>CAVUZL010000001.1:0-541938 GCA_963745875.1 uncultured Acidobacteriota bacterium
GATGCTGTTCTTCTGCCGGATCGCGATCGCGGGCGAGATGCCGTCGATGCGATCGACGTCAGGCTTCTCCATGCGCTCGAGAAATTGCCGGGCGTACGCGGACAGAGACTCGACGTAACGCCGCTGCCCCTCGGCGTAAATCGTGTCGAAGGCCAGCGACGACTTTCCCGAGCCGCTGACACCGGTGATGATGATCAGCTTCCCCGACGGAAGCGTGACGTCGATGTTCTTGAGGTTGTGGGTGCGCGCCCCGCGCACGACGAGGTCGGCGGCTTCAACAGCGCCAGGCGTGGACGTATCGGGCATGCGCGGTGTACGACCCTCTGTAGCGAATTTCCGGATGGCCTGAACCATCTATCGTAACGCAGGGACGTACTGCGAGCAACCATTTGGTCATTCGGTTCGGCACGCCTCATCGAAATCGAGCCGTGGATTTCTCGGGAACAAGCCGTCGGGATCGCCGTAGCCGAGGTTGACGAGAAAGTGCGATCGCCAGCTGCTGTTCGGAAAGAACTCGGCATCCACCTTGGCGCGGTCGAAACCGCCGATCGGCCCGGCGTCCAGGCCGAGCGCGCGGGCTGCCAAGATCAGATACGCGCCCTGCATGGCGCTGCCCTGGGCCGCGGCGGCTCGCGCACTTCCGGCGTGAGGTTCGCGAAGTGGCTCCGGAAGTCCGCGTGCGGCATCAGCACCGGCAGCTTCTCGTGGAACTCGAGATCGTGCGCGACGATCGCCGTGACCGGCGCGCTCATCACCTTGTCGACGTTGGCCTGCACCAGCGCTCCGCGCAGGCGGGCTTTGGCATCCGGACCCGACACGAAAACGATGCGCATCGGCTGCGTGTTCGCGGAGGTCGGCGGAAACTTCGCGAGGTCGTACACCTGCCGCAGCAGGGCGTCGGGCACGCGCTTGGGCAGCCATTTGTTGTAAGTGCGCGCCTCGTTGAAGAGACGATTCAACGAGGATTGGTCGAGGCCCTCCGCCGTCGCGGTCAGCGTTGTGACGCGGCTCACGACCGGCTCCCGCGAGCCCACGCGATGATGCCGTTGACCACCAACAGCACCGCGGCAGGCGCCGGGTTGCCGCCGATGATGAACAGATGCGTCGTCACCGCACCGATCATCGTCACGAGCAGCGCGGTTGCGCCGTAAAACGCCAGCGATGGGACGAGCAGCGCGATCGCGCCGGTGATCTCGAGGATCCCGGTGAAGTACCGGAACCACTGACCGATGCCGATGGTGGCGAACGCCTGAACCATGTCCTCGCCGCCGGCCAGCTTGTGTGCCCCCGCAAACAGGAACATCGCCGCGCTGAGTATCTGCAGGGTCCAGACGAACGCAACCTTCCCTCTCGATCGCCGCGCCGCATCGTTTCCGCTTTCATTCCAGGTCTGGGTGAGTGTCGTCATGCTGCTCTCCTCTTCTATCGGTTATGGATGAACTGTACATTGCTGAACTATCGACCAAAAAAAGGCCCTACTTCTCCAGCTTCGCGAGCAGCCGATGCAGGGTTTCAGTCTCGTCTGCCGTGAGCGCCTCGAACAGTTCCTGCTCTGACTCCGCCTGAATCTGGCTTCCTCGGGCGTACGCCTTACGGCCGGCGTCGGTCAGCACTGCGAGACGCGAACGGCGATCGCTCGAATCCGCTGTCCGACTGACCAGACCGTCCGCCTCGAGACGATCCACCAGTTGAGTGACGTTGGATTTCACACACCGCAGGCGGTCGGCCAACTGACCTAGTGGAAGCGACTCCCCCGCCTGGCTGAGCTGATGGAGCGCTGCCAGCTTGGCGAGCGACAGATCGACGGCTGCGAGCTTCTGTTCGATACGGCTCTCGAGAACGCCCGAGGCGTGCAACACGGCGAAGAGTCCGGTCCGTTCGGCAATGGCCATCTAGTTCAGTCATGTAGTATATCACAATCGCTGGAACATGCCACACCACCATCGCTGGGCTGACATCTCTCCTGAGCAGATCACCGACGCGATCGAGCGCCGCTTCATCACCGGTGAATCGATGACCGTCGGACGGTTCGCGCTCAAGCGCGGCGGAGCGGTGCCACCGCACGCGCACCCGAACGAGCAGATCAGCATCGTCCTCAGCGGCGCGCTGCGATTCACGACCGACGGCGTCGACACCATCGTGCGCGGCGGCGAGGCGATGCAGATTCCGGGCAACGCGCTGCACGGCGTCGAGGTGCTCGAGGACACCATCGTCATCGACGTGTTCAGCCCGGTGCGTCAGGACTGGATCGACAAGACCGACACCTATTTCAAACGATAGCGGCGAGGAGCTGGCGCCTGGGGCTAGGGGCTGGAACGACGCGCGTGCTAAAATTGCGGTTTCCCGCCTGGCCGGCGTAGCTCAGTTGGTAGAGCAGCTGATTCGTAATCAGCAGGTCACGTGTTCGAGTCACGTCGCCGGCTCCATTTAGAATCAAACAACTTACTGGGATTCAAAAAATCGGCGCTTTTCGAATAGCTACCGTATAGCTACCGCCGTAAAACGCTCCGGCGCCGGTCTGTACCAGCGTCCGTCTGGGACCTGTGCCGACGTCGCATCGCCGTCCCGATCGTCGTTCCTGCGGGCGCCTATGCGTTCCAAGGGCGCCCGTCGGACCGCGTCGCGTAAAATGCCGGGCATGCGGCGACCAGTGCGTACTGCGGCGACGTGGATAGCTGCGATGGCGGCATTCGCCGTGATCCCCTTGCTGGGCCGATCGCTCTGGCCTTCGGTTTCACTCCCGCTGTTCCACGCCGTGGGATTTTTTATCGCTGGCCTATTGCTCTGGCCTCTTTTTCCGGCGCGGCAAGTGACCTTGGTTCGATACGCGTCGGTGCTGTTGGGCGCCGCCATCCTTGCCATGTCGATCGAGCGTGTAATCACGCGGTGACGACCCGCGTCGTGCGATTCGTCATCAGTATCCTGATTGGCTTCGGGATAATCTTCGCCTTGAAAGGATGGCTGTTGCTGCTTCTGTATCCGTTTTTTGGACACGGCGAGTGGATGTGACCCCGGCTGTCACGCGCCGCCGCTAGAATCCCGGCGTGGCTGGCGAACATCTGCTCCACAGCTACCGCCCGCCGCCGCCGCGCGGGTCCGACGCCAGGCGAACGGATCTGGACCGTGACGAAGGGCGTCCGCCGGATCGATTGCGATCTGCGGACCGATCGCGTCGCCGGCGTCGAAGCGCAATTGTCGGCGATGGTGAATTTCTGTCCGGTCGACGATTCGGCCAGCGCGACCAGGCGATCGCCCACGCCGCGCGATATCGGCAACAGTTGATCGCGAAAGGCTGGATCGCGATATAGGAGCGGGACGCTATTCCTCAATGGCTTGAGCAGTTACGCGGATCGTGCATTATTTTTTTGACACGTATCGCGTGACGTTCTAACTTCGAGTCATGATCATTCCCGTCGTCGACTTGTTTAAGGCTGCGCACGAACTGTGGCCATCGTGGGACGTCGTCACCCGCATCGACATGCTGGCGCGCCAATTTCCCGCGACGGGAAAAGTCGCCGACGCCGTCCTGAGCATTGGCGTTCCAGCTGTGGGCACCGTCATCGCGCGCCATTACATCGCACGGAAGACCGTCGCCGTTCCGAAGGTCAAGAAGGCGCGGCGCCCGCATCGGCGCTCGCGTGGAAATCTTTTTCCGGCCGTGTAGGAAGATTCTTCACCCGGCATGATCGGCGGTAGACTGCGGCGCGATGCCGTTGAACCAGGATGATCTTCGTAGGCCCGTCGTCGCCGGTCGCGCACCATCGACGTCCCGATCGATCGCGCGCTGATCACGGCGTTACGGGACGCGTGCCACGTCGATCCCGTCGCCGCCGCGCGCCGGCCCGCGCAGAATCGGCTCTATGTCGAAATGACGATCCAGCGGTTTCTGCTCGAGCGCGCGCGAGAAGCCGTGATCTGGAAAACGATTCCGAACGCCGGTTGATCGCGGTTACGCCGGCGCCGCCCGGGGCAAGTGTCCAACGATACCCAAGTGAGTATCGCTGGACACCTGAAAGATTCGGCGGATGTTCGGTAAGGGAAATTACTGTTTCAGCGGTAGACGGACATCGGGCGCCGTCGGTAGAGTACGCCGCCATGCCGAAGCCGATGCGTCCCGACGACGTCAGACTATGGGCGGCGCTGGCGCCGCGTCAGCGGCGGATTCTACGGACGCTGATGCAGTTGTTGGCGGCGCCGGAATCAACGTCGCGACCGCCATCAACAGCGCTTCGCGCGCAATCGTCGACAAGGCGACGCCACGCCGGTCGGCTTCGCTGACCAGGACGCCGTACACGTCCAACGTCCTGCGTCCGTTGGTCGCTTCCCTGCTCGCGAATCCCGCACGCGCGGCGGAGATTCCGGTGAACCAGAGCGGAGCCTAAATCCTTCCGTGCACGACGCCGTGCGGCGTATCGAATCCGTGTTTCCCTGGTTTGGACTTAAGCCTGAATGAGCCTTTGTACTCCGATTGCGGAAAGCCTGCTGCCAGCATCATGCGCTCCAGCGCCAAGCCATTAGGCATCCACGTCGTCCAATATTCGCCTGCGCCACCCATCGCTTTTTGGCCGACGAGCTCTGCGGCGGGGAAGTGATCGCTGCCGCGCTCCGGCGCCATGATGCCAGTGGCAACGACAGTAACTCCTCGGCAAACGGACCGTAGCAGCTTCAGCGCGGCGACTTGATCCCAGATATGGAGCAACACTGATCCGCAAATAACCAAATCGAACTGTCCGAAGCCTTCGTCCATCTCGAACAAGTTCTTTTGGACGTAGCGAACCCCTGAAGATTTGTCGAAGACCATTCGCTGGAACTCGCCGTCCCAGACGTCGATGGCCGTTACCGCCGCACCTCGGCGAGCACACTCTAAGGCGAAAAAACCTGAAGCGGTGCCAACGTCAAGGACGGTGAGACCGTCCAACTTTTCTGGAAAATAGTAAAACGGCCAGTACTCTCGCATGTCGGTACTCGCCGTCGATCACGAGACCTTCGCCGTAGATCGATTTGGTGATATGAACCGCCCTGTCCATTAACGTCGTGCACAAAGTCCACGAGCGCCTGAGCGTGCGGCATGAGTTGCAAATGATAACATGCTGGACTGGGCAACACTGTCACGCAAGGCCCAAACCGATCGAGAATCCGTTCACGCCGAAACGGTTACTCATGTCTCCGCGAATGAACTGTCACTCGAAGATCACGCCAGTAGATTTCAGAATTGCGCCGGATTCCACGGATCGATGGGTGTTTCGTAATCAGCAGGTCACGTGTTCGAGTCACGTCGCCGGCTCCAATCGCGCCAATCACTTGCAGGTGTTTCTCGTTTGTAGGCAAGGTCTGGGTGCCATTCTGGGTGGCCGACCGCAGCGATCGGGACGGTCAGCCGGCGTCCGACCGTCCTGAAAACGGCGGTTCGCCGGCCGGTGTGTCGGGTTCGCCGGCGCCTAGCGCATGGAATTCGACGTTCGATCGTTCACGTCAATCAGACCTCTCCAGCATTCTGCATGCGGCCTCCGAACCATCTCGGGAGGCGCGTCAAGACAGCGCGTTGTGCGGAGAGCGCGAGACATGCGGGATGGCCGACGACGCGAAACCAAACCCAGCGAGGCCACGCTGTGACGCCATATCTCATCCGGAACCACCACTCCGGCGGCCATAGCACATCCGGAATCAGAGCGCTGGACCAATCAGGATTCGAATCGATGGGATACGCGCGGACGGTGGTGGCCGGACGGGCACATGTTCGCGCAACACTTCCGCGACGTGGGGCGACCACGGCACCAGATCGTTTAGCACGTGCAGCGCGCGCAGCAGGCGGCCGTACTGTCGCCGAACCCGGTCCCATTCGATCCGATCGATCCACGCCTCGGTGGCGTGCGCCAGATCTGCGACCGACAGCAGCCGAATCGCACCGGGGCGCAGTGTGTTGATCACGAACGCATGTGCGTACACGTGCCACAGCATGTCTTCGCACCCAAGCGTCCGATAGGTCACGCCGGCCCAGTCGAACGGCTGGGAGCGGCGAATCACCTCGTCGTAGCCGCGCGACTCGACAAAGGGCGTTCGCACCATCAGCTCATGGTGCAGCTCGATCGTGACGGTCGCGCCCTGCGTCGTCCTTGCCATCCCCTGCATGTGGTGGTGACACGAGGGGACGACGGCTCCGCCGGGCCTGAATCCACAGCGCCCCAGCACGTCGAGCGCACGCCCGGCGTCTGCTTTGCGGATGAGGAGGTCGACATCGCGCATCGGCCGGAGCCGGGTATCGCCGTACACCAGATGCGCGAGCGCCGCACCTTTCAGGACGAGGAACGGCGCCCCCGCGTGCGCCATCGCGCCGAAGACGCCAGAGACCACGCGGGCCCGGACTGCCGCCGCGTGCGCGTGTTGCGTCCGCCTCGCCCGGAGGCGAGCGCGGAGGTCGGCCGGAATCGTCAGACCTGTCCGCTCGATGTGCGCAAGTACGAGCGGCTCCATGCCGTGCTGTTCCGCAGCGATCGCGAGCTCGTCGAACGACGCGACAGCCGACAGCGCAGACGGAAGCCGTTCGGCGATTGGCGCGGATCCCGGCCGCTGTGTGCAGAGCGACAAGAACTGGAACGCGCCGTCAGACAGCGTCGCCATCTACCACGAGATCATCACAGAACCATTGCTCGCTTTCACCCCTTGTTCATGCAGGATATTCGTCGCCCCAGGCGCAGCGAATGACGAGCCGCCCCCGCCGCCTCCCGCACCGTTGTCGCCCGTTCCGCCACCGCCGCCACCGCCGCCGAAGTAGCCGCCGCCGCCGCCACCACCACCAATGACTCCTGGCTGGTGTGCGCCGCCGATCCCGCCCTGAACGGACGCGCCAGTGGTCCCGGGGGTGCTTGTGAGGCTGAGCGCGCCCTTAATTCC
Organism: uncultured Acidobacteriota bacterium; assembly: GCA_963745875.1. Taxonomy (GTDB): domain Bacteria; phylum Acidobacteriota; class Vicinamibacteria; order Vicinamibacterales; family CAVVIG01; genus CAVQFC01. The sequence continues at coordinate 6,892 of CAVUZL010000001.1, forward strand.
CCCGGCGCCGCCGACGGCCTGCGTACCTCCCCCTCCACCGCCGCCCCCGTTGACAACAGTTCCGCCAGCGCTTCCGCTGAGACCACCGCCGCCACCGCCGTTCCCACCGCTCAAGTTCCCGCTGCCTCCGGATTCACCGCCCCCGCCGCCGCCGCCGCCGACGACCACGAGCGGGGTGGCACCATCGCGCACGCTCGACGCGCCGCCGCCGCCGCCCCCGTCTCCCGTGCTGTCGCCGCCTCCGTTGAAACCACCGGCCGTCGCAAAATCGGGACGACCATCTCGGCCGACGCCGCCGACCAGCACAGTGAGCGACGCGCCCGGCGTGCCGGGCACGGTCGCTGTCGTCCGACCGCCCAGCCCAGGTATGCCGCCGACCGTCACGCCACCGATACCGCCCGCCGCGCCGGAGGCCACGATCGTGATGCTGACGACGCCGGCGGGTACCACAAAGGTCTGGGAACCGCCGGTAAAGTTGAACGTCGTGGAACCAGGCGTCGGCAGATTAATCGTGAAGGATTGCGCCGCGCTTGTGCCGCCGGCCGTGGTGACCGTCACCGTACGAGGACCAGCCGCGGCGGCCAGATCGAGCACGAAGCTGGCCATCAGCGACGTGCTGCTGCCTACGATAATGTTGGTGACCGTCACGCTCCCGCCGGCGACGGCGACCGTGGTGGCGCCCACGACGAAGTTGGTGCCGATCAGGCTGACCGCCACCGTCGCGCCCCGGATACCTTGATTCGGCGAGACGCTCGTCAGCGTCGGCGGCGGCAGCGTGATGATGAAGCCCTGCGGTCCACTGGTACCGCCGGCCGTGGTGACCGTCACCGTACGAGGACCCACACCGGCGGCCGGATCGAGCACGAAGTTCGCAGTCAATGACGTACTGCTGCCCACGACCACGGTGTTGACGGTCACGCCGCCACCGCCGATGTTGACCGTCGTGGCGCCGACGACGAAGTTGGTGCCGATCAGGGTGACCGCCACCGTCGCGCCCCGGATACCTTGATTCGGCGAGACGCTCGTCAGCGTCGGGGTGCCCGGCCCCGGCGGCGGATTAATCGTGAAGGTCTGTGCGCCGCTGGTCCCAGCGGCCGTCGTGACCGTCACCGAACGGGGACCAGTCGCCGCCGCCGGATCGAGCACGAAGTTGGCGGTCAGCGACGTCCCACTGCTGACCGCGCGATTGGTGACCGCGACGTTGGTCACCGTCACACCGCCGCCGCCGACGTTCACCGTTGTCGCGCCGACGATGAAGTTGGTACCGATCAGCGTGACCGCCACCGTGGTGCCTTGGATGCCCTGGTTCGGCGTGACGCTGATCAGCGTCGGCGCGCCGGGCGGCGGCAGGCTGACCGTGAAGATCTGTGGTCCGCTCGTGCCGGCGGCCGTCGTGACCGTCACGGTGCGGGCATCCGTCGCTGCCGTTGGATCGAGCAAGAAGTTCGCGGTCAATGACGTGCGGCTGCCCACGACGACGTTATTGACGGTTACGCCGCCACCGCCAACGGTCACCGTCGTGGCGCCGACCACGAAATTGGTGCCGGTCAACGTGACAGCCAACGTGCTGCCCTGGATGCCCTGATTCGGCGTGACGCCGGTCAACGTCGGGGCACCCGGCGGCGGCAGGCTGACCGTGAAGATCTGTGGTCCGCTGGTGCCGGCGGCCGTCGTGACCGTCACGGTGCGGCCACCGGTCGCGCCGGTGAAATCGAGCACGAAGTTGGCGGTCAGCGACGTCCCACTGCTGGCCACGACGATGGAGCCGACCGTCACACCGATCCCACTGACGTTCACAGTCGTGGCGCCGGCAACGAAATTGGTCCCCGTTAGAACGACAGCCACCGTGGTGCCTTGGATGCCCTGGTTCGGCGTGACGCTGATCAGCGTCGGCGCGCCGACTCCCGCGGACTGCGCGTCCACCGGCGACGGCGCCACGATCGAGTAGATGGCCGGCACCAGCGCCGCGGTCAGGCCGCGGCCGATCAGCCAGCGCCGCGTCGGGACCGATCGATCGATGCGCGGCTCGACCGGCAATTCCAGCAGGTGAAGGCGTGCGAGTTGCGCCAGCGTGAGGTCGACGACGGCACCGGACTCGGGAATCCCCATCTCCACGTGCAAGACCGCTGCGATTGCGTCGCGGCTCGTCGCGCCGTCACACTGCCGCCAGACGCGCGCCGCGGTTGGGTTGAGAGCATGCACTTGCCCGCGTGCCCAATCGTAGACCGACGCTTCGTCGCCGAGTTGTTCTGTGTGGGTGGTGGGAGACTGCCGGGGATACATCAGATCGCTTCCTTTTCCTGGCAACGTCACGACACTGAGGCGTGGCCATGCCTGAGCACGGCGGAAATCATCGCGCGCGCGTCGCCGCGCGGACTCTCGAACGCCATCCCGCCGCTGACGGCCTGCTTCAGAATAGGCATCGAGTGCGCCGGGTTCCCGCGCGCGGCGACGGTGTGCCGCATCAGTGCGAGCAGCGTCCGGGCCGCCGTCAAGCGGCGCGGGCGCCATCGAGCGCCTGCGCGGTACACCGTCATCAGGACGAGTCCTATCGGCAGCGGCGTCGTCCCGGTCTCCACGCCCAGTGCCGCGGCAGGCACGCGGCGAGTCGACCCGGTCGAGCTATCCCGAATCGCCAGCGGACGGGCGAACGGATGCACGCGTCCGGCGCGATCGAGCACTGCGAATTCATCCGAGTAGTACGTCGCACCCGCCTCGAGCCAGGCCTCCACGAGCGTGGTCTTGCCGGCGAAGCTGGCGCCCGGCATGACGATGGCACGACCTCTCCAGCCGACAACCCCCGCGTGTACGAAGAGGTGTTCCGGCGCGCGCTCCGCTATCAGGAACTCCGCGTGTGCCGCCAGCGCCCGGCCTGCCTCCATCAACCCGCGCACTTCAGCGAGGAGATCGCTTCCGGCGTACACCCTGTATGACGGCCAGCGCCGCACTCGACACACAGGAAAGAAGCTCGTACCGGACCGACACAGCGCCCATCGGGCTCGTCGTCGTCAACTGCGCGCCAGCCGAAGGGCCAGTTCAGGCATACCGGATCCTGTTCGAGCGCGTCGAGGAGCGCCCGACTGTCGGCACGCAGTCCGATCCGCACACCGTAAGGTGATGAAATGGCGCTCGAACATCCGGTCGACCCTGCGTGATCCGCCCGTCAACGCTGCTCCGAATTCCCGGAGCATGCTCCGAACCACCGGAGCCGTCGCCAACCCTGCGGGCCGCGAGTGGCTTACTCGAACCTTGCTGGAGTCAATTCGGCCAACCGAACATCCCTAAAATCAGAGAGTTGTCCTGATGAGCCATCCTCCCGGCGTATCGCTCTCTCGGCTCACCCCGCAAATCTCGTTCCCCCCGCGACAATCGTTTCATCGGATTTCCGACCGCACCAAAACCTGCCAGCGACGGAAGTCCGTGATCTTGGTGACTGTCGACGATGCGCGGGATCGAGACTAAGCGGCCGACCAGACGCGAAACGAACCGATTACCTCCCGGCTGTACGAGCTGCAAGAGGATCTCGCGCAATCGGCGAGCAGCGGACGCGAAGACGTGGTCGAATCGCCGCCGAATGTAGCCCTTAGCCGCGTGACTCAACTACCGCATCAACCTCACACCCGTGAAGGCTGCAGCAACGTGTCTCGCGAGGCGCAGGCCTGCGGTCTCGGGAAGGCATTGCGCATCTAGCAGTTCCATCGTGCGGCCGCGGATGTCAATCGATTGGCCCGTCCAGTCATCGTCGGTTTTTTAGGTCGATGGTCCAATGAGGGTCATGTTAAGGCTTCGCAGCGCCTCTTCGCGATGGCCTTTCGCGTTCCTGAGAAGTGAGCCGTTAACGCAGAAGGGGCGTTCGTCAGAGGCGGACGGCCGAGGAGAAGATCGTGATGGAACCGTTACCACTCATCAAATGCCCGTCATGCAGTGTGTTCAATGACCCGTCGGCGAAGCAGTGCCAGAAGTGCCAGCGCCCGTTCTTCGCCGAGGACCGCGCGGGCACGTCGTCCGCGCCGACGGCACCCGCGCCGCCGCTAACGCCGATGCGCGTGAGCGTCATGGACGTGGACATGCCGTTTCAATCGATGGTCACGCTCATGGTCAAGTGGGCGCTCGCTTCTGTGCCCGCCCTGATCGTTCTGGTCGCCGTCGTATCGGCGATCGGCATCGCCATCGGGACACTGTTTGGCGGGCTCGCGTTGGTATCGCGGATGTTCTGACATGGCGGACATCAACACGATACTGCCAGAGTCACTGAAGGTGTTGGGCGAGATGTCGAGATCGACGCAATGGAGCAAGCGGCGTAACGAGGAGCAGACCGGTGCTGAGGATTCCCGTGAAGGGCGTGTTTATCCTGACAGCCTAAACCCGACGTATTCGCCGCCGTTTGCCCACCGCTGGGACTCACCACCAGTCGGACGCAACAACCTCATACGCGTGGCTGGGGGATGTGTCTCGCGGGCCACAGATCTGCAGGCGCGAGAAGACGTTGGATTCGACCCATACCCCATCGCAGCCTGAGCCTCCGCTGATCCAGCGTACCAGCCGGACGCGCTCCCACAGCTTGAAGTCAGTCCCTAACGCACCGGCCATCAGTAGTTCCATCGTGCGGCCCCGGGTGTCAATCGATTGGCCCGTCCAGTCAACGTCGGTCTGCCAGCTCGATCGTCCAATAAGGGTGATGGTAAGAGCGGACGGCAAACCCGGCTTTATCGCCTGACGATGGTTCTCCACTTGGCCAAGGAATAGCCCACCGGCCAGATCGCCGCGGAGGAGTTTGAAATGAAGTCTCGGTGTTACTGGTCGGTAGGGGTGTGTCTGCTCGCCACGATCGCCTCGGCTTGTTCGGGCAATTCGCTCACTGCGCCGGCGGCCGCATCTCCCGCGACAACGACACGAGTCGATCTCCTCAATTTCGTCGTGGGTGATTCCTCCCTGTGGCCCCGCCAAGGCTCGCAGTTCCAGCATCAGATCGTGGACCTGAACCGCCGCGAGGTCTGTTGGGTGAAGTATGCCGACGCGTCGATGTTCGAGTGCTGGCGCTGGGACGACCAGTGGATCTACCACGAGGTCGACCACGCCTTGGACGGCCAGAGGGCCGGGGAGTCGTACGCCTTCACCGATGCTCGATGGTTGCCGCGGTATCTCGAGCCCGGTCAGATCTGGACTCTCGACGTCTCAGACAATCGCGTTCGATGGTTCCTGCGTGACTGCGCGGAGACCGCACCGGGATCGCGCGAAGGAATGCCGGGGACGGGTGAGTTCCCGTACCAGCTACGCGCGGCGCTCCAGCCACAGCGCGAACTGGGCGGCGATCTCGGTTCGCGCGACGTGCTGGTGCTCGACTACGGACCACACGCGCCGGGACAGGAGCCGCTCACATCCGAGCGTTTCTTGTTCGCCCGTGATGCTGGGTGGTATCGGTGGGAGAGCGATCGCGGCACGGCCACGTTTGATCAGCGCGGTGGTCCGGTGGTGACGCGCACCGCGGCGTGTGGCGAGTAGAACACACACGGCCATACGGCTCGAGGCTGACGGCGACACGGGAGACTCCATCGGCGCCGCGAGTTGTGCGACACTTGACATCGGTACACGCTGATGTCGCGTCATCGTTCGCATCGCCGCATCGCCTCCAGGTTTCTCGACCCGGCGGTCGTGCCTGAAATCAGCTGCATCGTCTCCGCCAAAACGCCTCTCGGTTTCGACCTGCCGACATTTGTCGCCGCGGCGCAGCGCTTCGTCGATGAGTACCTCGGCCCCGTCTGGGGCGTCGCCGCGCACCTGAAGATGCGCCGGAAGACACAGCCGGGGTGCTGGGCGCTGGTATTCGTGGACACCGAGCGGCAAGCCAAGGACGATGGCTGGCACGACATGACGAATGACGGCCTGCCGCTCGCGAAAGTGTTTCTCGGCGTCATCGACGGCGAGATCACGGAAACGGAGCCACGGGCCCGCGCGAAGGCGTTTCAGGACGCGGTGACTCTGACGGTCGCCCACGAGATCGCGGAAATGCTGGTCGATCCGGCGGTCACGCTCTGCGTCCAGCGCATCGGCTACGGCGTCTACTCGCTCGAAGTCGCCGACCCTGTGGAGGAAGACGGGTTTCGCGTCGACGGCTTCATGATGACCGATTTCGTGTACCCGGCCTGGTACGAGCAGTTTCATAAGCCGGACTCGACCGTGTTCGATCACTGCGGGAAATGCCGGCGTCCATTTCACGTACTTAGGACTGGCTACGCGTCGATCTTGCGGCGAGGACGCTGGACCGACCACGCTGGATCACGAGCCAAGCGCAGACGTTTCAAACGCGAGGATCGCAACGGGCACCGCACCGAGCAGCGGAAACGATCCGGGCATTTGAAACGATCCACGAGGCGATGATTCAGCGCGATTCATTCGTGGGGATCCGTAAATTACTGGCTGCCGTCCAGCTCCGCCGGCCATACGGCGGCCCCATCGATTGTTCGACGACGCTCACGACCTCTTCGACGCTGGCCAGGCTCGCGCCAGCAGATGGCTCGTCTCGGAAATGCGGCCAACGTCTCAGAAACCAGAGTGCTCTGAACGCGCGCAGACCCGCCTGCTCCGAACCTGAAAGTTCCTCGTGCATCCCGTCGCCGATAAACCAAGTGTCCGACACGTCGACCCGCAGTCGCCGCGTGGCCTCTAAGTAGATCTCAGGGTCGGGCTTGGCCAGGCCGACTTCGAAAGAGAAGACGGAGCAGTCGAAGCATGAGGCGAGCGAACATTGCGGCCACGCGACGACATCCTCCGCGAAGCAGTTGCTGACAATGCCGAGGCGCAAGCCCCGACCGCGGAGATGTCCGAGCATCATGAGGATTTGATGCTCGATCTGCTCGAAGGCCTCCGCCTTTATGCGAATCCTCTCGTCGCACACTCGCCGCATGACGGCATCTTCAGCGTGACTCCCAAGTCCGGTCGCGATGTCGCTGAGGGCTTGACGGAAAGGCAGGCGTCCGACCGTCACAGCGGGACGACGCGCCTTCCATTCCGCTCGGAAAGCCTCGCGCTCACACCCAAGCTCGGGACCCAGCGAGGACACACCTGCGGGTCGGGTCCGGGATTCGGTGATCAGCGTTTCGAACAGATCGAATAGAACCGCTCTTACCATCGAGGCACTCGCTTCTAGTCGACTGGTATCAGTCGCTACTGAGCGGCCGCCCGGTCGTTTTTCACGACCTTGCCGCCTTTCATCACGAACCTGACGCGCTGCAGCTCGGTGATGTCGGCCAGCGGATCGCCCGACACCGCGATGAGGTCGGCGTACTTACCCGCATCGATCGACCCGATTCGATCCTGCCAGCCCATGGCTTCGGCGTTCACCATGCTTCCCGCCTGGATGGCGCGTGTCGGCGTGAGGCCTGCACGTTTCACCAGCCACTCGAATTCAAGAGCCTGCGTTCCGTGCGGAAACGTCGAGCCGTCGACGCCGCTTCCCATCATCACCTTGATGCCCGGAGTCGCGGCGGCCATCCGAGCTGCCTTCTCGAACACGGGGATGATCCGGTACTTCCCGCCGGTGTTTTTAGCATCGGCGTCGTCCATGTATGGCTCGGTGTAGCGGACGAGCGTGGGATCGTAGTACAGCTTCTTGGCGACCATGAGGTCGACCTGCGTTTGGTCGAGTCCGAATCCGTGCTCGATCGTGTCGCAGCCGGCCACGATCGCGTTCCGCTGTCCTTCGCCGCCGTAGACATGGCATCCGGCCTTGTGGCCGAGACGATGGGTTTCGTCGACCAGGGCCTGGAGGACAGGCATTGGGTAGGTGACGACGTATTGCGCCTCGCCGGCGCCGGTGAACGAGTAATTTCCGGCGGGATATAGCTTGATCCAGTCCGCGCCGAACGCGATCTGTTCGCGAACGGCCGCTCGCGCCTCGTCAACCGAGCGAACGACTGTGCTGGCCAGCGGGTTTGCGGGTGCGGTGGCCGGCGTAGCACTCCAGACGATGCCCAGCGTGGATACCTGATACCGAGGGCCGTCGATGCGACCCTGGTTGATGGCGTCGCGGATCGCGACGTCGCCGTAACCGTTACCGTGCGACGTCATGTCGCGCGCCGCCGTGAAACCTGCTCTGAGATCGGCTTGAACGTTCTGCACCGCGATGAGCATCGCCGCCTCGGTCGATGTGCTGGGAACGCGAGTGTTGAACATGTGCGTGTGCGCATCGATCAGCCCAGGGAGAACCGTCTGCTGACTCAGATCGATGACATCAGCACCCGCAGGGATGGTGACCTGCCCTTCTGCCCCAACTGCCGTGATGCGCTCGCCTTGCAGCACCACTATTTGTTTCGACAGCATCCGGCCAGCCCTGCTGTCAAACAGGCGGCCGGCCCGAATCGCGATGACTCGAGGCGCCGGGGGACATTGATAGACGCCGCCGTCCGATCCCACACACGGGGTCAAGCCTGCCCCTCGCCAAGGCGCGGGCGGAGGCGCGGGACTCTGGCCGCGCATGGAGACGCTGGCGATGAATGCGCCGAAGACCGCCGCCGTAACGAACTGGCATCGCATCGCGTGCCTCCCAGAGACAGGAGTGAAGCTGAACTGACGCGCACGGTATGGCGGCTGCGGCCAGTTGTCAATTCGGTGCTGAACAGGCACTAAGATGACTGAGATTGGACCATCGACCTGCCAAACCGCAGACGACTGGACGGCCCAATCGATTGACATTCGGGGCCGCACGATGGAACTGCTAGATGGCCGGTAATGTACCGACGCGAGGACCTTCGGTTCGGACCTGGGTCTTTCCTCACCTGATCGCGTGGCTGGAAAGTCAGAGGCTCGACGCGGCGTTCAATCAGTCGGCTGCCTGGCATCGTCACCACTGATCCCGATCGGCGTGTGTCGGAATCGACGGCCGAGGCCGCCTGGCGCCTCGCGGCGAGCCTGACCAACGACGCCGCCATCGGGGTACATGTTGCCGAGTGGCTTCCGCGGGGCGCGCTCGATCTGATCGAATATGCGGTTCGCTCGAGTCCCTCTCTCGCAGCTGGCCTCGAGCGGTTCGCGCGTTACGGCTGTCTGGTGAGCGATCGTGTCGCCGCGCGAGCCGAATCGAACGACAATGGGCTGCAGCTGATCATCCGCGACGTCGGTTCGTCGGCGATGCATCCGGCGCGGGCGGAGTTCGCGCTGGCGCTGGCGCTGAAACTCGCCCGCGATGTCACTGGCATCGCGATCGTGCCGGTACAAATCGCCTTCGCTCATCGTCGCCCCGACGACGTGTCGGAGCATCAGCGATTCTTCCGGGTGCCCATCCGTTTCGGCGCCGGGACCAATACGATGATCGTCGCCGCGACGGACGCGGCGCGGCCGCTGCCAGGAGCGGACGCCGCGCTATCAGCAATCGTGCGGCGACGCCTGGATCAGGTGCTGCCAGACGCCGCGCTGCCGACGTCTGCCTCCGTGAGCGCACGTGTCCGGCGCATGCTGGTGGAGGATCTCGGGCAGACGAAACTCACCGCCGATTCGGTCGCCAGAACGCTCGCTATGAGCCGACGAAGTCTGACGCGGCGGCTCGGCGAGGAGGGCACATCGTTCCGCGCCATCCTGGACGATGTGCGCTCGGAGCTCTCGCGTGCGCTGCTGCAGGATCGAAGTTTGAGCATCGCCGACGTGGCGTTCTTCCTGCAGTACTCCGAGCCTGCAGCGTTTCATCGATCATTTCGGCGTTGGACAGGGCAGACGCCGCAAAATTACAGAGACTCCGACGGCTGACGTATCGAGCGGCATTCGACGGATGGTCGCTCATGAAATTGTCTTGCGAGACCGCCCGCGGCTATCCCGGCAGCTTGAACGCGATGTATTCCCCGCTGTAGTTCCCACCGCTGACGGCGACGACGATGTACTGCTTGCCGTTGAGCATGTAGGTCATCGGCGAGCCGCTCTGCGGCGCCGGGATGTAGACCGCGCCAATCTCTTTCCCGTCATTCTTGTCGTACGCCCGCAGCATCGCCCCGCGCACGCCGGTCGACGTCGTCGTTACGCGACTCTCGCCCGCAATCACCAGCCCTTTCGTCGTCAGCGTCCCGATGATGCCGGCCTGGCCGGTGCGCGGAATGGTCAGCCCCTTCAGCGCTGCATTGTTCTTCACGTTGTCGAGCGTCTCGCCGTGTGCGATCTGCCACTTGATCGTCCCCTTCTCGAGGTCGATTGCCGTGATGCGCCCGTACGGCGGCTTGATCAACGGCAGCCCCTGGACAGTGACGCCCGCTCCCCCACCTTCACCGCCCGCCGGAGCCACAGGCGCAGGCGCAGCTGGAGCTGCCGCCGAGTCGGCGCCGGCTCCGGCGCCCGAGCCGCCTGTGTTGCGCACGCCCGCGGTCGCGGATCCCTGCACCAGGTTCATGTCCGACACTTTGACGTCGGGAGGCGCCACGAGGCCAAGCGAGCTGACGTTGGTTTGCGAGTAGACGAATACCGTATGAGTCTCGGGGTCGTACGAACCGCCCGGCCAGTTCGTGCCGCCGGTCGCCGACGGGAGGACGAGCGTCCCGAGCGGTCCCTCGGCTTTGCTGACGGTCGGCGCCGTGAAGATCGGCCCGATCTTGTACTTCGCCACCTGCTTCACCGCTTCGGCGCGCAACGCCGGCGTGAAGTCGATCAGGTCGTCGATCGACACGCCCTGGCGATCGTAGGCCGGCGGCTTCGTCAGGTACGGCTGTGTCGGCGCGTACCACTCGCTCGCGATGTCGCCCTTCGGCGCCGGCCGTTCCTCGATCGGCCAGATCGGCTGACCCGTGACCCGATCGAAGACGTATAGCCACGCCTGCTTCGTCGGTTGAGCAACCACCTTCACCGTCCGGCCGTTCATCGTAATGTCCGCGAGGATCGGCGCGCACGGCAGGTCCATGTCCCAGAGGCCGTGGTGCACGAACTGGAAGTGCCACTTGCGTTTGCCGGTCTGCAGATCGACGGCCACCAGGCTCTCGCCGAACAGCCCGGCGCCGGGTCGGTGCCCGCCGTAGTAATCGCCGGTCGGCAGTTCGACGGGCAGGTATGCAATCCCGAGCTCCTCGTCGATCGAGATCTGCGCCCACACGCCGGTGTTGCCGGTGTAGGACCACGAGTCTTTTTCCCACGTGTCGTTGCCGAACTCGCCCGGCAGCGGGATCGTGTGGAAGATCCACAGGCGCTTGCCGGTGCGGACGTCGAAGCCGCGCACGTAGCCCTTCACGTTCGACCGTCCGCGCGGCACGCCGCCCGAGCGATGCGCGGCGCCGACGATCACGACGTCCTTCGCGACCATCGGCGTCGCGTGCAGCCCCACTTCCCCGGTGATGAGATCGATCTCCTGGTCGTCGTCTTTTTTCAGATCGACGATACCGTTGACGCCGAAGCCGGGCACGAGGGCGCCCGTCTTCGCGTCGAGGGCGACGAGCCGGTAGCCGGGAGTGACGTAGAGGATGCGCGACTCGCGGCCGTCGGACCAATACGCCAGGCCGCGGCCGGAGAACTGTCGTGGCGCGTTCGCGCCGCGCGCCCCCTCGACCTCGCTGTGCATCCAGCGGAGTTCGCCGGTGCCGGCATCGAGCGCAACGACGGCGCGGCGCGTGCCCGCTGTGGCGTAGACCAGACCGCCGACCATCAACGGCGTGCCCTCGAGCTGGTACTCCGGACGAGGCCCAAGGCTGTCGGTCTTGAAGCGCCAGGCCACTTCGAGCGTGCTGAAGTTGGAGGCGTTGATCTGATCGAGCGGCGAGTAGCGCGTATGGCCCAAGTCGCCGCCATAGCTCCGCCACTCACCGTTGGCCGCGCCCTGCTGGCCGATGACCCTGACCGCGGCGCAACCGATGACACACGCGACGCTGAACATTCGAGCCAGTTTCATGGCGCCGAGTCTAATACTCTGTCAAATTCCTGTCGACGCTTCCGTCTTCCTCAGGTTCACCTCTCGACCAGGACTCCGAGGTCCTTCAGAACCTGCCGAATCGCGCCCAGGTGATAGGCCGTGTGCGCCACGATGGCGATGCTGTTGCCCACCTGGTGGCCGGCCCACGTCTCGAGACTCTTGAGTGTCACGATCAGCGCGTCATATTCGTGTCGAACACGGCCTTTGAGTTCCTCCCATTCTCGATCTCCGACCTGCTGCAGCCGCCAACTCGACGGCCAGTCGAGGTGTCGCTCCTGCTTCAGCACACCGTTGTGATTCGCGCGCACGTAGTACGCCAGATGCGCGCAGTGGGCGGCAATGGTCTGGGCACCGACAGACGGCACGTGCGAGGCCGTTTCGGCTGTCACGGCATCAAGAGTCTGGAATAGCCCGGCGCCCTTGTCGAGGTATGCGCATCCCCCCGGACCCTCGAAGGTCTCTTCCAGGAGCGCGAACAGACTCTTCGTAAAATCCTGTTGAGCAATGTCGGACACTGTGTCCCTCGACGATCTCACTCTTTCGGTGGCACCGGGTCCATGCGCACGGTGCGCGTCTTGAATCTCCATCCTGCCGGTGTCTTGACCAGGTAGTCTTCGTACATACCAGTGGACTGGATGATTGCAGGCCTGACGCTGACGTTCAGGAGCGCCAGGTAGATTGTGCCCTTGGCGCCCTCGGGCGTCGGAGCCAGGACGAGATTCGTGTTCGAATGCCGCAGGTTGGCGCCGTTCCGCTTCTCGCGCCAGTCGCGGACGAACTGCACCAGCGCATCGTGGCCGACCGTGGCGGTATTGAATACGCCGTTCGAGACAAACGTCGCAGCCCAGGCCGCGCCATCCCCAGTGTCGATCGCGGTGTTGTACCTCGCGTAAAGCTGTTGGATTTCGACGTAGTCTGCAGTCGCCAGCACTGCCTCGCCCTTAACGTGACCGGCAGTCGCCGCCGATCCGCCTACCGCAGCGATCGACAGACTGAGCATCAGGAAAATACTTCGCATGCTGCCCTCCTCTTGACCTCTTTCCTAGCGGCCGTCGGCGCCGCCACGTCCACCGGTAACCGGGTTGGCGGCGCTCCACCTCGACCACCCGCGCGACCCGGACCCGCCGGGCCGCCCTTCAGGAAGATGCCGCCCTTGATCGTCGCGGTGGCCACGAACTGCTGTTTCAGCGTGCGCATCTGCCGCGCGCCATCGCCATACTCGAAACTCCCCTGCTGAAGATCAAGTACGGCGACATCAGCGGTGACGCCCGGCTCGAGCGATCCGACCTTTTCCGGGAAGTTCATGATTCTCGCGGGCGTGGACGTGACACCAGCAATGACTTGCTCGAGCGGCATCCCCAGGTGCAGGAACTGCGACATCGGTACGAGCACGCTAGCCGGCTGACCTTCTGGCGTGCGACTGATGTCGGTCGAGATCGAGTCGGGCCACCAGCCCTGGTTGGCGGCCTTCTCGGAGATGGTCCAGGAATGATGCGTGGTGGCGAGTTGACCGTCAGTGAAGATGCCGCGGTCCTTGAGGGCGAGAATCTGCGGCAGAACCTTGTCGGCCTGCCCATCCGCCCCGGCTCCGAAAATGTTCGATGAATTAGCCGACGGCGGATTGAACGGGTGGGCGAGGATGTCGCCTCTCTTCAGGACATTCAGCAAATCCGGTTCCACTGACCAGTGCATCATGATCGGCAGTCCTGTCGCGTCCGCCACCTCACGCGCGATCTTCATCACTTCAAGATCGTGCTCGAGGTCGGCGTGCGTTCCCCTGATGCGAACCTTGACGCCGACAATTCGATCACGGTTGTTCGTGATTGTCTGAATCGCGGACCTCGCGTTGATCATGGCGGGATCGAGATAGATCTCATTGGTCACGACCAGCCCAATCGACGAGATATTCAGGAGCGCGTAGACCCGCGTGGACACGACCTCGATCACGTATTTGCGGAGGCCCATGAAGGTGCCCGAGCCCGTCGACCCGCAATCGAGCACCGTCGTGACGCCGTTCTGGAACCCGACGATGTCTGAGTCGACGCTTAGCGCGATCCCGTATCGGTAGACATGCGTGTGCATGTCGATCAGGCCCGGTGTCACGAGCTTGCCTTTGGCGTCGTACACTTGCCGGGCCATCGCCGGCGGGATGTTCTCAGCGATGTGAGCGATTTTTCCGCCCGCGATCGCCACATCACGCACCGCCGAAAGTTTCTGGGAAGAGTCGATCACTCGACCGCCTTGAATCAGCAGATCGTATGAAGCCGACCTGGACGCCTGGGGCGCACCGGTCGCGCCCTGAGGCGAGATTGCAGGCGCATCAGAACCGAAGCCCGACGGCCTGTGCCCAATCGCCGGAACGATCGCCGCTGCGCCAAGCTGATTGAGGAACGTTCGTCGGGTCGAGCGTGACATGGGTGCCCCTTCCTGGGATTCTTTGTGGGCCGTCAGCATCGCGCCACACCTGTCAGCCCGAGCGCCGCCGGCCGCGGTGCGCAGTCTGATGGCCGCAAGCTCCGACGTCAAGTCACGTTGCCGGCAAGACTGCCACGCAGCAGGTTGAGGCGGCAAGGTTCGTCGGCACCAGCATGAGCGCATGCGTGCGCGTCAGTGCGGTGAGGGACCTCTGAAATCACCGATGACGTCACGTGGATTCGAGACGGCGGTGCATAGCCCGAGCGCCAAAGCTGGTTTCAAGATATGCGACGCGGAGCTATAGTCCCTGGCCGGGTGCTCCGGCAGGGCGGCTCGGTTAACACTGTCGATGGGGGTTCACATGCTCAGTCGCAAGCTCGCTCTGTTCGCAGCGATGGCCGGTCTCGCCACGATGGCTGCCTCGTCTGCATCGGTTCGCGCCGGAGGCGCACGAAATTTTCCCATGCGGAGCGCAGGATTCGCGGTCAAGAATCCGTCCTCGACGGCCTGCGTCGGGATCACCGACAGCGTGCGGTGCACGCCGTAGAGGAGGCGCGCTTCAGCGGTTTCGCCCGGCAGTCGGCAATGACTTTCCGACAGATCGTGTGCGTAATCGATCCGATACCCTCGCACATAGAAAGCGTCCGGTCACCATCAAGGCCCACGAGGCCGAAGACCTCTTACGTCTCAGCAGACGTTGCATGATTTCACGGTCAACGTAATCGTGCCACTCACGCCTTGAAAGGTGGCAGTGATGACGACCGTGCCAATTGACCCTATGTATGCCCCGGTACTCACGACGCCGTTCGAGTCGACGATCGCCAAGGGGCTCGATGGTTGCCACGTCACCCCGGCCGTTTCCGCAGCGCTGACGCCGTCTGAGTAGTGAGCCGTCGCGGCGCACTGCGTCGTTGAGACCTCGTACTGGATCGTCGTGGCCGAGCACGAGACAGTGACGGAGGTGAGCGTGGGAGCCGGGGGCGTGGGCGTGGGAGACGGAGCGGACGAGGTACCGCACCCGGACAACAGCACGCAGCCGACGAAGACAACCACAGCGGTGACGAGACGGTTTCTCAATCGTGTTCTCCAGTCGGGAGCGAGGCCCGGGAGTTGGCTGGACGCCTTTCGCCGAACGGTCCAGAGGAAGCAAACGAGAAGCCGACGACGGCGGCGAACAGAATCGGACCGATGAGCTTTGTTGGAAGCTGGTCACGCACGCGTCGGTGGATCTCGTAGCCGATATCGAGCGCGCAGAGACCGGCCGAAAGATCGGAAGGGCGCTATGCTAACCGCAACAGGGTCGTCATGCTTTCCAACGTCCTGATGAGGTGGAGATGCGGTCGCTGACGCGCGTCGCCTGGTCTGCGCTGCCGATCGTCCTGATACTGGAGGCAGTACCGATACTCGCCTTTGCGCAGTCGCCCGTCTGCCATGCAATTCGGCGAGGCGAGTCCGCCACGCAAGCCGCCCGACGCCTGACCGGCAATGGCCAGAACGCGTATCACGAGTGGTTCCAGATCATGAACCCCTCCTCGAGGTTCGTTCCCAAGTCTCAATACGACCGTGTTCGTCTCGGCTGGCGGGCCTGCATCATCACGCCGGCCATCTCGTTGAACGCACATCACGTCGAACAGCCCGCGGCTGCCGACGCATACGAACCTCCCAAGCGCTCCAGTGTTCCCCAGGCACTGGCGGCGCCCGAGGCACTCGCGAACGCGGACGCCGGTGACGGACCGCAGCCCGCCATCCGGGACGTCGTTCGAAGACTCGGGGATGTCGACCTCAGGATCCTGTGGCTGTGCGCTGCGATGGTTGTGCTCTGGTACAGCTGGCGAATGGTCGACGACTATCTCACTCACCGGAAGACGGCGTCGCTCCTCGTGCGGTACTTTGTCGATCGATTCGTTGAGGAGTTCGAACGGCCACTGGTTGGGTACGGCGCGGGCGAACGTCCGGTGAGATCGGATCTCCGCTTCGGCGCGCGTCGCGGACGGTTCGACATCCTTCTCGCGCCGGGCGAGGGCAGGCGTTATCCAAACCTGTCTGACCACAAGAAAAACGTCGAATACGACGTCGCTCGGGTCGTCCGCGTGCTTGCTGATGACTCCTTTGTGTGCGCGGCGCCCTACACAAAAGCCGGATGGATCGTCGTGCCATTTCAATTCACGGCGGATCCCAGGCCATCAGGTGTGTCATGCATATCCTCCTTGTAAGCGCGGGCGGCGGCGGTGGAAACATCCTGCGGTCGGTGATGGCGACGTTCCGACGCGACCTGGCCGTGACGCAGAAGACCGATCCCGGGTACGCAGAACGGCTCAGGCGCGCGGTGACCCCTCGATTTCTGGACACCAACGAGTTTGCACTGTCCGATCTGCCGAGCGAGGAGCGGTTCCTCATCGGCGCCGGCACCACCGGCCGTCTCGGCGCAAGGCACGACCCGGAAGTGGCGCTCCGCGCGCTCGAGGAGTCACGCGGCGAAGTCGAGGAACTGTTCGGCCGCTACTCGATCGTCATCCTCATCGGCTCCGGAGGCAAAGGCACCGGTTCGGGCACCATGTTTCCCCTGGCGCAGATCGCGCGTCAGCAGAAGAAGCTCGTGATCCCGATCTTCGTCCGGCCATCATTCGAGCGGCACGAGGTGGACAAGCGGCACTACGACCATGCCGTCCGCGCGATCGAGCAATTCGACGCCGCCGGCATCCGGCTGATCGAAATTCTGAACGACCGTGGATACACCGAACACGACCCGCAGCCGCAGCCGGTCGTCTTTGAGCGAATGAATGTTCCGATCGCGCGCGGTCTCCGCGGCCTGATCTACGTCTTGTGGGATCTGTCGCAGGTCGATCCGTCCGATCTTTCGGTCCTGTTTGCCGGCCGGGGCCGTCTGCGAATCGGCTTCGCCGAAATCGATCCTCCGGACGGCTGCGATCCGAGCGATCAACAGGTGGAGCACGCTGCCCGCCGATGCTGTGACAATCCGTACTACGCCTTTCACAAGCCTGCTGGGACATCTTTGATCTGCATTGAAGGCGACTGGTCGAACCTCGTGGATGCCCAGATCAAGGGACGGGTTGGTGCCGCGATGGGCGTCGATGCCAGGAGTCCCTACAGTCCGCTGTATGCGCGGGCGGTCGGCATACCGAAACCGTGGGGTGTGACGGCGTTGTTCGCGGAGTACACAGGAACGCAGCGTCCACTCGAAATCGATTGGAGCCTCGAGAAAGGCGTGCGGACGGCTGCCCACCCGCCACCGGCGGATGCGGAATCGTCTGCACCGGTCGGGCAGCATACGGACCCATCGAATCGAAAGATCAGCGATGCGTCTCCGCCAGGTGGCTTTGCCACGTTCCGGGAATTCGCCGTCGCCCTCAATCGTGCCGATCCGGCGGCGCTGGCGCTGGCGGGCAACGGCGTCGCATCGGACATCCCCGTCGACGGAACCGAGGTGAGGCGGCTGCTCGGCATGATGTGGTTTCGCACCGCGTTCGACCGGCTCCCTCTCAATTGGCGCGAGCGGCTACTACACGCCTTGATCGAGAGGTACGACGGTACCGGACCACGCACTCAAAAGAGGCCGACAGACCATCCACGTGCGCGAGCTCAGCTACGAGGAACTCGAGGACACCCGTTCGACGACGTCCGTGCCGGATGTGATTCGTCCAGATCTGGATCTGCTCATTGCGGTCGGCCGTTTCTGGGGAGCCGATGCGGTGAAGCGTTTCCACTTCGTCGAGCAGCCGGAACGCCCTGAACCGTCCATGATGGAGAGTCTGCTGCACAAGTTCCGGGAGTGACTTCACAGTCATCGATGGTCGGGACCTATCGACCATCGATGCGGCTAGAACTTCGCCAGAGGTGCGGCGTCACGCTTCAGTTCGAGGCAGTCCGCTCGAGCGTCCGCAGCCAGAACCCGCGCCCCTCCGTGCTGATGTAGAGCCGTGGCGCCCGGAGATCGTCCGCGCTGATGACGATATCCCTCACGTCCTCGTAAAGGCGCAATCCTTCGTCGAACCGCGTCCACGTGGTACCGCCGTCCACGCTGTGGAAGACGCCGCGGCTGGTCGCCAGAAAGAATTCCGCAGGATCTCTGGGGTTGCCAATCAGTTTATGGAGGTCCGCAAGCGGATGATCGCTGGCGATGTTACCGGTGACGTCGGTCCAATGCGCGCCGTTATCGCGGGTCACGAAGGCGTGCGACGGTCGGCCGGTTCCAGTCGTGTAGTAGATCGTGTCCGGCTGCAGGCGGGAGCGATCCGCATTTGCGCGCGTATCGGGCTTCCGGATACAGGTCCTGCCCGGCTTGTCGCATGACAGCACCTCCGGCGTGATGTCAACCAGCGACAGGTTCGTCGTCAGGAAGCGCGGCGTGATGTAGGCAAAGACGTGAAAATCGTCCGCAAACGTCACCGGGATCGTGTGCAGGAGTGGATTCGTCGTGTGATCGATGTGCGTGATCACGCCCGCCACAGGCACGAAGCTGAGCGGCTGCCAACCGCACGGAGCCGGCAAGAAACCGCTGCGGATGTAAACGCTGCTCAACGCGCCGAGCACGACGTTGTAGGTGAAGATATTCGGGGCGGTCAGGCCTGGCGTTGGATCGATGAGCAGGCTCGGACGCTTGTCATCGCCTGCCAGACCACAGGCAATATCGAAAAAGCTCGCCCCGCCGTCGAGCGACAGGTACCGGTTCCCGGGACCGCCAAGCGCGCCGCTGAACGTGAGGACTGAAGCATTTTCCGGCATGATGCTGACCTGGCCGCCGTCGCCGCCGTCAACTCGGGTAAGTGCCGGATGTTCGCTCGCGTCGCCGCGCGGGACGCCGTTGTCTTGAAGTCCCGCCACGAAGACGTCTGGATTCGAATATGAGACCGCGAGAACGCCCTGACGAACCGCTGTTCTGGGCTCGAACGCGTTGATGCCAAGCAGGTTGCCCGAGTCGTCAACCCGGCCGGCGCTGTGACGCGGCGCCTCGTAGTCGATCAAGTAGTAACCGCCATCGTCTGCCGTGACGAGCGTGTGGCCGTCGGATAGGAAGAGGAGGTTGTTGTAGTCGTTGTGGCCGCCGTCAACGACCTTCCAGTGAACCGTGCTTTCCGTTGCCTTCTTCGTTTCGGCCAACGACTGAATGCCGAAGAACACGTGGTTGGGGTCGTGCGGGTCGCACGCAATCGCGCACGCGTGTCGGCCCTGCTTGCCGTGGTTGACGAGTTCTCGTTCCTTTTCGCCGGAGATCCTGGTCCACGCGCCGCCGGCCGAGCATTTGACTGTCGTGGATGTCGGCAGGCTGTCGAAGCGATACACGCTCTTGAGCGCACCACTCTGGGTAATAACCGCGGCGTATAGATACCGATCGTCCGATTGGCTGGCGGCCAGCATCACGCGGGCAATGCTCCCGGACATTCCGGTGCCGAGCGCGCACCAATTCTCGCCTGCATCAGGAGAATACATGACGCCGACAGTCGCGATACCCGCGTACCACTTCCGGGAATGATTGGGATCCTGCACGATGTCTGTGCAGACGCCGCCGCGGAGCCGCCGCCAACTGCTCGCGGCGTTGCCGTTCTGCGTGACCGGCCGTCCGAAATGCGCGCTTTTCCAGATCCCGTTCGAGGTGCACGCGACGACGGTGTCGCCGGACTCGTCGGTCCGGTCGGCGGCGAGCCGGGCCACCTGCGTGGGCGTCAACCGCATGAGACTCTCGCCCCACGTAGTGCCGCCATCGCTCGTCAAGTAGATACCGTCGCCGGTTCCCCAGAACGATCCGGTCCCAATGAGGATCTGATGGGAATCGGTGGAATGAACGAGGAACGAGCCGAGCGTATGTGAGCCCGGAAAATTGTCGGTGAGCGGAACCCACCCGGTCAGTCTCCCGTCGGTGCTGTTGACGATTGACTTCCACAGGCCGCCGTGCGAGGTCCCGTTCCAGAAGATGTCTCGGTCCTGATCGTTGTCGTGCGCGACGGCCACCTGCGCCGACCGTCCGGACTGGTGATGCACGGAGGTGACAGAGGTATTCCGTACGGCCACGGGCGCGACGATGCCCGCGCCGATTTGTACCCATTGCGATCTCGAGTCGCCCTGTCGACCACCAGCCTCGCCGTGAATGCCGGGGGCCTGGGACGTCAGCACCAGGCCGAGCGCGACGATCATAGCGGGAATTTTCAGTCTGTTCGACACGACCCCCTCCTTCGCCGCTCGTGCAGCCCTGCATTGCCCGGTTTGGGACGCGAAGAGTGTGGGCCCGGACGCAGCCGGCGTCACTACCTGCGTGAGTAGGAATCGCGTGTTTCGGGCATATGATAAAGTGCCGCCGTCTTTGAAAGGACCTTTGATGCCAGTGCTTTCCAGTCGCTCCGGTGTCTCCGTCGGACTGGGCGTTTCGCTCGTTGCCGCGGGATGGCTGTCGCTGTCCGCGCAGCAGACGCCGCCCGCCGACGATGCATTTCACGAAGCCATCCGGAACGACAACCTCGCGGCGTTGAAGACGCTCGTCGCCGAGCGCGGCGCCAACGCGCGAGGAACCTCTGGCCTGTCGCCGCTCACGATGGCAGTTGGATTCGGAAGTCCCGCGGCAATCACGATGCTCGTGGATGCCGGCGGCAACGTCAATCCCGAGGGCGGCGGTCTGACGCCGCTGCATCTGGCCTGGCGTGATACCGGAATCACGCGGCTTCTCCTGGCCCACGGCGCAAACCTCGAAGCGAAGAGCGGCAGAGGGCGCACACCACTGCTCATCGCCGCGTCGGCGGCCAACACTTCGACAGACGTGATCACGCAACTGCTCGAGAAAGGCGCCAACGTCAACGCGGCAGACAACGGCGGCATCACGCCGCTCATCTCCGCGTCAGCCACGGGCAATACCGCGGTGGCGAAGCTTCTGCTCGAACACGGCGCCGAGCCGAACGTCACTGCCAAGGATGGACCGATTTCGACTGCGCTGCAGGGCGCCGCGACCAACAGCGACGTCGAACTGACGCGGCTTTTGCTTGCGCGCAAGGTCGATCTGACCGCCGTAAGTCCGGACGGTTCAGGGCGTGCGAAAAACGGCGTCATCGCGTTCGGACATGTCACGGCCCTGCATCTGGCCGCCGCGGGACGCAGTGTCGACGTCGTCCGCCTGCTGCTCGAAGCCGGCGCGCCAATCGACGCGCTGGACATGCGCGGGATGACACCGCTGATGTTCGCCGTCGCGACCGACAATCCCGAGCCGCGTATCGCGCAGCTTCTCGTGTCCAAAGGCGCGAGCCTGACGATTGCGACACCGCAGGGCGAAACCGCAATCGACTGGGCGCGCAAATACAACGACCCGACCGTGATGAAGGCGCTCGGCATTCAAGCCGTGCCGGTTTCGAAGCTCGAGTATGTCTCGATTTGCTGTGGCGCTCCGGTTCTTTCAGTCGGTAGGCCGGCCGGCGCACCCCGCGCGCCGCGCGAAGCCGTTGAGCTCAGTCTTCCGCTGTTGCGGACCGGCTCGGCACGCATGCTGAAAGATGGCGGCTGCACGGCCTGTCACGCGCAGCCGATGGTGACGATGACTACAACGCTCGCTTCGCGCCGTGGCTGGACGGCCGATCCCGCTCCAGACGCGATGACGCAGGTGAAACAGCACGTCAGCGGCGCACTCCAGAGCATGCTGCAGTTCACGGCGCAGGGCGGCGCGCCGGAGGCGGAACTCTACTCCGCACTGGCGATGCAGGTGGCAGGCGCCCCGGCGGGCATGCCCACCGACGGTCTGATGTATTACCTCGCCGGCACCCAATCACTCGCAGGGTTCTGGCATCGCCCGGCCTCACCGAATCGCGCGCCGATTCAGGACGGCGACTTCAGCCGTACCGCACTCGCGATCAACGCGCTGGCACACTGGGCCGTTCCGGCCCGCAAGACGGAACTGGCCGCGCGAGCGGAGCGGGGCGCCGCGTGGCTGGCGGCTCAGGAACCGGCGTCAACCGAGGATCGCGTGATGCAGCTGCTCGGTCAGATGTGGGCGGGCGCGCCGATCAAGCAGCGCGACGTCAGAATCAAGCAGCTGCTTGCGCTGCAGCAGGCTGACGGTGGCTGGTCGCAGAATCCGCACCTCGCGACCGACGCCTACGCGACCGGGCAGGTGTTGTACGCGCTCGCCGAACTCAAGGTACCAGCGACCGCGCCGATCCAGCACGCCATCGCCTTTCTCCTCCGCACGCAGCAGAACGATGGCACTTGGCACGTGAAGTCGCGGGCGATGCCGATCCAGCCGTACTTCGAGAGCGGCTTCCCGTACGAACACGATCAATGGATCTCGTTCAGCGGCACAGCGTGGGCCGACATCGCACTGGCCCTGACCGCTCCGGCGGAGGCCTCGTCCGCAACCGGGGCGCCTCGGTAGAGCTCGGCGGCGCCGATTCTGCGGTTTTCGGTCAGGCCGCCATTCGCTTCGCCTGAGCTTGCGCGGGCTTTCCACCAACCACATAATCCGCGTCCGATGACTCGAGCGCATTGGTACGCGGCCCTTGTCGCCGCCGGCATCGCTTTGATCGGGTGGGGTTGCGGAGGATCGTCAGCCGCCCCGAGTTCAACAGCGCCGTTCGTCGCGGGCCAGGTGCTCGACTTCCAGACCAACGCCGGCGTGTCAGGCGCGAATGTCGTCTTCGCAGACCCTTCGAACACGACGACCATCGTCGGGCTCGGCCACGCGGCCACCGGCAGCGGCGGCTCGTATCAGATGTCCGTGCCGACCGGCCATTACGCGATCTACGTTGACAACACATACGGCGGCCAGGCGATCGTGCGGACGGGCGCCAACCGCGCCGATCTGCTCGTGCACGCCGCCGGCTGTGTCGTGCGCTACGGGACGATCGCCGACGGCGCTACCGGCCGGCCGCTCGCGGGCGCTGCGGTCTCACTGGTCGGTGTCAGCGGGACGAGCGGGTCCGACGGAACCTTCCGCCTCAACCTCGGCTGCCAAACGGGATTGTGGTCGAACACGATCTGCCTGCTGGTCACCCAGAGTGGCTATCAGGACGCCTGTGTGCCGATGGGTCGCGGCGAAAACCTGACCGGCGTCATCCGTCAGGATGTCGATCTCGTCCCGCGATGAATCACCGCTTTTCCGCCGCGCGGCCTCCGGCGCTCGTCGGGCCCGACGCCGGTCTTCGAGTCGGCGATATACTTCGCCAGGTTGATGGCTGCAACGCTGCCGACCTGTCTCACGCGGAAATCAAGGAGATACTCAGCCGTGCCGGCACCACCTGCACGGTCACGGTTGAACGGCAGGGCACGATGAAAACGGCGACACTTCAACTCAGACGACGACTCTGACGAGTGCCGTGTTAAGTGACCTGCGCTACGCGCTGCGGCTGATCCGAAAGACGCCGACCGCGACCGCGATCGCCGTGCTGACCCTGGGCATCGGCGTTGGGGCCAACGCGGCGATCTTCAGCATCGTCCGAACTGTTCTCCTCGGACCACTCCCGTACCGCAACGCGAATCGATTGGTCGTGATTGCGGAACGCTGGCCGACGGCCAATGGACCAAAACCGATCTCGCGGTTGAACTACCAGGACTGGGTTGCGCGCAACACAGTCTTCGAGCAGATCGCTGCAGACACGTGGGGGGACGCGACCGTCACCGGCGGGACCGAGCCCGTGCACGTGGAAGGCGCCTTCGTCTCGCCGGGCTACTTTGAGGTGTTCGGACTCAGGCCCGCGATCGGACGGACGTTCGCTTCCGAAGAAGGACGGCCCGGCGGCGGCGCCGTCGTGATTCTCAGTCATCAGTTGTGGACCACGCAGTTCGGCGCCGATCCCGCCGTGCTGGGCAAGCCGGTCAGGCTCGATGACGAGCTCTACACCGTCATCGGCGTGATGCCGCCCGGCTCGAGCGTCGCGTTCGGCTTTGATCTGTCGGATCCGCAGATCTGGAGGCCGCTGTCCGTTGACGCGCCGCCGCCTCGCGCCGTCCACGATCTTCGAATGGTGACCGCGAGGCTAAAGGACGGGACGACGATCGATCAGGCCAGGGCTCAGATGGAGACGATCGCTGCCGGCCTCGCGAGCCAGTATCCCGACACCAACACAGGCTACGGAGTGCTCGTGCAGCCGCTGCCACGACCGATTGGCCTGGACGTCGGTCCGTCTCTGTATCTGCTCTTCGCGTCCGCGGCGGTCGTGTTGCTGCTGGCGTGCGTGAACCTCGCGAATCTCGCGCTCGCCCGTGGCGCCGCGAGAACCCGCGAGGCCGCGATTGGTACTGCGCTCGGTGCGGGACGCCTGCACCTGGTGCGACAGTTTCTCGTCGAGTCCCTGTTGATCGCTGGCGCCGGGGGCCTGTGTGGAATCGTGGTCGCGTACGGCGTGGTTGCAACACTGCTGACTGCACTCCCGACGAACGGCGTTCGCATTGCGTTCCCCACCGACACGACGATTGGCATCGATGCCGGCGTGTCGGTCTTTGCGTTCGGACTGGCCGCGATGAGCGGCATCATCTGCGGCCTCTTACCGGCGTTCGCCGGAGCACGACGGCCGTTGGTCGTTGATCTTCACGAAGGCAGCGCCGGCGTTGGAACGGCGGCCGTCAACCGACGCTTTCAGTCGGCGCTCGTGGTCGCTGAGGTGGCGCTCGCCTTTGCTCTGCTGAACGGCGCGGGCCTCCTGATACAGAGTCTGGTCGCACTCACGCACCGGATCACTGCCGGTTTCGATTCCGCCAACGTCGTGACGGCCGAACTTCCCATTCCGCCGACGCGTTTCAGCTCTGGTGCTGCTTACAACGCCTATCTCGACCAACTCGGAAGCCGGGTGCGCGCTCTCCCCATGATTCGCGAAGTGGCCTTCGCCGATACGCTGCCAACAGAGGGCAGTGCATTTGGCAAGCTGTTTCAGGTCGTGGGCCAGCCGATCGTGCCGTACGTCAGCCGGCCGCTTTGCGGCTTCAAGGTCGTGAGCCCATCGTACTTCTCGGCCGTCGGCCTTCATCTCCTGAAAGGGCGCACGCTGACCGACCGCGACCGCGACGACGCCCCCCTGGTCGTCGTGATCAACCAGGCGATGGCGCGCACATACCTTCGGGGAACGGATCCGCTGGGCCAGCGCCTGCTGATGCGACGGAACCCGATTCAGGGACCTCCGGGCATCGAGGATCTCGAGTGGACTGTCGTCGGTACAATCGCGGACGAAGGCGTCTCGCCATTCGACGACCGGACAGCGCAGCCTGCGGTATATGTCACCCGCCAGCAATACCCGCGACTCAACCTCGCGCTGGTCGTGCGCACGGCGGTGAATCCCATCTTTGCGCAGGAATCCATCCGCCGGTCGATTGTCGTGGTTGATGCGACGCAGGCTGTGACAAATATCAAGACCCTCGCCCAGCTCGAAGCTGACGACACCGCCTCCGACCGACTCCGCTCACTGATCCTGTCGGCTTTCGCGACGATTGCGATCGTGCTCTCAACACTCGGTCTTTACGGAGTGATGGCGAATGCCGTGATACGACGAACGCGCGAAATCGGGATTCGCGCCGCGCTCGGTGCCAGCGCGTCCAGTCTGGTGACTCTGGTGCTCCGTCAGGGCACAGCGATGATCGGATGTGGGCTGGCAGCTGGCCTTATCATCAGCGTGATCACCACGCGCCTCTTGAAGTCATTTCTCTTCGGTGTCAGTTCGTCGGATCCGCTGACGATGCTGGCGGTCGCCGTTCTGCTGACCGCGGTCGCGTTCGTCGCATGCCTGGTGCCGGCGCGTCGGGCAACCGCGGTCGATCCGCTTGTGGTGCTGAAATCCGACTGAAGCGGATTTCAGATCGACGTGGCGCGACCCTTTCAGGGTCGCGTGAGACGCGGGGCTGGAAGGCCCGCCCTACATCGCCCTCAGACCGCGCTAACTCGTCCGATCCGCTCACAGCCTGAACAGCGGCCGCGCAATCGTCATCCCGGGCCAAGGCACCCCCGCCGCCACCGCGAGCACCGCGATCCCGAAACAAATGAAGCGTCCGTTGCGTCGTGCCCGCGTCGCCGGTTCCCCCATCGCGAACACGCGGCCGGCACGTACGGCGACAAGCGCGACGATCATTGTCGCCATGTGCGTGAAGGTCCAGAAGCGCAGGGCCGGATCCCGCAAAGCCAGACCGATGTTGCTCATCGCCTCTCGCGTGTACGGGCTGAGGCCGAAGTACAACAGCAGCCCGAACAGAATCTGAACGTCGAACGCCATCATGAACAGCCAGTCCCACCGCAGACCTCGTGGGCGCTCGCTGATGTCAGAACGGTCGAGGAAGGCGTTGATGGTGGCTGCTACGCCCAGCAGCAGCACCGCCCACCGGAACCATGAATGAATCGTCAGCACCGCTGGATACACACGTGTCCTTTCACTGTTATTTTCCGCCGCCGGCACGCAACGGCGACGAGCGCCACCACCGGACGATCGGCGTGATCACCATCGATCCGCACCGCCACGCGAAGAGGAAAGGCGCGAAGAGAAACATCAGCAGCGCCAGGATCAATCCGTCGATCGCCACTGTCCATCGCCGCACCGCCTGAAACACCGGCGCACATCCGACCACCGCCGCGCTCAGCACCAGCCACACTTCCGGCGCGACCACCGGACGGCGACTCACGGCCGAGCCGTTCAATCCGACGAGGGCTTTGAAGAACAGCCACCCGCCATCCAGCGTCGTGCTGCGCAGGATCACCCAGCCCGCCATGACGACGGCGAGGAGATAGAGGTGACGCACGAAAGTCGGCAGCCGCTTCACGGCCGCTTCCATACCGGCGCGTTCCAACGCGATCAGCGTGGCGTGGTACAGCCCCCAGATGACGAACGGCCAGCCCGCGCCGTACCAGATCCCGCACAGCAGGACGAGGAGAGCTTCGCGCAGCGCGGGCGGCGAGACCGCGCGCTCGCCATCCGGCGAAACCGTGGCGTACTCGCGAAACCAGGCCGACAACCCGAGATGCCAGCGTTGCCAGAACTCCCCGACCGTCTGTCCCACGTAGGGCCAGCGGAAATTCTCCGGAAGGCGAATGCCGACCATTCGCCCCACACCGAGCCCCATGTCGGCATACCCGGAGAAGGCGTAATAGATCTGCAGCGTGAAACTGGCCAGCCCCAGCCATGCCGCGAACACATTCAGCCCTGCGGGCCGCAGCGCAAAGGCGGCATCCGCCTGCCTGCCGGCCAGGTCAGCGACGACGAAGACTTTCCAGACGCCGATGAGCAGCCGTCGCACGCCGTACGAGTAGTCGCTGAGACTGGGCCAGCGATGTGCGAGCTGATGCGCAATGCTCCGATAGCTCACGGGGCCGCCGACGATCATCGGCAACAGCAACAGGTGGACCGCGAGCTGACACCGGCTCGGGTTCGCTTCAGCGCGGCGTCGGTACACGTCAACGACGTACGAAATTCCGTGAAAGGCGAAGTACGAAACGCCGAACGGAACCAGCGCGCCGGCGAGGCCGTGTGGCCGCCCGTGCATCAGGTCCGCACGCACAATCGCCACGGCGATCGAGAGATGGACCGCGACGGCCGCGCCCAGCCACAGACCTCCGGACGACCGGTGCGCGTCTGGATCATTCCCTCGATCGACCGCACGCTCGATCGCGAACGCAATCCAGTGGGTGAACAGAACCAACCCGAGAAGAACTGCGCCAAATGCCGCTCCGCCGATGACGAACGCCATGGCGAGACCGGCGACCGACAGGAACACCGACGTGTCGAAGCCGTCACCACGCCTCGGTTGCGCCACGAGCGACACGATCAGGAGCGCCGGCGCGACGAAGATGGGAATGAGGATCGAGACCCAGAAGGGTTGAGTGAAGAACACGCCTCGGGGATGCTATCATCCGCGCGCAAAAGGGAGGCACGACATGAATCGACGCCAGGCTATCCGTGGAATCGCGGCCGCGACGGTGATGGCTCCGATCGCGCTGAAGGCAGACGAAGTCTCGAACTGGGCCGCGTGGTGGGAGCGGTCGAAAAAGTACACGCTGCTGATCGCTGATGCGATGCCAGCGGCAGACTACAACTTTGCCCCGTTCGGTTCGGGCACCGCCGAGGCTGTGCGATCTGGCGACGGCGCCAGGACGTTCGGACAGCTGATGCAGCACATCGGCGGCGCCGAAGGCTTTTACCTCGGACGTTTTGGCAAAGGCGGCCCTGCGCCAACGCCGCCAGCCAATGACACCAGCAAGGACGCGACGATGAAGTATCTGAACGCCGTCCTCGACTGGTCGGTCGCCGTCGTCAAACAACTGACTCCGGCCGACCTCACGAACACGGTCACGGCTGGGCGAGGCGCGCCGATGACGGGATTGGATGCGCTGCTGAACGCGATGGTTCACACCGCGCATACGCGCGGCTACAGTGATATGTATCTTCGCAACAAGGGCGTCAAGCCGCCGACCTACGCGGTGTAGACGCCCAGTAACTGCCGCCCGGGTGCTGGTGCACCGTGGCGCTGGGCACGAACGCCAAGAGAGGGCCGTCAGCAACGGACGGCCCTCCCAACCGAGTTACAGCTTCGCCGTCACCGCCTTGACCTCGGTGTAGTTCGACAGCACTTCCCCGCCCATCTCGCGGCCCCAGCCGGATTGTTTGTATCCGCCGAACGGAAGCGACGCGTCGAAGACGTTGTGACAGTTGATCCAGACGGTCCCTGATCGGATCAGCCGCGCCAGCTTGTGGGCCTTGCTGATGTCCCTGGTCCAGACACTGGACGCCAGACCGTAGACGCTGTCGTTTGCCTGCCGGGCGACACGCTCGAGGTCGTTGTCGTCGAACGACTCGGCGCACACCACCGGCCCGAAGATCTCCTCCTGAACGATCTTCATTGTCGGCTTCGTGTTGGTGAATACGGTCGGCTCCACGAAGTATCCGCCGTTGTCTCCGACTTTCTTGCCACCGGCGACGATGGTGGCGCCTTCCCGAACGCCGGCGTCGATATAGCCGGTGACACGTCGGAACTGTTCGTCGGAAACGAGCGGACCCATGTGGGTGCCGGGATCGAGCCCCGACCCGACCTTGATTTTCTTCGCGGCCGCGGCGACGCCTTCCAGGACCTGATCGAAAACGGATTTGTGCACGTAGAGACGCGATCCCGCGCAACAGCATTGACCGTGATTGAAAAATATCGCACTCGCGGCGCCGGGGATTGCGGCCTCGACGTCGGCGTCGCCGAAGACGATCGTCGGCGATTTGCCGCCGAGCTCGAGCGATACCTTCTTGAGATTGCCGGCGGCGGCGTGGACGATCAGCCGTCCGACTTCTGTGGATCCAGTGAACGCCACCTTATCGACATCGTTGTGTGCCGCGAGCGCCGCGCCAGCGGTTTCGCCGTAGCCCGCGAGAATGTTGACCACGCCTTTCGGGAAGCCAGCCTGCTGAATCAGCTCGCCAAGCCGAAGGGCGCTCAGCGGCGTCTGCTCGGCGACCTTGAGGACCACCGTGCAGCCCGCTGCGAGCGCCGGAGCGAGTTTCCACGCGGCCATCAGCAGCGGGAAGTTCCAGGGAATGATCTGACCCACGACGCCGACCGGCTCGCGCATCGTATACGACAGGTAATCGTTCGGGGACGACCAGGGAATGGTCGTTCCGGTCATCTTCGTGGTCCACCCGCCCATGTAGCGGAAGATGTCGACGGCCAGCGGCACGTCGGCCACTCGCGCAACCGCCAGGGGTTTGCCGTTGTCGATCGATTCGAGCTCGGCAAACTCCTCGAGATGCTGCTCGAGCAGGTCCGCCAGCTTCCACAACAGGCGTCCCCGCTGCGATCCGGTCATCTTCCGCCACGGCCCCTCGTCGAACGCCCGTCGCGCCGCTTTGACGGCGCGATCGACGTCTTCGCGATCGGCCTCGCCAACCTGCGCCATGACGACGCCGGTGGCCGGGTTGTAAACCGGAAACGTCTTGCCCGATGCGGCGGGCACCCATTCATCGTCGATCAGCAGCTTGCGATCGTGAGAGAGAAACGCGGTCGTCGCCGGGCTGAGTCTGCCATCCAACGCCATCGTATCCATAGTGCCTCCTCCAATCGTCTCGTCGGGAAGGCCATCCGCGTCACGAGATTGCGGCGTGGTGCTGGTCCGTTCGACGGGGCGGATCTGACGCGTCAATGCGATGATGATCGCTCACGCGACCCTGTTTTCGATAGTCGGCTGTTTCAGTCGTTTATATACACTTTCCTTCTCGTTTCAGTCAGCCACAAATTCCTGTATCACCACCTCCTCGCTTCCGATTGGCCGAAACGCATGGCACTCATCCGCGGCGGCAACTTATACTGTCGCGCACCCTGTGAACAGGAACACGGACATGCAACGGCCCGCACCGGTCTACTCGCTGGAATTCGTCCTCCACCCGGAACGCGATGCTGCCTATGAACACTTCGAGAACGGGCGGGATAACCCGTTCAGGTCGCGCCCGCAGGGCTTTCCGCTCGTCAACGTATGGTGGCTGGCCGAGGCAGCGTTGCTCAGTTACTGGAATCCGGAGGCAGCGGTACCGGTGTTCGAAGCCGCGGGTTTTCATTGCGAGTTCATCAGTGCGAGCGGGACCGAATGCTATGTCGTCTCGCAGAACGACTTCGTGATCGTGGCCTTCCGTGGGACGCAAGCGGGCGACTGGAGCGATTTCCTCAGCGACACGAATTTCGTGCTCGCCTCCTGGCAGACCGGCCGCGTTCATCTCGGCTTTCGGACAGCGTTCGAGGTGATTCGTCCCCAGCTCGACCCGATCCTTCAGCGCCTGGCGGCCGGCCGAACGGTCTGGTTCTGCGGGCACAGCCTCGGCGGCGCGCTGGCGACGCTGGCGGCCGACGTCTATCCGAACACCGCCGGCGTCTGCACGATTGGGTCGCCACGCGTCGGCGATGCGGCATTTGCCAGAGCGTTCAACGCCAGGCTTTCAGGCAAGAGTCTCCGCTACGTCAACGACCACGATGTCGTCACCCACGTACCGCCGCCGATCGGGTACCAACACGTGGCGATCAGGCGATCGATCGCGCCGGACGGATCGGTCTCCGGCGACGAGCCGGCGATTCCCCATTTCTTCACCGATCTAATCGGTGAGCCTGCGGCGTTGATCGAAACCATCGAAGGACTCTCGGTCGGTACGCTTCGCACGGCTCCGGTCTTCCTGCTCGACCACATGCCGAAGGCGTATGCCATCTGGACGTGGAACGACTACGACGCCCACGGACGGGGAGAATCATGACGTCGGCGGCGACAGTCGACCCGGTGGCTGCAGCCCGGCGCGATCAGCGCAACGCGGTGCTGGCGAGCTTCCTCGGCTGGACCTTCGACGCGTTCGACTTCTTCGTCCTGACCTTCCTCATCACGGACATCGCCAGGACGTATGGTGAATCGAGGCCGAACGTCGCGTTCACGCTGACGCTGACGCTGGCGATGCGGCCGATCGGTGCGTTGATCTTCGGGGTGATGGCCGACCGTTACGGCCGTCGCCTGCCGATGATGATCAACATCGTCTTTTACGCGGTGATGTCGGCGCTGTCGGGCCTGGCGCCGACGTTCACGGCGTTCCTCGTGCTGCGCGCCCTCTTCGGCATCGGCATGGGCGGACAGTGGGGCGTCGGCGCGTCGCTGGTGCTCGAGTCAGTGTCGCCGCGGTGGCGCGGTGTCCTCTCCGGATTGCTGCACCAGGGCTACTCGCTCGGCAACCTGCTCGCCGCACTCGCCTTCCTCACCGTGTATCCCCGCATGGCCGCGATCAATCCCGATTATGCCTGGCGCGTGATGTTCTTCCTCGGCGGCCTGCCGGCACTGCTCTCCATCTTCGTGCTGGTGAACGTGAAGGAATCGGAAGCCTGGCAGGAGCACCGCACCGACTGGCGCTCCTACGTCCGGTCGCTGCCGCCGGTGTGGAAGCGTTTTCTCTATCTCGTCCTGCTGTTGACGATGATGGGGCTGATTTCTCACGGGACGCAGGATCTGTATCCGACCTTTCTGCAGCGGCAGCGCCTGTTCGCGCCGAATCACGTCGCCGAGACCACGATGCTCTCCATGGTCGGAGCGATCTTCGGCGGCCTCGTCATCGGCTACTGCTCCGATCGGTTCGGCCGGCGCCGCGCCATGATTGGCGCCGCGTTCGGCGCGCTGCTGGTCGTGCCGCTGTGGATTGCCGCGCCGACATCCGCGTTGATCGTTCTCGGCGGATTCCTGATGCAGTTCTTCGTCCAGGGCGCGTGGGGCGTCATCCCGGCGCACATGAACGAACTGTCGCCCGCGCACCTGCGCGGTTTTCTTCCGGGATTTGCCTACCAGATCGGGATGGTCTGCGCCGGCATCGCTCCGTACATCGAGACGGTCATGGGCGAGCACTTCTCGTACGCGCAGTCGATGGGCTACCTGGCCGCGGCGGCGCTGATCCTGGGTATGATCGTCATCGGCCTCGGACCGGAGGCCCACGGCATCACCTTCCGCAAGTCCGTTTCTTGAAAAGTTCTCAATCACCTCGTGTCTTAATTGGATCGATACGCAAGCTCAATACCTCAGCGGTCAGTCGCGCCTCCCGAGCACCGTCACGTGCAGCTGACGCCGGATCGTCATGCCCTGGCGGTGGTAGAGCGCGATCGCCGACGCGTTGTCCGAAAACACGTGAAGCATGGGTTCCTCGCCGCGTGCCACGATCTGACGACCGACGGCCGCGAGCAGTACCTGAGCGTAGCCGCGGCCACGAAAATCAGGGTGGACGCAGACGGCGGTCAACTCGGTGTAGTTGGCCGGCTTCATGCGTTCGCCGGTCATCGCTGCGAGCCGTCCCTCGATCTTGATCCCGAGAAAAGTTCCCAACTCGCGGGTCCGCACACCGAAGGGTCCGGGTCTGGTGAGTTCGATCAGTTCGATCATCGCCGGGACGTCATCGGCGCCCAGGGTGACCAAATCGGGTGATGCGCCGGACACCTCCGCCGGAGTACCGATCATCTGCGTTCCCATTCTGGCCATGTGGACGACGAACGAGTCCGGCGGGGTGATCGGGTCCG
This sequence comes from uncultured Acidobacteriota bacterium, assembly GCA_963745875.1. Classification (GTDB taxonomy): domain Bacteria; phylum Acidobacteriota; class Vicinamibacteria; order Vicinamibacterales; family CAVVIG01; genus CAVQFC01. The sequence continues at coordinate 40,142 of CAVUZL010000001.1, forward strand.
GTGTGAACAGGACGGCCCTATCGCCTGGCGACAACAGCGCATGTAGCGAGTCGAAACTCTCAGGCGACGAATCCTCGAGCGCGGCGAACGGACCAATCGCCGGCGGAAACCGCCGCGCGTGGCTGCCGCCCTCCGCCAGCGATGCCTGCCTGGTGGTGAGCGCGGTCCAGATCGGATAGTCGAGCGGATGCGGCCCGGACACGATTACTTCGGGCCGGGTTCCAGATGTTCGAGAAAATAACGGGCGATCAGCGAATGGACGTGCAGGCTCGTCCCGGCGCCTTCCGATATGGCGTGCGTGCGGTTCGGATAGACCATGATGTCGAACGGCTTGCCGATTTCGACGAGCCGGTTCACCAGGCGCTCGGTGCCCTGATAGTGCACGTTGTCGTCGCCCGAACCGTGAACGATCAGCAACTTTCCCGTCAGGCCGTCGGCGAAGTTGATTGGCGATCCCACCCGGTATCCGTCGGCGTTGTCCTGCGGCAATCCCATGTACCGTTCCTGGTAGATCGAGTCGTAGAGCCGCTGATCGGGTACCGGCGCGACCGAGACGCCGACCTTGAAGACGTCAGGAAAGCGGAACATGCAATTGAGCGTGTTCGAGCCGCCGCCGCTCCAACCCCATACGCCGATTCGTGCGGTATCCACCCACGGATGACTCCCGGCAAAGGCGCGAATCGCCGCCGCCTGGTCCTTGGACGACAGATCGCCGACCGTGCCGTAGACGATCTTCCGCCACGCTGCGCCCTTCGGTGCCGGTGTCCCGCGGTTGTCGAAGCTGACGATCACATAACCCTGATCCGCAAGCGCTCGATGAAAGAGCGCGCGCTCACCTCCCCACCGATCGACGACCGTCTGCGAGGCCGGCTCGCCGTACACGTAGACGATGACCGGATACTTCTTCGCGGCATCGAACGACGCCGGCTTGACGACCGATCCGTCGAGCACCACGCCCTCGCCGATGTCGACGCGCACGAATTCAGTTGCGGGCACCAGTATCGGCGCCAGTGTGGCCTTGAGCGCCGCGTTGCCGGCCAGCGTCCGCACCACCTGCTGGGAAGACAACTGAACCAGATCGACGGTCGGCGGCACATCCGCGCGCGACGCGGTGTGAAACGCCCATCGTCCGTCGCTCGACATCTGATAGCTGTGCGTACCGCGATCGCCTGCAGGCGTGACCCGGTTCACCGCGCCGGACCCGTCGAGCCCCGCGCGAAACAGGAATCGTTCGAGCGCTGATGCCGGTGACGCGGAGAAATAGACCCACCCGCTTCCGGCGTCAACGCCCTCGATGTCGATCACGTCGCCGTCGAACTTCGTCAGCAACCGATCGCCTGAACCGTCGAGCGCGACGCGGTACAGATGACGCCAGCCGTCTTTCTCGCTGGTCCAGATCACTGCCTTGCCACCGTCCATCTCGATGAGGCGGGCGGCGTGGTCCACCCAGGCCTTGTTGGTGTCGCGGAAGACACGGCGAACATCACCCGTGCGCGCGTCGGCCGCAAGCAGGTCGTTGGTGTTCTGCAGGCGGTTCAACTGCTGCAACAGCAGCTCGCCGGATCCGGCGCTCCACTGCAGCGTCGCGAGGTAGGTGTTGCGCGGATCACCGGGCGTCTTCATCCAGCGCGTCACGCCGCTCTCGACCTCGACGATGCCGACCCGTACCGCGGAATTGGCCGTTCCGGGTTTCGGATACGGAAACCGGGTGACGGTCGGATACAGTGCCGCGGTGTCGTTGACGAGTGTGAAGAACTCGACGCCGCTGGTGTCGAATTGCCAGTAAGCGATCGAGCGGCCGTCCGGACTCCAGCGGAACCCGTCACGGATCCCGAGCTCCTCTTCGTTCACCCAGTCCGAGGTGCCGTTGACGATCGTGGTCGAGCCGTCGCTGGTCAGCCCGCGGATGGCGCCGGACCCCAGCGTTTCGACGTAGAGGTTTCGCTCTCGCACATACGCGATGCGGGAGCCGTCGGGTGACAGCTTCGCGAACATCAGCGACGACTCCGGCGCGTCGCCGCCGATCTTCCGCAGCGAGCGCGAGTCGCGGTCGAGCAACCAGTAGTCACCGCGGGTGTTCTGACGCCAGACCGGTCTGGTGTTGGTGAAAATGAGCGCGCGACGCCTGTCGGCTGTCCAGGCATAACCAGCGATCGAGAGTGAGGCCGCCGCGCCCTTCGGCGTCAGCAGCGATGCGTCCGCGAGCACGGTACGAGCGCCGGAGGCCGCGTCGTATTCGACCAGCTCCTGAGCGCCGCCGGCGCCCGTCCGTTCGACCATGCCGTAGGACCGGTTGTCGTCGAACCAGACCGCCGGGCCGAACGTCTCCGGCCGGTAATCGCGGCCCTGAAAAATCCGCTGCAGCTGTTCGCCCAGACGCAAGGATGATTGCGCGCGCAGCGGCGCCAGCGCGCCGCACACCACCAATGCGAGCGAGACGATAAAGCGGCGCCTGCCCCTGAACGGCGTGATCGATCTCATGCCCAGAGTTTAATGCGCGCGCAAACCGATTCGGTGCGACGCGGGCTATTTCGTCGAAGGTCGCTCGGTGACCGGCCGGTCTGGCGGGGGCGGCAACGACGCCTTCGCCCCGCCGGCGTTTTCGCCCGTCAACAACGAATCAATATCGGGATAGGCGTAGATGGTGGGCGCGTGATCCTTCATCAGGCCACCCGTGTCGGCCGTGGGACCATAGCTGCTGTGCAGGTCCCGCCCGAGCATGCGCAGCATCGTCGTCAACTGGCCTCGATGATGTGACGTGTGGGTCAGTCGCCGGACCATGATCCACGCGCGGGTCCGGCGGACGTCGAAGAACGCGATCTCGCCCCCCCACCATGCCTCGTCCCGTTTGGCGAGCGCGGCCAGCCGCTTGCCGCTGTCCTCTGCGTAGCGCCTCAGAAACTCGAGTCGCGTCTCGGCCTGCGGCAACGGCGCCGCCGAGACGTCGATGCCAAGCATGTTGCGAAACCAGAGATCCTCGCTGACGCATTGATGGACCATCTGCTCGTGCACGCTGCGGCCGCGCGCGTCGCCGTCACGTGGGCGAAACGGCAGGTCGGTATCGTGGAACTCGCTCCAGACACTGAGCACTTTGAGACGCTCCGAGTCGTAAGCCTCGACGAGAAAAGCGTAAGGCATGCGCCGCAGATTATCGCTCTAGTTGCTGTCGGCGATCGGCGAGACGTTCCAGTGGTGGCCGCAGGCCGGGCACCTCAGCCAGCGATCGGTGCTGGGGTTGTGCTCGACTTCGACTTCGGGGGCCTCGAAATGGCATTGCGGGCATCGAAACGCCAGTGACGGTTGTGTTTCGTTGGACTCGAGGGGTTTCGTCACGGTCAGTTCTCCGGCGATCCGAGTAGCAAAGACCGGGCCGTGTGCTTTCACGTCTGGACGCCCTGGAGCCGGAGGATAGAATCCTCAGGAATGGACACTACGCGGCGGTCGGTCCTCGCAGCGACGATTCTTGGGTCCGGAATGACATTCATCGACAGCACTGTCGTGAACGTCGTGCTGCCGATACTTGGCGAACAACTTCACGCGACCGCCGCTCAACTCCAATGGGTGGTCGAAGCGTACATGCTGCTGCTGACGGCGCTGGTGTTGCTCGGCGGCTCGCTCGGTGACCGATACGGACGCCGCCGGGTCTTCGTGCTCGGCACCCTGCTGTTCGCGGGTGCCTCGGCCTGGTGCGGGCTCGCTTCCGGTGTCGTTCAATTGATCGTCGCACGGGCCGTACAGGGCGCCGGTGCCGCGCTGCTCGTCCCGTCCAGCCTGTCGCTGATCAGTGCCACCTTCGATGAACACGAGCGCGGTGCTGCGATTGGTACGTGGGCCGCAGGTACTTCGATCGCGGCTGGTGCGGGACCGATCCTCGGCAGCTGGCTGGTCGAACGGCTGTCGTGGCGTTGGGTATTCCTCATCAACCTGCCGCTCGCCGCGATCGTCGTCTTGATCGCGACATTGCGCTTGCCGGAGAGCGGCGGTGACGACAAGGCCGCGCGACAGGACTGGGTCGGCGCGGCGCTGGCGGCCGCCGGACTGGGCGCGCTGGTGTTCGGCCTGGTGCGCGCTGGCGGCGACGCCGCCGCCGATCGCCTCTCGATCGGGGCGACGGCGATCGGCGCGGTCGTCCTGTTTGCCTTCGTGCTGTTCGAGCGCTACCTCGACCGCGACGGTCAGAGCCACGCGATGATGCCGCTGCGTCTGTTCGCCTCGCCGACATTTTCCGGCGTGAACCTGCTCACACTGTTTCTGTACGCGGCGCTGGCGATCGTGCTCTTCGTGCTGCCCTTCACGCTCATCGACCGCCATCACTACTCGGTCGTCGCCGCCGCGACCTCGATGCTCCCGTTCGTGATCGTGATGTTCACGCTGTCGCACTGGGCCGGGACGCTCGTCGATCGCTACGGACCGCGGCTGCCCTTAATCGCCGGTCCTCTCGTCGCCGCGGCCGGCTACCTCCTGATGACGCGGGTCGCAGGCGACGGCGGCTACCTGACCTCGGTGCTCCCCGCCGTGCTGGTCATGAGCACCGGCATGGCCGTGAGCGTGGCGCCGCTCACCACCACCGTGATGGCGGCGGTGGACGCGCGTCATGCCGGCGTCGCCTCGGGCATCAACAACGCAGTCGCCCGGCTGGCGTCGGTGCTGGCAGTGGCGCTGGTCGGGCTGCTCGCGTCGGATGGTTTCGCGACCGCGCTCGGCCGCGCGTCCCGGCTGGCGGCCGCGCTCGCCGTAGTCGGAGCCGTCTGTACGGCGTTGCTGGTGGGACGACCTCGCTGAGCGTGGCCGCCATGCGCGGTTGCTACTTCGAGGGCACCGCCACCGCCAGCGCCTCGGCCAGCAGAGCCAGGTAACGACTGCGGGGGACTTCGATCGCTCCGAGCGAGGCCAGGTGCGGTGTGCGCCACTGGACGTCGAGCAGCGTCATGCCGCTGTCGCGCATCAGGCTCACCAGCGCCATCAGCGCCACCTTCGATGCGTCGCGACGGTGATGGAACATCGACTCGCCCGCGAACAGGCCGTGGACGCGAACGCCGTAGAGACCGCCGGCGAGCTCGCCGTCCCGACCGAACACCTCGACGCTGTGGGCGTAGCCCAGTTCGTGGAGCGTGGTGAAGGCGCTGATGAAATCCTCGGTGATCCATCCGTCCTTGCGGGCTGGGTTGCCGCAGCCGCGCATCACCTCGACGAAGCAGGTGTCGACCCTCACCTCGAAATGCTTCGCGCTCTGGTGCAGCGAGCGCGTCACCCGCAACCCGTCGAGCGGCACGATGCCGCGCGGATCGGGCGACCACCAGCCGATGGTGCCCTCGAGCGAGCGCGGCTCCATCGGGAAAATACCCTTCCGATACGCGGCAATCAACGTCGAGGGATCGAGATCGCCGCCGAGCGTGATCAGGTCGTCGTCAGGCCAGTCCGCCGGCGGCGGAAACGACCAGCGGCTCGGGCCGACCTGCTGCGGAACGGAAGACCAGTCAGTCACGGTGCCGTGCTATTTGGGATGAGCGACGAAACGATAGCCGACGCCGCGAATCGTCTGGAGGTGCCGCGGCGAGGCGGGGTCGTCCTCGATGTAGCGGCGCAGGCGGACCACGAAGTTGTCGATTGCGCGCGTATCGGTGTCTTCGCGCACGTTCCACACATCCTCGAGGATCGCGGTCCGCGGCACGGCGCTGCCTTCGTGCTGGACGAAATAGCGCAATAGCGCCGCCTCCATCAGCGTCAGCGGCATCCGTCTATCGCCGACCCGGACCTCGAGCTGCTCGAAGTCGATGCTCTTGCCGGCAAACGAGAACTGCGACGCCACTGCCGGCGTGCGCGATGCCGCGCCCTGCTTGAACCAGTCGTGGCGCCGCAGGAGACCGTGGACGCGGGAAATCAGGATCGGCAGCTCGAACGGCTTGGGCAGGTAGTCGTCAGCGCCCGCGCCGAACCCGCGCAGCACGTCCTCCGACCGCCCGCGCGCGGTCAGCATCAGCACCGGCACGAACTGCTTCTGCTGCCGCAGTCCGGCGACGACCTCGAAGCCGTCGATTCCGGGCAGCATCACGTCGAGGATGACGAGATCGTAGCGTTCGGGCGCGGCGGTCAGCTTCGCGAGCGCGTCCTCGCCGGTATCGACCAGCTCCACCTCGTGCTGCTCGGCCTCCAGGTTGAAGCGCAAGCCGTCGGCGAGGTGCTGCTCGTCTTCGACTACGAGAATGCGACTCATTCCGGCGCCACCACCGGCAGGTTCACGATGAACGTGCTGCCATGACCCGGTCCGTCGCTTTCAGCGAACACCTTGCCGCGGTGCCGCGCCACCACCGACCGGACGATGAAAAGCCCGAGGCCGGTGCCCTTGATCCGAGTGGCCACCACGCCGGGCACGCGATAGAAGCGCTTGAAGATGCGCTTGTGCTCTGACGGCGAGATCCCGATTCCGCGGTCGCGCACGCGCATCGTCACCGTCTCGGGATTGGCCTGCTCCAGTTCCACCGCGACGCTGACATCCGCACCCGAGTACTTGATGGCGTTGTCGAGCAGATTCGAGACCATCGCCTTCAACTCGGCCTCGTCGCCGATCACGCGATCGTGCGAACCGTCGAAGGTACTGCGGAAGGTGATCGCCTCCGCCGCGAGGCGATGACGCGAGCGCGCCAGCGCCACGCTGTCCTCGATGATCGCGTTGAGGTCAACCGGGGTGTGTCCGGAACGGCGCAGCCGGGCGCCGGCCTGTCCGGCGCGAAGCACCTGCTCGATCGTTCCCAGCAGGCGATCGCTGTCTTCGAGCATCACGCCATAGAACTCCTGGCGTTTCGCGTCCTCGACCTGCCGGTTCTGAAGCGTCTGGAGATAGAGCTTCATCGACGCGACCGGCGTCTTCAGCTCGTGGGTGACGGCGTTGATGAAGGCTTCGTGCTGCTCGTTGCGGCGGATCTCTCGCACCAGGAAGATGGTGTTGAGCACGACACCGGTGATGATCAGCGGGAAGACGACGATGCCGGCAAGCAGCAGACCCGCGTTGCGCCAGCTGATGATGACCCAGCCGACGTTGAGCGCGAGTGCGCCCCCGACCAGGCCGACGCCAAGGACGATGAAGAGCGCGACCGACTTCCGGCGTCCGCCGGACCTCATGCTGCCCTGCTCACGCCTTCAAGGATAACGCTAGGCGGCCATTTCCTCAGGGGTCTCGCTGATCCTGGCCACCCGCAGGTCCCACACCAGGCCGGTCTTCCGGAGCAGTTTGAGGCACAGCCAGGTCGGGTCGAACTCGTACCACGCCAGGCCGTGGCGCGCCGACGTCGGGTGCGCGTGGTGGTTGTTGTGCCAGCCTTCGCCGAATGTCACCAGCGCGACCCACCAGACGTTACGAGAGTCGTCCCGGGTCGCGAAACGGCGGCGTCCGAACATGTGGGTCGCGGAATTGATCATCCACGTCGAGTGCAGCCCGACGACGATGCGCAGGAAGAACGCCCAGTTGACCAGTGCCCATCCGCCGATCGGCAGCAGGATGACGCCGCTCAGCGCCAGCGGAATCCAGTGATAGCTGGTCAACCAGCGGTAGAACCGGTCTTTGGCCAGGTCGGGAGCGTAACGCGACATCCGCGCCGTGTCCGAGTGATGCGCCTCGCCGAAAATGATCCAGCCCAGGTGCGCCCAGAACCCGCTGACTCGCGGCGAGTGCGGATCCTCCGGCTGGTCGGAGTGCTGATGGTGCAGTCGATGCGTCGCCACCCAGAAGATCGGACCGCCTTCGAGCGTGAGCGTGCCGCAGATCGCGAGGAAGTAGTCGAACCAGCGGAAGGTCTTGAATCCGCGATGCGTGTGCAGGCGGTGATAACCCATGCTGATTCCGAGTCCGACCGCGACCCAGTACATGAACGCGGCGGCGAACAGACGGCTCCACGTAAACTGGAACAGCGCGACCACCGCCATGATGTGGAAGGCGATCAGGACAAACCCGGTCAGCCAGCTCAATTTGGTGTAGCGCGATTCGTTGACGAACCGCGAATCGGACGAACTCGACACGACGCTCTGCATGCGATCTCCAGGAAAGTACGATCGGATGTTTAGTACGGTAGCGAACCTGACGTCTTGTGACTGTAAGAGTTCGGTAATACCTCCCGCATGCATGAAACTGCGCGCGCTGGCGAGATGCACGGGCCGGTGTACTATGGCGCCCAGTGTCCGGTTTCCCGCGTGCCGCACTCAGTCGCGGTGATGTTCACGTCCGATATCGCCGTACCGCCTGTGTCTCAGAGGATACGCTGCAGGCCGCAGTCGCCCTCTTGCCGGACGACGAGCTTGCCCGCTATCGGCGCTTTCACTTCGAACAGGATCGCCGCGAGTTTGCACTTGCGCACGCGCTGCTGCGAACGACGCTGTCGGCGTTCGATGCGATCGCGCCGCACGACTGGCGATTCGAAAGCGACGTCAACGGCAAGCCCGCGGTCGCGCCGGGCGTGACCAGCGTCCCGTTCTCCTTCAACCTCTCGCACTCGCACGGTCTGGTCGCCTGCGCCATCGCGGTGCACGCGGATGTCGGTGTCGATGTCGAGTCGGTGACCCGCACGACCGACTGGCGCAGCATCGTGCCGCGATATTTTTCCGCGGCAGAGGTCGCGCAAATCGAGCGGCGGCCTGCAGGCGAGCAGGCCGCGCGCTTTTTCGAGCTGTGGACCCTGAAGGAAGCGTTCGCGAAAGCGCTCGGGGTCGGGCTGTCGCAGTCGCTGCACGCCACCTGCTTCGATCTCGCCGGCGAGTCCATCGCCTGCTCACTGCCGGACGGCGTACGAGCCGACACGTGGCAATTCGCCCTGTATCGACCGACCGCTGACCATCGCCTCGCCGTCGCGGTCAGCGACGGGACGCCACGACGCTGGCGGATCGATGTGACACCTCGATGATTCGAGCGATCGAAGGCATCACCGTGCTGGTCATGCTGTCGGTGTTTTTTGCGTATCTGATCGCGCCGCTGATCGCGGTGCTTCGCCTCAAGGTTCGCATCGGAGGCCGACAGCGCCCGCCCACCGTGGCCGTAGCGGCCGCCATCGTCTACGTGATCCTGTTCTTTCCGCTCGGCGCCATCGCCTACCGCGCCGCCGAACCGGTGGCGCACTGGGTGCAGGTCACCGCTCCCGCCGCCGTTCAGCATCTGTTCGGCTCGGACAATTTCAGACCGCTCGAAGAGGCGATCGCCGAAGCGCCGCTGCCGCCGGCGGCGCGGCGGCTGGTCGCGGATCGGCTGGCTCACAGCATCGCGTCGCTGGAACACGACACGCGGCAGACGCTCGACGAACTGATCGCCGCCGCCGAACATGCCTGGTGGCTGATCGTGGTGCCGATCGCCGCGTTCGCGCTGCTGACGGCGGCGCCGGGATTCCAGCGGTCGTCGCTGCGCGTGCTCAAGCGCGGCCGGGTGTGGCGGGCGGAAGAATACCTGCGCGACGTCAACAGTGCGATGGCGGGTTATGTGCGTGCGCAGGCCGTGGCCAGTGTCATCGTCGGAACGGCGTGCGTGGCCGGGTTCACCATTCTGGGCCTCGAATCGGCGGTCTCGATGGGCGTGGCCGCCGGCGTGCTCGAGCTGTTTCCCGTGCTCGGGCCGATCACGGCGGCGCTGATGGTCAGCGTCGAGGCCGGCAGTCTGCTGCTTGCGGTGCTGTTGTTTCTCGGAGCGCTGCGGATCGTAGAGGATTACGTAATTTATCCGCGGTTAATCGAGCACGGGATGCACCTGCCGACACCAGTCGTCATCCTGACGATCTGGATCGGCGCGGTGTTCTTTGGTGTGGCGGGTGTGGTGCTGGCGATCCCGGTCGCCGGCCTGATCTCGGTCAGCGTCCGGCATCGGCGCGAGCACCGTGAAGCGGAGCGGCTCGCCGAATAAACGAGTCGGCGACCGCGGGCTACGAGTTGGATGCCGGCGGTTTGGCGGCCTCGCGCGCCTTCATCATCTTGGCGAGCTGTTCCCGCCGCAGCATCTTGCGCTTCCGTTCCTTCTGAAACCGTGCCCGATCCCCGTTCCGTCTCGACATGCTGTCCTCCGTGAAAAATCGTTCAATGACGCCCGGCCGCCGCGCGGCCCAGGTCGACCGCTTTGAAACCAGGCTCGCCCCAGTTCATCACGAACACCGAGAAGCCCTGTTTCATGCGCATCTCGATGTCCGCGGGGGTTGAGGGAAAGCCGCAAGGCACGTGGAACTCCTTGCACGCGGCCAGCACCTGCTGAATCGCGTTCTCCCAGCCGGCGGCGTCGAACACCCGTTCGCCGGTGGCGCTGGTCGTGGTGAACACGCCGCGAAGCGTGCCCGCACCAGGCCATCGTACTCCGATGCCCTTCACGGCGGCGATTTCCCGCACGTGGGCCAGTCCCTCGCGGCTCTCGACGATCGTCCAGTTGACCAGTTCGCCGTCCGGGTTGAGCGGCCACAGATCGGCCTTCTTCCGGTATTCGGCGTCGGACATCCCCCAATAAGCTGGGGCTCCTCCAACCGCCTCCGGACGGGTCCCGCCCCTGGACGCGAACCGCATCGCCGCCAGGCCGGCCCGCACTTCGTCCGCGCTTTCGGTTTCGACGAACATGATGCCGCTGACGCCGAGATTCAGCTCGCGCGAGATGTTCTCTACCGCCTTCGAGGTGTCCGGCGCGATCTTCGGCGTCTTCACAATCAGCGGATGGGCAAAGCGCGGAAACGGCGTTCGGGTGAGGGCGCCCGCGTCCGCCGTCGCCTTGACGAATTCGGCATAGGCCGGCAGGGCGCGTTCGAGCCCGCCCTCCATGCTGCCGTTGAAGAGGAAGTCGCCGGGACCATAGGCAAGCGCCTCCTTCGCCAGTTCGCCCTGGGTCTTCGGCGTGACGGGCTCGGGCGCCGGTGCCCCGGCGCGGCCACGGCCGTTCGGGTTGCTCGGGTTGTAGACGCCGAACACGGCCTGTTTCTGTTCGAGCAGATCGATGACCGGATTCAACCGGTGACGGCCGGGCGCTTGTCCCGCGAGACCGACGTGGAGCGCGGCAGCGGCCGCCGCGGTGACGATCCAGACCGGGACGTGGGTGCCGCGGCTCATGCCCATTCCCCGGCGCGCATCAGCGGCTCGGACTTGCCGTCAGCGCGCACGCCGTCAACGTCCAGTTCGCCGGATCCGATCATGAAATCCACGTGCGTCGCGCTGCGGTTGCCGCCGACGCCTTCGAATGCCTCATCGCTCATCGTCTCGCCACCCCGCAGCGTGAATTTGTAAGCAGCGCCCAGCGCCACATGGCTCGCTGCATTTTCATCGAACAGCGTATTGTAAAAAAGCAGTCCCGACTGTGCGATCGGAGAACTGTGCGGCACGAGTGCGATCTCGCCCAGTCGTGCCGCGCCGGCGTCGGTGGCGATGAGCGTGCGCAGTACCTGCTCCCCGCGTTTGGCCTGAACGTCCACGACCGATCCCGCCTCGAACCGGACACTGAAGTCCTCGATCAGCGTGCCGCCGTAACTGAGCGGTTTCGACGAGCGCACCGTGCCGTCCACACGATCCTTGTGCGGCATCGTGAACACCTCCTCGGTCGGCAGGTTGGGCGAGAAGGCGATGCCTGACGCGCTCGTCGATCGGCCACCGACCCAGATGTGCCCCTCGGGCAGGCCGATGGTGAGCGCAGTGCCCGGTCCGGTGTAGCGAAGCGCGGTGTACGCCTTTCGGTTCAACGTCTCGGTGCGCGCCGACAGATCGGCGAGGTGCGTTTGCCATGCGGCGATCGGATCGGGCCGATCGAGCCGGCATAGCGCGACGATCGCGTCCCAGAGGCGCGCGAGCTGGTCGGCGGGCGCGAGACCGGGAAACACCCGCGCTGCCCAACTCGGCGCGGCGGCGGCCACCACCGCCCAGTTCGTCCGGTTGCGCGAGATGTGCTCGCGGAATGGCCGCGCGCTCCTCGCCGTCGCCTGCTGGACCTGTGCGACCAGATCCGCGGGCATCAGCTTCAGCTGATCCGGATCGTTCGCGTAGATCGAGAGCACCGCGTGGCCGGCCTCGGCGTGCTGCACGAGCGCTTTCGGTAGCCACGCTGAAAACGAATGGAAGGAGTCGCGGGGTGCATGGGCAAAGCGGACCGCCTGCAGCGGCTCGTCGCCCCAGATCGGTTCGACCAGCTCCGCGCCGGCGTCATATGCCGCCGCCGCGATGTGGCGGACCAGCGGCGCGGCTTCGAGTGCGACGCCGCCGTTGGCCAGCGGTCCGATGATGAGCAGGCGCTGTCCGGGCTGCAGGTTCAGCCCGACTTTGACGGTGAGTGCGGCGTAGCGCTCGAGTTGCGACTCCAGATCCATCGGCATCGGAGCGCATTGTACCTACTCCGCCGCGAAACCATTGGCTGGGCTTCGCTTCTCTGTGCAGCGCGCTATGATGGACGTCTGATGCCTATCTACGATTTTCGCTGCCGGACCTGCGGCCACGAATTCGAGGCGCTGGTGCGGCCTCAGGACGGCGGCCAGCCGACCTGCGTGTCCTGCCAGGGGCACGATCTCGAAAAGCTTTTGTCCGGCTTCGCCGTCAGCAGCGCCGAGAAAACCCAGGCCGCCGCCAAGAAATCACGCCAGAGTCAGATCCGCGCCAACAAAGACAAGGTGGTGGCAGATGAGGAATACAGGAAAGAGCACGAAGGCCACTGAATTTGAGGATCTGGGGATCTAAGGACCTGAGGATTTATCTGAGGATTTGAACGCGGCCGAGTGGCGGCCGGGCGCCGAGAACGGCGTAGTAGTTCCGGAGTGAGTTCCCTAAATCCTCAGATTCAAAGATCCTCAACTAACACGATACACACTTGTGATTGTTCTTCGCGCCCAGCTTCTCGAGCAGCGCCACCGCGTCGGGGAACGGCTGGATGCGCTGGACCGGGCCGTTGGCCATGTCCGCGGTGGTGCGGCCCTCCCGACTGACCGCCTTCACGTCTGCGCCCTTCGACACCAGGTACTCGATCATCTCGACGTCGCCGCGCGCAGCGGCGTGATGCAGCGCGGTATTGCCTTCGTGGTCGAAGGCGTTGACGTCGGCGTGCAGTTCTTCCACCAGATATTTCACCGCGGCCAGCATCCCGGTCGGTGCGAAGCGGTGTGAATTAGCCGCGAAGCCTTCGCCGTAGCCGACACCCGCGGCTGCCTGCAGCGGCGTCACCGCGGGGCCGCCCACCGGCACCGGCGGCAGACCTGAAACGTCCTTGACCTCGCGATCGACGTCACCGGCGCGCGGACGCCCGGCCGATCGCTCGGTCCGAATGCTGGGATCCGCGCCGTACGCGACGAGCATCTTCATGGCCTCGAGATCGCTGGCATAAGCAGCGCGCCAGAACGGCGTCGCACCCGCCTCGTCTACACCTGACAGATCGAAGCTGTAACCGGAGTACCAGACCTTCTTGTTCAGGCGGACGTTGGGGTCGGCGCCCTTGTCGAGCAGCGCCTTCATCAACACCAGATAGGTCGTCTGCTGATTGAGCTGTGCGCGCGGCTGCGGGTAAAGCGCCTTGGGCGCCCACTCGCAATTGAGCGCGGCGTACAACGCGGTGGCGTTGTTCTCCGACGCCGACTGCGGGCTCGCGCCCTTCTCGAGCAGCACCTTCGCGAGATCGAAATGACCGTTGATCGTCGCGATCAACAGCGGGCTGGTGTGATCGCCAGCACTGACCTGGTTGATGTCGGCACCGGCCGTCAGGAGCGCCGTCACGGAGGCCGCGTAACCTTCGCGCGCCGCGAAGAGCAACGGCGTCAGGCCGCCCTGCGCGGCAACCAGTTCGTTCAACTGAAAGGTTCGATCGATGCCGGGGGTCTGTGGACCGCGGCCCCGTCCCGCGGGTGCCGCCGCGTTGGTGGACGCCGCAGCTGGCGCCGCGGCGCCGCGGCCCGCCGCCGCTGCTGGAGCGCCGGCCGGGCCCGGAGTGCCGGGGGCGCCGGCCGCAGGTTCCGGCACGAGCTGCGGGTTACCAGTCGTGAACGCGCGCAGCGCCGCGGGGTCGCGGCTCAGGCCCGCCAAGTCAGTGACCTTCGACGTGGCCTTGAGGTCGGCGCCGTTCTTCGCGAGATATTCGAGCACGGCGGCGCGATCGGACGCCGCCGCGAACATCGCCGGCGTCAGACCGCGGAGCGAGTCTGTGGCGTTGACCTTCGCACCAGCTTCGACCAGGGCCGCCACGGCCTCGACGTTGCCGGATGCCGAGGCGAACATCAGCGGCGTGGTGCCGTTGGCGGTCGCACCGTTGACCTCGGCGCCGGCTTTGAGCAGCGGCGTCACGGCGAGGGCGCTGCCGTTTTTCGCCGCCAGCAGGAGCGGCGTATACGCGCCGATTCGAGTCGTCGCCTTGACGTTGGCGCCGGCGTACAGCAGCGTCTGCACCAGGTCGGCGTCGTTCTTGACGGCCGCCCAATGCAGCGCGGTCATGCCATCGCCCTGCGCGGCGTTGACGTCGGCCGCCTGCTTCAGCAGCGACCGGACCGCGTCCCGGTTGCCCTGCATCGCCGCATCGGCGACCGGCGCCGATGGCGTCGCGTACAGCCACGCGGACAGCGAGAGTCCGGCAATCGCCACCCGCAAAATGTTTCGTCGCATGGTTTGATTCCTGTTCGCACCGGCGCGAGGCCGGCCCCTATACGACGGTCGTTGCCGCCGGCGCCTGCGCTTTGTTCAAATCGAGTGCGGCCGTGCTGTCGCCGAAGCTCGGCATGTCGAGGCCGAGCGATCGCGCGACCGTCAGCATGGCATTGGCCATTGGCGTGCCGTCGGCAGCCTTGACGTGCATGTTGCCTTTCAGCGCGCCGCCGGCGTGGCCGGCGATGAACATCGGCACGCGCTTGTGATTGTGCACGTTCGAATCGCCCATCGGCGATCCGTAGAGGATGACGGAGTTGTCCAGCAGCGTGCCGCCTTCACCGTCCGGCGTGTTCTTCAGCTTCGCGAGGAAATACGGCACCAGGCTGACGTGGTACTTGTTGATCCGCGCGAAGTCGAGAATCTTGTCTTCCTTCTCCTGATGGTGCGACGCCGAGTGGAAGGCGCCCTTGTAGCCGCTCTCGGGATAGACGCGGTTCGACGCGTCGCGTCCGAGCTTGAACGCGAAAACGCGAGTCAGATCCGAGGCGAACGCCAGTGCCTGCAGGTCGAACATCAGCTTGACGTGCTCGGTGAACGAGTCCGGCACGCCGATCGGCGCGCCCGGAAGCTCACGCTGCTCACCGCTGGCGTTGTAGGCCTCGACCTTCTGAATCCGCCGCTCGACTTCCCGCACATCATCGAGGTAGTCGTTCAGGCGCGCCTGATCGGCCGTGCCGAGGTTTTTCTTCACACGAGCGATCGACGTGCCGAGCCAGTCGAGGATGCTGCTGTCTTCCGCACGCCGCAGCTTCCGCTCGGCCGGTGTCGCACCGACGCCGAACAGCTGATCGAACACCAGGCGCGGATCGCGAATCATCGGCAGCGGCTGTGACGGCGACGACCAGCTGATCGAGTCGGTGTAGGCGCACGAGTAGCCGTACGAGCAGCCGCCGGCCTGATCCACGTTCTCGATGCACAGCTGCATCGACGGAATCGGCGTCTCCTGGCCGTACTTGTTCGCGAAAATCTGATCCAGCGATACGCCGGCGTGCAAATCGGATCCCTGCGTCTGCTTGGGATGGGACTGCGTCAGGAACACGGCGCTCGAGCGGAAGTGATCGCCGCCGATTTCCGGTGCGGTGAACGCCTCGGCGTTCCTCACGTCGGTGTTGCTGACGATGGTGAGGGCGTCGCGGTAGGGTTCGAGTGAGGTCATCGCGCTGGGGCCAAGGTCGAAAGCGGATCCGGTCGCGGCCGGCGCCCACAAGTTGCGCTGGATCCCGATCTGCGTGCTGCCGGCCGATCCGTGCACCATCTCGAGCGCCACGAAGCGCAGCTTCTTGTTGGTGGCGGCGGCGCCCTGCGCCAGCAGCGTCCGCGCCGGCACCATCGCGTCGAGCAGCGGCAGCGCCACCGCGGCGCCGATGCCGCGGAGAATGGTGCGGCGGGACAGGTGTTTGTTCGAGATCAGCATGCTCTCTCCTCTACCGTGAGCCGGCGTTCGACCGCTTCGGCTCGGCAGCCTCGGTCGTCAATGTGTTGGTGTCGGGTTTCGCGGTCCGGAACGCCGGGCTGTTGACCAGCGCCAGCACGAACGCCGACATGCGATTGTCGTTCTTGGCCGCGTCACGAATGATGGAGCGAATGGCCGGCATGTCCGCGTATTCCACGCGGCGGCCCAGCGCATAGGTCATCAGGTTCTCGGTGAAGCTGCGCAGGAACACGTCCGAGTGCTTCAGCAGTCCCTGCTGCAACCCGCGCGGCCCGTCCATCTTGGTGCCGTCATACAGATCGCCGACCGAGTCGATCGCGACCTCGTTGTCCTTGATGCGCCACGCGCCGGTCGCGTCGAAATTCTCGAGCGTCAGACCGAGCGGATCGATGACCCGGTGGCACGACGCGCAGGCCGCGTCCTTGCGGTGCTGCTCCATACGCTCGCGGGTGGTCAGCATCCGACCCCCGCCGGTCGCGGCGGTGTCGTCGAACAACGGGACGCCCGGCGGCGGCGGCGGCGGTGGCGACGCCAGCAGCACTTCCATCACCCACTTGCCGCGCTGAACCGGCGAGGTCCGATCCGCGTTCGATGTCAGCGTCAGGATGCTGCCCTGACCGAGCAGACCGCGGCGATAGTCCGGCAACGTCACGCGCCGGAACGTGCTGCCGGTGACGTTCGGAATCCCGTAGTGCTTCGCCAATCGATCGTTGACGAAACTGTAGTCGGCGGTGAGCAGGTCGAGCACCGATCGATCCTCGCGCACGATGCTGTCGAAGAACAGCTCGGTTTCGCGCTGCATCGCCTGCGCCAGAGTGTCGTCGTACTGCGGGAACAGCAGGTAGTCGGGGTGGATCTTCTCGAGATCCTGAAGCCGCAGCCACTGCCCGGCAAACCGCGTCGACAGCGACTCGGAGCGCTTGTCGGCGAGCATGCGATGCACCTGACGGTCGAGGCCCGCGCTCGTGCGCAGCGTGCCCGCGTTCGCGGCCTTCATCAACTCGGCATCCGGCGGCGCGCCCCACAGGAAAAACGAGAGCCGCGAGGCCAGGTCGACATCGCTGATGCGGTAGGTGTCCGAGGCCTTTACGGTCCTCGCGCCAGCCGGCATCTGCTCGAGCCGGAACAGGAAACGCGGACTGACCAGCACCGACTGCAGCGCCATGCGGATGCCGTCTTCGAAGTCGCCCTTCTTTCGCCCCTGCTCGTAAAACTGCATCGCGTCCTGCACATCGTCGGGCGTCCCGTCGCCGCGATACGCCCGCGCGGTCAGTCCCTTGACGATTTCGGCGGCGCAGGTCTCTTCTTCTTTCGCGCTGGTCGGCCGGCAGGTGAACACCAGGCGGCGGCTGACCGTGTCCGAGACGCCGGTGACGTTCGACGGTCCGAGGATCGTCATGTCGCGCATGTGTGGAAGCGCGGTGACGCCGAACGTGATGTTGACGTCGGCCAGCGTGTTCTCGAGCGGCACCAGCAGATCGTCAACCGGGCCCTCGAACCGTTCGATGAAGGCCGCGGTGATCCGCTGCGGTCCGGCGGCGATCCGGATCGGCGGCGTCGAGATGTCGAGGCCGTTCTTGGGGTCGGTCTCGCTCATGCGGACGTTGAGGTCGAGCAGCGCCGCGCGCTCCCCGTTCACCGAAACCTCTACCTGCTCTTTCACGTCCATCGTGGCCATCGTGGTGCGGCCGTAGATGCCGCCGAGCGGCTCGTTGTGCAGCGCTACCTTGACGATGTAGTCGCCGTCGGCGGGAAAGACGTGGACGACGGAGACGCCGCCGCGGGTGCCGACGGGTGCGCCGTCAACGTGACGCATCTGCGAGCCGGTGCGGCCGATCTTGTAGGTCGCCGACGTGGCGCTGGCGTTGCGGTCGCCGACCGCCAGCCGGCTGATCTGGCTGGCGGCGCGCAGGTAGCTCTCCATCAAGGTCGGCGAAAACGCCTGCACGTCGGCGACGTTGTCGAAGCCCTTGCTGATGGTGTCGGGCGGCAGCAGCGCTGCGACGTCCACGTCGACGCCGAGCAGGTCGCGCACTGCGCGCTCGTACTCCGCGCGGTTCAGCCGCTGGAACGGACGCCAGCCGGGATTCGGATTCAGCGCCGCGGCGGCGTCAATCCGCGTCTCGAGTGAGTCAACGAACGCCGAGATCGTGGCCGCATCAGGACGGCGGGCGTTCGGCGGCGGCATCATGCCGGCGCGGAGCTTGTGGATCATCTTCTCCGCGACGTCGGGATGCTGCGTGATGGTCGCGGCGTCGAAGCCGGCGAGCACCAGTTGGCCGGCCTTGGTGCGCTCGCTGTGGCAACCGGCGCAGTATTGGGCGACCAGCTTGTTCTGGGCGTCGAGCGGCAGCGCCGGCGAGGCCGGCGCCGAAGGTGTGTGAGCGACTGCGAGCCTGGCTGCCGCGGTCGGCGCCTTGGCAGGAGTTGCCGTCTGATCGGCGGTGACCGCCGCGCTCAGCACCGCAGCCACTCCGACCGCGAACGTGAATGTTCTCATGCTGGTTCCCTGCGTCCAGATCGCGTCGCCCGAGCCGATTTTCGGCTGGTAAAGTATAGGCCGGACGCGGCCGGCAAATGCCATTTGTGGTCGCTGGATGTCACGGATTGTCTCGAAGCAGCGCGGGTCGCGCCACGTCCATCATTCTCTACCGGGCCCGGCGAGACGGCCCATACAGAACCTGACCCGGACGTGCTGCCGTCATCTTGCCGTCCTCGAACGCCACCTGGCCGTTGACGATCACCTGCGTCACTCCTTCGGCGTACTGGTGCGGCTGTTCGAAGGTCGCGCGATCGCGCACGGTTTCGGGATCAAAAATCGCGATGTCGGCCTTCATGCCCTCACGGAGCACACCACGATCGGCCAGACCGATCCGCTGCGCCGGAAACGCGGACATCTTCCGCACGGCGTCTTCGAGCGTGATCACCTTCAGCTCGCGGACATAGCGGCCGAGCACGCGGACGAACGTCCCGTAGCTGCGCGGGTGCGGGTTGGCCTGACCGAAAATCGGAATCTCGCCGTCCGACCCGATCATCGTCGCCGGGTGACGCAGGATGCGCTGCAGATCGTCCTCGTCGATGGCGTGGAAGATGCCTGCGCAGCCGCCCTTTTCCACAATCCAGAGCGCGGTATCGGCGGCGTTGTCGACGGTCGGATCGAGTCCTCGCCCCCTGGTCACCTCGCCGAGGCGCTTGCCGTCAAGCGAGTGATCCCAGTCGCAGCGCGCGAGCTGTACGTTGTTCGGATCGCCGCCGCCGCGCTCTTCGAGAATCAACCGCGCGGTTTCCTTTTTCAGTTCCGATCGCAGCGATGGATTCTGCAGCCGCTTGAGCACGTCCGCGCGTCCGCCCTCGAGCGCGTACGCGGGCATCAGCGCCGCCTGAATGCTGGTGGACGAAGCGGTGTACGGATACTGGTCGATGGTGGCATCCACTCCGCGGGCACGGGCGGCGTCAACCAGCTTCAGCGTCTCGACGCTCTTGCCCCAGTTCCCCTTGCCGATGATCTTGTGGTGGGTGACCTGCGTCGGCAGCCCGCCCTTCTCACCGATCTCGATCGTCTCGCGCACGCTGCCGAGCACGTCCGACGCCTCGTCGCGCATGTGCGAGATGTAGATGCCGCCCATTCTGCCGGCGACTTTCGCGAGCTCAATCACTTCGACCGTCGGCGTAAACGTGCCGGGCACGTAGAACAGCCCCGAACTCAGACCGAACGCGCCGTCTTCCATGCCCTGGCGGACCAGGCCGCGCATCTTCTCGATTTCGTCTGCGGTGGCCTTGCGGTTCACCGATCCGATCACCTCCTCGCGGACGCTGCCCTGTCCGATGAAGGTGCCGAAGTTCGGCGTCACGTGCGTGGCCGCCACGCGTTCGAGAAACGGCGCGATGGGCACCGGCGACGATCCGTCTGGCCCTTCCATCAACGTGGTCACGCCCTGCCTGACGTAGTTGTCGGCGGTCGGCACCTGAAAAATGCCGCGGCGTGCGTGCGTGTGGATGTCGATGAATCCGGGCGCGACGACCCGTCCCGCCGCGTCGATGACGCGGGTCGCCGGCGCGTCGATCCTCGGCGCGATGCGCACGATGCTGTCGCCGCGCACGCCGATGTCGCCGCGATACCACGGGCTGCCGGTGCCGTCGATGATGCGCCCGTTGCGGATGACCAGGTCGTAGGCGGGCGCTTGCGCGGCCGGCTTCACCGTGAGCGAGACGCCGGCGGCCAGGATGACGGCAGCAGCGCCGGTGAATGCGAGCGATCGACGCATCGGCAACCTCTTTGAACAGACGGATCAATGTCCGCCGCAGACCAGCACCAATGGATTATCGGACGGTCAGCAGGATTGTATTGCCGGCCGGGTTGCGGACGGTTGTGCCGTTCTCCGCCGGTTCGGCTGCAAGACTGGCGGCACGCACGCGATCCTCCGCCCGCGGACGCGCGGTCGCATCCGCAAATGCGATCTCGAAGTAGCGAGGCCGATGGCTCCCGGCGGGTCCACGTAGAGGCGATGTGCGAGGTTCTGAAATCGCCTTACTTGGACGCGGTCGTCGGCGCCGTTTCCGCCAACAGACGCTGGACGTTCGCGGTGATCTCCTCGGTCATCTCGGTGTGGAACTCGCCGCTCGCGATGCCGGCGAATCCGGCGTGAGCGCTGCGCACCTTCCCGTCCCGTCCGAGAAAGAACGTGGTCGGGAACGAGTTGAGGTTGACTCCCTGGGGCAGTTTCTCGTTCAGCTGGCTCGGCTCGCCCGGAATCAGCACGGTGTAGTCGATGCCGTAACGCTTGATGAATGCGCGCACGCGCACTGGATTCTTGATCTGCGCTTCTTCTTCGAACGACAGGCTGACGATCTCGAGCCCCTGACGTCTTGAACTTCTTGTACAGCTCAGCGAGGAACGGCGCTTCGTCGTGGCAGTTCGGGCACCAGCTTCCGCCGATGGCGACGATCACGACCTTACCCTGAAAACGCGGGTCGGTGTTCGACACGATCTTGCCGTCAACGTCCGGGAACGAAAACCGGAACGGCTCGGTTGGATCGACGACGCTCGTGAAGCGCGAGGGATCACTCGGCTGCGGCAGGCCTTTGGCGAGCGCCTGCTCGGATCGAATGGCGGTCAGCGGCTTGTTGACGTTTTCCACGACTGTCAGCGTGCCGTCAGCGCCAGGTGTCAATGTCAGGCGGAGCGGACGCGCACCGGAGAAATGACTCAGGATGAATGCGCCGTCGTGGAACGTGCCGGTCAGGGTGCCCGTGTCGCCGTCCACGCGCAGGATCGCCGCCGACACCTCAGCGCCGGATTGCCGGACGATCAGCTGCCAGGCCGCTTCGCCCTTCGAGCTCTTCCCGACCTGCACGTTCCACAAGCCCGCCACTTCGGGGATCTTCGCATCCGTGGACACGACCGGCGTGAAACGCGCGGCCTTGAACGGATAAGGCGCGCCCCGCGTGCCGCGCGAATACTGTCCCTCGAGGCGTCCATCGGTCACGGTCGCCTCGAGCTGACTTCCGTATTCGTCGAACGTAAGCAGCAGCTTGCCGTTGTCGAGACGCCCGGTCGTGGACGTCACTTTCTCGTCACCGTTGAAAAACGAGCCCGTGATCGCCGCACCGGCGCCGGCGATCTCGAAGCGGAACGGTATGTCGAGCGTGCCGTTACTGACCGTGACGGTGGCATCCCACAGTCCGGCCAGTGACTGCGCGGCGGCCGGCAGCGGCCGCGCGAGGACGGCGACAAGCGTGGCGACCATCGCGAGTGCGGACTTCGTTCTCATGAAACACTCCCTGAAACGTCAAAAGGCCCGAGAGGCGTTGAGCCTCCCGGGCCTGCATCGAAGCCGAGAACCTGGATCGGATCGGGCGACCGACTATCCCGAAACGACATCCGTGAACCGAGCACCGCGCAGGCCGGAGAGTTCTCCGGCCGGACAACACGAGCAACGGCAACAGCGGATCACGTTCATGTCTGCACAATATGGGCGATTCGCCGGCGCTTGTCAACCACGGACCGCCGACGTGCGGTAGCATGGTTCGTGCGCCAGCCTCGCTCGCGGCCGGCCGTTCTCCTCGTCGTGCTGGTCACAGTGGCGGCCGCCCAGCTGCTTGCCCGCGGCCAGGCCGCTTCGCCGCCGCCGCAGCCGCCGATTCGCGACAACAAGATGTTCGAGTCGGGCATCGAGGTCACGAGCATCGCCGCCACCGTGACCGATCGTGAAGGGCACCCGCTCGTCGATCTCACCCAGCAGAACTTCGAAGTCTACGAGGACGGCGTCAAGCAGACCATCACGCAATTCACGCACGAGCGCGTGCCGATCGGCCTGGGCGTCCTGCTCGACATCAGCGACAGCATGTTCGGCAAGCGGATTCAGGACGCGCGCGCCGCCGTCGACCGCTTCCTGTTCGACCTGCTCGACCCGGAGGACGAATTCTTCCTGGCCGCGTTCAACCATCGCCCGCGCGTGCTGACCGGCTGGACCCGCGACCGATCCGAGGTCGAGCGGGCGCTGGCCGGATTGAAGCCGACCGGCGGCACCGCCATCTACGACGCGATTATCGACGCGGTGCCGTTGATCGAACGGCGCAGCCGGCCGCGCGCCGCGATCCTGGTCATCTCCGACGGCGCCGATACCGCCAGCACGGCGACGGTCCGCGAACTGCACACGGTGATGGTGCGCAGCGACGCGTTCGTGTACGCGATCGCGATCGATTCGCCCGAGCCGCAGCCGATCAACACCCGCGTCAACGTGCAGACGCTGCGGGAAATCACCGGCGAGAGCGGCGGCCGCACCGAGGTCGTCCACAACGCGGTGGAACTGAACGAGGCTACGGCGCGCATCGCCGACGAACTGAACAGCCAGTACATGCTGGGCTACACCTCGCCGCACGGCGCCGACGGCCAGTTTCACAGCATCCGGGTGCGGGTGCCGGGGACCGACGATCGGGTCCGCTCCCGCAATGGCTACGTCGCCGTGCCCGTGACCAGGCGCCGCAGCCAGTAGCCGATCCCGGCCGCCCTGCGGCGGACCTGTTCGTTACTTGACTGAGTCAACTAACATGTTGACAATGTCATGTATCATGACGACGCCCTCCGCCTCCGATCGCCACATCGACACCGTCCGCGCCTTCAATCGTTTCTACACGCGCCGGATCGGCGTGCTCGGCGAGCACCTGCTGGACGGCGCGCTGTCGCTGACCGAAACCCGGGTGCTGTACGAGCTGGCGCACGGCGAGTCGTGCAGCGCCGCCGACCTCGGTCGCGATCTCGGACTCGACGCCGGCTACCTGAGCCGGATCCTGCGCCGGTTCGAGAAGGCCCGCCTGCTGACCCGGCGACCGTCCACCACGGATGCCCGACAGAGCCTGCTGACCATCACCCGCACCGGCCGGGCGACGCTGGCGCCGCTCGAGGAACGGGCGCGAGCCGACGTAGCCGCGATGCTCGGCCGCCGCGACAGCGCTGGGCAGGCGCAGGTCGTCCAGGCGATGCAGACGATCGAGCATCTGCTCGGCGACGCGCCTGCCGCGCCGGCCGCGCCGTTCCTGCTGCGTCCGCCGCGGTCCGGCGACATGGGCTGGGTGGTGCAGCAGCACGGCGCGATCTACGCGCGCGAGTGGCGCTACGACCAGCGCTTCGAAGCGCTGGTGGCGCGCATCTGCGCCGACTTCCTCGATCACTTCGACCCGGCGCGGGAGCGCTGCTGGATGGCCGAGCGCGACAGCGAGATCGTCGGCTCGGTGTTCCTGGTCAGGAAGTCGCGGACCGTCGCCAAGCTGCGTCTGCTGCTGGTCGATACGAAGGCGCGCGGTCTCGGCATCGGCGGCAAGCTGGTCGACGAATGCGTTCGTTTCGCCCGCGACGCCGGCTACCGGACGCTGACGCTGTGGACGCAGAGCGAATTGGTTGCCGCCCGCCGCCTCTACAAGGCGGCCGGCTTCGTCAAAGTCGATGCGCACAAGCACGACAGCTTCGGCAGGAACAACCTGATCGCTGAAACCTGGGAGTTGTCGCTGCGGTAAACGCGCGCATAATCGTGGGAGTGTGAGGACCGACATCCGATGCTGACGGCCGCGCGGCTTCTCGCCGCGGCGATGGTCGTGTCGTGGACGCTGCCGGCGTTCGGGGTCGCCACACCTTTCGAGATTGCGGTCCGGTCGCGTGCGGTCGAGCCCGGCGAACTGGTGGTGGTGACGGTCACCGCCTCGTCAACCGGCGATCGCCCGCGGGTCCGCGCGTTCAATCACGACATCGAGCCGTACCGGCTGGACGATCATCGCTGGCAGGCGCTGGTCGGCATCGACCTCGACGTCAAGCCCGGTCCTTATTCGATCGTCGTTTCATCCGCCAGTGCCGGCGTCGAACACGTCAGCCACGAGCTCGTCGTTCAACCGCACGCCTTCCGGACGCGCCGCCTGAGCGTCAACGAGGCGTTCGTCACGCCGCCGGCGTCAGAAGAGGAACGAATCGTCCGCGAAGCGCGGCTGCTGGATCAGATCTGGAAATCGCCGGCGCCGACGCGCCTCTGGGCCGAACCGTTCGTGCGTCCCGTGCCGGGCGCAGCCAACAGCGCATTCGGCACCCGCAGCATTTTCAACGGCAAGCCGCGCAACGCCCACGGCGGCGCCGACTTCCTCAGTCCGGCCGGGACGCCGATTCACGCTCCCAACGCGGGCCGTGTCGTGCTGGCCCGCGACACGTATTTTTCCGGCAACACCGTGATCATCGACCACGGCCTCGGGCTGTTCTCGACGCTGGCGCACCTGTCGGTGATCCAGACGCACGAAGGCGATCCGGTGAAACGCGACGAGGTGGTGGGGCTGGTGGGCGCGACCGGCCGTGTGACCGGTCCGCACCTCCATTGGGCAGTGCGCGCCAGCGGCGCACGCGTCGATCCGTTGTCGCTGCTCGAGTTGCTCGGCCAGTGACGAGGTCCTTGGGTCTTGGTGCTTGGTTCTTGGTCCGTTCTTGGTTCTTGGTCCGTCCCTAGTCCGTAGTCCGTAGTCCCTCTAGTCCAGACTTAGACGTGCACCAACACCGCGACGGCCGGCTGACCGGTCGCCTTTGCGATCGCCGACGCGTAGAACGAGACCTGGCGGCGATATTCGGCTTCGCCAATCGCAAGCTCGCGGTCGGTCTTATAGTCCACGACGGTCCAGACACCCTTCTCTTCGAACGCCAGGTCAACGACGCCTTCTACCATCGTGCCGTCCGGCATCACGGCGGTGACCGGCGTTTCGCGACGGCACGCGCCACGAGTCTGCGCCGCGGCCGCGCGCGCCAGCAGGTCGTGCGCGAACAGGCGATCGGCGATCGTGACCGCCATTTGCGCAGCATCCTCGTCCAGTCCAAGCACTCGCGCCTGACCGACAGCCAGATCGACGAGCGCTGAGCGCGCCGAGCCGAACGGCGCTCGCGCGAGCAGGTCGTGCACGAGCAGGCCGAACACGGTGCCACCGGGACGCGGCTCGGGTTCGCGCGTCAGGTTCACGACTTCGACGAGGTCTTCGCGCCGGGGCTCGGTTCGCGCCGGCACCGCGTCCTCTCCGGTCGCCGCCTCGGCGGTCACCCACTCGCGAACGGTGACAATCGACAGCGACGCCACCGCGCCGGCCGCACGCGCGTCGTGCCGCGCCAGTTTCCACCGATCGTACTGACCGCGGCCGTCAGCGACGATGTTCTTCGGCACGTCTTTGACGATGAGATCCTCGCGACGCACGCCGAAGGTCGGCTTGAGGTCGAGCGTCAGCGCGTTCGGATCCCACCACACCACGGAATAGCCTTCGTCGAACCGGTGCTGTCCCGGACACACGGTCGCCGGTCCGGCCGGCTCGTCATTCGGACGCTGCACCACCGAGTCCTTCGACTTGAACGCCGGGCACAGCGGACCGCGAGCCGCGTCCCGGCGAGCGTCCATGGCGGGATAGAGCGCGCGATTGAGCGGACCGAACCAGCCACCCTCCCAGGGCGCGTCGCCGAGCACCGGCACGACCAGCAGATCCCGCGCCCGCGTCGCGGCGACATACGCAAGTCGGACGCCTTCGGCTTGATCGCGCGCGACCTCCTCGTCCTCGTGGTCGTACAGCTCGATCGGCGCCCAGCCGCCAATCTTCATCGCGCACAATCCACGAGACGCATCGAGATACCGGCTGGCGTCGCCGCGGCTCATCTTGCAGGTGGGATCGGCGAGAATCACGACCGGAAATTCGAGCCCTTTCGCCTTGTGCACGGTCATCAGCCGCACCCCGTCGCTGCCCTCCTCGAGAATCGGCGCCTCCGCGGCTTCAGCCGATGCGGCATCCCGCAGCGCGTCGATGAAACCGCGAAACGAAATGCCGCCGCCGGCCTCGTATTGCCGTGCGAGCTCGGCGATGTGTAAGACGTTGGCCAGCGCCTGCTCGCCTGCCGGACGGAGGATGAACCCGACGTGCGCGCGCGTTTCCTCGAGCAATCGGCCCATGGTGTCGGCGACCGGCCGGTAGTTGCGCCGACGATGCAACAGCTGAAGCAGGCGCAGAGCGTCCGCGATCGGCTGCAGGTGCGCGGTCGGCTCGCCGGTCAGTTCGAGATCCTGGCCGCTGTTGCCGCCCAGCGCCTTCGGCACCCGAAACGGGTGGAACAATCCGAAGCGATGCCTGAACTCGAGCAGGTGCTCGTCATCGATCGCAAACAGCGAGCCTTTCAGGGCCGCAAACACCGACAGCTCATCGTCCGGCCATTCGATCGCGGCCAGGGCGGCGCGGATCGTCTCGACCTCTTCGCGGCCGTGAAACGCCTTGCCGCCGACCAGCAGGTGCGGGATGCCGCGGGCCTCGATCGCGTCGACGTAGCCGCGGGTGATGTCGTCACCGAAGCTGACGAATCGGCGGAACAACACGGCGATGTGCCTGGGTTGCAGCGGCACCCGCGATTCCGTGCCGTCCGCCTGTTTCTCCGAGACAGTCCAGCCGCTTTCCGTCGTCAGCCACGCGATGTACGCGCCGACTGCGTCGGGGAGCGATCCTTCAATGGCTTTGGCAGACGCTTTGGCCGCGCCAAAGCCGCCGCGTCCGTACGGCTTCGGCACCGGCAGCGCGACGACCGCCGGCTGGGTAGTCGCCTCGGGCCGGGAGGGAGACAGCTCTACATAGTCCGCCTGCAGCGTCCGCGGGTCGCCGGTCATCTCGCGACTGAACGCCGCGTTGACGAAGCGCTGAATCTCCGGGGTGCTGCGGTAGCTGGTGGTCAGCTGCAGCACGCGACCGCCGCGTGCCTTCAGATCGTCGCGCACTGCCCAATAGGTGCCGACGTCGGTGCCGCGGAAGCGATAGATCGCCTGCTTCGGGTCGCCGACGATGAACAGCTTTCCTGGCACTTCGTCGGCGAGCGTTTTCAGGATCTCGGCCTGGATCGGATCGGTATCCTGAAACTCGTCGACGAAGATCCGCACGAACTTGCGCCGCAGGTGCTCCCGCACATGGTCGTCGTTGCGGATCAGATCGCGCGCACGCACCAGCAGGTCCTTGAAGTCGAGCGCGCCGCTCGCCTGTTTGAGCGTCTGATAGCGGTCGGTTGCGCCGGCCAGTTCGCCTTGCAGACACGCGGCCAGATCGGCGTCTGCCTGCTTTCGAAATTGCAGCAGATCGGCGAGCAGCGCTTTCCCGCGCCGCGAGCACGTCGGTGCGGGTGACGTCCTTGCTGAATTTGTAGCCGCTGCCCTTTCGCGCGCGCGAGAACTTGAAGTCGCGCGTCAAGTCAACCAGCCGAGCCTCCCAGCCGTCGAGATCGCGCTGCCCGAACGACTGCTCCAGCCGAATCTGGCGGCTCAACCTGCGCGCGGCGTCGGTATCGACGAATAGATTGTCGCGTTCAGATCCCGGCGAGGACGTGAGGTCGGCGAAGCGATGGAGATCGTTGACGAGCCGATCGACTTCAGCGTCGCGGTCGAACGGCGGCCGGTGCCACGGCAACGGAAAGTCGCGCCATTCCGCGAGCGTCCGCCCGGCCCCTCGCAGCCGGTCGATTGGACCGCCGGCGTCACCGTCACCGCCGCCCGATCCGAATCTGTTGCCGAACACCGGACCGCTGGTGCGGCGCAGCGCGCGGCGCAACCCCTCAGGCGGGTTCTTCAACGCCTCCTGAAGCCAGGCCCGGAACGCACGTGAGTACAGCCGATCGGTTTGCGGCTCGGTCAGGACGATGAACAGTGGATCGACGCAGGCTTCGACCGGGCGTTCGCGCAGCAGTTCGGCGCAGAAGCCGTGGATGGTGTTGACGTGCGCCTCCTCGAGCGTCTCGAGCGCGAGATCGAGCCGTGCCGCGGCGTCGCCTGACGCTCCGGCCCGTCGTGATTCGAGCGCTTCGCGCAGTCGCAGTTTCAGCTCTCCAGCGGCCTTCTCCGTAAACGTGACCGCGACGATCTGAATCATCGTCGCCCGTCCAGTCTCGAGGACGCGCAGGATGCGGTTCACCAGCTCCGTGGTTTTTCCCGTACCCGCAGCCGCCTCGACGATCAACGTGTCGTCAAGGTCGTTGGCGATCGCCTCACGCGCAGCCGCATCGATCGCGTCTCCGGCTTTGTGTCCTTCGCTCACTTCGTGTCCTTTGTGTCCTTTGTGCCTACCGCATCGACCTCAACACCTCGAGATCGCCCAGCCGGTCCTTGGCCTTCCGACGCGTGCGTTCTTCCTCGCGAGGGCCGCATACCGGACGGAAATCGCACCAGGTGCAGGCGCGTTCGTCCGGCGCCGCGGCGAGAAATCCCAACTCGACCGAGCGATCGATGATGGTCAGCACCTGCAGGCCCTGACCGCGGGTGTAGTCGTTGATCGGGATCGCGTGATCAGCGAACCCGCCGGCGGTCGTCGCGTAGAACAGGCGACCTTCGGTGACGCGCTTGCCGAGCGCCTGCTCGATGGCCACGCTGTACAGCACCGGCTGCAGCGTCTTGCCGCCGCCGACGATCAGATCCGCCGTCGAACGATTCCTGCCGGTCTTGTGATCGGTAATGCGCAGGACGTCGAGGTCCGACCGATGTTCGATCAGATCCACCGACCCGCGCAGCACGAACCTGCCGTCGACCAGCACCGGTTCGCGGATGCTGCGCGGATCGCGCCCCTCGTCGCTCAAGCCGAAGCTGAATTCGAAGTACTCCGGCTGCCATGCGCCGGTGTCGGCCAGCTTCTGCACCCAGATGCCGAGGTCGCGTTGCAGTTCGCCGATCTCGTCACGCCAGACACGCGGGATCGCCGGGGCGAGCGTCTCCGCGTACTCCGCCGCAACTTGCTCGAGCACACCGTCGAGCGTGGCCATCGCCCGCGGCACGTTGCCAGGCTCGATCGGCAGGGCTCCGCTGCGCTTCATCGCGCGGTAGAACTCCGCCTGCACCTTGTGAAAGAGACTGCCGCGCGTGAGCGGGTCCATTCGCACCAGCGGCTCGGGCTCGTCCCACGGCTCGAGTCGATAAATCGTCGCCAGCAGGAACTGGTACGGACAGGTCGCGAAGCGCTGCAGGGCCGAGAGCGAATACGGCCGTTCGCGCAAACGATGAGCCTGGAGCGCGGCACTGGTTCCGGGCGCGACCCGGATCAGCCCATCGCTGCTGGACCACGCCGGCCGGCCTCTCGACCAGCGGCTGATCACCGAACGACGCAAGGCCTCGTTCAATCCGAGCATGTAATGTGCGCGGCCGCGGGCCGCCGTGGCATCGCGTGCATCGAGCAGCGGCTTCAGCACGGCCAGGTCGTGCTCGAGATCGTCGATGGCGCGATCGGGATCGGCGGGCGCCGGCCAGGCCAGGCTCGCGCCGCCCTCGTCGGCCGCATCCGAGGCCAGCACACGATGGTCGGGCACCCGCCCGGTGATCGCGCGCACCACATCGAGCGCATAGAAGGACGGTACACGCGCGCGCGTCTCGCCGACGTCGAGGCGGGGATACGAAAGATAGAGGCGGTCGCGCGCCGCGCCAATGGCAATCTTCAGCAGCAGACGCTCGGCCTCGCCGCGGCCCTTCTGATCGACCAGCGTCGAATCGATCCCCTCGCGTCGTTCGTCGAGCAGCAGCGGGTCCTCCCTCGGTCGCTGCGGCACGACGCGTTCGGCCAGACCGGGGACGAACACGACGCGAAAGGCCCGGCCACGCGCCTGATGCGGCGTCCCGACAAACAATCGGCCGTAGCGGCGTGCCGGTGGTTCCCAGTCGAGCGTCACCAGGCGGTCGTGCAGCACGTCGCGCGCTTCTTCCAGCGTCACCGGGCCGACATCGGCCATCGGCCGCAGGTCCGCGAGCAGCCGTTGCACGCGTTCTGGACGCCGCAACGAACGCGTCGCGAGCGCGGAAAAGCGATCGAGCCAGTCGCCCCAGCTCGCCCGCTCCGGCCAGTCGGCGAGCGAGTCGATGATCGGCAACGCGAACAGCCGCAGGTGGTCGAGGTTTCGACGATCCCGCTCGTATCGCCCGATACGGGCGGACTCGGGCTCGTCACGCTTCAACTCATCGATTCGGTAGGTGTAGTCCGCTTTCAATCCGTCGAGCCGGCGCCGCCAGCGGTGCTTGCCCTCCTCGCGCGTTCGGCCACCGACGACGGCCGATTCGACGATCAACTCTTCCCATTTCCAGGGCGATCGCAACGTGCCGGCGACGACCGCTTCCTCGTCGGAATCGACGAAGCCGGCCTCGATCGTCTCGGCGTCCTCGGGTTGATCCGGTGCATGATTCCCGCCTCGCGATGCCTCGAGCTCCGCATAGACAGCATCGGAGGGCAGCACTGGGTCGGGACGACCCCGATCGCCGCGGGCGGTCGCTTCGCTGACCGGTGGTACCTGGCCGAGCGAGAGGTATTCGTCGAACCGCTTCGCCGACAGGCCGTCCACCGCACAGTTCAGGAGCGCGATGAAGGCACGGCCGGCAGGGTCGGGACGCCTGGTGCCGCGATCGAAATACACCGGCACATCGCCACGGGCACACGCGTGCTCGAGCAGGCCGAGGTAGTGCTGCGGCGCGCGCAGCAGCACCGCCATCTCGTCGAAGCGGACACCTTGCGCTGCCTCGTCGAGCACACGGCGAACGATCTCGACGGCTTCGCGGCCTTCGCCAGGCGCCGAAAACAAGCGGACGTCCCCTGACGCCTCGCGGACCGGCGGCCGCTCGCTCCGAAACACAAAGCGGCGCAGGCACTCCAAGTCTGAAGTTTGAAGTTTGAAGTCGGAAGTATCTTCGGAATCTGAAATCTGAACTCTGAAATCTGAAATATCGAGCCGCTCAACCCGGCCGCCACAACTCTCGAGCGCCGCGAGGGCGACGGTGTCGCCGTCGGGTACTGTGGCCACCACGTCTGGTGATCGCGCCACCAGCGCCGCCGCGAACTCACGCTCGGCGCGCGAATCGAGCGGCACATCGAGCAACAGGATCGGCAGGCGCGTCCAGCG
Source organism: uncultured Acidobacteriota bacterium (assembly GCA_963745875.1). Classification (GTDB taxonomy): domain Bacteria; phylum Acidobacteriota; class Vicinamibacteria; order Vicinamibacterales; family CAVVIG01; genus CAVQFC01. The sequence goes on from CAVUZL010000001.1 coordinate 71,578, forward strand.
CACCAGGCCATCGCGGCACGCCTGCGCGGCGAATCGGTAGAGCGCCGCGCGATCGTCAACCGCCGCGTGCCGGAACTGTTCCTCGACACGCGCCAGCAGGATCGACAGATCAGCCAGGACCGGTGACGAGGGACCAGGGACGGACAAAGGACCAGGAACGGACGTACGACCAGCCAGGTCCGAAGGACCGACCCCCGCCAGCCGGAGCTCGTGTAATGTCCTAGCGAGCGCCTTCGGAAAGCCCGGCATCGAGGCGACCGGAGCGAAGTACTCCAACTCTCCAGCAACGACCGCGTCGAACACGGCTCGCGCGGCGATCGCTTCGGAGCCCGCCTGCGTCCCGGGCACACTTGTGCCGCTGATGCGCGCCGCCGCAGATCGCACGGCGAGCTCGGTCAGGCTGAATCGGGTCAGGCCGAAGGTGGCGCCGGCATCGGCGGCGATGGCGCGGGCCAGATCGTCCGCAGCGCCGCGCGAGGCGCCGACAATCGCGATCTCTGAAGCAGGGGGAAGTCCGGCGATGAATGCGCGCGCGGCGTCGAGGCGCGACGCCGCAGACGTGGAACTGATGATGCGCACTGGCGTTCTCCTTCCGGACACCCTGCCGGACTCTCGGGAACCACACGGCGCTCGCCGCGGGCAACTGTCGGGATTCTACACCTGGATGGTGATCCTCATCACGAAGACACGAAGAGCACGAACATCGGCCTTACCTCTTTTACAAAAGAGCTATCCGTTCTTCGTGCTCTTCGTGATCTTCGTGACTTCGTGATGAAGGGCTCCCGTCACGCGGACGTGAAAATAGCCGTCCGATTCTGCGACTGCGATCGGCGCGCCGAACGCATCCGTCAGTCGCGGCGCCGTCAGGACGTCGGCCTTCAGGCCGTCGGCCGCGATGCGGCCGTTCTTGATCAGGATGACCCGTGATACCTCCGGAATGATCTCCTCGACGTGATGCGTGACGATCAGGAGGGTCGTGCCCTGCTGCGCGAGCGCACGCACGCGCTCCATGAACTGATGCCGGGCGACGAGGTCCAGCCCGCGCGTCGGTTCGTCGAGCACCAGCGCCTTCGGCTGGTGGACCAGCGCCCGCGCGATCAACACGCGCCGGGCCTCTCCGGTCGACATCGTATCGAGCATCCGGGACCCGAGACCGCCCGCATCGACACGCTCGAGGGCCTCGACCGCCTGCCGCCGCATGGTTGCGGTGATGCGCTGATGCGCGAAGATCCCGAAGCTTGCGAAATAGCCGGACAGCACCGCGTCAAGGCCGGTGATCACACCGTTCGAATTGCCGTGGACGAACCGATCGTGCAGGTCGGCGGACACGATGCCGAGCTGGGCGCGAAGCGTGAAGACATCCCAGCGATCGCGGCCGAGCACCCGAATCGGCGGCACGTCGCCGTCGGTGGCGAGGGGATACTGCTGCAGCGTCAGCAGCTTGATGAACGTCGACTTGCCGGCGCCGTTCGGCCCGAGAATCGCGGAGTGTTCGCCGGACGCGATGGCGAGCGTCAGATCGTCCAGGATCCGCACGCCGCCAAGAACCACCGACGCATGATGCAGTTCGAGCAGAGGACTGGGATTCAAATGATGATGCGCCTGACGGTTGGACTGACGACTGACGACTGACGACTGACGACTGGTGACTGATGACTGATGACTGACGACTGATGACTGATGATGCGTCAGCGAATACGCCAGCCGTTCACCGGCCCGCCGTGGAAGAACACCGCCGGCGTCATCACGCCGTCCTTCTTGAAGACCTGGCCGTCCTTCATCACGAACTGGACGTTACGCAGCGCGTCCACGTCGCTCAACGGATCGCCAGGAACCGCGATCAGGTCCGCGAAGAACCCAGCCTTGATCGGCCCCCGCGTCTTCTCCGTTTCACTGACTTTGTAGCCGCCGATGGTCATCGCGCGCAGGATGTCCACGTTCGGAATGCCCGCGTCCTTCCAGGTCTTCAGGAATTCCATGCACACCTCGCCGCGCGTCTTGCCGACGACGTAGTAGTCGGCGTCGGTGGAAAACGTCAGCGGCACTTTCTTCGCGTACGCATCCTTCAGGCTGTCCACCGTCCGCTTGTAGGCTTGCGCGGACACGGGATGACCGGCCAGTGTATCCGGCGTGTCGGTGCCGGCGCGATAGATGCCCTTCTGCGCCATCAGCGTGTGCATCTCTTCGTTCAGCCCGGTCGAATGCGCAATCGACCAGATGCCGGCGTCGATCGCCGCCTTCGCACCGTTCAGCGTCTGGACGTGACCTTCGACCTTCAGGCCGGACTTGGCGGCTTCGCGAATCACCAGCCGGATCTCGTCGGCGGTGTACCCGTACGGCTTGCAGTCCACGCAGATCTTGATCACCTTCGCCCCGAACAGGATGTTCTGGCGAATCGCCTTGACGATCTCGTCCGGCGTATCGGCGTCGAGGTACTCCGGGTAGACAATCCCGTGCTCCTTCGCCATTTCCGGCGTCGGGTAGAACTGGCCGCCCATGCCGCCGATGATGATGCCGGAGTTGATGATGGTCGGACCGGGCACCCAGCCCTGCTCGATGCCCTGACGCAGCGCCGTGTCCGCGTAGTTCCCGTTGTTGCCCATGTCGCGCACGATCGTGAATCCCGACGCCAGCATCTGAATGCCGTTCGAGACCGCCTGGATCGCGCGCAGCGCCGTCGAGTCCTGCACGTAGGTGAAGTAGTAGAAATTGTTCTCGGGCTCGGGCTTGTAGGTGAGCGCCAGATGATTGTGCGCGTCGACCAGTCCCGGCATCACGGTCATCTGCGACAGGTCGATGACCTGAGCGCCGGCGGGGATGGCGACGTTCGCGCCGACCTCCCGAATTTTCGTGCCTTCGACGACGATGATCTGATTGGCCAGCATCCGGCCGGCTTCGGGATCGAGCAGCCGTCCCGCTCGAATCGCGGTGATCGGCGGCGCCGCCGATTGCGCGGCGAGCGTGCCGCACGCCAGCACGCTCGCCAGAATCGAGATCAGGACACGTCGCATGAGGACTCCGATCGAATGCTTCAGGGCTGTTCTGCGGCCGTCGAGACCTTGCCGCCGGCCTGACGGGTGTATTTGTTGAACCAGCTCATCATGTAGAGCTGCGTGCGGATGTAGTTCGACGGTTTCGATCCGGTGCCGTGGTATTCCTCGTTGAACTGGAGGAGCTTCACCGGCACACCCTTCACTTTCAACGCCGAATAATATTCCTCGGTCTGCGGCATCGGCGTCCGGCGATCGAGCACGCCGGTCATCAGCAGCGTCGGCGTCGTCACCTTGCCGACCTGCATCAGGGACGAATGCGACAGCCAGTCCGACGGATCTTCCCAGAACGGCTTCTTGAAGAAGCTGTAGGTGAAGAGCGGGATGTCGGTATGGCCGGCCATGCTGAGCCAGTCGATCACCGGGCAGCGGACCGCGGCCGCCGCGAAGCGATCGGTGTGCCCGATCACCCAGCTCGAAAGAACGCCGCCGCCGCTGCAGCCGGACACGTACATCCGCGAGGTGTCGATGTACCCCTTGCCGACGACCGTGTCCACGCCCGCCATGAGATCGTCGTAGTCAGGGCCCGGATAGTTGTGATCGATCCCATTGATGAACTCGCTGCCGTAGCCGGTGCTGCCGCGCGGGTTGGTCACCAGCACCACGAAGCCGTTGGCCGCGAAGTTCTGGAACATGTAGTTGAAGCCCACGTTGTAGTTGCCGAACGGACCGCCGTGGATCTCGAGAATCAGCGGGTACTTTTTCGCGGGATCGAACGACGGCGGCTTCACCACCCACGCCATCACCTTGGCGTTGCCGCTCGAGGCGTAGGTAATCTCTTCCGACTTTCCGAGCTGGATTCCCTGCAGCACGTCGCCGTTCACGTCGGTGAGCTTCGTCACCGGCCCGGGCTGGCGCACGCTGTACTTCACGACGTCCTGCGGGTGATCGAGATCCGACGAGATGCCGGCCGCGATCCCGTCCTTCGACACCGAATCGAACGTCAGCATGTGCCGGCCTGTCGTCAGCGACTTCACGCCGCCGACGATGGCCGCGAACTGGATGTTGCGGCCGCCGCGGTCGTCGGCGTCGAAGTACACGCCGCTGCCGTCGGGCGCCCATTTCATGTTGATCGGATCGCGGTCGAAGTCGCCGCTGATCTTCCGCATGTCGCCGGCGCCCCCCGTGATCGGGACGACCCACAGATCGCTCACGGTGTACGAGTGGCCGGTCGGGCCGAAACCCGTGAACACCACCGTGCGTCCATCCGGCGAGACGACGGGCTTACCCCACTCACCCGGCTTGGTGACGAGATCGCGAATCGTCCCGGTGGCGACGTCCGCCACGAACAGCTGCGAGCTCTCGTACTGCAGATCGGCGTCCGGCGATCGGTTGCCTTCGAACACGATCGACTTGCTGTCCGGCGTCCAGTCGAGCGACGCGCCGCCGCGCAGTTCGCCGGAACCGACGCTCCACTTACCCGACGTCACCTGTCGAGGCGTGCCGCCCTCCGCCGGCACGACGAACAGATGCGTGAAGCCGTCATCCAGATAGCCGACCTGGTCCTGGCGGTAGTGCAGCGTCGAGACCACGCGCGGAGCCGGCGTCCACTTCGCGCCCTTCGGCTCTTCGGGCATGCTGATCGACCAGCGCTCGGTGTCCGGGACGAACATCGAAAAGGCCACGGACTTGCCGTCAGGCGACCACTTGGGGCTGCGCGGCGCCTCAGCGACATGCGTGATCTGTGTGGCCGGTCCCTCGGCGTCAATCCAGCGCACGAACAATTGCGCGCCTTTCGGCTCGCCGTCGGCGCTGAACAGCAGCCGCTTGCCGTCAGGCGACCAGCGCGCGCCCGTGCCCTTGACCAGGAAGCGGTGCTGGGAACCGTCCGCGTTCATGATCCACAGCGACGATTCCCACTTGTCTTCCTGTTTGTTGACGGCCTGTCGGGTGTAGACGATGCGCGAGCCGTCGGGAGAAATCTGGGCATCGCTGACGCGTTCCCAGTCGAGGTAGTGTTCGGTGGTGAGCAGCGTGGTCGATCGCGTTTCCTGAGCGGACAACGCGACGCCGCCGCCGGCGAGCGCGACTGAGAACATCGTGGCCAGCGCGATTCTTCGGATCATCGGACACCTCCTGCTCGAACGACTTCCTGCGTTGGATGGGATCCGTTCAGAGCCTCGAGGCCCTTGACCGAGGCGCGGCGATTCGGCATCCGGACGAGCGCCAGCCGGTATTGCGCCGCCGCGTCCGCCGCGCGACCCTGGGTGCGAAGCCACTCGCCGTACAGTTCGAACGACGGTTGAATCGGTTCCGCCGGACCCGATGGCGCATCGAGCGTCAGCTCGATCACCGTCGCTTCCTTCAGCAGTCGCTCCGCGGTCGCCGGATCTTTCTGCGTCTCCGCAATCACCGCTGCGACTTCTTTTTCCATGATCGCGAACGGCTTGGCCCGATACGCGTTCGACCCGGACTCCGCCTGCATCCGCATCACCCTCAACTTTTCGAGCGCGATGTTCGCCGTCGCCAGATCGCCGGTTTTGGCGGCGCTCAGGCCGGCGGCCAGCACATAGGCGGCGCTGCCGTCGTATCCGGGCGCGCCGCCGTCCTTCACGGGCGCGCTCGACAGCGGCAGTTTCTCCCACCGCCCGCTTTCGACGACCTGACGCGCCTTCATCGAGGCATAGCCGTCACGGACGCGCGGGCTTTCGTCTTTGTCCGCGACTGCCTTCGCGAGCGCCACGGACCTGGCGGCCTCGTCGAACTTGCCTTCCTGGAGGTAGGCGTACTGCAACCATGAAAGTGTGTGGAAATCCTCGCGGCCTCGCGGCAGATTTCTGGCGTCGGCGAGATCGACCGCGGCCTTGTAAGCGACGACGTTCGACGCGATCACGTCGTCCCACATGCCGAGCTGCACGAAAATGTGGGTCGGCATGTGCAGCGCGTGGGCGGCCGACGGTGCGATCTTCGCGTAGGCGCGGGCCGCGGGCAGGCCGAGGATCGCGTGATCCGGGTCGTCGAAGGCGTGAATGATGTAATGCGCCGCGCCCGGATGCTGCGGGTGGCGCTGGAAGACGTCCTCGGCAAGCGCTGCCGCCTGCATCGCGGTTCGCGTGTTCTTCTCGCCGGCGCGTCCCGTGCCGAGCAACGCCAGTGCATAGAACGTCGTGATCTCGTCGTCCTGCGGATATTTCGCGTGCATGCGCTCCATCGCGCCGGCGTAGGCGATGTCGCGCGCCAGTTTGTCGCCGGCTCCGAAGAGCACATCAACGGCCTCGATCAGGTCGCGCTCTTTACCGGCTGGCGCTTTGGCGGCGCGCGCTGCCGCGGTCGGCGCCAGTTTTTCGAGCGCGCGGCGCGCCTTCGCCAGATCCTGCTCCGCCCACAACGGGTGATTGAAGCTCATCGCCTCACCCCAGTAGGCGAGGGCAAAGCCCGGATCGATTTTCTCCGCCTGCAGGAAGGCGTCGGCCGCCTGATCGAATTCGAAGTTGTAGAGCGCCTTGGTGCCGACCACAAACAACGGCTGGGCCGCCGGAGAGGCCGACGACGGGAAGTCGATCGAGCCGAGCGCAATGGCCGGCGCGGTCTGCGCGTGGAGCGCGCGGCCCGGCACCGGGACGGCGAGCGCCACGGCGACGAGCACAGCGGCAACGAGCACGTGATGGCGGGCGTTCATGCGAACCTCCAGGACAGCCATTCTAGCTCCCGGCGACCGAGGTAAACTCGCGAAATGACCGTAACGGTCCGCCCGGCAACTGCGGCCGATGCCGAGGCGATTTGCGTCATCCACAATCAGGGTATCGAGGACCGCATCGCCACGCTCGACACGACGCTGCGAACGCCGGAGGACTGCCGTAACTGGCTGGGGGCACGTGGTTCCCGCCATCCCGTGCTGATCGCGGAGAGCGACGGGATCGTGGTCGGCTGGGCGAGTCTGAATCAGTACAGTCCGCGCGCCGCGTACGACCACGTTGCCGACTTCTCGGTGTATGTGGAACGCGCGCGTCGCGGACAAGGCGTCGGACGCCAGTTGCTCGATCGACTGATCAAGTCCGCGCGCCATCTCGGTTTTCACAAGATGGTGCTGGCGGCGCTCACGGTCAACCTCGTCGGCATCGCCCTCTACCGCCGCGAGGGGTTCACGACGGTAGGCGTTTTCCGCGAGCAGGGCCTGCTCGACGAACGGTGGGTCGACGTCGTGATCATGGAAAAGCTGCTCTGACGCGTGGTCACGACCGTCAGCTCCCAGGCGCCGCTGCGCATCGCGATCGTCGCGCCGTACGACCTGTCCGCTCCGGGCGGGATCAACAACCAGATCCGCGCCCAGGCCGCAGCGCTCCGGCGCCGCGGTCACGACGCGCAAGTGTTTGGACCCGCATCGTCCGCCCCGACCAACGGCGAGCGGTCGCTCGGTCGAACCGTCTCGGTCTCGTTCGGTGGAACCGAATCCGGCATCGGCCTCGACCCGCGAGCGTATGCGGCGGTTGGCCGCATGCTGCGAGAGCCGTTTGACATCATCCACGTCCACGAACCGCTGACACCGCTGGTGCCCTGGCTGGTCCTGCTCCGCGCCAACACGCCGCTGGTCGGCACCTTTCATGTGTATCGGGAGGACCCGCACCGGTTCTACGCAGCGTTCGGACGATGGCTGCGTCCGTTGATGCGGAGGCTGAGCGCGCGCATCGCCGTGTCAGATGCCGCGCGGCGGACCGTCGCCGCGCATTTTCCGGACGCATTCGAGATCGTCCCGAACGGGATCGACGTCGGCCGCTTCAGCGAGCCGCGGCCGAGGCCCGCGCTGATGCCGCGCGATCGCCAACACATGCTCTTCGTCGGCCGCCTCGAGCCTCGCAAAGGCGTCGAGACGCTGATTCGAGCGATGCCGCTGGTCGCGCAACAGACATCACACGCAACGCTGCTAGTCGTCGGCGACGGTCCGGATCGGCCAGCGCTCGAAGATCTGGCGCGCCGCCTCGATGCTCCCGTCCGCTTCGCGGGCCGGGTTGACGACGATTGCCTCCCTGCCTGCTTCCAGGCCGCCGACATCGTCTGCTCACCCGCGCTCGGCGGCGAGAGCTTCGGCATCGTGCTGCTCGAGGCGATGGCGTGCGGCAAGGCGATCGTGGCAAGTCGGATCGACGGTTACGCCGAGTTGTTGGAGCCCGCCGGGTGCGCACGTCTCTTCACTCCAGGCGATGTCGACGAGCTCGCGCGCGAACTGACCTGGCTTCTCGCCATGCCGGAACGGCGTGACGAGCTCGGACAACGGGGAGCGGCCGCAGCGACCGCGTTCGACAGCGACGCCATCGCCGGTCAGCTCGAGACGATCTACCGGCGCGTTGTCGCTCTATGAATGCACCATCGCGACCACGGCCCAGACGACGACCGCGAGGACCGCGCCGGCGGCGCAGTCGGCGATGTAGTGATAGCGTCCGACCACGCACGCGACGGTAATGCTCGCCGCGAGGAGGAGCAAGCCGACGCCGACCCACGGCACCGGGCCGAGCACGGCAAAGGCGATCGCGAACGATCCGGACACATGACCGCTCGGGAACGTATTCGCTCGAATCGTGAAATGCTCGACCATTTGCGATGCGAGGTTGTGCACCGTACGGTCCGGCAACATCGCCTTCTCTTCGACCAGCCACGGCGGCCGCGTCGGAAACACGCTGAGCGGCGCAAACGCGCCGAACTCCGCCGCCACCACCATCGTCCAGTACCGATCGGCGAGATGCCCTTGTCCAGTCGCAATCAGCACAGCGAGTCCGGCGGGAATCATCAGAAAGCAGCCGATGTACACGACGTCGAGGTAGGCCAGCACCGGACGCGGCCACGACGAGAAACGCGTGGTCGGTTGGCCCAGCAGCCGCCGGTCCCACGACATCAGCCAGCGTTCGAGATCGAGCGACGGGGTGACGAAGAACCGGCCCGAGAAATAGTAGCCAATCAGGATGATCGCCGCGGGCGCCCAGTCTCGTTGCGACGGCGTGGCCACGCGCGGAAGCAGGGCAATCACGACCATCATGACCAGGCCAATCGCGGAGATTTGAAGGCGGCGGGATCGCGGAAACGGACGAAACCAGGCCAGCGCCGTCAGCACCGCGAAATAAATGAACGATAGGGATTCCGAAGAACGCACGCGCGGGACCTCTCGTGATGCTAACGTATGTCGGTCACGCCATTGACCGACATTCGACCCGTCAACGGCCGGCACGAGTTCCGCCGGTTCATCGATTACGCCTACGAACGTAATGCGTTCGATCCGCATTGGGTGCCGCCGCTCCGCATCGGCGAGCACGAGCGGCTGACGCCCCGAAAGAACCCCTTCTTCGCGCACGCCGAGGTCGAGCTGCTGCTCGCCTGGCGGGACGGCCGCGTGGTCGGACGCGTCGCCGCGATCGACGATCGGCTGCACAACCAAGCCCACGGCGACAACGTCGCGATGTTCGGCTTCTTCGAGGCCGACGATGCCGCCGCAGCGCAGGCGCTGCTGACCGCGGCGGAGACGTGGGCGCACGCTCGCGGACGGGCGCGGCTGCGTGGACCGATCAACCCGTCGCTCAACGAGTCGGCCGGATTACTGATCGACGGCTTCGACAGCGATCCGATGCTGATGATGCCGCACAACCCGCCCGAATACGCGGCATTCATCGAGTCGGCGGGCTACGCGAAGGTCAAGGATCTGTTCGCGTGGCTGTACGATTTCGGCAGCACGCCGCCGGCGGCGGTCGCACGCCTCGGGCCGCGCCTGCGCGATAAACACGGCATCGTCGTGCGTCCGCTGAAGGTGTCCGAATTCACCGCGGAAGTCGAACGCCTGCGTGTCATCTACTGCGCGGCGTGGGAACGCAACTGGGGATTCGTCGCGCCTACGCAGGACGAATTCCGGCGTCTCGCAACTGAGTTGAAGCCGATTTTCGACGAGCGCTGCGCCGTCTGCGCCGAAGTCAATGGCGTGCCGGTTGCGTGTGCGGTCGCCGTTCCGGACATCAATCAGGCACTGAAAGGGACGACCGGACGGCTGTTCCCGACCGCGCTATTCCGTTTGCTCTTGCGCAAGCGTTACATCACGCAGATGCGGCTGCTGCTGCTCGGTATCGATCCGGCCTATCGCACGCTGGGCATTTATCCGGTGCTGCTCTACGAGCTGCACCGGCAAGTCGCCGGCGGACCGTACCGGCGCGCCGAGTTCTCCTGGGTGCTCGAGGACAACCGCGACATCAATCAGCCGGCCGAAAACGCGGGCGCCCGCCACTACAAGACCTACCGGATCTACGAGAAGATGCTCTGATGCCGCGGATCGCCGTCACCGGAGCGACCGGCTTCATCGGTCGTCACCTGGTGGCGCGCCTGATCGCGCGCGGCGACGACGTGCGGGCGATCGTACGGCCTGAGTCGCGGACCCTCGACCGAACGCCGTTGCCGCCTGGCGTCGTCGTCATCCGCGCCGCACTCGAGGCGGCGTCCCTCCGCGAAGCTTTTCGCGACGTGAACGTGGTCGTCCACCTCGCGGGCGTGGTGTCGAGCGTTCGCGATCGGACATTCACGGACGTCAACGTCGCGGGCACGAGTGCCGTCGCGACGGCCGCGAGGACCGCCGCCGCATATCTCGTGGACATCTCCAGCCTTGCCGCGGCCGGACCGGCGCCGGCATCCGCTCCGCGCACGGAAGCGGATCCGCCGGCGCCGATCACCGCGTACGGTCGCAGCAAACTCGATGGCGAACGCGCAATCGCCGCCGTGCCCGGCCTGCGGTGGACGGTGCTCCGCCCCGGAATCGTCTACGGGCCCGGCGATCGCGCGTTCCTGCCCTTGTTCGAGGCGGCGGCGCGCGGCGTCATGCCGCTGGTCGGACGACCAGACGCGACCTACAGCGTGATTCACGTGCAGGATCTGGTCAGCGCCATGGCGGCGGCCATCGATCGCCGGCTGGAAGGCGAAACCGTATTCGTCGCCCACCCACAGCCGGCATCCACCCGGCAACTCTCCGAGAGCGTGCGGGACGCGGTCGGACGCGCGACGGTGACGATCCCGGTGCCGATGAGCCTGACGCGGCTGGCGGCGTGGGCCGGCGATGTCGGCGGTGCGCTGACCGGCCGGCCACAGATCATCAACAGCCGCCGCTACGCGGAAATGTCGGCCGAAGGGTTCGTGTGCCGCGTCGATCGACTGCGCGATCGACTCGACATCGTTGCGCAGATCGGGTTGAAAGACGGAATGGCGCAGACCGGCGCGTGGTATCGGGAGATGGGCTGGTTATAGCCGGACGCGGGAAGGAACTGCCACGCCGATGACGCCCATCTCGGCGCCGACGCGTCCGAGCACATCGAGCGCGCGGGTGATGTGTTCCGCGCTGTGGGCCGCCGAGCAGCTGGCACGCAGCACGCACTGATCGACCGGACAGCCCGGCGGCACGATCAGATTGACGTACAAACCGGCCTGCAACAACCGCTGCCACAGTCCGACGGTGCGAGCCTCGTCGCCGATCATGATCGGCACGATTGGCGATTCGGTCTCGCCGATGACGTAGCCGAGCTCGCGCAGGCCCTGCCGCAGCCGATGTACGTTCGCCCAGAGCTGATCGCGCAGCTCGGGATGCGCCCGCACCACCTTGATGGCGGCGCCGACGCCGGCGATGTTGGCCGGCGACCCCGAGGCGGTAAACACATACGCCCGCGCCAGAAAATGCAGCGCACGCAGCTCCGGATGGTCCGACACGCACACGCCGCCGATGCCGGCCAGCGACTTCGAAAACGTGCCGACGATGAAGTCGACCTGGTCCAGCACGCCTTGATCTTCGGCGCAGCCCAGACCATTCGGACCGTAGGTCCCGAGCGAATGCGCCTCGTCCACCAGCAGGTACGCGGCGTGCGCGCGACAGACATCGGCGATCTCGCGCAGCGGGGCGACGTCGCCGCGAATCGAATACAGCCCTTCGACCACTACCAGCTTGTTGCGACCGGTTCCGGTCAGACGCTCGAGTTTCTTGCGCAGGCTCTCGGGCGAATTGTGGCGGAAGCCGATCACCTGCGCGGCGGTCTGCCGCGTCGCGTCGTAAATACTGGCGTGGCTGTCGCGGTCCACCAGGATGACGTCGCCCGGTCCGCACAGACCGCCGACCACAGACAGGTTCGCCTGATAGCCGGTGCTGAAGATGATGGCGTGGCGCTTGCCGAACCAGTCGGCCAGGTCGCGTTCGAGCTGTTCGTGAATCGCCAGCGTACCGTTTGCCGTGCGCGATCCGGTCGTTCCCGTACCGTACTCGACGACCGCCTGACGGGCGGCCTCGACGACCTCCTCATGCAGCGTGAGGCCGAGATAGTTGTTCGACCCGAACATCAGGGTCGGCCGGCCCTGCACGACCACCTCGCAGGGTCCGATCACGCGATCGATGACCGTGATCCCCGGCATGGCCGATCCGTCGTCGAACATCGCGCGACGTTTTTCGACCGCGCGAAGCTTGTCGAGTAGGTCCATCAGTCTCCCGCCCTAGGCTCGCAGCGTCTCGAGCGTCAGTTCGCCGCTTTCGTAGCGCGCCTTGGTGGCGCCGCGCTGCACTTTTCCGCTGGTGGTGCGGGCCACCGAACCATGGTTGACCAGCGCCACATCGTCCACGTAGAGCCCGAACAAGTCACCGATACGACGGCGAATCATCTCGGTCAACGACGGCGCCGCGACGGTGCCGCTCGGTTCGGCGACGATCACGACCCGATCGGGACGCCCGCGTTCGGGGGCGCCGAATGCCACGACACGCCCGCGCCGAACGCCTGCCAGATCGTCAACCGCCCACTCGAGATCCTGCGGATGATATTTCCGACCGTTGACGATGATGATGTCCTTCGCCCGGCCGCACACAAAGAGTTCGCCGTCCGACAGGTAGCCAAGGTCGCCAGTTCGGAGCCGGCCATCCCTCAGCACCTGGGACGTCAGCTCGTCCTGTTTATAGTAGCCCAGCATCACCGAGGGCCCGGACAGGACAATCTCGCCGACGTGACGTTCCGGCAGCAACCGGCCGTCGTCTCCGACGACCTCGATGGCATGTCCCGGGAGGGGCCGTCCACAGCTGACCAGCATCACCGAATCGTGAGCGGTTCCGGACACCGCGATGCGGCGGCCGGCCAGTGCGTCCGCGGAGACCCGCTCGGTGCGAATGGCGCGATCGCGCGGAGGAAACGACGCCGCCAGCACGTGCTCGGCAAGCCCGTAGCACGGCAGAAAGCTGGTTTCGCGAAAGCCGACCGCGGCAAATTTCGTGGCGAACGCCGCCAGCGTCGGTGGATGAATCGGCTCGGCGCCACAGCCGGTGACGCGCCAGCTCGAAAGATCCAATCCCTCGAGCTGCTTCACACGACGAACGCACAAATCGTAGGCGAAGTTCGGCGCGAAGCTGATCGTTCCGCGGTGGCGAGTGATCGCGCGCAACCACTCGGTGGGACGCCTGACGAAGGCCTCCGGCTGCATCAGCACGCACGCGCACGGAGTGTATGGCGCGCCAAGGGCCATGCCGACCAGCCCCATGTCGTGGTTCAGCGGCAGCCAGCTGATCGCGACGTCGCTGGGTCCGGCGCCGACACCGCCCGGACCAGCAAACGCTTCGATGTTCGCCGACAGGCTGCGGTGCGTCAGCGCCACGCCCTTCGGCGCGGACGTGGATCCCGAGGTGAACTGCACGAAGGCGATGTCGTCGAGCGCCGGTGACGTCACCGGCTCGATCGGCGGTGCGTCGAGCTCGGAGCGGGACAACACCATGTCGAGAGCCGGACAGCTCGATCGGACCGCGGCAAACGCGGGCACCAGCGCGGCGCTCGCGATCACCGCGCGCGCGCCCGAACCACGCAGCGTCGCCGTGGTCAGCTCGATATAGCGCGGGAGATCGCCGACGGTCGCCGGCGGGTAGAGCGACGCGGGCGTGAGGCCGGCGATCGACGCGCCAAACAGCGCGGTCAGGAACTGTTCCGCGTCGGAGATGACGAGCGCGACCAGGTCGCCGCGGCGCAGGCCGCATTCGAGCAGGCTGCGCGCGACACCGAGCGCGGCGGTGCGGATGTCCGCGTACGAGCGGACGGTCTCGGCGCCTCCGTTGACGAACGTGTAGCCCAGGTCTGTGGCCGCAGCGTCAGACAGCGCCTCGGGCAGCGTGCGGCATCTGGTCATCAAGCGGTCGGCCGCTCCGCGACCAGCTCCGCGACCTGCGCGACGACCCGCGCGACGGTGCGGGTGGCCGGCACGTCGTTCAGAGGAATGGAAATATCGAAGCGATCCTCGAGCTCGGCGATCACCTCGAGGACCTGCAGCGAATCGAACCCAAGATCGGCCACCAGATCGCTTTGCAGCGTCGGCGCAATCGGACGGCGGCTGACGCTTTTGAGTACGTCGATGACGCCTTCTTCGATCGAAATCGAGGCTCGCTGGGACATGGAATGAATCCGTAACAATAGCATCAGGGAGTCAGGAAACGATAAAACATTGCGGTCCTGCTGCTCGAAACGATCATGCGTCGCCAGAGGTCGCGAAGCCTTGTCAGTCCGGTGAAAAAACCGTGGCTCACATAATTGATATCGCGACCGGCCAAAGCGACATTCTTGTCTGAAGGATGACGACAGCGCCCGGCGTTTTTACTATCCTTGACCGGGTGAGCTTACGCCGCCGGCTGGCGATTGTCGCGATCTGCGCCGCAGCGGCGGCGCCGGTCCACGCGCAAATCGACCCGCGCAATGCGCTGATCGAACGCAGCGCCTGGGAGGCGCTCAACACCGGCCACGCGCACGAGGCAGCCGAAGCGTTTCGCGAGGCGATCACCGCGGACCCGAAGAACGCGCGGCTGCACCTGGGCGCGGGGATGGCCGCCGCGACCGAGCGGCGCGACACTGATGCGCGCGGCGAATTCGAGCGCGCGATCGAGCTCGACCCCAGGCTGATGCAGGCGCGGGCGCTGCTTGGTCAGATCCAATATCGTCTCGGCGATCGCCTCGGCGCGATGCGCACCTACGACACCCTCCTGACGCTGACGCCGGACGATCGCGACGCGCGCGCGATCCGCGACCGCTGGCAGCGCGAAGGCGAGCTGCAGGACCGCATGCAGCAGGCGATTGGCTCGCACTTCACCGTCTCGTTCGAAGGACCGGCTGAAGCGGATCTCGCCGCGAAGGCGCTCGAGGTGCTCGACCGCGCCTACTGGCGTGTCGGCCAGCTGCTCGGCAGTTACCCCACCGAACCGGTCCCGGTCGTGCTCTACACCACCGAGCAGTTTCGCGACGTCACGCGCGCGCCGGGATGGGCGGCGGGCGCGTACGACGGCACGATTCGCGTGCCGATGCGCGGCGCGCTCGACAAGGAAGCGGAACTGGATCGTGTCCTCTCGCACGAGTTCGTGCACGCACTCGTTCGCAATCTCGCGCCGCACGGTGTGCCGACCTGGCTCAATGAAGGCCTGGCGACGGCGCTCGAGGGAGACGACCTGGCGTGGGCCACCGCCGCGGTCCGCGCCAACAAACCGGTGCCGCTGCAGGCGCTGCAATCCGGCTTCGGCCGGTTCACCGGCGCGCAGGCGCAACTGGCTTACGCGACGAGCGCGTTGACCGCTCGCCGGCTGATCGACGAGGCCGGCGGCTTCGCCGTCGCCAACCTGCTGCGCGATCTCGGCGAGGGTGTCGACTTCGACGCCGCGTTCCTGCACCGGATCCAGCGTTCCTTCGCCGATTTTCAGGCGTCGTTCTGACTCCTGTTAAGCTCACAACATGACGCCTGTCTCCACCGCAACGGTGCAGGCCGCGCAGCTCGAGCTGAGCCGCCTGCTGGGCCCGCGCGCCAACGACACCGCCGCCGTCCGCGATCATCACAGCCGCGGCGAGTCCTATCACACACCAGCCGCGCCCGACATCGTCTGCTTTCCGCACACGACCGACGAAGTCGCCGCCATCGTCAGGATTGCCGCGCAGTTCGGCCTGCCGATCGTGCCGTTCGGCGCCGGCACCTCGCTCGAAGGCCACGTGCACGCGATTCACGGCGGCATCTCGATCGACATGCGCGAGATGAACAAAATCATTCGGGTCAGCGTCGCGGATCTGGATGCCACGGTCGAGGCCGGCGTGTCGCGGCTGCAGCTGCAGAAGGCGCTGAACAACACCGGGTTGATGTTCCCGGTCGATCCCGGCGCCGACGCGACGCTGGGCGGGATGACCTCGACCCGCGCCTCGGGCACCACCGCCGTCCGCTACGGCACGATGCGCGAAAACGTCCTTGGGCTGACCGTGGTGCTTGCCGACGGACAGATCATCAAGACCGGCACGCGGGCTCGGAAGTCGTCGGCCGGCTACGATCTGACGCGCCTGTTCGTCGGCTCGGAAGGTACGCTCGGGGTCGTCACCGAGATCACCCTGCGGCTGCATCCCATTCCCGAAGCGGTGTCCGCTGCGGTCTGTCAGTTCGAAACCATCGAGGGCGCAGTCGAAACGGTGATCGCGACGATTCAGCTCGGTGTGCCGATCGCGCGCATCGAGCTGCTGGACGAGACCCAGCTCGACGCCGTCAACCGCTACTCGAAGACCAGCTATCCGCTGGCGCCGACGCTGTTCTTCGAATTTCACAGCGACAGCGCGGCGCACGTCGCCGAACAGGCCGCATCGGTCCAGGCGATCGCGGCCGACCACGGTGGCCGCGGCTTCGAGTGGGCCACCAGGCTCGAAGATCGCGAGCGGTTGTGGCAGGCGCGGCACCATGCCATGTACGCCGCCGTGGCGCTGCGTCCTGGCGCCCGAGCGTGGACGACCGACGTCTGCGTGCCGATTTCGCGGCTGGCCGAGTGCATCATCGACACGCGCCGCGACAACGTTGCGGCCTCGTTTCCGGTCTGTCTGGTCGGCCACGTCGGCGACGGCAACTTCCATCTGATCTACGTCCTGGATCCGAACCGCCCCGACGAAATCGAGGAAGCGAGCCGGCTCAACGAACGCATGGTCCTCCGCGCTCTGGCGATGGGTGGCACCTGCAGCGGCGAGCACGGCGTCGGCGTCGGCAAGCTGAAATACCTCGAAATCGAGCACGGACCGGCCCTCGCCGTGATGCGCACCATCAAACGGGCGCTGGATCCCGACAACCGGATGAACCCGGGTAAGATGATCGACATATGCGACTGAACCCACGGTTGCGCGCCCTCGCGATCCGATCGCTTGTCATCGCGGCGACGCTGCTGCTGCCGGCGCAGGCGGTCCAGGCCAAGTCATTCGCCTGGAAAGTCACAGGCAAGTCCGGCGGCGTGATCTACCTGATGGGGTCGATTCACGTATTGTCGCCGGATTTTTACCCGCTCGCACCGGCGCTCGAGCAGGCCTTCAAGGATTCCGATCTTCTCGTCGAAGAAGTGGACCTCGCGGAAATGCTCGACCCGACCGTGCAGCTGCAGTCGCTTTCGAGCGGCATGCTGCCGTCCGGCCAGACACTCGACAAGGTGTTGTCGCCGGCGACGATGGCGCTGGTGAAGAAGTCGATGGGCGATCTCGGTCCCGCCGGTGTCGCCCTGATGCAGTTCAAACCCTGGATGGTGTCGGTCGCGCTCGAGGGCATCGAGCTCGCCAAGGTCGGCTTCGATCCGGATCTTGGCCTCGACAAACACTTTTATGACCTTGCAAGAGAGTCCGGCAAGCCGGTGCAGGGCCTCGAGACGGCCGCGTACCAGATCTCGCGCTTCGACACGATGACAATGGAGCAGCAGGATCGCATGCTGGCGGAGACGCTGAAGGAACTCGACACCGAAGTAGCCAGCGTCAACAAGCTCGGTGAGGCGTGGAAGGCTGGAGACACGACAGCGGTCGAGCGCGTCGTGCTGGCCGATCTGAAATCCGATCCGGTGATGTATCAGCGACTGCTGGTCGATCGCAATCGCAACTGGATGCCGAAAATCGAGGCGCTGTTCGCGCGCAAGGGCCACGCGCTGGTCGTGGTCGGGGCGGCCCACCTGGTCGGCCCGGACGGTCTGCTCGCCGTGCTGAAAGCCAAGGGCTACACCATCGAGCAGCTCTGACGCTGCTGCACTGCGTTCCTCTTACGGTTCGGTCTCGTCAAAACAGCGTTTGTTCGCCAGCAGCTGCTCGGCGACGACCCTGATCAGCGGGTGACCGCCGTCACGGGCCACGACGAGCTGGCGCCGTCCTTCCGCTTCACGCCCCACGCACAGCTTTAGATCGCCCGAGACCAGGTGAAGATACGGCGCGAGCCACTTCTGCGTCAGGTGGTTCAGCATCGCGTCCGCGAAGCCCGGCTGCGTGAACCCGACGTCGGCGTCCAGCGCGTACATGCCCGCGATCCGCGCACTGTCGCGTCGATCGAACAGGCTGAAGACGACGCGCTCGATACCGACGCGTTGCGCGAACACGAGTTCCTCTTCCCGGGTCGCGCGCGGCGGCGGCGTCAACGAGCTTTTGAAGATGGCTTCGCGGCGACGGTACGACGCCAGCATCTCCTGCTCGTTCGAGGGCAGGCCGATCGTCACATCGGCTCCGGGCATGGCGCGGCCCCACAGCAGTGCGTCGGCGACCGCGATTGCGGCGCTGTTGGTGACGGTCGCCTGAGCCGCGGCGATCGCCGCACGTGCGTCTGGCGGGAAGGCGACCAACACGAACGACGCGACCACGGCGATGAGAGACGCGATTACTTGACGGCCGGCGGGAAATGCGCCTCGTACCACCTGATGCTCCGATCGATGCTGTCCACGACGTGTTTCGACTCCCGGATACCGTGCCCTTCGCGCGGATACCGCACCATCACCGCTTCGGTCCCGACATCGCGCAGCCCGATATAGAACTGCTCCGCCTCGGCAATCGGGACGTCGTTGTCGTTCTCCCCGTGCATCAGCATGGTCGGCGTATGCGCGTTCGCCACGTGACGGATGGCGGAGCGCTGCAGCAGCGTGTCCATCAGCGTGCCTTGATGCGGAAAGGTGCCCCATTCCATCTGCTCGTACTGGTTGTAGTACGTCATGTAGTTGTAGCTGATCAGGTTGATGATCGCCGCGGTGGGGATGGCGGCCTTGAACACGCTGGTCTGCGTAATCAGCCACGCGCTCAACTGTCCACCGTAACTGGTGCCCTCGACGCCGAGCCGGTCGCGATCGATCCACTGATACCGCCGCATCGCGGCACTCAAGGCGTAGAGCACGTCCTGTCCTTCGTTGCCGTTCTGATCCGCAAAAACGGCGTCGGTGAACGCCTGACCGTAACCGGTCGAGCCGCGATAGTTCACCATCAGCGTCGCCCAGCCACGCGCCGCGTAGACCTGATTCTTGAAATTGAAGGCCGGCCCCTGTTGTCCGTGCGGGCCACCGTGAATGTTGACGATGAGGGGACACTTGGCGGTCTCGGTGCAGTCTCGCGGTTTCGTCAGGAACGCTTCGACATCGAACCGGTTGTCGTTCGACACGAAGCTGAACGCTTCGACTTCGGCCAGCACCTTGCCGCGAAGCAGTTCCGCGTTCAGGTCCGTCATCCGTCGTCCGCCGATGTACAACTCCGCGGGGGCTGATGGCGTCGACAGCGTGTAGGCGACGACGCCCTTTGCCGTCGAGAACGCGCCGACGCTGCCGCGCTCGCCCACCACCTTCTCGGCCGGGCATCCGGTTCGGCTGGACGGGTCAGACGCACACGAGAGTGGTAATCGATACAGCGCGGCGTTGCCGCGTTCCTGGACCGTGAACATCACCGCGCGTCCATCGGCGGTCCACTCAGGCGCGCCCTGACGATTGTCGATGCCGTGGCCGATCTCGCGGCGGCTCGAGCCGTCCGCGGCCACCGTCCACACATGCGTGTCCTCCATCGTCGTCTCGAGATCGGTCAGACCGCGTTTGGTGGCCTGATACGCGATGGTCTTGCCGTCCGGCGACCAGCGCGGCCGGTACTCGGCGTTCTCGGTGGACGTGAGCCGACGAATCGACTTGTCGGCGAGCTTGAGCGTGAACAGGTCGTAGTTGAAGAACTGATCCTCGTTCGGCTCCCTGTTCGAGATGAACGCGATCTCGTCGCCGGCCGGCGACCAGTCGATCGAATGCTCGTAGTGGGTGCCGTCGGTCACCTGCTCGATGCGACCCGAGGCCACCTCCACCACGAAAATGTGCAGACGGCGATTGTCGTTGAAGCGCGTGTTGCCTTCCGCAGCATCCGGTTTGTAGAGATATCGGGTAATCACGATCGGATCGCCGGTCGCGTCCGCGGTTTCCGGACCTGGTACCGACGTCACAAATGCGATCCGCTTGCCGTCCGGCGACCAGGCGATTTCCCTGCCTGTAGTGGGCAGCGGGCTGTTGGTTCCGGACATCTCGGACAGGAATCGGCCGCCGCTGCCATCGGAATGCGCCACGACGAGGCCGGTTTTGTCACCGACACCACCCTGGTAGGCGATCGACTGTCCATCAGGCGACCAGGTGGGATTGCCGCTCGGCTCGCGCTCCGCCCCGAAGCGCACGGTCTTTCCATCGGCGACG
This sequence comes from uncultured Acidobacteriota bacterium, assembly GCA_963745875.1. Taxonomy (GTDB): domain Bacteria; phylum Acidobacteriota; class Vicinamibacteria; order Vicinamibacterales; family CAVVIG01; genus CAVQFC01. The sequence continues at coordinate 92,041 of CAVUZL010000001.1, forward strand.
GTCATCACCCACAGTTGCCCGTACGGCCGTCGCGGGCCGTCGTTGTTCTCGACCACGTAGGCGACGCGCGTGCCATCGGGCGACACCTGGACACCGCCAACGGACCGCAATTTCAGGAGATCGCTGCTCGCTAGGCGATCCTGCGCACCAGCGACACCGGCCGACAACACCAGTCCGCTCACTATCCAGCCCGCTATCGGTCGTCTCACGCGCGCCTCCGGAGGCATTCTATATCCCGGTCCTCCGGCGGGTTATCCTAAGCACCAGCGAGGAGAGCGACCTATGCGCCGTGTGTGGATGCTGACGATGGTGGCGATGCTGACGGGAGCGGTGGGACTCGGCGCCGACCAGCAGCGGTGGTGGACCTACGTGCAGGCGCTGGCCAACGACGGCATGGAAGGCCGCGACACCGGCAGCGCCGCGCACAAGCGAGCGGCGGAATACGTCGCCGCGCAGTTTGCCAAGGCCGGACTCGAGCCCGCCGGCATCAATGGATACATACAGCCGGTCGCCTTCAAAACCCGGCGGATCGTCGAAGCGCAATCGAGTCTGGCGCTGATTACGAACGGCAAGAGCGAATCGCTGACGCTCGGCGAGGACGCCAACATCAGCATGCGCGTCGATCCCGCCCCAGCTCTCGAGGCGCCGCTGGTCTTCATCGGCTACGGCTTGAAGATCCCGGAGCGCCAGATCGACGACTTCGCCGGCGTGAATCTGAAAGGCGCGGTGGTGGTTTACATCGCCGCGACCCCGGCATCACTGCCCGGGCCGCTGCAGGCGCATTTCGGGTCCGCCGCCGAGCGCTGGACCATGTACAAGGCTGCCGGCGCCATCGGAACGATCGGCATCGCCAATCCGAAAAACATGGACATCCCCTGGTCGCGCTCGACGCTGTCACGTCTTCAGCCGGCGATGTCGCTGGCCGACGCCGCCCTCGAAGACGCGCCGGGCCAGCAGCTCGCGGTCACGATGAATCCGGCTCACGCCGAGAAGCTGTTCGCCGGTTCCGGCCACACCTTTCAGGAACTGCTGGCCGACGTGGACGGCAGCCGGCCGATGCCGAGCTTCGCGCTGCCGGCTCGTTTGAAGGCCGTCGCCAAGGTCGAGCACGCGGCGGTCGAATCACAGAATGTCGTCGGCATCCTGCGCGGGTCGGATCCACAGCGGAACAAGGAATACGTCGCCGTGTCAGCGCACCTCGATCATGTCGGTATCGGCCAGCCGATCAACGGCGACAGCATTTACAACGGCGCGATGGACAACGCGTCCGGCATCGCCGCCATTCTCGAGGTCGCGATGTCGCTGCACGACTCGAGAGAGAAGCCCGCTCGATCGCTGCTGTTCGTCGCGGTCACCGGCGAGGAAAAAGGCGAGCTCGGATCGCGGTACTTCGCCGCGCATCCGACCGTGCCGAGCGGCAGTATCGTGGCGGACGTCAACACCGACATGTTCCTGCCGCTGTTCCCGCTGAAGACGCTGATGGTGCTCGGGCTCGACGAGTCCGACCTCGGTCAGGATATCCGCGCCACCGCGAAGGCGCTCAACCTCAACGTCCAGGCCGATCCCGAACCGCAGCGCAACCGCTTCGTGCGCAGCGATCAATACAGTTTCGTGAAAGTCGGGATTCCGGCGCTCGCCATGAAAGTCGGCTACGAAGCGAACACGCCGGAAGCGGCGATCGCCGCCAAATGGACCGCCGAACGCTATCACGCGCCGTCCGACGACCTGAATCAACCGATCGACATGTCCGCAGCCGGGATGTACGTCAACGTCGTGCGCGACCTGTCCGTGCGGATCGCCAACCGGACCACCCGGCCCAAATGGAACGACACCAGCTTCTTCAAGCGGTTCGCCCCGGCAAAATCCTAGGGATCGTGTAATTTCTTCCGTCAGGAAACCCGACAGTTTGACCGGGCACAAAAGAGTAATCGCCGAGCTGACAACGAGATACGGCCGGGCTGACGCAGTCAATCCCTTTGCGTCGTCGGTCCCCATGACACCGAAAAGACTTCGGCTCGTAATCTTTCAGGAAGCTCCAGGGCTCTGGTTGGTACGAGGGCTCGAACACGATCTTGGCGCAGAGGCGCGGACGATCGGTGAAGCGGTCCGGTCAGCCTTGCGGTTTGTCGAAGCGCACACGGCCTTCGACATTCGTCACGATCATCTGCCGCTGTCGGCGTTCCCGCCGGCGTCGCCACGCTACTGGAACGCATATGCCAGTGGCACACAGGTTCCGCTCACGCAATTCGGCGTCGTCCCGCCACCCGGGTGGGACATTCACGCCGCGTTCGCGACCCGGCTGATGCGCCCGGAAATGATGCGCCTGGAAACGATGCGCATGCCGGCAGTCGGGGCGGCGTAACCACAGTCAACCGCCGGGGCCGGACTCGTCCGGTCCCGATTATTCGCGGAGCTTGCGCAACGTCGCGGTGAAGAACTCGCGGCCGGCCTGGGGGTCGTAGACGATGACCGGCATCAAACGGCCGCGAATGCGATCGGGGTTCTTCCGGGCGTAATCCATCAGCGTCGTGGCCAGCGCGAGCCTGGCTGCCCCTGCCTCCTCTCCATCGCTGGTTCCGTTCAGCAGATCGTCGAAGGACACGTCCCATCGCCGCCCCCTCAGCAGGACGTCGACCACCGTTCCCTTCAGGATGTTGTGCGAGAAATTGAAGAAGAACGAGAGCGGCGAGTAGGCCTCCTCAGACGGTCGGAGCCGATCGAACCCTTCGATCAACTCGGTGCGGTACTGCGAAAACAGATCCCGAATCGCCGCACGCGCTGCGTCGCTTCCGGATAGCGCCGCCGGCGCCTCGCCCACGAAGGCACGCGCATCGGACGAGAGGCCGTTCAGGATTTTCTCGATCACCGCTCGGTAGGCGTCGCCCCGGTCCCCGGCCTCGTGCAATCTGGCGAACTCGCGGAGCGACATCTCGAGCGCGAAGCAGAGCCACGGATAATCGGCGACGTTGTCGTCTCGCATCACAATGGTGTCACGTCCGTAGGTCGCCTCGAATCCGAATCGGAGATGGCAACCGATGCTGGCGGCGTGCGAGAGCGCGATCGCTGTCTGGTGTGCCCGATCGAGTGACCGCACTCTCGTCAGCAGCCGCTCGTAGCCGATCTCGACGACCTCGAAATGGGAGGTCGCGATCAGGATCATCGTTGCGGCATGGTCCACGAATCGCTGGCCGCCGCGGGCGTCGCCCTGAAGCAGGCGCAACAGGCCGTCGAGCCGGACGAGATTGTCGTCAGGATCGCCATCATCCCAGATGCGGAGCGACAGCAGACACAGCAGGTGGAAGAGGTAGTAGTCGAACAGGACCGCCATCGAGCCGATGTCAAGCGGGCCTCCGCCACGCAGTTCAGCGACGTAGTGGAGCACGTCCACCGGGATGATGTCGGGGCTGACCGAATCGGCTTTGCCGTCCCAATCATTCAGGACGTGGAAACCGTCCTCACGCGTGCGTACGTCGTACTCGCGAACGATCGCCGACAGGTTGACGGTGTGCGGCCCGGCATTCCAGACGTGCGCGCGCATCCGATCGCGCAGCCGCAGCAGCGCCGTGCGGTAATCGGCGTCTTTCGCGACGCCGGCGAGCACGTCGCTCCGGAACGAAGCGGCCAGCACACGCCCGATCGCCTCGCACGACTCAGCAAACGGGATCACTCGCTATTTCTTCCCGAGCGGCAGGTCGTCGCGGTTGCCCCATTCTTCCCACGCGCCGTAGTAGTTGCGCAGCTTGTCGTAGCCGACCAGATGCAGGGCAAACAGGTCCACCGACGCGCGCATCCCGACCTGACAGTAGGCAATCACTTCCTGGGACGGCACGATGCCGCGGTCCTCGTAGATCTTCTTCAGCTCGTCGGCGGACTTGAACGTCTTCTGTTGCGGGTCGAGCAGATCTTCCCAGTACACGGGCACAGACGAAGGCACGAAGCCGCCGCGCCTGATGTTCCGCAGATCCTTGCCATCGATCTCGCCCTGCGTGCGCGCATCCACGATCCTGACGCCCGGCTTATCGATCGCCGCGACCACGTCGCTGGCGGTGGCGATCCAGACCGGCTGCGGACGCGGCGTGAATGGCGACACGTCGTTGTAGGTGATCGACTCGATCGACTGCGGCCGACGTTCCGCGGTCCACTTGGCCCAGCCGCCGTTGACCAATGCGACGTTGGAATGACCGAAGTAGTTGAGAATCCACCACAGACGGGCGGCATAGATGCCGCCGCGTTCGTCGTACACCACCACGCGCGTCGCATCGGCGATGTTCAGCCTCGCCATCATCGCTTGAAAGGCGGCCGGCGTCGGCAGGAAGGTCGGCGGATTGTTCGCGTCGCGGATGGCGACCGGCGACAGCGGCTCGGCGCCGGGGATATGACCTTCGGAGTAGCCGCTCTGGCGCATGTCGACGATGCGGACGCCGGCGTCGGCGGCGTGGGCGGCGACCCAGTCGGTCTCGACGAGTTGTTCGGGATGCGCGTAGGTCACGGCAAGCAGCGCAAGCATGGGAAGCATGACGCAAAGTTTAACGCATGCGGCAACGATTTCCCCTTACAGTGAGAGCGTGGATCGAACGACTTTGAACGGCGTTTCGGTGCTGGTCGCGGGTGCGGGGCTGGCCGGCCTGTCGGCGGCGCACGACCTGCTGGCACTCGGCGCCTCGGTGACAGTCGTCGACGCGCGCGACCGCGTCGGCGGGCGGGTGTGGACCATTCACGAAGGGTTCGCGGAGCGCCAGCACGCCGAAGCCGGCGGCGACATGATCGACGAGGACCACCGCGCGCTCCGCGAGCTGGCGGCCGCAGTTGGCGTGAAGATGACGCGCGTACTGCGGGGCGGCTTTGGCTACGTGCTTCCTGATAAGTCGGGCAAACCGCGGATCGTCCCGCGCGCGTCTACGCGCGGATGGGATCGGCTGGCTGGTGAATTGCGCGATCAGATCGGGCCCTACATGCTGGCGGAACGCCGCTGGGATACACCGATCACCGCGGACATCGCGCGGCGATCGGTGGCGTCGTGGCTAGACCAGGTCAAAGGCGACCCCGATCTGCGGGCGACGCTCAACGGCCTGCGCGGCTTTTTTCTGGCCGATCCGGACGAGTTGTCGTTGATTGCGCTGGTCGATCAATTTTCCGAGACGAACAGCCCTGCCGAGAGCACGATTTATCGCATCGACGGCGGTAACGATCGCCTCGCGGCTGCCCTCGCCGCCCCGCTCGCCGAACGACTGCACCTGGGTACGGAAGTGGTGGCGCTTTCGCACCGCGGCCGCTCGGTGCGCGTGAGCCTGAAGAACGGACGCGCGTTGTCGCAGGCGACCTGCGACTACGTCGTGCTGGCGCTGCCGGCGACACTGCTCCGCCGGATTCCGATTTCCCCCGCGCTCCCGGCCCAGCAGCACGATGCGTTCGTCCGTCTCAAGTACGGGCGGGCGACGCGAACGCTGCTGCAGTTCGCGCGCCGATTCTGGCGCGCGCCCGGGCGCCCGCGCGCGTTCGGCTCGCCGCTGCCGTTCGGAGCGCTGTGGGACGGCAACGAGGAGCAGCGCGGCCGGGCCGGCATCATCAGCCTGCTCGCCGGTGGCGGCGCCAGCGATGCCACCCAGACCATCGTGGCGAAGGACGGCGCGCGCGGACTGGCGCAATCGCTCGAGTGGCTCGGCACGCCTCTCCCCGACATCGTCGCCTCGAAGCAGATCGTGTGGGAGCACGATCCACTGGCACGCGGCGGGTACGCCTTCTTCGATCCCGGTTTCGATCCCTCGTTGCGCGCGTGGCTGGCGCGACCGGCCGAGCGGTTGTTCTTCGCTGGCGAACACACCAGCGTCAAGTGGCAAGGCTACATGAACGGCGCCGTCGAAAGCGGCCGCCGCGCCGCCGCGGAAATTGCCGCGGTCCATACACCTGCCTGAGCGCGACATGAGCGTGGCGTCCGAGACGGGGTTAGTACGCGCCATCGGTGCGCGACAACTCACCGCCAGCATCGTCAACGTCACCGTCGGCGCGGGCATCTTCGTCCTTCCGGCGGTCGTCGCCGCCGGTCTTGGCCCCGCCGCTCCGCTGGCGTACATCGTCTGCGCGCTGCTGATGACGCTGATCGTGTGCTGCTTCGCCTCCGCCGGCAGCCGTGTGTCACTCACCGGCGGTCTGTACGCGTACGTCGAAGTCGCGTTCGGACCGTTCGTCGGATTTCTGGGCGGTGTGCTCTATTGCCTGATGGCGACGTTTGCCGTCGCGTCGGTGGCAAGCGCGTTTGCCGGATCGATCGGTGCGCTCTGGCCGCCGGCCGAATCAGCGGTGGGCCGCGGTTTGATCATCGTCGGCCTGTTCGCGGCTCTCGCGGCCATCAACGTCCGCGGCGTCAGACCGGCTGTGAGACTGGTCGAGGCAACGGCACTCCTGAAACTGCTGCCGCTGCTGATCTTCGTCGGCGTCGGCCTCTGGTCGGTCAACGCCGAATACCTCCGCTGGCCCGGGCTGCCGTCAGCATCGAGCATCGGCAGGACATCGATTTTGCTGATCTTCGCATTCGTCGGCCTCGAGATCGCGCTCGTGCCGAGCGGCGAGGTGCGCGAACCGGCGCGGACCGTGCCGCGGGCGCTGCTGTCGGCGCTCGCCATCACCACCACCCTCTACATGTTGATTCAGGTGGTGGCGCAGGGATTGTTGGGGCCGGCAATCGCACAGCACACAGCAGCGCCGCTCGCTGACGCGGCTGCGCTCGCGCTGGGCAACGTCGGACGGTTGTTCGTGCTCGCGGGTGCGGTGGTCTCGATGTTCGGGTACGTGTCCGGCGACATGCTCGGCAGCCCGCGGGCGCTATACGCCTTCGCTCGGGACGGCATCCTGCCCGAACCGCTCGCCCGCATTCATCCGCGGTTCCACACGCCGTATGTCGCCATCACCATTTATGCGTGTATCGTGGCGCTCCTGGCGGTCAGCAGCAGCTTCACGCAATTGGCCATTCTCGCCAACGTGGCGGCGCTCACGCTGTATCTGATGTGCGTGACGGCCTCCTACCAGTTGCAGCGGCGCGACGTTCGAATCGACGGCACACGGCCATTCGCGCTGGCGGGCGGACCGTTGGTGCCGGTGCTGGCCACGGCGGTGATTGTGTGGCTGCTCTCGAACGCGACGCGGCGGGAATTCGGGATCGAAGCACTGACGCTGGCAGTCGCCGCGGTCTTCTACTTCATTCGCAGGACCGGCGGCGCGGTCTGAGGCGTGTCGCACCACTCGCCGCGCGGGATCGAAGACGGCGCGTATCGCAATCGGCGTCGATCCGGGCCGCTGATCGATCGGGTCGTAAACCGCGATCGTCCCTCGGGTCGCCATCGGCGGCCACGCGAGCGCACCGAGGCGGCTCGTCCCGGCGAAGCGCGCCCTGAACGCCTCGACCTCGAATCCGTCGAGAACGAAGTACGGCTTCCGCCCGATCGACTGCAGATAGTCAACGGTTCGGTCGAGCCATTCCGGATCCAGCACGTCGTACCTCAACGTGAGCCGTCCCGCGTAGAGACGCAGCGATCCACTGTGCTGCATGGCCAGAATCACCGCGGCAGGTTCGGTGTAGCCGGCGACGAAGCGGGCGATGTCGATGTAGCGACGTTCGCCGGCGCCGAGACCGAACGCGCCCCGATTGACGGCGGTCGCCAGGCCTTGTGACGTCAGGAGCGCGACGGCGACGCCGGCCACGATGACACGACGCGATGGCCACCATCGGTGCGCCAGCCCTTCCAGCGCCGCGGCCGTCAGCAGCATCATCACCGGCCACATTGGAAGAAGGAATCGCAGGTACCACCACACGTCGAACGGTTGATAGAACACGTACGACAGCAGAACGGCCAGAATCGTTCCGCCCAGCAGAATGCGCGCGTGCGGAGTCGGCGAGCGAGGAAACCCAGGGCGCACGATCGTGGCCAGCAGCACAATCACCAACAGCGGCGGCTCGACTTCAGCGAACCACTCCGCGAATTGACGGAGATTGGTCGCCAGGAACGCAAACGAATACAGGTCGGTGAGGCTGCCGTAGCCGGACGTCCAGGCGGATTCATAGAGGTGCGCGTAGAGCCACGCGATGCCGACGATCGACGGCAACACTCCAACGGAAAACCGCAGCGCCGTTCGAATCGCCGCGCTCCGATCCTGGCGCCATTGCCGAACCAGGAACCAGACGGCGATGACGACGGGGAGCAGGACCAGGTTGGGACGTATCGCCAGAGTGACGGCCATGGCCACGCCGCTCGCCAACGGCCAATCGGCAACCGCCAGAGACAGCGCCAGGGTCCACGCCGCCGCGACCGGCACGTCGCTCATGGCGTTCATCAACTGATATAGGAACACCGGACTGGTCGCGACCAGCACGGCGCCGGCGAGCGCGATGCGTGGAGACCCGAACGTCCGGCGGCCGAGCGTGTAGGTGCACCAGATGGCCAGTCCGCCGGACAGCGGCACGACCAGAAACGCGCCGCAGAAGCCGAATGGAATCTCGAGCAGCGCCATCAGAAGCGGCAGGCCCGGCGCATAGATGGGAACGATGGCGCTGCGAACCGATGGCGACGGACGGTACCCGAGCGGCGCCCACGTGTGATTCGCCAGGGGCCACGGTGACGGCCGGACCACGTCTTCCTGGTTGACCGTCAGTTCGCCGCGCAGCAGCAGCGCCGCCTCGCTGACGTAGCCATACGAATCCGACCCGCCGGCGACGAGGGCGCCCCAGTGCACCGCCGCAAACACGACCATCCCTGCCAGCGCAGCCGCGAGCAGAGTCGGCGTCAGCGGCGCGCGCGCCCTGGTGGTCATGGATTCCGCTGATGGACGACGCGACCGCCGACGATGGTCGTCAGCACGTGCACGTCCTTCACCCGCGCCAGCGGAATGCCGAAGACGTCGTCGCTCAGGATGACCAGATCAGCGAGCCGGCCTCGCGCCAGCGTGCCCTTCTGGCCGTCCTGGAACTCTGCGAACGCCGATCCGCCGGTGTAAGCCTTCATCGCTTCCGCGATGTTCATTTTCTGCGCGGTCACCGCCGCATTAAGAGCCAGCATCGGATTGAGCGGCGCCGCGGCCCAGTCGGTCCCGATCGCCAGGCGGACGCCGCCATCGAGCAGCCGTCGCAGCGGTTCGGTCGTGGTTTCACGGGCGGGCTGGATCGAGGCAATCACATCGAGTGCCGCCAGGCGTTCGATTTGGCGCGGCGCGAGCGAGCCAGCGTGCTCGAGCCGCGCCCGGCGGTCGCGCTTCCCGTTGGTCCGCGCCACATCGTCGAACAAGCCGAGCGCACGGGACACGCCCGCATCGGTGTCGGCCTGAAGCGAGATCTGCAGGCCGGCGTGATCCGCGGCCATCAAACGAATCCGCATTTCGCTGGTCGGCGTCACGGCGTCCGCGAGCCCATCATCGGCAAGGCCGACGACGGCGCCAATCCGCAGCCATGGCGATCCGAACGCGCGATGGATGCCGAGCTTGGCCTGATCGTACCAGGCCGCGTCGCTCATGGCGGCGTAGATGCGCGTGGTCAACTCGCCGCGCTCGGCGAGGTCGGCAAACACCGACAGATCTTCCGGATCAGGATTCATGTCCTGGACGCTGGTGACGCCCATCGACGCCGCATGTTCGAGTGCGCGTTTCACGATCTGCAGCCGGCGCTCCTGCGACAGCTTCGGGATGACGCGCGTGACCAGCGACATCGCCGCGTCGGTCAGGACTCCGGTCGGAAAACCGGTCGCCGGATCGCGGACGATCGCGCCTCCTGGTGGATCGGGGCTCGCCGCGGTGACGCCGGCGCGGCCGAGCGCGGCGGAATTCGCCAGCGCCGTCCGGCCGTCGTAGCGCGTCACGAATACGGGAGTCCCGTTGGTGGCGTCGTCAATCATCTGGCGAGTCGGCAACGTCGCCGGCCGCCACCGAGTGTTATCCCAGGCGCCACCGACGACCCACTCGCCCTGACGCGCCTTGACGCGCTCGCCGATGCGGCGGACGAACTCGGCGGGACTGTCGGCATCGCGGAGATTCACGTTGTCGAGCGCGACCCCGCCGTCGGCGAAATGAACGTGCGCATCGTTGAAGCCGGGCACCAGGCGCCGCCCCTCGGCATCGATCACGGTCGTGTCGCCGCCGCGCCAGCGTTCGATCGCGTGATCGTCTCCGACGTCAACGATACGGTCGCCGATGATTGCGATCGCGGTCGCAGCAGGCTGAATGGGATCGCCGGTCCAGATGTTGGCGTGCGTGATGACGAGGTCGGCAGCGACGGGCGCGGGCGCCGAGCAGGCGGTGGCGAATGCGGCGGCGGCCGCCAGCGTCGCGATGGCGGATCGGACCGGCCTGCGGGACATGCGCGAGGCAAATTATAGCGCCTGGCTCGCGCCGCGACTGATCGCGAGCGCGGTGGCGCCGACCGGTCAGGACAGCTTGGCGATCGCCTCTTCGAGCTGGGTCACCAGGCGGTCAAGCTGCGCGACGACGGCGAGAACCGTCTGTGGCTTGCTGAGATCGACGCCGGCACGCTCGAGCAGCGGCATCGGATGATCGCTGCCGCCTGATTTCAGCAGCGTCAGATAGCGGTCGATCGCCTGCGCCCGATCCGCGGCGCTGCCGTCGGTGAGCTGCGCCATCAACTGCGCGCTCGATGCAAAGCAGGTCGCGTACTGATACACGTAGTACGGCGTGCTGAAGAAATGCGGAATCCGCGCCCAGGTCGCACGCGAGGCCTCGTCGTAGTCGAGCGCGTCGCCGTGATAGGCCTTGAGCAGGTTGAAATACATGTCGCCAAGGCCGTCGGAGGTGACCGGCTTCCCTTCCTCGGCGAGGCGGTGTGCCTGCAGCTCGTAGTCCGCGAACATCACCTGGGTATAGAAGGTGCCGACGATGCCGTCGATCGCGTGCTGGAGCAGGACGATGCGTTCGCGCTCGTCGGTCGCCTGCGCCAGCATGTACTCGAGGAACAGCATTTCGCTGAGCGTGGACGGCACTTCCGCGACGAAGATCGTGTAGGCCGAGTAGACGAAGGGCTGATGCGCGTTCGACAGGATGGTGTGCATCGAGTGTCCCATCTCGTGCGCGAGCGTGAACACCGCGTCCAGCGTGTCGTTGTAATTCAGCAGCATGTACGGGTGGACGCCGTACACGGGCGCCGAGTAGGCGCCGCTTCGCTTGCCCGGATTCTCGTAGACGTCAATCCAGTCGCCCTTGAGCACCTTGCCGAGCCGGGCCCGATAATCGTCGCCGAGCGGCGCCACCGATGCCGGTAACCAGTCGAGGACCTGTTCGTACGGATACCGGCGATCGAAATCGACCAGCGGAATGGTGGTGTCGTAGTTGTGATAGGAATCGAGGCCCAGCACACGCTTGCGCAGCCGATGGTAGCGGCGCAGCGGCTCGGTGCCGGCCTTGGTCGTTTCGATCAGGTTCTCGACCACCGCCGTCGGGATGTTGTTGCCGTGCAGCGCGGCGTCGAGCGTGCTGCGGTAATCGCGCGCCTGGGCATGGAACCAGTCGCGCTGCAGCACGCCGTTATAGAGCGACGCATAGGTGTTGATGTTCGCTTCGAACAACGAGTGATAGGCGGCAAACGACTTGGCGCGGTCGGCCTGGTTGCGGTTGGTCGCCAGGATGGCGCGGTACTGCCCGTAGGTCAGCGTCACCTCGGCGCCTGACGACAACGTGATGGTCGGGTGCTTGAGATCCGCCGTGGAGAGCGCCGCATAGGCGTCGTTCGGCGCCGACGAGAAGCGGCTCGACAGCGACAACAGGTTCTCGCCTTTGTCGTCGAGCACGTGCTCCTGCTGGCGGTAAAGGTCCTCGATGGCGAAGCGGTAGACGGCGAGGTCGGCGCTGCCGGCCATCCACTGCTGAACCGTCGCGAGGGGAATCTTCAGCAGTTCGGGATTGAACCACGCGCTCGCCTGCCCGGCTTTGGCGAACAGAATCTGCACCTGCTGCCGGCGCGCGTTGATCTGGTTGTCGCGCTGATCTTCGTCGTACTTCAGGCCGGCGAAGTACCACACCCGGTACGTCAGCTGACCGATGTCGTCGGACAACTTCATCGCCGCGAGCAGCTGGTCAGCCCCGGCGGCGAGCGTCCCCTGCAGAGCGGCATAGGCGCCGATCTTCGCGTCGAGCGTGTCGTAGCCGGCCTGCCACGCCTGCCAGTCGGCGAAAATGTGCGTCAGGTTCCACTTGAACCGCTCGGGAATATCCTGACGCTCACGGAGTTGCGGCGCGGCTGGCGCCTCGGCTGGTGCGGACAAGTCCATCCGAAAATCATACTTCAGCCATCACGATTGAGCCGTGCCTGGTGAATGGCGCGTGCGCGTTCTGTGCAAGGCGTGGCGGGCGCAGAGACGTCAGGGCGCGGTGCGAACGCGAGGCCGAGCGCTGTGGACGCCGTCGATTGGTGCCAGTGGAAATGCAGCACGGATCTCGTCGCGGCTCGCGTCGCGCCAACAGCCAGGCTCGAGCGTGCCCAGCTCGAGCAGTCCCAGCCGGATGCGCTTGAGCCGGGTCACCTCGTGGCCGATGGCCTCGAACAGACGCCGCACTTCGCGATTCCGGCCCTCCGTCAACTCGAGCGTCAGGTGAGACTCTCGCCGTGACCGCTTGCGGCACCTGACCGTGGGTGCCCGAAGCTGCTCGCCCCGCGACTCGACGCCGTCGCGCAGCCGTGCCAGCTCTTCGTCGCGGACTTCCCCCTTGACCGTGACGACGTACACGCGGGGAACGCCGTGATCGGGATCGGAGATCCAGTTGGCCAGCTGTGTGTCGGTGGTGAGCAGAAGCAGGCCGGTCGTCGCGAGGTCCAGCCGGCCGACCGCGTTCAGCGCACTGAGGACGTCCGGCTCGACACCAGCGACGACATCGTAGACGGTACGGCGGCCTTCCGGATCGCGCCGCGTCGTGACCACGCCACGTGGCTTGTGCAGGAGAATCGTTCGCCATGCGGCCCGCCGGCGCGGCTCCTCGTCCACGGCGAAGCGGTCGCGATCGACGGCGACAAGATGCGCAGGATCGCGGACCACGCGGCCGCCGACCTTGACCCGTCCCGCCAGAATCGCAAGGGTCGCCTGCGCGCGGGACAGGATGCCGAGCTTGGACAGCGCACGATTCAATGGAACGCGTGGCACTCCGGAGTTGCGACCCGCGCCCATATGCGCGTGATTCTAGCGCGGGCGATCGGCATTCTGTGGCATCGTGTGGACATGCGGGTGCCCACTCTCGTGCTTCTCCTCACCGCCGCGCTGACATCGAGCGCGTGCTTTCAGATGACCACCGTACTGCGGGTCAACGGCGACGGCAGCGGCACGATCGAGCACCGGATGCTGTATACAACGGCGGCGCTCGCCCAGCTGCGCAACTTCGCGGCGCTCGGCGGCAAGCGCGGGCCGGGCGACGATCCGCTCTCCGAGCAGCAGGCGCGGGATCTGGTCACGAGCATCGGCCCAGGCGTCACCTACGTGTCGTCCTCGCCGGTGCAGTCGCCGATCGGCCAGGGGCGCGATGCGGTCTACGCCTTCACCGACGTCAGCCAGCTGCGGATCTCGACCCAGCCGGCCGCGCCCGGCGGCATTTCGGTGAAGGCCGGCGGCATGAGCTCGCAGGGCGAGACCATCACGTTCTCGATCGCGCGGCAACCGGACGGCAACGCGACCCTTCGCATCAACGTACCCGAACCGAACTTCGTGGAGGCGCTCGGATCGCCCGCCGCGGCGAATCAGCTCGCGATGGTCAAGACGCTGCTCGCGGGCGCCAAAGTCCTGCTCGCGGTCGAGCCCAACGGCGCGGTGGTGCGCACCAGCAGCCCGTGGGTCGAGGGCCAGCGGGTCACGCTGCTCGAAGTCGATCTCGACAGAGTGCTCGGCGACGAGACGCTGGTGCCGCGGCTGCAGGCCGCGAAAACCCCTGACGAAGCCAAGGCCGTCATCAAGACGGCGCCGGGACTCAAGATCAACCTCGATCGCGAAATCACGGTCGAGTTCACGCCAGCGAAATGATCTCGGCATCAGCGACGCCGTCGCGGATGGTGATTCGCGCGACGCTCGGCTGAACGTCGAATCGACGAGGGCCAGCCGCACCGGGGTTCAGCGCCATCCGACCGCTTCCATCCCGTTCGAGCAACGCCTGATGCGTGTGTCCGAAGACGACGATGTCGCCGCGATATTTCGCCAGCGCCAGCGCCGCGGTCGGCCGGCCCAGCTCGTGGCCATGGCTCACGTGAATCGTCACGCCGCCGATCGTCACCGACCGCTCACGCGCCAGCGCCGGGTCGTGCGAATCGTCAACGTTGCCGTAGACGGCGTCCACGCGGGCGATCGCCGACAGCGCGTCGAGCACCGCCTGGCCGCCAACGTCACCGGCATGCAGAATCCGATCGACGCCGGCAAACACCGTGGCAACGCCAGGCCGCAACAGCCCGTGCGTGTCCGAGATCACCCCGACCACGTATACTTCGTGGTTCATGTCGGACCGATTGTTCACGCCGCGCTTCTTCGTCATGTGCGGGTTTACCTTTACGGTGTTCCTTTCGGCGTTCCAGTTGCTGCCCACCGCGCCGTATCGGATCCAGGCGCTCGGCGGCAGCACCTTCGCCGCGGGGTTGTTTCTCGGACTGCTCACTTACGCGTCGGCGCTGTCGGCGCCGCTGACGGGCGCCATCAGCGACCGCATTGGACGCCGACGCACGCTGATCATCGCCAGCGTCGTCATCCTGCTCTGCGCCGGCGGCTACGCGATGACCAGCAGTTTCATCGTGATGCTGACGCTGGTCATCGTACACGGTGTCTTCTGGTCGGGGCTGCTCTCCGCATCTGCGGCGTACCTGACCAACCTGCTGCCGGAAACACGACGCGCTGAAGGCATCGGCTACTGGGGCATGTCGAGCATCGCCGCGATCGCGGTTGCTCCTCCCATCGCCTTCTGGATCATGCAGCGGGGCGGGTGGCTGTGGATCTGCGCCTCCTGCGCCAGCCTCAACGTGCTGATGGGAATCATCGCCTTTGCGCTGCCGGACGACGCGCCGATCGGGCGCCAGTTGACGCTGCCGCTCGGGCGGGTTGGCTGGCTGCCCATGTGGAGTCGGACGCTGGTCGAGTGGCGCATCCTCATCCTGGCGTTCACGCTGTTCCTGTGTTCGTTCGGCTACGGCGCCATTACCAGCTTCAGCGCGATGTACGCCGATGCCGTTCACATCTCGCCGAGGAGCGCCTATCTGACGACGCTCGCGGTCGTCATTCTGGTGACACGTCCGCTGTCAGCGCCGCTGGCCGATCGGATCGGTTATCGCCAGGTGCTGCTACCGTGCCTGGCGCTGGTCGCGATTGGCCTGACAGTGTTCGCCACAGGCTCGACGCTGACCACCCTGCTGATCTCGGCGATCACTTTCGGCGCCGGCTTCGGCACCGCGTATCCGGTGTTCGTCGCCCACGTGATGACGGACGTCAGCCCGATCAGGCGCGGCGCGGCCTTCGGTGCGATCCTCGCCGCCTTCGACACCGGCATCGGTACGGGCTCAACCGTCGTCGGCTGGCTGATTGAGCACATCGGGTTTTCTTCTGCGTTCGGGGTGGCGGCGGCGCTCTCGGTCTGCTCGCTACCCTACTTCGTCGTCGCCGACCGCAAGCTGCGGTAGTTGCGGAGCGCGGGTGTCGAAAACGCGACCCAGGCGGTCGCGATCAGGCAGCCGATGCCGCCGCTGATCACAGAGAATGGCGCGCCGAGCCAGTTCGCGACGGCGCCGGCCTCGAGCTCGCCGAGTTGCGGACCGCCCATGAAGAACACCATGTTGACGCCGGTCATGCGTCCGCGGAGTCGGTCGGGTGTCTCGAGCTGGCGCACGATGTTTCGAATCACCATGCTCACGGTGTCGGTGGCGCCGGTCAAGGCCAGACACAGAAACGTCATCCAGAACGAGCGCGAGATCCCGAATACCACAGTGGCCAGACCATAGCCGGCGACCGCCCACAGCAGCGTTGGTCCTCGACGTTCGATTCGATCGGTGATCCCCACCATCACCGCGCTCGTGATCAGCGCGCCGGCCGCCGGGGCCGCATACAGCCAGCCATATCCTTTGGCACCGACCTGCAGGATGTCTTGCGCAAAGATCGGCAGCAGCGCCGTGGCCGACGAAAAAAACGTCGCGAAGAAGTCGAGCAGCATCGTCGATCGAATCAGCGGCGATGCGAAGACGAAGCGGAGCCCTTCGAGCGCTGCCGACAACGAGACATCGTCCCGCGACCCGCCCTCGGATGCGGCGCGAACCGGGACGTCGCGCATCATCAGGAGCGCGATGATGACGAAGAAAAACGACACCGCGTTCGCCACGTAGACCCAGCCCACGCTGGTGGCGGCGATCAGCAGGCCACCGAGCGACGGCCCGACCACCGACGCGGTCTGAAACATGATGGTGTTGAGGCTGATGGCGTTCGGCAGATCTTCCCGCGGAACCAGGGTCGGCACCAGCGCACCGCGGGCCGGGAGATCGAACGCGCCGACGGCCGCGCCAAGGGCGGCGAGCACGTAAATCGGCCAGACATGCGTCAGGCCACGAAATGTCAGCACCGCCAGGGTCAGGGCGACGAGCGTCGCACCGACCTGGGTGCACAACAACAGCTTCCGCCGATCCCATGCGTCCGCGACGACTCCGCTGAGCATCGAGAAGAAGGCGACCGGCACGACGCGCACCAGGCCGACCATGCCGAGCGCGAGCCCTTTGCGTTCGGGCACGAGCAGCGAGACGTGCCAGAGCAGCGCGGCGTTCTGCATCATCGAGCCGGTGAACGACACCATCAAGCCGATCCAGATCAGCCGGAAGTTGCGGTGTCTGAGCGCGACGAACGACTGACGGGAAAACAAGGGTTAGCTGTGACCGAGGGTCGGGTGCGGCTGGTACGGCGCTTCGAGGAACGCGATCTCGTCAGGCTCGAGTTTGAGATCGACGGCGGCGACGGCCTCGTCGAGATGCGGCGCTTTCGAGGCGCCGATGATCGGCGCGGTGACGCCGGGCTTCGCGAGCAGCCAGGCCAGCGCAATCTGGGTCGGCTTGACCCCACGCCGGACGGCCAGTTCACCGGCACGATCGGCAATCGTGAAGTCGGCGTCGCTGTAATACAGCTTGTGGGCAAAGTCGTCGGTCTTGGCTCGGGTGGTTTCGCCCCGGTCTGTGCCGCGGCGGTTGCCGGCGAGGAAACCGCGGGCCAGCGGACTCCACGGGATCACGCCGACACCCTGGTCCAGGCAGAGCGGCATCATCTCGCGCTCTTCTTCCCGGTAGACCAGGTTGTAGTGGTTCTGCATCGAGACGAACCGGGTCCATCCGTGCGCCTCGGCGACGGCGAGCATCTTCATGAACTGCCAGGCGAACATGCTCGATGCGCCGAGATACCGCACCTTCCCCGACTTGACGATGTCGTGGAGCGCCTCGAGCGTTTCCTCGATCGGCGTGTGGTAGTCGAAGCGGTGAATCTGGTACAGGTCGACGTAGTCGGTACCTAGCCGCGCGAGCGACGCGTCGATCGCTTCGAAGAGATGCTTGCGCGACAAGCCCTTGTTGTTCGGGCCGTCGATGACGCCGTAGAACGCCTTGGTCGCGACCACCACCTGGTCGCGCTTGGTGAGATCCTTGAGCGCCCGGCCCAGCACCTGCTCGCTGACACCGCGTGAATACATGTCCGCAGTGTCGAAGAAGTTGATGCCGTGCTCCAGCGCCCGCGCGATGAACGGGCGGCTCGCCGCCTCGTCGAGCACCCACGGCCGCCACTCGGGCGTGCCGTACGTCATGGTGCCGAGGCAGATCCGCGAGACCTTGAGCCCGGTCTTGCCGAGCCGAATGTAGTCCATGTGTATAACAGTAAACGCAGAACCCGCCGAACTTGCTGAGACCGGATATTGACTCTGCGTGCTCAGCGGTCTCTGCGTTGATCGTCGTTGTCTATTTGACGGCGAGCAGTTCCACGTCGAAGAGCAACGTGGCGTTCGGTGGAATCGCGCCGCCGGCGCCACGCGAGCCGTAACCGAGCTCCGACGGGATGACGAGCGTCCGCGTGCCGCCGATCTTCATCCCTGCCACGCCCTGATCCCAGCCGCTGATCACCTGCCGGGCGCCGAGCTTGAACTCGAACGGATCGCCGTGATCCTTCGAGCTGTCGAACTTCTTGCCTTTATGATCCGCAGCCTTCGGGTCGTAGAGCCAGCCGGTGTAGTGCACGGTGACGGTTTTTCCGGCCGTGGCCGCGGTGCCGGTGCCGACCTTGCCGTCGGTAATCTGGAGGCTTGTGATGTTATCCATACGGGGCAATCCTACATTTGGTCATTGGGGAATCTGGTCATCTGGTCATTGATCGACCGATTGAGCGGTCAACCACTCGGTCAATGATCCCATCAATGACCCAATGACCAGATTACTAGATTACTAGATTACGTCGTGAGCACCAGCTTGCCGACGTGCGTGCTGGCATCCATCACCCGATGTGCCGCGGCGGCTTCGCGGAGCGGAAACGTCGCGTGGATGATCGGCCGCACCGTGCCGGATTCGAGCAGCGGCCAGACGTGCTCGCGTACCTCGGCGGCGAGCGCGCCTTTTTCCTCGATCGATCGCGCACGGAGCGTCGATCCGGTGATGGTGAGCCGTCGCTGCATGATCCGCTGGATGTTCAACTCGGCCTTGACGCCGTGCAGCGTGGCGATCTCCACCAGCCGGCCCTCGTGGGCCAGCGCCTCGATATTGCGCGCGAAATAGTCGGCGCCGACAATGTCGAGAATCACGTCCACGCCGTATCCGCCGGTCAGTTCGCGGATGACGGCGACGAAATCCTCCGTGCGATAGTCGATCGCGCGCTCAGCGCCGAGCCGCTCACACGCCGCGCACTTCTCCGGCGAACCCGCGGTCGCAAAGACCCTGGCCCCGCGGGCCCGCGCCAGCTGAATCGCCGTCGTGCCGATGCCGCTCGAGCCGCCATGAACGAGCAACGATTCGCCGGCGCTCAGCCGGCCACGCTGAAAGACGTTGGTCCAGACCGTGAAATAGGTCTCGGGAATCGCCGCCGCGACGACGAAATCGAGGCCGCGTGGAATCGGCAGGCACTGCGGCGTCGGCGCCGCGCAGTACTCGGCGTAGCCGCCGCCGGCCACCAGCGCACACACACGGTCGCCGACCTTCCAGTCGTTGACACCTTCGCCGCACTGCTCGATCGTCCCGGCGACCTCGAGGCCGGGAATATCCGTCACACCCTTCGGCGGCGGATAGTTGCCGAGTCGCTGAAACACGTCGGGGCGATTGACGCCCGCGGCAGCGACCTTGATCAGCACTTCGCCGGCGGCCGGAACGGGCGTGGGCCGTTGCACGGCCACCAGAACATCGGGCCCGCCCGGTTCCCGAATCTCGACTGCGATCATCGTTCGTCTCCAAAGGCCGCCGCGGTCGTCGCTGGTTCCAGCACAATCGAAGCCAGGCCGACGCCGACACCAAGTACGAGTGCGAGCAGCGTCGGCAGCGCGCGCGTACCCGCCAGCAGCAGCGCGTCTGCCACGAGCAGAATCGACATCATCCCATCGAAAAGCATCAGCGGCCGCCGGGTTCGGCGACGCTCGACGGCCAGCCGACCCGGATTGATCGCTGACGTGAAGACAAGATGACCGCGCAGAATGCCAGCCACCGCTGCCGTTGCGCCCAGCGTGAGGAAGATCGCAACGGTCGAGGGCTTCTCGATCCATTCCTTGATCTGCCAGGCCAGCACGACGCAAGCGATGTACACGGCGATCATCACCACCTGATGGATCCGCCACCACACCGCGTGATCCGCGGGTGCGTCATCGATGGGCGCCGCGTCGAGCGCGGCGAGGACCTCGGCCGCGGAAGCGAAGCGCTCGGCGGGCGCCTTCCTCAAGCAACGCTCGATGACGGCTGCGATACCGTTCGAGACGTCGGCTCGTCCCGCAATCGGCGGCGCCTGGCCCTCGAGCACGCGCGCCACGGTCGCCAGCGTGGTCCCCGACGCAAACGGGTGCACTCCGCTGGCGTATTCGTAGAGCACGACGCCGAGGGAGAAGACGTCGGAGCGCTGGTCCGCCGGCTGACCGTTGACCTGCTCGGGGGCCATGTACTCGGGCGTCCCAATCAGCATGCCTGGCCGCGTGATCCCTGGCGCTTCCGCCATCGGCATGCCACCCTGCGCCAGCCCAAAATCCAGAATCTTCAGCCGGCCATCCTTGGCGCGCATGACGTTTTCCGGCTTGAGATCGCGATGAACGATCCCCTTCGCGTGGGCGCTGGCCAGGGCTGCGCTGAGCTCGCGAGCGGTGGCGGCCAGTCCGTCCCGGGTCGGTCGCGGGCCCGACCAAATCTCGTCGGCAAGAGTCCCGCCGTCCACGAACTCGCTCGCAATGTAGAGCTGACCGTCGATCTCCTCGAGTGCGTAGACCGTGCAGATGCCGGGATGCGTCAATGCGGCAGCCGCCCGGGCTTCGCGGCGCAACCGCTCGCGCTGCGAGGGTTCGTTCGTCAGGTTCGGGGCGAGCGCCTTCAGCGCAACGGTTCGCCCCAGCCGCGGGTCGGTCGCGAGGTAGACGCGACCCATCCCGCCACGACCCAGTTCGCGAACGATCTCGTAGGCGCCGACCTGACGGCCCGGCGCGATCGGATCCTCGTCGCCGAGAAGCTCGCTGGCCTGCTCGACGATCGGCTGTTCGAGAAACGCGCCGGCGCGCGAATGATGATCGACCAGCGACAACAGTTCGGCGCGGACCACCGGATCGTCACCAGCTTGCTCCGCGATCCAGGCCGCCACGCTCGACGGGGCCCGATCCATCGACGCCTCGAACAGGTCGCGAACGCGGCGCTGCTGGTCGGGCGTCATCCGGCGCTCATCTCGCGAAACAGCCATGCGCGGGCGAGCGCGAAGCGACGTTTCAAGGTGGCGGGCGAAATGTCGAGGGCGGCAGCGGCGTCTTCGATACTGAGACCGCCAAAATACCGCAGCTCGACGATGCGGGCCTGCTCCGGGTCGATCTGTTC
Organism: uncultured Acidobacteriota bacterium; assembly: GCA_963745875.1. Classification (GTDB taxonomy): domain Bacteria; phylum Acidobacteriota; class Vicinamibacteria; order Vicinamibacterales; family CAVVIG01; genus CAVQFC01. The sequence continues at coordinate 113,045 of CAVUZL010000001.1, forward strand.
GAGCCGATTCAGCGCGTCGTCCAGCGCCGGCAGCTGGTTGATCGGCGCGGACGCCACGGCCAGCGCGTCGGTCATCGAGACGCGATTGAGGCCGGCCCAGCGCTTCTGCGCGCCGCGCGCGCGGGCGCGCTCGACCAGAATCTGCCGCATCGAGCGGGCGGCGATCCCGACGAAGTGACGCTCGTCGTGCCACGGTGCGCCGGCGCCGGCGAGCCGCAGGTAAACCTCGTGGACCAGCGCGGTCGCCTGCAGCGTCTGACCGGGACGTTCGCGCCGCATGTAGGCGGCGGCCAGCCGTCGCAACTCGTCGTACACGACCGGCGCCAGCGCCTCGGCGTCGCCCGGCGGACGATCGTCAGCCTTCATGCTGGTGGCGACGGTTCGAGAAACTGGGGAGCATGCAAGGCGAGCACGGTATAGGCGCGGCGCAGGGCGTCAACTCGCTCGGCGTACTCGCGCTTGGGAAATTCGCCACCGACGTAGCGGTCGCGCAACCGGCGGATTTCGTACTTGTAGAGGTCGCGGACATAGTCGCGCACCAGCTGCGGGTTCGTGTTCCCGGTCGGACGAATGCCGTGACGCAGCAGATGTTCGAGCACGTCGCGGCGGTACGAATACATCAGTCGCTCATCACAATCGAGCGCACGGCGTCGAGCGTGGGTCCGATCCTGATCACGTGCCTCGGCCGGGCCAGCGCCTCGACCAGCGGCGCCGGCTTCTCCATGTCGCGCCCGACGATCGGATCCACAATCTCGGCGAATTTCGCCGGGTGCGCGGTGGCGAGAAACACACCCCGCCGGCCGCGCAATGCGTCGCGCCTCTCCTGCCCATCGCGGCCAACCAGGCCCATATAGGCGATGGCGCTGTGCGGATCGAGCAGGTAGCCGCGTTGTTCGTGAACGCGGCGGATCGTCTCGCGCACGTCCTCGTCCGTATGGCACACGCCGGTGACGTCAGCCTGCATCGACTCGAGCTGGCCGCCGTACAACCAGAGCATGCGCTCGAAGTTGCTCGGGTTCCCCACGTCCATCGCGTTGGACAGCGTCTGAACGGAGGCGCGCGGCTCGAAGACGCCGGACCGCAGATACTGCGGCACGACATCGTTGATGTTGGTCGCCGCGACGAAATGGGCGATCCCCAGGCCGGCGCGTCTGGCCAGCAATCCGGCCGTCAGGTTACCGAAATTGCCGCTCGGCGTCGAGAACACCGGCGCGGCGGACGGAGCCGCTCCGGCGCGTTCGGCAAGCCGGGCGACGGCGTGGAAGTAGTAGATCGACTGCGGCAGCAGGCGGCCCACGTTCACCGAGTTGGCTGACGTCAGGCGGACATGCTTTCTCGTCTCGGTGTCGCCGAACATGGCACGCGTCAGGCGATGACAGTCGTCGAAGCTGCCTGAGACCGCGTAGGCGCGCACGTTGCCGCGTTCGCCATTGAACATCGTCAACTGCGCTTCCTGGGTCGGGCTGACCCGGCCATCGGGATACAGAATCACGACGCGCGTGCGCGGCACGCGATTGAACGCGTGCGCGACGGCGCTGCCGGTGTCTCCCGACGTCGCGACGAGTACGGTGAGCGGCTCGTCGGCTCGATGCAGCGCCGCCATCAGGCGGGCCATCACGCGCGCACCGACATCCTTGAACGCCAGGGTCGGGCCGTGGAACAGCTCGAGCGCGAAGATATCCGGCTCGATCTCGACGAGGGGAATCGGAAAGTTCAGCGCCTCGACTACGACCGCTTCGAGCGTGGCCGGATCGATCGCGCCTCGCGCGTAAGGCCGCAGCGCTCGCAGGCCGATCTCGGTGAGGGTTCGCCGCGGCAGGCGGCCGAGCTCGTCCGGTGTCCACGGCTCGATCGCTTCCGGCACGTACAGGCCGCCGTCCGGCGCCAGCCCTTCGAACAGCGCCGTCTCGAACGGCACCGCCGGCGCCTGTCCCCTGGTGGTGAGAAATTGCATGTCAGACGGATGCCGGCACGATGACCCGTGCGCCGCCGGGGGCGATCGCCGAGACGTAGGTCTGCGGCTCGCCGCCGACGTGCGTCTTCACGGCGTGTGTCATCGCCGCGGCCACGGCCGCCGCCGACGTGCCGTCGCGGCAGAGCGCAAACAGTGATGGACCCGATCCGGACAGGCTGCAGCCGAGCGCTCCAGCGTCAGCCGCGGCGCGTTTGATCAGCGCAAGCCCCGGCACCAGTTGAGCGCGCCGCGGTTCGGCAATCGAGTCTTCGAGCGAGCGCGCCATCTGATCGAAGTCACCGCGATGGAGCGCGTCCACGAAGGCGCCGAGGTTCGCCCATTGCCGGATGGCATCGGCGAGCGGCACCGTCGGACCGAGCAGCGCCCGCGCGCGGGCGGTTTCGATTTCGAGGTCCGGATGGACGACAACCGCGGTCAGACCGTGCGGGATCGGAAGACGAATCACGTCGGGCGGGTTGGCGACGCGAACGAGCACGAATCCGCCGTACACAGCCGGCGCGATGTTGTCGCCGTGCGCCGATCCGGCCGCCAGACGCTCGCCTTCGAATGCGCACGCCATCAGGGTCTCGCGCGATGCGCGAACATTCAGCAGCGCATCGGCGGCAACGACGGCCGCGACCGCGCTGGCGGCACTCCCGCCGAGCCCGCTCGACAACGGCAAGCCCTTGCGGATGGTCAGGGCGATGCCGCGGCGCCCGCCGATCGCGGCGAGAAATGCCTGCACGGCCACGCTCGCGGTGTTCCGGACCGGATCGCGCGGCAGCCGTCCCTGATCGTTCACGATGTCGTCGATCAGCACCCGCGGCGTCGCCGATTCCCCATCGTCGAGCGCGCGTGCCGTGACCTCGTCGCCGGGCTCGCTCAACGCGAACCCGAGCACGTCGAACCCGCACGCAACATTTGAAACCGTGGCCGGCGCAAACGCGGTTACACCATTCATCGCTCGGCACATCTTACCTGCGACGAAGCGAAACGCGGAACCGGTGGAGCGACCGGCGATCTCTACGCCGATCTGGCCGCGAGTCGCCGCGATGGCTCACTGACGATAGCGTTGGCGAATAGTCGGGATCAGGTACTCGCGAAAAGCGCGATCGAAGTCGTAGGCGGGATCGAACTGCCAGTCGCGCCGCGCCGCCGAATCGTCCACCGCCGCCGGCCACGAGTCGACGATGCCCTGACGTTTGAGGTCCACCTGATAGGTGATGGCCGCATCGGGGAACGCCGCGAGGACGACGTCGCGGATTTCCGCCGCCGAGGGGTTGAACGCAGAGAGGTTGTAGGCGCTGCGGGTCAATCGGTCGCGGGGCGCGGCCGCCAGCGTCAGCAGCGCCTCGACGCCATCCGGCATCGCCATGAACGGAATCGTGGTGTCGGGCCTGACGAAGCACTCGTACGGTTCGCCTTTGGCCGCAGCATGGATCATCTCAGGCGCATAGTCGGAGGTGCCGCCGGACGGCAGGGTCAAACCCGAAATCAGTCCCGGAAATCGCACGCACCGAAAATCCACGCGGGCGATGGCGTCCGCCGACAGCTGCTTGTAGTGGCGCGCGTAGTAGTGGCCGAGTTGCTCGCAGTACAGCTTGTTGCACCCGTACATCGTCGTCGGCAGCGCGAACTGATCCTCGGTGACCGCTCGAGCGCGCGACTTCACGTCGAGGTTCGGCAGACCGTACGCGGCAATCGACGAAGGATAGATGAACACCACCGGACGGCCATGCGATTCGCCCTGGCGCTGCGCGAACTCGAGCAGGTTCAACGTGCCCTCGACGTTGACGTGGTGCGCGGTCACCGGCGTGAACTCCGAACGCGTGGATAGCAGCGCCGCCAGATGGAACACGCGGTCCACCTCGAACTCGGCCAGCACCCGGTCGAGGAGGCTGGTGTCCGTGATCGAGCCGGTGAATTCTCGAGTCACCAGCGGCGCCAGCGAAGCATCGAGCGGACTGACGTCGAGGGTCACCACTGAGGCGGTCGGCGCCAGGCGCGTGACCAGCCCATGTCCGATCTCGCCGCCGGCGCCGGTAATCAGAACGACCGGCTTACGCATTCAGTTCCGCCACCTTGGGATCCGTTTCCACCGCGGCCGGCCGGGCCGTGGTGAGCATGTTGAGAGCCGTGTAAATCACGACCGCGACGACCAGCCAGCGTACCGCGCCAAGCGGCAGCGACCGCACCAGATACGCGGCGATCAGGACCGCCGGGAAACCGCCGAGCGCGAGGCCGAGCGCCGCCTTCGCATCGTAACTGCGGGTGCGCACGAATCGCATGCTGCTCACCGGCATCAGGAACGCGCACGAACCCATCATGATCGGGAACGCCGCGGTGGGGTTCATGCCGAGCAGGCTGACCAGAATCATGCACGGCGCATAGAGGCCAATGCCCAGCATCATCAGGATGCCGAGGCCGAAGTTGCCGGCCAGCCCAATCGCGAGGCGGATGCCGCTGAGACCGAGTGTGTCGCCGCCGCCTGGCACCAGGTTCAGCTGCGAGAGCAGCATGATCGCGGCCGCGCCCAGCAGCGCGATGCCCATGCCCAGCTGAATTTTTCGTCGCGGCCAGTGCACGACGACCCCCGCGCCGAGCCACGCTCCCGCAGTTGCAGCGACGATCATCAACACCAGCGTGGTCGGTTCGACCGGCACGATGCTGGTGTAGATGAATGCCTGAGCGATCGTCGACAGCGCATGGCCGACGTTCATCGTGCCCGGTATCAGCTGCACCGGCACCATGTCCCGAAGCTTGTAGACGGCCGTGGTCGTCGCGAACGAGCCGATGCCGAGCGTGTCGAAGAAGGCGGTCACGAAGCCGATCGCGGTCTGCAATCCCGTCGGCATCGCCAGACCGCCCCTGACCACCGTCGCCGCGTAGACGAGAAATGCCACACCGAGACCGACGAACAACAGCGTTTTAGCGTCCATGGATGAATTCGTTCGTATATGTCTTAGCCAGGTCGATCTGCGTGGCCTTCACTTTTTCCATCGAACCGGCGAGGAGCGTGTGGACCGCCTCGGCTCCCTCGGCTGCCATCGAGCCGTCCGGCGAGAACATCGGCAAAGAATTGGTCAGTGCCTCGACGTAGAGCGCATCGTCTTCGCCACGGAAAGACTTCGGCGTCTTCTCCGCAATTTCCTGCGGCGAGTGCGAGTGCATCCAGTCGAGCGTGCGGGTGATCGCGCGCGCCAGCTTGCCGGTGGTGTCGTGGTTGGCGCGGATCCAGTCGGCCTTGGCGTAGAGCACGGCTCCAGGGTAGCTATGCGCGCCGAACGCAGCGGTCACGCCGGCTTCAGTGCGCAAATCGGCGAGCACGCGGACGCCCGGGTTTCTTCGCTGCACCAGCGTGAACGATGGATCGGCCATCATGCCGACGTCCACCTTCCCGTGTTCCATGGCCGCAACGGCCGTCGCCGCGCTGCCAATCGCCGTGACGCTCACGGCATCCGCCGCGACGCCGTGCCGGATCAGCAGATAGGTCAGCAACATCTGCGACGACGATCCGGCGGTGGTGACACCGGCCGTGTGTCCCTTCAACTGCTCGATGCCGGTGATGGCCGCCGCACTCTGCGGCGACGTCACCAGCACCAGGCCGGGAAACCGAATCATCGTCACGAACGCGGTGAACTCGCGACCTTCGGCCGCCATCTGGATGGTGTGGTCGTAGAACCCGGACACCACGTCCGCGCTGCCGCCGACCAGCGCCTGCAGCGCCTTGGCGCCGCCGGCAAAATCCTGCAGCTCGACGTCCAATCCCTCTTCCCGGTACAACCCCAGTTCCTGCGCCAGCGTCGTCGGCAGGTAGATCATCTGGTTCTGTCCGCCGATCGCGATTCGTACGTGCGGAGGGCCATCCTTCGAGGCGCGCGCGCAGGCTGTCATGATCAACACAGCGGACACCAAGGACACAATGATCAGTTGGGTTCCTAAGCCCACCCGGCTTTGTGTCCTTCGTGTCCTTTGTGTTGAACGCCTCAGTATTTCCATCGCAACAACCATCGCTCCAACCGCGTCACCCCGGCACTGACGATTACGACGACGATGCCGAGGACCGTCATGCCGGCGAAGACGCCGGTGGTATCGAAAGTGCCCTCGGCCTGAGAGATGACGTACCCGAGCCCGCGTGTCGCGCCCAGATACTCTCCCACAACCGCGCCGACCATCGCGAATCCAAGACTGGTCTGCAGGCTCGAAAAGATCGAGCTCAAGGCGCTCGGAATCAGCACATGACGCACCAGTTGGCGTTCGGTCGCGCCCAGCATGCGTACGTTGTCCACGAGGACGCGATCGGCGTCGCGCACGCCCTGATAGGTGCTGAAGAACATCACGAAGAACACCAGCGTGACCGCCAGCGCCACTTTCGACCAGATACCGAGGCCGAACCACAACAGAAACAACGGCGCCAGCACCACGCGGGGAATGGCGTTGAACATCTTGATGTACGGATCGCAGACCTGAGCGAGCAGCGGCGATCGGGCAAGAGCGAAGCCGAGCGAGATGCCGGACGCGGCGCCGATCGCCAGACCGAGCAACGATTCTTCCAGCGTGGTCGCCAGGTGTGGCCACAGCGATCCGCTCAGGATCCACGTGGCGATGCGCGACACGATCGCCGTCGGCCGGCTCACGAAGAACGGATCGAGCCACTTCAGCGCAACCAGTGCCTGCCACAGGCAGAGTCCGGCGACACCGACCAGTAGTTGCCACAGCAGGACGGTGCCGCGGCCTCCGCCGGGCCCGTCTACGGAATGCGCCTCACCCACGCCGACTCTCCGCGTGGCGCTGACTCTTGACGACTTCCTCGCGAAGCACGGCCCAGAGCGCCCGGTACTGCTCGATGAACGCTGGCGTGGTTCGGAGCTCCATCAGATCGCGTGGACGGTCGAGCGGCACCGGGTGGCGCGCAACGATTCGGCTGGCCGGCCCGGCGGATAAGACAACGACCTCGTCGGCCAGTGCGATCGCCTCTTCCAGATCGTGGGTCACGAAGATGACGGTCTTCCTGACCGCGCCCTCGTCCCACAACGCCAGCAGCTCGGCTTCCATACGCTGGCGAGTGTGCACGTCGAGGGCGCTGAACGGCTCGTCCATCAACAGTGTCCGGCGATCGATGATCCAGTTCTGCGCCATCGAGGCGCGCTTGCGCATGCCGCCGCTCAATTGCGACGGATAGTGCGACGCAAACGACGTCAGACCGACACGGTCCAGCCAGCGATCGGTGCGCGTCAGCGCGTCCGCCTTCGCGGCGCCGGCGATCGTCAGACCGAGCGAGACGTTCTCGCGGACGGTCTTCCACGGCAGCAGCGCGTCCTGCTGAAACATGTAGGTCGCGCTGCGATTGAGGCCACTCAGCGGCTCGCCGTCGACGCGCACCTCACCGCTGGAAGGAGCCAGGAGTCCCGCGGCGATGTTCAGCAGCGTCGACTTGCCGCAGCCGCTGGGTCCGACGATCGCGACAAACGCGCCGGCCGGTACCGTGACGGTAATATCGTCGAGCGCCCGGTAAAGACCGCCGCCAGGCGTGACGAAGGTCCGCGACACGTGCTCGAGCGCGAGCGCGTCGGCGACACCGGTCACCGCTGGCTTTTCTGCCACGCGTCGTAGCGCATCCGCAGGGTCTTGACCGGATCCGCGTCCTCGTTCGGCTTGATGTCCTCGTTGGTGACGCTGATGTACATCGCGTACGCGCCGTCGTTGTACGACTCTTTGTTGGTGTTGGCCTTGTCGGCGCGCAGGATGTAGGCCACGTGCGCGGTTTTCGTCGTGCACGGCGCGTTCACCTTCGGCTCGGTGTCGCAGGTGCAGCGGCTGTCGCCACCCTTGCTGTCGGCGGCTTCCATCCCGGCCATCACTCGATCGGTGAGGCTGCCGGTATTCGCCTTCAACGCCTCGACCGCGGCGTGAACGACATCGTCTCCTTTCAGGATGTTGCCCTGCACCGAGTACCAGATGCCGGTGCCCGGCACCTGCCCCTGCTCGTGAAGAGACGAAGGCTGATTCTTCGCTCCGGACGAGCCTGCGTGGCGCCCCTGCATGTCGAGGATGCCGAACTGGCGCGTCTCGAAGTTCGGATCCTGTTTCAGCAATTCGATGATCTGCGCGGGATCGGTGCCCTTCTGCAGCTCGGCGTAAATCAGTTTCTGGTTGGCGCGGGTGTTGTCCACGGCCGCCTGCGCCGCCGCGACACCAAAGCCCGGCGCGACGATGGCCTGGATGTCCATGAGATCGCGGGCGCCAATCGGCTGCCGCCGCGCGAATGCCGCCTGCGGCACGCAGGTCGCCGACGCCACCACGATGGTGCCGGTCCTTTGATCGAGCGCAACGATCGACCAGGTCGCATACGCCGACCCGCGGGAAAGTAGCAGAAACACGACAACGGCGATGACGCGGCGCATGGGAACCTCTCGGCGCGAGACCATCGGCCCGCGCGACTCAGGAACGCGAATGCCTATGCTAAGGTACGTCGCATCAAACCATGAAGCACACCCTGTTCGCGGCGGCAGCGCTGGCGTCAATGGTCGTGTCGGCGGGCGCTCAAACGCTGCAGCTCACGCCTGAGCGGGCGCTCGATCGCCGGACGATCGGCGAACTCGATTTGTCGGCCGACGGATCGCGCCTGGTGTTTACCGTGACCGAGCCGGCCGTCGGTGCGCAGCGGGCGCGGGCGGTGTGGCTGCTCGACGTCGCCAGCGGTACGGTGCGACCACTCACCTTTTCAGGCAAGAACGACAGCGCGCCACGCTGGGCGCCGGACGGCAAATCGATCGCGTTCGTGTCCGATCGCGATGGCGAGCCGCATCTCTACCGGTTGTCGATGAACGGCGGCGAGGCGGAGAAGCTCGAGGACGAGCCGCTTCAACAGCAGGCGACGTTTCGCTGGTCGCGAGACGGTGCGCGGATCGCGGTGCTCATGGCCGAGCCCAAGTCCGAGACGCTGAAGAAGCGCGAAAAAGACAAGGACGACAGCCACGTCGTCGACAAGGAGACTCGCCGCGCCCGGGTATGGCTGCTCGACATCGCGACGCGCAAGATGACCCCCGTCACGAGCGGCGGCTGGCAGATTCAGCAAATCGAATGGACGCCGAATGGCGAGCGGCTGATTGCGTCTGCGGACGAGACGCCCGCCTCGGATCAGTGGCACGAGCATCTCTATTCAATCGCGCTGTCCGATGGAACCTTCAAGGAGATCGCGGCGCCGCGCGGTCCGCTCGGCGCCTTTGCGCTTTCGCCCGATGGCGGCACGATCGCGTACATCGGCGCCCGTGCCGACGGCCCGGACTCGCACGATCTCTATCTGCAGCCGATCGCCGGTGGCGCCGCCACGAACCTGACCGCGGCGTCGCTCGATCGCCCGGTCAGCCAGCCCCGATGGGTGGACGCGCAAACGGTTGCGGTGCAGGTCGCGCGCGGGTTCAGCAGCACGGTCGCCCTGATTGGACGCGATGGGTCGGCGCAGCCGGTCGATGGCCTCGCGGTGAACACGTCGTCGTTCGCCCGTACGCCGTCGGGCACTCTGGTCTATGCCGGCGAGACCGCGACGCACGCTCCCGAACTGTGGATCAAGGCACCGGGCGTCGCGGCTCGCGCAGTATCGACCGTCAACGCCGGATGGGCGGCGATACCGGTCATCGCTCCCGAAATCGTGAAGTACAAGAGCGCTGACGGCACCGAGATCGAAGCGGCGCTGCTGTTGCCTCCGACTGTGGCGACGGTGGCGCGGCCCTTTCAGGGCCGCGAAGGCGAGGCGACCGTGGCGCGGCCCTTTCAGGGCCGCGAAAGCGGATCTGAAACACTCGCGCTGCACCTGCCTGCCGTGATTCTCGTCCACGGCGGCCCGACCGGACGCTGGAGCGACACATTCGAAGCGTGGGGACAACTTCTAGCCGCGCGTGGATACGCGGTGCTCTACCCCAACGTGCGCGGTTCGGTCGGGTACGGCCACCGTTTCGTCGAGATGAACCGGGCCGACTGGGGTGGCGGCGATTTCACGGACGTGATGGCCGGTGCCGACTACCTGGTTGCACATGGCATCGCGGATCCCGATCGCCTCGGCATCGGCGGCTGGTCGTACGGCGGCTACATGGCGGCGTGGGCAGTGACGCAGACCGCGCGCTTCAAGGTGGCGGTATCAGGCGCCCCGGTCATCGACATGGCCAGCGAGTTCGGCACCGAGGGCGGATCGGCGTACGACGAATGGTTCTACGGAACGCCGTACGAAAAACTCGACGGCTTCATCAAGAGCTCACCGATGACCTTCGTGAAGAACGCAAAAACGCCGACGCTGCTGCTGCAAGGCGAGGACGACACCACCGATCCGATCGGTCAGAGCCAGCAGTTCTATCGCGGATTGAAACGCTACGGCGTGGACGCCGAGCTCGTCCTCTACCCGCGCGAACCGCACGGCCTGCGCGAGGAAAAGCACCTGCTGGATCGACTCAACCGCATCCTCGCCTGGTACGACAAGTACCTGATGCCGAAAGGCGCCGCGACCGGACAGCAGCCGTGAGCCGTAGCGCGACCCTTTCAGGGTCGCGTAGATCGCGGGCCTGAAAGGCCCGCGCCACATCAACTACGCCAGCTGCGGCAGACCGGCGAGCGCGCCCCACGTCTCAGGGTCCTGACACAGCAGGGTGTTGAGATAGATGCGGACGTCCGCCGCGGGAAACTCCGCGGCGAGCTTCGCGGCCGCCGGCGCGACCTTCGCCGGGTCCGGCTTGACCTCGTCTTCCTGAATCAGGCCGTTCTCGTGAGCGATCCCGAGCGCGTCGAGAAACGCGCCCATCATCGGCCGATGGCCCGCCAGGTGATACAGGATGAGCGCCCGCGCGGCGAGCGGATCGGGCAGCGCACCCAGCGTCGCCAGATGGTGGGTCTTGCGCTCCAGATCGAGGCCGATCACGGTCTTGGCGCGGAATTTCTTCTGCTGCGCGATCAGGAACGCCGCCTGCACCTGATCGTCGGTCGCGTCGGGATCCTCCCAGAACGCGCGCGCGGCCTTCTGCCGCTGCTCGCTGGTCATCTGCTTCCACAAACGCGCCGGGGTCAACGAAGTCTCGGTCATCGCAGTCAGTCTAATCCGTTTCCCGCTGCTATCGACGATTGTTGCTATCCTAGTGGCATGCCATCACCGAGGGTTCGCGTCGTCACCCTGTGCGGCCTCGCGCTGATCACCGCGGCCTCGCTCGGCGCCCAGGCGCCGGTGCACCCAATCAGTGGACGGCCGATCGCACCGGTGATGGGCTATCAAGGCGCCGACTGGCTGGAACGCACCGAACGCGAAGACGAGGAAGCGCCCGACCTCGCGCTCGACGTCCTGAAGATTGCGAAAGGCGCGGCCGTCGCCGATATCGGCGCGGGATCGGGCTATATCACCGTCAAACTGTCAGGCCGGGTCGGACCAGAGGGACGGGTCTTCGCGACCGACGTGCAGCCGCAGATGCTCCAGATCCTGGGCCGGCGCCTTGCCGCCACCAACATCACCAACGTGACGCTGGTGCAGGGCACGCTCGACAACCCTGGACTCGATCCGGCATCGGTCGATCTCGAAATGATGGTGGATGTCTACCACGAGCTGTCGCAGCCCCAGGCGATGCTGCGGCATCTGCGCGACGCCCTCAAGCCCGGGGGCCGGCTGGTCCTGCTCGAGTACCGCAAGGAAGATCCGTCGATCCCGATCAAGCCCGAGCACAAGATGAGCGTCGCCAACGCCAAGCTCGAGGTCGAGTCCGAGGGCTTCACGCTGTCGAAAGTGGACGAGAGCCTGCCGCGCCAGCACATCCTCATCTTCACCGTCCGTGCTGTTCACTGAGCCGACGTTTCTTTTTCTCTTCCTTCCGCTCCTGCTCGCGTTGTATTTCGCGACCGGATCGCGCGCGCATGCCTCATACGCCAACTGGCTGCTGCTGGTCGCCAGCGTCATCTTCTACGCCACGGGTGGCGGCGCTTTTACGTGGCTGATGCTCGGGTCGATTGCCTTCAACTACACGATGGCGATCGCCGTCGACCGGGCGCACGGGACGCCCGCGGCCACCCAGCGCCTCGCCTTCGCCGTCACGGTGAATCTGATCGTGCTCGGCGTGTTCAAGTACGCCAATTTCTTCGTGGACAACGTCAACGCCGTGCGCTCGCTCGCCGGCGCCTCGCCGCTGGTAGTGCCGCGGGTGTTGCTGCCGATCGGCATCTCGTTCTTCACCTTCCACGCCATCTCCTACGTCGTTGACGTCTACCGCCGCGACGCCACCGCACAGAAGAGCCCGGTGCACGCGGCGCTCTACCTGCTGCTGTTTCCGCAACTGATCGCCGGCCCGATCATCCGCTACCGTGACATCGCCGATCAGCTGGCGCGCCGGATCGTCACAATCGATGACTTCGCGTACGGCGTCCGACGCTTCATCCTCGGCCTCGCCAAGAAAGTGCTGATCGCCAATGTCGTCGCCGGGCCGGCGGACAAAATCTTCGCGATGCCGTTCGCCGAGTTGTCCACGGCGCACGCATGGCTCGGCATCGTCTGCTACACGTTGCAGATCTATTTCGACTTTTCCGGCTACTCGGATATGGCGATCGGCCTGGGCCGGATGTTCGGCTTCCGGTTTCCCGGAGAACTTCCGCTGGCCGTATGTCGCCGACAGCGTCCAGGCGTTCTGGCGCCGGTGGCACATCTCGCTGTCGTCCTGGTTCCGCGACTATCTCTACGTCCCGCTCGGCGGCAATCGCATCAGCCCGGTACGCACCTACGTCAACCTGGTGACGATCTTTTTCCTGTGCGGCCTCTGGCACGGCGCCAGCTGGAATTTCGCGATCTGGGGACTGTGGCACGGGCTGTTTCTGGTGATCGAGCGGCTGGTCTCGCGCCGCCAAAAGACGCCGCCGGCCACACGAGGCGCGGTGACGCGAGCGGCTGATGTCGAACCGGGCATCCTCAACTGGCCGATCTGGCCGCATGTCTACACGATGCTGGTCGTCATGATCGGCTGGGTGTTCTTTCGCGCCGAGACCCTCCCGGGCGCGGTGGCGTTCCTCAAGGCGATGGCCGGGTTCACCGTCGCGGCGCCGACGCCGTACACGGTCGGCTGGTACCTGACGCCGGAGCTGTGGCTGGCGCTGGTGGCCGGCGCGATCGGCTCGACGCCCTGGGTGCCGGCGCTGCGGGCGCGCTGGGCCACGACTGATCAACCCGAGGGATCGTGGCGGCTTCAGTTCGTCAGCACGACCATGTTGATGGCATTGCTGTTCGCCTCGATTCTGCAGGTGGCGGCGCGCACCTATAACCCGTTCATCTATTTTCGATTCTGATGAAGGCGCTGCTCGTTGCTCTGTTCGTGATCACGATTTCGTTGCCGCTGGCCGCGAACATCGCCGGGCATGACGGCGCCGATCCGGGTGGCGAGAATCGCGACCTGGCGGCGTTTCCGCCGCTGGCGGCTTCGTGGCACTCGGTCGCCGCTTTTGGTCCCGGCCTCAGCGCCTGGTTCGACGACCACTTCGGTTTCCGATCGACGCTCGTCCGCTGGTACGGCGAGAGCCGTCTCTACGGCCTCGGCGTCTCGCCGACCGCGACCGTCGTCAAGGGCAACGCAGGCTGGTTCTTTTACGGGGACGACAAGTCGGTCGAAGACTACGCCGACGTCGAGCCGATGACCGAGGCGGCCATCAGCAACTGGCGAACGGCGGTACTGCGCGCGCACGACTGGCTCGATGCGCGAGGCATCGCGTTCGTCTTTACGGTCGCGCCGGACAAGCACGTGGTTTACGCGGAAGAGATGCCGGCGACGATCGCGAAGGTCGGCGACCTCTCGCGGACCGATCAGCTGTTGACCGGCCTGCAGGACACCGGGCTCGCCGTCGACGTCCGCCCGGCGCTGTTCAACGGCAAGGAGCGCGAGCGCCTCTACCAGCAAACCGACACGCACTGGAACGATCGGGGCGCGCTGCTCGCCTACCAGCAGATCATCACGCTGGTCCGCGTGCGCGTTCCGCGCACACCGCCGGCCTGGACGCGCAGCGACTTCACATCGGCGGAACACGACATCGAGGGGCTCGATCTGGCCGGCATGATGGGGCTGAAGCGAGTCCTGCGGGAGACCGATCTGGTGCTGATTCCGACGCGGCCGCGCCGGGCGAAGGTGCTCGAACCGGCCGGCGCAGCACCGACCGACGAAGAGGGCCGAATCGTCACCGAGATCGATGACCCGTCGCTGCCTCGAGCCGTGATTTTCAGGGATTCGTTCGTCTCGCGGCTCGTCCCGTTTCTCTCAGAACACTTCAGCCGCGCGGTCTATCTGTGGCAGAACGATTTCGATGCCGACGTCGTGGCCAAAGAGCATCCAGACGTGGTGATTCAGGAGATCGTCGGGCGACACCTGTATGACTTCATCCCGTCGCCGGAACTGGTGCCCAGGCCGTAATCGCCGGGCGCCATTTTTTGTCAGTTTTTACTGCCTGATTTTGTCAGGCGCCGAGCGCTGGATTGGCCGCCGCGAGCGCGAACCGCCAGGTTTCTGCGAGGACCTGGGCGCTGGCGCGGGCGTAAAGCCGGTCGTGTCGAAGGACGTTATCACCTTGAACGACACAGATTTCGAAGCGCGGAGCGTCTTCCCGTTCGATCATCAGGCACTGGGTCCCGTCGCTCGAGGTCCAGAGACGTTGGGTATTGAGCGTGCTTGCCATAACAGCCCGGGTAGTGCAAACCGAAGGCCGCTTTCTGTGACGTAAAAGCATACGCGGACGCATCCACGTGCGTCCGCGCTGCTTCGCCGGAATCAGGGCCGATCGGTCGTCCGCGAGCTGCCGGCCGGCGCCGACGCCGAGCCGTAGTAGATGCCGTTGAACAGCAGCTTGAAGGTGCCGTGCGGCTGCGAGCGCCAGTTGACCTCGTTGCCGAACAACACGACGTGGCCCTTGCCGACCGGCGCTTCGATGATCGACACGGCTTGATCGAGATACTGCTGGCCCCACGCCCAGCCACTGCGCAGCGGCGTCGGACCGTCGTACCAGGCGATCGGCTTCACGCCCTTCAGCTCGGCGTCCGGCAGCAGACGGAACGCCGGACTCTCGTCGTAGAACACGTAGGCGCGATCCTCCATTCCCCACGCCAGCGGCTGCGTGTTGTCGATGCGTGCCTCCAGGATGGAGCCCGGGACGAAGAATTTCTCGCGCGGCAGCGACCGCTCCACACCGCCGTTGACGCGTTCGACGAGCGCGTCGCGAATCGGCAGGCCAAGCTGATAGCCGAACGCGGTCGACGATCCGATCGTCAGGATGGTGCCGCCGTTCTGCACGAACCGCTGCAGCTGCGGTACCGTCGTCGCGATCGAGACGCGGCCGAGGCGATTGCGGAACTCGGCGGGGATCGTGTCGGCCGGAGGCTGGCCACCGAAGCCGCCGCCACCGCCGCGGCTCTCACCGCCGGGAATCCCGCCGTCGGTAAAGACCAGAACGTCGAACTTCGCGTTGAGGTTACCCGCATCGAGCGTCTGCGGATAGACCACTTCGAACGGGAACTCGTACTGCTCGAACAGCCAGCGCGTCCAGCCCGACGTCATCGAGCCGCCGTACTGATCCCAGAGGCCGATGCGGACCGGCTTCAGCTTGAGCACGTCGGTCGGCCGCGCGTCGACCGCACCGAAGTTCAGCCCTTTGTCCGCGGTCAGCTTCTGCAGAATCGGCAAGGTGGTCGGCTTCGCCGGGATGTACATCGCGCCGACCGGGTAGATCTTGCCGGCCACGGTCCACGGCGACTTGAGCCAGTAGACCTCTTCGTTAGCCTTCAGCAGCCGGTTGACGGCGACGAACGCGTCGTTGACCTGATGGCTGAGAAGGTAGCCGCCGGTGGCGCTCGGTGCAGGAGCGATCTGCCCGGCGGGTACGGGCGCGAGATCCGGAATGTTTTCGCACGGGCAGTCGAAGCCGTCGAGGATGCGGTCGTACTTGATGCCCATCGAATACGCGATGTTGTAGCCGGTCACGTCGTAAGGCGGACGCGGCGGCCCGCCCGGATACGGAATGTCGTCCGGGTGATCCTGCGGCTCGAACATATCCATCGCGTGGGCGCGGAACGGCTGCGCCGCTTTGACGACGTACGATCCCGCACCGTACTCCTTGCCCGCGACCGTGAACGCCGTCTTCGCACGTTGGACGACCACCCCGCCTTTGATCAGGATGTTGACGAACTTGGTCGCGGTCAGGAAGTCCGGCTGGCCGACCGGGACGATGAAGCCGCGCGGATCGCGGAGCTTCGGATCGTGCAGGACGGTGTTGTAGATGGCGACGGGTGCGCGACCGGCGCGTCCGCCACCCGGAGCGCCGCCACGACCACCACGCGGGCCGATGTCGGCGCCGCCACGGCTGGCGCCCGCCGCGGCGGTTTCAATCGCCTCGCGGGCCGCGTCGATCCGTTTGGGGTGAATCGTCCAGTTGTCGCGGCTGCCCTTGTCGATGGCGTTCTTCGCCATCTTGTACATGTTGAACAGGAAGTCCTCATGACGCTTCGACGCGATATCGAGAATCGCGTAGTTGTTCGTCATCTCGTACTCGATCGACTGCCGGAAGTGCCACGTCTGCGGCGCGATCGGGTTGGGCACGTCGGCGCGCGGCAGCTGCATGTCGAGCACGAACGGGATCTCGACCGGGGTCGGGTTACCGATGATCTCGGTGAGGATGCCGATTTGATTGTGGAAGTACGACATCGTGCGGATGCCGCCGTTGAACCAGGTCGAGTACGGCGCTCCGCTGCGCATCACCGCGCCGGGCTTGTTCTCGACCGCCAGCCGGGTGTGAATCGCCGAGCCGACCATGTCGATGCCGAGCACCACCAGCGGATCGAAGTTGTAGTTGAAGGGATCGCGGAACGGCGGCGCGAACAACACCGCGCCGTCCGGGCCGGTCTGGTGATGGTTGTACATGATCGCCGGGTACCACTCGCGATACATCATCTTGTTCGCGTTGACGCTCTCCGACATGTTCATCATGTAGAAGTCGCGGTTGTCGTCGTGGCCGATGTACTTCTCGTAGAGCCGCGGGATGCCGTTCGTCGAACGCTTCTTCTCGTCCGGCTCGCGCATGTACCAATCCGAAACCAGCTCCATGCCGTCCGGGTTGACCAGGGTGCAGAGAATCACCGTGTCGTTCAGGATCCGCAGCGTCTCCGGATCGGTCCGGGACGTGAGGCGGTAGATCGTCTCGATCAACTGCTGCGTACCCACCACTTCGGTCGCGTGCAGGCCGCCGTCGATCCACACCACCGTCTTGCCGTCTCTGGCGAGCTGGTGCGCCTGTTCCTCGGTGATGCCGTCGGCGAGGGCCAGTTTGCGGTTGGCCTCTTTGATCTGCGCGAGCTTCTTGTGATTTTCCGGCGAGGTGATGATCGCCGTCAGCTCGGGACGGCCTTCTTCGGTCTTGCCGATGTCCACCACCGTGAGGCGATCGGACTCCTTGTCGAGCTTGCGCAGGTACTCGACGTACTGCGTGTAGTTCGCCAGCCAGTAGTCGTCGCCGATGTCGTGGCCGAACTGCTCTTTCGGCGTGGTGATTTTCTGGGCTGCCGGCCGGTTTTGCGCCTGCGGTGCGGCCACCGAAAGCGCCACAGTCAGCGCCGCCATGGCGATGGATCTCTTGAACATATAAGGCCTCTCGAGAGACGGAACGGTGAGAGGGATGGTAGCAGACTTGATAGATCTAAGGAGGTGAGGATCTTTGGAGTTGAGGATTTGTTTGAGGATCTGAGGAGCTGAGGATCTGAGGATCTAAGGAGCTAAGGAGCTAAGGAGCTAGAGAGCTCGAGAGAGCTAGAGAGCGAATTGCCGGCCGACGCTGCGCGCGATGACCGCGGCAGTTGACGACGGCCGGCTGCGAACTCGACTGTGCAACTCGCGACTCCCTATTGATTGCTTGTCCGATTCTCGTTCCTCAGCCGTGCCACGAGCACCTGCGTCTGACCGGCCTCGATGATGAAACCTGT
Organism: uncultured Acidobacteriota bacterium; assembly: GCA_963745875.1. Classification (GTDB taxonomy): domain Bacteria; phylum Acidobacteriota; class Vicinamibacteria; order Vicinamibacterales; family CAVVIG01; genus CAVQFC01. The sequence continues at coordinate 130,963 of CAVUZL010000001.1, forward strand.
CCGATCCGGTGTGAAGAACTCGAACGCCGTCCGGGTCGCCTTCATCAGGCCCTTCGGCGTATGGATCTTTGAGGCCAGCAGGTAATGACCGATCTCGTGCGCGAGTGCCCGGCCCATCGCTCGGCCAAGCAGCGTTTCCTTCTGCGCTTGCGGCATCTGGTCGAGGAGTCCCACCACTCCGCGCGCGCTCTTCAGAAAACGCATCGCGTTGCCGTACGACACATAAATCTCCTGCTCGGGGGTCGTCACATCGTCGAACACAATCCAGCCGAGCGGCAATTGGCCGCCTTTCACCGCGCCAGGCGCATCGCCGAACGTGACCCGCAACGACAGGGGCAGCGGCGGCGGACCGTCGACCTGACACGGCCGCGGATCGCGCTCGGCGATCCGCCACACGAAACTGATGCCGCTGCCTTTCCAGATCGCATCGGCTTCGTCGAACACATTGTGAAGCAGCGACGGCGGTACACCGGCGGCCGTGACGGTGACGGTGATCGGCGGGGCGGCGAAGGTGGCCGGCGATTCGGTGACGCCGGCGGGAAGGAGTGATGTGGACGCGATCAGCGCTGCGACAAGGCTCGTGGTCATCAGCATCTTGTCTGAGATAGACGGACGCTGACGCGGAAAGTTTGATGTCCGAATTCGCGAAGAACGGACGCTCTTAAATCTCGAAATCGACCGCGACGATGTGTTCACAAATCCCAACACCGAACTGCGCGACCGGCACGTGACGTTCGTGCTTCTGATAAGCGTCGAGCGCGGCACGATCGCGAAACGTCACGGCGAGACCGGTGTCATAGGATCGCGGTGACCGCACGACGTCCTCGCCAACCTTCAGGTCTACCAGCACGTCTAAGCCTTTCAGCGCCGCGAGCCGTTGTCGATGGTCCGCGCGCGTCGCGCTATCAGTGTCGGCCTTGTACTTGAAACACACGAGGTGCAGCAGCATCAGAGTTCCTCGCCTTCGATGTCATCGTCGGCCATGTCGACGACGATGCTGTGGATGTCGACCCGGAACCACTGACGGAACGTCGCCAGGTCGCGGGTTGGAGGCCATGCCGTTTCGTTCTCGGTCCAGGCCGACAGCTGGAACTCGAACAGCCATGCGGCGTTCTCTTCCACCCATTCCTGGACGTCTTCCTCCAGCTCGAACTCCGGCAGCAGGAATGCGGAGCCGTAGGCCTTGGCGCGCGATACGGTGATCGCGCCCTTGTTGAAATCGGCGTCGACCTGCCGCATCCAGTCGACGAACGGCTGGTCGCCGGTGATCGAGATCGCAGTCCGGTTGATGACTCGCATGCGGCAATTGTAGCGGAGGCTAGACCAGGCGGACCGCGGCCGGCGACTCGTTGCCCTCGCTCGCCGCGGCACGGAGGCTGCGCGCCAGCGTTCGCGCGACCCGCTCGGCGCTGGCGATCGGCGCCGAGGTATAGCACAAGCGCAGCTGATCGCTGCCGCCCTGATCGACGTAGAAGGGTTCGCCGGTCAGAATCATCACTGACTCGGCGAGCGCGTGTTCCTGAACAGCGCGCCCGCGGACCTGCGGGTCGAGCTGGCACCACAGATACATCCCGCCGTCCGGGATCGCGAAACGAAGGACGTTCGCCGGGACGTGCTGACGAAGCGCCTGAACCATCGCATCGCGGCGGCGGCGGTGCTCGGTCCTGAGGGTGACGAGATGCCGATCGAACACGCCGTGTTCGAGCAACTCGGACACCACCAACTGCGACAGGTTCTGCGTGTGAGGGTCACACTGCTGCTTCAGCATCGCGAGCTGATCGACGATCGGCCTGACGGCGCTGATCCAGCCGAGCCTCAGACCGGGCGCCAGCATCTTCGAAAAACTGTTGATGCGGATGACGACTGCGTGCGATTCGTCCAGCGTGAAGAGTGACGGCGGCGACGGCGTGGTGAACGAAAGTTCCCGATAGGTATCGTCTTCGACCACCGGGACGCGGTAACGGACCGCCAATTCGAGCAGTTCGCGCCGCAACCGGATCGACATGGTGACGCCGGTCGGATTCTGATGCGTCGGGTTGGTGTAAATCAGCTTGGGTCGGTACCGCAGAAACAACTCTTCCAGTTCGTCCACGTCGCCGCGGGCGATGTCCCACCCGACCAGCCGCGCCCCGGCGGCGCGGAAGGTCTGAATCGCACCGAGGTATCCGGGGCGATCGATCACGACGGCGTCACCGGGATCGATCAGGCAGCGCGCCAGCAGATCGAGGCCCTGCTGCGCGCCCGCGAGCACCAGAATGTGTTCGGGATCGCCGCCGAACCGGGTCGCCAGCGCCGCGCGAAAACGCGGCAGCCCTTCGGTCGGACCGTGCCGCCACGCCGCGTCCGCGTGCCGTGCCAGCACTGTGTTCATCGCCCGCTGGAACGCGTCAGTGGGAAAACACTCGAGAGCCGGCACGCCGGCGGCAAGCGAAGTCAGAGCGGGATCGGCGGCCGCGCGGACCAGATCCCGCACCGTCGTGTCGGTCGCCTGCAACGCGGCCGCAGCGATCTTGCCTCGCCAGGCGAACGGTGCGCTGGCCGTGTCCGGTCGGGCCGACACGAACGTCCCGCGGCCGACGTAGCCCCGGACCAGACCGCGGGCTTCGAGCTCGCGATAGGCACTGACCACGGTCGCACGGCTGATGCGCATCGCCGCCGCCAGCTCTCGTTCGGGCGGCAGCTGAAAACGCGGCGCCAGGTCGCCGCGCACGATCCCCGCCTCGATCAGCGTCACCAGGCGGCGGAACAGCGGGCGCGTCCGCACAATCGCGCGCGGGTCGGTCCGCAGCGCCGCAAACAAGCCATTCACGGATTGGTCCGCTTGAACTTGTCGAGTCTTGGGCATGATCGCTTTCACCATGACAACAGAAACCAGTCCAAGTGTAACTGATAGCCCGGCGCGCGCCGGACTCGACGAGGGCGTGATTTACGTCAGCGGGCGTTTCAAGCCGGCCGGCGAGGCGACGGTCAGCGTCTTCGACCACGGCCTGCTCTATGGCGACGGCATCTTCGAGGGGATCCGCGCCTACAACCGGCGCGTCTTCAAGCTCGAACGACACATCGATCGCCTGTTCGACTCCGCCAAGGCGGTGCGCCTCGAAATTCCGCACACGCACCGCGATCTCTGCGACATCGTGGTCGAGACCTGCCGGCGCAACGAAATCGGCGATGGCTACATCCGCCTGGTGATCACCCGGGGACCCGGCGACCTCGGCATCGACCCGCGCAAGTGCCCGCGCGCCGAAGTGATCGTGATCGCACGAAAGACGATGCAGATGTACGGCGACACGTCGGCGGCGATTCGGCTGGTGACGTCGAGCTTCCGCCGCAACTCGCCGGACACGACCAGCCCGTCGATCAAGTCGCTGAATTACCTGAACAACGTGCTCGCAAAGATCGAGGCGAACGATCGGGGCGCCGACGAGGCGCTGATGCTCGACGTGCACGGTTTCGTGTCCGAAGCGTCGGTCGACAACCTCTTCATCGTCACCGAGCGAGGCCTGGCGACGCCGCCGACGGCGACCAACCTCAAGGGCGTCACCCGCGAGACCATGATCGAGATCGCCGGCCGCCTCGAGATCGGTGTCGAAGAGAAGCCGATGACGCTGTTCGACGTGTGGACAGCGCGCGAAGTCTTCATTTGCGGCACGGGCGCCGAGGTCGTACCGGTGGGCTCCGTGGACGGCCGGACGATCGGGAGCGGCGGGGTCGGGGCGATCACGCAGCGTCTCAGCGACGCCTACCACGAGCGTGTGCGATCGGAAGGCCGGTCCATCCTCTAGTGGAGAGGTTTGCTCCGCTCTAGCAAGCAGCGTGCGCCTCCGGCGTCCCGGAAAACCGTAAGGAGGAGCCTGGGGACCGCCGCGGGGAGGAGCAACATCCCTCCCCTACCGGAATTCGTAACCTGAGCGTAAAATGCGGCCGGAGGACCGCGATGGCCGACACCGCCAAGTGTGCTCACCCCGCCTGCTCCTGCATGGTCGCGAAGGGCGGCCCGCACGGGAAATTCTGTAGCGAGCACTGCAAGGAAAAGGGACAAACCATCGAATTGCGTTGCGATTGCCAGCATCCGGCCTGCCGATAGGTTCGGTGCTGCAAGCCGGCCAGACGCGTGCCCGGCACGCGTCCGCCGCGTCGGAGCCGGGCCATAATGGGTGTACTCATGAATGCGCCCGAACGCTACGAGCAGCTCATCGCGTTTCTCAGTTCGAACCTGCAGGCGCCGGTGGATCGCCAGGAACACGAGGACGGTTCGATTCAATTCATCGGCGGCGACCCGGCTGAAGTCGTCGCCCTGCTGACCGACACCAGCGTCATCGTGTCCGAGTTCTCCGGCGTCTGGGAGACACCCTTCAAGTTCGCCGCGAAGCCGCGCCGGGTCGGCGTGCTCAAATGGCGGCGTCTGCCCGAGAGCGCGTTGTGGAACGCGCTCGGCGCGCTGATCAAGGGCGCGCGCGACGCGCGCTTTTCCCGCTTCCAGACCTGCGTCTACTGCGGACGCCGCACCGCGCCCGAATGGCTACACGACGCGGGCGTGTGTCAGGCCTGCGCCGATCAGCACAGCGGCGTCATTCACTGAGCGCGCGCCTCGAGCGCGTGCCACCGATCGTAGACGACCGCCAGCTCGCTCACGAGCGTCTCGACGCGTGCCAGCGCTGCGGCGATCGCCTCGCTGCCTTCTTTGTAGAATTCCGGCGCGGCGATTCGGGCGGCGAGCGTGCGCTGCTCCGTTTCGAGCGCTTCGATGCGTGCCGGCAGTCCGTCGAGTTCGCGCTGTTCCTTGTACGACAGCTTCTTGACACTGGCGGGCGTCTTGATCGGCTTCGTCGAACCGGGTTCGCGAGCATTGCCTCCAGCGCCCGGCACGGCTTTCCCGCTCTTCGCGCGTGTCCTCTGGCTTTTCTCGATCGCTGCCCGCTGCCGAATCCAGTCCTCGTATCCACCGACGTACTCGACGACGCGTCCGCCGCCTTCGAACACGAACGTGCTCGTGACCACGTTGTCGAGAAAGGCGCGGTCGTGGCTGACCAGCAGTAGCGTACCGGGCCACTCGACCAGTTCCTCCTCGAGCAGTTCGAGCGTCTCGATGTCGAGATCGTTGGTCGGTTCGTCGAGCACCAGCACATTGGCGGGACGGGTGAACAGCCGCGCCAGCAACAGGCGGTTGCGTTCGCCGCCTGACAGCGCCTTCACCGGCGAGCGCGCCCGCTCGTTCGAGAACAGGAAATCCCGCAGGTACGCGTTCACGTGACGGGTGCGGCCGTTGGCCGTCACCGTATCGTTGCCTTCACCGACCGTGTCGAACACGGTGCACTCCGGATCCAGTTGTTCGCGCTGCTGATCGTAGTAGGCGATCTGCACGTTCGCGCCCAGGCGAATCTCGCCCGCGTCCGGTTCGAGCTGTCCGAGCAGCATCCGCAACAGTGTCGTCTTGCCGGCGCCGTTCGGACCAATCAACCCGATGCGATCGCCGCGCAGGACACGCGCCGAGAAATCCGAGACCACCGCTTTCGTGTCGTACGATTTCGACACGTGCTTTGCCTCGATCACCATCTTGCCTGACTGCTCCGCCTGCTCGGCCTGCAGACGGACGTTGCCGATCTGCTCCCGCCGCTGCGCCCGTTCCTCGCGCATCGCCAGCAGCGCCTTGACGCGTCCTTCGTTGCGGGTCCGCCTGGCCTTGATGCCCTGGCGCAGCCACGCCTCCTCCTCGGCAAGTTTCTTGTCGAACTTCTCCGCCTGTACCGCATCGTTGGCGAGCGCCTCTTCCTTGCGCCGCAGATATGTCGGATAGTTGCCGGGCCAGGAGGTGACGCGGCCGCGATCCAGTTCGACGATGCGGGTCGCGAGCCGCTGAAGGAAGGCGCGGTCGTGGGTCACGAACATCACCGCGCCGTCGTACTCGGCGAGGAAGTCCTCGAGCCACTTGATCGCCTCGATGTCGAGATGATTGGTCGGCTCGTCGAGCAGCAGCAAATCGGGTTGACCGACCAGCGCGCGCGCCAGCAGCACCCGCCGGCGCCAGCCGCCGGAGAGCGTGTCGACGATCGCCTCGGGTGGAAGTTCCAGCCGCGACAGCACGAGATCGACGTGATGTTCGCGCAGCCACTCGTCATCCGCCTCGAGGTGATGGGTGTGCCCTTCGGCCACCACCTCGAACACCGATCGATTGGCCGACAGCGGCACGTCCTGTTCCAGCCGCGCGACCCGCAGCCCCGGCTGCCGCCAGACCGTGCCTTCGTCCGGTTCGAGTTCGCCGCTGAGAATACGAAGGAGGGTGGACTTGCCGGTCCCGTTGCGACCGATCACCGAGACGCGCTCGCGCGGATCGATCTGGAGCGACGCGTGGTCGAGCAGCGGCAGGTGACCGTAGGCGATGGAAACGCCGTCGAGCGAAACGAGTGGCACACATTACGGTACCACGCTCCGCCGGACGGCGCCGCGCCGAGGTTCTGCGCAATAATGACGCTCATGAACCGCTTCCGCACCGCGCTCGCTCTGGTCGCGGCCGGCGTCGCGATGACGGTCACGATGCGGGCGCAGCCGCGTCTGACCTGGGACTACCCGGCCATCGCCAAACGCCTGGTCGGCCAGCTGGCGTTGAAGCCGGGCGAGCGCGTCATGGCAATCGCACACCCGGGCGTGTTCGAGGATCTGCTGCCCTACCTGCGCTACGAAGTGATGCGCGCCGGCGGAGTCGATCTCGGCGTCATCGAGGTCTTGCGCGAGCCGGTGCCGCAGGAATTCGATCCGGCCGTGCTGCAGAAAGGCGCGCGCGACGCGCGCGCCTACTACAAGGCCATGTTCCGCGACGTCGATGCGGCGGTCATGATGCCAGGCGCCACGACCTCGCACCCGGCCTACCTCGCGATGCAGGACTGGCTCAAAGATGATCTCACCGAGCATCGTGGCCGGCGCACTATCCACTTCCACTGGGTCGAGAACGGCAGCGCCTATCCGATCGCCGGCCAGCCGCTGCCGGCCCGGTGGGCCATGGACGCGCTCTACCAGCGCGCACTGCTCGAGACGGACTATCCAGCGCTCGGCGATGTCGAACGCCGATTCGCTGACGCGCTCAAGACCGGCGAAGTCCACATCACGTCGCCGGCCGGGACCGACTTGAAATTCCGCGCGGGTAACCGTCCGGCCAACCTGCAGGACGGCGACGCGTCGGCTGTCCGCACCGCCCAGGGAAAAGTCCTGGTCGATCACGAGGTCGAACTGCCGGCCGGTGTCGTGCGCGTCGCGCCGCTCGAAGAGTCGGTGGAAGGCGTCGTCGCGTTTCCGCCGTCGCAGTGGGACGGCCGGCCTGTGGAGGGACTCACCTTGCGCTTCGCGCGTGGCCGTGTCGTCGAAGTCCGGGCGACCAGCGGTCGCGACGCCGTCGAGGCCGAGATGCAGAAAGCCGGCGAGGCCGGCCGTGCGTTTCGCGAGATCGGGGTCGGCTTCAACCCGCTGCTTGCGGTGCCCGAGCGGATGCCGTGGATTCCGTACTACGGCTATGGCGCCGGCGTGGTGCGGCTGTCGCTCGGTGACAACACCGAGCTCGGTGGCGCGATAGGCGGCGGGAGCGGTTACGTCCGGTGGAATTTCTTTACGGACTTGACCGTGACCGTCGGCTCGACTGTGTGGGTCCGTCACGGTCAGCTGCAGGCGCGTCCGTCCGGCAACTGATCGGCCTCCCGCGAACGCTCGAAGGCGTAGGATGAAGAGAGTGGCGGGCAGGTGGCGAATCGGGATGGTCGTCGGCGTGCTGTCGCTGGTCGCCGCGGCCGCCTTGGCGCAGCGTCAGTTCGGCGGCTTCGGCGGCGGATACGGTCGCATTCCGCCGATCCACAACGTCGCCTACGACGGTCAGTTCACGTTCGTGCGCGTGTCGTATCAGACCGCGCCCGGCGGCTACTGGTCGCGCAACCGGCCGTCCTGGGTTCACGGCTATCCGCTCGCCGAAGAGAACCTGATGCGGATCATGAACGACCTGAGCTTCCTCGATGGGCGCACCGAAGACGTCAACGTCCTCGCCCTCGACGACCCGGACATCTTCAAGTACCCGCTGATTTACATCATCGAAGTCGGCTGGTGGACGTTGACCGATCCGCAGGCCGCCGCGCTTCGCGCCTACATCCAGAAGGGCGGTTTCGTCATCGTCGACGACTTCAAGACCGAACAATGGACCAACGACGGCACCGGGGGCTGGGAGCCGTTCGCCAACAACATGCAGCGCGTCCTGCCTGGCGTCCGCTTCTTCGAGATGAAACCGTCGGATCCGATCTTCCATTCGTTCTTCGAAATCGAAACCCTCGACAATTTTCCGCAGGCCTACAACGCCGGCCGGCCAGTGTTTCGAGCCGTCTACGAGGACAACGACCCGCACAAACGCCTGGTGATGGTCGTGAATTACAACACCGACATCTCGCAGTTCTGGGAGTGGTCGGGCCGCGGACTGCGTTCGGTCGATCAGACCAACGAAGCGTACAAGCTGGGCGTCAACTATCTGATGTACGGCATGACGCATTAACATGACCCATGGCTGACGAGGGAGCTCCCAAGACGTCGTTCGAACTGGCGATGGAGCGGCTGCGGAAAAAAGACGCGGACGCAGGCATCGAAACGCGCGCGGTCACAGACGAGCAGAAGGCGGCAATCGCCGAAGCGCGCAGCTTCTACGGCGCGAAAATCGCCGAACTGGAAGTGATGCACCAGTCGAAGCTGCTCGCGATCCTGGATCCGGCCGAACGCGAGGTGGTGGAACAGAACTACCGGCGCGAACGCGAACGCCTGACGTCAGACCGCGACAACAAGATCGACAAACTGCGACGCTGACGGTGCGAGGGCCGGCTGGACCTCCTACGGCGCCTCGGTGTAGGCCGTTTTCGCGATCAGCGCGACACGCGTCGGCGCTGTCCAGTCCGGGTGAGCGGCCTGGAATTCGGCCTGGACGGCTTGAGCGGTTTCGTCCGCCGACTTTCCCGCCCGCTTCAATTCAATCGCCCGGGCCTGGATCGCCTTCATCATCGTCCGCTGCGCATCGATGAGCGCGGCGTCCCCGACCGTGCCATGGCTCGGAACCAGAACCCTGGCGCCGAGCGGCGACAGCTGATCGAAGTCGGCGAGCCATGCCTTGACGCTCGAGTACGGACTGGCGAAGGCGACGAATGCATGGTTCATGACGACGTCGCCGGCAAACAGCACGCGATCGCCCTCGACCCAGATGATGGTGTCACCGCGCGTGTGCGTGGGCCCGAGCGCGAGCAACCGAACCGTCACGCCGCCGAGATCGAGGCGATACTCCCGGTCGAAGAGGATGTCGGCACTGCGAAAGCGCGCGTCCTTCAGCAGCTCGGCGGTCGCGGGCGATCGGCTCGCAAATGTCTTTGCCAGGTCCAGGCCGAATTCGTCGATGTCCTGTTGCTGCGTTCGTGCGCGGATGATCTTGGCGCTCGCCGGAAATGCCGACTCGCCGAGCGCATGCTCCGGATGGAAGTGCGTGGCGACCACGTACAGGTCCGACGTCGTGGTCAGCGCTCTCGTCGCGCGCAGCACCGTCTCGCCATTTCGTGGGCCGAGACCTGTATCGACTACCAGTGTTGCCCTCTGCCCGACGATGATGCCAACGTTGGGTACCAGACCGACGTTGCGATCGGAAATCACGTGCACATGTTCGGAGACCTTCGAGATCGCGGTCGGGTCAATCAATGGCGTCTGAGGCGGCGGAGACTGCGTCGTGACGCCAGCGGTCAGGACCACGAGCGCCGCTACCGGCAGAAGCGAAAGGGTCAAGGTCATGCGCCTATTAGAGCACCGCTGGCTTGATTCTTGCGGCCCCGAACGTGGAGGTCCCCGATGTCTGAAACGAAGAAGTGCGCTCACCCTCAGTGTTCCTGTTCGGTGGCAGAAGGCGGTCAGTTCGGCAAGTTCTGCAGTGAGCACTGCAAAGAAGCCGGCGACCAGACCGAATTGATGTGCGATTGCAAACACGCGGGCTGCCGCTAAGTCGAAGAGAGCTCTGGTTCAGGTGGCACAGGTCGTGCTCCAAGATAGAGGGTGGACTCCGCCGTGATGCCATCTGAGCCAGCTCGAGCGCCGGGTAAGCGCCCGCTCGTCAAGCAGCCCTGGTTCTGGGTCACAGTCGGCAGCGTCACGCTGCTGGTGATCTTTTCGGTGCTCTTCGTCGCCGCAGTACCGCTCTCCTCCGACATCCTGCGCCATCGTATCGTCCACGCACTGTCTGAACAGCTGGACAGCGATGTCGAACTGGGTGATTTGCATCTCCGCGTCTTCCCCGGACTGCGAGCTGATGGCGCCGACCTGCGGATCCGAAGCCGCGGCGCCGCTCTCGCCAGGTACCCGCCGCTCATCGCGATCAAATCGTTCCACGTGGACGCCAGCGTGGCCGGCCTGATGCGCAAACACGTGTCGCACGTGCAGCTCGATGGATTGGAAATCAGCATCCCGCCCAGCGAAGTCCGCGATCGTCAGAAGGCCGAGGCGAACGCCAACGGCGCGGCGAAACCAGATGATGGGCCGCCGGCTCCAAATGACGCGCGCAGCGATCCATTGAACGACAAGAGCGTGGTGATCGATCGTGTGGACACCAACGACGCCCGCCTGGTGATCATCCCACTCGAAGCCGACAAGGCGCCGAAGATCTGGGCCATTCATCACTTGCGCATGTTCGAGCTCGGCGACACCAGGCCGTGGCCGTTCCAGGCGACGCTCACCAACGGCGTTCCACCCGGTGAAATCGATGTCGACGGTAATTTTGGTCCGTGGCATCGCGACGAACCCGGCGACACGCCGCTCACCGGCGTCTTCAACTTCGCGAAGGCCGATCTCAGTGTCTTCAATGGCATCAAAGGCACCTTGTCATCCGACGGATACTTCGGCGGCACCCTGGATGAAATCCGCGCCAACGGCACCAGCAACACGCCCGACTTCACCCTGGATGTCGCCGGCCACCCCTTCCCCTTGTGGGTCGTCTATCAGGCGCTCATCGACGGCACCAACGGCGACACCCGCCTCGAATCGATCGACGGATGGTTCCTCCACTCGTATCTGCACGCATCAGGCGCGGTGCTCGACTCGCCGAAGAAGCACGAGGGGCGAACCGTGACGCTCAACGTCGCGCTGACACGGTCGCGCATCGAAGACATCATGACGATGGCGGTGAAAGCGGACAAACCACCGATGGTCGGTGCGCTCACGCTGAACACCACGTTCGTGCTCCCGCCGGGCAATAGCGATGTGGTCGATCGGCTCCGGCTCAAAGGCCGGTTCTCGATCGACAAGGCGCAGTTCACCAGCTACGACGTACAGGGCAAAATCAACGAATTGAGCAAGCGCGCCAGCGCGAAGACTGCCGATCCGGCGACGCCGCGCGCGCTGTCCGATTTCGCCGGTCACTTCGTTCTGGGCGATGGACGCCTTCGTCTTCCCGACGTCACGTTCGCGACGCCCGGCGCCAAGGTCGAGCTGGCTGGCGCGTACGGCATGAAGGCCCAGACACTCGACTTCAAGGGCCAGGTGCTGCTTGACGCAAAAATTTCGCAAACCGTTACCGGCTTCAAATCGATCCTGCTGAGGGCCATCGACCCCCTGTTCGGAAGACCGAACGGCACGGGCAGCCGGATTCCCGTCAAAATTGGCGGAACTCGAAGCGACCCCAAGTTCGGTCTCGACGTACATCGGGTGTTTCATCGCAACGATCCACCGTGACAACAAGTTGCATCAGCTCGACGCAGCGCGCCACTGCCGTGTGTCAAAATCGAATGACCGATGTGGATCGTTCGAATCGCATTACGACGGCCTTATACGTTCGTGGTGCTGGCACTGCTCATCCTGATTGCCGGACCGCTCACGATCGCCCGCACGCCGACTGACATCTTCCCCAACATCGACATTCCGGTCGTCACCGTGGTGTGGAACTACGGAGGGCTGTCGGCCGACGAAATGTCCACCCGGATTGTCTCGATCTTCGAGCGCAGTCTCACGACCACGGTCAACGACATCGAGCACGTCGAGTCGCAATCGCTGCGCGGCATCGCGGTCGTGAAGGTCTTTCTTCAGCCCGGCTCCAAGATCGATCTCGCCGTCGCCCAGGTGACGGCGTCGGCCCAGTCGCAGTTGCGTCAGCTGCCGCCGGGCACGCAGCCGCCGTTCATCCTGATGTACAACGCGTCCACGGTGCCGGTGCTGCAGCTGGCGTTGTCCGGGAACACGCTGTCGGAACAGGAACTATTCGACATCGCGGTGAATTTCCTGCGCACCCAGTTGGCGAGCGTCCAGGGCGCGCAGATTCCCTATCCCTACGGCGGAAAGCAGCCGCAAATCCAGGTCGACCTCGATCCGGATGCGATGCAGGCGCGTCACCTGTCGCCGTCCGACGTCGTCAATGCGATCAGCGTCCAGAACCTGATTCTGCCAGGCGGCACCCAGAAGATCGGCGGCACCGAGTACGACGTGGCGATGAACGCCAGCCCGAAGACGGTCGAGGAACTGAACGACCTGCCGGTCAAGACGACCGGCTCGGACACGATCTACATCCGCGATGTCGCCCACGTCCGCAACGGGTTCCCGCCGCAGACCAACATCGTCCGCGTCAATGGGTCACGGGCGGCGCTGCTGACGATCCAGAAGGTCGGGCAGCGCGTCGACGCTCGACATCATCAACAACATCAAACGGCTGCTGCCGCGCGTCCAGGCCGGTCTGCCGCCGGCGCTGAACATCAAGGCGCTGCTCGATCAGTCACTGTTCGTCGAAGCCTCGATCAAGGGCGTCCTGCGAGAGGCGCTGATCGCCGCCTGCCTGACCGCGCTGATGATTCTGGTCTTTCTCGGCAGCTGGCGCAGCACCCTGATCATCGCGGTGTCGATCCCGCTCTCCATCCTCATCTCGATCATCGTGCTGAGCGCGCTGGGCGAGACCATCAACATCATGACGCTCGGCGGGCTGGCGCTCGCGGTCGGCATCCTGGTGGACGACGCGACGGTCGAGATCGAGAACATCAACCGCAACCTCGCCCAAGGCAAGCCGACCGAGGAAGCGATCCTCGACGGCGCGCAGCAAATTGCCATCCCGGCGCTGGTCTCGACGCTGTGCATCTGCATCGTGTTCGTGCCGATGTTCTTCCTCACCGGCGTCGGACGCTATCTCTTCGTGCCGATGGCTGAAGCGGTCGTCTTTGCGATGCTCGCGTCATACCTGCTGTCGCGCACCCTGGTGCCGACGATGGCGAAGTATCTGCTGCGGCCGCATCCGGAAGATCCACACGAGAACCTGCGAAGCCGGAATCCGCTGGTGAGGCTCCAGGCGCACTTCGAGGTGGAGTTCGAGAAATTGCGGGAGAAGTTCCGTCACTTCCTCGAGATGGTGGTGGAGCACCGCAAGGTGTTCACGGGCGTCTTCCTGTTGTGCTGCCTGGCGTCGTTCGCGCTGCTGCCGTGGGTCGGCGAGGACTTCTTTCCGGCGGTTGACGGCGGCCAGTTCAAGCTGCACCTCCGCGCGCCGAGCGGCACCCGCATCGAGGAGACCGCGGCGCTCTGCGACCGCGTCGAAGGCGTGCTGCGCGAGTTGATTCCTCCGAAGGACCTGTCCGGCATCATCGACAACATCGGCCTCCCCTACTCGGGTCTCAACCTGTCGTACAGCACCTCGGCGCCGATCGGACCCGGCGATGCCGACGTGATGGTGGCCCTGACCGAGGACCGCCGCCGACCGACGGCTGACTACATCCATGACCTGCGGATGGAGCTCCCGAGGCGATTTCCCGGAGTGATCTTCTCGTTCGTGCCGGCTGACATCGTCACGCAGATCCTGAACTTCGGGCTGCCCGCGCCGATTGACATCCAGGTGGTTGGCCGCAACCTGTCCGCCAACCGTCTATTCGCCGGCAAACTGACCACGAAGCTGGCCCAGATTCCGGGTATCGCCGATCTGCGGGTCCATCAGGAGTTCAACCAGCCGCGCCTGCAGCTCGACATCGACCGAACACGCGCCGCGCAGCTCGGGCTGACGCAGCGTGACGTCGCGAACAACCTGCTGATTTCGCTCTCGGGCAGCAGTCAAACGACACCGACGTGGTGGCTGAATCCGAATACCGGGGTGAGCTACGCCATCGCCACGCAGACACCGCAGTATCGTGTCGCCTCGCTGCAGGATCTCGGGAACATCCCGGTGACGAGCGCCGGCGTCGGACGCTCGCAGACGCTTCAGGCGCTGGCCAGCGTCAAGCGCGAGATGGGCATGCTGGTCGCGTCACACTACAACGTCTCTCCCGTCATCGACATCTACGGCGCCGTTCAGGGTCGCGATCTCGGCAGCGTTGCGCGCGAGATCAACCCGATCCTGGAGGCAAGCAAGAAAGAGCTGCCGCGCGGGTCGGAAATCATCGTCCGCGGCCAGATCGAGACGATGACCTCGTCGTTCATCGGCCTGCTGGCCGGGCTGGCGCTGGCGATCGGTCTGGTCTACCTGCTGATCGTGGTGAATTTCCAGTCATGGCTGGATCCCTTCATCATCATCTCAGCGCTGCCCGCCGCGCTGGCCGGCATTGTGTGGTTCCTGTTCCTGTCGCACACCACGTTCAGCGTGCCGTCGCTCACCGGTGCGATCATGTGCATGGGCGTCGCCACCGCAAACAGCATTCTGGTGGTCAGCTTCGCGAAGGACGAACTCTCCGCCGGTGCGAATCCGGTGGACGCCGCGATCGCCGCCGGCTTCACCCGCTTCCGTCCGGTGCTGATGACCGCGCTGGCGATGATCATCGGCATGGTGCCGATGGCGCTCGGTTTCGGCGAAGGCGGCGAGCAGAACGCGCCGCTCGGACGCGCGGTGATCGGCGGGCTGGCGTTTGCGACGGTGGCGACCCTGTTGTTCGTCCCGGCGGTGTTCGCGTTGTTTCATCGAGGACAGACGCACGAAGCGAGCGGAGCGGCGGCTCACGCGGCGGAGATCACAAACTGATGTCGAAGCAGAAAACCCGCGGGCCAATCGTCGGCGGCCTGCTGCTGGTGGTGGCGGCGATCGGACTCGCGTTCTGGGGCGTTTCAACGCGGGCCAAGGCGCTGTCGGTCGTGACCAGGGAAACCCGTGAACTGGCAGTGCCGACGGTCGCGGTCATCAAACCCGAACGTGGCGCGCCGAAGCAGGACATCGTGTTGCCGGGCACCATGCAGGCGTTCACCGACGCGGCCATCTACGCGCGGACCAACGGTTACCTGCGCAAGTGGTACGTGGACATCGGCGCGCGGGTCAAGGCGGGCCAGGTGCTGGCCGATATCGACACCCCTGAAGTCGATCAGCAGCTCGAGCAGGCCCGCGCCGACCTGGCGACGGCCGAAGCCAACGCGCGGCTGGCCCAATCCACCGCCGAACGTTATCGCGATTTGATCAAGACCGATTCGGTGTCGCGGCAGGATCTCGACAACGCCAACGGCGCCCTCGAGGCGCGAATGACCGGAGTCACGTCCTCGAGCGCGAACGTGCGGCGGCTCGAGCAGCTGCACAGCTTCGGCAAGCTGACCGCGCCGTTCGACGGCGTGATTACCGCGCGCAACACCGACGTCGGGGCGCTGATCGATTCGGGCAGCAACGCCAAGGAACTGTTCCACATCGCCGCGGTGCATCGGCTGCGCGTCTTCGTCAACGTGCCTGAGATCTACTCGCGGGCGGCGGTGCAGGGGATGAAGGCCGACCTGACACTCAGCGAGTATCCGGGACGGACGTTCACGGGAACGCTGGCGCGCACGTCGCAGTCGATCGATGTGGCGTCGCGCACGCTGCTGACCGAGATCGACGTGGACAATCCAAAAGGCGAACTGCTGCCCGGGTCCTACGCCGAGGTGCACCTGAAGCTGCCCACTGAAGCGTCAACCTTCAAGCTGCCGGTGAACGCCGTCATCTTCGGCACCGATGGCGTGCGTGCAGCGATTGTCGGCGCCGACGGCATCGTCAAGCTCCAGGCGATCACGCTCGGCCGCGACTACGGCAACAGCCTGGAAGTCGTGGCCGGCCTCGACGGAACCGAGCAGGTCGTGGTCAACCCGCCCGATTCGCTCGAGACCGGTCAGCAGGTGCGAGTCGCCGGAGCCGCCGAGCCATGAACCAGGGTTCGGCTCCGCGATTCGGATGGACGGCGATCGCCATGCTGACGGCGGTGCTCTCTGCCTGCGCGCCGAAAGTGAAATATGTCGCGCCGGTCGTCGAGACGCCGGCGGCCTTCAAGGAGAGTGTCAACTGGAAACCGGCGCAGCCGAGTGACGCGATGCTGCGCGGCGACTGGTGGACGCTGTTCGACGACCCGCAGCTCGATGCGCTCGAACAGCAGGTCGATATCTCCAACCAGAACCTGAAAGCCGCCGAGGCGGAGTTCATGGCGGCGCGCGCGCTGGTCCGTGGCACGCGGTCGCAGCTGTTTCCACAGGTGAGTCTGGGTCCATCGATTGGCGCGTCGCAGCCATCCGGGAACCGCGCGATCTCTTCGTTTCACGACGCTTACGGCGACTTCCTGTTGCCCGGCTATGTGTCCTACGAAGCCGACGTCTGGGGCCGCATCCACAACGCCGTCAGCGCGAGCCGCGCCAGTGCGCAGGCGAGCGCGGCGGACGTCGAAGCCGCGCGGCTCAGCATCCACGCCGAGCTGGCGGTCGATTACTTCGCGCTTCGCGGAGTCGATCGGGAGCGGCAACTGCTCGACTCAGCGGTCGAATCCTACGAGCGTGCGCTCGAACTGACCCAGAACCGGTTTCGGGGAGGCATTGCGTCCCAGGCCGACGTCGCGCTTGCCGAGACCCAGCTCGAGACGACCCGCGCTCAGGCGATGGACGTGGAGGTTGGCCGAGCCGCGCTCGAGCACGCGATCGCACTCCTCGTCGGACGGCCGGCGGCCGAGTTCACGATTGCCGTGACGCCGCTCGACGCGACACCGCCGGACGTGCCGCTCGGTGTGCCGTCGGAGCTGCTCGAACGGCGTCCGGACATCGCGGCCGCCGAGCGTCGAGTGGCGTCCGCCAACGCACAGGTCGGTGTAGCCACCGCTGCGCTGTACCCGATCATCACGCTCAACGGAGTGGCCGGGTTCGAAAGCAGTTCGTTCGGCAACTGGTTGTCAGCGGCGAGCAGCTTCTGGACGATCGCGCCGGTCGCCCTGATCAATGTCTTCGACGCCGGCAAGCGGCACTCGGTCGTCGATCAGGCGCGCGCCAACTACGACGAGGCCGGCGCGTTGTATCGCCAATCGGTGCTCTCGGCATTCCGTGAAGTCGAGGATCAACTCTCGACGCTGCGGATTCTCGACGAGGAAGCCGCGGTGCAGCGGCGCGCGGTGGACGCGGCCGAACGTTCGCTCACGCAGGCCAACAACCGCTATCGCGGCGGGCTGGCAAGCTACCTCGAAGTCACCGTCGCGCAGGCCGTTGCGCTCTCCAACCAGCGCACTGCCGTCGATATCCTGACGCGCCGGATGAGCGCGAGCGTGCTCCTGATGAAGGGGCTCGGCGGCGGTTGGCAAGTGGCGACTCTTCCGACACCGTAACCTTCTAACCTTTAGACTGGTTTCGCAGCCAGGCGCGCGCTTCTTCGTACCCCGGGCACGCTGCGGCAACCAGCTTCCAGAACTTCGGCGAGTGATCGAGCCGCTTCAGGTGCATCAGCTCGTGGATCAGCACGTAGTCGCGCACCGAATCGGGCATCGTCACCAGCCGCCAGTTCAGGCAGATGTGGCCGCTGCGTGAGCACGACCCCCATCGCCAGCGCTGATTCCGAATGCTGATGCGCGACACGGTAAGCTCGAACCGCGCAGCCAATTCGAGGAGCCGTGCCGGCAGCTCGCGAGTCGCACGCGCGCGCAGCGCGCGCTGCTCGACTTCCCCGAGCCCCGGCTCGGCAGACGACCGCCGTTCGCGATCGGTTTCCACGCGCCGCAACTGCGCCTCGATCCAGGCGCCTTCCCGCTCTGCGAATCGTTCGGCCTCGCGCTTCGATCCCCATCGCGGTACGGTGACCCGCACCGTCCCTTCCGGCGTGACGCGAATGAGGTAACGGCGCGCGCGCGGGTGACGGACGAATACGATCGCCCGGCTCGCTGTTCTCGGCGCAATCGGCGCAATCGGCGCGACTGCAGGGCCAGCGGTGCGCGCCTTCGGAGTCGGTGTTCGCGCCTCGAAGTTCAGCGGCAGCTGCATCAGTGGCCGCCGAACACGAGGAACCCGCGCTTCCGGAGGCTGTCCGCCAGCTTGACCTCCATGTCCACTGCACGCTCGTACGACATCGGATTGAGATGAGCAAACAGGCGTGGGACCAGCCGTTCGCCACAACGCTTGACGACAGAGGCAGCCTTCACGCCGTTCTTGTGATTCTGAAATCGCTGTTCGACGGGCAGGCCGGTCATGCCGACGTAGTATCCGGCTTTGCCATCCCCGTTGGGATTGCGGAGGTAGACGACGTAGACGCTGTGATGATCAGAAGCCTGTGGTGTGCGCGCCAAGTTTCCTGTCCAGGGTCACGAGCGGCATCCGGAGTGCGCGCGCAAGCCAGAGATAACTGGCATCGTAGGCGGTGAGTCCGGTCTCGAGCCCGAGCTTGACGACCGCCTCCTGGTCGATACCGCGAAAGCGCAGACCGAGGCCCTGCAGCACTTCGAGCGCTTCGAGGAACAACGCGGTCGCGGCGGGCTGTTTCCTCGAGCGCTTCCAGGCGACGTTCATCAATTCGAAGACGACCAGCGTCGGTGCGTGGAGACGGTGACCATCGATTTCGTCGATGACCGCGTCGGCGCTCGGCTCGGCAAACGCCACAGCGGCCAGCGCCGACGCATCGATCACCTTATCTGGCATCGCGGGTCTCCCGGATGATGTCTGTCGAATTCTCCCCGGCGGGCAGATTCAACTTGCCGATTCGCTCGTACACCTCGCGAGCCGAAAGCGTGGGGACATCGTCGACCGCTCGCTCGATGAGATCGAGCAATTCTCCCTGGAGAGAGCGACGGTTGCGAGCCGCACGGGCCCGCAGCCGCTTCACCACTTCGACGGGAACGTTCTTTATTGAAAGGCTCGCAGTCATGGTTCCATTATGGATCCATTCTGGAACTGTGTCTAGGCCTCGACTTCTTCCTCGTCGGGAAAGGGCAGGCCATCGGTCAGTTCGGGGGCCTGGAGCATGCGGGGGACACGGTCAATCGGCTCGAGCTGTTTCAGATCCTCGCCGCCATTGGCCGCCTGTAAGTCCTTGAAGCGACGTGCTTTCACCAGGACGTTGCCCTCCAGCGACCCGACCGCTTCGTTGTACGCCTCGAGGCTGGACTTCAAGCGGACGCCCAGCCTGTCGAACTTCTCTCCCAGCGATCGAACCGCGTCGTAGAGACTCTTTCCGAGATCGCTGATCTTGCGCGCGTTCTCCTCCATCGCTTCCTGCTGCCAGCCGTAGGCGACCGCGCGAAGGAGCGCGATGAGAGTGGTCGGGCTCGCCGGAATGACGCGCTTCTCGACCCCGGCCTCGATCAGGGACGGATCCTGCTCGAGCGCCGCGCTGAAGAACATCTCGCCGGGCAGGAACATCACGACGAACTCCGGCGTGGACGCGACCTTGTCGAAATAGCTCTTCGCGGACAGTTGCGCGATGTGGGTCCGCACCTGACGGGCGTGCTCGCTGAGCAGCGTCTGGCGGGCCGCTTCGTCAGGCGCTTCGAGGGCCCGGAGGTACGCGTCCAGCGGCGCCTTGGCGTCGATCACGATCTGCTTGCCGCCCGGGAGACGAACGACCACGTCGGGCCGAATCCTGGCGTCATCGTCGCCGAGCAGCGTGTGTTGCTCCATGAAGTCGCAGTACTCGAGCATGCCGGACAGCTCGATCACGCGCTTCAGCTGGAGCTCGCCCCACCGGCCACGGACGCCCGGCCGCTTGAGCGCGTCGGTGAGGCGGCGCGTTTCGTCGCGCAGTCCCTGACCGGCGGTATCGAGCGAGGCAATCCGCTGCATCAGCTGCGCGCCGGTCTCGACGCGGCGCCGCTCGGAATCCTTGATCTCGCGGTCAACCTGGTCGAGCGTTCTCGCCATCGGCGCCAGGAGATCCTCGATCGCCTTCTTTCGCGCGTCGATGTCACCGGTGGCCTGCGTGCGGGCTTCGCGCAGCCGCGTTTCGGCGAGCGAGAGGAACGCCTCGTTGTTGGTTTTGAGCGCCTCCGCGCTGAGCGCCTGGAACGCGTCGCGCAGCTTGCCTTCGGCCTGGTCGTACGCCTTGAGCCGCTCGGCGTGGACGGCGCGATCTTTCTCGAGCTCGATGCGGAGCCGGTCGCGTTCTGACTGAAGGCGCGCGTGGGTCGGACGGGAGCTGAACCAGCCAATCAGCGCGCCAACACCAAGCGCGATCAGCAGAAAGACGATCGAGGGCAGGTATTCGATGGGCACTAGTATGACATTACCGGGACATCACAAACGGCAGCCAGGCCTCAGGCAGCTGCAGCTCTGCGGCGTGGGCGGCGAACGCCATCGCCCGCGCCTGAACCGCCGGCGCCAGCTGACGCGCTCGCAGTCCGGCGCTGATCGCATGCAGCGCGTGACGCGCGTCGATCTGCGCCTGCCGCCTCTTGTTGGCGTATTGCCCGATCCCTTTCGCGGCTTCCGCAGCCGACGCAGCGCGCGCCGCTTTCAACATGCCGAGCCGTACGTGATTCACAGGTTCGAACGGCAGCTGCGACTGAAAGCGCGCATCGGATGCTGTATCCAATTCGCCGGCGGCCTTGAGCGCACGTTCGCGTTCGAGTTCAGCGCGATGGCACTCGAAGCACAATGCTCCGCCGCGAGCTCCTGCCGGCTCAGTTCCAAGCCGCGATTGGTTCCGGTGCACTGCGCACAGGACTTTCGGCCTCCGGCCCTCGAGCTCGCCGCCGGGGAACGTAACCCATTCATCTGTAACGACATCCGTTGCCAGGCCTCTTCCATTCGCCATATGAGACCAGTGTAGGCCTGGGGTGTGACAGGGCAGGTCACTCGCGGAGCCTAGACGGCGACGTACTGGACCGGATTCCCGGCGGCCTCGACGAACTTCGCAAAATCCGAGGCAGTGATGACGAAGGTCGCGGTGTTGATGTTCGGGTGGAATCCGAGCTTGTCTGCCGACTTCAGGTCCCGATCGAGAACCAGGCGAACCGCATGGTCGTGGTTATTGATCAGGCCGAACGGCGACACCGATCCGGGCGTCAGACCGAGATGCGCCATCAGCCGGTCCGGCGACGCGAAACTCAGTTTGCCGTCGCCAATCTGTTCGGCCACCGCCTTCAGATCCGCCCGCTTCGTGTGCTCGAGCACGACCAGATAATGGCGACTGCCCTTCTGGTTCCGCAGAAACAGGTTCTTACAGTGCGTACCGTCGATGCCGGACCAGTAGCGTCCGGCCTCCTCCGCCGTCGCGACCGGTGGGTGCTCGTGACGCGTGAATGCGATCCCGAGCGCGTCGAGTGCCTCAACGACAGGTCGTTCCTGCTCGGTCACGGAAACCTCCCGACCGCGGCCAGCAGATCGAGCCGCGCGTGGCGCAGGTTGTCCTCGGCGAGCGCCACTGCCGTGTCGACGTCGCGTGCGGTCCGTTCGGCGTCGATGACCTCGATATTGGTCGCCGCGCCGGCCCTGAAGCTGATGTTCGTGATCCGCACAACCTCTTGCGCCTGCTCGGCGGCAGCACGGGCGCTCGCCACCGTCCGCTCGCCGCTCGCGATCGCCTCCCGCGCCAGGCGTACCTGCGAATTCGCTTCGGTCAGTGCGCCCGTCAATGTCGCGCGTGCGAGTTCGAACGCGGCCTGCCGTTGCGTCTTGACGCCGGCCCGCTGGCCGCTGTCGAAGATCGGAACATTTGCCTGCAGCAGGAATCGCCAGCTGTTCGCCGGCAGGAAGAACTGCGACGGATACGTCGTCGACGGTGTGAACAACGCGTCGATCGCCGGCCACCAGTCCTTGCTGCTGTCGCGGAAGACCCGCTCGGCGGCGTCCTGTTCGCCGGCGAACAGCCTCAGGTCGGTGCGTGTCTGGAGCAGCGGCACCGGAGTGTCGGGCGGCAGTTCGAACACCGGGTCGTCGATCGCATCCACCGGACCATCGATCACGATCAGCACACCGAGCGCCTCCTGCGCGCGGTACAGCGCCAGCTGCGCCACCTCGACCAACCCGATGTCAGACGAGTACTGCTGCTGCGCTCGCAGCGAGTTCAGGCGGCTGCCGGCGCCGCTTTGCTCGAGCTGGGCGGCGAGGTCGAAGTGCGCCTTGGCGATATCCCGCGCACGCACGTTGGACTCGACGATGTGATGCTGGGTGATGATCGTCAGGTAGACGTCAGCGGCCGACAGCGCGACCTGCCGCCGGGTGTCCGCGACGGTCAGTTCGGCGACGTTCTTCTGATCCTGAGCCTGCGTCCGTCGCGCCCACGCGGCGGCCGCCACCAGCGGGTAGTCGGCGGTAATCGACGCCGTCACCTGGTCCCGCGGTGTGACGGTCGATCCGTCGAAGTCGACGCTGGTATTGAGGGTCGTGGTCGTGACCGCGCCATTCAGCTGCAGCCGGGTCGCGCCACGGGCCTGACGGATCAGGCCTTCGGCGCGAAGAATTCCCGTCGCGGCCTCTGCCATGGTGGGATTCTTCTCGATCGCCTGGCTGACCGCGTCCTTGAAGGTGACGCGCGCAACCGGCACCGGCGCCTGTGCCGACACAGGCGCGGCGAGAACGACGTTAAGCGCGACGACGGCCGAAACTCTTGACCACGACATAAAGCACTGGAATGAACGCAAGGTTGAGGAAGGTGGACGCGATCATGCCGCCGACAACCGCGGTGCCGACCGAATGACGCGCTTCGCGTCCGGCGCCGCTCGCCACCACCAGCGGCATCACGCCGAGAATGAACGCGAGCGAGGTCATCAGAATGGGCCGCAGCCGGATGCGCGCCGCTTCCACCGCCGCGTCGGCAATCGACAGACCGCGCGCGCGCAGCTGCTCGGCGAACTCGACGATCAGGATGCCGTTCTTCGCCGAGAGTCCGATCAGCATCACCAGGCCGATCTGGCAATAGACATCGTCAATCAGCCCACGGCCCCACTGCGCCAACAGCGCACCCATGATCGCAAGGGGCACCGACAGCAGGATGATGAAGGGCAACGTGACGCTTTCGTATTGCGCCGCCAGCGTCAGGTACACCAGCAGCAAGCCGAGGCCGAAGATCAGCGCCGACTGCTTGCCCGCTCGCACTTCCTCGAGGGAAATGCCGGACCAGGCGTAGGTCATGCCCTGAGGCAGCTCGCGGTCCGACAGCGCGGCCATGCTGGTCAACGCCTGACCGGAGCTGAAGCCGGGCGCGGCGGATCCGTTGATCTCCGCCGACCGGAACAGGTTGAAGTGATTGATGCTCTTCGGCGCCGTCGCCTCCCTGACCGACACGACGTTGCTCAGCGGCATCATCCGGCCTGCTGCCGTCCGCACCGAGTACCGCGCAATATCGGACGGGCTGGCGCGAAACTGCGGATCGGCCTGGACGTAAACGCGATAGGACCGGTTGTTGAAGTCGAAATCGTTGACGTACGACGAGCCGAGCAGCACCTGCATCGTGTCGGTGATGTCGCCGATCGAGACGCCGAGGCTCTTGGCTTGTTCGCGGTCCACGTTGACGATCACCTGCGGATCGTTGGCGGTGAATTGCGTGAACAGGCCGGCCAGGCCCGGCGTCTGGTTACCGCGCGCGATCAACTGCTGGCTGGCGCGTTCCAGATCCTCGATCGGGCCGCCGGTCTGATCGAGCAGCTCGTAGGTGAAGCCGCCGAACTGACCGAGGCCGTTAATCGACGGCGGCAGGAACGGAATCACCAGCGCGCCGGTGATCTGGCTGAACTGCCCGAATAACTGACCGACCACCGCCTGCGACCGAGTGCGCCTCGCCCTTTCGCTCGGCGAAGTCCTTGAGCTGGGCGAACACGATGCCCTGGTTCGGCGCCGCACCCGCGAAGCTGAAGCCGACGGCCGCGAACACGCGGCTCATCTCGGGCACTGGCTTCATCACGTCCTCGACCTGCTTGACGATGTCCCTGGTGTAGTCGAGCGACGCGCCCGGCGGCGCCTGGATCAGAACGAAGATGTATCCCTGATCCTCATCCGGGACGAACCCGGTCGGCACGCGGTTGTAGACCCAGTAGGTCAGCCCTAACAGGCCGACGAACACGAGCGAAACGATCACCCGCGCGCGGACCAGTACGCGAAGGATCGACACGAGCATCGCGGTACCGCCGTCGATGACACGATTGACGCCCGAGAAGAAGATGCCCTTCGGCTTCTCGACCGCGCGCGAGCAGCAGCGCGGCAAGGGCCGGCGTCAGGGTCAACGCGTTGAACGCCGAAATGGCCATCGATATCGCGATCGTGAGGGCGAACTGCTGGTACAGCCGTCCGGTGGTGCCGGGAAAGAACGCCACCGGCACGAACACCGCCGCCAGCACCAGGGCCGTCGCAATCACGGCGCCAGTCACTTCGCTCATCGCGACCGACGCGGCTTCGGCCGCCGGCCGATGTTCGTCGTGAATGTGCCGCTCGATGTTCTCGATCACCACGATCGCGTCGTCCACGACCAGGCCGGTGGCGAGAGTGATGCCGAACAGCGTCAGCGTGTTGATCGAGAAGCCGAACAGCTTCACGAATGCGAACGTGCCGATCAGCGAGACCGGAATGGTGATGGCCGGGATCAGCGTCGTGCGCCAGTTCTGCAGGAACAGGAACATGACCAGCACGACGAGCGCGATCGCCTCGAGCAAGCGTCGTCACCACCTCGCGGATCGACTCTGCCACCACCGTCGTCGTATCGAAGGCCACCTCGATCTTCAAGCCGGGCGGGAAACGCTTCGACAGGCGGGCGATTTCGGCGTTGACGTCGCGGTACACCTGCAAGGCGTTCGCGGTCGGCAGCTGCAGCACACCGAACCCGACCGCGTCACGCCCCTGATAGCGCGACGCCGTGCCGTAGCTCTCCGAGCCCAGTTCGGCGCGCCCGATATCCCGGACGCGTACCAACGAGCCGTCGGTGGAGCGCTTCACGATGACGTCCTCGAACTGCGCCGGATCGGTCAGTCGTCCGGGCGCGCGAACGCTGATCGTGAACGTCTGCCCTTTCCGCGCCGGCTGCTGCCCGACCGAGCCCGCCGCGATCTGGACGTTCTGTTCCCGCAACGCCGACACCACATCGTCCGCCGTGAGGCCGCGTCCGGCAAGACGGTTGGGATCGAGCCAGACCCGCATCGCGTAACGGCCGATGCCGAACACCTGCACGTCGCCGACGCCGGGAATGCGCTTGATTTCGTCAACGACGAAGCGATCGAGGTAGTTGCTGATGAAGAGCGGATCGTACTGGCCCTGCTCTGAAAAAGCGGCCGCCGCCAGCACGAAGTTGCTCGACACCTTGGTGACCGACAGGCCGACCTGTTTCACTTCGTTCGGCAGCCGCCCTTCGGCCTGGGAGATTCTGTTTTGCACATCCACCGCGGCCAGGTCGAGGTTGCGATCGACGTCGAAGGTGACCGTGATCGCGCACGATCCGTCGTTGCCGCTGGTGGACTGGATGTACTGCATCCCCTGGACGCCGTTGATTGCCTGCTCGAGCGGCGTGGTCACCGCGGTTTCGACCGTCTGCGCACTGGCGCCGTTGTAGAACGCCGCCACCAGGACTTGTGGAGGCGCCAGTTCGGGGAACTGCGCGATCGGCAGCGTCGGGATCGCGATCGCCCCGGCCAGGACGATGACCAGCGCGCACACGCTCGCGAGAATCGGACGCCGGATGAAAGTGTCTACGAACACGTTCAGCGGGTCTCTGGATGGGCGGCCGCGCCTGGCGCCTGCGACTCGATCGGCGCGCCGTCCGCGAGTTTCTGCGCGCCGGAGACGACGATCCGTTCACCGGGCTTGAGGCCATCGAGAACGGGATACGCCTCGCCGACAATGGGGCCGACAGTGATGGCGCGCTGCTTTGCGACCAGCTTGCCGGCGGCATCTTCCGCGACGAACGCGAAGAACTGACCGCTCACTCGCAGCACGGCGGTGACCGGCACCACCAGGCCGTCGCTGGTGCTCCAGATGATGCGCGCACGCACGTACTGAGCGGCGCGCAGCTTTGCATCAGGGTTCCGCACCTGTCCCTTGACCAGCACGGATTGCGTCTGATCGTCCACGTGCGGCGAAATGAAATTGACCGTCGTGGTCGCTACCGGGCCTGATGCGTTGCCGCTCAGGATCTGGATGGGTAGTCCGGCTCGCAGCGCGGACGCGCGTTCGAGGGGCACCGACACGTTGAGCTCGAGCACGTCGTTCTGATCGATGGTCGTGAGCACGGTCTGTGGCGTCACCTGGTTCCCGACGCGAGCGGGCACGTCGCCGACCACGCCGGCGGTCGGCGCGGTGATGGTGAAATAGCGCAGTTGCACCTGCTGCTGCTGGACCTGGGCCTGCAGCGAGCTCAACTGCGCCTCGGCCGCCTGCTGGTTGGTGTCCGCCTGCTCCATCTCCTGCTTGCTGATCGCGCCGGCGGCGTAGAGCTCGTGCGCGCGCTGCGCCTGCTGCCTCGCGAAATTCAGCGCGACTTCACGCGCCGCGCGATCGGCTTCCTGGCCGGAGACGGCCGCCTGCTGGCGCCGCGGATCGATCTGGACCAGCGGCGCGCCCTCGCGGACACGGTCGCCTGGCTTGACGAAGATCTGCGTAATCTGCCCGTCGATCTGCGGCTGGATGGCGGTCGACTTCAGCGATTTGAGCGTCGCGACGTACTCGGTCGCATCCTCAATCGGTTTGAGCGTTGCCGGCGCCAACACAACCGGTGTCGGTGGAAAGCTGGGAGGACCGCCTGAAGCGCCCTGGTTGCATGCTGAGCCCGTACACGCGATCAGCAGCGTGGCGGCGAGGAGACGACGTCGAAGCATCATTCATTCTAACCATGCGGCCAATTCCGCCGGTCTGTCCGTACTCCTAGTATCGCCTCGGCCGCGTGTAGAATTCCAACGTGCCGCGAAACGCCGAAGTCATCCGCCAGTGGACGATTCTTCGCGAGGTCGAACGGGCCCGGAACACCGGGGTCACCATCGACGAACTGGCGTCGCTCTGCGCGGTCACCACACGAACGATTCGGCGTGATCTGCAGGCCCTCGAAGAAGCTGGCTTCCCGCTCTATGACGACCGGTCGAACGACGACGGCAAGACACGCTGGCAGGTCAACGGCCAGGCCTTCAAAGGACTGTCAGCGGGACTGACGGTGTCGGAGTTGTGCGCCCTGTACTTCAGCCGCACGCTGCTCGAATCGTTGTCGGGCACACCGTTTCGTGACGATGTCGAGAGCGCATTCGAAAAACTCGGCTCGGCGCTGACCCCGCACATGCGGCAGTTCCTCGATCAGTTGCCGCGGGTGATTGCCACCAAGGCCGACCCGATGCGGACCCACGACAACCCGCGTCAGCAACAGTTCATCGCGCGCGCCCTCGAAGCGACGTTGGGCCAGCGTCAGGCCAACCTCACCTATCACTCGAAGTCGAGCGACCGAACCAAGGTCTACCTCGTTCATCCGTATCGCCTGGCGTATGCACAAGGCGGCCTCTACCTGCTCGCCTACGTGCCGGAGTACGGTGAGGTCAGGACGTTCGCGGTCGAACGGATTCAGGAATTGTCGCTGCTCGAGGAACGGTTCACGCCGATCGAAGAGTTGCCGGATTCGGCGTTTCCGCACTCGCTCGGGGTCCATTCTGGACCGCCGGAGCACGTCGAGATCCATTTCGAGGCCGCGGTCGCCGACTACGTGCGCGCGCGCGGCTGGCATCCGTCGCAGCAGATGCGAGACGACGAGAGTGGCGGTGTGTCGCTGACGCTCGAGGTCTGCCGCGACCGTGCGCTCCACAGCTGGATCCTCAGCTTCGGCCCATTCGCGCGTGTCGTCTCGCCGGATGCTCTCGTCCGCGAAATCGCCGATCAATTCGAAGAAGCCCGAGCGAGGTACGCGTGAGCAACAGGACCACGATCGCCCTGCTGGCCGGGATGCTGTTCCTGCCGGCCACCGTCCCCGCCGCGACACACGCCATCCGCGCCGGCCGGCTCGTCGACGCCGCCGGGCACGTCACTGTCAACGCCGTCATCATCGTGGACGACGATCGGATCACGTCGGTTGGGGTCGCGGCCCCGCCTGCCGGCGTCGACGTGATCGACCTGAGCCGCTACACCGTGATCCCCGGGCTCATCGACCTGCACACCCATATGACCTACTACTGGGATCGGTCGCCCGGCACGACGGCCGCTCAACCAGCCGCGGCGTCCGGCCGGCGTGACGGTCGTCCTGGCGGCCGAGAACGCCAGGCGCACGCTCGAAACCGGTGTGACGACGGTGCGTGATCTCGGCGCGTCGAACGAGACCGACTACGCGATGCGCGATCTGATCAACATGGGCCGGATGGTCGGACCGAGGATGTTCGTCGCTGGTCAGGGACTGTCCGCCGCGCGCCCCGGCACTCCGGCGCCGGATTTCGCGAAGCTGGCGGAGGCCCGCGTCGCGGCCGGATCGGACTGGGTGAAGATTTACGGATCGCGCGGCAGTTATCAGAGCGTCGACACCACCCAAACGCTCTCGTACGACGAGATGAAGGCCGCGGTCGATGCCGCACATGCCAACCATCATCGTGCAGCGATTCACTCGTACGGACCGTCCGGGGTCAAGGACGCGGTCCGCGCCGGCGCCGACTCGGTCGAGCACGGCATCGATCTCGACGAGGAAACGATCGCCGAGATGGTCCGCCGCGGTACCGTCTGGGTGCCGACCATCGATCACAATCGCTACTACGTGGACGCCAGGGACGAGTTCGGCTTCGCACCCGAGACGATTCCTCCGCTTCAGGAATACATCGAGAAAAACCTCGAGTCGACCCGGCGGGCGTTCAAGGCCGGCGTCAAGATCGGGATGGGCTCGGACGCGGTCTACACGATGTTCGGTCAGAACACGCGCGAGCTGGAATGGCTGGTGAAAGCGGGAATGACGCCAGCGCAGGCGCTGGCGTCGGCCACCACCACCGCGGCGGCACTGCTCGGCGAGGAAAAGCGCCTTGGGGCGGTCGCGCCCGGCTACTTCGCGGACCTGGTGGCGGTCGAGGGCGATCCGCTCGCGGACGTGCACGTCATCATCGACCACGTCCGCTGGGTCATGAAAGGCGGCGCCGTTGTCGTGGACCGGACCGGGGCTGGGGCGGTACGCACGTCGGCCGCGCCGATCGAGTCACTCGGACAGGGTGCAACGCCGTCAACGGCCGCCACGGTGCAGGCCGCGGTCGAGGCCTTCCTTCAGCACCTCGGCGACCGCGACTACGACCATGTCGCGACAGAACTCGCGCCCAAGGCAATCGTCATCGTCACCCGTGAGCGATCGGGCGAGTGGTCCACCAGCTATCAGACAGGCGACCAATGGATTGCGGCGCTGAAGAGCAACCCCAATCCCGTCGCATTTCGCGAGCCGCTCACCAACGTCGTCGTGACGGTGGACAGCGATCACCTGGCTTACGTGCGCGCCGACTTTCAGGTGATGCGCGACGGCGTCGCGCAGTCCCACGGCGTCGATCAGTTCACCCTGGTCCGGGAGGCCGGCGGCTGGAAGATGGCTGTCGTCGCGTATACGTCGCTGCCGGTCAAGTGATCCGACTGCTGGCCATCGACATCGACGGCACGCTGCTCGATGGACGCGGACGCCTGCCCGACGCGCATCGCGACGCCTTGCTCGCGGCGTCGGGCCGTGGCATCGAAGTAGCCCTGGTCACGGGCCGCGCATTTCACTTCGCGAAGCCGGTCGCCGACCTGCTGGCAATGCCGCTGACCCTTATCGTCAACAACGGCGCCGTGGTGAAGCGCAAGACCGGCGAAACGGAGCGCCGCCATGTACTGGCCCGGGAGGCCGCGCGACGAATTCTCGCAGAAACCGTCGCCTACGAGGACAGCGTGGCGCTCGTCTTCGATCGGACCGATGACCGCCAGATTCTGTTCGAGCGGATGGACTGGTCGCACGTCAACCGACGCGGCTACTACGAGAAGAACAAGGCGTTCATCACGCGGGCGGAGCCACTGAGCGACGTGCTGTCGGACGACCCCATTCAGGTGATGTTCAACGGCGGGGTCGAAGCGATGCGGACGCTGGTCGCGTCACTGCGGGCGCTGTCCATCGCTGGCGAGTACACGGTCGCGGTGACTGAATACCAGGCGCGCGACTTTTCGCTGGTGGACGTCAACGGCGCCGGCTGCTCGAAGGGATCGACGCTGGCCGGCTGGGCGACCGCTCGAGGCATGACCGCCGCCGAGGTGATGGCGGTGGGTGACAACCTGAACGATCTGGAGATGCTCGATTTCGCGGGCACCGCAGTCGTGATGGGCAACGCCACCGACACCATCAAGGCCCGCGGCTATCACCTGACCGGCAGCAACGACGAGGGCGGGCTGGCATCCGCGATCGAGCGTTTCGCCCTCCGTTCCTCCTGAAAGCCTTCTACTCAGTCCGCAGCGTCGTGGCAGGATCGACGCGTACCGCCCGCCACGCCGGCACCGAACTGGCGACCGCCGAGGCGACGATCAGAATCGCGACGACACCGAGGTAGGTGACTGGGTCGAGACGCGAGACGCCGAACAGCAGCGTGACGAGGGCCTGACTCGCCGCTGCCGCCCCGGCGAGGCCGAGGGCAATCCCGAGGCCGGTCACGATCATCCCCTCCCGCACCACGAAAGTCAGGACGTCGGCTCGCGAGGCGCCGAGCGCCACGCGGACACCAATCTCGCGGGTGCGCTCTGTCACGCTGCCCGCCAGCACACCGTAAACGCCGATCGTCGCGAGCAGCAGGGCCACGACGCCGAAGACCTCGAACAGTGTGGACGCAAAGCGGCGATCGGCTTCCGATCGCGCGAGCAGCTGGTCCATCGACGCGACGCGGGTAATCGCCTGGTCCTTATCAATCGACCACACAGCCGTTCTGACGGATGCGGTGAGGGCGAGGGGATCGCCATTGGTGCGAACGACCAGCGACATCGCCGGATCTACCCAGTGCCATTGCTCCGAGGTCACGTAAATCGCGTCGGCATTGGCGAGAGCCAACGAGGTCTGTTTGACGTCCCCGACCACGCCGACGATGGTGAACCACGGCCCCTCGTCGGGCCCGAAGCGAAGCCGCCGGCCTGAGGGATCGGCTGCGCCGAATCGTCGCCTGGCGAACGATTCGTTGATCACGACCGCGGCTTGCCCAGCCGCGGTGTCGTGGGCGTCCAGCAAGCGACCACCGCGCAGCGGCAGGCGCATCGCCTCGAAGTATTCCGGCGTGATCGCGTAACGGAGCGCACTGCCGACATCCTTCAGGTCTCGGTCGCTCTCGAAGTGGACACCGTAGCCGTCCACGTCGCCGCTGAGGGGCAGCTGGCTCGTGAAGGCCGCCGCCGTCACCCCCGGCACACGTCGGACCTCTTCGAGCACCCGCGCGAACAGAAGGTGTCGGGCGGCGTCTGAATCGTACGCATGTCCGACCGCCTGGACCTTCATGGTGAGCAGATGTCCCGGGTCGAAGCCGATCGGTACGGCGAACAATCGCTCGAGACTTCGCATGATGAGGCCGGCGCTGACGAGCAGGACCAGCGCGAGGGCGACCTCAGCGATCACCAGCGCCACGCGGGTCCGCGCCTGTCCGCCCGCGGTTCGCTGCGAGGCGTGCTGCAAACCCGGTTGCAGATCGTCGCGGCCTACGGCCATCGCAGGAGCGACGCCGACGACGAGCCCGAGAAGAGTGGTAACGACGAAGGCAAATGCCAGGGCGACGCCACTCACGTGAATGGCGCTGACTCTCGGCAGCGCGGGTGGCGCGAGCGCCACCAATGCCCGCACGCCGGCCTCGCTGACGGCGACGCCGAGGACGCCGCCAATCGCGGCAAGCAGCAGCGATTCGGTCAGCAGCTGCCGAATCAGGCGACCCCTGCCTGCGCCAAGCGCCGCCCGCATGGCGAATTCTCCGCGACGCTGCGCACCGCGCGCCAGCTGCACGTTGGTGACGTTCACCGCCGCGATCGCCAGCACCAGCGCAACCGCCCCGAGCACCGCGAGCAGCAGCGGACGGACCGCCTGCGTCACTTCGTCCTGGAGCGAGCGAACGATCAGACCACGCTCGAGAGAGGCCCAGGGCACGCGCGGAAACGTCTCCTCGGGCGTGCGCGCGATCCGATTCAGCTCCTGCCGTGACTGCCCTGCAGTGACACTCGCCCGGAGCCGGCCCAACATCCGCAGATGATGCCCCCATTCGCGGGCGTCGGCCCTCAGCAACGTCGTGTACTGCAACGGCGACCAGATCTCCGCGGACGCCGCCGGTACATTCTCGAATCCGCGCGGCATCACGCCAACCACTACGTAGGCGAGATCGTCGAGCCGGATCTCGCGGCCGACGATCGTGGGATCGGCGCCGAGCCGTCGGCGCCACAGACCGTCGCCGACGATCGCCACGCGCGGACCGCCGGGCGTGTCGTCAGCCGCTTCGAAGTCGCGGCCGAGTGCCGGCGGCACGCCGAGCGCGCGGAAGTACTGAGCGCTCACCCGTTGGCCCTCGAGGCGCTCGGGTTCCGCCGGGCCGACTATCACCGGCTGCCACGGCTTCATCGACGCCAGCGACTCGAACGATCGGCTGCGCTGCGACAGCTCGAGATAGGTGCCGAACGTGGTTTCGAGCGACGCGCCGCTCGCACCCACGTCGGAAATCATCACGATCTGTCGTGGGTTCGGGTACGGCAGCGGCTCGAACAGGATCGGGTAGACCGCGCTGACGATCGCGGTGCTGGCGCCGATGCCGAGCGCAAGGGTGGCGGCACAGACGATGGTGAATCCGGGAGCGTGGCGGAGCCGGCGAGTAGCATGACGAAGGTCAGCGACGAGAGTCGTTGCGAAGTGCTCCCATCCGGATTC
Source organism: uncultured Acidobacteriota bacterium (assembly GCA_963745875.1). GTDB lineage: Bacteria > Acidobacteriota > Vicinamibacteria > Vicinamibacterales > CAVVIG01 > CAVQFC01. The sequence continues at coordinate 163,910 of CAVUZL010000001.1, forward strand.
GCGAACCCGTTCTGCGATAGAGGTCGCGTTCCCCATCGACGCTTGCGTCAGACGGCGGGCCTCCTCGGGCGCCACACCGCCCGCCTGCAGCTCCGCGGCGGCCTGGTCCATGTAGTGACGCACTTCATCGGCAATGTCGCGATCCGCGGCGCTCGATCTCGTCAGCGCCTGGACACCGCGCGAGAGTTGTCGCCACCAGCTCACGACGACGCCTCGGCCTTGAGCAGCCGGGCGATCGCCGAGGCGCGGCGTGACCAGTCGGCGCTTTCGACCGCGAGCTGCTTTCGGCCTGCCCGCGTCAGTGTGTAGAAGCGCGCCCGGCGCGAGTTTTCGGTCTGGCGCCATTCGGCATCGAGCCAGCCGGCGCGCTCGAGCCGCTGCAGCGCCACCAGCAGCGAGCCGGGATTGACCTTGAACACGCCCCGCGAGATCTGCTCGACCCGCCTGGCGATGCCGAAGCCGTGCATCGGCTCGAGGCTGACGGTCTTGAGGATCAGCAGATCGAGCGTACCTTGAATGACGTCGGTGCCTGGATCGGCCACCCGGACACGATAGGCTGCGCTCATCTTGATTGTCAAGATGAGCGGGCGCGAACAAGCCTCAGGGTTTGCGGGGATCTTCTCCGCCGGCGTCGAACACCGCTTTCCATCGGCCGTCGGGCTGCTTCGCCCAGACGGTCATGTATTGTCCACGAGCGACCGATTCCCCGCCCTCCGCCGTCTTGGTGCGCCGCTCCCAGGTGCCGACCGTGTAGCCGATGTCTGCGCCGGCCAGGACCTCGGCGCGCGTCGGCTTCCAGGTCAATGAGGGGCCGCCCGCCTGGAGAAACGGCGCCCACGACTTGACGATCGCGTCCACTCCCCGCGCCTGGTCGGGCGACCCGCCGCCGAACGTCGCATCGTCTGCGATCAGCGCACGGAATCGTGATTGGTCACGATCGATCGCGGCCTGACAGAACGCCTCGTCTGCCTGCTTCATCGCCGCTTCCGCTATCCGCCGCTCTGCCGTGGTCTGCGCATTCGCGCGTGCCGGTACGCTCGCGAGCATTGCCACCGCCGCGATTGGCGCCCACCGCCGCATCGATTTCATCTTCGTCGTCTCCTCGAAGTAAATGTGCCGGAGTACGAGGAACGGTTACCGCCGCCTACCCGAATGGGCGAGGCCAGGGCCGGAGCCGTCGTATCATGGGCCGTGGCCCATCCCGAACGTTTGCCTCGATCCGCTAGCGCTGCAACCCGCGGCGGCGCTGCCCCGCACGCCGAAAAAGCCGGCCTTTACCGCCGGCGCGTGGGAAGAGGCGCGCGGATCTGATCTGGGCGCACCGCACGCGCCTGGCGCTCGGCCTGGCGCTGATGGTCGTGAACCGCCTCGCCGGCATGGTCCTGCCGACGAGCACCAAATACCTGATGGACAACGTGTTCACTCAGGGCGACTGGGATCTGCTGCCGAAGCTGGCGATGGCCGTTGGCGTCGCGGCTGTCGTCGATGCTGCGTCGTCGTTCGCGAACTCGCAGATTCTGGGCGTTGCCGCCCAGCGCGCGATCACGGACATGCGCAAGGACGTCGAAGCGCACGTGATGCGCTTGCCGATTCGCTATTTCGACACCACCAAGAGCGGCATCCTGATTTCCCGCATCATGACCGACGCCGAAGGCATCCGGAACCTGGTCGGAACCGGACTGGTACAGTTGACCGGATCGATCCTGACCGCGACGATTGCCGCAGGCGTCCTGTTCTGGCTGAACTGGAAGCTCACCATCGTCACCATCATCATCCTCGCGGTGTTCGGCGGCGGCATGGCGACCGCGTTCAAGCGACTCCGCCCGCTGTTCCGCGAGCGAGGGCAGATCAACGCCGAAGTGACCGGCCGGCTCGCCGAAACGCTCGGCGGCGTTCGCATCGTCAAGGCCTACACGGCGGAGAAGCGCGAGGAACTCGTCTTCGCGCAGGGCGCCCATCGCCTGCTGCGTAATGTTGCGAACTCGTTGACCGGGGTGTCGTCGCTGTCGGCGCTGTCGTCGGTGGTGATCGCGGCGATCGGCATCGCGATGATGCTGATCGGCGGCGCATCGATTCGCGCCCATCAGATGACCAGCGGCCAATTCGTGATGTATCTGACGTTCACGGCGATGATCACGATGCCGATCATCCAGCTCGCCAACATCGGCACGCAGTTGAGCGAGGCGTTCGCCGGCCTCGACCGCATTCGTGAGATTCGCCGCATGGCGACCGAAGACGACGAGGACGCCAGCCGCGCGGCGCTCCCTGAGGTTCGCGGCGAAGTCGAGTTCGACGACGTCACGTTCGAATACAACGACGGCGTGCCGGTCTTGAAGCATGTGAAGTTTCACGCGCCTGCCGGCTCGACCACAGCTCTTGTCGGATCGAGCGGATCGGGCAAGAGCACGCTGATCAGTCTGGTCATGACGTTCAACCGGCCGGGCCTGGGCAGAGTGCTCGTCGACGGCCGCGATCTGACGTCGATCAAACTGCGCGATTATCGCGAAAACCTCGGCGTGGTGCTGCAGGACAATTTTCTGTTCGATGGCACCATTGCCGCCAACATCGCCTATGCGCGGCCACATGCGACGCGCGACGAGATCAAGGCGGTCAGCCGCATCGCGCACTGCGATGAATTCATCGAGGGTTTCGAAAACGGCTACGACACCATCGTCGGCGAGCGCGGCGTGCGCTTGTCGGGCGGTCAGCGTCAGCGCGTGGCGATCGCACGCGCGATCCTGGCGGATCCGAAGATCCTGATTCTCGACGAAGCGACCTCGAGCCTCGACAGCGAGAGCGAAGCGATGATTCAGGACGGCCTGAAGGCGCTGCGCAAAGGGCGGACGACGTTCGTCATCGCGCACCGGCTGTCGACGATTCAGAGCGCGGATCAGATTCTGGTGCTCGAGCACGGTGAAATCGTCGAACGCGGCACTCACGAAGAACTGCTGGCGGTCGCCGGTCGCTACCGTCAGCTGTACGACAAGCAGTACCGCTTCGAGAAAGATCGATTCATCAACCCGGGCGAAGATTTCACGCCGGAACCGGAGGCGGTCGCGATGCGCACGCCTGCCCGAGCCAACAACGCGCTCTGATCGCCGCCGCGACATGCCTTATCGCATCGTCGCCGAGCGGCGCGTCTGTGAGCGACTGCTGCAGACAAACGCCGTGTGGCCAGGCAGCGGTCGGCCTCTCGACAACCTCCGGGGCACCGAACAGCGAGCGCTTCGACGACTGGTCGCGTCAGGCGTGATTCGCGATGAAAGCGATGGACGCTACTACCTGTACGCGCCGGCCTACGTCGCGTTGCGAGGCCATCGCCGCCAGCGGATTTTCCTCGTCCTGCTGTTCATCATCCTGGCGCTGGCACTCACCACGCTGGCCTCCCGCTTCTCCCGCAATAGTGTCCGCCTTCAGGCTCTCCCGCACGTTGTGTCCGCCTCCAGGCGGACGCCAACGGCTGGCTGAAGCCGGCCACGACACCCGAGAACGGCGCTCAGAACCCCCACGCTCGTGGCGAGCGCGCATGAGGTACCCTCACTGGACACTCGGAGGCCCACTTGATGCGACGTTCCGTCCGATTCGTTCTCGCCGTTCCGTTCCTGCTGCTGGCCGTGACGACGCTCGGCGTCCAGACCACTCGGGCCGCGTCTCCTGATGGTTTGCGGTGGCTCGACGAATATCGTGAGCCCGCGGCGCGCCTGCTTGGCGAGGCCGTCGGCAGCACCTTCGCCTGGCAGCGGCTGTCGGTGCTCACCGACTCGATCGGCAACCGCGTGAGCGGGTCGCCGGCACTCGATCGGGCGATTCAGTGGGCGGTGGTCGAGATGAAGAAGGACGGGCTCGAGAATGTCCACACCGAAAAGGTGATGGTGCCGCGCTGGATTCGCGGCAGCGAGAGCGCCGAGATCATCGAACCGGCGCGGCATCCGATGGTGATCCTCGGCCTGGGCGACAGCGTTGCGACGCCGGCTGATGGCGTTCAGGCGGAAGTGCTGACGGTCCGCACCTTCGAGGAGCTCGACACCAAGTCCGCGCAGGCGCGCGGCAAGATCGTGTTTTTCAATGCCGCGTTCACCAATTACGGCGAAACCGTGCGGTTCCGATCCGCCGGGCCATCGCGCGCCGCGAGACTCGGCGCCGTCGGCGTCCTGGTGCGATCGATCGGGCCCGACGGGCTGCGCACCCCGCACACCGGAGCCTTGTCGTACGCGAGTGATGCGCCGAAGATCCCCGCCGCGGCCGTCACCTCAGAGGACGCCGATCGACTGCAACGGATGGCCGATCGGGGCAACACGGTCATCGTCCGGCTCAAGATGGAAGCGCACTTTGGCCCTGACGCCGAATCGGCCAACGTCGTCGGTGAGATTCGCGGACGCGAAAAGCCAGACGAAGTCGTCGTGGTCAGCGGCCATCTGGACTCGTGGGACGTCGGCGCCGGCGCCACAGACGATGGCGGCGGGTGCGTGGTGACGTGGGAAGCGCTGCGAATCATGAAGAAGTTGAACCTGCGGCCGCGGCGCACGGTGCGGGTGGTGCTGTGGACCAACGAAGAGAACGGCGGCCGGGGCGGACTGGCCTATCGCGATCAGCATCGTGCCGAGCTGTCAAAGCACGTCCTGATGATCGAGTCCGACGGCGGCGTATTTCGTCCGCTCGGCTTCGGATTCAGCGGCAACGAAGCCGGCCGCGAAACAGTGAGGGCGATCGCGACGCTGCTGTCCGGGATTGCCGCCGATCAGATCACGCCGGGCGGCGGCGGCGCTGACATCGGCCCGAGCATGCAGGAAGGCCACATCCCCGGCATGTCACTCGATGTCGACGGGTCGAAATATTTCCTGATCCATCACACTCCGGCCGACACCATCGACAAGATCGATCCGGTCGAGATGGCAAAGTGCGCGGGCACCATCGCGGTGATGGCCTACGTGGTCGCTGATTTGCCCGGGCGGCTCGGCACCTAGACGTATAATTTTCACGTGCCCATCATGAGAAACGTCTGCCTCGGCGCTGTTGCGCTGGTCGTGACCGCGTGCTCGTCCACGTCCGCCCAGCAGCCCAAGCGCCAGGCGCAAAGCGATGTCGTCGCCATCGTCGGCTCGACCTCGATCACCCTGTCGGAGATCGACGAGAAAGCGATGCAGCAGCCGGTCGGCAGCTTCGGGAGCATGAGGCTGTCGCAGGCGATCTACGAAGCACGGCGCGTCGCGCTCGATGATGCCATTGCCAACAAGCTGATCGACGACGCAGCCAAGGCGCAACACATCGATCGCGCGGCGCTGATCGAGAAGGAGATCACCTCGAAGATTGCCACGGTCAGCGACGCCGATATCCAGACGTGGTACCAGGCCAATCAACAGCGCGTGCAGGGTGCGCCGCTCGAACAGGTGAAGCAGCCGATTCGTGCGTATCTGACCCAGCAGCGGATGCAGGACGTCCGTGAGGCCTACCTCGAGACGCTGAAGGCAAAGACCTCGATCAAGATGATGCTCGATCCGCCGCGGCAGTCGGTCGCGTCCAGCACCAGTCCATCGAAGGGCTCGACCAGGGCGCCGGTCGAGATCGTCGAGTTCTCCGACTTCCAGTGTCCGTTCTGCCTGCGCGCGAATCCGACTGTCAACGACGTGTTGAAGACCTACGGCGATCGCATTCACTTCGTCTATCGCCACTATCCGCTGCCGAATCACCCCAACGCCAAACCGGCGGCCGAAGCGGCGGCATGCGCGGCCGAGCAGGACAAATTCTGGCAATACCACGACGCGCTGTTCGCCAACCCGTCGAAGCTCTCGGATGCCGATCTCAAGGCGCACGCCGCGGAGCTTGGCCTCGACACCACGAAATTCAATACCTGCGTGGACACGCACGCTACCAAGAAAGTGGTCGAGACCGATACCGAGGCAGGACAGGACGCGGGGGTCGACGGCACGCCGGCGTTCTTCATCAACGGCCGGATGATCAGCGGCGCTCAGCCGTTCGACGTCTTCAAGAAGATCATCGACGAAGAACTCAGCGCGAAGAAATAAGACACTTCAGATTTCTCAACGCAAGAGCCTCAGTCCGGTCACCACCGACGCGACAATCGCGAGCGCCGTCGCGGCCAGGCAGACGAGCGCGATAATCACGTGGTCGCCGCGCTCGCGCGTGTGGATTGGGTTGAGGAACGACGAGGTCAGGTAGCCGCCGGCGAAGCCACCAAGGTGAGCGTAGTTATCGATGCCCGGCACCAGCAGGCCGAACACCAGCGCCTGCACCATGATCGACACCGCCATCTGCTTGGCCATGCTGCTGCCGCTGCGGCCGTAGTGATAGAGCGCGCCGATCATCCCGAACAGCGGCGCTGACGCACCGATGGTCAGACCAGCGGCGTGCAGCAGCGGCAGGTTCGGGAAAAACGCGCCGGCGAAGGAACTCAGCGCGAACCCAGCGATGCCGCCGGCCGTGTAGATGATCACGGTCCTGGCCGGCCCGAACAGCTCGGTCAGAGCCGGCCCCATCTGGTAGAGCCAGTACATGTTCATCGCGATGTGCAGCAGCCCGGCGTGCAGCCAGCCCGCACTGAGCACGGTCCACCAGCGGCCAAGCCCGAACACGGGATAGGCGCCGCTGGCCCCGAACATGACCAGGACCGCGGTGCTCGGTGACAACGCGGACAGAATCCCTCCTGTCCCGATTGCGCTGCCCGACGTCAGCAACGTCGCCACCCACAGCGTCACGCAGGTTCCGATCACGATCTGGGTGAAGCTGATGTCGCTGCCGATCGCGCGCAGCATCGGTCCGAAACCCCAGAGCCCTGGATTCGAACGGCCGCACGAATAGCACTTGTCGTCGCGGACGCCGACCAGCGATCCGCAGGAAGGACAGACGACCGATCCGGATGTTCGACGTTGGAAAACGCTCATTACTCCTTGGAGCTCTTGGGCCGCATGTTCGACGCCAGGATCCGCTTGCGCAGGCGAATGCTGGTCGGCGTCACCTCGACCAGTTCGTCGTCGTTGATGAACTCGATCGCCTGCTCGAGCCCGAGCTTGCGCGGTGGAATCAGACGAATCGCCTCGTCCGCTGACGAGGCGCGCATGTTGGTCTGTTTCTTTTCCTTGCAGACGTTGACGTCCATGTCGCTCGGACGCGCGTTCTCGCCGATGATCATGCCCTCGTACACGTTGGTCGTCGGATCGATGAAGATCTCGCCGCGCTCCTGCAGGTTGAAGATCGCGTACGACGTCGCCACCCCGGACCGGTCGGCAACCAAGCGCGCCGTTGGCGCGCGCCGGAATCGCGCCGTGCCACGGCTCCCAGCTCGAGAAGATGTGGTTCATGATGCCGGTGCCTTTGGTGTCCGTCATGAACTGCGAGCGGAACCCGATCAGGCCGCGCGCCGGAATCCGGAACTCGAGACGCACACGGCCGCTACCGTTGTTGACCATCTTGGTCATGACGCCTTTGCGCTCGCCGACCTGCGCGATCACGATGCCCTGGTGATCGTCGGGAACGTCAATTACCAGCTCCTCGACCGGCTCCATCGTCTTGCCGTCGATCTGCTTGGTGACGATATCGGGCCGCGACACCTGCATCTCGAACCCTTCGCGGCGCATCATCTCGATCAGAATCGACAGCTGCAGCTCGCCGCGGCCGACAATCTTGACCTGCTCCGGGCGTATCGGTCGGCTCGAGGCGAATCGACACGTTGCCGAGCAGCTCCTTGTCGAGGCGATCCTTGAGCTGACGGGAGGTCACGTACTGGCCGTCGCGTCCGGCGACCGGTGAGGTATTGACGCCGAAGATCATCGACACCGTCGGCTCGTCGATGGCGATCGGCGGAATCGCATTCTGGTGTTCGACGTCGGTGATCGGTTTCGCCGATCGTGATGTCCTCGATGCCCGCGAGGCAGACGATGTCGCCGGCGGCGGCTTCTTGAATGTCGACGCGCTTCAGCCCGTCGAAGGCGTACAGCTTGGTCACTTTGGTGTGGTGGATGTTGTTATCGAGCTTGCAGACGACGACCTCGTCCCCGACCTTGACGCGGCCGTTGAAGATGCGGCCAATCGCGATGCGACCGACATAGTCGCTCGAATCGAGGTTGGCGACCAGCAACTGCAGCGGCGCCTCGGGGTTCCCGCGCGGAGGCGGCACGTGATCGACGACGGCGTCGAACAGCGGGCGCAGGTCTTCGCCGGCGGTCTCCGCGTCGCGGGTGGCGGTGCCGATGCGGGCGTTGGTGTAGAGCACCGGAAAGTCGAGCTGATCTTCGTTGGCGTCGAGATCGATGAAGAGGTCGTAGACTTCGTTCAGCACCTCGGCCACTCGCGCGTCCGGTCGATCGATCTTGTTGATCACGACGATCGGCGTGAGCCGGCGCTCGAGCGCCTTGCGCAGCACGAAGCGAGTCTGCGGCAGCGGCCCTTCCGACGCATCCACCAGCAGCATGCACTCCGTCAACCATCGACAGTGTCCGCTCCACCTCACCGCCGAAGTCGGCGTGGCCCGGTGTGTCGACGATATTGATCAGGATGTTCCTTGTAGTGGACCGCGGTGTTCTTGGCCAGAATCGTGATGCCGCGCTCGCGCTCCAGCTCGTTGCTGTCCATGGCGCGCTCGGCGACCCGCTCGTTGGCGCGAAAAGTGCCGCTCTGGTGCAGCAGAGCGTCGACCAGTGTGGTCTTGCCGTGGTCGACGTGGGCGATGATGGCGACGTTGCGCCGGAGCGGGTTGGCGACGTCGGCGCGGCCCGATGATGAAGGATGCTTTTCTGCTGACAGAGACATCCTCCCAGTATAGCCGACTCCAGAGGCGCCCTTTACTTTCCCAGACGCGAGAGCAGCTCGCGCGCCCGCACGCCAAACTGCTCATCGTCAACAACTTTCTCGGCAAAGGTCCGGGCCTCGTCGCGGCGTGACAGGTTGTAATACGCAATCGCGGTATCGAAAAAGGCCGTCGCCATCTGCCGGCGGCCATTGGCGATGTACTGCTGGCGCCGTGCGATTTTCGACTCTCGGCGCGCCGGCGGTTCGCTGGACGCGGCAATCTTCGCGATGTCCGCCTGGTAGCTGCGCTCGGCCTCGGCGAGACAGGCGGCCGTGTCGACGAGTACGGTGGCGGTGCGAGGCCACTCGCGGAGCTCGGCGAGAACCACGCCGAGGTAGTAGCCGGCTTCGCAGTCGTCTGGCTTTCGTTCGTGTGACTCCTCGAACTTCGCGCGCGAGACGTCGATTTGGTGACGGCTGTAGGCAATGCGTCCCGCGAGCTTCGGCACCTCCCCGTTGACGAGCAGCTTCGCCGCCGCCTCGATGTCGGTCCAGGCCTCGTCGTAGCGTTCGAGCTCGTATAGATTCAGCGCCCGCCAGAAATGCGCATCGCCAAGAAACCAGCGCTCGGCCATCAACTGATCGACTGTCGCGATGGCGTCGAGGCTTCGGCCGACGTAGGTCAGCGCGCGAGCCTTGCCGAGAAGCGCGTCCGCGAAGTGCGGCTCGATTGAGAGGGTGCGGTCGTAGAAGGTGACCGCGCGGTCGAACTCCTCGAGCGTCATCGCGAGATTCGCGATCGCCTGCGTCAGCGCGGGCCAGGCTGGGTGCCACGCAAACGCGGCGCCGAACGCCCGTTCCGCATCCTCGAGCTTGTCCTGCCCGGCGACGAGCAGGGCGACATCGCGCCGGCCCAGGAGGAACTGGACTTCGACGAAACGCGGATCGTGGGTCAGGATCGCCTGCAACGCCTCCGCTGAGACGTTCCGGCAGGTCGCGCGCCGGAAGGCGATCAGCGGCGCACCGGAAAATGTGGACGTCGGCTCGACGATCGCGTCGAGCGTCAGCGTGCGGGCGTCCCCGGCGGTGCAGGCGAGCGCGAGCCAGACATAGGAGGCGAGTTCGTCGACCGGCGCGCGATCCCGGAGCACATTGCTCCAGCTCCCCAGGTTCGTCCGCAAGGCGCGGCTGCGTTCGAGACCCGCGTCGCTGGAGACGGCGCCGGTCGGTGCGCCACCGGTGGGCAGCGCATCGATGACTGAGAGCGCGGTCGCTACCCACGCCGGCTGGCCGGCATCCGCCGCCAGGAGCATCCGTGCCTTCTCCAGGAAGCCATCGTCGGCCATCCCGAGCTCCCGCTCGCGCACCGCGATCAAGGCGGCGCTTCTGATGGCGCCGGCCGTTCCCTCTTCGGCGCCTCCGGGCAGCGTCCGCAGCGCGTCGTATTGACCGTACGCCGCGATCAGGCAATCGAGGCAGCCTTCGCGTACCAGCACGTCAAGGGCGGCGAGCCGCTGGGCGACGGTTGGCGCGGCGGGAGCCGCCGGAATCGGTGTTCGCGCACAGGCCGACACCAGCACGGCAAGGAGCACGCCGGCCTCGAGTCCGCGAACGCGTTGACGCATCGCGCGCTTAGACACCGCAGTCGTCAAAATGGCTCGTGATAGCATCCGGTTCGACCATGAATTCAGCGGCAAATCCGCTCGCGCGACCGCGATCGCGCATCGTTGGCGTCTGCCTCACGGCAGTGGCGCTGGTACTGTTCCGCAGTCTCGTCTGGACGCTCTGGGAACAGTCGGATTTCGACTCCGATCAGGCGATCAGCGGGCTCATGGCCAAGCATCTCGCGGAGCTTCGCGCATTTCCACTGATGTTTTACGGGCAGCAATACATGCTGGCCGTCGAGGCGTGGCTGACCGCACCATTCTTTGCGCTGTTCGGTGTGTCGGTGCTGACGCTGCGTCTGCCGCTCATCGCGATCAATATCGTGGTCGCGTGCCTGCTGATCGACAGGCTGGTCCGTGACGCCGGCCTGACGCCTCGCGCGGCGCTGATCGCGTCGCTGTTCTTTCTGGTGCCGCCGCCGGTCACCGCGAGCCGCCTGGTCGAAGCCGCGAGCAACATCGAATCGTTTCTCTATGTCCTTCTACTGTGGCTGATGCGCATGAACCCGATTGCCTTCGGGCTGATTGCTGGAGTCGGCTTCCTGCACCGCGAATTCACGGCCTACGCCGTCTCCACGATCGTCCTGCTGGAGATCGGATACGGCACGTTCTTCACAGCCACCAACATCAAGGGGAAAGCCATCGCGTTTGCCGAATTCGTCGGCGTCGGGTTGGCTGTGCGGGCGCTCATGAATCACGGTGACCTGCTCGGTCCGGGAACGGCGAACACGCTGGCGCCGGAAGTGCTGAACAGCCAGCCCGGATTCTGGCTGGCGCACTTCTGCTGGAATCCTTCGGTGCTGCTGCCCAACCTGCGCTGGCTGGCCCGCGAGAATATGGGCGTGCTGTTCGGCTGGCGGGTCGGACCGCTGTCCGCCTACGCGCGCAGCACGTTGACCATCGGTCACGCATGGGTATGGGTGCCCGGCGTCGTGCTGGCGGCCGCCGCGGCGCTGATCGGCATCCGGCGCGCGTCGAGCGGTGAACCGGCGGCTTCCCGGACATCCGCGCTGCGGGCGAACGGCATCCCTCGCACCGCCTTCCCCGCCTTCCTGCTCATCGTCGGATTGCAGGCGATCGTGGTCTACGCGTTCATGACCTGCGAGGTGCAGGACGGCATGCTGGTACGGTACACGCTGCTGGCGCTGCTGATTCCGGTCGGGCTGACCGCGATGGTACTGCGCTCCGACCGGTCGCATGTCGTCCAGGCGGTCGCGGTCCTGGCGGTGGTGGCGTGGGCGGCGCCGAGCGCGACCGACAACGTCAGGCTCCTGGCCGAGTACGTCAGCCGGCCGCCGCAGGCCGACTACCGCAACTTCGCGAATTTCCTCGAACGTGAAGGGGTGCGCTACGGGCGCGCGCCATACTGGACCGCGTACCAGATCGACTTCATCACCAACGAACGGGTCATCCTCGGCTCGTTCGAAAAAGTGCGCGTGACCGAATACGAGGACGCCGTGAATCGCCACGCGGCGCAGTCCACTGCGGTGTTCATCGACGATCCGTGCACGGACCCGGGAGACGTCGTCTTCGGACGCTGGTGCATGATGTACTTCGAGAGGGCCAGGCACGTCGCCCCCGGTTCATGACCGACTCCGGCGTGGCGCGTAACGGTCCGGTCTGGCGCGTCGCGCTGCTCTACTGCTGCCTGACGTTTCTGCTCGCGTACCCGCTGTCGAGACATCCGGGCACTCGCGTGCTCGCGAACGGCGCCGACCCGAACCTCTTCATGTGGTCGCTCGGCTGGGACACGCACGCCTTCACACACCAGCCGTTCTCGATCTTCGACGCCAACATCTTCTATCCGCAGCGGCACACCCTCGCCTACTCCGAGAATTTCATCGGCAGCGCGTTCTTTGCCGCGCCGATTCTGTGGCTCACCGGCAACCTGGTCCTGGCGACGAACCTGGTGGCGCTCATGTCGTGCGTGTTGTGCGGCCTCGGCGGGTTCGTGCTGGCGCGCAAGCTGAGACTCAGCGTCCCGGCAGCGGTTGTGACCGGCATCGTATTTGGATTTTCGCCGCCGCGATTCTTCCGGATCGAGCAGCTGCACCTCGCCACGATCCAGTGGGTGCCCTTCTGCCTGGCTTACCTGCACGCCTATCTCGACACCGGTCGCCGTCGCGATCTGCATCTCGCAGTGGGATTTTTCTCGCTGCAGGCACTGACCAGCGGTCACGGCGCGGCGTTGCTCGTCCTCGCGGTGGCCATCGTCCTCGTGTATCACGTCGCGGTCGGCGAGCCGATCGCGCCGATGCAGCGCCTGCGCGACTTCGGTGCGGCGGGGGCGTTGCTCATCCTGCCTGCGCTGTTGATCGTCATCCCGTATCGGGAAGTGCAGAACGAGCTGCAGTTCAGCCGCGGCGTCAACGACTTCATCACCAACTGGTCCAGCTTTCTCGCTTCGCCCTCGCGACTGCACGGGTTCGTCCTGGCCGCGTTCTCGGCGACTCACTTCGAGGACGAAGCGAACGCGTACCTGTTTCCCGGCTACCTGCCGCTGGTGCTGTCAGCGGCGGCGTTTTTTAGCTGGCGCACTCCGGCGCGTGCACCCTTCAGGCGCGAACGAGTGTGGGCGGTCGCCGCCGCCGCGGTCGAAGTCCTGACGCTGGCCGCCTTCGCGACAGCGGTCTGGAGCAGCGTGTACGGTACGGTACGGCCACGGTGGGGCGCGACCGTCCTGTTTTCGATCCGCACGCCGCTGCGGGCCTGGGCGCTCGGCGCGGTCTGCCTCGTCCTACGATGGGCGATTGCGCGGCGCGTGCCGTTCGACTTCGCCGGACGACTCGCTCGCCTCCGCACCGCGATCTGGCGGCGTCGCGGCGCCGCCGACGGCTCCGTTCGCAATTGCAACGCCCTCGTCTACCTGCTGATCACGATCGTCGCGGTCTGGATCGCGGCAGGGCCGGCGGGCGGCCTGTGGCCGCTGGTCTACTGGCTGCCAGGACTCAACTTCATTCGCGTTCCGTCACGATTCTTCCTGCTGGCGGTGCTCGGCATCGCCGTCCTCGCCGGCATGGGCTTCGACCGGGTCGCGACGGGCATGACCGGCCGGCGAAGGACGCTGCTGGCGATCGCAGCGAGTGTCTGGCTGGTGGTCGAGTTCTCGGCGGTGCCGCTGGGCACCGAGGCGGGACGCGTTGACATTCCAGCAATCGATCGGTGGCTCGGGACGCAGCCCGCACCGTTCGCGATCGCCGAAGTCCCGGTCGTGGGCGCGACGCTCGCTTCAGAGTACATGATCCACTCGACCGCGCACTGGCAGAAGACGGTCGCCGGCTACAGCGGCATCCAGGCGGGTTCTCAGGACATCCTGTTTCGGCAACTGCAGGAGTTTCCCGATACGGCCAGTCTCGATACGCTGGCTGGCATCGGCGTCACCTTTGTCGTGGTGCACACGGACTACTACACGCCGGAGCAGCGTACGCTTCTCGACGTCCGGATCGAAACCTTCCGCGATCGTTTGACGTTGACGCACGTCGAAGGCGCTGGGCGCGTCTACACGCTGCGAAGATGACGGTGGCAATGCTGTAGCGCGACCCTTTCAGGGTCGCGGCAGCCGCGGGCCTGAAAGGCCCGCGCCACGCTCAGAACAGCGGATGGATCGTGACGAAGAGCGCCAGGCTGAACGCGTAGAACAAGGCGAAGACGACAATCAACGATGTCGCGAGAGCCCTCGACCGGAGTGACGCCAGCCAGATGAAGCAGGGAAAGAGCACCGAGCAATAGCGTCCGACCCCTTCGAATACACCTGACGAGAGCGGCAGCCACAGGTTGAGCAGCATGAACAATCCGTATGCCGCGCCGAACCGATACCAGACGAACGGAATCGCGCATGCGAACAGAATTCCGGTGCCGCCGTACAGCGTGTCGTAGAGCGCCATCCTGTCGGTCGACAGATAGCGGTAGGGATGCGTCAGCAATTCGCCGGCGAGCCGCACCGGCATCATCCACGGACGGCCGCCGGGATAGTAGCCCCAGCGCGTGATCGACGCGGCCCATTCGAACGGGTTGCCGCTCAACCGATACACGTACATCGAATACGCGCCGATGCCGCTCGTCACCAGGAGCAGTCCGGCCAGCGCGAGGATGCGTTCGCGCCTGGTCGGCTCGACGGTGCGCCACGCGATCCAGGCGAGCGGAACGATCATCAGGATGCCGGTGACCCTGGTCGCGGTCGCGAGCCCGCCGCAAATGCCGCCGAGCACCCATCGCCTGGTGCGGAACAAATAGAAGCTCGCCACCGCCAGCAGCAGGAACAGCGCTTCGGTGTAGACCATCCCGAAAAAGAAACCGAACGGGAAGATTGCGGTCAGGAGCGCAGCACGCTCCGCACGCCGCTGCGGCAGGTCAAGACGCGCGAGATAGAACAGAGCCGTCATCGCCAGCGCGAACGACAGCCACGATACGAAAATGCCGCCGAGATAGATGTCGGCGTCAGCGTGGCCGAACAGGCGGCCGGCGAATCGCGTCAGCAGCGGATACAGCGGGAAGTAGGCGATCTTGCCCGGCTTGCCGACGCCGACCGGCGGTCCGCCGGCGACGAACAGATAGCCGTTGCGGGCGATCTGGTAATACCAACCCGAGTCATAGCGCGTGAACGGATCCCAGAACGTGCTCGGTTGGCCGAACATCGTGGACTGCGCGGGCTGGTAGGGAGCAAAGGCAAGGTTCGCAAACCACGCGAGCACTGCCGAGATCAACCGGAACCCCAGTGCGAAGAGCGCAATCCGGATCGCCGCAAGCGCGTGCGGAATCTCGTCCGGCCCGCGCGCCTGGTCAGTTGGGTTTGACAAGAGCCTTCGGGAGACGCATCGCTTCCGCGTCGGCAAGCGCCTGGTTCAGTTCGCCGAGGGCATAGGTCTTCGCCCCGATCGCCCGCCACGGAATGGACGCATGATGCCGATCGAGCACGCGCAGGGCTCGCACGAAATGACCCACTTCGCTCCCCCAGCAGCCGCGGATTTCGAGGTGCTTGCGGTTGATGTCCTGATGGACGTTGACCGAGCTCGGACCGGCGTCGGTGTAGTGGCCGGCGACGACGTAGCGTCCTCCGTCGCGAATCAGCGAGAGCGCCTCCTCGAAGGCGAGCGCCGAGCCCGCCGCTTCGATCGCGATATCGACGCCGAGACCTGACGTGACATCGCGAACGATCGCGGCTCGTTGCTCGGGTCCCGTGCGCTGGATGTCGACGGTGAGATCCGCGCCCATACCCGACGCGAGCTCGAGACGATCGGCTGGCGCGCCGAACGCGATGACTCGGGTGGCGCCGGCCAGACGCGCCACTGCGATCACACTGAGGCCGACCGCGCCCGTACCTTGCACGAGGACCGTGTCGCCGAGTGTGATTGAAGCGCGCTCGACGGCGTGGACTGCGGTGATCAACCCGCAACCGCCGCTGATGTACGTTTCCGCCGGCACCGACGGCGGTAGTACCGCCATCGCGACGCCAGGCTCGAGGTAGATCGCCTGCGCCCAGCCGCCGAACAAACCGTCGGCGACTGAATCGGTGATGCCGTAGACGCGGCGGGCCTCGCAGCGCGTCGGGGTGCGGGTGACCGCGCAGGCGCGGCAGCGCCCGCAAGTCCGGTGCACGTCGAAAAACGCCAGCCGATCGCCTTCGGCCACAGGCGCGCCATCGACCGTACGCACCTCGCCGCGGATTTTTTCGGCGACGCCGACCGACACGTGGCCCGGGATGATCGGGAACGGCACGCCGGCTAGTCGTCCGTGCCAGATGTGGACGTCGGTGCCGCAGACCTCGGAATAGAGCGTGCGCAGCAAAACCGACCCCGGCTCGAGCGCGGGCTCGGCAAACTCCCGGATTTCGATGGGTGCACGCGGCGCCGGCATCACGGCGGCAAGAATCGACATCGGCCGGCTTAGAATACCGTATGCCTCTTTTTGAATACGAGTGTCTGGGCTGCGGTCACCGGTTCGAGCACCTGACCCGTGCGGACCGAGCGCCGGCGTGCCCGTCCTGCGCGAGCGATCGGCTGCAGAAGCTGATGTCAGTGTTCGCGGCGCAGACCGGCGGCGCTTCGAAGTCGTTCTCCGAACGCCCGGCCGGCGCCTGCGGATCCTGCGGCGACCCGCGCGGTCCGGGATCGTGCACGATGAACTGATCCGCGTCGCCGCGGTTTAGAACCTCTCGAACCCCTCGAACCCTCGAACCTCTCGAACCCGCGAACCCGTCGAACCCGTCGAACCCGTCGAACCCTTATTCAGACAAGCGCAAGCGGACGGATCGGCGAGCCCGTCGCCCCCATCAGCTTCAACGGAATCCCGACGAACGCGAACTCGTAGTGCCTGCCGGACGCCAGCGCCTCGAGATTGAGATTCTCGATGATGTAGATGCCGTGTTTGACGAGCAGGTGCGCGTGACCGAACAGCGTCATCTTGGTCTCGGGATCGCGCTCGGTCATCTCGTCCCAGGCGGCGTTGTCGGCGCCGACGGCCGCTACGCCCTGCTCTGCCACCCAGATGTTGGCGGACTTGGACATTCCCGCGCCGTTCAGATACGTGTCCGCGTCCTTCCAGCAGCCGCCGTAGCCGGTGCGCACCAGCAGTACGTCGCCGCGACCGACAGTAACACCGGACGCCCGTGCGGCGCCGGTCAGGTCGTCAGCCGTGATCGCATAGTGCAGGGGCAGCCGATCGACCTGCTTCCAGCCGGCCACGTCGATCAGCACGCCGCGCACCAGCAACGGACGAATCGTTTCGACACCGAGCGCGCGATAACCAGCGCTCCCTTCCACCGACTCACTCTTCACGTCGCCGTGGAGCGTCAGGTCGCAGGCCTGATGGCACAGCGCATCGATATGCGTGCCGCTGTGCTCCATCATCGACAGGATCCCGGACGAACCGGATCGCGGGCCCTCGGTGTCGGGCCGGTAGGAGTCACGGTGACGCCGGTAGAGGCTGTAGAGGTAACCTGGCTTGTGCGCGGGATGGATCGGCATACCGGCAAAGCGCGGTTGCTCGAGGTCGAAGACCGCGGCGCCGGCAAGCTGCTCGAACAGCGGCATCATCGCTTCACCACGGCGGCGCACAGCAGGAACGGCAGTCGTTTGATCATGCGCGAATTGTATTACGCGCGGGGAAGAGCCAATGGACGAGGCCCTGAAAGGGCCGCGCCACAGAATCAGCAGGCTCCGCCCTACTTTGGAGGGGCTGGCCGCGGCAGTTTGCGATCGAGGTTGGCGGAGTTGTACGCCCACGTCGCCATGACGATCGCTGCCTGCCGGATGTCGTCAACGTTCAAACGGTCCGCCGTGTCCATGTTCGTATGGTGCGTCCGGATGTCGTAGTTGACGTAGTCCTGAATCGGGTTGAATCCCGGTACGCCGACGTCGGTAAAGCTGAGATGATCGGTTGATCCAACCGGCTCGCTGACGTTGCGCCTGGCGCCGAGGCTCTTCAGCGGCTCGAGCCAGCTGTCGAAGATCGGCCGGACCTCTTCCTGATTCTGGAGGTACCAGCCGTAAATCTGCCCGGTGCCGTTGTCGATGTTGTAGTAGACGTCGAACTTCTCGCGTGCGGCGGCGTTCTTCTCGCCGGCCAGGTGCTCGGTGACCCACGCTTTCGAGCCGAGCAGACCCTGCTCTTCTCCGCCCCACAACGCCACGCGAATCGTGCGCCGCGGCTTCGCGCCGATCGCCTTCAGGATCCGCATCGCCTCGATCACCGTCGTCGATCCATCTGCGTTGTCGGTCGCGCCGACGCCGGTGTGCCATGAGTCGAGGTGACCGCCGATCATCACCACTTCGTCCTTCAGCACCGGATCGGTTCCGGGCAACTCGGCAATCACGTTGTAGGCGTTGCCATTGTCGGCGTCGTAGAACTTCGACTCCACGTTGACGCGCAGCTTTACGGGAATGTTCTGCGCCAGGAAGCCGGCGATCATGTTGTACTGCTCGCCGCTCATGGTGATCGACGGCGTCGCACCGGGCCCGCCATCGCGCCCGGTCACGAACACCGTGCCATGCTCGCCCTGGCTCGGCTTCAGAATCACGCCGGCGCCAGCTTCCTTCAGGATTTCGGTGACTCGTTGATTGCGCTGCTGGGGCGTTTCCGTTCCGCTCGCCGCAGCGCCGCGACCGTTGCCACGCTGGCCGACTGACGTTGCATACGCGGCCGACATCGGCACATAGCCCGGGTCGCTCGGCTGCGGCCGATCCTTGCGGATGAAGGTGGTCATGACCGGCTGGGTCATGACGATCGCGCCTTTGAGCTGCGCGCGCTGCGCCGCGACGTCCTGGGAAGGCTTGCCGCCGAGAAACACCGGCGCCGCCACGATCTCGCCTGCGGTCGATGCCGACCACCCGTCCGCGTAGGCGATCAGCGGCAGGTAGCGCGGCTCGAGCATCTCGACCGTCAGCTTCTCGACGGTCCAGCCCCGGCCGAACTTCCAGGGCTCGAGGTGAGCGTTGGTCAGGCCATACGAGGCCAGCCGATCCCGTACCCACTCGGCGGCACGCTTGTGCGCAGGCGACGCCGTCAACCGCGGCCCGATGGTCACCGTGAACATGTCGAACACCGGCGCGACCTGGGAGTGCTCGAGACCCTCGCTGCGAATCTTCGCGAGGATCGGATCGCCGGTCTGTGACTGCGCGCTCGCGACAACCGCCAAGAACAAGACGAAGAGAGCGGTCGTTTTGGTCATGGCTGATGGCTCAAGGTTGATGGCAAATATTCAATGGCTGATGGCGTCATCGTTCCGTGATTCTGCCACCTTCTCGGTCTCGAGCCAACAAGTCTCGTCGCGCCACCGGCGGCGCGACTCTTGAACACATGTCACGGATGGAATCGAGGATCATAAGCGAACGTTCCTTTCGGTTCGCCTGTCGAATGGTCAAGTTGTGCGATCGCCTTTGGACGCGTGGGCTCGCGGGCCGCAAGATTGCGGATCAATTGTTTGGCTGCGGTACCTCGATCGGCGCGAATTGCGCCGAGGCCCAAGGCGCTCAAACCAAGCCCGATTTTCTCGCTAAGCTGGCGATCGCGCGAAAGGAATCGTGGGAGGCGGTCTACTGGTTACAACTCGCCATTGCCACGTCGGTTGCGACTTCGGACGAAATTGGATGGGAGTTAGACGAGGCTCGACAGCTGAGGGCGATGATCACGGCGGCTATAAAAACTGGGCAAAGTTCACAATGGCGAGGCGCGCCATCATCGAACCCTGCCCGTGAGCTCTGACCCTATAAGCGATTAGCCCTGAACTATTAGCCCCGAGCCATTAGCCCTGAGCCATCAGCCATGGCGCTGGACGCCGGCTACGCCTTCTCTGACGCCGGCGTCATCCGTCGTGGGGTTTTGAACTTCCCCAGCAGCCCGCGCCAGCCCTGGTTCAGCGCCGTCTGTTCGAGCGCGTCGAACTTGACGTAGGCGACCGGCACCAGCAGCAGCGTCAGGAACAGGCACAACGACTGGCCGCCGACCACGGTGACGGCAATCGCCGATCGCCCGGTGCCGCCGATGCCGATGCCGAGCGCGGTCGGAATCAGGCCGGCGATGATCGCGAGGGTGGTCATCAGAATCGGCCGCAACCGCGTCCGGCAGGCCTGCACGATCGCCTCGCGCAGCGGCATGCCCTGGCTGCGCAGCGTGTTGGCGTAGTCGACCTGCAGGATCGAGTTCTTCTTCACGATGCCGAGGAGCAGCAGCATGCCCAGCGCGCTCCACAGATTGAGCGTGCGGCCGGTGATCCACAGCGTGAACATCGCGAACGGCACCGAGATCGGCAGCACCAGCATGATCACGATCGGCTGGATGAAGCTTTCGAACTGCGACGCCAGCACCATGTAGACGAAGATCATCGCCAGCGCGATCGCCATGATCAAGTTGGTGGTGGTCTCGTCGAGAATCTGCGACTGTCCCTGCAGTCGATAAGACATCGCCGGCGGCATGTTCAGGTCCGCGAACAGCTTGCGGATGTCGGCGGAGGCTTCGTCGAGCGCGTGCCCCGGCGC
Organism: uncultured Acidobacteriota bacterium; assembly: GCA_963745875.1. Classification (GTDB taxonomy): domain Bacteria; phylum Acidobacteriota; class Vicinamibacteria; order Vicinamibacterales; family CAVVIG01; genus CAVQFC01. The sequence continues at coordinate 184,287 of CAVUZL010000001.1, forward strand.
CACGTCGGCGGTCATCATCACCGTGTACTGACGGTTCGAGCGCTGCAGCTGGCTCGGCCCGAGGCCGCGATCGATCCTGGCGATGTTGTCGATGCGGACCGGACCGGTCGCGGACGGCACCGTCAGGCGGCCGATCTCGGCGATGTCCCGACGCTGACTCTCGAGCACGCGGACTTTCACCGGGTAGCGCTCCGCGCCCTCCCGGAAATTCGAGATTTCGTCGTCGCCCGCGACAGCGAGGCGCAGTGTATTGCCGACGGTCGCCATGTGCACGCCAAGATCCGCGGCACGGCGACGGTCAACCGAGACGTGGATCTCGGGGTTCGACACGTTCAGCGAAACCTTCGGCTCGGCCAGGCTGGCAATTTTCTGCGAGGCGGCCAGCGCCTTCAGCGAGTATTCGGACAGCTGATCCAGGTCCGGCCCAAGCAGGTTCGCCGAGATGGCGTAGCCGCCGACGCCCTCGCCGCTGCCGAGCGCGTTGCGCGAGGTGATCGCCGGCCGGTTGCCGGGATGAGCAGCCAGCCGCTTGCGCATCTCCGTGATGATTTGCGCCTGCGTGTTTTTCCGCGCATCGAGCGGCAGCGCCTGACAGAGGAAATGGATGTGCGTGGAGCCGCCGCCACCGGTGACGCCGATCGACGGCTCGATCTGCGCGACTCCCTCGATCCCGTCCAGTTCCTTCAACAGCTGGAACGCCAGCTCGCTGGTGCCTTCGAGCGACGTGCCTTCCGGCGCGTCCACGTGGATGGTCCAGTCGCCCATGTCTTCGTTGGGCACGAATTCACGTCCAACCATCCGGTTCAACGGAATCGTCATCGCCAGCGTGACGATCGAGATGGTGATGATCACCCATGAGTGATCGAGCGCCCACTGCACCTGTCTGGTGTAGGTCTCGTCGAGCCAATGGAAGAAGCCCTGCTCCTTCGTCTTGTGGTCGGCCTCGGCGTCGGCGAGCTTCAGGAAACGCGAGCTCAACATCGGGGTCAGCGTGAAGCTGACCAGCATCGACACCAGAATCGAGAACGCCATCGTCCAGCCGAACGGGTTGATGAAGCGCTTGGCGTAGCCGGTCATGAACGCAATCGGCAGGAAGATCACGACCAGCGACAAGGTCGTCGCCATCACCGCCAGCGCAACCTCGCGGGTGCCCTCGATCGCCGCCTCGAACGGCGTGCAGTGTTTTTCTTCGATGAACCGGAAGATGTTCTCCAGCACCACGATCGCATCGTCGATCACGATACCGACGGCCAATGTGATGCCGAGCAGCGTCATGTTGTTCAGCGTGAAGCCCATGATCCGCATCAGCGTGAACGTCGAGATGATCGAAGCCGGAATCGCCAGCGCGGAAATGATCACCGCGCGGATGTTGCGCATGAAGAACATGACGACGATCGCGGCGAACAGACTGCCGAAGATCAGATGCTCTTCGAGCGACTCGACCGAGGCATAGATGAACTTGGAGTCGTCGCGGATGGTGGTGAGCACGACCGCCTTGGGCAGCGTCCGCCGCAGCCGATCGAGCTTGGTTCGGACACCCTCGATGACATCGACGGTGTTCTCGCCCATGGCGCGGCGGATGTCGAGAATCACCGCGGGAGTGCCGCCCATCCAGGCGGCAGACACCGGGCGCTCGGATGTATCTTCCGCGTAGCCGAGGTCGGAGATGCGGATCGGCGTGCCGTTCTTGGTCGCGACGACGATGCCGTTGAAGTCTTCCGTCAGGTCGACGCGCCCCAGGGTTCGGAGCAGCATCTGGCCTTTGCCCTGCTCGACCGCGCCGCCCGGCACCTCGATGTTCTCGTTGACCAGCGCGTTGCTCACCTGATCGAGCGAGAGGCCGAACGCGTTCAGCTTCTCGATGTCGACGACGATGTGGATTTCGCGGGCGCGGCCGCCGGAAATGCTCACCTGGCCGACGCCGTCAGCCGTCTGAATCACCCGCGAGATCTGCTTGTCCGCGATCTCGGTCAGCGTCCGCAGACTCATGTCCTTCGACGACACCACCACCGACATCACCGGATCGGAGTCGGGATCCACTTTCGTGATCACCGGCGGCAGCAGCTGGGGCGGCACGTTCTTCATTGCGCTCGCCACTTTTTCGCGCACGTCGTTGGCGGCGTCGTTGATGTCGCGGTCGAGCACGAACCGGACGGTGATCGTCGCCGAGCCCTCGGACATGCGCGCCGACAGTTCGTCGATGCCGGCGACGCCACTGAGCGTCTCTTCCATCGGCTCGACGACCGACGTCGCCATCTCGTCGGGGCTGGTGCCAGGAAGCGACAGCTGGACGTTCACGGTTGCCGGGTCGGCCTTGGGAAACAGATCCACTCCGAGCCCGCGGAACGAGAAGATGCCCAGCACCACGAACGACATCACCAGCATCGTGGCGAATACCGGACGACGCACGCACAGTTCAGACAGCATGTTGCGGATCCCCGAAGACGGCCTGACGGCCGTTCCTACCTGGTCGTGACCTTCTGGCCGTCGGTCAGCTTCTCGATGTCGGTCATGGCGACCTGCTCACCGGCCTTGACGCCGCTGATGACCTCGATGCGATCGCCGAGGCGGTCACCGACCTTCAGTTCGCGGGCGATGAGCGTATCGCCGTTGACGACGAAGACGCGGTTGACGCCGTAGCGATACTGCATCGCCGTGTACGGCAGCGTCATGACATCGTCGATCTTGCCGCTCTGGATGTGGACGCGGGCGAAAGTGCCCGGCTTGAGCACCGTCTCACCGTTCGGAACCAGCGCCTCGAACGGAAACGCGCGCGTGGCGGTGTTGACCGCCGGACTGATGCGCGAGATCTTGCCGGTGAACACTTTGTCGGGATAGGCGTCGACGTGCAGTTCCACCGCCTGGCCGCCGCTGATCCACGGCGCCATCTTCTCGGGAATCTCCGCCACGACTTTCAGCGGGTCAACCCGCACCACCGCCATGACCGGCATCTGCATCTTCACCAGTTCGCCGAGGTTGACCATGCGCTTCTCGACGATGCCGTCGAACGGCGCGCGGATCGCGGTGTCGCGGAGCTGGCGGTCGGCCAACTTGACGTTGGCTTCCGACACCTGAATGCTGGCTCTCAGATTCTGGGCGTTCTGCAGTGCCGAGTCGTAACTGGCCTTCTTCGACTCGTATGCCGCGTTGGCATCGTCCAGCGTCTGCTGCGGCACGAGCTTGCGCGTGAACAACTGATCCGCGCGATCGAGCGCCTGCTTGGCCTGGACGAGATCGGCGTTCGCCTTCTGGACATCGGGCGTACGTTCGACCGGCGGCAAGTGCTGCGGGTCGGCGGCGCCGTACTGCGCCAGCGCACGCGCGAGGGTCGCCTTCTGCTGGTCGTAGTTGTATTGCTGCTTCTCGTTGTCGAGCTCGATCAGCACACTGCCGGCTTTGACACGATCGCCCAGGTCCGCGAGCAGCTTGCTGACCTTGCCGTCGGCTTCGGAGGAGATCGTCACCTCGTCCACTGCCGCGAGCGTGCCCACCAGGTCGACCGAGCGTTTCATGGATTCCTGGCGAACCGGTTCGGTCTTCACCGCCTTCGTCGCGGTGTCGCGGCCACGGGCCTGTGCAGTCTCGCTCTTCCCGCAGGCACTAGAGGCCACCGCGACGCTGATCAAAATCACTGAAAAACGCATAAGAAACCGGTGAGCCTTCCGATAAAGAGACGCGAGAAAGAATACTACGCGCGCCGCGGCCGCCTGCAGGATGTAACGGATTGTCTCGGAAGTGGCGGCGGCCTCACAGCGGCACGTTGCGTAGCCGCAGCGTATTCAGGATCACCGACAGCGAGCTGAGCGTCATGGCCGCGCTGGCCCAGACCGGACTGACCCGCAGGCCGACGAACGGAAACAGCAGTCCCGCGGCGATCGGCACGCCGACGATGTTGTAGACGAAGGCAAGGAACAGGTTCTGGCGGATGCTCGTCACCGTTTCGCGTGAGAGGCGGCGCGCGCGCACGATGCCGCGCAGATCGCTTTTGACGAGCGTGATCCCGGCGCTCTCCATCGCGACGTCCGCCCCGGTGCCCATCGCGATCCCGACGTTGGCCTGGGCCAGCGCCGGCGCATCGTTGACGCCGTCGCCCGCCATCGCCACCAGGTGTCCGCCGGCCTGGAGCGCGGCGATGACCTGACGCTTGTCAGCCGGCAGCACCTCGGCGCGCACGTCACTGACGCCGAGTTCCCTGGCGATTGCGTCGGCGGTGACTCGATGATCGCCGGTCAGCATCACGACCGTCAGACCCTCCTGCTTCAACCGATCGATCGCCTCACGAGCCGTCGGCCGGATGGTGTCGGCAACGGCAATCGCTCCTGCAGCCTGGCCGTCCACGGCGATCAGCAACACCGTCTGGCCCATCCGGCGCCACTCGGCGACGCGCTCGCTGACGGCCGCGGTTGCGATACCGCGAGCGTTCATCCAATCGCTATTGCCGAGCGCGACCAGCCGTCCCTCGACGCGAGCAATCACGCCCTGTCCGGTATCCGAACGAAACTCCGTTGCGACGGGAATGCTGCCGCCTCGTTCCTCCGCCGTCTGAACGACCGCGGTCGCGAGCGGATGGCCACTGCCGCGTTCAACAGCGGCAGCAAGCCGCAGGAGATCGTCTTCGCGCCAGCCGGATACGGCGTCGATCGCCGTGACGCGCGGCCGTCCCTCGGTCAGCGTCCCGGTCTTGTCCACGACCAGCGTGTCAACGCGCGCGAGCAGTTCGAGTGCTTCGGCGTCCTTGACGAGGACGCCGGCCCGCGGGCCCCGCCCGGTCCCGACCATGATCGCCATCGGGGTGGCGAGCCCGAGCGCGCACGGACAGGCGATGATCAACACGGAGACGGCACTGACCAGCGCGTTCGCGAGGCGCGGCTGCGGTCCCCAGCCGGCCCACGCCACGAACGCCAGAATCGCGGCCACGACGACTGCGGGCACAAAATAGGCGGCGGTACGGTCCGCCAGACGCTGGATCGGCGCCCGTGTCCGCTGGGCGTCACCGACCATGCGGACGATCTGTGCCAGCAGCGTGTCGCGCCCGACGCGCTCCGCGCGGATCGTGCAGCTGCCGTTGACGGCAATCGTTCCACCGATCACACGGTCGGCGGGCCGCTTGTCCACGGGAATCGATTCGCCGGTCACCATCGATTCGTCCACGGCTGCGCCGCCATCGAGCATCACGCCATCCACCGGAATCTTGTCGCCGGGCCGGACCCGCAAGACGTCACCGGCCTGCACCGCGTCCAGCGGGACGTCATACTCGCGTCCCTCGCGGACGACGCGCGCGGTGGTTGGCGCGAGCGCGAGCAGCTGCCGAATGGCGGTCCCGGTTCGATCCCTGGCGCGCAGTTCGAGCACCTGTCCCAGCAGCACCAGCGCGATGATGACGACCGTGGTGTCGAAGTAGGTCTCGACGACACCGTGCATCCGGAAGCCGCCGGGAAACAGGCCGGGCGCGATCGTCGCCAGCGCGCTGTAGGCGTAGGCGGCGCCGACGCCGAGGCCGATCAGCGTGAACATGTTGGGGCTGGCGGTGACTACCGACCGCCACATGCGCGCGAAGAACGGCCAGCCGCACCAGAAGACGACCGGCGTCGCCAGCAGCAGTCCGACCCAGTTCACGACACCAACGCCCACGCGATGGCCGAGCGCTCCCCCGCTCACCATGTCGCCCATGGTGAGGAGGAACACAGGGGCGCCGAGTGCGAGCCCGACCTGGAGTCGGCGGGTCATGTCCGCGAGCTCGGGATTCGGCGCGTCGCCGAGCTGCGCGACCCTCGGCTCGAGTGCCATGCCGCAGATCGGACACGGACCTGGCTGATCGCTCACCACCTCCGGATGCATCGGACAGGTCCATTCGGTGGCGAGGGACTTGGGGCTGGGGACTGGGGACTGATGACTGGCGACTGACGACTGATGACTGGCGACTGATGACTGCCGAAACTTCTCCGCGCACCCCTTCGAGCAGAAGTAGTAGGTCTGGCCGTCGCGTTCGACGTGTGCCGCCGCCGTGGCCGGATCCACGGTCATGCCGCAGACCGGATCGCGCGCGGTCACTTGGCCTCGTTCAGCGCATCGATGATCGGGCACTCGGCGGCGCCGCCGTGGTGGCACGATTCCACGAGGGTCGAGAGCGCCTCGCGCATCGCCTGCAGATGCGCAATCTTCTCGTCAATCTGCGCAATCTTCTTTTCGGCGATGCTGCGCACCCGTTGCCGCTCGCCGCGGCGCACCCCGCGCAGCTGCACCAGTTCCTCGATCTCGTCGAGCGAGAAGCCGAGTTCCTGAGCCCGCTTGATGAACCGCACGATCCGCACGGCATCGTCCGGGTACTCGCGATAGCCCGAGCCACGCCGAGGCGGCCTGGGCAGCAGTCCCCGTCGTTCGTAGTAACGCAGTGTTTGTGTGTTGACGCCGGCTTCTTTGGCGGTCTGGCTGATCCACATACAGGAAGTATCGACCCTGTAGTGAAGTATAAGGTCAAGGCACCGGCGGCACCTGGTTCAGCAACAGCCAGTAGAGGCCGAGCTGTCGCACGGCCTCGACGAACTCCTGAAAATCGACCGGCTTGCGAATGTAGCTGTTGGCGCCGAGACGGTAGCCGCTGACCAGGTCCTGCTCTTCGATTGACGAGGTCAGGATGACGACCGGCAGGAGCCGCGTTTTCGGATTGGCTCGGAGGCGCTGCAGCACCTGCAGGCCGTCGACCTTCGGGAGATTGAGGTCGAGGAGCACGACCTGCGGCAGATCACCTGGACGACCGGCGTGGACCCCGGTCGAAAACAGGTAGTCGAGCGCCTCGACGCCGTCGCGGGCGACGATCATGTCGTTGGCGATGTTGCTCTTGCGAAATGCCCGCAGCGTCAGCTCGACGTCATCGGGGTTGTCTTCGACGAGCAGGATCTCGTTCATAGGGAACGTCCGGCCTAAGCCAACGTGAAATAGAAGCAGGCGCCCTGCTCAACCCGTCCCTCGGCCCAGACGCGCCCGCCATGACGATGGATGATGCGCTGGACGGTGGCGAGACCGATGCCGGTGCCCGGGAATTCCGAGACCGAGTGCAACCGCTGAAACGGACCGAACAGCTTGTCGGCGTAATCGGGATCAAACCCGGCGCCGTTGTCGCGCACGAAGAAGGTGTGGGTGCCGGCCGCATCGCGGGTCTGGCCGACGTCGATCGCGCCGACGTCACGGCGGCTGGTGAACTTCCAGGCGTTTTCGATCAGGTTCTGCATCGCCTGGCTCAACAATCGCGCGTCGCCGCGCGCCGCCAGGCCGGGCGTCACCGTGACGTGGACCACCCGCTCTGGCGCCTGCCGGCGCAGTTCGTTGACGATGTGCGCGGACAGGTCGCTGAGATCGACCCGCTCCCGCTTCATTTCGGTGCGCGCCACTTTCGACAGGGTCAGCAGATCGTCCACCAGCAGCCCCATCCGCTGGGTCGCGTGGCGAATCCTGGCGAGGTGTCCGCGCGCCTCCGGGGCCAGCGACGGTCCGGCGTCCTCGAGCAGCGCCTGACTGAAGCCGTCGATGCTTCGCAGCGGCGCGCGCAGGTCGTGCGACACGGAATAGCTGAACGATTCGAGTTCGCGATTGGCGTTCTGCAACGCCCGCTCGACATCCTCGCGGCGGCGAATCTCACGCAGCAACAGCACATGGCTGGTGACGATCAGCGTGACGCCGAGCAATACGCCGAAGGTGACGAATACGCTGACGCGACTCACGATCATCGTGGCCCGGGTGATCCGCTGGTGGACCATCTGCTCGTGTTCGGCTGGCGTAGCCGGGATCTCGTAGGTGCGGGCCATCCACTCGGCGTATTCCGGAAACGCATGCGCGAGTCGATAGGCAATCCGGCCGGTGACCGCCACCAGCAGCAGACCGATGAACGCCGCGGTATGAATGGCCGGATGCGTCAACCAGCGGCGGCGCGGCGTCATGCCGACCTCGATGCGACGCGTTCCTTCAGCCACCGCTGGATCAGATCGGCGCGAGCCGGCGGGCTGATGAACCGGCCTTGAACCGCGTCGCATCCCATCGCCGCCAGGCGTGCCTGCACCGCAGCGGTCTCGACGCCCTCGGCGACGACGGTGAGGCCGAGGTTGTGCGCGAGATCGATCGTCGACTTGACGATCACCTCGTCCTGAACCGTGCCGAGACCGGTGACGAACGAGTGATCGATCTTCAGCTCGTCGACGGGCAGGCGGCGCAGATAGCTGAGCGACGAGTAGCCGGTGCCGAAATCATCGATCACCAGGCGCACGCCCATCGCGTGAAGCCGCTTGAGCACGTCCATCGATCGCGCCGGGTCCGACATCAGAATGTTCTCGGTGATCTCGAAGGCGAGCGTCTCGGGTCCGGCGCGGTGCCGCGCCAGCATCTCGGCGATGCGGTCGGGCAGGTCGGGATCCTGCAGTACGCGCGGCGAGAGGTTCACCGCCACCCTCGCAATCGATCCCGCGGCGGCGCCGTTCCATTCGCCGAGGGCGGTGTCGAGCACCATCGCGGTGAGCGAGGCAATCAGGCCGGTTTGCTCGGCGAGCTCGACGAAGTCGCCGGGAAGCACCGTGCCCTGCTGGGGATGATTCCAGCGCACCAGCGCTTCGACGCCGGCGACCCGGCCACTGGCGAGATGGAGGATCGGCTGGTATTCGAGGAAGAACTGATGCTGGGCCAGCGCCTGTTGGAGGGCGGAGATCAGCGAGAGACGCCGGTGTGATTGCCGGTCCCGGCCGGCGTCGTAGACCGCGATACCGACGCGGTCGCTTTTCGCCAGATACATCGCCACGTCGGCGCGCTGCAACAGCGTCTCCGAGGTGACGCCGTGTTCGGGCAGGCAGGCGATGCCGACGCTGGCGCGCACGCTCAGGGGATGACGGTCGATGACGCAGGGACGCTCGATCTCCTGCAGCACCTTCTGCGCCGCGAGTAACGCCCCGTCGATATCGGTGATGGGAAACAGCAGTGCGAACTCGTCGCCGCCGAGCCGCGCCACAGTGTCGGCGCCGCGGACCGTCGCGCGCATCCGCTCGGCAACGTGCTGGAGCACGCGATCGCCGGTCTGGTGACCGAGCGAATCGTTCACGTCCTTGAATCCGTTCAGGTCCATCAGCAGCAGCGCCAGCGGCGTGTTCTCGCGATTGGCGACCCGGACGGCCTGCTCGAGCCGATCGTGCAGCAGCGTCCGGTTCGGCAGGTCGGTGAGCGCGTCGTGATACGCGAGATAGGCGAGGCGCTGCTCGACCCGGCGGCGTTCGCGGCGCACCCCGGCTTCGCGGAGCTCGCGCTCGACCGCCGGCAGCAGCCTGGCCAGGTTGCCCTTCATGATGTAGTCGTGCGCGCCGGTGCGCATGCCGGCGACCGCGGCGTCTTCGCCGATCGTCCCGGACACGAAGATGAAGGGCAGATCGGCGTCGTGTTCGCGCAGCAGCTGCAACGCGGCGGTGCCGGTGAAGCGAGGCATCGTGTAATCGGCGATGACGATATCCCAGGCCTGGCGACCGAGCGCGGCGGTCAGTGCAGCGGGCGTGTCCACACGATCGCATTCGACGACGTAGCCGCCGCGCGCAAGGGTCCGCACGACGAGCGCGGCATCGTCCTCCGAGTCTTCGACGAGGAGCAATCGTAGTGTTGGGATCACGAACTCCGCCAGCTGCGCGACGCAACGGCCAACGCTGGGGAAGCGCTGTTCGGCAGGGCGTCAAGGCTGCGCGTAAACAAGGGACGCAGATCTCAGCCTGCCAGATTCAACCGGCCGGCGCCAGTCGAAAAATCAGCAGGTGGACGTGATTATTTCGTCAAACCCGTCAATTGATCCGCGGTCTTGAATTGCGGCTCGATGTCGACAGGAATGTCAGCGAGCCGATCCAGAATCCGCTGGACCGGGGGACGGACGACCCCGAGCCGGTCGCCGAGCGCCTTGGCCGCGGCGTAGTCGCCTTCCGCCTGAATCATCATGATGTCGCGGGTCAGGCCAGTGACGCCTTCCTTCACCCGATTCGGGTCCACGGCAAACGTGCCGTCATTTCTGACAGTGAAACCGCGCGTGTCCAGCAGGTAGTTGAGTTGGATGGCAATTCCCTTGCCGTGCGCCTCGTTCACGCCAAAGCGAATCGATCGGAATGCGGATGCCAGAAATGTCGTGTAGAGCGACGACTCGAGCGTCTTCGGCAGCGCACCCTTGTCGATCATGTGCTGAATCGCGAACAGGCCGGAGATGTCGGCCTTGGCTTCTTCGAGCGCGCTGTAGGTTTCTTTCAGCTGTTGCCGCACGGTGGTCTGGCGTCCGTTGACCGTGATGCTGTGGGGCCCGAGGCCGTGCATCAGTTCGTGCACGACTATGTGCGTGAAGAAGGCCTCGAACGCAAGGCTGGGCTGATCGCCCGTTCCAAGGACGATGCGTGAAATGGGCAGGAGCGTCTTGGCAAACTTCGCGTCCTGCACGTTCTTGAGCATCACCCGCTTGGCGCCCTTTTCGCGCAGCACGCGCTCGTCGTTGGGCAGGTTGAACGCCGCCGTCTGCACGCCGCGGTTGCCGTCGCCGGACGCGTAGATTTCGTTCACCACGGTGATCGGCGCGAGCCCGCCCAGCTTCGGATTGCGATACTTCGGATCGATCGGCAGGTTGTCTTCGATGCCTTGAAGCTGCGCCGCGAATTTCTGCAGCTTCGCGGTCTCGGCATCGTCCTGAATCGTGACGTAGGCTTCGAAGGACGCCTTGTAGTTGAAGAACTCGTCTTCGTAGACTTCGTACGGGCCGATGGTCGGCTCGATCGCGCCCTTCAATTCCATCCACGCGACGTCGCTGTCGTAATAGTCGTTCGAAAGAAATGCGTCGGCGCGTTTGGAGAGGAACGCCTTGAGAGTCGGCTCGGTGGCGAGTTGCGCGGCCTCGCGCAGCAGTCCCGCGGCGCGCGCGAGCTCCGCTTGATACTCGACGTTGTACGGCACGATGGCGAAGCCGCCGCCGGCGGCGCGGCGAATCACCGTGAAGAAGCCGGTGGCGCGCGCCTTCTCGGCATCCGGCAACGACTGGATCCACTTCTCAATCTCGGCCTTCGACGCTCCGTCCGGATAAAAATTTGCCGCCGCCGGCTTCTCCGCGGGCGCTCCTGGCACGAACGGCAGGTTGTGATCGATCCGCGACCACGGTCCCTTGTTGATCAGGAAATAGTGCAGGCGGGCGCGCCCCATCGGTGACTGATCGCGGGCCAGATCGAGCAGCATCGACTCGTTGCCGACCCAGACCTGGCGCAGGAACAGCGCGTCGATGACTTTCGAGGCTTCGACCAGTTTGGCGAGGACTCGGCGATCGGCATCCGGGAGCTTCGAGACGTCCGCGCTGATCTCGGTCGGCGCAAAGCGCGCCGCCATCGTCTCGAGCTTCTGCGTGCCTGGCACTGGCACCTCCTGCGCAACCACAAGAGAACCGGCCACGATCAACGCGGAAACCGCTGAGACCGCGGAGGTTATTGTTGTCATTTTGAATTTTTCCGCGAGCTAATGAACCCCTCGCGACATGTGCAGCGCGGCGGGGTCGGCGCCAAGGCGGCGAATCGCGGCTTCCCAGAGCTGGTCGGACGGTGTCTGGAAGATCAGATCGCGATCGACGTCGCTGATCAGCCACGACGATTCGTCGAGCTCCGCTTCCAGTTGACCGGGACCCCATCCCGAGTAGCCGACGATGAGACGTGCCATCGGCGGCGGAGCGGGCTCGAGCAGGCGGCGCAGCAATTCGGGCGAGGTGGAAAGATAGAGGTTGTCGGCGACGCGCATCCCGCGCAGGTCTTCGGCTTCGTCCGGCTCCTGTCCGACCAGAATCCAGCTGCGGTACGGTTCGACCGGACCGCCGATCCAGATCTCGAGCTCGCGATCGGTGGACACCGGCGGATCGAGCTTGACCGTCACTGTGCCGCTGGTGAGCAGCGGGCGGTTGATCACCAGGCCAAACGCGCCCTCTTCGCTGTGCTTGCACAGCAGCACGACGGTCCGACTGAAGTTCGGATCCTTGAGCTGCGGCATCGACAAAAGAAAAATTGGCGCGAGCGACGAAGCCATCACCTCAATGATAACGCCCGCGCCATGGAGCGCAAGTCGTCGATGAAGCGCGCCATCTCGTCCTCGCGAACCTGCGCATCGGTCTGCCGCAGAATCGCCGACGGGTGCACGGTGGCCAGGACGCGAGCCGCCAGCGGCGAGGCTATGAACTCGCCGCGATGAGCGGTGACCTTGAAATCGCGCCCGAGCAGGGTCTGCGCCGCGGTGGCGCCGAGGCAGATGATGCCGCGTGGCTTCACCAGCGCGATTTCGGCATCCAGCCAGGGACGGCAGGCCTGCATCTCACTGATCCGCGGCTTCTTGTGGATGCGGCGTTTGCCCCGAGGTTCCCAGCTGAAATGCTTGACCACGTTGGTCACGTAAATCGCGCCCCGGTCGATTCCGGCCGTCGCCAGCGCGCGGTCCAGCAATTGTCCGGCCGGACCGACAAAGGGATGGCCGCTGAGATCTTCCGCATCGCCCGGCTGTTCGCCGACGAGCATCAGCGTGGCCCTGGGGTCACCTTCACCGAACACCGTCTGTGTCGCGCGTCTCCAGAGATCGCACGCCCGGCAGCTCTCCGCCGCAGCACGGATGGCGGTCAGCGTCGGCCGGACGGGAATCAGCTTCTGCGCGTCGTTAGCGGTCCGCCGCCTCGGCATTGTCGAGCGCCACGGCAACATTGCGTCGCAAACCTTGTACCTTGGTTCGGCGCATCGGACTTCCCCGCAACGCGTCCGCCAGCTCATCGTCTTTGCGCGCGGCGAGGCTCGACAGATCGACGCGATCCCAGGCCGCCCGGGGCTGCCAGGCTGGATCGTCGGTCTGCGGTGCCCGCGAGTTCCAGGGACAGACTTCCTGACAGACGTCGCAGCCGTAAACGTGGGTGCCGACGCCGGGCCGCTGATCCTCGGGAATCGGGCCTTTGAGCTCGATGGTCAGGTAGGAAATGCAGCGCGTCGAATCGAGCACCGCCGGTGCGACGATCGCCTGCGTCGGACACGCTTCAATGCACAGCGTGCAGCTGCCGCACTGATCGAGCGACGGCGGATCGACCGCGAGCGGCAGGCTGCAGATGATTGCCCCGAGGAACATCCACGAACCGAGCTCGGGGTTGATGACGCAGGTGTTCTTGCCGATCCAGCCGAGCCCGGCGTACTGCGCGTAGACCCGTTCCTGCACAGGGCCGGTGTCGACGTAGGCCCGCGCCTCGAACGGCTCGGACATCTGCGGCGCGCATCCACGCGACCAGCGATTCGAGACGCCCGCCGATGACGTCGTGGTAATCGTCGCCCCACGCGTAGCGGGCGATGTGCGCCTGCTGCGGGTCGCGGCTTTCGGTCGAGTAGGGACGGTCGGTGTTGTAGACCGTGCCGGTCACGATCACCGTCTGCGCGGTCGGCACCACGTGACGGACGTCCGCGCGCCGCTCCGCCGTCCGGTGCAGATAAGCCATCTCGCCCGCGAAGCCGCGATCGAGCCATTCACGATAGAAGGCGAGCTCGGGATGAGCCGCCGCCGGCGCGATGCCGCAGATGTCGAAGCCGAGCTCGTATGCCCGAGCCTTAATGGCTGACGCGGTCGGCTCGGATTTCATGGCTGATGGCTGATGGCTCAGGGTCATGGGCGACGGACGATGGGCTATGGCCATCAACCATAACCATCAGCCATGAGCCATTGACGTGTCGAGCTACTGTTTACCCACCAGCTGACGGAGCACGTACGGAAGGATTCCGCCGTGACGGAATGCGACCAGTTCTTCCGGTGTGTCGATGCGCGCCACCGCCTGGAACTCGATCACCTTGCCGTCGGCAGCGATCGCACGGACGGTGATCAGGCCGCCGGGCTTGAGTCCCTGCGCAATGCCGGTCAGCTCGAACTGCTCGCGGCCGGTGACGCCCACCGACGCGGCGGACACGCCGCTCTGGAACTGGAGCGGCAGCACGCCCATGTTGACGAGGTTGCTGCGATGGATCCGCTCGAAGCTCTCGGCGATCACCGCGCGGACGCCGAGCAGCAGCGTCCCTTTCGCCGCCCAGTCGCGCGACGATCCGGAACCGTATTCCTTGCCGGCCAGGATGACGAGCGGCACGCCGGCGTTCTTGTACTTCATCGCGGCGTCGTAAATCGTCATCACCTCGCCGGCCGGCTGATAGGTCGTCCAGCCGCCCTCGGTTCCGGGCGCGAGCTGATTGCGCAGCCGGATGTTCGCGAACGTCCCCCGCATCATCACTTCGTGATTGCCGCGGCGCGCGCCGTATGAGTTGAAATCGTGCGGCTGCACGCCGTGCTCGATCAGATACTTGCCGGCCGGGCTGTCCTTCTTGATCGATCCGGCCGGCGAGATGTGATCGGTCGTGATGCTGTCGCCGAGAATCGCCAGCACGCGGGCGCCGGTGATGTCGGTGACGCGGCGTCGTCTCCATCGTGATGTGTTCGAAGAACGGCGGGTTGCGGATGTAGGTGGAATCGGGCTCCCACGCGAAGCGATCGCCGGTGGGCACCTGCAGGTGCCGCCAGCGATCGTCGCCGCTGAACACATCCGCGTACTGCTCACGGAACATCGTCGAGGTCACTGATGCGAGCATCGTCTGCTGAATCTCGCGCTCGGTCGGCCACAGTTCACGCAGGAAGACGGGAGCGCCGGCCTTGTCGGTGCCGAGCGGCTCGGTGGTCAGGTCCAGCGTCATCCGGCCGGCCAGCGCGTAGGCGACCACCAGCGGCGGCGACGCCAGATAATTCGCCCGCACCTGCTGCTGAATGCGGCCTTCGAAGTTCCGGTTGCCGCTCAGGACCGAGGCGACGACGAGATTCCGCGATTCGATTTCGGCGGAGACTTCTTCGGGCAGCGGACCGCTGTTGCCGATGCAGGTCGTGCAGCCGTAGCCGACCAGGTTGAATCCGAGCGCGTCGAGATAGGTGTCGAGACCGGCGCTGCGCAGATATTCGGTCACGACCTTCGAGCCGGGCGCGAGGCTGGTCTTGACCCACGGCTTGCGCTTCAACCCGCGCTCGACCGCCTTCTTGGCGACCAGGCCCGCCGCGATCATCACGCTCGGGTTCGACGTATTCGTGCAGCTGGTGATCGCTGCAATCACGACCGACCCGTGATCGACCAGGCATGCTTCCGGCTTGGTTTCCGCCACGTCTGCCACGGCGACGCCGCCTTCGCTGGTCATCGCCGCCGCGGCCGCCGCCGCTGGCGCCGCCGGCGCGGCGGCAACCGGCGCTTTCTTGATCGCTGCCTGCATCCCGCCGAGCGCGGCCTGGAAGCTGCTCTTGGCCTGCTTCAGCGACACCCGATCCTGCGGACGCTTCGGGCCCGCCAGACTCGGTTCCACGCACGACGAGATCCAGTTCCACGACCTCGGTGTAAATCGGATCGGGATCGCCGGCCCGGCGGAACAGGCCCTGAGCCTTGGCGTAGGCCTCGACGAGGGCGACCTGATCCGCTTCGCGGCCGGTCAGCCGCAGGTAGTCGAGCGTCATGTCGTCGATCGGAAAGATGGCGATCGTCGCGCCGTACTCCGGGCACATGTTGCCGAGCGTCGCGCGGTCGGCGATGGTCAGATGCTCGAGCCCTGGTCCAAAGAACTCGACGAACTTGCCGACGACGCCGTGCTTGCGCAGCTTTTCGGTGATGGTGAGCACGAGGTCGGTCGCGGTGGCGCCCTCGAGCATCGTGCCGACGAGACGGAACCCGAGCACCTGCGGAATCAGCATCGAGATCGGCTGTCCGAGCATCGCCGCTTCGGCTTCGATGCCGCCGACGCCCCAGCCCATCACGCCCAGGCCATTCACCATCGTCGTATGCGAGTCGGTGCCGACCAGCGTGTCCGGAAAACAGAACGAGCCGTCGGGGGTCTCAGCCGACATCACGACGCGCGCCAGATATTCGAGGTTCACCTGATGGACGATGCCGGTGTCGGGCGGCACGACGCGGAAATTCCGAAAGGCGTCCTGGCCCCAGCGCAGGAACTCGTAGCGCTCCTTGTTGCGCGAAAACTCGAGCTCGGCGTTCAGCTGAAAGGCGTTGGCCATGCCGAAATGGTCGACCTGCACCGAGTGATCGATGACCAGTTCGACCGGCTGCAGCGGGTTCACGCGATTCGGATCGCCGCCGAGCCGCTTGATGCCGTCGCGCATCGCCGCGAGATCGACGACGGCCGGCACGCCGGTGAAGTCCTGCAGCAGGACGCGGGCAGGCGCGAACGAAATCTCGCGCTGGGCGCCGCTCTTGAGGTCCCATTTCGCGAGCGCTTCGATGTCGGCGGCCTTGACGAAGCGGCCGTCCTCACAACGGAGCAGGTTCTCGAGCAGGATCTTCATCGAGAACGGCATCCGCGCAATCTGGGAAAACCCGGCCTTCTCGAGCGCCGGCAAACTGAACATCTGACGAGTGCGGCCGCCGGCCGTCAGCGCGGTCTGCGTACCGAAACTATTGGCGGTGGGCATCAGGAGCGTCCTCGCGCAGGGACCCGAAACGCGGTCCCGGGGAAAACTCCATCGTACCACGCAGGTCGGCACATCGCGGACGTGCCGGCTCCACGGAACCGCCTCTACGGAGTGACGTCGCGCTCTTAATATTGTGTCAATCGCGCACAAAACTAATTACAACAAGTCAAAATTTCCACAAGCATGTGCGAATCGTCGTCATATTTATGCCTAATTTGCACGTTTCTGGTAACATCAACGGACAAGAGGAAGAGGCGAAATGACCCTGGACACGGTACGAAGCACAACCGGCCGGATGCGGCAATTTTCGGCGCTGCCGTTCATCCTGATCGGTGCGGTCAGTCTCGCAGGCGTGTTCGTGCACCCTGCCGCGCAAGCGGTCACCGGCGGCCCTGTCAATTCGGGCGACACAGCCTGGATGCTGACGGCAACCGGCCTCGTCCTGCTGATGACGCCGGGTCTCTCCTTCTTTTACGGCGGCATGGTCAGCACCAAGAACGTGGTGTCGACGATGCTCCAGAGTTTCGTGGCGATGGGGATCATCTCGATTCTGTGGATCGCTGTCGGCTTCAGCCTGGCGTTCGGGACGAGCTTTCACGGGCTGATCGGCAATCCGATGACGTTCTTCATGTTTTCCGGCGTCGGCACGCAAACTCATCCGGATCTGGCGCCGACGATTCCGTTGCTGGTCTTCGCGCTGTTCCAGCTGAAGTTCGCAATCATCACGCCGGCGCTCATCACCGGTTCGTTCGCCGAACGGGTGCGGTTCTCGAGCTACATGCTGTTCATCTGCCTGTTCAGCATCTTCGTGTACTCACCACTCGCACACTGGACGTGGCATCCCGACGGCTTCCTGCACAAGATGGGCGTGCTCGACTTCGCCGGCGGGACGGTGGTGCACATGTCAGCAGGCTTCGCGGCGTTGGCCGGCGCGATGGTGCTGGGCCGCCGCCAGACACACCAGGCACGCGCCGCCACGACTCCGGCGAACGTGCCATTCGTGATCCTCGGCACCGGAATGCTCTGGTTCGGCTGGTTCGGTTTCAACGCGGGATCGGCGCTGGCGGCCTCGGGCCAGGCAGCCATGGCGTTCGCCACCACCAACACGGCCTCGGCCTCAGCTGCGCTCGCCTGGATTTTCTTCGACCAGATGCGCGGCCACAAACCGTCGGCGCTCGGCGCCTGCGTCGGCGCCGTAGTTGGCCTCGTTGCCGTGACGCCCGCCGCCGGGTACGTGACGGTCGGCGAAAGCATCTTCATCGGCAGTTGCGCCGCGGTCGTCTCGAACCTGATGGTGCACTGGAAGAACGCCTCGACGCTCGACGACACCCTCGACGTGTTCCCGTGTCACGGTGTCGGCGGGATGGTCGGCATGTTGATGACCGGGCTGTTCGCAAAAGACGTCGGCTTGATGTCCGGTCATGCCTACACCTTCCTGGTCCACTGCGGCGCGCTGATCTTCGTGGCGACGTTCTCGTTCGTCGGCTCGTATCTGCTCTACAAGGTCACCGACCTGATCATTCCGCTGCGGGTATCCGAGGAGCAGGAAGTGATCGGACTCGACATGAGCCAGCACGGCGAAATCATGCAGGACCCGGGCGGCGCGCACGTCCTGCTTGCCAAATCGGCCTGACTCGGATCACCGCCGGCGCACGCCGGCCGCGTGGCGGCACCACAATATGTCCAAGGAATGGACCGACGAAGAGATTCGCCGCATCGGTTATCTCGTCGTCGATCTGATCGCCGAGCACGTGTCCGGCTTGCGCGAGCAGCCTGCATTCCGCCCGGTCCCGAGTGAGGCGTCCAACGCCTTTCTCGCCGAAACGGCGCCGCGCCACGGTGCGTCCCCTGACGCCATCCTCAAGGAATTTTCCGAGCGAATCGAGCCGTACCCGTTTGGCAACGGCCACCCGCGTTTCTGGGGCTGGGTAAATTCGCCGCCGGCGGTCATGGGGATCTTTGCGGACGCCCTCGCGGCGGCGATGAATCCGAGTTGCGCCGGCGGCAATCACGCCGCGGTTTATGTCGAGCGCCAGGTGCTGCACTGGTTCCGGGATCTGCTTGGCTTCCCTTCGTCGAGCATGGGGCTGCTGGTCAGTGGCGGCTCGATGGCGACGATGACCGGGCTGGCGGTGGCGCGACACCTGAAAAGCGGCGTCGATGTCCGGCAGGCGGGTCTGCGCCAGGCGCCTCGTCCTTTCGCGTTCTATCTGTCCACGGAGGCGCACTCGTGCGTCCGGAAGGCGATTGAGTTGCTCGGATTCGGCCAGAGCTCGATCCGGACCATTCCCGCGGACACCGACTACCGGATGCGCGTCGACGCACTCGAATCGTCGCTGAAAGACGATGTCGCGCGCGGCGTGCAGCCGATTGCCGTCATCGCGACCGCCGGCAGCACCAACACCGGAGCGATCGACGACCTCGACGCGATCGCCGGCGTTTGCCGGCGCCACGACGTCTGGATGCACGTCGATGCCGCGTACGGCGGACCGGCAATTCTCTCCTCCGACTACGCCGGACCGCTGGCGGCGATCGGCCGCGCCGACAGCGTCGCGCTCGATCCGCACAAGTGGATGTTCGTGCCGGTCGAGGCGGGCCTCGTCATGGTGCGCGACGCGGAGGCGATGCGCGCGACCTTCAGTCTGGTCGCGCCGTATCTGCGGACTGACGGGAACCAGCACGGGGTCGGCGGACCGCCGTGGTTCAGCGAGTACCGGCTTCCAGCAGACGCGCGGGTTTCGGGCGTTGAAAGTCTGGATGGCGATGAAGGAATTCGGGCTCGACGGGTACAAGGCCGCGGTTGAGGACAATATCGGCCTGGCGCGTTATCTCGCCGATCGTGTCCGCTGTGCGCCCGACCTCGAACTGATGGCGCCACCGAACCTGAGCGTCGTGTGCTTCCGGTTTCGCGGTGCGGCACTCACCGACGAAGCAGCAATCGCGGCGCTGAACAAGCGCCTGCTGGAACGCCTGCAGCTGGGCGGCGAAGCGTTCCTGACGAGCACCGAGCTCCGCAACCGCTTCGTCCTCCGCGCCTGCATCGTCAACCATCGCAGCCGTCGGGAGGACATCGACCACCTCATCGAGGTCGTGCAGACCCTCGGCCGCCAGCTATAATTCCCGGCCTGATGACTCTCCAGGCGGGATCGCGGCTCGGTCCGTACGAGGTGCTGTCGGCGCTCGGCGCCGGCGGGATGGGCGAGGTGTATCGCGGGCGCGACACCCGCCTCGATCGGACCGTCGCGATCAAGGTCCTGCCCTCGTCGGTCGCCGAGGACGCGGAGCGACGCGACCGGTTCGAGCGCGAGGCGCGCGCGGTATCGGCGCTCAACCACCCCAATATCTGCACGCTCTATGACGTCGGACACCAGGACGGTGTGGACTACCTGGTCATGGAGCTCGTCGAAGGCGAGTCGCTCGAGACTCGACTGACCAAAGGCCCCCTGCCGCTCGATCAGGTCCTTCGACTCGGCACCGAGATCGCCGACGCGCTCGGTAAGGCGCACCGGCAGGGCATCATCCACCGCGATCTCAAGCCGGCTAACGTGATGTTGACCAGGTCGGGCTCGAAGCTGCTCGACTTCGGCCTGGCGCGGATGGACGCTCCGCCCGGCACGAGTTCGTCGGTATCGTTTCTGCCGACACAGCACCAGAAAGCGCTGACGCAGGCCGGAACCGTACTCGGCACGTTTCAGTACATGTCGCCCGAGCAGCTCGAAGGGCGTGATGCCGATGCGCGCACGGACATTTTCGCGTTCGGTGCGCTGCTGTACGAAGCGGTCACAGGCCGTAAGGCGTTCGAGAGCAAGAGCCAGGCAAGCCTGATCAGCGCGATCATGGCGGGGACGCCGCCGCCGATCTCCGCGACGCAGCCGCTGACACCGCCGGCGCTCGACCGCGTGATTCAGAAGTGTCTGGCAAAGGATCCCGATGACCGCTGGCAGACGGCCCAGGATCTCTCGGCGGAACTGAAGTGGATCGCCGACGGTGGCTCGCAAATCGGCGCCCCCGCGCCGGTCGTGGCGCGACGCAAATCGCGCGAGCGAGGCGCCTGGATCGCGGCCGGAGTCCTGGGCGTCATCACCCTCGCGCTTGGCGCCCGGCTGCTGACCATCCGGGACGTGCGTCCCGACCCGGTGCGGTTTTCGTTCGTTCCCCCCAAGGACGTGGCGCTCGAATGGCCGCAAATCTCGCCCGACGGCCGGAGAATCGCCTTCGTCGGCGTCGATCCGCAGGGCAAGCGGTCGATCTGGGTGCGGCCGATCGCGTCGTTCGACGCCGTCCACCTGGAGAGTACTGACGGCGTGGGACGGCCATTCTGGTCGCCCGACAGCCGCTACCTCGCGTTCTTTGCCGGCGGCCAGTTGAAGAAGGTGGCGGCGGACGGCGGCCCGACTCAGCTGATTTGCGAATGCGCGGGCGGTGCCGACGGCGCCTGGGGACGCGGGGTGATCCTGTTCGACGGTCAGTCGAACGATCCGATTCGACGCGTGCCCGATTCTGGAGGCGTGTCGACGATCGCGGTGAAGGCGGACGCAGGCCGCAAGGAGGTGGGCAACGGCTGGCCCAATTTCCTCCCCGACGGCCGCCACTTCCTGTTCATCGCCAACGATGCGAAGGGGCCGAGCAACATCGAGGT
Organism: uncultured Acidobacteriota bacterium; assembly: GCA_963745875.1. GTDB lineage: Bacteria > Acidobacteriota > Vicinamibacteria > Vicinamibacterales > CAVVIG01 > CAVQFC01. Next base: position 205,411 of record CAVUZL010000001.1, read on the forward strand.
CGGCTCGATCGACGGTCCTGAGGTCGTCGTCCTCGGTGCGGTTCAATCGCGCGTCGAGTACGCCGCCGGCTATCTCTTCTACGTCAATGAACGAACGCTGATGGCGCGGCCGTTCTCGGCGGACAAGCTCGCGTTCACCGGCGACGCGTTTCCGGTCACTGATCGCATCGACGTGCAGGGCAGCGCGCTGGCCGATTTCTCGGCCTCCCAGGCCGGCGACCTGGCGTATGCGACCGAGTCGATCGAGCGCCGCAGCCGCCTGATGTGGCTCGACCGGAACGGTAGAGAACTCGGCGCGTTGGGCGAACCGGCGTTTTATCGAAGCGAGCTGGCGCTGGCGCCGGATGAAACGCGGGTCGCGGTCGGGATCGGCGACCCCGGCCCGAAGGCTCTCAACAACGACAGCATCTGGGTCATCGACATCAGGCGTGGCGTCGCATCGCGGCTGACGCTCGGCAACGGTCTTCGCGGCTTCCCGATTTGGTCGTCAGACAGCACGCGCGTCGCCTACTCGACCGTGGGCACCGGCGGACCGCTGGCGAAACTGGTCCAGCGCCTGGCGAGCGGGGTCGGCGACGAGCAGACCATCTTTGAATCCGCCGCAGGAATCCCGTTTGGCACTGACTGGTCCGCGGACGGTAAACAGTTGTTGATCGGCCTCGTGGAGAACAGCAACGCCGACATCATGAGCGTGGCGGCCGATGGTCACTCGCCGCCGTCGCCAGTGGTGGCCTCGCCCGCGCCGCTGCGTGAGATCAACGGGCGATTTTCACCGGACAACCGCTGGTTCGCCTATCAGTCAAACGAGTCCGGCCGGTTCGAGATTTACGTGCAGTCGTTTCCACCGTCTGGCGGTAAGTGGCAGATTTCGACCGCCGGCGGCAACGCGCCGATGTGGCGCGGCGACGGCAAAGAGCTGTATTACCAAGGCAACGACGACACGTTCTACGCGGTGCCGATTAAGGTTGCCGGCACTGCGATCGAGGTCGGCCTGCCGGTGAAGCTGTTCCAGCATCGGCTTGGCGGCCGGGGCACGCGCGATCGCAACCCGTGGGTGGTGACGCGCGACGGCCAGAAGTTCCTAGTGAACGCTCCGCTCGAGGACGCGATGACGCGCAGCATTCAGGTCGTGCTGAACTGGGCGGCGGCGCTGAAGAAATAGTCCTTAGTGCTTGGAGCTTGGTGCTTGGTCCGGACTTGGTGCTTGGTCCGGACTTGGTCCTTGGTCCGGACTTGCTCTTTGGCTGTTCTTGGACCTTGGTCCTCCGGCGTTATTCGGCCGTCCCGATCCCCGTCCGGCTTGCAACATTGAACAAGGACCGGGGACTTGACGGACCGGGGACTTGGCGGACCAGGGACTTGGCGGACCAGGGACCAGGGACGGACTAAGTCCCAAGCACCAGAGTCCCAAGGACCAAGTCATTCGCGCCAGTAATTGCGAGCGTCCCGGATCGACTGGCGCATCTCCCTGGCGGCCTCGCGCATCGCGTAACGCGCCTGGTCACGGGTGGCCCATCGAAAGGACTCCCGGGCGCGCCGAATCTCCTGCCGCATCTCGCTGCGCAGGCGGTAGCCTTCGCGAATCCGCTCGCGGTTGGCCTCACGCAGCTCCCTCCGGAACTCGGTGCGTTCGCGCCGCATCTCGAAGCGCTCGCCGTGGTTGGAGTAGGCCAGGACGGGCAGTGTAAACAGCGCGATCAGCAGGCACAGCTTCGCAAACAGCCCCATATCAATCTCCGTTGCCTGACTTAGACGGAAGCCGTGCCCGACAAGTTGTGAGGTTTTTGACAGCGGCGCATTTTTCTGGCCTCTTCCCATCGATAAACGATGGGAAGAGACAACGGACTGGCCTTTCATGGCGAGATGATGCGGCAGGACCTGGAGCAGCAAGGCCTCACCCTAGCATCACAGGGATCCAGGGAACAGGTCCTGGCGCGGTCCTCGCGGCTTCACCGGGAGCGGGCAAGGAAGTCGTGGACGATCACCGGAACGTCGCGGTGCTCGACGTCCGCGGCGTAGTTCATCGCGCGCATGTCGGCGGCCGACACCGCGCTCGACAAGCCCTCGAGGGCGGTGCGCACCTGCGGATAGCGCAGCAGCGTCGCCGCCCGCGCGACAATCGCGGCGTCGTACGGCGGAAAATAGTGGCGCGTATCTTCCAGCTGAAACAGGTCGAGCCCCTTGATTAGACCGGCGGTGGCGTCCCCTGCGATCAGATCGACCTGGCGTTCGGCCAGCGCGCGGTAGCTGAGCGTGAGGTCCATCACCCGGGGCGCTTCAGGAAACCGCAGTGCGTAAGTCTTCGCGAGTCCAGCGTAACCGTCGGGCCGCTCGACGAACTCGTAACCAAAACCCGCGCGCCAGTGTCCCGACAACGGCACCGCATCGTCGATCGTGCGCAAATGGTTCGTGCGAGCGTCGCTGCCGCGGACGAGAATCGCGAAGGTGTTGTTGAAGCCGAGCGGTGGCAATAGCGTGCGGCCGCTCTTTGCATACAGCGCGCGCACCGTGTCGAACACCGTGCTCGAGTCGGTGTTGACCGGCTGGTGAAACACGGCGGTCAACGCCGTGCCGGTGTATTCGACGTAGGCGTCGATGTCGCCGGTCAAGACGGCGCGATCGCAGATGAGTGTCCCGCCGAGGTTCAGGCGACGATCCACGCGCAGGTTGGTGTCGCGTTCGATGGTCTGCGCCAGCAGCTCACCGAGCACGAGCTGTTCGGTGAAGTTCTTCGATCCGATCACGATCGCCCCGCTGCCTCGTCGTGCCGCCATCGCACTCGACAACAGCAGCACCGCAACGACGACAGTCGTCACGCTGGCGGCCACACGACGGGACGCCGATCGGCGGCGTGTCGAGAGTTGCTTCTCGAGCCACAGCAGGGCGTTGTCCACAGCCAGCGCCAGCAGCGCCGCGGGAATCGCACCGGCGAGGATCACCGTGGTATCGACCATCGACAGACCGCGATAGATGTACTCGCCGAGTCCGCCGGCGCCGATGGCGGCGGCAATCGTCGCGGAACCGACACCGACCACGGCCGCGACGCGGACTCCCGCGACGATCGACGGCACCGCAAGCGGCAATTCGACCTGCCGCAACAGTTCGCCCGGCGTCATCCCCATCGCAACGCCGGCCTCCCGAATCGACGGGTCGATCCCGCGCAGGCCGGTGATCGTGGTCCGGACGATCGGCAACACGCCGTACAACGTCAACACCACCAGTGCGGCGCGGGCGCCGACGCCGCCGATGAACGGGACCGGCAGCAGGAACCCGAACATCGCCAGACTGGGAATGGTCTGGACGATGCTCGCCAGAGCCATCAGCGGCGAGGCCAGCCGCGGTCGCCTGGACGAGAACACGCCAAGCGGGACGCCGATGCCGACCGCCACCAGCGTTGAGATCGCCACCAGCACGACATGCTGGCCGAGCAGGGTCGCAAGTTCGGCGCGGTGGGCGATCCAGAATGCGAACAGACGGCTCATGGTCGCGGCACGGCGGGCACGGCGTCGAGTAACTGGCGCACGAACGGTTCATTCGACGCCGCCACTACTTCGGGCCGGTCCAGGGCTACCAGCCGTCCCTCGTCGATGACACCGACACGGTCGCCGAGGACGAAGGCCTCCCCCATGTCGTGCGTGACGACGATGACGGTCTTGTGGACGCGCTGCTGGATTCGGCGGAACTCGCGTCGAAGTTCCGCGCGTGTGAGCGGGTCGAGTGCGCCGAACGGCTCGTCCATCAGGAGAATCGGAGGATCGATGCCGAGGGCGCGTGCGACGCCTACCCGTTGCCGCTGCCCCCCGGACAGCTCGTCCGGCCAGCGCGAGCGAAACTCCTGCGGCGCGAGCCCGACCAGGTCGAGGAGTTCGGTTACCCGGGCGTCGATCCGATCGGCGCTCCATCCTTCGAGGCGAGGCACGATGCTGACGTTGTCCGCCACCGTCATGTGCGGGAACAGCCCCACATCCTGCAGCACATAGCCGATCCGGCGTCTCAGCCGAATCGGTTCCCACTGACGTGTATCGCGCCCCTCGACAAATACCGTGCCGGCGTCTGGTTCCAGCAGCCGGTTGACCAGCTTCACGAGCGTGGTCTTGCCGGCGCCGCTGCGCCCCACCAGCGCCAGCACGTCACCCGAAGCGACACGCAAATCGAAATGATCCAGCACCCGCGGCCGGCCGGGCCTCGCGAACGACACGTCCCGGAACTCGATCGCGGCCTCAGTCATGAGCCCATCTCAAAAACGCGCGTAGAGCGATGCCGCGAACGCCGGGGACGCCGAGTGGCCGTCGTCCAACGCCACGCCTTTCGAACGAATGACGGCGCGGACGTCGGCGCGCACGCCGATTCCCTTGAGGGCCGAACCGTTGTTCGCCGAGAACAGATACTCGATGCCGCCGCCGAATTGATAGAGCTGTCCGGACTCTGCAAGTATGTCGCCTTCGTGCAGCTGACGAAGGTAGCCGCCACCGCCGCTCACGAATGGTGTCAGCTTCGATCCCTTGATCGATGGCAGCCGCCAGAGCACGCCGCCGACAATCGAGAATTGCTGAATTTTCTCGGTGGCGGTGATCGGCGCCGCGCCTTCGAAGTCACTGCTGATCTGGGTGCGGATTTGTGGCGTGGCGTAGGTCCCTGACGCCTCTGCTTCGAGTGAGCGCCATACCCTGACGCCGATGCGCCCTTCGATCCCGAGCCGGCTGGTCAAGTCACTCGTTGTGCGGAACAGGACCAGGTCACCACCGCTGCCGGTCGTTTCGTTGGCATCGCTCGATCCCAGGGACTGACTGCCCGTCCAGATCAGGCCAAAGCCAACCCCGATGCGACCCGGTGCCGTTTGTGATGATTGCGCCGCGACCGGCGCTGCGGACAGACCCACGATCGCCGCCGCGACCCACGCTGCGCTGCGGGCCGCGATCATTTATCGTGGACCGTCACCAGCACCTGCCCGCTGTCCCCCCCGCGGGGCACCACGACCAGCACGCCGTCGAACGTCACCTGAAAGTCGATGTCCACGGGATTGACCGACTGATCGAAAAAACTGTCCACGTCGGCATCGTCGAGCGGCTCGACCCTGATCACGTGCGGACCTGGCGAGAGACCACCGATCGAGAACTGCCCCTGATCGGTCAGCGAAAACCCGCCGACCATGGTCCCGGTTTTCAGATCAAAGGCGACCACATGCGCACCGAAGAACGGGTGGCCGTCCTTGAACACCCGTCCCGACAGACTGCCCTCTGCGCTCGTGTAGTCGCCATCCGGATAAAGATCGGAGATGCCCGCGATGTCGTCGGCCTTAAGGGTACGGCTGACGATGCTGCCTGGCGCATAGGCGATCGGGAACATCACGGCCTCTGCGCCGAGCACCGCACGGCCGCCGCTGGCGCTCAACGAGGTCTCGCCGAGCGCCGAGTGGCCAAGTCCACTGAAATGGCCGATTTCGTGAAGCGCCACGCTCTCGAGGTCGAACCGTCCGGGCTCGCCGTTCGCGGCGACCGACCACGGATAGGACGCATTGAAGAAGATGTCCGACTCGATCAGTTCGCCGGTGGCATCGTCCACGACGAACGATGTGGACGCCAATACACCGTCGAGGTCCGGGTAGTTCTCGAATCCGATCGTCGACTTGCCGTCATCGTCGCCGGGCTGAGCCGAAGTCAGCCCCGCGAACTGATAGGCGATCGACGAGGTCGGCACCGCCTGCCAGGTTGCGAACGCCCGGGCGACGGTCGCCTGCAGATCGGACGAGGTCACACCGGCCACACTCGAATCGAAGATGAAGTAGCGCACCGGCGCCGGGTTTCCATTTAAGCGTCACCCGCTGGTCGCCGACGGTGACGCCGAACTTGAGGTATGCCTGCGCCGCCTGCGGGGGGAGGCACATCAGCAACGCCACCACGCACACGATCGCACGCCTGTTCATCGCTGGCTCTCCACCAGCGAGCGCACGCGCCTCTCGAAAACATCGAGTGCCAGTGGACGTCGCGACTCGTCGCCGCGAACGATCGGGACCGTACCGGTCGCAGGCCGCAAGTCAGTCGGCGGCGTCACCATCCAGCTTGCGCGGTCAGCGGAACGTACCATTCGGAACACTCCCTGGCTGAAGCCGACGACAAACGGGACGCTCGGACCGCGGGCGCCGAGAAACACCACGACGTGCTGATCGACATTGAACGCCGGCGCGCCGACGACGATGCTTCGATAACGGCCCAGCACCCCGCCAGGCACGCGAAACTGGACAGTGTCGCCGAGCGCGCCCTTCAGATAGGTTTCGGCCTCGAGCGTCACAATCGTCTCGATGGTTCGGTGATCCGCCGTCCATCGCGCGTCAACCGACGCCACCCGCCCACGCACGATGGCCAGCGCATCATGAGAGAGACCGGTCAAATCAGTCGGGACGAGGACTGTCGCTCGAAGGTGGATCGCCGACGCCGTCAGCAGGCAGCAGATCAGTAGGCTACGCATGTTGTCAGTGTGACACGACTCCGATTCGCCGTGGCGTCGCGGCTGACGCCCGCGCGATCACGCTCGTCGATCGCGCGCCTGCTCGGCCACGCGCAGGATCGCTTCGGCGGCACGCCGGCTGGCTCCGGATCCGCCGAGCCGCTCACGGACGCGGGCCAGGCCCTCGCGAATGCCCGCGGATCGCTGTGGGTCGGTCAGGATCGATATCGCTTCGCGTGCAACCCTCTCGGGGGTGAACGCCTCCTGCACCAGTTCCGGCGCGATCTTCTCGCCGGCGATGAGGTTGACCATGCCGATGGTGTCGACCTTCACCAGCCGCCTGGCCAGCCGATAGGTCAGAGCTGAGAGGCGATAGACGATCACCATCGGCGTGTCGTGCAGCGCCCCCTGAACGGTCGCGGTACCCGACGCCATCAGCGCCACGTCGGATGCCGCGAGGATATTGTCGGTGTTGCCTTCGACGAGGCGGAATGGCGCCGATCCCTCCTCCGTGTGCGCGGCCTCGAACAGGTGATCCGCGAGTTGAGGTGCGCGCGCGATCACGCACTGCACAGCCGGCACCTCGCGCCGGATCCTCAGGACGGCGGCGATGAGATCGGGCAGGATGCGCGACACTTCGCCGGGGCGGCTGCCCGGAAGCAGCGCCACGGTTGGCGCGGATGGAGACAGCCCCAGACTCGTGAGAAACGGTTCGCGTGAAGACGTCGGTGCGACCAGATCGACCAGTGGATGCCCCACGAACTCCACCGGCACGCCGGCCTGCTCGTAGACGGCCTGCTCGAACGGAAAGATCACCAGCATCCGATCGGCAATGCGTCGAATGGTCGCAATCCTCCCCGGCCGCGACGCCCAGACCTGCGGGCTGATGTAGTAAATCACCGGGACGCCGAGTGCCTTGATGTCCGGCGCCAGGCGCAGGTTGAAGCCGGAAAAGTCGATCAGGACGAGCGCATCCGGCCGCTCGGTCCTGGCCGCCGCGACCAGACGCCGCCGCGCCTCGAGCAGACGTGGCAGCTTGGGAATCCACTCGATGAAGCCGGAGACGGCGACGTTCCGGTAGTCGTCGATCAGCCGGCCGCCTGCGGCCGCGAATTGCGGACCGCCGAGACCGGCAACCTGGACGGACGGGTCGATCGCGCGGAGCGCGCGGGTCAATGCACCGGCGTACAGATCGCCGGAGGCTTCGCCGCACGAGAGCAGGATGCGAACACTCAAGAAGCGGGACGCAGAAACAGCGCTGGATCGATGTCCGCGTTGATTTTCACGTCGGACACCAGCCGATCGACGATCTGCAAGCCGATCCGTCGCGTCGCCTTGAACGCGATCTGGATGCCGTTCACCAGCCGGTAATCGGAAAAGCGCTCCTCCACCAGCGGGCGGCCCGGCGCATCGTCCACGAACGTCTGTTTCGTGATCAGCGATGACTCGGGATCGATGTAGATCAGGATCGGATTGAGATCGGGCGCGGTCAGCTCGAGCAGGTGATCGATGCGGGGGGCGCCGCCCGGCACGTTGCTGCTGACGTCAGGCAGCAGGCGCACGGTCAGCGCGCCGTCCTTCGCGGCAAGCAGCAGCGACAAGGTGTCGCGGCGCATGCCGAGTCGAGCCTGGCTCGCCACGATCGACGACTGGGCGTGAACGCCCTGCTCGTTCTTCACCCACGCTTCCTTCCCGTCGTATCCAAGGACGTTGAGGCCACCCGGGATCACCGTCTCGATCCGCATCCGATCCGGGTACTGGATGTAAGTGGTGACCGTGAACTTCGGCGCGCCCTGGTCGCTCGGCGAGCTCAAGGTCTGTTTGGCGATGATCGTGCGAAGTCCACGGAGTGCGGGAAGGCCACCCTTCGCGGCGATCGCACGATCGAGCAAGGCCGCGGCCTTCTGTGCGTCTTCAGGCGTCGGAGGCGCCGGCGGTCGGCTGGCGGCCGGCGTCTTCTGGTAGCCGAGCGCGGCCCGCTGCATGACTGCCTGCGGCGGCACGGCGAGCCGCGCTGCAGTGCGCCCACCGCGTTTGAAGTTCGCCGCCATCAGATCCAGGTCGCCGAGTTCGACCGTCTCGAACGTGGCGAAGCCGATGCCGCGCAGTTGAGGCGTGAACGCCGCCGCGTTGCCGACCAGCACGACCGACAGTCGATCCGGCCGCAGCAGCGTCTGTGCGACGCGCTGGATGTCGTCCACGGTCACCGCGTTGACGCGCTCGCGGAAATTCTGCAGCTGCTGGAGCGGCAGCCCGTAAAACAGCGCGTTCACCACCTGCATGGCGATCGAGCCCGGCGTCTCGATGGTCAGCGGAAAGCTGCCAGTCAGGTAGGCCTTGGCCGACGACAGTTCACCTTCGCCGACCCGTTCGCGCTGCAGGCGCCAGAACTCGTCGACGATCAGGCGAAGCACCTCGCCGGTCGCTTCCGATCGGGTGTTGGTTTCAGCCTCGAAGTCGCCGGCGTCCTTCAGCGTGTCCATGTTCGCCTGCGCGCCGTAGGTCAGGCCCCGCTCGGTGCGCAGCACCTGGTGCAGCCGGTTGCTCCCCTCGCCGCCGAGAATCCTGATCGCCAGGTTCACGGCCATGTAATCGGGATGGGTGCGCGGAATGCCGATGTGACCGACCCGGATCTCGGTCTGAACGGCGTCCGGCTTGTTGACGACGACGACGCGCCGGGTCGGTTCCGGCGGCGCGATGAACTTGTCCGGCACGAGGTCACGTTTTTCCCAGTCGCCGAAGATCTTCTTCGCGGCCGCGAAGCTTTCTTCTGCGGTCACGTCGCCGACGATCGCGAGGATGGCGTTGTTGGGAATGAAATAGCGCGAGTGAAAAGCCTCGAGGTCGGCGCGCGTCAGCCGGGCAATTGATTCGGGCGTGCCGGTATCGGGCATCCCGTATGGATGGAAGCCATAGACCAGCCGATCGAACACCGAGTTGGCGATGTATTCCGGATCCTCGAGGCTGACCTTCAGCCCCGACATCGTCTGCTGGCGCTGGCGATCGATTTCCGCGGGCGAGAAAGCCGGATGGCGCGCCATGTCGGACAGCATCCGCATGCCTTTCTCGAAGCTGTCCTTCATCACGATCATCTGAACGAACGTCAGATCGCTGCCGGCGCCCGCGCCCATCACACCGCCGATGAAATCGACGTCGTCGTTCATCTCCTGGGCGGAGCGCGTCGTCGTGCCCTGATCGAGCAGCGACGCAGTCAGATGCGCAATGCCCATCTGATCTCTGGGATCGCTGGCGGTGCCAACCCGCACCAGCATGCGCATGCTGACCGACGGCTGCTCGTGGTGCATGACCACCACCACTTGAAGACCGTTGGGCAGCGTCTGGATCTCGTACGGCGGAAACTTGATGTCGCGTGCGGCCAGCGGCTGCGGCGGCCGCTCGGTCGGCCAGGCGCGGCCCGGCGTCTGGGCGTGCGCGTGGGCGGAGAGACACAGCACCGACAGACCGGCGGCGGCGAACCCCCGGATGCTGTTCACTGCGGGCCTTCTTTCCCCGATGGCATCAACGTCAGCACCAGCCGGTTTTCCGGCCGGAAGTACGTCTTCGCAACCCGTTGGACGTCAGCGGTCGTGATGCCCTGAAAGATCTCGAACTCGCCATCCGCGGTCCTGATGTCGTTGTGGATGACGATGGCGTGCGTCAACTGGCCGGCCTTCTGCTGATCCGACTCGCGCCCCATGATGTAGTCGCGTGCGAACTGGTTCTTGGTGCGCTGCAGTTCGTGCTCGGTAATCGGCTCGGTCTTGAGGCGATCGAACTCGGCAATCAGCCCATCGATGGCCTCGGTGGTCGTGTGGCCCGGCTGCACGATCGCCACTGCGTAGAACAGATTCGGATCCTCGATCAGATTGGCGCTGCCAAAGGCGGCCACGGCGATCTGTTTCTCGTAGACCAGCTTCTTGTAGATCCGCGACGTCTGCCCGTCGGAGAGCACTTTGCCGACGATGTGCAGCGGATACGAGTCGGGATTGCCGTCTCTGGTGATGTGATACGCCACCACCACCGCAGGCAACGGCCACGGTTCCTGCAGCGTGACCCGCTTTTCCTTCGTCTGCGCCGGCTCCTGCGGGATTTCCCGCGGCACGGCGCGCTCGGCTTTCGGCACGCGGCCGAGATACTGATTGACCAGTTGCACCGCCTGCGCTGAATCGAAGTCGCCGACAATCGCCAGGGTCGCATTCGCCGGGACGTAAAACGTGTGGTAGAAGTCGAGCACGTCTTCGACCGAGGCGGCTTCGAGGTCCGCCATGCTGCCGATGGTCGCGTGCTTGTACGGATGCACCGTGAACGCCTGGTCGTAGATGATCTCGTTGAGGCGTCCGTAAGGCTGGTTGTCGATGCGCATGCGGCGCTCTTCCTTGACCACCTCGCGTTCGTTCGTGAAGGTGTCCTTGTCGACCCGCAGGGTCGCCATCCGATCGGATTCGAGCCAGAGCGCCAGCGGCAGATACTGCGCCGGGAGCGTCTCCCAGAACACGGTCTCGTCGTCGGTGGTGTAGGCGTTGCTCTGTCCGCCGACGGACGCAATCATCGAGGTGTGCGCTTCGGCCTGCACGTTCTTCGAGCCCTTGAACATCAGGTGCTCGAAGAGATGCGCAAAGCCGGTGCGGCCGGGTTTCTCGTTCTTGGATCCGACGTGGTAGACCAGCGACACGTGCACGATCGGCGTCGAGTGATCTTCCGAGAGCACGACGGTGAGTCCGTTCGACAGCGTCGTGATTTGATATTGCAGCTTGGGTGGACGAGACGCCGCCAACGAGGTCCACGACGAGGCGTACACGACGCCGGCGACGAGTCCCGCCGCGGCCAGCGGACGGAGCAGCCTGACCATGTCCCGATTATCTACCGAGTGGGCGGCACCCGGCTGAGTTTCTCCTCGAGTTCGGCGAGGCGATGTTCGAGTTCCTCGATGCGGCGCCTCATGGCCGGCAGGTGGCGGAACGCCACTGCCGCCTTTTTCCATTCGAGATGCTCGATCGCCGGATGGCCGGTGACGAACCCGCCCGGCTCTACCGACTGGAGAACCGCGCTCTTCGCGCCGACCCTGGCGCCTTTGCCGATGCGCACGTGACCGGTGACTCCGCTCTGTCCGGCCATCATCACGTCGTCCTCGATGACCGTGCTGCCGGCAATTCCGACCTGCGCGGCCAGCAGCACGCGCCGACCCAGTGCGACGCCGTGCGCGATGTGAACGAGGTTGTCGACTTTGGTGCCTGCGCCGATGCGCGTCTCGCCGACCGCGGGACGATCAACGGTCGAGTTCGCACCAATCTCGACGTCATCCTCGATGACGACGTCGGCGTGCTGCGGAATCTTGAGGTGCGTGCCGTCTTTCTGCCGCGCAAAGCCATAACCGTCGCTGCCGACGACGACACCGTCGTGCAACCGCACGCGATTCCCCAGCACGACGCCGTCTCGAAGCGAGACCTGCGAGTGAATGACGCAATCCTCGCCCACTCGCGCGCCGGGGCCGATGACGACGCTGGGATAGATGACGGTCCTGGCGCCCACCGCGGCGCCGGATCCAATCGTGACGAAAGGGCCAATCGACACGTCTTCGCCGATCGTCGCGTCCACGGCGATGCTGGCGAGCGGATGCACGCCTGTCGGCGGTAGCGGATGCGTCGCGAACAACCCGAGCGCCCGCGCGAACGCCGAGTACGGGTCGTCGCTCCGCAGGACGACGCAGCTATCAGGAACGACGACCGCTTTGCTCCCGCCGAGGATGACCGCCGAAGCCAGGGTCGTGCCGAGCTGCGCGACATACTGGGCATTGGCGACGAAGGTGAGGTCACCGCGTTGCGCCTGCTGGATTCCAGAAACACGGACAATCTCCACGTCGCCGTCGCCTTCGAGTCGGCAGTCGAGCCGGTCCGCGATCTGACGTGTGGTCAAGGAGTTGTTCATCGGCCCTGCGGCTTCTTGATCGGCATCACCGGCCGCGCGCCGACGAGCGCCGGCGTCGGCTTGCCCGCCTCTTCCCAGGCGCCCATGATGACCGACGCAGTTGCGGTGATTGAGGCGGCCAATTGCCGTTCCAGAATCGGCTTCACCTTCGTGAAGAATTTCTCGAAGTAGTCGGGGTCGTAACTGTCCCTGCCGACTGTCGCCTCGCGGTCCGCCTGCAGGATCGGATCGACCAGCTGGTAGCCGGCGAGCAACGCCTCGAACGCGGCATCGCGCGGGTTGGTGATCGCCGTTGGCGGAGCGGGCGTGATGGCCAGGCGCGCCTCGAACTTCTCGAGCAGGTCGCGCTCGAATCGCGAATGGATGCCGACGTTTCCGGTCAGCTGACCGTCGTAGTTGTTGGTCGCGTGAAACGGCTGGTTCGCGTCCTGGATGTAGTGCGCGGCGACGGCCGAGAACAGGACCAGGTTGTCCGCGCCGTAGGCGCTGCCGTTCTTGAAGCTCTCGAAGGTGCGACGCATGTTGCCGAACTCTTCGGCTTCGCGCCATGGCAGCAAGCCGATTCGTTTCAACTCGCTGGTTCCGAATTTTTCAATCGCAGCGCCGTACTCGCGCGGCAGGCCGGCGAAGGGATAGAGACCCAATTGCGGCATGCCGAAATCCACGAAGTGGTTGGGGTCCTCGTCCCACCCGACATTGCGCCACTCATCAGGATCGGTGACCCGGATCAGCAGGCGGTCGCGATATTTTTCGTAGAACGGCTTCAGCTCCACCGGCAGCAACCCGATGGCGCGGTCCATGATGAAGCGATGCGCCGCGAAGCCCCACGCCGACGCCGGCGCGGGCACCGACAACGCCGCAGCGAGCACGAGGGTCGCAATGAGCCCTTTTCGCATCCTGATATATTAGCGGCACTTGGACAACCTGACTCATTCGCTCTTCGCGATGACGCTGGCCCGGACACCGTTATCGCGGGCCGGGCGTGGCACGACCGTCGCGCTTCTACTGGCCTCGAACGCACCCGACATCGACATCGTCGCCACCGCCGGAGGCGCCGCCAACTACCTGGCGTGGCATCGCGGCCTGACCCACGGACCGATCGGCATCGTCGGTCTCGGAGTGGTCAGCGCGGGCCTCGTCTGGTTCGGCCGGCGTGCCCTCGACCGGCGCAACGGCGGCGGTTCGAGTCCAGACACGGCTGGCAGCGCGATGCCAGATGCCTCGTTCGCCATGCTCGTCGCCGTGTCGATAGTGGGCGTGTTGCTGCACGTGCTGATGGACCTGCCGACGTCATATGGCACCCGGTTACTCGCGCCCTTTACCTGGCGCTGGTTCGCCGTGGACTGGATGCCGATCGTCGATATCTACCTGCTCATCGCGCTGGTCGCGGGCCTCGCCTTCGGACAGCGGTCGCCAGAGGCGCGCCGCAGGAATGCCGTGATCGTGCTGATGCTGATGGCGATGAATTACGGTATTCGGGGCGTGTCGCATCATCAGGTACTCGACGTGATCCCGCGCGTGTTCGGTCCAACCCTGCCCCAACGCTGCGACCCGGCGTTTCCCTCGAGCGGCATCGTTGATTCATGGCCGCGACCGACGCCGGCGGCGATCCCCATGTCAGGGCGACGGTGCCTCGTTGACGTGGCGGCGATGCCATCCTTCACGTCACCTTTCAGATGGCGCGTGATCGTGCAGGTCTCGAACGGATACGAGACACGCGATGTCGATCTGCTCGATCCACGACTGCGGGCGGATAGCGACGCCGCATCCGAGGCGCCATGGCGGACGACGACCAGATACCCCAACGTCTGGACGCCGGCCGCTGCGCGGGCCGCGACCAGCCGGCTCGGCCGGATCTTTCTCGGTTTCTCCCGTTTCCCGGCGGCGCGTTCCCTGGCAGACGAAGCCGGTGTGACGACGGTGCGATTCATCGACATGCGCTTCGCAGCCGGACCGGTAACAGTCGATCAACCGGTGAGCCGTGCGGCGCCGTTTACGGCGTCGGTTCGGATCGGCGCCGACGGCAAGATCCTTCAGGAATCGCTCGGCCGCTGACGCCTCTGCGGAAATGCCTTGCTTCGGTGCTCACATGTCTGTCGCCGGCGGTTTATCCCGCGCCGTCGAGCGGGCCGTCGTCCACCGCTGCGACGCGCTGCAGATCTTCACGAAGAATGCGAATCAATGGCGTGGGAGGTTTTTGCCACCGGAAGAGATCGGTGACTTCCGCGCGCGCGTGAAAGCCGCTGGCATCGGGCCGGTCATCTCGCACGCGAGCTACCTGATCAACCTGGCGACCACGAATCCCGTCCTGCGTGCGCAGTCGATGGAGGCGATGGGCGACGAGCTCGATCGCGCCGAGGCACTCGGCCTGCTCGGCGTCGTGCTGCACCCCGGGGCCTACACCGACGGGAGCGAGAGTCACGGCCTGGTGTCAATCGCCAGGTGCCTGCTCGAACTCCTCGGCGCGCGCAAACGTGGCCGGACCATGGTGCTGCTCGAGCACACGGCCGGTCAGGGCACGGCACTCGGCGCGACGTTCGAGCAACTGGCGGCGATCATCAACGAGATGAAGGGCCATCGACGCGTCGGCGTCTGCCTCGACACCTGCCACCTGCTCGCCTCCGGATACGATCTGTGCTCGACCGAAGGCTACGTATCGACGTTCAGGCAGTTCGGCCGCGTGGTCGGATTCGAGCGGTTGAGGGCGTTTCACCTGAACGACTCCAGGAAGCCGCTCGGCAGCCGGGTCGATCGTCACGAACACATCGGACAGGGTTACCTCGGGCTCGAACCGTTTCGCCGCATCGTGAACGATCGCCGTTTTCGAGAGCTCCCGATGCTGCTCGAGACGCCGAAGAGCGAGGGCAAATCCACCGGCCCGATCACCGTGGATCCGCTCGACGATCGCAATCTCAACACGCTCCGCGCCTTGGTCGCCGCGCCGGTGGAGAGGCGCGTGCGACGGCCATGCTAGCATCTGGCATGCCTCCCGGATTCACGCGCGAGCAGGTGACAGCGGTGGCGGCGCTCGCCAACCTCGAGCTCGAACCAGCCGAAATCGAGCTGTTCGCCAGACAGCTCGGCGACATCCTCGCGTACGCCGACGAAGTGCAGCAGGTCGACACCACCGGCGTGGAGCCGACCGCGAGCCTCATGCGACAAGCGACGGATCGCGCCGACGAACTGCGACCATCGCTCGACCGCGGCGAAGCGCTCGACGCCGCGCCGGATGCCGCGATCGATGCGGGCTTCTTCAGAGTTCCTCGCGTGATCGGATGACCGCAGCCGCCTGGACGGTCAACGAGGTGCGCGACGCCGTGCGCTCCGGCGCGCGCAGCGCAACCGACGTATGTCAGGACGCGCTGGCGCGCATCGATGCGTTGAATCCTCAGCTGAACGCCTTCAACACGGTCGTCGCCGAACAGGCACTGGCGCGAGCCAGGGCGATCGACGGGGATCGCCAGCGCTGGCGCGATGCGCCGCTCGCTGGCGTGCCGGTCGCGATCAAGGACAACCTGTGCACCCGGGGCGTCCGCACCACAGCGTCATCGAGGATTCTGGAATCGTACGTTCCGCCCTACACTGCGACGGCGGTCGAGCGGCTCGAGGCGGCGGGCGCGGTCATTGTCGGCAAGACCAACTGCGACGAGTTCGCGATGGGTTCCTCGAACGAGACCTCGGCGTTCGGGCCGGTGCGCAATCCGTGGGCGCTCGAACGCATTCCCGGGGGAACCAGCGGCGGGTCCGCTGCGGCGGTCGCGGCGGTACTGGCGCCGCTCGCGCTCGGCTCCGATACCGGCGGCTCCATCCGCCAGCCGGCCGCCCTGTGCGGGGTCGTCGGATTGAAGCCGACCTACGGACGCGTATCGCGGTATGGGTTGATCGCACATGCCTCGTCACTCGATCAGGTCGGTCCGCTCGCACGCACGGTCCGCGACGCCGCGATCGCGCTGGGGGTGATCGCGGGCGGCGACCCCTGCGACGCCACCAGCGCGTCGGAGCCGGTTCCGGACTACACGACCGGATTGACCGGAGATATCCGCACGCTCCGGGTCGGTGTACCGCGCGCGCTCCTCGACAAAGGCGTGGATGGCGACGTCTCTGGCGCGCTGCTCGCGGCGCTCGACGCTCTCAAGAGTCGCGGCGCCACGCTCGTCGATATCGATCTGCCGCACGCACGCTACGCGACCGCGGTCTACTATCTTGTCTCGACAGCCGAGGCGAGCTCGAACCTGGCGCGTTTCGACGGAGTGCGCTACGGATTTCGCGCCAAGGCTGAGCCGCGCACTTCCGGCGCCGACCTGCGGACGATGTACGCCAGGACGCGGGCCCAGGGTTTCGGGACCGAGGTCAAGCGCCGCATCATGCTCGGCACCTATGTGCTGAGCGCCGGCTACTACGACGCGTACTACCTCAAAGCGCAGCGGCTGCGGACGTTGATTCTGCGCGACTACGAGCAGGCATTCTCCGGCGCGAATCCGGTGGACGTCATCGCCATGCCGACCAGCCCAACACCGGCGTTCCGGCTCGGCGAGCGCACGTCCGATCCGCTGCAGATGTACCTGGCGGACGTGTTCACGGTCAGCGCGAACCTCGCCGGGCTGCCGGCGGTCAGCGTGCCGTGCGGCTTCACCGTCGGATCAGTTGCCGATTGGCCTGCAGTTGACCGGCCGGCGCTTTGACGAGGCCACGCTGCTGCGCGTGGCCGACGCCTACGAACGCGACACTCCATGGTCGAAACGGACGCCCGCGATCGCGACCCGGTGAAAGCGGCGCCCGAGTGGGCGTCGTTCAGCGACGATCAGCTGCTCGCCGTGCGCATGTGCGACCTCGGGCTGACCATCGAGGGGACCAGCCTCGAGCCGCGCATCGCGCAGCTCAACGCCGAGCTCGAAGGACGCGGCCTGACGTTCCGCCCGCACTACTGGCTGTCGGACGAATGGTTCACGCCGGACGGCATTCCCGGCATCGCGATCCCGTTCTACCTGGCGCACGAACGCCTCGAACGCCTCGAGCTCGCGCAGATGCTCGAGGTCGAAGGCGGCGATCCAGTCGCGTGCCTCCGCATCCTGCGTCACGAGGCGGGACACGCGATCGACAACGCCTACGAGCTGCGGCGCCGTCCGACGCGGCGGCGGCTGTTCGGCAACCCCGCGATCGAATATCCCGAGTACTACACGCCCAAGCCTTACAGCAAGAGCTTCGTCCAGCATCTCGATCACTGGTACGCGCAGAGCCACCCGGACGAGGACTTCGCGGAAACATTCGCGGTCTGGCTCGATCCGCACGCGATGTGGGCGACGCGCTACGCCGGCTGGCCGGCCCAGCGGAAGCTCGAATACATGGACCGGCTGATGCGCGAACTGGCGCACGCCCGATCGAGGGTCAACTCGAAGCGTATGGTCGATCCGCTGCCGCGGCTCAAGAAGACGCTCGGCGAGCACTACGCCAGGAAACGCGAGCACTACGGCCTCGATCACCCCGACTTCTACGAGAGCGACCTGCGCAATCTGTTTTCGGACGCGCCGCAGTACGCCAAACGCCCGTCAGCCGCGCGCTTCGTCCGCCGCATCCGCAGGGACGTGCGCAGCACGGGTCGCCAGCTTCACCGACAGCTACCAGTACACCATCGACCAGCTGCTCGAAAAAATCATCGAGCGCTGCCGCGAGCTGAACCTCCGCCTGACCGAAGACGAAGAATCCACGAAGATCGACTTCATTGTGTTTCTCACGGTGCAGACGATGAACTATTTGCATAGCGGGCGGCATCGGGTGGCGTTATGAGCGTCAAGCTGCGCATTCTCGCGCTGGTGCATCGCCATCTGATTCCTCCGGACAAGATCGAAGAAGGCACCGACATCGTCTCGGCGCCGTGGCGCACCGAGTACGACGTCATCTCGACGCTCACTGGACTGGGCCACGACGTCAAGGCGCTGGGCGTTCACGACGACCTCGGCGAAATCCGGCGGCTGGTGACCGAATGGAAGCCGCACATCGCCTTCAATCTGCTCGAAGGCTTCGACGACATCACCATCTTCGACCAGAACGTGGTGTCGCACCTCGAGCTGCTGAAGCTGCCCTATACCGGCTGCAATCCGCGCGGGCTGCTGCTGGCGCGCGACAAGTCGCTCTCGAAGAAACTGCTCGCGTACCATCGCATCGCGGTTCCTGAATTCGAGGTTGTCCGCATCGGACGTCCGATCCGCCGTCCGAAGCGGCTGCCGTTCCCGCTGATCGTGAAGTCGCTCACCCAGGAAGCGTCCATCGGCATCTCGCAGGCGTCAGTGGTCGAGAGCGACGACAAGCTGAAGGAACGCGTCGCCTTTATTCACGAGAGCATCGGCACGGCGGCGCTGGTCGAACAATATATCGAGGGCCGTGAACTGTACGTCGGCATCCTGGGCAACCAGACGCTGCAGGCGATGCCGGTATGGGAGCTGTTCTTCTCGAACATGCCGGAAGGCGCCAAGCGGATCGCGACCGATCGCGTGAAGTGGAGCGTGAAGTACCAGAAGAAATACGGGATCGACAGCGGGCCGACCCGCGACCTGCCGGACACGAAGCTGGACGAGATCCAGCACCTGTGCAAGCGCGCGTACCGGGCGCTCGAACTGAGCGGCTACGCGCGGATCGACTTACGACTGGATGAGGCGGGCAATCCGTGGATCATCGAGGCCAACCCGAACCCGCAGATCGCGCGTGGTGAGGACTTTGCGGCGTCCGCGGAGAAGGTCGGCTTGAGCTACGAGACCGTGCTGCAACGGATTATCAATCTCGGCATGCGCTGGCAGCCCGAGAGCTTTGCGTGACCGTAAATTCTGAAAATTTCTGATTCGTTGTAGCGCGACCCTTTCAGGGTCGCGTGAGACGCGGGCCTGAAAGGCCCACGCCACATCGCTCTGGAAACTGCTAGCCGAGTGGGTGGACGACTGGTCGCGACGTCGCTCGAATCAAAGCCCACACAATCAGCGCGATCAGAAAGAAGGGCATCAGCGGGATCAGAACGGCCAGGGACACTGCGAAGACCGCGAACGCCAGACCGATGCCGGCAACCAGCAGCACGAACGGCAGCATCACCAGCGCAACGGTCGCCTTGATGAGGATTCTGAGAATCAGGAACGGCAAGAACAGCGGGAGCAGCAGCAGGCAGAACATCGGGGCCTCCGCGGCACGGCTCGGTGCTGCCGTGCTTCTACCTCTCACTTACGAGCGGCGGCCTCCAACAGTTCCGGTGCCCTGAGCTGATCCGCCGGCCCGTGGGGTGCGGACGGGGTCAGGTAGACCATCGATTTGTGGCTGATCCGCTCTTCGAGGCTCTTGATGACGGGGGCGCTTCCGCCAGCCGTCTTCTTGGTCTTGGTGAAGCCGAACGCCACGCAGAAGCCGATGAACAGCACGAGCACGAACACCGTGCTGGACAGCACACCCTGCAACGCGCCGAGAACGACGTCGATCAGGCCTGCGTTCACAGTTCGGCCTCGTCCGCGGGCTTGGCCGCCGGCACGTCGTAGTAGACCAGGCCGCGCTTGACCTCTTCCATCGCCACGCGCTCCGCCTTGTGCGGCAGCACTTCGTCGCCGATGCGAGGCTGGGCGCCGCGGCGCAACTGCTTCGCCCGCAGGGCGGCGACGTCCACGAAAAGAAAGCGGCTCTGGATTGGGGGAAGTGGCTCCGACGGCACTTTGGGCGTGTCGGGGGCCTGTTCGAGCGGAGTTGGTTCATCCATGTCGGAATAGAGGTTAGCACGTGGGCCGGTGGGGCTGGTAGGTCTCACCGACCAGCCCCCTCCGACCGACTACGTGACCCACCCGGCCCTGTCAGGCTGCGACGTCCACCTTGATCGACCGGGGCTTCGCGTCTTCACGAAGCGGCAGCTTCACGGTGAGCACGCCATTCTTGTACTCCGCCGACACGCGGTTGGTGTCGACGGTCTGCGGCAGCGAGAACGACCGGCTGAACACGCCGTAACGCCGCTCGGTGTGATGGAGCTGTTCGTCCTTCACTTCGACCGGCTTCTTCTCACCCTTGATCGTCAGCACGAAGTTGTCGATGTTGACGTCAATCGCTTCCCGCGTCATGTCGGGAAGCTCGGCCTTCAGCACGAGCTCGTGATCGCCGGTCTGAAAGATGTCCACCGGCGGCGTCCAGGTGCTGTTCGGCGACGCGAAACCAAAATCACGAAACGGATCCCAACGAACAACAGGCATATGCGCTCCTCTCCAAATTGCTGACTGCAAATTGCTGATTCAATCGAAACGGCCTGACGGGGCGGTGAGCTGACCGCCCACCTGCCCCACCCGACCTACCCCTTACTTGGTCTCCGCGTACTCCGCGTCCACCACTTCCGCATCCTTCACGTTCGAACCATTCGAACTCGTCGAACCTTGCGAACCTTGCGAACCATTCGAACCTTGCGAACCATTCGAACCCTGCGAACCCTTGTACAGCTGCTCCGCAATCGCATGCGCGGCCTGCTGCAGTTGGTCAGTCGCCTTCTTGATCGCCGCCAGGTCGTCGGTCTGGACGACGCGTCGGACCTCGGCGATGGCCGCTTCGGCCTTCGACAGATCGCCGACGCCGACCTTCTCGCGGTTGTCGTTGACGGTCTTTTCGGTCTGGTACGCCAGCGAGTCAGCCTGGTTGCGCGCGTCGATCAGATCCTTGCGGCCCTGATCCTCCGCGGCATGGCTCTGCGCTTCCTTCACCAAACGGTCCACATCGTCCTTCGACAGGCCGCTCGAACCGCTGATGGTGATCTTCTGTTCCTTGCCCGACGCCAGGTCCTTCGCCGTCACGTTGACGATGCCGTTGGCGTCGATGTCGAACGCGACCTCGACTTGCGGCACGCCGCGCGGCGCCGACGGCAGGCCCACGAGTTGGAACTTGCCGAGCGTCCGGTTGTCCCGCGCCATCGGGCGTTCGCCCTGCAGCACGTGGACCTCGACGTTGGTCTGGTTGTCGGTCGCGGTCGAGAAGATCTCGCTCTTCCGCGTCGGGATCGTGGTGTTGCGCGCGATCAGCGTGGTCATCACGCCGCCCAGCGTCTCGATGCCGAGTGACAGCGGCGTCACGTCGAGCAGGAGCAGGTCCTTGACGTCGCCGGTCAGCACGCCGCCTTGCGCGGCGGCACCGATCGCGACGACCTCGTCCGGATTCACGCCCTTGTGCGGATCCTTGCCGAAGAAGTCCTTCACCATCTGCTGGACCTTCGGCATGCGCGTCGACCCGCCGACCAGCACGACCTCGTCGATCTTCGACGGATCGACGCCGGCGTCGGCCAGCGCCTGCTTCACGGGCGCCATCGTCCGCTGCAGCAGGTCCTCGACGATCTGCTCGAGCTTGGCGCGGGTCAGCTTGACCTGCAGGTGCTTGGGACCGGTCGCATCCGCGGTGACGAAGGGAAGGTTGATTTCCGTTTCCATCGCGGTCGACAGCTCGATCTTGGCCTTCTCGGCGCCTTCCTTCAGACGCTGAAGCGCCATGCGATCCTTCGACAGATCGATGCCTTCGCTCTTCTTGAACTCGGCCACCAGCCATTCGATGATGCGGTCGTCGAGATCGTCGCCGCCGAGGTGAGTGTCGCCGTTGGTCGCCTTCACTTCGACCACGCCTTCACCGACTTCGAGCACCGAGATGTCGAAGGTGCCGCCGCCGAAGTCGTACACGGCGATGGTTTCGTCCTTCTTCTTGTCGAGACCGTACGCCAGCGCCGCGGCGGTCGGCTCGTTGATGATGCGCTGCACGTTGAGCCCGGCAATCCTGCCGGCGTCCTTCGTGGCCTGCCGCTGCGAGTCGTTGAAGTAGGCGGGCACGGTAATGACCGCGTCCGCGACCTTCTCGCCGAGATAGTCTTCCGCCGCCTGCTTCAGCTTCTGCAGGATCATCGCGGAGATTTCGGGCGGCGAATATTTCTTGCCGCGGGCTTCCACCCAGGCATCGCCGTTATCTGCACGCGCGACCTTATACGGCACACGCGACGCTTCGCTCGGCACTTCTTCGTGCTTGCGGCCCATGAAGCGCTTGATGGAGAAGACGGTGTTCTCGGGGTTGGTGACGGCCTGCCGTTTGGCGACCTGACCGACGAGCCGCTCGCCTTCTTTCGTAATCGCGACGACCGAGGGGGTCGTCCGCGCGCCTTCCTGATTGACGATGACGGTGGGTTGCCCGTTTTCCATGACGGCGACGACCGAGTTGGTCGTGCCCAGGTCGATTCCGATCACTTTGCCTGCCATTGATTGAGTCCTCGATTCGTTCAAGATGAAGGGAGTCTACACCTTGATTTAGTGTATGTCAATCACTTTATATGATAAGTAAACACTCATATACAGGCCTGCCTGCTATCTGACAGCTCATCAAAGACTTAAGCTAGAACGCTAGCCTGCGGATACGCCTGCATGCGATGATTTGGGATGCGGACCCGGATGCACGTGGTAGCTCAGCCGAGTGAAATCAGCGACTTTTCAGACGAGGTCCGCCTGGTCTTTCTGGAGCTTGGCCGGTCGTTCGGGACCGACTCGCTGAGCGGCGAGTGCTCCCCCGCCATCGACGTCTACGAGACCGACGACGCGCTCGAAATCGCCGCGGACCTGCCAGGTGTGACCGCGAATGCGCTGCGGATCATCGGCAAGGGGGACAGCGTCCTGATCATCGGGGAGAAGCCGGCGCGGCGAACTCGCGGCGAATCGAGCTTCCACCTGGTCGAACGCGGCTACGGTCGGTTCGCGCGGGTGGTGCGGCTGTCGCTGGCCTGCGACGCTTCGAAAGCGAGGGCCACGCTCGCCAATGGCGAGTTGCGCATCACGATTCCGAAGATCGCTGAGCGGCGCGGCAAGGCGATCCGAATCCCCATCAATGGCTGATGGCTAAGGGCTGATGGCTGAGAGCAGAGGGCTGAGGGCCTGACGGCTGAGGGCTGACGGCAAAATTGAAGGGCTGGTTGCGAATTCCGCCGAGTGTGCGACCATCTCAGTCGTCAGTCGTCAGTCGTCAGTCGTCAACTAGCAATCAGCATTTAGCATTCGGCATTTCATGATTCGTCTCCTCTTCATCGGCGATATCGTCGGGCGTCCGGGACGCGATCTGGTGCGCGATCATCTCGCGGCGATCGTCGACCATCATCAGATCGATTTCGTGATCGCGAACGCCGAGAATGCGGCGGCGGGCTTCGGCATCACCCGTGAAATCGGCGATCAGCTGCTCGATTACGGCGTCCAGGTCATGACCTCGGGCAATCACATCTGGGACAAAAAGGAAGCGCTCAGCTACATCGGCGTCGAGTCGCGGCTGCTCCGGCCCGCCAACTATCCCGCCGGCGCCCCTGGCAACGGCAGCTATCTGGCGCGGACCGACGATGGAAAATCGGTCGGCGTCGTCAACGTGATGGGACGCGTGTTCATGCTGAACATCGACGATCCGTTCGCCGTCGTCCTCAAGGAAATCGAGGCGCTGAAGCAGCGCACGCGCGTCATATTCGTGGATTTCCACGCCGAGGCCACGTCGGAGAAGATTGCGATGGGCTGGCACCTCGACGGCAAGGTGACCGCCGTCGTCGGCACGCACACACACGTGCAAACCGCCGACGAACGGATCCTGCCGAAAGGGACGGCATTCCTCACTGATGTCGGCATGACCGGACCGCACGACTCGATCATCGGGGTCGAGGTGGAAGCTGCGCTCGGCAGGTTCCTGACCGGACTGCCGGCAAAGTTCGAAACCGCGACCGGCAATCCACGCCTGAATGCCGTGATTGTCGAAGCCGACGAACAGACTGGAAAAGCCGTCGATATCGAGCGGCTCAGCTACAGCGCCGAGGAGTTGGAGCACCTCTCGCATGCCGGATCTGTTCGATCTTCCGTTTGAAGACGACCCGGAACCTCTCGAGTCGGTAGTCGAGAGTCAGGAATCCGTGGTCGTGAAGCAAGAGCCGAAGGGCGACGCGCGCCCGCCCGCACTCCCCGGCGATCCGCAACTGACGACTGACGACCGACGACTGATGACTGCGCCGCGCCAGCGGCGCATCTGGAGCGTCACCGAACTCACCGTTCGCGTGCGCGATCTGCTCGAGGCCGAGTTCGCCGAGATCTGGATCGAGGGCGAGTTGTCGGGCTGCCGCGCCTGGAACACGGGTCACCTCTACTTCACGCTCAAGGATGGCAGCTCGCAGATCAAGGCGGTCATCTTCCGATCGGCGCTGCGCTATCTGAAATTCAAGCCCGTGGACGGCCTGCGGGTCGTGGCGCGCGGGCGCGTGTCCGTCTACGAGCCGAAGGGCGAGTATCAGATCATCTGCGAACACCTCGAGCCGCATGGCCTCGGCGCGCGGCAACTGGCATTCGACCAGCTCAAGAAACGCCTTCATGACGAGGGACTGTTCGACGCCAAACGCAAGCGGGCGCTGCCGACGTTGCCACGCAAGATTGGCATCGTCACCTCGCTCGACGGCGCCGCCATCCGCGACATCATCAAGGTGCTGAGGCGACGGTATGCGAACGCGCACCTGGTGATCTGCCCGGCCCGGGTTCAGGGCGAAGACGCGGCGCCGGACATCGCGCGGGCACTGCGGCAGATCGGCCGCGTCCCGGGCGTCGACGTCGTCATTGTCGGACGCGGCGGTGGATCGATCGAAGATTTGTGGGCGTTCAACGAAGAAGCGGTCGCCCGGGCGATCGCGCGCGTCCCGGTGCCGGTGATTTCTGCCGTCGGTCACGAAACCGATGTGACCATCGCCGACTTCGTCGCCGATCTGCGCGCGCCGACCCCGTCGGCAGCAGCCGAAATCGTCGTCGCCGCCAAGGACCAGTTTCTCGCGCGGATCGATCGGTTGCGGGACCGCACCCACGCGGCGGCTCGCAATCGAGTCCAGGGGCTCAGTCGCCGCGTCCACGTGATTGCGGCACGGCCGTCGTTCGCGGGATTCCCCGGCCGGGTGGCGATGCGCGGCCGCCACGCTGCAGAACTGTCGCACGCACTGGCTCGCGTCGCCCGTGCCGGGGTCGCCGGGCGCGAGCGCCGCCGGGTGCAACTCGAGCGACGCCTCGCGACTTTCGATCTGGGACGCCGGCTGGCGGCAATGCGAACGCGACTGGTGGGCGCACAAGGTAAGCTGACGGCCGCAGTCAGACGCCGTCAGCATAGGGCAGTGGCGCAGTTGGGCAACGCCGCCGGGCGTCTGGATTCGCTCAGCCCGCTGGCCGTGCTCGGGCGCGGCTATGCGGTGTGCTGGAACGACGATCGTACCCGGGTGATTCGTGCCGCGGCGGACGTGGCCCCCGGAGACACTGTGCGCGTGACGTTGAGCCGCGGCGAAATTGCCGCCAAGGTATCGAAACCCGAATGACCGACACATCGATCAAGGACTTCGAAGCGGCGATCGCCGAGCTCGAAACGATCGTCAAGAAACTCGAAGAAGGCGACCTGGCGCTCGAACAGTCGCTCGGCCTCTACGAGCGCGGCGTTCAGCTGTCGCGTTTCTGCCACGCACGCATCGAAGAGGCTGAGCATCGCATTGAAATCCTCAACGAGCGCGGCGAACTGAAGCCGGCGCCTGCGAGCTTCGCGGGCGACGAATCCGAGCGCGGTTGATCCATCCGTGACCGCCGATTCGCTCGCCGGGTTTCTGAACACCGCCCGCACCAGGGTGGACGAGGAGCTCGAACGGGTTCTCCCGAGCCCGCCAGCCTGTCCCGCCATCGTCAGCGAAGCGATCCGTTATAGCGTCTTCGCGGGTGGCAAGCGGCTGCGTCCGCTGCTCGCAATCGCGGCTGCCGACGCGGTGTCGCGCCTGGCCGGCGATTGGCACGGCCCCGTGTCCGAACAGGCACTGCCGGTCGCATGTGCCATCGAACTGATTCACACCTACTCCTTGATTCACGACGACCTTCCCGCGATGGACGACGACACGTTGCGCCGCGGGCGTCCGACCGCGCACGTCGTCTACGGCGAGGGCATCGCGATCCTGGCGGGCGACGGCCTGCATGCCGAGGCATTCGCCGTGCTCGCGCGCAGCGCACGGCCGGACGATGCGGTGATGGCCGCACGGACGCTGCGAGTGATCCGCCTGGTCGCAGACGCGGCGGGCGCGATGGGAATGGTGGGCGGTCAGGCGATCGACTTGCAGGCGGCAGGGCAGGCGCCCAATCGCCCGGTCACGCTCGATGCCGATGGGTTGCGCGAGATGCACGCGCGCAAGACAGGTGCCCTGATTCGCGCGGCAGCGGTCGGCGGCGCGATCATGGCCGGCGCGGAAGACGCGGCGGTCGATGCGATCGACAGCTATGCCACCGACGTCGGCCTCGCCTTCCAGATCGTGGACGACATCCTCGATGTCGAAGGCGATCCAACGCTGTTGGGCAAAACCGCCGGCAAGGACGCCGCCGGCGGGAAGCCCACCTACCCCGCGCTTTTCGGGCTCGATCAATCGCGCGTGCTCGCCGCAGATTGCCTGGCGCGTGCGCACCAGACGATTCGCGATGCACGCCTCGCCGACGGCTGGCTCGACGCCATCGCTGACTGGGTCGTCTCGCGTAAGAGTTAAAGCGATGCGTCGATTCGACACAAAGGACACCGAGGACACAAAGATGAGATTTCCAAAGACCTTAGTCTCTATGTCCTTGGTGTCCTTTGTGTCGAATCGACCATGGCTAAAACCAAGGTCCGTCTCGACGTCCTGCTGGTCGATCGCGGGCTGGTGCCATCGCGTGAGCGCGCGCGGGCGCTGATTCTCGCCGGCCAGGTGACGGTCGAAGGCGCGGTCGTCTCGAAGGCCGGCACGCCGATTCTGGCGGAGGCGCGCGTCGAACTCGCGGTCCCCGATCATCCGTACGTCGGTCGTGGCGGCGTGAAACTGGCGAACGCGCTCGATGCCTTCGCCATCGATCCACGGGATCGCCGCGCCCTCGACGTCGGCGCCTCGACCGGCGGCTTCACCGACGTGCTGCTCCAGCGCGGTGCTGTCAGCGTGATCGCGCTCGACGTCGGCCACGGTCAACTCGATTGGGGGCTGCGAACCGATCCGCGAGTGCTGGTTCGCGAAGGCGTCAACGCCCGTGTCCTTACGGCAGACGATGTGCCGCACAAGGTGAGCCTGGTGACGATTGACGTCGCGTTCATCTCACTCCGGCACATCCTTCCGGCATTGCCGCCGTTTCTGGAGCCGTCTGCCGACGTCGTCGCGCTCGTCAAGCCGCAGTTCGAAGCCGGGCGCGATGAGGTCGGCAAGCACGGCATCGTCTCGGATCCGGCGGTTCACGAGAGCGTGATCGCCCGCGTCACCGAGGCCGCCGTCGCCTGCGGACTCTCGCGTATCGCGATGGCTGCCTCCGCGATTACCGGCGCGACCGGCAACCAGGAGTTCTTTCTGCATCTGCGGGCTTTGAGTTCAACGGCCTCTTGTGATGGGATGACGTCTCAATGAGCACGCCCCCGCCCGCCCTCCGCGTCGGCATCGTCGCCAAGTCGCATCTGCGCGAGGCGATGCCGCACCTCGTGGAGATCGAGGCGTGGCTCACCGCTCGCGGACACCGCCCGATGTTCGAGACTGCGACGGCCGCGCTGATGCCGTCCGAGGCGGGACGGTCCATCGCCGACAAACCTGCGCTGATCGGCAGCGTCGACCTGCTGGTGGTGCTCGGCGGTGACGGCACGCTGCTCTCGGTGGCCGACGCCGCGGGCGCCGCCAACGTCGATGTGCCGATTCTCGGCGTCAACTTCGGGAGCCTGGGATTCCTGACCGAGGCCACCCTCGGCGAGCTCTACTCGTCGCTCGACGCGGCGTTGAGCGGCACCGCCCGAGTCGAGACCCGGATGATGCTGCGGTCCACGACCGTGCGCGCTGGGGCGACGCTGCCCGATCACCACGCGTTGAACGATGTGGTGATCACCAAGGCCGCTCGCGCGCGGATGACCGATCTGTCGGTGTTCGTAGGCGACGAGTTCGTGACCCGCGTCAAGGCCGACGGTCTGATCGTCGCGACGCCGACCGGCTCGACCGCCTACAATCTCGCGGCCGGCGGACCGATCGTGCAACCGATCGTCGATGCCATCGTGCTGACGCCGATCGCGCCGCACATGCTGACCAACCGGCCGATCGTGATTCCCGCTTCGTCGGTGGTCAGAGTCCAGCCGCTGATGGCGGAACGGGACGAGCTGTACGTGACCTTCGACGGACAGGCGGGCTACCAGCTCGAGGCAGGCGACGAGGTCCGCATCCAACGCGCGGAACGGCGGGTCCGCCTGCTGCGACCGTCATCGCGCAGTTACTTCGAAGTCTTACGACAGAAACTGAAGTGGAACGAGCGATGACGCGGCCCTGAAAGGGCCGCGCTACGTTGGCGGCCCGGTCCGACCCACCTGAGCCACGCGCCCCACCCGACCCATCTGACCCACCCGCCCCTCACGACCTATCAGACCCGCCAGACCCAGTCTCATTTGAGCGTGAGGAGCGCCGTCATCGAGTCGATACCCTCCCACAGATTCTTGATGCGCAGGTTTTCGTTCGGCCCGTGCTGGTTGTTGTCGAAGTTGACCATCGACAGCCCGAACGTCGGCACGCCCAGGACATCGGCAAACAGATAAAACGGCGTGCTGCCGCCGATGGTCGGCAGTCGCACGAGTGTGCCGCCGGCAGCGTCCGACAACGCCTGGGCGACCGCGGCGGCCAGCGGCGTGTCCATCGACGTCCGGCCGGCTGGGTACCCGCCGGTGCGTGTGACCCGGGCCAGCCACGGGATGCGCAGCACGCGTTGCCGCGTCCGGCTCGGAATCGACGACGAAGTAACCCTGTTTGCGGACGTGGACGACCAGGCGATCGAACTGCTTCGCCGGGTCGATGCCGTTGACCAGGCGCACGTCGATCTTCGCGCTGGCGGTGGCCGGGATGATGGTGCGGCCCTGTCCGCCAACGCCACCTCCCGCCTCGATGGCATTCACGTTGATCGTCGGCTGGTTGTGCCGCAGTTCCAGCCGTTCGTCCGGATTCTCACGGCGGGTGACGCCGTAGGTCTGCATCAACATCGCCTCGACGTTGGGGATCTCGTCGATGGCGCGACGCTCGGTTGCGGTCAGCGGCACCACATCGTCGTAAAAGCCGTCGATGGTGACGCGGCCTTTCTCGTCCTTCATGGACGCCAGCAGGCGCGCGAGATCGAGCGCCGGGTTCGGCGCCCAGTTGCCATAGTTGCCGCTGTGCAGGTCGCGTGACGCGCCGTACACGGTCAGGGTGGCGCCCATCAGCCCGCGCGATCCGAAGTTCATGGTCGGACGATCGCTCGCGTGACGGGGGCCATCCACGAGGATCAGCGCATCACCACGGAAGCGGTCGGCGTGGGCGCGGACGGTCGCTTCGAGGTTCGGCGAGCCGGCTTCTTCTTCACCTTCCATCAGCACGCGGATGTTCGACGTCAACGGAATGTTGGCGGCGTCGAGGCCGTCAATCGCTGCCAGGAACGCGACGATCGGTGACTTGTCGTCGGAGGTCGAGCGGCCGAACACGCGCCACTGCGGATTGATGGCCCCCTGCACTTCGTCGAGCTTCAATGACCGCCCGGTCGGCGTCATATCGGTGACGATGACCGGCGAGAACGGCGGTGCGTGGGTCCACTCGCGCGCATCAACCGGCTGGCCGTCGTAGTGAAAATAGAACGTGATGGTCCGGCTGGCGTTCGGCACGCGGCGGTCGGCAACCACCAGCGGCGCGCCGCCGGTCGCGATCGTCTCAGGCAGAAAACGCCGCTTCTCGAACATCCGGGTCAGCGCTTCGGCGTTGCGAGCGACGTCGGCGGCATTCGAGGCGACGTTGGGAATGGCGACCAGGTCGAACAACTCGCGAAGAATCTGCGGCTCGTGCTGGACGCGCCAGGCACGCACGCGCGCCACCGAATCATCGGGCGCCGCTGCCATTAGAAGCATCGCGGCTGCAAGCAAGGCACTGCGTCTCATTGGTGTTGTGGTCGCTTCCGGTCGCGAAAATACTGCAACTGAAATTCCTGGACGTTGCGGTTGTGCTCGTCGAGCGTGCGCGCGAACGCATGAGTGCCGTCGTTCCGGCTCACGAAATAGAGGAAGTCAGCATCGGCCGGATGCGCCGCCGCCTCGAGCGAGGCGCGGCCCGGCGACGCGATCGGCCCCGGCGGCAGGCCCGGATAGCGATACGTGTTGTACGGCGAGTCGAATGACAGATCGGCTTTGTGAATGTTGCCGTCGTAATGTCCGGCCTTCGTCAGTGCGTAGATCACCGTCGGGTCGCACTGCAGCGGCATGCCGATGCGGAGTCGCGTGGCATACACCGCCGCCACGAGAGGACGCTCGTCGGCGCGGGCGGTCTCTTTCTCGACGATCGACGCGAGCGTCACCAACTGCCGGACCGACAGGTGCCGCGCGGCAGCGTCCTGCCGGAGCTCCGACGTCAGCACGTGCTCGAAGCGGCTGACCATCAGCTTCACCAGTTTCGCGGCGTCAGTGTGACGCGGAACCGCGTAGGTTTCCGGAAACAGATACCCTTCGAGGTCGGTCGCGGCCGGATCGAGATCGTGAATCGGCGCCGCATCCTTCGCGGCGGACACAAACGACGCCGCGGTTCCGAGACCGTGCGCCGCGAAGATTTTCGCCATCTCCGCGACCGTCAGCCCCTCAGGAAAGGTCACGCTGACCACGTACACGTCGCCCCGGGCAAGCTTGTCGATGACCTCGATCGGCGTCATGGCGCGATCGAATCGATACTCACCCGCCTTGAGCTTGCGGCCTTCACCGGTCAGGTAGAGCGCGGTCCGGTAGGTCCAGATGTCGCGAACCGCGCCGCCGGCCACCAGGCGATCGCCGATCGTGCGGCTGCCCGCGCCGGCGGGAATCTCGATGAACTGTTCCCCGCCCTCGAACCCGCGAAAGGCCTGGTGGACACGCAGGTACAGCGCCGCAGCCGCTCCGCCGGCGACGAGCAGCACCAGGACGACCAACCCGAACAGCTTTTTCAATGATGCGGCCGATCGAGATAGTCCTGCAGGATGACAGCGGCAGCGGCGGCGTCGAGCAACTCCTTGCGCTTGCGCCAGTCGCGCTCGCGCAGTGCCAGCCGGCTCTCGGCCTCGCGACTCG
The DNA here is from genome assembly GCA_963745875.1 of uncultured Acidobacteriota bacterium. GTDB lineage: Bacteria > Acidobacteriota > Vicinamibacteria > Vicinamibacterales > CAVVIG01 > CAVQFC01. The sequence goes on from CAVUZL010000001.1 coordinate 236,866, forward strand.
ACAGCCGCTCGTCTTCGGTCGCAATCGTCAACGCCGTGCGGGCTCTCAGCGAGGCGATGAACGCCGTGACCCGCGCGGTTTCGGTGGTCGGGCTGCCATCGAGGCGGCCCGGCAATCCCACCACGATCGCCGCGAGCCCGTCATCGTCGTCGGTGAGTTCGTCGACGCGCCGCGCGACGCGCTCGACCGCGTCGGCCGGGCTCGTGACGACGAGCGTCTCGAGCGGCCGCGCCAGCATGCCGGACGGGTCGCTGATCGCAAGACCAACGCGCCGCGCCCCCACGTCCACCGCGAGAATCCGTCCACGCATGACCAGATGCTATAATTTCACACTCCCGAACAGCCTGTGAAACCCATCCGGATCGCTTCAGTCGTCGTCTGCCTTGGCGCCCTGGCTGCGTGCGGCCCGCGGCATCCACCGGAAAAGTTTCATCAGAAGCTGGTCATCCTTGGCTTCGACGGCATGGATCCGCGCCTGGTGCAGCGGTGGATGGACGAAGGCAAGCTGCCGAACATGAAGAAGCTTGCCGCTGCGGGCGGCGGCGTGCACGCGCTCGAAACCACCCATTCGCCCGAGTCGCCGACGGCGTGGGCGTCGTTTGCGACCGGCGTCAACGCCGGCAAGCACAACATCTACGACTTTCTGATCCGCGACACCAGCAACTACCTTCCCGATCTGGGAATGGTCCATCGCGAGCCGCCGCGGTTCGTGCTCAATTACTTTCCGGTGTCGCGACCGAAAATCACCTCGATTCGAGGCGGCACGTCATTCTGGGTCACCGCCGGCAACGCCGGGGTGCGTTCGAGCGTGCTGACGGTGCCGGTGACGTTCCCGCCGGAGGAAGTGCCCAACGGCGAGATGCTGGCCGGCCTTCCGCTTGCCCGACATCCGCGGCACCATGGGCACCTTCAACTATTTCGGAACCGACCTGAGCCGCTACGAAGAGGGCAACACCGAGATGGGCGGCATCCTGAAGAGGCTCGTGTTCGACGGCGACACCGCGCAGACCGAGCTGGTCGGGCCGCCCAATCCAATCATCAAGCAACAGCTGCGCGAGCTGCGCGCGAAGACGCCGTTGTCCGAGTTCGACAAGTCCAGGATTGCGGAGCTCGAAGCGCGCGAGGACGTCCGGCTGCCGATGTCGATTCACTGGAATCGCCAGGGAAAGTCGGCGACGGTCGATCTCGGCGACAACTCGATCCACCTCGAGCGAACACGAGTGGAGCAAGTGGATCAAGCTCGACTTCGACATCAACCTGTTCGTCCGCGTCCACGGCATGGCGCAGATCTACCTGATCGGCGCCGGACCGGAACTGCAGCTGTACATCTCGCCGGTCAACTGGAAACCGGACAATCCTCCGGCGCCGATGTCGTCGCCGGCGTCGTTCTCGGCCGATCTCTACGAACGTCTCGGCCCCTATCGCACCCTCGGATGGGCCGAGGCGACCTGGCCGCTCAATGAAGACCGCATCGACGAGAAGACGTTCATGGAGGACCTGTATCGCGCGTTCGACGATCGCGCTCAGGTCATCCTGCAGCGGCTCGACGCCAAGCAGTGGGACCTGCTGGTCGGCGTGATCGAATCAACCGATCGTGTCGAGCACATGATGTGGCGGCTGATCGATCCGACACATCCGATGTACGACAAGGCGCTGGCCGCAAAGTTCGGCGATTCGATCGAGCGCGTCTACCGGAAGTGCGACGATTTTGTCGGCGAGGTCATGACGCGGGTCGGTCCGGACACGCCGATCCTGATCGTGTCCGACCACGGCTTCCACTCCTTCCGCCAGTCGGTGAACCTCAACACCTGGCTGGTGCAGGAAGGCTTCATGACGCTGCAGGGCCAGGCGCCCGGCGAAAAGAAGCTGACCGACCTCTTCGGCGGCGGCGGAACATTCTGGGAAAACGTGGACTGGTCGCGGACCCGCGCCTACGCGATGGGCCTCGGACAGATCTACATCAACCTCAAAGGGCGTGAGGGCCACGGCATCGTTTCGCCGGGAACCGAATCCACGACGATTCAGAACGATCTCGCAGCGCGGTTGCTGACGCTGACCGATCCCAACACGCACGCGCGCATGGTCGATGCGGTCTACAAGAGCGACGACATCTACAGCGGCGCGTTCGTCGGCAACGCCGCGGAGCTGCAGGTTGGACTGGCCGAGGGTTATCGCGTCTCGTGGCAATCGACGCTCGGCGGTTCGCCGCCCGGCATCGTGTATCCGAACATGAAGAAGTGGTCCGGCGACCACGGCTCGTACGATTACAAGACGACGCCCGGGACACTGCTTTCCAATCGTCCGCTTCCGGCGGGCGCTCACCTGGGCATCATCGACCTCGCGCCCACCGTATTGAAGTATTTCGGTTTGCCGATACCCAGTGAGATCGATGGAAAGCCGATTTTCTAGGGGCTGGGGGCTGGGGGCTGGGGGCTGCCGATCGAGGCTCGCATGAGCAGAGAATCTGTCTCTGCGATCTCCGCGGTCTCTGCGTTGATCGTGGTGGCCACGGTCGTTTTGTCGGCGCAACCGTCCGATCGCGAACGCGCCGAAGCACTGGCGCGCCGCGCCGCGGACCGCATGCTCGCCCTGCAGCGCGAAGCCGACAGTCTCGCCAACCAGGAGCACACACTGCTCGGCGACCTGCGCAAGCTCGAAATCGAACGCGAGATCAAGACCGCCGAACTGAAACAGGCGGACGCGGCAGTCTCGCGGGCACAAGCAGAGCTCGACGCGACCGCTGCCCGGATGACGACGCTCGAGTCGCAGGCTGCGGCCGAACGTCCCGAGTTGCGGGCGCGGCTGGTCGAGCTCTACAAGCTGGGGCAGGCGCGCTACCTTCGTCTGCTGTTTTCGACCGCCGACCTGCGGCGCATCGGTCAGGCCACGCGGACGGTCGCGGCGCTCGGCAAGATCGATCGCGACCGCGTTGCCGCGCATCAGCGGACGCTGGCCGATCTGAAGGCCACGCGCTCGACGCTCGAACAGAGCGTCCGGGAAGCGGCCGCGTCGCGCGCCACGGCCGTGAAGGCCGCAGGCCGCGGTACAGCGCGCCGCGCAGGCGCGCAGCGACCTGATTCGGGACATCGATCGCCAGCGCGACCTGAACGCGCAGCTCGCGGGCGAGTTGCTCTCGGCGCAACAGAAACTCCAGGCCTCGCTCCGCGACCTCGCCTCCGGCAGCGCCCCGGCGAGCACCGCCTCGCTGCCGCTCCGGCCGTTCCGCGGCGACCTGGATTGGCCGTCCGCCGGTGCCGTCCGGCGACACTTCGGCCGCCCACCGGCGGCGAACGGAATCGAGATCGCGGCGACCGAAGGCGCGAACGTCCAGGCCATCCACGAGGGCGTGGTCGCATTCGCCGGCACCTTCGCCGGTTTCGGCAACCTCGTCATCCTCGAGCACAGCCCGCAGACCTTCAGTCTTTACGGAGATTTACTGGAAGTCGGCGTCTCCAAAGGATCGCGGCTGGAACGCGGGCAAACGCTCGGAACGGTCGGCGCCACTCCGGCCGGACCAGCCGGGCTGTATTTCGAACTCCGCGTCGACGGTCAGCCGGTCGATCCTTTACAATGGCTGCGGAAGCGTTAATTGACTGAGGTGCTATGAGCTCTCGCACACGCGTAATCGTGATGTCCATCTCGGCCCCGGTGATCGCGTTCGCGATCCTTGGCGGGTTCCTGGGCCGGGTGATGGCGCGTGAAGGCAGCACGTTCAAGCCCCTCACGATCTTCGAGGACGTGGTCAGCCTGATTTCGAGCAACTACGTCGAAGAAGCGAACATGGACCGGGTGATGCGCGGCGCGATGCACGGTCTCGCCGATGGCCTCGATGCAGACAGCGCGTACCTGACCGTTGAAGAAGTGAAACAGGTCGAAGCCGGGACGGCGCTGCCGCCCGCCGGCGTGGGCCTGGAAATCACCCGTCAGTACTATCTGCGAGTCATCGCCGCCCGGGACAACTCCCCCGCCGCAAAAGCCGGATTGCGCACCGGCGATTACATTCGCGCCATCAACGACACGCCGACGCGTGAGATGTCGGTGTGGGAGGGCGTCCATATGCTGCGGGGCGCCGCCGGCACCAAGGTCTCCGTCACGATCATTCGCGGCAACGCCGCCGATCCGCACGTCGTCGAGATGACGCGCGAAGTGGAACCCTCGTCAACGGTCAGCGGCCGCATCGCTGCGCCGGGCATCGGCTACGTCCGGGTCGCCGCACTGGGTGCGGGCACCGCATCGCAGGTGAAGACGGAAATCGCCGAACTCACCAAAGGCGGCGCGTCGAAGCTCATCGTCGATCTGCGCCGCGCGTCGAGTGGCACCCTGGACGACGGCCTCGCCCTGGCGCGACTGTTCGTCGCGAAAGGACCGCTGACGATTCGCGAAGCGCGCGGTGGCATGCGCGAAACGATTGCGGCGGGACCCGGCGATGGGTCGGTCACGCTGCCGACGGTGCTCTTGATCGACACCGGCACATCGGGAGGCGCCGAGTTATTCGCATCGGCGCTGGCGGGCAATCAGCGCGCCGATCTCATCGGCGAGCATACGATCGGCCGGACCGCCACGCAGAAGCTGATCAAGCTGCCGGATGGCGCGGGCCTCTGGCTGTCCACGACCCGCTACCTCACGCCGAGTGGCGCGCCGCTCCACGACAAGGGTCTCGAACCGACCGTGGCGGTCGACGAACCGGAGATCGAGTTCGGTCAGCCGGCGCCGACGACGGACCCGGTACTGGACAAGGCGCTCGAGCAGCTGTCGGAGAAAAAAGCGGCGTAATCGGGCAATTTCATTGACGATTTCCCGATCCGCTGTCCGTTTCCCCGATTTCCAGATTCCCCAACTCTCGGTTATACTGATCGTTCGTCTAACGTCAGTTTTTGCTTGATGTAGGCGCGTAGCTCAGAGGTTAGAGCGCCTGCTTGACACGCAGGAGGTCGGTGGTTCGAGTCCACCCGTGCCTACCACGCTCTTCGCAATCCCCGAATGAGTCAGCTCACCGTCACGCTTCCGGATGGCTCGAATCGCAATGTGCCTGCCGGTACCACCGTTCGCGACATCGCGGAAGGGATCTCTCCAGGCCTAGCCAAAGCCGCGCTCGCCGGCGTTGTTGACGGCAAGCTGGTGGATCTGGCGTTCCCGCTGGAGCGGGACGCCTCGGTGCGGATCGTCACGGACAAGAGCCCGGAGGCGCTGCCGCTCTTCCGGCACAGCGCCGCCCATCTGCTGGCGGCGGCAGTCACCAACATGTTCCCCGGCGTGCAGTGCGGGATCGGCCCGGCTACCGACGAGGGATTCTTCTACGACTTCGTCGTGCCTCGTCCCTTCGTCCCGGAAGATCTCGAGGCGATCGAAGCGAAGATGAAAGAGCTGGCGTCGCAGGATCTCGTCTACGAGCGGCAGATGTGGCCGCGCGAGGAAGCGAAAGCGTTCTTCGAGAAGCGGGGCGAGCCGCTCAAGATGCAGCTGATCGACGAGAAGACCGCCGGTCAGCCGGAGGTGTCGGTTTACACCATCAAGGACAAGGACACCTTCGTCGATTTCTGCGTCGGTCCGCACGTGCCGAGCACCGCCAAGCTCAAGGCGTTCAAGCTGCTCACCACCTCCAACGCGTACTGGAAGGGTGACGCCAGCAACCAGCCGATGCAGCGCGTCTACGGCACCGCGTTCCTGTCCGAAAAGGACCTCAAGGCGCACCTCACCCAGGTCGAGGAAGCGAAGAAGCGCGACCATCGCAAGCTCGGACGCGAGCTCGGGCTGTTCACGTTCCACCAGTGGGCGCCTGGCGCGGCGTTCTGGCTCGCCAAGGGCACCACGCTCTACAACATCCTCGCGAACTACATGCGCGACATCCTCTTCCCCGCCGGCTACGTCGAGGTGAAGACGCCGCTCGTCTACAACAAGGCGCTCTGGGAGCGCTCGGGGCACTGGAAGCACTATCAGCCCAACATGTTCCTCATCGAATCCGAAGGCGAGACGATGAGCATGAAGCCGATGAACTGTCCGGGGCACTTCCTGACCTACGCCAGTTCGCCGCACAGCTACCGCGACCTGCCGATCCGCTTTCACGAGCAGACGCCGCTGCACCGGAACGAAGCGTCCGGCGTCCTCTCGGGACTGACCCGGGTCCGCCAGTTCTCGCAGGACGATGCGCACTGTTTTGTGCGTCCGGATCAGATCGGCGACGAGGTCGAGCGGTTGATTCGGCTGGTGCAGCGCGTCTACGGCGACTTCGATCTGGGGTTCACCGCCAAGCTCTCGACCATGCCCGACGAACACATGGGCGACGAGGCCACCTGGCGCCACGCCGAATCGGAGCTGAAGGCGGCGCTCGATCATGCCGGCATGGCCTACACCCTGAACGAGAAGGACGGCGCGTTCTACGGCCCGAAAATCGATTTCGACGTCACCGACGCGATCGGCCGCAAGTGGCAGTGCGCGACGATTCAGCTCGACTACATGCAGCCGGAGAACTTCGACTTGAAATACACCGGCGCCGACAACGCCGAGCACCGTCCGGTGGTCATCCACCGTGCAATTTTCGGCAGTTTCGAGCGTTTCATCGCCATCCTGATCGAGCACTACGCCGGGGCGTTTCCGCTCTGGCTGGCGCCGATCCAGGCGGTGGTGATGCCGATTGTGGACCGCCACGTCCCCTACGCCGCCGAGGTTCGGGACCGGCTGGCCGCCGCCGGCCTCCGGGTCGAACTCGACGAGCGGCAGGAAAAGATTGGATATAAGATCCGGGAGGCCCAGCTGCAGAAAGTGCCCTACATGCTGGTCATCGGCGATCGGGAGATGACGGAAGGCACGATCTCGGTGCGGACGCGCACCGGCGGCGACCAGGGCGCGAGCCCGGTCGACGCGTTCATTGCGTCTGCGCGCGAAGAAATCGCGCGCAAAGGGCACGTTCCGGTAACAGCGTAGGAGGCCTTATCGCTTTCGACAGAAGTCCGCGCCGAGATGATCGCACGCGGGTCAACGAACGAATTCGAGTCCGTGAAATCCGCGTCATCGACGACACTGGCGCACAGCTCGGCATCATGCCGCCGCCGCAGGCGCTGGCCATCGCCAAGCAGAAGGGTCTCGACCTGGTCGAGATCTCGCCGACCGCGGTACCGCCGGTCTGCCGGATCATGGACTTCGGGAAGTACCAGTACCAGGAGCAGAAGCGGGCTCGCGAGGCGCGAAAGCACCAGAAAGTGATCGAGGTCAAGGAAATCAAGTTCCGGCCGAAGGTCGACGAGCACGACTACCAGTTCAAGAAGAAGCACATCGAGCGCTTCCTCGAAGACGGCGACAAGGTCAAGGCGACGATCTTCTTCCGCGGGCGCGAGATGGCGCATCCGGAAATCGGCCGCCGCATTCTCGAACGGCTGATCGGCGAGCTGGCGGACGTGGCGCTGGCCGAGACGATGCCGCGGATGGAGGGCAATCAAATGCACACCATCCTGTCGAGGCGCCCACAGGGCGGAGGCGGCAAGACCAAGGCCGCGAGCACGGCGACGGCGGCAACCAGATAGGACGACGATCAACGCGGACATCGCGACACGCGGAGACCAATGGCTCTGCGGTGCAGCGGGTTCTGCGTTCAGCGTGAGGTAGTGAATGGCGAAAAAAGTGAAGAAGCTGAAATTGAAAACGCACCGCGGCGCCGCCAAGCGCTTCAAGCGGACCAAGAACGGCAAGTTTCTCCGCGGCAAGGCGTTCAAGCAGCACATCCTGAGCAGCAAGAGCACCAAGCGCAAGCGCGGCCTCCGCGGCACCACGACCGTCGCCGCGGTGGACGTCCCCAAGCTCGAGCGGATGCTGCCGTACAAGTAAGAGACGCGAATTGCGGATGGCTGATTGCAAATTGCTGATTTCGAACGGCAACTTCAACAGCTAATCAGCAATTAGCATTTTGCAATCTGCAATTCCTGGAGTGAGATCATGCCGCGTGTAAAAAGAGGAACCGTCCGGCGCGCCAAGCGCAAGAAACTGCTTGGACTGGCGAAGGGCTACTACGCAAACAAGAGCAAGCTGTATCGCGCCGCCAAAGAATCGGTCGACACCGCGCTCAAGTACGCCTTCGTCGGCCGCCGCCGTAAGAAGCGCGACTTCCGCCGCCTGTGGGTCGTCCGCATCAACGCCGCGGCGCGCGAGCACGGGCTCACCTACGGCCAGTTGATCAGCGGGCTGAAGAACGCCGGCATCACGCTGGACCGCAAGAGCCTGTCCGAACTCGCGATCTCGAGCCCCGCGGCGTTCGGCACCCTGGCCAAGCAGGCCAAGGCGGCCGCGAAGATCGCCGTGAAGTCGCCGAAGAACGCCGAGAAAGCCGCGGCGTCCAAGGTCGCGAACGCCAAAGCCGCCGCGCGCGCGTAAGCCCGCGCAACCTGCCTTCTTCACGAAGGCACGAAGTTCACGAAGAGCACGAAGCATGGTTTGTCGGACAAGCCGCTTCGTGGCCTTCGTGACCCTTCGCTCTTCGTGATAAAACAGTCCTTCCATGTCTCTCCCAGATCAGGCAGCCGTCGACGCGCACGTCGCCGAGTTCGAACGCGAGCTCGCCGCGGTGACGTCCGCCCGCGACGCCCAGACCCTGCGCGATCGCTTCCTCGGCCGCAAGAGCAGCGTGGTGGCGTCGTGGATGCAGTTGATCGGCAGCGCGCCGCCAGAGGAAAAGAAAAACATCGGCCAGTTCGCCAACGAACTGAAGAAGGCGATCGAGGCGCGCTGGACGGCCTACAGCGAACAGGCCGCGGCGAACGCACGACCGGCCGGCGCCGAGGACGTCACGCTGCCAGGCCGGGTGCCGCGCCTCGGACATCGCCATCCGCTCACCATCGTCCGCGAACGGATGGAAGACATCTTCACCCGCATGGGCTTCGCGATCGTCGAAGGGCCGGAGATCGAGGACGAGTGGCACTGCTTCGACGCGCTCAACATGCCGGCCGAGCATCCCGCGCGCGACATGCAGGACACGCTCTATCTCGCGAGTCCGCTGCCGCCGATCGAAGGCGATCGCGACACGCACCTGCGGACCATGCTGCGGACGCACACCTCGGCGATGCAGATCCGCTATATGCAGACGCATCAGCCACCGGTGCGGATCGTCGTCCCTGGTCGCGTTTATCGGCGGGACGATCTCGACCTGACCCACACCCCGATGTTCTCGCAGATGGAAGGGCTGGTCGTCGGCGAAGGGATCTCGCTGGCGGATCTGAAAGGCACGCTGCTCGCCTTCGCCCGCGAGATGTTCGGCGAACGATCGCGGCTGCGGCTGCGACCGAGCTTCTTCCCGTACACCGAGCCGAGCGCGGAGGTCGACATCAGCTGCTGGGCCTGTGACGGCGTCGGCTGCCAGATGTGCAAGAGAAGCGGCTGGATTGAAATTCTCGGGTGCGGCATGGTGCACCCGGCGGTGTTCGAGGCGGTCGGTTACGACCCGGAGCGCTACACCGGCTTCGCGTGGGGTATCGGCATCGAACGCGTGGCGATCCTTCGCTATCAGGTCGAGGACATCCGGCTGTTCTACGAGAACGACCTGCGATTTCTGGAGCAGTTTCAGATCTAATGCGCCTAGTTGTTTCGTGGTTGCGAGATTGGGTGGACATCACGGCCTCTCCACAGGAGATCGCCGATACGCTCGCGCTGCGGGGATTCGAGGTTGCGTCGGTCGATGCGCTTCCCAACCACCCCGCGTACCCGGACCAGCCCGAAGCGGCAATCGATTTCGAGATCACGGCGAACCGTCCGGACTGTCTCAGCGTGATGGGCCTCGCGCGCGAGGTCGCGACGGCGTTCGACGTGCCGTTCGCGCCGACGCACGTGACGAACGGCGCCGCGGTTCCGACCGGCTCGAATGACCGGCTCCGCATCGCGATCGACGACCAGGATCTCGGGCCGCGCTACGTTGGCGCGGTGATGGACGTCATCGACATCCCGACGCCCGAGTGGATCCGGCTTCGCCTCCAGGCTGCGGGTGTGCGGCCGATCAGTGCGATCGTGGACGTCACGAACTACGTGATGATCGAGCGCGGGCAGCCGATGCACGCGTTCGACCACGCGACGCTGGCGGGCGCCGAAATCCACGTCCGGCGCGCGAAGAACGGCGACGTGATCAGGACGCTCGACAACGTCGAGCGGACGCTGACCGAGGAGATGCTGGTCATCGCCGACCGTGACCGTGCGCAGGCGGTCGCCGGCGTGATGGGCGGCCTGCACTCGGAAGTCTCCGCGTCGACGACGACGATCGTCCTGGAGAGCGCCTACTTCAAACCGGCCTCCGTGCGGCGGACGAGCAAGCGGCTCGGCCTGAAGACCGAAGCGTCGGCGCGGTTCGAGCGCGGCGCGGACATCAATGGCGCATTGGCCGCGATGCAGCGCGCGATCGCACTCATCGACTTCATCAAGGCGGGCAAAGTCTCGGGCCCGATTATCGATCGCTATCCGTCGCCGCGGCACCCGTTGATCCTGCACCTGCGGCGTACGCGCCTGGCCGCGCTGTTGGGCGCGTCGGTACCGGATGCCGAAGTCGAGCGCATTCTGCGCGGCCTCGGGCTCGACGTCTCCTCGTCCGCCGACGGGTGGGAGGTCGTCGCGCCAACCTTCCGCGTCGACCTTGTCCGTGAGATCGATCTGATCGAAGAGGTCGGCCGCCACTACGGGCTGGACAAGCTGCCGCCGACGTTCCCGCCGCTGCGGCATCCAGCGCCACCGCCCGACCCGCGCGTCGGGCGCGATCAGCTGGTGCGGCGAGCCTTGACCGCAGCGGGACACTCGGAAGCGGTGACCTTCGGGTTCATCGAAGCGAAGGCGATCGAAGTCTTCGCAGGAAATCCGCCGTCGGCGAACTCGCCGAATCCGACGACCGCCGAGCGGCCGGAGACGCCGGCGGACCCTGCGATCGCGGCGTTCCACGACGTGTTGACGATCGCGAACCCGCTCTCCGCCAAGTTCGATACGCTGCGACCGTCGCTCCTGCCCGGACTCGTGGACGCGGTCGCCCATAACCGTCGTCACGGCCGGCGCGACGTGCGGCTGTTCGAGATCGGCACGGGTTTCACGTGCACGACCGAGCGCCGAAGCGTGGCCATGGCGTGGACCGGCGGCACTGGTGACCATTGGTCCGGTGGCGCGCGCGACGTGGACTTCTTCGACGTCAAGGGCCTGGTCGAGCAGGTCTGTGCGATTCTCGGCGTCGCGGTCCGCACCGAGCCGATCGTGGCGCCGTTTCTGGTACCGGGCCAGAGCGCGGCGGTGGTCGTCGCCGATGGCCCCGAGCGTGGCGCGTCCGTGGGCCTGATCGGTCAGCTGTCGCCCTCGGTCGCGGATGCCCGCGGATTGCCGCGTCAGGATCGGGTGATGACGGCCGAGCTGAACCTCGACCATCTTGCGAAGGCGCGAACGGTCGCGAGCGATGCCATTGTTCCGCTGGCGCGTTATCCATTCGTCGTACGAGACCTGTCGATCGTAGTCGCCGACTCCTTGCCTGCCGAAATCATTCGTGACACCATTCAGGCGTCCGGACGCGATCTGCCGGCGCCGCTCGCATCGATCGGATTTTTCGATCGTTATAAAGGCAAGGGCGTGGCCGAAGGCGCCGTCAGCATTTCGGTGCGGCTGACCTTTCAGGCGGCCGATCGCACGCTGACCGACATCGAGGTGCAGCAGAGCGTCGAAAAGATTCTGGCCGCGCTCGTTCGTGAGCACCGGGCGGCGCAGAGATAAAAAATTTAGTCATTGGGGTATCTGGTCATTGGGTCATTGATTGAAAGATTGAATGACCAGATGACCAGATTCCCCAATGACGCGATGTGGTGAGGCAGTTATGGCGAAAGCAGCAGTGCGCAGCGTGGACCTCGAACCGATCGATCGACTCGAGGAGAAAATCAAGCTGCTGGTGGGGATGGTCGAGCGCCTCAAGTCCGAGCAGACCCGCGCCGCCGAGGAGCATCAGCGGCTCTCGCGCGATCTCGACGCGATGCGCGCGCAGGTCGCGAGCAGCGACAGCGTCGCGATGGAGCTGTCGACGCTGAAGGAGGAACGCGACGTCATCCGGACCCGCGTCACCGACATGCTCGACCAGCTGGAAGCACTCAGTCTGTAACATGAACGACGCCGGCCCGGTCATCCCGGTCGAAATTCACGGGCAGCGGTATCCGATCCGCAGCACGCTGGATCCGGAGTACGTGGCGCTGCTGGCAACCTACGTGGACGGCAAGATGCGGGCGGCGGCAGACACGACGCCGACCGGGGACTCGCTGCGGCTGGCGGTGCTGGCTGCACTCAACATCGCCGACGAGTTGCTGCGCTGTCGCGAGGTCACGCGTGCCCGCGCCGGCGAACTCGCGGAACGGGCCGGCGAACTCGAACGACTCGTCGACCGGGTGCTCCTGTGATTCACGGGTCGCTTGAACCGCGGACCTCGAACCTATAGGATCGTATCGGATTTTGAGTTCCCTGCTTTGCGCGTGATGGCGGTAGGCTCGTTGAGCCAATGTTTACCCAAGTGAGTCGCGACGCCGCGTGGTGTGCATGCCTCTGCAACGAGGAAGCCTGAAGCGCGGCTTGTTTGAGCGGTTCCACCTGCTTTAGCAGGTTCATCGTCCTCCCCACACGGCAAAGCGGGGTTGTTCTTTTTCGCATCCCTCCATCACTTCTATTTGCAGGCGGGGCTTCCCCGCGCGCGGCGCCGGCCCAGCACTGACGGGGATTGACCCCGACGAGGGAAAGGACGTCACGCGTGTTGCCAGTGTACGCATCGGTCATCGTCGCCGCCGCGGTTGCGGGAGTGGTGTCTGCCGCGGCATTCGTGGTGTGGATCGCGAACCGCAAGCGCATCGCCGCCGAAACCGTCGGCCGCGCCGAGGAACAGGCCCTCCGGATCATCAAGGACGCCGACCGCGACGCCGAGACGCGCCGCAAGGAGTCGCTGCTCGACGCCAAGGAGAAGGCGCACGAGATCCTGATGGAGGCCGAGCGCCAGGCGCGCCAGGAGCGCCAGCAGGCGGCCGCCACCGAGCAGACGCTGCAGCGGCGCGAGGCCGCCGCCACCGAGCGCCAGGCCGTCGTCGAACGCCTCGAAACCGAGCTCAATGGCCGCGACCGCGCCGTGGCAGCACGCGAGCAGTCGGCCGCCGCCGCCGCCGCCAAATACGAAGCACTCGTTGCCCATCAGAAACACGAGCTCGAGCGCGTCGCGGGGCTGACCGCCGAGGAAGCCAAGGAGCTGCTGATCAAGCAGATCGAGGGTGAAGCGCGCCACGATTCAGCCAACCTGCTGAAGCGCCTCGACGCCGAGGCGCGCGAGACGGCGGTGGACCGCGCCAAGCAGTACATCACCGAAGCCATCCAGCGCTGCGGCGCCGAGCACGCCATCGAAACCACCGTGTCGGTCGTCGACCTGCCGAGCGACGACCTCAAGGGCCGCATCATCGGCCGCGAGGGCCGCAACATCCGGGCGCTCGAACTCGCCACCGGCGTCGATCTGATCGTCGACGACACGCCCGGAGCGATCATCCTGTCCGGATTCGATCCCTACCGCCGTGCCATCGCCAAGGAGGCCATCGAACGGCTGATCGCCGATGGCCGCATTCACCCGGCGCGGATCGAGGAAGTGGTGGCCAAGGTGAAGGAGGAAACCGACGAGGCGATGCGCAAAGAAGGCGCCGCCGTCGCGTTCGACCTCGGCCTTCACGACCTCCACCCGGAAATTCATCGCCTGATGGGCCGCCTGAAGTACCGCACCAGCTACGGCCAGAACGTGTTGTCGCATTCGGCGGAGGTGGCGCGCCTGGCGGGGATCATGGCGCGCGAGATCGGGCTCGACGCACACGTCGCGGTGCGGGCCGCCTTCGTCCACGACATCGGCAAGGCGATCGATCGCGAGATGGAGGGCACTCACCTGACCATCGGCATCGACTTCCTGCGCAAACACGGCGAGAGCGAAGCGGTCGTGATGGCGATGGCGGCGCACCATATGGACATCGACTGGCCGTCGCTCGAAGCGATGATCGTCCAGGCCGCCGACGCGATCTCGGCAGCCCGCCCCGGCGCGCGCCGCGACATCCTCGAGTCGTACGTCAAGCGGCTCGAGAAGCTCGAGGGCATCGCCGACTCCTTCAAGGGAGTCTCGAAATCGTTCGCCTTGCAGGCCGGCCGCGAGATCCGGATCATGGTGGAGAGCGAGAAGATTTCCGACGAGGAAGCGGTGTGGCTGTCGAAGGACATCGCCCGCCGCATCGAGAACGAGCTCGAATATCCGGGCCAGATCAAGGTGACGGTGATTCGCGAAACCCGAGCCACCGACTACGCGAAGTGATCATTTCCGACTGCTCCGAGCGAGAGCTCGTCGCGCGCATCCAACGACATCTCGCGCCGCCGCCCGACTGGCTGCTGGTCGGCATCGGTGACGATGCGGCGGTGGTCGAGCCGGAGCGGAACCGGGTGGAAGTGCTCACCGTGGACGCGATTGTCGAGGGCGTCCACTTCGACCGCGCGTTCGTGCCGCCCGACGCCATCGGTCATCGCGCGCTGGCGGTGAACCTGAGCGATCTGGCGGCGATGGGCGCGGCGCCGCGCCTCGCGCTACTCTCGATGGTGCTGCCGCCGGACCTGCCGCTCGACGACTTCGACGGCATTGCCGCCGGGTTCGCGAGGCTTGCGGCAAAATACGGCCTGCACGTGGCCGGTGGAAACCTGACGCGCTCGCCGGGGCCGCTGGTCATCGACGTCACCGTTGTCGGCACGGTGAAGCGGCGTCAGGCTTTGACGCGCGCCGGAGCGCGACCCGGCGACGACCTCTACGTCAGCGGTCCGGTCGGCTCCGCGGGAGCCGGGCTGCTGCTGTTACAGGAGGAAAACAGTCGTCAGTCTTCAGTCGTCAGCCGGCAGTCGTCGGTCAGCAGCCGTGAAACCGTGAGCGGTAATGGACTGAAGCGACTGGCGACTTCGTTCCTTCGTCCAGAGCCGCGCGTCAGACTCGGCACGCTGCTCTCGCGGAACCGATCCGCATCAGCGTGCGTCGATCTCAGTGATGGCCTTGCGGATGGCGTGCATCGAATCGCAGAGGCGAGCGGCGTCGGCGCGACCATCGACGCGAATGCCGTGCCCATCGACATCGACGCACGCGCATGCTTTGAGGCGCGCGGACTCGACGCCATCACCGCCGCCATCAGCTCGGGCGATGACTACGAACTGCTGCTCGCCGTCCGTCCTCGCGCCCATCGTCGTCTCAGTGCCGCCGCCCATCTGGCCGGCGCAGTGCTGACGCGTATCGGCCGCTGCGAGCGCGAGCCGGACGTGATCCTCCAACGTTCCGCAGGCGCTGCCGTCGATCGCGCGCCGCTGCCGCAAGGCTACAGCCATTTTCGCCCCTCCGACGCACTCAGGGGCATCCCGAGCGACGTCGAGAAACGATGATCCATCTCACGAAAGGCCTCATCCGTCGCTGGCTCGACGCGCTCCTTCACGTTGACGACACGCCGGAGCGCACCTCCGCCGCGTTCGCACTCGGCGTGTTCTTCGGTTTCTCGCCGTTCCTTGGCGCGCACACCCTGCTCGCACTGGTGTTCGCATTTTTTCTCAATTTCAATCGGGTCGCGGTGCTGCTCGGCGTGTATTCGAACCTGCCGTGGATCATCGGTCCCTATTACGCCGTCGTCACGATGGCCGGCGCGACCATTCTTCGCTACAAGCTGCCGCCGGGGTTCAAGGGACAGATCGCGTCGCTGTTCGACGATTCTGCATTTCACAGCACGTTCTGGCACGACCTGATCACGATCCTGAAACCTCTCCTGCTGCCGTATGCGGTCGGATCCACTCTCGGTGCGCTCGTGATGTCAGCCATTGCCTATCCGCTCGCCCTGGCGTTCGTGACAAGCCGGCGTCGGATCCATGACATCATGCAGCAGCACCACAAATGATCATTTCCGGCTCCTTCTGGCGGAAGACGATCGTCACGGTCGTGGCCGCCATCGCGTTCGCGTCACTGTTCGAGACCACGATCCTGGACTCGAAATATGCCGCCCGGCTGGCGACGATGCGCGAAACATCCGCGCTGCCGATGCCTGGAACGCGGGTCGCGTTCAGCGCCACCGCCTATTGCAAAGGCATTGTCACCTCTGCCGGCGTCGCGGTCCAGAGCGGCGTGGCTGCCTCCGATCCGGAAATGCTGCCGGTGGGGTCCGTGATCGAAATCGACTCGCTGCCCGCGAAGTACAACGGCATCTACACCGTGATGGACACCGGGCCAAGTGTGCAGGGCCGTCAGGTGGACCTCTACATGTGGAACTGCAACGAGGCGCTCGCGTTCGGCCGGCAACCCGTGCACCTGACGGTGCTGCGCCTCGGCTGGAACCCGCGGGCCACGACTCCGGGCTTCCTCGATCGATTCTTCAAGAAGAGCGAGCCGGCTCCGCTGCCGTCCCGTCCGCTGCCCCTCACCGTCCCGTCCGCCGGATCGAAATCGTAGGCCGATTCGTAAAAAGACGATCAACGCAGCGCCCGCGTCGCACGCGACCCTGAAAGGGTCGCGCTACATCACTCTGAATTCGGCCTCGAAACGGACCGCAAAGAGCGGCATTCGACGGCACTCGCTCAATCTGAAGCACTTCGGCCCTTTGCCCTTTGACCCCGTCGCCACGCCACCGGCATGGTGTCCCCGCGTCTCGATTCATCGACACGCGAGGAGGCAGCATGAAGGGAAGACTCTCTGCAGTAATCGCCATCGCCGCGTTCGTGATTGCGGTGCCCTACTCCACCAGTTTGCGGGCAACACAAGCTGCCGGCTTCGTGGGGACCACGGTCGTCATGGGCACCTTCGGCGAGATCGACGTCTTCAACAAGGTGATCCCGCCCGATTTCTGGAAAAGCTGGGTCGACAGCGACGTCTGGCTGTCGTGGCAGCGGACGAAAGGCAAGTCGGACCTCTACATCCAGAGCAACGTCTGGCAGCCGGGCGGAACCACCGGCTGGCACAGCCATCCCGGCCACAGCTTGATCATCATCACCGCGGGCACCGTCACCAACTACGAGAGCGACGACCGGCATTGCACGCCGCACGTGTACTCGGCTGGGATGACGCTGGTAGACGAAGGCGGCGATCACACCCACAACATCCGAAACGAGACGGCCGCGATTGCGACCGGCTACGCCGTGCAGCTGATTCCGGCTGGTGCGACGCGCCGGATCGACGCAACCGGTCCGCCTCAGTGCAGCTTCTGAGCGACGAGCATCAGGCTGAGGCCAGGCGACGCGCCATGAGCCTCAGCCGGCGTTCATCTGTCCGATGGCGCTGTCGGGGGCGGCATCGGAGGCGGCGCCGCTCTTGTACTGCAGCTCGAACAGCTTGAAGTAGATTCCGCGTTCCGCCAGCAGCTCCTGGTGGGTACCTGATTCGCGAATCTGGCCCTTGTGCAGGACCAGGATCTTGTCCATGTCCTGGATGGTTGACAGCCGGTGGGCGATCGCAATCGTCGTGCGGCCGGCCATCAGCACATGCAGCGCGTCGCGGATGACGATTTCCGTTTCGGTGTCGACGCTCGAGGTGGCCTCGTCGAGGATCAAGACGCGCGGATCGAAGGCCAGCGCACGCGCGAACGACAGCAGTTGTTTCTGTCCGACCGACAGCGTCGCACCCCGCTCGGCCACCGCGCTCGCGTAGCCGTTCGGCATCCGGTCGATGAACGCGTCCGCGTGAACGGCGCGGGCAGCGCTGCGCACGCGCTGGTCGTCGATCGACTGACGCCCGAGCCGGATGTTGTCGGCGACCGTGCCCGAGAACAGGTGCACGTCCTGGAGCACGAGGCTGAACAACCCACGCACGTCGGCCAGATCCAGTTCGCGGATGTCGACGCCATCGATGGTGATTCGGCCGCGCGATACGTCGTAGAACCGCAGCAGCAGGTTGATCAGCGTCGTCTTGCCCGACCCGGTGGCGCCGACGACGCCGACGCGCTCGCCGGGGCGAACCTCGAAACTCACGTCTTTGAGGACGAAGTCGTCGTCGTTGTACGCGAACCAGACATGGTCGAAGACGATATGGGCCTGAGCCGGCGCGGGGCGGCGCGCCGGCGCCTTCGGTGAACCGATCACGACCGGCTCGTCGAGCAGCTTGAACACCCGCTCGGATGACGCCATCGCCGCCTGCAGGGTGTTGAACTTGTCCGACATGTCGCTGATCGGACGAAAGAAGCGCTGCGAGTACTGAAGAAACGCGACCAGGGCGCCGAGCGTCAGCGTCTGGTGCAGGACGTTGCCACCGCCGTACCAGATGATCAGCGCCGAGGCGAGCGTGCTCACGGTCTCGATCGCCGGGTAGAACATGGCGTAGTAGAAGATCTGATCGATGTTGGCGTCGCGATGCTTGCGATCGATCGCGTCGAAGCGCTCGAAGTTCAGCGCCTCGCGCCGGAACAGCTGCACCGTGGACATGCCGGTGATGTTTTCCTGCAGGAAGGCGTTGATGCGCGCGATCCAGCCGCGCACCAGCCGGTAGGAGTCGCGGACGTTGCGGCGGAACCACTGGGTGACCAAGCCGATCAGCGGCAGCACCGAGAACGCCACCAGCGCGAGGCGCCAGTTCATCCCGATCATCATGACCATGATGCCGACCAGCGAGAACAGATCGCCGAACACGGTGACCACACCGGACGTGAAGAGGTCGTTCAGGACGTCGACGTCGGAGGTGACGCGGGTCATCAGGCGCCCGACCGGGTTGCGGTCGTAGTAACGGACGTCGAGGCGCTGCAGATGGCGGTAGATCTCCATCCGCATGTCGAACATGATGCGCTGACCGGTCAGCTGCATCGTCCAGGTCTGGACGTACTCGGCGGCGAACGCCACCACCAGGACGGCGAGGAACAACAGCGCCAGTCCGTTCAGGCCGGAGAGCTGCCGGCTCGCGATGAAGCGGTCGATCGCGATCTTGATGAGGTAAGGCTGCGCCAGCGACGCCGCCGCGCCGGTGATGATCGCCACCAGCGCAAACGCCACCTGGCGCCAGTAGGGGCGCAGATAGTGCAGCAGACGCCGCATCAGCCGCGCGTCGTAGGCCTTGCCGAGGATCTCGTCGTCGTGCGCGTCAGCCATCGCCTGAGCGATCATAGTGCGAAGCCGCCACGCGCCGCACCCTGCTCCTGTTGACATCCCACAGAGACAACCATTAGTGTCGTGTGGCCGTCCAACAGGAGCAGTCACACATGCCAGACAGCCGGTCCGACATCCTGCAGGGCACCCTCGATCTGATGGTGCTGCAGACGCTCGAGGCGATGGGTCCGCTGCACGGCTACGGCCTGGCCAGGCGCATCGAGCAGATCAGCGAGGACGCCCTGCAGCTCAATCAGGGCACGATTTACGCCTCGCTGCTCCGGTTGCATCAGCGGCGCTGGATCTCCGCGAGCTGGGGCACCTCCGACAACAACCGGAAGGCGAAGTTCTACGCGATCACGAAAGCCGGCCGGAAGCAGCTGGCGGCCGAGGCCCGGAACTGGGAACGCATCTCGGCGGTGATGATGCGGATGCTGCGGCTCGCGCCGCGCTGATGGCCATGCCAGCGTGGCTCGCGATGTGGACCTCGCGGCTCCGGGCTCTCCTGCTCGGGCGCCGGCTCGACGCCGAATTCGATCGCGAGATCACCGCCCATCTCGATCTGCTCACCGAGGAGCACCTCCGGCGGGGTGCGACGCCGGAGGAGGCGCGACGCCAGGCGATTCTGCGATTTGGAGGCTCGGTGCAACTGAAGGAACAGCAGCACGCCGATCGCGGAATTCCGTTCGTGGACACGCTGCGGCAGGATCTCCGCTACGCCGTCCGCGCCCTCGGCAGGAACCGCGGCTTCGCCGCGGCAGCGGTTCTGACGCTCGGCATCGGCATCGGCGCGACCACGATGATGTTCGGCGTCGTGCAGGCAGTGTTGCTGCGTCCCCTGCCCTACGCGCAGCCGGACCGCCTCGTCCGGATCTACGAAAACAATCCACTCAAGCACTGGTCGAAGAACGTGGTCGCGCCGGCCAACTATGCGGACTGGAAGGCCCAGAACACGGCGTTCGAGGACATCGCCGCTTACGAGGGATTCGGCAAGGAAGGCAGCGGCGCCAGCGACGTGTACCTGACCGGTTCGGGCGAGCCGCAAGGGCTGAAGGCGCTGTCGGTCAGCGGCAACCTGATGCGGCTGCTGGGAACGCCGCCGCTGCTCGGCCGCACGTTCACCGACGCCGAAACCCTCGAGGGCGAGGCGCGAGTGGTCGTCCTCAGCTACGGCCTGTGGCGATCGCTGTTCGCCGGCGACGCTGCCGTCATCGGACGCAGCATCACGCTGAGCGGCCGCACTTACGACGTGGTCGGCGTCATGCCGCCGGCGTTTGCGTTTCCCGGCCGCGATGTCCAGCTGTGGACGCCTCTCGGCTACGCCCCGAGTGTCTTCTCCAGCTCCCGGCGTCCGCACTGGCTGAACGTCATCGGCCGGCTGCGTCCAAACGTCCCGATCGGGCGCGCGCGCGAGGAAATGAGCGCGATCGCCAGCCGCCTCGAACATCAGTATCCGGATACCAACACTCAAATGGGCGTCGAGCTCGAGCCGTTTCAGGAGAGCCTGAGCGGCGATCGGCGGCCGGCGTTGTTGATGCTGCTCGGTGCAGTCGCCGTCCTGTTCCTGATCGTCTGCGCGAATATCGCCAATCTGCAGTTCGGCCGGGCGGTCAGTCGGACGCGTGAAATGGCGATTCGCCAGGCGCTCGGCGCCGGACGCGGGCGGCTGGTGCGTCAACTGCTGACCGAATCGCTGCTGCTTTCGCTGCTCGGCGGCGTGCTGGGCATTGGTCTCGCCGCGCTGGCTCACACCGCCCTGGCCGAGTGGGCGCCGGACGCACTGCCGCTGTTTGCCGACGTTCGTCTCGATCGCGCTGGCCTGCTCTTCACGGTTGGATTGTGCCTGGCCGCGCCGCTGGTCTTCGGTTTGTTGCCGGCTCTGACCGCATCGCGGCCCGGCCGGCTGAACGACCGCAGCGAGGCGTCGCCGGCCCACGCCCGATCGACGCGAAGCCTCCTCGTCGCCTGCGAAGTCGGCATGTCGGTCGTGCTCGTCGTCGGTGCGGTGCTGCTGGTTCGCAGCCTGATACGCCTGCAGAACGTGGATCCGGGCTTCAACCAGTCCCAGGTCGTCACGTTCACGATCGCACTGCCATCCGCCCGTTATCCCGACAACGCGAAGCGCTATCTCGCGATCGACTCAATCGAGCGCCGCCTCCGCGACAGTCCGTCGGTCCAGGCCGTCGGCGCCGTCAGCACGCTCGCTCTCCGTGGCTTTACCTGGACCGGCGATGCCACGGTGGAGGGGCGCGCGCCGACCGACTACGAACGCGAATTGCGCCACGAGTCGATCACGCCGGGCTACCTGCGGGCGATCGGCGCCCGCCTGGTCGCGGGGCGTCTGCTCGACGAGCACGATACCGGCGATCGTCCTCCGGTCACTGTCGTGAACGAGGCGCTCGCAAAACGCTATTTCAGGGGTGAAGACGCGGTCGGAAAGCGCATCACCTTCGGGAGACCCTCCGACCGCGATGTGTGGGTCACGATCGTCGGGGTGGTCGCCGACACCAAACAGGACGGCCTCGACAAGCCGGTCGAGCCGGAGGAGTTCAGTTCTCTCGCGCAGCGCATGCAGAATCCGATGACGTTCGCAGTGCGAACCACGGCTGACATCGAGTCCGCGATTGGGTCAGCCCGCCGCGCCGTCCACGACGTGGACAAGGACGTGGTATTGACGGGCGTCACCACGCTGCAGGACGTCGTGAGGGGATCGATGGACGATCAACGTTTCCGAACCACGCTGTTGTCGGGATTCGCCGGCGTCGCGCTGCTCCTCGCCGCGATCGGCATCTACGGGGTGCTGGCGTATTTCGTGACCCAGCGCGGCCGCGAACTCGGCGTGCGGCTGGCTCTGGGAGCGAGGCCTCACGAGTTGTTCGTCATGGTCGTCGGCCAGGGCCTGAGGCCGGTGCTGGCCGGGTCGATTGCGGGTCTGCTTGCCGCCGCGGCGCTGACCAGCGTCATGAAGTCGCTGCTCTTCGGCATCCAGCCGATGGACGCTCCAACCTATATCGTCACCACGGCGACGCTCGCGGTGGTGGCCGTCGCGGCTTGCGCCTTGCCGGCTTTTCGCGCGATGCGCGTCGATCCGATCGTGGCGCTCAGAGACGAATGATTGCAGTGCTGATTGCCAAATGCTAGATTGCGGAATACCGGTCGCGGAATCCAATCGGCAATTTGCATTCAGCAATTTGCATTCAGCAATCATTGCATTCAGCTGCATTTCTATGACGCCGCCAGCTCCTCTTCGAGCAGTTGCTGACGATGGAGCTGGGCGTAAAGGCCGTTGTGCCTGACCAGTTCGCCGTGAGTGCCGCGCTCGGCGATGCGGCCGCCGTCGAGCACGAAGATGACGTCGGCATCGCGAACGGTGGAAATCCGATGCGAGACGATGATTGAGGTGCGATCGCGCATCACGCCGCGCAGCCGCGACAGAATCTCTTCCTCGGTATACGTATCCACCGCGGACAACGCATCGTCCAGAATCAGGATGCGCGGATCGATCACGATCGCACGGGCCAGTGCGGTCCGCTGTTTCTGGCCGCCTGACAGCGTGATACCGCGCTCGCCGACCATGGTTTCGTATCCCTTGGGAAAATCGGCGACGTCCTTGTCGAGCCTCGCGATCGCGGCGGCGGCTTCGATCTTCTGACGCCGCAAATCCTCGGCGTCCGCGGGCCGGGCACGATCGGCCGCGACGATCGTCGTCGCCTGCGCATCGAGGCCGAACGCGATGTTGTCCGCCAATGTGTCGGAGAACAGGAACGGCTCCTGCGGAACGAAGCCGACGGACTGGCGGAGCGTGGCCAGCGGGATGTCGCGGACGTCGCGTCCATCGATGAACACGGACCCGCGCGGCGGCTCGTGAAGTCGCGCCAGCAGGGAGATCAACGTGGACTTGCCGGATCCAGTGACGCCGACGAGCGCGACCGTCTGCCCTGCCTCGATGGTGGCCGACACGTGATTCAGGACCACGGTGTCGCCGAAGGAAAAGACGAGGTCGCGGAATTCGATCGCGCCGCGGATTGTGCCGGTGAAGGCTTCACCGACCTCGTCATCACGGATTGCCGGCACGGTGTCCAGAACCTCCAGCATCCGTTTCCACGACGCCATGCCGCGCTGCAGCATGTTGGTGACCCATCCGAACGCGATCATCGGCCAGCTGAGCATCGCCAGATAGGAATTGAACGCCACGAATTGACCGATGGTGATCCGCCCGCGGATCACTTCTGCGCTGCCGAGCCAGACGACCAGCAGCGCGCCCAGGCCAAGGAGGAACGACATGCTTGGAAAGAAAAACCCCTGCAAGACGATCAGTCGTCGATTGCGCTGCAGGTATTCTTCGTTCGACAGGCGGAACCGCTCGATTTCCGCGGCTTCCTGCCCATAGGCGCGGACGACGCGCACGCCTGACAGCGCTTCCTGTGCGACCGCGCTGACATCGGACAACTGGGCCTGAATCTGTTCGAAGCGCTTGTGGATCGCGCTGCCGAACCACTTCACCGACAGCGACACGAACGGCAGCGGGATGAGCGACAGCAGCGTCAGCCGGCCGTCGATCGACACCATCACCGTCAGCGTCACGACCATGGTCAGCATGGTGGTGGCCGAGTACATGATCGCCGGGCCGATCATCATGCGCACGGCGTTCAGGTCGTTGGTCGCGCGCGACATCAGGTCACCGGTGCGGTGCGTCTGGAAGTACGCGAGCGGCAGCTTCTCCAGGTGCGCGAAGAAGTCGTTGCGCATGTCGTACTCGATGTCGCGGGACGCTCCGATCAGGATGCGGCGCGTCAGAAACTGAAACGCGCCACCCACCAGGCCGATCGCCAGCAGCAACGTGCCGTAGCCGGCAAGCTTTCCACGCGTCACACCCCGGGTCAGATCGTCGATGGCCCGGCCGAGGATAGTTGGTCCCGCGAGCAGAATCGCGCGGGTGATGACGACGCAGACGAGTCCGGCGAAGAAGGCGCGGCGATAGCGCGTGACGTATGGCAGGAGGCGGCGAACGGGCGACACTTCAGCGAGTATATCCGGCGCGACTCTGGAGAATCGCGCGGGCGAGGAAGGCGGCAGAGGCGACCGCCAACGGCCGCCCTGCCGGGTTCAGCGACTGAGCATCGGCTGCCGCATACCGCTCACCGGAACCGCTTCCGGGGGCGCGGGGGGACGCACGATGCTCAACAGCGCAAGCGACGCCAGCGCGAGGGCGGCGGCGCCAAAGAACGCGTATTGATACGAGCCGGTGGCCACGAAGATGCGCGAGCCAAAGACCGGTCCCATGACGCCGGCGAAACCCCACGCCAGCAGCATCACACCGTAGTTGGTGGCGAGATATTTGGTGCCCCAGAAGTCGCCAGCGAGCGCGGTGTAGACCGAGAGCTGCGTGCCGTAGCAGTAGTAGACGAGAAACAGCAGCCCGTAGAACGGCAGCAGCGATTCGCGCCAGAGGTAGAGGCTCGGCGTCGCAATCATCGAGACGATGACGATCCCGCGCACCGTGAACAGGCGGCCGAAGTGATCCGACATCCAGCCCGAGAGGAACCGTCCGCTGGCGCTGCCGATTGCACCGATCGAGATCGCGAACGCGGCGGTTTTGGCGTCGAGCCCGGACTGGCGTGCGAACGGCACCAGCTGACTGATCACCATGGTTCCGGCCGTCGTGCCCAGCGCGTAGGCGAACCAGAGCATGTAGAAGACCGGCGTCCTGATGACCTGCGACGTCGGCACGTCGAGCGCCAACGCCCGCGCTTTCGCGTGGGCGCCGCCGCTGCGCGGCGGGGCGTATCCGGGCGGCGGATCCTTCAACAGGTACGCGCCGGTCATCGTGAAGACGAAAAACATCCCGGCAAGAATCTGAAAGGTCGTGCGCCATCCCATATCGGCGATCCAGCCACCGGCGATCGGTCCGAAAATGCCGCTGCCCGCGGCGAAGATGCCAATCGCCAGGCCGTTGACGAGACCACGGTGATCGGGAAACCACTTGGAGCCGACGGTGATCGGCGACAGATAGCCGAGGCCGAGGCCGGCACCCACCAGGACGCCCCAGGTCAGGTAGAGCATCGGCAGCGAGTGGATGAAGCTCGCGAGAAACAGGCCCGAGCTGTAGAGGATGCCACCGATCGCGGTCACCTTGCGCGGGCCCAGGCGATCGAGGATGAAACCGCCGACGAGAAACATGGAGGCCAGCATCACCATGTCGATCGTCGGGACGAGTGACGTCTGTGCGCGATTCCAACCGAACTCGCGCTCGAGCGCCGGCACGAACACGCTCCACGCGTAGTAAGTACCGAGTGCGACGTTGACCAGACCGCCGCCGACCAGCGTCGGCCAGCCGGCTGGACGCTTCTCCCCGGAAGGTGCAGTGGGCATAGGGAACCGAATAGTAGCAGATGCTATGATCGTGTTCCTATGAAGACATTCATGGCCGCATGCGCCGCCCTGCTGGTTGCCTCATCGACGCTGTTCGCCGCCGAGCAGACCTGGAAGGGTCAGATCAGCGACAGCGCCTGCGGCGCCAAGCATGAAGAAGCCGCCGAGGGACAGGGCAAGATGCCGGACCGCGAGTGCACGGAAGCGTGCGTGCGCGGCGGATCGAAGTACGTCCTCGTGGTCGACGGCAAGGTGCTGCAGATTGCGAATCAGGACGACAAGGATCTTGCGACCCATGCCGGCCATGCTGTGACGGTGACGGGAGAGCTGAAGGGTTCGGCGATCACGATCTCCAAGATCACGATGCCTTAGGTGCCACGACGTTCAACGCAGAACACGCACGCGCCTCTAGACCGCGTCACGAACATCGCCGGGCCGCCGTCCGGCGCCCAGCACATCGAACACCAGCCAGTACAACCCGACCGCCACGACCACCAGCATCAACCAGCGCATGCCGTTCGCCAGGAGTTGCGCGTCGAACGCCGGCCAGGTGAACCTGAATTTCCGCAGTACCTCGAAGCGATCGGCCAGCGCGTGCCACGCGGGATGCGCGGCCAGCGCCGCCACGATCAGCATCCCGGCCCAGTCCCCGACGAGGAAGCGGAACAACAGGTTCACCGCGGGCACGAGCAGCATCAGTACCAGCAGTTGGGCAAGCTCGAGCCCGAGATTGAAGCACAGCACGGACGTCAGGACGTGCGAGCCGGCAAATTGAATAGCGGGCCGCAGCGCAAATGCGAAACCGAAACCGTAGATCAGGCCGAACGCAAAAGCTGCGACCCACCGACGCTTCAATGGCGACGAGAGGTTCGAAGGGTTCGAGAGGTTCGAAGGGTTCGAGAGGTTCGAAGGGTTCGAAGGGTTCGAAGGGTTCGAAGGGTTCGAAGGGTTCGAGAGGTTCGAAGGGTTCCTGGCTGTTACGATTGTCACGTCCTCAATTGCCAGGTAGACGATCGCTCCGGCAACGAGGGTATCGATGAGTGGCGCAAACCAGAGCGCGTCGGGCGCGAAGCCGTACGCCGACCCGATCAGCGTGATCGAGTGCGCCGCGGTGAACGCGGTCACCACCGCTGCAAGCGGGCGAATTCGCCGGAACGGCAGTACCAGGCACACCAGGAACAGCAGGTAATCGGTCCCGTTCAGAAGGTGCACGAATCCCAACCCGACAAACTGTCGGGCGACATCCGACCAGCGTGGGTCCAGGCGCACCAGCCCCGGCTCGCCGAAGAACTCGAAGGTCCGGACGCCGCCACTCGGCGGCAGGTAACGGATGACCGTCAGTGTCCGGATGCCCAGGCGGGCCAGGCGCGGGTTGATGTCGAAACGCGACGTCGGCGCGTGAATCGTATAGTCGAACACGATATCGAGGAGCCCCTGACTCCAGAAGAACTCCGTGTTCGACGGCAACGGCGGGCTGGTGATGTGCGCGACCGCTTCGTCGTAGGACGCGAACGACCGATCGGACTGCAGCGACGCCCGTACTGCGACAACTCGAGACAACTGCAGCCGCTCGCCGTTTTCGAAGAGGTCCAGATAGTCGCTGATCCAGAGCGTCGCCGCGTCGCGCAGCGTCTCATCTGCCCGGCTGAGGTCGAGGAGATCGGCGTTGGTGGCGCCGACCGGCCTCGGATAGTCCATGTCCCGCATCGCCGCCAGCGGCACCCGCACCACCAGACGCAGGCGCTGCGGCTCGGGCTTGACGAAGGTCTGGACCGTGACGTCGTAGGGAATATCGTGCGCCGAGGGCAGGGCCTGCCAGGTGAGGATCAGGAGCGCCACAGCGGCGGCCGCCGGCCAGAGGCGGAAGGCGCGACAAAACGAAAGCAAATGGGACTCCCGGGAAATTGTATACTGTCGCCCGCACGGTCGTAGTCTGGATGGAGGGATAAGGCATATGAAACGTAATGTGTTGATCGGGTCGGCGCTCGCCGCACTACTGGTCACGCTCGGCGTCTCGCAGCGTCTGCTGGAACAGACGGCTGCGGCGCAGGCCAAAGGCGGCACGCAGGCACCGCGGTTCGAAGTCGATCCGATGTGGCCCAAGCCGATGCCGAATCACTGGGTGATGGGCAACGTCATTGGCGTCGGCGTCGACACCAAGGACAACGTCTACATCATTCACCGCGGGGCCGGTTCGCTCGAGGCCAAGGAGATCTACGCGACCACCAATCCGCCTTCGTCGGATTGCTGCGTCCCGGCGCCTCCGGTCGTCGAGTTCGACGCCGCCGGAAATTTCGTGCGCGCGTGGGGCGGTCCAGGACAGGGTTTCGAGTGGCCCGATTCCAACCACGGCATCACGCCGGACAGCAAGGGTAACGTGTTCATCGGCGGCAACGGGCCGAACGACGGACAGGTGCTGAAGTTCACGCAGGACGGCAAGTTCGTCAAGCAGTTCGGCTTTGCGTACGCGGGCGCCGGCAGCAACGACATGTGGGCGTTCAAGCAGGTCGCGAAGATCTCGCTCGACGAGACGGCCAACGAAGCCTACGTCTCTGACGGATACGGCAACCACCGCGTCGCCGTCATCGACATGGACACCGGCAAGATCAAGCGGTACTGGGGCGCCTACGGCAACAAGCCGGACGACACCAACCTGGGCCGCTACAACCCAACCGCGCCAGTCGCACAGCAGTTCCGCAACCCGGTGCACTGCGCGGAACCGTCGAAGGACGGCTTCGTGTACGTGTGCGACCGCGTCAACGATCGCATCCAGGTCTTCACGAAGGAAGGCAAGTTCGTCAAGGAAGCCTTCGTCGAGAAGAACACGCTCGGCGACGGCGCCGTGTGGGATATCGCCTTCTCGAAGGATGCGGCGCAGAAGTACTTCTATCTCGCGGACGGCGCCAACGAAAAGGTCCACGTGTTCGATCGGCAGTCGCTGACCGAACTGACCGCGTTCGGCGATGGCGGTCGTCAGCCAGGCCAGTTCTACGCGGTGCACAGCATCGCGACCGACTCGAAGGGCAACGTCTACACCACCGAGACCTATCGCGGCCAGCGTTTGCAAAAGTTTGTCTACAAGGGTCTCGCCCCTGTGACAAAGGCCGATCAGGGCACCGTGTGGCCGACCAAGACCACGTCGCACTAACCTCACGCTGGCATGGCTGAGGGCCCTCAATGGCTGAGGGCTCATGGATGATGGCTATGGCTGATGGGTTCGCCCAGCGGCCATAGCTCTTCTTCCATCTACCCTAAGCCATCAGCCCTGAACCATTAGCCATCCGCCCTCCCCTCGCACCCCGCACCTTCGCACCCACCCTCGCACCTCGCACCAGCCCGCTGTATACTGTCGCCCGCCTGACAATCTTGTCAGCACACATTCGTTCGTTTTGGTCGTCATCGGACGGAGAGGAACGCGCATGAAGCGTGCTATTTGCCTTGGTGGGAGTCTGCTGGCGCTGATCGCGGCAGCCGGCATTGTTCCCTCCACAGCCGTCAGGACACTCGCCGCGCAAGGTCAGCCGCAGGCCCCGAAGTTCGAAGTGGATCCGCTGTGGCCGAAGCCGTTTCCCCAAAAGAAGGCGTGGATTCTCGGTTCAGTGACCGGCGTCACCGTGGACGCGCAGGATCACGTCTGGGTCGTGCACCGCGGAGTCGATTCGCTTCAGACCAACGAAAAAGGTCCGGCCCTCGAGCCGTGGGCGAGTTCATGCTGCTTTGCCGCGCCGCAGATTCTCGAGTTCGACACCGCCGGCACGCTGTTGAACAGCTGGGATCCGAAAACCGGCACCGGCTACGACTGGCCGCATGATCCAGCCGGCATCGCGGTCGATGACAAAGGCAACGTGTGGGTCGCCGGCGGGCTGCCGACGCCATCGTTTGCACCACCGGCTCGAGGCCGCGGCCCGGCTCCCGCTGCCGGCGCGGCGGGCGGCGGACGAGGCGCGGCGCCGGCACCGGCTGGACCTCCGGCGGATGGACAGGTCCTGAAGTTCGACAAGGCCGGCAAGATCGTGCTGCAAATCGGCAAGGCCGGCACGACCGGCGATGCCAACAGCACGGCGAATTTCAACCGCCCGGGCGGGGTCGCGGTCGACTCGGCCGCGAACGAAGTCTACGTCGCCGACGGCTTCGGCGGTCATCGCATCGCCGTGTTCGACGCAACCACCGGCGCGTTCAAGCGCAGCTGGGGCGCCTACGGCGAAAAGGCGAACGACACCGATCCCGGCACCTACGATCCGTCAGCGCCGCCATCCAAGCAGTTCCACACGCTCAGCTGCGTGAAGATCGCCAAGGACGGCATGGTCTACGTCTGCGACCGTCAGAACGATCGCATTCAGGTCTTCCAGAAGGACGGCAAGTTCGTGAAGGAAGGCTTCGTCTCCAAGACCACGACCGGTGACGGCTCGGTGTGGGACGTGGCGTTCTCTCCGGATCAGCGGATCCTCTACGTCGCCGACGGCCACGACAAGACGGTCTACATGCTCGACCGCTCCTCGCTCGCAACGCTCGGGCGCTTCGGCGACGGCGGACGTTATCCTGGTCTGTTCTACGGTGTCGGCAGCGTCGCGGTGGACTCGAAGGGCAACGTCTACACCGGCGAAACCTACGACGGCAAACGCGTGCAGAAGTTCGTCAAGAAGTGAACACGACGCACAACGCGGAACTCGCTGAACTCGCAGAACAACGATTCGGATCTGCGGTCTGCGGTTTCTGCGTTGACCGTCGTCTCGTGAGGGACACGATATGAAACGAAACCTCTACATCGGTTCAACCCTGCTCGCGCTGCTGGTCGGGCTCGGTTTCGGCCAGGGACTGCTCGTCAAGCGGGCCGACGCCCAGGCCAAGGGCGACAAAATTATGATCCCGCGCTTCGAGGTCGATCCGACCTTCCCGAAGCCGCTCCCCAATCACTGGTATCAGGGGATGTCGATCGGCGTCGGCGTCGACGCCAACGATCACATCTGGATCGTGCACCGGCCTGACTCGGTCAACCCGATCGAGGCCGCGGAGGACGCCAAGACCGGAGCGTGCTGCGCCAAGGCGCCGCCGATTCTGGAATTCGACCAGCAGGGGAACCTGTTGCGTCACTGGGGCGGCCAGGACGGCGACGGCTACCAGTGGCCGGCGTCGAACCACGGCATCACCATCGACCACAAGGGCAACGTGTGGATCGGCGGCAACGGCGGCGGCGACGGTATGGTGCTCAAGTTCACGCAGGACGGCAAGTTCCTGATGCAGATCGGCAAGAAGGGCGTGCCGATCGACAGCAACAGCACCGAGCACTTCGGGATGGTCGCCAAGATCTCGGTCGACAAGAAGGAGAACGAGGCGTACATCTCCGACGGCTACGGCAACAAGCGCGTGGTCGTGCTCGATGCCGACACCGGCAAGTTCAAGCGCTACTGGGGCGCCTACGGCAACAAGCCGGACGACACCAACCTCGGACGCTACAACCCGGATGCGCCGGTCGCGCAGCAGTTCCGCACGCCGGTGCACTGCGCCGAGATGTCGGTGGACCGCATGGTCTACGTCTGCGACCGCGTCAACGATCGCATCCAGGTGTTCACGCCCGAAGGCAAGTTCATCAAGGAAGCCTGGGTGTCGAAGCGGACGCTCGGCGACGGCTCGACCTGGGACATCGCGTTCTCGAACGATCCGCAGCAGAAGTTCATCTTCCTCGCCGACGGCAAGGACGAGAAGGTGTGGATTCTGGATCGCCAGTCGCTCGAAATCGTCTCGAGCTTCGGCGACGGCGGCAAGATGCCCGGTCAGTTCTACGCCGTGCACAGCATCGCCACCGACTCGAAGGGCAACATCTACACCACCGAAACATATGACGGCCGCCGCCTGCAGCGCTTCCTCTACAAGGGCATGCAGAGCGTGACCAAGGGCGAAGACCAGGGCACGGTCTGGCCGGTCAAGAGCACGAAGTAGATGGCTCAGTATGGCTGATGGCTGATGGCTGATGGCTATGGTCAATGGTTGATGGACTCCATCAGCCATAGCCATTAGCCTCTAGCCATCCAGCCATGAGCGACGATCGTCCCTCCAGGCGCGATTTCCTCTCCGGCGCGCTCGTCCTCCCGACGCTCTTGTCTCGAGCGCTGGCCTTTCAGCGCGACGCGCGATTGATTGGCGTCGTGCCATTGGGCAATCCTGGCGG
This sequence comes from uncultured Acidobacteriota bacterium, assembly GCA_963745875.1. Taxonomy (GTDB): domain Bacteria; phylum Acidobacteriota; class Vicinamibacteria; order Vicinamibacterales; family CAVVIG01; genus CAVQFC01. Next base: position 268,472 of record CAVUZL010000001.1, read on the forward strand.
CGCTCCCCCCACGCCGTTTGGCCGCCTGCTCGGGTCTGGGCTCGACGCACGGCTGTTCACCGACCTCTCACAGCTCGGCCTCGCACCCGGCACCTCGCACGACCCACCTCGCACCAGTCCCGACGCACCTCGCACCTCCGTCGGGGAGTTCTTCGTGCGTACCGCAGCGCCGCCGGCAGCGGGCGGCGATCAATGGCGGATCGCGCTCGCGAACGGCACCGACGCGATCTCCGCACTGACCGCGCGCGATCTCAATCGTCTCGACACATCTGGCGGGCGGTATCTCATCGAGTGCAGCGGCAACGTCGATCAGGCGAACTACGGCCTCATGAGCACCGCCGACTGGGACGGTGTGCCGATGACGGTCGTCCTCGATCGGCTCGGTTTGCCCAAACGGCCGTACCGCGTCCTGGTTACCGGTCTCGACGACCATCCGGAAGCGTCACGCACATCCACTCCGGGTGCGAGCTGGGTGTTTACGGCCGATGAACTCCAGCGCGCCATGCTCGCCACCCGCATGAACGGGGCTCCGCTGACGCCGAACCACGGCGCGCCGGTCAGGCTGATGATGCCGGGTTGGTATGGATGCGCGTCGATCAAATGGGTGAATCGCATCGAGATCGTCGATGACGCGGCCCCGGCCACGTCACAGATGCTGGAGTTCGCGGCGCGGACGCATCAGCCCTTCGACCCGGGTGAGATCGCGCGGTCGCTCAGCGCAGGGACACCCCTGCTCGCCCGAGATTTCATTCCGGCCGTGATCGATACGGCGGCGATGCCGATCCGCGTCGAAAAATGGATCATCGACGGCCGCGTCGCCTATCGGATCACCGGCATCATCTGGGGCGGCGCCAAACCGACCAACCGGCTGTCGATTCGCTTTCGATCCAATCTGCCGTGGCGTCCGGTGGACGATTGTCCGATGCCGGCGTCGATGCTGTCCTGGAACCTGTGGTCGCACACCTGGCGGCCGGACGCGCCCGGGCGCTACCAGATCGTGCTCCGCGTCGACGACCCCTCGATCCGAACGCGGCGGCTGGATCTGTTTTTCTATGTCAGGGAAATCGAGATCGATGATGTCTGACGATCACGACGGTGAACGCCGAACTCGCTGAACTCGCAGAGCCAGGTTTTCTGCGTATTCTGCGCTTTCTGCGTTGATCGTCGTATCACCGGGCGAGGGTCCGCATTTCCGCGAGCTCGGCCCGGTCCTTGTCCGCCAGGTGCCATGCGCCAAGAAAACTCCTGGCGGCCTTCACCGCTTCGGCGTGATGTCCGGCGGCCTCTTCGGCTCTCGCCAGGCCCAGCAGTGACTGCGCTCGTCCCGGCGTGCGCGCGAGAGTGGTCTTGTACTGCGCGACGGCTCCGGCGATGTCGCCGGTTCCGAGCAGGATCTCGGCATAGAGTTCGCCGGCCGGTTTGATCGGGTACGGCCGCGCGATCGGTCTGGGACGCCGCGCCTCGAGCGCCGCCGCGTGCGCCAGCGTCGAGAGTGCGCCCTGGCGATCGTTGCGCGCCAGCCGCATCAGTCCGTCGAGCTCGCCTGCCATGATCTGCGCAATCTCGCGCGCGTCGGCGTCCGGAACGGTTTTCGCCGCCTGCTGAAGGTTTTCGAGCGCCGCGCTGGCACGGCCGGGGTCGTTGAGCGGCACGCTGGCAACCCCCAGCGCGAACAGCTCGTCGATGTTGTCGAAGCTGCCCTGCCCTTTCATCAACGCCCAGTCAGCGCTCTCGACGACGAGGCGCGCCTTCATCGAGGCCAGCTCACTCTTGAGCGACGCCGTCCCGAACCCGCGTCCGATCTCGCTCTCGTGGTGGTTCGAAGGGTTCGATGGGTTCGACAGGTTCGAAGGGTTCGACAGGGGTTCGATGGGTTCGAAGGGTTCGACAGGTTCGAAGGGTTCGACAGGTTCGAGGGGTTCGACGGGTTCGACGGGTTCGACGGGTGCAAGGCTGCTTCGACCGTTTTCATCGCCTCGCGCGCCTTTGCGAATCGGCCCTGCTGCAGATACTCGTAGTGCAGCCACGACAGGCTGTGAAAGTCGTACTGCGCGGCCGATAGTCCCTTCTGCTTCGCGATCGCGACCGACGCGGCGAAGGCCGATTCGTCCGAGGCGACCGCTTCGTCCCACATCCCGAGCGGCAGGAACACGTGCGACGGCATGTGGCGGGCGTGGCTCGACGCCGGCGCAAAGCGCGCGTAGGTGCGCGCTGCCTGCAATCCCATCGCCGCATGCTCGCCATCGTCGAACGCGTGGAGGGCATAGTGGGCCGCACCGGGATGCTCAGGGTTGCGCTTCAGCACCGCCAGCGCGATATTGCCGGCCTGTAGAGAAACGGTGGTATTGCGCTCTTCGGACGGAATCGTCGCGAGCAGCGATAACGCATACAGCACTGACGCCTCGTCATCGTCCGGGTACTGGCGATGGACGATGGCCATCGCGTCGCGGTACGCCCGATCGCGGACCTTCTTGTCCCCGTCGCCGTACAGTTGTTCGACAGCGTCGAGGTAGGCCTTCTCGCGCGCGGTCGGCGCCTTGGCCTGACGTGCGGCTCGCGACGGCGCCAGCCGGTTCAGGGCGGCGCGGGCCTTGTCGAGGTTCTCGTTGTACCAGAGTGGCTGGTTGTAGGCGAGCGCCTCGCCCCAGAACGCCATGGCGAAGCCGGGGGCCGCCTGCTCCGCCTGACGAAACGCGTCGATGGCCGCGTCGTACTCGAAGCTATGAAGCAGCAGAACGCCGCGAATGAAACTGTCCTGCGCGAGTGCGGGGCCGCTGGTGGGAAACGAGATGCGGCCAAGCGGTGGCGCCGTGCCGGCTGACTGCGCGGCAGTGGTAGTGGCGGTAAATATCGAGAGCAGGACAACCCGGCACCACGGAGACACAGCCAGATTTTACTCTGTGTCTCCGTGGCGCAACGGTCTGGAGCCTTCGTGCAGAAATGTGACCCGTGTTTCCTGTTAGAACTGAACCCTGAACATGATTTGTATGATCCGCATGAACCCGGCCTGGATGTTGTCCTGACCGAAGTTGTTGCCCGGCGCATAGGTCGCGGCGCCCTGCAGCCCGCGGGTAATGACGCGGTTGAACATATTGAGCACTTCAATCTTCAGCTGACTGTTCACGCGATCCGAGAGGCGAATGTTCTTGATGAACGACACGTCGGTGTTGTTCTGGATCGGGGTGCGCAGGGCGGTGATCGTCCGCGGTGCGTTGCCGAAGGTGTTCGCGGCCGCCAGCGAGAACGCAGCCGGGTTGATCCAGGTGGCGCTCGCGTGATCGGCCGAAGCGAGGCGATCCGCGTAGTCGCCGGTCGTGGCGAGGTCTACACCCGGGATCAGGTTGGGCCGCTGCGACCCGGACAGCGTGCCGGTGTTGTCGCTCTGGTTGATGTTGATCGGGAAGCCGCTCTGGACGTTGGTCACGACCGCAATCGTCCAGCCGCCGATGATCGCGTCGGCCACCGCATTCTCATTCGCCCATTTCCTGTTCTTGCCGAACGGCAGGTCGACAATCGGCGCGAAGATGAAGCGGTGCGGCACGTCAATCAGGCTGTAGCCGTACTCCGATCGCGGATCGTAGCAAGCCGACGTCAGCTGCGCGCCGGCGACGCAGGCCGGTGCGGAGGCTATGTAGTTGTAGTTGTTCAGCGGCAGACCGACGGGGTTCGACGAATAGAAGTTCGTCTCGCCAACCTGGTTGTCCTTCAGGACGCTGTAGGTATAGCTGATGCGTCCGCCCCATCCGTTGGTCACACGCTTGGTCCACTCGATGACCCCGGCGTTGTAGCGGTTGATGCCCTCGGACACCTGGCGATCGTTGATGTTCGAGAACTGCGGGAACGGCCGCAGCAGCCGCTGCCGCGACAGGGTCGTCGGCGCCGACAGTGAGAGTGGCACGTTCGGGTTGCCGAAGAACGGGTTCGGCAGCTGCGCCGCCAGCTGCGCGGTCGTCAGCGACTGATATTTCGGATCGAGCTGGTTGATGTTGACCGGCGTGTCGTTCGAGCCGCCGAGCGGTAGGTGATCGCCGCGTGCACCGATGTAGCTGAACGTGATCGCCTGGCTGTGCGGCAGTTCGCGCTGGAGATCGACCGAGAACTGCTGCACGCGCGGCGCGGTGCGATTCTGATCGACGTAGCTGATGGTCGTGTCGATGCCGGTCAGCGCGCCTTTGCTGTTGCCCGTGGGCGATTGAATGCCGAGCGGGAACGGGTTGGCCAGCGTGACCGTCGGGGTCGTCGCGGTCTGCGACGAGTTGGTGTTGAGCGTGTAGCCGACCTGGCCGTAGTTGCTCGAGGCCGTGCTCGGCGCCGGGTAGTTCCACGGCGCCCAGAAGAGGCCGTAGCCGCCTCGCAGGACCGTGCTTGGATTGAACGAGTACACCGCGCCGACGCGCGGCGACCACTTAATCGCAGGCGGATCGCCCTGCGTCGTCTTGTTGCCGTTGACGCCCGCGTACATCAGGCCGCCGGTGACGGTCCGCGCCGGCGTGCCCGCAACCGGATCGGCTGGTATGGTCACGCCGGCGCCGCCCAGATTGGCGGTGGGATCGAATCCGACCGTGATGTTGTTGTTCTGCTCGGCCAGACCGGACTCGTGCTCGAGTCGCAGGCCGTAGTTGAGCGTGAACTTCGAGTTGACGCGCCAGTCGTCCTGCGCGTAGCCGCCGAAGTAATACGAGTAGACGTTGAGGGGCGTCGTGGTCGTGAGCGTGGCAAGGCGGCTCGCGTTGCCCGACGGGAAGCCGAGCAGGAACGACGCGAAGCCGTTGCCGGTGGTGGCGTCGCTGTTGTTGGCACCGGTGCTGGAGGTGAACTCCTTGTCGAACGTGAAGAAGCCGGCGCCATTGCCGGGAATCAGCGAGTCCATGCCGATCTTCCTGAAGTCGCCGCCCAGCTTGTAGGTATGGGTGCCGACGAACTTCGAGAATGCGGCGTTGGCGCTGAGCGACTTGTAGTTGATCTCGGCGGGGTTGATGGCGCCGAGTGTCAGGCCTGACTGGTCGTAACCCTGGATGTCCACCTGTGGAAACTTCTCGAGCGCAATCTGGCTGGCATACGTCGGTGAAATGCCGAGCGTCTTCGGATCGAACGCGATGCTCAGGGTGTTGTTGTCGGGAAAGCGAGTCAGGCCGAAGCGCAGCGACAGCACCGAGCTGTCGTTGAGAACCCAGGTGTTGTTCAACGCCAGAATCTGCGGCCGGCGCACCAGGATGTAGTCGCCCGGATCGGCGAAACGGTTGGGACCGTCCAGCCCGGGCTGAAAGTAATCCGCGCACGGCTCGTTGGTGCGGTTGTACAAGTAAAAGCCGCTCAAGGAAATCTTGTCGGTGAACTTGTGCTCGATTTTGATCGTGTACTCCTGCGAGAACTTGTCGACGATCTGCGCGGTCCGCGTGTAGTTGGCGCTGCCGTTGTCGAGCGCCGAATCCGGCAGCGGCATGTATTGCATCATCGCCGCCGCGACCGAGTTGATCCGGCCGGTCGGGATGACGTTGTTCGCGAACGGCAGGTGCGTCAGCGGATCGTAGATGACCACGCGCTGGCCGCTGGCGTTGACCAGTCCGGAAAAATCGCCGGCGCGCTCGGCTGCGTTCGGGAACGTCACCGACACGTTGCGCGTCGAGACGTCGTGGTAGTCCTCGGTGGCGAACCAGAAGAAGGTTCGATCCTTCTTGATCGGCCCGCCGATGCTGCCGCCAGGCAGGTAGTACACGCTGTCAGGCTTGGCCGATAGCGCGGCGACCGTGGTGTTGCCGGCCGCGGTGGCGACCTGCCGGTTGATTTCGCTGAAGTAATTGTTCACCTGTCCCCACACCGGACGGGTCTGGTAGAACGCCGAGCCCTGGAACCTGTTGGTGCCCGACTTCAACGTCGTGTTGAACACGCCGCCGCCGGTTCGTCCCATCTCGGCGTCGTAGGTATGCACCTGGACCTTGACGTCCTCGAGCGCCTCGATCGTCGGATTGGCCGACTGGCGGTTCCGCAAGTCGGTGATCGGCACGCCGTCCAGCACGTAGTTGTTGCCGCGCCTGGTGCCGCCGCCAAGCGACGTCAGCGAGATGTTGGTCTGATCCTGCTGGCGGTTGAACTGGGTGTCGCCCGATGCCACCACGGTCGGCACCGAGGCGCCCATCATGAAGGCGGCGCGGCCGGGGGCCGGAAGCGTCGCGAGCGCCGCGGAGTCGAGCACCGTGCCTTGCGACGCATTCGCGGTTTCAATCAACGGCGACTGCCCGGTGACGGTCACGTTTTCGCTGATCGATCCGACTTCCATCGTCAGATCGAGCGTCATGAACTGCTGCGTCCCGATGCGGATCGCGGCGCGCTCGACCGTCTTGTATCCCTGGAGAGTGGCCTTGATGGTGTAGCTGGCGGGGTCGATGTTGGCGAACACGTACTCGCCGCTGTCGTTGGTCACCGTCGAACGTTTGAGGTTGGTCTGTTCGTTGGTCAGCGTGACTTCGACGCCGGGAACGACGCCTCCTGCGTCCTTGATGGCCCCACGTAAACCGCCCTGGAAACCCTGACCGAAAACAACGTTCGGAGTTGCTCCTGACACCAATGCGCAGACGACGAGCGCGGCCCTGAATCTCATGCCGACCCTCCCTGGTGGTGTAAACGGTTCGTAAAGTGCTTGAGGTGGGTTGGATTCTAGGAGCAGCCGACGAGGATATGCAACGAAATTGTCAGAATTGAGAAGCGAAAAATATTCGGAACGTAAGGCGGGAAACAAATAGATGGAGCGCCCGGGCGGGCGCTCCATGCCGGCGTCGCGAAGCCGCTACGGCTGCTTGACTTCGAACTTGATCGTCTTGAGGATGCCCGCTTCCTTCGGCAGCTCGGTCTGGCCGACGGGGAATTTGGCGGCGTTCAGGATGAACGCGAGGATGTCGGCGTTCTGTTGTCCGCTCAGGCTGCCGGGCGAGTTCTGCGGCATCGAAATTCGAATGCGCTCGAACAGGTCGCCGACGGTGAGCCCGTCCCAGCCGGCCATGAACTCGCCGCCGGCCAGTGGCGGCGCCATTTCGCCACCGGTCAGCTCGCCGCCGTGGCACGACGCGCACTGTTCGCTGTACAGCGCCTTGCCGCGATCCGACTGCGCCTGGGTGTACACGCCGCTCCAGACCGAGCCGGTCGGTTGTGCGTGGACCGTGTTGTTGAGCACGAGAAGGGTTGCCAACGGGATGAGTGCAATAGCCGCGAATCTCAATTTCATATACCTCTATTCTACAAGGGAATCGTCTCGACGCCCGACCCCTCTATGCCTGGCCAAAAAAAAGGGCCCGCGCGGCGCGGGCCCTTGAGAAAACGGCGTCCGGATGCTACCGCTGGGCTCCGGCCTGGTTGGTGGTGCGGGTCTCCGACGCGGGCAGTGCGAACGCGATGTACTCGCCCGAGTAGTTGCCGCCGCTGACCGCCACGATGATGTACTGACGGCCATCGGCCATGTAGGTCATCGGCGAGCCGCTCTGCGGCGCCGGCATCCAGACCGCGCCGATCTCCTTGCCGTCGGCCTGACTGTAGCCTCGCAGCATCGCGCCACGCGGATGCTCCGGCGTGGTCGTGATCGAGGGATCGCCGAGCACCACGAGGTTCTTGGTGACGACCACGCCCACGCTGCCGGGCTGACCGGTCTTCGGAATGTTCATGCCCTTGAGCAGCGGGCTGTTGCGAACCGCGTCCGGCGTATCGCCGTGCGGAACCTGCCACTTGATCTCGCCCTTGTCGAGGTCGATCGCGTTGAGGATCCCGTAGGGCGGCTTGAGGAGCGGCAGCCCCTGGACCGTCAGGCCGCCACCACCGCCGCCCTGCGGCGCCGCGCCGGCTGCCGGCGGCGGGGGGGTCGGCGGTGCCGCGGGACGCTGCTTGGCGTCCGCCGCGCTGCCGAATCCGGGGCCTTCACGCTCGACGAACGGTTGGCCGGCCGTGCCCGCCACGTAGCGGATGTCGGAGAAGCCAGCCGGCGGCTCGATGAGGCCGATTGGCGCCACCGAGTGGTTGCTCGCATGCGCGAACACCACGTGCGTTTCGGGATTCGCCGCCGCGCCCGGCCAGTTCGTGCCACCGGCGGTCGTCGCGATGGTGAGCGCCGCGATCGGGCCGTCCGTCTTGCTGACGACACCCGGCAGGAACATCGGTCCGAGCTTGTAGCGGGCGACGATTTTCTTCGCTTCCGCGTTCAGCTCCGGCGTGAAGTCGATCAGGTCGTTCAGGCCGACCGACTGCCGCGCATACGCCGGCGGCTTGGTCGGGAACGGCTGCGTCGCCGAGGTCTTCTCGCCGGGGACGTCAGACTGCGGCACCGGCCGCTCCTCGATCGGCCACACCGGCACGCCGGTGATGCGGTCGAACACGTAGAGGAACGCTTCCTTGCTCGGCAGCGCCACGGCTTTGATCGCCTTGCCGTTCACGTTGATGTCGAGCAGGATCGGCGCCGACGACAGGTCGTAGTCCCAAATCGGATGGTGCACGATCTGGAAGTGCCACTTCTTCTGGCCCGTCTTCAGATCCACGGCCACGAGGCTCTCGCCGTACAGGTTGTTGCCCGGACGATGGCCGCCGTAGAAGTCTGAGGTCGGCGATTCGACCGGCAGGTACGCGATGCCGGCTTCCTCGTCCACCGTGATCTGGGTCCACACGCCGGTGTTGCCGTTGGTCGCCCACGACTCGTTCTCCCACGTGTCGTTGCCGAACTCGCCCGGCTTGGGAATCGTGTTGAACGTCCACAGCACCTTGCCGGTCTTGACGTCGAACGCGCGGACCAGACCCTTGGTGTTGTTGTGGGTCTTGACGGTCATGCCTTCTTTGAACGACGAGCCGACAATGACTGTGTCCTTCACGACGGTCGGCGTCGAGTGCAGGCCGATTTCTCCCGTCTCGAGGTCGATCTGCTGGCCCTTGCCGAACACGGCGCCCTTCTTCAGGTCAACGACGCCGCCTTCACCGAAGGTGGAGATCATCGCGCCGGTTTTCGCGTTGAGCGCGATCAGCCGATAGCCGGGCGTGACGTAGAGAATCCGCTCGTCACCCTTGCCGTCGGTCCAGTACGAGACGCCGCGGCCGGACAACTGGCGCGGCGCGATCGCGGCGCGCTGGCCTTCGCGGTAGCTGTGCGACCAGATCAGCTCGCCGGTGCGGCCGTCGAGCGCCACCACCGAGCGACGAGTGCCGGCGGTCGTATAGAGAACGCCTTTGATCGCGAGCGGCGTGCCCTCGAGCTTGAACTCGGGACGCGTTCCCAGGTTATCGGTCTTGAAGCGCCACGCCACTTCGAGCTTGTTGAAGTTGGTCGCGTTGATCTGATCGAGTGGTGCGTAGCGCGTGCCGCGGATGTCCGCGGTGTACGCGGTCCAGTCGCCGTTCTTGGTGCTCGGCATCGAGGTCTGGCTCGAGGTGCCGACCGTCATCCAGACGACGGCCGCGCCCACGGCCGCGACCGCCGGTGCCGCGTACTTCAGAGTCTTGAACATTGGTTTCTCCTGACAACAAAGCGTCGGCCATCCGGACCGGCGCTCAGACTCTACGCGCTGCCTCGGGCGGTGTCAACGAACCGTCGGGGCGAAGCGGACAATCGGCGGCGCCAGGTTCCGTCACTGATTGTCACGACTTGTACTCGTGGCGGTCGTGTGCTACGCTGGAATCGCCTTCCCCCCAGGGGCGACTCCACTTTCGGGTTTCACATCCATTATGAGAAGAGCTGCCGCTGTTCGTCTGTACACGTGGGTCGGCGTCGCGGCCGTGCTCGGCCTGATCGCCGCGCCTGCCGCTGCGCAGTACAAGCCGCAGCCGGTCGGCAATCCGTCGGGGCCGGAGAACTATCACATCGAGGTCGGCGGCGATCTCTGGTTCCCCGTCTCTGACATCACGGTCGCCAGTGCGGGCACTGGCGTGCTGGCGGGCCTGCCCGGGTCACAGATCAACGCCGAGAACGACCTCGGCGTCACCGATACCCACTTCCCGGCCCTGCAGCTGATCCTGAAGCCGGCGAAAAAGCACAAGTTCCGGTTGAACTTCGTGCCGATTTCCTTCACCGGCGACGCGGTGCTCAAGCAGAGCATCGACTTCAACGGCATCCGATACCAGGTCGGCGTGCCGGTCAACTCGACGATGACCTGGGATGCCTGGCGTTTTGGCTACGAGTACGACTTCGTCTCGAACAGTTCGGGCTTCGCGGGCGTCATCGTCGAAGCGAAATACACCAACGTGAGAATCGAACTCGACAGCCCGTTCGCGTCGGAGTTCGCGGCGGCGAAGGCGCCGATTCCGGCGATCGGCGGCATCGGTCGGATCTACGTCGCGCCATCCATCTCGATCACCGGTGAATTCACCGCCTTCGCCATCCCGCACGCGATCGACCGCCGCTACCAGGGCCACGACATCGATCTCGACATCTACGGCACCGTCAACTTCACACCGAACATCGGCGTCAAAGGTGGCTACCGTTCGATGGACGTCGGCTACCTGATCAAGACCGACTCGGGATCGATGACGCTTCGAGGCCTGTATATCGGCGCCGTGCTTCGGGTACTGATAGGTTCGATAGGTTCGATAGGTTCGATAGGTTCGATAGGTTCGATAGGTTCGATAGGTTCGATAGGTTCGATAGGTTCGAGCGGTTCACATCCGAACGTTTCGAACCCGTCGAACCCGTCGAACCCGTCGAACCGTCGAACCCTTCGAACCTTTCGAACCCTTTCGAACCTATGTGCTAATGCAGCGTGACGCCGGCGGGGACCAGCCGTTCCAGCCGGCGATCCGCCTCCGCGAGCGTCTCGTCGCGCTTGCAGAAACAGAAACGCAGCTTGGTTCGCCCCGCGCCGGTCTTGTAGAAGCTGCTGCCGGGTACGGCGGCGACCCCCACGTCCTTCACCAGATACCGCGCGAACTCCACATCGTCGGCGAACCCGAACGTGCTGATGTCGGTCATGATGTAGTAGGCGCCGAGCGGCGTGTAGCAGGTGAAGTGATGGCGCCTGAGGATCTCGAGCAGGACGTCGCGCCGTTTCTGATAGTTGGCGGCGAGCGCGACGTAGTAGTCGTCGGCCATGCCGAGCGCCGCCGCGCCGGCTTCCTGCAGCGGAGCGGGCGCGCCCACGGTCAGGAAATCGTGCACCTTGCGAATCGCGCCGGTCAGTGACGGCGGCGAGATGGTCCAGCCGACGCGCCAGCCGGTCACGCTGTACGTTTTCGAGAGACCGTTGATGGTGATGGTGCGGTCGGCCATCCCCTCGATGGTGGCGATCGGGATGTGCTGCTGGCCGTCGTAAATGATGTGTTCGTAGATCTCGTCGGAGATCGCGATCGCATCCCACTTGCGGCAGAGCGCGGCGATCATCTCGAGCTCGTCCTTCGAGAACACCTTCCCGGTCGGGTTGTTGGGGGTGTTGATGATGATCGCCTTGGTCCGATCGTTGAACGCCGCGGCCAGTTCGTCCGGATCGAAACTCCAGTCGGGTTCGTGCAGGGTGACGTAGCGCGGCGTCGCGCCGGAGAGAATCGCGTCCGGGCCGTAGTTCTCGTAGAACGGCTCGAAGATGACCACTTCGTCGCCCGGATCGATGATCGCCATCATCGTCGACATCATGGCTTCGGTCGAACCACAGCAGACGGTGACCTGCTCGTCGGCGACGATGGGCAGGCCGTAGCGGCGCGTGAACTCTCGGGCCACCGCCTCGCGCAACGGGCGCGCGCCCCACGTCACCGCGTACTGGTTGACGTCGGCGTTGATCGCGGCGCACGCCGCCTCCTTGATCGCCGGCGGCGCCGGAAAATCAGGAAACCCCTGCGAGAGGTTGACGCCGCCGTAGAGGTGGTTGAGACGCGTCATCTCGCGGATGACCGACTCGCTGAACTGCGTGGCTTTCTTCGATCCGGTCAACTTGGACATGATCAACCATCAGGCTGCTTTCTTGGTTTTGGCCGTGGCCTTCTTCTTCGCCGGCGGCGCGGCCTTTTTCTTCGCGCTGTCGCTCGAGGCGGCCGGCGGGGCTGCAGCAGGCACCGTGTCAACGACAGAAGCGGCGTCGCTGCCGTAGAGGCGACGGTAGTCCTCGGCGGTGCCGATGATTTTTTTCACGTACGCCTGGGTCTCGGGAAACGGGATGTCGTCGATGAACATGTCCCGATCCATGCCCGGACGCTCGGCCATCCAGTGCGCGACACGGGAAGGCCCGGCGTTGTAGCTGGCGAGCGCGTAGTGCGCGCCGCCGAACTTCTCCACGAGATCGGCGAAGTACGCAGTGCCCATGCGCAGGTTGGTGTCCGCGGTGGTCAGCAGGCTGAGCGAGTAGCGACGATTCAGCGTCTTCGCGTACTGACGTCCGGCCGCCGGCACCAGCTGCATGAGTCCGTAGGCGTTCGCAGGAGATCGAATGTCGGGAACGAAGTTCGATTCCTGTGCGATCAGCGCCGCCATCATGTACGGGTCGAGCTGATGCTCGGCGGAATATCGCCGGATCAGCGTCCAGTAGTCGACGGGAAACAGCACCTTCAGCAGTTCGCTCGGCAGCTCCTCGCCGCCCGCGGCCATGTACTGTGGATACGCGCGCTTGATCTGATTGATGCCGGCCCGCAGTTCGCCGCGCTTGTGGTAAATCCAGCCGATCGTCGCCTGAATGGCCGACGAGTCGCCCCAGGCCTTCTGCGCGTAGTGCAGTTCGTCGAGCGCCTGGTCCCAGAGCTCGATCGACAGCAGCGCCCGTACCACCTGTTGATTCGGCGGCAGCGGCGCCACGATCGGCGGCTCCTCGACCGACGGATCCGGCGGTGGGGCCTGCGGCGGCGGCTGCACGTTCGTCACCAGACGCCGCTGCGGTGCACGTCCGTCGAGATGGGTCAGCGACAGGCGACCGTAATAGCTGTTGAGATAATCGGTCGCGACCAGCGTGTAGCGGGCATCCGCGAGCGCCTGCTGGTTCAGCGCGTCGTAAGCCCGCGCCGACCAGTACAGCCAGCTCGGACGATAGTCCGACCGCGGAAAATGAATCGCCGCCGGCTCGAACACCTGAATCGCCTCGGCGTAGCGGCCGCGTCTGTAGGCGCTCCAGCCGACTTTCCACGAGGCGCGTTCGGCGTAATGCCCCATCGGGAACTTCGCCATCATCTCGCGGAACGTCGCGTCGGCGTTGTCGTCGTCGCTCTGCAGGATGTAATGGGTCGCGAGATTGTTCAGCGCTTCCTCCGCCCAGCTTTGCGCGGTGAATTCATCCGCCAGCCGGCGGACGATCCGGAAGTATTCGGCCTGCTCGCCGAGCTCGCGGATGGCGACGGCGTAGAAATAGAGCGCCTCGCCCTGCCGCGAGGCACTCTCGATGTACGGCTTGAGCGCGTCGCGTGTGCTGCGCGCGTGCTTCAGGAAGAAATCGCACTCCGCGAGGCGAATGTTGACCAGCTCGCGGTCGTCACCTTGTGACGCACCGCGCACGGCTTCGAACGCCTGCTTCGCCTGAGGGTAGCGCTTGGCGCCGAAGAGGCGCTCGGCCCGGCCCAGTTCCAGTTTATAGCGCGTGCTGCCGGGCGCAATCGGCGCGAGCGGCAGCGATTCGAGTTCGTTGCTGGCCACGAGCGCGAGATCGCTGAACGGAAATTCGTAGACGATCCGCTGGAACGCGTCGGTAGCGCGGTCGAGATCGCCGGCCGCTCTCGCCGCCCGCCCCAGCCGCAACAGCACATCGTCCGGCGCGGTCGTGCGAGTGGCGGCCAGGCGCGCGTAGATTTCCATCGCGGCAGACTGGTCACCGGCAGCCTCCGCACATTCGGCTTCACGCAGTGCCACGGCCTCGACGAGGTAGCCGACCGGATGCTTCGCGGCGAGCGACTGGAAGGTGCGTCTCGCGTCGGCAGGACGACCGAGGCGCAGTTCGGCGAGGCCCTGGTAGTAGGTCGCGTAGTGACCGAGCACGCCCTCTTGAATCGCGGATTGCGAGAGGATCGGCAGCGCCCTCGCGAAATTGGAGTCGACCTCGAGCTTGACCGCGGTCACGAATTCGTTGACCACCGCGGTGCGGGGTAACGGCCTGGTGGGAACGAGCCAGACGTCTGAGGGGTCTACCGGCAGCCGCGGATGGTTGGTCGGCTTGAGCACGAGGTCGCTGGCGGCCGGCGTGCTCGGTGCCGCGGGCGCCTGCGCGCGCATCGACGCGGCGGGCATCAACATCGCCGCGCCCAACGTGACCGCGAACAACTTCCAACTCTCAACTCTCAACTTTCAGCTCTCAACTTGCGACTACCCCTTCTTCCTTCCAGCGCCGGCTGTTCCTTCCAATTTGAACTTCACACTTCTAACTTCACTAACTTCTAACTTTAACTTCTGACTTCCAACAAACTGGCATCCCCGTTGGCGAGTGTGCGCACCAGCTCGTCGTGGAAATAATCGACGCGCGCACGTACCGGTGTCGGCACCCGCTGCTCGTACAACACGCGTGCCCGGGCGATTTCCGTGCTCAACCGCTGGCCGAGGTCGCGATCGCGGCGGCCGGCGACGACCGCGGCCTCGTGATACAGCTTGATTTCCGACACCAGCAGTCTCGCGTAACGGCGCGCCGAGGCGTCGGCGTCGTGTGTACCGTCGCCGTCCACCGTCGATGCGAGGCCGGCGCCGTGCAAAGCCGGGCCATCCGGCTGCGACATGATCGCGCGCGCGGCCTTGAATGCGGTCATCGCTTCGAGACTCCGCGACGCGTGGTTGGTCAACACCTCGATCGGCGCGGTGTTGAGCGGCGACGAATCGTGATCGGCATAGAGCACCGCGACGACTTCGCCGCTGAGCGGGATGGGAAGCGCCACGCACGGACGGCCGGCCTCGAGCGACGCGAACGCCGGCGCCGCGCCTCCGGCTTGATTGGTCGTCACGGCGTTGGTCCTCACCGCGTCGGTAAGGATGCCAGCCTGGTCGAACGGAAATTGAAGTGAAGCGTCGTCGTCGAGCCGCCCGAAACCGAGCAGGCGCCACGCGCGGAACTGTTCGCCGCGCACCAGGAACAGCGCCGAACGAGTGGCCTCGCGACCGATCGCGCTCAGGAGCGCGTCGAGAATTTCGCTGAGCGACCGGGCGCGGCCGATCGATCGGACACCGTCCGCGAGACGGTCGGTTGCTCCCGGGTCGACGGCCGGAGCCGATGGCATCTGCGCGCGCGCATCCTCCGCGCCGGCCAGAAACCCGTGCTCCTTCCCTGTCGCGTAGCCCTCGTCCTTGCCGGACGCGAACCCTTCGTCGCGCCCCGCGGTGAAGCCTTCGTCCTTGCCGGCCGCGAAGCCCTCGTGCTTGCCCTCGTCGAACCCCTCGGCCTTGCCTGCGGCGAAGCCTTCGCTCCTGCCGGACGAAAAGCCTTCGTCCTTGCCGGCGGAAAAACCCTCGTCCTTGCCGCTCGAATAGCCGTGATCCTTGCCGAGCGCGTAAGCCTCGCCGTGCGCGGCCTCGCGCGCGCGCGTCTCGGCGGCGGCAACTTCCGCGGTCAGCCGATCGGCAGCGTCGCGTTCGGCCCCGGTGCGGGCCTCCACAATCGACCGATCGCGATCCGCGAGCGCAGCGGCATGCAGTTCGTCGAGCACGGTCTGGACCTGCTGACCGATGGTCTCGCGGAGCTTGCCGATCAGCGTCTCGAACGCACCCGACTCCCGTTCGTCAGACGTCATAAGGTTGAATACGTCAAATTATGCGGGCCACGGTACAGCCAAGTCAAGCGTGCAAAGCCGAGCAACTCCAACGGGCAGAATCATTTGACGGCGGTCGGCGGCGACCCTACAATGGGGATCGCATGGGGGCGACTAGTTTCGACGGAGGTTGATGGTCGCAGGATGCGTTGCCGAGCTCCACTGACTCGTAAATCCGGTGGAAAAACACAACTGCGAATACGCAGCTCGCTCTCGCGGCTTAATCCCCGTGAGCGTTCGCTTTAGTCAACCTACGGGCTAGAGACCGAACGTCATTCAGTAGGCTGGTCGCCGTTGGCTGTCTCGGACGGCGGTGACGAGATTTTTCGGGGCTAGTCCCTGGCGGTTTTTGTCGCTCCTTCACGCCAGGGGCGAAACAACAGGAGCGGCTACGCAACGTAGTATGCCTTCGGTCTTACATCTTCGGACGGGGGTGCGAATCCCCCCGCCTCCACCACTCGACTCGGGCCGCGGTCATCGCGAGCGGCCTTCCTCGCCCTGCTTCCGCAATCAAGTCTGTCATCTCGGTGTCGCATGGGTTCGGATCCGTTGGAACACAGGACGGTCCATTCGAAGGACGCTGGGGTCGACAGCGTTCCCGGGCGGCCGTCCGGCGTGGATGGCGTCCCCGCGTCCCCGGATGCTCGCACGTCACCCGCGTCCGCCGGTAGATGTGCTGTCGATGGGCCCGGCGCCTGAAATAATCCGCGCGACATCTGACAATCAGTTGGGCAACGAGGTGAACCGCTGGCCAGTGGCGAATCAGCGGCGCCGGTCGTAATGAACCGGCAGACGCGAGTGACGGCTGCCGCCCGCGCGTGCGAGATCCGAGGGACGCGGGACCGCCACCCACGCCGGCCGGCCCGTTGGGAACGAGGATCCACTAAGCGTCAAGCAACGCAAGAGCGACTGCAGTTCGGTGGTCCGCGTCGCACCAGGCGGCCGACGGTCGTTTCAGTCGGGCCACGACCTATGAGCCACGTGATCAGGTTCACACCAACAGCGGCCCGGAGGCGCAGCCGCCGGCGTCGGTGATGAGTACGCGCACCGGCGATCGGCAAACCCGGGTGATGAACAGTCGACTCACCGGAGATCGTCAAACTCCCGGCCGACGCCGGGCGTCGTGAGTCCTCCGCCGGAGGGTCGCTGTTGCCACGTGGCGAATGGGAGTGCCCGGCTGAAATGAGCGTCGGTCGCCGGCGTTCGGATCCACCTCCGACTGTTCTCCCGACAGCGAATGCCAGCGCACGTCACGACGCCGCATTCAGCTGAACGCGCGGCCGTACTACAATCCAGAAGTGCATTTCGTCTACATCGTCCGCTGCGCGGATGGGACGTTGTATACCGGCTATGCCCGCGATCCGATCGCCCGGGTGCAGACACACAACCAGAAACGAGGGGCGCGGTACACGCGCGGTCGAACGCCGGTGCGGCTCGTATATTCGGAGATCTGCCCGTCTCACGGTGACGCGCTACGACGGGAACTCGCGGTCAAGCGTTTGAGTCGAGATGCGAAGGAGGCGCTGGTCGCGACGATCAGGCGTGGCCGGCGTCAGTCGACGCCGAAGGCGAGCAGCACGTTGCCGGGACGCAGACCGAAGGCGCTGTAACCCGAACTGACGTAGACAAGTCCGCCCGCCACGGTCGGCGCGGGACCATTCATCGATCCGCCTTTCGCCTTCACCCCGTTGAGCGTGGCGAACTCCTTGTTCGTGTCGAACGACCAGACGATGGCGCCGTCACCGGTCGAATACGCGCGCACGACGCCGTCGTTCGACGGCGAGAACACCACTCCGGGAATCGCGGTCACTGCCGAAAACTGCGCCCCGCTGCACGAGCGGCTCTGCCGGCCGCACGCGGGCGGCTGCGGCGCCGCGTACCAGGCGCGCGTGCCGGTCGCGAGTTCCACCGCGTGCAGGCCACCGGGTTCCGGTGTGTAAATTTCCGCGACCGGGACGTAGGCGCGTTCGGCATCCACCGCCACGCCCCACTGAACGCCGCCAAGTCCGGATCCGCCGCCGGCGCGATAGCGCCAGATCTGCTCTCCCTGACGATCGGGATCGAGTGCGTAGACGACTCCGGATTTCTGCCCGGCGACGATCAGGTCCCGCCCATCCGGACGCCTGGCGAGCACCGGTGAGGCGCCGAAGTCGAAGTCCGGTCCCTGACGCTCGCGGCAATTCACTTCGCCCGGCACGCAGCCGAACACGTCGGTCGCCCCGGGCACCATTTGGCGCGACCAGCGCATCGCCCCGGTTTTCAGGTCGAAGGCCACCACCGCGTCGGTCGTCGGCTGCGCCGGTCCGCTGTAAGCGTTACCGACACCGACGTAGATCGCACCGCGCTTCGCGTCGATGGTCGGCGCCGACCAGATCGCGCCGCCCGACGGTCCCCACTCCTGGGATCCGTCGGCGAGCTGCCGCAACAGCGACGATTTTTCCGGAATGGTGAACGCCTGCCAGACCAGGTCGCCGGTGCGCGCGTCGAGCGCGAGGAGGCTGCCGCGGAAGGTGCAACACGGATAGCCCGCCGGCTTCCCCCCTTCTTCATACGACGAGGTCGGCACGTACAAGCGACCGTCGAACAGCGCGGGCGATCCCGTCAACCGCACCAGCGGATGCTCTTCGACCTTCCGGGTCCAGAGCAATTTTCCGTTCGCGGCGTTCAGCGCGTAGACGAACCCGATCTGATCGGAGAAGTACGCGGCCCACGTGGCACTTCGCCCCGTGCCGGCCGACGGCCCGACCGAGACGGACGTACGCACGCCGGCCTGCGCGGTAAACGTCCACGCGATGCAACCCGTCGTCGCGTTCAGCGAATACACCGTGCCGGACTGGCTGCCGACGAAAAGACGTCCTCCGGCGACGGTGGGCTGCGCCCACGCGGAAGTCGCATCCTGAAAGCCGAACGCCCACTTCAAATGCAGACGCGGCACGTCGCTCGCAACGAGTCCGGCGGCTGTCGTGGATTGAACGTGTGTGTTGTCGAGGGAGGGACCCCAGCCGTTCCACAGAGGACGCGTGGACGGGTTCGCGAACGGAGGAGGCTTTGCGCACACCCCTGCTGCGGTGCCGGTGGCGCTGGTGCGCAGCGTGCGGCCGGTGAGGAATTCCGCGATGGCGCGGCGCTCGCCGCCGCCGAGCGATAACCCCTGGTATCGCATCGGGCCGGCGGTCAATGCGTCGACGATCGCCTGAGGCGACCGTCCACGCAAAGAGCCTGTCGACGGGGCGCGGGGGTCTTCGCCGTTATGACAGGTGCTGCAGTGGCGGTCGAACAACGCGGCGCCGTCGGCCGGCTGTGTGGCAGCCGGCCGGGTAAAGGCTCCGATCAGAACGAGCGTGGTAACTGCGACAGATGCCGCGAGACGACGAATGGGGTACACCGTTTCGTGCGGTGGTCGACCGCTCGGGTTCGTCTAGGCCAGCTTGACGTTCTCGCCGCGCGGCCCCTTAGGACCCTGACCCTTTTCGAATGTCACCGCCTGGCCTTCGCGCAGTTCGTCGAAGGGAGTCTGGCAGCTGCTCTGATGGAAGAAATACTCGCTGCCGTCGCTGGCCGCAATGAACCCGAAGCCCTTGTCGTGTACCAGCCGCTTGATCGTGCCGTTCGTCGTCGCCATGTCGTCTCCTGTCAATGGCACTGGACTTCCAGTGCCACCCTCATGATACCGGTAAGTGGGCGGATATCTTCGATTTAATGTCCAGGCCGCCCGGCAGGGTCCAGATTGTTGGTTTTGGAGAAAAACGGAGTAAAAGAGCCGATCGTCTCCGTCGGCCGCGACGGATCTGCACGGAATCGGGTAAAACAGCCGGATTACCGGCTATTCCACGCCGAAAGCCATCAGCACGTTGCCGGTGCGCGACCCGAACGCACCGTAGCCGGAGTTGACGTAGAGCATGCCGCCGGCGACGACCGGCGCGGGACCGTTCATCGATCCGCCGCGCGCCTTGACGCCGTTCAGCGTCTGAAACTCGCGGTTGGTATCGAATTGCCACACGATCGCGCCGTCCTTCGCCGCGAACGCGCGAACGGCGCCGTCGTTGGACGGCGAGAAGACGATGCCGGGAATCGCGGTGATCGCGGCGGATTGCGCACCGTTGCAGCCGCGGCCGGGCGTCCCGCAGGCCGGGGGAGGCGGCGCGGTGAACCACACCCGCGCGCCAGTCGTCAGGTTCACCGCGTGCAGGCCGCCCGGCGTCGGACTGTTGCCGTCGGCAACCGGAAAATACGCCTGCTCGGCGTCAACGGTCGCGCCCCACTCGATCCCGCCGAGCGTTCCGCCCTTGCCGGCGCGGTACTCCCACAGAATCTCCCCCTGTTTGTCAGGATCCATCGCATAGCCGATGCCGGACTTGTTGCCGATGATGATGACGTCGCGTCCATCGGTCCGTTTGGTCAGAACCGGGGCGCTGCCGAAGTCGAAGTCCGGACCCGGCTTGGCGCCGCAGTTGGCTTCGCCTGGACGGCAGCCGAAGATGTCCTCAGGCGAGACCTGCCTGGTCCACAGCGGTCTGCCGGTCTTCAAGTCGAACGCATCAACCGCGTTGGCGCCCGGCTGCGTGATCGGACCGGAGTAGGTGTTGCCGACGCCGACGTAGAACGCGCCGCGTTTCACGTCGATGGTCGGCGCGGACCAGATCGCGCCGCCGGCCGGTCCCCACGCCTCGACCCCATCGGCGCGCTTGCCCATCATCTTCGCCGGTTCGGCGATCGTAAAGGCGCGCCACAGCACGTTACCGGTCGCGGCATCGAGCGCGACGACGCTGCCACGGAAGGTGCAGCAGGCGTAGGTCGGGCCCTTTCCGGATTCTTCGTACGAGGAGGTGGGAACGTACATGCGGCCGTCGTACACGGCAGGCGAGCCGGTGAGCCGGATGAGCGGATGGTCTTCGACCTTGCGCTTCCAGATCTGTGCGCCGGTCGCCGCATCGAGCGCGTAGGCGAATCCCTTCTGATCGGAAAAATACGCGCCGTACTGCGCGGCTGACGCGCCACTGGCGCTGCGGCGCGCGATCGACACGGACGCGCGAACGCCACCTTCGGCCGTGAACGTCCAGATGACGCAGCCCGTTTTCGGATCGAGCGAGTAGACCGTGCCGTTCTGGCTGCCGACGAACAGGCGGCCGCCGACGACAGTGGGTTGTCCCCAGGCCGAGGTCGTGTCGGGAAATCCGAACGCCCATTTCAGTTTGAGGTTCGGCACTTGCGCGGCGGTGAGTCCTGCCTGTGCGGCGGACTGGAAGTGCGTGTTCTCGATCGTCGGTCCCCAACCGTTCCACAACGGACGCGTCGCCGGATCGGCCAGCGGAGGTGGCGCGGTGCAACGGCTGGTGGCAGCGCCGGTCAGGTCGCCGCCCATCGCTCGACCGGTGAGGTACTCGGCGACCGCTCGGCGTTCGGCGCCGCTCAGCGAGAGTCCCTGGTAGCGCATCGCGCCGCCGGTCAGCGCGTCGACGATCGCTTCCGGCGATCGATCGTGCAGCGCGCTCTTCACCGGCGCACGCGAACCGGCGGCCGGAGCGTCATGACACGTCGCACACGCGCCGTCATACAGTGCGGCACCCTCGGACTGCGACTGGGCGCGCGACCCCGAAGCCACCGAACCGAGCGACAACACCACCGCGCCGACCGCGAACCACGCGCCTCGCGCTACGACTGTATTCATCGTTGTCCTCATCAGCCGGCGCATTATAGTCCGCGACATGCGAGGAGGGCCGTATCTCTCACGCGACCCTGAAAGGGTCGCGCTACACGCGAACGTCGCGGTCCGGCTAAAGCCGGACGCTACACCGCCTTTGCAATCACTGGCTTGGCCAGTTCGGACATCAGGCGCACGCCTTTGGTTTCCGGCAGCGTCCAGATCATCGCCCCAGCGAGCAGCGCGAACGGCACCGCCAGCGCGATGCCGGCGCCGAACGTCGCCTTCGCCGCGACCATCGCGATGATCGTCGGCGCCAGAAACTGCACGCCGCGCGCGGTGTTGTAGATGATCCCCAGCGCCGCGGCCCGTACCGAGGTCGGGAACACCTCGTTCAAGAGCGGACCGATACAGCCCCAGTTCCCTTCGCCGAATCCAACCAGCAGCATGAAGCCGAATGTCGTCGCGGTGTAACCACCCGCAGCGCTCCATCCCAGCGTGATCATTCCAAGGCCGAGCGCTTTGATGATCGAAAACGCGGTGAAACTCGGTCGCCTTCCGAACCGGTCGCTGGCGAAGCCGAACGCCACGTAGCCGACGATCGATCCGATCTGATCCATCAGCAGCAGCGTCGTCGTCTGGTTGAGCGAGAGCCCGCGCGTCTCGTGCAGGTAGGTCGGCAGCCAGATGGTCTTGAACCAGTAGGCGGCCATGTTGAAGGTCGTCACCGAGAGCGCGAGCGCGGTCGTTTTCCGGAGCGCCGGGCCGACCATCTGTCCCAGCGCCGCGACGTAGCCGAGCCGCGTGTTGACGCCGTTCTTCACGCTGAGCAGCCAGACATCCGATTCCGGCATCTGTCGCCGAACGACGACGACCATCAGCGCGGGAACGGCGGAGAGCATGAACACCGCGCGCCAGCCGATCAGCGGCGCCAGCTGCAGGCCCGCCATCGACGCGAAGAAGCGCGCGAACGCGGATCCGCTCTGCAGGTACGAACCGTAGCGGCCGCGGACGGCCGGCGGCACCGTCTCGCCGACCAGCGCGTGCGCCACGGCCCACTCGCCGCCGACGCCGATGCCGGTGACGGCGCGCGAGATGAGCAAGGTCCAGAATCCGATCGACAAACCGGACGCCAGCGTCCCAAAGCTGTAGACCAGGATCGTGGCCATCAACATCGGCTTGCGGCCGTAGCGATCCGCCATCGCACCGCCGATGAAGCCGCCGACTGCGGTGAAGGCGAGCGCGGCGCCAAGAAGGATCGCGACTTGGTCCTTCGCGAGTCCGAGATCCTTCACCAGCGACGTTGACGTGACCAGCGTGCTGAGAATCAGCAGGTCGTAAAAATCGAAGATCCAGCCGATGAACGAGAACGCCAGGATCTTGCGGTGGACCGGGAGAACCGTGGGGCTTTCGCTCAGCAGCGCCATGCGACGCCTATGTTAAGGTAACCGCCACTCAGGATGACAGAACAACCGGGACCGGTGGCGCGCGCCGCGCTGGCGCTGACCGACTGGACCGAGCGATGGGTGCCCGACGCGTTCGTGTTCGCGTTGATCGCCACCGTGCTGGCGATCGGCGCCGCGCTGATCGCGACGCCCGCCACCGTGGCGCAGACGATCGACGCGTGGGGCCGCGGCTTCTGGGACCTGATTCCGTTCACGCTGCAGATGGCGCTGGTGATCATCACCGGCCACGTGCTCGCGACGTCGCCGCCGATGGGACGCGTGATCCGCGCGATTGCATCGTGGCCGCGATCGCCGCGAGGCGCGGTGGCGCTGGTCGCTTTCTTCGCGCTCGCGAGCAGCTGGCTCAATTGGGGCTTCAGCCTGGTGTTCAGCGCGGTGCTGGCGATTGAGATCGCGCGCCGCGTCGCCGGCGTGGATTACCGAGCGCTGGCGGCGGCGAGCATGCTCGGTCTGGGCAGCATCTGGGCGCAAGGCCTCAGTGGATCCGCCGCGCTGCAGATGGCGTCACCCGGCGCACTTCAACCGCAAATTCGCGACATCGTTTCGCACGGCGGCCTGATCGCCGGCGGCCTTATCCCATTCCGCGACACCATCTTCCTCTGGCAGAGTTTCGTGGCCGTCGCGATCGAAATCGTGGTTGTCGTTTCGGTGATGTGGCTGGCGACGCCGCCGGCCGGAAGGGGAAAGACGGCAGAGGATCTCGGCATCCGCCTCACCGACTTCGGCGGCCCGCCGGCGGAATCGAAGCCAGTGGCGCCGGGGCAATGGCTCGAGCACTCACGGCTGCTCTCCTGGTTCGTCGTGGCGCTGGGCGGCGCGTACCTGGTGCGGTACTTCTCTCAGGCTTCGGATCCCCTCAATGCGCTGAACCTCAACGTCCTCAACTTCGCCTTCCTTCTGCTCGGCTTCCTGCTGCATGGCACGCCGGCGCGGCTGATGCGCGCCGTTCAAGACGCGACGCCGGCGGTCTGGGGCGTAATCCTGCAATTTCCGTTTTACGCCGGCATCGCCGGCGTCATCACGGCGACGCATCTGAACGAGCAGGTCGCGAACGTCTTCGTCCGCTTCTCGACGCCGGCGACGTTTCCGCCGCTGGTCGCGATCTACTCCGCAGTGCTCGGGGTGTTCGTGCCGTCAGGCGGATCGAAGTGGGTGATCGAGGCGCCGTACGTGATGGCGGCCGCGCACACGCTGAAGGTACACCTCGGATGGGTCGTCGCCGCCTACGATCTGGGCGAGGCGCTCGCCAACCTGCTGCAACCGTTCTGGATGCTGCCGATGCTTGGCCTCTTCAAGCTCGGCGCGCGCGACGTGATGGGGTACACCATCGTGGTGTTTCTCGCGCTGGCGCCGGTGGTGCTGATCCTGGTGACGCTGCTGGGGATGACACTCGCCTATCCGCTTTAGCGGCGCGTGCCCACCGAAAGGGACCGGCAACGATCAACGCAGAGACCGCTGAGACCGCAGAGTTCGTTTGGGTTGGTCATATGAAATTCTCTGCGAGCTCTGCGTGCTCTGCGTTCCACGTCGTGATCGTCACCGCTGTTTCTTGTCAGCGGCGGCTTTCGCAGCGGCGAGGTTGCTCTTCGCCGCCGCTGAGTCCGGCTGCAGGCGCACGACTTCGGTGAATTCGCGGATCGCCTCGTCGTATTTCTGCTGCGCGAGCCACACGTTCCCGAGATTGGTGTGCGGGTTGGCGTAGCCGGGATCGAGCCGGATCGCCGTCTGGAACTCAGTGACGGCCTCGTCGAACTGGTGCGCGATCGCGAACGCGGTACCCAGGTTGTAGTGGGCAGCCGCCGAGCCGCCCTTGAGCGCGAGCGCCCGCTGAAAATGCGGAATCGCCCGATCGGGCTGGCCGATTTCCAGATACAGCAGCGCCGCATCATCGTGCAACCCGACATCGTCGGGATGGCGCGCGATCTCGGCTTCGTAACCGTTGACGTCTTCAGCCGCGACCTTGGTGCGGAACTGCGTGGTCAGGGTCACCAGGTCAGGTTCGTCTCTTGTCAGAACCTGTACCCAGAGGTCGCCCATCTCGTCGGACGAGCGCTGTCCCCACTGCGCGCGTTTGGGCGGATGCTCCGGATTGCGCGGGTTCGCGGTGGAGTTGTCGTAGCGGTACTGCATCGACAGCGTCGTCCCTTTCGGCAGCCAGAACGGCTGCACGAACTGAAAGACGTGCTGCCACCGGAAATCCCAGTCGCCGATGTGGATCAGCGTCCGCCTGGTGCCGTCGGGCAGAGTCGCCTCGCCACGGATGTCGCGCGCGCGGTAGTGCGCGTGCGGCTGCAGCGCGAGCACTTCGGCATCCACCGGCAAGGTGTACGAGTCGGTGATGGTGTATTGCGCATCGCCGGCCGGGATGTCGATGTTCTGCTTGCCCAGTCGCAGCATCGCCGGCGTTTGAGTCGGTGGCTCGTCGCTGAAATACAGGCCGACCGAGGGCTGGACCAGCTCCGCCTTTCCGCTCGGCTGCATGTGTGCCTCGATCACCAGATCGGTCCGGGGCGCGAGACGCCATGCCAGGCTCTTCGGCAGCAGCGGTGCGACCTGCCCCGGCGTCCAGCCGAGGAAGTGGCCTTCCGGATAGTCGGCCGATCGCAGGATCAATCCGCTGTAGCCGGGACCTTCGTCGGCGTCGTCGAGCGCTCGCGACGCCGGCGTCGGGTCCACGCGGATGTTCGCGTGGTGGACCACTTTGGGGTTGCCGGGCCGGAACTCGAGTCCGCGCACGTAGCGCACGCGATCGACCGGCAGCGGCACGACGAAAATGCGGAACACGTCGGTGCCGTCGGCCTGCAGCGTGTACGCCTCGCGGAAGCGTGACGATCAGATCGGGTGCGCCGAGCTGCCAGCCGCTGGTCCAGAGCTTGCCGGCCTGGGCGTCGCGCAGACGCGCGGACGCATCGTCCGGACTTCCCTCCGGCGCGCCGGTCGTGACCCAGCGTTGGATCAGATCGATCTCGGTCTCGCTCAGCGGATGCTGACCGACGAAGGGACCGTTGGCGGGATCCGCTTTCCACGGCGGCATGTACCGCGACCTGGTGGCTGAGGCGATCAGCGTCGCGCGACGTTTCGCATCCGCGTAGGTAAGGAGGCTGAACGGCGCCGAGCCACCCGGCCGATGGCACATGCCGCAACGGTCCACCACGATCGGGGCGATGTCCTTGTTGAACGTAACGGAGTCCGCCGCCAGAGCTGACGTCGAGATCGCGAGCAGGGAGACAATCAGGAGGCCGGTCAGGATAGCGATGTGGCGCGGGGCTTTCAGCCCGGCGTTCCGCGACCCTGAAAGGGTCGCGCCACACACTGAAAGGGTCGCGCCACACAGTTGCGAAAGCAGCCGGTGTCTTGCGCCGCCGGATCTCATCGCGTGAAATCGGAAATGAAACAGCCCACGGCTTGCGTGGTCGCCGGAACGACGGACTTACCGGCGAGAACCAACGCGATCGCATCAGCGAGATCATGCCGCGTCGGCGCGGGACGCTCGAGGCCAAGATCCACGAAGCGATCGTCAATCCGGCCGCGATAGAGGACGTGCCCGCCGGCGACGACCGCGACCTCTGGCGTGATCGTCGCGCCGACGAAATTGACGAGCGAGTGTTGCGGATCACGAAAAGCCTGGGCGGCGCCCTGATAGGCAAAGGCCGACAGATGGTCGCGGATGGCCTTCGCGTCCTCGGCGGGATTCGGGTAGATCAGGCGGAAGGCAACGCCCTGCGACTGGTAGAGGGCCGCGAGCCGGCGCACCTCTGGCGCGTAGCGATTCGAGATCGGGCAATCGGTGCTGGTGAACAGAAACACGATGGCGTGGATACCGGCGGGGGCCGCAAACGGATCGACTACTGCCCCGTTGAGTGATTCGATCCTGACATCCGCGGCCGAGGCGCGGCCCGGCGTGAGGAGCAGGCTGCCGATGAGCAATGCGGCGAGCACCCTGGCCATCTGAAGAAACGATAGCACACAGAAAAAAAGGGCTGAGGGTTCATCACCCTCAGCCCTTGAACATCGCCCCTACGCGAATAGAGGCTCAGACTGCCTGCGAAACGAACGTCCTACCAGGTCACCACCGCGCCGATGCGGAGGATCCGGCCCTGGAGGATGCTGCCCGGCTGCAGGTAAGTGCCGCCCGATCCGTTGAACGCCGTCGCCAGCGCCGGAGTCGCGACCGGGGTGTAGGACGTCGTGCGGACCGAGAAGTAGTCGTCCGAGTTCAGCGCGTTGAAGATGTCGAGCTTCGGATCGATCTTGAAGCTTCCCACGTTGAAGCGCTTGCTGAACGACAGGTCCAGCTGGGTCACCCGCGGCGTCAGCAGCGTGCCGGGGGCGTCGAGCGGAACCGTCAGCGTCGAGTTGAGAGGCGTTGACGAAACGAGCCCGCCGACGACGCAACCCTGCGAGGCCGAGTTGCCCGGGCAGGTGGCGTATCGCGTCGCGCTGGTCACCGTCCAGGTGGACGCCGTGCCGCTGTACGCCGTGAAGTTCGGCGCACCGGCGCCGCCCGCCGTCAACGCCGACGTGCCCAGGATGTAGCCCGGCAGCAGCTGCAGGGATCCAGCGATGGTGATCCCCCACCACGGCGTCGGGTAAACGCCGCCCAGCTTGAACTGCGTGCGCCAGGGGATGCCGCTGTTGGTCTGGTCGCAGTAGTTGACGCCGCCGATGGTCAGCAGGAAGTTCGGGTTGGTCGCCGCGCCCGCGCAGGTGTTGGCGATGGTCCGGTCCGTCGCGGTGCCGCCGAAGAGGCGGGCGCCGCGCGGCAGCCGCGCGTTCACGTTGAACTCGAACGCGTTGTACGACTGCGTGACCGCGGAGTCGTTGCTGTCCACGTTCTGGACGGCCGCGGCCACCGTGGGGGTGACAGGGTCATACATCGTGACCGGTTTGCCGTCGAGCGGGCTGAACACCGTGACCGCCCGGTAGGAGGCGTTGCTCACGGTCCCGTTCGAATACGTGCCCGGACGCAGGATGTTGTTGCGCTCGAACGGGTTCTTCGCGTTGTTGTGGAACCATTCGGCCGACACCGACACGCCACGCGCCACTTCGGTCGTGCCGCCGACGTTGAACTGATCGACGTACGGACGGGTCAGGTTCGGCGATGGCTGCGCCAGCGAAATGGTGCCGAAGTTTGCCGGCACCTGAGCGAAGTTGATTTCGCAGCTTGGGTCCGACGCGAAGTTGCAGTGGTTGGCGCCTTCAGCAATGCCGTCGCCGTTCTTGTCATTCCACTGCACCGTCGACGAGATGAGCACGGCGTTGGCCGGGTCGTAGAGCGACGCCAGCGTCGTCGTCGCCGCCACGCCGAACCGGTTGTAGCCGAACCGGAGCGCGGTCTTGCCATTGCCGAACAGGTCGTAGACCAGCGAGGTGCGCGGCGAGAAGTTCTTCCACCGCGGCATCTGCTGATCGCCGAATGCCGGAATCACGGCGAAGCGGCCCGTCTGAGCGGCCTGTCCCGTGATCTGCTCGCTGATGTACTCGTAACGGCCGCCGACGGTGATCGTCGCACGCTTGAACGTGATCACGTCCTGGCCGTAGATGCCCAGGTTGGCGTTCAGGCGATCCTGCCACACGGTGAGCGGCGAGGTGGCGAGCAGCGTCACCGTGTTCGGTGTCGGGATACCCGCGGCGTTGGTCACGTAGTTCTGGTAGAGGTCGGCGTTGGCGCGCAGCGACTGGTTGTACGGACCCCAGGAATCCTGGACGCCCACTTTGATCGCCTGCGAACCAGTGATATACGACGCCGACCCCTGCAGGTTGTAACGGTCGGGGTAGCTGCCGTATTCCGCCCCTGGCGCCGTGTTGGTCGAAGCGGTGGTGTCCACGACGTGATGCGCGTTTGCGTACCACGCGGCGCTGCCGTACGGCTGCTCGATTCCGGCCGGATACAGGTTGTTGTACCGCTCGATGTTGCTCGAGAAGCCGCCTTCGACCAGCAGTTTGCTCGTGACCGTCGAGGTGTACTTGATCGCGTTCGTCGTGTAGAGCGGCGAGTTCCACACCACCGACGAAGTCGTCTGGTCGTCACCGGGGTTCATGGCCGCGCCGCGCACCTTGTGGATGCGGTCGTAGTAGCCGGACAGCTTGTTCTTCGGGCTCAGCTGCCACGTCAGGCGGACGAGGCCGCTGTACTGATGCTGTGGGTCGGTGCCCTGCGGGCAGAGCGTGCCGCCGCGGCCGGCCAGGGCGTTCGCGCACGCCTGGATGCTGGTGGCGCTTCCGGTTTGGGTACCGTCGGAGACGTAGGTGTTGGCGATCGGCTTGTTGACGATGAAGAAACGCACCGACCCGAAGTACCACAGCTTGTCCTTCATGATCGGACCGCCGAAGGTCGCGTTGGTGTCGTTGTAGGTGCCGATCCTGTCAACCGTCTTGACGCCGTTGGCGGCAAGGAAGGGGGTCAGGTTGTTTGCCTGGAGGTTGCTGCTCTCGTAGCCCTGGAACAGCGAGCCGCTGACGCGGTTGCCGCCTTCGCGCGGGATCATGTTGATCTTCACGCCGCCGGTCGGCGAGTCCACCGTGCCGCCACCGGTCTGGTAGACCATTTCCTGGTTGCCGGCGTCGTTGGTGTAGGTCTGAATCGCGCCGTCACCCTGGAGACCGTTGATGATCATGCCGTCCATCATCAGCGAGGTCTGCGCGGCGCCGAGGCCGTGCACGGTGAAGTAGGTCTGCTGCATCGCCTGCGAACCGCCGACGTCGGGCGCGGTCAGCGTGACGCCGACGACGAGCTGACCGACACCCTGAATGGTGTGCGAGGTCGGCACCGCGTCGAGCATTTCGCGCGACAGCACCTGCGCCTTCGAGTTGCTCGAGACGTCAACGGTGGGCGACTGGCCCGACACCGTGACCGTTTCCTCCATCGCGCCGACCTTCAGCTCGGCGTTGATGGTGGCGGTGAAGTTACCGCCCAGTTCGAGGCCGTCGCGCTTGACCATCGAGAAGCCGGGCAAGTTGAACGTCAGCGAATAAACGCCGGGGCGCAGATTCTCGATTCGGTACGTGCCGTTTCCATCGCTGGTGGCAGACCGGACCTTTTCAATCAACGCAGGGCTGCTGGCTTCCACAGTCACGCCCGGTAGAACAGCGCCCGTTGCGTCTCTCACGACGCCGGTGAAAGCGCTCTGCGCGTGGACGGTCGATGGAAGAGCCATGCACACCAAGCGCCGCGAACGTACATGCCAAAATACGACTTCTCGTCATTCGAAATCCCTCCTCAGTTCCGCGGGGAATACGTCTTAGCGGATTGAGCTGAGGTGAGGCTACAGCGGACCTTTGTAAGAATCCAAGGGGAAATTGCAAAATTGGAGGATTGCAGTTCTCAACACTTCGGAAACTTGGATCAGATTACGGGCGAGGCATGCGCAGAGGACGTCCTGATTGATACAACTCGATCCGCTGGCGGAACTGCGCAGCCACGGGTAACTGTCCCGCCGCGACGGCGATTTCGAGTCCCGAGCGCGCGATCGTTGCAGCAGCATCGTACCGCCCGGCCGACGCGTACGCTGCTGCAAGTGCATCAAGGGCACGGAGTTCTCGATGCAAGGTGGCATCCGCTGCGCGCTCCGACAGCAGCACCGCTTCGTCCACGTTTCGCAGCTCCTCATCCGGCGCGGTCGCAAGAATCCATGCGAGCCCGGCCTCAGCCTGGACGTGATCGGGCTTCAACGCGAGAGTCCGACGAAAATGTTGGATCGCTTCCGCCCATCGTCCGAGCGCGGATAAAAGTTGCGCAAGATTTACCTGCGCTTCAAAATTGTCGGATCTGAGCGCCACCGCACGTTCGTAATGTGTCAGCGCGAGATCGTTTTTACCTTCCAGTTGCAGCAGCGCACCCAGATTGTTGTGCGCCTGTGCATAGTCGGGATCGATGCGAACCGCCTCCTCGAACTGCGCGATCGCTTCTGCGCGGCGGCCGGACGCCGACAGCGCGAAGCCGAAGTTGTAGTGCGTGGGCGCCGAATCGGGATTGAGCCGCAGCGACTCGCGATACTCGGTCATCGCTTCGTCGAGCCGTCCGTCTTCGAGGTACAAGCTGGCGACGGCGTCGTGCCGCAGCGGGTTCTTCGGATCGTCCTTGAGCAGCTTGGTGTAGGCGGCCAGATCTTCCGCATTCGCTTTACGACGGAAGTCCTCGTTCAGGACGGTGAGATCGGCGCTGACGCGCGGAATCATCTGGATCCAGAGATCGCCCATTTCGTCGGACGTGTTCTGGCCCCACACCACGCGAGCTGGTGGTCGATGTGGATTACGGGCGTTGGCGTCAGAGTTGTCGTACACGTAGCGCATCGAAATGGTCGTGCCTTTGGGCAACTGCAGAGGGGCGGTGTAGCGATAGACGTCCTGCCAGCCGAAATCCCAGTCCGGGATCGAAATCAACCAGCGCACGCTGCCGTCCGGCAACGTCGCCTGCGCCTCCATACGACGCCCGAGATCGTGCGCGTGCGGCTGCACCGCCAACACCTCGACGTCCACCGGCAAAGTGTAGCGATCGCTGACAACGTAGGCGGGATCGTCCGCGGGAATGTCGATCGTCTCGCTCCCGAGCCGGAGTCCGATCGGCGTTCGCGTCGGTGCTTCGTCGGTGAAATACAGTCCGACCGAGACCTTCACTGATTCAGGTTTGCCGGTGGGTTTCAGGTGCAGTTGAACGACCAGGTCGCTGCCCGGCTCGAGACGCCACTGCGTCCCGGCCGGCGCTTCGTGCGGCGCCTGCCCCGGCGTCCAGCCAAGCAGTTGACCTTCCGGGTACCGCGCATCGCGTTCCATGCTGCCTTCGTAACCCGGCTCGGGGTCGCGAAGGTCGAGTTGATGCGACGACCGCGTGCGATCGACGCCGAGGTTCGCATGGTGGACGACACGCGGATTGCCGGGATGAAATTCAAGCGCCCGGACGTATCGCGCCTGCGAGGTCGGGATCGGGATCACGAACGTCCGAAAGACATCCCTGCCATCCGCCCGCACGCGATACGCCTCCGCCATCGTCACGACGAGATCGGGTTGACCGAGACGCCAGCCACCGCCCCACGTCGGCATCGGAGGCAGCGACGACCGATCACCTTCCGGCGCGCCGGCAGCAATCCAGCGCTGCAGCACGTCGAGCTCGGCGTCGGTCAGCCGCCGTTCGTTCTGAAACTCGCCTTTGCCGGGTTCGGGTTTCCACGGCGGCATGATCCGGCGGCTGGTGACCACCTTGATCTGCGCCAGGCGCTGCTTCACGTCAGCGTAGGACAGCAGACTGAACGGGCCGATCTCGCCGGGGCGATGGCAGGACGCACAACGGGTCCAGACGATCGGTGCGATGTCTTTCGTAAAGGTGGGTGCCGACTCCGCAGCAGCGGGCGTCGCGATCATCAGGCTCGCGGCTGCGACGATTGCACGAACGGTTCGCCGCGGTTCGCGCGGTTTGCGCGGTTTGCGCGGTTTGCAGGGACAGCGATGCCGACATTTCCCAACGCGGCCGTCGCGCTCCGCGGTTAGAGATCGGGAGCATGCTGGGCTAGCATAACGCGTTGGGCTCGGTTGCGATCTTCCTCGTCGCGCTCGCTGTGCGGCTGGTGCACGTCTGGCAGCTGCGCGCGTCCCCGTTTTTCACGATCCTCATGGGCGACTCGCGCGGCTACGACGAGTGGGCGCAGCGGATCGCCGCTGGCGACTGGCTCGGCCACGAGGTGTTCTACCAGGCGCCTCTCTATCCTTATGTGCTCGGCGTCATCTACACGATCGCAGGACGCCATCTCCTGGTGGTCCGGGTCATCCAGGCCGGCATCGGTTCGGCCTCGTGCGTCCTGCTCGGCCTGGCCGCCGCGCGGCTGTTCGGCAAGCGCGCCGGCCTCGCCGCAGGCCTGATTCTCGCGCTCTACGCCCCCGCGATCTTCTTCGACGGCCTGATTCAGAAGTCAGTGCTCGACGAGTTCTTCGTCTGCCTCGCGCTGTGGCTCCTGTCCAACAACGATAAACGCAGAGTCCGCTGAGACCGCAGAGAAATCCAGCAAAACTTCTCTGCGTCCTCAGCGATCTCTGCGTTCCACGTCGTGGATCTGGCTGTTCCTGGGCCTGACGATGGGCGGCCTGGCGCTGACGCGCGAGAATGCACTCGTCTTCATCGTCGTGATCCTGGGGTGGATCCTTCTGCGGGGCCTTGGGGCTCGGGCCTCGGGCTCGCGTGAAAAAAGCGCGAGGACCAGCCGAGCCAACGCCCATAGCGCGAAGGGGCGCACCGGCGAAGCTATCCACCACGCCGCCCCCAGTCCCCATCCCCTAACCCCTGCGCTGCGAAGCGCAGCGCTTTTCCTCGCCGGTATCGCCATCGTGCTCGTCCCGGTCGCGCTGCGTAACAGCTACGTCGGCGGCGGCTTCTTCATCACGACGTCGCAGTTCGGTCCCAATCTGTACATCGGCAATCATCCGGGAGCGGACGGCAGTTATGAGTCGCTGCGCCCGGGACGCGGCGCGCCCGAGTACGAACGGCAGGACGCGACCGAACTTGCCGAACACGCGCTGGGACGGCCGTTGACGCCTGGCGAGGTATCGGGCTACTGGACCGACCGCGCGATCGGGTTCATGACATCCCGGCCGGCCGAGTGGCTGCGCCTGATGGCGCGAAAGGTTGTGCTCGTCGGCAACGCGACCGAGATGCTCGACACCGAAAGTCAGGAATCTCATGCCGAATGGTCGTGGCCGCTGCGCCTGGGTGCGCCGTTCGGAAACTTCGGCGTCCTGATCCCGCTCGCGCTGTTCGGCGTGGTGCTGACCTGGCCGATGCGGTCGCGGCTCTGGGTGCTCTACGTCATGACGGTCGGATACGCCGCGAGCGTCGTGCTGTTTTACGTCTTCGCGCGCTACCGCTACCCGCTGGCGCCGTTCCTGATAGTGTTTGCGGCCGTCGGATTGATCGCCCTGCCCTCTGTCATTCGCACTCGCGCGATACCCGGAGGATGGCGGACGATCGCGGCGATCGCCGCGGCGGCGGTCTTCGCCAACTGGCCCGTGCTGTCGGCCGATTCGATGAAGGCGATCACCGAGAGCAATCTCGGCGTCGCCCTCCAGGCGGAACAACGCGTGGCGGAAGCAATTCCTCACTATCAGCGCGCCATCGCACTCCGACCGGACTACGCGCCGGTCTACAGCAACCTGGCGTCCGCGTTGCGCGCCGGTGGACATTCCGACGAAGCGATCGCCACCTACCAACGAGCGCTGGCGCTGCAGCCCGATTTTCCCGACGCTGAATACAACCTGGCGAACGCGCTGCTCGAGGCCGGCAAGGTGGATCTTGCGGTCGAGCACTTTCAGATTGCGCTGCGCTCGCTGCCGGGGTCCGTGGACGTCCAGACCAACCTCGGAATTGCGCTGGCCAACAGCGGACGGCTCGACCCGGCCATCGATGCATTCAAGGCGGCGCTGGCGATCGATCCCAACGCCACGAAGGCGCACCGAAACCTTGCCGACGTCCTCGCATCCGCCGGACGTCCCGACGAAGCGATCGACCACCTGCGTCAGGCGGTGCGGCTGGATCCCGGCGACGAGGCCGCGCACTACGATCTCGGGAGTCTCTACCTCGAGCGTCAACAGCTCGACGAAGCCGTCGCCGAGTTTCGGATCGCCCTTCAGTTGAAGCCGAACGCGGTCGAGGTGCACAACAACCTGGGCATCGCACTCGGCTCGCAAGGGAAGCTGGACGAGGCGATCCAGCAGTTTCAGCAGGCGCTCCGGCTCGAGCCGGCCAACACCGAGGCCCGCACCAACCTCACCATGGCGCTGCAGGCAAAAAAGGCCGCCCGCTGATGGCTTATGATGCGGGAATGCGGCGACTGACTCGAACAATTACGACCGGTGCGATCGCATCGGTCCTGGCACTCGGCGCCTGGACGCTGGGCGCCGGCGTCTCGGCCCAATCCGATCGACCGATTTACCTGCAATACGACGGCTTCGTGCGCAACAAAGACGGCTCGTTCACGCTGTCGTTCGGCTACTTCAACATGAACGGCGCCGACGTCAGCATTCCGGCTGGAAGCGCTAATCAGTTCACGCCGGGCGCCGGCGATCGCAATCAGCCAGTTCGCTTCCTCAAAGGGCGCCACCGCTTCGCCTGCAGCATGGTCGTGGACAACAAGTTCGACGGCAAGCTGCAATGGAAACTGACCTTCGCCGGCCGCACCGAGGTCACGACCGCGACCGCGCTCGATCCGCTCTACGAGCTCGACGCCAACAACGAGAAGCGTGCGCTGACCGGAGTCGACGTCGCCACCGCGCCGAAGAACAGTTGCCTGAATCGTGCGCCGATGCTCTCGATCCTGAGCGCGACCGGCGAGGTCAGCGCAGCGGCCGCGACGGTCGCCGCTGAAGTCGCTCAGGACACGAGCATCAACGGCGACGTCGAAGACGATGGGCTGCCGAGAGGAAGCGTGGTCAAGACCGAATGGAAGAAAGAGAGCGGCCCGGGCACCGTGACGTTCTCGAGCACTGCGACGGGACCGACGCGGGTGGTGTTCAGCGCTCCGGGCGCGTACGTGCTCGACCTGACCGCCAGCGATGGCGACAAGACCAGCACGTTGAAGGTGCCGGTCACCGTCAGCCCGGCGCCGCCTCCGACCGAGGCTGCGCCGGAGGCGTACGTGAAAACGATGAAGGACATCGCCGCCGCGCAGGCCGCGCTGCGGGGGCACGCGACGGCGAAGGAATACGACAACATCGCGAAGGACGCGGCGGCGTTCGGCACGCTGTTCGGACAGACGTCAGCCTTCTGGCAGCCGCGCAACGTGGCCGACGCGATCGCGTTCGCCACCGCCGGGAGCAAGGCGTCAGAGGAACTGGGGCTGGCGGCGAAGAACAAGAACGACGACGCCGTCGCCACCGCGACGCGCTCGATTGGCGCCACCTGCCAGGGCTGCCACACCGCCCATCGTCAGCGTCTGCCGGACGGCAGCTACGCGATCAAGTAGGCGCTCGCTCGATACTTTCAGTTCCGAACGCCGCCGTCCGGTGTGAGTGGTGCTTCCGCGTCCCCGGCCACTCGCGCGTCACCCGCGTCGATCGGCGGAGTGCTTTCGATGGGCCCGGCGCCTGCGGTGATCCGCACGACATCTGACAATCGGTTGGGCCGCGGGATGACTCGCAGGCTGGTGGCGAATCGGCGGCGCCGGTTTTGGAGCGCCGATCAACGCGGGTGACGGCTGTCGCTCGCGCGCGCGAGGGCCGAGGGACGCGGGATCACCACCCACACCGGCCGACGATGC
Source organism: uncultured Acidobacteriota bacterium (assembly GCA_963745875.1). Taxonomy (GTDB): domain Bacteria; phylum Acidobacteriota; class Vicinamibacteria; order Vicinamibacterales; family CAVVIG01; genus CAVQFC01. The sequence continues at coordinate 304,471 of CAVUZL010000001.1, forward strand.
GGAGTGGATTCAGAACCTGATCCGTCCGACGCCCGCACGGCGCGCAAATCAGGCGAATGCACTAGTTGCGCGGGCGGCGGACGGTCGTTTCGGTCGGGCGCCGACCTGTGAGCCGCGTGATCGGGTTCGCACCAACAGCGTCCCGGAGGCGTGGCCTGCGGCGTCGGCGATGAGTACGCGCACGGGCGGTCGGCGAACCCGGGGGCCGAACAGTCGGCTCACCGGAGATCGGCCAACCCCGACCGACGCCGTCGTCGTCAGTCCTTGCGCCGGAGGGGCGCTGTTGCCACGCGGCGAACGGGAGGGCCCGGCCGGAATGACCGTCGGTCGCCCGCGGCGGATCTCCGATCGGCACCGGGGTGCGTCGAGCTGTTTTACAGGACCTCGAACATGCCGGCCGCGCCCATGCCGCCGCCGATGCACATCGTGACGACCACCAGTTTTGCGCCGCGGCGTTTTCCTTCGATGAGCGCGTGCCCGACCAGCCGCTGGCCGCTCATGCCGTAGGGATGACCGACGGCGATCGCGCCGCCGTTGACGTTGAGCCGATCGTCCGGGATGCCCAGCCGATCGCGGCAGTAGATCACCTGCACGGCGAACGCTTCGTTCAGTTCCCAGAGATCGATGTCGCTGATGTCCTTGCCGGTCTGCGCGAGCAGTTTCGGCACCGCGAACACCGGGCCGATGCCCATCTCGGCCGGCTCGCAGCCGGCGACCGCAAATCCGCGGAAGCGGCCGAGCGGCTGCAATCCACGCGCGGCGGCGGTCTTCTCGCTCATCACGATGCAGACGCCGGCGCCGTCTGAAAACTGACTGGCGTTGCCGGCGGCGATCACCCCGCCCTCGATCGCGGGCTTGATTTTGGCGACGCCCTCGTAGGTGGTGTCGGCGCGAATGCCCTCGTCCTGGGACACCGTGACTTGCTTCTGCGACTCGGCGCCGGTCGCCTTGTCCATGACTTTCATGGTCACGGTGATCGGCGCAATCTCGTCAACGAACTTGCCGGCGTCGCGCGCGGCGGCGGCCCGCTGCTGACTGCGCGCGCCATAGCGATCCTGGCGTTCGCGGTCGATGCCGTAGGTGTTCGACACGTACTCGGCCGTCTTCAGCATCGGCCAGTAGACTTCGGGCTTGTGGTCCAGGATCCACTCGTCGTTCAACATGTGCGTGTTCATCTCGTTCTGGACGCACGAGATCGATTCGACGCCGCCAGCGGCGTAGATGTCGCCTTCGCCGGCCATGATCCGTTGTGCGGCGAGCGCGATCGTCTGCAGGCCGGACGAGCAGAAGCGGTTCACGGTCATCCCCGACGTCGTCACCGGGCAGCCGGCGCGAATCGCAATCTGACGGGCGATGTTGCGGCCGGTCGCGCCTTCGGGGTTGGCGCAGCCCATGATCACGTCTTCGATCGAGCCGGGCTCGAGGCGGGCGCGCGCGATCGCCTCGCGGAGCGCGTGACCACCGAGTGTGGCGCCATGTGTCATGTTGAGCGCGCCGCGCCAGCTCTTGCACAACGGCGTCCGCGCGGTGGAGACGATGACCGCATGTGGCATGCCGTCACTCTACCAGCCTTCGCGGTTTTCGGCATACACTCGCGCCGATGAACGGCCAGCCCCTCGACGGATTCGTCGAAGGTTTCATCGAGCAGGACGCCGACGGTCGCATCACCCAATGGAGCGACGAGTCCGAGCGGCTGTTCGGATGGACCGCCGCGCAGGCGATCGGCCGCCGCAGTCACGAGCTGATGCCGGAGCGCAATCGCGAGCGCCACGACCAGACCATCGCCAGTTTTCTCGCCGCACCGACCCGCCGCATTCAGCGCATGGAAGTGACTGCGATCCACCGTGACGGCCAGGAATTCCGGGCCGAGTTCTATTCGTCGATCGAAGATCGCGACGGCGCCACGGTGATCACCACGGTGGTGCACGCGGTGACGCCGGACGCGCGCGCCGAAGCGGCGTTTCGCCAGTCCGCGCGCTACCGCGGCATCCTCAACCAGATCGAGGACGGCTGTTCGCTGGTCGACCTGCGCGGCACCTACCTGTTCGTCAACGACGCGTTCTGCCGCATGTTCGGATTGGCCCGGGCGCGCATCATCGGCCAGAATTTCCGGGTCTGGCAGGATCCGGCGCGCCAGGCCGAGACGTTCGAGAAATTCAACCGCGTCTTCACGACCGGGCAGCCGGTCAAGGCGTGGGAGTGGCCGCTGTCGCCGACTCAATTCATCGAGCAGTCGATCTCGCTCGAACGCGACGCCGAGGGCCAACCGGTCGGATTCGTGTCGATCTACCGCGACTGCACGGCGCGCAAGTTCGCCGAGACCGAGCTGGCCCGCGCCAAGGAAGCGGCGGAGTCGGCGAATCAGTCCAAGAGCGAGTTCCTCGCGAACATGAGCCACGAGATCCGCACGCCGATGAACGGCATCATCGGCATGACGGCGCTGGCGCTCGACACGGTGCTGACGCCGCAACAGACCGACTACCTCGAGACGATCCGCAGCCAGGCGGACTCGCTGCTGGTCGTCGTCAACGACATCCTCGACTTCTCGAAAATCGAGTCGCGCCGGATCGAACTCGAGCAGGTGACGTTCTCGCTGCGCGACGCCATCGCCGACGTGGCCAAACCGCACGCCATGCGTGCGCGCGAAAAAGGGATCGGTTTCTCGTCCGACGTCGCCGCCGAGGCGCCGACGCTGATCGTGGGCGATCCGGTACGGGTCAAGCAGGTGTTGAACAACCTGCTGGCGAACGCCATCAAGTTCACCGAGCGTGGCGCGGTGACGATGACCGTCGCCATCGACGGTCGCGGACCGTTCACCACCACGCTGCACGTGCGGATCACCGATACGGGCATCGGGATTCCGCCGCACAAACTGACCGCGATCTTCGACCCGTTCAGACAGGTGGACGGATCGACGACCAGACGCTTCGGCGGCACGGGCCTGGGCCTGGCGATCTCGGCGACGCTGGTCGAGTTGATGCGCGGGTTGATCTGGGCCGAGAGCGATCTGGGCGCTGGCAGTACCTTCCACGTCATCCTGTCGTTCGGTGTGGCTCGGGCTGACGCCGGCAGCGGCGTGCGCGGCACCGAGTCAGCGTCCACATCAGCGTCGCGCGGCTGCCGCGTGCTGGTCGCCGAAGACAACATCGTCAACCAGCGGGTCGCCGCCGGATTGCTGACCAAACGCGGACACCAGGTCACGGTCGTCAACAACGGACGCGAAGCCGTGGCCGCGGTGCAGCAGGGTCCGTTCGACCTGGTCCTGATGGACGTGCAAATGCCGGAGATGGACGGGATCGAGGCGACCGCCGCCATCCGCGCGTGGGAGCGCGACAGCGGACACCGGGTGCGGATCGTCGCCATGACCGCCCACGCCATGACCGGCGATCGTGACCGCTGTCTCGAGGCCGGCATGGACGGCTACCTGTCGAAGCCAATCGATCAGCAGTCGCTCTTCGCGGCCGTCGAACAGTGACCGACACCGCGGCCCTCGGCGATGTCGTGGTGCTCGACCTGTCACATGCTCTGGCCGGACCCTTCGCGTCCACCATGCTCGGCGACTATGGCGCCGACGTCATCAAGATCGAACCGATCGACGGCGACATCACCCGCGCGTGGGGACCGCCATTCTACGAAGACGAAACCGCGTACTTCGTGAATCTGAATCGGAACAAGCGAAGCGTCGCCATCGATCTGAAGCGGCCCGAAGGCCGCGAGTTGTTTTTCCGGCTGCTCGACGGTGCGGACGTGGTGCTCGAAAACCTGCGCGTCGGCGCCGTGACCAGGCTCGGCATCGATTACGCCCGCGCAAGCGAGCGCCGTCCGGAAATCATCTACTGCTCGATCTCGGGTTTCGGCCAGGACGGACCGTATCGCGACCGCGCTGCCCTCGATCTCGTCGTCCAGGCGGAGAGCGGGATGATGAGCATGACCGGCGAGCCGGGAGGCCGCGGTCTGCGCGCCGGGGTGTCGATTGCCGACATCACGGCGGGACTGTATGCCGCGTTCGGCATCCTGACCGCGTTGCACGCGCGCCAGACGACGGGACGCGGCCAGTTCATCGATGTCTCGATGCTCGAAGGGCAACTCGGGATCATGACGACCATGCTCGGCGCTTTCATGGCAGACGGGATCGTCCCGGCGCCGATGGGCACGGCCTACGCGGCGCTGTTGCCGTACCAGACGTTTCGGACGCGCACGCGCGACATTGCCATCGGCATCGGCAGCGACAAACTGTGGCGGACCTGCTGTCCGCTGCTCGGCGTCGCCGAAGCTGCGGACGACCCCCGCTACGTCAACAACGCCGCGCGCAACGCCAACCGCTCGTCGCTGATCGAACTGCTGCAGTCGGTCTTCGAGACGCGGACCTACGAAGAATGGGAGGCGATTCTGCTGCCGGCGGGGATCCCGATGGGCGCGATCAACACGCTCGACCAGGTCGTCGCGCATCCACAGGTGAAAGCCCGCGGCGTGCTCGTGGACTGCGCGCATCCGGTGGCGGGCACGGTGAAAATGGTCGGCCCGCCAGTTCGGTTGTCGGAGACGCCGGGCCGGGTCAAGGCGCCGGCGCCACTGCTCGGCCAGCACACGGCCGCAGTGCTCAGGGAGCGGCTCGGCATGACCGATCAGGCGATCGACGCGTTGCACCGCGCCGGCGTCATCGGCATGCCGACGGCTCGCTGAACTTTCTTTCGGAGGACGCGTGGGACTGCTGGATGGACGAGTCGCGGTAGTGACCGGTGCAAGCAAGGGCATCGGCCGCGTGATGAGCCAAGTGTTCGCGCGCGAAGGCGGGAAGGTGGTCTGCGCCGCGCGAACCGACGCGCTCCTCGCCGAGACCGTCGCGCTGATCCGCGCCGCTGGCGGTGACGCAGTCGCGATCGCTGCGGACGCAGCGACCGAAAACGGCGCAAAGGCGATCGTGGACGCCGGCACTCGTGCCTACGGGCGAGTCGACACGCTCGTGAACAACGCCGGCGACGGCGGGCCGACCAGGCCGGTTCAGGATTACTCGACCGAGGAGTGGTTCTACACGGTCAACTCGTGCCTGACGAGCGCCTATCTCTGCTCGCGGTTCGCAGTGCCCGCGATGATCGCCGCCGGGCGCGGCGCCATCGTCAACATCGCCTCGATGGCGGGCCGGCGTGGCCTCGCGTACCGCGTCGGCTACTGTTCAGCGAAGGCGGGGCAGATCGGGATGACCTACGGCCTCGCGATTGAACTGGGACGGCACAACATCACCGTCAATGCGATCGCGCCCGGGGCGGTCGCCGGCGACCGCATCGATCGCATGATTCAGGGGCAGGCTGACGTGCGCGGAGTGGACGTCGAACAGGTGCGCCAGTCGTTTGTCGATCGCTCACCGCTGCGGCGCATGTCCACGGCAGACGATGTGGCGGCGCTGGCGGCATTTTTGTGCAGCGACCTCGCGCGCAATATCTCGGGTCAGTGCATTCCGGTCACCGCCGGAGAGCCTGCGTCGTAGACCGATCGCCGAACGGAGCCTTCGTGAAAGCTGTCCTCTGCAAAACCTACGGCCCGCCTGAATCGCTGGTCTTCGAGGATGTCCCGGCATCGACGGCCGGGCCCGGCGAGGCCGTGATTGCAGTGCGAGCCGCCGGCGTCAACTTCCCCGACGTCCTGATCATCCAGAACAAATATCAGGTGAAACCGCCGTTGCCGTTCTCGCCGGGAAGCGAGGTCGCGGGCGTCGTCACGTCCGTCGGCGCCGGTGTGACCGGAATCGCACCGGGCGATCACGTTCTCGCCATCACGACGTATGGCGGGTTCGCGGAAGAAGTGAAGACCGAGGCGCGACGCCTGCTGCCGATCCCGCCCGGCATGGACTTCATTACTGCGGCGGCGTTCGGCCTGACCTACGCCACATCAGATCACGCGCTGCGCGATCGCGGCGCGCTGCAGGCCGGTGAGACTCTGCTGGTGCTGGGCGCGGCCGGCGGCGTCGGCATCGCCGCCATCGAAATCGGCAAGGCGCTTGGCGCCCGAGTAATCGCCTGCGCCTCCACCGACGAGAAGCTCGCGGTCTGCCGCGATCACGGCGCCGACGTCACGATCAATTACGCGCGCGACGATCTGCGCGAGCAGATCAAGGCGCACACCGACGGCCGCGGGCCCGACGTCGTCTACGATCCAGTGGGCGGTCCGTACACGGAGCTCGCGCTGCGATCGATCGCCTGGCGCGGCCGCCTTCTCGTGGTCGGCTTTGCCGCCGGAGAGATTCCCAGGATTCCGTTGAACCTGACGCTCCTCAAGGGCTGCTCGATTGTCGGCGTGTTCTGGGGTGATTTCACGCGTCGCGAACCGGAGCGCTTTGCGGACGCGATGCGGCAACTCGGCAGGTGGTACGGCGAAGGCAAGCTGCGGCCGCACGTATCAGCCACGTTTCCGCTCGCCCAGGCGCCGGAAGCGCTGACGCTGATGGCCAACCGTCAGGTGACGGGGAAGATTGTGTTGACGACCGGGCGCGTATAATCACGCCCAGCCAGGAGGCGTCTCATGACCCGTCGCCTATTCACCGGTTTGGCCGCTGCCCTGCTGCCGCTGCTGGCCCAGACACCAACGCCCGCGGCGTCGGCTGGAACGGCCTGCGCGAGCCTGGCGGCGCTGACGATTCCCAACGTCACCATCCGATCCGCCGAAGCGGTGGCGGCCGGCCCGTTTACTCCGCGTGGCGTTCCCGAGCCTGCGACCGGCCAACCGCCGCGGCCGTCCGCGACGATCACCTTGCCCGCGTTTTGTCGCGTCGAGGCAACCGCTCGGCCGACCACCGACTCCGAGATCAAGTTCGAAGTCTGGATTCCGCCGGTTGACGCCTGGAACGGCAAGTTCGAGGGCGTCGGCAACGGCGGCTACTCGGGCGCGATCGTCTACCCGGCGATGGCGCTGGGCCTGCGCCGCGGTTACGCCGTGGCGAGCACCGACACCGGCCACTCCGGCGACGACATGAAGTTCGGTCAGGGGCATCCGGAAAAGATCATCGATTGGGCGTATCGCTCGATTCACCTGATGACCGAGACTTCCAAGCTGATCGTCAGGAACGCGCAGGGCAGGTTCGCCGAGCACGCCTACTTCGTCGGCTGCTCGTCAGGCGGCCATCAGGCGCTCTCCGAAGCGCAGCGCTATCCCGACGACTATGACGGCATCGTCGCCGGCGATCCGGCCAGCAACCGAATCCGCCAGACGTTCGCCTTCATGTATTCGTGGATCGCGACCCACACGCCCGACGGCAAACCGATCCTGCCGCAGAGCAAACTGGCGCTGCTCACCAGGGCAACGGTCGAGGCATGCGACGCACTCGATGGCCTGAAGGACGGCCTCATCGATGATCCACGGCGCTGCCACTACGATCCGGCGAAGCTGCAGTGCAAGAGCGGCGCAACCGACGACGCGACGTGTTTGACTGCGGCGCAGGTGGAGGCGGCGAAGAAGGTGTACGACGGCGTCAGGAGCCCGCGCACCGGCGAGCAGATTTTCACCGGCTGGCCGAAAGGCAGCGAAGGCTTCGGTGACGCCGCCGCCGAGAGCTGGCGCGCCTACATCCTGGATCCGCAGGAACCGATGCGCGTCGGCTTCTTCAAGTATTTCCTGTTCCACGATCCGAACTGGGATCCGCGCACGATCGACTACGACCGCGACCTCGCCTACGCCGAACAGAAACTGCCTTTCATGGTCGCCATGGACAAGGACCTGACGCCGTTCAAGAAACACGGCGGCAAGCTCCTGATGTACACCGGCTGGTCGGATCCGGTCGTCCCGCCGCAGGACACGGTGTCGTATTACGAAGCCGTCACGAAGACGATGGGCGGACTCGACAAAACGCGCGAGTTCTACCGCTTCTTCACGGCGCCTGGCATGGGACACTGCTCCGGCGGTCCGGGTCCCAATCAATTCGATCACCTGACCGCGCTCGAGCAGTGGGTCGAAAAAGGGACGGCGCCGGACAAGCTGATCGCTTCGCACAGCACCAACGGCAAGGTCGATCGGACGCGGCCGCTCTGCCTGTATCCGCAGGTCGCGCGCTGGAAAGGGACCGGCAGCACCGACGATGCGGCGAATTTCTCGTGCGTCGCCGAGACACCGGCTGCGCCCGCGCGCAAGACGTCAACGCAGTGACTTAGAGGGGATACTTCCCCGCGTCGATGACTGCCGCCGCGATACGGCGCCGGCCGGCAATCCCGTCGATGCCGGTGTAGGCGGCGAGGCGCGGTATTGCGGACGCCAACGTCGGCTCGGCGCCGCGCGCGTCCAGCGCCGCCACCACCGCGCGCGACGCTGCGGCCACGCGGTCTGCGGCGTCGTTGGTGTAAACACGTGCGATGTCGGTCGCCGTGCCGGCGCGGCCATCTCCCCGCGCTCCAATTTTTTCGGCGCGGACGATCGCGCTCTCGCAGGCGTAAGCCTCGATGATGACGTCGGCAATCTGGGCGAGCACTTCCTGCTCTTCCTTCAGGCCTTCGCCGCAGACGGCGGCGGCCGTCCCGAGCAGCGCGATTGAGAGTTGCTTCAGCCGCGACACGTACTCGCGTTCCTGTCGAAGATCGCCGGCGCCGTTCTGGCCGGCGGACGCCAGCGAGGCGTCAGTCTCCGAGCTCTCGAGCGCCCGACATGCGGCCTCCGGCGTGAAGGATTCCGGCGATAATTTCAGCAGGCGCGTCGGCACGAGCATCCGGTTGATCTCGTTCGTGCCCTCGTAAATCCGCGTGATGCGCGCATCCCGATACATCCGCTCGAGCGGAAACTCGCGCGAGTAGCCGTTGCCGCCGAATACCTGGATGCCTTCGTCCACCGCCCACGCCAGCGCTTCACTCGTCCACACCTTATTGATCGAGCACTCGACCGAAAATCCCTCGATCGTCTTCATCACGCCGGCGCCGTCCTCGCGGCCGCCGATCTCGATCTGCCGATCGACATCGCCGAGCGTCCGATACGACATCGCATCGCCGACGAAGGCGCGGATCGCCATGCCGGCCAGCTTCTGCTTGATCAGTCCGAACTCCGCAATGGCGCGGCCGAACTGACGCCGCTCTTTCGCGTACTTCACCGAATGATTCAGCGCCGAGCGCACGCCGGACATATTGCGGGCACCCAGCTTCACGCGCCCGAAGTTCAGCACGTTGAATGCGACCTTGTGACCCTGGCCGATCGGACCGAGCACGTTCTCGATCGGCACCTTCACGTTGTCGAGCATCAGCGCAGTGGTTGACGAACCGTCGAGGCCGAGCTTGATCTCGTCGCGTCCGCTGACCACGCCCATGCCGCGCTCTACCAGGAACGCCGTGAACTTGTCGCCGTCCACCTTGGCGAAGATTGTGAACAGGTCGGCGAAGCCGCCGTTGGTGATCCACATCTTCTGACCGTTCAGCTCGTAGTGACGGCGATCCGCGGTCAGCGTCGCCGTGGTCCGCGCGGCCAGTGCGTCCGATCCGGACTGCGGCTCGGTCAAGGCATAGGCGCCGATGAGATCGCCGGCGGCAAGCCGCGGCAGATAGCGGGCCTTCTGTTCGTCGTTGCCGAAATGTACCAGCGGCAGCGTCCCGATCGACGTGTGCGAGCCGAGCGATCCCGCGAACGACGGGCTCACGGCGATCTGCTCGCCGACGTACGAGGCGCTGATCAGATCGAGCCCCAGCCCGCCGTACTCGGGCGGAATCTCGAGGCGCAGCAGGTCGAGCTCGCTGGCCTTTTTCAGAAGATCGCGGGTCAGCGCCCAGTCGTGGCTGTAAAGGCGCTCGACGACCGGCAGCACCTCCTTCGTCATGAATTCGGCGGCGGTCTGTCCGAACAACCGCTGCTCGTCGGAGAGATCCTCACGCACGAAGACGTCCGCGGCGGCAGCGTTCGTAGTGAGGAAGTGACCACCTCGGGTCGGCGACTGAGCGGGCATCGTTGGCATCGTCATCGCAATCGCTCTCTCGCGTGGTTGACAGTCCGGCGGCTGAGAAGTATAAGCCTGACGACGTGCCGACCATCAGTGAATTGTTCGATCTGCGCGGACGCGTGGCGATTGTCACCGGTGGATCGCGCGGCCTCGGACAGGAGATGGCGGAAGGTCTCGCCGAGGCCGGCGCCTCGCTGATGCTCTGCGCCCGCCGTCAGGAATGGCTGACGCCGACCGTGGACGAGATGCGTGCGCGCGGATTCCGCGTCGAAGGCGCGCTGTGCGACGTCGCCAAAGCCGCCGACGTTCAGGCCGTTGTGGACGCCACCATCGCGGCGTTCGGCAAGGTGGACATCCTGATCAACAACGCCGGGATCACCTGGGCGGCGGAACCCGAAGTGATGCCGCTCGACAAGTGGCAGCGCGTCGTGGACGTCAACCTGACCGGCGCGTTCCTGTTCTCGCAGGCGGCGGCGCGTGACATGCTCACACGCGGCTGGGGACGGATCATCAACGTCGCATCGATCGCCGGCCTCCATTCGATGGTCAACGGTCCGCATTACGCGGCCTACGCCGCCACCAAGGCCGGCCTGATGGGGCTGACCAGGGAACTGGCGGCATCGTGGGGACGGCAGGGCATCCGCGTCAACGCGATCGCACCCGGCTTCTTCCATTCGCGCCTGGCCGACGGCGCCATCGTCATGACCGAGCCGGCGATCAAAGCGTCGTCGCCGATTCCGCGGGTCGGCGAAGCCGGCGAGTTGAAGGGGGTCGCGGTATTTCTGGCGGCCGACGCGTCGAACTACATGACGGGCCAGACGATCGTCGTGGACGGCGGACGCACCATCGCGTGACCCCGACCTCTCCGTACGCGGCGCGCCCGTGGTTGCGGCACTACGACTACTGGGTGCCGCCGCATCTGACCTACCCGTCCCGCCCACTCGGCGATGTCCTCGCAATCGCGGCGGTGCATCGTCCGAATGGCACCGCGACGCATTTTCTCGGCGCCGAGCTGACGTTCGGCGACCTCAAACAACAATCCGACGCACTTGCGGTCGCGCTCGCGGAACTCGGCGTTGCCAAAGGCGATCGCGTCGGCATCATGCTGCCGAACTGTCCGCAGTACATCGTCGCGACGTTCGGGATCTTGCGACTCGGCGCTGTGGTCGTGAACGTGAACCCGAGTTACACGCCGCGAGAGGCGGCAATCGTGGCCGCGGACTCCGGCATTCGCGCGGTCATTACGTTGGACGTCCTCGCGCCGCTCGTCGCCGGCATCCGGACGGCGAGCAGCATCGAACAGGTCATCGTCACCTCCGTCGCAGAATATTCGGCGGCGGCCACGCCACCTGATGTGATCGACGGCACGCTTCGTCTCTGCGATTTGTTGTCGGCGGGAACGAGCCGAGCGCCGGGCTCGATCGCATCTCCGCAGATCGGGCGGGACGATCTGGCCGTTCTCCAATACACCGGCGGAACAACCGGCACGCCCAAGGGGGCGATGCTGACGCACGGCAACATCTTCGCGAACGTGGTGCAGGCATCGAGCTGGACCAATCCGCGCTACGCGCTCGGTGGCGAAGAGCGCTACCTGGTCGTGATCCCGTATTTCCACATCTACGCCTTCTCGGTGTGCATGATGACGGCGATCTGGATCAATGCGCAGCAGATCATCCATCCCAAGTACGATCCGGACCAGGTGCTGGCATCGATCCTGAAGTTTCATCCGACCTACTTCCCCGCCGTACCGACGCTCTTCGTGTCGCTGCTGAATCACCCGCGGGTGGGCGAGTTCGGGCTCGATCGGGTCCGCCACTTCAACAGCGGCGGTGCGCCGTGTCCGCTCGAAGTGCTGATCGAATTCGAGCGTCGGATCGGCCGGCCGTTGACCGAAGGCTACGGCCTGTCGGAAACGTCGCCGGTCACGCACTCGACGACCCAGCTCGGGCTGCGCAAGCTCGGGACCGTTGGCCTGCCGATGCCGGACACCGACCTGAAGGTCGTTGACGTGGAGACCGGACAGCACGAGCTGCGGCTCGGCGAAGCGGGCGAGCTCTGTATCGCCGGGCCACAGGTGATGGCGGGCTATTGGAACAAGCCGGACGAAACCGTTCAGGCGCTGCGCGCCGACTCGGACGGCCGGATCTGGTTTCACACCGGCGACATCGCGGTCGTCGACGCCGACGGCTTCACCTCGATCGTCCAGCGAAAGAAAGACATGATTATCGTGGACGGATACAACGTGTACCCGTCCGAGATCGAGGCCGTGCTGTATCAGCACCCGGCGATTCGCCTTGCGGCCGCGATTGGAGTCCCGGACCCGTATCACGGCGAGACGGTCAAAGCGTGCGTCGCGCTGAAACCGGGCGCGACCGTCTCCGCCGACGAGCTGGTCGCCTACTGCCGGAGTGGTCTGACCGAGTACAAGGTGCCCCGCAGCGTCGAAATCCGGGAGACGCTGCCGATGAGCGCGGTCGGCAAGATTCTCTATCGCGTCCTGCGCGAAGAACACGGGTAACGACCGATGACAGAGATTCGCCAGGGACTCAGCGGTCTCGAGTACTTTCAGAAAATGATCGCCGGTGAGGTCGAGCCGCCGCCGTTCGTCGCGTTGCTCGGCTTCCAGCTGTCGGAAGCGGAAGCCGGCCGCGTGGTGTTTACGACGACGGTGCGGCCCGAACACTACAATGGGCAGGGCGTGGCGCACGGCGGCTTCGCCGCGTCTCTGCTCGACTCGGCGCTGGGCTGCTGCATCAACACGATGATGCCGGCCGGCAGACGCTTCACGACGCTGGAGCTGAAGATCAACCTGACTCGACCCTTGACGATCGCGGCCGGACCGCTTCGGTGTGAGGCGCACGTCGTCCATCTCGGAGGACGCACCGCGACCTCCGAGGGCCGCATTCACGACCAGCATGGCAAGCTCTACGCGCACGGCACGACGACCTGTATCGTCGTCGACGCCCCGCGCGGCGCGCTCGAGCCGTAACCCGACCGGCACCTTTCCCACGGAGCTGACATGGCGGATCTCGTCCACTACGCAGTGAAAGACGGCGTCGCCGTCCTGACCATCGACAACCCGCCCGTCAATGCGCTCGCGCCTGAGGTGTGGGGCCAGATCGAAGACGCGGTCAAGAAGGGCGTGGCCGATCCATCGGCCGTCGCGCTGGTGCTGATTGGCGCCGGCAACACCTTCATTGCCGGCGCCGACATCAAGGCGTTCGAGCTCCTGAAGACGCCCGACGATTCGATGGCACGCTCGTCGGGAACGCACGCGCTCCTCAGGCGCATCGAAGACGCGACCAAGCCGCTGGTCGCCGCCATCCACGGCAACGCGCTCGGCGGCGGGCTCGAAGTCGCGCAGGCCTGTCACTTTCGGGTCGCGGTTCGGGACGCCAAGGTCGGCCAACCGGAAGTGCTGCTCGGCATCATCCCGGGCGCCGGCGGCACGCAACGATTGCCTCGACTGTGCGGGGCCGAGATGGCGCTGACGATGTGTACTGGCGGCAAGTCGGTGGCCGCGCCGCAGGCGTTGAGCGCGGGAATCGTCGATCACGTCGTGGACGGCGATCTGCTGGACGGCGCGATCGCGTTCGCAAAAGCCAAGGCCGCAAAGGGAGAGATCCGCAAAGTCCGCGAGATCGTGATCGACGCCGACGGAGTGACCCGCGGCCTCGATGCCTGCGCCGCGACGCGAGCCGCATTGGCGAAGACGGCGCGTGGACTGAAGGCACCCTACGCGGTGGTAGACGCCATCGAGGCCGGTCTGCGCACCCCGTTCGACGCCGGCTCGGTGCGCGAGCGCGAGCTGTTCGCCGGCTGCGTGGTCTCGACCGAGTCGAAGTCGCTGCGCCATCTGTTCTTCGCCGAGCGCGAGGTCGCCAAGGTGCCGGACGTGCCGAAAGGCACGCCGGTGAAACCGATCGCGCGCGCAGCGGTGATCGGCGCCGGAACGATGGGCGGCGGCATCACCATGACCTACGTCAACGCCGGCATCCCGGTGCTGCTCAAGGAGGTTGACGATGCGTCGCTGCAGCGCGGCCTGGCCACGATCCGCAAGAACTACGACGTGACCATGTCGAAGGGCAAGATGACCGCCGCGCAGGTCGAGAAGACGATGGCGCTGATCACGCCGACGACGTCGTACGATCACTTCGACCAGGTCGACATCGTCGTCGAGGCGGTGTTCGAGAACATGGATCTGAAGAAGGCGACGTTCGCGGATCTCGGCCGCGTGACGCGGCCGGACTGCGTGCTGGCAACCAACTCCTCCACGCTCGACATCGACGAATTCGCGCGGGCAAGCGGCCGTCCGACCCAGGTCATCGGCCATCACTTTTTCAGCCCGGCGAACGTGATGAAGCTGCTCGAGATCGTCCGCGGCAAGCAGACCAGCGCGGAGGTGATCGCGACGTCGCTCAAGCTGGCGAAGACGCTCAATAAGATCGGCGTGGTCGTCGGCAACTGTTTCGGCTTCGTCGCCAATCGCATGCTCGCCTACTACATGCGCGAGGCGTACCTGCTCCTCGAGGAAGGCGCCGGCGTGCCGCAGATCGATCGGGTGCTGACCGATTTCGGTCTACCGGTCGGCCCGTTCGGGATGCAGGACATCGCCGGGATCGACGTCGGCGCGCGCATCCGCCAGTATCTGGCGTCGCTCGGGAAGTCGCGCGCGGAAGGACCGCAGTCGGCGATCCCCGATCGGCTGTACGAGATGGGACGCTACGGTCAGAAGACCGGCGCCGGCTGGTACAGCTACGACGGCCCCGGCGGACGTAACCGGACGCCGGATCCGCTGATCGACCAACTGGCGCAGGACGAGGCCAGGCGGCGCGGCATCGCGCGACGTCCCGTCTCGGACGAGGAGATCGTCGCGCGAATCACCACCGCGCTCGCCAACGAAGGCGCGCGCGTGCTCGAGGAGCACTACGCGACGCGCGCCGGCGACATCGACGTCATCTATTGCTACGGGTTCGGCTTCCCCCGTTATCGCGGCGGCCCGATGTTCTACGCGGAAACGATCGGGCTGGCGACCGTGCTCTCGCGCGTCAACGAGTACCGGGCGCGGTTCGGCGACTACTGGGAACCGGCGCCGCTGCTCGAGCGGCTGGTAGCCGAAGGACGCGGCTTCTACAGCGAGCCGGCAGGCGCCTGACGCGTGACCCTCACCCTCGACGTGCGCACGCTGCGGGATCGGGTCGGCGAAGAAATTGCGGTCAGCGACTGGCTGCAGATTTCGCAGGCGCGGATCGATCAGTTCGCCGAGGCGACCGGCGATCACCAATGGATTCATGTGGATGCGGATCGGGCGGCTGCAGAGTCGCCGTTCAAGTCAACCATCGCGCATGGCTTTCTGACGTTGTCGCTGGTCAGCACGCTGATGCGCGACGCGGTCCAGTTCACCGGCCTGCGGATGGCCATCAACTACGGCCTCAACAAGGTCCGTTTCGTGTCGCCGGTGCCGTCAGGGTCGCGCGTCAGGGCCCGAGTCGTGCCGGCCGCGGTGGCCGACGTGGAGGGCGGGGTTCAGGTGACCTGGCTGGCCACGGTCGAGCGGGAGGACGGTGACAAACCGGCCTGCGTCGCCGAATGGCTGGTCCGCTACTACCCGCTTTGACCGCTTCCCTGAATGGGTTTCTGCGCTAGAATGGAACTGCCAGCTTCGCCGCCTCAGTCGTCGGGTTCCGCCATGAATTACCTGAAATCGATCAAAGTCGTCATCGTCGTTGTCGCGTGCACGTTCGCCCTGTCAGGCGAATCGTGGGCGCAGTCACGAGGGCACGCTGGAGGCGGCGGCGGTGGAAGCCACGGCGGCGGTGGCGTGGCCGTCGGTCACGCGGCACCGCGGACGAACGGCGCCGTCGTGGTCGGGCATCCGGGTTATCCCGTTGCTGGCCACTACCCGGGCGGCTACTACGGATACCGCGGCTATTACCCCTACTACGGCTACCGCTACGGCTATGGCTGCTGCTACGGCGCGAGCTTCTCGTTCGGCATCGGCTTCTACGGTGGTTACCCGTACTACGGCGCCGGCTACTACGGCTATTACGGTTACCCGTATGGCTATGGCTATCCGTATGGCTATGCCTATCCGTACGGCTATCCGTATGCCGCTTACGGTTATTCCTATGCCGCGCCAGCGGCCGGATACGTGGCGACCGGAGCGCCATCGGGCGGGTCCGTCGAGACCGGAGCGCCAACGGCCGGGTACTCGACAGGTGGAGCTCCTCCGTCGACGGGTGCGTTGGGCGCCGTGCGCATTCTCGGTGCGCCAGCCGATGCCCAGGTCTTCGCGGACGGCTACTACGTCGGGATCGCGTCCGACTTCGCGGGCTCTTCTCAGCACCTGACGCTCGAAGCTGGTCCCCACCAGCTCGAACTGCGCATGGCCGGCCACGCGCCGGTCTCGGTCGACCTGAACATCCGCGCCGGCGACACGATCACCTACCACGCAGACGTTCGATAACCCGCGCGTCCCTGCGCTGCCTCATCCATGACTCGGCATGGGTTTGGCAGTAGCGGGACGTGGAGGTTTGACGTCATGTTGCAGATGGCTGTCGTGTTTCTGGTGATCGGCCTGGTAGCGGCCCTGCTCGGCTTCACCACGGTGGCGGGCGCGTCAATCGCCATCGCCAAGATGCTCGCGGGATTGTTCCTGCTGCTGTTCCTGGTCTTCTTGATCCTTGGCGTCGCCGCCACCCGGCGTGTGATCGATTGACGGACTGATACAATGGAAGATCTCGGCAGCCCGAGATCTTCCATTGAACGCTCGTCCGCTTCCACTCCTCACCGCCACCGCCACCATCGCGTTGTTCATCACGTTGGCGGTCGGGCTGGCGAGCCAGTCGGCGCCGACGCCACCGCTGACACTGCTCTCGAAGGACGGAAGACGATCGCTGACCGTGACCGTCGTCAGCGGTCAGGAATTCGTCGCCCTCGACGACCTGGCTGCCGCGTTTCAGCTGGCGGTTCGAGACGAAGTCGGCGCCATCACCGTCTCCTACAAAGGCAAGACGATCATCCTGACGCCGGAACAGGCGCTCGCATCCGTCTCGGGACGGCTGGTGTCGCTCCCCGCCGCGCCGGCACGCGGCGCCGGACGCCGCTGGCTCGTGCCGGAAGAGTTCATCAGCCGCGCGCTCGCGCTGATCTACGACGTCAAACTCGATCTCCGGAAACCATCGCGGCTGCTGATCGTCGGCGATCTGCGCGTGCCGCACATCACCGTCCACTACGATCCCCTCGGCGCATCAGGACGCTTGACCATCGACGCGGCGCCGCGATCGCTGGGCACGGTCACGCAGGACGGCGACCACCTGACGATCAAGTTCGACGCCGACGCGCTGGACGCCTCCAATCCATTGTTCACCGCGCCGGCGCAGAGTCTGGTGACCGGCGTTCGTCTCGTTGACCAGACGTCGGTCGCCGTCGACCTCGGTCCGCGCTTCGGCAGCTTCCGCTCCACGAGCCAGCCCGTGGACGCGACGACGCGAATCGTCATCGACGTGGTGCCGGCCCAGACCGACACGGCGACGCCGGGTGCGACGCCTCCGGGAGCGATATCTCCCGCACAGCCCCAACCACCGCAACCTGTGCCTGACGTTCCGCCAGCGCTCAGCCAGCCGGTGTTCGGCATCCGCACGGTGGCGCTCGATCCTGGTCACGGCGGCGACGACGAGGGCGTTCGCGGGGCGTCCGGAATGAAGGAAAAAGACCTGACGCTCTCGGTCGCGCGCCGCGCCAAGGCGACGATCGAAGCGCGGCTCGGCATCCGTGTGCTGATGACCCGCGAAGACGATCGCAGAGTGCCGATCGACGAGCGCGCCGCGATCGCGAACAACAACAAGGCCGATCTCTTCATCAGCCTGCACGCGAGCTCGTCGCTGCGGACGTCGACCACAGGCGCGACGATTTTCTGCGCCGAGTTCGACAAGAGTACGGCCCTGGCGGCGATCGCCGGCGGCGTGGAACGCGTGCCGGCCTTCGGCGGCGGATCGCGCGATATCGAGCTCGTACTCTGGGACTTCGCCCAGACGCGTCATCTCGACCAGTCAACGACCTTCGCTGGCGTCGTCGAACAGCAACTCCACGAGCGCGTGCCGCTGGCGGCGCGGCCGGTGGACCACGCGCCGCTGCGCGTTCTCGAATCGGCGAACATGCCGGCCGTCCTGATCGAAATGGGCTACCTGACGAACCCGGATCAGGAAAAACTGCTTGGCGGCGACGCCTTCCAGAACACGCTGGTGCAGGCGGTATATGACGCGATCGTGAAATACCGCGATGCGGTCGCGGCTGGAGGCGGGCGCTGATGTCGCCTCGCGCTCTCGCCATCGGCATCGTCATGGTCGCCACCGCCGTGCTCGCCTACATCATGTTCATCGGGCTGCCCCGGATGACGACCAGCGCCAATGTGAGGCGGACCGCCGCGATCCCGCCGGTCAGCGTGCCGGCGCCACCGGGCCGGAAGATCAAGGCGCACTTGTTCTATGTCGGCGACGACGGCACACGCCTGACCAGCGTCGAACGCGACGTCACCTACGGCGAAAACGCCGTCGAACAGGCCCGAGAGATCATCGCCGCCCAGATCGCGCCGGTCGCCGCGCCGCTCGTCTCCGCGATTCCGAACGGCACCACCCTGCGTGCGGTGTTCATCACCGAGCATGGCGAAGCCTACGTCGATCTCAGCCGCGAGCTCGCGTCCGCTCACCCCGGCGGCACCGTCGACGAGTTGCTGACCGTGTACACGCTGGTTCACGCGCTGACCGAGAACCTGCCGGTAGTGACCGCGGTGCAGGTTCTGGTGGACGGCAAGGAAGTCGAGACGCTGGCGGGCCACGTCGACCTGCGTCGGCCGCTTCCGAAAAATCCGGCGTGGGTCCAGTAGACTAGCGGACATGCGATCCGACCATCGACCGGCGAATCAACTGCGCGACACCACGATCACGCCGCACTACCTGATGCACGCGGAAGGTTCCGTCCTGATTGCCGCGGGCAACACCAAAGTCATCTGCACGGCCAGCGTCGAAGAGCGCGTGCCGCCGTTTCTCCGCAACCAGGGCAAGGGCTGGGTCACTGCGGAATACGGCATGCTGCCGCGCGCGACCAGCACGCGCATGCAGCGCGAGGCCGCGTCCGGAAAAGTCGGCGGGCGAACGCAGGAGATTCAGCGGCTGATCGGCCGCTCGCTTCGAGCGGTGACCAACATGCAGGCGCTCGGCGAGCGGACGGTGTGGATTGATTGCGACGTGATTCAGGCCGACGGCGGCACGCGCACCGCATCGATTACCGGCGCCTTCGTCGCCCTGGCGCTGGCGCTCGAAAAATTGCGAGACCGCGACGTCCTGCGCACGATTCCGCTGGTCGACTATGTGGCCGCAACCAGCGTCGGCATCGTCGACGGCGAACCGTTGCTCGATCTCGCCTACGACGACGACAGCCGCGCCGATGTGGACATGAACGTCGTCAAGACCGGCGATGGACGGTTCGTCGAGGTCCAGGGTACCGCTGAGGCGATGCCGTTCGGACGAGACGGGCTGATGTCGCTGCTCGATCTCGCGGATCTCGGGATTGGCCTGTTGGTCGACAAGCAGGCCGCCATCGTCGGTCATCTCGTCAAGAGACCGTAGACCACGATCAACGCAGAGCACCCAGGGTCCGCAGACAGAATCTGCTCTGCCAGCCCGGCGAGTTCGGCGTTGAATGTGCCGACAGACCCCATGCAGCTGTTCCGCACCGTCCTGCCCACACCGCTCGGCGACATGCTGGCGCTGGCGTCAGAAAACGGCCTGTGCGCGCTCGAGTTCACCACGGTGGCCGGCCGCGCGCGCGGCGAAGAACGGCTCACGCGTCTGGACGCCCGCCTGCGGCGCTGGTTCCCGCCTCATGTCTTCGTGGATCAGGAAGTCGCGATCATCGCGCGCACGCGCGCGTGGCTCGCCGACTATTTCTGCGGCGCAACTGCTGAGGTCGGCGACCTGCCACTCGACATGCGGGGGGCCGAATTCGAGCGGCGCGTCTGGTCCGAGCTGCTCACGATTCCGGCGGGCTCGACGACCAGTTACGGGGCCATCGCGAAGTCACTCGGCGATGCAGGAGCCTCCCGTGCGGTCGGCGCCGCGAACGGGGCGAATCCGGTGGCGATCGTCGTGCCGTGCCATCGCGTCATCGGCGCGTCAGGATCGCTGACCGGCTACGGCGGTGGGCTCGAGCGGAAGACGTGGCTGATCGATCACGAGCGCCGCTGGCGAACGGAACCGCAAGCATCATTGTTCTGACCCACGACGATCAACGCGGAACTCGCGGAACACGCAGAGAAATCTCTTCTCTGCGATTTCAGCCTGTTCTGCGTCGTACGTTGTCGCTGCATCGCCGGTTTTGGCCGCAATTCTCGTGACCGGCGGATCCCCCATCCCACCGATGGGATCGCGGTTGTCCGTTATCGGGATTCGAGAAAGGCCTTCAGCGCGCGAAATGCCTCGCCGCGATGGCTCACGCCGGCCTTGCGCTCACCAGCTTCCGCCAGGGTCTGATTGAAGGGCGGATAGAAGAAGATCGGGTCGTAGCCGAAGCCGCCCGCGCCTCTTGGTTCGGGCGCGATGCGGCCTTCGACGGTTCCACGATGCTCGAAGCGCGTCTCGTCAGGCGTCGCGAGCACCAGCGCGCAGACGAACCGGGCGGTGCTGTCGCTTCGGCCGACGGTACGCAGGCGATCATAGATGAGCGCGAATTTCTCGGGATAGCTGCTCGCCGCGCCGCCGAACCGTGCCGACTCGACGCCAGGCGCGCCCCCGAGCGCGTCAATCTCCAGTCCGGAGTCTTCCGCCACCGTCAGTTCACCCGTGGCCGCGGCGTAATAGGAGGCCTTGATCCGTGCGTTCTCCTCGAAGGTGCTCCCGGTCTCGTCGGGTGCAACCAAATCCGGCCACTGCTCGAGTGTCAGGATTTCCAACGGCAGACCCGACAGAAGCTGCCGAATCTCGCGCACTTTATTCTGGTTGGTCGTCGCAATGAGCAAGCGCGTTTCAGTCATCAGTCGTCAGTCGTCAGTCATCAGTCATCCGTCGTCAGGAATAAGTCGGCAATCGGATTCCCACAGGTTATCAGGATAGCCATCGATGCACCCGGCGGCTGCCGACTGAAGATCGCCGACTGGTGACTGAAGACTGAAGACTGGCGACTGGCGACTGAAGACTGGCGACTGAGGTTGGCCGCGGGCGGCGACCCGAAGGTCGGCCGCCCGGGTAAGGTCGGGAGGAAGTTCGGCCTGCTGGCGGACCGCTCGTTCGTGAGCGGTGCTGAACCACCAGGCGGGCGGGTTGAGATCTGCGTCCGACGAGCGCTACGCGACGGCCGTGTCTGCGCGGTTTCGGAGTTTCGCTCGTTCAGGCGTCCCCCGTTCGAGGCGCATGAATGAGCCGTCGCGCGTTCTAAACAGGAACTTCGTATCGACCAGGGCATCGAGCGTGGCCTTGCAATTCGCGCTGTCCATTCCCCACAGGCGACAAGCCTGCGGAGGGGTCAGACGCAATCCAGGCATCTCGTTGAATTCGCCCTGGATTCGCCTGATTACGTCATCAGCTATTCGAAGGGGCTCCGGCACCATTGATGACCTTCGCGTGTATAGAAGACGTTGACCTGTATAGAAAAATAGCAACAGATGTACCAGTGACAGTTCGAGACTTGCCGGCGTGCCGGTTCGTCGGCCCACGAGGAAACAGGCCCGATCTGAATTTCCTACTGGGCAGATCATCAGGATCTGTGTCCATCGAGCGTGAACCGATGTCGAGGACATGACGCTTTGTGTAGCGGAATCCTTCAGGATCAGCGGCCCAGCAGTGTCAGCAAACTTGCATTGGCCGTAGGCATGACTGACAACCACGGACCGAACATGACCACCCATCGCGCGCCCGAGAGTGTCTGGGATCGACGCGGGTGGGACGGCACACGGGAGCGTCTGACCGTCACCCGATGGCTCATCGGCATCGGCGGCGCCGTCCTCGCCGTGCGAGGCCTGCGGTATCGATCGGTGACCGGCTCGCTGCTGGCGGGTGTGGGTGGCAGCCTGGCCTGGTGGGCGCTGACCGGGGAAGGCGACCTTTCCGAGCCGCGCCGGTGGACTGGTGCGCTGATCGAACGGGTGGCCGGGCCGTCCACGGATTCCGTGCACGACGCGTCCGCCGACTCGTTCCCGGCGAGCGATGCCCCGGCATGGACGCCGACGGTCGGCACCGGCGTTCGGCGCCAGTCATCCGCAGTCTGACGCGGTATCCGGCGTCCGCCGGCCGGATTGCGGACGCTCCACACGCCTCTGTTGTGTCCGGCTTCAGCCGGACCGGGGCGCAGTCGAGCATCGGCGGCGGCACTTGACCAGGCAGGCGTACAGATAGAATGGGCGCCTGGTGCTAGAAACGGCGTTTCGCTTCCTGTTCAAGTACCCGCCGCTCGTGTTCCAGCAGGGCGATCTCACCTGGGGCGCCTCGCGCACGGTATGGCTCGTCGCCGCCGGAGCGGCGATCCTCGCCCTGCTCGCGCTGCTGACGTATCGCGGCGTGCCGGCCACCGATCGCCCACGCGATCGCGTCGTGCTGGTCGGGTTGCGCCTCTTGGCGCTGGCGGTCGTGCTGTTCTGTCTATTCCGGCCGATGCTCGTCCTCAAGGCCGCGGTCCCGCAGCAGAATTTCCTTGGTGTGCTGGTCGACGATTCGCGCAGCATGTCGATCGCCGATCGCGACGGTCAGACGCGTGCCGCCTTCATCCAGCAACAGCTGACCGGGCCGAACGCCAAGCTGCTGGCGGCGCTCTCGCAGCGCTTCGTGATCCGCTTCTTCAGCTTCGCCTCCTCGTCCGATCGCGTCGCCTCGGCGGCCGACCTGAAGTTCGGCGGCACCTCGACGCGGCTCGGGCAGGCGCTCGAACGCGCGCGTGACGAGCTGTCGGGTCTGCCGCTCGCCGGTCTGGTCATGGTGTCCGACGGCGCCGACACCTCCGACGCGGCGATCGACCAGACGCTCGCCAGCCTGAAGACGCGGTCGATCCCTGTCTTCACCGTCGGCCTCGGACAGGAACGATTCGCGCGCGACATCCAGGTCACCCGCGTCGAAACGCCGCGCAGCGTGCTCAAAGGCACCGCGCTGGTCGTGGACGTGGTGCTGACCCAGACTGGCTACGGCGGCCAGACGGTGCCGCTCAGCGTCGAAGACGATGGACGGGTGGTCAGCACGCAGCAGGTGACGCTGCCGTCGGACGGCGAAGCGGCCACGGTGAAGGTGCGCTTCACCGCCAGCGAAGCCGGCGCGCGGGTGTTCTCGTTCAAGGTGCCTGCCCAGAAGGAAGAACAGGTCACGCAGAACAACGTTCGCGAAGCGTTGATTCAGGTCAACGACCGCGCCGAAAAGATTCTGTATTACGAAGGCGAGCCGCGGCCCGAGTACAAGTTCGTGCGCATGGCGATCGCGGGCGAGAGCGACGGCGACAAGAACCTTCAGCTGTTCTCGCTGGATCGCACCGCGGAAAACAAGTACTACCGGCAGTCGCTGAGCAACGCCGACGAGCTGTTGAGCGGCTTCCCGAAAACGCGCGAAGAACTATTTCAGTACCGCGGCCTCATCCTCGGCAGCGTCGAGGCGGCCTCCTTCAGTCCCGAACAACTGCGCATGATCGCCGATTTCGTCAACAAACGGGGCGGCGGGCTGCTGATGCTCGGCGGACGCCGCTCGTTTGCCGAAGGCGGCTGGGGCGGCACCCCGGTTGGCGAGGTGCTGCCGGTCGTCATCGAAAACACCAACACCAAGTATTTTTCGGAACTGTTCCAGGCACACCCGACCAGGGCCGGCGCGACCTTCCCGGTCACGCAGGTCGGCGAAGACGAGAAGGCGTCGGCGTTGAAGTGGAGCCAGATGGCGCCGATCTCGAGCGTCAACGCTATCCGCCAGGCCAAGCCCGGCGCCACGGTACTGCTCTCCGGCACCGACGGCCGCAAGCAGGAGCAGATCGTGCTCGCGTATCAGCGCTATGGACGCGGCAAGGCGATCGCCATGCCGATTCAGGATTCCTGGCTCTGGCAGATGGATCCCAAGACGCCGGTCACCGACACCACGCACAAGATGTTCTGGCGGCGGCTGGCGCGCTGGTTGATTGACGGCGTCCCCGAACAGGTGAACATCTCGACGACCGCCGATCGCGTCGAGCCGGGAGAACCGATCAAGCTGACGACCGAGGTGCTCGATGCCGCCTACGTCGAGGTCAACGACAGCCGTGTCGTCGCCCACGTGACCGCGCCGTCGGGCAAAGTCACCGAGGTGCCGGTCGAGTGGACGGTCGCGCGCGATGGCGACTACCGTGCCAGCTTCGTGCCGGACGAAAGCGGCGTCTACGACATCAAGGTCACCGCCGAACGGGATCAGAAGACGCTCGGCACTGCCGACATGCACGTCCGCGTCTCCGCCGGCGACGCCGAATACTTCGACGCCTCGATGCGGGCGCCGTTGCTCAAGCGGATTGCGGACGAGACCGGCGGGCGCTTTTTCACGCCCGCCAACGTGGCCTCGCTGCCTGAAGCCATCAGCTACAGCGGCCGCGGCGTCACCGTGGTCGAGGAACGCGAGTTGTGGGACATGCCGATCCTGTTTCTGCTGCTGATCGGCCTGATCGGCGCGGAGTGGGGCTACCGCCGCGCCCGGGGGCTCGCGTGATCACGACGTTGAACGCAGAGACCGCGGAGTCCGCAGAGGTTTTCAGAGCAACATTATTCTCTGCGCATTCTGCGAGTCTCTGCGTTCCATCGTTCGTGACGTGCTGCCGTGATGTGGCTGTGGGCCGCGCCGGCGCTGGCCCAGCAGACTCACCTGCTGGTGATCACCGGCGTCCCCGGAGACGACGAGCACACCGCGCTCTTTCAGAAATGGGCGACCACGTTCATCGACGCCGCCAAGAAGAACGACAAGGTGCCGGACACCAACATTACCTATCTCTCCGGCCCGAACGCCAACCGCGCCGGCGTCGAGAAGGCGTTCGACGATCTGGCGACGCGCGTCAAGCCGAACGACGCGGTGGTGGTCCTGCTGATCGGCCACGGCAGCTTTGACGGCACGCAAGGAACCTTCAACCTCCCCGGCCCGGACCCGACGGTCGCCGACTGGAACAAGCTGCTGTCGAAGTTCTCCGCGCAGCACGTGGCGTTCATCGACACCAGCAGCTCGAGCGGCGCTTTCCTGCCTGGCATCGCCGCGCCAGGACGGGTGGTCATCACCGCGACCAAGACCGGTGGCGAGCGCAACGAGACCCAGTTCCCGGCGTTCTTCGTGGAAGCGTTCGTCGACAACGCCGGTGACCGCGACCGCAACGGCCACGTGTCGATCCTCGAAGCGTTCGAGTACGCCCGCATCAAGGTCACCGACACGTTCAAGCAGAAGGGCCTGATCCTCACCGAGCACGCGACGCTCGACGATGGCGGCGACGGCCACCTGGCGGCGACCCTCTATCTCGGCGTCGGGCGCGCCGAAGCGGCGGTGGACACCAGCGACCCGGAGATGAAAGCGCTGGTGGACGCGCGCACGGCGGTCGAGCGGCAGGTCGAAGCACTGCGTCTGAAGAAGCCGTCCATGGATCCGGCGCAGTACGACGCCCAGATGGAGAGCCTGCTCACCGATCTGGCCCTCAAGACCAAGGCGATCCGCGATCGCCAGGCGAAGAAGGACAAGCCGTGAGCCCTGGTCAGCTGGCGCTCACGATCCTGATCGCCGGCGCGAGCGCTGGTGTCGTCGATGCGCAGCGCGGGCGGTTCGGCGATACGCCCGTGCCGTTTCAACCGACGCCGAACGCACCCTACGACGGTCGATTCACGTTCGCCAGGCTCACCTACACGACGGCGCGGGGCGGCTTCTACTACCGCGGTCTGCCGGCGTGGGCGCACGGCTACCCGAACGCCGAAGGCAACCTCATGAAGATCATGAACGAGGTCAGCCTGCTCGGCGCGCATACCGACGGCTTCGAGTACGTCGCGCTCGACGATCCGGATCTGCACAAGTACCCGGTGTGCTACATGACCGAGGCGGGTTACTGGACCTTGACTGACGCCGAGGCATCGATGTTTCGCAGCTACCTCGAAAAAGGCGGCTTCGCGATCTTCGACGATTTCCGCGGCGACTTCAGAGGCGGCGGCGGCTGGGAGAATTTCGAGGCGAACATGACCCGGGTGATTCCGGGCGCGCGGTTCCTCGACATGGACGCGTCGCACCCGATCTTCCACTCGTTCTTCGAGATCGCCTCGTTCGACATCATCCCGCAGGACTACGACCGCGGCCGCCCGATCCTGCGCGGGCTGTTCGAGGGCAACGATCCGAGCCGGCGATTGATCGCGATGGTGAACTTCAACACCGACGTGTCCAACTTCTGGGAATTTTCAGGACAGGGGCTCCGCCCGATCGACGAGTCGAACGAAGCGTATAAGCTGGGCGTCAACTACATCATTTACGGGATGACACACTAATGGCTGTGGACACTGTGGACCTCGATTCGGCCGACGACATCGCGCTCGCGGACAAGATGAAAGTCGGCCGCCAGCAGATCATCGCCGAGCTGGGCAAGCGGATCATCGGGCAGGGCGACGTCATCGAGCTGATCCTGCTGTCGCTGTTCGTCGGCGGCAACAGCCTGATCGTCGGCGTGCCCGGGCTGGCCAAGACGCTGCTGGTGGCGACGCTGGCCAGGGTGCTCGACCTGAAGTTCAACCGCATCCAGTTCACGCCCGACCTGATGCCGTCGGACATCACCGGCACCGACATCATCCAGGAGGACGCCACCGGACGCCGCTCGATGGTGTTCGCGCCCGGTCCGATCTTCGCGAACATCGTCCTCGCCGACGAAATCAACCGCACCCCGCCCAAGACCCAGTCGGCGCTGCTCGAGGCGATGCAGGAGCACCGCGTCACCATCCAGGGGCGGACCTACGAGCTGGTCGAACCGTTCTTCGTGTTCGCCACCCAGAACCCCATCGAACTCGAGGGCACCTATCCGCTGCCCGAAGCGCAGCTCGATCGCTTCATGTTTCATATCGTGATCGAGCATCCCCCGGAAGACGAGGAGTTCGACGTCGTGCGGGCGACCACGGCGATCGTCGACCCGCATTTTCAGCAGCCGGTCAACGGCGCGGACCTGATCGCGTTTCAGCGGCTGGTGCGCCGCGTGCCGGTGGCCGACGCGGTGCTCCGGTATGCGTTGCAGATCGTGCGGACCAGCCGGCCCCGGTCGAAGCAGGCGCCGGAGTCGGTGAAGAAGTTCGTCGCGTTCGGCGCCAGCGTCCGCGCGGCGCAGTACCTGGTGCTCGGCGCCAAGGCTCGCGCGCTGACCAGCGGCCGTTATCACGTCAGCTACGACGACATCCGCGCGCTCGCGCATCCGGTCCTGCGCCACCGCGTGCTCACGAATTTCCGCGCGGAGTCGGAAGGGGTGACGTCCGATTCGCTGATCGACGAATTGCTGACCGCGGTTCCGGTACCGAAGAGCGGAATGTAACAGTGGCAGACCACGCAATCGCCGGCGCCCGATTCGTCGACCCGCAGGTCCTGATGCGGGTCGGCAATCTCGAACTGCTCGCGCGCCACGTCGTCGAGGGCTTCATCAACGGCCTGCACCGCGCGCCCTACTTCGGCGCGTCGATCGACTTCGCCGAACACCGCGGCTACGTCGCCGGAGACGACATCCGGCGGGTGGACTGGCGGCTGTATGCCCGCACCGATCGGTTCTACGTCAAGCAGTACGAGGCCGACACCAACACCAACCTGTCGCTGCTCGTGGACATCTCGCGGTCGATGAAGTTCGCGAGCCGGGGCATCCCGAAGCTCGAATACGGCTGCTTCGTCGGCGCCTGTCTGGGCTACCTGGCGCAGCGACAGCGCGATCGCGTCGGGCTCATCACCTTCGACAACGACATCGTGTCGCACGTGCCGCCCTCGGCCAAGCACTTCAACGTCGTCTTGCATACGCTCGAGCGAGCCAAAGCCGAGCGGCCGGGCCATCTCGAGGTGCCGCTCAAGAAAATGGCCGAGTTCTTCCGGCGCCGTGGCCTGCTGGTGTTGATTTCGGATTTCTACGAAGAGCCGGACACCATTCTCGAAGCGATCAAGCCGCTCAAGTTCCTGGGCAACGACCTGATCGTGTTCCATGTGCTCGATCCGGCCGAGATCGACTTCGATTACGAGGACGCCTCGAGCTTTCAGGATCTCGAGAGCGGCGAGCAGATTCCGGTGGTGCCGGAGTCGCTGGTGAAGGAATACCGCGCGATGATGCAGGCGCATATCGCGGCGCTGACCACCAAGTTCTCCGAGCACCGCATCGATTACACCGTGCTGAACACGGCCGAACCGCTCGACCG
Source organism: uncultured Acidobacteriota bacterium (assembly GCA_963745875.1). Taxonomy (GTDB): domain Bacteria; phylum Acidobacteriota; class Vicinamibacteria; order Vicinamibacterales; family CAVVIG01; genus CAVQFC01. Next base: position 332,739 of record CAVUZL010000001.1, read on the forward strand.
GGCGATGTTCAGCTATCTGTCGAGCCGCGAGCGGCTCATGCGGGTCCGCTGACGTGTCATTGCTGACCCCACTGTTCCTCGCCGGCCTGGCGGCCATCGCGATTCCGGTGCTGATCCACTTGATTCAGCGCGAGCGCAAGCGGGTCGTCGAGTTTCCGTCGCTGATGTTCGTGCGGCGTATTCCGTATCAGTCGGTGCGGCGGCGCCGCATCCGGCACTGGCCGCTGCTGCTGCTGCGCGCGTTGGCCATCGCGCTGATTGTCGCGGCGTTCGCGCGTCCGTTTTTCCGTCAAAGCGCGATTGCTGCCGCCGCCACCAGCGGCGCCCGCGAGGTGGTCATCCTGCTCGATCAGTCGGCCAGCATGGGATTCGGCGACCATTGGGATCGCGCGCGCGACGCCGCGCGGACGATCGTGCGCGGCCTGGGTCGCGACGACAAGGCCACCCTGGTCCTGTTCTCGCGCAACGCCGAGGAGAACATGCGGGCCACCTCGGATCGGGATCGGCTCGAGGCCGCGATCAACGCCGCCAAGGTCGGGTCCGATTCGACCCGCTATGGTCCGGCGCTGAAACTGGCGGACAGCATCCTGAGCCGATCGAACCTGACCCGCCACGAGGCGGTCCTCATCAGTGATTTCCAGAAGACCGGCTGGAGCGGCTCGGAGGAAGTGCGCTTCCCGCAAGGCACGACGCTCAGCGCCGTGTCGGTGGCGTCGGCGGATACCGCCAATCTCTCGGTGCCGTCGGTCACGTTCGGCCGCGCGTCGTTCTCCGGCCAGGAACGGATCACGGTGACGGCCGGTCTCAGCAACAAAGGGAACGCCGCGCTCAAGGACGTGCCGGTCACCTTGAACATCGACGGTCACGAAATCCAGACCGAACACGCCACGATTGGCGCGCACGCGTCCGCGTCGGTGACGTTCACGCAGTTCACCCTGGTCGGCCCCAATGTTCGTGGTTTCGTTCACGCGGGGTCGGATCCGATGCCGGCGGACAACACCTTCAACTTCGTCCTGACGCCGAGCGCGCCGGTGTCGGTGGCGATTGTCGACAATGGCGACCGCGGCGACACCAGCCTCTTCCTTGCCAAAGCCCTGGCGATCGGCACGACGCCGATTTTCCAGGTCGAGTCAACGTCCACGATGCGGCTGACGCCGTCGCTGCTCGAGAAGCGCGCGGTAGTGGTGCTGAACGATACGCCGTTCCCATCGGCAGCCGGCGCCGGGGTATTGAAGCGATTCGTCGAACGGGGCGGCGGTCTGCTGATTGTTGTTGGCGATCACACAACCTGGCCGCAGGGCGAGTCGGAGTTGTTGCCGGGACACTTCGGCGCCAGCGTCGATCGCACAACCGGGCGCAGCGGCTCGCTTGGATACCTCGACTACAGCCATCCCGTGTTCGAGGTCTTCAAGGCGCCGCGCAGCGGCGACTTCTCCGCCGCGCACGTCTTCCGTTACCGTGCGCTGACGACGGCCGGCGACGATCGCGTCATCGCCCGGTACGACGATGGCGCGGTGGCAGCGGCCGAGAAGAAGCTCGGCACTGGCCGCATCATCGTCTGGACGACGACGCTGGACGATTCATCCAGCGATATCGCAGTCAAACCGATTTTTCTTCCGCTCGTGCATCAGCTCGTGCGCTACCTGGCCCACTACGAGCCGGCGACGTCGTGGGTGACGGTCGGACAGGTGCTCGACCTCAACGCTCGCGCTGGCGATCGGGCGCCGCGCATCGTCGTGACGCCGGCGGGCGAACGGCTGACCGTGTCCGCAACCGGACAGGGCACCGCAGGGCTGCTCGAACTGAACCAGCAAGGCATCTACGAGGTGCGTTCGTCGGCGACGGCGACTGGCCGGCCCGAGGCGATCGCGGTCAATATCGACCCGCCGGAGTCCGACCTGGCGCCGCTCGATCCGAACGAACTGGTGGCCGCAGTGACCGGCCACGCGACGCAAGCGGCGGCCTCACCAGGGGCGGTTGCGGAAATGACGCGCGAGGACACCGAGCACCGGCAAAGTCTGTGGTGGTACCTGCTGCTGACCGGGCTGTTGTTGCTGGCAAGTGAAATGGCGATTGCCAATCACCTGTCGCGGAAAGAGAAGTTCCTGTAGCGCGCGGTTTTGGGCGAGCGTTGGGATGCCCGCCGGGTGTAATCTTCGATTAAGAGGGAACGGCGACCATGGACCATCGGTACTGAGCTCGTCGATGTCATCCGCGGAGTACGGAATCGCTGGCGCTTCAGGCTGGCGCTGCGCGGCGCAGTGGTGGTGCTCGCCGGCACGATGCTGGCGCTGCTGTTGTCGGCCTCCGGCCTCGAGTCGTTCCGCTTCAGCGTTCCCGCCATCATCACGTTCCGGATCATCTCGGTTGCCGTATTCGTCGGGCTGCTGTTCTACGGGCTGGTGTGGCCGCTGCGCCGGCGGGTCACCGATGCCCAGGTCGCGATGTATCTCGAGGAGCGCGATCCGACGCTCGAAGCGGCGATCATCAGCGCGGTCGAGGCGACCGCCAACGGCGGATCGGAAGCGCACTCGCCGCGATTGGTCGAGAAGCTGGTCGAGCAGGCGACCGAGCAGTGCCGCGCGATCGACCATGGACGCGGCGCGGATCGCACCTCGCTGCAACGCCACGCGGCAACGCTCGCAGGCATCGCCGCGGCGGTCGCGCTAATCCTCACGTTCGGGCCGGCCTATCTTCGCCATGGACTCTCGGCGCTGCTGGTAATCTCGCGCAGCGCGGAAGCCTCGAGTCCATACAGCATTCAAGTCACGCCAGGCGCCGCCAAGGTTCCGCGGGGCGCCGATCAGGCCGTGCACGCCAAGCTCGTGGGCTTCACGTCGAGCGAAGTCAACGTGATGATGCGCAGCGAGCCCGGAACGGCGTACACCAGGGTTCCGCTCGTCGCCGCTGCGCAGCCGGGCGTATTCGAAGGCGTGCTGTTCCACCTGGAAAAGCCGACCGAGTACTACGTCGAGTCGAATGGCGTGCGATCGCCGGTGTTTTCGCTGGCGGTGGTCGAACTGCCGACCGTGGCGGAACTCGGCCTCGAGTACCGCTTCCCCGCGTACACCGGCATCGCGCCTCGGAAGGCTGACGGCGGTGACGTCGCGGCACTTCGCGGCACCGGCGTCTTCCTGCGGGTGGTGCCGACGATGGCCACGCCGTCGGGACGGATCATGCTGAGCGACGGGCGCGACCGGCCGCTCTCGACTCAACCGGATGGTTCGCTCACCGGCGACTTCACCATTGACGGTCAGGGCTTCTACCGGATCGAGTTGACCGGGCCGCACGGCGAAAAGGTGGAGGCGTCGCCGCAGTACACGATCGACGTCATCGACGATCAGCCGCCATCGATCCGCTTCACCAAGCCGGGACGGGACACGCAGGCCAGCCCGGTCGAAGAACTCTTCCTCGAAGTGCGCGCCGACGACGACTACGGCGTGAAATCGGTACAGCTGTTCTACTCGGTCAACGGCGCGACACCGAAGCCGATCAATCTCTTCAGCGGTCCGAAGCCGCTCACCGAAGTGAGCGCCGGCCACACGATCTACCTCGAGGAACTCAATCTGAAGCCCGGCGACTTCGTCTCGTACTACGCAAAGGCGACAGACACCGACGCCGTGCAGGGCGCGAAGACCACGACCAGCGACATCTATTTCGTGCAGATTCGACCCTTCAAGAAGGACTACAAGCCGACGCAGTCCCAGGCCGGCGGTGGCGGTGGCGGCGGCGGACAACAGCAGGTCGGCCAGCTCTCGCAGCAGCAGCGCGAAATCGTCGCCGCTACATTCAACATCGTGCGCGACAAGGCGAAGACGAAGCCGGAGAAATACCGCGAGAACGTGGTGTTCCTGAATCTGGCGCAGGCCAAGCTCCGCGAACAGGTGGACGAACTGGTCGGCAAGCTGCAATCGCGGCTCGGCGCGGTCGATCCCTCGTTCGACACGATCGCGTCGATGCTGCCGAAAGCCTCAGCCGAGATGAAATCCGCCGAAGGCGAACTGAAGGCACTGAAGGCGGATTCGGCGCTCTCGCCCGAGCAGCGCGCGCTCAAGCTGCTGCAGGACGCCGAGCAGCAGTACGAAGTCCAGGTCGCGCAGCAGCAGGGCGGCGGCGGCGGTGGTGGCGGCCAGAACGCGATGGCCGAGGATCTGGCCGACCTCTTCGAGCTGGAGCTGGACAAGCTCGCCAACCAGTACGAAATGCAGCAGCGCGCCGGCGAGCAGCAGAACGACCAGCAGGTCGATCAACTGGTCGAGAAGCTGAAGGAGCTGGCGCGGCGGCAGCAGCAGGAGATGGAACGGCAGCGGCGGATGGCGCAATCGGGACAGAGCGGCGGCGCCGGCTCGAACGCGGCGCAGCGCGCGCTCGCCGACGAGGTCGAGAAGACCGCGCGCCAGCTTCAACAGCTTACACGCGACCAGCAGCGTCAGCAGCTCGGCGACGCAATGAAGCAGCTGCAGGATGCCGCCGATGCGATGCGGCGCGCGGCGGCCAACGGATCGAAGGACGGCGGCGCGCAGGCCAATCAGGCGCTCGACCGTCTGCGCGACGCCCAGCAGAAGCTCGAACGAAACCAGAGCGGCCGCGGCGAACGCGACCTCCAGCGCGCGCAGAGCCAGGCCGAGGAACTCGCCAAGGAACAGAAGGACATCTCGTCGCAGGTGAATGCGCTCGAACAGGCCGGTGAAGGCACCGCCCGCGACGCCAAGGCGCAGGCGATCGGTCAGCGCAAGGACGCGATGAACGCCAAGGTCGCCGACCTGCAGCAGCAGCTCGAGAAGCTCGCCAATGATGTCCGCAAGGACGAAAAGGACGCGGCTCGCAAACTCGACGACGCCGCCGGCAGCATCCGCGACAAGCGGATCAGGGAAATGATCGACTACACGAAGCGCGCGATGACCGGCCCAGGCACGCAGTCGCAGTACGCGCGTGCGATGGAAGAGACGATCGGCTCGAACCTCGACGCGCTGCAGAAGAAGATCAACGACGCCGCGGCCGCGATGGGACAGGCGGCCAAGCAGGACAGCGTGGCGCGCGCGGCGGAAAAAACTCGCGATCTCGTCCGCGGGATGGAATCGCTCGACCAGCAGATGCGCCAGCGGCAACAGGGTCAGGGACAAAACGGACAACAGGCCAAAAACCAGCAGGGACAGCCAGGCCAACAAGGTCAGCAAGGCCAACAGGGTCAGCAAGGCTCCCAGGGCCAGCAGGGACAGCAAGGCCAACAGGGCTCGCAGGGTCAGCAGGGCTCCGAAGGCCAGCAGGGGCAGCAAGGCGGTCAGAACGGCGGCAACAACGCCGGCTCGCCGCAGGGCGGCGCCTATGGCGGCAACTACGGTGGCGTCTACGGCGGCTACGGGCGCTGGAACGGCGAGGACATCCGTCAGTTCCGCGGCCAGTTCAGGCAGTGGGCCAACGACGCGGAAGCGCTGCGTCGCCAGCTGCAGCAGTCCGGCGTCAACCCACGCGACCTGGACGATGTGGTTCGCGATCTCCGCATGTTCGACAACGACCGGCTCTATGCGGATCCCAACGGCCTGGCGCAGCTGCAGGCTGCGGCAATCGAGAAACTGAAGAAGTTCGAATTTGCGCTGCGGCGGAAGGCCGAGGGCGGGAACGAATCGCTGTCCCTGTCCGGGTCCGATCAGGTGCCCGAGAGTTTCCGCCAGGCGATCGAGGAGTACTACCGCTCGCTGGCGAAGAAAGCGCCGCCGCAACAGTAGTCCGCCAGCCAACCGACGGCCGATAAACGCCGGGCGTCCTCTTCCCGTCTAACCCGGGCGGAGGACGTTCGATGCTTCGCAACCTGTATACGACCGCAGCTATCGTCGCCGCGCTGGCGACGGCGGGATCGGCTCAGACCCGGGACCGAAACAGCACGCGGGCCGGCGGCGACGCCGGCTGCGCGGAGCAACAGCGCAACAATCGCCCGACGTTCTGCGAAGAGCGGGAAGCCACCATCGGGGGCGCCAATCCCATCGACATCGACGCCGGTAACAACGGCGGCATTCGGGTCCACGGCTGGGATCGCGGCGACGTGCTGGTGAAGGCGCGGGTCAGCGCGTCCGCCGCCACCGAAGCCGACGCACAGCGTCTGGTCGCCGGCGTGCACGTCGACACGTCGGGCGGCAGCGTGCGCGCGGACGGCCCGCAGACGTCTGCGCCGGGACGAGAGCTGGAGCGTCAGCTTCGACGTCCAGGTGCCGCGCGCCGCGATGCTGACGTTGAACACCCACAACGGCGGCATTTCGATCGAAGGCTTCCACGGCTCCGCCAGATTCCACGCCACGAATGGCGGGGTGACGCTGAACAGCGTTGATGGCGACCTCAAGGGTGAGACCACGAACGGCGGCGTGACCGTGGACCTCGTCGGCGACCACTGGAACGGCACCGGACTCGATGTGCAGACGCGCAACGGCGGCATCCGGTTGACGCTGCCTGCAGGCTATTCCGCAGAGCTCGAGACCGGTACGACCAACGGCGGCTTCAACGTCGATTTCCCAATCACGGTGCAGGGCCGGATCGATCGGATCCTGACCGCGACGCTCGGATCGGGCGGGCCGAAGCTGCGCGCGATGACGACCAACGGTGGCGTCACCATCCGCCAGCGCTGACGACACTGGTCCTCAGGACTTGGACCTTGGTTCTTGGTCCGTTCTAAGTTCCCGGTCCGTCCTTGGTCCTTGGTCCTCTGGTCCGGAATCCGGAAGCCAGTTGTTCGTGCCTCCCGGCAGAGCGGGATTACGGACTGAGGACCCCGGACCACGAACGGACCAGGAACCAAGAACCAAGCACCACGGACTTGTGTTCAGTCGCGATAGAATGGAGTGGCTTCGGGGCGTAGCGAAGCCTGGTATCGCGTCCGCTTTGGGAGCGGAAGATCGCTGGTTCGAATCCAGTCGCCCCGACCACTTCCGCTCATTCGTCGCGGCCACATGTCTCCTGCCGCCCGTCCCACACGCGTCATCGTCAACGACCGGATGCAGACCGGCTATGTCTACGAACGGACCGAGCCGACCGGCAGGAACTTCGCGGCGGATTTCACGCCCGAGCTGACCCCCAAGCAGATGCTGGCGCTCGGCGTGTTCGGCGGCAAGTACATGACCGATTGCCGCCGCGAGTTTCCGGCCGACTGGTTCGCCAGGGCCAGGCTCTGTCCGGAACGACACGACCCGCGACTGAACTACTTCGGCGTCAACGCGTCGCAGACGCTTGCGGTCTGGCGGCGTCACGACTGGCTTCGCCCGCAGGACCCTCGCGGCTGGTTCCAGTGGTACTGCCGCTACTACAGCGGACGTCGTGGTCCTGACGATGGACGACAGATCAGAAGATGGCGGGCGATTGCGCGGCATGCCGCTGCGATCCGGAAGAATTGCGAGCCGCGTGACCTCGAATGCCGGCGCCGTCAACGGCAGGCGCTGCTCCATTGGGCCTACGACAGCCGGAAGATTTGAGCGCGTGACTGGAGCCGCCGCGTCATCGCCCATTCGCATCGGCGTGTCGGCGTGCCTGCTCGGCGACGCGGTCCGCTACGACGGTGGTCACAAACGCAACGCGCTCCTGGTGGCGCTCGATCCGTTCGTCGAATGGATCAAGGTGTGTCCGGAAGTCGAATGCGGCATGGGCACGCCTCGCGAGCCGATTCACCTCGTCGATGACGAGGGCAGAATCCGGCTGGTCGGCGTAGACACCGGCCTCGATCACACTTCAACCCTGACGTCGTTCGCGGAGCGCCGCGTCGCCGAACTCGAAAAGGAAGACCTCTGCGGCTATGTGCTGAAGAGCGATTCTCCGAGCTGTGGCGTCGCCGGTGTCGCCGTTCACGGTGCGGACGCTTCGGAGCATCAGCCTGTCAGAAACGGGACCGGCTTGTTCGCAGCGGAATTGCTCGCGCGGTTTGCATCGCTGCCGATTGAGGAAGAGAGCGGGCTGCGCGACGCTCAGCGTCGCAATCACTTCATCGAACGGGTCTGCGCGTATCGCCGGCTTCGCGACCTGTTCGGTCTGCGGTGGACCATCGGTGACCTGGTCGCGTTTCACACCGCGCACAAGCTGGTGCTGATGGCCCACTCGCCCGCCGCCTATCGGACGCTGGGCCGCCTCGTCGCGGCGGCGAAGACTAAGCCGCGACAGACGGCCGCAGCCGACTACACGGACCAGTTCATGGCGGCGCTCGCGATCGCGCCAACCCCTGCGCGCCACGTCAACGTCCTGCAGCATGTTCTGGGCTATTTCAGAATGCTGGATGCCGAAACCCGGGCGGGCCTCGCCGCGGCAATCGAACAGTACCGCGTGGGAGCCGCGCCGCTCGACGAACCACTTGGACGGCTGCGGGCGTGGGCGCGCGAACGGGATATCCCCTATCTCAGGGGTCAGCTGTACCTCGAGCCGGATCCTCGCGAATTCCTGATGCGGACGGGCGGATAATAGGCCGGCACCGGGAGGGCCTCCATGCGTCAGACGCTTCTCGTCTCGCTGGCTGTGACGTTCGGCCTGCTCACCGTCACCCAGGCGGACAGCTGGAAAACTCCGCGCACGCCATGGGGCGACCCCGATCTGCAGGGCGTATGGAACTACGCGACCATGACGTCACTGGAGCGGCCGCGCGAGCTGGCCACGAAGGAGACGCTGACCGCTGAGGAAGCCGGCGCCTTCGAACTGCAGACGCGTCAGCGTCGCGACAACACCAACAACACCGCCGGGCCCGACTGGTGGGACGGCGGCACCAATGTGCTGGTCGATCGCCGCACCTCGTTGATCGTCGATCCGGCCAACGGACGCGTGCCGCTGCTGACCCCTGAAGCGCAGCGCAAGGCCGCCGCACGCGCGCAGGCGCGCCGCGACCGAGGCCCGGCTGACGCGGCACAGGATCTCGCGCTGAACGAACGCTGCATCCTGTGGTCCACGGCCGGGCCGCCGATGCTGCCGGGTCCGTACAACAACAACGTCCAGATTGTGCAGACGCGCGGCTTCGTGGTGCTGGTCAACGAGATGATCCACGACGCGCGGATCGTGCCGATGGACGGCCGTCCGCACGGCGCGATCCGTCAATGGATGGGAGACTCGCGCGGACGCTGGGAGGGCGACACGCTCGTCGTCGACACGATCAACTTCACGGACAAGTCGGCGTTCCGAGGGTCCGGCGAACAACTCCACCTGGTCGAACGGTTCACCCGCAGCGGCGCAAAGACGATTCAATACCGCTTTACCGCAGAAGACCCCGAGACCTGGACCAGCCCGTGGAGCGCGGCGTTTCCGTTGAGCGACAGCGCCGGGCCGATCTACGAATACGCGTGTCACGAAGGGAACGAGCGCAGCATGCAGGGCATCCTGCTTGGCGCGCGGACGCAGGATAAGACACCCGGGAACAGGTGATAATGGCGGCTATGCTCCGAACCGCCTTCGCCGTTGTCCTTGCTGTTCTGTTACCGGGATTGGGAGTCGCCAGCGCGGCGGACCCTTCCGTCACTGGCGAATGGGCGGTCTCGTTCACCACGCCAATGGGAACGATGGAATTCGCCATGGCCGTGACGCAGAACGGGAACGCCCTCACCGGCCACTTGTCGTCAGACGTCGGCGAGTTTCCGCTGAAGGGAACGGTGGACGGCGATCAGGTGACGATCACCTGGACGCTGAACGACGGCGGCAAGATGGTGGATATCACCTTCAAGGGCAAGATCGACGCGAACGGGAACGCGATCAGCGGCACCGCCACGCTCGGCAAGATCGGGCAGGGTGCGTTCTCGGCGGAACGAACGGGTAGTTAGGGAAGGGTTCGAAAGGTTCGAGAGGTTCGAAGGGTTCGAAGGGTTCGAAAGGTTCGACGGGTTCGAACCGACCGAACCGACCGAACCTATCGAACCTATCGAACCTATCGAACCTCTCGAACCTCTCGAACCTATCGACCTATTTTTTCAGCGTCACCTTCTGCATGCGCCAGTTGGTCAGCTCGCCGATGAACAGCTCGTTCTCGCTGCGGCAGTCGATCGAATTGACCATGCCGAACTCTTTCGGCAGCTTGCCGGCCTTGCCGAACCTGCCGACCACTTTTCCATCCAGTTCCAGCTTGTAGATCTCGCCGTTGTCCAGCGTTTCGGGATCGTTGGAGTTCGAGCTGTAGAGATACTGGTGTGCGCCGGGCGTGATGCAGATCGCCGATGGAATGCCGATGCCTTTAATCTGAGCCTTCGGATTGCCGTCGCCGTCAAAGACCTGGATGCGTGAATTGCCGGCGTCGGCGACGTAGACGTTGCCCTGCGCGTCGAGCGCGATCCCGCGCAGTGCGTTGAACTGTCCGACCTCCGAGCCGCGCTGGCCCCACGATTTGATGAAGTGGCCGTCCTTATCGAACTTCGCGACGCGGGCGTTGCCGATGCCATTGCCCGTGCCATCCGCGACGTAGATGTTGCCGTCCTTGTCCCAGGCCACGCCGGCAGTCCGAACGAAGCTGTCGCCGGGAATTCCGGCGCCGGCAGGACCTGCGGGACCTCGGCCGCCGGCCGGGGGCGCCGCCACCGGCGCCGCGCCGCCGCGGCCCTCCGCCGGTGCTGCCGCAGGCGGTCCGCCGCGCCCTGCACCAGGCGCTGGTGCGCGCACCGCGACGGCTTCCGGCTTGCGGCTCAACACCAGCAGGATGCGGCCGTCCGGATCGAATTTGATCACCTGCGTCGATCCCTGATCGACGACCCAGATGTTGTCCTGCGGATCGATCCGAACCGCCTGTGCGAAGTTGAACCCGTAGACGCCCTGACCGAGTTCGCGAACGAACTTGCCGGTCTGATCGAATTCGAGGAGCCGCGAACCGGATTTGTAGAACGACCGCGACGTCCCGACCGCGATGTTCGCCGCGCCGGTGCGCGTGTAGACGAAGATGTGACCCTTCGAATTAGTCGCCACTCCCGCCACTTCGCCGAGATGAATGTTGTCCGGGAGCTTGAGCAGGTCGGCGTTGGCGTCGTAGGCGATCTCAGGCGCGCTTTGGGCGCCGAGCGAGGCGCCGAGCGCGAGCGCGGCGGCGGCGACCAGCATCTGGAATGAACGTTTCATCACGATTATCTCCTGTCGCCCGTCGAGCTTTTGGCCGGCTGGGGATGCAGCAGAATTTTCTGCACACGCCAGTCGGTAATCTCGGACACGAACAGCTCGTTCGGATTGCGGCAGTCGATTTCGTGCACGGTGCTGAACTCCTTCAGCGCCTTGCCGGCCTTGCCGAACTTGCCGATGATCGTGCCGTCGAGCTCCATCTTGTAAATCTCGCCGGTTTGCGCCGCGGCTCGCGAATCACCGTTGTCCGGCACGGAGTTGGACACGAACAGGTACTGATGCGGGCCCGGCGACACGCACACCGCCCATGGACTGCCCACCTGGTCGTAGATGGCCTTGAAGTTCAGGTCGTTGTCCCACACCTGGACGCGCGCGTTGGAGCGGTCGCCGATGTACACGTTGCCTTGCGCGTCGGTCGCCATCGTATGGGGAAGGTTCAGCTGGCCCTGTCCGTTGCCGCGCGTACCGGCCGACTTGAGGAAGCGCCCGTTCTTGTCGTACTTCACGACGCGGTTGTCGCCGTAGCCGTCGGACACGAAGATATTGCCTTGCGCATCCCAGGCGACGTCGGTTGGGCGGTTGAACGAGTACGGCTTGTTCGAGTTCGGCTGCGAGCCGTTGCCAGGCATCGCAGTCAGGTCGTCCACCGCCTCGGGCCGTCGTCCGAGCACCATGGTCACGCGCCCGGCGGGGTTGAACTTGACGACCATGTTCGAGCCCTCGTCCACGGCCCAGACGTTGTCGTCCTTGTCCACTCGCACGGCATGGGCGAACGTAAAGGCGTAGAGCCCCTGGCCCAGCTCGCGCACGAACGCGCCGTTCTGGTCGAACTCGAACAGACGAGTCTCGCCGCTCCTGCGTGTAGACGAAAACGTGTCCCTTCGAGTTGGTCGCGACGCCGATGCCCTCACCGAGGTAGAGGCCGGGGGGGAATTTCAGGAAGTTCGGAACCGAATCGAAAGCAATTTCGGGTACGTTCTGCGCCTTGGCCTTGCTTTGAGCAAGGAGCGGCGCGGCCACCATCATCCCGGCGACGAGCGCACCAGCGAAAACAACACGCTTCATTAAAACCTCCCGGAGGAAATCGCGAATCGAGCCGGGGCATGGTAGCACGTCGGCGAGCCCCGGAACGCGCCTCCGCCGGGGCTATACTGGCGCTGCGATGGACAGGGCATTTCTCGCCGAGCTGCGCCGAATCTCCGGCGACGCCAACGTGCTCGACGATGCCCTGGAGCTGCTGACGTACGAGTGCGATGCACTGCCCCACCTCCGTCAGACCCCGGCCGCCGTGGTCCTGCCCACCACGACCGCCGAAGTTCAGGCGATTGTGAGGCTGTGTGCCCGGGAAGCGATTCCGTTCGTCGCACGCGGCCACGGCACCGGACTGTCCGGCGGCGCGTTGCCGGTCGCCGGCGGACTGGTGATCGCACTGTCGCGGATGAACCGCATCCTCGCCGTGGACATCCCGAATCAGCGGATGACGGTGCAACCAGGCGTCACCAATCTCGAGATCACGCGCCAGGTCGCGCCGTTCGGCTATTACTACGCGCCCGACCCATCCAGCCAGCAGGTCTGCTCGATCGGCGGCAACGTGGCGGAGAACTCGGGCGGCGCCCACTGCCTGAAGTACGGCTTCACCGTCCACCACGTTCTCGCCGTCGAAGCGGTGATGCCGGACGGGATAATCGCCCATCTCGGTGGCACGCTCGCTGATACGCCGGGACCCGATCTGCTCGGACTGATCGTCGGATCCGAGGGGACGCTCGCGGTGGTGACCAGCATCACTGTGCGGCTGCTCCGCCGTCCCGAGACGGTTCAGACGCTGCTGGCGGCGTTCGACACCATCGACGCCGGCGGCGCAGTCGTCTCCGACATCATCGCGGCGGGGATTATTCCTGCGGCGGTCGAAATGATGGATTCGCTGGCGATTCGCGCGGCCGAGGCTGCCGTGCATCCCAACTTTCCCGATGCCGACACCGTGCTGATCGTCGAGCTCGACGGTCCGGCGTCGGAGGTCAGCGCACTCTTCGACATCGTGGTCGCCACCTGCCAGCGCCGCGGCGCGACGACCATCGACGTCGCGAAGACCGACGAACATCGCGCCCGCATCTGGCGCGGACGCAAGGCCGCGTTCGCCGCGATGGGCCGCGTCTCGCCGAACTACTACGTCCAGGACGGCGTCGTGCCGCGCACACGGCTGCCTGAAGTACTGAACCGCATCCGGCAACTCGAGGCGCGATCCGGACTGCGGATCGGCAACGTCTTTCACGCGGGGGACGGCAACCTGCATCCGTTGATTTGCTACGACGAGAGCGTGCCTGGCCAGTCCGATCGGGCGGTCGAGGTCGCGGCGGAGATCCTGTCGTACTGCATCGAAGCCGGCGGCTCGCTGACCGGCGAGCACGGCATCGGCGCCGACAAGTCCCAGTACATGCCGACGATGTTCTCTCCGGACGACCTCGGTGTGATGCTGAGAGTTCGCGCGGCGCTCGATCCACAAGGCCTGTGCAACCCCGGCAAAGTCTTCCCGACGCCGAGATTGTGCGGCGAGGTCCCGGGCCCATATCGGCGACATCCCGCGGAGCTCGCCGGCGTCGCTGAGCGGATGTAGCAGGCGACACGCGTGACCGCTGGATCATCGACCCCGACGGCTCCTGAAATCGCATCGCCCTCGACGCCGGACGAGGTCGCGAAAGTGCTGCGCGCGGCGTCCGACGCGCGACGCTCGGTGCTGATTCGAGGCGGCGGCACAAAGCTCGACTGGTCGAGACCCGGCCAGCCGCCGGAGATCGTGCTCGACACGCGCTCGCTGAACCGCGTCCTCGCGCACGCGCACGGCGATCTCACCGCAACCGTCGAGGCCGGCGTGCGACTGGGCGATCTGAACGCGGCCCTCGGCGCCCATGGTCAATGCTTGCCGCTCGACCCGCCGTTCGCGGATCAGGCGACCATCGGCGGACTGCTCGCCACCAACGACAGCGGGCCACTGCGTCACCGTTACGGCACGCCGCGCGACCTGGTCATCGGCGTGCAGATTGCGACCACCGACGGCACCCTCGCCCGTGCCGGCGGCCAGGTCGTCAAGAACGTCGCCGGCTACGATCTGTCGAAGCTGATGACCGGATCGTTCGGCAGCCTCGCCGCGATCGTCAGCGCGACGTTCAAGCTGACCCCGGTGCCGGCCGCGTCACGCACGCTGGTGCTGACATTCGACAGTTCCGCGGCGCAGTCCCACGCGGTCGCCACCGTCGCCGCCAGCCAGCTCGAGCCGGTGGCATTCGAGATCCAGGCACAGACGCCGGCCCGCGCGAACTCCGTGGGGATGCTGCGATTCGCGTCGTTGCCCGGCGTCGTGGACGCGCAACTCGATCATGCCGGCGCCTTGCTGGCGTCAGCTGCCACGTCGATGACGATCCTCGAGGACGCCGCCGAGGTCGAAGCCTGGCAAGAACACACCGATCGGATCTGGGCGGTCCCGGGCGCGGTCGTCCGCGTCAGCTGGCTGCCTGCGAATCTCGCCGCGGCGATCGAAGAGCTCGCGCGCGTCCGACTGGACCTGGCCAGGCGCGCGGCCTCGGAGTCATCGGCGCAGTCGGTCCTGATCGAGATCGTCGGCCGCGCCGCGATCGGGGCCGGGTTGATCCGCATCGAGGGGGACGTCGTGATGCAGGCTCAAGTCATCGAGCGACTGCGCGCCTCGTCGATCTTCGGCAACGTCGTGATCAGGCGCGGCTCGGACGAGCTCAAGTCGAGAATCGACGTCTGGGGATCGCAGGGCGATCGAGCGCCGCTGCTGGCGTCGCTGAAGCAGGCGCTCGATCCACACGGCATTCTTGGTCCAGGGCGGGGTCCGCTGTGAGCACAGCCGAAGCCCGGGTCGAGCCAGCGTTCGACGGCAACCACCCGCCGGCCACCGCCTTGATCGACACCTGCGTGCACTGCGGCTTCTGCCTGCCGTCATGCCCGACCTATGTGCTGTGGGGCGAAGAGATGGATTCGCCGCGCGGCCGCATTTACCTGATGCAGGCCGGTCTCGACGGCCGTACCGGCATGACTCCGGCATTCGTCGGACACTTCGATGCGTGCCTCGGTTGCATGGCCTGCGTGACGGCATGCCCGTCCGGCGTGCAGTACGCGCCGCTCATCGAAGCGACGCGCGGCCAGATCGATCGGCGCCATCGGCGATCGTTCGGCGATCGAGCATTCCGTAACGCGATCTTCGCGATCTTTCCGTTCCCGGCGCGCCTGCGCGTTGTGTTGTCACCCCTGGTGGTCCTGCAGGCCGCGATGCGTGTGTTCAAGCGTGGGCCGGGTCCGGCTAAAGCCGGACACGCCGAGTTCAACAACGCCGTCTCCTCTGGTCCGGCTAAGGCCGGACACGACCAATTGCCCCCCGATCACTCTGTAGCGTCCGGCTTTAGCCGGACCGGCTTCAACCGGACCGGCGCGACCGGGAACAACTTCATCACGCGCATCACAGCGATGCTGACGCTGGCGCCTTCGGTGTCGTGGCGATCGCTCTTTGCCAAGGTGCCGGAGCGGACGGCCGCCGTTGGCGCGCGACGGATGACCGTCGGCCTGCTCACTGGCTGCGTACAGCGGATCGCGTTTCCCCAGGTGAACGACGCCACAGTCCGCGTCCTGTCGGCCGAGGGATGTGACGTCATCGCGCCCGGCGATCAGGGATGCTGCGGCGCGCTGGCGCTTCATGCCGGGCGGCTGGACGAGGCGCGGACATTCGCGCGCCAAACCATCGAGACCTTCGAGCGCGCGGGCGTCGAGAAGATTGCGGTCAATGCCGCCGGCTGCGGCTCGTCGATGAAGGAGTTCGGACAGCTGCTGGCCGACGATCCGGCGTGGGCTGAACGTGCTCGACTATTTGCCTCGCGCGTGCGCGACGTAACCGAGGTCATCGCCGAACTTGGCCCGCCGCGCGCCACGCGCCATCCGCTCCCGATGCGGGTCGCGTACCACGACGCCTGCCACCTCGCTCACGCTCAGGGCGTGCGACAGGCACCGCGCGATCTGCTCAAGTCGATTCCCGGCGTCGAACTGTTGCCGTTCGGCGAGCAGGACATCTGCTGCGGCAGCGCCGGCATTTACAACCTGGTCGAACCCGAGCCAGCCGCGCAGCTGGGCGATCGGAAAGTCGAGCGCATCCACGCGGTGCGCCCCGACATCGTCGCCACCGCGAATCCAGGATGCACGCTGCAGATGGCGGCAGCGGCGCGGCGTTCGGGCCGCTCCTGGCCGATTCGTCATCCGGTCGAAATTCTGGATGCGTCGATCGCCGGACGTCCCGTGTCCTCTCTCAGCGAGTGAAGCCGGCGCCTGGAGTGGCCGGCTTCAGCCGGCCGTCGAAGTCCGCCTGAAGGCGGACACTACACGTACTTGTCCCTACGTATGCGTGACGACGATTGAATAGGTGATGTCGCCGGTCAGCGTACCCGGGTCGAACACCGCAAGGCAGTAAGAACCGGTCGACGTCGTCGTCCCTGAAATCTGTGGCGTCGTCGAAGCGGTCGCATTGACCGAGTTCGAGATCGGGCTGCAGATGGTGCCGGTGGTCGAGAACGTCGGGGTGCCGACGACCAGCCCCACCGCGATCGTGGGCGGCGGACCGGCGGCGGTCATCGTGACCGTCAGCGGACCCAACGCAACGACGCTGAACGTGTAGACACGTGTCTGACTCACCGAGAGTGTGCCGGTGAAGGTCGGCTCGGTGATGATCGGTGCGGCCGGCGCCGTCGCCGAATTGTCGGCCGTCTGGGTGTTGCACCCGGCCGCAGCGAGCAGCGGCGTCAGAATCAAAAGAGACAGAATCGATCGCACGTTCATCACCTCAGCATGTCGTTGATCGTCGTTCGGAGCAATGTGAAAAGAGTGTGGCCGCTGTCCGTTAGTGCAGACACCGTTGTCGTCACGAGACGACGATGGGAGGGCCGGTCCGCACTATCCGGTGCGGCGGCAAGTCGAACAATCTTCGTGGGATAGCACGCCATATTTTCAAGGCCAGGCCTTGGCACTCGCATTGCTCGCAAGTCGAGTGCCGTCGCCTGGCAGTTCGAGGATTCCCAGTGTCCGCACACAAACGCCTGGTACCGCTTTTCGCTCTCGCCGCCCTGGTGGTCCTCGGCTCGACGCGAGCGGTCAACGCTCAGCCCTACGGCGGTCCGCACGTGGTCGTCTCGACCGGCATCAACCTGAGCCCGTATCCGTATTACGGCGCAGCGTACAGGCGGGCAATGGGGCTACGTCTACCCGCCACCGCCGTACCCGGTCTACGCGCCCGACTCCTCGGTCCGCCTGGAAGTCACACCGAAGGAGGCTCAGGTCTTCGTTGATGGCTACTACGCCGGCATCGTGGACGATTTCGACGGCGCGTTCCAGCGGCTGCATACGCCTCCAGGCGCCCACGAGATCGAACTCTACATGGACGGCTACCACGTAGTACGGCAGCGGGTCTTTCTGCCGGCCAACGAGACCTTCAAGATCAAGTATCAGATGGTAAAGCTGGCGCCGAGCGATCAGCCCGAAGCCCGGCCTCAGCCAATCGCTCCGCCGACTCCTCCCGAAGGTGGGCATCCGCAGGATGGTTATGCTCCGCAGGGCGGCGGTTACCCTCCGCAAAACTATCCGCCGCCTCAGGGACAGGGTCAGCCGCGGCCGCCGTCGCAAAGGCGTCCACCACCGCAGCAGCCACAAAACGCGCCTGACGGCGCGCAGAACGGGGCCTACGGCACCCTTTCCGTCCGGGTCCAGCCCGGCGACGCCGAAGTATCGATCGACGGCGATCAATGGCGCGGACCGGATCAGTCCGATCGCCTCGTCGTCCAGGTCGCCGAGGGTTCGCACACGGTCGAGATCCGAAAGAGCGGCTATCGCACATACGTGACCCAGGTCGACGTCCACCGTGGCGCGACGACGCCGATCAACGTCAGCCTTCGTTCGCAGGATCAGCGATGATGCGGGCGCTGATACTCGCGGCGGCGCTGCTCGCGATTCCCCTTTCGGCGATGGCGCAATCGTACCCGCCACCGCTCAGCCAGGGCCCGATGACGGTCGAGCGTCTCTCGAGCGGATGGGTAGCGGGTCCGGACTTCAAGGTCACCGACGTTGACGGCGCAACGTCCGCGCTCGTCGGCGGGGTCGTCGGCTTTCTGAGCCACGAGACCTTCCTGGTGGGCGGCGCCGGCTATTGGCTGGCCAACGGCAACAACAATCGTCAACTGGCCTACGGCGGCCTGTTGACGCAGTGGCAGGCATTGGGCAGCGGCCCGCTCGGCTTCAGCGCGAACATGCTGATTGGTGGCGGCCAGGCAACGTTGACTCGTCTGTATACCTACTATCCCTATCCTCCAGTGGTCATCGATCCGAGGGCGAACACGGTCGCACGCGTGCCGGTCGTGAGCAGCGTGCGCTACACCGACGGCGTCTTCGTCCTCGAGCCGGAGGTTGGACTCCTCGTCAAGCTCGCGAAGCAGGCACGACTCACCGGCAACGTCGGCTACCGTTTCGTCGGTTCGAACGGCTACGACAGCAACCGCCTGAGCGGATTCACCGGCAGCATCGGCCTCCAGATCGGCGGCGGCTTCTAGCGCATTTCCTTCGGGGCAGGTCGGGCGTCTATCATGTGACCTTCCTGGAGGACTCGTGATCGACGCCGCCGGCGGTCAACCCGCCGCCACCGAAGTGGTCGAGGCCGAAGGCCACCTCATCGACTCGCAATTGATGAATGCGATGTTCGACACGGTCGTACGCCACGACGCGGCGTTCGACGTGCTCGAGTTCCGCATCGGCCGCACCAACGACGAACCGTCGTTCGTGTCGATGCGGGTCACCGCCAAGGGACCAGGCGCTCTCACCGACGTCCTCGAAGAACTGGTGGCGCTTGGCTGCCGAATCGCGAGAGCCGAGGACGCTCACCTGGTGCGCGCCGACCGCGACGGCTGCGCGCCCGAAGACTTCTATTCCACGACCAACCACCAGACCCACGTCCGCCTCGACGGCCAGTGGATCGCGGTCGAACACCAGCGCATGGATGCGGCGCTGGTGGTGGAGGACGGGCGCGCCCTCTGCCGCAAGCTGCGCGACATCCGCCGCGGTGACGCGATCGTCTGCGGCATTCACGGTGTGAAGATCGTCCCTGAATTCCAGGCGCGCGACCGCCTGGGATTCGCGTTCATGACCAACGAGATTTCTTCGGAGCGCCGGGTCGAAGTCGGCGTCGCGCGCATCGCCGAGATGATGCGCGCCGTCAAGGCCGCCGGCGAGCGCATCGCCGTCGTCGCCGGTCCCGTGGTGGTCCACACCGGCGGCGGCACCTATTTCTGCGACCTCATCCGCCACGGCTACGTCGACGTGCTGCTCGCCGGCAACGCACTCGCCGTCCATGACGTCGAGCAGGCGCTCTACGGCACATCGCTTGGCGTGGACATGGAAACGGGTCGCGCCATTGAGGGTGGTCATCGCCATCACATGCGCGCGATCAACGCCATCTACCGCGTCGGCGGACTTCGTCAGGCGGTCGAACAAGGTGTGGTCACATCCGGCGTGATCTACGAATGCATCACGCGAAACGTGGACTTCGTGCTGGCCGGCAGCATCCGCGACGATGGGCCGCTACCGGATACTTTGATGAATCTGGTCGAGGCGCAGGATCGTTATACGGAGGCGCTCGAGGGCGTGAAGCTGGTGCTGGTGCTCTCGACCATGCTGCACGGCATCGGCGTCGGCAACATGCTGCCGGCGTGGGTCCGGCTGGTGTGCGTGGACATCAACCCCGCCGTCGTCACCAAGCTCGCTGACCGCGGGTCGTCGCAGACCATCGGCATCGTCACCGACGTCGGATTGTTCCTGCGTCAGCTGGCGTCAGCGCTGGCGACATAAGGGGTCAGGCTTCAGCCGGAGTGTTGCGCGACCCTTTGAGGGTCGCGTCTGGCGCGGGCCTGAAAGGCGCGCGCGACGGCTTGCGGAAACCGCGCTAAATGCGACGGAGTTGCGACGCGCCGGCGGCGCGGAGCGCGCGTTCGAGTTCCGGGACGGCGGCTTCCGACGGCCTCGCGACACCGACCAGGATCTTGCCGTCGGTGACCTCGGGATCGTAGAGCCTGGGCATGCGCCTGCCCAGCCCAGCCGAGACAATCAGGGTGATCACCGTCGCGAGGATCGATCCGAGCATCGTCATCTCGAAGATGACGATCAGGTTCGGCCACCACGCGACAATCGGCATGTTGCCGGTCTGAAGCGGCCATGCCAGTTCGGTCATGCGCGTCAGCCACGTGCTGGCGCAGAACCCCAGGAATGCTCCTGCACAGGCGATGTACCAAATCCACGTGGTCTTGTCGATCTCGCCGAATTCCTGATCTTCGATCGGCACCGCCGTCACCACGGTGATGTCGGCGTCATGCAGGCCGGCCTGACGCAGGCCGTTGACGGCGCGCTGCGCGGAATCGCCGTCGCCGAACATCGCGTAGATCGCGCTCACGCGTGAGTCTCCCCGAGCGCGTGCTCGTGCTGCGCCAGCGGCGACAACGCCGGTGCCGGATGCTGGCCGGCGCGCATCTCCCAGATCGAGATGATCGGCACGAACTTCGCGAACAGCGTGTAGAGCAGGCCCATCGCAGCGAACGTGGAAATCGTGATCAGGATCTCGACCGGGCGCGGACGGTAGGTTCCCCAGGAGTACGGCAGGTACTTGTGGCCGAGTGACGGCACGACGATCAGGAAGCGCTCGAGCCACATGCCGACGCACGACGCCGAACGAGGCGATCACGCAGCCGGCGATCGTCCGCAGTTTCTTCAGCGACAGCACGGTGACCGGGATCACGAAGTTGCAGACCACCATCGTCCAGTAGAGCGGCGCGAACGAGCCCTTCTGGGTCACGCGCAGCACTGCGATTTCGTACGGTTCGTTGCCGTACCAGGTGGTCAGCCGCTCGGCGAACACGAAGTAGCCCCACAGCAGGCTCATCGTCAGCAGCAGCTTGCCGAGATTCTGGAAGTGCACCGGGTGCAGGTATTCCTCGAGGTGCAGGAACTTGCGCAGCGCCGCCATCGCGATGATCAGCGCCGGCGATGCCGCTGAAGATCGCGCCGGCGACGAAATACGGACCGAACATCGTCGAGTGCCACATCGGCACCGGCGCCATCGAGAAGTCGAACGAGACGATGGTGTGGACCGAGACGGCGACCGGGATGATCGCGACCGCCATGATCGACATCGCGCTCTCGAGGCGGTGCCACTGCTTCGACGTGCCGCGCCAGCCGAGCGCGAGCGTGCCGTAGATGCGGCGCCGCATCCCGGTGGCCTTGTCGCGGACCAGCGCGAAGTCCGGAATCATCGGCAGGAACAGGAACAGCAGGCTGCCGGTCAGATAGGTCGTGATCGCGAAGAAGTCCCAGACCAGCGGCGAGCGGAAGTTCGGCCAGATCAGCCGGCTGCTCGGATACGGCATCAGCCAGAAGAACAGCCACGGACGACCGAGGTGGATGATCGGGAACATCGCGCCGATCATCAGCGCGAAGGCGGTGATGACTTCGGCGCAGCGCGTGACCGGACGCCGCCAGCCGGCGTTGACCAGCCGCAGAATCGCCGAGATCAGCGTGCCGGCGTGGCTGATGCCGATCCAGAAGACGAAGTTCGTGATGTAGAACGCCCAGAAGATCGGGTTGTTGATCCCGGTCATGCCGAAGCCGTTGTACATCTGGTAGGCCCAGGTGCCGAGTCCCATCAGCGACGATGCTGCCGAGGAACGCCACCAGCACGTAGAAGCGCCACGTCGTCTGCAGCAGCGGCCGCAGCAAGTCGTCGCTGAGACGGCTGGTCGGATGGCTCGCTCATACCTGGGTCTGCCGTTCGAGATAGGTGACCTTCGGCAGCGTGCCGACCTCCTCGAGCAATTTGGTGCCGCGCGGCGATTTCGAGAGCCGCGAGACCTCGCTTTCGGGATCGTTGAGGTCGCCGAACACCAGCGCCTGCGCCGGGCATCCCTGTTGGCAGGCGGTCTTGATGTCGCCGTCCTTCAGCTCGCGCTTGGCGGCCTTCGCTTCGATCTGGGCGCTGTTGATCCGCTGCACGCAGAACGTGCACTTCTCCATGACGCCGACTTCGCGAACCGAGACGTCAGGGTTCAGCTGGAGGTGCAGCGGTTTGGGCCACTGCGGGTTGAAGAAATCGAAGTAGCGTGTGTTGTACGGGCACGCGTTGGCGCAGTAGCGGGTGCCGATGCAGCGGTTGTAGACCTGCGCGTTCAGCCCTTCGGCGGTGTGATGGCTGGCGTAAGTCGGACAGACCGGCTCGCACGGCGCCGCGTCGCACTGCTGGCACATCACCGGCCGGAACTTGAGCTGCACATCCGGAAAGTCGCCTTCCCAGTAGCGCTCGACGCGCAGCCAGTGCATCGCGCGGCCGCGCCCGGCCTGTTCGGGCCCGACGGTCGGGATGTTGTTCTCGGCGTGGCAAGCCGTGACGCACGATCCGCAGCCCGTGCACCGGTCGAGGTCGACGGCGAGTCCCCACTTATGCGTCATCGCGTTTCGCCTTCGTGCGGATGCTCGCGCATCTCGCCCGCGAACATGATCAGGCTGCCGTCTGGGTCACCGGCCCGCGCAATCTTCACCCGGGTCGCCGCCCACGCCAGCGTGCTCACATCCGCCACCATTTGAGGCGCCAGAATCGCGATCGGATTCACGCCTCGCTTGCTCGCGTAGCGCGTGAACTGCTCGTGGCCCTGTCCGACCGGCATCGCGATGACGTCGGGTGCGATGCCTGGAAAGATCATCGCCGGCGCCCGCACCACGCCGGTTGGTGAAGTGACGTCCACGAGGTCGCCTTGCGCAATCTGCAGACGCTCGGCGGTCTGCGGGTTGAGTTCCACCCAGCTGCTCCACATCGCCGACGTAATCGGATCGGGCAGCTCCTGCAGCCACGGCAGATGCGCCGTCGATCCGTCACCGAACGCCTGCGACGCGTAGGGCAGGAAATGAAACGGGAACTGACTCGCCTCGCCTGCGAACGTGGGCTCGGCATATTTCATTGCTGATTGCCGATTGCCGATCGCTGATTGGGTGGTCGCGGGCGAGGCTGCTGCGCTCTTCGCGACTTCTTCCGCCGTTTTCCACGGCAGCGTTACCGGTGTCTTGAGCTTGCTGGCGATCTCAATCAACACGTCCGCAGTCGCGCGGGTCTGGTACAGCGGCTTCATCACCGGACCCGCCGATGTGCTGACCGCTTCGATCGAACCCGACTCGGGCTGCGCATCGACCCATGACTCGAGAAACGAATGATCGGGCAGGATGAGATCGGCGAACGCGCTGCTGTCGTCGATGAAGCCGCCGAAGCTGGCGATGAACGGAATCTTGTTGAGCGCCTCGCGGACCTGCATCGCCGCCGGCATCGCGAACAGCGGATTCGCATCGTCGAGCAACAGCACCTTGGCCGACGTCAGCGTGTCCGGACGCACGCGAGTGGCCGCGGACTTCGGAATCCCCGGAGTAAAGAAGACGCCGCCTGGCTGCTCGATCGCGCCAAGCAGGCCGTTCAGCGCGTTCACGGCGAGCGCGTTGAACAGACCGTTGGTGTGCGCCAGCGGCGCCCCCCCGATCACCGCAACCGCGGGATGAAACTCGACCAGCTCGCGCGCCAGCCGCTCGATCCGCTTCGCGGCGACGCCGGTGATCTTCTCGACCTGCGCCGGTGCGAAGTCCTGCAGGCCGCCGGACCAGCCATCGATCGCCGCGCCTGCCCGGCCGCCGTCAGCCGGACGCAATTTGTTGGCGAGGATGACGTGCGCCAGGCCGAGCGCCAGCACCCCTTCGGTGCCTGGCTTCGCCGGAACCCATTCGTCGGCATTCGCGCCCGTGAGCGACATGCGCGGCTCGACCTGCACCAGCTTGCCGCGCACCTGCGGCTGACCCTGGCGCATCCGGCCGTAGGCCGCACTCTGCGCGACCGGCGAGTTCCAGGTGCCGAGGAAGTCCGCGCCGAAGCCGATGACGATGCGCGACCTTGCGATGTCGATGGTCGGGAGCTGCTCCCGGCCGAAACTGATCGAGTTGGCGGTGCGAAGCACGTGGTCGTTGAAAAATTCGTATTCGACCGGCGCCGGTGCGCCGAAACCGGTCAGAAACGCCGCCGCCAGCGTGGTCCGGCGACTCGCGCGCGGACGCGCCATCCATACGAGCGATTTCTGATCGCGGGCCGCCGCCAACGCGTCGAGCTTGCCGACCAGCTCGGCGATCGCCGCGTCCCACGTGATCGGCTGGAACTCGCCCGTACCGCGCGCGCCGGTCCGCTTCATTGGCTGCGTCAGACGATCGGGGTGATAGGTGATCTGGATCGAGGCCTGGCCGCGGGCGCAAAGCCCACCTTGACTGATCGGATCCTTCGGCTGCCCTTCGAGCTTCTTCGCCACCGCCATGGCCACGACGCCGGCCTGACCGTTGCGCATCGTGTCCACGTCGGCGTCCATCACCCTGACGGTGACCGCGCAGCCGGCCTGGCAGACCGGGCACACGCTTGGCTTCCACTCCGCAATCCCCGGTGTGATGTCATCGTCGGGCACGAACCGAATCAACTGGTTCTCGGGATTGCCGCAGCTGGCGAGCGTGACACTCGTGCCGGTGATCGCCGTGAGCTTGATGAAGTTGCGGCGATCCATCACCGGATCTCTAGAAATGACATGTCAGGCAATCGTTCGGCGCGTTCTTCTGCCGGTGACAGTTCACGCAGAAGCCCATGTTGTGATCGACCACCCGTTCCGCCACGGTCTGGTTGGCGACATCGCCGTGGCAGGTCGCACACGCGACGTCGGCCCGAACGTGCGGCGCGTGATTGAACCTCACGTGCGCCTCGTGCGTGAATCCGTAGACCCGCTGCCACGGGATCTCGATGCCTTTGTCGGCATACGACGTGACCTGCTTGATGAGCGCGTGATCGGTGGCGATCTGGCTGTGACAGATCATGCACGTCTTGACGCTCGGAATGCCCGCGACCGGTCCCTTGGCGACGGTCTCGTGACAGTCCACGCACTCCGCTTTCTTGGCGATATGAGTCTTGTGCGGAAATGGAATCGGCTGCTGCGGCGTGGAGCGAATCCACAGGAACTCGCGCGCAGCGTCAGACAAAGTCCGATGCGCGGGCGTGAAGACAGTCGAAGAGACCTGAGCCGGCTGCGCGCCGCATGCGGCGGCGCCCAGCGCCAACACCACGACGAGCCAGCGCATTACTTGGCCTGGATGCTCCGCAGGAAGTTCACGACATTCCAGATGTCGGTCTCGGTCATCTTGCTCTTGTAGCCCTTCATGTCGAACTTCGGGCCGGCGCCATTGCTGATCACCAGAAAGATCTCGCCGTCGGTTGAACCGCGATCCCACTTATCGTCGGTGAGGTTCGAGGGATGCGTGCCTTCCGGCGCCATCGGTCCGTTGCCCTTGGCGTCAGCGCCATGGCAGAACCGGCAGTTCTTGGTGAACGCGGCCTTGCCGGCCGCGATGGACTCGGGACTGGACGCGACGGGATTCTTGAGCTTTTTGCCTTCGGGGCTGCCGCCGGGATTCTGGGCGCCGGCGGACACCGCCAATGCGAGGCACGCTGCTGCGACAGCAGGAATGAAAACAGACTGAACACGACGCATGATCAATTCAGCTCCTTGGTAGCGCGGTGATTCTCACATACCTTTCGCGACAACTGCAATGCTTGTCGCGAAAGGCTGCTTCGACTGATGGATCGGCGTCCTACCTGACGACGACGATCGTAGCGTCGTCGTCGCTGACGAGGGCGCCATCGTCAGCACGGCAGCGGAGCACGTAGGTGCCCGGATCTTCGAATGTGACCTGGACCGGCTCCTTGCCGTCAGCCGGAATGGTCGGAGGTGTCCAGAGAGGTGCCCACGGCGAGTTGGCGCCGGCACGGGTGTCTTCCCAAGGCTTGATCTGCGGCGGGTCGAAGGTGACTCGTCCCTCGCCGCGGTAGACGAAGCAGGACACGTGCAGGCCGAGGTTCTTGCCGACCGTGATGCGCGTCGGCGGCGCCATCGCCGGATTGCGGGGCGGCGCAGCCGCGCCGGCTTCGGCGTTGGCGGTCTGTTGCTGGCGCTGGGCGCGCAGTGCCGCGAGCGCGACCAGATCGCGTCGCTTCGGCACGCCGTCGTCCTTGACGTCGCTCACCAGCGTGATCGGCGTACCCGCCTTGACGTTCTTGGCCTGCAGTTCCTCGATGTGGACGGCCGGCGGCTTGTTCGCGCGCATTTCGGGACTGCTCGTCCCGGCGCCGAGCGCGCCCGTCTCCGAGGCCTTCACGACATCGTCGATGACGTAGTCGGGCCGGAGCGTGGCGTAGGCCTTTTCGGTCTTGCCGTGGACGGTGAGCGTCCAGATCAATTCGTCCTTCTCACCGAAGCCGGCGGGCACCTTGACGCGAAACACGAAGCGGTTGCGGCGCGGCAGGAAGTGGGTCGGCTGTCCCTGATCCGCGCCGCCGACGTTGAAGCCGTTGTCCGGACCAATCGGGATATTCGGCTCTTCTTCCCAGTTGCGGTTCATGTACCCGAACAGGAAGTATTTCTGGCCGTCCGCGCCGACTTCCCACCCTTCGTAGGCAGGCGAGATGTTCTGGCCCTTCGTGTACGACAGGGACTGCGCCCCGGCCGACCCGAACGCGGCCAGCACCAGCACCACCGCCGCCGCACACACCGACGCCCGTCGATCCCTCACTGCTGCGGTCCCCCGGCGGTCGTCTTCATCGCCGGCGTCGGCATCACCAGGCACAGCGGGCAGCCGATGACGACGTCGTTCTTGGTGAGGTGCAGGTCGGCACGACGCTTGGCCATTTCCGCCTGAAACTGCTCGTCGGTCAGCGCGACGCGCATGCCGAGGTCGATGAACATGTTGGCCACCGAGCGATTGCCGGATCCCTGCCAGTTCCGCGGATCCGGCACGTTCTTGTTCGAGGGCGAGTTGTCCATGTAGCCGGTGATGTGCAGGATGGTGCCCTTCGGCAGCAGCGGCGCGGACGCGTCCGTGTAGTCGTAACCACGCACCCAGTTGTGGTCGTAGCCGACGCAGTTCAAGGTCTGGATGTTGTAGCCCCAGATCGCTTCGAGGCACATCCGCGCGCCGGGCGCGTGCAGGTGCGGTTCGAACGAAATGATCTTGGTGTTCTGCTGCAGCACCGTGTAGGCGTTCAGCTGCTGGTTGGCTTCCATCCCGCGGATGTCGATGTCCACGCCGTTGCCCAGACCGAAGACCGCGCGCTTGTAGGTCGGCACGTAGTCTTTCGGCATCAGCTTGAAGCCGATTTCGAGGTGGGCTTTGGTGTCGCGTCCGTTCGAGTGGAGGTGCACGGAGTCGGAGACGACGCTCGACCCGGCCTTCAGCAGCCGCGCCGACTTGGGATCGAAGAAATCGGCGTTGCGGCCGACCTCGTGGACCGGCCAGTTGGTCGATTCCTCGTCGAAGGCCGCGAGCAGCGCGCTTTCCTGATCGGCCTTGCCGTCGAGCACCTGCGTGCGCCAGATCATGTGGTGGAAGACGAAGCGGCCGCCCACCGTGGCGCGGCCGGAGCCGGCCTTCGATTCGACGTCGTTGACTTCCTTGATCTCGAGCGCGGCGACGTAGCGATCCTCGGTGAGGCCGGTCGGCACGCTCGGGATTTCTCCCCACCAATCCGGCGCATCGCCTTTGACGACCAGTTCCTTGGTCTTGATGATCAGATCCGGCGTGCCGATCGCCCAGGCGGTGTGGTCGGCGTAGACCTTGGCGGGCGGCATGTCGGCCGGGTTGCCCTTCGGCGCGCCGCTGTCAGCCCACTTGGCGATGATCGCGATTTCCTCGTCGCTCAGCGACGGATCGTTCTGGAATTGCTGGATGCCGATGTTCTTCTCGACGTACCACGGCGGCATCACGCCGGCCTTCGGGCCGATGCTGGTGCGCTGCTTGATGGCGCGCGCCCACGGCCGCGCGTCTTCGTAGGTCGAGAGCGACATCGGCGCCACGCCGTCGGCGCGGTGGCAGTTTTCGCAGCTGCGCTGAAGGATTGGCGCGACGTCCTTCGTGAAGGTCACCTCCGCCGGCACGCCGGCGGGTTCCGCATGCAGCGCCAGCGGCGCCGACATGCTCATGGCCACAGGAACGAGCAGCGCCAGTCCGAGCGTCCATTTCCAGGTGCTCTTCATCTCAAACCTCCTCGCACACACGCCGCGACCGTACCACTGGCGCACTGTGGTGCACCAAGTACTATACCTGCCGGCTCTGCCGCTGACAACAGGATCCGTCAACGGGAATCGAATGGTTCAGGGGTGCAAAATGGTGACGGTAAAGGCGGACGAGACGGTCAGGCTGCCGGTGTCGTAGATCTGCGCGCAGTAAGTCCCGGCAGGCTCGTTGACACTAATCTGAGCGGTTGATGACGGAAGAGCGGAGGTCGTAAACGTCGCCAGGGTGCATCCGGACGTGCCGTTCGGCGTGCCGACTCCCAGTCCCACACCGCCGGGAGGCGCCGAGCTCATCGCCGACAGCGTCAGGGTGACCGCTCCGGCGGTTGCGACGCTGAACGTGACCACACTCGAGCCGCCGACGGCCAGGGTCCCGGAAAACGATGATCCTGCCGAGGTCGCCGTAGACGAGTCGGAGCTTGAACCCGAGTTGGAGTCGGTCGAGGTCAGCTTGTCCAGGATGCCGCAGGCGATCGTCGATGCCGAAGCCAGCGCCAGAAACAACGCCGTCAGAAGATGTTTGTTGCGCAATGCGTCCTTTCGGTTCGCCGAGGGCCTGTGCAAGGCTGGGGCCCCACCGGACAGATAACAAACGCCGACGTGGACGCGCCACGCCGGCGTCGGTTCGACTGATCCGACTTACAGATCTTGGTCTGAATTACAGATCTGTCAAGCCCGGAACTACTTCACTCCCTTGACGTACTGCTGATACGCCTTGACCCAGTCTTTCTTGATGGCGTCCTGGGCGGCCTTGAGGGTGATGCTCTTGTCGCACACCATCGAGTGCAGCTTGGCGTCGAGCTCTTTCTTCTGCTCCGGGCCCATGTCCTTGTTCGAAGGCAGCGGCCAGAGGTTCTCGACGTCGTTGGTCCCGCCGAGCGAGATCGGAATGAGATGATCGAGATCGCCGGTGAAATCCTCAGGACGCTTGCCGTAGCGTTCGAGCGCCTGATCGTGCTGCCACTTGGCCATCGGCTTCACCGAGGCTTCGAAATCCGCCGCGCACACCTGCGCCTCGTTGGCCTTGCCCTTGGCGCCGGGTGTCTGAAACGAGTTGGGGAGCTGCGCCGACGCGAATGAAGGAACGCAGATAAGAGCCGCCGCCGCTAAAAATCCGAACCGAACCGTCCGCACTGCCATTGTGAGATCCTCCCTGGGGGCTTGTGAAAGAGTGCACTAGTGACTATTTTATTCATACCGGCCTCAATCGCGCGTAAGAAAAAAGCAGGAATGCCGTTAGCGGCCGAGGAGGGTCAGCAAGCCGGTGGTCAGCCACGGCACGTAGGTGATCACCAGCACGCCGAGTCCGAGAATGCCCATCATCGGCAGTGCGGCGACGCAGACCTCGAGCACCGGCCGCTTGAAGCGGTATGACGCGAGGAAGATGTTCAAGCCCACCAGCGGGGTCAGGAACCCGAGTTCGAGGTTCGCGATGAAGATGATCCCAAGGTGCACGGGGTGAATCCCGAACGCCGCGCCCAGCGGCACGATCAGCGGAACCACCACCACAATCGCGGCGAAGATCTCCATCAGCCAGCCGACCACGAGCAGAAAGACGTTGAGCACCAGCAGGAACATCAGCCGCGACGTGATGTTCCCCTTGGCCCAGTCGAGCAGTCTGGCTGGCACTTGCGCGCCGACCAGATAGTTGGTGAGCCCGACGGCCACCCCGAGAATGATCAGCACGCCGCCGATGACGGTGACGCATTCGCTGAACGCCCGCAGCAGCGCGCGACCAGTGAGGTCGCGGTGAATCACGGTCTGCACGACCAGCGCGTACATCGCGGTGAGCGCCGACGCTTCGACTGCAGTTGCCAGCCCGCTGAACATCGCCACCAGCACCAGCGCCGGCATCGCCAGTTCCCATTTGGCCGCCCACGTCGCGCGCCAGGCCTCGGTCGCCTGGAACGGATAGCGTCCCGCTCCGGAAACGATGCCCTCGCGGACACCCCAAGCCGCCACCATCGAGGTCAGGAGAATGCCGGGAAGGATGCCGCCGATGAAGATGTCTTCGATCGGCACCTGCGCGACGACGGCATAGAGGATCAACGGCAGCGCCGGCGGCAGCAGCAGGCCGAGCGAGCCGGACGCGGTCAGCAGGCCGAGCGAGAACTTCTCGCGATAGCCGTCCCGGATCAGCGCCGGAAACAGCACGCCGCCCAGCGCGAGAATCGTCACCCCGGATCCGCCGGTAAACACGGTGAAGAACGAGCACAGCACCGCGCACACCACCGCGGTTCCGCCGGGGATCCACCCGAAGTAGGCGCGGAACACGCGCAGCAAACGCTCGGACGCCTTCCCCTCGGCGAGCAGGAATCCGGCGAGCGTGAACAACGGAATCGCCGCCAGCGTCGGCGACACGCTGAGCGAATAGGTCTCGATCAGAATGGTCGCCGGCGTCGTGCCGTCGTGCATGAACAGCAGCGCGGCGGTGCCGCCGAGAATCGCGAACAACGGCGTGCCGACGATGGCGGCGGCGATGACGACGATGAAGCCGAACCAGAGACTGTGACCCTGGAGAATTGACGGCTCGTAGAGAAACAGCGCGCCGGCAACCAGTCCGAGCGAGGCCAGTGCGCGATCGAGCCAGAACCGGGTCGCGGCCGCCGCGGGCGGTGTCAGCGCGACGCCAGACTCTCCTGCGTCGAATCCCCGATCCGCGGAGTCCGGCCCCGAATCCCCAGCCGCGAGCCCCGACGCGTCTGCTGGGACACCGACGCGCCACACCAGGCGCACCGCAATCAGCAGGAACGCGATCGGCAGAACGCTTTGTGCGGCCCAGGACGGAATACCCGCGCCGATGGTCGTCCCGGCCTGGCGTTCGATGTCGGCCATCTGGTAGCCGCCATAGGCGAGCACCAGCGCGGAACAGGCGCCGAACGCGGCAGCGAGAATGTCGGCCGCGCGGCGCCACCGACCCTGCGGGATGAAAGTGCCGGTGGCCAGCGCCAGCAGCTTGCCGTCACGGGCCGCGATCGCCGCGCCGAGAAAACCGACCCAGAGCGTGAGGTGCTGGACGATCGGACCCGAGGCGGGAATGCCCTGACCGAACGCGCGCCGCCAGACGATTTCGAGCAGCGGCAGAATCACCATCGCCAGCAGCGCCAGCGACGAGAAGGCGTCCTCGATCAGGACGAGCGCGCGTCTCACTGCCGGGGCTGAGCGCTCTTCTGCTGCTTGCGGAACTCGTCGCGCGCCTTCATGGCGAGGTCGAAGATGTCCGGTGGCACCATGTCGCCGCGCATGGTCTTGGCGAGGCTATCGAGCTGGGTGCGCCACTCCGGTCCCGACGCCTTGGTGATCGTCAGACCGCGCTTGGTCATCGCGGCAATGGCATCTGCGTCCTGTTTGGGCACGTCCACGCGCAGTTTCGCGGCGACCGTGTCGGCCGACGCCAGCAGCTTGGGACGATCCGCAGCCGGAATCGCGTTCCACGCCTTGGCCGTGATGACCGTGGCGCCGATCACCGGCCCCAGGCCGAGTTCGAGCATGTACGGCGTCTGGCGATCCCACTGAAACAACATCGCCGCCAGCGGCGTCGTCGGCAATCCCTCGAGCATGCCGGTGGTCAGGCCGGTGAGGATGTCGGTCATCGCCATCGCACGCGGTTCGAAGCCGTTCGCCTTGAACCACTGCACCATGCGATCGTTGCCGGCCGACGTCCACAACTTCACGTGTTTCAGGTCGTCAACCGACTGCACCGGCTTTTTCGTGAACACCTGGGTCCAGCCGCCATGACCCCAATTGAGCAGGACGAAGCCCTTGGCCTCGATCCGCTTGCGGATGACCGGCGTGAGCTTGTCGGTGACGTAGTTGAGTTCGTCGTAGGAATCGAAGAAGAACGGGAGATCGAACACGTTGAAGGCCGGATCGATGCCGCCAAGGCCGACCGCGGTGAACGCAGCCGCCTGCAGCGCATCGAGCCGCATCTTGCGCAGCACCGTCGATTCGTCGCCTTGCGAGCCGCCAGGATACACCGTGACCATCACGCGGCCGCCGGTCGCATCCTTCCACTCTTCGCCCATCTGCTTCAGGCCCTTGTCCCAGACAGAGCCTTGAGGTACGACGGTCGCGAGCTTGACGCTCTGCGCGCTGGCGGAGCCCGCCAGCGCGAGGAGGACGAATCCTGCCGCTACTGCTTGACGCGCTTGGCCGACCACTCTAGTTGACCTATCCCCACGATGTCGGCCTTGCCGTTGACGATCGAATCTCCATCGAGGTCGCCGGTCATCTCGACCGTCAGATCACCTTGTGGCGTCTGGGCGACCATCGACAGCTTGACCGCCTTGCCGGCGAGCGACCCGGTGAGCGGCACTTCGCCCAGCTGGCTGCCGAAGGTGCCGGTCAGCTTGCCGCCGTTGTCGGTGATCGTGGTATTGGCCGGCATATCGCCCTGCGGCGTGCGCAGCATCACGTCCCACTTGCCGTTGATGCCGCCGGTCGAGGCCGCAGCGGACGCTGCGGGCGCTGCCGCCGCGGCTGGAGCCGCCGCAGCTGGCGTGGCGGTCGCGGCCGCGCTCCGCTTCGCCGTCCACTCGCCTTCGCCGAAGTCGCCGAATTTCGCCGTGCCTGCAATCGTCGAGTCCGCGACCTTGCCGGTCATGGTGATGTCGAGCGACATGCCTTGCACCGGGACCGAGAAGCCGAACACCAGATCGTTGCCGGTGATCGTCCCGCCGTCGAACGGCAGCTCGCCCATCTGGGACTTCATGGTGCCGGAGACCTTCCCGCCGTCCTGCTTGAAGGTGACCTGCATGGTGTTGGCGCCTTGCGGCGAGTTGATGGTGACGTCCCAGTCGCCCGTCACGTTGGTCTGCGCGAAAG
Source organism: uncultured Acidobacteriota bacterium (assembly GCA_963745875.1). Lineage (GTDB taxonomy): Bacteria > Acidobacteriota > Vicinamibacteria > Vicinamibacterales > CAVVIG01 > CAVQFC01. Next base: position 365,822 of record CAVUZL010000001.1, read on the forward strand.
CGGGCGCCGCAACGAGCACCAGGAACGCGAACAGCGTGAGTCGTGTGCGAGTCATATCTCAGCTCCTGAAAGAGTGACGGGCTAACGCAAGTCGTCGCCGTCGCCGGTGCGACGCGCGGTCAAGGGTCCTTCGCCGACATCACCAAGCTTCGCGGTACCGGTGATGACATTGCCTTCGAGCTTGCCCTTCATCGTGATCTCGAGCATCTTGCCGTCCTCCGGCACCTGCCAGACGACCGTGACCTGATCGTCGGTGAGGCGGCCGTCGATCGGATACTCGCCGAACTCGTCGATCGCGTGTCCGGTCAAACGGGTGCCGGACTGGTTGATGGTCATGTTGACGAAAGTCTGGCCAAGCGGCGTGACGAAATCGACCCGCCAGGATCCGGCCACGCTGCGCTGTGCCACCAACGTCACCGAGGTGGCCATCAAACCCAGACACAGGACGACGGCGGCAACGTGCTTTCGGATCATGCTGGGCATTTTACTTCCGAGCGGCCGGTTCCGCGCCGCCAAAGATCGCTCCGATGACAATTGCGGCTAGACGCCCGGACGCGGGCAAAGGTGCGCCTGTTTCCATCAGACGCGCAATCGCGACACCGGGTTCCGGAGATCGACGCCGATACCGCCGAGGCCGGGTCAATCGAGCGTGATGTGAAGTTCGGCCCCGAACAACATCGTCCGGTCGTTGTCGGCCGCCGCGTACTTGAGCAGGGTCTTGAGGTCCTTTTCAATCCGGCCTTCGAACACGGTCCGCCCGTTCGCAATCACCTTGACCGGCTTGGAGAAGTCGAACTGATCGGGCGACAACAACAGGGTAAACGCCTTCACGCCTCGCGTGACCGCTTCGACCGTGTTGCCGGAACGCGTCAGATCGACCCTGCCGGACGGGACGCCGCGAGCGAACAGGTGACGCGGCGGGCTTGGAACGATCGGCGGATCGTAGATGCCGGTCAATTCGACCGGCAGGTTTTTCCGCGCGACCAGCAGCTCGAGTGTCGATCCAGGCTTCAGATCCTCGAGGGCTTCAGACACATCAATCGACGATGGAACGCTGGCGTCGTTGACGTGCATCAGCACGTCGCCCGCCTGCAGTCCGATCTTCTCGGCGTTCGAACCGGGCATCACGCGATTGATCCGGGTGCCGCTGCTGCGGGCGCCAAAGTCTGCGGCCGGCGGCTCGGGCATGTCGTTTAAATCCGCCAGCGCTTTGTCGCCGGCGCCGGTGGTCTTGCTGCCGACAACCGTGTCGATGATCAACCAGTGCGCGCGGTTGTGTGTCCCCGAGTCGCTGGCCTCCCACGTCAGCGTGTCCGGAAGCGGCTTTCGCGGATGCTCACGCACGAAGGCCTCGAAGGTGTCCTTCACCTCAGGCCACCACGCCGTGTTGTGAGCGGCGGTTGGCTGCGGGTGGTAGTCCACCGACATCCCGCCCTGCTTCATGTGCGCGATATAGGGATCGACGACGCGCGTCGGATACAGCGGATCGCGTCCGCCGTTCACGGCGAAGAACGGCTTGTCCCTGAGGTTGTTGGGATACAACCGCCCGTCGTCGATATCCGCCATCGCGAGCACCATCCAGTAGCCATTCAGCGGCAGGAAGCTCGCGAACGGCGTGGTTTCGTGCATCGCGAGATAGTAGGTGCCGGTTCCGCCATCCGAGACGCCGGACACGACGACGCGGTTTTCGTCCACGTTATAGAGTCGCTTCACCGCGTCTACGATGCCGGTGAGGTTTTCGACCTGATCGTCGCCCCACCATGGGGCCGCGTTCCATGCGTACGGGATTACGTAGATCTGCTCAGCGCCGGCGAGTGCGCCGATGGAGCCATTGCCGACGGGCGCGCTGGTGGCGCGTCCGCCGACGCCGCCGTGGAGCTGGATCCGTACCTGATATCGACGCGTGGCGTCATATGTATCAGGGATGTTGAGCGCGTAAAAATGTTCAACACCGTCAGCGTTACGGCGGCTCAGTTGGATGATGCCGGTCTTCGCGAGCGGGTAGCTTCGGCCTCGGCGCAAGCGGTCGTACGCCTCGCCGAAGCTGACACCCGATCGAACGATCGGTTCGATCAGCCGGCCGGCGCCTTGCGGCGAACCGGCGGACCAGAACGCATCGAAGGCGGAATCAGGGAGCGACTTCTTCGACGGCGCCTGACCCGAGAGCGACACGACAAGGGACGCCGCGGCCGCGACGGCGATCGCGCCGTGACTCATCGTTCGCCGACTGATGCGTAGTCTCATGTCTGAGGGTGTATAACATAGTGAGGGTGATGAAATCTTCTGCCGTGCTGGTGGTCGCGTTGATTCTCGCTGTGAGCCTGGGGGCCACACCCCAGAACGCCAAGCCGGTGCGCCAGTCCACGCCGGCCGCCGCCAAATCGCCGACCAGTCCGGACGAAGTGCCGCCGCTCTCCTACACCTGCACGATGGATCCCCAGGTCGTCGAAGACAAACCGGGCCAATGTCCCATCTGCAAGATGACCCTGGTGCCGATTCGCCTGGAGTCGGTCTGGACCTGCAGCGCCACGCCACTCGCGAAAGGGACGATCAAATCCAGTCCGGGTCAGTGCCCGATCGATCACACACCGCTCATCCAGGTGATTGCGTCGGTGTCGTGGACGTGTCCCGGCAGCGATGTCAAGGCGATGTCTCCCGGTGACTGCGCCGACGGCACGCCGCGGACCAAGACTTTCGAGGCCCGCGCCCACGGCAACCACAATCCGCAGCACGGCGGCTCCTTCTTCATGGCGCCTGACAGCTGGCACCACCTGGAGGGCGCGCTGCCCAGTGACGGCGTCTTCCGCGTCTATCTCTACGACGACTTCACCAAGCCGCTCAAGAGCGCGCTCTTCAAGGGAGTCAAGGGCCGCGTCGTCACCGAGCAGACCTTCGACGCCGCGACCCGTAGAACCACAGAGGTGAAGTCGTTTCCGCTCGTGCCGGTGGCCGGCGGCAAGTACTTCCAGGCGAAGATCGGTCCGTCCAAGCTGCCCGCATCGATGACCGCGAAGATGCGATTCACGCCGGATGGTCCGGAGTATCCGTTCGACTTCACCTTCAGTGCGTACACGAAGGACGTTGCTGCTCCACCCACGCCCACCATGACGATGACCACTCAGGCGCCGCCGCCGGCCAAAACGGTCGTCGTCGTACCAACCGCACCGGCTCCTACGCCGGTGCCGCTCACGAACGGTGTCGACGGCATGTTGGTTGACCCGTCGCTGATTCCGCCGCCCGTCACCGGCACGGTCCCTGAACTGCTGACGCAGTTGAAAACGCAGACGGACCTGATTCGCTCGCTGATCGACAAGGGATCGTTCGGCAGCATCTATGTGCCGGCGTTCCAGGCCAAGGACATCGCGCTTGCGCTCGTCGATGATCACAAAAAGGACATCCCGGCGGACAAGCAGCGGATCGCCGAACCGGCCGCCAAGCAGTTGATTCGTGCCGCGTGGCTGCTCGACGCCTTCGGCGACATCGGCAACAAGCAGCAGATTGTCGATGCTTTTGCCGGCTTCGTCGAAGCGGCCAAGGATCTACAGTCGTCGTTCCCGGGACAACCATGACGATTTCCAGGAACACCGTTCGCTTCACCGTGGCGTGCGTCGTGCTCGGCGCCGCTCTGGCGTCTGAGGTCGAACGAGGCGAGGCCCATAAGGCGATCACCTCGAAGTACACCTACAACGACGATGTGTTCCCGATCGTGCGCGCCAAATGCGGCAACTGCCATGTGGATGGCGGCGTCGCGCCGATGTCGCTGATGACTTACGAGGAAGCGTTCCCGTGGGCCGAATCGATTCGCGGCGAGCTCGTCGCATCGCACATGCCGCCGTGGAACGCGGTGGACGGCTTCGGCGAGTTCAAGCACGAGCACCTGCTGGCGCCGAAAGAGCTCGACACCATCCTGACCTGGGCGACCGGCGGCAACCCGCGCGGCCGGCTCGACCAGAAGCTGCCGCCGGTCACGCTGAAGAACGAGTGGGTGCTCGGCAAGCCCGACCTGGCGCTGCCACTGCCGGCGCCGTTCGTCGTGTCGGCGGACAAGATGGAGGACACGCATGAGTTCACCATCGCGACCACCGCCACCGAGGCACGCTGGGTGCGAGCGGTGGACCTTCTGCCTGGAACACCGTCAGTTGTCCGCAGCGCACTGATTTACATGAAATCGCCGGCGTCCACATCAACCGAACCGGTCCCCGAACAGGTGCTCGCGCGCTGGGTGCCAGGTCACGATCCGGAACCGATGGACGCCGGCACGGCGCTGCGTCTTCCCGCCGGTGCCGAGATCGTGGCGCGAATTCACTACAAGAAGACGTGGCAGTTCGAGGGCAAGGAAGTGTCCGACCGGAGCACGGTCGGCGTCTATTTCTCCACCGCAAAAGATGCGCGCGAGCTGCTGTCCCTGCCGATCGCGTCCGCCACGCTCACGGCGGCTGACACCAGCAAGCGGGTCGTGACCTTCAGCCGCACGATTGACGAAGACGTTCAGGCGGTCGCGGTCAGCCCCGACATGGTGCCGCCGAACATCACGCTGCAGGTCGAAGCGGTGCTGCCCAACGGCACCCGCACGCCGATGATTCGCCTGCTGACGCGTGCCGACTGGGATCGCCGCTACTGGTTCGAGCAGCCGTTGACGCTGCCGCGCGGCACGAAGATCGAGGTCAAGGCCGACCTCGACGATCCGGACGTCATGTCGGCGGCGTTTGGCGGCGCCGCGCCGGCCAAGACGGTGGCGCCGATCACCGGCGTCCGGCTCGCGCTCAACATCCTGCCTGCCAAGGCAAAGCCGACCGCGCCCTAAGCATCAGGAATCCGGGCGCATGGCTAGCGGGCCACGGTTCGCCGGATTCGCCTCCTCGGCCACCCTCCACATTTTCACGCTGCTCATGCTCGTCCGAGTCATGACCGCGCCGCGGAACGCGGCGACCCCGCATCAGCCGGTCCATTCGATGTCCACCTTCATCGTCGGGCCGACAGAGGACTCGCAATACGCCGGGATCAAACCGACCGAGGCCGCGCGCGAGGACTGGACCCTTCCGCCAGACGCCGGAGCGTCAGAGATTTCTCTGGGCGACTTTCGCATCAACGTCGCGAAGATCGCGGACCACGCTCAAGTGCTGTTCCCGTTCGTGATGCCGGGAATTGCGCTCGATCACTTCGGCGTGACGCCGCAGCGGACGCTCGCGGAAAGCCTCGCCAATCCCTTCGCGCCGCCGGCGGCAAACGCGGCGGGCGGCGACCGTCATCGTCCGCTGGTGCTCAACGACGCGGCGTTGCAGGCGCTGGTGGACAAATCGTGGTCCCGCCGCGATCGATGGACCGTCTTTCAGCCGATCGCCCGGCTGATCGAGCAGTCCGGCGCGGACGCCGGCACGCTGCCGAAGCTGCTGCAGATGTACCGCGAGGAGAACTGGCCGCAGCCCTACTCGGATCGCAACATCCGCGATCCACGGCTATGGGTCGAACTCGAGTTGGCTGCCGATCACGTCAACTTCATCGGCTTCATCAGCCGCTACGCGTCGGCTCATCCTTCGACCAGGGCGACCACCGAGCTACTGTTGCTGCTCGACGATTTGGCGCAGGCGAGCCAGGACGCGTTCGCCACCCTGATGAAGACCGACCCGAACGAGCAACTCGACTGGACCCGATCGAAGAATCGGGCCGCCTTCGAACTGGTCGTCCGCCTGCGTCGCTACTACTCCTCCGTGCTCGAGCGCAAAGGCCTGCGGGATGTGAAGGACCTGGTCGGGCATTTCGACACGGTCCGGCTGGGCATCCTCAGCGGCATCGTCCGAACGACGCCCGACGGCTATCGCCTGAACGACGCGCGATTCCTGATCGGCGCGATCTACTGGCGCCAAGGCAAGCCGCGGGAGGCGCTCGACTGGTGGCGCCCGATGACGCTCGATCCCACCGACCTCCACGCCGACGCCCACCGAGACATCCTGAGCGCTGTCAGCGCAGTTGACGCGGGCGCCAGCGACGAGCAGATCGAGCGGACGGTCGGCCATCGCATCCACCGTGCCCTCGATGCGGAGCGTGGACGCTGGCTGATGTTTTCGTTCGATCGTCTACGCCAGTTCGGCTACCAGTTCGATACTTTTTAGCGCGGATTTCGGGATCGGCGTGGCGCGACCCTTTCAGATCGGCGTGGCGCGACCCTTTCAGGGTCGCGTTGGAGAGCGGGCCTGAAAGGCCCGCACCACGACGCTCGACGCGCCAACCATGATCGCCGACGGTCCGTCTAAGCGGACGTCGTTCATCGGGGAGAGGTGTCGATTGCTGACCGAAATTGCCCACGATCTCCGTCATGGCGCGCGGGCGCTGCTGAAATCGCCCGGATTTACGGCTGTAGCGGTGTTGACACTGGCCCTTGGCATCGGCGCGAACAGCGCCATTTTCAGCTTCGTCAACGGTGTCCTGCTCCGCCCACTCCCCTACGCCGAGCCCGATCGCATCGTCTACGTGCTGGAACGTCCGCCGGGCGGCACGCGCAACGCGATTTCCGCACTGAACTTCAGTGACTGGCGCGACCAGAACACCGTGTTCGAGTCGCTGGCGGCAGCCACCGGCGGTTCGGTCACGCTGTCCGGCCTCGGTAACCCGACGCTGCTACGCGGCGGGCGCGTGTCGGCCTCCTACTTCGACGTGTTCGGGATCAAACCGGTAATTGGTCGCACGTTCCACGCCGGTGAGGATCAACCCGGCAACGAGCACGTCGTGGTTCTCAGTCACCGTCTGTGGCAGACGCAATTCGGCGGCGACGCCGGCATCATTGGACGTTCGCTGACGCTCGACGGCGAACCGAACACCGTGATCGGCGTCATGCCCGAAGGCTCGGCATTCGATCGCGGATACCAGCAGCTCTGGCGTCCGCTCGCGTTCAGTCCGGCGGAGCGGACCCGAGACTTCCACTGGCTTTCATCGATCGGGCGGCTGAAGCCCGGCGTCACGCTCGACCAGGCGCGGGCCCAGATGGATACGATCAGCGCCCGGATCGCCACCGACTTTCCACGGTCGAACAAAGGCTGGGGCGTCCGGATCGACCCTTACGCCGACATCATCGTCGGCCCTCAGCTGCGCAGCTCGTTGATCGTCCTGCTCGCGGCGGTGGGCATGCTGCTGCTCATCGCCTGCGTGAACCTCGCCAACCTGACGCTGGCGCGCGGCACGTCGCGCGAACGCGAGGTCGCGGTTCGCTCCGCACTCGGTGCCGGTCGCGGACGTCTGATTCGTCAGTTCCTGACCGAGAACGTCCTGCTGTCGTTCATCGGGGGACTGGCCGGCGTGGCGTTTGGGTACGCGATGGTGGCAGGGCTCAAGCTGGCAATGCCGCCGTTCACCCTGCCTCGTGATGTCTCGGTCACCATGGACGTGCGAGTGATGGTGTTCGCGCTCGCTCTGTCGATCGCCACCGGTGTGATGTTCGGCCTGGCGCCCGCACTGCAAGCCACCAAGCCCGACTTGAGCAGCGCAATGAAGGAAGGCGGCCGCGGCTCGAGCGGCGATCGCGGCCGGCGGCGGCTCCGCAGCGGCCTGGTCGTGATCGAAGTCGCGCTGGCGTTCGTGTTGCTGGTCGGCTCCGGCCTGCTGGTTCGCAGCTTCTTCGTGATGATGAACACCGACGCCGGTTTCGACGCAACCAACGTGATCACGATGGGCGTGCCGATTTCGAATACACGCTTCTCCGATCCGGCGCAGCTGACCAGCTACCTTCTGCAGATTGAATCGAACGTTCGCGCGGTGCCAGGCGTCCGCGACGCGGCGCTAACCTGCGTGCTGCCGATGCGTGGCTGGGGCAACGGCATGCCGCTGCAAATCGACAACAAGCCGATCGTGGACATGGCCAACCGACGATCCGCAGCGTTCAAGCAGGTGACGCCGTCGTACTTTCAAACACTGGGCATGAAGCTGGTGAAAGGGCGCGCACTCTCGGAGCGTGACATCAAGGGTGGCGCCCCGGTGATGGTCGTCAATCACACGATGGTGACGCGGTTCTTTCCCGATCAGGATCCGATCGGTCGCCGCATTCTCATCCAGGACATCATTCCGGGCCAACCGGCGCTGGGCGCTGAAATTCCGTGGGAAGTCGTCGGCATCGTCAGCGACGAGCAGACCGGCGGCCTCGACAACACTCTGTCACCAGTCATGTACGTGACGATGGCACAGAGCCCGACACCGACGGTCTACCTCGCCGCGCGAGGCGCCGTGGATCCGACCACGCTGCAGCGATCGATCGCGGACGCGGTGCACGCGGTCAACAAGGATCAGCCGCTGTCTGATGTTCTGACCCTCAACCAGATCAAGGACGAGACGTCGGCCACCAACAAGCTGCGCACGCTGCTGCTCGGCGTGTTCGCGGCCCTCGCGCTGATGCTCTCTGCGGTCGGCATCTACGGCGTCATTTCGTATGACGTCGCACAGCGGACACAGGAAATCGGCATCCGCTCCGCCCTTGGCGCCAGCACCGGATCGATCCTCGGCCTGGTCGTTGGACGCGGCATGATGCTCGCCACTGCCGGGCTCATCGTGGGACTGGTCGCCGCCTTCGGTGTGACCCGGCTGCTTGCGAGCGTCCTGTTCGGCGTCGGCGCCCGCGACCCGATCACGCTTGCGGTCACTACGGCGATTCTGGCCGCCGTCGCTTTGCTCGCGTGCTACATCCCGGCCCGGCGGGCAGCGCGGCTCGACCCGCTGGTCGCACTGCGCGATTAGTCACGCGCACCCGCTGCGGGCCAGTCACGATCAACGCAGAGACCGCAGAGGTTGTACGTCTTTTCCAGATGACCATCTGCGAACTCCGCGTGCTCTGCGTTTCAATCGTCGTGATCCTCCACGAACGCCCTCAATCGGCCGATCGCGCTGTCCCACTGACTGGCGATCTGCTCGAGATAGCGTTGCGCTCGCTCGAGGCGCCTGGTTTCGAGCTCCCAGATGCGCTCGCGCCCGCGTCGCGCGTGGCGAACGAGCCCGGCGTCGCCGAGCGCGTGCAGGTGTTTCGTCACCGCCTGACGCGTGACACCTGAGCCGTCGCTCAGCCGTGCAATCGACAGCGGGCCCTCGGCGCACAGGCGGCCGACCAGTTTCAGCCTGGTCGGCTCGCCCAGCGCCGCGAACACCGGCGCGGCATCGTCGATCAGCGCCGCCGCGCTACGACTGCGCGACATACTTCTCGATCGCCACCGCCTGCTGGCTCCAGCCGTTGTCGTTCATGCGGAACGCTTCCGCGCGCCGCGCCAGGGGTACGCGATCGAAGCCGGACTCGATGATGGTGAGCTGGGTTCCGTTTGTGACCTCCTCGAGGCGAAACTCGACCAGCGTCGTCGGCTCGGAGGAGTAGTCCACCTTCTCGTCAATCGCGTACGGATGCCATCGGTACGAAAAGTAGTGTTCCGGTTCGATGCGCTCGACCTCAAGCGTCATGGTCAGATGCTCGTACTTCGGGTAGGTGAGACGGCCGCTGATCGGCGTGCCCGGCTTGAACGGCCCGCTGAGCCTGACGCCGAACCAGGCGCCGAACTTCTCGGCGACGCTGATGGCCTGCCACACCTTCGAGCGTGGTGCGTTGAGGACGACGGTCTTCTCGATGCGATCGCTCTGCGTGGTGGTCGTGTCCATAAGCAACCTCTGGGTTGCATGATAGATCGAGTCGCGGATATATGCAACCTGGCAGTTGCCTATTGAATCGTCGGTAGTCGGCGTAGCGCGACCCTTTCAGTGTCGCGTTGTGAAACTGCTTTGGCCGGCCATCGAGGCCCCACGCAGTTTCGTCATATGCTGCTCCGATGAAGAAGGGAAAGCCCGCCAAGACCGTTGACGCGTACCTGGCCGCAGTGCCAGAGCCGGGCCGCAGCACGCTCCAGAAAATCCGGACAGCGATCCTGGCCGCGGCACCCGGAGGCGACCAAGTTCATCAGCTACGGGATTCCGACCTTCAAGTACGACCGCGCGCTGGTGGCGTTCGGCGCGTTTGCGTCGCATTGCAGCCTGTTTCCGATGAGTTACGCCGTCATCGATGCGGTGAAGAGCAAGCTCAAAGGCGCTCAAGTGTCCAAGGGCACGATCCGTTTCCCGATCGACAAGCCTTTGCCTGCGACGCTGGTGCGAACGATCGTCAAGGCGCGGATCGCCGAGAACAAGGCACGCCGCTCTCGGCGAACGGCTCCTGCCGCGCGGAAGCGGATCGGCGTCATCGGCTGGGCCGACGTCGTGACGATGGCGCAGAAGCTTCCGAAGGTCGAAGACTCGACGTGGTACGGAACACCCGGACTCAAAGTTGACGGCAAGGGCTTCGCGCGGCTTCGTACCGAAGCGGAGGGCGGTCTCATGCTGCTGTGCAGCCTGGAAGAAAAAGAGCGGCTGCTGGAATCAGGAGAAGCGGCCTATTACACGACGCCGCACTACGACGGGTTCGGCTCGATCCTGGTGAACCTTGCGAAAGTCGATCGCGACGCATTGCGGGAGCTGATCGCGGCGGCCTGGCGACTCAAGGCCACGCCAAAGGTCAGGGCGCTCCTCAATCGGTCGTAACTATTTCCCGGACGGCTCGAGGTACGACGCGTCGAGATCTGCAGTCGAGGGACAGCCGAGCAACCGGAGCGTTCGGACGATGTCGGCGCGGAGGATCTCGATCGCACGATCGACGCCTGGGCCACCGGCAGCCGCAAGCGCCCAGGCATAGGCGCGACCGACGAGCACTCCGCGTGCGCCAAGACAGAGCGCCTTCACGACGTCGCCCCCTCGCCTGATGCCGCCGTCGACAAGCACTTCGGTGCGATCGCCCACGGCAGCGATCACTTCCGGAAGCGCCCGCAGGCTCGCCGGTACGCCGTCAAGCTGACGTCCACCGTGATTCGACACGATGACCGCCTGCGCACCCGCGTCGACCGCACGCCTCGCATCGTCTCCGGTGTGCACACCCTTGACGACGATCGGACCGTTCCAGGCGTCGCGAATCCAGCGGAAGTCGCTCCATGTGACAACCGTGCTCTCGAGCATCGCACCGACGTCCTTGGACGGCATCGCGCCCACGCCGGGAATCTGCACGTTCGGAAACGTCAGCGGCGCACCGTCGGCGAGATAACCCATCACCCAGCGTGGATGCGTGGCGAACTGCCAGAGGTGAGGAACGCTGCCGCGCCAATCGCCTGCCAGCAGCGGGCGCATGCCGTTCCGGTAGTCGCGTTCGCGCATCCCTGACACGGGCGTGTCGATCGTCACCACCAGCGCAGAGTAGCCGCCCTGACGCGCTCGCGCGATGGATGCTTCAGCGACAGCCCGCCCTCCCGGAACATAGAGCTGGTACCACAACGGTCCGGAAGAATGTTCCCGGACCTGCTCGAGTGGTGTGCCGGAAAATGTCGACAGGATGTAACCGGTGCCCGCCGCGCCCGCGGCGCGGGCGGCGTGCGCCTCGCCGAGCGGATACAGCATTCGCGAGAACCCGATCGGAGCGAGGAGGAATGGCAGCTCGAGGGTGGTGCCCAGAACGGTCGTACGCAGATCGCAGACAGGGACCGCTACGCCCTGGCGCGGCCTGAATTGAATCTGCTGAAACGCGCGGCTGTTCTCGCGGAGCGTGACTTCTTCGTCGGCGCCGCCGTCGATGTAGTCGAAGACCAGCGCCGGCAAACGGCGCCGGGCGAGCCAGCGGAGGTCCGCGATGTTGACGGCCCTCCGGACGGAGGCGGGGGCTCGGTTCGGAACGGTCATTCGGTGGCGTCGAGGATATCGCGAAGCGGTGCCAATCAGACCTTCATGATGAACGGATCCTGAATCTCGTCACCGAGTTCGCACCACACGCTCTTGGTCTGCAGGTACTGATAGACCGCCTCGATGCCGTTCTGCCGGCCGATGCCGCTCGCCTTGTAGCCGCCGAACGGCGAGTTGAACGTGAGCGCGCGGTAAGTGTTGATCCAGACAGTGCCGGCTTCCAGCTTGCGCGCCATCTTGTGGACGCGATTGACGTCGCGCGTCCACACGCCCGCGGCCAGTCCGAATTCCGTGTCGTTGGCGAGTGCGAGCACTTCGGCCTCGTCCTTGAACGGCGTGACCGCGAGCACCGGACCAAACACTTCGTTGCGCATCAGGAAGTTGTCCTTCCCGGCCTGGTGCACAACGGTCGGCTGATAGAAGTAGCCGTCCGGAAACTCGGCGAGCGCGGGCCGGCCGCCGCCGCATAACACGGTCGCCCCTTCGCTCACCGCGCGCTGCACCATCGACTCGTCTTTCTCGAGCTGCATCTTCGTCGCCACCGGCCCCATCTGGGTCGTCGTCAGCATCGGGTCGCCGATGGTGATGTGTCGGGCACGGCTAACGATGCGATCCACGAAGGCGTCGTAAATCGAGGCGTGAATGTAGGCGCGCGAGCCGGCGACGCAGGTCTGCCCCGCCGCCGCGAAAATGCCCGCCAGCACGCCGGCTTCAGCCTGATCCAGGTTCGCGTCGCCGAACACGATGTTCGGGCTCTTACCGCCGAGCTCGAGCATGCAGCTGACCAGCCGCTGCCCCGCGCGCGCCGCGATCGCGCGCCCGGCGCCGACGCTGCCGGTAAACGACACCTTCGCGATCTTCGGATGATCGACCAGCGCCTCTCCGGTTTCGCGGAAGCCGGTGACGACGTTGATGACGCCTGGCGGGATACCGGCCTCTTCGGCCAGCCGCGCCAGCTCGATCGAGGAAGCCGAGGTGATCTCCGACGGCTTCATGACGATGGTATTGCCGGCGGCGAGCGCCGGCGCGAGCGACATGATGGCGATGAAGGTGGGCGAATTCCAGGGCGTGATCACGCCGACCACGCCGAGCGGTTCCCGCAGCGTGTAGTTGAGGATGCTCTGACGATCGAGCGGGATGACCGTGCCTTCGATCTTGTCGGCGAGGCCGCCGAAGTAATACAGCCAGTCCTGTGCGATCCGCGCCTGTGCGCGCATCTCGGCAAACAGCTTGCCGTTCTGGCCGGTCTCGATGGCGGCGATGCGATCGGCGTGCTCGGCGATCTTCTCGCCCCACTTCATCAGCAGCCGGCCGCGTCGGGTCGGCGAGAGCGCGCCCCACGGCCCCTCACGAAAGGCGACCGAAGCGGCCGTGACCGCGAGATCGACGTCGCGCGCCGCAGCGACCGCGAAGGTTCCCCACGGGCCGCCGGTGGTCGGGTTGAAGGCGGTGAACGTCTTCCCGTCGGCGGAGGCGACATCCCGACCCGCGATGTAGTTTTGGTACTGATGCACGAAAGTCCTCCAGGACATTCAACGCCGAACCCGCGGAACTCGCTGAGTCAAGAATTACTCTACGGGCTCAGCGATCTCTGCGTTGACCGTCGTCTACGCTAAATGCACCGCCCGCCATCGACCTCGATCACGTCGCCGGTGATGAAGCTCGCCTCGTCTGACGCCAGGAACACCATGGTGTTGGCGATGTCCTCCGGCGCGCACAGGCGGCCGAGCGGAACGGTCGAGAGGAAACCGGCCTTGTGCGCCGCGGAGTCGCCGCCAACAAACGTCGCGAGCATCGGAGTGTCGCCGGGACCGGGACACACGGCGTTGACACGAATGCGGTCGGGCGCGAGCTCGAGCGCCATCGACTTGCTCATCACCAGCGCAGCGCCCTTGCTGCTGTTGTAGGCCAACAGGTTCGGACGCGGGCGGATCGCCGCCACTGATACGGTGTTGAGGATGACGCCGCCGCCCTGCGTGCGCATGATCGGCACGGCGTGCTGCGCCGCCAGGAAAATGGCCTTGGCGTTGACGGCGAAGAGCAGGTCGAAGGCCTCGCTTGTCGTAGACGTGAAGGGTTCCGGCGCCTGCGGCAGTCCGGCGTTGTTGACGAGGATGTCGAGGCGGCCGAAGCGATCGACCGCCGCCGCGATCATCAACCTTACGTCGGCTTCGTCGGTCACGTCGGCGCGGACGAACATCGCGGCGGCGGCGCCGATGGCCCGGGTCGTCTGCTCGCCGCCGGCTGCGTCGCGATCGACGACGACCACGCGGGCGCCTTCAGCCGCGAAACGACGGCAGATTGCGGCGCCGAAGCCTGACCCGCCGCCGGTGACGACCGCGACCTTTCCAGCTAGGCGCACAGAGACATCCCACCCAGACACTCAACGCAGAACCCGCGGAACACGCTGAGAAATTCCCGGAAAAGAATCTCTGCGAACTCCGCGAACTCTGCGTTCATAGCGCCTTCTAGAAGACGGCAGGCGGATGGTCCACGATCAGTTCCGCGCCGGTCGCGGCGCGCACCTTCTCGACCGTCGTGTCCGACGCGATTTCCTTCAGCACCAGGCCGCGGGGCGTGACCTCGATCACCGCCATCTCGGTCACGATGAGGTGCACCACCTTGAGGCCCGTGAACGGCAGCGTGCAACGCGGGAGAATCTTGTGGCCGCCGTCCTTCGTCGTGTGCTCCATCGCGACGACCACGCGCCTGGCGCCGGCGACCAGATCCATCGCCCCGCCCATGCCCTTGACCATCTTGCCGGGGATCATCCAGTTGGCGAGATTGCCTTCGGCGTCCACCTGCAGCGCGCCGAGCACCGTCAGGTCGATGTGCCCGCCGCGCACCATGGCAAACGAGTCGGCGCTGCTGAAGTACGAGCTGCCGGCCGCCTCGGTGACCGTCTCTTTGCCGGCATTGATCAGATCCGGATCGACCTCGGCGTCGGTCGGATACGGCCCGATGCCCAGCAGTCCGTTCTCGGAGTGCAGGGTAATGTGGACGCCGGCCGGCACGTGGTTGGCCACCAGAGTCGGCATCCCGATGCCGAGGTTGACGTAGGCGCCGTCAACCAGCTCGCGGGCGACCCGCGTCACGATCCGCTCGCGGCTATCCATGGGAGGCCTGAAATTGCTGATTGCAGAGTGCTGATGGCTGAATGAACGACCGAGCCCTCATCACGAAGGCACGAAGATCACGAAGACCACGAAGTTCCATTGGGTTTTTCCGTCCAGGCCTGCTGTCGTGCTCTTCGTGTGCTTCGTGCCTTCGTGATAAGGGCTCCATTACTTCCGTGTCGTGCGCTTCTCGATGCGCTTCTCGTAGTGACTGCCCTGCAGGATGTGCCGCACGAAGATGCCGGGCGTGATGATCTGGTCGGGGTCGAGGTCGCCGGGCTCGACCAGCTGCTCGACCTCGGCGATGGTCACCTCGGCCGCGGTCGCCATCACCGGATTGAAATTGCGCGCGGTCTTCCGGTAGACGAGGTTGCCGTCCCGGTCGCCTTTCCACGCCTTCACGAACGCGAAATCGGCGCGTAGCGGGCGCTCGAACACAAACGACTTGCCGTCAATTGTCCGCGTCTCTTTACCTTCGGCGACAAGTGTCCCAAAACCGGTCGGTGTGAAAAACCCGCCGATGCCGGCGCCGCCGGCCCGGATCCGCTCCGCAAACGTCCCCTGCGGCACCAGCTCGACGTCCAGCTCGCCACTCAGGAACTGACGCTCGAACTCCTTGTTCTCCCCCACATAGGTCGAGATCATCTTGCGGACCTGGCGCGACTTGAGGAGGACGCCGATGCCGAAATCGTCCACTCCGGCGTTGTTGCTGATGACGGTCAGCCCCTTCGTGCCCTGCGCAAGCAGGGCCGCGATCAGCGTTTCCGGGATGCCGCAGAGCCCGAAACCGCCCATCAAAATTGTCGCCCCGTCCGGGATGCGCGCGACGGCTTCGGCAGCCGTCGCCAGCACTTTGTTCATCGATCGGTATTCTATCAAGTAAGATGTCGCTTCCATTGCATCCAGACCTCGAACAAGCCATCGGTTTCCACGAATTAATCGTTGCTGAAGGCGGAAAAGCGCTTGTCGGCTACGAGACGGCCAAAGCGCTCGCGAACGTCGTCCTGATGTCGGAGATCCCGACCTCCTACGACAAGAAAGAGCAGCGTCAGGTCAATGCCGGCAACCTGCTCCTCCGCGGGGTGCCCGGCGTCGGCAAAACGTTCTTCGGCGTGATCCTGGCGGCCATCAGCAACGCCAAGTTCGCACGCCTCCAGGGACGCGCCGACCTGCAGCCGACCGAAGTCGTCGGCTTCCAGATGATCAATCCGGCCACCGGCGAGCTCATGACCGAATTCGGTCCGCTCGCGGAGGCCGAGGTCATCCTGCTGGACGAAATCAACCGCATCCCGCTCAAGTCGCAGAGCGCGTTTCTCGAGGCGCTGCAGGATCGGACGGTCACCGTCGGCAAGACCACCTTCGAGCTGCCGGCGTTCAGCTTCGCGATTGCGACGATGAACCCGGTCGAGCTGGGACAGGGCACGTTTCCGCTGTCGGAAGCGGCCACCGATCGCTTCGCGATCATGGTGAACATCGGCTATCTGCCGCCGGAAGAGGAAGCCAAGCTGGTCCACTTCGACTTCAAGAAGGTCAAGCTCGATCAGCTGATGTCGAAAGAGCGGATCATGCAGCTCCGCAGTTCGATCACGGAGCACGTCTACCTGCATCCGAAACTCGGCGTCTACATTCAGCGACTGGTCGCGGCGACCCGTCCCTACAACCCGGAAACGGACTGGAACGTGCGCTCGCCGTCCGAACTGGTCGAGCACGGCGTCGATCTCGGCGCCTCGCCACGCGCCATCATCTGCTGGGGCCGGCTGGCCAAGGTCTGGGCACTCCTCGTGCGCAAGCGCGACGAGGTCTTCCCCGAGGACATCCAGGATCTGGCGCAGTACGTCCTCGGCCACCGCGTCTGGCTCGGCCCGCACGCCGCCAGCCACGGCCTCACGTCCGAATCGGTGATCGCGGACGTGGTTGAACGGGTGGCGGTTCCGTAACAGTCGTCAGTCAACAGTCGTCAGTCAATTAGTCGTCAGTCGTCGAATCGGAAAGCTGAGACCGTTGAAACTGAAATCCGAGCCGTCGAATCATCAATCTGAACTCAGCAATCAGCATTTCTGAGATGCGTACTCGAGAGCAAGACGTCGAACCGTTCGTGAACCTGTCGGAGCTCGGCGAAATCGAGCTCCTCATCATGCGGCGGATGCGGGACTTCACGATCGGTGAGCATCGCAGCGTCTTTCAGGGCTCGGGCTTCGACTTCGTCGGCCTGCGGGACTGGCAGCCGGGCGATCGCACGTCGAACATCGACTGGGCGCAGTCGTCGCTGACCAACTTCAGCCCGATGGTCGTTCGCGACTACGAGCAGCGCAGCACCGCGACGGTCTACGCCATCGCCGACGCGTCGCTCTCGACCCGCTGCGGCATCGACGGCGTGCCGATCGCGGCGGCGATTGCCCGCACCATCGGCACCATCGGCATGTCGGCGGTGTTCTTCCAGGACTTGTTCGGCCTGATCACGTTCGGCGCCAACTTTTCCGACCTCATGACGATTCGGCCGCGCATCGGCAAGAACCAGGTGATTCACTGCCTGGAGGGCTATCAGTTCCAGGACGGGATGATGCCGCTCAAGCCGGCCGACAGCCTCAGCATGACCCTTGCCGGCATGATGCGAAAGACCTCGATGGTGCCGGTGATTTCGGACTTCCTGTTCGACAACGCCGGCGACGTGATGAAGGAACTGAGCCTGCTCAACGCGATGCACGACGTCTTCATCGTGCTGGTGGACAGCGCCTTCGCCTTCGAGATGCCGTCGATTTCAGCGGGCTGGATCGAGGCGTTCGACGTCGAGACCGGCAAGTCGAACGTGATGTCGCGTGGTGCGCTGCGCTCGCTCTCGGCGCGGACCCGACAATGGCAGGATGACGTGGCGCGGATGGCGAAGGCGTCGGACCTCGACGTGCTGCGCATCGGCGTCAACGAATTAGAGACCGCGATCGCTCTCAGCGAGTTCATCGCCGAACGGCGTCTGAGAAAAGCGGCCTAGTGACCCCTTTCGAGAGGTGCGGTGTGCGCATGGAAATCGTGCAAGGTTCGGGGTGCGGGGTGCGAGGTGCGGGGTCCGAGGTGCGAGGTGCGGGGTGCGAGGTGCGAGACGCGAAAACCGGCCCTGGACGCGTGCTGCTGGCGTCCATGCTGGTTGCGCTCGGCCTGCTGTCGACCGTCGCGCCGCTGGCGGCGCAGACGGTCCAGACCGACCCGCTGCAGTGCTGGTGGCGGACCAGCACCGGCGCCATCCGCGTCGGCCAGACCTTTCAGGTCGTACTGACCTGCGCGGTGCTCGAAACCGAGGCCGCGACGGTCGTCGTCGATCAGACCCGGCTCGAGCCGTCGGTGCTGCAGTTCCCGCCGTTCGAAGTGCTCGGCGGCGCCCACGGCGCCGACCTGCGCACCGAGGATCGCCACTTCTTCCAGTACCAGTACCGCCTGCGCCTGATCGCCGAGAACATGTTCGGCAAGGACGTGCAGCTGCCGGAGCTGAAGCTGAACTACCGCGTCCAGAGCAAGGTCAGTCAGAACACCTCGTTACAGGGGCGCGACCAGGCCTACATGATGCCGGCCGCCTCGGTCCGCGTGCTCTCGCTGGTGCCGAGCGACGCTTCTGACATCCGCGACGCGACGACCGAAACGTTCTCGGACCTCGATCAGCGCGCCCTTCGCGCCAACCTGTTCGTGGTCGTCGGCACGGTGCTGTTCGTCCTCGCCGGGCTGCTGGCGATTCTGGTGCTGGTGCGCCTCTTCTCCCGCTTCAGAAAGCCGGCGACCGTCACGCAGCGGATGATCGCCGACAGCACGATCCTTCGCGGCGTCAGCCGCGAGCTGTCCGCCATCAGGCGCCAGCGAAACGACAATGGCTGGACGGCGGCGCTGGCGGGACGCGCCCTGTCGGCAATGCGGATCATCGCCGCGTTCGCAATCGATCGAAAAGTCGGTCACATGCCGGCTGCCGTCGTGGGGACGGTCGAGGACGGCCGCCTGATCATGAACACCGGCTGGCCGCGCACCAAGCGCATCGCGGTGTCGGGCTCGATCACGCCGCAAGTGGTGGGACGAGCTGCGGCCGTCGCCGGTACCAGCGCCAGCCGTCAGCAGCTGCTGACGTCGCTCGAGCAGGCGCTGCAGACGCTGACCGCCGCCGGCTACGGACGCTCGGAAACGCTCGATGACGGAGCGCTCGATCAGGCGCTCGAGACCGGTGTGCAGGCGCTGCGGAACGTTCGCATCCGGCAGCTGTGGTTCCTGAAACGGCTGGCCGCGTGGCGCGCCGGGACGGCAGTGGATAACCGCGCGTGGTCTCGATAACCCAGGTTCCCGCGCTCCTGCGCGAAGCGCTGATTCAGTGGCGCAATATCCGGACGGCGGATCTGCTGTTCACGCACCGGTCCGACGCCATTGTCGCGGCGGTGGTGCTCATCGGCCTCTGCGGCGCGATGATCGTCATCCGATCCATGACGAAGAACAAAGCCGGGCGGACGCAGGTCGCGCTGCCGGCGGTCCTCGACTGGAGCGGCAATTCGTGGACGTCGATCGTCCGTCACGGCGCGCTGCTGCTCTTTCTTGTGGGCCTGCCGTTTTTCGTGATGGCGCTGGCCGACCCGTATTCCTCGCTCACCAAGCAGGATGTCTCGTATCCCGGCCGGCGCATCGCCCTGATGATCGACGCCTCGTCGAGCATGATGGCGCGTTTTCCCGCCGCGCATCTCAACGCCAAGGCGCCCAACGAAGCGACCTTCTTCACCACCGTGGCCGCCGCCGAAACGTTCATCCGTCAGCGCATGAGCGGCAAGTATCACGACCTGATCGGCCTGGTCGAGTTCGGCGACGAAGCCTACGTGGTGACGCCGTTCACCAGCGACTACGACAACATCCTGCTCAGCCTGAACCTGATCGGCGACTGGACCGAGTTCATGAAGTTCCCCGATCAGGGCACGACGATCGGGCTGGCCATCGAGCAGAGCGTCGGCTTGTTCAAGGCGTTCGATTTTCTCGACGCGTCCGGCAACCTGATGCTGATCTTCACCGACGGCCAGGACACGCAGGTGATGATCCACGGCAAGAGCGTCAACGAGATTCTCGAGGGCGCTCGCCAGACCAAGATCCCCGTCTATTTCATCCGCACCAGCTACAACAAAGGACTGGGCGCGGTGCTGCCCGACGAAATCTGGAAGCCGGCGGTCGAGGCGACCGGCGGAAAATTCTATCCCGCCGGCGACGAAGCGGCGGTGCTCAACGCGATCAAGGACATCGATCTGCGATCGGCCGGCCGCGTTGACGTCAAGTTGTACAGCAGCCAGCAGCCGAAGTTCGCGCCGTATGCGTTCATGGCGACCGGATTCTGGACCATCGCCCTGGCGCTGCAGCTCACGGTCCCGTATTTCCGCAAGTTTCCGTAGGAGAGGTTGATGAAATCGATTGCCGGTCCACTGATTGCCGCCATCGTCACCGCCCTGGTCGGCGGCGCCTTCTGGATGATGGGACAGAACGACCGTCGCCTCGGTGATGTCCACGCGCAGCTGGTGACGCTGCGCTACGCGGGCGCGGAAACCCAGGGCGGCGAAGTCGAAGAAGCGCTCGGACCCGAGCGGCGCGTGCCGATGGTCGGCCCGACCATCGTCGCCGACGTGCGCGACGCGCGCGCGACCGCGGGCTACTGGCGCGGCGATTACGCCGCAATCGGCGCGCGAAAAGACGCGAACGGCGTCGTCACCGAAACCAACCCTGAGATCCTGCTGCTGACCGCGAATGCCGCCTATCGCGCCAGCCAGTCGGCGACCGATCGGAACGAGCTGGTCCGCCGCCTCGATGCGGTGGTAAAGGCCTATGGCGAGGTCCTGAAGACACCGGCCGTCGACTGCGCCGCGGCGCCGCAGGTGTGCGAATCGCGCGCGATCGACGCCGCCTACAACTACGAGTTCGCGATTCGTGCGCGGGAACTGACCGCGAAACTGAAGGGGCCGCTCAAGAGTCCGGCCGCGAGAGCGGTGCTGAAGGCGCTCGACGAAGGCGATCTGCCGACCGGCACGACCCTGCACGGAAAGCCTGGCGGTCCGCCGCCGGCGACCGACATGAACCAGTTCAAGATCGTGATTCCCAAGCGCGGCGAAGAGCGCAAGGACGCGCCTGACGCCGGCAAGGGCGGGACGAAGATACGGAAAGGTTGATCGCCGATTGCTGATTGTTGATTGCTGATTGGCGATGGTTGAATGTTGCTGGGCGTAAACCTCGAGACGGTTCGGTTCGCCGATCCGGAATACCTGTGGCTGCTGCTTGCGCCGGGGGTGTTGCTGATTGGGTGGATCTGGCAGCTGACGGCGCGCCGGCGTGACTCGCGGCGGTTCCGTCAGCATCGCCGGCTGCCGGTGCGCGAGCGCTTCCCGATCTTCGGCAGCCTGGTGTTCTGGTTGTGCCTGATTCTCGCGAGCGCGTGCACGATCATCGCGTTGTCGCGCCCGACCGCCGCCGCCGCGCTGGTGCGTACGGCCGGCATCGACCTCGTCGTGCTGCAGGACGGGTCGGCGTCGATGCGGACCGAAGACGTCGCCGGCAACCGCTGGCAGCGGTCGATGCGCTTCCTCCGCGTGCTCGGCGAATCGCTGGCCTGGAAGGACGACCGGATGGCGATGGCGCTCTTCGCGCACATCGCGGCGCCGCAAGTGCGCCTGACCAAGGATCCCAATACCTACTTCTTCTTTCTCGATCATCTGGCGCAGGAGTCGCCGTTCCGTCTTGAGGACGACACCACCTGGGACACCAACATCGAGCTCGGCATCGCCTGGGGCATGCGACTGATCGAGCGCGACACGGAGCTCTACGGGAAGTCGCCGAACGCGCGGGCGTTCGTGCTGGTGACCGACGGTCAGGCCTGGAGCGGCGAGGTGGCGCGCGCCCTGAAGACCGCCCGCACCAACGACGTGCCGGTGTGGGTCGTCGGCGTCGGCACCACCGTTGGTGGATTCATCCCCGAGCCGCCGCGCAAGCCGGGCGACAATACGCCGGTCGAACCGCCGATTCGCGCCTCGCTCGATCGCGCCACGCTGGCGCAAATTGCGACCGCGGGAGGCGGCGAATACCTCGAGCTGGATCGCGAAGGCGATCGCGAGATCGCCAACAAGATCATCGACGCGGCGCGCCGCCGCGCCGGCTCACGCGGCCTCGAGGTCGCGAACGAGGAGCTCTACTGGCGCTTCCTGCTGCTCGCCGCCGCGCTGATGACCGTCGGCCTGCTGTTCCTGCAGGAACGCGTGGAGTTGTGGCTCCAGGCTGCGGGAGCGGGCGTCGCTCTGGCGCTCGTTTGGACTCTCACGCGGTAACAGAGCGCTGCAGATTTCAGGATCTAGGGATTTGAGCACCTGAGGATTTGTTTAAGAATCTCAGAGCGAGCTCAGGTGCGCTTCATCGCGGGCTCCTAGATCCTCAGATATATCCTCAGATCCTTAACTTCTTAGATCCTCAGATAACTCATTTTTCTTCAGCGTCTGTGGCCGCCGCCGGTCCAATCCCCACGATCTGCAGAATGCACTCGGTGTCCTTGGCGCCGTCGTAGTGGATCTCCTTGCCGAAGTGCGTCACGAAGCTGCCCGCCGGTACCGGCTGCATCCCATCCGGGTCGTACTTGGAGCCGGTGTTCACCCACCACGTGCCCGAGATCACTGTGATGAATCGGTCGTTGGGATGAAAATGCGGACGGCTGTTGTTGTGCGGCAGCCACTTCTGCAGCATCACGTAGAGTCCCGGCTTGGTCGGATCACCGGCAAGCACGGCGCTTTCGGAGCCACGGCCCTTGTTCCACTTGATGTCGGGCGGCAACGTGATCGTGATCGCTTTCGGGTTGAGCGTGCCCGCGGCTCGAACCGGTCGAACCGAGCTGAGTCCGAGCAGCATCGCGAAGGCGAACGCGA
Organism: uncultured Acidobacteriota bacterium; assembly: GCA_963745875.1. GTDB lineage: Bacteria > Acidobacteriota > Vicinamibacteria > Vicinamibacterales > CAVVIG01 > CAVQFC01. Next base: position 388,551 of record CAVUZL010000001.1, read on the forward strand.
AACGAACGACCTGCCAGCGGTGAAGACGCATCATGACGAGCCTCCTCTCAAAGTTCGAAGGTCCGGCTGACGCCGGACACTACAGACGACTAACGACCGACGGCTAACGACCGACGACTGACGACTGACGACTGACCGACGCGCAGTATATCCCTCCCTGCCTGGCGGGGCTCAATCCCAGAGCCACGCCGCGCCCCGAACGCCGCTCGAATCGCCGTGCCTCGCCGGAACCAGCTTCGTGGCCACGGTATCGGAGAAAATGTGCGGCCTCCACAGTCGCGGGACCGATTCGTACAGCCGCTCAATCTTCGACAATCCGCCGCCGAGCACGATGACATCAGGGTCGAGCACGTTGACGACCGCGGCGAGTGCGCGGGCCATGCGATCCTCGTATCGGATCAGTGCGGCCTCGGCACGCGCGTCGCCGGTCGCGGCGCGACCGGAAATCTCGGCGGCGGTGGCCGAGCCACCGCCGGAAGCCGCGAAGTCGAGTGCCAGTCCCGGCCCGGACAAGAACGTTTCGACGCAGCCGTAGCGGCCGCAATAACAGCGTGGCCCCGGCCGTTCGTCGTCTCGCGGCGCCGGCAATGGGTTGTGACCCCACTCGCCACCGATCGCGTTTGCGCCGACCACCACGTGGCCATTCACCACTACGCCGCCGCCGGCGCCGGTACCGACGATCACGCCGAACACGACTCTGGCGCCCGACGCAGCGCCGTCGGTCGCCTCCGACAGCGCGAAACAGTTGGCGTCGTTGGCGAAACGAACCGGTCGATCGAGCAGCCGCGGCAGATCCTCGCCGAGCGGCCGGCCGATCAGCCAGGTCGAATTCGCGTTCTTCACCAGACCGGTCGCCTGAGAAATCGTCCCGGGAATGCCTACCCCGACCGTGCCGGTCTCACCCAGCTCGGCCTCCAGCGTCCGCACCAGATCGGCGATCGCCCGCAGCGTCTGTTGGTAGTCGCCTCGCGGCGTGGCGACCCGCCGCCGCGCTCGCTCCCGGCCATCCTCGGCAAGCGCGAGCGCTTCGATCTTCGTGCCGCCGAGGTCGATGCCGATACGCATGAACCTATAATTTAGACCATGGCGATCAGGAGTCTTCTGCCGCTCGCGGCCTCGACATTCCTCGTCGGTTGCGCCGTCCAGGCGCCCTCACCTTCGACGCCGACACCAGCGGCAGCTTCGGCCTTTCTCGCCACCGCTAACGAGACGACGCTGAAGCTTGGCATCGACCAGGGCCAGGCCGGCTGGGTGCAGCAGAACTTCATCACCGACGACACCGAAGCGATCGCCGCCCGTGCCAGCCAGGCGGCGAACGACGCGGGCGCTCGCTTTGCCAAGGAGGCGACGAAGTACGACAACGTGGAGCTGTCCTCCTCGGAGCGCCGTCAACTGAACCTGCTGAAGGTCTCGCTGGTGCTGGCGTCGCCGTCGGATCCGAAGGAATCCGACGAGCTCTCGAAGATCATGGCGCGGCTCGAGTCCACCTACGGCAAGGGCAAGTGGTGCACGGACCCGGGCAAGCCGGACACCTGTCGGAATATCGACGAGATTTCGCGGATCATCTCGACGCCTGGCGACGAATCCGCGATCCGCGCCGCCTGGGAAGGCTGGCACACGATTTCGCCGCCGATGCGCAAGGACTACCAGCGATTTGTTGAACTGTCGAACAAGGGCGCGAAGGAGCTGGGCTTTGCCGATACCGGCGCAATGTGGCGCAGCCGGTACGACATGCCGCCCGACGCGTTCACAACCGAGCTCGATCGACTCTGGGACCAGGTGCGGCCGCTCTACCTGAAGCTGCACGCGTATATGCGGCTGAAGCTCCGCGAGAAATACGGCGACCTCGTTCCTGCCAGCGGCCCGATTCCGGCGCATCTGCTCGGCAACATCTGGGCACAGGACTGGTCGAACGTCTATCCGCTGGTCGCGCCACCCAACGCCGATCCCGGCTACTCGCTGTCCGACATCCTGAAAAAGCGCAATATGACGGCTCTCGAGATGGTCCGGACCGGTGAACATTTCTACACGTCGCTGGGTTTCGCGCCGCTGCCGAACACGTTCTTCGAGCGATCGCTGTTCGTGCGTCCGAAGGATCGCGAGGTCGTGTGTCACGCCAACGCCTGGGACATCGACTACCTGGACGATCTGCGCATCAAGATGTGCATCGAGCCGACGGCCGAAGACTTCACCACCATCCACCACGAACTGGGACACAACTTCTATCAGCGCGCCTACAAGGGGCAGCCGGTGCTCTTCCGCGACAGCGCCAACGACGGCTTTCACGAGGCGATCGGCGACACCATCGCGCTGTCGGTCACGCCGGAATATCTGGTCAGGATCGGCCTCCTCAGTCAGGCGCCCGACCCGTCGCGCGACATCGGCCTGCTGATGAGCCGGGCGCTGGAGAAGATCGCGTTCCTGCCGTTCGGCCTGCTCGTCGATCAATGGCGCTGGAAGGTGTTTTCCGGAGAAATCTCACCCGCCGACTACAACAAGGCGTGGTGGGCGCTGCGGCTGAAGTACCAGGGCGTCGTGCCGCCCTCGTCGCGCGGCGAGGATTTCTTCGACGCCGGCGCGAAATACCACGTGCCGGACAACACGCCTTATACGCGCTACTTCCTCGCCGACATCCTGCAGTTCCAGTTTCACCGCGCGCTCTCGAAGACCGCGGGCTGCACGCTCCCGCTCAACCGATGCTCGATCTACGAAAGCAAAGCTGCCGGCGAGCGGCTGAACGCGATGCTCTACATGGGGGCGTCCCGCCCGTGGCCCGAAGCGCTCGATGCGCTGACCGGGTCGAAGCAGATGGACGCGACCGCGATTCTCGACTACTTCGCGCCGCTCTCCGCGTGGCTCGACGAACAGCTCGCAGGAAAGCCGGTTGGATGGTAGCGGGATGGTGCGGGGTGCGGGGTGCGGGGTACGGGGCACGACGATCAACGCAGAGGCCGCAGAGTTCGCGGAGACGTTGACAGAAACAGTCGTACCTTGATTGAGCGCCGAAGACGACGCAGGCTTACCGGGTTCCGCCGCGGCCGCGTCCTCACGTTGGCGGTGGATGGTCGGCGAACGGGGAGTGCCCGGCCGGAATGACCGTCCGCCGCCGTGCACGACGCCCTAGCGACCAACCTCAATCAAGCCCTTCGCGAGTTGAGGCGCCTCTGCGTTCCAGCATTGAACACGAAGCGCTAGGTCCGCCGCGTCGCGTGTTTGACCGCCAGATCGTATTGCTTCGTGACGAACGCCGCGTAAGTGCGCAGTGACTGATTGATGTCGTCGGCGCTGGTTTTGTTCGAGTAACTCTGCACCGCGTCGAGCGCCGCCCGGCAGGGAATGGAGTCGTCGCGTTGCGCGAGGACACTGAATCGCTCGCGCAGGGCCGACAGTGCTGCGGCGCCCTGCAGCGACGGCAGCACGGCGTTGAAGCTGTCCACCACCGCGCGAAGCGCGTCTCGTTCCTTCACGCGATGCGCGAAGATTGACGTGATCACCGTCTCGTCTCCGATCGCCGTCGCATCGTCCATTACGGCGGCGACGATTTCGACCGTCGCACCCGCCGGTATCGTCTCGACCGCGATCTCGCGAACCTCGCCGGGCGCCAGGCGCTCGAGCTGCGCCGATGCACCGGGCAGTCCGTGGGTCAGCTCACTGAGGTAGCCGTCGGCGGTCGTGACCTCCCGATGCGTGCGATCGCCTGAGGTCGTCGACGTGGCCACAGCCCATGCGGTCACGCCCCGGTCGCTCACGTTCGTCAGCTGGATGCGACTGCCTTGAGCCCCCGGCGTCACCTTCGTGACCTTGACCGGCATTTCGGGTGCAGCGACAACCGCAGCCAACAAGCTCATGACCAGCAGAACGGTACTCATGTGCAAATCCACAGCAAGTCGCAGGCCAGACTCGACCGCTTCAGAACCTTAGCACCTGCGGTCCCGTCTGATACTCTGAGTCATGCGTCCGTCATATCTGGTCGCAACCCTTCTCAGCGCCGGCATCGCGGTCACCGTCTGGACCGCCGCACCAGCTGCGCAAACCGACCTCGACGCCTTCATGCGCGACGTGCTCGTTCGTCGCGACGACAACTGGAAGAAGCTCCAGCAGTACGTCCTCGACGAGCGCGAAGAGATCGACCTGCGCGGGCCGGGCCGTGTGCCGATCTGGGGCGAGCGTCGTGATTACACGTGGTACATCCGCGACGGCTTCTTCGTGCGCAGCCCGCTCAAGTTCAACGGCGTCCAGATCAGCGAGCCGGAGCGCCGGAAGTACGAGGCGGACTACCTCCGTCGGGTCCAGGCGCGCGACAAGCGCGGCGACCGCAGTCAGGCCGGCGCGGAACTCGCGGCGGCGGATACGCCGCGCGACCTCGACGGCCTGATACGCCAGTCCCGCGAACCGCAGTTCATTTCGTCCGCGTATTTCCTGCGCTTCAAGTTCGAAGAGGGCAAGTACGCGCTGGTCGGCCACGAGACCGTCAACGGCCGCGACACGCTGCGCATCGAATACTACCCGGCGAAAATGTTCGGCGGCACCGACCGCCGCCGCAGCAGCGATGGCCCAACCAGCGCCGACAAGGCGCGCGATGCCGAATTCCAGCGGTTGATGAACAAGGTCTCACTGGTCACCTTGTGGGTCGAGCCCACCGCGCATCAAATCATCAAGTACACCTTCGACAACGTCGCGCTCGATTTCCTGCCGGCGCAATGGCTGGTCCAGATCAACGACGTCAAGGCGTCGATGACGATGACGCAGCCGTTTCCAGAGGTATGGCTGCCGAGCGGCCTCAACGTCTCGCTGGCGCTGACACTGGCGGTCGGCGAGTTCGACATGCGCTACGCCCTGGAATACCACGACTACCGTCAGCCCGACGTCACCAGCAAAGTCGGCGTCAAATAACGGTGACGCCGTGGGCGATGCTCGTGGTCGCGCTCCTGGTGGCGCCGGCGGCCGCCGGCAGCACGGCCCGGTCGCAAACTGAGACCATCGCCGCCATTCAGGTGCACGGCAACACCGCCACACCAGACGAGGACATCCGCAACCTCGCCGGCATCCAGATCGGCATGCCGCTCGAAGCCACCACCGTGGACGATGTCGCGGCACGGCTGCGCGCCAGCAAACGATTCGAGCATGTCGAAGTGCTCAAGCGTTTTGCGTCGATCGCCGATCCCACTCAAATCGTTCTGGTCGTCATCGTCGACGAAGGCGCAGTGCACATCGAGATGACTGGCGATGACGATCATCCGGTGCGGGCCGTGAAAAGCCGCGGCCCGAAGCTGTTGTTCCTCCCCATCCTGAGTTTCGAGGACGGCTACGGCTTCACCTACGGTGCGCAGTTCGCCAGGCCCGATCCGCTCGGCGCGCACAGCCGGCTGTCGTTTCCACTGACCTGGGGAGGAGAAAAGCAGGCCGCGATCGAACTCGACAAGACACTCGACCGCGGGCCGTTCGATCGCATAACCGGCGGCGCCGCGGTCACGGGCCGCACCAACCCGTTCTACGAGCAGGACGACAATCGCGGTCATCTCTGGGCTCGCGGCGAACGCACACTGATTCCCCACCTGCGCGTCGGTGTGGACGGCGGATGGCAGCACGTGTCGTTCGGCGCACTCACCAGCGACTACGGCGATATCGGAGCGGACGTGATCTGGGACACGCGGCTCGATCCGATGCTCGCGCGGAACGCGGTCTACACGAAGGCGCGGTGGAATCATCTGGGTTTTGGCGCGAATCAAGCCGACCTCGACGCCCGCGGCTACGTCGGCCTCCTCGGCCAGAGCATCCTGGCGGTTCGCGCGCAATCGGTCACCTCCGATCAGGCGATGCCGCCATACCTGCAACCGCTTCTCGGCGGCATGGCGAACCTGCGAGGCTTCCCGGCGGGCACGGCAGTGGGTGACAATCTCGTGGCGTTGACCGGGGAGCTGATTCTGCCGCTGACCTCGCCCCTCCACATCGGCAAACTCGGCGTCAGCGCGTTCACCGATGCCGGCACGGTGTGGGATTACGGCGCCCGTCTCGCGGATCAATCGTTCAAACGGGACTACGGCGGCAGCGTGTGGGTGTCAGCGGCGTTCTTTCGTCTGCGTCTCGCGGTCGCGCACGGGGTCGGCGCCTCGACGCGCGTCGCTGTTGACGCAAGCCTGACGTTCTGAGAGGCGCCTCTGGTCCATTGCGATCACGCCAGTGAACGCAGAGCGCGCAGAGTTCGCAGAGCTCTTTCGGAAGGCGAAAGAACAGTCTCTGCGGTCTCAGCGGTCTCTGCGTTGATCGTCGCCACACACCGACCGCGCGGTATGATCTGATCATGCGTCTGGCCGGAATTGCCGGGATAGCTCTTGTCGCTGCGGTCAGCGTCCTGGCGGCGCAGCAGACGCCCGCCGGACAACAGCCACCGGCACCGGCCGCTCCGCCGCCAGCCGCGCAACCGCCGGCACAGCAACCGCCACAACCGCCGCCGGTCTTCCGCGCCGAGGCCAACCTGGTACGCGTGGACGTCACGGTGGTCGATCGCCACGGCGAGCTGATGGCGGCGCTGACCGCCGACGACTTCGCCATCGAGGAAGACGGCGTCCCGCAAACCGTGCAGTCGTTCCAGTTCGTCGTCGCCAGCGGACGCCGAACCGATGGTGACGGCGACTCGCTGGCCATTCGTTCGCCCGAACACGCCGCAGCAGAAGCGGCGCGAGACGATGTGCGGGTGTTCGTGATCTTCTGGGACGACTACCACATCGATCGATTCGCCAACGCGATTCGCGGCCGCCAGGCGCTCACCGACTTCCTCGCCTCGTCGTTCGGACCGACCGACCTGGTCGCACTCATGGAACCGCTGACGCCGATGGACGCGCTGCGCTTCACTCGCGACCGCAGCGAGCTCGGGCTGAAGGTCAAGAAGCTCGAAGGGCGCCTCGGCGTCTACATGCCGCCGCGAGGCGTGCTCGAAGAAGCGCAACTGGGTCACGACGTCGAGCGCCTGCGATCAGAAGTCACGTTGTCGGCGCTGAAGTCAGCCGCGGTGCACCTCGGCAGCCTGAAGGAAGGGCGCAAGTCGATCATCCTGGTGAGCCAGGGCTTGTACGGCCTGGGGCGCGACGGCATGCGCGACATCGACGAGATGACCCAGTCCGCCAACGACAACAACGTCGCCATCTACACCGTCGATCCGAAAGGGCTGACCGGCGGCGTGATGGATTCGCTGCGGACGATCGCCGACGAAACCGGCGGCCAGGCGTTCGTGAACAGCAACGCTCCGGCGAACGCCATGCGGCAGATCGTCAAGGACTCGAGCGCGTTCTATCTGATCGGCTACGTCTCGACGAAGAACCCGGTAGACGGCAAGTATCACAAGATCGGCGTTCGCGTGAAACGTCCCGGAGCCGAGGTGCGCGCCCGAAAGGGCTATTGGGCGCCAAGCGTCACCGAAATCGAGAAAGAAAAAGCCGTCGTCGCCGCCGCCGAAGCGGTGCCCGCCGATCTCACAACCGCCGCGGCCAAATTCGCGGCGCCGCGTCCCGAGCGACTGCTCGACGTGTGGGTCGGCACCGCACTCGGCGCCGATGCGCAGCCTCAGGTCACCGTGGCGTGGACCCCGCGCGCGCGCCCGACTCCAGGCGATCGCGATCGAATCGTGGCGGTCTCGACCAAAGGGAGTGGCGCCGACCGTGCGTTCGAGCGGCCGATCGATGCGGGCGTGGTTTCGTTTGCGGCGCCCCCGGGCAGTTTCCGTCTCAACGTCGCCGTTCGCGACGCGGCCGGGAACATCGTCGACGACGAGGTGCAGCCGGTCACGATTCCGGATCTTTCGACGGCACAGCTCGCGCTCAGCTCACCGATCGTGCTGCGGGCCAGGACCATGGCGGAGGTGCGCACCCTCGGCGGCCTCGCGCATCCACCGCCGTTTGCGGGGCGCGAGTTCACCCGCTCCGACCGTTTGTTCATCCGCTTCGCCGTGTACGGCAGTGCGGCGAAGGACGCGGTCGTGTCCGCGCACCTGCTGACGAAGGCCGGCGCGCCGCTCGCTGATCTCACGGCTGTGCCGCAGGCCGCCAGCGGCGAGTATCAAGTCGATCTTCCACTGGTCTCGACCGCCCGCGGCGAATTCATCGTCGCGGTCGAAGCCGTTCAGGGCGAGCTGCATCCTCGAGCACTGGTGCCCTTCCGCGTCGTCGTTCCCTGATTCCAATCGCCGCCGAATCCTCCCGCAGCCTTCCCGGACCGACTGGCTTGCTATAGTCAGCGTATGCGTGCAGCTCGATGGATCGCGTTCGCCTTTGTCTTGGCACAGCCGGGCAGGATTTCCGCTCAGGACCGCCTGCGCGGCGCGCCGGGCTACGAGCAGGCACAGCGCATCGCGCGCGACGCTCCAGCGGTGACCGGCGGCGCCCTTGCGGTGACCTGGTCGGCGGACAGCCGAACTTTCGACTACACCAGAAACGACAAGCGCTTCCGCTATGAAATCGTCAGCGGCCGCACCACGCCGCTCGAAGACTCCCCGACCGACAACGGTCGCCGTCACGGCGCCGCCGACGCCGGGCCGGATCGCGGCCGGCAGTTCGACTCGGCCAATTCGCCGGACGGCTCGCAGAAGGCGTTTTATCGAGACCGTAATGTCTGGCTGAGCGCCGCCGACGGCAGCGGCGAAATCGCGATCACCACCGATGGCAGCGCGGCGAACCGGACCAAATACGGAACCGCCAGCTGGGTGTACGGCGAAGAACTGGATCAGCGGACCGCCATCTGGTGGTCGCCTGACGGGACGAAAGTCGGCTACTACCGGTTCGACGAGCGAGATGTGCCGGATTACTACGTCGCGTTCAATCAGACCAAGGTGCAGGACACGCTCGATTCAGAGGCGTACCCCAAAGCCGGCAGCGCCAATCCGGTCGTCGATCTGTTCGTCTACGACGTCGCGACGAAGCAATCGCGCCGAATCGATGTCCGCTCGGGCCAACCGTTCGACAACGCGACGGTCGGCTACTACGTCTACCACATCGAGTGGACGCGCGATGGCCGCGAGTTGTTGTTCTTCCGCATGAACCGGCGGCAGAACGTCATGGAGGTCGTGGCCGCCAATCCGTCGAGCGGCGCGACGCGGGTCGTCTTGCGCGAGGAGTGGCCGACCGGATGGGTGATGGAAGCGCCGCGCATGGTGTTTCTCACGGACGGCCACCGCTTCATCTGGGAGTCGCAGCGGAACGGGTGGAACAACTTCTACCTTCACGACCTGTCGGGGACATTGATCACACCGCTGACGACTTTCACGACGACCGAGGTGGCCGCGCTCATCAAGATTGATGAGACCAATGGCCTGCTGTTCTACACCGCGCGCGACGGTGACAACCCTCTGAAGCTGCAACTTCATCGCGTCGGCCTCGACGGCACCGGGGACCGACGCCTGACCGATCCCGCTTTCACGCACACGATGGGTGGCTGCATTCCGGGACTCGGATCGCGTCCGGAGCAACCCGGCGCGCCGTTTCCGTGCAGCGTGTCGCCGGATGGCAAGTATTTCGTGGACGTCTTCCAGACACACGACACGCCGCCGGTCACCTGGCTGAAAGAAACACACGCGGGTACTGCCCTGGCCGAATTGGCCGTAAGCGATTCGACGAAGTTCGCTGCGCTCAATGCGCGAAAGGCGGAGCTGTTTACCTACACCGCCGCCGATGGTCGAACCTCCTTGCGCGGCCTGATTCAGTTTCCGTCGATGTTCGATCCGACGCGGCGGTATCCCGTGCTCGTCGATGTCTACGGCGGACCGGAATTCTCAGAGCTGACCGCGCGCGAAACATTCGTGTTGCCACGCGCGATCGCGGAGTACGGCTTCATCGTCCTAAACCTCGATTCACGCGCGATTCCCGGCCTCGGCAAGCGATCGCTCGACTCGATCTATCAGAAACTCGGTCAGAGCGAGATCGACGACATGGCCGAAGGCGTCAAGGCCCTGTGGAGCCGGCCGTACGTGGACAAGGCACGCGTCGGTATTTTCGGCACGTCGTATGGTGGTTATGCATCATTGATGGCTCTGCTCCGGCATCCCGAGGTATTCGCGGCAGCCGCATCCTCGTCACCACCCACGGACTGGCGGAACTACGACACCATCTACACCGAGCGCTACATGTGGATTCCGCAGGAGAATGCCGCCGGTTACGACGCCGGAACCGCGATGACCTATGCGAAGGAGCTCAAGGGCCGGCTGATGCTGTACTACGGCAGCGCCGACAACAACGTCCATCCGGCGAACTCGCTGCAGTTAATCAAAGCGCTGCAGGCCGCAGGCAAGAGCTTCGACGTCCAGGTCGGACCTGATCAAGGCCACAGCAGCATGAATCAGGATCGGATGATGGAATTCTTCATCGACGCCCTGATCCCGGGAGGTCTGTCGCGATGAACACGCTTCGAATGCTGATCGTGCAGGCTGCGTTGTTTGCAGTCGCCAGCGCTCCGTCTCTGCGCGCCACCCCACCTGGCGATTTCGCTATCAAACTCGAATTTGGCCTGTGTAGCACCGACGTCATCGACACGTTCGACGGCATCTATGTTCGCGATCTGGGACACGGCCAGAAGGTGCCGGCACAGGTGTCCGCTTCCAGCGAGGAGATGGATCAACTCTACGCGGCAATGAGCGCTGCGAAGTTCTTCGAGTTTCCTGCTGACTTCAAACCGCACGTCGACGGCATCACCGAGCCGACTCCCCACTACCGTCTGACGGTCAGGGCGGGTGGCACGACGCACACGGTGTCATGGACAGACTGGGGCTGGGGTTCGCCTCGCGCCTCGCCACCCGAGGCGCAGCGCCTGCGCGAGCTGCTCGAACAAATCATCAAGACCTACTCGGAACTGCCGGCGGTCAAGAATCTGCCGCACTCCGAGATGATCTGCGTGTAGCCGGACCGAATCGAATCAGTGACCACGGACCCGACCCACCGACCTGCGCGACCCACCCGACCTACCTGCCCTCTTTGAGTTCCTGTTTCGCGATCGCTTCCCGATGCACTTCGTCCGGTCCGTCGGCCAGCCGAATCGTCCGCGTATGCGCCCACATCGCGGCCAGCGGGAAGTCGTCGCTGACACCGGCGGCGCCGTGCGCCTGAATCGCGCGGTCGAGGACGCGCAGCGTCATTCGCGGCACTGCGACCTTCACCATCGCCAGTTCGCGGCGCGCGGCCTTGTTGCCGACCGTGTCCATCAGCCAGGCCGCATGCAGCGTCAACAAACGCGCCTGCGCGATCTCGATGCGTGACTCGGCGATGTCGGCGCGGATCGTGCCCTGCTCCGCCAGGGTTTTCCCGAAGGCGACTCGCTGCTTCACCCGCCGGCACATCGCCTCGAGCGCTCGCTCGGCGACGCCGACGAGGCGCATGCAGTGATGAATGCGTCCCGGGCCAAGTCGGCCCTGGGCGATCTCGAAGCCGCGCCCCTCACCCAGCAGCATGTTCGACGCCGGTACGCGCACGTCCTCGAACACAATCTCCGCATGTCCATGCGGCGCATCGTCGTAGCCGAACACGGTGAGCATCCGGCGAACGGTCACGCCTGGTGAGTCCATCGGCACGAGAATCATCGACTGCTGCTGGTGCCGCGGCGCGGCGGGATCCGACTTGCCCATGAAGATTGCGATTTTGCAGCGCGGGTCGCCGGCCCCTGAGGTCCACCATTTGTGGCCGTTGATGACGTAGCTGTCACCGACGCGTTCGATGCGCGACTGGATGTTGGTGGCGTCCGACGAAGCGACTTCCGGCTCGGTCATCGCGAAGCACGAACGGATCTGGCCCGCCAGCAGCGGTTCCAGCCAACGTTGGCGCTGCGCCTCTGAACCGTAGCGGACCAGCACTTCCATGTTGCCGGTGTCCGGCGCCGAGCAGTTGAAGACCTCGGGCCCGAACCCGGGCACGCGGCCCATGATTTCGCAGAGCGGCGCGTACTCGGTGTTGGTCAACCCGGCGCCGTGTTCGCTTTCGGGCAGGAACAGGTTCCAGAGCCCGGCGGCGCGAGCCTTTGGCTTGAGCTCCTCGACGATCGCCGTCGGCTCCCACCGATCGCCGTCCGCGACCTGGCGGTGAAACGTCGCCTCGTTGGGGTAGACATGCTCGTCCATGAACGCGGCCAGACGCTGTTGCAGCGCCACGACCTTCCCGGAGTGTTCGAACCGCATGGCGCGCATGATAGCCTTTCCGCCATGGAACCGGACGCGCGGGCAGTCCGCGCCGGCGAGCAGCTTGACTGGGACCGCCTGGTATCCTGGCTGCGCGAACGGCTGCCCGGCTGCGGGATAACCGGACTCGACGTTCGCGTCCAACCGGCGATCGCACAATTCCCCGGCGGTCATTCGAACCTCACCTATCTGCTTCGCTTCGGCGCCATCGACATCGTTGTTCGACGCCCGCCGTTCGGGCCGGTGCCGCCAACCGCGCACGATATGGCGCGCGAATTTCGGTGGCTGGCGGCGATGCATCGGGTCTTTCCACTGGCGCCGCGACCATTTCTTCTCTGCGAGGACGTCAGCGTCATCGGCTCGGTGTTCTATGCGATGGAACGCCGCAACGGCATCGTCGTCCGAACCGACGAACCGCCGGCGCTTGCAAACGCGGCGGCACGACGTCAGCTCAGCGAGTCGCTCGTCGATACGCTGGTCACGCTTCATGCTATCGACGTCACCGCGAACGGCCTCGACACCCTCGGCAAGCCCGCCGGATTTCTCGAGCGACAGGTGCGCGGCTGGACCGATCGCTGGCATCGATCGCAGACCACTCCGCTACCGGAGATGGATGCGCTGGCGGACTACCTGCGCGTTCATCTGCCACCTGATCCGCTCCGACCGTCCGTCGTTCACGGCGACTTCAAACTCGACAACGTGATGCTGGCGCCAGACGATGTGGCGAGAATCGTGGCGGTGTTCGACTGGGAGATGAGCGCGCTCGGCGATCCGCTGGTGGACGTAGGAATTCTGTTGACCTACTGGGCGCCGACCGCACCGCCGGAGCAGCGCGATGCGCTCAGCACCGTGACCGATCGCCCTGGTTATTTCACGACCCGAGAGATCGTCGATCGATACGCCCACCAATCCGGCCGCGACGTCTCCCACATCCGCTACTATGAGATCTTCGCGGTGTTCAAGATCGCGGTGGTGATTCAGCAGATTTACGCGCGGTTTGTCCAGGGGCAAACCAGCGATCCGCGCTTCGCAACCTTCGACGCGCGTGTCGCCTATCTCGCCCGCCACGCGGCGGGCCTTGCGGAGAGTCGGTCATGACATTCAGGTCGGCGGCGGCATCATTGATCATCGTCCAGGCGCTGGTGGTGGTGTCCGCGCAGGGCAAGACCACACAGGACGGCGTCTACACTGCCGCGCAGGCGACGCGCGGCGAGGCCATCTACACGCGATCGTGCGCGAGTTGCCATCAGCCGGATTTGTCGGGCGATGGCCAGAGCCCCGGGTTGGTCGGCAAGGACTTCGACATGGACTGGGTCGATACCACGATCGGCGACATGTACGACCGCGTCAAAATCAGCATGCCGGCCGACAAGCCGGGCAGCCTGTCGCCGGCCGAGATCGCGGACGTGCTGTCGTTCATCCTCAGCAAAGGCGGATTCGCCGCCGGACAGACCGAGCTGCCGTCCGACGTGGCGGCGCTCAAGACCATCAAGTACGTCGCCGCGAAATAAGCGCGGCGGCAGTTTTCAGCGGCAGGTGTAGGCCGAGCTGCCTCGGCGCTTGGAGGTCGATATGAAAGCGCGTGTGCTCCTCGTCGCGTTGATCTGCGCCCTGATCCCGGCAGTGGCAGCGCCGCAGGCGTTGACCAGTCTCGCCTCTGTTCGTGTCGGCTACACGACACGAAAGAACACGGTGAAGCCGCAAGGCGAGCTGAAAGCGCAGATCGACGCGCTGGACGCGCAAATCGCGGAGGCCGGCCGCCTCGGACAGAGCGGCGAGCTCCGACGCCTGTATGCCAAGGGCATCGCGCTGCTCGCGGGCCGCGCATGGACCGACACCGCCGAATATTCCGCCTCGCTCGTGCTCCGCACCGATCGCGTCGTCGCTGATTCCGGACGACCGTACACCGTGCGGCTCGAGCAAATCTATGCGCCGTCGATCGACTTGCGCCAGACCGTGACGGCGCACGTCGTGCTGCGGCAACGGCCGACGCTGACGCCGGGCCAGCCACCGCAGCCCGGCCCGGTGGTCAAGGAGCTCGGGACCTTCGACGGAGTCGCACGTGACTTGCGCGAGTCGCCGTTTCCCGTCGACCTGGACGTCCACGACGTGGCCGACGGCCAATATCAATTGACCGTCGAGGTGCTCAATCAGAACACGGCACTGGGGTTGGCGACACTGACGATCGCGCTTCGCAAAGGACTCGACGCCACCGTCGCGGCGCTCGAAACCGACGCGCAGAGCGCACCGGAGGCGCTCCGCGCGGAAATCCTGTTCCCGGTGGATCGCATGCGCAATGTCAACCGTGGCCGCCTGGAACTGCGCACGTTCGATCCGGCGCGCGATCTCGCCGCCGCTGAGGCCGTCGCCGCCGCGGCCCGCAGCGGTAAGGATCCGTTCGCGGGGCGCACCGGCGACATCAAGCGGCATTACCTGCTCGGCCCCGCTGCGGAGATCATGCCGTACCGCACCTACGTGCCGGCCAGTTACACCGGCACGAAAGCGTTTCCGTTGATCATCGCGCTGCACGGGCTCGGCGGCACCGAAGACGCCTTCTTCGACAGCTACGACAGGAAGCTGCCGCCGCTCGCCGAATCGCACGGCTACATCGTCGCCGCACCACTCGGCTACCGCGTCGATGGGTCCTACGGGTGGGGACTGGGGAATCCTCCGGCTGATCCCAACACGCGACGCATGCAGGACTTCAGCGAGCAGGACGTGATGCAGGTCCTCCAGCGCATGAAACAGCTGTACAAGATCGACGACAGCCGCATCTACCTGCTGGGCCATTCGATGGGTGCGATCGGCACCTGGAAGATTGCGCCGAAGTACCCGGACATCTGGGCGGCCATCGCACCGTTCTCAGGATCGGGGACGCCGGACACGCTCGAACGAATCCGCGCGGTTCCGGAGATCATCGTGCACGGCGACGCCGACCCGACCGTCAACGTCTCGGGATCACGTGCCATGGTGGCGAAGCTGAAGACGATGGGCACCGAGTTCAAATACATCGAGGTGCCCGGCGGCGTTCACAGTGACGTCGTCGCACCCAACCTGGCTGCGGTGATCGATTTCTTCGACGCGCACCACAAGGCAGCCCGTTCCACATCGCAACAGTAGAAGGCAGGTCGCGGCATGTCCTCGTCTCTCAATCGTCTGATGCTCGCCGGCCTGCTCACCGGCGTCACTGACGGTCTTTTCTCCGGCGTGCTGAGCGTTTTCTTCTACAACTCGACGGCGACGCGGCTGTTTCAAGGAGTGGCGTCGATCCTGATCGGTCCCAAAGCGATCGAAGGCGGGACGCCGACGGCCGCACTCGGACTCCTGATGCACTTTGGCGTCGCTTTCGCGTGGTCCGCCGTTTTCATCTTCGTCCTGATGCGAATGGACTGGGTGCGGGGTGTGCTTGCATCACCCGGCGGCGTGATCAAGATGGCGGCGATCTACGGACCGCTGGTGTGGGTTGCGATGTCGTTCGTAGTGATCCCGGCGATGACCCATCGCGCGCCCGCGCTCAACGCACGCTGGCTCACCCAGTTCATCGGTCACGCGGTCTTCGTCGGCCTGCCGATCGTTTCGATGGCCTCGCGTTAGAGCGCCGGCAGCGGTGTGGCGCGACTCTTTCAGGGTCGCGTCAGACGCGGGCCTGAAAGACCCGCGCTACATCGTCCGCGCGTCGGCCGCGGGCCTGAAGGGCCCGCGCCGCCGTCTCCAGTCGGAGCGCTAGCCGCGAGCCCTTAGCCCCCAGTCCCCAGTCCTACGGATTGACCGTCTGCGCCAGGGCCATCGTCGCCCATCCCGTCGCCCAGGCACTGATCCACTGATCGCCGCCGTACGGGAATCCACTGTTGAAGTACGCCTGAAACTTCGGCGCCCGGCTGCTCACCCGCCACGATCCGTTGGCATTCTGGGTGCCGAGCAGGTAGCGGACGCCTCGTTGATACGCCGCGGAGTCGGTCGCCACCCCACCGGCCTTGCTGACGACGTAGAGCGACTGACCGGTGGCATAGGCGTCGGTAGCGACGCCATCGTGCATGCGCCACCCGCCGTCCGGCAACTGCTGCGCAAGAATCGCATCGGTCAGCGCTTTCAGCGAGGGCGCAGTGTCGCCGGCCCAATGCAGGCCGAGCAGTTGCATGTTGCGATCTTCTGCCGTGCTCGGCTTCGCTGACGCCAGCCATCGACGCGCCTTCGCCACTCGCGCCGCCATTTCGCGCGCGCGTCCGGGAGAGGCGTAGACCTTGAGCGCGCGGATGCAGAGCGCGACTCGTGTGATGTTGCCTTCCGATGTCGGCGGGCGGTTGCCGATTCCGCCGAGGATGTGCCATGAACCGTCGGCGGCCTGACTGGCGGCGATGTTTGCGACGATGATGTCGCTCATCGGATCGGCCGGCACGTGCTCAGCCGCCCGGGCGGCCAGCGCCGAGGCGAAGATCTCGGGAACACCGATGTCCATGCGCTCCAGCAGCAGGGGCATCGGCGGGCCCTCCGCCAACATGCCGACGCGCGCCAAGCTGGCCTTCGCGTCGACGTGCAGTCCCCGGCTGCTCGCCTCTCCGGCGGCCATCCCCGTGGCATTCTGATGGTGGCACGACACGCAGCCACTGGCCTCGTAGAACTTCTGGCTCGAGACTTCGAGCAGCTCGAGTCCACGACCGGCGGCAGTTTTCGCATCGACCGTCGGGGCGCCGGCGACGGCGGGCTGTGACGGTTGCAGCGCGGTCACGTTGAACATCTTCAGCCCGACCGGCGTGCCGAGCTTTCGCGCCCAGTCGGCGGCCGTTTCGCCGGCCGCGCTCGCCAGGTTCACGTCTGCGCCGTGATCGAGCAAGAGCTGAATCACCGCAGCGTCCTGATCGGCCCTGGCCACTGCCAGCATCAGCGGCGTCATTCCGCGTGCATCTTTGGCGTTGACGTCGGCGCCGGCCTCGATCAGCGTCCGCACCATCTCCGCAGAACAGTTGGTTGCCGCCGGATGCAGTACCGCTACCGAGCCGAGCGCGAGCGGACCCGACTTGGGATGACCGCCATCGAACAGCCCCGGATATTTGGCGACCGATTTCGCGCCGGCGCCCTTCGAGAGCAGCAGCTTCACCGCCTCGAGATTCCCGTGATACACGGACACCAGGATCGGGGTCGTCCCGAGTTGATCGGCGCCGTTGACGTCAAGGCCCGCGTCCACCATCCGGCGGATAGTGACGAGATCGTTTCCGGCGGTAGCCGCGAGGAGCAGCGAGTTGCCGAACGCATCCTTGACGCGAACGTCCGCGCCTTTGGTGATGAGCAGATCGACGACCTCGGACGAGGACTCGCCCATCGCCGCGACGAACAGCGCGCTGCGTCCCTGTTTGCTGGTCGTCTTCACGTTGGCGCCGCGCGCCAGCAGCAATCGGACCTTGTCGATCTCGGCGACCGACATCATCAGCGCGGTGGTGCCAAAGGCGTTCTGCGCGTTGACGTCGGCGCCGGCATCGATCAACAGCGTCATCGCGTCGGTCGATCCGGCGATCGTCGCCTGCATCAGCGGCGTGCTGCCGAACTCGCCGGGCGCGTTCGCGTCCGCAGCCGAACCGATCAGCGATTTCAGACGCGGCAGATCGTTGGCGCGAATCGCCGCGTAGGTGTCCGCTGGCGAAGCGGCGCGGGGAACGATGGCGGCGGACGCCAGGCAGCACACGAATACCAGCGACGCGCCGAGAAACTGCTTTGTCATGAAGACCTCGAGCGGCATCTTAGCGGAGTTGTCTGTGGTTGTATTCAACTTTCTGCGATGAGGAGGCAGCGCGATTTACGGGAGATATACTGTCGGTCACCGCACGAATCACGGGAGTCCACGCATGTCGAAGATCCGAACGAGCCATGTTCTTGCCGCGCTGATGCTGTCCGCAGGCGCGCTCACTGTTTCTCAATCGCAGCTGCACGGCCAGACCGCCGGAGCGGCGAAAGTGCCGACGTTCAAGGTCGATCCGAGCTGGCCGCTGGAAATGCCCGATCACTGGATCATGGGCGCGGTCACCGGCGTGTTCGTCGACGCGAAGCAGCACGTCTGGGTGACGCACCTTCCAGAAGTACTCACCGAGGAAGAACTCTACGAGGAGCCGTGGAAGGTCGTCCCTCCTCCTCCCCAGGGTGCCGGACGTGGTGGTGCGGCGGCTGCCGCGCCTGCGGCGCCGAAGGAAAAGCCCGTGCAGATGGGCACCTGCTGCAAGGCCGCGCCGCCCGTTCTCGAGTTCGATCAGCAGGGTAAGCTGGTTCAGGGCTGGGGACAGGGCTCCTACGACGACATGACCGACTGGCCGCGCGAACCGCACGGCATCTTCGTCGATCACAACGACTTCGTCTGGATCGGCAGCTACAACCGTCATCGCGTGATGAAGTTCACGCGCGAAGGCAAGCACCTGCTGACGATCGGTGAATACGAAAAGACCGGCGGCAGCGCCGACACGCACCTGCTCGGCGGACCGTCGGGCATCTGGGTGGACCCGGCGAACAACGAGGTCTACATCTCTGACGGCTACCGCAACCGCCGCGTCATCGTGTTCGATGGTGCGACCGGCAAGTACCTGCGTCACTGGGGCGCCTATGGCAAGGTCCCCGACGACACCGAACGATTCGACCCGAAGACGATGGTCAACGGCGCGCTGCCGCAGCAGTTCTCGACGCCGCACGGCATCACGGGATCGAAGGATGGGAAGATTTACGTGGCCGATCGCCGCGGCAACCGCATCCAGGTGTTCGACCACGCCGGCAAGTTCCTCGCCGAAAAAGTGATCGCGCCGGCGACGCTGTCGTCAGGCTCGGCCTTCGTGCCGGTGCTGTCGCCCGATCCGCAGCAGCAGTGGCTGTACGTGGCCGACGGCACCAACCACAAGGTGTGGATCCTGCGCCGCTCGGATCTCGAGATCGTCGGGAGTTTCGGCCGTGGCGGCCGGCAGGTCGGACAGATGCTCCGTCCGCACGGGATGAGCATCGACGCGCAAGGCAACCTCTACGTCGGCGAGGCGTCCACCGGACGCCGGGTGCAGAAGTTCACGCTGCAGAAGTAGTCGGAACGGGGCGGGCGATCCGACCCGTGTCTGTTTGTGGCGCGGGCCTTTCAGGCCCGCGTCACTTCCGTTCCTCGTAGCGCGCGCCCTGCAGGATGTTCGGCAGCGCGTGATTCCCTTCGTGACAGGCGTACTCGTAGATCTGCTCGTCGGTCTTCGACATCTCGATCGCTGCCGTCCACGGCCGCGTGAACGTCTCGGGATCGTCCACAGTGAATTCGTACCGCAGCGTGGTCGGGTTGATGCGGGTGAAGCGCTCGACCAGGTGTAACGCGGCACCGGTGCCGCGGAAGTTCGTCTTGTCGGTGAAATTGGTCGTGTCCACGATCAGCGTCTCGCCTTCCCAGCGTCCACGCGAATCGCCCATCCACTGACGAAAGGCCGCCGGCAGGTGTGGACGGCCGTCGGTCGGGATGATCCGCGCGTCGTGGATCATCTCGGTGTAGACGACCACCGCGCCGGTGGTCTGGAAAATCTGCAGGTAGTTGTTGTAAGGACCGAGGCCGATCGGCGGCCCGGCATTGAACGCCAGGCAGCGCTCCTGCAGCGACCGGTTCTCCGGTCCGTCGGCCGGATGCTCGCGCTGGTCCGTGTTCCTGGCGGCCGCCCTCGCGCGCGCGGCCGGCGTGAGCGGCGGGACGCGTCCGTCCGGCGGATCGATCACCCACGACGTCGGCTTCTTTCCATCGAGTGTGCCGACCCGCGTGCCGCGATCGAACCAGAACTCGGCGACGCCGCGCGCCGCGTCCACCGCGGACCCTCCGTCCCGGCGGTCGCGATCGTTGCGGCCGATTTGATCGGCCTCGAACGCCTTCGCCTGCTCGTCGGTGAAGAAAGGCACGGCGGCGAGATCCGCCGGCCGCTCGAACGGTGTCAGCGTCGCGAAGCTCCAGACGCCGGAGAGGTCGCGTGATGACAAGTCGCGTGCGGTGACGCCGCCTCGAGGCGACTGCCCCTCGAGCGACACCATCGTCAGGGCTAGTATCGCGCCGACAACCGCTGTCAGCCGCGTCGACATTACGGCAATAGTGTAGCGCGCGGCGACGCACGGCCGTAGCGCGGCCCTTTCAGGGCCGCGTCTCGCGGGGCTGAAAGCCCCGCGCTACACCAGCAATAGCCGCTCGATCTTTGCCATCACGGTCGGCCAGCGGTACTCACGATTCACGTAATCAAGCCCCTGACGCCCGAGCTCGGCTGCCGCGTCCGGGTGATCGAGCAGGTAATCGAGCGCCGCCGAGAACTCGACGGCGTTGCCGTAGTAGAGCCCGCCGTCGGCCCGCTCGACCTGGCCGCGCAGCACCTTGCACCGGGCGTTCACCAGCGCCGGCAGCCCGTGATTCCACCCCTCGAGCAAGACCATGCTCAGGCTCTCGAACGGCGACGGCATCATCAGCGCGCGCGCACGCGACAGCAGCGCCTCCCGCACATCGTGCTCGACGAAGCCGAGCGTGCGAATCGACGGGTGATCCGGAATCGGCATCGACGATGGTCCCGCCATCACCAGCTGGACGGATCGTCCGTCTTCGACGTAGCGCAAAAAGTGGCGGACCAGCGCGTCGCACCCTTTGTTGGGATCGATGCGCCCGAGATAGAGCACGAACGGATCGGTCAGCCGCAGCGGATCGAGGCACGATCGATCCGGCGCGTCCACCACCGGATCGAGGCCGCAGCCGATGATTTCGGACGGCTTGCCCGGCGGCAGCCGCATCTCGACCAGCTCCTGCTCTTCGGGCGTCAGATACAGCAACCCGCGCGGCAGCGCAAAGTAGCGTTCGAGGACGTCCACGTGAATCAGCGGATCCTCTTCCGCCGTCGGCACCAGGATGGCGCGGTCGGCGACGATCGGCAGGCCGAAGTAGGCGTCGTAGTAGCGATACGACCAGAACAACACGCGATCGTACTCAGTGCCGTGGCGGCGCAGATGCTCGAGCAGTTCCGGAACGTCGGGTCCATTCTCGCGGAACCACTGTTCCTGTTCTTCAGACGTGGCGCGATCGGCGAATACGCGGTCGCTGATGTCCATGAAGCGGTGCAGGTGGCGGGGCTGGTCCACCGGAAAGCGCAACACACCCAGCCCGCCGACCTGCGACTCGCCCGGCGGATAGTGATTCTTCCAGGTGATGTGATCCTTGGCGCAGGTCGTGAGAATGGTGACGTCGTGGCGCACGGCCAAGTGCTCGGCGATCAGACGGCAATGGCCTTCCGAACCGCCGGCGATGTCCGCACCGAATCGATGAATGACACAGGCGAGTTTCATGCGCTTGGCTGCCGACGACGCGCAAGTCCTTGGGGCTTGGGGCTTAGAACTTGGTCCGTCCCGGGTCCTTGGTCCGTACTTCGTCCTCGGTCTAGCGTCCGCGGACCTGGGACCAAGGACCAAGGACGGACCAAGTACCAAGCCCTAAGCACCAAGGACCAACCCTAGCGCCGCTCCGCCAGCTCGCGGCGGAGGCGGGCGTTGTCGAGCGCGAGCTCCTCGATGCACGCGAACAGGACGCGGTTGAGGTGCTGCTGGCGTTTGAAGTTTTCCTGGCTGTACTCGAACAGCCAGCGCGTCATCGGCAGCAGAATCCGTGCGTTTGATCGCCAGGATGAACCGGCCGGCCTGCGGACGATGGCTGGAGAGGGCGAGATCGGTGCGGAGCTGCCACTCGACGTCGGCGTCGAGCAATTCGGGCAGCAGCAGCGCGTCGAGATTCCGCTCGTCAACCGCGCGGCCGAGCAGCGCGCGCACCGACTCGAAGACCTGTTCGTCCTGATAGTCGGCGGCGCCGCCGCGCTTGATCAGGTGACGCCGCAGCCGTGAGCGGACATCCTGATCGATGTCGCCCATGACGGCGGAGACGCGGAGCTTCGGCTCGGGCATCCCGCAAGTTTACTTCGCCGAAAACGCCAGCAGGACGTTTCCCGCCATTCCCTTCCACAGCGAGTAGCCGGAATTGGTGATGAGCAGGCCGTCGGCGATCGCCGGCCCGGCGGCGTCGATCGAGCCGCCCTTGGCCGGCACGTGGTTGACGGTCTCGTAGTCGTGAGCGGTGTTGTAATCCCAGATGATGCTGCCGTCGGCGGTCGAGAACGCGCGCATGTGGCCGTCCACCGAGCCAGAAAACACCACGCCGGGGATGACCGACGCCGGCGCCGACTGCGCACCCGAGCAGCCGCGTCCGCTGTTGCAATCCAGCTTCGGCGCGGGCGTCTTCCAGATCTGCTCGCCGGTCTCGAGCTTCAGCGCAAACAGGCCGCCCGCTTCGTTGGCGGAGGCGAGCACGTCGGACACCGGGATGTAGGCAGCCTTGTCGTCGGCCGCCGATCCCCACTCGATGCCGCCCAGGGTTCCGCCCTTCCCCGCCTTGTACTGCCACACCGTTGCGCCTTCCCGATCGGGATCCATGCCCCAGGCGATGCCGGACTTCTGGCCGGTGACGAGAATGCGCTTGCCACCAGACAGCGTTCGCAGAATCGGCGAGTTGCCGAAGTCGAAGTCCGGACCGAGCTCCTTCGGGCAGTTCTCGTTGTCCGGCCGGCACCCAACCAGATACGCGTCGGCCGACGTTGCCTGATTCCACCAGAGAATCCTGCCGGTCTTGAGGTCCATCGCCATCACAGAATCGCTGGTCGGCACGGCCGGACCGGTGTACGAATTTCCCGTGCCGATGTAGAGGGCGCCGCGTTTCTCGTCGATGGTCGGCGAGCTCCACACCGAGGCGCCAGCCGGTCCCCAGAGCGGCGTGCCGACGCTGTTCTTGCCGATCTGCTGCGGCTGCTCCTTGATCGTGTAGCTCTTCCAGATCTGATCGCCGGTGGACGCGTCGAGCGAGACGACGCTGCCGCGGAAGGTGCAGCATTCGTATTTCGGCTGAGCGGCCGGCACTTCCTCGATCGACGAGACCGGCACGTAGAGGCGGCCGTTGTGCAGCGTCGGCGCGCCGGTGACTCGCGCGAACGCGTGCGGGTCGACCTTCTTCTTCCAGATCACCTGGCCGGTGTTGGCATCGAGCGCGTAGGCGTTGGCCTTCTGATCGCCGATGAAGAGCGCGGCACGCGAGCCGGCGCGACCGAGGCTCGGCGCCGCGCGGACGCCGCCGTCAGCCTTGAACGACCAATAGGTGCAGCCGGTCGCCGCGTCGAGCGAATACACGTTGCCGGAGTCGCTGCCGACGAAGACGCGTCCCGAGACGATCACCGGGTTGCCGTAGGCCTGCGCGCCGCCGGGAAATCCGAACGCCCATTTCAGCTGAAGCTTCGGCACGTCTTCCGGCGTCATCCCCGGCTTGGGCTGGTAGCGCGAGTTGCTCGAATCGACGCCGAAGCCATTCCACTGCGCCTTCGTATTGACGGCGATCGCTGGCGGCTTGCCTGTGCACAACCCTGCATCCACCGGGTCCGCCACCGTCGTCAACCGCTTGCCGGACAGGTACTCCGCGAGCGCGCGCTTTTCGGCCGCGCTCACCTGGATCGCCATCACCGACATGCTGCCGGTGGTGATGGTCGCGAGAATCGATTCCGGCGTCCGTTCGCGAAGCGCGGCTTTCGGCGGCGTCCGGCCGGTCGGCTGATCGTGACAGTTGGCGCAGTTGTTCTGATACGCGGTGGCCGGGTCGGTGGCTTGCGCAGAGAGGGTCCGGCTAAAGCCGGACACTATCGTCGGGGTCTGGCTAAAGCCAGACAGTACGGCGATGGCTGCACCCAGCACCCCGCACCAGGCACCCCGCACCATCGTGCTCATTGCTTTTTGGCCGTGAACGTCCCCTCGCCGAGGCCGACGATCTCGACCTTGCCCTTCAACGAGTCCTTGGCGTCCACGCCGCCGGTGTAGATGCAGTTGAGAGCCGTGCCCTGCACGTCCACCGTGAATTTCAACTGCACATCGTTGCCCTTGGCCGTCCCGGTGACGTCCGCCTCGCCGAGTTGTCCCGAATAGTGACCGGTGAGTTTCTCACCATCCTGTTTCAACGTGATCGTCGGCGTTCCTGAACCGGCGCCGGTTTCGA
Organism: uncultured Acidobacteriota bacterium; assembly: GCA_963745875.1. Classification (GTDB taxonomy): domain Bacteria; phylum Acidobacteriota; class Vicinamibacteria; order Vicinamibacterales; family CAVVIG01; genus CAVQFC01. The sequence goes on from CAVUZL010000001.1 coordinate 412,736, forward strand.
CAGTGAAGAGCCACTTGCCGGTCAGGTCCACCTTGGCCTGTGCGGCATGGGCGAACGACGCGCACAGCAGCGCGATCGCTGACATCGCGATCACGGACGACAAACGACTGATCATGATTCTCATGGCTGACTCCTACGGTTGACGAATGACGTTCAGTTCCGGGAGCCCGGGATCGGCCTGGCCCCACCCTTTTACCGCGAGCGCGAACTCAGCGGCCGTTGTCGCGCGATCGCCGCGATGTTGAGCCACCAGGCCCAGCGCGTAGTGTGTGCCGGCGTAGTTCGAATCGTGGTCACGCATCTGTCCCGCCGCCCAGCCGGCGAAGTCCCAGTCGCCTGCTTCGCGCGCGGCCCTCGCAATCGCTTCGATCGAGAACAGCGTCTGGGTCCAGGCATCCGGACCTGGCGCCGCGCGCTCCTTGCGCACGACATCCTCGAGCATCTGGTGCGCCTTGTCCCGCTGTCCCGTTCGTAACAGGAATTCGCCCTGCATCGACTGCAATGCGTTGGCGACCAGCCCTGCTCCCTCCGTGCCGCGCATCAGCTTCAGCGCGGCATTGCCTTCGTCCGCCGCCTCCTTGAACTGCCCGAGCGCCAGCCGCGCGCGGCCGGCTTCGACATGCCCGGTCGCGCTGACGATCGGCGACCGGTGTCCCGCCATGACGTTGGCGGCCGCCAGCGCTTCGGTCGCGCGACTCCGGCCCAGCAGGAACATCGGCCACTCGCGCTTGTTGAACTCCTGCACCACCAGAGACGAGGGAATGGCGAACGACGTTCTCATCAGCGCCTCGGCCTGCCGCATCTGGCCGAGGTACTGGTACGACGTCGCCAGCAGGTCGAGATTGTGCTGGTAATGCCAGTCGTATTCAACCGGGATCTTCTCGACCTTCAGATAGTCCGTTTCGAGTGCGTCGGCCGCCCGGAACTCCGCGATCGCTTCCGTGACGCGGCCGGCGCGCCGCAAATCGTGGCCGTACATGTGGCGGGCATGGGGGATGGCCGGCGCCATCTTCGCATACGTCTGTCCCTCGACCAGCGCCTGCTCGACGCGCCCGGTGTTCTCGTAGGCGTGGGTCAGGTAATGATGCGCGGCAAAGTGCGACGGCGCCAGATCCCGTGCCTTCTCGTAGAAGGCGATCGATCCGGCGACGCTCCCTTGTCCGCGTTCCGCCGGATCAGACGACTGCGCCTGTCCCCGCTGGAGCCAGAACTGCTCGTCGAGCGGAAACGCCAGCAGCGCCGCGTCGAGCGATGCGCGATAGGCCGTCAGCTTCGCCGCGTCGCCCGGCGCCTCTTCAGCGGCCATCTGCAAGGCGCGGGCGTTCACGTGACGCCGCTCGTGGTCGCTCTTTGCCAGCGTCTTCGCCCGTTCGAGTTCCGCGTGCGCCGCGTCCCGTGCGTTCAGTTCGGCCAGCGCAATCGTCAAACCGAGATGGGCCAGCGCCAGCGACGAATCGAGACGCAGCGCTTGATGAAACGACCGCGCTGCCTCGACCCAGACGTAGGAGTGCAGGTACGCGAGCCCCTGATCGTAGAACGCCTGCGCCTGCTTGGAAGAGGTGGACACCGCGTCGTGTTCGGATCCGATACCGACACGCAGGGTCACCGGCCGCTCCGCGAGTTCCAGCGCGATCGCAGAGGAGGGCGCCGCGTGCACGTGCGCGTCCTGCCCCGCCAGCACCGCGGCCATGATCAGCATCAGCACAGCACGCCGAGTGTACTCAAAAGAAAAAGGCGGCGGGGCCGAAGCCCGCGCCGCCTGTCCGAAGTCACCAATCTGAAATCAATCTGAAATCTGAAATCTGAACTCTGAAATTTCCGGCTCGGTTAGAACTCGAACGACGCGCCGACCTTGAAGAACCGCGCCTGCAGGACGTTGGTCGGCCGCAGATAGGCGCTCGTGGCCGCCGTCGAGAACGTGGTGTTGACCGTGAACGGCCAGTCGCTGTTGGTGATGTTGTAGGCGTCGAAGTCGAGGCGGATGCGGTAGCGGTCGATGCGGAACCGCTTCGACGCGCGCACGTCGAGCTGCGTGAGGTTGTCGTTGCCGTAGTTCTGACCGACCGCCATCAAATTGACTGTCTTCGTCGTGGCGCCCGCCGAATAGGCGTGGCCCAGCGTCGTCGCCGTTGCCGGCGTCGCCGTCCAGGTCGCCAGGACGCTCGGCGCCGCGCCGCCGTTCTGAACGCCGCGGCTGAACTGGAACGTGGCGCTCAGCTGAATGTCGAACGGCACCGTGTACGAACCGAGCAGTTTGAGGTCAGGGCGGTACGGCAGGTCCTGGTGGCAGGCCTTGCTTCCGTCCGGGAAGACTTCAGCCACTTCGGTTGCTGCTGTAACTACCGCAGACAGAATGCCGGCGTTGACGAGATTGCACTGGTCGAAAATTCGCTTCTGTGCGTTGATGCCGGCGGACAGGAAGGCGCCGTGGCTGAACCGTCCCACCACGCTGGCATCGAAGCCCTCGTAGATGTTGGTCTCGCCACCGAAGTTGGACGAGAACTGGATCGTGCTGCTCGTCGGCAGCCCCTGCGACACCACTGACTGCTTCAGATCGTAAAGTCCGCACACCTGGTAGCCGCCGCCGCCCGGCAGGTTGGGATCCGCGGGCGCGTTCGCGCAGAACGGGCCGTCGTAGCTCCCTTTGGCGAGGCTGTAGCGGTTGTCGACCGTGACGGTCTGGTTGCCGAACGTGCGGCGATACCAGCCGCCGTTGACCGACACGCCTTGCGCCAGCTGATGCTGACCGCTGACGGTGTACTCCCAGTTGTAGCCGCGCGCGCCCCAGCCGCTCAGCACGCTCGGATCGGTCAGCGTGGACGAAGGGATGTTCTTGCCGAATGAGGGCGTCGACGTGGAGTTGGTGAGCTCGTTCAACTGGATCGCGCCGGCCGAGTTGAACGGCGATCCGTTGTGGTCGAGATCCGTCCACGCGCGCGTGTCGGTCAGGCCGACCGTCGTCTCGGGATTGTTGTTGTCCACTGTGCCGCCGGCAGCAAGGCCGGTGCCGGCAACGTAGCGAGCGACGCTCGCTTTGACCGCGGTCTTGCCGTCGCCGAACACGTCGAACGCGACGCCCAGGCGCGGGTTGATGTCTTTCCAGTTGGTGACGCGGCCGGTGCAGCCCGCGTTCAGGTTGTTCTGGCCGTCAGGACAATCCGAGAACGTGATCGCCTGGTTGAACGTGCCTGCGGGCAGGGTTTCCGGCGACGTCGAGCCGACGAACTTGTCGAAGCGGAGGCCGGCGTTGATAGTCGCCCGCTTGATCGTGTACTTGTCCTGCACGAACAGGCCGAGGTCTTCATTGATGGCGTTGCTGCGGTCAGTCGGAATCTTCAGCGATACGGAAACCGGCGCTCCGGCATTGTAAGTGACCGGTTCGACATCGGCGGTGTATCGCTGTGCCAGCCGCCACCGCGCCTGGCTGACGACGAGCCCGCCGCGAATCGAATGCGAGCCGGTGATGTAGTTGGCGGCGAACTGTTCGGTAAACAGCTTGGAGAAGTGATCCGCCGGGTTGTTCCACGCGTTGGCGAACTTCGCCGTGGAGTTGTCGAAGATCGTCACGAGGTTGGGAGTGGCAGAGAGCACGCCAGGCTGGTAGTTCTCCTGATACTCCTGGTCGTAGACCGCGAATCCTCCGTCGAGCAGCAGTTTGTTCGACTGCGTCCGGGTCCATTTGGTGACCGACACGAAACTGGTCGGCGTCGCCTGAATCGCCGACGCTTCCGGCGGGACGGTAGAGGCGATCCCCCAGTGTCCACGGACCTTGTTCTGATCGTCGTGGTAGTACGAAATCTTGTCCTTGCTGGTCACCTGGACGTTGACCCGCGCCGTGATGCTGCGGATATGACCATCGTCGATGCCAGGCTGTGAGAAATTAGGAACGTAGATGAACGGGGACGAGCTCTGGTTGTAGAAGCTGTCGACCACCGTCTTGTTGACCCCGAGGTATCGGAACGCGGTGAAGAACCAGGCCTTGTCCCGGTAGATCGGTCCGCCGAAGCTCGGATTGAAGTCGTAGTTCGAGGTCAGTTGGCTGACGTTGGTCAGGTAGTTGTTGGTCTTGTTGAAGGTCGTGTCGCCGGTGAGATTGCTGCTGGTGCAAGGCTTGCCCGGACCGGCCGAGCCGCAATTGTCCGACGCCCAGGCTGACGGCGTGTAGTTGCCGACGACGGTGCCGTGGAACGTGTTGCCGCCGTCCTTGGGCACCATGTTGACGCGCATGCCGCCCTGTCCCATTTCGGCGGAGTCCGCGCCGGTGACGTAGCTGAACTCCTGGAAGCTGCCGTCGTTCCAGTAAACGCCGCTGTAGGCGCCGTTCGCGCACAGGTTGTTCAGGCGCATGCCTTCGATGGTCTGCACCGTGTCGGCGGATCCGCGATACTGCAGCGGCGACTGCTGAAGACCGCCCGACCCACCGACGTCGCGCGACAGCGCGCCACCGCCGCCGAGGGAAATCGACGTGCCGGGAATCATGATGCCGACGGCCTGAATGTTCTTGCCGGTCGGAATCGCGTCCATGACTTCGCGCGTCATCACCGTGCGCGTCGTGATGCTCTGCGTATCGACGATCGGCGACTGAGCGGAGACGGTAATCGTCTCTTCAACCGCGCCGACTTTGAGATCCGCGTTGATGGTGGCCGTGAAATCCGAGGTGAGCTCGACGTTCTCGCGCTTGACGACGCTGAAGCCGGGGAGTGTGAAGGTGACGGTGTAGGTGCCGGTGCGGAGGGTGGTGATCTTGAATTGCCCTGAACCGTCGGTGGTGGCAGACCGGACCTTCTCGATCAAGGCCGGACTGGCTGCTTCCACCGTGACTCCGGGAAGTACCGCGCCGGATGCGTCTCTGACCGTTCCCGCGATGCCGCTGGTCTGTGCCGATGCCACGTTCGGCAGCAGCGCCAGACACGCTGCCCCGATTACGACGCGTGCAAGGATGCGCATAAACCCAGTCTCCTCCTCGGAAAAACGACAAGTACGACTGAAGGTGCGGCCGGCTTTTGCAGTTGCCGTGCCGAGACTCTACGCCCAGTTCCGCGCGATAACGCTGCTGTTTTTGTGCCTGTCTCGCTCCGCCCCTTCGTTTCTTCCAAATTTCCGGATCGCCGGATTCGACCTTGGTAATCGGCTGACGGATTACGTCAGCCTGTTCATCCGACGCTTATCGGCTGGACAAACGGCGCGGAGCATATCCCGCGTCGATCGCGATGTCTATAGAAAGATGAGGTTGGCGGAGAGAAAAGGAGGGCGATTCCGCTAACTGGATGCCGATTACTGGATGCCACCGAGGCAGAGATACTTGATCTCGAGGAACTCTTCGAGCCCGTACTTCGATCCTTCGCGTCCGAGTCCGGACTCCTTCACGCCGCCGAACGGGGCGACTTCGGTTGAAATGATTCCGGTATTGATCCCGACGATGCCGTACTCGAGCGCTTCGGCGACACGCCAGACGCGGGCGATGTCGCGGCCGTAGAAGTACGCCGCCAGGCCGAATTCGGTGTCGTTGGCAAGGGCGATCGCCTCGGCTTCCGTCTCGAACCGAAAGAGCGGCGCGACCGGTCCGAACGTCTCTTCACGCGCCACGTCCATCGCCGGCGTCACGTCGATCAGAATCGTCGGCTCGAAAAACCGTCCGCCCAGCGCGTGGCGCTTGCCGCCGACCAGTACCTTCGCGCCTTTGGAGGTGGCGTCCGCGATGTGGCTCTCGACCTTCTGCACCGCCTTGTCGTCAATAAGCGGTCCCTGCGTTGCACCTGCTTCGAGGCCCGGCGCCGGTTTGAGCTTCCGCACGGCGTCGGCCAGCTTCGCGGCGAACTGCTCGTAGACGCTGCCCTGCACGAGCAGGCGGTTGGCGCAGACGCAGGTCTGGCCGGTGTTGCGGTACTTCGAGGCAATCGCGCCTTCCACCGCCGCATCCAGATCCGCATCGTCGAACACGACGAACGGCGCGTTGCCACCCAGTTCGAGCGACAGCTTCTTGATGGTCGGGGCGCACTGCGCCATCAGCAGGCGGCCGATCTCGGTCGATCCGGTGAACGAGAGCTTCCGGACGATCGGATTCGCGGTCAATTCGCCGCCGATCTCGGATGCCGATCCGGTGATGACGTTGAACACGCCTTTCGGCACTCCGGCACGCTCGGCCAGTTCCGCGAGGGCGAGCGCCGAAAACGGGGTCTGCGACGCCGGCTTCAGCACGACCGTGCAGCCGGCCGCGATGGCCGGACCGGCCTTGCGCGTAATCATCGCGAGCGGAAAGTTCCACGGTGTGATGCAGGCGACGACACCGATCGGCTGCTTGATGACGATGATGCGCTTGTCGGCCTGATGGCCGGGAATGGTGTCGCCGTAGACGCGTTTGGCTTCTTCGCCGAACCATTCGAGGAACGAGGCTGCGTAGGCGACCTCGCCACGCGATTCGCTCAACGGTTTTCCTTGTTCGGTGGTCATCAGCCGCGCCAGATCGTCCTGGTTCGCCATCATCAGGTCGAACCAGCGACGCAGCACCATCGCGCGTTCCTTCGCCGTCTTCGCGCGCCAGGCCGGCAGCGCGCGAGCCGCGGCGTCGATGGCGAGCCGCGTTTCCGCGACGCCCAGTTTCGGCACCGAGCCGATCGTCGATCCCGTCGAAGGATCATCGACTGCGATGACCGTTTCGGACTTCACCCAGTTGCCGTCGACGTAGCACGCTTCGCGGAATAACTTTCGATCAACCAATTCCATGGGGAAGATTCTATCAATCTTAGGATTTGTGGATTTTGGGATTTGAGGATTTGTCTAAGGATCTTCGCGTCTCGGCGTCTCGGCGTCTCGGTGTCTAACCGTCTCGGTGTCTCGGGGCATCCGGTGTCACCGGGCATCTCGGTCTCGGTGATGTGGTGCGGGCCTTTCAGGCCCGCACTCATACGCAACGGCAACAGATGTGTCTTCTCAAGCCAACGAGCTGGCGGCGCGGTTGAAGCGGTTCGCCACCCGCATCGTGATCTTTGCGCGCTCGATGCCGCCGGATCCGGCGGCGCAGGTCATCGAGCGGCAGTTGACGAAGTCAGGCACGTCGGAGGCCGCGAACTATCACGCGGCGAGGCGGGCGCGGTCGCGAGACGAATTCATCGCCAAGCTGGGAATTGCCGCGGAGGAAGCCGACGAAACCGAGCATTGGCTGGCCATCATCGCGGACACGCACATCATGTCGACGACGAAGGCGCTGCGCGAACTCGACTGGCTGCTCGACGAGAGTCACCAGCTCCGTGCGATTCTGGTGGCCTCGGTCAAAACCGCGCGCGCCAACCGAACGCGGCAAACCAATCCTCAGATCGTCAAATAGATCGATAGATAAGATCCTCAGACAAATCCTCAAGTACTCAAATCTTTAAATCCAAAGATGACGAAGCCAACACTCCGATCGCGTCGATCGAGAAATCAGCAGCAGGATATTTCTCGACCAGCGCGAGGTCGTTGGCGTAGTGTCCTTGTTTCACCCATACCGTCGTCAACCGATCTCCCCAGACGTTTTTCATCGCGGCGAGGATGCGAATCTTGTCGTCGACCATCACGTAGCGCTTTGCCGGATAGCGGCGTTCGACATCGTCGAGCATCTGCTCCTTGTGGATGTAGATCAGCACGTTGCCCTCGACCGCCGCCCATAGTCCCGAGCGCTCGACCTTGCGCGGCTGGAACACGACGTCACCGTCGGACAGGATGACGGTCGGGCCGAGGCGGCGAAGATGACGCAGCGCATCGAGCGCGCCGGGATACAGACGCGACGCGAACGGGTAATGCTGCAGAAACAGCGAAATCCCGAGGACGCTCCCGTCGAGCGGTCGCTCGATCCGGAAGCGCTGCAGCGCGCCGAGGTAGTCGGCATAGCCGAGCTCGGAGCGCAGCTGCTCGAAGATTTCCCAGTAGCGCGCGTCGCATTCGGCGCCGAAGGCGGACGTCATGTGCGCGCGCAAGTCGGCGATGACCGCGTCGTTGTCGAGCAGTGTGTTGTCGACGTCGATCAGGCTGACCACGTCCGCCGGTGTGCTCACGCCTCCTCCGGGCACGGCGCGTTTGCGTAGCCGGAACGGAAAGGCGTCACCACACCGGTCGCCGGTTCGAATTTGTGCCGCCACACGCACGCGGTGTCGTTCGCCAGCAGGTGAATCGAGATCGACGCGGTGTCGGAAATCGTGCGGACGTAGTGGATGTCATCGGTCGGCGGAAGGAGCGGATAGCACTCCCCCGGACCCAGCTCCTGACGCTTCGCGATCTCGAGATTGGCTTTCGCGGGATCGGTGCCATCGTCGAGGCGGCGATAGACCGTCTCGTCCTGACGGCCGCGGTAAATGCCAACCAGGCCCCAGGCCAGATGATCGTGGACCGGCGTGGCCGCTCCCGCCGGCACGACCAGGGAAAACAGGCACAGCGATCCGTTTTCCGCGCGATACAACGCGTACTGGCCGATGCCGCCGCCCATCTTGCTCGTGTCGTCGGGCCTGGCGCATTCATCAGGAAGCCAACCCTCTGACGCCAGCAGCGTCGCGAATGCCGGCCGCAGCGCCTCGACGCGAGCGGCGTGATCAGAAATTTCAGACGTCAGCCGCTCGGTTTCCTGAACCAGCGCGCGGACTTCCGGTGTGTCGACGAGAAAGCCAAACCGTTGATGCTGATGCGAATGACCGAGATCACACATCGAAGCCCCCCAGGGTAACGCAGCATACCGCGAGGCGCCGCCATCACCAACGAACGGTTCAGTCGCGTTGACCGAATCGGTGCGGACCGCCATCATCGCTCACCAGCATGCCGCGTCTGCGCGTCAACGTCCCGATCTGGTTGCCGGAGCGCCGCGCTTCGCGACCACGCTTTCCCTCGCTGCGCGGAACGCTCAGCGCGGACGTCGTAATCGTCGGCGGCGGCATCACCGGCGCCGCGGTGGCGTGGCGATTCGCCGAAGCCGGCGTCCGCGTCGCGCTCGTCGAGGCTGCTCGCATCGGACGCGGCAGCACGGCCACGAGCAGCGCGCTGTTGATGAAGGAACCTGACGAGGACTTCGGGGTACTCGCCAAACGTTACGGCAGGGAGCGAACCCGGCGGATCTGGCAGTTGAGCGCCAATGCGACTCGCGGATTGATCGCCACACTTCGACGCCTCGAGATCCCGTGCGACCTCACACTCCGCGATTCGATTTACTTTGCGCCAACCGAAACCGACGCCGACCAACTGCGGATCGAGCACCGAATGCGGAGCGACGCGGACCTGGGCGGGCGCTGGCTTGGCCGCGACGCCCTGAGCCGCGCCACCGGACTCGATGCCGCCGGCGCCATCCGCACCACCGGCGAGGCGCAAGTCGACCCCTACCGCGCCTGTGTCGGGCTGTTGAAAGCGGCCGCCGGTCGTGGCGCGCACATCTTCGAGCGCACATCGGCCGATCGCATCAGGCCAGGACGTGACGGCGTGGTCATCACTACGCCCCGCGGCACCATCCACGCGGATCGCGTCATCATCGCCACCGGCTACGCGACACCGTACTTCAAGCCGCTGCTGGCGCGTTTTCGCATGCTGACGACCTACGTCGTCGCTACCCGCCGGATGAGCGCGGCGGAACGACGGCAAGTCGGTCTCGGGGCAATGATGTTGTGGGATACCGGGCGGCCGTACCACTATGCGAGGTGGACGCGGGATCACCGGCTGATGATGGGCGGCGGCGATTGCCGCCTCCTGCCGGAGCGCGAACGGGCGCGGGCGTTGCGCCGGAGCGCACGCGGCGTGCACGAGCATTTTCTGCGGCTATATCCTGCGCTCGCCGACATCCCGCTCGAATGGGCGTGGGAGGGATTGTTCGCAACGACACCCGACAGCCTGCCGTATGTCGGGCCCCACTTACGTTACCCGCGGCACCTGTTTGCGCTCGGCTACGGCGGGAACGGTATGACGTTCGGGTTCCTGGCCGCGGGCCTGCTGCTCGACTGGTATCAGCGCCGGCCGTCAGGCGATCACGATCTGTTCGCGTTCTCGCGCTGACGCCGACTATGCCGCCCCGCTCTTGCTCGTGTCCTGAGGCTTGGCGCTCTCGTCCACCTCGCGCTCGACCTCGACCGTGCATTCGGTGAGCACGGCGGCGAGCGCGCCCACCGCCGCCAGCATCGGCGCCAGCACCGCACCGATGACGCCGACGGTGAGCGGAAACTCGGCCACATCGCGGCCATCCGCGTGCTTGATCACGATGCGCCGGACGTTTCCTTCGTGAAGCAGCTTCTTCACCGCTTCGACGAGATGCTCGCCCGCCACCTTGAACGATTCCTTGAACGTCGTCTTATCCATCGGCCCTCTCCAGCATAGACGTAGCTTAGCGCGTCCGTGTTCTCGAGAGGCAGCGACAGCTAATATGAACTTCATCACGAAGACACGAAGCTCACGAAGAACACGAAATCCTCTTGTACCGCCTGATCTTCGTGATCTTCGCGTTCTTCGTGACTTCGCGATTTGTCAGGCGCAACGATGTGGCGCTCCTGAAGCACCACCTTCGGCAGGCGCTTCCGTGAGCAACTGGTGCAGCTTGCGTTCGAGGGAGCGGCGCTCCGGGCGCGAGCACTCGCATTCGAGCGCCGCGCGGAAGCACTCGGCCGCGCGCGCGACATCGCCCGACTCGAGCGCGAGCTCGCCCAGCGTCGCCGGCAACAGGTAGTACCTGGCCAGCACGGGATCGTCGGCGATCTGCTCGATCGCCGCCAGCCCGGCACGCGGACCGTGCAGGCGCGACAGTGCAATCGCGCGATTCAGGGCGACGATCGGCGTCGGCTTGATCGCGGCCAGCAGGTCGTAGAACTCCACAATCCGCGACCAGTCGGTGTCGTCGTAGCGCGGGGCGACGGCGTGACAGGCCGCGATGCCGGCCTCGAGGTGATACACCGTGAGGACGTCGCCGGCGGACGCGCGATCGAGGTCGCGCAGGCCTCGCGCGATCAACGCTTGATCCCACCGCGATCGATCCTGTTCAGGCAGGCGCTGAACCTCCTCGCCGCCCATTCTTGCCGGCAGCCGCGCGGCCTGCAGGTGCATCAGCGCCAGCAGCGCGTGCACCGCGGGGGTGGCGAGCGTCGGCTCGTCAGCCAGCAGGCGGGTAAGGCGAATCGCCTCGTCGCACAACTCGACGCGAATGAGCTCGTCTCCGGCGTGCGGCGAGTGCCCTTCGTTGAAGAGCAGATACAACACGCCGAGGACCGATTCGAGGCGCTCGGCGTACTCGGCCGGCGCCAGCTCGAACGCGACGTCGGCGTCGCGAAGCTGGCGCTTGGCGCGCACCAGGCGCTGCGCGATCGTGTCCTCGCGCACCAGAAACGCGCGCGCGATCTCCCCAACCCCGAACCCGCACACGGTTTTGAGGGTGAGCGCCACCCGCGCCTCGCGCGCCAGCACCGGATGGCACGCCAGAAACATCATCCACAACTGGTCATCGTCGGGCATCACCGGCTCGTAGCGCAGCCGCGCGTGCTCGGAGGGCGGCGCCGGGGGGCCGACCGCCATCGGCGACGCAGACGCGGGTGGCGATCCCGGGCCATCGAGCTGAACGGCGACGAGGGCGATGCGGTCCGCCAGCCAGCGCTCGCGGCGCAGCACGTCGAGCGCGCGATTCTTGGCGACCTGAATCAGCCACGCCGACGGATTCAACGGCACGCCGGCGTGCGGCCACGTTTCGAGCGCCTTCAGCAGCGCATCCTGCGCCACCTCCTCGGCCAGCGCGATGTGGCGCGGGCCGAGGATGCGGGTCAGCGTCGCAACGATCTGCGCCGACGCCCGCTGGAAATTGATCTCGGTCACGGCCGGCGCATGACTTCGATCTCCCGCACTTCGACGCTGCCGAAGTCGAGATGCGGACACCCGTTCGCGATTGCCACCGCCTCGTCGAACGAGGCGGCTTCGATGACGAACAACCCGCCCATCAACTCCTTGCCCTCGGTGAACGGGCCATCGGTCACGACAATCTTGTTGGCCGTCTTGCGCAACACCCGGCCCTGACCGTCGCGAAGCTTATGTGATCCGCCGAGCTTGCCGGCTGCGCCCAACTCGTCGATCCACGCCGAGTACCGCGCCACGATGGCCTGCATCTCAGATGGCGCCAGGTGCGCGAGCCGATCGTTCTCTCCCCTTAGCAACAATGTGTACTGAGGCATATCGTCTCCTTTGCCCTGTAGACGAACGAGTCGCGCCGCAGACGACATCGGCTGTAGCGCGGGCCTTTCAGGCCCGCGTCCACGCGACCTTGAAAGGGTCGCGCTACACTGCATCGTCCCTGCCCCCAGCCCCTAGCCCCGAGCGCCCAGCCCCAGCTTGATGTGTGCCGTGTGATGGCGCGCGTGCCACGCGTAGAGGCCGAGGGCCTCGTCCAGCTCCACTGGTCCCATCTCGGGATGGACGTAGGTGCGATGGAATTGCGCGTCGGTGAGGCTGCGAAGAAACGCTACCCAGCGTTGATGCAGGCCGTCGAGAAGCGCGAGCGACATCGCGACGGGCCCGGTTCGGGCCTCAGGCAATTCCGCCCAGTCCGACTCGGTGTACGCCTTGATCGCCGGCGCATCCTCGGTGACGGCGAATTTCATCCGAATGTAAGCGTTCATGTGACTGTCGGGCACGTGATGCACGACCTGACGGACCGTCCAGCCGCCGGGACGATAGGGCACATCCAGCTCCGCGTCGGATCGGCCGGCGACGAGCGACCGAAATGTCGCGGGCATGTCTTCAAGCGTCTCGATGAATGTGGTGCGGGCCGCGCGATCCACCGGTCCGGTGTGTCGGACAAAGCGGCCGACCGGAAAACGCAGCGCTTCCAGATCCGTCATCACTCCTCCTGCTGATAGAATCCCTTCCGCGAGGCATTCTTATGTTAAAGGCATCCGTCACATTTACGGTCGTACTCTCGTTTCTGGTGTTGATGTTTCCGTTACGCGGATCGCAACCACTGCACGCGCAGGCCGCAGGCGGCGGGCGCGGCGCCGGTGGCGGCCAGGCCGCGGCTGGCCGCATCGGTCCGATCGACGAACGCGTCGCGGGCATGCAGAAGATCGACGGCTATTTCCCGATGTACTGGGACGAGCGCACCGGCTCGCTCTTCCTCGAAATCCCGAAGCTCGACACCGAATTCCTGATGTCGATGGGCCTGGCCGCGGGCCTCGGCTCGAACGACATCGGACTCGATCGCGGATCCGGCGCCGGCGCCAAGATCGTCTCGTTCCAGCGCATGGGACCTCGCGTCATGCTGGTGCAGCCGAACATGTCGTTCCGTTCGAGCAGCACGAACCCGCGCGAACGCAAGTCGGTCGAGGATTCGTTCGCGAAATCGATTCTGTGGGGCTTCCCCATTGCCGGTGAGAGCAACGGCCACCTGCTCGTCGACGCCAGCGACTTCCTGCTCCGCGACGTGACCGGTGCGGCCGGCTCGTTGCGACCGGGCAACTATCGCGTCGATCGCACGCGCAGCGGGTTCTACATGGAGCGCACCAAGGCGTTCCCGAAGAACAGCGAAATCGAAATGACGCTGACCTTCGTCAGCGATGGCGCCGGCGGACGCCGCGGCGGCGGCGGCGCCGGGCCGACGCAGGGTCCCGGACCGATTCCGGAAGACGGCGGCGGACGCGGTGGCGGCGGCGGTGGCGGACGCGGCGGCGGCCTCTTCTCCGGCTCGGTCGCCAGCGTCACCCCGACGGCCGACGCGGTGACGATGCGCGAGCATGTGTCGCTGGTGGAACTGCCGGACGGCAACTACAAGCCGCGCTATGACGATCCGCGCGCCGGCTACGGCGGCCTCAGCTTCGTCGACTACAGCGTGCCGATCGGCGAGCAGATGCAGATGCGCTACATCCGGCGTCATCGCCTGGAAAAAAAGGATCCGAGCGCGGCCATCAGCGAACCGGTGAAGCCGATCGAATACTGGGTCGATCCCGGCGCCCCGGAAGACGTCAAGAAAGCGCTGGTCGAGGGCGCGAGCTGGTGGACCCAGGCGTTCGAGGCGGCTGGATTCAGGAACGGCTTCAAGGTCGCGGTCCTGCCTGACGGCGCCGATCCGATGGACATCCGCTACAACATGATCAACTGGGTGCATCGTTCCACACGGGGCTGGAGCACCGGCGGCTCGGTGGCGGATCCGCGCACCGGCGAAATCCTCAAGGGCACGGTCACGCTCGGGTCGTTGCGCGATCGTCAGGACTACCTGATCTTCGAAGGGCTGACCTCGCCGTACATCACCGGCAACGAAAAGCCGGACCTGCCGTATCAGACCGCGCTCAAACGGATTCGCCAGCTGGCGGCGCACGAAGTCGGGCACACGCTCGGCCTCGGCCACAACTACTACGACAGCGAAAAGGGCTGGATCTCGGTGATGGACTATCCGCATCCGCAGGAGACACTGAAGGCGGACAACACCATCGACATCTCCGACGCCTATCCGCAGCACATCGGTGAGTGGGACAAGGTCACCATCAACTACGGCTATCGTCAGTTCCCGGCCGGCACCGACGAGAGCAAGCCGCTCGCGAAGATCCTCGACGATGCGTGGGCGCAGGACCTGCGCTACATGACGAACCAGGACCTCGAGTCGAATCCGAAGGTCGATCAATGGTCGAACGGCGTCGATCAGGCCGACGAGCTCTATCGGCTCCTCAAGGTGCGTCGAGCGGCGCTCAGCAAGATGGGCGAGCATTCGATTCGCGCCGGCGCGCCGATGGCGACGCTCGAAGAAGTGCTGGTGCCGATCTACATGTACCACCGCTATGCCGTAGAGTCGGCCGCGTCGATGGTCGCGGGTCAGGATTACATCTACGGCATGCGCGGCGATCAGCGCACGCCGACCAAAGGCGTGGGCGTGGACGATCAGCGCAAGGCGCTCGACGCACTGGCCGCGACGCTGAAGCCGTCGGAGCTGACGGTGCCGGCGCCGATTCTCCAGCTGATCCCGCCGCGTCCGCCGGGCTGGGGCATGCACCGCGAGCTGTTCCCGCGCACGACCGGCGACACCTTCGATCCGCTCAGCCCGGCCACGGTGGCCGCGGACGTGACCATCGGCTTCACGCTGCAGCTCGATCGCGCCTCGCGCATGGTGGCGCAGCACGCGGTGAACCCGCAGGCGCCGGGGCTGGAGGACGTCATCGATCGTCTGATCGGAGCGACGTTCGAGGCGCCGACGTCAACCCCGTACGAAGCGGCGGTTCGCCGCGCCGAAGAACGGGTCCTGGTCGATCGCCTGATGTGGCTGGCCAACGCGTCGCCCAACGGTCAGGTGCGCGCGATCGCGTCGTACAAACTCGGCAAGTTGATCGCGCGCTTCAAGACCGCGGTGAACAAGACCGAGCTCGACACCGCGCAGCGGACGCTGCTGGCGGCGGACATCAAGCGCTTCCTCGAGCGGCCGATCGACATGGCGCATCCGATTCCGCACGCGGCGCCCGACGCGCCTCCGGGCGCCCCGATCGGTGATCCAGGCGAGGACTGGCTGGCGTCGCCGTCGCCGTACGGAAAGTCGCGCAGCTTCGACTGGAACTATTGGGAAGAGTTCCCACCGATGTAGTGACGTTCCTCGATGGGGTCAGACTCGTGTCTGGCCCCATTTTGTTTCAGGCTCTCCTCGCCTCCTTATTCCGCTTCACATCACGAAGGCACGAAGACCACAAAGGGCTGACAGGCCGGTCGGCCTTGCCGCGTGAAAATCCTTGACAGCGGCGCCGGCGGAGCGATGATCTGCACGTTGACGCCGGGGCAGCCGCCTTGCGGCGTCCCTATCCCTCTCTGCCAGGAGCATTCAATGAGTCTGAACGACAGGACACATCGGCGTGGCTTCCTGAGTCGGTTCGCTGGCGCCGCCGCGGCGCTCGGTTTCGTGGGCGCGGGCGAGTCGGCCCAGGCCCAGCAAGCGGGTCCCGACGACTGGATCAAGGGCGTCAAGGGCTCGCATCGCTGCCTGTTCGATTTTCCGCAGCACAAGAACGGCATGCCGCTGCTGCACATCCTCAACTATCTCAACACCTACTCAGAGGCCTACAAGGCGCCCGGACAAGCCGGTGCGGTCGGCACCTTCTACAGCATGGGCACGCAGTCCAGCCTGCCGCTGGCCTTCAACGACGCGATGTGGGCGAAGTACGCCCTCGGCGATTACGCGAGCCTGAAGGACGCCGCCGGCAAGCCGTATACGCGAAACGTCTTCTACAGGCCGACTCCCGCCGACCTGCACCTGCTGATGCAGGTATTGCAGACGCCGACCATACCCGCGTTCGCGGGCGCGATGCCGGCGCTCGGCATCGAGAGCCTGCAGAAAATGGGCACCACCTTCCTGCTGTGCGCGAACGCGTTCGGCGGCTGGTGCGAGGAGCTCTCGGTGCGCGGCAAGGGCAAAGCCGAAGATCTCCAGAAGGACCTCGGCGCCAACCTGCTGCCCGGCGTCATCATCGTGCCTGCGATGGTGATCGCGATCGAGAAAGCCCAGGGCGCAGGCATCGCCTACAACCGGCAATAGTGGTTCACAAACGCAGCGGAGGTTTTATGAAAACGACGGCGTTCGGACTGACCACGCTCCTGATTCTCGCCTCGGGATCCTTCGGCCCGGCGCGCGCCGACTCGCCCGGCGCGCCGCTGGTGCCCGGATACGAAGCCGCCCGCGATCTGCCCGGCGCCCGCGAACTGCCGGATCCGAACGTGGACTACAAGGTGGTTTTCGCCGACGGGCAGGACGCCAAGAACCCCGGCGACATCAATCCGATGCTGCCGACGATCGCGACCTATGTCAACACGCTGGGCAAGTACAAAGTCCCGGCGGAACACCGGCACCTGGTGATCATGTTCCACCAGCGCACGCCGGACATCGACATCGTCATGAGCAACGACGCCTACAAGGCGCGATACGGCCGCGACAACCCGAACATCGCGATCATCCACGCGCTGAAACAGGCCGGCGTAGACATCCGCGTCTGCGGTCAGGGCCTGATCGGCAGGAAAATCGAACCGGCCCAGGTCAACCCCGACGTGCAGATCGATCTCTGGGCCATGACGACGCTCGTCAATCTGCAGTTGAAGGGATACGTGCGGGTCGGTTGAACGGAGCCTAGACGATCAACGCAGAGACCGCAGAGACCGCAGAGGTTCTTCGTATTTTTGCCTAAATTCTCTGCGAGCTCCGCGTGCTCTGCGTTCAAACGTCGTGATCGTCGGTACGCGATCGATCGGACGAGTTAACCGCGAGCCGCGCGAGCCTGGACGTCTGCCGCAGTCAGGCCGTAGAGCGACGGGACGGTCACGTTCAGCATGCCCAGCATGGTATAGAGCTGGCCGCGGTGGTGGATTTCGTGCTCCGGCATCATCCGCAGCCACTTCCACGTCGTCAGCTTCGAACCTTCGGGCGTCGCGCACTTCTCGGCCAGCTGCGCCGGCGTGAGCGCGCGAAACTCGGCGAGCGATTCCTCGTGAAGCCGATCGAGAAAGGCGAGCACCGCCTCACGACCCTCGGCGAGCTCGCGTCCGTGCGTCACGTACCGTGACGGCCGGTTGTGCACGGTCTCAGCCCAGATGAATCGCTCGGTGACGGCGATATGCCGAACCAGGTCGCCGAGCGTGAACGCCCCGGGCTTATAGGTCCACTCGATGTGCTCGGCGGGAATGCACGCGGCCACGCGACGCGTGCGCTCTCGGACTCGGCCGACCTGATGGAGAAACTCGTCGAGCTCGAACATCACTCGCAGCCGTTCTGCCCCTTGACGCGACGATACGGGTAATCCACCGCGAAGGTCTTGCCGGCGTCCGCACCTTCGATCCGGCCGGTCATCGCCTCGGCATCGATGCGCCGGTAGAGGACGCGTTCCTGCTTCTCACTTCTCAGTTCTCCCTTTTCACTTTTCCAGCTATGCCGTCTTGGTGAACTCCACCCGTCGATTGTTCGCCTTACCCTCCGGCGAGTCGTTCTTGTCAATCGGCTTGGTCGCACCATAGCCCTTGGCCGTGATCCGGCTCGCGTCGATGCCCTGCTCGATCAGTATCTTCCTGACGGCGTCGGCACGGGCCTGCGAGAGCGCGAGATTCTTCGCCGCGTCGCCGTCGGCGTCGGTGTGTCCGCCGATTTCTACCTTCAACGCCGGATTCGCCTTCAACACCTTGACGATCTCGGCGATGGTGCCCATGGATGGTGGCTTCACCGTGGACTGATTGACGTCGAACAGGATGCCGTGCGTCACCAGCTTGCCGTCGGTCGTCAGCTTGCTGAGCACGTTGGCGCCGCCGCCGCTGGCGAGCCGGACGTTCGCGATGATGATCGGGTTGTCCGGTTCGGCCGACGCATCGAACTCGATCGCGGTCGGCTTGAAGCCGGGATCGGGAACGACCAGCACCCGATACTGATCGATGTAGGCCTTCAACTGGTTGTTCTGGTACGAAAGAGCCGCGTGGTGCCACTTGTTGGCGAATTGTTCTGGATCGCCCTTATACGAGCCCTGCAGGTCCTTGTCGAGACCGTCGGTGTATGGCTCCGGGCCGAATACGATGTGCCGGCCGTTCTCGGGATCGAGGTTGACCAGCACCCTCGGCGTCGAATCCGGCTTGACGTAGAAGTCGAACTCCAGCGTGAAGGCGGCGGGAAGGTAGGTCACCGTTTTCATCCTCGGCGCCACCTTGACGTAATTGCCTTGCGTCAGCACGAACGCCGGCTGACCCTCGACCTTGTTCACGACGCCCTGGCCTTCCTCCAGTTTCCAGTGCGCCGGAAACTCGCCATCCTGATCCTTCGAGAAGTCATCGTCGAAAAGAATCTGGTCACCTGGCACGAAATCGTAATTCTGGTACGCCTTGAAGTCCTGCGCGTGAAGGCGGACAGCGGCGGCTGCGATCAGCACGGCGAAGGTCAGTCGTCTCATCATCTCGTCGTCTCGTCGTCTCGTTGTCTCTCGGTTGGTCCCGGCTACGGGTGCTGAGCAATATAATCTCACGCCGGAGGATTCGTAAATATGCCGCGTCGCGCGTCCGCTCTCGCGCTCCTGCTGCTCGTTCTCCCCGCTCGGGAAACGGCGATGGCGCAAGAGCATCCGTTGGTGAAGACTCAGGCCGGGTCGTGGAGCATCACCGGTCCTCTGCGCGTCGGCGTGCGTCCCGAAATGACGCCCGACGAGCGTACCGCCGTCACCGCACAAATCAACACGCTCCTCGACCTGCTGAAACGGATGCCGTCGATGACACCGCCCGCGGGCTTCGAGGTGATCCCGCACACGTTCGTCTCCCTCGATACCCTCGACCGCTCGAGCGGGAAGCGTCCACTGCTCATCACCAACCAGTTGACGGTGAACCTCGCTCCCTACGAGCGCATCGATCAGAAAGTGGAGGCGAACGAGCGGGACACCGCCGGTAGTGTCACCATTCGCGTCAACGACCCGGGACCGGTGCTCGGCGGCGGCCTCGACCTGCAGGACGATCAGGGTACGTTCTTCAGGAATCCGCCCGAGCCCGTGGACACGGTGCACGGCTACCCGGTTTTCGAGGAAGGCAACGGCGACCGCTGGGTGTTTGTCCTTCGCAACAAGGTGCCGTTCTGGGCGCCCGTCACCTGTGAGCGCTACCTGCGCGCCACCATCAAGACCGACGAAGACGGGCTGGCGAAGGCGCAGGCGAACCGGGCCAAGGTTCCGGCAGGCATCCCGCCGTCGATTCTGGCAACCCTCGACGAGGCGATTGGCCATGTGCAGCGTCATCTCGCCAACACCAGGAAGGCCTACGCAGCTATGACCCCGGCGCAGCGTGCCGCGCCCGCCTACGTCGGTGATCGCGGCGACCTGGACGAGGCGCCGGTGTTCGTCAAGGCGGGAGAAGATGCGCCGGCTCCGACCGTCTACATCAACCCGGCGCTGCTCGACGCGCGGTTGCCGCGATCGGCGCCGCAGATCCTGGCCGTTCGCATCCTCGCCAAGGAGGAACTCTGGCCCGGCATGGCTGAAAAACTGGACACGGAACTCGATTGGGCGGCTCTGGACGCGTTCATCCGTCGCTAGCCGGTGTGCTATCGCCATCCGATGCCAAGAGGCGGCTTGGCAAACGGATAATGGAACCGTAAACTATCGGGCGTCGTCTGACAGTACGCTTACACACGCTCTCGATGGTTCTCCCGCCTGAACTCAAGACCGACGTGGAATCGACGTTGGCGCTGCTCGGACGTGCGCGCGGCGGCGACGTGCGCGCGTTGGACCGCCTGTTCACCAGGTACCTGACGCCGCTGCGCCGCTTTGCCCACGGCCGCCTGCCCACGACGGCTCGCGATCTGCTCGATACCAACGACCTGGTCCAGGATGCGCTGCTGCAGACCTTCAGGCGGCTCGATCAGTTCCAGCCGCAGCGCGAAGGCGCCCTTCTCGCCTATCTGCGCCAGGCCATCGTCAATCGCGTCCGCGACGAAATCCGCCGGCGCGGGCGACAACCGTTGTCGGAGACGTTAAACGAAGAGAACCCGCGGCTGCCGGATCGGGCCCAGTCGCCACTCGACCAGGCGATCGGACGGGAAGCCGCCGAACGCTACGAGAACGCGCTGCAGCGGCTCAAGCCGGAGGATCGCGAAGCGATCGTGGCGCGGGTCGAGCTCGGCATGAGCTTCGAGGAAGTCGCTGTCGCGCTCGACAAACCGTCGGCGGAGGCGGCACGAAAGGCGGTCAGCCGGGCAATGGTGCGGCTGGCCGAGGACATGCGCCGTGGATGACAACGGGACCAGCGAAGCGCTCGCGGCGCTGCTCCGCCTCGCGGATTCGGTCGGCGACGGCGAGTACGTCAACTGGGCGGACGTCAGCGCCAGTGCCAGGACCGACGATGGGCTGCTGGAGCAGTTGCGGATCATCGACGCAGTCGCCCGTATGCACCGCGATCAGTCCACGCTGGCCGACGCCGAAGCGGCAGCCGGCCAGGACGCACCTGCGCTGCTCCAGCCCGGGAACCGCTGGCGGCATCTCGAGATCGTCGCGCGGGTCGGCGGCGGCACGTTCGGCGACGTCTATCGAGCTCGCGACACGCAGCTCGATCGTGACGTCGCGTTGAAGCTCCTGCGCCAGCGCGAACACCCGGCCGCGCTGGCGTCGCAGATTCTCGTCGAGGGCCGGCTGCTCGCACGTGTGGCCCATCCAAACGTCATCACCATCTACGGCGCGGAAGAAGCCGACGGCCGCGTCGGCCTGTGGATGGAATTCATCAACGGGCTGACGCTCGAAGACGTCCTCCGTCAGAGCGGATCGCTGTCGGCCCGCGAAGCGACGGTGATCGGCATGGACCTGTGCCGGGCGCTCGCCGCCGTGCACGCGATGGGCCTGGTCCATCGCGACGTGAAGGCGCCGAACGTCATGCGCGAACAGGGCGGCCGGATCGTCCTGATGGATTTCGGCACCGGCGAGAACCTTGGCGGGCACGCGACCGGCCGGCTGGCGGGAACGCCGCTCTATCTGGCGCCGGAACTGTTCGTCGGTCAGGCGGCGACGGTCCGAAGCGATCTCTACGCGCTCGGCGTGCTGCTCTATCGCCTCGCGACCGGCGCCTACCCGGTCAACGGCTCGTCGGTGGCCGACCTGGCGGCGGCCCATAGGAACGGCCGCGCGATTCGACTTCGCGATGCACGACCCAATCTACCGGACGGCTTCGTCCGCGTGGTGGAGCGCGCGCTGGCGCCGGCGCCGGAGGACCGGTTCGAAAGCGCGGGGGCGTTCGAATCTGCCCTGGTCGGTTGGCTCGGTATCGGCGGCCGCGCGTCCGCGGACGTCGCGGGCGCAGGCGCGGCGGAATCTGACGTGGCCGGCCCGGTAACGAGCACCGTTCTTGAGCCGCGCAAGCGCATCTCGACCGCGTGGATCGCCGGACCGCTGGTCGCGATCGCGATCGCCGCGCTGATCGCGATTGGCGTGTGGCGGCGGCCGACGGTTCCGCCCGCTGCGACGCCGATCGTCGCGGTCGCGGAACCGATCAAGTCGATCGCGGTGCTGCCGCTTCAGAACCTCGGCGGCGGCGATTACTTCGCCGACGGCATGACCGAAGCGCTGATCGCCGACCTCGGCCGAACCGGTGTCCTCGACGTGATCTCACGGACGTCGGTGATGCGCTTCAAGGGATCGCAGCTGCCGCTGCCGGAAATCGCGAAAGCGTTGAATGTGGACGCGGTCATCGAAGGGTCGGTGCTGCGCGACGGCCGGAAGGTGCGCATCAGGGCGCAGCTCATCGACGCACGTACCGATCGGCATCTCTGGTCGAACAGCTACGATCGCGACGTCCGCGACGTGCTCGCGCTCCAGGGCGACGTCGCGCGGGCGATCGCGCGCGAGGTGCACTTCACGCTGACGAAAAAAGAAGAAGCGCGGCTGTCGGTCGGGCGAACGCCGGTCAGCGAGCAGGCGCTCGATGCCTACCTGCAGGGACGCTATTACTGGAACCGCCGCGGTACCGAGTCGCTGACGCAGGCGATCGCCTTCTTCGATCGGGCGATCAAGCTGGAGCCCAGATACGCAGCGGCGCACGCCGGTCTGGCCGACACCTACATCCTGCTCGGTTCGGTCGGCGGCATCATGCGGCCGGCCGAAGCGATGGGCAAAGCCAAGCGCGCGGCCGAACAAGCGCTTGCGCTCGACGATTCGCTGGCCGAGTCGCACACCTCGCTGGCGATGATCCATTTCTGGTTCGACTGGGACTGGGCCGGCGCTGAGCGCGAGTTCACGCGCGCGCTCGAGGTCAACCGCAACTACCCAACCGCGCATCATTGGTACGCGATCTATCTGTCGGCGATGGGCCGGCACGACGCGGCGGTGATTCAGATCGATCTCGCCACCCGACTCGATCCGGTGTCGGCGATCATTCACGCCAGCCGCGGCTGGGTGCAGTTCCAGCGTCGTCAGTACGACGCGGCGATCGACGAGTCGCGCAAGACGCTCGAGATCGATCCGGGCTTCGCGCGCGCCGACAACTACATCGGCATGAGCTACATGAAGAAGGGGCTGGTGGATCAGGCGTTGCCGGCGTTCGTCGAGTCGAGCCGGCTGCTGAAGGGCGCCCCGGTCACGCAGACGCAGCTCGCGGGCGCATATGCCGTGTCGGGACGGACCGACGAGGCGCACCGGATCCTCGCGGATCTGCTGAAGCCCGGAAAGTATTCCTACGTGAACCCGGCGGACATCGCCGAGGTGTACGTATGGCTCGGCGAGCCGGATCGCGCCATGGACTGGCTCGAGAAAGCGTATGCCGATCGGTCGTTTTCACTCGTTTACCTGAAAGTGCACCCCGCTTACGACCCGTTGCGCCAGACGCCGCGGTTTCTGAATCTGCTCAGCCGCCTGCACTTCCCCTGATTGTCCGGTTTTCTCCAGGCCGTCGTTATACCTGGAGAGAACGGAAATCAGGAGGAAGTCATGAGCACATCGGCCTCTCACAACACCAATCGGAACATCGTCTGGGGCGGAATCACCGCGTTTCTGCTGCTTGGCGCTATCGCATACACCTCACAGACGGCCGGCGCCGAGCGGGTGAAACGCGGCGAGTATCTCGTCTCGAGCGCCGGCTGCCACGACTGCCACACGCCGCTCAAGATGGGTGCGAACGGCCCCGAACCAGACATGTCGCGGATGCTGTCGGGGCATCCCGAGATGATCCCAATCGCAACACCACCCGAACTAGGCAAGGGACCGTGGCTGTGGGCGGGCTCGAGCACCAACACCGCATTCGCCGGACCGTGGGGTCTGTCGTTCGCGATGAACCTGACGCCCGATCGCAATACCGGGCTCGGCATCTGGACCGAAGACATGTTCGTCGCGGCGATCCGTACCGGACGCCACATGGGAACCTCGCGGCCGATCAACCCGCCGATGCCATGGCCGGCGTACCGCAACCTGAACGATGAGGATCTCAAGTCGATCTACGCCTATCTGCGCACGGTCACGCCGATCGTCAACCACGTCCCGGACTACATCCCGCCCGCGCCGTCTGCGACCACGACTCAGGCGGAGGTGCGGTGATGAAGCGGCTGATGATGCGAACGCTCGCGGCGGTCACGGCGATCCTGGCGGTCGCGATGTCGGTCGCCGCGGTCTACGTCGCGCGCACCTGGAATTGTACCTACGACGCGCCACTGCCCGATCTGCACGCCAGCCGGGATTCAGAGGTCATCAAGCGCGGTGAGTATCTCGCCTACGGACCGTCGCACTGTGTTGAATGTCATGCGACGCGGGAGGAGGCATCGGCGGCGGAAGAGCACAACCGGAAACCGCGGCTGATTGGCGGCCGGCGGTTCGATGCGCCGCCGCTCGGAGTGATCTATTCGAAAAATCTCACGCCCGATTCCGAAACCGGCATGGGGCGCTACACCGATCCGCAGCTGGCGCGGATGCTGCGGTATTCGGTACGTCCTGATGGCCATGCGTCAGTGCAACTGTTGATGCCCTTCGGTGGGATGAGCGACGAGGACGTGGTCGCGATCCTCTCGTTTCTGCGGTCCCAGGCGCCGGTCCGGAACGTCGTGCCTGGCAACGAATTTTCGCTGGCCGGAAAGATCGTCAAGAGTTTCTCACCTGCTTTCAAGCCGCGCGAACACGTCGAACCGCCGTTGTTCTCGCCCCAGGGGCCAACGCGAGAGCGCGGCGAGTACCTCGCGCGCAGTGTCGGCAATTGCGTGTCGTGTCACACCAAGTTTAATCCCGTAACCTTCGCGCGAGTCGCGCCGGAATTCGCCGGGGGCAACGAGATGGAGCCGGAACTCAAAACCGGAGTCAATCGGGCGATCTGGTTCAGGACGCCGAATCTGACGCCGTCCGTCGACAGCGCCCTCAATAAGTTTCCGGATCGCGATACGTTCATCGCGCGCTTCCAGCGCGGCGGCCGGCATTACGAGGGATCGCCGATGCCGTGGGAAAGTTTCGGACGCATGAACGAGGAAGATCTGGCGGCGCTTTACGAATTTTTTCGCAGCCTGCCTCCCGCAGCACGGACCGACCGGCGATCCGCAATTCGAGAAGAAGGCCGGGTGAAGCGCCCGACTGGACTGTGATCGAGTTTGCAATTTCGTCAGGCGATTCTCCGCTTCCTCGCTCGCGCCGGTACAACTCCTTAGGAATTTCCCGCCGATCGGAGTGGGCGCGAATCCTGCATCCTGGCCACCGCATCTCCCAGTCAGGCCTGGATGACCAGGCAACAAGAACATCAACAGGTGAGGTCGATATTGATTCGCTCTAAGTGTGCGTCGTTCGCGGTCGTCGTGTGTCTGGTCGCAGGGTCGCTCGTCATCGCGACCACTCCGGTCTTCGCTCAGACCGTCGTAAATCCCATCATCGTTACATTCGCGGCTTCGAGCGATCAGGATGCAACGACGTCGAGTGGCGCGCCGCTGCTGACCTCATACGAACTCGAGTTCTACATGTCCGGCGCGACTCAGCCCTTTCAAACGGTTGGGCTCGGAAAACCGACACCCGACGGATCTAACGCGATCACCGTCAACTTCGCCACGTTGCTCTCGCCCGTTCCGCCACTCGGCGTCGTCTACACCGCGAGCGTCGCCGCGGTCGGGCCTGGCGGACGCAGCAGCAGCCCGCTATCGGTTGACACGTTCTCGTTTACTGGCGGCACTTCGCCGTGCACGTTCGGCGTGTCGCCGGCGGGCATTTTAGTGCCGGGTACTGGCGGCATAGGGTCCGCGACAGTGACAGCACCAAGCGGCTGCACGTGGACAGCGAGCGGACCGGCCGGCTGGTTGAGCATCACGGGTGGCGCCAGCGGCTCGGGCACCGGCACCATCAGCTATACCGCGGCCGCAAATATGACGGCGTCGGCGAAAAGCATGACCATAATCGTGGCCGGCAAGGCGGTCCCCGTCACCGAGGCGGCGCAGTCACCGGCCATCCCGCAGGGTCTGCGCGTCACGACGCCTGGGTCGTAGGGCGTTCCTCCTATAACAAGTTTCCCGATCGCGACACCTTCGTCACGCGCTTTCAGCGCGGCGGGCGGCACTATGAAGGGTCACCGCCGCAGCACGGTCCGACCGATCCGCAATTCAAGAGGAAGACTGGATGACACGTGCGAATGTGTGAAGATTTTTCACGGCCTGTCCAGTTTCCGCTCGCGCCCGACCGGACTGTAACTCGATTGCAGTTCCGTCGGACGACTCACCTCTTCCTTATTCACACCGGTAAAATCCCTGGCAATTTCGCAGCGGTTGAGGTCGGCCCGAATCCTGCACAGGGGCCCTCGCACCTTACGTGCACACCTGGGTGACCAGGTAACAACATTCACGCTATGAGGTCGATATTGAGTCGCGATGAGCGTCGTTCGGTTGCGGTCACGTGCCTGGTCGCAGGAGCGCTCGCGATTGCCAGCACCCCGGTGCTGGCGCAGACTGTCGTCAATCCGACGACTGCGACGTTCACGGCTTCGAGCGATCAAAATTCAACAACCTCAAGCGGCGCACCAATGCTGAGCTCGTACGAACTCGAGTTCTACATGCCCGGCGCAACTCAGCCGTTTCAAACGGTCGGCCTCGGCAAACCGACGCCGGACGCCTCGAACAATATCGCCGTCAACTTCGCGACGCTGCTCTCGCCTGTTCCCCCAACTGGGGTCATCTACAGCGCCAGCGTCGCCGCGGTCGGGCCAGGCGGACGCAGCAGCAGCGCGCTGTCGGTTGACACGTTCTCGTTCACCGGCGGAACGCCGTCGTGCACCTTCACCGTGTCGCCGTCGAGCATCTCGTTGCCGAGCGCCGGCGGAACCGGCTCCGCCACAGTGACCGCGCCGACCGGCTGCACCTGGACCGCCACCGAGCCTGCGAGCTGGTTGAGCATCACCAGTGGCGCGAGCGGCTCGGGCAACGGCACCGTGTCGTACTCGGCAACCGCCAACACCACGACGACGGCGCAGAACACGACGCTGACGATTGCGGGCAAAGCGATTCCAGTGACCGAAGCCGCCGCCGCGTGCAGCTATACCGTGTCGCCGTCGAGCATCTCGTTGCCGAGCGCGGGCGGCACCGGTTCCGCCACAGTGACCGCGCCCAGCGGCTGCACGTGGACCGCGACGGAACCCGCAAGCTGGTTGAGCATCACCAGCGGCGCGAGCGGCTCGGGTAACGGCACCGTGTCGTACTCGGCGACCGCCAACACCGCGACGACGGCACAGAACACGACCATGACCATCGCGGGCCACGCGATTGCCGTCACCGAAGCCGCCGCGGCGTGCAGCTATACCGTGTCGCCGTCGAGTATTTCGTTGCCTGCTGCCGGTGGCACGGGCTCCGCGACGGTGACCGCGCCGAGCGGCTGCACCTGGACGGCGACGGAACCCGCGAGCTGGTTGAGCATCACCAGCGGCGCCAGCGGCTCGGGTAACGGCACCGTGTCCTACTCGGCGAACGCCAACACCGCGACGACCGCGCAGAACACCACGATGACCATCGCGGGTCAGGCAATTCCGGTGACCGAAGCGGCCATCGGGTGCAGCTATACCGTGTCGCCATCGAGCATTTCGTTGCCGAGTGCGGGCGGCACCGGCTCAGCGACGGTGACCGCGCCAAGCGGCTGCACCTGGACCGCGACGGAATCCGCGAGCTGGTTGAGCATCACCAGTGGCGCGAGCGGTTCGGGCAACGGTACGGTGTCGTACTCGGCGACCGCTAACACAGTGACGACGGCGCAGAACACCACAATGACCATCGCGGGTCAGGCGATCGCGGTGACCGAAGCCGCCGCTGCCTGCAGCTACACCGTGTCGCCGTCGAGTATTTCGTTGCCGAGTGCCGGCGGCACCGGTTCCGCGACGGTGACAGCGCCGAGCGGCTGCACGTGGACGGCGACGGAATCCGCGAGCTGGTTGAGCATCACCAGCGGCGCGAGCGGCTCGGGTAACGGCACCGTGTCGTACTCGGCGACCGCCAACACCGCGACGACCGCGCAGAACACCACGATGACCATCGCGGGCAAAGCGATTCCGGTGACCGAAGCCGCGGCGGGGTGCAGCTATACCGTGTCGCCATCGAGCATCTCGTTACCGAGCGCCGGCGGCACCGGCTCCGCGACAGTGACGGCGCCGAGCGGCTGCACCTGGACCGCGACGGAATCGGCGAGCTGGTTGAGCATCACCAGCGGCGCGAGCGGTTCGGGCAACGGTACCGTGTCGTACTCGGCGACCACGAACACCGCGACGACGGCGCAGAACACCACAATGACGATCGCGGGCAAAGCGATTCCGGTGACCGAAGCCGCCGCGGCGTGCAGCTATACCGTGTCGCCATCGAGCATCTCGTTACCGAGCGCGGGCGGCACCGGCTCCGCGACAGTGACGGCACCAAGCGGCTGCACCTGGACCGCGACGGAAATCGGCGAGCTGGTTGAGCATCACCAGCGGCGCGAGCGGCTCGGGCAACGGCACCGTCAGCTATACCGCGACCGCCAACACCACGGCGTCAGCCCAGAGTACGACGATGACCGTGGCCGGCAAGGCTGTCCCCGTTACGGAGGCGCCGCCGGCGGCGCCCAGCGCGCCGCAAGGCCTGAAAATCACGCCGCCCGGGTCGTAGCGCTGTTTCATTCGGCCGGGGGCTTCCGCTTGGAGGCGGCGCATCAGGCGCGGGGTCTGGCTGAAGCCGGACACTACAGCTGCGCGTGACCGCGCTATCGGGAAAGCACCGAGGTGCGGTCGAAGGCGCTGCCGAAACCGGTCAGCGAAATCTTGAACGCGGCTTCCTTGCCGCCATCCGCTGTCGCCTTGACGTTGAGCGCGGTCCCCTTGCGAAGCGCGGTCAGCTGCGCGGAATCGAACGACAGCGCGACCAGGCATCCGGTCGGCACGCACGTCCGGAACGTCTTCGTCATCGGCGCGCCGTTGTCGTCCACCTGCAGCGTGACGCCCTTGTCCACCGCGAGGCCGAATGGCATGACCAGTGTGCCCTCGGCCTTATCCGGCGTCTTCGCCATCAGCTCGATGCCAAGCACCAGCTGACGGCTGTTCTGGTCGGCGAGCTGCTGCGACAGCGTGCATACCTTCTGGCCGTTCGGCTGCGCGCAGGTCACCCGCCAGTCGCCGTGCGTCTCCTGCATCTGGCTCGCACCACCCGGCAGCGTCTGCGTGCCAGACGCAGGCGGTGTCGGGGGTGGCTGCTGCCCTGCCAGAACGGCGGTGGCAGTGAAACAGAGGGCGGCAATCGCCGCTGTCAGCAGGCGCCCGGATCGCGTGGTCGAGCGGCTCATGGACATTCTCGATTCCTCACTCTGCCAGGTCACTCGGAGACGAATTCTACTAGAAGCCGATGCCCAGCTGGAGCGACTGCCAGATCTGCGGGCTGGACACGTTGATCTGATAAATCAGCGACAGCCCGAAGCTGTTGCGGATGAACGTCAAGCCGCCTTGACCAATCGTCACGTTCCGTGCGAGCGCGATGCCGTCGACCCGATAGAGACCTCTCGGATCCGGACCGATCTGCACCATCGTCGAATTGAAGCCGTCGGTCAGCTCGTGACGGTAGAAGCCCGAGACGAACGGACGAACGCCGCCGATCACGCGGGAGAAGCGGATGCCGACGCCGGCCTGCGTCGAATTCACCGTGGTTTCAGGTCCGGTCAACGACAGCGAATCCGCACCCGATTCGGTCCACGCGTTCTGGTGATACCACGCCGCGCGCAGCGATCCGGTCGGCTGCAGGTCCCACTCGCCAAGCAGGAAGTTGTAGCGGGGCTCGAACCACAACTCGGTCGCAGGCCCCGACGGCGAGCTCGTCGCCGTCCGGTTGATCGGGGTCACCAGTGGCTGTCCCGTCGGTCCCAGCGCCGAGAAGGCGAACGAACGCTCCATGTCGTAATACGTGTAGGCGAAGCTGCCGCCGCCGACCAGAGCCCATTGCGGCTTCGAGTAACCGACATAGCCGAGCGCGCGCGGCGCCTGGAGGGTTGACCATTCGTTGAGGCCGTCCAGCGTCAGCTTGCCGTGACCGTAGCTGCCGCCGATTCCAGTCAACCAGTGATCGCCATGGATCCAGTCGGCGCCGATGGTGATGCCTTCGAGCGTCTCGTCGCCGCCATGCGCCGCCGGCAGATCACCTTGTCCGGCTGTCGGGCCACCGGGATCGAACGACGCGTGATCGCCGCGGACGCGCACCCAGATCCGGCGCGGTTGCGCACCCCAGAGTGACGTCGAGCTCTTGAGTCCGCTGCCGTCGAGCCCGCCGCGCAGGCTGATCCGGTTGGTCAGCTCGGAGCGGGTCACGTCCATGACCGAATCGCTATCCACCACCGCAAGCTGCGTCGCTGAAGCGTGAATCTCGCCCGAGATCTGATCGAGCGCGCGTCCGAGCGCCGGATCGGGCATCGCGGTCAACGTGCGAACGACGTTCAATAGATCGCCGGTGGCGCCGACCTTTATGATGTCGAGCGCGCCGCCAACCGCCCAGCCGTTGCCGGTGTTCGCGTGCGGCTGCAGCGCCGATCCGTAATTGAGCAGTGTGACGTAGAGCGTATCGGACGTGTAGGTCAGAATCGGATCCAGCAGCGGCGACGAACTGGTCGCGGTCGCGACACCGCTCAGGCCCTTGTCGGCGCCAAGGACCGCCCACGAGGTCACGCGTCCGTAGGTGCCGTCCTTCGGGCTGACCGCGACGATCGCGCCGTTGATGTTCGCGGTGCCCGCGGCAACCAGCGTCGATCGTCCACCGTTTGGCTCGAGGCTGACACCGTAGACCGAACCCGGGTTGAAGACCACGTTGCCCACAACACCCAGTTGACCGAATCCACCGGCTGCCGTGGAGCGCACAGTCACCGTTCCGTTCACGTTGAGTGCGCCGGCAATCGCACCGTTGGCGTCGAACGTGCCACCTTTCGCCACCGTCACCGCGTCTGCCATCGTGCCTTCGAGCGCGAGCGTACCGGTCTGAATCGTTGTCAATCCCTGCAACGCCTGGCTGCCGGTCAGCAGCACGGTGGCCGATCCGGTTTTCGTCAACGTGCCCGGACCGTAGAGCGCGCCGTTAAAAGTTCCGTTGAACGACTGATCGAAGACGACGGCTGCGTTGTCGATGATCGTGCCCTGTAGACCGTTGGTCGTGCCCTGCAGTGTGCCGGCCGACACCAGCGTGCCGCCGCTGTAGCTGTTGGTGCCGGTCAGGACGAGGGTACCGCCGCTGCTCTTGGTCAGCGACCCTGCGCCGGTGACCGCGCCTTGCTGCGTGAACGTCGTTCCGGAAGCGGTGTCGATGATTGCGCCGCCGTTCAACAGCGTCGCTCGCGCAGCCGTGAACGTTCCCGTGGTCTGCAGCGTTCCGCCGTTCATGGTGATGCCGCCCGCCGGAGCACCGAGATTGGCGTTCTGCGAGACCGACAGGATGCCGGCATTGATCGTCGTGCCGCCTGCGTAAGAGTTGGCGCCGGTCAGAACCGTCGTGCCGGTTCCGTCCTGCCGGAGTTGACCAGTGCCGTCAATGGTGTTGCCGATGGTCACGACGTCGGTGCGGTTGAACCCGATCACGCCGTTGGTCGTGATGGCGCCGGCGATGCTGCCGCTGGTGCCGCCGGTTCCGACTTCGACGGTCGTGTTCGCGCCGACGATGGTCGCGCCGCTGTAGTTGTTGTTGCCGGAGAGCAGCAGGATGCCGCTGCCCTGCACGTCGAGGCCGCCGCCACCTGTGATCGGCGCGCTGATCAGGTCGGTGCCGCCCGAGAGCAGCACCTGCGCGTTCGCCGAGTTCGAGGACAGCACACCGCCCGCGCCCGGCACGATCGAATAGCCGTCGGTGAGGAACTGCAGGGCGGTGAAGCCAATCGGTCCAACGACCGTGACCACGCCGGGTGCGGCCGTAAAGACGGCCGTACGTCCGCCCCACGCCGTGTTGACGACGCCACTCGGATCGGTCCAGTTCGTCGAACCGAGTGTCCACGTTCCAGAACCGCCCTGCACAGCGCCGTTGCCGACCGTGCCGGTGCCGTCCCAGTACTGGATGTCAGGCGGCGTCGGGGCGAGCACGCGCAGGTTTACCTGTCCGGGCACGGCGTTGTTCACTGCGTAGGCAAAACCGGTGGGCACCGCTCCCAGTGAGAGGACGTTGTCCGTCAGCGTGCCGGTGTAGTTGATCAGGCGATAGACGCCGAGGCCGAACCCGGGCAGGGCCGTGACGTTCAGCGTGCCCGCGAGCGTCAGGTTGCCGTTGACGACGATGAGGTCGTTGACGCCGCCGCCCACGACATTGGGCGTGTCCAGTTCGTAGTTCAGGATCGATCCCGGCGACAGCAACAGCGAGCTCATCGTCAGCGTGCCGGGCGAGTTGCCAGGCGCCAGCGTGCCGCCGTTGGCGACGGTCACCGAGCCGATGATCGCGCCGGCGCCGCCGAGCGTTGCGCCGGAGGCAACCGTCAAGGTCGGCGTCGTCAGCGTTCCGTTGACGCGAAGTGTGCCGGCCGTAACGCTCGTCGAACCCGCAGCGACGATGCCGGTCAATGACGTCGACCCGCTGCCCGCCTGCACGAGAGCGCCCGTGCCGGCGATGGTGTTGGCAACCGTAATCGCATCGCTTCGATTGACCGTCAGCGTGCCGTTGTTGAGCACGTTCCCCGCACCCAGGCTGCCGGTGGCGCCGAGCTGGAGCGTGCCCGCCGAGATCGTCGTGGCGCCGGCATAGGTATTCGCGCCGTTCAGAATCGTGGTTCCTGGACCGATCTGACTTACCGCTCCCGATCCGCTGATCACGCCTGCGAAGGTGACCGTGTCGCTGTGGTTGAACGCGAGGACGCCGTCATCGATGACATTGCCGACTATGCTGCCGGTGGTGCCGCCGTTACCCAACCGCAGTGTGCCCGCGGAAATCGTCGTGCCGCCGGTATAGGTGTTCGCGGCGGTCAGGATGGTACTGCCGGCGCCGGCCTGCACCACTGTCCCTGTGCCGCCGATCGCGTTCGCGACGGTGACCGCGTCCGTGCGGTTGAACACCAGCGCCGCGTTGTTGGTGACCGCGCCCGAGCCCAGCGCGCCTGCGGCGCCACCGTTGCCGATCTGGAGGGTGCCGGCCGTGATGGTCGTGCCGCCGCCGTAGGTGTTCGCGCCGGTGAGGATCAGCGTGCCGGCGCCGGCCTTCTCCAGGCCCACGGCGCCCGCCATGGGTGCGGCGATTGTTGCCGTCACGCCCGGGTCCGTGCGGATCAGGCCAGACAACGTGGAAGTGAGCGACTGCGACAACAGCGTCAGTGTCTCCGACGTGGTGGACGAGATTGAATAGCCGCCGACGGTGAACTGTATGGCGTTGGCGCTGACGTTCGCGCCCAGCGTCACAACGCCCGCCGTGCCGCTGAAGATCGCGAGACCGGGGATGTATGACTGGTTGATCGATCCGTCCGCGCTCGTCCAGTTGGTCGTGGTGTTGTCCCAATTGCCGGCGCCGCCGCTGACCGCACCGTTGCTCGTCGTGTTCGGTCCGTCCCAGAAGTTCACGGCGAGACCGTTACTGACGATCAGGTTTACCTGTCCAGCGACTGCCGTCTGCACCGCCGCGTTGTTCGGGGGCAAGCCGGGCAAAGTACCGAGGGTGATGTTGCTCGCGTTGCCGGTCAGCGCTCCGGTGTAGTTGATCAGACGATAGCTGCCGGCGGTGCTGGCGAACGTTCCTGTGTCCGTGACGTTCAGCGTCGATCCGCCGAGCGTCAGATTGCCGTTGACCTGCAACAGGTCGTTATTCGCACCACCGATGACGTTCGGCGCGCCAAGGTCGTAGGACAGGATCGAGCCGGCCTGCAGGTTGAGGGCACCAGTGAGTGTGAGCGTGCCCGCGCCGACCGGACCTGGCGCCAGAGTGGCGCCGGTCCCGATGGTCGTCGTGCCGGTAATCGTCCCCGTTCCGCCGAGAGTCGCTCCGCTGGCGACCGTGACCGGCGACGTCAGCGTGTTGGCGACCAGCAGCGTGCCGGCGTTGACGTTCGTCGCGGAGGCCGCCGCCGCACCTGACAGCGTCGTCGTGCCCGTGCCCGCCTGAACGATTGTCCCGGCGCCGCTGATCGCGCCAGCGAAGCTCAGCGCGTTCGATCGGTTGAAGGTCAGGGTGGCGTTGTTGATGACGTCGCCGGTGATGCTCCCGGTCGTGCCGGCGTTGCCCAGTTGCAAGATGCCGGCGGCGATCAACGTCCCGCCGGTGTAGTTGCTGTCACCGGTCAGAATCAGCGTGCCGGGACTGGCTTTTTGCAGACCAGCCGTGCCGGCCATCGCCGGTGCGAACGTCGCGGTGACGCCGTTGTCCACGCGAATCACCGAGCGTCCGCCCAGCAAACCGGTCAGCGTCACGGTGCTGCCGCTGCTGTTCACGACGTAGCCGGTGGTCGAAAACTGCAGACCGGCGACGTTCACGTTGTCGGTCAGCGTCACTGTTCCAGCGGTCGCCCCAAAGACGCCAAACCCGGACAGCCAGCTTTGATTGACAGACCCGTTGATGTTGGCCCAATTGCCCAGCGCGTTGTCCCAGTTGCCGGTCCCGCCCCCGATCGCGCCATCGCTCGGTGTGCCACCGCCGTCCCAGAACTGCGTCGCGAGCCCGTTCACTGTCGCGATCAGGTTTACTTCACCGGCCACCGCTGTTTGGACAACGACCTGACCCGGGGTATAGCCGGGCGTCGCGCCGAGCGTGATGTTGCTCGCATTACCGGTCAGCGTGCCGGTGTAGTTGATCAGCCGATAGCTGCCGGGTGTGGTCGCAAACGATCCGCTATCCGTCACGTTGAGCGTGGATCCACCGAGCGTCAGATTGCCGTTCACCTGAAGCAGGTCGTTGTTCGCGCCGCCCGCCACATTCGGCGCGCCCAGGTCGTAGGCGAGGGTTGAACCGGTGTTCAGCACCAGATTTCCGACCGTGAGCAGGCCGGCGCCGCCGACACCGGGCGCCAGCGTGCCGCCGACGGTGACGGTGCCGTTGACCGTACCGGTGCCGCTGAGCGTAGTACCCGCCTGCGCCGTCACTGGTGACGTCAAGCTGCCGGTCACCACCAGGCTGCCGCCGGTGACGTTGGTCGCCACCGCGGTCGCGTTGCCGCCGAGTACCAGCGTGCCGCCGCCGTTGAGCGTCAATGACGACGCTCCCGCGACCACGGAGTTGATCGTCGTCGTGATGGCGGCGCCGACGTTGATCGTCGGCGTCGCGCCGGTCAGCGTGATCGCGCCACCGTTGAGAACGTAACCGTCAGTGTTGAAGGTCAGATCGTGAACGGTGACCGCGGTGACCGTGACCGTTCCGGCAACTCCGGCGAACAGCGCGTTGTCGCCGGCGGCGTTGTTCCAGGTGACGAAGGTGGTCCCGTCAGGTGTCCACAGCGCCGACGCCACATCCCAGGTTCCGGTGCCGCCCGTCCCCGGCGCGGGGCCGTTCGGATCCCACGTCTGCGTCGTCTGGGCGAACGTGCTGGACGCGAAGACCAACAGGCAGACGAGAACGACCGCGACTATTCGTAAAAGAATCGTTGCGTCATCGCACACGCGCACCTTATCGCCGCCTGCCCAAAAGGGGCGGCGCGAACGGCGCAAGGAACTACGATGTTCGTGCCTGCTTTGCGAGGGCGGCGTCGCCCCGCCGATGACCGATTCCAAACTCTAGCAGTATCCCTACGAATACCGCTAAACACAAGTAACTGAAGGCTCAGACGGTCACTTGACAGACTCGAGCCCGTCAGTGTTCGTCGTATTGGCGGTGATGTTTACGCCAGCACCAGGAGACCGCTGAGGCGGCGGTGAGGATGTTGATCATATGGCTGACTCGGGACCGGCGCTATTCGGAGCGCAGCGCCTGGATGACGTCCACATGCGAGGCGCGGGCGGCAGGCATCAGGGAGGCAACCATCGCAGCGCCGATCAGCACTGCAGTGGCGCCGACGATCGGAAACAGCCCCGGTAACTGGACCGGTCCGACGAATCTGCCCGCCACGCGGACCAGGGCGTAACCACCTGCTGCGCCTGCCGCGACGCCGATCGCGGCAATCACGAGGCCTTCCAAGATGACCCGCGCCAGCAATCGGCGCGGCGCACACCCGACCGCCAGCCGCACGCCGAACTCGCGCGTCCGCGCGCTGACCGAGAACGCCAGCACGCCGGCGACGCCGACGACTGCGATCAACAGCGCGATGCCGGCAAATCCGGAGAACACGAACGCGTTCAGCCGTTCGGGCGACAACACGTCAGCGCGGACGTCTTCGAGCGTCGCGGCGCGCTCGACCGGTTGTTCCGGCGCGATCGCGTGGATCGCATTCGTGATTGCCGGCACCAGCGCATAGGGATTACCGCTCGCGCGCACGAACAACCGGCCGGCGATCCCGACCTGACGCACCGGCATGTACACCGACATCGCCGGTCCGCGCTCGACCCGTTCGTCGTCCACGTCACCCACTACGCCGACGATGCGGCGCGGAACCTCCCGTCCAAAGTACGGATCCGTCCACCACATGTGCCGGTTGACCGCGTCGCCATCTGGAAACAGCTGCTGCGCTACGCTCTGGCTGACGATCGACACCTGCTCGGCCTGATCGCGATCCTCGTCGGTAAATTCACGGCCGGCGAGGAGCGGAACACCGACCACCGCGAAGAATCGTGGACTGGCGACGCGGAGCCGCGCCACCGGCTCCTCCTCGCCTTCAGCGCGTCGATACCCCTCGACCGAGAAGCGGACGCCCGGACCGAACGTCCCGGCGTCCCGCCACGGCACCAGGGCCCCCATGGCGACGGCTTCGACGCCGGGTATCGCAGCGATCCGGCGCGACGCCTCCTGATAGAAGTCGAGCACCTTCGGGCCGGCGACCCCCGTCACCGGGGTCGGGATGTCGAGCGCCAGGACCTGCCGCATGTCGTATCCGGTGTTCGCCGTCTGCAACGCGATCACCGTCGCCAGCAGCATGCCGGCGCCGGCCAGCAACAGGAACGAGAACGCGATCTGCACCGTCGCGAACAGGCGCAGGCGGCGGTTCGTGCCCGGCGTAATCCGCACGCTGCCGCTGGTCAGGCCAAGACCGGAGGGGGCCTGCGCCGACGGCAGACGCGGCACGTACGCCAGCAAAACCGCTGCAGCGATCGCCAGACCGGCGCCGACCCACAGGACGCTCGAGTCGACGGTGACCTCGAGCGCGCGGATCGAGAAGCGAGCCGCGTAGCGGGTGACGATGGCGACGAAGGGACGCGCGAGAAGAATGCCGAGCAGTGCTCCTGCTCCGCACAGCACCAGACTCTCGGCCAGGAGCGTGCGACGGAGCGCGCCTGGGCCCGCGCCAAGCGCCGCCCGCACCGCCAGCTCCCCTTCCCGCCGTACCGATCGCGCCAGAATCAGGTTGGCGACGTTCGAGCAGGCGATGACGAACACCAACGCTGCCGCCGCCAGCAGCACCAGCAGAATCGTCCGCGCCGGCGACGCGAGTTGATCGCGGAGCTGCCTGACGCTCAGCTGGACGTGACCCCTGGCCGCATAGGCCTCGGGATGCTCGCTCATCAGGGCGGCGTGGATGGCAGTCAGCTCGGCCCGCGCCTGTTCGAGCGACGCGCCAGGTGCCAGCCGTCCGAACACTTCGGTCATCCGATGCGAGCGATTGGTGTTCATCGTCGCGCTCAGATGATGGGGACTGGTCACGACGTTGGCGATGATTTCGGTGTCGGCCGGGTAGGGTACGGACGGTTCGAGGACGCCGACTACTGTCGCCGTCCGCGGACCGAGGCGGATTTCCTTGCCGATGACAGTGGGATCGGCGTTGAGGGTCGTGCTCCAGAAGCGATACGTGAGCACCGCCGCGCCCGCCGCTTTCGGGCCATCGTCGCGCGCGTCGAGCAGACGGCCAAGCGCCGGGTGCAGTCCCATCACGTCGAAGAACGAACCGCCGACCACACCCGCTCTGATCGTGCGAGGCTGGGCGCCGAGACCGGTCGTCGTGAACGAGACGGTCGAGAAGTCGCCGAAGGTGGCAATCGTCTTCGCCCGGGCCTTGAGGTCGTCGAGCTCGGGTACCGAGAAGGTGAGATTGTCGGTGGCCAGGCCTGGCGCGCTCTGGCGGATATAGAGCAGCCGATCTTCGTCGCGGTTGACGAGCGGACGGAGCAGCACGCCGCGCACGACACTGAAGATCGCGGCGTTGGCGCCGATGCCGAGCGCCAGGGTGACCACCACAGTGGCGGCGAGGCCCTTGACCCGCATCAGCGCGCGCATCGCGAACCGGATGTCGCGCCCCAGGGCTTCGATCGCGTCGAGCCAGCGATGGCGCCAGACACCGCGCATCGAGTCGCGCGTGAGCGTGACGTTGCCGAACTCCTTGAGCGCCGCCAGCCGCGCGGATTCCGGATCCTCGCCACGGTCGATCCGCTCTTTGATGTTGATGGCCAGATGGCCGCGAATCTCCTCGTCGAAGTCGCCGAGGCCGGAAGCCATACGCTACTCCTTGGCAGTGCGAGCGGGGTTCATCACGCGGCCGATGGCATCCACGAGCTGGGCCCAGCGATCGCGTTCACGGGTGAGCTGCGCCTTTCCCGCCGCGGTGAGCCGGTAATAGCGGGCGCGCTGGTTGGCCTCGCTCACGCCCCACTCGGCCTTCAGCCAGCCGCGCTTGACCAGGCGGTGCAGCGCCGGGTAGAGCGAGCCGGTTTCGACTTTCAGCAGGTCGTCGGACTGCGCCCGAATCGCCTGGCCGATGCCGTGGCCGTGCTGCGGACCCCACTGCAGGGTGCGCAGCACCAGCATGTCGAGGGTGCCCTGGAGCAGTTCGAGGCGCGGGGTGTCTTCGGATTTGGTCATGGTCGTAGAGAGTCTACGGCAATAGACGTAGGGCGTCTACGACAAGTTCCGCACGCCGTGAAAATGAGGCACACTCTGTCGCGGAGGAGCCGCCCGATGCCCGTCAATGGTCGAAGGCTGACCGCCGCTGCCGCAGTCCTGTCAGCGATCGGAATGGTGGCGTGCGGCTCGCCCGAGGTTCACGAACAGGCGAAGAGTCCCGCACCACTGGCGCCACGGCAGGCGCCCCCGGACGCGAAGGCGCTGATCGCCCGTGCGGCGCCGCTCGAACGGGCCACGCCTTACGAACCGCCGCCGGGCGACCCGCTCGAGCACAACACCTCCGGCTACGCCAAGACGATGTGCTCGGCGGTGTTCATCACCGGACTCGATCCCGACGTGGCCGCCGAAAGCGTCGGCTACTTCACCGGGCCATACACGGCGCGGAAGCTGGTCGGCAAGCCGGTCGTCGATCGCGAGAAAAAAGAAGTCCGGATCACGCTGCCGAACGGCGTCACCGTGACGGCGCGCTACTTCGGATCGCAGGGCTGCATTGCGCTCCCCCGTGGCCGCGACGACGTGTTCTTCAAGCCGGTCGCGGTCGCGCGCCATCTGCCCGACGCGAAGACGACTCCATGGCCGATGGGCGACGTCGTCACCAGCGCGGCGTTGCCGGGCAACATCGACGCCGACAAGCTGACGCGCGCGATCGATGCGGCGTTCACGCCGGCCGACTCACTGACGTCCGCATTCGTCGTGACCTACAAGGGCCGCTTGATCGGCGAGCGATACATGTCCGGCATCACCGAGACCACGCCGCTCGAGAGCTGGTCGATGGGCAAGAGCGTGACGGCGACGCTGATGGGCATCCTGATTCAACAGGGGGTCTACACGCTGGATCAGCCGGCGCCGATCCCGGAATGGCAGGCGGCCGGGGATCCGCGCGGCCAGATTCGGATTCGCGACATCCTGCACATGTCGAGCGGCATCCGTATCAAGGCGCCGGACGATCCGGACTTCGATCCCGCCGGCACCTATCCAGATCATCTGTTCCTCTACACGGGACGAGTCAATTCGTTCAAATACGCGGCGACGCGTCCACCCCAGTGGCCACCGAACACCGTCGGCCGCTACCGCAATACCGATCCGGTCCTGACCAATTACCTGATCCGCCTGGCAGTCGAAAAACGAGGCGAGGAATATCTGTCCTTCCCGCAGCGCAACCTGTTCGACAAGATCGGCGTGCGATCGATGGTGATGGAAACCGATCCCTACGGGAATTTCCTGACGCAGGGCTACGAGTTGATGTCCGGCCGCGACTGGGCCCGACTCGGCAATCTATATCTGCAGGACGGCGTGTGGAACGGCGAACGGATTCTGCCGGAGGGCTTCACGACCTTCGTCAGCACGGTCGCGCCGGCCTGGGCCGCCGACCACCTTCCGGTGTACGGCGGCTTCTTCTGGATCAACGGCGACAATGCTTTCCCGGTGCCGAAGGAGGCGTACTACATGTCGGGCGCCGGAGGGCAAACGGTCCTCATCATCCCCTCGCACGATCTGGTGGTCGTCCGCATCGGGCACTACAAAGGCGAAGCACCAGGTGGCGAGGCCTTCCGCCGGGCCCTGGCGCTGCTGATGGAAGCGGTGCCGGCGAATGCCGCACAGAAGTAACGGACACGTCGCGTGATCCGACGACGAAACGTTGAGAGGTGTCGTTGACTCGAGTTCCTGGTCTACCCGTTCTGCTCGTTGGATTTGTTCTTGGCGCTGCAGTCACCCATTACTACGACGTTCGGCGCGCGGCGGCGCCGAACGCCGAAGCGACTGCCGGCGCGACCCGGACACCAGCGTCGGTGGCGCTGCCTGCGCGAGCGCTCAACATCCGCTTCGACCGGGAACCGCTCTGGGCATACGGATTCGTCGAAGGGCCGAAGCCCGGCGACAAGGCACAACCGCAGGCGCCGCCGACGAACAAACCGCGCGCGGACCAGGATCTGACCGAGCAAACCAGACCACGACAGGTGGACGGCAGCACCGCCGCATACTCGCTGGTCCAGATTCGTGACCTGCACAACGTGATCGACTGGTTTCCCGGCGACCACCTGAAGATGCCCGAGATCATCGAGCACGGGCCGAAGGCGATGCACGACCAGTCGCGCGGCTGCGGATCGTGCCATCTGCCGAACGGCCGGGGACGCCCGGAGAACGCGCCCGCAGGAGGACTGCCGGCCGCCTACTTCATCCGGCAGATCGAGGACTTCCGTCACGGCCTTCGCTTCACCGCCGATCCGCGCAAGCCGAACACGAACACGATGATCGATCTCGCCAAAGCGATGACCGACGAGGAAGTGGCCGCCGCCGCTGAGTACTTCTCGTCGATTCCGCCGCCGTCCGCTCCCTGGATTCGCGTGGTCGAGTCGGCCACCGCGCCGAAGGTCCGCTACGTGGGCAACCTCGCGCTGCCGGCGAAGGATGGCGGTCGCGAACCGATCAACGGACGGATCGTCGAGATGCCCGAAGACGTGGAGCAGGGCGACACGCTGCGCAACCCGCACTCCGGCTTCGTCGCCTACGTACCGCCCGGGAGCATCAAACGAGGTGAAGAGCTCGTGACGACCGGCGGCATGACCATCGTCGGCGACAAGATCGTACAGGGTAAAACCACGGCCTGCGGAACCTGCCACGGTACGAATCTCACCGGGGTGGTCGGCGCCGACGTCCCACCGATTGCCGGCCGGTCGCCGAGCTACATCGTGCGGCAGCTCTGGGACATCCAGCAGGGCACGCGCAACGGTTCGCAGGCGCAGCTGATGAAGCTGATCGTCGCGAACCTTTCGAGCGACGACCTCATCGCGATCGCGTCGTACGTCGCGTCGCAACCGCAATCGGCGCCGCAGACGGTGGCGCCGAAGCCGACCGGCTGACCGATCGTGCGACCCGCCCCGAACGCTCGTCTTCAGCGCTCGCGGTTATCGTGGTCCTGGCGAGGTTCGAGGTAGTGCCGGTAGATGTACTCGCCGACCTGGCGCCCTTGCTCGGCGCCCTCCTCCTGATCGAACCGGAAATGGATGCCGCCGTAGATGCGGGCGTCCGCGATGTCTTCAGTGATTTCCCGCAGCGTGCCGTAGGTGAGCGTGATGCCCAGGGACGGACTCGAGATCGTGATCGCGTGGTGGCGCCCGTAGAGGCGCTCGAGCACCTCGCGCGCGGCGTTGCTCAGCGTCCCATGAGCTGATGGATAGCTCGGGAAGCACGGGGTGAGGATGAACGGCACGAACGAGGTGTCGGCATCGGTTCGAGGATTGCCGTCGATGTCGGCGTTGTGAATCGCGGTTTCCGGCCGCCAGAACACGTAGTGATACTTCGTGTCGAACACCGCGATTCCCGCGTCGCCGACGGCGATGTTGACCAGAGCGAACGTGCGGGCCTTCTCAGACAGCGAGGCGTGCCGCGACGCGAGGATCTGGCTGGTCACGCTGTTCCAGACGACTGGAGCGGTAATCGCCGCGTACAGCAACGCGACATCCGAGCGGTCCTGCGGCCTGGCGGTGCTGCCGATCGCTCCGACCGTCTTGACCTCGTTGAACGACCGCGCATAGCGGTGGCTGGTGAGCGCGGGAGGCGGTTCGGAGCGGAACTGGTCCGCGCGTTCAAGGCCGAAAGGCGTGACGTTCCGCCATTGCAGCAGAACGCCGCCCGCCGGCGGACAGCTGGGCGTCACCTGGTACTGCCCCGGGTCGAGCGAGGGCGGCACATAGAATTCCGGCGGAGCCGAGCCGTCAGCGGCGCGGAGCGTGATCATCGCGTTGGCGGCCGCTTCGCCTGCGGCAATTCCGGCATCCTTGGCGGCGCCGTTCGGAATCGAACCAAGTGAGCTCGCACGCGCGGCGTCGAGTGTGAGCTGGCTGGCCGGGAAGTAGGTGACAAGGACGCGGTATGCCGCCGCGACCACTGCCGCCTCGGGAGACGCATCGCGCGAGGCTTTGACAGTCCCCAGATAAGGCTGGTAGTCGTGCGTGATCGCATTGACCGCTTCGAAGACTGCGAGCTGGGTAATCGCTCCATACCGTGACTGCGCGAGCGGGTTCTGGCTGTTGATGGTCGTCAGCATGATCGCGTTCCAGTCGGAGACGACGTCCGCCTTCGCGGGAGCCGTTCCGAACAGCAACACCCCGGCCATCGCTCCGATTAGCGTTCGAATCATCATGGCTGTCTCCTTGGGTCCTTCGCCGATCGGACGGATTCGGTGAAGGAAGCCGCTATAATCCGGACTCTACGAAACTCCCGCCACAGAAGTCGTAGGAATGTTCTGGGATTCTCATGGGATCCTGTCGGGATTCATCGTCGCCGCACGCAACCCGCCGACTGATCGATCGGGAAGCCTGAGATGATTTATTTCGGCGTCTATCGTCTCGATCGCACCCAGGGCCTCTGGCGGGACAGAGACGAGGTCAAGCTCACGCCGAAGTCCCTGTCGCTCCTCTCGGTGCTCGTCGAGCGCGCGGGACAGGTCGTACCCAAGGAGGAGCTCTTTCGCCTGGTGTGGGCGGACACATCAGTCAGCGATTCCGCGCTGACCTCGTGCATTCAGGAACTTCGCCGAGCGCTCGACGACAACGCCCACAGCCCGCAATTCATCGAGACGGTCCATCGCAGGGGTTATCGATTTCGCGAACAGGCCGCGGCGGACGCGCGCCCGCGTACTTCCGCCTCGCCACCTGCAAGTTCGATCGACTCGCTGATCGTCGGACGGGACGAAGTCGTTCAGGACCTGTTGGCGGCCTGCCAGCTCGCCGAAGGCGGCCATCGGCAGGTGCTGTTCGTCACCGGTGAACCCGGCATCGGCAAGACCACCGTCATTCGAGTGTTTCGCGAGTCGCTGGCCGGCAGTGGATCGGTCAGGATGACCTGGGGCCAGTGTGTCCAGCACTACGGCGTCGGCGAATCGTATCAGCCGCTGCTGGACGCGTTGGACCGGTTGTGCCGCCAGCCCGGCGCGGAGGAACTGATCCCGCTGCTCGAGCATTACAGCCCCACATGGCTGGCGCAGCTACCCGCGCTGGTGAAGGCCGAGCGTCTCGATCGTCTCCGGCGGACCGCCGGAATCACCCGGGAGCGAATGCTGCGGGAGCTCAGCGACGCACTCGAAGCCATCACCGAGCGGATGCCGCTGGTCCTCTGCCTGGAGGATCTCCACTGGAGCGACCTCTCCACGCTCAATTGGATTGCCTCGTTTGCGCAACGACCGGAATCTGCCCGCCTTGTCCTGATTGGAACCTTCCGGCCGATCCCGGCAACCGGACCTGAGAGTCCGCTGGCTGCGATCGCTGACGACCTCCGGATGAAGGGACGCTGCCGCGAGATTGCTCTTCGTGGTCTCGACGAAGCCAGCGTCGCCGACTATGCCCGGCGTCGCTGTCCGCCGGCAGCCGGTCACGGCGAGGGACTTCGCCGCATCGCCCGGCTGATACACCAGACCACTGGCGGCAACCCGCTGTTTCTC
The DNA here is from genome assembly GCA_963745875.1 of uncultured Acidobacteriota bacterium. Lineage (GTDB taxonomy): Bacteria > Acidobacteriota > Vicinamibacteria > Vicinamibacterales > CAVVIG01 > CAVQFC01. The sequence goes on from CAVUZL010000001.1 coordinate 456,925, forward strand.
TCGAACGTGTTCGACGATCTGATCGCTCGCGGACTCCTGGAATCCCGCGATCAGCGCTGGGCGCTCCCGCACGACGTGAGCCGGGCGGAACTCGGCATACCAGACGACATCCGCAGGATGATCGGCAAGCAGGTCGATCGCCTTCCCGATCGCGAACGCGAGCTGCTCGAAATCGCCAGCGTTGCCGGTGCGTCGTGTTCGACGGCGGCGCTGGCCGGCGCGACGGCGCTTCCGCTCGAGGACATCGAATCGACGCTCACGTCGCTGGCCAGACAGGACCTGTTCGTCCGCGAGGCAGGCGCGATTGAGTGGCCCGACGGCACGCGAGGTGCGCGCTTCGATTTCCTTCACGTGTTGTATCGCGATGTGCTCTATCAGCGGATCTCTCCGGCACGCCTGGCCCAGCTGCACAGACAGGTGGGGATCCGAACGGAAACGGCCTATGGCGAGCGCGCGCCTGAGATCGCCGCGGAGCTCGCCATGCACTTCGAACGCTGCGGTGAGCTGGGCCGGGTCGGCACCTATCTTCAGCGTGCCGCGGAGAATGCGAGGGGTCGCGGTGCTTACGGGGAGGCCGAGACCCACTTCAATCGCGCGATTGCACTGCTGGCCGGCGAGCCGCCAGGAGTCGATCGGTTTCGCCGTGAGCTGGAGCTCCAGATCGGGCGCGGCGCGGTCATCATGGCCGCGCGGGGCTGGAGCACGCCGGAGACAGCGGAAGCCTATTCGAGAGCACGGACGCTCTCTCGTGAACTCGACGACACGCCACATCTCTTCACCGCGCTCTGGGGCCTCTGGCTCTTCTACTGGGGACGAGGACCGATGGGCGCGGCGCAGGAACTCGTGCAGGATCTGATGGAACTCGCCAATCGTGACGGCGGCGATGCCTCGCGTCTGCAGGCACATCACGCGGCCTGGGCGACCGCCTTCGGCCGCGGCAACTTTCGCGCGGCATCCGCACACGCCCGCGATGGAATCGCAGTCTACAACTCGGACCGGCACGCGTCGCTGGCAGCGACCTACGGCAGCCACGACCCGTGCACCTGCGGCCACAATTTTCTCGGCTGGGCGCTCGCGTTGCGGGGTCGCTCCGACGAGGCCCACCGCACCAGCCTCGAGTCCATCGCCCTGGCTCGCGGCTTGAGTCATCCATTCTCGCTGGCGTTGACGCTCTTCTTTGCCGCGGCCGCCGACCATGCGCGTCGCGATCGCGCCGATGTCACGACGCACGCAGGCGAGGCGGTGGCGCTGGCGCGCGAGCAGGATTTCAGGCTCGTACTCGGCTGGGCCCTGTCGCTCAAGGGATGGGCGGCCGTTGATGACGGTCATTTCGACGAGGGCATGGACCAGATTCTGAACGGCCTCGCGGAAGTGCGCGCGACTGGCGCGAACCAGTTTCTCCCATTCCTCATCTCGCTCCGGGCCCATGCGCACCTCACGCACGGGGATCCACTCGCAGGACTCGATGCGGTCGAGGAGGCATTCGACGCGGCGCGGGCAACCGGTGAGTGTTTCTGGGAAGCAGAGCTGTACAGACTGAAGGGTGAACTGCAGCTGGCGGCCAAAGTGCGGTCGGCGGCTCGCGAGGCGGAACAGAACTTCGGCAAGGCGATCGACATCGCCACGAATCAGGATGCCTGGATACTGGCGCTGCGCTCGACGGTCAGCCTCGGACGGCTGCTGCGGCAGTCGAAGCGGGACGCCGAGGCGCGACGACGCGTCGAGGCCGCGCAGGCCCGCATTGCAGGAGCCGTCATGGTGCCCGACCTGGCAGACGCGCGAGCCTTCCTGTCCAGCAGCGCCGGGTAAGGCTTGAACGATCCGCCTCGGCAGCCCGCTGTCACATCCCGGCGCCCTCGCTCGTCTACAGGGCATGAGCGGGGACCGATGTTTGCGTCAACCGCATTGTTAGTTGCCGGAACGGAACTGATCGGCGCCGTGCCGGCCATCAACCTGGTCCGTGAAAGGAGCCTGTCATGAATGTTTTTGTCGCCGGCGGTTCGGGAGCGATTGGACTGCCCTTGGTTCGCGCGCTGGTCGCCGGCGGTCATCGGGTGACCGCGATGACCCGTTCGCGTGAAAAGGCTGGACAGTTGCGCGCGCTGGGCGCGGCGGTTGCCGTCGCGGACGCACTCGACCGCGAGGCCGTCATGCGCGTCGTCGAGGATGCACATCCGACACACGTCGTGCATCAATTGACCGCCTTGCCCAAGGACGCGCCCAGGCGCGCCAGCGATCTGGAACCGACCAATCGCCTGCGCGTCGAGGGCACGCGCCACCTCCTCGAAGCCGCGATCAATTCGGGCGCGCGCCGATTCGTGGTCGGCTCTTTCGCGATCCTCTCCGATCGGGGACAGCCGCCTGCCGACGCCGCAGCGGCGGCTGTCTACTCCATGGAACAGCAGACGCTCGAGGCGAGCCGCCGGCACTCGATCGAAGGCGTGGTGCTCCGCTACGGCATGTTTTACGGCGTGGGCCTCGCGTCAACCGACGCCATGATCAAGATGGTGAAGAAGCGGTACCTCCCCATGGTTCGCGGGGACCACGGCCTGCTGCCGTTCATCCAGATCGACGATGCGATCGCGGCGACGGTGCTGGCGCTGGACAAGGCGCCCGCCGGAAGCGTTTACGACATCGTCGATGATCAGAGCGCCAGCTTCGCCGAGGTGATCGCCACACTCGGCGAGTACACGCATTCGCCTTCTCCGCTGCATGTGCCGGGCTGGCTGTTCCGGCTGGTCGCGCCTTACCTGGCGCGCATCACGGCCGTTCGCATGCCGCTGTCGAACTCGGCGGCGAAGGCTGCGCTCGGCTGGCGCCTGAGATATCCGACTTTTCGTGAGGGGCTGGCGCCGCTGCTGCGGCGCGCCGCATAAATGATGGACGAAGTCTTCAACACCGATCGGCCACTGTTGTTCTCGATCGCCTACCGCATGCTCGGAAGCGCGTCCGACGCCGAGGACGTGCTGCAGGACGCCTGGCTCCGGTATCAGGGCGCCGACCGTTCAGCGATTCGCTCGCCGAAGGCGTTCGCGACGACGATCGTGACCCGTCTTTGCCTCGATCGCCTGAAGTCGTCCCGTACACAACGGGAGGAGTATCTCGGCCCCTGGCTGCCCGAACCGATTCTGACGTCGGAAGCCGGCAATCCGGCCGACAACCTTCAGCGCGCCGAATCGCTGACGCTGGCGTTTCTGGTCCTGCTCGAAACAATGTCGCCGGAAGAGCGCGCGGTGTTCCTGCTGAAGGAAGTCTTCGAGTACGAGCACACCGAAATCGCCGGGATGCTCGACACCACACCCGACAACTCGCGACAACTGTTGCATCGCGCCAAGGCACGTCTCAAGGCGCGACGGCCACGGCTGTCCGGCACGGCTGAATCGCGGCGCGATGTCGCCGAGCGCTTCGCGCGCGCGTTCTCGTCGGGCGACGGATCGGAACTGGCGAGCCTGCTGGCCGCGGATGTCGGCATGTGGAGCGACGGCGGCGGCAAGGCGTCGGCGTCGCGGCGTCCGCTCGCGGGCCGCGAAGAGGTGCTGAACCTGTTGCTCGGCCTGCACCGCACGGCCGCGAGCGCGGGACTCCTGAAAGATGCGTCGCTCACGATCGAAGAGGTCAACGCCGAACCGGCCCTCATTCTCCGGATCGGCGGTCACCTCGAGTCTGTCTTCGTGTTCTCAGTAAATGGCGATGTGATTGAAGGGATCCGGGTCGTGCGCAATCCGGACAAGCTGGCTCACATCAGTCACGCACTGACGGTGCACTGAGGCAACGGAGGTTCGGTGTGGCGCGACCCTTTCAGGGTCGCGTCGTTACTTCCGCGTGCGATCGTTGTGCTTGGCGCGATAGATGTGACGGCTGTTGCGGTTCAGCTGCTTCTCGAGATGCTGACGCTCGCCGCTTGTCAGCTTGCCGTCGTTGGCGCGGCGATCGACCCGCTCCTCCGCACGAATACCCGCATCGTCGGCTCTCAGCCGGGTCGCTTCGCCTTTGGTCAACTCGCCGTCCTGCACGCCCTGGTGGATGCGGTCGTGCTGGTTTTCGAGGCGCTGATTGACCCCGGCCGGGTGGTCGTCAGGAGTGGCGGGGGCCTGAGCCGCAGCCATCGACGCAAATCCCAGACTGATCACGGCTGCAAATAGTCCGATCTTCATCGTTCCGCTCCTTTGGCAGGGCTGGACTGCATTCCGGTCTCCAGCACGGTTAGACTGAGGGGGTGTGGGGAAGGTTAAATACGTAACCCTGCACGTTCCATATCGTTCGACCGATAACGAAACCGGAATCGCGCCGGACCGCCGCTCCCGGGGAAGGCGACGGGTTCGGCCAAAAGCGCCGGTCTGCCGCGAAATCGCCTGGAGGAAATATGGCATTCACGTTGCCACAGGGACGTTCACCGATGCCTACCAACCTCGCCATCGTCATCGCGGATGCGACCCGGCTGAAGATCATCCGGGAGCGCCTGCGGCTGCCGGGCCAGGCCATGCATTTCAGTGCAACCAATCTGGTGTCGGCGATCGACCATATCCGCTCGTACCAGCCGAATCTGATCGCGGTCGATGCTCTCTACGCGCAGACACCGGCCGGCATTGCGTCGATGGAACGAATCGAAAGAGCGGCAACCTCCGGCGCCGAGATTCGCCTGATCACCGCGCTGAACGGGCAATGGGTGACGGTGGCGCGGAAACCTGTGCCGAGCGTTGACGGTCCGGCTGCCGGCGTCATTACCGTGTCGCGCCCTGTCCTGACGATCGCGCCGGTCGTACCGATGAACACGCGCCGCGCGCCGCGTTTCCTGCTTCGGGATACGTTGAGCGCCATCGTCGAGAACGGCAGTGCCAGACTGGTCGACATCTCCGCACTCGGCGCCCAGGTCGTGTCCACACCTGCGCTGCGGCCGAATCAGACCATCAAGCTGGCGCTGCCCGACACGAACGAAACGCTCCGGGTAACCGCGCACGTCGCATGGTCCATGTTCGAGAAACCGCAGACGGTGATCGAGCCGTACTATCGCGCGGGCATCCAGTTCACCAACTACGCGCAGCAGGCGCTCGAGGACTATCGCCGGCGCCACTGCGGTGACCAGCCGATCCCGAACCCCCGCTGAGATTCCGCTCCCACAAAACATCTGGCGGCCCGCTGGCGCCCGGCGCTACACTCCGCGTGATTTGACGGAAAGCATCCGGTCCCGTCCGCTGATCTCCAGACGTGCGTTCGGCCGCGTTGCGGCGTCGGCGCTGGCGGCAGTGGCCACCGGCGAAGCCTGCGAGGCGATGGGCGGCTCCCCCGCGCCGAATGACGGCCGCATCGATGCGCGTCCGCTGAAGAACGTCACCACGTCGCTGCAATCCGGTGCGCTGGGACTCGGCGGCGAGCGGGACGGCGTCGTTCAGATGCCTGGCGCACCCTCCTCCAGCCCGCTGCCGCTGCTGCTCTTTCTTCATGGCGCGACGCAGAACGGCGCCCGCATGCTTCAGCGGATCGGCCCCGCAGCCGATCAGGCCGGCATCGTCGTGGTCGCCCCTGATTCGCGTGCCACGTCGTGGGACGCGATCCGTGGCGCGTTCGCTGAAGATGTGGAATACCTGAACCGAGTGCTGACGCACGTGTTCAGCCGCGTCTCGGTGGATCCGGCGCGCGTGTCCATCGGCGGGTTCTCCGACGGTGCGTCGTACGCGCTGTCTCTGGGTCTCGCCAACGGCGATCTCTTCCCGCGCGTCCTGGCCTGCTCACCGGGATTTGTCGTCAGCGCCACACCGCACGGCCACGCGAAGTTCTTCGTGTCGCATGGCACCAACGATCAGATCCTGCCGATCGATCAGTGCAGCCGCGTCATCGTTCCCCGGCTGCGATCGATGGGCTACGAGGTCGCCTTCCGCGAGTTCGAGGGGCGGCACGAGATGCCGCCCGATGTCGTCGTCGAGGCGATGCGGTTTCTCAAGACCGGCTGAACCATACGACCAGCTACCTGTCGGCGGCGATGATTTCGATCTCGACCAGGATGTCCGGGCGGATCAACTCGTCCACGATCTGGAGCATGAACGCCGGCCTGGCGGAGCCGAGAAACTCCGAACGGACTTTCACGTACGCCTGACGATTTTCCGCCCTGGTCAGCGAGGTCGTCACCTTGACGAGGTCGGCGACCGTCATGCCGGCCGAGTCGAGAACTTTGATGACGTTCTGCCACGCGAGCCTCGACTGCGCCTCGATGCCGGGCGGGACCTCGCCGTTCCCGGACATGCCCGGTGTACCTGCCGTGAAGAGCCACCGCATGGACGGTTCAACTTCGATTGCGTCGCTGTAAGGTCCGATGTGTCGCGCGACGCCGATGTCGTGGACTTTGTGACTCATAGCCGGCCTCCGTCAGACCGTCGCTGCCGGAGCGGCGCCGCTGCCCCTGATGACCAGCCACAGCATCAGCGCCACCTCCCCGAGCAGGGCGGGCTGGGCCATCATAAACACCTTTTGCTGATATCCGGCGAACAACAGACCAGTGAGGCTCAGGGTCACGTACGCGATTCCGTTGATGACGAGCCACACGCCGAGGAAGCGCGGCAGCATGCGCGACCGGTAGACCAGGATCGCCAACGGGAAAAGCCAGGCGCCCCACAGGATTTCAGCGGCGGTGTTCTGCTGATCGTGCAGGCGGAGGAACAGCAGGACCAGAGCATCCCGTTGAGGCTTGTCGAACACGGACAGGAAATCGTCGCCCCTGACGATCGTCAGTACCCCGGCATCGTTGACGACGTTCACGAAATACAACAAGGCAGGCATGACGCCGCCGAGGATGACCACCAGCACGGACAGATCGCGATCGACGTCCTTGAACAGCCGGTAAAACGCGAGCGCCAGGAAGATCAGGACAACCGCGCCGCACAGATCAGCGACCATGCCCAGACGGAACAGCCATTCGTGAGCCGCGATGTTAGCGGCGGTCGCCGCCGCGTTGCCGGTCACGAACAGCGTGTTCGGAATGTAAATGAGGCGAAGCGGGCCGACGAGTACCAGAATCAGGTACCAGAGGCCGGCTACTCTTCCCGGGTTGCGTATCTTATTCATCGCTCGCCCGCCTTTCACACGTCCCTCGGGTCGGCACCTGCGAGATACGTGAAAGCGGAGTGGAATGTTCATCCCGCTGCCACGCGCGTCGGGTGCCACTAGGTCGCGGAGACGCCAAGTTGAAATCGGAGAAACGCGAGGATCTGCCTGATGACATGTCGCGAACCATCGCTGTCGTCGTCCAGATCGAAGCCGTGCGCGCCTGCGGCGTAGTTGACGAGGGTGATCGGCAAGTTGCGCTGCAGCGCCTGCATCACGAAGCGGTCGAGCGCCTGGTTCAGACCAGGGAACTGGTCCTCGCCCGCTCGCGCGACGAACAGCGCGGTGCGCGCAGGCAAGTCGTCTACCGATAGTCCCGCACACGCGTTGACGAAGCCGTACGTCTTCGCCGCGTCAGCCACAACGGTCGCGCCGTCGACATCGAGCGTGAATCCGCAAAGCAGCGCCGCACACTTGAGGTCCGCGTTCTGCATGAGCGCGGACAACGCCACGACGACGTTCGCCGATGCGGCGAAGAGACCGATACGGTCCGCCACACCCAGTGATGCCGCGTGCTGCCGGACGTACTGAAGGACCGTTTGCACATCGATTTCCGGATCGCGCGTGTTGTAGGTGATCGCGGCCAGGCCTGATGCGGCCAGCAGTCGCGCCCACGATACGCTCATGCCCATCTCCTTGAACTGACATCCGAAGTGCAGCGTCACCCCGACGTCGCGATAGCCAGGCACGATGACGACAACCGGGCGCGGCGTGCCCTCGTCCGCACCGGGCCCCGCGTAGACGTCCAGCGTCAGCGCCGGGTCGCCGTCTTGGTAGGGCACGTCCGCGCGAACCGTCACGGCGTCAATGCCCGGCATGGCGTAGCGCACGGTCTTCAGCGCAATCGGATGTCGTGCTGTCTCGTCGCTCATAAACGGTCTCCTTGGTGATTGAGGGGGCGAAGCAGGTCCCGACGCCGCCGGTCATCGGCGGACTGCGCTCCGCCCCTGCCTGCGGGCGCGCGTCCGCCGCTCGCGAAAGAGTGCGGAAATACAAAAGCCGCCGGGCATTGGCTGCCGCGACGGCTGATTCGGTCCTGGATGACGTGATTAGTCGGGCTGAAGCCGGACGCTTCGGCCACTACCCCGACTCGATGACGAGTCGCACTATATCCTCCGCAACGGGCATGCGCAAGCTGCGCGATGCCAGATTTGGTACACCGTGTGGGTTGGCCATCAGTGGTTGAAGCAGCCGGCGGGCCCACGCGTATAATCCGCGGATGAGCTCGGTCCACACCATTCGCGCGGCGCTGTTCGTGGCGGTCGTCGGGGGGCTCGGAGGCGTGACGATCGCGCAGGTCCAGACCGGCGCAGGCCGCGGCGGACGAGGCGCCGCGGCGGCGCCTGCGCCATGGTTCGGCGTTCCGCTGCCGCCGCCGTTCGGCAAGGAACCCGCCGTCATCGTGGGAACCCGGGCGCCGGCGCCGTTCGTGATGCCTCAGGGCGAATCGGCATCACCGGAGTTCAAGGGCGCGGCGATCCGCAAGGATCTCGACGCCATCGTCGCCTTCGCGACCGAGAGCCGGACGACGCGCGAAGTCGGATCGGGGCAACTGTGGGGACGGATTTCCGGTCTGCCTTCGAGCATCAGGACGGTCGAGTACGTCGCGTCGCAGTGGCGCGCGGCCGGCATCACCGACGTCAAGGTCCAGCCGATCGCACAGGAGCCGAACTCGACCTTCTGGTTTCCCCTATCGTGGGAAGTCCGGCTGCTGGGAGACACCGCCTTCGGACCCGACAGCGGCGATGTCGTGCTGACGTCGGCGATGCCGGTGACGCCGTCGATGATTCCCGACGGCAGGATGGAAGCGCCGCTGGTCTACGTCGGCGACGGGAGCCCCGCCGTGCTCGAACACGTGGACGTCAAGGGCAAGATCGCGGTGCAGCTCGTGGTACCGCAAGGCCACATGCTGTTCGAGCGAGGCGCCGTCGCCGACCATTCGCGCGAGCTGCTTCGCCACGGTGCGGCCGGAGTCTTCAACCTGGTGCGTCTACCCGGCAACGAGCTGTCGCACGATTACAGCAACTGCGGCAATCCCTGCTTCAACTTCGGCGGCCACGACGGAGCGTTCATCGAGAACGTGCTCAACCGGGCCGCGGAACAGCATCAGCAGGTGTGGGCGCGGATCTCGTTGACCGCTGAAAACAAGACCCGCCTGACGGCCGAGAATGCGGTGGCGACGATTCCCGGCACCAACCCGAACGAGATCCTGATCATCGACTCCCACGTCGATTCGTGGTTCGACGGCGCCGGCGACAACGCCGGCGGACTTGCCGTAATGATTGCGCTGAGCAGGCATTTCGCCAAGCCGGAGAACAAGCCGGGCCGAACGCTGGTGTTCATTGCGAGTGCCGGGCACCACAGTCCGGGACTGAACGGCCTGACCAACTTCAACCGCACCAACCCCGATCTCGTGAAGCGCGCGATACTCGGCATGAACATCGAGCACGTCGCCCAGCGCAATTTTTCACTGGCGCGAACGACCTCGTCGGATGGCTACCGGCAGTCGATCGCTGATTCGGGAGAGGCGCCAGCGTACGGTGGCGTCAGCAACGCGTCGCCGTACCTCGACAGCCTGATGCAGCAGGGCGTGTTGCGCTACGGCGTGAACTTCGTGTCGGAAAAATCAACCATGGGCAGCGGCGAAACCGGCGGACTGATGGGCATCAACGGCGCGAAAGTGACGATCATCCAGGCGCCGCCGCTGTATCACACCACCGGCGAAGTGCTCGACGTGATCTCGACGCCGGGCCTCGAGCGCATGGCGCGGTTCCTCTCCTACTTCATCACCGACGTCGGCAAGGCTCCGCTGAAACAAATCAACCCGTAGGTCGGCCTGGCGTTCGCGCCCGCGGCCGTTCGGCCCTCCGGCGCTCGGCTTGAAGACGATGCCGATGAGCGACGCGAGGGTCGCGCAAATCGCGTCAGTGCAGCGTAATCCGTTGCACGCGCCAGTTGTTCATGTCGGCGACGATCAGCTCGCGCTCTGACGGGCACGCGAGCCCATGCACCCAGTTGAACTGCTTCGCGTCTCGGCCGGACTCGCCGAGCATGCCGACGATGGTCCCGTCGAGCGCGAGCTTGTAGAGACGTCCGGGCTCCTGATCCGACGTGAAGAGATACTGCGTCGGCCCATTGGTGATGCAGATCGTCCAGGGTTGCGTCTCGTCGGGCGGGTTCGCCGAAAGATTCCCGAGGACCGGATGCCGCTTCTTGTCGTACGGCACGTTGAGGTGAATCATCCTGAGGAACTTGCCGTCGGTGTTGAAGACCTGGATGCGCCGGTTACCTCGGTCGGCGACGTAGATGTTGTTCTGGCGGTCGATCCCGATGTTATGCGGCGTGTTGAACTGGCCTGGATTCTCGTCCGCATGCGGACCGCTGCTGCCGCGCGACCCCCACGACATCACCCAGTTGCCGTGCTTGTCGTATTTCGCGACGCGCGAATTGGTGTAGCCGTCGCTGATGTAGATGTTGTCGTCCGAGTCCCACGCGACGTCGGTCGGCTGGCGGAACATGCCGTCCACGTGCACCGGTGGCGGCTGTCCGCGCCCGCCACGGTAGTACGACTCGGCGGGATCGTCCGGTCCTTCCGGCCGTCGCCCCAGATTCAGCGTCACGTAGCCGGCCGGGTTGAACTTCACCACCGCGTTCGTGCCTTTGTCCACGACCCACAGATTGTCGTACTTGTCGAACCGCACACTGTGCGAATAGCCGATGCCGTAGACGTTCTTTCCGACTTCCCGGACGAACTTCCCGGTCTGATCGAACTCCAGCAACTGCGTCGAGGCATTGCCGTACAGCGGCCCCGCCGATCCGTTGCCCGGATGATTCAGGACGACGACGTGGCCTTTGGAATTGACGGCGACACCGAGCACCTCGCCGAAGTTCATGTCGGGCGAGATCTTCAGGAAGTCGGTGGCCGCGTCAAACGGGATCAGCGGCACCGCTGTGCGCGCGGCCGGAGATTGCGCCGACCACCCGTCAAGAGAACCCGCGGCCAGCAGAAGAGCGAGAGCGAACATGGCTTTCACGTGTCCCTCCGGGCTTCGAATGCGTTTCGGCGTGGCGGTGATTCGACGCGAAGAGAGGCCTAGGGTAGCCGCGATGCGATCGTCCCGCAAGCGGCGGCCTGTTCCTCGTGGCCAGCGTCGACGGCCGCAGGCGCGGCAGATCGATTGGGAACGATCAACCAGACAATGCCGTCGCCTTTCAGCGATCGCCCGAGCGCCATCCATTCGTTGTGGTCGATGGCGCCGACAAAGATCGCGTCGTTGTCCCTCGTCGGTTGACAGAAATCGGGATTCCATCCCTGGACACGGGCGCGTCGACGCGACTGCCATAGTCGAGCTTGGGGCTATAATCCCGCGGAGGCTTCTCCCAATGACCCATCTCCGCCTGCCCGCACTGACCGTCTTGCTCGCGGCGCTGAGCGCGGCGAGTTTCACGGCACAAACTCCTTCGCGGGTGGACTTCGGACGTGACGTGCAGCCCATTCTCCGTGACCAGTGCTATGCGTGCCACGGGCCCGAGCAGCAGATGAACGGCCTACGGCTCGATCGCCGTGCCGACGCGATGCGCGGGGGCACGCAATCGGTCATCGGGCCTGGCAACGCCGAAGGCAGCAGGTTGTATCACCGGTTGATCGGCACGAGCGTGGGCAGCCGGATGCCGCCAACCGGACCGCTCGATTCAGAGAAGGTCGCGGTGATCAAAGCCTGGATCGATCAGGGCGCGGACTGGCCGGACGATCTGGCAGGGATCGCGGTGTCGCTGCCGGTCGATCCTGACGCCGAACGCCTCGCCGGCTTCATTCGAAGCGGCAATCGCACGGCGATCGATGGCGTGCTGCGAAAGAACCCGAAGGCGGCGGTCGCCAGGACGAAGGGCGGGTCTACACCGTTGATGTTCGCCGCGCTCTACGGCGATACGACGTTGGTGAAGCGGTTGATCGAGTTGGGGGCGGAGGCGGGCGTGGCGAACGTGGCAGGCGCGACTCCGCTGATGTGGGCGAGCCCGAACGTCGACAAGATGCGCCTGCTGCTCGACGCGGGTGCAAATGCCGATGCCCGGTCGGACGATCGTCGGACCGCGATCGTGACCGCGGCGGGGATGGTGGGTGCGGCGCCGGCCGTGACGTTGCTGCTGGAGTACGGCGCCAACCCGTCGCCGTTGACGACCAGCGATCCATCGCCGCTCCGCGAGGCAGCGCGGATCAACAGCGCCGACACGTTCCAGGTGCTGCTGGACTACGGCGCGGATACGGGCCGGGTGCCGGCGACGTTCTTGCGCGCCACCTGCTTCGCCTGCGCCACAGCGCTCGGCGTCGGCGGCGACGGCCCGCTCGACCGGATTGCGCCGCCGGACACCGGACTGCGGTCATCGATTCCGGCGTCGGCCTCGAAGACGGCTCCCCTGGTCAGCGTCGCGTCGGCCACACCCGCCGCGATTCATGCAGCCGTCGAACGCAGCCTGCCGCTGCTGCAGCGGGTCGACGTGCCGTTCATCCGGAAAACAGGATGCGTGTCCTGCCATCACAACAGCCTCGTCTCCTTCGCGGTCTCGCTGGCTCGGCGCGGCGGCTATCGAGTGGATGAACAACAGGTCGGTCAGCAACGTGCGATCGTCGCGAACTACCTGGAGTCGTGGCGCGAGCGCACCACGCAGAACATGTTCATTGCCGGCCAGCAGGACACCATCAGCTATCTCCTGTTCGGGCTCGCCGCCTCAGGGCATTCGTCAGACGGGGCGACGGACGCGCAGGTGCAGTGGCTGCTGCGGCGGCAGTCCCCGGATGGACACTGGCCGCTCGGCACGCTTCGGCCGCCGATCGAGTCCAACGACGTCGAGGTGACGGCCCTGTCGATGCGCGATCTTCAACTGTATGCCCCGGCGCCGCTGCGGCCCGAGTACGACAAGGCGGTCGCGCGTGCGCGTGACTGGCTGGCGTCGGCGAAGGCGGCGACTACGGAGGAGCGCGCCTTTCGTCTCATGGGTCTCTCGTGGGCTCAGGCCAAACCGGCTGCCGTCGCTGCGGCCGCGCGCGAACTGGCGAGCGGACAACATGGCGACGGCGGCTGGTCGCAGGAACCGGCGATGGCTGCCGACGCTTACGCGACGGGGCAGGCTCTGGTCGCCCTGCTCGAGAGTGGTGCGGTGAGCCGAAGTGATGCGGTGGTCAGGCGAGGCGTGGAATTCCTGCTGCGCACGCAGCACGAAGACGGTTCCTGGTTCGTGAAATCGCATGCCGTCCCGATTCAGGCCTATTTCGAGAGTGGCTTTCCCTACGGCGGCGACCAGTGGGTGTCCTCGGCTGCGACCGCATGGGCGACAGCCGCGCTCGCGTGGAAGCCGCTGGAGGCGAAACCAGCTGTGCCGGCCCGCACGCCGGCGTCACCGGTCTCCCGCTGACAGACGACTCGCGTCAGGGCACGCGCTTACGAATCAGGAGCGAGTTCAGGAAACACATGGGCGCCGCCGACGAGCGGAAGCGCCCGCACCCACAGCACCGACGCGGTCGGGAGCGGGCCGTAGAGATGGGGAAACAGCGCCCCGCCTCGCGAGGGTTCCCATCTGATGGCGAGCCGATCGACCGGCACGGCGACGAGAAGAAGATCTTCCACCCCCGCAAAATGCCGGGCCGCCGTCTCCCGCACTTGCCCGCCGGTCGAGAAGTGGATGAAGCCGTCCCTGAGGTCCACCGGCGATCCGGCGAACACCCCAGCCGCTTCGCTCGCGTGCCAGAGCGGCGCGGGAACAATCTTGTAGACGATCGAGTTGACTGCCACTGTTCCCTCCGTCCCTCTTCCGTCCGATCGGCGAGTCGTTACGGATGCTAGCACCCAATTCAGCCCGCGTTGACAGGCCGTTTTCAATGGTGCTAGTTTCCCGGAGACACTCCGGGGAGAGACGAGGGAGATGCGATGACCAGAACACCCGACGATCTTTTGCGCGGGACACTCGACGCCCTGATTCTGAAAACGCTGTCGTGGGGGCCGCGCCACGGCTACGGCATCGCCGGATGGATCAAGGCCACCTCGCACGACGCGCTCGCGGTCGAAGATCGTGCCCTCTACCTCGCCCTCCACCGTCTCGAGGACAAAGGGTGGGTGGAGAGTCACTGGGGGCAATCGGACAACAATCGGCGCGCCAAGTTCTATGAGCTGACAGCCGCCGGGCCGCGCCCAGCTCCGCGCCGAGTCGTCTCGACTCACTCGATACACTCAAGGCCTGTTTCGCGTCCTGAACGCGACCACGTGGACGATTGGCTGATGCCGCGCGAAATCGATCGCGACGTCGACGATGAGATCGCCTTTCACCTCGAGAGCCGGGTCGGCGAACTGATGGCACGCGGGCAGTCCGAGCAGACGGCCCGACGGAACGCGGAGACGGAATTCGGCGACGTGCGCGCCTCACGCCGCGAGCTTGCCGCCGTTGATCGGCATCGACGCCGGCGTGAACGCGTCGCGCGCGGGATCGACACGGCCGCGCAGAATCTCCGGCAGGCCGGCCGCTCGCTCCAGCGCTCACCGGCATTCACGATCACGGCAACACTCACACTCGCGATCGGAATGGGATCGAGCGTGGCGATCTTCGCGCTCGTGAATGGCGTTCTGCTGCGACCGCTTCCTTACGGGCGTCCCGATCGGCTCGTGGCCGCGTCGCACGACCTCCAGGCGATCGGGATGACGCACCAGCCGCAGACCATCTCGACATACTTCACGTATCAGCGTCTCGCCCGGACCATCGAAGGCATCGGACTCTATCGTGAAAGCGAAGTCAATATTGCCGAACTCGGGGGCACCGCGGAGCCGCAGCGTGTGACCGCCGCGACAATTTCGGCCACACTCATCCCGGTCCTCGAGGTTGCGCCGCTCATCGGTCAGGCGTTTACCGCCGCTGACGACCGCCGCGGCGCGCCGCCAGTCGTACTCATCGGCGCGGGGCTGTGGCAGGCGCGCTTCGGCGCCGATCCGAACATCATCGGGCGCAAGCTGGACGTCAACGGCGTCGCCCGGGAAATCGTCGGCGTCATGCCCGCTCACTTCCACTTCCCGGCGGCGACCGAACTCTGGGTTCCGAGTCAACTCGACCCGCTCGATCCCCCGGGAGCCGGTTTCGAGTACGGCGCGGTCGCCCGCCTCAGGGCCGGCGTCACCGCTGAGGACGCCCAGCGCGACTTCGCCGCCGGTACTGCCGCGGGCCGCTGATCTGTTCCCGAAGTTCGTTCGCGGCATCTCGACCCGGCAAATCATGGATCAGGTGCAACCAAGGCCAACCCTGACGCCGCTACGCGAGGAGCTCACCGGCGGGATCGCGGCGACGCTCATGATGGTCGCCGCGGCCGCTGTTCTCGGTACTGCTCGTCGCCACCGCCAACGTAGCGAACCTGACGCTGGTCAGGGCCGACGCCCGCCGCCACGAGATCGCGGTCCGCGAAGCACTCGGTGCCGGGCGCGGCCGCGCCTCGCTCCATTTCATTGCCGAATCCGCGGTCGTGACCGCGATGGCCTTCGCGCTCGGATTCGCGGGAGCGGCAGCGATCGTGAGAATGCTCGTGAGTGCCAGCCCTGCCGGGATTCCGCGGCTCTCGGAGGTCAGCATCGACGGCGCCACCGTGCTCTTCGGACTCGTCGTCGCCGCGCTGGTTGCCGCTGCGTGCGGCGTTCTGCCGGCGCTGCACGTCGGCCGCGGCGGTCTCACGCTTCGCGACAGCGGGCGGAGCCGCACCGCAGGCCGCCGGCAGCACCGCGTCAGGGGTGGACTGGTCGCTGCCCAGATTGCGTTGGCCTTCGTCGTCCTCGCAGGCTCGGGCCTGTTGCTCCGCACCTACCAGCGTCTCAACGCCATTCATCCCGGCTTCGAGCCTGCTCACATCTCGACCCTCTGGATTTCGCTGCCAGCGGCCCGTCACAAGGACGACACCGCCGTTGTCGCGTTCTATTCGCAGCTGATCGATCGGGTTGCGGTCCTGCCCGGCGTGCAAATGGTGGGTCTCACGTCACGGCTGCCGCTCGAGTCGCATGGGGTCAACCAGAACCCGCTGTATCCCGAGAACGATTCATCGTTTGATACACGGCTTCCGCCATTGCAGCTCTTCACCACGACCAACGGCGATTACTTCCGCACCATGGGAATTCCGCTGCTCGCGGGCCGCACGTTCGATCGGATGGAGGCGCAGCGTGCGGACGAAGCGATTGTTTCGCGCAGCACCGCGCAGTTCTTCTGGAAGGACTCGACCGGCGCGGCGGCCCTGGGCAGACGGTTTCGTCCACTGCCGACCGGGCGTTTGTACACCGTGATCGGTGTGGTCGGAGATACCAGCGACACGGCACTCGCCGACCCTGCGTCGCAAGTCGTCTACTTCCCTCAGACGTCGCAGGGCGGCGGCACCGACCAATCAAAGCGAACGATGGCATTAGTGGTTCGGACCACCGACGAGCGGACGCCGATCGTTCCTGCCGTTCAGCAAGCCGTGCGCGAACTCGATTCCACGCTGCCCACGTTCGACGTGCGGCCGATGTCGCGCGTTTTCAGCGCTGCCACGGCGCAACTGTCGTTCGTGATCCTCATTCTTGGCGCCGCTGCCGTGGTGACGTTGATCCTCGGCGCGGTCGGACTCTACGGCGTCCTCGCCTACGTCGTGACGTTACGGAGGCGCGAACTGGGCATCCGCATCGCACTCGGTGCCACGCCGCGAACAGTGGCGGCGGCGATGACGCGTTACGGCCTCGCGCTCGCCGGCGCCGGAACGGTGGCGGGACTGGCGCTCTTCGCGCTCGTGGCGCGCTTCCTGAGCGCGATGCTGTTCGGCGTGGCCGCGAGCGATCCATGGACCCTCAGTGGATCTGCGCTGATTCTCTTTGCCGTCGCCACTCTGGCGAGCGCGGTGCCGGCGCTCCGGGCGGCGCGCGTCGAACCGGCCGAGGCGTTGCGAGCCGAGTAGCGGTCGGTCGCCTCAAAACGCGGTCACGCTGGCCCGCACGGCCAGTTGATTTGTCCCTCGCTCGAGGACCAGCAGCCGGGTCTCACCCGGTCTTCCATGCAGCAGGCTGTAGATTCGCCCCATCGTCGCCCCGAAAGTGTCGTACCCGTCAATTCGCACGAGTGTGTCTCCAAGCTCGACGCCCTCGACAGTGGGTTGTCCACCCTTGGCGGCGATGCCCGCCACGACGTACCGGCCAGCCTCCCTTCGTAGCGTGATGCCGACCTGGTCAAAGTCGCTGACATCGGGCGCACTCTGCCGCTCGAAGTAAATGGTGCGATGCCGGTAATCGATTGTCAGCCGGAACGCTTTCAGGACATTCCCGCCGATCCAGCCGATCACTGGGATCACGTTCTTCGTGGAATACCAGTCAAACAAGTCCATGTTCTCGGACATGCCCTTGCCGGCCCCTGCCCCAAGGACGCCGACCTGCCTCAGCGCAACGGTGCCGACATCGATCTCGGGGACGCGGGCGAGAATTCCAGACGCCTCGGCGCCGTCACCCGACATCATCATGTTGCTGGGACCGACGGCACCGACGCCGCGGAGCCATCCTGGATGCGCCACCAGCCATGTTCGTACCGTGTCCTGCCGAAACCACGTGAACGCGGATCCGTTATCGATGGTGACCGGGTACGACTCACCATCGACGATCGCGTTTACTTCGATGAGCCCGGTTTTTTCATTGATGCCGAACGGCACCGGCACGCCTTTCGGCTTGACGGTTCCCGGTGCTGCGAAGGTGAGGGTCCGGCGCCGATAGTCGAGCGTGACGTCGTATTTCTGCATCACGCTGGCAGGCAGTGTCGCTTCCACCGGCAATGAGCCGCCGGGCGATCGCGGCTCGGACGGATCGATGGTCACTTCGCTGGATGGCACGCTCACACTGAATGCGCCAACCCGAAACACCAACGGCTTCCCAAGGTCCAGCTGTAATTCCTTGAACAGTGCCGTGGAAACCGTCGTCGACGGACTGCCCATGTCGACAAACGCCAGGGCCCGATGCGAACTGCCGTCGGAGCGGACGAAGGATAGTTCCGCGTAGATCCGGTTCCCATCGAGCACGAATGGGGCGGTCCCCGACAGTGTCGACGCCTGCGCAGGAGTCAAGACTGTGAACAGCAGAAGGAAGCACCCGCCCTGGCGCCAGTACGTCATCAGATATCCTCCATCGTGCGACTGTTTCTCGCACCCTTCTCGGTTGCCCCTCGCGAGCCTCAGGCATAGGCGAACTGGCACAAGATAGAGTCCATGATTCGCCGGACCGCGATCGCGGCGCTGATCTATCTGGTGGCGGCGTGCGCTTTCACCTGGCCGCTCGTCCTCCACCCGCAGGCGCAGCTCGGCGCGATGGATCCGACTGGCGATCCGTCGCTGTATTTGTGGACGCTCGGCTGGGATCTTCACACCCTGACGACTCACCCGGTGTGGCTGCTCACCGGCCGCGTCTTCAACGCCGGGATCTTCCTGCCGGCGCCCTTGACCCTGGCTTATTCCGATCACCTTCTCCTGCAGGCGGTGGCGCTCTGGCCGGTATACGCAGTCACCCACGACCTGATCTTCTGCTACAACCTACTACTGATCGGATCGCTGGTCGCGTCCGCGCTCGCGATGCACCTGCTCGCGCGCTCCCTCACGGGAAGCGAGGCGGCGGCTTCCGTCGCCGGCCTGATCTTCGGCTTCGCGCCGTATCACTTCACCCACTTGCTCCACATTCAGCTGCAGGCGTTGTATTTTCTGCCGCTGTCGTTCTTCTTCCTCCATCGCCTGTTCACCGCCGATCGGCGATCGGACACGATTGGCCTGGGCGTCGTGACTGCGCTCCAGACAATCAGTTCGATCTATTACGGCGTCATCGGGGCCATCGGTCTCGCGTGCGCCGCCGCGGTCCTGATCGTCGGGACAGGACGAATCACCGACTGGCGCCTTTTCCGCCGAGGCGTCGCCGCGGCCGCGCTGGCGCTGATCATCGCCGCCCCGTGGTCGATTACATACCTGCGCGTGGCTCGAGACATCGGCGGTGGACGCACACTGTACGAGGCCTCGAACGGCAGTGCGGTCTGGTCCAGCTATCTGCAGGCGCCCGAAACGAATCTCGTGTACGGACGCACCGGCTGGCTGCGGCCCGGAGGCCGTGCACCGCTGCCGTTCAAGGACGGTCCGGAGCAGCCGTTGTTCCTCGGATTCGCGGCGATGCTCCTTGCGGCAGCCGGCGCACTGGCGGCGCCGAAGGGACTGAAACGGATCGCGATGGTGTACGCGGTCCTCGCCTTGGTCGGCTTTGTGCTGTCGCTCGGACCGAACGGCATCCGCACGTTGTATGCGGCGCTCTACGGCACCCTCGTCGGGATGTCCGCGATCCGCGCGTCGGCGCGCTTCGCCGTCCTGACCATCCTGGGCGTCGCAATGCTGGCGGCACTGGCCGTTCGAGCGCTGGAACTGCGCGCACCTCGCGTCGGCCGCTTTGCGGGCGTGACCGCCTTCGCGTTGATCGCGCTGGAATTCTGCAACGGCGCAATCGCGTTCCCGGCGCCGCCGGCATTGACGACCGCGGCGGGGCGCTGGCTTAGCGCTCAGCCGGGCTCGGGCGCGGTCGTGTGCACTCCGATCACTCCGTTCGCCGGCAACACTCCGTGCATGCTGCAGGCGCTCGAGCACCGACGCGCGATCGTCAACGGCTACAGCGGCTTTCGGCCGCCGTTTTTCGAGGCACTCCTCGACACCGTCAACCGACTCCCGTCACCGCAGGCGCTCGTCACCCTCCACGAACTCGGCGTCGAATTCATCGTCAACGACGGCGCCCTGGAGATCGGTCCGGAGATCCGCGACGTGCTCGTGGATCGGGCCAGCTTCGGCGCTCAGCACGTCTATCAGGTCGTCTGGTCGCCGGCGATCGACGCGAAATTCACGGCGTCCACTGGCGTGGTGCCGCCCGATCCCGGTCCGCCACCCTTCCTCGTCGGCGAATCGGCGACCTACCGCATCCGCTGGACCAGCGGCCCGATGAGCGTGCCGGCTGCTGCCGCCACAATTGCCGTCCTGCCTCCGCAGAATGGCGAAACCTACCGGTTCCAGGTGCTGGCGAAGACCGAACCCTGGATGTCGCGCTTCTACGAAGCCGATGTCCGTCTCGAAACGGGCGGCGGCGAACGGCTGCTGCCGTTCAGTCACCATGAGCTCATCACCGACGGAAAGCGCCACATCGAACGCCAGACGACATTCGACGCCAGCCGCCACGAAATGCGCATGACAAGCGGCGGCACGACGCTGACACTGCCGCTCGAAGCCGCCGCCCGCGATCCTCTCACCGCGCTCTTCTATGTCCGGAGTCTTCCCATGGAGCCCCGCTCGCACGTCGCGATTCCCCTGAACGACAACGGCCGGCGATTGATTCTGGAGGTGGGAATCGAAGACGTCGAGACGATCACGCTCGACGGTCATGCGAGATCAGCGTGGAAGCTCGAGCCACGGTTGACGGATCGCCTCGACCGGCGCGGTCCGCTCAACGTGACGGCGTGGCTCAGCGCGGATGCCCATCGGGTGCCGCTCATCATCGATGTCACCGCTGCGTTCGGGTCGGCGCGCCTCGAGCTGGAGACCTATCGCGAGCGCTGATGCCGAGTGCGTCAAGGATGAGCTGGCGCCGACAACCATTGCTTTCCTGCCGCGCGCGTGTTATTCGCGTACTGAGGTATTCAACGATGTCCGACCGAACGACGACGCGACGATGGTTCCTGGCGGTACTCTTCGCGGCGATTTTCTTATTCGCCGGCACTCGACCAGCGCATGCGGAAGGATTCATCAGCCCATTCATCGGATACAACTTTGGTGGTGACTCGGGATGCCCGGCGGTCCTGAACTGCCAGGACAAACGCACCGACTGGGGCGTCTCCCTCGGCGCGGTCGGCAGCATCGTCGGCTTCGAGGCCGAGTTCGGGTACACCAAGAACTTCTTCGGCGAGACGTCGACTCAGACCTCGAACGTGCTGACGTTCATGGGCAACTTCATGGTGGCGCCGAAAATCGGACCAGTCCAGCCGTACGGCCTGGTCGGCACGGGGTTGATCAGGACGGAGGTCCAAACGTTGGGAACGACCAGCAGCGACCAGAATCAAATCGGATGGGATATCGGTGGCGGCCTGATGGTTTTCTTCGGCCAGCACGTGGGGATCCGCGGCGACATCCGCTACTTCCACTCGTTCCAGGTTCTCGATTCCTTCAACCTGCCGTCGTTGGGCCTGGGCCTCAGCGGGCAGAAGCTGGATTACGGTCGCGCCGCGGCGGCCGTCGTCTTCAAGTTCTAGCGTTTCAAGGGCGGTACAGCGCGACTCTTTGATGGCGGTATGGCGCGATCCTTCGGGGTCGCGCCAGCGCCGCGTGAATCGTCACACACCAACCACGCTGAGAACCTCGAACGCGGTCACGTCACTTCGGCCCTTCAGGTGAACCTGCTGCAATGGCCGGCACGCAAACACCTTCATGACATCCTGGTAGGTGTTGTCGCTGATCAGGATCGTCGTACCGAGCTCTTTGTTCATCGACTCCAGACGCGAGGCCGTATTGACGCCGTCGCCGATGACCGTGTATTCGAGCCGGCGCCTTGAACCGATGTTTCCCACAATCACTTCGTCGGTATGAATACCGATTCCAATGGCGATCGGCGATACTCCCCGCATGGCGCGTTCGCCGTTGATCTTGGCCACGAGCGCATTCATCCGCAGCGCCGTCCGCACCGCCTGTTCCGCGTGCGGGGCGTCGTCTTCGGTCGCGCCAAACACGGCCATCAAGCCGTCGCCCAGGAATTTGTCGAGCATGCCTCGATGTTCAAAGACGGCCTCGACCATTTCGGAAAAGTAGTTGTTCAAGAACAAGACCGTCTCTTCCGGCGTCAGGTGCTCCGACATGGTGGTGAAATTGCGAATGTCCGAGAACAGAATGGTGACCCGCCGGCGCTGGCCTCCCAGCTGGACGTCACCCTTCAGGATCGCTTCCGATACCTCCGTCGTGACGTAGCGCCCGAAGATCTCCTTGACGCGGTCTCGCTCGCGAAGCCCGAAGACCATGTCGTTGAGCGCCGTGCTCAACTGACCGTGGACGTCTCGACCTGATACTCGCGCTTCTGCGGTCAAATCACCGCCTCGCACCCGGCGGACAAATTCAACGAGGCCTGCCACGGGACGGGTGATGGACCAGGAAATCGTCCACGCGGTCAGCAGGCCGACGATCGCCAACCCGGCAATGCCCATCCCAATGTCTCTCGCGAGCGCATGCAGCGGCGCCAGCGCTTCGGCCGCACTCATCTGAGTCAGGAGTGCCCAGGGTTTGGGGTTGATCGTCGCAGGATTCTTGACCGGCCGGTACGAGATGAACTGAGGCACACCGCCGACCTCGGCGAACATGTGCGCGCTCTGTCCGGCGAGAGCGTTTTGCACGGCCTGACTTTTCGACAGGTCGGTGTTGAGGCGTTCTTTGCGCGGATCCGCAAGCACATGACCGTCGCCAGTCACCAGGGTGGCACTGCCGCTTTGATTGAATGTGGCTGACGCCAGCAGATCGGTCAGGTTGTCCTGGACGTCAAAGCGACCGACGACGCCGCCGACGACCGTCGTGCCATTCAGAATCGGCACGCACAGATCGATCTCATGCTCGCCGGCGTCGTGGCCATCTCGCCCGAACGCGGTGCCCACATAGGGATCCGAGACGTAGGTTTTGCCGTCGAGGCAATACGCGACGCCTACACGCGGTGGATCAGCCGGCTTGTCTGCCAGCGATGTCACTGCGAGGCGGCCGCCGTTCTTGCCCACGAGACTGATTTGCACGAAGCGGGCGTTGACATGCTGCACTTCCAGAAGAGCATGCTCGAGCTCGCTCGCGGACGTCTCCTGCAGATGATCGACCCTGAGTTCGCTCGCCACGTGCCTCAATTGCAGCAGCGCCTCGTCGAGCTCGTCCTGAATCTGTCGCTCGATGATGTCGCCGACGTTACCGAGGCTCATCCCAACCTGCTCGACGATGATCGCCTGCGCCGTGCGGTAAGCCCACGCTCCGCTCAACCACACGGCCAGAACACTGAGCCCGATAAAGCCGGAGACCAGCGCCACGAGAAACCCGTGCGGCAGCTGCGCGAACCAGCTTCGAAGCACGGCGACCAGGTACAACGCCAGGGCCGCCGCAGCGACAGTGGAAACGACAGCGAAAGATTCGAGAAAGAGTGACATGGGATCTTCGACCTGAGCTCAGCTGAAACGGGCCGCATTGTATCAGCTGAGCCGCGATCCTTCTGTTCTTTCCATTGCTTTCTCGCGGTCGGGAGCATACATTCCCGCTCCTCTGAGTCCTTTCCCACGGGTAATGCGGATTGACAGGAGGGGCTGCATGTCTTTCACCGCGAGAAACGCCTTCGTCGTCGCCTTCAAGACACTGCTGATTTGCGCCGCGGCAGTGGCATTGGGGGCCGCGCAAAACTCCCACGACGTGCCGACGCAGTTCAACGACTTCACGCTCGCGCAGCTGCAGGACGCGATGACGCACGGCCAGATCACGTCGGAACGCTTGACCCGGTACTACCTCGATCGCATTTTCGCGCTCGATCAGAATGGTCCCGGCGTCAATTCGGTGATCGAGCTCAATCCCGACGCGATCGAACTCGCGGAAAAGGCCGATGCGCTGCGGCGCGGTGGCGCGACCACAGCGAATTACCCGCTTCTGGGAATCCCTTTGTTGTTGAAGGACAACATCGACACCGGCGACAAGATGCAGACGACCGCTGGTTCGTTCGCGCTGGCCGGTCTGCCGGCGCTTCAGGACTCGACGGTGGCCGCCAAGCTACGCGCCGCAGGCGCCATCATTCTGGGGAAGACCAACCTCTCTGAGTGGGCGAACTTCCGCTCGACGCATTCGACGAGCGGCTGGTCGGGGCGCGGCGGCCTCGCGCACAATCCTTATTCGCTCGATCGCAACGCGTGCGGATCCAGCTCGGGATCGGGCGCCGCGGCGTCAGCGAACTTCGCGGCGATCTCGTTCGGCAGTGAAACCGACGGCAGCATCGTCTGCCCGGCCAGCGTCAACGGCGTCGTCGGGTTCAAGCCGACGATCGGCCTGGTGAGCCGGGCCGGCGTCGTTCCCATCTCGCACACGCAGGACACGGTCGGGCCGCACGGACGCACGGTGGCGGACGCGGTCATGGCTTTGAATACGATCGCCAGCCGCACGGCTGATCCGCGCGATGCGGCCACCAGCGGCGTCCCGCTCGGGTGGCAGGCGTGCAGCCCTGTCTGTAACGGCACTCCCCTGGCCGGGAAGAACCGGCCTGCCCTGCCCGCCAACTACTCGGCGTTCCTCGATCCGCATGGCCTGAGCGGAGCTCGCCTGGGGCTCACGCGCCAGGGCATCCAGTCTGCCCCGCCTCAGGTCGTCGCCGCATTCGATGCCGCCGTCCAGGCCATCAAAGATGCCGGCGGCACCATCGTCGATCTGGATGATCCGGTGAACAACTTCAGCTTCTCGCCCGCCGACGGCGAGTTCCTGGTCCTCGAGTACGACCTGAAGATCGATCTCACCAAGTATTTCCACACGCGCGTCGGCGTGCCGGTCGCCGGCGGAAACCTGCAGAGCGCGATCGATTTCAACAACGCGCATGCGACCACGGAAATGCCGTACTTCGGACAGGAGATCTTCCTTCAAGCGCAGACGCTCACGCTCGATCCGAACTTCTGTCAGCCTGGCTTCACGTCAGCGGTGCTGCCAACGACCGCGACGTGTATGTCGTACAACGACGCGTTGAAGATCGATCAGATGGCGGGCGCCAGCCTGGATGCGGCACTGACTACCTTCAATCTGGACGCGATCCTGGCGCCGACCGACAGCCCGGGCTGGACGACCGATCTGATTCTCGCCGATCACTTCCTGTTCGCGAGTTCGGGCCTGGCGGGGCCGTCCGGCTACCCGATCCTCCAGGTTCCGGCCGGTGACGTGCTCGGCATGCCGGTGGGTATCAGCTTCATTGGAACCGCGTTCAGCGAGCCGACGCTGATCAAGCTCGGGTCGGGGTTCGAAGCGGTCACGCACGCGCGGTTCCCGCCAACGTTCGTGCGTGACATCACGAAGACGCACACTTCGGGAACGACGTTGGTCCATCCTCCCGATGACGATTCTCCACACGACAAGAAGCCGCGTCGCCCGCACCACATGTAGCGTGATCTCTCGCGCGAGGTGCAGTCTTGCGTCGATGTTCGACCACGGCAGCGCAACTGAGGCTGCTGCCGTGGTCAATCCGGATGCCGGGTGTTCTTCGCACACACTCGCGTTCGGGCGACCCGGTAATGCTATTCAACTATCGAGAGCGATCACTGCGACATCGCGTTGACAGCCTGCGTGAAGCCGCGTAAGTTGTTCCGACATGAATCCCTCGCGTCGAATCTTCCTGGGGGCGGCGGCTTGGACGGTTGGAATCAGCGCGGCTCATGCGAAGTTGAACGTCAACTGGAATGCGCTTCGCAACAGCTATCGCTCGCTCGCCGGACTCCAGACGTTGATCGTCGGCGGATTGCCGGTCACGTGCAATCTGACCCTGCCCATCGCCTGCAAGGCGCGCAATCTCGACGTGCACACGACGCGAGCGAACTTCGACTACGTCCGCTACAACGGGTGGCCGGAGATCAAGGAGTCGCTCATCTCAGGCTCGATCAACGCGGCCTACATGCTGGCGCCGCTGGTGATGGATCTGGTGTCGAAGAACGTCCCGGTCAAGATCGTCTCGCTGGGCCACCGGTCCGGGGCGGTCATCATGGTGCACAAGGATGCGCCCTATCAGACGTTCAAGGAGCTGAAGGGCAAGCGAATTGCCATTCCGAGCCGCTTTGCGGTCGACTTTCTTTTTCTCCGCAAGATGCTCGCCCGGGAAGGCATGACGCCGAAGGACGTCACGATCATGGAGATGGCGCCTCCGGACATGCCGGCGGCGCTCTACGCCAAATCGGTCGACGCGTACTGCACCGGCGAGCCGTACGGCGCGGCGGCGCAACGCGCCGGCTACGCCGTGCCGCTGAAGATGACGCGCGACGAGTGGCCCAGCTACATTTGCTGCGTGCTGACCGTGCGGCAGGAGCTCATCGATCAGAATCCTCAGCTCGTACAGGATCTCGTCAACTACGTGCAGGGAGCGGGCACGTGGCTCGACGCCGGGCCCGAGCACCGTACGATCGCGGCGGACATCGCCGCCGAGCCCAAGTACTTCAACCAGGACAAAGCGGTCATCCGCTACGTCATGG
This sequence comes from uncultured Acidobacteriota bacterium, assembly GCA_963745875.1. Taxonomy (GTDB): domain Bacteria; phylum Acidobacteriota; class Vicinamibacteria; order Vicinamibacterales; family CAVVIG01; genus CAVQFC01. The sequence goes on from CAVUZL010000001.1 coordinate 483,274, forward strand.
AAAACCCGGTCGACCGCGTGACCTACGGCGATCTGCGAATGATCAAGGAAGAGTTCGACGACATGATGCAGCTCTCCCTGCAAGCCGAAACGCTCAAGGCGCCGATTGACTTCGAGAGGTACGTCGATGACCGCTTCGTGAAGGCGGCCGCCCCCGCGCACATCGGGATCACGGTGTAAGAGGTCATGAAGAAAGCGTTCCTTGTCGGCGCGCTGGTCCTGGTTCTTCCGCTGGTGGCGTGGCGAGCTTCTTTCGCATTCCGGCGGCCGGCGCCGGTCGCACCCGCCTTTCGCTCGGGCATCTTCGAGCCGGCGCGCGAGGCGCCTGCCTTCACGCTGGACGGCTCGAACGGCAAGAAGCTGAGCCTGCGCGATCACCTCGGCAAAGTGGTCATTCTCGAGTTCGGCTACACCTATTGTCAGTACGTCTGCCCGATCACGCTGGCCCGCATGACCGAGGTCCGCAGGAAACTCGGAGATGACGCGCGCGACGTTCAACTGATCTATGTGACGGTCGATCCCCAGCGAGACAACCCCGAGCGTCTGCGGGATCACCTGGCCGGCTACGACCCCAGCTTCCTCGGCGCCACAGGTACTCCAGACGAACTCGCCGCCACGCTCAAATCCTACGGCGTCGTCGCCGAGCAGGTCGTGGCCAAGGATCACGCGCCCGGATACCAGGTGAATCATTCGTCGTTCCTCTACCTGGTCGATCAGCAGGGAAAGATCCGCGGGTTGGTGCCCTTCGGCACGTCAGCCGACGACATCCTGCACGATCTCCACCTCCTGCTGAACAAGCAGACGTGACGAGGCGTCGCCGGGTCGTCTGGATCGTGGCCGGCGCGGTCTTCATACTTGTCGCCGTCGCGTCGCTATGGCCCGTCACCTTCGACTCGCGGGAAGAGCTGTTCGAGATCCCCAAGGGCACCTGGGCCTCACGGATGGCCGGCGAGAAGCGCGAGATTCTGCCGTCGGAGATCCATCTGGTCGTCGGCATTCGTGACGTGTTGACCCTGAAGAACTCGGACGATGTGCCGCAGATCTTCGGGCCGACCTTGCTGATGCCGGGCCAGACCTTCAAGCTCCCCTTCGCGACACCGTCAGAGAACTACTTTGCATGTACCGCGCACGCGAGCGGCCAGCTCGTGGTGTCGGTGGAAGCCGAGCCGAAGTGGCCGTGGAGCCGGCTTACATGGCGTGCGCGACGAATGGCGCGTTGGGTTGCAGACAAGGTTCAGGTCTCAGGTCACGGGTCTCATGTTTGAAGTTAGAAGTTTCAAGTTAGAAGTCTGAAGTTTTCAAGTTTCAACCTCTGCGGAGAATCGGCGCATGACGTTCGGCGCGACTAAGGTAAGGCCGGGAGCAGGGCTGTTGCTTCCCATTCTGTTGAGTGTTCTTCTGAGCGCGGTCCGGCTCCATGCGCTCCCAGGCGAGACCGAGCTCTCGGGTGTCGTACGGGATCCATCGAGCAACGTCATCGCCGGAGCAGCGATTACGCTCGTCAATGTCGGTCACTGGCGTCACCAGAACGGCTGCGAGCGACAGGGCCGGGCAGTACAGGATGGCTGACCTGTCGAGCGGTACCTACCACGTGCGGATCGAATTTCCAGGTTTTGAGTTGTACTCCCGCGACATCACGTTGGACGAACGCGGGGCGCGAAGCCTCGACGTGACGCTGAAGCTGGCCAGCCGAAAGGAATCGCTCACGGTCGCGTCCACGTCACCGAGTGCCACTCCGTTCGGGGGAATCCCCCGCCCTGTGGACATCAGCGATCAGGCACGCAGTCTCAACACCGCGCAACTGCTTGCCAACGTGCCGGGCGCGAGTCTGCGGGACAACGGAGCGCTCGCGACCATCCCGATCCTGCACGGCCTGGACGACGAGCGGGTCAGGGTTGTGACCAACGGCATGTTCGTTTCCCCATCGTGTCCCAACCACATGAACCCGCCTCTCTCCTACATCGATCCGTCCGCTGTCGGGCAGCTGCGGGTGATGGCGGGCATCACGCCGGTCAGCATCGGCGGCGACAGCATCGCCGGCACCATCGTCGTCGACTCGCCTCAGCCGGTCTTCGCTGCGCCCGGCGAGCATACCCATGCCGAAGGCGTGTTCGCCACGTTCTTCAGAAGCAACGGTCAAGGCTACGGGCCTTCGCTGAATGCGTCGATCTCCAACGCGAATTTCAGCCTCGGCTACGGCGGGACGTGGACCAACAACGACAACTATCGCGACGGCCACGGCGATCTGGTGACCTCGTCGTATTCGCAGAACACCAACCAGGTGGTGACGCTGGCGGCTCGGACTTCGGGCAACCTGTTCGGGCTGCAGGTTGGTTTCCAGAACACTCCCTACGAAGGTTTTTCGAACCAGCAGATGGACATGGTCAGCAACCGCTCCGAGTTCATCAACTTCTCGTTTCGCAGAAATGTCGGCGCAGGACTGCTCGATGCGCGGGTGTTCTGGCGGAACGTCGGGCTGGAGATGAACATCGGCAAGGACAAATCAACGTTTCCCATGGCGATGTTCATGCCGATGGACAGCCACACCCACGATCTGGGATACACGGTGAAATGGGCGGCTCCGCTCTCCGACCGGCACACGATTCAGGTGGGAAGCGACTTTCAGCGCTCCGCTCTCAACTCCACCTGGCCGGCCGTTCCGGACACGGCTCCGACGACTGGTCCTGACCCGTTCGTCAGCATGAACGACGGCCGACGTTCGCGCCTGGGATTGTTCGCCGAGGCGAACAGCCAATGGACCGCGCATTGGACGACCCTGCTGGGTCTTCGTGCCGATACCGTGCGGACCAACACCGGTCCCGTCAGCGGCTACTCCGACATGTATGCCATGGACGCCGAAGCCTTCAACGCGCTGAATCGCGCGCGCACCGATTTCGACGTCGACGTGACTGCGGTTGCCCGTTACGCGCCGAACTCGTCCTCGACGTTCGAGATGGGATACGCCCGCAAGGTGCGCGCCCCGAACCTCTACGAACGCTATGCCTGGTCGACGGATTTCATGACCAGCGGCATGATCAACTGGTTCGGCGACGGCAACGCCTACGTCGGGAACGTGAACCTGCGACCGGAGGTGGCCCACACGATCAGCGGCACCGCAAGCTGGCACGACGGCAGCCACCAGGACTGGGAAATCGCGGTGACGCCTTACGAGACCTTCGTCCAGGACTACATCGACGTGGATCAACTGGCGACCCAGGTGTACGAGATGAGCACGCTGTCGCAGCTGATGTTTGCCAATCACGACGCCAGGATCTGGGGCATCGATGTGAATGGGACCACAACGATCTGGAAGAGCGAGAAGTACAGGCCGCGGAGCGCTCACGGGCATGGGCGGATGGCTGCACGGAAGGAGACTCGATTCCGGGAGCGGCCTCTACCAGATGATGCCGCTCAATGCGCGCATCGGCCTGAAGGAAATATACAAAGGATTCTCAGCCGGCCCGGACATCCAGCTGGTCGATCGCAAGCGCGACACCGATCCGCTCCGGTTTGAGCAACCGACGCCTGGTTATGCTCTGGTCAATTTCACCGCCGGCTATCAGTGGCGTCACCTGCGGCTAGAAGGGGGCGGAAGCAATCTCCTGAACAAGTGGTACTACCTGCCGTTAGGCGGCGTGAACTTCGACAACTTTCTGGCGAGCGGGTGGATGAGCCAGATCACACCGCTGACCGGCGCGGGGCGATCGTTTTACGTGGGGATGAGCGTTCCCTTCTAAACCCAACAAGTCATGGCGCTCGTTGTTCTTCTTAGAGGCGTCAACGTCGGTGGTCGCAGGACCTTTCGACCGAGTACGCTCGCCGAACAACTGAAGCACCTCGATGCCGTCAACATCGGCGCGGCGGGCACCTTCGTCATCCGCCGGCCAGTCAGCCGGACACAACTCCGGATCGAATTGGCACGCAGGCTTCCCTTTGATACCGAGATCGTGATTTGTCAGGGTCGTGAGATCGCGCGAGTGATGGTTCAGAATCATTTCGCCGATCAGCCGCCGCGACCCGACATCGTTCGCTTCGTGAGCGTGCTGTCCAGGCGTCCCCAATCGGCGCCGTCCACGCCCATCACCTTTCCTTCCGGCGGCAAGTGGCTGCTGAAGATTCTCGCCAGGGACAACCGGTTCGTGTTCGGCGTGTACCGGCGTCACCTGAAGGTCATCGGCTACCTTGGAAAACTCGACCGGCTCTTTGGAGTGCCCGTCACGACCCGCAACTGGAATACCATCACGGCGATCGTCAAGGTGCTGGAGAACAAAATGCCGGCCGGTGCTTAGCTAGATACGGTCAACGCAGAGACCGCAAAGACCGCAGAGGTTATTCTTTTTATCTGGAATTTTCCGTGAGCTCTGCGTACTCTGCGTTCACACGTCGTAGTTGCAAGCGAGGGCATATGACGAGACGGACCTGTCTGGTGGCCGCTGTCGCGTTCCTGCTGATGCTGCCACCGCCGCGACTCGCCGCGCAGGGTCCACCGCCGGGTCCGGACATGACCATCGACGCAGCGACCGTCACCACCGTCGTCGACGGCATCGTCGCCAACCTCACCGACTTCTACGTCTTTCCCGACATGGCCGGCAAGATGACGTCGGCCATTCGAGCGCGACAGCAGCAGCACGAGTACGACGCCATCACCAGTGCGCGCGCGTTGGCGGAAACACTGACGTCAAATCTGCGCGAGGTGAGTCAAGACAAGCACTTGTCGGTGATCTACAGCGCTGCGGTCCTGCCGCCGCTACCGTTGCCGAACTCGCGACCAACTCCAGACGAGATCGAACGAATGCGCGGCGTCATGGCGCAGACGAACTTCGGATTCGAGAAGGTGGAACGCCTCGCGGGCAACATCGGATACCTCGACCTGCGCGCATTCGCACCGCCGCAGATGATGGGCGACACGGCGGCCGCAGCGATGGGCTTCCTGGCGAATGCGGACGCGGTCATCATCGACCTGCGGCAGAACGGCGGCGGCAGCCCCGATGCCGTGGCGCTGATGGCCAGCTATCTGATGGGACCGGAGCCGGCGCGGATGAACGACATCTACATGCGGCAATCGAATCAGACCCGTCAATTCTGGACGCTGCCGTATGTGACCGGGAAGCGCCTGACGGGGACGGATGTCTACCTTCTGACAAGCAATCGCACCTTTTCGGCGGCGGAGGATTTCACCTACGGGTTGAAGAATCTCAAACGGGTTACGATCGTCGGCGAGGTGACTGGCGGAGGCGCCCATCCCGTCGGCCCACACCGGATCACCGATCACTTCATGGTCGCCGTACCCGCTGGCCGGTCGATCAGCGTGTTCACCAACACCGACTGGGAAGGCGTGGGCGTGGAGCCCGACGTCAGGGTCCCGGCCGAGCGCGCGCTCGCCACCGCCCATTTGATGGCGCTCGAGAAGCGGGCGCCGGCGGTCGCCAGCAACCCGCGAATGAAAAGCGAGGTTGGTGCGGCGATCGAGCGGCTGAAGAAGGAAGTGCCGCAATAACGGTCGAGTGAGGGAAGAAAGGACGCCCCTGCTCCGTCTTACTGAGGGGGACCAGTCTGGGTGATCCGGAGATTTCCGCAGCGATCCTCGAATCGTGCCGGTCGGGCGATCGGGACGCGTTTCGCGCCCTCTACGACCTCTACAAGGACCGGGTGTATTCGATCGCCCTGTATTTCTTCCACGGCGATCACGCGGCCGCCAGCGACGTCACGCAGCAAGTCTTCCTGAAGCTGATTACATCCATCGCCCAGTATCGCGGCGATGCGGCGTTCTCGACCTGGCTCTATCGATTGGTCGTGAATGCCTGCCTGGATGCCGCGCGAAGCCGGAGGGCGGATGAGGCCGTCGCGGCACGCTCCGCGCGGGCGCCGTTGATCGGCGTCACTTCGCAGGAAGAGTCTTACGCCAGAGACCAGCAGGCGACCAGCGTTCGCGCCGCGATCTCGACCCTCCCGGCCAAGTTCCGGGTCGCCGTCCTGCTGCGCTACTTCGACGACCTTTCCTATGAGGAGATGGCCGACGCGCTTGGGTGTTCGATGGGAACGGTGGCGTCGAGGCTCAGTCGTGGTCACAAGATGCTGGCCGAGCGCCTGAAGAACATGAACGGACCAACACCATGACGATCTGGGTAAGGCATGTGTCCAGTCAGCTGGCGGCCCACATCGACGGCACACTGCCGCGGCGGACGGCGCATCAGGTCGATGTTCATCTTCAGGAGTGCGCGCGGTGCCGCGCCGAACGCGACGAAGTCAGATCGGGCATCGAGGCGATGCGGCACCTGTCTAAGGTGGGAGCGCCAGACACGGTGTGGACCGCGATTGAAGCACAACTGGCGAACGTTCGACCCCGACGAGCAACGACAGGATCGTGGCAGCTGGCCGTCTTCGCCAGCGTCGTGCTCGCGCTTGTCGGCGCCACCGCCTGGCGGCTCGCGCAGCCCTCATCGGTACGCTGGCCGGTGCGCCGGATCGCAGGAACGCCGGCGGTGTCCGGCCGGTCACTCGGCTCAGCCGGTGACATCGGCACCGGTGAGTGGGTCGAGACAGACGCGAACTCACGCGCGACGATCACTATCGGTGAGATCGGCTCGGTGGAGGTGGCGCCGAACACGCGCGTCCGCATCGTGGCGACACGGGCGGACGAGCATCGGCTGGCACTCCCTCGCGGCACGATTCGCGCGACCATCTCCGCTCCACCGCGGCTGTTCTTCGTCGACACCCCGTCCGGTACGGCGATCGACCTTGGCTGCGAATACGAATTGAACACCGCGGAGGACGGCGACGGTCTCCTGCGCGTCAGCAAAGGGTGGGTGTCGTTCCAGTCGAACGGACTCGAATCGCTCGTGCCGGCCGGCGCCTCCTGTCACACGCGAGTCCACGCCAGTCCCGGTCTCCCCTACTTCGACGATGCGAGCCTGGTGATGAAGGGCGCGCTGGCCACGTTCGACCTGGGTAAAGGCGGAGGAGACGCACTCGGCGAGATCCTTGCGGAGTCGCGCGTACGCGACACCCTGACGCTCTGGCACCTGATGTTCCGTGTCGGCGCCGACGACCGGGCACGGGTCTACGACCGCATCGCCGCGCTGACGCCGGTCCCGGCGGGTGTCTCACGTGACAAGGCGTTGGCGCTCGACCCCGCGACGATGACGCACTGGCGGGAAGAGCTGGCCTGGACCTGGTGACCGGGAAGAAAACTCGGAGACGCTCGTCTAACTTTCAGGAAGGGAGTTATCGATGGTGCGACTGGTCGTCATGACCTCGGCGGTACTGGCGTGGATGGCCGGCCAGGCCTTTACCTTCACGATCGGAAGTCCAGTCGCGGCCATGGACGGCCGGTCAAAACTCGCCGCGTTCGTGTTTCGCACCGAGGGCTGCGCAGACCTGAAGAATCTGCAGGTCGTCGGCAGCGCCGAGGGTCTGGTCGAAGGATCGCGCAAATCAGTACCGCTCAAGCTGATCGAAATGACGACTCCTGGCGTCTATGCGGTGCAACCCGGCTGGCCAGCCGGCGGCGATTGGGTCGTCAGCCTGCGCGGCACCTGCGCCGGCGCACAGGCGGGCGCGCTCGTCCCGATCGGACCGAGTGGCTTCATCAGGGCCTCTTCGAAGTTCTTCTCCCACCCGCCGGCAGCGTCTGACATCGACCTCGCGCTTCATTCCTTGTCGGAGGCACGACACCCATGAAATCCAGAATGCGTTTCGGACTCGCAGTCGCACCCATCCTCATCGTCTCCGCGGCCGCGCTCCGGCTCGCGGCCGCGATCGCATCGCCGGCCCTTCCGCTGGCGCCGCACCCTGCCGATCTGACCGTCCACGAATGGGGAACATTCACGTCAGTCGCAGGCGAAGACGGCGCTGCGATCGAATGGGACGCATTGGGATGCAAAGACGACCTCCCGACCTTCGTCAACGATTTCGGATACCGCGGCCTGAAGTGGCGACTGCGCGGAACGGTGCGCATGGAAACCCCGGTGCTCTATTTCTACAGCCCTCGAGAGGTTGACGCGAGCGTGAGCGTCACGTTTCCAAACGGATTGATCACGGAGTGGTATCCGCAGGCGAACTACACGGCGTCTCAGGCGGACGGCCGAGGCAACACACGACCGATCGATTCACATCTCTTCGGGATCGACACCTCGCTGCAAACCGTCACCGGTACGATCGAGTGGCCGCACGTGACCGTCCAGCCCGGCACGACACCCGTCCTGCCGATCGAGAACGGCTCGAGCCGGTACTACGCCGCACGCGACACCGACGCGGCTCCTCTCTCCGTCCTCGGCCAGTCTGAGAAATTCCTGTTCTACCGTGGCGTCGGACGCTTTCCGATTCCGCTCTCGGTTCGGTCCGAGCCGGACGGAAGGATCGTGGTCGAGAACAACGGGCGCGGGGCGGTGCCGGGCGTCATCCTCTTCGAAAATCGCGGCGGTCGGCTTGGGTACCGAAACCTCGGCACCATCGAAAGCACGACGACCGTTGCATCACCAGTGCTCGACGAGGACACCCTGCCGCAGCTGCGATACGACCTCGAAAATATCCTGCTCGAGCAGGGTCTCTACCTGAAGGAAGCGCAGGCGATGGTGGCGACCTGGCACGACTCGTGGTTCGAGGAAGGCGCCCGGCTGATCTACGTCATGCCGGCGTCCACCGTAGACGCGATTCTGCCGCTGCACGTCGCCCCGTCTCCCTCGCGAACGGCGCGCGTGTTCGTCGGCCGGATCGAGCTGCTGACGCCCGGCACCCTCGACAGAGTCGAGCGGGCGCTGGTCGAACAGGACTCAGCGGCGCTGGATCGCTACCGGCGGTTCCTCGAGCCGATCCTGAAGCGAGTCATCGCTCGAAGTCCGGCCACAGCGTTCCAGGCGCAACAACGGCTCCAACAGCCGCAACAGTGTCGCTGAATGCCGATTCTTCGGAATCACCTCAACTTCGCCTCGAGTCGTTCAGTCGGGCACCACAAAAGGTACGTGCCGGCGATAGAGCGCCAGGCGCTCGCGGACATCTTCGATCAGTCCGTTCTTTGGAGCGGATTCGAGTATCTGCAAGGCCTCGGTTTCGGTTGCGACCGCGACATCAAATTGCCCCGAGGCCGCATACGCTGCAGCGAGAACGTCCAGAGCTTCCGCGGTCGGGCGTGGCGTGAGGCTGGTCGCCCGACGAGCCATCACCACCGCTTCGTCAGGCCGCCGAATCTCCGCTTCGTGATGGGCGCTCAGGAGCCATGCAAAGTTGATCAGGCAGGCAACCGAGTCGGGACGTCGTGCAAGGGCGCTCTTGTATTCGATCACGGCTTCCGACGGATGGTTCGTCTCCGTCAGCGCACGCGCCAGGCTGCAACGCGCGTCGGTGTCGGTGTCGTCAAGCCGCAGCGTAGTTCGGTATTCCGTCACGGCGCCGTCGAGTTGTCTTGACGCGTAAAACAGGTTGGCTAGATTGCGATGGGCGCGAACATACGATTGATCGAGGTGAATCGCTTCCTCGTATTGCGCTCTGGCTTCATCGCGCCTGCCCAGCGCCTCCAACGTCATGCCTTCGTTATAGTGTGCGGCGGGCGACCCGGGTTCGAGTTGTGTGACTGCAGAGAAATGGACAAGGGCTCGTTCCGGTTGCCCCAACTCCTGGTAGATCAGCGCGGCGTCGTTGCGAAGGTTGACGTGATTCGGCTCGCGGGCGATGAGCACTTCGGCGCCCACGGCGTCCTCTGCCGTCATTTTTCGGCTGGCGGCCTGCATCAGAGTCTGACGGTCGGCTTCGCTTCGTGCGAACACCTGAATCCAGACATCGGCCATCTCGTCTGACGATCGCCAGCCCCATTCCGCGCGTTCGGGTGGGATGGTTGGATTCCGTCGGTTGGTCGCCGAGTTGTCAAAGCTGTATGACATCTCGAGCGTCGTTCCCGCTGGAAGCCAGAACGGTTCCGCGTAGCGATACTGATCCTGCCAGTTGAAGTCCCAGTCGGTAATCACGACCAGCGAACGGCGGCTACCGTCCGGCAAAGTGGCCCAGGCGCGGACTTCCCGCGCTCGATAGTGGGCATGGGGCTGAATCGCGACGACCTGTGCGTCCACAGGCAGCACAAACGAGTCTGTGATCCGGTAGTCGGAGTCGCCAGCGCGGATGTCGAGACTTTGTCGGCCGAGACGAAGGATAGCGGGCGTCGAGTTCGGTGGTCGGTCCGTAAAGTAGAGACCGATCATTGGCGTTATCTTCTCCTCGCGTCCCGTCGGCCTCATATGCAGTTGCACGACCAAGTCTGCACCGTCGGTCAGACGCCAGGCCAGATCAGTGGAGGGCGGCGCCGCCTGCCCTGGCGTCCAGCCGAGAAAGTGTCCGTCCGGATAGACAGCCGAGTGCAGGATGACGCCCTCGTAACCAGGCAGCGGGTCGGCGTCGTCGAGCGCACGTGATGCGGACGTCGGATCCACGCGAATGTTGGCGTGATGGACCGCCGGATTGCGCGGGCGGAACTGCAGACCGCGAACGTATCGCGTTCCCGAGCCGGGTACCCTGACGACGAAGTTGCGAAACACATCGAGTCCATCTGAGCGGAGCGTGTAGGTGGGGAACGTCAAGACGAGATCGGGATCACCGGCGGACCAGCCGCTCGTCACCGCATCTGACGCGTGATCAGAACTCTCGTCTCCCCTTGGCGCGCCCGCGTCGACCCAGCGTGCTAGCAGGACGATTTCGTCGTCGCTCAGGCGGCGGTCGCCCACGAGCGGCGGCGTGCCAGCCGCGGGCTTCCACGGCGGCATGTAGCGTGTCGCGGTGACCGCCGCGATCTGGCGCGCGTGGCGGCGAACCTCCTCATACGTCACCAGACTGAAAGGCGCGTCGCCATCGGCCTTGTGACACGGAACGCACCGGGCCGAAAGCAGAGGGGCGATGTCCGTGTTGAACGTCGGAGTCTGGCCGTCGGCCGGCAGCGCTACGCTCACTGCCAGCGCCATCGAACCGAGAATCGCGGCGGCGCTCACCATGACTCGCCGTGCGCCTGGAACGGACGTTTACGCGTGTTCGGCCGCGGGGAGTACGTCGACATGCCGGATCTCCCCTTCCGAGTGGGCACCCGCCGCGGCGGGAAGTTCGATGCGAATGGTTGTGCCGAGGCCAGGCGTGCTCGTCGCGCTCACGTTTCCGCCGTGGCGCATTACGATCGCTTTGACGATCGACAGTCCAAGTCCCGAGCCTCTCGAGGCAACCCCCTTTGCAGAGGTCGCCTTGAAGAATCGATCGAAAATGAACGGCAGCTGGTCGGGCGGGATCCCTTCTCCCGAATCAGACAGCGTCAGGATCACAGTGTCGTCGCCAGCCTCGGACCTGAGCTCGATCACGTCTCCATCGTGGGCATGTCGCAACGCATTCGATGTCACATTCTCCAGCGCCTGTTCCAAGCGAAATGGATCGCCCAACACCGATTGGGCGTCGTCCGCGATTGATGAGACGAATCGGATCTGTCGCGTCCGCGAATCGTGTTCGTGATGCGCGACCACTTGATCGAATAGATCGGCGACGGCGACAACCTGAATCTGCAACTCGCCGCCGCCAGCCTCGAGGCGGGCGGCGTCAAGCAGCTCGCCGATGAGACGCTCCAGACGCTGCGCTTCCCGGGTTGAGATCGCAACACTTCGCCGCCGCTTCTCGTCGTCCATACGGACTTCGGCCATCGTCAGCGTCTCGAGGTGTCCGAGTATCGCCGTCAAAGGTGTCATCAGTTCGTGCGAGACGTCCGCGATCAGCTGCCGGCGTGCGCCGTCCGACGCCTTCAGGGCGGCCGCTCGCTTCTCCAACTCGTCAGCCATGGAGTTGAAGGTACTGGCGAGATCCGCCACTTCGTCGCCGCCTCCTTCGATGGCTCGCGCCGTCGAGACGCCCTCACCGAGCTGGCGAGCGGTGTGCTGGAGATCCTGAATCCGGCGCCGCACTGGTCCCACGATGACGACCGACGAGACCAGCGTGCCGACAATCACCAGCGCGAGTCCGATGGCGACGGCTTTGGCGCCGATCCGCTCCAGCGTGGTTCGCGGCACGATGCCAAGCGCTCCAATAATTTGACCATCGGCGGTGACTGGCACTCCCCGATACTGGCTGTTCGCCCACCCGCTCACCATCGTCGGATTTTCGGTTGGACGGCGCAGCTGATCGATCACGACGCGCACCGTTCCGTCGGGTGGCTTTCGCTCGCCCACGGCGGGGCCGTCGCGCAGGATCACAAAGACGTGCTCCGGCGTCTTCAATTGAGCGATCCACTCTCCAATGTTGAGGGTGGGCGTGGCCGCGAGGTCTCTTGTCAGCGCCGCCCCGAACGACTGCGTCACCACTGATTCGTCCGTCTGATCGGCAAGTTCGACGAGCCATACGAGCATCGCGCCCTGAACCGCCAGTTCCAGTGCGACCAGGAAGATGAATCCGAGTACGACCCGTCCGTAGAGGCTTCGATGCCAGGCAATGTCGGATGTTGCCGGACCAAACCAGTTCACGATTCACGCTCGGCGAACTTGTAGCCGGAGCCCCGAACGGTAATGATGCGCACCGGTTGATTGGGGTTGGCTTCGACTTTTCGCCGGACTCGCTTGACCAACGTGTCGACCCCTCGCGAGGTGACAAAGACATGGCCTGCCCAGATCCGCGCGAGGAGATCCTCGCGGCTGAAAACGACTCCCGGGTTTGAAATCAGGAGGTGCAGTAGAGCGAACTCCTGCGGTGTGAGCCAGACATCCGAACCGTTGCAGGTCACGCGATGTCGCACCGAGTCGATGACGATGCCGAGGAGCGAGACGGTGGAGCTGCGGTCATCTCGCGGCGAAGCTCGCCAGGTGCTGCGCGGACGCCGCAACAGCGCACTGATCCTCGCCAGAAACTCGCGGAAACTGAACGGCTTGGTGAGGTAATCGTCCGCTCCGCTCTCGAGGCCGAGCACCTTGTCAGACTCCTCCCGCCGCGCCGTCAGCATCAGGATCGGGACCTCGCGATTCGGGCCTTCCCGCCGGATGGCCTGACAGAGCGTCATCCCGTCAAGATTCGGAAGAACGACATCGAGCACCACGACATCGAAGGGCTCACTGGTGGCGATGGCCAGCGCTTCTTTGCCGTCCGTTGCCGTTTCGTAGACGTAACCTGCGAGGTCGAGGTGAAAACACACAAGATCTCGAATCGATTCCTCATCTTCGACGACGAGAACGCGAGGCTTATCAGATCGTTCTGCCACGTCAGGTCCGCGTGTAGTTAACCGCCTCGCCGGCATCAAGTCCAGCGTTTCAAGCGGCGGATGGCAATCATGACGACATTTTTGTCACCCGTTTGTCATCACATTGTCACATGCCAATCGGTTAGGGTCACGGCACAAAAGTGTAGCTCCGACCGGATGCGTATGGGCCACGCTTGCAAGAACGTTTGTAATTCCTAGACCTCGTGGGGAGGAATGAGATGCGAGTGCCGTTCAGCAAGTACGTCGCTTTGACCGTTCTTGGTTTGGCCATTTGGCCGATATCGGCCTTTGCCCAGACTTCAAGCATCGGGGGCGTCGTCACCGATACGTCGGGAGCGATCATCCCCGGTGTGACGGTTGAAGCCTCGAGCCCAGCCCTCATCGAAGGCGTTCGAACGGCTGTGACTGATACCACCGGCCGTTACTCCATCGTCGAGCTGCGTCCCGGGACCTATGCCGTCACCTTCGCCTTGTCTGGCTTCAACACATTGAAGCGCGAGGGGATCGAACTCACCGCCGGATTTTCAAGCAACGTCAACGTCCAGCTCAAGGTCGGCAGCCTCGAGGAAACAGTGACCGTCTCGGGTGCGTCTCCGGTCGTGGACGTCCAGAACGTCGTCAGGCAGCGATTGATTACGGATGAGGTGATTGAAGCTATCCCGACCGGCAAGAGCTGGTCACAGCTTGGCGTCACGACAGTCGGCGTGTCGAGTTCGCTCGCGGACGTCGGCGGGTCGGCGGGTGAGAACCAGAACCCGTTGACTGCACACGGCGGCGCGGCCGGCGACAAGATCATCGATATGGACGGTATGCGGCTCGGTCTGCTCGGAGCGGGAGGCGCGTACGCCTCGACCGGCGTCTCCTCGAATGATGCCTCGACGCAGGAAATCAGCTACGAAATCGGTGCGATGTCGGCCGAGGTCACCGGCGGCGGCGTGCGCGTCAACATCATCGGGAAGGATGGCGGCAATCGATTCAGCGGGTCGGTGTTCGGCAACTACGGCAACCACGCGATGACGAGCGACAACTTTACCGGGGTCGAAAAGTTTCAGCTCGCCGGCGTGCACGCGCCGGACAGTATCAAGAGCATCTACGACACAAGCGCGGCGCTCGGCGGCCCGATTCAGAAAGACAAGATCTGGTTTTTTACCGCCCACCGCGAATGGGGATTCCAGAACTACAAGTCGGACGCGTACTACGAGGTCAATCCGATTGATTACAAGTGGGACTATGCGCCGGGGGGCCTTATTCCCTCCCCGTCCAATCAGGCGATCGACGATCAGAAGCTGCAAAGCCACAATCTTCGGCTCACCTGGCAGATGGATGCGAAAAACAAATTGAGCGGTTACTACGATTTCCAGCCGCGCTGCACGTGCCACTGGCAGGTGTCAGCCACGCGCGCGGGCGAAGCGTCATACGTCCAGAATCTTCCGCTGAACTGGCAGGGGACGGTCACGTACACGTCCGCGATCAGCAGCAAGTTGCTGTTCTCGGCCGGGGTCGGGAACATGAGTGCACGCTGGACTCAGATCGCACAGTCCGGCGGCGCGATCGACCCAGCCACCGGTCAGCCTGCCGCCTACGGATACGGCATCCAGGATGTCAGCTACGGCGTTGTCTATCGTGCCCCGGCGACCGTTCCCAACGGCACCAACTTTTCGGCGACGCACAGTTATCGGGCCTCGCTGTCCTACGTGACCGGCTCCCATTCCGCGAAGTTCGGCTTCGGTCTGATCAATGGGCCACTCGAGATTCCCACTTGGATGTACGGGCCATCGCAGGATTCCTATCTGGTGTACAACGCCGGCGTTCCGACGGCGTTGATCCGCTACGCCACGCCGACCGATCAGAAGGACCATCTAGATGCTGATCTGGGAATCTTCGCGCAGGATCAGTGGCGGCTGAACAAGTTCACGTTCAATCTCGGCTTGCGGTTGGACATGTTGAGAGAGAGCGTGCCGGCGCAGCACTTCGATGCGGGCACGTGGGTGGGTGCGCGCGACTATCCCGCCATCAACAACGTGCCGAACTGGAAAGATCTGGATCCGCGGCTTGGCGTCGTCTACGACCTCTTCGGCAACGGCAAAACCGCGCTCAAGGCGACGTTGAGTCGTTACGTCCAGGAGGAATCGACCCTGACAGCCCAGGCGAACAACCCGTTGGCGCTCTATCGCTCTGCATCGCAGCAGGCGTGGACCGATCTCAATCACGACTTCGTGCCGGAGCCGAACGAATTGACCGGCTCGCAGTTTCCCTTGCCCGGCCAACCCGGAGGCGCCGGGCCCGTGGGCTCCCCGATTCCGTTGACGACATACGATCCGTCGGTTCTGTCTGGCTGGGGAAAGCGCCGCAACAACTGGGAAGTGTCGGCCGGCGTGCAGCACGAGTTGCTGCCGCGCGTGTCCCTCGATCTCACCTACTATCGACGGGCGCAGGGCAATTTCACGGCGACCGACAATCTGGCTGTCACGCCGGCGAGCTATCAATCGTTCTGCGTGCCCACGCCAAACGACTCCCGACTGGCGACTCCGGGAGCGCCGATCTGCGGTCTTTATGACTTGACGCCGGCCG
Source organism: uncultured Acidobacteriota bacterium (assembly GCA_963745875.1). Lineage (GTDB taxonomy): Bacteria > Acidobacteriota > Vicinamibacteria > Vicinamibacterales > CAVVIG01 > CAVQFC01. The sequence goes on from CAVUZL010000001.1 coordinate 499,045, forward strand.
CCGCGACTCTGCCGACCAATAACGTCGTGACGTTCGATGCTGCGTCCAAGCAACGCACGGAGATTTGGAACGGCTTCGATCTGGCGGTCAACGCCCGAATCAGTGCGAAGACGTTTCTGGCTGGCGGCGTCAGCAGCGGCAAAACAGCCTACTCGAACTGCGGCGTGGTTGATAATCCGGGACTGTTCGTGAATGGCGGCACGGCGGCGGCGCCGCTGACGAACGACGGATACTGCGCGTGGTCGACGCCCTTCCTGACGCAATACAAGCTGGCCGCCGTGAATACCTTCTGGTGGGACATACAGGGTAGCCTGGCGCTCCAGAGCAATCCTGGTCCGCTGGTACTCGGCACCTACGCCGCCACCAATGCCGTCGTCGCTCCTTCCCTCGGCCACAATCTCACATCGTTCCCGTCGGGCTATCCGATCGATCTGGTTGTCCCCGGCACGCAGTATGGCGACCGTCTGAACCAGCTCGACCTGCGTTTTGCGAAGATTTTCAAGGTCGCCACCAATAGCAGTTTCAAAGCGATGCTCGACGTCTACAACGTGTTCAACGCGAACCCGATCGTCACGCAGAACAACACGTATGGCGCGAATTGGCAGAAGCCGACACAGATTCTCGTGGGACGGTTCTTCAAGGTGGGCGCTCAGTTTGTGTTTTGACACGTGATTGTCACGCGTTCGCCACGGATTGTCGCTTGTCGCAGGTGGCGCCATTTCTTAAACTATTGGGAACGTTGACTTTGAAGGGAAAGACGATGCAAATCCGAAGACTGGCTGTGTCGATCGTCATGTTGGCGGGCGTGGCAATGCCGTTGCAACTGCTCGCTCAGAAGGCCGAAACCCCAGCGACGGTGACCTTCACGAAGGACGTCGCGCCCATCCTTCAACGCAGCTGCGAAAATTGCCACCGCGCCGACGGCGTGGCGCCGATGTCGCTCTCGACCTACGAAGACGCGCGGCCGTGGGCGCGCGCCATCAAGCAGCGCACCAGCATCGGCCCGAAGGCCGGCGTGATGCCGCCGTGGTACGTCGAGAAGAACATCGGCATCCAGCAATTCCAGAACGATCCGTCGCTGAGCGACGAGGAAATCGCGATCATCGCCAAGTGGGCTGACAGCGGCGCGCCGAAGGGCAACCCGGCCGACATGCCGCCCGCCAAGGTCTACGCCGACCACACCGCCTGGGCGATCGGCACGCCGGATCTGATCATCAAGACCAAGGAACTGGTCGTCAAAGGCGATGCGCCGGATTGGTGGGGAGAAATCCCGAGCGTGCCGACCGGCCTGACCGAGGATCGCTACGTCGCCGCGCTCGAGATCAAGGAAGTCAACGACGTCGAATCGAAGGCCGGCTCCGGCCGCGCCACGGTGGGCGGCCGCTTCGTCTTCCACCACATGATCTGGCGCACGCAGGTGCTCGACGGCAAGGCCGATCAGGAAAGCGCGCTGCTCGCGGCCTTCGACGAGGAATCGACCAACTGGCCGGTCCACGAGGTCGGCCGCAACGCCGATTTCTTCGATCCCAAGTCGGCGCGGCTGCTGAAGGCCGGTTCGAGCGTCGTCTCCGACTCCGTGCACCTCCACTCGAACGGACGCGACACCAAAGCCCACCTCGAAATCGGCTTCAAGCTGATGCCGAAAGACTACGTGCCGACCTACAAGCGCGCGGTCTTCGGTCTGGGCAACGGCGTGGACATCGACATCCGCGGGATGGAAGCCAACCAGCAGCTGAACGCCTACACGGTGCTGCAGCAGAACACCAAGATCATTTCGTTCGAACCGCACCTGCACGCGCCCGGCGCGCGGATGTGCCTCGAAGCGATCTGGGGCTACAACATCCAGACCTTGAACTGCGTCGGCTACGACCACAACTGGGTGCGGGGTTACGACTACACGGACGCGTCCGCGCCGCTGCTGCCGAAGGGCACCATCCTGCACATCACCGGCTACATGGACAACTCGCCCTCGAACAAGAACGTGCCGGATCCGCGGAACTGGCAGGGATCGGGCAATCGCTCGGTGGCCAACATGTTCATCGACCTCGGCATGCGCGTCGCGCTGACCGACGAGCAGTTTCAGGCGGAAATGGCCAAGCGTCGTGCCGACCTGCACCTCACCAAGAACGACGTCGTCATCGGCTGCCCGCTGTGCCTGGTGATGCCGACGCCGGCGATGAAGACGACCGCCGGGGGACCGCAGCAGTGAGGGATCGACGGGCGTCGGTGTGTGCGGCGGCGGTGGTGCTGGTGCTGGCCGCGTTCGGGTCGGCCGGGGCGCAGTCCCTGTCGTACACGAAGGGCCAGAACATCTCGCCTGCCTACGAAGGGTGGGAAGTCGGCGCGGACGGCCAGAAATACTTCCTGTTCGGGTACATGAACCGCAACTGGGAAGAAGAGCCGAATATCCCGATTGGTCCGGACAACGGCTTCAACGTCGGCGGCGCGGATCAGGGACAGCCGACCCACTTCCTGCCGCGCCGCAACCGCTTCGTGTTTCGCGTCAAGGTGCCCGCCGGCTTCGGTGAGAAGGACGAATTGATCTGGACGCTCACCGTCCACGGCAAGACCGAAAAGGCCTACGCCACGCTCCGACCCGACTACGTCATCGACGATGTCGTGAAGGCCTCGGAGACGGGCGCGCTCGGCGCCGGGACGAGCAGTCCCGAAATGCGCGCGAACAAGCCGCCGGCCGTCCACATCGAGGAACTGCAGGCCAAGAACGTCAAGGCGGGTACGCCGATCACGCTGGTGAGCGACGTCAAGGACGACGGCGTGCCGAAGCCTCGCGACATAGTCGCGCTCGCGGCACTCCGCGCGCGGCGGCAGCAACAGACCGCCAACGGCGAAAGCGCTACGGCACCGCGGGATCCGGCAATGTCACCGCCGAGTCGCGTTACCGTCGGCAAGAATCTCGGGCTGCACGTGTCCTGCTTCATTTATCGCGGCGCGGGTAAGGTCACCTTCGATCCGCCCCAGGTCAAGCCGTGGGAAGACACGCGTGCCGGCGCCAACTCGCCATGGGCGCCGGTCTGGGCACCGCCAACCATCCCGGCTGATGGCAAGGAGCCGGTCCAGGTCACATTCGAAGATCCGGGCACCTACGTGCTCCGCTGCCGTGCTGACGATGGCGCCCTCGTCAGCGACGACGACGCTACGATCGTTGTTGCTCGCTGAAGACTGCCAGGGCGGCTGGTCGCCGCCCCGAGCCCCAGAACCCACCAGCAGTTAGCTTTCGTCACAATCCTCGTCACCCTCGTCCCAGCAACAAGCGTCGATGCTCTGCGCGCTGCAGCACTCATCGTGTTGCTTGTCGCAGCCGCCCTTCTCGCAATCACCGCAACACTTCTTGCACCCGCAGCCGCTCGGGATGGTGTAGGCCATGACGTCCATCACCTTCACCGGCGTAGTCGGGTCGTCGCTGGTGATGACCAGTTCGCAGCATCTCGGGCACCTCTCGCTGGCCTTATACCGAATCAGCACACTCAGGCACGAACCGGGGTGGAGCGTCGCGGGGAAGGGATTGTTGATCAACTTCCACTGCTTGCTCTTGCGCTTGAACGCGACGCTGGTCACGTGCAGCTTGCAGTCGCCGACGTTGCAGATCGCGATGGTCCGCTCACCAAGGCAGCATTCCTTGACGCCGCCGATACAGGTCGAGCCGGTGACGGCGAGTTTCCCTGAGGGCACAGTCCCGGAAACAGCAATGCTCTTGGCCCCGGTCGGATCGTCGCTGGTCACGGTGATCGTGCCAGACTTCGCACCGAAGCTGGACGGCTCGAACCGGATCGGCACCTCCACCGCCGTTCCAGGCGCGATCCGAATCGGATAGGTCAGGACGCCAGGGGCGACGAACTCGCCCGCCGAGGACGTGATGTTCGTGATCGTCAGCCGGCAGAGACCGCTGTTCAGCAGTGTCAGTGGTTTGTCCACCACCGAGCCGATGCACACGCTGCCGAAGCTCCCGGTATTGGCGATGATCAGGTCGAGCTCCGGTGGCGGCGCCGCCCCTGAGACGGCAACGATCCTGGGACCGGCCGGGTCGTTGCTGAAGATCGTGATGTTGGACGATTTGGCGCCAAAGCTCGACGGCTGCAGACGAATCGGCACCTGAATCGCGCCGCCGGCTTCGACGCTGAGCGGATACGACAGCACGTTTGGAACGATGAACTCGGCGGAGGACGAGGTGATGCCGGTGATCGAGAGCGTGCAATGTCCACTGTTGCTCAGTGACAGCATCTCGTCCTTGAACGATCCCACGCACGCGTTGCCGAAGTTGCCCGCGTCCGCGACGACCACCGCCAGCCTGGGTGTCCGGGCCGTGCCTGACACCACCACGGTTGCCGGGCTGCTCGGATCGTTGCTGAAGACGGTGAGGGTCGAGGACTTCGAGCCGGAACTGGTTGGCTCGAAACGGATCGGGATCTCCAGCGAGTTGCCCGCCTCGATGGTGAGCGGGTACGACAACACGCTGGGCGCGAGGAAGTCGCCGGAAGACGAGGTGATCTTCGAGATGGTGACCAGGTTGAACCCGCTGTTGCTCAGGGTGAGCATCTCGTCCCGGAAAGAGCCGACGCAGACGTTGCCAAAACTGCCGGAGTCGGCGATCACGAGAGACAGCCTGACCAGCGCCACGTCTCGCCGGCCGATATTGTTGTCGTTCGGCACGAGGCGCCAATCCTCGACCGTCCTGCCCGGTGTGAAATTGTCGACATTGCTCGGATCTCCAGTGGCCGAGACGATCATCAACATGATGTCCTTGCCGAGAGCATTGGTCGCAGGCGTCCACTCGAATGGTCCGACGATCTTTTCTTCAGTGTTGTTGGGTTGGACGGTGCCGGCCGGCAATTGCGCGGTCGTCATCGGCTGAACGTCCGTGGGCCAGAGCACGCCCGCAGCCGGCTTGCAGTGATACCCCTTCACGACCACGCCGGTCGCGACCGAGGTGCCACGATTCTTGATTTTCACGTAGCAGTAGTTGGTGGTTCCGGCCGGATCCTGGTGTCCGGTCAAGCCGTCGGGATTGAGACGATTCCACACACTCTGGGAAGTCCACCAATTCGGTTGATATCCGTACTCGCCGCCGCGCCCGTCGTCGATATAGACGTCGATAGCCGGCGGAGATCCCACGTTGTTGTTCGGTGTCGGGGTTGCGGCAGGCTGGTAGAGACCCTGCTTTTCAAACGACCACCTGATCACCTTGCTGTAGCAGCCGCCGGTGATGTTTTCGGTCAACCAGTCACCGAGATCCGCGGCCATCAGCGCTGTCGCCCAACCGGACGCGTTGGCGGGAGTCGTCGCCGGCGTCAGCGACCCAATCGCGCGCACGATGAGATAGACACCCATGCGCGCGGCGAATTGCTGCGTGGAAAGAGTCGCGGCGTCGCCGCCGATGGAACGATAAATGCGGAAATGGCTCGTCGAAAGAATCTGCTCGTTGTTGTAGCCGCCACCATCCAGCGTGGAGTTGAAGGGGTTGAGCGCGATCTTGCCTTCCCAACCCCAACCGGACGCGGGTGTGCGATCGTGCCGCCGGCCGATGTTGACCCACGGGAAGGTCACAAAACGATCGGTGGCCTGGCTTCCGGGATCGTTGAGAATGGCTGCGACGCTGTCTCCTGCGCTGTGCGAGAACTTGAAGTTCGCGGAGCTCACATGGTTGTAGAGAACACCGTGCCCGCCCAGTTCATGAAGCACGACGCGGTAATCGCTGGCGATGCCGATCGGGTTGGTGGTGTCGCCGGTGTCGGCGAGTGCGAACGCGGTCTGCAGGATTCCCGATCCACCTGAATTCCCGAGGCAGTGGGCGTTGATGCATTGTCCGATCGGACAATACGTCTGGGACGCAGGATTGTCGTCTTCGAGTCCCCGGTGATCGACGGAAGTCGGGAACGTAGTCGCTCCAAAATAGCCGGCGCGGGTAAATCCCATCCCGTCCAGAAGACGAAAGAACTTGTCGCAGTGATAGTAGGCGTTGACCGCTGCGAAATTGTTGGTTCGTGCGTCGAAATTGAAGTCGGTTCCGGCGGGTTCGGTCGGCGCGGCGATGGTGGGCAGTTCCACGTCTGACAGCTGCACGTTGTCGCCGATCAGCGATTGCGTGCCTGCGACCGGCGGATTCAGACCGGGAAGCACGTCGGACACCCGGACCGGATTCAGCGCTGCGCTGTTGGCGCTGGGGAGCGGGCCCCCGTTCGTGGTGATGGGGTCGATTTCGAAGACCAGACCTTTGACGTCCGAGATGAACGCCTCGAGGTAAAGCACGGAGAACGACTCGACATCGACGAGCGCGACCCAATGCACCAGCGTTCGCGACCGGCCACCGAGCGCAAAGTCGATTCTGGCGCAGACATAGTGCTGCCCTTCGCGAATGCTTTGCGCCACGGGCGGCAAGGGCAGGCTCGGATGCTGCGGATGAAAATGTGTCTGTGATTCCTTGCCGACGCTCTCGCTGTCGGAGTGCGACGTGCCATGGGCGCGCTGTCCGCTCTCGTAGCGATAAATGACCAGCCCGCGCTTTTCGATCTTCAGGGTTTCACGGTCCCAGGGGTAGTCAGCTTTGGACTGAGGCCTCAGACCCAGCTGGCGCGCCAGTTCGTCCTCGTCGATGGATTCCGCGGCCTTGACCGCTTTCTTCGAGGGCGCCTTGACCACCAAGTCCGGATGGATGGTGGATTGCGAGACCACAACCCGTAACGGGTCCACTTTCATCTGCACGGCGACGCCGGCCTGCCAGACCGGAAGCCCGAGGGCGGTTTGATAGTAGGCAACGGTAGTGGTGTCGAACTGGCGCTTCTCCTCAGAGAAGCGAAGCTCCACCGGCGCATCTTCGACCGTGGCGGCAGGCGATGAGCTCAGATGCGCGAGATGTTCGGAGGTGAGACCAAGCAGTTCGCCGAATTGACGCAGATAGTTGTCGGCGGCGAGCTGTGGAGTGCGCGCCTCGATCGGGACCAGTGCGTGAGTATGCAGCAGCTGCCGGGCAAAGCCGTCGGCGTCCCGATCGACGTACACGTTTCGTGCCTGATCGAATTCCTGGCGCATGGACATCCGCTTTCTTTGAGATCGTCGTCTGACGTTTGCAGTGGGCGTTCACAGGAGTGGTGAGCCCAACGTCGATAGCGTTACTGGCGGAGGGGAGCTCTGCTGTATAGCGGTGAGTTTTCGGACGAGTCCTCCGGCCGCCGAATTGCCGATTCAGTAGCAGGCGCCTGGCGAGCGAGCCGTTACTCGGTCCTGAGCGCGTCGCTAGGATCGACGCGCGGCGGCCCTTCGCGCAGGCAGCCAGGTCGCGCACACCGCCGCGCCCGCAAGCGTGCAGATCACTATCGCGAGCGTCGCCGGATCGGCGGGGGTGACACCGAACAGCAGGGACGAGATCCATCGGCCGGCGGCCAGGGCGCCGGCCAATCCGACGCCCAGGCCCACCAAAGTCAACGCTGCGGCCTCGCGGACGAACAACCAGACCACGTCGGAAGGTGAAGCGCCAATGGCCAGCCGCAGACCGATCTCTCTCCTCCGCTGACTGACCAGATACGCCAGCACACCGTAGACGCCAACGACCGCGAGCGCAACCGCAATGGCGGCAAAGGCCATGAGCACGAGCATGGTGAAACGGCGTCCGGCGAGCGACGTGTCAACGAGCGCATCGAGCCTTTCGATATTCGCGAGCGGCAGCAACGGATCGAGCCCGGCCACGTCATGACGTAGCGTGGGAATAGAGGTGATGCGATCTCCAGACGTCCGCACAGCGACGGTGAAGGCGTTCACCGGATGCTGATCGTACGGCAGGTAGATCTCGGCCGGCGTGTCCTCGTCGAGGCCGTCGTACTTGACGTTCCCGACGACGCCAACGATCGTCTTTGGTCCGGTGCGCGCGTCGCGCGCGAGCTCCGCACTGACGCGGATCTGCTGGCCCACGGGGTTCTGTCCAGGGAAGAATCGCTGCGCGGCCCGCTCGTTGATGAGGACGACCTCCAGACTGGTCGCCGTGTCACGCCTGTCGAATGGCCGGCCGTCGCGGATCGGGATCTTCATCATCGCGAAATATTGAGCGCTGACGATCCGCATCGAGGCAGTCGGCATGGACGCCGAGTCCGGTTCCGGTTGCCCTTCGTGACGAAAGCCGGTCAGGACGTTGAGGTCGCTGGTAAAAGGAAGGCCCATCGCCACCGCCGCCGATTCAACACCGGGTTCGGCCTCCAATCTCGACAACAGCGCCGACACCAACGCTCGCGGGCTCGTGCCATCGGCATACCGGGTGACCGGCAACGACAGGCTGAACGTCGTGACACCTTCCGGTTCGAATCCCGGCTCGACGTGCTGGAGTTGGACGTAGCTGCGAATCAGCAGGCCTGCCGCCACCAACAACATCACAGCGCCCGCCAGTTCCGATACGACGAGAACCCGTCGCGCGCTGGTGCCGCTGGCGCCGACGGCGCCGCGGTCACTCACACCGAAAAACCGGTGCATCGACCGTCCGGATACCGCCAGAGCCGGTGTCAGCCCTGATGCGATGCTCGTCACGAGCGCCAACGCCAGGCTGAAGGCGAGGACGTGTCACGTCAACCGCCAGATCCTGGAGACGGGGAATCGACGTCGGAGCAAGCAGCAGCAACCCGCGCACTGCCGCGAAGGCGACACCCGCACCCGCCGCTCCGCCGAGCGTGCCGAGGACGAGACTCTCGGTCAGCAACTGCGCGATCAGCTGGCGACGACTTGCGCCGAGGGCGGCCCGCACCGCCACTTCGCGGCCGCGAGCCTGACTCCGTGCGAGCAAGAGATTCGCGACGTTCGCACAGGCGACGAGCAGCACGAGCGTGACCGATCCGAACAGGGCCACCAACGTGGGGCGAATGTCGCCGACAATGCGCTCGTGCAGCGGCATGGCCAACGGCGTCGCATCTTTTTCTGTTTCGGGAAAATCGATCGCCAGGCTGTCGGCCGCCGTTTGCAGCGCGGTTGTCGCCTGCGCGGCCGACACCGTGTCCTTCAAGCGCGCCATTACCTGCACCCACTGTGCGCCGCGCGTCCCGGGCGCGAGGTCGGAGGGCTTGAAGATGAGCGGCTGCCAGAACTCCGCAGCGGCCGGAAACCTCAGCGCGGCGGGCGCGATGCCGACAATCGTGACCTGACGGCCGTCGAACATCGTCGTCGAGTTCACGATGTCCGGACGACCGCCGAATCGACGGCGCCACAGGCCGTCCGCGAGCACGATCTGATCGGCATCACCCTGAGCGTCGCGCTCCGCGAAAGGGCGACCAAGTGCCATCTGCACGCCGAGCAGTCGGAAATAGTTCCAGGAGACTCTCGCGCCCACGAGGCGTTCCGGCTCGCCGAGCCCAGTCATATTGACGGTGGTGGGCACCACCCCGGATGTTTCGGTAAAGGCGTCGCTTCGGCCCAGGTAGTCGCGAACATTCAGTGGCGACAGCCATGGCGAGACGCTTCCCCGGTGTCCGTAAAAAAGCATGACCAGGCGACTGGGATCACGATAGGGCAACGGCCGAAGCAGCACACCGTTGACGACCGTAAAGACTGCCGTCGTCGAGCCGATGCCGAGCGCCAGGGTCAGAATCGCCACGGCGGCGAAGGCGGGCTGCCGTCGCAGGAGTCGCCACGCATGACGCAGGTCTCGAAGAAAAAGGCTCAAGCACACCTCCAGCTGTTCCTTTGATGGCCCAGCGCCAGAGAAGGTTGATCAAATGCCTTTGCCGGCAGACTTTCGACGACCTGAACGCCGCGTCGCCATCGGAGAGCCGTAGCCGGACGATGGCTCGTGCGGCACGGCGTCGGGTACGAGCTTGCCCAGGATCTCGCTGAGGGCGCGAAGGTCTCGGGGATCGAGTGCGAGCATGGCGGCCGGCGGCTTGCGGAACGCGCGCATGATCTCGTCCCGCGCCGCGAGGCCGCGCGACGTGAGCACGACGAGCTTCACCCGCCGATCGCTCGCGATCGTTCGGCGCTCGGCCAGTCCGAGACGCTCGAGGCGATCGACCACCCACGTGGCATTCGACGCATCGGTGCCCCAGGCCTCGGCCAGCGCCCTCATCGGTTTGCCCTCGGTCCGGTCAAGCGTGCTGAGCGCCTTCGAGTCATTCGGCGTCAGCCGGAAGCGCTCCAGCGTGGTGTCCCGCTCGTGCCGGGTGCTGATGAAGAAGTCGAACAGTTTCCGCCAGGCTTCGGCAGCCGGCGCCCTCCGGCCCGACGGCCGACGCACAGTCATGGGCGAACGATACAGGGTGCTACTGCACAGTTCAAGCGCCATTATAATTACTCTTATTATATATTTGAACTAATTAAAGTATTCTTCGTATCATCATCACATGCCATCGACCGAGCTGCTCCACCTCGTGTTTCGCTGGATCCATGTGCTGGCCGCGGTCATGTGGATTGGCCAGCTCTGGTCGCTCGCGCTGGTGCTTCGCCTGACGCCCGGCCGGGCGCTCGATCCGGCCGTGGCCGCCTTCGCGCTCCGCGCGCACGCCTACCATCGCTGGTCCGCGACGCTGACGTGGGCCACCGGCTTCCCGCTGCTCGGCATCGTCTACTACGGCGGCGGCGCCTTGACCGGCGTCGACCAGTCATTCGGACGTGCGAGCATCGCCGGGCTGGTGGCGCTGTTCGCTGCGTTTCCGCTGTACGACGTGACGTGGAGGCTGCTGCGTCGGCACCGCGCGGCAGCAGTGCTGGTGTCGCTGGCGCTGTTCACGGCGGTCGCCGCAGGGCTGCACCGCGTCATGACCGGACGCGCCGTGTTCATTCACCTGGGTGCGATGCTCGGCACCATCATGCTGGCGAACGTCTGGCAGCGGATTTGGCCGATCGAGCGCCGCCGATTGACAACGACCATGCCGGGTGAACCGCCGTCGCCGGTACTCGTCGGCGACGCGGCGCTGCGGCTCCGGCACAACGCAGCGCTCGCCGTGGCCGTGCTCCTGTTCATGGTCAGCAACCATTTTCCCCTGGTCTACGGACACGCATCAGGATGGTTGCTGGCTCCCGGAATCGTCATGCTGGGTTGGTTCATGACCTGGCGCAAGGAGGTCGTGTGATGACGTTCGCTGGAAAAGTGGCGCTGGTTGCGGGCGCCAGTCGCGGGATTGGCGCCGCGACGGCCCACGCGTTCGCGCAGGCCGGCGCCTCGGTCGTCCTGGCGGCGCGCGACCAGCAGGCGCTCGACTCGGTCGTCGCGAACATTCGTGCGATGGGAGGTCAGGCGCGCGCGATCCTCACCGACGTCGGCGATCCCGCGTCGGTCGAGCAGCTCGTGCGTCAGACGCTGAGCGCGTTCGGCCGACTCGACGCCGCCTTCAACAATGCGACCGACGGCCCGCTGCCGGCGCCGCTTGCCGACATCGATCCCGCCGACTTCGATCGCGGCATCCGCACCAACATCCGCGGCACCTTCCTCGGGATGAAGTATCAGATTCCCGCGATGCTCGAGTCCGGCGGCGGCGCGATCGTGAACATGGCGTCAATCGCGGGGCTCAACGGCGTCGCCAACCTGGCCGCGTACGTCGCCGGCAAGGCCGGGATCATCGGGTTGACGAAAGTGGCGGCACTCGATTACGCCGACCACGGAATTAGGGTCAACGTGGTCGCTCCGGGTCCAATCCTCACGCACCATCTGGAACGAGCCGGCGCGGAGGCGCAGCGCGGGGCGGCGCTTTCCACACCGATGAGACGCGTCGGCCTGGCGGAAGAGGTCGCCGCCGCGGTCCTCTGGCTGTGCTCGGATCAGGCGTCGTTCATCACCGGTGCCACACTGCCCATCGACGGCGGCCAGTACTCGGGGCACAAACCTCCGCAGATGTACCGCCAGGGCCAGCCGATGAAAGCGGAGCGCTATTCGTAGTGCAGCGCGACCAGTGGATCCACTCGCGACGCTCGCCGGGCCGGAAGGTAGCCGGCGATGGCCGATACGAGCAGCATGAGCGTGACGGCTCCCAGCATGGTCGCCGCGTCAGATTCCACACAGCTCTCCTCCGTGGACAGCTTAGACGTTTCAGCGGGCCCGAACGTTGGCGGAATCATCCTTGCTCGTGTCCGGGTGCGCCCACCACTCGAGCAAGGGGCGCGCAGCTCGAAGGAGGACCTCAGCGCAAGCTTCGCGGCGATAATGCCTTCCCCAGGTCGAGGTCGGCGCGAATGACGAACTTCAATCCCGACGGCAGACGGTCGCTCGGTCGCATGGCGGTTTCGAATTCGAATCCTCCACCGAAACTGACCGGCGCCACCTGAAGCGGCATGAGGACGGCTCCGAAAACCCAACGGGCAGTCGGATCGTTGAAGCTGGAGAGATCGCCGTATCGATGGAAACGTTGATCGTGTCTGACGCCGCCGTAGGCGTGCACGACCGGCATCAGCATCTCGGCCGAGCGATACACCTCCGACATGTCGTGGCGATACCAGCGAAGCTCGCCACGTGCGTCGTAGAACGCCGTCCACCGCCCGATGCCATTGACGGCTGCGTCGTTCGCCGAATCAAGTCTCGCCGTGCCCAACGCACCTACCATCGACACCTCGGACCGTGACCAGGCGTGGGCGAACCGCAGCGCGGCGGCAGTCGTCCAGCCATCGAGGTAGCCGGGGGCGAGCGGCCGTCCGGCGACCTTCAACATCGCGAGCCGCGGCTCGCGGGCGAGCGTCAAGTCCACTCCGAGACGAATGCCCGCACCGATCTCGGCGTGGCCGGTTTCCAGGGTGATGCCTGCGAGAGGAGCTGTCGATCCTTCGCCGTTTACAACACCGACACCCAGCACCGCCTGGTATTTCGCGCCCGGCGACGGCTGCGTGTGGGCCGGGGATGCCGACGCGGCAACGAGAACAAGGGCAACGAGCGCGCGGGCTCCGGGCATGTCTCAGTAGTGAAGGTCCAGACGCACACTCTACCTGCGACAAGCACAGTTCAGCGCTGGGGCCGACGCTGATCGGGTTGCCGGAACAAGACCGGAGGCCATTTCGTATTGGCCCACAGGATGCCGAACGCCGCTCCCAGAACTATCGGTTACTGCTCGCTTGCCATTCTAATGGCGCTCTACGTGGTGGGTGCCGTCAGCAACGGTTCTCTGCGCCATGAAGTGCAGACCTTGCCGTTGTGGTTCCCGATCGTCATGGGGTTCCGCCAACGCGAGATCGCGAAGTGGTCGGCGCTGCCGTGCCTGATTTTCTGGCTCGCGATCATGATGTTCATTTGGCTCTTCCTGCTTGGGTGGGCGCACGTAGTTGCGGGGCATTTCTCTCCTGTGGAGATAGCCATGACGCTGGTCATCGGCATCAGCTGCGTCACCGGGCTTGCTGTCTGCTTTCGCTGGCGCACGGCCGTGCGCCCTTTGACAGCGGTGGGAGTCACGATCTTGTTCGGAGCACTCCAGCTGTTGGCATTTAGACTGAGCCTGATCCCGTATATTGCCACTCGCTAGTGCTTCACCACGAGCGTGAGCCCGCGCCTATCGAGGGACGCGCACATCGCCCACCGTACGGCGCTTCGATTGTCTGACTATCTGTCTGTTCCCCTCGCGCCCGCTCGAGCGGCCTGCTCATCCGGATCGGATGTTCCCCGCGCTTGAAACAAAACGGCGTCACTTCCGCTACATAGGTGAACGCGTCGCGAGTCGCGCGGCGAATTCGTCACGAACTCATAAAACAGAATCAGATTCGAAAGGACAAAGGATGACGGACTGCAATTCCAAGAAAGAAAAGAAGACCACACACCACATTGTGACCGTGGCGTGCGTCGCCGTGTTCGGCCTGATGGTGACCACCGGTGTGCGAGCAGCTGAGGCCGACCACATCGCCCCGCCGTCGGTGCCGGAACTCCTCGAGGTAGAGGATGGAAACGTCGTGTTCCGCGTCGGCCACGGCGTCGGCACGCAGAACTACGTGTGCGCGCCTTCGGCCACGTCAGTCAGCGGATTCGCCTTCTCGCTGTTCACGCCTCAGGCGACGCTGTTCGACGATGCGGGCGATCAGCTCACCACGCACTTCTTCAGCCCGAACAACGACCCGCGCGTCGGGCCGCCCGAACACGGCACGATTCGCGCCACGTGGGAAGACTCTCGCGACACGAGCACGGTCTGGGGCGCTGTTCTCCAGCAGTCCTCTGACGCCAGGTTCGTCCGGCCTGACGCGATCGCGTGGCTGCTGGTGCAAACGGCTGGCGTCGCCGCTGGACCAACCGGCGGGGACCGGCTGACGAAGACGACGTTCATCCAGCGTGTGAATACGGTTGGAGGGCTGGCGCCCGCGACGGGATGCAGCACGTTCGAAGACCTTGGCCGCAAGGCGTTCGTGCCGTACACCGCCGACTATATCTTCTACAAAGAAGCTCGCAACCGCTGAGCGTGGTCGATGCCGGATCCGTGTGGTGGCGCAAGCCTGGACGCGGTCCGGCATCGGTCTTCAGCCAACGTCAAATGTCTAAAGGAGTGTGGCTGTGAAGGCAGAATTCACGACCCAGCGTCGCCGGTTTCTCGGTCGGGTGTTCGGAACAGCGGTTGTCGCGGGTCTCTCGATGTCCGGGAGCCGAACCGCTGCCAGCGAACCGGCTTCGGACGACTGGATCAACGACGTAAAGGGCAGTCACCGCTGCCTGTTCGATTTTCCGCAGCACAAGAACGGCTTTCCGCTGCTGCACATCCTGAACTACTTGAACACATACGCGATGGCTTACAAGACCGGGCCCGGCCAGGTCGGCGCGGTGGGGACCTTCTACAGCGCGGGTAACCAGGCGAGCATTCCGCTGGCGTTCAACGACGCGATCTGGGCCAAGTATCAGCTCGGGATTTACACCGGCCTCAAAGACGCGGACGGCAAGGCCTACACGCGCAACGTGTTCAACCGGCCGACGCCTGCGGATCTGCACCTGCTGATGCAAGTGATCGACGCCCCGATGATTCCGGCGCTGGCCGGCGCGATGCCCGCGCTCGGCATCGAAAGCCTGCAGAAGATGGGTACCAAGTTCGTGTTGTGCGCGAACGCACTCGGCATCTGGTGCCTGGAACTCGAAGCCAGGGGCAAGGGAAAAGCCGCGGACATCGAGCAGGAACTGCGCGCCAACGTGCTGCCTGGCGTGACGATCGTGCCGGCAATGGTCATCGCCATCGAAAAAGCGCAGGAGGCCGGTATTCGGTACAACCGTCAGTAACCCCGGTGCGGCGACGTGCGGGGCGAGGCGATGAAAGGCTCAAATGGTTAGGGTCGAACTTGACATGATCATCGCACGGCCGATCGAAGACGTTTTCGATCGGCTCACGGACCTGTCGGATTACTCACGGTGGATGCCGGCATTCGGCGTGTTCATCAGGAGCGCCCAGACGTCGGAGGGCCTGATCGGGGTGGGGACCACCTACTACGACAGAGGATGGATGGGCACCTTCCTTGGCGAGATCGCGGAGTTTCACGCGCCGACGAGAATTGCGTTCAAGGAGACGCTCAAGTGGCTCGGCGTCAGGGTCATGGAAGCGAGACCGGCGTACGAGCTTCTGTCCACGCAGTCAGGCACTGTGGTCCACCACACCGCGGAGGGACGGCTCTTCGGGATCTTCAACCTGATGAAACCGCTGGTGGCCTGGCTGGCTCGCGCGGAACGATCGAGAACGCTTTGCGCCCTGAAGGAATCTCTCGAAACGGGCGAGCGGCACGCGTCGATCGGCTGATCGCCCGGCACCACGAAGAGCCGACAACACACTACGGTCTCTTCGAACGAATGTCGCGGAACAAAGCGACCGACAGCGCCAGGGCCACGCCGCCGGCGATCGTTTCAGTCTTTCCGTCCACCGTCCAGACATCGCCTTCCTTTTCCTGTGGGCCGTAGACGACCAGTAGCGTCCCGCCGATCAACGCGTACAGAAATGCCAGCTTCTCGGCCGTCGACGCGCCGTGACAGCCACATGCCGCGACTGGCTTGGACGAGCCGCCTTGTTGCGCCTGCGCAACGCGCGCCTCCGTTGCCGCCCAGCGCGCAACGCTGGTCTCAATCGGGCCTGCGACCGGTTGGGCCGGCACCGTTGGGAGACCATTGGCTGGGGGCTGCCCTTCGCCTGCTCGAAGAGCCGGTTCCCAACCGACGGCCGCGATCACCCAGACGAGGAGCACGCATTGAGCCCTGACGCACAGCGAACGCCAACGCGATGAACCTTCGGACCGCCGCATCATTGTTGGACAGGCCATGACCCACTCTACCCGGACTTCACGGTCGACGATGACTCGCGTGCCGGATGCCAACAAAGCAAGCACGATCATGTCTGGCGCGAGGCAAGATATGAGAGCGGCACGGATGATGGGATGTCATGATCGCGAGTGGAACGGCGCCGGGCGCGCGGTCGCCGTGCTCGGTCTGTCATTGGCGTGGTGTGTGGCTATCACCGCCCAGTCCAGAGGCCCACGGGCCCTCGATACGTCCAGTCCGATCGGCACCTTCATCGCCGACGGCGACCAGGACGAGCGCTACAAACCGGCCGACCGTCAGCTTGCTCAGTGGGCGTTCGACGCGTGGCAACGCGCGACCGGACCCACGCTGCAGTTGATGCCGATGCCGGAGGCTTCGGCGCGGGTTCGACTGTACTGGGCCGGCCCGCAGAGCGGTCAGTACGGCGAGATGCGCTCACTGAGGGTGAACGGTCAGGTGGGCGCCGCGGTCTACATCCGCCCGGACACGACGTCGCTCGGGCCCGATATTCACGCGCTCGCCACCTCGGACCCGCTGTTTCGCGACACGGTGGTCTACCTCACCTGCGTGCACGAGCTGGGACACGCGTTCGGCCTTCAGCACACCGCGGACTTTCGCGACATCATGTACTCGTTCCAGTACGGCGGCGACTTCGTCGAGTATTTCCGCCGCTACCGTCGTCAGTTGACGTCCAGAGACGACATCGCACGGACGTCAGGGATGTCTGACAGTGACATCGACAGGGTAAGAATGCTCTACCGCCACTGAACTTCGGGCCTTTGACATCTTCAAAGGTGGGTTCGGTCATCGATCGCCACGACATCGCCTATGAGCCTGTTGCAATGAGCATCCGATGCACCCAAGCTTGCCGAGAGGCACCGCGTCCCTGCATGATGTCGACGCAAACAGTCTCGTAATGCCCTCTGGGAACGCTTGTCAGACGGACGAGATCGGAGCCCTCGCCAGCAGAGTGCTATCCACCAAGAGACCATTGGAAGACACTCACCCGAAAAATATCCCCGGCAGCAACCAACATCTGGCCGGTGTTTTGATCATCTGCGGCGCGATCGGAACCTGCCTGGGATTGTTTCTGCATCCGACCTGGCACGACGCCGTGGAACCTGGACAGGTACTCGCCGGACTCGTTCGGTACCCTGCCGGCGGCGTTGCCTACTCAATCGAAATTCGACCGTGGACGATTCTGAATCAGCTCACCGCGGCAATGCTGTTCTGTGGCCTCAGCGAACGCGTCGTCACTCTGACGTTGAGTGGCCTGGTCGGCGCTCTGTCTTTACAGGCGATAGGGCTTTTCGTGTTGGCGCTGACCGAGAACCCAGCACTAGCCGTCAGTTGCCCAACGCTGGTGTACCTGAGCGACGCCGCGGCCGGTGGAGTCACCTACCCATCCATGTTGATGGGCACATCCGCCACGTACGGGGTCGTCGGTTTATCGCTGCTGCTGATGATGTTGGCGTTGTTCGCGCTGGATCGACCTCGCGCCGCCTGCTTTCTGCTGGGCCTTGACTGTGCCGTTCATCCCCCGACCGGCGTATGGGCGATCGCCGTGGTGCTAGGCTCACTCGCATGGGATCGCCGAATCGCATCACGTTGGGCGACGAGCGCATCGCGCTCGCTGGCCATCGGAGTCACCATCGCTTCCGGAAGTGCCTGCCTGCAAATTGCCCTGACAGGCGGGAACTGGCCCGCATTTCCGACGTACGAATCCACGGCAGCGACGATCCAATTCATCCGATTTTGGGATGATCATCGCCGACCATTTCCGCTCGTGTCTGGCTCGATGGCGCTGGTACTCCTGACCACCGGGTTCGCCGGCTTGGAATTAGTCCGACCGATAAGACCAGACTCACCGTCGCGACGATTCCTCTTCCGCGCTTTTATCTTAGCGATCGCACTGGGTGGCGCATTGTCGGTGTCTTACTGGCTCACTGATCCGCTGCTGGTGCTGTTGCAGTTGATGCCATCGCGACTTCTAAACCTGGCGTTGCTCACGTGCTTGCCGCTGATCGTCACTGGCCTATGGATGCTGGAGCGAGACATTGTTGCGCAGGTTCTTCTCGGCGTACTGGTCCTCGGACTTTGCATCTCACCCTCGCATCGGACCGGGCTGGAAATGCGTTGGATCGGATCGGCTGCCGTCCTGTTGACCGCGAGCGGTCGGACCATCTGGGCCGCCACCCGACCTTTGGAGCGCCGGCTCCTTCGAGGGCTGCGTCTGGCGATTGTCCTTGCGCCGATAGTGGGGCTCGTGAGCGTGTCACTCAGGTCCGCGACCGTCGATCGCAATGCGATATGGGACGGAGGCAGCGATCGTGCGTTGGCGGCGGCGATCGGCCGACCCGGAGTCCTGCTGACAGGAGGGCGCCTGCGCTTTATTCAGGCGCGAACGCGACGTCCGGTGTTGCTCGACGGTGGATATCTCGACATGTTCATCTACACGCCCGACCTGATACCGGAAGCCGATCGGCTCCTCAATCAGGTCTACGGCATCAATGTCCGCCGCCTGGCGAATGACGTCATACTGGGCCATCCTGGCGACACGCTCCTCGCCACCATTGGCAGGGACCTCTGGGCGAGACGTTCGGCGTCGGAATGGCATCAGATTGCATCGCGATTCGGGGTTACGGACGTCGTGACAGACGCGGATTGGGTGGTGCAATTGCCGATCGTCGCACGCAGCGAACGTTACGCCCTCTACACAATCCCATCAGTGGCTTCGGAATAGGTCAGCGACTTCGGTGGCGTCGTCCCGGTCCGCCGCACGGACGCGGTACGACCGCTCCGAGTGCCCCCAACTGCTAGGGCGAAGGTCGGCACGTTTTGCCGCACGTCAGGCGGTGGCGACGCATTCATTACACCTGCCACGCGCGCTTGGCACGACGCGAATGGCAGGTCCAACTGCGCTGGTTTGGTTTCAGTGAACCTTGACCCGACGGACGATGAAGGAGAATTGCCCAAGGTGCGCGCATCCCGCGGTCGTCGCGCACTCGCCTGCCGGCTCCAGCGGGCTGGGAGTCGGAAACCCGTCACTATCGACGAGGGCCGCGCCGGTCGCCGGGTCCGTGTACGAATACAGGTACGCGTCGATGCCACCGGTCATTTCATCCCTGGAGCCAAGGGTGGCGTTGAACAGGTTTTTGAAGCCGCCGATGAACTTGCCGTTCGGCGCGGACTGCAGCAGCGTGAACTCCGCCTTGATGCTCCTTGGGCCCTTGCGCTCCCACTGACCATGGGCTGTCGAGTGGGTGGCCCCGGCAAAGATGTTTGAGTCGATGCCGATGAACGTGCCATCCGCGTTCACCGTGAAGACCATCACGATTTCGAGCGGTACCGGGCAGCCGGGTGCACCTGGCGGGCAGATCGTTTGACCGGGCACCGGCACGGCACGGCCGAACCAGGACCCGACGGCGTCCTCAAACCGCGGGCGCTGGTCATCGGACCCACTGGCGGCGCCGGCCCGAACGTCGAGTGCCATCACGCCGAGCGCGGCCGCAACTACGAGAGCAACGCCGAATCGCTTGCCATGTGAAGTCATCATCCGTGCCTCCTCAAAACGAGATGCCGTCTGCGTGAACGCTTCACGGTAGGCCACTCGATTGAGGCGCGCAAGACGAATCGGTACGAACGCAGGAATCTCCGTGCCGCAGACTTCCCGGCAGGGAGATGACCAGTGCCACCTTCCGCGAGGACGCTCAGCCCTCGCCGGGACGATCCTGTCGAAGAAGGACGCGCTAGAGTCTTGATCTCGTCGGGATATACGCACCCGTGCCCGATTGCCTGGCCGTCGTCGGTGATCCCGGTCAGATTGAAGTCCTGATAGGTCTGGCAGTCGTTACGTGTTTCCGGCGTTGCCGCCTGGCCACTGATCATCGCGATGTAGTTGTCGAGGCTGGCGTGGCCGGTGCCGTCGTACTGCGTCAACAGCACGCCGGCGCTCGTGAGCGTCTTCGACAGATAAGGGGCCTTCGACTGGGGACCGAAGGTCGTGTCGAAGCCCTCGTTCTCCAGGACGATCACGAAGACATGTCCGATCGGGGCCGGAAGGACCCGACCCGACGGCCCTCCAAAGAGGGCCATCGGGTGAGGTTCGCTTTACTGACGATGCGGGGCGCAGAACAGGCCGTTGTCGTAGGCGTCGAGCGTGTTGTGAATCGGATCACCGGTCACCCACGCGGCGCTGCCGCCACTGACATTGCTGCCGAGCGGGTAGGTCACGAGCCACTTGTTGCCGTCAGCGATCGCGACATTGATGCAGCTGCCATCGTTACCGATCATGACGTTCAGCATCGCTGACACCAACGACTGGAACATCGTGACCGTCTTGTCCTTGCCGGTCAAATCGACTCGGATGTTCGCGTGGTGAACTCCCTGGCTTCGTGGACGAAACTGCAGCGCCTTGACGAACTTCATGTCGCGCCCCGGCACTGCGACCACGAAGTTCCGGAACACGTCCGGGCCGTCCGCTCTCAATGTATATGTTGGGAGCGCGATCACGATATCGGGCCTACCCCAGAGCCATCCACCAACGGCAACCGGCGGGCGCGGGAGATCGTCGTCGGCGCCCTCAGGCGCGCCGGCCCGCATCCAGCGATCGATTAACACAATCTGGGCGTCGGTCAGCCGTCGCTCGTCGACGAAGGTTGGTGAATCTCCGTCGGGTTTCCACGGCGGCATGTATCGTCTCGCAGTGGACGAGGGCAATTTGACGAGAGCGACGTCGGACCTCGTCGTAAGAGGTGAGGCTGAATGGCGCATCGCCGCCGCGCTGATGGCATGGCGCGCAATGCTGATAAACGATCGGTGCGATATCCCTGGCGAAGGTCGGCAGTTGGCTCGCGGCGGATTTGGGGCCCAGCGCTCCGAACACGAAGAAACAGAAGAACGCGATTGCTCCAGGGTTAGGCGGCCGTAGCCAAATCGTAAGGACCACCAGCACTGCCATAGGCACCGGAGACGCCATTATTCGACGTGTTCTCCTCAAAGGCTAGATTTCGCGCAACGGTATCAATTTAACAATTGGCTCACGTAAGAAACTAGTGTAACGTTCGCGCGCTGAACCAAGGAGGTCGCAATGCGACGAATTCTGGGGTCTTGGCGGTTGGCACTGTTGGCGTTCGTGCTCTCCCCTCACACCGTCTTCGCGCAGGCGACCGGCATTGCCGGCGTGGTTAGAGACACGAGCGGCGCGATCCTCCCTGGCGTCACTGTCGAGGCCGCGAGTCCGGCGCTCATCGAGCGCAGCCGGACGGCAATCAGCGACGCTCAAGGTCAATACAAGATTCTCGATCTGCGGCCGGGCACCTACACCGTCACCTTCACGCTGTCCGGATTCTCGGCGGTCAAACGCGAGGACATCGAGCTGCCCGCGCAGTTCACCGCGACGGTCAACGCCGAACTGAAAGTCGGCGCGCTCGAGGAGACCGTCCTCGTCACCGCCGCCTCCCCGGTCGTCGACGTGCAGAACGTGATCAAGCGTCAGGTAATCAGCTCCGACGTCATCGAATCGATGCCGACGTCAAAGAACTGGTCGACGATCGGCATCATGACCGTTGGCGTGTCCAGCAACCAGAGCGACGTCGGTGGCTCCGCCGGCGAGCACCAGAACCAACTCAAGGCGCACGGCGGTTCGTTCAACGATCGGTTGGTGCAGCTCGACGGGTTGATGAACGCCAACATGGCGTGCAATTACTCGTGCACGGGCCTCTCGACGAACGACGCGTCCACCCAGGAGCTCAGCTACGAGTTCGGCGCGATTTCAGCCGAGGTCAACGGCGGCGGCGTGCGCGTCAACATCATTCCGAAGGAGGGCGGCAACCGCTTCAGCGGCTCCGCGTTCGGCAACTTTGCGAACAATCATTTCCAGGGCAACAACGTCGACGACACGCTGCGCGCGCAGGGCATCACGACGGCGGACAGCATCAACAAGATCTACGACTCCAGCTTCGCGATCGGCGGACCAATCAAGAAAGATCAGCTGTGGTTCTGGACGGCCTTTCGCTACTGGGGCTACCAACAGATCCGGACCAACACGTTCTACGAGAGCAATCAGTCAACGTTGGTCTTCACGCCCGACCTCTCCAGGCCTGGGACCGAAACGCAGCGTAGCATCAGCCAGGATGTCCGGCTGACCTGGCAAATCAGCCCCAAGAACAAGCTCTCCGGCTACTGGAACATCTCGCCGCGCTACACGGATCACTGGACGCTCGTCAGCACCGAACAGCCCGATGCATCCAATCTGCAGAACCTGCCCAAGAACAACTTCGAGACGGTGCGATTCACGTCGACGCTGTCCTCGAAGCTGCTGTTCGAGGCGGCTGGTGGCGTGATGAACGAAACCTGGACGCGCGAGCCGGTGACGGACTCGGTAACATCACTCGGGTATCCGGTGACCGAGTTGAACACGGGCGTCAACTTCCGAGCGTACTCCGGCACGTTCTCGAGCAACTACACCTCGCTGCGGTCGTTCCGCAGCTCGCTGAGCTACGTCACCGGATCGCACGCGCTGAAAGTCGGCATGAACCTGCAGCAGGGACCGGCTGACACCGACATCTACACCAACAACGACACCGGCCTCATCGTGCGCAACGGCCAGCCATTCCAGGTCACCGTCCGGACGACGCCGTACACGACGCACGAACTGTTGGTTGCCGATCTTGGATTGTTCGTTCAGGACACGTGGACCGTGAAGCGACTCACGGTAAACGCGGGCCTGCGGTTCGATTACCTCAACAACCGCGTCGAAGCGCAGAGTGCACCGGGTGGCACGTGGATTGGTCCGCGGCAATACGCTCCGTTGAACGACGTGCCCGATTTCAAAGACCTGTCGCCGCGTCTCGGCTTCGCCTACGACGTGTTTGGAGACGGCAAGACGGCGCTCAAGGCCACGTTGAGCCGCTACGTCGTGACCTCAACGGTCGGCACCGCGCGCCTGCTGAATCCGATTAATACCTCGGTCAACACGGCGACGCGGTCCTGGACCGATACCAATCACGACAACATCCCGCAGCTGTCGGAACTCGGACCGCTGAGCAATAGCGCGTTCGGCCAGGTGAACGCCGCGACGCAGTACGATCCCGCGACGATCAACGGCTTCGACGTCCGTCCCAACAACTGGGAAGTCTCGACCACGCTCAGCCACGAAATCATGCCGCGGGTCTCGGCGGAGATCTCGTACTTCCGCCGCGCCTACGGACACTTCACGACGACCGACAATCTGGACGTCACACCGACGGACTTCACGCCGTACTGCGTGACGGCACCGACCGACCCACGACTCCCAGGCGGCGGTGGCAATCAGATCTGCGGGCTGTACGACATTTCAGCAGCGAAGTTCGGCGTGGCGACGCACAACCTCGTCACGTTCACCGACAATTATGGCAAGCAGACGCAAGTGTTCAACGGCGTCGACATTTCCGTGAACGCCCGCGTGCGACACGACCTGTTTCTGACCGGCGGCTACGCGACCGGCAATACCCACTTCAACAACTGCGCGGCGTTCGTCGATGACCCGGTGACACAGTTCGGCATTTCGACGGTGTCGACATATCCGTCGAATCCGGGCACAGGCACCAGCTTCGCGTACTGCGACTACAACACGAGTTGGCTTGGACAGGCAAAGGTGACTGGCTCCTATACGCTGCCGTGGCAGCAGATTCAGATCAGCTCGGTCGTTCAAAACCTGCCGGGGCAGATGATTCTCGCGCAGTGGAACATCACCCAGGCCGACGTCGCAGCCAACGGGTCGCTGGGCCGCGCGCTCTCCGGCGGCGCGAACACGTCGCGCGTCGTGCCGCTCATCCAGCCGGGAACCGACTACACGCCTCGCCGGACGCAAGTGGACTTCCGTTTCGCGAAGAACTTTAATTTCTCCGGGTCGCGGCGCGTGCAGGTGATGGCCGATCTGTTCAACGCGTTCAACTCGAACGCCGCGGTCGGCGCGACGTCGAACGCCGGCGAGCCGCCGGCGGCGATCAACACAACGTTCGGGCCGTCCTGGCTGAAGCCGCTGAATATCCTGCAGGCTCGGTACGTGAAGTTGGGCGCACAACTCCAGTTCTGATTGATATGGGTTGAATTGTTCCGATGAGACGGCTCCTCTTTCTCGCGGCGCTGGTCGGCGTCCTGCTGGTCTCGAGGACCGTCGCTGACCTGCAGACCCCGAATCCCGCCCATTTTCATCACGTGCATCTGAATTCAACCGACCCGAGCAAGACCTTCGAGTTCTACGAGCGGGTCTTCGGATCGAAGCGTGTCAGGTTTCGCGACAAGTCTGACGCGCTGTTCACCGGCCGCGGGTTTCTGTTGGTCAGTAAGGTTGATCGTCCACCGAAAGACCTCGAGACCACGGCCATCCGGCATATCGGGTGGGCCGGTGTTGATGGTCCGAATGAATTCGCCTGGTGGAAGGCGCAGGGACTCGACTTTCATACGCCCCTGACACCGCTCGGCCAGAACTGGTTCTTCTACATCTGGGGACCCGACCGCTCAATCGCGGAGGTCTACACCGGCGACAAGAACCACTGGTTCAACCACGTCCACTACTCGGTTGAGGACGTGGCGGCCACGGCCGGCTGGTACGAGAAGCATCTGGGCATGCGGTTCCCGCCCAGCGCCACGCAGCCGCGCCCGCCCGATCCGACGCAACGCTGGGGCACGAGCGCGCGGATGGACGACATCAGTTTCGTCCTCATCTACAAGGATCACTATTACGCCGACTCCGAGAAGCGCCTGCCACAAGGACGCACGCTCGACTCCACGCGCGGCAGCCCGGTCGATCACATCGCCTTCTCGTACGAGCGCCTTCAGCCTGAATTCGACCGCATGAAGGCGGCCGGCGTACAGATCGTCGAGCCGATCGCGATGAGACCTGCGGACGATCTGAAGAGTTTTTTCGTGAATGGGCCGGACAATGTGCTCATCGAGATCGTCGAGGCAAAACCAATTCCTGATGGCTTGTGGCGTTAGCGGATCTGTTTCTCTGCCTCTTTCGGTCCGGCTGAGTTCAGATCGTCGCAGCACCTGAACTGCAACAGCGACATTGTTAAGTCTTTTACTTGACGGACGAATTCGCTGCCCGAAATACTCGATAACCGGAGGGCAGTATGAGAAAACTCTGGTGGATCGCGATCGCGTTGACCGGCGTGTGCGTGTCCGGCGTGTACAGCGTGTCCGCTCACGCGCATGACAAGGAAACCGTTCTCAATGCGAACCTCCTGGGCGGCCACGAAGTACCGCCGATCAACTCGCCCGCAACCGGCCGCTTCCAGGCCACGATCCAGGACGATGGGACGATCAGCTTCACTCTGACGTACGCCAATCTCACGTCGACTCCGCTCTTTTCGCACATCCACTTCGGCCAGTTCAATGTGGCTGGCGGCGTGATGATCTTCCTGTGCGGCGGTGGCGGACAGCCGGCCTGCCCGACCACCACGTCGGGGACGATCACCGGGACGATCACTTCGACCAACGTGACCGGACCGGCCGCTCAGGGCGTTACCGCCGGCGATCTGACATCCGCGCTCCGCATCGTCGTCCAACAGGGCGAAGGCTACGCCAATCTGCACTCGACCAACTTCCCCGCCGGAGAAATCCGCGGGCAGGTGATCGTCCGGGAGCAGTGATCCTCGCGGAGACGGAGGGACGGAGGAACGGAAGGCTTCACCGTCATGCAACCGCACAATCCGATCGAACACGTGGTGATCATCGTCAAGGAGAATCACACGTTCGACAACTACTTCGGATCGTTTCCGGGAGTGAACGGCGAGATCCTTCCTCCGGCGCCAGACCCGCCGGCGGGCGGCGACCCCCGCCACGATCACGTGGCATGGCTGGAGCGCGCGGCCCACGCCGTGAAGTTGCAGTACGGCGAGAAGGATATTCCCGCGTATTTTTCGTACGCGAAGCAATTCACGCTGTGTGACAACTACTTCACGGAAGTAGCCAGCCAGTCGGAACCGAACCATCTGATGCTGATCGCGGCGGCGTCGCCGATCATCGACAACGCCAGCAAGACCCGGACGTACCAGCCGCAAGAGCCCTTCAACATTCCGACGCTGCCGAAAGCCCTGGAGAAAGCCAAGCTTCGCTGGACGACGTATGGGGACCCGGGCTTCAGTTACTTCTCGAAGATCAAGGAGCTGCAGGGTAGCCCGTACATTCAGCCGTGGACGAAGTTCGATACCGACGTCACCGCGGGACAGTTGCCTAATGTCTCCTGGCTGTACGCTCCGAGCAGCCCGGTCGATCTGTCGGAGCATCCCCCCTACGGGGCAAGCGCCGGGAAGCAGACGGTCAAGCTGGGGAGCCAGTGGACGGCCGACCGGGTGCTCAAACTGGGACAGAGCGCGCTGTGGGCGACGTCCGCGATCATCATCACCTGGGACGACTGGGGCGGCTGGCAGGACCATGTCGACCCGCCGTTGAAGGACAAATGGACGGGAGGCAGTCCGGCGAGCGGACCGAGTTACGCGAACACGCAGTTCAGTTACGGGTCGCGCGTCGGGTGCCTGGTGATCAGCCCGTTCTCGAAGCGGGGCATCTCCAAGGTGTTCCATTCGCACGTGAGCGTTGTGAAGTTCTGCGAAGTGACGTTCGGCCTGAAACCGCTGAATGCACGGGACGCGGCGTCAGACGACATGTCGGATTGCTTTGACTTCAAGCAATCGCCGCTGCCGCGACCGAGTTAGGTCTCGATCGATCCTGTCCCAGTCAGACTGAACCATCGACGGACGCACCGCGGCGAGAAGGCTCAATGGACTACTCGTTGGGCGCGACCTACTACCGGACAGCACTCTTGCTCGGCTTGGTCCGCGGCGAGGTCGTGCAAGGCTGGGCGGAACAGGCTGTCGAGCGGGAGTTGCATCCGCCGCTCGAACTCATAGACGTCATTTCGGTTGCGTCAACCGATTTGTCCGCACTGCGTCATGCGTTGTGGCCGCTCGTTCTGGAACCTGAACCACAGGAGGTGTTGGAGGCAATGCTCGGCTTACTCCACGCCGACCTTTCATCCGGCCGTCGTGGACTGAAGGACACGCTAACGGTGTTGCGTCAGATGCGCAGCATGTTGCGTATCCCGGCTCCGCTTTATGCCGACCTGAACTCTGCGCTGGTAACGTATGCGACCTCGGGCGGCCGGGCAGAGGTCATTGTCGAATGGCTTGGACAATTCGCCCAGAGTGGTGCGAATCTACCGTAGTCGAATCGGGGGCGGTCACGCTGCCCCGTCACCACGAATCATCTTGATGGCCTCCTGAACCGTCGTCATGAATTGAGCCGGGAAGATGATCGTCGAATTCTTTTCGACACTGATCTCGGCCATGGTTTGCAGGGTCCGCAACTGCAGTGCCACCGGATGCTGCGAGATGATATCCGCCGCCTCACCAAGCTTGACCGCCGCCTGAAACTCTCCTTCGGCCGCCACAATCTTCGCGCGTCGTTCGCGCTCGGCCTCGGCCTCTTTGGCCATGGCGCGCTGCATGTTGTCCGGAAGCGTGATGTCCTTGATTTCGACAGCCGTCACCTGGGCGCCCCACGGCTCAGTATGTCCGTCGATGACATCCTTGATCTTCGCGTTGATGTCCAGCGTCTGTGAAAGGAGCTGATCGAGGCTGAATTGCCCCACCACATTCCGCACGGTCGTCTGGCTGATCTGGTTGATGCCGGCGTTCACATTCTCAATGGCGATCACCGATTTCTTCGGATCGACGATGTGGTAGTACGCCACCGCTGCGATGTCGATCGAGACATTGTCCTTGGTGATGATCTTCTGTGAGGGAATGTTCATCGTGATCGTGCGCAAGGTTACCCGCGTCATCTGCTCGAGGATCGGGATAAGGATGATCAAGCCAGGTCCGCGAACACCCGTGTACTTGCCCAGGAAGAAGATGACGCCTCGGTCGTACTCCTTCACGACCCGAAGCGAGAGAGCGACAAGGACGACAACAATGGGGAGGAGGATCACGATGATTGGCATGGTGCTCACTTTCGGAAGACGTGCTGCGCTGGCTCGCCTCGAGTATACGAGCAGGCCTGCCCGCCACAGCTACGGCGATCTCCCTGGATTGCACGACTTCTGGAGCAAATTGAGCGAAGGCGCCCGGAGACGGCCGGCGATTCTTGAATGGCGAACTGCGACATAGACATTGGGCGCGGCACACTATGTCATCACCGTCTGCGATCGGGCGGCAGAGGAGCGACAGCGCGCGTTCGACACCACCGCACGCGAGCTGCAGAGATCGCATTCGCCGCTGGCTGGCGTTGCCGGCCATTAGACGTCGGGTCGAGCCTATCAGTGCCGCTGATTGACACCCGGCATCGCGAGCGCCGCATGGACATTTGCCGCGTATTTGACAGAGCGTCGGGAGCGCCGTAGTCTCGACCGAGCCCGTCACGTGGAGGCACCGCATGAGTTCGATCGCGCTCAAGGTGAACGGCCGGTCCCACACGCTCGACGCCGATCCTGACACGCCTCTCCTCTACATCCTCAGCGACGACCTGAAGCTGAACGGTCCCAAATTCGGCTGCGGCCTCGGCCAGTGCGGCGCGTGCACCGTGATCGTCGGCGACCGCGCCGTCCGGTCGTGCGTGACGCCGGTCGGGAGCGTCACCGCCGATATCACCACGCTCGAAGGACTGGGCACGGTCGATCGTCCCCATCCGATTCAGCAGGCGTTCATCGACGAGCAGGCCGCGCAATGCGGGTTCTGTCTGAACGCCGTGATCATGACGGCGAAGGCCTACGTCGATCAGCATCCCCGCCCGGACGATCAGCAAATCGAGAGCGCCATGTCGGGCGTGCTATGCCGCTGCTTCACCCACACGCGCATGCTGCGCGCCATCAGGCGCTACGCGCGCGGCGGAGGTGCCGCATGACGCGCGACGCGGCACGCGCGCTTGTCCGCGAAGGATTCTCCCGCCGCGATTTTCTCGCGCGTTCGGGTGCGCTGATCGTCGCCTTCAGCGCGTCGGGGCCGATCGAACGTGTGCTCGAGGCCCAGGGGCAATTCGGCACACGTGCCTCGCATGTGGATCCGAAGCAGCTCGACTCGTGGATTGCCGTCGCCGCCGACGGCGGCGTGACCGGATTCACCGGCAAGTGCGAACTGGGGCAAGGCATGCTCACGGCGCAGACGCAGCTTGTCGCCGAGGAGCTGTCGGTCCCAATCTCGCGCGTGCATCTGGTGATGTGCGATACGGACGTGTGCCCGGATCAGGGCACGACGTCCGGCAGCCAGTCCACTCCGACGAATTTCAACGACGGCAGCCTGGCGCTTGCGGCGGCAACGGCGCGAGAAGCGCTCGTGAAGCTCGCCTCCGCGCGACTGAACCTGCCCGCTGAGGAGCTGATCGCCGCCGACGGCGCGGTGGCGTCACGTGTCGATCGCGCCCGGCGTGTCTCGTACGGCGATCTCGTGGCCGGCCGCAAACTGAACCTCCCGCTCGACGTGAACGCCAAGCGCAAGCCTTTGCGCGAATGGACCGTGCTCGGCACCTCGGTGCCGCGCCTCGACATGGCGGCGATGGCGACGGGCGCGTTTGAGTACGTCCACAACGTTCGGCGCCCCGGCATGGCCCACGGGTCCGTCGTGCGCCCGCCTTCCGTCGGCGCCACTGTCTCGGCCGTGGATGACGAGGCCGTCCGCGGCATGGCTGGCGTGATCAAGGTCGTTGTCAAAGGAAACTTCGTCGGTATCGTGGCCGAAAAGCCGTGGCAGGCGATGCAAGCAGCGTCGAAGCTGCGCGTGAACTGGCGCGAGGCGCCGAATTTACCGGCGCAATCGAGCTTCTACGACCACATGCGCAGCCAGCCGTCCCGCGACGCGTTCCTCGTCCACTCGAAAGACGTCGAAGACAAGCTGCGAGGCGCCGCGTCCACGCTCGAGGCGACCTACCTGCATCCGTTTCAGATGCACGGGTCGATGGGGACGTCGTGCGCCGTCGCGGAAGTCGCGGCCGGCAAGGTGACCGTCTGGTCGCCGACACAGTCCGCGTATCCGACGCGCAGCGGCGTCGCCCGGGTGCTGAATGTGCCGGTCGAGAGCGTTCGCGTGATCTTCACGCGGGGGTCGGGCTGCTACGGCATCAACGGCGCCGACACCGTCTCGTACGATGCGGCGCTGCTGTCGCAGGCGGTCGGCAGGCCCGTTCGTGTGCAGCTCTCGCGCAAGGACGAAATGGCGTGGGAAAACTACGGGTTCCCGTACGTCATCGACGAGCGCGCCGGCGTCGACGCGTCCGGAACAATCGTCGCGTGGGACACCGAAGCGTGGTTCGCCTCGCTCGGCGGACGCCCGGGCTACGACACGCCGGGGAACGTCGTCACCGGCATGCTCGCAGGATTTCCAACGGCGCCTTTCCGGCCTGGTGCGGCAGTAGAGCCAAGCGGAGAATTCAGAAACGGCAGCAACGCGGCGCCCCCGTACGTCGTGGGCCGCGTGGGCGCGCACGCCGGAGGTAGCGGCACGGTCGCGAGCGAGCGCGTGCTCACCCACACCGTGGCGTCGCCGTTCTTCACCGGTCCCCTTCGCTCGCCATCGCGGCTCCAGAACACGTTCGCGCACGAGTCGTTCATGGACGAGGTCGCCGCCCACGTAAAGGCGGATCCGGTCGAATACCGGCTGCGCCACCTTACCGACGCTCGACTGAAGGAGGCGGTTTCGCAGGCGGCGAAGGCCGCCGGATGGGACACGCGGCCGTCGCCCCGGCCCGGCGTCGCGCGCACCGGCGTCGTCGCCGGCCGCGGGATCTCGGTCGTCGCCTACGAAGGAGACAACGGGTACGTGGCGATGGTGGCGATGGTCGAAGTGGATCAAGCGACCGGAGTCATCACCGCGAAGCGGCTCGTCCTGGCGCAGGACTGTGGGCCGATCTCGAACCCCGACGGCATGCGCAACCAGGTCGAAGGCGGCGCGCTCCACGGTTTGAGCCGGGCGCTTGGCGAAGAAGTGAGCTGGGACGATCGGCGCGTCACGTCGATCGACTGGCGCACGTATCACACGCTGCCGCTCGGCTTCTCTGTTCCGGCGATCGACACGGTGCTGATCAATCGCGACGACGCCCCGGCAGCCGGCGCCGGCGAAACCGCGATCACGGTCGTCGCCGCTGCGATCGGCAACGCCGTGTTCGACGCGACCGGCGCGCGCCTGCGGCAGGTGCCGTTTACGCCGGATCGCGTCAAAGCAGCGCTCGCGCTCCGTGCCTGACGGCGTGCAGTCGATCGTCGCGGCTGCCGACGAGCTGGCAGATCGCTGATCGCATACGAAATTCGAGAATCGATTTTCGACGAGTGTATGTAATCGAGTCGCACGCGGCTCACCGCGCCATCGCCGACACCCAATACCTTGTGACCATCAGAGCGCCTGGTGCGTTCTGGCCGCCGCTCGTTACAAAGTCATCAAATCCGATCGCAGGTACCGTCCTTGCTCCTCCGCGCACAAATTCCGATTGAAATCCTTCAATCGGTCATGCGGAGGACAGACATGAAACACATTCGCGCGCTCGTCTCTCTCGTCGCCCTTGCCGGCGCGCTGATGCCGGCGGTCGCGTCCGCGCAGCACTATACCCAGACGAATCTGGTCTCCGACACCGGTGTGCCGCCGGTCGTGAACGATCCCAACCTGAAGAACGCCTGGGGACTCGTGCACTCGGCGACGTCGCCGTGGTGGGTGTCGAACAACGCGACCGGGACGTCAACGCTCTACGACACGTCGACCACGCCGCCCACGGTCAAATCGCTGGTCGTGACGGTTCCGCCGGCGCCAAGCCAGCCCGCGCCCGGCAAGCCGACCAGTGTTCTCGTCAACGGGAGTCCGACCGACTTCCTGCTCGCGCCCGGGAAGCAGGCGCTCTTCATCTTCGTCACCGAGGACGGCACGATTTCGGGCTGGAATCCCGGCGTGAACGCGACCGTCGCCCAGATCAAGGTCGACAACTCGCAGAAGCCGCATCAGGGGCATGGCGCGGTGTATAAGGGCGCGACGCTCGTGGAGATCGACGGCCAGACGTATATCCTCGCCGCCAATTTCCGCAGCGGACAGATCGACGTCTTCGACACGACGTTCACTCAGGTTTTCTTCTCTGAGGAGCGGTTCGACGACGACCGGATTCCACGTGGCTACGCCCCGTTCAACGTCCAGGCGATCGGCCACAACGTCTACGTGACTTATGCGAAGCAGGACGGGGACAAGATGGACGACGTACCGGGCGACGGCCACGGCTTCGTCGACGTCTTCAGCACGCGCGGCCACCTGCGCACTCGCCTCGAGCACGGCTCCTGGCTCAACGCGCCATGGGGAGTCGTCGAGGCGCCGGCGTACTTCGGTGAGTTCAGCCATGCGCTGCTCATCGGCAACTTCGGCAGCGGCACGATTGCGGCCTACAATCCGGTGACGGGCCGTTTCCTTGGCAACGTGCTCACGCCAGCCGGCGCGACCCTGACGATCGACGGCCTGTGGGGTCTGTCGTTCGGCACCGGCGGCGCAAACGGCCCCGGCAACACGCTGTACTTCACGGCCGGCCCGAACGACGAGAACGACGGGCTGTTCGGCAGCTTAGTGCCCATTGCGAACGAGCTGGCGAAGAACACCAGACCATAGTCGCGATCGGGGGTCCCGTCGGATCGGGGCCCTCCGCTCACACCCGATTGGTTTGTCGCGGTCAGCGCGCCACCTACGTGAAGGATTGCGCGGTTTTCGCCGTCAACGCCTCGCGCATTCTGGCGAGGTGGTGATAGCTGTGCCGCACGGCGTGATCCTCCAACATGAACTGACATGTGAGCGGCGCATCGGCGTTGAGCGAGATGGCGGCGGCTCGCGCAAGCTCCTCGTCGCTCAGTGCCCGGATCGCGGCGGCAGCCGCGGCGCTGTTGCGCCGAAGTAGATCGAGCGCGGCCTCCTTTGTCACGGCCTCGTGCTCCAGGGCGTGCCGTGCATTCAGTTCGTGCACCGCATTCCAGGTGAGGCCCTCAATCGGCTTGCCCTCAGCCAGCCTCTGCGCCAGCTGGATCTCGAGCGGATACATAGTGGCGACGTGATGCACGACGACGCCGATCGTCCGGCCGTCACCGGGGATGCGCGCCTGCCACTCGGCGCTCGAGAGGGTACTGGCGAAGCTCGCCAGCGCGACGGCGCCCTGTTCAAGGCGATCAGCCAGTGCCTGTGCGGTGGTCGAAGCTGGACGTTCTACAGAAGTCTTCATGGTTGCCATCCTTGTGTGAGAAGAGTCCTTCAACAGACAACTGCGACGCGCAGGAAGGTCGCCGGGATCGACGTGACGCCGGTGACCGCGCTCGTGTTCTGGCGTTCGAAGAGGGCCTCGAGCTCCTGCTGAAACTCGGCGCTTCGACCGTTCTGTTCCGCAGCGGCAAAAGCCGTCATCGTCGGCCCGTAGTAGTTCTTGAAGTCCGCGACAAACGCCGACGGTGTGCTCCGAGACGTGAAGGTAAACGTGTCCCTCGCGAACGCGATCTGTCCGGCTGGTATCCCGGCGGCTCCGAATCGCTCGATCACGCTGCTCTCGACTCCCCACGTCATGGGACTGATGAAACCTTCGGGCGGAGGTGGGCTGTAGGCGGAGCTGATCTTCAGAATCTGTGCGACCAGCGTCGGATCGCCGGGAATCCAGTTGCCCATCACGATCTGGCCGCCGGGCCGGGTCACGCGCACCATCTCCCGCGCGACGTCAAACGGCTTGGGCGCGAACATCGCGCCGAAGATGCTGACTACGAGATCCATGCTCCGATCGGCGAGCTCAGCCAGATTGGTCGCATCTCCCTCCTGGAACCGGCAGTTCGTCAGACCCTCGGCCTGCGCCCGCCTGTTTCCGGCTGCGACGAGATTGCTTGCGATGTCGACGCCGAGAACATCGGCGCCCAGCCGCGCCTCCGGCAGTGCGGTAGTGCCGTCACCACACCCCAAATCCAGCACCTTCAGTCCTTTGGTGATGCCGAGTCCGGCGACGATGGCCTCGCCGCTCTCGCGCATGCTGGCCGCGATGCGCGTGAAGTCGCCTTTTTCCCACAGTGCCTTGTTCGGATTCATTGGACGTTGTCCTTCATAACGGTCTGACGCGACCCTGAAAGAGTCGCTCCTGGAACGTTACAATGCGCGGGTCGAGGCGGCCATGCCCGAGCGTCTCTATGACTTGCTCGAACGGCCAGGCCGGGCGGATTCCCCTGCCGGGGGACCCGCCAGCTTTGCAGAGAGTCCAGAGGACTGAATGGACGCGTTCTCCGAAATTCTGAGCGGGGTCAGACTGAACGGCGCCTTGTTCTTCACCGCCGAATTTTCGGCGCCATGGGGATTCTCGACGCCGGCGTCGCGGCTGCTGGCGGCGAAGGTCGCTCCCGGCGCGGCGCACCTGGTCCTCTACCATCTGGTCGTCGAAGGCGCCGCCGTCATCGAGATGGAAGATGGCGCGTGCACCGCGCTCGCACCCGGCGACGTGGTCATCTTTCCGCACGGCGATCCGCACCACATGAGCAGCGGCAACGGGACACGACCGCCCTTCCCGAACTACGGGATTACCGCCAAGATCAAGGAGCGCGACTTGAGCCCGCTGCGCGCCGGCGGAGGAGGCGCGGTCTCGCGGTTCGTGTGCGGGTACATGACGTGCGACCCGCACCTCATTCGGCCGATCCTGAACGGCCTCCCTCCTGTTTTCAAAGTCAACGTCCGGAACGACCCCTCAGGACAGTGGCTGGAACGGTCCATCCTGCACCTCGTTGAGGAATCGGTGTCGGGACGGGTCGGCAGCGAAGCCATGCTGGCCAAGCTCTCGGAGGCGCTGTTCGTCGACGCCCTGCGGCGCCATGTCGATAGCCTGCCCGAACAGCAAAAGGGGTGGCTCGCCGGCGCGCGTGATCCGGTCGTCGGCAGGAGCCTCGGGCTGCTGCACAGCCGCATCGCCCATCCCTGGACGATCGCGGGCCTCGCGGACGAAGTGGGCATCTCGCGATCGGCGCTGGTTGAACGCTTCACCCGGTATCTGTCCGAGCCGCCGATGACCTATCTGACGCGCTGGCGGCTCCAGCTCGCGGCGCAGTCTCTACAGAAGACCTCACGAAGCGTCGCGGAGATCGCCGCCGACCATGGCTACGAATCCGAAGCCGCCTTCAGTCGAGCCTTCAAGCGGGAATTTGGACAGCCGCCAGGCCAGTACCGCAGCGAGCACAAAGCGCTCGCATGCGTTTGACCATCACCGGCTGGCTGGCGGAACGATTCCGTTCATTCGCAAATACTCGACAATCTGCCCATAGTGATCGTATGCATGCGCGACCGCAAAGGTGGACAGATACAGGCGCGATGATTTGCTGCCCGTTGGGTTGTTGAGCGTGTTCTGCATCGTCAACATCGACGCGGCCTTGTGGCCGAGAACGAACGAATCCTTTAGAAACGCGACGATCTCGGCTTTGGTCCTCAGTTTCTCAGGACCATTTCCGCCCTTGAAGTCATCCGGAATCTTGTCGCCGGTGATCGAGGACCAGAGAAAATAGTTGGACGCGGCGACGTGCTTGACCTGCACGCCGAACGACCGCACGCCTTTATAGTCGTCACCAGGAATGTCGAGACTCGCCGGCGAGAAGTCGAACTTGTCGTCCGGCATCGCTTCCGCAGCGTCCACCAGCTGCTTCTCGATGGTGCCAATCTCGCCGTCAATGATTGAAGCGATCGTCGCCGGCGGCGGCGACTGCCGTGCGGAAGGCGCGGCCGCGATTGGGTTGGCGGCTGCGCTCTGGCCAGACGCAGGGACGGCCAGGACGACTCCGGCCGACAGTAGAACGATTTGTACTTTGCTCATTCGAAGATCTCCTCGCGCAACGCGTGTCATGCCGACTTTGGGACGAACGCGAGCGCGCGGCGTGGGTTCTCCACGAGAATCTTGTGCAGCGTCGCTTCGTTCACGCCGGCCTCCTTCAGGCGCGGCACCATCGTCGTCATGACCATGGCGATTCCTGGACCTCCGTTCTTTCGGAGGTATTTCTGACTGGCGAAGTCGGACGAGAGGCACACTCTGTCTTCATGTCCTGCCTCCAGCACCGTCATGATGGTCCGGACGTACTCCGGCAGGCGGGGATCGTCCGGTCTTCCTGAGTGATCGAAGGCCACGTACGCGCCCCGTTTCGCGATGGCGAGCGGCGCAGCGGTCGGCTGACTTTCGATGTCGTTGAGGTGTCCGATAACGACCTGATTCAGATTCACACCGGCGTGCTCGAAGAGATCGACCTGGTCGAGCGCGCACTGCGCGCAGCCGTCCGACACGTGAGTGATGATTGACAGACCGGTGCGCGCGTGGAGCCTGGCGGCCGCGCGAAGAACTTTGCGCTCCTGCGCGTCCATCGGCACCGCGGTGCCCGTGCCCATCTCGCCGATAGCGCCCCACCGTTCGGCCGTCGCCAGCCTGTAGAAGTCGTCGGCGACCTGTTCCTCGCTTTTCTGCAACGTGTCGGCTGGATAGCCCGCCTTTAAGTGAAGGCCGCCGCTGGCCACGATGAGCATGCCCGAGCGAGTCGCGATCGTGCGGAGGGCATCGATACTGCGCCCCAGGTCCATTCCGCCGGCGTCGACGATGCAGCTGACGCCATCGTTGGCGCAGGCCTTCACTTCGTCGGCCATCAGGTCCACATCCTGATAGAACGCGAGCGCCGGGTTGTTGCTGGCACTCGTCATCGAGAGGTGCTCGTGGATCAACGTCGCTCCGGTGATGCGCTCCGGCGGCACGTCCCTCAGAATGGTCCGAACGACCGTACCGCGTGGGAATCCAGGTTCGGCGGCCGCCGGCCGTTGGAACGATGCCGCGCTGGCCGTCTGTTCCGCTAACGCCGTCAGCAGACTCCATCCTGCGCCGACACCCAGCAAAGAGACGGCTTTGCGCCGCGTCAGGTCTCGAGATGGCTCTTCGTTCATCGAGGTCTCCCTGAGGTCGTAGGACAGGCGGCTTATTCGTGTCGTAAGGCAACCATCGGGTCGACGCGGATCGCGCGCCGCGCCGGAATAAAGGTGGCCCACAGCGCGACGACGACGAGCAATACCGCGACGCTCGCGAACGTCGCAGGATCGGTCGGTCGAACGCCGTACAGGAAGCCGGCCATCAGATGCGAGACGATCAACGCGCAGACCAGGCCGAACGCAGCGCCGGCCAGCGTGAGTTCGAACCCCTCGCGCATGATCATGCGCAGAATCGTTCGGCGCTCTGCGCCGAGCGCAAGTCGGATGCCAATCTCGCGAGCGCGTTCACTGACGATGTACGAGATGACGCCGTAAATTCCCAGTCCGGCCAGCAATAGTGCAGTCGCGGCGAACAACCCGACGACCTCCATCGAGAAGCGCCACGACGCGAGCGAAGCCGCAACGGTCTCACTGAGCATCTGCCCGCCGAACACCGGCAATGTGTCGTCAACGAGCTGCACCTGTTCGCGAACGCGGTCGGGAGTCGTGGCGATATCCAGCTGCCCACGCAGGAGGATCGCGAGATGTTTCGCGGATTTCTGATACGCGCTCGCATAGATTTCCGGCACCCCCGCGTTCCTCAGCGATTCGGTCCGTGCATCGGCGACGATGCCTACGACGGTCGTCCATGACCTGGCTGATCGGGAGAGCTTTACGTGTTGGCCGAGCGGGTTCGCGCCCGCCCACAAGGCTCGTGCCATCGCGTCGTTGATGACCGCGACACCAGGCGTGGTTTCGTTGTCGAAGTTCGTGAACAGTCGCCCGCGCAGCAGCGCCATACCCAGCAGATGAAAATACTCCGGCGTCACGACCGCTCCGTTCACCAGCGGCGCCTGCGCGGGTTCCGTGCCGCGTCCCTCGATCAGCAGCGGCACCGTGTTGAGATCCTGTTGCGCGTGCAGCGCGTCGAGTGGAATCGCGTTGCTGCTGCCGATCGCCACCTCGTCGACACCGGGCAGCCGTTCGATGCGACGAAGGACCTCGCGCAGGAACGGCGCTTCTCGTGCCGCGGTCGGGTATTTGTCGATGCTCACATCGTTCGGGTACGGCAGTCGCGTGCGGACCGTCAGCACGTCGTGTGCGTCGAATCCACGACCCGCCGTCAACTGATCCCAGAAGCTGCGCAGCAGAAGTCCGGCCGCCACCAGCAGGACGAGCGACAGCGCGAATTCCAGCACGACCAGGATCCGGCGCGTTCGCGCCTGCCCGCGGGAACCCGTGGACCCGCGCGTTTCGGACTTCACAGCGGAGACCACATCGATCCGGCCGGCGTGCCATGCGGGAGCGAGACCGAAGACGACGCCGGATGCCACCGTTGCGACCAGCGCGAAGCACCACACGTCCCAGCTGATGGTGATCTCGTTGAGCCGCGGCAGTCCGTCCGGCACGAGCCGGAGCAGAAATCCCTTGGTGGCAAAGAGGATCCCGAGCGCCGCAATGCCGCCAAGCAGCGACAGCAGGAGGCTCTCAGTGAGCAGCTGGCGCACCAGTCGACTGCGTCCCGCTCCAAGGGCCTGGCGGACGGCGAGCTCGCGTCCTCGTGCGCTCGCGCGTGCGAGCAGAAGGTTGGCCAGATTGACACAGCCGATCAGCAGGACGACGCCGACAGCGGCGAACAACAGGATCAGCGGCTGGCGGACATTGCCGATCACGGCCTCCTTGAGCGGCACGAGCCTCACCTTCCACGCGCTCTGCGACGGGTAGTCCCCTGGATACTGCTGGCGCAACGTGGCGACGAGGGCGTCCACGCGGCTTTGCGCCGCGGCGATCGTCAGTCCAGGCGCAAGTCGCGCGATCGCCCCGGGGATGTTCCGTCCGGAGCGCGGCGGCTGCATCAACATCGGCGGTCCGTAAAAACTCGTCGCCGCCCAGACGTCGACGTCCCGTTCTTCCGGCGTGCGCCCAGGCGCGTGAAAGCCGGGCGGCATAACGCCGACGATGTGATAGAGGTCGGTGTCGAGCCGGATGCTCTTGTCCAGAATGTCCGGAACGGCGCCGAAGCCGCGTTTCCACATGCCGTCGCTGATCACCACTTCGAGCGTAAAACTCGGCGACCGGTCCGAGGGCGGGAACGTCCGGCCCAACTGTGGCGGCACGCCCAGCAGCGCGAAGTAGTTGGGTGCGACGCTGCTCAGTCGAACCCGTGTCGGTCGCGTACCTCCGGTGAGGTTGTTTTCGTCGAACCACGCCGGTGAGACCTGTTCGAAAATTCCGGAGCGTTCGAGGTCCAGCCACTCTGGCTGTGACAGGCCGACGTCGTTGGAGCCGATGCCCGGAAGATCGTCCTCGACGCCGACCAGCTGTTCGGGCCGGGGATACGGCAGCGGATGAATCAACGTGGCATCGACGACGCTGAAGATGGCCGTGGTGGCGCCGATACCGACCGCCATCATCAGGACGGCCACGATGCTGAACCTCGGGGACTTGCGCAACATGCGGGCCGCGTACCGCACGTCGTATGACAGGTGGTCCCACCAGAGCCAACGGGCCGTCTCGTAGAACCGTTCGCGCGAGGCGGTCACATTGCCGAAGGCCCGCTGCGCGGCGGCGCGCGCATCATCGGCGCTCAGGCCCTCGTCCCGGAGTCGATCGATCTCGAGCTGGATGTGGCCTTCGATTTCAGCCGTGAAGTCCTCCAGCCGGCGCGGCCGTCGAAACATGGGTTCACCCTTGCAGCAATTCGAGCCGTTCGTCGTCGGCACGGGTAGAATGCAACCTGAGCCTACGAACACTCAGGTTGAATGTCAACCCGAAGTTGGGGACGGCCGGCGATTCTTGAATGGCCAATTGCGAAACGGACATTGGGCGCGGCGCCCACAAACGACCGCGCCAGCTAAACGCCGCAATTGTGCGCCCTTACACCGCGACGCGAGCTGGTCCGAATGTTGAAACCCGACACTCACGCGTCTGTGCCGAGCAACGTTGTAAACCCCGATTCGATGGCTGAAGAGACCCTCGACATCGCCGGCGCCTTCGCTCCGGCAATCGACCTGGACAGCATGGAAGAGTTCCATGCCCGGCCTGTCGCTTTCACGCTTTCAGGCAATCGTCGGCACACTGGCCGGGATCGCGTCGCTCATCGGCGCAGCGTTCTCGCTGGTGCAGTTTGCCCGTCCGGCGAGCACGGGGAACCTCGTGACAATCGTGCAGGCCGCGGGCTCCCGCCTGACCGTTGCTGATGCGACGATTGAAGTCCTCACGACTCAGGACGCGATCGTTGCGACGCTGACGCCTGACGCTACCGGCCGGGTCGCCCAGGCAGCTGCCGGAGGGCGTCTACGTCGTGCGAGTCAGTCATCCGGGCTATGCCGCTGACGTGCGCCGCATTCACGTCCTGCCGCGGCAGACAGTCGAAATCAGAGCGACCCTGCGCACGGAATCGCCCTCGTCGATTGAACGCGCAGCCAACAGTGGACTGAATGCGGTCCGGAAGGCGCTTGCGCTTCTGACCGACGACCAGGGCGAATGGGCCACCAGGTAGCGGCGCCGTCACGCCTACCCTTCCAGACGATCCCGAGTAATGGCGCGACCGGCTGCGAGCATCGCTTGACGCACCGGTGGCGCTATAATCCCGCCGTCACCCAACCGAAAGGAGTGAGCGATGTCGCGAACGGCTTCCCGGTTCGTACCGACTCTCGTCTCTCTCGTCGTCGGGATCCTCGTCGTCACCGCCGCGGTGTCCGGTCAGATCGCGATCGGTACGCCCTCGGCCACAGACCGCCAGTTCGCGGCCCAGCCCTCGACGAAAAACGGCGAGTGGCCGCACTACGGCGCCGACATGCGCAGCAGCCGCTACTCGCCTCTCGATCAAATCACCGGCGCCAACTTCAACAAGCTCGAGGTCGCCTGGCACTTCAAGACCGACAACCTGGGGACGTTTCCCGAATTCAAGCTCGAGGGCACACCGCTCATGGTCAAGGGCGTGCTCTACACGACGGCCGGCACGCGACGGTCGGTCATCGCGCTCGACGGCAAGACCGGTGAGCTGATCTGGGTGCACAGTCTTCGCGAGGGGAAACGCGCCGCGGTGTCGCCGCGGCAGCTCTCGGGCCGCGGCGTCTGGTACTGGACAGACGGCAGAGGCGACGAGCGCGTCATCTACGTGACGACGGGCTACCGGCTGGTCGAGCTGAACGCGAGAACGGGCGCGGCTCGTCCCGTCGTTCGGCAAGGACGGCATCGTCGACCTGAAGGTCGGCGCGGTCAAAGGCAAAGGCGAGCAGATCGACCTGGAGACCGGCGAGATCGGCATCCACTCGACGTCGGCGGTGGCGAAGGACACGATCATCGTGGGCTCGTCAATGAGGGAAGGCGCCACGGTCCCGACGCACAACAACACCAAGGGCCTGGTGAGGGCGTTCGACGCGCGCACCGGCAAGCTGCTCTGGACGTTTCGCACGATTCCCGGCGCCGGCGAGCCGGGCAACGAGACCTGGGAGAACGAGTCGTGGGCCACGAATGGCAACGCCGGCGTCTGGACGCAGATCAGCGTTGACGAAGATCTGGGTCTCGTCTACCTGCCCGTCGAAACGCCTTCGTCCGACTACTACGGCGGCCATCGACCGGGCAACAACCTGTTCGCCGAGAGCCTCGTGTGCGTCGATCTGAAGACCGGCCAGCGCAAGTGGTTTTTCCAGTTCGTGCACCATCCGATCTGGAACTTCGACTTGTCCTCGGCGCCCCTCCTCGCCGACGTCACCGTCAACGGCCAGGCGGTCAAGGCGGTGGCGGTGCCGAGCAAGGAGGGCTGGCTGTACGTCTTCGATCGGGTGACGGGAAAGCCGGTATGGCCGATTGAAGAGCGGCCGGTGCCGCAATCAGACGTACCCGGCGAGAAAACGTCACCGACGCAACCGCACCCGCCCGATTCGCTGCGCTACGCGCGTCAGTACCTGAACGTGCCGGACGATCTGATTGACTTCACGCCCGACCTGCGCGCCCAGGCGATCGAGCGTCTCAAGCGGTACCGCGTCGAGCCGTCACTCTTCACGCCGGCGATCGTCGGCAACGTGAACGGGATGCTCGGCGCGCTCGGGGGGCCGACGGCCACCAACTGGCCCGGCGGCGGCTACGATCCGGAGCTGCACATCGCGTTCGCGCCGGCGTCCAATACCGGCATTACGGTCCGCACACTCGTCGAACCGCCTCCGGGATTCTCCGACATCCGCTACGTCTCCGGAATCGCGGGCCAGCAGTTCCGCGAAATCCTCGGACCCGGCGATTGCTGTGCAGCCGACTCGGCGCGGACCGCGGAACGCGCGCGCGCAGCCACGGCGCCGCCCCCGGCGGCGGCTGCCGCACCCGCTGGCGGTGGCGCAGCCGAGGCCGGCGGTCCGAATGTCCAGGGACTTCCGATCTCCAAGCCGCCGTATGGCGTGCTTGCGGCGATCAATCTGGATCGCGGTCAGCTGATGTGGCAGGCGCCGCACGGCGACACGCCGGACAACGTCCGCAATCACCCGTTGCTCAGAGGCATGAACATCCCGAAGACCGGTCAGGCCGGCACGTCGGGCGTCGGCCTGCTCGTCACCAAGACGATGGTCGTGATGGGCGATCCGCAGGTCACGACGACGCCCGAGCATCCGCGCGGGGCGATGCTGCGGGCCTACGATAAGACGACCGGTCAGCAACTGGGCGCCGTGTGGATGCCGGCGCCGCAGAGCGGATCGCCGATGACCTACATGCTCGACGGCAAGCAATATATTGTCGTCGCCGTCAGCGGCGGCAACTACACCGGCGATTACCTCGCGTTCGCGCTTCCGC
>CAVUZL010000002.1:0-11690 GCA_963745875.1 uncultured Acidobacteriota bacterium
GTCTGGACGCCGACGCCTAGATTTGAGCAGTTTCTCGCTCGAGAGACTTCCTTTATAAACTGGGCGCGCAGGTTCGAGTCGTGCAGGAGCGCGACCGACAATCCGGGCCGCCCAGGTTCCTGTCCCCGCGTGAATTATTCCTGTCGCACCCTCCACCGTTGCGATAGGCTAGGCCTCTTTCGGAGCACAACTCATGGCGAAGATCGCGGTCACGGTCAATGGCAGACGGAGACAGGCCGACGTCGAGCCGCGCCTCCTGCTCGCGCACTTCCTGCGCGAACGCCTGCGTCTCACCGGCACGCACGTCGGCTGCGACACGACACAGTGCGGCGCCTGCACCGTACTCGTCGACGGCCGCAGCGCCAAATCCTGCACGATCTTCGCGGTCCAGGCCGACGGCTCGGAGATCACGACCATCGAGGGCTCGCCAGAGACGGCGATGCTGCACCCGCTGCAGGAAGGATTCTGGGAGAGCACGGCCTGCAGTGCGGCTTCTGCACGCCGGGCATGATCATGACCGCCGTCA
Organism: uncultured Acidobacteriota bacterium; assembly: GCA_963745875.1. GTDB lineage: Bacteria > Acidobacteriota > Vicinamibacteria > Vicinamibacterales > CAVVIG01 > CAVQFC01. Next base: position 527 of record CAVUZL010000002.1, read on the forward strand.
CGCTGCTCGCCGACAACCCCAAGCCGTCCGAGCGCGAGATTCGCGAAGGGATCTCCGGCAATTTCTGCCGCTGCACCGGCTACCAGCACATCGTCAACGCCATTCAGCACGCGTCGAAGAATCGGCGCTGGGGAGATAAGCGATGGCGACCGCTCCCGTACTGCCGAAGCTCGTCGGACAGCGCGTGAAGCGCCGCGAGGATCCGCGTCTGATTCAAGGACGCGGCACCTACGTCGACGACATCGCGCTCGTCGGCATGCTGCACCTCGCGTTCAAGCGAAGCGACGTCGCGCACGGCCGCATCCGCTCGCATCGACACGAAAGCCGCCGCCGCGATGGACGGCGTCGAGGCCGTCTTCACCGGTGCGGACATCGCGAAGATACTGGCGCCGATGCCGATCGGGACGCCGTTTCCGTCGCCCGAGCATCGCGCGGTCGCGGTCGAAACGGTCCGCTACGTCGGCGAACCGGTCGCCGTCGTCGTCGCGCTGCGATCGGTACGTCGCCCGCGATGCCGCCGACGCGATCGTCGTCGACTACGATCCGCTGCCCGCCGTCGTGGATCTCGAGCAGGCGATGACCGGCAAGCCGACTGTCATTCACCCGGACTTCGCGAACAACCTCGCGGTCGCGCTCGTCCCGAGCGGGACCGGCGTCACGCCCGATGGCGCGGTCGACGACTCGGCGATTGATGCGGCGTTCGCCAAGGCGGAGAGGTCGTTCATCTCGCAGCGGATGGTGAACCAGCGCCTCGCGCCGTCCGCGATCGAGCCGCGCGGGGTGGTCGCTCACTACGAGCCGGGCAAGGGCACGATGACCATCTGGTCGTCGACGCAGAACCCGCACATCCTGCGCACCTTCATCGCCGCGCTCAACGGCCTGGGACAGGATCAGGTGCGCGCGATCGCGCCGGAGGTCGGCGGCGGCTTCGGCTGCAAGATCAACATCTACGGCGAGGAGTACGTCTGCTCGGCGATCTCGAAGGCGCTCGGCCTGCCGGTGAAGTGGAACGAAGACCGCACGTGAAGCATTCGTGGCCACGACCCACGGCCGCGACATCGTCGCGTACGTCGATCTCGCCGCGAAACGCGACGGCACGGTGCTCGGACTGAAGCTCAGACTGATCGCCGACATCGGCGCCTACAACATGCTGCTGACCGCGGCGATTCCGACGCTGACGCATGATGATGGCCAACGCCACCTACAACATCCCGGCCATCCGCTCGACGCTGACCGAAGTCTTCACGAACAAGACGCCGACTGACGCCTACCGCGGCGCTGGACGTCCCGAGGCGACCTATTTCGTCGAGCGCGCGATGGACATGCTGGCGCGCGAACTGCAAATGGATCCGGCGGAAGTGCGCCGGAAGAATTTCATCCGGCCTGATCAGTTTCCGTTCGCGACCCAGATGCGGCGCCGTCTACGATTCGGGCGACTACGCCAAAGCGCTCGATCGCGCGTTGAAGAACGCCGACTGGGAGCAATTGAAGAAGGAGCGTGACGCGGCGCGCGCGCAGGGCCGGCTGGTCGGCCTCGGTCTGGCGATGTACGTCGAAGTCTGCGGGCTCGGCCCGTCGGCGTCGCTGCCGACCGGCGGCTGGGAGCACGCGCAGGTCACGGTCGAGCGCGACGGCCGGATCAGCGCTACGACCGGTGCGTCGCCGCACGGCCAGGGCAACGAGACGACGTTCGCGCAGATGCTCGCGGATCAGTTCGGCGTTCCGATCGAGCACATCACCATCCTGCACGGCGACACCGCCGTCGTGAAACAGGGCATCGGCACCTTCGGCAGCCGTTCACAGGCCGTGGGCGGTACGGCGCTCCATCTCGCCGGCGTCCAAGGTGAAAGCGAAAATGGCGAAATTCGCCGCGGCGATGATGGAAGCGAACGAAGAGGATCTGGTGTTCGAGAACGGGGCGATCTTCGTCAACGGCGCGCCGGCGTCGGCGAAGAAGTTCGCCGACATCGCCTCGTTCGCGTACGTGCCGGTGCCACTGCCGCCTGGCCTCGACCCGGGTCTGAGCGAGGAAGCGTTCTGGGAGCCGGCCAACAGCACCTACCCCTTCGGCTGCCACATCTCCATGATCGAGATCGATCGCGAAACCGGCGAGCCCACGCTCCTCAAGCTCGTTGCGGTCGACGACGCGGGAACGCTCATCAATCCGCTGATCGTCGAAGGCCAGATCCACGGCGGGCTTGCGCAGGGCGTCGGACAGGCGATGATCGAGGAGGTCGTCTACGGCGATGACGGCCAGCTGCTGACCGGATCGTTCATGGACTACGCGCTTCCGCGCGCGATCGACTTTCCGCGTTTCGAGCTGGACGCCACCGTCACCACGACGCCGGTCAATCCCTTCGGCGCGAAAGGCGTCGGCGAGGCCGGGACGCTGGGGTCGACGCCGTGCGTCGTCGCTGCCGCGGTCGACGCCCTGAGCGAATTCGGCGTGAAGCATATCGACATGATGCTGCGGCCGGAAAAGCTGTGGCGAATCATCCAGGGCCCTCGACCAAGCTCGGGCCAGGGCCCTCGATCAAGCTCGGGCCACGGAGGCCGTCCATGATCTCGACATCGTTTGACTACGCGCGCGCCACGTCGGTCGAGGACGCGATTGCCAGGTTGAAGGACGCGAAAGGCTCCGGCAAACTGATCGCCGGCGGGCACAGCCTCGTACCGCTGATGAAACTGCGCTTGAGCGAGCCCGGCCTCCTGATCGACATCTCGCGCATCCCGGGACTGGTGGGCATCACCACTGCCGGCGGTACCATCGAGATCGGCGCCGGTACCGTGCACCACGAGGTCGCGACATCCTCAGTGATCCGCGAGATGTGTCCGATGCTCGCGGAAACGGCGGCGGCGATTGGCGATCAACAGGTACGCAACCGTGGAACGCTCGGCGGCAGCCTCGCACACGCCGACCCGGCGGCGGACTACCCGGCGGCGATGCTCGCGCTCGATGCGGACTTTCTGATCACTGGCGGCAAAGGGTCGCGGGTCGCGAAGGCGCGCAGTTTCTTCAAAGGCCTGTTCACCGTCGACCTCGGCCCGGACGAGATCATCACCGCTGTGCGGTTCGCGGCAGTCAAGTCCGCCGCGTACGTGAAACTGCACCAGCGGGCGTCGCATTTTGCGATCGTGGGTATCGCGGCCGTGCTTGACATCGCCGACGGTGTCATCCGGCACGCGCGCATAGGCCTGACCGGCGCGACGCCGTCAGCGACACGCCTGACCGCAGTTGAGCAGCGGCTGACCGGAAAGAAGGCGTCGGCAGAGACGTTCGACGCGGCGTCGAAGAACGCCGGCGCGGACCTTGAAGACGTCAACAGCGACCTGCACGCAGGTGAAGACTACCGTCGAGCGATGGTGGCGGTGTTTACCCGCCGGGCGCTGGCCGCGGCGATCGAACGCGCACGTTAGGATTCGTCGCCGGTCTCGTCGATCGGATCTTCAGCGGCGTCCAACTCGATGCCGCTTAGGGCGCGGCCCTCGGCGATCGCCTTCAGGCGCTTGAAGAAGCGATCCATCATCAGGCGCGCGGCGCTCATGAGGATGCGCTGACCGACGCGCGCAATGGCGCCGCCGGCATGCACTTCGCCCGTCACCGTCAACGTGGTCGCGTCGCCGTCGGGCGTCAGGGCGATCGCCGCCTGGCCTTTGACGAATCCGGGACGGCCGCGGCCCTCGGCCAGTAACCCGTACGATGTCATCGGCACAATATCGACGAGCTGCACGCTGCCGTCGTAGCTGCCCATCACCGCAGCGAGCTTCACCGCCAGCCTGATCAGGTATCGGCGCTCGGTCGCCGGATCCTGCTCGAGGGTTTCGCAGCCCGGGATGCACGACGACAGCGTCGTCGTGTCCATCAACAGCTGCCAGACACGATCCGGCGGCGCTTCAACCGTGTAGGTACGGACTATCTCGATCATCGGTGGTTCGCCATCATCGACCCGCTCCGTCGGGGTCCGTCGATGCCGTTCAGGTGCGATGAGAGATCAGCGAAGTCGCTCAGCGTCCGCGCCGCCAGGAAGTCGTCGACGAACGGCAGCGCAGCCTGCAGTCCCTTGGTCAGGGGCGCATAGTTTTCCGTGCCCATCAATGGGTTCAGCCAGACGAGGCGGTGACAACTCCGGTGCAGCCGCGCCATCTCCAGGCGCAGCTGCGCCGGTTCGCCGCGGTCCCAGCCATCGGAGATCAAGATCACCACCGGACCGCCGTTCAGCACCTGCCGCGCCCACCGCTGATTGAAGCGACGCAGCGCCGCGCCCATTCGCGTGCCGCCCGACCAGTCGGGCACGGCATGCGACAGCGCCTGCAGCGCGGCGTCGGGACGGTGTCGACGCATCTGGCGCGTTACCCGCGTCAGATGCGTCGAAAACACGAATGCCTCGACGCGAGGATGCCGCTTCATCAGCGCGTGCGCGAACAGCAACAGCATCCGTGAATACCGTTCCATCGAACCGCTGACGTCGCAGAGAAGGACGAGCGGCCGGGGCCGCGTCCGACGGCGGCGGCGCGGCAGCGTCGCGACGTCGCCGCCGGTCCGCCGGCTCGCCGCAACGGTGCGCCGCAGATCGATGCGCCGACCGCGGCCGGCAATCCAGCGGTGCGTGCGACGCTCGCCGGGCGTCCACCGCAGCGCCGCGAGCGCGGCGGCGATGCGGGACTGCTCGTCGGCCGTGCACTCGGCGAAGTCTCTGTCGGCGACGCCGCCGCGATCGCTCCAGGTCTTGCTGGCCACGTCCGCGGGCTGCGCGTCTGTCTCGTCGACCGGATCACCGACGACCGACTCGGCCGCCGTGACCGCGGCTCGCAGCTCCTCGCGCCGGTTGCCAACCGGGCTCGGGGGCGTACGTGCGCGCCAGAATGCGTCGAACGCACGATCGAACGTGGGAATCTGTTCCGGTCCGTGGACCAGGAGCGTCCTGCAGGTGTGATAGACCTCGTCACGCGCCGCCAGGTTGACGTGGCCGAGCGCCTCGACGACGTCGAGCATCCGTCCGGGATGGACGTCGACGCCGGCGCCTCGCAGAACGCGGCCGAACGCGAGCAGGCTATCGAGAAACTGCGGCACGCGTCATGGTCCGAGCGAACAAGTCCGGTGTGCCGCGCTCGCGCATCGCGTCGAGATCTTCCTTTGCTTTGAGCACGACGCCGAGCGTCTGGTCGATGACGGTCGCGTCGAGTTCTTGCACGCCGAGCGCCACGAGCGCGTCGAGCCAGTCCGACGTCTCGGAAACGCCGGGCTTCTTGTACAAGTCGCTCGCCCGAAGCTCCTGCACCGCCGCCGTCACCTGCCGCGCGAGCGTCTGCGACGCATCGGGAGCGTGCCGCGACACGATCGCCAGCTCCTTCTCGAAGCTCGGATATTCGATCCATTGATACAGGCAGCGGCGCTTCAACGCGTCGTGGACCTCACGCGTGCGGTTGGACGTCAGGATGACCAGCGGCTGGGCGCCGGCGCGAATCGTGCCGAGCTCGGGCACCGTGACCTGGAACTCCGCCAGCAGCTCTAGCAGGAATCCTTCGAACTCCTGATCGGCCCGATCGATTTCGTCAATCAGGAGCACGGCCGGACGCGTTCGACCGGCATCGATCGCCTGCAGCAGCGGCCGGCGGATCAGAAAACGTTCCGAGTAGAGGTCGTGCCGGGCGCGATCGGCGTCGAAGTGTTCCGACGCCTCGAGAATGCGGAGCTCGAGCAGCTGTCGAGCGTAATCCCACTCGTACAGCGCGTGGCTGACCTCGAGCCCTTCGTAGCACTGCAGGCGTATCAAGTCGGTGTCGAGCACGCCGGCGATTGCCGCGGCGAGCGCGGTCTTGCCGACGCCCGCTTCGCCTTCGAGAAACAACGGTCGCTGAAGCCGCAGCGCCAGGAAGACTGAGGTGGCGAGACCAGCGTCGGCGACATACCCGCGATCGAGCAGCCGCGACTGCAGTTCTGCGATGGTGGCGGGAGATGACGCCGTCATGGGCACCGCTACTATACGAGAATCTGACGGGGTTCAACGATCAGGCGAACGCTCGGGCGAACAAGGCGTTCGCCCCGTTCGCCTGACCCTCCCCGAGACCTCCGGTCGTGACCCGAACATCCCATGAAGCACAGCGAGTAGCTGGCGTCTCCGTTGGGCCAACCTGGTCGGGACTGGACTAGAATCGGAACTCACCGCTGAGCATCTCATGACTTGCTGCCAGTGGGTGGACTGATGGTCAAGAGCCTCGAAGGGCAACGCATTGGCCCCTACGAAGTCGCCTCGCTGATCGGCGCCGGAGGGATGGGCGAGGTCTACAAGGCGCGCGACACACGGCTCGATCGCACGGTCGCCATCAAAGTGCTACCGCAGCAAGTCGCCAACGATCCCGGAGCCCGCGACCGCTTCGAGCGAGAAGCGCGGGCGGTCGCGGCGCTGAATCATCCTCACATCTGCACGCTGTACGAATTCGGGCGTGGCCGCCTGCAGGTGCCGCGAGGCACCGATGAGGAAATCGACTTCCTCGTCATGGAGTACCTCGAGGGTCAGACGCTGAGAGGCCCGTTGCCTGTCGCGGAGGCCGTTCGGCTGGCGACTCAGATCGCCGATGCGCTCGAGGCCGCGCATCGGCAAGGCATCCTGCATCGCGATCTGAAGCCAGGCAATGTGATGCTGACGAAAGCGGGCGCGAAGCTGCTCGACTTCGGGCTGGCGAAGCTCATGGATGCCGACGGCGACGTCACGCGAACGATCGAGGCCACGGTTGAAGGCACCGTGGCCTACATGTCCCCCGAGCAGGCCGAAGGCAAGCCACTCGATGCGCGCTCGGACGTGTTCAGCTTTGGCGCAGTGCTGTATGAAATGCTCGCAGGGCAACGCGCATTTTCCGGCGAGACGACCGCGAGCGTACTGAGTTCGTTGATGCGCGACGAACCCGCGCCCCTCCAGGCGCCGCCGGCGCTGCAGCGCATCGTCGGTCGCTGTCTTGCCAAGGACCCGGCGCAGCGGTTCCGTGCGATGGCCGACGTCAGGAGCACTCTCGCGCAGGTCACCATCGCAGCGGTCAAGGAGCCGCCATCGATCGCCGTCCTGCCGTTTGCCAGCACGAGCACCGACCCGGAGAATGAGTATTTCAGCGACGGGATTTCCGAGGAGATCATCAATGCCCTCACCCACATCGAAGGTCTCCACGTGGCGGCCCGTACATCGTCGTTCTCTTTCAAGGGAAAATTGGTCGAGATCAGCGACATCGCCAAGCGGCTCAATGTTCGGCACGTCCTCGAGGGCAGCGTCCGCAAAGCCGGCACTCGAGTGCGTGTGACCGCGCAACTGGTCGATGCCTCGAACGGGTATCAGCTCTGGTCGGAGCGGTACGATCGCCAGCTCGCCGACATCTTCGACGTTCAGGACGAAATCGCGCGGGCCATTGTCGAACGGCTGAAGGTGGCGTTCGCCGCCGACGCGTCGACGAGGCTGGTCAAGATCACGACGAACAACATGGAGGCCTATCAGCAATATCTGAAGGGTCGTGCCATGCTGTATCGGCGTGGCCCCTGGATCCCTCGCGCGCTGGAGAGTTTCCAGACCGCGGTGGTGCTTGATCCTGACTACGCACAGGCATGGGCCGGCGTGGCCGACTGGTACACGGCGCTTGGATACACGGGAGTCCGGCGGCCCGACCAGACGATGCCAGCGGCGCTCGAGGCCGCAACACGCGCCACGCGATCCGATCCGGCATCGGCTGAAGCCCACAACGCGCTCGCCAACGTCGCCTTGCTCTGGGAGCGAGACTTCCAGAAAGCGGAACGGGAGTTTCAAGAGGCCCTCGCGCTCAACGCGCGGTACACGCAAGCGCGCTGCTGGTACGGCCTGTTCTTTCTCCAATGGGGGGTTGGACGTCGCGACGAGGGCCTGACGGAAGCCTGGCGTGCATTCGATGACGAACCGCTGTCCAGCTACGCCTCGACAGTCCTCTCGTTTGCGCTAGCGACCGTGGGCCGCTTCGAGGACGCCGTCCGGCGGGCGCGCACCGCCGTTCAATTTGATGGGGAATCGTTTCTCGCGCGGTGGGAACTCGGGCTCGCTTACCACTGGAACGGACAGCACGACGACGCCATCGCCGTTCTCGAACCCCTATGGGCCGAGTCAGGCCACAACTGGGCGGGGATGGAGCTCGTCGCGGCATACGCGAAGGCTGGTAGAGACGATCAGGCGCGAAGCGTCTATGACGTGCTTATGACTCGCCGGGCCGACGAATACGTCCCTCCGTTCGCGCTCGCAGTATGCGCCTCAGCCCTCGGTGACCACGAAGCCGCGATGGCGTTCTGCGAGACGGCCATCGAGAATCGCGACATGCTGTTGGCCCTGTTCCTCCGGTGGTGGCCCGACTTCGAACGCGTACGCGTCGACCCCCGCTTTGACGATATCGCAGCAAAATTCAACTCGCGGTAGCGTCGCAGCGACCGACGGGTTGCCCTATCCGTAATTCAGTCTGAGTGGGACAAAGTTGAACCTTCACCGACCTTCCAACGACAATTGCGCTCGCGGCGATGCCGGCTCATGGCGGAAATGTCTCGCGGGCGGAGCACGCATGAGAACGAGTGACCACCGGTGGTTTCATCCGGTCGGTTGGAACACTCTTGCCGTCGGCCTGTCGGTGCTCACCCTGTCGCTGGTGCACTTCAACCAACGTGCGCTCGTCAGTGCCGCGTCGCCCAGAGCAACAGCCTCAGCGCCGCCAGCAGCGCATGTGGCTGACGCGGCCGCATTCCAGCAACTCCTGCACACGTACCGCACTGGCCCTGCCGAAGACGCAATCAGAGAACTCAGCACGTGGCCGGTCGACGAACTGGCTACTCTGACCGAGGCGTCGTCGCCACAGCTGTCCTCGTCAGATCGGATGGCCGCGGCCATTCTCGAGGCTGAGGCAGCCAGAGCCTTGCTCGCTGTGCACCGGCAGAAAGACGCGTTTGTCGTGATCACGTGCGCGCAGTCCCTCCTTCATGCTGCCGCGCGCGCCCCCTTTGGTGAGAACCTGGGCGAAGATCCCAAACGCTCGTGGTACTACGCGGTGGCGAGCACGCTCGTGGGCTTCTATTGGACGACCGAAGCGTCCGCGCTGCTCGAGGTCGGCCTGAAGGAGTTTCAGAATGACCCGCTGCTGATCACTGCGCGCGGGACCATCAGTGAGCGTCGGTGGGACGTGATCAGTTTCGGCAACGGGCACTCGATGGCACGAACAGAAGCCTTGATGGACTGGGAAAGCAGGGCGATGGCCGACTACAAGCACGCGCTCCAGTTGCGTCCCGATCTCATGGTCGCGAAGTTGCGCATGGGGCAGCTGCGCCTGGACGCGGGCCACGAACGCGATGCCGCTCCCTGGCTTCAGGCGGTCGCTACCGGTCCGGCAAGCGACAACGAACAGTACCTGGCCCACCTCCTGCTTGGTCGGATCGCGGCAAAAGAGCACAGGCTCGAAGCGGCGGGTGCTGAATATCACAAGGCTTACACCATCGGCAGATATCAAGCCGCGTGTATCGCGGTCAGTCAACTGGAGGAAACGCTCGATCAGTCACAGCAGTCTGCCGGGATGACCGATGACTGCCTGCAGGAATCCGAGCGCGACGATCCGTGGCTCTACTGGCGCACCAAAGCCGATCCTGACGCACTCCCGCACCTCCGAGCCGAGGCTCGCGAAGAATGATCCGGCCGGCGTCCGTTCTGGTTGCGGCGACTCTCGCACTGCAACCGCCAGCGTTCCACACTGGCGTGGAAGTGGTGACCGTAGACGTATCGGCGACGAGAGGCGACGCGCCAGTCGCCGGACTCTCCGCTGATGACTTCGTTGTGACCGATAACGGTGTCCGCCAGCGGATCGACACCGTCACCGTTGCGCAGGTTCCACTGAGTGTGACGCTTGTCCTCGACACGAGTGCGAGCCTCACTGGCGAACGCCTTGATTCTCTGATCGGCGCTTCAGAGGCGGCGGTGAACCAGTTGAGGCCGACCGATGACGTGTCATTGGTCACATTCTCCTCGGGAGTTGTCCGTCCGCTGGCGTTCACGAGGGACTTCGAGTCTGCCCGTTCCGTCCTGCACGGGATCATGGGTTACGGCCACACGACGATGCGTGACGCAGTCTTCCTCGCTTTGCGAGCAACGCCTCCTGACACGACCAGACCGCTGCTGTTGGTCTTTACGGACGGACTCGACACCTCGAGTTGGCTGTCACAGGACGACCTGCTGGAGTCAGTGCGTCGCGCCAACCTCGTCATCCACGCCATAACCGTCGGGCCCTACCAGCCCTTTCTCCGACAGCTGACGCACGAAGCCGGCGGTCGAACATGGTCGGCCTCGTCGAACCGGGATTTGCAGGAACTATTCAGGCGAGCGATCCGCGACATGCGAGACCGATACGTCCTGACCTACACGCCGAGCGGTGTCAGTCGTCCTGGGTGGCATGCGCTGGGTGTAAAACTGGCTCGGACACATGCGGATGTCGTCGCTCGGCCCGGTTACTGGGCGAGTTCACGCTGACCCAAATTGGCTCCTGCGGACACCAGGCGCTTCGATGAAGGAAGTCGCTATGTCAACTGATCCGGAAGCGGCGCGGGAACATGCCGTAGACCGTCTACGTCCATGTATCTTGACAAGGAGTCGCGCTTGCCAGTCCTCCGTCGGAGTTGTTCCGAACGATAACTGAACGGCGGCATGGACCAGACCCAGTCGATATTGTCGGCAACCGTGGTCGAACAGGAGAGTAACGGATGAAGCAACACGCCACCTTGATCACGACGTCGCTGCTCTCGATCCTCCTGCTGACGCTTCACATTACCGACGACATCGTCCGGGGGATTTCGAAGGCCGAGTCTTCGAACACCGCGCTGGCCGTCCTCGTCGTGCTCCTGTACGGGACGCTGGTGCTGGCCGAACGCCGAGCGGGCCACGTCATCATGCTGCTGGTCGGATTGTTCGCGGCCGGCATGCCTGTCATTCACATGAGGGGCGCGCACTATCCCGAGATCGCCAGGTCGCCCGGCGGCTTCTTCTTCGTCTGGACACTTTGGGCGCTCGGCGGCCTCGGCGGCCTCACCTTCGTGCTCTCCGCGCTCGGACTGTGGAGCCTGCGACGAGGCACTTCTTCAGCGTAGTGAGCGTTGAAAGGCCCACGCGGGCCTTTCCACCGCCGCGTTACT
>CAVUZL010000003.1:0-8361 GCA_963745875.1 uncultured Acidobacteriota bacterium
CAGGAACGCGACGAGCGCGGTCAAGCCGAGGAGCTGGACGGCGGGTTGATTCAGCTGCATCGAATCTCCGAGTGCGGTGTGAAGTGTCCGCGCATCACGGCACGAAGTGGTTCAGGGCGGCAAGCTCGGTCAGCTGATCGCGGATGACCTGACGATGCGCCGCAATGATGTCCGCCGTCAGCGCCAGGCGATCGCCCGGACCGTCGCCGTGGAGATCGAACGCGAAGTCCCGCGCGTCAACCGCGTCAGCCGCGTACATCTGGCGGCCGTAGTCGCTCAACGTCCCGTAAATGGCGCCATAGCTCGAGGCGACGAGGAATGGGCCCGCGCGCGGCTCGGGAGCTGCGCCTCGGCCGAACAACGGACGCCCAAAGAGAGGACCGAGATCGGCCGGCGCGTAGCCGAGAAGCTCGTATAGCGTCGGCGCGATATCGGTCGACATGGCGAGCGCACTACGATCAGCGACCTCGCGGTTCTTCATCCACGACGGCAGGTGGATGATGAGCGGGACGCGCATCACTTCGGGATACATGAACAGCGCGTGCCCGAATCGTCCTTCCTCGCCGAGCGAGTCGCCGTGGTCCGCGGTCAGCACGATCAGACTGCGATCGTAAAGGTTCGCCGCCTTCAGATAGTCGACGAAGCTGCCAAGGCACCGATCGACCACGCGGACGCTCGACGCAACCGGCGCGAAAAACCCAGGGTAGCTTTCGTCCTGCGGGACCTTGCGCCGCGAGGCAACGGCGATATGCACATTTTGCGGCAATGTATACACGAACAGCGGGCGGGGATCGCGGCTGGCTTCCAGTTGCGCCTGTACCTCTGCGACTGTGTGGCAGAAATCAATCTGCATCGTATTCAGGCCACGATCGAGCTCGGCGCTGTCCGCGGTTAACGGGACGAGATCCTTAACGTGAGTATCCCTCGTCATCGAGAGGTGGTAGCCGTTCACGTCGAGCAACTTCAGCAAGGCGTTGCGCGGTCCGAAGTCGCGAAGCTCGAGTTCGTGAATCAGCATGCCGCCGGCCCAGATCGATGGCACCGCCAGATTGGTGCCCGCGTACCGGGTGAAGGCGCGATCGAACACGACGCTGTCGGCGGCAAGGCGTCCGATCTCAGGGGTAAAGGTGACGGCGGGGTTATAGGCCGAGAGGTAGTCGCGCCTGAGGCTGTCGATCACGAACAGAAAGATCAGCGGCTTCCGCTCAGTCGCCGGGCCAAGCGGAATGACGAACTCAATCGGTGAAGGGTTCACCTCACTCCACGGAACCAGAGTATTCGAGCGCAGGTACGAGTAGAAGGCGGCGCTCGCCCCTGAAGGGACGGTACGGGCATCGCGGATCAGTCGATAGGACGGATCAAGCGCGGTATAGCGATCGAGGGCGAACTCGCCGTTGTCGGCAGTCGCGGCCCCGAGGCGCGACAGTCCAAACGAGGCTGAGCCGCAGATGGCCAGCACCAGGGCCGACCAGACGATCGGCGGAATAGGCAGGGCGTAGGGCCGGGCCGTTGCAAAGGCGTGCACCACCGCGACCGCGGCGATCCAGATGACCAGTACGCCGAGCTTTTGCAGCAGGAAGTTCCAGTCGAGCGGGCCCATGGCGTCAACCAGGACGTACGCGCCGATAGTCAGCGCTACCATGGACGCGAACGTCCGCGTTCGGCCCGCAGGTTCGCTACCGACGATCGGCGCGACGAACAATGTGAACGCATCGACCGGCCGAGACGGGTGCATCGACGCGCGCACCCGCCCCAGGCCGGCCCACACCACAGCGACTGCGACGGCCATCGCACCTGACGCCAGCGCGGCGGCGGGTCCGTGGAATGCGATCGATCCGCACACGAGGCTATACAGCACAATGCCGAGACCTGTCGCCAGCAGCGCGAGCAGGACGCCGTAATCAAGACGTCCGCTGGCACGTCGAACGCCTGCAAGGCCCAGAACAGTCAACATCACCAGGCTGGCCGCGCTGAATACGGCCATGACGGCTATGGCAGAACCCGTCAGGGCAATCGCAAACTCGCGGAGGCTGAGATGAATGCCCAGCGAGGAGCGCAACCGAAGCGGAACGGCCAACGTGTAGACAGTCCACACCAGCGCGCCGGCGCCGATCATCGCGACTGCCGCGCGTCGTTGATTGGCGGCAGCGATCGTGGGCGCGGGGATCACGGCGAGGTCCACGAGCGCGAGTGATACGGGTGCCACCAGCGCGAGCAGAGCCCCAACCAGACTGGCAGGGCCGTTGTCGAGCCTCGCCAGCACTGGTCGGAACACCATCCACACACCGACGGCGCAGCCGGCAATCACGTAGGCGATCGCTCCCCGGCTCGGCGCCGGACTCCGCAGAAAAGGGAATAGCGTGAGCACGCTAATCAGGAATGTGACCCAGAAAAATGCGGGCGACAACGACACGAAGACGAGGATTCCCGGTACGACGTCGGGCTTGATGAACGCTTCGAACGCGAACGGACTGTACGCGAGCACACCGTAGGCCGCGACGGCGAAAAAGAAAATGGCATTGAGCGTCCGCGCGACCGCAATCGCGACCGGCGGCCACGGGTTCACCACAGACCGATGTACCACGTCAGGAGCCAATCGCCGACAGTGGCGGCAGCCGCCGCTCCGAGAGCGAGGAACGTCCCGAATGGCAGCGCGTACTTCATGCCGCCTCGCTTGGTGACGATGAGAGCGACGCCGATCGCGGTGCCGCTGAGCGACGCCATCATCAGTGTGACCAGCATCAGCTTCCAGCCGAGGAACGCACCGATCATCGCGAGCATCTTCACGTCGCCCATCCCGAGCCCGTCCTCGTGCCGGATGCGGTAATACGCCTCCGCCACCCCCCACAACACCCCGCCACCGGCCAGGATGCCGATGATGGACGCCGTCCATCCGGGCGCCGTGAACAGGCTGAACACGAAGCCGACAACGATGCCCGGCAACGTGATCGAGTTCGGGAGGAGGTGGTGTTCGAGATCGATGGCGAACAGCACGATCAACGCGCAACCAAAGACCAGACGGGAAAGCAGCAGCACGCCGGGACCGTAGTACCACCAGGCGCACGCGAACATCACGCCGGTCAGCGCTTCGATCAGCGGATAACGGATGCTGATCGGCGCTGCGCAAGTGCGACAGCGTCCGCGCAGGGCCGTGTACGCCAGCACAGGAATGTTCTCGTACCACGACAGCTCGCGGCCGCACGAGGTACAGGCGGACGCGGGCCACGCAATCGACTTTCCCAGCGGCAGGCGATAGATACAGACGTTCAGAAAGCTGCCGACAATCGCACCGAAGGCCGCGGCGACAATGATGAAAAATGCCGGCGGCAACCCGTCGATCATGACGGCGGCGTCGAGAGCTGCCTGGGTTCGACCGGCAGCGGCGAAATCGTCGAGTCCTGCGAAACCGTGACGCGTCCGTCAGCGCCCAACTCGTAGGGCGTTCGGGTCGGATCGAGCGGCACACCGCCGATCAGCCCGGCGCGGATCAGCATCTCCCAGCTGGTGGCGGGGTGTCCGGTTCGCGCGGCATACGTGTCGAGACGTTGCTGCAGGATATCGATCTCGTCGAGTGCACGCAGCTGCATCAGGCGGCGCTCGGCGTCCTGCCGCATCCAGTCGTTTTCCGCCGATTGACGAATCGCCTCCCACATCGCGCGCGATGACCGCCGGTCGCCGCCCTGTGCCAGCGTGGTCGCGGCGAGCGACTTCAGCCACCACGGAGCGCCGGGCACCTCAGAGGCCTGGTGAAACCAGTCGGCCGCAGCTTTGTAGTCCTGGTCGTACCAGTAGTGCACGAACCCGATGTCCTGCATGTACTCCCACTTATCGGGTCGAGCTCTCAATCCCTTCTGCAGCAGGGCAATCGCCAGGTCCGGCCGCCCGGCGCCGCCCGGCTCGTTTTCGGCCAGGAACACCGAGCCGAATCGATACGCGACGTTGAACAGCGGGTCCAGGGTGGTCGTGATGTCGAGAAGCGGGTACAGCAACGGATAGTCGTCCGCCACCTTGGCGAGCGATGGCGGCGGAGCCGGCCATTTCATCTCCGCTTCGACCCGGCGCTTGGTGCCGCCGTAATACTGAATGGCGCGGATCCAGTACAGATCGGCGGCCATCAACCGGTCGGCGCCCGCAACGCGCCGAAGCGTCTCGCCCGAACGCAGATACAGCGATTCCTCGTCGCTCTGAAGCGGCGGATACCACCGTTCACGCACGGCCTGCAACTGCACCGCCCCCGCGAGCAGCACGAGGACGAGCGCCGTGACGCCGACGGTCCGGGTGAAAGCTGGGCCAGCCACTTACTTGAAATCGCGCCTCGAGAAAATGAACGACGACAGCACGAGGAGTATGGCGATGTAAACGGCCGCGTACCCGACGGTGACGGCAAGGTAACCGATCGGCACCGGCTGGCCGTGAACGACGTCGGATCTGATGTCGAACTGAGCCAGGTTCGGCAGCACCCAATACAGGCCGCGCGCCAGGGCTGCCGCTGTGGGTGCGCCGACCACATCCTGAAAATTCCTGAGATCGCCACTGAAGTGGCCGACGATGTAGAAACCGAACGTGAACGCGGCGGACAGGATCGGCGTCGAGAACGTGGAGAAAAAAAGCGCCACCGCCGTGACCAGCATCAGCTCGACGAAAATCATGCCGATCGCCTTCAGCATGGCCGGATCCAGCCCGGGCGCACCCCACACCCGCTGCACGTCCGGGCTCACTCCCCACGACATGTACGCCAGCACCACATAGAGCGCCGCGGCCATCACCGCGATATTCACCGCCAGGGTCGTCACCAGGCCGACGTACTTGCCAATCACCAGCTGATACCGATCGATCGGTTTGGACAGCAGACTGTAGATACTGCGCCGCTCCACTTCTTTCGAGACCAGGCCGATGCCGATGAACACGGCGATGAACAGGCCGAAGATCGACGTCGCCGACAAACCGAGGTCCTTGATGATCTTGACGTCCTGCCCGGCGGTGAGCTGCCCGATCAGATACGACGCGCCAATCAGCACGATCGCGAAGACGACCAGGTTGTACAGCACCTTGTCGCGCACCGATTCTCGAAAGACGTTGCGGGCGATGGCGAGGGTCGCGAGGGCGTCGTTCATGCCGCGCCCCGGCCTGGTGCGTCGAGGCCGCGATCGGTCCCGATTACCTCTGCAGAGGTCACCTGCTGAACGAAAAAATCCTCGAGCGTCTGGCGAATCGGATTGAGCGACACCAGATGCGCGCCGGCAGACGTCAACTCGGCGAGCCAGCGATCGGGCGCCGGTTCGAGCGGTAACTCCAGGGTATAGCGGCCCTCGCCAAGACGCACGGCCTGTGTGACCCGCCGGCCGAGCGATGCCACCAGCGTCTCGCTGACGCCCGACACGACCAGTTCCCAGCCGCGCGCCTGGAACGGCACAAGATCGGTCAGCAATCCGCCAGCGACCCTGCGTCCTTTGGCAAGAACGGCGACGCGGCTGCACAGCGCTTCCGCGTCACTCAAGACATGCGAGCTGAAGAACACCGTACAGCCGCGGTCGCGCAGCCGCAGAATCAGCGCGCGCACGTCGCGCCGGCCGAGCGGGTCGAGCCCCGACATGGGCTCGTCGAAGATGACGAGTTCGGGATCGTTGATCAGCGCTTGCGCGATGCCGACGCGCTGGAGCATGCCCTTCGAGAACTTCCGCAGCTGAAGCCGCCGTTCGGCGCCGATCCCGACTTCGTCGAGCAGGCGCACCGCGCGCGCACGGGAGTCGGCCGCGGAAAAGCCGAACAGCGCGCCGAAGTAGACGAGCAGTTCCTCGGCGCTCAGATGGTCGTAGAAGTACGGGTTCTCGGGCAGGTAACCGATGCGGTGCTTCACCGAACGGTCACCGAGCGGCCGGCCCAGGATTTCGGCGCCGCCGGAGGTCGGAAACACCAGCTGCATCAACAGCTTCAGCGTCGTCGTCTTGCCGGCGCCGTTGGGACCCAGGAAGCCGAACACCTCGCCGGCTTCGACTTCGAGCGACAAGTGATCGAGCGCGCGATACGGGCGCTTTCGCCAGAAGCCGACCGCGTAGTCCTTCGTCAGGTCGTGAGTGGCAAGTGCGCGCACGTCACTTGGCGGCGTGCTGCAACTCGTAGGCGATGGCCTGCTCGAAATACTGCGGCGGCAGCGCGCCTTCGACTTTCACGCCGTTGATGAAGAAGGTCGGGGTCGACTTCACCTGGAGCTGACGGCCAAGGGCGACGTCGCCTTTGACGAGACTGAGGGTGCCGGCGTACTTGGCGTCGAAGTCGGTGATCAGCCCGACGTCTTTCGCGGCCTGGCGCACCGACGGCGGCGTCATCGCCGGCTGGTGCGTGTAGAGCCATTCCTCCATCGCATCGGTCTTGTTGTGCGGGCCGGCGAGCCGCACGGCGACTGCCGCATCACATGCGGCAGGATGAATCGTCTGAGCCATCGCGTCGTTGCAATCGCGGTTGAGCGGGTAGTCCTTGAGCACCAGTTTGACCGCTCCCGGGTGCTCGGCCTCGTACTTCGCGAAGATCGGCTTGTAGGACAGGTACGACTGGCCGCACGCCGGGCATTGGAAGTCGTTGAACTTCACAATCAGGACTTTCGCGCCTTCGGTCGGGACGATGAGCGGAATGCGCGGCTGCGACACGTACCAGCGCTCGAACTCCGAGCGTTCATCCTGGTTGGGAACCACTGCCGGCGCGGCGGCTTCGCCTGCCTTGGCGACCGCTTCCCGCGGGAAAAACGCCAGCGTGGTTCCGGCGCCGGCAAAGAACAGCACGGCGACAGCAATCGCGAGCGGGCTGCCGAGAAAGACCCGCAGGTCATGAACAGCGCGGCGAGGCAAAGTGGTCATAGGAAATGTTGTGGCCGCTCCGGACACGAGAAAGAGCCCGACCACCGCGGCGTAGGTGGTCAGACACAACAGGCAGACAGCCTTCAGGATCACCAGCGATTCGTAGCCAAGCAGCAGGTCCACCGAGAGCGCGAGCGTGGACAAGGCAAAAAGATAGCCGGGAACGCTTTCACGCACTGCGTCTCGGGCAATCAGCGCAGTCAGCGACAGTAATGCGGCGGCGGCGAACCAGATGATCCCGAAAATCGCGACCGGCATGCCGCGGAACGTACTGTAGCGGCTCAGATACACCTGCGTGCAGCTGATGTGCTCGCTGACGTCGCAGAAGCTTCGATAGGCCGGGTCGTAAAGCAGATGGTAGTGCGTGTAGGCGGCGGCGGTGGCGGCACTGAGTCCGACCAGAGCACAGACCAGCGCGAAGAGGGCGGACCGCTTCTTCATGGGACGTACGAGTTGTAACTGAGGTGAAGGCTTCCGTCAAGGCTGGCGTCGCCGTACAGAGAAACGGGCAGGGCGCCATTGGCCACCCTGCCCGTCTGTGCGGTCGTCGATATCCCTACTGAACCGGCGACTGCGCTGCCGGAATCGGATTCGCGATGGTCACTAGCAAGTCCTGGAAAATCGTGCCGCGCGTGTCGGTCGCGAAGAAGCGCGTGCCGGTGCCGTTCAGCGTGACCGGGTCAGCATTTGCCCAGTAGCTGCCGACCGGGGTCGTGGTGTTGCAGGTGAGCGGCGGCGTAGTCAGCTTCACCGCGTTCGCGTCGGGCGACACGGTCACGTTGTACCCGCTTTTGGTGACGCCGTTGGTCTTGAGGTCGGGGCTGATGAAGCCCTGGCCACCGCTGGTCGGCACCGCCACGAGGTCAGCCAACGAGCCGGCGTAATTGCCCTGCGCGCAGCTCGAGGAGTAGCTCGCCTCGCCGCTGTTGATGGCGCGCATCGAACCGATGGCCGATGCCTCGTTGCCGGCCATACGGGCGCGGAGCAGTCCGGGAACCGCGATGGCGGCGATGATGCCGATGATGGCGACCACGATGAGCAGTTCGATCAGGGTGAAGCCTTTTTCGTTACGAATCTTCATTGCAATCTCCTCTGAATTAAGTTGGGCCGCGACGGTTGCCGTCGTGCCTCAGTCGCGTATGCACCCTACTTGAGCAACCGTGATGCCAAGGCAGACATGGAGCAGATAGCATCATCTAAGTCATAGTTAAGTAACGAGTTAGCTGAAATCGTCAGAACGGCGGCCCTTGGCAATTCTGGGCGTTTTGACAAATTTTGTCAGCATCGAACTGACGTCGATTGTCAGCAGGAGAAGGGTTCGATGGGTTCGAGAGGTTCGAGGGTTCGATGGGTTCGAGAGGTTCGAGGGTTCGCTCGGTGCGACCGGTTCAGGAGACCACCCTATCGCAGGTTGTATTTCTTGACGTAGTACCGGAACGACCTGAAGCTCATACCGAGCAGTTCGGCGGCCTTCACCTGGACGCCACCGGCCCGTTTGAGCGCCTCGGCG
>CAVUZL010000004.1:0-33183 GCA_963745875.1 uncultured Acidobacteriota bacterium
AATCAGCTGCTCTACCAACTGAGCTACGCCGGCCAGGCGGGAAACCGCAATTTTAGCACGCGCGTCGTTCCAGCCCCTAGCCCCCAAAGGCGCCAGCTCCTGCCCTATCGTTTGAAATAGGTGTCGGTCTTGTCGATCCAGTCCTGACGCACCGGGCTGAACACGTCGATGACCATGGTGTCCTCGAGCACCTCGACGCCGTGCAGCGCGTTGCCCGGAATTTGCATCGCCTCGCCGCCGCGCACGATGGTGTCGACGCCGTCGATCGTGAATCGCAGCGCGCCGCTGAGGACGATGCTGATCTGCTCGTTCGGGTGCGCGTGCGGTGGCACCGCTCCGCCGCGCCTGAGCGCGAACCGTCCGACGGTCATCGAATCACCGGTGATGAAGCGGCGCTCGATCGCGTCGGTGATCTGCTCAGGAGAGATGTCAGCCCAGCGATGGTGGTGTGGCATGTTCCAGCGATTGTGATATACTACATGACTGAACTAGATGGCCATTGCCGAACGGACCGGACTCTTCGCCGTGTTGCACGCCTCGGGCGTTCTCGAGAGCCGTATCGAACAGAAGCTCGCAGCCGTCGATCTGTCGCTCGCCAAGCTGGCAGCGCTCCATCAGCTCAGCCAGGCGGGGGAGTCGCTCCCACTAGGTCAGTTGGCCGACCGCCTGCGGTGTGTGAAATCCAACGTCACTCAACTGGTGGATCGTCTCGAGGCGGACGGTCTGGTCAGTCGGACAGCGGATTCGAGCGATCGCCGTTCGCGTCTCGCAGTGCTGACCGACGCCGGCCGTAAGGCGTACGCCCGAGGAAGCCAGATCCAGGCCGAGTCGGAGCAGGAACTGTTCGAGGCGCTCACAGCAGACGAGACTGAAACCCTGCATAGGCTGCTCGCGAAGCTGGAGAAGTAGGGCCTTTTTTTGGCCAATAGTTCAGCGATGTACAGTTCATCCATAACCGATAGAAGAGGAGAAGAGCATGACGACACTCACCCAGACCTGGAATGAAAGCGGAAACGATGCGGCGCGACGATCGAGAGGGAAGGTTGCCTTCGTCTGGACCCTGCAGATAGTCAGCGCGGCGATGTTCCTGTTTGCGGGCGCACACAAGCTGGCCGGCGGCGAGGATATGGTCCAGGCGTTCGCCACCATCGGCATCGGTCAGTGGTTCCGGTACTTCACCGGGATCCTCGAGATCACCGGCGCGATCGCGCTGCTCGTCCCATCGCTGGCGTTTTACGGCGCAACCGCGCTGCTCGTGACGATGATCGGTGCGGTGACGACGCATCTGTTCATCATCGGCGGCAACCCGGCGCCTGCTGCGGTGCTGTTGGTGGTCAACGGCATCATCGCGTGGGCTCGCGGGAGCCGGTTGTGAGCCGCGTCGCAACGCTGACCGCGACGGCGGAGGGCCTCGACCAATCCTCGTTGAATCGTCTCTTTAACGAGGCGCGCACTTACAACAAATGGCTGGCCAAGCGCGTGCCCGACGCGCTGCTGCGGCAGGTGTACGACCTCGCGAAGTTTCCGCCGACCTCCGCGAACACGCAGCCGATGCGCATCGTTTTCGCGTCGGGTCCGGATGCCAAAGCCCGCCTGCGCGGAGCGCTGGCACCGGCCAACATCGACAAGGTGATGAGCGCGCCGGTCACGGCGATCGTCGCGCACGATCTCGAGTTCCACGAGAAGCTGCCGGTGCTGATGCCGCACGCGGACTTCCGGAGCCACTTCGCGAACCTCACGCCGGAGGTGCGCGAGCGCGTCGCGGCCCAGGGCAGCGCCATGCAGGGCGCCTATCTAATCTTGGCAGCCCGGGCGCTCGGCCTGGACGCCGGACCGATCGGCGGTTTCGACCGCGCCAAGGTGGATGCCGAGTTCTTTCCGAACAGCAGCTGGCGATCGCACTTTCTCGTCAACCTCGGCTACGGCGATCCCGACGGCTTGTTCCCGAGAAATCCACGGCTCGATTTCGATGAGGCGTGCCGAATCGAATGACCAAATGGTTGCTCGCAGTACGTCCCTGCGTTACGATAGATGGTTCAGGCCATCCGGAAATTCGCTACAGAGGGTCGTACACCGCGCATGCCCGATACGTCCACGCCTGGCGCTGTTGAAGCCGCCGACCTCGTCGTGCGCGGGGCGCGCACCCACAACCTCAAGAACATCGACGTCACGCTTCCGTCGGGGAAGCTGATCATCATCACCGGTGTCAGCGGCTCGGGAAAGTCGTCGCTGGCCTTCGACACGATTTACGCCGAGGGGCAGCGGCGTTACGTCGAGTCTCTGTCTGCGTACGCCCGCCAATTTCTCGAGCGCATGGAGAAGCCTGACGTCGATCGCATCGACGGCATCTCGCCCGCGATCGCGATTCGGCAGAAGAACAGCATCCGCAATCCACGCTCGACCGTTGGCACGACGACCGAGATTCACGACTACATGCGCCTGTTATACGCGCGGGTCGGCCGGACCTTCTGCCGGAACTGCGGCAAGGAAGTGACGCGCGAAACCGCCGAAGTCGTCGCGGCGCGCCTCGGCGCGATGCCGGCCGGGACGCGCCTGCTGCTCGGCTTCGACCTGCCGGTCGTGGACGCGTCGGCATCGGTCACGGACACGGCGGAGGTGGACGAACTCGCCGAACGCGGTGACGAGAGTGAGGGCCCGACCAGTTCCGCGCCCGATCGCACCCTATCGAAAAACGGCACCGGATCCGCGATTGCGGCGACGATTCAGGGCCTGCGGAAGAAGGGCTTCGCCCGCCTTCTCATCGATGGCGTCGCGGTCGCGTTCGACGACATCGACTTGGACACGCTGGCGGATCAGCCGCTGCTGCAGGTTGTCGTGGATCGGATGCAGTTGTCCGACGATCCGGCGACCGCTGCCGATCAACGTCAGCGCCTGACCGATTCGATCGAAACTGCGTATCTCGAAGGGGGCGGCGCCGCATGGGCGCTGCCAGTCCTCAGTCCTCAGTCATCAGTCGTCAGTCGGCAGTCGTCAGTCGACAGGCCGCAGTCGTCAGTCGGAAGCTCCGAGCCGCCAGCCCCCAGCCCCATCGTCTTCTCCGAACGCTTCGAATGTCGTACCTGCGGTATTGCTTACGAGGATCCACAGCCGCGCCTGTTCTCGTTCAACAATCCCTTCGGCGCGTGCCCGACCTGTCATGGCTTCGGAAACATCATCGAGCTCGACATGTCGCTGGTCGTGCCGGACGCGGCGAAGTCGATTCAGGACGGCGCGATCGAGCCTTGGACCAAACCGCACTATCGGGCCCAGCTCGCCGAGCTGAAGCGGGCAGCGAAGAAGCGCAAGCTGCGGCTGGACGTCCCCTGGTCCGATCTCTCCGAGGACGACCGCCGCTTCGTCATCGAAGGCGACCCTTCGGCAGGGGACTACGAAGGCGTCCGCGGGTTCTTTCGCTGGCTCGAAAAGAAGAAATACAAGGTCCACGTCCGCGTCTTCCTCAGCCGCTATCGTGGCTACCTGACCTGTCCCGATTGCGGGGGCGCCCGGCTGCGGCGCGAGGCGCGCGATGTCCGCGTTTCGGATCGGACCATCGACCGCGTCGCCTCACTCACCGTACGAGAAGCGCAGCTGTTCTTCAGCACGCTGACGCTGTCGGAAAAAGAGCAGACGATCGCCGACAAGGTGCTGAAGGAAATTCAGCGCCGGCTCTCGTTCCTGAGCGACGTCGGCCTCGACTACCTGACGCTCGATCGACTCTCCTCGACGCTGTCCGGAGGTGAAGCGCAGCGCATCAACCTGGCGACCTCGCTCGGCTCGGCGCTGGTCGGCACGTTGTACGTCCTCGACGAGCCGTCCATCGGCCTGCATTCGCGCGACAACCTCCGGCTGATCGCGATCCTGCGGCAGCTGCGCGATCAGGGCAACACCGTGCTGGTGGTCGAACACGATGCCGATATGATCAAGGTCGCCGATCACATCGTCGATCTCGGCCTCGGCGCCGGCGAGCAGGGCGGCCGGGTGGTGTTCTCGGGGACGCTCGAGGCGCTGATGCTCGAGCCGCGCTCGCTGACCTCGAAATACCTCCGCCAGGAACTCGCCATTCCGGTGCCGACGACAAGGCGGAGGGGAACCGGGCTGAAGATTAAACTGACGGGCGCGCGCGAACACAACCTCAAGGATGTGGACGTCAGCATCCCGCTCAACACGTTGACGGTGGTGACCGGCGTCAGTGGTTCGGGCAAGTCCACGCTCGTGCACGACGTGCTGTATGCCGCGATCAAGCGCGCCAAGGGAGCATGGGAGAAGCGTGTCGGCACCTTCGACGACCTCGAAGGTACCGAGTACATCACCGATACCGTGCTGGTCGATCAGGCGCCGATCGGGCGCACGCCGCGGTCGAATCCGGTCACGTATCTCAAGGCGTTCGATCCGATCCGCGAGCTGTTCGCTGCAACCAAGGACGCGCGGGCGCGCGGCCTGAGCGCCAGCCATTTCTCGTTCAACGTCCCTGGCGGCCGCTGCGAAGCGTGCCAGGGTGAGGGCGAGGTGCGCGTCGAGATGCAGTTCCTCGCCGACGTGTTCGTGCCGTGCGATCAGTGCGACGGCAAGCGGTTCAAGCCGCAGGTGCTCGACGTTCATTATCGCGGCCGGTCGATCCATCAGGTGCTCGACCTTACCGTCCGCGAAGCGCTGACGTTCTTCAGCAGCTCGCCGAAAGTGCTGCGGCGGCTCCAGGTGCTCGACGAAATCGGGCTGGGTTACCTGCGTCTCGGTCAACCGGCGACGACGCTGTCCGGCGGCGAGGCTCAGCGCATCAAGATCGCGGCGCACCTCTCGTCCAACGGCGGCGAACGGCTGCTCTACATCCTCGACGAGCCGACCACCGGCCTGCACTTCGACGACATCGCGAAGCTGCTGACCGCGTTCAGGAAATTGCTCGAGGCCGGCCATACCCTGCTCGTCATCGAGCACAATCTGGACGTGATCAAGACCGCCGACTACATCATCGATCTCGGTCCGGACGGCGGCGAGGACGGTGGATCCATTGTCACCACCGGCACGCCCGAGCAGGTCGCTCAGGTCGAGGCGTCTCACACGGGACGCTATCTGCGTCCGGTGCTGGCCGAAGGACGCTCGCATGCCTACGCCTCAGGGCGCTGATTCGCGTCGGTGATGCCATGAAGAGCCTTCTGCTCAGCGTCGCGACGGTCCTCGTCACGTCGGCGTCGCCGGCGCAGATCCCATTCGATCAGGCGCTGGCCGAGCTCACCAGTCCTGACGAAGGTACACGCCTCCACGCCGCGCAGTTGCTGAAGGAGGCCGCGTTCGAAGAGGCCGCTCTGCCGCTCGCGCCGCTGATCACCGATCCCCGCGATGCCGTGCAGCTCGAGGCGATTGCAGCCGAGCTGAACATCTTCCTCGCCGAGAAGATGACGCCCGGGAAGCGCAAGCCCGGGACGCTGTCGGAGCCGCTGTTTTCGGCCGGTCCCCTCGTCCTCGGTCCGCGCTCGGTGCCGATCGCTGTCCTCAACGCCCTGCTGGCCGCCGCCCGTGACGACAATCCGCGCGTGAGCCTCGAAGCGCTGTATGCGTTCGGCACGCTGGCGATCGAGCCGGGCGGTGCTTCGCGGAGTACGGTTCTGGCCGCGAGCGGGCCGAGGCTCGCCGCGTTCATCGGCTCGACCGACCCGGCGACGCGTTATGCCGCCGTGCGTGTGCTCGGCCGGGTCTTCGTGCGCCGGCCGAACGATCCGCCGATCGAACCGACCGTCGGCGACGCGCTGATCACGGCGCTCAACGACGGCGATCGCCTCGTCAAACCTGCGGCGATGACGGCGCTCGGCGCCATGCGTTACGACCGCGGCGTCCAGGCGCTGACCGATCTGTTTCGGTTCTACGCGAAAGGGCCGCTGGCCGAAGCATCGCTCGATGGCCTGGCCCACATTGGCAATCCCGCGAGCGTGACGGTGTTTTCCACGGTGCTTGGGGCCAAAGGCGACGCATTGAAGGGCATCGCCGTCGAAGGCCTCGCCCGGCTCGGCGATCCTGCGAAGCTTCCCGACATCCAGACGGCGCTGGCCGGACAGCACGCTGACGCCACCATCTTGACTGGCGCCTTCGCGAAGGCGATGCTCTCGAACGCCTCGGTCGATGCCATCGCAGAAGCGCTGCCGAAACCGAAGCTGCGCGATCAGGCGAGAGGATACCTGGTCGATCTCGTCCCGGGACGGCTGGCGCTGTTCTCGCGCTACCTGCAGGATCCCGACCCGAAGATGCGCGCTGACATCGCGGACACGCTGTACCTGGCCGACGATCCGATCGCGCTGTCGCTGCTGCAGCCGCTGTTGACCGACAAGGATCCCGACGTCGTCAAATCCGCGGAACGCGCGGTTGCGCGTCTGCGACAGCACTGAGCGTGTGGCTGGCGGCGTGACGCTGGACCGCGCCTTCTACGAACGGCCGACGCTGAGGGTGGCGCGAGATCTCCTCGGCAAGGTGCTGGTTCACCGCCGGCGCGGTGTCCTGACCAGCGGCGTCATCGTCGAAGTCGAGGCCTACATCGGCGAGTCCGATCCGGCCTGCCATGCGGCTCCCGGCCCGACCCGTCGTAACGAGCCACTCTACGGGACGCCTGGACACGCCTACGTCTATCTCAATTACGGCATCCACTCCATGGTGAACGTCGTCACCGAGGCGGCGGGATCGCCGGCGGCGGTCTTGATTCGCGCACTCGAACCGCTCGATGGCATCGCGGTGATGCGACGGCGCCGCGGCCGCGTGACCAAAGGACGACGGGCGGTGAAATCCGGCGTGGCGATATCGCCGCACGACCTCTGTCGCGGCCCCGGCAACCTGACGATGGCGATGGGGATCACGCTGGCGGAGAACCGCCTCGATCTGCTTGGCGATCGCCTCTACGTCGAGGATCGCGGCATCCGCGTCGGACCGCTCCAGTGGGGTCCGCGGATCGGGATCAGGGTGGGCACGGAGCATCCGTGGCGGGCGTGGGTGCGCGGACATGCGGCGGTGTCGGGATAGACAGTCTTCAGTCTTCAGTCTTCAGTCGCCAGTCGTCAGTCGTCAGTCGTCAGTCGCCAGTCGTCAGTCTCAGTCGGTAGTCGGCGATTGGTAGTCGGTAGTCGTGGTGCGGGCCTTTCAGGCCCGCGTTCGCGCGACCCTGAAAGGGTCGCGCTACACCGACCTGAAATCGTCGGCTAACGCGCCGCCAGCCAGTTCGTGACTGCCGGCGTCTGCTTCTCCTTCAGCGCGATGCAGCTGTTGATCTGCTCGATCGTCTGCGCCAGCGTGCGCGCGGCGGCGGGCAGGGGATGGGCGGCGAAGAACGCCTGCACCTCGTCGCGCGAGCCGGCGTCGCAGAACGCCCCCAGAGCGTGCGTCAGGTTCGTGTCGCCGCCGAAGATGGTGACCTTCGGCTCGAGCGCGGTCCAATGCTCCCTGATGAACGCCCAGGCCCGCGGCCGCGCCGTGGGGTTGAACAGGAATCGCGACAGGTAGAGCACGGTGTCCTGCGTGCGAATCTGCGACGTCAGCGATCGCTCGAGGCCGCGATCGATCAGCGCCGGATCCTGAAAGGCCGCGAGCGCAAACAGATACCGGTACTGTTCTTCAGGAGACTCGGCGCGGTCAGCGGCAGCGGCGAGCGCGTCGAACAGTTTGGCGTCTCCGTGAATCGCCGCGGTTGTGACCACGGCCCCCGCGACGGTTGACTCGAGCGCCGGTCCACCTGCGAGCGCCCGATCGAGTGCCGCCTTCGATTTCGCGATCACGTCGGCATCCTGACCGGTCGTGCCGAGCGTGCCGATTAACACGCCGCGCAGCGACCGCCGGTTGTCATCGTCGCCGCTCGCGGCGGTGAACCCGACTTCGTCGAACATCGGCCGGAACAGCGAAACGGTGAACGCCTGCAGTTGTGGCTTCGATGTCGCGGCGGTAAGGTCCTCGTCGATGTTGTCGAGTCGCCGCGCGACTTCCTCGAGCACACCGCTGATCGGCTCGCGCCCGTATCCGGAGGCCAGCGTCAGATAGTCCCCCGCGCTCTGCCGGCCCGCCCGGACCAGAGCCCACTCGTCGTTCAACAGCACGAGGCGTTCGGGCGCGCTCAGGTCGGTCTCGACGTGCGGCGCGAGCGCACGCAGCATCTCTGACGAGTACGCGGTCCGGTAGTAACCGCGAGCTCCGGCGTTGGCGAACGCCCACGGCACACACGCACCAGCGAGCTGCAGCGTCTGCGTCTCGTTGGTCATCACCTCGCACGTCGGTGACGCCTGGCCCGGCGCCTTGATGCAGAACGGGATCTGCCAGCGCCCGGCCTCCTTTGGCGGCGCGTCGAGGAAGAAGCGCTGCTGTTTCAGCGTCACCGTGGTGTGACCACTGCCGCAGGAGAGTCCGACGTCGAGCAGCGGCGCGCCAGGCTGATTCACGAAGGTCGGCAGAATCCGTTCGACCGGCTTGCCCGATGTAGACGCGATCGCCTTGGCGAAGTCCTCGGATGTGGCATTGCCGTAGGCGTGAGTCTGCAGGTAGGCGTTGACCCCTTTCTTGAAGGTCTCGGCGCCGACATAGCTTTCGATCATCCGGAGGACCGCCGCCCCCTTCTGGTAGGCGATGCCGTCGAAGGCTTCATCGATCTGTGCCGGGGTCTCCACGTCGGAGTGGATTGATCGCGTGGACTTCAGGGAATCGAGGCTGAGCGCGGTGAGGTTCTCTTCGACCTCATCGACCGGGACGTTCCAGTCGGCGTGGATCGATCCGAGCGGCTTGTTGGCCATCCAGGTCGCAAAGCCCTCGTTCAACCACACGTCGTCCCACCACGCCATCGTGACGAGATCACCGAACCACTGGTGCGCCATCTCGTGCGCCAGCACCGAAGCGATGGTCTTGCGGGTGGCCGTGGACGCGGTCTTCGAGTCGGCCAGCAGATCGGTTTCTCGGTAGAAGATCGCCGCCGTGTTTTCCATCGCACCTGCGGCGAAGTCCGGAACGGCGAGGACGTCGAGCTTTACGAACGGATACTTGATGGCGTAGTAGCTGTTGTAGAACTTCATCACCTGCTGCGCCGACTCGAGCGCGACGTGCAGCAGATCCTTCTTTTCCGGCGTGCCGCAAATGCGGATCGGGATGTTGTCGGCGCCGCCCTCGACGCACTTGAAATCGCCGACCGCCATGGCCACCAGGTACGACGACATTTTCGGTGACGTCGCGAACTTCAGTGTGTGCTGGGTGATCGACGGTCCCTGGGTATCGGACAGCAGCTTGCCGTTCGAGATCGCCATGTCGCCGCGGTCGATGGTCAGCGTGACGCTGAAGGTCGCCTTGAACGACGGTTCGTCGAAGCAGGGAAAGGCACGCCGTGCATCGGTCGACTCGAATTGCGTCACCGCGTAGTTTCGGGCTTTGGTCTTGCTCAGATAGAAGCCGCGCAACTGGTCGTTGAGGACGCCGCTGTACTGCACGTGAACATCGGTCGGCCCCTTGGCCAAGGTCGTCGGGACCGTGAAGGTGGCCGTCTGCGCGGTCGCGTCGAGCGCGACCACCGCTTTCTGCGCCGCGGCGCCGTTGCCGATCGTCACCTCGCGGAACTCGATGTCGAGCGCGTGCAGCACGATTTTGTTGGTCGGGGCGGCGACCTGGACCGCGATCGTTTCGGTGCCGGTGAAACGCGCATGGGCGACGTCGACCACGAAGGCGAGGTCGTAATGGTTGGGTACGACCGTCGTCGGCAGTCGCTGGGCAAAGGCCGGAAGCGCCGTCAGCACGGCGACGGCGAAGGCACCGCAGAGTGGGAGTCTCATTCCTCCCAGTCTACGGGAAACTTGACGCCGGGTCGGTTGGCGCGGTAAAAAAGACCATTGTGATCGGTCATTCGACCTGCGCATGTACCTGCTGTTGTTGTTGCGGGCTCCCCACGAGCCCCTGCGCCAATGGTCTGGCCTCGCGCGAATCGACGATCAACACCTGATCAAGTTTCGTTACCGAACAGAACCCAAAGGCCCGGGAGGCTCTTCAGCTTCCCGGGCCTTTTTGCATTTATGACTGACTTATTGCCGCTGTTTCTCAATGTTCGCAATCGGATGGTGCTGCTCGTCGGCGGTGGCCCGGTTGCGACCGCCAAGCTCAGGCAGCTGAGCGCGGTCGGCGCCCGTGTCCGCATCGTGTCACCCGAGGTGTCCGCCGAGATGGCGGAACTGGTGGTTCGTGCCGCGCAGTCCGACGACGACGCCGGACCGTCTCTGGCGCTGCGGCCGTTCGAGCCTGCCGATCTCGACGAGGTGTGGCTTGTGGTCGCAGCTGCGCCGCCGACCGTGAATCAGGTGGTCGCGGCGCTGGCCGAGGCGCGCCGGATTTTCGTGAACGCCGTTGACGATCCCGCGAATGCCACTGCGTTCCTGAGTGGAGTGGTCAGGCGCGATGGCGTGACCGTCGCGATCTCGACGTCGGGCAGTGCGCCGGCGCTGACGTCGCTGCTCCGCGAAGCGATTGACGCCATTCTGCCCGAGGATCTGGGACTGTGGGTGTGGCGAGCGCGGGCCGAGCGCATCGCCTGGCGACGCGATGCCGTGCCGATGGGCGAGCGCAAGCCGCTGCTGCTTGCGGCACTCAACAAGTTGTATCTCACTGACCGGACGCCGAAGGCCGACGCGTTCGGCGGCGATTCCGTCGTCCAGGCGTTTGCCTCGCCGGACCATCCCGTGGTCGGGGAAGGCTTTCGCGCCGGGGTGCCGTGGCTGAACGCACCGGAGGACTCGTGGCTATGACGAACAACACCGGTCACGTGTCGCTCGTCGGCGCCGGTCCGGGCGACCCTGGCCTTCTCACCCGTACGGCGATGGCCCGACTTCGAGCCGCGGATCTCGTGCTCTATGACGCGCTGGTCGATCCGCGCATCCTCAAATATGCGCGCCGGGCGCAGCGGTTTTTCGTCGGCAAACGCTCGAACCGGCACGCGATGGCGCAAACCAGCATTCACGCCTTGATGATTCGCGCCGCGCGTAAGGGCCGTCGAGTCGTGCGGCTGAAAGGCGGCGATCCGTTCGTCTTCGGGCGAGGAGGGGAAGAAGCGTTGGCGCTGCAGCGCGCGAACGTGCCGTATGACGTGGTGCCGGGCATCACCAGCGCCATTGCCGCGCCCGCTGCGGCCGGGATTCCGGTCACGCACCGGGGCACGGCGACCGCGTTCCTCGTCGTCTCCGGGCACGACGAAGCGGCGTTTGCCAGGTCTGTTGCGGAACTCCAGCCGAATGGTCTGACGGTGGTCGTGCTGATGGGGCTCGGACGCTCCAGCGCGATTGCCAGCACGCTGATCGATCGCGGCTGGTCCCGTGGCACGCCCGCGGCCGTCGTCGTCGATGGAACGAGAGCCGAACAACAGGTATGGCGGGGAACGCTCGATCAGATGGCCGCGGACCATGTGTCTCTCGATTGTGGCGGAGCGGGAACGATCGTCGTCGGCGATGTCGTCGCGGTGGGATTGCAGAGCAGTGAAAGCGCTCAGCCGAAGCCTCGCGCTACGGCGGCCCGCTAGATAGATACGTTACACAACGCGAGTGAGGGTGCATGTCGGCAGCTGACGATACAAAAACCTACGGTCGAGCGCGGCTGTCCTTTGCCAGCGAGGCCGACATCGACGAGTTTGTGACGACGCTCGAGCGCTACGAACGGGGTGAGATGACACCCGATCAGTGGCGCGCGTTCCGGCTCGTGCGCGGCACCTACGGTCAGCGGCAGGCCGAGGACGCGCAGATGCTGCGCGTGAAGATTCCGCAGGGCATTCTGTCGAGTGAGCAACTCGAGGCGCTGGCCGACGTCGGCGAGCGATACTCGCGCGGTTTTGGTCACATCACCACGCGGCAGAACGTGCAGTTTCATTTCGTCAAGCTTCACGACGCCGAGCCGGCCATGCGGCGTCTCGCCGAGGCAGGTCTGACCACCCGGGAAGCGTGCGGCAACTCGGTTCGCAATATCACCGCCTGCCCGTACGCCGGCGTCGCCGCTGACGAGCGGTTCGACGTGACGCCGTACGCCGAGGCACTGACCCGATATCTCCTGCGCCATCCGCTCAGCTCAACACTCCCGCGCAAGTTCAAGATCGCGTTCGAAGGGTGCGCGACCGATCACGTCGTCACCGGCGTCAACGATCTCGGATTCCGCGCGCTGGTCGGCCCCGATGGCGGACGCGGTTTTCGCGTCACGGCCGGCGGCGGCACCGCGATCATGACAACGGCGGCGGGCGTGCTGCACGAATTCCTGCCGGCGTCCGAGATTCTCCGTGTCGCCGAGGCGGTGGTGCGGGTGTTCGCCAGGCTCGGCGACTACCAGCACAAACAGCGCAACCGCATGAAGTTCATGATCAAGACCCTGGGCTGGACGCGCTGGCGCGAGGAATACGATCGCGAGCTGACCGCGTGCCGCCTGCGCGGCCAGGTGCCGACGCTCGAAATCGATCCGCCGGCGAGCGAGGAAAAGCCCGACTGGGTCAAGGATTCGTCGCCGTCGGCCGGGCACATCGCCTCGCGCGTCGCCAACGGCCGCGTCTCGGGTCCCGGCCTGACCCCGACCATCGTTCCGCTGATCGAAGCCGGAGACGAGTCGTACGCGCGATGGCGTGTCACCAACGTGCGCGCCCAGAAGCAGTTCGGCTTCGTGATGGCGGTGGCGAGCGTGCCGCTCGGTGACGTGTCGAGCGAGCAGATGCGGGTGCTCGGGGAGTTGGCGCGTGCCTACGGCGACGGCGCGATCCGCGTCACGCCAGATCAGGATCTCGTGTTCCGCTGGGTCAACGCCTGCGACGTGCGCCAGCTGTATCGCCGGCTCGCCGCCGCCGGACTCGGGCTCTCGGAAGCCGGCACCGTGGCTGATGTCACCAGTTGCCCGGGCGCGGAGACCTGCCGTCTCGCGGTGACGCAGTCACGCGGCCTCGGACGCCTGCTCGAGGATCGCCTGCGTGCGCGGCCGGATCTCATCGCCTCGGCCGACGGGGCGCGCATCAAGATCAGCGGCTGCCCGAACGGCTGCGGACTGCACCACATCGCCACCATCGGATTTCAGGGGAGTGTGCGCCGTCTCGGGTCCCGCGCCGTGCCGCAGTATTTCGTGATGGTCGGCGGCGGGGCGCAGGAGCGTGGCGTCACGTTCGGCCGGCTGGCCGCCAAGATCCCGGCGCGCCGCATGCCCGAGGTCGTCGAGCGGCTGATCGATCTGTACGCCCGGGACAGACAGCCCGACGAAACCGCGACGTCCTACTTCGGTCGCGTCGACCTCGACCTCGTCAAGAGCCTGCTCGCCGACCTCGAACGGCTCCAGCCCGGTGACGCGGTGCCGCTCGACTTCGTCGATCTCGGCGAGATCCGCGAGTTCGTCCCCGAGGTCCTGGACGGTGAGTGCTCGGCCTAAATCATCCTATGTGGATGTGTCGATGTCTGTTCTTGCTTTGGTGAGAATGCCTTTGCTATAGTCGGGACTCGGACAATCGAATACGCGCTTCATCAAGAGTGGCTGAGGGATGGGCCCTGCGACGCCACGGCAACCACGCGACTTCCGGGTCGCGGTTCAGGTGCCAATTCCTGCCCCGCATCGTGCGGGGGGAGATGAGGGAGACTACGAGTGAGTTCCTGTTTTCGTGTGGCGTTGCTGGGTTTTGGCACGGTCGGTTCGGCCGTGGCGCAACGCCTGACCGCTTCCAACCCCGACGCCGGCCTTCGCCTCACCCACATTTTCGATCGACGCGCTGATGGCAAACGGCATCTCCTGAGGGCTGCGAGCGCCGTCCGCTGGACCTCGGACATCGACGACATCCTCCACAGCGACGCCGACATCGTGGTCGAGGCGGTCGGCGGCCTGGATCCCGCGACCGGCTGGATTCGCGATGCTCTGCTCGCGGGCAAGTCGGTCGTCACCGCGAACAAACAGATCATCGCGGCGCATGGCGCCGATCTGTTGCGCCTCGCAGCACGGCAGGGACGGCAGCTGCGATTCGAGGCGGCGGTCGGGGGCGCGATGCCGATCATCAGGGCAATCGGCGATGGTCTGTCGGGAGATCGCATCACCCGCATCGTGGCCATCCTGAACGGCACCACCAACGCGGTGCTGTCGCAGATGGAGGCGGACGACTGTTCCCTGGCGTGCGCGCTGGCCGGGGCGCAAGCCGCCGGCTACGCCGAGGCCGATCCGTCCACCGATCTCGACGGCGGGGATGCCCGCGCGAAGCTGGCGATTCTCTGTGCGCTCGCGTTCGGCGTTCGTGTCACCCCGTCGCAGATTGCCGCCCGGACCTCCGCCACAATCTCCGCTGGCGACGTGCGCCGGCTCCGCGATCGGCGTCAGTCGATCCGTCAGATTGCCTTCGCCGACTACGATCGTGACCGCTCGACCTTGACCACCTGGGTGGCACCCACCGCGGTTTCGAGCGATTCGCTGCTGGGCCGGACGATCGGTCCGCGAAACGCGGCGCTCATCACCGGCGAGCATTCAGGCGAGGTTGGCCTGTTCGGCGCCGGCGCCGGTGGAGCGGCAACCGCCGTCGCCGTCCTCAGCGACATCGTCGCCATCGCCCGCGATCCGTCGGCGATCGTTTCTCCGCTTCAGCTGACTGCAAATTTCAGCGTTCAGAGTTCAGACTTCAGACTTCCGGAGGCATCCTCCGAACCTCTCCCTTCAGACTTCACACTTCAAACTTCTGTGTATGCGGAGGCTCTGTGAGCGCGTTACTCGGACTGCAATGCCATCTGTGCAAGGCCCTTTTTTCGGCCGAGGCCGTTTACGTCTGCGACCGCTGTCTCGGTCCCCTCGAGCCGGTCTACGACTACTCGTCGATCCACCTCACCCGCGAGGTCGTGGAACGTCGTCCCAAGAACCTGTGGCGCTATCGCGAGCTCCTGCCGATTGCCGGTGAGCCTCTCACGGGCTTCAACTCGGGCTTCACGCCACTGGTTCGTTGCGCGCGGCTGGCCGATCGTCTCGGCGTGAGCGAGCTCTACATCAAGGACGACTCGGTCAACCATCCCACGTTGTCGTACAAGGATCGCGTCGTCTCGGTCGCCGCGACCCGCGCGGTCGAGTTGGGATTCAAGGTGCTGGCGTGTGCGTCCACGGGCAACCTGGCCAACAGCGTCGCGGCTCACGCCGCCAGGCTCGGCATCGAGTGCTGCGTCGTGATCCCCGACAACCTCGAGGCCGGCAAGCTGCTCGGCTCCGCCATCTTCAACCCGACGCTGCTCGCGATCGCTGGCAACTACGACGATGTGAACCGGCTGTGCACGCAGATCGCGGATCGCTACGCGTGGGGCTTCGTGAACATCAACCTGCGCGCCTACTACGCGGAAGGCGCGAAGACGATGGGATTCGAGATCGTCGAACAGCTTGGCTGGAAGTATCCGAAGCATCTGGTGTCGCCGGTCGCCGGCGGTACGCTGCTGCCGCGCATCGTGCGCGGATTGCGCGAGCTCAGGGAGATTGGACTCGTCGAAGGGGAGCTGCCTCGCGTGTATGCCGCCCAGGCCGCGGGATGCGCGCCCGTCGTGCACGCGCTGGAGCACGGGCTCGAACATCCGGAACCGGTGCGCCCGAACACCATCGCGAAGTCGATCGCAATCGGGAATCCCGCAGACGGCTATCAGGTGATCGAGAGCGTGAAGGCCACCGGCGGCGCCGGCGCGGCCGTGTCCGACGAAGAGATCGTGCGCGCCATCCAGTTGCTCGCCGAAACTGAGGGCATCTTCACGGAGCCGGCAGGCGGCACCACACTGGCGGCGACGATCGACCTGATCGCGCGCGGCGTCATCCCGCGCGACGAATCGATCGTCGTCTGTGTCACTGGCAACGGCTACAAGACGGCGGAGGTCGTGGCGGATCGGATCACCAAGCCGGTGCATCTGAGCCGGTCCTTCAAGGATTTCGAAGGGTGGTACGAGTCGCGCGCGGCGCTGGCCTGATTCAATCCGGGTCCCGCTGAAGCCGGACACCACAGTGAGCGGGC
This sequence comes from uncultured Acidobacteriota bacterium, assembly GCA_963745875.1. Lineage (GTDB taxonomy): Bacteria > Acidobacteriota > Vicinamibacteria > Vicinamibacterales > CAVVIG01 > CAVQFC01. Next base: position 15,953 of record CAVUZL010000004.1, read on the forward strand.
GCGACCCGTGAGGTGGCGCTGCCGTGAGCGGCACGACCCGTGATGGCGCGACCCTTTCAGGGTCGCGATTGCCGCGGGCCTGAAAGGCCCGCGCTACTGGCGACGGGCTCTGGCGGTCGAACTCGAGACGACCGGGAGCTTGAACTCCATCGGCTTGCCGTTGCGCAGCAACTTTACTGTGGCGGTCGTCCCGATCTTCGCGTCGGCGACCAGACGGGAGAACCGGCCGGTGTCCTCGATCGGCTGGCCATTGAAGCCGACGATCACGTCGCCCGGCCGAATTCCTGCTTCGTATGCTTCGGACGCGCGGGTCATTCTCGACACCAGCGCTCCGCTCGTGCCGGTGGCACCGACCTCCTCGGCGAGCTGCGACGTCAGTTTTTCGATGCCGATGTAGCCGATCGATCCGCGCCGGACTTCGCCGTATTTCAACAGGTCGTCCACGACATGCCGCGCGAGGTTGCTCGGCACCGCGAATCCGATGCCCTGGTAGCCGCCGCTCTCGCTGTAGATGCCGGTGTTGATGCCGACCAGTTCACCGCGCGTGTTGATCAGCGCGCCGCCGGAATTCCCGGGGTTGATGGCGGCATCGGTCTGGATGAAATCCTCGTAGTCGGCAAAGCCCATGTTGGCCCGGCCCGTGGCGCTGACGATGCCCGCGGTGACCGTCTGGCTCAGTTGAAACGGGCTGCCGATCGCCAGTACCCATTCGCCGACTTTCAACTGACTCGAATCACCCCACGGCACCACCGGGAGCCCGCTCACGTTGATTTTCAACAGCGCGATATCGGTCGCCGGATCGGTGCCGATCACCTTGCCCTTGATCTCGCGTTTGTCGGGCAGCGCAATCGTGATTTCGCGGACGTTCTCGCCGACCACGTGATTGTTGGTCACGACGTAGCCGTCAGCGGAGATGAACACGCCGGACCCGAGGCTCAGCGAACGCCGATCGTGCGAGCCGAATGCGTCCTGGTCGCCGAAGAAATAGCTGAAGAAGGGATCGTTCGAGAACGGCGAGTTGCGCGTCCGTACCACTTGCAGCGACGAAATGTTCGCGATGCCTTTCACCGCCTGGCCGGCGACTCGGGTGAAGTCCGGCCCGCCGGTTGCCGCAGGCACTGCTGCCACCGGCGCGTTCGGCATCACGGGCGCAGGAGCAGAACGTTGCGCGGTCGGCGCCGGTCGGGTGGGCGTCAGTGAGACCGCGGAGGGTGGTGCCTCGGCCACCCCGAGGGCGGCGAATGCGCGTGTCCAGCCGTCGACCAGCAGGCCGGCCGTGAACGCGCCAAGCACCATCAGGACGACGGCACCGGCGAGGAACATCCGCCTGAACATCGCGTCAATCCACGTCGATACGGCGCGTGCCGCGTTCGCCGGACTTGGGAATCGTGACGGTCAGGACACCGTCCTTGAGCTCGGCGCTGATCGCTTGGACGGCAATCCGCTCGGGCAGCGCGAACGCGCGCGAGAAGTGTCCGTGTCCGCGCTCGACCCGGTGATACTGTTCGCACGGGATGTGCCGCTCCGGATCGACGGCACGGGCGCCGCGGATGGTGACGCGCATATCCTCCGCCTGAATTTCGATTTGCTCGCGGGTCAGGCCCGGCAGTTCCGCCGTCATCACGAATTCGGTCGCGGTTTCGTAGAGGTCGACCGGTGGTGTCCAGCCGGGAGCGTCGGCGCCGACGAGATGACCGAGTTGTTCGTGGAGCGCGAGCAGGTCGCGCAACGGATCCCACCTCGTTAAAGCCACGTTTTGCATCGTAACATGGGTGGAGCCGGTGTCCAGGCCGTGCCCGGATGTGCTACGATTGCAAGGATATACAGTCACCATCAATGGCATTCATACAAGCGACCCGGCTCCGCAAGGGCATGCTCATCAAGGTCGGCAACGACCTTTTCCGTCTGCTCGAGCTGCACCACCTCACCCCCGGCAACAAGCGGGCTCATATCCAGGTCCGGATGCGCAACATCCGCAGCCTCGCGCTGGCTGACCACAAGTTCCGCGCGGAAGAAGATGTAGAGCGCGCCTCGCTCGACGAGCGGGAGATGCAGTACCTCTACAACGACGGCGACCTCTTCTACTTCATGGACACGTCCACCTTCGAACAGATTCACATCTCGACCGAGGCGCTCGGCGACTCGAAGGATTTCCTGATCCCCGAGATGACGATTCGGGTCGAATTCTACGACGTCGAGCCGGTCGGCATCGAGCTGCCGCCGACGGTAGATCTGCTGGTCAAGAGTACCGTGCCCGGCATCAAGGGCGCGACCGCCAGCAATCAGATCAAGCCGGCCACCCTCGAGACCGGTCTCGTGATTCAGGTGCCGCCCTTCGTCAACGAAGGCGACAAGGTGCGCGTGAACACCGAGACCGGCGAATACCAGTCGCGCGCCTGATCGTTCCGGAGCCCTATGGACGTCATTCGCAGTCAGCCGCAGCACGGGTGGATTGAAGTCGTCACCGGCAGCATGTTCAGCGGCAAGAGCGAAGAGTTGATCCGCCGGCTTCGACGCGCCCAGATTGCCCGCCAGAAGGTGCAGATCTTCAAGCCGCTGATCGACAACCGGTTCAGCGAAGATCACATCGTCTCCCACAGCGACATGCGGATCGCGTCGCAGAACGTGCGCAACTCCGACGAGCTGGTGAAGCTGGTCGCCGACGACACCGAAGTCGTCGGCATCGACGAAGGGCAGTTCTTCGACGCGAACCTGCCGGCGGCGTGCAACACGCTGGCTGACCGCGGCAAGCGGGTCATCGTCGCGGGGCTCGACCAGGACTACCTCGGACGACCGTTCGAGCCGATGCCGCAGCTGCTGGCGATTGCCGAATACATCACCAAGACGCTCGCGATCTGCGTCGTCTGCGGCGATCCGGCCAACCATACGCAGCGGCTCGTGGTCAGCAGCGATCGCGTCCTGGTCGGCGCGACCGGACTGTACGAGGCGCGGTGCCGTCACTGTTTCGATCCTCATCTGGCGGGCGAGCCGAAGAGCTCGTAGCGCGGCCCTTTCCGGGCCGCGCCCGCGGGGCTGAAAGCCCCGCGCCACGAGTGGAGCCAACTCCCACGTCGAGGCCCTAGCCCCAGGCCACCAGCCCCTGTCGTAAAATCCACCTGTGGACGTTCTGACCGGCACGCTGCTGCTGCTCGGCTTCGGCTTCCTCTGCGCCAACGTGAAGCTGGCATGGGACTACGCCCAATACCTCCGACGGCGGCGCACCGCCATCCTGGTCTGGCGAGGTCCGAATCCACCGCAATACGCGTTTGCCCTCGGCCTTGGCGTCGCCCTGGGGCTTCTCGTCTTCGTCAAGGCGGTCTTCATCCACCGCCAGTTCTTCGGCGAGGCGATGATGTTCTTGTATTACGGCTATCTCTACCCAATGAGCTTGCGGATCGGGCGCGGCTTCTACGAGGACGGCATCTGGGCGGACTCCGTGTTCATTCCCTACAACCAGGTGGGTGGGATCAGCTGGCGGGAGGGCGAGCACGAGGTGGTGCTGATTCTGATTTCCCGATTGCGCAATCTTGCACGGCGTCTCATCGTCCCAGGCGACAAATACGGCGCCGCTCGACGGGTGCTGCGGGACAAGATCGGGGAACACGCGATCCACTTCACCGGCACCGGCCTCGACCTGGGCGAGCACGACGAGCGCGATCAGGTCTGACGGGCTAGGGGCCAGGGGCTGGGGGCTAGAGGCTCAAAGCACGACGCTCTATCGTCCGATAACAGAAGCAAATGGCCGCACGTCCGACCTGGAAAGGGTTCCTCAAAATCAGCCTGGTGAACATCCCAATCAAGGTGTTTCCGGCGACCGAATCGAGCGGTTCGATCGCCTTCAACCAGCTGCACGCCGAATGCCAGTCGCGGATTCGCCAAAAACGCTGGTGTCCGCAGTGCGAGCGCGAGGTACCGACCTCGGAGATCGTGAAGGGCTACGAATTCGAAAAGGGACGCTATGTGGTGCTCTCCGAGTCCGATCTGGAGCAGGTGCGCCCCGAGTCCACCCGCGTGATCGATCTCGTGCAGTTCTCTGATGAGTCGTCCATCGATCCGATGTACGTCGAGCGCACGTATTATCTCGCCCCGGATGGCAAGATGGCGGCTGAGGCGTTCGCGGTGATGCGCGACGGCATGCAGGGCAAGGTCGGTATCGGGAAGCTCGCGATTTCCGGACGGGAGTATCTGGTGGCGGTCCGTCCCTACAAGCGGGGAATCGCGATGCACACCCTGCATCATGCCGCCGAGATCCGCGACATCGACGCGATCGACGAGCTCGACGCGGTGCCGGCCACGGTCAGGCCCGACGAGATGAAGCTCGCGCGTCAGGTCATCCAGACCTTCGAACAGCCACTCGACCTGGCGACCTATCAGGACGAGTATCGCGCCGCCCTGCAGCGCATCATCGACGCAAAGATTGCCGGTCAGGAAGTCGTATCAACTGCCGCTGACACGCCGCCGAACGTAGTCAACCTGATGGACGCGCTGAAGAAGAGCCTCGACACGGTGAGCGCAGCGAAGAAAAAACCGATCAAGGCGGCGGTGGCGAAGCCGGCCGCAGCGGCGAAACGCAAGCGCGCCTGACCGTGCCTCCAGCGCTCAGTTTCGTCATCCCGGTCTATAACGGCGCCGATACGATCGGTCCGCTGGTGCAGGCCATCGAGCAGTTGGCCGTCGACGGCGGTCACGAGGTGATTCTCGTGAACGACGGCAGCGCCGACGGGACGTCAGCGGTCTGCCGCGATCTCGTCCGCACCGCCCGCATACCGATCACCTTCGTCGATCACTCGCGCAATTTCGGCGAGCACAACGCGGTCCTGACCGGGTGGCGTCATGCCCGCGGCGCGCACCTGGTGAATCTGGACGATGATGGACAAAATCCGCCGGCGGAGGCGGTGCGGCTGTGGCAGCACGCGAAGGCGACGGGGCTCGACGTCGTCTTTGGGCAGTATGAAGTGAAGCAGCACTCGTCGTGGCGAAACGCCGGCAGCTGGTTCACCAATCGCATGACCGACTGGGCGATAGACAAGCCGCGAGGGCTGTATCTCTCGAGCTTCCGCTGCGTCAGCGCGTTTGCCGCCCGGCAGGTGATGGGCTACGCTGGTCCGTATCCCTACCTCGACGGCCTGCTGCTGCAAGTCACGCAGCGAATCGGTTCCATCGAAGTCCGGCACGAGCAGCGACAGGCAGGCGCCAGCGGCTATACGTTGAAGCGGCTGGTCCGTTTGTGGATCAGCGCCTGGCTGAACTTCTCGGTTCTGCCGCTGCGCGCGTCCACGGTGACTGGCCTGGTCACGGCGGTTGCCGGTCTAGGCGCGTTCGTCGTCGTCATCTGGCTCTGGCTGTTGAATCGCGGTCCCCAGTACGGCTGGGGCTGGATCATGGCGACCGTGCTGGTGTTCTCCGGCGCTCAACTGGTGATGCTCGGCATCATCGGTGAGTACATCGGGCGGATGTTCCTCACCGTGAATCAGCGTCCGCAATCCGTCGTCAGAGACGTCGTCTCCAGCGAGCCCGTCCAAGGCGATCAACCACAGGGGCACTGAAGCGCGGAGGCCGGAGCAGACACGGCGGACCATCACGCGTCGCACGTCGGCCGGCGAAGGCGTTCTGAGAGAGATCTGGAGCGGGCCTTTCAGGCCCGCACCGGCCGCGACCCTGAAAGGGTCGCGCCACACCGATCCAAAGTTCGGCGCTAAGGCGTGACGTGGGCGATCACCCATGCGATCAGGCCGGCGTCGTGAGCGGTCGGATCGCCGAGCCAGGCGGGTGGTGTCAACCACACGAACGAGAGGATCGCGATCACCCACAGGTCGTAGGGTAGCGTCGCACGTTCGTCGGTCCAGAAGAAGGCGCGCGTGAACACGCCGCCCACTCCGCTGCGTGACGGCATCGGCAGCTTGTTGAGCGCGAGATAGGTGTAGTAGATCCGGTCCGCCACCGCGAGAATCGACAGCACCAGAATCACCCAAAGCACCGCCGCCATCCGGTTGGTCAGCGCACCGATCATGAACAGGACGATTCGCTCGGGCCGCTCCATGAACCCGACCTTGCACTTCTCGACCAGCGACTCGGCGCGCGCTCTCGCGTAGCTGGTCATGATCGAGAAGATCAGTGTCAACGCCGCCACCATCACGTAGTCGCTGCGGCCCAGTTTCGAGTAGAGAAAGATCAGTCCGGTCAGCAGCGCGAGATCGGAGAACCGATCCAGCGTCGAATCCCAGAACGCCCCGAACGCCGACTGCAGCTGCAGCCGGTGCGCCACCTTGCCGTCGATGAAGTCGAAAATATTGGCGACCAGCATGATGAAAAACGCCAGCAGGAAGCGCTGAAAGCCCAGCGCCCACGCCGCGCCGACGTTGATGATCACGCCGATCAGCGTCAGCGTGTTGGGGTGAATGCGCAGGGCGACGCAGAGGTTGATGATCGCCTGCAGCGGCAGCATGCAGGCTGCGCCAATCATTCCGGTAAAAGTCGTCCGCTTGCCGGGCTGTTCAGGCTCGCGGCCGTTGCTCATCGTCGAAATGGCAGGCTCCGTGTGTGACGTGCGCCGTCGGCTATAATGGAGGGTTCAGACACTGAACGAAAACGCGACATAGTATCGTATGCCCATCCACGAACTCAAGGAGCAGATTGGCCGGCTGCCGGAGCAGCCAGGCGTCTATCTGTACTTCAACGCGGAGGGTGAGACCATTTACGTGGGCAAGGCGCGCGCCCTGCGCGATCGTGTCCGCAACTATCTTGGCGCGTACGGCTCGGACTCGAAGACCGACGCGCTGCTCGAAGAGGTGGTCCGGCTCGAGGTCATCGTCACCGACTCGGTGGTCGAGGCGCTGGCGCTCGAGAACAACCTGATCAAGCAGCGGATTCCCAAGTACAACATCCTGCTGCGCGACGACAAGAACTATCCCTACCTGCAGCTGACCACCAACGAGAGTTTTCCGCGCGTCCTGGTTGCCCGAAAGGTCGAGCGCGACGGTAGCTTCTACGCCGGCCCGTTTCTGCCCGCGACCTTCGCGCGCAAGACGATGGCGCTGACGCATCGCCTGTTCGGGATTCGCTCGTGCAACGAAGTGATCACCGGCAAGCGGGGCCGGCCCTGTCTCGAGTACGACATCAAACGCTGCATCGCACCATGTGTGGACACGGTGTGCAGTGAGGACGAGTACCGCCGGGCGGTCGACGACACACGCCTCTTTCTCGAAGGCAAGAACGACGAGCTGGCCAGGACGCTGCGGTCGCGCATGGTGAGCGCGGCCGAAGGCGAGCGTTTCGAGGAAGCGGCGCAGCTGCGCGACGCCATGCGGACGGTGCAGACCCTGCACGACCGTCAGCAGAAGATGGCGACCACCGAGCTCGGGCACCGCGATGTATTCGGTCTGAAACTCGGGCCGGCGGGCGCCGTCATTCAGGTGTTCGAGATTCGACGAGGTCGCGTGGTCGAGCGTGTCGAGCTCGGCACCGAGTCGGCGATTGCCGGCGCCGGGGAAGGTGCGGTGCTCGAAGCGGCGATTCAGCAGTTCTACGAGATTCGCAACGCACCGCCGGAAGTGCACGTGCCGGCGGAACCCGACGATGTCGACGCGCTCGAGAGCTGGCTATCCGAACGCGCCGGCCGTAAGGTCAAGGTACTCGTCCCTCAGCGCGGCGAGAAGCGCGGGTTCGTCGAGCTCGCCAATCGGAATGCGGCGCTCGGTTATCAGACCAGGTTCAACCAGACCCAGACCGCGCAATACGAAGCGCTCGAAGGACTGCAGCACGTCCTCGGGCTTCCGGCATTGCCACGGCGGATCGAGTGCTTCGACATCTCGACGATTCAAGGCAGCGAGACGGTCGCGTCGATGGTGGTGTGCGAGGACGGACGCATGCGGCGTGGCGAGTATCGGAAGTTTCGGATCAGGGGTTCGATAGGTTCGATCGGTTCGATAGGTTCGATGGGTTCGACGGGTTCGATCAGTTCGACGGGTGCGATGCGCTCTGGGAGATCCGCCATTACCCAGCCCCCAGGCCCGAGCCCCGAGCCCCGTTTTCTGGACGACTTCGCGGCGATGCACCAGGTCGTGTTGCGACGCTATCGCAAGCTGCTCGAGCAGGGCGGTCCCTTTCCTGACCTCGTGTTGATCGACGGTGGCAAGGGACAGCTGTCGGCGGCGTACGCGGCGCTCGAGGAGCTGGGACTCGCGAATCTCATGGCGGTCGGCATCGCCAAGAAGGAAGAACTCCTCTATACCCGCGAGCACGAGAACCCGATCGCGCTCGCCGCCACCGATCCGTCGTTGCTGCTGGTCCAGCGGATCCGGGACGAAGCGCATCGCTTCGCCGTCACCTTTCACCGGCAGGCGCGGTCGATGCGCGACCTGCGATCGGAGCTCGACCACGTTCCAGGCGTCGGACCGAGGCGGCGCAAAACGTTGTTGACGACGTTCGGCAGCCTCGCGGGTGTTCGACGGGCGACGCGTGAGGAGTTGGCGGCGGTGGTCGGCGCCAAAACCGCCGACGCCGTCCTTGCGTTTTTCGCGAGTCGGCCGTAACCTTTAATCCTTGCTGGACATCAACTTCGCGCAGATTTTCATCGCGTTTGCGGTGCTGTTGTTCTCGTTGACGGTGCACGAAATGGCGCATGCGTGGACCGCCGACACACTCGGCGATCCGACCGCCCGGCTGCTTGGGCGGGTGTCGCTGAACCCAATCGTGCACGCCGATCTGTTCGGGACGGTCATCTTTCCACTGGTGGCGATGGTCAGCGGCGCGCCGCTGCTCGGCTGGGCCAAGCCGGTGCCGGTGAACGGACGCCAGTTGCGGCATCCGCGTCGCGATTTCATGCTCGTCGCCGCCGCCGGTCCGGCGAGCAATCTGGTGCTGGCGGTGATCGCGGCGCTGCTGCTCGCGCTGCTGCCGGTCTCACCGCAAACGCTGGGCGAGCCAACCGTCAGCGTGCCGCTGGCCGCGATCCTCAGCCAGGTGATGCGGCTGAACGTGCTGCTGGCGGTGTTCAACATGGTGCCGATTCCGCCGCTCGACGGCGGCAACGTGCTCGCCGGACTGCTGCCCGCCACACTCGCGGTGTCCTTCAATCGCATCCGGCCGTACGGCTTCATCCTGCTGTACGCGCTCATCCTCACCAACGGATTCGACTACATCGTCGTGCCGCCGTATCGCTACATCCTCTCCTGGCTGCCGACGAAGTGATGGCCAAAGCCCGCGTCGTGTCAGGCATGCGGCCGACCGGCCGTCTGCACCTCGGACATCTTGTCGGCGCCCTCGGCAACTGGGTGCCGCTGCAGGACCAATACGACTGTTTCTATTTCGTAGCCGACTGGCACGCGTTGACCAGCGACTTCGCCGACACCAGTCAGATTCAGACTTACACCTACGACAACGTGGCGGACTGGATCGGCGCCGGACTCGATCCGGAGAAGAGCACCTTCTTCGTTCAGTCGCTCGTGCCTGAACATGCCGAGTTGTTCCTGATGCTGTCGATGGTGGTGCCGGTGCCATGGCTCGAGCGCGTGCCGACCTACAAAGAGCAGCAGGAGAACCTCAAGGACAAGGATCTGTCGTCGATCGGATTTCTCGGCTATCCGCTGCTGCAGACGGCGGATGTGGCGATGTACGACGGCAAGTTCGTCCCCGTCGGCGAGGATCAGGTCGCGCATCTCGAACTGGCACGCGAGTCGGTGCGCCGCTTCAACAACTTCTTCGGCGACGTGCTGGTCGAACCGCAGCCGCTGCTCACGACGTTCGGCCGACTACCCGGCCTGGACGGCGACAAGAAGATGAGCAAGAGCCTGGGGAATACCATCCATCTGTCCGACTCGGCCGACGAGGTGAAGAAGAAAGTGATGCGGATGTACACCGACCCGAAGCGGGTGCGGGCCGATATCCCAGGCACGGTCGAGGGCAACCCGGTGTTCGTCTATCACGACGCGTTCAACCCGAACACCGCCGAGGTGGACGATCTGAAGGCGCGCTATCGCGCCGGCCAGGTCGGAGACGTCGAGGTCAAAACCAAGCTCGCCAACGCGCTCAACGCCCATCTCGATCCGATTCGGGCGCGCCGGGAGGCGGCGCTGGCCAGACCGGAGCGCCTGCGCGAGATCATCTTCGAGGGATCGAAACGCGCTCGCGCAGTGGCCGTCACCACGATGGACCGCGTCCGCGACGCGATGAAGATTTCGTTCAAATGAGTGAGCCGCGATTGGATTTCGAATCCGCCCCGGACGCGTTCCCGATCAAGTTGTCGAACTTCGAGGGGCCGCTCGATCTGCTGCTGCACCTGATCCGCAAGAACGAGGTCAACATCCACGACATCCCGATCGCGCTGATCACCGCACAGTACCTCACGGCGATCGAACTGATGCAGGAGATGGACCTGGATGTGGCCGGTGAGTACCTGGTCATGGCGGCGACGCTGATTCATATCAAGTCGAAGCTGCTGCTGCCGAGACCGGAGACCGCGGCCGGCGTCGATGGTGACGAGATCGAGGATCCGCGTGACGCGCTGGTGCGGCGCCTGCTCGAGCATCAGAAGTTCAAGGCGGCGGCCGGCCTGTTGCACGAGCGCGAGCAGCTGCGCGCGGCGCAGTGGCTGCGGCCCGATGCCCGGGTGGCGGAGATTGCCGGGGAGGAATTCGAGCCCGAGCTCGAGGTCGACCTCTTCAGCCTGATTACAGCGTTTCAGGCGGTGGTCGATCGGGCCAGGCATCGACCCAAGGTGCTGTTGCCGCCCGAGCAGATGCCGGTTGAAGACCGCATCGAGCAACTGCTCGCGAGGCTGTCGGAAACAGAGGCGTGCGGTTTCGAGGATTTGTTCGCCGACATCGAGGATCGCGGCGGATTGATCGTCACTTTTCTGGCACTGCTCGAAATGATTCGATTGAAGCTGGTGCGGGTCTTCCAATCCGGCAGCTTCGGTCCGATTCGTGTTTACAAGCGATCGCGGCCGGCCGATGCGCCGCACCCGATCGGCGATCCGGAGGGAAATCGTGGCTGACGAAGATAAGGTGCAGGACGAAGCCGGGACGGAGGCGCCGCTCGAGGCAGACGCGCTCGCGGACGCTCCGGAACTTACGGAGCCCTCAGCCGACGAGGCGCTGCCGACACGGGGCACGGCCGAATTGAAGTCGATTCTCGAGGCGCTGATTTTCGCGTCGCCCGATCCGCTCACGCCAAAGGCGATGTTCAAGCTGCTCGACGCCGAACCGAAGGAAGACGTCGAGGCCGCGCTCGCCGCGCTGAAGCAGGAGTACGAGGACCGGCCGGGCGGCCTGGAACTGGTCGAGGTCGCCGGCGGCTTTCAGATCGTGACGCGGTCGGATTTGCACGAATGGGTGCGACGGCTGTTCCACGAGCGTACGACCCAGAAGCTCACCGTGCAGGCGCTCGAAACGCTCGCGGTCATTGCCTACCGCGAACCGATCACCGCCGCTGAAATCACCGACGTACGCGGGGTGAACACCTCCGGCGTTCTCAACACCCTGCTCGAACGCCACCTGATCAAAATCGTCGGACGTAAGCAGGTCGTGGGCCGACCGTTCATGTACGCGACCACCAAGGAATTCCTGATCCGCTTCGGCCTGAACGACCTCGCCGATTTGCCGAAGGTGGAAGACATGGCCGAAGCGCTCGGCCTCGATGCCCCGATCCTGGTCGAGCAGGCGCCGACCGAGGAGATGCTGCCGCTCGACGAGCCGGACGAAGAAGCGGAACCAGACGGTCCCGGCGAGTCGATTCACTGAGCGGAATGTGGCGCGACCCTTTTAGGGTCGCGTGATTCGCGGGCCTGAAAGGCCCGCGCTACTTCTTCGCCGGACTCCGCCGCCCGCCGCTCCCGGCCTGGTGCTTCGGTTTCGGCGCGCCGCCTCTGGCGAGCGGCGCCATGTCGGCAGCCTTCTTCAGCCGCGTCACCTCGTCGCCGGTCAGCTCCCGCCAGTAGCCGACCTTCAACTTCGAATCGCGCAGCGGACCGATGGCCACCCGTCGCAACGTGTTCACGGGATGTCCGATCGCGTCGCACATGTTGCGCACCTGACGATTGCGTCCTTCGCGGATCGTCAGCTGCAGCGTCGATTCGTCCGCATCGCGCCCGTGCGCCAGCAGCTTGACCTCGGCGTGCTCGGTGCGCCGCCCGTCGATGACGATGCCTTTGGCGAGCCGGTCGAGATCGTGATCGTCGGGAATGCCAAGCACCCGGGCTTCGTACACTCGCGTGATGCCATGGCGGGGATGGGTCAGGCGCGCGGCGAGATCGCCGTCGTTGGTCATCAGCAGCAGCCCTTCGGTGTCGTAATCGAGACGGCCGACCGGGTAGACGTAATCCTTCACGCCGCGCAGGAGATCGAGCACCGTCCGCCGCCGCTGCGGATCGGATCTGGTCGTGACATAGCCCTTCGGCTTGTTGAGGAGCAGATACCGGTGGTGCTCAGCCACCTTGACCCGCCGGCCATCGACGCGGATATCGTCCACGCCAGGGTCGGCCTTGGTCCCGAGTTCCTGGACGGTCTTGCCGTTGACAGTGACCCGGCCGTCGAGCATCAACTGCTCGGACGCGCGGCGCGACGCAATACCGGCCTGCGAGATGATCTTCTGTAGCCTTTCCACAGCTACCGGTTTATCACGAAGTCACGGAGAACACGAAGCTCACGATGCTTCGAACAATCAGATCCATGAGGATTCTCGTGTTCTTCGTGACCTTCGTGTCTTCGTGATGAGGGTGGTCGTCACCGCGACAACAGGTCGCCCCAGAAGCTCGCCAGCTGCAGAACGTCGCCGGCATGGGCCGGACGATCGGCTTCGGCGTGGGAAATCAGGCCGCTGAGCAACAGCCTGACCGGCGCGTGTCCGCGAAGATCGTTCGCCAGATACTCCGACTCCACCGAGGGGATGACATTGTCCTCGGTGCCGTGAAGAAGGAAGACCGGCGCCGACGGCTTTGGCGATCGGGATGGTGACAACGCCGGATCGCCGCCATACTGCCCGACGTACGGCAGCAGGTGCGGGCCGAGGTGGACGACGTCGCGGTCGTTGACGTAGCGCAGCAACGTGCGCGACGGTTCAGGCATTTTCCTGGCGACCTCGCGTAGTTCCGCGAAGGCGATCTCCGCCTGTGACTTGTCCACGGTGTCGAGCGCCGACGCCAGCAGGTAACGCTGAACCGCCGCGCGAAGTCCTTCGACCTGCGCCCGAGGTACGAGTCGCTCGGTCATGCCGTAGAGCATCACCGCCACGCCGTAGTCGTGTGGCGGCCGCGTCAGCACCTCGTTCGACTGGTCGCCGTTCAACCGGAGTTCGTGCGTGGGCAACGGTTCGCTGCCGGTGCAGAGATAGCGCAGTACGCGCGGCAGGTCGTCATGGCCACCGAACGACAGCACGTAGGACACGCGGTCCCGCAAGCCCGATCGTCCCGCCGCGACCACCGACAGCCCGCCGCTGAAACTGATCCCGAGCATGGCGACGTGACGGTCCGGCGCGAACGCGGAGTCTCCGGCGAGCCAGAGCGCCGCGTCCGCGATTGTGTCGGTGATCGCCGGCGAAATGACGAACTGCGACAACTCTGGGATGTCGGGCGTGACGATCGTGAGGCCGCTTTTCGAAAGCTGCCGTGCCAGCCGTACCAGCCGCGGCTCGTCGATGCCTGAAGGATGAAGCCCAGAGGTCAGGAGCGCCGTACGCCGCGATTGCTCGGGCGTGTAGACGCGCGCTCGCAGCGGACCGTGTGCGGTCGGGATGCTGATCTCGCGTTCGGTGATCGTCGCGGTGTCGAGATCGGCGGCGCGACGCCAGCCGTCCTGCATGTCGGCGGCGCGTACGACGAAGGACAGGCCGTGCAGGTAAGGGCGGACGCCGAGCACGACGCCGACCAGTGCAAGAACCGCCAGGAGAAGAGCGAGAAGGCGCTGAGCGCGCATGGGGCGCATGTTACTCTGGACCAATTGGTCGAACCGGTCAGGACCCACCTGGCCCACCCGGCCCATTCGTCCTATGAAGCCCCTGATCATCGCTATCGACGGTCCGTCCGGTGCGGGCAAGGGTACCGTGGCGCGTGCGATCGCGACTACGCTCGGTTATCGTCATGTGGACAGCGGCGCCATGTACCGCGCTGTGGGCTGGAAAGCATTACGCGACGGCCTGTCGCTCGACGATGACGTCGCGGTCGCGGCGCTCGCCGCAGGGTCGCGCATCGAGATCACGAGCAGCTCCGTCTCGATCGACGACATCGACGTGACCCGCGAGGTGCGGACGCCGGCGATCGATCGCGCCGCCGCGTCGGTTGCGCGATTGCCACGGGTGCGATCGGTGCTGGTCGAGCGTCAGCGCCGGCTTGGCGCGGATGGCGGCATCGTCATGGAAGGTCGCGACATCGGCACGGTCGTCTTCCCACAGGCTGACGTGAAGCTGTATCTGGACGCGTCCCCTGAAGAGCGCGCGCGCCGCCGCGCGCACGATCCCGCGCACACCGGCGTTCCGGCCGCCGTCGCCGAAGTTGCTGACCTGCTCACGCAGCGCGACGAAAGCGATCGGACGCGGACCGCGTCGCCGTTGTACGCCGCCGCCGATGCCGTGCTGCTGGACACGACGGGGAAGTCGGTCGAGCAGGTCGTGGACGAGGTGATGACCTTGGTAACGAAAGTAAGAAGTGAGAAGTCTGAAGTCTGAAACTTCGTACTTCTAACTTCTCACTTCTGACTTTCCTTCAGTCCCTGTCCTTGTAATCCTCTGACGAGGCCGGGTCCATTTCCCAGCGGTGCTTGTCGCGTTCGACGAGCTTGTCGCCCGACTTCAATTCTTCGGCATCGTCGTATTGGACGCCCAGCGCCTTGCCGATGTCGTCCACGACTTCGAGGTCGGGACTCGGGTTGTCGCCCCCGGGAGCCTCGTCGCCCGTGAAGTACGCGTCCTCGACGTCGACGTCCACGTCGCCGCCGGTGATGTCGGACGACATGCCGCGATGATCGCGCGCGCTTTGTTCCATCTCGGCCCGGCCGCTGCGCGCGGCGGTGCCCTTGCGATCCATGTCCAGTGAGGACGGCGGCGTCTGGAGCGTCTCGTCCAGGGTGCGGCGCGCCCGGTCGAGGTGCGGAACCTTGCCTTCCGGCCTGGACGTCAAGGCCGGTTTTGACTTCGCTGCCGCTGCCTTCGGCGCTCGAGTCGCCTTTGCGGCTGGCTTTGACGCGACCGCCTTGCGGCTGACCTTCTTCGGCGCCTTGGCAGGCTTGGCTTTCGCCTTGGCCAGCGGCTTCTTTCTGGCAGATGCCTTAGCCTTCACCGGCCGTTTCGAGGCCTTTTTCCGGCCGGGGCTGGCAGCCTTGCGTTTAGGGGCGGCCTTTCTGGCGGATTTCGAGGGCTTCGATCGCTTTGCGGCCTTCCGTTTGGCCATCGCTCTGGTCCTTTCAGAACCTTGACTGTTGGCGGTAAGTGTCGTACTCTCTGTTGCTTATCGGAATTTGGAAAAACCCGTCAGGGCCCGGAGGCCGACTCGACCTCCGCCAAAGACCGGTAATCATATAAGAACGATACAGGAGGACGCGCAAGGCATGGCGAACGTTGAAGAAGAGAAGACCCCCGGTCTGACCCGCAGCGGAAATGCATTGGCTGGAGGAATCATCGCACTCCCGAGAGACGATGATGATCAGACCGATCCTGCAGAGTACGCACGGCTGCTCGATTCCTACGATAGCAGCTTCCGGAATATCGCGGAAGGTGAGGTCGTCAAGGGGACGGTTCTCAAGGTCACCGCGTCCGAAGTCATCGTCGACGTCGGCTACAAATCAGAAGGCATCATCCAGGTCGCGGAGTTCCTCGACGAGAACGGCGAGCTGACCGTCCAGGCCGGCGACATCGTCGACGTGCTGCTCGAGCGGACCGAAGACCGCGAGGGCTACGTCGTCCTCTCGCGCGAAAAAGCCGAGAAGATGAAGATCTGGGACGAGGTCGAGAAGGCCTACGCCGAGCGTAAGGTCGTCATCGGTCGCGTCATCGAGCGGATCAAGGGCGGACTGGCCGTGGACATCGGCGTCCGCGCGTTCCTGCCCGGCTCGCAGATCGACGTCCGTCCCGTCCGCAACCTGGACGCGCTGCGCGGTCAGGAACTGCGCATGCGCGTCATCAAGGTGAACAAGAAGCGCGGCAACATCGTGCTGTCGCGCAAGGCGCTCCTCGAGGAGGAGAACGCCGAGAAGAAGAAGCACACGCTCGACATCCTTGCCGAGGGCAAGGTGCTCAAGGGCGTCGTGAAGAACATCACCGACTACGGCGCGTTCATCGATCTCGGCGGCATCGACGGCCTGCTGCACATCACCGACATGTCGTGGGGCCGCGTCGGCCACCCGTCGGAGCTGTTCAAGGTGAACGACGAGATCGACGTCATCGTGCTGAAGTACGACCCGGCGACCGAACGCGTCTCGCTCGGCCACAAGCAGCTCATCACCGATCCGTGGGCGAACGTCATGGAGCGCTACCCGGTCGGCGCGCGCATGGGCGGCAAAGTGGTCAGCCTGACCGACTACGGCGCATTCATCGAGCTCGAGGCGGGCGTCGAGGGCCTGATCCACGTCAGCGAGATGTCGTGGAGCAAGCGCGTCAAGCACCCGTCGAAGATCCTGAACGTCGGCGACACCGTCGACGCGATGGTGCTCGGTGTGGACGCGACCGCGCGTCGGATCTCACTCGGCCTGAAGCAGGTCGAGACCAATCCGTGGCACGACCTGGCCGAGAAGTATCCGATCGGCTCGAAGATTCAGGGCAAGGTCCGCAACCTCACCGAGTTCGGCGCGTTCGTCGAGGTCGAAGAGGAAATCGACGGCCTGATCCACATCTCCGACATGTCATGGAGCAAGCGGATCAAGCACCCGTCGGAGGTCCTGAAGAAGGGCGACGTGGTCGACGCGATGGTGTTGAACATCGACGCCGAAAACCAGCGCCTCTCGCTCGGACTCAAGCAGCTCGCCACCGACATCTGGGACGAATTCTTCTCCCACAAGCATGTCGGCGACACCATCGAAGGCAAGGTCGTCCGCATGACCAACTTCGGCGCGTTCGTCGAGCTCGACGAAGGCATCGAGGGCCTGATCCACGTCTCCGAGTTCGACGATTCGGTCGCGGCGGGTAAGGACGGCAAGATCGAACTTGTGGTGGGCGAGACCTACCCGATGAAGATCATCAAGCTGGCGCCGGCCGAGCGGAAGATCGGTCTCTCGATTCGTGCACTCAAGTCGGACGAGTTCCGGGCCGAC
>CAVUZL010000005.1:0-242054 GCA_963745875.1 uncultured Acidobacteriota bacterium
GTATCCGGAGGCCAGCGTCAGATAGTCCCCCGCGCTCTGCCGGCCCGCCCGGACCAGAGCCCACTCGTCGTTCAACAGCACGAGGCGTTCGGGCGCGCTCAGGTCGGTCTCGACGTGCGGCGCGAGCGCACGCAGCATCTCTGACGAGTACGCGGTCCGGTAGTAACCGCGAGCTCCGGCGTTGGCGAACGCCCACGGCACACACGCACCAGCGAGCTGCAGCGTCTGCGTCTCGTTGGTCATCACCTCGCACGTCGGTGACGCCTGGCCCGGCGCCTTGATGCAGAACGGGATCTGCCAGCGCCCGGCCTCCTTTGGCGGCGCGTCGAGGAAGAAGCGCTGCTGTTTCAGCGTGACTGTCGTGTGGCCGCCGGCGCAGGAGAGCGCCACGTCCAGCAGCGGCGCGCCAGGCTGGTTCACGAAGGTCGGCAGGATTCGTTCGACCGGCTTGCCCGATGTAGACGCGATCGCCTTGGCGAAGTCCTCGGAGGTGGCATTGCCGTAGGCGTGAGCCTGCAGGTAGGCGTTGACCCCTTTCTTGAAGGTCTCGGCGCCGACATAGCTTTCGATCATCCGGAGGACCGCCGCCCCTTTCTGGTAGGCGATGCCGTCGAAGGCTTCGTCGATATCTGCCGGGGTCTCCACGTCGGAGTGGATTGATCGCGTGGACTTCAGGGAATCGAGGCCGAGCGCGGTGAGGTTCTCTTCGACCTCATCGACCGGGACGTTCCAGTCGGCGTGCGATCGATCCGAGCGGCTTGTTAGCCATCCAGGTCGCAAAGCCCTCGTTCAACCACACGTCGTCCCACCACGCCATCGTGACGAGATCACCGAACCACTGGTGCGCCATCTCGTGCGCCAGCACCGAGGCGATGGTCTTGCGGGTGGCCGTGGACGCGGTCTTCGAGTCGGCCAGCAGATCGGTTTCGCGGTAGAAGATCGCCGCCGTGTTTTCCATCGCACCTGCGGCGAAGTCCGGAACGGCGAGGACGTCGAGCTTTACGAACGGATACTTGATGGCGTAGTAGCTGTTGTAGAACTTCATCACCTGCTGCGCCGACTCGAGCGCGACGTGCAGCAGATCCTTCTTTTCCGGCGTGCCGCAAATGCGGATCGGGATGTTGTCGGCGCCGCCCTCGACGCACTTGAAATCGCCGACCGCCATGGCCACCAGGTACGAGGACATTTTCGGTGACGTCGCGAACTTCAGTGTGTGCTGGGTGATCGACGGTCCCTGGGTATCGGACAGCAGCTTGCCGTTCGAGATCGCCACGTCGCCGCGGTCGATGGTCAGCGTGACGCTGAAGGTCGCCTTGAACGACGGTTCGTCGAAGCAGGGAAAGGCACGCCGTGCATCGGTCGACTCGAATTGCGTCACCGCGTAGTTTCGGGCTTTGGTCTTGCTCAGATAGAAGCCGCGCAACTGGTCGTTGAGGACGCCGCTGTACCGCACGTGCACATCGGTCGGCCCCTTGGCCACGGTCGTCGGGACCGTGAAGGTGGCCGTCTGCGCGGTCGCGTCGAGCGCGACCACCGCTTTCTGCGCCGCGGCGCCGTTGCCGATCGTCACCTCGCGGAATTCGATGTCGAGCGCGTGCAGCACGATTTTGTTGGTCGGGGCGGCGACCTGGACCGCGATCGTTTCGGTGCCGGTGAAACGCGCATGGGCGACGTCTACCACGAAGGCGAGGTCGTAATGGCTGGGTACGACCGTCGTCGGCAGTCGCTGGGCAAAGGCCGGAAGCGCCGTCAGCACGGCGACGGCGAAGGCACCGCAGAGTGGGAGTCTCATTCCTCCCAGTCTACGGGAAACTTGACGCCGGGTCGGTTGGCGCGGTAAAAAAGACCATTGTGATCGGTCATTCGACCTGCGCATGTACCTGCTGTTGTTGTTGCGGGCTCCCCACGAGCCCCTGCGCCAATGGTCTGGCCTCGCGCGAATCGACGATCATCACCTGATCAAGTTTCGTTACCGAACAGAACCCAAAGGCCCGGGAGGCTCTTCAGCTTCCCGGGCCTTTTTGCATTTATGACTGACTTATTGCCGCTGTTTCTCAATGTTCGCAATCGGATGGTGCTGCTCGTCGGCGGTGGCCCGGTTGCGACCGCCAAGCTCAGGCAGCTGAGCGCGGTCGGCGCCCGTGTCCGCATCGTGTCACCCGAGGTGTCCGCCGAGATGGCGGAACTGGTGGTTCGTGCCGCGCAGTCCGACGACGACGCCGGACCGTCTCTGGCGCTGCGGCCGTTCGAGCCTGCCGATCTCGACGAGGTGTGGCTTGTCGTCGCAGCTGCGCCGCCGACCGTGAATCAGGTGGTCGCGGCGCTGGCCGAGGCGCGCCGGATTTTCGTGAACGCCGTTGACGATCCCGCGAATGCCACTGCGTTCCTGAGTGGAGTGGTCAGGCGCGATGGCGTGACCGTCGCGATCTCTACGTCGGGCAGTGCGCCGGCGCTGACGTCGCTGCTCCGCGAAGCGATTGACGCCATTCTGCCAGAGGATCTGGGACTGTGGGTGTGGCGAGCGCGGGCCGAGCGCATCGCCTGGCGACGCGATGCCGTGTCGATGGGCGAGCGCAAGCCGCTGCTGCTTGCGGCACTCAACAAGTTGTATCGCACTGACAGGACGCCGAAGGCCGACGCGTTCGGCGGCGATTCCGTCGTCCAGGCGTTTGCCTCGCCGGACCATCCCGTGGTCGGGGAAGGCTTTCGCGCCGGGGTGCCGTGGCTGAACGCACCGGAGGACTCGTGGCTATGACGAACAACACCGGTCACGTGTCGCTCGTCGGCGCCGGTCCGGGCGACCCTGGCCTTCTCACCCGTACGGCGATGGCCCGACTTCGAGCCGCGGATCTCGTGCTCTATGACGCGCTGGTCGATCCGCGCATCCTCAAATATGCGCGCCGGGCGCAGCGGTTTTTCGTCGGCAAACGCTCGAACCGGCACGCGATGGCGCAAACCAGCATTCACGCCTTAATGATTCGCGCCGCGCGTAAGGGCCGTCGAGTCGTGCGGCTGAAAGGCGGCGATCCGTTCGTCTTCGGGCGAGGAGGGGAAGAAGCGTTGGCGCTGCAGCGCGCGAACGTGCCGTATGACGTGGTGCCGGGCATCACCAGCGCCATTGCCGCGCCCGCTGCGGCCGGGATTCCGGTCACGCACCGGGGCACGGCGACCGCGTTCCTCGTCGTCTCCGGGCACGACGAAGCGGCGTTTGCCAGGTCTGTTGCGGAACTCCAGCCGAATGGTCTGACGGTGGTCGTGCTGATGGGGCTCGGACGCTCCAGCGCGATTGCCAGCACGCTGATCGATCGCGGCTGGTCCCGTGGCACGCCCGCGGCGGTCGTTGTCGATGGAACGAGAGCGGAACAACAGGTATGGCGGGGAACGCTCGATCAGATGGCCGCGGACCATGTGTCTCTCGATTGTGGTGGAGCGGGAACGATCGTCGTCGGCGATGTCGTCGCGGTGGGATTGCAGAGCAGTGAAAGCGCTCAGCGGAAGCCTCGCGCTACGGCGGCCCGCTAGATAGATACGTTACACAAGGCGAGTGAGGGTGCATGTCGGCAGCTGACGATACAAAAACCTACGGTCGAGCGCGGCTGTCCTTTGCCAGCGAGGCCGACATCGACGAGTTTGTGACTACGCTCGAGCGCTACGAACGGGGTGAGATGACACCCGATCAGTGGCGCGCGTTCCGGCTCGTGCGCGGCACCTACGGTCAGCGGCAGGCCGAGGACGCGCAGATGCTGCGCGTGAAGATTCCGCAGGGCATTCTGTCGAGTGAGCAACTCGAGGCGCTGGCCGACGTCGGCGAGCGATACTCGCGCGGTTTTGGTCACATCACCACGCGGCAGAACGTGCAGTTTCATTTCGTCAAGCTTCACGACGCCGAGCCGGCCATGCGGCGTCTCGCCGAGGCAGGTCTGACCACCCGGGAAGCGTGCGGCAACTCGGTTCGCAATATCACCGCCTGCCCGTACGCCGGCGTCGCCGCTGACGAGCGGTTCGACGTGACGCCGTACGCCGAGGCACTGACCCGATATCTCCTGCGCCATCCGCTCAGCTCAACACTCCCGCGCAAGTTCAAGATCGCGTTCGAAGGGTGCGCGACCGATCACGTCGTCACCGGCGTCAACGATCTCGGATTCCGCGCGCTGGTCGGCCCCGATGGCGGACGCGGTTTTCGCGTCACGGCCGGCGGCGGCACCGCGATCATGACAACGGCGGCGGGCGTGCTGCACGAATTCCTGCCGGCGTCCGAGATTCTCCGCGTCGCCGAGGCGGTGGTGCGGGTGTTCGCGCAGGCTCGGCGACTACCAGCACAAACAGCGCAACCGCATGAAGTTCATGATCAAGACCCTGGGCTGGACGCGCTGGCGCGAGGAATACGATCGCGAGCTGACCGCGTGCCGCCTGCGCGGCCAGGTGCCGACGCTCGAAATCGATCCGCCGGCGAGCGAGGAAAAGCCCGACTGGGTCAAGGATTCGTCGCCGTCGGCCGGGCACATCGCCTCGCGCGTCGCCAACGGCCGCGTCTCGGGTCCCGGCCTGACCCCGACCATCGTTCCGCTGATCGAAGCCGGAGACGAGTCGTACGCGCGATGGCGTGTCACCAACGTGCGCGCCCAGAAGCAGTTCGGCTTCGTGATGGCGGTGGCGAGCGTGCCGCTCGGTGACGTGTCGAGCGAGCAGATGCGGGTGCTCGGCGAGTTGGCGCGTGCCTACGGCGACGGCGCGATCCGCGTCACGCCGGATCAGGATCTCGTGTTCCGTTGGGTCAACGCCTGCGACGTGCGCCAGCTGTATCGCCGTCTTGCCGCCGCCGGACTTGGGCTCTCGGAAGCCGGCACGGTGGCTGATGTCACCAGTTGCCCGGGCGCGGAGACCTGCCGTCTGGCGGTGACGCAGTCACGCGGCCTCGGACGCTTGCTCGAGGATCGCCTGCGTGCGCGGCCGGATCTCATCGCCTCGGCCGACGGGGCGCGCATCAAGATCAGCGGCTGCCCGAACGGCTGCGGACTGCACCACATCGCCACCATCGGATTTCAGGGAAGTGTGCGCCGCCTCGGGTCCCGCGCCGTGCCCCAATATTTCGTGATGGTCGGCGGCGGGGCGCAGGAGCGTGGCGTCACGTTCGGCCGGCTGGCCGCCAAGATCCCGGCGCGCCGCATGGCCGAGGTCGTCGAGCGGCTGATCGATCTGTACGCCCGGGACAGACAGCCCGACGAAACCGCGACGTCCTACTTCGGTCGCGTCGACCTCGACCTCGTCAAGAGCCTGCTCGCCGACCTCGAACGGCTCCAGCCCGGTGACGCGGTGCCGCTCGACTTCGTCGATCTCGGCGAGATCCGCGAGTTCGTCCCCGAGGTGCTGGACGGTGAGTGCTCGGCCTAAATCATCCTATGTGGATGTGTCGATGTCTGTTCTTGCTTTGGTGAGAATGCCTTTGCTATAGTCGGGACTCGGACAATCGAATACGCGCTTCATCAAGAGTGGCTGAGGGATGGGCCCTGCGACGCCACGGCAACCACGCGACTTCCGGGTCGCGGTTCAGGTGCCAATTCCTGCCCCGCATCGTGCGGGGGGAGATGAGGGAGACTACGAGTGAGTTCCTGTTTTCGTGTGGCGTTGCTGGGTTTTGGCACGGTCGGTTCGGCCGTGGCGCAACGCCTGACCGCTTCCAACCCCGACGCCGGCCTTCGCCTCACCCACATTTTCGATCGACGCGCTGACGGCAAACGGCATCTCCTGAACGCTGCGCGCGCCGTCCGCTGGACCTCGGACATCGACGACATCCTCCACAGCGACGCCGACATCGTGGTCGAGGCGGTCGGCGGCCTCGATCCCGCGACCGGCTGGATTCGCGATGCTCTGCTCGCGGGCAAGTCGGTCGTCACCGCGAACAAACAGATCATCGCGGCGCATGGCGCCGATCTGTTGCGCCTCGCAGCACGGCAGGGACGGCAGCTGCGATTCGAGGCGGCGGTCGGGGGCGCGATGCCGATCATCAGGGCAATCGGCGATGGTCTGTCGGGAGATCGCATCACCCGCATCGTGGCCATCCTGAACGGCACCACCAACGCGGTGCTGTCGCAGATGGAGGCGGACGACTGTTCCCTGGCGTGCGCGCTGGCCGGGGCGCAAGCCGCCGGCTACGCCGAGGCCGATCCGTCCACCGATCTCGACGGCGGGGATGCCCGCGCGAAGCTGGCGATTCTCTGTGCGCTCGCGTTCGGCGTTCGTGTCACCCCGTCGCAGATTGCCGCCCGGACCTCCGCCACCATCTCTACTGCCGACGTGCGCCGGTTCCGCGATCGGCGTCAGTCGATCCGGCAGATTGCCTTCGCCGACTACGATCGTGACCGCTCGACCTTGACCACCTGGGTGGCACCCACCGCTGTTTCGAGCGATTCGCTGCTGGGCCGGACGATCGGTCCGCGAAACGCGGCGCTCATCACCGGCGAGCATTCAGGCGAGGTTGGCCTGTTCGGCGCCGGCGCCGGTGGAGCGGCAACCGCCGTCGCCGTCCTCAGCGACATCGTCGCCATCGCCCGCGATCCGTCGGCGATCGTTTCTCCGCTTCAGCTGACTGCAAATTTCAGCGTTCAGAGTTCAGACTTCAGACTTCCGGAGGCATCCTCCGAACCTCTCCCTTCAGACTTCACACTTCAAACTTCTGTGTATGCGGAGGCTCTGTGAGCGCGTTACTCGGACTGCAATGCCATCTGTGCAAGGCCCTTTTTTCGGCCGAGGCCGTTTACGTCTGCGACCGCTGTCTCGGTCCCCTCGAGCCGGTCTACGACTACTCGTCGATCCACCTCACCCGCGAGGTCGTGGAACGTCGTCCCAAGAACCTGTGGCGCTATCGCGAGCTCCTGCCGATTGCCGGTGAGCCTCTCACGGGCTTCAACTCGGGCTTCACGCCACTGGTTCGTTGCACGCGGCTGGCCGATCGTCTCGGCGTGAGCGAGCTCTACATCAAGGACGACTCGGTCAACCATCCCACGTTGTCGTACAAGGATCGCGTCGTCTCGGTCGCCGCGACCCGCGCGGTCGAGTTGGGATTCAAGGTGCTGGCGTGTGCGTCCACGGGCAACCTGGCCAACAGCGTCGCGGCTCACGCCGCCAGGCTCGGCATCGAGTGCTGCGTCGTGATCCCCGACAACCTCGAGGCCGGCAAGCTGCTCGGCTCCGCCATCTTCAACCCGACGCTGCTCGCGATCGCTGGCAACTACGACGATGTGAACCGGCTGTGCACGCAGATCGCGGATCGCTACGCGTGGGGCTTCGTGAACATCAACCTGCGCGCCTACTACGCGGAAGGCGCGAAGACGATGGGATTCGAGATCGTCGAACAGCTTGGCTGGAAGTATCCGAAGCATCTGGTGTCGCCGGTCGCCGGCGGTACGCTGCTGCCGCGCATCGTGCGCGGATTGCGCGAGCTCAGGGAGATTGGACTCGTCGAAGGGGAGCTGCCTCGCGTGTATGCCGCCCAGGCCGCGGGATGCGCGCCCGTCGTGCACGCGCTGGAGCACGGGCTCGAACATCCGGAACCGGTGCGCCCGAACACCATCGCGAAGTCGATCGCAATCGGGAATCCCGCAGACGGCTATCAGGTGATCGAGAGCGTGAAGGCCACCGGCGGCGCCGGCGCGGCCGTGTCCGACGAAGAGATCGTGCGCGCCATCCAGTTGCTCGCCGAAACTGAGGGCATCTTCACGGAGCCGGCAGGCGGCACCACACTGGCGGCGACGATCGACCTGATCGCGCGCGGCGTCATCCCGCGCGACGAATCGATCGTCGTCTGTGTCACTGGCAATGGCTACAAGACGGCGGAGGTCGTGGCGGATCGGATCACCAAGCCGGTGCATTTGAGCCGGTCCTTCAAGGATTTCGAAGGATGGTACGAGTCGCGCGCGGCGCTGGCCTGATTCAATCCGGGTCCGGCTGAAGCCGGACACCACAGTGAGCGGGCGACCCGTGAGGTGGCGCTGCGTGAGCGGCGCGACCGTGATGGCGCGACCCTTTCAGGTCGCGATTGCCGCGGGCCTGAAAGGCCCGCGCTACTGGCGACGGGCTCTGGCGGTCGAACTCGAGACGACCGGGAGCTTGAACTCCATCGGCTTGCCGTTGCGCAGCAACTTTACCGTCGCGGTCGTCCCGATCTTCGCGTCGGCGACCAGACGGGAGAACCGGCCGGTGTCCTCGATCGGCTGGCCATTGAAGCCGACGATCACGTCGCCCGGCCGAATTCCTGCTTCGTATGCTTCGGACGCGCGGGTCATTCTCGATACCAGCGCTCCGCTCGTGCCGGTGGCACCGACCTCCTCGGCGAGCTGCGACGTCAGTTTTTCGATGCCGATGTAGCCGATCGATCCGCGCCGGACTTCGCCGTATTTCAACAGGTCGTCCACGACATGCCGCGCGAGGTTGCTCGGCACCGCGAATCCGATGCCCTGGTAGCCGCCGCTCTCGCTGTAGATGCCGGTGTTGATGCCGACCAGTTCACCGCGCGTGTTGATCAGCGCGCCGCCGGAATTCCCGGGGTTGATGGCGGCATCGGTCTGGATGAAATCCTCGTAGTCGGCAAAGCCCATGTTGGCCCGGCCCGTGGCGCTGACGATGCCCGCGGTGACCGTCTGGCTCAGTTGAAACGGGCTGCCGATCGCCAGTACCCATTCGCCGACTTTCAGCTGACTCGAATCACCCCACGGCACCACCGGGAGCCCGCTCACGTTGATTTTCAACAGCGCGATGTCGGTCGCCGGATCGGTGCCGATCACCTTGCCCTTGATCTCGCGTTTGTCGGGCAGCGCAATCGTGATTTCGCGGACGTTCTCGCCGACCACGTGATTGTTGGTCACGACGTAGCCGTCAGCGGAGATGAACACGCCGGACCCGAGGCTGAGCGAACGCCGATCGTGCGAGCCGAATGCGTCCTGGTCGCCGAAGAAATAGCTGAAGAAGGGATCGTTCGAGAACGGCGAGTTGCGCGTCCGTACCACTTGCAGCGACGAGATGTTCGCGATGCCTTTCACCGCCTGGCCGGCGACTCGGGTGAAGTCCGGCCCGCCGGTTGCCGCGGGCACGCTGCCACCGGCGCGTTCGGCATCACGGGCGCAGGAGCAGAACGTTGCGCGGTCGGCGCCGGTCGGGTGGGCGTCAGTGAGACCGCGGAGGGTGGTGGCTCGGCCACCCCGAGGGCGGCGAATGCGCGTGTCCAGCCGTTGACCAGCAGGCCGGCCGTGAACGCGCCAAGCACCATCAGGACGACGGCACCCGCGAGGAACATCCGCCTGAACATCGCGTCAATCCACGTCGATACGGCGCGTGCCGCGGTCGCCGGACTTGGGAATCGTGACGGTCAGGACACCGTCCTTGAGCTCGGCGCTGATCGCTTCGACGGCAATCCGCTCGGGCAGCGCGAACGCGCGCGAGAAGTGTCCGTGTCCGCGCTCGACCCGGTGATACTGTTCGCACGGGATGTGCCGCTCCGGATCGACGGCGCGGGCGCCGCGGATGGTGACGCGCATATCCTCCGCCTGAATTTCGATTTGCTCCCGGGTCAGGCCCGGCAGTTCCGCCGTCATCACGAATTCGGTCGCGGTTTCGTAGAGGTCGACCGGTGGTGTCCAGCCGGGAGCGTCGGCGCCGACGAGATGACCGAGTTGTTCGTGGAGCGCGAGCAGGTCGCGCAACGGATCCCACCTCGTTAAAGCCACGTTTTGCATCGTAACATGGGTGGAGCCGGTGTCCAGGCCGTGCCCGGATGTGCTACGATTGCAAGGATATACAGTCACCATCAATGGCATTCATACAAGCGACCCGGCTGCGCAAGGGCATGCTCATCAAGGTCGGCAACGACCTGTTCCGTCTGCTCGAGCTGCACCACCTCACCCCCGGCAACAAGCGGGCTCATATCCAGGTCCGGATGCGCAACATCCGCAGCCTCGCGCTGGCTGACCACAAGTTCCGCGCGGAAGAAGATGTAGAGCGCGCCTCGCTCGACGAGCGGGAGATGCAGTACCTCTACAACGACGGCGACCTCTTCTACTTCATGGACACGTCCACCTTCGAACAGATTCACATCTCGACCGAGGCGCTCGGCGACTCGAAGGATTTCCTGATCCCCGAGATGACGATTCGGGTCGAGTTCTACGACGTCGAGCCGGTTGGCATCGAGCTGCCGCCGACGGTGGATCTGCTGGTCAAGAGCACCGTGCCCGGCATCAAGGGCGCGACCGCGAGCAATCAGATCAAGCCGGCCACCCTCGAGACCGGTCTCGTGATTCAGGTGCCGCCCTTCGTCAACGAAGGCGACAAGGTGCGCGTGAACACCGAGACCGGCGAATACCAGTCGCGCGCCTGATCGTTCCGGAGCCCTATGGACGTCATTCGCAGTCAGCCGCAGCACGGGTGGATTGAAGTCGTCACCGGCAGCATGTTCAGCGGCAAGAGCGAAGAGTTGATCCGCCGGCTTCGACGCGCCCAGATTGCCCGCCAGAAGGTGCAGATCTTCAAGCCGCTGATCGACAACCGGTTCAGCGAAGATCACATCGTCTCCCACAGCGACATGCGGATCGCGTCGCAGAACGTGCGCAACTCCGACGAGCTGGTGAAGCTGGTCGCCGACGACACCGAAGTCGTCGGCATCGACGAAGGGCAGTTCTTCGACGCGAACCTGCCGGCGGCGTGCAACACGCTGGCTGACCGCGGCAAGCGGGTCATCGTCGCGGGGCTCGACCAGGACTACCTCGGACGACCGTTCGAGCCGATGCCGCAGCTGCTGGCGATTGCCGAATACATCACCAAGACGCTCGCGATCTGCGTCGTCTGCGGCGATCCGGCCAACCATACGCAGCGGCTCGTGGTCAGCAGCGATCGCGTCCTGGTCGGCGCGACTGGGCTGTACGAGGCGCGGTGCCGTCACTGTTTCGATCCTCATCTGGCGGGCGAGCCGAAGAGCGCGTCGTAGCGCGGCCCTTTCAGGGCCGCGTCCGCGGGGCTGAAAGCCCCGCGCCACGAGTGGAGCCAACTCCCACGTCGAGGCCCTAGCCCCGGGCCACCAGCCCCTGTCGTAAAATCCACCTGTGGACGTTCTGACCGGCACGCTGCTGCTGCTCGGCTTCGGCTTCCTCTGCGCCAACGTGAAGCTGGCATGGGACTACGCCCAATACCTCCGGCGGCGGCGCACCGCCATCCTGGTCTGGCGAGGTCCGAATCCACCGCAATACGCGTTTGCCCTCGGCCTTGGCGTCGCCCTGGGGCTTCTCGTCTTCGTCAAGGCGGTCTTCATCCACCGCCAGTTCTTCGGCGAGGCGATGATGTTCTTGTATTACGGCTATCTCTACCCAATGAGCTTGCGGATCGGGCGCGGCTTCTACGAGGACGGCATCTGGGCGGACTCCGTGTTCATTCCCTACAACCAGGTGGGTGGGATCAGCTGGCGGGAGGGCGAGCACGAGGTGGTGCTGATTCTGATTTCCCGATTGCGCAATCTTGCACGGCGTCTCATCGTCCCAGGCGACAAATACGGCGCCGCTCGACGGGTGCTGCGGGACAAGATCGGGGAACACGCGATCCACTTCACCGGCACCGGCCTCGACCTGGGCGAGCACGACGAGCGCGATCAGGTCTGACGGGCTAGGGCCCAGGGGCTGGGGGCTAGAGGCTCAAAGCACGACGCTCTATCGTCCGATAACAGAAGCAAATGGCCGCACGTCCGACCTGGAAAGGGTTCCTCAAAATCAGCCTGGTGAACATCCCAATCAAGGTGTTTCCGGCGACCGAATCGAGCGGTTCGATCGCCTTCAACCAGCTCCACGCCGAATGCCAGTCGCGGATTCGCCAAAAACGCTGGTGTCCGCAGTGCGAGCGCGAGGTACCGACCTCGGAGATCGTGAAGGGCTACGAATTCGAAAAGGGACGCTATGTGGTGCTCTCCGAGTCCGATCTGGAGCAGGTGCGCCCCGAGTCCACCCGCGTGATCGATCTCGTGCAGTTCTCTGATGACTCGTCCATCGATCCGATGTACGTCGAGCGCACGTATTATCTCGCCCCGGACGGCAAGATGGCGGCTGAGGCGTTCGCGGTGATGCGCGACGGCATGCAGGGCAAGGTCGGTATCGGGAAGCTCGCGATTTCCGGACGGGAGTATCTGGTGGCGGTCCGTCCCTACAAGCGGGGAATCGCGATGCACACCCTCCATCATGCCGCCGAGATCCGCGACATCGACGCGATCGACGAGCTCGACGCGGTGCCGGCCACGGTCAGGCCCGACGAGATGAAGCTCGCGCGTCAGGTCATCCAGACCTTCGAACAGCCACTCGACCTGGCGACCTATCAGGACGAGTATCGCGCCGCCCTGCAGCGCATCATCGACGCGAAGATTGCCGGTCAGGAAGTCGTATCAACTGCCGCTGACACGCCGCCGAACGTAGTCAACCTGATGGACGCGCTGAAGAAGAGCCTCGACACGGTGAGCGCAGCGAAGAAAAAACCGATCAAGGCGGCGGTGGCGAAGCCGGCCGCAGCGGCGAAACGCAAGCGCGCCTGACCGTGCCTCCAGCGCTCAGTTTCGTCATCCCGGTCTATAACGGCGCCGATACGATCGGTCCGCTGGTGCAGGCCATCGAGCAGTTGGCCGTCGACGGCGGTCACGAGGTGATTCTCGTGAACGACGGCAGCGCCGACGGGACGTCAGCGGTCTGCCGCGATCTCGTCCGCACCGCCCGCATACCGATCACCTTCGTCGATCACTCGCGCAATTTCGGCGAGCACAACGCGGTCCTGACCGGGTGGCGTCATGCCCGCGGCGCGCACCTGGTGAATCTGGACGATGATGGACAAAATCCGCCGGCGGAGGCGGTGCGGCTGTGGCAGCACGCGAAGGCGACGGGGCTCGACGTCGTCTTTGGGCAGTACGAAGTGAAGCAGCACTCGTCGTGGCGAAACGCCGGCAGCTGGTTCACCAATCGCATGACCGACTGGGCGATTGACAAGCCGCGAGGGCTGTATCTTTCGAGCTTCCGCTGCGTGAGCGCGTTTGCCGCCCGGCAGGTGATGGGCTACGCTGGTCCGTATCCCTACCTCGACGGCCTGCTGCTGCAAGTCACGCAGCGAATCGGTTCCATCGAAGTCCGGCACGAGCAGCGACAGGCAGGCGCCAGCGGCTACACGTTGAAGCGGCTGGTCCGTTTGTGGATCAGCGCCTGGCTGAACTTCTCGGTTCTGCCGCTGCGCGCGGCCACGGTGACTGGCCTGGTCACGGCGGTTGCCGGTCTAGGCGCGTTCGTCGTCGTCATCTGGCTCTGGCTGTTGAATCGCGGTCCCCAGTACGGCTGGGGCTGGATCATGGCGACCGTGCTGGTGTTCTCCGGCGCTCAACTGGTGATGCTCGGCATCATCGGTGAGTACATCGGGCGGATGTTCCTCACCGTGAATCAGCGTCCGCAAGCCGTCGTGCGCGACATCGTGTCCAGCGAGCCCGTCCAAGGCGATCAACCACAGGGGCACTGAAGCGCGGAGGCCGGAGCACACGCGGCGGACCATCACGCGTCGCACGTCGGCCGGCGAAGGCGTTCTGAGAGAGATGTGGAGCGGGCCTTTCAGGCCCGCACCGGCCGCGACCCTGAAAGGGTCGCGCCACACCGATCCAAAGTCCGGCGTTAAGGCGTGACGTGGGCGATCACCCACGCGATCAGGCCGGCGTCGTGAGCGGTCGGATCGCCGAGCCAGGCCGGCGGCGTCAGCCACACGAACGAGAGGATCGCGATCACCCACAGGTCGTAGGGTAGCGTCGCACGTTCGTCGGTCCAGAAGAAGGCGCGCGTGAACACGCCGCCCACTCCGCTACGTGACGGCATCGGCAGCTTGTTGAGCGCGAGATAGGTGTAGTAGATCCGGTCCGCCACCGCGAGAATCGACAGCACCAGAATCACCCAAAGCACCGCCGCCATCCGGTTGGTCAGCGCACCGATCATGAACAGGACGATTCGCTCGGGCCGCTCCATGAACCCGACCTTGCACTTCTCGACGAGCGACTCGGCGCGCGCTCGCGCGTAGCTGGTCATGATCGAGAAGATCAGTGTCAGCGCAGCCACCATCACGTAGTCGCTGCGGCCCAGTTTCGAGTAGAGAAAGATCAGTCCGGTCAGCAACGCGAGATCGGAGAACCGATCCAGCGTCGAATCCCAGAACGCCCCGAACGCCGACTGCAGCTGCAGCCGGTGCGCCACCTTGCCGTCGATGAAGTCGAAAATATTGGCGACCAGCATGATGAAAAACGCCAGCAGGAAGCGCTGAAAGCCCAGCGCCCACGCCGCGCCGACGTTGATGATCACGCCGATCAGCGTCAGCGTGTTGGGGTGAATGCGCAGGGCGACGCAGAGGTTGATGATCGCCTGCAGCGGCAGCATGCAGGCTGCGCCAATCATTCCGGTAAAAGTCGTCCGCTTGCCGGGCTGTTCAGGCTCGCGGCCGTTGCTCATCGTCGAAATGGCAGGCTCCGTGTGTGACGTGCGCCGTCGGCTATAATGGAGGGTTCAGACACTGAACGAAAACGCGACATAGTATCGTATGCCCATCCACGAACTCAAGGAGCAGATTGGCCGGCTGCCGGAGCAGCCAGGCGTCTATCTGTACTTCAACGCGGAGGGTGAGACCATTTACGTGGGCAAGGCGCGCGCCCTGCGCGATCGTGTCCGCAACTATCTTGGCGCGTACGGCTCGGACTCGAAGACCGACGCGCTGCTCGAAGAGGTGGTCCGGCTCGAGGTCATCGTCACCGACTCGGTGGTCGAGGCGCTGGCGCTCGAGAACAACCTGATCAAGCAGCGGATTCCCAAGTACAACATCCTGCTGCGCGACGACAAGAACTATCCCTACCTCCAGCTGACCACCAACGAGAGTTTTCCGCGCGTCCTGGTTGCCCGAAAGGTCGAGCGCGACGGTAGCTTCTACGCCGGCCCGTTTCTGCCCGCGACCTTCGCGCGCAAGACGATGGCGCTGACGCATCGCCTCTTCGGGATTCGCTCGTGCAACGAAGTGATCACCGGCAAGCGGGGCCGGCCCTGTCTCGAGTACGACATCAAACGCTGCATCGCACCATGTGTGGACACGGTGTGCAGTGAGGACGAGTACCGCCGGGCGGTCGACGACACACGCCTCTTTCTCGAAGGCAAGAACGACGAGCTGGCCAGGACGCTGCGGTTGCGCATGGTGAGCGCGGCCGAAGGCGAGCGTTTCGAGGAAGCGGCGCAGCTGCGCGACGCTATGCGGACGGTGCAGACCCTGCACGACCGTCAGCAGAAGATGGCGACCACCGAGCTCGGGCACCGCGATGTATTCGGTCTGAAACTCGGGCCGGCGGGCGCCGTCATTCAGGTGTTCGAGATTCGACGAGGTCGCGTGGTCGAGCGTGTCGAGCTCGGCACCGAGTCGGCGATTGCCGGCGCCGGGGAAGGTGCGGTGCTCGAAGCGGCGATTCAGCAGTTCTACGAGATTCGCAGTGCGCCGCCGGAGGTGCACGTGCCCGCGGAACCGGATGATGTCGACGCGCTCGAAAGCTGGCTATCCGAACGCGCCGGTCGCAGGGTCAAGGTGCTGGTGCCTCAACGAGGCGAGAAGCGCGGGTTCGTCGAGCTCGCCAATCGGAATGCGGCGCTCGGTTATCAGACCAGGTTCAACCAGACCCAGACCGCGCAATACGAAGCGCTCGAAGGACTGCAGCACGTCCTCGGGCTTCCGGCATTGCCACGGCGGATCGAGTGCTTCGACATCTCGACGATTCAAGGCAGCGAGACGGTCGCGTCGATGGTGGTGTGCGAGGACGGACGCATGAAGCGGTCCGAGTATAGAAAGTTCCGTGTCAGGGGCGTGGGGCTCGGGGCTCGTCGGCTCGCTAGGTGATGGGCGGGCCTGGAGCCGCCCCCAGCCCCCAGCCCCGAGTCCCTGATCGCATCCAGGACGATTTCGCGTCGATGCACGAAGTCGTTCTGCGGCGCTACCGCAAGCTGCTCGAGCAGGGCGGTCCCTTTCCTGACCTCGTGTTGATCGACGGTGGCAAGGGACAGCTGTCGGCGGCGTACGCGGCGCTCGAGGAGCTGGGACTCGCGAATCTCATGGCGGTCGGCATCGCCAAGAAGGAAGAACTCCTCTATACCCGCGAGCACGAGAACCCGATCGCGCTCGCCGCCACCGATCCGTCGTTGCTGCTGGTCCAGCGGATCCGGGACGAAGCGCATCGCTTCGCCGTCACCTTTCACCGGCAGGCGCGGTCGATGCGCGACCTGCGATCGGAGCTCGACCACGTTCCAGGCGTCGGACCGAGGCGGCGCAAAACGTTGTTGACGACGTTCGGCAGCCTCGCGGGTGTTCGACGGGCGACGCGTGAGGAGTTGGCGGCGGTGGTCGGCGCCAAAACCGCCGACGCCGTCCTTGCGTTTTTCGCGAGTCGGCCGTAACCTTTAATCCTTGCTGGACATCAACTTCGCGCAGATTTTCATCGCGTTTGCGGTGCTGTTGTTCTCGTTGACGGTGCACGAAATGGCGCATGCGTGGACCGCCGACACACTCGGCGATCCGACCGCCCGGCTGCTTGGGCGGGTGTCGCTGAACCCAATCGTGCACGCCGATCTGTTCGGGACGGTCATCTTTCCACTGGTGGCGATGGTCAGCGGCGCGCCGCTGCTCGGCTGGGCCAAGCCGGTGCCGGTGAACGGACGCCAGTTGCGGCATCCGCGTCGCGATTTCATGCTCGTCGCCGCCGCCGGTCCGGCGAGCAATCTGGTGCTGGCGGTGATCGCGGCGCTGCTGCTCGCGCTGCTGCCGGTCTCACCGCAAACGCTGGGCGAGCCAACCGTCAGCGTGCCGCTGGCCGCGATCCTCAGCCAGGTGATGCGGCTGAACGTGCTGCTGGCGGTGTTCAACATGGTGCCGATTCCGCCGCTCGACGGCGGCAACGTGCTCGCCGGACTGCTGCCCGCGACACTCGCGGTGTCCTTCAATCGCATCCGGCCGTACGGCTTCATCCTGCTGTACGCGCTCATCCTCACCAACGGATTCGACTACATCGTCGTGCCGCCGTATCGCTACATCCTCTCCTGGCTGCCGACGAAGTGATGGCCAAAGCCCGCGTCGTGTCAGGCATGCGGCCGACCGGCCGTCTGCACCTCGGACATCTTGTCGGCGCCCTCGGCAACTGGGTGCCGCTGCAGGACCAATACGACTGTTTCTATTTCGTAGCCGACTGGCACGCGTTGACCAGCGACTTCGCCGACACCAGTCAGATTCAGACTTACGCCTACGACAACGTGGCGGACTGGATCGGCGCCGGACTCGATCCGGAGAGGAGCACCTTCTTCGTTCAGTCGCTCGTGCCTGAACATGCCGAGTTGTTCCTGATGCTGTCGATGGTGGTGCCGGTGCCATGGCTCGAGCGCGTGCCGACCTACAAAGAGCAGCAGGAGAACCTCAAGGACAAGGATCTGTCGTCGATCGGATTTCTCGGCTATCCGCTGCTGCAGACGGCGGATGTGGCGATGTACGACGGCAAGTTCGTCCCCGTCGGCGAGGATCAGGTCGCGCATCTCGAACTGGCACGCGAGTCGGTGCGCCGCTTCAACAACTTCTTCGGCGACGTGCTGGTCGAACCGCAGCCGCTGCTCACGACGTTCGGCCGACTACCCGGCCTGGACGGCGACAAGAAGATGAGCAAGAGCCTGGGGAATACCATCCATCTGTCGGACTCGGCCGACGAGGTGAAGAAGAAAGTGATGCGGATGTACACCGACCCGAAGCGGGTGCGGGCCGATATCCCTGGCACGGTCGAGGGCAACCCGGTGTTCGTCTATCACGACGCGTTCAACCCGAACACCGCCGAGGTGGACGATCTGAAGGCGCGCTATCGCGCCGGCCAGGTCGGAGACGTCGAGGTCAAAACCAAGCTCGCCAACGCGCTCAACGCCCATCTCGATCCGATTCGGGTGCGCCGGGAGGCGGCGCTGGCCAGACCGGAGCGCCTGCGCGAGATCATCTTCGAGGGATCGAAGCGCGCTCGCGCAGTGGCCGTCACCACGATGGACCGCGTCCGCGACGCGATGAAGATTTCGTTCAAATGAGTGAGCCGCGATTGGATTTCGAATCCGCCCCGGACGCGTTCCCGATCAAGTTGTCGAACTTCGAGGGGCCGCTCGATCTGCTGCTGCACCTGATCCGCAAGAACGAGGTCAACATCCACGACATCCCGATCGCGCTGATCACCGCACAGTACCTCACGGCGATCGAACTGATGCAGGAGATGGACCTGGATGTGGCCGGTGAGTACCTGGTCATGGCGGCGACGCTGATTCATATCAAGTCGAAGCTGCTGCTGCCGAGACCGGAGACCGCGGCCGGCGTCGATGGTGACGAGATCGAGGATCCGCGTGACGCGCTGGTGCGGCGCCTGCTCGAGCATCAGAAGTTCAAGGCGGCGGCCGGCCTGTTGCACGAGCGCGAGCAGCTCCGCGCGGCGCAGTGGCTGCGGCCCGATGCCCGGGTGGCGGAGATTGCCGGGGAGGAATTCGAGCCCGAGCTCGAGGTCGACCTCTTCAGCCTGATTACAGCCTTTCAGGCGGTGGTCGATCGGGCCAGGCATCGACCCAAGGTGCTGTTGCCGCCCGAGCAGATGCCGGTTGAAGACCGCATCGAGCAACTGCTCGCGAGGCTGTCGGAAACAGAGGCGTGCGGTTTCGAGGATTTGTTCGCCGACATCGAGGATCGCGGCGGATTGATCGTCACTTTTCTGGCACTGCTCGAAATGATTCGATTGAAGCTGGTGCGGGTCTTCCAATCCGGCAGCTTCGGTCCGATTCGTGTTTACAAGCGATCGCGGCCGGCCGATGCGCCGCACCCGATCGGCGATCCGGAGGGAAATCGTGGCTGACGAAGATAAGGTGCAGGACGAAGCCGGGACGGAGGCGCCGCTCGAGGCAGACGCGCTTGCGGACGCTCAGGAACTTACGGAGCCCTCAGCCGACGAGGCGCTGCCGACACGGGGCACGGCCGAATTGAAGTCGATTCTCGAGGCGCTGATTTTCGCGTCGCCCGATCCGCTCACGCCAAAGGCGATGTTCAAGCTGCTCGACGCCGAACCGAAGGAAGACGTCGAGGCCGCGCTCGCCGCGCTGAAGCAGGAGTACGAGGACCGGCCGGGCGGCCTGGAACTGGTCGAGGTCGCCGGCGGCTTTCAGATCGTGACGCGGTCGGATTTGCACGAATGGGTGCGACGGCTGTTCCACGAGCGTACGACCCAGAAGCTCACCGTGCAGGCGCTCGAAACGCTCGCGGTCATTGCCTACCGTGAACCGATCACCGCCGCGGAGATCACCGACGTCCGAGGGGTGAACACCTCCGGCGTTCTCAACACGCTGCTCGAACGCCACCTGATCAAAATCGTCGGACGTAAGCAGGTCGTGGGCCGACCGTTCATGTACGCGACCACCAAGGAATTCCTGATCCGCTTCGGCCTGAACGACCTCGCCGATTTGCCGAAGGTGGAGGACATGGCCGAAGCGCTCGGCCTCGATGCCCCGATCCTGGTCGAGCAGGCGCCGACCGAGGAGATGCTGCCGCTCGACGAGCCGGACGAAGAAGCGGAACCGGACGGTCCCGGCGAGTCGATTCACTGAGCGGAATGTGGCGCGACCCTTTTAGGGTCGCGTGATTCGCGGGCCTGAAAGGCCCGCGCTACTTCTTCGCCGGACTCCGCCGCCCGCCGCTCCCGGCCTGGTGCTTCGGTTTCGGCGCGCCGCCTCTGGCGAGCGGCGCCATGTCGGCAGCCTTCTTCAGCCGCGTCACCTCGTCGCCGGTCAGCTCCCGCCAGTAGCCGACCTTCAACTTCGAATCGCGCAGCGGACCGATGGCCACCCGTCGCAACGTGTTCACGGGATGTCCGATCGCGTCGCACATGTTGCGCACCTGACGATTGCGTCCTTCGCGGATGGTCAGCTGCAGCGTCGATTCGTCCGCATCGCGCCCGTGCGCCAGCAGCTTGACCTCGGCGTGCTCGGTGCGCCGCCCGTCGATGACGATGCCTTTGGCGAGCCGGTCGAGATCGTGATCGTCGGGAATGCCAAGCACCCGGGCTTCGTACACGCGCGTGATGCCATGGCGGGGATGGGTCAGGCGCGCGGCGAGATCGCCGTCGTTGGTCATCAGCAGCAGCCCTTCGGTGTCGTAATCGAGACGGCCGACCGGGTAGACGTATTCCTTCACGCCGCGCAGGAGATCGAGCACCGTCCGCCGCCGCTGCGGATCGGATCTGGTCGTGACATAGCCCTTCGGCTTGTTGAGGAGCAGATACCGGTGGTGCTCAGCCACCTTGACCCGCCGGCCATCGACGCGGATATCGTCCACGCCAGGGTCGGCCTTGGTCCCGAGTTCCTGGACGGTCTTGCCGTTGACGGTGACCCGGCCGTCGAGCATCAACTGCTCGGACGCGCGGCGCGACGCAATACCGGCCTGCGAGATGATCTTCTGTAGCCTTTCCACAGCTACCGGTTTATCACGAAGTCACGGAGAACACGAAGCTCACGATGCTTCGAACAATCAGATTCATGAGGATTCTCGTGTTCTTCGTGACCTTCGTGTCTTCGTGATGAGGGTGGTCGTCACCGCGACAACAGGTCGCCCCAGAAGCTCGCCAGCTGCAGAACGTCGCCGGCATGGGCCGGACGATCGGCTTCGGCGTGGGAAATCAGGCCGCTGAGCAACAGCCTGACCGGCGCGTGTCCGCGAAGATCGTTCGCCAGATACTCCGACTCCACCGAGGGGATGACATTGTCCTCGGTGCCGTGAAGAAGGAAGACCGGCGCCGACGGCTTTGGCGATCGGGATGGTGACAACGCCGGATCGCCGCCATACTGCCCGACGTAGGGCAGCAGGTGCGGGCCGAGGTGGACGACGTCGCGGTCGTTGACGTAGCGCAGCAACGTGCGCGAAGGCTCAGGCATTTTCCTGGCGACCTCGCGTAGTTCCGCGAAAGCGATCTCCGCCTGTGACTTGTCCACGGTGTCGAGCGCCGACGCCAGCAGGTAGCGCTGAACCGCCGCGCGAAGTCCTTCGACCTGCGCCCGAGGTACGAGTCGCTCGGCCATGCCGTAGAGCATCACCGCCACGCCGTAGTCGTGTGGCGGCCGTGTCAGCACCTCGTTCGACTGGTCGCCGTTCAACCGGAGTTCGTGCGTGGGCAACGGTTCGCTGCCGGTGCAGAGATAGCGCAGTACGCGCGGCAGGTCGTCATGGCCACCGAACGACAGCACGTAGGACACGTGGTCCCGCAAGCCCGATCGTCCCGCCGCGACCACCGACAGCCCGCCGCTGAAACTGATCCCGAGCATGGCGACGTGACGGTCCGGCGCGAACGCGGAGTCTCCGGCGAGCCAGAGCGCCGCGTCCGCGATTGTGTCGGTGATCGCCGGCGAAATGACGAACTGCGACAACTCTGGGATGTCGGGCGTGACGATCGTGAGGCCGCTTTTCGAAAGCTGCCGTGCCAGCCGTACCAGCCGCGGCTCGTCGATGCCTGAAGGATGAAGCCCGGAGGTCAGGAGCGCCGTACGCCGCGATTGCTCGGGCGTGTAGACGCGCGCTCGCAGCGGACCGTGTGCGGTCGGGATGCTGATCTCGCGTTCGGTGATCGTCGCGGTGTCGAGATCGGCGGCGCGACGCCAGCCGCCCTGCATGTCGGCGGCGCGTACGACGAAGGACAGGCCGTGCAGGTAAGGGCGGACGCCGAGCACGACGCCGACCAGTGCAAGAACCGCCAGGAGAAGAGCGAGAAGGCGCTGAGCGCGCATGGGGCGCATGTTACTCTGGACCAATTGGTCGACCGGTCAGGACCCCACCTGGCCCACCCGGCCCATTCGTCCTATGAAGCCCCTGATCATCGCTATCGACGGTCCGTCCGGTGCGGGCAAGGGTACCGTGGCGCGTGCGATCGCGACCACGCTCGGTTATCGTCATGTGGACAGCGGCGCTATGTACCGGGCGGTGGGCTGGAAAGCATTACGCGACGGACTATCGCTCGACGATGACGTCGCGGTCGCGGCGCTCGCCGCAGGGTCGCGCATCGAGATCACGAGCAGCTCCGTCTCGATCGACGACATCGACGTGACCCGCGAGGTGCGGACGCCGGCGATCGATCGCGCCGCCGCGTCGGTTGCGCGATTGCCACGGGTGCGATCGGTGCTGGTCGAGCGTCAGCGCCGGCTTGGCGCGGATGGCGGCATCGTCATGGAAGGTCGCGACATCGGCACGGTCGTCTTCCCACAGGCTGACGTGAAGCTGTATCTGGACGCGTCCCCTGAAGAGCGCGCGCGCCGCCGCGCGCACGATCCCGCGCACACCGGCGTTCCGGCCGCCGTCGCCGAAGTTGCTGACCTGCTCACGCAGCGCGACGAAAGCGATCGGACGCGGACCGCGTCGCCGTTGTACGCCGCCGCCGATGCCGTGCTGCTGGACACGACGGGGAAGTCGGTCGAGCAGGTCGTGGACGAGGTGATGACCTTGGTAACGAAAGTAAGAAGTGAGAAGTCTGAAGTCTGAAACTTCGTACTTCTAACTTCGCAATTCTGACTTTCCTTCAGTCCCTGTCCTTGTAATCCTCTGACGAGGCCGGGTCCATTTCCCAGCGGTGCTTGTCGCGTTCGACGAGCTTGTCGCCCGACTTCAATTCTTCGGCATCGTCGTATTGGACGCCCAGCGCCTTGCCGATGTCGTCCACGACTTCGAGGTCGGGACTCGGGTTGTCGCCCCCGGGAGCCTCGTCGCCCGTGAAGTACGCGTCCTCGACGTCGACGTCCACGTCGCCGCCGGTGATGTCGGACGACATGCCGCGATGATCGCGCGCGCTTTGTTCCATCTCGGCCCGGCCGCTGCGCGCGGCGGTGCCCTTGCGATCCATGTCCAGTGAGGACGGCGGCGTCTGGAGCGTCTCGTCCAGGGTGCGGCGCGCCCGGTCGAGGTGCGGAACCTTGCCTTCCGGCCTGGACGTCAAGGCCGGTTTTGACTTCGCTGCCGCTGCCTTCGGCGCTCGAGTCGCCTTTGCGGCTGGCTTTGACGCGACCGCCTTGCGGCTGACCTTCTTCGGCGCCTTGGCAGGCTTGGCTTTCGCCTTGGCCAGCGGCTTCTTTCTGGCAGATGCCTTAGCCTTCACCGGCCGTTTCGAGGCCTTTTTCCGGCCGGGGCTGGCAGCCTTGCGTTTAGGGGCGGCCTTTCTGGCGGATTTCGAGGGCTTCGATCGCTTTGCGGCCTTCCGTTTGGCCATCGCTCTGGTCCTTTCAGAACCTTGACTGTTGGCGGTAAGTGTCGTACTCTCTGTTGCTTATCGGAATTTGGAAAAACCCGTCAGGGCCCGGAGGCCGACTCGACCTCCGCCAAAGACCGGTAATCATATAAGAACGATACAGGAGGACGCGCAAGGCATGGCGAACGTTGAAGAAGAGAAGACCCCCGGTCTGACCCGCAGCGGAAATGCATTGGCTGGAGGAATCATCGCACTCCCGAGAGACGATGATGATCAGACCGATCCTGCAGAGTACGCACGGCTGCTCGATTCCTACGATAGCAGCTTCCGGAATATCGCGGAAGGTGAGGTCGTCAAGGGGACGGTTCTCAAGGTCACCGCGTCCGAAGTCATCGTCGACGTCGGCTACAAATCAGAAGGCATCATCCAGGTCGCGGAGTTCCTCGACGAGAACGGCGAGCTGACCGTCCAGGCCGGCGACATCGTCGACGTGCTGCTCGAGCGGACCGAAGACCGCGAGGGCTACGTCGTCCTCTCGCGCGAAAAAGCCGAGAAGATGAAGATCTGGGACGAGGTCGAGAAGGCCTACGCCGAGCGTAAGGTCGTCATCGGTCGCGTCATCGAGCGGATCAAGGGCGGACTGGCCGTGGACATCGGCGTCCGCGCGTTCCTGCCCGGCTCGCAGATCGACGTCCGTCCCGTCCGCAACCTGGACGCGCTGCGCGGTCAGGAACTGCGCATGCGCGTCATCAAGGTGAACAAGAAGCGCGGCAACATCGTGCTGTCGCGCAAGGCGCTCCTCGAGGAGGAGAACGCCGAGAAGAAGAAGCACACGCTCGACATCCTTGCCGAGGGCAAGGTGCTCAAGGGCGTCGTGAAGAACATCACCGACTACGGCGCGTTCATCGATCTCGGCGGCATCGACGGCCTGCTGCACATCACCGACATGTCGTGGGGCCGCGTCGGCCACCCGTCGGAGCTGTTCAAGGTGAACGACGAGATCGACGTCATCGTGCTGAAGTACGACCCGGCGACCGAACGCGTCTCGCTCGGCCACAAGCAGCTCATCACCGATCCGTGGGCGAACGTCATGGAGCGCTACCCGGTCGGCGCGCGCATGGGCGGCAAAGTGGTCAGCCTGACCGACTACGGCGCATTCATCGAGCTCGAGGCGGGCGTCGAGGGCCTGATCCACGTCAGCGAGATGTCGTGGAGCAAGCGCGTCAAGCACCCGTCGAAGATCCTGAACGTCGGCGACACCGTCGACGCGATGGTGCTCGGTGTGGACGCGACCGCGCGTCGGATCTCACTCGGCCTGAAGCAGGTCGAGACCAATCCGTGGCACGACCTGGCCGAGAAGTATCCGATCGGCTCGAAGATTCAGGGCAAGGTCCGCAACCTCACCGAGTTCGGCGCGTTCGTCGAGGTCGAAGAGGAAATCGACGGCCTGATCCACATCTCCGACATGTCATGGAGCAAGCGGATCAAGCACCCGTCGGAGGTCCTGAAGAAGGGCGACGTGGTCGACGCGATGGTGTTGAACATCGACGCCGAAAACCAGCGCCTCTCGCTCGGACTCAAGCAGCTCGCCACCGACATCTGGGACGACTTCTTCTCCCACAAGCATGTCGGCGACACCATCGAAGGCAAGGTCGTCCGCATGACCAACTTCGGCGCGTTCGTCGAGCTCGACGAAGGCATCGAGGGCCTGATCCACGTCTCCGAGTTCGACGATTCGGTCGCGGCGGGTAAGGACGGCAAGATCGAACTCGTGGTGGGCGAGACCTACCCGATGAAGATCATCAAGCTGGCGCCGGCCGAGCGGAAGATCGGTCTCTCGATTCGTGCACTCAAGTCGGACGAGTTCCGGGCCGACTGGGAGAGCTACCAGGAGAGCGCCGGCGACGGCAGCGCCACGCTCGGGGATCACTTCCGCAACCGTTAATGGCTCATGGCTGAGGGCTCATGGCTATGGAAGATGGCGCGTCCATCAACGATAGCCATCAGCCGTCAGCACTCGGCCATGATGGGGTTCTTATGACAAATGGCAGCATGACGAAGGCGGAACTGGTCGAGGAAGTCTCGCGGGTGTCGGATCTCACGAAAAAACACTCCGAGGTCATCGTCGACACCGTGTTCCGCAGCATCATCGAGGCGCTGCATCGCGGCGAGAAAATCGAGCTGCGGGGATTCGGCAGTTTCCGGCTGCGCAAGCGCGAACCGCGCAAAGGCCGCAATCC
This sequence comes from uncultured Acidobacteriota bacterium, assembly GCA_963745875.1. Taxonomy (GTDB): domain Bacteria; phylum Acidobacteriota; class Vicinamibacteria; order Vicinamibacterales; family CAVVIG01; genus CAVQFC01. The sequence continues at coordinate 25,525 of CAVUZL010000005.1, forward strand.
CAAGACCGGCGACAAGGTGGACGTGCCGCCCAAGAAGGTTCCCTACTTCAAGCCCGGCAAGGAACTGAAAGAGCTGATCAACAAGGATCCGGCCGCGCCGGCGCCCCCCTCTGGTCAGAACGTTCCACCGGACGCGATGGCGGTTTAGTCAGTCATCAGTCATCAGTCGTCAGTCATTAGCTGTCAGTCTCCAGTCATCACCCTCCAGTCGGTATGGAACGCTTGTGGGCGCCGTGGAGACATACCTACGTGACCGGCGCCAGCGGTGAATCCAACCCCTGCATCTTCTGTGACGCCTCCGATCCGACCCGCGACGCGCTGGTTCTGATCCGCGGACGCCTCTCGTTTGTCGTCCTCAACCTGTACCCGTACAACAGCGGCCACCTGATGGTGGTGCCGAACCGGCACGTCGCGACACTGGCTTCGACTACCGGCGACGAACAGCTGGAGCTGATGACGTTTACGCGCCTGTCTGAGATGGCGCTCACCGAGGTCTATACGCCGCAGGGGATCAACATCGGCATCAATCTCGGGCGGCCGGCCGGCGCCGGCGTCCTGGATCACCTGCACGTCCACCTCGTGCCGCGCTGGAACGGCGATACGAACTTCATGACCGCGATCGGGGATACGCGCGTGCTGCCGGAAGCGCTCGACGTGAGCGCACAAAGGTTGAGGCCGGTCTTCGATCGGTTAGCCAAGGACAACCGCTGATTCGACACAAAGGACACGATGGACACAAAGGACCGAAAACCCATTAATCTTATCTTTGTGTTCTTGGTGTCCTCTGTGTTGAGTCGGCCATGATTCTCGAGCTCACCCCTGAACAGGAAGCCTTCCAGCAGACCGCCCAGCGGTTCGCGCGCGAGATTGTCGCGCAGCGAGCGGCTGGCATCGACAAGTCGGGTGAGTTTCCTGCCGATGTGATGCACGCCGCTGCGGGCGAAGGCTTGCTCGGCGTCACCATTCCCAAGGCCTGGGGCGGTGCAGGACGCGACTACGTCAGTTACGCGTTGGCGATCGAAGCGATCGCGCGCGCCAGCGCGACCGTTGCGGTGGCGCTGTCAGTGACCAACTCGCTGGTCGCGGAGGTGATTGCACACGCCGGCACCAATCAGCAGCGCGAGCAGTGGCTGAGAAGGCTGGCGAGTGGTACGGCGATCGGCGCCTTCGCGTTGTCGGAGCCCGATGCCGGCACCGACGCTGCAAATCAACAGACGAAGGCCGTGCACTCCGGCGGTGCCTATCGAGTCACGGGCAAGAAGGTGTGGGTGGCCAACGCCGAGGAAGCGGCGGTCGCGATCGTGTTCGCGCGCACGCGTCCTGGATTGCGCGGTCAGGGGATCACGGCGTTCCTGGTGCCGATGGACGCTCCCGGAATCCGCCGAACCGCCCGGGCCGACTCGCTCGGTGTCCGCGGACTCGGCTGCATGGATCTCGAACTCGACATCACCGTACCGGACGAACAGGTGCTCGGCGCCGTCGATCAGGGATTCGGACTCGCGATGTGGGCGCTTCAGGGCGGCCGGGTCGCAATTGCCGCGCAGGCGCTCGGCATCGGCGAAGCCGCGCTCGACGAGGCGATCGCCTACGCGAAGAGCCGGGAGCAGTTCGGCAAGCCGATCGCGAACTACCAGGCGATTCAATGGATGCTCGCGGACATGGCCACCGAACTGGCGGCCGCGCGCATGCTGACGCTGAAGGCTGCGGCCGCCAAGGACACGCAGGAGAAGAGCACCGTCGAAGCGTCGATGGCCAAGCTGGCGGCGTCCGAAGCGGCGCACAAGGCGGCCGACAAAGCGATGCAGATCCTCGCATCCGCCGGCTATCGCCGCGGCTCGGTGGTGGAACGCCTGTTCCGTGACGTGCGCGCGACGGAAATCTATCAGGGCACGTCCGAAGCGCAGCGCATGATCATCGCGGCGAGCGTGCTGGCGAAGGCCTGACGGTCCGGCTAAAGCCGGACACTACCAGTTAGGCTGGACCGTCGAACCGGTCGAATCGGTTGAACCCGTCGAACGGGTCGAACCCTTCGAACCCTTCGAACCCTTCGAACCTCTCGAACCCTTCGAACCTATCACCCCATGATCTGCTTGGCGATGGTCTGGAGCTGCAGGTTCGACGTGCCCTCGTAAATCTGCCCGATCTTGGCGTCGCGATACAGTTTCTCGACTGGGTAATCCTTCACGAAGCCGTTGCCGCCAAACAGGTTCACCGCCAGCGACGTGACCCGTTCGGCGACCTCGGACGAGAAGATCTTGCACATCGCGGCCTCGGTGAGGAACGGCTGCTTCGCGTCACGCAGCCGCGCGGCGTTGTAAACCAGCAGCCGTGCCGCCTCGACTTCGGTTGCCGCGCGGGCCAGCTGGTGCTGAACCGCCTGAAACTCCGCGATCGGCTTGCCGAACTGCTTGCGCTCTTTCGTGTATTTGATCGCGTGATCGAGCGCGCCCTGCGCCAGCCCGATCATCTGGGCGCCGATACCGATGCGTCCCTCGTTCAGCGTCTCGATCGCGACTTTGTAGCCTTTGCCGACCTCGCCGAGGACGTTCCCGGCGGGCACACGGCAATTCTCGAACAGCAGCTCGCACGTACTGCTGGCGCGGATGCCGAGCTTGTCTTCCTTCTTTCCGACCGTAAAACCGGCGGCCCCTCGTTCGACGATGAAGGCGGTGATGCCGCGATAGCCCGCCTCCGGCTTCTCGTTCGCGAACACGATGAAGACGCCGGCCTCATTGCCGTTGGTGATCCAGAGCTTTCGGCCGTTCAGAACCCAGCCGCCATCCTGCTGGGTCGCGCGCGTCGTCAGGGCGAACGCATCGCTGCCGGATCCGGCTTCCGACAGCGCGTACGCGCCGACGAGGCTGGTCGCCATCTTTGGCAGGAAACGGCTTTTGATATCGGCGCTGCCCCAGCGCAGCAAGGCGTTGATGACCAGCGTGTTCTGCACGTCAACCAGGACACCGATCGACGGATCGACCCGCGACAGCGCCTCGACGGCGAGCACAGCGTGAAAGAAGCTGGCGCCGCCGCCGCCGTAGTTCTCCGGGATCTCGATGCCCATCACTCCGAGCCCGAACAGCTTCTCGATCACGGCCGGCGTGAACTTCGCGTGCTCGTCCATCTCGCGGACCAGCGGCCGGATTTCGCGGTCCGCGAACTCGTACACGCTGTCACGCAAGAGCCGTTCGTCCTCGGCCAGGGTTGTCAAAGGCGTCATGCTTCAGATGCTATCATCGACGCATCGTGCGCCGGATCTCGCTGGTGTTCGTCGTGCTGCTCGCGGCGACGCTGACCGCGTCTCAGGCGCCTGCCCCGCCGCCGCAGCAGCCAACCTTTCGCGGCGGCACCAACCTCGTCCAGGTCGACGCCGTCGTGACCGACTCTGATCGACGCCCGATCGTCGATCTGACCGCCACAGACTTCGAGGTGCTCGACGACGGCAAGCCGGTGGCCGTCGATCGGGTCCGGTTCCTCGGCGCCGACGTCTACAGCGGCGATTCGACGCTGGCGCCGATCCACTCGCACGACGATGAGGAGCGCGAGGCGTCGCGAGACGACGTCCACGTCTACGCGATCGTGCTGGACGACTACCACGTGCCTCGCATGAGCGAACTGCGGGTGATCGAGCCGCTGCTGGCGTTCGTTGAACAACTGCCGGCGACCGATCTGGTCGCGCTGTACTATCCGCTCGATTCGGTGACCGATGTGGCTTTCAGCCGCGACCGCGCGTCGGTGTTGAAGGGGATCAAGGCGTTCTACGGACGTCAAGGCGACTACACGCCGAAACATCCGGTCGAGGAAGAACATCTGCGCTACCCGCTCCAAATCGAAACCATCCGGCGCCAAATCGTCGTGACCGCGCTTCAGGGCCTGGCGATCCATCTCGGCGGCATCAAACAGGGACGGAAGACGATCGTCTTCGTCAGCGAGGCGTTCAGCGAGCCGATCGACGACCTGCGCGATCTCTACGAGGCCGCGAATCGTGCGAACGCGGCAATCTATCCGCTGGACCCTCGCGGCCTCTCGACCGACCGATCAGTGGACCGTCCGCCGACGGCCGCGGAGGTCATGGCCGGCGTGCTGCCGGCCCGCGAATTCCTGCGGGCGCTCGCGCACGAGACCGGCGGCCGCCCGATTTTCGGGAACGACGTGCGAGGCGCCCTCAAGCAGGTGATTCAGGACGGCAGCGCCTACTATCTGATCGCCTACGAGTCGCCGCATCCCGATGACGGCAAGTTTCATCGCGTGACGGTACGGGTGAAGCGTCCCCGCGCCACCGTGTTCGCGCGCACCGGCTACTGGTCGCTCAAGCAGGGGACGAACACCGTGACCGCGACGGCGCCGGTCGTTGCGGTGCCACAAGCCGTGCAAGCGGCGGTCGCCCAGCTCGCCGATTCGCTGCGACCGGACGCAGACGAGCCGCTCGACGGCCGGCGTCATGTGAACATGCCGCGGTCCGTGGAGTCGCCGACCGCGACCTTGCTCGCGACACCGACCGTTGCCCTGGCCCGCGGCCCGGCCGTTAGCGAGCCGCAGCCGCGCCGCGAGTTTCGCCGCACCGACACCATCGTGGTGCGCGCGGCGACCAGCGCCGCGTCGGTGTCGGCGCGGCTGCTCGACCGGCGCGGTCAGGCGCTGACCGACTTGCCGGTCACGCCGGGACCGCAGCCAGAGGTACGGCTGCCGCTTGGAGGACTCGGCCTCGGTGACTACGTCATCGAGTTGAGCGCGCAGAGCGGGGATCAGCTGGCCCAGCAGTTTGTCGCATTCCGGGTGGTGCGGTGAACGAGTGGCAGGGCGGCTAAAGCCGGCGACTAGAAGCCCGGTCTTCAGCCGGACCGGCCGCAAAGGTCTAAGATAAGCACATGTCCAGATCCATCCGGACCTCGTTCGCTTTGCTCACGCTGGCAGCGCTGGTGGCGTTCTCCGGCTCGCGTGGAGATGCCCAGAGCCAGGGCGCAGCCAAGCCCGCCGCGCAGCAGCAGACGCCGCAACCAGCCGATCCGCCGCAGCCTCAGCCTCCGGTCTTTCGTTCAGGGATCAATTTCGTCCGCGTCGACGCGATCATCACGGACAAGGCGGGCAACTCGGTCAACGATCTGCAACAGGCCGATTTCGACGTCCTCGAGGACGGCAAGCCGCAGAAGATCGACACCTTCAAGCTGATCAAACTCGACGGCGGCGTCCAGGACGCGATCAAGGAACCGCCGAAGGAAATTCGCACCGATTACGACGAAGAAGCCGAAGCGGCGCGAGACGACGTGCGATTGTTCGCGATTTTTCTGGACGATTATCACGTCCGCCGCGGCTCCAGCATGTCGGTGCGCAAGCAGCTGGCGACTTTCGTCGATACCCAGATGGGCCCGACGGACATGCTCGGCGTAATGTATCCGCTCGAGTCGACCGCGTCGGTGCGGATGACCCGCAACCACGCGGCGGTGTCCCGCGGCCTCGAGCAGTTCACCGGCCGGAAATACGACTACGAGCCCAAGAACCAGTACGAAGAGCAGTACGCGTACTATCCGGCGGAAACCGTCGAACAGATCCGCAATCAGGTGTCGCTCTCAGCCTTGAAAGCGCTGATCGTGCACATGGGCACGCTGAAGGAGGGGCGGAAGTCGCTGCTGCTCGTCAGCGAAGGCTACACCATGATTCTGCCGCCGCAGATGCGCACTCAGAATGCGCAAGTGCCGGGCCTCGGGGCCACGACCAATCCGACCGCCGGCGTCGGCGACATCAACGAAGAGCGCGCCAGCTGGCGGGCCTCGCTCGACATGGAATCAGAGCTCCGCGATGTCTACGACATCGCGAACAAGAACAACGTGTCGATCTACGCGGTGGATCCGCGCGGTCTGCCGGTGTTCGAGTTCGATATCAACGAGGGCGTCGGGCTGCAGACCGATTCGCAGTATCTGAGCAGCACCATGGATACCTTGCGCGAGCTCTCCGAAAACACCGACGGCCGCGCCATCGTCAACCGCAACGACATCGCGACCGGGATGAAACAAATCACCCGCGACGCCAGCGCCTACTACCTGATCGGCTACAACTCGTCGCAGGCGCCGACCGACGGGAAGTTCCACGACATCAAAGTCCGTGTGAAGCGGCCGGGCGTCCAGGTGCGCGCCCGTAAGGGCTACTGGGCGCTGAACAATCAGGAAGCGGCGATTGCCAAGGCGGCACCCAAGGCCATCGCACCGAAGCCGGTCGAGAACGCGCTCGCCGCGATCAGCCGCCCGTCGCGCACTGACGTCGTGCGTACCTGGGTCGGCACGTCACGTGGTGACAATGGCAAGACACGCGTCACCTTCGTCTGGGAGGCCATGCCGAAGTCGCCGGGTGCTCCGCCCGCCCGCGAGGAACCCGCGCGCGTGTCGGTCATGGCGATCGGCACCGACGGCGCGCCGTTCTTCCGCGGTCGCGTGCCCGACATGGCGCTCGCCTCGGCGGTGCCGGTGGGAGCCACGGCGACGGCGCCGTCCACTGCCGCTGCGCCGCGCGTACCGTCGCGGGTCACTTTCGACGCCAAACCCGGCAAGATGACGCTGCGTCTGTCGGTGGAAGGCGCAGGCGCGCAGGTGCTGGATACCGAAGTGCGTGAAATCACGGTGCCGGATCTGAGCACCGCCCAGACGACATTCGGGACGCCCGAAGTGTTTCGCGCGAGGACGCTGCGCGAACTGGCGCAGCTCAAGGCAGACACCGATGCGGTGCCGTCGCCTGGCCGCGAGTTCAGCCGCACCGACCGGTTACTGATTCGGGTACCGGCGTACGGTCCCGGCGGCACGACGCCGGCGCTCAGCATCCACCTCCTGAATCGCGGCGGCTCGGCCATGAACGAACTGCCGTCGGCGCCTTCGCCAACACCATCGATTCAACAAATCGAGGTGCCGCTCTCAGGACTCGCGCCGGGCGAGTACGTGCTCGAGATCAAGGCCAGCGGCGACGGCGGCGATGCCAAGGAACTCGTCGGCTTCCGCGTGACCGCCTGAGGGAGCGATGCGGCGCGGTCTGGCGGCAATCGTCGCGGTCGCGACGCTCGGTCCGCAGGCGCTCGTCCGCGGTGAACCGCCATCGCCGCAGCAGGTCACCATCGACGTCATCCCGATCGATGCCCGCGGCCGCGTCCTCGAGGATCTCAAGCCTGCCGATTTCGAGCTCAAGGAAGAAGGCACCGCGCAGGCGCTCGAGTCGGTGCGGCTGGTCCGAGACGATGCGCGGCTGCTGGCGATTTTCCTGGACGAGTATCACGTCAGTCCCGGGGCGAGCACCACTCGTGCTCGCGCGGCACTGAGACGCTTCGTCGACAACCACGTCTCGCCTCGCGACATCATCATCGTCCTCAAACCTCTCGACTCACTGATGGCGATTCATGCCACCAGCGATCTCGAGGAGGTGCGGCGGTCGATCGACGGCTTCGAGGGGCGCAAGGGCGACTACCAGCCGCGCAACGCCTACGAGCGCGATTTCTTCGCGGGCACACCGGCGAGAATCGACGTCGCGCGCAATCAAGTGGCGCTTTCCGCAATCAACGCCCTCGCGGTGCACCTCGGCGCCGAGCCTGATCGTCGGAAGGCGCTCGTCATCCTGTCCGAAGGCATGGCTGGCACCGAACGGCATCGCGGTGGGGAGTACCTCGCGACGCTGGAGACGATTCACCGCTCGGCCGATCGCGCGAACGTCGCGCTGTACACCGTCGACCCGCGCGATGTCACCGACGATGGCGACGGCGACGGACTGCGACGGATCGCCAGCGAGACCAACGGCCAGGCGATCGCCGGCGATCTCGACCTCGGCCTGCGCGGCGCGGCGACGGATTCAGCGGCGTACTACCTGCTCGTCTACCGTTCAGCGCATCCCGAGGACGGCAGGTTTCACGGCGTTCAGGTGCGCGTGAAACGCGCCGGCGCCAGTGTGCGGGCGCGTGACGGCTACTGGGCGCCGTCGCCGGACGAGGTCATGCGCGCGTCGATCCTCGAGTCGATCAACCACCCCAAACCGCCGGCGCCGCTCGACCCGCCGCCGCACGTCAGCCCGATCATCAAGCCGTGGTTCGGCGAGTCGCGTGGCGCTGACGGCAAGACGCGGCTGACCTTCGTCTGGGAACCGGCGTCGCACATTCCAGGCGATCGCTCGAGGCAGATGAGCCCGTCGCGTCTGGTGCTGACGGCAAAAACCACGGACGGGACCGTGCTGTTCGACGGACCGGTCTCGCCGACCGGACCGGCGTTCATCGACGATCCCGGCCTGACGTCGGCACAGGCCGTCTTCGATTCGCCTCCCGGCCGGCTCCGGCTTCGCATGTCGATCCAGGACGTGACCCAGAAGGTTCTCGATCAGGACATCCGCGATCTCTCGGTGCGCGATCTTCGCGGCGAGGTTGCGGTCGGCAGTCCGGAAATTCTGCGCGCGAGAAACGCCCGCGAGTTCCGCACCTTGGCCGCCGGCGACGCGGTGCCGGTCGCTTCACGCGAGTTCAGCCGCACCGAACATCTGCTGGTGCGCTTCCGGGCCTACGGCGCCGCCGGCGCACCGCCCGTAGTGTCGGCGAAGATACTGGTACGTTCGGGAGCGGTCGTTCGCGACCTGGAGGTGACCCCGGCCGATTCAGCTGACGGCGCGAACGTGATCGATCTGCCGCTCGCCTGGCTGGCGCAGGGCGAGTACATGCTGCAGGTGTCAGCGACGGACGGCAAGAAGGAAGCGAAGGATCGCGTCACGTTCCGTGTGACGCCATAACTGACTGAGGACTGAGGACTGGGACTGACGACTGACGACTGACGACTGACGACTATGCGTACATCCCGCGCATCCGGGTCACCACCGCGACGCGGTTGATCGCGACGATGTAGGCGGCGGTGCGCATGTCGACGTTGAACTTGAGCGAGGTCTGCAGCACGGCGTTGAAGGCCTCGCACATTTTCGCCTCGAGCCGCTCGTTCACTTCTTTCTCGGTCCAGAAGTAGCCGTAGCGATCCTGCACCCACTCGAAGTACGACGTGGTGACGCCCGAGCTGTTCGCGAGAATGTCCGGCACGACGAAAACACCGCGCTTGTGAAGATGCTGGTGGGCGTCTGGCGTGGTCGGTCCGTTGGCGCCCTCGATCACGGCCTTGGCGCGGATGCTCGGCGCGTTGTCCATGGTGATCTGGTTTTCGAGCGCCGCCGGAATCAGCACGTCCACGTCGAGCTTGAACAGTTGTTCGTTGTTGAGCGGCGCGCCGCCGGGGAAGCCGTCCACGGTCTTGCCCTTCTGGGCGTATTCGATCAGCTTGGCGACGTCGAGTCCCTTCTCGTTGTAGACGCCGCCCTTCCAGTCCGCGACCGCTACGATCTTCGCACCGACCTCCGAGGCGAGCAGCTCCGCCGAGATCGAACCGACGTTGCCGAAGCCCTGAACGGCGATGGTCGCGCCTTTGATGTCGAAGCCGATGTGCTTCGCCGATTCGCGCGCCGCGATCATCACCCCGCGTCCGGTCGCTTCGCGGCGGCCGAGCGAGCCGCCCATCTCTACTGGCTTGCCGGTGACGACTGACGTCGTGGTGTGGCCGACGTGCATCGAGTAGGTGTCCATCACCCACGCCATGATCTGGGCATCGGTGTTGACGTCCGGTGCCGGCACGTCCTTTTCGGGACCGATCGCGTCGATGATTTCAGCGATGTAGCGGCGGGTCAGCGCCTCGATCTCGCGCCGCGACATCTTGGTCGGGTCGCAGATCACGCCGCCTTTGCCGCCGCCGAACGGGATATGCGCCACCGCGCACTTCCAGGTCATCCACGCGGCCAGCGCCGTCACTTCGTCGAGGGTGACACCGGGATGGTAGCGGATGCCGCCTTTGGCCGGCCCGAGCGTGATGTTGTACTGGACGCGGTAGCCGGTGAAGACCTCGATCTCGCCGTTGTCCATCTGGATGGGGCACGACACCGTGATCTGCCGCTTGGGGTGGGTGAGGATTTTCCAGATGCCGGGCTCGAGGTTGAGGATGCGGGCGGCGCCGTCGAACTCCTGCAGCATCGCCGAGAAAATCGATCCGTGGGTGGCCGCCATCAGGCTCCTCGTCAGAAACCGCGAGCGTAGCGTGCGCCGCTTCGAGTAGTCAAGGCGACGCGCGCCGGTAGGTATAATGTCTGCAGCGATGAAAACCGCTGCCGACGAGCGCGCTTCGGATTTCACGACCATCTCGGGACGGTCGATTGAGCGGCTCTATACGCCGGCGGACGTCACCGCGATCGACTACCGGCGCGATCTCAACGACCCGGGGCAGTTTCCCTACACCCGCGGCATCCACGCCAGCGGCTACCGCGGCAAGCTCTGGACGATGCGGCAGTTCGCGGGCTTCGGGACGCCGGAAGAGACCAACCAGCGTTACAAGACGCTGCTGCGCGCCGGCGGCACCGGATTGAGCGTCGCCTTCGATCTGCCGACGCTGATGGGCCGCGACCCCGACCACGAACTCTCGCTCGGCGAAGTGGGGAAGTGCGGCGTCAACGTGACTTCGCTGGCCGACATGGAAACGCTGTTCGACGGCATCCCGGTCGGCGACATCACCACGTCGATGACCATCAACTCCCCGGCCGCGATCGTCTTCGCGATGTATCTGGTGGTGGCCGAGCGGCAGGGCGCCGACTGGAAGAAAATCTCCGGCACCATCCAGAACGACATCCTCAAGGAATTCATCGCGCAGAAGGAGTACATCTTCCCGCCGCGCCCGTCGATGCGACTGGTCACCGATGTGTTCGGGTTCTGCACCACTGAGGTGCCGAAGTGGAACACGATCTCGGTGAGCGGGTACCACATCCGCGAAGCAGGGGCGACCGCGCTGCAGGAGCTGGCGTTCACGCTGCGCGATGGCCTCGAGTACGTGCAATGGGGCGTCGATGCCGGTCTCGACGTGGACGCGTTCGTGCCGCAGATCTCGTTCTTCTTCAACGCCCACAGCGACTTCTTCGAGGAGATCGCCAAGTACCGCGCTGCGCGGCGCATCTGGGCGCGCGTGATGCGCGAACGGTTCGGCGCCAAGAACGAGCGCTCGTGGAAGCTGCGTTTCCACAGCCAGACCGCTGGCGTATCGCTCACCGCGCAGCAACCGTACAACAACGTGGTGCGGACCGCGCTGCAGGCGCTCTCGGCAGTGCTCGGCGGCACCAATTCGCTGCACACCAACTCGCTCGACGAGGCGCTGGCGCTGCCCACGGCCGAAGCCGCCACCCTGGCGCTGCGAACGCAGCAGATCATCGCGCACGAGAGCGGCGTCGCCAACGTCGTGGATCCGCTCGGTGGCTCGTATTTCGTCGAGAAGCTCACCCAGGACATGGAAGACGGCGCGATGGCCTACTTCGAGACCATCGATCGGATGGGCGGCATGGTCGAAGCGATCGAGCGCGGCTTTCCGCAGACCGAGATCGCCGAGAGCTCGTACCGCTTCCAGCAGGCCTTCGAGCGCAAGGAAAAGGTCATGGTCGGCGTCAACGCCTTCGTCCAGGAGGACGAAGCGCCGATCGAAATCCTCTACATCGATGAATCGGCGGGGGAGAAGCAGCTCGCCAAGCTCGCCGCGCTGCGGCAGACGCGCGACCAGGGGTCGGTGACGCGGACGCTGGCGGCGCTCGGCGCCGCGGCCGGCACCCGCGACAACCTCATGCCGCGGATTCTCGATGCGGTTCGCGCCTACGCGACGGTCGGAGAAATGTGCGACGTCCTCAGGCAGGTCTGGGGCGAATACGAGGAAGTGCCGATCATCTGAGGGCAGGTGAGCCAGAGCTGGGGCGGGTGGGTCGGCCAACCGTCGGACAAAGGGATCGGTTTGAGAAAACTAAGAGTCGTCATCGCCAAGCCGGGTCTGGACGGCCACGACCGTGGCGCCAAGGTCATCGCCCGGGCGCTCCGCGACGCCGGGATGGAGGTCATTTACACCGGCCTGCGTCAGACGCCGGAGATGATCGCCTCGGCCGCCCTGCAGGAGGACGCCGACGTCATCGGCCTGTCGATTCTCTCGGGGGCCCATAACCACATCGCCCCGCGTCTGATGGACCTGCTCAAGGCCAAGGGTCTGGACGATGTGATGGTGGTCATTGGCGGGATTATCCCGGACCTGGACATACCAGCCCTCCATCAGCTGGGGATCAAGGGTATCTTCCTGCCCGGCACCCCGATGCAGGAAATCATCGATTTCATCAACACCAACGCCCGGGCGAGGGTTTAAGCTGGCCCAGTCAGGCGTGTGCAGATGGCCATCCGATTGGCCGATAAGCGATCCGTGCCTCATACCTTACTTCTGGCCGACGACAGCGTGACGATCCAGCGCGTCATCGAGCTGACGTTTGCCGACGAAGACATCCAGGTCGTCGCCGTCAGTGACGGCGACCAGGCAATCGAGCGTCTCGAGGCCACGACACCCGATATCGTGCTGGCGGACATCGGCATGCCGGGACGCAATGGTTACGAAGTCGCGCAGTTCATGCGCCGGACCCCGCGGCTGGCCCATATCCCGGTCGTCCTGCTGACCGGCGCGTTCGAGCCGGTCGATCAGGAGCGTGCGGCCCAGGCCGGCTGCGATGGCGTGCTCGCGAAGCCGTTCGAGCCCCAGATGGTGATCGGCCGCGTCCGCGAACTGCTGGCCCGTCCGAGAGCGGCTGCCGCCGCCGATTCGTCTGGCGCGACAACGCCGCCGGAGGCGACCGCGCCCGCCGGCGACAGTCGGCCACAGACATTCGAAGCGTCCGGACCTGGAGGCGGCGAACTGAATGCGTATTTCGATCGCCTCGACGCGGCGTTCGCAAACCTCGAGGGCGGACATCCGCCGTCGACGCCGGTTCCGGCCGCCGCACCCGAACAATGGGATCTGGATGCGCTCGATCCCCTTCCCGCGGCGCACGAATCGTCGCGAGGGTCAGAAGGACCGGGGCTCGAGCCGTTGGCGCCGGTTTCTCGCTACGAAGTCCCGCCGCCGGTGACGTCCTTCACCCCGCCGGTACTGGTGGCAGTCACCGAACCGATCGCCCCGCTCGGCGCTGTTCCGAGTGCTGCCGAGGCGCCGTCGCGGTCGCTGCCGCCGAAGCCTTCGGCGCTGCCGTCGCTGGCCGACGCCTTCGCCGCGCTGCTCGCGTCCGAACAGGGCGGTCCGCTGTCCGACGTGCCGCTCACGTGGCCGGCCACGATGGCGCCGCAGGTCCCACTGGCTCCGGTACCACCCCCGCAGGCCGAAATCACCGAGGAACTCATCGAAGCCGTCACCCGTCGTGTGCTCGATCGCCTGTCGGATCGGGTGGTTCGCGAGACGGTCTCGGACATCGTCTCGGCGGTTGCCGAACGGTTGATCTCCGAGGAGATCGCACGGATCAAGTCGGCGATCGAGTAGCTGGCGGTTTCCCGACCGCCAATCCGTAATACGATCAGAGGATGTCTCAGTCGTCGTCGTTGCTCACCAGCCTGGATCCGGCTCGTCTTCGGTTGCCGGAGAAACCGGCTCTCGAGGGGCTCGAGGCCAAGTGGGTGCCGCACTGGGAATCGTCGGCGGTGTTTCGCTTCGATCGCGCGCGCTCGCGCGCTGACGTGTTTTCCATCGACACGCCGCCGCCAACCGTCAGCGGTTCGCTGCATGTCGGTCACGTCTTCTCCTACACCCATACCGACGTCATCGCGCGCTTCCACCGCATGCGCGGCAAGGCGGTGTTCTATCCGATGGGGTGGGACGACAACGGCCTGCCAACCGAACGGCGGGTGCAGAACTACTACGGAGTGCGCTGCGATCCGTCGCTGCCGTATGTGCCCGACTTCGTGCCGCCGGCGCAGCCGCCGAAGCCGCCGCTGTCGGTGTCCCGCCCGAACTTCATCGAGCTGTGTGCGCGGCTGACCACCGAGGACGAAAAGATCTTCGAGCAGCTCTGGAAGACCCTCGGTCTGTCGGTCGACTGGTCGATGACCTACGCGACCATCTCGAAGCGATCCCAGCGCGTCTCGCAGCTGGCGTTTCTCCACCTGCTGCGGCGCGGCCAGGCCTATCAGGTCGAAGCGCCGACCCTGTGGGACGTCGATTTCAAGACCGCCGTCGCCCAGGCCGAACTCGAAGATCGCGACATGCCCGGCGCGTACCACAAGATTGCATTCGCGCTGCCCGACGAGGTCGCACGCGATCCGCACGTCGCGCAGGCCTTCAGCCGGGCGATCGTCGAAATCGAGACGACCCGTCCCGAACTGATTCCTGCGTGCGTCGCCCTCGTCGCGCATCCGGATGACGCGCGCTATCAGCCGCTGTTCGGCAAGGACGTGCTGACGCCGCTCTTCGGCGTTCGCGTGCCGGTGCGTGCCCACACGCTCGCCGACCCCGAAAAGGGGAGCGGCATCGCGATGATCTGCACCTTCGGCGACACCACCGACGTGACCTGGTGGCGCGAATTGAGCCTGCCGGTCCGCGCGATTATCCAGGCCGACGGCACGCTTCGCGACGTCAGCTGGGGTGCGCGTGGCTGGGAATCGGCGGAGCCCGCACGAGCGCAGCAGTATTACGGCGAGTTGAAGGGGCTGTCGGCCGCGAAGGCTCGCACCAGGATCGTCGAGCAGCTACGCGAGAGCGGCGATCTCATTGGCGAACCGCGTCCGATCACCCACGCGGTGAAGTTCTTCGAGAAAGGCGATCGGCCGCTCGAGATCATCACCAGTCGTCAGTGGTTCATCAAGACGATCGAACTGCGCGAGGCGCTGATCGCGCGCGGCCGCGAGTTGCGCTGGCACCCGGAGTATATGGAGAACCGCTTCGAGAACTGGGCGAACGGTCTGAACGGTGACTGGTGCGTCAGCCGTCAGCGGTTTTTCGGCGTGCCGTTTCCGGTCTGGTATCCGCTGACACCGCAGGGACAAGTGGATTACGACCATCCGATCGCGTCCAGTGACGAGCAGACGCCGATCGACCCCTCGACCGACGTGCCCGCCGGCTACCGCGCGGACCAACGTGGCGTGCCGGGTGGTTTCGTCGGTGATCCCGATGTGATGGACACGTGGGCGACCTCGTCGTTGTCGCCGCAGATTGTCTGCGGCTGGCCCGATGACCCCGATCTGTTTGCCCGCACGTTTCCGATGGATCTGCGGCCGCAGGCGCACGACATCATCCGCACCTGGCTGTTCACGTCGGTCCTGCGCGCGCACCTCGAGCACGACTCACTGCCCTGGAGTCATGCGGCCATTTCGGGCTGGGTGCTCGATCCGGACCGCAAGAAGATGTCGAAGTCGAAGGGCAACGTCGTCACGCCGCTCGGCTTGCTCGAAGAGCATGGCTCAGACGGCGTGCGTTACTGGGCGGCCAGCGGCCGGCCTGGCACCGACACCGCGTTCGATCCGGCACAGATGAAGGTCGGCCGGCGGCTGGCGATCAAGATCCTCAACGCCTCGAAGTTCGCGCTGATGTCCGCCGAACCGCAGGGCCAGGTCACGGCGCCGGTCGATCGGGCGATGCTGCGGAGCCTGGCCGCGCTCGTCGCGGAGGTGACCGTTGCTTTCGAGGGCTACGACTACGCCCGTGTGCTGCAGCGCACCGAAACCTTCTTCTGGGGATTCTGCGACGACTATCTCGAGCTCGTGAAGGGACGCCGCTACGGCGAGCAGGGCGCCGACGGCGCCGGTTCGGCGAACGCCGCGTTGACCGCCGCGCTGTCGGTGATGCTGCGCCTGTTCGCGCCGTTTCTGCCGTTCGTGACCGAGGAGGTCTGGTCGTGGTGGCGCGACGGGTCGATCCACACCGCCGCGTGGCCGACGCCGGATGAAGTGCTGTCGATGCTGGCCGATCACGGTGACGGCGTCCGGCAGAGCGACGAGCGCGCCTACGCCTGGGCAACCGAAGTGATGTTCGAGGTGCGAAAGCAGCGGTCGGAAGCCAAGCAGCCGCTCAAGGTGCCGATCACCAGCGTGACGGTGAAGGCTGACGTCGATGCGGTTGCGCTGATGCCGATCGTCGAAGCCGATCTGCGCGCGGCGCTCCGGGTCCTGGACTTCGCGACCACCATCGGCGAGCCGCGGGAGATTGCGGTCACCGGCTACCAGGCACCGCCTTCGGCGGATTCTAAAAGTTAGAAGTTAGAAGTAAATAAAGTAGAGGTGAGTCTGAACTCTGAACTGCGAAATCTTAAATCTGAATTCTGAAATCTGAAATCGAAAGTGCTGGATCCGTCCGTCTATCAGGATATCGTCCGCCGTGCGCTCGATGAAGACGTGCGCGGCGGCGATATCACGACCGAGGCAACGGTCGATGCAGCGCAAACGGCCCGCGGTGTCTTCATCGTGAAGGCCGACTGCGTTATCGCCGGGCTGGAGGTCGCGTTTGAGGCCTTCCGGCAGCTCGATCCGCAGGTCCGCATCGAGCGCGTGCGATCGGACGGTGACGCTTGTCGTTCCGGCGACGTCGTCGCGACGATTGCCGGCAGCGCCCGTGCCCTGCTGGTCGGCGAACGAACGGCTCTCAACTTCCTGCAACGTCTGTCGGGCATCGCGACGCGCGCGCGCCTCTTCGTCGATGCCGCCGGCGGGCGCATCACCGTTCTCGACACCCGGAAGACGACGCCACTGCTGCGGGCGCTGGAGAAGTACGCAGTGCGCGCCGGCGGTGCGAGCAATCACCGCGTCGGCCTCTTCGACGCGATTCTCATCAAGGACAACCACATCCGTCTGGCTGGAGGAGTGGGCGCCGCGGTGGCGCGCACGCGGGCCCGCTGGCCAGATGCGCCAATCGAGATAGAAGCCGAGACGCTGGCTCAGGTCGACGAGGCGCTCGCGGCCGCCGTGGAGACGATACTGGTGGACAACATGTCGACCGACGATATTCGCCGGGCGGTCGCACGGGTGAACAACCGGGCCGCGATCGAAATTTCCGGTGGCGTGACCCTCGAGCGGATCCCTGAACTGGCCGCCACCGGCGCCAGGTTCGTGTCGGTCGGAGCGTTGACCCATTCCGCCCCGGCAATCGATATCAGCTTTGAAATCGACACCATCTGAACTTCCGATCGAGTTGACACTGGCACTCGACCGTGCGCGGTCGAGGCTTGGCTCGATTGCCTCGACGTTGGTGCTGTTCGACGAAATCGGATCGACCAACGATGAAGCCGCCGACCGCTGCGGCGCCGCCGGCGCGACGCCCGCTCACGCTGAGGGGCTGGTCGTGCTCGCCGACAGGCAGACGGCCGGACGGGGGCGGCGTGGCCACACCTGGTTTTCGCCTCCGGGCGCAGGCCTCTATGTCTCTGTGGTGCTTCAGCCGTCCCGAGCCCGTGCTGATCCCGAACGCGCCACGATCCTGTTGACGCTGATGGCCGGCGTCGCGCTTGCGGAAGGCATTCGTCAGGCCACCGGTCTGCACGTGGATCTGAAGTGGCCGAACGATCTGCAGGTGAGTCGGCGCAAGCTCGGAGGCATTCTCGCGGAGGCTTCGCGCAACGGCGTTGGCGACGCGGTGATCGTCGGCTACGGCATCAACGTGTCCTCGACCTCGTTTCCCCCGGAGCTTCGCGATCGCGCCAGCTCGCTCGAATCCGAGCTCGGTCGTGCGATCGATCGGCATCACGTGCTGGTCGAGACGCTCGCGGCGCTGGCGCGGCGCTATGCAGATCTGCTCGACGGACGCTTCGATGCTATCCTCGAGGCGTGGCGCGGCCTGGCGCCTGCAGCATCGGGCGCGCGCGTCACCTGGACGACACTCGACGGCACGCGGACGGGAATCACAGCGGGCATCGACGATCGCGGCGCGCTGCTCGTGCAGACCGACGGCCGCATCGAACGCATCGTCTCCGGAGAGCTCGCGTGGTCGTGACCGATCCAGCCTACTGCCGCGAGATCGAGGCCTATCTGTGCCGGAAGAACGACGGCCACCTCATGCGCGTGGTCGGTCCGTCATTCGAAGTAGTGTCGTCGTGGGCGGCGCGGGGTGTGCCGCTCAAGATCGCATTTCAGGGCATCGACCGCTATTTCGAGCGCCACTACAAGCAGGCCCGCCGGCGACGGCCGGTCAAGATCGACTTCTGCGACGCCGACGTGCTCGATGTATTCGACGAGTGGCGGCGGGCAGTTGGCGCGGTCGCGACGGCCGATTCGACTGGTGAGGACGTTTCTGCGGTCGGAGCTGGCGTTCCCAAACACCAGACGTCGCTGCCAGCGCACCTCGAGCGTGTCGTGCGGCGCCTGACGTCAGCCCGCGCCGGCGGATCGCTCGGCGGTGAGTT
The DNA here is from genome assembly GCA_963745875.1 of uncultured Acidobacteriota bacterium. Taxonomy (GTDB): domain Bacteria; phylum Acidobacteriota; class Vicinamibacteria; order Vicinamibacterales; family CAVVIG01; genus CAVQFC01. The sequence continues at coordinate 43,726 of CAVUZL010000005.1, forward strand.
CGACGCGTTAATCGATCGGGTCGCGGTCGAACTGGATGCAGCACGCGCGAAGGCTGGCGGCCTGCGCGGCGACGCTCGCCGGGCGCTGTGCGATCGGCTGGCATCGCTCGATGCGGACCTGCTGGCGCAGGCTCGCCTTACACTCGACCAGTCGGCCCGCACCGAAGTCGAGCGCGAGGCCGACGAGGACCTCGCGCAGTTTCGAACCGGGATGACCGCGGCGGCGTTTGCCGCGGCACGAACCGCGGCGATCGATCGTCTCGTTCGGGCGCGATTCAACTTGCCAATCGTCACATTCGACGCATCATAGAACGCCATTAGCGTCCCTCTCATTCATGCTGACAGCCGGCGACACCCTCTCTCTGACGATCGACAAGCCGGCGGCCGGCGGGCGCATGATCGCGCGCGTCAACGGCCAGATCGTGCTGGTCTCTGGTGCGATTCCCGGCGAGCGTCTGGTGGTGCGGGTGGAGCGCGTCGGGAAGGGTGTCGCGTATGCCGGTCCTGTCGAAATCGAAGAGGCGTCGGCGGATCGGCGCACGCCGGTGGCGGATCCGCTCTGCGGCGGCTGTCTGTACAACCACATCGCGTATCCCCGCCAGCTCGAGATCAAGCGTGACGTGATCGCGGACGCGTTCAAGCGCATCGGCCGGCTGACGATTCCGGGAACGGTCAGCCTCACGGGCTCGCCGCAGGAGGGCTACCGCATGCGCGCCCGCCTGCATGTCCGCGACCATCGCTTCGGCTTTTTCCGTGAAGGCAGCCACGAGGTCTGCGATGCCAGGCTGACCCGGCAATTGTTGCCGGAGACCTGCGACGCCCTCGATCGAGTGGCGACGGTGCTGAAGGGCCTATCCGCCGACGGCGTGCGCGAGATCGAGATTGCCGAGAACCTGGACGCGTCGACCCGCGTCATCGCTCTCGATGTGACTGCGCCTCTGACCGCCGACGCGCTGGCGCAGCTTGGCGGGGTCACCGGCTTCAGCGGTGTCGTGACGCCGTTCGGCGGACGTGGCGATCCGCACGTCAGCGATCGGTTGTCGTTGAACGCCGGTGCGTCGGTGGTGCTCCGCCGGCACGTCCACGCATTTTTCCAGGGCAACCGTCACTTGCTCGCATCGCTTGTCGAGCACGTCGTCGAGCAGACGGCACCTGGTCACGAAGTCGTCGATTTGTACGCGGGTGTGGGACTGTTCTCGGTGGCGGTCGCCGCCACGCACGGCGTGCGCGTAACGGCGGTAGAGGGCGATCACCACGCCGCCGCCGATCTCACCGCCAACATTCAGTCGGCGGGTGCGTCGGCCGTCGCCGTTCACCAGTCGGTGGAGCAGTTCGTGGCCCAGGCCAGACCGTCGGCTGACCTGTCGTCAGGAACGGTGATCGTCGATCCGCCACGGACCGGCATGTCGCGCGAAGCGCTCGACGGACTGCTGCGCCTGCGAGCGGCGCGGGTGACTTATGTGTCGTGCGACGTCGCGACGCTGGCGCGCGATGCGAGGCGCCTGGTCGATGCCGGCTACGTCATAGACAGAGTCGATGGCTTCGATCTGTTTCCCAACACCCCACATGTGGAGACGGTCGTGGGCTTTGTCAGAAACTGAGACGAGATCTTAGGAATTCAGGGTCTGAGGATCTTGGGATTTGTCTAAGGAACTTGTCGTCACGCCGTGGCCGAGCCGCTCGGCGTCGGGCGATCCGTAGCGTCGAATCGGCTCTGAAGATTGACAGACAGATCCTCAGCTCCTCAAATCCTCAGTTCCTAAGATCTCCGACGCCGTCATCCTTTTCCAGTGGCGTCGAGAAATCCTTCGAAGATGGCGCGGAACTCGCCGGTGCGGAAGAAATTTTCCGGATGCCATTGAACGCCGAGGCAGAACTTTGCGGTGGGATCTTCGATCGCCTCGATGACGCCGTCCGGCGCCGTCGCCGTCACTTTGAGGCCTGGCGCGATCTGTTTCACTGCCTGATGATGCCGGCTGTTCACCTCGCAGCCATCGTCGACGATGCGTTCACGCATCAGCCTCGACAGCAGTGAGTCCTTCTCAATCCAGATCTCGTGCGCAAGCTCGTAGGGCTCGTGTGCCGGCACGTCCAGGCTGTGCGGGCCCGCGCCGGGGAGCTGCGACGGGATGTCTTGATACAAGCTGCCGCCAGCCGCCACGTTCAGAACCTGAATCCCGCGGCAGATGGCGAGGATCGGGATCTGCTTCCGGCGTGCCTCGAGGACGAGCGCGATCTCGAAGTCGTCGCGTCCGGTCTCGGCCGGAACGACGCTGGCGTGCGGCGTCTCGTGGTAGAGCGCGGGCTCGATGTCGCCGCCGCCGGTCAACATCAGACCGTCGATCCCATCCAGTGCGCCCGCAGCGGGCGCTGTCGAATCGAGGATTCGCACGTCGCCGCCGACGTGCAGAATCGATTGCCGGTAGTCCTCGAGGCTCCGGCACCTGCTGATCCCGATGACGCTCATATGGCTGCTCGTCTCACATCCGGCTCGGTATCTCGATACCCATCAGGTCCAGTGTACGCGCTAACTGCATGCGCACGTACGCGACGCCGGCCGCCCGCCATCGTTTCCGGTCCGCCTGCTCCTCGTTGAGGATCGGATAGCGATGGTAGAAGGCATTGAACATCTGCGCCAGGCCAAACGCGTACTTGGCGAGCACCGAAAATTCCAGCGAACGGACCACCTGGTCGGCGATGTCGTCCAGCCTGGACGCTTCGAGCACGACCGCCCAGAGATCGTGGCCGACGTCGTCGCCGACCTCGGTCAGTTCTCTCGGCGGGACGGAGTCCAGGTCTCGTAGGATGTCGGCTTCCGACAGCCCCTCACGCTCGTGCAGCTTGTGCAGGATGTTCCCGGCGCGAACCGCTGCGTACTGCAGGTAGGGGCCGGTCTCGCCCTCGAAGCTGATCGCCTCTTCGATGTCGAAGACGATGAGTTTGCCGCGCGAGAACTTCAGCATGAAATAGCGGATCGCGGCGACGGCAATCTGGCCGCCGACGCGGCGGCAGTCGTCGCTGGAAAATTCGGTGTTGCGTTTCGCGACTTCGGCCGAGGCCTTGTCAGTGAGCAGATCGAGCAGGTCGTCGATCTTGACCCCGAGGCCCTTCCGGCCGGACACCTCGACGAACGGCTTGGTCGAGGCCTCGCTGCGCGACTCGTAGCCGAGCTCGCGCGCGGTGGCATGAGACAGCGCCACCATCTCGTAGGAGAAATGCACCGAGTTCTCGGCTTCGCGCGGATGTCCCAGTGTCCGAAGCGCCTGGCTGAGCAGCGCCTGCAAGTACATCTGCCGCGAGTCGATCACGTTGAAGATTCGATGCGCGTGTCCAAACGGAGGAGCGCCAGGCTCGCCATCGCCCGATGTCGTCGACCACAACGGCCGGCCGCCGGCCTGCGCGTCACGGGCTCGATACCTGAAGTCGAGTCCGAGCAGGCCGAATTTCCAGAACTGATTCGCGATGTCCTTGCCGACGTAGGTCACGACACCGTTCGATCGCACGATCACCTTTTCGCGCGCTTCCTCGCCTTCGTCGAGCGCAGCAGGCTCCGCCGCGACACCGTCGGCCGCCGGCGCGGAGGTCGAGGTTACCCGGCCTGCCTCGGCGTCGCCGGTTTCGTCGATGCGCATCACCCAGCAGCCGGCCAGCTTGCCCTCGGTCTGCAGGAACATCGACCCCTGATCCTTGAGAATCTGGAAAGTCCGGGCCCAGAACTGGAGGCGGATGATGTCGCCTTCGTAGGTGAGCAGGTCGTATCCGATATTCAGCCGCGCCATCGTGCGCAGATGTGCGCGCACGATGCGTTCGACGATGAGCGCCCCCATCGCGGCGGTCTCGTTACCGCCATGTTCGAGGTCGTGTGACACTGCCGCCCGCGCCGCGAGATGCGACTTGTCCTGGTCGTACCACTCGGTGACCCGCGAGTACAGGTCCCAGCAGTAGTAATCGAACCGCGTCGTATCGGCGATCTTCGCGACCTCGTCGAGGCTGTGGTGCTCCAGCTCGCGGAATCCGACGATCACGTCCGCGACCTGAACACCGGTGTCGTCGATGTAATTCTGTACTTCGACCGGTGTGCCCCTGAATCGCAGCACGCGAGCGAGTGTGTCGCCGAGCGCCGCGTTGCGCAGGTGGCCGATGTGCGCGGCCTTGTTTGGGTTGATCGCGGTGTGCTCGACGATCGTCTTGTCGCCGGCGACGGCGACCGGCGCCACCTGTTGGCGCAGGCGCGGCACGAAGAACGCCGCGCGATCGAGGAACAGATTGAGGTAGCCGTTCGGCGCGGCTTCGATGCGCGCCACGCCAGGCAGCGTCCCGACGGCCTGGGCCAGGTCTTGCGCGATCGCTCTGGGTGCCTTGCGCAGCGCTCGCGCCAGCTGAAACGCGACCGGCACGGCGAAATCGCCCATGGCGCGGCTCGGCGGAATTTCCACGGCGAAGGGCGGGACCTCGGCCAGCCCGAAATGCTGCCGGATGGTCGCGGCAATGGCGTCGTGGATTTGTTGCTCGAGACTCAAAATCATGTGCGGGTTTGGTGGCGGGCATCGAGAGCCCGCGCTAAGCTCGTGATACGATTACGGTTCGTGATTCTGCAGCGTCTCGAGGTCCGCGTACTCGCCCGGCGTGTTCACGTTGGCCAGGAGACGGCGGCACTCGCCGAACCGCTCGATTTCCTCAGGCGTGACGCGACGAAGGCGCACATCCTCCAGCAGGTCCGTCATCTTCAACCGCCGCTCCGCCAGCCGCGCCGTGACCGCCTCCAGACACCTATGCGAATAGACGGCGCACAACGGATGATAGCCGCGTTCGGTGTGGGGAACGACGATGTCGGCGGTGTCCGCGAGGGACAGCAGGTAGGCGATGAACGGCGCCGTGACGTACGGCATGTCGCAGGCGATCAACACGACGCTGCCGCTTCCCGTTGCGGTGAGGGCCGTGTGCAGGCCGCCGAGCGGTCCGCAGCCCGGAACCAGATCGTCGATACGTCGTGGCATCGGATGCGTCGCCGGATGCGTGGGCGAGCCGCCGACCAGCAGCACGTCGTCCACCACAGACGCCAGTTCCGTCACCAGTCGATCGAGAATCGTCCGGCCGTCCACGACCAGCGCGCTCTTGTCGCGGCCGTTGAAGCGGCGGGCCGTTCCGCCGGCGAGGATCGCAGCGCTCTGCTTCATGGCGTAGAGTCATCTTAACCGACATGCGAGCAGCCGGCATCGGACGCGTTCTCGTCGCCAGCCTGCATCAGGGCATCGCAGACATTCTGCCGACCCGGCTCGGGTTCTACGAAAACTGGCTCAACGCCGAAGGACTGCGCGAGGGCACGATTGGCCTCGCGCCGCTCTACGCCGTGCTGAGTTTTCTGCGTCAGGAAGGCGACGCCTACAACTTGATCACGACCCGCGCGGGGGAATACGCCGCCGAGTGGACGGTGGCATCGATGTCACCCTGGCAACGTTCGCTGGTCAAGGCGCTGCCGGTCTGGCTGCGGACTCGCGTGCTGCTCAGGCTCTCGAACGGGCTCGTGCACAGCAGCTACAGCGGCAGCCGCGCGGTGTGGCGGCTGCGCAAGGGCACGGCCACGGTGGATATCCGCGCATCGATCTTCTGCACCGTGCGCGATCCGGTGGCGTATCCACTGTGCGGGTTCTATGCCGCGGCGTTCACCAAGCTGCTGCTGGCTTTCGGCGTCGGCGCCCGCACCAACGTCGCGACCTGCCGTGGTACCGGCGAGCGGACGTGCGAGCTGAAAGTCGCGATCCTCAGCGACGAGCCGTTGGAGACGCTGGAGGTCGCGTGATGCGCTGGGTGCTGGCGTTCGCGGTCCTGCTCGGCGCGTCTGCTGCCGCCGCGCAACCGCCGCCACGGATCCTGGTGGTGCCGTTCGACAACGTCAAACGCGAGGGACGGATCTTCTGGCTCGGCGAAGCCGCGGCGGTGCTGCTCACCGACGACCTGACCGGACTCGACGCCAACGCCATCGGGCGGCCAGAGCGGCAGGCAGCATACGAGCGCCTGCAGGTGCCCCCGGCCGCGGCGCTCACGGATGCGACCGTGATCCGTATCGGTCAGCTGGTCGGCGCCGGGCAAGTGGTGATCGGCACCCTGCAGATGGATGGCGACGACCTGGTGGTGCGCGCCCGCGCGATCGCGCTGGATACCGGACGCGTGCATTGCCGACGTCACCGAACGGGGACCGCTGCCGCAGCTGTTTGCGACGTTCGAACGGATTGCGCGCCGTATCGCGCGACCTTCGACGCGGTCCACCGAGGACATCGAGCGGCAGCATCCGCCGCTGCCCGCCTTCGAGGACTTCATCAAGGGCCTGCTGGCTGATACGCCGGACACCGCCATCACGTACCTGAACTCGGCGCTCAAGCGGCAGCCGACTTTCGATCGGGCGCGGCTCGCGCTCTGGGATGTCTACGCCGAGCAGGGCGATCACGAGGAGGCGCTTGCGGCTGTAGCCGGGGTGCCGGCAGATTCACCGGTGGCGCCGCGCGCGACCTTTCTCGCCGGGCTGTCGCAGGTGGATCTGGAGAAGTACGACGAGGCGTTCAAGTCGTTCAAGACGCTCGCGGACGCACGGTCTGACGCAGCGGTACTGAACAATCTGGGCGTGGTCCAATTGCGCCGGGGCGGGACGCCAGCGACCGGGCTGCCGACCTACTACTTCACGAAGGCTCACGAGCTCGACGCAGACGATCCGGACTATCTCTTCAACCTGGGCTACGCCTACTGGCAGGCGCACGATGCGTCGGCCGCCACCTACTGGCTGCGCGAAGCGCTGCGCCGCAACCCCGCCGACGGCGACGCGCACTTTGTCCTGGCCGCTGCGCTGGCGTCCGCCGGCAGCAGCGTCGAGGCCACGCGCGAACGCGAGCTGGCGCGGCGCCTGTCATCGACCTACGAACCGAGCAACCGGCCGGGCGGCGATCAGGTGCCGAAGGATCTCGAACGGATCAAGAACGATGTCGAACTGCCGCGTGCGGCGCGCGTGAGCGAGCGGCTGGCGGAGACCGGTCAGCGCGATCAGGCGGAACTCGCGGCCTTTTACCTCGATCGCGCCCGGCGCCTGTTCCAGCAGGAGAACGACCGTGACGCGGCCATCGAACTGAATCACGCGTTGTATCTCTCGCCCTATCTGGCGGAGGCGCAGCTGCTGCTTGGCCGGATCTATCTGCGGACCGGACGCGAGCACGACGCCATCGACACACTCAAGATTTCGTTGTGGAGCGCCGAAACCGCCGAGGGCCACGCGGTGCTCGGTGAAGCGTACCGACAGGTCAAGGATTTCGACGCGGCGCGCGCCGAAGCGGACCGTGCGTTGGCGCTCGACCCGACGTCAGCGGAGGCTCGGCTGTTGATCTCCAGGCTCGAGGGCCGCTAACGTGCTAAAATCACGCTAGTTGTGGCTCACGCCGTCCAGGACGACAGCTTTCGCGAAATTCAGCTGAACGGGAAACAGCTGGTTTTTCTGTTCATGGCCGCCACGGTCGTGTCCGTGGTGATTTTTCTCTGCGGCGTGCTGGTGGGGCGCGGCGTACGGGCAGAGCGAAGCATCGGCGTCGAAGCGGGCGCCTCGTCGCCGAGTGATGCGGTACCGACACCGGCGTCAGGAGCCACACCGGTCGCGACGGTCGCGGGTTCGGATCCGACCAAGGCCGCACCGCCGTCTCCCGCCGCCGACTCCGAACCGCTCACCTACCCGGCCCTCGGCGAGAAAAATCCACCGGTCAGCAAGTTGAAGCCGGAGCACGACAAGCAGGCCGCGAATACCGCGCCGATCGTCGAGAAGCCGGCGACGGTCGCCACGACCAAGACCACGGCTCCAGTGGCTGCCGCGCCGCCGGCCCCGGCTCCGACCGCGACGGTAAAAGAATCGCCGAAGGACGCACCGCATACCGATCTTGCGCCCGAACCGACGCAGAGCGGCTTCGCCGTGCAGATCGCCGCCTTGAACGTTCGCACGGAAGCGGAAGCGATCGCGAAGCGCCTCAATTCGAAGGGTTACAACGCGTACGTCTTGTCGCCCGCTAACGGTACACCTTCGGTGTATCGCGTCCGGGTCGGCAAGTACGGCACCCGGCGCGAGGCCGAGTCGATCGCCGAGCGGCTGCAAAAAGAAGAGCAGTTCAAGCCCTGGGTTACGCGCTAGCCGCCGCCTCGGGCGTCTTCCTCGCCCTCAGCTTTCCAAAATTCGGACATCCCGCTTTCGCCTGGGTCGCACTGGCGCCGCTGCTCGTCGCGCTGAAAGGTGCGACGCTCCGCCGGGCGTTCCTGCTCGGGCTTCTGGCCGGCGTCATCTACTTCACGGGCACGCTGTACTGGATCACGCGCGTCATGGCGCTCTACGGTGGTCTCGCGACGCCAGTTGCGATGCTGGTGAATGCCGCGCTGATCGCGTACTTGGCGCTGTTCCCTGCGGTCTTCGCGCTGATTGCGCGTCGTCTCGCCGTGGCCTACGGCCGCCGCGCGTTTCTCGCGGTGCCGTTCGTCTGGGCCGCAACCGAACTCGGCCGCACCTACATCATCACCGGATTTCCGTGGGTGCTGCTTGGCTACAGCCAGGCCACCGTTCTGCCGATCGCGCAGTTCGCCAGCCTGTTCGGCGTCTACGGTGTGTCGATGCTGGTGACGACGACCAGCGCCGCCCTGGCCGCGTTCGCCACCGCCGCGCACACCACCGGAGCCTACGCGAGGGCGCGCCCGCTGGTGCTGACCATCGTTCTGATCGTCGGCGTAGCGGCGTGGGGCAGCGAGCGCCTGGTGACCAATGCGCTCACCGCCAACGGCGAGACCATCCGCGTCGGCATGGTGCAGGGCAACGTCGATCAGGGCGAGAAGATGGGCCTGCAGCGATCGGCCGCGATCTTCCAGGACTACATCGACAAGACCCGGCAGGCGATAGCTCAGGGTGCCGCGTTCGTGCTGTGGCCCGAGTCGTCTACGCCGTTCATCTTCGAAGAGGACCATGACGCGGCGGATCGCGTCCGCGCGGTGGCGCGCGAAGCGCATGCGGCGATCCTGGTCGGCAGCGACCAGGTCGAGCGTGGCCATCCTAACAAGTGGTTCAACTCGGCGTTTCTGGTCGGCCCGGACGGGATCGTCGCCGGCGTGTACCGCAAGATCCACCTGGTGCCTTTCGGCGAGTACGTGCCGCTGCAGAAGCTGCTGTTCTTCGCCGCCCCCTTGACTGAACAGGTCGGGACCTTTTCGCCAGGCACGAATGCCGAACTGCTGCCAGTGCGCGGCCATCCGGTCAGCGTCGCGATCTGTTACGAGGTGGTATATCCGGCTCTGGTGCGGACCTTCGTCGAGGCCGGCAGCGAACTCCTGACCACGATCACCAACGACGCCTGGTTCGGCGCAACGTCGGCGCCGTACCAGCACTTCGAACAGGCGTCGATGCGGGCGATCGAGGAAGGACGCTATCTGGTTCGGTCCGCCAACACCGGCATCAGCGGCATCGTCGATCCTTACGGGCGGGTGCTGGCGCGGACGACGATCAACGAGCCGGCGGTGGTGGTCGGCGACGTCCGGTTCGTGAAGGCCACCACGTTCTACGCGCGGCACGGAGACGTCCTCACCTACGGGTCGGCGCTGCTCACCGCCGCCCTCCTCGTCGCCGCAAGACGGCGTGTACAATGACGGCATGGCTACTGTCGACGAGTTGAAGCGACGTTACGACGATCTCAGCAAGCGCGCCGGCGACTTGCGGAGTTATCTTTGAGCAGGCCAATCCTGAAGACGAACTGACCCGCCTCGACCAACGCGCGCTCGATCCCAATTTCTGGAAAGACCCGGCCGAAGCACAGAAAGTCCAGCAGCGCCGCCGACGCCTGGAGCAGGACCGCGACCTGATCGGGTCGCTCCAGAAGCAGACCGACGATCTGTCGGTGCTGCTCGAGTTCTCGGAGGCTGGCGAGAGAGTTGACGCCGAGTTCGAGCAGGGACTCGACACCCTCGACATCGCGGTGCAGGCCGGTGAAATCAAGAAGATGCTCGGCGGCGAGCACGATCGCAAGAACGCCATCATTACGATTCACCCTGGGGCCGGTGGTACCGAGTCCCAGGACTGGGCCGAGATGCTGCTGCGCATGTACATGCGCTGGACCGAGCGACGCGGCTTCAAGCGCGAGATTCTCGACTACCAACCGGGCGAAGAGGCCGGGGTCAAGAGCGTGACTGTCATGGTCAGCGGTGAGTACGCCTACGGTCTGCTGGCGGCGGAAGCCGGCGTCCATCGTCTGGTGCGGATTTCGCCGTTCGACCAGGCGGCCAGACGTCACACGTCGTTCGCGTCACTCTACGTGTGGCCAGAGCTGCCGGAGGACGTGGACATCGTGATCGACGACAAGGACATCCGCATCGACACGTTCCGGTCGAGCGGCGCCGGCGGCCAGCATGTCAACGTCACCGACTCCGCGATTCGCATCACGCATCTGCCGACCGGGCTCGTGGTGTCCTGCCAGAACGAGCGCTCGCAGCATCGCAACAAGGACTCTGCGATGCGCGTGCTGAAGGCGCGGCTCTACGACATCAAGACCAAAGAGAACCAGGCCAAGCTGGATTCGATCAGCGGCGTGAAGAAGGAGATCGGCTTCGGCAGCCAGATTCGGAGCTACGTGCTGCACCCGTACCAGATGGCCAAGGATCACCGCACCAAAGAGACCGTCGGCGACGTCAGCCGGGTCCTCGACGGCGACATCGACGCGTTCATCAAGGCGTATCTGATGCAGAAGGCGAACGGCACCCTGGGTCAGGCGACGCCAGACGAAGACGTTGACTGAGGCACCAACGCGGTCGACGGCTGCGCGCACCGGCCGATCGGCCATGCTCGTGGCCGTCGGCATCCTGTGCAGCCGCATCGCCGGCCTGGTGCGGCAGCGGGTGTTCGCTCACTACTTCGGGTTGACCGAATCGGCGGACGCCTTCACCGCGGCATTCCGCATCCCAAATTTTCTCAACAACCTGTTCGGCGAAGGCGCGCTCTCGGCGTCGTTCATTCCGGTCTACGCGGCGCTCCTGGCCAAGGGAGAACGAGAGACGGCGAAGCGCGTCGCAGGCGCCGTCGCGGCGCTCATGGCGCTCGCGGTCAGCGTCATCGTCCTCATCGGGGTCCTCGCGACGCCGCTGCTCATCGACGCCATCGCTCCGGGATTCCATGGCGAGACGCGGCTGCTGACGATCCGCCTGGTGCGCATTCTGTTTCCCGGCATGGGCTTGATGGTGCTCTCAGCCTGGTGTCTGGGCGTGCTCAACAGCCATCACAAGTTTCTGGTCTCCTACACCGCGCCGGTGGTCTGGAACGCGGCGATGATCGTCACGCTCGTCCTGTTCGGCGCCGGTGCGCCGCTGCCGAATCTTGCGGTGACGCTGGCGTGGGGATCGGTGATTGGCAGCGCCTTGATGTTTGCCGTGCAGCTGCCATTCGTCTGGTCAGTTGCGCCGGGCATCAAGCCGGTGGTCGACATCACGTCGGCGCACGTGCGCACCGTGGTCAGGAATTTCGGACCGGTGCTTGTCAGCCGTGGCGTCGTCCAGTTGAGCGGCTACATCGACACGCTGCTGGCGACGCTGCTGCCGACCGGCGCCGTGGCCGCGCTCCTGAACGGACAGACGATCGCTCTCCTGCCGGTGAGCTTGTTCGGCATGTCGGTATCGGCCGCGGAGTTGCCAGCGATGTCCGGCGCGATCGGCGTCGACCCGGCCGCGCTCGAGACGCTGCGCCGGCGTCTGGAGTCCGGCCTTCGTCAGATCGCGTTCTTCGTCGTGCCGTCGGCAGTTGCGTTTCTCGCGCTCGGCGACGTCATCGTCGGCGCCTTGTTTCAGACCGGGCGCTTTCAGCACGCGGACTCACTGATCGTCTGGGGCATCCTTGCCGGCTCGTCGGTCGGTCTGTTGGCGTCGACGCTGGGTCGTCTATACTCGTCGACCTACTACGCGCTTCGCGATACGAGGACGCCTCTCAACTACGCCATCATCCGCGTCGTGATCACCACGGTTCTCGGGTATCTGTGCGCCATTCCACTTCCGGGCTTCCTGGGCGTTCGCGCAATCTGGGGCACCGCCGGCCTGACTGCCTCCGCCGGCGTGGCCGGCTGGGTCGAGATGCTGCTGCTGCGAAAGACAATGAACGCGCGGATCGGGCGGACGGGTTTGCCGGTCGGTCTCGTCGTGCGTTTGTGGACGTCCGCCATCATCGGCGCTGCTGTGGCGTTCGCTCTCAAGCTCGCGATTCCGCCGCTGCATCCGATCATCACGGCCGTCGTCGTCCTGGCGCCGTATGGGCTCGTCTTCCTGGGGATGACGCTTGCTCTTCGAATTCCTGAGGCGTCATCAGCGCTCGCGCGCGTCAGACGACGTTGAACGCAGAACACGCGGAGTTCGCAGAATAACGAAGAACAAAGGCAACCACGAAGACACGAAGCCAGAGGACGGCATTTAGCATTGGAAACGCCACTGGGAGTGACGACGTAGCGACCGCTGTGCAGTTTGGAGGTCGGTGTGCGGAAGATCGCCGCTGTTGGGCTCGCGATGGCCGCCGGAGGGCTGCGCTATTCGTGGTCGGACACTTCACTCCCTTCGAAGCCGACTGGGACGCTGCAGGCTGGTTCGTGCAAGGAAAGTCCGCTCGACTCCTCGTTGCCGCAGGTTATCGGTCCCATGATTGGATCCTCTACGGTCGGGATGTCCAACGCACCGGACATCTGTCCGCGCGACTCGGCCACGAAAACGTTGTGGGTGGTTCTGCGAACGTCCGAGCCTGTTCAAATCGAAGGCCACCGACTGAGCGGTGCGTCACTGAGCTTACGCTTTCGCGCGCCAGCGATCCGCCGGGCGAGGTTCTCGTGATTGCAAACCCCGCGAGGGCATCGGTCATCCCCGGCGGCGCGTCCGCTGACGTCATGCGCACCTATTCGTTTCTTCCATCTGAAGTGTTCTATCCGACTGCAGGGTGCTGGGAGTTCACTGTTCACATCGGGCCGGCTGAATGGCGAATCGTTCGTTTCATGAAAGCGACCGCGTGGGCTGGAATTATCGGACGCGAGCCAACGGGTCTTCGTGCCCTTCGTGACTTCGTGCTGTGAGATTCGTGACTTCGTGATGCCCCGACTTGCTATGGCTGGCGACTGAAGGTGGCGGCGCCGGCGCCGGGCTGCGTGCCGGCGATGAAGGCTTCGTGGACCGCGCCCGGTGTCTCCGCGGCGATCACGGTCCCGTTCGAGTGGTCCACGGGCAGGAACACAATATTGCCAGGCGCCTCGAACTCCGGCGGATCTTCCTTGTCGGTGCGCCCGTCGATGTAGGCGCGCATGAACTCCATCCACATCGGCAGCGCGACGAACGATCCCTGTTCGGCGGCACCGAGCCCCTTGCGCTTGTCATCGTTGCCGATCCACACGCCGACGGTGATGTCCGGATCGAAGCCGACGAACCAAGCGTCGGTGTTATCGTCCACCGTGCCGGTCTTGCCGGCGATCGGCCATTCCGACGCCAGCTTGGCGCCGCGGATGCCGGTACCGCGCGTGAGCACGCCTTTCAGCATGTTCATCATCACGTAGGCAGTGTCGGCGCGGATAACGTCGCTTGGCTCGCCGCGATTCTCCTCCAGCAGGTTGCCCTCGCGATCCTTCACCGACAGCACCGAGAACGGCTTCATCCGCACGCCTTGATTGGGGAACGACGTGTAGGCGCTGGTGATTTCCTGAAGCGTCGCGTCGCCGGCGCCAAGCGCGATCGGGAGGTACGGCGGAAAGTCCTCTTCGAGACCAAAGCGCTTGGCATATTCCAGCACGGTCTTTGGGCCGAGCGTGTCCATCATCTTGATCGCCGGGATGTTGCGTGAATCCTCGAGCGCCCAGCGCAGGGTGATCGGCCCCTGGAACTGGTGGTCGTAGTTCTTCGGCGCGTAAATCTGGCCGTTGCCGGCGGGGTAGGTGACCGGCGCGTCCACGATGATTGACGTCGGCGTGAAGCCGCGATCGATCGCGGTGGTGTAGACGATCGGTTTGAAGGTCGATCCGAGCTGCCGATAGGCCTGAACAGCGCGGTTGAACTTGCTGCGCGAGAAGCTCCAGCCGCCGACCATGGCCTTGATCTCTCCGGTGTGGTTGTCGATCGCCATCAACGCCGCCTCGGTCTGCGGCGCCTGCTCGAGCGTCACCCCCACCGTCATCGTCGTCTCGTCCACTCTGGTGATCGCGACGTCGATCAGGTCGCCGGGCGTGAAGAGATCCGCGGTCGAGGTCTTGTGCGTCCATTTGAAGCCGTCGACCATGTCGGCGTGGTAGTGGCCGACGCGGAGCCGAGCCGCTCCCGTTTTGGGCGCCGACACGACAATTGCCGGCACCACGTCGCCGACTACGAACGGGCGCGTCCAGCGTTCGTCCTTGAAGCCGTCGATGGTGTGGCCCTCGGTCAGCACGTTCCGCTTCGGCTTCCGCCACCCGTGACGCTTGTCGTAGGCGCGCAGCCCATGCTCGATGGTCGCGTCGGCGATGCTCTGCAGCCGGTAGTCGAGCGTAGTTCGCACGGCCAGGCCGTTTTCGTAGAGCACCTTTGCGCCGTACTGCCGCTCGAGGTGCTTTCGCACTTCCTCGACGAAGAACGGCGCAATGCCGGGCGGCTGGCTCGGCTGACCGTAGGTCACGATCGGCGTCTGCTTGGCGGCGTCAGCCCGGGCCTGCGTGATGTATTTTTCGTCCGCCATGCGCTGCAGCACGACGTTGCGGCGGGAGGTGGCGCGTTTGATGTCCACGAAGGGGCTCTGACGTTCGGGCGTCTGGAAGATGCCCGCGATCAGCGCCGCCTCTTCGAGTGTCAGCTGCTTGTTCGATTTGGCGAAGTACAGCCGCGACGCGGCCTCGACGCCATAGGCGCCGTGACCCAGGTACATCTGATTGCAGTAGATCGTGAAGATTTCTTTCTTGGTGTAGCGCTTCTCGATCTGCACCGCCAGGATCACTTCGCGGATTTTTCGTTCGAACGACTTCTCGTTGGTCAGGCCGAACTGTTCTTTGAGGTTGCGCGCCAGCTGCTGTGTCAGCGTGCTCGCGCCCTGTGCGCGACGCCGTTCGACGAGGTCGGTGACGCCGGCGACGAGGATGCGCCAGACGTTGACGCCAAAATGCCGGTCGAACTCCGCATCCTCCGTGGCGATGATGGCCTGGCGGAGCAGCGGATTGATGTCGTCGTATCCCACCACGACGCGTCGCTGCGTCGCGAACTCGCCGATCACCTGGCCGGTCTCGGCGTAAATGCGGGTAATGGTGCTGGGAGAATAGTTGTCGAGCGCGGTGACCTGCGGCAGGTCGCCGGCGTACGCGAAGAGCACGCCGCTCAAGATTCCAAGCATCGCCACCACCAGGAACAGGGCGACGATGATGGCGCTGCGAGCGACCTTGACGACGACGTGTGGCATGAACGAGACGGTATTTTAGCGTGTCAGTCATTGACAATGGAAGACTCAATTTTTATAGTTGGATGCATGTCAGGCCTCGCAACCGCAGGTCGCGCAAGGGGTAACGGATGAGCAAAATCATTGGAATTGATCTCGGCACCACTAACTCGGTCGTCGCCGTCATGGAAGGCGGAGAGCCGGTGGTGATTACGAACCCGGAAGGTGGACGCCTGACGCCGTCGGTCGTGGCGTTCGCAAAAACCGGTGAACGGCTGGTCGGACAGGTCGCCAAACGGCAGGCCGTCACCAACCCTGAAAACACCGTGTTTTCCATCAAGCGCTTCATGGGCCGCAAGTTCGACGAGGTCAATGAAGAAATGAAGATGGTGCCGTATCACGTCGTGCGCGGCAGCAACGGCGACGCGCGCGTCGAGGCACTCGGCAAGGAATATCCGCCGCCGGAAATCTCCGCGATGATTCTGCAGAAGCTGAAACAGGCCGCCGAGGAATATCTCGGCCAGCCGGTCACCAAGGCGGTCATCACCGTCCCGGCCTACTTCAACGACGCGCAGCGCCAGTCCACCAAGGACGCCGGCCAGATTGCCGGTCTCGAGGTGATGCGCATCGTCAACGAGCCGACCGCGGCGGCGCTGGCCTATGGCCTCGACAAGAAGAAAGACGAAACCATCGCCGTGTACGACTTCGGCGGCGGCACTTTTGACATCTCGATCCTGGAAGTCGGCGAGGGCGTGGTCGAAGTGAAGGCGACCAACGGCGACACCCACCTTGGCGGCGACAACCTCGACCAGCGGATCATCGACTGGATCACCACCGAGTTCAAGAAGACGGAAGGCATTGATCTCGGCAAGGACCGCATGGCGCTGCAGCGCCTCCGCGAGGCGGCGGAGAAGGCGAAGATGGAGCTCTCCACCGTGATGGAGACCGACATCAACCTGCCCTTCATCACTGCTGATGCGACGGGTCCCAAGCACCTGCAGCTGAAGCTGTCGCGGGCCAAGTTCGAGCAGCTGGTGGACGACCTGCTGCAGAAGACGGTCGGCCCGACCAAGCAGGCGCTCGCCGACGCCGGCATCGACCTGTCGAAGATCGACGAGGTCGTGCTGGTCGGTGGATCGACGCGCATTCCGAAGGTGCAGCAGATCGTCAAGGATCTGTTCGGCCGCGAACCGCACAAGGGTGTCAATCCGGACGAAGTCGTAGCGATCGGAGCCGCGGTGCAGGCCGGCGTGCTCGCGGGCGACGTCAAGGATCTGCTGCTGCTCGACGTCACGCCTCTCTCGCTCGGCATCGAGACCATGGGCGGCGTAATGACGACCCTGATTCCGCGCAACACCACGATCCCGACGCGGAAGAGCGAGATTTTCTCGACCGCCTCGGACAGCCAGACCAGCGTCGAGGTGCACGTGCTTCAGGGCGAGCGCTCGCTGGCCCGTGACAACCGCACGCTCGGCAAGTTCCACCTGGTCGGCCTGCCGCCGGCGCCGCGCGGTGTGCCGCAGATCGAAGTCACCTTCGACATCGACGCCAACGGCATCGTCAACGTCTCGGCCAAGGACCTCGGAACGGGCAAGGAACAGAAGATCACCATCACTTCGTCGAGCGGCCTGTCGAAGGACGAGGTCGATCGGATGATGAAGGAAGCCGAGTCGCACGCCGACGATGACAAGCGGCGGAAGGAAGAGATCGAGACGCGGAACCGAGCCGATCAGGCGGTGTACGGCGCCGAGCGGCTGCTGAAGGACACCGGAGACAAGCTGACGGCCGCCGATAAACAGGCGATCGAGGCGGCCATGGAGGCGGTGAAGACCGCGAATGCCGGCACCGACGCGGCGGCAATTCAAGCGGCGCTCGATCAACTCACCGCGGCTCAGCACAAGGCGGCGGAAGCGCTCTACAAGCAGCAGGCGGCCGGCGGCGCGGCCGGCGGCCCGGCCGGTGGTGAGGGCGGCGCGGCGTCAGGCGATCACGCGAGTGGTGGGGCCGGCGAGAAGAAGAGCGATGTCATCGATGCCGAAGTCGTGGACGAGGGAAAGTAGTTCAGAATTTCTCCAGGCATGGACCTATACATCGTCCTCGGCGTGGAACGCGGCGCGACGCTGACCGACGTCAAGCGCGCGTACAAGCGACTGGCCCGGCGCTTCCATCCGGACATCAACCCTGGTGACCGGATGGCCGCGGCGCAGTTCCGTCAGATCGCTGAGGCCTACGAAACGCTCAGCGACCCGGCTCGCCGGCAGCGCTACGATGCCACCGGCCATGCGGTGGAAGGCGCGGCCGGTCAGACGTTCGGTTTCGAAGGGTTCGACTTCACGATCAGCGTGCACGGGAACGAGGCGCCGACGTTCGGCGATCTCTTCGCCGACGTGCTGCACACGCGGCAGACGCGGACGGACGCCGGTGCCGCGGAACGCGGCGCCGATCTGCATCAGTCAATTACGCTCGGCTTCGACGAGGCGCTGCGCGGCGGGCAGCGCGCTCTGACCGTCACGCGACAGGAACACTGTCGCGCCTGCCGCGGGACCGGCCTCCAGAACATCGACGAAACGCAGTGTGAGGGGTGCCAGGGCGCCGGGACGGTGAAGTCGGTGCGCGGCCACATGGTGTTCTCGAAGCCGTGCCTGCAGTGCGGAGGATCGGGCCGGCAGCGTCAGACCCAGTGTCCGGCGTGCGGCGGCCAGCAGTTCGAGATGCGGATCGAGGCGATCTCGGTCAATGTGCCGCCGGGTCTCGGCGACGGCGCGCGCATCCGAATCCCCGAAAAAGGACACGCGGGCCGTTACGGTGGAGAGGCCGGCGATCTCTATCTGACCGTGAACGTTCAGCCGCATCCGCTGTTTCGACGGGACGGCGACGACCTGCACCTGACGATTCCGATCGCAGTCCACGAGGCCGCACTCGGCGCCAAGATCGACGTCCCTTCACCGGATGGGCTCGCCCGGTTGCGGGTGCCTCCCGGTACGCAGTCCGGGCAACGGTTCCGAATCCGCGAGCACGGCGCGCCGTCCCCACGCGATGGTCACCGAGGCGATCTGGTCGTTGAAGTGCAGCTCGTGCTGCCGGTGCTGCTCGACGAGCGCTCGAAGGAACTGTTGAGGGAGTTCGGGCGGATAAACAGCGACGATGTTAGACAGTCGCTGATTCAACACAGAGGACACGAAGGACACGAAGGACACAAAGGAGAACGGCTCTAGGCTATGTCCTTGGTGTCCATCGTGTCCTTTGTGTCAAGCCGGCGCAGCCTGCCATGAAGAAGCCAGGCAAAGCGTTCTTCATGATCAGCGCGGTGGCGCAGAAGTACAACATCCACCCGCAGACGCTGCGCCTGTACGAACGCGAAGGTTTGCTGAAGCCGTCGCGCACGGACGGCAATACCCGGCTGTACTCGGAGGACGACCTCGAGCAGCTCGAGACCATCCTCTCGCTGACCCGCGACCTCGGCGTCAACCTCGCCGGCGTCGAGATCATCCTCAACATGCGCCGCAAGATCGAGGCGATGCAGCACGAAGTCAACGAGTTCATGGAATACGTCAAGCGCGAGATGGTCCGCGGCGTCGACGACTGGGAGCAGCGACTCTCGACCGCGCTCGTCAAGTCGTCGCCCACCGATCTCGTGCGTGCGAATCCGCCGGCCGCCGTCGATCCCAATCCAAAGACAAAAGTCAAAACATAAAAAGCTTCGTCGCTGATCGCGAACGCGAGCATTGGACCTGATAGAATCTGCCGATGCCCTGCCCGCTCTGCGACGATACCGGCTGGAAGCCTGTCGACGCACAGGGCGTTCGGCGCGTCGTGCGCTGCGACTGCTGGCGCGAACAGATCGGGCAGCACCGTCTCGCGGACGCCAATCTCCCGAAGCGCTACCTGCACTGCACTCTGGCCAACTTCGCCGCGTACAACGAATCGCTCGAGCAGGCCGTCGCGAAAGCGCGGCGCGTGGCCGAATCGTTTCCGGTCACCGGCCGGGGACTGCTGCTCGAAGGACAGCCGGGCGTCGGCAAGACCCATCTGGCGGTCGCGGTGTTGAAGCAGATCATCCAGACCTGCGGCGCTCGCGGGCTGTTCTACGACACACGCGACCTCCTGCGCGTCATCCGCAGCACCTACGATCCGTCGATTCGCACCACCGAGCTCGAAATCCTGCGGCCGGTCATGACCGCCGAGTTACTGGTACTGGACGACCTGGGCGCCGAGAAAACCTCGGAGTGGGTGGAGGAGACGATGAACCTGATCGTCAATACCCGCTACAACGAGCGCCGGTTGACGATTTTCACGTCGAACTACCAGGACATTCCCGACGATACCGAGCCGAACTCGCTGCTGTTTCGAATCGGCCACCGGATGCGCTCGCGCCTGCATGAGATGTGCGAGTTCGTCCAGATGGACGGCGCCGACTACCGCGAACTGCCGGTCAACGGCGGCGTCGATGACCTCATCACCCTCTGGAAGATGCGGAAGAAGACAGCCTCGCTGCCGTCCCGCACCGGCCGTCAGGCGCGCGCGCAACTGCGCGAACCGGCGGTCCGCGACGGCCGAGCCGACCTCAAATGGCCGGGAGGACGGGCGGGGTCATAACAGAATTCGCACGATGCAAATTGCCGAATGCAAAATGCAGAGTTCAATTTAGCGATCACGATCAGCATTTAGCATTCAGCCCTTTGCAATTGTGTTAGGCCTTTACCTCCACATCCCCTTCTGTTCGGCCATCTGCAACTACTGCAATTTCAACCGCGGGCTGTTCGACGCCGACCTCAAGGTTCGCTACGTCGATGCACTGGTCGCGGAGATCGCGGCCGAGGGAGCGAGGTTGCCCACCGCGAAGGCCGACACCATTTTCTTTGGCGGCGGCACGCCGTCGCTGCTCGAGCCTGACGAAATCGCACGCATCGTTGACGCCTGCACGTCGGCCTTCGACATGTCCGCCGATCGCGAAGTGACGCTGGAGGCGAACCCCGAGTCTGTGACTGATGCGCGTCTCGCCGCGTACCGGCGCGCGGGGGTGAACCGGCTCAGCTTCGGCGTCCAGTCTTTCCGGGAGGACGAGTTACGCCGGCTGTCGCGGCTGCACTCCGCCGGCCGCGCCCGCGACGCGTTCGCCGAAGCGCGGGCGGCCGGCTTCGACAACGTCAGCCTCGACCTCATGATGTGGCTGCCGGAACAGCAGGTTAACCAGTGGCTGGAGTCGGTGGACTCGGCGATCGCGCTCGAGCCCGACCACCTGTCTCTCTATATGCTGGAGGTCTACCCGAACGCGCCGCTGAAAGAAGACATGGCGCGCTCTCGCTGGTCCCAGGCGCCCGACGATGACGTGGCGACGATGTACCTCGAGGCGATGGCGCGGCTCGAAGGGGCGGGACTCGATCAGTACGAGATTTCGAACGTCGCGCGCGCGGGCCGCCGCTCTCGTCACAACCTGAAATACTGGACCGACGGCGAATGGCTCGGCTTCGGCTGCGGCGCCCACTCGACGAGAGCTGGCGTTCGCTACAAAAACGTTGCTTCCATCACCGATTACATCGATTGCGTCGGGCGTGGTGCGTCGCCCGCGATCGAAGTCCGGCGGATGACCAGCGACGAGCGGCTGGGCGACGCATTGTTCACCGGCCTGCGCCTCGTGGATGGCATCGATGTGGCCGCGGTCGAGGCGCGCTACGGCGTCGACCTCTGGCAGCGCTTCGGGACCGCCCTGACCCCCTTCGTCGACGCCGGCGTGCTCAGGCGCGAGTCCAATCGCCTGATCCTGACCCGGCAGGGAATGCTCGTTGCACACGAAGTCATGACCGTGTTTGTATAGCGTAAGTACGCTAAAGTAGCGGTCTTTCGCAGGAGGAGGCCCGATGCTTCGCAGGATTGGATTTGGATTGGCCGTCGGTTTGATGTCGGCGACCAGTGTGTTCGCGCAGGCGGCGCCCGCCGCCCAGGCCGCAGCGGCGCCCGCGCCACGCGTGTTCGCGTCCGGGTACGGCATGGTGCTCAACTTCATCAAGCCCGATAAGACCGCGGACTTCGAAGAGGTCGTCGGAAAGCTCAAGGAGGCGCTGCAGAAGAGCGACAAGCCAGGGCGCAAGGAACAGGCAAAGTCGTGGAAGGTGTTCAAGTCGCCGGACCCCGCCGCCGGCGGCAACGTCCTCTACGTCTTCGTCATCGAGGAAGGGCCCAAGGACGCCGACTACACGGTGTCGACGATTCTGTCGGAAGCCTTTCCCCAGGAAGTGCAGGCGCTCTACACGAAATACGCCGCCGCCTACGCGTCGGGCCAGAACTTCGTGAACCTCTCGATGGTTTCCGACCTCGGCAAGTAGTCAGCTCAGAACGACAGATTCAGTCCTGCGTAGATGCGGTGCGCTGGCGAGTACAGCGCACCG
This sequence comes from uncultured Acidobacteriota bacterium, assembly GCA_963745875.1. Classification (GTDB taxonomy): domain Bacteria; phylum Acidobacteriota; class Vicinamibacteria; order Vicinamibacterales; family CAVVIG01; genus CAVQFC01. Next base: position 65,515 of record CAVUZL010000005.1, read on the forward strand.
CTTCCCAGTTTGATCACCCGATAATCGACGCGCAGCTTCAGCGGCCCAATCAGTGAAATCTTCGCGCCGCCGCCGGTGTTGAAGCCGACGCCAGTGTCCGAGTGCAGCCCCAATACCTCGTGGTAGACGCCGGTGCCGGTGGTGAAGTACGGCTGGAACCCGAAAAACGCGCCGGGCGTTTGCAGCAGGACGTTCCCCATGCCGGTCTTGAGCTCGGGCGCGCCGGCGTTCACGTCGGAGGGTGTCGAGGCGTACTCGAACTCGAACGCAACCACCACGAACCCCGCCCCGAACGCCGCGCCCAGCACGCGCCGGTTCGCCGGTGTGGTGTCGGCGCCGAGAAACGCCGTGATATCCGCGCGCGCCGTCGACGCCGTCAGCAGCAGCAACGCCCCCGAGAGAACCAGGCGACCAACCCGTGTCATCACCCCTCCTGAATGCCATAATAAGGCGGCGGCTGCCCGAGTACAAGGCGGGCCGGCGACTCCATGAAGCAGCATTTTTACAGCCAGCATTCGACGGCGCTTCGAAGCGAGCTCAGCGACGCGCTGCCGCTCGACCTGATGCGGGCGCTGCACGTGAAAAGCCCGGCCCGACACGGCTGGGTTGCCGCGCGGCAGTTTGCGATCCTCGCGCTGAGCACCTGGGCGCTGATTGTCTTCTCTCAGCCGTGGATCTGGATTCCACTCGTGCTGGTGCAGGGGTTCACGGTCTTCAACTTCACGGTCCTGCTGCACGAGGTCGTGCACCACACCGTCTTCGAGCATCGCCGGCCGGCGGCAGAGCGCGCCCTCGGCTGGCTCTACGCCGTTCCGAGCGGCATTTCGGCGAGCCAGTTCACGCGCTGGCACCTCGACCATCACGCCGAACTCGGCTCCGACGAAGACGATCCCAAGCGGCACCATTTGTCGCCGAAGAAAAACGCGCGCTGGTTCAAGCTGCTGTACTGCTCGCCGGCGCTGTTTCCGATTTACTTCCGGGCCGCGCGCAAGGAAAGCGCGACCTATCCGCAGGACCTCCAGCGGCGTATTGCGGTTGAACGAAAGGTGTCGATCGCGGCGCATCTCGCCGTCCTGGCGGCCATCTGGACGCTGTTCGGCACCGGGGCGGCGTTCCGCGCCTATATCGTTCCAGTGTTCTTCGTGTTCCCGATCGCGTTCACCCTCAATCGGCTCGGCCAGCACTACGACATCGATCCGACCGACCCGGCCAAGTGGGGGACGCTGATGCGCGGCCACTGGTTCTGGGATTTCGCGTTTCTCAATTCGAACTATCACCTCGAGCACCACTACTTCGCGGGCGTGCCGTTCTACCGGCTGCCGGCGCTGCAGCGGGCGCTGGTGCCCTTCTACGATCGTCATGAGATGCGGTGGCAGAACTATTCGGGTCTGCTGTACGGGTGGTTCGTGCAAAACCGCGCGCCACACACGAACTGGTCGGTGCACAAGGAGGTTCGCGATGCTGTCGTCTCTGATCCTCGCGTCGGCGCTGTCGATCTTGCCCGCTCAGACTCCGCTCACCGGCCCCATTGACGTCACCACCCTCAAAGTCACCGCTCAGAAAACCGTCGTCGAACTCGATCTCGGCAAACTGAAAGGCGACCTGCGCCAGATCGGCTGGTCGCCCGATGCCACCAAGCTGTACATCCAGACCGCCGACGGAGATCCCGGATCGGAAAAACTGCGCCACTACATGGTGGCGGCCGAGGGTGGCGCCGTGGAATCGATTCCCGCGCAGCCCGATTGGGCGCAGGCCTACTGGGCGGTCAAGTCGGATCGGTCGGCTCCCGGGATGGGGTCGATCATGATCGACGTCCAACAGAAGGCCGAGAAGATCAAGATCGGCACCGGTAGCGGGCGGCCCGATGACGTCGGGAAGGGGGGGAACGGCGTCGGCGTCAATCTCGACGCCACCACCGAGTCGCAGAAACAAAATGTCGTCCGTCTGATGGTCTTCGACGAAGCAGTCAGCGAGTTCGTCAATCAACGGCCGGTTCCGGGCTTGATGTTCAGCTGGGGTCCGACCGCCAGCGCCACGATTGCCTTCACGACGGTCGATGGCCATCTGATGCTGCTCGACCGCGAGCGACACAAGCAGACCGTTTCGGGTGCGAAGGACGCGCTGCTGCCGGCATGGACGACCGACGGGGCGCGGCTCGCCTGGGTACAGAAATCGGGGCGAAAGAAGTACGTGCTGGTCTGGGCAACAGTCAGCAGGGGTTGACCGATCGCGCGTGCAGCGCGTGCTAGAGTTGAGCGTTTATGGATTTCCGTCCCACCGAAGAGCAGCAGCTGCTCCGGCGCACCGTCCGCGAGTTCGCCGAGACCGAGATTCGGCCGCACGTCCGCGAATGGGATCGGGATCAGCATTTCCCGATCGAGCTGATGCCGAAGCTGGCGGCGCTGGGCCTGCTCGGCATCCAGATGCCCGAACAGTACGGTGGCGCGGCGATGTCGGCGATCGACTACTGCATCTGCATGGAAGAGATCGCGCGGGTGGATCCGGCGGTGTCGCTATCGGTCGCGGCACACAACGGCCTCTGTTCCTCGCACATCTTCAAGTTCGGCACCGAAGCGCAGAAACAGGCCTACCTGGTTCCGCTCGTGCGGGGCGAGAAAATCGGCGCCTGGGGACTGACGGAGTCGACGTCGGGCAGCGACGCCGCCGGCATGCGAACCCAGGCGACACGCACCGCGGACGGCTGGCTGCTGAACGGATCGAAAACCTTCACCACGCACGGCCGCGTCGGCGACGTCATGGTGGTGATGGCGGTGACCGATCGCGCCGCCGGTCCCAAGGGCATCTCCGCCTTCATTGTCGAGAAGGGAACGCCGGGCATGTCACCCGGCAAGAAGGAAGACAAGCTCGGCATGCGTGCCAGCGACACCAGCGAAGTACTGTTCGACAACTGCAGGATCCCGGCCGATCGTCTCGTCGGCGAAGAGGGGCAGGGATTCGTCAACACCATGCAGGTGCTCGACGCCGGCCGAATCGGCATCGCCGCGCTTGCCGTCGGCCTGGCCCAGGGCGCGTATGAAGCGGCCCTCGGTTACGCGCGCGAGCGCAAGGCGTTCGGAAAAACGATCGCAAGCTTTCAGGCGATTCAGTGGAAGCTCGCCGATGCCGCCACAAAAATCGAGGCGGCGCGGCTGCTCACCTACCGGGCGGCCTACCTCAAGGAGCGCGGCGGGCGGACCACGCTCGAGTCGTCGATGGCAAAGTTGTACGCCAGCGAAATCGCCGTCAAGGTCGCCGACGACTGCGTCCAGATTCACGGCGGCTACGGTTTCGTGAAGGACTATCCCGCCGAGAAATACTTCCGCGACGTCAAACTGACGACGATTGGTGAGGGAACGAGCGAGATCCAGCGCCTGGTCATCGCACGTCACCTGCTGTCGCGATCGTGACCTCGACCCTGGCTGAACGCGTGCAATCGGGCGAGGCGCGCGCCGTCGCACGCGCCATCTCGCTGATCGAGGACGAGGATCCCGCAAGCGCCGATCTCGTCCGCGCCATCTTTCCGAAGACCGGCCACGCGTATCTGATTGGCGTCACGGGCCCGCCCGGCGCGGGGAAGAGCACGCTCGTGGACCGGTTGGTGACCCAGATTAGAACGCAGAGACCGCAGCCTTCGTCGAGCTCAGCGGGCGAAGGATTCTCAGCGGACTCTGCGTTCCCAACCGTTGGCGTGATTGCGGTCGATCCAACCAGCCCGTTCAGTGGCGGAGCGGTGCTTGGCGATCGCCTCCGCATGCAGACTCATGCATCGGACGATGGGGTGTTCATCAGGAGCATGGCGACGCGAGGGCACCTTGGCGGCCTGTCGCGCGCGACCGGCGATGCCGCGTTGGTGCTCGACGCGTCCGGCAAGGACATCCTGATCATCGAGACCGTCGGCGTCGGCCAGGACGAAGTGGACATCATCCGGACGGCCGACATCTCGATCGTGACGCTGGTGCCGGGAACCGGCGACGAAGTCCAGGCCCTGAAGGCCGGGATCATGGAAATCGCCGACATCTTCGTCGTCAACAAGGCGGATCGGGAAGGCGCCGACCGCCTGGTCGGATCGGTCGAGGCCAACCTTGCGCTGCACACGTATCAGAGCGGCGAGTGGCGGCCGCCGGTGTTGAAGACCGTTGCGACCAGCGGCGCCGGCATCGCCGAACTCGCCGATGCGATCACGGCCTTTCGCATTCACGCCAAGGGCAGCGAGGTGGCCAGACGCAAGACGCGGAGCGAGTACCGGCTGCGCGAACTGGTCTCGAAACGCTTCATGGACCACCTCGAGCGCGAGGTGCTGGGACCGGGCGAACTCGGGACGATCGTGGATCGTATCGCCCTCCGCGAGGTGGACCCGTATACGGCCGCGAATGATCTCCTGCGGCGCGCAGTGTCTAAATAACATGTCCACATCACGAAGACACGAGGACCACGAAGGCCACGAACTGAGTTTCTGTAAAAAGAACTCTTCGTGCGCTTCGTGTTCTTCGTGCTTTCGTGATGAAGGCAGGGGCCTCGACGCGTGAAGGCGATCATCGACCACATCGGCATCGCGGTCAGCGACCTGCCGGCGTCGCTGGCGTTCTTCCATGACGCGCTCGGCCTCGAGATCGAAGCGCCCGAAGAGGTCGCGTCCCAACGAGTCCGCGCGCATTTCCTGCCGGCTGGCGACTCGAAGCTCGAGCTGCTCGAGGCGACATCGCCTGATTCGGCGATAGCCAGATACATCGAGAAGCGCGGCGCGGGCATGCACCATGTCGCCTTCCGCGTCGAGGACATCGCCGCGGCACTGGCGCAGTTGAAGGCGCGCGGTGTCCGGTTGATCGACGAGCATCCGCGCCCGGGAGCCGAAGGCGCGCTGGTGGCGTTCATACATCCGTCCAGCGCGCACGGCGTGCTGGTGGAGCTGAAACAGTCATCAGTCATCAGTCATCAGTCATCGGTCATCAGTCATCAGTCATCGGTCATCAGTCATCAGTCATCGGTCATCAGTCATCAGTCATCAGTCCAACCTGAAATCACTAATCAATCTGCAGTCTTAAATCCGAAATCTGAAATTTCCCGGTATCCGCTCGGGGACCTGGAGTTGATCTCGTTGACGGACGGTTTTCTCCGGCTCGATGGTGGGTCGATGTTCGGGATCGTTCCGAAACCCTTGTGGGAGAAACAGGCGCCACCGGATGAGCGCAACCGGATCAGGTTAGCGATGCGCCCTCTCCTGGTCCGCGGCGCCAGGACGATGCTGATCGATGCCGGTCTTGGCGACAAGGAAAACGCGGCATTTCACGATCGCTACGGCGTCGAGCGATCCCGAAATCTCGATCACGCCCTTGCCGAGGCCGGCGTGTCTCCAGGCGATATCGACATCGTGCTGGCCACGCACCTGCATTTCGATCACGCCGGCGGCTTCACCGTCCGCGACTCGAGTGGAACGCTGCGGCCTCGCTTCCCGCGCGCCCAGTACATCGTGCGCCGCGGCGAGTGGGAGGATGCAACCCACCTGCACGAGCGCAACCGCGCCAGCTATCTGGCGGATAATTACCTGCCGCTCGCCGAAGCTGGCGTGCTGCAGTTGGTGGACGATGACGCGACGATCATGCCCGGGGTGAGAGTGCGGCGCACCGGCGGTCACACGATGCACCATCAGCTGGTGCTGATCGAGTCCGGTGGAAAGACCGCGGCGTTCGTTGCCGACCTGATGCCGACGACGGCGCATGTCTCGAACCTCTGGATCACGGGCTTCGATCTGTATCCGATGGATACGCTCGCGGCCAAGAAGCAGTTCGTGCGCGACGCCATCGATAAGGACATCCTGGTGTTCTTCGAACACGATCCAGCGGTCGCGGCGGGCTATATTCGGGAACAAGACGGTAAGCGTCGGGTCATTCCCGCGCTGACTTGACACAAAGGACACGGCGGACACGAAGAAGGGTAAGGACTTGGCGTCCGTTGTGTCCTTTGTGGTGATTGGGCCTCCAAAGAGCTATGAACAACGACATTCAGATCGGCATCATCGGCGGCAGCGGCCTGTACGACATGGCGGAACTGACCGACCGCGAAGAGAAAACGGTCAGGACACCGTTCGGCGATCCATCGGGTCCATACGTGACCGGCACGCTGCGCGGCAAGCGGGTCGCGTTTCTGGCGAGGCACGGCGTCGGGCATCGCATCCTGCCGTCCGAGTTGAATTTCCGGGCGAACATTTACGGGATGAAGGTGCTCGGCGTCGAGCGCATTCTGTCGGCGAGCGCGGTCGGCAGCCTGAAGATGGAATACCGCCCGCTCGATATCGTCGTTCCCGATCAGTTCTTCGATCGGACCAAGGGGCGGATCAGCACGTTCTTCGGCAACGGCATCGTCGCGCACGTGGCCTTCGCGCACCCGCTGTGCGGCGATCTGTCGAAGGTTGCCGCGGCGTCGGCCGAAAGGGTCGGGGCGACGGTGCACCGCGGCGGGTGTTACGTCAACATGGAAGGGCCACAGTTCTCGACGCTGGCTGAATCAAAGCTGTATCGATCGTGGGGGATGGACGTGATCGGCATGACCAACCTTCAGGAAGCGAAACTGGCGAGGGAAGCCGAGATCTGCTACGCCACGCTGGCGCTCGTCACCGACTACGATTGCTGGCATCCGGACCACGATTCGGTGACGGTCGATCTGATCATCGCGAACCTGACGCAGAACGCGGCGACGGCCCAGAAAACGATCGCGGACGCGGTCGAGACCATCTCGAGGCGCACGCACCTGCGGATGCAAGGACGCGCTGGCGACCGCCATCATCACGCAGGCGGCGCTGGTGCCTGAGCAGACCAAGAAGGATCTTGCGCCAATCATTGGAAAGTATATGAAGTAGGTTCGAGGGGTTCGAGAGGGTTCGAGGGGTTCGAAGGGTTCGATGGGTTCGAGAGGTTCGAGGGTTCGAACGGTCGAAGTGTTCGCGTCAACTGCGTGGCGTTGGCGCTTTCGCTGTCAGCAAGTATGCGATGAGTCGATTTGTGGCCTTGACCGCGCGCAGGCAGAGTCGAACGAGTTCTTCGTGACCGTCCGGCGTCGACGTAGCCTCTTATGCGGGCCTCGTGCAGATGATTCTTTGTTTCCTGCAGCGAGGCGACCGCGATGCGGAGAAACCGCACGAATTCTCGAGGATAATATCGCCCGAAGCCCTCGGCGATGTTGGCAGGAACGGACTGCGTGGAGCCTGAATCTGATTGCAGAATCCTCGATCCAGTCGACTGCCGGCTGCAATGGCAGTAATCGCAAACACCCGATCGCGCAATTCAACCGCGAGCTGCCAGGCCACGAGATCTTCGAAACGCCGGACACCCATTCGGCAACACAGGCACGATCCGAGGCCATGAACCTATCGAACCCGTCGAACCTATCGAACCTGTCGAACCTATCGAACCCATCGAACCCATCGAACCTATCGAACCCATTCGAACCCTTCGAACCCATGAAAAACATTGTCGTGACCGGCTCCATCGCCTACGACTACCTGATGTCGTTTCCAGGCAAGTTCACCGAACATTTCCTGCCCGAGCACATGAAGCGGGTCAGCCTCAGCTTCCTCGTGGACACGATGGACAAGCGGCGCGGCGGCTGTGCACCGAACATTGCGTACACGCTGGCACTGCTCGGCGCGCGGCCGCTGCTGATGGCCACCGCCGGCGAAGACTTCGGCGACTATCGGCAGTGGCTCGACGCCGCCGGCATCGACACGTCGCACGTGAAGCAGATTCCGGGCAAGTTCTGCGCGTCGTTCTTCTGCAGCACCGACACCGAAAACAACCAGATCGCGTCCTTCTACACCGGCGCCATGGCCGACGCCGGCCAGTTGTCGTTCCGCACCGTCCCGGACTCGGGCCTTGCCATCATCGCCCCGAACGATCCCGGCGCGATGGTCCAGTACGCCGAGGAATGCCGGGCGCTCGGCATTCCCTTCATCTTCGACCCCGGTCAGCAATGCGCGCGCATGGCCGGCGATCAGCTGCGCGACGGCATCACCGGAGCGACGGTCGTGATTGTGAATGACTACGAGCTGGAGTTGTTGCGGCAGAAAACCGGCATGAGTGAAGCCGATATCCTGACGGTGGCGGCCACGCTAATCGTGACCAAAGGCGAGAACGGATCGACCGTGCTGACCGGCGGCGGTTCAGTGGACGTCGCTGCCGTCACGCCGGCGCGCATTGTCGATCCGACGGGAGTGGGCGACGCCTTTCGCGGCGGCTTGATGCGCGGCATGTCGCTCGGACTTCCCTACGACGTGTCCGCGCGCCTGGGCAGCGTGGCTGCGACTTACGCGCTCGAACACCTGGGCGGCTTGAGCCACGCCTACACGTGGGCGGAATTCAAGAAGCGCTACGAAGGGCACTTCGGTCCGCTGACGATCCCCGCGACAGTCTGAGGCGGCGTCAGCCGGTGAGTCGGCTCACCAGTGCGTATTCCAGCCCGCGCGCTGGAGTTCTCGCAGCTGCTCGTCGGCGTGGTCGAGCGCGAGCTGGCGCGACGGCCAGCGTCGCGCCCACAGCATCGCGCCGTCGTAGAAGAACTGCACTTCGACGGCGTCGGATCCCTCGCACTCGTGAAGACGTGCGTCGAGCCAGGTGTGGTTCTTGCGCAGACGCCACACCCGGTGCACGGTCATTGCTGACGATTCTGTCCCACCGACGTGCCAGAGGCTGCGGCACTGGCCAGCGAAGTGGCCGACGGCCCCGCCTCCTGCAGCGCGTCGAAATCGACCAGCGACAAGTCGTAGGCGAGCACGGCTCCGACTTCGTTGTTCTTCGCCTGCGCGAGATCGCGCTGCGCCTGAATCACCAGGAAGCTGGTCGACATGCCGACCTCGAAACGTTTCCGCTCAGCGTCCAGACGTTGTTCCGCCAGCTCGCTCGCTGCTCTCGTGGTCTGGATTCGCTTGGCGTTCATCTCGATCTTGAAGCCGGCATCTCGCAACTGCTGAATGACGTGCCCTTCGGCGCTCTTCAACTGTTCCTGTGACTGTGACGTCTGCAGTTTGGCGCGAGCGTTGTTTGCCTGCACCGTGCTCTGTCCGAGCGGATAGGACACGCTGACGCCGACGCCCCAGGTCGGATAATCCTGGCTGAACAGCTGACCGAGGATCGTGGTGAATGGCGACACGTCTCCCGGCCCGATGATGGTGCCCGGAAAGCCTCCGGTACGGAGAACTTGTGTGCCCCCGAGTGCGTTCGCCGAATAGTTGGCGTTGAGCCGGACGTCTGGCAGCGTCTGATTGCTCGTGTAAGTCTGGTTGATCTTTGCGTTGTCGATATCGAGGCGCGCGCGTTTCAGGTCCTCGCGGCTCGCGAGGGCCCGCGTCACCGCGCCGTCGACGTCCACGCCAACGGTGCTGATCGGCGGCGAATCGATCGGCTCGAGCTTCACCGTCCAGTTCTCGCGCACCGACGAGTCGAAAATCTGCAGGCGCAGGAGATCCTCGGCCTGCTTGACCGAGGTCTCGGCGATGATCAGCTGTTCCTGATTGGAGGCAACTTCGGCCTGCGCCGACACCAGGTCGAGCGGTGGCGACGTGCCGATGTCCACCTTGGCCTGGTTGACGCGCACCAGTTCGATGGAAAGGTCGAGGGCTGTACGCCTGGCTTCGACGGTCGCTTTGGCCGACACGAGATTCCAGTACGCCCCCTTCACGTTCGCGGCCAGGTGGACCAGGTCCTCACGAAGCGCCGTGTCGGCGATCGACCGGTTGACCTTGGTGATCGCAAGTTGTTCGCGCGAAAAGTCGATCTTCCAGTCGCGGAAGAGAGGCTGCGACAAGTTCAACGCCAGTCCGGACTGAACCAGCGGATCGTAGCTGTTGAGGAAGCTGTCGCTGCTGGTCCGCGAGGCCGTCCAGCCGACGTTGTATGACGTACCCCACCACGGCAGCTTCTGCCCGATGGAGACGGCGCCGGTGACGACGTCGGTCGTCGTCGCGACCGGTGACAGCAAGCCGGACGGCGGCAGCAGCTGATTGTTCGAGTTCAGACTCGAATTCAAGGTCGGCTTGAACACGCCGGCCGCCGAGGCGACGAGCGTGTCGCTGATCTGCGGATCGATGCGCGCCGCCTTGAGGTCCACATTGTTGTCGAGAGCCATCTTCACCGCCTGGTCGACGGTCAATCGCAGGGTCGCCGGTGTCTCCGCCGCGGTCTGGGCAAAGCCGGCTGTCGCGATGCCGAGTGCCAGCAGCGCCATCAGGGCGGTCCGCCCCAGCGCGGATCCGGATGCCGTCGCCGGCGCCGGTCCACCGGTGGTCAGCGGCAATTCATCGCCCTTGGCGCCAGCGCGCCCGCGTCCGAAGATGCGGATCTTCGAGGCGTCATCGAACAGCGAATAGGCCACCGGCGTCACCACCAGCGTCAGGACCAAGGCCAGTGACTGGCCGCCGAAAATGACGAAGCCGATGGCGTGGTTGGTGCCCGACCCGATACCGCGCGAGACGATCAATGGAATCATGCCGGCCACGAACGCGAACGTCGTCATGAGAATGGGCCGCAGTCGATCGCGGCTCGCGCGAATGACGGCATCGTGAGTGGACAAACCGGTCTCCTTGAGATGATTGGCGTGGTCGATCTGGAGAATCGAATTCTTCTTCACGACCCCGAACAGCACCAGCAGTCCGAGCGCCGAGAAGATGTTCAGCGACTGCCTGAAGATGATGATCGACAGCAGCGCGAACGGCAGCGTCAGCGGCAGCGACAGCAGAATCGTGAACGGATGCAGCCACGACTCGAACTGCGCCGCCAGAATCAGATACATGAACACCAGCGACAGCACGAACGCGAGGACGAAGTTCTGCGCCGCGCGCCCGAGCTCGCGCGACTGGCCGGTAAACGAGCCGCGGTAGTCGGCGCCCGGGTTCAGCTTGGCGAATTCGCCCAGAATCACGTTCTGCACTTCGGCCTGCGACGCGCTCGGCAGCAGGTTGCAGAACACCGTCACCTGGCGCTGGCGCGAGAGTCGGTTGATGTCGGACGGCGCCGTGCCGGCGGAGAAGCTGGCGACGTTGTCCAGCGCGACGCTGCCGAGGCGCGAGGACGGGACCGTCAGCCCGGCAATCGCCTGTTGGGTGGTGCGGTTCTCGGCGCGCGCGCGCAGGTGCACTTCGTACTGCTCGCCGCCTTCGTTGTAGGTCGTCACCTGATCGCCGCCGACCAGCAGACGCAGTGCCTCGGCCGCATCCGCCGACCTGGACGCCGAGGTCGGCCGCCTTCGGCCGGTCCACCTGCACCGACAGTTCAGGCTTGCCGACGTTCATCGACGTATCGACGTCGACCACGCCCTTGACCGTCTTGACCCGTTCGACCAGCTGACGGCTGATCACTTCGAGCTTGCGCAGGTCCGGTCCGTTGATGATGAACTGGATGGCGGCCGCTTGCGCGCCGCCGCCGCCGATGGTCGCGACCGGCTGTACGGACGTGCGGAGGTTCTTGGTCAGTGGCGGCAGGATCTGGCTGCGCACCTGTTCCATGACCGCGAACTGATCGCGCTGGCGCGCTTCGATCGGCGTCAGCCGGACGTAGACGTTGCCGAGATTTCTCGTCTTCGAGGGATCGCCGCCGATGGTCACCAGGGTGTAGTCCACTTCGGACAGCGGCCGGATGCTGTTGGCGATGCGGTTGGCGATGACCTCGGTCGCCTCGAGACTGGTGCCTTCCGGAGCGCGCAGGTTCACCTCGAACTCCGACTGGTCGTCGTTGGGCATGAAGTTCTTGTCGGCAACCATGAACAGCGGCACGCTCGAGAACAGCACCAGGACCGCGAACCCCGCCACCAGCGCGCGGTGGCGCATCGACCACTCGAGCAGGCGCGTGTAAAGCACGTCGATGGCGTGGAAAATCGCGGAGTCCTTCGAATCGTGGCTGCCCTTCTTGCTGTGGTCGACCTTCAGCCAGCGCGCCGACAGCATCGGCGTCAGCGTGAAGCTGACCAGCAGCGACACCATGATCGCGAACGCCATGGTCAGGCCGAAACTCTTCATGAACCGGCCGACGATGCCGCCCATGAAGCCGACCGGAACGAAGATGGCCACGAGCGACAGCGTGGTCGCCAGCACGGCCAGGCCGATTTCCTGCGTCGCATCGACCGCCGCCTTGAACGGATCCTGTCGCTTCTCCTCGATGAAGCGATAGATGTTCTCCAGCACCACGATCGCATCGTCGATCACGATGCCGACCGAGAGCGTCAGCGCCAGCATGGTCAGCATGTTGAGCGTGAAGCCCATGTACCAGACCAGACCGAAGGTGGCGATGATCGAGGTCGGGATCGCGATCGACGCGATGATCGTCGAGCGCAGATTGGTGAGGAAGACCAGCACGACCAGCGCCGCCAGGATCGAACCGACGATGAGATGCTCCTCGACGTCGTGGATCGACGCCTCGATGAATTCCGACTGATCGCGCACCTGTCGGACGCTGTAGCCGGCCGGCAGCGTGGCCTTGAGTTCGTTCAGTCGCTCGTTTCACTTCTTTCACGACTTCGACCGTGTTGGTGCCCGACTGCCGCCGCACCTGCAGCAGCACGGTGCCGGTGCCGTTCACGTTGGCGATGGTCTCCGGGTCGGCTTCGCCGTCCTCGACGCGCGCCACTTCCGAGATGCGGATCGGGATGGCCGTCCTTCTCGCGAATGACGATGTCGTTGAACTCGGCGACGGTCTGGACGCGGCCGCGGGTCCGCAGGGTCAGCGATTGCGGTCCCTGATCGACGCGTCCGCCCGGAATCTCGATGTTCTGCGACTGCAGGGCGCGGGCGACGTCATTGACCGTCAGGTTATAGGCGCGCAGCCGATCGGAATCGAGCCACACATTGACCTGACGTTGCCGTCCGCCGAGGACCAGCACCTGGCCGACGCCGTTGACGCTCTCGAGCTGGCGGCGCAGCACCTTGTCTGCGTATTCAGTGATGTCGCGAACCGGCTTGTTGGCGCTCAGCGCCAGGCTGAGGACCGGCGACGAGTCCGGATCGAAGCGATCGACGCGCGGCTGCTGAATCGTCTTCGGCAGCAGCGGCAGGACGCCGTTGATCTTGTCGCGCACTTCCTGCGCGGCGACGTCGGTGTCCTTGTCGAGCGGTGAAGCTGATGCTGACCAGCGAGATGCCTTCCGACGAGGTCGAGCGCAGCTCGTCGATGCCGCTGATGGTGTTGACGCCTTCCTCGATCTTGTCGGTGATCTCGGTCTCGATCTGCTCGGGCGCGCCGCCTGGCTGAACCGTCGTGATCACGATGGTCGGGATGTCGACCTTCGGAAAGCGGTCGACGCCGAGGAGCGAGAACGAGAACGCTCCGACGACGGTCAGCGAAAGAATGAGGACGGTCGCAAAGACCGGACGTTTGACGCACAGCGCTGCAAGCCACTGCATGATTAGCTCACCTTGATTCCGTCGGCGAGCTGGCCGACGTTGGTCGTCGCCACGCGTTCGCCGGCCTTCAGGCCCTTGGTCGACTTCAACCAGGGCGCCGACCGTGTCGCCGGTCGTCACGATCCGCTCCTCCACGTGGTCGCCGTTGACGACGTAGACGCGGCTGGTGCCGGCGGTCGTCAATACCGAGGAGGGCGGCACCAGCACCCCGGGCGTGCGCTTCGCCTGTTCGATGCGCGCGGTCGCGAACAGTCCGGGCTTCAGCTCGCCGTTGACGTTGGGCACGATTGCCTCGACGGTCAACGAGCGCTGGTCGGCCTGCAGCGCGGGCGCGACGTACTTCACGGTGCCCTGAACGGTTCGTCCGGCGTAGGCGTCGACCTCGAACATGATCGGCTGGCCGACCGCGATCGACGACACCGACTGCTCCGGCACGGTCAGCAGCGCGCGCAGAGGGTTCACCCGGACGACGACCGCGACCTTCATGCCTTTGGTCACATAGTCGCCGACCGAAACCAGCCGCTGCGCGATCACGCCGTTGAACGGCGCGCGAACGGCGGTGTCGGCGAAGGCTTTCTGCGCCAGCGACACGCGGGCGCGCGCCGCCTGCAGCATCTGATACTGCTGCGCCGCGCCGTTCTTCGCCGCCTCGTACATGCTGCCGCGCAGCTTCCATCTGCGTCCGGCGCTGATCGAACTCCGACTGCGACACGACGCGCTGGTCGAGCAGCGACTTGATGCGATTGAACTCGGCCTGCGCCAGCTCGTACGACGCCTTCGCGTTCTGCACTTCCGGGACGGCGTTGACGTCGAAGCTACCATCCGGGGTCAGGCCGAGGCGCGCCTCGAGTTGGGCGGCGTTGGCCTGTGCTTCCTTGAGTTGCGCATCGGTTTCCGTCGGCGAAATCCGCACCAGCTCCGCGCCGAGCGCGACTGGCTGGCCTCGTTCGATCGGCGCCGCCACCACGCGGCCCGCGGTTTCGGCGGCGACGTCGGCCTGGTCCTCGGCCATCAGCGTGCCGCTGGCGCGGATAAAGCGGGCGATCGGCTGTTCGACGGCGGCCACGGCTGCGGCCGACACGACCGGCGCCGTCGACGAGGGGTCTTTGCCTTTGGCATCACCGCTGCTGCAGCCGGCCGCGGCGAAACGTGAGGGCCAGAAACGAGGTCGCAAGAAGGGAATGAATGAGTCCGCGATTCATGAACAAAACTCCTCGGAGTTACGAAGCGTGCGCATCACTGATCGGTTGAGATTCCATCGGGCAGTCGTCCACAGCGGGCGAGTGCAGGGTCACGCCGGAACGAAGACCGGCGATGGTGAGGTCGAGAATGTCGGCGGCCAGCAAGTCGGGATTCTCGTCGGGCCCCAGCCGATCCGACAGGTGCAGAACGGCGACGCCCAGCAGCCCGACCATCAGCGTCCGGATCGCGACCATCGGGTTCACCGTCGCGGGCAGTTCGCCGGCGGCGATGCAGGCGCGTAGTTCGTCCAGCAGCGCTTCCTTCATTTCCCGCGCGAACGAGAAGCGTTCGTATTCCTTGCTGATGCGCGGCACCGATCGGTCGACGAACATCAACGCGAAATATTGCGGCTGATCGCGGCTGAACTCGTACATGCGCCATGAAGGCGGCGCGGATCCGTTCGATCGGCGTCGCGGACTTGAGCCGCTCGGCGTCGCGGATCGCGGCCGGGTCGCCGAGGAGGCGGAAGCCTTCCTCTGCGAGCGCATAGAAGATGTCGTCCTTGCTGGGGAAGTAGCCGTAGATGGCGGCGGGGCTGTACTCGATCCGTTCGGCGATCTTGCGAATGGAAACGTTGTGGAAGCCCTCGGCGACAAAGAGTTCGCGCGCCGCGTCGAGGATCGCCCGGCTGACCGCCTCGCGGTCCCGTTCGTGTCGTTCTTTGATTCCCATGGGTGTCCGGAAAAGTGGGATTTGGACGTCCGCGTCCAACCCCAGTCTTATGTTAGCTGTGAACGGTGTTCACGCGCTTAACGTTGTTAGACGCGGGAACAACGTTCGGCGTTCCAGACGGGCTAAGCTCTTACGACTCTTGAGGTTGGGTAGCGACCAGCAGAGCGGTCAGGCCGAACAGATAGATTAGGGCAGCCGCCAGAAGAGCTACCCTGAAGCCCCAGTTCATCGCAATGAAGATCGCCAGAGTGGCTCCGAGCACCGAAAACGCACCGTTCATCCCCCACGCCCAGGGAATCATTTGCGGAGCCCGGGCGCTCAGGATTCGCAGGCCGGTCGGCATCGGTATCCCGAGGGCGATTCCCATCGGGACCAGTAAAGCGACGGCGACCGCCATGCGCGTGCTTCGCGGGAACGGAATCGCCCACTCCACAATTGGTGTCGCCACGACGATGACGGCGATGGCGACGAGAGCGACCGTGACGATGCCGATCGCACCGGTTCGACGGAGCGACTGTCCGTCGAATCGCCGGCTCCACGCGGCGCCGAGGCCGGTGCCGAGCAGCAGTGAGAACAATGTGACGGTCAATGAATAGACCGGATGGCCCAGCAGCAGCACGAATCGCTGCAAGACCGACACTTCGATGAGCATGAAGCCGGCGCCGAGCGCGCCGAAATAGGCCAGCCACGCCGGCCATCCGCGCGGACGCGGCTGGCCGCGATCGGCCAGCACCAGCGGTCCAATCACGAACAGCGCGACCATGCACGTCGAGATGGCGAGCAGCGTCATCAGCGCGCTGAGGCCGTTGCCGAACAGCATCTGCCGCCCGAAGGCGACGTCGAACTGCCTGGAGAGTTTCGTGGTGTGGAAGAAGAACGGGCGGTCATCGGTGGTTGGCCGCACATCTGAACGGTACGAGTCGTAGAAACGCTCGCGGTCAGGCGATGTTATGAGGCGTGCGTAATCTCCAGTCGGCGCTCCGTCGATCCAGCCATCCCGAATTGGTGCCGCGGCAACGCCCGGCAACGGCGGCACGTATAAGATGTCGAACCCGAGTCGCTCCGAGACGAGCCGGAGCCGGTCGATTTCGGCAGGAGTGAACGGTGTTTTCTTCAGCAGGAACGTCGCCACACGGTCCTGGCGGACGATCGCCAGGCGATCGGTCACCGACCAGCCGCGCTCGGCGCACGCCTCCTGCGCGAGCGACACCAATCGCAGACCGTCCACGACCCAGCGCGTGATGCTCAGCACGCCGCTGTCGTTCAAATGATCGAGGTAGTCGTTGAACGCCTCCACTGTGTAAAGCGTGTTTTCAGTGAGGGTATACGCGCCTGCGGCCGTCGCCGCCCAGGTATCGACCAGTGACGCCTGAATCACGTCGTAGCGTTCCGGCGTCCGTCTCACGAAACTCCGGCCATCGTCCACCGAGATGCGTACTTTGGGATTGGTGTAAATGCCGCCGGAAAAATCACGAAACCGATCGCGCATCACGTCGTTCGCGATGATCGGATTGATCTCGACGCCGTCGACGCGAGCGGCCCCGAAGACCAGCGCCGACGCGAGGTCCCGTCCGCCACCGGGGCCGATGACCAGAGCAGTGAAACCGGGGGCTGGGGACTCGGGACCGGGAGCTGGATCGTTTCGGGCACCGCGATCGTGTTGGTCGCCAGGAGCATCGAGCCCCCAGCCCCCAGCCCCCAGCTCCGGCTCTTTCAGGTGATACGCGAGCGCCGTCAGCTCGTAGCGAAGATACTGGGCGTTGGAGAGATCCGGTGTGAGTCCGAGAATCGGCGTCGAGGCCGCCGAGTCAATATCCATGAACCGTGTCGTGGGCAGTGGACCCTGATAGGCGGGGCTGAGCGACCAGTCGCCGTGCGCGCGTTCGTACACACCGATACGCGAGAACGAATTCCATTTGCTGAAGAGGACACGATCGCCGCGATGACCCTTGGTGTCGAGTACGTCGAAGCCTGCGCGACCAGACAACTGGCCGCCGAGGACCACTATCAGCAGAACGCTTCCGACGATCGCGACCTGGCGCCGGTGTCCCGAGGGGGCGAACAGAACGGCCGCGGCAATCGCCAGCGCCGCCGCCGCGAGCACCACGCCGGGTGCGCCGAGCCGGTCGAGCAGCGGGATCAGCACCAGACAACCCGCCGCGGCGCCGATGAGGTCGGCGGCATAGACCGCGTTGATCTGTCTCGAGAGCCTGGTGATCGCCAGGGTCACCACCAGGCCACCCGAGAAGAACGGCACCGCCGCCAACGCGTAAATCGTCAGCATCATCAGGAGGTTATGCGGTGAATACTGGAGCTCGACGCGAAGGCGGACGAGCCAGAACAGCGCGAAGACGCTGCACGCCGCATAAATCAGCGATTGCACTGCGAGTAGTCGATCCACGCCATAGCGATCGAGGCGACGCCTGGCCACGTACGCAAACACTCCGCTGGCGCTGACGCCGAACAGCGCGATCGAGATCGCCAGGAACGCGAAGTGGTAATACATGACGACCGAGAAAATGCGCGTGAGCGCGAGCTCGATCATCAGCAGCGTCGCGGACACCAAACCGACGCCGGCTAGATGCCGCCCCGACGGCGAGCCTGAAGCCATGCGCGAGAGTGTACCATCCGGTGTGCGACTGTCCGTGCTGCGTCCCGCGTTCGTCGCGACGTCGATCGCGTGGGCGTTGATCCTGCCGCTCGCTTCGTGGGTGGCCAGTGCGTCCCACGTCACCGCCTGGTCAGCCTCATTTGTGATCGCGGTGTATGGCGTAGGCAGCCTCGTCTGCCATCAGCTCCCGCAGCGATCGTTCCGTCTGTTTTCGGCGCAGATGCCGGTCTGCGCGCGCTGCACGGGCATCTACGTCGGCGCCGCCGTCGCGGCTGTCGTTTCAGCGTTTGGTCACGGACGCGCGGTCCCGGATCACCGATGGGACAGCCGGCTCGTCCTGAGCGTCGCGGCCCTGCCGTGCGCCATCACCCTCGTCGCCGAATGGACGACGGGAGTGATGCCGTCGAATCTCGTGCGTGCCGCCGCGGGACTGCCGTTAGGAGCGGGAGTCGCGTGGCTGGTGATGACGAGCACGCGGGAAGACGCCGCGCGTCCTCCGGACCGGTCGAAGGGATGAGGTAAACTACCGAACGTGCGCGCAACCGCCACCGAAGACACGCAGTCAGGCGGCCTGATGCTCCTGTGCCTCGCGTCGTGGGCCATCCCGGGCGCCGGCCATCTGTGGCTCGGCCGCCGGAGCAAGGGCCTGATCTTCCTGGTTGCGCTGCCGCTGATGTTCGGCATCGGGCTGGCGTTGCAGGGACGGCTGGCGGCGTTCGACTTCTCGGATCCCCTGGTCGGCCTCGCCGCGATTGCCGACCTCGGAATCGGCGCGACATATTTCGTCGCCCGCACGTTCGGGTACGGTGTCGGCGAAGTCCGGGCCGTCACCTATGAGTACGGCAACACCTTTCTCATCGTCGCCGGCCTGCTGAACCTGCTGGTCGTGATCGACGCTTACGACGTCGCCCTGGGCCGCAAGTGATGGCGAGCCACTTTCTCCTGCTCGTGATATTCGCACTTTTCGTGTCGTTGATCTTCGCGGTGATTGCCAAAGATCAGGTGCGAGAACAGTTGCGATTTGGCGGGCTTGATGTTCGCCGGATTTCTGGCGTCGGCCGTCGTCCTGGGCTGGCTGATGTTTCCGTTCCCGCTGGGCTGAGATGGCTTTCGACAACCTTCTCGTCGATCGGGACGGCGCCATCGCGGTTCTCACCATCAATCGTCCCAAGGTGCTGAACGCGCTCAATTCGCAGACGCTCGATGAACTGCGGCGGGCGATCCTCGAACTGAAGCAGGACGTCACCGTCCGCGTGCTGATCGTGACCGGAGCCGGCGACAAGGCGTTCGTGGCCGGCGCCGACATCAACGAACTCGGTGTCCAGACGCCAACCAGCGGGCGCGAGCACGCGCTGACCGGCCAGCACGTGTTCGAGCTGCTCGAGACCATCGGCAAGCCGGTCATCGCGGCAATTAACGGCTTCGCGCTCGGCGGCGGCTGCGAGCTGGCGATGGCCTGCACATTGCGATTCGCGGCCGAGAACGCGAAGCTCGGACAACCAGAGATTCTGCTCGGCCTGATTCCTGGATATGCCGGGACGCAGCGTCTGCCTCGGCTGGTCGGCGTGGGCAAGGCGCTTGAACTGCTGCTCACCGGCAGCCAGATCTCGGCGACCGAAGCCATGCGCATCGGCCTCGTCAACCGCGTGGTGCCGCGCCGCGGAACTGATGCCCGAGGCTCGGAAGCTGGCGGCACAACTGGCCGGCAGCGCGCCGATCGCCATGGCGTACATCATCGACGCCGTCAATCGTGGCGCCGGGATGCCGTTTGCCGAGGCGTGTCGATACGAGGCAACCCTGTTCGGCCTCGTCGCCTCCACCGAGGACATGCACGAAGGCACCGCCGCGTTCCTTGCGAAGCGTCCGGCGACTTTCACAGGCAGGTAGCGATGCGAACCATCGAAGGCTCGAAGCGCGCGACCGGGTTCCGTTTTGCCATCGTCGTGGCGAAGTACAACGACTTCATCACCGATCGGCTCCAGGCGGGAGCGCTTGCTGCGCTGGCCGCATCGGGAGTGGCGTCCGACGACGTCACGCTCGTCCGGGTGCCGGGGGCCTTCGAAATTCCGCTCGCTGCGCAGCATGCCGCTGAGAGCGGACGCTACGACGCGATTGTCTGCCTCGGGTGTCTAATCCGGGGCGAGACGTCGCATTTCGAGTTCATCTCGTCCGCGGTCAGTCAGGGTCTCACCGCCGCCGCGGCGGCGACCGGTGTGCCGATGGCCTTCGGTGTACTGACCACGCACTCGGTCGAGGAAGCGCTCGCGCGCGCAGGCGACGGCGCGGGCAACAAGGGGTATGAGGCCGCCGTGGCGGCAGTCGAGATGGCCGAAGTCGTGGCGCAGCTCACACGCCAGGCGACTCCCCGGAGATAGCGTGGGCCCACGTGACACCACGAAGAAGAAGGATCCGCGTCACCGGGCCCGCGAAGCGGCGCTGCAGATCCTCTATCACTGGGAGATCGGCAGACGCGATGTGGACGAAGCCGCGGCCACGTTCTTTACGCTGCAGTGGCCCAATGCCGATCCTCCGCCGGATGCGCTGAAGGCCTTCGCGACAGCATTGGCTCACGACACTGTCGAGCGGCTTGCCGAAATCGACGTCCTGATTGCCGAGACCGCTGAACGCTGGCGGCCGGAGCGGATGGCGGTGCTCGATCGGTTGATGCTGCGGCTGGCGATCTGTGAGCTGCTGCGCGATCGGGAGACGCCGCCGGCAGTCGTGATCAACGAAGCGCTCGAGCTCGCCCGCACCTTCAGCACCGAGGAATCGGTCAAGTTCATCAACGGGATGCTGGACGCGATCCGAAAGAAGCTCACCCAGGGTTAAGAAGAGACGATGTCGTCACAAGAAGAACAGATCGAACAGCGGCAGAAAAACCTGGCGGAGCTCTCGGCGCTCGGGATCGAGATCTATCCGCGCACGTTCGTGCGCACCGACACGATTTCCGCGCTGGCGGACGCGCACGGGCAGAAGACGCACGACGAGCTGGAGGCCGAACGTCCGCAGGCGGTGACGGCCGGCCGCATCCTCGCCATCCGCGCGTTCGGCAAGGCGAATTTCCTCGTCCTGTCCGACGGTCACGCGAAGATTCAGGTCTACATCCGGCAGGATTCGATGCCGGAACTCGACTTCAAGATCTACAAGCTGCTCGATTTCGGCGACTGGGTCGGCGTCGAGGGCCGCCTGTTCCGCACCAAGACCAACGAGCTGACGATCTGGGCCTCGCGTTTGCATTTCCTCGCGAAGTGCATGCTCCCGCTGCCGGAAAAGTGGCACGGCCTCACCGACGTCGAGACCCGATACCGCCAGCGCTATCTCGACCTGATCGTGAACCCCGACTCGCGCCGGGTGTTCGAGACGCGCAGCCGCGTGATTTCGGCGATTCGCGAGTTCATGACCGCTCGCGGCTACCTCGAGGTGGAGACGCCGATGATGCAGCCGATCGCCGGCGGCGCCATCGCGCGGCCGTTCACCACGCACCACAACGCGCTCGACATGCCGCTGTACCTGCGCATCGCGCCGGAGCTGTACCTGAAGCGGCTCACCGTCGGTGGACTCGAGAGGGTGTTCGAGATCAACCGGAACTTCCGGAACGAAGGGATCTCGACGCAGCACAACCCCGAGTTCACGATGATGGAGTTCTACGAGGCCTACGCCGACTACCACGCGCTGATGCGGATGACGGAGGAGATGATTGCCGAGGCCAGCCGGAAGGCGACCGGCGGCGATCAGATCGCGTTCGGCGACCATCAGATTTCGCTGTCGGCGCCGTTCGCGCGTCTGTCGCTGCGCGAGGCGGCGCGAGACGCGGCCTCGCGCCGGCTGCACCGCGAGGTGACTGACGTCGAACTGCGCGACCGCGATCAGGCAGCGGCCATCGCCATCGGACTGGGACTGGAGGTCGATCCCGGTCATGGCGCCGGCAAGATCACCACCGCTATCTTCGAAGCGCTGTGCGAAGACAAGCTGATTCAGCCGACCTTCGTCTACGACTTTCCGACCGAGGTGTCACCGCTGTCGAAGCAGAAGCCGGACGATCCGGACACGGTGGAGCGGTTCGAGCTCTATATCGGCGGGTTCGAGGTCGCCAACGCCTTCAGCGAGCTCAACGACCCGGCCGAGCAGCGCCGCCGGTTCGAGGCGCAGCTCAAGGATCGCGCGCGCGGCGATCTCGAGGCGCACGCAATGGACGACGACTACATTCGGGCGCTCGAGTACGGACTGCCGCCGACCGGTGGCGAAGGCGTCGGCATCGACCGGCTGGTCATGCTGCTGACCAACAGCCCGTCGATCCGCGACGTCATCCTCTTCCCGCTGATGAGGAAGCGCGACTGATGGACGTCCCCTTCGAGTTGCACATCGCGCTGCGCTACCTGCTCGCCAAACGCAAGCAGGCGTTCATCTCGCTGGTGTCGTTCATTTCGATGCTTGGCGTCGGCGTCGGCGTGATGGCGGTCATCATCGCCCTGGCGATGATGACCGGATTGCAGCTCGAACTGCAGAAACGCATCATCGGATCGAATGCCCACATCTACGTCTGGAACACCGACGGCATCACCGACTACCACCGCGAAGCCGACAAGTTGAGAGCGCTGCCGCACGTGGTCGGCGCCGCGCCGGGCATTCTTGGCCAGGGCCTCGTCTCCGCGGCGCGCGAAACGGTGCCGATTCAGATCAAGGGGATCGATCCGGAACTCGAGCCGCAGGTGACCGACATCCGCAACGGCATGCTGACCGGAAGCCTCGAACGGGCTGGCCCCGGCGGGCAACGACGAGCCGGACGGCATTCTTCTCGGTAAGGATCTCGCGACCAAGCTCGGCGTCAGGGTCGGCGATTCGGTGTCGCTGCTCACCCCGCAGGGGACGCTGTCGCCGATGGGCATGATCCCGCGAGCCCGCCGCCTGCGTGTCGCCGGCATCTTCAGTCTGCGGCCTCTTCGAGTTCGACTCGAGCTGGGGTTACGTCTCGCTTGGCGTCGCGAGGCGGCTGCTCGACAAGGATCGGGTCGATTTCATCCAGCTGCGTGTGCAGGATATCTGGACTGCGCCGCAGGTGGCCAAGTCGATCACGTCACAGCTCGGTCCGCAGTACATGACCGAGGACTGGCAGATGATGAACGGCCCGCTGTTTTCGGCGCTCTGGCTCGAGAAGATCGCCGTGTCGCTCGCCATTGGGCTGATCGTGATGGTCGCGGCGCTGAACATCGTGGCGTCGCTGATCCTGCTGGTGATGGACAAGAGCCGCGACATCGCGATCCTGAAGACCATGGGCGCCAGCGTGCGAAGCGTCACGATCGTGTTCATGCTGCAGGGATTGATCATCGGCGTCATCGGGACCGTGTCCGGTGCGCTGCTCGGCGTCACGTTGTCGCGCGTGCTCGATCATTTCCAACTGATTCACATGCCGGCCGACGTGTATCAGGTGTCCTATCTGCCGTTCACGGTACAGACGCTGGACCTCGCGCTGGTCGTGTCGATGGCCGTGCTGATCTGCTTTGTCGCGACGATCTATCCGTCGCGCCAGGCCGCGCGCCTCGACCCGGCGCAGGCGTTGCGATACGAATGAGCCGTCATCACGAAGGCACGAAGATCACGAAGCTCACGAAAATATCAGGCTCTCTTGGTTCCCAAGGGTTCTTCGTGTCCTTCGTGTTCTCCGTGTCTTCGTGATGATGATGTGATTGCATGTCGTTTCTAGAAGCCCACGGCATCGTCAAGAGCTACCCGGTCGGCGGACGACCGCTCACCGTGCTGCGCGATCTGGATCTTGAAGTCGCCGCCGGCGAAATGGTGGCCATCGTCGGCGCCTCCGGCGTCGGCAAGAGCACGCTGCTTCATGTGCTGGGCGGCACTCGATCGCGTCGATCACGGCACCATCGCGATCGACGGGACCATCCTGACGTCGCTGTCGGACGCCGGAGATCGTGGCGTTCCGGAACCGGCGGGTCGGCTTCGTGTTTCAGTTTCACCACCTGTTGCCGGAATTCAGCGCGCTCGAAAACACCGAGATGCCGATGCGCATCGCGCGCATGCCGATGGCGGAGGCGCGGCCGCGGGCGCAGGAGATTCTCGGGCGCGTCGGCCTGGCCGAGCGTCTGACCCATCGGCCGGGCATGCTGTCGGGCGGCGAGCAGCAGCGGGTGGCGGTGGCCCGGGCGCTCGTGATGCGTCCGTCGATCCTGCTGGCGGACGAACCGACCGGCGATCTCGACGAAGCCACCGCGGATACCCTGCACGCGCTGCTCCGCGAGATGCACGACGCTTACGGGCTGACCTCGGTGATTGCGACGCACAACCCGCGTCTCGCGGCGGCCTGCGACCGCGTCGTTCGGCTGGTGGGTGGGCAGCTCGCTGCTGAGTCCGGTCCGGCTGAAGCCGACGCGCCTGACGTCGGGTCCGGCTGAAGCCGACGCCACTGATATCCGGTCCGGCTAAACCCGGACACTACTACGACCACGAGATGGTGAGTCCGACCACGGGACCGGGCGTGAGGTCAGGGCGTCATAAGGGGTGGGTCGGGAACCCTAAGGATTACAGGAACTTAAGGAAGAAATTGCGCCCGCTCACGACACCCATGCCGTATAATGTGGGTAACGATCCCGTAACCACAACACCATCGGCTTTCACCTAGGTACCCTGGATGTTCGAACGGTACACCGAAAGGGCTCGACGAGTCCTCTTCTTCGCCCGATACGAGGCGAGTCAGCTCGGCAGCATCTCGATCGAGACCGAGCATCTCCTGCTCGGCCTCATTCGCGAGGGCAAGGGCCTCACCAGCCGGATTTTCGCGCGCTCGCACCTGTCGCTCGAAAACATCCGCAAGGAAATCGAAGGCCGGACGGTGTTCCGGGAGAAGGTCTCGACCTCGGTCGAGATTCCCGTTCAGCGCGGAAACCAAGCGCGTGCTGCAGTTCGCGGCCGAAGAAGCCGACCGCCTGCTGCACAACTACATCGGCACCGAACATCTGCTGCTCGGCATCCTGCGCGAGGAGCGATCGGTCGCGGCGTCGATCCTGATGGAAAAGGGGATGCGCCTGAACACCGTCCGCGAGGACATCGTCCAGCTCCTGAACGAGAAGACCACGCTGACGCGGGTGAAGGAGACGCCGCTGCTCGCCGAGTTCAGCCGCGACCTGACCGAATCGGCGATGAAGAACCAGCTCGACCCGCTGGTCGGCCGCGAGCACGAGCTCGAGCGGGTGCAGCAGGTGCTGTGCCGCCGCACCAAGAACAACGCCGTCCTCATCGGCGAGCCCGGCGTCGGCAAGACCGCCATCGTCGAGGGGCTGGCGCAGAAGATCGTCTACGGCGACGTGCCGCATTTCCTCGCCGACAAGCGGATTCTCGCGCTCGACATCTCGCTGATCGTCGCCGGCACGAAATACCGCGGCCAGTTCGAAGAGCGCCTCAAGGCGATCATGAAGGAACTGACCGACAACCCGAACATCATCGTGTTCATCGACGAGCTGCACACGCTGGTCGGCGCGGGTTCGGCCGAAGGCTCGCTCGACGCCGCCAACATCCTGAAGCCGGCGCTGTCGCGCGGCGAGATCCGCTGCATCGGCGCGACGACGCCGGCCGAGTACCGCAAGTACATCGAGAAGGATCGGTCGCTCGAGCGGCGCTTCCAGGCGATCAAGGTCGATCCGCCGGGAGAACGCGAGACCATCGACATCCTGCTCGGCGTCAAGGATCGCTACGAGAGCTTCCATCACGTCGAGTACACGCGCGAAGCGATCGAGGCGGCGGTCTATCAGTCGAATCGCTACATCACCGACCGCTTCCTGCCCGACAAGGCGATCGACCTCGTGGACGAGGCCGGCGCGCGCGCCAAGCTGCGCGAGGCCGGCTACAGCGAGGAGTTCGGCGAGATCAACAAGAGCATCCGCGTCGCCGTCGAGCAGATGGAGAGCGCGGTCTCGCCAGAAGGACTTCGAGAAGGCGCAGTTCTATCGCGAGCAGGAAGTGACGGCGCGCGAGAACCTGCAGTTCGTCCGCGAGCAGTTCGACGTCAAGTCCAACGCCCGCAAGGTCATCGTCGGCAAGGCCGAAATCGACGATGTGGTGTCGAAGTGGACCGGCGTGCCGATGGCGTCGATCAACCAGGACGAAAGCGACAAGCTGCTGCGGATGGAAGGCGAGCTGCACAAGCGCGTGATCAGCCAGGAGAAGGCGATCTCGGCGATCTCGCGCGCCATCCGCCGCTCGCGCGCGGGCCTGAAGAACCCGGCGCGGCCGGTCGGCAGCTTCGTGTTCCTCGGGCCGACCGGCGTCGGCAAGACCGAGCTGGCGCGCGCGCTCGCCAACTTCCTGTTCGGCAGCGATCACGCGCTGATTCGCTTCGACATGTCCGAGTACATGGAGAAGCACTCGGTCAGCAAGCTGATTGGCTCGCCGCCCGGATACGTCGGCCACGAAGAGGGCGGCCAGCTCACCGAGAAGGTGAAGCGCAATCCGTATTCCGTCGTGCTGCTCGACGAGATCGAGAAGGCGCACCCGGACATCTTCAACATCCTGCTGCAGGTGTTCGAGGACGGCCACCTCACCGACGGCCTCGGCAATCGTGTGAACTTCAAGAACACGATCATCATCATGACGTCGAACATCGGCGCTCGCTTCATCCAGAAGAAGAGCTCGATGGGATTCCAGTCGACGCGAAACCGGCGAGATCGCCAAGAGCGTCAACGACATGGTGCTCGGCGAGGTGAAGCGCACGTTCAATCCCGAGTTCATCAACCGCATCGACGAGATCATCGTCTTCGAGGCGCTGTCCGACGACGACCTGCGGCAGATCATGGCGCTGCTGGTCGGCGCAGCTGAACGACCAACCTGGTCGATCGCAAGCTGCAGATCGCGCTGACCCCGGAAGTGGTGGACTGGATTATCGAAATCACCTGTAAGGATCGGTCCTACGGCGCGCGGCCGCTCCGCCGCGCGATTCAGCGCTACGTCGAGGATCCGCTGTCGGAAGAGCTGATCCGCGGGCACCTGCAGGGTGGCGACATCGAGGTCTATCTCGACGCCGGGCAGCTCTCGTACCGCCCGGCGGGCGAGCTCGCATCGGGCCGGAAACTGACGTAACGGCCATCCGGCCCGATCCTCGGTCTAAAATAGCGACAATGTGTATCTCGGTGCGTTTGCTCGCGGCAGTGGCGCTGTCGTTGGTCGCCCTGCCGTTGGCCGCGCAAGACCAGCCGGCGCTGCCGGCGGTGACGGTCTGCGGGCAACCGCAGGTGCCGCGTGCACAGCCACCGGCCGGCAGCGGACCGGTGGTCCTGTTCATCGCCCCTTGCTTCGAGGCCCAGGGCAACGCCGCGGTCATCGAGCCCCAGACCTACATCTACTACATCCAGTTGAAGCCCAGCCTGCCGTCGCAGGGCGTGTGGATTCCCTGGGACGACAACAGCGAGAAGATCGTCCTCGAGGACTTCCACCGGCTCTGGAACACCAACTTCCTCGACAACCTGTTCGTCGACGTCAGCGACTACAAGTTCCCCAACGGCACGATCGGCAAGATCGTGACCTACAACATGGAGGAGCGGCAGCGCGTCAAGATCGTCGACTACGTCGGCTCCAAGAAGATCGAGACGTCCAAGATCGACGAGAAGCTGAAGGACGCCGACGCCCAGATCCGCCTCGACACCTTCATCGATCCCAGCCTGGTCCGCAAGGTCGCCGGCATCGTCCGCGACATGCTGCGTGAGAAGGGCTTCCAGTTCGCCGAAGTCACGCCCGAGATCAAGGAAATCACCGGCGGCCCCAAACTGGTCCACCTCACGTTCAACATGGACGAGGGGCCGAAGGTCAAGATTCGCTCGCTCGACTTCGTCGGTAACAAGGCGATCAGCGACGCCACCCTGAAGCGTCAGCTGAAGGACACCAAAGAACGCGGCCAGTTCTCGGACTTCTTCCACTTTCCGACCTACCTGCTCGGGCTGATCGGCGACGGCGGCACCTACCAGGAAGCCAAGTTCGACGAGGACGCCGAGAAGGTCGTCGCCTACTATCGCGACCACGGCTACCTGCGCGCCAACGTCGGCGCGCCGCAATTGAAGGTGCTCGAGGATTCCGACGACAAGAAAACCCGTTGGATCGAGCTGAGGATTCCGGTCACGGAAGGTCCGCGCTACAAGGTCGGCACGTTCGACGTCGCCGGCAACACGGTGGTCAAGTCCGACTACCTGAAAACGCTCTTCAAGCTGGTACCCGGCGAGTACTACGGCGAGAAGTCGATTCGTAAAGGACTCGAAAAGGCGCGAGAAATCTACGGCACCGGCGGCTATTACGAGTTCACCGGCTTTCCGGACTACAAGTTCCACGACGATCCGAACCCCGCGATCCCCGACGCGCCCGACGCGCTGAAAGCGCCCGACGTGGCCCCGGCCAAGGGCGCACCGGCCCCGATCGTCGATGTGACGATGCGGATTCAGGAAGGCGCGCAGTTCTTCGTCAATCGCATCACCTTCGTCGGCAACACGACGACGCGCGACAACGTGATTCGGCGCGAGATGCGGCTGGTCGAAGACGGCGTCTTCAACACCGAGGCGCTGAAGTTCAGCGTCAAGCGGCTGAATCAGCTGGGATACTTCAAGGCGCTCGAAGGCAAGCCGGGCGAGGTCGACGTCCAGAAGCTGCCCAAGGTGCTGAACGAGCCGGAGAAGGTCGACATCAAGCTGAAGCTGGAAGAACAGAACCGGAATCAGTTGACCTTCGGCGCCGGCGTCTCCGAGTTCGAAGGCGTCTTCGGTCAGTTGTCGTTTCAGACCGTCGAATTTCCTCGGCCGCGGCGAGAGCCTGACGCTCTCGCTCCAGGCCGGATCACGCGCGCAGAACTACTCGCTCGGCTTCACCGAGCCGTTCCTGTTCGACCGCAACATCACCGGCGGCGTCAACTTGTTCCGGACCGACATCCGCTATGTCGGCCAGTACACGCAGCAGTCGACCGGTGTGGTGTTCACGTTCGGGTATCCGCTGAGCGGTTTCTCGCGGATGTTCGTCAACTACAGCTACCAGCGCGTCCGCGTCACCGAAATCAACGAGCTGTACCTCGATCCCACGGTGCTCGCGAGAAACCCGTATCTGTACGATTCGCTGCTCATCGGTCAGAACGGCGAGCGCATCATCAGCAAGGTCGTTCCGTCCTACGTCTACAACACGGTCGACCAGCCGATTTTCCCGACCAGCGGCAAGCGCTATACGGCGTCGATCGATCTGGCCGGCCTTGGCGGCAACACCAATTTCTACAAGCCTCTTGTCGAAGGTGTGTGGTACTTCAAACAGGCCAGCCGTCTGACGCTCGGGCTGCGGGCCCAGGCGCAATACATCCACGCGTTCACTGGACCCGAAGGCCTGCCGATCTTCGAGAAACTGTTCCTCGGCGGCGAGTACAGCGTCCGCGGCTTCGACATCCGGACCATCGGGCCGAGCGATCCGGTCACGGGCCTCGTGCTCGGCGGCAACAAGAGCCTCCTCTTCAACGTGGAAGAACAGATCACGATTGCCGGTCCGGTGCGACTGATTTTCTTCTACGACGCCGGCGAAGTGCAGCCGGGCGCGAGTCTGCTGGGGCCGCCGGCGTATGTGCCCGACGGCGGCTCGCTCGCGACGGTCGTGGTCCCGGGCAAGAACTTCAATTTTTCGGATTTCAAGACGTCGACCGGCGCTGAGGTCAGATTCTTTATGCCGGTCCTGAACGTGCCGTTCCGTCTCATCTTTGCGTATAACCCGCAACGCTTCGGCGTCCTCAACAGTCAACTGCAGCCGCAGCAGGGATTCCAGTTCCGCTTCGCGGTGGGTTCGACCTTCTAGGCCGCTCCGAACTGGTGTAGAATCAAAGGCTTCCGTCACACGAAAGGATTCTTGGTAATGAGAGGTTCCGCTATCGTCGCGTCGCTCGTTCTGTCGCTCGCGCTGAGCGCCGCGCCCGTGTTCGCCCAGGCCGCCGGTCAGGCCAAGCCGGCGCAGCCGCCTGCGCCTACGCCCGCTCCCGCTGCGCCGCCGGCCGCTGCTCCCGGTCCGCCCGCGCCGTTTCCGCAGGGCGCGAAGATTGCCTTCTTCAATCCGCAGGTCGTATTCCAGGCGTCGGCTGACGGCAAGGCCGCGCTCGCCCGGGTCAACAACCTGATCCAGAAGAAGCAGAAGGAGGCCGAGGACAAGGCCAAGATGCTGCAGGGCAATCAGCAGAAGCTGCAGACCAGCGGCAGTGTGATGAACGAGGCCGCGCGATCGCAGCTCGAAAAGGAAATCGAGAAGCAGCAGAAGGACGGCGAACGCTTCCAGCAGGACGCCCAGGCCGAGGTCCAGGAACTGCAGCAGGAAGTCCAGAACGAGTTCGTCAAGAAGCTCTCGCCGATCGTCAACGAACTGGCGACCGAGAAGGGGCTGCACATCGTGTTCAACGCCGGCGAAGCCGGCATTGCCTGGGCGGTGGCTGGTCTCGATCTCACGGGCGACGTGATCAAGAAGCTCGACGCACAGGCCAAGCCTGCGACGACGCCGAAAGAGTAGTAACGCTCGACAGGGCTGATGGCTAAGGGCTGGTGGCTGTGGTGAAGGGGTCGGTTGCAACCGTTCTGCCGTCGCCTGTCGCCGTCAGCCCACCAGTCGTGAGCCGCCGAACCGTGCTGAACATTCCCATCCTCCTCGACCGGTTGTGCTATCGGTCGCCATCATTGCTCGTCGATGAAATCACCGAACACGAGGCCGGCCGGCGTCTGGTTGCGGTGAAGAACGTCACGGTCAACGAAGACTTCTTCCAGGGACATTTTCCCGGCGCGCCGCTGATGCCGGCGGTGCTGATGCTCGAGTCGATGGCGCAGGTGGCGGCGATTCTGCTGCTGCAGCGCGAGGATGCGCCGCCCAACGCCCGCATTTACCTGCGTGGGGTCAACGACGCCAAGTTCCGCCGTCAGGTCGGTCCCGGCGACCGGCTGCGTCTCGAGGTCACGCTTGGCGCCCGGCGTGCCAGCCTGGCCCGCGCCCACGCGGCGGCGTTCGTCGGCGATCAACTGGTCGCCGAAGCCGCGCTGCTGCTCGGCCTCGATCCCCGACGAAACCCACATCGACCCGACCGCGATCGTCCATCCCCGCGCGTTCATCGGGCAGGGCACGACGATCGGGCCGCACGTCACGATTGGCCCGGATGTGCGCATCGGCGCCAACTGCCGCATCGGCGCCAGCGTCGTCATCGACGGCTACACGACCATCGGCGACGACTGCGAAATCTACCCGTTTGCGTCGATCGGGCTGGTGCCGCAGGACCTGAAGTTCAAAGGCGAGCGGACCATCCTGACGATCGGCAACCACAACATCTTCCGTGAGTTCGTCACCATCCATCGCGGCACCGCCGGTGGCGGCGGCAAGACGACCATCGGCGACCGCAACGTGTTCATGGCCTACGTGCACGTCGCGCACGACTGTCATGTCGGCAACAACACGATCTTCGGCAACCTGGCCACGCTCGGCGGCCACGTCACGGTCGAGGAATTCGTGAACATCAGCGCCGGGTCGGCGGTGCACCAGTTCTGCCGCGTCGGCCGTCACGCGTTCATCGGCGGCTACTCGGTGGTGACCAAGGATGCGCTGCCGTACGCGCGCACGGTCGGCAGCCGTCCGGCCCGGATCTTCGGCACCAACACGCATCGGCCTGATGCGCCGCGGCTTCTCGCCCGACGTCATCGTCAAACTGAAGCGATCGTTCCGCTACCTGCTCCAGTCCAAGTTGAACACCACCAGCGCGCTGCAGCAGATTGAGCAGGACGCGTCGCTCGCGTGTCCCGAGGTGCAGTACCTGGTCGACTTCATCCGCTCATCGCAGCGCGGCGTGATTCTGCGCCGGGCGGCCCGCCGTACAGATGAAGCCGCCGCCGCCGACGAATAGTCGCGCGTCGATGACGGACATCACGAAGGCACGAAGAACACGAAGCGCACGACGTCTCTCTTGTGGTGAATTGGTTCGTGAACTTCGTGGCCTTCGTGTCTTCGCGATAAGGCTTCGATGAAGCTCGGGCTCATCGCCGGCAACGGCCGCTTTCCCTTTCTGGTCCTCGACGCCGCTCGCGGTCTGGGCTACGACGTCACCATCGTCGGCCTGAAGGACGAGACCTTTCCTGATCTCGAGCGCAAGGCCGCCGACAGTCCGGCCGCGGCATTTCACTGGATCTCGCTCGGACAACTCGGAACCCTGATCAGCGTGTTCAAGAACGCCGGCGTCACCCAGGCGGTGATGGCCGGCCAGGTGAAGCACGCCAAACTGTTCGCGGTGATGGCCAGCGCCGACATGACGCTGCTGCGCGTGGTGATGCGGCTCAAGACCAGGAACACCGACGCGATTATCGCGGGAATCGCCGGCGAGTTGTGCGAGCACGGCGTCGAATTGTTGAATTCGACGGCGTTCCTGGCGCCGCTGCTGGCCGGCGCCGGCGTGCTGACCCGCCGTCAGCCGTCGGCGGAGGAAACGTCGGATCTCGAGTTCGGCTATCGCATGGCGGACTTCATCGCCGGCCTCGACATCGGGCAGACCATTGCGGTGAAATCCGCAGCGGTGGTGGCAGTGGAGGCGATGGAGGGCACCGATGCCGTCATTGCTCGCGCCGGCCAGCTCGCGGGCGCGGGCGTCCGGGTGGTGAAGGTGGCGAAGCCCAATCAGGATATGCGCTTCGACGTGCCGGTGGTCGGCGTGTCGACGATCGAGGCCATGAAAGCGGCCGGCGCGACCACGCTGTCGGTGGATGCCGCGAAAACGCTGATGATCGACGGCGACGCCATCATCCGCGCCGCCGACGAAGCCGGCATCTGCATCGTCGGCCGACCAGTGTCCCGCCCGTAGCCGCGAAAGTGATCGATCACGAAGACACGAAGGACACGATGATCACGATTCCCTCCTATGCAACCCGATGTTCGTGGTCCTGGTGTGCTTCATGCCTTCGTGATGAAGAGCCGTCGGGCCGCTAGGAGATGGCCCTGCGCGTAGCGGTCATCGGCGTTGGACATCTCGGCAAGCATCACGCGCGGATTCTTGCGGATCTGCCGGGCGTCGAGCTGGTGGCGGTGGTTGACACCAATCGCGCGCGGGCCGAGGAGATTGCCGCCGCCTGCCGGACCCAGCGCCGTTTTTGACAGCCGGCGACCTGCTGGGGCGCGTAGACGCGGTCACGATCGCGGTGCCGACCGAGATGCATCGCGATGTGGCGCTGCCGTTTCTGGACGCCGGCGTGCCGGTGCTGGTCGAGAAGCCGATGGCGCGTTCGCTGGCCGAGGCCGACGAGATGATCGTGGCAGCCGCCCGTCGCAACGTCGCCCTCGCGGTGGGGCAGACCGAACGATTCAATCCCGCCGTCGCCGCGGCGCGGACGCTGCTCAGCGCTCCGCGATTCATCGAAGGTGCATCGCCTCGGCACGTTTCCCGAGCGCAGCCTGGACATCGACGTCGTCTTCGACCTGATGATTCACGATCTCGACGTCGTGCTGTCGCTGGTCCGTTCCGAGGTCGTGTCGATCGACGCGGTCGGCGTAC
This sequence comes from uncultured Acidobacteriota bacterium, assembly GCA_963745875.1. Lineage (GTDB taxonomy): Bacteria > Acidobacteriota > Vicinamibacteria > Vicinamibacterales > CAVVIG01 > CAVQFC01. The sequence goes on from CAVUZL010000005.1 coordinate 98,935, forward strand.
CGGTGCTGACCGGGCGCGTTGACATCGCGAACGCCCGCCTCCGGTTCGCCGATGGCTGCATCGCCAACCTGACCGCGAGCCGCATCAGCCGCGACCGGGTGCGGAAGATCCGGTTCTTCCAGCCGTCGGCGTATCTGTCGATCGACTACGCATCGCAGAAAGTCGAAATGTGGAGTCTCGAAAAGGCCGACGGTGCCATGCCGAAGATTCAGGGCGGCGACGTGCCGGTCGTCAACGAAGAGCCGCTGAAGCGGGAGCTGACGGATTTCGTGGACGCCGTCGTGTCGCACCGCCCGCCGCTGGTGACTGGCGAAGAAGGCCGCCGCGCGCTCGCTGTCGCGCAGGCGATTACCGATAAGATAATCGCCGTGTCCTAATCACGAAGTCACGAAGAGCACGAAGGTCACCAAGAACTCTTCGGTACTGAAGTTCTTCGTGTTCTGCCGTGGCCTTCGTGTCTTCGTGATGAAGCCTGTTATGTATTCAGACCTCGACGACTTTCTCGCTGACCTCGACAAGCGCAAGCTGCTCGCGCGCATCACCGAGCGCGGTCAGTCCGGATCTCGAGATCGCTGCGGTCACCGATCAGCGCCTGCAAGCTCGCCACTTGGCGGGCCGGCGCTGCTGTTCGAGAAGCCCACCGGGTTCGACATGCCGGTGGCGTCGAACGTCTACGGCTCGAACGAGCGGATGTGCCTGGCGCTCGGCGTCAAGACGCTCGACGACCTCGCGAAGGAGATCGACGAGCTGATGACGCCGCAGATGCCCGAAGGCATCATGGACGCGCTGAAGATGCTGCCGATGGTCAACCGGCTGCGCGACCTGATGCCGAAGACGGTGAAGGATGCGCCCTGCCAGGAGATCGTCGATCGCGACGGCACGCTCGACTCGCTGCCGATTCTGAAGTGCTGGCCCGAGGACGGCGGCAAATACATCACGCTGCCGCTGGTGTTCACGAAGGATCCGGAAACCGGCATGCGGAACATCGGCACCTACCGCATGCAGGTGTATCGACGGCCGGACGACCGGGATGCACTGGCAGCGGCACAAGGGCGGCGCGCAGCATCACCGCGTGGCGGAACGGCTGGGCAAACGGCTCGAGGTCGCCGTGGCCTTGAGCCCGGAGCCAGTGCTGCCGTACTGCGCCACGGCGCCGATGCCGGAAGGGCTGGACGAACTGTTGCTCGGCGGATTTCTCGCCCGCCGGCGTATCGAGCTGGTCAAGTGCGTCACCGTCGATCTGGAAGTGCCGGCGAGTTCGCACATCGTGCTCGAAGGCTACGTCGAGCCAGGCGAACGGCGTCGCGAAGGTCCGTTCGGCGATCACACCGGCTTGTATTCGCAGCCGGACGATTTTCCGGTCTTCCACCTGACCTGCATCACGCGCCGGAAGAAGCCGACGTATCTAACGACGGTCGTCGGCATCCCGCCGATGGAAGACGTCTACCTCGGCCTCGCCAGCGAACGCATCTTCCTGCCGATGCTCCGCAAGACGCTGCCGGAAATCGTGGACATGCATTTTCCGGCCGAAGGCATTTTCCACAACCTCGTGCTCGTGTCGATCGACAAGCGCTATCCCGGTCACGCGCGCAAGATCATGAACGCGTTCTGGGGCCTCGGCCAGCTGATGTTCTCGAAGACGATCATCGTCGTGGACAAGGACGTGGACGTTCACAACCTCAGTCAGGTTGCCTGGATCGTCGGCACGCACTACGACCCGCTGCGCGACGTCCAGATGACCAAAGGTCCCGTGGATGATCTCGACGATGCGTCGGACCTGCCGGCGTTCGGCGGCAAGATGGGGATCGACGCGACAAGGAAGTGGGCGTCGGAAGGGTACACGCGCAACTGGCCTGCGCGCGTCGCGACCACGGAGGCGGCTGGCAGAAGAGCTGCGGAGATACTGTCGAAGATGCGGCGCTAGGCAACGGCCGGACGTGGCGCGACCTTTCAGGGCCGCGTCGCGGGGCTAAAAGCCCCGCGCCACCTGTCTCTGTCAGCGCGCTACCCTGTCTCTGTCAGCTGAAATTGACTGCGGTGGTGTTCGCGCCGCTGATCACCACACCGACCCGCTCGCCCTGGGCGGGCTGATATCTGCCTGACAACAGCGCCGAAAATGCGGTGCAGCCTCCTGGCTCGACAACGATACGCAGGACGTCCCACAGCGTCCGCTGCGCCGTCCGAATCGCATCGTCTGTGACCAGGACCACGCGCTCGATGTGCGCCTGAGCGATCGGAAACATCAGTGCACCGACTTGCTTTGGCGCGAGCGAATCCGCGGCAACGCTGCCGGCGGGCGCGTCGACAGGATGACCGGCCTTCATCGCGTCCGCCAGCGTCGGCGCGCCGATCGGCTCGACCGCGATGACGCGGGTTTTCGATTCGTAGAACGCCGCGATTCCGCCGATCAGTCCGCCGCCGCCGACCGCGACCAGCACGGTGTCGAGGTCCGGCGCCTGCTGCGCCAGTTCCAACGCCACCGTTCCCTGACCGGTCAGTGTCTCGATCTGATCGAAGGCGTGGATCGCCATCGCGCCCGATCGTTCCTGCCAGGCTATTGCTGCCGCAAGCGCCTCCGCGTAGCGCTCACCGGTCACGGTCAGTTCTGCACCGTACGAACGGATCCGATCGATCTTGGCGGGGGAGGATACCGTCGGCACGAAAATGTGAGCGGGCACGCCCAGCATGTGAGCCGCGTAGGCAACGGCGGCGCCGTGATTGCCACCGGAGGCCGCGACCACGCCGGCTGCGGGCGGCCGCCGAGTCAGCAGATTCGTGAACGCGCCGCGCGTCTTGAACGAGCCGGCGTGCTGCAATTGTTCGAGTTTGAGCGTCAGCGCGAACCGCGGCAAGCCGAAGTCGGCGCCGTTGACGGCGACGGTCGGTGTCCGCCGGATGTGCGGTTCGATGATCGGGTAGACGCGTCCGATGTCGGCGCGAGTGACGGCGAAGGGCATGGTCGTCGATCTTACCTTGAGCGTCACACCGACCGTGGCTTCAACCACGAATGTGCGGTCCGCTCGCTAAAGAGGATGCGTATCACCCTTCCGGTCAACTGAACTAGGGCATAATTTACATTCATGATCCGCATACGACTGGCGCTGGCGTTGGCCGGCATCGCCCTGGGCTCGCTGATTTTCCATGCGCAAACACCGGCGCCCGCAGCTGCCTACAAGTTCACGCAAATCGTTCCGGGCGTTTACAGCGCCATCGGCACGGGGACGATGAACGTTGGCTCCAACTCCGCGGTCATCGTCAACCAGGACGATGTGGTGATCGTGGATTCGCACATCTCACCGGAATCCGGGCGAGCGATGCTCCAGGAACTGAAGGCGATTACCGACAAACCGGTGCGTGTGTTGATCGACACCCATTTTCACTACGACCACACCGACGGCAATCAGGCGTTCCCACCCGGCGTGGAAATCATCGGCCACGAGTTCACGCGCCAAAAGATGACCGGCGACGTCCTCGAACAGGGGATGCTCGCGGACCTGATCAAAGCGCTGCCGAAGCAGGTGGACGACCTGAAGGCGCGGGTCGCGGCCGAATCTGACGCGTCCGCGAAGGCGCGGCTCGAGCAGCAGGTCGGCGTGCAAAGCTCGTTCGCGACCAGCATGCGGGATCTGAAGGTGACACCGCCGACCGTCACCGTCAACGACCGGCTGACGCTTTTTCGCGGCGACCGCGAGATTCGCCTGCTGTATCTCGGCCGCGGTCACACCGGCGGCGACCTCGTCGTCTACCTGCCGAAGGAACGCGTGCTGTGCAGCGGCGACCTGCTCGTCAACGGCGTAGCCAATCTGATCGACGGCTTTGTGAACGAGTGGCCCGACGCGCTCGAGAAGCTGAAACCGCTCGATTTCGTGGACGTCATTCCCGGCCACGGCGATCCGTTCAAGGGCAAGGAGCGGATCGACTGGTTCCAGGCCTACCTGCGCGATTTCTGGAAGCAGGGCACGATCCTGCACAGCGACAAGGTGTCCGCGCCGGATGCCGCGAAGCGAATCGACATGAGCGCGCACAAGGCGCACTTTCCCGCGATTACTGCTCCCGGCGTCAATCCGGCGTGGGTCGCGCGGATGTTCGAGGTAATGGAACACCGCGCCGAGCGGTAGCGCCATAATAGAGACCCGTGCCAGCTTCCTCGCCATACTTTTGTCAGAAGTTGGTCGTCTAATGGATACCGACTAAGATGCGCTTCCTTATTGTTTCTTTGCTTCTGGGCGTCGCCGTGTCGGCGGACGTTCAGCGCCGGGAGGTGGCCGACACCCAGGCCGCCCCGCCCTCTTCGAAACTCACCACGGTTCTCGCGGATTTATCGCAGGCGGTGACCCAGCAAGCGGGTACCGCGACCACGCAGGCCTCAACCGGGTCGAGTGGAGCGCTGGCGGTCGAGAAGATGCCGCGATCGGTTCAGGACGCGGTCCAGGGGCACCGGCTGCGGATCGACGCGAACAACGGCGTCCAGGTCTACATCCTGATGACCGAGGTGTCGGCTGCGACCATCCAGCAGCTCACTACCGCGGGCGTCACCATCGAACTCCAGGATGCGGCGCACCGGCGCGTCCAGGCACGCGTACCTGCGGCGCGGCTTCAGGCGGTGGCGCAGCTTGCAGTCGTGAACTCGATCAGGCTGCCGACCTACGCGCGGCGGCGGACCGGCGCGGTCACCACCGAAGGCGACACCATTCTTCACGCGGACACGGTACGGGCGACGTGGGGACTGGACGGCAGCGGGGTCAGGGTCGGCGTGATCTCTGACGGCATCAAAGGCGTCTTCGCCTCGAGCTGCACCACCGCCTGTCCGGGAGCCTTGAACGGTCCGATCTCCACCGGCGACCTGCCGACCTCGGTCGGCACCCGCAATGCCGCCGGCGTCCTGATTTCATCGTCGGGCGGCATCATCGGCCGCTCCTTTCAGTCGAACGGCGACCTCGAAGGCCTGCCGCCGATCACCGTGCCGGCGTGCTCGTTTGCCGGCGCCGGCGCCGAGGGCACGGCGCTCCTCGAAATCGTGCACGATCTCGCGCCGGGCGCGAAGCTGTCGTTCGCCAACGGCGATACCGACCTGTCGTTCAACCAGGCGGTGAACTTCCTCGCCGCCTCCAACGACATCGTGCTCGACGACATCGGATTTTTCGGCGAGCCCTACGACGGCACGAGCAACGTCTCGGCCAACACCGCCGCGGCGCTCAACAACAGCACGTTTCCGATTCGCGCGTATTTCACGTCGGTCGGTAACGACGCCGACGAGCACTATTACGGCGCATACACCGATTCGAGAGTCGATGGCACGACGGTGAGCGGCATCAGCAACACCGGCCACCTGCACCTGTTTCAGTCCGCGTCGGATACCACCGATGTGCTCGGTCTCGGCGCGCGGCCCTACAACCTGATCTCGCTGCCGACCAATGGCGAGGTGGCGATCTTCCTTTCGTGGAATGACCCGTTCGGCGGTTCGGCGAACAACTACGACATGTATCTCGTGCAGCAGAGCACGGGCCGGGTGGTGGCGAGCAGCACCGATCAGCAGAACGGCCGCCAGGACCCGGTCGAAGTCATCGACTTCGTCAACAAGGGAGCCCAGGATTTCTTCCAGATCGTGGTGCAGAACGTGCACGACGCCGCCCAGCCGAGAAATCTCAACATCTTCTCCTTCGAGCCGGAGTGCGCGGCTTCCGGACCGGCGCTGCTGTCAGGACAGAGCCACGCCCGTCACAACTTCAACACCGCGACGCATAGCATCGCTGCGCAGAGCGACGCGGCCGGATCGCCGACCGCGGTGGTGGCGGTCGGCGCGATCTGCTCGGCGTCAGCCTCGGCCGCCAACGCCGTTCAGAACGACGAATCGTGCCGCGATACCTCGAATTCGACGGCGGAGTTTTTCAGCAGCCAGGGGCCGACGATCGACGGACGTGTAAAGCCGGACATCGCCGCGATCGACGGTGTGTCGATTACCGGCGCCGGATCGTTTCCGGTGCCGTTCTTCGGAACTTCAGCGGCGTCGCCGCACATGGGTGGCATTGCCGCCCTGGTGCTGCAGAATGCACCATGCCTGCTGGGTCGCTCTACATCCACCGTCACCCCCGACACGGCTCGGCTTGCGCTGCGTCAGGCGATCATCGGTGGCGCCGGGGCGCTGAGCCCGGCGCCGCCCGACAACGTGTTTGGTGCAGGCCGCGCCGACGCCTACGCGGCTGCCAAAGGCATGCGGCCGTCGTTCACAGGCGCCAAGACCACGCTGACGGTTGACGGCAACACCGCGTTTGGCGCCACCGTGACGCCGGCACAACTGGGCTTTACTGATCCGAATACGTGTCCGCTCGTCAGCCTGAACTGGTCCGGTGATTGCGGCACCCCACCCGGCGCCACGATGACGTGCAGCTTCGGCACGAACTCGGTCAGCGTCACGGCCAGCAACAACAGCCTTTCGTATTCCGATCCGGTCGCCCTGCAGGTGGTGGTCACGAACTTCGCGGTCAGCCTCTCGCCGTCATCGGTGACGCTGAAGGCCGGGCAGACCTCCTCACATCTGGTGACGGTGACGCCACAAGGCGGCCCTTACAACACGCCGGTGACGCTCACCTGCGCGAGCGGCAATCTTCCGCCGCAGACAAGCTGCTCGTTCGATCCGCCGACCGTGGTTCCTGGAGTGGGCGGTGCGACATCCCGGCTGACGGTCTCGACGATTTCCAGTTCGGCGGTTCCGCCGACCAGCATCGAGCGGCGCGGCCCATCAATCTGGCGCGCCCTGCGGCGTGTGAACTGGACGCCGTCGCTCTTGTGGCTCACGCTCATCGCCATGATCGGGCTCGGGGCGCGGCGTGTTCCGTTACAGCGCCCGTTGATGATCGCCGTGCGGATGGCCGCGATCGCTGTTGCGCTGGCGCCGGCGGTGTACCTCGGCGCCGGAAGCGTTCGCGCGGCCGCGCTCGATCAGGGCATCGCGCTGTTTCCAGCGGGCGTCACCTTCGGGGCGCCGCAGACGCTTTCGACCACCACCACGCCGCAGTCGGTCTACCTGAGCAACATCGGCTCCGACCCGCTGTCGATCGTCAGCGTTTCCACGACGGGCGACTTCAGCCAGATCAACAACTGCGGTACGTCGGTGAACGCCGGCGCCAGCTGCACGATTAACGTCAGCTTTACGCCGTCCGCGATCGGCGCACGTACCGGCACGATCTCGGTCGCCGATGGCGCCACCGGCAGCCCGCACACGGTGACGCTCGCAGGCACCGGACAGGCGGCGCCATCGAGCAACGGCGGTACGCCGACAGGAAGTTACACACTGACCGTCAGCGGAACAGCGGGCACATTGTCCAACTTCGCGCCGCTGACGCTGACGGTGCAATGACGGGTATGATGGAAAGACGATGAGGCGGATTCTTGTTGCGGCGATCGCCGCGAGTGCTCTTGCGGCAGCGTGTGCCGATCCGGTTCCGCCGGTGGCGCCGACACCGGTCGTGCCCACGGCCACTGAATTTTTCACCGGAACCGTGCTCGTGCTGGGCTCAGACACCAAGCAGTTCGTCGTCAATCAGGTCGGCGGCCTCAAGGTCAGTCTGGTAACGGTGAGCCCGTCGGCGGCGGTCGGCGTCGGCGTGGGCACGCCGAGTTCGGGATCCTGCCTGGCGCTCAGCACCATCAACGCGGTCGCGAGTCCCGGCGTCCAGATGTCGGGCACGGCAACGGTGCCGGGCACCTACTGCGTGATCGTGTTCGACGTTGGCAATCTGGTCGAACCGGTTGGCTACACCCTGACGGTATTGCACTCGTGAAATACGCGATTCTTCTGCTGATCGCCACTGTGGCGTTGACGACGGCGTGTTCCAAGGACAGCAGCAGTTCCACGACCCCAACACCTGCTAACCGAACCACGGAAACGTTCAGCGGCACGGTTCCCGTGCGCGGGTCTTTCTCCAACACGTTTACGGTGTCGCAATCCGGCGAAACGGACGTGACACTGACCGCGGCCGCGCCGCCCTCCAATATCGCGATGGGGCTGGCGGTCGGCGTGCCGGACGCCTCGTCTAATTGCGTCCCGATCACCGGCCCGACGACGGTCACCCCCGCCGGAACCACGCCGCAACTGACGGTCGTGACCAGTCCCGGCAAGTTGTGCGTCCTGGTTCGTGACGTCGGCAACGCGACTGCGGCGGTCACCTACACCGTCACCGTCCTCCACCCCTGAGCCCGGTCCTTCCGGACCGCCATCCCCGCTGATATGATCAGGGGTCGGCATGCCTGTGACAGACCCGGAATTGAGCACGCTCGCGGCTTCCCACGACATCATCACGATTGGCGCCAGGGCCGACGACCTGCGGCAGCAGCGTCACGGCCTGCGCACGACCTTCGTGCGCGTCCTCGACGTGCCGGCTGACGCCGCCGCGCCGGTACCGTCCGCACCCGCCGCCGGGGAATTACGTATCGTCGGCGCGGTCGCGAGTCGAGCCGCGGCAATCGAACGCGTCGGGCAGGTGGCGGCGATCGCGAATGGTGTCGCCATCTCCGGTTTTTCGCTTGCCGATCTCGAACGGCTGGCGGCGACTGACGGCGTGACGCTTCGCCTGCTGCTCGAAGACCTCAAAGCGGCCGGGCTCGAACTGGTTGCGGAAGCGCCGTTCGATTTGCTGACGGATGCCCGGCGATCGATCGAGGAAGTCAATATCGCCGGTCTCGCCCTGGCGCGTCTGACCGTTCATCAGTCCGCCTCGCCGGATCCGCTGCCGCTCCTGAAGGCGGTCGCGGCGCTGCAACGCTCGGTCGCGGTCGTGCGCGCGTTCGCGCCACTGCCGCGGCGTGTGAACCCGGCCGCGCCAACCACCGGATACGATGACGTCAAGCACGTCGCGCTGGCGCGGATCGTCGTGGACAACGTCGCGTCGATCCAGGTGGACTGGGCGCTGTACGGTCCGAAGCTGGCCCAGGTGGCGCTGACAGTTGGCGCGGACGATGTGGACGCCGTTTCGCCGGAGAACGAGACGAGCGAAGGACGCCGGCGGGCGCCGCTCGAGGAGATCCGACGCAACATCGTCGCTGCGGGGCAGGAGCCGATCGAGCGCAACGGCCGCTTCGACGTTCCGGCCCGATGAGCCGTGTCCGGCTGGGAGCCGTTAGTTACCTGAACGCGAGACCGCTGGTGTACGGTCTCGAACGCGAACCGCGATTCGACCTTCGTTACGACATACCCTCTGAATGCGCGAAGCTGTTGCACGCGCACACCATTGACGTCGGGCTGATCCCATCGATCGAGTACCTCCGCGGGCCGCAGCCATACGCGGTGGTGCCGGGCCCGGCGGTGACGTCGCGTGGCCGGGTCGCATCCGTCGCCGTGTACACTCGGTTGGATCCGAAAGACGTCCGGTCGATTGCGATGGACACCAGCTCGCGCACGTCCGTGGCCCTGGCCACGATTACCTTTCGCCGCCAGTTCGGCGTGACCGCTCAGGCGATTCCGATGGCGCCCGATCTCGAGGCGATGCTGGCGACTGCCGACGCCGCGCTGATCATCGGTGACGCGGCGCTGTTCCTCGACCACGAACACGCAGATGTGCAGAAGATCGATCTCGGCGAGTTGTGGACCAGCTCCACCGGCCTGCCCTTTGTTTACGCGATGTGGGTCGGCTGGCCGGGCGCCGTGAGCCAGGAGGAGGTCGCGCTCCTGCAGCGCGCCCGCGATAGCGGCGTCGCCGATCCGTCAGGGGTGGCGGTCGCCTACTATCCAGACGACCAGGTCCGGCAGGTGGTGGCGGAACGGTACCTGCGCGAGAATATCCGTTACTATCTGGGGAACGACGAGATCGAGGGGCTGACGCGATTTTATCGCTATGCCGCCGAACTGAACCTGGCGTCTTACGACGGCAGTTTTCGTGTTTACGATGCTGAGCATTCCGGAGATCGCTGACAAGGTCCGTTCCGGACGAACGGTTAGGCGCCGGCGAAGCGCTCGAGCTGTATCGCCACGCCCCGACGTCGCTCCTGGGCGCGCTGGCCGACCAGGTGCGTGCGCGCAAGCACCCGCAGCCGGTGGTCACCTACATCATCGACCGCAACGTCAATTACACGAACGTCTGCGTCGCCAAGTGCACGTTCTGTGCGTTCTACCGCGACGTCGGCTCGCCAGAGGGTTACGTTCTCGGCTTCGACGAGCTGTTCAGGAAGATCGACGAGACGATCGCGGTCGGCGGCGTCCAGTTGCTGATGCAGGGCGGCCACAATCCTGACCTGCCGCTGGCCTGGTACGAGGATCTGTTCCGCGCCGTGAAGCAGCGCTATCCCGAGTTCAAGCTGCACGCACTGTCGCCGCCCGAAGTGATCCACTTGTCGCGATTGTCCCAGCTGCCGGTGCCCGAGGTGATCGATCGGCTGATCGCCGCCGGCCTGGACAGCATCCCGGGTGGCGGAGCGGAGATCCTGGTCGATCGCGTCCGCAGGCTGCTGCACTGTTACGGCAAGGCGACCGCCGACGAATGGCTCGACGTCATGCGCCACGCTCATCGCGCGGGTCTGCGCACGACCGCGACGATGATGTACGGCACAGTGGAAACCGACGAAGAGCGCCTCGAACATCTGCTCCGACTGCGCGAGTTGCAGGACGAGACCGGTGGTTTCACCGCCTTCATCACCTGGAGCTACCAGCCAGATCACACCGAGCTGGCGGGATCGGAAGCGACCGGGATCGACTATCTGCGGACGCTGGCGATCGCGCGTATCGTGCTGGACAATTTCGACAATCTCCAGGCCTCGTGGGTGACGCAGGGCGGCAAGGTCGGGCAGTTGAGCCTGGCGTACGGCGCCAACGACATGGGCAGCGTGATGATCGAGGAGAACGTCGTGCGTGCCGCCGGCGCGTCCTATTGCATGGACGAAGTCGAAATCGTCCGCAACATCGAGGACGCGGGCTTCGCGGCCAGGCGTCGCAACATGCACTACGAGATTCTCGGCGATCCGATTTTCCGCGAGCGGGACGTGCCGAGGATGCTCGAATTGGCGGTGGCGCGCGAGGCCGGTGACGCCAGTGTTCCTGACGAGCTGATCAACTATCCGGCACGCAGCAGATCCGGAAAGCAGCTTCGCGTCATCCCCAATTGATCCGCTACCACGCATCCTGGATTCTGCCGATCGCCGGCCCACCTGTTCGTCAGGGATGGATTGCGGTCGAACAGGGCCGCATCAGTGCGGCCGGCGCGTCGGGGCGGCGCGCGCTCAACGACGGCGCGCATGAAGTGGACCTCGGATCGGTGGCGATCCTGCCGGGTCTCGTCAATGCACACACGCACCTCGAGCTCTCGTATCTGAGAGACGAAGTGCCGCCGGCGTCGCAGTTCGTGACCTGGATTCGCGGCGTGATGGCTGCCAGGCGTCAGCGTCCCGACGCCACCGGTCCGGAGATCATGGACGCGGTCGATCGGGCGATCGCCGAGTCGGTTGCGTGCGGCACCGCGATCGTCGCTGACATCAGCAACACGCTCGTGACCTTCGAACCGCTGACGCGCAGTCCGCTCGCGGCGATCGTGTTCTACGAGCTGATCCGCTTCAACGCTCCCGATCCGGCCGCCGTCGTCGAGCAGGCGAGCCGCGCGCTCGAGGCGCTGGTGGCGACCGATCGGGTGCGCGCCAGCCTGGCGGCCCACGCGCCGTATTCGGTCTCGCCGCTGGTGCTTCGCGCGATTCGGCGGGCACTCGACCGTGATCCGTTCGCGCCGTGCAGCATTCATCTATCCGAGAGTGTCGAAGAGCTGGAGTTCATTCGCACCGGTCAGGGTCCGTGGCGCGAGCTGCTCGAAGAGATCGGGTCCTGGGATCCGGCATGGGTGCCGCCCGGCGGGTCGCCGGTGCAGTTTCTCGACGAGAGCGGCTTCCTCGGTCCGCGGGTGCTCACCGTCCACGGCGTCCAGATGACGACGGCGGATCTCGATCGCCTGGTGGCGCGAGGTTCGACGGTGGTGGCCTGTCCGCGCAGCAACTTTCACACCGGCGCCGGCGCGCCGCCGATCGAGGACTTCTACAACTACGGTGTCAACGTCGCGGTCGGCACCGACAGCCTCGCCAGCGCGCCGGATCTGAACGTGTTCGCCGAACTGGCGACGATGCGGGCGCTGGCGCCGACGGTCTCGGCAGGCGCGCTGCTCGACAGCGCCACGCGTCAGGGGGCGCGGGCGCTCGGCTTTGACGCCGATTATGGAACGATCGAGCCGGGGAAGTCGGCGCGGCTGATCGCCGTGGAAATCCCTCCTGACACGGTCGATGTGGAAGAATATCTGGTCGGCGGCGTCGAGCCGTCTCAAATACATTGGCTCGATGAACTGTGAGATTTCAGATTGCAGACTTCAGATTTAACATTCAATCTGAAATCAATCTGAAATCTGAATTCTTAAGTCTGAAATGTTAAAGCGCCTGTCCACATACGCCTCGTTCGTCCGCTTCAGCCACTCGGTGTTCGCGTTGCCGTTCGCGCTGGCCGGCGCGCTGCTGGCGGCGCAACATGTCGCGGTGACCTGGACGACCATCGCCTGGATTTTCGTCGCGATGGTGGCGGCGCGCAGTGCGGCGATGGGCTTCAACCGACTGGCCGACTGGCGGATGGACGCGCTCAATCCCCGGACGGCGAACCGCGAACTTCCGGCCGGGGTGATGACGCCGCGTGAAGCGGCGGTGTTCGTCGCGGTTGCCGCGGTGGTATTCGTGTTCGCCGCGTGGCGCCTGAATCCGATCTGCCTGGCGCTGTCGCCGGTCGCGCTCGTGATCGTGTTCTGGTACTCGCTGGCCAAGCGGTTCACCACCTGGACGCAGCTGTTCCTGGGACTGGCGATGGCCATCGCGCCAGTCGGCGGCTGGCTGGCGGTGGGCGGACGCGGCGGCTGGGAGCCATGGCTGCTGGCGGCGGCAATTGGCACGTGGGTCGCCGGATTCGACGTGCTTTACGCGTGCCAGGATCTCGCCTTCGATCGCGCGCACGGACTGCGCTCGATTCCGGTCCGCTTCGGCGTGCCGGCGTCGCTGACGATTTCGCGGGCGATGCACGTGGTGGCGGTGGCGTGTCTGCTGGCGCTGGCGGTGGTCACGCCGCTCGGCGGCGTCTACCTGACCGGCGTGGGTGCCGTCGCGGCGATGTTGATTTACGAGCAGTCGCTGGTGCGGGCTGACGACCTGTCCCAGGTGAAGCGTGCGTTCGATCTGAACGGCTACGTTGGCATCCTCTACCTCGTCGTGTTGACGGTTGCGCTGTATGGCCCCTGGCGGCACTGATCGCCCACCGGCGATCGCCATCGCGATCACCGGCGCGAGCGGCGCGATCTACGCGACGCGCACCGTCGCGGCGCTGCTGGAACGCGGCGTGCACGTCGAGCTGATCGTCTCCGACTATGGACGACGGCTGCTGCGCGACGAACTCGGTGATGCCGCGTCGGTCGATCGGTTCGTGCCGTATCTGGCCGAACGCTACGGCGCCGGCGTGAACGCTGGAACGATGACGATTCACAGCAACCGGGATCTGGGCGCGACCATCGCCAGCGGCAGCCACGGCTGCCGCGCCATGGCTATCGTGCCGTGTTCGATGAAGACGCTTGCCGCGGTCGCACACGGCCTGTCGCGCAGCCTGGTCGAGCGCGCCGCCGACGTGATGCTGAAGGAGCAGCGCCGGCTCGTCATCGTCCCGCGGGAGACGCCGATGAGCCTGCCGCAGCTGAAGAACATGGTCCTCTGCGCCGAGGCGGGCGCCATGATTCTGCCCGCGATGCCGGCGTTCTATCAGCTGCCGAAGACGATCGATGATCTGGCGGACTTCATGGCCGGCAAGATCCTTTCTGCGCTCGGCTTCGACCACGAACTCTACCCACCATGGACCGGTCAGGCCGGGTCGTAGCGTGCGCTTATCACGAAGACACGAGAAGATCACGAAGATCACGAGTCTCTTTGTCCAATTCTGATCTTCGTGCTCTTCGTGTGCTTCGTGCCTTCGTGATGAAGGTCTCCGGCTTGTGACGGACATCTCCAAATCGCCCGAAAAGATCGCCGGCATGTTCGACGCCATTGCCGGTCGCTACGATTTCCTGAACCATCTCTTGAGTGCGGGCATCGACCGTCGCTGGCGGACGCGTGCGATCGCGTCGCTGGCCCTCACCGGTCATCAGCGTGTGCTCGATTTGTGCGCCGGAACCGCCGATCTGGCGATCGCGGCCGTTCGTGCGAGTCCCGGTGCCGCGCAGGTGGTGGGAGTCGATTTCTCTGATGGCATGCTGCGAGTCGGCGCGAGCAAGCTTCGGAACGAACGGCTCGCGGATCGCGTCGCCCTCGTTCGCGGCGACGCGACTCGCATACCGCTCGCCGATGCCTCGGTCGATGCGGTGACCGTTGCGTTCGGCATCCGCAACGTGGACGGCATCGCGTCTGCGTGTGCGGAAATGTATCGTGTGTTGAAACCGGGCGGACGTCTGGCGATTCTCGAGTTCGCGGTGCCGGCAGCGCCGGGGATCAGCACGCTCTATTTGTGGTACTTGCGGCGGGTGCTGCCGATGATCGGGCGCGCGGTCTCGCGGCACAACGCGGCGTACGGGTACCTTCCAGCGTCAATCGGCGCGTTTGAGACTCCGGCTGAGTTTGTGAAAGTCTTGCGACAGGCCGGTCTCAGCGATATTTCTCCCATCCCCCTGACCTTCGGCAGCGTCATTCTTTATACAGCTCGGAAGGGCTAATAAACTTTTTACCAGCCGCAGGCCCGGGCCCCCAGTCGCTGACTGATATACTGACTCTAAGTACCTGATGTATTTCGATTTCGACGATTACCACCCGGATATAAGCCCGGTCGGCCAGGCGATCTCATGGCGCGAAGGCGTCCTGCTTTCGATCATCGCGCACCTGGTGTTCGTCATCCTGCTGCTGGTGGTGCCGAAGTGGTTCCCGTTCCTCACGCAATCCAGGCCGGTGCCTGTACCCGTCCAGCAGCGCCCGGATAATATGCAGTTCGTCTTCGTGCAGCCGCGCGTCGAGCGGCCGGCGGCGCGCGCGCCCGAGCGTGCCGTGCCGTCCGATCTCAACCGCACCGCGGCTTCTCCGGCAAAAGCGCCCAAGCCGACCAATCCGCTGCCCTACAGCCGAGGCAACACGCCCGACCGTGTCGAGGAGCCACCCAAGCAGGTCGCCCGGGGACAAGGGCCGCAGCCCGATCCTGCGGCAGGAGCGCCCGCGGATAATCCACGGCCTGACTCGAAGATTCCCGACTCGCAGTCCGCGCTGCAGATGCCGATGCGATCGGCTTCTCAGAACGGCCTCAACGGCCGATCGTCCTCGTCCGGTGGATCGCTGGGCGATGCGCTGCGCAATCTCGATCGCTACACGCAGAATCAGACCTTCGACAATCCCGGCGGCAGCGGCGGTCAGTTCGGTCCCGAGATTCAGTTCGACACCAAGGGCGTCGAGTTCGGGCCCTGGATTCGACGTTTCATCGCGCAGGTCAAGCGCAACTGGCTGATTCCGTACGCGGCGATGTCAACGAAGGGACACGTCGTGATGCAGTTCAACGTGCACAAGGACGGATCGATCACCGATCTCAATGTGGCGGGGCCGTCCGGCGTCGACGCATTCAACAACGCCGCGATGGGGGCGTTGTCCTCATCGAACCCGACCCAGCCGCTGCCGCCGGAATATCCATCGGACAAGGCCTTCTTCACCGTCACGTTCTTCTACAACGAAACCCCGCCGCGGTGACCCGCGCGCAGCAGTTGGGGCTCGTGATCCTGCTGATCGCGTTCATCCTCTACGTCCTGATCCGCGTGTCATGAAGCCGCTGGCGCTCGCGGTCCTCGGCCCGACCGCAACCGGGAAGAGCGCGCTGGCTCTCGAGATCGCCGCACGTCATCGCGGAGAGATCATCAATTGCGATTCGACCGCGGTGTACCGCGGCTTCGACATCGGCACCGACAAGATCGCGCCGGACGAGCGGCGCGGCATCCCGCACCATCTGATCGACATCGTCGATCCCCGAGAGGAGTACACCGCCGCGCAGTACGCGCGCGACGCGGCCGAGCGCATCCGTGACATACAGTCGCGCGGCCGGCTGCCGATTCTCGTCGGCGGCACCGGGTTTTACTTCCGCGCACTGACGCGCGGGTTGTTTCCCGGACCGGGCGCCGATCCGGTGCTCCGGGCACGTCTCGAAGCGATTGCCACGCGGCGCGACGTCACGCTGCTGCACCGGATGCTGCACAAGGTGGATCCAGCCTCGGCGCGGCGGATTCAGCCGCGCGATCTGAAGCGGCTGGTGCGCGCGCTGGAAGTGTTCTTTCTGACCGGCCGGCCGCTGACCGAACACTTTGCCGAGACCAGCTCGCCGATTCCCGAAGTCGAGATGCTGGCGATCGGACTGCGGTTGCCG
The DNA here is from genome assembly GCA_963745875.1 of uncultured Acidobacteriota bacterium. Classification (GTDB taxonomy): domain Bacteria; phylum Acidobacteriota; class Vicinamibacteria; order Vicinamibacterales; family CAVVIG01; genus CAVQFC01. The sequence continues at coordinate 115,310 of CAVUZL010000005.1, forward strand.
GCTGCCGCCATCTCGGAACGGGTGACGCGCCGTGTCGACCAGCAGTTCGCGCGCGGGCTGCTTGACGAGGTGCGAACCTTGATCGGCGCCGGCGTTCCGGAATCGGCACGGCCCTTCGGCGGGCTCGTCTATCGCCAGGCGCTCGAGCATCTGCATGGCGTCCGCGACGAGGCCGCGACGAGGGCGCTGATCGCGCAGGAGAACCGACGTTACGCGAGGCGCCAGTTGATCTGGTTCCGCAAAGAGCCTACTCTTGTCTGGTTCGACGGTCCTGGCGAATCGGCTTCGGTGATCGCCGCGGTGCTCGAGTGGATCAACGAACGGCTTCAGGAGCGCGAACGCTAATGGCCCCCGCGTCGGAATCGAAATCGTCCCAGCCCAACATCCAGGACGTCTTCCTCAACTACGTACGCCGCGAAAAGCTCTCCGTCACGATCCGGATGATGGACGGCAGCGAGCTCGAGGGACGGATCAAGAACTTCGATCGGTTCGCGCTGGTGCTCGATCAGGGCGGCGTCGATCACATGATTTTCAAGCACGCGATCGCCGCCATCAAGACGCCGAAGGCGGTTTCCAACTACTTCTCGCATCAGTAAATCCTCACATCAGCAAACGGCCCGTGGCTGCCACGCCTTTCCGACGCGTCATCGTCATCGTCATGGACAGCGTCGGGATCGGCGAGCTGCCGGACGCGGCGGCCTACGGCGATCAGGGAAGCAACACCCTCGGCAACATCGCCAGGCGGGTGCCGCTGGCGCTTCCGGCGCTCCGGGCGCTTGGCCTTGGCCGAATCGTTGCGCTCGGTGAAGGAAGCGGTCTCGATCCGGCCCAGTCGACCGGAGCCTTCGGGCGGATGGCCGAGACGTCGGCCGGTAAGGATTCGGTCACGGGACACTGGGAGATGATGGGCATCGAGCTCGATCGAGCGTTCCCGACGTTTCCCGATGGCTTTTCCCCGGAGATCATCGCGGCGTTCGCCCGGCAGACCGGTCGAGGCGTGCTCGGCAACAAGGCGGCGTCCGGTACGCAGATTCTCGACGAGCTGGGCGCCGAGCACATGCGGACCGGTTCGCTGATCGTCTACACGTCGGCCGACAGCGTGTTCCAGATCGCCGCGCACGAAGAGGTGGTGCCGGTTCAGGAGCTGTATCGTGCCTGTGAGATCGCCTACAAACTCGTCGGCGAAGGGCTCGGGGTCGGGCGCGTCATCGCGCGGCCGTTCGTCGGTGCTCCCGGGCACTTCAAGCGAACCGCCAACCGGCACGACTACGCGCTGCCGCCGTCCGGCGAAACCGCGCTCGATCGCCTGACAGCGGCGTCGGTCCCGGTTGTCGCGATTGGCAAAATCGAAGACTTGTTCGCGGGCCGCGGCATTAGCCGAGCAATTCACACCGTCAGCGACGAGGACGGGATGGATCGCCTGGAAGAGCAGCTGGCCTCGGTCGATCGCGGGTTCATCTTCACCAACCTGGTTGACTTCGACACGCAGTACGGACACCGCAACGACGTCAACGGTTATGCGCAAAACCTGGAGCGCTTCGATGCCCGGCTGGCGCGCCTCCTGCCGCAGCTGCGGGACGACGACTGCCTCGTGGTGACGGCCGATCACGGTAACGACCCGACCACCGCGAGCACCGATCACGCGCGCGAGTACGTGCCGCTGCTCGTGACCGGCCGGAGGGTCCGCGCCGGCACCGACCTCGGCACGCGCCGCACGTTCGCCGACCTCGGCCAGACCGTGGTCGAGAACTTCGGCGTCGGTCCGCTGGCGCACGGGACGAGCTTCCTGGGGGAGATCACAACGTAAAACGCAGAAATCGCCGAACTCGCAGAGTATGATTTCTCTGCGGTTTCTGCGGGTTCTGCGTTGATCGTCGTATGCCAAACCTGAGACAACAACTCGAAGCACGTGAGCACGAGATCCTGGCGCCGCAGGCGGCCAAGAGCGCCGACACGCGCGGACGGCTCCGCGCCGAACCGGAAGACGACGTACGGCCGGCGTTTCAACGCGACCGCGATCGCATCATCCATTGCAAGGCGTTCCGGCGGCTGAAGCACAAGACGCAGGTGTTCTTCGCTCCCACCGGCGATCACTATCGCACCCGTCTGACCCACACCCTCGAGGTGTCGCAGATCGCGCGCACCATCGCCAAGGTGCTGCACCTGCACGAGGAACTGACCGAGGCGATCGCGCTCGGCCACGATCTTGGTCATCCCCCGTTCGGGCACGCCGGCGAGCGGGTGATCGACTCGCTCATGCCGGGCGGCTTCAACCACTACGAACAGAGCCTGCGCATCGTCGATCTGCTCGAGCACGACGGCCGCGGCCTCAACCTCACGTGGGAAGTGCGCGACGGCATCGCCAAGCATTCGAAAGGGAAGTCGGGCGCGCCGGTCGGCATGTCCGCGGCGCTTCGGTCGGCGACCGTCGAGGGGCAAATCATGCGCGTCGCCGACCTCATCGCGTACGTCAACCATGACATCGACGATGCGACGCGGGCGGGACTGCTGAAGGCAGAGGATCTGCCGGCGGATCTCGTTGCGGTGCTCGGCGGATCGTCTTCAACGCGGATCGGCACGCTCGTGAAGGACGTGGTGACCGAAACCCTCGCCGGCGGGCTGACCGAGATCCGCATGAGCGAGACCGTGCTCAACGCGGTGCTCGGCCTCCGGGCGTTCCTGTTCGACTCCGTCTACGAGAATTCGATTGCGACCGCGGAGTTCGCCAAAGCGTCAGGGATCCTGAGCGGGCTCTGGGAGAAGGTCCGGCTGCGCCCCGAACAGTTCCTGGACGCGCGAACCATCGAGCACGAAGGCCTCGACGCCGCGACCCGCGACTTCATCGCCGGCATGACCGACCGCTACGCCGTCCGTCTGTTCGAGCAGCTGTACATCCCCAAGCCGTGGGCGGTCGACTGACCCTCGAATTTGGTCATCGGGTAATCTGGCCATTGGGTCAATAAGCTCCAGCGAAATGGGGTTTTGGCCAGCCCCAAGGCCCTAGCCCCAGGCCCCTGTTCCAAGGTATATTGGGAGGTTCATGCTCACGCTGAATCTCAGCACCATCAGGGCGGCGCAGGAGCGATTCGAGAAGGAATACGCCCCCGAGGCACTTGGAACCGACGAGGACTTCCGCGTCGTGGCGCCGGTGTCGCTGGCGTTCGAGATCTTCAAGGATAAGGCGCTGTTCCGGCTGGTTGGGCGGGTCAAGACGACGCTCGAACTGCCATGCGGGCGCTGTCTGGACGCGTTCACGCTGCCGGTAGACCAGGGTTTCGACCTGCGCTACCAGCCGCACACGCACGCGAGCGGCGACGCCGAGCGCGAACTGGAAGAAGACGATCTGACGACGGCGTTTTACGAGCACGACGAGATTGACCTGGATCACCTGCTGCGCGAACAGTTTCACCTGGCCCTACCGATGAAACCGCTCTGCAGCGACAGCTGCCATGGGTTGTGTCCGATCTGCGGCATCAACCTGAATCGCGAGACGTGCGCGTGCACGCGCGAATGGCAGGACCCGCGCCTCGACGCATTGCGGGCCCTGACCAAGACCCCGATAGACGTTCGCACCAAGAACTGAAGGACGAAGACGATGCCGAATCCCAAACGACGCCACTCCAAGACCCGGACGGCCAAGCGCCGGACGCACGACGCCCTCACCGCCACCGGCCTGAGCGAGTGCCCGCAGTGCCACGAGCCGAAGCAGCCGCACCACGTGTGCGCGAACTGCGGCTACTACCGTGGCCGTCAGGCGCGGCCAGTCAAGGAAGAATAGAACGCTGAACCCGGCGATGATCTGGATCGCAGTGGATGCGATGGGCGGCGACTTCGCGCCGCGCCACGTGGTGGACGGCGCTCTGGCCGCCGCGCGTCATTTCGATCTCGGCGTTGCGCTGGTCGGCTCGCCGGCGGCGATAGGCGCCGAACTCGAGCGCCACGACGACGTCGATCGCGATCGGGTGCGGGTGGTTGAAGCCCCCGACGTGGTCGGCATGGGGGAGTCGCCGGCCGCGGCGCTGCGGCGCAAGCCCGGTGCATCGATTCGCGTCGCCGCGGAGTTGGTGGCGCGCGGGGAGGCGGCCGCGCTGTTCAGTGCCGGGCATACCGGCGCGACAGTGATGGCAGCCCACGGTGCGTTCGGCATGCTGCCGGGCGTCGATCGACCGGCGCTGGCCGCGACGATTCCGACCCGGGGCCGGCCGGCGGTACTGCTGGACGTCGGTGCCGGTGTCGAGAGTCGGCCGCATCACCTGCTGCAGTTCGCGATCATGGGCGGGGTCTACTCGCGGGTGGCGTTCGGCATCGACGCGCCGCGAGTCGGATTGCTTTCGATCGGTGAGGAAGCGACCAAGGGGAACGAGTTGACGCGTGAGGCGCACCGGCTGCTCAAGGGCTCGACGCTTTCCTTCATCGGCAATGTCGAAGCCCGGGACGTCTACAGCGGGCAGGCCGACGTCATCGTGTGTGACGGGTTCACCGGCAACGTCGCGTTGAAGATCAGCGAGGGGCTGGTCGAGGTGATGGAAAGCTTGTTGAGTGAAGAGTTGTCGAGCACGATTACGATGCGGGTCGGATCCATGCTGACGCGGCGTGCGCTGCGGCGCTTCCGCCGTCGCGTGGACTATTCCGAATACGGCGGCGCGCCGCTGCTCGGCGTGGCCGGCGTCACCATCGTTGGACACGGACGGTCGAGCGCGAAGGCGGTGCGCAACGCGATCGCCATGGCCTATCGCTTCTCGGCGCAGCGGTTCATCGAACGGGTCGGCGCCGACATTGCGGCGACGGCGGTATCGCACTCGTGATTGCCTTCCTTTTTCCAGGACAAGGAGCACAGAAGGTCGGCATGGGCCGCGCCCTGGCGGAGGCGTTTCCGATTTGCCGCGACACCTTCGAGGAGGCGGACGCCGCGCTCCGCGAGCCGCTCAGCCGCATCATCTTCGACGGTCCTGAGGACCAGCTCACTCTCACGGAGAATACCCAGCCGGCGATCCTCGCGGTGAGCACCGCGGCGTACCGTCTGCTCGAATCGCTCGGTTTCACACCGGCGATGGTTGCCGGCCACAGTCTGGGCGAGTATTCAGCCAATGTCGCCGCGGGCACCTTTTCGTTCGCGGACGGCCTGCGGCTGGTTCGGCGTCGCGGCCAGTACATGCAGGAAGCCGTGCCGGCGGGCGAGGGAGCGATGTCGGCGATTCTCGGCCTCGACGCCGAGCAGGTGGCCGAGGCTTGCGTACAGGCCGCCGACGGCGACGTCGTGAGCCCGGCGAACCTGAACGGCGGAGGCCAGGTGGTCATTGCCGGATCCCGCGACGCGGTCGCGCGCGCCGGCGAACGCGCCAGGGCGCTCGGCGCCAAGCGCGTGATTGCGCTGTCGGTCAGTGCGCCGTTCCATTGCGCCCTGATGAAGCCGGCCGAAGAGCGGTTGGCGCCTGAACTGCGCGCGCTGCACGTGTCCGCGCCGCGCGTGCCGATCGTCGCCAACGTTGACGCTGAACCCAAACGTGATGCCGCAGCGGCGATCGAGGCGCTGATCGGCCAGGTGTCGTCCCCGGTTCGATGGGAGGCGGTGGTCGCGCGCCTTGCGTCTGAGGGCGTCACAACGTATGTTGAGGTGGGTCCTGGCGCGGTGCTGACCGGACTCGTGCGCAAGATTCACCGCGAGGCCAGAGTCGTGAGCTTCGGCAGTCCCGCCGACCTCGCGAACGTCGAGACCGCTCTCGCGTAATCGCGCCACCAGGACATGCTGAACCTCTCCGGAAAAGTCGCGCTCGTTACCGGCGCGTCGCGAGGCATCGGGCGCGCGGTCGCGGCCCGGCTCGCCGCACAGGGCGCGACGGTCGTGGCCGCGGCGCGTGGCGACCACGCGCGCGAGTGTGTCGACGCCATCACGGCCGACGGACACAAGGCCGAGGCGCTCACGCTGGATGTGACCGACGGCGTCGCCGTCGAAGCGGCGCCCGGGGACATCGTCTCGCGACACGGCCGGCTCGATATCGTGGTCAGCAACGCCGGCATCACCCGCGATCAGCTGCTGCTGCGCATGAAACGGGAAGACTGGGACGCGGTGCTCGCGACCAATCTCACCGCCACCTTCGTGCTCGCGCAGGCGGCGCTGCGGCCGATGCTCAAGCAGCGCACCGGGCGGATCATCTCGGTCGGATCGGTGGTCGGACAGATGGGCAACGCCGGGCAGACCAACTATGCCGCGTCCAAGGCCGGCCTGATTGGCTTCGCCAAGGCGCTGGCGCGCGAGGTCGCGTCGCGCAACATTACCGTCAACGTGGTGACGCCGGGCATGATCGACACCGACATGACCCGCGCCATCACCGACAAAGCGCAAGTGGACTGGGCGGCGCAGATTCCGCTCGGCCGTCTCGGCAGCGTCGACGACATCGCCGCCGCGGTTTGTTTCCTTGCATCAGATGAGGCGTCGTATATTACTGGGCACGTTCTCGCCGTCAACGGCGGGATGTACATGTAGGAGGATTGAATGGCCGTATCCGACAAAGTGAAGAGCATCATCGTGGAACAGCTGGGCGTCGACGAAGAAGAAGTGACGCCGGACGCATCGTTCGTGGACGACCTCGGCGCCGACTCGCTCGACACCGTCGAACTGGTGATGGCGTTCGAGGAGGAGTTCGGCATTGAAATTCCCGACGAGGACGCCGAGAAGATCACCCGCGTGAAGGAAGCAGTCGAATACATCGAGTCGCACGCCAAAACCAAGAAGTAGGATTCGTGACTGACAGACGGCGAGTGGTGGTCACCGGCATCGGCCTGGTGTCGTCACTCGGGATTGGCAACCAGGCGAACTGGGAGGGGATTACGGCGGGCCGGAGCGGCATCGCCACGATTACCAAGTTCGACGCCACCCAGTTCGCGACGCGGATCGCGGGCGAAGTCAAGAACTTCGACCCGCTGGCGTTCATCGACAAAAAAGATGTCAAGAAGATGGACATCTTCATCCAGTACGCCATCGCCGCATCGCAGTTTGCGATGGACGATGCGGCTCTGACGATCTCGCCGGAACTGTCGCGCCGCGTCGGCGTGTTCATCGCGTCGGGGATCGGCGGCTTCACCACGATCGAGCGCGAGCACAAGGCGTTGCTCGCCGGCGGCCCGCGCAAGATCTCTCCCTTTTTCATTCCCTCGGCGATCATCAATCTGGCCGCTGGTCAGGTCTCGATTCGCTACGGCGCGAAGGGTCCCAACTCCGCCACCTGCACCGCCTGCTCGGCCTCGGCCCATGCCATCGGCGACGCGTTCGAAATCATCAAGCGGGGCGGCGCCGACGTCATGATTGCGGGTGGATCGGAAGCAGCGATCACGCCGATGGGCATCGGCGGATTCGGCGCGCTGCGGGCGTTGTCTCAGCGTAACGACGAGCCGGCGCGTGCCAGCCGGCCATTCGACAAGGACCGCGACGGCTTCATCGTCGGCGAAGGGGCCGGCGTGCTGATCCTCGAGGAGTTCCAGCGGGCGGAGGCACGAGGCGCACGCATCTACGCCGAGCTGGTGGGCTACGGCATGTCGGCCGACGCCTACCACATCACCGCGCCGTCAGAGGACGGCGATGGCGCGTTCCGGGTCATGACCGCGGCGATCGAGAGCGCCGGCATCACTCCCGCACAGGTCGACTACATCAACGCCCACGGCACCTCGACGCCGCAGGGCGATTCGCTCGAGACGCTGGCGATCAAGCGCTGCTTCGGCGATCACGCGAGGGCGCTGGCTGTGTCGTCGACCAAGTCGATGACCGGGCACCTGCTGGGCGCCGCGGGCGGACTCGAGGCCGGAATCACGGTGCTGGCGATGTACAAGTCAATCGCTCCGCCGACCATCAACCTCGATCATCCCGACGAAAATTGCGACCTCGACTACGTGCCACACAAGAGCCGGCCGCTGTCGATTAGCTACGCGCTGTCCAACTCGTTCGGGTTCGGCGGCACCAACGCGGCGCTGCTGTTCAAACGGTTCGAGGCGTGACGACGGACAACGCAGAACTCGCTGAAACCGAATGCTCTGCGAGTTCGGAGGTTTCTGCGTTGATCGTCGTAGGTCTGTGCGTCGATCGTTGTAAGGTGATGAGCGTATGAAGATAGCCGTCTGCATCAAACAGGTCCCGACGCGCGAATGGCAGCCCCGCGTCAACGACGACCGGACCTGGATCCGCGATCAGGATGCCAGCTTCGAGATGAACGAGCCGGACGCCTACGCGCTCGAGGAAGCGCTGCGCCTGAAGGAAAAGCACGGCGGCGAGGTGGTGGTCTGCTCGGCCGGGCCGGCGCGGGTCGCGCAGGTGATTCGCGAAGCCCTGGCGCGCGGCGCCGATCGCGCCCTTCACGTCGAAGACGATGGCCTGGCCAGCGCCGACGCGTTCGTCACCAGCGACGCTCTCGCCAGCGCGATGAAGAGCGAGCAGTTCGACCTCGTGCTGACCGGTCTGCAGTCCGACGACCAGGGTTTCGCACAGGTCGGCGTTGTGTTGGCCGAGCGGCTGGGGTTGCCGCACGCAACGATCATCATGGAAGTCCAGGCGGACGGCGGCGCGCTGCGCGTGAAGCGCGAGCTCGAAGGGGGCTGGTTCCAGTGGGTCGCGATGCCGCTGCCGGCGGTGCTGACCATCCAGAGCGGTATCAACCAGCTCCGCTACGCGACGCTGAAGGGCATCATGGCGGCGAAGAAGAAGGAAATCCGCAAGTCGGCGGCGCCTGCCGGCCTCGTCGCGCGACAGAAAATCGTCAGCCTCTACGTTCCGGAAAAAGGCAAGAAGACGCAGATCATCGGCGGCTCGCCGGCGGAAGCAGCCAAAGAACTCGTTCGCAAGCTCCGTGAGGACGCGCGGGTGATTTCATGATCCTCGTCATCGGCGAACAGCGCGACGGCAAGCTCAACCGGGCGACATGGGAGACGATCGTCGCTGCACAACAGCTGGCGGCTTCCGCTTCGCTGCCGGTCACGGTGCTTGTCGCCGGCGCCGGCGTGGCGAGCGTCGCGGGCGAATTGGCGGCGGCTCAGGTTGGCGAAGTGGTCACGGTGGAGAATGCGGCGCTCGAGCCGTACACACCGGACGGTTTCACCGCGGCGCTACAGGATGCGATCGCGCAGCTGGCGCCGACCTACGTGCTGCTGCCGCACACTTATCAGACCCGCGATTTCGCGCCGAAGCTGGCGGCCCGGATGGACCGAGCCATCCTGACCGACGTCACCGCGATCAAGCCCGGCCCTGAAGTCTCTTTCGTGCGGCCGATGTTCCAGGGCAAGCTGACCGCGGACGTCGTCCCGCTCGGCCCGGCCCCGCACTTCGTCACGTTCCAGATTGGCGCCTATCGCGTCGATCAGGCCGCTAAGGGTGCCGCGCCGGCTCCGGTTCGTGCCCTGACTGTTACCGTCGATGCGGCGGCGATTCGAGAGAAGCCGGAGCCGCCGTTCCAGCAGGCGCGACAGGCGGTCGATCTGTCGCAGGCGGAGCGGATCGTATCGGTTGGGCGCGGCATCAAGGAAGAGGCGAACATCGCGATCGCGCGGCGGCTGGCGGAGGCACTCGGCGCCGAGCTCGCGGCGTCACGTCCGATTTGCGATGCCGGCTGGCTTCCGATGGAGCGTCAGGTCGGCAGTTCCGGACAGACCGTGGCGCCCAAGCTGTATCTGGCGCTCGGTATCTCCGGTGCGATTCAGCATCTGGTCGGCATGAAGGGCGCCAACACCATCGTCGCCATCAACAAGGATCCTGACGCCCCGATCTTCGAGATCGCGGACTACGGTATCGTCGGCGACCTGTTCGAGATCGTTCCGGCGCTCATCGAGGCTGTGAAGTCGTAACGACAATAAACGCAGAACCCGCTGAACTCGCAGAGTAAGATTTCCGCGGGCTCCGCGATTTCTGCGCTGATCGTTGTGGACATGCAAACCGTCGCCTTCTGGGCGCTCTTCCTCGCCGGCGTCGGCGCCTTCGTGGCGCAGGTGTCGCGACGTGTTCAGCTGATCGCGGCGGCGCCGAACACGTTCAGCTCGGCCGACTTTGGCTTCCGCGCCCGACGTTTTCTCCTCGACGTCGTCTTCCAGCGCCAGACCATCCGCGAACGGCCGCTGACCGGCCTGATGCACGCGTTCGTGTTCTGGGGATTTGTCGCCTTCGGCGGCTACACGCTGACCGAATTCCTGAGCGGCCTCGGCATCGTCGATCTCACCCATGCCCGCTGGTTCTATCTCTATCGTGTTGCGCTGACGCCCTTTGCCTCGGCCGTGCTCGTCGGCATCGTCTACCTGCTGATCCGCCGCGCGCTGGTCCGGCCGGTGGCGCTTGGTCCAAAGCTGTCGATCGAATCGATCGTGATCGCGCTCTTCATCGCGACGTTGATGATCACGTTCCTGTTAGCGTTCCACCTGGACGAATCAACGGCGATCGGGCGGGTCAACTGGTGGCTGCACATGGGCGTGATCCTCGCATTCATGGCCCTGATTCCCGCGTCGAAGCATCTCCACCTGGTGCTGTCGCCAATCACCGTATTCCTGAAATCGCGCGAGCTCGGCAACCTGCCGAATCTCGATTTCGAAAAAGAGCAGGTCGGGCTCGAGACCGTCAAGGATCTCGGCAGCAAGTCGGTGCTCGACGCGTTGACCTGCGTTGAATGCGGCCGTTGTCAGGTCAACTGTCCCGCGTGGAAGGCCGGTAAGGCGCTCAATCCGAAAACGATCGTGCTGCAGACGCAGGAGGCGGTCCTGGCGGGACGTCAGGAGCTGAAGCTCGGCGAGCTGTATTCGGAAGAGGTGCTCTGGCAGTGCACAACCTGCGGCGCCTGCGAGAACCAGTGCCCGGTCGGCATCGAGCAGCTGCCGATCATCATCGGCGCTCGTCGGGGGCTGGTGTCCAACGGGGACGCGCCGGACTACCTCGGCGCGATGTACAACAACCTCGAGCGCCGCAGCAATATCTGGGGCCTCGGCTCCGACCAGCGTGCCAAGTTCGTCGCCGCCGCCGAGCTCGAGACCTTCGATCCGGCCCGGCATGACGTCCTGGTCTGGCTCGGCTGCGCCGGGTCGTTCGACGCAGACTTTCAGAAGTCACTCAAGTCGCTGTTCTCGATCCTGCGCATGAAAAGCGTGAAGTTCGGCGTGCTGTCGAAGGAGCGCTGCACCGGCGATCCTGCGAAGCGGACCGGCAACGAGTACATGTATCAGGAGCTGGCGACCGGCAACATCGCCGAGTTCACTTCCGCCGGTGTGAAGAAGATCCTGACGTCGTGTCCGCACTGCGTGAAGACGATCGGCGACGACTACCGAAAATTCGGCTACGAGGTCGAGATTCTTCACTCGTCGGTGTTCGTCGAACAACTGCTGCGAAGCGAACCCGCCGTGCCGTCTGGTTCCCCCGATGGCAAGGTCACGTTCCACGATCCCTGCTACCTGGGACGTTACCAGAAGGTCGTGGACGAACCACGGGCCCTGCTCGAGCGCTTCGGCGCCGAGATCAGCGAGCCGGAACGCAACCGCGAAAACCCCTATTGCTGCGGGGCTGGTGGGGGACTGCTGTTTGCCACCAAGGAAGAGGAGCCCGGTACCCGCATCAGTGACGTTCGATTCAAGCAGCTCCAGGCCACCGGCGCCACTACCGTCGTCACCGCCTGTCCGTTCTGCTCGATCATGCTGAAGGGCGCGCAGGCCAGCGCCCAGGCGGATACCCAGTTCGTCGATCTCATGTCCTACGTGAACGGCAAGCTGCAATCCCGATCGACGCCGGCCACATCTTCAACGCCCGAAGGGCGATGAGCACCCCTGACAGCTGGCGGGCGTCGCGATCGAAGCGCGTCCAGGCCAGGCTGATCTCAAGCCTCGGATATCCGCTCGTCGCCGGGTTGGGTTCGACCTTGCGGTGGCGCCACGAGGGTCTCGAACATCTTGATGCGGTCGTGCGCGGCGGACACCAGCCAATCATGGCGTTCTGGCATGGCCGCATCCTGCCCGCCGCGTACTACTTCCGGCGGCGCCGTATCGTGGTGATCACCAGCGAGAACTTCGATGGGGAATGGATCGCCGGCATCATCGAGCAGCTGGGTTATGGCACCGCGCGGGGCTCGACGTCGCGGGGCGCCGTCAAGGCGCTGGTGCAGCTGAAACGCGCGCTGGCGGAGGGAAAGCCGGCCGGGTTCACTATCGATGGTCCGCGCGGACCGGCTCGGGTCGCGCAGCCGGGCGCGATCTGGCTGGCGAAGGCCACCGGCAATCCGGTCGTCCCGTTTCACCTCGAAGCCAGCCGGCACTGGACGATGGGCAGCTGGGATCGGACGCAGATTCCGAAGCCGTTTTCGGAGGTGGCGATTGCCATGGGCGAACCCTTCTTCGTGCAGGCGGACGCCGACGACGCCGCGCTCGAGGCGCACCGGCTCGCGCTCGAGACGCGTTTGCGCGCGCTCGAGGCGCGCGCCCTTGCCATGCTCTGAGTCCGTCGACGCGAACTGGCGTTTTCGTCACCACTCGATCTTCCGACGCTCGCTGAAGAATCCTCCACTCGGACCCTTGGCTCCGAGCGTAGCCAGCCAGACGATCGTGTCCGCGCCTTCTTCCACTGACCGCGGCGCGCCCGGCCCGCCCATGTCGGTGCGCACCCAGCCCGGACAGGCGCTGTTGACCAGGACGTCGGTGCCGCGCGTCTCGCCGGCGAGCTGCCGAGTGAACGCGTTGAGCGCCGCCTTCGACATCGAGTACGCCGGAGCGTACGTCTCCATCGACGTCAGTTGACCGGCCTCCGACGAGACGTTGACGATGCGGCCGTGGCCGCGTTCGATCATGCCGGGCACGAACGCCTGGCTGACCGCGACCGCGCCAATCACGTTGGTCTCGAATGTTGCGCGAATGTCGCGGACCGTCATCTCGAGGACGCCATCGTCTTCGTTCAGGAGAATGCCAGCGTTGTTGACGAGGACGTCCACGGTCAGCATCCGCCCGGATAGCTCGCCCGCGAGCGCGCGGATCGAGCCGGCGTCGGTGACGTCGAGCTGGGCGGGAATGACCGATCCCGTACCGGCGGCGCGGATCGTGCCGGCGGCGGCCTCGGCCCTCGCCGGATCGCGTGCCGTCAGCATGACATGGAACCCGCGCGCGGCAAGCTGCCGGCAGACCTCCAGCCCGATGCCGCGATTGGCGCCAGTGACAAGAGCCACACGTGATTCGCCCATTCCCAGATGCTATCGTTAGTCAGTAGTCAGTAGTCAGTAGTCAGTGGTCGGTAGTCGCGTGCTGCATCGGCAATCAGCATTTTGCATTCAGCCATCATCATTTCCTATGTCCGTATGTCTCTGATCCTCGTCCATTCTGATCGGTTCAGCGACCACCAGACTCCGCCCGGTCACCCCGAGCGGCCGGAGCGCGCTGAGGCGATGGCGGCCGTGGTCGATCGATGGAGAGCCCGCGGTATCGAGGTCGTCGCGCCTCGCGAGGCAACCATCGAACAGCTCGCGCGCGTGCACGACGATGCCTACGTGCGGCGGGTGGCTGAAACAGCTGGTCGAGCATTGTCGCTGGATCCGGACACCTACACCTCGCCGGAGTCGTACGAGATCGCGCGGCTGGCGGCGGGTGCGGCCATCGATGCGGTGGAGCGGGTGATGGCCGGCTCCCATACGGCCGCGGTGGCGCTGGTGCGGCCGCCCGGCCATCACGCCGAGCGCGACCGGGCGATGGGATTCTGCCTGTTCAACAACGTCGCGGTGGCCGCTGCGCACGCCCGTGCGCAGGGCGCGGCCAGGGTCGCGATCGTCGATTACGACGTGCACCACGGCAACGGCACCCAGCACATCTTCGAGTCGGACCCGCACGTGCTTTATGTGTCCACCCACCAGTTCCCGTACTATCCGGGCACCGGCGCGGCTGACGAAGTGGGGCACGGCATCGGGCGCGGATTCACCGTCAACGTGCCGATGGAGATTGGCGCCGTTGACGCTGATTATCAGTTGGTCTTTGCGAAAGTGATATCGCCGATTCTCCTGCAGTTCGAACCGGATCTGGTGATTGTGTCCGCTGGCTTCGACGCTCACGAGCGCGATCCACTCGGCGGCATGCGCCTCTCGACGCCGGCCTTCGCGGCGATGACGCGCGAGCTTCGTGCGGTGGCGGACGAGTGTTGCCGCGGCCGAATCGTCTCGGTCACTGAAGGTGGTTACGACCTGCAGGCGCTGGCCGCGTCGCTCGACGTGGTGATTGAACAGCATGCCGCGTCTGCGGCGTCGGCGTCCTGGCCGTCAGGCGCGATCGCATCCTCGCGGGGCGAGGCCGCGGTGACCGGGCTGCGGCCGCTGCTCGCACCGTTCTGGACGATTTGACGCCGGCCACTTACTTGCCCTGTCGAGGTGGCACGGTTTTTTTGTTTGCGCAGCGTTGCCGTCAACTGCGCAACCCTGCGGCTCACCGACTCAGCGATATCAAGGTGGTAAACTAACAGTTCCCACTTGAGCACAAGAGCTTTCCGGTGACCTCGCTCACTGCGCAGGATTACGCGTCGGTGATTGCCGCACGCATGACCGCGGCGCGGTTGACGCTCGCAGCCCGCTGGCTGACGAGACTGCGCGACCTGCTGACGGTGCAGGCCAACGACGTCTTTCCGTCCGATCATCTGCTCGATCACATTCCCGTACTGGTCGAACAAATCGCGGCCTACCTGGCGGCGCCCGAAGACGAGGAGATCGCCGCCAATGCCTCGGTGATGGACAAGGCGCGCGAACTCGGCCAGCTCCGTCATCAGCAGCGGGCGAGCGCCCACCAGCTGCTTCACGAATACGAAATACTCGGCGAGATTCTGGAATCGTTTCTGGTCGAGGAGACGGGGCGGCTCGGGTTTGTGCCGACCGTCGGCGAATGTTTCGAGGTGCAGCAGCGGCTGACGCGATCGGTCCGGGTGCTGATGCGTACCACTGTCGACACGTTCATCGGCGAGTACACGACGACCATCCAGGATCAAAGCGAGCGCATCAAGGCCTTCAACCGTGCCGCCAGTCACGAATTGCGGTCGCCGATTTCGACACTGCTGTTCGCCGGCGCGTTGCTCGACAAGGACGTCGTCCGTCAGGATCCGACCCGGCTCGCCAAGGTGTCGGCGACGGTCCGCGCCAGCGCGGAACGGCTGTCCTGGCTGGTCGAAAACCTGCAGCGTCTTGCGCGAATGGGCGACGCGGCGGATTCGCCCAGCCAGCAGCTGATCGAGTTGCGCAGCCTGGCGGACGAAGTATCCCGGCAGCTGGCCGATATGGCGGCGTCGCGCCAGGTGTCGATTCGGGTCTCGCCCGACCTGCCGCAGTTGACGGCCGATCCGGCCCGGATCGAACTGGTGTTGCTGAATCTTGTGGCCAACGCGATCAAGTACAGCGACACCGAGAAGGCCGATTCGTTCGTGGCGATTGCACCGGCCGGCGACGAGGAGCGCGCCGCTGACGCGGACGGCGGCCGGACATGCACGATCCTGGTTCGGGACAACGGTATCGGCATTCCGGAGGCGGATCAGCCGGCCATCTTCGATCGCTTCTTCCGCGCCCACGCGCACCTCGATGGCGAGCTCGGCGTCACCGGCACCGGACTCGGCCTGGCGATTGTGATCGACTGCGTGCAGGCGCTCGGCGGCAACATCCGCTGCGAATCGCGTCCCGGTGTCGGCACGACGTTTCTGGTCACGCTGCCGATGACGGATTCGTCGTCCGGGTCCGCGCGCGCCCAGGACGCTTGAAGGCGTCTCGAGGCTGACATCCCTTCCCCTCCCCTCACTCTCGCTACGACGCGGCGAGGGTACAATAAACCCAGCCCTCTCATGACCGACTACAAACCCCAGGACCTGGATAAGAAGTGGCAGCGGCAGTGGACCTCGTCGCGGGCGTTCGAAGTGAACGCCGACGCCTCGCGGCCGAAGTACTACTGCCTCGAGATGTTCGCCTACCCGTCAGGGCACGCGCACGTCGGTCACGTCCGCAATTACATCATCGGCGACATCATGGCGCGGACCAAGCGGATGCGCGGCTTCAACGTGCTGCATCCGTTCGGTTGGGACGCCTTCGGTCTGCCGGCGGAGAACGCCGCGATCAAGACCGGCACCCACCCGGAGAAGTCGACGCTCGACAACATCGCCCACATGAAGGGGCAGCTGCAGCGCCTCGGCATCAGCTACGCGTGGGAGCGCGAGATCGCAACCTGCCTGCCGGACTACTACAAGTTCAACCAGTGGATCTTCCTCAAGATGTTCGAGCGCGGTCTCGCCTACCGCAAGCGCTCGACCGTCAACTGGTGTCCGGTCGACAACACGGTACTCGCCAACGAGCAGGTAATTGACGGCTGCTGCTGGCGCTGCGGCTCGGTGGTCGTCGCACGCGAGCTGGAGCAGTGGTTCTTCCGCATCACGCAGTACGCCGACGAGCTCCTGACCGGCCTCGAGACGCTGAAAGACTGGCCTGAAAAAGTCGTCGTCATGCAGCGCAACTGGATCGGGCGATCCGAGGGCGCGCGCGTCCGGTTCGCGCTGTCGGATGCGACCGGCGACGTCGAGGTCTTCACGACGCGCATCGACACCATTTACGGCGCCACCTTCATCGTGCTCGCACCGGAGCACCCGCTGGTGGAGCAGTTCGCGGCAGCGTCCGCAGATCCGGCGGCGTTCCGCGCCAGGGCGCAGGCGTTCCGCGCGCAGGATCGCGACGCCCGGGTTGGCGGCAAGGAAGGGTTCGACACGGGCCGGACGGCAATCAACCCGTTCACCGGCAAGCCGGTGCCGATCTGGGTCGCCAACTTCGTGCTCTGGGGCTATGGCACCGGCGCCGTCATGGGGGTCCCTGGCCACGACGCCCGCGACTTCGAGTTTGCCAAAGCCTACGACCTGCCGATTGCCGTCGTCGTGCAGAACGAAGCCGCGCCGATTTCAGCGGAGACGATGACCGAGGCCCATGCCGGCGAAGGCCGGCTGGTGAACTCGGGCGAATTCAACGGACTGCCATGGGAGGACGCCAATCGGCGAATGACCGCAGTCGCCGCCGATCGCGGGATCGGTGAGGGCACCGTGCAGTACCGGTTGAAGGACTGGGGGATTTCGCGGCAGCGCTACTGGGGCACGCCGATTCCGGTCATTCACTGCGAGAAAGACGGTGTCGTCGCCGTGCCGTACGAGGATCTGCCGGTCAAGCTGCCCGAGATCACCACGTTCACGGGACGAGGCGACTCGCCGCTGGCGCAGGTGCCCGAGTGGGTCAACGTGAAGTGTCCCAAATGCGGCGGCCCGGCCAGACGCGAGACCGACACGATGGACACCTTTGTCGATTCGTCGTGGTACTTCCTGCGGTTCTGCGACCCGAAGAACACGAACCTGCCATTCGATCCGGCTGACGCGGCCTATTGGATGCCGGTCGATTTCTACAGCGGCGGCGTCGAGCACGCGATTCTGCACTTGCTGTACTCGCGGTTCTTCACCCGCGTCCTGCGTGACGTGGGCCTCGTCCGGTTCGACGAGCCGTTCAAGCGCCTGCTCACCCAGGGGATGGTGCTGAAGGACGGCGCGGTGATGTCGAAGTCCAAGGGCAACGTTGTCGATCCGGACGACATGCTGGCCAAGTACGGCGCGGATGCGCTGCGGCTCTACGTGATGTTCGTGGCGCCGCCCGAGAAGGAAGTCGAGTGGAACGATGCCGGACTCGAGGGGAGCTTCCGCTTCCTGGTCCGCGTCTGGCGACTGGTCGATCACTGGGCCGAGACCATCGGCGGCGAGGGGATGCCGGAGTGCGGCCCGAACTGCACCGACGTGGAGCGCGCGGTGCGCCGCAAGACACACGACACGATTCGCCGGATCACGTCCGACATCGAGGATCGGATGCACCTGAACACGGCCGTCTCGTCGCTGATGGAGCTGGTCAACGAGCTGTATTCGTTCAGCGACGGCACCGCGCATGGCGCCCCGTCGCGCAACGAGCCGCCAGCCGGCAGAGTCGAGCGGCCCGAGACGATCGCCGTCCTGCGCGAAGCGATTGACGCCCTGGTTCTGATGATTTCGCCCTTCGCGCCGCATATGGCGGAGGAGCTGTGGCAGATGCTCGGCCACGTCGGCGCGCTGGATACCGTCAGCTGGCCGGCGTTCGATCCGGAAGTCGCGAAAGCCGCTGAGGTCACGGTGCCGGTGCAGGTCAACGGCAAGCTTCGAGCCCGGGTCACCGCACCGATCGATGCCAGCGAGGATCAGCTGCGCGAACTCGCGCTCGCGGACCAGGCCGTCCGCGCGTACACTGACGGCAAGACGATTCGCAAAGTGGTGGTCGCCAAGGGTCCGCTGGTTTCGATAGTGGTGTCATGATGACGGGCGTGCGCGCTGAAGCGATGATCAACGCGGCGGAATCGCGGCGCGGGTTCCTGCGCGGTGTCTTTGGGGTGTTCTGCGGCAGCGTGCTCTCAGGCTGCGGCTACACGCTTGCCGGCCGCGGGTCGTTTCTGCCGGCGTACATCCACACCATCGGCATCCCCGCGTTCGGTAACCGCACCACGGTGTTCAATCTCGAGACGATGCTGACGCAGAAAGTACGGGCGGAATTCATCGGCCGGGGCAAGTATCAGATCCTGCCGGAAAGCACCGGCGTCGACGCCCTGCTCAATGGCGAAGTCACCGCCGTCAGCATCCAGCCGGCCAGCCTCAACCCGCAACAGCTCGCTTCGCGCTACGCGATCACGATGCAGGCGCGAGTCGAGCTGCGCGATATGCGCGAGAACAAGGTGCTCTGGGAGAACCCCGGCATCCTGTTCCGTCAGGAGTACGAAGCCACCACCAGCCGCAACAACACCGATCCGGCGGCATTCTTCCAGCAGGACACCAGCGGCCTCGAACGCATCAGTTCCGAGTTCGCGCGGACCATCGTCAGCGCCATCCTCGAAGCCTTCTAGTTGCCTGCACTGAGCCCGGCCGGCGTTCGCAAACAAATCGCCAGCGGCGCTGTTGATCCGATCTATCTCGTGCTCGGTGAAGACGAGGTCGAGAAGTCGGCGCTCGCCGCGGAGTTTGCCGAGCTAGTCGAAGAAGGACTGCGCGCGTTCAACGTCGAACGGGTGCACGCCGGCGACTGGACCAGCGGCGACCGGCTGGTGGAGGGCGTCGAATCGATCAAGGCGGCGGTTCGCACGCTGCCGATGATGGTGCCGCGCCGGGTCGTGACCGTCGCACAGGCCGAGATGCTGCTGGCGCCCAAACGCGAGAGCGAGGCGGCAGCCCGCGCGCTCGAGCAGTTCGAGGCGCTGATCAAGCAGCCTGAACCGCAGACCGTGTTGGTGCTGGTCGCCACCGCGGTTGACCGCCGCAGCCGCATGTTCAAGCAGTTGCAGAAGCAGGCGACCATTGTCGAGTGCGGCGTGCTCGAGGACCTGGCGGACGCCGAGCGATGGGTGCGCACGCGAGTGGCCGCGGTGGGCGCGGTGATTGATCCGGGCGCGGCGAGGCTGGTCGCGCAGCGCGCCGGGGTTGACGTCAAGCGCCTGCGCGGCGACGTCGATCGTCTGTTGCTGTACGCGATGGGGCAGAAGCAGATCACCGCCGATGATGTGCGCGAGGTGACCGGACCGGCGGCGCTGCAGGACGACTGGGCGATGACCAACGCCATCGAAGCCGGCCGTGCCGCGGACGCGCTGCGCCAGTTGGCGTTGATGCTCGACGCCGGCGCGCCGGCCGAGAAAATCCTCGGTCAGCTCGGGTGGGTGGTCCGGGCGAAGTTTCCGGCGCTCGCGCCTGGCGACGTTCGTCCGGCGGTCGATGCCCTGTTCCGAACCGACCTGGCTCTCAAGCGGTCCGCGGGCGATCCGCGCGTGCTGCTCGAGCGCCTGGTCGTCGAGTTGTGTGCGGGGAAGCGGACTAGGACCGGGCGGCCAGGCGCGTGGTGAGCCGGGACTTATAGCGGCCGGCCGCGTTCCTGTGAATAATCCCCTTGGTCGCCATCTTGTCGATGAGCGAGATGGTCTGCTTCAGACCGCTCTTCGCGGCTGCCAGATCGTTGCCGTCGATGGCGGCGCGAATGCTCTTGAGAGCGGTGCGAAGGCGCGAACGGAACTGCCGGTTGCGCTCGCGGTTGTTGAGACTCTGACGATGCGCTTTGAGCGCGGATGCGTGCGATGCCACGTGATCAATAACCTCCGGAACCCCTAATCTTACCACAATGGCCATCGCCGTCGAGCACTTCACCCGGACCTACACCACCGGCTCGAGTCCGTTCACCGCGGTGGACGACCTGTCGTTCAGCGTCGCCGCCGGCGAAATCGTCGGCCTGATCGGTCCCAACGGGGCCGGCAAAACCACAACCCTGCGGTCGCTGGCCGGCATCCTCCGCCCGACCGGCGGACATGTGCACATCGACGGCTACGACCTTGCGACCGACCCGCTCGAGGCCAAGCGGCGGCTGGCCTTCATGCCCGACGAGCCCCACCTGTTCGAGTACCTGACGGTCGCGGAGCATCTGCGGCTGACCGCCCGTCTCTATTCGGTCCCCGACGTGGATGCCCGCGCCGCTGCGCTGGTCGAGGAGCTCGAACTGAAAGGCAAGGAGCAGTCGCTGCCGGGAGAACTGTCGCGCGGCATGCGCCAGAAGGTGGTGATCGCCTGCGGCCTGGTCCGCGACGCCACCACGCTGTTGTTCGACGAGCCGCTGACCGGACTCGATCCGATCGGCATCCGGCGGATGCGTCAGACGATCGTCGCCCGCGCGCGCGCCGGTGCGGCGATCCTGCTCTCGTCACACTTGCTGCACCTGGTCGAAGAGGTCTGTTCGCGGGTCATCATCATGGACCGCGGCAAAAAGATCGCGGACGGAACGTTCGCCGAGCTCGCGACGCGAGCGGATCTGGCGGCGTCGGGATCCAGCCTGGAGCAGATTTTCCTGCACGTCACCGGTCACGATACCGCCGGCGAACCCTGATCGATGTTCCGCGCCAGCCTGTACATCATCGCCTGCAGCGCACGGAATCGGTTGCGCATGCGGTTGCGCCGGCTGCGTGAACCACGATACCTGGTCGGCGGCATTGTCGGCGCGGCCTACTTGTACTTCAGCGTGTTCGCGCGTTACCGGGTGGGGCGCCGCCGTGCCGGTTCGGGACGTGCCGCGCAGGCCGCGATTCCCGCGACGCTGCGTGCCGCGGGACCGGCGCTGGTCGGGATGCTGTTCATGGTGCTGGCGGTGCTCAGCTGGATCATGCCGTTCGACAGCGGTCTCCTCGATTTTTCAGACGCCGAAGTGCAGTTCCTGTTTCCGGCGCCGGTGCCGCGGCGTCAACTGCTGCTGCACCGCCTGCTGCGGTCGCAGATCGGAATGTTGTTCGGCGCCGCGGTGATTGGGTTTGGCGCCGGCTTCACGCTGTCCGGCTTCACGCGGCTGCGTGTGGCGGTCGCGGCGTGGCTGATGTCGCTGGCCCTCAAGCTGTACTTCACCGGCGTCACCCTCGCTCGAACGCGATTGCGGGCAGGCGACTCCAGAAGCCGGCGGGTGGCGTGGATACCGATCGCGATTCTGACGGCAGCGTTGGCGGTCGTCGGCGCCGCGCTGGGACGTGAGTATCAGGCCGCCCCGCACCTGCGCGGGCTCGACGCCATGATCCTTGCCGGCCGCGCGTCGATGAGCGGCCTCGCCGGAATCGTGTTGTGGCCGTTTGCCGCGCTGACGGCTCCGATCTTCGCGCCGTGGCCGTTGCCGTATCTCGCGTCGCTCGGCGGCGCGGCGCTCGTGACCGCAGCGCTTGGCGCATGGGTCATCGCCAGCGACGGCGTATTTCAGGAGGCGACGGCGGAAGTCGCCGCGCGCCGCGGCCAGCAGAGCGCCACGGCCGGAACGGCCCGCTACAAGGTTCGATCGACCGGCTGGGCCCTGGCCTCGCTGGGCCGCCCGGAGCTGGCGTTTGCCTGGAAGGGCGCGATGCAGACGATCCGGACCGTCGATAAGCGCAGCATTTTCCGGATGGTGGCGTTGTTCTTGTCGATCGCAGTGGCGTCGGCGTCGCTCGGCCGATCGGCTGCGCCGGCCGCCATCCTCGGCGCGTTCTCGCTGATGGCGACGGTCTTCATGATCGTGCTCGGACCGCAAGTGCTGCGCAGCGACATGCGGGAGGATCTGGCGCACCTTTCAGTACTCCGTACCTGGCCGATCAAAGCGTCAGCGGTCGTTCGTGGCGAGCTGATCTGGCCCGGGACGCTCATCACACTCAGCGCGTGGACGACGCTGGTCGTGGCGGCGTACCTGTCCGGCATCACCCTCGGCGACGTCAGCATCCGCCTGCGCATCAGCGCCGCTGCCGCCATTGCGTTCGTCGCGCCGTCGCTGGTGTTCGCGCAGTTGACGATCCTCAACGCGATCGCCTTGATGTTTCCGGCATGGGTGCCACTCGGCAACCAACGTGCACGCGGCCTTGACGCGATGGGGCAGCGGCTGATCATGATGGGCGGGACGTGGCTGCTGATGGCGGTGGCGCTGCTGCCCGGCGCGATCGTCGGCGGCATCATCTGGCTCGCCCTGCAGCAATTTATCGGGCCCGGGGCGCTGATTCCTGCCGCCGCGGCGTGCACGGCGATTGTCGGGATCGAAGTGCTGCTCGCGACCGAGGCGCTCGGTCCGGTCTACGAACGACTCGACGTGATGGCGGTGGAGAAGGCGGAATAGGCAGTCGTCAGTCGTCAGTCGTCAGTCGTCAGTCGCGTTAACGACCCACCGTTTCGAAAGTGCCAGAAGTCGGCTTCTTGTCGGTGTAACGCACGACCTCGCGGCCGTCGATGGTTTCGGTGATCCGATAAATCGAGTTGTCGCGGACGGCAATCGGTCTCGACGCCATCTGGTTGATCTGCGACACGTAGTTGCGGGTTTCGCGGTACGGCGGCACGGTCTGACCGTGCTTGTCCACCGCGCCCGGTCCGGCGTTGTACGCGGCCAGCGCAAGCTCTTCGTTGTTCTGATACCGATCCAGCAGCTCGCGCAGATAGGCGACACCGGCCCGGACGTTCTCGGCGGGGTTGAATGGGTCTTTCACGCCGAACTGACGCGCCGTCGCGGGCATCAGCTGCATCAGGCCCATCGCGCCCTTCGGCGACCGTGCGTTCGGGTTGAACGCCGACTCGACCTGCATGACGGCGCGGACCAGGTCGGGACGGACGCTCTGTTCCCGGGCGTGCAGACTGATGAGGTCATCGAACGACCGCGCCCGGTCCAGGGTGGCGAGACGGGTCGCGCGGACACCTTCAGCCTTGGGCACGGCGTACGAGTTGAGGGGGGCAGCGCCGGCCGGACGCCGGTTCGAAAGGACCAGGTTGCCATTGGCGTCGTGCCACGAATAGATCTGTGCGCGAGCAGGTACCGCGCTGGCGAGACAGGCGGTAAACGCTAGACAAGACAGGATTTTAGCCCTGTCAGGCGCAATCGAAATCAGTAAAGAAAACAAGGTCAACAGTGTACGTCCGGGCCGCTCGATGGAACAACCCGATACTGGGTATCGGCGCGAGGAACCGTGCACTGTAGGGCTGGCCCGGAGCCGCCTTGGGAACCCAGGCCGGCGCTCGATGTGGCGCGGGCCTTTCAGGCCCGCGTGGTCATTCGCCCAATGACGGCCTCGGCGGCCGTCAGCATCTCGTCGATGTGTTCGGGCTGCTTGCCGCCGGCCTCGGCGAAGTCCGGCCTCCCGCCGCCGGCGCCGCCGACCATCGGCGCGAGCTCCTTCACCACCTGCCCGGCCTTGATGCTGCCGACCAGGTCCGGCGTCACCGACGACGACGATCTGAACCTTGCCCTCGTTCTCGCAGGCGATCACCACGACGCCGTGCTTGATTTTTGCCTTGAGCGAGTCCGACAGGCCGCGCAAGGCGTCCTTGTCCAGACCGCTGACCTTGCGCCTCGCCAGCTTGACGCCATTGACGTCGACCGACTCGTCGCCGTCGGCGGCTCCGCCGCCACCCATTGCCAGCTTGGCCTTGAGCTGCGACACCTCCCGCGTCAGCCGCTTGGCGTCCGCCTGCACTTTGAGTATCGAGTCCACCGCGCCGTCATCGGTCGTGTGCAGGGTTTCCAGCACCGACGTCAGCACCAGACGCTGATGCTGAGCCCAGGCAACGGCGCCCGCGCCGGTCAGCGCTTCGATGCGACGCACCCCCGCAGCGACGCCGCTTTCGGCGACTACCACGAAGAAGCCGATGTCGCCGGTCGCGCTGACGTGCGTGCCACCACACAGCTCCATACTGAATCCCGGCACGCTGACGACCCGCACCTGATCGCCATATTTCTCTCCGAACAGCGCCATCGCACCCGCTGCGATCGCCTCCTCGGTCGACCGAACCTCGGTCGTCACCGTCGTGTTGCGCACGATCTGGGTCGTTGACGATGCGCTCGATGCGATCGAGTTCGGCGCGTGTGACGGGCTGGAAGTGAACGAAGTCGAAGCGCAGCCGATCGGGCGACACCAGCGATCCCGCTTGCTTGACGTGCGTGCCGAGCACCTCGCGGAGCGCCGCGTGCAGGAGGTGCGTCGCGGTGTGATTCCGGCGCGTTGCGTCGCGGACCGTCGGCATCGACTTCCGCCGTCACCAGATCGCGCACGCGCAGGGCGCCCACCGTCACGCGCACGCGATGCGCGCGCGGCAGTCCCGGTTTGATGCGTGAGAGCCCCTCGACCGTCGCCGCCGACTGACTGGCGTCAGCGACGATGCGGCCCGAGTCCGATACCTGGCCGCCGGCTTCGAGATAAAACGGCGTTCTGGCGAGGGCCACATAGCCCACGTGTCCCTCAGCTGAGTTCTTCAACCGGATCGCCTTTTTCGTTCCACTCGCCGAGAATCTGGGACGCCACGGATGTCGAGTCGTAGCCGACGAACACGTCCCTGGCGTTCAACAGCTCCGGGCTCTCGCCTTCGAGGCCGAACGCGAGCTTCTCGCTGGTCCTGCCGAACGCACTGCCGGCGCGCGCCTTGTCACGCTGCCCGCCCATGGCCGTGTCGAACCCGGCCTTGTCCACCACGATGTTCTGGGTGGTGGCGGTGTCTTCGATGAAGTCGTAGGGGATGCCGAAGGTGTCGTAGAGCCGGAACGCGACGTCGCCCGGCAGCGTCTTCGACTTCGTGCCCTGCACCTTGTTGAGCTCGGCTTCGAGGCGCGGCAGTCCGTCGGTCAGCACCGTCTCGAACCGGTTTTCCTCGGCGAGGATGGTGCGCTCGAGCATCGCGCGGTTCTGGCGCAGCTCCGGATACGCGTCGCCCATTTCGCGATCGAGCACCGCGACCAGGTGGTGCATGAACGGCTCGGTGAAGCCGAGGTGTTTGCCGTGGCGCATCGCCCGCCGCATGATCTTGCGCAGCACGTAGCCGCGCCATTCGTTCGATGGAATGACGCCGTCGGCGATCAGGAAGGTGGTCGCACGCATGTGATCAGCGACGACTCTCATCGAGACGTCAGTGGGACTCATCGAGCCGCCGTAGGTGTGACCGGAGCCGGTGCCGATCGCCGTCAGCAGCGGCATGAACAGGTCGGTGTCGTAGTTCGAGTCCTTGTTCTGGAGCACCGCGGTGATCCGCTCGAGACCCATGCCGGTGTCGATCGACGGCGCCGGCAACGGCTTCAGCACGCCGTCCGCGCTGCGCTCGAACTCCATGAACACGTTGTTCCAGATTTCGATTTCCGGATCGGCGCCGCTGCCGCCGCGGACGAAATAGATCTCCGAGCAGCGGCCGCACGGCCCCGTGTCGCCCATCTGCCAGAAGTTGTCGTCGCCACCGAGCTCGAGGATGCGGTCGGCCGGCACGCCGAGCGTGCGCCAGATGTCGTAGGCCTCATCGTCGCGCGGAATGCCGTTTTCTCCCTTGAAGATCGACACCACCATGCGATCCGGCGGCATCTTCCAGGCATCGGTCAGCAGACGCCAGGCGAAGGGCAGCGCCTCCGCCTTGAAATAGTCGCCGAACGAGAAGTTGCCGAGCATTTCGAAGAAGGTGTGATGACGGAACGACGGCCCGACGTTGTCGAGGTCGTTGTGTTTCCCGCTGACGCGCATCACTTTCTGCGACGTGGCCGCTCGCGTGTAAGCGCGCTTCTCCCGGCCAAGAAAGAGATCCTTGAACTGGTTCATCCCGGCGTTCGTGAACAGCAGCGTCGGGTCGTCGCCCGGCACGAGCGGGGAGCTTTGCACGATGCGGTGGCCGTTCTGTTCGAAATATTCGAGGAACGACGCGCGGATCTCGTTCGAGGTCATGCC
Source organism: uncultured Acidobacteriota bacterium (assembly GCA_963745875.1). GTDB lineage: Bacteria > Acidobacteriota > Vicinamibacteria > Vicinamibacterales > CAVVIG01 > CAVQFC01. Next base: position 141,518 of record CAVUZL010000005.1, read on the forward strand.
TCTAGTTTAGACCACAGCGTCGCGCAGGCACGGGGCAGAGGGTCACGGGCGCCGCGCCGGCGAGGCTTCGCCGCCTGTGTGGAGGAACCTATCGGCGGCGCCGGTGGCCGCTCAACGCCTTCATCACCTGTTCCGACTCGAAGCCCTGCGCGGTGAGGTAACGATAGAGGCGCTGAAACTCGCGGTCGTCGGCAATCTCCGCACGCCCCCGCAGACGCTTGTTCAGCGCCGCCTCGATGTGCGCCTCGGGATCGAGGGCGCCGAAGACCTCGTCCACCGCGCGCCGGGCGATCGCCTTGGCGATGCCGGCGCGCTCGATCTGCAGCCGCACCCGCAACCGGCCGCGCCGGCGAATCGAGGTCTCGGTCCTGGCGATGGCCTCGGCCACCCGCACATCGTCAATCGCCCGTTCGGCACGGAGACGCTCGACCGCTTCCTCGATTGCTTCCGGATCGTGTTCCTTGCGCGCGAGGCGCTGACGAATCTGGGTCTCGGACAGCTCGCGCCGCCCGAGCATTTTCAGGCCGTCGATGTAGGCGGAGGCCATGGGCGGACCTGAGGTGACGGCGGGCTACGATCCGAATCGGGTGATTTCCGGGCCGCCGGTGAGTGTCTTGGCCATCTGGTCGCGGCTGATCTCCGAGGTCGAGGAGATGCCCTGCACCTTCAGCTTGAAGTCGTCCACGTTGCTGGCCCAGCGCAGCGCCTCCTCGTAAGACACCTGATGCTGTTCGAACAGGCTGAAGATCGACTGGTCGAAGGTCTGCATGCCGTACTGGGACGTGCCGCTGGCGATCGCGCCGTGGATCAGGTGGGTCTTTTCCTTGTCCACGATGGCGTCGCGGATGAACGCCGTGCTGATCATGATTTCGGAGGCGGCGACCCGTCCCTTTCCATCGATCCTCGGTAACAGGCGCTGGGAGACGACGGCCCGGAGCACGCTCGCGAGCTGGAGGCGGATCTGCTTCTGCTGGTGCGGCGGGAACACCGCGATGATGCGGTTGATGGTTTCGGTGGCGTCGAGCGTGTGCAGCGTCGACAGCACCAGATGTCCGGTTTCCGCGGCGAGCAGCCCGGTCTCGATCGTCTCGAAGTCGCGCATTTCGCCGACCAGGATCACGTCGGGGTCCTGACGCAGGGCGCTGCGCAGCGCCTGAGCGAAGGACCGGGTGTCGACCGCGACCTCGCGCTGGTTGACCATCGCCCGGTTGTCGCGGTGCAGGAACTCGATCGGATCCTCGACCGTCATGACGTGGGCGGGGCGGGTCTTGTTGATGTGGTCGATCATCGCCGCGAGCGTGGTGCTCTTGCCGCTGCCGGTCGTGCCGGTCACGAGCACCAGGCCGCGCTCTTCCTCGGCGATCGCCTTCAGCACCGGCGGCAGACCGAGTTCGTCGATCGTCCGGATCTGCATCGGGATGACGCGCAGGACCAGTCCGACGGTGCCGCGCTGCTGGAAAATGTTGCAGCGAAAGCGGCCGAGGCCCGGCACGCTGTAGGCGAGGTCGACTTCCTGCGTCTCCTTGAACTTCTGCCGCTGCGTGGTGGACATCACCGCGGCGCTGATCGCCACCACGTCTTCGTGATCGAGGCGTTTCTCGGTGCTGGCGGTGATCAGCGTGCCGCGTACCCGCATCATCGGATAGCTGCCGACCTTGAGGTGCAGGTCCGACGCGCTGGCCTCGACCGCGATCTTGAGCAGATCGTTGACGTGCATCAACGTGCGTGCGCGGCGGTGGCCTTCGCGCCGTCGCGGAGGCCGGATTCCTCGGGATACACGTAGGTCAGCCAGTGGTGTGTGTCGGGGACTTCGCCGTTGATGACGTCGAAGAACGCGCGCTGCAGCGCCTGGGTGACCGGTCCCCGCTGGCCCGCTCCGACCACGAGCTTGTCGATCGATCGGATCGGCGTGACTTCGGCTGCGGTGCCGACGAAGAAACACTCGTCGGCGGTGTAGAGCGCCTCGCGCGGAATCACCGTCTCGGTGACCGGATAACCGAGGTCGCGCGCCAGGGTGATGACCGAATCGCGGGTGATGCCGGCCAGAATCGACGATCCGACCGGCGGCGTGTAGACCTGGCCGTCGCGCACCAGGAAGATGTTCTGGCCGCTGCCTTCGCTGACGTTCCCGTACACGTCGAGCGCGATGCCTTCCGAGTAGCCGTCGGCGATCGCCTCCATCTTGATGAGCGCGGAGTTGGCGTAGTTGGCGGAGCTCTTGGCCATCGCCGGCAGCGTGTTGGGCGCCATCCGCGACCAGCTCGACACCTTCACGTCCGTCGCCCTGCTCGAGCGCTTCCTTCCCGAGATAGGCGCCCCATTCCCAGAGCAGGATGGTCGCGTCAACCGGGCAGGCGAGCGGGTTGACCCCGAGCGTGTCGTAGCCGCGGTAGACAATCGGGCGGATGTAGCAGGCCTTCATCGCGTTGGCGCGAATCGTCTCCAGCACCGCGGTCTGCCAGCCCGCCAGGTCCAGCGGATAGTCCATGCGGTAAATCTTCGCGGAGAGCTGGAGGCGGCGCATGTGCGCGTCGAGCCGGAAACAGGCGGATCCTTTCGGCGTGGCGTAGCAGCGCGCGCCTTCGAACACCGCGCTGCCGTAGTGGACGACGTGGGAGGCGACGTGGATCGTGGCGTCCTTCCACTCGACCAGCTTGCCGTTCATCCAGATCTTGCCCGTACCCGCAAATGCCATTGCCCGCTCCTTGTCGAGATCTTAGCGCAATTAGGGAACGGATCTCATTGGGCTTCGCCGCAGAACGGGCAGCGGTCCGATCGCGCGTGCAGCGGCTTCCGGCAGTGCCAGCAGAAACGGGCCTGGGGCGTTTCGCGCGCCTTGAGACGGAGCTGAATGTCCTGAGACTCTTCGCTGGCGGCATCGTTTTTCGCCACCGGCCGCGGCGTCCGTCCCGAGCCGGTTCCGCGCGCCGACATGACGTCGTCGAGCAGATCGCCGGCCCGCTGATACCGGGCGTGAATCTCCGGCGCCATCGCCTTGAGGACGATGTCGTTGATCGACTTCGGGATTTTCGGATTCCGGGCGCGCGGCGGCGTGTGCAATTCGCCGCGCATCAGCCGATCGAGGTCGGCCGGCGACGGCGTGTCGTAAGGCAGCACGCCGGTCAGCATCTGGTACATCGTCACGCCGAGCGAGTAGATGTCGGAGGCGAACACGGCCTTGCCATGAAACTGCTCGGGCGCCATGTACGGCGGGCTGCCGATCACGGTGGTTCCGTGCGCGGCGATTTCGAGAAACCGCGACGTGCCGAAATCGGCGACCTTGAGCAGGCCGTTGTCGGTGACCAGCACGTTCGACGGCCGGAGATCGCGATGGAGCACGCCCTGGCGGTGGGCATGGTCCATCGCGTTGACCATCTGGCAGGTGTAGTCGAGCGCGCGCGGTACGTCGAGCGCGCCCTCGCGCGTGATGATCGCCTCGAGCGTCTCGCCGGGGACGAACTCCATCACGATGAAGAAGATGTTCTCCTGCTTCTCCGCGGTCAGGATGGTGACGATGTTGGGGTGATTCAGCGTCGCCAGCAGGCGCGGCTCGCGCAGCAGCTCGCCGAAATCAACGCCCTGCTTGTGGGGAACTTTGAGGGCGACCTTCTTGTCGATCCAGGTGTCTTCCGCGAGGTAGACCGTGCCGAAGCCGCCGCTGCCGATCGTCGACAGAATCTTGTATTTTCCGATGATCTGACCGCGAAAGAACATCTGCGCGGCAGTATATCAACTGGTATCACGAAGTCACGAAGATCACGATGGGCACGAGAGATTCACCCGATCGGTACGGCACGTACTCGTGTTCTTCGTGGCTTCGTGTCTTCGTGATAACCGTCAGGTAGTTGTCGGGCGAAGACCGACCGTATAATCGCCGTCGTGCATAGATTCTTCGCGCCGTTCGATCCGGGCGACGATGTCGTGGCGTTGCCGCGTGAGGAGGCGGAGCATCTGACCCGCGTGCTGCGGCTCGGCGTCGGCGACTCAGTGTCGGTATTCGACGGACGCGGTCACGAGTTTCTGGCGCGCGTTGCCAGCGCGGTGCGGCAGGACGTGCGCGTGCAGCTGGTGTCGCGCATCGATCCGCCGCCCGAGCCGAGCGTCGCGATCACGCTCGCGCAGTCCGTGCTCAAGGGCGACAAGATGGACGATGTGGTGCGTGATTCGGTGATGCTGGGCGCGGTAGCGGTTCAGCCGGTCGTCAGCGCCCGCAGCGAGACCACGGTCGCAGCGCTGCTCAAAGGTGCGCGGGTCGAACGCTGGCGGCGCGTAGCCGTGGCATCGGTCAAGCAGTCGCGTCGCGCGGTCGTGCCTGAGATTCGCGTGCCGCTGTCGATCGAGACGTTGTTGAACGATCCGGCGACCGCGCTGCGGCTGATGCTGGTCGAGCCGGGTGCCGCGGACGCGGTCGAACCGCTGGCGGCGATTCAGAAGCTGCCGCAGCCTTCGGATGTGACGATCCTGGTCGGCCCTGAGGGCGGATGGACCGAAGCCGAATGCGCCGCCGCGCGCGAGCACGGTGCGCGGCTGATCACGCTCGGTCATCGCACGCTGCGCGCCGACGCGGTGCCGGTCGCGGCGATCAGCGTGCTGCAGTTTCTGTGGGGCGATCTCTAGCGGCGCCGGCGGTTTCGTATCCGGCGAGGACACCTCGCGTCGCGCGATCGACGTGTTTGCGTCAGATGAATCTGGCGGGAGGATTTGAGGACGACATGAAACGACACATCGCAGTCTCGTCAGCTTTGTTGCTCGCTCTCTTGGCGCCGGTATTGGCGCAATCGACGCTCGATCCCGACATCAACGCAAAGATTCGCAAGGAAGAAAACGAGCATTCGCAGATCATGCGGACGCTTCACTTCCTGACCGACGTCTACGGACCGCGTCTCACCGGCACGCCGAGCCTGAAAGCTGCCGGGGAATGGTCGATCAAGACGATGGAGTCGTGGGGCTTCACCAACGGCCATCTCGAACCGTGGGACTTCGGTCATCCCGGCTGGGTCAACGAGAGATTTTCGGCGCACGTCACCTCGCCGGTGAAGGACCAGCTGACGGCTGAAGTGCTGGCCTGGACCCCCGGGACGCCGGGAACGGTCAGCGCCAGGGCCTACGAGATGGTGCTGCCCGAACACCCGACACCGCAGCAGTTCACCGCTTATCTCGACAGCGTCGCGAACGCGGCGAAAGGCAAGATCGTCCTCGTCGGCAAGCCGATCGTCGTGCCGGTCAACATCACGCCGCCCGCCAAACGCCGCGATGACGCGCAGGTGCGCGAGCAGTACGACCCGAACAACCCCAACGGCGGCCGCGGCGGACGCGGCAACGTCGCGCCTCCGGCGATCCCGCCGGGCACCATGACGGCTGCGGAAATCAACACCCGGGTGGACGAATTCCTCAAGGTTCAGGGCGCGCTGGTCCGGATCAACGACGCCGGACGGGAACACGGCCAGATCATCGCGTTCAACAACCGCACCTACGACGTTGATAAGGTCGTGCCAACGGTCGTGATGCGCAACGAGGACTACGGCCGCATCTCGCGCATCCTGGCGGACGGCACCCCGGTCGATCTCGAGTTCAACATCGTGAACAAGGTCTATCCGGACGGGAAGACCGCTTACAACACGATTGCGGAAATCGCCGGGAGCGACAAGAAGGACGAAGTCGTCATGCTCGGCGGTCACCTGGATTCATGGCAGTCGGCGACCGGCGCCACCGACAACGCGATCGGCTGCGCCACGATGATGGAGGCGGCGCGCATTCTGAAAGCGATCGGGGTGAAGCCACGGCGCACGATCCGCGTCGCGCTGTGGAGCGGAGAGGAAGAGGGGCTGCTCGGATCGCAGGCCTACGTGCTGCAGCATTTCGGGTCGTTCGAGAGTCAGAAGCCGGAGTATGCGACGTTCAACGGCTACCTGAACGTCGATTCGGGCACCGGTCGGGTGCGCGGCGCCAGCGTGTTCGGACCGCCGTCCGCCGCGACGATTGTCCGAAAGGCGCTCGCGCCATTCGAGGATCTTGGCGTGTTCGGCGCGTCGGCGACCACCAGCCGGATGGTCGGAGGGACCGACAGCACCTCGTTCAACAACGCCGGTCTGCCCGGCATCGGCTTCGGACAGGATCCGATCGAATACAACACGCACACGCATCACACCAATCTCGACAACTACGAACGTGTCATCGAGGACGATGTGAAGGCGTCGGCGATCAGTATCGCCGCGACGCTCTATCAGCTGGCGATGCAGGACGGGATGCTGCCGCGGCTGCCTGCGGCCGAGATGCCGCCGGCGCCGCCGAAGCGGACGTTCTAGCGGATCGCGACTTTCAGGTCCTGCGTCTTGACGTCGCCGTCTGAGAGCGTCAGGCGCGTCGCACCCGCTCGATGCTCGTCGAGGTAGGCCGGCTCGAACCACTCGCCCTGCTCGGCCGGATCGACGGCGACGACAAAATATTCGCCGGGCGGCAGGCCGCGGAGCCGGTACTGGCCGGTCTGATCGGGCCGCGTCGTCATGATTTGCCGCGCCTGCGGCCGCCACAGCGAGGCATCGGTCGGGAACACGAGCACGGTGAACTCGGACAGCGGCGCGCCCTGCTCGGTGGTGAGCGTGCCGTTGATTTCGTTCTGCTGATCGGTGAAGACAATCGCGACGCCCGAGACGGTCTCTCCGCTGCGCAACTCGATGGGTGTATCAGTGACGTTGCGCCCGTTCACCGTCACCGACTTGAGGATGAAACCGCGGGCATTCCCACCGGAACGAAACAGGTGCGCGCCGGCGGGGACGCCTTCGAGCGTGAAGTGGCCGTCCTTGTCCACGCGCGCGTTTGATTGCGGACCGAAGCTGCCCTGATCGACGGTCGGTGCTGAAATCCTGAACTGCGAGAGATCCGGTGTCCCACTCGAGCCGCTCTGAAACGTCACCGTTCCGTTGACCGTCGCGCCGCCCGACAGGACCACGGTGATGCCGGACAGATCGTCGCCGTTGACGGTAACCGGCTGCGACGCGAATTGGGGAGTTTCCGAGTCGTCGCCGCGGGCGCGCAGCGTGTAGCGGCCGGGAGGAACGCTGTTGATCGCGAACGAGCCGTCCCAATCGATCCGCCCGCCGAAGGTCATGCCGATCTGATTGCCGCGGCTGGCTGAAACGTCGGCGGCGAGGTTGACGTTGCCGCTCGTCACCGGCGTCCCGTCGGGGTTCTCGATGCGTCCCGACAGGCGCGACATGCGTACTAACTGCATGCCGAAGTTGATGTCGAGCGTCTCGGCGCCGAGACCGACGGTCACCGGTTTCGCGTCGGCGATCGACGGGACGCCGGGGTAGTAGGTCGGCGCGTAGTTGACCTGCTCGGCGCCATTGCCCGTTCCTGGCGCGGCCTGCCCACCACGGCCTCCGCCACGGCCGCCGAAGCCACCAGCGGTCCCGCCGGGCCCGCCGAATCCGCCCGGTCCGCCGCCGCGCGCGACGGCGTTGATGTAGTAGTCGCCGGGCATCAGGCCCCAGACCCGGTACTGGCCTTTGTCGTCGGTCTGACCGTTTCCTGCTGGCGTAAGCCGGCGCTCGCCCTGGAGATACTGGTACCGCATCACCCGAACCATGACGCCCGGCATCGCGTCGCCGTCCTCGTCGAGGACGTGCCCGCCGATTACGCTCCCGCGCGGCAGCTGGAAGTTGATGTCCTTCAGCTGCTGTCCGTCGGCGAGCTGGAGCGGCGTTCCAGACTGCAGCGGACGCCGTTGTCCATATGCGAGCGACACAAATCCCGATTTGGACGCGGTGATGGTGTAGCGCCCTGCGGGCAGTTCGGTGAAATCGAAGACGCCGTTGTCGTCGGTCAGCATGCCGCGTCCGCCCTGGAGTTCGGCGGCGGCCGCAAACACGCGGGCCCGTTTCACCGGGCGTCCGTTGTCGCCGGCGATCACGTGCCCGGTGATCCGGCCGGTCGGAGCCGGCGCGGCCTGCTTTTGCGCGGAGGTGTCACGGGCAGGCTGCTGCTGCGCGGCGACGACGCTGGCGAACGCAAGCAACAGAAAGGCGATCGTGCTGCGGGGCATCACTGTACTTATTAGACTCGAAGCCACACGCACGGGTTGACTGTCACGATTTTTTCATCGTGATCGCGACCCATCCCTCGTCTTCCCGCTCCCGTTCGACGCTGACTGCGGGGACCATGGCAGCGGCGACCGCGTCGCGCTCGTGAGATTGAAGGCCGCTGACGACCAGCCGACCGCCGGATTTTACGGCCGCGAGCAGCGCCGCAGCCGATCGCACCAGTACCGCGCCGGTCAGGTTCGCGACCACGACGTCGGCGGCTGCCAGCGGTGCCGACGCGAGATCGGCGACCTCGAACGCCACCCGCCGTGCGTCGGGATTCAACGCCAGGTTGTCGCGCGCGGATTGAACGGCATCCTCGTCGCTGTCGATGCCGACGGCACGCGACGCGCCCAGACGATCGGCGGCGAACGCCAGCACTCCCGATCCGGTGCCGACATCGAGCACCGAACGGCCGTCGAGGTCGATGTGCTGCAGGGCATCGAGACAGAGGCGCGTGGTGACGTGATGCCCGGTGCCGAATCCCATCGACGGCAGGATCACGATCGTCAGCGTAAGGGCATCGGCTTCGTTCGGCATCGCGGCGAGGGCCCATGGCGGCGCCACCGTGATGCGGCCGACCGTGACCGGCAAGAGGTTGTCCTGGGAACGGCGCGCCCAGTCCTCGTCCGGGACGTCAACGGCGCGTACTTCGAAGGTCGCGGTCAGCGCGGCGCCGGCGGCGTCGCGCAATGCGGCGGTCGAGAAGAACACCCGGACGATCTCGCCTCGCTCGTCCACGGCGATCGGCCCGAAGTCGTCGACGATCGCCAGCAGGAGGTCCGAGGACGCCGTGCGAACGTCGAGTGCCGGATAGTCCTTCACCTAGCCGAACATGTCCTTGACGCGATCGAACAGGTTGCGCTCGTCCTGCGATTCGTCCTCGCGCGCGCGCGGCTCGAATTTTTCCGGCGGGAGCGCCTTGGTCAGTTGCTCGATCAGCTGACGCTGTTCCTTGTTCAGCTTTTTCGGCGTGCGCACCTGGACGGTGGCGAACAGGTCGCCGCGTCCGTGTCCGTTGACGTCGGGCATCCCTTTACCTTTGAGCCGGAGCGTGGTGCCGGTCTGCGTTCCTTCGGGCACCTTGACGCGTTCCTGTCCATCGAGAGTCGGCACCTGAATCTCGCCGCCGAGCGCCACGGTGGTGAAGTTGACCGGGATCTCGCAGAACAGATTCAGGCCATCACGTCGGAAGAACTCGTGCTCGTGCACGTGGATGACGACATACAGGTGTCCGGAGGGCCCGCCGCCCGACCCCGCTTCGCCTTCACCTTGCAGACGCAGCTGCTGTCCGGTCGAGATGCCGGCGGGGATCTTCACCGTGATCTTGCGTTCGCGCGCCACGCGGCCGGCGCCGCGGCATGCGGTGCATGGTTTGGTGATGACTTTTCCGGCGCCGCGGCACTGCGGACAGGTCCGGGCGACCGTGAAGAATCCCTGCTGGAATCGCACCTGACCGTGTCCCTGACACGCGGAACACGTGCTGGCCGACGATCCGGGCGCGGATCCCGAGCCGTGGCAGGTCTCGCAGTTTTCCTGACGCGGAATCTGAATCGAGGTTTCGGCGCCGTTCGCGGACTCTTCGAACGAGATCTCGAGGTCGTATCGCAGGTCGGCACCGCGTTGTGGGCCGCCGCGCCGCCGACCACCGCCGCCGAACAGGTCGCCGAACATGCTGCCGAGGCCGCCCAGGATGTCCTCGAAGCCGTCGAACACGGTCGGATCGAAGCCGGCGGCGCCGCTGCCGGCCGCGCTCACGCCCTGATGACCGAACCGGTCGTAGAGGCTGCGCTTCTGGGTGTCGGCGAGTACGGAGTAGGCTTCGGCCGCCTCCTTGAATCGCTCCTCCGCCACCTGGTCGCCCGGATTGCGATCCGGGTGAAATTTCATCGCGAGCCGGCGATAGGAACTCTTGATTTCGGTGTCGGTGGAAGTGCGCGTGACCTCCAGGACCTCGTAGTAGTCGCGTTTGCTCACGCCTTTGCCACCTTCACCATCGCCGGCCGCAGCAGGCGGTCGCCGAGCTTGTAGCCTTTCCGCAACTCGCCGATCACTTCGCCGTCACGGTGATCCGGGCTGGCTTCGTGCAGGACCGCCTGATGGATATTCGGATCGAAGTCGGTGCCCAGCGCTTCGATTGGCGTCACCCCTTGTTTGCGCAGCAGGTCCCGCAGCTTGCTGTGAATCAGTTCCACGCCCTTGCGATAGGCGCCGCCGCCTTCGCCGGCATCGACCGTCACGGCCAGATCGAAGTCGTCTACGACCGCGAGCAGATCCTGCAGCAGATCGACCACCGCCTGGTCAGCCTGTTCACGCCGCTCGCGCTCGATGCGCTTCCGGTAGTTCTCGAATTCTGCGGTCTTGCGCAGCAGGCGATCCTGGTAGTCGTCGCGATCGCGGGTCAGGACGTCGATCTCGGGCGGCAGCCCCTCGGGCGTCGCTTCTGGGGTGTCGGTCACAGGTTCGTCAGACATTTCATCAACTCTCAAGTGTCAACTCTCAGCGCTCAACTCCCACGGCTGCGGTCAACTCGAACGCCGAGCGTTGAGAGTTGACACTTGAGAGTTGATCGTTGTGTTTAATTCGGATCACGGAGCACGCGCGAGACGGCCTGCGCGGCTCCGTCCACGACGGAGATCGCCCGTGAGTAGCGCATGCGCGTCGGGCCGATCACGCCAACCGTGCCGATCCCGGAGCCGTCGTCGTAGGTGGAGAGCACCAGACTGAACGGGCGCAGGTTCGGGTTGAGGTGTTCGGCGCCGATCACGACCGTCACTCCGGGTCCGTCGATGTATTCATTCAGCAGTTCGAGCAGCTTCTGCTTTTCTTCGATCATCAGCATCAGCGCCTGCAGCGTCTGTACCGCCAGCCCGGTCGCATCGTCGAGCAGCGACGATGCGCCTTCGAGGAAGATCGTCCGGTCGTCCGGGAGATCGCTGAAGGTGGAAGTTGCCAGGCGCATGGCTCGCGCCAGCAACGTGTCGTACAGCAGACGCTCTTCGTTGATGCGCTCGAGCACGGCTTCCCGCGCGCGGTGCAGCGGCAAGCCCGAGAATTCCGCGTTGAGGTAGTTCGCCGCGTGGCGCAGTTCGTCGGCGCTGAGCGTCTCGCCGACGTCGATCACCTTCTGGATCACGTGGCCGCCGCTGGCGACAATGACCACCAGCACACGGGTGGCGCCGAGCGGCACGAACTCCACGCGGTCGAAGGTCGCGGCTTCATGCGCCGGGCGGACGGCGAAGCCGACCGTGCGCGCGGCCTGGGACAGCATCAACGACACTTGCGGCAGCATCGAATCGAGCAGGCGATCGGGGCTGTCGCGACGAAGACGGGCTTCGACAGCGGTGGCGGCGCGGCCAGGTCGCTTGGCTTCGAGCAGCATGTCCACATAGAACCGGTAGCCCCGATCGGTCGGCACGCGCCCAGCCGAGGTGTGCGGCTGTGCCACGAACCCATCCTCTTCGAGACGGGACAGGATGCTGCGCACCGTCGCCGACGATACGCCGAGACCGGCCGCGGTGACCAGTAACGACGATGCAACGGGTTCACCCGAGGTGATGTACTCGCGGACCAGGGCCGCCAGGACCCGCTTGGAACGATCGGCAGCGTCTTGGGACATGTGAGGTTGGCAGTCCTACCTTCCGACTGCCAACACATTATACAGGGTGATCGCCAGCTTCACAAACGCAAATCAGGCTAAGTGCCAGTCTGTCTGTGCTTAAGAGACCCGTCGCTCCGTTTTTACTTTGACGGCCGCCGCATCGGAAGGGATTCAGATTCCCGCCCTGCTCGCAAGGTCGCGGGCCGCCGCTCGAGCTTCGGCCGCAACTTCAACCCGGTCCACCCGCACGGGGGCGAAGTCGTGGACCAACAACTCGCCGTCCACGATCGTCGTCCGCACATCGCTGCCGCGGGCTGCATAGACGAGCGTCGAATACGGATCGGGTCCCGGCGACAGATGAGGCCGGTCTCGCTCGACCACGATGATGTCCGCGCGCTTGCCGGCTTCGAGCGATCCGATCTCGCGCTCGAGACCGAGCGTCCGCGCGCCCGCCCGGGTAGCCATCCCCAGCACGTCTCGCGCCGGCAGGACGCCGGGCCGCAAGCGCATCGCCTGGAGGATCGCCGCCAGGCGCATCTCCTCGAACATGTCGAGGCGGTTGTTGCAGGCCGCGCCATCGGCGCCGAGCGAGACGGTGATGCCGCGAGCGCGCATCTCGGCCACTGGCGCGATCCCCGATCCCAGTTTGAGGTTCGAGCCGGGACAGTGCATCACCTTCACGTCACGCTCGGCGAGGAGGTGCTGCTCGGCTTCGTCGGCCCACACGCAGTGCGCCGCGCACAGTCGTGGTGTGGCGAGGCGAAGGCTCGCCAGGTACTCGAGGTTGCCCAGGCCGCCAGACCTCTCGCGGACGATGGCAATCTCCTCCCGCGATTCCGACGCGTGAGTGTGGACCAGTGCCTGATGCTGCTGTGAAAGGCTGGCGACCGCTTCGAGCAGCTCGCGCGAGCACGAGACCGCGAATCGCGGGGCGAACGCCGCGTGCAGGCGGCCGTTGGCGGCGCCGTCCCAGCGGGCGCGGATGGCGACGCTCTCGTCGATCGAGGCGCGGGTCTGCTCCTGCAGACGGCCGGGGACCTGCGCGTCGAAATCCATCATGCACTTGCCGATGACCGCTCGCATCCCGCTCTCGGCGACCGCCTCGAACACCACATCCGTGTCGTGGACCGTCTCCATCGTCAGCACTGAGGTGGTGCCGCTGGCGAGAAGTTCGGTCGTCGCGAGCCGTGTCGCTGATCGGAGTGAGGCCGGCGTATGCGCCGCTTCCATCGGCCACACCCGCGTGCGCAGCCAGTCCATGAGCGGCAGGTCGTCGGCGAATCCTCGAAACAGCGTCTGGCAGAGATGAATGTGTGTCTGGACGAATCCGGGAAGGACGTAACCGCCGTGCGCGTCGATGGTGCGGGTGTGCGCCTCGGTGATGTTCGGCGCGATGGCGGCGATGCGGCCATCCTTGATCGACACGTCGCCGTCGACGATCTCGAACCGATCGTTCATCGTGACGACGATGCCGCCGCGTATCAGTAACGACGACATGCAGGAAATTCAGATTTCAGAGTTCAGATTTTCACTTCTAACTTTAGCGAAGCTGGCGTCCAGCGCATCGACGTCGGATGTTCCTTGCCGTGCTTGACCGCGATCAGCTCGGCCAGGATGCTGACCGCGATTTCCTGCGGTGTCACCGCGCCGATGTCGAGGCCGATCGGCGCATGAACCCGGGCCAGCAGATCGGCGGGCATCTGTTCCTCGGTGAGGGCCTCGTAAATGCGCGCCACTTTGGCGCGGCTGCCAATCAGGCCGAGGTAGCGCAGCTCGCGTGGTGCCAGCGCGCGCAGCGCGTCGAGGTCGTTGGTGTGTCCGCGCGTGACGATCACGGTATACGCGTGGGCGGGCAGGTGAGTGCGCGCGATCCACGCCGGGATGTCTTCGACCACGATTTCGACGGCGGTGGGAAAGCGCTCGATGTTGGCGAATTTCTCGCGGTCGTCAACGACGTGGACGCGGAATCCGACTTCCTGCGCGACGCGGGCCAGGTGGAAGCCGACGTGGCCCGCGCCGATGATGTAGAGCTCGGGCGACGGCTCGATCGGCTCGATGTACACGTCCATCTGGCCGCCGCAGATGAGGCCGGTCTCCTGCGCGAAATCGTCCGACAGCTCGTAGTGGACCAGCTGCGGGGCTGCGGCTCAGGATCGCCTCGCGCGCCTTTCCGAACGCGTCGTTTTCGTAGCAGCCGCCGCCGATCGTGCCCACGATTCGGCCGTCGGCGAACACCAGCATCTTGGCGCCGACCCGCTGCGGCGTCGAACCGGTGGTGGAGACGATCGTCACCAGCGCGGCCGGTTCTCCGCGATCGAGCGCGTCGGCGACGGCGGCAAAGACTTCGCGGTTCATCTGTGGCGATTATACGGGAGACGGCGACTTCATCACGAAGAGCACGAAGCCTCTTCTGGAGCGGAACCTGCGTCCCCAAGAGCCAATCGTATTCGTCACCATCGTGTTCTTCGTGTCTTCGTGATGACGACAGTGGTGACTATCGGTGAATGTCGCAGGTCTGCGTTGGTTCCGTCCCGGCGATAAACGACTCGTTGATCACTTTGGGGCAGAACGGCGTCGCGAGCTTGCCGGTGGCGGCGTCGATGTTCACGAACGTGATGCCTTCAGGCACGTCGAAGGGGACGCTGGCACGCCCGGCGAGCGCGCGTTTTCATGAACTGGGTCCAGATCGGCAGCGCCGCGCGCGCACCGCTGAGGCCGACCGGCTGGTTGTCGTCGAAGCCGACCCAGACGACGGTGAGCAGATCGGGCGTGAAGCCGGCGAACCAGGCGTCCCGCAAATCGTTGGTCGTGCCGGTCTTGCCGGCGGCGTCGAGCGTGAACCCATTGGCGCGAGCGCTGGCTGCGGTGCCTTCGTTGAGCACGCTGCGCATCATGTTGGTGACCAGAAACGTCGTGTCGGGGCGCGCGACGCGGCGCGGCTGCACGTCCTTGTCCTTGGTCACGTCCTTGCCGCCGCTCACGATCTTGAGCAGGTGCTTCAGCGGCCTGATCGATCCGCCGTTGGGAAACAGCGTATAGGCGGTGGCGATTTCGTACGGCGTCGCCTCGAACACGCCGAGCGCAATCGACGGATACGCTTTCGGCGCCGCGCCGACGCCAAGCGTTTTCCAGAAATTCGCGACGCGGTCATAGCCAGCCGCCTGCGCGACGTGAATGGTGCCGAGGTTGCGCGAATGCGCCAGTGCGCGACGGAAAGTGATCGGGCCGTCGTATTCGTGTCTCGTAGTTCTCCGGCGTCCACTCCTGATCGTCGAACTCGAAGGTTTCCTGCTCGTCATTGGTGATCGACGCCGGCGTGATGTCGGTGCGTCCGAGTTTGGCGGCTTCCTCGAACGCGGTGAGGAACACGAACGGCTTGAACACCGATCCCGGCTGGCGGCGCGATGCGATGGCGCGGTCGTATTGCGACTGGTTGTACGAACGGCCGCCCACGAACGCCAGGATTTCGCCGGTGTGCGGATCCACCGCAATGAGCGCGGCTTCGGCCTTGCCGCGTTTGCGCTTGCGCGAGCAGGCTGTCGACTTGAAGGAGACCGTCACGCACCGCGTCCTGCGCCAGCCGCTGCAGGTGCAGGTCGAGCGTCGTGTACACATCGACGGCCTGGGTCGTCGTCGTCGTCAGGCCTGGATAGTGGTCGTCGAGCGTCTGGCCGACGAAGTCGACGAAGTACGGCGCCTCGGCTTCGAGCGCCCGCTGCACCACGAGCAGCGGCTCGTGGATGGCGCGCTCTGCGGCGTCCTGCTGAAGGTAGCCGGCGTCCACCATCGACTGGAGCACGACATTGCGGCGCTCGCGGCAGCGTACCGGGTTGTTGAACGGCGACAACGCCGACGGTGACTGGAAGACGCCGGCGATGGTTGCCGCTTCAGCGAGCGAGACGTTGCTGACGTCCTTGCCGAAGAAGAGGCGCGCCGCTTCCGCGACGCCGACGATGCCGAACGATCCGCGCTGGCCGAGGGTCATGTCGTTGAGATACATCTCGAGGATCGCGTCCTTCGACGCGCGAGTGGTGAGGATCAGCGACACCCAGACCTCGAGCAGCTTGCGGCGGACCGACTTCTCGCGCGCATCCCTCAGCGTCATCCCCGGAAACATCTTCGGCAGGAAGACGTTGCGCGCCACCTGCTGCGTGATCGTGCTGGCCGCCGGCCATGTACTGACGACGACCGCGCAGGTTCGAGAGCATCGCCCCGACGATGCCGATCGGATCGATGCCGGGGTGATCGTAGAAGCGGCGATCCTCGATCGACAACACCGCCTGTGTCAGCCGCGATGGAATTGCCGCGATCGCCACCGGCCGGCGCTTTTCCCTGTCGCCAACCGTCAGCGTCGTCAGCACCGGAGCGTCCAGAATCAGCCGCTCGCTTGGTGCGCCGTTGATCTCGAGGCCGAGGACGTGATCGGCCGGGCGAGACTTTGCCGGCGGCGGCGCTGGTTTGCGAGCTGTCGCCCGCGGCTTGACCTCGGGCCGCTGGAACACGACGCGAACGATCTGACCTTTGAGCTCGGGCGCGCGCGCCATCAATGCCACGACACCAGTGCCGGTCGTGAATTCGCCGGGCTTCCCGATGGCCGTGCGCTGGGCGTAGCCGAGGTCGTTCAGGCGGTCGATGAGCTGCCGATCAGTCAGCGCCTGACCGCGTCGCAACTCGAGCGGCCGCGCGAACACGCGGGGAAAGGTGGTGGCGCGCTCGCCGTGCAGGCGTGCGTCGATCAGGTGTGCGAAGCGGACGTAGTAGTACGTGGCGAGGCCGCAGAGGATGACCGTCGGGATGGCAAGCGCGAGTGCCACCAGACGCACCCAGCCCTTGCGCCAGGTGGCGACGACCCGGATGCGGAGACGTTTGCCTTTCGCTTTAGATCGTGACAATCCAGTGACGCCCGAGGTCGAGCGGGAGCTCCTCGTCCAGCCGTTCGACGAGCGCGGGGCCGTACTGGTTCAGGAAGGACAGGAAGCCGATCGTCCGTTCCTGGGCGTGGCCGCCGGGGAAGGCCAGGGCCCGTGCGTGAATGAACTGACGCCGCAGGGTTTCGTCGCGGCGCTTCGCCGCCTGAATCATCTTGCCGTGAAGCGTCTGCAGGTCGCGCTGCATCCGCTCGAGCGTCGAGCGCGCGGCGCCCTCGAGCGTCGGATCGAGCGCCGGCATGGCGTCGATGACGCGGGTCATCTGCGCCTGGATGCCGTGAGCCGCCGCCGTGAACGAATCCTCGACGACCGGCGGAATCTGCGTCTGGAGCAGGTCGTTCAGCGCCGCTTCGTCCTGCGCCTGCAGCGACTCGATCGGCAGCTTGTACTTGGTCAGGAAGCGCAGCGCCGCGGAGTCGAGCAGCGTGGCGGTCGAGCGCGGATAGAACAGCGGCATCGGGACGCCGAAGTGTTCGTACACGCCGCGCAACTGCCCGAGATACGCCAGCTCGTTCGGTCCGGCGACGTAGCAGATGGTCGGAAAAATGGTGTCCTGGACGATCGGACGCAGCAGGACATTCGGACTGAAGGAGGTCGGATGCTCGGTCGCCTGAGCGACCAGGGTCGCGGTCTGGAACGGCTGCGTCGCCGACGACGAAGCGTCCGTCCTGCTGGCGAATGGCGCGACGACTGCCGTCGAGATGAAATAGCGCGAGGCTGTCGTCCTGTGCGTTGACCTGCGCGTGATAGCCGCGGGCGGTCAGATCCGAGCCGGCCAGCGCCGCCAGTTTCGCCGTCTGGCCGGGCATCGACAGCTCGCGCGCGAATACGTCGCCGACCAGCGGCTTGGCTGCGGGATCCGACGAGTCGTACACGATCAGGCCGCGATCTCCGAGTACGCGTCTCCATCCACCGGCCGAATGCCTCGGCCATGCCGCGTCCTGGTGCGTACGCCTGACGCAGCCCGTCCATGACGGAAGCGCGGAAATCTGTTTTGGGAAGAAGTTGTTCGACCGCGGAAAGGACGTCGAGGATCGCCTCGTCGAGCGCGGACGGTGGCGACGGGGGCTGGTTCGGCGCCCGGCCGGGCCGGCAGCGATACGCTCTGCGGCTCCAGCTGGCCGTCGAACACCGTACACGACCGGACTTCCTCCCAGTCGTGATCTTCGGCGTCGATCCAGAAGACCGCAACGGCAGGCACGCCGTGATCGCGCGCCACCTGATCGGCGAGCTTGAGCGCGGTGAGCGCCTTCAGCAGCGTGAAGAACGGACCGCCGAACAGCCCGGCCTGCTGTCCGGTGACGATGGCGACGGTGCGCGGGTCGGCGAGCAGCCGCGCGGCGTCGCGGGCCTTGACCGGCGCGCCCCGATGCTCCTGCTGCCGGGCCAGCACGGCGGCGATGTCGTCGCGGCGCCGCTGGTGCGCCTGCGTGCGCGCAATCGCGTCGGCCCACGCCGACTGATCGGCGGGATTGCCCGAAAAGAACGGCGCGACCGACGGGAAATCGTAAGCGTAGTCAGCAGCGAGCCGGCGGATCCACGGGAAGCGGCGCACGTCGACCGGAATGCGGACCGAAGACTCGGAAGTAGATTCGGCTGAGTTCACCTGCACCGGAAGCCTACTCTCGCAGAGCGTTGCGCGGACTGTCAAGCAATCGCCGGCGCTATGCGGTTGAACGGACAGGAGTAAGACGCGCGTCGACGACTCGACGGTGCGCGCGATTATTGCGAGTCGATGCGTTGAACGCGAGGCGGTTCAATGTTACGATTCGTGGGCCTTCCTCTAGGAGTTTTTCACTGCACACGGAACCTTCCGGCACTGCGCCTCCTGACGCGTTCGGACCGTTTCGTGTTCTTCATCAGATCGGTGCAGGGACGTTAGGGCCGGTCTTTCGCGCCTACGACGCGGAACGCGAGCGGCTGGTCGCGGTCAAGCTGTTCAATCTCGACCTGCCGCCGGAAAAAGGCCACCAGCTGGTCGCGGAGTTCGAGCGCCTGATTGCTGCTGACCTCACACATCCCGCGCTGGCGTCGCCGCTGGCGACCGGCATCACCGGCGTCTCGGCATTTCTGGCGCAGGACTACGTCGCGGCCGAATCGCTCGACCTCTCGGTACGGGAATATGGTCCGGCGCCGCCAGCTGAGGCGCTGCGGGTTGCCGCACAGCTCGCCGGTGCGCTCGATTTCGCCGCCGTCGTCAACATCAGTCACGGCGCCCTGCACCCGCGGGACGTGTTGATGTCGTCGGACGACACACGCCTCACCGGTATGGGCGTCGCTCATGCGCTCGAAACCGTCGGGGTCACGGCGCCCGTTCGCCGACCGTACTCGCCACCGGAACGTATCGCAGGCGCCGCCTGGAACCGCCGGGCCGATGTGTTCAGCCTCGCGGCGCTGATCCACGAACTGCTCTGGGCTCGGCGTGTTTCGGGCACGGGCGCACGGGCGGCTGAGAGCCTGACGGAGATCGAAGGCGGCGATCTCGCGCGGCTTCGCGCCACTTTCGCGCGCGCGCTCGCGGAGAATCCGGACGATCGGTACGAGACGGCGCTCGAGTTCGCCGAGGCTTTGAAAGAGGCTTTTCCTGCGATCGTGCTGGCGCCACCTGCACCCGTGGACCGTCGATCGAGGAAGGCGCGCTCCGGCGCATCAGTGGAGAGGAACGGCGGCAAAGCCAGCGAGAAACAGGTCACGACAGGGGTCGAACCGCTTCTGCCGCTCGAGACCGAGCTCGAGATTGCGATGGTTCGCGAGACGGGAACAGGCGACATCCTCGACGCGTTCAGGACAGAGCATGCATCCGAGTCGGACGTGCGCGCCGGCGCGTCTGACGACGTGAAGGAGCCCGTAAGGGTCAGCCGGACGGAGGCGGTGCCGTTTCGGTCGGAAACCACGACGGCCGTAGGCAGAGACGCCGGCAGCGCAGAACGAACGGCGCCGGCTCCGAGTCCGATCGAGCCGGTGCGCAGGGCGGTGGGGACACCGGCCGCACAGGCCGTCGCCCTGAGCGGCCACGAACCCGAGTTTCTTTCGGTGCTCGAGCGGTCGCGGTCCGCCGTTTGGCCGCTGGTGCTCGCGCTCGTCGTCGGCATCGCGATCGGATTTGCCGCCGGTTACGGCACCGGTTCGCAGCGCCAGAACTCGGCGACCGCGAACAATGCGACCGGCCGCGAGTTCACGGATGGAACGGTGGCCGAGTCTGCAAAGGCGGCTCCTCCCGCAGCGACGCCGGACGCCGACAAGACGACTGCGAAACCCGCGGCGAAGGTCAGCCCGCCGGCGCCGCCGCCGCCCGCCGAGCCCGAGAGCGGACGACTGCTGGTGCGGTCCACGCCCGGGAACGCTTCGGTGTCCATCGACGGCCATGACGCCGGTCGAACACCGGCGACCGTCCGCGATCTCGCGTTCGGTGCGCATCACGTGCGCGTGACTCGCGACGGCTACGCAGCGCTCGATCGACGCGTGGTCGTGACCGCGTCGCGTCCGGCGACATCGATCGATTTTGAACTGGTTCGCGAAAAGGCGGCGGTGCCCGAGCCGCGCCGCGCACCGGCGGCGGCGCCGCCGGCGCCTCCAGCCAGTGCGGCGACCGGTCCCGGTCCGCTGCGCGTGGAATCGAGGCCGGCGGGAGCCTCGGTATATCTGGACGGACGGCTGGTCGGCGTGACGCCGTTGTCGTTGCCGGCGGTACCGGCCGGCGACCACACGATTCGCCTCCAGCTTGACGGCTATCAGCCGTGGGCGTCGTCGGTCCAGGTGAGCTCGGCCGAGGCCAATCGGGTCACGGCATCGTTGGAGCGATAGGAACGCAGGGAGAGAGATGGAAGCGATTCTCGCGTTGGAAGATGGCACGGTGTTTCGCGGCGCAGCCGCGGGAGCCGAGGGTGAAGCCGGCGGCGAAGTGGTGTTCAACACCAGCATGACCGGCTATCAGGAAGTGCTCACCGATCCCTCGTATGCGGGACAAATCGTCACGATGACGTGCCCGGAGATCGGCAACTACGGCGTGTCGAACGCCGATGTCGAGTCACGCGCGCCGCAGGTCGCCGGTTTCATCATCCGCGACGAGTCGCCGGTTGCCAGCAACTGGCGTTCGGAGATGACCCTGCGCGAATACCTGGTCGCCAACCGGATCGTCGCCATCTCGGACATCGACACGCGTGCGCTCACGCGACAGCTGCGGTCCGGCGGCGTCATGCGTGGCGTCATCGCCACGGGCAACGCGCTGGACGTCAAGGCACTGGTCGATCACGCCAACGCCGTGCCGCAGATGGAAGGGTCGGACCTCGTCAGTGGCGTCACCGCGAAGGCGGCGTTCGACTGGCCGCAGGAAGATCCGGACGAGTTCGGCGATCGCACTCGAGAAGCGCCGAAAGCGGCGGATGAAGATCGCCGCCTACGACTACGGCATGAAGTGGAACATCCTGCGGCGGCTCAGCGCGCACGGCTGCGACGTTCGTGTCTATCCTGCTGGGACGCCGGCCGCCGAACTGCTCGCGACCAAACCCGACGGCGTCTTTCTCAGCAACGGTCCCGGCGATCCCGCGCCGCTCAGCTACGCGATCGACAATGCCCGTGCGCTGGTTGCCTCGAACGTGCCGGTTTTCGGCATCTGCCTCGGTCACCAGATTCTCGGTCTGGCGATGGGCGGCAACACGTTCAAGCTGAAATTCGGTCACCGCGGCGCGAATCATCCGGTGAAGAACCTGTCGGACCGGCAAGATCGAGATCACCTCGCAGAATCACGGCTTCGCGGTCGATCCGGCGTCGCTGCCAGACGATGTCGAGGTGACGCACCTGAATCTGTACGACGGAACGATTGAAGGCCTGCGGCACAAGACGCAGCCGGTGTTCTGTGTGCAATACCACCCGGAGGCGTCGCCCGGCCCGCACGACGCTGATTACTTGTTCGAAGACTTTCTGAAACTTATCGAGGGGACTCGGGCCTAGGGCTCGGGGCTGAACGCGCCGGTCTTTTACCGAGCCCCCAGCCCCCAGTCCCCAGCCCCAACTGTTATGCCACGTCGCACCGATCTCAAACGCGTTCTCATCATCGGCTCCGGTCCGATCGTCATCGGACAGGCGTGCGAGTTCGACTACTCGGGCAGCCAGGCGTGCAAGGCGCTGCGTGCCGAGGGCCTCGAGGTCATCCTCGTCAACAGCAACCCGGCGACGATCATGACCGACCCGGAGCTGGCCGATCGCACCTACGTCGAGCCGCTCACACCGGAGGTGCTGGCCGCCATCATCGAGCGCGAGCGTCCCGATGCGCTGCTGCCGACGGTCGGCGGGCAGACCGCGCTGAACCTGGCGGTCGATCTGCACGAGAACGGCACGCTCGCGAAGTACAACGTCGAGCTGATCGGCGCGTCGATTCAGGCGATCAAGGTCGCCGAGGACCGTCAGTTGTTCAAGGACGCGATGCGCGAGATCGGCCTCGATGTGCCGCAGAGCGGCGTCGCGCGATCGGTGGCCGAAGCGATCGAACTTGGCAAGACGCTCGGGTTCCCGCTCGTCATCCGCCCGTCGTTCACGATGGGCGGCATCGGCGGCGGCATCGCCTACAACGTCGACGAGCTCCGCGATCTGGCCGAGCGCGGCATCGAGCTGAGTCCGGTGCACGAAATCCTGATCGAGGAATCGGTCATCGGCTGGAAGGAATTCGAGCTCGAGGTGATGCGCGACTGCGCCGACAACTTCGTCGTCATCTGCTCGATCGAGAACATCGATCCGATGGGCGTCCACACCGGCGACAGCATCACCGTCGCGCCGATTCTGACGCTCAGCGACAAGGAATATCAGCGGATGCGCGACGCGGCGCGGCAGATCATCCGCCGGGTCGGCGTCGAAACCGGCGGCTCGAACATCCAGTTCGCGGTCAACCCGGCCAACGGCCGGATGATCGGTGATCGAGATGAACCCGCGCGTGTCGCGGTCGTCGGCGCTCGCGTCGAAGGCGACCGGTTTTCCGATCGCGAAGATCGCCGCCAAACTGGCGCTCGGCTATCACCTCGACGAGATCAAGAACGACATCACGCGCCTGACGCCGGCCTCCTTCGAACCGACCATCGACTACGTCGTCGTCAAGATTCCGCGCTGGAACTTCGAGAAGTTCCCGCAGGCGGATCGGACGCTGACCACGCAGATGAAGTCGGTGGGGGAGGCGATGGCGATCGGCCGCACCTTCAAGGAAGCGTTCATGAAGGGCGTGCGGTCGCTCGAGCTCGGGCGCAGCGGCCTGATGTTCGCCTCGTCGAACGTGGACGATGAGGACGATGCGACGCTGCGGAAGCGGCTGGCGATACCGACCGATCGCCGGATGTGGGACCTGTTTCGGGCAATCGGCCGCGGCTGGACCGCCGAGCAGATTCACGACGTCACCAAAATCGATCCGTGGTTCCTGCGTCAGTTCTTCGAGATCGCCGCGATGCGCGGGTCGGCTGCCGCCAAAGGGCTGGCCGGGATCGACGCGGGCGAGATGCGGCGGCTGAAGCGGGCCGGATTCGGCGACCAGGAACTCGCGCTGGCGGTGAATGACAAGGAATCGGCGGTCCGCGAGAAGCGGGTCAGTCAGGGGCTGAAGCCGGTCTACAAGCGCGTGGACACCTGCGCGGCGGAATTCGAGTCGTTCACGCCGTATATGTACAGCGCTTACGAGCCGAGCTGCGAGTCGAATCCCAACAGCCGGAACAAGGTCGTGATTCTCGGCAGCGGCCCGAACCGGATCGGGCAGGGCATCGAGTTCGACTACTGCTGCTGTCATGCCGCCTTCGCCCTGAGAGAAGAAGGGCTCGAGACGGTCATGATCAACTGCAACCCGGAAACCGTGTCGACCGACTACGACACCGCGGACCGGTTGTACTTCCAGCCGCTCACGTTCGAAGACGTGATGGCAGTGATCGAGACCGAGCGATCGGCCGGCGGCGACGTGTCGTGCCTCGTTCAGTTCGGAGGACAGACACCGCTGAAGCTGGCGCTCGCGCTGCAGGAGGCCGGCGTCAGGATTCTCGGCACCTCGCCGGACTCGATCGACCTGGCCGAGGACCGCAAACGCTTTGCGGCGCTGCTCGAAGAGCTTGAAGATCACCCAGCCGGCGAGCGGCACCGCCACCTCGCGTCAGGAAGCCCGCGACGTCGGCCGCCGAAATCGGCTTTCCCGTCGTCGTCCGTCCATCTTACGTGCTGGGCGGACGCGGCATGGCGATCGTTTACGACGTGACTTCGCTCGATCGCTACATGACCCACGCCGTCGACGCGTCGCCGGAGCATCCGGTGCTGGTCGACAAGTTCCTCGAGGATGCCTTCGAGTTCGACGTTGACGCCATCGCGGACGCCACCGGCGCCGTCGTCATCGGCGGCATCATGGAGCACATCGAGGAGGCCGGCATCCACTCGGGCGACAGCTCGTGCGTCGTGCCGCCGTTCATCTGTCCCGAGCGGCACCTCGCGACCATTCGTGACTACACCCGTCGTATCGGCTCGAGCGCTGAAGGTCGTCGGCTTGATGAACGTCCAGTACGCGATCAAAGACGATGTTGTCTACGTGCTCGAGGTGAACCCGCGCGCGTCGCGTACCGTCCCGTACCTGTCCAAGGCGGCCGGCGTTTCTCTGGCGAAGGTCGCCGCCAAGGTGATGGCCGGCCGGACGCTGGCGGAGCTCGGCTTCACGGAAGACATTCAAGTATCGGGCGTGTTCGTGAAGAGTCCGGTGTTTCCGTTCGTGCGATTCCCAGGCGTCGACACGATTCTCGGGCCGGAAATGAAGTCCACCGGCGAGGTGATGGGCGGCTCGTCGAATTTCGGCGTCGCCTTCGCCAAAGCTCAACTCGCGGTTGGACAGCGGCTGCCGGAGCGGGGCACGGCCTTCGTCAGCGTCAACAACGACGACAAGGCCAACCTGCTGCCGATTGCGCGCGGATCTGATCGAGCTCGGGTTCCATCTGATCGCGACGCGCGGCACCGCAGCGTACCTGCGGGCCTACGGTCTCGAGGTCGATGTCATCTACAAGGTGAACGAAGGCCGGCCGAATATCGCCGACTCGATCGTCAACCGCAATGTCGATCTGATCATCAACACGCCGCTCGGCCGCGAGTCGTTCTTCGACGACCGCGACGGTGCGTCGCGCGGCGATGATGCACGAGGTGCCGTGCATCACGACGCTTACAGGGGCTCGGCTGCCGTCAGCGCGATTCGCGCGCTGCGGCAGGAGGGCCTTGGCGTCCGTGCGCTGCAGGACTACTACGCAGGAATTGCCGCGAAGACCGTCTAGCGCGCCGCAATTCCTGCGGTCGCTGACGACCTTCATGGCGAAGCCCCGAAGAACACGAAGGCCACGAAGTCTTTTTAGTACGAGAGTTTACCGAGGTTCGTGTTCTTCGTGACCTTCGTGTCTTCGTGATGAAGACCACGACCCGTCGTTTGCAGCTGCGCAGTGCATGCGCGCGGCTGCCGCCATTCCGGCCGTTGGTCTGCTCGGCGGGGCAGCAGCCGGCCTCCTTCTTCCTGACGTCCCTCATTCGCTTCTCTTCATCACGCTGATTGTTGCCGGCCTCCTGTCCGGCCTGGCATGGGGCCGCGGCTGGTCGCGGGTGATCGTCGTCGCGGTGGTCGCCGGATTTTTCGCCGGCGGCGCACTTCTGTCGTCTGCTGCCTGGCAACGGGCGTGGCGGCCGTCGTTGCGCATCGCGTTCGAGGAACTCGCGAGATCGCATCGCGTTGAGGCAGCGGCAGAAGGTCGAAGCTTGCCGGAAGACGACGAGGCATTTGCCGTCGTCGAGGGGACGTTACGCGCCGACGCCGCGCGGCTGGACAGCGGCGTCTCGTTGAGCGTGGACGTTGACACCTTGATCGAGTCGAAGCCGCCGCTGAAGAACCGTGCCACTGGGTCCGCCACCCGGAGTCGACCGTCGATTCGAAGCGCTGAAGCCGCGAAGACAGGAGGGGTCCTCCTGACCGTCGTCGGTTCACTGGCGAATGGGCACGTTGATGCCTGGCGTGCCGGTCGCCGCGTCCGCCTCCCAGCCGAGTTGCGGCGGCCCTCCCGTTACCTCGACCCTGGCGTTTCCGACAACGAGCGGGCGCTTGCCAGGCGCGGTACGACTCTGGTGGGAACAGTGAAGAGCGGTGCGCTGGTTGAGGTAGTGGCCCGCGGCAGCATCATCGACGAATTCATGGCGAGCGCACGGGCCAAGGCGCGTGTCGCCATCTCCGGCAGCGTCGGTCGATGGAGTCCCCAAGCGGCCGCCATTGTCGCCGCCATCGTTCTCGGCGATCGCGCCGGTCTCGACCAGGACGTCCAGCGACGTCTGCAGGAGGCCGGCACGTATCACGTGATTGCGATCTCCGGCGGCAACATCGCCATCCTGGCCGGTTTGTTGATTGGCGGCTTCAGGCTCGCCGGCAGACTCGGCCGCGGCGCGATGGTCTCGTCGATCGCGGTGCTGCTTGGCTACGCCGAATTCGTTGGCGGTGGCGCATCCGTCAACCGCGCGACGCTGATGGCGGTGGTCTACTTCGTCGCGCGGATCTTCGACCACAGGAGCTCGCCGCTCAACGCTCTGGCGGTCGTCGCGGCGCTGCTCGTCGCGGCCGATCCACTCTCGGTGGCCGATCCGGCGTTTCTGCTCACGTTCGGCGCGACATTTGCGATTCTCGTCGTTGCACCAACGGCGGCGACGATCAACGCAGGGCTCGCGCAACGTGCAGATAGAAAGCGACGATTTCCTGGTTCGGCGAGTTCTGCGGTCTCGGCGTTGATCGTCGTAGCGATGCAGCAGGCGGCCGCGATGTTCGCGGCATCCGCGGCGACCGAGGCGTTGCTGTTTCCGGTTGGCGCGGCCGTGTTCTCTCGCGTGACGTTCGCGGGGCTTGCGCTGAACTTCCTGGCGATTCCGCTGATGGCTGTCGCGCAGATCGCGGGCATGGCGGTCGTGCCCTTGGCACTCGTGTCGGTGCGCGCTGCGAATCTGGTCGGGTGGATTGCTTATGCTGGCGCCGCCGGGCTCGTGGCGTCCGCCGACCTGGTCCGGTTTGCGCCGATGGTGACCTACAGGATCGCGAAACCATCCTGGACCGCCATCACAACTTACTACCTGGCCGTGACGGTGGTCTGGGTCGCGCGACGATACGCCCGTCGTCGCCTGATGAGTGCGGCGGCCGTGCTTGCGGTCGCCATGGCGCTGTGGATTCTGATCGACCCTCGCACCCTCGTGCGACGGGGCGATGGGCGATTGCACGTGACGTTTCTGGATGTCGGCCAAGGTGATTCCGCGTTCGTCGTCTTCCCGCAGGGCTCGACGCTGCTGGTGGACGCCGGCGGCCTCAGCTCGTCCTCGTCATTCGACATCGGCGATCGCGTCGTCGCGCCGGTGATCCGGGACGCGGGCTATCGTCGCCTCGATCGCGTGGCGCTCACACACGGCGATCCCGACCACATCGGCGGAGCCCTCTCCATTCTTCGCGAATTCCGCCCACGCCAGGTCTGGGAGGGGATTCCGGTGCCGCGGTCCACGGGGCTGACGACGCTACGGATGACCGCCGAATCGGCGGGTGAGCGCTGGGCCAACGTCTATGCCGACGATCACGAATGGATCGATCAGGTCGAAGTCATCGCGCGTCATCCGTCGCCGGCCGACTGGGAGCGGCAGAAGGTGCGGAACGACGACTCGTTGGTGCTCGAGCTGCGGTGGCGCGACGTCTCCGTGGTGCTGACCGGAGACATCGGCGCGGGAGTTGAGCGATCCCTGGCGGGGCGGATTCCGGTGTCACCGCTGCGCGTGATCAAGGTTCCACACCACGGCAGTGCGACGTCGAGCTCGGCCGAATTCGTCCGCGCCCTGCATCCACAGGTCGCGATCGTCAGTGTCGGCCGGAGCAATCATTTCGGTCACCCGGTGCCGGCCGTGCTCGAGCGTTACCGAGAGGTCGGCGCGGAGATCTTCAGAACCGACCAGGACGGCGCGGTCGCGATCGACACCGACGGCAAGCGCGATTGCATATCAACGGCTTCACAGGCAGGCACAATGACCGTGTCACTCCCAGGGGCTACGAAAACACGAAGTCACGAAGACGACACGAAAATCACGAACGGGCCTTGAATGCCTCACGGATTCAAAGCTCACCGCTGTCTGACCGACTGGAACTGCTGGTTCACGCAAGCCATCGGCGCGCTGCTGGCCGTGCACCGGGAGCTGGGGCCTGGGATGCGCGAAGGTGTCTATGCGGCGGCCGCTCGTTCGAACTGGCCGCGCGAAAGATTCCTTTCGAGTCGGAGAAGACGATCCCGGTGCAGCTATCAAGGGAGCGTTTCTATGCGAGCAGCGGCTGGAATTCGTTTGTCAATGCGAAAGTGGTATTGGAGATCAAGGCAGTGGAGCGGCTTCCATCCGGCGCATGTTGCGCAGATAGTGAGCTACATGCGCCTCACAGCCAGTCGCGTCGGGCTGCTTGGTGAACTTCAACGTCGCTATCCTGAAGCACGGCCTGCGAAGGGTCGTGCTGTGAAAGGTCGACCTTCTTCGTGATCTTCGTGGTCTTCGTGCCTTCGCGATGTCTGATCTATTGGCCGCGCGCTTTGGCGAGCTCCCACTCGACCTCGAGCTGGTCGATCGTCATCTCGGTCATGGTGTTGCCTGACGCCGCGACTGCCTGTTCCATGGAGGTGAAGCGGCGGGTGAACTTGTCATTGGCCTTGCGCAGCGCGGTCTCGGGCTCGATTCCGAGCTGCCGTGACAGATGCGCGATCGAAAAGAGCAGGTCGCCCATCTCGTCCTCAGCGCGCTCCCGGTCCATGCCCTCGGGTCTGTCCACGACCTCTCGCAGTTCGTCCACCTCCTCTTGAATCTTGTCCATCACCTGGCCGACCTGCGACCAGTCGAAGCCAACCGACGCGGCGCGGACGCCGATCTGATACGCACGGAGCAGCGCAGGGAGCGCCGGCGCGATGCCGCTGAGCAGGGTCTTGGACTTCGCGCCGCCACGTTCCTCGGCCTTGATCTCCTCCCAGCGCGTGCGTACCCGCTCGGCCGAGTCGATCGGTGGCTCGCCGTCCGCTCTCGCAAAGACGTGCGGGTGTCGCCGCACCAGCTTGTCCGAGATGTCGGTCAGCGAGTCGGCGATCGCGAAATGACCGGCCTCGGACTCGATCTGCGCCAGGAGCACCGCCTCGAACACGAAGTCGCCGAGTTCTTCGCGCAGCGACCGGTGATCGCCTTTGTCGATCGCCTCGAGTACCTCGTAGGTCTCCTCGAGAACGAACGGCTTCAACGAATCGATGGTCTGCTCACGATCCCAGGGACAGCCACCGGGTGCGCGGAGCGTCGCGACGATGTCAACTAAACGGGTAAACGCTTCGGCAGCACGGCTCGACTCGGACATTTGGTAATCTTAAGTTCAAATGTCCGAGCCGCTCCTGAGCTTCACTGGTTTCGTGCTGTCTCTGGCCAGCACCGCCGCCATCCATTTCGGCGACCTTCCCGACCCCGAGTCCGGTCAGCCATCGGAGGTCAACCTTGGTGGCGCAGCACAGATGATCGAAATCCTCGCGCTGCTCGAGGATAAGACCAAGGGCAACCTGACGGCCGAAGAGCGCCAGATCCTCGAACAGGTGCTGTACGAGCTCCGCATGCGGTTCCTGGACGCCAGCGGCGGTGGCAAGCGGATCATTGAGCCATAAAACAGTCATCAGTCGTCAGTCATCAGTCATCAGTCGTCAGTCGTCAGTCGTCAGTCAAAAGTCGTCAGTCATCAGCCACAGGCCCGTCCCCGTGCAATCAGCAATTAGCATTCAGCACTTAGCATGTCTGTGAGGCAGATCCGGGTCACGGTTCTCGGCAGCGGCACGTCCCATGGCGTGCCGGCGATCGGCTGCGACTGTGCGGTGTGTAAGTCGACCGACCCGCGCGACCGGCGGAGCCGTCCATCGATCCTGATCGAGATTGCTCCGCGGGAAGGCGAGCCGGCTTTTGCTGCCGGCGTCCGCTCGATTCTTGTCGACACGTCAACCGATCTACGGAATCAGGCGCTGGCCAACGACGTACGCCGGGTGGATGCCATCCTGTTCACCCACTGCCACGCCGATCATGTTTTCGGCCTGGACGATGTCAGACGGTTCAACCAGCTGCAGAAGGGGTCGATTCCGTGCTACGCGGATGAAGAGACCGCGAGCAGTCTGCGGCGCATGTTCTCATACGTGTTCGAGCCGCCACGCCAGCAAGGCGGCGGCCTTCCGCAGCTCGCGCTGTTTCGCATCGGCGGTCCATTCACGATTGGCGGCGTCGAGATCGTCCCGGTGCCGCTCATGCACGGCCAATTGCCGGTGCTCGGTTTCAGGATCGGATCGTTCGCGTATCTGACCGACTGCAATCACATTCCCGACTCGTCCTGGCCGCTTCTCGACGGCGTCCGCACCATCATCCTCGACGCGCTGCGCCATCGTCCGCACTCGACGCATTTCAGCGTCGCCGAATCGCTCGAGGTGGTGGCGCGACTCGGTGCGGAGCGCGCGTACTTCACGCACATCTGCCACGATCTCCCTCACGCGCAGACCTGTGCCGACCTGCCTGCCGGCGTGGAGTTGGCCTATGATGGCCTGGTCTTGGAGAACGCGTGATGGACGTCATCCACTTTCCGGAGGACGTGCGCCCCGCACGCTGGGGCCAGCCGGTGCTGGCGCTCGGCAATTTCGACGGCCTGCATCGCGGTCATCGCAAGATCCTCGATCGCGTGCAGCGCGTCGCGAGCGAGCGCAACGCGACCTCCGTGGTGATGACCTTCGACCCGCATCCGCCACGCGTGGTCCGGCCCGACAAGGCGCCGGCGTTGCTGATGACCAAGGCGCAGAAGATCGACGCGCTCGCCGCGGCCGGCGTCCAGGGCACGGCCATCGTGCGCTTTACGCCCGAGCTCTCGCACTGGGATCCCGAGATGTTCGTCCGGACCGTGCTGGTCGACTGGCTGCACGTCGCCGAAGTCTGGGTCGGCGCAAACTTCCTCTTCGGCCACGACCGCGCCGGCAATTTTTCGCTGCTCCGCACGCTCGGCGGGCGCTACGGGTTCAAGGCCGAGAAGATCGATCCGGTGCGCTACAAGGACTTCGTGGTCAGCAGCACACGGATCCGACGCCTGGTGGGCGAGGGGCGGGTCGACGAGGCTGGGGCGCTGCTCGGTCACGAGTACTACGTGGACGGCACGGTGACGCTGCGGCGCCCAGCGCGGCCGCACCATTGGCTTTCCGACCGCAAATCTGTGCACGTGAGAACGAGCTGCTGCCGCCGCTCGGCGTCTATGCGACGACGATGAAGATCGGGGACGTCGTGCATCCGTCGATCACCAACATCGGCACCCGGCCGACCGTGGACGATTCCGGCCGGGTCGTGATCGAGACCCACGTTTTCGACCTGGATCGCGATCTCTACGGCCAGGCGGTGCGCGTCGGCTTCGTCCAGCGCCTCGGGACGAACGGCGCGTTCGAGTCGCTGGAGGCGCTGCGCACCCAGATCGACGCCGACTCCCAGCGCGCGCGCGTGCTGTTCAGCCGCCTTTCACTGTAGAATTCCCGAACGTGTCCGAGCAGGAGTTTTTCTTTGCGCTCGACCTGTCCGACGAGCCGCCATTCGACCAGATGGTCGGCGACCTGGCGCTGGCCGTCATGAGGCAGATCGGCTACGAACCAGGCGTCACAGGCGAGTTGACCCAGGTGTTGCACGCCGCGTTGGCCCAGCGCGTGGCCGGCGGAGAGCGCCGTTGCACGGTCCGCTTCCTGGCCGGCGGCGGTCAGCTCCAGGTGATTGTCGATGGTGGCGGCGGCCCCGAGTGGCGCACCACCCGTCCTCTTCCGGCCTCCTGACCCATGCGTCTGTACAACACACTGACCCGCACCGAAGAACCGTTCGCGCCCGGCACCGATCAAACCGTCCGCATGTACACCTGCGGTCTGACGGTTTACGCGCGCGGCCACATCGGGAACTTCCGGACGTTCATCTGCGTGGACGTGCTGCGACGGACGCTCAAATACCTGCTCGGCTACAAGATTCGGCAGGTGATGAACTTCACCGACGTGGACGATCGCACGATCATCGGCGCGCAGAAGGCCGGGATGGACCTGCGCAGCTACACCGACCAGTACATCGCGATGTTTCGCGAAGACGCCGTCGCCCTCGGGCTCGAGGCGGTCGAGGAAACGCCGCGCGCCACCGACCAGGCGAACCTGCAGGCGATGGCCGACCTGATCCGCGCGCTCGACAAGAACGGCCACACCTACGTCAGCGACGGCTCGATCTATTTCAAGATCTCGACGCTGCCCAGCTATGGGAAGCTCGCCCACCTCGATTTCGAAGGCATGCAGCCTGGCGCGCGCGTCGACACCGACACCTACGCCAAAGACGATGCGCGGGATTTCGTGCTGTGGAAGGCGACCAAGCCGGACGAGCCAACCTGGGATCTGGTCGATCCGCCGGGACGTCCGGGCTGGCACCTCGAATGCTCGGCGATGGCGCTGCGTCTGCTGGGTGAGTCGCCGATCGACATCCATGCCGGCGGCATCGACCTGATTTTTCCGCATCACGAGAACGAAATCGCGCAGAGCGAAGGCGCCACCGGCAAGCTGTTCTCGCGCTTCTGGGTCCACGTCGAGTACCTGATCGTGGACGAGCAGAAGATGTCGAAATCGCTCGGCAACACCTACACGATTCCCGAGGTCATCGAGCGCGGCTACCGGCCGTCGGCGGTCCGCTACCTGCTGCTGTCCGCGCACTATCGCAAGCAGCTGAACTTCACGTGGGCCAGCCTGGGGCAGGCGGAAGAGGCGCTCCGGCGCCTCACCGATTTTCTAGCGCGGCTCGACATGGTCACCGTCGCTGGTGAGCATCCCTCGATTGCGACGCGTGTCGCGCACGGCGCGCCAGGAATTCTCCGATGCGATGCAGGACGATCTCAACACCGCGGCCGCGCTGGGGGCCGTGTTCGAGCTGGTGCGCGCGCTGAACGCGGCGATCGACGCGGGTCAGGTCGGCACCGGCGATCGTGCCGGTCATCAAGGACGCGTTCGAGCGAGTTCGACCTCGTGCTCGGGGTGCTGAGCCTGCGTCAGGCCGAGGACGAGCCGCCCGCCGGTGCCGGTCGAGGAGATCGATCGCCTGATCGAGGATCGCCACGCCGCGCGACGCCGGCGCGATTTCGCCGGCCGCCGACCGCATCCGCGACGATCTCGCCACTCGCGGCGTCCTGCTCGAGGACGGCGCCGGTGGGACGCGCTGGAAGAAGAAGTGACGAGCACGCCCCAGATCAACACACCGCTGCCAGGTCCGAGGGCGAAGGCCATCATCGAGCGCGACCGCACGGTCGTGTCGCCGTCTTACACGCGCGGTTATCCGCTGGTCATCGAACGCGGATCGGGCGCGATGGTCGAGGACGTGGACGGCAACGTCTTCCTCGACTGCGCAGCGGGCATTGCCGTGAACTCGACCGGGCACTCGCATCCCGACGTCGTGCGCGCGATCACCGAGCAGGCGCAGCGTTTCCTCCACATGTCGGGCACCGATTTCTACTACGAGCCGCAGGTGCGGCTCGCGGAGGAACTCGCGTCGATCGTGCCGATCGCCGGCGGCGTCCGGTCGTTTTTCGGCAACTCCGGAGCTGAGGCGATCGAAGCCTGCCTGAAGCTGGCCCGCTACGCCACCGGCCGCCAGAACCTCATCGCCTTCTACGGCGGTTTCCATGGCCGGACGATGGGGGCGCTGTCGCTGACGGCGAGCAAGGCGATTCAGCGTCGCGGTTTCGGGCCGCTGATGCCGGGAGTGTTTCACGCGCACTATCCGGATCGGTATCGCTGCCCGCTTGGTGCGACGCCGGAGACTGCGTCGCTGAGGCCTGCATCGACTTCATCGAGCATCAGTTGTTCACGCAGGTCGTTTCGCCCGACGAGGTCGCCGCCATCGTCATCGAACCGATTCAGGGGGAAGGCGGTTATATCGTCGGCGCCGACGAGTTCTTCGAGCGCCTGCGCGAGCTGACGAAGAAGCACGGGATTCTCCTGGTGGTGGACGAAGTGCAATCCGGGATGGGCCGCTCCGGGAAGATGTTCGCGATCGAGTACACCGGCGTCGAGCCCGACGTGATGGCGATTGCGAAGGGCATCGCCTCGGGCCTGCCGCTCGGCGTGGCGGTGGCGCGGGCCGGGCTGATGGCGTGGCCGCCGGGCGCGCACGCGAGCACGTTCGGCGGCAACCCGGTCTCGTGCGCGGCGGCGTTGGCGACCATCTCACTGCTGAAGACGCGGCTCGTCGCCAATGCGGCCGCGGTCGGCGCATATCTGATGGACGGATTGCGATCGCTGGCCGACAAGCATCCGCTGATTGGCGACGTGCGCGGGCGTGGCCTGATGATCGGCGTCGAGCTGGTCCGGGATCGCCAGACCAAAGAGCGGGCGACCACCGAGCGCGACGCCGTCGTCACGGCGGCGTTCAACCGCGGCCTGCTGGTGCTCGGCGCGGGGAAGAACGCGGTCCGCTTCTCGCCGCCGCTGGTGCTGACGCGAGAGCAGGCGGACACGGCCGTCAGGATCTTCGACGAGGCGCTGACCCAGGTCGGTGCGGCGAGATGACCTTTATCACGACGACACGAAGATCACTAAGATCACGACGCCTTTTGGGTTTTAGAAAAACGGACTTCGTGCCCTTCGTGTTCTTCGTGGTTTCGTGATGGAAGCCTCGGGCCCGATGTTTGCTGCGTCAGTCGAGCATGACGCAGGCTCGGATCGCGCTGGGGAAATCCGGAGAAGATCTCGCGTGTGCCGAGCTCGAACGACGGGGGTACGTCGATTCTTGCGAGGCGCTACCGGCGCCGTGGTGGAGAATTGGACATCATCGCGCGCGACGGCGAGACGATCGTGTTCGTGGAAGTGAAGACCCGGGAGGATCGGGCATTCGGCGACGGCAGCGAAGCCGTGACACCG
The DNA here is from genome assembly GCA_963745875.1 of uncultured Acidobacteriota bacterium. GTDB lineage: Bacteria > Acidobacteriota > Vicinamibacteria > Vicinamibacterales > CAVVIG01 > CAVQFC01. The sequence goes on from CAVUZL010000005.1 coordinate 176,079, forward strand.
TGGAAGCAGCGGCGGATGACGCATCTCGCCAACGACTTTCTCGCGCGCCATCGTCTCGTCGACCGTCCCTGCCGGTTCGACGTCGTGGCGATTCATTTCGCAAGCGGCGACGCCGGTCATCGAGTATTCGAGAACGCGTTCGACGCCTTCTAAATTTCAGATCTCAGACTTCAGACTTCAGATTTAACTTCACACTTCACACTTCAAACTTCTAACTTCTAATCTCTGAATGCCTGATCTCCGCAAGGATCCGATAACCGGCCGGTGGGTCATCATCTCCACCGACCGCCAGAAGCGCCCGAACGACTTCCGCCTGGAGTCGGCGACCATTCTCGGCCGCGAGCACTGTCCGTTCTGTCCCGGTCACGAGGCGATGACGCCGCCCGAGGTGCTGTCATATCGCACCGACGGCAGCGCGCCGAACACGCCGGGGTGGAATGTCCGCGTGGTCCCGAACAAGTTCCCGGCGCTGCAGGTCGAGGGCAATCTCGATCGCCAGGGCGAGGGCATGTTCGACCGCATGAACGGCATCGGCGCGCACGAGGTGATCATCGAGACGCCGGATCACGATCGGCCGCTGGCGATGATGTCGGAGCAGGAGATCGAGCGGGTGTTCTGGGCGTGCCGCGAACGCATGCTGGACCTCAAGCGCGATTTCCGGCTGCGCTACATCCTGATCTTCAAGAATCACGGGGCGCCGGCGGGCGCGACGCTGGCGCATCCGCACTCGCAGCTGATCGCGCTGCCGATCGTGCCGGAGCTGGTGCGCGAGGAGATCGACGGCGCACGACAGCACTTCCAGTTCAAGGAGCGCTGCGTCTTCTGCGACATCGTGCACCAGGAGCTCGCGCGACGGCCGGCGGGTGATCGAGGAGAACGCCGACATCGTGGCGCTGGCGCCGTACGCGCCGCGGTTTGCCGTTCGAGACGTGGCTGCTGCCCAAGCGTCACGGCTCGCGGTTCGAGGAGGCGGAGCGTCACCAGTACGCGAGCCTGGCGCGGTTGCTGAAGTCGGTGCTGCAGCGGCTGAACCGCGCGCTGGAGGTGCCGCCGTTCAACCTGGTGGTCCACACCTCGCCGTTTTCGGAGGACGTGGCCAACGATGTACCACTGGCACGTCGAGATCATGCCGAAGCTGACGCGGGTGGCGGGCTTCGAGTGGGGCACCGGGTTCTACATCAACCCGACGTCGCCGGAGGAGGCGGCGCAGGTGCTGCGCGACGTCAAGGTATGATGGCGAAGGGCTCTGGAGCGGCCCGTTGCGGGGGCCACGAGCTTGAAAGCGAGCCCAGCGGTGTGGTACTTTGGGGGTTCGGGCGGGAATAGCTCAGTGGTAGAGTGCGACCTTGCCAAGGTCGAAGTCGCGGGTTCGAATCCCGTTTCCCGCTCCAAATTTTTCTCTCCGCGGTCAGAAGGGCGGGTCTCTCGACCCGCCGTTCTTGTTTATTGAGGCGCCGTCGCCAAGAGGTAAGGCAGAGGTCTGCAAAACCTCCACCCCCGGTTCAAATCCGGGCGGCGCCTCCACCCTTTTCTAACAAAAGCACGGTTTGTGGGCAGCGGGGCCTAAGAAACCTGCGTGCTTTTCAGAGATCAGGGCTTAAGCAGGGCTTATCCCGAAAAAACACACGCGCCGCCCGTGAGCGCAATATAGGTGAGACGATTGTTGGCGATTCACGGATGGACTGCGCCGAGTGCTGGCCGCGCCAAAGCAATATCGCGAATGTCGCCTAAGCGGTCTAAACGGAAACGAGAGTGAACGTCTGCGCGTTTTGTGGGCCTACTAAGGCGCCGATGAGCCCGGAAGACGTGTGCCCACGGTGGCTGTCGAAACAATTGCGGCGCCAGCACAAAGACCAGAAGTTCTATCAACTCCACGCGGAAGGGTCAGTCACAGGAACCGAGAGGCTGGAACGAGCCCAGCGCTTCGAGATTGACGCGCCAGTCGTCTGCCGACCATGCAACAACGAATGGATGAGTCAATTGGAAAGCCTTGTTAAGCCCATTCTTATTCCGCTCATCTCCAGCACCACATCTGCATCACGCAATGTCGCCGCACTGGATTGCGTCACTATTGCAACCTGGTTCACGATGAAGGCCGTCATACTGGATCACCTCCACGTGTTGACACACGAAAACCTTAAGCCCTTCTTTAGCCCACAACAACGAACTGCCCTAAAGGCTCACCTCACTCCTCCCGGGCGCATTGAGGTGTGGCTTGGACGACGCGACGCACCGTCAGTCGGAATGTTCGATGCTGCTGGCTTTGGGACCACGTACTACGAGCTCACGACGAAGGCCTTCAGATACGTTCGCTGCTATGTGGTTACGTTCGCAGCTAACGAACTCGTGATCCAACTCCGCGCCCTCAGGTCCGGCAAGAAGGGCACTCCGGTTCCTCCATCTGTTCCCTTTTACTACAACCCCATCCGTGCCACCTGGTCCGATTTTCTGATCGAGCTGTGGCCTAATCTTCCCGATCCGGCGCATTGGCCTCCGCGCCTTCAACTTCGCGGCCGCGATTTCAATTTTCTTAGAAATCGCCAGCTTGGCGACCAGCCATCGTGAGCGGCGCGACGGGCTCACAGCCCACCCCGCTTGGTTAGTGGAGTAACGTTGTTGCCGAAACTTTGTACTAGAGGATCCATAGCGTGACAAAGAACCCTGCGGGCGTGTGCCCGCATGGTGGGGAAGGACTATCGACCAGCCGCTACGTTCAACCGCCGTGCGGCTTCGCGTAGATCGTCGCCCGAGACAATGTCGTACCCGATCGAACACGCTCCGCGTTTGTGGCCGCTCAATTTCATGCCGACATGCTCAGACATTCCACTGCGGACGAAGTTCCGAATGGCCGTGCGCCGCAGGTCATGTGGGATGCGGCCGGGACAACCCGCCGCTCGACACGCAATCTTCTAGCTCTTGTCAAAGCGAGTGATCACCTTGGGTGCTGCTTTCTGCCGCGCTCGTCAGCGACCATCCGCCAAAACACATTCGGGAAGATGTGACCGGCCAGTTTGAGCCGCTGATGTGCGGCGTGCTGCGCCGCGAGGACCGTGCGCAGCTCGGTGGTGAACCCGCCGTACTGTCAACAAACGTGTCGGTACGGTGGTCCGCAGCGTTCAGCGAGCCACTGCATCGAGGCGTCGTGCGGCCTCGCGCAGGTCGCCGTCAGACACGATGTTGTAGCGTTCGAAGATCGATTGCGTTTTGTATCCGGTCAACGTCATCGCGACGCGCTCCGGAATCCCAGCGTGGACGAGATTTCGATGATCGCGTGCACTCGAGCCCCACGGCGGCCGCGCGGTAAAACGCGGCATTAGGCGGCGTGGCGCCTCTGCGGCCCAATGCCGCGTCATGCCGCTTGTTCGATCTCGCGGCGGGGTGGACGCTCACCTCTCACAAGGAGGAGAGCCATGCACGCCAGATTGTCAGTAGGAATGCTCGTCGCCGTTTCCGTTGCGCTGTTCCCGTTCGTGACGTCTGCTGCGGCCGGCCAGGACGATGGCCGGCAGTCGCCGGCGCTCATCGAGATCGTCCGTGATGCGACGCGGCAGTATCTCGATCCGAACGCGGCCGTCGCTGCCGGCTATGTTCCGAAGCCGTTCTGTGTCAGCGGACCTGACCACGGCGCGATGGGCGTCCATTTCGTCAACCCGGCGCTCGTGAAAGGCGGTGTCCTCGATCCGCGCCAGCCGCAGACGCTCGTCTATGAATCAAGAAATGGGGAAATGCGACTGGTGGCGGCTGAATACGTCGTCTTCGCGGACACCTGGAACGCCACGAACACGACGCCGCCGACGCTGGCCGGTCAGCTGCTGAACTACATCGGGGCGCCAAATCGATTCGGCTTCCCGAATTTCTACGAGCTCCACGTGTGGGCCTGGCGGGACAATCCGTTCGGCACCTTTGCCGATTGGAATCCGCACGTGTCGTGCGTCGATCACATGCCGCAGCTGTGAACGACCAAATGGTCGGCGGTAACAAGTAACCGATTACCGCCGACTCGTTCAGGAGTATGCGCGGACCGAGGTCACGGTCATGCCGCACCGCTCGACAGCTGCAAGCACCGTTGCTTGCACGCCCCCGCAACCATCCGATCTCTTCCGGGCGGCGCCTCCACCATTCCCTGGCAAATTTTAACCTTGCCCGCGACACGGACCGCGTCGTGGCCCGCCGCAGGGACAGCGAAGGGAGGCGAGGCTCCCCCTGAATCGGTTGCGTCGTTCGAACCGTCAGCGATACCCTTCACCTTACGCGATGACCGCAAGGCCGACAGTCACCCTCCATGTGCTTGGCGCGCTGCGCGCGTATTGTGGCGGCGTCGAACAACTGCCGGTCTCGGCGACGACAGTGCGTGCGGCGTTGGCGGATCTCGAAGAGCACCAGGCGGCGTTGTATCGGAATCTGTGTGACGAAACGGGCGCCGTCCGTCGTCACCTGAACGTCTTCGTGAATGCGGACAATGTCCGCGATCTGGACGGTATCGACACGCGTCTCAACCCGGGGGACGTGCTCACGATCCTGCCCGCGGTCTCTGGAGGATGAATGGCGGACCGACTGATTCTGACCATCGGCACCAGAAAGGGCGTGTTCGTTGCGGAGGCCGCGAAAACGAGGCGCGCCTTCGCGCTGCGCGGTCCATTCGGTCAGGGCGTTCCCGTGTATTCGACGCTGATCGACACGCGCAGCGCCCCGCGCCTGTACGCCTCGAGCTGCAATCCCTTCTTCGGCATGAAGGTGCTGCGTTCGACCGACCTGGGAAAAAGTTTCAAGGAGACCAAGTCGGCGCCGGCGTTCCCGAAAGACGATGGGCGCGCGCTCGCGAACATCTGGTCGATACGAGCCTGGCAGCAGCAAGAACGATCTCTGGTGCGGCGTCGAGCCAGCGTCGCTGTTCAGGAGCCGCGACGGCGGCGATTCGTGGGAGATGGTGCCTGGCATCAGCAACCACGAGCACGCCCGCAAGTGGTCGCCGGGTGCCGGCGGCCTGTGCCTGCATACGATCATCCGCGACGGCAATCGCATGCACCTCGCGATCTCGACCGGCGGTCACTATGTCAGTGAAGACGGCGGCGATACGTTCTCGGCCTCCAACAAAGGCGTCGGCGCCGGCTTCGCGCCCGATCCGTATCCAGAGTTCGGCCAGTGCGTGCACAAGATCGTGCGTCACGACGCCGCGCCCGGTCGGCTCTACATGCAGAACCACGGCGGCTGGGCAGAGTGGACCGGCCCGGGCGGGCCGCGGCCGGACATCGGCGTGCTGCGGAGTGACGACTACGGCCGTTCCTGGCGCTCCATCGCCAAAGGACTCCCTTCGGACTTTGGATTTCCCATCGTCGTCCACCCGCACGATCCCGACGTCGTCTACGTCATGCCGCTGACGCCGGAGACGCGCACGTGCCCCGGCAGCGCGCCGGCCGTGTGGCGCAGCGAGAACGGTGGCGACTCATGGAGCCGCCTCGCGCGCGGGCTGCCGAAGAAGGAGAGTTACTTCACCATCCTGCGCGACGCGATGGACATCGATCACCTGAGGACGCCGGCGCTGTATTTCGGCACGACGACCGGTCAGCTCTGGATCGGGCGCGAGAGCGGCGAGCAGTGGGAATGTCTGTTCGATTCGCTGCCGCCGATCCACAACGTCAAGGTCGCGGTCGTGTGACGTAGGCGGTCGCCGAGCGGCGCGGAGTTCATCTCGGTGCCTGGCGACGCCGTATCTGCTGGCGGACGCGTGGACGGGACGCCGGCGGATCCAGGCGTTCCAACAGTCGAGCCGGTTGATTTGAAGGCGTGCGCTGCAGGGTACGATCCCAGTTCCGCAAGGTGTGCTGCATCCGCTTGCGAGTCGACGTGAGCTCAGCGATTTGCGCGTCCACTGCGAGAAGCATGCGTTCGGCAGCGGCCCGAACATCATGGCATGGCCGCCCTCCTGCCTCACGGACCCGCAGAAACGCCGCGATCTCAGCGAGCGAGAATCCAAAACACTGCGCGTTCCGAACCAGTGATAGGCGACTCAGGACGGCTTCGGAATACTGACGATAGCCATTCGCCGTCCTGGTCGGCTTGGGCAGCAGACCCCGCTTCTCGTAGTAGCGAATCGTGTCCGCCGTGACGCCGCTGGCCTCCGATACCCTGCCGATCGAGAGAAATGCGCCCATGGGCGAATGATAGACGCGGCTTGACCCTGGAGTCGACTCCAGGCTTTAAGATGCGTGGCATGCCTGCTTCCAGTCGTCAGATCGTCGCCGTCGCGTTCGTCGTGCTGGTCATCGGCGTCACAACACGCGTCACGCGGGCTCAGCATCCCGCCATGCCGCCTGGCATGACCCACGAGGAACACCTCGCTCAGATGCAGAAGGAAGCCGAGTTGAAGCAGCGCGGCGCCGAAGCCATGGGCTTCGACCAGGACAAGACTGCGCACCATTTCAGGCTGTCAAAGACAGGCGGCTCGATTGAAGTGGTTGTCAAGGATCCAGCCGACGACGTTTCGCGAGACCAGATTCGCACGCACCTGAAAATGATCGCCGAACAGTTCGCGAGCGGAGACTTTGGGAAGCCGCTGGCGACACATGGGGAGTTGCCACCCGGAGTGCGAACGATGCAGGACCGACGCAGTACCCTGACATTCACCTACCACGAACTGGCGACCGGCGGACGAGTCCTGATCGAGACCTCGGACACCAAAGTGGCTGATGCCGTGCATGAATTCCTGAAGTACCAGATTCGAGAACACGCTACCGGCGATCCGCTCACCATCAGCTAGCCTCGCCATGCTACCGTCTCGGCTCGTACCGCATCGCCACCGACCCCGAGGCGAATTCCAGCCGGCTCACAAGCTTCAGGTCGATAGGCTTCGATAGCCCCGCAAACAACGTCGGCCCATGGCCCATCAGCCGGGGCTGTACCACGAACTCGTACTCGTCGATCAATCCCAGTTCCGCCAACGCAAGGGGGAGTTTCACGCCTCCGACAAGGAGGCCTCTGCCCGGCTCCCGCTTCAGCTGCTGAACGGCCGTCCCCAGATCCCCGCGCACGAACTCCGCGTTCCAATCGACCTGGGTCAGGGTGCTCGATACGACATACTTTTTTGCCGCGTCGATCGTCCGCGCGAAGGGTTTCATCCACTCCGGCATCGCCCCAACGCTTGCCGGTGGCCGGAACGCCGCCTCCATCATTTCGTAAGTCACCCGTCCGAACAGGAGCGCATCGGCGCGGTCGAGGTTCTCCACCGCATGACGATGCATGTCTTCGTCCGGAAGCATTGCCCGATGATCACAGCACCCGTCCAAAGTGACGTTGATGGAATAGCGAAGTGGTCGCATGGACGTAAGACTACCGCGCTGAGCGCGCTATTTTCCGCTGACGACCGGCAGCGAAATGAAGCTCGCCGCATCTGGACCGTGGTAAATCCGCTGCGTCGCCTTCACGTAGTCCGCCGGACGCGCGAAGAAGATGTTCGGCACGAAGGTCTGCGGATTGCGGTCGTAGAGCGGGAACCAGCTCGATTGCACCTGGATCATGATCCGGTGCCCCGGTTGGAACACGTGATTGACGGTCGGCAGGCCGAACGTGTATTTGAGCGGAACGTTCGGCGTGATCGCCTTCGCCGTGACGAAGCTCTCGCGATAGCGTCCACGGAAAATGTCCATGGACACGCTCAGCTGATAGCCGCCCATCTCCGGCTGGCTCGGCACCTCGTCGGGATAGACATCGATCACCTTGACCACCCAGTCGCTGTCGCTGCCGCTGGTGGACGCCATCAGGTTCACGATCGGCTCGCCCGCGATGTGCACCGCTTCGGTGAGCGGCGGCGTCACGTACGACAACACGTCGGGACGATCGGCCACGAAGCGCTGATCGATCAGCAGCCAGCGTTGCCAGACCGATCCGTCGGCGAATCGTGCCGGCCGCGGAACGTAGCTGACCGGCTTCGCCGGATCGGACACGTACTCGTCGAACGCCGGCCGTCCGTTCGTTCCACCTTGCGACGGCCTGGTGAACGAGAGACCGTAGTCACTGGTCAGGTAGAGCGGCTTCGATTTGGTGGCGCAGCCCTCGTCGCACGCCTGCGGCCACTGCTTGAAACGGTCCCAGTGATTCTCGCCGGTGTTGTAGATGAACACCGGTGGCGTGTCCGCCTTCGGCGCGCCGTCCTTCAGATACTGATCGAAGAACGGCTTCAGCACGTCGCGGCGGAACTCGAGCGCGGTGTCGCCATTCCAATGCAGGGGACCGAGTGTCGATCCGTCGTAGTTGACGCCGCTGTGCCGCCACGGACCCATCACGAGGTAGTTCATGTCGTTCCGGGTGTCCTTCGGCTCCGTCGTCAGGTAGCTGTGGATGGCGCCCCACATGTCCTCCTGGTCCCACAATCCCTGAATCCACATCGTCGGCACCTTCAGAGGCTGCTTGCCCATGATGGTGTCCAGCGCCTGCTCGGACCAGAACGTGTCGTACGAGGGATGCTCGGCCATTTTTCGCCAGAACGGAAATTCCGCAAGCCCGTTGGCGATGGCGAAGTCGCCCGCGGATCCGGCACGCCGGAAGTTCTCGTAGTCGTCGTAGCCCTGTCGCACAATGCCGTTGCCCGATCCGCGCGCCGTCGTCTGCGCTGAGATGTAGTCGAAGTTCGGCATGCGGAAGGCGCCGTAGTGGAACCAGTCGTCGCCCATCCAGCCGTCAACCATCGGGCTCATCGGCGCGGCCACTTTCAGTGCCGGATGCGGGTTGACCAGTGCCATCACGACGGTGAATCCTTCGTACGAGCTGCCCAGCATGCCGACCCTGCCGTTCGACTCGGGCACATTTTTCACGAGCCAATCGATCGTGTCGTAGGCATCGGTCGAGTGATCGACAGCCGTCGGATTCAACGGTCCGCGCAGCGGCCGCGTCATCACGTACTCACCTTCGGATCCGTACTTGCCGCGCACGTCCTGGAACACGCGGATGTAGCCGTCACGGGTGAAGACTTCATCACCCTGCGGCAGCGTCGCCAGCATACTCGGCGATTCGTTTCTGGTCGCGCGCTGCGCGGCGTTGTACGGCGTCCGCGTCAGCAGAATCGGCGCGCCTTTCGCGCCCTTGGGCACGACGATGACGGTGTAGAGCTTGACGCCGTCGCGCATCGGCACCATCACGACGCGCTTGACGTAGTCGGCGTTGATGTCGGGCGGCGTGTATTTCGCGGGGATGTCCGGCGCGATGGGCGGTATTTGTGCGGCTGCAACCGAAGCGAAGGTCACGATTGCCGACGCGATGACTGCCCGGAACGCGCGAAGAATAGCCGTGCTCATGCGCCTACGCTAGCACACGGCATCGCTTGCAGCGTGAGGTCGAGCGTGATCAGGTTCACGCTCACCGCAACCCTCAGCAGCCGGGCGACGATTCGCCTCTTGCAGGGAAAGAGGATGCCGCCGACGCGGACGTAGTCTTCGTAAAAGTGCGCCGACGTCGACGCGCGGCCGACGATCTCGACGTGATAGTCGACCCGGCGGACAAGGCCTGTCTCATCGAAGTGAAATGTCTGCCGGCGGCAGTGGCAATCGAAGCCGGCGGGATACTCCAGTGTCAGCGCCTGCCACCGAGCAGCCTCTCGCCGGTAGCTTCGCTGGGCGACGAACGCAAGCCTGGGAAGCGCGAACGGATAGGAATGGTAGTTGGCCTGCGAGTAGCCGAGGAAGTAGGCGATGTCGAGGTCGGACCATTGGGCCAGCCGGGCGTGGAAACTCTTGAATCGAGCCCGATATCGATCGTGACGCTCGAGCTCTCGGCCGGTTGACGCATCGATGACGGAGACGCTGCCCCCGGCATAAACTGTCGTGAGGCCACTTGCGGGGTAGTCGAGAAACGCGGTGCGCTCCGCGTGCGGATCGATCACGAAGACGCGGGGCACGGAAAACGTTCGCCCCTGTCCTTTGACCAGCCTGACGATCCCGGTGAACCGCGTGCACTCCACGCGCAGTTGTCCAAACGTCAGCCACGCATCCCACCCGCCATGCCGGCTGATGGACCGGTCGACGATTGACTTTGCCTCTTCGGGCCAACCTATAAAGAGTTCGTTCGACATGCCGATGCGCCTGCAACTCTATCGTTTTTGGCTGTAGCATGACCCGTTCTGGGCGCCGTTCTCCTGCTCCCGTTCGTCGTCCTCCCGAACATCGGCCTGCTGGCGCTCAATGCGACCGTGGGCGGGGTGGCATGGGTCCTCGAACGCATCGCGAGAATCGTCGGGCCGGTAAAGTGGCCGACGACCGCCGTGGTCATCAACGCGACATCGCGGCTGCGCCGCCGCGCTGCAGACGGCGCCAGCGCCTCCATTCAGCTGATGAACGCCGCCTTTAATGCCGTGGTCGGTAAAACGATTGCGATGCGGCCCGGCGAGCTTCTGTCCGGGACCCTGCTCGCGGGGCTGACGCGCGCGATTGCGTGGCCGGCCTTCGCGCTTTTCGACATCTCGACCGCCGTGGTTGCCACCAGTCCTCCTCCGGCACTCGTCAGCAGTATCGGCCTGCTGCTCTCGCGTGCGCTCACGCCCTGGAGCCTGCCGGGCATTATTCCAGGCGCGGTCGGCCGACTGGCGACCGCGCGAACACGCCGGGGATTTTTCGTGGCCTTCATGACCGGTGCGACCGCCGTCGTGCTGAATTTCGAGGGGATGTGCGGCGGAGTGCTCGCGCTGTTGCTTGGCGATCCTGTGTGGTTCGCCGACGGCCTTGAGCGCCATCGGGGTTATGCCTCGTACGTCTACGAAAAGGACGCGCACGGCGAGCTCGAACCCGGTTCCGGTTTCCCGATGACCAAACAACTGGTGGCGCTCGCCGATCCGATCGTCAACCGCTTTCCAGTCGAGTTCGTACGGACCCTGCGCCAGGAGGGCTGGTGGGCCGGGTTCCACGCCTATCGGCGCGAGCCCTCGTCCGTGAACCGCATGCTGGTCAGCTACTGGACGTTCACGGCGCGGATGATGTGGGACGTCGCCAAGTACTTCGGCACGGGGCTGCTGGACGCGCCGTCGGCGCAGAACGTCGCGCTATGCGAGATGGCGATCGTCACCAGCGGCATGTCCGTGGGCGAGAAGGAAGCGGCGCTATTCGAGGTGAGGAAAACGGCGCCCAACGCCATCATCGAGTTCGAGCACTACGTGTCGCTCCTGGTCCCCTGCGACGGCACGGTCGCCGACAAGGTGTTCCGGCGCACGTGCGGCGGCGAGATTATCGACACGCTGACGGTCGTGCCGTCGGTGTGTGACAGGCACGCGATTCTGGTTGCGCAGTCGACCAACGCGGAGGTCTACAGCCTGCGGGCGTTCCTCTGGCTCTTCAGAGACGAGGCGCACGCGGTCGAGATCAACACACGGGAAACGGCGCGCAAGTTCGGTCCCGACACGGCGGCGCGTATTGCCGCCGATCCGCTCTATCCGCTGACCGCCGACGAAGTCGCGGCGCTTACTCAGGAAGGCCCGAGACCACCAGAGGCGATCGCCGCCATCCTCACCGATCAGTTGCGCGTGCGCGGTCTTGGCAGCATTGCCGATCGGATTGCCGCGTGCGCGGCCTAGAGCACAAATTGCGCGGCGATTGCCACCACCGTGCAGACGAAATACAGCACGTGCTGACGGTAGATCCGGCGCTGGAGGAGGTGACGCTGCTCCAGCGTCAGCGTCGCGCGTCTGGCATCGATTCTTGAAAGCGTAGGGATCGTGGACGTTGCGGCCACGATGATTATTGGAAACGTCAGCGCGATGCTCACCAGCGCGGAAGTCGTGGCCGGCGAGTCGCCGGTGCGCAGGCCGTGCACCAGCTTGTAGCCAAGCGATCCGACCACCATGACGAAGGCGAGCGGCATCGGCGCCAGAATCTGCGGCGTGCGCTTCGCCATGTAAACCAGGTTGTTGTAGTAGTACTCCCGAATGGCCTCGGAGGTCGCCATCGTGAACGGCTCTTCTGAGACGGATCGGGCGTCCCAGAGCATGTCGATCACGAGGATGCCGAGCAGCAGCGATGCGGCGCCCACGAACAACGATCCGGCGATATCAATCACGCAAATGCCTCCCGGTCCGCGATGATACGCAGCGGATCCCGGAGGCGCAACAGTTTCCACGCGTCTTTCAGCGTCTCGTCGCTGCCAGCGAATCCGCGACAACCCACGCCGCGCCCATAATCGCGAGATTCGTCGCGTTCTCGGTCCAGATTCCGTGATTGAAGGGATCGCCCACGAACATCGGTCCGTGCACCAACAGGGTGAAGAGCGCGAGCATGACCGTCGTCAGGATCGCGGCCAGACGCGCTTGCACACCTGACAGGATTGCAACGCCCGCGGCGATGAAAGCGATGCCGGTCGCATAACCCCAGAACAGCTGGTTCGGCGGCAGCCATTTGGGCACCAGCGGCGCGGTCAGGTTCATGTAGAAGAAATGCGCGCCGCCGAATAACAGCGCGCATACCCCGAACGCCAGTTGTCCCAGTCTCGTCAGGCGCGCGGCCAGCGTCGTGTCGATTCTGGCGCTGTTGGCGTAGACGATCAGGCCAGCCGCCGCGATCGAGAGTTGCTCCGCGGCGTTGCTGTAGGCGATGAACTCGCGGTAATGGGCGAGTGCCACGCGGCCGTCCATCAGAATCACGACAATCAGCGTGTAGTAAGCGGTGATCGCTGCGGAGCCCCAGGCCGTCGTTCTGCGCCAGACGATGGCCAGGCCGGAGACCAGCATAAAAATACTGACGGCATGGGCCAGCACGATTCGGGCAGGAAAGCCCTTGGGCAGGGGCTGTCCCGGCAGAAAATCTCCCAGCGCCAGGCTGACCACGGCCAATGCCATGATGCCCGCGCCGTACATCCGCCAGCCGAAGGTCATGGCCGTTTCACCGGCGCGTTGGCTACGCTGGATCACGTTGACTTCCTTGCCAGATAGTACGTGTTTCCGCCGCTGTCGGCGTGCACGTTGACCAGCGTGAAACCGTGCTCGCCGAGGACGCGTCGATAGTTCTCGACGCTGAACGAGAAGTAGCGGAAGAGGACGCCGTCCATCGTGCCTTCGACTGGATCGGGACCTTCCACATCCCCGGCGGTGAAGAGGAACGGAGCGCCGATCCTGAGCACCCGTGACACGCTCGCGATCGCCTTGATCTGTTCCGTCTGATCGATGTGGAACATGACGCCCCACGCGACGGCCGCATCGAACGTCTGATCGGCGAACGCGCATGCCTGCACGCGCCCGCGAATAACCGGTGTGTGCGGCAGGTTGGTTCGAAACCGCGCCAGCATCTCGACGGAACTATCGAGCCCGACGACGTGATGGCCGGCGTCGAGCAGGGTCCGCGTAATCGGAATGCCGTTGCCGCAGCCGATGTCCAGTACTCGCGCAGCGCGCGGCAGGGATTCCGCTAAATTGGTGACTTCGGGGACACCGGTGTGGTGGGTCCGATCCGATGCGTACCACTCGGCGATCAGGTCGTATTCATGCACGCTCGCGGCGCTCCGGCGCGAGTGTATACCGGCGGGACGATTGTCGCTGCGCGAGGTCCGCGATGGCAGCGGTCGTTGGCTGCGTCAGTCGGCGTTAGGATTGCTGCGTCAGGCAGCGTTGGATTGCTGCAGCGGACCGGGGAAGCGAATGTGGCAGCGCGTGCACACGAACCAGCGCGCGCACGACGTGCATTCGGATTGCTCTTCAGCGGAATCGCCACGGCGGCAGTTGGGGCACTGGGGAGTTGGCGGCGTGTTCATGGTGCTGTCCTCTGGCTAAGCGACGGACTCTTCAACGTGGCGTTCGACCTGCTGCCAGCCATCAGCCAGCAGCATTTTCTGGTGGACAGCACCTTGCGCGATCGCAGTGTCAGCCGTGGCGCACGGCTTACCGAGATACACGAGACCCGCTGAGGTCACTTGAATCGCGAAGCCATGCGGGCCGGAGTGAAGACGGCAATCCGTTTCAATCCCATCCTTACTTACGCACCACAGTCGCTCGTCCCGTCGATGCTCATTTCGCACGTCGCTCCTAGTGCAGTTCTCGGGCCAACGCCTGATTCGAGCACGGAGCGAATTGAGTCTGCGCGAATTCCTGGTGAGTGTCGTGTCGTGAGGCCGCCAAGTGCAGCGATCCAAATCAGCCGATCAGCCGCGCGACTTCGTCGACCGTGGCGAAACGCTTCAGGATCGATAATCCGCCCGCTCCCGTCGGGTTTCGAAGAGCAGCGCAAGCACTGCCTTGGGGTGTCAAAATGTGAAGTGAAAGGCTACGCTCGTGCTGGCGACTGCGCCTCTTTTACACACCATAAAGAGCGAGCATTTAGTTGCTCATGTACTTTCTGGCGCAAATTGTAGGAATCGGGTGTTGGAGCCGACAACCATGAAGTTACACGGATCTTGCACAGCTCTTCAGCGAGGTATTCGATGCTCAGGCTGCTACTTGAGGGTTTCGGCGTCTGGTTGCTGGTTTCTACGGTCCTCGGCCTGCTCCTTGGCCAGTTGATGAGCGACCGCAGTCCCTCCGCCCTCGAATCCAGCCTCGACGCGTTCAATGGCCAGGCGTTCGATCGGAGCTCGACGACCGTCCGGGCGGCTTCCTAGCCTCGGCGCTACCTCCGGAAGGCTTCCTCGGGAAGGTAGTGTCCGGCTTCAGCCGGACTCCCCGGACTCCATCAGCGGATCTCAACCTCCAGAAAACCCAACCCGCGCAGGAACGACGTCAGCGTCGTGCGGGCGTTCTCCGTCGCGGTCTTCAAAATCCCGTTGTCGAGCGCTGCCTGCCGGATCTGCCGCTCCGCCTCGCGTCGCACCTCGGATTCGAGGCCGGCGCTAACGTGGGTGAACAGCCCGCTCTCTCGCGAATAGACGCGCGTGCGTTCGTTGTCTACCCGTGCTGAGAAGACTTCGGCGTCGGGCAGCTTCATCCGGATGGTCTGCCCGCTGACGGTCACTTCCGACGGACCAATCCCCGCGAGATCGACGCCCGCCGTGACGTCGCCATACACAATCAGCAGGAGACGCTCGCCTGAAAGGAAAGTCGGCAGGTAGCGACTCTCCCAGCCACCGGACACGATCTTGTCCATGCTGAAGAACACGGTCTCGAGACGCTGCAGTTGCTGAATCTGGCGGACGACGGTTGGCTGTGAGGTGTCGATGCGGATGGCCGAACGCGGCGCGAGGAAGTGCCAGGCGAGGGTCGCGGCCAGCGCCGCGGTCAGGAATCCGAGCAGAAAGCCAATCGTGGCGGATCCGGCAGTCGATCGAACCTGCTGCATCACGCGGCGAGGTTAGGTCTTCGGAAACTTCTTCGACACCAGATCCTTGACGGCGTCGCGAATGACCTGTTTCCGCTCGACGTCGTTCTTGAGTTTTTCGATTTCGGTCTGGCTGATGCCGCGCCAGACGACCCGATTCAGTTTCGATGACACCGCGTCGAGCACGATCGAGCCAGTCTGGATGACGTTCAGCGACTGCGTCATCGGCGTGAACGGCGGAATGCCCCAATCGGCGATCGGCGGCAGGAACTGTCCCATCGTCTGCGCCTCGAAGCCGACCGTGACGAGCACGTAATAGTGCATCTTGAGCGGCGCTTCAGCCGGATCGACCTGGTTGAGGCCGCGCGCACCAAGTTCCTTGACCACCGACTCGACCACGGTCGGTCCGAAAATGGCCAGCAGGGCCTTCGGATCGTCCTCCGAACTGCGCGCCATTTTCACGTCGCCGGGGCCATCAGCCGCCCACGCCCAGCTGTGGATGCCCTTGAAGTCGAAGGTCGGGTCGGCGTTGCCCGTACTCTTGATCTTGGAAGCCAGGAGGGGTGCCACCATGAGGACCGCCGCGAGGGAGGTAGCGAACGTCAGGCGTGTCCCGTATCGCATCCACATGTCCGCCATCATAGCAACAGGGGGCACTGCAGCTATGCACTTTCGGCAGCACGGAGCCTGCCTCGACGCGTGGTGGTAAGATCACAGGCCATGGGCGAACAATCGACGGCGCGGCCGGAAATGATCAGACGACTGGGACGACCCGACCAGATTCGCCCTCCCGCGACGCACAGCATGAGCGGGCGAGTCACCAAGATCAACGCCGGACAGAGCCACGGGCTGATCCGCGCCGACGACCACCGCGAGGTCTTCTTTCACCGGAATGACTCGACCTTCGGCACCTTCAATTCGCTCACTCCTGGTGACGCCGTGACGTTCGAGGTCATCGAAGACCGGTGCAGCGGGCCGCGGGCGACCCACGTCCGGCTCGCGACGCCGCGCAAATAGAGACACGCACAGGGCGATTCGCGGTCAGCCATCGCATCGATGCGATGGCCGCCGCGCGGCTCGAAGGCGGCGCGCCGCCCTTCAGAAACGATTACTCAGGCAGGACGATCGGATTGAGTTCTACCGGGATTCTGGCGACCAGTCCCTGAGCGACTTCGAGCTGGGCAGTGGTGATGACCTTGTGCGCGCGCTCCACGCGCGGGACGCTGCCGCGCATCAGTTGCGCCGCGCGCAGTCCGGCGACCACGACGAACTCGAAAGGGTTTGTTCCGCTCGGGCGTTGAACCACTGAACCTTCTTTTCCTTGCGGCTTTGGTGAGGCTGGAGGCTGGAATAGCCGCAGGCTTCAGGAAAGCGGGGGAACCCCCATTATACCCCGGACAGTCGGGTCCCGCCCGCGCGAACGGTTACTCGGTGAAACGGTATTTCAGCAGCACCATCAGCGCGACCACGCCGTCCCGCCAGGTAATCTTCTTGCCCTCGTCGTAGCCGCGGCCGTCGTAGCTGATTGGCACTTCGTAGACCCGGTATTTGCGCTTGAAGATCTTTGCGGTCATCTCCGGCTCGATGCCGAAGCCGTTCGAGTGCAGCGTCATCGACCGTAACACGTCCGTTCGCATCACCTTGTAGCAGGTTTCCATGTCGGTGAGCATGGTGTTGTAGAGGACATTGGTGATGAAGGTGAGGAGCCGGTTGCCCAGATAGTGGGTGAGCAGGAACACCCGGTGCGTGCCCAGGAACCGGGAGCCGAACACCACATCGGCGCGTCCAGACGTAATGAGTGAGGTCAGGAGGGGATATTCCTCCGGCGAGTACTCGAGGTCGGCGTCCTGGATGATCATCATGTCGCCGTTGACCGCGGCGAAGCCGCGCCGCAGCGCCGAGCCCTTGCCGCCGTTCTTCGGCTGCTTGATCAGGGTGAACCCGAGTTCCTTCTGCAGCCGCTCGAGAATCTCGCTGGTTCCGTCGGTGGACACGTCATCGACCACGATGAGCTCGATGCGCATCTTCACCGCGAGGACCCGCCGGATGATTTCGTCGATCGTCTCCCGTTCGTTGAACACGGGCATCACGACGGTGAGCAGCGGATCGGGCGGCACGAGCAGCGCCGCGCGCTGCAGCGCGGAAGGCGTGTGTGTCATGCGGGTCGCGTGCGAGCGCGGCCGATGGCGACGACCGACAGGCCAATCGGCGGCGCGACGAACCGTTCGAGCGGCAGGGCCCACGGCGCGATCAGTCGATCGAACAAGCGGACCTGGCTCGCCGTGTGCTCGGTATTCCCGCTGATGTACAAGTTGTACATCCAGCCGAGGAGGCCGATCGGGTTGCTGTACTTCATGGCGACGATGTCGAGTCCGGCGGCGGCGAACGCTTTCGACAGCGACGCTTTCGAGTAGCGCCGGTGGTGCCCCAGCGCGGCGTCATGCGGCCCGTAAATCGCCTGCACGGCCGGCACCCAGATCAGCACCTGGCCGCCGGTGCCGGCGACCACGTCGCGGAACAACCTCAGGGCGCGGACGTCGTCTTCGATGTGCTCGAGGACGTTGACGCAGACTACCGTGTCGAATCGGTTCGCGAGCTCCGCGGGCTGCGACTCCTCGAGGTGCTCGACTCGAATGGTGACGCGCGGGTGGTCACCGAGGGCCGCGCGAGCCTGCGTCGCGCAATTCAGATTCGGTTCGATGCAGACGACCTCGTCGGCCGCTTCGACCAACTGGCGCGTCATCGTGCCGATGCCGCACCCGACTTCGAGGACGTGTTTGCCCACGTACGGACGCAGCACGTCGTAAATGTGCTGCTGGTACCGGACCGCCTCGCTCATCGTCTCGAGGTCGTCGGCGGCGTAGCGCTTTTGTGTCTGTGTAAACCGGTGGTCGACGTTCATGCCAAAAGTGGAAGCGGTAACACGGTACCATATGCTATCGTCCTTCCGCCACAGTGATGACCAGTGTGCTCAGCTGCGCCCTCGGGGCGCTGATCGCGCTCGCCCAGTCCACTCCGTTGTCGGAGGCCGTGCTGTACGGACGGGCGGCCGAGGTCACGACGCTGATCGCCAGCGGCGCTGACGTCAACGAGAAGGACGACACCGGCATGACGCCACTGATGGTGGCGGCGGTGCAGGGCCAGACCGCGATCGCCAGGTCCCTGCTGGCTGCGGGTGCGCGCGTCGCGGACACCGACGAAGACGGCGCCACGGCGTTGATTCGTGCCGCCTCAGCTGACCGCGGCGAGATCGTCAAGTTGCTGATCGCGAACGGCGCCGAGGTCAACGTCAAGAGCAGCGGCGGCATGACCGCGCTGGCGGTGGCCGCGTATGGCGGCCACGCCGACGTCGTCCGCGTGCTGATCGCGAGTCACGCGGATCCGAATATCGCGGACAACCAGGGCCGCACGCCGCTGATGGCGGCGGTCACCAACGGCGACGTCACCACCACTCAGGCGTTGTTGACGGCGGGGGCGAACACGTCCGCGGCGGATGCCGGCGGCGGCGTCGCGCTGACCTATGCGTCGGCGGCAGGGGCGGCCGAGGCGATCCAGGTGCTGGAGAAGCGAGGCGCGAAGGCGACCGGCAGCGATCTGATTCTCGCCGCCACCGGCTGCCACACTGCCGCGGTGAAGGTCCTGCTCGCCGGCGGGCTGAGCGCGAGCGTCAACGTCAACGGCAATGTGCCGCTGCTTGCGGCTGCCGGAGAAAACTGTGTCGAAACCGTCAGCCTCCTGCTCGATCGAGGCGCCGACGTGAACGCCAAGGACGGCGATGGCTGGACCGCGCTGATCAAGGCGGCTTCCGCCAACATGACCGACCTCGCGCGCGTCCTGCTCGTGCATGGCGCTGACATGGACATGCCCGATCGGCTCGACCGGACAGCGTCGATGTACGCGTCGATGAAGGATCACGAGGACATGGCGGCGCTGTTTGCCGAGTTCAAGGCGAAGAAGAAGAAATGAGGGTGCGATGAAGCTCGCCGCGTTCGGGTTGATCGTAGGCGGTGTGACGTTGATGGGCGCAGTGGCGGGTGCCCGGCCCATGCAGGCAGCTCCCGCGAAGATCGTCGTCTCCAGTCCGACCCTGAAGATGGACGAGACCATGCCGCGCGAGTACACGCCGGACGGACGGAACGTCTCGCCGCCGCTGACGTGGACCGGCGCGCCTGCCGGCACCAAGGAATTCGCCCTCGTCTGCGAGGATCCTGACGCCGGAAACCCACCGCCGTTCGTGCACTGGGTGATCTACCGGATTCCGGCCTCGGCGAAAGGCGTGCCCGAGGGCGTGCCGATCGATCCGGACGCGCCGATGCCTGCGGAAATCGCCGGCGCGGTGCAGGGGTTGTCCGGCTTTCGTCGCGCCATCTATCGCGGACCGGCGCCGCCTCCAGGCAAGCCGCATCACTATCACTTCGTCGTCTACGCCATCGATACAGCGCTCAGTCTGAAACCGGGACTGAATCGCGCCGAACTGCTCGACGCGATCAAGGGGCACGTCATCGGGCAGGGCGAGCTGGTTGCCATCTACGAACGCAAGGCACCGGGAGCGGAGGACTGAAATGACGTTCATCTCACGTCGAGACCTGTTGAAGCGCGCGGCGGTCGTCGGAGCGGCTGCGGCAGTCCCGGGCGATGTCGCGCGACCCTTTGAGGGTCGCGAAGATGGCGGCCCTGAAAGGGCCGCCCCACCTGAGTCCGGCGCACACGACATGGCTGCCGCACGCGAACCGCTCGAGAGCCTCACAGCCTCGGAAGCGGATCTGCTCGACGCCATCGTCGCGCGGCTGATTCCGACCGACGCCAACGGCCCGGGCGCGACCGAGGCGCGGGCGGTTCACTACATCGATCGCGCACTTGGCGGCGCGCTCGCCTCGTCACGCCAGGCGTACACGGCGGGGCTGGCGGCGCTTGATCGCTACGCGCGGTCCTCTCGCGGCAAGCCGTTCCTCGAACTGACCCATACCGATCAGGACTCAGGTACTCATCGACGTCGAAACCGGCGCGGCCACCGGCTTCACCGGGAGTTCGGCGGCGTTTTTCGCCCTGATGCTAAACCACACTCACCAGGGTACCTTCGGCGATCCGTACTACGGCGGCAATGCGAATTTCATCGGCTGGGACCTGATTCGCTATCCCGGCGTCCGGACGATGGTCACCGCCGCCGATCAGAAGAGCCTCGAAGGAAACGCCCTGAAGGCGAACCACAAATCCGCGTACGACTACACATCGTTCACCAAGGCCACCGCCCGCGTCGAACCGCACGAGGGGATGAAACATGGCGACTAGGCTCAAAGACACGGATGTCGTGATCATCGGACTCGGCGCGGCTGGCGGGGTGGCAGCGCTGCCGCTGGCGCAGGCCGGTATCGAGGTGATTGGCCTCGAGGCAGGCAGCTGGCTGACCAAGCGCGATTTCGCGCCGGACGAACTGCGCAATAACTATCGCGGCTGGCCGCAGGCCGTGCAGAAGGCCAACCAGGAGATCCCGACGTCGCGTCCGACCGCTTCCTCGCCGACCGGTCCGCGCGGCAATATCCACCCGATGCAGAACGGCGTCGGTGGGACCACGCTGCATTACTGGGCGCAGAGCTGGCGCCTGAATCCCTGGGACTTCAAGGTCGTGAGCGAAACGACACGCCGCTACGGCGCGTCGCGCCTCCCGAAAGGCACGACCGTCGAAGACTGGCCGTTCGGCTACGAGGAACTCGAGCAGTACTACGACAAGATCGAATACGAAGTCGGCGTCTCCGGCCAGGCCGGCAACATCAACGGCACCATCGATCCGCGGGGGAACAAGTTCGAGGCGCCGCGGAAACGCGGTTACCCGATGCCGCCGCTGCGCGGCACGTCGTTCATCGAAAAAATGACGGCGACCGCGAAGAACATCGGCTGGCATCCCTTCCCGGGTCCCGCGGCGATCAACTCGCGCCCGTATCAGAACCGCTCGGCCTGCATGTATCACGGCTTCTGCAATCGCGGCGGTTGCCACGTCGACGCCAAGAATTCCACGATGGTGACGACGATTCCGCGGGCGCAGGAGACGGGACATTTCAAGGTCGTCACCCGGGCCCATGTCACCACCATCGAGGTGGACGGCAACGGTGCCGTCGCCGGCGTCAACTACCTGACCGACGGCGTCGAGTATTTTCAGCCCGCCAAAGTCGTGCTGCTCGCAAGCTTCACCTATGAAAACTCCCGCCTGCTCCTGCTATCGAAGTCGAAGGCCTATCCGGAGGGCCTGTCGAACAACCACAAGCAGGTCGGACGTCACTACTTCAGCCATCACCAGGGCGCGCCGGTGACGGCTCTGTTCCCCTTCGATCTCGACAGCTGGTACGGCTTGCCGGCGCAAGGTGTTGCGGTGGACAACTGGGCCGACGACAACTTCGACCATTCGTCGCTCGACTTCATCGGCGGCGGCAACCTGTGGGTGATGTCGGATCGCCGGCCGATTGCCGCGGCCGGCATGAACACGTTCGGACGGGTGCCGGGGTGGGGTTCTCAATGGAAGGCGTTCATCAAGGAGAACGCCGATCGATCAAACAGCTCGTACATCCAGAAAACGACGCTGCCGTACGAGGACAACTACCTCGATCTCGATCCGGTGGTGAAGGATCCTCTGGGCTACCCGGTGTGCCGGGTCACGGCCGAGTTCAAGGACAACGAGCGCAAGATTGCCGCGTTTACCCAGGACAAGATGGAGGAGTGGTATCGGGAAGCGGGCGCGACTGCGACTCAACGCGCGCCGGTCGGCGGCGCGATGGGCGTCTCGACCCACGCCTACGGCGGCACGCGCATGGGTGACAACCCCGAGACCAACGTCGTCAACCGCTTCGGCTTTTCGCACGAAGCGCCGAACCTCGGCATCCTCGGCGGATCGGTGATGGGGACGAGCGGGGCGCACAACCCGACGCTGACCGTTCAGGCGCTCGCCTGGCGCACGGCGGAGCATCTGGTCAAGAACTGGAACGCGATCGCGCACAAGACGTAAGCGGTCAGGCGGCGATCGTCAAGAGAGTGACGCGTGCCAGACGCGGAGGGAACGGCCTGGAGGCCGTTCCCTGAAGTCCGCAGAACAGCTCTAGCCGAAAACGTCGCCGACCGGCTTCTTCTTTTTCTTCCCGGCCTTCTTCTTCGCCGCCTTCTTTTTGCCGCCCTTCTTCTTCGCAGCCTTCTTCTTTGCCATTCTGCCTCCTGGGTTGACGGTTAACGAGGGTGGAACGCCGACTTGACCCGCGGCCGATCCGCGCGGTCGATTTTCGAGAACAGTGGTCTTAGCAAGGCCATCGATGCGCGTGACGGCTGATACTCGCCGATCGCCACCGCCAGCGACAAGTACCTCGCGCCTTCGTTCAGCATCAGTCCACGATCGGCCATGGTCCTGAGCCTGGCGACGGTCGCTGCGTCGAGCGCACTGGAGTCCGTGATCGAGTCGCACGAGAGATAGAGCTCGCGATCGGTGCCGTCGAGCACCGACAACGGCGCGATCGGACGCGGACGCGTGTCGAACACGAACAGCCGATCGTCGAGATCGACCGAGACCAGTTCGGCGTGTTTCCAGGTGGTTTTCCACGCGTGCACGCGCTTGACCAGCGGGTTCGCGTAGCGGGCGACGTCCTGAGGGACCTTGTAGTCGTAGGCAAAATAGTACGCGAGGTTGTGCCGTGCCGCCTCCGGCAGGTCGTAAAGGAATTCGTAAAACGGAACCGGGCGAAGCCGCGTGAAACCGAGCTGGCCGGCCTGATTGAAGTTCGGGCTGAAACGATCGAGGCGGATCACGCTGACGCCGGATGGTTTCGGCAGATGGCAAACGCGCGTCGCGAGGTCCGCCATCGCGAAATAGTCGTCGGCCGACTCCTGCGGGAAGCCGATGAGGAAGTTCCAGATCGGATGAATCCCGATCTCCTTGCACCACTTCAGCAGCTGGATGTTCTGCAGCCCGGTGACGCCCTTCTTCATCTGCTTCAGCACCCGATCGCTGAAACTCTCGATGCCCGGCTGAATCGTCAGCACGCCCGAATCGCGCAGCAGTCGGACCTGTTCCTTTTTGAGGTTTGCCTTGGTCTCGTAGAACAGCGAGACGTTCAGTTTTCTCGCCGCGAGCTCGGGCAGAAGCGTCTTGAAATACTTCAGGTCGAGGATGTTGTCGACGACCTGGATGTCGCAGCCGGGATGGCTGACGGTCAGGTGCAACAGTTCCGCGAGCGCCCGGGGCGCCGACTTGCTGCGGTAGGTCATGGTCGCGCCGTTGAGGCCGCAGAACGTGCAATGCATCCGCTCGCCCCACCAGCACCCGCGCGAGGTCTCGACGAACACGCTCGCCTGCCAGTCACGGCTGAAGCGGCTCCGATGGAACTGCGCGAAGAAGTCGGTGAAGTCAGGATACGGCAGGGCGTCTAGGTCCATGATGCCCTGGGCGGTCGGCGGCGGGATCATCGCCGCGGCTGCATCGACGGTGTCCCGGGTCACCACGCCCTTCAGCGCACCAACCGGTTCACCGGCAACGATGCGGGCGGCCAGCTCGGGGAAAACCTGATCGGCCTCGCCGGAGACGATGGCGTCAACGTAGGGGAACTGCCGAACGGTCTCCACCCCCATCGTCGCTTCGCAGTTGGCGCCGCCCATGACGACATAACAGTTCGGGAGCCGCTCCTTCAGCCGTCTGGCCAGCGCCAGCGACGCGAGGTGCTGCTGGAACACGCTCGTGAAGCCCACCAGCCGCGGTCGCGACTCGACGATCTGATCCGCGCAGGCGTCGATGAAACCGGCGGCGACGTCGCGAGCTTTCAGGATCGCCCGCAGTTCCCCGGGCGCCGGCGGCCTGGTCGGGTTGCGGCCCAGCCACGACGGCGCTTTCAGGAGCACCTCGGAGACGTAGCGCTCGTCGTGCGATGCGGCCCAGTCGAACAGCGCGTGCGAGAAGATCCACTCGCCGACGAATGCCCGCGACATCGCGCGGTTCTGGCTGGTGATCTTTGAATAGAGTTTTTCGCCGATCGTCTCGGCGAACGACAGTGTGAAATAGTCCTGGCGGCAGGTCATTCCGCGCGCCGCGATCAACGGCTGCAGCAGGCTGAGCCCGAGCGACGGTGAAAACAGCGGCCCGAACGGCATCGAGACGAGCAGGACGTCGACGGTCATGGATGAGCGGACGGCGGGCCGGGCGACGATGCGTTGGAGGACGCCGAGGGAGAAGGCAGCGCGGCAGCTTCACGGAGTGCGGTCTGCATCAACGGTTGACCGGGATCCGCATCGCGCCAGGTGGCGGCGAAGTCGGCGTACTGCTGACGCGCTTCGGCGACGGCGCCGACGCCGACCAGGGCGCGCGCAAGCGGCACTCGCGCGATCACGTGAAGAAGGCTGGTCGGATCCTGCCCATGCCGGGAGACCACGTCGCGAAGCGAGGTGACGGCGGCCTGATTGTCCTTGACCGACCCGGCAGCCAGCCCGCGCAGATAGGGCAGCCACGAGCCGTTGTTGTGCTCGAACGGGCCGGCGTTGCTGAGGATGTCGAGCGCCTGGCGGCCGTCATTGCCGGCGAGCGCCACTGCGGCACGCAAAGTCGGGGAAGCTGCGCGCGAAATATCCGGTGACGGCGGGCTCTGACGGTCGAACGCGTCCGCGAGCTGCGTCGCCTGAGCGGTTCGCCCCGAGAACGCCGCCGCCAGCGAAGCCGTCCACGTCGTCTCGACGCCGCTGCCGATGCCGACCGCTTGCTGCAATTCGGCCTGCGCGCGCGTGCTGTCGCCAAGCAACGCGTCCGAGAGCGCCTCTTCGGCCACCAGACTGCCGGCGACGTCCGAGGCGCCGGCCGCGCGCGCCGAGGCGACGGCTTCGGTATACAACGTGTGGCCGGCGTTGATTTGTCCGGTGGCCATCGCAGCGCGTGCCGCCTCCGTCGTCACGAGATAGCCGTCGGCGCGCGATCGCGTCGCACGCAGGTGCTCCTGCATTCCGGTGGTGTCGTTGGCGACGAATGCCAGGTCGTAGCCGAACTGGTGGAGGACCGACGAGTCGAGGCCGTTGGCGGCTGCCTCTGCCAGTACGCCGCTGACGTCGGGCAACCGATCCAGCCCCAACAGGCTGCGCGCGTACTGCTGGTAGCCCAGCACCGAATTCGATCCCAGCCGCACCGCGATTTTCCCCTCCCGTGCCGCGTCGTCGAATCGGTTCAGCTTGGCGTACGCAGCGGAGAGGTTGTTATGAGGCACCCAATCGTCGGGATAGGTGTCGATCCAGGTCTGATAGGTCGCGACCACTTCGTCCAACCGGCCGGTGACGGTGAAGTGATACTGCGAGCGGATGAAGAGCCGCTCCGGCGCGCTCAGCGAGTCGCTTCGTGCGTAGGCCCGTTTGATGTACGTCTGCGCCTGATCGAGATCGCGGAGGTTCGTGTAAATCGCGGCGAGGCGGGCCGAGGCGAGGGCGAAATTCGGATCGAGTTCGAGTGCGCGCTTGAAGAACGCAATCGATTGCGCGTCACCATTCTTGAAACGCGTATCGACGCCTCTGCTGTACGACTGCAGCGCTTCGAGCGACGCGGTGGTCGCATTCTGCGCGGGCACGTTGAAACGTTCGATCGAGCCGATCGACTCGCCGAGTTTCTCGCGGATGCTGGCCGAGGCCGCGCTCACGCTCGCGAGCACGTTGGTCTTCGCGGCCGCCTGGATCTGCTCGGTCGCGAGCCGATCGCCGGTCCGGCACGCACGCGCCTCGAGAGTGATCACGTACGCCGGCGCCAGCGGTGCAATCGAGCCGAGCACGATCGCCTTCACGCCGAGCCGCTCGCAGAGATCGCGCGCCACCGCCTCGGTAACGGCCTCGTCCGGCGATCGCGCCATCAGCTGGAGCGTCGATCGTACTTGTGAGCGGGGCACCACGCTGACATAGGGTGACTGCTGCAGCTGGATCTCGAGCGCGTCTTTCAACGCGCCGTCGAACACCGTTTCGCCGGTGGTGTTTTCGAACTCCGTCAGCAGCAGCGGTTCGCGAGCGACGGTCATCTTCGGCCGGCCCCGGTACCACGTGAGAACGCCGTACCCTCCGAGCACCAGCAGGATCAGCGCCACGGCGAACACCGCGGCTTCGCGAACGTTCCCAGCCGACAGCGCCCGGGTCAGGCCGGACGATCCATCCCGCGACCCGAAGCGGGACGCCTTCGCGGCGATGCTCGATGGCTCGCGCGGCGCGCCTGGTCCGGGTGCACCGCTGCCGAGCGCGGCGGCGTATTCGCGTCCGGCGATCGATCCACTCTGAACCGCGCGCAGTTGTGCCGCGACCTCCGCGGCCGTGGCGGGACGACGATCGCGGTCCTTGTCGAGCAGACGGGTCAGCAGCCGGCGCAGGTCCTTCGGGACGTTCGAGATGTCGGCAGCCTCGAGTCCGCTCGGCGTCGCATGAAGGATGGCATCGACGATCGCGGTCGTCGAACGTCCTTCGAACGCCCGCCGACCGGTCAGCATCTCGTAGAGCACGAGGCCGAGCGAAAACAGGTCGGTGCGCTGATCGAGTGGGTCGCCGAGGGCCTGCTCGGGCGACATGTAGAGCACCGTCCCGACCGCGGTGCCGGGGTTGGTCAGCACCGTGGGATGACGTTCGTCGGTCATCCCCGCAGGCTCGGTGCCTTCGACCGCATCGTTCATCGCGGCGAGCCCGAAGTCGAGGAGTTTCGCGTCACCGCGCGCCGTCACGAAGATGTTCGCCGGCTTGAGATCGCGGTGAATGATGCCGGCGTTGTGCGCGGCGTCGAGCGCGTCGGAGATCTGGACGCCCAGGCCGATGGTCGTGGACACTGACAGCGGGCCCGACGCCAGCACCTCGAAGAGCGTCATCCCGCGCAGCAGTTCCATCACCAGGTAGGGCCGATTCTCGGCTTCCGGCGCCTGACCGACGTCGTAGATGGTGCAGATGTGAGGATGGTTCAGCGCCGACGCTGCGCGCGCTTCACGCTCGAAGCGCAGGAGATGTTCCTCGGATTTTGCCAGCGCGGCCGACAACAGCTTCAGCGCGACGTCGCGCCGCAGCTTCAGGTCGTGAGCCTGATAGACCTCGCCCATGCTGCCCGCGCCGAGCGGGGCGAGGATCTCGAAACGTCCGACGATTTGAACGCCAGCGGTCAGCGGCACGACGGCTACGGGACCTGCCGCGCCGGCGAAGAGTTCGCTGCGTTCGACTGCGACACCATGATGCAGCCGTGCACGATCGTCGAACGGAATCGCTCAGGAGTGTTCATGTCACCCGCGCTCAAGCCCGGCGCCGTTGCCATGGCCCTTGCCAATCGATGCGTGTGTAGTGTCGTTGGCCATACATCGGCAGACACTGGCGGACACGGGCAGTCGTGAGGACCGTGCGCAGAGCTGAGGGATGCCGCAGATTCTATCGCATTTTGCTGAGCACATTCGTCGGCGCTTCACGCTACGTAGGTAGTGTAAAGCCGTTTTCGTTACCTCAGAGTCACGTGGTGTCTGTCGAAATGCACAGTCGAGGTAGCTTCGGCACTGTTTTCGCTAGACTGAGCGTCAGGAGAAACGAATGTCTGACGTCACTGTGACACGCGAGGAGTTGATCGACCGGCTCAACGAGGATTTGTCCCGGGAGTATCAAGCCATCATCGCGTACGTCGTGTACTCGCAGGTCATCAAGGGTGCCGAGTACATGAACATCGCGAAAGAACTCGAGAAGCACGCGGGCGAGGAGTTGAGTCACGCGCTCACCATTTCCAAGCACATCGATTATCTGGGTGGAATGCCGACCGTCACCGCACAGCCGGTGAAGCAATCGAAGAAGCCCGAGGCGATGCTGCGCGCCGATCTCGAAAACGAGAACAACACCATTCGCGCCTACCGCGAGCGTGTTCGTCAATGCGAAGCACTGGGTGAGTATGCGATCGCAGAAGACATTCGCGAGATCCTCCGGCAGGAACAGGAACATCAAGTCGATCTGGCGACTGCGCTTGGTGAGGACGCGCCCAATCTATCCAACACGAGCAGAAGCCGAACGAAGTAGTTGGCGCTCTCTTTGCAATCTTGGCGGGCATGGTGTTTTCGCTGGCGCGAATTCACCGATGCCGCACGAGTCCGATGCGCCGCGGGGTTGGCGCATCTCAGCTCTGCACCGCCAGCGATGTTATGTCCGAGAAGAATCCGAGCCGCCGAAGAGTAGGACGTCCGCCCGCCGGCGCGAAACACGGAGAACGCGTCAAGGACTATCCACAATTGAGCATCCGGGTACCGGCCGAGTTCAAAGCGCGGCTGAACGCCCTGAGCGCTGTCACCGGCATGTCTCAATGGCGCGTCATCGTGCAGGCGATTAACTGCTTTTTCGAGGACCTTCCCGTCACCGACAAGGAGCTCGTGGACGGCCTCAGTCAGAGGCTGCTGCAGGCCGGCTGAGCCTGCAGCGGGTCGGCAGTTTGACCGAAACATCACTGGCAACATTTGTCAGCTAAACGTCCATTGACGTAAAATGTCAGCCCCGGTAGGGGTCAGTGATGGGTAAGTCGTTGAAAACAAAGAGTGCGGTGGGCGCACGAAGTCGGCACGAGCTCTGCAGCTGTGGTGCAGGAGTGCAGATCGTGGCCATTCGGAAAACGGACAGCGGATTCGCCTTGCTGGACCTGATCTTCGTCTGTGGGCTGATCGGCATCCTGAGCGGAATCGCGGTGCCGAAGCTCATGATGGCCAAGCAGGCCGCCGGCGCGGCGTCGGCCATCGGCTCGATGCGCGCCATCAACAGCGGCGAACTGACCTACGCCCTGACCTGCGGCAACGGCTTCTACGCGCCAAACCTGCCCTCGCTCGGGCTGACGCCGCCCGGATCGAACGAGCCGTTTCTCTCGCCCGACCTGACGAGCGGCAATTCGGTGGTCAAGGCCGGCTACATCGTGCAACTTGCCGCCGACCCGTTCGGCGGCTCGCCTGCCTCCTGCAACGGCGTCGCCGCCGGCGAGGGCGGTCAGGGATTCCGCGCCGCGGCCGACCCGACCGATCTCACGAACCTTCGGTACTTCGGGATCAACTCGTATGGGCTGATCTACGAGGACGTCACCACGATGTTTCCGGTGATGCCCGAACTGGGAGAACCGGCCGCCGGCCATCCGCTGCTGCACTGATTCAGCTATAATCCGCCCCATGTGGACGAAGATGATGTCGGGGCCCCGTAAGAAGGCCCCGAAAACGATAGCGGTCATCGATCCCGATAGCTGCTTTGGCGCGTTTGCGTGTTCCATCTGCCAGGCTGCCTGCCCGGTCGCCGGCTGCATCGTCGAAGAACCGGACCGCGATGGCCGGATGGTCTGCGCCGTGCGCGCCGACCTCTGCATCGGCTGCGGCCTGTGCGTCACGCTCGGAAATCCGACCGCGCCCCAACAGCGCGAATTCGGCTGCCCGGCCGACTACGACGCCATCAATATGATGCCGTGGGAAGAAGTCGTAAAAATCCTGACAACTGAGAACGCGGAAGTCACAAGTTAGAAATCCACTTCTAACTTCACACTTCACGCTTCAAACTTTCGACTTCCGTGCGAAGCGCGGAAGTAGCGCGACGGTAGCGGGTGATCGATCTTCGAGGCGATGAACTCGGAGGCGACGCGTCAGCGCGTCCAGCGACACTCCGGTGTCAATCCCCAGTCCGTTGAGCATGTAGAGCAGGTCGTCGGTGGCCAGGTTGCCGGCCGCGCCAGGAGCGTACGGGCAGCCTCCGAGGCCACCGGCTGACGCGTCGAATGTGGCGATGCCGTACGGCAGCGCGGTCAGGACATTCGCGAGCGCCGTGCCGCGCGTGTCGTGGAAGTGCAGGGCGACGCGGTCGACGGGCAGTCGCGTTAGAACCGCGTCCAGAACCCGCGGCACCTGGCCCGGATGGGCAATGCCGATGGTGTCGCTGATCGACACCTCGAACACGCCGAGTTCGCTCAGTCGCGCGGCCACGTCGGCCACGCGTGCCGGCGGCACATCTCCTTCGAATGGGCAACCAAACGCCGTCGACAGATAGCCCCGCACACGAAGACCGGCCGCGATCGCCCGATCGCAGACCTGCCTGTAACCGGCCAGCGATTCGTCGATCGACTGGTTGATGTTCTTGCGGCTGAAGGTTTCGGTGGACGCCGCGAAGATAGCGATCTCGGTGACGCCTGCGGCCAGCGCGCGATCGAGTCCAGCCAGATTCGGCACCAGCGCGGTGTAACGGATGCCGGTGGCGCGCGTGATGCCCGCGAAGACCTCGCTGGCGTCGCCCATCTGCGGCACCCACTTCGGGCTGACGAACGCCGACACCTCAATGACCGGAAGGTGGGCCGCGCTGAGGCGATCGACAAACGCGATCTTGTCGGCGGTCGCGACCGTGACGTGCTCGTTCTGCAGACCGTCCCGAGGTCCGACCTCGACGATCGTGACGCGGGACGGGGTCATGAGGCGCCTGGTCCCAGCGCCACAAGCACCGCGTCCGCCTGCACGAGATCGCCTTCCCGGCAGGACACCGCCGTCACCGTGGCCGTCCCCGGCGCGCGCATCGGCAACTCCATCTTCATCGCCTCGAGCACGACCAGCACGTCGCCCTTGGCGACGATGTCGCCCGGCTTGACGTTTACTTTCAGCACGGTCGCCGGCATTGGGGCGACTATCTCTGATGCTGCGGCCCGGCCGGCCCGAGGCCGCGATTTCGCAGGAGCCTGCTCCCTCGTCTGCGTCCGAAAGACCTCGCCATCCGAGAAGGCCCAGCTATCGACCGAGGTGTCTGCCACGTACACGATTCTGGCGCGGCCTTCCGCCTCGACTCGGTACACGCCCTCGCCGACACGCGTGACGCTCGTGGCCGTCTTACTCACGGCCCCACCGCGGAATGGTCGTCCAGGGATCCGTCTGACGGCGGCCGGCTGTTCCCGCCGAATTTCCCGTGTCGCCGATGGCGCGCTGGCGGTCGGGTTCGGCCGCCTCCAGCGCCGCAAGGACATGTGGGGGCATTTCAGGCGCGCTGCCGGCCAGGGCCGCGCCCTCGCGATCGAGGAACCCGGTATCCATCGTCCCCGCTCGGAAGCGCGCATGATCGAGGATGCGCAGGAGAAACGGAATATTCGTCCGCACGCCGAGAATCGGGAAGGCTCGCAGCGCCGAGCCGAGCCGAGCGATGGCGCGGTCGCGATTTTCGCCGGTGGCGATGACCTTCGCGATCATGGCGTCGTAGTAGATGGACACCTCGCCGCCCTCGACGACGCCGGAATCGACGCGGATCCCGGGCGATTGCGGCTCGCGGTAGAGCAGCAGCCGTCCGGCCTGCGGCAGAAATCCCTGCGCCGGATCCTCAGCGTAGACGCGCGCTTCGATCGCGTGACCGCGTTGCGTGATCGAATCCTGTGTCCACGGCAGCGGCTGGCCGGCGGCGACCAGGAGCTGGGCATGGACCAGATCGAGTCCCGTAACCTGCTCGGTCACCGGATGCTCGACCTGGAGCCGGGTGTTCATCTCGAGAAAATAGAACGGCGCATCGGCCGAGCCGGCGCGCGAGCCGTCCACAAGGAATTCGATGGTGCCGGCGTTGCGATAGCCGGCCGCCTTCGCAGCCGCGACCGCTGCTGTCGTCATCCGCGAGCGCAACCCTGCTGTCAACGCCGGCGACGGACTCTCCTCGATCACCTTCTGGTGCCGCCGCTGGACCGAACACTCACGCTCGAACAGGTGAACGACGTGTCCGTGGTCGTCGGCGAAGACCTGGACCTCGACGTGACGCGGTGATTCGATCAGCCGTTCGACGTAGAGTGTGCCGTCGCCAAACGCGGCCGTGGCTTCGCGCCGGGCGGCGCGAACCGACTCGTCGATGTCGACAGCGTCCCGGACGGTGCGCATGCCCTTGCCGCCGCCGCCGGCTGATGCCTTGATCAGTGCCGGGAGGCCGATTCGCTCGACCGCCGCCCGCAGACCGTGGTCGGATTGATCCTCGGGCGTGTCGCCTGGAACGACTGGAACGCCGGCCGCCGCCACGAGACGCCGGGCGTCGATCTTCGAACCCATGTGCGCGATGACGTCAGGCGGCGGACCTACGAAAATCAGGCCGGCGTCGACACAGGCGCGCGCGAACCCCGCGTTCTCCGACAGGAATCCGTAGCCCGGATGCACGGCGTCGGCGCCCGCCGATCGGGCCGCTTCCAGCAGACGTGCGGTCGAGAGGTAGCTGTCGCTGGCGGCGGCGGGTCCGATCGCGACCGCCCGGTCGGCCGCGACGACATGAGGCGCGGCGGCGTCGGCATCAGAGTGAACCGCGACGCTCTCGATTCCCATCTCCCGACAGGCACGAACGATGCGCAGCGCGATTTCCCCCCGGTTCGCGATCAGCAGGCGCTGGATCACGACCAGCGGGCCTTCCGTTTTTCGAGGAAGGCATGCAAGCCTTCCTGTCCCTCTGGCGAGACCCGCCGCTCGGCGATCGCTTTTGTCGTGATCACGCTCGCCTCGTCGACGCTCCGGCTCCAGACTGCCGGAATCAGCGCCTTCGCGGCGGCGACGGCTTCGGGGCCCGCGTTGGCGAATTCGCTCAGGTAACGTTCGACCGCGCCATCGAGATCGGCAGGTGAAACCACGGCGTGGACCAGTCCGATGTCCTTCGCTCTGGCGGCCGAGAATCGCGCACCGGTGAGGAACAGTTCGCGCGCTGCCGAGCGCCCGATTTTGGCGAGGGCGAACGGCGCGATCACCGCCGGGAGAATGCCGAGCTTCACTTCCGTGAAGCCGAAGACCGCATCCTCCGCCGCGACCACGATGTCGCACACGGCGGCGAGACCGGCGCCGCCACCGAGCGCGGCGCCCTGAACGCGACCGATGAGCGGAACGGGCAACGCGTCGATCGCGGCGAACATCCGCGACATCGCCATCGCATCGCGTTCGTTCTCGTCCTTCGTGTAGTGGACCGTTTTGGACATCCAGTTCACGTCGGCGCCGGCGCAGAACATCGTGCCGGCACCGCCGAGCACGACCACTCGAATCTCGTGACGCTGCGCTCGCGCGCAAGCCTCCCCGGCCCACGCCGTCAGCTCGGCGATGACGTGCTCGTTGAAGGCGTTGCGTACCTCGGGCCGATTGAGCGTGAGACGCTCGATCCCGTTTTCGCAGACGGCGATCAAATGTTGATAAGGCATTACAGGGACCGCTTCGTGTTTTCGTGGTTGCATTTTCTACATCCGAAACACGCCGAACTTTGGTTCCGGAATCGGCGCGTTGTACGCCGCCGACAGCCCGAGCGCGAGCACGGTCCGCGTATCCATCGGGTCGATAATCCCGTCGTCCCACATCCGGGCGGTGGAGTAGTAGGGCGACCCTTCGTGTTCGTACTTGTCGAGGATCGGCTGCCGGATCGCCTCCTCGTCCGCGGCAGAGAACGGCTTGCCCTCTCGCGCCAGCTGGTCGCGCTTGACCGTCGTGAGCACGGATGCGGCTTGCACGCGCGCCCATCACCGAGATCCTGGCGTTCGGCCACATCCACAGCATCCGCGGCTCGTAGGCCCGCCCGCACATCCCGTAGTTGCCGGCGCCAAACGAGCCGCCGATGATCACCGTGAACTTCGGCACTACCGAGTTCGCGACCGCGTGCACCAGCTTGGCGCCGTCTTTGGCGATGCCGGCGCGCTCGTACTTGCTGCCGACGATGAAGCCGGTGATGTTCTGCAGGAACACGAGCGGCACGCCCCGCTGGTTGCACAACTCGATGAAATGCGTCGCCTTCAGTGCCGACTCCGAAAACAGCACGCCGTTGTTGGCGACGATGCCGACCAGGAATCCGTGAAGGCGCGCGAAGCCGGTTACGAGCGTCGTCCCGTACCGCTCCTTGAACTCGTCGAATCGGGAACCGTCGACGATGCGCGCGATGATCTCGTGGACGTCGTATGGCTGCCGGCTGTCGGCGTTGACGATGCCGTAGATGTCGCCGGCGGGTCGTAGTGCGGATCCTCCGTCGCGGTCATGTCCAGCGGCAGCTGCTTCACCGAGTGCAGCGTTGACACCACCGTTCGGCACATCTCCAGCGCCTGTTCGTCGTCCTCGGCGAAGTAGTCGGCGACGCCCGGACAGGCGGGTGTGGACGTCGGCGCCGCCGAGCTCCTCGGCGGTCACGTCCTCGCCGGTCGCCGCTTTGACCAGCGGCGGGCCGCCCAGAAAAATCGTCCCGGTGCCTTTGACGATGATCGTCTCGTCGGACATCGCCGGCACGTAGGCGCCGCCAGCCGTGCACGATCCCATGACCACGGCGATTTGCGGAATCCGCTCGGCGGACATGCGCGCCTGGTTGAAGAAGATCCGTCCGAAGTGATCGCGATCGGGGAACACCTCTGCCTGCAGCGGCAGGAACGCGCCGCCCGAATCGACCAGATAGATGCAGGGCAGACGGTTCTGCAGCGCGATCTCCTGCGCGCGCAAGTGTTTCTTGACGGTCATCGGAAAGTACGTGCCGCCCTTGACCGTGGCGTCGTTCGCCACAATCAGCACGTCGCGCCCCGACACGCGGCCGATGCCGGTGACCAGGCCGGCGCCCGGCGCGTCACCGTCGTACATGTCGTGCGCCGCAAGCGGCGACAGCTCGAGAAACGGCGTGTCGGGATCGAGCAGCAGCGCCATGCGCTCGCGCACCGGCAGCTTGCCCTGCTCGCGGTGACGCTCGAGATACTTCGCGCCGCCGCCTTCGCGCGCGTGTGTTCTGTGGGCGCGCAACTCGACGACGAGCTGCTGCAGGCGATCGCGGTTGGAGAGGAAGGCCGGGTCGGATGGATTGACGTGCGAGTCGAGGACGACCATCACCAGCCGCAGCAGTCCGTCTTGAATCCGCACGACGCGCAGCGCCAGACCGCATGCATGCGATACATGTCGGCGCCGCAGCGTTCGCACAACGTTTTGTCCTCACCGCACGCCGGGGACGCCAGCGCGGAGGTGATCCGCGTCACTGGGCGTTTGGACGAAGGCTGCGCATCGGCCGGCGCGGACGATGTTGACGGAGTGACTGCGGTTGAATCGGAGGCGTCGGATTCGGACATGCGCCTGAATTATGGCACCGTCGGCGCGGAACAGTTAGCGGCCTCAGCCGTCGCGTAACCGGTGGTCCTGCTTGAGATAGCTTGGCAGCCCAGCAGTGCAAGTAATCGTCATTTGTGTATTGAATTGCAACGTGTGATGCATTTGTGCATTGACTCATTGCGCGTTTTCAATTCAGTATTCGTCCATGAGTCTGAAACGCAAGAAGCGGGTATTGGCCATCGATGATGAGCCGGCCATGACCGAGTGGCTGAAGATTCTGCTCGAGCATGCCGGCTACGAGGTGAAAACCGCGCTCATCGGCACCCGTGGCGAAGAGCTGTTTCGCGCCTGGCATCCCGATGTCGTGATCACCGACATGATGCTGCCTGACGTCGACG
The DNA here is from genome assembly GCA_963745875.1 of uncultured Acidobacteriota bacterium. GTDB lineage: Bacteria > Acidobacteriota > Vicinamibacteria > Vicinamibacterales > CAVVIG01 > CAVQFC01. The sequence goes on from CAVUZL010000005.1 coordinate 211,680, forward strand.
GGATCGAGCTGGTCCGCAAGTTTCGTCAGCTCGATTCCGAAGCCGAGGTCATCGTCGTCAGCGGCCAGGGCAACATCCCGCGATCGGTCGAGGCGGTCAAAGCCGGCGCGTTCGACTTTCTCGAAAAACCGATCGACGCCGAGCGGCTGCTCGACAAACTCGAGAAAGCGATCAAACAGAAGACGCTGGTTGACGAGAACGAGCAGCTGAAAGCCAAGCTGCAGGATCGCTACAAGTTTCAGAACGTGGTCGGCAAGAGCAAGAAGATGCAGGACCTGTTCGAGCTGGTTGAAAGCGTCGCTGCCAGCGAAGCCAACATCCTGATTCAGGGCGAGAACGGTACCGGCAAGGAACTCATCGCCAATGCGATGCACTACAACAGCAAGCGGCTCAAGGGACCGTTCATCAAGATCAACTGCGCGGCGATTCCGAAAGATCTGATCGAGTCCGAGCTGTTCGGCTACAAGAAAGGCGCCTTCACGGGCGCGACACTGGACAAGGAAGGTCTCTTCGAAATGGCGGAGGGCGGCTCGCTGCTGCTCGACGAAATTGGCGAGATGCCGCCATATCTGCAGACCAAGCTGCTGCGGGTGCTGCAGGAACGCGAGTATCGCCCGATCGGCAGCGATCGCATCGTTCACGTCGACTTCCGGCTGCTGTGCGCCACCAACATCGACCTCGATGCCGCGTTGCGCGATGGCCGGCTGCGCGAGGATCTCTACTTCCGGATCAACACCATCACGCTGCGGGTGCCGCCGTTGCGCGAGCGCACCGAGGACATCCCGCTTGTTGTGCGACTACTTCCTCGACAAGTTCCGTCAGCGCTACCAGAAGAACGTCAAGACGCTGGCGCCGTCGGTCTACCACCTGCTGATCCGCAATCGCTGGCCGGGGAACGTCCGCGAGCTCGAGAATGCGATCGAGCGCGCGGTGCTGGTCGCGAAGGGGACCGAAATCGCGGTCACCGACCTGCCCGAATCGATTCGGGAGGAGTCGACCACATCAGCCGACTTCGTCGTGCCGCCGCATCGCACGCTGGCGGAAATCGAGAAGATGGCGATTGTGCAGACCCTGCAGCGCACCAACTGGAACAAGCAGGAAGCGGCGCAAATTCTCGGCCTGTATCGCCCGACCCTCTACAGCAAGATGAAGAAGCACGACATCACGGACGCTGCGAAGTCCGCCCGCAGCTCAGCCGCGGCCGCTCAGACGACTGCCGCGAAGTAACCAGCGCCGAAGGGCTGGCACACAACTTGTAGCCGATCATCGGTGGTGACATCGGGCGAACCCGAAGGAGGCATTGATGGATAACTCGCGTGCGGTTCTGGCGTCCCTGGTTGGTGCGATGGTCGGCGGTGTCGTCGCTTACCTGTTCTTCACCGACCATGGAAAGCGTCTGCGCCGGCAGATGGAACCGGCGATCGATGATCTGGCTCGTGAACTGGCCAGTTTCCGGTCCACGGTGCAGAAGGCCACGAGCGTCGCCACCGATAGCTGGCAGATCTTCAACGACACCATTGGCGAATCGTCGCCGTCGCACACGACGTCAGGCATCCGCTATTCGAATCCTCGTCAGACGTCACCGTTCTGAGGTCATCCATGTCAGGCGGACTCGAAACCACGAATCTTCTTCTCGGCGTGATGGCGGCGGTCAGCGTGCTCGAGGCCATCGCGCTCGCGGCGATCGGCGTGACGATGTTCAGGATGTATCGTCGTCTGTCGCATGCCGCGGAGACAATCGAGTCGCGTCACCTGAGCCCGATGGTGGCGCAGCTGGGCGCCGTCCTCGACGATCTCAAGGAGATCACCACGACAGTGAAAGCGGATACCGAGCGGGTCGAGCACGCAATTCAAGACACCATCGTTCGCCTCGACGATACCGCCGATCGCATGCGAACCAATGTTCGCGTCAAAACACGTCACATGGTCGGCCTCGTCCGCGGCGTGCGGGCCGCCATCGAAGAAGTGCTGCGCTCGCGCGAGGCGGCGTAGATCAGCAACCTGAACCCTGAGTCTTACGGAGAGCACACATGAGTAATGACAACCGCATCGAAAACGACAGCATTGGCAATGGCGGTGCTGGCTTTGTTCTGGGGCTGTTGACCGGCGCCACGATCGGGGTCGGGCTGGGTCTGCTGTTTGCGCCGAAGGCTGGTACCGAGCTGAGGAATCAGCTGGTCGATCGCGCCAACGACTTGGCGAACCAGGCCAACGAAGGATACAAGCGCGCGGCCGGAACCGCGAGCGAGTGGGCCGATCGCGGCCGCGACGTGTTCGAGAAGGCGCGCGGCGCCGCGGTCAAGGGTGCGGACGAAGCACAGCGTTATGTCCGCGACACCGCTAACTCGGCCTCGGCCGTCGCGCGTGATGCCGCCAGTTCGGCGTCAGCCGTCGCTCGCGACGCCGCGAAGAACGCCAGCGCGGTGGTGGACGAAGCGAGTCAGCAGGCAAGCGCTGCCGCGTCGCAGGCCAAGGCCTCGATCCAGTCGTCGATCAACGACGCGGCCGCCGCGACGCGCCGGGGCTGAGGCGCTGTGACCGACTCGACCGCGCGAACCGTGGCAAACGTCGTGGTGGTGTCCGCGGGTGTGGCCGCGGCCTATCTCATTGTGACGAAGCCGCGTTTTCGCCGGCTCGCGTCCAGTGCCCTCAGGATCTGGCTTGGCGCCAGCCTCCCGGTGTACCTCGCGAACGAGGTGCGCGACGCCTGGATTGAAGCGGGCCGGCCGGCGCCTGACATAATGGCGCGGTGAGTGGGGCTCCTGCCGGTGGACTCGGTCAGCGGCTGCGAGCCTTCGCGCGGCTGACCGGGCAATCGGCGTGGCTCGGTCTCGACAGTTTCTATCACAGCGACAACCTGACCTACGCGGCGTCGATCGCGTACTACGCGCTACTGTCGTTGTTTCCGCTGCTCTTGCTCGCCCTCACCCTGCTGGGGCGAGTTACCGCCGACGCCCACGATCGGAACACGGTCCTCGAGTTCGTTCTCCGCTATTTCCCGACCCAGTTCGGCTTCATCACCACCCAGCTCGACGCGTTCGGCACCGGCGCGTTCACGCTCGGGGTGGGCGGAACGATCGTCCTCGTGTGGGGCGCGCTCGGCGTATTCGGCGCGATCAGCACCGCCGTCAACTACGCCTGGCGCGTAGAGAAGCAGCGCAGCTTCTGGAAACACAAGCTGATTTCGTTTGCGATGCTGCTGGTGGCGGCGCTGATTCTGCTCGTCGCCCTGCTGCTCGTCAGCGCCTCGCAGGTGGTGGGCGCCAGATGGTTCGCCGAGGTTCTGGGTCACTTTCCCGGCCTCGGCGTGCTGCGCAGTCTCACCGTTCGCAACGCCACCACGCTGCTCCTGATCGTCGTCGTCGGCTTCATCTTCTATTACCTTCCGAATGCCAAAGTACGGTTGCGGGACGTCTGGATGGGTGCGCTGGTCACCGGCCTGTTGTGGAAAGGCGCGCTCGTCGGGTTCTCGTGGTACGTGCGAGACATGTCGCGCTTTACGCGCGTCAACGGTTCGATCGGCGCCGTCGTCGTGTTCCTCGCATGGGTCTACGTGTCGGCCGTGATCCTCCTGTACGGCGTCGAGTTCACAGCCGCATACGCGCGACTCGTTCGCGGACGTCCCGACGACGTGCCGGCCGCGCCAAGTCCGCGCGTCTGAAGGTGTCATAATGATCGGATGAATCGTCTCGCGCGTGAGCGCAGCCCGTACCTTCTGCAGCACGCCGAGAATCCGGTCGACTGGTATCCATGGGGCGACGAAGCGTTCGCCGCCGCCCGCGCTGCCGACAAGCCAATCTTCCTGTCGATCGGCTATTCCACCTGTCACTGGTGCCACGTCATGGAGCACGAGTCGTTCGAGAACGGCTCGCTGGCGGCGGTCCTCAACCAGAACTTTGTCTCGATCAAGGTCGATCGCGAGGAGCGGCCGGACGTCGATCGCGTTTATATGACGTTCGTTCAGGCGACCACCGGATCGGGCGGATGGCCGATGAGCGTGTGGCTGACGCCTGACCTGAAGCCGTTCTACGGCGGCACCTATTTCCCGCCGGAATCCAAGTGGGGACGGCCCGGATTCATCGATATCCTGCAGGAGATCGCGCGCGTCTGGAAAGCCGAACGCGCCAAGGTGGTGGACTCGGCCGAGGCGTTGACCTCGCGGCTGCGAACCATCGAGCCTGCCGCGCCTTCGGCCACGGTGCCCGGGACGGACGCGCTCGAACGGACGCTGAAGCAGTTTCGCGATGCGTTCAGTCCTCGCCTTGGCGGATTCGGTGAAGCGCCGAAATTCCCGAGGCCGTCGGAACTGCTGTTTCTGCTGCGCGAGCACGCCCGAACCGGCAGCACGGACGCCCGCGAGATGGTACTGCGGACGCTGCGGGCGATGGCCCTCGGCGGCATGCGCGATCACATCGGCGGCGGATTCCATCGCTACTCGGTGGACGCCGAATGGCGCGTGCCGCATTTCGAGAAGATGCTCTACGACCAGGCCCAGCTCGTGCTGGCTCTGGCGGAGGCAGCGCAGGTGTCGGGCGACCGCTTCTATTCCGAGGTCGCTGAAGACACTGTTCAATATGTGCTCCGCGAGATGACCGACGCCGGCGGCGGATTTTTCTCCGCCGAGGACGCCGACAGCGTGCCGCCTGAAACACCTGACGCGCGAAAAATGGAAGGTGCGTATTACCTGTGGCGCGCCGACGAACTGGATGCGCTGCTCGGCGCCGATGCCGAGGTGGTGAAGCTGCGATTCGGCGTCGAGCCGAACGGCAACGCTCCGCAGGATCCGCAGCAGGAATTCACCGGCAAGAACCTGCTCTACGTGGCGCGGTCGATCGACGACATCGCCGCGCAAACAGGCAAACCTGTCGCTGACGTCGTTGACATCCTGAACCGCACGCGGCTGCAGATGTTCGATGCCCGTCTCGGCCGTCCCCGGCCACAGCGCGATGACAAAATTCTGACCGCCTGGAACGGCCTGATGATCGCCGCGTGCGCTCGTGTCGCGCGTCTCCTGGCGGGGCTCGGCGACGATGGCGTCAGCGTGGCGCAACCGTATCTCGACGCGGCTCGCAGGTCGGCGGGATTCATTCGCGCGTCGATGTGGAACGCCGATTCGAAAACGCTGCTGCGCCGGTACCGCGACGGCGCCGCTGAGATCGACGGCTACGCCGAGGATTATGCGTATCTCGTCGCCGGGCTGATCGAGCTGTTCCAGGCCGATGCCGATCCGGCATGGCTCGAGTGGGCCATCGCTGCTGCAGCAGCGTCAGGACGAACTGTTCTGGGACGATGCCGCGGGTGGCTGGTTCAGCACGACCGGCCGCGATCCGAGTGTGCTGATCCGGATGAAAGAGGACTATGACGGCGCGGAGCCGACCGCGAGCTCGGTGTCGGTGATGAATCTGCTGACGCTGTCGCACCTGGTGCACGACCCGCTGTGGAACGATCGCATCGAGCGGACGCTGCGGCTGTTCGGGCCGCGCCTCGAGCAGATGGGCCGCGGCGTCCCGATGATGGCGGCGGCGCTTTCGACGGCGATCGCCGGAGTCCAGCAGGTGGTGCTCATCGATGGTCAGCCGGGAGATCACGAGCTGCGCCGCGCGCTGGCCCTGGAGTACCTGCCGTTCGCCGTTCAGCTGCGAGTCACCGTCGATCGTCAGGGCGCCCTGAGTCAACGCTTGCCGTTCGTGGCCGGCATGAGATCCGTTGACGGCGCGGCGGCGGCTTACGTATGCCGCGACTTCACCTGTCTTCAACCCGTCACGTCGATTGACGCACTGCAGAATGCCCTGAGGAATCCCGCATGACGATGTCCGTTGATGTGCTGTTGAAAGGGGAGAACGATGCCACCACCGTGGCGTTCGACGAGCTGCCGCACGCGCCGCAGGCGTGGACCGACGCCGACGTGCGGCTGGTGCTCGAGCAGATGCTGCGCGCGATGGATCGCGTGAAGCGTCCGGGCGAAGAGGATCGCGCGGTGACGCTGCGCGGCCTCAGCTGGATCGTCAACCCGTTCGAAGACGGTGGCGTCGTGATCGCGATCGAGATTACGCTTGGCGCCGCAGTGGCGGGGCCGTTCGACATCGACAAGGCGCGGCTCGAGTCGATGATCACGCGAGTGCTGGCGTCGCCGGAACCGCCCACATCCCTTACGGTTCATTAATGGCCGATGCGCTCGCCGATCTCGTTCGTCGTCTGCTCTCGGAGCCTGACCACGTAAATGAACTGACCAAACGAATTGCGGCGCGAACCGAGTCGCCGGAATCGATTGCCATGCTGGTGGCGTACGCGCGCAGCAGGCAGGTGAGCGCAGGTCAGGCGAAGGTCCGGCGGATTCTGACCGACGCGGGGGTGTCCTGGGAGGCGTTGTGATGCTTGCACCTGAGCCTTATGGCGTGCATAGTGTGTCTCGCCTTGACCGTGGCCGTCCCAGGCCCGGCATCTCAGGAGGTTGACATGAACGCGTTCTCTTCTCTACGGCGCCGCGTAACGATCTTCGTCATCGCGGTCGCACTGTCTCTCGGGGCCTCTGTCAGCACTGTTCGCGCCGACGGACGGGATGGACTCTTGTTCACGCAGCAGGATGCCGTGCAGGCGTTCGATCTGACGACCGGACAGGGTTATCAAGTCGGTACCGCGACGGGCGACATCAACGGAACGACGCTGGTGGAATTCCAGTTCACGCCGACCGGACCGCTGGTTGGTGATGCGCTGCCGATTGCGTTCCAGAACAAGGTGACGATCACCGATATCGACGGCGACCAGATTTTCTTCGACAACAACGGCACCGGAAAGTTTCACGTCGGTGTGCCGGGGGCCGATTTCCGCGGCACCGGCGGGCCGCTGTCCGGCACCTACGTGGTGACGGGTGGGACGGGCAAGTTCAAGTCGGTGAAGGTGGGCAGCACGTTCAGCTATCGTGCGGTTGCGACCAATCCTCCGTCGCCGCCCGATCGGCTCGGCAACGTGTTCGTCCAGGTCTCTGAGCAGCACGGCCGGCGCTAGCCGCGCGATCGTCATTTGGCGGATCATTCGAGCCGCGCGAGTGCGGCTCGAATCGTCCATCGTGGGGTCCTATCTGACCGTGACCGTGCGTCGCGCACCCAAATACGCGCTGTTCTCCGTGCTCGGCGTCATGACGCTGTTCGTGCTCTGGAACAACGAGCGATTCTTCCTGGATCCGCGGGCGCCTGCGTGGGCGCACTATCAACCGATCCGATGGCATCTGCTCCCGCACGGCATTGCCGGCGCGCTCGCGTTAGCGCTCGGCGCCTTGCAGTTCTCGACACGTCTGCGGCGGCGCCACCTGCACCTTCATCGTCTGAGTGGAAAGCTCTACATCGTCAGTACGTTCGTTGCCGGTCCCGTCGCCATCGCGATGGCGCTGATTAACAGTCCGTGGTTTCTCGTTCCCTTTACCGTTGTCCAAGCCGGCACGTGGATGCTGTTCACAGCGGCCGGCTACGTGTGCATCCGCCGTGGAGACGTCCGGTTGCACCGGGAATGGATGATCCGTAGCTATGCCATCGTGCTGATTTTTCTCGAGGGCCGGGTACTGATGGCGATTCCCGCACTCGCGCGACACGGCATGGATTCGATTGTGCTGGTCAACTGGGGATGCCTGGCCGTGACGCTCGTCGTCGTGGAGGTTTTGCTGCTGTGGCGTGATTTCCTCCCCACCGTGCAGCGGCTGCCGGAAGCAGTCTAGTCATGGACCTCCGCCGTCGAAAGCTGTTCCGCAGACGGTCCGCGGGTAGGAACGTGATCGAGGCGACGAGCCATCTGTCTGGCGTGTAATACTCAAACTCCTGGCCGGGGTGGCGGAATTGGCAGACGCACAGGACTTAAAATCCTGGGTCCCGCAAGGGGCGTGTGGGTTCGATGCCCGCCCCCGGCACTCAAAATACCCAATAAATACGGGCCTAAATCGCTGTTTTTGTCGTCCGGCTCCGTTTCGACCAAAGAGCCGTACTGACAGGCCACTGACAGGTATGTTAGCCTGATCTCGGGTCAGGGAGGCCGAAAGATGGGCCGCAGCCGCCGAGGATCTGGCAGCGTTTTTCAGCGCACGTACCGCGACGCCAACGGCAAGAACCGCAAGACCGCGAACTGGTACATCGAGTTCGTCGCAGGCAATCGCACGATTCGCGAGGCCACCGAATTCACCAACCGCACCGACGCCGCGGAGTTTCTGAAGAAGCGCATGTCGGATGCGCTCGGCGGGAAGATCGTCCTGTCGCACAAGGTCGACTTTGACGACCTGAGTGATCTCATCATCACCGACTACACCAACAACGGGCGCAAGAGCCTCGGCGATCTGAAGTCGACCCGGCTGCCGTACCTCGGCGCCGTCTTCGGCGGCACGAAGGCGATCGACATCACGACCACGTCGGTCGAGCGGTACAAAACGCTTCGACTGAAGGAGAAAGCGGCGCCAGCGACCGTCAACCGCGAGCTCGCGTCGCTGAAGCGCATGTTCAGGCTCGCCATGCGACAGGGCATGGTGGCAACGATGCCGTACATCGCGATGCTGGCCGAGCACAACGTGCGGAAGGGCTTCTTCGAGCTGGACCAGTTCCAGGCGATCCTCAAAAATCTACCCGCCGAGTTCCAACCGCTCTTCGAACTCGCCTACATCACCGGATGGCGAATACGGTCGGAGCTGCTGACGCGCCAGTGGCGTCACGTTGACTTCAGCGGCAAAGGCTGGCTGCGGATCGATGCCGGCGAAGCGAAGGACGCCACGGCCGGTCGCGAGTTCCAGTTCACGACGTGGATGCGTGACGCGCTCGAGCGTCAACGGAAGTTCATCTCGAAAGTGGAGAAGCGGACTGGGTCGGTGATCCCCTGGGTGTTCTGTCGCCCTGACGGCGTTCGCATCCATACGTTCTACGAGCCGTGGGGCAAGGCCTGCAAGGCGACCGGGATCGATCGCATTCCGCACGACTTCCGCCGGACCGCGGTCAGGAATCTCGAGCGTGCCGGCGTGCCGCGGACGACAGCGATGGCGATGATCGGACACAAGACCGAGTCGATCTATCGTCGCTACAGCATCGTCGACCAGGCGATGCTGGAGATGGGAACCTCGAAGCTCGAAGCGCTGCAACAGACGCAAAGGCGCAGCCGTCCGGTGGTCGTCTCGATGCGGAAGCGATCCCGGTCTGTCCTCTAGTATCGTGGCCATCGCCATGAGTCCGCACATCTCGATCGATCGCGATGCCGTGTCGGCGTTCTGTCGAAGGCACGACATTCGGCGACTGGCACTCTTTGGTTCGGTTCTTCGGGAAGACTTCCGGCCAGACAGCGATATCGACGTGCTCGTGGAGTTCCAGCCCGGTCATGTGCCTGGCCTGGACTTCATCAGGATCGAACGCGAGTTTTCGGCACTGCTCCAAGGTCGTCGGGTAGACATGGTGACGCCGAAGTCTCTGAATGCCAGGATTCGTGAAGAGGTTCTGACGACCGCCGAACCCCTGTATGTCGTCGCGTAACCTCGCCTACGTCGGGCACATCCTCGACACGGTGCCCGAAGGTGGCCGAACCGACTGCAGCAAACTGTCTAGTCATATAGACAGATACACTCGGGTACGGGCATAGTAGAAGGCGGTAGATGAAGGCCAAGGATCTACGGCGAATTCTGTCGTCGAAAGGGTGCTTCGAGATCCGGCAGAAAGGCTCTCATCTTCGCGTCAAATGCGGCTCCTGCGTCTCGACGATTCCAGTTCATGCGGGCGAAGATCTCGGCGCTATTGCGCCAGATCGAACGAGATCTCGAATCGTGTCTGGGAAGAGGATGGTTGAGGAAATAATGAATGCATACCACGTCGTTTACGAACGAGACGAGTCGGGCTGGTGGGTGGCTTCGGTTCGTGAGGTGCGCGGCTGCCACACGCAGGGCCGCACCGTGGACGAGGCCCGCCGCCGCATTCGGAAAGCCATGGAGCTGTTTGTGGACGATGCGCGGTCGGCAAAGATTGTGGACAACGTGAAGTTGCCGGTGCCGGCTTCGAAGGCGATCCGCGCATACGCCGCGCTGCGCAAACAGGCCGATCGGGAAGACCGACGCGCGTCCCTTGCGGCTCGACGCGCCGTTCGGCTGTTGCGCGGTGGGAAGCTGAAAATGAGTGCCCGGGATGCGGCGAGCTTGCTGGGGGTGTCGCATCAGCGTGTCCACCAGCTGTTGCACGACGCAGGATGAAGTGGCCTTACGGCACCACGTCTCTGCGGACGTGCTGCGCCAGGACTTCGTTGATCAGTGTTTGGTAGCCGACGCGCCGGCGCCGCGCCTCCTTCAGAAACTGCTCGAGTACGCCGGGATCCAAGCGAATCGCAATGAGCTGCCGGGGCCCGTCGCCCAACGGAGGACGGCCGACCCGCCGCATGGCCTTCAACTGTTCCGGCGACGAATCGGGAGTCTCCGAATAGTCAATCTTTCCCGCGGTACGGCGCGCGTTCCCGGCGACGCGCGCTCCGCGCGCTGATGAGACGGATCGTTTCGGCATCGCCATTTCTCCTCAAAGTGTAAGTCACTGTCAGCACGCGCCCGTTGGCGGCTGGTCCCAGCCGCAGAAACCCGGCCCCCACGCCCGCATGCTGCAAGTCTGGGCCGTCAAGACAGATCGGGAGTTCGAGGAGCCAGACCGTCGAGGCTTTGAGGTCTCCATTCGGAACGCTCGAAGCGTTAGGCACCAAGCCACGAGAGGTTGTCTTGGCTATCGAGAAGCAGGCGACGGCGCCGCGGCTGGTTTCCCGACCCGCGGACGTGCGTCGGGTTTTCCAGAAGAGTAGACTCCCCGAAATGTCACGCGTTCCTGGCACTCCGCGACTGAGGTCCTTCCTTGAGCATCCGACGCGTCCGGTCGGCACGCTTCGTTATCACGAGCTGCAAGGCTTCCTGTTCACCGTGGCGAGCGCACCCGAGCTAGTCCGGCCGTCAGAGTGGATGCCGATCGTGTTCGGCGATCACGAGGCCGGCTACGCCAGCCTGGATGAGGCGGAGACTGTCCTCGAGGAGCTGATGTCGCTGTACAACTCGATCAACGAGGCGGTCGGGGAGGCTCGCGCGGCGCTGCCAGCCGACTGCGCCTTTCGCAATCCGACCCTGGCCAATCTGGACGATCGTGCGCCGGTTGCCGAGTGGTCGCGCGGATTTCTGCGCGGCCATCAGTGGCTCGAAGAATCGTGGGAGCCCTATGTTCCCGAGAGCTTGGAGGAAGAATTCTCGGCCAATCTCATGGCGCTGAGCTTTTTCGCGTCACGAAAAATCGCGGACGCGTTCGCCGCAGAAACGAAGCAGCAGGACGTATCGGCGCTCGCGAAGATAATTCGCCGGGTGTTCCCCGATGCGGTAGCTCAGTACGCGCATCTTGGCCGGTCGATTCACAAAGCGCTCATAGAGGAGCAAGGTGTCCAGACCGAGCCGCGACGAACGGTCAAGATCGGCCGAAACGATCCCTGCCCATGCGGCAGTGGCCGCAAGCACAAGAAGTGCTGCGGCGCTGGCGTCATGTAGCTCGAGCTTACCGGCCGGGACCTTGAGCGACTTCCGAGCTGATGAAAGGCACGTCGCGATGCGCGACCATCATGCGTAGAATCCGTGTTATAACATTGTTATGACTGGCTGGGAGGGCGCATGCCATTCGTGAAGAAACTGAGCCGGCTTGGAAACTCGAGCGGCCTGATCCTCGATCGGCCGCTTCTCCAGCAAGTCGACATCGAACCGGATTCCGAAGTCGAAGTGAGCGTCGAGAACAACGCCATCGTCATTCGTCCGCATCGGTACGCGAGCGATGACGATGCGCATGCCGCCGGTCGCAAGGTCATTCAGAAGCGGCGACGTCTCCTTGAACGGCTTTCCAAGTAGGCACGAGGCGTGGACGGCGTGCGCTACCTGACGGTCGATCAGGTGATCGAGTTTCATGGCGAAGCCCTGCGCGAATTTGGCGGACTCGACGGCATTCGGTCTCAGAGCCAGGTGTCGGCGGCGGTCTTGATGCCGCAACAAAGCGCATTCGGCGAAGACGCGTATCCGACGATCCGGGAGAAGGCCGCAGCGTACGGCTTCTTCGTCGCGGAGGCGCAGGCATTCATCGACGGCAACAAGCGGACCGCTGCGATCGCGATGGAAGCATTTCTGATTCTGAACGGGTACGAGCTGCAGATGTCCGACGACCACATCGCGGAGTTGTTCGAGAAGCTCGGTTCGGACGAGATCGGCCAGCGCGAGTTCTTCGGCGCCATCTCTACCCACAGTCATCGCTCGAACCTTAACGAACCGTCAGAACCGTGAACCGCCACGCTCGATTCTTCGTGAGTGCGACGGTTGTGTTCCGCGTTTCCGGGTGGCCGAGCCGGGGTAAAGCTGCTCCTGCTCCGCATCGCGTCATGGCCTCCGCGATCCCGCAAACAGCCGGAAATCTCCGTCCGTTCCGAGCACTCCGGCCCGAGGATCTGCCTCGCGACCATGGCCGTTGGTCGCAACGAACGCCGTCGCGATCGCTTGGCCGGACCGGCCACATTCTCTATCGACGGCCGCCGTTTCGGTCGCGCGAAATCATTGTGGGGCACCAGCCGCCGAGTCAGAACGTGGGACGAACCCCGGTACTCAGCTTGCAGCTGCGGCGTCCTAAGGAATCCTGAATCAGCTTACGCAGGAGGCATTGTGAATCTCAAACACTACAACGACCTGTTGGTCGCCAAGGAACAGGAACTGCTCGGCCGTCGTCGCCGGTCAGGCACGGCCGAGCAGGAGAGCGGCGACGGCGGCGCCGGCGACATCGGTGACGACAGCGTCACGGATGAGCAGAAAGGACTCGCGTTCGCCGAGGATGAAGCGGACGCCAACGTGCTGGACGACGTGCGCCTGGCGCTTGGTCGCATCACTGACGGCTCGTACGGCCGGTGCCTGGAGGACGACCAGCCCATGGATGAGAAACGCCTCGAGGCCATCCCCTGGGCGAAATATTGTGCGAAGCATCAAGCCGAACTCGAGACCGTGGCGGGCCTGCGTACCCCGACGCTTTAGACCTTCGCGCATCCCAGGAACATCGACGAAAAGCGAGTTGGTGGGCGGTCTGGATTGCCTCCGGGACCGAGACGCTCTCGAAAAAGCGCTGTGCGGCGTTGTCACCGTAGTTGTCACTCGGTCCGTCACCCCGCCGCTTAGGGCCGGCCCGCACGGACAACGACTTGCGGTCGACGAGGCCGCGAGTCCGAGACGGGCAAAAGAGTGGGACCGAGACAGGAGCGACCCCCTCGTGGTCTCGCCCAAAGGTGCTCGACCGTGTACGTGCCGTGCGGGGTCGCTCCTGTCTCGGCGTGCTGAACGTCGCGAGCGTAGTTACGTGGTCTGAGAGTTCGTGGTCGAGTCGGTCCGGCGCGGCGAAGGTTCAATGACGGTTCGTTGCAATGGACGCGGTAACCTTGCGATACCTCGCGCACGCGTTGGTCCATGTCGACTCTGTATGGCCGCGCACTCAGCCTCCATTAACGACAGACTCTCGCTGCCAGGTAACATCCGATCGGCCACGCGATTGCTCCCTTCCAGGAGCTCGGAACCATACGTACCCGAAGCGTTGGCCGTCGTGTGAGGGCCCCTTGCATTGTTCACAGCCCGCGAAGAAAAGCGCGGCGTGGGAGCTGCCGCGTCGTGGACCACAGGTGGGCGCACAGACGCTTGGAAACCCCGAGAGCGGGTTTCCACACCTTCCACAGCCGATCGTCTCGAGCGCCGAAGAGGCGTGCGCACCATGCAGCATTCAGCCTTGGTGATAGGCGAGTGCAAGCCATGAATCCTCCTGGCGGTCCGCGGCCGTCAGCTTGAGCCTCGCCACCCGCGCGAAGGTTGGCCAGACCGGTATAGTGGAGCTCAGCGTCAGAACAGCAATCGGGGATGAACGATGAAGCCCATGCTCGCCGCGCTCGTGACGGCCCTTCTCCTGACCCTGGCCGTTTCGGCACAGACTCCAACACCGGCCAACGAACCCGTCTACGACCAAGGCAACGGCGTCACGCAGCCGCGCGTCACGAAGTCGGTAACTGTCGGCTACTCGACCGAGGCGATGCGCAGGAAACTGAGCGGCGCCATCAAGCTCAGATGCATCGTCTCGAGTGACGGCACCACCAGGGACGTGGAACTCGTGAGCGGTTTGGAGCAGCAGATGGACGAGAACGCCGTGGTGGCGCTGAAGCAGTGGCAGTTCGAGCCCGGCCTACTCGAGGGGAAGCCAGTCGCAGTTCGGATCACCGTCGACATGACGTTCACCATGCGATGAGTCGATGGTGCGTCATGCCGCTGATCTGGACCTACCGATCGGACTGCTCTTTGCGAACGGATGTGTGACGAACGCACACTTCGACAACAGCGTCCGAACAACCCGGGCCCGGCGTCACCATCGAAGCTTGCTGCCGCGCGTTCGCGAATGCCTGGACGCGCCGACGTTGATCCGAAAGCGTGCAGTTCCTATACAGCCCTGTCAGAAACACGTCGCGCAGAGTCGCCAGAACCGCGTGAATGCCGTTGAATAGAGGAAATGGACGGATCTGTCCGCGGTTGCTTCCCGAACGGTGTCAACCTATCGACAGTTGCCAGTGAGCCCGAGCGAATCGTGCCCGACCCGTCGCGGGCCAATCGATCATAGAGGGCCTGAACGACGGTCCATCACCGTTCACCGCTGACCGTCTCACACCACGCCGTTCCATCGCGCGTCTCTGCGCTTCATCGGTGCTCAGTGAGCAGTCGTGACTGCGTGCAGGTCAGTTCGCGCCGCGGATCATGCGAGCACGCGTCTTGCTCTGCATCGGGCGCAATCTTGCGCACGGAATGCGGAGTCGGTCCCGGTGAAGGCCATGCATCACGACCAGAGCCGACCGGACGGTACCGGCGGAAACAACCCCGTCGCCGAACGCATCGGTACCGTCACGCCGTCGTCAGAGATGGCTCAAAGCCTCGCTGAGACCTTCGGAGTCGCTGGAAGGACAGAAGGCGCCGACCTCCGCGATCACGCATCCTGGCGGCTTGCTGACTGGCCGGCTGTCCGCATCGCTTGCCGTGCTCATCGCGAATCCTTCGACCGTGTTCGAGGTGCCGGTCGAACGCATTCCTGCGCTTGTCGCGGAATTGGCGTCTGAGCAATCAGCGCTGTCGGCGCTGCAGGGTGCACTGACCGCGCGCCTGCTGGTCTCGCGGGCCGACGCGGCGACACGTCCTGAACCGAGGGACAGACTGATGACAGCCGAGGAAGTTGCGACGGCCTTGGGCGTGACTCGGCGGTGGGTGCAAAGGCGAGCGCGCAGGCTGCCGTTTGCGCGCCGCATTTCCGATCACGCGATCCGATACTCCGAATCTGGTTTGAAAAGGTGGATGACGAACCGGAAACCCTCGGTGGCCTGAGCTCGGCCGCGAACCGACGAATGGCCTTCATCAAAATCGGTTACGGGACTGACGACCCTCTTTAGGTGGCCCAAACAGATCCGGACGCTGTCAGGCCGGCCGCGCGCAGCTGGCTTGTTACGTGTTCAGCGCTGACGACGTGTCGAGTGTCACCATAAATCAGGTATTTGTCCCGCTGTGCCGGCGGCGTGAAATTCAATGTCATCACATTCGCCCCAGCGCGTAGGCCCGCGAGTTGGCCGCCTGGGGCCTGTTGCTCGAGCGCGCTGACCGTAGGAATCAACCACGTCGGTTTCACAAGCCGCATAGTGGCAATCATGTTCAAGGTCAGGGAAACCGATCCAGGGTCCGCATCGACCAGCGGAGTGTTGGCGGTCGGGACAAAAGGCGACGCGCTACACATATCGACGCCGAGATCGTGGGCGAGAAGGATGTCGTCCGCTAAACTGTCGACGGTCTGTCCAGGCAATCCCACGATGCAGCCCGACCCTACCCGGTATCCCAAAGCTAGCAGGTTCCGAATGGCGTTGAGCCGGACTTCTGGTTCCTCTTGCCGAACGAGTCGAGAAAGCAGTGGATCCGCGGTTTCGTGTTTAACGATGTAGCTATCGGCTCCGCATTCCTTCAGGGCACGGTACTCCGCCTCGCTTTTCACGCCGAGGCCGAGAAGGATTTCGACATGCCCGCTGAACAATTCGCGGATCGTCGGCAACACTTCGATCAGAATCGCCGTGGTCTGCGGAATTTCGCCCCCTTGGAGGACGACTACGTTAATGCCGGAATCCCGGACATTCTTGGCCGCCAAGAGTATTTGGTTTGCGTCGAGGATGTACGACGTGTTGCGTTTGGTGTTGTCGCGACGCATCGAGCAGTAGTCGCAATTGACTCTGCAGACGTTGGTGATCTCGATCACACCGCGAAGCACGACAGAAGACCCAAAGTGTCGGTTGCGAAGTTCCTCGGCTTGGGCGTGAAGCTCCCGCTGAGACGACCCGTCGGCCGTGATCATTTCCAGCAGTTCGGCTCTTGAGTACATCGACGTCGCGGTTGAGCTGCGGGCGCTAAACGATAGCGGTCGTTTCGTCGTGTCCCAACGGTAAATGGGTGCCGAATGGTTTCGGCCTTCTGCTCAGATCGAGCGGTACCAGTCGACCATCCTTCGGGATGCTCAGCGCGACCGCTTGCGCCGCGGGCCGCAGGGGCACCGGCTTACGAGGATTCGCGTAGACCGCATGCTTGCCATGCTCTTTGTACCATTCGGCCGTCGTTGCCGTCTGATGCATTTTCTCGACGATGTAGCGCCACCCAACCCCCGTGTTGTAGGCGCAGAACGAAATCTCACCCATTTGAGTTGCGTAGGGGATGATGCACATCTCAGTGCGCCTGAAATCGTACGTCCACAGATCCTGAAACCACATTCCGGCGATGAACAGCACGAGCCATTCGTCGGACTTGCGATTACCGTCTGCAGGAGCGCCGACACCACCGAGCGCGCCGCCGCTCTGCTTGTCGAATTTCTTGATGAGATCCACGAGTCCAAACCCAGCCGGCGCCTGATGTGCACGGTAGTTTCTCAGCACGCTCAGCGCAGTCTGTACCTTCGTTAGCAGTGGTCCGCGCGCGGCGTCGACGATCGTCCGGGCGTCTTCGAAAAACTGTTCGACGTTGAAGACGGCGGGCAGCGGCGCCCATTTTTTCGTCTTCTTGCTGATCAGCAGCGCCGTGCCGGTACCGCAATCCGGATGACAACCGCATTTCAGAGTGCCCCAGTCTGCGGTGGGACCTGCGATCAGATCGGTAACGTCGGACACGGCTGCGGCGGCAGACAGTGGAAACCAGTCGCGCAGCGGCTCGGTCGCGCCGGTCTGGGTCTTGATGTCTTCGGCGAGGTGCGACAGTGTGTAGCGGTGCGCAGCGCGCGTCCGATCGTCGATGTCCTCGTCCCGTCCGGTAAAGGAAACCGGCTGAAACGATACAAAGCTAATCTTGTCGCAGTTCTCTACGGCAAACTTGACGATGGTTCCGACCTGGTGGTCATTGATCGATCGGACGATGGTTACGACGAGCGCAATATCAATGCCGGCTCGATGAAGGTTTTCGATTGCGCGCAGCTTGACATCGAACAGGTTCCCCACCTTCCGATGCGCGTTGGCCTCCTCGCCGACGCCGTCGAACTGCAGGTAGGCAATTCGAAGGCCAGCCTTGGCCGCCGCGATAGCGTATTCGGGCTCTTGCGCGAATCGAATGCCGTTGGTGGCGGCCTGCGCGCTGAAATACCCGATCTGGCGCGCGTAGGCGATGGACTCGAGAAAGATCGGTGAAATCGTCGGTTCACCGCCGGAGAACTGAACCGTCAGCTGACGGCGCGGCTTGATGGTCAGTGCATCATCGAGCATCTTCTTCACGTCGTCCAACGTCAGTTCGTGGACGTAGCCAACCTGATTCGCGTCCATGAAACATGGGTCGCACATCATGTTGCAGCGATTGGTCAGGTCGATGGTTAGTACGGCCCCGCGTCCATATTTGATCGAGGAAGCGCCGTGATTGTGGAGCCGATCGGTCACGGCGGCGAAGTCGCGTCCCGGAAACAGGCCCTCGATTCGGCGAAGGAAATCTGGGTTGATCGATAGGACGTCATTGAACGTGCCGTGCTCGGGGCAAGTTTTTTCGATGATGATCTTGCCATCACGTTCGAGGATGTGCGCCTTGATCTCGCCGACATGCTCGCCGAGAAGTACACTCGGATCCGTCTCACCGGACAAAATGCTTTTACGCGTCTCCTTGACGCAGGTTGGGCAGAGCGAGTCGGTCGTCCGCGGCCAACCGAGCGGCGGCGACGTCCGCTGCGAGCTCTTGAGAATAGGCGCGGGAGCCCATGGCGCCGAGAATGTCCCGGCCGCCGCAAGCCGATTGACGCTTTGGAACAGCTTCCAGGCCGCGCCCGCTATGGAGGACGCGGTCGTCTCGAGGTGTCGCGCGACGGACATTCGAATCACGCCCTTTCTGGTCGGGCATTATAGCTTTCTTTGTTCGTTGACGCGGTCTGGTGACGAAGGCGCGCTAGTCGTCGTCGGTCGCCTCGAGTAATCGATCCGCCAGCGCCTGCCGATCCAGTTTTCCCCTTGCATCAATCGGAAATCGATCCAAGAAGACAAAACGGCGCGGAATCTTGTGAGCCGAGAGGGTTTCGGCGCAGCGTTGGCGGATGAAAAGCGGCGTCACGCCCGCGTGACTGCGAATCACGAATGCGACGACCTCCTGCCCGCGTGTCTCGCTTGCCGTGCCCAACACCCTCACGTCGGCTATGCCAGGCACGGTCATTAGCGTCTGTTCTACCTCGGTAGGATCCACCTTGCGTCCGGAGACGTTGAGAGCCGAGGACACCCTGCCGGTCAGGATCACGCGTCCTGCATCGTCGAGGTAGCCCAAGTCGCCCGTTCGGAATCCGCCATCGACGAATCCTGAATCCTCAGCGCCGATTGGTGTCGCATAACCAGCTGTCACCGCATTGCCGGCCACGAAGATACGCCCCTGATGCTGACGCTGTTCGTCGTCGGTGGCCACGATGCTTATCGCCGTTTCGGGCATCGGTCGCCCGACGTGTAGAGGGGTGTCCACAGTTTCGGAGTCGTCGTAGGAAATGCCGCCCGTTTCGCTGCTCCCGTAAAACGAATGGATCTTGCGGTCAAGCCGATTTTTGAACCACATCACGGTTTCTGGATCGATTCTGGCACCGGCCGAAATCATCAGACGGAAACTGGCCGGGAGGCGGTCGATGTCGTCGAGTAGCTTGATTCGTTCGAACATGAACGGGACGCCAGGAAGGACCGTCGCGCCGCTGGTCGTCACGTCCGACAGGAAACTCGACGGACTGAACGACTGTCGCAGCGCGACCGCCGTTCCCTGCCACAGGAGCGGCATCAGCACGTTTCCGACACCGTAGGAGTGTGATAGCGGAATGCACGCGAGATTCACGTCCTCAGGGCGAATACCCATGGCATCGATGATGTGCCGTCCGTCGTTAATCAAATGCAGCTCCGACGCAATGACGGCCTTCGGTCGCTCGGTCGAACCTGACGTAAGCTTGAGCATCACCGAGGGCGGGTACGATCGCCGTCTGGCGTCGTCCGCCAGCTTGTAAATAGATGCGTCGGCGCCCAGGCGTCGTGCCCGAACGGTTCGGACTGGCACCTCACGGTTGGTAATCACCGCGGTTGCGCCGATCTGTTCGGTAAGGCGCAACGCTTCGGCCTCAGTAACATCACCAAGCGGCACGAGTGCGGCGCCCACTTCCATACAGGCAACCAGCAGTGAAAAGCAGATCGGCTCGTTGTGAATCAAGGAGACCACCGCCGCTCCAGAATCGACTCCCAAATCTCGCAGCGTGTTTTCGATTGCGATGCACTCTTGTGAGAGTTCGCCAAACGTGACATTCCGTCCGGTCGAGACGCCGCGGACCGCCGGCGAGTCGCGCTTGTCTCGACAGACGCGTTGAAACTGATTGCCGATGGCGGTGTCAGGCATGGCTGCTAGAATGGTTGACGCCGCATATGACTACAAGCGCACCAGGCATCGACGTGCTTCCTCATCGTCCACCGATGCGCTTGGTGGAAGAGCTTTGTGATGTTGTCATTGGCCGGTCGGCAACCGGACGGCGGATCGCCAACGCAGCCGACTGGTACTTCCAAGGGCACTTCCCCGGCGATCCAGTCGTGCCTGCAATTGTTTTGATCGAGCTGCTTGCCCAGACCGGTGGCGTAGCCGCGACAGAGCCTGACGGACCCTCAAACCAACAGCTGCGTGTAGCATCGATCGGTCCATTTAAGTTTCCAGCGAGTGCTAGGCCTGGGCAATGCCTCGAAGCTCGCGCGAGAATCGCCGGACGATTGGGCGAGATGGTGAAAATCGAAGGCGAGGTCTTCGCCGACGGCAACCGAGTAGCCGTGGGTAGCATCACCTTGGCCAACGCGCCCAGTCAAGGGCGACTACCGAACGGGTCTGGCTGAAGGTTCCGATGTGAATCACCTGATACAGCGGAGCCAGCGTCAATTCATCGAATGCACCACCGAACGAAACATCACAGCCACTAGATGAACAGCTCGTCACGTCGGACCATAAAACCCGTTGTTCACTTTGTCGGTGTTCGATCCGCGCGAACGGAATCTTCGTCGCCAGCATCAGGAAGGTTCGGACGACCGGCAGCCGCCGCGAAATCGTTCCTGATTGCGAGTCCGACGCATCTCTGAACGAAAATATCTCCTCCACCAGACCGCGCGCACCGTCGACCCGCCAGCCGCGGACGGTGTCTCCGCGCCGATCGTAGACAGTCCAGACTCTCAGACGACCCAGCTGCGGCGCCACCGCCATCGAGTGTGGCGGTTCGGGCCCGACGATCGCCGAATACGTCGACAAGGCTGCGATTTGGCTGAGGCGCTTGACGCCGAGAAATCCAGCAAGCAGCAGCAGTGCCACTACAGCAGCGCCCTGCGCAAATGCTGGACGGCGCCAAGCCACAACCACGACCGCGACGAGAATCAGCAGAACGACTGGCTCGCCCATAGACACGAGATGCCACCCTGTTGTGACATCGGCGAAGGGTGCAAGCAGTCTGATGTCGCTGCCATCCACGACGTCCCAGAAGATATGCCCGATGACTCCTAGCCACGAGGCGAGGAACAGCCGCGGCAGACTCTGACCGTTTACGAGGGCGCGCACCACCAGCGCCAGCACTAGGGCCTCAGGAGCAGAACCTGTCAGAGAGTGTGTGCCCGCTGCGTGCGCCCGCAAATACCAATCGAATCGCATCGGGGCCAAGATGGCATCTGCGTCCGGAAGGATCGACCCAACGATCAGGGCGATCGTGAGGCCAGGAATCGGGGTCCGTCGCCGTATCGCCAGCGCCGCTGTCTGGCCAAACAACAAATGCGAGGCGGGATCCACGGATGCGGTTAGCTGAGCGGCGCGTCAGTCTCGGAGTCCCAGTATCGATAAAACTGGTACCAGAGATGGGGGTTGGCGCGGATTTGACGTTCCAACTGGCTGGCAAATAGCTGGGTGGATTGCGCCACGGCCTGCTCGGAAGGGATCGTGGAGTCCACGCGGATCGGATCGCCGAGCGTCCCAACGAAGTGTCCATCGGCGCCGCGCACCATGAAAGCCGGTAAGAGAGGTGCACCGGACATGTACGCGATCATCGCCGGCGTTCGCAGGAAGGCTGTCCGGCGGCCAAAAAAAGAAACCTCCACGCGATCGCGTCCCAAGTGCCGATCCAGCAACATCGCCACCAATCCGTTGGCCGCGAGCCGCTGCCGAATCCGCAAGGCTGTCTCGACCATCTGGCCCACTTCGAGCGTCTCGATTCCGAGGCTCTCGCGCATCCGTTGCCGGATGCTTCCCACCATAGGGCTCGCTTCGGGCTTGCCGGTAACGGTCAACGGCAAATCATGCAACAGCCTGAGAGCGACGCCCCCGAGTTCCCAGTTCCCGAAATGTCCGCCTACGATCAAAACTCCCCGGCCTTCGCGGATCAATTGGTCAAGGATGCCGGTGTTGAGACTGACGATCATTGTCTCGAGTTCGGCTCGTTCCATGCCGAGGCTGCGTATAAAGTCGATCGTGTCCCTTCCATAACAGCGGTAGGTGAGCCGAGCAAGTTTCCTGAGCTCAGCGTCGTTGGCATCCGGTCGTACGATCTTGAGATTCTCGATAATCGCGCGAGTACCGTCGCGCATCAGGTGATAGGCGATCCAGGTGCCGACCCATCCGATGGCGTAGCTCCAGCGTCGAGGCAGACGGACGACGAGGTAATAGGTGGCGCCGAAGATCAACCCGTTGTTGAGCGCACCGGCGTGCCACCGCACAGCTAGCCTATCCGTCCTACCGTGCATCGACCATCAATCGGAAAGATATCGATACCAAACTGCCAGGAAACACGTCCGCGTAGTATCACGGACTTGATGAATCTTGCTTCGCGCGCCCGCATACTGCAGCCGTCGCACGGTGACCCGATCCACTGCCGCACCTGCCCGCACCAACTTGATCAGCATTTCTGTTTCGATCTCATAGCCGGTACCCGTGAGGCGAAGTCCTCTCACCAGGTCGGAACGAATCAGGCGAAAGCCCGATTGCGAATCCTGAACCCTCGCGCCTACGAAACGGGAAAGAATCGCGCTTCCGACGACGTTCGAATAGAAGCGAGGCGCCGGCATCGTCCTCTTATCGAATTCCCGCTCTCCGATCACGAAGTCCCCCGCACCCGCCTGCGCCGCTGCTATCAATAGCGGGATCTCGGCTGGATCGTGTTGACTGTCGGCGTCCAGGAACAAAAGGTGAGTGCAATCCTGCTGGAGCGCATAGGCAATGCCAGTGCGGAGCGCGCAACCCTTTCCAAGGTTTCGATCGTGACGCAAGACCAATGCGCCTGCTGCGGCCGCCCGTGCTCCGGTATCGTCGTCGGATCCATCGTCTATTACGATCACGCGCGACACGTGCGGCGCCGTACCAGCCACGACCTCCGCAACATGTGTTGACTCGTTGAACGCCGCAATCAGTGCGTGGATGACCATCGTTCGGTTTCGAGGACGATTGCCGGAAGGGAAATAATCGATGCCGCCAGACAGCACGTGAGCGTGACAATCGACACGATGCCGAAGGTGTGGAGAGGAGCGTAACTAGAGTTTACAAGTGTTCCGAATCCGATCAGCGCGGTTGCGCAGGCGATGATAATCGCCGCGCCCGCCGTTGTCATCACCTCATTGATATCCGTGGGCTTATCGAACACGTACCGATGCAGTACGTATATGCCGTAATCTACGGCGATCCCAACAAATATGACGGCGGCGAAGAGGGAAAACAGATCGAGCTCAATTCCCGATGTTGCGAGTATTCCTGCACTCCAGACGAATCCCAGAATCGTCGGCAGAAGCGCGAGCATGGTGTGGCGGACGGTTCGAAAGACGAGGTAAACGAGTAGCGCGACGGCTGTAGTGCCGATGGCGATTCCCTTGAGGAACTGAGGAAGGAACTGGCGTCGCAGGTCGTGATTGATGACAGGTACTCCCGTCAGGCGCAAATCGGGGTCGACATCGTGCACGACTCGACGTAGCGCGCTGATATCTGCGGACGGCGGCGGGTAAAGGTAGGTCACGGCCCGGTAGCGTTCGTCGCGGTGCACAATGAATCTGGAGACGATCGAGTCGAGGCCGTGCGCGATCAGCCCGTCGTACGAAATTCGAGCGGAAGGGTCGAACAGTCGCTCCGTGCGTGCGATGAACGGAGCTAGCGCGCCTGGGCGGAATCCGGCCTGATCGGCCGCGTTTTCAATGCTCTGCCGCGCGCTGTCGGCGGTGATCCCTGATTCGAGAATCGTGCGCGACACGTTAGCCTGATCGCGGGCAGGCGGCAACATGAATCCTATGCCGCTTGTCTCGATTCCCAATCCAGTGGTCGCCAACGACCGTTGCAGACGCGCGTCGGTCTCCAGCAGCGACTCAAGGCTGACGTTGTCGTTAAGGACAAGCAGCACGTCTCGTGGCAGACCGAACCGGTCGGCCACATCCTCTTCCAGGAGACTTCCGGTCGTCTGCGCTTGGAGTTTGCCAATGCTCGTGTCCAGCCGCAGCCGTGTGGAGGCGGCAGCCGCGAAGACCGTGACGACGATCGTTGCCCATATGATCGGACGGGCCGCCCTGGTCACGAACGAGCCGAGCCAGGCGGCTGAAATGCTTCTTTGTGCCGGGTCCACTTGGGGACCTCGCGGTAACATTGCCGGCAGCAGCAGGAGCGTGAAGCCGCAGCAGAGGACGATGCCCAGTCCGACGATGCCCCCCAGTTCCTGCAAGGTTGGGAAATCGATGAGAAGAAGTGCCAGGAACGTGGCCGCGGTCGTTGCCTGCGCCAACACGACGCTGGATGCGGTGCGGCTCATACGTCGTACCGCATCGTCCGGCGTATCGCCCCGCCCGCGCGCCTCGAGGAACCGTAGGTACAAGAGGACCACGCCATCGATCCCAAGGCCGAACAGCATGCCGGCGGAACCGCTCGTCGCTGGCGTCAGGCTACCGGAGGCCAGCCCGTTGATGCCGAGAGTCAGTACGGCGGCTATCGACATCGGGGCGAATCCGTAGAGCATCACTCGCGGCGTCCGAAAAACGACAAATACCACCAGCAGAAGAACGACCAGCGAGCCGACTGAGTTAACGATCCCTTCTCGGCGGATCAAGCGTTCCGCTTCCAACGCGACGCGATAGGCTCCAGCCGCCTGGATGGTGACCGACGCTTGGTTCGAGTCGTCTGCCGATGCGGTCTGTCGCGAGGCAGACTCGATCGCGCTCAGTCGTCGAAAGAGCGCCTTGCAGAAGTTGTTGTCGAACGGCGCGCCCTTCGGCTTCACGACGAGCAGCCGGCTGCGGCCATCCTTGCTGACGTAGCCCTCCTGCAGCGGATCGAACGACACGAATCCCTTTTCGCGGCTCATGCGATCGCCGAGCATTGACAGCAGCCCTAACGGATCCTGTTGGACGAGAGCGGCCACTTCCGCCGAGGGCATCGACAACAGAGTCCTCGCATGCGCGATCTCTTGCTGAAGGCGCGGTGTTCGAAATCGTGCAAGCGCCTCACCGACATCCGCGGGTCCGAGCAAATACAGCTCTCTGTCGGCGAGGTAATTCCAGTCTTTGCCTGTCTCGAAGACTTGTGCATCGACTGACTCGATCTCGGGCGCCTGACGCAGCAGCGCCACGTACGAATTGATTAGCTCGGCGTGGTTGTTTACCTCGTCCGTCGAATCAAAGACGATGTACAGATGGTCGAGGCTTCCGAAGTCCCGCAGGAAGCCCTGGAACTCGCGAACCGAAGGTGTGTGTTGCGGCAGAAGCCGCAGGATGTTGGCGTCGAACGACAGCCCGGAGAGAAGGACTGCGCCGACAATGGCAGCGCCGAGCGCCGCGCTGAAAACCAGACGGGCATGGCGCCGAGAAAAAATCAGAAGCGATTCCACTCGGGAGGACTCCAATAGCGGACGATTGCGCCACGCGCA
The DNA here is from genome assembly GCA_963745875.1 of uncultured Acidobacteriota bacterium. Taxonomy (GTDB): domain Bacteria; phylum Acidobacteriota; class Vicinamibacteria; order Vicinamibacterales; family CAVVIG01; genus CAVQFC01. The sequence goes on from CAVUZL010000005.1 coordinate 237,107, forward strand.
GTCTTGATCTCACGGAGTGCGGATGATAGCCTCACTCGCTTCCGTATGCACGTTTTACTCCTGCGACCGGTTCCGGGCAACGATCGATTCGGCCTCGGTCCATTCTTTCGAATTGAGCCGCTTGGCCTCGAATATATCGCGGCCGCACTCGAACTACGCGGACACTCTGCCGCGGTCGCCGATCTTCGGTACAGTCATTCGGTCGAGCACTTGCTGAAGAGGACGCGTCCCGCGCTTGTGGGCATCGCCTGCATGCACGCGCTTGAGACGGACGAGGTGCTTGCGCTCGCGGAACACATACGGCGGGTCAGCCCAGCCGCTTTCATTGTCGTCGGCGGTCATTCAGCGGCAGCCTACCCGTCACCGTTTTTTGCCGCCAGTGTTGATGCGGTCTGTACTGCGGACGGCGAACTGGTGGTCCCTGCTCTGGCCGATGCCCTCGATCAGTGTCGCCCGCCCTCGAGCGTCGCCGGGCTCCTCGTGAATGATCGTCGCGGAGGCTTCGAGCGAACAGCGCCTTTGGAACGGAGTTTCGAGCTCGACGAAGTACCTCTGCCCCAAAGACGTGACGTCGACGCGTGGCGTCGCCAGTACGCCTGTCTCTTGTTTCGACCGGTCTGGCTCATCGAAACGGCTCGCGGGTGTCCGTTCCGTTGCTCGTTCTGCTCGGTCTGGCCGGTCCATGACCGGGCGGTGAGGCTGCGCTCGATTCAGAGTGTGTGCGACGACTTTGAGGCGACCGGTCCCAACATATTCATTGCCGACGATCTGTTCTGGTATCACCCGTCCCGAAGTCTTGAGCTGGCGCACGCCCTGAAACGTCGAGGGATTCGTAAACGATGGATTCTGGTTCAGAGCCGGACGGATGTGGTCGCCGCCCATCCAGAGCTGCTTGAAGCGTGGCGCCCGCTCGCTCAGGATTTCGACGTCTTTTTCGGCCTTGAGGCTGCCACGGATCACGTCCTGAACGGGCTGGTCAAGGACACGTCGGTCGAGCGCACAATTGACGCCGTGAGGATCGCCCGTGACCTTCGTTATGGAGTGACGGGCAACTTCGTCATCGACCCGGATTGGGATGAGAGCGACTTCGAGGAACTTTGGAGCTTTGTCGATGAGCACGACCTGGGTCGGGCCGGTTTCACGATTCTGACGCCGTTGCCCGGCACGTCGTATTTGAAGAAGTCCGGCCCCGTCTGCGGGCCGTCAGATGGTCCCAATACGACATGCATCACGTCTTGTGGGAACCAAAGTTGGGGGCACAACGTTTCTTTGACCTCTACTGCGAAACCTGGCGACGCTCAATCCTGAATCTCGGTGGCCGCAAGTCATGGCGCGACTGGGCTCGGCAGGTGCATCTGAAGGATCTGACGCTTCTCACCAAGATGCTGTTGAGAACGCAGCGAATGATGCGGCCGGAAGCGTATCTGGGAGAGCATCAACTTGCCGGCGCTCATAATAACCGCGGCGTCGCGGGGACGGTCGCATGCTTGATTAACGACGGATCTGAAACGTCCCGGCAGCGATCGGAATATTCACCGTCAGTTCCTCCAGCCGAATAGTCTTCTGATCCCCGCCAGGAAATGTCATCCGAAGTTGCGACAGGAGCAGCTGATCGCGATCGATCCACAATTCGAGGCGTTCGAGGCCGTCTCGCACCTGTTTTCGTTTCGGTCGCATGTCGATCCGGATCCTCCCCGCAACCGTGGCGTCGGGAGCCGCTGAGATTTCGAACATCGAACGCAGTTGCGCGATGGACGCGTGCGCGAAGTAATGTTCGATCCGTTTCTGCATGTTCGAAATGTCGATGACCTGCTGTTCTCGGCGATCTGGCCACTCGATTGCGAGTGATTTGCCGTCGATGATGACGCTGTGGCGGTCAGGCTCACGGTAGATCATCAGACGAGTCCTGGCGGCGCCGCAGGACTGTCCCAGTTGCTACCAGCGGCTTCTGCAGCAAGCTTGATGTCGTCGTTTCGACGAAGGTTGCACGAATCGATCGGATCGATTCACGTTTCGCCGAGGTCCGTACGAACAAATCATCAAACAGATCGTCCTGTGGTGGTTGCTGCGAGGCAATCAAGACGGTGCCGACGAGCGAGGCCGCCAGCGCGCAACCTAGAGCGATTGTTGAACGGTCGAGCGCGTGGTAGCGTACCGAACGCATGAATGAGCGAGTCCTGATCACGGGCGTGTCCTGCGTCTCGTGTTTCGGTGTTGGGCCGGCAGTTTTCATCGACGCGATCCTATCAGGCCGGAGCGGCACGCGTCGGATCAGCCGTTTCGATACGACCGGATGCGTGTCTCATAGCGCGGCGGAGGTCTGCGGCTTCGATCCGGTCGCGTTCATGGCGCCATTAAAGCTGCGGCGGATCGACGCGGGCGGCCGGTTGGCCCTCGCCGGCGCGCGTCTGGTGCTGGAGGACTCCTTCGGTACCGTCGCCGCCGGAGCTTACGGTGACATCGGAATTGCGCTCGGCACGTCTACCGCCGGCCTCGACAGTCTCGTCGAATATCTTGGCGGACTCTCCGCCTCCGGGCCTACCGGCGTTCCCGCGATACTCTTCAGCAACACCGTCCAGAATGCCGCGGCGAGTCTGTGCGCGATCGAGTTCGGACTGCATGGCCCGAATGTGACGTTCAATCAACGCGAGGCATCAAGTTTCGGTGCACTCGCCTACGGCGCTGGCGCCATCAGACAGGGACGGACGGCCGCGATGATCGCCGGCGGCGTCGACTCCGTGGAGGAGACGTTCTTCCGGGTCCACGATCGTCTCCGCGCCCTGTCGCCACTCCGGAAGTCAATGTCAACCGACGAGGCTGCGCGGCCATTCGATCGCGCCCGCAACGGTTTGTGCCTGGGAGAGGGTGCGTCCTGTTACTGATCGAGTCGGCCTCTGCAGCCACCGCGCGCGGCGCTCGTATCTACGGAGAAATTCTGGGGATCGGTGCCACCGCCTCGAAATCGACCCTGAACGGTTGGCCTGAAAATTCGGAGGGACTTGCTGACGCCATGCGTTTGGCTCTGGCGGACGCGAATCTGCCGAAGGAAGAGGTTGGGGCCGTGATCGGAACGGCGAACGGCTCACCGACGTTGGATCTGCAGGAGGCGTCCGCAATCGCCAGCGTGTTCGGGCCCGGATTTCCTGTTGCGTCGATCAAAGGAGCTATTGGGGAGTCTGGTGCTGCCGGGACCGCGAGCATCATCGCGGGACTGCTGTCGATGGATCACGGTGTGCTGGCGCCGACCGCTGGACTTGTCCAAGCTGATCCGGCGCTCGACATGCTCGTGTCTGCTCGACCGCAGCCGGCTCGAAGCGCGACTTTCATGGTCAATAGCGCCGCCATCGGCGGTACCAACTACAGCATTGTGATCGCGGCCGCACCCCCGATCGCTTGAGCGGGGGTTCTCGGTCAGTCTCATCCCGATGCGCATGGGCGTGCGGACCGCATTAGTGTCGCAGCCCGTTTGAGACGTATACGGGTGGAAGTGCTATCGCGTTGCCAAAACAAATGGATCAGAATGCTGTGAACTTGCCGGAGACGCTCGAAAATCAGGTCAAAGTCGCGATCGTGCGCTGTCTTCGGATGCCGATCAAACCGGAAGAGATCGAGGACGACATGCCGCTGTTCGGTGAGGGGCTCGGCCTCGATTCGATTGACGCCCTGGAAATCGTTTTGGAACTGCAGCGATCATTTAGTGTTGAAATCAGCGACGAGCAAGTTGGAAAAAGCGCGCTCAAGACGGTGAGTCCGATCGTCCGGTTCATCGAATCCGCACGCCAGAACGCGTAGCTCAGGGGAGATGGTCAACTGCCTCACGGTGGATGTGGAGGAGTGGTTTCACGTTGTGAGAACACCGGGCCGCTATCCCTGATGCACTGGGATCAGCTGCCGAGCCGTGTCGTCGAGACGACGCGCGACCTGCTGAATTTGCTGGATGGTTGTGGCGCCCGCGGGACGTTTTTTGTGCTCGGCTGGATCGCCGCACGCTAGCCAGGCCTGATCAGTGAAATCGCGCAGGCTGGGCACGAGATCGCGTCGCACGGTTACGGCCACCAGCCCGTCTATGAGTTGAGCCCCGACGATTTCGAGCGCGACCTTGCTGCCAGCCAAGCCGCTCTGGCAACCGCTGGGGTGACGCATGTTCGCGGATATCGTGCGCCGCTGTGGTCGATCAACGATCGCTCCCTGTGGGCGCTCGACGTGCTCGCACGACGAGGGTTCGAATTCGATTCGAGCATGGCACCCTTGAAGATCATCGGAAACCCCGAATATCCGCAGCGGCCTCATCGCCGTGCGACTTCCGGCGGAGACGTCGTTGAGTTCCCGCCGCTCGTGGCTCGGCGATTCGGGTACAACTTTCCGCTCGGCCTTGGCTGGGGCCTGCGGATGTCATCGTCGAGCACCGTGCTGCGCGGCATCGAAACGGTCAATCAACGAGGTATCCCGGCTGCGATTGCTGTGCATCCCTGGGAAATCGATCCCTGTCCGCCGCGGATGAGGCTGCCGCTCGCAAAGAACTTTGCTCACTACTTCCGGCTGGATGGATTCCGCAATCGGTTGGAGCAGACGCTCAAGGGAGCCTCTTTTGGTCCCATGGGTGAAGTCCTGAGAGTGCTTCCATCATCGACATGACTGACCGCGGGCGGCTGGCGATGTGTCTTGCTACGCTTGCGCTCGTCTCGCCAGTTCGCGTCAGCTTGGCAGACACCGTTCTGCGTGGCGTCGCTGTTGACCAACACATCGATGCCCCGCCCGTGGCCGCGTTGCCTGCCGGTGCGCCTGCGTTTGTTCGCGTGGTGATCGAGCGCCCACCAGCCTCCGTTACCGAGGCCGAATCGACCCTCGCGCGGCTGCGAGTGTTGCTCGAACTCTACGGGAGCCGTCACGACCGCGTTCTGCTGTCGATCGGGGAGGTGCCATCGGCCGACGACACCGTGGACGATTG
>CAVUZL010000006.1:0-45764 GCA_963745875.1 uncultured Acidobacteriota bacterium
GTGCTCTACCAGGCTGAGCCACGCCCCGACCGGACGAACCCTTATATTACCCATCGCCTTGTCGAACGCGAGCGCTTCGACTGCCTCGAGCGCCGCGTGCGCAGTCAGATCGGGGTGCAGCGGCGTCACCGACACGTAGCCGTCCCTTACCGCCTGGTAGTCGGACCGGTCGTGCGGCTCCCACTCGTTCTGCCCTTCCTCAATCCAGTAGTACGGATGGCCTTTGGGATCGTGCCGCTCTGCTACGGACGTCACATGGTTGCGCTTCGCCTGCACGGTGACGCGGTAGCCCTTCGGCTCCCCCTTCGGCACATTGAGATTCAGGAAGGTCCGGCCCGGCAGCGGCCGTTGCAGCATCGACGCGGCGACGCTCGCGGCGGCCCTCGCCGCGTGCTCGAAGTCATAGTCGCCGCGGGTCTGGCGGAGCGACACGGCGATCGCCGGCACCCCAAGCAGCGACGCTTCGAGCGCTCCCGCGACCGTCCCCGAGTAGGTCACGTCGTCGCCGAGATTCCACCCTTTGTTGATGCCGGAAACGACCAGCGACGGCATGTCCTTGAACACCTGCGTGACGGCGATGTTGACGCAGTCGGTCGGCGTGCCGTCAACGGCGTACACGCCGTCGCCGATTGACTCGAGCCGCAGCGGCCGGCGCAGCGTCAGCGCGTGACCGATGGCGCTTGCCTCGGTCATCGGCGCGACGATGGTGACCTCGCCAATCGCTCGCAGCGCGCGAGCCAGCGCGTGAATACCTTCCGAGCGATAGCCATCGTCGTTCGTCACCAGAATACGAATCATCTCTGGCCGACGATTATAGTGCGCCGCCGAATTCAGCGCGCCTGCACTATCGCTTCACGTACGGCGCCAGCGGCCCATCCTGAACGGACGACACCCAGATGACGTTGCCCTGCTTGCTGGTGTTGTCGTGATAGACCGGAAACCCGTGGTAGTCGCCAACCGGGATGAAACGCTCAGGCGAGTACCAGACCGCCTCGCCGTCGCTGTACCAGCGCCGGCCCTGGAACTCCAGCCACACGCCATCGGTTGGCCGCGGCGTGCGACTCGCTTCAACGCGCGCCGGACGCGGCGCGGCACGATCGACGGCTGGCTCGGGCACGGGCTCGCGCGGCGCCGCCGGCACAATCGGTACTGGCGGTCCCGATCGTTCCCGGTCCCGCGACCGTGAGCGCGTCGGCGGCAACCCTCGCGTCCGCCGCGACCTCGCCCACCCGGCCGTAGGTTCGCATTCGAGAACGGCCAACCGGCACGTAGACGACAGACCACGGCTCAAGTGTGGTGTCCGCGTAGATCGGGACGCCGTTGAAGACGCCGATTTGCGTCATCACCTGCGCGTCGAACAGCCGAAATTCGCGGGTCGGCGCATAGGCGAGGCCGGCAAACAGCATCAACTGACTATCGACCTGCCATGCGGCAGCGGCCGCATCGATGGCGGGAGGCGGCGATCGGAATTCGTAGACCTGCGCGCTACCGGTTTTGGGAAAAAGCAGGGCCGCTGAGAAACCCAGACTGAGCACACACGCGCGCATACACGACCTCCAGACGGGTCGTTCTCAACACTCGTGCCAGCCTACGCGCGCAGGAACAGCTTCCGCTGGTACATGAGGTGGCAGATCACGTACATCACGGCGAGAAAAGCGAGCGAATAGATCAGTGAAGCATTCTTGGGCGCGGCCATCCACGAAAACCCGCGCTCGTAAATCGTCCACTGCAGCGACTCGCGCTTGCCGTCGGGTCGAGACACGTTCATCAGCAGCAGCGACTTACCGATGAGACCGGACAGCACGAACAGCGCGATCGCATTACGGCCGAGAATCACCAGCGGCCGGCTCCAGGAGCGTACGCCGCGCACGTCGATGAGCACGAAGCAGACAGCGAACAGAATCAGCGCGGCCCCGCCTGTGAACACCACGAATGAACCGGTCCACAATTGTTTGTTGAGCGGCAGCCATCGATTCCACAACTGGCCAGCCCAGAGCAGGACGATGCCCCAGATCTCCATGCTGAACCATTTGTTGGTCGTGGTCGTTGACGATCGCAGGCACAGGCCCGTCATCACGCCAATCAGCGTCGTCGCGATCGCCGGGAGCGAGCTGAGCAGGCCTTCAGGGTCCCACTCCAATCGGTAGAGGTGGCCGCCGAACAACGCGCGATCGATCCGCGCGCCGATGTTGCCCTCCGGCGTCAGGTCGCCGAATCGAGCCAGCACGAACCAGTATCCGAGAAGGATCACGGTGATGATCGACGCCAGTAGAATCGCCTGCCGGCGCCAGCCGTCGCGTGGTGCGCCCGGCTGCACCAGCCGAAACAGCGTGGCTGCGGCCAGATAGCAGACGCCGATTCGCTGCAGAATTCCCGGTATCCGCCATTTGGCCGGGTTGAAGAACGGAAACCCGGCGAGGAAGAGTCCCAGTCCAACGAGCACCGCCGCCCGCCTCGCGATCTTCCACCACGGCACCGACAGCGTTGCTGTGGACAACGCCAGCGACACGCCGACGATGAAGAGGAAGAAGGGGAAGATGAGATCGGTCGGGGTGCAACCGTGCCACTCTGCGTGCTCGAGCGGCCAGTACATCGCATCCCAGGTCCCGGGATTGTTCACCACGACCATCGCGGCCATGGTCAACCCGCGGAACGCGTCGAGGGAGTCTACCCGGTCGGGCACGGTCCCACTCTACACGACCCCTGTGGCGGCGGTTCACATCCGGCTGTTCCCAACGTACAATCCCCAATCAGATGAACGACACGCTTGGACGGCCGCTGCGCAACCTCCGGCTGTCGGTGACCGACCGCTGCAACCTGCGCTGCCAGTACTGCATGCCGGAGGACGACTACGTCTGGTTGCCGCGTGAGGACGTGCTGCAGTTCGAGGAAACCAGCGCGCTGGTGGACATCTTCCTGTCACTCGGCGTGGACAAGATCCGCCTGACCGGCGGCGAACCGCTGCTTCGCCGCAATCTCTCGACGCTGGTTTCGATGATCGCCGCCAGACCCGGCCTGAAGGATCTCGCGCTGACGACCAACGGCGTGCTCCTCGCCGATCAAATCGACGCGCTCAAGGCGGCCGGGCTCGGCCGCATCACCATCAGCCTCGACACCCTGCACCGCGATCGCTTCAAGACACTCACCCGCTTCGACGAACTCGACGCGGTGCGCGCCGGCATCGCATCGGCGCAGCGGGTTTTCGGCAGCCTCAAACTCGACACCGTCGTCATCCGCGGCGTAAACGACGATGAACTGGTGGCGCTCGTCGAGTACGCTCGAGGCGCCAATGCGGAAATCCGCTTCATCGAGTACATGGACGTCGGCGGCGCCAGCCGGTGGTCACCGGAGCGCGTGATCTCGCGGGTGGAGATGCTCGACATCCTCGCACGACATTACGGCGCCATCACGCCAATCGACGAACCCGGATCGTCGGCGCCGGCCGAACGCTTCGCGCTGCGGGATGGAACGACGTTTGGCATCATCGCGTCGACCACCGAACCGTTCTGTCGATCGTGCGATCGCAGCCGGCTGACGGCCGACGGCATGTGGTACCTCTGCCTCTACGCGTCGCGGGGGCTGGATCTGCGGGCGCCGCTCCGGCGCGGCGCGACGATCGAGGAGTTGACGGCGCTCGTGTCCGGTGGCTGGCGGGCGCGCGACGATCGGGGCGCAGAGGCGCGGCTCGCGCTCGGCGATCGACGCGCCTTCGTGCCGGTCCAGGATCTGCTACGAAAAGATCCGCACCTCGAAATGCATACGCGCGGCGGCTAAAACAGCCGGCGTGTCGTCAGTGCGGGCCTGAGCTGGAGCCGGTCGTCGGCGCCGATCCCTCGTCGAACCGGCCGAACAGCAGCAGCGAAACCGCCTGGAGCAGCCCTTTGACGCTGCACGGCTTATCCAGGAACGCTTCGTCTTCCCACAGCGTCACCTTTTCCTTGAACAGCCGATCGCTGAAGCCGGTCAGGTACAGCACTTTCAATCCAGGCTCCGCCTGCCTCAACCGGCGGGCGAGCTCGTCGCCGGTCATCTGCGGCATCATGACGTCGGTGACCAGGATGTCGAAGGTGTCGAGCGTCGCCGCGAGTGCGATCGCTTCAGGACCGTCGGAAGCCTGAGCCGTCTGGTAACCGGCCTCACGCAGCACCCGCTCGACGAATCTCCGTACGGTTTCTTCATCGTCCACAATCAACGCACTGATCTGACCTGGTGTCATACGATGTCCCGCTTATCATTGCCACTGCGCGAATGTCCCGGCCTCGCGCCGAGAATCCTCCGGATGCGCTCGGTCAGCACCGAGGCCCGAAACGGTTTGCCGATGAAATTGATGCCGGGGCTGTTGAGGTCAAATGGGATCGCCATTTCCGAATAACCGGAAATCAGCAGGACCCGCAGCGCCGGACTGACGCCGATCAACTGCTGTGCGAGCGCCGGTCCGCTCATTTCCGGCATCACGACATCGCTCAGCAGCAGATCGATCTCAGCCGCCTGCACTTTGAACAGATCCAGCGCCGCGCGCGGTGTGGCCGCTTCAAGCACCTGGTATCCCTGCCGCCGGAGCACGGCCCCGATGATACCGCGCACCGAGTCCTCGTCCTCGACCAGGAGAATCGTCTCGGAACCAGGCGCGGTGTCTGAGGCGTCCGCCTCTTCGACCTGGTTTTTCGCGGCGTTAGCGACGGCCGGAAAATGCATCGTGAAGACGCTGCCGCGCCCAGGTTCGCTCTCGACCGCAATGAACCCGTTGCTCTGTCGAACGATGCCGTAGACCGAGGCGAGGCCGAGGCCCGTCCCTTTGCCAACCGCCTTGGTGGTGAAGAACGGTTCGAACACATGCGACCGGGCCTCAGCCGAAATCCCGACGCCGTTGTCGACGACGCGCAACCGCACGTATTGGGCCGCCGCTGACTGATGATCGGCGGGCACGCCCGCCCGCGGTCGCTCGACGCGCGCCACTTCGAGTCGAATGTCGCCTCCTGCCGGCAATGCGTCGCGGGCATTCAGCACGAGATTGAGAATCGCCTGTTCGAGCTGGGTCGGGTCGATGCGGATGGTGGCAGGCGCCGGCGAGAGCTCGCACCACAGCGTGATGTCTTCCCGAATCAGCCGGCCGAGCATGCTCTTCAATCCAGTGACGGCCTGGTTGAGGTCAACGTCTTTCGGCGTCAGCACCTGCTTGCGGCTGAATGCCAGGAGCTGCTGGGTCAACGCGGCAGCGCGCTGCCCCGCGCGCTGAATCTCCTCGAGGTCGCCCCGTTCGGGGTCGTTGCCCTCGTGCCGACCGAGCAACAACTCGGTGTAGCCGAGAATGGCCGTCAGCAGGTTGTTGAAGTCGTGAGCGATGCCGCCGGCAAGGCGGCCAACGCTCTCGATTTTCTCGGACTGGATCAGGCGCTCCTCGAGCAGCCGGCGATCCGTGATGTCGCGGGCGATACAGAGGTGACGGCTGGCGTGGACCCGCGCCCGGTACGAGCACTCGACGAGACGGATCCCGCCGCCGGCGATGCGGACGTGATGCTCGCGCCTGGCCTCGCCGAGCGCCAGCAGTTCCCGCCAGCCGACGCCAAGTTCTCCGCCATCGTCAACGATCAGTGCATCGAGCGTGTTGCCGAGGACGCCGTCCTCGGCGACGCCGAACAGCGCGCAAGCGGCAGGATTCGCTTCGAGCACTGTGCGCTCGTCGTCCAGAATCAACATCGCATCCGCGGCGTCGAAGAACACGGCGCGAAACAGACTCCCGGCGTCGGCCGGGATAACGACTCCAGAGTCGCTCATGAGGGGCACAGTTTACCGCGAGCCACTCGGTGCTCCTACGCGTGGCCCCGCCGCGTTTCCGGGACGAGTCGTCCCACAAACGGACGGTTTTCGGTGCTCGAGTACATTTTTAGCCGAACGATAAATGACTCAATTATAATGACTTACATACGAAATCGGTCCTGGCGCGTCGATTGCCACTCGACTCGGCTGATCGTTTTCACGACAGTAACCGTCTAAGCAGACAAAACAACCATGGATATAGCCCGTCCGTCCAACGCAAGGAAGAAACGCATCCGCCAAATCATCTATGGCGCGGTCGGCCTCGCGGCCGTCGCGCTGGTCACCGTCGGTCTGTCGCGGCTGAAGCCCGCCGCCCCCACGGTTGAACGGGCGGTGGTCTTTCCGGACACGGTGAAACGCGGACCGATGGTGCGACAGGTACGAGGGCTCGGGACGCTCACGCCGGAGGACATCCGGTGGATTCCGGCGACAACTCAGGGACGCGTGGAGCAGATCATCCTGCGGCCGGGCACCTCGGTGAAGGCCGGGGACGTCGTGCTGGTCCTCAGCAACCCGCAGCTCGAACAACAGTTACAGGACGCGCAATTGAAACTCGAGGCCGCCGAAGCCGGCCTGGCCAACACCAAGGTCTCGCTCCAGAACGATCTGCTGACACAGCGCGCCGCCTCCGCCAACATCGAAGCCGACTACAACAAGGCGAAGATGCAGGCGCAGATGAACGAAGCGCTCGCGAAGGATCAGCTGGTCTCCGAACTCGTGCTGAAACAATCGCAGGTGGACGCCGACTCACTCGGCGTCCGCAACCAGATTTCGAAGGATCAACTCGACAGCAAGACCGACTCGGCAAAGGCGCTGATGGCCGTGCAGCAGTCGCTGGTCGACCAGGCGCGCGCGTTTCTGAGGCTTACCCAGCAGCAGCGCGACGAGTTGAAGGTCCGCGCCGGCATCGACGGCATGCTGCAGCTGGTGCCGGTCGAAGTCGGTCAGCAGGTCGCACCCGGCACCAACCTCGCCCGCGTCGCCAATCCCAGCCGCCTCAAGGCCGAAATCAAGATCGCGGAAACGCAGGCCAAGGACATCCAGCTCGGACAGAAAGCCGAAGTGGACACGCGCAACGGCGTCGTCGAAGGACGCGTCGCGCGCATCGATCCCTCGGTACAGAACGGCACGCGGACCGTCGACGTCACACTGACCGGTGCGCTGCCCAAAGGCGCCGTGCCGGACTTGAGCGTGGACGGCACGATCGAACTCGAACGCCTCGCCGACGTGCTGTCGATGGGACGGCCTGCCTTTGGTCAGGATCAGAGCGTCGTCGGCCTGTTCAAGCTGACCGAGGACGGCGTGACCGCCGAGCGCGTGCAGGTGAAACTGGGCAAGAGCTCGGTCAACACGATCGAAATCCTGTCGGGGTTGAAGGTCGGAGATCAGGTGATTCTGTCCGATATGTCGGCGTATGACGCCTACGATCGCATTCGATTGAAGTAGAGAGAACGCGTAGTGGCGGAGTTTGCTCCGCCAAACAGGAGACAACAAGCATGGCTGACAACGGACAGGCGCTGATCAAGCTCGATGGCGTGACCAAGGTCTTCTTCACGGACGAAGTCGAGACGCACGCCCTATCGGGGATCCACCTGCAGATCAACAAAGGCGAGTACGTGTCGATCGCCGGGCCGTCAGGCTGCGGCAAGTCGACGCTGCTCTCGATTCTCGGCCTGCTCGATTCGCCGACCGAAGGCCAGTATCTGTTGAACAACCGTCCGGTCGCCGAGCTTCCCGCCTCCGAGCGCGCCCGCGTCCGCAACCGCGAGATCGGATTCATCTTTCAGAGCTTCAACCTGATTGGCGATCTCACGGTGTTCGAGAACGTCGAGCTCCCCCTCACCTATCGCGGCATGAAGGCAGCAGAGCGCAAGCAGCGGTCCGAGGCGGCGCTCGAACGGGTGGGGATGGCGCATCGCGCGAAACACCTGCCCAGCCAGCTCTCCGGCGGTCAACAGCAGCGCGTCGCGGTGGCTCGTGCCGTCGCCGGCGAACCGCTCATTCTGCTCGCGGACGAGCCGACCGGAAACCTCGACTCACGCAGCGGCGAAGCGGTGATGGACCTGCTCCGCGAACTGCACAAAGCCGGCGCCACGATCTGCATGGTGACGCACGACCCGCGTTACGCGCGACACGCCGATCGCAGCATCCACGTCTTCGACGGCCGTGTCGTCGAAGAGCAGACGGAAATGGCAATTACAGAATAGAGCCGGCCAGTGGCTGATGGCTCATAGCTCATGGCTGTGGGCAACTGGTTAAGCGCCAATAGCCAATAGCCATCAGCCATCAGCCTTGAGCCATGGTCAACGATTTCCGCCAGGCCCTCCGACTGCTCCTCAAGTCCCCGGGCTTCAGCCTTCTCATCGTGATCGTGCTGGCGCTCGGCATCGGCGCGAACACTGCGATTTTCAGCATCGTCAACGGCGTGCTTCTCCGCCCGCTGCCGTTCGCGGACCCGGCCCGGCTCGTGTCGATCGAGACGACCATCCACAACGAACCCGACGATACCGGCTACCTGGATCTCCTCGACTGGCGCGCGCAGGCGACCAAGGTGGATCGCATGGCGGGCTATGCCGCGGCGGCGGTCACGCTGACCGGGCACGGCGAGGCCACCTCGATTCCGACCGTGGTCACGACGCCGGATATCTTTCCGCTGCTCGGAGTGTCGCCGATCGCCGGCCGTGTTCTTCAGCCGAACGATGACACGCACGGCGCAATGCGAACGGCGGTGATTTCAGAGAACCTCTGGACGCGGGTGTTCAGTCGCGATCCCAAGCTGATTGGCCAGTCGATCGTCCTCGATGGCGACCCGATCACGGTGGTTGGCGTCATGCCGGCCCGTTTCGAATTTCCATTCGACAGCGAGGAGCCCCCGCAGATCTGGATGCCGATCCTGGCGTCACGCTTCTCGGCGCAGTGGGCCGACCAACGACACGCGTCCTTCCTGAAAGTGATCGGCCATCTCAGCCCTGGCGTGCCATTGCAAGCGGCCCAGGTCGAACTGGCGACGATCGCCGCGCGCATGGATGCGGCCGACCCGCGCAACGGCACGCGTGGCATTGCTGTTAAGCCGTTTCAGGATGTGCTGGTCAAGAACTACCGGCCTGCGCTGGTCGCGCTGTTGAGCGCGGTCGCGGCCGTACTTCTCATCGCGTGCGCCAACATCGCCAATTTGCTGCTGGCGCGCGGTACAGCCCGCCGCCGCGAAATCGCGATCCGGACTGCGCTGGGCGCCAGCCGCCTCCGGGTTGTCCGTCAACTGCTGGTCGAAAGCCTGATGCTCGCCGTCATCGGTGGACTGGCAGGAACAGTGCTGGCGTTGTGGGGTGTTGATGCGCTCGTCCGGATCAGCCCGGTTCAGATTCCCCGCTTGAACACGGTGCACATCGACCGCACCGTGCTGATCTTCACGCTGGCCGCATCGATGCTGACCGGTGCATTATGCGGCATCCTTCCCGCCCTCCAGCTGTCGCGGGCGAAGCCGGGTGACGCGCTCAAGGACGGGGACCGCGGCGGCAGCAGCGGTCACGGCACGCAGACGCGGCGCGCCCTGGTCGTCGCCGAGGTGGCGCTGTCGCTGATGCTCCTCGCCTCCGCTGGTTTGTTGCTGCGGAGCCTGGAACTGCTGCAGCGCGTCAGTCCCGGCTTCACCACCGAACACACGGTGACGATGCAGCTACTGCTGCCGCAGACGCGATACTCGAAGTCCGAGCAGATGATCGCGTTCTACCATCGGCTTCAAGACGAGATCGCGGCCGTCCCATCAGTGACGGCCAGTGCGGTTTCGACGACCCTGCCGATGACCGGCAGCGACATCGGCATGGGGTTCGTTCCAGAGGGTCATCCGGTCGATCCCAAGGCGCGCACCGTCGCCACCTTCTTCGGCGTCAGCCCAGACTACTTCTCCACCCTCGGCATTCGGGTGGTTCGCGGACGCGGCTTCACTGCCCGCGACGACGAGCGTGCGCCGAATGTCATGGTCATCAACGAAACCATGGCTGCGAAGTACTGGCCTGGAGAGGATCCGGTCGGCAAGCGCGTCAAGATCGGCTACAACAATACGGGGCCGCGCGAAATTGTCGGCGTCGCAACCGACGTGCGACAGACGAACCTGACCGACCCGCCGTCAGCGCAAATGTACGCACCTTTCGTGCAGGCGCCCTGGCCGTTCCTGACCGCAGTTGCGCGAACCCAAGTGGCGCCTGAGGCCGCCGCCGGATCCCTGCGCCAGATGCTGGCGCGGCTCGATCCGGAACAAGCGGCCGGTGATATTCGTACCTTCGATCAGTTTCTGGCTCGAACCATCGCGACGCCCCGGTTCACGGCGATCCTGATTGGCGCATTCGCCGCGCTCGCCCTGCTGCTCGCCGGCTTCGGCCTGTACGCGGTGATGGCGTACGCCGTCGTCCAGCGCAGCCGCGAAATCGGTATTCGCATGGCCCTGGGCGCACAAGCGCGCGACGTGCGTGGACTGGTGGTGCGCGAGGCCGCGAGCCTCGGCGGCGTCGGTCTGATCCTCGGCCTCGCCGGCTCGCTGGCCGTGACGCGTCTCCTGAACAGCCTGCTGTTCGGGGTCGGCGCCAACGATCCCGCAACGTTCGTGGGCGTTTCGACGACGCTGATCGGTGTCCTCATCCTCGCGGCCTACCTGCCCGCGAGACGCGCCACCCGGGTCGATCCGATTGTGGCTCTCAGAGCAGAATAGCCTCATGCTGATTTCTCTCCGGAACGTCGAAAAGTCTTACCCGCACGGTGTCGGCCGCACCTACGTGCTGCGGCGGCTCAACGCGGATATCAAGGAAGGCGAGTTCGTCTCGATCATGGGGCCGTCGGGCGCAGGCAAGTCGACGCTGCTCCACATCCTCGGCATGCACGACAGCGCCTGGACCGGCGAGTACTACTTCATGGATCAGCCGGTCCATCGTCTCAATCCCAAACAGCGTTCGGAATTGCACAAAAAGCATATCGGGTTCGTGTTTCAGAGCTATCACCTGCTCGACAACCTGACCGTTTACGAGAATCTGGAGATTCCGCTCTCCTATCGCAACGTCAGCCGGAAAGATCGCCAGAGCATGGTCGCCGACATCCTCGACCGTTTCCACATCGTCGGCAAGAAGGATCTCTACCCGAATCAGCTGTCAGGCGGACAGCAGCAACTGGTTGGCGTCGCCCGCGCCGTCATCGCCAATCCGCAGGTGATACTCGCCGACGAACCGACCGGCAACCTTCACTCGGCGCAAGGCAAAGAAATCATGGAGTTGTTCCGCGGCTTGAACGAAGGCGGCGCAACCATCATCCAGGTTACGCACTCGGAAGTGAACGCGTCGTACGGCACGCGGATCATTCAACTGCGCGATGGCTGGGTGGTCGACGACTAGGTTCAAACCAAAGTGCGGTCGCGCGCGTCTAAAACGGCGGCCGTTTCGTCAGTCGGCGTCTTCGGTCAGCACAGTCGGTCAGCAGTCGCCGGCCGTCGCCGGGACTGCAGGGAGAGACTCACGTGGCACTTGCCCATCGATGGCCCGAATCAACGACGGACCGCGGAGACGGATTCCCGATGCGCGCTGAAGCCGTACAACCCCGCGTCCTGATCGCGGACGACCAGCCTGATGTTCTCGAGGCATTGCGGCTGCTGCTGAAAGGCGAAGGCTATCGCATCGAGTCGGCGGGATCGCCCGCCGCGATTCTCGAGGCGGTGGACAGCGACGAGTTCGATGCGGTCCTGATGGACCTCAACTACGCGCGAGACACGACATCCGGCCAGGAAGGGTTGGACCTGCTGTCGCAACTCCGCGCGCACGATCAGACGCTTCCCCTCGTGGTGATGACCGCCTGGGGCAGCGTCGAGGTCGCGGTCGAGGCGATGCGCCGCGGCGCTCGCGACTTCGTGCAGAAGCCCTGGGAGAACGCGCGGCTGCTGGCCATCGTTCGCACGCAGGTGGAGCTGGCGCGTGCGCTCCGCCGCCAGCAAACGCTCGAGGCTGAGAATCGATCGCTGAAGCCGGAAATCCGGCCGATGCTGATTGCCGACGCCGCATCGATGCGGCCGGTCCTCGAGCTGATCGCGCGCGTCGGACCATCGGACGCCAACGTTCTCGTCACCGGCGAGAATGGGACCGGCAAGGGCACGGTCGCTCAGGCACTGCATGCCGTGTCGGCGCGAGCGGGCCGCGGCCTGGTCACGGTCAACGCCGGCGGACTCTCGGAGGGCGTGTTCGAGAGCGAGCTGTTTGGTCACGTGAAGGGCGCGTTCACCGACGCGAAGACGGATCGCGTCGGACGGTTCGAGCTGGCTGACGGCGGCACCTTGTTTCTCGACGAAATCGCGAACGTCCCGATCAATCTGCAGCCCAAACTGCTCCGCGTCCTCGAGACCGGCGACTTCGAGCGGGTTGGCTCGTCGCGCACCCGTCAGGCCAATGTCCGCATCGTCTCGGCCACCAACTCGAACCTCGGCGAAGAAGTGACGGCCGGCCGGTTCAGGCAGGACCTGCTCTTCCGCCTGAACACGATCGAGATTCGATTGCCGGCGCTTCGCGAGCGGCGCGAGGACATCCCGGCGCTGGCCACGCACTTCCTGCGCCAGCACGCGCAGCGCTATCGGAAGAACATCGCCACGTTCGAACCTGCGGCTTTGCAGGCACTGCTCGATCATCCGTGGCCCGGAAACATTCGCGAGCTCGATCACGCGGTCGAGCGTGGCGTGCTGATGGCACAGGGTTCGGCGGTCCGCCTCGCGGAGCTGGGCCTGCGCATCGATCGCGACGCGACTTCGCGCATCGAGGACATGAGCCTCGAAGACGTCGAAGGGTTCCTGATCAAGAAGGCGATGGCCCGCTTCGACGGAAACGTCAGCCAGGCGGCCAAAGCGCTCGGGCTCAGCCGCAGCGCTTTGTACCGCCGCCTGCAGCGCTACGGCTTGTAAGATCACGGTGTGAGCGGGCGACCTGTCGAGTCGGCGGACGCCGCGGCGGCTTCCGCCCTCGATCCGATCGACGGCCGGCCCAATGGGTGGCTCCGGTTCGATCAGCACATCCTTCTGCTCGCGCTCACCGCCGGACTTCCTGCTGCATTGGTCGCGCTCGTCCTGCTGTGGACCGGCGACTACACCCCCAAGGTGCAATGGACGCTGACCGCCTGCATCGTCGGTGTCTGGACCGGCTGCTCGTTCAGCGTGCGTCACCGCGTCGTCCTGCCGCTGCAGACCCTCTCTAACCTGCTCGCCGCGCTGCGCGAAAGCGACTTCTCGATTCGCGCTCGCGGGGCGAGCGGTGACGATCCGCTTGGCGCCGTGATGCTCGAGGTCAATTTCCTCGCGTCCACGCTGCACGACCAGCGCCTGGGTGCGCTGGAGGCTGGCGCCCTGTTGCGGACCGTGATGGTCGAGATCGACGTGGCGGTGTTCACGTTCGACGTTTCCCAGTCGCTGCGCCTCGTCAACCGCGCCGGCGAGCGCCTGCTGGCGCAGGCAGCCAAGCAGATGCTCGGGCGGGCCGCTTCAGACCTCGGCCTCGCGGCATTTCTCGAAGGCGCGTCGCCTCGCGTCGAGGACGTGGCGTTCCCCGGCGCCTCCGGTCGGTGGGAAGTGCGACGGACGACATTCCGCCAGGAGGGACGGCCGCATCAGCTCCTCGTGCTCGCCGACGTCAGCCGTCCGTTGCGCGACGAAGAACGCCAGGCGTGGCAGCGGCTGATTCGCGTGATCGGCCACGAGATCAACAACTCGCTGGCGCCGATCAAGTCAATCGCCGGCAGCCTCGAAACGATGCTCGCGCGCGAGCGGATGCCCGACGACTGGAACGACGACATGAGGCGCGGGCTGGCGGTCATCGCCGCGCGATCCGACTCGCTCAGCCGCTTCACGACGGCGTATGCCCGGCTCGCCAAGCTGCCCGCTCCACGCGTCGAAGCGCTGAACGTCGCGACGCTGGTGCGGCGGATCGCCGGGGTTGAAACGCGGCTGCCGATTCACCTCGAAGAAGGGCCGGCCATCACGATTCGGGCGGACCCGGATCAGCTCGAGCAGTTGCTCATCAACCTGCTGCACAACGCGGCGGACGCCGCGCTTCAGACCGCCGGCGGCGTCACCATCGGATGGAAGCGTGAGGGCCGCGGGTTCGAACTCTGGATCGACGATGAAGGATCGGGATTGACCAACGAGGGCAACCTGTTCGTGCCGTTCTTCACGACCAAACCGGGTGGCTCGGGTATCGGCCTGGTGTTGAGCCGTCAGATCGCCGAGGCTCACGGCGGCTCGCTGACGCTCGAAAATCGGATCGATCGACGCGGCTGTCGCGCCTACTTGCGACTGCCGGTCTGAGTCGCCTGTTCACCGAGGTGCTCGAGCCTCAGATCTCGCGCCCGCTCGTAGAGATCGGACCTGGTCGGATACAACTCACGGAGCACGATGTCGCCGCCGCGGCGCAACTGCAATTCCGCTCCGGAGCAGCATGAAATCAGCACGCACTGCAGGTCAGCGCTGCGCCAGAGTTCACGCTCTTCGTCGTGCATCCGGCCTCCTGACGTCCGCCATCAGAACAGTCTCCCGCCGAGCGGCGTCTCCTGGCCCGGTGCGATCAGCACGACCTCGCCCTGCTCGTCCGGCACGCCGAGCGTCAGCACCTCCGACATGAACGGTCCGATCTGTCGCGGCGGAAAATTCACCACGGCGAGGACGAGACGATTCAGCAGATCCGAAGCCGTGTAGTGCTTCGTGATTTGCGCTGACGACTTCTTCACGCCGATCGCCTCGCCGAAGTCGATCCAAAGTTTGTATGCGGGCTTCCGTGCCTCTGGAAACGGCTGAACGTCCACGATGCGGCCGACGCGAATATCGACTCGTTGAAATTCAGTGTAGGAAAGCAGTGCAGGCACGCTACTCATCGGATGGAAAACCGACACACGCGCCGGTCCGTTTGCGATCTGGCCGGTGATTCGGATACGGTCGAGCCGGTACGGCGCTTGATTGCAGGTTACGCGGCATGACGCCCTCGCTCGGAAACATCCTGATCGTCGACGACGACCCGCTGATGCGGAGCATGCTCATGAAGCTGCTCGCGGTCGAGGGCTTTCAGGTGGCCGGTGCCGAAGACGGCCTCGAGGCGCTGCATGTGCTGCGAGCCGTGCGTCATCGCGCGTCTGGCACGCCGTGCCTGGTTCTGCTGGACTTGAAGATGCCGCGGCTGGGTGGCGACGAGTTCCGCCGCGCGCAACTGGCAGACCCGACACTCGCGAGCGTGCCGGTCGTTGTCATGTCCGGTGCTCCTGATCTGAAGCAGCGTGCGGACCTGCTCGGAGCGGTTGCGTCGATCAGCAAACCGATCGAGCGCGGCCCCTTGCTCGCCATCGTCCGCCAGTACTGCGTCTGAGGTCACGGCCGGCCGCCCATCGCCTGGCGGACCGCCGAAGCCAGCACGCCACCGAGCGCTGCGGCAGCCAGCACGAGCGCCGGCAGTGGCCGATCGACGAACATGTAGCACACGATCGCGCCCAGAATGCCGCCGACTCCTACTGTCGAGAGTGCGTCGCCTAATCGGCTGAGCGGTCCGCGCGGGCAGCGGTGATGCTCCGTGAGAGCGCCCATGCACTTGGGACATGTGGCCATAACTGGATGGACCCGGAAGCGCGAGCCTGAATGACGCGAATCTTAACATAACGACTCTTCGCGCCTCCTCGCATCCTTCACTTGAACAACGCCAGATCGATCGCGCTGCCCATCGCTTCATATCCCACATCGCTCGGGTGCAGATGATCGCCGGAGTCAAACGGTGGCCTGAACCTGGTGGGCTGTCCGGGATCCAGGACCGCGCGGTCGAAATCGATGACCCCGTCGAAGGCGTGCCCGCTGCGGATCCAGGTATTGACCGCCTGGCGTTTGGCTTCGCCAATCTCGGTGAAATAGGCGGCGCCGCCGAATGGGGTCAGCGTCGCGCCGATCACTTTCAGTCCACGCCCCTGGGCGCGATCGATCAGCTGTTTCAACGCGGCGATGAGATCCGGTGCGCTCGGCGCCTCGTCGTCACGCGCGTTGCCGATGTCGTTGATCCCCTCCATCACCACGACATGGGTCGCGGCGGAGTGCATCAGGACGTCCCGATTGAAGCGTGCGAGGATGTTGTAGCCGAACTCCGGGATGCTGTCGCTCAACAGCCGGTTGCCACCGATTCCGGCATTCAACACCGCTCCCTTCCCCAATCGGCGCGCCAGGTAGTCCGGCCATCGTCGATTCGCGTCGGTCGTGGACGCCGTGCCGTCGGTGATCGAATCTCCGAGCGCGACGATGACTGGCCCGGAACGTGGCGCCGCGACCTCGACATCTCCCAGGAAATACCACGCCGTGACCTTTGCGGCGACCGGGAAATCCATCGCCCCCACATGGTTACCCGCCGCCGACAGATAGCTCGTCTGATGGGCCGACCGGTGAATCGTCACGACCTCCGCGCCGGTATCGCCAGGAAAAAACAGATCGATGGCGAGATCCGCGAAGGCCGGGACCCTGAGCGTTACCGGATCGCTGACCGCCACGGCGCGGGCCGGAATCTCGAACGCGGTCCGGCCGCTGAACGTCAACGTCTGCCCGGTGTCGGCGGCGATCGCCTCACTGGCGCGGATGGCAATTCGCGCAGCGCCGATGGCAAGCGCCTTGGTGCCGAACGCATTCGTCACGGTGACCCGCACGCGGTCTCCGCCAGTCGTGACGTGCACGATCTGCCGCAGCGTCTGGTTGTTCGGGATTGGAATCGGCGACCCCGTGCCCTGGGCTCTGGCCGTGGCGGGCGCCGCGGCTGATTCGGAGGCAGAGGGATAGTGACGGGCAATCGCCGCGGTGGTCCACGTGGGGACCCATCGCATGCCGCTTTTCTTTTCGCCTGATATGGCGCCGGTCGAGATCGCGAGGAGCACAACCGACAGGCACGCAACCATTCGTCTCATGCGGTCATTGTAGGGTAGCTGTCGCGATTTGCCGCCGGAACGTCAGGACCGCAGCTACAATCATTTGACATGGTGCCATCGGCCGACCGCGTGGTGTACAGCAGCGACACCGTGACGATCGGCGCGTTCCGCTGTCCCATCGACCACCCCAGCTTTCGTGATTCCGGCCCGATTCAAAACCATTGCTTTGTCTTCCCACGTAATGCGGTCGTCATTCAACATCGGGACGGTCAACCGTTCATTGCGGACCCGACCGTCGTGACGCTTTACAACCGCCAGCAGGCCTACGAGCGGCGAGCCTTGAGTCCTGACGGCGACCGCTGCGACTGGTTCGCGATTGCACCCAGCGTCCTGCGGGCGGCAATCGGCTACCACGATCCGCGCGCGGCGGATCGTCAGCGGCCAATCCGATTCACCCACGCATCGGTCGATTCGTCGACGTATCTCGCGCAGCGTCGGCTGTTCGTCCGGGCGGCAACCGGCGGCGACATCGACGTACTGGCTATGGACGAATCCGTGGTCGCCCTGCTCGATGCCGTGCTCGATCTCGCCTATGCGTATTCCGCCCGGCGCCTGGCCGAGTTGTCGGGAGCGTCGGCTTCGGAACTGGCGGCAGCGACGAAATCGTGGTTGCTGCCGCGAGTCGCGGAGCCGCTCACCCTTGTCGGCATCGCGAATGCAATCGGCTGCTCCATATTTCACCTATGCCGCGCATTCCGTCGCGCGACTGGCACCACCATCCACGGCTACCGAGATCAGGTACGACTTCGACTAGCCCTCGAGCGCATCGAGCAGGGTGAACGCGACCTCACCAGATTGGCACTGGATCTGGGATACTCGAGCCACAGCCACTTCACGGCGGCGTTTCGACGCAACTTCGCAGCGCCCCCGTCGGCGGTCCGACGGGCGTTCAATGCTTTTCTTCCGGCGAACTGACGCAGGGCAAGCTTTCGATAGCTGGCTCGGGACCCGTTGGATACCGTTGACGCGAGGTCAACCGTGTCGACGAAATTCAGCGCCGTACTGCTGGTCATTGTTCTCACCTACGCGCCGCCATTCAGCAACGGCTCGTCGCCGCAGGCACCCGACCCGGCCCTCGCTGCGGCGGCCGCCCGACTCCAGGCGCAGGATCCGGTTGGTGCGGCTGTCCTGCTTGAAGGCCTCATCACACGCGAGCCGGGCAACCTCGGGGCATGGCGCATGCTCGGCGTAGCACAGCTGAGATCGAAGAACCTCGACGCTGCGCTGACAGCGTTTCAGAAGGTACTCGCCATCGACCCGACCGCCCCGGCCGCGATCTACAACATCGGAGTGGTGTACGCCCTGAAGCACAATGCCGACGCCGCCTTCGAATGGCTCGCCAAGGCCCGGGCAACGCGCAGGATCGACATGACCCAGATTGACGCGGACACCAATCTGTCGGCGCTCAAGTCCGACCCGCGCTTCCATGCGTTGCTGCCGTCGCCGGCTGACTTCGACCAGCCGTTCGTCGAGCCGGTCAAGATCCTCCGCGAATGGGACGGTCCGGCGGCGAACGCCCAATTCGGATGGATCGCCCGGAACATCGGCGACGTCGACGGCGATGGCATTCCCGACATCGTCACCTCAGCGCCGACTGCGGACAGTGGCGGTCGGGACGCCGGACGCGTCTACGTGTACTCGACGCGAAGCGGCGCTCTCCTCTGGAGCGTCGATGGCCACACCGGCGATCAATTGGGGACGGGCGTGGAGGCCGCGGGTGACACCAACGGTGACGGCATTCCTGATGTGATTGCCAGCGCGCCAGGCGCCGGCAAGGCATACCTCTTCTCCGGACGTGACGGCCGGCTGCTCCAGACCATGACCGCCGAGAATCGGGCCGACGGCTTCGGACAACACGCCTCGGGTGTCGGCGACATCAATCAGGACGGCTACGCTGACGTCATCGTCGGCGCACCTGCGAACGGCGCCCACGGCAAGAACGCGGGACGCGCCTACGTGTATTCAGGCAAGGACGGCCGGCTTCTAATGACGCTGAACGGCGCCAGGGCCGGTGACGCCTTCGGTAGTGCCGTCGCCGGTTCTACCCGCAGCAACCAGTCGTTTCTGATCGTCGGCGCTCCTGGCGCCGGCGCGAAGCATGCGGGCCGCACCTACGTCTACAAAGGCCTCTCGGCCACTCCTGCGTTCGTGATTGAGGCTGACGAAACCGGCAAGGCGCTCGGCGCGATGTTTCTATCAGCGATCGGCGACATCAACCACGACGGCGTGCCGGACATCTACACGTCTGACTTCTCGAACGCCGCGAAGGGACCTTCGACCGGCCGGGTCTATGTCCACTCCGGCGCCGATGGCCGCCGCCTGTTGACGCTGACCGGCGACACAGCCGGCGAAGGATTCGGCATCGGGCCGGCGACGGCCGGCGATGTCGATGGCGACGGTTTTGACGATCTCATCGTCGGCGCGTGGCAGTACGGCGAGGCCGCCGTCTCCGGCGGACGGGCCTATCTGTACTCCGGCAAGGACGGCCATCTGCTCAAGACCTACACCTGCCGAATTCCCGGGGACACGTTCGGCTTCGATGCCGTCGGCATGGGTGACATCGACGGCGACGGCACAATCGACTTTTTGATCACCTCCGCCTGGAGCGGCATTCACGGCTTCCATTCCGGCCGTATGTTCGTGATTTCGAGTGGCATTCCAACGCCACATCATCGTTAACGGGCACAGTTGCACGACGCGTTAGACGATGGTAGCGTCGTCGAATTGTGTCGGCACGACGTTCGCTGTTCCTGTCATCTGATTGTTGCCGCCTCGCTTCCGAGGCGGCCGTTGATGGGAGCGCACAATGGCGTCGCAAACCGTTATCCGACGGATAGATACATTGGAAGACCGCGTCACTCGCCTCGAGGAACTTCCGGGCCGCATCGATGACCTCACGCTGCAGGTGCTGCAACTTCGCGAGGAGATGCGTACGGAGTTTTCTGCCGTTCGAAGTGAAATGAGCGAGTTGGCCACTCGAGCTGAAATGCGAGAGCTGAATGGTGCCACACGCACCGAGATGCATGAGCTGAATGAGGCCACTCGGACCGAGATGCGCGAGCTCAATGACGCCACGCGGACCGAGATGCGCGAGCTCAATGAGGCCACCTGCGTCGAGATGCGCGAACTCAATCAGGCCATCCGCACCGAGATGCGCGAGCTCAATGACGCCACGCGTCATGAGATGCACGAACTACATGAGGTCGTCCGCCGCGAGATGCACGAACTCAACGACAAGACGCTTCAGGAGATGAACGGGCTAAACGACACCACCCTCCGGCAGATGCGAGTACTTCACGAAGACGTGATCGCCCGGATCGGTGTGGTACGCGAAGGCGATCCCCGGCGGCCAGCCGTACCCAGAAAGCGTCGCCGCAAGCCCTGAGGCCTCGGGCTGTATACTGCGCGCGTGCGCATATTTTCGTCGTCCGCCCTCGCCGCCCTTCTTCTCGCCGTCCCAATCGTGCTGTCGAGCGCCGGGCTCCCGACTCCCGAATCGGTACTCGGCTTCCGCCCCGGCGCCGACTATAAGCTTGCGACCTACGACCAGTCGGTCGATTACTTCAAGAAGCTCGCGGCCGCCACCAAGTACATGAAAATCGTCGAGGCTGGCAAGACCAGCCAGGGGCGGACGATGTACTTCGCGCTCATCTCGTCTCCTGAGAATCTGTCGCGGATCGATCGTTATCGCGAGATTGCACGACGACTCGCCCACCCGCAAGGACTGACCGACGACGAGGCGCGCCGGTTGGCGCACGACGGCAAGGCCTTCGTCCACATCGACGGCGGGTTGCACTCAACGGAAGTCGCCGGCGCGCAGCACACACCGCAACTCGCGTTCGACCTCGTATCGCGCGCGCACACGCCGGCGATCAAGGCGATGCTCAACAACGTGGTCGTGATGGTATGGCCCACCATCAATCCTGACGGCCAGCAGATGGTCGCCGAGTGGTACATGAAGAATGTCGGCACGCCGTTCGAGCTGTCCGGTCTGCCTCGCCTGTACCAGGAGTACGTCGGCCACGACAACAACCGCGACGCCTACATGCTCAACATGGTCGAGTCGCGGGTGATGGAACACGCCTGGCGCCAGTGGGAGCCGCAGATCATTTACGTCCACCACCAGTCCGGGCCCTTTCCAACCCGCATCTGGTTGCCGCCGTTTTCCGAACCGGTTGGCGAGGACGCGCCGTTCCTGATGTCGCGCGAAGTCAACATGATCGGGATGGCGATCGCGAAAGGGCTCGAGGAGCACGGACAGGTCGGCTCGACACACATGGGCACGGCCTTCGACGCCTGGTATCCGGGCTACGTGGACTACGCGCCGAACTTCAAGAACATCGCCGCGTTCTGGACCGAGACCGCTCTCTTTCAGTACGCCACGCCGCACGACTACACCGTCGACGACTTTCCGCAGAACATGCGGGACCTGCGACCGCAGAGCCTGTACTCGAGCCCGTGGCCGCCCGGCCGCTGGCGGTTGCGTGACGCGGTGGACTACATGGAAACCGCCTCGCTCTCGGTCATCGAATACGCGTCGAAGTACAAGGACTCGCTGTTGTACGACCGTTACCAGGCGGGACGCGCCCAGATCGCGCTCGGCAAAACCAAGGCGCCGTACGCCTACTTCGTGCCACAGGAACAGCGCGACCCGGTCGCCGCGGTCGAACTGCTGCGCCGACTGGCTTTCGGCGGCGTTCGCGTTTCGGAACTGACTTCGCCCGCAACCGTCGGCAGCGACACGTTTCCCGCGGGTACATGGGTGATTCCGACCGATCAGGAGTTCGCCGCCATGGCGCGGGAAGTGCTCGACGTGCAGCACTATCCGGATCTGCGGCAGTATCCCGGCGGGCCGCCCGAGCGCCCCTACGACGCGGCCGGCTGGACGCTGCCGCTGCAGATGGGCGTTCGCGTCGTGGCGGCGGCGGCGCCTCTCACAGCCGAGATGCGCGCGAACCTCCGGTTGATCGGAGAGATGCCCGAATCGAAGCTGAAGCCGACGGCGTACGACGCCGCGCTCAAAAACGACGCGGCGCCATTCGACAGTGTGCCCGGCGTCGGTTTCAACACGGATCCCGCGGCGGCCGCCATCATCCCTGTCGCGGGCCACATCACCGGCACCGGCGAGATGCTCGTTGTCGACCCGGCGCAAAACAATGCGTTCCGCGCCCTGAACCGCGCGTGGGCTCTGGGCGCGACCGTTCAGACGAGCGCCCCCGCAACGGGATCGACCATTCGTTACGGCATCCGGGGTCTTCCCGAGGCCGCGCAGAACGACCTGGTGCAATCGTTGGCCTTGCAGGCGGAGCGCGCGGCGGTCACGCCGGGACGCACGGTGCGCAAGCCTCGCATCGGTCTGTATCAACCATGGACCGGCAGCATGGACGAAGGCTGGTCGCGCTGGGTCCTCGAACAGTACGGCTTTCCGATCGTGGCGCTCCATCCCGAGGACTTCAAGACGCCGCTTTCCGACCGGGTCGATGTGGTCATCATCGCCGACGACTCCCGGCTGCCGATTGCTGGTGCACCAGGGGGAGGCCGAGGCGGCCGGGGCGGCGGCGCAGTGCGGCCTGAGTATGGCTATCAACTGGCCGCGGCGGACGTCCAGGCGTTCGAGCAGTTCATTCGCGCAGGCGGCACGCTCGTTTGTCTGAGCAGCGCCAGCACGTTTGCGATTCAGCAGTTCAAGCTGCCGGTCCGGAACGCGGTGGCGGGGCTCAAGCCGGAAGAGTTTTTCCTGCGGGGTTCGCTGGTCGAAGTGACGACCGATCCGAGCCACCCGGTGATGGCGGGAATGCCGGACAAGGCGGCCGTCTTCGTCGACGGCAGTCCGGTTTTCGAAACCCAGGACGGCTTCACAGGCACCGTTCTCGCGCGTTACCAGACCTCGGGCTCGCCGCTGCTTTCCGGTTATCTCATCGGCGAGAACTACCTGCACGACAAGGCAGCGGCGCTCGATGTGCCGCTCGGCGACGGTCACGTCATCCTGATCGGATTCCGTCCGGAGTGGCGCGGACAGCCCTTCGGCACGTTCCGCGTGCTGTTCAACGCGGCGCTCTTCACGCGGTAGCGTCCGCCTCGCGCCGAAGCTGACAATGGACGATCAATTCTTCGTGACGTGTCCGTACTGCGGCGAGGAAGTCGAGATCTATCTCGAGCCAGACGTCAAAGGAAGCTTCGTCCAGGACTGCGAAGTCTGCTGCAACCCGTGGCGCGTCCGCGTGTACGGCTCTGGCGACGAGCGCGACGTTCAGATCGGAAAGGCCGACGGCTCCGAATAGACTTCTACTGCTGCGACGAACGGCCGTGGGTGAGTTGATCGATGAACCAGCTCACGCGGGTCGGCGAATCGCCGTGCGATTCGGTTCCATCGATCTGATATCGCACCACCCCGTCACTGTCGATGTAGTAGGTCGAGGGCACGTTGTCGAAACCCATCGCCTGCTCGACCTGCTCGGCATCGGCGCGCACCACCGGAAACGGAAACTTCATCTCCGCCAGATATCGATCCAGTCTCTTGCTGTCTTCGTCGATGCTGACCAGCAGAAACACGACGCCGGAATCGTTGCTGTACTTCGCAAACGACGTCTTCACCTGCGGGAGTTCCTGTCGGCAGATGCCGCACCAGGACGCGAAGAAATCCAGCAACACCACCTTGCCGCGCAGCTTCGCCACATCGTACGGCTGACCATCGAGCGTCCTCAGCGTCAGCTTCGGCAATGGTCGATCGACAAGACTTTTGAGCGCGGCAGCCTTTCGCTCCTCGCGCCGGCGGCCGAGTTCTGCTTCCAGCCATCGGTCGAACGCTGCCTGGTCCGTGGCGGCGGGCGGCAACGCGGCCAGGGTGCGAGTCGCGGCCTGACGCGCAGGCATTGCCCCGCCGGCCAGTGACAGCGCATTCAGGTAGTGGGTCCGCGCGGCGCCCACGTCGTTCCGGGCGCGCGCCATTTCGGCCAGGTGCAACTGGTTGCCGAAATCCAGCCCCTGCCACAAACGTTCCGCCTCTTCCAGTTTCGCAGCAGCAGCCGTGTAGTCTTTCTTGAAGAACAGCGCGACGCCAATCAGGTCCGCGGCGGTCGCCCGCCCTCGCGCGTATTGACTCTGCACTTTGCCGCTCATCTGATACGCGCTGACGTTCTCGTCAATGAAGTGATCCGAGGCCGCCGCCCCGCGCTCTGCCAAGACGATCGCCTTGTCGTACTGGGCGCGGTCGATCAGAATCTGCGAGCCTGTGAAATACGGCGCCGCATCGGCCTGCACACGGACGCGCGCTTCGATCGCCTTCTCCAGTTCATCGATCGGCGCGTCCTTCCCCGCCGATCGCTGTGCGTCGAGCACCGCGTCTGCCTCTTTCACCGCCGGTCGCGCGGGCGCCGGATCCACCTTCTCGGCGGCCGCGAATTGCATGGCCGTCCTCAGCGCTTCTTGTGCGGAAGTCCGCGACGAATCGATCTGCACCGAGGCGCGAAGCGCGTCCAATGCCTTCTGCCGGCACCCGGGCTCGTCGTGCCATCCCGGCATCGTGCTTTCCTGCTGCCAGCCCTTGAACATGTAGAGCCGGCCCAGCGCCTCGTTCGCCTCCGCCGCCGTGGTGGGGTCCTTCGCCGCGATCTCGAGCGCCGCGATCGCGCTTTTCGACAACCGCTGGTCCCACAGCGATCGCCCGCGGGCGAGCTGGGTCTGCGCCGGCGTGGGCGCGGCCAGCAATCCCGCTGCCGCCACCATCACAAGGACTGTCGCGACGCCGGCCTTCAGCATCCTCATGCCGGTATTCTACGCCTGCTCGATTCGCGGTAAAATCACAGGATCATGATCTCAGTGCAGGGCGTCTCCATGCGGTTCGGGTCGAAGGTGCTCTTCGACGATGTCACCACGACCTTTTCCGCGGGACGGCGATACGGCCTGACCGGCCCGAACGGCGCCGGGAAAGTCCACTTTCATGAAGCTCCTGACCGGCGAGCTTCCACCGCAGCGGGGCACCGTCGTCGCGCCGGCAAAACTCGGCGTGCTGCGCCAGGACCAGTACGCCTTCGACCAGTTTCGCGTCATCGACACCGTGATCATGGGTAACCGGCGGCTGTGGCAGGCGCTCGAAGAGCGGGAACTGCTCTACGCCAGGACCGAGATGACCGACGACGAGGGAATGCGGCTGGGCGAGCTCGAAGGGATCGTCGGCGACGAAGACGGCTACGAAGCGGCGAGCCAGGCGGCCATCCTGCTGCAGGGTCTCGATATTCCCGAAGCGCTCCACGATCGGACGATGGCCGAGCTGCAGGGTGGACAGAAGGTGCGGGTGCTGCTGGCGCAGGCGCTGTTCGGGCACCCGCAAGCGCTGCTGCTGGACGAACCGACCAACCACCTCGACCTCGACTCGATCCATTGGCTGCGCGAGTTCCTGGTGCGCTACGAAGGCACACTCATCGTCATCTCGCACGATCGGCATTTCGTCAACGCGGTGTGCACGCACACCGCTGACATCGACTACCAGACGATCATCACCTACACCGGCGGCTACGACGACATGGTGCTCGCGAAGACGCAGATCCGGTCGCGGGTCGAAAGCGAGAACGCGCAGCGCGAGAAGAAGATCGAGCAGCTCCAGGATTTCATCGCGCGTTTTTCCGCCGGCACGCGCGCCAGCCAGGTGATGTCCCGCAAGAAGGAAGTCGAGCGGCTGCAGACCACCGACCTGGCGCGCTCGAACATCGCAGCGCCCGTACATCAAGTTCACCATGAACCGGCCATCGGGACGCCTCGCGCTCGAGGCCAAAGGTGTGAGCAAGGCGTTCGGCGACCATCGCGTCGTCAGCAACTTCAGCGCCATCGTCAACCGCGGCGAGAAGATCGTCCTGATCGGGCGCAACGGCCTGGGCAAGACCACGATGCTGAAGGCCCTGCTGTCGGATGCACCGAACCTGCCGGCGTCACCCGGCGACATCGACGCGGGATCGCTCCGGTGGGGTCACGAAGTGTCGGTCGGCTACTTCGCGCAGGACCATACCGGCGTGATCAAGAAAGGCATGACGGCCGTCGAGTGGCTGCACCAGTTCGATCCGGACGCGGCGCGACAGGATATTCACGGTCTGCTCGGACAGATGCTGTTCACCGGCGAAGAAGGCCTCAAGCCGACCGATGCGCTTTCCGGCGGCGAAACCGCGCGGCTGCTGTTCTGCCGCATCATGCTGCAGAAGCCGAACGTCATCGTGCTCGACGAGCCAACCAACCACCTCGACCTCGAATCGATCAACGCGCTCAACGTCGCGCTGCAGAAATACGAGGGCACCGTGTTCCTGGTCACGCACGACGAGGATTTGATCGACGAGGTCGGCACCCGCATCTGGCATTTCGACGGCCGCACGATCCACGATTTCAAGGGCACCTACGAGGAGTACGCCGCGACGCTGGCGTCGTAGGGTCTTGGATCTGAGAGAATGGCGATGGGAGACAACATGAAGGCACTGACGCCGCGCCGCTGGTTCTTGTCGCGATTGGGAATGGCCGCCTCGGCGGTCGGCTTCGGCGCCGCCACGGTGCACGGACAGGCCCCGTCGGGCCCGTCCGCTCCGACGCCCCAGACCGATGGACGCTGGCGACCGGCGCGCGAGGCGAAGGACGACTGGTACGATCAGCTGCCGGGCGTCCATCGCATCTTCTTCGACACGGTCTCGCCGTCAGGCCTCGGCGAGGCTCAGGCTTTTGCCGGCAATACTTTCGAAGGCAACAAGAACGTGTACGGCCTCGAGAACAACGAGATCGCGATCGTCATCTGCATCAGGCACATGGCGACGCCTCTCGCGTTCGGCGACGCGATCTGGACGAAGTACGGATCCGTTCTTGGCGACGCCATCAAGCTGCCGGATGCAAAGGCCGGCCAGCCGACAACCGTCAACACCCACAAAACGGCGCTCGAGGCGCTGGCGAAACGTGGCGTCCACTTTGCGGTCTGCGACATGGCCAGCCATCGGTTTGCCGGCATGGTGGCGCGGCGAACCGACGGCAACGCCGACGCGATCTACAAGGAAATGGTGGAGAGCGCCGTCAGCAACGCGCATTTCGTGGCCGCCGGCATCATCGCCGTCAACCGCGCCCAGGAGCGCGGCTATTCGCTCGCCTACGTCGGCTGACTCCCGCTGGTTTATCCGCGGGCCGGTGTGATCCGACGCTTCGGCAGGCGCTTCATCGCGCTGACCGCGACGCGCGGGTTCGTGACCGGCCGCCGCTGGCTGACCGGCGGCTTGCGGTGTTTCTTGCCGGGAGCATCGACCACGCCGCCGCTTCGTCCCTTGGTATTTCCAGCGCCACTCTGGGTAACAGACTTCCGCACCGGACTACGGCTCGCCTCTCCTGGAACAGATGCGGCGAGCTGCTCGAGCAGATCTGCGGCGCGATCGCGCACCTGCTGGATTTCGTCTCGAACCGTCGCCGGATCGAGCGCGTGCTCTGTTTTCGCGTGAACGGTGCCGGCAAATCGGCCTACGTGCTCGGCGAACGCCACCAGTTTTGCTTCCATTGAGCCCGAACGCGGTCTTGTCGATTTAGCCATCAACGTCTCCTGACGGTTGCGTGACGCTTCCGTGTTGGGTCACGACGCACGTTCCGTGCCGTGCGCAAGCGTTCAGCGGCACACGTGGCTCAGCCGCGATAGAATCGCCCCACCGATGGGTACGGATGGCATCGAACACTTCGCCCTCGGCGACTTCCCGCTTCAATCCGGCGTCACCCTGCCGGACGCCACGGTCGCCTTTCGCACCTACGGTGCGTTGAACGGCGCGCGCGACAACGCCGTTTTGATTCCGACGTTTTATGCTGCGCAGCACACCGACTGCGAACTGATGTTCTCGCCGGGCCGCGCCATCGATCCGGCGAAGCACTTCATCATCGTCGCCAACATGTTCGGCAACGGACTGTCCTCGTCACCGAGCAACGCGCCGGCGCCGTTCGACCGGGCGCGCTTCCCGCACATCACGGTCTACGACAACGTGATCGCCCAGCACCGGCTGGTGACGGAACGGCTCGGCATCGATCACCTGAAGCTGGTCACCGGGTTTTCGATGGGGGCGCAGCAGACATTCCACTGGGGCGCGCTCTATCCAGGCATGATGGACGCGCTCGCGCCGATCTGCGGGAGTGCCAGGACATCGCCGCATAACTTTGTATTTCTTGAGGGTGTCAAGGCGGCGCTGAAAGCCGATGATGCGTTCGCTGACGGCTGGTACTCGACGCCGCCGGTCAAGGGCATCGCAGCATTTGGCCGCGTTTACTCCGGCTGGGTCTACTCGCAGGACTTCTATCGAGACGAGGAGTACCGCAAGCTGGGCCTCGGTTCGCTCGAAGACGTGATGCGTGCCTCCGAAGCCCGTTATCTCCAACGCGATGCCAATGACCTGCTCGCCATGCTATGGACGTGGCAGCACGCCGACATCGGCGCTCACCCGCGCTTCGATGGCGACAGGGCGGCGGCACTTCGCGCGATCGGCGCACGGACGATCGTCATGCCCGGCGCGACCGACCTGTACTTCCGCGTCCGGGATAACGAGCTCGAGGTGCAGCAGATGTCCAACGCTCAATTACGGCCGATTCCTTCCAGCTGGGGCCACGCCGCCGGACGAGGCACGAACCCAGCTGATAATCAGTTCATCGACCACGCACTGCGGGAGCTGCTGACATGAGTACGAAGGCATGGGGAATCCTCTTGTGCGCCACGGCTGTGATGGGGGCAGCGGGCTACCAGCCTTCGGCGATCCCTGATGCGCCGTGGCCCATCAATGGCGGCGTGGACAACATTCGCTATTCGCCGCTGACGCAGATCAACCGCGACAACGTCTCGCAGTTACGCGTCGCGTGGACCTACGACTCGCACGACGCATTCAAGGCCTCAGAGATGCAGAGCAATCCGATTGTCGTGGACGGGGTGCTCTACGTGACGACGCCGACGTTGCAGGTGGTTGCGGTTAACGCCGCGACCGGACAGGAGATCTGGAAGTTCGATCCGAGCGGCGGAGCGTCGGCCGGCGCCAGGTTCCGTCATCGCGGCGTCACCGTGCACAAGGACCGCGTCTTCGTCAGCTATCGCAGTTTTCTGTACGCGCTCGACAAGCGCACTGGAACGCCGATCACGTCATTCGGTACCGGCGGCCGGATCGACCTGCGAGAGGGTCTCGGGATGCCCGCCGAAAAGCTCAGCGTCAGCGCCAGCACGCCGGGTGTCGTGTTCGAGGACCTGCTGATCATGGGCAGTTCCGTTCCAGAAACCATTCCGGGTTCGCCGGGGCACATCCGCGCGTTTGACGTCAACACCGGCAAGCTGCGCTGGATCTTCCACACCATCCCCCAGCCCGGCGAGTTCGGCTACGACACGTGGTCGAAGGATGCCTACAAGGTATCCGGCGGCGCCAACGCCTGGGCCGGTGTCACGGTGGACGCCAGATTGGGGATGGTGTTCGCCGCCACCGGCTCCGCGTCGTTCGACTTCTACGGCGTCACCCGCCATGGCGACAATCTTTTCGCGGACTGCGTCCTCGCACTCGACGCGCGCACCGGCAAGCGGATCTGGCACTTTCAGGGCATCAAACACGACGTCTGGGACTACGACTTCCCGGCCTCGCCGAACCTCGTCACCGTGACACGGGACGGCCGCAAGGTCGAGGCGGTCGCCCAAATCACCAAGTACGGCTACGTCTACGTGCTCGACCGCCGCACCGGCTCGCCGTTGTTTCCG
Organism: uncultured Acidobacteriota bacterium; assembly: GCA_963745875.1. Classification (GTDB taxonomy): domain Bacteria; phylum Acidobacteriota; class Vicinamibacteria; order Vicinamibacterales; family CAVVIG01; genus CAVQFC01. The sequence continues at coordinate 29,489 of CAVUZL010000006.1, forward strand.
ATCGAGATGCGGAAGGTGCCGCCATCGACGATCGACGGCGAACGCCTGTCGGAACGTCAGCCGTACCCGGTGAAACCGCCGCCGTTCACCCGTCAGGGTCTGACCGAAGACATGCTCACTACCCGTACACCGGAGGCGCATGCGGCCGTGCTCGAACGCTTCCGCAAGTACGCCACCGGATTTCTGACGCCGCCGACGTTCGAAGGCACGATCATCTTCCCGGGAGTGGATGGCGGCGCCGAGTGGGGCGGCGCGGCGTTCGATCCCGATTCGGCGCTGCTCTACGTCAACTCGAACGAGATGCCGTGGATCGTGAAGATGATTCCGAACAACGACACCTCGCTCTACAACAGCAAGTGCGCGACCTGTCACCGCGAGGACCGCAAGGGCTCGCCGTCCGCCCCGTCGCTCGAAGGCGTGGGTGACCGGCACACCCGTGAGGAAATCGCGACCCTGATCCGTCAGGGCACGGGCCGCATGCCGGCATTCCCCGACATGGGCGCCAGGAACATCAGCGACGTCACCGACTTCATCATCACCGGCAAGGACAAAGGCACGGATCCGAAACTGATCAAGGATCCGAGCTGGCTCAAGTATCGCAGCGACGGCGAGAGCATCTTTCAGGATCCGGACGGCTATCCGGCGATTACGCCGCCGTGGGGCACACTCAACGCCATCGATCTCAATGCCGGGACGATTCGCTGGAAGATTCCCTTCGGCGAGTTCCCGGAACTGGCTGCGAAGGGATTGACCAACACCGGGAGCGACAACTACGGCGGACCGATCGTCACCGCCGGCGGACTGCTGTTCATCGGCGCGACGAACTTCGACCGGAAGTTTCACGCCTACGACAAGCTGACCGGGAAGTTGATCTGGGAGACGACGCTGCCGGCCGCCGGCAACGCCACACCCTCGACCTACACGCTGAACGGCAGGCAGTACATCGTCATCGTCTGCGGCGGCGGCAAGAATGGCGCGCCGTCCGGCAGCAGCATCGTCGCGTTCGCGTTGCCGTAGGGTACTCACTCAGTGTGAACCACGATTGTCCGCAAGTGGGACTGGTACGTTTCGAAAGCGGGCAGGCTGGGCGAGGCTCCAGTGGCTTTTCGGGGGCGGAGAGGTTGGCACAGGCGATGCTCGGGTTGTGACCACACCATGTCCGATTTCCGAGCGGCGCTACGCGCCTTGCGCACGAGCCCCGCGTTCACCGCAGTCGCCATCATCACTATCGCAGTCGGCATCGCCGCCAACACGACGCTGTTCTCGGTCTACGACCGCCTGGTCCTGAATCCGGTCACAATCCCGCGTCCGCAGTCGCTGGTCGCACTCTGGGCCAACAATCCGCAACTCAATTTCAACGCGCCGGCGCTGTCCTGGTCGCGCTACGAACAGATTCGCGATCACGCCACCTCGTTCAGTGCGATCGGCATCTCGGCGTTCGACAATTTCACGCTGACGGGTAATGGCGATCCGGAACAGTTGAACAGCCAACGCGTCAGCGCGAGCTTCTTCCCGACGCTCGGCATCATGCCCGCGCTCGGCCGGAATTTCAGCAACGACGAAGATCAGCCTAACGGCGCCGCTGTCTGCATCATCAGCCACGAACTCTGGCAGACCCGATTCGGCGGTCGCAGCAGCCTGATTGGCGAAACGATCATGCTGAACGGGCAGTCGTGGCAGGTTGTCGGCATTCTGCCGGCCCATCTCAGCCCACCGTTCGGTCAGGTACAGGTGTTCGCGCCGCGTGTGTTCGAAGTCGGCGGGCTGACTTCCATCCAGATCCAGGCCGGCGCCGGCTACGCCCAGCCGATCGCGCGTCTGAAGCCTGGCGTGTCGCTGGCGCAATCGGCGACCGAACTCGTCGCGCTCAGCCGCGCTTACAAAGAATCGTTTGCCTCGAAGCTCGACGCGACCACGACGAGCGAGCCGCACCTGTTCATTCAGTCGCTGGTCGGTAATCTCGAGCCGGCCTTCTATACGCTGATTGCCGCTGTCAGTTTTGTCCTGCTGATCGCCTGCGCCAACGTGGCATCGCTGTTCCTCGGACGCCTCACCGCACGTCAGAAGGAGATCGCCGTCCGCCAATCGCTCGGCGCCACGCGGACGCAGATCGTCCGTCAATTTCTCATCGAAAGCCTGGTGTTCTCGACCGTCGCCGGTGGACTCGGCACGCTCGCCAGTCTCTGGTCGCTCTCGGCAATCACCTCAACCGTCGCCTCGCAGCTGCCGCCCAATACCTTGCTGACGCTGAACTGGCGGGCGCTGGCGTTCACGGCCGGCGTAACTCTCATTAGCGCCCTGCTCGTCGGCCTGGCGCCGGCGATTCAGGCATCCAAGGCACGTCTGGTGGACGCCCTCAAGGACAGCGCCCGCGGCTCATCCAGCGAGCGCGGCGGCCGTTTCCGATCCACGCTCATCGTCGCGGAAGTCGCGCTCTCAGTGGTGCTGCTGGTCGGCTCGAGCCTGCTGCTTCTCAGCTTCATCAAGTTGCAGCACACGCCGCCCGGGTTCGAACCGGCGGGTGCCGCAAGCGCGTTCGTCGGCGTGCCACTCACCCGTTATCCGACCAACCCGCAGCAGTCGGCGTTCTTCAATGAGGTGATCGAACGGCTGCGCGCTACGCCGGGCGTCACCGGCGCCGCCGCGGCGCTGGGCCTTCCGCTGACGGGCAATCCGCGCGCGCCTTACAGCGTCGGCGGCCGAACCATTCTGCCGCTTTCGCAAAGGCCGCTGGCCGGCTTCAACATCGTCAGCGACGATTTTTTCCAACTGATGCGGATCGGCTTTGCCGAGGGCCGTCCGTTTACCTCGAATGATCGAGACGGCGGTGTCAACGCCTGCATCGTCAACCAATCACTGGCGCGGCACGTGTTTCCCGGCGAGTCGGCGATCGGCAAGATTCTGCTGCGGGGTGGCAATGCCGACATCAAGAGTGTCGTGGTCGGGGTGATCGACGATGTGAAGACGAACGGCCTGAACGCCCCGGTGCCGGACGAAATCTACTACTCGATGCGACAACTCGGCCGCCCGGGCATGAACGTCGTCGCACGGACGACCGCCGACCCGGCCACGCTGCAGGCGGTCATCCGGTCCGCTGTGGCGCAAGTCGACAAGGACCAGCCGATCTCGTTCTTTGCCACGCTCGAAACCAACGTCGCGACCAGTCTCGGGACGCAGCGGATTGTCTCGTCGCTGACCATCATCTTCGCCGGGCTCGCCTTCGCGATCTCGGTCGTCGGACTTTACTCGGTGCTGGCCTACGCCGTCGCTCAGCGCACGGCGGAGATCGGCATTCGGATGGCGCTTGGCGCCCAGTCGGCGCAGGTGGTGCGAATGATCATGCGGAGCGGTTTCAAGCTGGTCGCGGTCGGGCTGCTGATCGGACTTGCGGGAGCCGCTGGTGCGGCTCGCGTGATTCAGAGTCTGCTGTTCGATGTCCGCCCGCTCGAGCCGCTGGTCTATGCCGCAGTCAGCGCGACCTTCGCCCTCGTGGCTGCGCTCGCCTGTCTCTTTCCGTCACTGCGCGCCTCGAGGATCGACCCCAACCTGGCGCTCCGGGCAGACTGAGCCGGCTCGTCTCGTCAGGTTTTTTTCACAATTCTGCCAAGCCACGCGCACACGGCCCCCGTCGAAACCGTCATGGGAGCCAGGATGCGTATCGACGTCAACCGGGAACTTCGCGCCAACCACGAACCCTTGTCGATCGTCGTCAACAAGGACATCTGGGATTTGTATGTGTTCGGGGTGACGCGCGTCCAGCACGATTGGTGGATTCAGCTCGCCGTGGTCGGGCCCCGCGCCTGCGAGGTGACGGTCCGGGTCGCGGGCGCGAACGACCGCGCCGCGGCCGCGCACGAAATCGTCGCGCTCGTCACCGAATGGCTGCGAGACGATGACACGAGCGATCATGCCTTTCTCGAACGCTCGACGGCGCTGCCTGAAGCGTACGCGTCCTGACTGTCATTCGGCCCGAAGGGCCGTATTCGGATCCACTCGCAGCGCGCGAACCGTCGGCATCAAGCTGCCGATCGCGGTCATGACGATCGCGAGCACGACGGCGGCGATAAGCGTGGCGGCATCGGCGGGTTTCACCCCGGCCAGCAGCGCTTGCATGCTCCGGCCGGCGGCATAGGCCAGCGCGACGCCGAGAACGACGCCGACGCCGGCCAGCTTCATGCACTGACCGACCACCATTGACAGAATGTCCGCCGATTGCGCCCCGAGCGCGCGCCGCACGCCAATCTCCTGCGACCGCTGCGACACGGAGAACGACAGCAGTCCGTGGATGCCGATACCCGCAAGCACCAATGCAATCAAGGCGAACGCGCCGAGCACCCTCAACTGCGCCGACCGTGACGCGGTGTCGCGTTCGACCAGGTCCACCAGGGTGTTCACGTCAGTGACCGGCATGGTCGGATCGATGTTCTGGATGATCGCGCGCACCGCCGGTGCGAGAGTGGCGGGCGGCGCGGATGTGCGGATCACCAGGCCGCGCGGGATGTAGCCGATGATGAACAGATCATCGACCTGCCGAAATGGCAGGTAGACCTGCGGCTCGGCCTCGCGCTCGAGGCCGCGCATGCGCACGTCACCGGTGACTCCAGCCACGACGCGATCCTTCAGCGCGAAGTTGAAGTGCCGGCCAAGCACCGACGCCGCGGTCTCGTTCGGCCAGAACCGCCGGATGAACGACTCGCTGATCACCGCGATGTTCTGACGATCGTGGGTGTCCGAATCGGCGGTATCGCGTCCGCTCTTGATCGGGATGCCCAGCGTCGTGAAGTATCCCGGCGTGATGTAGCGCAGGAACGCGTTCTGGTTCTCCGACCGGTTGACCGGACGGCCGTCGAGCGAGACCGGCCAGATGCCGCCTCTCATCGTGCCCATGGGCAGGAAGCTGACGAAAGCGGCGCTGGTCACGCCCGGCAGCGCGTGCAGGTCGTCGAGCACGCGCGTGTAGAACGCCTCACGGACCGAAACCCTTCCGAACTGCGGCATCGGCAGCGGCGTCTGCAGCGTCAACACTCCTTCCGAGCGAAACCCCGGATCCACGGCCTGGACCGTCCACAGCGCGCGCATCAGCAGGCCGGCGGACACCAGCAGCACCACCGACGCGACGATCTCGATCACCACCAGGATCGAACGTGCCCCCTCCTTGCGGCCGCCGCCGGAGCGTGAGCCTTCCCTTAACCCGGCGAGATCGGCTTCGCCGCCGACGCGCACGATGGGTGCGAGGCCGAACGCGATTCCGGTGACGGCCGTCAGCACGGTGGCGAACGCCAGGACCCGAAGATCCACTGTCGGCGTGGTCGCCAGCGGCAGACTGACCGGCACCAGCCGGTTCAACAACGGCACCGATGCATAGGCGATCGCGATTCCGACGCCACCGCCGATTGCAGCCAGTGCGAGGCTCTCCGTCATCAGCTGTCGAATCATTCGCTCGCGGCCGGCGCCCATCGCGGTCCGCACCGCCAGCTCGCGACGCCGCTGCAGCGCGCGGGCGAGCAACAGATTCGCCAGGTTCGCGCAGGCGATCAGGAGGACGCAGACCGCGGCGCCGCTCAGCGCGTAAAGCAGCAGCCGCGACTGCTCGGACACTTCGTCGCCGAAGCGGATCAGATTCGCACCCACGTCCTTGTTGTCAGCGGGATATTGGGCTCTGGAGGCGGCGGCGAGGACGTCCAGCTGAGCCCTCGCCTGAGACAACGAGACGCCGGTGCGGAGCCGTCCAACGCCGTACATCCAGTTGTCGTTGCGATCGACGTAGGCCTCTTCGCTGAAGCGCAGGGGCGTCCAGAACGTCGCCTCGCTGGTCGGAAAGCGGAAGTCCTGCGGCATCACGCCCACGACCGTGCACGCCTCGGCATCGAGCAATATCTGCCGGCCGACTACCCCGGGGTCGCCGCCAAAACGGGTCTGCCAGAGGCGATAGCTGAGAAGAATCGTCCCGGGAGCGCCTGATTGATCGTCGGTCGACGTGAACAAGCGGCCGATCTGCGGCCTGACGCGCAGCGTCGGGAACAGGTCTGCGGAGACGGCCGATCCAATCACGCGCATCGGTTCGCCCGCGCCGACGAGGTTGGCGGCCGTGTCGTGATACAGCCCCATGCTCTCGAACACCGTGCTTCCCTGCTTCCAGTCGCGGTAGTTCGCGGCCGACAGCTCGAGGCGCGAATAGCCAGGCGTGCGTTCGTACAACTTCACGAGGCGGTCCGGTTCCGGGAACGGCAGCGGCCTCAGCAGCACGAAGTCGGTCACGGAAAATGCGGCCGTTGTCGCGCCGATCCCCAGCGCGACGATCACGACCGCCGTGATCGCAAATCCGGGCGCCCGCCGGACCATCCGCCAGCTGTAGCCGATGTCCTGCCGCAGGATGTCGAGATGCACCAGAGCCGCGTTGCCGGTCACTTCGGCGATAGTCGAGATCCAGAGAGCCGCGCCGCTGAGCGGCCCCGTGGCTTCCAGCCGGCGCCGCGCGAACAATGAGCGCATTTCCGGACCGTATTCGTTTCGGAACGACGCCGGATAACAGCGCAGCAGCCAATCGTAGAAACGCATGTTCAGCCTTTCGCTCCGGCAAACCCGGCCGCCCGCGCCATCTTGACCAGCTGCGTGAGCCGGCGCACTTCAGCCCTGACCGTCGCGGCGCCCTGAGGCGTGATCCGGTAATACCGGCGCCGTTCGTCGTCATCCTCGGGTGCCGGCCGCTCCCGGGTTTCGACGATCAGGCCCTGCTCCAGCATGCGTTGAATCGAGCGGTAGAGCGTGCCGGCACTGATCTTCAATTCGCCGCCGGTCCGGGCTGCGACGTCCTGGATGATGGCGTAGCCGTGCCGATCCTCCTCGGCGAGCGCGAGCAGAATGTGAAAGGTGGCAGCCTGCAGCATAAGCATCGACTATAGCCGGTGTGGTTATAGTGTCAATGGCTACAGACGGCTGCCACGCTAGAATGGTTGGCTATGGGTCGAACGTTCCTGCTGGTGGGCTCTGTCGCGGCATTTCTCGGCGTCGCGTTCGGAGCGTTCGGAGCGCACGGGTTGCGTGGTCGCCTGTCGCCGGAAATGTTGAGCGTGTTCCAGACTGGCGTCCAGTACCAGATGTATCACGCGCTCGCGCTGATCCTGGTCTCGTTGCTGCTGCGGGACAGCGGCTGGCTGGTGCAGGCCGCGGGCTGGTGCTTCGTCGCCGGCATCGTCTTGTTCTCGGGCAGCCTCTACCTGCTCGCCACCACCGGCATCACGATGCTCGGGGCCATAACCCCGCTTGGCGGCGTCGCCTTCCTGCTTGGCTGGGCGTTCCTGGCGTTCGCGTCTTTCTGATCAGAGCGCAGACGGACGAAGACCGACACCTGACACGCTCGGCTGAGGCCTCGCGCTACGAGCGATCGCTTGCTACGATGGACTCCGCATGATTCGCATCACCGACACCATCGCCATCGACGACTGCGAGCTCGAAGAACGGTTCGTTCGGGCGTCTGGTCCGGGTGGACAGAACGTCAACAAGGTATCGACCGCGGTTGAACTGCGCTTCGACGTCCGCGCGTCAGCATTGCCCCCCGACGTCAAGGAGCGATTGACCGCGCTGGCCGGCAGCCGCATGACCGACGAAGGCGTCCTGCTCATCGACAGCCGCGAACATCGGACCCAGGCCCAGAATCGCGAGGCGGCCAGGGCGCGGCTGGTCGCCTTCCTGCAACAGGCCGCGAAGCGACCCAAGACGAGGCGCCCGACCAAACCGGGCCGTGCCTCGAAGGAAAACCGTCTCGATTCGAAGAAGCGCCGCAGCGAGGTCAAGTCCGCACGCGGGCCGGCCCGTCGCAGCGACGACTAGCCACAGCCCACGCTACAATCAGCGACCTATGGATCGCCGCGATTTCCTGAGCCGCGCAGGCGCCGCCGCAGGTCTCGCCTTTCTCGACCGCTCTCTGCTCGGGCAAGACACGACCACGAGCGATCGCTGGCGAGTGTTCGAAATCATCACCCGCGTCGAGGTGCTCCAGCCGTCGGGCGTGACTCGCGTCTGGCTTCCGACGCCGATGCCGGAGACGCCGTTCCAGAAAACGCTTGGCGACACCTACGTCGCCGGCGCCGGCAACGTCGTCATGATCGAAACCAACGCGAACGATCCCGACATCCTGGCCGCATCCTGGAACGCCGGCGACGACGCTGTCCTGACCCTGACGAGCCGGGTCGCGACCACCGGCCACGCCGCCGATCTGACCAGGCCGACAGTACCGCCGATCGACATCGCCAGACTCTCGCGTTTTCTGCGACCGACGCGGCTGATTCCAACCGACGGCATCGTCAAGAGCACGGCGGACACGATTACACGAGGTGCGGGAACCGATCTGGAACGTGCGCGCGCCATCTACGACTGGATCGTGGACCACACCCGTCGCAATCCCGTCACGCCCGGGTGTGGCCTGGGCGACATCCGCTACATGCTCGAGTCAAAAGATCTCAGCGGCAAGTGCGCCGACCTCAGCGCGCTGTTCGTCGGACTGGCTCGCGCCGCCGGCATTCCAGCGCGCACGCTCTACGGCCTGCGCGTCGCGAAGTCGAGAACCGGCGCGCGCAGTCTCGGGCTGTCGACGGATGACGCTACCAGAGGCCAGCACTGCCGCGCCGAGGCCTACCTGACCGGTTACGGCTGGGTACCGGTCGATCCTGCGGACGTCGGGAAGGTGATGCTCGAGGAACCTCCTGGCCATCTGGCGCCGGACGACGAAAAGGTCCTGAGCGCGAGAAGCAGGCTGTTCGGGTCGTGGGAAATGAACTGGTTCGCGTACAACTTCGCGAACGATGTGGCGCTGCCGGGATCGAACAGCAAGCCGCTTCCCTTTTTCATGTATCCGTACGCCGAGACCGCGAACGGCGCTCTCGACAGCCTGTCGCCCGACGCTTTCAAGTATCAGATCAGCGTCACCGAAGTGGCCCGCTAGCGTTAGCTGCTATATTCACGACATGAACAAGCTCCAACGGATCCTGGCGGCCGGCGCGGTGGCGAGCCTGAGCGTGCCAGCAGCCGCTCAGACGCCGACTGACTACAGCAAGGTCGAGATCAAGACGACCAAGATCGGCCCGAATTTCTACACCCTCGAAGGCTCCGGCGGCACGATCGGGGTGCTCGCGGGGCCGGACGGCGTGCTGATGGTCGATTCGCAGTTCGCGCCGCTGACCGACAAGATCGTCGCCGCCATCAAGCAGATCAGCGATCGGCCGATCCGTTTCATGATCAACACGCACGTGCACCCGGATCATACCGGCGGCAACGAGAACCTCGGGAAAATGGGCGTGACCATCGTCTCGCGCGACGAATTGCGTGCGCGCCTGGCAGCCGGGACCAACGGACGCGGCGCGCCTCCTGCGGCGCTGCCGCTCCTCACGTACCGGGTAGCCATGACCTTCCACATGGACGGCGAGGACGTCCAGGCGATCGCCGTGCCCGCCGCGCACACCGACGGCGACACGATGGTCCGATTTCCCGGCGTCGATGTGATCATGACGGGCGATTTCTACCGGTCGGTCGGGTATCCGAACATCGACCGCGCCAACGGCGGCACTCTGCGCGGCATGCTGGCTGGCTTGAACGCGGTCGTCGACCTGGCCGGGCCCGCGACCAAAATCATCCCCGGCCACGGCGCCACGGTCGACAAAACCGCGGTCGCGGCACACCGGGATATGATCATCGCCATCCGCGATCGGGTGTCGGCGCTGATCAAGCAAGGCAAGACGCTCGAGGAAGTGATCGCCGCCAAGGTGGCCGCGGACTACGACGCCAAGGTTCCGCAGATCGGCACCACCGGCGAGCGGTTCATCGGACAGCTGTACGCAGAGCTGAAGTAAGGCTCGGCAGGGCGAGGAGACATTGAGATGAAGAGAAGCGCACTACTGGGTCTGCTGCTTGCCGTGGGAACGCTGTCGCTGGCGGCTCAGCCCGCGCAACCGGCGGGCCCGCGGGTGATCGACATTCAGAAACTGAAGGACAACCTGTACGTCCTCACCAGCTCGACGCCGGGCAATCAGGCGACCTTCAGCGGCGGCAACGTGGCCGTGTTCATCACCGATAGCGGGGTCACTCTCGTCGACACCAAGCTGGCTGGCTGGGGCCAGGCCGTCCTGGATCGGGTGAAGGGTGTGACCGACAAACCGATCACGCGCATCATCAACACCCACACGCACGGCGATCACACCGGTAACGACGGCTTCTTCGGGACCACGGTCGAAATCGTCGCTCAGGAGAACACCAAGGCGAACATGGCAAAGATGGACGCCTTCAAGGGCGACAACGCCAAGTTCCTGCCGTCGAACACTTACAGCGACAAGAAGTCCATCGGCACGGGCAAGGATCGAATCGACCTGTACTACTTCGGCGCCGGCCACACCAACGGCGACACCTTTGTGGTGTTTCCGGCCTTGCGCGTGCTGCACACGGGCGACATGTTCGCGTGGCTCGATGGGCCGCTGTGCGATCGGGGCAATGGCGGCAGCTGCGTCGCCTTTCCGCGCACACTCGAGAAGGCGCTCGCCACCATCAAGAACGTCGACGTCGTGATCCCCGGACACAGTCCGATGATGACGCCCAAGGATCTGCAGCAGTACCAGAAGTTCACCGCCGCACTGCTCTCCCACGCCATCGATGCGATGAAGGCGAACAAGACCGTCGATGAGGCGACCGCGTCGTTCAGGCTGGACGGCTACGCCGGCTACAAGAACGACCGCGTCAAGGGATCGATCCAGGCGGTGTACGACGAGCTCAAGAAATAGTCTGAGTGCCACGCTGATCGCCGCCGCCGGACTCGTGGCGGCGGCGTGCACGACCGGATCGCCGTCGCATCTGAACCAGACCACTGCGACTCCACCGTCCGCCTACACTGCGTTCGGCGGCGGGCATGTCTTGCGCAGCATCAGCGCCGAGGGGCAGTATCTGACGCTCGAGGACGGTTCGCGCTGGGAAGTCGGCGCCGCAGATCGCTTCCAGACCGTCGAGTGGCAGACCGACGCCATCATGACGGTTTCGGCGTCGCACGGCGAGAACGGATTCGATTACCACCTCCTGAACACGACCGCCGACGAAAGCGTCGCGGCGCGGTTCATTCCGAGAGATTGACGACACTGATATGGCGACCATTCTTCAGAATCTTCCTGCCGGACAGAAAGTCGGCATTGCGTTTTCAGGCGGCCTCGACACCAGCGCGGCGCTGCACTGGATGAAGCAGAAGGGCGCGATCCCGTACGCGTACACCGCGAACCTCGGCCAGCCGGACGAAGCCGACTACGACGAGATTCCCCGCAAGGCGCTGCAGTACGGCGCCGAGAAGGCGCGCCTGGTGGACTGCCGGGCGCAACTGGTCGCGGAAGGGATCGCCGCGCTGCAGGCGGGCGCGTTCCACATCTCCACCGCCGGCGTGCCGTACTTCAACACCACGCCGCTCGGCCGCGCCGTCACCGGCACGATGCTCGTGGACGCCATGAAGAAAGACGACGTCCACATCTGGGGCGACGGCAGCACATTCAAGGGCAACGACATCGAGCGGTTCTACCGCTATGGCCTGCTCGTCAATCCCAACCTCCGCATCTACAAGCCCTGGCTGGATCAGCAGTTCATCGACGAGCTCGGCGGCCGCAAGGAGATGTCGGAGTACATGACCAGGGCGGGCTTCGCCTACCGGATGAGCACGGAGAAGGCGTACTCGACCGATTCGAACATCCTCGGGGCGACGCACGAAGCCAAGGATCTCGAGTTCCTCAACAAGGGGATCACGATCGTCGAGCCGATCATGGGCGTGGCGTCGTGGCGCGACGATGTGGACGTGAAACGCGAGACGGTGTCGATCCGCTTCGACGAGGGACAGCCGATCGCGTTGAATGGCCAGTCCTTCGTCAACCAGGTCGAACTTCTGCTCGAAGCAAACCGCATCGGTGGCCGTCACGGCCTCGGCATGTCGGACCAGATCGAGAACCGGATCATCGAAGCCAAGAGCCGCGGTATCTATGAGGCGCCAGGGCTGGCGTTGCTCTTCATCGGCTACGAGCGTCTCGTCACGGGCATCCACAACGAGGACACCATCGAGCAGTACCGGCACGACGGCCGCGACCTTGGCCGGCTGCTCTACCAAGGCCGCTGGTTCGATTCGCAGGCGCTGATGCGACGCGAGTCGGCGCAGCGGTGGGTCGCGCGCCTGATCACCGGCGAAGTCACGGTCGAGCTCCGCCGCGGCAACGACTACTCCATCCTCGACACGACCAGCCCGAACCTGACCTACAAGCCGGAGCGGCTGACGATGGAAAAAGGCGCGAGCGTGTTCTCGCCGCAGGATCGTATCGGACAACTGACGATGCGAAACCTCGACATCAGCGATACGCGCGACAAGTTGCTGACCTACGCGAAGTCAGGCTTGCTGTCGCCTTCGGTCGGATCGGCGATGCCGCTGATCGCGGACGGCTCGACGCCAGACGACATCAAGAAAGCGGACTAAGATGCTCCGACTCGCGTCGTGCGCACTGCTCGCGGCCGCGGTCGGGGCTCAGACACCCATGAAGGTACCAACGTTCGCCGTGGACCCGGCATGGCCGAAGCCGCTGCCCAATCACTGGCTGGTCGGCGCGGTCGTAGGCGTTGCCGTCGATAAACGCGATCACGTCTGGATTACGCACCGGCCATCCACGCTGCAGCCAAACGAGACGCGATCCTTCTGGAAGGCGGCGCCGCCGGTTCTCGAGTTCGATCAGGCCGGCAATCTTGTTTCGTCATGGGGCGGACCTGGATCCGGCTACGAGTGGCCGCAGCTCGAACACGGCATCTACGTCGACGAGCGGGACAACGTCTGGCTGGGCGCTGGAGGCGATAAGGACGCGCACATCCTGAAGTTCACGCGCGACGGCAGGTTCCTGATGCAGATCGGACATCAGGGCAAAGGCGAAGGCAGCAACGACACGGGCAATCTCGGCGCGGCGGCAAACATGGTGGTCGACGAAGCCGCACACGAACTCTACGTCGCGGACGGCTACGTCAACCATCGCATCATCGTGTTCGACAGCGAGACCGGCGCCTACAAACGGCATTGGGGCGCCTACGGCAAGCGGCCCGACGACTCCTACTTTGCGAAGGCAGGCGAACGACTGCCCGGGCCGTTCAGCGGTGCCGTCCAGAACGAGAACAAGCCCAGCCAGTACGACCCGAACGGACCGCCGCCGCCGCAATTCCGGATCGTCCACGCCGTGCGCATTTCGCACGATGGGCTGGTCTACGTCTGCGACCGGACCAACGATCGCATCCAGGTGTTCCGCAAGGACGGCACGTTCGTGAAGGAGGTGTTCATCGCGAAGGACACCTTCGGCAGCGGATCGGTGTGGGACATCGGCTTCTCGGTCGATCCTGAGCAGACGTTCCTGATCGTGCCCGACGGCACCAACCAGCAAGTCTACGTGGTGCGGCGTTCGACGCTCGAGGTCGTCAGCACGTTCGGTGGCGCCGGCCACTGGGCCGGGCAGTTTTACGGCGCCCACAATCTCGCCGTGGACTCGAAAGGCGACCTGTTCATCACCGAAACCTACGAAGGAAAACGCGTCCAGAAGTTCGTTCGGCAGTGAGGAGCGACGAGCATGACACCGCCTCCGGTCGTCCCCGAGCAGTGGAAAGCTGTCGGGCGCACGTACAACACGCGATATTTCCTGGCGTCCGATGACGTGATGATCGTGCTGCCCGATCAGGGCCTCCGCGACGACGGTGCGTCCGCCCGGGTCAACATCGATTTCCAGACGGCGTACGCCCGGATGCTCAACCGCCGGTGCGCGGTCGTTGTCGTCATCGATTCGCTGACGTCGCAGGACGCCGAGGCGCGGCGCATCTACGCCGCCGGCATGCAGCCCGCGTTCTTCTTTGCCGCCGCGCTCATCGTCACCAACCCGCTGGCGCGTGCGATCGGCAGCTTCTTTCTGGGCCTGACCCGGCCGGCCGTCCCCACGAAATTGTTCGACTCGGTCGATGCCGCGACAGCGTGGTGCGCCTCCCTGCGGCCCACGACGACGGTCTCCAAATGACGCCTGACGTCACTGCATGGTCGGCCATAGGCCGGTCAGCCAACGCGGACTTTTACGAGATCGAACCGGGAGTTTTGGCAGTAGTGCCCTTCGACGGTTCGGGCGATACGGCTGATACGGCCGCCGAAAGCGTTCAAATTCAGCTCGAACACCTTCGCGCCAGAGGCCAGCGCGCGGGCGTCGTGGTGTTCATGGACCGGGTGGTATCGCAGACTTCCGGCGCGCGCGACGTCTACCGCGATGCCCCCGATCCGACGTTTCAAGCGTGCTTCGCGCTGGTCGGGAGCACCGTCTTCGGCCGTGCGGTTGCATCGATTTTCATGGGCCTGCACCCGCCCCGCGTTCCGACGCGGATGTTCGGAACCTACGAGGAGGCGCTCGCGTGGATTCGTCAGACGGTAGCGCGCTGATTCCCGGCGATTTACCGACGGCCCTGGTGGACGGGTTTTTTCGCCTGTGCCACGGCGAGTTCTCGTATCGTCTGCCCCGCACGCTGACCCGTGACGCCGACGACACCGTCGCGTTCTTTTTCAACACCGTCGCGGAAGAGCTCGAGCGGCTGATTCTGGCGTCGCGAAGCCGCGAGGAGCGCCTTTCGCGGACGGTCGCGCATCTGTCCGACGCGCTCGTGCGCGTGGCCGCCGGCGACTTCACCGTCCAGGTGGATCGCGACCACGGCGGCGATGCCATCGACGTCCTGGCCTTTCTCGTCAACAACACGATCTCGGAGCTCGGGACGTTCGTCGCGGCCAACGAGCGCCGCGCCGAAGAAGACCGTCAGCGGCTCGAGCGCATCGTGAGTCAGCGGACCATCGAACTGCAGCAGAGTGAGGACAATTTCCGGACGCTGCTCGCGACCGCGCCGGTGCCGATTCTCCTCATCGGACTCGACGACGACCGCGTGCGGTTCTGCAACGAGCGGGCGGCCGATCTCTTCGGCACCACCGTGGGCGACATGGTCGGCCGGCTGACGCCCCGCCTGCACCCGAGCCCAGAGGCGCGGCGACGGTTTCGCGACCGGCTCGATCTCGATCGCCGAATCGATGCACTGGCGGTCGAGATTCCTCGCGGCCGCGACTCGAGCTTCTGGTCGCTGTTGAATGCGCGCACGCTCGTCAGCGCCGGCGAGACGATGGTGATGCTCACGCTGACCGACGTCACCGAGCAGAAACGCGTCGAGGATCAGCTCCGCGCGCTGGCCACCACCGACACGCTGACCGGCGCGCTGACTCGTCGGCATTTCTTCGATCTCGCCGAGCTCGAATGGACCCGCGCGTCACGTCATCAGCATCCGCTGTGCGTGGCGCTGCTCGATATCGATCATTTCAAGACCGTCAACGACCGGTATGGCCATGGAATGGGCGACGAAGCGCTGCGGATGGTGGCTGAGACAGTGCGCGAAAAACTGCGCCGGCAGGATCTGCTGGGCAGGTACGGCGGCGACGAACTGGCGTTGCTCTTTCCGGAGACAATGCTGGACGGCGCGAGACAGGTCAGCGACCGCATCCGGCTGGCGGTATCCCAACTCGAACTGACCCATCGCGGCGATACGGTGAAGCTGACGATCAGCGGCGGCGTGGTGGCGGGACGCCAGGACGAGGTGCTGAGCGTCGCATGCGATCGGGCGGACGCGGCGCTTTACCAGGCCAAAGACTCCGGCCGCGACCGCGTCGTGCACCGGTTGTAGCCTCGCGGACGTTACACCCGCTACATGTTCCAGCCGTGCGGGCCGGTCCAGCCTTCCTCTTCCAGCTCGCGTTGCAAGGCCAGTTGGCGCTCGGTGAGCGCGGCCTGGCCGTCGAATCGTTCCACGCGCTCGGTGCCGTCCGCCAGCCGGACGACCAACTCGTAGAGGTTCGTCGAGATTTGCCGCGCTTCGTATCCCAGAAATTCCGCGTTGCGTTTAAACCACGTAAACATCAGTTCTTCCCCGTACCTCGCGCAAACAGAGGCCCTGCGCTCTCCGCTCGACGTCAGGGCTGGACAAGCGCGGCGGGCAGTCTGTCAGCAAGGACCCTGGTGACGGATCCATCAACAAACGACGCGTTCGAATCCAGCCCTATCGCCAGCGTGAATTCGAAGACCTGTATCGGCCGGTAGCGCGTGGCCATCGTCAGGCCTGCAGTGTCCGCGGCATAGCTGCGAAATACCCGTGCCCGATAATTTTCGGGCCGGGAGTGCCGCGGCGACGACGATCATACAACGCCACTCGATACGCGTACGCATGGCCCGGC
>CAVUZL010000007.1:0-490000 GCA_963745875.1 uncultured Acidobacteriota bacterium
ACCTGGTCGAGCCGCAGATTCAGCCGATCATCGGCTTCCCGCACGAGTGGTCGTCGGCGACCAAAGGCACGGTCGTCGCCGAGGTCGTGCGCGCGCCAATCGCCAGCGAGGCTGACTTTGCGGCCTATCACGGCAAGCTCGCCGGCAAAATCATTCTGACGCAGCCCGCTCGCAACGTCCGCATGCTCGAAGGCCCATTCATCGTCCGCATGACCGATCCCGGCCTGGCCGATCAAGCCGCGTCCACACCGATTCCGGAAGCGGCGGCAGGCGGCCGCGGCGGCCGTGGTGGTGCGGCGGCGGCATTCCGTCAGAAGCTCGCCGACTTCTACGTCGCCGAAGGCGTGATCGCCCTTTTCGATCGCGGCGGCGACAGTGACATGGGAGCGGTCGGCAGCGATCTCGTCCAGCAACAACAGCATCCCGATGGCGGAACCATTTTCCCCGCCGGCGCCGGTGCGCGCGATGATCGCGCCGGCAGGGCTGTTCCCGAGGTCACTCTGTCGGTTGAGCACTACAACCGGATGGTTCGCGTTCTCGACAAGGGTGTGCCGGTCAAGGTCGAGTTGAACGTCGACACCAAGTTCTACGACGAGACTCAGCCGAACGGGTTCAACACCCTGGCGGAAATCCCAGGCACTGACCTCGCTTCCGAGGTGGTGCTGATCGGCGCGCACTTCGATTCACACCCCTACGCGACCGGCGCCACCGACAACGCCACCGGCAGCGCCGCGATGATGGAAGCGATGCGCATTCTGAAAGCGGTGGGCGTCAAACCGCGCCGGACCATTCGTGTCGGGCTCTGGGGCGGTGAGGAACAGGGACTGCTCGGCTCGCAGGCGTATGTCCGCGATCACCTCGCCGACATCGGCACCATGACGCTGAAACCTGAGCAAGGGAAGCTCTCGGCGTACTTCAACTCTGACAACGGCACCGGCAAGGTTCGGGGCGTGTGGATGCAGGGCAACATGGCGGCGACGCCGATCTTCGAGCAGTGGATCGCACCGCTGAAGGATCTCGACGTCACCATGCTCGGACCGCGCTCGGTGACGTCCACCGATCACGTCTCGTTCGACAACGCCGGCATCCCGGCGTTTCAATTTCTGGTCGATCGACTCGAGTACAACGCCCGCAGCCACCACTCGAACATGGACACCGTCGATCGCGTCCAGCGCGCCGACATGGTCCAGCAGGCGACGGTCATCGCCGTGTTCGCGTACGACGCGGCGATGCGTGACGAGAAGCTGCCGCGAAAGGCGCTGCCGGCGCCGGTCAAGCCACGGGGATCAGCGAATCAATGATGCTGACGTGAAAGAGAGCGGCCAACTTTTATCACGAAAGCACGGAGAACACGAAGGTCACGAACTCACGTTTTCTACAGAGCCAAGCCGTTTCGTGATCTTCGTGAACTTCGTGTCTTCGTGATGAAGACGCGAGATTTTGCTAGCCTTCTTCAAACGCCCGTTCCGGATGCATCGTCGGGGCGAGCAGCGCCCCCAACAGAAGAAAGCCGAGCGATCCCGCGAACGGCAGCTGCCAGTTGCCGGTCTTGTCGATGATGTATCCGAAGGCGATTGGCGACAGGATCGCCGCCAGCGCCGATCCGGTGTTCATCATTCCCGCCGCGGTCCCGGAGAACTTGCCGGCGATATCCATCGGAATCGACCACATCGGGCCGATCACGATTTCGGCGAAGAAGAACGCGCCGCCGAGCGACAGGATGATCAGGGTGAGATTTTCCGTGAGGAACACCGGGATCATGCACACGAACGAGCAGATGAAACCAATCATCACCACGTTCCGCCGCGCCTGCTGAAGGCTTCTGGTGCGGTGAAGGATGCGATCGCTGATCACGCCTCCGAGGTAGTCACCGACGACACCGGCAAAAAACACCGCCGACGTGAAGAGAGCCGATCGCTTCAGGTCGAGCCGATACGCGTGCAGGAAATATTGCGGCAGCCAGGTCAGATACAGCCACAGCGTCCAGCCGTAGCAGAAGTAGACGATCGTCACCGGCGCCATCCGCCGCGTCAACGCGCCCCACGGCACCCGCGGCCGCACCACAGTGGCCGCTGCACCCTGATTGGGAAGCGGCGCCAGATCCGCCAGCGTCATCGCCGCGTGATCGGCGGGGACGTCCCGGAAATACCACACCCACACCAGCACCCAGATCAGGCTGCAGCAGCCGAGGACGATGAACGATCCGCGCCAGCTGAGGGCGACGATCAGCCAGGCGACGATCGGCGGCGTGATGGCATTGCCGAGTCTGGCGAACGAATGGGTGATGCCCTGGGCAAAACCGCGCCTGCCGATCGGCGTCCAGTTCTGCATCGCCCGCGTCGCCACCGGAAAGGTCGCGCCCTCGCCGATTCCCACCAGCACGCGGCAGGCGAACAGCATGATCAGGCCGCCGGAAAAGCCGGTGAGGATCGTGGCGAACGCCCACACCAGGCCGCACAGGAACAGCGTACGGCGCGGCCCAAAGCGATCGCCGACCCAGCCGCCGAACACCTGGAACAACAAATAGGGGTAGCCGAACGCCGACTGCAGAAAGCCGAGTCGCGTGTTCGAGAGTCCGAGCTCGCGCTGGATCGCGTCCGCGGCCGTGGAGATGTTGACGCGATCGACGTAGGTGATGAGGTACATCACGCACAGCAGACCAAGCACAATGTTGGGAGGAGACAGGCGTCTGGTTGTCGCCATGCGGAGGCTATAGACTACTTCAATGAAATATCGACAACTAGCGGATACCGGTGTGTTCGTCTCGGAGCTGTGCCTCGGGACGATGACCTTCGGCGGCTCCGGCCAGATCTGGGAGATGATCGGCGGCCTCGATCAATCCGCCGCCGACGCGATCGTCCACCGCTCGCTCGATGCGGGCATCAACTTCGTCGATACCGCGAACGTCTATGCGACCGGCCAGTCAGAGCTGATGCTGGGCAAGGCGCTCGCGGGTAAGCGTCAGGGCGTCATCGTCGCCACCAAGGTGCGAGGACGGATGGGTCCTGGCGCGAACGATGTTGGACTGTCGCGCCTCCACATCATCGAGAGCGTCGAGGCGAGCCTGAAGCGGCTCAACACCGACTACATCGACCTCTTTCAGATTCACCGGTCGGATACGTTGACCAACATCGAGGATACGCTGCGCGCCCTCGACGATCTGGTGCGTGCGGGCAAGGTGCGTTACATCGGCTGCTCGAATCTGCCGGCGTGGTACCTGATGAAGGCGCTCGGAGTCTCTCGCGAGCAGCGGCTCGAACGATTCCGCACCACGCAGTCGTACTACTCGCTGGTCGGCCGCGAGCTCGAACGCGACACGATCCCGCTGATCAAGGATCAGGGCCTCGGGCTGCTGGTCTGGAGCCCGCTGGCCGGCGGATTCCTGTCAGGAAAGTTCACCAGGAGCGGCGGCGACGAGCAGGCGCGGCGCGCGAAATTCGATTTTCCGCCCGTGGACAAGGAAAAGGGATTCGACATCCTCGACGTCCTCGTCGGAATCGCGAAGAAGCGCGACACCAGTCCCGCCCAGATTGCGCTGGCGTGGATCCTCGCGAACGACGCCGTATCGAGCGTCATCATCGGCGCCCGGAAGATGCCGCAGCTCGAAGACAACCTGAAGGCGATCGACATCACCCTGTCCGCGGAGGAAATGACCGCGCTCGACGAGGTCAGCAAACTCCCGCTGCCGTACCCGGAGTGGATGGAAGTACTCGGCTCGGATCGGAAGCCCGGAGAGCGGCGCTACTGATGACCACGACGGGGAACGCAGAGCACGCAGAGCACGCAGAGAAAAGAGACTCTTCTTACTCTGCGACCTCCGTGGACTCTGCGTTCTGATTTAACGTCGAAGGAGCGACTGCAGTAGCTTCTGCCGGGTGCAAAGCACGGACGCCGGTGAAGTGCTTCACCTGCTCGCGGCACGATGTGCCGGGCGCGACGAGCAGGGTCCCCGGCATCATCGCGCGCGCGGCCGGCAGCAGCTTGCGCTCGCCGATCTGGCGCGAGACGTCGTAGTGCTCTTTCGCATAGCCGAACGATCCGGCCATGCCGCAGCAGCCGGCGTCCAGGTCCACGACCGTGGACGATGGGATGCGCGACAACAGCGCGCGGGTCGCCGGCAGCATCCCCATCGCCTTCTGATGACAGTGTCCGTGCAGCAGGACCGTGGACGGTCCAGGCTCGAGCGTCAAGGTCGCGCGTCCGGCAGCGCACTCGCGCTCCAGGTGATCCTCGAACAGCGTGCAGGCATCCGCCACGACCCTCGCCTTTCTGGCCTGCTCGCCGCGAAGGAGAGCGGGGCTGTCCTCGCGCACGGCGGACAGGCAGCTCGGCTCGAGAAAGAGAATCGCTTTGCCACCGGCGGCGGCATCGTACAGGGCGTCGGTATTTCGCGCCGCCAGCTTCTTCGCCTCGCCGAGCAGCCCCTGCGAGATGAGCGGCCGGCCACAGCAGACATGCGGTGCCAGCCGGGCCCATATGCCGGCAGCCTCGAGCACGTCGGCCGCGGCGACGCCAATGTCCGGATGGTTGAAGTTGGTGAAGGTGTCGTTGAACAGAACGACGTCGCGGGCTCGGGGTTTGAGAGTTGGAGCCGCATCCGGCCGCGCCGCGAATCGCTGTGCGAAGGTCTGCCGCGCGAACGCCGGTGGCGTCCGTCGTCGATCGATGCCGAGGAGCTGTTCGCTGAACCATCGTCCGATCCCGCTTTGCGCGGCCGCATTCGCGATCGGGGCAATCCGACTGCCCCATTTCGATACCGTGTGCACGTGACCGATGGCTCTCGTCCGCAGCGGCGTCCCGTGGCGCTTCCAGTAGCCGGCAAGGAACTCGCTCTTGAATCGCGCCACATCGACGCCGACCGGGCATTCGGCCTTGCAGGCGCGGCACTCGAGACAGAGATCGAGAACGTCGTGCACGTCGTGATCGCCAAGCCCTGACTCGCCCAGACGGCCCGCCATCGCCAGCCGCAAGCGTGTTGGCCCGGCCGCGGGTGGAATGTTTCTCCTCGCGCGTCGCCATGTACGACGGGCACATCGCGCCGTCGAGGGTTTTGCGGCATACGCCGAGGCCGCTGCACATCTCCACGGCGCGGCCCATGCCGCCGTGTTCGGTGTAGTCGAAGTGGGTCGCGGGATCTGGAGTGTCGTAGCCGGCGCCATAGCGAAGGTTCGCGGTCAGCGGCTGGGTGTCCACGATCTTGCCCGGGTTGAACAACCCGTTGGGATCGAACACCTGCTTCACCTGCCGGAACGCGTCGTAAAGAACCGGACCGAACATCTTCTCCGTGAACGCACCCCGAACCAGGCCGTCACCGTGCTCGCCCGACAGAGCTCCACCGAACTCGAGGACGAGATCGGCGATCGCATTGGCGATCGACTGGAACTTCGCCACGCCCTCGGCTGTTTTCAGATTCACCACCGGGCGGACGTGCAGGCAGCCGACCGAGGCGTGCGCGTAGATGCCGGCGACCGTGTCGTGGTCGCGAACGATCTGAAGAAACCGCTCGATGTAGTCGCGGAGCCGCTCGGGCGCGACCGCGGTGTCCTCGACAAACGACAGCGACTTCGCGTCGCCTTTCATCGCCATCGACAGCCCCAGCGATGCCTCGCGAAAACTCCAGATCCGCGCCTGATCGGCGGCGCTGGTCGCCCGCCGCCAGCAGCAGCGGAAGCCGGACGAGCCGAGCTCGCGTTCGAGTTGTTGCAGCCTCGGCAACAGATCCTCGGGGCGCTCGCCGTAGAATTCGACGCACAACAGCGCCCCAGGCTCGGTCTGCAGAATGCTGCGCCGTAACGCGTCGAGCGCCGGGCTTTCGCGCGCGTGGTCGAGGATGAAGCGGTCCATCACTTCGACCGCCGACGGCTGGTGCCGGAGCACCAGCGGTGTCGCTGCCAGCGCATCGAGCAGCTCGTCGAACTCGATCGTCAGCACCGCCTTCGCTGCGGGCAGCACCACGAGATTGACCTTGGCGGCAATCACCAGGCCCAGCGTCCCTTCCGACCCGACGATCAGCTTCGCCAGGTTGAAGGGCGCCGACGGATCCGTGAACTCGTCGAGGTTGTAGCCGCCGACCCGTCGCAGCACTTTTGGAAAGCGGCGATCGATCTCGTGCCGGCGGCCGGTTGCGACGCCGCGAACGGTGCGGTAACAGCGCGCCTCGAGGGTGTCACCGGACGAAGCGGTCGCCAGCTCCGACGGATCGAGCGACCGAAGGTGGACCGTGGAACCGTCAGAGAGCACGACTCGCAACTCGAGGACGTGATCGATGGTCTTGCCGTAAAGCACCGACCTCGCGCCGCTCGAGTTGTTGGCAATCATGCCGCCGAGCGTGGCGCGGCTGGCGGTGGAAATGTCAGGGGCAAAGCGCAGGCCGTCGGGCCGAAGACGCGCGTTCAACTCGTCGAGCACGACGCCAGGCTCGACCCATGCCCAGCGCTCGTCCCGGTTGACCTCGAGGACGCGGTTCAGATATTTCGAGGTATCGAGGACGAGACCGGCACCGATGGCTTGCCCGGCCTGCGACGTGCCGCCACCTCGCGCGGTAATGGACACACCGTGCCGCGCGGCAATCTCCACCGTCCGCACCACATCGTCTGGTGTCCGGGGAACGACGAGCCCGAGCGGTTCGATTTGATAGACGCTGGCGTCGGTGGAGTAGAGCGCGCGCGAGACCCGATCGAAACGGACCTCGCCGCTTATCCGTGTCTCGAGGTCGAGACGCAGCACGCCAGTATCGGGATTCTTCCTCATCACGAAGGCACGAAGATCACGGAGATCACGAAGCTATTCTTGTACAAGAGAGCCACTTCGTGACCATCGTGTTCTTCGTGTCTTCGTGATGAAGCGCTCAGGATTTCGGTCGGAGGATGGCGTAGCCCGGAAGCCCGGGCGCAGAGAGCTTCTGCATCACGCCCTTGGCGGGCTGGGCGTCCGGATCCTCGGCTTGATACTTGATCTTCACGTAGTCGTTCAACGCTGACTGGACGCCGCTGTCAGTCAGCGTCGTCTTGTCCATGGTCAGGCAGTTCTTGCACCACGTCGCCCACATGTCGATCAGCACCGGCTTGTTTTCCCGGCGTGCCGTCTCGAGGCCCTCCGCCAGCGACGCATGCCAGCCGGCCTTCAGCTCTTCCTGGACGCTGGCGCTCACCGCCGACGGGTCAACCCAGCGATTCGCGAAAATCGAATACGACTCGTAGCCGTAATACGCCGCGGTCGCGAGGATGAAGACGCCGAACGCCTGCTTCACCCGCACCATCCACATACCGGGCTTGGGCAGCGCCGCGAGGCCGGCGCCGGCGATCGGCCAGGGGATCGCCATGCCGACACCGAGAAAGAACGGCAGCGCCAACGCCACGCTGGTGCCGGTCGCGTAGAGGTTGCTCGAGAACAGCACGACCTGGATCACGACCGGCGCCACGCAGGCTCCCGCCAGCAGCGCCGCCACCGCGCCCATGCTGAACGCGAGCGCAAAAGAACCACGGCTCGACGAGGAACCGATCCCGGCCGAGTATTTCGAGAAATCGATCAGCAGCACGTCGAACATCGCCAGGCCGAGCACGACGAACAGGATCGCGATGCCGAGGTTGAACCAGGGTGAGGAGTTGATCGTGCCGAACGATCCGGCAGTGAGAATGACGACCAGTCCGAGAACGCCGTAGACGATCGCCATCGCGCCGCCATACGCCGAACCGAGCAGGAAGCCGCGGCCACGCGACGAGGCTTGCGCACCCGCGCCGATGATCGCCAGGTTGATCGGAATCATCGGCAGCACGCACGGCGTGAGATTCAGCGCGAGCCCGCCGATCAGCACGAGCAGCAGGATCGCGAGCGGACCGCGTCCCTCGAACATCCCTTTCTGTTTCGTGCCCGACTCGGCGTCGTGAATGAAGCTGAGGAAATCCGCGCTGTTCTGATAGCCGCCGGTCGTGCCGCTGCACCTCGAACCCTTCGAGGAGCTCCGCTCCGCCAGCGATTGCGGTGGCTGATTGCCAGTTGCTGATTGAGGAATGACGACTGACGACTCGAGACTGACGACAGGGCTTCTTCGCCCGTGCCGAACTTGATGCCCGCAAACAACGGATCCGGTGCGCCGCCGCCGGGCGCGTCAGCCGAGACAACGTGGAGCGTCCACTGGACCTCCGCGTTCGCGGGCGCGTAGCAGAGGTTCGCGTCGCACGCCTGATAACGCAGCTGCGCGGGTACGACGATGTCGCCGGCGGGCACGGTCGCGGCAAGCGACAGTTGCACGCCGATCGCGAACGTCTGCTCGAACACGGCGAGCGGCTGATCGGCGCCGGCCTGTTTCAAGTCGGTGGATGCCGGAAACACGATCTCGTCCACCGAGACGCCAGCCGGCGCGTCAACGGTGAGGACGGTCGGGATCAGGTTCGGATCGCGCGGCGTATTCGATTGGGTGTGGAGACCTTCCGGCAGCGAGACTTTCAGCGCGACGCGCGCGTGCGTGCCCGATCGAAGCGACGGCTGCTCGACCAGCGGCGTGACGTCAGCCTTCGGGCGCTTGAATTGCGCGGCCGCGTGTGCCGGCAAAAACGCTTCGACACAAAGGACACAAAGGACACAAAGGAAATAGGTACGTACGAGACTTTCCCTTTGTGTCCTCGGTGTCCTTTGTGTTGAAAGGTTCGTGATCACAACTGTCTGAGCGGAATCGCCCCGGGCGGCAGGGGAAGCGACGATGGATCGACCGAGCCTTTGACCGGCGGCAGATCCTGATACATGAAGTCCCACTTCCAGCGCTCGGATGGATTGGACGCCTGGAGCCAGTTCCGCGCTTCGAGCGGCCGGCTGAACGCCAGCGCCGGCAATCCCTGCAATCCTTCGACGCCGGGGAAGCGAGCTGCGATATCCGCGCGAACCTGCCCGCTGCTGGCGTAGCCGAACGGCACGCCCAGCGCCCCGGCGACATTCACCAGAATTTGCCAGTCTTCCTGGGCATCGCCCGACACCGCGATCGCCCGCGCCGTTCCCTGCAGACGACCCTGGCTGTTGGTGTATGACGCTTCCTTCTCGACATAGGATGCGCCCGGCAGCACGAGGTCGGCCGCCATGGCCAGCCTGGTCATCAGTACGCCCTGGACGATCAGCAGCGAAAGCACACCGCGGGTCCGCGCTTCGACGATCCAGCTGGTGTCGCCGATCGAGCCGTCCGGCCCCGGATCGAACACATACAGCGCGGTGACGCGACCGGCCTCGACCGCCTGACGCAGGGCCGAGACATCCGCCGCCTCGACTGCATCGCCGACATTGCCGCCGACCAGGCCGAACATGCGCGCGCCGTTGACATTCGGCGCGTCCACTGCCGGCACCTTGAACTTGGTCGCCGCCGGCTGAATCTTTTCTTCGGTCCGCCAGCTGACGCTGACGGCATTCTGGCTGCCGAGCAGCTCGCCGGTCAGTCGATGGAACAGGAACAGCTCCTCGTGCGACGCATGCGCCGACAGCAGGAAACGGACGCCGTCAGGATTCGCCGTGCCCGCCGCCGACAGCCGATCGCGCAGCTTCGTCATCAGGTCGTGCCAGGCGATCGGCTGGAGCGATCCCTGGGCGTTCTTCTCGAGCGGCTGCTGCAGCCGATCCTCGCCCTCGATCCAGTGATAGTTGAAGCGGCCGATGTCGCACATCCAATAGCCGTTGACGTCAGGGTTGAAGCGCGGCGTCATGCGGATGAGGCGCGAGCCCTTCGCCCACTCCGGCTTCGCCTTGACCCACGCGGTGGTGCTGCAACCCTTCTCGCACTGCGTGCAGATGGTGTCGGTCGCCAGCGGGTTGTCCCACGGCCGCGACTTGAAGCGATAGTCGCGAGTTGTGATCGCGCCGACCGGACAGACGTCCATCAGGTTGCCCGAAATCAGCGAGTGCACGCCTTCCTCCTGGAACGTCGCAATCTGGCTGCCGTTGCCGCGGTCGATGATGTTGATCTGGGCGTCGCTGTCGATGTCGCGCATGAACCGCACGCACCGCGTACAGAGGATGCAGCGGTTGCGATTCAGCATCAGCGTCGGTCCAAAATCGACGTCCGCCTTGACCCCGTTGCCGTCGAACTCGCGCCGCGGGAAATCCATGCGGCTCGCATCCGGTCCGAAGCTGTATGAGAAGTCCTGTAATGGGCACTCCCCGCCCTTGTCGCACACCGGGCAGTCGAGCGGGTGGTTGACCAGCAGGAACTCGAACACGCCGGCGCGCGCCTCCACGACTTCCTGGGTCCTCGTCGAGACGATCATACCCTCGGTGCACGCCGTCGAGCACGACGTCTGCAGCTTGGGCATCTTCTCGATCTTGACGATGCAGACGCGGCAGGAACCGTCGACGCTGATGCCGGGGTGATAGCAGTAGTAGGGGACGGAAATGCCGGCTTCGATGGCTGCCTGCAGGACGGTCTTGCCTTTTTCGACAGTGACCTGCTGGCCGTCTATCGTGAGGGTAACGGTCTCCATAAGAACACGATCATATCAAGTCCGCGTCAATTCTTGACGATCTCGGCCATGGTGCCGTCGTCGCGGCTGATGTCGACGTTGCGCAGCGTGCCGGCGAGCGGCACCCGCTTCTCGACCACCGCCTCATTGACCCGGACAATGACGTCCACCGGCTTGCGATCGGTGTACTGGATGGCGAACGTCACCGGGACGTCGAACACCTCGCCGAGCTGTTCGACGCGGAGCACGATTTCGTCGCCCTCGACGCGCGAGCTGGTCTTCAGCCTGGGCAGCGTCGAGCCATAGATCCAGCGCTCGAAGAAGCGGTCGAGCGGCACCCCGGACTCGGATTCCATGACCAGCCTGAATTCGTCGGTGCCGGACTTGTGGAACCGCGCCTCCCGATAGAAGCGGCGGAGCCCACGGAAAAACGCCTCGTCGCCGACGTACCGGCGCAGCATGTGCAGGACCGCCGCGCTCTTGTTGTAAACCAGCGCCCGGAACACCTTGCTGTCGTCGTGGATGTGGCCGAGCCGGTAGCCGAGATAAATCGGGCCCTGGTCGCTATCGGCCATCCCCCATTTGCGAAACTGCCGCAGCACGTTGGCGAACGCATCATCGCCGCGCTGGTGCTGCGCGTAGAGGGCCGCGAAATACTGCGCGAAGCCTTCGCTGATCCACTGCTCGTGGTAGTTGCGCCAGCCGACCGCCTGTCCCCACCACTGATGGGCGAGCTCGTGCGCGAGAAAGAAGTCCGGGTAGCCGCTGAACGCAGCCGGATCGTTCCGCCACGACAAATTCGAAGTCGGCAGCTGCTGGTTGAGCGCAGCGAAGTAGCCGGGACTGTGGCCGCCAGGCAGGTCGTTCTCGATCAGCGCAATGGTGAAGCTGGCGTACGGACTGTCGCCGATGATCGACTCGTAGAACGTGGCGATGTCCGCGGCGTGATCGGCCACCTCGCGGCCGTGCTGAACCTGGCGGGGATTGGCTTCGACCGCCAGCTTCATGCTGCGGTTGTCGGGCCCGGCGGCGCCGGGAAGCGCGTTGAGCCGGACGCCGGAGAATGCCAGCGTCGGAGCCTCGGTCCGTTCGAAGCGACTGACGATGAACGCGAGGTAACGAAGCGGGCGCGTCGCCTTGAACAGGTAGACCTTGCGGTTCTGTCCCGGCTCGTCACTGACCAGCAGGCCCGGGAATCCAGGTTCGAGTTCCCCGCTCGCAATGCATTCGAGCGATGAGGGTACCGTGATGCGGATCCGAGCGGTGGCATAGTCACTGACCGGCGCCTGTGGATACCAGAAGCTTCGACTGCTGTACAGAAAACTCGGCTCGGCGCTGATGAGCGGGGCGTCCTCGGCAGATTGCACTCGCTGGTCGAGCGTCAGCGTTTCCCGATCGGGCGTCTGCGGCTCGAGGCGGCCGCCATAGGCGATCGACAGCGTCAGCTCGCGATCCTTCGGCATCGTCGTCGGCAGGTTGACGATGAAGGTATTCTGACCCTTGACGCGGATCCCGAACAGGCGTCCGTACTCGTAGCTGACGATCGAACGGACCACCAGCGAATCTGCGAGCCGGAGCTTGAGCACACCAAGCGCGAACGCGCGGGTTTTCAGGCGCATCCGCACGTGCCCGTCGATCCAGTTCCGGTCGGGCGTCACCGCGACGTCGATGTCGTAGTCGAGGACGTCGTACTCGACCAGTTCGTCCTCGTTGTAGAACCGCCCGCGCGACGACAGCTTCTGCTCGGACGCGTAGAGCGCGATGTTGTGATGATGCCGGCGATCGAACAGCGTGATGTCTTCGGCCTCGCTCGCCGACTTCGCGTAGGTGAGGGTATCGAAGCGCTTGGTGCGCATCTCGGCGAGGAAGTCGCCTTGACCGGGCAACAGCGACCAGGCGTCGCGGCTCAGATCGCCGAGATCGATGATGAACGACTTCTGCGATTCCTCGCGGAAGACCTCCTGGGCCCGTCGCAGCTCGCGCGCATCGACCGGCTTCGCCTGCAGTTGCGCGGCGTTGACCGTGCGCTCGAAATCGCTCGGGTTGATCCGGACGTAGACCGTCTCGAACCGGGTCTCGAGGACCTCGCTGCCGCAGAAAATCTTCACCTGCCCGCGCTCGGTCGCTGGTGTGGGATGAAACGACAAGGTGCCGCGGCCGATGAGTACCAGCGCGGTCACGCCCTGGTCCACGCTCGCGACGAACACCGTGCCGTCAGGCATCGACAGTTCGAGGTCTTCCGCCGTCAGCTTGAGATCGTGGGCGGCGAACGCCCTGGTGGTGTCGAGCGTCAGGTGATAGATGTTCTCGACCGACGAGAGGTGGTCCTCGTCGAGGATCGACCACTCACGCTCAGTACCGGCCTCGCCGGTCTTGAGGACGTCGATGCGCCAGGTCGCGATTCGGGCCCGGTTTCCGAAGTCCGCGAACACGTCCACCAGCAACCGGAAGCCGGTCTCGGTTGACGCAACGGAGGCGAGCGGAATCCGATCGCGCTCCTGCAGGACGGCGCGGGACGCGCCCGGGAGCAGTTCGGTCGACGCAAAATCACGTGCGCGTTCGCGGTTGGCAGTCGGGGCGAGCAGGCCGAAATAGCCGACGGAGTCGCCGGCCTGGGTGATGCCTTCAAGACGCGACAGCAGCGCCCGAATGCCGTCGTTCTCCTGTGCCGCGGCGCCGGAGGCGCGCAGCAGCAGCCCGATAATCGCGATGACGACCGGAGCCCGTTTAATCAGCACAGTGTCTTTGCCGCCGACGAGATCTTAGACACTCATACTGGCAGGACTGGCGCGTGGCGGAGCAGAAGAATCGTGAGATCGTCGGAAAAACGCCGTGCGTCGGTGTGCTGCTCGACGGCACGTTCGACGGCGGCGCCGATCGCCGACAGACTGCTCCGACGGTTGGTTTTCAGGGCAGTTTCGAGGCCAATTTCGTCAAACGGCACGCCGGCTGGGCTTTCGGCTTCGGTGATGCCGTCGCTGTAAATCGCGATCAATTCATCCTGTTGGATCACCGTGTGTCCGGTGACATAAGTTGAGCCGTCGAACATGCCCAGCGCGATGCCGCCGTCGGCGAGCCGATCGACCCGGCCGTCGCGGCGAAGGATGAGCGGTGGCATGTGACCGGCGCTCACGTACGTCAGTTCGCCGGTCGCCGGCTGATAGACCGAATAGAACAGTGTGATGAAACGGGAGCTCGGTGCGTGGCGGCACACCTGCACGTTCAGGCGAGTGACCAGTTCGGCGGGTTCGAGCTTCTCGTCCACCAGCGTTCGCAGGATCGCGAGAAGCAACGCCATCAGCAGCGCCGCCGGACTGCCCTTGCCGGCCACGTCGCCGACCGCAATGACCAGGCGCCCATCATCGAGCGGGAGGATGTCGTAGAAGTCGCCGCCAACCGTGTTCGCTGGACGGCTGGTCCCGAACGTTTCGACGCCGGGTGCGCTGTAGAGACCACTGGGCAGCATCGCCTGCTGGATGTCGCGGGCGATTTCCAGATCGTTCTTCAGCGACAGACGGTCCGCGACCTCGAGCAGTACCAGCAGGTTCATCAGCACGAACGCGAACAGCAGCGGCCAGGTGCCGGTTCGGAAAAGCGGACCGGGAAGCCCGACGCTGATGCCGAACGGAAACCGTGCGATCTCGATGATGCCGAAGCCGCGGAACAGATTGAAGAGGCCCATCATCGCGAACAGCAGCGCGGCGCCGAAAACGACGCGGCGCGCCGGCGACAGCTTCATCGTGAACGCAAGAAACAGAATGCGGACTTCCGCGACGATGCGCTGATGCCACGGCAGGCGCTTCAGCGCCTCGCTTTCAGGGCCGCGTGTAAAGAATCGATAGGCGTCGCGGGTATCGTGCGTGAAGAGCCGCTGCAGATCCTCAGCCTTGAGACCCTTCGTATAGCTGTCGAAGAAGTCGGTCAGCTGATTGGCGCGTCTCAATGGAGGATCCCGAGATCGCGTCCGACCGCCGCGAACACGTCGAGCGCGAACTGCAGCTCGTCTTTCGTGTGGGTCGCGGTCACGATGGTCCGGACGCGGGCCTTGTCTTTCGCCACGGTGGGAAACGCGATGCCCTGCGCGAAGACGCCTTTCTCGAACAACCGATCCGACAGTTTCATCGCCAGCGCACCATCGCCGACGATCACCGGTGTGATCGGGCTGTCGCTCAGCCCGGTGTTGAAGCCGAGCGTTTTCAAACCGGCTTTGAAAAACGCGGTGTTGTCCCAGAGCTGCTCGATGATCTTCGGTTCCTGCTCCAGCACGTCGAGCGCCGCGATGCACGCCGCGGCCACCGCCGGCGGATGTGACGTCGAGAACAGGAACGGCCGTGCGCGGTGGTGTAGGAAGTCGATCAGCGCGGCGTTGCCCGCAACGTAGCCGCCGAGAACGCCAATCGCCTTCGATAGCGTGCCGACCTGGATGTCCACACGACCGTGCATCCCGAAGTGATCGACCGTGCCGCGCCCGTTCTTCCCGAACACCCCGCTCGCATGCGCATCGTCCACCATCATGATGCAGCCGAATTCCTCGGCGAGCGCGCACAGGTCGGGCAGGGCGCCGAGGTCGCCGTCCATGCTGAACACGCCGTCGGTAATGAGCAGCTTGCGCTGTGCGGCCGGCAGCGCCTGGAGGATCGTGCGCGCGGCACTGGCGTCCTTATGCGGAAACACCTTGATGGTCGCCCGGCTGAGCCGGGCGCCGTCGATGATGCTCGCGTGATTGAGCTCGTCGGAGATGACGACGTCATCCTTGGATAAGACGGCGGCGACGGTTCCGGCGTTCGCGGCGAAACCGCTCTGGAACACGACCACCGCCTCGGTCTGCTTGAACGCCGCCAGCCGGCGTTCGAGCTCCATATGGATGTCCATCGTGCCGGCAATCGTGCGCACCGAGCCGCTGCCGACGCCCAGCGTACGGGTCGCTTCGAGCGCCCGCTCCCGCAGCCTCGGGTGCGTCGTCAGCCCGAGGTAATTGTTCGACGACAGGTTGACGACCTGACGGTGGTCGAACGAGCTCTTGTGGGCCTGCTCGCCGTCGAGCACGCGGAGCCGTCGGTACAGGCCCTGCTGTTTCAGCGAATCGAGCTCAGTGCCGAGAAAAGCGAGGGGATCGCGACGCATGGCGCTCAGTGTAGTTCGCGGCGAAAGCGGCCGTCCACGGTCAATCAGCGCAGCATCAGCACGTGATCCCGGCCAAACGCGGCGATGTCCCGGGCGCCGCGCGATCGCAGCCACTCGCTCAGCCGACGGCCGTCGTCGCCGAGATAGAAACCTTCGTGGACGATGGCGTGGGTGGCCTGAGAGGAGAGGATCGCGGTCCACGCGCGGTCGGGCCGCGTGTCGGTGTCCTTCATCGCTTCGGTGAGGACTTCGTAGTCCTTCGGTGCGCCGCCGCTGTAACCGTTGACCAGCGGCCGCCAGTGGCGCGTCGAGTAGAACATGTAACGGATGTCGAACGCCGGCTCGCCAACCGGCAGCTCGAGGATGGCTGCGTTCTCCGGCAGTTGCGCGACGAATCGATAAACGTCCGGGAGACCAGCGCCGATGTCGATCGACTCGGGCAACGCGGCGAGGCCTGGCTGCGTGTAACTGGGAATGTTCTGGTTGATCGGAATCGGTACCGCCAACGATTCGAGCAGGATCAGCACGCTGCCCGCGCCGGCCAGCCATTGCGCACGGTGGCGGTTGGTACGTTCGATCGCCGCTATACCGATCGCCACGAGTGCGGCGAAACTGCAGGCGGCGAGCATCGCGAAGCGCGCCGGCACGCGCAAACCGTCAAAACCCGGCACGACGTAGTAGAACAACGCGTAGAGGCTTGGCGCCGCCACCACGCGGCCACGCGCGTGAATCGCAGGACCGAACGACATCACGATCGCGAACGCCGTGAGCAGCGCAAAGAAGCCCGCCGGCGAGGTCAGCCAGTGCCGAACCACGCTCCGCTGGTGTGGTTGGCGCCAGAGACCAACGGCGACCACACCGGCGATGACGACCAGCGCCCGCCACAAGCTCGTGATCTTGAGTCCCGGCAGACGAATCGGAACACCGAGGAGCAGCAACGCGATCGGGACGACGATGGCGAGCGTCACAGCTGTCCAAGCCATTCGCGCGCGTGCGCTGGCGGAGCTCGGCGTCGCGCCGACCATCGCCAGCACCACGATGGTCAGGCCCGGAAAGAGCAGCGCTTCCGGCTTGGGCCACGCCCTCGCGATTGATCCCCACAATCGCAGGTCCGGATCGGCGGTGAAGTACGAGTAGACGTCCGCCGAGTAGCGTTGGGCCTCCGCGAGAAAGCGCGCTTCGAAACCGAGGCGGCGAAGCCGGTAGTACACGAGCAGGAACGGCGCGGTCGCGAGAAACATGACCGCCCACGACGCCGCCAGCGATCGCAGGACGCCGGCGTCGCGCCACCGCTGCCGTCGCGTCACTTCCCACAGGATGTAAAGCGCGATCGCCGGGCTGAAGAAAAAGAGGTAATAGCCGCACGACAGGTTCTGCACGATCCACGCAACCGTCGCGCCGGCCAGAGCGGGCCGGCTGCCCGTGTCAAAAAACCGTCTCAGGCCGAACAGGACGAACGGCAGCCACTGCGCCGACATCACCTGGATGTGGGGTATCGACGTCACGCGGTACGGCGCGAACGCGAAGGCGAGGCCGGCGACGAATCCCGCCGTCCGGCTGCCGGTCAGCTCGCGGCAGAACAGGAACATGCCGAGTCCCGACAGAACGAACGTGGAAAGAAACACGAGGTTGTAGCAGAGGAACGGATTGCCGGTCGCGGCGTAGACCGGCAGGATTTGAAGCGCCTGTGGGACGAGGAGCTCGGAGTACGCCAGCGTCAACGGGTGCGGGTAGAAGATGTTGGCCTGGAGCCAGCCACGGCCGAAGTGCGTGGCGTCCCACGCGAGCACCCAGGCATTGAACAGCGGGTCACCCAGATCGCCGGGGAGGTCGCGAGTCAGTCCCTTCGCGAGCGGCCACGTGAAGGCGATCGTCAACGCCACGAGTATTAGCGTGACCAGATACGGATCCCGACGTCTGAACGCAGAACCCGTAGAGTTCGAAGGGTCCTCGGAGTCTCGATCCGAATGATCTGCGCGAACTCTGCGGTCTCCGCGTTCTGTATCCACCGTGGTGAACGCGATTATAGTGATTCCATGAGGATCAATCGTTTCGCCGCGGCGTGTTCGATCGTCTGTCTGCTGACGGGATCGCGTTCAGGCGCTGCGCAGGATCGTTCGATCGCCGACGTTCTCGGCACGCTCGATCGCGTGCGCGGGTTCCACGAAACCGCGATCTCCCCGGACGGGCAGCGGATCGCGTGGGTCCAGGACGTCGCCAGCGGCGGCACGTCGGTCTTCTGGCGCGACTTGCGGATGTCGAACCCGCCGATGCGAATCACGGCGGCGAGCGACCCCGCCTCGGACAAACCTCACAGCGAGGGCGACGTAGCGTGGTCGCCGGACGGACGGAGCCTGGTGTTTCTCTCGGATGCGACCACGCCAGGTCAGTTGCAGGTGTGCCGGTTCATCGCGCCAACCGGCGCGTCTGTTTCCTCGGGCGTCAACCCTGGCTGCTTCACGCACGTCTCGGGGCAGCTCGCGCATCCGAGGTGGTCGCCGGACGGTGCGCGGGTGGCGTTTCTCTTCGTGTCCGGTTCCACGCAGGGAACGGGCGCTCTGGTCGCCTACAAGCCGGATTCCGGCGTGGTTGGCGAAACGGTGGAAGAGCAGCGGATCGCAATCGTCGATCTGTCGGACGCGACGCGCGCACCGACGGTTCGCGAAGTGAGTCCTCCCAACCTGTACGTCTACGACTACGACTGGTCGCCGGACGGAAAGGCCTTCGCGGCGGAGGCGGTGCAGGGATCGGGCACCAACAACTACTGGATCGCGCAGCTCTACACGATCAAGGCGGACACCGGCGCCGCGACCTCGATCTGGAAACCGCCGCTGCAGCTCGCCTGGCCACGCTGGTCACCTGACGGAAAGTCGATTGCCGTGATTCACGGCATCATGAGCGACGAGGGGCAGAACGGCGGCGACGTCTACGTCGTGCCTGCGACGGGCGGTGCGGCGAAAAACATCACGCCGAACCTCGAGGGATCGGCACGCGCGCTCGAATGGCGCTCCGACGGACGATTGCTGTTTCAGGAATACGTCGACGGCCAGACGGCTCTGGTCACCGTGGCCGCGACCGGCGGCGAACGGAAGACGCTGTGGACCGGTGCGCAGCAACTGACCGAGTTGTCAGTCGCGGCGCATCTCGATAGCGCTTCCGCCGTCGTGCAGTCGTTCGCCGCCGCACCGGAGATTTACGCTGGGCCGATCGACGCGATGAAGCCGATGACGTCGATCAACGCCGACGTCAAGCCGATGTGGGGCGAAGCCAAGAGCCTGCACTGGACCAGCGACAAGTACCGCGTGCAGGGCTGGTTGCTGTACCCCGCGAACTACGACCCCTCGAAGAAATATCCGATGGTGGTGTCGGTGCACGGTGGTCCTTCGGCGGCGGCCTTTCCGCAGTGGCCGACGCGATGGGCCGCGGTGCTGCCGGCGCGCGGCTACTTCGTGCTGCTGCCCAATCCGCGCGGCAGCTACGGCAACGGCGAGGCGTTCACGCAGGCGAACATCAACGACTTCGGCTACGGCGACCTGCGCGACATCGAAGCCGGCGTTGACGCCGCCGTCAAAGCGGCTCCGATCGATCCGGCCCGCGTCGGCATCATCGGCTGGAGCTACGGCGGCTACATGACGATGTGGGCGGTCACTCAGTCCACGAAGTTTCACGCCGCCGTCGCCGGCGCCGGCATCGTCAACTGGCAGAGCTATTACGGCCAGAACAAAATCGACACCTGGATGCTGCCGTTCTTCGGCGCCTCGGTGTACGACAAACCCGAGGCGTACTCACGATCGTCGCCGATCACGTTCATCAAGAAGGCCAAGACGCCGACCCTGGTGCTGCACGGCGATCGCGACTCGGAAGTGCCGACGCCGCAGGGCTACGAGTTCTGGCACGCGCTGAAAGCGCTGAACGTACCGACCGAGCTGGTGATCTATCAGGATGAAGGACACGCGATTCTGAAACCCGAGCACCAGCGCGACATCGAGGAACGCCTGGTCGCCTGGTTCGACCGCTACTTGACGCGCTGAAGCCGTGACGCCCGCTCGGTGGCGATTTCGTCGAGGATGATCGACAGAATCGCCGCGGTGGGAATCGCCAGGATCGCGCCGATCAGGCCGTGCACCGAACCGCCGACCAGCAGCGCCACCATCACCGCGACCGGGCTGACGCCGACGCGCCGCTCCATGATCTTCGGGACCAGGACGTTGGCCTCGAGCTGATGCAGCACGAGGAAATAGCTGCCGACGATCAACGCCAGCTTGGGCGAGACGCTGATCGCGACCGCGACCGCCGTGACGCCGCCGATGATCGGACCGACGATCGGAATGGTCTCGCCGACGGCAGCGATCAGCGCAATGACGTAGAAATAGGGCACGCCCATCAGCCCGAGGCCGACCGCGGCAAAGGTGCCCATGACACCCGCCAGCAGCAACTGCGCGCCGAGCCACGCGCTGACCTTCTGCACGGCTTCCTTGGCGGCGGTCGCGACGTCGGCGCGGCGCCCCGCCGGAATGAACCGGGCGAGATATTCGAACATCGCCTCTGATTCCACGGAGAGATAGAAACTCAGGATCAGGATCGTGATCGCCGCGAACAAGCCGCCAATCACGCTCGAGACCGCGACCAGCACGGTGCCGACCGCGTCCGACCCCGTCCCGGAAGGCGCCTGCGACACTGCTTCCGCCAGCGTGACGTTCCGCGTCAACAGTCCGTGTTCGATCAGGAATCCCTGCAGGCGATTCAGTTCGTCCGGCAGCTTTCTCCACAACGCACTGGCCTGTGTGACCAGGGGCGGGACGATCAGCAGACCGAGAATCGTCACCACGCCGATGACGGCGAGATAGATGGCGAGGATCGCGAGCCATCGCGGCAACCGGAGGCGTCGGCGGCTCCCGCGAGGCGGACGTTCGAGCAGCCGGACCAGCGGCGAAATACCCATCGCGAGCAGCGCGCTGACGTAGATCAGCAGCAAGGCGTCGCGAGCGACCCACAGAACCGCCAGCAGTATGCCCACGCCCGCGACCGTGACCACGGTCTGGAACATCCGCCGCGAAAAATCACGCTCTGGCACGGGCTCAGCTACTGCAGGTACTGTGCCGTGAACGCTGCCATCAGATCGTAGATTTCGTTCAACTCATCGAGCGACGCCAGGAATACGATCCGCAGGAATCCCTGATCGGCAGGAAGGCCGAATCCGGAGCCGTAAACGCACAGGACGCCGGTCGCGTGCAACAGGGCCCTGACGTAGTCCTCGTCGGTCTTGCCCTTCGGCAGGGTCACTCGGGGCATGGCGTAGAACGCCGCCGTCGGCGCGACGCAGCTGACGCCGGGCATCGCACAGAGCCTCGAGACGGTGAGATCGGACCGCGCTTTGAGCGCCTTGCGGAAAGACAGCTGGTGCGACCGATCGCCGTCGAGCGCCGGTGCGATTGCATATTGCATCGGCACGACGCTGCAGAGACGGCCGTCGGTCAGCTTTCTCACCGCTGTCACCACGCCGTCGAGCCGCGGCGAACGGCCGATCGCCATCCAGCCGGTACGCCAGCCCGGCGCCAGGTAAGCTTTCGACAGGCTGGAGAACGAAATGATCGGCGCGTCGGGGTCGAGCAGCCCGTACGGCTGAATCGCGCCTTCGAAGCCGAGATCGCCGTAGACCTCGTCGGCAAGGATGAGCAGGCCGTGCTGATCCGCAAACTCGAGCAGCGCACGACGCGTCTCTGCCGGATAGACCGCGCCGGTCGGGTTGTTTGGATCGATCACGACCAGTGCACGGGTCGCCGGGGTTACCAGCTGTTTGAGATGGTCGAGATCCGGCATCCATCCCGCCGAGGGATCGAGCCGGTAGTACTGCGCTTTGGCGTCGAGCTTCGCCAGCACCGCCGGGTATAACGGGTAGGTCGGCATCGGCAGCAGGACTTCGCTGCCGGCGTCCAGAATCGCACTGAGCGCGAGTTCGATCCCTTCTGATGTACCGGCCGTCACGAAGACGCGGTCCGCCGACACCGGGAATCCATTCGCCGTGTATTCCCTGGAGACGGCTTCGCGGGCGGCCGGAATGCCCGCGGATGGTCCATAGTTACTGATACCGTCGCGGAGCGCGTGAGCCACCGCATCGACCAGGTGCGACGGCGTCTTGAATCCGAAGGCGACTGGATCCCCGATATTGAGGTACCGCACTCTGGTGCCGGCGGCCTCAACCTTTTGAGCTTCCGCGACGATATTGCGGATGGCGTAGGTAAAACGGTCAACGCGACCGGCGGTCTGGATGGGTGCAGCGGATTTGGTGGAACTCACTGCAGGATCTTACCCGAGCGCGATACCGGTAGTTCTTACGCAGTCACTACCCGGCTATTAACCATCAAAACGAGTAAGTATTACGCGACAAACTGCTCAGCGTGTCAGGACCAACGCTGAGCCAGTTCCGATAAATGCCTGATAAGTCAGCAGTTTAACAATATGGCAAGGAACTTGGACCTAAGGACACCGATGGCGCGCGGAAAGCTCATCATCGGCGCAACGCTGCTGACGGCAGCAGTCGGCCTGAACGGGCTCGAGGCACAGGACCGCGTCCCGCAGGACCCCGTCCCGGTGTTCAAGGGTGGCGTCGACATGGTGCGGGTTGCCGCCATCGTTCGCGACCACAAGGGGCGGTTTGTTCAGGACCTGACGATGCGCGACTTCGAGATCCTCGATTCCGGGAGCCCGCGCGCCATCACTGACTTCCGTTCCGATCAGGTCGGCGTCAGCGTCGCCCTGTTGTTCGACGTCAGCGGCAGTATGGAAGGCCATCTGCCGAACGCCCGAGAGGCGGCGACCCACGTTCTAAGCTGGACGGATCCGGCGCGCGACGAGGCCGCTGTCTTCACGTTCGACACGCATCTCGACGAACGCGTGCCGTTCACCACCGGTCTGCGCTCGCTGCCGGATACCCTCACGGAGGTCGTGCCGTTCGGCGAGACTTCTCTGCATGACGCGATTGCCGCCACCGCGCGCATGGCCGGCAAGCGCGAAGGACGCCGCCGCGCCGTCGTCGTGCTGACCGACGGCGCCGACAACGCGAGCCGGCTGACGCCGTCGCAGGTGTCGGCGATCGCGAGCGAAATCGACGTGCCGGTCTACATCTTCGGCATCGTCCCCTCGATCGACAACCCGTCGGCGGATACAGCCACCAGTTCGATCGAGCGTTCAGCATTTGCCGGTCCGCTTACGGATCTCGCCACCTGGACCGGCGGTCACGTGTTCGTGGCGAGCACGCCGGGGCAACGCAGCGCCGCGGCGAGGCAAATCATCGACGAGCTGCGGCATCAGTACCTCATCGCGTTCGAATCGAGCGGCCATCCGGGCTGGCATCCGCTCGTCGTTCGGGCGCGCAACAAAGACCTCACTGTTCGCGCCCGGAGTGGGTATATCGCGGGGCAATCAAGCCCGACTCTGCCTTAGGAGGATCGCACCATGTTCCGTAAGTTTCTCATCGCTGTTCCCATTGCTATTTTTGCCATTGGCGGATCGACCGCTTGTGCCACCAAGAAATTCGTCCGCACCAGCGTGGGCGAGGTGAACGACAAGGTCGACTCACAGGGTCGCGCCATCGAGGAGACCCAGGAGCGGACCCGTAAGAACGAGGGCCGCATCACCGAGGTCGATCAGAAGGCGCAGGCGGCAGCCCAGTCCGCCCAGGCGGCCAACTCCGCTGCTGCTTCGGCCCATTCGGCGGCCGACGCGGTCGGTGCTGACGCAAACGCGAAGTTCGACACCATCGACAAGACCAACAAGCGGCTGGTTTACGAGGTGGTGCTGAGTGAGGATCAGGGGAACTTCAAGTTCGGCAAGACGATCCTGCCGGACGAGGCCAAGGCGAAGATCGACGAGATGGTCTCGCAGCTGAAGCAGGATCCGAAGAACGTGTACCTTGAAATCGCGGGCTACACGGACAACGTCGGCGACAAGAACACCAACCAGAAGATCGGTCTCGAGCGCGCCGAGTCGGTGAAGCGCTACCTCTACGAGCAGTACCAGATTCCGCTGCACAAGATGAACGTCATCAGCTACGGAATGGAGAACCCGGTCGCGCCGAACAAGACGAAGGCGGGCCGCGCGCAGAACCGCCGCGTCGTGATCAAGGTTCTCGCGTAGGGGCTGGTCGAGAGTCGGTAGTCTCGAGTCAGTAGTCAAAGGGCCTGCAGTCGGACGCGATCCGACTGCAGGCCCTGTTTTTTTACGAACGCCGCACCTCCCACCCCGCACGCCGCACCTGGCACCTCGCACCCCGCACCCCGCACCGCAATTCTGCTACCCTCTCCGGATGATCCGAACCGAGCTTTCTTTCCGTTTGCCCAATAATCCTGGCGCTCTGGCCGGCGTCTGCCGCCTCCTGTCGGACCAGCGCGTGAACGTCCTCGCGATGGCGCTCGAATCGGGCGGTCAGATGCGCATGGTGGTGGACAACCACGTGCACGCGGCGGCGACGCTGCGCGATCATCATCATCAGGTCACCGAACGCAACGTCATCGTCACGATGGTGCCCAACGCTCCCGGCGCGCTCGCGCCCGCGTTGAAGCTGGTCAGCGATGCGGGGATCAATGTGGAGTACGCCTATGGCGGCGGCTCCGAAAGCAGTCAAACGGCGGCGATCGTCCTCGGCGTAGACGATGCGCAGCGCGCGGCGGCGGCGGCGGGGGTGTAGTGCGGCTGTACGTCGAGACGATGGACGCGGTGGTGGTCGAGGTTGCCGCTGACGGTCGCGTGCGTCTTGAAAACGAAGACTGGTCCGCTCCGTCTTTGCAGGAGCGCCGCGCCATCCTTTTCGCGGCCACCCATGCGGTCGAAGAGCTCAACGAACTGATCGACATCCTGCAGGCGTGAGCACGAAGCGCTTTCTCGCCGGGACACTGATCCTCTTCACGGTCCTGACCGCGGTGATGACCTACCCGCAGGTGTTCCGGATGATGGATGGCGTCCACGACCCCGGCGATCCGCTGCTGAACACCTGGGTCCTGAGCTGGATCGCGCATCAACTGCCGCACGCACCGGCGCGGCTGTTCGACGCCAACATGTTCTACCCGGAGCGCAACACCCTGGCCTACTCCGAGTTGCTGCTGATTCCCGGCATCGTCGTGGCGCCGCTGTTCTGGCTCAACGTCGCGCCGATACTGATTTACAACCTGGTGTTTCTCTCCGGTTTCGCGCTGTCCGGAGTTGGCGTCGCGTTGCTGGTGCGGCGGCTGACCGGCCATAACGGCGCGGCGATTCTCGGCGGCATCGTGTTCGCATTTGCGCCGTACCGAATCGACCACTACGCGCACCTGCAACTCCAGCAGACGCAATTCATCCCGCTGGCACTCTGGGCGTTTCACCGGTTGCTCGATTCCGGACGCGTTCGCGACGGCGTGCTGCTCGGCGCGTTTGTCGCCGGCCAGCTCGTGACCTGCCTGTACTACGGTCTCTTCCTGATTCCGTACATGGCGGTTGTGTGCGGCACGATGCTGATCGCGCGGCGGCGGGTGGTGCCGCAACGGCTGGCGGCGATCGCGACGGCGGCGGTGATCGTGGCGGTCACGACATTGCCGGTTGCGCGCGCCTATCTGGCGGCGCGAAAGGTCGTCGGTGAACGTGGGGTCGGCGAAGTCGCGGCGGGCAGCGCGACCTGGCGCAATTATCTGGCGCCGTCGGAGGACAACGCCCTGTACGGCGTTGTGTTCGCGCCCTTCATGGACCCGGAACGCCGGCTGTTTCCTGGTTTCGTCGCGGTTGCGTTGGCCATCGTGGCGCTGTGGCCGCCGATTTCGGCGCCGCGTCTGGCGTACGGCGTCGGGCTGCTGCTGGCGTTCGACCTGTCGCTTGGTTTGAACGGCCTGCTCTACCGCGTGCTGTACGAATACGTCCTGCCGTTCCGCGCCCTTCGTATTCCGGCGCGGATGGGTATCATGGTTTCGTTCTCGCTGGCCGTGCTGGTTGGCTACGCAGCGGCGCGTATTGCGGGATGGATTCGGGCGCCGCGCGCACGTGTGGCGGCGCTTGGCGTCATCGGTGTGCTGCTGCTGGCCGAGTATGCGTCGAAGCCGCTCACGCTCTGGTCAGCGCCGCGCCTGCCGCCGCAGGCCTATGCCGACATCTTGCGAGATGCCGGTGGCGAGGAGGCCGCGACCCCGGTGCTGTTCGAGTTCCCGACCGGTTCGCTCGAGGATCCGGTGTATCTCTACTACTCGACGTTCCACTGGCAGAACCTCGTCAACGGCTACAGCGGTTTCTCGCCGCCATCGTATCGATCCCTGTGGTACGCGATGCAGTCGTTTCCGGATGACGGTTCCATGAGTGCGATGAGGGAACACCACACGCGGTACCTCGTGGTGCACGGCGAATATCTGTACGGCGCCCGCTACGAACTGCTGAGCGCCGAACTCGATCGCCGGCCGGACCTGACGCTGATCTCGCGCCATCCGTGGGCGCTCGACGACAAGCATTCCGAAATCAGCGTCTACCGCGTCGCCTATCCCTAGGCGACTTTCAGTTGGGTGCCGCGTCCGCTGCCCGGGAATCACCCATCGACGGTGGATCCGGACGCGGGCGACGGACGGTCATTCCGGCCGGGCCCTCCCGTTCGCCGCGTGGCAACACCACCCCTCCGGCGCGGGACTCACGACGCCGGCGTCGGTGGGGGTCAGCCGATCGCCGGTGAGCCGACTGTTCGGCACCCGGGTTCGCCGATCGCCAGTGCGCGTACTCCTCGCCGACGCCGCAGGCCACGCCTCCGGGCCGGTGTTGGTGCGAACCCGATCACGCGGCTCACAGGTCGGGCCCGACCGGAACGACCGTCCGCCGCCCGCTGTGAGGTGGCCCAGTTCGTTTGATTGCGCGCCCCGGTGGGCGCCGGATCGATCAGAGGCAACTTCATTGTCGCCGTCGGCCGGTGTGGGTGGCGATCCCGTGTCCCTCGGCCCGAGCGCGCACGGGCGGCAGCCGTCACCCGTGTCGGTCGGCCCGCCAGAACCGGCGCCGCGGATTCGCCACCAGCCTGCGGATCACCCGGCGGCCCAACCGATTGTCAGATGTCGCGCGGATCATCCCAGGCGCCGGGCCCATCGAGAGCGTGCGGCCGACCGACGCGGGTGACGCGCGAGCGGCCGGGGACGCGGGAGCGTCACCCACACTGGACGGTGGCGCACAGAGACGGTGGTCGTACTGCCGCATCAGTCCGACGGATCTCGGTTCGCGAACGGTCCGAAGCGAATGCGACACCGAAATGAAAAAGCCTCTAGTCTAAGCGGTCGCCGACGGATTCCTGACCAGATCCTGGATTGCCTCGGCGAACGTATCGACCTCGCCGAGTGTGGTGTAGACGTTCGGCGTCACCCGCAGACCCTGGTAGTCGTCGCGTTTGATCGACGCGGTGATGATGCGGTACTTCGTCCACAGATAGTTGTAGGCCTTCGGTGCGTCCACACTTGCGAGGCTGACGTTGAACAGTCCCCACGCCTGATTCGGCTCGCGGCTGTTCAGGATCTTCACGCCCGGCAGCTTGTCCACCTTCGTCGCCCAGCGCTCGTTCAAGTAGCGCAGGCGCGCCGACTTCCGCTCCGTGCCGATGGCCTGATGGAAGACCAGCGCCTCGGCGATGGCGTTGTGGTTCGCGGCCGGATGGGTGCCGATCTCCTCGAACTTGCGGATGTTGTCGGCACGGTTTGCGGCGGCCGGCGTCAGCGGCCACACC
The DNA here is from genome assembly GCA_963745875.1 of uncultured Acidobacteriota bacterium. GTDB lineage: Bacteria > Acidobacteriota > Vicinamibacteria > Vicinamibacterales > CAVVIG01 > CAVQFC01. Next base: position 27,271 of record CAVUZL010000007.1, read on the forward strand.
TTCTCGATGTTTTCGCGGCGGACGAAAAGGAAGCCGGTGCCGACCGGCGCCAGCATCCACTTGTGCAGCGAGCAGCCGTAGTAGTCGCACTCGAGGTCGGACACCTTGAACGGAAAATGCGCGAACGCGTGCGCGCCGTCCACGATCGTCTGGATGCCTCGGGCTCGCGCCATACGCGCGATGTCGCGCACCGGAAACAGCTGACCGGTCAGGTTGGTGATGTGGCAGATGTGGATGACCTTGGTCTTCGGCGTGATCGCGCGCGTAATCGCATCGGTCAGTTGAGACAGGTCGGTCGTCGGCACAGGGAACTTGATCTTGGTGACGGCGATCTTGTCGCGGCGCACCCGCTGGTCCCAGGTGTCCAGCATCCGTCCGTAGTCCTGATCCGTAGTGACGACGTGATCGCCGGGCTGCAGGTCGATGCCGAGCTGCACGATCTGCAGGCCTTCGCTCGCGTTGCGGGTGATCGCGAGCTCCTCCATGTCGCAGCCCACTTCGACAGCCAGCTTACGACGCACCTGCTCGACGTTCGGTTCGAGCTGGCCCCACATGAAATGAATCGGCGCCTGGTTGGACTCGTCGAGGTAGCGCTTCAGCGCCTCGTGTACCACCCGCGGGCTGGGACAGGTGTAACCGTTGTTCAGGTTGATGATGGTGCGGTCGAGCGTGAACGCCTGCTGGATCTCGCGCCAGTAGTCCTCGTCCGCCGCCACGTCGGCCGCGCTTCGATGCGCGACGTCCGCGCTGGCGGAAACCACCCGCTCGAACCAGTCGGCATTCATCCGGGCCCCGACCACTCCGAGCACGCCGGCAGGAACGACTTGTCGCAGGAAGTCTCGTCTTGCACGCATCTCAGCCTCCATGACCAGGACTGGTCCCGAGCCGATATTATTCCTCCACGGTGCGCGCCGCGCAGAAATCTGCCGTCCGCTACCCGTTGGCCATCTTGACCAGCACGGTACCGAGCGCCGCGTAGTCGAGTTCGGCGCCTCCTGACGCGATCAGCGCGTTGATCAACTGCGTCACGATCGCGGTGGCCGGCATCGCCACGGCATTGGCCGCCGCCGCTTCGTTCGCGATCCGCAGGTCCTTCTGATACAGCCGCGCGCGGAAGCCCGGCTTGTAGTTGTCCACCAGCATCCGCTCGCCGTGGACTTCGAGCACACGGCTCGCGGCGAAGCCGCCGAGCAGCGCCTGGCGGACACGCGCCGCGTCCACACCGGCTTTCTTCGCGAGCGCGAACGCTTCGCTGACGCCCACCAGCGCGCCGCCGATCGCTATCTGGTTGCACACTTTGCAAATCTGCCCAGCGCCCGAGCGTCCGATCAGGACGATGCGTTCCTTGTTGCCCATCGCTTCGAGGATCGGCCGCACGCGGTTGAACGTCGCTTCGTCGCCGCCGGCCATGATCGACAGCGCCGCACTGATGGCGCCGATTTCGCCGCCGCTGACCGGCGCGTCGAGCATGGACCCACCCTTCTCCTGAACCAGCCGCGCCAGCTGTTCGGTGACCGTCGGTGAGATGCTGCTCATGTCGATCACCACCGCGCCTTTCTGGAGGCCGGCGAGCACGCCGTCCGGCGCGGTCAGCACGCGCTCGACGTCAGCCGTGTCGGGCAGCATGGTGATGACCACCGTGGACGCCTGCGCGACCGCGGCGGCCGATGTGGCGGCTGTTGCCCCGGCGGCCACGAGCTCGTCCACGGCCGGCCGGCTGCGGTTGTAAACGGTCAGCTTGTGTCCGGCCGCCACGAGATGCTTCGCCATGGGCTTGCCCATGACGCCAAGACCAATGAATCCGATCTGTTCAGCCACGTCTGCGCGTCCTTTCGCGGTCCGGCCGATCCCGGACGGACAATGCTTGAGCGATGCAATCGTAACCCGGTGTTCGCGACCGCGAGGCACGGTCGCCTTCTCATCACGAAGTCACGAAGTTCACCAAAACCACGAAGCACCTGGCTTACAAACCCAAGTCTCGTGATCTTCGTGTTCTCCGTGTCTTCGTGATACTGATACAACTCTCCTGATATGGATCTCCAAAACAAAGTCGCGCTCATCACCGGCGGTAAACGGATCGGTCTCGTCATCGCCCGCGAGCTGGCGGCGCGCGGCGTGGACATCGCCATCAGCTATGCCCGTTCGAAGGCCGAGGCCGACCAGGCCGCGGCGGCGGTGCGCGCGGCGAATCGCCGCGCCGAGATCTTCCAGGCCGACTTGTCGCAGCCGTCGGCGGCGGATGCGCTGGTTCGGGCGGCGGCCGGCGCGTTCGGCCGCCTCGACATCCTGATCAACATGGCTTCGGTTTACGCCAAACGTCCCTTTGCGGAGACAACGGTGGCGGACTGGGATGCGTCACTGAACGTCGATCTGCGCGCGGCCTTTCTCTGCGCACATGCGGCGGCGCCCTTCATGCGCGCCCAGGGCGGCGGCCGCATCGTCAACTTCAGCGACTGGATTGCCAGGAGTGGCCGTCCGCGCTACACCGGCTACGTTCCGTACTACGTCGCGAAGGCCGGCGTGATCGCCTTGACCGAGGCGCTCGCCCTCGAACTGGCGCCGGACCAGATTCTCGTCAACGCGATTGCGCCGGGGCCGATTCTGGCGCCGCCGACCACGACCGCCGATGAATCGAAAGCCGTTGAAGACGCCACGCCTCTCGGCCGCTGGGGCGGCGAGATCGAGATCGCCAAAGGAGTACTGGCACTCCTCGACAGCGATTTCATGACCGGCGAGACGATCCGTATCGACGGTGGACGCCACGTGAAATAGGTCGGATGGGTCAGAAAATCCGCTTCATCGATTCCAGCGCGCCGGTGAGCTCGCGTCGATCGCGCGCGAAGCAGAACCTGACGTAGCCTTCGCCGTTCGCGCCGAAGTCAACGCCAGGGATGCAGCCGATTCGACCGTCCTTCACCAGGTGTTCGACCATCCGCCACGAGATCGACGCCGCCGTTCGTGCCGAACCGGCCGCCGGGCCTTTCCATCGAGAATCGATCTTCAGGAAGGCGTAGAACGCGCCGGCCGGAGGCGCGCCTGAAAAGATCCCCGCAGCCGATTCGCTGATGCCGCGGTAGAACAGATCGCGGCGAGCGCGCAGTTCGTCGCGAAACGCGACGATGCAGTCCTGCGATCCTTCGAGCGCGCCGATCCCGCCGAACTGGACGACCGAGGCGATGTTGCTCGCGGAATAGAACAACACCTTCTTCGCCCGCTCGCGGATGGCCTGGTCACGAATTGCGACATAGCCGAGACGCAGGCCGGTCATCGCGTATGACTTACTGAACGTGTGCAGCGGAATCGTTCGCGCGTACATGCCCGGCAACGAGGCGATGCTCACCTGCTCGCCCTCGAACACGACATCCTCGTACGCCTCGTCTGAAATCACCCACAGGTTGTGGCGCTGTGCGATCGACGCCAGTTGCACGATGTCCGCGCGCGTCAGCACGCCGCCGGTCGGGTTGCTCGGCGAGTTGAGGTACAGGACGCGGGTCTTCGACGTGATCTTCGATTCGATCTCCCCGCAGTCCGGGCGCCAGCCGTTCGCTTCGTGCAGCGTGTAGCCGACCGGCACGCCACGCGCGGCCACCACATTGCCGGCCGCCGGTGGCCACGCCGGGTCCGGCAGCAACACCTCGTCGCCCGGTTCGAGCATGGCCAGGCAGATCATGTAGAGGCCGTGGATGCCGCCGTTGGTGACCAGCACGTCCTCGTCGGTTTCGATCGGGACCCCGTTCTTGTCGCGCAGCTTGGCCGCGATCAGCTCGCGCAGCCGCGGTACGCCGGTGGTCTGAACGTAGTGCGACTTGTTGTCGGCGATGGCCCGGTTCATCGCCGTCTTCACGGTGTCGGGCGCATCGAAGCTGACGTCGCCCTGATCGAGTCTGAAGGGGTCCTCGATCGAATACATCATGTCGCGGATGCGCGTGATGCCCGAGAGCGGGACGGAATCGAGGTAGGCGGACATTTGATCAGAATATCTCAGGTGCGAGGTGGGAGGTGCGAGGTGCGGGGTGCGAGAGTGCTGGGCGGGTGACGAAACGCTACGGCTGACGGTACGTGAAATAGTCCGCGACGTCTCGTGCGACGAGGCCGATCGCGTTCTCCAGCATCTCACCCGATCCGAAATGGTTCCCGGTGAAGATTGACAACACGATGGTGCGGCCGGGCGCCTCGAGGACGCCGACGTCATCGCCCACGTAGGGCAGGAAATCGCCGGTCTTGTGCGGGATGGTGTAGCCGGTGAGGTAGCGCGGAATGCGTGTGCGGTACAGCTGTCCACGCATGATCCGCAGCATCAGCGCCGACGCGTCCTTGTCCACCAGCGTGCCGCGCTCGAGCATTTCGAGGAGGCGCCCCATCTCGCGCGCGGTGGAGAAGCCGAACGGGTACTTGCCGTCGCGGTAGAACTGTTCGGTGGTCGGCGCCGAGCGCTGGATCGGAAACCACGTCGACGGCACGTTCATGGCCCGCGTCATCGTCAGGCCAAGCTTTTCCATTCGCGCATTCACCGCCGCAGGACCGCCGACCATCCGGTACAGCACCTCGGTGGCGGTGTTGTCAGAGACGATGATCATCAGGGTGAGCAAGTCCTTGACGGTCATCACCGCGCCGGGGTCGAGACGCTGAATCGTGCCGGTACCGGGCTGGACGTCGGATGCGACGAGGGTGTACTTGTCGGTCAGCTTGAACCGGCCCGCCTTGATCTGCTCGAACGCCTCGATCATCAACGGGATCTTGATCGTGCTCATCGTCTCCATCTGACGGTCGGCGTCGATGGCGATCTCCTCGCCGGTCTCGATCGACTTCACGTAGATGCCCCACGTGGCGTTGATGCTGCGGGTGGTCCGTTCGATCGAGGCCCGCAGCCGCTGCAGCGGTGTCGGTGCGGCCGGCGCCGGCGTCTGCAAAGCCTTGAGGCCGTTCCCTCCGTACGTCGCAATCAGGACGATCGCGACACTGACAGTCCAAGCCGGCCGATGGTTCATGCCGTAACCCCGACCTTCGCAAGGATGTCGGTCAGCACGCGCTGCGCACGCGTGACCGGCAGGTTGCTGATGTAGAAATGCCTCGCGCCGACGTCCATCAGCGATCGGATGGTTCGCGCGCAAACGTCTTCAGCGCTCAGCCCCTCCGCGAAATCGCGGGTCAGGCCATCCACCGGCACGGGCAGGAAGGCATTCAACGCGTCCAGCGTCCGGGGATTGGCGCTGCGATAGAAGAACACGCCAAACAAACCGGGCAGCGTCAGCCCACGCCGTTCAGCGGCAGCAATGAAGGCCCCGACCCGTTCAGCGTGGTGATGGCTGACCACCTGCGTCAGGTAGAACTCCGCATGAAAATTGTCAGCGGCGAGGTAATCCACCTGCCGTTCGGGATCGGTGTGCGGGTTGGCCCAGCCGCCGAGCGTCAGCGATCGATCGCGGGTTCGCAGCAACTCCCGCAGCTGCCAGGCGTGCTCCACCGACCGCGGAATCCCAACCGACTTGTCGCCGCCGAGGACGACGAGCGCGGGGAATCCTTTCTGGTGCGCCCGGTCGGCATACGACAGGCAGTACTCGAGCGAGTGCTTCGAGGTCAGGAACGGGACGATGCGATCGCGGGGAACGTCGTTGCCGAGGTTGGTGACGAGGTGCCGCAGATTGTCCTCCTCCTGCGCGCCGACCGCGCTGTCGGTGAGGAAAACGAACGTGCCCTGCCGGGTGAGGCGCTGCACCGCGTGATAGGTGTCGATCCACGCGTCCATGCCCTCGGCCGCGGCCAGCTCGGCCCGGGGCGGCCGCAGTTCGGCCGCGACGACCGGCGCTCCGGAACGAAGAGCTGCGATCAGGTCCATCGAATCCTCTACTATACCGTCCGTGACCCCTGCGGCGTTGCGCGAAGCGCTCGCGCATTTTCCTTCGCTTCCACTAGTCGGCGCCGCCTCGATCGTCGAGCCGATGCCGGCGCTCGCCGCGCGGCTGGGCGGCGGCCCGCGTCTCTTCATCAAGCGAGACGACGCCATTCCGTTTGGGTTCGGCGGCAACAAGGTACGGAAGCTCGCGCTGGTCGCGGCGCGGGCGCAGGCTGACGGCGCCGATACTCTCATCACTGCCGGCGGCATTCAGTCGAATCACGCCCGCGCCACAGCCGCAACCGCCGCCAGACTCGGGATGCACGCCGTGTTGGTGGCCAATGGCGCGCCGCCCGCTGTTCTGTCGGCGAACGCGCTCCTCGATCGATTGCTCGGGGCCGACGTCGTGTACGTCACGACACGACCAGAGCGCGCGCCGGCGATGATTGTCGCCGAGGAGCGCCTGAGAGCCGAAGGACGCCGGCCGTTCGTGATTCCGATCGGCGCATCGACGCCGCTCGGCGCGTTGGGCTTCGCGCTGGCTGTCGCTGAGCTCGCCGAGCAGATGGCCCCGCCCGACGTCATCGTGCACGCGAGTTCGTCGGGCGGCACACAGGCCGGCCTCGTTGCCGGTTGTCGGCTCCTCGGACTGCCGACCAGGGTCATCGGCGTCAGCGCCGACGAGAACGCGGGAGCACTGTCGTTGACGGTGCGATCGCTCGTCACCGGCGTGGCGAGTCTGATCGGGATGGAACCGAGAGAACTGTCACAGGGGACAGCGATCGAAGTAGACGATCGCTTCGTCGGCGACGGCTACGGCATCCCGACCGAGGAATCGCGCGAAGCGCTCGAGCTGACGGCTCGAACCGAAGCCGTCTTTCTCGATCCGACCTACACCGCCAAGGCGATGGCCGGCCTGATCGCGTACGTCCGCCAGCGGAAATTCGTCTCCGGGCAGACGGTGTTGTTCTGGCACACCGGTGGACAGGTGGGACTCTTCGCGTGACGGAGCGGTCCGGCTGAAGCGGGACACAGCGCATGGCAGTTGGTGATTGCCGGTTTTGTGCCCCGCGGCCTAGTATTTCCGTGTGAACGCGAGCCCGTTGCTGCGCCGGTTGCCCCACATCCTGTGGGTGCTGCTTCGCCACGGCATGGCCTATCTGGCAGCACGCTACGCGGATCGTTTTCCGTTCCTCACCCGCTGGGCGCCGCTCGCGCAGCTGCCGGGCCCGAAGCGTTTCCGCCGCCTGTTCGAGGATCTCGGCGGCAGCTTCATCAAGTTCGGTCAGATGCTGGCGCTCCAGCCCGACATTGTCTCGCTCGAGTACTGCGACGAGCTCTTCAATCTCCTCGATCGCATCGAGCCGTTCCCGTACGAGTTCGTCGAGCAGACGTTTCTGGCGGAGCTGGGGCAATCACCGGGCGAAATCTTCGACCAGTTCGAACCCGTCCCGCTGGCGACCGCGTCGATCGGACAGGTCTACGCCGCCGTCCTGCACGGACGAAAGGTCGCGGTCAAAGTGCAGCGGCCGACCGTCGAGGCCGACTTCACCGGAGACATCCGGTTGTTGACCGCCGCGATGCGGATCATCAAGCGCTTCCAGATCAAGGCGCTGATCTGGGTCCTCGATCCCGGCGGCGAGTTCGTGGACTGGACGCACGAGGAACTCGATTACCGGCGCGAGGCGCGCTACGCGGATCGACTGCGCCGCAACGCCGAAACCAACCCGCACGAGCGCGCGCCGGAGATTGTCTGGAGCCTGACCACGCGACGGACGCTGGTGATGGAATTCATGTCGGGCATCACCGTCATGGACTACATCCGTGCCCTTCAGAGCGGCGACGAATGGACCATGCACCGCATGCGCGCCGCCGGATTCGAGCCGAACACGTTCGCGCGGCACGTCATCGACAACTTCCTCGGCGATGCCTTCCAGTACGGCGTGTTCCACGCCGACCTGCACCCGGCCAACCTGCTCATCCTCCCGCGCAACGTCGTCGGCTACGTGGACTTCGGCATCACCGGCGTCCTGAGCCGGTACTCTCGTCGTCATCTCGTCGAGATGACGCTTGCCTATACGCGCGCCGATGTGTCGACCATGGCCGATCACTACATGAAGCTGGTGATCTTCCGGGCCGACGCCGACCCCGACAAATTCCGCCGCATGCTGGCCGAAACCTCGCAGGACTGGTACGAAGGCGAGGGCGGCGAGACCGTCTTCAAGAAGAACTTCACGCTGGTGATGCTCGACTTCCTGACGCTCTCGCGCAAGGCCGGTATCGGGCCCGAGCGGGATGTGATTAAATACATCCGGTCTGCCATCGCCGCGGATGGTTTGATCACGCGGTTCGCGCCGGGCTTCAGCGTCGGACGTCACCTCGAGGAAGTCTGCGAGCGCTGGGTCGCGGTGGAAGCGCGACGCAAGACATTCCGCTACAGCACGTTGACCGCCTTGGCAGCCACCGGCGGCCGGCTGCTCGAGGACGGTCCCGGACGCGCCGCCAACGTGTTGAGGCGTGTCGCCGATGGTGAACCGCTCGGCCGTGTCGATGTCCGGACGCTGGCACGGCCGGAAGTGCAGCTGCGCCGACGCACCATTCGGCTCGCGGGCGTCGTCGTCGCGTTCGCGGCCCTGTTGGAGTTGACGGCTCCGGCGACGAAGCTGGGCTTCAACTTGTTTACCGCCGAAGCCGCGCTGGTCGCCAGCGCGCTGCTTGTCCTCGGCGACTCACTGCGAAAACTCGCGCTCACCGACTGAGGCCAGCCCGGAAGGATCCCATGAGCCAAACACCGACGATGCGCGAACTGGTCAAGTCTTCGATGACGCTGCCGTGGGCGATCTCGATGTTCGGCGCGCAGCAGGTCAGCAACCTGATGGCGCCGCCGTCTCCTGAACGGCTGGCCGGCGCGACCGCGGCACTCGATTCGGTCAGCAATGTCGCCGAGCAGCAGCTCGACGGCTGGCTGAAGCAAGCCTACAAGCTGGGCACCGGCTTCCAGCGCGCGCTGGTCGACCTGATGATGGGCCGCGCTCCGGAATTCGACCAGAGCATGCTGATGCACATGGCCGCCGAGATGCAGGACGGCCCGGTGTTCGGGGCCGTGGTGAAGTACGGTCTGCCGCCGATCGGCTGGCTCGACTCGCTCCTGGTGTCGCGCGTTGACGCGCCCGCGGTCAGCCAGGAGTTCGCCAACAAACTCCAGATCATCATGCTGGTCACCCACGTGCACGCCGAGCTCGGTCTCGACGCGAACACGGTCGATTCGCTGCAGACGCTGGTGGACAAAGTGGCGGCGATGCCGACGTTCCCGCGCGTGTGGGCGACCGAGGGTCTCGGCAACTGGTTCGGTGACGTCGCGATCGAGAAAGCGGCAGGCGGTCCCGATCCGACCGGCCTGCTCACCGATCCGCAGTACGCGTCGCTTCCGCCGTGGAGCATGAGCATGCTGCACGCCGGCATCGGCATGTCATTCGCGAAAGCGATCCTCGTCAAGCTCGAGCCGACCAGCCCGCCGCAGGTGCTCCGAGCAGCGATCGCCCGCTTCGTGAAATTGTGCCGCGACTCCTCGCGCCGTGGCCACGCCGGCGCCGCGCTCGAGTCGCTGGGTCTGGCGACACGCACGCTCTATCCGAACATGCTGCGCGTCCTCGATCGCGAAATCCCGAACGTCGAGCCGGACCTGCTCGGCTACTACTGGCACGGCGCCGGCCGCGCGATGTACTTCGAGCCGATGGGCATGCTGCCGTCGGTGAACGCGCCGTGGCGGGTCATCCGCCGGCTGGACATCGAGGCGCCTCACGATGTGGCGCGCCGCAACATCCTCGCCGGGGTCGGCTGGGCACTGTCGGTCGTCAACATGCGACATCCGATCGTGATGGAGTCGTTCATGCGTCATCACTCGGCGCTGGCGCGGGAGAACGACGCCATCACCAACGGCCTGGTCTCGTCGCTGATGATGCGTTACGACACGACGCGCGATGACGCGCACATCGCGCCGTACATCCACTACGAGCCATCGGATCCGGAGATCGCGTCGGCCTGGCACGACCTCATCACGGTGCCCTGCGAAACCGCTCTGCGCGACACCTACGGAGAACTGACGCGCACCTCGTCGCTCGAACAGGTCTTCCACTATCGCCCGATGGCGGGTTAGCACCGGCGCCCGAATACGATGGCCACGCCCACCGCGGCGAACCACGCCGGCATCGACAGTCACGGCCGGCGGAAGCAGGTGGAAGCGGTCCTCCGCGCGCTCGGCCGGCCTGTGTCCGCGCGGCGTTCGCCGCCGCCCGAAGGCCGTCTCGGCTCGGGCGAAGACGACGGTCATCGCCTGCGCCAGACGCTGATCGAACTCGGCCCGGTATTCGCCGGTTTCGGGCGCTACCTGGCCGCGCGTTTCGATCTCCTCCCGCGCCGGTTCCGAACCGAGCTTGGCATCATCCCGGACGAAGGCCAGCCGTTGCCATTCTCTGCGGTCAGAGCGCTGGTCCGCGATCAACTCGGCGCGCCCGTCGATCGACTGTTCTTCGAGTTTCACGAAACGCCGTTCGCGGTGACGACCTGGACCGAGCGTCATCTGGCCTGGCTCGCGCCCGGTGTCCCGGCGATGGTCACGATCGTGCGCCCCGACGCGGCGCAGCAGATCGATCTGGACGTCCCGCTGCTCCACCTGCTCGCGCCGTGGATCGACGTGGCCGAACGCACACTCGTCGAAGCCGTCGACGACTATGGCACGACGCTTCGGCGCCGGCTGGATCAACGGCAGCAGGCCTCGTCGCTGGCGACGATCGCCGCGGAAGCAAGGAACGGCCGCGGATTCAGCGCACCTGCCTGCTATCGCGATCACTGTGCGGCGGGTATCCTGACCGTCGAACAGGTTGTCGGCGAAACCCTCGAACAGCAGTCGGAAACGGGTGAGGCGATCGCACGCCGCCTGACCAGCGCCTGGCTGTGGCAGGCCCTCTGCTGCAATCTCGTTCCCTACGATTTTGACGCTCGGGACGTCGTTATCACCGAAGACCGGCTGTTGCTGACCAGCGCAGCCTTCGAGCCGCATCCGTCGGCCGCCCGCGCGCATTTCGCCGGCTATCTGGGGGCCGTCGCCGCCGACGATCCCGATGGCGCCGCGAGTTGGCTGCTCGAAGGCGCCGAAGCGTCGGCGCGAGTCGAAGGCGAGCTGCGACGCATGTTGCGTCAGGCGGTGCCTTTTCGCGACGGCGAGTGGAGCGGTGACGAGCGCCTCGCCGAGCACATGCTCGTGCAGTGGCGCGTCGCGCACAACGCGGGCTGGACCGTCTCCTCCCATCATCAACACCTGTTCAACGGGCTGCAGGCGGTGGCGCATATCGCTCAACGTCTCGCCCCGAACAGCGACACGCTGCTCGGCGCATTCGAAGACGAGCGTCTGCGGATCGGCGTCGGCCAGGCCGGTCAGCTGCTCGATCCGCAGCAGCTCGCCATCACCATCGAACGCGCAATCCAGGAAATCGTCGAATTGCCCCAGAAGCTCGACGACGTCTTGACGATGGCCTCCGAGGGACGTCTGCGATTGAAGCTGCAGGTGCCGGAGGCGGACGAGACCGAGCACGTCCGGAACCGGACCGTCCTGCTGGTGACGACGTTGGTGGCCTTCGCCGGTCTGGCCTCCGTATTACGTCATCTGGTGCCGGCATTGGGACTCGGCGCTGAACGCGTCGGCGCCCTGGTACTCCTGATCGTCGGTGGATGGCTGCTGGTCGCCGCGGCGCGGTTGTGACGCGATGATCGTTCGGCCGCCCGCGCCATCCGCAGGCTATCTGTCGTTGACCACGGTCGGTTTCGGCGAATCGGTGCCGATCCTGGTCGGCAGTAATCCGGTGGGCGACGCGCTGCTCTCGACCGGGCTGATGTCGTTGGCGGGGCAGACGGCCGCGTCGATCGCGCCGCTGCTTCCGGTCCGGGTCTGCGGTCTCGACGTCCGTGAAACCCTGCACCGCCTGGACGCCGACGCCCGCCTTCCGACGTCGGAGAGCGGCATCACCAGCGCGAACCGCATCGGCGAGCGACTCGCGACCCTGACGCTGCGCTGGCTGATCGCCCCCGATGGTTTCGACGCGACGCCGTCGATGCCGCCGCCGGCCACCGAGCTCGATGCGTCACAATCGCAGCGCTTCGTGATGCAGGGCGGCCTGCTGCGGTTCGAGGATCGCACTCGCAGCGGCCTGCGTTTTTTTGGCGCCGGCCGCACCTATCCGTCATCGGTGAACGGCGTCTCCCGTCTGCTCTTTGCCGGTGCGGCTGTGGTCGTTGACGGCCTTGGAAGCCTGAAGGGCCTGCGCGGCAGCATCACGCTGGTCGGCGAGATCTCGTCGCGTTCCCTGGTGTCGCTGGTCGTGACCGGACGCTTCGACGATGACGGTCCGTTCGAGGCCGCCGAAACGCTCGGCCCCATTCTCGACAGCGTCGACGATGGCCGCGATACGACGGTGTTGACGCTCGTCGGTCAGTCCGACGGCGGCTCCGAACTCGGTCTGGTAGACGAGCACGTCCGGTTGGCGCGCGTCGAGAACGATCTGGCGCACGCGAGCCGCCCGCGAAGTCTGTTTCGAGAGGGCGAGCGGATCGGCTACGCGAGGGGTCCGCTGCGATTCGACCCGTCCGATCGGCGATGCGCGGTCCCGCTCATCGACGCACGCCGCGAACTGATCCTCAGCGACGTTGGCGGACGTGCGGTCGCGACCATCGTCGCCGAGGCGCTCGAAGGCACGACCTATCGCGACGAACACGCCGGCAGCCAGGCATCAAGGGTGATCGCGTACGGCCAACTGTCGGCCGGCACAGGCGCCCTCAGCGGTGCGGCCGGACTGTTGACGATGGACATCGCGGTGATGCCGGATGGCGCAGCGTCCAGCGTCTACACATTGTGGCTGGTGGATGGACGCGGACGGTTTCGTGCTCCTGGCGGCCGGCGAATCGCCGCGACTTCAGGCGGTGACGTACGGCTGGTTTCGGCGCAGGATTTCCAGCTTGTGGAGAGCACGGCGCTCTCGATGCTGCCGGCCGATCTCGAAGTGCTGGACCTGGCCGAACGCTCGCTCGCGGACGGCGGCGAAATGCACCGCTGGTTTCAACAGAAGCAGCGCACCGCAGACTATGCCGAGCGGTTCGTCGTCTCGCCGGAGTACGGCCTCGCAGACGAGGGCTTCGGGTTTTTCGACGAGGCCGAGGTCGGGGGCAGCCGGTTACCCGTCATGGGCTTCGCCCAGGACCTGTTTTTCGATCGCCAGAAGCTCGGGGATCCCGACGCGATCCGTGCGCAACTCAGGGAGTTCGTCTTGCGCTACGTTTTGCGCGTCAGCGGCGTTGCCGGCACCGCGTATCAGCAGCTGTATTTCAAGCTGGCGGCCACCGGTCAGATCGGCAAGTTCGTCAACGAGGAGCGCGCGCAGGTCGTGGATTTGCGTGAGATTGGCTCGAAGTACGACTGGATTGTCTTGAGGGCCGACGGCGCCGCAGACGCCCCGTTCCTGATGGTCGGCCCGGCGTTCGTGACCGATGTCGAGGGCCCGGAATCGGGCGATCGTGCGGAGTACGGCTACGGTTTCGCGTTCGTGCCGAGCTCACCAAGCAAGCCCGGGATCCTGGCGAATCGGGCGGGATATGTGCGCGCCGGTGTGCAGACGATCACGTTCAGGTTGACCGCGGATGGCGAAATTCGCGCCCGCGCGCTCTTCGTGGTGAACCGTCCGGACCGGATTGCGGCCGTTGACGTGGATCCGATCGGATGGGGGCTGCAGGTGGCCGACCTCGTCACGTTCCGGATGGCCTCACGGGTGGTGAGTCCGCTGCTCGCGATGACCGACCGGCTGCCGCTCAAGGCAAGCCGCGTTGACCCGATCGCGGCGTACATGTGGATGGCCAACGCGATTACTGGCGGCCTGGCGGAGAAGCATCTCGGCCTGTCGAAGGCGGTGCTGGAGAAGCGTATGCTGTTAGCGCACTTCAAACAGCAGCAGGAGATGCTGCACCGTTTGCTGCAGGTCTGGCGCAGGGTGCCCGATTGGACAGCGGAGCATGTCATCTTTGGATCTGAGGATTTGAGTATTTGAGAATTTGTTTGAGAATCTTTCTGGGGATCTATCTGGAAACAGAAGCACTCGGCCGCGGCTCAGTCGTCAGGTCCAAAGACAAATTCTTAAATCCTCAATTCCTCAGCTCCTGAAATCTTAGAATCTTTGGCGAGGCAGTGAAATGAGCGAGCCGTCCCATCTCGATGTGGTGATTGTCGGCGCCGGACTGGCGGGGTTGTCGCTGGCGCGGCAGCTGCTGCTGGCCGACGAGTCGGTGACCATTCTCGAACTGGATAAGCGTCTCCAGGTGCCGCCGACCGGGCAGAAAGTCGGCGAGGCCACGGTTCAGGTCAGCGGCTACTACTGGTCGAAGGTGCTGGAGCTCGAGGAATATCTCATCCGCGAGCATTACATGAAATACAACCTCCGCTTCATCTGGAAGACGGAGGGGCTGGATCCCACCCGCATCGAGAATTACAGCCAGTCCTACATCCGGCGCATGTCCAACGTCGCCAGCTATCAGTTGAATCGCAACGAGCTCGAGGGCGAGCTGCTGCGGCGCAACCTTGCGGTTGGCGATCGGTACGCATTCGATCGGCACGCGCTCGATCTCGCGATCGACCTCGACGAGCAGGGCGGTCCACACACCGTGTCGTATGTGCTCAACGGGGAGCGGAAGACCGTCACCGCGCGCTGGGTCGTTGACTGCGCCGGCCGCGCCCACGTGCTGCAGAAGAAACTGAATCTGCAGAAGTCGAACAACATTCGCCACGGTGCATCGTTTCTGTGGGTGGAGGGTCTCCTCAACTACGAGAATCTCACCGACTCGACGCCCAGGCAGATTCGTCTCAACCCGCAGCGCGCGCAGCTCGGCCACCTGCCGTTCTGGCTGGCTACCAATCACTTCGTCGAGGAGGGATTGTGGCTGTGGGTGATACCGCTGCCCGGGATCACCAGTCTCGGCCTGGTCTACGACACCCGCGTGCTCAAACCTGAAGCCGTCAATGACCCGAAGTTGCTGGTGGACTGGATTTGCGAACATTTTCCCGCGTTCGAGCGGGACTTGCCGACGCGGACGATCCTGCACTCCGGAAGCTTCCGCGACTATTCGTTCGACGCCGTGCAGACGATCGATCGCCGTCACTGGGCGATGGTCGGAGAAGCCGGACGGTGGTCGGATCCCCTTTACAGCCCCGGTGGCGACGTCATCTCGATCTACAACACGCTGGTGGTGGACTCGATTCTCACGAAGGATCAGGCGGAGCTCGACGCCAAAGTTCCGCTGTTCGAGGAGCTCGAGCGCGCGGTCTACGCTGCCTACCTGCCGAGTTTTCAGATTGGATACGACTGCCTCGGCGATCAGGAAGCGCACTCGTTGAAGTACGTGTGGGAGCTGACCATCTACTTCTCGTTTTACGTCTTCCCGTTCATCAACGATCTCTTTACCGACCGCCGCTTCATCGTCGCGTTCCTGCGGACGTTCACCAAACTCGGTCGCGTCAACCTCGGGCTGCTGACGCTGTTGCAGCAGTATTACCACTGGAAGAAAGCCAACCGGGAACCCAACACGGCGCCAGTGTTCTTCGACTTCTTCGAGATTCACGCCCTCGACACCGCCGAGCAGAGCTTCTACAAGGTCGGTGTGTCGATTGACGAGGCGCGCGCCGTGCTCGACGAGCAGTTCGCGAACACGATGACGCTGGCCCGCTACATCGCCGCGCACATCTACGCGATGGTGCTCGAAGACGCGGCGATCGTCTGGAACCAGTCGTTCGTCTCGAGCCTGAACCTCGAGAAGCTGTCGTTCGATCCGGCCCGAATGGCTGCGGACTACGCGCCGCATGCGGCGTGTCCGGACCGCTACATGTGGCCGATGGGGTGGAATCCGGAGGCGGCTTTCTGTTTCAGGACACCACGGAAGACAGTGAAGGCGGAGCTGACCAGCCCCGCCGCAGCGGGATCGAGGGCGTAGTGGAAGACCTGGCGCCCTTCGTCGAACGTGCGTTCAGCATCGACGTGACCGAGCACGCGCGGATCGCGCTCGAGGTCGAGGGGACGATTCCCTCGTCGCTTCGAGGTACCGCGCATTTCAACGGACCGGCACGCTTCGAACGCGCCGGCCTGAAGTACAAGCACTGGCTGGACGGCGACGGCATGGTCTGCGCACTCGACTTCGGGCCCGAGGGCGTCCGCATGAGCAACCGCTTCGTGCGGAGCGAGAAGTTCGTGCGCGAGGACGCGGCCGGCAAGCCGCTGTTCCGCACATTTGGTACGGCGTTCGAAGGCGATCAGCTCAAACGGGGCGTCGGCCTCGAGTCGCCGGTCAACGTGAGCGTGTACCCGTTCGGCGGCAGGCTGCTGGCGTTCGGCGAGCAGGGACTGCCGTGGGAGATCGACGCGCGCACCTGCGAGACCCGCGGACTGTATACCTTCGGGCAGCAGTTGAACGAGGTCACGCCGTTCAGCGCACACCCGAAGGTCGATCATCGAACCGGCGAGCTGTTCAACTTCGGCGTGGCGTTTTCCGCCGCCAATCCGGTCGTCAATCTATTCCGCTTCGGCGCCGACGGCGCGCTGAAGTACCGGAAGCGTCTGAAGCTGCCGTATCCGGCCTCGACCCACGACTTCGCGATCAGCGAGCGCTTCATCGTGATCTACGTCAGCCCGCTGGTGCTGCGGATGGAGGCGCTGATTCAGGAAGGCGCGACCGTGATGGACGCGTTGTCGTGGCGGCCCGAGCTCGGCAGCCAGTTGATCGTCGCGTCCCGTGAGACCGGCGATGAAGTCGCGCGGATCGATGTCGGCGGTCACTATTGCCTGCACTTGATCAATGCCTTCGAGCGCGACGGCCATCTGATCGTGGACATCGTCGACTACGACAAGCCGCTGTATCCCGAGTACCAGACGATTCCCAACTTGTTCTGTGACAGCTTCAGGGGACGGCCGTTGCGGCTGACCGTCGACCTCGCGGCCCGGTCGGTGATCGAGCGGACCGAAGTGGCGTACTCGAACTCGCCCGATTTTCCCGCCCACGATCCCGATCTGACCGGGCTGCCGTACGATCATTTCTGGATGCTGGGAATGAGCCAGTCCGGGAACGCCGGACGCAAATTCTTCGACGAGGTGGTCCGTATCGACTGGCCAACGCGATCGGCCGAGGTGTTTCGTGCGGCGCCGCGGCATTATTTCGGTGGCGAGCCGCTGTTCGTGCCCAATCCCTCGCGATCCGATCAGGGAACGATCCTGTGTCAGCTGTTCGACGCCGAGCAATGCCGATCGTCGTTCGTGCTGTTCGACGCCTTCCGCCTCTCGGCCGGACCGGTCGCGACGCTGCACGTGCCGTCACCGCTGCCGCCGCTGTTCCACTCCTCGTTTTCGAAGCATCACGAATGACGCCGACGCCGCCGGCTGCAGCGCTCGAGGAACGTCTGCAGGCCTTCGGCGGCGTGCGCGCGCAGACGCTGGCGGCGATTGCGCCGCTGTCTCAGGCGCAGTTCGATTTTTCGCCGCGGCAGGGCCGCTGGTCGATCGGTGAAATCGTTGACCACCTGCGGTTGTCGGAGCTGTTGTGGCGCGATGAGATCCGCCGTCTCGTCGACCTCAAACGGGCGGGCAAGCCGGCCCGCCTGAAGCGTTCGTTTGCCGACGTGAACGTCTCGCCGCTGCACATCCCGACCCCGGTTCTGTCGATGCTCGAAATGCCGCTCGGCTTCATGAATCGATTCGTGCCGGACGCCGTGATCGGGATGATCACCGAGTTTCCGATCCTGCCGACGCGCAACCCCGACGCCGCCACACCGAGGGAACGTCGGCCCGCGGCAGAATTGACAGGTGACCTGCGCACCGCCTTCAGCGAAACGCGAGAGCTCATCCAGGGCAACCGCGATCTCGATTTCAGCACCATGGTGTCCGAGCACCCGCTCATGGGCGCGAACGACGTCCCGCACATCCTGATGTTTCTGGCCCGCCACGAACGGCGTCATCAGAGCCAAATCGCCGCAGTCCGCTCGGAATCGCGCTTCCCGCCAGCGTAGTCAGTCGTCGGGCTGGCTCGACGATTCAGGCTTATAATCTGCCCGGAGTATCCCCGTGGCGGATCAGCCTGGTTCGAGGAGTGGATTCTTGACCGACATGATGCAGAGCACCGGCGACTTCGTGAAGTCGGTCGGAAAGTTTTCACTCGCCATCTCGCTGCTGGCCGCGCGCCAGGTGACCTCGCTGGTGTCCCGGCCGAAACCAGGCACGCCCTCGCTGGACGAGGTCACCAAAGCCGCCGGCGGCCAGCTGTCTGGCGCCGTGCGCACGGCGTTCGCGGTCGGCGCCAACGTGCAGAGCGGGATCGTCGATGCCGCTTTTCATGCAGTTGGCATGGTGCCGAAAGGTCAGGCGCCGGTGGGTTCCACCTCCGCGCTCACCATCCCGTTGATGACGAGCGTTCCGCGTCGTGTGGCCGGCGTCAAAACCGTGGCGTCCGGCGCCGTCGATCACGGTGTGCTGCAGGAAGATCTCGTCCAGCGGCTCACCACCTATCAGCACGACTCGCTGGGACGTCCGGTTGAGCGTGCCAAGGCGGTCACCGGCCTGTGGAAGTCGGAGGGCCTGGCCACTTCCATCGGCAAGCATCTGCTTCCGGAAAATTCGCTGGCCGATCCCAAGCTTCCGCGTCAAGTGCTGCCGATCGCGCACGTCGGCTTTGGTTCAGGCTCGACCGAAGAGATGGTGTTCGACGTCGCCAAGCTGAACGCCCTGTTCGCGAGCACCTGCGCGCCGGACTATCTGGGCTTCGCCTACGAAGGCATCGGCGCGATCCTGCGGATCTACGAGCGCGGCTTCTTCAAATTGATGAGCGGCTCGCTCGGCCTGATTCGTCTCGACGCACCGGACGGCCCGAACGCCGCCAACCTGTTCGGCGACTACCTCAAACAGTATCCGCCGGATCTTCAGCGTCTCATCGTGCACGGCTACGGGCGCCTCGTCGCGTTCAGCAACATGAGCATCTACAAGGCCGTCGAAGAGGCCACCTCGTATCCCGCCGAGCGCATCGAGCCGGCGGTGCACGGCGCAGCCTTCGCGTTCGCGATGATGAACAGCGAGGACATGCCGAACGTGCTCGAGCAGAGCGCGATTCCGTTCGAACGATCGGTCCGCGCCGCGTTCCAGAACGGTCTGATTTACAGCCAGGTGTTCTTCGACTGGTATCTTCCAGGCCTGCTCGAGGACTGGCAGCCGAAAGGCGCACTCGAAGCCGAACTGATCGAGCACGCGCGCGACGAAGCGGCGGGCTCGAGAAAGCGCGGCTACCCGCTCGCGATGCGTCTCGAAAACCCCCGCACATAACGCCTTCCATCGGTGACGCGCGAGTAATGCAAAGGCACTAGTGTCTTTGTACAAGGCGATGGTTTGAGCTCCAACCTTCGTATCGCGAGCCGGATTGCTGACGTAGAATCCCCCCTTGCCGCAACTTTCACCGGCCTCGTTTTCCGCTGCTGCTGCGCGCTGATCGGCTGGCATTCCGCGTGAAACCACCGGTTCGAACATCCTCGATCGCCGTCGCCCGATACGGTCCGATCGCGTTCATCGCGGTGCTGCTGCTCGTCTGGCAACTCGTGCTCGGACTTCAGGCGGCCCCGATTCTGCCGACACCGTTGGCCGTCGCCAGGGCTCTCGTCGAACTGGCGGTCAGCGGTCGGATGATGCGATACGTGGTCGCCTCGCTGTTTCGCGTGACCTGGGGCTTCGTGCTCGCCGCGATTCTGGCCATTCCGATCGGTTTGACGCTCGGCCTCTACCGCCGCGCCGAGTTTGCCTTCAACCCGATCATCCAGTTGCTGCGCCCGATTTCTCCGCTGGCGTGGATTCCCATCTCGATCCTGTGGTTCGGCGTCGGTGACATCGCGGCGATTTTTCTGATTTTCCTCGCCTCGTTCCTTCCGCTGACCGTCACCGCGATGAACGCCGTCGCCAGCATTCCCGATGTCTATCTGAATGCCGGGCGCAACTTCGGCCTGAAGCGTTCGCAGATTGTCTTTCGCGTGTTGTACCCGGCGGTGACGCCGCAGTTGATCCTCGGCCTCCGCATCACCCTCGGCATCGCCTGGCTGGTGGTGGTCGCGGCGGAGATGATCGCCGTCAACTCCGGTCTCGGGTTCCTGATCGTCGACGCCCGTAACGCCGGCAACCGCTACGACCTGGTCGTCGCCGGCATGGTGATGATCGGAGTGATCGGGCTGCTGCTCGATATCGGTATCAAGTCGCTGGAGCAAATTCCGTCCATCAGCTGGGGATATTCGGATGATTAGCACCACCACCGCAGTGCAGGACGTCACGGCAGCCAAACCGACCGCGCTGAAAACCAAGCTCCGGGCCGACCACATCAGCATGACGTTTGGCCGGACCGGCGAAGAGATCAACGTGCTCGACGACATCAGCGTCGATGTTGCCGACGGCGAGTTCGTCTGCCTGCTCGGTCCATCCGGCTGCGGCAAGTCAACGCTGCTCAACGTGGTTGCCGGCTTCCTCAAGCCGTCTCATGGCGAAGTGCGGATCGACGGCGAGGTGGTGACCGGACCGGACCGCCGCCGCGTCTTCGTGTTCCAGGAACGTGGCGTGTTTCCGTGGCTGACGGTCGAGGGCAACATCGGCTTCGGCCTGAGTGCGCTGTCCGAATCGGAGCGGGCGCAGCGCATCGCGCACTACGTCGACCTGGTCGGCCTCAAGGGCTTCGAAAAAGCCTATCCGCGGGAACTCTCGGGCGGTATGAAACAACGCGTCGAGGTGGCGCGCGCGCTGGCCGTGAACCCGGACATGCTGTTTCTGGACGAGCCGTTCGGCGCCCTCGATTCGATCACCCGCCTGATCATGCGCGGCGAGCTGATTCGTATTTGCGCGGTCGCACGCAAGACGATCATCTTCGTCACCCACGACATCGACGAAGCGGTGCAGCTGGCGGATCGGGTCATCGTAATGAGCGCTCGTCCGGCGAAGATTCAAAAGGTCGTGCCGATCGACATGCCGCATCCGCGCGACATCAGCTCGGCGAAATACCTCGGCTTGCGGGATGGCATCCTCGAAGCCATCGGCCTGGCGCACAAGGTATGAGCAACCCTGTCGGATCGATCCCGATGCAGGAGCGGCTCGAGCCGCTGGTTCTGCCGCTGCTCACAGCCGGCGCGCTGCTGCTGCTGTGGAACTACGCCGTCAAGTGGAGCCACACCGACGTGTTCCCGTCGCCGCTCGCGGTCGAGCGCGGCACCGTCCAGCTGATGGAGGGCGGCTTGTTGTGGCACTACATCGGCGACTCGCTGCGGCGCGTCGGAATCGGCTATCTCAGCGCCATCATCGTCGGCATCCCGTGCGGCCTGCTGCTCGGCTGGTATCCCACCGCCGCGACCGTCGTCAACCCGGTGATTCAGATCCTGCGTCCGATCAGCCCGATTGCCTGGATTCCGGTCGCAATCATTCTGTTTGGCATCAACGACACCTCCTCCGTCTTCCTGATTTTCCTGGCCGCGTTTTTTCCGATCGTCGTCTCCGCCATGAACGCCGTCCGCAACGTGCCGGCGATGTATCGCCGCGCCGGACGGAATTTCGGGTTGTCGCCGGCGAAGCTGCTCGCCAGAGTCGTCCTGCCGGCGGCCTTGCCGCAGATGCTGGTCGGCCTGAGAATCGCGCTCGGCATCGCCTGGCTGGTGGTCGTGGCGGCTGAAATGATTGCCTCGAACTCCGGGCTTGGCTATCTGGTCATCGATGCCCGCAACTCCGGAAAGCGCTACGACCTGGTTGTCGCCGCGATGATCATGATCGGCGTGATCGGTCTGGCACTGGACTTCGTGATCCGCCGGGCCGAGCGGCTGCCCTCGGTTCGATGGGGGTTCCGCGATGGACGTTAGCGGGGCGTCATTGGAGTACTGCGCCGGCGGCACGGATGAGCGGCGTTCAGGTGGTTAGCGCTGGCTCCGCCTGGTCGGCCTTCGACGAGATCGAGCGCGATCGATCGCCAGGCCGAAGATAGAGCGGTCGTAGATTTCCCAGCTGAAAAAGATACGAGATGCCGCCGGCGATCACGCCGGGCAGGAGCAGCTGGTGATAGCAGCCGCTCAGGTCGGCAATCATCAGCAGGCCGCTCCAGTAGCCCTTGACGATCGATCCGAACATCACCACCATGCCGAGCAGCACGAACAGTTCCGGTTGCGGCACCAGGCTCCGGCGCGAGCGCGTGAACGCCGTAGCCGAAGGCCCCGCCGTAGAGCGAGCCCATCACCAGACGTCGGCGCGAACAGTCCGCCAACCGCGCCCGAACCAAACGTGATCGACGTCGCGAGCATCTTCAGCAGCAGCAGCATGACCAGCAGATAGAACGGCAAGCCCTCTGGATGACGCGTTCAATCACCGGATAGCCGGCCGACAGAACCTGCGGAAACCAGATGCCGATGATGCCCGACCAGGAGGCCGCCGAAGCCGACCCGAATCGCCAGCGGCCACCGCCTCGGAGAAGATCGGTCTGAAAGCGTTCGAACATCTTGATGAAGAGATGTCCGGTCAGGCACTGCGACCATTCCCATGATCGGAACGACGATCAGCAACATCCCGGCGAGCGGCACGATTCTGCATCGTCGCGATCGGTCTGAAACGGGTAGGCATCGCCGAGCAGCGCCGTCCGCGTGACGTAGCCGATGCCAGCCGCCACCGAGATCGCAGTCAGATCCTGATTGAACCTGGCGCCGAAAATCTCGAGCGTCAGCAGGACGCCGCCGGCCGGAGAGCGAAACGCGGCAGCGACTCCCGCGGCGGCGCCGGCGCGGACGATTGTCTGCAGGTTGGCACGCGTCAGGTTGAAGCGTTGACCGACCCAGCTGCTCACCACCGCGCCGAGTTGCACCATCGGGCCTTCCGGCCCTACCGATCCGCCGAACGCAAGCACCAGTCCGCTGAGAAACACGTTCAGCAGGCGGATCGGCTGCACCACACCGCCGTGGTGATCGATCCCTTCGAGCACTTCCGGCGACGCCGCCGAATCGGGCGAGCGGCACCGCCTGCAGCACGGCACCGACCAGGAACAGACCAACAGTCGGCACGATCACGACCACCGGCAGCCGGTGCAGCACTTCGTTGGTTTCCGCCCACTGGAAGAGCGCATCGCCGAACGTATCGGCGAGGTAGTGAAACAGGATCGCGCCAAGACCGGAAAGCAGACCAGCAGAACCGCGGCGACGATCAGCCTGCGTGAATCCCCGGACGCGCGTCATCGGCATCGGCCCTTATTGTTGCCGATGCGCGTTTTCACGGCTTAGTGTTTTTGAACTAGCGAGAGGCTGAAGAACAATCATGACGCACACAACGCATCCGAGCGAGGCTTCCCCGAATTTTCATGATTGTGCCTTTCTTGCCGCAGCGGCCGTCGCCGAGTGCGCAAGTCCAGCGCCGCCGCCGATCACCCTCGGCGACGACGTGGTGTTCTCGACGGCGATACGAAGCCGCACCTACGACTGGAATTTCTTCGGTGACACCCCGAACGGCGACTACACCTATCAGGGCACGCAAGTTCGTTTCGGCATCACCCAGACAAAGAAGGCCTACGACTGGCAGCTCGAATTCGAGGTGCCGTTCATGATCAACCTGCCGACGACTGCTGTTCAGCCGCCGCCGCAGGGGCAGTTGGGCCTCGGCGCCAACTACTACGCGGCGAACAACAACAGCGAGAACCCGGCGGCGATTTTCCTCAAGCAGGGATACATCCGGTTCAAGGGCCTCGGCGGCGTCGAGGGGCAGTCACTGAAGGTCGGACGGTTCGAGTACAACGACGGCCTCGAGACGACGCCGAAGAACGGGACGCTCGCCACGCTGAACCGCGATCGCATCAGCCAGCGCGTGCTGGGCAATTTCGGCTTCTCTGACGTGCTTCGCAGTCTCGACGGGGGACAGTACGTCTTCAACACGCCCAAGCTGAATGTCACCGCGGTTGCGGCCCGGCCGACCGAAGGCGTGTTTCAGGTGAACGGCTGGAACGAGCTGCACATCAACGTGTTCTACGGAGCGCTGACCGGTCAGGGCGGCAGCGAAAAGAATCCATCGCTGTGGCGGGTCTTTGCGCTCGGCTACAACGACTATCGCGCCTACGGCAGCGGCCTCGTCAAGACCGACAACCGGTCGGCGGCGGCGAAGGCCGCCGACACCGAGAACATCAACATCGGCACCTATGGCGGAAACTTCCTCCAGGTCGCAGCGACAGAAGCCGGTCCGATCGACCTGATGTTCTGGGGCGTGCTGCAGGCCGGCTCGTGGGGCACGCTGTCGCATCGCGCCGGGGCGATGGCGGCTGAGGTCGGCTGGCAGCCCTCGGGGCTTCCGAAATTGAAGCCATGGATCCGCGCCGGCTACGACTACAGCTCCGGTGACAGCAACCCCAACGACGACAAACACGGCACGTTTTTCCAGGTGCTGCCGACGGCACGCATCTACGCGCGCATGCCGTTCTTCAACCTGATGAACAACGTAGACGCGTTCGGCGAATTCATCGTCCGCCCGGTGAGCCGTCTCACGATTCGCAGCGACATCCATGCGCTGAGCCTCGCCGACAGCCACGATCTCTGGTACTCAGGCGGCGGTGCGTTTCAGCCGAACTCGTTCGGGTTCAACGGCCGGCCGTCGAATGGACACACCAGCCTCGCCACCCTCTACGACGTGCAGGGCGACATCACCATCAACCCGCACGTCGCGCTGACGCTGTACTACGCGTACGCCCACAGCGGCGACGTGGCCTACACAATCTTTCCGACCAGTGCCGGCGGGCACCTCGCGTATGCGGAGTGGCTGATTCGGTTCTAACCAGGGGCCAGGGGCTAGGGGCTGGGGGCTGAGCCTGCCGACTGTGGCGCGGGCCTTTCAGGCCCGCGTTCGACGCGTTGACGCGACCCTGAAAGGGTCGCGCCACGTCAGCTCGGAAATGTCTTTGCGAACGCAGCGGTCTCTGCGTTCAACGTCGTGACGGGACGATGTTCTTGTTGGTCGCAAACACATTGTCCGGATCCCATTTCGTCTTCACCTCGACGAGACGATCGTAGTTCGCACCGTAGGCGGCGCGGGTGCGATCGTCGCCTTCTTCCTCGGTCAGGAAGTTGACGTAAGTCCCGCCGGTCGAGAACTGCTTGATGTCCCGCCACGTACTGCGCGCCCACTCGATGTTCACCGCATCGTCTTCCGGGCGCTCCCACGATCCCTGAATGTTGAACACCGCCTTGGCGTCGCGGTTGCCGACCGCCGAATGATTCGCCGGGAGCGTGTTCAGACGGCCGTCGATTGGAAAGATCAGGATCGCCGAATGCGGCGACGTCACCCGCGCGGAGTGTTCGCGAAGCTTCCCCAGTACCTCGGGTGTGATGCCCGGCAGATACTCGGACTTCCAGTAATAGCGCCGGCCCTTCGGCTGCGTCGCGTCGAGCAGGCTCTGCTGAGAGACATAGGTCCGGCTCTTGACGATGTCGCCGACCGGCGACCCGATCGCCTTGAGCGGTGCGAGCACCTTTTCGCCGTCCGCGATCGATCCGGAGTAGCAGACAAACAGCGCCACGATCGGTTTGCCGTGGACGTCGGTGCTCAACCACGGCGCCGCCGGTGCGTTGCGCATCAGCGGGACACACGACAGCTCGGCCGGTGCGTCGTGAAAGACACGCTGAAGCGTCTCGAAGACCGGCCCCGCCTGTTCGGCCGGCCACGCCATCACGCCGCCGTAAATCTCCGGCCCGACCGGATGCAGACGGTATTCGATGCTGGTGACGATGCCGAAGTTGCTGCCGCCACCACGAAGACCCCAGAACAGCTCGCCGTTCTCGCGCTCGCTGGCCCGGACGACGCGTCCATCGGCAGTGACGACTTCAGCCGAGAGCAGATTGTCGCAGGCCCAGCCGAAGCGGCGGGTCAGGTAACCGAAGCCGCCGCCGAGCGTGAGGCCGGCGATGCCGGTCTGCGACACGAACCCGAGCACCGCGGCGAGCCCGTGCAGCTGCGCTTCGCGATCGAGATCGCCAAGCGTGCAGCCGCCCTGGGCGCGCGCGACCTGGCCGATCGGATCGACCCAGACGCCGCGCATCAGCGACAGGTCGATCATCAGGCCGTCGTCGCAGACCGCGAGTCCGGCGATGTTGTGGCCGCCCCCTTTAATCGACAACGGTATCCGCTGCTCGCGCGCGAAGCGAACGCAGGCCACCACATCGCCGACGCCGACGCATCGCGCGACGAGCGCCGGCCGGCGATCGATCATTCCGTTCCAGATGGTGCGTGAATCGTCGTAGCCGGTGTCGCCGGGACGCAGCAGCGTGCCGCGCAGCTGCGCCTGGAGTTCCTGTGCCGGAGTCGTCGTCACGCGTGTCACCCGATCAACGCAGAGACCGCAGAGACCGCTGAGTTACTTCTTTTGACATTGAAATTCTCTGCGAGTTCTGCGCGCTCTGCGTTCGAACGTCGTGATCGTCGGCAGGTGCACCACACTCGCCTTACGCCGGTTCGAGCAACGGGCGATCGATGGTGCGGCTGCGCTTCTTGTAGACGTCCTCGAGGCGGTCGTCGCCTTCGGTGATGCGAATCGTGTTGTTGGCGGCAATCGGACCAGCGATGCGCTGCCGTAGGCCGCTCGGCCACCAGATCTCGATCGCATCGATGCTGTCGGTCACCGGACCGAGGCCGAAATGCTGCTCGAACGGCAGACAGCCGAACTGCGATCCGCCCGAGACAAGACGATGCTGATCGTTGCCGCCGGCTTCGATTTTGATCCGGGCGCCGATGGCGCTGCGGTTACTGCGGGTGCCGACCAGGCGGATGTTCAGATAGTGGCCGACGCGCTCCTTTGGACAGAACGCGCCGACAGTCAGCAGATCGCCGGGATAGGCGCCGCCGCTCGCGACTAACAGACTCATGCGGCCGTCGCCGTGCAGGTCGGCGAGGTTCACGCCATGCGATTTGCCGGTGATCGGCAGGCCCGCAGTAAATGTCACGTCGTGGAATTTGCGGCCGTCGCTCTCGAGAATGGTCAGCGGTTCGACGCGTTCCATCCGCGGGCTGCCGTTGCCGAGGATGATGTCCTGGTAGCCGTCGTTGTTGAGGTCGCCGGCATTGCCGCTCATGCTGCCCCAGCAGCCGGTGATGCCGAGCTCGCGGCTGCGCTGCGAGAACGTACCGTCGCGATTGTTGCGCCAGACGCGAATCGGCTGTCCGTCGGGCGGACCATCGCCGTTCTGCATCGTGTGAATCACGTCTTCGGAGTCCGACCAGACGTTCTGCACGATGTCGAGCCATCCGTCGTTGTCGTAGTCGATGAAGTAGCAGATGCTGCCGAGGCCGTACATGTCGATGCCGGCATCACGGCCGACTTCGGTGAAGGTACCGTCACCGTTGTTGTGAAAGAGCTGCGAGCGGCCGAGCGAGTTGCTGACGAACAGATCCGGACGGCCGTCGTTGTCGTAGTCGCCCCAGCACGATCCGATGGTCGGCCAGTCGGTGACCAATCCCGCCGCGTCGGTCACGTCGGTGAAGGTGCCGTCGCCGTTGTTGTGGAACAGACGATTTTTCGTCTTGCGTTCGAACAGCGAGCCGAGGTTGAACGCGACGTAGAGATCCAGCCGGCCGTCGCAATCGTAGTCCACCCACGACGCGGTGAAGGCTGGTCCCCATCCAGCGAGTCCGGAGCCTTCCGTGACGTCGGTGAAGGTGCCGTCGCCGTTATTTCGATACAGCGAGCAGCCGCCGCTGAAGAAGCCGTTTCTGGTGACGAAGATGTCCGGGTTGCCGTCGTTGTCGTAGTCGCCGATGGTGGTGATGAACGCCGTCAGGCAGGTGTCCATGCCAGAGGAGATCGACGCATCGCTGAATGTGCCGTCACCGTTGTTCTTGTAGAGCGTGCAGCCGCCATGGGCCGCCGCGACCAGGACGTCGAGGTAGCCGTCGCCGTCGTAATCGAACACCGCCGTGCCGCGGCCGCCGCTGGTCTTGTCGAGACCGATCCGCGAGGCCATGTCCTCGAGCCGCAACAGTGTCGGCTGCTGGCCGGAACGCAGCTGCATGCGCATGTCCGCCGGGACGTCGGGCGCGTAGCCGTTGCCTTTCTGCGCCGCCAACCAGAGCAGCAGCCGGGTCCGGCCGTGCGAGCCATTCAATTCCATCGCCTCGCGGGCGTAGGTGCCGGCGTCGGTGAAACGCCCGGCGCGGAACGACGCGACCGACAGTTCGTGGAGAGCCTGTGCCCGGATCCGCGCATCCCCCCGCGCGATTTCGAGCTCGCGAATCGCCTCGTGATACAGACCGCACTTGATCAGCGTTCGCGCCATTTCGATGCGCGCCGACCCGTCGCCTGGATTTCTCTCGAGTCGCTGCCGATAGCGTTCGAGCACTTCCCGATACTGCAGCGTCGCATAGACGTGCGCATCGTCGAACACTTCGAGGACGTTGATGACGAAGGTGCCGAACGCGCCGTTGGGCGAGGTGTGATGGCTGGAGAGACCGCGCAGCAACTGCTGGGTGGCCAGCATGCCGCTCGAGAGCGCCACTTCGGCGCCGAAACCGGCGCCGCGGGGACCGTCGACCTCGCTGAAGCAGTTGCGCGAGTCCTCGAGCACTTCGCGCCACATCGAGGGCACCTCCTCGAGCGTCGTCATCGTGCTCAATCGGGTGATGCGATTGCTCAGTTCCGAGACGGCACCATCGACGTTGCGCGGACCGGACGCGTCCACGGCGACATCATTGGCTGGTTCGGGCTGCCAGGCGGACCGTACCTGCCTGAACAGGCCGTCGATCAACTGCAGCCCTGTTTCAATCAGGTCGGTGGATTCGCGTATCGTCGTTTGGAATCGATTGGCCATGCGCGCCTCAGATTTTCTTCAGGGGTCGCGGAATCGTGTAGTAGACGGACGCGATCGCGCAGCCGAAGCTCGGCGTGTCAGGACGGACGACCGGTTCGCCCGCCAGCAAGCTCTTGATCGCCGGCTCCAGGTACGCTTCGTACTCGGTGTCCTCCGCGTATTTGAAATTGTCGATGGCGCCACGATAAATCAGCCGGCTCTCGGAATCGACGAGAAAGACTCGCGGCGTCTGCTGGGTGAACAACTGACGCGCGACCGCGGAGCCGGTGTCGTAAAGAATCGGAAACGACAGCTGACGCGAGTCGATCGCCTTGCGGACTTCGTCCTGCGTCTCGCCCTGGCGCGAGGCCACGCCGACCATCGTGATGTCCGGGTGGTTTGCAGCGAACGCGTTCATGTAAGCGTCGTAGCGCGCGCAATGTGAGCACACACTCGACCAGATCACGAGAAGGGCGCCACGGTGCTTCGCGGCCGCCCGGTGCAGGCTCCAGGCGTCGTGTGGAGCGGTCACCGACGCCAGCGTGACGTCCGGCAGCACCGATCCGATCAGTTGTTCAGTGCGTTCTTCCGCAGCCATCCGACGATCCCTTTCTCGAACCACAGGAAGGGCCTGAAAGGCCGTCCCCTACGAACCCGTGCTCACGTAAAATCACACGCTCGAGACGGCTGCCGCCGGTCGCCGAGCCGGCGACGGCGCCAGCAGCCAGAGTCCGAATCCGCCCAGCGCTGCCAAAGCTACCACTCCGCCCCAGAGCGCGAGCGATGGCCGAACCTGATTCACGGTAAAGCCGAATTGCACTAAGACCAGCACGCCGATCAGCTTCAGTAGCACAGACCGCGGCATGCGGGTCGAGATGTAGGCGCCGAACGGGGCGCCGAAGATCACAATCGGCACGCAGGCAATCCAGTCCGGAAATACGCCCGGGTTGATGCCGGCGGTGACGAAGCGCAGCAGCAAACCGACCGGTGAGACCAGCGCCGTGGTGCAGACGGCGGTCGGAACAGCGGCCTTGGGTCCCCACCCAAACCTCAGCACCAGCGTGGCGTAGACGAGCATCTCCACGCCGACGCCGATCAGCGCTGCCACTGCACCACCGAGGATCCCGACGATCATCCCGATCAGCGCGACGTTGTGGCCGTCCGTCGATCCGCGCGGCTCCGACGTCGCTTTTGCGGTCCCGGTGACCAGCCAGGATCCGAACGTCAGCCAGAGCGTCGCGAACAGCAGCTTCACCCAGTCTGCCGGCACGCGCGTCGCCAGGACGAACGTGCCGAACGTCAGGCCAATCACGGCGCCGACGCACGACCAGATCAGCATTCGTTTCTCGACCGGAATCCCGCGCTTGACGATGAACAACAGCGCCGAGGTCATGCCGGTGGACTGAATCGCCAGGCCGAAGTCGCGCGCCATCACCGGCGTCCGGTGAAAACCCAGAACCAGCGCGGGAAACGCAATCGTGCCGCCGCCCATCGGGGTTGAACCGGCAACGAGCGACCCGCCGATCATGACAAGCGCCATCGGCCAGTGCGCGATCGCAATCAGCCAGTTGCCCGGGACGGAGATGATGAACGCCCAGACCACCAGGCACAGGATGATGTACGCCTGCCACCCGCGCGCGCGCAGGAGATCAACGAACGATCGTGGTCCCGATGTCAGCTTCGCCTCCGAACGATCAGAAAGAGGGTGATTGCGCCGAGCACCGCGAACGTCACGGCGCCGGCCGGGTCCGCCCAATCAGCTCCGGACGCCACCAGTGCCGGAAGAGCGATGCCGATCGCGGTCAGCGCCAGGAGCAACGAACCAGCGACTGCCATCGACAACCCGGACGCGCCGAACAAGGGTCGATCTGGACTGATCGGCCCCGAAGCAATCGCCGTGAGAAATCGCCAGCCGGCCTCGCGGACGGTGCGCGCGGCCGACGAGGTGATGCCAGTCAGTGTTTCCAGCTGAAACGCCATCAGGCGAATCTGCAGCGCTTCGAGCGCGTCACGCAGCAGGTCGTCTTCGCCGCCGAGCGCCGTCGCCGCGCTGACCGCCGCCAGACAGCCCCGATAAAATGAAACCAGGCGCGGCTTCGGCTGATAACCGTGCTCGACGGCGATACGCCAGTGCAGCAGCAGCTGCGCCATCAGCTCGCTGCCACCGGCGGCGTCCGAATCCACGCTCCACGCGTGACGCATTCGCCGCCCGAAGCCGGCGGAATCGGCCGAGCGTCCGGGCACGAGCTCCCGGGTCAGATATTTGATCGCCAGATCCGGATCGCCCGCGGCGGTGGCCACGAGATACCCCTGAATGGTCACTTGGGCGTCGGACGTGAGCGTCGCGAACAGCCGACCGCCAATCGCGACCTGCCGGCGTCCACAGATGATGAAATCGGCCGGAATGGATTCTTCCGGAAACGTGCGTCCGAGCAGCGCTTGTCGCAGCCATGCGCGACAGACGCTCGGTCCCGCTTCCTCTCGATCGAAGCCCGGCGTGTCCGGCGTGACTGCGGCGATGTCATCCCATACGGCTACGCGCTGCGACGACAAGCCAGGATGCGGACGCCGCGAACGCAGCGGCGGGAAGCGCCGTGCATCCGCCACCAGCGCCTCGCTCGCCGCCACATCGTCTGCCAGGTCGAGATAACGGCGCATCAGGGCTCGGTAGTCTTCGATCAGCGCATTGAACGAGTCGGCGCCGCCCACCGTTGCCGCGAGAGCACCGGCGAGCATTGGCAGCTGTTGCAGCTCCCGTTCTGCGCGTGCCTCGAACGACGGCGGCACGCAGGTCACGATCACCGAATCAGTCGGCGTCAGAAAGGCGCGGTGCGATTGGACCGGGAAGCGCGTTTCGGTCGGCGCTTCCTCGAATGCGAAACAAACGTCGTTGACGCCGAGATGCCACGCGGCTTCGACCACTTCGCGAATTTCGGCGAACAGCGCAGGCGTGACGTGATCGGCGACGGTGGCGAGATCGGACCGAAGTCCCGCGGGCACGACATCCGCTCGAGACGAGAGGAACCTCGCAAATCCGGAGAACACCGGGCCGAGCTCGGGCAGGATCTGCAGCAGTTCCGCCGATGCGCCTTCGGCGCTGGCCAGCTCGCGCACGTCGCGAGCGACGGCCGCAAGGCGCCGTTGCGTGTCCTGGGGACTGTCGAGCCAGGGCGCTGGCGTGCGGATGACCTCGAGCGCTTCACTCATGGGTTTGCCGCAGCAGCTCGATCGCCAGGCCGATCAGGGCGACCGATCCGACTGCCAGTTCCGCGGTTCCGAGATTGAAACCTGCCCGAAGCGGAAGCGGGGCCCTCGAGACGCAGAGGGCGCAGGCGAGAGCGGCAGCACCCAGCTGCAGCGCCGTGGTGCTCATCCCCAGTCCGAGGCGGCGCATGTTGACGACGCTCATGCCGCGAGTGGCGAGGGATCGGCTCGACTCGATGGCGCGCAGCCCGCCGGCCCATGCCGCGAACACGAGCTGGCGTCCCGACTGCGCGTCGAGCGTGGCGATCGACGCCTGCTCGATCTCGTGGCCGAGATTCAGATCGGGCGCAAAGCGATGCAC
Organism: uncultured Acidobacteriota bacterium; assembly: GCA_963745875.1. GTDB lineage: Bacteria > Acidobacteriota > Vicinamibacteria > Vicinamibacterales > CAVVIG01 > CAVQFC01. Next base: position 59,545 of record CAVUZL010000007.1, read on the forward strand.
GACGCCGTCGAGCGTCATGACCGAGCGGATGTACTTCACGACCTCGCGCTCGGGCAGCATCGCGGTCTCACGCGACAGGCCAAGCATCTGGACCATCACGAGCGCCGCTGGTTTTTTCAAACGAGTGCCGCCAGGGCCGCCGTACCAGCTGTCCGCCATGGCGTCGAGGCCGACGCGAAACTTCACCGGATCCGCGTCGCGCCGCGGCACCACCAGCTTGAGGAAGCTGCGGTGGAGGTCGTCGATGTCTCGGCGCACCAGCGCCAGCGTCATCGCCGCCAGCCAGGTGCGGGCGTACGGGCCGATACTGCCGGTGATGCCGAAGTCCACGTAGCCAACCACGTTACCGGGAAGAATCAACAGATTGGCGGGATGCAGGTCGGCGTGAAACAGGCCGTGCCCGAACGAGTCGGTCGTGAAGTTGAAAATGATCTGCCGGCCGAACGCGCCCGGGTCGAAGCCCTCCGCGCGAAGGCGCTGATCGATGCTGAAATCGCCCGATTCGACCGCTCGCATATAGGTCGCCATCGGGACGCCGTCGAGGTATTCGGTGACGAGCACGCGCCGCGTGGTGAGCCCGATGATCACTTCAGGCATGCGCACGCCCTTGCGGCCGAGCGACTGGCGACGCACGAGCGTGAGGTGGCGCGCTTCGCGTCGGAAGTCGAGCTCCTCGTCGGTCCATCCTGCGAACTCGCGGATCGGTTCGTCGAGCCAGTAGAGCGGACGCACGCGGAACAGGCGCACGACCCGCAGCAGGATCATCATCATCCTGACGTCAGCGCGGAATGCCTGCTCGATTCCCGGCCGCTGCACTTTGACCGCGACCCTGCGACCATCGAGATTCGCCACGTGCACTTGCGCGATTGACGCCGTCGCCAGCGGTTCCCGATCGATGTCTTCGAGACGACTGACTGCCGGACCGAGTTCGTCGGCCAGCGACTGCATGAACACGTCACTCGGCACCGGTGCAACGCGATCGAGCAGATCGAGCAACGCGGTCGCATAGCCTGGCGGGAGGAGATCCGGTTGGACCGCAAGCACCTGTCCGAACTTGACGAAGCTGCCGCCGAGATCCTCGAGCAGCACGCGGAATCGCATCGGGCCCGCGAGACCGGCAGTGGTGAAACGAGAAGACAGCCACCGCCATCCGATGCGATCGGCGGCCGCCGAAATCAGGTGACGGGTGACGACCGCGGTCACATGACGCAGGCGCCCGAGCCAGGCCGCGTTTCCCGGCTGCTTGTAGGTCTCTGAAGCCGCTGAAAGAGGAGCGCCGTTTGAGGTCAAACGGCAACGTTACCATAGACCCTCATCGCTCCAGCCACGCGCAGAACGCTAACGTTTTCATACTAGTCGGACGCTTCGTTCCGCTCTGCTAGACTGGCGGCGCAATGCAGGCGATCGGCGACATCCTCGAGAGTCTGACGCTGCCGGCCGTCGATCCGGCGACGGCGAATTCCGCTTCGTCGCTCGACGCTGCGCTCGCCGGCCGGAGTGGCGCCGTTGTCGTGTTCTGGTCGAGCGCGTGCACGCACTGCGTGCGATACGACGCCTACTTCAATCAGTTCGAGGCGTCGCATCCCGAGCTGGCGTTCTACGGAGTCGCGACGCGCTTCAGCGAAACGCTCGACGAGGTCCGAAGCGCGGTCGCCGATCGAGGCCTGCGTTTCCCCCTGTATCACAGCCCTGACGGTGCCGCCGCGGCCGCCTATCTGGCGCAGCAAACACCGCGCATCTATCTGCTCGACTCGCGGCGGACCCTGAAGTACCGAGGCGCGGTGGACAATTTCAAATATCCCGGGGATCCGGAATATCAGCCGTATCTCGAACGGGCGATTGCCAGCTTCCTCGGCGGTGAGCCGATCGAACGGCCGGAGACCGGCAGTTTCGGCTGCGCGGTGCGCTCGGTCTACTACTCGCTGCCCAGGATGATCGAACGATAGCCTGATGGCTGACTCACTCAGCGACCTGCGGAATCTGCCGCCCTTCGTCTTCGAAAAGAGCCTGCAGTCAATCGGCGCCGTTTTCCAGGCGGCGCAGTCGCTGCTCGGCACGATCGACGGGCGTCCGATCAGCCATGACACTGTCGAACCCTCGGTGGACGGCCCGAACGATCTCGATCGCGCCACTTCAGATTTTGCGAACCGCGCCGCGCGGATCCTGCGCTACGCCGCACTGCAAAGCGCCGATGGCCGTGGCGTGGTCGAAGAACTGGGCGACGCCGTTCGCGCCAGCTTTGCAGGCGTGGTGCCGCGTGACCCGCTCAGCCTGCTGACGTTTCCGCTCCGGCTGCCTTTGTCCTTCGGTTCGCTTCTGACGCAGGAGCTTGTCAGAGGGCTGCACGCGCTCGAGATCGTCGGAACCACCAAAGCCCCGGCGTTCCTCATCGAGCTGGTCGAGGCTTTCCTCGACTATCCCGTCTTCCAGGCGCTGCAATACAAGGACGAGATCGCGCGTTATCGCGCCCGGCTGCGCGACGCACCCGATGACGCGACGGCCCGGCTGCACCTCGGCCGGTCGTACATCAAATGCGGCTTGTATCTCCAGGCGCTCGACGAGCTCGGGCTGGCGGCCGAGCATCCAACCACGCGAGCCCAGGCTTTGTACGAACGAGCGGTGGCGGGTACCCGCGCTGGATTGTATCGGCAGGCGATCGTCGACGGCTCGCTGGCGATCGACGCCGGCGCTTCCGAAGCGCGTTGTCAGCACTGGATGTGGCTGTCCTCGCAGAAACTCGGCGGCTATCCGCCGGAAACGCCAGTCGAACGCCGAATCGAGATGGCGACCGGCTACGCGCCGACGCGGCTGCGCTATCGAGACGTGGCGCAGGAAATCGGGCTCGACAAGACGTCAGGCGGACGCGGCACGGCGATCTTCGACATCACCGGCACCGGCGAGATGGACGTGATCATCTCGGCGGTCAGCGGCGGCATCAGCGTTTACCGCAATAACGGTGACGGGACCTTCCGCGACGCCTCGGTCGGCTCGGGCCTCGATGCCTGCGTCAACTCGTGGGGGATCAGTGCCGGCGACTACGACAACGACGGCCGGACCGATCTGTTCGTCACCCGGCTTGGATTCTTCGACGGCCAGGCCGCGTTGTTTCACAACAACGGCGACGGCACCTTCACCGAGGTGACCCGTGACGCCGGCGTACAGAGCTGGGCCCCGGGCTTCACCGCCGGCTGGGTCGATTTCGATCTCGACGGCCGGCTCGATCTCTTCGTGCCGAGCAATCTCGGCGGCGTGTTCCATCGCAGCAAGCGCCATCGACTGTTTCACAACAACGGCAACGGCACCTTCACCGACGTCACGCTCGATGCCGGCTTGACGACATGGGGGCCGGCGGTCGGTGCGACCTGGGGCGACTACGACAACGACGGCTATCCTGATCTGTTTCTCAGCAGCGCCTTCGGCCGCTCGCAGCTGTTTCACAACAACGGCAACGGCACGTTCACCGACGTCAGCGCCGCCGCCGGCATCGATCGACCGTGCTTCGGCATGGTGGCCTACTTCTGCGACGTGGACAACGACGGCTGGCTCGATCTCGTCCAGTACCTCTGGTGCAGCAACGACGACATGATCCACAGCCTGCGCCACGGACGGGCAAGCGCCGACGGTCAGCCGCTGCGCATCTACCGCAACAACAGGGACGGCACCTTCACGCTGGCGAACGACGAGCTCGGCATCACCGAATGCTGGGGCTCGATGAGCGGGAACGGCGCCGATCTCGACAACGACGGCCGAGTCGATCTGCTGCTGGGAAACGGTGGACCGCAGATGGACCGCAGCGATCCGCTGGTCGTCCTGGCGAACGACGGTCGCCGGTTCAGCAACGTCACGTTCGCCGCCGGCTTGCCGGCGGCCGGCAAGGCGCACGGCGCCAACGCCGCCGACCTGCACGGCGACGGGCGCATCAGCCTGATCGCGGCGTCCGGCGGCATGTATCCAGGCGAGCTGCTGACGACTTCCGTATTCCGGCCGGAGTCGCTGCCGGGCAACTATCTGAACGTGCGGCTCACGGGTGTCAGCTGCAACCGCGACGCGGTCGGCGCCCGGCTCAAACTGACCGCAGGCGGCCGCGATCAGCATGTGGTCAACAACGGCGGCAGTCAGTTCGGGTGCCTGCCGTTCGAGCAGCACTTTGGTCTCGGACTGGGGCGAAGTGCCGAGTGTCTCGAGGTGTGGTGGCCGGGTGGCGCTCGGCAGACTTTCCAGCACTTGCCGGTCAACGCTACGGTGACCGTCACTGAGGGCGACGGGGGTTACACTATCCTCAAACGAGGCCCAGACCCGCTATGACCGCCACGCGTCCAACACCTGTCGTTCCAGCCGGCTTCTCGTCGCACGACCGGTTTCTCGTCGAAAAGTCAGAGCTCGCCATCGTCAAGGGGCGTCAGCTCGAACGCTGGTCGCGCGATCCGACGCGCACCATTCAGAAATTCGCGCTCGAGTTGAATCGGCCGTACGCACTGGCGAACAAAGCCTGGGGTTACTTCGCCGACGTGACGATCAGCGACCAGAAGTTGTCCGCGCTGGGCTGCATTCAGCAGGTCGAGTTCGGCAAGATCTCCGGCTCGAATCCGGAGGAACGCCTCAAGGAATACGTCTTCAGGCAGTTTCTGAATACTTCGTCGTGGGTCTATCCGGATGGCGATCCCGGCGGCTTCACCATGCAGCAGATGCTGTACTGCGATGCGGACGGCAACTGTGGCAAGTATTCCGCCGATCAGGTGTCGATCGCCCGTGACTGGCGTGAGATCGGCAGCAAGTACCGCTGGTCGCTGCTGACGATCTTCCTGCACGACTTCGTCATTTATCTCGGGCCGATGAAGAAGGTGCTGAAGGAGGCTGTCGCCGTCGTCCAGCACCCGGACTTCGTGCACGTCGTCGCCAATCCGAAGCCGGGGTACAAGCTCGAGGTCGCGATCGGCTATCCGTTCATCGACTTCGCGCCGATTCCGAATTTCTTCGGCTTCGGGCCGGGCAAGTTCGACTGGGCGATCAAGACGTTTTCGTTCCTGCTGCGCGACAACAACGAGGTCCGCTGCGACATGGAGTTCGTCGCCGGCGCCCGCGCCCGGAAGGTTTTCGATTTCGGCGCGCACATTCCCGACCCGCTCTACGGCACGTCGGACATGATGGAAACGCTGACGCTCGGCATCTACAAGTCGAAACTGTTCCGCGACTACGTGGACGGCCAGATGGCGACCGAGCACGCCCACGTCCATCAGGCGCTGATGGAAGGCAGTTCGAAGATCTTCGCGGCGTGGGAGAAGAATTTTAGCTGACGAGGCACCCTGAGTACCGTCAATGACGGATCGTAAGCGCGCTCTCGCGAGGCTCAGGATGCTGGCGGGATTCGCCATCGCCCCAGTGGTTGCAGCCGCGATCGCACTGGTCGCGTATCAAGCCTTCTTCAACCTCGGGCTTTTTCCATCCGGCGCATCTCTTGATTCGATGGATCACGCCGCCTCGCTCGGAATGGGGACATTGATCCTGGCGGTGCTGATGACGTTTGCTGCGGTTCCGGCGGTGCTCGTCCTCCGCGAGCACCGGCCGTTGTCGCTTCGAAGACTGCTTCTTCTCGGCGCCGCTGTCGGCAACGTCCCGTTGACGCTGATCGTTGCAGGAATTCTCCTGACGCAAGTCGCCGGCGGCAGGTCGGTGATTGAGGCCAGCAGGCTCTGGGAAGGCTTATCGGGACTGCTCGTTCGTGTTGCGATGGGTCTTGTGTGCGGGATGGGATCGGCGGCGGCGTTCTGGACCGTCGCCCTCGCCGGTGTCGAACGCGACTCCGAGAACACCTAGATTCTGCACGCCAACCGCCAGTCAGTCGCACTGCCCGCGCAGGTTTGCCACCACAACCTGGTCTTGAAACCGGAGCCACGCGACACATCAAATGGCGGTCGGCTGTTCGGAGCAGATTGCAGTGCTCGATTTTTTCGCGGCCCTGAAAGGGCCGCGCTACTTAAGGGCCACGTTCAAAGCTCTCTGCGTGCTCTGGGAGTTCCGCGTTGATTGTCGCGATGGGCGGACCGGTCGTCGGTCCAGGCGGACCGATCAGCGGTGCTTGAGGACTTCGTCGATGAGGAACAGGTCGGTGAGCAGTGCGCGCAGGTGAATCGACGCGTTGAGGTTGTCCACCAGCGCCGAGCTGATCGCGCGCTGCGCCAGCACCAGCTGCACCGCCGCCTGCGCATCGCGGGCGTCGCGATCGATGACGGTGATGAACGCCTGATATGCCGCCGCCGGCTCGAGCCCGGTTTCGACGACGAATCCTGTGAGAAACGAGCCGAGACCGGCGAGGGCGGCGTCGCAGCGCTGCAGGAACTGCCGCGCCTGGCCGCCGACGTCGCTGCCCTGATCGGTGGACAGTCCCTGGGCGGCGTAGGCGAGCATGAACTCGTACGCCTCTTCGATGGTGTTGATCCGACTACTGAGGTCGGCCGGTGTGACCTCGGCGCTCACACCGGGCCCGCGGACTTGCTGGAACCGTCAGGCGCCACGACCCAGCGCGACGGCTCGTGATGCTCGAGGTACTGCCGGCGCGTGATGTAGCCGAAGATCATCGCCTTGGTGATCCACAGCTTCTCCGGCCGAATCGCGAAGTACACGTGCGCGATCACCAGGCCGACCAGGCCGACGCCGGCCAGGCCGTGCGTCACGTAGGTGATGCCCCACACGAAGTCGCTGAGATAGTACGGGTTGCGCGTGATGATGCCGGTGCGGATGCGCGGAATCATCAGCGCGCCGGTGATCGAGGCGCCCAGCCCGGCAAACACAATCGCCAGGTGATAGAGGCGGTTGCCGATCGGATACTTGCCGGACTTCGGTCCGGGGACGTCCTGGCCGAACTCGCGCAACAGGTCGTTCTTCATCTCCGGGATGTCCTTCGGACCGATCCAGATCGACCAGAAGTCCAGGAAGAACGTGGCGTGGAAGATATGGAACACGATCGACGCGATCAGGACGATGCCCGCGATCCAGTGCCACTGCACCCAGGCGAACTTGATGCCGGCAATCGGAAGAAACGCCGTGAAGAGCAGCGTGAACATCGACGCCGCCATCACCCAATGGAACAGACGCGCCACCAGCGAATGCCGCTCGATCTTGGCCGGCAGACTCTTGTATTTCGCCTCGAGCGCGTCGGTTTCACTCGAGGCGCGCTTGCGGTGCGCTGAGAACAGCATGTAGCTGGCGTGCGCGACGAAGAACAGCACGCCGGCGAACAATGCCGCCCAGAACAGACTCCACGAGACGTGGGTGAGAACCCACTGTCCCCATGGATTCCGTCCCCATCTTAGGACGTCCATGTAGAGCCCTCCGAACCACGAATCGCACGCTTGACCAGGTTGCGCATGAGCGGCACCTTGTAGCCGTTGTGGCGCAGCGTCTGCGCTCCTTCGACGGCCATCTTGCCGGCCGCGTCAGCCGTTTCTTCGTTGCGCGGTTTGCCGATGATGAACGACTCCACCGCCGTCAGCCGACGCGGCGTGGCCGCGACCGCGTTGCAGACCAGGCGCGCCTTCTCGATCTTGCCGCCGTTGTAGACGATCGCCGCCGCCACGTTGACGAGCGGGAAGTCCCATACCTGACGGTCGCGCACCTTCTCGAAATAGAACTGCGCCCCGGCCATCGTCGCCGGAATGCGGATCGCGACCAGCAGCTCGTTGGGCTGGAGGATGTTCATCTTGGTGATGTCGATCCCCGGTCCGACCCAGTACTCCTCGGCCGGCACGACCCGCTCGCCCTTCGGTCCGCGAATCACCATCGATGCGTCGAGAGCGACCAGCGCCGGCGCGGTGTCCGACGGATTGACGGCGACGCAGCGGTTGGCGTCGAAAATCGCATGCTCGCGGTTCACCGCGGTCGGCGTGTCGGCGTAGCAGATGTTGCCGCCGGCGCGGTAGCAGTTCCAGCCGCCGCGGTAGTACCAGCAGCGCGTGTCCTGCGACACGTTGCCGCCGATGGTGCCCTGGTTGCGAATCTGCGGCGAGGCGACGAGCTCGGCCGCTTCCATGAGCAGGCTGAACTTCTCGCGGACGATCGGGTTCTTGACGACCTGGGTGAGCGGCGTCATCGCGCCGATCTCGATCCCGCCGTTCAGTTCCTTCACACCCCGGAGCTCGGCGATCTGGCTCAGGTCGACGACGACGCTGGGCTTCTTCAGCCGATCCTTGAGCCAGTCCATGCTGTCGAGACCGCCCGCCAGCACCAGCGCGTCGGCGCCGTGCTTGTCGAGCAGCTTGATCGCGTCATCGATGCTCGCCGGCTGATACAGCTCGAACACCGGCATTACGTCGCGAATTACGGCCATGTTGTGTTCCTCATCAGTGCTGATTGCAAAATGCTGAATGCAAAATTAGCAGTCTGGATTTGGCAATTTGCATTTCCTAGATGTGAGCTGTGAGCGGCTCGTGCGTCCGCTTCCCGCCGTTCTCGAGCGCGTTCAGGATGATGTCGGCAGACACCGGCGAGCGACGGAAGATCTCGTCGCCGACCGCGTCGGCAATCGCGTTCATGATCGCGCCGTAGGCCGCCCCGACCGGCGGCTCGCCGACGCCGCGGACGCCGGTCGGCGTCTCCGGATCTGCGATGTCGAGGCCCATGCCGTCGTAGTTGAGCGGCGCGTCCAGAATCGTCGGCGGCTTGTTCTGGTAGAAACGCCGCGCCAGCGCGACGCCGTACTGCTGGTCGTAGGCCCAGCGCTGCGTCTTGGCGTGGCCGAGACCGAGCATCGAACCGCCGAACAGCTGACCCTTCAGGCTGCGCGGGTTCAGCACCGTGCCGACGTCGCCGACCGCGAGGTAGTCGATCACCTTCACGACGCCGGTTTCGGTGTCCACTTCGACTTCGGCGAAGCCGGCCACGTAGGACTGCGACTGACCATCGCGCGGATACGAGTCCTTGGCGACCGCCATCAGCCCGAGGCCGACGAGGTTCTTCGCCGACGTCTTGGTGAAGTTGTTGATGTCTTCCGGCAGCTCGTGACCGTCGTACTTACCGCCGTACTCGATGGCTTTCTGCGCCGCCTGCGCGAACGTCATCGTGCCGCCCGGTCCAGTGACTTTGCCGCCCGCCACCTTGTACGCATCGGGGCTGCCGCCGTGCGCCTTCGCAGCGACTTCCTGCAGCTTCTTGATCGCGTCGGTGGCTGCCGCGTGTGCCGCCCGCGTCATCGCGTGCGCGGTCTGGCTGCCGGCCGAAATCGAGGTCCACGGCAGGTTCTTCCCGGTGTTGCCGAAGACGACGTCGCAGAGTTCCCAGGGCTGACCGAGCATCTGCGCTGCCTGGCGATGGACGTCGAAGACGGAATGTGTGCCGTGGTTGCCGATGCCCGACTGGAACTGGATGCGGCCGTCCGGCTTGATGATGAAGAGGCCGTCGAAGCCGATCGAGCCGCCAGAGAACGGGCTGACCGCCACGCCGATGCCGCGCGCCTTGTTACCCTGGCGCTTGCCGCTGTAGGCCGCCTTCTTCTCGTCCCACTTGAACTCCTCGCGACCCTTCGCCAACGCCTCCTTGACGAAGGCGCTGGTCACGTAAGCCTGCTTGCCATTCGGCAGCGCCGGCCCGAACGGCGCCTTACCGGCCGGGGCGTTGATCATGCGGAGATCGATCTGATCGATGCCGAGTTTTTTCGCGGCCTTGGTCAGAATCGGCTCGAAGATGCCGACGCCCTGCATGCCACCCGGCGCGCGCTGCGAGGTCTTCGGCGGTGTGTTGGTCAACACCGTCAGACCGCGCCACCGCATCGCTTCCGGCTGATACGCCAGCGACGGCGTGGTGCCGGCCGAGCGTCCGTCACCCTGCGCGTCATAAGGACCGTTGTCGCAGATCGCGTACATGTCGACCGCGGTGATGCGACCTTCCTTGGTGAAGCCGATCTTCACGCGCGCCAGGATGCCCGGTCGGGCGCGGCCGATGAAGTGCTCGTCCTCGCGGGTGATGCGCATCATCACCGGCGCGTTGGCCTTCTTCGAGAGCAGCGCCGGAATCGCCATCGAGATGGCGCCCGGAATCTTGCTGCCGAAGCCGCCGCCCGTGAACTCGGAAATCATCACGACCTTGTCGGGCGTGATGCCGGCCCAGCGCGCAAACGCCGCGACCGTCTGCACCGTGCTCTGCGTCGAGCCGTGCAGGTAGCACTTGCCGTTCTGCCAGTACGCCATCGCCGTCCGCGTTTCGAGCGGCTGGTGGCCGGTGGACTGGGTCATGAAGGTTTCGTCGAGGACGAGCGCGGCCTTCTTGAACCCGTCTTCAATGTTGCCGTAGGCCCACTCGTCAGTGGCTTTGCCGAGCGGCAACTGACCGGGCTCAGCTTTCGTGAAGTCGTCTTGGGTCCATTTCCATTCGGCGATCACTGGAGGCGCTGGTGCGCCGGCAGCCGCGCCACGACCACCGCGGCCACGGCCAGCGGCAGCGCCGGCAGCTGCACCAGCGGCGGGCGCCGCACCCGCAGCGGGGGCTGCACCGGGAGCGGCCGTCGGAGCGGCGGCACGCGCTTCGCCCGCAGGCGCTGCGCCGGCAGCAGCAGCCGGACGGGGTGCCGCCGTGGCGGCAGGAGTGGTTGTTCCAGCAGCGGAACCAGCGGCCGCGCCAGTGGCGGCGTTCGCGCCGGCCGCGCTGTTGGCCGGCCCGCGAGCCCCGGGAGCGGCAGGTGGCGCAGCGGGACGCGTCCAGACGTTGCCCTGCGTCCGCGCATTCGGACTGCCCGGACGCAGCGATTCGACTGGATCCACGACGAAGGGAAGCGGTTCGAATTCGATGTCGATGGCTTCGATGGCCAGTGCCGCGGTCAGCTCGTCGACGGCAGCGATCGCGAGAATCGGCTCGCCCTGGTACAGCGGCTCGTCGGTCAGGCCGCGTTCGGCCTGCGCCGACGCCTGCACACCTTCACCGAGCGTCGCGCCGACGGCGGCGCCGGGCATGTCCTCGGCTCGCAGGATGGCCTTGACGCCGGGCATCGCCATCGCGGCCGTCGTGTCGATCCGCTTGATGCGTGCGTGCGGCATCGGGCTCACGAGCAGCTTCGCGAACAGCATGCCTTCGACGCGGTAGTCCTCGGCGTACTTGGCCTTGCCGGTGACCTTCGCGACGATATCGGGCGTCGTGTAGTTCTGGCCGACCAGTTTGTTATCAGCCATCTCAGGCGTTCCTCATGTGTTCCGCGCCGCGCATCAGCGCGGTCAGAATCTTGTCGTAGTCCTGGCAGCGACAAAGGTTGCCCGACACACCGTGTGCCAGCTCCTGCCGCGTCGGATTGGGATTGGTTTTCAGGTAGCCGGTGGTCGCCATGACGAAGCCGGGCATGCAGAACGCGCACTGGAAGCCCTGTTCGTCGACGACGCCCTGCTGAACCGGGCTCAGTTTGCCTGTGGTCGGATCGGCGAGGCCCTCGATCGTCGTGATCTTCTTGCCGCGCGTAGTATGCGCGAGCACCGAACACGAGTAATGCGGCACATCGTCGATCAGCACCGTGCAGGCGCCGCACTCGGCGCGATCGCAGCCAAGCTTGGTGCCCGTGAGCCCCAGCTTGTAGCGCAGCACCATCGCCAGCGTTTCCTGCTTCATGACGTCGACGCGACGGTCTTGTCCGTTGACGTTCAGCGTGATGAGTCGCTCGACCGCGCCGGGCGCCGACGGTTGCCCGTGCAGAGTCGTCGTGCCCCGGAACAAATAGGCCGAGGACGAGGCGACCGCGCCGGCGGCGATGACGCCTTTGATGAAACCGCGTCGCGAGACCGATTGGGCCGTTTCTTCCAGCATCTTCATGTCTTCCATTGCAGACTCACCTCGTCGCGTTTGGCGGCGACCGGATGGAGAGGGAATATATCGGTGAAACAATAGTCCGTTCGCGGGTTTCGTTCAACGGTCTTTCAGCGGCGCGCGAACCCTCCTCGGCCGTAGTCATCGACCGCGCGAAGTCTTGCAGCGCCACACGATTAAGCACGATTTAAAGCGACTTCTCGCGGCGGTTTAAGTCATATCAAGTCGACTATTGCCGAACGGTGCGCGGGCTGATGCCCCAACGGGTTGTCTGTAAATGTCACAGCGACCGATACCGAGCAGCTTTCGCTATCCTTGCAGAACCCATGGCACCCCCAACCCTGACGTTCCTCGGCGCCGCCGGCACCGTGACCGGCTCGAAACACCTGCTCGAGGTGGACGGACACCGCATCCTCGTCGATTGCGGTCTCTTTCAGGGCCTCAAGGAGCTGCGCCTTCGCAACTGGGATCCGCTGCCGATCGAGCCCGCCAGCATCGACGCCGTCGTCCTCACCCATGCTCACCTCGACCATTGCGGCTATCTCCCGAAGCTGGTCGCCGCCGGATTCGCGGGCCGGATCTTCTGCACGCCGGGAACCAAAGAACTGTGCTCGCTGGTATTGCCCGATTCAGCCCACATCCAGGAGGAGGACGCCAGGGACGCGAACCGGCACGGCTTCAGCGCACATAACCCGGCGCTGCCGCTCTACACCTCCATCGACGCCGCGCATGCGCTCGATCGCCTGCAGCCGGTCGGCTACGACCGCCCGGTGCCGGTTGTCCCCGGCGTCGAGGTCGATTTCATCAATGCAGGCCATCTGCTCGGGTCGGCCTACGCGAGAGTACGGGTTGGCGGCCGGACGCTGCTGTTCGGCGGCGACCTCGGGCGCTATAGCCGCCCGGTGTTGCCCGATCCGACGCCGGTGTCAGAGGCCGACATTCTGCTGCTCGAGTCCACCTACGGCGATCGTCTGCACGAAGCCGACGACAATGGCGGTCGTATTGCGGCGATCGTCAACGACGCGGTGCAGCGTGGCGGCAAACTGATCATCCCGTCGTTCGCCATCGGCCGCGTCGAAGAAGTGCTCTACTGGCTGAAGCGGCTCGAAGACGAGCAGCGCATCCCCACCCTGCCGGTATACGTGGACAGTCCGATGGCGATCGGCGCGCTGCAGTTTTACCAGGGCCGCTTGAACGAGCTGGACGCCGAGCTCTCGACTGCGTCCGACCCGCATCGCAACCACGCGCGCCGTGTGTGCACCTTTTGCACCACGAGAATGACGATGGTGAGCTCGCCGAGACAGTCGGCGGAGCTGGTGGCGTCGCGACAACCGGCGATCGTCATCGCATCGAGCGGGATGGCGACCGGCGGCCGCGTGTTGCGCCACCTCGCCGCCACCGTCTCGAACCCGAAGACGACCGTGCTGTTTGTCGGCTATCAGGCAGAAGGCACGCGCGGACGGCTGCTGTGCGACGGCGCGAAGACGATCAAGCTGCTCGGCCGCGTCTATCCGGTGGCTGCGCACGTCGAGCGCATCGATTCGATGTCCGCGCACGCCGACGCCGGCGAGATCATGCGGTGGCTCTCCGGGTTTGCACGAGCACCGCGCATGACGTATCTCGTGCATGGCGACCCCGCCGCGCTGACCGCGCTCGAGGCGAGAATCACGACCGAACGCCAATGGCCTGTCCACATTGCCGGATACCGTGAACGCGTCGTCCTGCCGTGATGTAGGCTACGGATGAGATGAGCACCGCGCACTCCACAGCGACGTCCACTGCTGCGCCGACCGAGCGCACCTACCTTCTCGAGCGCGTCGGCGAAGCTGCGGTGGTTCAGCTGTACGCGGATGGCTTCAGCGATCTGTCACTGCGCGACAAGACGCTGGTCTGGCACCTGGCGCAGGCGGCCATCGCCGGCCGCGACATCTTCTTCGACCAGCGCTATGCGCACAGCCTCGAGATGCGGGACGTGCTCGAGGCGATCGTCACACACGCCAGCCAGATCGATGCGGCGACGCTCGACGAGATCCTGCGCTACACCAAGCTCTTCTGGATGAACAGCGGCGGTTTCAACAACCTCACCGCGCGGAAATTCGTACTGGCCTGTGCGCCGTCCGCGTTCGCGGCCGCTGCGCATGTCGCGCATCGCAACGGCGCGCGCTTTCCACAGCGGGCCGGCGAAACGCTCGATCAGCTGCTCGCCCGGCTGCAACCGATGTTCTTCGACGCCGACGTCGATCCCACGGTGACCAGCAAAACGCCGCGCGCCGGCAAGGACATCGTCACCGCCAGCGCGAACAATCTGTATGTCGACGTGACGATGGCGGATATCGAAGCGTTCGAGGAACGGTATGCGCTCAATTCGCGGCTGGTGAAGAAAGACGGCGTGCTGGTCGAGGAGGTGTACCGGGTCGGCGGCCGTTACAGCGCCGCGATCGCGGCAATCGTCGGCCATCTCGAAGCCGCGATGCCGTTCGCCACCGAGCCGATGGCCGAGGCGCTGCGCGCGCTGATGGCGTTCTACCGTACCGGCGAGGATCGCGATCGAGAGGCGTACGACATCGCGTGGGTGCAGGACAAAGCCTCGAACGTCGACACCATCAACGGCTTCGTCGAGGTGTATCTCGACGCGCGCAGCATCAAGGGCGCCTGGGAGGCGCTCGTGTTCTACGTGAACGCCGACAAGACGCGACAGATCCGAACCATCGCCGAGAACGCGCAGTGGTTCGAAGATCGCATGCCCTGGGACGCCCGGTTCCGGAAGGCCGGCGCCCACGGCGTCACCGCCAACGCCATCGACATCGTCATCGAGACCGGCGAGTCGGGGCCGATTACGCCGATCGGCATCAATCTGCCGAACGACCAGGGTATCCGTGAAAAGTACGGCAGCAAGTCGGTGTCGCTGTCGAACGTCAGCGAGGCTTACGACAAGTCCACGCTCCCGGAATTTCGTCACGAGTTTTCCTGGACACCGGAAGAAGCCGAACGTGCCAGGAAGTGGAGCGCGTTCGCGAGCGAGCTGACCACCAACATGCACGAGGTGATCGGTCACGGCTCGGGAAAGGTGGACGAGCGGCTGAACGGCAGCCCGCAGACCGCGCTGAAAGAGCAGTTCTCCGCGATTGAGGAATCGCGCGCCGATCTGGTGGCGCTGTACTTCCTGCCCGATCCAAAGCTGGTCGAGTTCGAGCTGCTCTCCGAAGACGACCACGAGGAAATCGTCCGCGCCGAGTACGAGGCTTACACCCGGAACGCGCTGGTGCAGCTGCGGCGGATGCGCGAGGGCACCGAGATCGAAGAAGACCACATGCGCAATCGCCAGATGATCGTCCGCTGGCTGATGGCGAACACGTCGGCGATCGAGGTGCGCAAGCGCGACGGCAAGACCTACTTCGTCATGGTGGATCCGGGCGCGTTTCGCGACGGCGTCGGTCGTCTGCTGGCCGAGGTGCAGCGGATCAAGGGCGAGGGCGACTACGCCGCAGCGCTGGCGCTGGTCGATACCTACGGCGTGCATTTCGAGCCGGAGCTGCGGGACGAAGTGGTCGCGCGTGTCGATCACCTGCAGCTGCCTTCCTACACCGCGTTCGTGATGCCACGACTCGAGGCGGTGCGGGATGCGGCGGGAGCGATTATTGATGTCGCGATCTCATATCCGCTCGATCTGATGGCGCAGATGCTCGAGTACTCCGCCGCGACCAGAGATCTTCGAGGCTGACACCTCATGTTGAACGCAGAGTTCGTAGAGTCCGCGGAGAGAACGTTGGCCGTTTTGACCCGGATCCTCTGCGTGCTCTGCGGGCTCTGCGTTCTACCCGCGACAGCGCAGGCGCAGGACGATCCACCATCGGCACCGCGCGTGTCGCGCCTGGCGGTGTTACAGGCCGAAGATCGCCGCGCACCGACACCGCACGATCTATCCATCATTCGATCGGGCGCGCACAGCGGCGATCCGCAGACCGTGCGGATCGCGATTCGCGCCCTCGGCCGCCTCGAGCGTCCGGCGCTGATTCCCGACATCACCTTTGCGCTGCGGAACGCGCTGCCCGAGATCCGTTCCGAGGCCGCGGACGCGATCGCCCAGGCCGCGCAGGGCTGGAAGCGCGAACCGACGGCGGCCGCGTCGGCGCGGGAGGCGGCCTTTGCTGCGCTCGCAGCGCGACTCAAGGTCGAAGCGGACGCTGACGTCCGCGCCGCGATTTGCGAGAGCATCGGCCGATTGCCGTACGCGACCGCGGCGCAGGCCGAGACCGCCGAGCGCACCTTGTTGGAGACGGCTGCGAACGCGGTGAACGTCACCGATCGCTTCGGCGTCGCCAAGGGCTTCGAGGCTTACGTCCGGATCCAGCGCAAGCTGCGTCCGGCGAGCGACGATGTCGTGACGCGGTTGCGGCGGCTCTCAGAGCTGGCGCCGCGCGAGGCAGCGACCGGCGCGCGGGTGCGCCGCCTCGCCCTGGAAGCGCTGATCACGGCAGCGGCAGTTGACGATGAGGTGCTTCAGAAGGCGGCGTCCGATCCGGACGCACAGGTCCGCCGCATCGCCATGCACGGAGCCGCCGCCGGCGGGAATGGTGTGAGCGCCGACCCGGCTCACCGCGTCCTGGCGTCCGGGCTCAAGGACGATTCGCCGGCTGTGCGTCTCGAGGCGCTGAAGAGTGTGCGCGCGCGCAACGATCCCGACGCGTGCAGCGCGTCGCTGATCGCGACGCACGATCGCGACACCAACGTCGCGCTGGTCGGCCTCGATCAGCTTGCCGCGTGCGGCGACGCCGCACCGACGTCCACGGCTGCTCCGCTGTCTGCTGAGACGCCTTCAACGGCCGCGTCTGTCAGCGGCGCCCAGGATGGAAACGCTCCTGCGACTCCTTCCGCTGATCCGCCATCAGCGAGCGATGGCATCGTCGCCACGCTGGAGCAGGCCGTGACGAATCTGCCGGCCGCGAGTGTGCCGCGCGGCTGGCATCGCGCGGCGCATGCGCTGGTCGCTCTGGCGACCGTCGCTCCTGAGCGTGCCACCGCGGCGTTGCCGCAGTTCACGGCATCGGCGATCTGGCAGCTGAGGATGTATGCCGCGCACGCGTCGATGCAACTCGGCAATCGCGCTGCGCTCGAGCAGTTCGCGCTGGACGATGACGACAACGTGCGGGAAGCGGCGGTTGAAGGATTGCGAAAAGTGGCGGGGCATGATGCGGACGCCATCTACGTGTCCGAGCTGACCCGGAACGGCAACCAGATCGTCCGCGCGGCCGCCCTGGCGCTCGGGGACACGCCTCATCCGGAGCTGGCGATCCCGGCGCTCAAGGCCGAATGGGATCGGCTGATCGCTGCGGGCCGCGACAACTCGCACGACGCGCGCGATGCGATCGCGAAGACGCTCACGGCGCTGGGCGAGCCGCCGCATAAGATGACGGTTCAGCCGCTGACGTCTGACTTGAATGCCGAGGATCTGCGCCGCCTCGCCTCGGCTCGCGCTCGCATCACCATTCGCGGGCTCGGCACGTTCGATCTGACGCTGGTCACCGCGCAGGCGCCGGCCACCGTGTTGCGCTTCGCGCGTCTCGCCCAGGCCGGCTACTACAACGGCCTGACGTTTCACCGCGTCGTGCCGAACTTCGTCATCCAGGGTGGCAGTCCCGGAGCCAGCGAGTACATCGGCGATTCGCCTTTCATGCGAGACGAGGTCGGCTTGTGGCCTCACGTGCGCGGCTCGGTCGGCATCTCAACCCGCGGGCGCGACACCGGCGACGCGCAGATCTTCGTGGATCTGGTCGACAACCCGCGCCTCGATCACGAGTACACCGTCTTTGCGCAGGTTCTGAATGGCATCGGTGTGATCGATCAGGTGCTGGAGGGCGACGTGATTGAGCGGATCGAAATAGTCCCTGGTCCTTAGGGCTTGGTTCTTGGTCCGTCCATGGTCCATGGTCCGTCCATGGTCCATGGTCCGTCCGTGGTCCACGGTCCTTCGTCCTGTTGCGACGGATCACGGACCTAGGACTCAGGACCAGGAACGGACCAAGGACCAGGAACGGACCAAGCACAAAGCACTAAGCTCTAAGGACCCGTGTTCTCCTCGCGCCTCCCCGGCAGCCTCGCGTCCAACCGACTGACCGACGCCGTTAGAGATCGCCGCGCTCAAGGTCAGCCGTTCGTCGATCTCACGTTAGCGAACCCGACACGCGCTGGATTCGACTATCCGCCAGATCTCCTCGCGCGCATGTCCGACCGCGGCGGACTCCGCTACGAGCCGGAGCCTGCCGGGGTGCTGGATGCTCGGCGGGCGGTCGCCGCGGACTACGCGCGCCGGGGGATCGACGTCGCGCCGGGGCGGATCGTCCTCACCGCCAGTACCAGCGATGCGTACGGAATGCTGTTCAAGCTGTTGACTGACGCTGGGGACGATGTACTCGTCCCGCGTCCCAGCTATCCGTTGTTCGATCACCTGACCCGGCTCGATCAGGTGATCGCCACCGCGTACGATCTCGACATCGACGGCGGGTGGTCGATCGACTTCGAGAGCATCGAGCGTGCGCTGACGCCGCGGACCCGCGCCGTGCTCCTCGTCAGCCCGAACAACCCGACCGGATCCGCGGCGACGCATGCAGAGCTGGAGCGGCTGGCCGGAGTGTGTGCTCCGCGCGGCATCGCAATCATCGTCGACGAAGTATTTGCCGACTACGAACTCGAACCCGGCCACGCGGCATCGGCAGGACAGGCGCTATCGCGGTCGGATGTGCTGTCGTTTGTGATGGGTGGACTCTCGAAGTCGGTCGGTCTGCCGCAGGTCAAGCTGGGTTGGATCGCGGTTGCCGGACCCGCGCCGCTTACTGCGGCGGCAATCGATCGACTCGAGCTCGTCGCCGACACCTACCTGTCCGTCTCGACGCCGGTGCAGCTGGCGGCACGCGATCTGCTGGCGCGCGGCGCCACCGTCCGCGAGCAGATCATCACACGCGTGCGTACGAACTACCGGTGGCTGCGAGGCGCCGTCGCGGCGGTCCCGTCGTGCCGTGTTCTGCCCAGCGGCGGCGGCTGGTACGCGGTGATGCAGGTGCCGACGCTGGAATCGGAAGAAGATCTGGTGGTCCGGTTGCTGACGTCACACGGAGTTCTTACGCATCCCGGATACTTCTTCGACTTCCCGCGCGAATCGTACCTGGTGGTCAGCTTGTTGCCGCAGCCGGAGACGTTTGCAGACGGCATCGCGCGCGTGTTCCGGCACTTCGATTGCACTAGACCGGCGGGATCATGAGCGACGCCGAACCGGACGACCAACGACGGGCAGGACTGCTGGTGCCGCTGTTCTCCTGTCCGTCCAGCGAGAGCTGGGGCATCGGCGACACCGGCGATCTCGAGCCGATCACCGCCTGGCTGGCAGAGGCCGGCATCCGCGTCATGCAGATGCTGCCGCTGAACGAGATGGCGCCCGGTCAGCAGTCGCCGTACTCGGCGATCAGCGCCATGGCACTCGATCCCATTTTCATCCGGGTGCCGGCGGTTCCGGATTTTGCCGCGCTGGGAGGAGAGGGCACGCTTTCGGCGGCGGATCAGGCCGCGCTCGCCGCGGTTCGCGCCAGTCCGCGTGTCGAGCATGCCACGATCCGGCGGCTGAAGCAGTCTGCGTTGCGCGCGTCCTTCGAGCGATTCGTCGACGCCGAATGGCGCCGCGACACCGATCGCGCACGATCCCTTCGTCTGTATCTGAGCGAGCAGGCGTGGTGGATTGAAGACTACAGCCTGTTTCGCGCGCTGCATGCGCGCGAGGGCGAACGGCCGTGGACGATCTGGCCTCAGGACCTGCAGCGCCGCGAGCCGGCGGCGATCGACCACCTGCGCCGCGAGCTGGCTCACGAGGTGCTCTACTTCCAGTACCTGCAATGGATTGCCGGGATGCAGTGGCGGCGCGCGCGCCTCGAGACCCACGGCGTGCAGCTGTTCGGCGATCTGCCGTTCATGGTTGACGGCGACAGCGCCGACGTCTGGGTGCGTCAGCATCAGTTCCGGCTCGATGTGTCGGTCGGTGCGCCGCCGGACGCGTTCAGCGCGACCGGCCAGAACTGGGGCATGCCGCTATACGACTGGGAGGCGATCGAGCGCGAGGATTTTCGCTGGCTGCACGAACGCGCCCGGCGCAGCGCCGATCTGTTCGATGGTTACCGCGTGGATCACCTCGTCGGCTTCTACCGCACTTACGGACGTCCGGTGTCGGGCGGCGACGGCTTCTTCACACCCGCTGATCAGTCAGCGCAGGAGGCGCTCGGCGAACGCGTGCTTGCGGTGTTGCGCGCTCCCGGCGCGGAAATCATCGCCGAGGATCTCGGCACCGTGCCCGACTTCGTGCGGGCGTCGCTGGCGAGGCTCGGCATTCCCGGTTTTCGCGTGTTTCGCTGGGAGCGGAAGTGGCACGAACCCGGATTCCCGTTCCGCGACCCCTCGGAATATCCACGGGTATCGGTGGCCGCGACCGGTACTCACGACACCGAGCCAATGGCGATTTGGTGGGACGAGTCGTCGCCCGACGAGCGCAGTAAGCTCGCGGCGTTGCCGACGATGAGAAACATCGCCAAAGGCCTCGACATCACGAACACCCCGTTCAACCCGGGCGTGCGTGACGCGTTGCTCGAAGCGATGTACGCGTCGGCGTCCGAGCTGGTGCTGCTGCCGGTGCAGGATGTTTTCGGCTGGCGCGATCGCGTCAACGAGCCAGCCACGGTCACGGCCGACAACTGGACGTTCAGACTGCCCTGGCCGGTGGACACGCTCGACCAGCACGCGGACGCCCGCGAGCGCAAGGACACCCTGCGCCGCTGGGCCGAGCGCTACGGACGTCTCTGACCGTACTTGCCGAGACCTTCATCACGAAAACACGTTCTTCGTGTTCTTCGTGAGAAAACATTCCGAGTCCGCGATCTCCGCGTGCTCTGCGTTGATCGTCGTGGACGTCTCCGCTATTGCGCGCCGGTGCCGCGCGCCGGCCGCGGCTGTACTTTCGGCAGCGGCTTTCTCGGCAGCTTGTCGTCGCGGTTGGCGGCGTTCATCACAAACGAGGCAACGATGACCGCGTTGCGCATCATGTCGTTCGGCTGGACCCGCTCGTACATGTCCATGTTCGAGTGGTGGGTGCGCGAGTTGTACTCGATCTCGTCCTGGATGAACTGGAACCCGGGCAGGCCCACCGCGTCGTAGGACAAGTGATCGGTGCCGCCCGTGTTCCGGATCGTCAGCGTGTCCATCCCGAGATTCTTGAACGGCTCCATCCACTGCGTGAAGATCGGCGCCACCGCCTCGTTACCCTGCAGGTAGACGCCGCGAATCAGCCCGGTTCCGTTGTCGACGTTGAAGTAGCCCGCGAACTTCGCGTGCTCGGGCTTCAATTGCATGGTTTCGGGATCGCCGTAGTGCGCCTTCACGTATTCGCGCGAACCAAGCAGCCCTTCTTCCTCGCCGCCCCACAGTCCGATGCGCACTGTACGGCGCAGCTTGATGCCACTGACTTTGAGGATGCGCATCGCCTCCATCATCACCGCGGATCCGGCGGCGTTGTCGGTGGCGCCGGTTGCGGTGTGCCACGAATCGAAGTGTCCGCCGATCATCACCACCTCGTCCGCCTTGTCGGTGCCCGGCAATTCGGCGACGACGTTGAAGGCGTTCTGATCGGCATCGAAGAACTTGTTGTCGATGTCCATCTGCAGAGTGACCGGAATGTTCTTCTCGAGCGTGCGCCAGATGCGCCCGTAGTGTTCGGTCGCCAGCGTCACCTGCGCCGGTTGGGCCGGTCCTTTGGGATCGCGCGACACGCCCTGTGGAGACTGCACGAACACGGTGCCATCGTCGCCGCGGCTGAAGTCGAGGACGGCGGCCACGCCTTCGTCGATCCAGAACTGCGTCTTCTTGCGATTGAAGTCTGCGGCGGCGTTGAAGTTGCCGCGTCCGCGTCCACGGCCAGCGTCGGGCTGCTTCGCCAGATCCTTCAACTCCGCATCCGTGTAACGTGTCCCCTGCGGTTCGAAGTGAGCCGGCACTTCGCGCATGGCCATCGACAAGACGAATTTTCCGCGCAGCTTGCCGCGGAACGTGTCGAAGTCCTTGTCGGTGTCGATCACCGCGACGATGGCGTCGCCGGTGACTGGACCGTTGGTGCCGGGCGTCCACGCCTTGGGATAGGCGATGAGCGGATAGGCGCGCGGCGTCACCGCGTTCGCCGTGAAGCGCTGATTCTGCCAGCCTCGGCCGAACGGCCACGTCTCCAGATGCACGTTCGTCAGGCCCCAGTCCTTCATCGTCTTCATGGTCCAGTCGGCCGCTTCCTTGATGTTCGGGGAGCCCGTGAGCCTCGGACCGTAGACGTCGGTGAGGTAGCTTTCGATCTCCATGACCTTCGAGCGCTGCAGTCCTTCGTCCTTGATGCGGTAGATCGCGTCGAGGTCGACGTGCTCGGCGGCCGGCCACTGCGCGGCCAGCGGCAGACCGGTGACGAGGGCCACAAGGGCGGTGAGCGCGAACGTCCGGTGAACATGCATGAGCGTGCAAACCTCCAAAACCACGGACTTTATCAGAATTCGCATGGTAGGATGCCGACCAGAGCGGCTGCTGTTCGTCCAAAGGTGAGTGGCCGATAGATCGATCTCTGTGCGCCGCCTTTCCACGTCCCTTCTCGCTGTGATGCTCGCGGCAGCCGCGTGCGCCAAGCCGCCGCAGGCGGGCGACAACCCGACCCCGGATCCAGCCGCGCACGACCTCTCGCTGACCTCAGAAGTTCACGTCGTGACGGCGCGGATCGCGCGCGGCACGACTCTGGCGTCGATGCTGCGTGCGCAGAAACTCGCCGCTGCTGACGTCGCTGCGCTGATAGCCGAAGCGGCGTCGGTATTCGATCTGCGAAAGGTGCGTGCCGACCAGCCATACCGCCTGCGGACGACCCTCGAGGGATCGCTGAAGGAGTTCGAATACGAGATCGACGGCGATCGCTTTCTCCAGGTGATGCGATCGACCGCAGACGCGCTGGTCGCCACCATCGTGCCGATTCCCAAGACCCGCAGCGTCGAGGTGGTCCACGCGCAGATCGATCGGCAGGCGACCTCGCTGGTCGCGGCGCTCGGCGCCGCCGGCGAGACCATCGACCTCACCCTCGCGATCGCCGACATCTTCGGCGGCGAGATCGATTTCAGCACCGAGGTACAGCCGGGCGATCGCGTCGAGCTCACGGTCGAGAAGCGATACCGCGACAATCACGTTTTCGCCGGCTACGGTCCGGTTCTTGCCGCCGAGTTCGTCAACGCCGGCCGTCACGTCCGGGCGGTCCGGTTCGCTCCCGAAGGAGAAAAGGCCTCGTATTTCGACGACCGCGGCGTGTCGATGCGCCGGTTTTTCCTCGCCTCACCGCTGAAATTCCAACCGGTGATCACGTCGGCGTTTACGCACAGCCGTCTGCATCCGATCCTGCGCGAAGTGCGCGCGCATCTCGGCGTCGATTACCGCGCGCCCGAGGGCGCACCGGTGCAGGCAGTCGCCGACGGTGTCGTGGTGTCGGCAGGGACGAGCGGCGGAGCGGGACGGATGGTGCACCTGCGGCACGCCAACGGCTTCGAGACGCAGTATCTCCACCTGTCGTCGATTGCGGTTCGGGCCGGATCGCACGTGCGTCAGGGCGAGTTGATCGGCAGGGTCGGTTCGAGCGGCCTCGCCACCGGTCCGCACCTCGACTACCGGCTGAAGCAGCACGGCGTCTACATCAACCCAGTCACCGCGCATCGCGCGATGCCGCCGGCGGATCCGGTCCCGGCCGGTCAGATGGCGGCGTTCACGGCCGCGCGCGATTCCGCGTTCGCGAAGTTGTCAGCGGATGTCGCGCACGCGGCCAACGCTGGTCCTGTCGCGCAATAGCGGCTCTGCCGTCGGCTGCACGATCGGAATGAACGTTATAATTTGAACCCCATGGCTACGCTCATTCCGTTCCGTGCTCTTCGACCAACGACCGCAACCGCCGCGAAGATAGCTGCCGTACCCTACGACGTCGTGAGCACCGAGGAAGCGCGCGCGCTGGCGGCAGGAAACCCACTCAGTTTTCTCCACGTATCGCGGGCTGAAATCGACCTCCCTGCCGACACCGATCCACACGCCGACAGCGTCTACGACCGTGCGGTCGCCAACTTCAAGACGCTGCGGTCGTCACTGGTGGTCGAGGATCAGGCCAGCCTCTATTTCTATCGCCTGCGGATGGGCGACCACGCGCAGGTCGGGCTCGCCGCCTGCTTTGCGATCGAGGAATACGACCGCGACGTCATCAAGAAACACGAGCGGACGCGGCGTGACAAGGAAGACGATCGGACTCGTCACATGATCGCCCTCGGCGCGCAGACGGGCCCGGTGTTCCTTACGTATCGCGCCGCGGCCGATGTGAACCGCATTGCCGAAGGTGTGGTCAGCGGCGCGCCGTTGTTCGACTTCGAGGCGCCCGACGGCGTGCAGCACACCATCTGGCAGGTGACCGGTACCGAGCGCGACGCGCTGGTGGCGGCCTTCGGCCGCATTCCCGCGCTGTACATCGCGGATGGCCATCACCGTGCTGCAAGCGCCGCGCGAGCGCGCACCGAAATGAAGGACAAGGGACGGGTGGGCACGTCGCTTGGCGACGCGGCCGACGTTTCGACGGTGCTGGCGGTCGCGTTCCCGCACGACCAGGTCCAGATTCTTTCGTACAACCGGATCGTGAAGGACCTGAACGGTCTCTCGCCGGATGCCTTTCTGAAGACTGTCGGTGATCGCTTCGAGACCGCCGCAGGCCCGGCGACTCCGGCCCGGCGTGGCGACATCGCGATGTATTTCAAGGGCATCTGGCACACGCTGCGTCCGCGCGTGACTCCGAACCCGGCGGATGCGATTGGGTCGCTGGACGTCAGCGTCCTGCAGGACGGGCTGCTGGCGCCGGTGCTCGGCGTTGCCGACGTCCGGACCGACAAGCGCATCGATTTTGTCGGCGGCGCGCGCGGCACTGCCGAACTCGAACGCCTGGTCGATTCGGGCAAAGCCGCGGTGGCGTTCTCGCTCTTCCCGGTGAGCGTCTCCGATTTGATGGCCGTCTCGGACGCCGGTGCGATCATGCCGCCGAAGTCCACCTGGTTCGAACCCAAGCTGCGAGACGGCCTGCTCATTCACATCATCTGACCCCGAGAACGACGAACGACGAACGACGAAGACGAACGAGAATCGAGAACGACGCCCCAACGACCCCCGACGAACGGAGCATTCGTGAAAGTCCTGGTTGCAGACAAGTTCGAAAAAAGCGGCATCGATGGCTTGGAGGCTGCCGGCTGTCATGTCATCTATCAGCCCGACCTGAAAGACGAGGGGCTGGTGCAGGCAGTGAAGGAAACGGCCGCTGACGTGCTGATCGTGCGCGGCACGGCCGTGACCGCGGCGATGCTCGAGGCCGGATCGCTCTCGCTGGTCGTTCGGGCGGGCGCCGGCTACAACACCATCGACGTCGCGACCGCGTCCAAGCGCGGCATCTACGTCTCGAATTGCCCAGGCAAGAATGCAATCGCGGTCGCGGAACTGGCATTCGCGCTGTTGCTGTCGCTGGATCGGCGCGTGCCCGATAACGTCGCCGAGCTGCGCGCCGGACGCTGGAACAAGAAGGAGTACTCCAAGGCCCGCGGCGTCTTCGGCCGCACTCTCGGACTCCTCGGCTACGGCAATATCGGTCAGGAGATGGCGAAGCGTGCGCACGCCTTCGGCATGCCGATCGTGGTCTGGAGCCGCCGCTTCGCGAGCGGCAGGGACAGCGTGGACGATCAGCCGGTGCCGATGTCGCTGGCGCGCTCACCACAGGAGGTCGCCGACCGTTGCGACGTACTCAGCGTGCACCTCGCGCTCAACGCCGACACCAAAGGCCTGGTCGATGGGTCGGTGCTCGAACGCCTCAAGCCGGGTTCGTACTTCATCAACACCGCGCGCGCCGAGGTCGTGGACTACAGCGCGCTCGAGCGGGTGGTGCGCGAACGCGACATCAAGGTCGGCCTCGACGTGTTCGCCTCAGAGCCGACCTCAGGGACTGCCGAATTCAAGGACACGCTGGTGGCGCAGCAGAACGTGTACGGTACGCACCACATCGGCGCCTCCACCGACCAGGCGCAGGACGCGATCGCCGCCGAAACGGTGCGAATCGTGTCGGCCTACAAAGACACCGGCAAGGTCCCCAATGTGGTGAACCTGGCGAAGCAGACGCCGGCCACGCACATGCTGGTGGTCCGCCATCGCGACCGGCCCGGTGTGCTGGCGCACGTGTTCGAGCATCTTCGCCACGGCAACATCAACGTCCAGGAAATGGACAACGTGATCTTCGAAGGCGCGCATGCGGCGGTCGCCCGCATCAACCTGGACGGCGCGCCCTCGGAGGCGATCCTGCGGCAGGTTCAGGACGGCAACGACGACATCCTCGACCTGCATCTGGTCACCATCTAAGATGCACTTCATCGCGAAGACACGAAGAACACGAAGTGCACGAAGTCTTTGTGGTTAGAACTCTCCGTGATCTTCGTGATCTTCGTGACTTCGTGATAACTAGACAGGGACACCCATGACCACCGTTCATCGCATCTTCAACTTCGCCGCGGGACCCGCGGTGCTGCCGCTGCCGGTCCTCGAAGAAATCCAGCGCGACATGCTGGCACTGCCGTCGGCCGGCGCGTCGATTCTCGAAATCAGCCACCGCTCGGAGCCGTTCGAGGCGATCCTGGCGCAGGCGGAAGCGGACATCCGCGCGCTCGCCGCCATCCCGGCGAACTACAAGGTGCTGTTCCTGCAAGGCGGCGCCAGCATGCAGTTCTCGATGGTGCCGATGAACCTGCTGACCGCCGGCACGACCGCCGACTACATCGACTCCGGATCGTGGGCGGAGAAGGCGGTCAAGGAAGCGAAGAAAGTGGGCACGGTCAACGTTGCCGCGACCACCAAGGCGGAAAACTACTCGCGCGTGCCGACGCAGGCCGAGCTGAAGCTGACGCCCGGCGCTGCCTACGTTCACATGACCTCGAACAACACCATCGAGGGCACCGAGTTCAAAGATCTTCCCGACGTCGGGGACGCGCCGCTCGTCAACGACACCTCGTCTGACATGTTCAGCCGCCCGATCGACGTCGCCAGGCACGCGCTGATTTACGCCGGCGCCCAGAAGAACATGGGGCCGGCCGGCGTCACCGTCGTGATCGTCCGCGAAGACATGCTGGCGCGGTCGCAGAAGTCGCTGCCGACGATGCTGAACTACGCCGTGCACGCGGAAAACGGATCGATGTACAACACCCCGCCTGCGTTCTCGGTCTACGCGCTCGGCCTGGTGATGAAGTGGCTGCGGGCGCAGGGTGGACTGACCGCGATCGCGTCGGTCAACGAGCGCAAGGCGCAAGAAACTCTACGACGAAATCGACCGCACCGGCTTCTTCCGTGGCACCGCACACAAGGATTGCCGCTCGCTGATGAACGTCACGTTCCGCCTTGCCAGCGAAGATCTCGAGAAGCAGTTCATCAAGGCTTCGACGGCGGCCGGCCTCGACGGTCTCAAGGGCCACCGCTCAGTCGGCGGCATGCGCGCCTCGATCTACAACGCGTTCCCAGAGGCCGGCGTCGATGCGCTGGTGCAGTTCATGCGGGAATTCGAGCGTACACAGCGGGTAATACAAAACTCTGACACTCCCGGCCGGATCACCGCGGTCTTCCGTGGTACGATCCGGCCTCTTTCACCCTCAGGACTCTCGGTCACACTCGCATAACCGGCGGAGGGTATTCCGGTGCTTTCGCATCTCCTCATTGCGCTTGTCGTTGCCGCTGCGCTCATACAGGTCGCCGTGTTCAGCACCACGATCTACCTGCACCGCTGCGCCACGCATCGAGCGCTCAGCGTGCATCCCGGTGTCGAGTGGGCGTTCAAGCTCGCCTTGTGGCTGACGACCGGCCAGTGCACCAAGGAGTGGGTGGCGGTGCACCGCAAGCACCACGCGTTCACCGACGAGGAAGGCGATCCGCACAGCCCGAAAATCGAAGGCTTCTGGAACGTGCAGCTCGGCAACGTCTTCTACTATGTCCGCGAAATCAAGAACACCGACGTCGTCGAACGCTACGCGCGGGACATCAAGGACGGGTGGTGGGACACGCACGTGTTCAATCGCGGCCTGCTCGGATTATTCGTTGGCACGAGCCTCCTCGTCGCGATTACCGGCCCCCTGATCGGCGTCGGCTGGGCGCTGCTCGCGGCCGGCATTCACGCCGTGATGTACGTGTTCGTGCTGTCGTCCTCGATCAACGGCTTGTGCCATCACGTCGGCTACAAGAACTTCGACAACACCGCGACCAACATCCGGACCCTGGCGCTGCTGACCGGCGGCGAAGGGCTGCACAACAACCACCACGGTTATCCGCGCAGTCCGAAGTTCAGCTTCAAGGCCAGCGAGATCGATCCGGCGTGGCCGGTCATCCGGCTGCTGATTGCCCTGGGTCTGGCAAGACCGTCGAAAACGATCGAAGAAATCGCCGCCTAGGGACGGCTGCGTCCTTATTCACGGAGAGCGTCGATCGGGTTGACCCGTGCGGCGCGCCTGGCGGGCAGGTACGCCGCGACCAGCGCAACCGCGATGATCGTGACGACGGCGAACGCGATCGGCAGTACGGCGTCGACGGCGAGGCCGTTGTCGCGGCGGGCGATCTCCACCCAGGAATTCTCAATCACCGGCGCCGCGAAGTGCCTGCTCCAGACAGCCAGCGGTGTGCCGACGACGAGCCCCGCGCACGCCAACCCGAGCGCGCTCATTAACACCATGCGCATCACGTCGCCTTCGGTGGCGCCGAGCGCCATCCGTACTCCGATCTCGCTGGTGCGCCGCGCCACGGTGTAGGCGAGCAGCCCGTACAACCCGATGGCGGCGAGCAGGGCGCCGAGCCCGCCGAAGAAGCCGGAGAGCGTCGCAATCAGCCGTTCAGGAATGATCGACGCGTTCACCTGATCGTCCATCGTCGTCACCTTCGCGACGCGGACGGTCTTGAGCACGTCATGGACGGCGCGCCTGACGTCGCCGGTGACGGCCGACGGCGCCACGCTGGTCCGCAGCGCGAATTTCGACGCGATTCGTCCTTCCTGGAAGGCGTTCATGTAGAGCATGCGCGGCGGCGCTTCGTACAGGTTCAGGTATTTCGCGTCGGCGGCCACGCCGACGATCTCGTACGCCTTGTCGTCGCCGTCGAACGTCACCCGCTTGCCGAGCGGGCTTCCATCGCCGAAGTAGTGCCGCGCCATCGCCTGATTCACGATCGCCACGCGCGGCAGCTGCGCGTCCTCGAACCGGAAGTCGCGCCCTGCAATCCACGGTGTGCCGAGCGTCGCGAAGTAGTTCGGGCCGACCGAATTCATGGCGAGGCGCATGCGCGCTTCCGGCAGTTCCTGCGAGCCGTCGACATGTGCGAAGCGCGACGCGCCCGCGCCCTCGACCGGCGTCACCGCGCTGAGCGTGGCCGAGCGTACGCCGGGAATCGCCTGCAGCCGGACGAGCAGTTCCTGGTAGAGGCCGGCCAGGCGATCGGGTTTGTAGCCGCTGCCGCTCGGATCCAGCGTGACCAGCAGCACCGAGTCGCGCTGGAATCCAAGATTGACGTTGCGCAGGTTCGAGAGGTGACCGACGAACAGGCCGGCTGCGCTCAACAGCACCACTGACAGCGCTACCTGCACGACGACAAGGCTGTTTCCGAACAGCCGCCGCGATCGCGGGACACCCGCCCCGCCGATCTCTCGCAGTGAGGATGCCGGCACGGACGCGACGGCGTTCCACGCGGGAGCCAGACCGAACAGCACGCCGGTCACGACGGCGACTGCCACCGTGAACAGCAGCACGCGCGTGTCAGGTTGCACCTGAAAGTCGATGCCTCGCGGCAGCCCGACCAATCGTCCCGACGTGATGATCCGCACCAGTGCGCCCGTCCCGATGTAGGCGACCAGACCGCCGAGCAGGCTGCCGCCGGCGGCGAGCAGCAGCGATTCAGTCAGCACCTGTCGCGCCAGGCGCCATCGGCCGGCGCCCAGCGCTATGCGTACCGCCATCTCGCGCTGGCGCGCGGCGCCGCGCGCCAGCAGCATGCTCGCGATATTCGTGCACGCGATCAGCAGCAGGAGGCCGACGATGGCCATGAGCGCGAGCAGCGGCTGGCCATAGACCTGGCGTAGGGTCGGGAACCCGGTGCCGGCTGGTTTCACGTCCAGTTTGGCCTGCAGCCATTTCCGGTCGCCGCTCATCTGCGCCAGTTCCTCGACCCGCGACCGGTTGAGCACGGCCATGTCAGCTCTCGCCTGTTCGATCGACACGCCAGGCTTCAGGCGTCCCATCACGCCGAGGCCGAATTGATCACTCAACCTGCGGCTCGGTTGCCGGTGCGTAGAGTCCATTGCGACCGGAACCCAGACGTCTGTCTTCGCGCCGACCTGGAGGCCGAAGAATCCGGGCTGGAGAACGCCGATCACCGTCACCGGCGTGCCGTTCAGCACGAGGCGTCTGCCGAGAATCGCCGGATCGAGATTGAACCGGCGTTTCCAGTATTCCCAGCTCACCACCGCCACCGCAGCGTCCGCGTCGCCCTCCACATCGTCGCCCGGACCGAAGAGGCGGCCGATGGCCGGCTGCACGCCGAGCGTCGGAAAGGTGGCACCGACCGCATAGGCGCCTTCGACCGGCTCTTCTTCGAGTCCCTCGCCGGTCACCTGAAAGCGCACCGGCGACACGCCGAAGAGATCCGAGAACACGCGGCTCTGGTCACGCAGGCGTTCGAACACAGCCCAGGAGAAACCGGCGTTGTCCGGCTCACCCGGATACTGGCTCACCGGCATCACCAGCCCTTCCGGTTCACGCACCGGCAACGTGCGCAGCATCACGGCGTTGATCAAGCTGAAGATGGCGGTGTTGGCGCCGATGGCGAGCGCGAGCGTGACGACGGTGACGGACGTGAATCCGGGCGACTTGTGCAGCGTGCGAAACGCGTACCGCATGTCCTGCCACACACTCTCGGCGGCGGATTCCCAGCCGACGTCGCGGACGCGATCCTTCACCGCTTCGATGCTGCCAAGGTCGACGCGCGCAGCGCGGGTGGCCGCGTCACGGTCGAGGCCCGCTGCCATCTTCGCGTCGATCGCGCTCTCGAGGAACTCGCGGACTTCCGCGTCGAGGTCCTGTTCCGCCTGACGACTGCGGAACAACGAGCGAAGCCCGCCGGCGACGCGCGTGTGCAGGCTCATTACGCCTCCGTTGCGGATGCCTTCAGGATTCGAGTGATCGCGGCCTGCTGCACTTCCCAGTCGCGCGTCTCGCGCTTGAGCGCGGCCCGTCCCTGGGTCGTGAGCGCGTAGTATTTCGCGCGCCGGTTGTTTTCGGTCGCGGCCCATTCGCCGGCGATCAGGCCGTCGCGCTCCATGCGGCGGATGGCAGGGAACAGCGATCCCGCGTTCACCTGGAACACGCCCTTGCTGATTTGCTCGATGCGGACGCCGATGCCGTAGCCGTGCATCGGCCCGAGCGCGAGCGTCTTGAGGATGAGCATGTCCAGCGTGCCTTGCACCAGCCCGCTCTGCTTCAGGTCGCCGTCACGCGCGCCGCGTTCCGTCATGTAGATTACCTAGAGGAGAGAATACGGCATTCCTCTAGATTGTCAACAGGAGAGGTCAACTGGGGAATCGATCAGTGCTGGCGGTCGGGTCAGCCCTGCGGCGGCGCCTGACCGCGTCGGCGGCGCCGGCGCCGGCGGCGACGCCTGCGGAGGCCGTCCTCCTGCGCCGGCTCGCCCGACTCGGAGGACGGGGCGGCGGGTTCGGCGTCTCCACCCTCGTCGAGAATCCCCATCCAGTGTTCGACCAGCGCCGGCGAGTCGCCGTGGACTTCCATCCACGTCAGCGCCTCGCGGAAAATGCCGCGCTGGGCCAGCGCAAGCTGCGCGCGCGGGCTTGCCGTCATGTCGCTGAGACGCCGCTGCATGGCGATGATCAGACGGAGGCGCTCGACGTCTCGACGCGCCAGCGGCAGCTCGCCGAGCCGCGGCATCGGCGGATGCCGCGGACGCTTCGAGTGCTGGGCGCCTGTGCCGTCGTGTTTGGCGCCACCGGTGTCTGACGCCGCCGATCCGTGTTGGTTTCGCGACGGGTTGAGCGGGATGCCCAGCGGAACCAGCAGGCTGCCGAGCAGAATCGCGTTCGACATCGTGTCGGGCGTCGATTCGAACTGACGCCGATAGGCATCGAGCGCCGCCAGCGATCGCCAGAGCGGATCGGACGCTCCCTCGTGCAGCTCCGCCGAGATTGGTTCGAGCAAACCGAGCTCGGCAAGGCTCCTGAACGCTTTTTCTGCTGAGCCCGCGCGGAGAATCTTGTAGTACTCCTCGAGCAGTCTCGGCGGCGAGCTCTTCGCAATCTCCTGGCGGTGCCGGCGAATGGAACGGAGCAGCGCAGGCTCAACAGCGAAATCCAGACGCGCAGCGATCGCGATCGCGCGCAGCATCCGGACCGGGTCCTCATTCAGACGGACGTCCGGGTCGCCGATCGAGCGGACCACGCCGGCCTGCAGGTCTTCCAGCCCGCCGACGTAATCGATGACCGAAAAATTCGAGATGTCGTAGGCGAGCGCGTTGATCGTGAAGTCGCGGCGGAACGCGTCCTCTTCAGGTGTTCCGAACGTGTTGTCGTGATGGATGAGCTGTTCGCCTTCCGGTGTGGACGGATCCGGCGCGGGCACGCCGTCGGCGATGATTTCTTCGCCGGCCGCCACCTGACGCCGGAACGTCGCGACCTCGATGACCTTCTCGCCGAACTTGACGTGCGCCAGACGGAAGCGCCGGCCGATGATCCAGCAATTTCGAAAGAGCTTCTTGACCTGATAGGGATGCGCCGAGGTCCCGATGTCGAAGTCTTTGGGCCGTCGTCCCAGAATCAGGTCGCGCACGCCACCGCCCACCAGATACGCCACGTGGTCGTACTGGCGCAGACGGTAGAGCACCTTCAAAGCATCGGGATCGATGTCCTTGCGGGAAATCGGGTGTTCCTCGCGCGGCACGATCCTCGGGACGACCATCGCCCGCATTGTACCAAAAGCGTAACAAAGGCCATGTAAGGCGTTGACGCCCAATGGCTTAGAGCCGTTTTTCGGCTGTGCTACCATCGCGGAGTGCGTCGCCTGCTTACTGCGATCGTTTTGCTGACCGCGCTCGCCGTTCGTCCCGGCGCCATCCGCGCGCCGGACGATCCGCTGTCGCGCGCCCGGCTGCTCTACAACCAGCACGATTTCCAGGGTGCGATCGCCGCGGCGGAGCAGGCTCGTGTCCTGCCCGGCCGCGCCGACGCTGCCGACCTCGTCGCGGCGCGCGCCTACCTCGAACGCTATCGAGAAAGCGCCCTGGCAAGCCGACCTCGACGGTGCGCGCGAACGCCTTCGGCGCCTCGATCCTCAGCGCCTCGCCATCAACGAACGCGAGGAGTACATCGTTGGGCTCGGCGAAACGCTGTTCTTCGACGGGGCGTTCGGCGCCGCCGCGAATGTCTTCGACGGCGTGATCAAGAACGGGACAATGCTGGCCGGCGACCCGCGGGAGCGGGTGCTCGACTGGTGGGCGAGCGCGATCGACCGCGAAGCGAAGCCGCGCCCGGACATCGAGCGCCAGCCGCGCTACCAGGCGATCCGCACCCGGATGGAAGAGGAACTGGCGATTCATCCGGGCAGCGCCGCCGCCGCGTACTGGCTCGCGAATGCCGCCCGGCTGCAGGGGGATTTGTCGGCGGCCTGGGATGCCGCGCAGGCCGGCTGGGTTCGCGCCCCGCTCGCCAGCGATCACGGCGTGGCGCTGCGAGGCGACATCGATCGGCTGGTCGTGGACGCGATCGTTCCTGACCGGGCGAAGGCGCTGGCGCAGCCACCCGAGACGATCCGTCTCGAGTGGGAGCACTTCAAAGAAATGTGGCAGAAGTAGATCGGCGATCACCGATCACCCAATCGCCGATTCCTAGTGCTTGGCGTCCTTCCAGTTGTCGCCGATGCCGACGTCCACCGTCAGCGGCACGTTCATCTGCGCCGCTGACTGCATACTGCCTCTGACAATCGCGGCGAACTCGTCGGCGCGTTCCTTCGGCACCTCGAACAGCAGTTCGTCGTGGACGGTGAGGATCATGCGGGCGTCGGGATGTGGCGCCAGCGCAGCGTGCGCGTCGATCATCGCGCGTTTCAGGATATCTGCCGCGCTTCCCTGAATCGGCATGTTGACGGCCTCGCGCTCGGCGGCGGCGCGGCGCTGAAAGTCGCGGCTGTTCAGTTCCGGCACCAGCCGTCTCCGTCCATACATGGTCTTGACGACGCCGGTGACGCGCGCTTCTTCGAGGGTGCGATCGATGAACGCCCGTACGCGTGGAAAGCCGGCGAAGTAGGCGTCGATGAACTCCTGCGCCGCCTGCTGGGTGACGCCGATGTCCTTGGCGAGCGTGAACGCGCCCTTGCCGTAGAGCAGCGCGTAGTTGACCATCTTGGCGATGCTGCGCAGGTCGTGCGGGTCGCGGCCGCTGTCGGCGCCGAAGATTTTCACCGCGGTCCGCTCGTGGAAATCGGCGCCCTCGCGGAACGCGTCGATCAGGACCGGTTCCTCGGACAGATGCGCGAGCACCCGGAATTCAATCTGCGAGTAGTCGGCCGAGATCAGCACGTGTCCCGGATCGGCGATGAACGCACGGCGAATCTCACGCCCGAGCGGTGTGCGGATCGGAATGTTCTGCAGGTTCGGGTCGCTGCTGCTGAGCCGTCCGGTGGCGGCGACCGCCTGGTTGAAGCAGGTGTGGACGCGGCCGGTGTCGGGGTTGACCAGCTGCGGCAGCGCGTCGATGTAGGTGCCCTTCAGCTTCATCAGCTGGCGCCATTCGAGAATCTGGCGCGGGATATCGTGGGTCAGCGCCAGCTCCTCGAGGACTTCGACCGCGGTTGACGGCGCCTTGGAGGTTCCGGTTCGCTTGAGCACCGGGAGCTGCAACTTGTCGAACAGCACTTCCGCGAGCTGTTTCGGCGAGTTGATGTTGAACTCGCCTCCTGCCATCTGGAAAATCGTCCCGGAACGCTGCGCCAGTTCCTGATCCACCTTCTGCGACTGCGCCGCGAGCGCGGCCGTGTCGATGCGGACCCCGGCGCGTTCAATCGCAATCAGCACCGGTACGAGCGGCCGCTCGAGGCTGGTGTAGACGCCGGTGAGCTGCTCACGCTCCAGCGTTTCGCGGAGCAGCGGCGCCAGCTGACCGGCGAGGTCGGCGCGCTCGCACGCATAGGTCGATGGCCGCTTCGACCGGCACCTGGGCGAGCGAGATGGCTTTCACGCCGCGACCGCAGATGTCCTCTTCGGACAAGGCCTTGTAGTTCGTGTGCTCGAGCGCGAGATCTTCGATGAGGTGGCCGGAGCGGGTGGCGTCGAGCAGATAGCTCGCCAGCATGGTGTCCGTATCGATCCCGCCGAGGGTCACGCCGTGTCGCGCCAGCACGATCGCATCGAACTTCAGATCGTGCCCCTCCTTTCGGATGGCTTCGTCCTGGAGAATAGGCCGCAGCGCTTCCAGGGCGACCGACAGCGGCAGGCTTTCCGTGTTGTCGAGCCCGCGATGCCCGGTCGGCACGTAGTCGGCATCGTGGGGGGCCGTCGAAAACGAGAGGCCGACGATCGACGCGCGCATGGCGGTCGGACGGTCGGGCAGCACGCGCAGGCCGAATCGTCCCGCGGCGCGCAACCGTTCGGCAAGCGCGGCGACGCCGTCGGCGGTATTCACCAGGCGGTAGGTCTTCGCGATGGTGGCGGCGGTTGGCGCGTATTCCTTCGCCAGTGCGCGGAAGCCGAGCTCGTTGAAAATCTCGAAGCTGCGCTCGCGCGATCCGGCCCGGTAGCGCATGGCGTCGGCGTCGAACTCGACCGGCACGTCGGTGCGAATGCGGGCGAGCTCGCGGCTTTGGCGCGCGGCCTCGGCGTTGGCCAGCAGGCCCTCGCGGTAGCGCTTGTTCTTCACTTCCGACGCGTGGTCGAGGAGGCTGTCGAGCGATCCGTATTGCACGATCAGTTCGCGGGCGCCTTTTTCGCCGATCCCTGGCACGCCCTTGATGTTGTCGATGGTGTCGCCCATCAGCGCCAGCACGTCGACCACGTGATCCGGGCGCGACGCCGAATTTTTCCTTGACGCCGGCGGCGTCGTACCAGGTGCCGTCATCGCGTGGGTTGTAGACGCGGACGCCATCGCCGACCAGCTGATAGAAATCCTTGTCCATCGTCACGATCGCGACTTCGAAGCCGGCGGCGACCGCCTTCTTCGTCAGCGTCCCGATCACATCGTCGGCCTCGTAGCGCTCGGAAGTCAGAATCGGCACGCCGAGAGCCTCGCATGCGGCGTGCACCATCGGAATCTGTTGCGCGAGCTCGCTCGGCATCGGGGCTCGGTTGGCTTTGTAGTCGTCGACGAGGTCGTCGCGGAAGGTGCGGCCGGGCAGATCGAACGACGCGGCGATGTGCTCGGGCTGGTGATCGTTCGAGCAGCTTGCGCAGCATCGTCACGAAGATGTAGACCGCGTTGGTCGGCGCGCCCTGCGCGTTGCGGAGCAGTCCGCCTTCGGCGGTGCGCACCGGCGCGTGGAACGCGCGGTACATCTGCGAGCTGCCGTCGATCAGATAGAGCACAAATTTTTACTATATCATTTGAGCGTGATGCGGTTGTGCGGACCCTCGCAACGATCGAACGCAGCGATCGCCGAGTCCGCAGAGAGAAATCGGTACAGCGTTCTCGGCGCTCTCTGCGTGCCACTCCTGCTGACGTTCGCCGTTTTGACTTCGGCGTGCAGCAGTGGGCCCTCGCTGTTTCGACAGTACCAGTACGAGGAAGAAGTCTACCTGTCGCTCGACCGCACGGCGATCGTCTACGTCAACAGCTCGCTGGCGGCGTTGAACGCGCTGCACGGCACGTCGTTCAACACCGATCCTTCGATCCGCGTGGACGTTGAGGCGGTGCGCGCCTACTATTCGACTCCGCTCACGCGCGTGGTCCGGATCAATCAATGGCGCCGCAACAACCGCCGATTCGTTCAGGTGCGGCTCGACGTGGATGACATCACCAGGCTTGGCGCGGCCGCGCCGTTTGCCTGGTCAGCCTACGACTTCGCCCGCGACGGCAACCTGTTCGTCTACCGCCAGACCGTCGGCCCGAGCGCCGGCCGCGATGTCGGGAATGTCGGATGGAACGGCCGCGAAATCACCGCCTTCCGCCTGCACCTGCCCAGCAAGATTCGGTATCACAACACCAGACGTGAGGTCCGCGGCAACATTCTCGAATGGGAGCAGCCGCTGGCGGAGCGGCTGCGTGGCGTTCCGCTGGTGCTCGATGCGCGCATGGATCCGGAGTCGATCCTCTACCGCACGCTCTGGCTGTTCGGCGCGACCCTTCTCGTGGTCGCGCTGCTGTTCGCGGTCGTGATCTGGTGGGTGATGCGCAAGGGCCGCGCCGCCGAGACGATGGGACAGGGCAGGTAGGTCAGGTGGGTCCCGACCCACCCAACCTATCGAACCTGTCCGACCGATTTAGAATCTGACGCCGAACGAGAGCCGCAGCGCCCGCGGCGTGGTGTACGCGAATCGATTCAGCGCCGTGCCGAAGTTCGGGCCGAGTGCCCAGTTCGTTCCCTGCACGGGCTGGGTCGTGAACGGATTGAACATCGCGTAGCTCGCCGGAGTCGTCGAGTTGTTCAGCACCGACTGATCGATGCGGGTCTGGGTGACCGCGCCGCCATTCTGGAACACCGTTCCGCCGCACCCGCACAGCTGAAACTGATTGAAGACGTTGATGACCTGGAGCTGACCGAACAGCTGCACATTCCGTGTGCCTTTCAGCTGGTACACATAGTTGGCCGCGAAATCGGTCCGGCGCTCGCCTTCGGTCCGGTACGCATCGCGCGCGGTGAAGTAATACGTCCCGATGGCGCTGGTCGGCGACGGCGGATTCACGTAGCCGGGGTTCGTCACGTACGGCTGCGTGGCGACGGTGCCGATCGCTCCATAGGGCACCCCGCTGGTTATCGCCTGTAGTGCGCTCAGGGTCAGGCCGTGAACCTTGGGCACACCGTAGTTGATCCACATCCGTGCCCGCTGCCGCTGATCGATCGAAAGATCGCCGACGGGATAGTCCCACGACGCCTGGTGATACTCCGGATACGAGAACGCGCTGCTCGTGGTCGGTCCGCTGTTGACGTTTTCGCCGTCCACGTTGCCCCATGCCCGCGACAGCGTGTAAGTGACGCCGATGTCAGTCAGCGCACCGAATCGATAGGTGGCCTGCGTCGTCAATCCCTGGTAGCGGCGTTCGAGGTCGTTGGTGTTCTCGACCAGCGCCAGGTCGTAGGTCTTGCCGAACTGATCCTGGACCTTGCCGGTGCTGGTATTGACGAAGGTTGCGTAGAAATCGCGGAAGTTGCGAAACACGTAGTCGGCGCGGATCGCCGCCTTGTTGCCGAACTGTCGGTTGATGCCGGCTGCGTATTCGAGGTTGTTTGGCGAATCGAGCGAGCCCTGGATTTGCGGCGTCAGGCCGGGAATCGTCGGCGGCCCGTTCAGCGGCAGGCTGGACCCGCCGTTGGCGTTGAACCATGAAAACACACTGGAAACGGCATTCGGCGTCGACGTCAGCGGCCCCCCGGCGTTGGCGTTGATCGCCGGTCCGCGGTACACGAACTGGAACGTCTGCGGATTGCCGGCCGGAGACGTCGAGTCGGCGATGCTGTTGGAAATCGCCGACACGTACTTGGCGAAGCTGCCGGTGACCGACCACTTCTGCTCACCCGTCGGATCCCAGATGATGCCGACGCGCGGGCTCCAGCCCGCGTCGCTCGCCACCACCCGTCCGTCGCTGTCGGCGCCATGGTTGCGGTCGTAGCGGAGACCGAGGTTTGCAGTGAGGCGGCTGCCGATCCGCCAGTTGTCGTTGTAGAAGAGCGAGTGCGTGCGGAAGTTGGTGCCTTCGCTGCCCACCGGAATTGGATTCCACTGA
This sequence comes from uncultured Acidobacteriota bacterium, assembly GCA_963745875.1. GTDB lineage: Bacteria > Acidobacteriota > Vicinamibacteria > Vicinamibacterales > CAVVIG01 > CAVQFC01. The sequence goes on from CAVUZL010000007.1 coordinate 98,381, forward strand.
ATCACCGTCGATCCGTCAGGCAGGAACACCGGCGTGACGCTGCCGTCCGCCCCGACGATCGACGTGGTGCCGATGATGCGGTAGTCGCTGCCCGACTGGTGATTGTTCGCGAAGCGCTTGTCGTTGAAGACGTCGTAGCCGAACACCATGCTGTGCGATCCGGTCCCTTTGGTGGACAGGAAGTAGGTCCCTTTCGCGAAGACGTCCGTGTTGTCGCGCAACTCAGGGTCGCACACGCCGCAGAACGTCGCCGACCAGTAGCGGGTCTGGCCGCGCGCCCGGTCGAGCAGCAACGTGCCGTTGATCAGGTCGGTTGACTGCGCGCCTTCGTTGACGAAACTGAAATGACGCGTCGCCAGCCTGGCTTCCACGAAAAACGTCGGCGTCAGCACGCCGCTGTAGCTTGCGGTCCCGAGGTTCTGCGGCTCGTGTCCATCGTAGAGGCTGTTGGTGTCCATCGATGCACTGGTGTTGAACGTCGCGTTGCCCAGATCCTCCGTGATCTTCGTATAAGCACCCTGAATGGTGTGATTCGAGTTGATCGAATATGTGCCCTTGGCCTCGTAACGGCGCGACTTATCGGTGAATGTGTAGGGGACGTTGGTGATGACCAACTGCCGTCCGCTTTCCTGGGTCTGCAGCCGCCCAGCAGTGAAGAACCACAGGTGATCCTTCAGGATCGGCCCGCCGAACGTGTACTCGTAGGCGGGCACGGTCTTCGCGACTCGGGTGTCCTTGTGTTGGGGATCGGCCGCGATGCTCTTGTCCTCGAACGGCGTCAGCGTCCGCCAGTCGTCGTTGTTGAGCGTGTCGCGAAACGATCCGCTGAACAGGTTGCCGCCGGATTTCGTGATCACGTTGACGACGCCGCCGCCGAAGCGTCCGTACTCGGCAGAGATGCCTGCCGTGGCGACGTTGGTTTCCTGCAGTGCGTCTTCGATGTAGAGGTTGTAAGGCTGGCCGCGCAGGTTCTCGGTAACGCTCACGCCGTTGATCATGTAGAGCGTCTCGAACGACATCGCGCCCGCGATCGAGTAGGCGCCGTTCGGACCGGTCGGGTGCACCGCCGGCGCGAGCAGCAGCGTCGCGTTGATATCGCGGGTGGTCGGCAGGTTCGCGATCATGTCCTGCTTGAAGTTGGTCGCGACCTGCGCCGTGTTGGTCGGGACGCTGGCGGTCTGACCGACCACCGTCACGTTTTCGGCGATGGTCGCCACACCCAGCGTGATGTCGAGCGGCACAACCTGGGTCGGCGCAACCGAAATGGTTTTCCGCTGGGTCTCGAACCCGCTCAGCTCGAAGCTCACCGTGTAGGTGCCGGACGGAAGCAGCGAAAAGATGTAGTCACCGTTCGAAGACGAGGTGGCGGTCCGGACTCCCTGCAGGTTGGGTGACGTCGCGTTGACGGTGACGCCAGGCAGCGGCAAGCCTTGACTGTCCACGACGTGCCCGGAAATCGTGCCGTTGGTGTTCTGTGCGGTCGCGCCGGTCGCAACAAACAGCGTGGCGACGATGACGAGCCACGTTCTGACGAAGTGCATGCTGGCCTCCTTGGGTTGAGGCCACATTCACAGCAGGCGACATACCAGTCCCATTCCGCGACAGTCGTTTTTCCGGCCGACCAACCCTCTATTTCGCAACCACTTGTTGTCGTCCCCATTACGAATCGCTGACCGATGCCGGGACGCATCCATTTGCCAAGATCCGTCCATCCGCCATCTTGGATGCGTCGCCGGATCGGACGATGTCCGCTCGCGCTCAGAAACGCGCATCCTCAAACTAGAATACGAAGGTGCGTTCTGCCTTGGTGCGCGTCGGATTCCTGATGCTTGCGGCCCTGGCCGCGGCACCGCATGCCGCGCCGCCGACTCCAGTCATCGTCGAACTTTTCACCTCGGAAGGCTGTTCGGATTGTCCGCCGGCCGACGTGTTGCTTCAGAAGCTCATCGACACGCCGCCGGTTGGGGGAATCGAAATCATCGGTCTCGGCGAGCATGTGGACTACTGGGATCGTCTCGGCTGGAAAGATCGCTTCTCGTCCGCCGCGCTGACCGATCGGCAGCGGACCTATTCGGCACGCTTCGGCAACAACAGCATCTACACGCCACAGATGGTGGTCAACGGGCGGGCGGAATTCGTGGGCAGCGATGCGGCAGCCGCCCGCCGGGCCCTCGAGAAATCGGTCAATACACCACACGGCACCATCCGCGCGGCGATCGACTCGCAGACGCCGGCTGCGGTTGTGGTGTCGGTACAGGTAATCGACCTGCCGCCGTTCGCCAAAGGCGATCACGCCGACGTCGTGCTCGCCGTCACCGAGGATCGGTTGCAGTCGGACGTGAAGCGCGGCGAAAACAGCGGCCACGTGCTCAAGCACGCGGCGGTGGTCCGCTACATGGCGACCATCGGCGACGCCGGATCGGCCATCCCGCACGCTGAGGTGCCACTCGCGGCCGACTGGCAGCGCGAGCACCTGAAGCTGGTGGCTTTCGTCCAGGAGCGCCAGGGGCGCGCGATTCTGGCGTCCGCGGCCGTGCCGATCGCGAACGCCCGCCCGTGAACGAGTATCCCTACTGGTGGGATACGCTGACGTCTGGCCAGGACGTCCGCATTTCCGATGCACGTCGTTCTGGTCCTGGCGGCCAGCGTTCTACAGACGCCCTCTCGTTGCCGACTCGCGCTGACGTCGTCGTGGTCGGCGCCGGCTACACCGGCCTCGCGGCCGCGCGTCATCTGGCGCATTCCGGTGCGAGCGTCCTGGTGCTCGAACGCGAGAGCATCGGCTGGGGCGCCTCGTCGCGAAACGGCGGTCAGGTCCTGACCGGGATGAAGCTCGATCCCGGCACGCTGGTCGCCCGGTTCGGCGAGGCTCGGGCGCGCGAGCTGTTCGAGATCGCCAACGCATCGATCGCGCGTCTCGAAGCGTTGATCGGCATTGATGCCATCGACTGCGAATACGAGCGAGTCGGTCATATCCAACTGGCGTGGAAGCCCGCGCACTTCGCTGCGTTTCGCGAAGAGCAGTCGCTGCTCGCCCGTGTATTCGCGCATCGCGTGGAGCTGGTCCCTCGCGCCTCGCAGCGCACGGAGGTCGGAAGCGATCGTTATCACGGCGTCATGGTGGACGAGCACAGCGGTGCGATCAATCCGGCCAGATACGCGATCGGCCTGGCCGGCGCGGCGACCCGCTGCGGCGCCACGATTGCGGAAGGCGTGGCGGTCAATGCGGTCAACCGCGCGACCGATCGATGGCGGTTGGCGACGAGCGCCGGCGAGGTCGAGGCCTCGGACGTGTTGTTTGCCACCAATGGCTACACCAACGGCGCCGCTCCAGAACTGAAGCGCCGATTCGTGCCGATCGGCAGCTACATCATCGCGACCGAACCGCTCGAGGCGGCGCGGGCACACGCGCTGCTGCCACGACGCCGGATGGCATTCGACTCCAAGAATTTCCTCTACTACTTTCGCGTCACGCCGGATCGGCGTCTGCTCTTCGGCGGTCGCGCCGAATTCGGACGGCCGGGTCCAGATACGACCCGTCGGGCCGCGGCAATCCTCCGCGAAGGGATGTCGGACGTGTTTCCCGAGCTGCGCGGCACCGCCGTCGAGTACGGCTGGGGTGGAAACGTCGCGTTTACTCGCGATCAGATGCCGCGTGCAGGATTGCTCGGCGGATTGTTCTACGCCGGCGGCTACTGCGGACACGGCGTCGCGATGGCCACATACCTCGGTGAACAAATCGCCCGCCGGATCGCCGGTGAGGCGATCGAGCATCCGCTCTTCGATGATCACTTTCCTGCGATCCCCGGCTATTCTGGTTCGCCCTGGTTCCTGCCGCTGGTCGGCGCGTACTACCAGCTGATGGACTGGATCCAGTGAAGCCGTTCGTTCACGTCAGCGTTTCGGAGTGTGCACACCGATGACCGTCTCGAACTCGCCGCAGTCCAACCGCGCCCACCTTCGAGCCATTGCCGTCCAGGCGATGCGCAACCGCGGGCTCGATCCCGATTTCCCGGCCGCTGCGCTCGCACAAGTCGCCGCCGTCAAAGGACCGGCGCAGACCAGCGAAGAGCCGGTCCAGGATCTACGGCAACTCCTGTGGTGCTCGATCGACAACGACGACTCGCGCGATCTCGATCAGTTGTCGGTGGCGGAGGCGATGTCCGGCGGTAACGTGAAGATCTTCGTCGCCGTCGCGGACGTGGATGTCATCGTCCAGAAGGGATCGCCGGTCGATAAACACGCCGCCCAGAACACCACTTCCGTCTACACCCCGGCAGTGATTTTTCCGATGCTGCCCGAACGGCTCTCGACCGACATCACCTCGCTCGCCGACCAGCAGGATCGGCTGTCGATCGTCGTCGAGTTCGTGACCGCACCGGACGGCACCGTGGGTGCCTCGAACATCTACGGCGCCATGGTCCGCAATCGCGCCAAGCTGGCTTACAACTCCGTCGGCGCGTGGCTGGCCGGCGAGGGTCCGCTTCCGGCCGCGGCCGCGTCGGTGCCGGGGATGGACCAGCAGCTCAAGATGCAGGATGCCGCCGCACAGGCGCTGAACAAGAAGCGCGACGAACGCGGTGCGCTCGAATTTCAGACCGTCGAGGTCGAAGCGGTGTTCGACGGCGACACTCTAAACGACGTGAAGGCGAAAGAGTCGAACCGCGCCAAGGACCTGATCGCGAACTTCATGATCGCCGCCAACGGCGTCGTCGCGCGCTATCTCGACACCCACAACTTTCCGTCGTTGCGCCGTGTGGTGAAGTCGCCGGAGCGGTGGGATCGGATTCGCACGCTGGCGGAGCAGACCGGCGATAAGCTGCCGGCGGATGCCGATTCCGTCGCGCTGGCTGCGTTTCTGGCCAAGCGCAAAGCCGCGGATCCCGAAACATTCCCGGATCTGTCGACCACGGTGATCCGGCTGCTCGGCCGCGGGGAATACGTGGTCGATCCGCCGGGCGCGGAGCCGCCGGGCCACTTCGGGCTGGCAGTCAAGGACTACACGCATTCGACGGCGCCGAATCGGCGCTACCCGGACGTGATCACGCAGCGGCTGTTGAAGGCATCGCTCGCCGGGCACCCTGCCCCTTACGCGCTCGGCGAGCTCGAGCAGCTGGCGACCCATTGCACGCAGCAGGAAGACGCCGCGAACAAGGTCGAGCGTCAGGTGCGGAAGTCGGCTGCGGCGATGGTGATCGCGTCACGTGTCGGCGAGCAATTCGACGCGATCGTCACTGGCGCCTCGTCGAAAGGCACCTGGGTTCGGGTGGCGTCGCCGCCGAGCGAAGGCAAACTGATGCACGGTCCGCAGACGCTCGACGTTGGTGATCGCCTGCGCGTGCGGTTGCGCGGCGTCGATATCGATCGCGGCTTCATCGACTTCGACGCGGTGTAGCGCGGGCCTTTCAGGCCCGCGATTTCGATGGCGGCCCTGAAAGGGCCGCCCCACGGCTCCGGTATGGCGCGGCTCCGGTATGGCGCGGCTCCGGTATGGCGCGGCTCCGGTATGGCGCGGCTCCGGTATGGCGCGACTCCGGTGTGGCGCGACTGGTGTGGCGCGGCCCTTTCAGGGCCGCGGTGAGTTGCGACAGCGTGACCTGGGCCTCGTGTGTGGCCCGGGCTTCTCAGGCCCGCGATCTGGATCTGCCTGCCGTGAGTGGCCTGTGATTTGCCGTACTCACGGAATGGCGACGCGACGCCCGCCTCGACTCTCGCGCGATTGCTATCGCGGTGTAGGGCGGTTTTTCCTGACGATTTGCGTATCGGGGCGCCGCTGGATCTTCATCTCCGAGTTGGTCGTCGATCCTGTCAAGAACACCCTTTTGCGTACAGCCCTCGATTACCGGTTTGCAGTTACTGCGCTCTGCTTCATGCCGGATCACGTTCACGGAATATTCGAATCGCTCGCCGACGACTGCTGCTTCACGAAGTTCGCCAATATGGTGAAACAGCGGACGGCGTTTGAGTACAGACGCCTTTATGGTGAAGCGCTTTGGCAGGACAGCTACTTCGATCGCGTGATTCGAAGCGATGAGTCAAGCTGGGATGTCGTGGCCTACGTGCTTGCGAATCCTTGCAGAGCCGGTCTCTGTGAGTCTGCTGTCCAGTACTCCTTTTCGGGTTCGAGTCTGTACTCGCTGGCTGATCTGTGCGCAGCCACACAATCGCTCGGATCAAGCAAATGGCGGCCCTGAAAGGGCCGCCCCACTTCATCAAGTGGCGACTTCGACTCGCCGCGGCGGGCGTCAGGCACGCTTGCGTTTTTTCTCCGTCGCGGGCACGTCGGTCATGGCTGCCGGCTTTTTCTTCGCGCTGATCGTGTCGAGGCTCTTGCGCAGCGCCTCCATCAGGTTGACGACCTTCGGCGGCGCCTCGATCTCCTGCGCGACGACTTCGCGACCGTCGATCTTGGCGTCGATGATCTCGCGCAGGCCAACCTGGTAGTCGTCCTGATACGAATCCAGATTGACCTCGCCTTCGAAGGTCCCGATCACCTGTTTCGCCAGTTTCACTTCTTCCGGCTTCACGGTCTCGGGCATGTCGGCCAGTTCCTCGATCGCGTTCATGCTGCGGATTTCGTTGGCGTGCCGCAGCGTGTACATCACCAGCCCCTGCTCGCGCGGCTGCACCTTGACGAGATACTCGCGCCCGTAGAGGGCGACCTTGCCAATCCCGGCCTTGCCGGCCATACCCTCGCGGATGACCGCGAACGCTTCGCGCGCCACCGGCCCGTCGGGGGCGAGATAGTAGGGCCGCTCGAGGTAAATCGGATCGATGGCCGTGTCCTCGGTGAACTTTTCGAGGCTGATCACGCGGGTCGATTCGACCCGGACCTTCTCGATGTCCTCCTCGTTGACGATGACGTATCGCCCTTTCTCGAATTCGAAACCCTTCACGATGTCGGTGTTGGGCACTTCGCGTTCACAGTGCGGGCACCAGCGTTTCTGTTGAATCCGCGTCTGACACTCGGCGTGCAGCTGGTTGAAGCTCAGGGTGGCGCCGGCGTCGGTGGCCGGAAACACCTTGATCGGAATGTTGACCAGGCTGATCTTGAGATATCCCTTCCACGTCGGTCGCGCGGCCATATCCGTCTCCCGGGCGGCGCGGAGCCGCCTACTTCTTCACCAGAAATGTTTCGTCCGTACTGACCTGAAACTGTCGGAACTTTCCGTACGACGCACGCCCTTCGATCACCGACTCTGTTCGCAGGCCCTGGTAGCGTTCGCGCATCTCGATTGGCACGAGCAGCCCGAGCATCGGCTCGGACTGATAGCTGACATCAATCGTCGCGTTGAGCTGGCGATTGTCGACGATCAGCTCGCTCATCAATACACGACCGGCGGGATCGATCCAGAACCGGCCATGCGCTGGAAGATCCCGTCCACCGGTGGTTCGAATCATGGTCCCGTTCTTCCGCTCTTCGTAGGCGACGACCCACACTTCCGTGGACACCCGGAACGCGCCGACCCCCGGTTCGTCCCCGGCCGAATTCTGCGGCGCGCGATCTTTCGCGAGCTTGAACTTGAAGTGTCCCTGGTTGGCGAGCTCCAGGAACAGCAGCGCGAACACCGGCGTGTTCACGTTACGTTCGATGTCGCCGATGTTATACCGCGCGCTGTCGTCCAGGATGCGGCCGATCTGCGCTGCGCCGGATGCCGACGGCTGCAGGAACAATTTCGTCAGACGGTCCTGGCGATCGCGCACCGCCGCGCCATCGACCGCGTAGACATCGCGGAATTCCATCCAGGCGGCTGCACCGGACGGCTTGACCAGCACCAGATCCGACGCCAGCAGACGGCGCTGGACGGTTCGTTCCGCCCGGCTCTGACGGACTCTGATCTTCCATTCCTGGGAATACTGCTCGTCGGCGACGATGCCCGACAGCTGGCGATGAAAATCGCTGACGTACGCGCCGGCCTTTCGCAGGATCTCCTGCAGAGGCGGCGCCTGTTCGGCCCGCGCCGACACCGCCAGCATCACGCCGACGATGACGATCGCAATCGGTGCGCTGCTCGGCCCTTTCACCCGGCTCCTCCACGGCCACCCGAAGCCGTGATCGTCCTCCCCGCACCGGGTTGCGGTCAAGCCAGATCGGCTGTTCTATTCAACACAGAGGACACAGAGGACACCAAGAATCTCTTGTACGTACGAAAGCCAAGTTCTGTGTCCTTAGTGTCCCTTGTGTCGAATCAGTGCGGGAACAACCGATCGAAATTCCCTCCGAAGATCTTCTCACGCACCTCCGCGCTCGCGTTCAGTTGATCGAGCGCGGCGGACTGCTGCGTGTAGACGTCCGCGACCCAGCCGCGCGGAAAGAATGACGAGTCCGACCCGAACAGCAACCGATCAGGTCCGGCGACCGCGAGCGCTTGACGGAAGACGTCGCCGAGCGTCAGCCCGGGCTGATACCTGATCCAGCCGTTCGAGCTCGACGTATCGAGCCGTACGTTCGGGCAGAGATCGACGAGCATCAACGCCTCGCGAAACAGACCGGCGCCGAAATGCGGCACGATGATCGGCACCGAAGGGTACGCGAGGGCGATGCCGTGCAGATCGATCGGGTTGCCGAAGCGGATATCGAACGGACTCGGCAGGCCGAGCTTCTTCCTGACGCCGACCGACAACACGCCGCAGTGCACGAACACCGCGGTGCCGGGCCTGGCCGCCGCGACATCGAAAATGGCACGCGCGCGTTCGTCGTGGATTGCGAAGCGGTGCATCGCGGGAAACAGGCAGACGCCTCGCAATCCGTGACGCTCGATCGTGTCGGCGGTCTTGGCGGCGGCATCTGGCTGCGTCGGGTCGACCATCGCGAAACCGACGAAGCGATCGGGATGACGAGCGAGCGCCGCGCCGACCGACACCGCGTCGCCTGGAACGCTCGCGATCAGCACCGCGCGCGATAACCGATGACGATCGAGCTCGGCCACCCAGCGATCGGCCAGCGCCTCGGCCGTCCCGGGCGCCTCCCAGCCGAGCGTCGCGATCGCCTTGTCGCCGCCGAGCGGACCGAAAAACGGTGTCGAGAAGAAGTGGCAGTGCGCGTCGTTGATGATCATGGATTGGAAGCTCTAATCACGAAGGCACGAAGAACACGAAGAACACGAAGCTTCTTTAGTCGGAAATCTCTTCGTGAGACTTCGTGTTCTTCGTGATGAATAGTCAGACGTTCAGATCTCTCCGACGATGGCGGCGCTGACGTCGGCGGTTGTCGACGACCCGCCGAGGTCCGGCGTCCGCACTTTGCCGCTCGCGACCACGCGCTCGATCGCGTGGACGACGCGATCGTGGAGATCGCGGCGCCCGAGGTGTTCGAGCATCAAGGCGCCGGCCCAGACCGCCCCGATCGGGTTGGCGATCCCTTTACCCATGATGTCCGGCGCCGATCCATGAATCGGCTCGAACATCGACGGAAACGCCCGGCTCGGATTGATGTTCGCGCCCGGTGCGATGCCGAGGCTGCCCGAAATCGCCGAGCCGATGTCGGTGAGGATGTCGCCGAACAGGTTCGAGGTGACCATCACGTCGAGCGTCTGCGGATGCGTGATCATCCGCGCTGCCAGTGCGTCGACGTGGTACTTGCGGTACTCGACGCCGGGGTAATCCGCCGCGACGATTTCCGCGACCTCGTCCCACAACACCATCGAGTGGGTGAGCGCGTTTGACTTGGTCGCGCTCGCCAGCATCTTGCGCGGCCGTTTCGACGCGACCTCGAAGCCGTAGCGGATGATCCGCTCGATGCCGTGGCGCGTGAACACGCCGACCTGCTGCGCCACCTCGTGTTTGGTCCCGCGATGGATGCGTCCGCCGACGCCCGAATACTCGCCTTCCGAGTTCTCGCGGACGCAGACCATGTCGATGTCCGCGGCGCCGCGATTGGCCAGCGGCGACGTCAATCCAGCCAGCAGCCGCATCGGCCTCAGGTTGACGTACTGATCGAAGCGCTGACGGATCGCCAGGATCAGCGCAGCGGAGACGCCGTCCGGAACGCCCGGCGCGCCGAGGGCGCCGAGATAAATGGCGTCGAACTTCGCCAGCTGATCGAAGCCGTCCTCGTCGAGCATCCGGCCGTGCGCCTTGTAGAAGTCGCACCCCCACGGAAACTCGGTGAACGACAGCCCGACTTCGCGGCCGCAGGCCGCCTCCATCGCGGCCATGCCCGCGGGGATCACTTCCCGGCCGATACCGTCACCGGCGATGACGGCGATTCGAAACGACGACGACATGCAAAGCTCCTGTTGAAAACGAAATCGCCCACGCGGCGCCCGCCGCCACGAGGCCGGCGAGCGCCGGGGTCACCAGACCCCAGCCGCGCCCGTGGGTCGCAAACTGAATGATAAGCATGCCGCAGACGCCGGCCAAAATCGACGCCCACGCATCGCGGGTCGTCGTTTGCGGTACGAGCAGGCCGCAGACGATCGGCACGAACAGGCTCACCGTCAGCAGCGTATAGAAAATCGTCAGCAGCGTGACGATACTGGCGGCCGTGAGCGCGAGGACGAGCGCCGCGGCCGCACCGCCGAGCGTGGCCCAGCGCGCCACCGCCAGCACCTGGGATTCTTCTGCATCCGGCGTGATGAACCGCTTGTACAAATCCCGCGAGAGCGACGTCGTCAGCATCAGCATGACCGCGTCGGCAGCGCTGATTTCGGCCGAGAACACCGCGGCGACCCCGATCGCGCCGACCAGCGCCGGCAGCGCATGGACCAGCACCGTCGGCAGCGCCAGCTGACTGTCGGCCAGCGGCGGAAACATCGCGCGGCAGGCGATACCGAGCACGACGGGAACGCCGGCGTAGAGAAAAAGTCCGAGCGCGTTCAGGCCCACGCCGAGGCGGACGGCTTGATCGTCACGGGCGCCGAGCACCTTCTGCAGGAGTCCCGGAGAAATCACGAACGCCGGCGCGTACGCGAACAAGTAGGTCGCCGCCACGTCGGGACGCCAGAAGGTCCAGTACGCGCTGTCCTGCGCGCGCACCTGACGAAGCGCGCTCAATCCGCCAGCGGCGTGGAGCACCAGCGGCACGGCGATCGCAAACCCCGCCATCTTCACTGCGAGCTGCACGACGTTGACACGCGCCGAGGTCAACAGTCCGCCGGCGATGAAGTACACAGTCACCACCGCGCCACCGACCGCACATCCCACCGGTACCGGCAGGCCGGCGACGAGGTTCAGGATGGTTGCGAGGCCGATGAGTTGTGAGGCGAGGATGAAGGTGGTGCCGATCCACAACAGCAGCGAGATGAGGGCGCGGACCGAGGCGCTGTAACGGAACTCGAGGTAGTCGCCGACGCTGCGCAGATCGTGCCGCGCGGCAACGCGCCGCATCGCCGGTCCTATCCAGAACGCGAGGGTCAGTGATCCGAGCGCCGCCGACCCGACCCACCACCACGCCGCCACACCTTGCAGGTAACCCTGCGCGGTCGCGCCGACGGTCGATCCGGCGCCGATGTTCGCCGCCAGCATGGTCGAAAAAATCAGCCCCGGTCCGAGCCGGCGGCCGGCAACGAGAAAGTCGGCGCTGTCGCGTACGCGTCGGCCAAGCCACAGGCCGAGCGCCATCAGCCCCAGCGAATACACGCTGAGGACATAGAGAGGCAGGTTCACTTGAGATCGCGGATCGCGGGGTAGCCGGGAACGCCGGTCGCTTGTCGAACGGCCCGAAGGATCGCGTCGGCCATCACCTCAGCGGCGAGCTCGCCGATGGCGCCGGCGTTGGCCTCACCTGTTTTCGCGCCGGTGGCGATTGTGAAGATCGCGTCGCCGTCGCCAGGGGTGTGACTCGGCGAGATCGCGCGTGCGTAGCCGTCGTGCGCCATCTGCGCGACGCGCGTCGCCTGTGTCTTGGTCAATACGGCGTTGGTGGCGATGATGCCGAGCGTCGTGTTTTCCCCGGCGCCGCCGGATCGCCGCGGTCCACCCGAGCGCACGAGGACCCGCGCGTCAACGAAGCCCTTGCCGTCTGCCGCGCGCACGCCCGCGACGACTTTCCCCGTCGCCGGATCGATGATGTCGCCACCCGCGTTGACCGCGACGATCGCCGCAACGATGAGCCCATCCGGCATCGTCAACGCGGCGCTGCCGATGCCGCCTTTCATCGCGTGGTCGAAGCCGCCCATCTTGCCCACCGTCGCGCCGGCGCCGGCGCCGACGCTGCCTTCCGCGACCGGGTCGCTGGTCGCAGACTTCGCAGCTTGATAGCCGCAGTCCGCGGTCGGGCGGATGGTCGGATCGCCGACAGGAAGATCGAAGAGGGACGCAGCCGGCACCGTCGGCACGTGCACGCCGCCGAACGGAAAGCCGATGCCTTTCTCTTCGAGGTATTTCATCACGCCGGTGGCGGAGTCCAGGCCGAACGCGCTGCCGCCCGATAGCACGATCGCGTGAATCTGCTGGACGATATCGACCGGGTTGAGCAGGTCGGTTTCGCGGGTCGCCGGGGCGGCCCCGCGCACGTCGACGCCGGCGGTCGCGCCAGCTTCGGTGAGGATCACGGTGCAGCCGGTAGGCCGCGCCGTCAGCGTATAGTGCCCGACTTTGACGCCAGGCACGGCAGTCAACGTGGCGTTCGAATCCGCCGGCCTCAGCGTCTTGATCGTGCCGGTCGAGGGTGGCCGGGCCTGCCGATCGCCGGCGGCCACGATGACACCCGCAAGAGCCGACAGCGTCACGGCGATCCAGGCTCGCGTCATGAGGATTGCGCTATTGTAGAACGCCTCCCGACATGACGCCTGTCGACCGGATCCTCGCCGAGATTGATCGGGCTACGGACGAAATGGTCCAGTTCACGACGGATCTCGTCCGCATTCCGACCGTCAATCCGCCCGGAGAAGAGTACGAGGCGTGCGCGCGATTTCTCGGGAACCACCTGGCGCGTCGTCATTACGAGGTCGAATATTTCCCCGCCGAGGGACGTCCCGAGCACACCCGCCGCCACCCCCGCCTCAACATCGTCGGGTCCCGGCCCGGGACCGGCAGGGGGCCTGTGATGCACCTGAATGGGCACATCGACGTCGTGCCGCCCGGCGCCGGGTGGACCGTCGATCCGTTCGCCGGCCTGGTTCGCGACGGACGCATTTACGGTCGCGGCGTGTGCGACATGAAGGCCGGCCTCGCAGCGGCGGTGTTCGCCGCCGAAGCGATCGAACGAGCCGGAGTGCGCCTGCCGGGCACGATCGAAATCAGCGGCACGGTGGACGAGGAGAGCGGCGGCCTCGCCGGCGTCGCATGGCTGGCGCAGATCGGGCGAATCGCCTCCGCACGCACGGACTACGTGATCATCCCCGAACCGATGAACGTGGACCGGATCTGCATCGGTCACCGCGGCGTTTACTGGTTCGAGCTGACCACGCGCGGCCGCACCGCGCACGGCAGCATGCCTTTTCTCGGTGTGAGCGCGATTGACGGCATGACCGCGGTGCTCGGCGCCATCTCGCAGGAGCTGGGCCCCGAGCTGACCCGGCGCGTCACCGTGATGCCGGTCGTTCCCGAGGGGGCGCGGCACGCCACGATCAACGTCAACGCGCTCGACGGCGGTCAGCCGGTTGATGGCATCCAGACGCCGTGCGTCGCCGATCGCTGCCGCGCGATTCTCGATCGCCGGTTCCTGATCGAGGAAGGCTTCGCGCACGCGAAGGAGGAGATTGACGCGGTGATCCGGCGGACGGTCGGCACGCTTCCGGGGATCGACTACGAGGTGCGCGATCTGATGGTGGTCGATCCCGTGCAGACGCCGCGGGAGTCGCCGGTCATCGGCGCGCTCGACGCGGCGATTCGCCGGGTGCTTGGTCGCGACGGCAGCCTGGTGGCGAGCCCCGGCACCTACGACCACAAGCACATCACGCGCATCGCCGGCATCCCGCACTGCGTGGCCTACGGTCCGGGCGAGCTCGAGCTGGCGCATCAGCCGGACGAATCGTGCCGGATCGCCGACCTGGTGAACGCGGCGAAGGTGATCGCCCTGGCGACGCTCGACCTGATGAGCGTCGGGAGATAGACTGAAAACATCCATGATCATCAAAGCACCGCACTACATCTCGTGTTCTGCCGCGCTCGCTCTGACCTTGAGCGTGATGGCGTGTGGCGGCGGTCCTGCTCCGGCCGCATCGAACCCGGTGGCCGCACCGGCACCCGCGCAGCACGTGCCGCTCGGTCAGCTGCCGGCGATTGACAACGCGCTGCTGCTGGCCGACACCAAGACGTTGTCCTCCGATCAGTTCGAGGGCCGCGCGCCCGGGACCAAGGGCGAAGAGCTGACCGTGACGTACCTGGCCGATCAGTTTCAGAAGGTCGGACTGAAGCCCGGCAACACCGACGGCACCTTCTTCCAGAAAGTGCCGCTGGTCGGCATTACGCCCACGCCCGCGTCGATGGTGTTCAAGAAGGGGAATGACTCGCACACCCTGAACTGGAAGGACGACATCGTCGCGTGGACGAAACATGTCGCCCCGAGCGCCAGCCTCGACAACTCGGAACTGGTGTTCGTTGGCTACGGTGTGGTCGCCCCCGAGTTCAACTGGGACGACTACAAAGGCGTCGACGTCAAAGGCAAGACGCTGGTGATGCTGGTCAACGATCCGCCGGTGCCGGATCCGGCGAACGCCGACCAGCTCGATCCCAAGACCTTCGGCGGCAAGGCGATGACCTACTACGGCCGCTGGACTTACAAGTACGAGATCGGTGCGGAGAAGGGCGCGGCCGGCGTGCTGTTGATTCACGAGACCGGTCCCGCGGGCTATGGCTTCAATGTCGTTCAGGGGAAAACGGGCGAGCAGTTCGATCTCATCACGCCCGGACAAGAACATGGGGCGCGCCGCGATCGAGGGCTGGATCACGCTCGACCAGGGCAAGGCACTGCTGCAGATCGGCCGGTCAGGATTTCGACACGCTGAAGAAGCTGGCGGCGACGCGCGACTTCAAGCCGGTCCCGCTCGGCGTGACCGCCTCGATGACCATCAAGAACACGCTGCGCACCATCAACTCCCGCAACGTGATCGCGCAGGCTCGACGGACACGATCCTGCGCTCAAGGACGAATACGTCATCTACACCGCGCACTGGGACCATTTCGGCAAGACCGCCGACGGCATCTTTCACGGCGCGGAAGACGATGGCCTTGGATGCGCGGCGCTGATCGAGGTCGCGCGGGCGTTTACCAGAGCTGCCGACGCCGCCGAAGCGATCGATCGTGTTCATGGCGGTGACCTCGGAAGAGCAGGGTCTGCTCGGCTCGCAGTACTACTCCGTCACGCCGATCTATCCGCTGGCGAAGACGCTTGCCGACATCAACATGGACAGCTGGAACACCCACGGCCGCACCAAGGATCTGACGCTGGTCGGCTACGGCGCGTCCGAACTTGACGACTACGCGCGTGACGCGGCCGCCGAACAGGGGCGGATCGTGCACGCCGACGCGGAGCCGGAGAAGGGCTTCTACTATCGCTCCGATCATTTCAACTTCGCGAAACAAGGCGTGCCGGCGCTCGATCCGGACGGCGGCATGGACTACATCGGCAAGCCTGCCGAGTACGGACAGAAGGTGCGCGACGACTGGAACGCCAACCGGTATCACACACCGAAGGACGTGGTGATGCCGGACTGGGATCTCGCCGGCACCAACGAAGATCTGAAAGTGCTCTTCGCGGTCGGGTACCGCGTGGCGCAGGCCGACAAGTTTCCGGAGTGGCGGGCAGGAAACGAATTCAAGGCCAAGCGCGAGGCGATGCTGAAAAAGTAACTCGTGCGCTTCGTGTTCTTCGTGCCTTCGTGATGAGGTTAGCCAATGGCGACAGAAGTTGCGTCCCGACCGATGACCGGCGACGAGATGATTGCCCTCTCGAAGAAGCACACGCTGTTCGAGTGGTCGGCGCAGTCGAAGGTCGATCCGATTGCCGTGGCGCGCGCCAAGGGCATCTACTTCTGGACCCCCGAAGGCAAGCGCTACATCGACTTCAACAGCCAGCTGATGTGCGTGAACATCGGCCACGGCGACGAGCGGGTGGTCCGCGCGATTCAGGAGCAGGTCGCGACGCTGGCCTACGCCAATCCGTTCATGGCGACCGAGCCGCGCGCCCGGCTCGGCGCAAAGCTCGCCGCGATCACGCCGGGCGACATCGACGCGTTTTTCTTCACCAACGGCGGCGCCGAAGCCAACGAGAACGCCATCCGGCTGGCGCGCCTGGCGACCGGTCGTCACAAGATTCTCGCGCGCTATCGCTCGTATCACGGCGGTTCAGCCGGCAGCCTGACGCTGACCGGCGATCCGCGCCGCTGGGCCTCCGAGCCGGGGATTCCCGGCGTCGTTCACGTGCTGGATCCTTATCACGGCATCGAACGCGGATGGGACACCGCCCAGCAGTCGCTGTCGATGATCGAGGAAGTGATTCAGCTCGAGGGGCCGCACACCATCGCGGCGTTCATCCTCGAGTCGGTGACCGGATCGAACGGCGTGCTGGTGCCGCCGGACGGTTACATGCAGGGCGTCCGCGCGCTCTGCGACCGCTACGGCATCATGATGATCTGCGACGAGGTCATGTCCGGCTTCGGCCGCACCGGCGAGTGGTTCGCGATCAACCACTGGAAGGTCGTGCCCGACGTCATCACGATGGCCAAGGGGCTGACCGCCGCCTACGTTCAGCTCGGCGCGGTCGGCATGCGACGGAGCATCGCCGACAAATTCAACGACAAGGTGTTCTACGGCGGTCTCACCTATAACAGCCACCCGGTCGCGTGCGCGGCGGCGCTCGCGACGATCGGCGTCTACGAGGAGGATCACCTGATCGAGAACGCCCGCACAATGGGCGTGATCATGGCGCAGTTGATGGCCGATCTGGCGAAGAAGCATCCGTCGGTCGGAGCGGTGCGATCGCTCGGGTTGTTCGGCCTCGTCGAACTGGTCCGCGACCGGGCGAAGAAGGTTCCACTCGCCCCGTTCAACGGCACCTCCGAAGAAATGGCCGCACTCGGCAGGTTCTTCCGCGAGGAAGGGCTGTACACCTTCGTGCGCTGGAATACGTTCTTCACGAACCCGCCGCTCTGTATCACCGAAGAACAACTGCGTGAGGCGTTCGCGATCATCGATCGCGGCCTCGACCTCACCGACAAGGCCGTGAGCTAGTTCGCGTGCGGAAACTGGCCGAGCGCCGCACCGCCGACATCGTGCTGCTCGACGAGGCGCTTCGCTTCATGCGCGTCGTGTGGAGCCTCGAACACGCGGTCCAGAGCACGTCGAAGCGGATGGAGCGGACGATTGGCGTCACCGGTCCGCAAAGGCTGGCGATGCGGGTGGTGGGCACGTTGCCGGGCATCACCCCGGCGGAACTGGCGCGCACGCTGCACCTCGACCCGAGCACGGTGTCCGGGGTGCTGCGCCGCCTGGCGGCCAAGAAGTTGATGACGAGGGATTCCGACCCCGTCGACCGCCGTCAGGTGCGGCTGCGACTCACGATCAAGGGCGAGAAGTTGAACCGTCCGTCACGCAGCGGCACGCTCGAGTCGGCCATCCGCGCCCTCCTCGCCGCGTTTCCGGATGCCAAGATCCGATCGGCGGTCGAGGTCATCGAGCGCCTGTCTGCTGAACTGTCGTCGAAGCCGGGACGACGGGCCCGGGCGTAAGGCGATCGCTCGACGAAGACGCCGTCTCCGCGTTTCCACGATACAGCCGCACGACGTCTTCGAGCGCGAGCGTGCCGACGAGACGAGCGGGATCGGCGCGATGAACCACCGGCACCAGCTGATGCTGGTGCAGCGCCCGCATCGCCACGTCGATCGATTGATCCGGGTGCAGGTAGGGCTCGGCAATGGCTGCGACGTGCGACGTCAGCGGGGTTTCGCCAAGTCCCACCGCCTGCAGCGCCACCAGATCGGCTCGCGAGACGGCTCCCCATGAATGCATGCCGATCGCGGCCAGAAAGTGGTCGCCTGATTCCTGGGCGACGCGGCTCAGATTTCGCGCGACCGATTCGCCGCCGATCAGGACGACGCCGCCGGTGACGCGCATCGCGTCTTCCACCAATTGCAACTCGATCTCGCGTTCTTCTTCCATCGACGGCAGCTTGGTGCCGTCCTGTTGCGCCAGGAGATCGAACAGCCCGACCTTCTGGAACTGCCGCGACACCAGGTAGGCAATCGTGTTCGAGATCATCACCGGCAGGATGATCGAATAATTGCCGCTGACTTCCACGATCATGAAGACCGACGTCATCGGCGCCCGCATGATGCCGGCGAACATCGTCCCCATCCCGACCAGGGCGTAGGCGCCGATCGGGCCGGTGACACCCGGCGCGACAAGGCGCTCGATCGCGCAGACGGTCCCGCCCAGCATCGCGCCCATGAACAAGGTCGGGGCAAACAGACCGCCCGGCGTACCGGTGACGAACGACGCCGCCGTCGCCACCAGCTTGAAAACGCATAGCGCCGCCAGCATGCGCCACCCGAATTGATCGTGCATCGCCTGGTCGATCGACTCGTAGCCGGCGCCGAGCACCTGCGGGAGTCCGAGGCCGATGATGCCGATCAGCAGGCCGGCGGCGGCAGGTTGGACGTAGCGGCTCCAGGCCGGTAACTGGCGCAGCCGTGGTCGAAGCGCCTGAACCAGTTTCACGAACACCAGAGAAACCGCGCCGCCGATCAGGCCGAGCGCTGCATACGCCAGGAGCTCGGACGAATGTTCCAGGTGATAAGGCGGCACCCGAAACAGCGGCTGGTCCCCCAGAAACCACTGCTCGGTGACGACGCTCGAGACCGCGGCGAGGACGACGGCACCGAGCACGCCGGCGGTCCAGCGGCCGATGACCTCCTCGATGACGAACAAGACGGCCGTAATCGGAGAGTTGAATGCCGCAGCCAGGCCGGCGGCGGCGCCGACCGGCGCGATGAATCGCAGGCGGCCGCGCGACAGCTTCAAGTCCACGGCCCAGCGCCGATGCGAGTCCGGCGCCGATCTGCAGCGACGGATCCTCGGCGCCGAGCGATTGCCCGCTGCCGATGGCCAGCGCCGACGTCAGGAACTTGCCGACGACAGTTCGAAACGGGATGTAGCCATCGTCGACGTACAACGCCGACTTGGTCTGGTTGACGCCGCTACCGCGGGCGGCAGGGAAGAAGCGAGTGACCAGGACGCCGATCAGTAGTCCGACCGCCGGCGGCACCAGCACGATGCGGGGAAACCGAGGCATCAACGACGTGCCGAGCGCCCAGAGACGGAACCACTCGATCGACACGCGGAACACCGCGACCGACAGACCGGAGTAAACGCCGACCACCACCGCGATGACGAGAAAGATTTGTTCCTCCCGCAGACGACTGGAGGGTGACGGAGAGCTCATTGCGCCTGAACCATGTTCTGTCCCGCGATGATGATCAGGGCGCGGTCGTCCACCGAATCGGCGCCGCATTCGGCGTTCGGCAGCCGTTCGACCTCGAATACCACCGCCATCGTGTTGTCGACCAGGTCGGGATCGTGCTCGAATGCCTGGGGGTTCGTTTTGGCGGCACGTTCGAGACGCGCTTTGAAATCGACGACCTGCGATTGCGTATTCGGGCTGGTGGACGCGGCTTCGCACCGCGCCAGTCGAGCGGTCGCAACGGCCACGGCGCGAAGCGTGCGCTGGCCGCGGGCTTTGGCGCCGATGCCGGCGGCGGAGGGGTCGAGGGTCAGTACACGCTCGCTGACGTCGAGGATGTCTCGCGTGGTGTTGTCGAGCGGCTCGCGTTGCGACGCCGCCACCAGGAACCGATGCGCCTCGACGTAGTCGCCGGCGCGAAACGCCGTCTGCCCGGCCAGTCGAGCCGCTCTGCCGTTGGCCGGATCGAGAGTCAGCGCGCGTTGGAACAGCTCGACGGCACGGGTCGGCGCGCCCGCCTCGACCAGCTGACTGCCGACGTCAGTGAGCACCTGGGGATCGGACGGCAGATCGTCGATCAGTGCGATGAGCTCGGCCTGGGCCCGCATCGGCTGGCTGTTCACCATCAGCAGGCGCGCCAGTTCCAGGCGGGCGCTGCGCCTCGCCGACCGCGCGCCGTTGTCCCATGCGCCGTCCACGGCGGCGTGGTAATAGCGAACCGCCGCATCCACCTTGCCGTCAGCCGCGGCCAGCCGCGCCAGCGCCAGATTGAACTGGCCATTTCCAGGCTCTTCGGTCCACAGTGTCAGAAGATGCGCCCGTGCTTCTGCCGGACGATTCGCCGCAATCAACGCCGTGGCCAGGTGAAAACGGTCGGCGGCGCGATCGGGCCGGTACGACAACGCAGTCTCGAAATCGGCGACGGCGTCGGCCGGATGTTGACCGAGGTCGCGTTCACCGCGGCGGCTCCATTCGAGCGCCAGCGTCTGGCGCTGATCGCGGTAGCGGCCGACCACGAGGTGCGTGAACCAGAAGGCGGGCACGATCGATGCAATCGCCAGGCCCATTGCCAGGCTGCGGTCGAGCGCGGGCAGCACCGGGATCTTCACAATCTTTGGTTCTCCAAGTATATCGTTGGTATTCCACTGGTAGCGTGACCATGGACGACTTACCCGACTACGAAATCGACCAGCCGGACGCCGAGTTCGCGGAGGCGCCCCCGCCGAAGCCGTTTCCGATGGGCCTGTGGCTGGCAGTGATCGCGGTCCTGCTGGCCATCGCCGGGGCCGGGTACCTGGCGATGCACGTGCCGCCCCGGCTGGAGCTCGCGCCGATGGCGCCTCGCACCGCGGCGCCGATCAACGATTCGACCGCCGCCCTCGGCGGCAGCGGTGACGCCATCTCGCTGCCCCCTCTCGATGAGACGGACGGCGTCGTCCGTGGGCTCGTCCGAACGCTGAGCAGTAATCCGGTGGTCGGCAAATGGCTCAGCACTGATGGACTCATCCGTAATTTCACCGTCGTCGTCGCGAACATCGCCGAGGGCGCGACACCCGCCAAGCAGCTTCGCGTGCTGCGCCCGGACACACCGTTCGACGTGACGGAGTCGGGGCGTACTTTTTACATCGATGCCAGGAGCTATCACCGCTACGACACTCTGGCGCACGCGGTGGACTCGATCGATCCACGCAGCGCCGCACGACTGTATGCAACGCTCAAACCACGAATCGAGGACGCCTATAAGGATCTCGGTATTCCAGGACGATCGCTTGATCAGACACTCGAGACCGCAATCGACCGGCTGCTGGAGACGCCGATCGTAGAGGGGCGTATTCGGGTGACGCCGAAGGGAATCGGCTATCGCTACGCCGACGACCGACTCGAAGACCTGACCGCGGCACAACGCCAGCTGCTGCGGATGGGCCCCGAGAACATGCGCCTCGTTCAGCAATCGCTGCGGCGAATCGCGGTCGCGCTTGGGGTCACGCAACAGCGGCTGCCGACCACACCACACCAGCCCTGAGTCGCCCGAATCGGATTTACGGCATCTGATCCGATCGGATACAGTGCGCCCGGGAGCCGATCATGCTCAAGCGCCTGACGCTCGTCCTGCTCACGCTGGCCGCCATCGCCGTTCCGCAAGCCGCCGAGAAGACCGCCTGGTTCGGAACGCCGCTGCCGCCGCCGCTCAGCGACCCCCGCAAGCCGATCATGAAGTACGACGATGCCTTCGGACCGTTGCCGGTGGCGTTTGCCCATCGTCCGGGCAGGTCGGACGAGTTGCTCGACGGCGCCGCACTGAAGGCCGACCAGAAGCGCATCGTCGGGTTCTCGCTCGAGAGCCAGAATGCTGGTGACAAAGTGTGGGGACGCCGAGCGGCGACGCCGGCATTCATGCACACGCTCGAATGGACCGTCAGCGAGATGAAGGCCGCCGGCCTGAAGGACGCGAGGGTCGAAACGTTCTCGGTTCCCGGCGCGATGTGGGTACCGAGGTCGTGGAAGGTGGAGCTGCAGGGTGATGCGGCGTTCGGCGCAGGGACCGAAACGATCGCACTGCAGTCGGCGTTTCCACAGCCGGGCGGCGTCTCGATTCCTGGCGGCAGCGTCACCGCGCCGGTGGTGTACGTCGGGCACGGTACGGACGCGGACCTCGCCGGCCGCGACGTGAAGGGCAAGATTGCCGTGCTGCGCGTGCGTCCGGAGCCGTCGCTGTTCGGCGCCGGCGAGCAGGGCGTTGCGCTGAAGCTTGCCAAGCTCGGCGCGGTCGGCGTGATCAACGCCATCGAAGGCCCGGGCAATGCCCAGTACGTCGATCCGCGGTTCGCCTGCGGCGCTGCGCCCTGTTTCATCATCGGCGGCCAGGACGCGTGGTTCCTGCAGGAAGTGATCGGCAAGGCCGCGACTGCAGGTGCGCTCGATCGCCTGAAAATGACGCTGTCGCTCAGCTCGGAAGAACAGAGTTCCCTGACCTCCGGCAATGCGATCGCCACGATTCCCGGCCGGAGCCCAAAGCGGATCATCATCAACGCGCACGCGGACGGCTACTTCCAGGGCGGCGACGACAACGCCAGCGGCCTGGCGGTGCTGGTCGGGCTCGCGAAGTACTTCGCGAAGCAGCCGCAGCCGGCGCACACTCTGATGTTCGTCGCCAGCGGCGGCCATCACGGACCCGGTAACGGGCCGACGTCTCTAGTCGCGGCGCACTCCGAACTGAAGGACGGCACCGTGCTGATCCTCAATCTCGAGCATGTCGCCTATGCGGACGTGGTCCGCGGCAAGGTGCGCGCCACCAACAACATCGGCATGTCGTGGGAGACGAGCGTCACCGAGTCGGCGAAGGCGGTCGGCGTCACCAACGAGTCGCCGTTCCTCTTCGATCTCTGGAGGCGCGCGTCGCAGTGCTTCGGCGTCGCGACCTATCAGTCGGCCGGCACCACGGTCTCCGGCGATCTCGGCGGCTACCGAACGCTCGGCGTCCCGATGACACAGATGATCCAGTCGGGAACGTTCTACCACTCGTCCGGCGATGTCTACGAAGAAGTGCCGCAGGAAGGCCTCGAGCGCGCGGCGAGATTCCACGCGTTCTTCATCGAGAAGGCCGATCAGGCGCCGGAGTCGTTGATCGCCGCCGGCAAGGGGACGCCGTACCAGCCGATGCCGCAGTCGTGCCCCTAGACATTTCAGAATTCAGAATTCAGATTTCAGATTGATTCGAAATGATTTCAGATTTCAAGTCGCCTCTTTCGGGATTGTTGTTCGCTGTGTTGGTGGCGCAGGGCGCGGCGCAGAGCCCGGCGCCAGGTCCGGCGTTTAGTTACAAGAAAGTAATGGTGCCGGTGCGTGACGGCGTGAAGCTCGAGACCGTCATCGCCACGCCGGCCAACGCGACTGCGCCGCTGCCGATCCTGGTGCGGCGCACGCCTTACGGCGTGCCCGAGAACGCCGACTTCGCGACCGGGCCGACGCTCAAGGATCTGAACCGGGACGGCTACATCTACGTGGTTCAGAACCTGCGCGGACGATTCGGGTCGGAGGGCACCTTCGAGCTGTCGTCGAAAGCGGACCTGGAGAATCCGAAGGCGACGAGCGAGACCACCGACGCCTACGACACGATCGAATGGCTGGTCAAGAACGTGCCGAACAACAACGGCAAGGTCGGCATGTTCGGCGTCTCGTACGACGGCCTCACCGCCGCGATGACCTTGCTGCGTCCACATCCGGCGTTGAAGGCGATCTCCGAACAGGCGTCCCCGGCCGATCAGTGGATGAACGACGACGACCATCGCTACGGCGCGCTGCGAGAGAGCTACTCGTTCGAATACGCCGTCTACGAGCAGGCCGACAAGAATGCGAACACCCATTTCAACTTCGAGACCTACGACACGTACTCGTGGTATCTCGATCTGGGTCCGCTCTCGAACATCAACACGAAATACCTGCACGGCTCGATCCCGTACTGGAACTCGATCGTCCAGCACCCGGATTACGACACGTTCTGGAAGGACGAGGCGTGGGTCACACAGGTAAAGGGCGCGTTCGTGCCGAACCTGAACGTCGCCGGCTTCTGGGATCAGGAAGATCCGTGGGGACCGTGGGAAATCTTCCGCCGCTCGGCGCTGAGCGATCCCAACGGCAACAACTTCATGGTCGCGGGTCCCTGGTTTCACGGCCAATGGCACAATCCGCAGGCCGAGTCGATAGGCCAGATCTCGTTCGGTGGTCACGATACCGCGTCAGAGTTCCGCGAGAAGATCGAGGCGCCGTGGTTCCGCTACTGGCTGCACGGTCAGGGCGGCAAGTTTCCGTGGAAGGCGTCGACGTTCCAGACCGGATCGAACAGCTGGAAGACCTACGCGGCGTGGCCGCCGCCGGCAACCGCCACCAACCTGTATCTGCAGCCGGACGGCACGCTGACGTTTGACCCGCCGCCCGCGGGTGACCGCTACGTGCAGTACCTGTCCGATCCGGCGAACCCGGTTCCGTATCGCCAGCGGCCGATCTCGCCGACCTACCCGGCCGGCGACTGGCGCCGTTGGGAAGTCGCCGATCAGCGCTTCGTCGATCATCGTCCTGATGTGGCGTCGTGGGTCAGCAAGGCGCTCGATCGCGACGTCACGGTCACCGGCGAGCTCGCGGCGACACTGTTCGCGTCAACCACGGGATCGGACAGCGACTTCGTGGTGAAGCTGATCGACGTCTATCCCGAGAACGCGCAGGCGAACGCATGGAGCGAGCAGGCCGGCCCAGCGCCGGGTCAGTACGCGCAGTCGCTGAACGGATACCAGCTGCCGATCGCGATGGAGATCCGGCGCGGCCGCTACAACAAGAGCTACGAGCACCCGCAGGCGCTGGTCCCGAACCAGCCGGCGGAGTTCGCGATTCCACTCAGGAGTCACGATCACGTGTTCCTGAAGGGCCATCGCCTGATGGTGCAGGTGCAGTCCACGTGGTTCCCGCTGATCGATCGCAATCCGCAGACGTTCGTGCCGAGCATCTACACCGCGAAAGCCGAGGACTTCGTCACCGCGACGCAGCGGATCTACACGTCGCGAGAACATCCGTCGCGGGTCGCGCTGCCGATCGTTCGCTGACGTTGTGATTGCCTGTGGCGCGGCCCTTTCAGGGCCGCGAGTCGCGGGGCTGAAAGCCCCGCGCTACACCTGTCCGAAGTCGCTCTGCGAACTCTGCGGTCTCTGCGTTGATCGTTTTCTAAAGGTCCGCGTAGGTGTCTCGGACTCGTGTTGACAGCGCCAGGTACGCCAGCCAGCCGCCGTGGTAGGCGAGTGTGGCGGCGACGTAGTACTTGGTGTCACCCGGGAAGCGGTTGTTCGGAAAATACGACGTGGTGTAGACGAACACGTCGGTTGCAGCCGACGCCAGCAGAGCGGTACGTGCCAGCGCGAGTGCTCCGGGCTGGACGTTCTGCAGCGCGCGTCCCGCGGCCATGCCGAATCCGACCACCGCGAGCCGAAGCACGAGCACTGCAGCAACCGGCAGACCGCGTAAGGAAAGTGCGGTCAGCGCTGCCGATGCGGTGACTGCGAGACTCAGCGGATGGAACACAATCAGCAGGCGGCAGAGCAGAGCCAGCCAGCCGCCGACTCTCGGACGTGACTCCGCTTCGCTACCCACAGCAGAGTGCTTGCTGCGCGGGCTCAACACAAAGGACACGAAGGACACGAAGGAGACGTTTGTACAAAGCCAGTGTCCTCTGTGTCCATGGTGTCCATTGTGTTGATTCGGTCGCAGGTTCCGATTGACTGGGCAGACTCATTGACGATACTAGGACCATGATTGTACGCACCGCTCTCGCGCTGACGCTCGCAATCGCCGCCGTCGATCCGGCGGGGGTTGCCGAGACCGAGACGATTCCGCGCCCAGCACGAGGCGGACTTCAGACGAGATTTCGTCACGCTGGCCGGCCTGTTCTCGCTGAAGGACGGCGCCAACACGATCGGCAGCGCTGCCTCGAGCGACATCCTGCTGCCGAAGTCCGCGCCGGCGATGGTTGGCCGGCTGATGGTCACCACCGATCGCGTGCGGTTCGAGCCGGCGCCGAAGGCAGTGGTCACGATCGGCGACAAGTCGATCACCGCGCCGGTCGATCTCGCGTCCGACGAGCATGGGCCCGCAGACCAGCTCGCCGTCGGCGGGGTGACGCTGTGGGTGCACATGAGCGGCGATCGCCGGACCGTCCGCATGCGCGACGTCAACGGTGTACCGGCAAAGACGTTCGAGGGCTTTCACTGGTTTCCAATCGACGAGAAGTACCGCGTCACCGGACGGTTGATCAAGGACGCCGCCCCGCATGACGTCAAGATTCCGAATCAGCTCGGTGACGAAGAAACCTATACCACCGAAGGCATCGTCGAATTCACGCTCGACGGCCACCGGGTGACGCTGCGGCCAATGAACGTAAAAGGACGGTTGTATTTCATGTTCCGGGACGGGACGAGCGGCAAGGAGACGTACGAGACCGCTCGGTTTCTGTATGCAGACCTGAAGCCCGACGGGACCGCGATTCTCGATTTCAATCAGGCCTACAACCCGCCGTGCTCGTTCAGCGCGTTCACGACCTGCCCGCTGCCGCCGAAAGAGAATCGCCTGACGGTGCGGATTCTCGCGGGCGAGAAGGCCTACCCGCACCCGCCGTCGCATACCAGTCAGTAGAGTCGCGATGCACCTGTTTCTCGTCCATCACGGTCAGGCGGTCGGACCGGAAGTCGATACCCGCCAGCCGCTGTCGCCGGTCGGTCGCGCCAGCGTGGACCGCGTTGCCGCGCTGGCCGCTGCGCGCGGCGCGCGCCCGACGATCGTCTGGCACAGCGGCAAGCTGCGTGCGCGGCAGACCGCCGAATCGTTCTGGAAGGCGTGCAACGCACTGGCGGAGTTCTCGGCGACGAAGGACTTGCAGCCAGACGATCCCGCGCAGCGGATGCGCGATCGTGTACGGGGCGAGACCCGCGACCTGATGCTGGCGGGACATTTTCCGCACCTGCCTCGCTTACTCGAACTGCTGGTCGGTTCAGCGGGCGCCGCGCCGTTTCCCGCCAACGGTGTGGTCGCGCTCGTCACCAAAGACGAAGGGGCTACGTGGCGCGAGCTCTGGCGCATTGATGGTTAGCGCCCTTCCAATCTAAAGATCTGAGGACTTGAGCATCTGAGGATATATCGGAGGAGCTGCAAGACCCGCGCAAGGTGGACCTGAGCTCGTTCTTGACGCAGAACCCGCGGAACCCGCAGAACAGAATTTCTGCGAACTCTGCGAGCTCCGCGTTTAACGTCGTAGCGTTTTTAGCGCTTATGTGTTTGTGCGTAGTCGATCGCGAACTGCTTCAGCGCGGGGCTGGTCAGTCCGAGCGCGGACGCCTCGGCGTAGGCGCGATCCGCATCCCAGTGGTCGATCACCATTCGCTTGATCATCCACATCGCGGAGACGCGGTTGCCCGACGCGCAGTGAATGTAAGCGGGATTGTTCGCGGGCGCACTGATCGTTTCGAGAAACTGATCCGCGACCGCCGGGTCGGGTGCCGCGCCGTTGAAGGGAATGTGAAAGAACGCGATGTCGGCAGCCTTGGCCGCCGCAGCCTCGCCCTCGACGTTCGCGCCGGCCTCGTTGGAGAGCCGCATGTTGACGATGGCGACGTAGCCGAGTTTCTTGATCTCGGGTACCGCCTCGGGCGTGGTGGCGCCGCCGCAGGCGATCGTGGTTTCGACCTTGGCGAAGTTGGTGATGCCGGGCACGGTCATTTTGGTCACCTGCTGCGCTGATGCCGGGCGCACGCCGAAGGCAGCCGCGACGAACAGAACGACGGCGAACGATGCAGGCAGACGCATAAGCTCAGCTCCTCTGAAAAAGCGGGCTTAATGATGCTACGAAACGCGGCGTTCCCGCCACCACGAGAGAAACCGCCGCGCCCCCCGCTGCGTCCCGACGAAAATCGCCAGGCCGAAGAACAGCGCGATCGGAATCACCCAGTAGCCGCCACGCAGATCGGTGTCGCCGAGTGGAAAGTGCGCGCCCAGACCGACCGGGTAGCCACGAATGAACTGCACGCCGACGTTTGCCGGAAAAATCGGTTTGAGGACGGCCAGCGCCACAAAACCAGAAGGCTGACAGGTAGCCGATCAACAGCCACAGCGCCATGAAGAACCCGGAGACGGTGCTGACCGCCAGATGACCGACGGCGCGGACGATCGGCACGACGTGGCCGGTCGCGACCGCCTCGTCCACCGTCCGCTCGGTCGAATACGCCTGAGCGACGCGCAGCGGCGGCCCGAGTTGCGTGAGAATCTGCTCGACCGCCGCGCGTTCGTTGGGCGAACCGTCGGCCGACTCGACGCGTTCGCGAACGTGCGACTCGATCTCCCGCACCGCGTCGCGGACGACATCCGGCGGCAGAAAGCTTTTCAGCGAACGCTCGAGCACGAACAGATAACCGTTGACGCGTGACTCGCCGACGTCAGAGAGCCGCATGGCCGGACCTTTCCGCGGCGTCCATCAGTCGGCCGATCTTCCCGGCAAACGCGCGCCACTCCGCTTTCATGTTGGTGAGGCGCCTGGCGCCCTGCCGGGTGAGCTTGTAGTACTTGCGTGGGTGCGGCGCCTCGCCTTCGACCCATTCGGCTTCGAGCAGGCCTTCGCGCGTGAGACGTCCGAGGATCGGATAGATCGTGCCCTCGGTGACGACCAGGTCGGTGAAGTCTTCGAGGTGCTGGATGATGGCGAGGCCGTAACGCGGGCCGGCCGACACCGTGAGCAGGATCGCGAGATCCAGACTGCCGCGCCGAAGCTGCTCCTGCCAGGTTTCGTGAGACATACCTTGTGTCACAAGGTATGACGGCCGCGCGGTCGAAAATGTTCGAACCGCGCGCGTTCGGCTGGAGGTGGCGACCCGCCACCCCTCGGCCGGCTATTTTTCTGTGGTGATCGTGACCGGAGAGAGCAGCCGCACGGTCATCGGCGTACCGGCCGGCAGCGTGGCCGCGTTTCGATCGCCCGCGGCGACGGCCGCCGAGCCCGCGCCGGCCCCGGCCGCGCCGCCGATCGCCGCGCCCTTGGCGCCGCCGAGCAGCGCTCCCAGAATCGTGCCCGCAACCGCGCCACCGCCAACCTTCGCCGCGGTGCCGTTGCCAGGCGCCTCGCCCGACCGGATGATGGTGTCGGTGTTGATCGGCACTCGGGTGCCATCGGCCATCACAAGCGTGTTGAACCGGATGCCGAGTTTGGCGGTTTCCTTGAACTTGCCGCCGCGATCCACCTGCATCACCGATCCGAGCACGCGCGTGCCGGCGGGAATCGCGACGTGGTCACTGAACTTGACGTCGCGCGTCACCCGCGCCTCCACGAGATCCTCGACGCGGGCGGTCTCGCTGGTCAGACGCGTCTCGGTCTGGAGTCCGATCACCGACCCGGATTGAAGCACGAACTCCTCGAACGTCTTCTGCGGCGGTTCGGGTGCGCGCATCGGTTCCGCGGGCGGCGGAACCGCAGCGGGCGGCGGTTCCATCGGCGCCGGCAGGGGCGCCGCTGGCGGCTGCTGCTGCGCACTGCTCGGCCAGCTGCTCGTCAACTGCGACGCCGGTTCGTTGCGCGCGACCGTGCCGGTGGTACGACTCGCAGGCGCACGCGACGCGTCGGCGCGTTTGGTCGCGGCGACTGGTGCCGGCTTCCCGGCCTTCGCCGGTGCCGCGCTCGCTTTTGGCGATGCATCGCTGACGACGCCTTCGGTCTCCTGGACGGCGCGATTCGGGGTCGCTGGCGAAGCCGTGGATGCGGTCGAGGACGGAACAGCGTCCTGCGTCTGGGCCGCCGCCGGCGTCGGGACCGCGTTCTGTCGAGTGGCGATGTAACTGCCACCGGCAGCCGCGCCGATGCAGGCAACAAAGAGTGCGGCAAACGCGAGGCGATTCGAAAGCATTTCGGACGCTCCTTGGACCTACCCGAACCAGAGGCAAGCCGCGTACCCGGCGACACGCGCCGAAGAATCCCGTAAGTCCGTGGAAAAGCGGCAGTTTACCAGATCCGGCCCAGGTACGGCTGTCCCATCCGAAGGAACAAGTGTCCTGGGTCGAGTCCAGTCTCGGGTAAGATTCACTTATGTTTCGGCCGCGCTCGACTGGCCAAACCGTTGCAAAGCTGGGCAACGTGCGTCGATTGCTGTGCCTCCCGCTGGTCGCGATCCTGGCAGCCATTCCCGCCAATGCCTCCGCGGTAACGCTCGATCAGGTGATTGCGCTGGCTCATGCGGGCGTCACCGACACGGTGATTCTGGCGCTGATCGACCGCGACAAAACCATCTTCGCCATCGAACCGGAACAGCTGGTCACGCTGCAGCGCGACGGCGTCAGCGAAGCCGTCATCCTCGCAATGCTCAAGAGCGGACGCGAGGAAGGCGAGCAAGCCGCGCGCGCCATCTCTGCTTACAACAGCGCCACCATCGCCGCCGCGGTGGCGTCAGGCCCGGAGATGGTCATCGTCGGTCACGGGCCCGAAGTGCCGAACACGGCGCATGTGGACGGCTTCTATTCGGGCCCGGCCGCGTCGGGCTACTACGCCGCGATTCCTTACGCGTATTCCTCGTTCCGCTACCGCTCGGTTGCGCCGCGCCGGACGGCCGCGCAGTTGCCCGGCGTCCGTCCGTTGTGCGTGGCGCGGTCGACGACCGGACGCTCGGCCGGAAGCTTCAGCACCGTCACCGATTGCCCGGCCGCGATGCAACGCGCTCCGCGCTGAATTTCAGAGTTCAGACTTCAGCTTTCGGACTACGATTGCAGATTAATTTGCAATCAGCATTGATTTTGCAATCAGCTTTCAGCCCTCAGCATTTCTCCGGAGTTCTTGTATGAATACGCGTATCACTGCGTGTGCCGCGGTGCTCGCGCTGACGATCGGTTCCGGCTACGTCTCGACCCCGATCCTCGCGCAATCGAAAACCGCCAAGCCCGCCCCGCAGAAAATCGACGAAGAGTACACGCGGCTGATCAAGGAGAACCTGCAGGATCCGCGCATCACCACCGAGCTGGTCGATCACCTGCCGGCATCCGACACGGTGCCCTCGCCGCTGAAGTTTCTCGGGCGCGCCGTCGGCATGCCGGGAGAGCTGACCTACGCGAAGGACATCTATCGCTACTACGAGGCGCTCGCGAAAGCCGCCCCGTCGCGCGCGAAATACTGGAAGGTCGGCACCACCGAAGAAGGCCGCGACATCGTCCTGCTCGCCATCGGCAACGAGGACGCCATCAAGAACCTCGATAAGTACCGTGACATGCTCGGCGAGCTGACCGATCCGCGCAAGACCAGCGAGGCGCGAGCGCAGCAGCTGCTGCACACGGCCAAGCCGATTTACTACGCGATCAGCGGCATGCATTCGCCGGAAACCGGCGGACCCGAAATGCTGATCGAGCTCGCCTACCGCCTGATCGTCGAGGACACGCCGTTCGTCCAGAACATCCGCAACAACGTGATCACGCTGATCACGCCGGTGATCGAGGTGGACGGGCGCGAGAAGCAGGTGGACACCTATTACTTCAACAAGAAGCGCGCGGCCGGCGATGCCCGACTGCCGCTGATGTACTGGGGCAAGTACGTCCAGCACGACAACAACCGTGACGGCATGGGTCAGTTCCTGAAGCTGACCCAGGCGGTTACGAAGGAAACGCTCGAGTGGCATCCGACGGTGATTCACGATCTCCACGAGGCGCAGACCTACCTCTACTCCTCGACCGGAACCGGGCCCTACAACGACGACATCGACCCGATCGTGGTCAGCGAATGGTGGACGCTCGCCGAGAACGACGTGATGGAGATGACCAAGCGCGGCGTCCCCGGCGTCTGGACCTACGGGTTCTACGACGGCTGGGTGCCGAACTACATGTTCTTCATCGCCCACAGCCACAACTCGATCGGTCGCTTCTACGAAGTGCAGAGCTACGGTCCCGATCCATACGAGGTTCGCCCCGGCGCGACGACGACCAGCAAGGAGTGGTTCCGCCCCAATCCGCCGCTGCCGTTCATCAAGTGGGGGCCGCGCAACAACACCAACATCCAGGAATCGGCGTTGATGTTCTCGCTCAGCCACGTCGCGAAAAACCGCGAGCTCTATCTCGAGAACTACTGGCTGAAGAGCAAGCGCGCGGTGGACAAGGGCAGGAACGGTCCGACCTACGCATGGGTGATCCCGGCGACGCAGCGCCGCAAGGCAGACGCCGCCGACGCGATCAATGAATTGCGGATGCAGGGCCTGGAAGTGTCGCTGGCGACCAACGCGTTCAAGTCGGGCGCCATCGACGTCAAGGCCGGCGACTACATCGTCCGCGGCGATCAGCCGTTCCGCACGCTCGCCGACATGTATTTCTCGGTGCAGAACTACGCGCCGCAGAACCCGTCGCCGTACGACGACACCGGCTGGACCTTCCAGTACATGCGCGACATCAAGATTCAGCCGGCGACCGACAAAGGCATCCTCGATCAGCCGATGACGCTGCTGAAGAGCGGATGCCAAAGCGCCCGGCGGCGTCGAAGGCACAGGCAGCTGTCCTCGTCGTCGAGCACACCGCCGACAACAACATCGTCACCTTCCGGTTCAAGAACAAGGACGTGAAGATGCTGGCGGCGGAGGAAGACTTCGAGCTGGCGGGACACAAGTTCCGCGCCGGCGCGATCATCGTGCCGAATGCGGACCGCGCGAAGCTCGAGCCGATGCTGAAGGATCTCGGACTGTCGGCGTGGGCGGTCGCCTCGGCGCCGGGCGTCAAGAGCCACGACCTCGACATCCCGCGCATCGGTTATGTTCACAGCTGGACGCGCACGCAGGACGAAGGCTGGTGGCGCGCGGCGCTCGACACTTTCGGTGTGCCGTACACCTACTTCGCCGATCAGAAGCTGAAGGAAGGCAACCTGCGCGCGAAGTACGACGTGATCATCTTCCCGCACGTCGGCGGTTCGGCGCAGTCGCAGGTCAACGGCATGGCCGTCACCGGCAAGGCGCCGCTGCCGTACAAGAAAACCGCCGAGTTCCCGAATCTCGCGTTCGTCGATTCGAGCGACGACATCCGCGGCGGCATGGAGATGCAGGGGCTGCTCGAGCTGGCGAAGTTCGTTCAGGATGGCGGCACCTTGATCACCGAAGGATCGACGACAACGATCTTCCCGTCGTACGGGCTGGTCAACGGCGTCACCGTCGAGGAACCGGCGCAGCTGTTCGTGCGCGGCTCGATCCTGCGCAGCAAATTCGTGGACAAGACGAGCCCGATCGCGTACGGCTACGACGGCGCCGACCTGCCGGTCTACTTCAACCAGTCGCCGGTGCTGAACGCGGCCAGCGGGTTCGGTGGCCGCGGCGGCTTCGGGGGAGGACGCGGCGGCGCTCCAGGCGAGAACCCGAACGGCGGCATCGGTCAGAACGTGACGCCGAACGCCACGCCCGTCCACATCTCGCCGTTCGAAGAAGCAGGGACACCTGCGCCAACGTCCGGCCGCGGCGATCGGCCGCAGGTGGACGAGAACGCGGCCTTCCGTCAGCTCGCGGCGCAACAGGGCTTCACGATTCCCGAGGGCCGCGCCCGCGTCGTGCTGCAGTTCCCGGCGAATCCGAACGACATGCTGTTGTCGGGGACGCTGGCGGGTGGCCAGGCACTGGCGAATCGCGCGGCGGCGGTGGACGAGCCGCTCGGCAAGGGCCATATCGTGATGTTCGCGGTCCGGCCGTTCTGGCGGTGGCAGACGCAGGGGACTTACTCGCTCGGCTTCAACGCGATCATGAACTGGAACGATCTCGACGCCGGGAAGACCAGCGCGCCGGCGCGCGGAACGACCGCGCCACAACAGTGAGCGCTCCGTCAGACCTGCTCGACAACAACCGGAGATGGGCTGCCGAGATGACGGCAGCCCGACCCGACTTCTTCCGAAAGCTGGCCGCGCAGCAGGCGCCCGAATATTTGTGGATCGGGTGTTCGGACTCCCGCGTGCCGGCCAATGAAATCGTCGGGTTATTGCCCGGTGAGTTGTTCGTCCACCGCAACGTCGCCAATGTTGTGGTCCATTCGGATTTGAACTGCCTCTCGGTGCTGCAGTACGCGGTTGATGTGCTGAAGGTAAAGCACGTCATCGTGTGCGGACATTACGGCTGCGGCGGCGTGAAGGCGGCGCTCGACGACTCGAAGCTCGGACTGATCGACAACTGGCTGCGTCATGTCCAGGATGTCGCGCATCCGCGCCGCGCGGAACTGGATGGTCTCGAGCCGCAGGCGCGGGTCGATCGCCTCTGCGAGCTGAACGCGATCGATCAGGCTGGTCATGTCTGCGAGACCAGCATCGTACGGGACGCCTGGTCGCGAGGCCAGGCGCTCGCCGTCCACGCCTGGATTTACGGCCTCAAGGACGGGCGAATCCGCGACCTCGGATTTTCCGCCGGAAGCCGCGCCTCAGCCCTGGGAAACCGCGCGGCGACGTGACGTCCATCGGCGGCCTGCCGCCCTGCTCGCGGCGCCTTGCCGACGTTCGCGCCGCCATGGCCTGAGATAAGCTGAGGCCCCATGGGTCGTCCCTCCGACATCATCGTCGTCGGCGCTGGAATCGTCGGCTGCGCCGTGGCCTACGAACTGGCGCGGCGTGGCGCATCGGTCGAAATCGTGGACGAGCGTCCGGTCGCGATGGGCGCCACGCAGGCTTCCGCCGGCATTCTCGCACCTCACCTCGAGGCGCGCGAAGGCAGTCCGCTGCTGACGTTGACGACGCGCAGCCTCGATCTCTACGACGAGTTCGTGTCGCGCGTGGCCTCCGAAAGCGGCGCCGCCATCGAATACCACCGTACCGGCACGCTCGACATCGCCACCGACGAAGCGGAGCTCGCGGCGCTGCGCGTCACCGCCGGGATGCTCGCCAAACGAGGCGTGTCCGCGCGGATGATGGATGCGGCGGCAGTGCGGTCGGAAGAGCCGCACCTTCGCCCGGATGCTATCGGCGGGCTTCTGATCGAGACGCACGGCTTCGTCGCGGCAACCGATCTGACGCGCGCGTTGGTGGTCGCGGCGCGACGTCACGGCGCGAGGCTCGTCGAGCCGAGTCCGGTGCGTCGCATCAGCCATCGGGACGGCGACGTAGTGGTCGAGACCGATCGCGGGTCGCTGGTCGGCAACGCGCTGGTGCTGGCCGCGGGCAGCTGGTCTGGCGGAGTGGCGATCGACGGCGTCAGCGCAACTCTTCCAGTCCGGCCGGTGCGCGGTCAACTGCTCACGCTCGGCTGGACCGGCACACCGCTGCGCCGCGCCACATGGAGCAGCCGTTGCTACCTCGTGCCCTGGGACGATGGGACATTGCTGGTGGGCGCGACGGTGGAAGAAGTGGGCTTCGACGAGCGGACGACGGTAGCCGGAGTACAGGGGCTGCTGGACGCCGTCACGGCCACCGTGCCGCATGCGGTCCATTGCGGCTTTCGCAGTGCCCGGGTTGGCCTGCGTCCGGCCACGCCGGATGACTTGCCGGTGATCGGCGCCTCGGCTGTGATGCCGAACGTGATGTATGCAACCGGTCACTTTCGAAACGGCGTTCTGCTCGCGCCACTGACCGCTGAATTGGTTGCCGACGCGATGCTCGAGGGCAAATCGGACGCGTCGCTCGAGGCGGTCCAACCGTCGCGGTTCGGAGCGCTCTGATGCGAATGACGATCGGCGGAACGGCACTCGTCTTGCGGGTGTCGTCCGGGCAGGACGGGTTTACCGCCCGCGCCGCGCGAGAAGCGAACGGCGACCCGTTCGGAATCGAGGTCACCGGCGGGAGTGAGTCCGAGGCGGTCGAGCGTCTCACGGCGTGGCTCGAATGGCAGAGCGAACACGCCGCCGCGCTCGAAGCGCTGCAGCAGGCGGAACGGGGCTACCACCGCATCGTCGCGGGCAGCGCATTCGGGGCGGCGAGTGATGGAGCGGACGCAGCCGCCGTGCGACGAGAGTCGCTGAGGTCGGTGGACGAAGCGCGCATGACACTCGATCGCGTGCGCCAACAGCGACCCAGGGCGGCCGGGGACACTGAGTAACCGAGCGCAGCACGCCAGGAGTAAATGTAATGAAGCTCTCCCACGCTGAAGCAGCCCAGAAACTGACGACCCTCAGTGGTTGGATTCTCGATGGCGAGGCGATCCGCAAGCAGTACACCTTCAAGGATTTTCTCGAGGCGATCGCCTTCGTGAACCGGCTGGCGCCAGAAGTGAACGCCGTCGATCACCATCCCGACATTCTGATCAACTACAAGCGCGTCACTTTGACGTTTTCGACGCACAGCGAAGGCGGCCTGACCGCCAAGGACTTCGACGGCGCGGCGATCGCCGACCGCGTGAAATGAGACTGAAGAAAACCTACAGCTCGCGCGAGGTGGCGTCGCTCACCGGCCTGACCGCGCGCCAGTTGCAGTTGTGGGACGCCGGCGGCCTGCTGTCGCCGACGGTGCCGTCACACAAGACCGAAGCCGGCGGCTACACGGAGCGGCGGTACACCCCGATCGAACTGTTCGAGCTGCTGGTGCTGGCGGATCTCAGGCGGCGCGGCTTCACCGTCCACGAGCTTCGCGAGATTCTCAGAATCCTGCACGAGCAATTCGGCCAGCGGCTGTTCGATGCGACCGGTGGAGGCGGCTCGGTTCAGCTCCTCACCGATGGCGAGGAGATCTACGCTCGCACCGAGAGCGGAGCGTTCTTCAACCTGCTGAAGACACCGGGACAACCGATGCTGGTGGTCGGGAACGAAGGACTGCTGAAGGAGCTGAGCGGGAAGGTGCGAACGAAAGGCAAGAAGCGGCGCGTCAGCGAATAGGGAAAATCTTCTCGAGATCGTCGGCCGGACGCGGAATCACATGGACGCCGACCAGCTGTCCGACACGGCGGGCCGCCGCGGCACCGGCATCCGTCGCGGCTTTGACCGACCCGACGTCGCCGCGCACGATGGCCGTGACCATCCCGGCATCCACCTTCTGCCAGCCCACAAACACCACGTTCGCCGTCTTGACCATCGCGTCGGCAGCTTCGATCATGCCGACCAGGCCGATGGTTTCGACCATGCCGAGCGCGTCGCCGATGTCCCGCTTTTCCTTGTCAGCCATGAGCTACTGGATTCTACCTCGGGCCGCGACCGGCAGCGTCTCAATAACTTCTTCGCCGTCGACCAGCCGCACGACATCCACGAGGTTCGACACCGTGCAGGAGTGGTTGGGCAGGACGCGGACGCGATCGCCCGGTTCGAGACGCGTGCTGCCGGTGACCCGGACGGTGGCGTGCTCCTCGGAGAGGCGCTCGATCGTCAGCGTTTCGTCGATTTCGCGGGCGTAGTCGAGCTCGTCGCGTTCGCCGGCCAGCACGGCGCCATAGCCGCCGGCTGCCGTGATGCCGCGCGCCTGGTCATTGGTGAGTGTCTTACTGCCGCAGTCGAGGATGATGCGGTCCGCTGACGGCTTCGACACAACCGTCGCCATCACCGTCAGCGCACAGTCGTCCAGCGTCGCCGCGCCCAGCGCGAGTTGCGTCCGATCGAAGTAGACGTAGTTGCCGGGCCGCAGCTCGGTGATTCCTTTCTCGCGAACGCTGTAGCGCAGCGTCGGCGTCGCTCCGACCGAGAGCTCGTCGAGCGTGATGCCCGCGGCCGACGCCGCTGACTGCAGTTTCGTCAGGATCGCGACCTCTTCGTGCGCGATCGACGCCAGCTCCGCCTCCGACGCGGCGTGATAACCGTGGCCCGCATGGCTCAGCAGCCCGCGCAGGCGCAGCCCGGGCATCGCCGACACCGCCTTCACGAACCCAAGCGCGTCGCCGTTCGGATCGATGCCGCAGCGATGGAACCCGACGTCCACCTTGACGAGCACATCGAGCCGGCGCCCTGCGCGAACCATTGCCTCGGACCATCCCAGGGCCACCGCGAGGTGATCGACGATGATCGACATCGTCGTGTGTTCCATCAACGCCAGCATCCGCCGCGCGTTGATCGGGTTCACGGGATAGGGCAGCCGAATGTCAGCGATCCCCGCAGCCGCGAACACCTCGGCCTCGCCGAGCTTGGCGCAGCAGATGCCGGCCGCCCCGCGATCGATCTGCCACTTCGCGACGACCGGAGACTTGTGTGTTTTCGCGTGCGGCCGCAGCCGCATCCCGGCCGAGGATGCGAGGTCCTGAACCCGGGCGATGTTATTCAACGCACGCGTGCGATCGATCAGGACTTGAGGAGTGGGAAGGGCAGATAGGAGCATTGGATCATCCGGGCATCTGGTCATGTGGTCATTCATCGAACCTATCAATGACCCGCCGACCAGATTACCTGATGACCAGATGCTATGCGAACAGCCCCGGATACTTCGCCGGGTTGCTCGGCGTAGCCCGGAAAGATCGGCCGCGGGTCCTTCACGCCCAGATGACGGGTCACGATTTCCCCGAACACGTCGCGAAAATCAGTCGTGACCGCGAGATCGCGTCGATCGTACCGCTGGTCGGGCGCGAGCCCCGGCCAGCGGCCGTAGACGTGGCCGCCGCGCACGCCGCCGCCGATCACCATCATGGCGTTGCCGTGTCCATGGTCGGTGCCGCGGTTGCCGTTCTCGTTCACCGCCCGTCCGAATTCGGACATCGTCAGGACCACCGTGTCTTCCATACGGTCGCCGAGATCCATGACGAGCGCCGCGATCGAACGGGAGAAGTCGTCGAGGCGATTGGCGAGCTGACCCTGTCCGGCGCCCTGGTTCACGTGGGTGTCCCAGCCGCCGATGTCCGCGAACGCGACCTCGAGTCCGACGTTCGCCTTGGTCAGCTGGGCGATCTGCTTCAGCGCCTGACCGAATGCGCTCTTCGGATAGTCGGCGCCGTTCTCCGCCTGGTATTTCGACGGGTCGGTGGTCTTCAGCATCTTGATCGCGCTGAAGGCTTCGCGGCCAGTGCCGTTCAACACCAGATCCGCCGCGGCGGCGTACTCGGCTTCGAACGACGCGCCGAGCTGATCGCTCGCCCCCCCGGCGCGGATGCCGAACTGCGAGATCTGATTCATTGCCAGCGCCGGCGCCACGCCCTGCAGCATCCGCGGCAGCTGCGACGTGAGCGCAACCGCACGAAACGGCGTGGCCGCCTGTTCGTCGTGGCGTGCCTGCAGATACCGATTCAGCCACCCGTCGCTCGTGCTCTTCACGCCGGGCGTGCCGGACTCCATGTAGTCCTGGGCGTCGAAGTGCGAGCGCGTGCTGTCGGGCGAACCGCAGGCGTGGACGATGGCCAGCTGGCGGGAGTCCCATAACGGTTTGAGCGGCTGCAGCCGCGGATTGAATCCAAAGAAGCCGTCGAGATCGAGCGCCGCATGGTCGCCGGAATTCGGCCGAGGAATGGCAATGCTCGGTCGTGCTTGGTAGTACTCGCCTTCGCCGAACGGCACGATCACGCTCAGGCCATCCACCGCGCCGCGCTGGAAGATCGCAATCAACTGCTTCGGCCGTCCCGATTTGCCGGCCGCGAACGCGGTCCGCGCCAGGAACGACGGCGCGAAGCCGAGGCTGACGAAGGCGAAGGCGCCGCTTTTCAGAAAGACGCGACGGGATTGCATGGTTATCTCCGCTGAAATTCCGGTGATCCGAGCGTGAGCGCCGCCATCTGAGGAGCGGTGGTCGCTTTCGCGATCGTCGCGCGCGTCGCGTCTGACGCGTTGCCGCTCAGGAATCGCGCGATCGCCGCGTCGGCGTCCAGGTCGGATTGCAAAGCTCCGGCCGACGACCCTGGACTGCCCACTGACGACTGACGACTGACGACTGATGACTGAAGACTGACGACTGTCACTCGCGGCACCTGATTGTTCGAGAGTCGGAGCGCGAAGTTCATCCGGCTGACCAGCGCGCCGGTATTGACCCACGCGTCTGCCGGTGTCCTTGTATCCGGTGGGCGGCTGACACTGATACAGCGGCATGCCGAGCTGCTGCAGCTCGCGCACCACGACGCGGGCGTCGGCCACGTCCGCGCCGGTCGCCCTCAGCGCGCTGACCACGAACTCGAACGGCGTCTTCACCTTCGCGCGATACGCGTCCGGCGAGAGAAATTCCGGCGACGTCAGGATCGTCCGCATCACCTCGCGCAGGTCTCCGTCGGTGTCGTGGAAGCGGGCAGCCGCGCGATCGACCAGCGCCGGCGGCGGCGTGTCGCTGACGAAGCGCCGCACCAGCTGCGGTAGAGATGAAATGCGCGGTCGCAGGGTGTTTCGCGAGGATGTCGAGCACTTCTTCGCCGTCGGATTCGCCGCCGCCGGCCTTGATCAGGTGGCCGAGGACGATCTTCTGGCCGTTGTCGTGAATGCGTGGCTCGAACTTGAAGCCGATGCCCTGGCGAGGCGGCTCGATCGTCCAGCCGGTGAAGGCGCGCGCGACTTCCGTCACGTCCTTCTGCGTGTAGCCGCCGTCAACGCCGAGCGTGTGCAGCTCCATCAGCTCGCGTCCGTAGTTCTCGTTCAGGCCCTTCGGTGCGTTCTTGCCTTGCGCCGCCGGCTTCGCCGTCGGCGGCATGTAGACGCGTCCACCGAACGGTCCGCGCACGACCCGCCCCTGCGTCATCGTCGGATGCGGGCCGTTCGGATCGGCGCTCATCCAGTTGTCGAGATAGAAGAGCATCGCCGGGCTCTTCGCCGTCGCGCCCAGCAGGTCGCGGAACTTCCCGAGCACGCGCGGACGGATCGTGTCGCGCTCGTATTCGGTGAGCAGGAATTGGTCGCGGCCCTTGCGCGCGTCCACGTTGAAATGGTTGAACCAGAAATCGGTCAGCACTTCCTGCAGCTGCCGCTCGCTGTAGACCGCGCGCAGCACCTTCTGCTCGCTCAGTTCGGCGACGACCGAATTCGCGCGCTGCTGAATCGGATCCGGAGGCATCTTCGCCGCCTGGTCCTGGCCGTCCGGATTCCCGTTCGCGTTCTGCTTCTTGGCGAGCCGTGCCTGCAGCTGCGGCACTTCGTACTGCTGGAAGATCTCGTGCGAGCTCAAGCGTGTGGTCGCCAGCCCGTCGAGCCGCGAGCTCATGGCCGGGTCGGCGATCCGCTCGGGACGCAGCTGCTCGTCGATATAGCGCTGCACGCCCATCGCCCTTACCTTGTCCACGTCGCCGGGAGCCGGGCCGAACGCCACGCGGTTCAGCACGTGGACGATTGCCTGGTCGTCCTTCGGAAAGGTGGTGGCCTGCGCCGAGATCGCAGAAACGGCGATCCCGATGGCCAGAAATCGCTTCATTGCCAGGTTAGACATGGCGGCGCCGACGTACGTTTAAAGGACTGCCATACTAGCGCAATCACATATGGCAACCCTTACGGCGGTCGAGGAGGGTCCACTTCTCGACCAGATTCTTGGATCCACCTACGAAATCTGGCACCAAGGGCTGAGCCACCAGGCATATCGGCAGTTTTACGTCGCGCAACGGCGTACCGTCTGGGGTCAGCATCACCTCAGCCGTCTGGCTCTTGTCCGAAGTGGCGAGGTGCTCGCGAGCGCAAAAATCTACATGTTCGATGCGACGCTCGACGGACAGCGCATTCGAGTCGCCGGTCTGGGCGCGGTGTTCACGCCGCCGGCGCATCGCAGCAAGGGCGCAGCCCGCGATCTCATCGCGCGCGCGCTCGATCAGGTCACGTCTGATGGCGCCGATCTGGCGCTCCTGTTTTCGGAGATCGGACCGGCGTACTACGCGAACCTCGGCTTCTCACCGATTGCGACGATGAACAGGACGCTGCGGGTGACCGAGTCCACGCGTTATGGCGCGCCGGCGACGATGGTGCGCGGTGGGGAGCGGCGCGATTTGCAGGCGATCGTGTCGATGGGAAAGACACGCGCCGCAACGTTTCGTTTTCATCTCGACCGCGACGAGGACCTGATCGAGTACGCGATCGCGAAAAAGCGCCTGCTCGCGGGCCTTGGTCCGGCGGGCGCCCGCGAATTGCATTTCTTCATCGCGGAAGAAGGGACCACCGCAGCCGCGTACATCGTCGTCAGCGTGACCGGCAACACGTGGACCATCGAGGAGTGCGGCGATCGCGACGTCAGCGGCGCGCGGGTCGGCGCGCTGCTGCAGGTGCTGATCGCCAGAGCCCCCGCCGAGCGGCGCCCCACCATCCTCGGTTGGCTACCCGAAGCGTTCGTGCCGCCGCAGGTCACCGTGATCGCCGCCGAGCCGTCAGCGGAAGTGATGATGGTGAAACCGTTGACAGCAGCCGGCGCCCCGGCCACGAATCTCAGCGACTCCGGGATTCTGTACTGGCACTCTGACGCTTTTTAGCACCCCGACGTCGTCGAATATCAGTACCGATGGTCACGACGTCTGAACGCAGAGCACGCGGAGTTCGCAGAGCATTTCAAAAAAGAAGGAAACGGCCTCTGCGTTCTCAGCGGTCTCTGCGTTGATCGTTGCTGCGGCCTGTTTGTGCCGCCCGCTGGATCGCAGTTCACGGTACGGGGATGATCTTGAGATCGATCGATTTGGTCTCGGCGT
This sequence comes from uncultured Acidobacteriota bacterium, assembly GCA_963745875.1. Classification (GTDB taxonomy): domain Bacteria; phylum Acidobacteriota; class Vicinamibacteria; order Vicinamibacterales; family CAVVIG01; genus CAVQFC01. Next base: position 140,699 of record CAVUZL010000007.1, read on the forward strand.
CGTTGAGCGAGAACATGGTTGCGCTCTGCCGAATGCTTTCGAGAAAGTCCGGATCGCCGGCGGCACCGGGCTCCATCGATTCGAGCGCGACGATGTAGTAGTCACCGGATGGGAGACCGGTGATCTTGTACCGGCCGTCCTGGTCCGGACGCCCCGTCATCTGATAGCGCGAAATGCCGGTCCATCGCGCCCGGTCCCGCGCGAAGGCGACTGCCACATAGTCCTTCGCGGCCTCGCCACGCGAGTTGGTCACCATGCCGGATAGCGACGTCAATCGGTTGGTCAGCTCGATCTCGACTCCGCCGACATCCTGATTGGCCTTGACCTCGATGCCTGTATCGGTGACGTCCACGCTGTTCGCGTGGACGGATCGGATCGTCCACCCAGCCGGCGAGTTGAGGAGAAACAGCCGCATCCTGCCGGGCGGCGCTTTCAACACGAACGTGCCATCGTCACCGTTTCGCGATGTGGTTCCGCCAAAGTTTGGGGTGGATGGATCCATCGAGGTCGCACCGACCGACAGCGTCGGTGGTGCACCCGCAGCGGCTGGATCCACCACGAATCGCCCCGTGATGGCTGACGGCTTGATCGCGACGAGGTGCAAGTCGGCGATGTCTTCGCCGGCTGCCGTCACTTTTTCGGACGCCGTTTCCGTCTCCTCGTCAGAACCGCCGCGCGATTGCGCGCGCAACAAGTATTCGCCTGGCGCAAGTCCGGCCAGCTCGAACTTGCCATCGGGGCGCACAGGAGCGGCCGACTGCATCTCGAATCCGCTGGTGTCGGTCTGGGCCACGAGCAGCATGCCGGCGAACGGCTTTCCGTCGGACGTCGTCACGGAGCCGCTGATGCGCGTCGCCTTCAGCGGCCGCATCGCCATCACGACCTCGTCCATCTGCTGGCCGATGGCGAGCGTCAGGCGCTGCGCCTGTGCCGGTGTGTTGGTACCCGGGAAATAGACCGGTGCATATGCGGTGTTGTCCACGGGAGGGGCGTTGGATCCGATGTTGTTGTGAATCCACGTCGCGCTCAGGATGTACTGCCCCGGCGGAATGCCGAACAGACGGAATTCGCCCATGTCGTCAGTGGACGCCCGCCGCCCGGCCGGAATCAGGCGCCGGTGGCCCTGCATGAACTGATAACGCTGCAGCGCGACCTGCACTTCCGGCATCGGCTCGCCGTACTCGTCGAGGATACGACCAGTGACGACGCTGCCGCGCGGTAGCGCGATGTCCACGCGCTCGACCGTCTGACCGTCGCGGATCTCGAGCGGCTTGCCGGCGTCGAATGGGCGCAGTTGTCCGTATGAAAGGTTGACGAAGCTGCCCTTTGACGCCGAGACGGTGTAGCGCCCGGCGAGCACCTCGGTGAACTCGTACTTGCCATCGGCGTCGGTTGTGGTCAGCCGGTTCTCGCGGATCTCGCCGGCGACGATCCGGACCTGCGCCTTTCGCAGCGGCTGGCCGGAATCAGCGGCGAATATGTGTCCGCGCAAGGTCGCCGTGCCCGTGGGAGTCACCGGTGCGCCACCTGGATCGGTACCCGGTGTTGCCGGGCGTTGGGGTGCCGGACTGGGAACACTGCCGAGTGTCGATCCGACGACGCCCTGCGCAGATGCCGGAGCCGCACCGAGCGCGATGAGCAAAATTGCGCCAGCCGTCCGGGAGTTGAACGTCATGAGCGTTCCAGTCTCAGAACACCGGCGCCGGCAAAACCGCGAGATCGACTACCGCCGGCGTTCCGGCGCTCAGCGAGAACGCTTTTGCGGCCTCGCGTACACGCGCGAGAAATTCCGGATCGGTCCACGCGTTCACCGGCACGTCAGTCATCGCGACCGCGTAGTAGTCGCCGGCCGGCATCCGTGCGCGATACAGGTCGTCCGCACCCGGACGAATCCTTGCGAGGAAGCGGGTGCCCGGCGTCCAACCAGCGGGGTCCCTGCCAAAGATGATCACGTCGCAATCGCGGACGAGGCTGCCGTCGGCGTCAGTCACGTGCCCGCTGATCGGATAGATCCGATCCGTCAGCTCGACGACGATGTTCGGGATCGCGCCGTTAACTGGCACGTCGATGCCGGTGTCGGTGACGTCAACGTCGCCGAGCAGCACCCGGCCCAGTCGCCAGTTCGGCCCGGTCGGCGGCGAACGGACGAACACGTGTCCGGCCGCTACCGTCATCTCGAAGGTCAGATCGTCCTTGACGGTGGCATTTCCCGGCGACCCGAACATGATCGGCTCAGTCCGCATCGTCGTCACATGAACCGTTGATGCTTTGGGTGGCGTGCCGCCGTCCGTGAACGTCACACGGCCGCTGAGCGTCGACGGATTCGTCACGACCAGCTGCACGTCGGTGACGTCGCTGCCGTCGATGCTGACCGTCGCCGCAGCCCCCGGCGAGCCAGGGCCAGCCCCCGCGACGATCGCACGCAGCATGTATTCGCCAGGCGTCAATCCGGCGACCACGAATGATCCATCCGCTCGCGTCTGCGTGGGTCCGCCGCCGCGCATGCTGAATCCGACACGCTGCATGGTGACGATCGGAACGTTGGCGAGGGGACGGCCGCGATCGTCGAATGCCACACCGCTGATGCGCGCGGTTCGAACCGGCAGCAGCGATAGGTCGATTCCGGCGAGCGTTTGCCCGGCGCCGATCGTCAGGCGCTGCGCGCCGGCGACGTTGCCGGTGCCGGGAAAGTACGTGGCCGCATAGCCGGATCGATCCGCGGCACTGTCCACGATGCTCATCGACGTGTTGTTTCGGAGCGTTGCCGAGACGTAATACTCGCCCGGACTGAGACCGTAAATCTTGTACTCGCCGATGTCGTTGGTCGAGCCGGAGCGCCCAATCGACGCGAGCACGCGGGCGCCCTGCTGATATCGGTACTGCATAGCCGACACCGTGACGTCAGTGACCGGCTCGCCGAACTCGTCGAGAATTCGTCCCCTCACCGCTCCCGAGCGCAGCAGCTTCACGTCGATGTTCTCGAGGCGCTGTCCGTCAGCGAGCGGAATCCGTTTACCGGGTCCTTCGACGCGCGCCTCTCCCCACGATGTCCGCACGTAGTTCGGCTTGTTCGCGATGATCGTGTAGGTGCCGGCTGGAAGGCCCTTGATCTCGTAACGGCCGTCGCCATCGGTCAGGACGACGCGCCCGTTGCTCTGTCCGGCGTTCGGGCCGGCGCGCATTTCGACGCGCGACAGGCCGTGTCCGCTCGCGGCATCGACGACCCGGCCGCGGATCGCGGCCGTGCCGGACGTATTCGCTGCGTCGCGCGCAGGTTGACCACCGTCACGCGCCGGGGCCGTGGCAGGCGCTTGAGCGCCGGCGGCGACCGCCACCGACAGTATCCCTGCCGACAGCATCGCCGCCGCGAACGTCGAAGGCCGAAACATTAGCGCCTTCCTGAAATCACGCCGAAAATCTAGATCCGAAATCATCGGCTGTCCATCGTTATTGACGACGGCGCCGACGATTTTGGCGGCTCTCCAGGAAGGCGTGTCGTGGGGCCCGAAGGCCCCACGCTATCTGACGATCGTTTCGACTGCCGCGACGTTGTTGCCAAGCTTCGGATCGTGCGTCTCCGAACCCGCGGCCGTTGCCGCGACGACGGTTCCTGCTTTCGTCACCTTCACTTTCAGCGTGAAGGTCGTCGAATGAGCTGACGCCAGTGCCGGCACGGACCACGTCCACAATCCCGGCAGATTGACCTGCGGATTGGGCGTAGCCGAGACGAGCGAGGCGTTCGGGCCAACGCCGACCACGACCAGTGCGTTGGTCGCGCTGGACGGCCCGTTGTTGGCGAGGACGACGGTGTAAGTGACGGTTGAGCCTTTCGTCGCGGTCGCAGGACCACTGATGGTCACGGCGACGTCGGCGGATGTCTTCGTGGTCGTGGCTACGGTGACGGTGAACGGGCCCGCCGTCGCGTTCGGGCTGACACCATTGGAGGCGACGACGCCGTAGGCGAAGCTCGTCGTACCGGACGGAGGCGTGCCCGCCACGACGCCGCTGGTTGCGCCAATCGATAGCCATGACGGCGCGCCAGACGCCAGCGCGAATGTCGGCGCCGGGACGCCGCTCGCCGCGAACGTATACGAGTACGTGGCGCCGGCGGTCGCCGTCAACGGCGGTGCCGCGGCGGTGAATTGCGGCGGTGATGACACCGGCGCGACAACTGCGGTCGCCTGACCGATCCACGAGGCACTGCCGCTGAACACGGTGACGGTGACCGGATAGTTGCCGCTCGCCATCCACGTGTGCGTTCCGGAGACGATGAAGGTGCCGGTGCCGCTCGAGCCAAGCGCGCCGGCGGACACCTGCCCGTCGCCCCAGGCAATCAGCGCGGCGTACTGGCTGAGCGTGTCGAGCGGGCTCGCCGGCACGAAGCTGGCGACTGCGGTCGTAAGCGAGACGCCGGCGGTGGCGTGAATCGCGGCCGGTGTGATGGTCAACACCGGAACCGGCGGTAACACCGCGGCCAGCATGTACTCGCCGAGGTGTTGCAGCGATACGGACAGCGTGCGGGCGTTGGCGTCGACAACGCATCCGGCGCACGGGAACTGGTTCACCCACGTGGTGCCGCTCCACCAGTACAGGCCCAGCGTCGAGAAGTCGCGAATCCTCGCGCTCTTCAGGTCGGAGTCCTGGAGCGCGATGGTGGCGAACGGCGAGTCGGTCAGCGACCGAACCGCGGCGCCGCTCACGGCATCGACCGCGTTCAGGGTGAAGTCGAGACCGAGGAACACGAGCGGTCCGACCGGCGCGCCTGGCGTGTCTACTTCCGTGTAGGTGAAGGTGGACAACGACGGTGTCACGTCCTGGGGCAACTGAATCTGACCACGTCCGTTCGGCAGCAGGAGGACGGTGGAGGCGGGCGGTGCCGGCGATCCGCCTTGTGTTTGTTCGAAGGCCGCGGGCGCAGCCAGCGGTGCAGCCGGTTCGAACGCCGCCGGATCAGCATCGGGTGAGTACGGTCCGCTTCCTCCGTCGTTTGCCGGCGGCGGAGGCGGTGATGGCGGCGTCACGTTGATTGTGAATGGCCCCAGCAGGGCAAACTTCGAGACGTCCCCTGGGTTCGTCGCCTGGACCGAGAACGTGATGGCCTCGAGCGTGACGTCAAGCGGCGGCGCCACGATCAGCTCGCCGCTGTTCGGGTCGATCGACACCCACACCGGGAGGACATCCGCGCTGTTCAACGCGAACGTCGGCGCCGGCGTGCCGGTGGCGCTGAACGTGAACGAGTAAGCCTGACCTCCGACAACGAGATTGGCAGGTGTCTGCGTTGTGGGATCGAACACAGGCGCCTGCAGCGGCGCCGATCCTCCCGCGTTTCCCGTCGTCGTCGGTGGCGCGCAGCCGGCCGCGGCCGTGTTCGGCGCCAGATTGGGGTCTCCGGTCCAGTCAACGAAGCTGATCGTGAAATTCGTCGGGCCAGCCGTCAAAGTGGCCGTACCTGTGGGGAGGCTCGATCGGCTGACGATCGCCGGCGCGGGTGCGGCGGTCTGATAGAGCGTCACCGACACCGGGAACGCAAGCGTCGAGGCGGTCTGCTGTTCGAGGACGGCGAGCACGTCGCCGCACGGTGAAAACTGGACGTAAGTCGCCAGCAGGGACGCTGGGTTGAACGGCAACGCCTGCACGCTCATCTGAGTGGACAGATTCGCAAGCGTGAGCGTCGACGTGCCGTCCTGAAGACGTTTCACAAACGTGAAGCTGCGGTCGTCCGGACTGAATCCCCAGAACGCCGATCCGGCCTTCGTATCCGCGCCGCCCGATGCGTCGGACCCGCCGCCCGCCGCGCTCGGCGACCAGTCGTCGGACCACACCCTGACGCCCTTCGACGACACGACGGCCAGGAACACATGTTGTTCCGACGTCGCCGAATTGGTCTGCAGCTGCGTAGCGATCAGATAATTCCCGTGCGGGCTGAACGCGATCGAGCCGGCAGGACCGATCGCGGTTCCGCCGGGAGCGGGGTTGAGCGGAATCGAATCGGACTTCCACACCGGGTTGTTCGATGGCACGGTCAGGTCGTACAGCCAGATTTCGTCGGACTGCGTGGACGTGGACTCGAAATGGACGGCGAATCCGTTGCCGTCCGGGCTGAAGCCCCAGCCCACGTTCTCAGGCGATGCGTTCGACGGTGTCACCGGGAACGCCGCGTCGGCAACCGAGAAGGTGGCGACCGTCTGCGTGGCGCTGGTGATCGTCAGCACCGTAGGGTTTCCATTCGCCGGCGGCGTCACGGTCAGCGTGAACAGTCCGTTCGGCGACTTCATCGTGTTCGCCGGCGTCACGACGGTCGGATCGACAAACAGTCCGGTCTTCGAGCAGGCGCATGTGCCCGACGTCGTCCCACCACCGCCGCTTGGCGTATTTCCGCCGCCTGTCAACGGCACAGTCTGTGTGGGCGGGTTGGCGGCGTCGTTGAACGTGACGATCGCCGTCCGCGTTCCAGTCGTCGTCGGCGCGAAGCTGATCGTCACGGTGCAGGTGCCGCCGGCCGGCACGCTGGTCGTCGAACAGGTATCGGTGATCTTCTTGAAGTCGGTGCCGTTTGTACCGTCGATCGACACGAAATTCACGGCGAGCGGCCGATCCATCGGATTGAGCAGGGTCAGCTTCACCGGGGTGCTCTGCTGGCCGACATTGGTCGTCGGGAACGAAACGGAGAGCGGCGTAACGCTCGGTGACGGCGGATCGGTGAATTCCGCCAGTGGCACGGTCTGCGGCGAGAACGCGTCGTTGTCGTTGATCACGAGCGTGGCGAGGTGGTTGCCAGGCTTCGTCGAACGCGACGCGACCACCACCGTGCACGACGAGCCGGGAGCGACGCTGTGTCCACCGCAGTCGTCCTGGATGAAGAACTCCGAGGCCTCCGTCCCGCCAATCGAGACGCTCGAGACGACGAGCGGCGCCGTGCCGGTGCTGTACAGCGTCACTGTTTTCGCCGCCGATGTTGCACCACCCGTCGGGCCCTGGAAGCTCAGGGACTGCGGCGTGAGGAATCCGCGCGACGGTCCGCCGCCGATGTCCAGGCGACCGACCGCGCTCGGCAGGGCGTCGAACCAGATGCCTTCGTCGGGACCGACTGTCAGGTACAGCGTAGCGGGCGCCGGATAGGTGCTGATGGCGCCGGTGGCGGGATCGAGCGCGATCAGTGCGTTCACGAACCCCGCGGCGAATCCATTCCGGCCAACCATCCACAGGCGCTTGTCGGGACCTGCCACGATCGTCTGGCAGTCCGGCGACGCCAGGTTGGGATCGATGGTGATCGTGGTGCGCTTGCCGGTCGCGTCGATCCGCTCGATGTTGCACGCACCAATAGTCTGGAAGAGTGCGTAGAAGTTCCCGTCGCTGCTGAGCGTAGTGCCGGTGGTCTGCTGGTCCGCTGTGAAATCGACGAAGGTCCCGTCCGGAGCGACGCGAATGAAGCCGTTCGGAGACGCAGCATGCCCGGCGTTCACACCGCCGCCGTCGGCGGTGATGCCGAACCAGACGGTTCCGTCAGGCCCCGGGGCCATGGAACTGGTGGACACACAGGAGTGTTGACTGGCATTCGCGTAGATCCACGCGGATGTGGGTGTGAAATCAGAGGTCTTGCCGGTCGGGGCGAAGTCGGTCGCGAGCGAGAAGTCGCCGCACGAGAAATCGTGAGCTTCCCAGAATCCGTAGTCGGGTCCAGCGATGACGGAAAAAGGAAACTGGGTCGGGCTCTTCAGCTTGACGCCGGCCGGGTTGACGAGAGAAATCCAGTTGCCGACGTTGATTTCGGATTCGAAATACGCGTGCGAGCCGTCTGGCGTGAAGGCGAGGCCCGCGAGCTTGTCCGGACTGTCGATCGCGCCAGGATTCTCCTTCACTCCCTGGCTCGTCGAAACGTTGGCGAGCGCTGGCGGCGCAAATGCCGAGCCGCCTTCGTCGAACCACACGCGGCCGTCTGGCGCGGCGGCGAGTTCGTGGGGCTGAGCCGCGTGCGAGGTGCAGAACAGCGCGGTTGTAAACGGCCCACCCACGGGGTTCACGCCGAATCCCGTGAGGGCGATCGTCTGCGGGCTTCCGGGCACGTTGTCCACGATCGACAGCGACGCGGACGAGTTGCACGCCGCCTGTGGTGCAAACGCGATCAATGCGGTGCACGACTGGCCAGGTGAAAGCGACAACGATGCCGCGCACGTACCACCCGCGATCTTGAAGTCGCCGGGTTGGTTGCCGGTCAGGGTGAGGCTGGTCAGCGACAACGGTGCGGTGCCGGTGCTGTTGACCGTCACCGTCGTGTTCGTGGACGTCGACCCGACCGTGGTGGTTGGGAACGCGATTGAGCCGGGTGCCAATTGCACAGCGGGGAACGCCGGGATTCCGGTGCCGCTCAAACTGATCGACTGCGGTGAGTCGGCGGCGGTCGAGGAGACGTTGAGCGTCGCGGTTCGCGGTCCGACGTCCTGCGGCGCGAACGTGACATTGAACGTGCACGAGGCCTGTGAGGTGAGCACCGCGCCAGCGCACCCGCTTGATGCGATCGCGAAGTCGTTGGCGTTCGTGCCCGAGAACAGCAGGGACAACACGGTCGTGGTCGTCGCGGTCCCGTTCGTGACGATTACTGTCGTCGGCGCCGAAGCGATCCCGACGGTCTGCGACGGGAACGAAATCGTCAGCGGCGCGACCGTGAGGCTCGCGCCCACACCGGTCAGCGAGACCAGCTGCGGCGCGCCTGATGCGTTGTCGTTGATCTGAAGCGTCGCAGTACGCGTTCCGAGCGCGGTTGGCCTGAAACTCACTCTCACCTGGCACGTCGCACCCACAGCGACGACCGCGCCGGCGCACCCGTCGGACGTGATGATGAAGTCAGCCGGGTTGGCGCCGGACAACGTGGTCGCCGTGAAGGTCGCCGCCGTCGATCCCGTTGATGTCGCGGTGATGACCGAAGACGGCGAGGTCGCCAGCAGCCCCTGAATTCCGAAATCGACACTGGATACATCCACGTTGACGCTGATGGACGGCTGCTGCACGCGGCGAATCACGTTGTTGCCGGAGTCGGCAATCACAAGATTTCCGGCGGGATCGATCGCGACACCTTCCGGGCTGTTGAACGTCGCCGCCGTTGCGAGCCCACCGTCGCCGGAGTAGCCGGCCACGCCGTGGCCGGTGCCGGCGACGAACGAGACCTGAATGGTGCTGAAGCTCGCGTCGCAGATGTCACCGCCGGCGCTGTTGGTCAGGCGATACACCGATTGCAGAGAGCGGTCATCGCTGAGATACAAGCGGCTGAGAGCATCCAGGGCGCTGCCTCCTGCTCCGACCGGCAGACCAAGATCGCCCTGCTGGAAGATCTGAGATCCGCCGCACTCGAGGTCGCTCTCTTCCTGGTTGGATACGATCAGCGCGTCGTACTTGGGATCGATCACAAGGCCTGTCGGCACCAGGGAGCCTTCACCAAACGAAATGATGCCGCTGGGATCGACCGTCCGAACGTCGAACGCGTCGAGCTCGCCGATGTACAGCGTGCCGGTGCTGTCGATGGCGAGCCCCACCGGGTTGGCGAGTCGTGCCGAGGCTGCCGGTCCGCCTTCGCCGTCGCTCGCGCCGTACCGCGCACCGGTGCCGGCGTATGTGGTGATGATTTCGTCCGCCGCGCCCGTGACGAGCCCGTCCACACCAGGCACGACTCGTCGGACCGTGTTCGCGCAGCCGTCGGCGACGAACAGGACGCCGTTCTTGTCGAAGGTCAGCGCGGTCGGGCAGTTCAACATCGCGGCCACCGCCGGACCGTTGTCGCCGCTGTATCCGGGGACGCCGCTACCCACGACGGTCGTCACCGTGTGGGTCGTTGCGTCGACGCGGCGCACCCGCGCGTTGCCGGTATCGGTGAAGAACAGGTTGCCGTTCTTGTCGAACACCACGGCGAGCGGTTGGTTGACGGCGTTGCCGCCGGGCGCGCCGTTGCCGGAGTAGTCGGCGCCGGTCTGCGCGAGTGTGCTGATCAGCGACTGCGAGACGGACCGGAGGCGGTTGTTCTGCGAGTCCACGATCAGCAACGAGCCGCCGGCGGACTCGGCAATCCCCAGCGGATAGGCCAGCGACGCCGCGATCGCCGCGGCGGAGTCACCGGAATGACCGGCCACGCCAGTGCCGGCGATCGTGCTGATGGCGCCCGAATGGGAATCCACGAAGCGCACGCGGTGATTCGAAGTGTCGGCGATCACCAGATCGCCCGCCGCCGTGGCGAGAACGCCGGTCGGCATGAACAGCCGCGCGTTGGTCGCCGCGCCGCCGTCGCCGGCAAATCCCGGCGTGCCATTTCCGGCAAAGGTGGTGATCGTTCCGTTCGTATCGACGCGACGGACCACGTGGTTGCCGGTGTCCGCGATGTACAGGTTTCCGAGTGCGTCGAACGACAGCCCGCGCGGATGATTCAGCTTCGCGTCGATGGCCGGACCGCCGTCTCCCGAGTAGCCGAACGCGTTGTACCAGAAGAAATCGAGGAAGATCGCCGCACTGTTCGGATCGCCGCCGATCGCGAGAAAGGTCCGTGCGGTGCTCGGCGATAGCGCGGCCCCATTGGCCGTAATCTGTACGACGATGTCCCAGGTTTCGTCGGCAGCGAACAGATCGCCGGTGACCGGATTGACGGCGAGTGCGGTTGGCGCCGGCAGATCGGTATTGATGGAGAGGTTTCCGAAGATGTTCGAGGGGTCGATCTGGTTCGCGAGACCGGTGCCGGCGATGGTCGTGACCGTGCCCGATCCGTCGATCTGTCTGATTCGATGGAGGCTCGGCTCCGAGAAATACACGTTCCCGCTCGCGTCGATCGCCAGGCCGTTGCGCCCCGGGAACACCGCACTCTGCGCCGCAGGCGCGCCATCGTCGGTCCGGCCACCGGCCACGCCGGCCAGCAGCGCCGGCGATCCGTTGAGCGGTATCCGGTAGATCGCGCCAGGCCGGTCGGTCGCAAAGTAGGTCGTCCCCGATCCGTGATCGACCGCGACGGCGATCACCTCCGGCCCACCGACAACCGTCGTGACGATCGGCTGACCCGCGACCCGAAGCGGGGCGAAGGCAAGAAACGCAGCGACCAACAGCGCGATCCGATTCATCTTCGCCTCCCCCACGACAACGTTTTCTTTACGGCCATGACTTGGTCCCCGCGTCCCGCGGTGCGGTATCGTGGGGCGCTTGGAATACGGCCAAGCCGGGTCGCACGGAAGAAATCGTGAAGTCTTCCCAATGCGTGACCTCGGACGTATCTTTCATGGGTGAGTTCGAGGACCTGTACCGAACGCACGTCCAGGCGGTCTATCGCTTCGCACTGCGCTGCGTCGCGAAGCGGGACCTGGCCGAAGACCTCACGTCCGAGGCGTTCCTCGCGCTCTATCGCAATCTCGATCGGATCGACGCGTCGCTCCTGCCCGGCTGGCTGCTCACGGTGGTTCGCAATCGCGCGCGCGATCACTGGCGTCGGGAGCTCGTCGCGCGCCGTTATCTCGAAGGACTGCCGCCCGAGCCGGTGTCGTCGGAAGCACCGGCACTCGAAAACTGGATCCTGGAGAACCCGGAGTTGAAGCCGGTTCACCGCACCTGCCTGATGCTGCGATACGTGCACGGCATGACCCGGACGGAAATCGCCTCGAGCACCGGCTTGAGCGAGACGCAGGTGAAGGGATATCTGCAGTACGCGCTGGAGCTTCTCCGAAAGAGTTACAGGACAACGTAAGGATGAACAGACCCGACGACTGGGATGACGAGGAGCGAGCGGCGCTGGAGGACCTACGCGCGGAGCTAGGCGCAATCCAGGAGCGCCACCGCGATGATCCGTCGCTCGAATTGTTGCGCGCTTCACGTGCCGAGGTGCTGCCTGACCCCTTGAACGACCGCGTGCACAGTCATCTCGAGCACAGCGCATGGAGTCGCGCGCTGGTCGAAGGCGCCGACGCCGTCGATCCCACTCTGGATTCCGCGACGCAGGCGCGGTTGCTCGCGCGCATCGGCGCGGAAATGGGGGCGAAGCCGCGAGGGCGACGCTGGTTTCAGGCGTGGCTGCTGGTACCGGCTTTGGCCGCGGCGGTGATCGTCCTGGCGGTCGTCATCTTTCGCCGGCCTCAAACACCTCCTGATCAGGCTGCGGCCGTCGGCGTCGCCGTAGCTCCGCAGCCTCCGGCGCAGGGCGCCACACCGCCGGCACCGGTTCCGCCGGCGCGGGGTTTCGTCCTGCCGCTCGACAAGCCGGAGGTGAGGTTCACGGCGATGGCGCTCGTGCTGAGAGGTTCAGCCGACGGTCCGAAATTCGTCGACGTCGTGGCGCCGGGCATTCGCGCCTATCGATCCGGCGACTACGCGACGGCCGAGCGCGAACTCGCGGCGCTGCAGCCACGCTATCCGAACTCGGTCGAAGTGCCCTTCTACCTCGGAGTCAGCCGTTTGTTCCTCGACGATGCGGAAGGCGCGCGTTCGGCACTGGAAGAGGCACGGCGTGTGAGCGACGAGTCGTTCGCGCCTGCCGTCGATTGGTATCTTGCAGTGGCCGACGAGCGTACAGGTCGTCTGCCTGATGCCCACGCTGCCCTTGAACGCGTATGCGGCGCCCCGGGCGAGTACCGCCAGAACGCATGCGACGCGGCAACCCGCCTCGGAACAGGTAGAGCCAGGTAAGGCATCCATGACGCGCCTTGCGCGGTGTCTGTCGGTGTTGCTGTTCGCGTTGGCCGCCGTCGCGCGGCTGCGCGGTCAGAATCCCTCCACGAACGAGTTAGCGGCGCTGCTGGCAGACGGCCAGAAGTTCTACGCCACGAGCGCGTGGGACGACGCCAATGCGAAATTCAACGCGATGATTGACCTTGCCCGCGAGCGTCACGACGAACTCTGGGAGGCGCGCGGGATGTCCGGCCTTGGTGCTGTTGCTCACGCACGATCGCGATACGACGAGGCGCGCCAATTGCTGTCCCAATCGCTCGAGACCTTCGAGCGCATGCAGTCGTTCGACGATATGTCGCGGGCTGAACGGATGCTCGGAGACGGCGCCTACGTCCTCGGCGATCGCCACGCAGCAAGAACGTGGTACGAGAAAGCGGCGGCCGCCGACGAACAGTCCGGGGATGAAGCGAACCGGATCAGGACGGCACGCTCGCTGATTCGTCTCGATGACGCCGAAGGCGCGACTCCTCGGGCGCTGGACAGTATCGCGAAACTCGCAGCGGATGTGAAAAACCTGGGGAACCCGGGCCTCGAGGCGGTGATTCTCCATCAATGGTCCGACATGCTGTTCGGCAGGGGAGAGTACGAGGCGGCGATCGAGAAACTCAACGGTGCCGCGTCGTTGTATGAGTCGGCCGGACAGATGCAGGATCTGGCCACCGTCTACAACAGCCTGGGCCGCCTGTATCGCGCACACGGACAACCGAAGGCAGCGTTGCAGATCCAGCTGAAGGCGCTCGCCATCCAGGAACGGCTCGATGCCCCGTACGGCCACGTCCAGAGTCTCAACTCCGTCGCCGTCGCCTATCAGTCGATGGGCGACGCGGCGAACGCTCGCGATTATTACCAGCGCGCAATCTCGCTTGCGAGCAGCGCCGGACTGAAGATCTGGTTGCCGCTGCTTCGTGGCAACCTCGGTCACCTGCTGGTCGAGACCGATGATGTCGCTGGCGGCCGAGCCATGATCGAGGCGGCCATTCCGGACGAGGTTCCGATGCGCCAGTCGACGCGCCTGGTCGAGCTCGCGATCGCAGACGTGAAGCTCGCCCGCAACGATCTGGCGCTCGACGAGTCCGAGCGCGCGATCGCGACCTGCGAGGCGGGCGAGCGTCCTGATTGCGTCAATGCGCAACTCGCACGTGCTCGCGTGCGGCTGGCGACCGGGAACGTGAAGGATGCGCTCGCCGATCAGCGCGCTGCGCTCGAACGGATCGAGCGGATGCAGTCTACGCTCGCGGCATCGGATTTTCTCAAGCAGGGCTTCGCGGCGATGGTGGTGCGCGTCTATGCCCTGGCGATCGAACTGGAAGTGCGTCAGGGCGACTGGCGCGCCGCGCTGGAGACCGCCGAGCTCGCACGCGCCAGGGCCTTCGTGGACCTGATCGCCTCGCGACAGAACGCGACCCACTCCGTGGATACGACGAGCGGTCTCACCTGGCGCGGAACCGCCGCGGGACCGTTTACGGTGCGGAGCGACTCGAGCGCGCTGCCGTCAACGGTGGCCGACCTGACGGCTGAAGCCGCGCGCCTGCGCACGACGCTGCTCGAGTACTGGCTGGGCGAGAACGACCTCTACGCATGGGTGGTTGCGCCAGACGGCACCGTCAGCGGCACCCGCAGCCCGGTGACTGCCGTGCGCGTCGAACAGCTGGTTCGATCGATTGGTGCGCCGATGCCGTCAGCGGAGCGCTCGGAACAATGGAAGGAGCTTTACGACGTCCTGATCAAGCCGATCGCCGCGCATTTACCGGCGCGTCCCGGCGCTCGGCTGACCATCGTCCCGCACGGTCCGCTGATGCAGCTGCCGTTCGCGGCGCTGCGCGATCCGCAAGGCCATTACCTCGTGGAGCGGTTCACCCTGGCGACGGTTCCGTCGGTGGCGATGCTTCGCTATACCGGCTCGCGACGCCTGACGGATGCGCGTACGGGATCGATCCTCCTGGTGGCCGATCCCTCGTCGATGCCCGTGATCGCCGGGGAGCCGCGGTTGCCGCGGTTGCCAGGAGCGGTCGAGGAAACGCGCGCGATTGCCCGTCTCGTGCCGGCTTCACGCACGACCTGGCTCTCTGCCGCAAACGCCTCAGAGCCGCGCGTGCTCGAAGCGGCACCGCGCAAAAGCGTCATCCATTTCGCGACCCACGCGATCGTACGCGACGTCGATCCGTGGTCGTCGTTTCTGGCGCTCGGCGTCCCGGCCGGCGGTGCGACGGACGGCAAGCTGACCGCGCAGAAGATCTACGGCCTGTCGCTCGATGCGGATCTGGTGGTGTTGAGCGCCTGTCGCTCGGGCGGTGGCGTGATCACCGGCGACGGCATCGCCAGCCTCGCCCGCGCGTTCTTCTATGCCGGCGCTTCCTCGATGGTCGTCAGCGTGTGGGACGTGCCCGACGAGTCAGCGAAACGCCTGCTGCCGGCGTTTTACCGATCGTGGCTGGCCGGGGCGGACAAGGCTACGGCGCTGCGGGCGTCGCAGATGGCAATGATTCGAGACCTGCGCGCCGGTCGAGTCACCCTCTCGACGCCGGCAGGCGACATACCGCTCGTCGAGGATCCGGCGCTGTGGGCGGGATTCGTTCTTCTCGGCAGTCCTGACTGACGTCAGACGCGTGGGATCTTGCTGAGCCGGTCGCGCTGTATCACGCGATCCGCATCGACAGTTTCACCGGCTGCTCGGCTGCTTGAGATCGAGCGTCCTGGTGTCGCCTTCGTTCAACGAAATCGATGTCGCGCCGCTGATCAGTTGCTTCAGCAGCTCAGGGTCGCGGAACGTGTCGGCGCCTTGCTGGGTCATGTCGGTGATCGCCACGTAGTAGTCGCCCGGCGCCAGGTCGGTGAACTTGTACTGCCCATTCTGATCGGGCCGCCAGATTTTGATGTAGCGGCCACTCGGTCGACTCCACTTCTGTTCGTCCCGAGGGAATACGACGACCATGCTGCCGCTCGACGGCGCGCCGCGACCGTCGGTCAGCTGTCCGGAAAGAGTGATCGGATGGCTCGTCAGCTCGATCTCGATCCCGCTGACGTTTTCGTTCGGCTTGACCGTGAAGCCGCTGTCAGTGACGTCGATTCCACCGGCGCGAATGGCTCGCAGGCCCATGCCGACGGGCATGCTGCTGACTCGAACGATGTTCATGCCTGGCGATGCCTTTGCCTCGAAGGTGAAGTCGTCCTTCAGTTGAGCCGATGCTGACGAGAGAGTTGCCGAGTAGCGAGTCGACCTGCGTCACCATCAACCCGATCGCGGACGCCCTGGTCGTTCCTGCCGCGGGATCGAGCAACACGGTCCCTGATATTGTGGCAGGCGCCAAAGCGACCAGTTGCACGCCCTCGATCTTGCGTCCGGCCACCGAAAGGCTCGCCGTGGCGATTTCCGGAATTTCGCCTCGTTTGGATGGCATTTGTGCGCGGATCGTGTACTCGCCCGGCGCGACACCGATGACGAGGAATGTCCCGTCGGGCCTCGCCTGCGCACCATAGCGACCACTGAAGTCGCCGCTGCCGTCGATCAACCCAACGTTCGCGCCGGCCATCGGCGTTCCCTGACTGCTGACGGCGGTGCCGCTGATTTGCGCGGTCTTGACCGCGCACCAGCGCGACGTTGAGGTCTATCGATGGGACTGGCCGGCTGCAACTGGATCCGCTGCGCCTCTGCCGAGTGAGCGGCACCCGGAGCGTACGTTACCGCGTAGCCCGGCGCGTCATCGTCCCCGCCGCCGACGGGGCCAGGGACGGGAGGTGGCGGAGACAAAATAGTCGCCTGGAGGCAGTCCGAAGAGCCGGTAGTCGCCGAGGTCGTCGGTCGTCGCGTTCTCGTCCGGCGGCGACGAGACGCCGCCGGCTCCGGTCGAATTGAGATCGCATCGCCGCGACTTGCACATTGGGTACCGGATCGCCGAATTCGTCCACGACCCGTCCGCTGATGACGCCGCCGCGGGCCAGCGAGAATCGATCTTTCTCGACCGTCTGACCGTCGCGAATCTCGATCGGCGTACCGCGAGTCGGGCTGGTCGCGACCTGGCCGTACTGGGACGTCACGTAGTTGGCTTTGCTCGCCGCCACGACGAATTGGCCCGCCGGTAGGTCGCTGAATTTCGTAGAGTCCGCCATCGTCTGTCGTGGCCGTCTGCGTTGGCGCGGACTCCGGCGCCGTCGCCCGGACCATCGCCCGCCGTAACGGGCGCCGGTTTCGCTGTCGAACGACATGTCCGCGAATGACCGCCGTGCCCTTCGGCTTTTGTGGCGCTGAGCACGGGTGCGTTCGCCTGTGCCGGCGGAATCTGGCTCATACCCGCGGCACTAGCATGTGCAGACGGCAAGAAGGAGACAGCCGCGATCAGCGCGGCGGCAGTGCCCGCGATCCGACAGGATTTCGACGGGTGTGTGGCCATCCAACGTCCTATTGCGGAGATGCGGGCGCAGCGTGAGATCGAGCGTCTTGTGGTCGCCGTCGCGCAATGAGATCGGCGACGGCGCGGTCGCGAAGCCGCGCGAGAAGTCGGGTCGCTGATTTCCTCTCCAGGTGGAACGTAGTCGAGCGCGACGGCGAGGTACTCGCCGGGCGGCACCAGGATCCGGAACTGGTTGTCAGGGTTCGGCCGGCCCAGCCTGACGTAGCGCGACAGGTAGCCCCAGTGCTGCGGATCCTGCGGAAACAGAATCACGTACGCCGTCCGCGTTGGTTCGCCGGCTGCGGTTCTCGCGACGCCGGTCAGCTCCGGCTGCTTGTGCGTGAGTTCGATCTCGACGCCGGTGATCGATGTGTTCGGCTGGATCTCGACGCCGCGTGTCCATGAATCTCGACGCCGTTCGATGCGCACGCTTCGCAGAAACCAGCCGGCGCGTGTTCGATCGGATGAACACGTGTCCCGGCGGGATCTTCAACTCGAACGTGAAGTCGTCGTTGACGGCGGTGTTGGGTTTGCCGCCGAGGCCGATGTCCTCCGCCGGTGTCGAAGGCGGCGAGCTCAGCCGAAATGTCGATCCCTTGAGCGATGCCGAGCTCAGCGGGATCGACATGCACGCGACCGGTGACGCTCGTCGGCGGCGAGGTGACGATGTGGACATCGGTGATGTCGCCCGCTCCCGACCGTCAGTGGCACCGCCGCGGTCTCTCCGTTATTCCCACCCGGCATCCATGCGCACGTTCGCACGCGGAGGATGTATTCGCCGGCGGAAATCCTGACGAGCGACGAATGTGCCGCCGGCCCTGACCGGCGCATACCTTCACCTGCCAGCGGAGCCCGACGCGCAGGTTGGCCATGACCACGAATTGCCGAGCGGGCGGCTTGCCGAGTCGAATCAGTGACCGTGCCGCTGACGCTCACCGGTCGCGCCGGCAGCAGCATCATGTTCATGCCGCTCATCGTCTGGCCGATCCGCGATCGTCAACGGCTGCGCCGTGCCGGCGTTCGGCGTGCCCGGGTAGTAGGTGGGCGCGTAGACTTCGTCGAGCGTTCGCCGTCGCCTGGCCGAGTTGGATCCTGGTAGCGTCGCTGACAGATAGTACTGACCGGGTCCGAGACCAAAAAGCCGGAACTCGCCGATGTCGTTGGTCGGCGCGTCGCCGCAGGCGGTAGCACGACGGCGTCCGCTGACCGTTGCGGTCTGATAGCGCATCGCCGACACGGCAGTGTTCGCGAGCGGCTCGCCGAACTCGTCGGTGATACGGCCGGCGATCACTCCGGCGCGCGACATGGCGAAATCGACCGGACGCAATCGACTTGCCGTCGGCTACGTCGATTGCCGTGCCGAGCTCCAGCGGTCGCGGTCTGGCCGTACGCCGTCGGAACGAACCCGACCTTTTCGGCCGTCACGACGTAGTGTCCCGCCGGCAACCGCCGTCAGCTCGAACGCGCCGTTGGCGTCGGTGTACGCCGTGCGTCCGTCCTTCAGCGCGGGTGAAGCCGCATGAATGCGAACCTTGCGGACCGGCTGATTGCTGCCGGCTTCGACGATGCGGCCCTTGATGACGCCGGTGCCGGCGTGAACGACGTTGTCGCGAGGCGGCTGAGAGAGGCGAGCCTGGGCGGCGCGACAGCGGGTGCGCTGATGCGAACAAAAACACCGCGAACGCGAGCTGTCGCCTCATCGCTCGCCTCTCTCGGAAATTCAGATTTCAGAGTTCAGATTTAAGATTTCATTTCAGAAATCAGATTCAGCAACCAATCTGAAATCATTCTGAAATCTGAATTCTTAAATCTGAAATTTCCTGTCCGTATCACTTAGCGTCGACTTTACGTCCCGCGTCCAGGTGATCGAAATTCAGCAGCGTGTTGAACACCAGGAAATAGCTGCCCTGCGTTTCGCCGCGCCAGATCGGGTTGTTCGAGAAGGCGACGACGTGACCCTTGTCGAGCGGGACGTCGACCACCGCGGCGTGCTGCGCGATTTCGTTGCCGTTCTCGACCAGTCCGGACACCAGCAGGTCGCGCGTGTCGGCGTAGCGCAGGATCACCCGCGGGCGCATCGCCGGCGGAATCACGTTGACGCCGTTGCGCAGCTGCTCGTCGGTGACCGGCACGGCTTTCCACACGTCCGTGCGCACTTCCCGCTCGGCCTCCATGCCGACGCGTCCCTGCGGCATGTCCTGCTCGTCAGCCGTTCCTCGTCCCGTCGGACGATTGCCGCCATCGTCCGGTCCAAGGCGACGACCGCCGCGGCCGCCGAAGACGCTCGAGATGTTGAAAATCGGACCCTGATCGCACCAGATCGCCAGGTTGTCGCCGTAGCCGTAAGCGATCGGACTGGTCGAGTCCACCGTCTTCGAACGGACGACAGTGCCGATGATCCGCATGCGCTGACGCGTGGCGACCGACAGTCCCGGCGTGAACCCGGTGGTGACCGCGAGGTCGGCGGTGTCCATCACGGTGAGGAAGACGCCGCCTTTGCGCACGAAGTCCTGGAGATGCGCGATGCCGTTCCAGCCGAGGCCCGGCCGCATGTCGTCGGTCGAATCCTCTGATCCGAGGTTCGGCGTCTCCGCCGTTTTCTTCCACGGCAGCGCGTTGCCCCACATCGGCATGCCGGAGATGATTCCCTCGGGTCCACGTCCGACCGGCGGAAAGACGATCACGTCGAACTTCGCGTTGAGGTTGTCGTCCTTCGCGATCTGCTGCGTGCTGAGATAGGTGAACGGCACCTGCGCGTTGTCGAAGGCCTGGCGCCACCAGCCCTCCGTCTGCGTGCTCAGCCAGGTGTGGAGCAGCGCCACGCGCGGCGCCCGCAGTGGATGTGTCTTCACCGACGGTGCAGTGGACGTCGCCGTCACCTGCAGGCCCAGGTCGGCGGCGGCCTGCTGAAGTTCCGAGGCGCCGACGTTCTTGACGATGAACGAGCCGCGGCTGAATTTCTTGCCGTCGGCTTCGAAGCCATCCTCGGCGGCTTCGAACGACGCGTCCTTGAATTTGTAGCGAAGTGTGGCGAGCGCGGTGTCGGCGTTGTGATTGATCAGGAACACAGAGCCGGTGGACGTCACGCCGCCTTTGGCGCGCACGCTGCCGGAAGTCTTTTCAATTGGCGCGTCGAGCACTTTCACGTCCATAACGCGAGTGGCCTGAACGTTGAACAGTTCCGGGAAAGTCCAGCCGGTGTCGTCGTAGGGCGTCTTTTGCGGATCGTTCGGGCTCCAGTACCTGATAATCGAGCAGCGAATCGGCGATGCGGCTGTTCGGCTGATCCATCCGGACGATGTAGGAGCCGGCGGGAAAGGTCTTCTGAACCGGCGCTGGCTTCGCGTTCTTGTCCGTCGCGTCCTGCGCGCTCGGTCCACCCGACCCATTAGACCCACCCGACCCATTAGACCCACCGGACGCACTATCGGCTGCGGCGTCCGTCGTCACAGGCCGCGCCGGGGCCTTCTTGCCCGGCACCGTGACGGTGAAAGCCGCTGTCGCGCGCGAGATCTCGACGCCCTGCTTCTGCAGAATGCGCAGCAGTTCCGCCTGCGCGCCGGCCCGCGATTCGTCAGCGGCGAACACGTACGCTGCAGGTCCCTCCGTCTTCGCCTTCAGGATCGAGCGCTTGCTCTTGGTGTAGTAGTTGCGGAGGAACAGTTTGCCGTTGCCAGCAAAGTAGTGAAGCGACGTGAGCAGTCCCGTCTGCTCGTAGTTGTTGTTGTTCCGCTGCGACCACATCGTTTTCGGCAGCGGTGGATTCTGCTTGTACCAAGTGCGCGCGTATTCGTCCGGCCGCAGCTCGCGTTCGACCGTATCGGCGCCGCCGTTCCCGAATGTTTCGTAGAGGCGGCTGATGCCGTTGTGGAGCGCGGCGATGAACATCAGGTAGCCCGGCGACCAGGTGTCGAAGTTGCCGTGCGTGAACACGCCTGGCATGCCGAACTTGGTCATCTCCGAGACGTTGTTCCAGCCGATCATCTCCCACTCGTCGGCGAGGATCGGATCGATCCAGGCATTGTAGGGTCCGTCGCCGACGGTGTTGTCGTAGAGGTACGGCACCGACTCGTGAAGGTCGTGCAGCACCTGTGGGTGCCACGAGTTCCAGGTGTTGAGCACGTTCTCGGTGAGCTTGAGCGTCGCGCCCATCGCGTCGCGGTTGTTGTCGTGGGCGACGTACTTGCCCCAGTACACCAGCCCCGGATAGTTCTGCCCGGGATGCGCGAGGTGCCACTTGTAGACGTCCACCATCTTGTCGCGGCCGTCCACTTCGATCACGGGCGTGATCAACGTGATCAGGTTGTTGCGGATCGCCTTGATGTATTCGTGGTCGTCCACGACCAGGCGATAGGCGAGCTCCATCAGCGCGGTCGGTGCGCCGGTTTCCGGCGAGTGGATCGTGCCGGTGATGTAGTAAATCGGCGTCGAGGCATTGACCAGCGCTTCCGCCTGCACATCGTCCATGTTGATGGTGCGGGGGTCGGCGAGCTTGGCAAGGCGCGCACGATTCTCGTCGAGCTTCGCCATCAACGCGTCGGAAGCGATCGCGACCGCGATCATCTCGCGGCCTTCCTCGGTCTTGCCGATGGTCACGACCTTCACGCGCCCTGGTGCCGCTTTCTCGAGCATGCGCATGTAGGTGTAGACCTCCTCGGCGTAGGGCAGCTTGCCCGGCGCGCCGGCGACGTCGCCGAGGACGGCTTTCGGCGTCGGCACCGTTTTGGAGGCCGGCAGGTAGTCCACCAGCGGCGAACTGAAGAACGGCTCGGTCGTGTACTCCTTGATCTTCTTCGTGTAGTCCTCGTCGATCGCGATCTTCGCATCGCGGACGAAAGGCTGCGTGGGCGACATCGGCGACGCGGCGGTCTTGCTTTGCGCAGCCAGCGGAGACTGTAGGGCCGCGCAGGTCACGACGAGCGCCAGCGCCACGGACGTTTTCATTGGAGCCTCATAAAAGGAATCCAGGATTTTAACGCACTCCGGACGCGACGAGCAGCCGACGTGCTTCAGGCCGTCCCGTTCCCGGCGTGCCGGATCAAGCGCAGTTCCAGGTGGCGCCGGACGTCCGGCCACTCCGCGGCGAGGATGCTGTACATCACTGAGTCGCGGACGGTGCCGTCCTTGCGCGCGGCGTGATGCCGGATCACACCGTCCTTCTTCGCGCCGATCCCCTCGATGGCTCGCTGTGACCGAAAGTTGAAATTGTCGGTCCGCAGGCCGACCACTTTGCAGCCGAGCGTGTCGAAGGCGTGCGCGAGCAGTAGCAGCTTGCAGGTGGTGTTGACGTTGCTCCGCTGACGAATCCTCGCGTACCAGGTGTAGCCGATCTCGACCCGATCGATGGTGGTCACGATGTCGTGATAGCGGGTCGTGCCGATCACCACACCGCTGGCGAGATCGCGCACCGCCCACGGCAGCATGTGACCCTCGGCCTGGCCCTTCAGGGCGTCGGCGATATAGCCGCGCGTCGCACCCGGCGCGGGAACCGACGTGAACCACAATTCCCACAACCGGCCATCGGCTGCGGCGGCCTCGAGGTCATCGTGGTGCAGATCGGCCAGCGGTTCGAGGCGGATGCCGTGGCCTTCGAGCGCAACGGGGTCCGGGCTTCGCATGGCCGAAGCGTACTGCCAAACGCCCCGCCGAGCGCCGCGGTATCATGCGGGTCTCACGCTGATTCCGGAGGGCAGCATGACCGTCTCGCGCCGTGAGTTTCTGCAGGCCGGAGCCTTCACCCTGGCCGCGGCTGATTTCGCTTCCGCTGCATCGCACATCGCGCAGGGCGCCTCGTCCCCGATTTCCGCCAAAGCGTTGGTGTTCGACACATTCGGGACCGTCGTCGACTGGCGGTCGTCAGTCGCGCGTGAGGTTGATGCCCTCGCCAAACGCAAAGGCGTCGTCGTGGACGGTGCGAAGTTCGCCGACGCCTGGCGCGCCGGTTACGGCCCGAGCATGAACCGAGTGCGATCCGGCGAGCTGCCCTGGACCAAACTCGACGACCTGCACCGCATCATCCTGGACAAGCTTCTGACCGATTCCCCACTCGCGGGGCTCACCGATAGCGAAAGGGTGTCGTTGAACTACGCCTGGCGTCGGCTGACGCCGTGGCCCGATTCAGTCGCCGGGCTGACGCGGCTGAAGAAGAAGTTCATCATCGCGCCGCTGTCGAACGGCAACATCGCACTGATGACCGAGCTGGCCAAGTACGGCGGTTTGCCGTGGGACTGCATCCTCGGCGCCGAGCTCGTGCATCACTACAAGCCGGATCCGGAGGTCTATCTGTCAGCGCCGGAGATCCTCGGCTTCAGGAAGGACGAGGTCGTCATGGTCGCGGCTCATCTCGGCGATTTGCGGGCGGCGAAAGCGGTTGGTCTTCGCACCGCGTTCGTGGTGAGGCCGAACGAATATGGGCCGGCCGGCAAACCGGATCTGAAGGGCGACGCGTCTGTCGATCTGTCCGCAACCGATTTCAACGATCTCGCGCGTCAACTCGGAGCGTAGTCCGTCAATGCTGGCCATCGCCTGCGCTCTGCTCATGGCCGGGGCGGCGGCTCCGGTCGCGCCTGCGCATTCGGTCGAGTACTGGCGCGCGATCGCGAAGGCCGACTACGCGCCGCCTGCAGGGGCAGATGTGCCGGCGTTGACGATCGAGCTCCTGGACATGCTCGGATCGCCTGATCCGGAACTGCGCGATCAACTTGCCTACTCAGCTCTCGCATCGTGGATCTACGAGCGCAAGCTGCTCGACGCCGCGGCTCTTCAAGCGGTCACCGCGACACTGCTCGGAAATCTTCGAATCAATCTGGGCTCGGTGGGTACGGATGCGGTCCTCCGACGGTCGTTCTCCGCGCTCATCCTTTCTGTCGTCGTTGCCCGGGACAACGCCGATCCGGTGCTCGACGAAAGCGGATACCAACGCATTCTGACCGCGACGCTGGCGTACCTCGATGCCGAGAAAGACACGCGCGGGTACGACGAAACCAAAGGCTGGATGCATTCGGCGGCGCACACGGCCGATGTTCTGAAGTTCCTGGCGCGTAGTCGTTACGCCACGCCGGCGGATCAGGCGAAGATTCTCGACGCCATCACGCGGAAGTTGAACGCCTCGTCTGTCTTCATCTATGGCGAGGACGAACGGCTGGCGCGCGCGGTGCTCGCGATCGTCAATCGAAAGGACTTCGACGGCGCGGCTTTCACACAGTGGACGCAGAAGTCGCGCCCCGCGGCGATCGGGAGCGAGCGGCCGTCGGCGGCGCAGCTTCAAGCCGCGCAGAATGTGAAGAACATGTTCTCGAAGCTCGACGTGCTGCTGTCGGCCGACGATAAGCCGACAGACTCGGTGAAGATCGCACGCGAGTCGGTTCAGGCGGTGCTCAAGAACCTTTACTAAGCCAAACGATCACCGCAGAGACCGCAGAGATCGCAGAGACTGTTTTCTTATCTTTAGTTCTCAGCGGGCTCCGCGTGCTCCGCGTTTAACGTCGTCGTCTACGGTTCGAGGGAAGACGGGCGGTTACTCTTGTCGAAGCGCGACCGCCGGATCGATGCGCGTTGCCCGCCAGGCCGGCAGCGCGCAGGCGACAAGAGCCGCGAGCGTCAGCATCGCTGCGGTGCCGACGAAGGTGACCGGGTCGGTGGGTTGTACTGCGAAGAGCAGCGTACCGAGAAACCGCGTCAGCGCCGCGGAGGCGGCCAGCCCGATGACGACGCCGGCTGCGGTCATCTTGAATGCGCCGGCGAGGACGAGCCGCAGCACGTCGGACGTTCGCGCGCCGAGCGCGACGCGGATGCCGAACTCGCGTGTTCTTTGACCGACGGAAAACGCCAGCACGCCGAATACGCCAACCGCCGCAAGCAATAGCGCCAGTACTGCGAACAGCCCCACCAGCTCAGCGCGGAACCGCGGCTGCGAAGTGGCCTCGGCGGCGACCTCTTCCATCGTGCGCACGCGCGTCAGCGGCAGATCCTTGTTGACGCGCGCAATCGCTGCCTTCACCTGCGGCAGAAACGACATCGGATCCCCAGCGGTCTGGACCGCGACCGACGCGGTGTACCACGGGTTCTGGCGAATCGGCACGTAGATCTGCGGCGGCAGTTCCTTTTCGCCCGCCTGTTCAATCACCTGCCGGCTGAGGCCGACGATTTCGCGCGTGACGAACGCCGGCGTGCCCGGATAGGCCATCGTGCCGACCGAGAGCCGCATCCCGATCGGATCCCGGCCTCCCATAAACCGACGGACGAACTCTTCGCTCACGATACACACCGCAGCGGATCGCTCGTCATCCTGTTCCGTGAACGCGCGGCCTCGCAGCAGCTCGATGCCGAGTGTGTGGAAAAATCCCGGGCTGACGATCTGATAGTGCGCCGATGGAATTCGCGACCGCTCCACCGGCGGATCGCCGACGATGGTGAAGCCCTGGCCGATATCCCATCCGTCGAGCGGCAGCGTGACGCCGATGGCGGCAGCGTTGACGCCGGGAATCGCCGCCAGCTCGCGTTCCGCCGATCGATAGAACGTGGACAGCGTCTCCTCAGTCGAATATCGGTTCAGCGGCAGGCCGACCTGCAGCGTCAGCAGGTTCTCTGCGCGAAAACCGGGATCGACGCGGTTGATCGCGATCAGTGTGCGGACCAGAAGGCCGGCGCCGGAAAGGAGCAGCACCGCGGCGGCGACCTCGGCGACGACCAGCGCGGCGCGAAGGCCGCCTGCGTGACGTGTCGAGCCGCGTCCACCGCTCGCCATCTCGGCAAGGGGAGCGGCCGATGCCTGCCACGCCGGTACCAGCCCGAAGAGCAATGCTGTCCCCAGCGTGAGCGCGAACGCCATCGTTGCGACGCGTGAGTCGAACGCCAGCACGACCGCTTCCGGCAGCGTGCGGGCCGGGATGACGGCTGGTGCGAATCGAACAGCTGCCCACGCCAGCGCGACACCGCACCCGCCGCCGATTGCGGCGAGAAGCAGGCTCTCGGTCAGCAACTGCTGGACGATTCGCGCACGGCTGCCGCCCAGCGCGGCGCGAACCGCGATTTCGCGCGCGCGGCCGAGACCTCGCGCCAGCAACAGGTTGGCAACGTTCGCGCAAGCCATCAGCAGCACGAATCCGACGACGCCCGCGAGCACAAGCGATGTCGTCTTCAGGTCGGCGCCGACGATGCCGTCACGGAGCGGCTCGATGGTCACGCCCCAGCCCTTGTTGGTATCGGGAGCGATCTCACCGATGTGATCGGCGATGCCGGTCATGTCCGCCCGCGCCTGCTCGATGGTCGCGCCCGGCTTCAGGCGCCCGATCACCTGCATGTAGTGCTGCTGCCGCTGCTCCGGGCTTCGCTTCGGCACGAACAGCGTCCACATGTCGCTCGGATAGAGGATCTGGAAACTCGCCGGGGCGACGCCGACGACGGTGTACGGCGTGCCGTCGAGCATCATCGATTGACCGATCACTGCAGGGTCACCGCTGAAGCGGTCCCGCCACAGGTGCTCGCCGATGACGACGGCATAGCGACGCTGATCGGCGTCGTTCGCGCTGAACATCGTGCCGGCGACGGGCTTGATCCCGAGCACGTCGAAGAACTGCCAGGTGACGGCCTGTCCGGGAATGCGAATGGCTTCGCCACCGTTCCCGGTCAGTGTCCGGCCGCCGCCGGCAATCGCCGCGATCGACGCGAAGGTGTGTTGCTGCTCGCTCCAGTCGAGGAAGTTGAGCGGCGCGACCCGGTTGTGACCGAAGCGCGTCGATCGCTCCCAGAGCATGGTGAGGCGATTGGCTTGAGGGAAGGGAAGCGGTCGAAGCAGGGTGGCGTCCACCAGGCTGAACATCGCGCTGTTGGCGCCGATGCCGACGGCCAGCACGATGACGGTGACGGCAGTGAATCCGGGAGCGCGCCGCAGCGAACGTGCGGCATAGCGCAGGTCGCGCCAGATGGACACGTCCGCTTAGACGGACGGCGGCGTCGATCGTTGGCCAGTCGACGCTGGTCCTTGGTGCTTGGCCCTTGGTTCCTGGTCCGTTCTTTGTCCCTGGTCCGTATTCCGCGTCTCGCCGCCGCGACCGCTGCGGACCGAGCACCAAGGACCAAGAACGGACCCAGGACCAGGAACGGACCAAGCACTAAGAACCAAGCACCAAGGCTTGGCTGCTAG
The DNA here is from genome assembly GCA_963745875.1 of uncultured Acidobacteriota bacterium. Lineage (GTDB taxonomy): Bacteria > Acidobacteriota > Vicinamibacteria > Vicinamibacterales > CAVVIG01 > CAVQFC01. Next base: position 167,915 of record CAVUZL010000007.1, read on the forward strand.
TGCACCGTAACGCGCTCGGACTCGAAGCCGTCCAGCGCCCACCCGCTGTCGAGCAGTTTTCGCTCGATCATCGCGTGCCGCTGGAACGCGGTCATGGCATCGTCGAACCGCTCGACTAACAAACCTGTCGGGTTCCAGTCCGCTGATACACGTAATTCGTACTCGCGATCCTCACCGGTGAGCGCCAGCTCGCACACCACTGCATCGTCGCTGTCGCGGCGAAATGTCCAGCGAAGCACCCTGATATGGCAATAGTTGCGGCGACTTCGATCGCCAGGCGGTAACCCTGCGTCGAGAGGCGGGAGGGTCGCAACGGTAGTCATGACCCAGCCCTTCGCAAACAGAGTGCCAACAGGCTTCGTTTCTAGCGCGACCCTTTCACGGTCGCGTGAGACGCGGGCCTGAAAGGCCCGCGCTACATCGTGCTGACAACCGCACTAAGGACGCACGCTGCCGACGGGCTCGCGGGCGGCGGCGACACTCTCCGCAAGACGACGAACGCCCTCGTCGATCTCTGCAGGTGTGAGCGCGCAGAACGGCAGCCGGATGAATCGCTCGCCGCCGCCGTTCGGGAAGAATGCCAGTCCGTCGGCAAGGTTCAGCGCGCGCGAAGACGCCTGCGTTCGGACGGCGGTGGAGACGACGCCGGCCGGCAACGTCAGCGAGATGAAGAAACCGCCATCGGGACGGGTGGCCACGGCGTCGGGCATGTGGCGGTCGATGCCGGCGAGGCAGGCTTCGAGACGCGGTCCATACAGTGCCTTGAGCCGCTCGATCTGTGGCGTCAACAGACCGCGACGGCACCATTCGTAGGTAATGCCCTGCGCAACGTAGCCGGGAGAGATGTAGGTGTCCTCGGCGATCTTCGCGAGCCTGGCGATGATCCCGGGCTCGCCGACGATGAATCCGGTCCGGACGCCGGGCGCTATGAGCTTGGTGAACGAGCTCATGTGGAGCGTGCGGTCGGGCGCCATCGAGTACAGCGTCGGTTCTTCCTGGCCACGGTACCGGAGCAGGCGGTAGGGCGCGTCCTCGACAATCAGGAAGCCGTACTTGTTGGCCAGTTCGACGATCTGCCGTCGCTTGGTCAACGAGCAGGTGGCTCCAGCCGGGTTCTGGAAATCGGGGATGACGTAGAAGAATCGGGGGACCTGTTTGGTCAGCGCTTCTTCGAGCGCCTCGATGTTCGGACCGTCGGCCTCGAGCGGGATGCTGACGATGGTGGCGTGGTGGCGGCGCAGCATCGTGACCGTTCGATCGTAGGTGGGCGACTCGGTGAAGACGACGTCCCCGGGTTTGATCGCGTGCAGGCACAGAAATTCGATCAGCTGCAGCGATCCGTTGCCGGTCAGGACACGGTCGGCAGTGACCCCCTGCCACTGCGCCAGCCACTCGCGGAGCGGTTGAAATCCGGTCGATGGTCCGTATTGCAGCATCGCCGGGCCGGTCGTGTTCAGAGCCGCGATGGCGGCGTCGAGGACTTCGTCTACGGGAAAGGATTCGTTCGCGGGCACACCGCGCGTGAAGTTGATGGTCTGCATGGTCGGTAGATTGATTTTATCCCGACATCACTGTTTGGGTCGCCCCGGCGTTTTCAACACCTCCCGCGCCGCAAGCGCGCCCGACCGGCCGTCCAGTCCGGTGCCGGGATGCGTGCCTGATCCGCACAGAAACAGATTCTGGACAGGCGTCGCGTAACGGGCCCAGCCAAGCAGCGGTCGCGTGACGAAGAACTGATCGAGGGCGATCTCGCCATGGAAGATGTGACCGCCGGTCAGCCCGTAGGTGCGTTCGAGGTCGAGCGGCGTGATCACCTCGCGTGCCACGATCGACGACTCGAAGCCTCGCGCGTATCGGGCGATGGTTCGCGTGGCTGCGTCGCCGAGGCGATCGCGCTCGACATCCCAGCCGCTGTCGCGCAGATGATACGGCGCGTACTGCACGTAGGCGGAGACGACGTGCCGGCCTGGAGGCGCGAGCGCCGGATCGATGATCGAGGGAATCGTCAGCTCGATCCAGGGCTCGTCCACGAATCCACCATATTTGGCCGCGTCGAACGCGCGCTCGATGGTGTCGATATCGCTTGCGAGCCGGATTCTGCCCGAGAGTGCGGCTGTCTGTTCGTCGCCCCCGCGAGACTGCAGACTGCCGAATCGCGGCAAGGCGTCAACCGCGAAGTTGACCTTTGCCAGCGTGCCGTGGGTGCGGAGATGCTGCATCCGGCTCACGAACTCCGGGCCGAGGTGGGTCGGACCGACCAGACCGAGCAGCGTCCGCTTTGGATCGGCGCTCGAGATCACGGCCTTCGCGCTGATCACTTCGCCGGTCGTCAGGGTGACGCCGGTCGCTGCCTGATCGGCGACGTTGATGCCGGCTACGTCCGACAGCGTCCTGATTTCGACGCCGGCCTGGCGTGCGGCGGCCGCGAGCGCTTCGGCAAGTGCGCCGGGACCTCCGGCGGCAAACCATCCGTTCGCGATCGGTTGACCTTCGCCGGCGCCAAGCAGGAGCAGCAATGCCGCGCTCCCCGCGGATCGGGTTCCGAGGAACGAGCCGAGCACGCCGCCGGCGGCGATGACGCCGCGCAACGGCTCGCTTTCGAACCACTCGCTCGCCAGATCGGCCACCGACATCGGCATCCAGCGCAGGAGGCGGTAAGCGTCGGTCCTGCCGAGACCGCGGAAGGCTCGCCCCGTTTTCAGCAGGCCGAACAGGTCCGCCGCGTTCGGGTCGTCGATCGACGGGGGAGTCGACTCGCAGACAGCGCGAAGCACCGCGGCGATTCGCGAGAAACTGGCGAGGAAACGCGGATAGTGATCGGCATCAGCCGACGAGAACGCGCGGATCTCCTCGGTGGCCCTGCGTCTGGTCGCGCCAAAGCACCAGCGAACGGTCGCCGACGGTCGGCGCACAGGCGTCAGTGTCCGGACGGATGATTCGCAACCCGTGCCGAGCCAGGTCGAGGTCGCGGACGATTGCGGGATCGATCGAAGCGACGTGCGCGAGCGTCGGACAACGAAATCCAGGAGCGAGCTCAGTCGTGCGCGCGCAGCCGCCGACGCGGTCGCTGCGCTCGAGCACCAGGACCTTGCGGCCGGCGCGGGCAAGAAACGCCGCAGTGACCAGACCGTTCACGCCGGCCCCGATGAGGATTACGTCATGCATCGGTCTGAACGGAACGCAGAAGACACAGAGAAGGCAGCCTTATCACGGAGACACGAAGTTCACGAAGTCCACGAAGACCATCCTCTGTACGGCAAGAATCTCCGTGACCTTCGTGTTCTTCGTGCCTTCGTGATAAGAGCTCTGTCATGTGCTTTTGTCCGAGAATCTTCCGCACGCAATTCCTCGCCGGCGCGCCCATGATTCCTCCACCGGGGTGCGTCGCCGATCCGCACATCCACAGGTTTCGAACCGGCGTCTTGTACTGCGCCCAACCCGGCAGGGGCCGCGCGAAGAACAGTTGCTCGAGCGACAGCTCGCCCTGGAAGATGTTGCCCTCCGTGAGACCGAAGTCGCGCTCGATGTCGAGCGGCGTCAGCACCTGGCGATGCAGAATGATGTCGCGGATGTTGGGCGCGTATTCCGCGATCGTATCGATCACCGCGTCGCCGAAGGCTTCGCGCTGCTCGTCCCAGGTGCCGCTCGCCAGCTTGTACGGGGCGTACTGCACGAAACACGACATGATGTGCTTGCCGGGCGGAGCGATCGAGGGATCGGTGAGCGTCGGAATCACCATGTCCATGTACGGCCGGCGCGAGAACTCACCGTACTTCGCCTGATCGTAGGCGCGTTCCATGTAATCGACGCTCGGCGAAATCGAGATCGCGCCGCGCAGGTGCGGGCCGTCGCCAGGCATGCAGGTGAAGTTCGGCAGGCCGTCGAGCGCCAGGTTCACCTTGCCGGACGAACCGCGGAATTTGTAGCGGCGCACGTCCTCGACGAAATCGTCCGGCAGATCCTTGACGTCCATGAACTTCAGGAACGTCAGGTGCGGATCGACGCTGGACAGCACCATGTTCGCCTGCAGCTCCTCGCCGCTCGTCAGCACGACACCTGATGCCTCGCCGTTGGTGACCGTAATCCTGGCGACGGGCGCCTGGGTTCGAATCTCGACACCGGCCTCGCGCGCCGCCGCCGCAATCGCGTTCGAGATCGCGCCAGTGCCGCCGCGGGCGAATCCCCACGAACGAAACGCGCCGTCGATTTCACCCATGTAGTGATGAAGCAGGACATACGCCGTCCCCGGCGAGCGGACGCCGAGAAACGTGCCGATAATCCCCGACGCGGACATCGTCGCCTTGAGCACATCGGTCTCGAACCACTGATCGAGGAAGTCGACCGCGCTCATCGTCATCAACTGGACCTGGTTGTAGCGGTCCAGATCCGCGAGCGCGCGGAAACGTCTGCCGAGAAAAGCGAGCTTCATCAGCCCGCGCGGATCGAGCGACATCGGATCGGGCGGCGCCATGTCCAGGATCGGCTTGACGAAGCGCGCCATCTCGACCATCGCCTTGCCGTATTCGTCGTAAGCCTCGGCATCGAGCGTCGAATGGCGGCGAATCTCGCGCTGCGTCCTGGCGTGGTCGTTGACGCGCCACAGGTAGTCGCCGCTCGGCATCGGCGTGAATGTGCCATCGAGCGGAAGAATCTCGAGTCCGTGACGCGGCAGATCGAGATCGCGGATGATCTCGGGCCGCAGCAGCGAGACGACGTACGAGCAGACCGAGAAGTGAAAGCCGGGGAACACTTCTTCGGTGACCGCGGCGCCCCCGACCACATGACGCCGTTCGAGCACCAGGACCTTGCGTCCGGCTCGTGCCAGGTAGGCCGCAGCGGTCAGCCCGTTGTGCCCGCCGCCGATCACGATGGCGTCATACTTCATTTCGGATTTCAGAATTCAGACTTCAGATTCAATTTCAGAATCGATCTCAGCTTGAGACTTCAGACCTACGCCAGAGTTGAGCGTTGAGAGTTGAGACCTGAGAGTTGAAGCGGGCGAGAAGGGGATTACAACCCGCAGCTGCGGGTCGCGTTGCCCAGAATGCGCGATCGGAGGAGGAGAAATGCAGCGGCCCGCATGATCGACGCGGGCAGTCTACTATAATCGCGCCCATGCCGATTGGCAGCGCCGTTCACTCCCGTACTTTCGCGCTGGCCGAGAGCCTCAACTACCGCGAGTGGTCCGGCTACTACACGGTCAGCGCCTACGAGGCGCACCACGAGCACGAGTACAACGCCATCCGCAACGCCTCGGCGTTGATCGACGTCTCGCCGCTGTTCAAGTATCACCTGACCGGACGCGACGCGATTGCCCTGGTCGATCGCGTCATCACGCGCGATGCGTGCAAGCTCGCCATCGGTCAGGTCTACTACACGCCGTGGTGCGACGAGCATGGCAAGGTGATCGACGACGGCACGGTCACGCGATTGAGCGAACACGAATTCCGGTGGACCGCCGCGGATCCGAGCCTTCGCTGGCTGACCCAGAACGCGGTTGGCCTCGACGTCGCGATCGAAGACATCTCCGAGCGGACCGCAGCGCTGGCGCTTCAAGGACCGACGTCGGCCCGCCTGCTCGACGCCGTCGCCGACGCGGATGTGCGCAGCCTGAAATACTTTCGCGCCACGCGCGGCACCATCGCGGGTGTGCCGGTGGACATCTCACGGACCGGTTACACCGGCGATCTCGGCTACGAAATCTGGATGCCGTGGGATCGTGCGGTCGAGGTGTGGGATGCGCTGATGTCCGGCGGTCGTCCCTTCGACATTCACCCTGCCGGGATGCTGGCGCTCGACGTCGCACGCGTCGAGGCCGGCTTGCTCTTGATCGAAGTGGACTTCAACAGCAGCAAGAAAGCGTTGATCGAGGCGCAGAAATACACGCCGTACGAAATGAACCTCGGTCGCCTCGTGCAGCTCGACGCAGGACCGTTCGTCGGACGCGCTCCGCTCGCGCTCGAACATCGCCGCGGTCCCTCCCGCCGCATCGTCGGACTCGAGATCGACTGGCCGTCGGTCGAAAAGCTCTACGACGCCGCCGGCCTGGCGCCGCAGATCGCCGCCGCCGCATCCCGCACCGCCGTACCGGTCTACAAGAGCGGCGCGCAGGTCGGTCGCGCGACGACGACGACGTGGTCGCCGGTGCTGAAGAAGCTGATTGCCCTGGCGACCATCGCCAGCCCACATGACGCCGAAGGCACGTCACTCGAGTTCGAGGTGACGGTCGAAGCCGTCCGTCATCGGGTGCCGGCGACAGTCGTCAAGACGCCGTTCTTCAACCCCTCGCGAAAGACCGCCCAGCCGTTGTTCTGAGTGCCGTAACCGGCATGGCTCCCGAAGCAAAGAAGGAACTGGACACGGCCGAGCGGCAGCTGTGCGACCTGATGCAGCGATACCTGGCCGGCGAGCTCGAAGCGTTCGACGGCGTATACGGAGCGTTGTCGGGACGCGTTCGCGGCTATCTGCTGTCGCAGTGCCGGGACGCGGCGAGGGCGGACGATCTCCTGCAGGAGACGTTTCTGCAGCTGCACCGGTCGCGGCGCACCTACGAGCCGGGCCGGCCGGTGACGCCGTGGGTGTTCGCGATCGCCCGTCATGTGTATCTGATGCACCGCCGCAGCACCGGACGGCGACTGCGATTCGAGGACGCACTGGCGGCCGACAGCAGGTCGAGCGACCGGGCCCGGGATGACGAACGGACGATTGTGCACGCCGACCAGATCGAACATGCGCTGCGCGACGTGCCGTCCGATCAGCGCGATGCGCTGCTGCTGCACCACGTCGAGGGCTGGAGCTTCGTAGAGATTGCGGAGCGGCTGGGCATCCGCGTCAACGCCGCCAAGACGCGCGCGTTCCGCGGCATGAGAAAAATGAGGGAGCAGCTCAGGAAGACATCGGGCTCGAACGACTGAATGACCAAATGACCCGACGACCAAATGACCCGCGGCCGACCGCTCCCGCGTCGCTCAGGGAGGCAGTTGCCCGTGACCTGCGGCCGACGCGGCCACTGAAGCCGCCGGCTGTTCGTGCGCTCGCGCTCCTGCCGCTCGCGGTCGCGATCGTGGTCGCGATTCCGGCGCTGCATTTCTTTCGTCCTGACATGCGCGTCATCGGCTTCCTGCGCGCCTGGGGGTTTTCGGCAGGTCAGGCGCTCGCGGGTCTGGTGATCGTCGCGGCGGCGCTGCGCGAATCCATTCCGGGTCGCGGTCTGTCGCGCGCGTCGCTGACGTGGACGCTGGCGGGTGGCCTGCTGATCCCGATTGTCCTGCTGCTGCTGACCGCGAGGACCTTCGACATCGGTCCCGCGCCGGCGACGGCCTGGTCGAAGGCGCGCAGTGCTTCAGGATTTCGGCGCTCGCGGCGGTGCCGGCGCTGCTCGTCGCGGCGTTTCTCGCCGCGCGCGCGTACCCGCTGCGTCCGTTCGTCGCGGGAGCACTGTATGGATTGGGCTGTGGACTAGTGGCAGACGCTGGACTGCGTCTGTATTGCAACTACTCGGCGCCGCTGCACGTTCTCTTCGCGCACGGCGGCGCCGTCGTCAGCGTAACCCTGGCGGGCGCGGTGATGGCGGTGGTCGCCTCGCGGAGATCGATGTAGAGATCGATGTGGAGATCGATGTGGAGATCGATGTGCGCGACCCTTTCAGGGTCGCGGCGGTCGCGTGAGACGCGGGCCTAAAAGGCCCGCGCTACACCTGCCTCGCACTTGGCACCTCGCACCCCGCACCAAGCACCTCGCACCAAAGCACTATTCCTCGTTCATGAACGGATAGCGGTAATCAGTGGGCGGGTTGAAGTTCTCCTTCACCGTCCGCGCGCTGACCCAGCGCGTCAGATTCAGCTTCGACCCCGCCTTGTCATTCGTTCCGGATCCCCGCGCGCCGCCGAACGGCTGCTGACCGACGACCGCGCCGGTCGGCTTGTCGTTCACGTAGAAGTTGCCGGCGGAGTGACGAAGTGCGGACATCGCGTGAACGATCGCTCGCCGATCCTGCGCGAACACCGCACCCGTCAATGCGTACGGCGACGTCGCGTCCACCGTCTTCAGCGTCTCGTCCCACTTCGCATCGTCGTAGACATACGCGGTGAGCACCGGCCCGAAGATTTCCTCGCACAGCAGCTTGAAGCCAGGGTCAGTCGTTTCGACCAGTGTGGGATGGACGAAGTAACCCTTGGATCCATCGGTCGTGCCGCCGGCAACAATCTTCGCGTTGCCGCGGCCGTGTTCGATGTAGCCGCTGATCTTGTCGAACGCGCGCTTGTCGATGACCGCGCCCATGAAGTTGCGGAAGTCGCTGCGGATCGCCGACCTTGATCTCCGCCATCATCGCGACCGCGCGATCGCGGACGCCGTTCCAGATCGAGCGTGGCACGTAGACGCGGCTGGCGGCGGAGCATTTCTGCCCCTGGAACTCGAACGCCCCGCGAACCATGGCGACCGCGAGCGCATCCACATCAGCCGAGGGGTGGGCAACGATGAAGTCCTTGCCGCCGGTTTCGCCGACGATACGTGGGTAGGAGCGGTAGGTGGACATGGACGCGCCGATCGTCTTCCACATGTCGTTGAAGACGCCGGTGCTGCCGGTGAAGTGCACGCCGCCCAGGTCCCGATGCGAGAGCAGGACCTTCGAAATCATCACCGGGTCGCCCGGCAGGAAGTTGATGACCCCGGGCGGCATCCCCGCCGCCTCGTACAGCTTCATCAGGTAGTAGGCCGAATACATCGCGCTCGAGGCCGGCTTCCAGATCACCGTGTTGCCCATCAGCGCCGGCGCGGTCGGCAGGTTGCCGCCGATCGACGTGAAGTTGAACGGAGTGACCGCGTAGACGAAGCCTTCCAGCCCACGATATTCGAGCTGGTTCCACATCGTGTTGTCGCTGAGCGGTTGCTCGCTGAGAAGCTCCTCGGCGTAGTGGGTGTTGAAACGCCAGAAGTCCACCAGTTCGGCGGCGGCGTCGATTTCCGCCTGGAACGCCGTCTTCGACTGACCGAGCATCGTCGAGGCGTTGATCGTGTCGCGCCATGTCGTGCGCAACAGTTCGGCGGCTTTCAGGATGACGGCCGCACGATCTTCGAACGCCCATCCGGACCATTCCGCGCGCGCAGCGGCCGCCGCGTCCACCGCAGCGACGACGTCCTTTTCGGTGGCGTGGTGATAGTTGGCGAGCACGTGCTGATGGTCGTGCGGCATGACGCTCGGTGACGTCTTGCCGGTTCGAATTTCCTTGCCGCCGATGAACAGCGGGATGTCCACCGTTTCGGCCGCCATCGTCTTCAGTCGCGCTTTCAGCGACGCGCGCTCTGGCGAGCCCGGTGCGTAAGATTTGATCGGTTCGTTGACCGGGGGCGGCACCCGCCGGCGTCCGTTGAAGGAGGCGTATGAGGAGGACATAGCCTCTCAGTTTAATGCAGTCTCAGTGCTGCACGCCGAACGCCAGCAGCACGTTACCGGGACGTCCCAGGTGATCGCCGTATCCCGAGTTGAGATACAGCATGCCGCCGGCGACCGTCGGCCCCGGACCCTGCATGGCCCCGCCGCCGGCCCGGACTTCGTTGAGCGTCCGGAACTCGCGGTTGGTGTCGAACTGCCAGAGAATCGATCCGTCCTGCGTCGCATGCGCGCGCAGCGCCCCGTCGTTCGATCCCGAAAACAGCACGCCGGGGATGAGCGTCGGCGCCGAAATCAGTGCCGCGCTGCAGCCGGGGCCGGTCGTGCAGGCGAGCGGCAGCGGCGGCACGTACCACGATCGTTCGCCGGTCGTCAGGTTGACCGCGTGCAGTCCTCCGGGTTTGGGATTGCGGATGTCGGACACCGGAAAGTACGCGCGTTCGGTATCGATCGCCGCACCCCACTGAATGCCGCCCCAGATCGATCCCTCACCGGCGCGGTATTGCCAGAGCGTCGCACCTTCCTTGTCCGGGTCCAACGCGTAGGCCATCCCTGATTTCTGCCCGACGATGATGAGGTCGCGACCGGTGGGGAGGGTGACGAGCATCGCCGGCGTGCCGAGATCGAAATCGGGTCCGGCTTTCTCGCCGCAGTTCGGGCCGCCGGCGCGGCAGCCGAACACGTCCTGCGCGGTCAGCTGCTTGATCCACTTGACGGTGCCGGTCTCGAGATCGAGCGCGACGATCGCGTCGCTCGTGTCCTGCGCCGGCATGCTGTAGGTGTTGCCGGTTGCCGCGTAAACGAGGCCGCGTTTGGCGTCGATCGTTGGCGCTGCCCACACGCCGACGCCTGCCGGACCCCAGAGCATCACGCCCGCGGCGTTCTTTCCTGCCGGCTGCGCTTCAGGGACGAGGAACTTCCGCCACACGACCGCTCCGGTGTTCGCGTCGAGCGCGTTGATGCTGCCGCGGAAGGTGCAGCAGGCGTAGCCGGGCTGCGAGGCCGCGGTTTCTTCGATCGACGACACCGGCACGTAGAGGCGGCCGCGAAACAGCGTCGGCGAGCCGGTGATGCGCGCGAGCGGGTGATCGTCCATCCGGCGCGACCAGAGCTCGCGGCCGGTCGCGGCATCCAGCGCGTAGACGTTGGCGCCGGTGTCGCCGAAGTAGACGGCGAAGCCGCTCGATCCGTCCCGCGGTCCGAACGCGAGCGCTGTCCGCACACCGCTTTTTGCCGTGAACGTCCACTCGATGCAGCCGCTCCTGGCGTCCAGCGAGTACACGGTGCCGTTCTGACCGCCGATGAACAACCGGCCGGCGGCGACCGTCGGCTGCGACCAGGCGGATGTCGCGTCGGGAAATCCGAACGCCCACTGCAGGGTCAGTTTCGGGACTTGATCGGCGGTCAGCCCCGCGGCTGCCGCCGACTGGAATCGCGTGTTCGTGATCGACGGCGACCAGCCGCTCCAGCTCGGAGATGCCGCTGGATCGGGCAACGACGTGGGAGTGGTGGACGCATCGCAGCGTCCGACTTTCGCGCCGGTGATGTCGCCGCCCAGTGCCTTGCCGCTCAGGTACTCGGCGACGGCCCGCCGCTCGGCGCCGCTCAGGCGTCCGCCCTGCGGGCGCATGCCGCCGGCAGTCAACGCGGTCAGGATCGCTTCGGGGGATCGCTGTCGCAGGACGTCCGGTGCGGGCGCGCGCGAGCCGGTCGCGCCGTCGTGACAGGTGGCGCAGTCGCGCGCGAAAATGGCCGCGCCGTCAGGTGGCTGGGCCCCGGCGGTGAGGACAGCCACGAGTCCGACGCCGCCGAACAGAGCGATGGCGAATCTCAACATTGGACGCTCGGCTGAAGCCTCGCGCTACGAGTTTTCCACTCAAGCCCCGCGCTGCGAGTTCGCGACTGAAGCCTCGCGCAACGTGTTCACGGCTGAAGCCGGCGACGTGTTCCGAGCCGAAGCACGGCGCTATTTTTTGGGCGGCGCCAGGTACTGCTGATCGGTGACCGGCTCGAGCCACTTCACCGAGCCCTCGTAGATCGTCAGCTGCAACGCGTCCTGGTCGGGCGCGGCGCCATGCCAGTGTTCGACGCCGGCGGCTGTCCACCACGGCTGGCCGGGCACGGTTTCCATCACCGGACCACCGCGCACCTGCGTGCGGCCGCGTCCCTCTTCGAGCATCAGCAGCTGACCCCACGTGTGGGTATGCCAGTTCGATCGGCTGCCCTTGGCGAAGCGGAGGCGGGTCGTCCGCACTGCGGTGGCGTCAACGGAGGCGGGCGTTCCGCCGGTAAAGGTGCTCTGTGCTCCGCCTTGTGCGGTCGCCTGGAATCGCTCGCCGACCGTGAAGATGATGCCGGCGAGTACGAGCAGTACGGTAAGCAGCGTCGTTCGTTTCATGTGTGCCTCGCTCGGCTGAAGCCTCGCGCTACAGTACCCGCGCCTCGCGCTATGGGCGCTATTTGGTCACCGTGACCGTGACGTTCTCATACGTGAAGATCGATCCGTCGCTGGCCACGGCGCGCAGCACATAGGTGCCCGGCTCCGAGAAGGTCGCGCGCGTGTTCCATTTGCCGTCGGCGGGCGGCACCGGAATCGTGTACGGCGGCGACCACGGTGAGTTGGCGTAGGCGCGCGTGTCGGACCATGTCTTCATCTGATCCGGATCGAAGGTGACGGATGCGGCGTTGCCGCGATACACGATCCACGAGAGGCGAAGTCCTGGTCCGCTCGACGCCACGATTGACGAGGGCGGCCGGTAGATCAGGCTCGGCGTGGGCGTCGGGCTGGCGGCGCGCGGTGCGGGCGTCGCCGCCGGCGCCGCGGCCGGCACTTCGCCGGACATCTGGCCGCCGGCGCTGCGCGGCTGCGGCTTGCCGTCACGACGGGCCGGCAGGTTGTCGGGATCGCCGGCGAAGGCGATCAACGAAAGCGGCGCTCCGACCTTGACGGTGCGCTTCTTCTCGCCCTCGACACGCAGTTCCGGCGGGATGTTGGTGCGCAGCTCGTCGCGGAGACTGCCGAAATCGCCGCCGACCTCGGTCGAGATCACCTGGTTGTCGATCTGGTAGTCGGTCTTGAGCGACGCGAACGCCTTCTCGGTCTTCCCGTTCGACGTCAGTGTCCAGATCAGTTCCTTGTTGCCGAAATCCTTCGGCACCTTGATCGTGAACAGAAACGCGGTGCGGCGCGGGTAGAAGTGCGTCGGCTGTCCCTGATCCGGTCCGCCGGGTTCGATCGCGTTCCCGGCACCGACCGGGATGTCGAACTCCTGCAGCCAGTTGGTGTTCATGTAGCCGAAGTACATGGTGTAGCCGTCCGGCGTCGGCATCCATCCTTCGTAGGCCGGCGACACCGACTGGCCAGTTGAATACGTGAAGCGGGTCTGGGCGTGGACGCTGTGGATCAGCAACAGCGCCGCGACCGAGGTCAGCGCTACCCGCAGCTTCACTGCTGTTGACCCTGCTGCGCCGTCGACTTCACCGGCGCCGGAATGGCCGGCGCCCAGCAGAGCGGACAGCCGATGTCGTAGTCGTTCCGGCTCTTCATCTTCGAGCGGCGCTTGGCCATCTCCGCCTGGAATTGCTCTTCGCTGAGCGACACCGAATAGCCAAGGTCGATGAACATGTTGGCCACGGATCGCCGCCCGCCGCCCGCCCAGTTCCTCGGGTCCGCGGGGTTCTTGTTCGCCGGCGTCGTGTCCAGGAATCCGATCAGGTGGACGATCGTGCCCTTCGGCAGCAGCGGCGCTGCGTCATCGTCGTACACGTACTGCTTGACCCAGTTGTGGTCGTAGCCGACGCAGTTGAGCGTCTGGATGTTGTGACCCCAGATCGCCTCGAGGCACATGCGCACGCCCGGCGCATGCAGATGCGGTTCGAACGCGATGATCTTGGTGTGCTCGGTGAGGGTCGCGTAGGAGTGCAGCTCCTGATTGGCCTGGTTCGGCTTCACGTCGATGTCGATGCCGTTGCCGAGTCGGAGGTTCGATCGGTGGTAGATCGGCTGGTAACCGGCGGGGAAGAACTTGAAGGCGAACTCGAGATGAGCCTTGGTCTCGCGGCCGTTCGAGTGAATGTGGCCCGCGTCCAGCGACAACGCCGAGTTCGCCTGCATCAGCCGGCCTGCTTCCGGCGGGAAGAGGTCGGCGTTGCGTCCGACCTCGTGAATCGGCCAGCTGCTCGCCAGCTCGTCGCCGGTTCCTTTCTCGCCCATCTTCACGCTCGTGTACGTCATGTGATGAAACACATAGCGTCCACCGACCGTGCTCGTGGAACCTCCGTGCGGGATGTCGTTGACCTCGCGCACTTCGACCGCGGAGACATAGCGATCCTGGGTGAGACCGGTCGGAATCAGGCCGACATCGCCCCACCAGTCCGGGCCGGTCGCCGGCACCAGGACGTCCTTGGACTTCAGGATCAGGTCGGGCTCGCCGATCGTCCACTTGTCGGACTCGTCGAAGTCGAGCGCTTTCGGCATGTCGGCGGGATTGCCGCGCGGCGCGCCGTTGTCCACCCATACCGCAACCCTGGCGACTTCTTCGTCGCTCAGCGACGGGTCGTGCTTGAACTTCTGGATCCCGATGTTCTTCTCGACGAAGAACGGCGGCATCGCGCCGCGCTGGCTGCGCAGCGCCGTCCGCGTCTTGATCGCCTTGGCCCACGGCCGCACGTCCTCGTACGAGACCAGTGGCATCGGTGCCACGCCGTCGGGGTGATGGCACTCCTGACAGCTGCGCTGCAGAATCGGCGCGATATCTCTGGTGAAGGTGACGTCCGCCGCTGGACGGGCAGGCGTTTGCGCCGTCAACCCGACCGTCGCGGCGACGGTCGCGGTCAGCAGGCTGCACAACGCGGGAATCCGGGCGAAGCGGTCTCGGGACATATGGACCTCCGCTTGACAAAGCTCGCGCCGCATCCTAACAGAAAGGCCGCGCTGCGGCGCTGCTATTTAAGGATTTGCGGACTTAAGGAATTCCGAAGCCTTGCGCACAATTTCATCGAAACTCCAGAGCAGCTCTTCCCGCTCTGAGTATGGCCCAGGGCTATAAGCCCGCGAGCCTATCCCCAACTGCGATTGTTCGGCGATCCACCAGTCTTCCCGGTTCGTCACGTCCCAGAACTCCACCGCATCGTCGATTTGCGGGTCGGCGCGCGACAGCTCCGAGGGGTGGAAGTGCCACTCGCAGACGATTTCCGTACGGTCGTGCGCGCGCGGCCACAGGGTGTGGGTCATGACGTAATCGGGGTGCAGACTGAGCAACAGGTTCGGGTAGATCGCGAAATAGACGACCTGCTGCCGCTGCGTCCCGGTCAGGCCGGGCAGATACTCGCGTCGGCGCTTGCCGTCCGTGCTCATCGTTTCGACGCCGTCGCGAAATCCCATCGCGCCGCCGCAATAGCCCGGTGTCGGCGCGATGTTGTCGGCGCCGAGATAGTGGTGCAACCGGTTCAGCGCCGGGTGCAAGTTCGGACAGTGGAGACATTCGTTGTAGTTGAGGACGATCAGTTTCCAGTTCGCCTTCACGTCGTAGACGATCCGGCGTCCGAGGCGGACCTCGCCCATCTTCCAGGCCGCGAAACGTGCCGGCAGATCTGCAAGCTGGTCAGCCAGCGCGGCGTGAGACGTCGCGAGGTTTACGAAAACGAAACCGTCCCAGACGTCGCAGCCGGCTCGATGCAGCGGGTAGTCGCCCCGTTGAAACTCGGGGCCCATGTGCGGCGCGGCGAGCAGTCGGCCGTCGAGTCCGTAGGTCCAGTTGTGGTACGGACACTGGATGCATCTCTCGAAACGGCCCTCGGCCTGATCACACAATCGCGTGCCGCGATGACGGCAGACGTTGAACAGCGCGTGAACAGCGCCGGACTCGTCGCGCGAGACGATGATGCTTTCGTCGCCGACGAGGCGGGTGAAGTAGTCGCCGGCGTTCGGAATCTGATCGGCGCGTCCGGCGCAGATCCAGCGGTCGAAGTAGAAGCGTTCGAGCTCGGTGCGATAGAAGTCGGCGTCCGCGTAGAAGCGCCGCGGCAGGGTCGTGTGCATCGCTACGGGCTGACCGCGGATCGTCCGCCGCGCTGGCTGATCAAGTAATCCACGATGTAGGTCGCGATCCAGTGCGTGCCCTCGTAGCTGGCGTCGTACATCGACGTGATGCTGACCTGCGCGAGCGCGGCGCCGGCGTCTCGATACGTTGACACGCGCGCATCCGACGCCGGCAGCGTGTTGGCGATGTCTTCGAAGGCGCGTGCGCGGCTGACGCCAAGCCCGACGAGGTGCGCCTTCGCACCCAGCATGTCGGCTTTTTTCAGCTCCTCAGGCGTACCGGGCATCTCCATGTTCACGGTGAGCAGCGACTGGAACGCCGGCGTCCCCGGCGCCGGCATGAAGTGATCGAGCCAGGCGGCGAACTCGGCCGGCGGCATGATCGCACCCATCAACGCCGCTTCGACCAGACAGGGCGAGAAGAAGTCCGCGCCTGACAGCTCGACGTTCGGCGCGCAGCCGAAGTCCGTCCCGAAAAACTTGCGGCCGCGTTCGACGACGAGATCGGTCAGCGCCTGATTGTGGTTGAGGGTGCCGTACTCGTGGAGCAGTTTCAGGGCGTAGGCGGTGTTGGCGTGGGTGCCGACGCGCATCGGCTCCGCCAGTGTCTTGAGGTAGGGCAGCGTCCGCTCGAGAAACAGATCCGTCAAAGGCGTGAGGTGTGCGGCCCACTTCTTCGCGTCCGGATCGTCCCAGGATTTCAGCTCGGCCTGCAGGCGCAGCGCCCACACCCAGCCGTACGGCCGCTCGAACGAGTTGTTGCCTTCCTCTTTGAAGAACTCGATCTCGCCCTTGACGGCGTCCTCCGAGAGATGCTCGTTCAGCTTCTCCCTGATCAGGCGCGCCACCGCAAGGTCCGGATAGGTCCGGAGAATCTTGACCAGCGTCCACGTCGAGTTCACCGACGAGTGCCAGTCGAAGCAGCCGTAGAACGCGCGGGTCTTCTGGAAATTCGGCTTCAGCGCAATCGTCGATTCGTACACGTAGCCGCGGCTGCGCGGCGGGTCCTGCAGCTTGTCGATGCAGCCCAGAGGCAGCGTTGCCAGCCACATCGCCGTATCGCGGGTAAACGCAATCGGCTCAGACGCCGGGGCGGCTGCCGCCATCACCGATTGGGAAACCGTCAACAGCAGCACGCACGGGCCGAAGCGCCGAAACCATCTGCACAGCATGGTGGTAGCGTAGATCAAGTCACGCGCCGAGCAGCCGTTCGAGTTCGTCCGGGTGTACCGCCCGGGCGAGCGCGTCCTTGCGGTCGACGGCGCCCTGACGGACCAGTTCGTTCAGCGATTCCTCGAGCGTGAACGACCCGTGCTTGCGGGTGATCGTGATCTCCTGGTGCAGGTGCTGCAGGCTGTTTTTCCGCACCTGCTGCCGGGCGCCGTAGCCGATCATCAGCAGCTCCGCCGCCGGCACCAGGCCGCCGCCGATTTTCGGCAACAGCATCTGGGTCAGCACCGCCGACAGCGCCATCGCCAGTTCCTGACGCACCGTGTTCTGCTTCTCGAGCGGAAACGAATCGCCGATTCGCGCCACGCTGGTGGCCACGTCGGTCGTGTGCAGGCTCGAAAACACCAGGTGACCGGTTTCCCCCGCTGCGACCGCGATCTGCATCGTCTCGGTGTCGCGCATTTCGCCGACCACGATCACGTCGGGCGCCTGGCGAAGGGCGGCGCGAAGCGCGGTGGGGAAGTCGGGAGCGTCCACGCCCACCTCGATCTGTTCGACGATCGACTTGCGGTGCGGATGCTCGAACTCGATCGGATCCTCGATGGTGATGATGTGCCGCGCGTCACGGAGGTTGATCTCGTTGACCAGCGCGGCGAGCGTGGTGGTCTTGCCCGAGCCGGTCGGCCCACCGACCAGCACCAGTCCGCGCGGCAAGCGGGTGAGCGCCTCGACCGACGCCGGGAGGCCAAGCGAGGCGAAGCGCGGCACCGTCGTCGGCAGCCGGCGGATCGCCGCTGCGACGCGGCCGCGTTCGTGGTGAAGGTTGATCCGGAATCGACCGAGATCGTTAGTCCGGAGCGAACCATCGGCGATGCCGGTCTCGCGAAACAGGCGCCGGGCATGAGGCGGCAGCGCCGGCGACACCGCATCGTCGATCTCCTCGCTGCCAAGCGGACCGCCGAACGCCGCGCCGAGCGGCACGACGTCGCCGTCGATCCGCAGCGCCGGCGGTGAGCCGGCGACCAGCAGCAGGTCGCTCGCCGATCGGGCGACGACCTGTTCGAGCCAGAGCCGCAGCCGTGCGGTCTGCGCGTCGGCGCCGGTGGTTCGAGGCGCACCGGCGTTGAGCTCAGTGACCAGCGCGTCCAGTTCGTCCGGTTCGTTCATGATGCGAGCACCGGTTCCTTGCGGTCGGCCAGTCGCAGTTGCGCTTCTTGCAGCGCCGCCCGCACCGCGGATGCGTGATCGAGGTCCCGGAGGTCGAGGCGCCGTCGCCGCCCTCGTTTGGTGCGAATGGTCGCATGGGTTGCGGTCAGTTCTATTGTCGCGATCTCATCCCACCGCACCTGGAATCGTTGAAACTTCGCGCCGCCGACGTACAGGTGATCCGGCGCCAGCCGTAATGTCCGCCGACGTTCAGCGCGTGCCGTGGACCACGGCGAGAAGATTCCGAGGCCGAGCGTGACCACCCCAGTCAGGATCGCCGGCCCGGCGACGCGGTGACGCGAGTGCCAGCGTTCGGCCGCCTCGGCAAACAACACGCCTGCGGCCCAGATCTTCGACCAATCGACGCCGCTCGTGCGATCGCTCGCCAATTCCGGCGACGAGGGGGCGCGGCCTTTGAGCTCCCGCACGCCCTTCAGGAACGTCGCAATCAGCATCGTGCCGGTGACGAGTTCGATCACGCCCAGGGCGAGGTCGAGCACCGCCGCGCCGGACGTCAGCGATTGCCAGGCGACACCGATCAGACCGGCCGCTGGAATGACGTCCTGCAGCCTGGACAGCAGTTCGACGCGTTCGCGTCTGCGCGAGTGCAGCGGCACCACGATCTCGGCACCGGTCTGCTGCGCGCCGGTCACGTCACCCTTTGAGAGCGGGCGCGTTGAGAAAGCGGACGAGGGGAACGATCTCCCGGAAGGTATTGAGCAGCGTCGGATAGAACAAAGGTCCAGTCGCCATCGCCGGCGGATGTTCGGCGCCGGCGTACAACTGCTTCATCTTCAGGTACTCGGCCGCGGGATCGTCCTTGGCAAAGCCACGCGGTACGCGCTGCAGCCGCTGGCCTTCCAGCTCGCCGAACGTCTTCTTGAACCTCGGCGACTCGACGATCGCGCGGAACTGTTTGAGGTGACTGGAAATGTGCTGGCGAATGCCGAGCAGCTGGGGCGGCTGCGGACCGTGTACGCCGCCGCCAATCCAGAACTCGTCCGGCGAGATCGAGAAGTACAACCCTCCGCCTTCGTTTTTCACCAGGCCGCGGGTCGGGAACACCGCCGCGACGTGGGTCTTGTACGGTGTCTTGTTCTCGGAAAACCTGGTGTCGCGATAAATCCGGTACATCGACACCTTCGGGCTGGCGATCTGCTCCGGCGCGAACGCGCGCAGGTCGTCCGCCAGCCGTTCGATAATCGCGATCGTCGGCTGGCGAACGTGCGCTTCGTAGTCGTCGCGATGCGCGTTGAACCACTCACGCCGGTTGTTGCGCTTCAGCGAGCGCAGGAACTTGAGCGTGTCAGCGCTGAATCGCGGCGACGGTGCGGCCATGTCAGGCCTTGGCGGTCTGGGCGGCAGCCATCATGCGGGCCTGGCGCTCCTGCGCCGCGCGCGTGAGGTGCGGCACGATGCCGTTCATCCGCTCCATCGTCATGAGCTGGGCGCGGTGGTGCATCTCGTGCTCCTTGGCGGAGAGCAGCATTTCGAAGCGGCTCTTGGTTGCCGGCGTCGCGCCGGGCGGCATCGTCACCTGCTCGGCCAGGAACGATTCGGGCAGTCCTTCGAGGAAGGACGCGAAGGCGTCGCCCTTGGACTTCAGGGCAGCGATGATCTCCGCCTTGGTCTTCATCTTCGCCTGCTCGACCTTGAAGCCCTCGAGGATCTCCATGAAGTTGAGCGTCTTCATGTCGGTGACCTTCTTGCCGTGGAGGTCTCCCTGGAATGCGGTGCTGACCGCGATGTGCTTCAGCGTCTCGCCGACCGAGCTGGTATCGGGCGACGGCTTGAAGTCGTACTTGCTCTCCGGAATGTCTTCCGCGATCTGGATTGTGTTGTTGCGCACCGTGCGAAACGCTTCTGCGAGTTCCTTGCCGCCGTAGTACGTCATGTTCATGCTCCTCAATACCAACCGATGGGTTGTTCCGAAAGATTGATGTAGACCTGCTTGACGTTGAGGTACTCCTCGACGCCCCATTTCCCGAGCTCGCGGCCGATGCCACTCTGTTTGTAGCCGCCCCACGGCGCTTCGACGTAGGTCGGCTGCATGTGGTTCACCCACACGATGCCGGCCCGCAGGTTCTTGACGACGCGCATGGCACGGAAGATGTCGCGGGTCCAGACCGCGGCGGCCAGTCCGTAAAACGTGTCGTTCGCGATCCGGACCGCCTCCGCCTCATCGTCGAACGGTATGACGCTCGCCACCGGCCCGAAGATCTCTTCGCGGGCGATGCGCGCGGAATTGTTGACGTCGTAGAAGATGGTCGGCTGCACGAAGTAACCGCGTGCGAGTGACTCGACCGTCGCGACGCCGCCGCCGGTCGCGACCTTCGCTTCCTTCTTGCCGAGCTCCTGATACATCCGGACGCGATCGAACTGCTCCCGGCTGACGAGGGCGCCCATTTTCGTGTCGCGATCGAGCGGCGGTCCGACCGTGATCGCCTTTGCTTTCTCGACCATCGCGTCGAGGAAGCGTTTGTAGATCGAACGCTGCACGAGAATCCGGCTGCCGGCCGAACAGACCTCGCCCTGATTGAAGAAGACGCCGAACAGCGCGCCCTCGACCGCGACTTCGAAGTCAGCGTCTGCGAAAAAGATGTTCGGCGACTTGCCGCCGAGCTCGAGCGACACTTTCTTGAGCGTCGCCGCAGCGGCACGCATGATCGACTTGCCGACCTCGGCGCTGCCGGTGAACGCGATCTTGTCCACGTCCGCGTGCTCGACGATCGCCGCCCCGGTCGGACCTTCGCCGGTGACGATGTTCACGACGCCGGGCGGCAGGCCGGCCTCTTCGAAGCTGGATGCGAGTTCAAGGACCGTGAGCGGCGTTTGTTCCGCCGGTTTCAGCACCGTCGTGCAGCCCGCGCAGATCGCCGGCGCCAGCTTCCATGCGGCCATCAGCAGCGGGTAGTTCCACGGAATGATCTGTCCTG
This sequence comes from uncultured Acidobacteriota bacterium, assembly GCA_963745875.1. Taxonomy (GTDB): domain Bacteria; phylum Acidobacteriota; class Vicinamibacteria; order Vicinamibacterales; family CAVVIG01; genus CAVQFC01. Next base: position 188,658 of record CAVUZL010000007.1, read on the forward strand.
CCACGCCCATCGGCTCACGCAGCGCCAGGCTCATGGCGTTGTCTGGAACCGGAATCACCTCGCCGTGAATCTTGGTCGCCAGCCCGCCGTAGTATTCGAAACAGGTGGCCACGTCAGCGATGTCGAACTCCGCTTCGACGATCGGCTTGCCGGTGTTCTGCGACTCGAGCAGCGCCAGCTCGTCTGTACGAGCCCGGACGATCTCGGCGAGCTTGAACAGCACGCGTCCGCGGTCCTGTGCCGTGGTGTCCTTCCACGCGCCCTCGTCGAATGCGGCGCGCGCGGCCTTGACGGCGCGGTCCACGTCCGCGGCGTTGGCGTCCGGCACGCGGGCGATCACCTCGGTGGTGGAGGGATCGATCACGTCAACGGTCGTCGCCGCCGCCGGCGCGACGAACTCTCCGTTGATGTAAAGAAGGTGTGATTTCATTGAGCAGACCGAACGCTAACTATATGCAGCCGTGGAAACCGTTGTAAAGTTTCCCGCATGAAGACACTGACCATCGCTGCGGCGCTTGGATTTCTGATCGCGGCGGGTCCGGCTGCGTCCGGTCCGGCTGAAGCCGGACACTACGGTGGGAAAGCTGGTGCGGCGCAGCAGGACGCGCATCCCACGTTCACGGTCGGGACGGCGAAGGCGCAGCGGGGACAGAAAGCCTACGGCGTCATGACAGTTCCGGCCGGTGTCGATGCCGGCTACGACATCCCCGTCGCCGTGATCCACGGCGGTCGTCCAGGTCCGGTGCTCGCCGTCGTCTCCGGTGCGCACGGCACCGAGTACGCGTCGATTCTGGCGGTGCAGGACCTGATTAATGCGCCGATCGACCTGGCGAATCTGTCCGGCACCCTGATTCTGGTGCCGATCGTCAACATCCCGTCGTTCGAGAAACTGACACCTCATGTCAACCCGAACGACAACAAGAGCATGAACAGCCGGTACCCCGGCGACATGGGAGGGACCCAGTCCGATCGGGCGTCGTTCGTCATCACGAAAGAGGTCGTCGAGCAATGCGACCACCTGATTGACCTGCACGGGGGCGATCTCGACGAGAACCTGCGGCCGTACAGCTACTGGACGGTCACCGGCAACGCGAAGCAGGATGCGTTGTCGCGCGAGCTGATCCTGGCGTTCGGTCTCGACCACATCATCATTTCAGATCGCCCCAAGGATCCAAAGGCGTCGCGCTATCTCGAGAACACCGCCAGCACTCGCGGCAAGGCGTCGTTCACGGCGGAAGCGGGTCGATCCGGACCACCCGATCCGAACGACGCGTTGATGCTCGTGAATGGCGTCATGCACGTGATGGGTCAGCTGAAGATGACGTCGCAGTCGGTCAAACCGGTCGCCAAGCCGATCTGGATCGAAAACGTCGTCACCATCACCGCCGATCAGGTCGGCACGTTTTATCCGCAGGTGAACCGCGACGCGCACGTCACGAAAGGCGCTCGCATCGGCGTGGTCAAAGACTATCTGGGCCGGCAGACCGCTGAAATCATCGCTCCCGACACCGGCATCATCCTGTTCGTCCGGGCGCTGCCGTCACTGAAGAAGGGCGACACCATCGCCAACATCGGCGTGGTCAAGCCGTGACCTGTCGTCTCGTTGCGGCATCGCGTTGATGCCAGTCGTCACGCCGCTCCTGACGCTGATCATCTTCGTTGCCGGTGCGATCGCCGGGAGCCTCGGGGCGTTGCTCGGGATCGGCGGCGGCATCTTTCTCGTACCGTTCCTGAACCTCGGCCTCAATTTCCCGCTGCAGGCGGCGGCGGCGATCAGCCTGACCACGGTGATCGCCACGTCGAGCTCGGTATCGGCCGGCCGCACCGGCAAGCAGCTGATCAACATGCGGCTCGGCATGGTCCTCGAGGTCGCGACCGCCGCCGGCAGCCTGCTCGGCGGCGTCACCGCGCAATTGCTGCCGCAGTCCACGCTGCAACTGCTGTTCGGCATCATGTCCGCGCTTGTCGCGGTGATGATCATCGCCCGGCTGAAACGCCGGAACGTGCTGCTCGACCCGTCAATCGAACCCGGCGTGCTGGGCGGGCGTTTTCACGATGCTGAGAGCAACGGGATGGTGACGTATCGCGTGAAACGCATGCCGGTGGCGTTGTTCGCCTCGTTCATCGCGGGCAACGTGTCGTCGCTGCTCGGCGTCGGCGGCGGGGTGATCAAGGTGCCGATTCTCAACTCGTGGTGCGGCATCCCGATGCGCGTTGCGGCGGCCACCAGCGCCTTCATGATCGGCGTCACCGCCACCACCGGCGCCGTGATCTACTACGGTCACGGCCAGTTGATTCCGGTGCTCGCCGCTGCGGCCGTGCTCGGCGTGCAGCTCGGTTCGTCAGCGGGCATGCATTGGGGCGCGCGTACCTCGGTGAAGTGGTTGAAGATATTGATGGCCGGCGTCCTGATCGTGGTCTCGGTGCTGATGTTCGTGAGGGCGCTGCGGTGAGTACGGCGAACATTCCACGGCTCGAACGCATCATCGGTTACGTGCTGCGCGTCGGCGTGGTCACCAGCACGGTGTCCCTGGCGGCCGGGCTGCTGTTGTCGTTCGTGGGCGCGTCTGCCGCGACGTTGTTCCTCCAAATCGGCATCATCGCGCTCCTGGCAACGCCGGTCGCGCGCGTGTGTGTTTCGTTTGCCGAGTACGTCGCGGATCGCGACTGGACCTTCGCGCTGATGACGCTGATCGTGCTGGCGGAGCTGGCCGGCGGGCTGATCGCCGCGTTGTACGGCCGCAAGGCCTGAACGATGTGATGCGGGCCTTTCAGGCCCATGCGTTTTCACGCGACCCTGAAAGGGTCGCGCCACACACCACGTCGACTGGTCGCTACGTCGATTGCTCGTAGTGTCCGGCTTCAGCCGGACCCGTGATCGAAGGCTCGTAGTGTCCGGCTTCAGCCGGACTGGGGCGACGAAACGGATGCGCGAAGCGTCCCAGCCAGCCGCCCGGGATCGGTTCGTCGATACCGTAGCGCGATGGCCGGCGTCCCGCCGGCAGATGCACCGTCCGGAACAGCACGTCCCAGCACGCGAACACGTTGGCGTAGTTGCGGTCGTGCGCCTCTCGTTCCGCCGCGTGATGCCAGTGATGAAACTCCGGCGACACCAGCACCCATCGCAGCGGGCCGAACGACAGCCGCACGTTGGCGTGCGCCAGCCACGACTGCCACGCGAAGACCGCGACGAAAACGGCGCCCGCGGCTGGCGTGACGTTGAGCACGACCATCGGCGCGATCGACGCGAGACGAAACAACAGCAGATCGATTGGGTGGGTGCGAACCGCGACGAGCCAGTCCATCTCCTCGGCGGAATGATGGACGGCGTGAAAACGCCAGAGCCACGGCGACGCGTGCGACAGCCGGTGGATGGTGTAGATGCCAAGGTCGCCCAGCGCAATGGCCAACAAGGCCTGCGCCCACGTCGGTCGTGCCGCCACCCAGGCTCGCAACTGCGGCAGGCCGTTCGCGGCGGCGCTGTCGAGGCGTCCGAAGATGAAGAGCAGCGCGACGTAGACCAGCAGCCCGTTCAGGACGCCGGTCAGCGCGTCGATCGCCCAGCCGTCGCGAAACACGCGCTGCCCGGATCGCTCGCCGGCCAGGCGTTCGAACGGCACGAAGACCAGCGCCGCGAGCAGAATCGCCTTGACCGGTTCGAGCAGCGGCTGCGCCAGCACGATTCTCGTCGGCGCAAGGACGAAGCCATGTCCCCGGTGCGAGACGCGGCGCAAATGCGCACCGATCGACGTCGGCGACTTACGGATTTCGCCGTGATGTCACAAAACCGTCGTCAGTAGCGCCAGCTCTTGGTGTCTGCTCCGGCCGGCGCCGATCTGATCATCCATTGCGCCATCGCCGGCATGTATCGCTGATGAACCGTGCGGTTGCCGACGGCGTTCGACGTCTCGGTGTCGCCGGTGAAGCAATGTTCGCGGCGTTCGCCGTAGGTGATCTCGTACTCGGGCGATGGTTTGGCGTGCGAAAGGAACTCTTCCATCTGATACACGGCGTTGTTCAGATAACCGTTGTCCATCGTGCCGCTGGTGATGTGGATCTTGCCGCGGAGCTTCGGTCCGAGCGTCGCCCAGTCGCGCTGCATGATGTAGCGCAAGTCGTAGTGATCGCGCCAATAGAGTGCGACCTCGGGATCGATCGCACCGGTGACCTTGTCGTAGAGCGGCTTGTAATAGCCGTCATCGCCGACCGGACTGAAGACCGATGCCCACGCGTCGTGCTGTCCGGCCGAGCGTCCATGCGTGCCGAGCGCCAGCTCCACCAGATTGCGATCCTCGAATGTCGAGTAGAGGTGGTCGCGATAGTCGCGGTAGCCAGGCTTCGGCGTGCGCTTGAACGGGTTGTCCTCGTAGTAGTAGGCGTTGTGCTCGTCGTAGATGTTGACCGAACGATACGAACGGAAATCGATCGGGTCGGGACAGAGGGCCCAGGAGCCGTTGTAGTCGTCGGGGTACATCACCTGGACGCCGAGCGCCTCCCAGCCGCCGGTCGATCCGCCGGTGAGCGTCCGCGCCCAGCCCTGACCGATGCCGCGAAATTGCTTCTCGATCATCGGAATCAGATCGAGTGTGATGGCGTCGCCGTAGGGGCCGTTGTTCGCCGTGTTCACGGCATAGGAGTCGTCGAAGTAGGGCGTCGGATGCTGGACGAGGACGTGGATCATGCGCGGAAACTTCGGACCGTTCCAGTCCTTGTAGAACTGATACGCCGCGGCCTGCGCCTCGCGCACGGTGCCGGTCGCGTTCGCGTCGGGCGGCGTCTCGCGCCAGCCGTCGCTCGCCATGTTCGGCGGGAAGTGCCCGTGGTGCACGAGCACGGGATAGTGCGCGTTCGGATGCGTGTCCCAGCCCTGCGGCAACAGCACGATGGCGCCGAGGAACATCGGCCGGCCCCAGAACTTCGTGAGCCGCTCGTTCTGCACGCGGAGATATTTCACCTGCGCGGTATCGACGTTCGGCGGGATCGGCGGCACTTCCTGATCCATGGAAATCGCGATGTCGCCGCCGCGCGCCGGATCGACGTGCACCTTCGCCGGCGTGCTGTAGAAATTCCCCGGCTTGGTCGCCCAGTGCTGGCCTTCGCCCTGGTCCATCGGCATCTTCACGACGTGACCGTCGGCGCGATGAAACGTTTCGTAGCGATTGAGAAGTGCCTGCACGAAGTAATCGCCAGGCGGCATGTCGCTGACGCTCCTGAGCGGCCAGCCGACAATCCGGTCATCGACGGTGACGGCTTCGCCAGGCTTCAAGCCGTCGACGTCAACGCCGAAAATCGGCCGCGTGCTGTTGGCCCGGTACTGATCGCTCTGGTTGCGCGGCTCGCTGGTGCCGACCTCCGAGATGAACAGCAGCACGCGGCCATCGAGCGGCTGGGCGCTGCGCGCGGCCGGGAACGACACCATGAATCGGAGCGGCGCCTTGGTCTGTGCCCGGGTCGCGACTGCGGCACTGCCGGCGCACGCCAGCGCCAGCGCGGATCCCAGGAAGAGTCTCGAACGATGCATCAGATGGCTCCCTTGCGGCGATTCTAGCGCCTGACGTGCCGAACCTCGCCGATCGGCGCGCCGGACTTGACAGCGTCCACGTTGTGCATTACCGTATGGTTATAGACACGAGAGGTTATGGATGACGTCGACTGCGCTCGCTGAAAAGGACCTGACCGCGACCTTCGGCGCCCTCGCCGATCCGACCAGGCGGGCGATTCTCGCCCGCCTCTCACGCGGCGACGCGTCCGTGCTCGAGATTGCCGAACCGTTCGACATGAGCCAACCGGCGGTTTCCAAACATCTCAAGGTGCTGGAGCGCGCCGGCCTGATCGAGCGCGGACGCGACGCCCAACGTCGTCCCTGCCGCCTCGAACCGCGCCGCTTGAAACAGGTGTCGGACTGGCTCGGCACCTACCGTCAGTTCTGGGAAGCCAGCTACAACCGTCTCGACGACTATCTACAGGAACTGCAGGCCAAGGAGAAAAAGAGTGTCAGCAAAAAAACTCGAAATCATCGCCGAACCCGGTAAGACCAGCTTCTCCACGCGACGCGTCGTCGATGCGCCGCGCACACTCGTGTTCGAGTGCTTCACGAAATGTGAGCATCTGAAACGCTGGATCGGTCCGCGCAGCCTGATGATGATCAGCTGCGAAACCGACTTGCGCGTGGGCGGCCGCTATCGGCAGATCTTTCGAACGCCAAACGGCGAGGTCGCGTTCAGCGGAGAATTCCGCGAGGTCACGCCGCCGTCCCGTGTGGTCCGCACCTTCATTTTCGAACCGATGCCCGACGCCGAAGCGCTCGAGACGCTCGAGCTGACGGAAGCAGATGGCCAGACCACCATCACGACGACGACGGTGCACAAGACCGTGGAGAATCGGGATGGACACGTGAACAGCGGCGTCGACAAGGGCATGGCCGAAGGGTACACGCGGCTCGACGAACTGCTGGCCGAACTTCAGGCGCAGACGCAGCTGCGCTGATTTCGGAGCGGCGGGGTAACATGCCGGACAGTCGTGATTCTGCCCTGGCTGGTTCTCGCCGCCGCATCGGTTCTCCTGTTCCTCAGTGTCTGGATTGTTGTTCCCGCCTGGAACTACCCACTGCTGGTGCTGGCGGTCGGTGGCACCGAGTACAGTCCGTGGCTCTGTGTGTGCGGTGTCCTGATCTGCCTGCTGGCGCGGGGGACGTCGCGACCCTCGCGGGCGGCGTTCGTGCTCGCCGGATGCGCCGCCCTGGTATCGTCGATTCCTTTGGCGCGCGCGCCGTCCGCACTTCGGCGCTTCGATCTCGAGATGACGCGGGCGCTCGGCGACGGTTTTCTCAACGACGTTACCCGCCGCGTCGCTCGAGCGCATGCGGCCCCGGCCGATCGTGGTCACCGATCTCTTTCGCCCGATCGAATGGGGCGACGCGTTCGCGGTTCGCGGAATACCGGTCGCCTCACCGGACGGACAACCACTCACCGCGACGATCCATCGTCCACGGGCACAGGGCCGATTTCCGGCAATCGTCCAGATTCACGGCGGTTCCTGGCAACACGGCGACGCCAGCGAACAGGAGTGGTTCGCGCGTTATTTCGCGGCGCGTGGCTACGTGGTGTTTTCGATTGAGTACCGGCTGGCGCCGCGGTGGCAGTGGCCGGCGCAGATCGACGATGTCCGGACTGCGTTCGACTGGGTGCGCAGGCACGCGGACGACTACCGCGCCGATGTGTCACGGCTGGCGGTGGTCGGTCGATCGGCGGGCGCCCACCTGGCGATGCTGGCGGCGTTCGATCAGCCGAGACAGGCGCTGCGAGCGGTGGTGAATTTTTACGGGCCGGTGGATCTCGCCGGCGGATACCGCGAGCCGCCGTCACCGGATCCGATGGGTGTGCGCGCGCTCGAGGAAGCGTTTCTCGGCGGCACGCCCGATTCCGTTCCCGACAAGTACCGCGACGCGTCGCCGATCTCCTACGTCAGCGGCCGGCAGCCGCCAACCCTGATCATCACTGGCGGGCGCGATCACGTCATCGCGCCACGCTGGGGACGCCTGCTTCACGATCGTCAACTGGCGAACGGAACCACGTCAGCGCTGCTCGAGATTCCGTGGGCGGAGCATTCGTTCGACTCGGTCGAGAACGGTCCGAGCGCGCAAGTCGCGCTCTACTACACGGAGCGATTCCTGGCCTGGGCGCTGAAGTAGTCAGTCGCGCCGGCCGGATTTTGTCTTCTCGATGATCGCCTTACGCAATGCGTCAACCAGGCGGGCGTCGACCAGACCGACAGCGTCGCCCTGGTAGTCGAGACCGTGCTCGGCGCGGAACTTGTCGACGGCAGTCATCGTTTCGACGTCGTACTCCGAGTACTCGCGCGTGTAGTCGGCTGTCGCTTTCCGGTTGTCCGCGGTCACCCGGTCGTACTCGGCGCGGTTTTTCTCGCGCAGCTGACGGAGTTGTTCGGTGTTGGCGGAGGCCGGCGGCTCGGGAAACGCCGTGAGCGAAGGCCGCCAGTAGCCGAGCGTGTGAAGACTGCGCTTCAGCTCGATGACGTCGGTGCCTTCGACACGAGAGAAACTTCTATAGCCGAGATGACGCCCCGTCGTCAGGTAGATACGTTTCATCTCCGCGACGGGCTCCGGATTTTCACCCACCTCGATCGCCACGCTGATGAAATCACCGCCGCGGCCCGGATCGTTGGGATCAGCAATCTTGATCGCCGCCGACTGCAGGTTGCCCCAGCGCTTGTCTCCGCCCTTGGCGTAGCCGGCTTCGAGCGCGAGAATCATCCGCTCGGCGAGCGGCATGCCGCTGTTCTCGCTGGCTTCGAACGTCGAGGCGATGGCGTCGACGACTTCGGGGCCGACCATCGTGTTCGCCTGCACGGTGTAGTTGTGTCCCTGATGGCTGCCGGCCCACGTGCTGTTCTGTTTGCCGGTGTGGGCGGCGGAGCGGCCTTTCATGTCGATCATCGCGAGCTGCCGCGATTCACGTCCTTCGTCCGGCGCCAGCAGTTGGGCGATCGCATCCGCGGGTTCGACTCCCTTCGCCAGCAGGTCGAGACCGCGGGGTCCGTATTCGACTACCGTGGACGCCTGCGTGCAGACGGCGCCGACGCCAGCGCGGACGTGCGGAACCGCGCGACCGACGAACGGCACCCGGGTCGTGACCGCAGCGCCCGACTGTCCGGTGGCTGGATCGATCGCACACAGCGAGACAGTTGAGTACCGAGGGAGTCCTTCGGTATTGAGCGTGACGCCGTCAGCGGCGCGCTGCTGCGCCAGCGTATGCAGCGTACACAGCCTGACGATCGCAACAACCAGGAGGATGAAGACGAAGCGGCGAGACATGGGGCCTCCGATGATGAGGCGCGAATATAGCGTACCGCGCCACGGAGGAGGCGGGAGACCCCGCGCTCATTGTTTTCGTTCGGCCGCCTGCTTCTGCTGGAGCGCCGCGCGCTCCTGCTGGTGACGTTCCTGCATCGCCTTGGTTTCGGCCTGATGCTGCGCCTTCAGCTGTTGACGTTGCGCCGCGTTCGCCTGGCGCTCCGCTTCCTGATGCTGAGCCTGGAGCTGCGCGCGTTCGGCCGCGTGCCGCGCATCAATCGCCGAGCGCTCCTGCGCGTGCCTCGCCGTGAGCTCGGCATTCGCCTGAGCGTTGGGCCGCGGCGGTGACGGAGGCGCAGCGGTCTGCGGCGCCGCCGCGCCCGTCGGAGTCGGCACGGCCGGGGCGGGACGCGGGGTCTCGCGCTGAGCGGGTCGAGCTGCCGCCGGCGCGGCTGCCGGCGACGGAGCCGCGGCAGGCGCAGCTCCCGCGCGCGGCGTCTGAGCCGGAACAGATGGCGCCGTCACCGCCGTGGTCGTCGGCGACGCGGCGGCCGGCGCGGGCGGCGCCTGTTTGACGATGACGCGTCGCGTCATGGCGGCTGGCGGCGGGGCCGCGACATGGACCGTACTGGCGGCGACAATGCGGTCGGGTCGCGCCGGAACAGCGGTGGTCACGACAACCGCCGCACGCGCGGATTCGACCGGCACCGCAGTGGCCGCAGCAGCGACAGGCCGCGCGCGGACAAAGACCTCGCGCGGCACGGCGGTGACCGCGCCGGGGACGTCGCGATTCACATAGCGCACGCTGGTCGCGCCGACCGCGGCGTCGGCGACGATCACGTGCGGTGTGTTGATCGTCTGTACGTAAACCGCCGACACCCTGTACGTTGGTGTGTAGACTTCGCGCGCACCGAGCGGGAACCATGCGACCGGCGGTCCGGCGACGGCTGCCACGCGGAAACCGTCACCGCCCACGAACGCGACCAACGCGGGCGCGTAAACGGGTCGGGCCTGAATCCGGCCCGGGATCCAGCCCCAGCCGGCCGGTGTCGCCACCCAGCGTCCATAGTGAAACGGCGCGAATCCCCACGGCGCATCGTCGATCCAGGTCCATCCCCACGGATCGACCCACACCCAGTGACCGTAGCGATAGGGCACCCACTCGGCGTTGACGCGCGGCATCCACATCGAGCCGTAGCCCGGTTGGTCGCGCCAGGTTCCGTACTGGCCGAGATCCGCGGCCCCGACGATCTCGGGCGACACGTACCTCGCGTTCTGCACGGCTGTTTCTTCCCGCCGGTCCCGCGTCAGGACCCAGTTTTCGAAATCGTCCATTCCGATCGCCGCCGTCGCCGCCGGTGACGGGTTGGTGGCGGCGATGACGACTGACTGGTTCTCGTGAATCGGGAACGACGTCGTCGCCGCGACGTCGGCGTCGCCGCGGCGGACGGTGACGGTGGTCACGTCTCCGGCGTCGTTGACGTCCACCCGGTAGAGGCCAGGCTGCAGCACCGAGACGGCGCCACCCGGCGTGTCGATTTCGACGAGGTCGCCCTGATTCAAACTGCGGACGCGGAGGGACATGGCGCCCTGCGTGATGCGGAACTGGGCGATGCCGGCGTCGAGGTTCTGGACGCTGAATTCGGTGAACGGGGCCAGCCGCACCGTCGATGCTCCCAGCTCGAGCTCGGTGCGCGCGGCGGTATCGGTCCAGACGTGATCGCCGATCGTGACCGGATAATTCAGGGTCGCGGCGGTCCATTCATCGGCTGAGGCGGGTCGAAATGAGACCGGGCCGCCCACGAAACTGACCCGCGCCACCAGCGCGGGTGGATCCGCGGACGCGCCGAGTGGCGCGAGGATTGCCACTATCAACATCACAAGAATGCGAATCACCCGGCAACTCATCAGTCCGCTCCTCCCGAGACCCCTGTTAGTTTGACTGGTGTATGCAAAAAGCGTTTAACTCCGGCGATACCAGAGGTTGTTGTGCCCGATAAAGCCGAACTGCTCCGTACGCTGCACCACGCTCCACCCATCCTGGTACTGCCGAATGCCTGGGACGCCGCCACTGCCCGCCTGTTCGAAGCCGAAGGATTCCCTGCAATAGCGACGACCAGCGCGGGCGTTGCTGCCGCCCTCGGGTATCCCGACGGCGGGTCGGTTCCGTGGCGGGAAATGATCGAGGCGGTGTCGCGGATCGCCCGGGCGGTCCGGGTTCCAGTTACCGCTGACATCGAACATGGGTACGCCACGACACCTGACGGTGTCGCTGACGTGGTAGTGCGCGTCATCGCTGCCGGAGCCGTCGGCGTCAATCTCGAGGACATTCAGCCGGGCGCCCTGGATCTCGAACCGCTGGCCCTTCAGACCGACAAGATCAAGGCGGTCGTGAAGGCGTCGGCGACGGCCGGCGTGCGTGTGGTCATCAACGCCCGCACCGATGTGTTTTTGAAGGCGGTTGGTGCACCGGAGGCGCGGCTCGGCGTCGCGATCGAGCGCGGCAAGGCGTTTCTCGAAGCCGGCGCCGATTGCGTGTTCGTGCCGGGCGTGAAGGAGGCGGCGATCATCAGCGAGCTGGTGCGCGGGATTGGCGGCCCTGTCAACGTGCTCGCCGCCGCGGGGATGCCGTCGATTCCACAACTGGAGAAGCTCGGTGTGGCGAGGCTCAGCGTCGGGTCGGGTCCGATGCGCGCGGCGTTGTCGGTCGCCCGCGATGTCGCGCGCGAGCTGAAAGGTCCGGGGACGTTCAAGACGTTCACCGACCGGGCGATGACGTTCGCCGAAGTCAATGAGCTGATGAAATAGAGTTACCACCCGCCGCGGATGGCGAGCCACAACGCGACACTCAGCGCGATTCCGACCGCCACCAGCGATGGCACCGTCTGCGTGAAGTACGGATATGCCGTGAACACCGCACCGAACGCCATCAGCGTCCAGCGTTGCTGTTTCTTTCCATATACCAATAGTACGAACCCGATCCCGCCCGGAATCAGCGACAGGAACAGCCACCACGGATCGAGCGCCGACAGGAGATCGGACGGCAGTGCGCCGCTGGCCGGCATCGTTCGATGATACGTCCGTTATAATCCGCCGATGAAGCGACTGATTCCCGCGACCGCCCTCATCCTGTCCATAGCGACCCTCGGCATGCGCGCGCAGACGAAGAAGTCTGTCGCGGGGTCCACTGCCCACAAGCCGTTCACTGTGGTCGAAGCCACGATTCCGGAGATGCAGGCGGCGCTGAAGGCCGGGCGCGTCACCTCGCGCGAGATCGTGCGCCAGTATCTCGAGCGAATCGGGATGTACGAAGAAGTCCTGCACGCCGCGATTACCGTGAACCCGAAGGCGCTGGAGCTTGCGGCCGAACGCGATCGTGAACGGGCGGCAGGGAAGATTCGCGGTCCGCTGCACGGCATTCCGATCGCGCTGAAGGACAACGTCCACACCACGTTCATGCGCACGACCGGCGGCGCGCTGGCGTTCGAGCACCTGGTGCCGCCCTACGACGCGACGCTGACCAAGAACCTGATCGACGCCGGCGCGATCATCATCGCGAAGACTGGAATGAGCGAGCTCGCCAACTGGGTCGCCGGCGCGCCGACGCCAATGCCTGCCGACTACAACGCGGTCGGCGGTCAGGGTTACAACCCGTACGATCCGCGCAAGGACCCGCGCGAAGCGACGTTCGACGGCCGTCCCGCGCTGCAGACCGGCGGCTCGAGCTCGGGCATTGGCACCGCCGCGAACTTCTGGGCCGGCAACGTCGGCAGTGAAACATCGGGGTCGATTCTGAGCCCGTCGAACCAGAACATGCTCGCGGCGATCAAGCCGACAGTCGGACGGATCAGCCGCTATGGCGTGATTCCGATTACCGCCGACCAGGACACCGCCGGTCCGATGGCGAAGAGCGTTTCCGACGTCGCGATCATGTTCGGGGCAATGGAGAGCCCGGCGCCCGATCCCAACGATCCGGCGACGCGGACATGCACGCCCGCGCCGAACCGCGACTACACCGTGTTCCTGAAGAAGGACGGTCTGAAGGGCGCGCGCATCGGCATCCCGCGCGCCTCGTACTACGACGCGTTCACGCCTCCGGGTGAACCGCCAGCCGAGGGCCGAGGGGCGAGAGGTGGCGGACGCGGTGGCGGTGGTGGCGGACTCAACGCCGAGCAGAAGAAGATGATGGACGAGGCGATCGCCGTGCTGAAAGCACAGGGCGCGATCATCGTCGATCCCGCGAACATCCCGAGCATCGTCGATCAGGATCCCAAGAATAACTTCCTCCGTTTCGGCCAGTGCTCGGGCGTCACCAACGCCAAGGGTCATGACGAGGACTGCTCGGTCGTCCTGAAATACGGGATGAAGCGCGATTTCAACGCGTGGCTGAAGTCGCTCGGCGCGGCGGCGCCGGTGCCGACGCTGACCGCGCTGCGCGAGTGGAATACGAAGAACGCCAAGGCCGGCGCGATCAAGTACGGACAGTCGCAGCTGGACATCTCGGACGAGATGGACGTCGAGAAGGATCGCGCGCGCTACGAGGCCGATCGCGCCAAGGACATCAGGTTGGGTGGCACCCACGGCATCGACGAGATCATGAAGGCCGAGCGGCTCGACGCGATCCTGTTTCCGGGCGCCAACGGCGCAGCCATCGCCGCGCGTCCGGGCTATCCGACGGTGATCGTGCCGTACGGCCTGGTCGCGAATTCGCCGACGCCGGCGTTCCCGGCCGGGTTCGACGCAAAGCCCGGCCCGATGGGCGTCAGCTTCACCGGCATGGCGTGCAGCGAGCCGAAGCTGCTCGAGCTCGCGTACTCGTTCGAGCAGGCGACGAAGAAGCGCGTGCCGCCGCCGGCGGTGCCTTAGGCAGGGGTTCGAGGTTCGAAAGGTTCGAAAGGTTCGCGGGGTTCGAGGGGTTCGCGGGGTTCGAAGGGTTCGACGGGTTCAAACGTTGTGAAACAGCTGATCATCGTGTCGCTCGTCACTGCTGCGTCCCTCACGCCGCTCGCCGCGCCGCCGGCGCACGACTATCCGATTCGCGCCGTTCCGGCGTCGGCGGTGACGATCAGCGATGGGTTCTGGGCGCCGAAGCTCGAGACGAATCGAACGGTCACGATTCCCTACATCCTCAAGCAGAACGAGGACACCGGGCGCGTCGCCAACTTCGAGAAGGCGGCTGGGAAGAAGAGCGGACCGTACGAAGGGCGCCGGTTCAACGACACCGACACCTACAAGATCATCGAGGCCGCATCCTACTCGCTTGCGCTTGTCCCCGATCCGCAGCTGAGCCTCAAGCTCGATCGGCTGATCGAGCTGATCGCGGAGTCGCAGGAGAAAGACGGCTACCTGTTCCCGGCGCGGACGATCGATCCGCAGCATCCGGCGCCTGGCGTCGGCCCCGAGCGCTGGATCTACGAGAACGGCAGCCACGAGCTGTACAACGCCGGCCACCTGATCGAGGCCGGAGTCGCACACTTTGAAGCGACCGGAAAGCGGACGCTGCTCGACGTCGCAATCAGGAACGCCGATCTCGTCTGCCGCACCTTCGGACCGAACGGACGTCACGCCGTGTCAGGCCACGAAGAGATCGAGCTCGCACTGGTCAAGCTCTATCGCACGACCGGAAACGAGCAGTACCTCAAGACCGCAGAGTGGCTCGTCGCCGAACGCGGCAAGCCGCACCCCGACATGCCGCCGTACCCCGACAAAGCCTTCGAGATGTACAACGAGCGCGCCTACAAACAGGATCAGGTGCCGGTGGTCGAGCAGGATCGTGCGGTTGGCCACGCCGTGCGCGCGATGTATCTCTACGAGGCGGTGGCTGATGTCGCCGCGCTCACCGGCAACGACGCCTTCGCGAAGGCATCGGATCGTCTGTGGACCGACGTTGTCAGCAAGCGCCTCTACCTGACCGGCGGCATCGGATCACGCGGCACGACCGAGAGCTTCGGCGAGGACTACGAACTGCCGAACCTTCGCGCGTATACCGAGACCTGCGCATCGGTCGGCAACGACCTCTGGAACCAGCGCATGTTCCTGATGCACGGCGACGGCAAGTACATCGATCTGTTCGAGCGCGTGCTCTACAACGGCGTGCTGTCGGGAGTGTCGCTCGCCGGCAACACGTTCTTCTATCAGAACCCGCTCGAATCGAACGGCCGCGCTAAGCGCAGCGATTATTTCGAGGTGGCGTGCTGCCCGGCCAACCTCGCGCGCATGCTGGAGCAGATCCCCGGACTGGTCTACGCGCAGACCGCCGACACCGTGTACGCGAATCTCTACGTCGGCAACCACGCCGAAGTGAAGCTCGGTGTCCGCACCATCAGAATCACGCAGGACACACGCTATCCGTGGGACGGCGACGTCTCATTGCATCTCGAACCCGAAGGTACGGGAGCGTTCACCGTGGCGCTGCGCATTCCCGGCTGGTCGCAGGATCAACCGGTGCCGAGCGATCTGTATCGCTTCGCGGACCAGATGAACGCCCAGCCGACGGTGAGTGTCCGCGGCAGGACCGGCACGGCCGAGCGCGTACCGCTCGACGTGAAGAACGGCTATGTCCGCATCAAGCGGGCCTGGAAGAAAGGCGACACTATTCAGCTGACGCTGCCGATGTCGCCGCGACGTGTCATCGCCCACGCTGACGTGAAAGACGACAACGGGAAAGTCGCCCTGCAGCGCGGACCGATCGTGTACGCACTCGAAGCCGTTGACAACGATGGCCACGCGCTGGACGTCGTGCTGCCGCGTGACGCGCCGATCCGATCGCGCTTCCGCGCCGATTTATTGAACGGCGTCGAAATCATTACCGGCACCGGCAATCGCCCGTTCGTCGCCGTCCCGTACTACGCGTGGAACAATCGCGGCCAGGGTGAGATGGCAGTGTGGATCAAAGAAAAGCCCTAGTTGCTGTGCGCCGCCGTCCGGTGTGGGTGACGATCCCGCGTCCCCGGCCGCTCGCGCGTCACCCGCGTCGCCCGGCGGACTGCTGTCGATGGGCCCGGCGCCTGGGGTGATCCGGGCGACATCTGACAATCAGGCTGACGGGCGTTCCGGTCGGGCCCGACCTGTGAGCCGCGTGATCGGATTCGCACCAACACCGTCCCGAAGGCGCACCGTGCGGCGTCGGCGATGAGTACGCGCACTGGCGATCGGCGAACCCGGGGGCCGAACAGTCGGCTCACCGGCGATCGGCTAACCCCCACCGACGCCGTCGCCGTGAGTCCGGCGCTGGAGGGGCGGTGTTGCCACGCGGCGAACGGGAGGGCCCGACCGGAATGCCCGTCGGTCGCCCGCGTCCGCATCATCGTTGACCGGCGGCTCCATCCGCCCGGCAGACACTCCACTCCAGTGGAAACTATCCTCGAGCCGGACACTGCAGCGACGTGAAGCCGCAGCTTTACTGATCCTGTTTCATGAAGCGCCGCTCGAAGTAGGCGCCGGTCGCGGTGGTGACCGCCTTCCAGCTGCGGAACAACAGGAAATCGTGGATGTCGTCAGGGATCACCAGTTCCTCGACGTCGACGCCGCGCTCGAGCAGTCGCTGCTTCAGATCGACGGTCTGATGAAACTCGACGTTGCGGTCATCGTCTGCATGAATCAGCAGCACTGGTGACTTCCACGTTTTCACGGACGACACTGGTGACGACTCGAACGTGACGCGCGCGAACTTGTCGAGATCCGCCTGCGTGATGCCGTCGCCGGCCATCGCCGCGGCGACATTCGGTGCGGTGCGGCCCTGACGCTCCCAGTTGTGAACGCCGTGAATGTCCACGCCGGCGGCGAAGATGTCGGAGTTGCGCCCAAGGGCGAGCGCCGTGAGATAGCCACCGTACGAGCCGCCCCAGATACCAAGGCGTTTCGAATCCACGTCGGCGCGTGATTGCAGCAGCCTCGCGCCGGCGACGACGTCGAGATACTCGGACGCTCCGCGCTGACCGGCATTCTCGGGAAAATGAAACGCGTGGCCGTAGCCGATGCCGAGGCGATAGTTTACCGACAGCACGACGAAGCCGCGGCTGGCGAGATACTGATTCGCGGCGTAGTCATTGGCGTAGTAGTCCATGTAGTGAAAGCCGAGCAGCATCTGGCGCGTCGGCCCGCCATGCACATAGAGGAGCGCCGGTCTGCGCGCCGCTCCGTTCGCAGTCTTGAACAACTGCCCGTGAACCTCGACGCCGTCGCTCGCCTTGAACGTCACCGGTTCCGGCGTGACCAGTTGAGCCGATGGAAACGCAGATGGCACTCGATCGGCGCCGACGTCGCGCGCAGTGCCGCCCGTAATCGGCATCACCGCCGCGACTGGTGGCCGTTGCGGCGTCGAGCGCAGGAACGCCACAGTCTTGCCGTCGCCGGTCACGACCGGACTCCACTCGAGTCCCGTGCCGCTGGTCAGCGCGGCCGGCGCGGCCGATCCGTCAACCGGCACCTTGAAGAGGTGACGCCGATCGATGTCGTGAGAATCGGATCCGGTGTTCGCGCTGTAGATCAGGAACTTCGCATCCGGCGTCAGCGCGACGTGCTCGACCATGAACGCGCCCGGCGTCAGAAGCTTCGCCGTGCCTGCGTCACCGCGTTCGCGGACAGAGTAGAGATGCGGCCAGCCGTCCTGATACGACAGGAACACAATCCGGCCGTCGGCGGCCCAATGCAGGTTGACGCCGTCGGCGAACCGCGGAATGGAATCGACCAGCGCGCTGCCGCTCTTCCACACCCGGTTCGCCGCACCGGTCGCCCCATCCGTCGTCGCGCCGGTGCTCGCGCCCGGCGCGCTCGCTGTCATCAACTCCCACGGTGACGGCTGCTGCACGAGCGCCGAGCGGGGCGTGCCGCCGCGCCCCGGTTGACG
Source organism: uncultured Acidobacteriota bacterium (assembly GCA_963745875.1). Classification (GTDB taxonomy): domain Bacteria; phylum Acidobacteriota; class Vicinamibacteria; order Vicinamibacterales; family CAVVIG01; genus CAVQFC01. Next base: position 206,318 of record CAVUZL010000007.1, read on the forward strand.
AACGAACAGCAATTCGCGTCCCGCGTCGCGCGACCACAATGGTTCGGAATCGCGCGATGTAGACGGCGCGATGTAACGCAGCGGTTCCGCGGCGCTCGTGAAGATCCCGATGAAGCTGTGGTCGTCGCGATTGGACACGAATGCCAGCCGCTTCCCGTCCGGTGACCAGGTCGGCGACTCGCTCGAGCCGCGCGCGAAGAAGGCCTGCTCCGCCGGCTTCGATCCGTCGAGCGGTGCGATCCAGATGTGACGGTCTTTCACGAACGCGACACGGTCGCCCGCCGGAGAAATCACCGGCTCGTCGCCTTCGCCAATCAGCTTCGGGGCGGCGGCGCCACCGCCGGTCGCGATCGACCAGATCTGCACGCGCGGCTGCGTCGTGCTCCCGTTCGGATCGGGTTGCAGGTTGCCGTCGGCGGGCCAGTTGGAGCCGTGGTCACCGCCGCGCACGTAGACGATCGTCCTGCCGTCCGGTGTGAACGACAGGCTTGTCAGCTCCTGTCCCTCGTCTCCGCGGTAGGGCGTTACGCGCCGCGCGGTGAATGCCGGGCCTTCAGCGACGTAAATGTTCCGCTCGCCGCGCTCGCTCAGGGTCCAGGCAAAGGCTGCGCCGCCGGGCGCAGCAACCAGGTGATCGGGGAACGGAAAATCGAGCACCTGATCGAGCGTGAACGGCGACGGTGCCTGTGCCCCAACCACCGTCGTCGCCGCAATCGCGAGCAGCAGCTTCTTCATGCGCGGATTATAATTCCCCCCTTGTTCGAATCACTGATCGCCGACATCCGGTTCGCCCTGCGCTGGCTGTGGAAGAGCCCCGGCTTCACGCTGGTGGCGGTGGTCTCGCTCGCGGTCGGGATCGGCTTCAACACCACGCTGTTCACGCTCGTTGACGCGCTGCTGTTCAAGCCGCTGCCGGTCAAGGCCGCGGACCGCCTCGTTGACGTCTTCACCAGCGACTCGACCGGCACATCGGTCTACAGCACCTCGTCGTATCCGGACTATCTCGACGTCCAGTCGCAAAACGACGTGTTCGAGGGCATGGCCGGCTACAGCCCGATGTTCGCGGCGCTGAACCTCGACAACCGTTCCCGTCTCGCGATGGGTGAGATCGTCAGCGGCAACTACTTCCAGGTGCTCGGCGTGCCTGCCGCGATCGGCCGGACGATTCTTCCGCAAGACGATGCGCCGGGGGCGCCGCGGGTGGCGATGGTTTCGCATCGCTACTGGAGCCGCGACCTCGCCTCCGCGCCGGACGTCGTCGGCCGCACGCTGCGCATTCGCGGCAACTCGTACGTGATTGTCGGCGTCGCCGCGGCGGGCTTCAACGGCATGGTGCCGGTCCTCGCGCCCGAGCTGTGGATTCCGATCTCCGCGTCGCTCGACGTCGAGCCCGTCGGCATGCACGACACCATACCGTCGCCGGTCGGCAAGAACCGTCTCGAGCGCCGCGCCGATCGCTGGATGTTCATTCGTGCCCGGCTGAAGCCGGGCAAGACGCTCAACGAGGCGCGCGCCAACCTCGCGCTGGTGATGTCGCGGCTCGATGCTGACAACCCGGTCACCAACAAGGATCGCCAGCTCACGCTGAAGGCGACCACCGACGTGCACTTTCATCCCGCGGTCGATCCGATCGCGGTGCCGATCGCCGCGATGCTGCTGGTCGTGGTCGGGCTCGTCCTGCTGATCGCCTGCGCCAACGTCGCCAGCATGCTGCTGGCGCGTGCGTCCGGACGGCAGAGAGAGATCGGCATCCGGCTCGCCATCGGCGCGAGCCGGGGACGGCTGGTCCGGCAGCTCGTCACCGAGTCGGTCGTGATGTCGCTGCTCGGTGCGGTCGGCGGCCTGCTCCTGACGTGGTGGTCGACACGCCTGCTGGGGGCGTTGAGCCTGCCGATTCCGATTCCGCTCGCGTTCGACCTGCACATCGACGGCCGTGTCCTCGCGTTCACGCTGTTCGCGACCATGCTCGCGGGTGTGCTCGCAGGACTTGCCCCTGCGGTGCACGCGTCGAAGCCGAATCTGGTCGCGGATCTTCGCGGCGAGACGCAGCTCGCGCCCGCCGGCGCGCTGCCTTTCACGCTGCGCGATCTGCTGGTCATGGGACAGATCGCCATGACGGCGTTGTTGCTGGTCGTCGCCGCGCTGATGACCCGCAGCCTGATCGTCACGCAGCGCACCAACCTCGGCTTTCCGGTCAATCGCCTCGCGGTGCTGTCCACCGACACCGGGATGCTGAAGTACTCGGATGAGAAGAGCCGGCAGTTCTACGACCAGGCAATCGAGAAAGTGAAGGCGATTGCGGGGGTCGAATCGGCGGCGCTGGTGACGCGCGTGCCGATGCAGGTCAACACCAGCCGGTGGGAAGTGTGGATTCCCGGACACCACACACCGGGCGAACACGGTGACGTCGTCGAGCAGACGTCGGTGTCGCCGGAATATTTCAACACCATGGGCGTCCGCATCGTCGAGGGACGCGCATTTACCGACGATGACCGGCCGGAAACGCCGCGCGTGGCGATCGTCAACGAAGCGTTTGCCCGTCGGTACTGGCCGGGGCAGAGCGCGATCGGGAAGACGCTGCGGTCGCGCGCATCGGACGGGCCGCTGTTCGAAATCGTGGGCGTCTCGGCCGACCACAAGGTGGTGAGTGTCTCCGAACCGCCGACACCGTTCCTGCAGGTGGCGCGCAGCCAGCGTCCGGGCAGCTACGTCGCGATCGTCGCCCGTACCAGCGGCGACGCGGGGACACTCCTGCGCGAGATGCGGCGTCAGCTGCTGTCACTCGATTCGAACCTCGTCTTCGTCGAGAACCAGACGATGGCCGCGGAAGTCGACGCGACACTGTTTCCGGCTCGTGCCAGTGCCTGGCTGGTCACGGGCGTCGGTGTCGTGGCGATGCTGCTGGCCGCGGTCGGGCTCTATGGCGTGATCGCCTACTCGGTGGCGCGGCGCACGCGGGAGATCGGCATCCGCATCGCCCTCGGTGCACGTCCGGGCACAGTGGTCGGGTTGGTGATGCGCCAGGGGTTGGCCGTGGCCGGCGCCGGCCTGCTGATCGGATGCGTGTTGGCGACGATGGCCGCGATGTTCGCCGTGCGGACGCTTCCTGGCGGCCTGCACGGCATCACGGCCGCCGATCCGACGGCGTGGCTGTCCGCGATCCTCCTCCTGCTGGCCGTGTCGACGCTGGCGAACCTGATTCCCGCCTGGCGCGCGTCGCGGGTCGAGCCGACCGTCGCGCTCAGAATTGAATAAAGACCGCGCGCGAAACATCGCGCCGCTGTTTCCCGTCTACGCTCACGTATGAATTCCGATATCCGCGTCGGCCTTCGCCTGCTCTGGAAGGACAAGGCGTTCACGGCCACGGCCGCGCTCACGCTGGCCCTCTGCATCGGTGCCAACACCGCGCTGTTCTCGGTCGTCCACAACGTCCTGCTGCGGCCGCTGAACGTGCCCGACTCGGATCGTGTCCTGCTGATGGGCAATGCCTATCCCGGCGCCGGCGCAGTCGTCGGCACCAACGCGGGCGTGCCCGACTATTACGATCGGCTGCGTGAAACGACCGTATTCGAGGAGCAGGCGCTCTACAACAGCCGAAACCAGAGCATCGATCAGAACGGCACGCCGACCCGGGTTCGGGTCACGCAGGCGACGCCGTCGTTTTTCAGGCTGCTGCGCGTGGCGCCGGCGATCGGACGAACGTTTACCGATCAGGAAGGCGAGCCCGGCAACGAAATGAAGGTGGTCCTCAGTTACGCGCTGTGGCAGTCGCAGTTCGGCGGCGATCCGCAGGCCGTGGGCAAGGACATTCGTCTCGACGGGGTTCCGTACACGGTCGTCGGAGTGATGCCCAAAGGGTTCTATTTCGTGAACCCCGAGGTGATGATGTGGAGGCCGCTTGCGTTCACGCCCCAGCAGAGGTCGGATCAGCAGCGGCACAACAACAACTTCGAAAACATCGGGCGGCTGAAACCGGGCGCGACGATCCAGCAGGCGCAGCAGCAAATCGATGCGCTGAATGCCGCCAACCTCGATCGGTTCCCCCAATACAAGAAGCTGCTCATCAACGCCGGATTCCATACCGAAGTGGTCCGGATGCAGGACAGCCTGGTCAGGGACGTCAAAGCGACGCTGTATCTGATGTGGGGCGGCGCGCTGTTCGTGCTGCTGATCGGGTGCGTCAACGTGGCCAACCTCGTCCTGGTGCGCTCGCGCGCGCGGTTGAAGGAGCTCGCCACCCGACTGGCGCTCGGCGCCGGCCGATTCCGCGTCGGACGTCAGCTGGTTACCGAGAGCCTGCTGCTCACGCTGCTGTCGGCCGCAGCCGGCCTGGCAGTGGGCTACGGCGCCCTTCAGCTGCTCGGCACGCTGAACATTCAGGAGCTGCCGCGCGGCGGCGAAATTCATCTCGACGGTGTGGTGGTGGCCTACAGCCTGGGCATCGCGGCCGTCATCGGCGTCATTCTCGGACTGATTCCGGTCGCCAACGTCCTGCCGGCGAACCTGACCATGGTGCTGCGTGAAGAGGGCCGGGGGGGCACCGCCGGCCGCGGTGCGCGGACGCTGCGGCGCGGATTAGTGGTGACACAGGTCGCCTTCGCATTCGTGCTGCTGATCGGCGCCGGATTGCTGTTCGCCAGCTTCCGCCAGGTGCTTGCGGTCGATCCAGGATTCAACGGCGACAACGTGCTGACGGTGTCCGCCACGCTGCCGCGCTCGCGCTACGACAACGACGACAAGCTGCGCGGGTTCACCAACGAAGCCTTACGTCAGATTCGAGCGCTCCCGGGCGTCAGCGCCGCCGGCGTGACCAACACCATCCCGTTCGGCGGTAACAACAACGACAGCGTCATCTTTGCCGAGGGCTATCAGATGAGCCCGGGCGAATCGGTGATTTCGCCGAGCAACGTGGACGTCAGCCCCGGTTACTTCGAAGCGATGCACGTGAAGCTGGTGCGCGGGCGTTTCTTCGACGATCGCGACAACGCCACGGCCCTGAAGACGATCATCGTGGACGAAACACTGGCGAGGCGGTTCTGGCCCAACAGCGATCCGATCGGACGCCGGATGTACTCGCCGAACGACATCAACGATCTGATGAACACCAACGAGAAGACCAGGTGGTTCACCGTGGTCGGTGTCATCGCCGACATCAAACTGCACACGATTACGGAAGGGAAGCAGACGGTCGGCGCGTATTTCTTCCCGACGGACCAGGATCCGATCACCGGTCTGACGTTTGCCTTGAAAACGCCAGGTGATCCGCTCGCCCTGGCAGGTGGTGTCCGCGGCGTGCTGTCCCGCCTGGATCGTGAACTGCCGGTGTTCGACATCCAGACCATGGACGCACGAACGGAGAAGGCGCTGGTCAGCCGGAAGTCGCCGGTGCTGCTATCGCTCAGTTTTGGCGCGATCGCACTGTTTCTCTCGGCGATCGGCATTTACGGTGTGCTTGCATATCTCGTGACCCAGCGGACCAAGGAAATCGGCATCCGGATCGCGCTCGGAGGGAGCGCCCGGGCGATTTTCGAGCTGGTGCTCCGGGAAGGGCTGCTGCTGATCGTCGGCGGCTTCGTGCTGGGCGCGATCGGCGCCGTCGCCCTGCGCAAGAGCCTCGAGACCCAGTTGTTCGGCGTCACCGCCACCGATCCGGTGGTGCTGGTCACGGTCACGACCATCCTCGGGGTGGTGGCGATCGTCGCCTGCGCCCTGCCGGCGCGCCGTGCAACACGTATTGATCCGATCGTCGCGTTGACTCAATAATCCGGAATGCCCAAGCCCGATGCGTTCCGGCCGACGTTCGAGGCACTCAAGCAGCTGCTGATTCCTTACGCCAGCAAGTTTGCGGTGATCGTCGACAAGCCGGACTCGTATTACCTCTCCACCAAGGAGTCGCAGACCAAGTCAGGGGCGCCGATCTGGTTCGGCGGAGTCCAGATCAAGAAGGACTACGTCAGCTACCACCTGATTCCCATCTACGCCAACCAGGCGCTCCTCAAGGGCGTGTCGCCCGCTCTGCGCAAGCGGATGCAGGGAAAGTCCTGTTTCAACTTCACCGAGATCAAACCGGCCCAGCTCAAGGAACTGGCGAAGCTGACCAAAGCCGGCACCGCGGCGTTCGCCAAGACGCTCACGTAGCCTTTCATCCAGGCAGGTTACCCCTTCGTCGGATCACGTCCCGGTCCGGTCCGCGTTCGTGTCAGGATGCGCGTGTTCATCATGCTGACCATCACCCATCTGCGGAAGACATTCGGTTCCACGGTGGCCGTGGACGATGTGTCGTTCAGCGTCGAGAAGGGGCAGCTCGTCGGCCTGCTGGGCCCGAATGGCGCCGGCAAGACGACGACCGTCTCGATGATCGCCGGCCTGTTGACGCCCGACCGCGGCGATGTGCTCGTCGGCGGCGCTCGTCTCAGCGGCGACACCGATCCCAAGAAGCGGAAAATCGGCATCGTTCCCCAGGACCTCGCCTTGTATGACGAGCTGTCAGCGCGGCGGAATCTCAGGTTCTTCGGCGCGCTGTACGGCCTGAGCGGCGCCGCGCTCGAGGCCGCGATTGCGTCGACGCTTCAGCTGGTCGGACTCGCCGATCGGATCGACGACCTGGTGAAGGCCTACAGCGGCGGCATGAAGCGGCGGCTGAACCTGGCGGCCGGCCTGCTGCACGATCCGGACATCCTGTTGCTCGACGAGCCGACGGTCGGTGTCGATCCGCAGAGCCGCAACGCAATCTTCGAGAACCTCGAGCTGTTGAAGAGCCGCGGCAAGGCGTTGCTCTACACCACGCACTACATGGAAGAGGTCGAGCGCCTCGCCGACCGCATTGTCGTGGTCGACCACGGCAAGGTGATTGCCGACGACACCCTCGACGGCCTCCAGTCGCGGGTCGCGGTCGTCGGCGGCGGGAAAGCGACGCTCGAATCGGTGTTTCTGACACTGACCGGAAGGAGCCTGCGCGACTGATGCCTCTCATCCCGCTCCTCGCCATGGTCCGCAAGGATCTGCAGCTGTTCTTCAGCGACCGCCGGTCGGTCATCGTCAGCTTCGTGGTGCCGATCGCCATCGCCTCGTTCTTCGGCTCGGTCTTTTCAGGCGGCGCCGGCGGCAGCAGCGAGCCGGCGCGGATCGCCGTGGCCATCATCGATCACGACGGCACCGCGATCTCGAAGGCGATCGTCGCTGACGCGCAGACCGACAAGAACCTGAAGGTCAGCTTGCCGGAAGAGAATGACGCGCGCGCGGCGGTCAAGGCCGGCAAAACCACCGTCGCGATCGTCATCCCCGCCGGTTTCGGCGATGCAGCCGGTCAGGCGCTGTTCGGCGGCGGCGAGAAGCCCAGCCTCTCGCTGTTCTACGACCCATCGCACGGCATCGAGCTCGCGATGGTACGCGGCGTGATGACCGAGCACGTAATGAGCGCCGTCAGCCGCGAGATGTTCGGCGGCGCGCAGGGCCGCAAACTGATCGATCAGACCGTCCCGCAGGTGCAGTCCTCATCTATGGCCGCGGATCAGAAGAAGCTGCTGCTCGAGATGCTGGCCTCGGTCCAGAAGTTTTACGACCGGGAACCAGATGGTGCGCAGGCGAACAATGCGCCCCGCGGCATCACGATGCCGTACACCGTCCACGAAGAAGCGATGACTTCTGGATCCAACGTCGCCTACAACGGCTACGCCCATTCCTTCGCCGGCATGGCGATTCAGTTCCTGCTGTTCGCGATGGCCAACATCGGCGTCGAGATGCTGCTCGAGCGGCAGCGCGGACTCTGGGTCAGGCTGCGCAGCGCACCGGTGTCGAAGGTGACGCTGCTGCTCGGCAAGGCGATCAGCGGCACGGTGATCTCGCTGCTGATTTTGCTGGTCTCGTTCGCGTTTGCCATGATCGTATTCAAAGTCCGCATTCAGGGGAGCGTCGCCGGATTCATCGGCATTTCGATCGCCTGCGCGGTGATGGCCTCCACGTTCGGTCTGCTGATTGCGGCGCTCGGAAATTCGCCGGCTACCGCACGGGGAGTGACGACGCTCGCCGTGCTGATGATGGTGATGCTCGGAGGCGCGTGGGTTCCGACCTTCGTGTTCCCGGCGTGGCTGCAGCAGTTCACGCTCGTGGTTCCGGTGCGGTGGGCCGTGGATGGACTGGACGCGATGACCTGGCGCGGCATCGGCATCGCCGGTGCGCTGACGCCAGTGGCTGTTCTCGCCGGCTTCGCGGCGGTGTTCTGGACGATCGCCGCGACCAGGTTCAGGTGGGACGAGGGCTAGTGCGGCTCAGAGCGGTGTAGTGCGGGCCGTTCAGGCCCGCATTTCACGCGACCCAGAAAGGATCGCGCCACACCATTCTCGATCCGCACTCTGCGTTCACGCGTCGCGATCGCCCTACTGAGTCACTGGCAGGATGCCAGAGATTGCCGCGGCAGTCGGCGTGCAAAGGGCGTGGCCCCAGCCGCTCGCGCTCACACCGGGCATCTGTCCCGTCTGCGGCGTGATGTCGTAGACGATGTTGTCGGGACGGGTCGCATCACCGCTGACGCCGCCAGGCACGAAATCGAGCTTCAGCGCGTGACGCGTCCGCCACGCGATGTTGTGATCGGCGCACGATGAATCACCGCTGACGCCGACGCCGCCGATGATCTGACCGCCGGCCTTGTAGAGCGCCAGGCCCCCGCCGAACACGTTGACGCCGCCGATGCGCCCGCCCACCATCGGATCGTTCGACTGGCCGTTGTTAGCGGGATTGCCACCATAGGCGACACCGGTATCGACCGGGTTGCTCTCCTGCAAACCGAACAGGCTGCCGCCGGGCTGAACCGCGGAAAACAGATTCGCTGTGGACAGCGCGAGCCCGGGCAGGCTGAACGCGTTGGCGGTGTTGGCCTTCTGCGCAGAAATCACGCGACTGCCCGGCCACTGGTCGCCGCGATTGTTGCCGGTGAACGCGACCGCGCACACCACGCCGTCGCGGTTGACGAGGGTCGCCCACATGTCGAGGTTGAAGCCGCCGTTGGCCATCGCCCTGGCGGCCTCGAGCGCGGCCTTCAGCGCACCGTGCGACGGCAGATCGCGGCAGGCGTTTGAACCCGCACCGCCATCATTCGAGGGCGCAGCGGTCACGCCGAGGCTGAGCAGGCCGACCACCAGCACACTCGTCACGAACAACGCGAGACTCTTCATACCGTTCTCCATTCCGCAGTCGCGGTGTCCCGGTCGCTCGCGCGCTGATGATTCAACGTCTCCGGCGGTCAGGTGCGCCCGCTGCGCGACCGCTGAATCTATGGCCGCGCCATGGTGATGTCAAAACAAAAGTTGGCGAGTTCGACCCGGATAAATTGCCAGTGGCGTCGTTCGCAGTAGGATCGCACTGCGCATGAAATCTTCGGCCGATGTCGTGATCGTGGGTGGCGGGTGCATGGGTGCCAGTGTCGCCCATCATCTCGCCCGCCGTGGCGTCACCAACGTCGTGCTGCTCGAGCGCGAGCAGATGCTCGCCACCGGATCGACCGGCCGCAACGCCGGCGGCGTCCGGCATCAGTTTTCCAACGAGGCGAATATCCGGCTGTCGATCGAATCGATAGCGGCACTCGAACGGTTCAACCACGATGTTGGGCAGGCAATCGATTTCCATCAGGACGGCTACCTCTTTCTCCTGTCCACCGACGCCAGCGTCGGCACTTTCCGTCGCAACGTCGCCCTGCAGCGCCAGCTCGGCGTGACGGTCGACTGGCTCGGCGCTGCGGAGGCCGCGCGTCTGGCGCCCGGCCTCGATACCGACGGCGTGCTCGCGGCCACGTTCTGCCAGCGCGACGGTATCGCCGATCCGAATGGCGTGACGATGGGCTTCGCGAAAGCGGCGCAGGCGGCCGGCGTCACCATCGAACGCGACACCGAAGTCACCGGCATCCGGGTCGAAAGCGGACGGATCGTCGGCGTCGACACGTCGCGCGGCAGAGTCGACGCGCCCATCGTCGTCAACGCGGCGGGGCCGCACGCGCGCGCGATCGGGCGGATGGCCGGCGTGGATGTTCCCGTGGATCCGTACCGCCGCCACATCTTCATCGCCCAGGCGCCCGCCGGATCAGTCGCCGACTGGCGCGTTCCTTCGTCCCGCATCATGGTGATCGACTTCGCCACCACGTTCTATTTCCACCGCGAAGGCGCGGGCATGCTGTTCGGGATGGGCGATCCGGACGAACAGCCGTCCTTCGACACCACGGTGCAGTGGGATTTTCTGCCGCAGGTGATCGAGGTCGCCGTCAGTCGGCTGCCGGCGCTGGCTGACGCATCCATCTCTCACGCGTGGGCCGGTCTCTACGAAGTGACGCCGGACGCGAACCCGATCATCGGGCCGGCGCTCGGTGTCGAAGGCCTGTTTCTCATCAACGGCTTCAGCGGACATGGCTTCCAGCATTCGCCGGCTGCCGGGCGGATTCTGGCCGACGTCATCGCGGGACGCGATCCCGGATTCGACCTCGCGCCGTTCGCCGCCGACCGTTTTGCGCTTGGCGCCGCGTCGGGCGAACGGTATATGGTCTAGGGCTCGTGCGAGGTGCGAGGTCGAAGTCACGACGTCTGAACGCAGAGTGCGCAGAACTCGCAGAGAAATCATGATGAAAAAGAAAGACTCAGCGGGCTCAGCGGTCTCAGCGTTGATCGTTGTGGATTAGAACTGCCGCAGTGCGTGTATGCGTTACGCGATTCGATCCCTGTGGAAAGCGAAAGAGTTCACGGCGGTAGCTGTTGTCGTCATCGCGATCGGCATCGGCGCCACAACCGCGGTGTTCAGTCTCGTGGACGCCGCGCTCCTGCAGCCGCTTCCGTTCAGAGATTCGTCGCGCTTGTACGTCCTCGGCGGCGTGAATCCCAGGCGCGGCATCGACGGCGGCTCGTTTTCGTACCCGGCGTACGTCGAGCTGGCCGCTCACAGTGAGATGTTGAGCGGACTGGCCGCCGTGGCCAGCGATCGCTTCAACACAACGGGCGCCGATCAGGCGGAGCAGTTGCCTGGCGGACGCGTCTCCGCGAGCTTCTTCAACGTTCTTGGCGTGGACGTGGCCGCTGGCCGCACATTCACGCCCGCCGAGGACCGCCCGGGCGCGGCGGCCGCGGTCATTCTCGGTCGGCGCTACTGGATGCGCCGGTTCAACGGCCTGCCATCGATCGTCGGCACGGCGCTGACCTTGAACGGCACGCCGTACACGGTAGTCGGCGCGCTTGGAATCGATCTGCCGCCGCCGTTCGACGATGTTGACGTGTGGACGACGCATGTGGAGGAGTTGAGCGGCTTCACACGTCCGCAGATCGACGCAGGCCTTGGCTACCTGTCGGCGATTGCGCGTCTATCGCCGGAGGCTCGACTGGAGTCCGTTCAGGCGCAGGTGGACGTCGTGGCGCGGGCGTACGCGAGGGCGAATCCCACCAATACCGACGCCGATCCCGACGCGAGTCTTCGTCTGGTTCCGATTCGCGAACGGACCGTCGGCGATGTCCGCACGCCGCTGTTGCTGCTGATGGGGGCGGTTGGCCTCGTCCTGCTGATTGCCTGTGCGAACGTGGCCAACCTGCTGCTGGCGCGCGCCGGCGCCCGCGCGCACGAGGCCGCGCTCCGGGCCGCCCTCGGAGCCAGACGCCGCGACCTGACGTGGTGGCTGTGCCGTGAAAGCTTCGTGCTGGTCCTGGCCGGCGGCCTGGGCGGCGTGCTGCTCGCGTACTGGAGCGTGGATCTGGCATCGGCCGCGCTGCAGCGGCTGCCTCGAGCGGCGCCGATCGCCGTTGATTTCCGTGTGCTGCTGTTCTCGCTGGCCGTTTCGCTGGCCGCTGGTTTGTTCTTCGGACTGGTGCCTTCGTCATTCCTCGCGACCCGTCCGCCGGTTGATGCGTTGAAGCGCGGCGGCCGCGGCGCGATCGCGGCACCGCGCGCTGCCGGTCGCATGCTGGTGGTTGCGGAAGTGGCGCTGTCGCTGATGCTGCTGGTCGGCGCCGGACTGCTGCTTCAGAACTTCACGCGCCTGACCCGCACGCAGGTCGGATTCAAGCCCGATGGGCTGCTCACGCTGCGACTGTCGCTGCCCTCGTCTCAGTACCCGGACGCGGCGGCGATGCGGCGCTTCATGTCGCGCCTGGTGCCGGAACTCGACGCGGCGCCGGGTGTCGCCCATGCGGCGGCGTCGATGTCGTTGCCGCCCACGTTCACCACCATGGCGCCGTATGCCGCCGGTGATCGCGCGTTGGTGCCGATTGGCAACCGCCCGGTCGGACAATGGTCGGCGATCGATGGCGAGTACTTCGAGACGCTTGGGATTCCGATCGTCGCCGGACGGACGTTCACCGCCACCGACAACGAACGCTCGCCGCTGGTCGTCGTGATCAGCCAGGGACTCGCCCGCAGCATGTGGCCCAATCAGTCGCCGCTCGGCCAGAAGCTGCTGGTCGGCCGGTTTCCTGGCTTCGCCGAAGTGGTGGGTGTCGCGGGCGACGTCAGAAACAACGGCCTGGCGCGCGCGCCGATGTTCGAGATGTACACGCCGTATTCGCAGCGACCATGGCCGGCGATGCAGATCGTCCTGCGCGCCGCGCCTGGCGGCGATCCGATGGCGCTTGCGGGCGTCGTCCGTGCCGTGCTGCGAAACGTGGATCGCGACCTGCCGATTACGCGCGTCGAAACCATGAACGCGGCGCTGTCCGATTCGATCACGACCGAACGGCTGACCGCGACGCTGCTGCTCGCCTTTGCCGCCGTCGCCCTGGTGATGGCCGCGGCTGGTCTGTACGGGGTCATCGCGTACACCGTCGCCCGTCGTACCCGGGAAATCGGGGTGCGCGTGGCGCTCGGAGCCGATGCCCGGTCGGTGATCGGCCTGATTGCCGCCGAGGGCCTCGGCCTGACCGTGGCGGGGATGCTGATCGGCACCGCCGCCGCCGCGGTGGTCAGCCGCGGCATGCGAGGCCTGCTGGTGGACGTCTCACCCGTCGACCCGATGACCTACGCCGTGGTGCTGTTGATCTTCGCGCTGACCGCGTGCGCTGCGCTGGTGATTCCCGCGCGCCGCGCGCTCCGCATCGATCCGCTCGTCGCGCTGCAGGCCGATTGAGATGCCTGTCCGCATCGCGCTGTCGTCGTGCGAGATTCGTTCGTGGCAGACTCGCGACGCCGACGCGTTGGCGCGCTGCGCCAACAGCCGCGCCATCTGGCTCAACCTTCGCGACGCATTTCCACATCCCTTCACGAAGCGTGACGCCGAGGCGTATATCCGCTCGGTCCGAAAACGCTCGCCGCAGACCGCGTTCGCGATCGTCGTGGACGGCGAGGCGATCGGCAGCATCGCGTTCAAGCCGCAGCAGGATGTCGAGCGCGTGTCGGCCGAGGTCGGCTATTTCCTGGCCGAGTCGTTCTGGGGACGCGGCATCGCGACGGAGGCGCTGGTGGCGGTTACCAGTCACGCCATCGAAACCTACGGGCTGACCCGGTTGTTCGCCGTGCCGTTCGCCTGGAACACCGCGTCGTGTCGGGTGCTGGAAAAAGCGGGCTACTCGCTCGAAGGCCGGCTGCGTCGCAGCGCGATCAAGGACGGCGTCATCACCGATCAGCTGCAGTACGCGTTCATTGCAACCGATCCGCCGCCACTCGGAAGCCGAGACTGAAGCCCTTGTCCTCGGGTGCGTGGGTGTAGCGCAGGCCGCAGCGTGCGCTGTTGGCGTCGAAGAACCAGCTGCCGCCCCTGATGACGCGTTTCTCGCCGGTCGCCGGTCCGCGCGGGTCGATGCCGGAGCCTCGTCCTTCGGCGTAAGGACCGTACCAGTCGGCCGTCCATTCCCAGACGTTGCCGTGCATGTCGGCGAGGCCCCACGGATTGAGTCCGTAGGTGCCGACCGGCACCGTTTTCTGCCGCCACTCGCCGGCCGGAAACGTGTTGTACGGCTGCGTGCCGTTGTAGTTGGCCTCCGAGGTCGTCAGGTTTTCGCCGGTCGAAAACGGACCGGTGGTGCGTGCGCGGCACGCGTACTCCCACTCGGCCTCGGTCGGCAGACGATACCGGCGCGCCTTGGTCCGGCTGTTCAACTTGGTGAGGAACTGCTGGACCTCGAAGTACGAGATGTTCTCGACCGGGCACTTCGTGCCGCAGGTGACGAAATGGCTGGGTGTGGTGCCCATCACCGTCTTCCATTCCTGCTGCGTCACCTCGTTGCGGCCCATGAAAAACGCGTGGCTGATCTCGATGTCGTGCAGTGTCTCGTCGTCGTTGCGTCCGACCTCGGACGTCGCGCTGCCCATCGTGAAGCGTCCGCCGGGAATTTCGACCAGGGTCATGCCGGTCCACTCGTCGGTGATGACACTCAAGGGCGAGCTGAGCTCTTCGTTGGCACTGACGTCGAAGCGGCGGAAGCGGCCGTAGGTCGCGACCGTGTTCACGTGACTGCCATTGCCGAACGTGTAGCGCTCCCGCATCTCCGAAGGCACCGCGATGCCGGAACGCTCGTCCACCCGGAATGTCGTCGTCACAATCGCGCGGATCGCGGGCTGCTCGACCTGCAACTCCGTTTTCAGCACGCGGCCGTTGAGCCCATCGATCCAGACGCGGCCGTGCGAAAAGAGATCGCCGGCGGCGCCGCCCCGAATCATCGACGGCGCCTTGATCTCCTTGTACTCGACGCTCCAGACGCCGGGACCGACCGACTTGTCTTCCTTGCCGAGCGAGAACTGAAACCGCGGCTGGTAGTCCTTCTGGAGCACGCCGAGCGCGAGTACCGGATTCCCGATCGTGCTGCGCATGTTGCCCAGGTTGTAGCGCGCGCCTTCGTCGCCTATGCGTTCGGCCTGCGCCATCGCATCAGCCGGTGCCCCGAGAAACAGTTTCGCCAGACGCGCTTCGCGATCGCGCACCGGCTGGCCGTCCACCTCGAGTACGTCGCGAAACGGTATCAGCGCCGACGTCTCGGGCGACTTGGCCATGAGAAAGTCTGAACGCAGGTCGCGATGACGCGCCCGCACCGTGTCCACCGCCGAGTTCTGGGCCAGCAGGGACCCACGGCCGGTCGGCTGGAAGGCCGGCAGCGGCGTCGAGGCGTCCTGCGTGTAGATTTCCTCAGCGACGACGTTCGAGAATTCGTCGGTGAACGATTCGAGGTACCAGCCAGACCGCTCGAGCAGCATCTCGAGCGTGACATGCTCCGGCTGCTGGCCGGAGACGGCCATGACCGATCCGGCGCAGGCAGCCACGATGGCGAACAGCCAGACGCGCATGGGTGATATTCCGCACTATACTGCACCCTTCGCAAGGAGATACCCAATGCTGCGACGTGCGTTGCCGCTCGTTCTCGCCGCTCTCGCCATCGCACCGGCGCTGGCCCAGGACCGAATCGTTTCGCCGACCCGCCCTCGCGCCGCCGCGGCGGCGCAGGCGCCCGCCACCTACTATCCCGAACGCTTCGACTGGCAGCACAAGAAGCCGGAAGACGTCGGGATGAACGCCGGCGCTCGTCAACGAGGCTGTTCAGCTGGCGATCGCCGCCGACACGCCGGGCACCCACGACATGACGCTGTTCCTGAAGAACAGCTTCGGCAAGGAGCCGTTCGACACGCTGGTTGGACCGATCAAGGATCGCGGCCCCGCGAGCGGCATCATCATCCGCCATGGCTACGTGGTTGCCGAATGGGGCGACCCGAAGCGTGCGGACATCGTCAACAGCGTCACGAAGACGTTTCTGACGACGGTGGTGGGGCTGGCGTGGCAGCGTGGATTGATCAAGGACGTGAACGACTACGTGCGCGACTACATGCCGCCGCACGTGGACCTGTTCGACGCGCCGCACAACCAGAACATCAAATGGGATCACTTGCTGCGTCAGACCAGCGACTGGCAGGGCACGTTGTGGGGTAAACCCGATTGGGCCGATCGTCCGGTGGGCGAGAAGCCGGACGACTGGGCGAACCGGAAGCTCTACGAACCGGGCACGCACTTCAAATACAACGACGTGCGCGTCAACGTGATGGCGCTGGCGGCGCTGCAGGTGTGGCGCAAGCCGCTGCCGCAGGTGCTGCGCGAAGAAGTGATGGAGCCGATCGGCGCCTCGTCGACCTGGCGTTGGTACGGCTACGAGAATTCGTGGGTGGACATCGACGGTCAGAAGGTGCAGTCGGTCAGTGGCGGCGGTCACTGGGGCGGCGGCATCTTCATGAGCTCGTACGACATGGCGCGCTTCGGCTACCTGTATCTGCGCAACGGCACGTGGAAAGACAAGCAGATCATGTCGGAGAAGTGGATCCAGATGGCGCGGACGCCGGGTTCGGACAACAACACTTACGGCTACGCCAACTGGTATCTCAACACCGATCGCAAGCCGCTGCCGGCGGCGCCCGAAACCGCCGTCCGCTTTGTCGGTAACGGCTCGAACATCATCTACATCGACTGGGACAACGACATCGTGGCGGTGTTCCGCTGGATTCGCGGCGACAAGCAGCTGAACGAGGTCATCGCCAAGCTGATGGCGTCGATGAAGACGACCACGACAGCCGCGGGACAGTAGTCACCATCATCACGGAGGTACCAACACTTCATCACGAAGACACGAAGAGCACGAAAGACACGAAGACTCTTTTCTGAAGAGAAAGACAGCCTCGTGACCTTCGTGTTCTTCGTGGCTTCGTGAGAAAAATCTCCCGCATCGTTTGAAAGCGGACCGCTCGAGGGTCCGCCTTCTTTTTGGCCTATTTGACAAATATATTGGTCAAATAGATAATCTCTCCCGTGCAGGTCCTGACCGACACCGCGCAACTGGCTGCCGCGCTTTCGCCCATCAGGATGCGCGTGCTCCAGCAGATGCACGAACCGGCGTCGGCAACCAGCCTCGCGCCCCGCCTCGGACTGTCGCGCCAGACCCTCAACTACCATCTTCGCGAGCTCGAACGCGAAGGCTTCCTCGAACTCGTCGAGGAACGCGCCCGCCGCGGCTGTGTCGAGCGGATGCTGAAGGTCACCTCGCGCGCGTTCGTGGTCGATCCCGCGCTGCTGGGCGCGCTGGCCGACGACCCGGCGCAGACGCGCGATCGATTCTCCAGCACGTTTCTGTTGGCGACGATGACCAACGTGATCCGTGACGTGGCCCTGCTCAGCGAGCGCGCCCGCGCGGTCGAGCAGCCGCTCGCCACCATGACCATGGGCTGCGAGGTCCGTTTCGAATCGCCGGCGTCGTTTCGAGCCTTCTCCGACGAACTGGCGCGCACGGTCACCACTCTGGCGGCGAAGTACCACGCCGCCTCTTCTCACGCTCGCCGCTTTCGCGTCGTCGTCGGATCGCATCCGACCGTCACCAAGTCGGCCGGCGCAGCGGCCGAAGAAGCCAGGCGTCACCAACGCGCCAAACGCGCCAGGACAAGGAGTGCCCGATGAGTGCAGAAGACAAAACGACGCGATCGCAGGTGCACGAAATCGTCATCGACGCGCCGATCGAAGCAGTCTGGAAAGCGATCGCCGACGGTGAGGAGCTGACGCGGTGGTTCGTCGAATCGGCGACGGTCGAGCCAGGCGTCGGCGGCACGATTGAAATCTCGTGGGGCGGTCCGGAAAAGGGCCGCAGCCAGATTGAGGTGTGGGAGCCCAATCGGACACTTCGCGTCGCGTTGAGGCCTTTCGAGGGCAGCAAGCCGCTGCCGGCCGGCCCGATCGTCGACGAATATACGATCGAGCGAAGAGACGGCAAGACCGTGCTGCGCCTGGTCAGTTCCGGAATTCCCGCGACCGCAGACTGGGACGGTTTTTACGACGGTACCAACACAGGATGGCCGTCCTTCTTTCGCGGGCTGCGGCACTATCTCGAACATCATCGCGGCAAGCCGCGTCAGGTCATCAAGGTGGTCGGGATGTTGCCTGGTTCGCTGGAAGACGGGTGGGCAAAGCTGACAGGCGCGAACGGATTCAACTTCGTGCCGGTTTCAGCGGAGGCCTTCGACACCACAATCGGAACCGGCGAGCGGCTGCACGGCCGGGTGGCGTTCGCCAAGACGCCGAACCTGCTGGACATGAGCATCAGCGAGCTCGACGAAGCGTTCCTCACGCACGCGGCCGCGACCGGCGGTGGGAAGCAGTTCGTGTACACCGTGCTGTCGGTGTACGGGAAGAGCGCAGACGAGGTCGAAGCCATCCGCGCCAAATGGCAGCCGTGGCTCTCGAGCGCGATGGGCGTTGACGCGGCTCCATTTCCGGCCTGATAAAATGCGCGCTGATGCCGGTCACAGCGTCATTCACGGCGTTCGTGGTGGAACAGCTCGAGGGAACCGGTGAGATCACGCCGAAGCGGATGTTCGGCGGCGTCGGCATCTACGCAGACGGGATCTTCTTCGCGATCCTCGACAACGACCGTCTCTTCCTGAAGGTCGACGACTCGAACCGCGCGGACTTCGTCAGGGCGGGGAAGGGACCGTTCGAGCCGTACGGTCCCGGCGGCGGCGAAACGATGCAGTACTACGAGGTGCCGATCGCAGTCCTCGAGGATGCTGACGAGCTCGGTCGCTGGGCCACGAAGGCGATCGCCGTCGCCGTTGCGAAGAAGACGAAGAAAGCCAAGCGGAAAGCAACCACGAAGGTCACGAAGAAAAAGACTCCTTCCCGTTGACGTGTGGCCGCAGCACCGCATTGATGAACCGGTGCGTCGGCGTGGGGACGCCGAGCTCCTCGCCCAGGCGCACCACCGCGCCACTCAGCCACGGCAGCTCGATGCGGCGGCCGCGCTCGAGATCCTCCAACATTGACGCCTTGCTGTTCGGCGGCAGCGCCCGGTAGGCGGCTGCGGTGTGTTCGTCGAGTCCATCCGCGACGTTCACGCCTTTTGCTCGCGCGACGGCGGCCGATTCACGCACAGCCGCCTTCAGCATCTCGAGCAACTCCGGATCGTTGACGATGACGCCGAGCGGGCTGCGGGTGACTGCGGTCATGCCGCTGAAGACCGACAGGCGCACGAACTTCGTCCAGATCTCGACGATGATGTTCTCGCTGAGCGTGGACTGGAAACCTGCCGGCTTGCACGCCGCGCTCAGGCGCTCGAGGCGCGGCGACCGACGGCCGTCGATTTCGCCGAAGATCAGCTGGTCCATCGCGGTGTGCTTGATCACCCCCGGCTCGGAGATCACCGCCGAGACATACGAGACGCCGCCGCCCGTGTGTGCGGCGCCGACAGCCTTCGTCAGGGTGTCCACGCTCTCCACGCCGTTCTGAAACGGCACGACGATCGTGTCAGGTCCGACCAGCGGAGGCAGCATTCCAACGGCGCCGGCGGTGTCGTACAGCTTCACGGCGAAGAACACAACATCGACTGGCCCGATCGCCGACGGATCGCTTTCCGCCGTCACCCGAGGAATGTGTACGTCGCCCTTGGGACTGTTGATGCGGAGACCGTGTGCACGCAGTGCCTCGAGGTGCGCGCCACGCGCCAGGAACGCGACGTCGGTGCCGGCGGCCGCCAGGCGCCCGCCGAAATAGCCGCCGACGCCGCCGCTTCCGACGATTGCGATGCGCATGGCCGCGGATCGTACCATGGCAATCGACGTAGACCGCGCCGCGGTTACTCGTGTCGCAGTGCGAGCATGGGATCGACGCGAGTGGCGCGCCGGGCCGGCAGGTAGCCGGCGGCAAGCGCGACGGCGCCGAGAACAGCCGCGGACGCCGTCATTGCCATCGGGTCCTGCGCCGACAAATCGAACAACTGAGACTGGACCAGGGAGCGGACGGCGAAGCGGACGTCGTGGAGAAATCCGGACATGATCTCAGTCTTTCCTGAAGAGCGCCGGGCTGTCAACGAAGGTCTTCGTAGACGTCCGGCCCGATCCCCTCGCCCCTGACCTGATTGGACGAACCTGCTCAGCGGATAGTTGGCCTGTCCACGCATCGGGCGACGGTCCTTCGTCGGGAATGGGCGGTCGGGTAGAATGCCGCTACCCATGTTCGCGCGGCTCTCGATCATCGCGCTGGCGCTCTCGCTCACGGCGCTCCCGGCACAGGCCCAGCGCCCGAGGAAGATCTTCATTTCCGTCGATATGGAAGGCATCAGCGGCGTCGTCCAGCCGGCCCAACTCGGGCCCGACGGATTCGAATATCAGCGCGCCCGCGAATGGATGACCGGTGAAGTCAACGCGGCGATCGCCGGTATTCGCGCCTCGGGTCCCGCGGAAATCGTCGTGTGCGACTCGCACGGCAACGGCCAGAGCGTCCTCATCGACCAGCTGCCTGACGATGTTCGGATCGTCCGTGGGTTTCCGCGACCGATGGAGATGATGCAGGGCATCGACGACTCGTTCAGCGCGGCGGTATTCATCGGCTACCATGCCAGCGAGTGGACGGCGAACGCGGTTCGCGGCCACACGATCTCGAGCGCCCGTTTGCTCGGCGTCAAACTCAACGGCACCGAAGTATCAGAGGGCATGTACAACGCCGCGCTCGCCGGACAGTTCGGCGTGCCGGTGGCGTTCGTTTCCGGCGATCGCCTCGCCGTGACGCAGCTGCAGCAAGTCGCGGCGTCAGCCGAAGGCGTCATCGTCAAGGAGCCGTACGGGTATCATTCGGCGCTGACCGTGACGCCGGCGCGTGGTCAGGCGATGATCCGCGAGGGGCTGGCGCGGGCGATGGCCAAGCTTGGGTCGCTGACGCCGTACCGCCTGAGTGGCCCGATCAACCTGGAAGTCGGCTTCAAGCTGACGCTGGATGCCGAGCGAGCCGCGTTCGTACCCGGGTTGACGCGGTCGGACGCGCACAGCGTCAAAGGCACGTTTCGCGACATGACCGAGATCACCCGGCTGCTGCAGGTCCTCACCAGTCTCGAGCTGCCGTGACTGCCGCCGCCAAACCATTCATGACCAAGTTCGGCTCTCCCTGGCTCGAGCAGTTTCCCAAGTCGCGCGTCCCGGCTTACCCCAGGCAACGTGGCTCGATGCAGAGCGACGTCGTCGTCGTCGGTGGCGGTCTGACCGGCTGCATGACCGCCTACGCCTTTGCGGCTGCGGGCGTGAAGGTCGTACTGGTCGAGGCCGAACAGATCGGGCGCGGGAGTTCGGGCGCGGTCAATGGATGGATCGCCGAAGAACCCGGCATCACCCTGGTGGCGCTCCAGAAACTGATCGGTCCGCGCGATGCCAAGCGCGTGTGGCAGATGTGGCGCCGTGCGGCGCTCGACTGCGCGGCACTGCTCCGGCGGCTCGACGTGAAGTGCCAGCTCGAACCGTGCGGTACCGTCACCGTTGCGGTCACGCCCGAAGAGATCGCAAAACTGAAAGGCGAGCAGAAGGCGCGGCGTGACGCGGGCATCGATGCGCCGCTCTTGACGGCAGCGCTGGTCAGGAGCGAAGTCGGACTGTCTGCCGGTCTCGGCGTTCGAGCAAAGGACGGCGCCATCCTCGATCCCTATCGCGCCTGTCTCGGCCTCGCTGCCGCGGCCGCTGAACGCGGTGCCGTGATTTTCGAGCGGACGCCGGTGAAGAAAACCACATTCACGCGAAAGGATGTGACCGTCGTCACCAACAGCGGCAGCATTCGAGCGAACCGCGTCGTGGTCACGACCGGCGTCCCGACGGCGCTCTTCAAGGCGCTGATTCGGCACTTCTGGCTGCGGACCACCTACTTCGCGCTCACCGAGCCGGTGCCCGCGAAGCTGCGCCAGCAGTTGGGGCGCCGGGCTTCGGTGCTGCGCGATTCCGCGAATCCCGTCCATCTTGTTCGCTGGCTCGATGATCGGCTGCTGGTGTCGGGCGCCGACGCTGAAACGGTTCCGCTGCAGCAGCGCGCAAAGACCATGGTCCAGCGAACCGGTCAGCTGATGTACGAGCTCTCGACGATGTATCCGGACGTCTCCGGCATCCAGCCGGCATTTGGCTGGGCCGCGGACTATGCGTTGACGGTGAACGCATTGCCCAGTCTCGGACCGCACCGGAATTTTCCCCACCACCTGTTCGCGCTGGGCGATTCGAGCCAGAGTCTGACCGGGGCGTATCTGGCCAGTCGCGTTCTGCTACGACAGCACTTCGAAGAAATGGATCCCATCGACAAGGTCTTCGCGTTTCGTCGCTGATTCGTCGGCCTCGGCCCTTCCCCGGCATAAATTCTTTGTATACTCCCGGGATGCTCAAATACATCCTGTCCGCACTGCTGTCGCTGTCGCTGACAGCGCCGGCGTTTGCACAGTCCACCGCTGCCAACGGCGCCATCGAAGGGATCGTGACCGATACGTCCTCCGGTGTGCTGCCAGGCGTCACCGTCACGGTCACCAATCTCGACACCGGAATCTCGCGCTCGATCGTGACCAACGAGGCTGGTGTCTACCGCGCGCCACTGCTGCCGCTCGGGAAATACCAGGTCGTCGCGGAGCTGCAGGGATTCAAGAAATACGAGCAGACCAACATCTCGCTTTCCGTCGGGCAGACGGCGACCGTCAACGTGACGATGACCGTCGGCACCGTGAGCGAGACGATCACCGTCAGCGGCACGGACATTCCGGCGCTCGACGTCGCCCGCATCGACATCGGCCACACGATGAGCGACCTCGAAGTGCACAACCTGCCGCTGGTCGCGCGCAACCCGTACAACTTCGCACTCGTGCAGCCCGGCGTCACGGGTTATGAGAACGTCGAGTTCGGCGTGCCCCACCTCGCGGCCAACGGCGCCTCGATGCGGATCAACTATCAGGTGGACGGCAACACCAACACCGAGAAGGATCGCGCCGGCCTGCGTCTCCTGCCGATGTCGGAAGTGATGATTCAGGAAGTCAAGGTCGTCACTACCGGCTTCGCGCCCGAGTTCGGCCAGACCATGGGCATGGTCTACAACGCGGTGACGCCGTCAGGCACCAACACCTTCAAGGGTGAGGGTTCGTATCTGTTCCGCCGCAACCCGTTCAGCGCGTTTCCGTTCTTCTTCGGGTGCACCGGTGTGGCGTCAACCTGCGGTGATGCGCCGGCGGGATCCGTGCTGCCGGCGACCAAGGTCGACACCGGCACCGCTGACGTCGGCGGACCGATCATCAAGAACCGGGCGTTCTTCTACGCGGGCTGGGAACAGACGCGCCGCGACCTGTCGTCCACCTCGCTGATCACGATTACGCCGACCAACGCCTCCGCGCTCGGGTTGCCGCCACAGCCGTCCGCTGTGCCGAACGTGCAGACCGGAAAGTTCCTGATCGGCAAGGGCGACGTCCAGCTGAATCCCTCGAACCACGCCACGCTGCGCTGGATGCGTTTTCACAACGATGCGCCGTACAACAGCGGCGGCGGCCTGGCATCGGTCCAGTGGGCGACGAACTTCCTCGACGCGATGGATTCGCTCGGCGGCCAGGTGGTCAGCACGATCGGCTCGAACGTGCTCAACGAGTTCCGCGCGCAGTACGCGCACCGTCACCAGAGCTCGGTTCGCAACAGCGATTCGGGCACCGGCCCCGCGGTCACCGTTACCGGCATCGCCAGCTTTGGCAGTCCGCTCGGCGGAACCGGCCAGGGCAACGACGGTTTCGACTTCAAGCAGGACATCACGCAGGTCATCGACAACGTCACCATGATTCGCGGCGCCCACAGCTACAAGATGGGCTTCGACTATCAGTACATCGGCGACCAGCGGACGGCGGCGCCGCAATTCCTCTACACGTTCGGATCGATTGCCGCCTACAACGCGGCCAAGAGCGGCCTGAGTCCGTTCGGCTACTCGTCGATGACCCAGATCACCGGCGACCTCGGCTTCGCGATGAACACCAATGTCGTCAGCGCGTTCGCCCAGGACGACTGGCAGCTCACGCCAAGCCTGAAGGTCCTCTACGGTCTGCGCTACGACATCTACAATTACCCGGCCGGACTGCCCAACGCACCGCTCACGTCCACGCAGCACTTCAACGTGGACAAGAACAACTTCGGGCCGCGCGTCGGCGCGGCCTGGTCGCTGGACGAAAAGACGGTCGTGCGCGCCAGCACCGGCATCATGTACGACCAGCCAATCCTTGGCGGCTACGAACAGGCGCTGCAGTTGAGCGGATCGCCGAAGGCGCCAGCCTATACCTTCGGGCCCACCGCGGTCGGCGCGCCCGCGTTCCCGGCGACGGTGGCGAGCGGTTCGCTGCCGGTGCAGTCGCCGTGGGCGGTTGACCCGAACTTCGTCGTCGCACGCACCTGGCAGACCAACATCCAGGTCGAACGCTCGCTCGGCCGCGACTACACCGCGTCGGCCGGGTATATCTATGCGAACGGCGACAGTCTGCCCGTCGTCACCGACGTGAACCTGATCAACCCGATCGGGGCGTTGGCGGACGGCCGGCCGATTTACAGCGGCACGGTCAGCGCGGCGACGCGCGCCGATCCACGGTTCAATCACATCAACGAAGTGCAGTCGATCGGCGACTCGACGTTCAACGGCTTCACCATCCAGATGTCGAAGCGTTTCAGTAAGGGGTTGACCTACAACCTGCAGTACGTCGCGGCCAAAGGCACCGACAACACGCCGCTGCTGACGCAGTTGACGGTCCAGGCCGAGCAGGGACGATCGGATCCGAGCAACCTGAACCGCGACCAGGGTCCGAACCCGCTCGACATGCGCCAGAACTTCTCCGGCAACATTGTCTACATCACCAGCAGCTCGTCGCAGAACGGTGTGGTGCGGGCGCTGTTGAACGGCAACGAAATCGGGATCCTGCTCCAGTTCAACAGCGGATTGCCGCTGACCATCCGCTCCAACCTCGATCTCAACGGAGACGGCGTCATGAGCGACCGGCCGCTGAACGTCACGCGTAACTCGTTGTATCTGCCGGTTCGCAGGAACATGGACCTGCGTTATACGCGGCAGATTCCGATCAAGAACAGCGTCAGAGGCGAAGTGATTGCCGAGTTGAAGAACGTCTGGAACACCCAGCAGATGGCCGGCATCAACACCGTCGTGCCGACTGACACGGCGGGAAATCCGCTGGCCCCGATTCCGTCCGACCCGTACGGCTTCTCGGGCGCGTCCGGGTACGAGCAGCGCAAGTTCCAGCTGGGCTTCAAAGTCCGGTTCTAGCTTCAATCTCGTTAGTGGCTAATGGCTGATCGCTAATGGCTATGGGTAAAATGGCCTTCAATCGGCCATCAGCCATAGCGATCAGCGGTTAGCCATAAGCCATGACGAAACGCCTCATTCTTGCCGCCGCCGCTGTTCTCGCGGCTTTCTCCACTGTTCCCACCGCCCAGATGCGCGTCGTGCCGCTCGACGAAGAGCGTGGACACATCGCACTCGGCCTCGCCTTGCGTCATCTGGCGAACACCGGCATCTTCATGCACACCACCGCTCATCCCGACGATGAGAACAACGGGCTGCTGGTGATGATGAATCGTGGCCTCGGCTATCGCACCGCGCTCGCGACGGCGACGCGCGGCAACGGCGGCCAGAACGAAATCGGCCCTGAGATCTTCGAAGCGCTCGGACTGCTGCGCACCGGCGAGCTGGCGGCGCTGCACCGTTTCGACGGCGCCGAACAGTACTTCACCAGGGCCGTTGATTTCGGCTACTCCTTCAGCATCGACGAGACATTCGAGAAATGGGGCCGCGAGGAGATCACCGCCGACTACGTGCGTCTGATTCGTACCATTCGTCCCGACGTCATCATCACGTTGCCGCCGACCGGCAACGCCGGCGGTCAGCACCATATGGCCTCGGCGGTCTTGACGCGCGAGGCCTACAAGCTCGCCGGCGACCCGACCAAGTTCCCCGAGCAGATCAAGGAAGGCTTGCACGCGTGGCAGCCGCGGAAGCTGTATCAGAGCGCGGGGTTCGGTTTCCCCGGCGAGCCACCGACGCCGGGCCGCGTCCTGCGCGTCAACTCGGGCGTCTATGACGAGCTTCTCGGCAAGACTTACAACGAAATCGGCACTGAAGCCCGCAGCATGCACAAATGTCAGGGCATGGCGCAGCTTCTGGCGCTGCCGTCGCCGAGCGCAACAGCGTCGTACCAGTTGGTCGAGACCACGTTGGCGGCGCAACTGCAAAAGGACGAGACCTCGCTGTTCGACGGCGTGGACAGCAGCATCACCGGTCTTGCGGCATTGGCAGGGCCAAAGGCTCCGAAGGCGCTCAACGAAGGCCTGACCGTGATCTCGAATGCCGTGAAGGCGGCACAAAAATCGTTCGATGGCGTCAACGACGAAGCGACGTTGAAGCCGCTGCTCGACGGCCTGTTCGCGGTCCGCGTGCTGCGTCGCGAGGTTCGCGCCATAGCCATCGACGATACGGCGAAGTACGAGATCGACTTCCGTCTACGTCAGAAGGAAAGCGAATTCCAGAACGCCGCGATCCTCGCCGCGGGCGTCAAGGTCGAGGCGCTGGCCGACGATGGAGTGGTAGTGCCCGGACAGGCGGTCAAAGTGAACGTCATCGTCGCCAATCGCGGCGGCGGTGAAGTCGCGATCAAGGGCGTCAAGTTCGAAGGCTTCGACGGCGAAGCCGCCTGCAGCATGACCGCGTTCAGCGGCGGTGGTTTCTTCTTTCCTGGTGCGCCGCGACGCCCGGCGGCGCCAGAGGCGGCGCAGCCGTCGGTCCGGAGAGATCAGGTATCGCACTGCGAGCCGACGATGAAAATTCCGGCCGACATCCGGATGACCGAGCCGTACTGGCATCGAAAAGGCGAGGCGGGCCGCTATACCTTCGACCCGGATGCGCCGTTTGGATTACCGATGCGGCCGACGCCGTTCTACGTCCAGGTGTCGCTGACCTTGCCCGGCGGCGGAGAAGTGGTCAGCGGCCTGCCGGTCGAGCAGCGGTATCAGGGCAACATTTTCAGCGGCGAGAAACGGACTGAACTGCTGGTGGTCCCCGCGCTGTCGGTTCGCGTGACACCGCAGATCGCGATCGTTCCCGCCTCGGCGATCCGCTCGACGCCGACCGCGCCGGCGCGTCCGACAACGACGGCGCGATCTGACGGCCGCGGTGGCCAGGCAGCGGCAACCGGGACCGGCCGCTCTGGTCGAGGCGCCGCCCGTCCTGCGGCGCCGCCGCCGCCCGCCTCCAGCGCGCCCACCTCCGATCGCGAGATCCGCGTGACCGTGGTCAACGACACACCGGCCGCGGCTGACAGCGTGGTGAAGCTGGACATCCCGAAGGGCTGGACGGTCGCGCCGGCGGAACAGACCGTGAAGTTCACGCGCCCGGACGAAGCGCAGACGGTTCGCTTCAACGTCAAGCCCGGCACCAACGCCCCGTCGGGCGAGTATCACGTCCAGGCGATTGCGACGATGAACGGCCAGAGCTTCGACCGCGGCTACCAGGTGGTCGAGTACCCGCATATCCGCCGGTATCACATCTACGATCCCGCCGACACCGTGTTGAAAGTGATCGACGTGCGGACCGAAAACAACCTGACGATCGGCTACGTGATGGGCGTCGGCGATCAGGTGCCGGCGGCGATCGAGCAGCTCGGCGCCAAGGTTCAGATGATCACCGCGGACGATCTGGCCTGGGGCGACCTCTCGCGTTTCGATGCGATCGTCACCGGCGTGCGGGCCTACGAACGGCGCGACGACCTGCGGGCGAACAACAGCCGGCTGCTCGAATATGTCTTCAACGGCGGCACGCTGATCGTTCAGTACAACAAGTTCGAATTCAACGAGGCGCAATACGGTCCGTATCCGGCCAAGGTCAGCTCCGATCGGACGACCAATGAGAACGCCGATCCGAAGGTGCTGAGTTCAGGCGACGCGCTGCTGTCACGGCCGAACGAAATCGGGGCCGAGGCGTGGAAGAACTGGGTGCAGGAGCGAGGCCTCTACTTCCTCGACGCGGACAAGGATTCGCGGTATCGCGACCTGTTGTCATTCGACGACAACTTCACCTACAACAAAGGCGCCAAGACCGGCGCGCTCGTCGAAGCGACCTACGGCAAGGGTCGATGGGTCTACGTGGGACTCGGACTGTGGCGTCAGCTGCCGGCCGGAACCGACGGCGCGTATCAGATTCTCGCGAACCTGATCTCGCTCGGTAAGGCGCCGGCAGGACGGTAGGGTTGAGGATCTGGGGATGTGAGGATTTGAGTATCTAAGGATTTGTTTCAGGATCTGGGAGCGGACTCCGGCACATTCCGCGATGCTTTCAGATCCTCAGATATATCCTCAAATCCTCAGTTCCTAAAATCCTTAGATTCACCGGCGCTTAGGTCGACTCAGCCAACGGAAGAACAAGAAGACGAGAACAGCCGGAATCGCCGGTCCCCACCAGTAATCCAGCCCGAACGCGCTGAGTGCGCCGGGTCCGAGCTTGACGATCACGATCATGATCGCGCTCGCCCACGCGAAACCGCTGACGAGATTGAGCGCGGAAAATCGAAGCGGCGGCACCCCCGCATAGGCGCAGGCGACGGGAATCGCGATGCGCAGCCCCGGAGGGAACCGGCTGATCAGCAGCATCAGCGTCTGGTTCGCGTTGACGCGATCGACAACGGCATCGCGGTGCTTCCGCAGCCATGGATAGCGATCGAGCCAGTGGATCCGTCCGCGCAGGAGATAAAACCAGATCTGATCGCCGGTGGATCCACCCAGCGCGCCGGCGACGAGCACGCCGACCCAGTTCACCTTGCCGGCGGCAGCGGCGACGCACATGGCGATGTAGTAAATCTCGCCCTCGAGAATCGCGGCGATATAGATCGACAGGTAAACCAGCACCGAGGCCAGTTTACCGTGCGGCTTCGGCGAGGACGTCGTGAACCGTGCTGCCCACGCGCTGAATCTCTTCCGGCGTGAGCCCGGCGTAGATCGGAATCTGCATCGCCTGGGCGGCCTGTCTGGCGCCGGCGGCTTCGGCGGTCGCGCCCGCGAACAGCGGCATGTCCGGCGGCACGTCCACGTGCAGCGTTTCGATGTCGATGCCGCGCTTCACGCAGCGGACGACCAGAGTCGTCGCGCGCCGGACCTTCCGGTCCGTACACGCAGTACTGGTAGTAGACGTGCGCGCAATCGGCCGGCACGGTCGGGATCTGGATGCCCTTGAGGTTCCCGAGCATCTGGTCGATGTACTTCGCGTTGGCCTGCACCTGCGCAGTCCAGGTGTCGAGTTTGTTCAGCGCCGCGAGTCCGATCGCGCCCTGCACGTTGGGAAACCGCTCGGTGTACTGATCCGGCAGCGGGTGCAGCGAGCGAATCTTCTCCCAGAAGAACACGTCGGGGTTGGCGTCGATCAGGGCCGATACCCACAACACCGGGAAGAGCGAGATCGAAAACACCCACGGCTTCATGAAAATCCGCTGCAGGCGCCCGAGCAGCAGGCGATCGCGCACCCGCTTCTCGCTCGGCCACGGCAGCGCGTCGACGATCTGGCGCACTTTCGCGGCGACCGCCGGATCCTGGACCAGCGCGAGGCCGCCGCCGTAGCAGTTGAGCGGCTTGAGGGTCTGAAAACTGAACAAGGCGCCGGTACCGAATGTCCCGACCGGGCGGCCTTTATAGGTCGCGCCGAGCGCGTGTGCGCAATCCTCGAGCACGACGAGGTTGTGGCGGCCCGCGATGTCGAGCAGGCGATCCATATTGCACGGCAGCCCGTAGAGATGGGTCGGAACGATCGCGCGCGTCTTGTCGGTGATCAGCCGCTCGACGGAATCCGGATCGAGATTGAAGGTCTTCGGATCCACATCCGCAAACACGACCTTCAAGCCGGCCACTCGGGCCAGTTCGGGAACGACCCAGAAGGTCAGCGACGGGAAGATGATCTCGGAGCCAGCCGGGAGGTCGAGCGCCTTGAGGATGTAGTAGAACGCGATGCGGCCGTAGGCCGCGGTGATGGCGGTGCCGCGTCCGGCGCGCTGCTCGAACGCGCGCTCGAACTCGGCAATCTGTGGTCCCTGGATGAATTCGCCGCGGGCCTTGCAGCCCGCGACGATGTCTTCGGTCTCTGGCAGGACTCGCGCGCCATAGCGCGAGATAGCTGTCAGCATGCGACGGGGCGGGAGATGTCGGCGATCTCCTCGCGGCAGTGCCGGTCGTTCACCCGGCGATCCATGCGGTTGACCCATTCCTGAACGGCGGTATTCCGGACCTTCAGGAGGTTGGCAAGATACGACGGCCGCATGTAGAAGCGTTTGTACGCCGCGCCGAGCAGGAACTTCAGCTCGCGGTTGCTCAGATTCGGGTGTTTGAACGTCGGCGTGAAGCCGTCGAACATCTCCCAGTCGGTCTCGGTCAGCAGCGGTTCGATCTGCTTGAACATCGGCGTGCCCGGGTACGGCGTCAGCATCTTGAACTGCGCGAACGACGATCCGAGATCGGTCGCATAGTCGATGGTCGCCGCAATCGAGTTCCAGTCGTCCTGCAGGAAGCCGAGCACGTAGAACGCCGCCGTCATGATGCCGAGCTTGCGGCAATGGTCGATGATCTCGCGCTGGTGACTCTGCGGGATCGGCCGGCGTCCCGATTTCTTGAGCGTCGCCGGATCCAGCGACTCGACGCCGAAGCTCATGGCGCGGAAGCCGGCGGCGTACAGCTTGTCGAGCAGTTCCACGTCCAGGCGATCCAGACGCGTCTCCGCTTCGAACGTCAGGTTCAGGCCGCGACGCAGAATCTCGTCGCACAGCTCGACGACGCGTTCGCGCTGCTCGGTGAAGAGCGGGTCGCGGAAGATGACGTACGGACGGTTGACCTGACTGCACAGCCGCTCCATCTCGTCGACGATGTTCGAGATCGAACGCACGCGATAGCCGGCGAGAATCCGGTGCGGGCAATAGGTGCAGAACTCGGGGCAGCCCCGGCTGGCAAGCAGCGGATAGGAACCGCCGCCGGCCGGACGCGTGAACAGCTTGAAGCCCTTCTTGCGATCGGTGATCAGGTCCCAGCGCGGGAACGGCAGCGAATCGAGATCGTCGATCTGTTCGCTGATGACGTTGCCGCTCGGGATGATGCCCTGGGCCAGCCGCATGACGCCGGCCTCGGGCTCGCCGTTGAGGATGAAGTCGCAGTGGCCTTCGAACAGGTGCGGCATCTTCGAAGCGGTGATGCCCATGAAGCCGACCTTCACCCCGCGGGCGCGCATCCGGTCCGCCCACGCCGTTTCGTTCTTGTAGTCGACCAGCGACGACAGCACCAGCGCGACGTCGCCGTCGTGCTCTTCGCGACGGGTCCAGACCACTTCATGGCCGGCGCGCGACAGGATCGCGGCGATATAGGCCAGGTGGACGCTGGGAACGTCGTGGAACTGCTTCTTGAGATACGCCATCACTTTCGTGACGCGCGTGAACGGATCGAGCCGCGATCCGTAGCCGCCGACGACCGTATCCTTACTCGTGAACCCGCGATCGGACTCAAGGTCTGCGAGAACGACCCGCATCAGTCACCTCAAAAAAATAGGTACACACCACGCCGACTGAGAAGAACTGCACTCAGGCGGCGATCGGCGGACCACGAGGCGATCGAGGCGAGGAGATCTGGCTGTGGGGGCATACGTCGGCGAGGCCTACCAGCAGGCCCAGCGAGGAGAGCGAGGGCGTTCGACGGGTGTCGCCGTCGGCCTGATCGATCGGGGCGTCGTTCTGGATGACCTCTTCGTCCGAGGCCAGGTCGGCCCGCATGCCGCGCTGCATCCGCGCGGTCAGGTCGGTCAGCACCAGCCGCGAGGCCGAGGGCCGATTCGCGAGCGGGCCGCCAAATGACTTCGGATGTCTCGGCAGCTTGCGATGAGTGGGCGTTTGCGGGTCGCAGATCGGTCCCGCCGCGCCTCGCCGGGTGACCGGCGCCGCGCTGACGGCGGACGCACAGATCACCGGCAGCAGCAGCACGCCGCAGGCCTTGATCAGCGTCTTGAGATTCAGCGAGAACACGTGCATGTAAACGGGAAGCTGGCGAACGGACATCACTATCCCATAGCCCGACCAGTGACGCAACCCGAACGGCGATCGAATCACCCTTATATGATCGCTCATTCGCGCATAAAGAAGCTGTGTTTTGTGCAACTTCCAGTCATTTTCGTCAATTGTTCGCCGCCGCGCCTCAACCCAGCGACTCTACGCAATGCTCCGGCGGCGGTGGGCTATGGCTCGAACCGTTCCAGCTCGGAGCCGACTGAGCAATGGCGCGCACTGCGCGCGCTGAAGTACTGAATTAGACTGGTGGCGGACCCGGCCCAGCAACGACATGCCCCCGATCAAGCGGACAAAATTCAAGCTCGCGCCTGAGCAGTTGCTCGAGATGTTCTATTGGCTCAAGCTGATTCGCGCGTTCGACGAGCGCCTGAGCATTCTGGTCAAACAAGGCAAGGTCCGCAGCGGCGTCTACACCGGCATCGGCCAGGAAGCGATCATCGTCGGCACCTGTTTCGGCCTCAGAAAAGAGGACTTCATCTGCCCGCTGCATCGCGATCTCGGATCCTTCCTGATGAAGGGGGTCGAGCCGAGGGTGATGATGTCGCAGATGTTCGCCAAGGTGACCGGCCTGTCGAAGGGACGTGATTCGGCGCTCCACAGCGGGGTCAGCGAGCTCGGCATCTTCGGCAACACCAGCATGCTCGGCGCGAACCTGCCGATCGCGGCGGGGCTGGCGATGACCTTCAAAATGGAGCAGCGCGACAACGTCGTCGTCGCCTACTTCGGCGAGGGCGCGAGCAACACCGGCGACTTTCACGAGGCGCTGAACTTTGCCGGCGTCCAGCAGTTGCCGGTGGTGTTCATCTGCGAGAACAACCAGTACGCCTACTCGGTGCCGCTCGAGAAGAGCATGGCGATCGACGATGTGGCGATTCGCGCGGAGAGTTACGGCTTCGATGGCGTCGCCATCAACGGCAACGACGTGCTGGCGGTCTACCAGGCCTCGCTCGGCGCCATCGCCCGCGCCCGCACCGGCGGCGGCCCGACGCTGATCGAATGCAAGACCTACCGCTGGCACGGGCATTCGGAGCACGACAAGGCGTTCTATCGCACCGACGAAGAGCTCGCGATGTGGAAGAGCCGCGATCCGATCCCGACGTTCACCACCTACCTGCGCGCGCGTCATGTGCTCGACGATGACAAGCAGAAGCAGGTCGAGGCACAGGTGGCCTCGACCATCGACGAAGCCGTCGACTTTGCGTTGAACGCAGCCGATCCGGCGCCGGAAGAAGCCGTGACCGATCTGTATGCGTAGGCATCTTCATCACGAAGGCACCAAGATCTCATGAGCAGGGATCTTTCTTACCTGGAAGCGATTCGCGAGGCGCTGGTCGAAGAGATGCGCCGCGACCCCAAGGTCTTTGTCCTCGGCGAGGACGTCGGCGCCTACGGGGGGGCGTTCGGCGCGACCCAGGGGCTTTACGAAGAGTTCGGTGAGGGCCGCGTCGTCGACACGCCGATCTCCGAGTCGGCGATCATCGGCGTCAGCATCGGCGCCGCGTTGCGCGGATACCGGCCGGTCGCCGAAATGCAGTTCGCCGACTTCATCTCCTGTGGCTTCGATCAAATCGTCAATCAGGCGGCGACGCTGCGCTACCGCTACGGGGGCCGGGCCTGCGTGCCGATCGTGGTGCGCGCGCCAAGCGGCGGCAACGTCGGCGGCGGCCTGTATCACTCACAGAATCCGGAAGCCTGGTTCATCCACCGGCCCGGCCTGAAGGTGGTCGCGCCGTCCACGGCCTACGACGCCAAGGGGCTGCTCAAGTCCGCGATCCGTGACGACAACCCGGTGGTCTACTTCGAGCACAAGTTTCTGTATCGCCGCGCCAAGGGTCCGGTGCCGGAAGGAGACGACGAGGTCGTGCCGATTGGCGTCGCCGCAATCCGGCGCGAAGGCAGCGACATCACGCTGATCACCTACGGCGCGATGGTGATGCCGTCGCTCGAGGCCGCGGATCGCCTGTCGAAGGAAGGCGTCGAGGTCGAGGTCATCGACCTGCGCACGCTGATGCCGTTCGACAAGGCGGCGATCTTCCGATCGGTCGAGAAGACCAGCCGCGCGCTGATCGTGCACGAGGACGTCAAGACGCTCGGACTCGGCGCTGAGTTGTCGGCCGTGATCATGGAGGAGCGCTTCGCCCATCTCGACGCCCCGGTGATGCGCGTCACCTATCCCGACACCCACGCGCCGTTTTCGCACGTGCTCGAGGAATTCAACCTGCCCAACGCCAATTCGATTACCGCCGCGATTCGGACGCTCGCGTCGTACTAGCCTCCGCTGTCCCCGCGGACCACTGCGTCCGGTCTCACCTCGAGAAGATTGCCGACAGCGCCTCGTCAACCTGCTTGTATCGAAACGCAAAGCCACCGCGCTCGGCGACGGCAGGCACGGCCCGCTGGCCGGACAGCAGCAACGCATCCGCCATTTCCCCGAGCAACAACCGCAACGCGAACGCCGGAGCCGGCAGGAACGCGGGACGATGGAGCACTCGTCCCAGCGCGTGGGCGAAGTCAGCGTTCGTGACCGGATTCGGCGCGGTCGCATTCACGGCGCCGCTCACCGGCGTCGACAGCGTCCAGATGACCAGCGCCACCCAGTCATTCCGATGAATCCACGGCCAGTACTGGCGGCCGGAGCCGACCGGTCCGCCGGCGCCGAGATAAAACGGCGGCAGCATCTGCGGCAGTGCGCCGCCGCCTTTTTCGAGCACGATGCCGGTGCGGATGCACGCGACACGCGTGCGGTCGCTCGCGGCCTGGATTGCGGCCTGCTCCCACTTCGTGCAGACGGTCGCGAGAAAATCCGATCCGGGCGGCGTCGATTCCGTGACGATCGCGTCGTCTGACGGTCCGTAATAGCCGACCGCGGATCCGCTGATGAACGCCGGTGGTGGCGCTGCCGCGGCCTGAATCGCCGCGACCAGGCTGTGGGTGGCCTTCAGCCGGCTGTCGAGGACGCGATGCTTGTGCGCATCGGTCCAGCGTCGTTCCGCGATACCTTCGCCCGCGAGGTTGATCACGGCATCGGCGCCGTCAATCGCGGCGGCCCACGCACCTGTAGTCCCGTCCGGGGTCCAGGCGATTGTCCGCGTGCCTGCGATCGAGTGCGTGTTGTCGCCGGCGGACTGGCCCGGCGAGCGCGTCAGGATGATGACGTCGTGACCGGCGGCCACCAGCGCCATGGCCAGTGGCCGTCCGAGAAATCCCGTGCCGCCGGCGATCACGATGTTCATGCGCGCTCCTGGTGTCCTCTGAAACCCCGCGGCGAGCGGCGATATTCCCCGGGGCGCCGGGTCAGCGACCAAATATCGAATACACCAGGCCGCCCTTGAGGATGAACTGATCGGCGCGCGCCGTTCGTGTCTCGGTTCCCGCTGTCGAGACCACGGTGACGTCGGGACGGGCGAACATGTAGCCGAAATTCAAATTGAGCCCGATCTTCCGGTTGACGTTGTGCCAGATGCCGATTTCCGGCTTGATGACGAACGTGTTCGTCGCCAGGGAATACGCGCGCTGCCCGCCAAGTCGCGCGTTATACGCGGCGATCGCGCCGTCGTCGAGGTCGATCGAGTTGAAGGCCAGGCCAGCCAGGGTGTCGGCGCTGATCTTGATGTGGTGCCAGATGTATGTGTAGCCGTAGCCCGCCATGATCGGCCGCACGTGCAGCGAGCCGAGCTGGACGGTGGTGCCCGCGATCGGCCGTTCGATATCCACCGAGTACCAGTTCAACCCCCAGTGAAAGCCCCAGCCAGGCTTTCCTTCACCGAAGCGCCAGAGTAGGTTGGGACCAAACTGAACACGCGCATAGTCCGAGTTCGACGCACGATCGGTAGCCCGGATCGTCAGCTCGCCGCCGATCGCGAACTTGTTGTCATCCTGAGCGCTCGCACTCGCCGCCCCGAACATGAAGAGCGCGAACGCGCCGGCACGGACAAAGGTCACGGCCTGTGCAGCTGCAAGGCTCGCGCCGTGGCGAATGGCCGGGTTGGGGGCGAACGGGTGCGGCGTTAGAAGGTCTGGCGGGCGACCCATTCGCGCATCAGCGAATCGACCACCGCGTAGTGGGTGCCGTCGCGCGCGATCAGATCGTCGCGCACCAGCGCGGCCAGGGCGGCCTGAACCGTCGAGGATCCGCCGAGGCGATGGCGGGTACGCACGTCGGCGGAAAGCAGCTCGCGCCCCTCTTCGAGCACGACCGCGCGAAGCGCCGCCCGCTGCGCCAGCGTCAGCCGCTGCCACACCGCCTCGAACATCATCTGGTGCTCGACCAGTAGACGCTTGAGCGCCTGGTGCAGATCGTCCAGGGTGGCTCGCTTGCGCCCGCGCGTGCGCACCTCGTCCCACGTCTCGTGCGCCAGGCGCTGCACATCGTAGGGTAAGTTGCCGGCGAGCTCCACCACGGCGTCGCCGAGGCCGTCTTCAGGACGCATGCCCGAGCGCGCGAACCGCGCGTTGATGAACGCGGCGAATTCCGGCGCCGGAATCTTCTCGAGTCGCATCACCGGCCCGGCCTTGTAGAACGGCCGCTGGCGCCCGATCATCCGCTCCATCAGGCTGGGTTCGGAGCCCGCGAACACGTAGCCGACCTGACGCTGGTGCTGCACCGCGGCGCGCATCGCGTGCTCGACCGAGCCGCCGTCGAAACCGGCGATGCCCTGGAATTCGTCGAGTGCGACGATGACCTTGCGTCCCCGCGTCTCGGCCAGCCGCGCCGGCAGCGCGAAGACCTCCTGGGCGAGCCGCGACACGTCGCGCTCGGTCCTGACACCGGGAAACGACACCGCGATCGCGCCGAGCGGCGACTGGTCGGGCGCGTAGCGCACCTCGGCTTTGGCCGACCGGATGGCATCGCGCAGCCACGTCCGCGCCTGCTGCCACCGCGTCTCGGCCGTGACCAGGGCGCGGGCATAGCCTTCGAGGAAGGCGACGTAGGAGCTGAAGCTGCTGACCGTGACCTCGACGGTCAGCGCGCCGCGGCGCGACATCACCGCCAGCGCGCGCCGGATCAGCGACGACTTGCCGTAGCGGCGCGGCGAGATCAGGAACACTTTCTGGGCGTCCGCCAGGTCGCGCACCAGCCGGTCCAGCTCGGCGGTGCGGTTGACGAATGCCGCCGCCGGCACCACTTCGCCGTAGACGAACGGGTTGTCGGTTACGTCAAGCACTGTACTGGTTACGTATTGTAACGTAATGGGTCGGCGGCCCGCGCCGGCGGTCCCGGGCCGATCCCGTCAGTAGTAGCGGCGCGGCAGGTCGACCACCACGCGGCGGCGCACCAGCTCGGCGAGCTCGGCGGTGACGCGCCCGGACTCGATGGCCGTGAGCGTGCGCCGATCGACGGTGACGTCCTCCGGCAGGTAGCGCCGGATCGCGCCGTATTCCTGTTCGTAGTCCTCGCTCGGAAAGCCGAGGCGCAGCCGCATGCGGTCGCCTTCGTGGGTGATCGCGTAGAGCGGGTTGATCCGGAATTCGCCGCCGGCATCTTTCGGCGCCGGCAGCGGGTGCGTCGTGAAGACGCGATCGTCGCGGCTGGCGATGATGGTCAGCGCCGGATTGGCGTCGAGCGTCTGCGGGCTGTCGCGCCGCGACAGATCCAGCGGGCCGCCACTCACCACATCGTCGAACAGCCCGGCCTCGCCGAAAATCCGCGGCTCGATGGTCTCGAACAGATCGGCATAGCCCTGGTGAGCGAGCGGCTGGCCGTGCGATGGACTCCAGGTGCGTTCGTTGTGGGTGTGCCCAATCAGCACCGCGCCGGGGCTGGCGCCGCTGCGCGGGTCGTCGACCAGCCGTTCCATCTCGCCGACGAATTGCCGTTTGGTCCAGATGTACATGAAGGCGTCGGTGCACATCGCGAAGCCGAACGCACCGCGCGCGAACGGCATCGGCGCGTTGCCGTCGCAGCACACCGGTTCGCAGCCGGGCGCGGTGAATCGCCGCGCCAGCCACACCTTGGCGAAGTAGAGATCGGCCAGAATCGGCGGCGGCGACGACAGATCGAGCAGCGTCCGCGTGACGTGTCCCGATCCGCCGCAGATGTCGATCGCCCGGCGCGCGCCGGCCAGCACCGTCGAGGCGACGGCGCGGACGACCGCCTGCGCGACGATGTAGGTCGGGTCGGAGAAGCGATAGAGAAAGTAGCCGCCTTCGAAATTGGGACCGAGCGCTTCGACGGTCTCGCGGTAGGTCGCCGTCCCCGACTCCGCCGCGGCCTCGAACGCCTCCGCAGCAGCCTCGTCGAGGCCCACCATAGTCCGGCGCGCGAGGTCGGGCCGGCCCGCTTGCAGATGATCGCGCGCGGCGATCGCGGACGGCTGGAGGTGGAGAACCGGGATGCCGTCCACAACCGGGAAGATGCAGCAGTGGCAGCCGAGGATGCCGTCCTGAATCGCGTGCGTCGTACTGCGGTGAAAAATCGATTCGACAAGCGCCAGCCGCCCGCCACAGTACGGGCAGCGCAGGATGTCGAGCGTGTCAGTCAACATGTTGGATTTCACCGAAGAGTTCGAGCAGCGGTTCGCCGCTGGCCTCGAGCGGCGAGCGGCGGAATTGCTCGGTCCCAAGCCATCGGCGCGCTTCCTCGGCGTCGATCCAGGCCATCGGGTTGTTGGGGCCCATCTGGGTTCGATGGCAGCGCAGCGCCGCCAGCTTTCGAGTGGCCCAGTCGCGTACGTCAACGACGAAGGTCGGCGGGTTGGCGCCGTCGCCGAAGCAATCCGGCGCAATGCCCCAGAAGCTGGAGTCGGGCGGCGCGCCGCCTTTAGCGTGAGCGGCCTCGACCACCTCACGCATCGCACCGGCCTGCATGGTCACGTAATACAGCGGCGGCGCGGCGGCGCCGAGCGACAGCACCGCCGTATACGTCCGTTCGTGAATGCCGATGTGATCCAGATGCCAGTAGAGGCCGTCTTCGGCGAACGTGATGATCGCGTCCGGCCGGAAGCGCTGGATCAGGGCGATCAGTTCTGCGTGCAGCTCGGGAACGTGTTCCCAGCGCAGGTCGCCGTCGGGATGATCGAGAACGATGACCTCGGACACTCCCAGCACGGCTGCGGCATCCGCCAGTTCACGTACCCGCACCAGTCCGAGATCACCGTCGGGGACCAGCGCCGGATCGCTGATCGAGCCGGCCTCGCCGCGCGAGGCACAGACGACGACCACGCTGGCGCCGGCGTCAGCGAGGCGAGCCAGCGTGCCGCCGCACGCCAGCGACTCGTCGTCCGGGTGCGCGAAGATCCCCAGGACCGTTCTGCCGGCAAACGGTCGCGATGACTCAGCCATGCTGATGCGCCTCCACGATGCGACGATACACCTCGGCGTACTCGTCGACCATCCGCCCCGCGCCGAACCGTGCCACCGCGCGTTCGTGCACCCGACGGCGATCGAGGTCGAAGACCCGCGGCAACTCGTTCACCATCTGCTCGAGATTTTCGAAAATCATGCCGGTCACGCCCTCGTCCACGACTTCCCGGACCGCGCCGCGATCGAGCGCGACGACCGGCGTCCCGCAGGCCATGGCCTCGGCCAGCACCAGCCCGAACGGCTCGCGCGCCTGGATCGGGTAAACCAGTGCCCGCGCGCCACCGTACAGTTTCACTTTCGCCGCGAAATCGGCTTCGCCATAGTAAACGACGTGGCGTCCGTCGACGTGCGGCGCGACTTTCTCGCGATAGTACTCGTCTTCCGCCGCCGCCAGGATTAAACGCATGCCGACGCGACGCGCAATCTCGATGGCCTGAAGCACGCCCTTGCCGGCGGTGAATCGGCCGAGAAACAACAGATAGTCTTCCGGCTTTTCCTGGAAGACGAAGTTGTCCATGTCGATGCCGTGCAGCACCGTGCCGACGACGTTGACGCCCGAGAGCAGGCTTTTCTGCTCGCGCGAGATGGCCACGAACGCCGCCTCCGGATAGCGGGTCCACAGCTTGACCTCCGCGGCGGTCGGCGAGTGGTGTAACGTCTGGACGATCGGCGTCGCGCATAGCCGGGTGAACGCCAGCGACATCGGATAGTACGCGGCCTCGTAGTGGATGATGTCGAAATCGGAGGCGCGCTCGACGGCGGCCGCCAGGTTCAGCATCTCGTAGAGCTCCCACGGCCACATGTTCTCGTCGTGCCAGTAGCCGTGCGGGTAGATCGCCTCCAGCTTGGCGCTGGTCCGGGAGTCGGCGGTTGCGAACAGCGTGACGTCGTGTCCGCGGGCGACCAGCCCTTCGGTGAGCAACGATGTCATCGTCTCGACCGAGCCGGATTTCGGCGGCGGAATCGTGGTCGCGACCGGTGCGATGTGGGCGATCCTCACGGCCGGACCTCGCGCGCCTTCATCACGAGGGCACGAAGAATCGCGAAGGTCAGGAAGACACTCCTTCTCTTTTTGTCAGGAGCACGTACCAAGCCGGCTTCGTGTCCTTCGTGATCTCCGTGTCTTCGTGATGGGGAGATGGTCATGAGCACGCGATCTCCAGCAGCCTGGGCAGAACGACGCGGGCGTCGAAATGAGCGTGCGCCACGTCGCGAGCCCGCCGCGCGTGTCGCTCGTAGTCGGCGTTGATGCGGCCGATGCCGTCGATCGCCTCTTCCATGTTGGAGAACGCGAGCAGCCCTTCGCCGCTCGGCAGGTGTGCGGTCCAGCCGGTGTCCTGAACCAGCGCCGGCCGTCCCGAAGCGAGGTAGCACTCGGTACGGTCGCTGAACCAGCCCGAGCGGTTCGCGACATAGGTGTGCTTGGCAACGCCGAACTCCGCTTTCGACGCCTGGATGAAGTCGCGGTAAGCCGACGGCGTCCGCGATACGGCCATCGCGTCGACGGTGTCCCAGCCGTGTTGACGCAGCAGCTGTTGCGGACCGTTGATCGCCAGCTCGAACGGCTGCGGCGTTCGCTGCGGCAGGTCGATGAACTTCACGAACTCCTGGTCCTTGTTGCCGCCGACGTCGGTGAAGCTTTCAATCTGCCAGGTCATCACCGTGGTGTAGCGATCGCGCGGCGCCGCTTCGACGCGCCAGTCGTCCATGGTGATCGGCTGCCAGGTCTTGTGCCAGGCGAAGTCGCCGGTTGGAATCGGGGAGGCCGGCGTCCCGATGTTGGCGCCGAAGGTAAACAGGTGGTCGAAACCCTTGAAGAACTCGACGTACCAGGGTTCGGCCTTGGCGATGGCGAGCTGGGTGAACGCCGGGTCGGAATCGACGAACACCTTGTGCGGAATGCGCACGTATTCCTCGCGCCAGAACCACGAGCCGCCGGAAAGATTGATGAACAGGTCGGCGTCCGCGGCGAACCGCCGCACCTCCTCCGCGCTCCGGCCGTGATAGCCGCCGTCGTAGTTGACGAACGACCACCGGTCGCCGAAGCCGAACGGCGCCAGCGCGTTGTTGATGTAGGTGGTCCCGTAGATCGGGTCGGTGGCGCGGGTGTTGAGGATCGGGTCGTAGACGCACTCGCCGGTGTCCTCGATGTAGAAGACCTCGTGGCCGAGCGCGCGCAGGCCGATCAGATACATCAGCGAGCACCAGGTGACGCCGCCGAACGGATAGCGCGCGATGATGCCGGCGAACAGTACCTTCATCGCCTCGCCGCTTCGATCAGCTCGTCGACGCTTTCCGGCTCGTCGAGCGACTTGCCGACCGACAGGCGGGCGCACATCCGGCGGTACAGCTGGCTCGACTTCAGCAGCTCGTCGTGCCGCCCCTTGGCGGCGATCTGGCCGCCGTCGAGCACGAGAATCTGGTCGGCGTCGCGCACGGTCGACAACCGGTGGGCGATGGCGACGGTGGTGCGTCCGGCGCGCAGCCGGCGCAGCGCCGCGAAGACGATTTCTTCGGAGATCGAGTCCAGCGACGAGGTCGGCTCGTCGAGGATGAGGATCGGCGCGTCCTTCAGGATGGCCCGCGCCACGCTAAGGCGCTGCCGCTCGCCGCCGGAGAGGCCGCCGCCCGCCTCGGCGATTTCCGTGTCGTAGCCTTTCGGCAGGCGCGAGATGAACTCGTGCGCGTGCGCGGAGCGAGCCGCCTGCTCGATCTCCTCCTGCGTGGCGTCCAGCCGTCCGTAGCGGAGGTTGTCAGCGATGGTGCCCTGGAACAGCACCGGATCCTGCAGCACGATCGCGATCTTCTCGCGCAGCTCGCGGATGCGGTATTTCTTCACGTCCACGCCGTCGATCAGCACCCGGCCGGTGGTCGCCTCGAAGAAGCGTGGAATCAGGCTCACCAGCGTGGTCTTGCCGGCGCCGGTCAGGCCGACAAGCGCGACCACTTGACCAGGTTTGGCCTCGAAGGCGATGTCGTGCAGGACCTCGGCGCCGCTCGGATAAGTGAACCCCACGTCCTCGAACTGAATGTCGCCTTTCACGTCTGCCGCGGAAACCGCGTCGGGCGCCTCGACCGTTTCGGGCGTCAGCGCGAACATCGCGCGGACGCGCTTGGTCCCCGCCAACGCTCCCTGCAGCTGTCCGGTGGTGTGCGCGATTGCCGATAGCGGACCGTACACGGCGGCGAGATAGCTGATCACCACCGTGAGCCGGCCGACGCTCAGCTGTCCGTTCATCACCAGCCGGCCGCCGACAATCACGACCAGCGCGGTTCCCAGGATGGTGATGGTGCTGACGACGACCGAGAACAGCGACGACTGCCAGGTGATCGCGATGCGCGCGTTCATGGTGGTGTCGCCGGAGGTGGCATAGCGCTGCAGCTCGTACGGTTCGCGGGCGAAGCTCTTGACCAGGCGCATGGCGCCGAATGCCTCGTAAAGGCGGCCGAGCAGCTTGGCCTCGAGCTCCTTCACTCGCTCTTCGCGGTTGACCAGCGTCCTCGTGTAATAGCGCAGGCAGAGGTACATGAACGGCACCACGGTCAGCGACAGCAGCGCGATCGTCACGTTCATGTAGAGCAGCACGCCGAACATCACCGCCAGCGCAGTCACCGACGTGGCCAGCGGAAACAGGCCGCTCATGACCAGGTTCTCGATGGCATACGCGTCCACGTCCACCCGGTAGACGGCGTCGGCGGTGCTGGTGGTGATGTGATGATGCAGGCCGAGCGCGGTGAGATGTTCGAACAGCTCGCCGCGCAGTCGATAGACCATCTTCTGTCCGGTCTCGACCTGCACCTGGGTGCCGTAAGCCGAGACGAACTGGTTCACGATCTGCAGCACGACGCCGGCGACCACGATGATCACCAGCAGCGTGAAGCGGTTGTCGTGCGAGATCGCCGAGATCAGCGGCTGAACGAGGGCCGGGAACGCCTTGCGCCCCTCGGCGGCGGGCGTAAGGATGTAGTCGATCGCAATCGCCAGCGGCCACGGTTGCAGCGCCCCGAGCACGATCTCCGACACCAGCAGCACCGCGAGCAGGGCGACCTGCTTCCGGTACGGCCGCAGAAACGGCAGCGCCCAGCGCAGCAGCCCCTGGGTCGCGCTTGGCGCGGCCGTGTTCGCGCCCGCTTGTTCGTTCACCGTGTCGTTCATCCGCCGACCTTTCTGCCCGGCGGAACCGGCGGTGGCGGTTGCGGCGGTCGTGGCACCAGAATCGGACCAGACGAGATCTGGGGAATGTTGACGGCCACGACGTTGTTCTTGTCGTGGTCGGTGACGTAGAGCCAGCCGCGCTTCGGCCCCCCGAGGGCAAACGCAACCCGCGACGGTGCGCCGAACGCCACGCGCCCTTCGTCGCTGACGTTGCGCATGATGCCGTCCGGTCCGACCGCGCGGACCTGATAGTTGTAGTAGTCGGCGATGAAGATGGTGATGGCGCCGCCAGGTTCGGGGACCAGTGCGATACCCGCCGGACCTGCGAGGTTCGCTTTGATCGCCGGCCCGTCGTCCCCGCCACTGCCGAAGATGCCGCTGCCCGCAACGGTCGAGATGATCTGCGTCGCCGCATCGACCTTGCGGATGCGCTGATGGTGCATGTCTGCGATGTAGATGTCGCCGTTTGGCGCGATCTGCACGTCACTGGGCATGTTCAGGTGTGCCGCAACCGCCGGGCCGCCGTCGCCGACGTTATCCGGGTCGCCGGGTGTACCGTCGCCGGCGACCGTGCGAATGAGTCCGGTCTTGGTGTCGACCACCCGTACCCGATAGTTCAAGGTATCGGCGATGTAGAGATCGCCGTTCGGCGCGCACGCCACCGCGCTCGGGGTGTTCAACGCCGCGTTCAGCGCCGGCTGATCGTCGCCGTCGAATCCGTTCTCACCTGAGCCCGCCACGGTAGTGATGATGCGCGTCGGACGATCGACGCGGCGGATGCGATCGTTGTGCGAGTCGGCGACGACGAGATCTCCGTCCGGGGCGATGCAGACGCCGTCCGGTGTGTCGAGCTGCGCCTTGAGCGCAAGACCGTCGTCGCCCGAGAACCCGGTCCTGC
The DNA here is from genome assembly GCA_963745875.1 of uncultured Acidobacteriota bacterium. Taxonomy (GTDB): domain Bacteria; phylum Acidobacteriota; class Vicinamibacteria; order Vicinamibacterales; family CAVVIG01; genus CAVQFC01. Next base: position 250,488 of record CAVUZL010000007.1, read on the forward strand.
CCTTGATGCCCGCGACCGGCACCGGCGTCGCCGCCCGCGGATCGGCCCGCAGAATGACGTCGTTGTTCGAGTCGGCGATGTAGATGTCGCCGTTGGGCGCGATGGTGATGCCGCCCGGCGTGTCGAGCCATGCCGACAGCGCCGGACTGTTGCCGCTGGCCCCCGGCTTGGGGCCGATGACGACTTCCGCGATTGCCACCTCCCGCAACAGCAGCGTGCTCGCGCCGAGCGCGACGATCATCAGGACGAAGATGAACGCGCTGCGCAAGCCGTAGACCCGCAGCAGCGACGGCGCCAGCAGCGGCGCACGAGCCGGTCCTGATTTCATCGCCACCATGCCGGATCCGACCGTCACGTGCGCGATGGCGCGGCGGACAATGGCGGTAGTTTGCGCGGTGCGCCATGCCACCGCGAGAATCGAGGCGACGCTTAGGATGGCGACGCTTGCGCCGGCAAGTCGCCATTTCAGCAAGGCGCTGCCGGCGGCTCGATCCAGTTGAGAGGCGCCGAGCAGCGCGCCGCTGAGCAGCGCCGCGCCAAGCGCAAGCGCGGTGACGATGCCGAAGGTGGTCGGCCGCAGGTGAGTGCTGAACCGCACCAGCGTCTTGCCGCCGGCGTGTTCCTCGACCAGCGCCCGCACGTCGAGCCACGCCCAGCGACCGACGAACACGCTGACGTCGCGGTCGTCCGACCAGCCTTCGTCGATTTCAATCGAGCGAACCGCTCGCGATCGGCGCAACCAGTCGGTCAACTGCGAGAGCACCCGCTCGCCCGAGGTCCAGGTTTCACTCCAGAAGCTGTCTTCCTTGACGCTGCCGGCGACCAGCACCAGGGCGCGCCAGGCGTCGGCCAGCGACGGCCGCGGACCGCGGCTGGTCTGCGGCGTAACCGGCGGCATTTCCAGTTCCGGCGGCGAGAGCAGGCCGCGAATGCGCCCGCGCAGCCGCGCCAGCGGCTGCAGGAAATGCAGATAAGCCACTGTCGCGCGATACCAGAGGCGGTTGCCGCCAAGCGACTGCACTTCCGAGCGCATGGCGTAGGCGATGTTCTTCGCGACCGTCGCCGCCAGGCCAACCAGTCCCGCACCAAGAAGGAGGTACGACGCCCAGTGGTGCGCCCGGGTGGCTGCCACCGCCGCGCCGGCGATGGTCAGCGCGAACGACAGCGTCTGGAACTTGATCGAGTGCGGCAGGAACGCGAACGGGTGTACGTCGGCGCGATACACCGACGGGAACGCTGCAGTACCCCACACCCCGGCGTTGATCCGCGTGCTCCACAGTGAACGCACGAAGGGTAGCGGGCTGTAGATGCGGCCGTGCCACAGCATGTGGCCATCGAGGAATTTTTCCGGATGGTGCGCCATCAGCCAGGTTTCGCCCTCGCCGTAGCCGACCTGCTGACGCCAGTAAGCCTGTACCGACGAGCGGTGGTGGTGCCACACCAGCGCGGCGGCGGCAAAGCCGATCTTTCCGCCCTGCGCCTGCAACCGCCAGCACACGTCCACATCGTCTCCGGCGCGGAGGTAGATGGGATTGAAGCCGCCGATCGCGAGCAGCGCCTCGCGCCGGAAGGCCATGTTGCAGCCCGGTACGTGCTCGGCGGTGCGGTCGTCGAGCAGCACGTGAGTCGGTCCGCCCGGCGCGCGCGCAATCGACTGTGCCATCGGCGGATCGTCGGCCGGCACCACGTTCGGTCCTCCCGAGGCGACGACGTCGGAGGTCAGGAAGGGCTGGACGAGAAAGGTGAGCCAGTCGGGATCGACGCGCGTGTCGGCGTCGGTGTAGGCGACGATCTCGCCGGTCGCTTCGGCCAGGCCGACGTTGCGCGCGGCGCTGAGTCCGGCATTCGGCGTGTCGATGACGCGGACGCGGGCAAAGCTGTGACCGATGTCGCTGGTGCGATCCTTCGACCCATCGTTGATCAGGATGATCTCGAAGTCCGGATACGACAGCGCTTCGAGCGATCGGAGATTGTCGGTCAGCGTGTCCGCGGCGTTGTAGGCGCAGACGACGACCGACACTTTCGGCCACGTGCGCTGCTGTTCCACCGGGAACGGTGCGTCGGCGAAGGCTTTGGCGACGGCCTGCGCCGCCGGCTTCGGCCGGCGGTTGACGTCGACCAGTCCGAATTTCCAGTCGTCCACCGTGTGGCCGCCGCGCCACCATTCATCGGTCCATGCGAACGCGACCGCGCCGCAGGCGCCTTCCTCGAACGCCACGCGTACGTGCATCGCCGTGATGTCGGCCTGTCCCTGTTCGCCCTCGCGCACGCTGTCGGCGCCGGCTTCGGCGAGCAGCAGCGGCTTCTGCCCGGCGACGTGCTGCAGCCGCACCAGATAGGCGCGGAGATCCGCCTCGCGGTGGAGGTAGACGTTGAACGCGCTGATGTCCAGGAACGAGAGATCGAGAAACTCGGTAGGCGGAAAATTGACGTAGGTGAAGAGGCTGTCCGGCGCCTTGGCCTTGGCGTCCTGATACAGCGCGCGCAGGAAGCGCTCGACGCGGGTGCGGCCGTGCCAGCGCACGACACTCGGCGGAATCTCATTGCCGAGCGCGAAGGTCAGGACCGCAGGATGGTCGGCCAGTTCCGCGACGCGCGCCGTGATGTCGTGCCGGATCTCGCGTCTGAGCGCCCGGTTGTCGAGAAACGCCACGTGCTGCGACCAGGGCAGCCCCACCATGACCCGCAGGCCATGGCGCGCGGCTTCGTCCAGCATCTCGCGGCGGGGCGCGGTGTAGGTCCGGACCGTGTTGATGCCGAGCGCCGCCATGGCCCGGAAATCTTCGGCGACACGTGACAGCGGAGGGAACTGGTAGCCGTCAGCGTCCGGCGCGAACGTGCCGTACGTGACGCCTTTGACGAGGAATCGCTCGCCTTTCGAGTCGCCTCCTCCCGCGCTGACCTGTACACGGAGAAACTTCCCGTCGGCGGTGACCCGCCCGGCCGGCAGTGTCCGCACGCCGCGGAGAAGCTCGGGGTCGACCTGAACTGCGGTGCTCACAATTCGAAGTCCCCTATCTGTAGGCAGATAAGGGAACTACCAATTGTAACAGCCGGTTCAGGGCTGGTGGTTGATCTTTACGCTGCCGCTGAACGTTTTGAACCGCAGCGAGCCGTTTCCGCCGGCGCCAAGCTCCGCGCGCACCGCCCGCCGCGTCGAGCTGTGAAGGACCAGCGGCATTTCGGAATCGAGCCGCCCGCTGAAGGTGTTGAAACTGACCGTGCCGCTGGCGCTGGCCGGCACCTGCAATTCGACGTTCCCGCTGAAGGTATCGACCTGAATGTTCCGATCGGGCGACCAGGACTTCTCGCCGATCAGGACAGCACCGCTGAAGGTATGCGCCCGAATCGAGCCCGCGGTGTCGGTCAGGCTCAGCCGGGATGAAAAACCGTGAACCTGATGGTCGCCTTCCACGCCCTCGACGGTCACGCGGGCGCTGAAGACGGACAGATCCAGGTTGGTTTTACGGGGGACGCGCACGTCGAAGTCGGTCTCGACGGCCTCGCCGCTGCCCATGAACTCGTACCAGGCCCTCTCGCGATGGGTGGCCTCCACCACGACGACATTCGCACCGCTCGTGTGAATGTCGACGCGACTGTGGTCCAGCTGCCACCGCGTGCCACGGCGGAGGGCGTTGATGACCACCTGGGGCTCATCCGACGCCGTGATCGACACCCGCCCGGAGAAGCTGTGGAGACGCAGTGTTCCACCGGGCTCCAGCTTGATCGTCTGGCTGACCTGCTCGGTTTCGGAGAAGGCAGCCCACACGGTGGGTGTGGCCAACAGCACCAGGCCGAGGACGATGGCGTACTTGCGCATGGCAGCTTTGACGGAGAAGACGGTCGGAACGTTCAGGGAGTTGGGAGTCGCGAGTCGGGAGTCGATAGTCGGGAGTTGAGAGTTGACGTCGTCAGTCCACGCTCAGTGTGCCGGTGTAGATCGCCATGCCGACAACGGCGTCGATGCCGAGCGCGTGAAGGTCGTCGATCTCCTTTTGCGTGGTGATTCCACCGGCCGCGGTCAGGCGGCGTGCGGTCGCCCCTTTGACCGCCATGATCGCCTCGAAGTCGGTGCCGCCCATCAAGCCTTCCTTGTCGACGTGCGTGTAGAGGAATTCGTCGCAATAGGGCTCGAGCGCGCGCACGGCGTCCACCGCGGTCAGCGGCAGCGCGGTTTTCCATCCGTGAATGACGACATGGCCGCCGCGGCTGTCCACCGCGGCGATCACCCGTTCGCGGCCCACGGCGTCGCACAGCGACTTTGCGAACACGAGGTCGGGTCGTCCGGCCCTGAATAAAGATGATCCCGCGATGATCTGCTGCGCACCGGCGGCCAGCACGTCCGCGGCGCGTGCGACGGTTCGGATGCCGCCCCCTACCCGGCACGACAACTTGCCCGCGATCTGATGGACCAGCGCCAGATTGTCGCCGGCCCCCATCGCCGCATCGAGATCGATCACCTGCACCTTGGGATATCGCTCGAAGCGTCGCACCCACCGAAAGACATCCTCGTCACGGATCGCGAGCTTCTCGCCTTGAACGAGCTGGACGACGGCGCCGTCCTTGAGGTCGATTGAGGGGATCAGCATGTGTGGCGCGAGACGCTTATCACGAAGACACGAAGATCGCGAAGATCACGAAGAACGAATTGTACAAGACCAGATTATCCTCGTGGCCTTCGTGAGCTTCGTGTCTTCGTGATGAAAAGTGCGCAACGGGTGATGAAAAGTGCGCAGTGGTCAGAGTCGTACCGGGATGCCGTGCTCGCGAAGGTGCGTCTTCAGCGCGAGCACGCTGGTTTCGGCATAGTGGAAGATCGACGCCGCCAGAGCAGCATCGGCTTTGCCGGTGGTGAAGACGTCGACGAAATGATCGCGTCCGCCGGCACCTCCTGATGCGATGACCGGAATCGAGACCGCCGACGAGACCGCCGCCGTCAGCGGGCAGTCGAAGCCGGCCTTGGTGCCGTCGCGGTCGATCGAGGTCAGCAGGATCTCGCCGGCACCGCGCGCCTGGGCCTCGCGCGCCCATTCCACGGCATCACGGTCAGCGGACGCCGATCCGCTGCGTGCGTAGACCGCGAAGCGATCGCGGTCGAGCTTGGCGTCGATGGCGACGACCACCGCCTGGCTGCCGTACCGTTCGGCGAGGGCGGTGATCAAGCCGGGATTGGAGAGCGCCGCAGTATTCAGGCTCACTTTGTCAGCGCCCGCTTCGATGGCCGCGTCGGCGTCTGCTTCCGTACGGATGCCGCCGCCGACAGCGAGCGGGATGAAGAGCTCGCGCGCGACCGCACGGATGGTCTCCGCCAGCGCGCGGCGACCCTCGAGGGTGGCGGTGATGTCCAGGATCACCAGTTCGTCGATGCCCTCGCTGTTATAACGCCGTGCCAGCTCTGCCGGATCGCCGGCCGAGCGCAGTCCCTCGAAGTTGATGCCCTTGACCACCTGGCCGTTCCGCACGTCCAGGCACGCGATGATTCGCTTGGAGAGCATCAGCGTCAGCCGGCGAGCTCGAGAAAGTTGCGGAGGATCCGCAACCCGACGTCGCCGGACTTCTCCGGATGGAACTGCACGCCGGAAATCTGCCCATGCTGCACGACCGCCGCAAATGGCTCGCCGTGCTCGGCCACTGCGACCGCATCGTCGGTCACTGGCGCAACATAGCTGTGCGTGAAGTAGACCTGCGACGCGTTGGCGACACCGTTCACGATCGACGCGTTGTCGCGCTGAATCTGGATGCTGTTCCAGCCGACGTGCGGGACTTTGATCTGGTCCGGCTGTAGCCGGACCTCGTTCGAGCGACCCGCGCCCAGGCGGTAGCAGCGACCGGCCAGCAGTCCGAGACCAGGGCTGTCGGGCGCTTCGTCGCTGCCTTCGAACAACCACTGCATGCCGAGACAGATGCCGAACAACGGCCGTCCCTCGCCGATTCGTTCGAGGATGGCGTCGATCCACGACTGGTCGAGGGCGCGCGTGGCGCCGAAATGCCCGACGCCGGGCACGATGATGCCTTGCACGTTGCTGAGCTCAGCAGCGGTCGCAGGCACGATGACGTCGGCGCCGAGTGTGGCGAGCGCCTTCTTCACCGACGTCAGGTTGCCGGCTTTGTAGTCGATGAGTGCGATCACAGCAGCCCCTTGGTGCTGGGCAGCATCTTCGCCATGCGCTTGTCTTTCGCGCAGGCTACGCGCAGCGCTCGCGCGAATGCCTTGAACACCGCTTCGATCTTGTGGTGGCTCGAGCGGCCGTACATGACCTTGACGTGGACGTTGGCGCGCGCTCCGATCGCAAACCCTTCGAAGAAATCGTGGACCAGTTCCACTTGCAGATCGCCGACGCGCACGACCTTGACCTGCAGATTGACGACGGCGTGCGGTCGTCCGCCCAGGTCGATCGCGGCCACCGCCAGCGTCTCGTCCATCGGCATGACGAAGTAGCCGGCGCGATTGATGCCCTTGCGATTGCCGAGTGCCTTCGAGACCGCCTCGCCGAATGCGATGCCGAGATCCTCGACGGTGTGGTGCTGATCGACGTCGAGATCGCCCTGTGCGTCCACGGTCAGGTCGAACGCTCCGTGCCGGGCCACGAGCTCCAGCATGTGATCGAGAAAGCGGATGCCGGTCCGCACCCGGTACGTGCCTTTGCCGTCGAGACCGATCCCGAGCGAAATCTGTGTCTCCGTAGTCTGGCGGTCGATCAGCGCGCGGCGCATAGCACCTCTTCCATCACCGCCAGCGCTTGCCTGGTGTGTTCGACGATGCCGGTGGCAATGCGCAGGTGGCCGGCGCATCCAGGCTCGGTCGACCGATCGCGCAGGTAGATGCCGCGCGCGAAAGCGCCTTTCACCACCGCATCGGTCCAGCCGCCGGCGCCGACCAGCACGAAGTTCGATTGGCTCTTCACATAGGTGAGTCCGAGCCGTTCGCACGCGGCGTAGACCATCGCCTTCGACTCCGCCACCTGTCGAAGATATCCGTTCAGGTGATCCGGGTCCGCCAGTGCCGCCCGGACGGCAACGACCGCGGCGATGCTCACGCTGTAGACCGGGATCGCCTCGCGGATTCGATCGACCGTTGCCGGCGCGCCGACCAGGCAACCGATCCGCAGGCCGGCCAGGCCGAAGGCTTTGGAAAATGTCCGGCCCACGATCACGTTCGGAAACGCGTCCAGCTCCGGAATGAAGCTCACACCGGCGAACTCGGCGTAGGCCTCGTCAACAAAGACGACGGCGCCGGGTGCCAGCTTGCGCGCGATCGTGCGAATGGCCTCGATCGGCATGCTGACGCCGGTGGGATTGTTGGGATTGGTGAGAAAGACCACGCGCGTGTTCGGCGTGATCGCGGCCAGCACGTCGTCGATCGGAAACGAAAAGTCCGGCTTCGGCATCACCTGCACGAGCGCGCCGCCGGCGACTGCGGTGTCGAAGCGAAAGATCTCGAACGCCGGCTCGGGCACGATGGCTTCGAACAGCGGCCCACCGGGCGCCGCACGCAGGTACGACACCGCGAGCGCCATGATGCCTTCGTCGAGGCCATTGACCAGCGTGATCCGATCGGGATCGACGTTCAGGTAGCCGGCGACCGCCGCCGTCGCTTCCGCGTACGGAGGGTAGAAGCCGATCTGTTCCGGTCGCAGGCGCGCCAGCGCTTCGATTACCTTCGGCGAACAGCCGCCGGTGTTTTCGTTCTGGTGCAGGCGCAGCCCGTCGTAGAGTTCCGGTGGTTTCTGATAGTGGCTCATCTCAAAGTCCCGAAAATCGCTCGGCCGAAGCCTCGCGCTGCTGATCGAATATCGCCCGACACGATCATCGCGCTACCGCAGCCGAATCTCGATCGACTCAGCGTGCCCCTCGAGTCCCTCAGCTCGCGCCAGCGGCACGATGGTCGGTGCGAGTCGTGCGAGGCCGGCGCGCGTCAGCCGCTGAACCGACATCACGCGGACGAAGTCGGCAGCCGACAAGCCGCCCCGGAAGCGGGCGGCGCCGGACGTCGGCAGTACGTGATTCGATCCGGTCGCGTAATCGCCGGCCGCCTGCGCAGTGTATGGACCGACGAACACCGCACCGGCGGTGAGTGGGCGCCGCGCCAGCGTCTCGCGATCCAGCACCAGGTGCTCGGGCGCGAATCGATTCGCGAGCGTCATCGCCGCGGCCGCGTTCCTGGCTACGATTACCGCGCCGTTCGCTGCCAGCGATCGCTGGACGATGTCGCGTCCGGCGCTGCGCGCGGCGACTTCCTTCAGGACGCGGCTGGCGAGTGACCGGCTCCACGTGATCAGAATCGCCCGCGCATCCGGATCGTGTTCGGCCTGGGCGATGAGATCGGCGGCAATCCACGAGGCGCGTCCGCCGCCGGCGACGATGACGATCTCGGTCGGTCCTGCATAGAAATCGATGGCGCAGTGGCCCGCCACCAGCGCTTTGGCGGCGGCGACGTAGCGGTTGCCGGGGCCGACGATCTTGTCCACGCGGGGAACACTCGTCGTGCCGTAAGCGAGCGCGGCGATGGCATGCGCGCCGCCGATCCGGAACAGCCGCGTGACGCCCGCCTCGAGTGCGGCGGCCATCACCGGCGGCTCCGGTCTGGGACAGACCGCGATGATCTCGCGAACGCCGGCCACTCGAGCGGGCACCGCGGTCATCAGCAGCGACGAGGGCAGCGGGAAACGCCCACCGGGCACGTAGCAGCCGACCCGCGCGAGCGGTTCGATGCGCTGCTCGACGGCGACTCCCGCCGCGACCTGCAGATCGACGTGGGTTGGAATCTGCCGGAAGGCGACGCGGGCGATGTTTGCGGCAGCCTGCGCGATCGCCCGCCGGACTGCCGGTTCGACACGGGCGGCACCGATTCGCATTTCGCGCGCGGACACCTCGAGCGGTCCCGAGACGTGGTCGAAGCGCTTAGCAAATCGTGCGAGCGCTGGGGCGCCGCCGGTCCGGACGCCGTCCACGATCGTCTTCACCCGACGCTCGAATGCGCGGTCGCCGCTCCGGGCAGGCGCCAGGAGCCGCTCGATCGTTCGCGTGTCTGTTGCCTCGACGATTCTCATCCTTGTGAACCCACCCGACCTACCTGCCCCATCCTTCTTTACAGCACTATTTTGTTGAGCGGGTATTCAACGATACCTTCCGCGCGCGCCGCTTTGAGCTTCGGAATCAGGTCGCGGACCGTGCGTTCCTCGATGATGGTGTTGACGGCTGCCCAATGATCGTCGCTGAGCGCCGAAATCGTCGGCCGCTGCAACGCCGGCAGCAGCGCCAGCACCGCGGCGAGATCGTCCCGCCGCACGTTCAGCATCAGGCCGACGCGGCCCTGCGCTTCGATTGCGGCTTTCAGGAGCAGCGCGATGTTCTCGAGCTTGGTGCGTTTAGCCGGGTCGGTCAGCGCGGTATTGTTCGCGATCAGCTGCGTGTTGGACTCCATCACCACGTCGAGAATGCGCAGCCGGTTCGCCCGCAGCGACGATCCGGTTTCGGTGACCTCGACGATCGCGTCGGCCAGCATCGGCGGCTTCACTTCGGTCGCGCCCCACGAGAATTCGACCTTGACGTTGACCTGCTGCCTCGCGAAGTAGGCGCGGGTGGCGCGGACCAGCTCGGTGGCAATGGTCTTGCCCTCGAGGTCTTTTGCCGATCGGAACGTCGAGTCCTCGGGCGCCGCCAGCACCCACTTCACCTTGCCGAAGCTCTGTTTGGCGTAGATCAGATCCGCGATACTGGTCAGCACGCCGGTCTTGCCGTCGCCGGCTTCGTGCTCCGCGATCCAGTCCTGACCGGTCAGCCCGGCGTCGAGGACGCCGTCCGAGACATAGCGCGCCATTTCCTGCGCGCGGATCAGCATGCACTCGATTTCCGGATCGTCAATCGTCGGGAAGTACGAGCGCGAGCTGACGTAGATGTTGAATCCGGCCCGCGCGAACAGCGCCACGGTGGCGTCCTGCAGCGAGCCTTTCGGGATGCCGAGTTTGAGTTTCATAGAGTCAACGACCTGACCTCTGAGTCCTTAGTGTCCTTCGTGTTGAATGGTTTCCTCGTGTTGGGCGAGTGTCTTGTTGAAGCACGTACGATCGCCGGTGTGACAGACGTTCCCGTCACCGAGGCGTTTCACTTTGACCAGCACGGTGTCGTCGTCGCAATCGACGAGGATCTCGACGACCTCGAGCTTGTTGCCCGAGGTTTCACCCTTCATCCACATCTTGTTGCGGGTGCGGCTGAAGAACGTCGCGAAACCGGTGCGCCGGGTGTCGGCCAGCGCCTGCTCGTTCATGAATCCGACCATCAGGACTTCCGAGCTCTCGGCGTCCTGGATGACCGCGGGAATCAAACCGTCCAGTTTTGAGTAGTCCATAAAATAAAAAACCCCGCCGGTCGGGCGGGGCTACGTTGGTCCCTGGTTCGTCTGCTGGTGCTCAGTCCAGAACGCGGATCACGCGGCTCCCGTCGGCTTGTGGCCATGGTGGAAATGGTGATGCGCGCCGTGGCGGACCGTGAACATTGCCGAATCAGATTATGCGATCGGGAATTGGCGTGTCAACGCATCCGCCGCTGGCGCGCCGCCGTGCAGATCAGGAGGGCAGCGTGCGGCCGGTGGTCTCCTCGCCGAAGGGCAGCAGGACCAGGCCGATCAGAAAGGCGATCGACGTCAACGCGACCGGGGTGCCGATGGTATGGAAATGGGCCACCCCTGCGCCCACCAGGAAGGTGATCCCCGCGCCGACGAATCGTCCCACCGACGTGGTGAAGGCAAAGGCACTGGCGCGGCACTCGGTCGAGTACTGCTCCGGCAGCCAGAGCGTATACATCGCGAAGTTGGCGCCGCCGATGCCGAGAAAAAACAGCACGACGAAGAACCAGGACAGGGCGTTCGACACGAAGTAGAAGACATAGCCGAACCCGAGCGACACCGAGAGGAACATCACGGCAAAGTAGAAGCCGAGCGTCAGCCGCCGGCCGAACCGTTCCGCGAGTCCCGGCAGCGCCAGGCAGCCGAGGATGGTGCCGACGGAGAGCACCATCGTGCCGTAGGACGCAAGCCGCGCGGCGTCGGCCGCGGTGCGGCCCTCGCGCATCGCAATCTGGGTCACCGACGTCGGTACGTAGACGGATCCCGCCCACAAACCGACGACCGAGACCAGCAGGTAGAGCGAGTTGAGCCACGTCCGGCGCGCGTAGTGCGACGAAAACAGCTTCGCGAACGCCGCCGTCATCGACGGCCGCACGGTTTCGAGCTTCTCCTTCCACGCCTTCGATTCGTGCACGCCGTACTGAATGAACGTCACGAGCAGGGCGGGCGTGCCGCCCACCGCGAACATCCAGCGCCAGCCGTACCGGGCGCCGATGAAATAGTTGGCGATCGCGGCGAGAAAGAATCCGAAGTAGTAGCCGGTGTGCAGGTAACCGGCGCCCATCTTGCGCCGATCTTCAGGCCACTCTTCGGCAACGAAGGTGCCGCCCATCGCCCACTCGCCGCCGATGCCGACGCCGGCGAGCAGACGAAATGCCGCCAGCTGCCAGACGCTGGCGGCAAACGCCGACAGCAGCGTGAACACCGAGTAGCAGAGAATCGTCAGCGCCAGCGTGCGCACGCGGCCGAAGCGATCCGCCACCGGTCCCCAGATCATCGACAGGCCCCATCCGAACAGGAACAGCGCGAACAGAACGCTGCCGTATGAGACGACATTGTCGTTGGTCGCTTCGATGCCGGATCGTGGCAGCAGCTCCCGAATCGCCGGCGTCAGCACCAGCGCGTAGATGAACGAGTCCATGCCGTCGAGCGCCCAGCCCGCCCACGCGGCCCAGAATCCGCGCACCTGATTCGTCGTCAGCGGTGTTTTCATGCGTCGCAAGTGGTCGTCATCGCCATATTTGTAGTGTCCGGCTTTAGCCGGACGTGGGGGAGCCGGACCTGCGAGAGTATACAGAGATGCGCGTGCTCCTCGCTCCCCATGGCACCCGTGGTGACGTGCAACCGATGCTCGCGCTCGCGTTCGCGTTGCGCGCGCGCGGACACGAGGCGTGGTTTGTTCTCCCGTCGGACTTCCTCGACTGGATCCGCGCGTCCGGGTTTGACGCGGTTCCGAACGGTGTCGCCATGGAAGCGATGATGTACGCACCGACCGCGGCGCTCGAATCGCGCCGTTGGCAGTTTCGCCACCTCAAAGAACACGCCGCGCGAATGTTCCAGCCGATCGCGGACGCGAGCGACGGTGCGGATCTAATCGTCGGCGCCGGCGCCCAGATCGTGACCGCTTCCGTCGCTGAATGGCGCGAGGTGCCTCACGCCAACATCGCATTCTGTCCGTGCGCCGTGCCCGGCGGCGCCGCGCCGCCTCCGGTGTTGCGCACGCAGGCGTTTCCCGCCTGGTTCAACCGCGCGCTATGGCAGCTCGGGGGCGCCGCAGCCGATTTCGGCCTCAGGGGCACAATCAACCGCGGGCGGGAGGCACTCGAGCTCGAGCCGACCACCAGCCCGCTGCGAGATCTCGCCGCCACGTGCGTGATCGTCGCGGCCGATCGCGATCTGGCGCCGCTTGGCGACGATGTGCTGTCGACTGTCGTCGCCACGGACGCGTGGATTCTCGATCAGCCTCAGATACTCGATGAGCGCATCGACGCATTCCTGGCGAACGGGGCGCCGCCGATTTACGTCGGCTTCGGCAGCATGGCATCGAGTCACGCCCGGACGCTGGCTGCTCACGCAGTTGACGCCGCCCGGGCGGTCGGTTGCCGGCTGATCCTCGCCGGCGGGTGGGCGCATCTCGACCGCTATGCGCCGGAGCAAGACGACGATGTGATCGCCGTGCCGTCGGTGTCGCACGAGGCCGTACTGCCGCGCGTCGCTCTCGCCGTGCATCACGGCGGTGCAGGCACGACGACCGCGGTCGCGCGCGCCGGAGTGCCGCAGGTGATCGTTCCGCACGTGCTCGATCAGTTCTATTGGGCCCGACGCATCGCGGAGCTCGGTCTCGGCCCCGCGTCGCTTCCCGTCGAGCTCGTGACCGCGGATGTCCTGACCGCCCGAATCGACTCGGCGCTCAACGATCGGCGAATCCGCGACCGTGCCGCCGCATTCGGATCCGTGATCGCGCCACGAAACGGCGTCGGCGCAGCGGTTGACCGCCTCGAGCGCCTCGTTGCCCACGGCCGCGCTTCGGCCTAGACTGCCGGTATGAATCGTGATCCTCGCGGCGGAGCAAGCTCCATCCCTGCAGGGCCGCCGCTGCTCCGACGTCTGCCGACGGTCATCCTCGGCCTCGCCGTGCTCGCAGTCGCGACGATATCGGCACAAACGCCCATCAAGCTGCCCGCCGAGACGCTGCTTGACCGTGCGGTGCTGACCGCGCTCGACGAGGAGCTGTCCGGCATAGCGGCCAAGGATCACGTCGGACGCCTGGCCCAGATGCACCGCGTGCCGGCGTCCCCCGGATTTCACGAAGCCATCGCCTACGTCATGGAACGGGCAAAGGCGATTGGTCTCAGCGACGTCCACGTCGAGACATTTCCTGGAGACGGAAAGACATACTTCGGCACCCTCCACGGCAATCGTGGCTGGAGCGTCCAGAGCGGCACGCTCGACGAAGTGCAGCCGCACCGACGGCGCATCATTTCCCAGGACGACGTCCAGTTGGCAGTCGCCGACAACAGCGAGAGCGCCGACGTGACGGTGGAACTCGTCGATGTCGGCGCCGGCACCCAGCGCAGCGACTACGCCGGCAAAGACGTTCGCGACAAGCTCGTGCTGTGTGACGCGACGCCGTCCGCGTGTCATCGTCAGGCGGTCGAGGAGCTCGGCGCCGCGGGACTGGTCAGCTACAACTCCAACCAGGTCAGCGGCTGGTGGCGCGACGATCAGGACCTGATTCGCTGGGGCCACCTCGACGCACGCGGCCGCAAAAACACCTTCGCGATCATGATCTCGGTGCGCGAGGCTCGTGCGCTGCAGGCGCGCCTGGCTCAAGGCGAGCACATCACGCTTCACGCCGTCGTCCGCGCGAAGAACGACGATGCGATGCCGTACGAAACGCTGGTAGCCACCATCCCTGGTTCCAATCCCGCCGCCGGTGACATCGTCTTCAGCTGTCATCTCGATCACGAGAAACCAGGCGCGAACGACAACGCCAGCGGTTGCGCGGCCAACCTGGAGATCGCACGGACGCTGAAGCACCTGATCGACACCAAACGAATCCCGCCGCCGGTGCGGACGATCCGTTTCGTGTGGCCATCCGAAATGACCGGCACCATCGCCTACCTGACGAAGTATCCGGAGATCGCAGCTCGCATTCGCGCCGTCGTTCACCTCGACATGGTCGGCGGCGATCCGTTCATCACCAAGTCGGTCCTCCACGTGACCGAGTCGCCGTGGTCGATCGCCTCGGTCACCGACGATGTCGAGGATGTGTTCGGCCACTACGTGATCGACGGTGCGTTCCGCGCCGCCGGGTACGGCGATACCACCCATGCGTTCCGCGCCGACGGCGGCTCGAAGGACGCGTTCTGGGCGGACATCACGCCGTGGGAGAGCGGCAGCGACAACTGGATCTATCAGGAGGGCGGCTTTGCCATCCCGACCGTCTACCTTCGCGATCATCCGGACGTCTACATCCACACCACCCGAGACGTAGTCGACAACATCGAGCCGACCAAGATCAAGCGTTCGGCGTTCATTGCCGCGGCCAGCGGTTACTATCTCGCGACGATGCCGGACCGAGGGGAGTCGCTGGTGCGTTTGAGCTACGCCGGTGCGCAGGAACGCATGGCCGAAGACGGCCGGCGCGCGATCGCGATGGCGGCGAGCAACCGCCCCGGCGAGAGCGCGATTATCGTCAGGGAAGGACTCCAGCGCGAGCGGCGCCGCTTGCGATCGCTCAACCGCTTTCTCGACATCGACTCGAATCGCCAGGTCAGCGCTGACTACCTCAAACGCCTGGACGATGCTCTGACCGAGACCGCGACGAGGATGATGGCGACCTTGCCGGCCGCGCCGGCGTCTCAGGTTCGCGACGATCGCGTGCCGGTGCGTGACCCCGCGGTGAAAGGGCCGCTCGAGGCCGGCGGCGACTGGTTGCGCGAGAAAGCCGGCGCGAGTGCCGCCTCGATCGCGGTGACCAGACTGCCAAACGGCGCGGACGTGACCTACGAGATCGCGAATTTCGTGGACGGCGAACGCACGGTCAGCGCCATCAGGGATGCGGTGAGCGCGGAATTCGGGCCGGTCGACATGGCGACGGTGAGTGAATACGTCGACGTGCTGGCGAAGGCGGGAGCGGTCACTTTCCGCCGATGATCCGCGCGGCGGCAGCCGTCGTCCTTCTGGCGCTCGGCATCGGGTTGACCGGCTCGCAGAATCACGAATTCGATCCGCGCCTGCGCGATGTGCTGGTTCGCGATCTCGCTTTCTCCCCGACCGACCTCGCCGAGCTGAACCGCGGTAAGCCGGTCCGGCACTCCATCGCGTCGCATACGACCGGCGAAATCGCGGCGGTCGGCGCCATTCGCGTCAACGCGCCCAAGGCGGCGTTTCTCGCCCGCGTCCGCGACATCGTCCGCTTCAAGCAGGGGCAGGGCGTGCTGGAGATCGGCCGGTTCAGCGATCCGCCGATTCCCACCGATCTCGCGACGCTGACCGTGGACGCCTCCGACTTCGACGTGCGGGGCTGCCGCGTCGGCGACTGCGGCGTCCGGCTGCCGGCGGATGTCATCAGGCGGATCCAGCAAGAGATCGATCCGAGATTGCCGGACGTGCAGGCGCGCACCGCGGCGTTCTTCAAACAGGTGCTCTTCGATGACGTCAGCGCCTACGTGTCCGGTGGCCCGGGCCGATTCGCGCAATACGACGATGGCCCGAAGTCGATCCGGCCGCTCGACGCGTTCAGCGGGATCCTCCAGGCTTCGCCGTCGATTGGCACACTGGTGCCGGAATTACCGGACCATCTTCAGCATTTTCCGGCGGCCACGATTGCCGGCGCCGAGGACTTTCTGTACTGGTCGAAGGAGAAGTACGGGATCGCGCCGTTCATCAGCGTCACCCACGTGACGATCGTCTGCCCGTTTGCCGAGCTCTGCATGATGACAACAAAGGACGTCTATTCGAGCCGCTACATCGATGCGTCGCTGGCCACGGTCATTGCCAGTGATGTTCCCGGCGACGCGGACGCCTTCCATTTGGTCTATGTCAATCGCTCCCGTGTCAGCGCGCTCGATGGATTTCTCAGCAGCTTCCGTCGTTCGATGGTCGAGCGAAAAATGCGCGGCGGCCTCGAGGATAGCCTCAAGCTGATCAAGACAGAGTTGGAGTCGGGCCGCTAACGATCCGACGTCGACTTCGGCGCCGTGCCGAAGAAATACTGATCGAACCATTCGATGTTGTGTTCCATCGTGGCGCGGAAGCTCTTCGGTTTCGTCGGCCCATGGCCGACGCCGCCGAAACCCTGATAGACGATCAATTTCGACGGCACATGATTGTCCTGCAGCCCGCGATACAGCTCGTAGGCGTCCGGCAGCGGCACCCGCTGGTCGGTGGCGCCATGTTGAATCAGGGTCGGCGTTTTCGCCTGCTTGATGTAGGTGATCGGCGACGTCTTCGCGTAGATCGCGGCGTCGTCCCACGGCGTCGCCTTCAAATACTGGCGCGTGAACGGCGTGATGTCGGTGTTCACGTAGTAGGTCATCCAGTCGGAGATGCCGGCGCCGACCGAGATCGCCTTGAAGCGGGCCGCATCGTGCGTCGTAAGGTATGCGGAGATGTAGCCGCCCTGGCTCCAGCCCATCGCGCCGACCCGTGCCGGGTCGACCATGCCCTTCGCGACCAGGGCATCGATACCTGACAGGACGTCCCAGGCGTCACCGACGCCGAGGTTTCGGACGTTGAGGGCCCGGAATTTCTCGCCGTAGCCGGCGCTGCCGCGGTAGTTCGGCTCGAGCACGAGGACGCCGCGCGGCACCCACACATCGATCGGGTAGATGGTGCTGGTATACGGAATCGCCCGCGACACGCCGGTCGGTCCACCGTGGATGACGACCAGCAGCGGATACTTCCTGTTCGCGTCGAAGTCCGCCGGCTTGTGAAGGACGCCTTCGATTGCCGCGCCGTCCTGGCTTTTCCACGACACGACCTCGACTGTCCCTGCCGCCCAGTCGCCGATTTGCGCGTTCATGTCGGTCAGCTTCTTCGCTGTCGCCGAGCGTGAGAGTCCAGACACGATGTAGACGTCGGAGACCGCCTTCGCGTCCGCACGCAGACAGGCGTAGGCTGCTCCGTCTTTCGACAACGAAAAGCCGGAGTCAACGGTCTGATCGATCGTCGTCACCTTCGTGACCGACTTCGATTCCGGATCCAGTCTGTACAGATACGAATACGTGTGCGCCGAGGCGGCGAAGAACAGCCCATTCGGCTTCCACGCGACGATCGACGGGTCCTCGTCGAATGACGACGACAGGACGGTCGGCGTGCCGCCGCCGGCCGGCACCGTCGCAATCAGGCCGTTCGTGTAGAAGAACGCCGGGTTGGCCATCGCGGTCTGAAACGCGATCCGCGATCCGTCAGGTGACCAGACCGGGTTGGTGTCCGGACCGTCCTGCGTCACGAGCTTGCGCACGGAGGCGTCGGCCACGGTGACGACCGAAATGTCGGCCGAGCCGCCATTCGCGAGCGCCGGGTTGACGCGGTGATCGAATGCGATGTTTCTGCTGTCGGGCGACCACGAGAAGTCGCCGACCGTGAACGCGCCGCCGCTGGTCAGGGTCCGCGTGGCGCGCGTGGCGACGTCGATCACATAGAGCTGCGTCATCCGGTAGTCCTGCTCGACCACCAGGAACTCGCCGTATTTCTTGTCGCGATCCTTCGCCGCGGCGCTTTTCGGATCGGTGGCCGTGTACGCGATCGTCTTGCCGTCCGGCGCCCACTCGAAGCGATCGACGCCGTCCTCGAGCGAGGTGAGCGACTCGGCCTCGCCACCCTTCGGATCGATCAGATAAATCTGTCGCTTGTCGGTGCGGTCCGAGACGAAGGCGAGCCGCGAGCCGTCGGGCGACCAGGCCGGCGACTGGCTCGACTTCTTGCCGGCCGTCAGCTGGCGTGTGGCGCCGCTGCCGGCGTCGGCCAGCCAGATTTGCGTGTCGTAAGTGTTGTCGTCCCAGTTGGTCTGGCGCACGGTGTAGGCGACGGTCCGGCCGTCGGGCGAGAGTGCAGGGGAGCCTGCACGCTTCAGCGACAGGATCTGATCGACCGTCGGTGATGTCCTGCCGGCCGCGCCGGGCGTGGTTTGCGCAATCGTGGTCGCGGCGCAGACGATGATCGCGGCATATACGGTCGTGCTCTTCATACCAGGCTCCAGTTCCTACGTCGTCAACACTACTTTGCCGATGTTCGAGCGCGACTGCATGAAGCGGTGCGCGTCGGCGGCCTGTTCGAGCGGAAAGGTGCGCGCGACGATCGGCTGCAGCCGGCCGGCGGCGACCTCGAGAAGGATAGCGCGCATCGCATCAGCGAGCTGCGCGTGTTCGTGCCACAAGTGACCGAGGTTGAGGCCGAAGACGCCGCGATTGCGGTTCATCAGCGACAGCGGAGCGAACCTGGGCATCCGCACCATCGTCGCCAGCGCATGGAGCCAGTTGCGTCGCTCGCCGCTCGCCAGGCTCGAGACGCCGTACACGATCAGGCGACCCAACGGCGCGAGCAGACGGTAACTGTCGGAGAAACTCCTGCCGCCTACCGGATCGAGCACGACGTCCACGCCGCGTTTGCCGACAATCTGACGGACGTTCGCGATCAGGTTACCGTCGCGATAGTCGATGGCGTGCTGGACGCCGAGCTGGCGGATCGCCTCGTGCTTGGCGCTGGATGCGGTCCCGATCACGGTGGCGCCGCGCAGTCGGGCAAGCTGCGTGGCGGCGATGCCGACGCCGCCGCCCGCGCCGTGGACCAGCACCGTTTCACCCTCGAGCAGGTTTGCCATCCGATACAACGCCAGGAACGCGGTCAGGTAGTTCACCGGGATCGCTGCGGCCGCCGCGTCGTCGAGACCGGCGGGAATTGGAAACGCGAACAGCGCGGGCACGACGACACGGTCCGCGTATCCGCCGAATCGGGTCATCGCCAGGACGCGGTCGCCGACGCCATAGCCGGTGACGCCGGCGCCGAGCGCATCCACCACTCCGGCGACTTCGTAGCCGACCACGACCGGTGGTTTCGGCGCGTCGGGATAAAGGCCGAGGCGGGCCATCACGTCGGCGAAGTTCACGCCCGATGCCCGCACCGCGATCCGGATTTCGCCTTCACTCGGCGTCGGGTCCGCGGCTTGCCTCAGCTGTAGCACGTCGGGCTTGCCGTAACGGGTGATCACAACCTGGCGCATGGCGGAACCACCGCAGTATACGCGGCAACCGCTGAACCCTTTTCAGTCGTCGCGACGTCTAATGGCCCACGTTGACACCTCACTGGGCAGAACGGTATAAGCAATCGTTTTCGGGTTTTTCTACAAGGAGTCATGTGATGCGCAAGATGCTCGCTGCACTGTCGGTTGCTGGATTCGTCGTCGCGCTGGCCGCCCCGGCGTTCGCCGCTGAAGAGACGGTGACCGGCAAGGTCGTCGACATGGCCTGCTACAACGCCGACCATTCGAATACCGGCGTTGACCACAAGATGCCGAAAGGCGACACCAAGGACTGCGCGATCGGGTGCGCAAAAGCCGGCCAGCCGCTGGCGCTGTTGACCAGCGACGGCAAGGTCTACGAGATCAGCGGTGGGCTCGCCGCCGACAAGAACGCCAAGCTCATCCCGCACATCAGCCACACCGTGTCGATCACCGGCAACGTGATGGACCACGGCGGCAAGATGATGATTTCCTCCGACAGCGTGAAGATGGTCTCGAAGTAGGCCGGAAGATCGCTGGGACGCTTGAAGCCCCGGTCTGCGCCGGGGCTTTTTTCTTGGTTGACTTGTTCTAATGAACTAGTACAATAGATCACAGATGACGACTGCCGCTGCGCTCGTCTCGATCGACCCGCGGGACCGCACGCCCATCTACGCGCAGCTCGAGCGTGGCCTGCGCGCCGCCATCGCCACTGGCCGCCTCGGCATCGGCGACCAGCTGCCTACGGTCCGCCAGCTCGCCGTCGACCTCAGTATCAACGCCAACACTGTCGCGCGCGTCTACGCCGAGCTCGAACGCTCCGGCGTGATCGAGACGCGACGCGGCATCGGATCCTTCGTGACCGCGTCACCACAGCGGGCTCAGCCGCCCGATGTGCACCGCCGTCAGCTGCGCGCGTTCGTCACTCGCATGATGGCGGACGCCGCCGCCGCCGGATTCAGCATCGACGATGTCGCCGCCGAACTGCGGACGCATCGTCCCAAAGGAGCATGACCGTGGCCATCAACCCTTACAGCCGCACTCAATCGCCTGCGGACAATTCTCCTCGCATCAATATCGTGGCGGTGCTGGTTCTGATCGCGTGCATCGCGCTCGGTCTGCTGTTGGCCGTCATGCTTGGGAACCCGCTTCCGGTGATCGTGATGGCGGCAGTCGGTGCCGTGCTGATGCAGTCGCCACGCATCGCTCAGCAGTGGGAGCGCGCGGTGGTCCTGAGGCTCGGCAAGTTCGTCGGCCTTCGAGGCCCCGGCCTGTTCTGGGTGGTGCCGTTCATCGAGACGGTATCGTCGTGGATTGACCAGCGAACCATCACGACCAGTTTTGCCGCCGAACAGACGCTCACCTCGGACACGGTGCCAGTCAACGTCGACGCGGTGCTGTTCTGGATGGTGCATGACGCAGAAAAGGCCGCGCTCGAAGTGCAGGAATATGCGCAGGCGGTCAGTTGGGCGGCGCAGACGGCGCTGCGCGACATCATCGGCCGTACCGACCTGACCGACCTCTTGCGCGGCCGCGAGAAGATTGAACAGGAGCTCCAGGTGTTGATCGACGCACGCTCCAATCCATGGGGTGTCACTGTCTCCTCCGTCGAGATGCGTGATGTCGTGATCCCCGTCGCGCTGCAGGATGCGATGTCGCGCGAAGCGCAGGCCGCTCGCGAAAAGCAGGCGCGCATCATCCTCGGCGAAGCCGAACTGGCGATCGCGCACTCGTTCTCGGAGGCCGCCAAGCAGTATCACAACGATCCGACCGCGCTGCACCTGCGCGCGATGAACATGCTCTACGAAGGACTGAAGGAAAAAGGCGCGCTGATGCTGATTCCGAGCAGCGCCGTCGAGTCGATGGGCATGGGCGGCCTGATGGGCGCCGCCGCGTTGCAACAGCAGCAGCTGACGGGTAGCGGCAAGACGCCGGAGTGACCCATGGCGCCCTTGGTCTTTGTGGTGATCGTCGTGGTCGTAATCGCGGCGCGCGTTCAGTGGATGCGTGATTACTGGAAAAGGCTCAAGTAGGAGGGACCATGCGTGACCAGTTCCCACCCGTCTCGATCAACTTCTCGTCGCTCAAAGTCACCGGCTGGCCCGGCCTCGCGCTCGTCCTGGTCGTCGTCGCCGTCGCGATGGAGTTCCCCCAGACGCGGTGGCTGCTCCTATCGGGCATTGTCGCGGGCGCGCTGCTGGCGGCGGTATGGATCGTTCTCCGCGACCGGCGCGCGTAGGAGAAGTCGTCAGAACGCCGCGGTCGACGTCGTCTTCTTCACGACCGTGATCGTGATCTGCGACGGATACTGCTTCGAGTGGTGGACGGCGTTGTGCGCCACGACGCTGATGGTCTCGTCGTAGTTGTGGCCGCCGGTGTTCAGGTTGCGATCGAAGCGCGGGAAGTTGCTGCTCGACACTTCGATCCGCAGCCTGTGGCCGGCGGGGAAGTAGTTGCTGGTCGTGAGCGGCTGAAGGGTCACCTTGTAGACCTTGCCGGCTTCCATCCACGCCAGCGGCTTGTCGTAGCCGTCGCGATAGCGCATCCGCTGGATCGATTCGTCGAGGTTGAACGCGCGGCCATCGGGATACACGTCGAGGACTTTCACGGTGAAGTCGGTGTCCTTGGCGTCCGACGAGACGTAGAGGGTCGGCGTGATCGGTCCGCTCAGCTCGGTGCCTTCCTTGAACGCGTCGCTGGTGTAGACGAGGATGTCTTCGCGCGCTTCCATTCGTCGCTGATCGAACGAGCCGCCTTGAACCGCGTTGCCGGTGCAGCAGACATTGCCGCCGTACGAAGTAACCGGATTCATCGGGTCGTAGGTGAAGGCGTCCGACTTGTCGGCATCAGGCGCCGCCGCGGTCAGCGCCCCGTCACCGTTCAGCGAATTGGCCTTGCCGCCGCTGCCAAGATAGAACGTCAACGGCTGCGCGCCGCTCGGTGGCCAGGTGTCCGAGGTCTGCCACTTGTTGCTGCCCATCGTGAAGTAGGTGACCTTCGACAGCGAATCCAGGCGCGGGCTGGGCGCCCCTTTCAGGAAGCGATCGAAGAAGCCGTAAACGATCTCGTTGTAGTCGAGGCGCGCGTCGCCCATGCTCCGTTCGCCGACGATGGTGTCGGCGGTGGCGCGGGTATAGGAGCAGTGCAGCGTCGGCGCAATCACGGCCCACTGCTGGTTGGCGACGGCCGGGGACGCCGCTGCACGCACGTGATTGTAGAGCGCGAGGTTCGGCCCGACCGACACGTCGTACCACGACATGAACCACTAGTCCAGGCACGTCGAGCTTCATGTCGTCGTGATAGAGCCCGCCGCGGTACCAGGCCGGATCGTTCGGCGCGCGCTGGATCATCTTGCCGCCGGTTTCGACCGGCATCGCGGATTCGAAGATGCCGCGTGGACCGTCAACGTTCTTGATGATGTCCTGCGTCGGCAGGTGCCAGAGCTCCTTCGACCAGTCGACCGGCGGCAGGTGCTGCGCGAGGTCGAACGACTTCGACGCGCGAATCAGATCCTCGCGTGACGTGTTAGGTGGGAACATCGGTCGCACCTGATTCTGCTCGCCGTACAACCAGGCGATGAACAGCATCTGTACCGCGCCGCCGCGATACCAGTTGCCCTGCTCGTAGTACGGACCGACGCGGCCGACCCCGGCGCCGAAGCCCTGCACGTTCATCGCGGCGTAGCCGGGATTGCCCGTGGCCGCGACGCCCATCTGATACTCGGCGGTGGACGAGCAGCCGGTCGTGCCGACTTTACCGTTCGACCAGGCCTGTTTCGTCAGCCAGTCGATGGTGTTGAAACCGTCGGTCTTCGATCCGAGGATGTCGTAGTTGCCTTCGGAGAAGAAATGACCGCGCTCGTTCTGGCCGACGTAAGCGTAGCCGCGCTTGACCGCTTCGAGAATCGCGCTCATGTCGGCCGGCACGCCATTCTGGATGTCCCAGAAGTTGAAGTTGTAAGGCGTCCGCACCCAGATGGTCGGGACTTTGCCGGTCGCGTTCTTCGGCCGGTAGATATCGGTCGCGAGCCGCACGCCGTCCGGCATCGCCATCATCACCTTGCGCTCGACGACGGCGATTCGCTCCAGCTCGTTCTCCATGTCCCAGCGCCGCGCCCGCTCGGCCGCACTGAGGCCGCCGCCCTGTTGGGCTTGCGTCAGCGTCATCGCGCCGCAGATTGCGATTGAGGTGGCGAGGATGAAATGCCGGAGCGCATGTTTCTTCATGAGGCGATGATAACGCCACGCTGGGTCGGTTGGGTCACGTTGGTCGGCTGAGTCAAGTAGGTCAGGTCGCCGGGTAGGAGCAAAAAGAAAACCCGCGGACACCCTTCGGCGCCCGCGGGTTGGTCGCTCGGCTGAAAGCCTCGCGCTACGTCAGAAACCTGAAATTGCGAACGTTAGTACCGATAGTGGTCTGGCTTGTAAGGTCCATCCACCGGCACGCCGATGTAGTCCGCCTGATCCTTCGACAGCTTGGTCAGCTTCACGCCCAGATGATCGAGGTGCAGCCGCGCCACCTGCTCGTCGAGGTGCTTCGGCAGCATGTAGACCTTCTTCTCGTACTTGCCGGTGTTGGCGTGCAGTTCGATCTGCGCGATCACCTGGTTGGTGAACGACGCCGACATCACGAAGCTCGGGTGGCCGGTGGCGCAGCCGAGATTCAGCAGACGCCCTTCGGCGAGGATCATCACGCTGTGGCCGTCGGGGAACTTGAACTCGTCGTACTGCGGCTTGATGTTGATCCGCTCGATGCCCTTGTACTTCTTCAGCCCGGCCATGTCGATCTCGTTGTCGAAGTGGCCGATGTTGCCGACGATCGCCTTGTCCTTCATCTTCGCCATGTGCTCGACGGTGATGATGTTGTGGTTGCCGGTCGCGGTGATGAAGATGTCCGCGTCCTTGATCACGTCGTCGATGCGTCGCGACCTGGTAGCCTTCCATCGCCGCCTGCAGCGCGCAGATCGGGTCGATTTCGGTGACGATGACGCGCGCGCCCTGGCCGCGCAGCGCCTGCGCGCAGCCCTTGCCGACTTCACCGTAGCCGAACACGACCGCGACCTTGCCGCCGAGCATGACGTCGGTGGCGCGGGCGAGACCGTCCGGCAGCGAGTGGCGGCAGCCGTAGATGTTGTCGAACTTGCTCTTGGTGACCGAGTCGTTGACGTTGATGGCGGGGAAGAGCAGCGTGCCCGCTTCCATCATCTGATAGAGGCGGTGGACGCCGGTGGTCGTCTCTTCCGAGACGCCGCGCAGTGACGAGGCGATGCGGGTGTAGCGTCCCTTGTCCTTCGCGATCGAGGCGCGAATCGTGTCGAGGATCACGCCCCATTCCTCGGGCTCGCTTTCCGGCTTGAACGCCGGCACCACGCCGCTCTTCTCGAATTCGACGCCTTTGTGCACCAGCAGCGTCGCGTCGCCGCCGTCGTCCACGATCAGCGTCGGGCCGCTGCCGTCCGGCCACTCGAGCGCCTCGCTCCGTGCACCACCAGTATTCTTCGAGCGTCTCGCCCTTCCACGCGAACACCGGCGTGCCCCTGGGGTTCGGCGATGGTGCCGCCGTTTTCCGGACGTCCGACCGCAACCGCGGCGGCCGCGTGATCCTGGGTCGAGAAGATGTTGCACGACACCCAGCGCACGTCGGCGCCGAGCTCGACCAGCGTCTCGATCAGGACCGCGGTCTGAATCGTCATGTGCAGCGAGCCCATGATCCGCGCGCCGGCCAGCGGCTTCTTGGCGCCGTGCTGCTTACGCAGCGCCATCAGTCCCGGCATTTCCTGTTCGGCGAGGCGCATTTCCTTGCGGCCGAATTCGGCCTCGGCGAGGTTCTTGACCTTGAACGGTTCACGCCCTGCTGCTTTGGCGGCTTCGTACGGATGCATCTTCTCGGTTGCGGTTGCCATTTCTCTCTCTCTCCTTATTCGCGGCCCTGAAAGGGCCGCGCTACGTTCATTCGTGGAGCGGGCCTTTCAAGCCCGCCGTCCCGTTGCGACGAATAGTCCCGGTCCTTTGCTGCGCGCGTCCGGCGGCAGCGCGACGACCCTCACCGCTCCAAACCCCACGTCGTCGAACATCCGGCGCACGTGCTCGTCGCTGAAGCCGAGCCACACGTGCCCCATTTGCTGCCGATAGTTCTCGCGCTCGTGCGGCAGCATGTCCACGAGGACGAGGCGTCCCCCCGGCTTGAGCACTCGCGCCACTTCGGCGAGCGCTCGTTCCGGCTCGGGCACGTGATGCAGCACCAGCATGAGCGTCGCCGCGTCCAGCCGGCCATCGTCGATCGGCAAGGCTTCGAGCTCGCCGCGACGCAGTTCGACGTTGTCGAATTGGTGCAGCCGCTTCTTCGCCGCCTGCAGCATCGCCGCCGACGCATCGACGGCGACCACGCGCGCGACGAACGGCGCGAGGACGGCACTGATCTGTCCGGTGCCGCAGCCCAGGTCGCCGACCGTCCAGTCACTGTGGGCGAACGCCGCCAGCGCGGCGAGATGAAAGCGATCGCCGAAGAGCTCGTCGCGGACGCGATCCCATTGTCCGGCCGACGAGGAGAAAAACTCCTGCGATTTGGTGCGCCGTTCGGCCAGCGCCGCCTGCAGGCGGCGCTGATCCTGGGTGGACGCGGACGACGAGCCGACCTGCTCGCGAACCAGCTGCCACAGGCGCCGAGCGGAACTGTCGAGCTCGTCCCGTCCCGAGCGAGGAGTCGAGGGGCGCGTCATCGTATAGAGGTTGCTCGTGCCTTCGCCCCGCGCCGCGATCCATCCGCTGTCGGACAGCGCCTTCAGGTGCCGGCTGACCGTGGACTGCGGCAGCTGCATGATGCCGCACAGCTCGGACACCGTCAGCTCGTGGCGGTCGAGCAGCAGCAGGATACGGCTGCGCGTCGTGTCCGCCAGCGAGGCGAGATGATCGAGAATGGCCGGCGCCGATGACTTCATCCGTATAACCGGATTAAAGGATATATCAGCCGCAGGCCGCTGGCAAGTCTGAATTTCCGGCGAATCGCCGTGCGATGATGAGACGTGACCGCCGCCACCCATCCGACCGAACACGTGCCCGAGATTTCGCGCGCCGATCTGGTGCGGGCGCTCCGCGCGGGCAGTATCACGCTGATCGACGTGCTCCCGCCAGAGTCGTTCGCGGCGGTGCACATTCCCGGTGCGATCAACCTGCCTCTCGTCGATCTGCTGGATCGCGCCCGTGAGGCACTCCCCGATCAGAACGCCGCCATTATCACCTACTGCGGCGGCCCGAGCTGTCCCAAAGGAGCCCAGGCCGCTCGCGAGCTCCGTCAGATCGGCTACACCAATGTCAGCCACTATCGCGGTGGTCTGGAGGAGTGGCTGGAATTCGAACCGCAGAAGGTGACCGTGACGACCCGCGCCGTCACCCCTGCTGCGATCGCCCCAGGCAGCCCGCGTCGCGGAATCTTCGCCGGAGTGCTGGCGCCGAGAGAACTCTCAATCCGCTTCGTTGACGCGCTGGCGGATCGATCCATCAGTCAGTTGTTCGTCCTCTGGGTCGAGATTGTGCTCGGCGGTGGGGTGGTCTACTGGCTGCTCGGCTGGTTGACGCACGGAGCGCTGATGACCAACGGTGCCGCCGTTGACCCGGGAGCGCACGGCCTGCTGACGGCCATCTACTTCAGCGCGGTGACGGCGACATCCGTCGGCTATGGCGACATCGTGCCGACTGGTGTTGCGCGGGCGCTGGCAATTCTCGAGGCGATCGGCGGGCTCATTCTCTTCGGCTGCGTCGTGTCGAAGTTCGTGTCGCGCAGGCAGGAGCAGCTGATCGGAGAAATCCATCACATCGCGTTCGAAGATCGCCTCGGCCGCGTCCGCACGAACCTGCTGCTGGTCCGGACCGAGCTGCAGGCCACGGCTCGCCTGTGTGCGGGCCAGGACATCGCGCCGCCCGAAGCCGTTGGGCGGGTCGAGAGTGCGGCGATGGTGTTGGTCGGCGAGCTGCGCGCGGTCCACGATCTGCTGTACCGCCCACAGGAAACGCCCGAGGAGCCCGTGCTCGAGGCGATCCTCGCGGGGCTCGCATCAGTGTTCCGCGAGTTCAACGAGCTGTTGTTGTGCGTCGCATCGCGCTCCGCTCCCCGGCCGCCGGCGCTCGCGACCAGCGTCAAGGCGATGTCGCGGCTGGCGCGAGAGATTTGCGGCGACTGCGTCCCGCGTCAGTTCGCTCCCGCGTTGCGGAGCTGGATGGATCAGATTCAGCGTCTGGCTCGGCAGATCGAACAGATCTGAATCGCGTTACCTCGCCGCCGAACCGCAGATTTTGTCCGCGCCGCGGGCGTCGGGTTGCGCTGCGCAATAGTCGGCGATTGCCTGCTGGACTTCGGCGCGCGCCGCACGCTCGTCGCGGGCGTACTTGGCGGCGGCTGCACTCCTGGCCATGGACTCAAACACACTCAGCAGATTGAAGCCGAGCAGCGGCGGCCGCCAGCCGATCGGCGGCAGCTGCCATGGCGGCGTGTCGAAGATCTCGTGAAACGGGTGGATCGCCTTGATCTCGATCTTGAAGTCCGCCTGCGGCTCGGGCACCACCAGCACCAGCGGTTTCTCGTTGGCCAGCACCGTGCGCATACGGTCGAGTGATTTGTCCGATTCCAGCTCCTGCGCCATCGCCGGGGAGGCGATCAGGGTCGCTGCACACAGCAGAGCCAGAAAGCGCATATGGTTAGGACGCCGCGACCGCGTTCGCAGCCGCCCTCAGGGTAGCGTACAACCATGCTCCTCGGTGGTTCGCACAGCGGTCGTTTCCGGACAGATGCACCTTTCAGGCAGCGAGCGTAGAATGCGGGCAGTTGCGCCACGGCGGCTTGCCGGCTGCGCAAGGAGGCGGCGATGCATCAGGTCCCGCGCACCGATCAGATTGAGCTCGCGGATGCCATCGCGGCCGGCGCCAAACGCCGTCCGACGCAGGCGTTCGGCGAATATTTTTCCGGCGGCGGCGGTTCCTGCGCGCTCGGCGCGGCCTACGAGGGCGCCTATGCCCTGCCCGACGAAGCCGGCTCGATCCGCCCCAGGCTCGATCGCCTCTTCGATTGCCTGGAAAACGTCCGCCGGCGCTGTCCCGAGGGCTGCAACAAGCGGCTGCCGCTGAACGCGATCATCCTGCACCTGAACGACGATCATCACTGGACGCGTGAGCAGATCGTGTCGTGGTTGAGGAAATAGCCACACCTATCCACCACAGAGGACACGAGGGTTCGTGTCCTTTGTGGTGAATTAGCGCTGCGCCATGCCGGAGTTGCCCGACGTCGTCGTCTACATCGAGGCACTCGAGCGTCACGTCACCGGCCAGCGCCTCGATCGTCTGGTGCTCCTGAGCCCCTTCGTCCTGCGATCGGTCGATCCGCCGATTGAGTCGATCAACGGAAAGGTCGTTCGCGCCGTGCGGCGCGTCGGCAAACGCATCGTGCTTGCCTTCGACCCGCCTGCTGGTTCCCCCGGCGAGCCGCTGTTCCTGGTGCTGCATCTGATGATTGCCGGACGACTGCGCTGGCGCGAGCCGGGGAAGAAGCCCGGCATGGGCCCCAAGCAGCTGCTGGCGCGCTTCGAGTTTCCTCATGGCCTGCTGTTCTTCACGGAAGCGAGCTCGCAGAAACGCGCGTCGATGCAGCTGGTGAAAGGCGAGGTGGCGCTTCGCGCCTTGGATCCGGGTGGGGTCGAGCCGCTCGAGGCGTCGGCCGAGGCGTTCGCGGCGGCCCTGACTCGTGAGAACCACACGTTGAAGCGCGCCCTCACCGACCCGCATCTGTTCAGCGGCATCGGCAACGCCTATTCGGACGAGATTCTGCACGCCGCGAGACTGTCTCCGCTCAAGCTGACGCGCAGCTTGTCCGGGGAAGAACAGGTCCGTCTCTACGAGGCCACTCAGGCCACGCTGCTGGCCTGGGTGGATCGATTGCGAAAGGACGTGGACTCGGGATTTCCCGAGAAGGTGACGGCGTTCCGCGACGACATGGCGGTCCATGGACGGTTCAAGCTGCCGTGCCCGATCTGCGCCGCGCCGGTCCAGCGCATCGTCTACGCCTCGAACGAATGCAACTACTGCGCGAGGTGTCAGACCGGCGGCCGACGGCTGGCCGATCGCTCGATGTCCCGGCTGCTGAAAGACGACTGGCCGAGAACCCTCGAGGATTGACACGTTC
This sequence comes from uncultured Acidobacteriota bacterium, assembly GCA_963745875.1. Taxonomy (GTDB): domain Bacteria; phylum Acidobacteriota; class Vicinamibacteria; order Vicinamibacterales; family CAVVIG01; genus CAVQFC01. Next base: position 280,004 of record CAVUZL010000007.1, read on the forward strand.
CCGCCTGACCTTGATTCTATAAATCAATGAATGTAGATTTATAGATATGAAGGCCGCCTCGGCGCTCTACCGGCTGCTCGGCGACGAGGCGCGGCTGCGGCTGCTCCGGGTCCTGGCCCGGGAGCGCCTCAACGTCACCGAGCTCACCGGGGTGCTCGGCCTCGCCCAGTCCGGTGTCTCGCGTCATCTCGGCCTGCTCAAGGATGCCGGCCTGGTGGTGGAAGAACGCGACGGCGGCTTCACCTACTACCGGCTGGCGCCGCGCCTCGCCGACGAGACCGGGTCCGTGCCCCTGGCCCAGGCGCTTCGCGCACAGTTCGACGAGGCCGCGCACGACCCGGCCGTCAAGGCCGACGCGGCACGGTTGCAGGAAGTGCTGCGCCTGCGCAAGGAGAACTTCGAGGCGCACGCCGGACCCGACACCCGCGATGCGCGCCAGCTGGTGCCCGGTCGCAGCTGGGCGGCGTGGTCGCGAGCGCTGGGATTGCTGCTGCCGTCGCTGCGCGTCGCCGATCTCGGATGCGGCGAAGGTTATCTGTCGATCGAGGCGGGGCGATGGGCGGATCGGGTCATCGCGGTCGATCGCTCGTCGGTCGTGCTCAAGCGCGCCCGCGCCCTCGCCAGCCGCCGCCGGGTCAGGAACATCATCTGGAAAAAGGGCGAGCTCGAGAAGCTGCCGATCCGCGATGCCGCTGTCGATGTCGCGATGCTGTCGCAGGCCCTGCACCACGCCAGCGATCCAGCTCGCGCGGTTTTCGAAGCCGCGCGCATCACCGCACCCGGCGGACGGGTGCTGCTGCTCGATCTGCGAACGCATCAGGAAGAATGGGTCCGCGCGAAACTCGGCGACCGCCGCCTCGGATTCGACGATGACGAGTTGAGGCGGATGCTGACAGCGGCGGGACTGACTGACGTCAAGGTGGGAGTGGGCGCGCGCAAGTCCGGCGACCCCTTCACGGTGCTGATCGCCTCTGGATTGAAACCAATAGATACACATCACGAAACCACGAAGGCCACGAAGGTCACGAAGATTCTTGGGAGAAAGTGATTCTTCGTGCTCATCGTGCCTTCGTGATACTGGCGGAACCATGACAGCAAACGTGCGACAACAACTCGACGACCTTCTCACCAAACGGATCCTCGTGCTCGACGGTGCGATGGGGACCATGGTGCAGCGGCACACCCCGACCGAAGCGGACTTCCGCGGCGAGCGGCTGAAGCAGCACGACCGCGAGCTCCGCGGCAACAACGACCTGCTGGTGCTGACACGCCCCGACATCATCGGCGGCATCCACCGGCAGTATCTCGAGGCCGGCGCGGACATCATCGAGACCAACACGTTCAGCAGCACCGCGATCGCACAGGCCGACTACGGGCTGGAGTCGCTGGTCTACGAACTGAACCGCGAGGGCGCGAGGCTGGCGAAAGCGGCCTGCGCGGAGTGGACCGCGAAAACGCCCGATCGGCCCCGTTTTGTTGCCGGCTCAATGGGCCCGACCAACCGGATTCTCTCGATCTCTCCCGACGTCAACAACCCGGCGTTCCGTTCGATGACGTTCGACCAGCTGCGCGAGGCCTACAAGGAACAGGTCCGTGGCCTGATCGACGGCGGCGCCGATCTGCTGCTGCTCGAAACCATCGTCGACACCCTCAACGCCAAGGCCGGCATCGTCGCCATCGAGGAAGTGTTCGAAGAGAAAGACGTCCGCCTGCCGCTGATGATTTCGGCGACCATCACCGACCGCAGCGGCCGCACGCTGTCCGGCCAGACCATCGATGCGTTCTGGGTGTCGATCGCGCACGCGCGTCCGTTCAGCGTCGGCATCAATTGTGCGCTCGGCGCGCGCGACATGCGTCCCTATCTCGCCGACCTGTCGAAGATCGCGGATTGCTACGTCAGCTGCTATCCCAACGCCGGTCTGCCGAATGCATTCGGTCAGTACGACGAGCAGCCCAACGACACCGGCAGCTACCTGCAGGAATTCGCCGCCAGCGGCTTCGTCAACATCGTCGGTGGCTGCTGCGGCACGACGCCGGATCACATCGCGGCGATCGCCAGGTCGATCAGCGGGGCCCTTCCACGGCAAATTCCCCACAATGGACACCAAGGACACCAAGCAAAAGGATCCGCTGCGTCCATCGTGTCCCCTGTGGTGGATCAGCCCTCGAGTGATCGCGAGGGCCACTTTACGCAGTTCGCCGGCCTCGAGACGCTGACCATCCGTCCCGACTCGAATTTCCAGATGATCGGCGAGCGCACCAACGTCACGGGCTCGCTGCGGTTCGCCCGGCTGATCAAGGCCGGCGACTACGCCGCTGCGGCGGCGGTGGCGCTGGATCAGGTCCGCGGCGGCGCCAACCTTGTCGACGTCAACATGGACGAAGGCATGCTCGACTCCGAGCATGCGATGACCGAGTTCCTGAACTACATCGCCACCGAGCCAGACATCGCCCGGGTGCCGGTGATGATCGACAGCTCGAAGTGGTCGGTGATCCTCGCCGGGCTGAAATGCGTACAGGGCAAGCCGGTGGTGAACTCGATCAGCCTGAAGGAAGGTGAGGACGACTTTCTGAGGAAGGCCGCCATCGTCCGCCGTTATGGCGCCGGCGTTGTTGTGATGGCCTTCGACGAGCAGGGACAGGCGGATACGATCGAGCGAAAGGTCTCGATCTGCGAGCGTGCCTACAAGCTGCTGACCGAGCGGGCCGGTTTCGATCCGTCCGACATCATTTTCGATCCCAACATCCTCGCGATCGCGACCGGCCTCGAAGAGCACAACGCCTATGCGATCAATTTCATCGAGGCCACCAGGCTGATCAAGGCGTCGTGCCCGGGCGTGAAAATCAGCGGCGGGATCAGCAATTTGTCTTTTTCGTTCCGCGGCAACGACATCGTTCGCGAAGCGATCCACTCGGCGTTCCTGTATCACGCGATCAAGGCCGGGCTCGACATGGGCATCGTCAACGCCGGCCAGCTGGTCGTCTACGAGGACATCCCGAAGGATCTGCTCGAGCACGTCGAGGACATCATCTTCAACCGCCGCGCCGACGCGACCGAGCGGATGGTCGAATTCGCCGCGAGCGTGAAAGGCGCCGGCACCAGGCGCGAGCAGGACGTCGCCTGGCGCGACGCGACCGTCGAAGCGCGGCTGTCGCACGCGCTGGTTCACGGCGTCGTCGATTTCATCGAACAGGACGTCGAGGAAGCGCGTCAGAAATATTCGCGGCCGCTCGAGATCATCGAGGGGCCGCTGATGGACGGCATGAAGGTGGTTGGCAACCTGTTCGGCGCCGGCAAGATGTTCCTGCCGCAGGTGGTGAAGAGCGCGCGCGCGATGAAGCGCGCGGTCGCCTATCTCGAGCCGTTCATGGCGGCCGAACGCGAAGCCCGGATGGCCGCCGGCGGCGCCGCCGAAACGGCGTCGAAAGGCAAGGTCGTCATGGCCACGGTCAAGGGCGACGTCCACGACATCGGCAAGAACATTGTCGGCGTGGTGCTCGGCTGCAACAGCTACGAGGTAGTCGATCTCGGCGTGATGGTGCCGTGCGACCGGATTCTGCAGACCGCGCTCGACCAGAAGGCCGACCTGATTGGCTTGAGCGGGTTGATCACGCCGTCACTGGACGAGATGGTGTTCGTCGCCAAGGAGATGGCGCGGCGCGGCATCACGCTGCCGCTGCTGATCGGCGGCGCGACGACCAGCCGCCAGCATACCGCCGTCAAGATCGCTCCGGAGTACTCGCAAACCAGCGTGCACGTCCTGGACGCGTCTCGGGTGGTGGATGTCGTGTCCAGCTTGATGAGCGCCGAGCGGCGGCCGGCGTTCGAACAGGAAAACCGCGAACTCCAGCAGCGGCTGCGCGATCAGCACAGCGCCCGCCGCGAGCATCCGCTGCTCCCGTACGACGCCGCGCTGGCGAACCGTTTCACCACCGACTGGTCGCGCGAGGTGCTCCCGGTACCGCCGTTCATCGGCCGCAAGGTGCTTGCGGACGTGCCGCTGACCGATCTGGTGCCGTACATCGACTGGACCTTCTTCTTCTCGGCGTGGGAACTGAAGGGCCGATTCCCGGCGATCCTCGATCATCCGGAATACGGACCGGCGGCACGTGAGCTCTACGACAACGCGCGCGTGCTGCTCGATCGTGTGATTCGCGAGCGACTGCTGACCGCCAGCGGCGTCTACGGGTTCTGGCCGGCCGCGAGCGAAGAGGACGACATCGCCGTCTACCGCGATGTGGAGCACGCCGGCGAACTGGTGCGGTTCAACCTGCTGCGTCAGCAGGAGGTCATCGCCGACGGCAAGCCGAATCTGTCGCTGGCGGATTTCATCGCGCCGCGATCCGCGACCGGACAGACCGACTACATCGGTGCGTTCGCGGTCACCGCCGGACTCGGCGCCGACGAACTGGCAGCCGCCTTCGAGCGCGATCTCGACGACTACGACGCGATCCTCGTGAAGGCGCTCGCCGATCGCCTGGCGGAAGCGTTCGCTGCGTATCTCCACCAGCGGTCGCGTCAGGAGTGGGGCATCGACGAGGCACGCACGCCCGACGATGTCATGCACGAGACGCATCGCGGGATCCGCCCGGCCTTCGGGTATCCCGCCTGTCCTGACCACAGCGAGAAGTTCAAGCTGTTCGAGCTGCTCGGCGCGAGCGATGTCGGTATGGCGCTGACCGAGAACGCGGCGATGACGCCGGCGGCGAGCGTCAGCGGGCTCTACTTCGCCAGTCCCCACGCGCGCTACTTCACGGTCGGCCGGCTCGGCGCCGATCAGATGGCCGCGTACGGACGACGGAAAGGGCAGTCGATAGAGGAGGTCGAGCGCTGGCTGACGTCGAACCTCGCGTACGAACCGGCGCGCTGCTGATCCGCGCCCTCGCCGGTTCTCTTCGATGACCCGTATTCGGTCACATACCTGCCCGCCGAACAGAACTGCTCAGCCTGTCGACATGACAGACAGGTACTCTGGACCACTGATGTGCTCTTTTTTGAAAAACGTGTGCTGAATCGGAGCATTCATCGCTGATCAGCGTTTTACTGGGCTTTTTAGCAGATCCTGCTATATCTGCCGTTCCATCGCTGTGCGGAAAAGGCACAACTCGCGATCTCGACGCATTCCCGTCCGCTTGAGCTGATCCCGTAAGGCACTGATTCTAAACGTACCGAGTGCTGTGATTCGGAAACGGCACAGGTGGCGGGGCTCTTGCACCTCAAGGGTGTGCTATGCGTTTACCTCGACCTGTGGCTGTGCTCAGATGGAAGGCCGTCTGGGGACCCAAACGTTCGGCGATTGGGCTCGCCGCAGCCGTTCTCTTTCTCTTTGGCGGGACGCCGAACGCGACTGCCGCGGGCTCTAAGTCATTCACGCCCAAGGCGAAACACGCGTTTGCCGCTCCGAAAGTCAAGCCCGGACACGCGAACGGCTTCGCGAAGAACTACAAGCTCGACGACGAACTGACCAAGCGATCGGGCCAGGCTTCCTACCAGACAACCCGGGCCATCGTCGAACTGGTTCCCGGGGCGAAGCTACCCCCGGAGTTCGCGAAATACGCGAGGTCGAGCGGTAAGCTCGCCATCATCAACGGCCAGGTTCTGGACATTCCCAACGGGGTGCTGAAGCAGATGGCGTCGCACCCGTCGGTGTTCCGCATCCACTACGACCGGCCGTCTGGTAAGTTCAACTACCGCACCTCTTTGACAGTCGGCTCGCGCGTTGTCCAGCAGACCCTTGGCCTGACCGGCAAGGGCATCGGCATCGCCGTGATCGACTCCGGCGTCACCAGCTGGCACGACGATCTGACGAACACTTCGAGCACGGTTTACCCCTACGGGAATCAGCGGGTCTCCAAGTTTGTCGACTTCGTGGGCAGCTATACGACGCCGCACGACGGCGACGGTCATGGCACGCACGTCGCCGGCATCATTGCCGGCAACGGCTACGATTCGAACGGCCAGAAAGCCGGCGTCGCTCCCGAAGCCTCGATCATCGCCCTCAGGGTGCTCGACGATCAGGGCAACGGCTCGGTCAGCAGCATCATCGCCGCGCTCGACTGGGTTCTCGCGAACCACACCGCCTACAACATTCGCGTCGTCAACATGTCGGTTGGCTCGGCGATTCACGAGTCCGCCTTCACCGACCCGCTCGACCTCGCCGCCAAGCGTCTCGTGGATGCCGGCATTGTCGTCGTCGGCGCGGCCGGCAACCTTGGAAAGAACGCCGCGGGCAACGAACAGTACGGCGGCATCAGTGCGCCAGGCAACGCGCCGTGGGTGCTCACCGTGGGCGCGTCGAGCACGAACGGCACGCCGACACGCGGCGACGACACCATCGGAACGTTCAGCTCGCGCGGACCGTCGGCAATCGATTTCAGCGCCAAGCCTGACCTCGTCGCGCCAGGCACCGGCACGGTGTCGCTGGCTACCCCGGGCAGCAACTTCTACGCGACCCTCACCGCGGCGTTGCTTCCCGGCCTCGTGCCAACCGCGTTTACTCCGTATCTCAGCCTGAGCGGTACCAGCATGGCGGCGCCAGTCGTCAGCGGTACGGTCGCGCTGATGCTTCAGGCGAACCCGAACCTGACGCCGAATGCGGTCAAGGCGATTCTGCAGTACACGGCGCAGCAGTACCCGAACTACGACGCGCTGACGCAGGGCGCCGGCTTCCTCAACGTCGTCGGTGCCATCCGCCTCGCCCGCTTCTACGCGACAGCGCAGCCGACCGCTCAGGTTCCGTCACAGGCGATGTGGAGCAAACACATCATCTGGGGCAACCACATGCTGTCGCATGGCTCGTTGAAAGTGACGGCCAATGCGTTCTCGATCGGCACCACCTGGGGCGTGGCGCAGACCGACGCCGGCGACAACATCGTGTGGGGTACCTCGACCGACGGTGACAACATCGTGTGGGGCACTGCGGCCGCCGGCGACAACATCGTCTGGGGCACCGCGTCGGCCGACGACAACATCGTCTGGGGCACGGACTGTGGCGGCGCCGACTGCGACAACATCGTCTGGGGCACGTCCGACGCAGACAACATCGTCTGGGGCACCGCGAGCGAGGGCGACAACATCGTGTGGGGTACCGCGGCCGCCGCGGACAACATCGTGTGGGGCACTGCCAGCGAGGGCGACAACATCGTCTGGGGCACCGCCGCCTCTGCGGACAACATCGTGTGGGGTACTGCGGCCTCTGCGGACAACATCGTCTGGGGCACCGCGAGCGACAACGACAACATCGTCTGGGGTACCGCAAGCGAGGCCGACAACATCGTGTGGGGCACCTCTGCTGACGGACAGAGTGTCGTGTGGGGCGTTGCCGTCGACGGCGACAACATCGTGTGGGGCACCGCGAACTCGCTCGCAACGGTTTGGGTTTCGGCCTCCGACGGCTCGCAGACGCAGCTGAGTGGCAGCCAGGCATTCGACAGCCTCTCGGACAAGGCGCTGCTCCAGTTGCTCGAAATCGCGCCGCCGCCCGTCGCGGCCGTCGCGCCCGCGGTGACGAACGTCGCCACCACGTTGACCACGACGGTGACGGCGACGTCGTCGCTGCTGACGGCGGTGACATCGCCGACGACCACGACCTCGACGACGGTCTCTTCGACCACGCCAACGACGACCGGATCGACCACGACACCAACAACCACGACGACAACTGTCGCCAGCCCGACGCCCACGGTGACGACTTCGACTGTGTCAACCAAAACGACGACGACGAAGATATTGACGACGCTGAAGGGTGGCTTCTGATGGAGAAGATGCCGTATCGTGCGGAGTTGGATCTCTACACGAACGTTCAGGTGAACACGCCGCGACCGTCGGCTGGAGAGACCAGCACCGACTGGCGCGATGGCCTGCCGGTGTTGACCGGGCAGCGCGTGATGTTGCGCGAGCTGCGCTCCTCTGACGCGGCGTCGCTCCTGGCGCTGCTCACCACCGAAGAAGTGTCGCGTTTTATTTCGCCGCCGCCGACCACGCTCGAAGGCTTCCAGCGTTTTATCGCCTGGGCGCACCGGCAGCGCGCCGCCGGCAGTTACGCCTGCTACGCCGTTACCCTTCAGGGCTACGACACAGCGATTGGCATCTTCCAGCTGCGCGAAACCGAGCCGGGTTTCGAAACGGCCGAATGGGGTTTCGCGATTGGCTCGCCGTTCTGGGGCACCGGCGTGTTTCAGGAAAGCGCGGATCTGGTGCTCGAGTTCGCCTTCGACACGGTCGGCCTGCACAGACTCGAGGCCCGCGCGGCGGTGCTGAACGGCCGCGGCAACGGCGCTCTGCTCAAAATCGGCGCGGTTCAGGAATGCGTGCTGCGCCAGTCATTCTGCTGCAAGGGGCAGTATCTCGACCAGGCGCTGTTCTCGATTCTGGAAGACGACTGGCGCGTGCGGCGCGCTGACGTGCGGTTCCCCGAGGCGCCTCAGGTTCACTAGAGCCGTTATCGCTTCGCTGCAGCATTGTGGTGTCCCGCCTTAGCCGGACTTCAAGTAGTGTCCGGCTTCAGCCGGACTTCGCGTAGTCCGAAAACGGACGCAACAACACGCGGAAACCGCGCTGACGACGCCGCGGGCTACACGCGTTTGGACTTCCACCGACCCTGCCGGAACAACCACCCCGAGACGATCGACATCACCGAAAACGACACGGCCAGCGACCAGAACACGCCGAGCGGGCCATAACCGAGTGTCCGTGCCAGCGTGTAAGCGAGCGGCAGCTCGAACGCCCAGAAGCAGCCGAGGTTGATCAGCGTTGGCGTGACCGTATCGCCGGCGCCGTTGAACGACGCCGTCAGCACGTAGCCGGCCGCATAGAACGGAAAGCCGGCGCTGACGATCCGCAGTCCGTTGGTCGCGAGCGGCTTGACCGCTGGATCCTGCGTGAACCATCCGACCACGGTGTCCGCGAACAGGACGAAGGCGATCCCCAGCACCGCGAGCACCCCCGCGTTGTAGAGGCAGGCGCGCCACACCGACTGCTCGGCGCGGTCCGGCTTGGCCGCGCCCAGGTTCTGGCCAACCAGCGTCGCGGCCGCGTTCGACAATCCCCACGACGGCAGGAGCACGAACATGATGATCCGGATCACGATGGTGCAGGCCGCGACCGGGACGCTGCCGAGCGACGCGAGAATCCGCATCAGCCCGATGTAGCTGGTGGTGCCGATCAGCGTCTGGACGACAGCGGCTCCGGACAGGCGCACCATGTTCAACATCACGCCCGGGTTGAGCCGAAGATGGCGGCGCCCGATCGAGATGCGCCCGTCACGCCGCGACAGGAAATAGAGCTGCACGAGCACGCCGATGCCGCGACCGGTCGTGGTGGCGACCGCCGCGCCGGTGACGCCCAGGCGCGGAAACGGTCCGAGCCCGAAGATGAAACAGGGGTCGAGGCAGATGTTGATGACGTTCGCGATCCACAGCACCCGCATCGCGATCGCCGCGTCGCCAGCGCCCCGGAACACCGCGTTGATGAGGAACAGCATCAGGATGACGCCGTTGAACCCGAACAGAATCGCCGGGAACGACGAATGGACCAGCACTTCCGGGGTCGCGCCCATCAGTCCGAGGATCGGCCGGGCGAACCAGAATCCGACCAGGCCGACCGGAACGGCGACCACCAGGCCGAGCACGATCGCCTGGACCGCCGCTTCGGCGGCGCCGTCCGGATCGCGCTCGCCCATGCGGCGCGCGACGGTGGCGGTGGCGCCGACGCCAAGACCCATCGCCACCGCGTAAACGAGCGTCATCAGCGCTTCGGTCAGGCCGACGGTGGCGATCGCGTCGGGGCCCAGACGCGAGACGAAGAAGACGTCCACGACCGCGAATACCGACTCGAGCACGAGCTCGAGCACCATCGGGATCGCGAGCAGGAGGATCGCCCGGTCGATCGGTCCGTCGGTGTACTCGCCGTGATGCGATCCCGCAAGCGACTCGCGAACAGTCGTCCACAGCGACGGCACCGATGTCGTCGATTGCGCAGGTTCGGTCAGTACTGGTGTTGCCGGCGGGATGGCATCAGCTCACGGCTTGTAGGCGATAGCGTCGATCTCGACGCGCAGTCCGGGTCCCGGCAAGCCGGCAACCTGCACAGTCGTTCGGGCCGGACGATGGTCGCCGAACATGCGCGAATAAACGCCATTCATCTTCTTGAACTCGCCGATGTCGATGAGAAACACGCCGCAGCGAAGGACGTGCTGAAGGCTCGAGCCCGCGGCTTCGAGAATCGCCTGAACGTTCTTCAGCACCTGTTCGGTCTGCGCCTCGACATCGTCGGCGAGGACGCCGGTGGCGGGGTCGACGCCGCCCTGGCCGGAGACGAAGATCAGGCGCTCGAAGCCCATGCCAGGCGAATACGGTCCGGCGGGCGTCGGCAGGTTCGCCGAGCGTACGGGTGTGTGCGTCGGGTTCATGGTGTTCGTATGTTATCGCGGAGAAGCGTGTAGTGCCGGCCGTGTCCGCCTTCAGGCGGACTGCGCTGCGCCGGCCAGGACCAGACTGTTAGAACGTCTGCGCCGGGAGCACCCGGGTGCCGCTCTGGGGTGTGCCCTCGTAGATGCCCTTGTCCTGATCCGAGAAAATCGCGAACTCGCACGCGTCGAGCGTGTCCTTGAGCGAGAACGTGTAGGTCTCGGTGTCGGTGTAGAACTGCAACCTGAACCCCGCCGGCGTGCCCGCGAGGTTCCTGAGTTCCGCGAACGGCTTGTAGTCCCGCTTGGGCTGTGACGGGAGCAGCGTTGGTCCGGAGTGTTCGGCCTGATTGATCTGCTGTGCCAGCTTCAGCGCCAGTTCCCGCCGCGAGCGCTGGCTCGGCTGCTCGGTTGCTCCATGGAGGCAACGGCCGGCAGGCGCCGCAGTCTGACCGAGTGAGACGGTTGCCGACGTCGCCACGGCACTGAACACTGCGGCTGCGAGCGCGATCTGTTTCACCATCGACAACCTCCGTCCTGGTTAGACGAGACGCGGCCCCGATCAGCCTTTTTCGGTCTGACGCGACGGATCGGCGGACCACTCCGACCACGATCCCGGATAGAGGACCGCACCGGTCAGGCCGGCGTGTTCGAGCGCGAGCAGGTTGTGACACGCGGTCACGCCGGACCCGCAGTAGCAGACGAGGTGATCGGGGGAGAGATCGCCGAGCGCGGCCTTGAAGCCGGCTCGCAATTCCTCCGGCGTGCGGAACGTCTTGTCCTCCGCCAGGTTCGAGCCAAAGAAATGATTTGCCGCGCCGGGAATGTGGCCCGCTTTTTTGTCGAGCGGCTCGACTTCGCCGCGGTAGCGCTCGCCGGCGCGAGCATCGACCAGGCGCCACTCCGCGCGGCCGACCCGCGCGCTCACGTCGTTGACGTCGACGGCCATCTCAGGCCGCAACTTCGCCGTGAAGATGCGTGCGGCTCGCGATTCGACTCCGGTTGTGGTCGCGCGTCCTTCAGCAATCCACTTCGCGAAGCCGCCGTCGAGGACGGCCACGGCATCGTGCCCCAGCCACCGCAACAGCCACCATAACCGGCTGGCATACATCCCGTTATCCTGATCGTACGCAATCACCTGGACGCCGGAAGCAATGCCGAGACGGCTCAAGGTCCGCGTCAATGCGTCGGCTTCCGGTAGTGGATGACGTCCGTTGGTGCCGGTCTTGGCGCCGGAAAGATCGCGATCGAGGCTCGCATAGACAGCGCCCGGAATGTGCGCCTTTGCGTATTCGCCCTCGCCCCACGCGAGATCATCGAGCTTGAAGCGACAGTCGACGATGGCGTAGTCCGGTTCGTCGAGATGAAGGGCGAGCGCGTTTGTCGAAATCAATGTCGTGAAAGCCATACCTAACTCTAATTCTTGTAGACGATGCCGTTTTTCATCACGAACTTGACGCGTCGAAGCGACGTGACATCGGTGGTGGGATCGCCGTCGAAGGCGGCGAGATCGGCGAAGAGTCCCGGTTTGACCTGACCGATCTGCGTGTCCATGCGCAGCACCCGCGCGGCAACCGAGGTCGCGCTCTTGAGGGCAGCGGCGGGCGTCATGCCGTAGGCGACCATCGCTTCGATCTCGCGGGCGTTGTCGCCGTGCGGAAAGGTTCCTACGTCGCTGCCGTTGATGATCGTCACACCCGCGTCGAGGCCGGCCTTGAAGACCGCGCGTTTCCGCATGTTCGTCGGCGAGTCGGGATCCGCCGGCGGCCACGGGCCGGCGCCCGCGGTGAGGGTCGGACACCAGGCGACGTGATGCTCGACCATCAGCTTGAAGATTTCCGGCGTGCCGTCGTTACCGTGTTCGATGGTGGCGACGTTGGCCAGCGTCGCCCGGCGCATGCCCTCGACCGTGCTGGTGTGGACTGCGATCGGCACTCCCGCGCTGTCCGCCGTTTCAACCGCGCGTTTCATTTCGTCCAGGGTGAACGTCGGATGCGAGCCGGGCAGCGGTCCCCAGCGATAGTCGCCGTACAGCTTGATCCAGTCGGCGCCCTTGCCGATCTGATCGCGGATCACCCGCATCAGGCTGTCCACGCCATCGGCTTCTTCGGCGCCCTGCGGGACGTTCCATTCGGGGATGAACTTCGGCTGATAGCTGCCGGTCGCGACGATCGCGCGGGTCGACGCCAGGACCCGCGGTCCGGGAATGATGCCTTGCGCCACCGCCTGTTTCAGCTCGACGTCCGCGTATTGCGCGCCCTCGGTGCCGAGGTCGCGCACCGTCGTGAAGCCCGCCATCAGTGTGGAGCGCAGATGGTTGGTCGCACGCGCAACCCGGAGTCCAAGCCCCTCGCGCGACACCTGATTGTCCCACGACGCTTCGCTGTAGGAGTGGAGCAAGATGTGTGAGTGGCCTTCGATCAGACCGGGCGTCAGCGTGGTGCCCGGCAGGTCGATGACTGTCGCACCCTGCGCCGCGACGCTGCTTTCGGTCCCGACCGCGTCGATGCGATCGCCCTTCACCCGAACCACCCAGCCCTGGTGCATGGTCTCGCCGTCGAAAACCCGCGCCGGTTTCAGGATGGTGACGGTGGCGTCGGGCTGATCGCGAGGCGCACGTTGTCCGGCGACCATCATCGGCGTCGTGGCAACAAGGAGGGCGGCGAGCGTGACGATGGACTGTCGCATGCCGGGATTATAGTTAACTGCGATGCTGCTGTTGAGCGACGGCGACCGCGCGATGCTGGCGGGTGAGCGTGGCCGCGCGCCGCAGCTGGCGATGTCGATCCTCGTGCGCATGGCCGAGGTCTACGGCGCGAGCGAGTTGATGGACATCTCGCAGGCGCACATCGACAGCACCATCTACCTCGGCGATGCGACGCTCGAGTTCGCCGAGCGCCTCGCTTCGCTCGGCGCCCGCGTCGCCGTCCCGACCAGCCTGAATGTCAGCGGCGTGGACGAATGCGGCTGGAAGGACTGGGCCGTCAAGGCCGAGTGGGCCGCCAAGGCCGCCCGCCAGATGCTCGCCTACGAGCGCATGGGCGACCGTGCCGACCTGGACCTGCGCGCCGTACCAGACGCACATGCGCCCGGTGTTCGGCCAGCAGATCGCGTGGGGCGAGTCGAACGCGATCTCGTTCGCCAACTCGGTCATCGGCGCGCGGACCGAACGGTATCCCGACCTGCTCGACATCTGTTGTGCGATCGCCGGACGGGTGCCGGCGATCGGCCTGCATCTCACCGAGCACCGCGCCGGCGAGATGCTGCTCCGGCTCGACCACGTGCCGCAGGCGCTGCAGCAGGACGATCAGTTTTTCGCCGTGCTCGGTCACCTGGTCGGCGCGCGGGCCGGCGACCGCATCCCGGTGATCGACGGCATCGTCGCGAAGCCATCGGAAGATCAGTTGAAGGCGTTCGCCGCCGCCGCGGCTTCGTCCGGACGCGTGGCGCTGTTTCACATGGTCGGCATCACGCCGGAGGCGGCGACGCTCGACGCGGCGTTCCAGGGCAAAGCCGTTCCAGCGGCGATCGCCATCACCGTCGGCGATCTTCGTGCCGCCCGCCGGGAATTGACGACTGCGGATGGCCGGGAACTGGACATGGTCATCCTCGGCAGCCCGCATTTTTCGCTCGCCGAGTTCGGTCTGCTCGCGCCGCTGGTGAGGGGCCGGCACGCCCACCCGCGCGTCAAGTTCCTGATTACGTCGAGCCGCCTGATGAAGGAGCACGCTCAGGACAATGGTGTGCTCGAGCCGGTCGTCGCGTTCGGCGCGCAGATCACCCTCGATACCTGCATCCTGGCCTCGCCGATGCTGCCGCCGGAGATCAAGATGCTGATGACCAACTCGGCGAAGTACGCCTACTACGCGCCCAGCCTGCTCGATACCCGAGTCACGTTCGGCAGCCTGGCGGACTGCGTCAACTCCGCTGTCGAAGGCCGGGTGGTACGCGACGAGTCAGTGTGGCTGCAGGAGTGATCAACGGACGGGCGATTGTCGCCGGCAGCGCCGAGGGAGAGGCGCTGGTCACCAGCGATCCGCTGTCGTTCTGGGGTGGCTTCGACTACCACACCGGCCAGATCATCGACCGGCATCACCCGCTGGCCGGCGTCTGCGCGTCTGGACGGATCCTTGCCGTGCCGTTCAGCAAGGGCTCCTCAACCACGACAGCCGTGCTGCTCGAGGCGGTGCGCGCGGGCACCGCGCCCGCCGCGATCTTGACGACCGGGGTTGACTCGTTTTTTGCATTGGCCTCGATCGTGGCCGACGTGATGTACGGCAAGTCGTTTCCGGTGGTGGCGCTCGAGGCCGCCGACTTCGCGCGACTGCGGTCGGGCGAGCGCCTTGTCGTGGAACGGTCCGGGTTGATCAGAGCGCTTTGATCCCTGGACCTTGCCTCGACGAGTCTTTTTGATAGGATGCATCGCCCATGCGGAAGACCGCGGAGCTCGACAAGCTGTCAGGACTCGCGAGCCGCTTCGGCGCGTTCGTCGCCGAGCGTCATCCCTTCGCGCTGGCGGATGCCCTCGACGCGTTCGAGTCGGCGACCCACGGCCGCGCCGCCGCGGGACGAGAAAAAGATCGAAGCTCTGCGTCCACTGCTTCGGCGCGAGCTGACCAAGCGCCTCAAGGCGCGCACGCCGCCAGATGGCCTGGCAGAGTCGTCTCCGCGGACGACGGCTGCCGCGCGACTGCAGCAGGCGGCGGCCGAGCTGATCGACGATTGCGACGCCTTCCTTCGCCGCGCCGCCATTCAGGCTTCGCTCACCCCGGCCGAACGGATCGAGATTCTGCGCGGCATGTTGCTGACGCGCGCGACCGACAACCGGCTCAAGAGCCTGTTCACCGGCGGCGAAGTGCGCTACGGCGGCACCGCGTTTCAGGGTAAGGGTTTCAGGTCCCTGGGACAGGAAGCGATTTACGCGGCGGCGATTCGCTTGCGCCGCGGCGCCGCTTATCAGACATCCGACGGCGGATGGACGGGTGACGTGATTGGTCCTGTCATCCGCGATCTCGGCGTCACGCTCGGCATGCGGCCCGAGGCCGCGACCGTGCGCATGGTGCTCAGCGCGCAGATGGGCAAGGCCGGCCCGCCGCTCGACGGCAAGGACCTCCACATCGGCGATTTTGCGCACGGCGTGCTGCCGCCGGCGGCGCCGCTCACCACGGCGACGCTGACGATTGCCGGCATGGCAATGGCGTTCCAGCGCGACGGATCCGAGCGCGTCGCCATCTCGTTCATCGGCGAGGGTGGTTCGTCGCTCGGTGAATGGCACGAAGCCATCAACCTCTGCGCCGCCCGGCGTCTGCCGGCGGTTTTCTGCATCGAGAACAACCAGACCGCGCTGTCGACGCCAGTTTCCGATCAGTCCGCGGTGCGCGTCTTCGCCGACAAGGCGTTGGGTTACGGCGTGCCTGGCATCACCATCGACGGCACCGATCCGGATCAGATTGCGGCGGCGTTCACCTGGGCTGCCGAACGGGCGCGGGCGGGGCGCGGGCCGACGTTGATCGAGACGGTGATGATGCGGATGTGCGGCCACGCCCATCACGACGACATGCTCTATCTCGGTCGCGATCCGCAGAACTCCTGGGACTATCCGCCGCTGGTCGAACCGGGCTACGCCGACCGCGAACTCTACGAGTACTGGGCCGCGCGCGATCCACTGGTGACGTACGCGGCGAGGCTGCAGGCTGATGGGGTCGTCAAGGCCGGCGACGTCGATCGCTTCAAGCGTGAAGCGGACGCCATGGTCGAGACCCAGGCGCGCGCGGTGATTGACGCGCCGTGGCCCGAGCCGGCCCAGGCCGGCGTCGGCGTGTTCGCGGGAGAGAAGCCTCGTACCCATCACGAGGCGCTCGACCCGGGAGTGCGACTGCAGGCCGCCGAGCACGCGGAATCGGTCGAGCGTGGCTCGCTCGAGGGGTCAGCGGCCTCTGGCGACCGTTCGAACGTTGTCGAGAGCGCGCCGCCGTTCGATCCGAAGGGCCGCACGTTTCTCGAAGCGGTCATGCTCGGTATCGCTGACGCGCTCCGCGCCGATCCGCGCGTGTTTCTCTATGGCGAAGACATCGGCGGCCGCTACGGCAACGCGTTCCTTCTGCTGCGTCCGCTGCTCAAGGAATTCGGCGATCGCATCATCAACTCGCCGCTCGCCGAGGGCGCCGTGCTCGGCGTCTGCGTCGGCGCGGCGCTGGCCGGCCAGCGTCCGATTGGCGAAATTCAGTTCAACGACTTCGTCGCCACCGGGTTCAATCAGCTGGTGAACAACGCGGCGAAAATCCGTTACCGCTGGGGCGGCAGCGTGCCGATGGTGGTGCGCATGCCGTGGGGCGGACTGCGGCATGCCGGGCCGTATCACTCGCAGAACACCGAAGCGTGGTTCTACCGCACAGCCGGCCTGAAAATCGTCGTCCCGTCCACGCCGCAGGACGCACGCGCCCTGATGGCCGCCGCGGTCGCCGATCCGGATCCGGTGTTGTTCTACGAGCACATCGCGCTGTACCGGGATCCGCGCATCAAACAGATGCTCGCCGACGCCGCACCCGCGCCGCTGCCGCTCGGGCGCGCCGCCCTTCGTCGCGCCGGCGGCGACATTGCGATCGTCTCGTACGGCGCGTTCGTCCACGTCGGGCTGCGGGTGGCGGAGAAACTGGCGCAGGACGGCATCCAGGCCAGCGTGCTGGATTTGCGCACACTGGTGCCACTCGATCGCGAGACGCTGCTCGCGGTTGCGCGCCGCTGTGGCAAGGTGCTGATCATCCACGAAGACTCGCGCACTGGTGGCATCGGCGAGAGCCTCGCGGCTATCGTGCAGGAAGAGGCGTTTGAATCACTCGATGCGCCGGTCCGCATCGTCGGCGCCCTCGACACGCCGGTGCCGTACTCGCCGTCGCTCGAGGAGTTTTACCTGCCGAGCGATGCGCAGATCGAGCGCGCTGCGCGGCTGCTGATCGAATATTGATCGGCCGCCGGGTGTCACATATCGCCACGTGACAACAGCACACTCCGCTGGTCGCGGCCGTATCGAGTCGGTGGATCTCGTCCGCGGCGCCATCATGATCCTGATGGCGCTCGACCACGTCCGCGACTTTTTCGGCGTCCCCGGCATCAGTCCGACCGATCCCTCGCGCGCCAGCGCCGCGTTGTTCTTCACGCGCTGGATCACCAACATCTGCGCGCCGGTGTTTTTCCTGCTGACCGGCACGGGCGCATACCTGGCGCTTCGCAAAATGCCGGTCCGTGATCTGTCGCGCTTCCTCGTCACCCGCGGGCTGTGGCTGATCGCACTCGAGTTGACGGTCGTGCGCTGCCTGGGATTCCAGTTCAACGTGGACTACCGCGTCACCATGCTGCTGGTGTTGTGGGCGCTGGGGTGGGCGATGATCACGCTTGCGGCGCTCGTGTACCTGCCGGTTGGCATGGTGACGGCATTCGGCGTCGTCCTGATCGCAGGTCACAATCTGTTCGACGGCGTGTCTACGTCCAATCCGATCTGGACCATCCTGCATCGTCCCGGCATCGTGCTGAACCAGCCGACGTTTCTGGTGTTCGCGTCCTATCCGCTGGTGCCCTGGATTGGTGTCACGGCCGCTGGCTTTGGCCTGGGGCGGGTCTACGACTGGTCGCGCGATCGCCGGCAGGCATTTCTCCTCCGCTTGGGTGTGGGGATGATCGTCGCGTTCGTACTCCTGCGTGCCGTCAACATTTACGGCGATCCGTCACGCTGGACCATGGGTGCTTCTGGAGTGAAGACCGTGCTGTCCTTTCTCAACACCACGAAATATCCGCCGTCGCTGCTGTTTCTGTTGATGACGCTCGGCCCGGCGCTACTCGCCCTTCGCTCGGCGGATGATGGCACCCCGAGGAGATTGAGGCCGGTGCTGGTGTTCGGCGGCGTGCCGCTGTTCTATTTCCTGGTACACCTGCCGCTGATCCACCTGCTCGCAATCGGCGCGTCGTACGCACGGTACGGCCAGGTCCACTGGATGTTCGAATCACCTGACCTTGCGCACTATCCGTTTTCGGCGCCGCCCGGCTGGGGTTTTTCGCTTCCGGTTGTTTACCTGATATGGGTCGCCGTGGTGATCGCTTTGTACCCCTTGTGCCGTTGGTACGCGGACGTGAAACGCCGGCGCCGTGACGCGTGGTTGCGTTACATCTGACGGGAACCATGTAGCGCGGGCCTTTCAGGCCCGCGTCGTCCGCGACCCTGCGCTACACCGAGTTCCCTACGTCGTCTACGTCGTTACGCGGGTAGAGGACGGCCTTTCAGGCCGTCCTCCGAGCACTGGTCATCTCCCGAACCGCTCTAGCAGCGCCTGACTCCGGTAAGCAAAAATCTTCTCGACATCGCGGCGAACGAACGGTCCCACCACGAACGACAACGGCACCTCGAACTCAACCGAGTCGCGCACGACGGTGCCGCCTCGCGCCTGTTCGAACGAATGGGTGTGTCGCCACCGGCGGTACGGGCCGCGGACCTGGTCGTCCACGAACTGTGACGGCGGCGACCAGGCACTGATCTCGGACCGCCACGAAATCGGAACGCCATGGACGCGTATTCGATAGTCGATGACCGTACCCCGGCCCATGGCGATCGGTCCCGGCGTCAGGATGCGAAAATGCAGCCACGGCGGCGTCAGCGATTCGAGATTGGCGGGCTCCGAAAAGAAGGCGAACACCTCGTCGCGCGGGCGCGGCAGCCAGACCTCCGTTTCGAGATGCACCGCGTTAGTATGACGCCTGGCGATGGGCAGAGCGGAACAGTCACGCCGACTCGACGTCTAAGGTGGGGATATGGACACGCTGCTCTACGACTTGCGCTATGCCTTCAGGACGCTGATCAAGGCGCCGGGCTTCGTCGCCCTGACCGTCGCCTGCCTGGCACTCGGCATCGGCGTCAACAGCACCATTTTCAGCGTGGTCGATACGGTGGCCATCAGGCCGCTGCCGTTCCGGGACCCGGACGGTCTCCTGTCCCTGAATACGACCCAGTCGGTCAACGGCATCGATCGCGGCAATGTTTCGTATCTTGATCTTCAGGACTGGAGGTCGCGGACGCGAGCGTTTTCCGAGATGGCGGCGGTCACCGGCCGCAGCCTGACGCTCTCCGACCGCGACGAGCCCGAGCGCTTCGACGGCGCCACGGTCACCTGGAACATGTTTCCGATGCTCGGAATCCAGCCGATTCTGGGTCGGCAGATCCGCGAAGAAGAAGACAAACCGGGTGCGGCGCACGTCGTTCTCCTCAGCTACGGCATCTGGCAGCGCCGCTACGCCGGTGATCCGGCGGTGGTCGGACGCACCATCACCGTCAACGGCGATCCCCACACTGTGATCGGCGTCATGCCTCCGAAGTTCCAGTTTCCCAACCGCGCTCAGCTCTGGATTCCGCAAACGCCGATCGAATACGCCGGTCCACGTGGCGCGCGCACGCTGCAGGTGTTTGGCCGGCTCAAGCCGGGCCTGTCGGTCGCCGACGGCCGGCGCGACATAACCGCGATTGGCGAGCAGCTGGCGAAAGAGCAACGCGACGATCAGGGTTGGAGCGCGTCGGCGATCACGTTGCGCGACAGTATGATGCCGTCGGACATCCGCCTCATCGTGATGACGATGATGGGCGCCGTGAGTCTGGTGCTGCTGATCGCCTGCGCCAACGTCGCCAATTTGCTGTTGTCGAGGGCGACGGTGCGCCAGCGCGAGATTGCCGTTCGCACCGCGCTTGGCGCCGGCCGCGCCCGCATCGTGCGGCAGCTGCTCACGGAAAGCCTTCTCATCGCGCTGGCTGCGGCGCCGCTTGGCGTGGCGATCGCCTACATCGGGCTGCAGTGGCTGACCTCGTCCATCCCGCCCCAGAGCCAGGCGCCTTACTACATCGACTGGAGCATGAATCCCCGCGTCATCGGTTACACAGTGATGGTGTCGGTGTTGACCGGCCTCATCTTCGGGCTGGCCCCCGCGCTGCAGGCGTCGAAGACACAGCTCACTGAATCGTTGAAGGACGGCGGCCGCGGCAGCGCCGGCGGGGCGCGAAACCGTCTGCGCAGCACGCTGGTCGTGTCCGAAATCGCCTTGTCGCTGGTGCTGCTCGTGGGCGCGTCGCTGTTCATCCGCAGCTTCATGAATCTGCAGGATGCGCGTGCCGGCGTGGACACCGCGCCGTTGATGACGCTTCGCTTTTACATGCCCGGCAGCCGCTACGACGCGCCGGAGGCGATGACGAGCCGGGTGGAGGACGTCGTCCGCCGCGTCGAGGCGTTGCCTGGCGTGGTGTCGGCGATCGCATCGAACATGGTGCCGCTGAGCGGCGGCGGCTCGGACGGAGCGGTGATCGCCGACGGAGTGCCCGTCACTCCGGGCGAAGAGCCGCAGATTTCCTACTACTCGATCACGCCGCACTTGTTGAAGACCTTGAATGTGCCGCTCGTCGCCGGCCGCAATTTCACGGATGCCGAAGGTCAGGGAAAATCAGGCGTGGCGCTGGTCAACGGCGTTTTCGCGAAACGGCTGTGGCCGAAACTGGACAACGTCATTGGGCAGCGGTTCCGTCTGCTCGACGACAAAAACAACCAGTGGATCACGGTGATCGGTCAGGTGTCCGACTTCCGTCTCTTCACCGTCCGCGACGGCAAGCCGTCGCCGTACGCGTTCATGTCGTACGCCTACGACCCGACCCGCAATACCGGATTGACGATTCGCGTCGCCGGCGCCCCGCCGGCGTCGATTACCAACGCGATTCGCCAGGAGATCAGGACAGCCGATCCATCGATGCCGCTGTTCAACGTCCAGAGCGGCGACGACCTGCGCGAGAACACTTACTGGCAGTACCGGCTGTTCGGCTGGATGTTCTCGATCTTCGGCGGCATCGCGCTGGCGCTGGCGTCAATCGGCGTCTACGGTGTGCTTTCCTACGCTGTGTCGCAGCGAACGCAGGAAATCGGGGTGCGGATGGCGCTCGGCGCCAGCCGTCAGAGCGTGTTCGGGCTGATCGTCGGCGACGGCGCGAAGCTGGCGGCGATTGGCATCGTGTGCGGCGTGCTCGGCGCCGCGCTGGTGACGCGCGTCGTCACCAGTCTGCTCTACAACGTCAGCGCGACCGATCCGCTCAGCTTCATCGCGACCGCATCGTTTCTCGCACTCGTCGCCTTGGTAGCCAGCTACATTCCTGCTCGTCGCGCCACTTCAGTGGATCCGATGGTGGCGTTGCGATCGGAGTAGGTTGGGCCTTGGGGCTTGGTTCTTGGGGCTTGGTCCGTTCCTGGTCCTTGGTCCGTCCTTCGTCCTTGGTCGGTCCTTAGTCCTTGGTCCTCGTCGCGAGCGTTGCCTGCCAGCGGCGTAGCATTTTAGCGATGCTCTCGTTCAGTACGACGAGCTCGGTGAGCTCTGTCGGCGTGATGTAGCTCCGCCCCTCGCAGGCGTAGTAGCCGGCCTTCGTCTCGCCGTTCGAGGCGAACGCATATCGTAGAAACTGCGCCGTCTCTTTATCTCTTCGTCGCAGAAATCCTTCTGCGATGTTGAACATCACCGACAATGCAGCGGCGTTGATCTGTTCCGCCATGGCGCGATCGCGGTGTATTTCTGGTCTTCTTAGCAACATTCCGACGCGATCGCTCTGCGTTTTGGCCGCTTGCCACACGCGCAAATCCTCGAATCGACAAACGCCCACGCCGACGGTGGAGCAAAGGAATTGCCACCCATCGTTCGGCGGAAGTCGACCAAGCGGACCAGGACCAAGGACCATGAACGGACCAAGGACGAAAGACGGACCAAGGACGAAAGACGGACCAAGGACGAAGGACGGACCAAGGACCAAGCACGGACCAAGCCCCAAGAACCAGGTCCTAAGGACCAGTTATCATTCCCAGATGCTCCCCGCAGCGGTAATTTTCGACTTTGACGGCATCGTCCTCGACAGCGAGACCCCCGAGTACGAGTCGCATCGCCGCATCTACGAGCGATGCGGCGCCACGCTGACGATCGACGAGTGGTGCGGCGTCATCGGCACCTGGAGCGAAGGGCACGACGAGCGCTGGATCATGCAGCTCGCGGCGCGATCGGCGTCGGCGCCGTCACGCGAGGCGTATCACGCTGAACGGCGGCTCACGTTCGACGAAATCGTACCGCGCGAACCGATGCGCGGCATCCGCGATCTTCTGGGCCGGCTCGCCGACGCGCGCATCCCGGTCGCAATTGCTTCGTCCGCGCCGGCCCGCTGGGTCGGTCCCGCGGTCGAGAGTATCGGGCTGACGCAGGCATTCCGAGCGATCGTGACCGGTGACACTGTCACCAATCGCAAGCCGGCCCCGGACGTCTATCTCGAAGCGGCTCGGCGACTCGGCGCCGATCCGGAAAAGTCCATCGCCATCGAGGATTCAGGGCCGGGGATCGCCGCCGCGCGCGCCGCCGGAATGACGGTGATCGCGATTCCGCACTGGCTGACCGCGGCACACGACCTGAGCGGCGCCGATCTGACCGTTGCCCACGCCGGCGAGTTGACCGTCGAGCGCCTCGAGGCGCTGATGGGCTGATGAAGCCGATCGCTCCTCGTCCGCCCGGTGCCGTGTTGCTGATCCCGGCGGCCCTCATGCTGTTCGCGATAGACGTCACTGGACTTCAAACGAACACCCTGGAAGCGCAGATCGCCGCGATCGCGGCGACCGACAATGGACGGGTCGGCGCTGCGGCGCTCCTCCTCGAGACCGGCGAACGCGTTGCCATTCGAGGCGGCGAGCGTTTTCCGATGCAGAGCGTGTTCAAGCTTCCGGCGGCACTGTGCGTGCTGCACGAAGCCGATGCCGGCCGCATCAAGCTGGACGCGCCGATCGTGCTGCGTGCCGGCAGATCTACTCGAAGGCGGTTACGACCCAATCGCGACGCAGTTCCCCGGGGGCGTTACCCTCACCGTCGAAGAGTTGCTGCAGCGGATGGTGTCCAACAGCGACAACACGGCGGCGGACGCGCTGCTCAAGCTGGTCGGCGGTCCGGCCGTTGTCACGACACGGCTGCGCGAACTCGGGATCACCGATATTCGCGTCGATCGAACCGAGCGCCAGCTGGCGCAGGATTTGACCGGCCCCGGCGCGCTCGAACGCTACGAGCGCGATCCGCGCGATACCGCGACGCCGGACGCTGCCGTCGATCTGATGATCAAAGTGCTCGGCGGCGGCGGTCTGTCGCCGCCGAATCAAGGCCGGCTGAGGAAATGGCTGACCGAATCGCCGACAGGAGCCAACCGGATCAGAGGCCTGTTGCCACCCGGATCGCCGGTCGCGCATAAGATGGGCACCGGTCCCGATCGCGACGGCGTCAACGCCGCCACCAACGATGTCGGGCTGGTCTTGCTGCCCGGCGGGCGCCACATGGCGATCGCGGTGTTCATCGCCGGATCGCGGCAGCCGCTCGAGGCGCGCGAGGCGATCATCGCCCGAATCACCAAAGCCGCCTACGATTACTGGACCCAATAGACATCTGGTCATCGGGGTATTTGGTCATCTGGTCATTTGGTCATTCAATTGGGTCATTGGATCTGGTCATTCATTGGGTCTCTGGAAGGATGCACACGTGAGAAACTTCTGTGCCGTCAAGACCGTGGCCTCGCGCTGGAAGCGAGAGCGGTAGATGCCACATCCGCTGCCCTGGTACATCGCGGGACCGCTGATCGGCCTGGTGGTTCCGGCGCTGCTGCTGCTCGGTAACAAGGCGTTCGGTATCTCAGGCAACTTCCGTCACATCTGTGCGGCGATTGCACCGGGCCGCATCGCGTTCTTCAGTCACGACTGGAGGAAGGCCGGGTTGTGGAACCTGGTGTTCCTGTCGGGTGTATTCGTAGGCGCGACCATCGCCGCGGTTGTCGCGCCGCCGCCGGTCCAGATTTCCGCGCACACAGTTGACGCACTCCGAGCCATCGGCGTCCACGATTTCTCCGGCCTCGCTCCGCATGACGTGTTCGCGTGGTCGTCGCTGCTCACGCTCCGCGGCTTCTTCTGCATCATCGTCGGCGGTTTCCTGGTCGGGTTCGGAACGGCGTATGCGGGCGGTTGCACTTCGGGTCATGCGATCGCCGGGCTTGCCGACGGCCAGCTGCCGTCACTGCTCGCGGTGATCGGGTTCTTCGCCGGCGGGCTGGCGACGACGTTCCTGCTGCTGCCGAGGATTCTGTGATCGGATACTTTTTGGTCGGCGCCGCGTTCGGCGCGGTCCTGATGGAAGCCGAAGTGATTTCCTGGTTCCGCATCCAGGAGATGTTCCGCTTCGACGCCTTCCACATGTACGGCGTCATCGGCGCGGCGATTGCGGTGGCGGCGGTTTCCTTGCTGGTGATCAAGCGTCTGGGTCTGCGGGACGCCGATGGCCAGCCGCTGGGTTTGCCGCCGAAGCGGCTCGGTTCAGGCCTGCGCTACGTCGCCGGCGGCACCATCTTCGGCCTGGGCTGGGCGCTGACCGGCGCGTGCCCAGGCCCGCTGGTGGCACTGATTGGTGGCGGTGTGCCGGTGATGCTGGCCGCTCTCGCCAGCGCGCTGGCCGGCACCTGGGTCTACGGGCTTCTGCGTCCGCGCCTGCCGCACTAGAATAGCTTCCATACCATGACGGACGACCACGTGTCCGAGGCCGCAGTCGGCGGCCCGGTGGATTTCATTCGATCGATCGTCGAGGCGGACCTCGGGTCCGGCAAACACCACGGCCGGGTCGCCACCCGTTTTCCGCCCGAGCCGAACGGTTACCTGCACATCGGTCACGCCAAGTCCATTTGCCTGAACTTCGGCATCGCCGAGGAACAGCACGGCATCTGCAATCTTCGTTTCGACGACACCAACCCGACCAAGGAAGACGTCGAGTATGTGGATGCGATCAAGGAGGACGTCGCCTGGCTCGGGTTCACGTGGAGCGCCGAGCTGTACGCGTCGGACTATTTCGAGCGGCTCTATCAGTTCGCCGTCGCGTTGATCAAGCAGGGAAAAGCCTACGTCGATAGTCTGAATGCAGATGAGATTCGCGCCTACCGCGGTACGCTGACCGAACCGGGGAAAGACAGCCCCTTTCGCAACCGTTCGATCGAGGAGAATCTCGACCTGTTCGCGCGGATGCGGGCCGACGAGTTCCACGATGGCGCGCACGTGCTGCGCGCCAAAATCGACATGGCGTCGCCGAACTTCAACATGCGCGATCCGACCCTGTACCGGATCCGCCACGCCTCGCATCACCGCACCGGCGATACGTGGTGCATCTACCCGATGTACGACTTCGCGCACCCGTTGTCTGACGCACTCGAGCGCATCACCCATTCGCTCTGCACGCTCGAGTTCGAGGATCATCGGCCGCTCTACGACTGGCTGGTGAACGCGGTCATCGACGGCGACAAGCCGCGGCAGATCGAATTCGCGCGACTGAACTTGAACTACACCGTGATGAGCAAGCGCAAACTGCTGCAGCTGGTCGAGCACCGGCATGTCTCGGGGTGGAACGATCCGCGGATGCCGACCATCAGCGGACTGCGCCGCCGCGGTTACACGCCGGAGGCGGTGCGCGACTTCTGCGCCCGCATCGGCGTCGCCAAGAAAGAGAATGTCATCGACGTCGCTCAACTCGAGCACAGCATTCGCGAGGATTTGAACCGGCGCGCGCCGCGAGTGATGGCCGTGCTGCGTCCCCTGAAAGTGGTCATCACGAACTATCCGGAGGGGCAGGTCGAGGAAGTTGACGTGATCAACAATCCCGAGGACCCGTCCGCCGGAACCCGCAAGGTGCCGTTCTCGCGCGTGCTCTACATCGAGCAGGACGATTTCAAGGAAGATCCGCCGAAGAAGTTCTTCCGCCTGTCGCCCGGGAAAGAAGTGCGTCTTCGCTGCGCGTATTTCATCACCTGCACCGAGGTGGTCAAGGACGACCTCGGCGCGATCGTCGAAGTGCGCTGCACCTACGACCCAGCGACTCGCGGCGGCGATTCGCCGGACGGTCGTCGCGTCAAGGCGACGATGCACTGGGTGTCCGCCGCGCACGCGGTGTCCGTCGAAGTTCGACTCTACGACCGGCTCTTCTCGGTTGAGGACCCTGAGAACGGCAGGGACGGGAAAACCTTCCTCGATTACCTGAATCCCGCTTCGCTCGAGGCCCTGGCCGACGCCAAGGCGGAGCCGAGCCTGGCCAATGCCGCTCCCGGCTTGCGTGTCCAATTCGAGCGACTCGGCTACTTCTGCGTGGACACCGATTCGCGACCGGGCGCGCTGGTGTTCAACCGGACGGTCTCGTTGCGCGACACCTGGGCACGGATAGAAAGGAATGGCTAATCGTCAATGGCTGATGGCTCAAGGCTGACGGGCACGATCGCGTTCGCGGCCGGACTCCTGGCAATCGCGGCGCCAGCCTTTGCGCAGCAGACGGTTCGGTACACGCCGACCGAGAAGGACCTGAAGTTCGTCTACGCGACGGTGCCGCCGGTCGCCACACTCAAGCCCGGCGACATTCTCGAAACGAACACCGTCGATGCATTCGGCAACGTAATCAAGAAGCCGGGTGACACGATGTCGATGGTCAAGGGCGACAACCCCTTGACCGGACCGTTTGCGATCGCGGGCGCGGAGCCTGGCGACACGCTGGTCGTGAAGATTCTCGACCTCACGGTGGATTCCACGCGGGGAGTCGGCGCCCTCGCGCCAGGGTTCGGCGCCCTCAACACCACCAGCTACACCCCGATGTTGAACGCCAACCTGCCCGAGAAGATCTGGTTCTACGACATCGACGCGAAAGCGAATCAGGCCACGTTTCACGCGCTCGATTCGACATTCTCCGTCAAGATTCCGCTCCAGCCGTTTCTCGGCTGCATCGGCGTGGCCCCGGCCGGCGGTGAAGCGCGCAGCTCGATCGTCCCGGCGGAATTCGGCGGCAACATGGACGCCCCGGAAGTGCGTCCCGGCTACACGCTGTATCTGCCGGTCAACTCGCCTGGCGCATTGCTCTACCTTGGCGACGGTCACGCGGCGCAGGGCGACGGCGAAATTGCCGGCACTGCGATCGAGGTTCCGCTCAAGGTCCGACTGCAGGTGGACCTCGTCAAAGGCCGGAAGATCAACTGGCCGCGCTTCGAAAACGCGTCCAGCCTGATGGCGGTCGGCGCCTACCGTCCACTCGACGATGCCCTGCGCATCGCGTTCACGGAACTGGTGGGCTGGATTCACGCCGACTACGGCCTGTCGGACATGGACGCCTACGAGCTGCTCTCGAAGGTCGCCACCATTCACCTCGTCGAGATGGTCGATCCCAACTACGTCGTGATCGCCGGCGTCGACAAGAAGTACCTTCCGCCCCGCACCCGATGAACTTCGACGAGGCACAGCGGATGGCGTCGCGCCTTCGCGACGAGATGGCGCGCGCCATCATCGGCCAGGACGCAGTGGTGCAGGAAATCCTCATCGCCTTCTTTGCCGGCGGTCACGTCCTGCTCCGCGGCGTTCCGGGCCTTGCCAAGACGCTCCTCATCAAGACGCTCGCCCAGGCGATTCACCTGAAGTTCAACCGCATCCAGTTCACGCCGGACCTGATGCCGTCCGACATCATCGGCACCGAGGTGATCGAAGAGGATCGCGCCACCGGACGCCGCGAAATCCGCTTCATCCCCGGACCGGTGTTCGCCAACGTGATTCTCGCCGACGAGATCAACCGCACGCCGCCGAAGACGCAGGCCGCGCTGCTCGAGGCGATGCAGGAATATCAGGTCACGGTCAACGGCGTCCGCTACGAGCTCGAGCGACCGCTGTTCGTGCTCGCCACGCAGAATCCGATCGAGCAGGAAGGCACCTACCCGCTGCCGGAGGCGCAGCTCGATCGCTTCATGTTCAACGTGGTCATCGAATACCCGACTGCTGGCGAAGAACACCGCATCCTTGCGCAGACGACGACCGACAAGGAACCGGTGGTGACGCCGGTCGCGGCTGCCGCCGACATCGAAGCGGCGCGTCATCTGGTGCGTGACGTGCCGGCGGCCTCGAACATCATCGACTACGCGCTCCGCCTGGTTCGCGCCAGCCGCCCGGCCGGTGACGCCGGCGATGCGGTGCCGGCGATCGTCCGGCAGTGGGTGAAATGGGGCGCCGGACCACGCGCCGGCCAGGCTTTGGTGCTCGGCGCCAAGGCGCGCGCGCTGCTGAACGGACGCAGTGTCGCAGCGCCCGAGGATATTCGCGCGGTGGCGTTGCCGGTCCTGCGGCATCGCATCCTGCTCAACTTCCAGGCGGAAGCCGACGGCGTGGATGCCGATCAGATCGTTGCGCGCCTGCTCGAGGCCGTCCCCGCTCCGTAACAGTTGCAAGTTGAGCGTTGAACGTTGAGAGTTGAACGGTGAGCGTCGCGCCGGATGTCTGTCCGCCGCAAGTGCTGGCGAGGATCGCTGATCTCGAACTGGTCGCGCGCATCATCGTCGAGGGTCTGGTGTCAGGGCTGCATCGCAGCCCGTTCCACGGCTACAGCGCCGAGTTCAGCCAGTACCGGCACTATCGTCAGGGCGACGACCTCAAGCACGTGGACTGGAAGCTGGTCGCACGCACCGACCGCGTCTACACGAAGCAGTATCGCGAAACCACCAACATGCCGGCGTCGATCGTGCTCGATACCAGCGCGTCGATGGCCTTTCCGGCCGCGACGCCGTCGAGCGGCGACGATGGCGCTCCGTCGAAATTCCGCTATGGCGTGATGGCTGCGGCCGCGCTCGCGCAACTGATTTCCGCGCAGGGCGACGCGGTCGGCCTGATCGCCGGCGACCGCTACATCGCGTCGCGCGCCGGACGTCCGCACCTGCGCGGCCTGCTGGCGGCGCTCAGTGGCGTTGAGCCCGGCGGATCGTGGAGTGGCGCCGAGACCGTACGTCGCGCGGCGGAGCGGTTGAGCGGTCGCGGTCTGCTTCTCGTCATCTCCGATTTTTACGACGATGAAGAGCGGATGTTCGAGGAGTTGCGCCGGGCTGCTCGTCGCGGTCACGAGGTGGTGCTGTTTCAGCTGCTGAGCCGGGATGAGATCGACCTTCCGTACCGGCGTGACCTGGAGTTCACCGATCTGGAAACCGGGCGGTCGCTGGCGGTGAACGCCGGTCTGGCCCGGCGCGACTACAAAGACGGCATGGCGGCGTTTCTTGAACGCTGGCACAGCCGCGCCGGCGGCGAAGGCTTCCAGTACTCCCTGGTCATCACCGACACACCGCCCGCGCTTGCGCTGCGCAACTTTCTGCTCGCGCGAGGGACACGGTAGTGTGGCGCAACCCGCTCGCACTACTGGCTCTCGGCAGCATCGCCGCGCCGATCCTGATTCACATTCTCGTGCAGCGCCGCGCCGAGCGCTTCCCGTTTCCGACGCTGCGCTTCATCGCACCGACGCGGCTGGCAGCGATTCGTCGTCACCTGCTCGAAGACGCCGCGCTCCTCGCTGTTCGCATCGCCATCCTGACCGTCGCCATCATCGCGCTTGCGGGTCCGTTGCTGGTGACCGCCGCAAGGCGCCGCGCGTGGGATCAGCAGGTCGTCCGCGCGGTCGTGTTCGACGAGCGTAACAACCCTCCGCCTGATCCTGCTTTGATAGCGCTCGGAGGTAACGGCAGTGGTGTGATCCATATCCTTGGCAGATCGCCAGGGGTTGTCGAACAGAAAGCCTTCGACGCGGACGTGCTCCGCGACGGCATCCGGCGTGCGGTGGCGTGGCTCGACACCGCGGCGCCGGGGCGACGGGAGTTGGTAGTGCGGTCGCCGCTTCCGATTGGGTCGCTGACCGACGCCGACATCGCCGAAGTTCCTGCTGGTATCGGGATCCGGTTCGATCGTCAGGGCATTCTGCCGGCGACGCGTACGGTCACCGGAGGCACGGTGCTCACGGCCGACGGCAGCCGCCGTCAGAACGTGACGCTCGACGGTGCGCGAACCCTCGTCGCGGAGACACCCGTTACACCCGTGACCGATTGGCCGATCGAGATCAGTGCACCGGCGAGCGATCGGCCCGTCCTCGATGCCGCGATTGCGGCCGTGCGGTCTGAGCGGGTCTGGGCACCATCGACAGATCGTCGCGCCCGCCTCGTTGTCGTCAATCCCGCCGGAACGACGTCATCAGCGCTAGCTGCGTCCTCAGCGATCCAACAGCCGTGGATGGCGGAGGCGGTTTTCCGGATTGCCAGGGATAAGGATCTGCAGGCCGCAGCCGCCGCCGTGCCCGTGGGCTCGACCGATGTGCGTTTGACCTCCGCGCCATGGCAGACACTCGCGTCCGCTGTCGACGGCCGGCCACTGGTACTCGCCGCCGCATCCGGTGCGCAGTTGATTGTTGCGAGCGCAGCCGATCCGAAGGAGTTGATCACGGCGGTGCTGGTGCGGACCGTTGCCAATGGGCTTGCAGAGCCGGCGGATCTGCAACAGGCCGAGGTGACACCGATTTTGGAACCCGTGCTGCACGGCTGGTCGCGCGATGCCGGTCCGGCGCCACCGCCGAGAATCGACACCATCGCCGACGACGATCGCCGGTGGTTCTGGTTGGCGGCTCTCGCTCTGCTGGCACTCGAAACCTGGATGCGGCGCCCGCGAACAGCAGCGGTCAGCCAGGTGCAGGAGGAGTCCCGTGTCGCCTGACGCAGACGGCATCCTGGCGCGGGTCGATGCCGCTCTCAGGCGTGCCCGATTGCTGGCGTTCGGCGAAGCGATCGCGTGGGGATTGCTGGTCGCGGCGGTTTCACCAGCGGCCGGGGCGCTCGTTGCTCTTGCGGTTGGACTGTGGCGCTGGCGGAAAATCACGCGGGTGATGGTTGTCCGTGCGCTCGAAACTGCGCACCCGGACCTGCGAAATCTGCTGGTGACTGTCGAGGAGTTGTCCGCAGATTCGCTGGTCGCCAGGCCGGAAATCCGCGCCCGTGTGTTCGCCGATGCGGCAGCCGCAGCGAATCACATCAGCGTGCGGAAAGCGTTCCCGGTTCGGTCCGCTCTGCGAGTGGGCGTCGTTGCCGCGGTGGCGTGGTCGCTGACACTCGCGGTGGCGTTCTGGCGCGCACCGGGCCCTGGCGCAGGAACGTCACGTGGGCCGATCGCGACTCGAGGAGCGTCAGGTTCGTCAGTCGCCTTGCGAGTGAACGCGACCGTGCAGCCGCCTGCCTACACCGGGCTGAAGCCGGCAACCACGCTCGACCCGCAACAGTTGACTGCCGTCGAAGGGAGTGATCTGGTACTGTCGGTCGATTCCACGGCTGCGGCGGTCACGGTTGATCACGATGGCGCCGCAAGCGTGCTGGCGCGCGGCCCGGACGGTCACTTCGCTTATCGCGCTCGTCTCACGACGACGGGCTATCTGATGGTCACGACCGGCGACGGCGCTCGCCGGTTGATGCCGGTAGTGGTGTCGCCAGATGGACTGCCGACCGTCCGCGTGACGGCGCCTGGCCGCGACCTGGTGTATGCCGGAGGCAACCCGCAGATCACCTTCAATGCGCGCGCGACCGACGACTACGGCGTCCGGTCGCTGTCGCTGCACTACACCAAGGTGTCCGGATCGGGCGAGCAGTTCTCGTTCAAGGAAGGCGAGATTCCGTTGAAGCTCGCGGTCGCGAACGCGCGCGACTGGAGCGGCGCGGCGACGGCGACGCTCGAGGCCCTCGACCTGAAGGACGGCGACATGCTCGTCTATCGCGCGGTGGCGTCCGACGCCAGGCCGAGCGGCGGCACCGCCAGCTCCGACGCGTTTTTCATCGAGGTCTCGAAGCTGGGCGCGGCCGCGGCCGATGGGTTCACCGTGCAGGAGGAAGAGACACGCTACGCGCTCAGCCAGCAGATGCTGATCGTGAAGACCGAGCGCCTGAACAAGGCGCGCAGCGTCGATGACCGCCGAGGACGCGGCTGAAGCGTCGCGGAACCTCGCGGTCGAGCAGCGAATGATCCGATCCGAGTTCGTGTTCATGCTCGGCGGCGAAGTCGAAGACGAAGAGGTCGAAGCGCAGCAGTCGACCGACCTGCAGGAAGGGCGGCTCCAGAATCGCGGCCAGCGCGACCTGCGGATCGCGACTGTGGCCATGAGCCAGGCGGAGAAACTGTTGACCGCCGTCAGCACCGCGGAGGCGCTGGTCGCCGAGCGCGCCGCGGTCACCGCCCTGCAGCGGGCCTTCGCGCGTGACCGCTACATCCTCCGCGCGATGGCGACGCGCAGTCAGCTCGACGCAACCCGCCGGCTGACAGGAAATCTCGACGGCGCCGCGGACTGGCACCGGGCAAGTCCCGCACTCCCAGAGAACAAGCGGCTCGCACACCTGACCGATCTGCTCAGCAGTGTCGCCAGGCTGACCCGCGAAGGAGACGCCACTGGCGCACTCCCATTCCGGGACCGGGCACTGGTCCTCGCAGAGGAGGCCGTTCGTACTGATGTCGATTCGGAGGCGCTCCGGAAGGCGGCTACCGAGCTGCAGCAGGCGGCCGACGCGGCTGCCGATCCCGCAGCCCGTGGCCGGGCGCTTGCCGTCGCGGCCGGAGAAATTGCCACGGAGACCAGGCGCGCGCAGGCGGATGCGGCGCTGCCGTCGCCGTCGATTGCGCCTGGGTTGAGCGGCGCCTTCGCGGACGCGATTGTCAAAACGCGAGGGCCTGGTCGATGAGGATCACGACTGCGCTTCTCCGGGGGGTGGCGATCGTGATCGCCGTCGCGGGGCTCGTCGATCCGGCCATCACCATGTCCGGGTTGATGCGTCCGAAGCTGGCCATCGTGATCGCGCAGCCGTCGCCAGAAGCTGATCGTGTGCGATCGCGCCTGGCCGGCGATCTCCAATCGTCTTTCGAGATTCGCCCGGCGATCGCATCGGACGTCGAAGCCGCCATCGTCGTCGGCAGCCGGTACCTCGAGGAGGCGGTCCCGGAAAAGCTGCCGATTGCCACCGTGACGATTGCCGAGGCAACGTCGGGCGTGACAATCGCACGCGTCCATACACCGGCGAATGTTCCTTCAGCGACGGCGATTCATGTCGGAATTGACCTCGAGGCTCGAGGTGTAAGCGGGCGCACGACCGACGTCATCGTCCGAATCGGCGGACTCGAGGTGGGCCGTGCGGCGCACCATTGGGATGACGTCCAGCCGAGGCCGGACGCCACAGCAGGGCGCGACGTGCCGGCCGCGTCACCGCCGGTTCAACGCTGGCACACCGCGCTCGATGTCGTCCCGGTCGGCGTGGCGCCGTACGTCCTTCGCATCGAAGCGGTCACGTCCGACAGTCGAGCCGTCGCCGACACGCTCGTCGATCTCCGGCGCGAACCATTCCGCGTGCAGTTTTACGAGCCGCGGCCATCGTGGGCGGCGACGTTCGTTCGCCGGGCACTCGAATCGGACGCCCGGTTCCAGGTGGCAGGCATCAGTTACAGCTCACGCGGCATCGCGGCGCGCACGCAGGGCGACGTGCCGCTCGCGGATCCGCGTCTCGACGCGGTCGATGTGATGATCGTCGGCGGCCTCGACAAGCTGTCGGCCGACGATGTGCGGTCGCTGGACCGATTCATGCGCGAGCGAGGCGGCGCGGTCGTCCTGCTGCCTGACGAACGCATCGCTGCCGGACCGGCAATCGATCTCCTTCCTGGCGACACGACGGAGCGGCTGCTCGAGCAGCCGGCGAAGCTCGCGGTCGAACCGCCGGCAGCGCCAATCGCGGCGTCCGAGCTGCTGCTGATTCACCCACGCGGGCCGGACGCGACGGTGGTCGCCGGCCTGCCAGGCCCGGATGCGCAGCCTGTGATCGTATCGGTGCCGCGCGGCGATGGCCGGTTGCTGGTGTCAGGCGCGATGGACGCCTGGCGATTTCGTGCCGCCGATCGCCTTGCCTTCGATCGCTTCTGGCAGTCGTCGATCGCCGGCTTGGCGCTGTCGGTGCCGCCGCCGGTTTCGCTCAGCATCGAACCGCCGTTGCTGAAGCCGGGCGGGCGCGGCAACGTCACCGTTCGCCTCCGCTCGCATCGTGAAGGGCCAATCAGCGCCACGCTCAATGGCGATCAGCCGATCCGGCTTACGCCTGGCGCCGAGACGGGTATGTTCCACGGCACCATCGCCGCGGGCACTACTACTGGGCAGCTGCGACTCGTTGTCGACGTCGGAGGTGCGAGTCCGCTGACGACGTCGCGGTCGGTGGTCGTCCAAACGGACTCGCGCCCGAATCCGCCCGGCCTGACGCCGCCGCTCGCGCTGCTGTCGTCCTCGCATCACGGAATCAACGTCACCGTCGATCGGCTGACGGACGTTGAACGCTTTGTTCGCGGCGCCGCCGCCGCTCCAGTCGCGCAGGTCGAGCGTCGCCCGATGCGGTCGGCCTGGTGGCTCGTTCCGTTCATTGGATGTTTGTGTGCGGAATGGTGGGTAAGACGTCGTCGAGGACTGCGCTAGACGCCCACCGCCACAGACCGAACACGGTAGCGATGATGCCCAGAATCGCCACCCACAAACGTTCGAAGGGAATTGACACCTCGCGGAAGAACAGAAACCTCCGAGGTGTGCGGAGAGCGGACCATTGCAGCGCCTCGACCGGCGTCGCTCCGACGGTCAAAGCGAACACCGATTGATGAACAGCGAGGGTCCGCTCAGGCCCTCCACCACCACTCATTTGGATGGCGACGCGTTCGTAAATCGCTCGTTCGTCGGTGGCTGCGGACAGCAACTGCGTGCGGAATCCGAGCGCGGTCAGCAGTATGGTCGCAACGAGCAACGATGCGGCGGCAATCCGGCGCGTGCGCAGACGCGGAACGGCGGCGATCAACGCCAGCAGCACGACCGGCACCACCCGAAACCAGAACCGCGCAAACAGATCCGGGCCACCACGCCACGGCGCGTACTTCGGCATGAGATAGACGTGCGGCAACAGGAACAGAATGGTGAACCAGCCCACTCGGTCGTTGTTCCAGATCAGCACGGCAACGCACACGGGAAGGAGGATCACCAGCGGGAAGTAATAAAACGGGCTGAGCAGCGGGCTGAAGAACGTTCCGCTGATGCCCTCGATCCAGGAACCACGAAAATTCATCGTCTCGGTGAGGTCATGATAGGCAGACGACACCGGCGATCCGAAGTAGTACGTGTTGAATCCGGCGACGATCGCGCAGCCGAGGATGAAGACTCCGGCAAACGTGCCGGCTATCCGTCGCTTCGTCTGCCCATCGTCCGTCGATCGCCACTCGGAGACGGCGAACCAGCCGACAAATGCGGGAAGCGCGCTGGCCATGAACGGCCGAACCGTCACCGAAAACGGCAGGACCGCCGCCAGTGCGGCGGCAGCTACGGGCCTCGCGGCGCTGCCCGCGCTTGTGGGTGAGTCGAACCACAGACATAGCGTAATCGCCACGAGCGTGACCATGACTTCGCCTACGACGTTGAAGGGGAGCGTGCTGTACATCCAGATCGGGGACGCGAACGCCGCCGAGAGGACAATCAGTGTCTTCCACTGACGCGGGAGTCCGGCTAAACGGCAGGCCTGCGCTACGAGCGCGACACAGGCGACGGCATACACCAGCCAGTTGATCGCCCATAGCGTCATATCCGTCGGCCGCGCGCGACCTGTCGCTTGCCTGGCGAACTGCAGCGCGAGGAACAGCGGCAGCGTCATGAGCGACTGGCCGAGTCCGTGCACCTGCGTATAGGTCGCCTGATCGCGGTTGACGCCAAAGCGTGTGTTGAGCCCCCAGTCGCTCTCGCGAAGAATAGCCGCGACGTCTGGTGTCGTGAACGTCAGGCGATGGTGATCAACGATTTGGATGGTCTGATAAAACTGCGCGAGATTGTCGCCCGATACCAGTTCGCCGGTGAAGAAAACGGCGTAGGTGACGAGCAGCGAGCCAACGAAGGCGAGAAACCAGGCGCGATGTATGGCTGTCGGCGATGTCATCAATAAGCCGTTGGCAATATACTCGGAGCCATGACTTCGAGTCGCCGGAAGTTTCTTCAGACCCTCGGCGCTGGTGCGGTCGTGGCTGGCATGCCGCAGATCGCGTTTGCACGCCGTTTCGATTCGTCTCGCGAGCAGGCGCCGCCGGTTCGCGACCCGAAATACCGCGACTGGTCCGGTGCCGCGCTCGCTGAGGCCAAGCGGCTCGGTTGCTCGTACGCCGACATCCGCTTTACCCGCAACCGTGCCCAGAATATCGCCGTGC
This sequence comes from uncultured Acidobacteriota bacterium, assembly GCA_963745875.1. GTDB lineage: Bacteria > Acidobacteriota > Vicinamibacteria > Vicinamibacterales > CAVVIG01 > CAVQFC01. The sequence goes on from CAVUZL010000007.1 coordinate 316,533, forward strand.
GCAATGGGTTGATCATGCGCGGTGGCGGCGGCTTCGGGCCCGGCGGCGACGCCACCGAAACCTACGGATTCGGGGTCCGCGTGATCCACAGCGGGGTGTGGGGATTCGCCAGCAGCCCGATCGTGACGCCGGAAGAGATCAAGCGCATCACCGCCGTCGCCACCGAGGTCGCCAAGGCCAGCGCCATCGCCAAGCGGCGCGACGTCCAGCTGGCGCCGGTCGCGGCTTACGACGAATTCTGGCAGGTGCCGATCCAGAAGGATCCGTGGGAGGTGCCGCTCGAGCAGAAGATCGACATGCTCCGAGGCGTCACCGCGACGATGCAAAAGAACACGTCGGTGTTGTTCGCGGTGGCCACGGTCGGCTTCGAGCACGAGTGGAAATACCTGGCGACCAGCGAGGGCTCGTTCATCGAGCAGGTGTTTCACTTCGTCGATTGCAACATCGAGGCGACCGCGCGCACCGGAACCCAGGTCAAGACGCGCAGCTACGAGCGGCTGGCCGGCAGCGGCTACGAATTCCTCGAGCAGGTCGATCTGCCAGGCAACGCCGAGCGTGTCGCGGCCGAAGCGGTCGAGCACTCCATGGCCAAGCCGGTCGGCCAGGGGCTGAAGGATCTGGTCCTCATGCCGTCGCATCTGGCGCTGACGATTCACGAGATCGTCGCGCACGCCACCGAGGTCGATCGGATTGCCGGTTACGAAGCCAACTACGCCGGCACCAGCTTCGTGAAGATCTCCGACGTGGGTAAGTTGAAGTACGGCTCGAAGCACTTCAATGTCACCGCCGATCGCACGTTCCCGACCGGCATGGCGACGGTCGGGTTCGACGATGATGGCGTCAAGGCGCAGAAATGGCCGATCGTGAAGGACGGCATCCTGGTCGGACTACAGACCAATCGCGAGACTGCGTATCTGGTCGGCGAGAAGGAGAGTCGCGGCTGCACCTTCGCCAATCACTGGCGCAACTATCCGTTCCTGCGGATGCCGAACGTGCAGCTCGAACCAGGACCGAAAGGCTCGCCGAGCGTCGATCAGATGATCGCCGACGTCAAGGACGGCGTGCTGGTCGAGGGGCAGGGCAGCTTCAGCATCGATCAGCAGCGCTACAACGGGCAGTTCGGTGGCGACGCGTTCTGGGAAATCAAGAACGGCAAGAAGACGCGGATGGTCACCGACTTCACCTACAACGCGATCACGACAGATTTCTGGCAGAACCTCGACGCGGTCGGACCGGCGGAGACGTGGGAGCATCACGGGCTCACCGGCGACGCCAAGGGGCAGCCGGTGCAGTCGAATCACCCGTCGCATGGATCGGCGCCGTGTCTGATCCGGAAAATCATGGTCGGGGCGGCTTATGCGTAAGGCCAAGCTAATCCGCCACGCCTCTTCGACACAGAGGACACCAAGGACACAAAGAAATAATTCTTTGGTTTTTGAGAAAGCTGTCTGTGTCCTTAGTGTCCTTTGTGTCGAATAAGTGTTGGACTGAGCTATGAGCTACTCGAGAGAAGAAGTCAAAGCGATCACCGACAAAGTCCTGAACATGGCGAAAGCCGACGGCGTCGAGGTGCGCTTTTCGGGCGGCGAACGATCGGCGACGCGCTACGCGAACTCGACGATTACCGCCAACCTGGTCGAGCACGATCAGGAAGTCCTGATCACCGTGTATTACGGCCAGAAATCGGCGGCGACGTCGACGCATCAGTTCGACGATGCGTCGCTGAAGTCAGCGATCGAGCAGGCGCAGGAGCTGGCGAAGCGGCGGCCGGACAATCCCGAGTCGATGCCGCTGGTGAAACCGCCGCAGGACTATTTGCAGGTCGATTCCGCGCTGCAGCCCGCGATCGATTTCGGACCGGCCGAACGCGGACGCATGGTGAAGCTGAGCGTGGACATCTGCGAGAAGAAAGGCGTGCTCGGCGCCGGCTACATTCCGAAACTCCATTGGACCGACGCGCTGGCCAATTCGGAAGGGCTGTTCGCGTACAACCGCTACGCCGAAGCGAGCTTCATTCTCACCTGCCGCACGGCGGATGGAACCGGCTCGGGATGGGCCGGCACCACCGGCCTCAAGGACATCTCGAAGATCGACGCCGCCGCGATCACCGAGATCGCGGCCGACAAGGCGCTGAAATCGCGCAAACCAAAGGCGCTCGAGCCGGGTAACTACACCGTGATTCTGGAGCCGCGTCCCGCGGCCCGCTTCCTGTCGTTGATGCTGTTCTCGTTGAACGCCCGCCCGGCAGAAGAGGGCCGCAGTTTCATGAGCGGCACAGAGCGCGGCGCGACCAAGCTTGGTCAGAAGGTGTTCGGCGACAACGTCACGATCCGCAGCGATATTGGAAACGACATCCTGCGCCAGACTCCAGTCGGCCCCGACGGTCTGGCCGCCCGTCCTGTCACCTGGGTCGAAAAGGGCGTCGTCAAGAACCTGTATTACGACCGCTATTGGGCGAAGAAACAAGGCAAGCCGTTCACGCCGACCAGTCCGAATCAAAGCATCGTGATGGATGGCGGTGACGCCTCGATCGAGCAGATGGTGAAGTCCACCAAACGCGGCCTGCTGGTCACGTTTTTCTGGTACATCCGCCCGGTTGACCAGATGACGCTGCTCAATACCGGTATGACACGGGACGGTCTGTTTCTGATCGAAAACGGCGAGATCGTCGGACCGGTGCAGAACTTCCGATGGAACGACGGTCCGGCCCGGGGCTTCAACAACATCTCGATGCTGGGCAAGCCGGTGCCGATGCACACCGGCGAAGCGTATGACTTTCCCGGCACGGCGCTGGTCCCGTCGATGAAGATCGAGGACTTCCGGATGACGTCGATTTCGCCGGCGGTATAGGCGGGGCGGTCATCACGACGATCAACGCAGAGACCGCAGAGAACCGCAGAGAAAATGCATTCTCTGGAAATTGATTGTTCCGCGAGTTCCGCGAGTTCTGCGTTGATCGTGAGCCAGTGACCGCCGCCCAGTTTCGCCGCATCGCGCTCGGGCTCGATGGCGTCGTCGAAGGCGCCCACATGGGCCATCCCGATTTCCGTCTCGGCGGCCGCATCTTCGCGACGCTGACGGCCGACGAGCGACGCGGAATGGTGACCTTGCCGCTGGATCAGCAGGAGCGCTTCGTGAGGGGAGGCGCCGGACCGTTCGTGCCCGCGGCTGGAGCCTGGGGACGGCAAGGCTCCACGCTGGTCGACCTGGCATCGGCGGACGTCGAAACCGTCGGAGAGGCGATGACCATCGCCTGGCAGTTGGCCTTGACGAAGGCGGCGGCGCGTAAGAACGTATCGGCCACAATGCCTCGGTCGAAGAAGGCCAGTCCGTCGAAGGGCGGTAAACGCGGGTCTACGAAGAAATCGCGTCCGTCTCGTCGCAGATGACCGCTTCGGCTTCGATCTCCACCAGCATGTCTGGGCTGATCAGCGCCCGGACCTCGACCATCGCCGTCACCGGACGTACCGCACTAAACACCTCGCCGTGCGCGCGGCCGACTTTTTCCCAGTCGGCGGCGATGTTGACCACGAACATGCGTGTGCGCACGACGTCGCTCATGCGCGCACCCGCTCTGGTCAGCGCCGCCTCGATGTTCTTCAGGATCTGCTGGGTCTGGGCATAGGCGTCGCCGACGCCGACGATCGCGCCGTCCACGCCGGTCGCCGTCGTGCCGGACACCCACACCTGGTTGCCGATCTTGACCGCTCGCGAGTAGCCGATGATCGGCTCCCAGCGCGCACCGCTCGCATAATTTTCACGGGACACGAGGCCGTTCTCCTGCTGTAGTCAGAATTGTCTCGAGGATTTGCTGGCGGATGTTAGCACGGCCCCCTGTTACGGACGTTTGTCGCGACGCGACGCCGATTCCCGGCGTCGAAAAGCGGCCTGGTGAGCCGGTGCGGTCTCGACGACACGACCAGGCGCGATCACCCCATGGCGTAGACGACGATGTTGATCGCGAATTTAGTGTTGTCTTCGCGCAGGAAGCGTTTGTTGCGCCAATCGTAGTCCCATTCGCAGCCGTAGTCCTTGTTGCTGTAGAGGACGGCCAGGCGTCCGCGTCGCTCGACGCCCTTCAGATACTCGTGGACAATGTTGTCGCCCCAGCCGTTGAGTTCGTGGGAGGTCTGCGGCGGCACCGGTGAAAAAGTGAAGAAGCTGCGATACAGAGGATGCGTCGCGGGCAGCTTCACCATCGGATCGTCCGGAAACAGCACACGCATTTCCTCTTCGAACGACTTCGCGTAAAGACCGTTGACGTCGTGATTGCAGTCGTCCGAAAACAGCAGACCACCGGCGTCCGCGAAGCGCCGCAGGTTCTCGCGCTCCGCGCTGGTGAAGCGCACGAGTTTGTGGCCGGTCATGAAGACGAACGGGAACGACAGCAGTTCGGTGGAGGAGGCCGCGAGGACAACCTCCTCTTTGTAAACCGGGATCGTCGTGTACTGAATGATCGAATCGAGGACGTTCGCGGCGACTTTCGGGTTGTAGTCCCAGTCGCCGGACTCGTAGCGCAACCGCGCGAACACGAATTCCGAGCCTCGCGGCTTGCCGTTTTTCTGGTCCGGCTGAAGCAGGGCGCTGCGTTCGGACCCTGTAGCGTCCGCCTTCAGGCGGACCTGCGAACCGATCACCGGCGTGGCCGCGGCGAATTGCAGGAACTGGCGGCGGGTGATCATATAAAATATTGCTTCCGTGGAATATCACATCACGCAATACGATCTCGAGCAAGGCGCACTGGAGATTCAGTACATCGAGGAGTTCTTCGGCGAGTTTCCGCGCAAGAAGACTGCGGTCGAGATTGTCCGCCGGCTCAGCGATCGCCGCCATCTGATCCTACTGGCTACCGCGCCGCTGCCCGACGATCCGGGCACGGTCGTGCCGGTGTCGTTCAAGGTCGCGCACGAGATTGCCGTCCCGGAGATGGAACCCAAGCTGGCGGACCTCGTGCATCGTCTCGGCAACGTCGTGTCGTTCCCCGGTCGTCGTGTGCTCTATACCTGGATCGGCGGTACCCGCCGCGATTGGCGCGGTCAGGGATTCTTTCGCGCGCTCACCGAGCAGCAGGAGCTGTGGGCCATCGAACAGGGCTTCGACGAGATCGTGGTCAAGACCAAGAACCGGTTCTACGACATGCGCGGGACGCTGGATCATCTGCGTTTCGAGGTCTGTCACTACGAGCGGAACCCCGCGGACAACGCCGAATCAAAGGTCTACCTGAGTAAGAAGCTGCTGCCGGAGCTGATCTCGAAGCACCGGAGCAAGAAGGCCGTCGTTCAATCGACGGTCTGACGTCGAAGGCACGGCCCCAAAAGGCCGTGCCCTACGCATGCACTCCGGCACGACGTCCCATGAAAATCGTGTGACGCGGGCCACCGCGTTTCAGCCGGGCGCGGACGCGCTCGACCCTCACCTCGAACCCCGCATAGCGCAACCGCTGTTCGAACTTGCGGTCCTCCCACGCCGACCACACCGCCAGGACGCCGCGTCCGGTCAGCGCCGCACGTGAGGCGGCCAGGCCGCGGTCGTCATAGAGCCGCGCGTTCGCCGACGAGGTGAACGCGTCCGGGCCGTTGTCCACGTCGAGCAGGATGGCGTCGAAGCGATTCCGGCTGGCGTTCAGCGTGACCGCGACGTCACCCGGCACGACGCTGACGCGTGGATCCTTCAGCGGATGATCCGCGAGCGGCCCGAGCAGAGTGCGATTCCATTCGACCACCGCAGGCACCAGCTCGGCCACGAAAACGCTGGCGCCAGCCGGCAGCAGATCGAGCGTCGCGCGAAGCGTGAATCCCATGCCGAGGCCGCCAATCAGGACGCACGGTTCTTCCCGCGTCCTTGCCTCTGCGCAGGCGAACGCCGCCAACGCCTCTTCCGAACCGTGCATGCGGCTCGACATCAACGGTTTGCCGTCGGCCAGGATGATGTATTCGCGGTCCTGTCGCGTCAGCGTCAGCATGGCGCCGTCCGGCGTCCGCGTCTCGCCGAGGAGTTCCATCGGCTTCATCTGTGTTGACTGTACGCCCGGCTGAAGCCTCGCGCTACACCCGACCGTTCTGGTAGATTCGTAGGCTATGCCACCGACCACGCCTTACACCGCCGACCTTGACGGCCGCGACCCTCTCGCCGCCATTCGCGACACCTGCGCGAGAATCCGCGCGATCGCCGGCGAATGGACGCCGTCGGATTTCGAGCGCAGTTATGCGCCAGGCAAGTGGAGCGCGCGTCAGATCCTCACGCATCTCGCGCAGTCGGAGATCGCCCTGTCGTATCGCGTTCGCATGGCGTTGACCACACCCGGCTACGCCGCCCAGGCGTTCGATCAGGATCGCTGGATGTCGTGTGAGCCGGCGACCAGCGGTCAGGACGCACTCGACGCCTTTCTTGGACTCGCCGCGATGAACGCCGCGCTGTTCGACAAGCTGACGACCATCGATCGCGCCGCGACCCTCTCCCATCCTGAATACGGTTCGCTCACGGTCGACTGGGTGATCCACCAGATCGCCGGCCACCAGATTCATCACGCGCAGCAGCTCGAGACGATCGCGACTCGCTGACCGGGGCCCCAACCCCCGGCGCGGGCCTCTCGGCGCGCTTCGGTCGACGTGGGACGCGGCCCTCGGCCGGGTGGGCAGATAGCCGCAGCCCTTTGGGCTGCAGGCGGTAGGACAAAAAAATGGCGGGTTGGAAGTGATTCCAACCCGCCTTCAGAATTCGCGGTCCTGAAAGGGCCGCGCTACATCTAACCAACCGGACCAACCAGGCCTACGCGGCCCCGAAAGGCCGCGCCCTTTAGAACGTGAACCGAACGCCGAGCTGACCGACGCGCTGTTCCGGACGACGGAAGTCGCCGGAGTAGGTCGCGGGCTGCAGCAGGTTCGGATCCTGGAGACCGCTGCTCGGAACGATCACACGCGTCCGGAACCCGCTCGGGTTGATGTTGTTGAACAGATTGAAGACCTCGCCAATCGCTTCGACGTTGGCCGTGCCCATCAGCCTGAACACCTTGGAGAAGCGGATGTTGGTCTGCGTCTGGTAGTAGCCGCGGCCGCAGTTGACCGTCGCGCAGGTGCCGATCGCCTTGACCGTGACCTGCTGCAGCTGCGGCTTCGAGGCGTCGAACGAATCCACCGCGTAGGCCTGGGCTGGAATTTCGGTCGCGTCGCCGTCGAGGTTGAGATCGCGGCCATCGACGAGCGCCACCGGCAGCGCCGAACGGAAGAAGAAGATCGGCGCGAAGCGGATGCCCCACGGCAGCTGGAACGTCGCGCTGATGTTGATCAGGTGACGCGAATCCGTCGTCAAGTTCGGTCCGTTCTGACGGGGATCGTTGAACGGGTTGTTCGGATCCTGGATGTTCGCGGTGTTGAGCTCGTCGGCGGCCTGGCCGATCGTGCTCTTGCCATCCTGCAGCGTGTAGTTCGCGCTGAAGTCCCAGCCATGCGAGAAGCGGCGGTGCAGGCTCAGAATCATCGCGTTGTAGGTGCTCTCGCCGCGACTCACCGTCGGGCGGTTGGCGTTGGTGTTCGGCGTCAGCGTCGGGACGACGTTCGCGAGGCGTCGCGGATTCGACAGATTGCCAGGAATGATCTGGTTCACGCGCGGACGCATGTTGAGATCCCGGCCCAGCGAGTTGACGTAGTCCGCCGAGATCACCGTGTCGCTCGACAGCTCGTGCGACCATCCCGCGTTGCTCTGCATCTGATACGGCTGCTGCAGGCGTGGGTCGATCCACTGACCGGTCAGCGGGAACGCGCCAGTGCTCTTGATCGCATTCTGGCTCGCGATGTTGCTGATCGGCTGGTTGGCCTGGTAGAAGCTGCCGTCCGGATTCTTGATGCCGTTGGTGACGTTGACGTTGAAGATCTGTCCGAAGCCCTGGCCGGTGGAATCGGTTGCTGCGAACAGGACGTTCGAGTTGGTGTAGCCGACGTCGGTGTAAATGCCCCAGCCGCCCCGGATGATGTCCTTGCCGTTCCCGCGCAGGTCGTAGACCGCGCCGATTCGCGGCTGGAAGTTGTTGCGATCTTCCTGCGGCGTCAGACCGAAGTTCTCGAGCCCGGCGATGCCGGCGAGCTTGCCGGCGGCGCCGGCCGCCTGCACCGCGACGAAGTTCGGGTTCAGCGACTCGTCGATCTGGTAACCCACCATGTAGTCGTAGCGGATGCCGGCGTTCACCGTCAGGCGATCGTTGACCCGCCAGTCATCCTGGAAATAGGTCGCGAACTGCTTCATCGGGATGTTCGCGCCGGCGTTGCCGTCGCTGACCGTGACCAGCGAAATCGGTCCGTTCACGTCGTTGGTGATGTGAGTATTGAACTGCACACCCTTACCGGTATTGAACGTGATGTACAGACGCGGTTCGTTGATGAAGTTGACGCCGACCTTGAAGTCGTGACCGAGACCGCCGCCGCCGCTCTTGTGCCACGAGAAGTCGTCGCGGAACTGATACTTGTGCTGCTGCGTGGTCTGCGGCGTGTTGCCGTTCGCGCCGGTCGTGACACCGTTCGGGAAGCTCTGATTCGGCGCCGAGCTGCGCGAGGCAATGGTGTTGCCGAAATCGGCGTACTGGAAGATGAACTCGTTCAGCTTGGACCCGCTGAGCACCCAGTTGTGGTTGACGTTGATCGAGTTGTAGCTGTTGGTGCTGTCGCCCCAGTTGTCGTACGTGCTGTTCGGCGCGGCGTTGTACGGCTGTGAGTTGGTGTCGCGGCCGTAGCGGACCGACAGGAACTGGTTCGGCGTGACATTCGCGGTGACCTTGCCGCTGAACGGCGTCTCGCGATACGGCACGGCGAAGACGCCGTCCTGAGTCGGGAACAGGCCCTGCGTGTTGACCCTCTGCGTCTTGTCCTGGTTCGTCCGCTCGACCGCGAAGAAGAAGTGCGCCTTGTCCTTCAGGATCGGGCCGCCGAAGCTGCCGCCGAACTGGTTCTGACGATAGTCGCCCTTGACCGGACGGAAGGCCGGCCGCGACTGGCAGTGTCGCCGAGAATTTCGGTCTCGGTCAGCGCGTTCATCGACTTGTCGCGGAAGAACTCGAAGGCGCTGCCGGACATGTTGTTGGTGCCGCTCTTGGTGACGACGCTGAGGACGCCGCCGTTGCTGCGGCCGTACTCGGCCTTGAAGCGCTGGGTCTGGAAGTTGAACTGCTCGATCGCTTCGAGCGGGAACGCTTCGAGCTGGCCGCCGACGGTGTCGTCGTTGTTGTCGCCGCCGTCAATCTGGTAGTTGATGTTCCGGCCGGCGCCGCCGTTGACGAGCGGTGCGTACTGTGTGCTCTTGGTCGGGTCGCTGTGGAAGCTCAGACCTACGCCCGGCACGGTGGCCGCGAGGTTCGCGAACTGGCGCCCGTTCAGCGGAATGTTCTCGATGCGCTGCACGTCCACGATCGCGCCGACCGACGATGCCTGCGTCTGGATCAGCGGCGTCGCGCCGGTCACGTTGACCGTTTCGGCGAGTGACGCCACTTTCAATGAGAAGTCGAAGGTGTTGGTCTGGCCGATGTTGACGTCAACGGCCTTGCGCGAGACCGTCGTGAAGCCCTGGAGCTCGGCGGTGACGTCGTACGTGCCGACCGGCAGTGACGAGAGTCGATACGAGCCTTCTCCGTCACTTACTTCGCTGCGGGTGAAACCGGTCGCGGCGCTCTTCGCCGTGACGGTGACGCCGGGAATCGCGGCGCCCTGGTCGTCGAGGACGCGACCGGCAATGTTGCCCGTCGTCTGTTGCGCGAAGGTCGTTACGCAGCTGAACAGTAGAAGCGCGACTGCTCCTAAGAAATGCCTTCTCATCCAAACTCCTCCCGGAAAAACAAAAACGAACAGCGCTCGTTTCAGAACGGTGGCTGCAATCGGAACACCAGAGTTTACAGCTTTATGTCAGACACGCGAACCCTTTTTAGTTCTAATAGGTTGCAGTTACGAATGTCTGATGGCCGATGTGCGAAATGATACGAAGTCTTGGCGTTGTCGTGAGATGTAATCCTGAATTTTGGATTAAATCGTCACTGGACGGCCTTCAGGAGCCTCTCGACTTCGGACCGCTGGGGAGAATTTTGAGGAAGCCGGATTAGCAGCTCGCGGGCGGCGGCTGCGGCGGCAGTTCGTTGACCTGACTTGGCGTAGGCCAGCGCGAGGTTGAACCTGGCCTCGTGGAGGTTCGGGTCGGCGCGCAGCGCGGACGAGAGCGCCGCGATCGCCCCGGGCCAGTCCGCCTTCGCAGCCAGCAGGATTCCCATGTTGGCGGCGACAGCCGGGTTGTCCGGCTCGAGGCGTCGCGCTTCGCCCAGGGCGCGCTCAGCGCCGGCGAGATCGTTGCGCTGCCCGAGGCACGAGGCGAGTCCGATGTACAGATCGGCTGACGGGAGACCGGCAGTGACTGCCGCGCGAAACTCCGGCTCCGCGCCTGCGCAGTCGCCTGACTGGAGCCGCGCGAATCCGAGCCGCAGGTGCGCCTGTCCGTTTCGCGGATCGTCGCGCACGATACCCTCGAGCGCCGACACCAGGGCGGCGCCCGACAGCTCGCCGGAAGTGACCTGCGCGATCCGCGCGGCGAGCTCTCGCCGATCCTTCGGATCCGGCCGGGTGCCGTTGTCGTCCTGCCGCGAGCCGCTGCTGTAGCCGAGCGCACGCAGCCGTTCGGCGGCTTGCGGATCGGGCGCCGTCGTTCCCGGCAGACCCGCGTCCGCGTAGCGGCTGGCGCGGCTTGCGAAGCCGCTCGTCACGGACGGCTGCGACGCGGCGACGTTGCGATCCTCGCCGGCGTCGCGATCGATGTCGAACAGTTCCGGTTTCGGCGCGGCGATGAACTTCCACGGTCCCGATCGGATCGATCGCAGCGGCGCCCAGCCGAACTCGACCAGCGGCGCGAACGACTCGGCATAGAGCTCGCGCTTCGGGATGGCCGCGCCGCCAAGCGCCGCCGCCAGATCGATCCCGTCCACCTCTCGCAGCGTCAGACCCAGCAGTCGCATCGCCGTCGGCGCCACGTCCGCGAGCGTCACCGGGTCGCTGACGCGCGCACCGCCGCGGATCGCCGGTCCGTTCATGATGAGCGGCACGTGCAGGGTGGTGTCGTAGACGAAAATGCTGTGCGCGTACTCGCCGTGCTCACCGAACGCCTCGCCGTGATCGCCGGCCACGACGACCAGCGTTTGAGCGCGCACCGGCGCCAGGGCGCTGACCAGGCGACCCACCGCGCTGTCAGCCACCGCAATCTCATCGTCGTACCGTTCGAGCGCCGGACGTCCTGAGGCGGCGTCGCCGTAAGGCGCATGCGGTTCGAAGAGGTGGACCCAAAGGAAAAATGGTGCTTGGTGCGTGGTGCCTGGTGCTTGGTCCGGTCTTGGAGCTTGGTCCGCTCCTGGTCCCTGGTCCTTGGTGCCGGGACTTGCGCCGGGCCGACTGGCGACTGAGATGATGACTGACGACTGGCGACTGATGACTGATGACTGTGTTGAGCCACGCGATCGCTTCGTCGACGACCTGCGAGGCGGGGCGTTCGTTGGCCAGGCGTCCGTCCGGGCCGCGGGGAATGCGGTCGCTGTAGACGTCGAAGCCGCGATCGAGGCCGAACTGGTGATCGAGCGGGAAAGCGGCGACGAAGGCGCCGGTCTTGAAACCGCGCGCGTGCAGTTCGGTCGCGATCGTCGGCACACCCGCCGACACGTGCATGCCGTTGTCGCGGGCGCCGTGGCCGGGCGGGTAGCGGCCGCTCATCAGTGTCGCGTGCGACGTCAGCGTGATCGGCGCCGCACTGTAAGCACGCTCGAACAGCGTCCCGCCGGCTGCCAGACTGTCCAGCGTGCGCGTCCGCGCTCGCGTGTATCCGTATCCGCCGACGTGATCGGCCCGCAGTGTGTCGATGGTGATCAGAACGAGGTTGCGAGTGGCCGATGGTGGCGGCGACGTTGTCGCGGCTTGACAACCCATGGTCATGGCCAATGGCAGAAGCCAGATGGCTGTGATCTTCCAGCGGTTCACCGCGATGCCTCCATCGCGGCGAGCAGCTTCGTCGCCGCATCCTTCTCTCGAGGATGACCGGTCGCAGCAAGGATCTGGCGGTACTGCGCGGCGGCGAGTCCTGTCTTGCCCGCGCTCTGCAACGCAATACCGAGATTGAGCCGCGCTTCCGCGAAGTCGGGTGCCACTGCGAGCGCCTGTTCAAAGAGCGGGACCGCGTCCGCCGGCCGCTGGGCTTCGACCAGCAGTACACCGAGTCCATTCGCGGCGTCCACGGTTCGTCGGTCGGTGTCGAGCGCGCGACGATACGCCTGCTCGGCGCCCGCCCGGTCGCCGGTCGCCCGCCGGGCGTTGCCGAGGTTGGCCCAGTACGACGCATTGCTCGAGTCGAGCCTCGTCGCCTGTTCGAAGGCCTTTACAGCGCCCGCCGCATCGCCGCGATCGATCGCCGTCAGCCCGACACTGTTGTGCGCCATCGCGCTGTTGGGATCGAGCGTCAGTGCGGCCTGCTCGGCGCGCATCGCTTCGTCGCGCAGCGACGTCGCTGCAGGGCCAGTGGCGTGGTTCGAGGCCTGGCGTGCGGTCACCGCAAGGTCGTGCAGTATCGCAGGATCGGTCGGGCCAGCGCTTCGCGGCATCGCGATAGGCTGCCAGAGCGGCATCGAAGTGTCCCGCGTCACGCAGCGCGCCAGCGAAGGTCGTCTGGATGACGGGCGCGTCAGGGTTCGCCGATGCCAGACGCCGTAACTCCGTCACCGCCTCCGGCGTGCGGGAGGTGACCGCAGCGAGCGCTTCTTCGAAGGCGTTCCACGTCGTGATCCGTGATGCCGGATTGGGTGCGCCGGCGGCTGGCGCTGACGAAGTCGAACTGGTGACGTAGCCGAGCGAGCGCAGGCGTTCCTGCGCCTCCGCGGAAACCGTCTGACTGCTCGACGCGGCAGCACTTCGGTGGATCGATTCGGCACGCGCCGACAGGGCCGACGCGATACCGGGTTGCGCCGCGGCCACATCGTTGCGCTCGAGCGGATCCTTCTGCAGGTCGTAGACCTCGGTTGACCCGGTGGACCGAATCGCCATCCAGCGGCCGTCGGTGAGTGCCTGCAGCGGACTCCACCCGGCGACGCGGGGATATTCGGTTTCGCTGTACAGATCGCGGTCCGGCTTCAGCCGGACCGACGCCAGCAGATCGTGTCCTTTCATTTCTGCTGATGGACTGGCGCTGGTGAATCGCAGGATGGTCGGCGCGACGTCCACGAGGCTGACCGCTTCGTCCACTTGCCCCGCCGGTTGTCCAGGTGCGGCGACAATCAACGGCACGCGCAGGGTCGAGTCGTAGAGCAGCATTCCGTGCGTGCGCTCGCCGTGGTCGCCAAGCCCTTCTCCGTGATCGCCCGCGACGACGATGAGCGTGCGATCCATCTGGCCATGCGCGCGCAGCCACTCGAACACGCGCGAGATCTGTTCATCCGCGAACGCGACCTCGCCATCGTAGGGTGTGCGCGTCCGCCCGGCGAACCGCGCCGGCGGCGTGTACGGCGCGTGAGGATCGTAGAGGTGAATCCAGACGAAGAAGGGTGCTTGGTGCGTGGTGCCTGGTGCTTGGTCCGTTCCTGGTCCGTGGTCCCGGCGTCCGCTCGAGCCAGGCGAGCGCGCGATCGACTACCTCAGACGCGGGACGCTCCGCTTCCAGTCGTTCGCTGGCGTTCGGATCTCTCGCGATCTGGTCGTCGTAGGTGTCGAAGCCCTGTGCGAGGCCGAAGCGGTGGTCGAGCACGAATGCGCCGACGAAGGCGGCGGTACGGTACCCCGCTTCGTGTAGAAGCCTGGCGATCGTCGGATGCCCGGCACTCAGCACGTCGACACCGTTGTCACGGACGCCGTCGTGCGGCGGCAACAGGCCGGTCATGATCGCGGCGTGTGACGGCAGCGTCAGCGGTACCGCGGTCCTGGCGTTGGTGAACCGCAGGCTCGAGGCTGCCAGTGCATCGAGAGCGGGCGCGACCCCAACGCCAAGACGATCGGCTCGAAACGTGTCGATGGTCACGAGCAAAATGTTCGGCTGCGCCGAAGGCCTCGCCTGCGCGCAGCCTCCGGTCATGGCTAAGGGCGGAAGGCTGATGGCCAGAGCCCACGCCGCGGCTGTTCGCCGAATGCCATCAGCGATCGGCCATGAGCCCTGACGCGTTTGCACCGGTCGATTGTAGCAAGCGCGTTAGAATCGCCCTGTCCATGGCCGCGTTTCCTGCCACCCGGCACTCGTTGGTCGAGGCCATTCGCGGCGACGAGCCCGGCGTCCGCCGCGCCGCTTTCGATACGCTGATTGCGGCCTACTGGAAGCCGGTGTTCAAATACCTGCGGCTCAAATGGCGCGTGTCTGAAGACGATGCGGCGGATCTGACGCAGGCGTTCTTTCTGAAGGCATTCGAGAAAGACTTCTTCGTCGGCTTCGATCCGGGCCGCGCGCGTTTTCGGACCTACCTCCGTACCTGCCTCGATGGTTTCGCCGCCAACAGTCGCAAGGCAGACGCGCGGCTGAAGCGCGGCGGCCAGGTCACGACTCTCTCGATCGACGCGATGGACTTCCGCGAGGCCGAACACGAGCTGCGTCATCAGGCCGCGAACGCGGTCGCCGATTTCGACGAGTACTTCCATCGCGAGTGGCTGCGCGGCCTGTTTGCCACCGCGACCGCGCGGCTGTGCACCGCCTGTCGCGACAGCGGCCGTACGGAACGATTCTCGCTGTTCGAGGCCTACGATCTCGCAGCCGCGGATGTCGACCGGCCTACCTATGCGGCCCTGGCGCGACGCCACGGTCTATCGGCGACCGACGTCACCAACGAGCTGGCCGCGGCTCGGCGCGAATTCCGGCGGCTCGTGATCGAGGCCTTGCGCGAGCAGTGCGCGAGCGACGCCGAGTTCGAGGCCGAGGTGCAAGCGCTCACCCGATGACCCAGCTCTCAGAGCCGGCGTTCGATCGCCTCGCGGCCATGTTCCGCGGCCCGGACGTGGCCGGCACCCGCTACGAGCTGGTTTCGATTCTCGGTCGCGGCGGCATGGGCGTCGTCTACCTGGCCCGCGACACGTCGCTCGACCGAGAGGTCGCGCTCAAAATCGTCGATCGTCCGACCGACGCCGACGGGATGGCGGCGCGGCTGGCGCAGGAAGCACGAATCCTCGCCCGGCTCGAGCACCCGGGCATCGTCCCGGTCCACGACTTCGGCGAGCTGCCAGACGGCCGCTGGTTCTACGCGATGAAGCGAGTGCGTGGAGACCGGCTCGATCGCTGGCTCGCCGCCGGCCCGGATCGAACCGCGCGGCTTGGCGTGTTCCTCAGAATCTGCGACGCCGTCGCCTTTGCACACGCGCACGGCGTCGTTCACCGCGATCTCAAACCCGAAAACGTGATGGTCGCCGAATTCGGCGAGGTGCTGGTTCTCGACTGGGGCGTCGCATCGCTGGTCGAGCCCGAGGCGGCGTCGGCGTCGAACCAGTCCTCGATCGCGGCATCGATCGTCGGTACGCCCGAGGTACATGGCGCCGGAACAGGCTACCGGTACGGCGGGTGTCGATCATCGCGCGGATATCTACGCGCTCGGCGTGATGCTGGCGGCGATCGGCGCCGGCACCCCTGCCCTGGCGGCGATCGCCGGCAAAGCGCACGCCCCCAGCCCGGACGGCCGTTATCAGACCGTCGCGGCGCTCGCCGCCGACGTGTCGCGCTTTCTCGCCGGCGACGCAGTCGGCGCGCATCGGGAGCGCCTGATCGATCGCGTGAGCCGTGTTGGGAGACGCTATCGTCTGCCGATTGCGCTGGTCGTCGTGTACCTGGTCGTGCGGGTGCTGCTGCTGTGGCTGGCGAGGATCTAGGGGGCGTCAATAATCGCCGGCTGGACGTGTAATGGAACAGGTAAGGAGAACCCATTTGAAGAAACCGCTGTTTGCGATGTTGCTCGGAGGATTCCTCGGAGTCTTCGACGGCCTGACGTCCCTATTCACACCGGAAGTGCGCGATCAGATCGTCGGTATCGTCATCGGATCCACTTTCAAAGGACTGGTAGCCGGCGTCCTGATCGGCCTGTTCGCCAAGCGCGTGCACTCGCTGGCCTGGGTGCTGGTTTTCGGCGTGCTGGTGAGTGGTTTCTTCGCGTTTCTCGTAGCCTGGATGCAGGGAAAGTACTACCTCCAGATCATCACTCCCGGTGCGCTGGTCGGGCTCATCGTCGGCTACGCAGCCCAACGCCACAGGGAGTAGACACGACACTTAAAAGTGAGAAGTGAGAAGTGAGAAGTGAGAAAGTAAGAAATAAGAAATGAGAAGTAAGGACGCGATGGTCGTGAGTTTGCGTTCCTGGCGGGCATGTCAGACGCACCGCCATTCGACCTGGCAGAACGGACCTTTCGCTTCGCTTGCGCGATCGTCCGATTCTGCCGGAGGTTAGCACAAGAACCCGGCGTCACGCGGCACATCGCGTGGCAATTGGCTGACGCAGGAACTTCCATCGCGGCCAACTACGAGGAGGCAAAGGCTGCCTACTCGCGACGCGACTTCGCGGCCAAAAGCACTATCGTCTTGAAAGAGGCACGAGAGTCGAGGCTCTGGCTTCGACTCATCGAAGCAGAAAAGCTGGCAGCTCCGGCCGAAGTCACGCCGCTCCTGAAGGAGGCCAATGAACTGGTCGCGATTTTCACCACCAGCGTGAAGCACCTGAAGGCAGACGACTCGTAACTTCTCACTTCTCTCTTCGTACTTCTCACGTTTCAGTGCTCAGTCCGCTCGTAGCGCCGTCATCGGATCGACGCGAGCTGCGCGTCGCGCCGGAACGTAGCTCGCCAGCAGCGCAACGATGGTCAGCGTGCCTGCGACCGTCGCGAACGTGATCGGATCGGTGGTGGTGACGCCGAAGAGCAGCGTGGAAAGAGCGCGTGTGACCAGCAACGCTCCGCCGATGCCGCAGGCGACACCGATCGCCATCAGCATCGCACCTTCGCGCACGAACAGACCGACGACGTTGCCCGGCGTGGCGCCGATCGCGAGCCGCACACCGATTTCCTGGGTGCGCTGGCTGACGAGATAGGCCAGCACGCCGTAGACGCCGATCGCCGCGAGCAGGACCGCGACGACAGCGAACGTCGCCAGCAGCAGCATCGTGAAGCGGCGCTCCGCGATCGAGCGCCCGATGACCTCGTCCATCGTGCGGATACCAGCCAGTGGAAGATTCCGATCGAGCGACGCGAGATCGGCGCGCGCCGTCGGCACGAAGCCGGCTGGATTGCCGGCGGTGCGGACGGCAATCGTGAGCGAATCCACCGGATGCTGCGCGTACGGCACGTAAACCTCCGGCGCGGCGGTCGCGTCCAGCCTGCTGCTCTTGACGTCGCCGACAACGGCGACGATGGTCTTCATGCCGCTGCGGGCCTCCGCCAGCCGCACGCCCAGATGGAGCTGCTGCCCGATCGGGTTGACGCCGGGCCAGTATCGCCGCGCCGCCTCCTCGTTGATCGCCACGACTTCAGGTCCGTTCTCGTCGTCGTGTTCGTCGAACAGGCGGCCGCTCTTGAGTGGAATCTTCAGCGTTGCGAAATAGCCTGGCGTCACGATCCGCATGCCGGCGCTGGGCGAGTCGGCCGAATCCGTTTCGCCGATACGCGTGAAGCTCGAGCTGGCGCCGAATGTGTCGTCGAGCGGCAACCCGTAGACGCCAGCGGCGTGCTCGACGCCTGGGTGCGCGCCAACCCTGGCGATCAGGTCGCGCATGAATCGACCTGCGGCCTCGCTGGTCTTGTACTGGTGCTCGGGAAGCGCGACGGTGAAGGTGATCACGTGATCAGGTGAGAAGCCGGGATTCACGACGCTGATGCGTTGATAACTGCGGATCAGCAGGCCTGCGCCGACGAGCAGCACGACGGCGAGCGCCATTTCGCAGACGACCAGCGCCTTGCGGACGCGTGTGCTGCTGGCGCCGATCGAGCCACGTCCAGCAGTCGAGATGATCTTCGCGACGCCGCTGCCGGTGGCTGCGAGCGCAGGGATCAAGCCGAAGACGACGCTGGTCAGCACCGCGACGCCGATGGTGAACGCGAGCACTCGCCAGTCCAGACCGACGTCGGCCAGTCGCGGAATGCTGGCCGGCCCGAGCGCGATCAGCGCTTGCGTGGCCCACCAGGCGACGACCAGACCGCCAACGCCGCCGGCGAGGCCGAGCAGGACGCTCTCGACCAGAAACTGCTGCACGAGTCTGCCGCGGCCGGCGCCGAGCGCTGCGCGGACCGACACTTCGCGCGTGCGTCCACTCGCCCGGGCGAGCAGCAGGTTGGCGACGTTCACGCAGGCGACCAGCATCACGAGCGTGACCGCACCGAGCAGAATCAGCAGCGCCGGCCGGATGTTGCGCACGATGCGGTCCTGCAGACCCATGGCGGTCATGACGCGGTCCTTGTTGGTTCGGGGAAAATCGCGGGCGAGGCGTTCGGCGACCAGCGCCATCGCGCTCTTGGCCTGCTCGAGAGTGACGCCGGGTTTCAATCTGGCGATCCCACCGATCCACTGGGCGCCGCGCGCCTCGTTGGAGACGTCCCGCGGTTTGAAAACGAGCGGCCGCCAGTAGTCGGTCCCGGCGGGAATCTTGAGGTCGGCCGGCGCGACGCCGATGATCGTGAAGGGCTTGCCGTCCATCAGCATGGTCGAGCCGACCGCGTCGGTCCGTGCACCGAAACGGCGCCGCCACAAGCCGTCGCTGATCACCACGACATCGGCGCTGTCGCCGTCGGCATCGATCAGCCCGCGGCCGAGCCGGGCTGAGACTCCGATTACGTTGAAGAAAGAGGGCGTCACATTGGCGCCATCGACCAGTTCCGGTTCGCCGTTGCCGGTGACATTCGCCGTGGACGGCGTCACCGCCGTGGCGCCGGAGAACACGCCGCTTTGCGTCGTGATGTCGATGAAATTCGGCGGCGAGTAGGTCATCGACAGACGTCCATTGCGGCCGTGAAACAGCTGCACCAGACGCTCCGGCTCGTGGTACGGCAGCGGCCGCAGCAGCACGCCGTTGACAACCGTGAAGACCGCGGTGTTGGCGCCGATGCCGAGCGCGAGGGTCAAAATCGCTACGACAGCGAAGCCCGGCTGCCGGCGCAGCATGCGAATCGCGTAGCGTGTGTCGGCGAGTAAGCGGCTCATGGTGTTTCTCATTGGGGGCTTCGGGCTGGGGACTTGGGGCTGGAGACCTGCCGGCGAAGGCGGACGCCTGCGGGCTGCGGCCGAGGCGACGGCAAGGTCGCCCAGTTCTTGCGCGAGAAGCGCGAAGACGTACGCGGATCCGCGTGCGTCGGCGTCGGCGGCGCGCGCTGCAAAGGTCGCACGCATCTCGTCGCCGTAGCGGGCGCGGAGGCGGCGGGGCAGCATCACCAGCGCTGCGGAGTAAATCCGCGACGCGGCGTTCATGCCCGTTTTCGTTGACGCCGCCGTTTTCCCGATCGGCGTGTTCATTTGGTGCGCGACCAGACTGGCCGTTGCGCCGGGGTGATGCCTTTACGCCGGGCCTGTCGCACCAGCGCGTCGAGGCGAGCGGTTTCCGCCTGCAACACCGCCCGCCCACCAGGCGTCAGCCGGTAATAACGCCGTCGTTCATCGTCGTTCGCAGCTGCTGGACGGCGGTCCGCCTCGGCGACGAGCTCGAGCGCCTCGAGCCGGGCCAGCGCCGTGTAGAGCGTACCCGTGCCCATCCGCAGCGTGCCCTCGGTGCGATCCGCGATATCCCGCAGAATCGCGTAGCCGTGGAGGTGGCCATCGGTGAGCGCCAGCAGGATATGGAACTGCTGGGGCGTAAGCGGTAGCAGGCGGCGAGGGTCGTCGTCCATAAATGCATCGTATCAGGATGCATCGAGCTTAGACGTAGTTATCTTACTTTGAGAGCGTAGCCGTCAACGCCTCGAACAGTAACTCCGCTGCCTCGCGGATGCCGGCCAGCGGCGCGTGTTCGGCGTCCCCGTGCATGCCGGCGACGACCTCGCTCGACAGTTCCGCCGGGAAAATGCCGTACGCCTTGGCTCCCCTGGGCCGGAAGGCATTCGAATCGGTGCCGTACGGAATCAGGATCGGCGTGACGATGGCGTCGGGGTGGCGGCGGGAAATCGCCGCGGACAGGTTGCGGTAGAGCGGCGTGTCGTCGGAGCTGACCACCGGGTCGTCGGACTCGTTGATCAGCTCGAGGGTCAGGCCGGGGTCTCCGAGCCGACGTTTGATCTCGTCCATCCATTGATCCTTGGTGGTTCCGGGCAGGACCCGGCAGTCCAGGCCGGCTTCCGCCACCGAGGGGATCACGTTGATTTTCGCCGGCTCGCCGACGCCCGAACGAATCCACGTCAACGCGATCGTGGAGTGCGTGATCGCGTTGGTGAATTTGTTCGGCGCGAACGTCCCGACCTTCGCGTTCATCGTCTTCAGCACGGAGAAGTCTCCGGCCGGCAGCGGCTGGCCCAGCAGGCGGCCGAGTGCCTTGACGAGACGATCGTTCGGGTTGGTGTCGGTCGGCTGGCTGCCGTGGCCGGCGACGCCTTCGGCGCGCACCTTCAGCCACACGATCTTCTTTTCCGCGACCGAGATGCCGTAGACGAGTTTGCCCGGCGCGAACAGGTCGCGGCTGCCGAAGCCGCCCTCGTCGATCACGTATTCCGGGTCGAGCTCGGCGTAGTGATTCGCGATCATCCAGCGTGCACCGAGAGCGCCGCCGACTTCCTCGTCGGGCTCGGCGAGCAGGATGACATCCCGCGACAGCGGGACGTGCTCGCGTTTGAGCCGCAGGAACGCCACGATTTGCGCCACCGCCTGACCCTTCATGTCGAAGGAGCCGCGGCCCCACAGCTCGCCGTCCTTGACGATGCCGGCAAACGGGTCCATCTTCCACTGCGATCGATCGGCGGGCACGACGTCCATGTGGTGGAGGAGGATGATCGCCTTACCTGCCGCAGGCGAGATCGTCGCCTTCAGTCGCGCGTACACGATGGCCTTGCCCGGCGCTGATTCGTAGCGGGTGACCGGAATGCCTTCATGCTCCAGTACGGCGGCCAGGAAGTCCGCGGCCTTCCGGGTGTCGCCCGGAGGATTCGAAGTATCGATCCGGACATAGTCCTGAAGCAGCCTGGTGATTTCGTCCGGCTGCTGAGCCCGCATCGCCGGGCCATTCAACACAAAGGACACGAAGGACACAAAGATTAGTACGAACAGGAATTTTCTCCGTGTCCTTTGTGTCCTTTGTGTCGAACGGTTTTTCATATGGACTCGAATACTCCCGTCTGCCGATCTTTCCTGACCCTGTTCCATTCGAAGCAGCGGCCGTTCATCGCCACGTAGACGCCAGGTGGCAGCAGCTGCACGAAAGAGAGCGCGCTGCCAAGATTGAACAGTCCGTCGGAGCTGCCGAACGCGTAGGGCACCATCGCTCCAGTGAGGACGATCGTCTTGCCGGTAGTCGACAAGGCGCCGGCAAGCGCCGCGGCAGTCTCGACCATCGTGTCGGTGCCGTGCGTGATCACGATTCGTGTCTTGTCGGTCTTACGGCACTGCTCGACGATCAGCGCGCGATCCGCCGGCGTCATCTCCAGGCTGTCGATCATCATCAGCGTCTGAATCGACACCGCCACCCGCGACCGTCCGAGACGCAGCATCTCGGGCAGGTGCGTGTCCTTGAAGAACAGCGATCCGTTCAGCTCGTTGTATTCCTTGTCGAACGTGCCGCCGGTGACCAGCACCAGCACGGGATCGATCGTCATGGACGCCAAAGACAGCCGAACCGTTCGAACCTACCGAACCTCTCGAACGGCTCGAACCGCTCGAACCTATCGAACCTATCGAACCTATCGAACCTATCGAACCTATCGAACCTATCGAACCCCTGTCTCAATTCGACGTCTTCGTCTGCGCATCGCCGGGCGCAGAGAGGAACAGCGCATTGAACAGCATCGGGAACGTGGCGTGAGTCTGCGCGCGATGCTGCGGGCGGAGGCCGAACAGCACCACCTTGCCGGGGTTCATGTCGATCGAGACGACCGCGGCTCGGCCGGCCATTAGCTCCTCGCCTTTGAGCCATCCTGACGCGATCACATCCATGTTCGGGTAGCGAGCGACGATGCTGGTGCGCTGGGAGTTGAAGCCCTCGCTGACCTGAAAGAACGGGCTGTTGATGTAGAAGCCGAATGTGTTGGGGGCCATGCCGTAGCCAATCGGATTGGTGGTGTCCACCTCGAGCTTCAGAATCGTCCCGGGCGCGAAGTGCTGCTCGCGGGTCAATCCCTTTTTCAGGTCGTGCACCGGAATCGGCATCCGCTCGATCGCGAGATCGCACGCGTTGCCCATCGTGACGAGGGTGCCGCCGTCGGCCACGAACTGTTTCAGATGCTCGAGACCGCTTTCGCCGATCCCGCCGCGATACTCGGGCCGGATGGCCGGCGAATCGAACCCGTTCAGGATGTCGCGCGGGCTCTGGTCCGCGATGATGATCGCATCGAACTTCTCACGCAGCCTGCCGGCGCGGATGTCGGCGTTGTGAATCGACGTCAGGTTGAATTCGTACTGCTCGAGCACCCAGCGCGTCCACCCTTCGTCCATGTTGCCGCCGGTCCAGGGTTGGTACATCGCCACCCGGGGAGCGTGGAAGGCCAGTGGGTCCTTGGGGCTTGGGCCCTGGTTCCTGGTCCGTCCTTGGTCCTGGGGCCGTCCCTGGTCCGTGGTCCTTGGTCCCTGGTCCGAGGCGACAACGTTCAGCCCGAGGTCCCTGGCGACCTGTTCGACCTTGCCGCGGGCGATGCCGCTGACGGCGACGCGTGAGGGTCCGTCGAACGCGACGTGCGCGCCATCCTTCAGCAGGCGATTGATCGCGGTCGCGGTGTCGGCGCCTTTGTAGTCGAAGGTGTATCGCGCGCCGCTGCCGCTCAGCTGACCGGCGAGCTTCGGTGACCCCTCGACCTTTGTCATCTTGAATTCAGGCAGTTGGTTCTTGACGAACACGGTGTCGACGCCGAGCAGCATCCCGAGCGACCACGCGGTCACATCGTACGGCGGTTCCGGCGGCGCGTTCGGTGAGCGCCGCACTTCCGGATAGGTCTGCTTCTCGAGCATGTCCTTCGCGTATCGCGCGAACACCTGGGTCATCGGGATGACGAAGGTCCCGGCGCCGTAGGACTTGCCGTCGGCTTCGAACGCCGCGTCCGCCCGGTAAATATCGACGCCGCCGAGCCCGAGCTTTTCGACCAGATGCGCGGCTTCGCGCGCGTCGTGCTGGTTCGCGATCGGCACCAGGATCGACGAGGGGTTGTTCTTCTTGCCGTCCTCGATCGTCTGCCGGTTCACCTCGTAAATCTGCCGCACGATGGTCTCGCGCCGATCCGCCGCCGTCTCGAGCAGCGCCATCGTCGCAATCATTTCGTAGTCGACGATGTCGCCGAGGGTCCAGTGGCCGCCCATCCAGGGCCGCGGATACTCGGTGCGCGGGTTGATGTCGGTCGGCGCCGGCAGCGGACTGTTGTCGAAGCGACCGCCGCCGAATTCGCCGCCGCGACCGCCGCCGTCACCGCCACGGCCGGCGGGAGCCGGCCGGCCCGCGACTGCCTTGGTCTGTTCGATCGGTGCGGCGACGCGGGCGCTCGCCACCTCCGTGAGCAGACCGATCTGGTTGTGCCACCAGCCGCTCCACGCCATCGCCCCTTCCCAGAAGTTGGTGTAGGTGGAGTTGTAGATGATGCCTTCCTTGCCGGCCGCCTCGAGCGCCGCAGCCTGCGACTGGCCGAGGATGCCGTTCCAGCGATAAATCAAGGGGTGGACGTTGACGTTGATCGGATCGGTGGCCGGCATCACGAAGATGCGCGCGGCGTTGCTGCCCATCTGGTGTTCGTCGAGCCACACCGAGGGGTACCAGTCGTGCCACAGCAGGTTGGCGGTGTGCTGGCTTTCCTTCTGCGTGAACATGTACATGTCACGGTTGTTGTCGTGGCCGACATAGGGGTGATACAGGTACGGGATCGGGCTGTTCGCGTACTCGGTGCCGAGGTTCTTGTTGAACCAGTCGGTGACCATGATCTGGCCGTCCGGGTTCAGGCTCGGCACCAGCACGAAAATGACGTTGTCGAGGATCTTCTTCACGTCCGGCGCGTCACTGGTCGCGAGACGGTGAACCAGTTCCACCGCCATCTGCGTTGCGCCGATTTCGGTCGCGTGGATGCTGCAGGTGATGAGCAGCACCAGCTTGCCCTGGCTGAAGATTTCGTCGCGTTCCGCGTCGCTCGGTGCGCCGCCCTGGAAGTACAGCTTCTTCTGCAGCTGCTTGAAGTGATCCAGGTTCTTCAGGGTATCGGGCGCGCTGATCTCGAGCGCGATGAACGGGTTGTTGTTGCTGGTCTTGCCGAGCTCGCGAAACCGGACGCGGTCGGAGTTCGACGCGGCCAGCTTCATGTAGTCGACGATCTTGTCCCAGCGCACCAGCTTGTTGTCGGCGCCGACCTTGTAGCCGAGGAACTGCTCCGGCGTTTGCAGCGTGCCGGCGGCGCTCGCCGCGAGCGTCGCCGCGAGGACGAGGATCGGAACCAGTGCGCGACGGGGAATCATCAGGCCTCCTGAACAACCACTATAATGTTCAGCGTCTATTCAACACTAAGGACACGAAGGACACCAAGGCTAAACCTTGCTTTGTGTCCTTGGTGTCCTTTGTGTTGAAGCCACGTAATTTATGACCAGAGCGCAGACGACGAGAACACGGATGGACGCGGTGCAGGCGCCGATCGTCCCGGTCATCGGCGACCTGATTCGCCAGTCGCCGGGCACGATCTCGCTCGGACAGGGCGTCGTCCACTACGGTCCGCCGCCGGCGGCGCTGGACGCGGTCCGGGCGGCGCTCGAGACGCCGTCCACACACGAATATCAGGACGGACGCGGCCTGCCGGCGCTCGTCGACCGGCTGGCCGCGAAGCTGCGCGCCGAAAACGGCATCGACGTCACGCGAGGCAGCCGTGTGATGGTCACCGCCGGCGCCAACATGGCGTTCATGCACGCCGTGCTCGCGATCACGGAGCCGGGGGACGAGATCATCCTGAACGTTCCGTACTACTTCAATCACGACATGGCGATCGAAATGGCGGGGTGCGTCGCCGTCCCGGTCGCGACCGACGCGCACTATCAGCCGCGGCCCGACGCGCTGCGCGCCGCCATCACCGATCGCACCCGCGCCATCGTCACGGTGTCGCCGAACAATCCGAGCGGCGCGGTGTTTGGCGAGCCGGTGCTTCGGGAAGTCAGTGCGCTGTGCCGCGAGCGCGGCATCTTTCACATCGCCGACGAAGTCTACGAATACTTCACCTACGGCGATGCCACGCACGTGTCATCCGCGGCGTTTCCGGAAGCGGAGGAGTACACCATCTCGATGTACTCGCTGTCGAAGGCGTACGGCTTCGCCGGCTGGCGGATCGGCTACATGGTGTATCCGGAGTCGCTGGCCTCGGCGATGGCAAAATGCCAGGACACGATTCTGGTCTGCCCGCCGGTGGCGTCACAGATCGCGGCGGTCGCGGCGCTCGACGTCGGCCGCGCGTATTGCGAACCGCACGTCCGCGAGCTCGCTGCGATCCGCGACATCGTGTTCAACAGCCTGTCGGCGCTGGCGCCGCTGGCGGAAGTCCCGGCTGCTGACGGCGCGTTCTACTGCCTCCTGCGGGTGGCCAGCGATCGCGATCCGATGCAGATCGCGGAGCGATTGATTCGCGAATACAAGGTGGCGGTGATTCCCGGCCCCGCGTTCGGCATGACCGACGGCTGCTATTTCCGCGTCGCCTACGGCGCGCTCCAGAAAGCGACGGTGGCGGAAGGCATCGGGCGGCTGGTCACTGGTCTCCGCCAAATCCTCGGGTAGGGGCGCGTAGCAGCCGGGAGACTAACCTTTCCTGACCCGCCGGCGCCGCTCGGGTGGAGGCGTCGTGCGAACCTTCTGCGTCTGAACCGTCCGTGTCGATGCCCGCGGCTGCGGCGTCGGAGACGGCGGCACCGGCACTGGCAGCGGCACCAGCAGTGACGGTTGGACGGCCTGCGGCGATTCGATCGTCGGTGCCGGCCCCGCAGTCACCGGCTGCTCGAGCGGCGGCGGGGCTGGCGGTGCCTTTGGCGCACGTCCCTTGTCCGCGTACATGCGCTCGTCGGCTTCCTTCACCAGCGGCAGCAGATCGGTGATGCCCTGCGGTACCTCCGCGAACCCGACGCTCAACCCGATGCCGGGCGGCAACTCGATCGCCTCCGGCGCGCTGTCGAACGTCGCTTTCAGCGTCTTTGCCTTCTTCTCCGCCTCGCCGCCGACGCAGGTAATCAGCACGAGAAACTCATCGCCGCCCCAGCGGAAGATGTAGTCAGCTTCGCGGATGTGTCGCTTGAGGAATTTCGCCACGTACTGCAGGACGCGATCGCCGGCGTCATGGCCCAGGGTGTCGTTGATCTGCTTGAAGCGATCGATGTCGATGAACAGCAGCGACAGCGGCAGCTTGAAGCGCGCGTGCCGCTGCAGTTCGCGGTCCATGACCTGTTCGAGAAATCTCCGATTGTGGCAGCCGGTCAACGGATCGGTAATCGACGCCTGCAGCAGTTCCTCGCGCGCCGATTCGAGGCGGCGGTTGGTCACCTGCAGCTCGTAGGTCATGTCCTCGAACACGAACTGGTGGATGCCGAGCGCGCCGAGCGTATACAACACGGTGTTCACGATCAGGATCGAAAACGTGAAATCGCCGGCGCCGGTCATCCGCGGGACCACGGCCGCCGTGGTCAGGTGGGAAACCGCGAGCCCCAGCAGCACGAACGCCACGAGCCCGGCGCCAATCATGCGCCGCTCGAGCAGCACCGCCCCGTACATGGAACCCGCCGCCGCCAGGATCAGCGCCGAGAGCAGGTAGCCAGGCGACATCACCGCGCCGGGGCCGAAGATTACCGGCGCGATCAGAAACCACGCCGCAATGCCGCCGAGAACGCGCAACCGCTTCGGCTGCACGAATCGCGTCTGCCGATAAAGGTCCGCACTCCAGAAGAACAGCGTCGCCGTGCAGATGCCGAGGAACTGCGACACCCCCAGCGCCAGCCGTCCGGCCGTCGGTGTCTCGTAGCCGCTCGCGATCAGCAGCATCGCCGGCGTGATCAGCAGCCAGCCGGCAGCCAGCAGCAGGATGAAGGTCTTGCGCCGGTGTGCGTACTGGAGCAGCAGCAGCCCGCACACGATCGCCGCGCCGAACGCCGCGGCCCGTCGCGGGCTGATGAGGACGCTCGGGTCTGGCAGCGGTCCGCTCGCCGCCGGGGCCGCCGCGGCGGCGGCGGAAGTTAGAAGGACGAAGGTTGAAGTGAGAAGGACGCGCACCCTAGACGTCAAGTTCCTCCGCCTCGTCGGCGCGCTCCATGATGAAGCGGAAGCGGGCCGACGCATCCTTGCCCATCAGCTCGTTCATCACTCGATCGGTGACCAGCTGGTCCGAGACCTCGACCCGTAGCAGTCGTCTGGTGCGCGGGTTCAGCGTCGTTTCCCACAGCACCTTAGGCATCATCTCGCCGAGGCCCTTGAAACGGGTGATCTCCGGCGTGCCGCGGCCGTTCTTCCCGGTCGCGTGCTGCTTCAGGATCGTTTCCTTGTGCGAGTCGTCGAGCGCCCAGAACGTGTCCTTGCCGACGTCGATGCGGTAGAGCGGCGGCTGCGCCAGGTAGACGTGGCCGTTGGTGATGAGCAACGGCAGATGCCGGTAGATGAAGGTGAGCAGCAGCGTGGCGATGTGATTGCCGTCCGAATCAGCGTCGGCCAGGATGATGATCTTCCCGTACCGCAGCTTGTTCAGCTCGAAGTTCTTGCCGAGCCCGCAGCCGATCGCCGTCACCAGATCCGAGAGCTCCTTGTTCTCGAGCACCTTCGCCAGCGACGCGCTCTCGGTGTTGAGCACCTTGCCGCGCAGCGGCAGAATCGCCTGACGGGCGCGATCGCGCCCCTGCTTGGCCGATCCGCCGGCCGAATCGCCTTCGACGATGAAGAGCTCGCTGTTATCGCTGCTGGAGTTGGTGCAGTCGCTCAACTTGCCGGGCAGGTTCAGGCGGGTCGAGGTAGCGCTCTTGCGCGACACCTCCGCCTGTGCCGCGCGGCTCGCCTCGCGCGCGCGCGCCGACAGGATGATGCGCGCGACAATCGCCTCGGCCACGCTGATGTTGTGGTTCAGCCAATGCTCGAGGCCGGGACGCACCAGGCCGTCCACCGCCGACACCAGCTCGGGATTGTTCAACCGGTCTTTGGTCTGGCCCTGAAACTGGGGCTCGGCGATGAAGACGCTGATGACGCCGGTGAGGCCCTCGCGAATGTCCTCGGCGGTCAGCGTCACGCCCTTCGGTGACAGGTTGTGTGTCTCGATGAAGTTGCGGACCGCCTTGCCGATCCCGCCCCGCAGTCCGCTCTCGTGGGTGCCGCCGGATCCGGTCGGGATGCCGTTCACGTATGACCGGATATGTTCGTCGGTTGCCTCTGTCCACTGCAGCGCGAGGTCCAGGCGCAGCCCATCGTCTTTGGTGAGCGTGAACGGCGCTTCGTGAACCGGTTTCGCGCCCCGCTCTTCGACGATCTTCTTCAGGTAGTCGACCAGCCCTTCGCTGTGCTCGAAAACCGACTTTTCCTTCGAGGCTTCGTCTTCGAACGAGACCTTCAGGCCCTTGTGCAGGTAGCTCGCGACCTCGAGCCGCTCCTTGATAATCGCCGGGTCGAATTCGATTTTTGGGAAGATCGCGGCGTCCGGGTGGAAGTACACGCTGGTGCCGCTGCCGCGCGCCGCGCCGAGCTTCTTCAGCGGGCCGACCGGCTTGCCCTGCTTGAAGCGCATCTCCCATTGCGCCCCGTCGCGTTTGACAGTGGCTATCAGTTCTTTCGACAGAGCGTTGACCACGCTCGCCCCGACGCCGTGCAGGCCGCCCGCGGTCTTGTAGCTGCCGTGCTCGAACTTCCCGCCGGCGTGCAGGACCGTGAAAATGACCTCGAGCGCACTGGTCTTCGACGTGGGATGCTTATCGACCGGAATCCCGCGCCCATCGTCTTCGACCGTGATCGACGATCCATCCGCGTGAAGCGTCACCCAAATGTTTGAAGCGAAGCCGTTCATCGCTTCGTCGACGGCGTTGTCGAGCACTTCCCAGACCAGATGGTGCAGGCCGGTCGAGCCGACGCCGCCGATGTACATCCCGGGGCGTTTGCGGACTGGGTCCAGCCCTTCGAGAACGGTGATGTCTTTGGCTGTGTAGTTGGCAGATGCCATGTCTATAATGTGCGCCTTGTGAAGCGTCGGTGGCTCTGGCTGTTGTGTACGACGATTGTAACGGCTTTTCCGCTTCGTCCTGCCGCGGCCGCTGCAATTTCAACCGAGGTGCCGCTGCCGGGCGGGACCGTCGCGCTCGCGCGCGCGCTCGATGTCGATCCGGTTCCGGACCGCGGCCGGTTCATCTTCGAAATCACCCGCCTGGCCTACGGCCTGCCCGAAGGCTCGCGGATGCAGGCGGAGGCGTTTCTGCGCACGGTCCGCGAAGCGTCGCGGCACGGTCGCGGCACCGCGCCGGACCAGCGGCCGGTCGATCTCGTACCCGTTCCGCTGTCGTTGGAATTGTGGAGCAGCGCGATCTTCCGTCGCAAGGTCGCTCGCGAGGATCTCGTGGTCGCGATCGTCGCCGATCGCTCCGCCGCCCTGCTCTGTCACGGCCTCGCGGCGCTCGACGATGAGACGCTGGCGTATTTCGCGGATCATCCGGCGCTGCTGACGCGCATCTACGAACGCTCGGCGCCGCTGTTCGCCGCATTCTCCGATAGTCTCCAGATCCGGGACGATCGGATCGTACCGCCTGGCGGTCAGGACGCGGTGCCGCTGTGGGAAACGCTGCTCCTCGAGAAGGTCACACGGCCCGATCGGTTCGTGCTGCAGTTGTTCGAGCTCAACGACGGACGTCCCGCGTTTCTGTACGACGTCATCGGGCAGCTCGATCCGGCCCGGCGTGCATTCGCGCTCGGGGCGTGGATGCCGGACGCAACGCTCAGACTCGAGCGGTTCAAGGAGCTCGCGCACAACGTCAATTCGCTGCGCGAGTGGCACGTTCGCGAACAGCCGTTCGGGCGGGTCTCGCACGATCCGGCGATGATGTTCTGGCGGGTGCCGGTTGCCGCCGACGGCACCCCGCTCGAGCCCTCGTCCCGCGCATTGTGGCAACGGGCGTTCGGCTCTGATGAGTCCCCGGATGATTCGGCCGCGACCGACGCCGAACCGTTCGACGCCGCGTGGCTGATGACGACCATCGAGTCGGCTGATGTCCGCGTCCGCGCCGAGCGCCTCGACCAGTTGGGGTTTGGCGCCCGGGTCTTTTCCGGAACGGGTCGCGGCGCTTCCGAACGCCGCGACGTGCTGACGGCCATTCGCGGGGTCGCACGCTACCGCATGCTGATGCTGAGTCTGGAGCGGATCGGCATCACGACGCCGGCGCTCTATGCCGCGGCCGCTCGCCGCGCCGAGAAGCTCGCCGCGTTCGATGGCCGCCGCGGATTCGACCTCCAGGCGCAATTCCAGGGTGCGCTGGCGCTGATCGCGGGAATGGTGCGCGTTCGCACGATCGATTCGGTCCGTGCCGGCACGCTCATCGCCCAGCTGGCCGCGTTGCCGCTCGAGCAGGGTCGTTTCAGCGGCTCAGTAGCGACGTTCGTCCGCGACGAGCTCGTCTCCGGAACCGCGCCCGCCGCGTCGCTGGAACAGCGGGTGCTGCGGGCCGTCTCGGGACCCGCGTCGGGCGAGCCGTCGAACCGGCCGATCGTCTGGGAAGGCGAGTCGTATCGCCTCGACCTCGGCGCCGCGGAGCTCCGCCGCCTGCAGCGGGTGCGCGATAAGCAGGACGGTGTCCCGCTCGACATCGCAGTGGAATTGACCAGTGTCAGCCAGGCGCTGTCGAACAGGAGTCTGTCGTCCGACGAATTGACGCCCCTGATTTCGCGTCTGAATCGTGCGCTCGAGGATGTCCCGCAGCGCTCCCGGCACGATGAGGAAGTCGACATCGCCAGCGGATTCGGCAGCGCACCGAGCGAGCACGATGCGCTGCAAAAAGTCATCGACGAGCTGACTCGAGCCGAGCGCGCCCGAGATCTCAAGCACGCCGTGCGGCTGTCCGAACCGCTCAGTGAACTCGGCGACCAGGTGCTGGCGCATGTGCTGCTGTCCATCGCCTACGCCATGGAGATTGGCGATCCCGACAGCACGGTGCTGCTCGCCGGCGACGTGTCGCGGCGCCATGACTTCGGCTTCAACCAGAAATCGCACGACCTCAGGCTCCGCGCCAGTTGGGCAATTCCGCGACAGGACGTCACGCCGGGGATGCCGTGGCGGGTGTCGGGATCGCTGCTGGGGCTCGACGTCGGCCTCGCGCCGCTGGCGTTGCGCCGGGTCAACTTCGAGCGGGTGCTCGAAGCGCCGAAGATCACCTCGAACGAACGCGAAGCGTTCGCGCTCAGTGTGTCGCTGATCAACCCGTTTGCGCTGCGCGACGCCGATCGGGACACCATCGCCGAAGCGATCGCGAGCGGTCGCCGGCGCGTCGAGGCACTGTCCCACGACGGCCGCGATCTCGATCCGATCGCCGACCAGCTGCGGCTGCAGGGCTGGCGCCGTCGTGCGCTGCGGTGGACGCTTGCCAACGAACCGGAGCGCGCCGCCAGCCTGCTGTCGTTGACGGAGCTGCTCTCGCTCGGCGGCGCACGGCTCGCCGACCTGAACGCGTGGGGGATGGCCGGCCTGACGCTGGACGGCTGCCTCTGCTCGCGACTGACGCCGCTCGGCGCGTGGCCGATTCTTCTGGGACGGCCGCAGCTCGGCCTGGTGGCGGTCGGCGTGGCCGATCTGCATCTGCAGGTCGCGATGATTCTCAGGGAACTCAACCTCCCGTCAGCGCTCGCCAAGGTCATCTTGTCCGCCGCGGTCCAGGACTTCATCGACGAGGTCAGCCCGACCGACGCCGCCGACTGGCTGACGATGGTACGGACGGCGTGGATGGTGTCGCCGGAGCGGGTCGAGGATTACATGGCGGCCGCGACCGCGGTCGGGCCGCTGATGCTTGCGACAGATACCGGTCAATGAACACAGGCATCCGCGGTTCCCAGGCCACGCTCGCGCTCCTCGCCGGCATCGTCTCCAGCGTTCTGGTCGCCGCGGCGCAGCCGCCTGCGGGTGGCGCGGCACTCAAGATCGTGTCCCCTGACGCTGACTCGTACCTGACCGGCACGACGCTGCTGCGCGCGGAAGTGGATCCAAAGGATGCGGCGTCCGGCGTGACGTTCTTCGTGGACGGCCGGCAGGTGTGCGCGCTCACGGCTCCACCGTTTGAATGCGAGTGGGATTCAGGACCGCGGATCTCCGAGCATCAGATTCGCGCCGTCGGCACGCTCGCCGCCGGCGGACGCATCGTGCAGACCGTCCGCACCAAGGGCGTCAGCGTCGCCGAGAAGGTAGACGTGGACGTCGTGCAGGTGACGGTGACCATCAGCGATGGCCACGGCAAATTCATCCGCGGTATTCCGCAGGCGGCCTTCCACGTGTCCGAGGACGGACGACCGCAGGTGATCACCAATTTCACGTCCGACAACGTGCCGCTTGAACTGGTGGCGGCGATCGACATCTCCGGCAGCATGGGACCCTCGATGCCGAAGCTCAAGACCGCGGTGAAGGAGTTTCTCACCAAGGTGCCGGGCAAGGATCAGGTGACGCTGCTCGGCTTCAACGACAGCATCTTCACGCTGACGCGCAAGGCGACCGACAACACCGATCGCGCGCGGGCGGTGGATCGGCTGGCGTCGTGGGGCGGCACCGCCCTCTACGACGTCGTGCTGCGAGGCGTCGAGATGCTCGGCCGCCAGACCGGACGCAAGGCCCTGGTCGTCTTCACCGACGGGGAGGATCAAGGCAGCCACGCCACCATCGGCGACGTCGAGCGTCGTTTGCAGTCGAGTGACGTCACGCTGTACATGATCGGCCAGGGCCGGGGCGTCAGCCTCGAGTCGCTGCGAAAAGTGATGGTGCGCCTGGCGGCGCCGACCGGTGGACGTGCGCTGTTCACCGACAGCGTCGACGAACTGCGCAGCGCCTTCGCTGATCTGCTCGACGAACTGGCAAACCAGTATCTGCTCGGGTATGCCCCTTCGAACACGCGCAAAGACGACACCTGGCGTCGCATCAAGGTTGACGTGGATGGACAGCACGAAGTCCGCGCGCGCCAGGGCTACCGTCTGACGGCAGTGAAGTGAGAAAGAGGTTGGTGGGTCAGGTGGGTCGGGTGAGTCAGGTCGGTCGCGTCCTGATCGTTCTCGCGTTTGCGGGGGCCGGCCTTGGTCAACGCGGGATCCTGGCGCAGTCATCTGCCCAGCCGCCGCGGTTTCAATCGTCGGTCGAAGTCACCTCGCTCGACGTCTCGGTCGTGGACGACAAGGGCAAGCCGATCACCGACCTGACGCCGGCCGATTTCACCGTGCGCATCGACGGCAACCGTCGCAAGGTCACGACGGCGGAGTGGGTGCCGCTCGACGACAAAGGCGCGCCGGCCGCCGCCGTACCTGCCGCTCCGGATGGCTACACGACCAACGAAGGATCGACCAACGGCCGCTTGATCGTCATTGCGGTGGACCAGCCGAACATCCGTTTCGGCGGCGCGCAGGCGATCGTCACTGCGGCAAACGGGTTCATCGATCGACTTCCCGCCTCAGATCGCGTCGCGGTCGCCGGATTCGGCGTCGGCGCGCCGGCGACGGCGTTTACGGCGGATCGTCAACGGGTCAAGCAGGCAATTGCCCGGATGGTCGGGCAGAAGACACCGCCGCTCGCGTTGAGCACGCACAACCTCAGCATGGTCGAGGCGCTCGGGATCCTGCACAGCGACGGCGGCGTGCTCGACTCGGTGCTCGGCCGCGAGTGCGTTGGCCTCCGCCCTGGGGAATTCGAGACCTGCCGGGTCGAAGTGGAGACCGACGCGCGCGAGAAAGCCCGGAATGCGATCCAGGAAAGCGATGCCACGGTTCAAGGGCTGACGGCGTTACTGACCGGCCTGCGTGAGATCGACGCCGCCAAGACGTTGATCTTCATCACCGAAGGGTTCGTCACGAACGACAACACGGCGCGGATCGCCGAGCTTGGCTCGCTGGCGGCGGCAGCGCGAACCAGCCTGTATGCGTTGAGACTCGACACCTCGATGTTCGACATGTCCAACGGACGCGCGCCGATCAACGCGTTCGGCGATCGCCAGGCGCAAAGCGAAGGCCTCGAGATGCTGGCCGGCGCCGCGCGCGGCACGCTGTTCAACGTGACCGGAACCGGCAGCGCACTGTTCGATCGCATCTCGTCCGAGTTGTCCGGCTACTACCTGCTCGGTGTCGAGTCCGATCCCCGCGACAAGGACGGAAAGCCGCACCCGATCCGGGTCGACGTCGCCAGGAAAGGCGCGCTCGTCCGCTCGCGGCGTCAGCTGGTGAATGCCGCCAGCGATCGTCCGGCGCCGAAAACCCCCCGCGTCGCGGCGCGCGCGGCGCTGGCGTCGCCGTTGCTCGCCACGGCGCTGCCGATGCGCATTGCCTCGTTTGCGTTGCAGGGCCCCGAGGCGGACAAGGTGCAGCTGCTCATCCACGCCGATGTCGGCACCGACTACGCGGCGTCGAAGGTGGTGGCCGTCAACTACGTGATTACCGATCGCAACGGCAAGGTGGTGGACAACAAGTCCGCCGACATGCGCCTGCTGCCGGTGATGAACGGCGTGCCGTCGCCGTTGCTGTTCACGACCGGCGCCAGCCTGGCGCCCGGCGACTACACGATGAAGCTGGCCGCCGCCGAAGGCGATCGCGTCGGAACGGTGGAGCACACCATCCATGCGGCGCTGCCGCGCGCCGGCGACGTGACGACCAGTGAGTTGATGGTGGGCGGACCGCTCGAGGTCGGCGAGCTGCTGGTGCCGACCATCGGCTACCAGGTGTCGTTCGGCACCGTGCACGGATACGTCGAAGCCTACGGGCCGATGGCGGGCACGCTGACCGCCGAGTACGAGATCGCGACCGCGCCCGACGCGCCGGCGCTGTTGAACGTGGACGTCCCGGCTCATCCCGTCAACGACACCCGCGTCATCTTCACGCGGGTGATGCCGATTCATCAGCTGCCGCCGGGCCGGTACATGCTGAGAGCGATCCTGTCGGTGAATGGGCGATCGGTCACCACGCTGACGCGCGGCTTCGAAATCGCACCACCCAAGGTGCTGATGACGGCCGCCGATGGCCTGGGCGACACCTCCGTCGACGGCGAGCTGTATCTGCCGGTTGACGAGGCCGCCCTGTCGCCGCCGTTCGTGCCCGGTCAGGCGCTCGAGGCCGAGACGCTCGACGCGTTTCGCGAACGTCTCGCGCCGAGCGTGAAGACGGCGTTCGACGAAGGTGTGGTGTTCCTGGCGGCCGCGGACTATCCACGGGCCGAAGCGAGTTTCAAGCGAGGCATCGAGCCGGACGTGGACAGCACGCCGTCACTGGCGTACCTCGCCGCTGCGTTCGCGGCGGCAGGCCACGACCACGAAGCGGCCAGCGCGTGGCAGACGGCGCTGGTCGACGGGACTGATTTTCCGGAGATCTATCAGTGGCTGGGCGATGCGCAGCTCCGTAACCACGACTACGGCGAGGCGCGTGCGATTCTGGAAGAGGCGACGGGCAAGTGGCCGTCAGATCTGCGTTTCGCCAAGCCGCTGGCGATGTTGTACGGCACATTCGGGCGAGGGCGCGAGGCGGTACGGACGCTCGAGCGATATCTCGGCAGCGATCCATCCGATCTCGACGCCTACTACCTGGGCGTTCAGTGGCTGTACACCGTCCGTGCGGGCGGCGCGGTGGTGCGGAGCCGCTCCGACGACCGGCGGCTCGCGCACACGTGGGCAGAAGCGTATGAGAAGGCGGACGGTCCGCAGACCGCCCTCGTCCGTCAGTGGCTGGATTATCTCGATCAGGACAAGCCGTAGAAATCTATTCTTCGGCGGCTGCCTTCTTCCGACTTCGTTTGGGTGCGGCAGCCTTTTTCGCAGCCGGCTTCGCGGCCGCCCGCTTGGCTGCCGGCGCCGGCGCCGGCCGCAGCGCGCGTGCACGCGGCTTGCGGTGACTGGCGCGACCGAGCAGCTCTGCCGTCGTATCGATCGTCGGCATCGGCCCATCATCGAGCCGCTCGACGTCGATCTGCGGCTGCACCAGCAGGTGGCTCGGCTGACGCTCGTCCATCGGATCGACCTCGGCATCGTCGACCGGCAGACCCTGCGGCAACACGTTGCCGGATACCTGACTCGGCGCCCGCTGCAGCAGTTGACCCTGGAACACGCGCAGGCCGCCGCGCCGATCGCGTTCGATGCGGACGAAGCCCTCGCGCTGCAGCGCCTTGAGCAGATCCATCAACCCGCCGAACGCATAGCGCCGCTCGTCGAATCCGCCCTCGGCTTGCCGGAGGATCTGTTTCACGTTGCGGAGATACATCGGCCAGCGTGCCCCGGTGGCTGCGGTCAGGATTTCGCCCGCTCGTGCGACGCCGTCCGGTCTGACCGCCGAGTGGCGGACCGACTGGTTCCTGGTTCGGTGGAACGAAGGCACCGTTGACCGGCTGATGAGAGAAACCGCTCGCGGGCGCCGCGTGCGGAGCTGCCAGCCGTGGGCGCCTGGAGGCTTCCGACTCCATCGGCGCCGGCGCGGGCGCGGCGACGGCTGTCGATTCTTCGCCTTCGCCGGCCGGGCGCGGTTCGTCGACGAAGCCTTCGTTGAGCTCCACCATCACGCTGCGGCC
Organism: uncultured Acidobacteriota bacterium; assembly: GCA_963745875.1. Lineage (GTDB taxonomy): Bacteria > Acidobacteriota > Vicinamibacteria > Vicinamibacterales > CAVVIG01 > CAVQFC01. The sequence continues at coordinate 353,342 of CAVUZL010000007.1, forward strand.
CGACGTCTTCAGATGCACGTAGCCGACCTTCGCCATTTTCTCGACGAAGTCGAGGAACGACGAGGCGCCGTAGTTGCGTTCCGAGAAGGTCGAGTCGAGCTGGAGCAGCGTGCTTTTCAGCAGGCCGGTCTGCGGCGTCACTTCGCGGTCGGCGAGAATCTTCAGTGCGCGGCGCACCACCGGCATCGCTTGTGCGATCGGCGCGCTGGCGGCTGCGGCCGGCATCGGCCGTCCCTGCTTGGCTGCCGCCTTGCGCACGCCCGCCAGGTTTTCGTAGGCGATGAACTCGTGGCAGTTGCGCTGCAGGATCATGCTCGTGAAGGCGCGGCCGCCGACGACGAACACTTTCTTGTCGTACTGCTTGAGTTTTTCGACCAGCGACAGGAAGTCGCTGTCGCCGCCGACGATGACGTAGGCGTTGATGTGGGAATGGGTGAACGCCATCTCCAGCGCGTCGAGCGCGAGGTTGATGTCGGCGCCGTTCTTGTCGCCGCCAGGCGTCATGTTGCGCTGGACCAGGCGAATCGCGTGCTGGGTCAGCGAGCGGCTGTACTCGCCGGAGCGGGTCCAGTCGGCGTAGGCGATCTTGGTGACGACTTCGCCGCGTTCCTTGATGGCGTCGAGGATGATCCCGACGTCGAACTGCTGGCCGAGGGTTTGTTTGACGCCGATTTCGATGTTGTCGAAGTCGATGAAAACGGCGATGTTCAGACGATCTTGATGAGGCAAAACGTTTCCTAACGTTGGCTGTCGGTGCGATATTCGCGTCGAACAACAGCGGCTGGAGGTTCCAGCCAGTCAAAGCAGTGTTCGCGCCGGCTAACCTCCTGGTGAGGTTGCGCAGCTATTGTACTGCATACCCAGGGATTTCTGACCACATGGACACGTAATTTTGCTGAGAGTGTGGTCTCTGCGTGTTCCGCGGGCTCTGCGTCGATCGTCGTCCGCGCAATCAGTTCGGCGTCAGCACCGGCGGCGCGTCGGGCATCGGCCAGATGACTTTGACGAACTGGCCGCGCTGCAGCAGCTCCCGGCCCTTGCCGCCGCGGCCGGTGATCTCGTACTTGGTCGTGCTGATGGTCTGTTCGGCGCCGCGTGAGGTCTCCACGGTGAGCAGATCGCGGTCGCCGCTGGACGCGATGAAGCCGAGCACTTTGTCTTCGTCGTTGAGTTTGATCAGCAGCACGCCTTTGCCCGGGCCCGACAGGAAATTCACTTCCTCCGCCTTGCAGAGGATGCCGCGTGCCTCAGCGGTCGCGGCGATCAGGATCTCGCCGCCGGTCAGACGGGCGACGTTGACGATGCCGGCGCCTTCGGACGGCCGCGCGTAGCGGCGTCCCGAACGGGTGCTGGGTTCGACGAATCCGTCCAGCCCGAACCGCAGGGCATAACCGTCGCTGGACACGGCCACAGCGTGTACCGGCGCGGCGTCGCCGTCCTTCTTCGGCACGATGTTGCCGACCACGCGCGTGTCGAGACTGAGCGCGGCGACGATTTTCTCGCCGTCCTTCAGCTTGAACTGCTTCTGAATCGGCTCGCCGTAGCCGGTCGAGGCCGGCACGTCGATGATCCGCGACGTGTAGGCGACGCCGAAGTTCGAGAAGAACACACAGCTCGCGCGCGTGCTGCCGGCGCATGCGGCCAGTACCGCGTCGCCTTCCCGCAGGCGGGTCGTCGACAGGTCTTTGACTTCCTTCTGCCGCTTCACCCACCCGTCGCGCGACACGATCACGACGTTGTCTTCCTCGACGATGAAGTCGTCGGCGGAGTATTCGGGCTCGGCGGAATCGCTGGCGATGGCGGTGCGGCGCTTGTCGGCGTACTTGGTCGAGATCTCCTCGAGCTCCGACGCGCACCAGCTTCCAGCGGCTGTCCTCGTCTTTCAGCAGCGTGTTGATCTGCCGGGCGCGCGCACGCTTCTCGTCCAGCTCCTTGCGGATAATCAGGATCTCGAGCCGCGCCAGGCGGTAGATCTTCAGCTCGAGGATCGCGTCGGTCTGCTCGGCGTCGAGCTTGAACCGCGCCATGATCTTTTCCGCCGAGTCGGCCTTGCCGTCCGACTTGCGGATGATCTTGATGATCTCGTCGAGCGCGTCGAACACCGTCTCGAAGCCCTCGAGCAGGTGGATGCGTTTCTTGAGCGCCGCCAGTTCGTGTTCGAGGCGCCGCGTCACCACTTCGAGCCGGAAGTGCAGGAAGTGCCACAGGATCTGCTTCAGATCCAGTCGTTCGGGCCGGCCGACCTCGGGGTTTTCGGTCGGGATCAGGCAGGTGAGGTTGACCGCGAAGTTGATCTGCAGCGGTGTGTGCTTGAAGAGATACGCCATGATCATCTTCTCGTCGGCGTCCTTCTTCATCTCGATCGCAATCCGCACATCGTCTGTCGACAGATCCTTGACGTCGAGCAGTTGCGGCAGCTTGCGGCCGATCACGATCTCGGCGATGCGCTCGATCAGCTGCGACTTGTTCACCGTGTAGGGCACGCTCTCGACGTAAATCGTCTTGGTCGACCGTGTCTCGGGTCCGATGTCCCAGGTGCCACGCAGCCGGATCGAGCCCGAGCCGGTTTTGTAGATCTCCTTCAGTTCCTCCTGCGAGTTGAGAATCTGACCGCCGGTGGGGAAGTCTGGTCCTTTCACCCAACGGCACAACTGCGCGGTGCTCAGTTCGTCGTTGTCGAGCAGCTTGATCAGCGCCGTGCAGATCTCGCCGAGGTTGTGCGGCGGAATGTTGGTGGCCATGCCGACGGCGATGCCGGTGGTGCCGTTGATCAGGAGATTCGGAATCCGGGCCGGCAGCACGACCGGTTCGGTCTTGGTGCCGTCGTAGTTCGGCCGGAACGGGACCGTCGCCTGCTCGATTTCGCTGAGCGTCTCTTCGCTGATTCGGGTGAGCCGGCACTCGGTGTAGCGCATCGCCGCGGCGCTGTCGCCGTCGAGCGAGCCGAAATTTCCCGAACCGTCGACCAGCGGATAACGAAGCGAGAACGGCTGCGCCATCCGGACCAGGGCTTCGTAGAGCGCGGAGTCGCCGTGGGGATGGAAGCTGCCCATCACGTCGCCGACGACCTTCGCGCACTTGCGGTGCTTGACGTCCGACGTCAGGCTTTGCTGCCACATCGTGTAGAGGATGCGGCGCTGCACCGGCTTCAGGCCGTCGCGGACGTCGGGCAGCGCGCGCGCGGTGATGACCGAGAGCGCGTAGTTGAGATACCGGGACTGTGCCGCCTCGTGGAGCGCGACGTTGTCGGTCGAGCCTGGACCGCCTCCCGGAGGAGGCGGTGCCGCGCGCCGCTCCGTCGTGGATCGCCGCCGTCCAGGTTGTCGAAGAGATCGGGAGATTTTCGTTTCGCCATTGATGTGACGGATGAAAGAGTCGCGACTAGGGTACCGCGAGCATCAGGGCTGCGTAAATCCCGAACGGAACATCGGGCGCGACTTGACAGGCGACGAGCGCCGGCGGCACGCGTATATTTGCGGCTATGCGCGCTTCACCATCCGGCCGGCTCCTCGCGTTCAGCCTGTTCTTCGCCGCCGCCTGCACCAGCAAAGTCCCTTCCGACACGACGCCTCCCCAATACGCCGGTGGCGCCGGGTCCGGCTCCATCGTCGGGCCACTGAAAGACGACAGCGGTCCGGGCATCGTGTCCTGGGTTGACGGCTCGCCCGTCACCGACTGGAGCAGCGAGATCGCCCGGCGCGACAAGGCGATTGCCGATTACCTCGACGACGCGGATCCGGCGCGCGCCGCGCAGTACGGATTCCGCAGCGGACAGAATCCGCGTATGGCCTGGGACTGGTTCCAGCACAATCCGGTGGGTTTCAACGGCCTGCCGTTCGTGCTCCTCAAAACCATTCTCGATCTCGATCCGGACGATCGCGATCCCACGCTGCGAACGCTGGCGCGGATCTGGAAGCACAGCGAGCCGGCGGCGGGTGGCGGCACGGTCTGGACGCTCGATCACATCGGCGTCGAACCGGCTCCCTCCGACTACGAGAACGGCGTCGTGGCCAGACGATCGCCGCTTCCGTTCGGTTTCGCGTTCGAGAATCCGGCGACATTCGCTCCGATGAACGCCGGCGAAATGGCCGTCGCGGACGGCCGGCTGCTGGAGCGCCGGGTTTTCAAGAACACCAGCCTGCTGATTGCGAAAGTGAAAACCACCACGCACGAGGACAACTGGGAGAAGGATCGGCCGACGTTCGGCAGTCCAGGCAAGATGGATCGTGTGTTCTTTTCATGCGCCGCTTGTCATGTCGGCCGCGTCGTCGTCGACGGAAAGATGAAGTTCCTGCCCGGCATGCCGAACGGGCAGATCGAAACGCAGTATTACTCGAAGCTGCTGATGCTGACCGCGGCCGCGCTGACCAGCGCCGGTTTCGATCCTGATTCGCCGACGCCGATCGTGCCCGACAACATCAAACCGAATACCAGCGCTGTGCGCTCGCTTTATACGGCGCTGCTCGACAAGGCGCGACAGCACCCGGAGACGCTCTACGGATCGTCGCCGGCCGACATCGCACGCGCGAAGACGCAGGCGCTGGCCATCGCCGACGACTTCCCGAGCGTCATCACGGACCTCATCGCCGTCGGTGTGAAGACGCACTTCATCTACAGGTTCGTCGCGAAAAGCAACGCCTACAAGGCGCCGCTGCCTGACGTGTTCGGCGATCGGCCTGGACAGATGGACGCATTCGGTATTGCGTCCGGACTGGTGGCGATTCACACGCGGCGTCCCGACAACAGCTACCTGGAATTCATCCGCCGCGACAATCCAAGGAGCCCTTTCTTCACGGGTTTCTCGAAGGCAAACGGTCTTCCGGAGGACATCCCCGGGATGACCGAACCGGTGAGCGACGCGCACAGCGCCGCCGACCGGGTCTTGAAGAACGTCAATGCCTGGGCGCCGCAGGTGCCCGCGCCGATTGACATCAAGAGCGTCAACTGGGCCACCGAGCGCTACAACGCCAACTGGGACGGTAATCAGGGCGCGTCATCGCGGACGCTGGCGTCCGGCGCTTCCGCCACCGGCGACCCGCGAATGGTCAATGTCAGGATTCACGAGCCGCTGAATCCGTTCATCGATCATCTGCCGCCGCCGCCGTACCCATTCAGCGTCGATCTGTCGAAGGCGCGTGAGGGCAAGGCGATCTTCAGGGAGAAGTGCGCGTCCTGTCACTCGCCGCGTAACCAGACCATCTACTCGGCGACGTCACTTGGTGTCGACGGCAATCGCTCGCGACTCAACACCAGCGTGTCGCGTTTTGGTCTGGCGGCGTTGGTGATGGAAGCGTGCACGATCTACGGCCTGAATCATCAGGGCCAGCCGGGCGCGGACTGGTGCATGCCGAAAGGCGACTGGAATGCGCGTCTCGACGAGTATTTCCGCGATACGCCTCGGCGGGTGGCCGAAGGCACCAACGGCTACAAGGCGGACGCACTGCACGGCATCTGGGCGCAGGCGCCGTACCTGCATAACGGTTCGGTGCCGACGCTCGGTCAGCTGCTGTGTCCGACGACGCGCCCGGTCACGTTCATTCGTGGCAGCGCGCAATACGATCAGCAACTCGTCGGATTCGAGTGGCTGCGGCGTCCCGAACGATATAGTCCGTTGGATACGGTGCTGGCGAAGGAATACGACACGCGGGTGTCAGGGAAGGCCAATAGCGGGCACACGTTCGGCGTCGAACTGTGTCCGGACACGTCGACCCTCGACCCGATCAAGGATCGCGAGGCGATCGGGGAACGCATCACCGCCTCACCGGCTGGGGCACTACTGGCGTATCTGAGGACCCTGTGATCGCTGAATCCACTCTCCATGCGATTGGCAACACGCCGCTCGTCCGCCTGCGCCGTCTGGTCGAGCCCGGCAGCGCCGACGTGCTGGTCAAGCTCGAATACTTCAACCCCACCGGCTCCTACAAGGACCGGATGGCGCTGGCGATGATCGAAGGCGCCGAAAAGCGCGGCGCGCTTCGTCCGGGGATGCGGGTTGTCGAGTTCACAGGCGGCAGCACCGGCTCGTCGCTGGCAATGGTGTGCGCGGTCAAAGGCTACCGGTTCACGCCGGTGTCGTCGGATGCTTTTGCGAAGGAAAAGCTCGACACCATGCGAGCATTCGGCGCCGACCTGCGAATCGTGGCGAGCGACGGCGGCCGGATCACGCCGCCGCTGTTCGACTGGATGCGCGACGCGGTGCACGCACTGATTGCCGAAGGCAACACCTACTGGACCGAGCAATTCCAGAACACTGATGCGATCACCGGCTACATGGGCATCGGACGGGAGCTGCTCGAACAGACCGGCGGGAAGGTGGACGTCTTTTGCGGCGCGGTCGGTACCGCCGGGATGTTGAGTGGCGTGTCTCGGGCGCTGAAAGCCGCCGGCTGCACCGCGCGGATCGTCGCGCTCGAGCCCGCGTCGGCGCCGCTGCTGACTGCCGGCCACGGCGGCGCACACCGTGTCGAAGGAATCGCACCGGGATTCGTCCCACCTCACCTGATGCCTGAGATCTACGACGAAGCGCGGGCGGTGGACGAAGCCGAAGCCCGTGCGATGGCGCGGCGACTGGCGAAAGAAGAGGGCGTGTTCGCCGGCACCTCGTCAGCCCTCAACGTCGTCGCGGCGCTGCAGCTGGCGCGCGAGCTCGGGCCGGGCAAAACCGTCGCGACCGTGGCGGTGGATTCCGGGCTGAAGTACCTGGCTGGCGATCTCTACACCCAATAGCAGAGCGTCTCGGTCGGACGCGTTCGTCCACCGTTGAGGACACAGCTGAGTTTCCCAGGCGGCTGCTGACTTCGGAGGCGACCCTGGAAACTCCGAAATTTCGGAGTCGCAGGCGCGTGTCCCAGGCGCGTGCTTCCCGGGACTCGCGGTGGTACCACCCTCGAAAAGCGGCACGGAGCGTGTAGGGTTCTCGGGGTTCGGAAGCTCACTCTCAGGCGCAAGGATTTGGAAAGGGAGTTCAGGATTCGTGTCCGCATCAACAAGAGCCGTGGCGTGGGGGCTTGCGGTCACGATGATCGGCGCGCTCAATGCCGCTCCGGTCGCCGCGCAGGAGCCGGTTGCAATCGCGGAGTCCGCCACCGCGATCACCAGCCAGGCCGACGCTGCGGCCGATGACACATCCGGCACAAAACGATTCATCCGCGACGTCGCAAGCGACTACAAGAACTTCTTCTCGCTCGAAACCGCGCTGTGGCTTGGCGTCGGCGGCGGCGCCGCGCTCGCGGTCCATCCCGCCGACCAGCGGATCAGGGATGCCGCGGTCGACGCGAACAATTCGCTGCCGGGCGGATCAGTTTATGGTTCGCAATATTTTCAGGTCCCGGTCGCGGTCGCGTGGTGGGCGATCGCTTCTGCGGCGGGGAGCGAGCGTCACGCCGCGACCGGCCGCGATCTCCTGCGCGCGCAGATCTCGGTGTTCAGCTGGACATATGCAATCAAGCTGGTGGCCGATCGGACGCGCCCCAACGGCGATCCGCATTCGTTCCCGTCGGGCCATGCCTCCACGTCATTCGCCACGGCGATGGTGCTGCAGGATCACTATGGCTGGAAGGTTGGACTGCCCGCCTTCCTCGCCGCCAGTTATACTGCCGCGTCCCGCATTGCCGACAACCAGCATTGGACGAGCGACGTCGTATTTGGCGCAGCATTGGGGATGGCGTCTGCTCGCACCGTGACCATCAAATTCCGGCAGTCCCGGTTGGCGGTGGCACCGGTTGTCGCCGGGAAGCGCGGCGCAGTCCTCGTGTCCGTGGTGAGGTCTCAGGATTGACGTGTCGCCGGATCCAGGCGATTTTCCTCCTTGCACTCGTCGGCGTCCTCGTACCCGCCGCGATGGCTGCGGCGCAGGAGCCGACGTCATTCCAGGAGTCGGAGCAGGCGCAGGCGACGGAGGCAGACCAGCCTGATCGACCGCCAGCTCAGACCCGTGCCGGCCTGATCGAACAGCAGCAAGCCGACAAGGCTGCGTCGCTGGTCATTGCGAAGCCCGACAAGGCCGAAGCGTACGTGACCCGCATTTCCGACGTCCTTCTCTCCGGCCCGACGCACTGGCACACGTTCTTCCACAGCGCCTACTCGGGAGGCGGTTTCACGATGGGCGCGGGCTATACACAATTCGTCGGCTCGACCAATACCCTCGACACTCGTGGAAGCATCACGTTCACGGGTTACAAGCGGCTCGAATCGGAATTCATCGCCCCGAACCTGTTCGATCGGCGCGGCACGTTCAGCGCAATCGGCGGCTGGCGCGAAGCCACGCAGGTTGGTTTCTACGGCATCGGGATGACGACCTCGGTGGACGCACGGACCAACTACAGCTTCCAGCAGCCGTATGGATCCGCCACGCTGTTGGTCCGGCCGGCGCGCGATTGGTTCTTCGTGCGGGGCGGCCTCGAGATCACGCAATGGAAACAGAGCGCGGGATCGGGCGACGAGCCGTCCATCGAGACGGCATACACGCCTGAAACACTGCCGGGCCTCGACGCGCAGCCGGTGTACCTGCACACGTCGGCGACCGCCGGTCTCGACACGCGACCGGCTCCCGGGTATTCCCGGCGCGGTGCACTTCTCGACGTCACGTTCCAGGACTTCACCGATCCGTCGGGCAGCTTCGGATTTCAGCAGATGAATTACGAGGCGATCGCGCACATTCCAGTGCAGCGCGATGCCTGGGTGATTTCGCTGCACGGTCTGCTGCAGGACGCGTTTGCCAAGTCCGGCCAACAGGTTCCATTCTTCATGTTGCCGGCGATCGGCGGTGGCGACGATCTCCGCGCCTATGCGAGCTGGCGGCTCCGCGATTTCACCAGTCTCCTGCTGCAGGCGGAGTGGCGCGTCATCGTGAACAGGTTTCTCGACATGGCGGTGTTCTACGACACCGGTCGCGTCGCCAACAGCGTTCACCAACTCGTGTTGAGCGACCTCAAGAATGACGTCGGCCTCGGCTTTCGCTTCCATGGTCCAGCCGCGACGCCGCTGCGGATCGAGCTCGCAAAAGGAAGCGAAGGCTTTTCGATGGTATGGGCAGCGTCCCACGCATTTTGAGACCAGAATCAATGCCTGGACGATTCATTGCCGTCGTCGCGCTGTTGGCTGGACTGGCGGCCGTGCCGGTCATCACGGCCGGCCCGAAGTTCTACGCCGACGATCCGATTGCCAGGGAGCCCGAGAGTCAGGACGCGTCCCGCGCGGTGCCGCTCGACATCGAGCTGTTCTACGAATACTCGTACAACCTGTTCGTCACTGCCCGCCATCAGCCGTCGAACACCCGCGCTCAGAACGTGAACACCATCGACGAAGTGCCCGACTCGGGCTGGTTCATCAACCGTGTCGGCGCGCACGATCTCCCGCCCGGACAGGTGTCCCGCGGGCCCAATTCAGGCGCCGCGCCGGCGCCGGAAAAATGGGTGCTGCTCCGCGAGAAGACGACTGGGACGAGTCCGGGTTTCACGGCGCGCGACGCCAACGGTCAGACCTGGTTCCTGCAGTTCGACCCGCCCCAGTATCCAGGTGCCAGCACCGCCGACGTCGAGATTGCGACCAAGCTGTTCTGGGCTCTGGGCTACAACCAGGTCGAGACGTTCATTACCACGTTCGATCCAGCGCGCGTGACCATCGATCCCAAAGCGACGATTCGCCGGCCGTCCGGTGAACGGACACCGTATACACGTGACGACATGAGGCTCGTGCTCGAACGGGCGGCGCGGTCGAGCGACGGCACCTACCGCGCTTCGGCGGGCCGGCTGATCGATGGCAAGGTCATCGGCAATTTCCGCTACGCCGGCACCAGGTCCGACGATCCCAACGATCTCGTGCCGCACGAGCACCGGCGCGAACTGCGCGCGCTGCGCGTTTTTGGCGCGTGGCTGAACCTGGTCGATCTCAAGGCGGGCAACACGCTCGACGCGCTGTTCGAACAGAACGGTCATTCGATCGTCAGACACTACCTGCAGGATGTCGGTTCCAGTCTTGGCATGGCCAACGACTACGACGTGTGGGACATGGGGTGGGAGTACTTCTACGAAACCCAGACCACGAAAAAGCGGCTCCTGTCGTTTGGTTTTTCACTCAGTCCGTGGCAGACCGTTCCTTACGTTCAGTACCCGTCGGTCGGTCGCTTCGAGGGCGATATCTTCGACCCGCGGACCTGGAAACCGCAGACGCCGACCACCGCATATCTTGAACTGCGCGCCGACGATGCCTTCTGGGCGGCGCGCAGGGTCGTGGCGTTCAGCGACGATCTGATTCGTGCGGCGGTGCACACCGGTGAGTTCGCGGATCCAGCCGCGGAAGATCATCTGGCGCATGTGCTGATGAAGCGTCGCGACAAGATCGGCGAGGCTTACCTCGCGGCCGTGAACCCGATCGTGAATCCGCAACTGAACGCGTTCGGGCACCTGACGTTCGACAATGCGGCGGTCGCCGCCGGCTTCGCCGATGCCCCCTCCAGGTATCTCGCAACCTGGTCCCGCTTCGACAATGCCACCGGCGACACCACACGTTTCGGCGAAACGCAGAGCTCCACGACTGACATGACCGCTCCCACGAATCTCGTCGTGCCGGTTGGCGGCTTCGTAGAGGTCGACATTGCGGCCGAACACGCGACCCAGCCATCCTGGCGGGAGCCGATCCGGACCTATTTCCAGCGCACGACCGGGCAGTGGAAGCTGGTCGGGCTCGAGCGACTGCCGCAGACGCTTGCTTCGACCGGTCCGCCTGCACCGAGTCCCGAGGAAAAGCGATGACCGGTGCGCCGCCAGCCACGGATCCGGACGGCACCGGTGCCACGCCGGGCAAGGGCCTGGCCGCGCGCCTGCTCTCGCCGATTGCCGACGTTCGCGACGACGAGGTATCGAGCGTCCTGCTCATGACGCTGACGATGTTCCTGATCCTGGCCGGCTACTACCTGCTCAAGACGGCCCGCGAACAGTTCATCCTCAGCGAAGGCGGCGCGGCGGTAAAGAGTTATTCGTCCGCCGGCCAGGCCCTCCTGCTGTTGATCCTGGTCCCTGCGTACGGCGCGTTCGCGTCCAGGGTCAACCGCGCGCAGCTGATTCAGTGGGTCACGCTCTTCTTCGTCGCCAATCTGGGGTTGTTCGTGCTGGCGCTCTCGGCCGGGCTGCGCGTCGGGATTGTCTATTTCATCTGGGTCGGCATCTTCAATGTGATGGTGATCGCCCAGTTCTGGGCGTTCGCCAACGATCTCTACACCGAGGAACAAGGCAAGCGCCTGTTTCCGCTGATCGGCGTCGGCAGCAGTCTCGGCGCGTGGATGGGATCGATGCGGGCCGGCTTCCTCGTGGAATCGTTCGGGCCGAGACGGCTGCTCGTCGGCGGCGCCGCGGCACTGCTCGTTTGCGTCGCACTGGCGCGGCTGGTCGACCGCATCAGCGCGCGCGCCAAGACGCCGCTCGCGGCCCGATCGACCGAGAAGCTCGAAGGTAGCCGGAGCGGCTTCGGAATGATTCTGTCCGACCGCTACCTCCTGCTCATCGCCGTCATGACCCTGCTGCTCAATCTCGTCAACTCGTCCGGCGAGTACCTGTTCGGACGCTACGTCGTCGCGGCGGCGGAGAAGGTGTCCGGAGACCCCGCCGCGCGGCAGGCGTTCATCGGCCAGAGCTACAGCAGCTTTTTCAGCTACGTCAACTTCATCGGGTTCATGATGCAGATGTTCGTGGTCTCACGCGTGTTCAGGTTTCTTGGCGTGGGCCGCGCGTTGTTCATCCATCCGATCGTTGCGTTTACCGGGTACGCAATGATGCTGAAGGCACCGTCGTTCGAAGCGATCCGGTGGCTCAAGATCGCCGACAACAGCCTCGACTACTCGGTCGGCAACACCACGAAGCAGGCGCTCTGGCTGCCGACGAGCAGGGAAGCCAAGTACAAAGCGAAACAGGCGATCGACTCCTTCTGCGTCAGGGCCGGTGACGTCGTCCAGGCCGGCGTCATCTATGTTGGAGAGATGGCCGGCACGTCGACCGGAGGATTCGCCGCGCTCAACACGATGTTTGCCTTCGGCTGGCTGGTCACGGCCATGGGATTGAGAAAGCAACTCGCCACCCAGGCCCGCGAAGCCGGCCAGCAGGAACTCTGATGACGGAAGCGCCCGACCGACGACGGCTGTCAAGGCGGATTGCTGCCGGCGTGTTGCTCGGCGCCGTCGTCGGACTGTTCTTCGGCGAACGCGTCGCGTTCCTCCAGTTCGCCGGCGACGCCTACATCAGGCTCTTGCAGATGACGGTGCTGCCGTACGTGACCGTTTCGATCGTCGCGGGACTGGGATCGCTCAATGTGAGTCAGGCGAAGACGCTCGGCTTGAGGCTCGGCGTCATCCTGGCGCTGCTCTGGGCCGTCGCGATCGGGGCCGTGCTGCTGTTCCCCCTGATGTTTCCGTCCAGTTCGAATGCCTCGTTCTTCAGCGCGACACTGCTCGAGGAGCGCGAGCCATTCGACTTCCTCAGTCTGTACATTCCGACCAATCCGTTCAACTCGCTCGCCAATAACGTGGTTCCGGCGGTCGTGCTCTTCAGCCTGATCGTGGGCGTTGCTCTGATCGCCAATCCGGCGAAGCGGCGGCTGCTCGATGTGCTCGAGGTTGCGTCCAGCACGATCTCGAGGGCGACGAGTTTTGTGGTGTCCCTCACGCCGTACGGGGTGTTTGCGATCGCCGCGGTAGTCGCGGGAACGCTCAGCGTCGATGAACTGGCACGGCTGCAGGTCTACCTGGTCAGCTACATCGGCCTGGCCGTGCTCCTGAGTCTGTGGGTGTTGCCGGGACTGGTGGCGGCGCTGACGCCGATCCCCTACCGTGCGTTGTTGTCCCGTTCACGCGACGCGCTGGTCCTGGCGTTCATGACCACGAGCCTGTTCGCGGTACTGCCGCTGCTCACCGACGTGACCAAGACGCTGCTTCACGAGCATGCCGGCGTTGGCGACACGCAGGATGGCACGACGGATGTGATCGTGCCGGCGGCGTTCAACTTTCCACACACCGGCAAGCTGATGTCGCTGGGCTTCGTCCTGTTTGCCGGGATGGTTCGCGGATCGCAGCGTGCCGCTGAGCCGTTATCCACAGCTGGCCGGCACGGGATTGCTCGTGCTCTTCGGCAACGTCAATGCGGCGATTCCGTTCCTGCTCGATCTGTTCCGCATTCCGGCGGACACATTCCGGCTGTTTCTGACCTCGTCGGTCGTCAACGCGAGGTTCGGCACTCTCGTGGCGGCGGTGCACACGCTGGCGGTCGCCATTCTCGGCACCTGCGCGGTTGCCGGCATACTGCGGGTCGACGGACGACGGTTGCTACGGTTCGCGATCGTGACGGGCGTGTTGACGGCGGCAGTAGTGGGCGGCTCGCGACTGCTGCTGCAGGTCGCGCTGACCCGGCCGTACAACAAGGACACCATCCTCACCGGCATGAGAGCGACGCGCGATCGCGGGACCGCGCGCGTGTTCAAGAAGGGCGATCCGGTGCCGCCGCTGCCGGCGCTGACTTCGACGGTCCTCGACAGGATTCGACAGCGGGGCGTGGTCCGCGTCGGTTATTTCGAGGACAGCCTGCCGTTCGTCTTCTTCAACCGGCACGACGAACTGGTCGGACTGGACGTCGAGATGGCGCTGCAGCTGGCCCTCGATCTCGACGTCACAGCGGAACTGGTGCCGATCGACCGTCGGCGTCCTTGATTCCGGTCTCGATCCGACAACATGCGACCTGGTCATGTCAGGCGCGGTGATCACGGCCGACCGGGCGACGCACGTGCAGTTCTCGACGCCGTATCTGCACGAAACCGTGGCCTTCATCGTCCCCGATCATCTTGCCGGCGCTTTTTCGGAGTGGTCCAGCGTGCGGGCCATGGGCCGGCTGCGGCTCGGCGTGCCGCGTGCGCCGTACTTCATGCGCAGGGTGCGTGAGGAGCTGCATGACGTCGACATCGTGCCGATCGATCGCATAGACGACATGTTCGTGCCGCGCGATCCGCCGCTGGACGCCTTCGTGGGGACCGCGGAACGCGGATCGGCTTACACCCTGCTTCACCCCGAATACTCGGTCGCTGTGCCAAAACCGCGGCCCATGCAGGTGCCGTTGGCCTACGTCATCGCCGGTCGGGACACGTCGATGCTGCCGATGATCAACACCTGGATCGAGCTGAAACGCTCCGACGGAACCATCGACGAGCTCTTCAGGTACTGGATTCTCGGGCAGGACAACGAGTCGCGGCTGCCGCGATGGTCGGTCGTTCACGACGTGCTGCACTGGTTGTGAGTGCCTTGGCGCCAGAACGACGTAGCGCGGGCCTTTCAGGCCCGCGTCTCACGCGACCCTGAAAGGGTCGGGCTACGCCGAATCAAAAACCGGATCAGGGAATGACGTGAATCGCGCTCAGGCTCGGGACGGCGTCGGCATTGCCGGTTGCGTCGACTTCGACCGATCGCGCCACCAGATCCGCAGGCGATCCAGGTAGAGATAGACGACCGGCGTGGTGAACAACGTGAGCAGTTGGCTGAACACGAGCCCGCCGACGATGGCGATGCCGAGTGGGCGGCGCAGCTCCGCGCCCATTCCGAACCCGATCGCGAGCGGCAGACCGCCGAGCAGCGCCGCCATCGTCGTCATCGTGATGGGTCTGAAGCGCAGCAGGCACGCTTCGTAGATCGCCTCCTCCGGCGCCTTACCGTGGTTCCGTTCGGCCTCGAGCGCGAAGTCGATCATCATGATCGCGTTCTTCTTCACGATGCCCACAAGCAGGATGATCCCGATCAGGGCGATCACCGACAGATCGGTATGAAACAGCATCAGCGCCACCAAGGCACCAACGCCGGCGGAAGGCAGTGTGGAGAGAATCGTGATCGGGTGGATGTAGCTTTCGTAGAGCACGCCGAGCACGATGTAGACCGTGATCAGCGCAGCCGCGATCAGCAGCGGCTCGCTTGCCAGCGAGTCCTGGTAGGCTTGCGCGGTGCCAGCGAAGCTGCCGCGAATGCCCGGCGGCATGCCGATCTCCCGCTCAGCCGTCTCAATCGCGTTCACGGCATCGCCGAGCGCGACCCCGACCGGGAGGTTGAAGGAGATCGTCACGGCAGGGAACTGTCCCTGATGGTTGACTTGCAGGGGCGCGGTCTTCGGCTCGTAGTGCGTGAACGCGCTCAGCGGCACCTCGGCGCCCTTCGCGCCACGCACGAAGATGTATTTCAGGCTGTCGGGGTTCTGCCAGAACTGCGGATTCACCTCGAGCACCACGTGATACTGGTTGAGCGGCGTGAACATCGTCGAGACGAATCGCTGCCCGAACGCGTCGTAAAGCGTATCGTCGATGTTCTGCGATGAAATGCCGAGCCGCGAGGCGGTGCGGCGGTCGATCGCGAGCGACGCCTGGAGGCCCTGGGTCTGCTGGTCGCTGTTGACGTCCACGAGTTGGGGCAGCGTCTTCAGTTTGGCGAAGGTGCGCGGCGCCCACTCGTTGAGCACCTCCGTCGAATCGCCGGACAGGGTGTACTGGTACATCGCGCTCGATCGGCGGCCGCCGACGCGCAGGTCCTGGTCGGCCTGGAAGTAGAGCGTCGCGCCCGGCAGCCGCGCCAGCTTGCCGCGCAGCCTCGCCATCACCTGGTCCACCGACAGCCGACGCTCGCTGAGGTCTTTCAGGTTGACGTTGACGCGCGCCGTGTTGACGGCCGATCCACCACCCAGGCCGCCGCCGCCGGCGTAGGCGACCACGCCGTTGACCGCCGGATCCTGCCGCACGATGTCCGCGAACTGGACGACGCGCCGCTGCATCGCCTGAAACGACGTGTCCTGGTCGGCGATCAGCGTGCCGTTGAGCCGGCCGACGTCCTGCTGCGGAAAGAACCCTTTCGGAATGACGACGTAGAGATAGATCGTCGCGATCATCGTTACCGCCGCCGCGGCGAGCGTCAGCGGCTGGTGCCGCAGCACCCAGCGGAGCACCGCCGCGTAGCGCGCCAGAATCCAGTCGAACGCACTCTCACTGGCGCGATAGATGCGGCCATGCCGTTCCTGATCGTGCGACTTCAGGAGCAACGCGCACATCATCGGCGTCGTCGTCAGCGACACCAGCATCGAGACGAAGATCGCCGCCGAGAGCGTCACCGCAAACTCGCGAAACAGCCGGCCGACGATGCCGCCCATCAGCAGGATCGGAATGAACACGGCGACGAGCGAGATGCTGATCGAGACGACGGTGAAGCCGATCTCCCTGGCGCCGACCAGCGCCGCCTCGAGCGGCGTGGCGCCGCGCTCGAGATGGCGCGTGATGTTCTCGATCACGACGATGGCGTCGTCCACGACGAAGCCGGTGGCGATGGTGAGCGCCATCAGCGAGAGGTTGTCGACGCTGTAGCCGATCAGGTACATGATGCCGCAGGTGCCGAGCAAAGAAATCGGCACGGCGACGCTCGGGATCAGCGTCGACCGGACGCTGCGCAGGAACACGAAGACCACCATGATGACAAGCACGATCGAGATCATCATCGTCATCTCGACATCGCGGACCGAGCCGCGAATCGTGGTGGTCCGGTCCTGGATGATCGACAGGGCGACGCTCGGTGGAATCGACGCCCGCAGCGTCGGCAGCAGCGCCTTGATCGCGTCGACGGTGTTGATGATGTTCGCGCCCGGCTGGCGGAAGATGATCAGCAGCACCGCCGGCTTGCCGTCGGCATAGCCGACGTTGCGGACGTCCTCGACCGAATCGGAAATCGTCGCCACGTCCGACAGGTTCAGCGTGCCGCCGTTGCGATAGCTGAGGATCAGCGAGCGGTACGGATCGGCCTTGAACAGCTGGTCGCTGGTGTTCAGCGCCCAGTTCCGCGTCGGGCCGACCAGAAATCCTTTCGGCTCGTTGACATTGGCGGTGGCGAGCAGGGTCCGCACGTCTTCGAGGCCGAGCCCGTAGCCGTTCAACGCCGTCGGATTGACGTCGATGCGCACGGCCGGGAGCGCACCGCCGCCGACATAGACCTGGCCGACGCCGGAGACCTGGGCGATCTTCTGCTGCAGGATCGACGAGGCCAGGTCGTACATCTGCGGCGCGCGGATGACGTCGGAGGTCATCGCCAGCTGGAGGATCGGCGCGTCGGCGGGATTGACCTTGCGATACGACGGATTGCTCGGCAGATTCGGCGGCAGCTGCCCGCGCGCCGCGTTGATCGAGGCGAGGACGTCGCGTCCGGCGGCGTCGATGTTGCGGTTCAGATCGAACTGCAGGGTGATGGCCGACGACCCCAGCTGACTCGCTGAGGTCATCTCGGTGATGCCCGCGATCCGCCCGAACTGCCGCTCGAGCGGTGTCGCGACCGACGAGGCCATGGTGTCGGGACTGGCGCCAGGCAGAGCCGCGCTGACCTGGATGGTCGGGAAGTCCACCTGCGGCAGCGGCGAAACCGGCAGAACGAGATAGCCGATCGCTCCGGCGAGGCCGACCGCGACGGTCAGGAGCGTCGTGCCGATCGGCCGGGCGATGAACGGTGCGGAGAGGCTCACATCCCTTCCGATCCCTCGAGCCGGGCGTGCACCGGCAGCGGCAACTGTTCATCGATCGTCGGTCGGGGTGTCTCGACCGCCGGTCGTCCGGCGAATCGCCGCGCCAGGCGGTCGAAGGCGAGATAAATGACCGGCGTCGTGTAGAGCGTCAGCATCTGACTGAAGATCAACCCTCCGACGATGGCGATGCCGAGCGGCCGGCGGAGCTCCGAGCCGGTGCCGCTGCCGAGTGCCAGCGGTACGCCGCCGAGCAACGCCGCCAGGGTCGTCATCAGAATCGGGCGGAAACGCAGCAGCGCCGCCCGGTAGATCGCGTCGCGCGGCGCCTGCTGCTCGTGGCGCTCGGCTTCGAGCGCGAAGTCGATCATCATGATCGCGTTCTTCTCGACGATGCCGATCAGCAGGATGATGCCGATCAGCGCGATGACGCTGAAGTCGGTGTGGCAGAGCATCAACGCCAGCAGCGCGCCGACGCCTGCGGACGGCAGCGTCGAGAGAATCGTGATCGGATGGATGTAGCTCTCGTACAGCACGCCGAGCACGAGGTAGACCGTGATCACCGCCGCGAGGATGAGAATCGGCTCGTTGGCGAGCGACGCCCGGAACGCCTGCGCCGTGCCCTGGAAGCTCGCCTGCACGCTCGCCGGCATGCCGACATCCTTCTTCACCGCTTCAATCGCATCGACCGCGTCGCCGAGAGAGGCGCCCGGCGCCAGGTTGAACGAGGCGGTCACGACCGGAAACTGACCCTGGTGGTTGACCGAGAGCGGCGCGTTGGTGGTCTCGACACGTGTGAAAGCGCTCAGCGGCACCGGGCCGCCCGAGGCCGATCGCACGAAGATGTCCTTGAGGCGATTGGGGTTGTCCTGAAACGCCGGATCGATCTCGAGCACGACGCGGTACTGGTTCAGCTGCGTGAACATGATCGAAATCTGGCGCTGGCCGAACGCGTCGTAGAGCGTGTCGTCGAGCATCTGCGGCGTGATTCCGAGGCGCGACGCGGTCTTGCGATCGATATCCAGCCGGGTCTGGAGACCGAGGATCTGCTGGTCGCTGGCCACATCGCGCAGCATCGGCAACGCCTGCAGCCGCGCCAGGAAGCGCGGCACCCACACGGCGAGCTCGCCGGCGTCGGCGTCCTCGAGGCTGTACTGGAACTCGGTGCGGCTCACCCGATCTTCGACCGACAGGTCCTGCACCGGCTGCATGAACAGCGTCACACCTTCGACCGCCGCCAGCTTCGGCTGCAGCCGCCGGATCACCTCGTCGGCGGCGACTTTTCGCTCTTCGAGCGGCTTCAGGTTGATCTGAATGCGTCCGCTGTTGATCGTCGTGTTGGTGCCGTCGATGCCGATGAACGAGGACAGGCTCTCGACTGCGGGATCCTGTCCGATCACGCGCGCCAGCGCGCGCTGACGCGAGGCCATCGCTGGAAACGAGATCGTCTGCGACGCCTCGGAGATGCCCATGATGATCCCGGTGTCCTGCACCGGGAAGAAGCCCTTGGGGATCGCCAGATAGAGCAGGATGGTCGAGGCCAGCGTCGCCACCGCCACGACCAGCGTGGCGGTCTGGTGGCGCAGCACCCACTGCAGCGTGCGGCCGTAGAACGCGATGACGGCCTGGAATCCGCGCTCCGACAGGTGATACAGGCGATTGCGATCCTCCTCGCGCTTGTGCTTGAGCAGCTTCGCGCACATCATCGGCGTCAACGTCAGCGATACCACCGCCGAGACCAGAATCGTCACGCTCAAGGTCACCGCGAACTCACGGAACAGCCGGCCGACGATGTCGCCCATGAACAGCAGCGGGATCAGCACCGCAATCAGCGAGATCGTCAGCGAGAGAATGGTGAAGCCGATCTGCGCCGAGCCCTTCAGCGCCGCCTCGAGCGGCGCGTCGCCCTCCTCGATGTAACGCATGATGTTCTCGATCATGACGATCGCATCGTCGACCACGAAGCCGGTGGAGATGGTGAGCGCCATCAGCGAGAGGTTGTCGAGGCTGTACCCGAGCAGCGCCATCACGCCGAAGGTGCCGATCAGCGACAGCGGGACCGCGATGCCGGGGATGATCGTCGCCGCCAGTGTCCGCAGGAACAGGAAGATCACCATCACGACCAGCGCGATGGTCAGCATCAGCTCGAACTCGACGTCTTTCACCGACGCCCGGATCGTCGTCGTGCGGTCGGTCAGGATCTGCATCTGCACGGCAGGCGGGAGCGACGCCCGCAGCTGCGGCAACAGCGCCTTGACGCGGTCAACCACGGCGATGATGTTGGCGCCTGGCTGGCGCTGGATGTTGAGAATCACGGCCGGCGTGTCGTTCATCCACGCCGCCTGCCGCACGTTCTCCGCATCGTCCACGATCCGGGCGACGTCGGAGAGCTGGACTGGCGCGCCGTTCTTGTAGGCGACGACGAGCGGACCGTACTGCTCGCTGGCGAGCAGCTGGTCGTTGGCGCCGATGGTGAACGACTGCAGCGGTCCGTCGAAGTTCCCCTTCGCCTCGTTGACGTTGGCGGCGGCGACCGCTGACCGCACGTCTTCGAGCGTCAGGCCGAACGAGAACAGCGCGGTCGGATTCACCTGAATGCGGACGGCCGGCTTCTGGCCGCCGCTGATGCTGACCAGGCCGACGCCCGGCAGTTGCGAGATCTTCTGGGCCAGGCGGGTGTCGGCGAGATCCTCGACCTTCGACAGCGACATGCTGTCCGACGACAGCGCCAGCGTCAGAATCGGCGCGTCGGCGGGATTGGTCTTGCTGTAGATCGGCGGATTCGGCAGGTTCGACGGCAGGAACGAGCCGGCGGCGTTGATCGCGGCCTGCACCTCCTGCTCGGCGACGTCGATGTTGAGATCGAGAAAGAACTGCAGCGTGATCACCGACGCGCCTTCGGAGCTGCTCGACGTCATCTGGTTCAGTCCCGGCAGTTGCCCGAACTGGCGCTCGAGCGGCGCGGTGACCGCTGACGTCATCACGTCCGGGCTGGCGCCCGGATAGAACGTCACCACCTGAATCGTCGGATAGTCCACCTGCGGCAGCGCCGACACCGGCAACTGGCGATACGCCACCAGCCCGGCCAGGGTCAGGCCGACCATCAGCAGCGAGGTCGCGATCGGCCGGAGGATGAACGGACGCGACAGGCTCACCGGTTCTGCGCCTTCTGACCGTCGCCTGAGGACGCCGACGACTGCACGACCACGCGCGTCCCCTGCTGCAGCTTGTCGACGCCATCGGTCACCACGACGTCACCGGCGGCGACACCACTTTTCAGCGCCGTCTCGTCGCCTTCGACGCGCTGAATCGCCACCGGCCGCATCTCGACGGTCTGGTCCGGCTTGACCGCGTAGACGAACGTCGCCTGCGGGCTGTGCTGAATCGCCGCGCTCGGCACGATGACCGCGTGCTCGATGGTGTCGAGGCGTAGACGGGCGTTGACGAGCTGATTCGGGAACAGGGTCATGTGCGGGTTCGGGAACTGCGCCTTCAGCTTCACCGTGCCGGTCGTCTGGTCGATCTGGTTGTCGACGGTGAGCAGCGCGCCGCTCGCGATCTTCTTCGTGAGATCCCGGTCGTAGGCGTCGACCTTCAGACCGGTGTTCGCGCGCTGCATGACGTCCGGCAGGCTGTCCTCGGCAATCGTGAAAATGACGGCGATCGGATCGATCTGCGTGATCACGACCAGGCCGGTCTGATCGGTCGCGTGGACGATGTTGCCGACGTCGACGAGGCGCAGGCCGACGCGTCCCGCGATTGGCGCCGTGATGCGCGAGTAGACCAGGCTGAGCCTGGCGCTGTCGATCTGCCCCTGGTCACTGCGGAGCGCTCCAGCCGACTGATCGACGACCGAGACCTGGGTGTCGAGCATCTGCTTGGGGATGATGCCCTTGGCGTAGAGGTCGCGATCGCGCGCCAGATCGAGCTGGGAGTTCTTGAGCGTCGCCTCGTCTTTGGCAGCCTGGCCTTCCGCCTGCGTCAGCTGCACCTGATACGGGCGCGGATCGATCTCGGCCAGCAGATCGTCCTTCTGAACAATCTGCCCTTCCGTGAACGCGACGCGGATCAACTGCCCGTCCACGCGGCTTCGCACGGTGACGGTGTTGAGGGCGGTGGCGGTGCCGAGTCCGGTCAGGTACACGCCCATCTCGCCGCTGCGTGCCGCGACCGCGACCACTGGGACGCCGCGCGACGCGGCGGCGGCGATCGGCGTCTTGCTCTGTCCCTGGGTGACGCGCGGAAAGAGCACGTAAGCGCCGGCGCCCGCGATCACGAGCACCAGCAGCCACGGCCAGACTCGACGCGCGCGACGGCGGGGCTGGGTGACGACCGCAGCCTCCGGAAGCAACGTATTCGATATGGACACAGTCAGCAGTCTCTCAACGCCGCTGTCCAGGCGCGACTGCCGATCGGCAGAGGGGAGGTGTCAGCCGAGGCGCAGGATGCCGCGCTGGATCGCGATCGTCACCGCTTGTGTGCGGTCGGCGGCACCGAGTTTGTCGAGGATGTTCTCGATGTGGATCTTGATGGTCCCGCTGGATCGCGCCAGGCGGTCGGCGATCTCGCGGTTGCCGAGTCCGCCGGCGACCAGCGCCAGCACCTCGGTTTCGCGGGGGGTGAGCGCGACTCTCGGAAAATGCTCGCTCAGGCGCTCGGCAACTTCGGGTGGCACGAGACGTTTGCCGGCCTGTACCGTCCGAATCGCGCGTACGACGTCGGTGTGCACTGTCTCCTTCAACAGGTAGCCGCGAACGCCGGCGTCGAGCGCTCGATAGATGTCCTGGTCGCCGTCGTAGCTCGTCAGCGCGATGATGCGGGCATCCGGAAATTCAGACCGGATGTTGCTTGTCGCAACGACGCCGTCGGTGTCGGCCATGCGCAGATCCATCAGTGTGACGTCCGGGCGAAGCTGGCGGAACAGCCGCACCGCCTCGTCGCCGTTGGCCGCTTCGCCGACGAGCTCCATGTCCGGCTCGTTGGCCAGGATGAATGCGATTCCCTTGCGGACCAGAGGATGATCGTCAACGCACATGACGCGAATCGTCGTCGTCGTGGTTTCAACCGCCATGTTCTATGACTCCAGCAGCACCGACACCGTCGTTCCCTGTCCGCGAATGCTGGTGAGCTCGAAGATCGCGCCGATCTGCGCAGCGCGTTCCTTCATGCCAATCAATCCGTAGTGGCCGGCCGGTGGACCATTCGTCTCATCGAATCCAGACCCATCGTCGTTCACGGACAGGCGAAGCCGATCGCGGTTGCTCTCCAGCGTGACGTTCAGCGTGCGCGCGCCCGAGTGCTTCACCGCGTTGACCATCGCCTCCTGCGCAATGCGCAGCAGGTTGTATTCGACGTCGGCAGGCAATTCGGCGTGCATATCGTTGAGCGCCAGCTTGAGCCGCACGTCTTTCGGCTCGGTGAGGTGACGGGCAAGACGCGCGACCGTGGCCACCAGCCCCGCGGGTGAATCGGGTCGGCTGCGCAACCCGGACAGCGAACGGCGCGCCTCGCGCAGCGACTGGCCGGCGTCAGCGACGATGTCTTCGAGCGTGTCCCGGGTGCCGGACGCCGGCAGGCGAGAGGCCAATGCCTGCATCGACATCGTAATGCCGGCGAAGCCTTGAATCAGGGTGTCGTGCAGCTCGCGCGCGATACGGCCTCGCTCCGCCAGAATCAGGTCGAACTTCGTGCGAAGCCGGCGGATCCGCAGGCGGTATCCGCTCCACACCACCAGGCCGAGCGCGGCCGCCGACAGCGGCAGGAACCACGAGCGTTGGTAGTAGCGCGGTTCGATCTCGAAGGCGACGGCACTCGGCGCCTCACCGCACGTATTGTCAGGATTGCATGCCGACACGCGGAAGCGGAAGCGGCCCGGCGGCAGGTTCGTGTAAACCGTCTGCCGCCGCGTGCCTGCCTCGACCCACGCCTTGTCGAATCCTTCGAGCTGGTAGCGAAACGTGATGCGGTTCGGTACGACGAAACTGACGCCGGTGTAACTGAACTCCACGTTGTTGCGATCGGGCGCCAGCGCACCGACCGCGCCAGGCGCGAGGCGTTCGCCGTTCACAGTCGTGTCTTCGACGACCACCGACGGTGGCGTAAAGGAGCGCGACAGATGGTTGGGATCGATCACCAGCAGCCCGCGGATGGTCGAGAACCACAGCCGTCCGTCCCGTGCGCGCGACACGACCGGTTGAACGCCAGGCTGGCACTCGACGGTGCGGAGCGCGTCGAGCGGACTGTAAGGCGTGCTGACGATGCGCTTGTGCGAACCGGCGGCGAACTGCCGCAGATCTTCGCGACTGACTGAGAAGATGCCTTTGCTGCACGCCATCCACAGCTTTCCATGATCGTCTTCCGCGATGCCGTAGATCGCATCGTCGAACAATCCATCCAGTTCGGAGAAGCTGAACACGCGGCCGCCGTCGACCAGGCGCAGGCCCTGGCCGAGCGTGCCAATCCACAACAGGCCGTCTTCGTCCTCGAAGACTGCGTCCGCCTGACGCAGCAGCGGCGACTCGCCCTCGGGCGCGAGATAGAGACGGCCGTGTCGATCGCCGCCGATCGCGACGATCGACTCGACGTGCTTCTGGTGTCCGTCGGCGACGGCATGGAGCTCGCCGTCGCGGAAGACAGCGAGCCCTCCCGACGTCGCGATCCAGATGGCGCCGTCGTGATCGCGATAGAGCGCGCGGACGATATTGCCGGGCAGACCCTGCCGAGTCGTCCAGGCGCCGACCACACGTCCACCGTGCAGGCGGTTCAGCCCGGCCGCAGTGCCCATCCACAGGTCGCCGTCCCGGCTTTCCACGAGCGCGTAAATCGTGTTCGACGCGAGGCCGTCATCGGTGGTCAGCGTCGTGAAACGGTGACCGTCGAAGCGGCCCAGTCCGCCGCCGAGTGTTCCAGCCCAGACCGTCCCGCGGCTGTCCTGGAGGACCGGTCCGGTCTGATTGCTCGGTAGCCCCTCGCTGGTGGTGTAGGACGTGGTGATGCCGTCGAGGAACTGATTCAGCCCGTGCTTGGTTGCCACCCACAGACTGCCTTCACGGTCCTCGAGCAGCGCAAACACCGTGCTCTGCGAGAGGCCGTCCTGCGGCAGGAAGGTTTCGATCTCGCGGCCACGCACGCGGCTGAATCCGTTCTTGGTGCCGGCGAAGATGTCGCCGGTATCTCCTTCAGCGAGACTCAGGACGCCGTTGTCGGCGAGGCCGTCAGCGGCAGTGATCCGATCCTGACGGTCGCCAACGAGGTGGAACAGGCCGGAGCCGGCGCCGATCCACAGCGTGCCATCGCTGGCACAGAGCAGGGCCTGGGCGATCGCCGGCTCGGCGAGCTGCGTCGCCGCGGGAGCGAAGCGGCGCCGATCCCACGTCGAGATGGCGCCGTTGTCGTCGCTGACGAAGATCGTGCCGTTGCGGGTCGCGCAGGCCGTGCGCACCGTGGTCGTCGCCAGGCCGTCAGCGGCCCCGAACGGCGCGTACCGTGTCGCCGCTGACTTCGACGAGCCCGTTTGGTGTGCAGGCCCACACGTTGTCCGCGGAGTCGCCGACCAGGCACTGCACCGAGTCAGACGGAAAGCCATCTCGCTGGACGAAGCGGTGCGCCTTGCCGTTCTGAATCCGGATCAGGCCTGCCTGGCTGGTGCCGATCCACAGCGCGCCGTCGTGCCCTTCGAGCAATCGAGTGACTCGGATGTCCTTCATCGACAAGCCGTCGACTTCGTCGATGGTGGTGAAGCGCACGCCGTCGAACTTGACGAGTCCGGTTTGGGTGCCGAGCCAGAGGTAGCCGTCGTGGGTCTGGAGCAGCGCGTCGATCGACGCCTGCGGCAGACCTTGTTGCACCTGCCAGATCCGGCGCACGTACTGCGAGAGCGTCTTCGCGGCATCGAGTGCGTCGGCCCGTGCCGGCAACGCGACGACGGCCAGCGCAATCGCCGATCGGATGAGCCGCGCGCGGATGGTTGGTGCAGCTGCCACGGTCACCATATGACGCTCTATTTCCGATGATACACGCGCGCGATGGCGCGAACTGACGCGCACGAACTGTTTATGTCGCGCTCGCGGTTGTCTTATGAATGTGTACGGCAATCGGCGTACTCGCGGCTCGGCTGACTTGCAGTCGTCGGCGGTCGGCGCAACTGCCATAGTGGCCGAACGGTGTCGCGGCGTCGGATTTTCAGCGTCGTTCAGCGGGTCGCGTTCGTCGTTATCGGCGTGATTCTGTTCGGGACATTCGGATTTCAGGCATCGCGCGTCGATGGGTTCAGCATGGCGCCGACGCTCGATGATCGCGATCGATTGCTGATCAACAGACTGATCTATGAATTCAGCGACCCACGCCCCGGCGATGTCGTGACTTTTTATTACCCGCCGAATCCCGCCCGCATCTTCGTCAAGCGCGTGATTGCCACCGAGGGACACGTGGTGCAGATCGTCGCGGGACGCGTGCTCGTGGACGGTCGAGCCCTGAACGACGACTACGTTCCTTCGGCGTTCCGCGGCCACGACGACTGGGGACCGCAGATCGTCGAACAGGGCTACGAGTTCGTGCTCGGCGATCACCGGAACGACAGCTCGGACAGCCGCGACTGGGGCCTGGTGCCGAAGCGTTACATCGTCGGGAAAGTCGATGTGCGGTGGTGGCCTCTTCACGACGTGACGCTCTTCTGACTCTTCGCGGCTGTCCCCTCTACGAATGCGACCAGGCGGTGTGATGACGGATCGTACAGACCAACATGAATCGACGACCCAGCCGGCCGCGCGCCCGCCCCGATCGCGCGGACTGATCTGGTTCGTGCTGCTGCTGCTCATCGTCGGCGTGGCGGGTTACGCCGTCTGGCGCGCCGGCCAGCCGGCGTCCGCACAACGCGCGCAGGGTGGCGGGGGCGGCGGCGGGGGCGGTGGCCGGGGCGGCGGACGCGGCTCGGTCGGACCGGTGCCGGTGGTCGTGGCCACGGTCGGGCGGTCCAGCATTCCCGTCTACCTGCAGGGCCTCGGCAACGTGACCGCGTTCTACACGGTGACGATCAAGTCGCGCGTCGACGGTCAGCTGATGAAGGTCGACTTTCAGGAAGGCGACTTCGTCAAAGCGGGCCAGGTACTGGCCGAGATCGATCCGCGGCCGTACCAGGTGCAGCTCGAGTCGGCGCAGGCGACGCTGGCCAAAGACCAGGCGCTGCTCGATAACGCGATGGTCGACTTCGAGCGCTACAAGAAGCTGCTCGAAACCGACGCGGTGCCGAAGCAGCAGCTGGACACGCAGATCGCGCTGGTCGCGCAGTACAAGGCGGCGATCCAGCAGGACGCGGCCGCGGTCGACAACGCCAAACTGCAGCTCGTGTACGCCAAGGTGACGGCGCCGATTTCGGGCGTCGCCGGCCTCCGCCTCGTCGATCCCGGCAACATCGTGCACGCATCGGATCCGGGCGGCATGGTCGTCATCACCCAGCTTCAGCCGATCTCGGTCCTCTTCACCATTCCCGAGGATGCGCTGCCGCAAATCACGCAGCGGCTGCGCGCCGGCGCGCACCTCGGCGTGGACGCCTACAACCGCGACAACTCGAAGAAGCTGGCGTCCGGAACGCTGATGACCGTTGACAACCAGATCGACAACACGACCGGCACGTCCAAGCTGAAAGCGGTGTTCGACAACAAGGACTTCCTGCTGTTTCCGCAGCAGTTCGTCAACATCCACCTGCTGGTCGACTCGCTCGAGAACCAGCTGGTGGTGCCGAACGTCGCGGTTCAGAACGGTCAGCAGGGCACGTTCGTGTACGTCGTGGACGACAGCTCGCGCGTGCACCTGAAGACGGTACAGGTCGGGAAGACGACCGAGACGTCGAGCGACATCACCAGCGGCATCGCCGAAGGCGACCGCGTCGTCGTTGACGGCACCGATCGGTTGGTCGAGAACGCCATCGTGCGGGTCCGCAAGGCGGGTGAACTGGACAACACCGATGCGCCTGGCGGAAACGGGTCGGGCGGACGCGGACAGGGCGGCCGCGGCAGACGGGGTGACGGCGCGGCGCCACCCCGGGGCGTCTCGCAGTGAACATTTCCCGTACGTTCATCCTTCGCCCGGTCGCGACCGCGCTGATGATGGCCGGCGTCGTACTGATCGGCGTCGTCGCCTTCCGGCAGCTGCCGGTGTCGGCGCTGCCGCAGGTCGACTACCCGACCATGCAGGTGCAGACGTTCTATCCCGGCGCCAGTCCAGAAGTCGTGACGTCGTCGATCACCGCGCCGCTCGAGAAGCAGTTCGGCCAGGTGCCGGGGCTGACCCAGATGACGTCGATCAGCTCGTTCGGCAGCTCGCTGATCACGCTGCAGTTTTCGCTCGATCTCAGCATCGACATCGCCGAACAGGAGGTGCAGGCCGCGATCAACGCGGCGCAGAACCTGCTCCCGCAGAACCTGCCGGTGCCGCCGATCTACAGCAAGACCAATCCTGCCGATGCGCCGATCCTGACGCTCGCGCTCACCTCGTCCACAGTGCCGCTGCCGAAGATCGAGGAGCTCGCCGAAACACGGATGGCGCAGCGCATCTCGCAGCTCAAAGGCGTCGGACTCGTGAGCATCAGCGGCGGCCAGCGTCCGGCGGTGCGGGTCCGCGCCAATCCGACCGCGCTCGCGTCGTACGGCCTGAGCCTGGAGACGCTGCGGACGGCGCTCACCAGCGCCAACGTCAATCAGGCAAAGGGAAACTTCGACGGCCCCGATCAGGCGTGGACGATTAACGACAACGATCAGCTCCAGGCCGGCGCACAGTACGGCCCGATCATCATCGCCTATCGCAACGGAGCGCCGGTCCGCATCTCCGACGTCGCCACCGTCGTCGACGGCGTCGAGAACTCGAAACTGGCAGCATGGGTGAACGCCGATCGTGCGATCGTCCTGAACATCCAGCGCCAGCCGGGCACCAACATCATCAGCGTGGTCGACACGGTCCAGGCGCTGCTGCCGCAGATCAAGGCGTCGCTGCCGCAGGGCATCAACGTCGACGTCATCACCGACCGGACCACGACGATTCGCGCGTCAGTCAAGGACGTCGAGTTCGAGCTGGCCCTCACCATCGTCCTCGTCGTCGCCGTCATTTTCGTGTTCCTGCGCAACGCCGCCGCAACCATCATCCCAGGCATCGCCGTGCCGCTGTCGCTGGTCGGCACCTTCGCGGTGATGTACCTGCTCGGCTACAGCCTCGACAACCTGTCGCTGATGGCGCTGACGATTTCCACCGGCTTCGTGGTCGACGATGCCATCGTGATGATCGAGAACATCTCGCGCTATCTCGAGATGGGCGACACGCCGCTCGAGGCGGCGCTCAAGGGATCGGCGGAGATCGGGTTCACCATCGTGTCGCTGACCGTGTCGCTGATCGCGGTGCTGATTCCGCTGCTGTTCATGGCCGACATCGTCGGGCGGCTGTTCCGCGAGTTCGCGGTAACGCTCGCGGTCACAATCATCTTCTCGGCCTTCGTCTCGCTGACGCTGACCCCGATGATGGCGGCCCGCATCCTGAAGCATCGCCCCGAGAGCGAGCAGGGCCGCCTCTACCGCTGGTCCGAATGGTGCTTCGTCAAAACCATCGAGGCCTACGGCCGCATGGTGCGGGTCGTGCTGCGGCACCAGACCGCGATGCTGCTGGTCGCCGCCGGCACGCTCGGCCTCACGATCTATCTCTACGAAGTCGTCCCCAAGGGCTTCTTCCCGGTTCAGGACACCGGCGCCATTCTCGGGATCTCGCAGGCGCCTGAAACGGTGTCGTTCTCGGCGATGTCGCACCTGCAGGAAGGGCTCGTGCAGGTGATCCGCGAGGATCCGGCGGTCGAGAACCTGACCTCGTTCATCGGCGCCGACGGCGTCAACACCACGATGAACAGCGGCCGGATTCAGATTACCCTCAAGCCGCTCGAAGATCGGGCGGGCGTCTCAGCGGTTGACGTGATCCGTCGCCTCGGGCCGAGGCTCAAGCGGATCTCCGGCATCGAGTTGTTCCTGCAGCCGGTGCAGGATCTGGCGGTCGAGGACCGGATCAGCCGCACGCAATACCAGTACGCGCTCGACGCGCCCGACAAGGCGCTGCTCGATCAATGGGCCCCGCGCCTGGTCGAGCGGATGAAACAGATTCCCGAACTGCTCGACGTCGCCAGCGATCAGCAGAACAACGGGCTCGGCATCTTCGTCAACATCGACCGCGACACCGCCGGTCGCCTTGGCATCACACCGCAGAATGTCGACGACGCGCTGTATGACTCGTTCGGGCAGCGGCAGGTGTCGACGATCTACACGCAGACCAACCAGTTCCACGTCGTCCTGGAGGTCGCCTCGCGTTATCAGCAGGATGCCGGTTCGCTGCAGGACCTCTACGTGCCGACCGGCGCCGCGTCGCAGAACCTGGCGTCGACGATCGCGCTGGCGGGGACGAATTCCGCGCTGACTGGTGCGGCCAATATCGCCGCCGCGCCGTTGGCAGGCTTCGTGACCGCCTCGCTGATACCGTCGCCGATCGCGATCAACCACCAGAGTCAGTTTCCGGTGGTGACGCTGTCGTTCAACCTGGCGCCGGGCGCCTCGCTTGGCGCCGCGGTCGAGCACATCCGTCAGGCGACGCAGGAACTCGGCATGCCGGCGAGCATCGAGCCGAGCTTCCAGGGCACCGCGCACGCCTTCGAATCGTCGCTCGCGAACGAGTCGATCCTGATCCTCGCCGCCATCGTCACCGTCTACCTCGTGCTCGGCATGCTCTACGAGAGCACGATTCATCCGCTGACGATTCTGTCGACGCTGCCGTCGGCGGGCGTCGGCGCGATTCTCGCGCTGGTCCTGTTCAAGAAGGACCTCGACGTCATCGCCCTCATCGGCATCATCCTCTTGATCGGCATCGTGAAGAAGAACGCGATCATGATGATCGACTTCGCGCTCGAGGCGGAGCGCAACGAAGGTAAGTCGCCGGAGGAGGCGATCTACCAGGCCTGCCTGCTGCGCTTCCGGCCGATCATGATGACGACGATGGCGGCTTTGCTGGGCGCCGTGCCGCTGGCGTTCGGCAGCGGCATCGGCTCCGAGCTGCGCAAGCCGCTCGGCATCTGCATCATCGGTGGACTGCTGGTCAGCCAGGTCCTCACCCTGTTCACGACGCCGGTCATCTATCTGTTCTTCGGCCGGATCGCGGCCTGGTTCGGTCGTCTGCGGAGTGCGCCGGCCGCTGAGTTATCGGCGCCGCACGCGTAAGACGTCATGAGCATCTCCACGCCGTTCATCCGGCGACCGATTGCCACGACGCTGTTCATGATCGCCATGACGCTGGCCGGCGGCATCGCCTACACCCTGTTGCCGGTCTCGGCCCTGCCGGAAGTGGACTTCCCAACCATCACCGTCAGCGCGGGCCTGCCGGGCGCCAGCCCGGAAGTGATGGCGGCGTCGGTGGCGACGCCGCTCGAGAAGCAGTTCACGCGCATCGCCGGCGTGACCGAGATGACCTCCAACAGCTCGGTCGGGTCGGCGCAGGTCACGTTGCAATTCGATCTGAGCCGCGACATCAACGCCGCCGCGCGCGAGGTCCAGGCCGCGATCAATTCATCGGCGGGCTCGCTACCAGCAAACCTGCCGTCGCTGCCGCGCTACCGGAAGATCAACCCTGCGGATCAGCCGATCCTGCTGATGACGCTCGAGTCGGATGTCGTGCCGCGGCCGCAGCTCTACGACATCGCCTCGTCGGTGTTCGCGCAGAAGCTGTCGCAGGTGCCGGGCGTCGGCCAGGTGTCGGTCGGCGGCAGCTCGCTGCCGGCCGTCCGCGTCGAAGTGAACCCGCAGCCGCTCTCCAACTACAACGTCGGCCTCGATCAGATCGGCACATTCCTGCAGCGCGCCAACGCCAACCTGCCGAAGGGCGCGGTCGCGAACGACGAAGTGCAGCTGCCGGTTTACACCAGCGATCAGCTGTTTCAGGCGAAGGACTACAAGGATCTCGTAGTCGTCTACCGCAAGGGCGCGCCGGTGCGGCTCTCGGATCTGGGTCGCGTGATCGACGCCAACGAAGACGTCAGGAACCTGGGCATCGTCAACGGCAGCCCGATGGTGCAGATCCAGATCAGCCGCCAGCCCAACGCCAACATCGTCGAGACAGTCGCGCGCATCAAGGCGCTGATGCCGCAGTTCGAGGCGCAGCTGCCGCCGACGGTCCGCTTCAAGATCGCCAGCGACCGCACCACCACGACCAAAGAGTCGATGGACGACGCCCAGCGCAACATGGTCATCTCGATCGGCCTGGTGATTTTCGTCGTGTTCATCTTCCTGCGCAGCGGCTGGTCCACCTTCATCCCGAGCATCTCGGTGCCGGTGTCGATCATCGCGACCTTCGGCGCGATGTACCTGCTCGGCTACACGCTCGACAACCTGTCGTTGATGGCGCTGACCATCGCCACCGGCTTCGTCGTTGACGATGCGATCGTCGTCATCGAGAACATCACACGCCACCTGGAGAACGGCTTGAAGCCGATGGAGGCGGCGCTGCAAGGTGCGGAAGAGATCGGCTTCACCGTGCTGTCGATGAGCGTGTCGCTGATTGCCGTCTTCATTCCGATTCTGATGATGAGCGGAGTGATGGGGCGGCTGTTCCGCGAGTTCGCGGTCGTGCTGTCGGTATCGATCGCCATCTCGATGGTGGTGTCGCTCACGCTGACGCCGATGATGTGTGCATGGCTGCTCAAGGAAGAGCGTCACGACGGGCACGGCTATCTCTACAACCAGAGCGAGAAATTCCTGCAGTGGGTGATTTCGAGCTACGGATCAGCGCTGTCGGTCGCGCTCGATCACCCCGCTGTGGTCCTGCTGACGGTATTTCTGACGATGGGCGTCAACGTCTACCTGTATGCCAAGGTGCCCAAAGGCTTCTTCCCGCAGCAGGACACCGGACGTCTGCAGGGCGCGATCGTCGGCGAGCAGCACATTTCCTATCAGGCCCTCGTCGACAAGGCCAGGTGGTTCGAGGAACAGGTACGAACCGATCCGGACGTCGAAACGGTGACGATGGTGGCCGGCACGAGCGGCGGTGGCTTTGGCGGGAACTCGGCGAACATCAACGTGCAGCTGAAGCCGGTCGGCGTCCGCCGCTCGACGTCCGATCAAGTGGTCGCGCGGCTGCGGCGAAAGACCGGCGGCGTGCCGGGGGCGACGATGTTTCTGCAGAATTCGCAGGATGTGCGCATCGGCGGCCGCCAGGGCAACGCGCAGTACCAGTACACGCTGCAGGCGCCTGATTTCGAGTCGCTGGCGGAATGGGGACCGAAAGTCCTCGACCGGTTGTCGACGCTTCCGGAAATCGCCGATGTCAGCTCGGATCAGCAGAACTCGGGGCTGTCGTCGAACGTGGTCATCGATCGCGATACCGCGTCGCGGCTTGGACTCACCGCCCAGGCGGTTGACGCGGCGCTCTACGACGCCTTCGGGCAGCGCCAGGTGTCGGTGATGTACAAGTCGATCAACCAGTACCACGTGATCCTGGCGTTGCAGCAGCAGTGGTGGTCGAGCCCGGACTTCCTGAACACCATCTACGTGCAGACGCCGAAGGGGACCGACGTGCCGCTGTCCACCTTCACGCACTTCACGCAGGGCATCACGCCGATCAGGCTGCCGCACCAGGGACAGTTTCCGGCGACGACGCTGTCGTTCAACCTGGGCGAGAACGTCGCGCTGAGCGATGCGGTCGCGGCGATCGACCACGCCGAGGTGGAGATGGGGCTGCCGGCCAACATCACCGGCAAGTTCGCGGGCACGGCGCGCGCCTATCAGGAGGCGCTCGACAACCAGCCGATCCTGGTCGGCACGGCGCTGCTCGCCGTCTACATCGTGCTCGGCATGCTCTACGAAAGCCTGATCCATCCGCTGACGATCATTTCCACGCTGCCGTCGGCCGGGGTCGGCGCGCTGGTGGCGATGGTGCTGTTCAAGAGCGACCTCGACATCATCGGCATGATCGGAATCATCCTGCTGATCGGCATCGTGAAGAAGAACGCGATCATGATGATCGACTTCGCGCTCGCCGCCGAACGCAACGAGGGAATGACGGCGCGTGAAGCGATCTACCAGGCGTGCCTGCTGCGCTTCCGTCCGATCATGATGACGACGATGTGCGCGCTGCTGGGAGCGATGCCGATGGCGCTTGGCCTGGGCGCCGGCGCCGAACTTCGCAAGCCGCTCGGCGTCGCCATCGTCGGCGGCCTGGTGGTCAGCCAGATGCTGACGCTGTTCACCACGCCGGTGATCTACCTCTATCTCGATCGGCTGCGCAACGCGTTGACGTGGCGGAAGCCGAGCTATCTGCATCGTCCCGGAGTGCTCGTGCCGGGCGGTGTCGCGGAAGGCAGTCATTGATGACACGACAGACAATGCTGGTCGGCGCGCTGCTGTGCTGTGCAGGGTGCCGCATCGGTCAGCCCTATCAGCGGCCGGCTGCACCGACGCCTCCCGACTTCAAGGAGATGGCGGGCAGCGATCAATGGAAGGTGGCGACGCCGAGCGACGACCTGCCGAAGGGCAAGTGGTGGGAGATGTTCGGCGACACCCAGTTGAACACGCTCGAGGACAGCCTCGAGATCGACAACCAGAACGTCAAACAGGCCGAGGCGAACTTTCGCGAGGCGAGCGCATTCGTGCGCGCCACCCGGGCGAATTACTATCCGACGATTGGCGTCAATCCGGCGATCACACGGACCGGTCAGGGGCCGAATACCGGCCGGGGCAGCGGCGGGACGACTCAGTCCTTTTCGATTCCCGGCGACGTGACCTGGGAGCCCGATCTGTGGGGGCGCGTGCGGCTGTCCGTGGAGAACGCAACGAACAACGCGCAGGTCAGCGCAGCCGAGCTCGAGAACGTTCGTCTCAGTCAGCAGGCGCTTCTGGCGGTCGCCTACTTCTCCCTGGCCGCGAACGACATGCAGCAGGTGATCCTGCAGGACACCATCGCGGCCTACGAGAAGAACCTGAAGTTGACGACCGACCGGTTCAACGGCGGCGTCGCTTCGAAGAGCGACGTCACGCTGGCGCAGACACAGCTGGCCGGCGCCAGCGCGCAGAGCACCGATCTTCACGTCGCGCGCGCGCAGTTCGAGCACGCCATCGCCACGCTCACCGGTCACACCGCCTCCGAGCTGGCGATCACGACGACGGGAATCAGCGGCCCGCCGCCGGCGGTGCCGATGACGCTTCCCTCGCACCTGCTCGAGCGCCGTCCCGACATTGCCGCCAGCGAGCGTCAGGTGGCCGCAGCCAACGCGAACGTCGGCCTGGCGCAGACCGCCTACTATCCGACGCTGACGCTGTCGGCCAATCCGGCGCTGATCGCGACCAGTCTGGCGAGCCTTTTCAGCTGGGCGAGCCGGAGCTGGTCGGCGACGGCTGCGCTGTCGCAAACGGTCGCCGACTTCGGGAAACGTCGCGCGCAGGTCGAAGGCGCGCAGGCGGCGTACGACGCGACGGTGGCCGGCTATCGTCAGACGGTGCTGACGGCATTCCAGGAAGTGGAGGACGACCTCGCGACGCTGCGCTATCTCGCCGAGGAGGCGGGGCAACAGCAGGAGGCGGTGACGGCGGCGCAGCAGGCGCTGAGCCTCGAGACCGATCGCTACCGGGCCGGCACCGATTCCTACCTCAACGTCATCACCACCCAGGCGATTGCGTTGAACGATCAGCAGATCGCCGTGACGATCCTGCAGCGGCGCGTGAGCGCCGCGGTCGATCTGGTGAAGGCGCTCGGCGGCGGCTGGGACGCGTCACTGTTGCCATCGGCTGATGCGCTACGGTCCGGCTCCGGCGCCGGACCGTGTGGCAACCCGCCGTGCGGCGGCCCCCGCTGAAACGGTTTCCTGTGTGGCGCGACCCTTTCAGGGTCGCGGAGACGCGGGCCTGAAAGGCCCGCTCCACATCGTTCTGAGCTCCCCGATTGCCCTAGTCACTTCGGGCCGCGGCCCGGCAGTGGAACCGGGCCGCCTTCGAGCACCTTATTCCACACTCTGTTCCCGATCTTCTCGGCCTCGGCAATCACGCGGTCCTCGTCAATCGTCATGATTTTGTGGTTGCGCATCACGAACTGACCGTCGACCATCACCGACTCGATATCCGACGGCTGACCGTTGTGGATCCAGGCTGAAACGATTCGTCCTGCCGGCACCAGATGGATCTTTCGCGAATCGACCACGAGGATGTCGGCCTTCTTGCCCACCTCCAGCGACCCGACGGTGGGCTGATGCGTCGCCCGCGCGCCACCAAGCGTCGCATCCTCGAGGACGTCTTCCGGCTGTGGTCTCGTTCCTGGAAAGGCATCGTCGCGGCGGATGCGTTCCGTCATCAGCGCCACGCGCATCACCTCGAAGAGGTCGTTGGTGTTGTTGTCGGTGCCGAGCGCGATCGGACAGCCGGCCGCACGCAGGGCAGGGATCGGCGCAATCACGCCGCGATTGGCCGCCATCGCCGCCTGATTCGAGACGATCGTGTGCGAGCGGCCCAGCACGCCAATCTCGGCCTCGTCGACGTAGCGGCAATGCGCCGCGAACAGGCGCGGACCGAGGAAATCGGCCTGGTCGAGGAAGACCGCCGGTCGCACGCCGTGATACCGCATCATGAAGTCGGCTTCGGCGACGCTCTGGGTGAGGTGGATGGTGTAGCCGAGGTCGTGTTTCTCGGCGAAGGCGCGCACCGCTCGCAGCAGCTCCGGCGATGCATCCTCGGCCAGTGTCGCGGCTGGAAACACGCGGATCCGCCCGTTCTGTTTGCCATTCCAGGCGGTGTAGAGGTCATCGATGCGCTGAAGCCCCTGGTCGCGCAGTTTCGCGGAATAGGTCGGCGCCTTGCTGCTCGCGAGCTTCTCCGGCGACATCGGACCGGAGCCGTTGTCGCGATCGCGAATCGACTCGGCGAACACCACGCGCAAGCCGGTGTGCGCAAGCGCCGACGCGGAAGCGGCGATGTTCGACGCGCTCTGGACGATGGTGGTCGATCCAGAGCGGATTCCCTCGAGCGCACCGACGGTGATCATGATCGTCTGCTCTTCTTCGGAGAGCAGACTTGATGGCTGAACCGGCAGCTTTACTGAGTTCGGGAACCCGAAGTCCTCGTTGAAGCCGCGTTCGATGGTCGCCGCCAGGTGCGAGTGACAGTTGATCAGGCCGGGGAAGAGCGCTTTTCCTCGTCCGTCGTAAACCTGCGCAGCGGGATAGCGCTGAAGGATCGGCTCGGTCGGCCCGATGGCGACGATGGTGTCTCCCTGAACCGCGAGCGCCACGTCATCGTGCACGGCATCGACAGTCACGACAGTGGTGTGAGAAAACACCACCGTCGTTTGCGGCGGCGCCTGAGCCTGAAGACCGCGGCGATCGAGAAAGGCCGCGGCAGCTCCGATGCCGGCTCCGGTGAGTAACTGACGTCGGCTGATGGCCGCTGATTCGAGCATTGGCTCTCTCCAGTCGTGCGGTCCCGATCCCGTGACCGCTCAACCTGTCCTTCGATGATCCGTTAATGGAGCCCAGAGCACGGATGCTCGCGCGGATCGGCGTTGGGCGCAGCATGCATCGCCAGCCGACCAGACGCAAGCCTCGACGGCCATTCCAGGCCGTGCAAAGCTGGCGTAACGACGGTACTGATCAGAAAAACAACCAGGCGAGCAGTGAGGCTCGCCTGGCGGACGAGTCGAACTAACGGCTGCCGGCGATGCAGTTCGAGATATTTGACACGCGAGCGGGCCCAGGTGGGTGCGTGGCGTCACCAGGGTTGGCCTGCATCTCTCGAAGCAGTACACCGACGTCCGACGGTCCGAACCATCCCTGCTGGACACCCGTCCTGGCCGACCAGCAATCGGCCCTCGGCTCGTCCGAGGTTCGAAGATACGCGTGCCCGCACTCGTGTCCCAACCAGAACAGCTTGATCGAGTCGGGCATCGAATCGAGCACATCAGGGTTGTATCGGATGACAGTCCATTGACCCGCCGGAATGGTCATGCCGACATCGTTCAATTGGTGACTGGCAACCCAGATCACCGGGAGTCCCCCCGACGTGCACGAAACCGTCTGTCCCGCGACCAGCAGGAATGCGGACTGCGCTCCCTCCGGTGCGAAGCCACGCGACTGCGATGTGTCGTTGCCATCGCTCACCGCGGAGACAACGGGCGCGGCGATTGTGGCGAGACCGCCAAAGAAGATCGATGCGAAAACCACACGCGAGAGCGCTTTGCCGTTCATGTTTCCACTCCATTGGAATCGGAAGTTACCGCAAGCATCAGGTCCGCGGACTGCTCCTTCGACAAAGAGGTCAATCGCGATCGATCTCGAGTACCCGGATGGACGGCTGGCTGCGTGTGTTAGCGGTGAAGGCCGTCCATCCGCCGAAGGTTTCCCCCGCCCGGAGCGAACCGGGGAACACGTCGGAGTCGGTGACGAACCGGCCGGTGGTGGCGTCGATGTAGCTGACCTGGAACTTCAGGTACTTGATCCGGTTGTAGCCGTCGTTCCGGAACTTCCAGGTGTAAGTTGTGCTGTCGACGCTCAGATAGCTGACCGAGACGCTGTTTCCGAGCATCGAGAAGTAACTCCATTCGCTGGCGCGGGCGACGGTTGCGCACAGAGCGGCGACGACGAGGCAGGCGGCGACGAGTGCTTTGTTCATGGCTGGTTCCTTTTCGATGTGACCGAGAGTTAACGGTTTCGGGGCGGCGATGAGACGCATTCCTCTTGGCGTCCAGCTGCCCCACCTCGATCACGTAAGCGGAAATCACGGTCGATTGGGGCCACGGGCTCGATGGACCCGCGGTCTGTGCTCGGAGACGGACCGCTCGCGTCCGATCCGATGACGGTTCACGATTCGCCGCCTAAGAGCGTAGAATTCCGCCTTCAGGGGCCACCTCATCCGATGATCGACCCGGCCGGACAAATCACCGTCCTTCTCAGGAAGATCCGCTCCGGCGATCGTGAGGCGGAGTCCGTTCTGCTGCCGCTCGTCTACGAACAATTGCGGCGGGTGGCGGTTCGACAGCTCAAATCGGAGCGATCCGGTCACTCCTTGCAATCGACCGATCTCATCCACGAGGCATATTTGCGGATCATTCGCAATCCGGCGTTGGACTGGCAGAGCCGCGCTCACCTCTTCGCGGTGGCGGCGCAGACGATGCGCCGGATTCTGGTGGACC
Organism: uncultured Acidobacteriota bacterium; assembly: GCA_963745875.1. GTDB lineage: Bacteria > Acidobacteriota > Vicinamibacteria > Vicinamibacterales > CAVVIG01 > CAVQFC01. The sequence continues at coordinate 392,023 of CAVUZL010000007.1, forward strand.
ATGCGCGCGCCGCGAACGCTCAAAGACGACCACACCGCAAACATCGTGTCGATCTCGACGCCGCCGTTGTTTACACCGACGACCGCGTCCACGAGATGCTGATGATCGACGAGGTGCTCAACCAGCTCGCGAAATGGGATCCGCGGCAGGCCAAGATCGCCGAGCATCGCCTGTTCGGTGGTTTATCGGTCGAGGAAACCGCATACGTGCTCGGCGTGTCGGAGCGAACCGTCAAGCGCGACTGGCGCCTGGCGCGAGTGTATCTGGCGGACAAACTCTGGCCGGAGCACGACGATGGGCGATCACGCCGGGCCTGAAATCACCTGGTCGCCTGAGCAATGGGAACGCTTGAAAGACGCGTTCTCGATCGCGATCGCCTACGGCGCGGATGGCGTCGAGGACGGGCTCCGCGCGGCGGGCATCGATCACGGCGAGCTCGCGAATAAGCTCCGCCGACTCGTCGAACAGTACCACTGCCTCGAAGACTCGGTTCAGCCGGCGCTGGCCACGCTGGTGCCGAGCGAAACGCTGATCGCCGGGCGATTCCGCGTGATCGCTCGATTGGGCGGCGGCGGATTCGGCGACGTTTACCGGGTCGCGGACCTCGAGACCGGCGTCGACCGCGCGCTCAAAATTCTGCGTTCGTCCGATCCCAAGGCCATTCTCGACTTCAAGAACGAGATTCGCCGCGTTCGGGGCGACGACGAGCACGATCGGCTCGATCACGCCAACCTCGTGACACTCGATGACCTGATCATGGATGACGGTCGCTGGATGTACACGATGGAGCTGGTCGAGGGCATCGAGTTCCGTCGCTACATTGCCGGGCAGCCGCCGCCTGTCCGCTACGCAGCGCTGTCGTCTTGCGTGCGTCAGATTGCCGAAGGCCTGGGCGTCCTGCACCGGCGCGGTCTCCTGCATCGCGATCTCAAGCCGTCCAACGTCCTGGTGACCGCCACCGGTCGAGCCGTCCTGCTCGATTTCGGGCTCGCGCGCCGAGTCGGCGGCGGTGTTCGTCCAACGATGACTTTCGGTGGCACGCCTGACTACATGTCTCCTGAACAGGCGGCGGCCGAACGGCTCACGCCGAGCTCCGACTGGTACTCGCTCGGCGTGATGCTGTATGAGGCGTTGACCGGCGAGTTGCCGTTTCAGGGTGGTCTGCTCGAGACGTTGCTCCGCAAACAGTCGGAACGACCAGTGCCGCCGTCGGTTGTCGTCCCCGACGTGCCTCCCCATTTGAGTGAATTGTGCGTGGCCCTTCTGGATCCGAATCCAGTCAAACGGCCAACCTATCAGGACGTCGTCAGCATGGTCTCCTCGACGGCGCATCCGGCCCATCCGGCGCCGCCGGCCACTGCGGACAAGCCCTTCGTCGGCCGCCACGACCTGCTTCGACAGCTCAGAAGTGCCTACGACGAAGCCGAGACGCGTCGCGTCGTCGTTCGGCTCAGTGGCCCCTCGGGCATCGGCAAGAGTGTGCTGCTGCGCGAGTTCCTGGGACAGCTCAGGACGGATTGCTCGCCATTGATCTTCGAAGGGCGATGCTACCAGGGCGAATCGGTGCCGTACCAGGCACTCGACAATCTGATCGATCGCATTGCACAGTACTTGAGGGAACTGCCGGCGCCGCAGGTTGACCAGTGGCGGCCGCGACACTTCAACGTCCTCGCGACGATGTTTCCGGTGTTGAGGGAGTTTCTCCCGAAAAACCAGCGGTCCGTGGCGATCCTCGATTCGAGCGAGCAGCGGGTGCGAGCGTTCGCGGCACTTCGCGAGATGCTCGGCCGGCTGGCCGACTATTACCGGCTGGTGCTCGCGATCGACGATCTTCAGTGGGGCGATTCGGATGGCTGCACCGCGTTGAGCGAGTTGCTGTCGTCCAGCGATGCCCCGCCAATGCTCGTGATCCTGGTATACCGATCCGAAGATCAGCACAACCCGAATCTGACGGCTGTCATCGAGCTTCTCGACGGGACATCCTGTCGGGCTGTTCCGATCAATGTCGAAGCGCTGAAGGCCGAGGAAGCAACAGAGCTGGCGGCCGCGATTTTGAACCAACCCGCGGCAGACGCGGTTCTCCACCGCATCGTCAAAGACTCGCTTGGCAGTCCTTTTCTGGTCGAGGAGATCGCTGGATGGGTGAAGCAACGTGGCACCGACCGTGGGCCTGGCGTTCGCTTCAGCCTTGGCGAGATCGTTCGAAGTCGCGTCGCGGATCTCAGAGTCGAGACACGTCACGTGCTCGAGCTGGTCGCGGTGGCGGGCCAGCCGACGCAGCTTCCCGTTTTTCAGGCCTGCAGTTCACCAACGAGTCTGTTGACGGCCCGGGACGAACTGGTCGCTCGGCGCCTGATTCGGTTGAGCACCGGTCCCGGAGGCGACGTGTTGGAGGTCTATCACGATCGAATCCGCGCCACGATTGTCGACGCGCTCGACCCGCAGACCGTCGTCGCTCGCCACCGTGAGTTAGGGTTGGCGTTCGAAGCGACCGGAGTCGAGGATCCGGAGAGGACCGCTGTCCATTTTGAACTGGCGCAGATGCCGGATTCGTGCTTCGGGTTCGCGTTGCTCGCCGGTCGGCGCGCCGCGCAAGCGCTGGCCTTCAACAAGGCCGCGCGGTTTCTGGATCTGGCGCTTTCGACCGGCGCCCTCGACGATCGCGAGCGGCACGGTCTCCATCGCGAGCTCGCCGATGCATTGGCAAGTGCGGGCCGAGGTCTCGAGGCCGCCGAGCACTACCTGGCAGCCTGCGTTGATCGCCCGCCGGACGACCAGCTCGAATTCAAACAGCGCGCGGCGGAACAACTGTTGTACAGCGGGCACATCGACCGCGGTCTTGCGATGTGTGAAGAGGTGCTCGAACAGGTCGGGGTGCCGCTGCCCAGGCCGCTCTCGAGGCTGCCATTGGATCTTCTCGCGCGACGACTGAGGTTGTGGCTTCGAGGCACCCGCTTCCGGGAGCGTTCGGCCGATTGCATCCCGCGAGAGACGTTGCTCAGGATCGATACATGCGCCACGGTCGCCACCGGCTTGGCGCTGGTCGACATCGCCAGGGGCGCCGCGCTGCAGACGACGAATCTATTACTGGCTCTCGAAGCCGGCGAGCCCAGCCGCGTGGCCCGGGCCCTGGCAATGGAGGCTGGCTATCGATCCGCGACCGGGGCGACTAGCAGGACGCAGGTTGACGCGCTGCTTGGCAAGGCGGGCGACCTCGCGCTGCGCACAGGTGACTCTCGAGCCATCGGCCTCACCGCGGTCATGACCGCCGCCGCCGCGTGGAGCATGGGCCGCTGGTCCGATTGTTACGAACTGGCGCGCAGCGCGAGGGAAGCGCTGGACGACCGGAAGGAGCGCGTGGCCTGGGAGCGCGACACAGCGTCGATTTTCGTCGTGGATGGACTGCGATGGTCCGGACGCTGGTCGACGATGACGGCAATCCTCCCGGAGCTGCTCGAGGACGCCCGCACTCGCGGGGATCTTTATGCCCAGTCGATCCTTCAAATGCACGGCGGCTCGTGCGCCGAGTTGGCCGCCAACAGACCGGAGCGGGCCCGTCGCGGGCTGGGCATCCTCAAGGATTGGTCGAACCGCGGCTTCCACGTCGAGCACCTCGTCGAGACGCACAACCAGGTAGAAGTGGCGATCTACGAAGGCGAAGGGATGATGGCGTGGGCCTGGATGCAACAGCGCTGGTTGCCGCTTCAGCACTCGCTCCTGATGAACGTGCAGAACTTTTTCGTCCAGATGCATTCGCTCCGTGCCCGCGCTGCATTGGCCGCCGTGCTCACCGAGCGGTCCTCGTCTCAACGTCGCGACCTGCTGCGCATCGCCGCACGTGACCAGCGGATGATCGACCGTCAGGATGCGGCCTGGGCCCATCCGATCGCCGCGCTCATCGGCGCCTCCATTGCCGCCCTCTCGGGTCGAACCGAAGACGCCGTCGCCGCGCTGCGGACGGCGGAGTCAGAATTTGGGACGACAGGCATGAGCCTTCACGCGGCGGTCGCTCGCAGAGCCATGGGCGTCCTGATCGCTGGGGAACAGGGCCGCGCAATGCGTGCCGCCGCCGAGCGGGACTTGAAGGCCGAGGCGATCGTCTCGGCGGAACGAATCGCCGCCGTACACTTGCCCGGTATCGTCTGACTAATTTGTTTCAGGAGGAGATGGCATGAGTCAGGAGCAGCCGACCGAGCCGTTTCGAAGTTTTGGCCGCTGTGCCCGGGGCACCTCAATCGTCTACCGGCCGTGCGATGCCGGCGGAGTTGCCAAGGTGTTCGAGGTCGCCCGGAAGGAAGGGCGCCGTGTGGTGATCAGAGGCGGCGGACATTCCTTCGACGGTCAAGCCTTGCACGACTGCGACGACGGTCAGCAGATCGTCCTGAACACCGACTGCTTCGAGACGGACAGGATCGAGTTCGACGATGAGGCTGGGACGGTCACGCTCGGCGCAGGCGTCCAATGGGGGACGTTCATCGTCAGGGCAATTCAGCGTGCCACTCAGTCGAACATCCCGATCCGACTGCCAGGCTCGCTGCAGACCGGCCGCCGTTCCACTGTCGGCGGAACCCTCGCCGGCGACTGCCTCTCGCGATTCTCCGGAACAGTCGGGAAGGAGAGTCAGTGGATCGAATCGTTTCGACTGCTGACAACCGACGGGCAAACGCTGGACGTCACCGCTGCCGATGATCCCGATCTGTTCAACGCCGTGGTGGGCGGACACGGATACATCGGCTTCGTCACTGACGCCACCTACAGATGCGTGGCGATCGCTCCCTTCAGTTGCGCACGGACTGTCATCACCCGGCCCACGTCGTTCAGGGATCTGATCGATGTGCAACTCGCCCAGATCGCAGCCGCGAGCCAGCAGCCGTTGCCGGTGGCGGTATCGGCGGCCTGGTTCACCGACACGATCTTCGACACACCGCCGCCGCGCCGGATCAAGGGCGGCGTGTTCAATTCGACGTACGCGAGCCCGAGCGACCCGCCGCTACCGGGGTTTCCGCTTTATAGCGACATCGACTCGTGCACTCGTTACCTGACCGAATTGGCGGCTCGAATAGAACTGGCCAATCTCGGGGTTCACGAGGTCCTGTTTCAGATTGCCGGCGAGGGCGATGGCATCTTCGAGAACGATCTTGAGAACTTCCTGTTCTTCATGGACGGAAATACGTCCGCCAAGAATCGTTTCGAGCATTCTCATCCTGGACAGCAGTTTCCGATCGTTCAGCAGACCTTCGTGGTCCCCACTGCCCACGCCGAGGCATTTGCCGAACTGTGCGTCGCCAGGACGCGATCGCTGGAGTTCCATATGACCCCGTCGGAGTGCGACATGCTCTTCGTCAAAGGGGACGATTGCCTGATGTCCGGCAACTACAAGCTGGATGGATTCGCGATATCGCTCGGGTTCGAGCCGATTGAGCCGGAGGGCTGTCCGAAGCCCAAGCTCCCGGAGTTATTACGCGGGTTGAGCCGGGACTGTCTGTCCGTCGGCGGCCGGCTGCATATGGTCAAGAATGTCTGCGTCGAGCCTGACGTCTTTCGACAGATGTACGGAAACCAGATCGTTGAGTTCGAGAACATCAAACACAAGTACGACCCGCAGCTGATTCTCCAGAACCCGTTTTCAGACGCCTTCTTTCAGTTCTGAATCGTCGCGACGCCCGGGTCGGGACAGGCCGCCATGAAAAGCGGTCGGGTTGGTCGTACGGGTAACGCGGCCCTGAAAAGGACCGCGTTACACCCACATGCCCTACCTGCCGGACCCGCCCATCTTTCCTAGCTGCCCACCCGACCCACCAGCCTCTACTTGATGAATAGCATTTCGCGATAGGTTGCTAGCGGCCACAGGCCGTGCGGGATCACGAGCTCGAGCTCGTCGCCGGCTTCACGAAGCGCCGCCATTGCCGGGACGACGACGTCGCGGAAGTGCTTGGCGTGCTTCTCGGACGATCCGTTGCTCTCGTGATCGAGCGCGTGTTCGAGCTTGTCAGCCCGCTGCTTCAACGTGTCGGTGAGCTTCGTGAGTTTATCGAGCGTCTTCTTGCCCTCGATCGATTTCCCTCCCGCCGCCTTGACCGCGCTGACGCTCTGGCCGACCTGCTTCTGGTACTCGAACGCCGCCGGCAGGATGTAGCGGTTCGCCATCAGGACCATCAGCTGGCCTTCGACGTTGACCACCTTGTTGTAGGTCTCGACGAGAATTTCGAATCGCGCGTGGACCTCGCGTGCGTTCAGCACCTTGTACTTCTCGAACAGCGCGATCACCGGCTTGGTAATCAGCTGCGGCAGCGCGTCGACCGTGTTCTTCAGGTTCAGCAGGCCGCGCTTCTTGGCTTCCTTTTCCCATTCCGCCGAGTAGCCGTTGCCGTTGAAGATGATCCGCTTGTGCTCCTTGATGACCTTCTGGAGCAGCTTACCGACTGCCACTTCGAGCGTCTCACCCTTCTCGATCGCTTTCTCGAGCTCGGTCGCCATGTAGTCGATCGCCTCGGTGACCGCGAGGTTCAGCGCGATGTTCGGGTAGCCGATGCTCTGGTTCGACGACACCGCGCGGAACTCGAACTTGTTGCCGGTGAAAGCGAACGGACTGGTGCGGTTGCGGTCGCCGGCGTCGCGCGGCAGCTTGGGCAGCACCAGGACGCCGGTGTCGAGGACGCCGCCGCTCTTGGTCGACTTGGCGCCGCCCTTTTCGATCTGCTCGAAGATGTCGGTGAGCATGTCGCCGAGGAAGATCGAGAGGATCGCCGGCGGCGCTTCGTTCGCCCCGAGCCGATGATCGTTGCCGGCGCTGGCGATGCTGGCGCGCAGCAGTCCCTGCCACATATCGACCGCGCGAATCACCGCCGCGCAGAAGATCAGGAACTGCATGTTGTCGTGCGTGCTCGCGCCTGGTCCGAGCAGGTTGTTGCCCTCGTCGTCGCTCATCGACCAGTTGAGGTGCTTGCCCGAACCGTTGACGCCGGCAAACGGTTTCTCGTGCAGCAGGCAGGCGAGGCCGTACTTCGGCGCCGTGCGCTTGAGCGTTTCCATCAGCATCATCTGATGGTCGGTGGCGACGTTCGCGTTCTCGAACACCGGCGCGATTTCGTACTGGCTGGGCGCCACTTCGTTGTGACGCGTCTTCACCGGCACGCCGACCTTGTACAGCTCGGTCTCCACGTCGGACATGAACGCCATCACGCGGTCGGGGATCGCGCCGAAATACTGATCCTCGAGCTCCTGGCCCTTGGGCGGCTTCGCGCCGAACAACGTACGACCCGCGTTAATCAGATCCGGACGCGACAGATAAAAGTACTGGTCGATCAGGAAATATTCCTGCTCCGGTCCGCAGGTGGTGACGACGCGCTCGGCTTTGGAGCCGAAGAGTTTCAGGATGCGCACCGCCTGGGTCGAGAGCGCCTCCATCGAGCGGAGCAGCGGCGTCTTCTTGTCGAGCGCTTCACCGGTCCAGCTCACGAACGCCGTCGGAATCACCAGCGTGGTCGAGTTGCCGCTCTTCAGCAGCCACGGCGGGCTGGTCGGATCCCACGCGGTATAGCCGCGCGCTTCGAACGTGGAGCGCATGCCGCCTGACGGAAAGCTGGAGGCGTCAGGCTCGCCGCGGACCAGTTCCTTGCCCGAGAACTCGAGAACGGCCTTGCCCTCGCCGGTCGGCGACAGAAACGAGTCGTGCTTTTCGGCGGTGATGCCGGTGAGCGGCTGGAACCAGTGCGTGTAGTGCGTGGCGCCGTGTTCGACCGCCCATTCCTTCATCGCCGACGCCACCGCATCGGCCACCGACACATCGAGCGGCTCGCCGTGGGTCATGGTCCGGCGCAGCGCGTGATACACGGGCTTTGGCAGGCGCGTCTGCTGCACTTCGTCGTTGAACACCAGACTGCCAAACGATTCGGGCGCGCGCGGACTGCGCGGCTCCTTCGTTTCCGTCACCGACCAGTTGCGAATCGCACTGATCGCCTCGCCGAGCACACTGGAACCCATCACCGCGCCCCCTTAGTAACTGAGAAAAAGCCGGACGAAACGCGCATCATATCGCGCTATCACTACAGTAACCATTATGCCAATATTCGTGCTGATTATGAACAGCGGGCGAGACAAATCTGTGTCGAGCTGCTAAATTTCGCCGCCGTGCTCGCCCAATCGTGCCGTTCGTGCACGATTTCGCGGTCACTGCTCGCGGCCGGCCTTGCGCCACGACATTGAACCCAGCCAGCGCAGAGTCCGCAGATTCCAGCGCAGGGCCGAGCTAATCGAGGAGCGCCAGGAATTCCGCCAGCACCATCGCAGTGGCGCCCCAGATTTCCTGATCCGCGACGTGGAAGCCGGGAATCATCATCGTGACGCCGTCGCGTTCGCGGCGAATCCGGCGCAGGTGGTTCGGATCGCGCAGATCCTCGACTGCGATTTCCAGAATGCGCGCGACCTCGCCGTCGGCGGCGGAGAGCGCGGGACGAGTAGCGGCGGCAGCGACGATCGGATGCAGGCGGAAACCGCTGACGGGGATTTCGAGCGGCGTGAGCGCGCCAAGAACGCGCACGCTATCCGGCGCGAGGCCGATTTCTTCCTGAGCCTCACGCAGCGCCGCCTGCTCGAACGTTTCGCCAGGCTCGACCACCCCGCCCGGCAGCGACACCTGTCCGCTGTGCCGGCCCAGTGCCTGGCCGCGCACAGTGAGCACGATGTGCGCGTCCCCGGCAGTTGAACGCAGAGTCGCAGAGTCCGCAGAGAGTCGTTTTTCTCTGCGATCTCCGCGTGTTCTGCGTTGATCGTCTTCGTCTTCGGGAACACCAGCAGCAGGCCGGCCGCTTCTCGAATGCGCGCGGGATCGAAAGCTGCCGGCCACTTCCGGCGCGGCATCGGCGCGAGTCTGTCGTGGGCGGCGGCGCCAGGCAGTTCACGAGCCAGCGCGGCTTCGAGCCGGCTGACGACCTCGCTGAAGTTCATGCGTCGGTGGTGTCGTGTGTCCGAGCGGCCACAGACCGTCAGGGAACCGCGTTCATGGCCGGACAGCTGTCCAGTGGCGTGGGATAAGACGATGACGTGATGGCACGCACGACTTCGCCGGCAATGAACTGATATCCGGCGTCGTTGGGATGCATACCGTCGGATGAGTAATTTCCCGGCACATAGCTCCGTGCGTCGCACATCAGGTCCACGACCGTGACGCCGTTGTTGACCAGCGCGTTGACGCCGGTGCGCGTCATGCCGACCGCGGCGCGCTGCGCCGCCGATCGCTGCGCCGCGGACGCGCCGACGAGGTAGGGCAACGCCGCGACGTTCGGGACATTGAGAATCACCATCCGCGGCGAACCGGCGCGCGAGCGAATCCCGTTGATCAAAGTCACGTAGTCGGCGGCAAACGCCTTCACCTGCGTGTCCACATAGCCGTTCGGATCGGCGCCGCCGGCACCCGCGCCGAGCGCGGACGTGATGGTGTTGACGTCGTTCACGCCGGCAAAGATGGTGACGAGGCTGGCGTTCGACTGCACGAACGACATCTCCTGCTGGATGAAGTTGCCGACGATCGTCCGGTTGTAGAGCTGTCCCAGGGCTTCGAAATCGGGGCCGATGACCGCGGTCGGAATGCCGAGGTTCCTGACGTCAACGGTGAATTTCTGCGCCCGCAACTGGCGTACCGCCACCTGCACGTAACCTGTGCCGTCGGGACAGTCCGCCAGAGGGCAGACGACCGAGGAACCGACCCCGGTGACGTCGCTTGCCCCTACGGCGCTGTAAACAATGTTGGATCCCGCTGCCGGCGGGCCCGTGGGAGCCGTTGGGCTGCTGTTGCCGAGCCCCAATTTGTCACAGGCGGTCACAAATGCGAACGCCGAGCACACGATCGCGATCCGCAGAATTGGAGAATGATGATTCATATGAAAAAAGCCGCGGCCGGGATCAGCGCCAGCCGTCCGCGGTAACTAGAATGGCATATCCGGCTTGGAGGCTGCCTCTGCAACTGCTCAAGCCGCTGCGAACCATCGCTCATACGCTCGGCGCGATAGCGGTCGGAGCGGTCAATACACTCATGCATCACGACGAGCCCGCGGTCGAGTTGAAGCCAGGAGATCCAGCGCCGCACTTCACGTTGCCGGGGTCCGACGGACGTACTTATCGGCTCGAAGAGCTGGCGGGACAACCGCTGATCATCGCCTGGTTCCCGAAGGCGTTCACCGGTGGCTGCACGGCCGAATGCAAGTCGCTGCAGCAAAACGGCGATGCGCTGCGTAAAATGCACGTGCGCCATTTCGCCGCGAGCGTCGATACGCCTGAGCTCAACGCCAAATTCGCCGCGTCGCTCGGTCTCGACTACCCGATTCTGAGCGATGTCACGAAAGACGTGGCGCGCGCCTACGGCGTGCTCGGCGCGAGCGGGTTCGCCTCTCGCTGGACGTTTTACATCGGAGCGGACGGCCGCATTCTCGAAATTGACAAGAAGGTCAGCGCGTCCTCGCACGGCGCGGATGTTCTGTCGAAGCTGACCGACCTCACAAGCTGATCGTCTCGCGATCAGGCTGGAGACCCAATGGCTCTCATGGATCGATTCCGCGCTCACCCCGGGCACAAACACCCGGACCCCGCCACCCGGCTCGAGTTTCTGGAAGCGCTGCCGCTCGACGAGCGCGAACTGATCGCCGAGGTCGCGCGCGAGGATGCTGAGGCACGCGTCCGCCGCGCGGCGGTGGCCAAGCTGCTGGATCCGGCCACGCTTGCGGTGATCGCGCGCGACGATGCCGACGAGGGCGTGCGGGCCCAGGCGAACATGATGCTTCGTGACCTTGCGCTCGAAGCGTTCGAAGGCTGCGGCGAAACGGAGAGCCTCGCCGCCGTCGACGCGCTCGTCGATGCCAAGGCGCTGGGTGTGGCTGCGAAAAGCGCGCCGCGGGAATCGACCGCTCTGCGGGCGTTGACCCGCATCGCTGACGCTCACGCGCTTGGCTCGATCGCGCGGCACGCGGAACACGAGTCGGTGCGGCGCGCCGCGTTCGAGCGGCTAAGCGACCACTCCGAAATCCTGAGCGTCGCGCTGAACAGCGAGTTCAAGGATCCGACAGTGGCGGCCGTCGATCGGATCTCGGAGCGCGCCGAGCTCGAGCAGATTGCCGTCCGCGCCAGGAACAAGGCCGCCTCCAAGCGCGCCAAAACGATTGTTCGCGAGATGGACGAACGTCAGGCAGCGCTCGACGCCGAAGCGGCGGAGGCCGCCGCCGAACAGGCGGCCGCGGAACTGGCCGCCCGACCGGTTGAGACCAATCCGGCGGAGCTGGCGCGAGCGACCGAGGCGGCCGCTGCACGACACGCCGAGGCGCACGCCCACGAGGAATCGACAGCGGCAGCGGTGGCACGGGACGAAGCCGCGGCGCGGCGACGCGACGAAGAGGCTGTTGCCGAGCGCGAGCGTGCTGCCGCCGCCGAGGAGCTGGCGCGCAAGGAGGCCGCGCGCCGCGAAGCACGACGAGCCGAGCTCTCGGAGCAGGCGGCCACCGCCGCTGCGCTGGACGATCTCGCAGGCGCCCGCCGGCAGTTCAATCTGATCCGGCGCGAATGGGGCAGCCTCGGTCCGGCCGGCGCAGACGAGGCGACCGTCCTCGCCCGGTACACCGAAGCCGATGCCGCGTTTGCGGCACGCGACACCGCTGCGCACGAGGCGGACCAGCGCACGCGCCGCGAGGCGCTCACCCGAATCCAGCAGCTGCTCGGCCGCATCGAGCCGCTCGCGGCGCGGACCGACCTGACGCTCAAAGCCGGTGAGCGCGCGCTGCGCGACGTGCGGGCGGCGCTCGGCAGCCTGCCGCCGTTGCCGTCCAAGCGCGACCACGAGGACATCCTGAAGCGGCTGAAGGCCGCGCAGACCGCCTTCACCCCCAAAGTCCAGGAGCTGCGCGACGTCGCCGGCTGGCAGCGGTGGGCCAACGTCGGTCTGCAGGAACAACTCTGCGAAAAGATGGAAGCCCTGGCTTCGGTCGTGGACCCCGAGGAGATCGCCAAGCAGGTCCGCGAGCTGCAGCAGCAGTGGAAACAGGCGGCGGACGTTCCGCGCGCCCAGGGCGAGGTATTGTGGCGCCGCTTCAAGACCGCGCACGATGCCGCGTGGTCCCGGTGCGAGGCGTACTTTGCCGAACAGGCCGAGGCGCGCGCAGGCAACCTGGCCCGAAAGGTCGCGCTCTCCGACCGCGCCGAGGCGCTCGCCGACTCCACCAGCTGGATTCAAACAGCCGACGAGATCAAGAAACTTCAAGCCGAGTGGAAGACCATCGGTCCGGTCACCCGCGGCCAGGAAAAGGCGATCTGGGAGCGCTTCCGCACTGCCTGCGATCGCTTCTTCACCCGTCGTCACGCTGATCTCGCCGAGCGGAAGACGATGTGGACGGAGAACCTGGCGAAGAAAGAGGCGCTCTGCGTTGCGGCGGAGGCGCTGTCCGGTTCGACTGACTGGGACGCGACCGCGTCCGAAATCAAACGCCTGCAGAACGAATGGAAGGGCATCGGACCGGTCAAGAAGACTCGCTCCGAGGCGCTATGGCAGCGCTTCCGCGGCGCATGCGATCAGTTTTTTCAGCGCTACGCGCAGCGTCACGACATCGCGCGAGGCGAACGCGTCGCCGCTCGCGAGGCGATTTGCGCCGAGCTCGAAGGGCTTGGACAGTCTTCAGTCTTCAGTCCTCAGTCGTCAGTCGGTCAGTCGGAAGCCGGTCAGGCGTCAGTCGATCAGTCGTCAGTCGATCAGTCGTCAGTCGGTCAGTCGGAAGCCGGCGCTCCGGATTCAGCCGTCAGCGATCAGCCATCCGCTATTCCCGCGGAGCCGCCGGCGGATCTCGCGGCGAGAGTGCGCGGCTTGCGTGGACGCTGGCAGCAGGAGATTGCGGCGCGCGGCGTCGATCGTGACCGTGCCGCGGCGCTCGATGCGCGGTTTGCCGCCGCGTTCGCCGGCGTCCTGGCGCGCTGGCCGGCAGTGTTCGCGGGATCGGACCTGGATCCGGACGCGAATCGCCGGAAGATGGAAGGGCTGGTGCGCCGGATGGAAGAGCTCGCCGGCTCGCTGGCCGGAGGCACCGGCGGCGGTGCTGCCGGATTGTCGCCGACGACCAGGCTCGCGGCGATGCTCAAAGAGGCGCTGGCCGCCAACACCATCGGCGGCAAGGTGGACGAAGAGAGCAAGGTCCGTGCAGCCAACGAGGAAGTGCGTCAGGCGCAGGCCAGCTGGATGCGAGTCGGGCCAGTGCCGGACGCGGCCCGGCGTCCGCTTGCCGATCGGTTCCAGCGGGCGCTGCGCAGGATTGCCGACGCGACCGCACCAAAGGCGCGCGCGTAAGGGTTACTGAATCTTCAGCAACTCGATATCGAACACCAGCGCGCCGTAGGGCGCGCTCTTTCCCTTGTAAGCCTGATCTTCCGGGATCCAGAAGCGCGCCTTCTCCCCCTCGAACATCAGCTGCACGCCCTCGGTCCATCCCGGAATCACCGAATCCAGCTGGAACGTCGCCGGCTGACCGCGGGTCACTGAGCTGTCGAACATCTTTCCGTCGGTCGTCCAGCCCGTGTAGTTGACAGTGACGCTGCTCGACGGCCTCGGATGCCGGCCGCCGGTGCCCTCCGTCAGGACTTTGTAGGAAATGCCGCTGGCGGTTTTCTTCGCGTCGGCCGGCGGCGCCTTGACGTCGGCCGGGGCGCGGTTCGGGATGCTGATCAGCTCGACATCGAACACCAGCATGCCCTTGGGATCCCGCTTGCCCATGTAGGCGAGCGGCTCGGGAATCCACAGCCGGCGCTTTTCGCCCGGCACCATCAGCTGCAGTCCTTCGCTGAAGCCAGGGATGACGCGGGCGACGCCGAAGATCGCCGGCTTGCCACGCGTCACCGAGCTGTCGAACATCGTGCCGTCGGTCTTCCAGCCGGTGTAATGCACCGTGACCACATCTTCCCTGGTCGGGTGATCCTTGCCGGTCCCGGGCGCCAGCACACGGGTGTAGAGGCCGGACGCGGTCTTCACGGCGTTCGCCGGCGGGGCGGCCACGTCGGACGGAGCTGAGACGGTCGTCGGCGGCGTCGTGGGCGCCGGCGGTTGGGCCGCGACTAACGCGCTGACGAGAGAAAAGGCCAGGACCTGAAGCATGCGCATATCTGTCTATTTTACCTGTGGTATCCTGCCCGCGTACCTAGCGGAAATACATAGGCGATTTGGCGATCGGGTGATCGCCGATTGAGGCAAATCGGCGATCGGTCGCCGATCACCCGATCAGCGATCGCAAATGTATTCCCTACCTGCCGGCTCGTTCTCGCCGAGCCCGTGGATGTAGGCATCAGCGAGCACACACGAAAGGTGTGCCAATGCCGCATTTCACGAAGCTCACGCCAAATCTTCTCGTCGCCAACGTCGAACGGAGCCTCGCCTTTTACGTGGACACGCTGGGCTTCGAGCGCGGGATGACCGTGCCTGAGGAATCGCCGTTCGTCTTCGCCGCGGTCACGAGCGGCGCCATCGAGATCTTCTTCAACGACGCAGCGACCGCGATCAAGGAATACCCCGGGTTCGGCGGCAAGCCGATCGGCGCGACCGGCACGCTGTTCATCGAGGTCGAAGGGATCGACGCCATCCACGATCGACTCGAGCCGCACGTCACCATCGTCATGCCGATCGTCACGCAGTGGTACGGCATGCGCGAGTTCGCCATCGTCGATCCGGACGGCTACGTGATTACCTTCGCCGAGCGGCAACCGCAGGCGGGAGCCTAACCACGCCTGCCGACTGAACAAAGATCAACGCAGAGACCGCTGAGTCCGCAGAGGTTTTTGTCTGGAATGATCTGCGAGCTCCGCGAGCTCTGCGTTGAACGTCGTGATCACTTTCTCGATCGATTGAGCTGTTCGAGCTTTTGCTTGAGCGCTTCGAGCTTCTGTCCGGCCTCACCGAGCTTTCCTTCGGCAGTCAGCCGCTGATAGTCGGCGAGGTCGCGAGCGGCGCCGCTGATCAGGCCGTTCAGGTCCGACGGATTCCCGCCGAGCGGTGGCGCTGCGGGGTTCACCGCCCCGGCCGGAGTACTGGCTGCCGCTGGCGCCGGATTGTTGTTGTTCCGTGGCGCCGCGGCGACCGTCGATTCGCCGTTGCCGAACAACGCGGCCATCGCGGACTCGAACGTCGGCCCGTACGCGAGTCGATCCTGCAGCGCGAGCACCACCAGCCGCAGTTCGGGCATCGGGCTGCGCTCGGCCTGCAGGTAGATTGGCTCCGCGTACAACAACGCCTTGCCGACGGGAATCACGATCAGCCCGCCGCGGCGGACGTGCGATCCCTGCTGATTCCACAGCGACAGCTGTCCCGAGAGCTGCGCGTTCTGATCGATCCGCGCCTCGACCTGCAGCGGACCGTCCACGAGCTTGGTCTTGGGGAAGTCGTAGACGATGGCGGTGCCGTAATGCTCGCCATCGCTGCGTCCGGCGATCCAGCCGATCAGGTTGTTGCGGTTGGCCGGCGTGAACGGCAGGATCTCGATGAACTCCGTTTTGGTCTCGCCAGGCAGCGTCATCAGCACGAAATTCGGATCCATCGCCTGCTGCGCCTGCTCCCGGCGGGTATTCATGCCGACTTCGCTGGCGACACTCCACAGATCCTCGCGGTTGTAGAACGCTCCGGCGTCGGTCATGTGATACAGGCCGTAGACGGCGGCCTGCATCTTCAGGAACAGTTCGGGATAGCGGACGTGTTTGCGCAGGTCGCCCGGCATCGCCGACGCGTCCTTGAACAGCACCGGAAACAGACCACGGTAGGCCGCGATGATCGGGTCCTCGGCGTCGAAGACGTAAAAGGTGGTGGTGCCGTTGTAAGCGTCGATGACCGCCTTGACGCTGTTGCGCATGTAGTTGATGCGCTCGCGGCCGAGCACGAAATGCCGGGCGTACGGATAGGTTTCCGACGTCGTATAGCCGTCGATCATCCATGACAGCCGCCCATCGTCACCGATGACGATGTACGGATCCTGATCGAAGGTGAGGAAGGGCGCGAGCGTCGTGACCCGTTCGCGGACGTTGCGCCGCATCAGCAGCCGGCTCTCCGGCGTCACATCGTCGCTGAACGGCAGCTTGGCGAGATCGCCGCGGTCGAGCGCGATGATCAGCCGCCGGAGATAGCCGCCGAGCACGATGCCGCCGTCGCCTTCGTACGACGTCAGACTGTTGCTCTCGCCCTGCGGATAGTTGAATTCCTTCTGGCGGGTCTTGACGTAGACGTCGGTGTCGGTCAGCTCGCCGAAATAGATCTCCGGACGCTTGATCGCGATCGACGGAATCGTGCTCTGCACCGGCATGTTGCTCAGCACCAGCGTCGGCAGTCCTTCCGTCGTGAAGCCGTTGACCGGCGTCATCGTCACGCCGTAGCCGTGGGTGTAGATCAGCTTCTCGTTGATCCAGTTGCGGCTGCTTTCCGGCAGTTTCTCGACGTTCAGCTCGCGTGTGGCGAGCATCATCTGACGTACCGATCCGTCCACTTCATAACGATCGATGTCGATGTCGGGGAAGTCGTAGTAGGTGCGGATTTCCTGGATCTGGCGCAGCGTGTCCTGGAGCGCGCGCCAGTCCCACAGCCGGATGTTCTGCAGCGTCGCCTGATTGCGCGCCGCGTCCACCGCTTCGAGGCCGGACTCGGCGGGGAAGGGCTGTTGCGCGATGCGATCGAGCGCGTAGGCCCGTCGCGTCATCTCGATGTTGTGCCCGATGTAGGGCGCTTCCTTCACCAGCTCGTTCGGCTTGACGATGAAGCTGGTGACGTACCAGCCGAGCAGGCCGACGCCGAGAAAGGCGACCGCGGCCGGTACGACCGAGGCGACCAGCCAGCGGACGCGCGGCGCCGCGACGGCGTTGACCAGCGCCATCGCCGATCCGAGGACGAGCGCGGCACAGACGACCAGCGTGCCGGTCAGCGTGACGTGTGCGTCGGTGTAGGTGGCGCCCGAGAAGATGGTGTGATCGTCGAACAGGCGCTCGAAGCGTCCGAGGTAGGTGCGCAAGGCGAGGACCGCGAGCGCGGTGGCGAATGCCAGCGACAGTCCCCGCCATGCCGCCGTGCCGGAGTCACGCCGCCCGCCAATCAACCGCGTGCCGCTCGTGATCGCGATGAACACCGCCGACACGGCGCCGACCACGACGGCCAGCGTCATCAGCCAGCCGCTGACGAGCTGCCACGCCGGCAGCGTGAAGAGGTAGAACGTCAGTGGTTGTCCGAGGATCGGATCGACGAGGCCGGACGGAGGCGGAGCGTACCAATACAGCGCGAGCGTCGGCCATTCGGCCATCAGCCCGGCGCCGGTGGCGAGCGCGATAATCGCCGAGCCGCCGAACGCCGCGATTTTCAGCACCGGCTCGACCGGCAGCTTGATCGGCTGACCGTTGATCACGATCGGAAGACCCGCGAGTTCGCCGAGCCCGGCCGGTTTGACCGCGTGGAAGGCGCCGTAGATGACCACGAACGTCGTCACCGTGAAGAAGGCAAACACTGCCGCCTGCAGGTTCAGCGTTTTCCAGAACACCTCGGCGTAGCCGAGCGAGCCGAACCACAGCGCATCGACGTAGTACGACAGCGCCGTGCCGCCGCCGAGGAAGAGGACGGCGAGGATCGCGAGCAGGAGGAGACGGCCGCGCGGCCGCGCTTTACGCGGCGGCGGCCAGTCGATGGTTTCGGCCACGCTCAGTGAAACGCCCTTGACCTCGAAGCCTTCGACGTGGACGTTCAGGTTGTGATTGATGCGCAGTCCGGCGATGCCGGCGGTGTCGACCTTCGCCGGCGTCAAGGCCGTCGACACTTCTGTGCCGTTCACGAAGAAACGCGAACCTTTCCCTCGTGCCACTCATGATCGAGAGCGCGTTGGTGCTCTTGCCGCCGGCTTCAGGCTTCTTGATCGCCGCGTTGTCGGTCCAGTCGATCACCGTCGGCGTCGCCTCGCCATTGCGCCGCTTGATCATGAACTTGCCGTCCTGCCGCACCAGGAAGTAGGTGTACTTCTGGCCTGCGCCGTCGAGATCCATTCCGCCGATGATGATGCCGTAAGCTTCGGGATGCGCGGCCGGCTCCATCTGTGTGAACGTCGCCTGCACCGAATACGAGTTGGTGGTCTTGTCGCTCGGACGGTAGTAGATGCCTGCGGGGCCGGTCATGAAATGGACGCCCGTTCCCATCTGCGTCGCCTTGACCCCCGCGAACGTCTTGTCACCGCTGTCCAGACGTCCCTTCCAGCCGGCAGGAATCGAACCGGGACCGGCCATCTTCTTGTCGGGATCGTCGTGGTGCTGAGCGACAAGCGGCATCACCGCAACGCCGGCGGCAACGATGGCGAGAATCAGTTTTTTCATGGGAGGCTCTCCGTCTCGGCTGGAAACAGCTGCTTCCGGCCATTATTCCACTTCTCACCTCAAACTTCTCACTTCTCACTTTTCCACAATCCCATAATCCTTCCCCGCATAGTCCTGCTCGATTGCGCCTGGAACCGTAATCGCGTTGCCGGGCACCGGCTCCGGAATCCGGTGCCGCACCGGCTTGAGATGTCTGAGGTAAACGACGACAGCGTAGCGATCTTCTTCGGTCCAGTTGGAGAAGACTGGCCACGGCATCGCGGTCCCCTCGGCGACGTGACCGTCGCCGAAGGTGCCGCTCCTCAAGACGCGCTTCACCTCATCGTCGGTCCGGCGCGCCAGGCCGGTCTCCGGATCGGGTGTCAGGTTGCGGCTGACGAAGGTGGCGTGCGCGGTCTGAATCCTGAGCGCGCCGCCGGCGAGGTACTTTGTCAGGTCGGGGCCCTGCGATCCGTTGGTCGCGTGACAGCCGATGCAACCGGTGGTCATCACGATGTAGCGGCCGCGCTGGGCGATCGCGCGGACGGCCGGATCGGCGATGTCCGTTACTGGCGGCGGAGCAGTCGCCATCGCCTTGCCGAATTCTTCCGGCGGCGTCGTGAAGAACGGCGGGATCAAATAGAGGAAGGCGGTGAAGGCGCCGAGCGCGGTCACCACGACCGCCAGCAGCGTCCATTTCAGGAACGTCTTCATCGCGACGCTCCTTTCGTTCCGGCGTTGCCTGGAAAGGTCACGATTGGGAGATCGGCGCCGAGAATCAACATCCGGAACTTTCCCCACAGGTACACCGGCAG
The DNA here is from genome assembly GCA_963745875.1 of uncultured Acidobacteriota bacterium. Classification (GTDB taxonomy): domain Bacteria; phylum Acidobacteriota; class Vicinamibacteria; order Vicinamibacterales; family CAVVIG01; genus CAVQFC01. Next base: position 411,159 of record CAVUZL010000007.1, read on the forward strand.
GAACGGCCGCGACGGCGGCGGCACCTTGTTTACAATCGGCGGCACCGTGCGCAGATAGGCAACGAGCGCGCTCTGATCCTCACGCGTCAACGTGGAGAACGATCCGTAGTCCATCGGGTACGGCGGCAGTCGAGATCCGTCGCGCAGAATCCCCTTCGTAAAGGCGCGCTTGATTTCATCATCGGTCCAGTTGCCCAGACCGGTCGCTTTGTCGGACGTCAGGTTGCCGGTCGGAAAATCGCCAAACGGCTCAACCCGCATCAACACCCCGCCAGCGAGATACATGCCGGGCAGTAGCCGCTTGTTCTGGTCGATGGCGGTGTGGCACTGCGCACAACCGAGCGTCTCGAGCAGATACTTGCCGCGCTTCGACGGGTTGGCCGCTGCGTCCGCGTCCTGCTTTGCGTAGAAGCGTTCGATTTCGCCGGCGTTCATCGACCACACCGGCGTCCGCGTCAGCGACACCACATAGTTGGCCAGGTCCCACATCTCGGTCTCGGCGGCCGCATCCGCGAACGACGGCATCGGCGTGCCCATCATGCCGGTGCGGAAGCGCGTGTAGACGTCGCGAGCGGTGGCGCCGCCGTGAAACGACCACGGTTCGGAGAGGTCGGCGGCTCGGAGCGGCTGTTCGTGGTCGTCCTCGAAGTCGGTCCGGACCGCGCCGGCGCCGCGACCGTCGGTGCCGTGGCATTTGCTGCACTGCAGGCGATCGTAGACCTGCGCGCCGCGCGCAACGCTGGTCGGCGAGCTCGGCACGCCGTCGCCGATCGCGATCGGCTTGGGCGGCGTTGCGAACTGCGCTGAGAACGTCTTGACGTACTGAACGACGTCGGCGATCTCGGTGTCGGACAGGATGCGCTCCCACGCCGGCATCGCGCTTCCGTAGAGTCCGCGTCGGATCGACGTGTTCAGATCCTCGTCTGACGGCACGCTGCCGGTCTCGGTGGTGCGGATCTTGAATTTTCCGGTGCTGAAGTCACGGGGACGCGGCACCAGGTAGCTTGCGGACGGTCCGTCACCGCGCCCGGTCGGGCCGTGACACTCGACGCAGTGCGCGTCGTACACCGCCTTTCCACGCGGCTGCGCCGCAAGGCGGGGCGACGTCACCAACAGGGTGCCGGTCAGTATCAGCGTGAAGGCGGCGACGGCGAATGCGGAAGCAATACGGGCGTTCGCCATCATGGGATCAGGACGGTCTTGCCGTGCGCACCGGGCTCCATCACCGCGACGTGCGCGCTGGCAGCCTCGGCCAATGGAATCGATCGGCTGATTACCGGGTTCAGCGATCCGTTATCGAGGCCGGCGATCAGGCCGGCGTGAATCTCGCGGCGCGACTCCTCGTCAACGTTGAACAGCGTCATGCCCAGGATCGCGGCGTCGCGGCCCATCGCCTGGCGCGGATCGATCTCGACCCGTCCCTTGTTGCCGACAAGGACAATCCGACCGAACTTTGCGAGCATCGTGAGATCGCGATCGAGGTTGACGTTCGCGGCCATCTCGATGATGACGTTGACGCCGCGACCGCCGGTCGCCGCCAGAATCTGCTCGGGCGCATCGGCGTCGCGGTGATTGATGGCGGTGTCCGCGCCGTGTTCGCGCACGAGGGCGAGTCCTTTGTCGGTGCCGGCGGTGCCGATCACGATGAGGCCGCGCGCGTGCGCCAGCTCCACGCAGCCGACCCCGACGCCGCCGCTGGCGCCGTGGACGAGGACGGTCTCACCCGGCCGCGCCTGCGCGCGATGAAACAGGGCGCGGTACGCGGTCATGTACGGCACGCCCAGGGCGGCGCCTTGCTCGTACGAAACGCGCGCCGGCAGCCGGCTGAGTTGCGACGCGACGCACAACGCACGCTCCGCGTAGGTTCCTGCTCCTGCCGCCGTATGCGCGGTTCCGGCGATGTACACCCGATCGCCGATCTTGAAATCGGTGACCCCCGCGCCAACCGATTCCACATCGCCGGCGCCATCCATCCCCGGCGTGTACGGCAGCGGTGGTTTACGCGCGTAGGTGCCGGTGTGGATGTAGGTGTCCACCGGGTTGACGCCGGCGGCGCGGACGCGGACCACGATCTCGCCGGGTCCCGCGACCGGATCGGGAACCTCCTCGAGCTTCATGACCGTTGGTCCGCCGTATTCGTGAACGCGAATTGCGCGCATTGTGATCTCCTGAGGTCCGGCTCAAGCCGGACACTACCGACTCTCGACCTACCGACTCTCGACTGCCGACTCTCGACTCTCGACTGCAGACTCTCGACTACCGACTCTCGACTACTGATCGATTGTCGCGGGATGCTACCATGGGATCTTCCATGCAGCTGGTGAAGCTCCACAAGACAGTCGGCGTCAAAGTGGGTGACGTCCAGGTCGGCGGCGGCGCGCCGGTCGTCGTCCAGTCGATGACGATGACCGACACCGCGGACGCGCGAGCGACAGCGCAGCAATGCATCGAGCTGGCCGAAGCGGGATCGGAGCTGGTGCGAATCACCGTGAACCTGCCGGAGGCGGCCGCGGCGGTTCCGGAAATCAAGCAGCGCATGCTCGACGCCGGCTGTAAGGCGCCGCTGATCGGCGACTTTCACTACAACGGCCACCTGCTGCTGACGAAATTTCCGGACTGCGCGTCCGCGCTCGACAAGTACCGGATCAATCCCGGCAACGTCGGCACCGGACGCCGACGCGACGAGCAGTTCTCGACCATCTGCAAAGTCGCCGTGGACCACGACAAGCCGGTCCGCATCGGCGTCAACGGCGGCTCGCTGAATCAGGAGCTGGTCCTCGCGAAGATGCAGGAGAACACCGACCGCGACCTTGGCCGGTCGTCCGAGGACATCATCAACGAGTGCATGGTGCTGTCGGCGATCGAATCGACCGCGCTGGCGATCGAGAGCGGGCTGCGGAAGAACCAGATCATCATTTCCTGCAAGACGTCACGGCCGCGGGACCTGATCAGCGTCTACCGCGAGCTCGCGCGGCAGACCGATCAGCCGCTGCACCTCGGCTTGACCGAAGCCGGCATGGGGACCAAAGGCCTGGTGTGGTCGTCGGCCGCGATGGGTGTGCTGTTGAACGAGGGGATCGGCGACACCATTCGCGTCTCGCTGACGCCGCGGCCCAACGGCGACCGCCGCGAAGAGGTCTATGCGGCCTGCGAGCTGCTGCAGGCGCTCGGACTGCGCTCGTTTTCGCCGAGCGTCACCGCCTGCCCCGGCTGCGGCCGCACCACGAGCAGCACCTTCCAGGAGCTGGCCGAGCGGATTCAGGACTACATCCGCGAACAGATGCCCACCTGGAAGACCACGCACGAGGGGGTCGAGGCCATGACCCTCGCGGTAATGGGCTGCATCGTCAACGGTCCCGGTGAGTCGAAGGCTGCGAGCATCGGCATCAGCCTGCCGGGAACGGGCGAAGAACCAAGCTGCCCGGTGTTCATCGACGGCCAGCACGTCAAGACGTTGCGAGGCACCTACGACGAGCTCGCCGCAGAGTTTCAGCAACTGGTCGATGACTACGTCGAGCAGCATTACGCCCGACGCTGATCGCCTGCTCGTCGACGCGCTCCATCGTGTCTGGGGCTTCTCGGGATTCCGTCCCCTGCAGCGCGAGGCCATGCACGCGATTCTGGAATCGCGCGACAGCGTGGTCGTCCTGCCGACCGGCGGCGGCAAGTCGCTCTGCTTCCAGGCGCCCGCGATCGTTCCGCGTCCCGACCGCACCGGTCCGCCGGAAGGCGGACACTCCGCCAAGACAGGAATCGCGCTGGTTGTTTCTCCCCTGATCTCGTTGATGAAGGATCAGGTCGACGGCCTCCGCGTGGACGGCGTCCCGGCGTCGTACTTGAACAGCTCACTGCAGCCGCACGAGCGCGACGAGGTCCTGGCCAGCGTGCGCGAGGACCGCTGCAGGCTGCTCTACGTCTCGCCTGAACGAATCGTCGGCGAGGGCAGTCAGTCGCTGCGGCGCCTGCTCCAGCAGGCCGGATTGCGATTTATCGCGATCGACGAAGCGCACTGCATCAGCCAATGGGGTCACGACTTCCGACCTGAATATCGTCAGCTCGGGAGGCTGCGCGAGGATTTCCCGGGCGTGTCGTTCCACGCCTTCACCGCCACCGCCACCGAACGCGTCCGCAGCGACATCGTGAACGAACTGCGACTCGCGGATCCGCTGGTGCTGGTCGGATCGTTCGATCGTCCGAATCTTGTGTATCGGGTGATCCGGCGCGGTCATCTCCACACACAGCTCACGAACATCCTCGATCGTCACGATGGCGAGTCGGGCATCGTCTACTGCTCGTCGCGCAAAGAAGTCGAAGCGCTCGCCGAATGGCTGAAGGACGAAGGCCACAGCGCCGTTCCGTACCACGCCGGGTTGTCCGACGATGTGCGCAGCCGGCACCAGGAGATGTTCCTCGACGAGCGCGTCGATATCGTCGTCGCGACGGTGGCGTTCGGGATGGGGATCGATCGGTCCAACGTCCGCTTCGTCGTGCACGCCGGCGCGCCGCGGTCGCCGGAGCACTATCAGCAGGAATCGGGACGGGCAGGACGCGACGGCCTGGCAGCCGAGTGCGTCCTGATTTATTCAGGCGGCGATTTCGTCCGCTGGCGGCAGATGCTCGAAAACAACGGCGAATGGAGCGAGAGTTCGCGCGTGCTGCTGCGGGATATGGAGCGCTACGCCGCCGGCACCCGTTGCCGTCATCGTTCCCTGGTCGAGTACTTCGGCCAGTCGTACGCGGGGGCGTCGTGCGGCGCCTGCGACTGGTGCCTGAAAGAACTCGACGCCGTGGACGACTCGGTGACGCTGGCGCGAAAGATTCTTTCGTGCGTCGCGCGCGTGAAGCAGACCTGGGGCACGGCGCACGTCACCGACGTGCTGACCGGCAAGCCAACAGAGAAAGTCGTCGCCTCGCGGCACCACGAGCTCTCGACGTTTGGCTTGCTGAAGGAAGAAACCGGCATCGCCATCCGCGGATACATCGAACAGCTGGTCGGCGACGGTCTACTGTTTCGCGAAGGTGATCCGTATCCGGTCCTGCGTCTGACGACGGCCGGGGCGTCGCTGTTGCGCGGCGAGGGCGAATGTCAGCTGTATCGGGAAGTGAAGCCGCCGAGCTCGAGGAAGCGCGGCCGTTCTGCCGTGCGCGACGCGTTCACGACCACCGTCGATTCCGACCTGTTCGATGTCCTGCGCGAGGTTCGGCTGAGGCTGGCGCGCGAGCGAGGCGTTCCGCCCTACGTCATCTTTCACGACACGACACTGCGGGACATGGTGGAGCGGCGGCCGAAAACCGTTGACGACCTGCACGAGGTCTACGGCGTCGGCGTGAGAAAGGCGTCAGACTTCGGTGACGCGTTTCTGGACGCGATTCGAACCTTCGGCCGCCCGGACGCCTAGGGTCGCCAGCGCCGAGACGAGCAGGAGCGTGCAGATTACTGCAGCCCCACCCCATACCCACTTCGTGGACGGTTGCACCATACCACCTATATCGGCGCGGCTTCGGAAAAGTGCAGGTGTAGCGCGGGTCTTCAGACCCGCGTCTGACGCGAGCCTGAAAGGCTCGCGCTACAGGCTCTAGTGAACCGTGTAGGGCTCGTGCAGGGCGAACGGCGCGATTTCGACGTCGAAGTGGTCGCCGTCGTCGGTCACCATGTGGTAGGTGCCGCGCATGACGCCGGTGGCGGTTTTCAACGGGCAGCCGGACGTGTATTGAAACGACTCGCCTGAACGCAGCGTCGGCTGTTCGCCGACCACTCCCGGCCCTTTGAACTCGTCAATGTGACCGGCGGCGTCCGTGACCACCCAGTGCCGGCTCAGGAGCTGGACCGTGCCCTCGCCCTCGTTGGAAATGCGCACGGTGTAGTGGAAGAACCATTCGTTCTGGAACGGCTGCGAGTGCTCGGGCGCGTACTGCGATTCCACTTCCACCCGGACGTTGTTGGTGACGGCTTCCGAGCTGGAGGCGTGCAGCGGCTGATCTTTGAGTTCCATGGGCGACTACTTATGATACCAACGTTTCGGCGGTCGTCCCACCAACGAATCGTGTGTCCCTTCGGCGACACTCGGAATGCTCACGCTACACTAGGCGTAACCGCATGCACACCATTCAAGCGGCCCGTCTCAAGCCGGGCGTGACCCGCGCCGCCATCGCCGGCGCCGCTGCCGCTGTCGAAGCCGAGACCTCGACGACGGTGATTCGCGGCAAGGCGCTGATTTTCTGGGACCTGAAGGTCCTCAGCCCGAAGCGCAAGCTCGACGCCATCGACACCGATCAGATCACGCCGGCGGCAGATTGTGTCTCGGAGAGCCTCGACACCCTCGACGAACGCTGGAAGGCGGGTTCCTTCAGGTACCTGATGCCCGACTTCCGAGCCCGCGTCCACCGCGGCGAAACGTTCCTCGTCGCCGGCGACCGGTTCGCGATCGGTTCGTCGCGCGAGATGAGTCCGGCCGGCCTCAAGGCGATCGCTGAAGAAGTCGGTCTCGAGATGGTGGTCGTCTGCGGCAACAACATGGGCGACATCTTCCGCCGCAATGCGCTGAATCTCGGGCTGCAGGTCGTGCAGAGTCCCGAGGCCGTGGCCGACGCGAAAGACGGCGACATGTTCAGCTTCGATCCACGGTCGCGCCGGCTGTCGAACGACACGCAAGGCAAGACCTACGATCCGGTGCCGCTCAGCGCGAAAGAGGATGAGATTCGCCGGACCGGCGGAATCTTCGCCGCGGGACGACGAGAGTTCAAGGCCTCGGTCGAAACCACGCCGGCAATCGTGTGGCCCGATAACGACCAGGCCCGGCGCATGACGTCCACCGAGCAAGTCATCTGGGCGCATCGCGTGGACAAGAACGCCGAGGTGACTCCCGGCGCGACACTGCGCGTCTATGCGGATCTGCTGCCGGCGTCCGACGGCACCGCGCCGTTTTCGATTCACACCTTCAATCAGATTACCGGCGGCGGCACGATCTATCCACGTCAGGCGGCGATCGCCAACGACCATTTCGTGTTCACCGGAAAAGACGACGACAACAAGCAGACCGCGATCGGCCGCGAATTCGCCCGGCTGCACGGGATCGAGAAGCCGTACTACGCGACACCGGGCGACGGCATCTTCCACTTCTATTTCCCCGAGCAGGGGCTGGTGATGCCGGGCCAGTTCATCCCCGGCGCCGATTCCCACAGCCGCGCCTACGGCGCCTACGGCGCGGTCGGCATGGGCGTCGGATCGACGACCCTCGGATTCGGATGGGCGACCGGGTACATCTATTTCACCGCCGCCAGGGCACGCCGTGTGGTGTTCAACGGCAGGCTGCAGCCGTGGGTGAGCGGCAAGGACATCGTGCTGGAACTGCTGCGGCGCTGGGGCGCGAAGCAATCACAAGGCATGTCGGTCGAGCTCGTGGACGCGCACGGGCAATTGCCGATCGCCTATCGCAACACCATCGCCAACATGATGGCCGAGGCCGAAGCGCTGAACGGCATCTTCGCGCCGGACCAGATCACCGCCGCGTGGTATCGCGCGAAGGGCATCACCGAGCTGCCGTATCCCGCCTTTGCTCCCGGCGGCGACGCGGTCTACGCCATCGACGAGGCGATCGAGTTGGACGATGTCATTCCGATGATCGCGAAGCCGTTCAGTCCGGGCAACGCGTTTCCCGCCGAAGAAGTCGCGCGCGAGCGCCTGACGTTCGACAAGGCGATGATCGGATCCTGCACCAACGGCAGCTACGATGATCTGCTGGCCGCGGCGCTGGTCGTGCGCGCGGCGCGGGGCCAGGGGGCCACGAAGACCGCGAAGGAGTTCGTCGTCTTCCCGGGATCCGGCGGCGTCGCGCTGCAGATCGAGCGGCCCGATCCAAGGCTCGCGGGCGAGTCGATCGCCGATGTGTTCCGATCGGTCGGCGGCCAGATCCGGCAATCGTGGTGCGGGCCGTGCTTCGGCCAGGGTCCCGATGCGCTCGAAAAAGGGCAGCGCGCGATCACCTCGTTCAATCGCAACTGGCAGAACCGCATGGGGCTCGGCGGCGAAGGCTACCTCGCGAGCCCCGTCGTCGTCGCCGCGTCGGCGCTGGTCGGCTACATGGCGCCGCCGAGCGAACTGGGCCTCTCGTGGAACGCGGACGAATTCGGAGTCTGAACAGGTGTAGCGCGGGCCTTTCAGGCCCGCGTCTCACGCGACCCTGAAAGGGTCGCGCCACAATCACGACTGACGACTGATGACTGATGACTGATGACTGATAACTCCCTGAAAGGAATCGCGAACAGCGTCGGCGTAGACGTCGCGAAGCGGCACATTTTTCTGTGCTGCGATCAGACCAAGCCGAAATGCTGCGACAAAGAACGCGGACTGGCCGCCTGGGACTATCTCAAGGGCCGGTTGAAGGAGCTCGGCTTGTCCGAGCAGGGCGGTATTCTTCGCAGCAAGACCAATTGCCTGCGCATCTGCGAAGGCGGACCCATTGCCGTGGTTTATCCCGAGGGCGCGTGGTACGGCCAGTGCGATCCGCCGGTTCTCGAGCGCATCATTCAGGAGCATCTCGTCGGCGGCCGGGTGGTCGAGGATGCGCTGATTACGGCCCATCCGCTCGAGCCGTAGCCGATGCAGCCGCTGTCTGCGTACGGCGGCCTGTTTCGAGTCGGCCTGTGCGTCGTTGCGCTTGCCGGTATGACGGTCGAAGCGCAGAAGGCTCCGGTCTCTATGTCGGCCAAATCTTCCAGGATTCCGTGCGCGCCGGAGGATCATCGGTTGTTGTTTCAACACCAAGGACACCAAGGACACAGAGTTGGCTTAGTACGGACAAGAGATACCGATTCTTTGTGTCCTCGGTGTCCTTTGTGTTGAGTGTCGCCATCGATCTGGCTTGACCCCGGCCGGTGCCGTGGACCATCGAATTTCCGTTCGTGTCGAGCGCGCAGCCGCCTTACGAATAGGCGTGCCATGAAGGAAACTACGCGGTGGAAGGCGTCCTGAGAGGGGCTCGCGCGGACGAAAAAGCCAGGGCCATGCACTAGATCGGTCCATTTCGCGTCGGCCCGACGGCGGTCATCGAACTTGGCCCGATCGATCCGGATGACCCGTACAATATTGGACGGCCGGTCTCGTCATCTCGGGCGACGGACGGTCGTTTCGGTCGGGCGCCGACCTGTGAGCCGCGTGATCAGGTTTGCACCAACACCGCCCCGGAGGCGTGGCCCTGCGGCGGCGGCGATGAGTACGCGCAAGGGCGATCGGCAAACCCGGCGGCCGAACAGTCGGCTCACCGGCGACCGACGAACCCCAACCGACGCCGTCGTCGTGAGTCCGGCGCAGGAGGGGCGGTGTTGCCACGCGGCGAACGGGAGGGCCCGGCCGAATTGACCGTCCGGCGCCCGGCGCGTCGATTGGTGGCGACGGAGTGCGTACTCCGCTCCCAACAACCTTCGATCAACGGTCGCCGTCTAACCGGCATCATGGACGACCTGCTTCAGGACATCCGGTTCGGCTGGCGTCTGCTCTGGCGGAGTCCCGCCTTCACCGTCGCCGCGGTGCTCGCTCTGGCGCTGGGTATCGGCGCGACCACTGCAATTTTCAGTGTGCTCGATCACGTCGTGCTCCGGCCGTTGCCTTATCCCGACGCCGACCGGCTGGCGATGGTCTGGGAAGTCAACGACAGCAAGGGCCTGCCCCACGAGCAGATCTCACCGGTCAATTTCGTCGACTATCGCGGTCTGTCCCACGTGTTCGCGGACGCCGCGGCGTGGTGGTATCCACAGCTGACGCTGACCGAAACCGGCCACGACCCGATGCGCGTGAAGGCGATCGAAACCACGCCGAACTTCTTCAGGGTCATCGGTGTCCCGCCCCAGCTCGGTCCCGGTTTTCCAGCGGAGCCGGCCTTCTCGCGTGAAGGCATCGTCGTCATCAGCCATCGCCTCTGGCGTGAACGATTCGGCGCCGATCCCGCGATTGTCGGCAAGTCGATTGCGCTGAACGGCCCGCTCTTCACCGTGGTCGGTGTGATGCCGGAGGCCTTCCAATATCCGAACGACACCGACGTCTGGCATCGCATCACGTGGGATGTGAATCAGCACAGCCGCGCCGCCCACTTCATGGAGTCGATTGTCCGGCTGAAGCCAGGTCTGACCATCGACGCCGCCAACCACGAACTGCGGGCATTGACGCAGCGCCTGGGCAGCGAAAATCCCTCGACCAACGGAGCGTATTCGGCCCGAGCGGTGCCGCTGGCGACCGAAGTGATCGGATTCTTCCGCCCGGCGCTGTTGGCGCTGTTCGGCGCCGCCGCCTTTCTGCTGGTGATCACGTGCACCAACGTCGCCAGCCTGCTGCTCGCGCGCGCGACCGTGCGCGAGCGCGAAGTCGCGGTGCGCGCGGCCATCGGCGCCAGCCGTGGGCGGCTGGTTCGTCAGTTCCTCACCGAGAGCGTGCTGTTGGCGGCGATGGGCACCGCATCCGGTGTCGCGGTGGCGGTGGTGTTTGTGAAGGTGCTGGTCGCGACCACTCCAGTGGAGCTGCCGCGAATGGCCGGAATCGGCGTTGATGGACGGCTGCTGCTGTTCGCGACCAGCCTCGCGCTCCTGACCGCGATCGCCTTTGGCGTCGTGCCGGCGATGCTGATGGCGCGCGGCGACATGCAGCGGCCGCTCAAGGAATCGGGCCGCGGCGGCGACGCTGGCGGCGCCCGTCGTCGAGCACGCAGCACCCTGGTGGTCGCCGAGGTCGCGCTCGCGGTGATGCTGCTGGTCGGGGCGGCGCTGCTCGCGCGCAGCTTCCAGCGCCTGCTGCAGCAGGATCCGGGATTCCATCCGTCGAGCGCGGTCACCGCGAAGGTCGAGCTGCCGTACTCGTATTCGGATTGGAACCGGATTGCCGACTTCTACGAGCGTCTCCTGACCGGCCTGCGCGACGAGCCCGGCGTCACGATCGCCGGCGCTTCCAATTTCCTTCCGCTCGAGGCGGGATGGCGGGGTCCGTATTTCGTCCAGGGCCGGCCGCAGCCGCGAGCCGGAGACGAACCGCAGGCGCAGCATCAGACCGTCGACGGTGACTACTTCCGCGCGCTCGGCGCTCCTCTCATCAAGGGCCGCTTTTTCGACGCGCGCGATACCGCGGACGCGCCTGGGGTCGTCGTGATCAACGACACGCTGGCGCGACGCCAATGGCCCGACCAGGATCCGGTGGGTCAGACGATCGTTACTCCCATGAGCGCGGTCGGTCCGATGGGACGTAGCCTGATGAAGCAGCGCACCTTTCAGGTCGTCGGTGTGGTGGCCAGTGTGAAGAACTCGACGCTTGTACGAGACGCCGAGCCCGCGGTGTTCTTCAATTTCCGTCAGTTTCCGTTCCGCGGCATGAACATCGTCGTCCAGGGCCACGCCGATCCGGCGGCGTTGCTGGCCTCGGTCCGCGCATCGGTGCAGCGCCTCGATCCGAATCTGCCGATTGCCTCTGCGCGAACGCTCGACCGCGTCGTCGGCGAAGCCACCGACCGGCCGCGTGCGCTGATGACGCTGATGGGTGTCTTCGCCGCGCTGGCACTCGGGCTCGCGGCGCTCGGGATCTACAGCGTGCTGTCATATACCGTGAACCAGCGGCGGCAGGAGCTCAGCGTGCGGATTGCGCTCGGCGCACAACCACGCGATGTGTTGTGGCTGGTCGTTCGCCATGGCCTGCGGCTGGCGATCGCCGGCGGGATAGTCGGTGTCATTGGAGCGCTGGCCCTCGGTCGCGCCCTGTCCAGTCTGCTCTACGGCGTCTCGCCGGTGGACGGGCCCGCCTTCGCGGTCGCGGTAGTGCTCGCGCTGGTGACTGCGTCAGCGGCGTGCGTGCTGCCGGCGCGCCGCGCTGCGCTGCTCGATCCGCTGTCAGGTCTGCGCGCCGACTGAGCGTTTGGAGAACAGCGTGGTGCGGGCCTTTCAGGCCCGCATTTGACGCGACCCTGAAAAGGGTCGCGCCACGTCGAAGTCCGGCTCGAGCCGGACACTACTTGGAGCCGGGCTGGCTCGAGTTCTCGTCACCGTCGTTCGGCGACAATTCGACCAGCCGTTGAATCAATTGATTGACCTGGTCGATGTCCACGGGCTTGACCAGATGGTCGTCGAATCCCGCGGCGGCGGAGCGCTGACGATCGTGCTCCTGGCCGTAACCGGTGACGGCCACCAGCCGCGTCCGGGCCCGGTGGACGCCATCGGACCGGAAGTGGCGAGCCAGCTCGAATCCGTCCATGACCGGGAGTCCGATGTCGAGCAGCGCCACGTGCGGCCTGAATTCGAGCGCGGCGCGCAGCGCTGCAGGGCCATCGGGCGCCATCGCCGTGGTGTGGCCCGCAGCCGCCAACGCATCGGCGAGTGTTTCCGCCGCATCCTCGTTGTCGTCCACCACCAAGACCCGAACCCCGCTCGAAGGGACCGACGCCCGCTGTTGCCGGCGAGCAACATCTTCGATCGGCGCCGCCGCCAACTCGATCCGCGGCAACCTGACGGTGAATTCGCTGCCGCACCCGAGGCCGTCACTGCGGGCACTGACCGATCCACCGTGCAACCCTACGAGGCTGCGGACGATCGCCAGGCCGAGGCCCAAACCTCCCTGGGCGCGATCGGCGGCCTGGTGGTCCTGAGTGAAGAGATCGAACACGCGCGGCAACATCGCGGCGTCGATGCCGATGCCGCTGTCCTGGACGCTGAGAATCACGTCCGCGCCTTCCGATCGGCTGCTGATGCGGATACGGCCGCCGGGCAGCGTGTATTTGGCAGCGTTGGTCAGCAGGTTGCTCAAAACTTGCGCCAGCCGCGTCGCGTCAGCCATCACGCCGAGCCCCGTCCGCGGCACATCGGTCTCGAGAATGTGCTGATGTTGTTCGAGCAGCGGACTGGCGAGTTCGATCGCCTTTGCGACCACCGCGTTGAGCTCGATCGGCTGCGGATCCAGCCGCACCTTGCCTCGAGTGATCCGTGAGACGTCGAGGAGGTCGTCGACCAGTCCGACCAGGTGCCGCACCTGCCGTTCGATGATGGTTCGTTCGCGATCGCCGCCTTCCACGCCGCGCAGCCGCAGCAGCTGCAGCGCCGTCAGAATTGGCGCCAGCGGGTTGCGCAACTCGTGACCGAGCATCGCCAGGAACTCGTCCTTCGTTCGATTCGCTGACTCTGCGCCTTCACGCGCGGTGACCAGGTCGGTCACTTCGTAGACGACGGCGCAGATCGCATTGGTCGCACCGGCCTGGTCGGCGACGGGCTGATAGACGAAATCGAGAAAACACTGTTCGGGCGCCCCGTTGACTCCGCGATTCAAGGTCAACGGCAGCGCCCGGGCCACGTAGGGCCGCCCGGTGGCGCGGACGCCTTCCAACAGCTCGATGATGCCCTGGCTCACCACCTCGGGAAACGCGTCGGCGACGGCTCGTCCGATCACTGGCCTGCCGACCAGCGCCAGGTAGGCGTCGTTGGCCATCTCGAAGACATGGTCGGGTCCGCGCATGATCGCGATCGCGACCGGCGCCTTCGCGAACACCGCGGCGATCCGCCGCGCGGCCGTCTCTTCGATGCGCCGGAGTCGCGCGCGCAGCAACTGTGCCTCGACCCGTGCGAGCAACTCGCGGGCGCTGAACGGCTTCACCAGATAGTCGTCCGCGCCGGCCTGGAACCCCTCGATGCGCGACTCCTCGCCGGCTCGCGCCGACAGCATCATGACCGGAATCGCCCTAGTAGCCTGGTCGCGGCGCAGTTCGCGCAGCAGGCCGAAGCCGTCGAGACGCGGCATCATCACGTCGGTGACGACGAGGTCGGGCGCCTGCTCTCGCGCGAGGGTCAACGCTTCTTCCCCGTCGGCGGCGAGCGTCACCGTCCATCGCTGGCTCAGGATGCCGGTGAGATAGCTGCGCATGTCGGCGTTATCGTCGGCGAGCACGATTCGCACGCCGGCGTCGAACGCGATGGTCGACTCATTCAGCGGCGTGGCGAGATCGGCAGCGACGGTGTTCGCCGGCAGGCGCGACCAACTCGACGCTTCCTCGACGAACGCGTCGAATCCGGGCGCGGGCGGCTGCGACACCTGCTGCGGTGAGCGGACGCGAGCGGCGGGCAAATGCATCGAGCCGAGCGGCATGGACACCGTAAATGTCGAGCCGTGGCCCAAGTCGCTGTCGACTGCGATCTCGCCGCCGTGCAGGCGCACCAGTTCCTGTACCAGCGCGAGGCCGATGCCGGTGCCCTCGTAGGTGCGGCCGGCGCTTCCTTCAACGCGGTGAAACCGCTCGAAGATTCGCGGCAGCTCCGCTGCGGGAATCCCCAGTCCGGTATCGCGGACGATGAGGACCATGCGGTCGTCGTGGCGACTGACGGAGACGCGAATCTCACCCTCCAGCGTGAACTTGAAGGCGTTCGAAATCAGGTTGAGAACGATCTTTTCCCACAGCTCGCGATCGAGATAGGTGGGCTCCGTGTCAGATGGATGCTCGACGACGAACCGGAGCCCGGCGCCCTCGACCAGCGATTGGAACGCGCTGGCGAGCTCCGCGGTGTAACGGCCCATGTCGACCGGCTGAAAACAGGCCTCGACCCGTCCCGCCTCGAGCCGCGAGAAATCGAGCAGCCCGTTGACCAGCTTGCGCAGCCGCAGACCGTTCCGGTGGACCAGATCGAGCTGGTTGCCGTCCAGCCGCTGCGCATCGGAGGCCAGGGCATCGGCGACCGGACCGAGAATCAGCGTCAGCGGAGTGCGCAGCTCGTGGCTGACGTTTGAAAAGAAAGCGGTCTTGGCGCGGTCGATCTGCGCGAGAGCTTCGGCGCGAAGCCGTTCGTTGACATAGGCCTGTGCATTCGCCAGGCTCGCGGCGAGCTGACCGACGAACAGCGTGATGAAGGTCTCGAACTCCGCATCCACCGGCCGATAAGGATTCAACCCGGCGATGAACGCCCCCGCAGGGCGCGATTGTCCCGGCTGTGCCAGCGGCAGCGCGATGGCCCGGGTCGGCGGCAGCGGCCACGGCCCTCGGGGCCACGCAGTCGCCGCAGGCAGGTCGATCAACATGTGACGCGCCGTTCCCTCGTCGCGAAGGCGCCGAAGCGGCCACAGCGCATCGTCGATCGGAATCGTCGTTCGCGCCATCGGATCGGCCGCGTCAACATTGCTTCTGGCGACCAGGGACGCCGTCTCGTTATCGGTGTCGAACAGATACACCAGCGTGAACGGCAAATCCCGCGAGTCATTGGTCAGGACGTGCTGCAGTGCGCTCCACACCTCTTCGGTCGCCTGGCATGAGGCGAGCGACGAGCCCAGGCCCTGGAGCAGTCCGAGGTGCCGTTCACCGATCACCCGGGTCGTCTCCTCAGTCACGACGCAGAACATGCCCGCGATCTGACCGTCGTCCTGATGCAGCGGACTGTAGGAAAACGTGTGGTAGGTCTCTTCCGGAAAGCCGCTGCGTTCGAGAAAGAGTTGCAGTCCTTCGTCCCAGGTGGCATCACCCGTGGCCAGCACGTGTTCGATTCGGGAGCCAATCGTTGGCCAGATTTCTGCCCATACGCGGCTCGCGGGTTTGCCCAACGCCCAGGGATGTTTCACGCCGAGCGTCATTCGCGCGTAGGCGTCGTTATAAAAGAACGTGAGGTCGGGTCCCCACCCCATCCACATCGCGTAGCGCGACGTGAGCATCATCCGGATAATGGCGCACACACTTGCCGGCCAGGTGGCTGGGACACCGACCGGCGTCTGGCTCCAGTCGGTGGTGCGCATCAGGCGGGCCAGTTCGCTGGAGCCGACGAACAAGGTGTCGAGGGCTTCGGGCATCACCTGAGATCCGACCATGGGTCCCGACGCTTGACGGCTGAGCTCACGGGCCAGCTCAAGAGCAAAACGTACGCCGTCGCGCTGGCTGGGAGAGACCTGGCCGGCGAGGCTCCGGTGTCAAAAATCGCGTCACTCGCTGTCGATGAGATTCCAACCCTGAGAAGGGAACGTCCGTCCTGGCCCTCAGTTCGCAGCCTCGAGCAGCTCGCGGACGCGAGGGGCGACCTTCGTCGCATACAACTCGATACTGGTCATCAGCAAGTCGTGCGGCAGGGTCCCGTTGCTGTATTTCATGTCGAAGCGCGTCAGGCTCAGCGCCTGAATCGTCGCGGCGATTTTGGCGGCGACGGTTTCCGGCGATCCGACGCAAAGTGCGCCGTCCGGACCCGCCTCGCGTTCGAACTGCGCTCGCGTGACCGGCGGCCAGCCGCGTTCGCCACCGATTCTGGTCATCATCGAGGCGTAGTGCGGCCAGAGTTCCTCGCGCGCCTGCTCGTCAGTTGCCGCAACGTGTCCAGGCGAATGGGCACCCACTGGAAGCGGGCCGTGGCCGAAGTGCCGCAGCTGTTCCGCGAACAGATCCACGTAGGGCCGAAACCGGCGCGGGCTGCCGCCGATAATCGCGAGCATCAATGGCAGCCCATGGCGCGCCGCGCGGACGACCGAGTCCGGGCTCCCGCCGACGCCGACCCACGTGTGCAGGCGGCCGCCGGATTCGATCGGTGGGTAGATCGATTGCTCGCGAAGACCGGGTCGCGTCTTTCCGGACCACGTGACCGGTTTGCCGCCGAGCACCGCGGCAAACAGTTCGAAATGCTCCTCGAACAGCAGCTCGTATTGGTTGAGGTCGAACCCGAACAGCGGGAACGACTCAGTGAACGATCCGCGGCCGACGATCGCCTCGGCGCGACCGTTCGAGATCGCATTCAGCGTCGAGAATCGCTGGAACACGCGGATCGGATCGTCGGTGCTCAGGACGCTCACCGCCGAGCCGAGATGGATCGTCCTGGTCTGCCCGGCGATTGCCGCCAGTATCACCTCCGGCGCCGACACGGCAAAGTCAGCACGATGATGCTCGCCGACGCCGAAGAAGTGCAGGCCTAGTCGATCGGCCAGGACGGCTTCCTCGACGACATGCCGCAGCACGTCCGCTTGCGGCAGCGGTTGACCTGTGGCGTCGAGCGTGACTCGCCGAACGTGTCGATGCCGAGTTCGATGTTGTGGGCCATTCAAATCATTGCCGGCGAGCGTAGTTCAGCGCCAGGTACACCACGACCGAGACGGCCAGTGCCGGCACAGTGCCGCCGATCGACCCTGCGGCGTAGAACGCAATCGCTCCTGCGGCCCATGCAACGACGCCGGGAACGAGGACGCCTCGAAACGGGCCCTGCTCGTCGTACATGCTCTCCACCAGGGCATCGTCCATGCGGACGGGCTGCAGATAGTAGTGCGCCACCAGCAGACCGCCGACTGGTACGAGCAGCGCGCCGAGCGCCACCGTGAAGTTGGTGTAGTGCTCGAGCCAGACACCCGGCAGCGCGCTGAGCGCGGTGCCGACGATGCCGATCGACCAGACAACGGCGGAGTCGCTGGCCCGCGGCATCAGGCTCTTCCACGCGAGCGCGGACATGTAAATGTTGACGAAGTTGGTCGTCAGCGTCGCGATCGCGAGGAGCAGCGCGCCGGCGGCGCCAAGGCCCACCGCGTTCATCATCGCGCCAGGATCGCTCGTGCCGGCGGCTTTTGCCGCCATCGCGCCGAGCGGCATCATCCACAGACTGGTAAGGGCCAGTCCGAGGAAGACAGCAGTTGCGCTTCCGCGACTCGATCGCGTGTAACGCGAGTAGTCAGCGAACATCAGAATCCACGACACCTGGTAGCCGATGACGACGTCGAGCCCGCGCCACCAGCTCATCGTGACCTGCGGCGTCTGGTTCGCCGACGGTTGAGCGTGCAGGCACGCGACCGTCAGCGCGACCGCGACGACCAGCAGCATCGGCACTGCAAATCGATCGGCGCGCGCGACCGTCCGTGGTCCTCGCCAGACGATGGCGGTGGCGAGCAGTCCGAGGGCAATGGTCCACGCGGTGTTCGACGTCGCCAGCCCACCTGGTGAACCGGCACTGTTGATCGCCTTCGTCACCGCCGACGCTGCGATGACGTTGTTGAGCGCGATCCACGCGAAGTTGGAGACGTAGAGCACCACCGCGACTAGCGCCGCGCCGCGGATGCCGAGCGCCGGACGAGCTGCGATGATCGACGGTACGCGAAGTCGAGAACCGAGCGGCGCCAGCGCCGCCACGAGTGCCGCTCCCGCGGCGCTTCCAACAGCGATCAGGCCAATCGCGCGCGCCACCGTGAACGACGCGGCCAGGCTCGCGCCGACTTGAAGGGTCGTGGCGACGACGTTGGCGCCGACGAAGATAACGAAGAGGTCGGTTGACGATTGCGTCTGTTCAGCTGGACCGATCGCGCGGATTTCGGCGGCGTTCACGTGTTGATAGGATACTGGACTGATGATCGAGCGTGCGATTCGGGTCCAGACACACGGCCGATATCTGGTCGAGCCGCCGAGTGCGTCCGGTCCGGCGCCGATGCTCGTCGGTTTCCACGGATACGCTGAGTCGCCAGAAGTTCAGCTCGATCGCCTCCGCGCCATCCCGGGCGCCGAGCACTGGCTGTGCGTGTCAATCCAGGGGCTGCATCGCTTCTATCAACGGCGCACCGTCGACATCGTGTCGAGCTGGATGACGCGGCAGGACCGAGAGTTGGCGATCGCCGACAATGTCGCGTTCGTATCCGAGGTCGTCGGTGCTGCTCGCGGAGAGTGGCCGCACACGTCGACGGTGGTCTACGCCGGATTCTCGCAGGGCGTCGCGATGGCGTATCGCGCGGCTGCCGCGGCGAAGCCTGCGGTCGCCGGAGTGATTTCGGTCGGCGGCGACGTGCCGCCCGAGCTTGACGCGGCAATGCTCAGCCGGGTGCCGGCGGCGCTGTTGTGCCGAGGCAAGCAAGATCTGCTCTACGAAAAGAGCACCTACGAAAACGACCTGCGGCGTCTTCAGGAAGCGGGCAGCGATGTGCGGCCGATCGAGTTCGATGGCGGACACGAGTGGGCAGCGGATGTGCTGAGGGTGGCGTCGCAGTTTCTACAGGAGCGCCGGCCTTGATCCACATCCGAGCCGCGACGGTGGCCGATGCCAGGCGTCTGGCAGAGCTACGTTGGGAATTTCGATCGGGCCGGGACGCGCCGACCGAGTCGCGCGAGGTATTCGTGCGGCGCTGCATCGGCTGGATGCGGCGCGAACTGCAGGAAGGCAACGGCTGGCACGCCTGGGCGGCGGTCAACGCGGACGGGCTGATCGTCGGCACGGTGTGGGTGCAGACGATCAAGAAGATTCCCAACCCGGCGTCGGAATCGGAGCTGCACGCGTATCTGTCGAACCTGTACGTCACGCCATCCGCGCGCGGCGGCATCGGCGTCCAGCTGGTCCAGGCCGCCCTTACGTGGGCGAAGATCAACAAGATCGATCGGCTGATTCTCTGGCCCGCACAGCGCAGCGTCTCGCTGTACCTGCGATTCGGCTTCTCCCATGCCGGCGATGTGATGGAACTGCAGACCTGGAAGGCGTCCTCGGCGTAGCGCGGGCCTTTCAGGCCCGCGAGGTTCACGCGACCCTAAAAAGGGTCGCGCTACACCCGCCAGGAGTCCGAGCTCGTTACCGATCCTTTTCCGAGACGCGGTCGCGAATCCAGTTGGCAATCGTCTGCTGCACGTCGCTGTAGACCGCGGCCTGCGCTGCTCGGGTCCTTGCGCGACAGCTTGAACGAGTGATCGCCTTTTTCGACGATGTGCAGCGCGGCCGGCGGATCGAGTGCGGAGAGTACCGGCGCCAGCTCCGCCGGCGTGCCGAACGCGTCGCGGTCGCCCTGGACGAACAGCATCGGCCGTCCAATCGCCGGCAGATGCCGGTCGCGGCGTTCGGTCGGCTTGCCGGGAGGATGCAGCGGATAGCCGAGCAGCACCAGGCCCGCGACGGGCAGCGCGGCGTCGGCGGCCGCCACGTGCGTTGCGATCCGTCCCCCCATCGACTTGCCGCCGATGAACAACGCCCGGCGCGCGCTTTCGAGCGCGTGCCGAACACCGTCGATCACGCCCAGGTAGCAGGCTTCGAGAACAGGCGCGCGGTCTGGAATCTTCCGTCCCTGTTCAGAGTAGAGAAAATTGAACGTGACCAGGTCGAGGCCAAGCTCTGACAGGGCCCGCGAAAAATCGACCATGAAGGCGCTGCGCTGTCCGGCGCCGGCGCCGTGACCAAGAATCAGCGTCGCAGCGGCTGGCGCAACCGCTGACGGGTAGATCACCGCCGTTGTGACGCCGCCGGAATCCAGGTGAATACGCAGGTCGGTGGGGCTGGCCATCAATGTCCCGCGAAGGCGCGCCCCAATCCGTACGTCACCGCCGCCTCCAGCACCCCCACCATCGTCATCTCCGCGCCGCTCGACCACCAGGATCGTGTGGTGACGAGCGACTTGGACGCGCCGACCGCGAAGTGCGCCAGCGTGCTGATGATGAACGAGGCGATGACCGCCGGCATGCCGACGGTGAAGAAGAACGGGATGATCGGGATGAAGCCGCCGACGGCCGTGGACAGGCTTGCGGAGATCGTGGAACGCCATGGATTCGGGAACGTGTCCTCGTTCAGGCCGAGCTCCTCGTGCACCAGCGTGCGCAGAAACTGCGCCGGCTGCTTCTGCAGTCGCTCCGCGAGCGCACGCGATTCGTCAACCGAGAATCCCTTCAGCTGATAGAAGAGTTCGAGCTCGAGGAGCTCCTCGTGAGGATCTTCTTCAATCTCGAGCTGTTCGCGCGCGACCTCGGACTCGTAGACTTCGCGCTGCGATTTCGACGAAAGGTACGCGCCCGCGCCCATCGACAGCGCGCTCGCCAGCGTGCCGGCGAGGCCGGCGGCGAGCACGACCTCACTGCCGCCGGTGTAGCCGGCCATCCCGGAGACGATGCCGAACACCGCGCCGAGGCCGTCGTTGACGCCGTAGATGGCGTCGCCGATCCAGCCGGTGCCCCGTTGATGCCAGCGCTCGCGGCCCAGGATGCGATCCAGCGCGGACCGCGGCGTCGGAGCCGCGCCGCCGGCCAGCGCGCGCAGGATCACGGCGTGATCGCGCTCCTCGTGCATCGCCTCTTCCGCGATCTGGCGATCGGTGGGATCGCTCAGCTTCGACATCAACTGGTCGTACTCTTCCTCCGCCCTGTTCTCTTCCTGTTCGAGGCGGTGCAGGACGACGTTGGGGTCGGAGATGCGTTGAAACCACGACAGGCCGCGTTCGACCTCCTGCGGGTTGGGGGCGTGGCCTTTGGTCAGCGCAATGCGCTCGGACCATCGCGCGGCGTGGATCTCTTCCTGCTGCGCGAGCCGGATCAGGATGTCCTTGCGTCTCGGATCGCTTTCGCGGTCGGCCAGATGGCGATAGGTGGCCGCGGCCTCCACTTCCCGGCGCCACATCTTCTCGACGGTAGCGAGGTTGATTTTGTCGATCGCCATTAGCGAATCATCCGTTCGAAGACCACGATGGTACCGATGCCGGCCGCAATCAGCGCGACCTGACGGGCGGCGTTCGCGTCGATTTCGCCGCGGTGCAGATCCGGAATCAAGTCCGACATGGCGATGTAAAGCAGGCTTGCCGCCGACAGTGCGAGCACGTACGGCCGGATGCCCGGCACCACCTGCACGGCGCCGAACGCCAGCAGCGCGCCGGCCAGGCTCGCGCCAGCCGAGACGACATTCAAGAGCAGGGCGCGGCCACGGCTGTACCCGGCCGCCAGCAGGATGGCGACATCGCCGACTTCCTGCGGAATTTCGTGCGCCGCGACGGCAATCGCGGTGCTGATGCCGAGCGCCGTGGACGACATCACCGCGGTGGCGATGATCGCACCGTCGATGAAGTTGTGGAACGCGTCGCCGATGAACACCAGCGTGGCGGTGGCGCCGTGGACTTCGCACTCGTCGGTGTGGCAGTGGCGGAGCAGGACCAGTTTTTCGAGCGCGAAGAACAGCAGGATGCCGGCCAGCAGCGTGCCGAACACCGGTGCGGACGGCAGCAGCCGCAACGCTTCAGGCAGCAAGTCGAGCAGCGCCACGCCCAGCAGCGCGCCGACGGCGTAGCTGACAAGCCACGGCACCAGCCGCGAGCGCACGCGGTCGGTAAAAAGGAGCAGGGACGAAGCGACCAGCAACCCGCCGCAGCCGCCGAGCAGGCTGAGGCCGAGCGCCGTCACGAGCAAACGCACGCGTCATTCTAGCTTGCGACGTATCCGCGGCGGGCCCGGACCCGGTAGACGCGGTTGTTCTTCAACTCGACGCGAATGGTATGCCAGCGGCCGTCTTTTTTTCCGGCCGACGGGTAGCCCAGGTAGTACTGCTTACTGAGCTCGTCGGCGATGCTGGTGGTTGCGGTCGTGAGATCGTGCGGGTCGCGGATGATCTCGGTGCGGCCGCCGCTGTCGTCGGTCATGTCGCGCAGCGCGGTCACGTTGACGCGGTCGTCGCTCGATCCGCGTCTCCAGCCGTTACCGCCTCCACCTCCGCCGGTGGGTGGCGGCGGATAGTAGCCGCGTCCGCCTCGTCCGCCCGGAAAAGGCATCGGCACAGGAATCGGCACGCGTGGCTTCGGCGGCGGGCTATTGTTCGACGAGTCGCCTTCGCCGTCGATGCCGATGGCGTAGACGAGGACCTCGCTCTCGCGGATCTGCGCCTTCACGTCGCGAATGTCGGTTGCGCTCGAGGTGTCGTTGCCGTCCGAGATGACGAGCAGCGCCTTCTTGCGGTTCTCGCCGCGTTGCGCCAGCGGAATCGCTTCGGCGACGGTGTCGTACATCGCCGTCCCGCCATTCGGCGTGATCCGCCCCAGCGCGCGTGTCAGCAGCTGGCGATCGCGCGTCCATCCCTGGAGAAGGGTCGGCCGGCTGCTGAAGCGGTACAGAAAAATCTGGTCGTCCTTGTCGAGCAGCTCGAACAGGAAGCGGCCGAGCGCGTCTTCCGCCTCCTGAATCTTCTGACCACCCATGCTGCCGCTGGTATCGAGGGCGATGCCGAGGCTGACCGGCACGCGCTCGGCATTGAAATGAGTGACGGTGACCGGCTGATCGTCCTCGTAGACGAGGAAATCTTCCTGCTTCAGTCCTGGCACGAAGCGACCGCTGGCGTCGGACACCGTAGCGGTGACGTTGATCAGCTCGACGCCGCTGCGGAATCGAAACCCCGGCTCGACCGGCGGCGGCTGTTGCGGCGGCGGTGGTGTCTGCGGCTGCTGCGCGCGCGCCGAAACGATGAGCACGCCGGCCACGAGTGCGACAGCCGACCAGAGCCGCACTTTCCGGCCACGATCAACGCAGAGACCGCAGAGATCGCCGAGATTTTTTGTTTCCATAGTGAATCCTCAGCGAACTCTGCGCGCTCCGCGTTGAGCGTCGTCTACGGCCGGTGCCGGATTATTCAATAGGGTTACTGCTCCCGTCTGCCCGTCGGTCGACGTGAGCGACAACGCGATCGTCGGTCCTGAAGCTGACGCGAAAGCGTCCAACCTGTTTCGCTCCGTCGATGGTGACCACGAACGGTGATTCGCCGCCGGGGCCCAGCGACACCGACTTGACGACCGAGCGTCCGCTGGTGATGAACCCGCCGTCGCTCGCAAACAGAAAGACGACCGCGGTCAGCTCGTCGATTCGCGTGCCCGATCGCGGATTGCGCACGACGCCGTGCACGGAGATGCCGTCGCCGTTGCGATCCTGACCGAGCTCCGTCAGTTCGAGCGGAGCGGGTGCGGCGGCGACGCCCCGCACCGGTGGCCGTCGCGCCATCGCCGGGAAGGCCACCGTTGCCGCCAGCGCGGCGCCCAATACCAGCACGCCGATGGTCAGTCCGGCTGCAAAGCGCGAAGGCGCCGGAGCGCTGCGCACTGGGCCGAACAGTTCCCGGTCGGTGCTCGGCCGCGAACCGGGACCGGCCGACCGCAAATCCAGCTCGTCGCCTTGTCGATAGGTGATGGGCTGAAAGTTCAACGCCTGACCAGCGTGGATTTCGGCGGCCAGTCCGTCGACGCGCGCCTGCGATCGCCGCCGTTCCACTACCGCGATCCGCCATGCCACCACGCTCATCACTGCTGCGATCACGAGCGACGCGACGGTGAGGGTCAGCAGGAACATGCCGGATCACCGCAACTTGAATTCGACCGCGACTTCGACGATGACGTCAACCGGTGAGCCGAGTCGTTTTGCCGGAGCGAATCGCCACTGGCGCACCGCCTGCATCGCGCGATCGTTCAGGCCGCCGGCCAGCCCCTGCAGAATCTTGACGTCGCCGACCGAGCCGTCGCTGCGAATGACGATTTCCAACACGACGTCGCCGGAGACGCCGCGCTGGCGCGCCTCTTCAGTGTAGTCGGCCTTCACTTCCTTCAACAGACGCGGCGGGTCGATGCCGCTTCCGGGCCGGTACGGCCCGCCGCCGGTGCCGCCGCCCGATCCCGGCCCGATCCCACTGCCGTTGCCCTCGCCCAATCCGCTGCCGGCGCCGGTTCCCGCCCCACCTCCGGTTCCCGGTCCATGACTCTCGACGATCGCCGGTGTCTCCTGCATCACGCCCGCGCGCGTGCGTGCGTCAGCCGGGGCGACGACGATCGGCGCAACGACCGCCGGCAATGGCTCGGACTCGAGTCGGGGCCGCTCCGGCGGACGTTGCGGCGGAGCCACTGGTGCAGCCACGCGGCGCTCCGGAATCGGGCTGTTCAAGGTGTGATGCCCTTCGCGCATCGCTTTCGGCGGCGGCGCGACCTCCTGCAGACCACCTCCACCACCGCCGCCACCTGGTCCCGGAATGTTGAGGAACACGAGCCGCATCGAATCGGCGGGCGTCTCAACTCTCATCGACGCCGCATGAGGCGTCACCCCAAGTGACGCGAGGAGGACGAGCGCGACCAGGAGCGCGGCGTGAAGCGTGCTCGAGACGGCCAATGGCACCCCGGCACTGCGGCGACCGGGCCTGCGGTTCGAGAAGAGACTGAACAACGGACGAGGGGTCAGCGGTTGATCGGCTCGTGTCGAACGCTCGACCAGCATCCGGCCGATACGGACGGCGTCGGCGCGGACCAGATGCTTTATTTCGGGGCCGACGAGGGCGCGCACGTGCATCTCGGCGACGCCGGCGGCGCGCGCGACTTCCTGGAGCGTGAACGAGTCGCTGGCGATTGAGGCGGATCGCATCGAACCTCGTGGCTGAGGCAAAACTCCTGCCTTACCATTGTCGGCTCTTTCGCCTGTAAACTTCGCGATTTTGCCCGATCGCGGCGTTGCGGTTGTGCTCGGAGCGTGACAGGCCTGTCCCCTGCGCTAGACTTTCCGCATGTCATTTTCCGGCAAATCGATCATCGTGACCGGCGCCACCAGCGGTATCGGACGGGCGACGGCTGAGGCGTTCGGCCGCGGCGGCGGCTCGGTCGTCGTGGTCGGCCGAAACCAGGCCGCGCTGGCCGAGGCCGAGGTCGCCGTGCGCTCAGCCGGTGGTCAGGCTGTCGCCTGTCGCGCCGACGTCACCGATGGGGACGCGCCCGACCGTATCGTCGGCGCCGCGATTGCCGCCTATGGCCACCTCGACGTGCTGGTCAACGCCGCGGGCGTCATCGCCAGCGGACCGCTCGAAGCGACCACCGACGAGGTCTGGGACACGATGATGGCGGTCAACCTGCGCGCGCCGTTCCGTCTGATGCGCAGCGCCGCGCCCCATCTGACCGCCCGCAAAGGATCGGTGGTCAACGTCTCGAGCGTGAACGGCCTGCGATCGTTTCCAGGTGTGCTGGCCTACTGCGTCAGCAAGGCCGGCGTCGATCACCTGACACGCTGCGCGGCGATCGAGATGGCGCCGCTCGGCGTGCGCGTCAACGCGGTCAACCCGGGCGTCACCGTCACCAATCTGCATCGCCGTTCGGGCATGGACGAGAATCGGTACGCGGCGTTCCTCGAACGTTCGAAGGAAACGCATCCGCTCGGCCGTCCTGGCGATCCGGAAGACATCGCCGCGCTGATCCTCTTCCTCGCCTCGGATCGCGCCGGATGGATGACCGGCGAAACCATCCCGATCGACGGCGGCAGGCACCTGACGTGCGCGCGGTAGGGCAGTCGTCAGTCGTCAGTCGTCAGTCATCAGTCATCAGTCATCAGTCGTCAGTCCCATCAGCCATCAGCCATCAGCGATCAGCAATCAGCCATTTCGTGTCTCGCGCGGCTTGATTGCTTCGACGAACACCAGGCCTTCGCGCGCGGCGAGGGTGCGCGCGGACTTGAAGCCGTCGGCCTGCAGCGCCTCGATCGCCTCGCCCGACGCGACAAACGGCGGACCGCTTTGCGTACGCGACAACAGTGCCCCGAACCCGCCCCGCGGTTCGGCGCCGATCACCAGCACGCGGCCGCCCGGCCGCAGGACGCGCGCCAACTCGCGAATCGCCGTCACGCGATCTTCGGGCCGAAGCGTGCCGAGCAGGCCGCCGGTTTCGTCCACGATCGCCAGATCGAACGCATCGTTCTCGACCGGCAGACGGGTTGGTGGCGCGGTTTCGACCTCGACGAGGACGCCGGCCGCCGCCGCGCCCTTGGTGGCTCGCGCCGCCGACGCCGCGTCCGGCACGACCACGACGGCTCGGCCCGACAGACCGACTTTGCCGGCGATCGCGCCCAGCCTGGCGCCGTCCACGCAGCCGACCTGCACCAGACGATCCCCCATCTTCACGCCGCTCATGCCGACCACGAGGAGGTGCGGATTTCCGGGTTTCAGGAACATCACGGTCAGTTTAGCCGATGGCCGACGGCCAGTCGCCGGTGTCATCGTGTCCGGTCGCTGAAGCGGCAGCGTCGGGCTTTCAGCCGGACCAGATGCGCTATGATTAAATGTTCATGTCTAATCCAATAGAGATTGCTCCTGCACGCGGCAAGCTTGGCATCCTGCTGGTCGGCCTCGGCGCCGTCAGCACGACGACCATCGCCGGCGTGTTCGCTATTCGCAGGGGTCTCGCGAAGCCGATCGGATCGCTGACCCAGATGGGCACCATCCGCCTCGGTAAGCGGACCGAAAACCGGACGCCGCTGATCAAGGACTTCCTGCCGCTCGCCGATCTGAACGACATCGTGTTCGGTGGATGGGACATCTTCGAGGACAACTGTTACGAGGCGGCGAGGCACGCGGGCGTGCTCGAGGAAAAGCTGCTCGATCAGATCAAAGACGAGCTCGCCGCGGTCAAGCCGATGCCGGCCGTGTTCGACCGTCAGTACGTGAAGCGGCTCGATGGCCCGAACGTGAAGAAGGGCAAGAACAAGAAGGACCTCGCCGATCAGCTGATCGCCGACATCCGGAAGTTCAAGGCCGACAACAAGTGCGATCGGCTCGTGATGATCTGGGCCGGCAGCACCGAAATCTTCGCGACCGAGTCTCCGTGCCACAAGTCGCTGGCCGCATTCGAGAAGGGCCTCGAGGACAGCGATCCGGCGATCGCGTCGAGCATGATCTACACCTACGCCGCGATTAAAGAGGGGCTGCCGTTCGGCAACGCCGCGCCCAACCTGAGCGCGGAAGTGCCGGCGTTGCAGGAGCTCGCCGCGAAAACAAGTTCGCCGGTGTGCGGCAACGACATGAAGACCGGGCAGACGCTGATCAAGACGATCATCGCCCCTGGGCTCAAGGCGCGGATGATCGGCGTCGCCGGCTGGTACTCGACCAACATCCTCGGCAATCGCGACGGCGAGGTGCTCGACGATCCCGAGTCGTTCAAGACCAAGGAAGAAAGCAAGAAGGGCGCGCTCGACTACATCTTCCAGCCGAACCTCTACCCCGACCTCTATAAGGATCTCTCCCACGTCGTGCGGATCAATTACTACCCGCCGCGCGGCGACAACAAAGAGGGCTGGGACAACATCGACATCTTCGGCTGGCTCGGCTACCCGATGCAGCTGAAGATCAACTTCCTCTGCCGCGACAGCATCCTCGCCGCGCCAATCGTTCTCGACACCGCGATCTTCCTGGACCTGGCCAAGCGCGCAAAGATGCACGGCATCCAGGAGTGGCTGTCGTTCTACTTCAAGGCCCCGATGCACGCGCCCGAGGTCTACCCGGAGCACGATCTCTTCATTCAGCTGATGAAGCTGAAGAACACGCTACGCTATCTCAAGGGCGAAGAGTTGATCACGCATCTGGGCCGTGAGTACTACGACTAAACCGTCTTACGGCCAGCCGGCGCTCATCGGGGGCGTCGTCATGGGCGTGCTGTCCGCACTTCCGCTCGTGTTGTTCGGCAACGTCTGCTGCTGTATGTGGGTGGTCGGCGGAGGGCTTGCGGCCGCTTACCTGCTGCAGCAGAACACATCGACGCCGATCTCACCGGCCGATGGCGCACTGGTCGGCCTGCTCGCCGGCCTCGCTGGCGCGGTCATTCACCTGCTGCTGTCGATTCCAATCGATATCCTGGCGTCACCGTACGAAAGGACGCTGGTGCAGCGCCTCATCGGGATCGCGGGAACGATGCCTTCGGAAATGCGCGACACCGTCGAGCGGGCGATGAGCCAGCGCGAGCACGCCGGCATCGGGTTCCTCCTGGCTGGACGCCTGTTCATCTTCATCCTGATGCTCTGCATTGGCAGCGTGTTCTCGACGCTCGGCGGGTTGATCGGCGCGATGCTGTTCAAGCGATCCACACCGCCGAACACCTTCGACGTCTCGCCCCAGAGCTGACGCCTTCGCCGCCGCCGGCGGCACCCGACTTTCCCCCGGTCGCGCTCGCCAATCGCGCGTTTGGGAGTCGCCCTCCGACCCGCTACAATCGGCGAACCATGGCCGACGAGAAGCCTCGCATCGAGATCGACGACCTGCTGCGTGAAGACCGCGCGTTTCCCCCGCCGCCGGAGTTTCGCGCGAAGGCGGTCGTCGCCGATGACAGCATCTACGCTGAGGCCGATCGCGACCCCGAAGCGTTCTGGGCGCGATTTGCCGCCGAGCTCGAATGGTCGAAACCCTGGGACCGCATCCTCGACTGGCAGCCACCGCACGCGAAGTGGTTCATCGGCGGTCAGCTGAACGCCTGCGTCAACTGTCTCGACCGTCATGTGCGCGGCGGCCGGCGCAACAAGGCGGCGCTGGTTTGGGAGGGTGAACCCGGCGATCGCCGCACCCTCACGTATTTCGATTTGTTCCGTCAGGTCTCGGCGTTCGGCAACGTCCTTCGATCGCTTGGCGTCGGCAAAGGCGATCGCGTGGCGATCTACCTGCCGCTGGTCCCCGAGCTGGCAATCGCCATGCTGGCGTGCGCGCGCATCGGGGCGGTGCACAGCGTCGTCTTCGGTGGATTCAGCGCCGAATCGCTGCGCGATCGCATCAATGATTCGTCCTGCCGAGTGCTCATCACCGCGGATGGCGGCTACCGCCGCGGCCATGTCGTCGCCCTGAAAAAAGTCGCCGACGAAGCGGTTGCCGGCGCACCGTCGATCGAGCACGTCGTCGTCGTACAGCGGGTTGGCGCCGCCGGTGCTCCGATCACGATGACGGAAGGCCGTGACCTCTGGTATCACGAGTTGATGGCCGGCGCGGCGCTGGCCTGCGATCCCGAACCGATGGACGCGGAGGACATGCTCTACATCCTCTACACGTCGGGCACGACGGGAAAACCCAAAGGCATCGTCCACACCACCGGCGGCTATCTCGTTGGCACGTATGCGACGACCAAACTGGTGTTCGATCTCAAGGACGACGACGTGTACTGGTGCACGGCTGATCTCGGCTGGGTGACCGGTCACAGCTACGTGGTCTACGGTCCGCTCGCGAACGGCGCCACGGTGGTGATGTACGAAGGCGCGCCCGACTGGCCCGAGAAGGATCGTTTCTGGTCGATCATCGAGCGCTACGGCGTCTCCGTGTTCTACACCGCGCCGACCGCGATTCGCGCCTTCATGCGGTGGGGGACCGAGTGGCCACAGCGGCGCGATCTCTCGTCGCTGCGCCTGCTCGGTTCGGTCGGCGAGCCGATCAACCCCGAAGCGTGGATTTGGTACTACAAAGCGATCGGCGGCGAGCGATGCCCGATCGTCGACACCTGGTGGCAGACCGAAACCGGCGCGATCATGATCACCGCGCTGCCGGGGATCAGCACGCTCAAACCGGGCTCGGCGACGCGGCCGTTCCCGGGCATCTCCGCCGAAATCCGTACCGAGCGCGGCGACCGCGTCGAGGTTGGCGGGGGACTGCTCGCGCTCACGCGTCCATGGCCGGCGATGCTGCGCGGCATCTACGGTGATCCCGAACGCTACGTGAACACCTACTTCCATCGCTGGGGAACCGGCGTCTACGTCACCGGCGACGGCGCCAAGCGCGACGCCGACGGCTACTACTGGCTGCTCGGGCGGGTCGACGATGTGATCAACGTGGCGGGACACCGGATCGGCACGATGGAAGTCGAAAGCGCGTTGGTCGACCATCCGGCGGTGGCCGAAGCGGCGGTGGTCGGCCGGACGCACGAAATCAAGGGACAGGCGATCGCTGCGTTCGTCACGCTCAAAGAAGGCGCCGGTTCGCAGATCGGATCGAAGGCGCTGATCGACGAGTTGAAGAACCACGTGACGAGGAAAATCGGCGCGATCGCGCGCCCGGACGACATCCTGTTCGCCGCTGATTTGCCGAAGACACGCTCCGGAAAGATCATGCGCCGCCTGCTTCGCGACATCGCCGAAGGAAAAGCCCTGGGTGATACCACGACGCTGGCGGATCCGGCCGTCGTGGCGACGCTGAAGGCGAATTACGACGAAGAATCGGCCGGGTAGATCGATTCAACGAGATCCGGCTGAAGCCGGACACTACACGCTTTTCGCGCCTTGAGGAGAGCTGACGCGGACCGCACCGCGCCCATCCAGGCGCTCGACACGATTCCGGCCGAGCCGCTTGGCGCGATCGAGCGCGGCTTCCGCGTCCGCGAGCAGGCGCACCGGATCGATGACGTCGCCGACCGTGACCGCCACGTTGACCACCCCGACGCTGAGCGTCACCGCCACCCGCACATCAGTCCGGTAATCGGGGAACTCCAGACGCTGCTCGACGGTGGTTCGTACGTGCTCGGCCAGTGCGGAGGCGCGGTCCGCGTCGAGGCGTGTGAGCAGAACTGCGATCGAGTCTTCCGAATGGCGGGCCACCCAGTCGTGCTGACGGAAGTATTGCCGGATCAGGATCCCGAGACGCTCGAGAATCTTGTCGCCGACGCCGTGGCCATACGTCTGGTTGATCTCGGCGAGTCGATCGACGTCGAACACGATCAGTGAGATCTCGTCGCCGAAGCGGCCGGCACGCTCGACCTCCTTCGCCATCACCGCGTCGAACAGCGGTCGTGTGTACAAAGTGGTCAGCGGATCGACGATCGACGCCTCGACCGGCTCGAGCAGGGCGCGTCCGGTATACGCCGCCAGCAGGTCGAACGATGCCCGTCGTACGAGCTGTGCCGTGACCGGCCAGGCTTCGCTGGTGGCGCCGGTCCGTTCGTCGAGTGCGAGTTCGTCCAGCGTGGTGCGCTCGAGGAGATAGACGAAGCTGAACACACGCTCGGTCGAAGCGCCACGCTGTGCGACTGCCCGCAAGAGATCGGCAATCAGGCCGCCACCCGTCCCGACCCCGCCGTCGCGGATCGCTGCCGCCAGCAACTGCGTGATGAGGCGCCCGACCCGCTGTCCGTAGTCGGCATTCAGCACTGCAGGGTCGCCGTACGAAAACATCGCGGACGCATCGGCGGCGATGGACTCGGTCCGCGCCTCGACAGCAGACGCAATCTGCATGCGCAAGTCGTCCTGTGCGCCCGCCTGCGAGTCCGGGCTCTTCCCTGCGTCGTGTTCGTTCATGTGTCGCAGGCTGCATGTTGACCCGGCCGACATGCGGAAGCAAGTGCAGGCACGTGCAATCCCGCTCCGCAAACGCCGCAACGCCCTAGCGATCGGACCAGCTCGAGCCGACACAACACCGGGCAGACTCGCTCCGGGCGGACCTTTCAGCCGGAGGAACGCCAACTCGCCCACACGCTTGATGACTAGCCGCATCGGAATCGAACTGTCGGCAGCGTCATGCCGCATCGTCGAAGTCGCCGATGGTGCGGACGGCCGCGAACGCCCGCGCATCATCGCGTCCGACGTGCTGGCCGTGTCGGCGCCGGAGACCCGCGCTCGGCTCGCAGCGCTGCGCGGCCACAGCGCCGGAGTGGTGATCTGGAATCCACGCAACGACCATCGCCAGGTCATGGTCCCGGTGGGTCTGTACGAGTCGATGCGCGCCGAGGCGCTGCGCTCCCTGACCGCCGCCGGCGTGCGTACGCACGGCATGTGGACGGACATCGCGCCCGCCGGTCCGCCGCAGCATCAGCGCGATGGACAGCTCCGGCGGCCGGTCATTGTCACGCTGGCTCCCGCCGACGAAATGAAGAGCGCGCTCGAACCGCTG
Organism: uncultured Acidobacteriota bacterium; assembly: GCA_963745875.1. GTDB lineage: Bacteria > Acidobacteriota > Vicinamibacteria > Vicinamibacterales > CAVVIG01 > CAVQFC01. The sequence goes on from CAVUZL010000007.1 coordinate 443,466, forward strand.
ATTGAGGCCGGCATACGCGTCCGGACGGTCGTGACGCCCGGTGCCGCACTCGGGTCCGTCGCCTGGCGGCGGCACCTCGCGGGAGAGTCGGCCGCGCTCGCCGCCTACGTCGCGCTCGAGTCCACCGCGACGTGCCTGGCGCTGGCTCGCAACGGGCTGCTGCTGGCGGTGCGCGATCTTTCCTGGGGCTACCGCCAGGAAGGAGGGAACACCCGCAGCCGCGGCGAGATTGCCGGGCGCCTGGGCGAACAACTGGCGGAGTTGTTTGCCGGCGTCGCCGAGTCTGGCGGCGGTACGGTGGGCCAGGTGTGTATCTGCGGCGGGTTCGACGAACTGCCCGGCATGACGGCGCCGCTGATGGAGCGTCTCGACGTGGTGGTCGAAACGCTCGAAGGCAACGCCTTTACGCTGGCCGCAGCGGCTGGCGAGTCCGTGCCAGCGCCGATCAACCTGCTGCGCGCCCGCCGCCGTTCCGAGTCGCGGCTGGTTCTCGCGTATTCGGCCGTCGGCGCTGGACTGGTAGCCGGGGTCGCCATGGGCTTCGCCGTCACCCGTAGTCCGCAATGGCGCGAGATCGATCGGTTGTCCGCGCCACATACCGCCGCACGCCCTGAGATCCTGCCGATCCGGCTGCTCGAATCGATCGCGCGGACGACGGCAGCATCGTCCACGGCGGCGAACGCTGCGCCGGCGACTGCCGTCGTAGCAGAGCCGACGCCAAAGGTCTACGAATCCAACACGCCGATGCCGGCGGATCCGGTGCTGCCGCTCGACGCCGACCTTCGCCTGATTCTGTACGCTCCCGGCCGTCGCCTGGCGATCATCAACGGCCGCATCCTCGCCCTTGGTGACCTGGTCGGCGCCGCCCGCATCATCGACATCACGACCGAAGCCGTGCTGCTGCGGGATCCGCAGGGCCAGACGCGAAAGCTTGTCCTTGGCGCATTCGCTCGCTGAGCGCCGTACAATCGAAACCTGTGCGTAAGAAGCTGGGGGAGTGCCTCGTTCAGGCCGGCATCATCACCGATGACGATCTGCGCCGCGCGCTGGGCGAGCACAAGAGCACCGGCGAACGCCTCGGTGCAGCGCTCGTGCGCCTTGGACTTGCGACCGAGGAGCAGGTGGCCAAAGCGATCGCGTTCCAGCTCGGATTCGCGTACGTCGATCTTGCGTCGATGCGGCCCGACGCCTCGGCCGTCGCCCTGATTCCGAAGGACGTCGCGCTCGAGCGCTGGTGCGTGCCGATCGCGCTCGAGCACGACAAACTGACCGTTGCGATGTCCGATCCGCTGCTGTTCAGCCTCGTGCACGATCTCGAGCGTCACACCGGCCACCGGATTACGCAGGTGGTGGCGACGCGCGACGCCATCATGGAGACGATCGATCGTTGCTATTCCGCCTCAGTGGAAACCGATACCGAACCCAACATCCCGGCAGTGCGGGAACCGGACGCGTCGAACGGGACGGCGCCGATTCCCGTTCTCGTCGATCTGATCGTCAAAAACGCGCTCGTGGGCCACGCGACCGACATACATGTCGAGCCCACCGAGAGAGGTGTCGTCATCCGTCATCGCCTCGACGGTGTGCTCAAGGCCGTCCAGCAGCTGCCTGAGCACGTTCATGAAGGCCTGATCGCGCGTTTCAAGATGATGGCGGGCATCGACGTCGGCGAGAAACGCCTGCCGCAGGACGGGCGCCTCCGCGTCGTCCGCGAAGACGGCGCCGAGGTGGACTTTCGCGTGTCCACGCTGCGCACGATCGCCGGCGAGAAGCTGGTGATGCGCCTGCTGGATCAGCGCAAGCGCGCCCCGATGCTCGACGAGATCGGCCTGTCGGAGTCGGCGCTCGCGACCGTGCGCGAACTGCTTGGTCACCGGCACGGGATGATTCTGGTCGCCGGACCAGGCGGCAGCGGTACGACGTTGACGCTGACCGCGGCGTTGATGGCGGTTCCGTCGGAGAAGGCGAACATCGTCACGATCGAGGATCCGGTCGAGTACCAGATCCCCGGCGTCAACCAGACCCAGATCAGCGAGGCCGGCGGGCAGACGTTCGCCGCTGCACTGCGATCGATTCTGAAGCAGGACGCCGACGTGATCCTTCTGAGTCACCTTCGCGACGCCGAAACCGCGAACGTAGCGGTCCATGCTGCGCAAACCAGTCAGCTGATCCTGTCCACCCTCGGCGCCGACGATGCCTCGTCCGCGGTGACGCACCTGGCGGAGATGGGAATCGAGCGGCACGCGATCGCGTCGGCGCTTGTGGGCGTGATCGCGCAGCGCCTGGTGCGCCGGCTGTGCGCGAGTTGCCGGCGTCGATACCTGCCGCCGGCCGAAACGCTCCGATTGCTCGACATCAGCGACAGCGACGCCGCGGCGATGGTCTTTTATCAGGCGGTCGGCTGCGATCAATGCAATCACACCGGCTATCGAGGGCGCGTCGGCGTCTACGAAGTCATGCACGTCACCGACAAGGTGCGGCGTCTGATCTCGTCGAACGCACCCGAGCATCAGCTGCGCGAGGCGGCGCTGGCCGGCGGGATGATCAGCCTGGGCGAGGATGCGTTGGCAAAGGTCCACAGCGGGGTGACCACGCCCGACGAACTGCTCCGCGTCGTCAGCGAAGTGGGTGAAACCCGAGCGCTGTGCGCCGGCTGCGGCGCGCCGGTCGGCGCCGACTATCTGGCCTGTCCGCATTGCGGCGCGCGTCAGGGTGATGGCTGCCAGCACTGTGGGCGGGCGCTTCAACCGGGATGGACGTTCTGTCCGTACTGCGCGCGCGGCACGACGGAGCCGCGGCGGGTCAGTCGTCTGAAGAACCGGGAGAACGAACGGCGGCGCGGGCGGCCGCCCGGTAACGTCGCCGAGTTCAAGAAGTAGCTGGCTGGTCCGGCGGCAAACCGGCGATAATCGAAAACGGGGCTGGCGCACCACGAGGGAACCGCCGCCGCCGGCCCAACGTCTGAGTTTCTGGCTATGTCACTTATCGAAACCGTCGATCTCTGGAAGACCTACGTCATGGGCGCGGAGGAAATTCACGCGCTCCGCGGCGTTTCGCTGCAAATCGAACGCGGCGAGTACGTCGCCATCATGGGACCGTCGGGTTCGGGCAAGTCGACGCTGATGAATCTCATCGGCTGCCTCGACACCCCGAGCAAGGGATCCTACCTGTTGAACGACAAACAGGTCAGCCAGATGAACGACAACGAGCTGGCGCGCATCCGCAACGAGGAAATCGGTTTCGTGTTCCAGACGTTCAACCTGCTGCCGCGCGCCACCGCGCTGCACAACGTCGAACTGCCGCTGGTGTATGCGGGCGTCGCGGCCAAGGATCGCGTCGAACGGGCCAAGGCCGCGCTTGAAAAGGTGGAGCTCGGCGCCCGCATGCTGCACAAGCCGAACGAGCTGTCAGGCGGCCAGCGACAGCGCGTCGCGATCGCGCGCGCGCTGGTCAACAACCCATCGATCCTGCTCGCCGACGAGCCGACCGGCAACCTCGATTCGAAGACCGGCACCGAGATCATGGCGCTGTTCGAGCGGCTGCACAAAGGCGGCAACACCATCGTCCTCGTCACCCACGAGCCCGACGTCGCCGCGTTCGCGTACCGCAGCATTCACATCCGCGACGGCAAGGTCGAGAACGACGTTCGCCGCGCGGCTTAGATCAGTCATCAGCAAGCCTCATCACGAAGACACGGAGACCACGAAGCTCTTAAGGAGAATCTTCGTGTGCTTCGCGATCTCCGTGTTTCGTGAAAAAAGCTGGATCCGTTCTAAACAGCTGCAAAATGACCTGCCGCGATTTCCTTCAACGCGGCGTCACGGTTGACTGACGCAGGATCGAGGACGACGCGGTGCTTCGGCGCATCCGGATCGAGGACGGGGATCGCCGACAGCAGCGCGCGCGTGTAGGGATGCTGCGGCGCTTCGAACAGCGACGCGGTCGGTCCGATCTCGACGATCTTGCCTAGATACATCACCGCGACGCGGCTGCAGATGTGCTCGACCAGGCGCAGGTCGTGCGCGACGAACAGATAGGTGAGCTTCAGCTTCGTCTGGAGGTCCATCAGCAGGTTGACCACCTGCGCCTGCACCGACACATCGAGTGCCGAGACCGGTTCGTCGAGCACCACGAACGAGGGATTCAGCGCCAGTGCCCGGGCCAGTCCGATGCGTTGTCGCTGACCGCCGCTGAATTGATGCGGGTAACGATCCAGATGGGCCGCGTCCAGTCCGACCAGGCCGAACAGCTCGGCGACGCGGTTACGCCGCTCGTCCTTCGACCCGAGCTTGTGGATGATGAGCGGCTCCTCCACGATCTGCCGCGCCCGCATCCGCGGATTGAGCGACGAGTACGGGTCCTGAAACACGATCTGCATCTCGCGTCGCGCCTCGCGCATCCTGCGCCGCGAGAAGCCGAGCACGTCCTCGCCCCGAAACCGCACGGCGCCGGACGAGGGTTCGATCAGGCGCAGCAGGCAGCGTCCAGTCGTCGTCTTGCCGCTGCCGGATTCGCCGACCAGACCGAAGGTCTCACCCTCGTCGATGCTGAAGCTGACGTCATCGACCGCGGTGATTCGGGTGCTGGCGTGCAGCAGCCCGGCGTCGCGGCCGAAGTGTTTGACGAGATGTTCGACTTCGAGGAGCGGCATTACAGCTCGGTGACGCTGCGAGGTGCCGACGCGGAGCCCACGGAAGGCACGAGGTGCGGGCTACGAGGTGCGAGGTGCGGGTCGTGCAGATAGCACTTCGCCGTTCGCTCTGGTCCGACCGCGTAGTCCGGCGGCGGCGTCCCCGTGCACGGCTCGAAACGATCCGGGCAGCGCGGGTTGAACGCGCAGCCCGAAGGCAGCGCACCGAGCAGCGGCACCGATCCGTCGATCGCCCGCAGCCGCGCGCCGGGCCGTCCACCGGGAATCGATGCGAGCAGCCCACGGGTGTACGGATGCTGCGGATTGCGGAGGATCTCGCGCACGGGCCCGGTTTCGACGATCCGTCCTGCATACATCACCGCAACCCGGTCCGCCGTTTCGGCGACGACGCCGAGATCGTGGGTGATGAGGAGCAGCGCCAGTCCGAGCGCCGACCGCATCTCGCGCAGCAGGTCGAGAATCTGCGCCTGAATGGTGACGTCGAGGGCCGTGGTCGGCTCGTCGGCGATGACCAGCGCCGGCTGACAGGCGAGCGCGATCGCGATCATGACGCGCTGGCGCATGCCGCCCGAAAGCTGATGCGGATAGGACGCGACCCGAGCCTCGGGGTTCGGAATCCGGACGGCGCGCAGGAGTTCGACTGCCTTTGCTTTCGCTTCCTGCCGCGTCGCCCGCCGATGAACCAGGAGTGCCTCGGCAATCTGGTCGCCGACGCGGAAGACCGGATTGAGCGCGGTCATCGGCTCCTGGAAGATCAGCGAGATGTCAGCGCCGCGGATCGCGCGCATCGACGGCTCGTCGAGCGTCAACAGGTCGCGCCCCTTGAAGAGCAGCTGACCGCCCGCGATTCGACCAGGCGGCTGCACCAGTCGCATGATCGACAGCGCGGTGACCGACTTGCCGCTGCCTGATTCGCCGACCAGCCCGAGAGTTTCGCCGGGGCGAATCTCGAAGCTGATCGTCGTCCACCGCCGTCACGGCTCCGCGCGGCGAATCGAACACGGTGGTCAGCTTCGAGACGGAGAGCAGCGGTTCGGCGCTCACGGCTGGGACGCTTCTTCGTATTCGCCGAACACCTTGCGCATGGCGTCGGAGATCTCACCGACGGTGGCGAACGCTTCGACCGCGGCGATGACGGCCGGGACGAGGTTGGTGCCATCGGTCGCCGCCTGCGTCACGCCGGCGACGGCGGCCGACCAGCGATCCGGGCTCCGGCTCGCACGAACCGCCCGCACCCGCTCGATCTGGCGCGTTTCAACCCGTGGATCGATTCTCATCGTCGCGATCGGCGCGCTGCCAGCCGCGGACGTGAACGCGTTGACGCCGACGACGGTAGCTGCTCCCGAGTCGATGGCCAGTTGTGCGCGGTAGGCGGAATCCTGAATCTCGCGCTGAATCAGTCCCGCTTCGATCGCCGCCAGCGTTCCACCCGCAGCTTCGATGCGCGCCAGGATTTCCTCAGCGCCGCGCTCGATGTCGTTGGTCATCGCTTCGATCGCGTAGGAGCCTGCAACCGGATCGACCGTGTTCGCCACGCCGCTCTCCGCGGCGATGATCTGCTGCGTGCGCAGCGCGATGCGCGCCGATTCCTCGGTCGGCAGCGCCAGCGCCTCGTCGCGTCCGTTGCAGTGCAGCGACTGCGTGCCGCCCAGCACCGCGGCCAGCGCCTGCAGCGCGACCCGGACGATGTTGTTGTCGGGTTGCTGGGCGGTGAGCGTGCTGCCGGCCGTCTGGGTGTGAAAACGCAGCTGCTGCGCACGCGGGTTGGTGGCGTGGAAGCGATCGCGCATGATCCGGGCCCACAGCCGCCGGGCGGCGCGGTACTTGGCGACTCTCCTCGAGAAAGTCGTTGTGCGCGTTGAAGAAGAACGAGAGCCGCTGGCCGAAACGATTCACGTCGAGCCCGGCGTCGATGGCGGACTGCACGTAGGCGAGCGCATGTGCGAAGGTAAATGCAACTTCCTGCACCGCCGTCGATCCAGCCTCACGGATGTGATACCCGCTGATCGAAATGGTGTTCCAGTTGGGTAGTTCGCGCTCGCAGAAAGCAAAGATGTCAGTGACGATCCGCAGCGACGCGCGCGGCGGGTAGATGTAGGTGCCGCGGGCCACGTACTCCTTGAGGATGTCGTTCTGCACCGTGCCCGAGAGCTTCGCCGGCGCCACGCCCTGGCGTTTGGCAACCGCTACATACAGCGACAGAAGAATGATCGCCGTCGAGTTGATCGTCATCGAGGTCGAGACGCGGTCGAGCGGGATCTCGTTGAACAGCGTCGCGATGTCCTCGATCGAATCGATCGCGACGCCGACCTTGCCCACTTCGCCGGCGGCAAGCGGGTGGTCGGAGTCGTATCCCATCTGCGTCGGCAGATCGAAGGCGACGCTCAGCCCGCTGACACCGTTGGCGAGCAGATATCGATAGCGCTCGTTGGATTCCTCTGCTGACGCGAACCCTGCGTACTGCCGCATCGTCCACAGCCGGCCGCGGTACATGGTCGGCTGAATGCCGCGAGTGAAAGGGAACTCGCCTGGAGCGCCGAGATCGGTGGACGGATCCCAACCGGCGAGGTCGTCGGGGGTGCCGACAGAATGCACGGGGCGATTGTAGCGCGGGTTGCCTGGCATCGCTCTGGGGCGGGTTCGGACGTGGTACGCCGACCCGGACTCGCGAACGATGCCGCGCCCAACGATGCCGCGCCACTGGAACGGTGCTGGTCAGGTTATGTGCGACAGCGCAAGCACCGCGTATGAGGTCGCGGCGTCGCTCATGAACTTGCCGACGTCGGATGCCGGATCGCGCTGCTTGTTCACGGACACCGCCGTCCACTGACCGGTCGAGCGGTTTTGGTGCTGCACCAGCCACGCGCGACCGCCGATGACATGGACGTCTGACGAGGGCAGGCCGGCCTGCTCGAGGACAAATGTCACGAGACCGGTCGCGTAGCCGTCCGTGTCTGGGTCGAGCGGCGTCTTGTCGTTGCGCTTCCAGTCGCCGACCAGCGATGCCGTCGCCCAGCCGCCGTCGGCCTGTTGCCTGGCGGTCAGGTCCGCGATGATGCGCTGCCGCAGTTCCGGCGTCAGGACGTCGGGAATCTTTGCCGAGGCCCACAGGATCATCGCCCGGTTCAGCAGCGTGGCGTTTTCGGCGCCGCCGCGAAGAAATGTCGCCAGCGGCTTGACGCGTTCCTGAATCGCTGGAGTGGACGCGTAACCCTCAGGCGCCGAACCAATCGCGATGGCGGCGAGCGAGTTGCCGAAATACTGAGAGCCTGGCGCTTCCCACGGCTCGTTGTGGAAGTCGAGCCAGGCCCAGCCGCCGGTGCGTTCGCCGGTCTTGAACTGGAGCGGCCACAGATTCTCGAACGCCTGTCGGCCGTCGGCGCTCATCGAGCCGGCGCGCGCGTCACGCGTCGACAGAATCACCGCGTTGAGGATTGCTTCGGTGCCGCGCGATTCGCTGGTCTTCGGCAGACCGCGCAGCTGATCGGGATAGAACGGCTCGATCTCCTTCCACATGCGCACACGCTTGGTCACGTCTTCGAGCATCCGGCGCTCGGTCGCCGACGCGTCGTGCTCCCCGAGCGGACCGCGCAGCGCCGGACGCGCCAGCGCGTATGGCAGGGCGGTGTGACAGGACACGCACTGCGTGTCGTGATCGCGGTTCGCGCCCGACCACGTCATCCACCAGCCCTGGCGGCCATCGAGATAGGCCGCGGCTGCGCGTGCGTCCCAGCTGGACGACGAGGTCGTCGGTTCGGCCGCTGTCGCCGTCACCAGCCCGCCGGCGAGTGCAGCGGACACGATTGTCAGTGCGATGGTGGTGCGGTTCATAAGTCCTCTGTGCCGGTCATTGTAGCCGCCTCGGACGCTCCGAGGCTTGGTTTTGCTGGCGACGAAGAGGCACAAGGCCGGTCGCGCAATCGTGTACTTCATACACACCTGGGATTTCCGCCAATTGTATCGGCTCGATCACCTGTAACTTCTTGACAGCCCAAATCAGCAGCCGTACACTCAACTCACCTGCACAGTCTTTCCACACATATGAACACGTCAGGCGTCCGATTCCTGTTCACTGGCCTTGGTGTAAACAGGCGTCGCTCGCGAAGCGCGCCGGAACCCGGCCCGGCGGCGTAGGGAGGGAAGCAGATGGACGACGTCGTGAACCGGTTCGCACGAGAGCTGGCCGACGCGATTGCCGCTGCGGTCGCGGAAAGCCCGCAAGTGGAAGCGTGCCGAGAGAAGGCACGGGCAGCCGGCTTCGAGATGAAGGTGACGCTCGAGGCCGTCGTAGGGTTTGTCAGCCGCTCGCAGACTGCGGCACTCGCCAAAGTGGCGACGCCACCGCGGACCTCGCAGCAGCCGAAGCGCAATCTGGAGGTCACTGCGAACGACCGCCGGTTTCTGCGCTCTTTGAGGATCGCCGCCGACGAAACCGCGGAGCCGGTGGAATAGAGAAAAGTTTGACGTTGGAAGTGTGAAGTTAGAAATACGCGTTCGAACGACGAACCTAGAACGACGAACGTAGAACGAAACCAATTCGCAGACAGCGAAGGCCGGCGTGCGACAAGCGCGCCGGCCTTTTTTCGTTCCAACGTGACCGACGGTTAGCGCTGAGCGGTCTGGTTGGCTACGCGTGCCGCCGCGGCGGCGGCCGCCGCCGGGTCGCCAAGGTAGTAGTGGCGCAGCGGCTTCAGATCCTCATCCAGCTCGTAGACCAGCGGGATGCCGGTCGGGATATTCAGCTCGGCGATCTCGCCTTCCGGGATGTCGTCGAGATACTTCACCAGCGCACGCAGGCTGTTTCCGTGAGCGACGACGATGACGCGGCGGCCCGATTTCACGACCGGCGCGATCGACTCGTGCCAGTAGGGAAGGAAGCGGGCGATGGTGTCCTTCAGCGATTCGGTCAGCGGCAGCTCGCTCGGCTTCAACGCCGCGTATCGCGGGTCGTGCGAGGCGTGCCGCGGATCGTCTATGGTCAGCGGCGGCGGCGGGATGTCGAAACTGCGGCGCCAGATCTTGGTCTGCGCCTCTCCATGCTTTGCCGATGTCTCCGCCTTGTTCAATCCCTGCAGCGCACCGTAGTGGCGCTCGTTCAGCTTCCAGCTCTTGGTCACCGGAATCCAGAGCTGGTCGAGCGTGTCGAGCGCGATTCCGAGCGTCTTGATCGCGCGCTTCAGCACCGAAGTGAACGCGATGTCGAACACGTAGCCGCCTTCTTTCAGCAGGCGGCCGGCTTCGCGCGCTTCGTCGCGGCCGCGGTCCGTGAGGTCCACGTCGTGCCAGCCGGTGAAGCGGTTTTCCTTGTTCCACGTGCTCTCGCCGTGACGGAGCAGGACGACTTTGTGCATTGGTTTCCCACGTAGCGCGACCCTTTCGGGGTCGCGAATCAGGCGGGCCTGAAAGGCCCGCGCTACCTTCGGACGCGCACCGCGTCACGACCGGCGAATGCCGCGGCCGAGCCGAGCTCTTCCTCGATTCGGAGCAGCTGGTTGTACTTGCACACGCGATCGGTGCGGCTGGCGGAGCCGGTCTTGATCTGGCCGGCGGCGGTGCCGACCGCGAGATCGGCGATCGTCGAATCCTCGGTCTCGCCCGAGCGATGCGAGATGATCGTCGCGTAGCCGGCGTCAGCCGCCATCCGGACCGCGTCGAGCGTTTCGGTGACGGTCCCGATTTGATTCAGCTTGACCAGCAGCGCGTTGCCGACGCGGTCGGCAATGCCTTTTTTCAGGATCTCCGGGTTGGTGACGAACACATCGTCGCCCACCAGCTGCACCCGCGCGCCGAGCGCCGCCGTCAGCTGAGCCCAGCCGTTCCAGTCGCCTTCGGCGAGGCCGTCTTCGATCGACACGATCGGATACTGGCTGATCCAGTCGTCGTACATCGCGATCATCTGCGTCTGAGGTGCGGTCCGGTTCGCCTGACTTCTTGAAGGTGTAGTTGCCACCGTCTGCGCCCGTCGAGCCCAGAGTTCGCTCGACGCGACGTCGAGGGCGATCCACACGTCCTGGCCGGCCTTGAGCCCCGCCTTGCCGATCGCCTCGAGAACGACTTCGACCGCCTCGCGGTTCGATTTGAGATTTGGCGCGAAGCCGCCCTCGTCGCCGACGCCGGTGGACTGACCGCGCGCCTTCAGGATGCCGCGCAGCGCGTGGAAGATTTCCGCGCCCATGCGCAGCGCTTCGCTGAAGGAAGACGCGCCGAGCGGCATCACCATGAATTCCTGGAAGTCGACGCTCGAATCGGCGTGGGCGCCGCCATTGAGGATGTTCATCATCGGCACCGGCAGCGTGAAGCGGTCGTTGCCGCAGAGGGCGCCGATGTGCCGATACAGCGGAATCTTTGCCGCGACCGCCTCCGCTCGCGCCGCCGCCATCGAGACGCCGAGCAGCGCGTTGGCGCCGAGGCGGCTCTTGGTCGGCGTGCCGTCGAGCCGATCATCGCTTCGTCGAGGGTGCGCTGGGTCGAAGGCGCGGCCGATCAGCGCCGTGGCGATCTCGCCGTTGATGTTGGCGACCGCGCTTCCGCACGCCTTTGCCGCCGTAACGTGCCTTGTCGCCGTCGCGCAACTCGAGCGCTTCGCGCACGCCGGTCGAGGCGCCGGACGGCACCGCGGCGCGTCCGAAGGCGCCGCCCTCGAGCGTGACGTCCACTTCCACCGTCGGATTGCCCCGCGAGTCCAGAATCTCGCGCCCATGAATTTTCGAGATCTTCAATCGGTGCTCCTTGAATGCTCGAGATGCCTATTCAACACAACGGACACCAAGGACACAAAGACAAGACTCAGGATCTCTTCTTCGTGTCCTTTGAAACCTTCGTGTCCTTTGTGTTCTATCCGCCGCTGCCGCGCCGGTCGGCCTCGGCCTCGAAGCGTAACGCGTCCTCGCCAAGCTCGCCAATCAGCGGCTCGTCGTCTGTGGTGACGACCACGATGCCCGACTCGGTGACGGTGTGCCGGCGGCGATCCTCGTCGTGCGTTGTAGCCGATCAGCGCGCCGCGCGGAATGAGCACGTCGCGGTCGATGATCGCCCGCCGGATCTGCGCGTGCCGTCCGACGCGGACGCCGGGCATCAGAATGCATTGCTCGATCCGGCAGAAACTGTGGACGCGCACATTCGGGCACAGCACGCTGCCGTAGATGCTGCTGCCCGAGACGATGCAGCCGGGCGAAATCACCGAGTCGAGCGCCTGTCCGCAGCGGCTGCCGATCTCGGCGAACACGAACTTCGCCGGCGGCGCCTGCGGCTGGTAGGTGCGCAGCGGCCATTCCGGATCGTAGAGGTTGAACTCCGGGTTCACCTGGCAGAGATCCATGTTGGCGTCGAAGTAGGCATCGAGCGTGCCGATGTCGCGCCAGTATTTCGAGGCCTTCTTGTTTTCGTCGTAGAACCGGTAGGAATAGACCGGCGCCTGATGAATCAGCGCTGGGATGATGTCCTTGCCGAAGTCGTGATTGGTGGGCAGGGTGGCGTCCGCCTCGAGCGCCTGCACCAGAATCTCGGTATCGAAGATGTAGACGCCCATCGACGCGAGGACGAACTCGCTCGACCCGGGAATCGGCGTCGGGTCCTTCGGCTTTTCCTGAAATCCCGTGACGCGTTCGTTCTCGTCCACGACGATCACGCCGAAGCGGTTCGCATCCGCAATCGGCACCTCGATCGTGGCGAGGGTGACGGCGGCGCCGCGTTCCTCGTGCAGCCGCAGCATGCGCGAGTAGTCCATCTTGTAGACGTGATCGCCCGAGAGCACCACCAGGTGCTGCGGATTCTCGCGCATGAATCGAATACAGGTTCTGGTAGACGGCGTCCGCGGTGCCCTGATACCAGTGCTCGCTGACGCGCTTCTGCGGCGGCAGAATCTCAACGAACTCGCCGAGCTCCTCCGAGACGATGCCCCAGCCCATCCGGATATGCCGGTTCAGCGACAGCGACTTGTACTGCGTGGCGATGAACATGCGCCGCAGACCGGAGTTGATGCAGTTGCTGAGGACGAAGTCGATGATGCGATACGGTCCGCCGAAGTACACCGCCGGCTTGGCCCGCTCTTTCGTCAGCGGATACAGGCGCTCGCCGGCCCCGCCGGCGAGGACGATGACGAGGCTGTCGTCGAGCAGCGCCGACATGTGATCAGCTCTTGCGCAGCACGACGCGCGCCGGCGCGCCGTCGGACCCGACGACCCGCAACGGCAGGCACAGCATTTCGTAGATGCCCGGCTCCACGTCGCGCAGGTTGAGCCCCTCGATCACGATGATCCCGCTGCCAAGCAGAATGTGATGCGCTGGCGCACCGGCCTTGTGATACTCCTCGACGGAGAGGTAATCGACGCCGACCAGCTTGACGCCGCGATCGACCAGGTGCCGGGCGCCCGATTCGGCGACGCCGATGAACTCAGGATGGAACGCCGGGTCGTTCCAGAGGCGCGAGTTGGCGGTCTTGATCAGCAGCCGCACATCCTCGGTGAGATCGAATCGCTCGAGGTCGTCGGAGGTGACCGCTTTGCGCGTGGTGAGCTCGATGACGCGCGTCCGTCCGATCAGCATTTCGAGCGACAGCGCCTCGGTGCCGGTCCCCTGGTCGAAAAAATGCCGCGGCGCGTCGACGTGAGTGCCGGCATGTGCGCTCATGTGCAGCGTCGAGACGTTGGAGCTGTCCCCCCGCGCGAGCCTCTTGATCGCCTCGAGGCTGAAGGGCGTGTTGCCCGGATAGTTCGGGAGGTTCGCGTCGAGGGCAATCGAGACGTCGATGAGCTTCATGTTGGCGGGCGAAAACGCTCGATACTAGCATAGCGCCTGAGGCCCGAAAGCCGACTGAAGTGCTGACGATAGAAGGGTTTGACTTGGTATCAGGGGCCCGCCTATGATTGGCTGTTCGAGTCAGACCGTCATATTGGGAGACTAGGTTTTATGAAGCAGCGGCGTGGCGTGTTCGCCCTATTTGTTCTCGTGATGTTTGCGTCCTCGATGGCCGTCTTTGCGCAGAAAGACGACAAGAAGAAGGACGAGCTCCAGAAGCGTGAGAGCCAGACCATCATCAAGGTTGTTGACGACATGGCGGCGGGCCAGCCCGCGCCCAACGACTTTTCGATCACCTGGCTGCGAGACGACGTGTTGAAGGCGCAGGGCAACAAGGAATACGTGCCGTTCACCGTGTCGATCGACCCGGGCAAGGTCACCGGCAATCTCGCGTTCTACTGGCGAGTGGTGTCCAAGAATCCTGTGGCAGCGCCCGCCGAAGCGGCTCCCGCCGGCAAGAACGACAAGAAGGACGACAAGAAAGACACGAAGAAGCCGTCGCCGTACGCCTACGAGGACATCAGCTTCGTGCCGGTGACCGCGGGGCAGAATCCGCTGCGCATCTCGCGCTCGTTCACCGTCCCGGGCGGCGCCTACGACGTGTTCGTCGTCGTCAAGGAACCGGCGCCCGAGAAGCCGCAGAAGAATGCGCCGGCGCCGAAGATGTCGGTGCTGAAGCAGGCGATGACAGTGCCCGACTTCTGGAACGACGAGCTCGCCACCAGCACCGTGATGCTGGCCGCGCGGATCGATCCGCTGCCCGCCCCGCTCACACCGCAGCAGCAGGCCGACCGTCCCTACGCGATGGGGATGATGGAGATCGTGCCGGCGTTCGACACCAAGCTCTCGAAGAAGTCCGAGCTGTCGACGTTCATGCTGATTTACAACCCGAAGAAGGACGCCGCGAACAAGCCCGACATCAAGGTGGAATACAACTTCTACCAGAAGCTCGCGGGGCAGCCGGAGAAGTTCTTCAACAAGACCAATCCGCAGAGCCTGAATGCGCAGACGCTGCCGCCGAACTTCGATTTCGCGGCCGGACACCAGCTGCAGAGCGGACAGGCGGTGCCGTTGGCGTCGTTCCCTGAAGGCGAATACCGGCTCGAGATCAAAGTGACCGACCAGATCGCGAACAAGTCGCTGACGCGCGAAGTGAACTTCACGGTCAGCCCGTCGTAGGCTCGGTTTCAATCGGAGCCAGCATGCGAAGTACCCCCAGAGTGACGGCGTCGGCGGTCGTCGGCGGTCTGGCGGTGCTCTGTTTGCCACTGGTGGGTTTCGCGCAGGGCATCTCGCAAATGCGACCGGTGACGCATCTCGCGTCGCTGGCGGCGGGCTCGATCGCGGGAACGGTCCAGGATGAGAGAGGCGCGCCGATTCCGGGCGCGATGGTGTCGGCGCTGGGCTCATCGACGGCCTTTGCGGTGACCGATCGGGGTGGACGCTTCGAGCTGCGGACACTGTCGCCCGGGCCGTATCTGCTGCGCGCCCACCTCGCGGGTTTCGTCGCGTCACGCGGTCAGGTCGTCGACGTGCATCCGAGCGCGCGGGCATCATCGTCGATCGCGCTGCGCCACTCCACATCGGGGTCCTCTTCTGTCCTCGCCGCTGGCCTGGGAGGATCCGACAACGTACCGCTGGTTGATGTCGCGGCCGGTGGCTCTGACGCCACGTCGGGAGCCGGCTCCGCGGCCGGCGGCGGCAGCGACGGTGACGATCACGGTGAGATCGCCTGGCGGTTGCGTCACGCCCGTCGCGCGGTTCTGAAAGACGCGACTGTCCCCGGCGACGTACTGGCCGGCGCGGCGGCGGGAAATTCCAACCCGTTCGACACGCCCACGTTCTTCGATCGGACGTTCGGGCCGTCGGCCCGGCTCGCCTCGAACTTTTTCTCGGGCACGCCCTTCTCGGGTCAGGTCAACCTGCTGACGACCGGATCGTTCGACTCGCCGCAGCAGCTGTTCTCGACGGATAATTTCTCGCGCAGCATTGCCTTCCTCGCACTTGGCGCGCCGATTGGCGATTCGGCCGACTGGACCGCGCGGGCAGCGTTGACGCAAGGCGATTCGCCGTCGTGGATCGTCGCCGGCGACTACTCGACGCGGGCGCCGGCCAAGCACCGCTACGACATCGGCCTGTCGTACGCCGCGCAGCGAGACGTGGCCAGCACGTTCATGTTTCGAAACGCGACCGACGGTACGCGCAACGCGGGCGCGATCTACGGATTCGACACGTATTCGATTTCGCCGATCCTCACGCTCACCTACGGCGGCCGCTACGCGTATTACGACTACCTCGCGAACGGCAGTCTGATCAGCCCGCGGATGTCGCTCACTGTGGAACCGGCCGATCATTTCCGCCTCAGCACGATGGTGTCGAGCCGCGCGGTCGCGCCTGGCGCTGAAGAGTTCCAGCCGCGTCTCGAGAGCGGCGTGTGGCTGCCGCCACAACGGACGTTCTCGTCGCTCGACAGCAACCCGCTCGAAGCCGAACGCACGAATCACGTGGAGGTCGAGGTCGAGCACGACATCGCCGCCGCTACAGTTTCGCTTCGCGCGTTCCGGCAGCGCGTCTCCAATCAGCTGGTCACGCTCTTCGGCATCGACATGCCGGGCGCGCCGGCCTCGACCGGTCACTATTGCCTGACCAACGGTGGCGACATCGACGCCTCGGGGCTGAGCGCCGGCATTCGCGCCGCCGTCGCCGGCCGGTTCCACGGCTCGGTCGAATACACCTTGTCGCGCGCGCGAGCCAATGCGCTGGATGGCGACGCCTATCTGCTGTTGCTGGCGCCCTCCACAGTGCGCCCGTTAGCGGAGCACATTCACGACGTTTCCACCTCCCTCGAGGCTGAGGTTCCGGAGACGTCGACCCGTGTGGTCGTGCTCTACCGCATCAGCAACGGGTTCGCCCGCCCGGCCGCCGATGGCGGCACGACGGCGATGCTGGATTCGCGCTTCGACATACAGGTTCGTCAGTCACTGCCATTTATGGACTTCAGCAGCGCCCGGTGGGAGATGCTCGTGGCGGTCCGCAATTTCTTCCACGAAACTGCGCCGGATCAGTCCATTTATGATGAGCTGCTCGTCGTTCGTCCCCCGACTCGCGTTGTCGGTGGTCTGACACTGAAGTTCTAACCCGCTCGTCCCTTTCTTCTGCCCGTCCCTGACGATCCGTATTATTGAATAAGGCCTCCAGCGCACTGGAGACTGCCACTTTTTTCTTGCAGCACTCGTACACGAATACCTTATTTTTCAGTAAGTTAGACATGGGACGGGAGCGCTCTCGGGGGTATGCCTGTTGCTACCTCGAGCGGCGCGAGTGTCGATGCATTCTGATTCCGCGATCAACGTCGAAGCGCCTGAGTCCAGGTGGTTCGTGTGGGGGCGATCCGCCTTCGCCGTCGCCGTTGCGACCGTACTAATCGCCCTTGGCGTCGCCAACGTCGCGACCTACTCGCGCTGGCACGAATACGAGGACGGCGTGCAGTGGGGCGCGCGCGCGGAAGGCGTCACGGCGATTGAGATCTCCGACGGGTCGGCGGCCTCGATTGCGGGGATCAAGGTCGGAGACGTGCTGCTGGCGGTCGACGGCTCGCCGGTTCAGACACCGGCTGACGTCGTCGAACATCAGCATCGCAGCCACCAGGGCACCAAACTCGAATACGCGCTGGTGCGTTTCGGCACCAGCCAGGCGCTGCAGATTTCGCTCACGCCGACGCCGCGCGGCAGCTCGATCTACTACATTCTGGCCGCCGTTGGACTGTTTACC
The DNA here is from genome assembly GCA_963745875.1 of uncultured Acidobacteriota bacterium. Lineage (GTDB taxonomy): Bacteria > Acidobacteriota > Vicinamibacteria > Vicinamibacterales > CAVVIG01 > CAVQFC01. The sequence goes on from CAVUZL010000007.1 coordinate 460,684, forward strand.
CTGCTCGTCGGCGCGTTCGTCCGGGTCCGGCGGCCGCGCGACCAGGCGACGCTGCATTTCTTCTGGCTCTGTGTTGCGTTCTTCGGCGTGTTCACGTTTTCGTTCAGCGGGCAGTTCGATCGCCTCGACTGGGTCTTCTACTGGGGTGACGCCGTCGCGTTCGCGCTGCTGCCGCCGCTGCTGCTGCACTTCACGATGGTTTTTCCGGAGCGTGAGGCCGACGACCGGCGAACCAACAACTACGAACGCATCGAGTCCATCGTCATCCCGCTGATGTATCTGCCGGCGCTCGTCCTCGGCGCCGCCCGAGTCATCGCCATCGTCCGCGGTTCGGATGGCAGCCTCTCCGGGCCGCTCTTCTCGCGCATCCTCGACGTGCTCGATCGCGCTGAGCCGGCCTACCTGTTCGTGTGCGCGGTCGCGGCGCTGGCCGTGCTCGCGCGCGCGTTCCGTGACATCACTTCCGTCACCGCGCGGCGGCAGCTGCGCTGGATTGCGTGGCGGGACCGCGCTTGGCGTCGGTCCGTTTGCGTTCGGCTACGGCCTGCCCTGGGCACTCGGCATGAACCCGCCGATGGCGCTCCAGTTGACGGCCATCCCGCTCGGTCTCGTCCCGCTGACGTTCGCCGCGGCGATCGTCCGCTACCGACTTCGCGACGTCGAGGTGATCATCAAGCGCGGCCTGGCCTACACGGCGTTCCTCGCGGCGAGCGCCGCGCTCTATGTGGCGCTGCTCAAGCTCACCGGGTTCGTCTTCGCGAATGACGCCGCCGGCCACAACTGGGTGATCGCCGCACTGGCGACGCTCGTCGTCGTGCTGCTCGCGCGACCGGTGAAGGACGCTGTGCAGAATGCGCTCGATCGCCTCTTCTACCGCGATCGCTACGACTATCGCCGCGCGCTGGTGGCCTTTGCCCGCGACCTGAACAGCGACCTCGACGTCGTCCGCCTCAGCCAGCGGCTGGTAGCGCGTATCGTCGAGACACTGGTGGTGGATCGGATGGCGCTGATGCTGTCGGACGAGCGGTCCGGCGACTTCACGTCGATTGGCGATTACGGATTCGCTCAGCGCATGCCGCGGCTGGCGCGCGGGTCGTCGATGATGACGCGTCTGGACGGCGGGCACACCGTGGCGCTGGACGATCCGATCGCCGGCGCGCGTTTCCTGGCCGAGGAAGTGGAATTCTGGCGCGATGTCGGCATCTACTACTTCGTGCCGTGCATCTTCGAAGGGCACACGATCGCGGTCCTGGCCCTTGGCCGCAAGGACACCGACGAGCCGTTCAACAGCGAGGACCTCGGCGCTGCTCACGGCGGTTGCCGGCCAGGTCGCGACTGCCATCGAGAACGGCCGTCTGTACCGGCAGCTGCATCTCAAGGCCGAAGAGCTCGGGCGGATGCGCGAGTTCAACGAGAACATCCTCGAATCGCTCGACGATGGACTGGTCGTGTTCGACGTGGACGAGCGGATCGTCCGCTGGAACCGTGCGCTGGAAAGCTTTTACGGCGTCACCCGCCAGGCGGCGGTCGGCCGTCTGCTCGGCGACATCTTCGATGCGCCGTTCGTCGCGGCGCTTCGGGCGGCGCGCCAGGATCATCCGTACGGGGCCACCCTCTACCGGGCGCCGATGGAGTCGCACGGCGCCGACCGTGCGCGGCTCCTCGTCAACGCCACTGAAGTGCCGCTGCAGAACGCGTCCGGCGACGACGCGGTGGTCGGCACCCTGCTGTTGATCGAGGACATCACCGATCGGGTGCACCTCGAGGAGCAGCTGCAGATCTCCGAGAAGATGGCGTCGATCGGTCTTCTGGCCGCCGGCGTGGCGCACGAAGTGAACACGCCGCTGACCGGCATCTCGAGCTTCACCCAGATGCTGCTCGAAGGCGCCGACCCCGCCGATCCGAAAACGGTGCTGCTCGAGAAAATCGAACGGCAGACCTTCCGCGCCGCCAAGATCGTCAACGGCCTGCTCAACCTTTCGCGTCCGGGATCCGCCAGCAACGAACGGATCGAAGTCGATCTGAACGCGATCATCACCGACGTCTTTTCGCTGCTCGAGCACCAGTTCACGGTCGGCAGCATCAAGGTGCGGCGCGATCTCGCGGCCACGGCGATGCCGGTGCTGGGCATCGAGCATCAGCTCCAGCAGGTGTTCCTGAACCTGTTCCTGAACGCGCGCGACGCGATGCCGAGCGGCGGCTGGCTCTCGGTCACCACGCGCATCGAAGGCGAGTCGGTGGTCGCCGAAATTGCCGACACCGGGTCGGGCATTCCTTCGGAGCAGCTCGCCCGCATCTACGATCCGTTCTTCACGACCAAGGCGATCGGTCGCGGCACCGGCCTCGGCCTGTCGATCACCTACGGCATCGTGCGCGAGCACGCCGGAACCATTCACTGCGACAGCGCCGTCGGCCAGGGGACGCGCTTCACGCTGGCGTTACCGATGGCCGCGGCAGCCGAGCGCAACGCCAGGGCGAACTGATATGGCCACTTCACGCCGCGGCACGATTCTCGTCGTCGACGACGAAGAGATCATGCGGGAGATCCTCGAGACGCTGCTGACCCGCGAGGGCTACGACGTCCGGGTCGCTTCGTCCGGCGCCGAAGGCCTCGAGATGGCGCGGGCGCTGCCGTTCGACGCCGCGATCGTGGACATCATGATGCCCGGGCTCAACGGCATCGCCACGCTCGACGAGCTGAAGCGGATCGACGAGGATCTCAACGTCATCATCATCACCGCCTACGCCTCGGTGGAGAGCGCGATCTCGGCGATGAAGGCGGGTGCGTTCGACTACGTCACCAAGCCGTTCAAGAACGACGAAGTGCTCGTCGTGGTGCGCAACGCGATGGAACGCCGGCGGCTGGTCAGCGAGAACCGCAACCTGCGCCAGAACATCCAGGAGCGCTATCACAAGTTCGCGAACATCATCGGCCGCAGCGCGCGGATGCGCCAGGTGTTCGACCTGATCATCCAGGCGGCGCCGAGCCGCTCGACGATCCTCATCCAGGGCGAGAGCGGCACCGGCAAGGAACTGGTCGCCCGGGCGATTCACAGCAACTCGTCGCGATCGGAGCGTTCGTTCGTCACCGTCAACTCCGGCAACCTGCCGCCGGATCTGCTCGAATCGACGCTGTTCGGACACGTCAAGGGCGCCTTCACCGGCGCGGTCTATCCCGAAGAAGGGGATGTTCGATCTCGCCGACAAGGGCAGCATCTTCTTCGACGAAATCGGCAACGTTCCGCTGGAGACCCAGGCCAAGCTGCTGCGCGTGATTCAGGAGCGCGATTTCATGCGCCTCGGCGGCATGGAGACGATCAAGGTCGACGTCCGGATCATCGCCGCGACCAACGTCGACCTGCGGCAGATGATGGAGGAAGGCAAGTTCCGCGAGGATCTCTTCTATCGCCTGCACGTCATCTCGATTCAGCTGCCGCCGCTGCGCGATCGCAAGGACGATGTGCCGCTCCTCGTCCACCACTTCCTCGAGAAGTACGGCCAGGAGAACAACAAGACCAGCCTCGAACTGTCGCCGGAAGCGCTCGATCTGCTGACCGAGTACGACTGGCCAGGCAATGTCCGCGAGCTCGAGAACGTCATCGAACGCGCGGTGGTGCTCACGCCGGACTCGCACATCGGCGTCGAGTTGATTCCGGATCACGTTCGCAAGACGCCGAATTTCCAGATGCCGCAGTTCGTGGTGCCGCCGGAAGGGATTTCGTTCAAGGACGTGATCACCGACTTCGAGAAGCGACTCATCGAGTCGACGCTCGAAGCCGCGGGCGGCGTGCAGAAGCGCGCCGCCGAGCTCCTCCACATCAAGCCGACGACGCTGAACGAGATGATCAAGCGCTACGAGATCCGGCCGCGCCGCAAGCGCACCGTCCCCGGCCCGGGTTCCGATCCAGCAGCGCCAGGATCCGTAGAGCCTGACAACGGGCCGTCCTCTGACACGGATCCGCTGAGCGTCGTCGGCGCCCTCGAACCGAAGTAGAATCCGCTCGTTCCACTTTCGGGAGGGTGCCGTGAAGATGTTGGCCGCGGTCCTGCTGCTCGTCGTCTCCACTCCCGCTTCAGCCGAATCAATCCAGGGCCGCTGGAAGTTGCTCGCCGCCGAGGATCTGCGCCCCGACGGTACGGTGGCGCGGCTGCCGTGGGGCGCCCATCCGGTCGGGTCGATCGTGGTCGAGGGCGGATCGTGCTACGTGCAGATCATGTCGAGCGACACGCCGTCGTTTTCGGCGGGCGCCACGACGGTCACTGAGCAGATGAAGGCCTCGCTTCTCAGCAGCTACATCGCGTATTCGGGACCCTGCGCGATTGACGACGCGGCGGGCAGCCTGGTGCTGAAGGTGGATGCGGCCTGGCGGCCGGACTATGTCGGCACGGACCAGAAGCGATTCTTCCATTTCGACAACGGCAGACTGATTTTCGGGCCGGCGCCGAATTCGATCGGTCGCGGCGGCGACGCCCTGAGCCGCCGGCTCACCCTGGAGCGCGCCGCGCCGGCCCGATGACTGCAACTGCTGTTCTGCTACTCGCGGCCGTCGCCGCGGTCATTGAGGCGGCGCAGGATCGTGTTCGTTACCGCGCGTTCTTGATTTTGGCGAACAGCCGCTCGTATTTCGCGAGCACGACGTCCCAGCGGTAGTTCTTGCGGATGTACTCGCGGCCGTTCCAGCCCATCGACGCTCGCAGCTGGTCGTCGCGGATCAGAAGCTTGAGGCACTCCACGAACTCGTCGCGGTCAGCGTAGAACAATCCGGCGTTGCTGCGGACGCAATGCTCGACCAGCACCTGGCTGCGCGCGTTGGCGAGCACCGGCGTGCCGACCGACATCGCCTCGAGCGCGAGCAGCGACAGGCTCTCGTACGGCGACGGGCAGACGACGACCGTGGCCGCCTCGAGCGCCTGGAGCCGCTCGCGTTCGGACAGCCTGCCGGCGAAGCGGATCGCCGGATCCTCGGGCAGCGCCATCAGCTTCGCGCCCATCAAGGCGAGCGTGGCGTCGCCGCCCTCTTTCAGATACTCGCCGAAATATTGAATCAGCTCTTCGCAGCCCTTGCCAGGATCGATGCGCCCGCCATAGAGAAGGATCGGCCCGTACAACCGATGACGCCGGCGGAACACGGCGCCGCGAGCCAGCAAGTGCGCCGGGAACTCGCGTGCCGGACCGTCGTCTTCAGGTCCGCCAATCGGGGCGTCCGGATCCGACGCATCGGCCTCGGATGTCTGCGGTGCGTCCTTGTCGGGCTGTGACGGCATCCGCGGATAGGGCTGCTGCTGGGCCAGGTCGATGCCGACGCCGACGACTTCCTCGAGCAGCGGGCGCTCAGGAAACTGGTGCTGAACGAATCGGCGTTCGCTGTCGGTCAGGTAGCAGAGCGCCGCCGGCTTCTTGAAGACGTCCTTGAAGATCTCCAGCCGGATCGCCGGCTCGTCGTGCGCGGTGGAGACAAGGATGCTGCGCGACGGTACGACTTCGAGCCCGAGCACGGTGGTGGCGTAGAGATACGTGAAGAAGATCACCACGTCGTACTGACCCTGCTGACGCTTCAGGTGATCGATCAGGCCGGGGCACCATGGCCCCTGCTGCTTCAGCCACTCCATCTCGTCCTGCGCGGCTGTGCGCGTTGTTGTAAATCCACTCCGAGTAGGTGTTGAACGCGTCGATATCGCGGGTGCGTGCCGTGGCGAAGCGCCGCACGGTGACGCCGCGGACGCGATCGGTGCCCTCCGGATAGGCGTTCTCCCACGTGACGTAGTCCTGCGCGCAACTGGTGAGCACCTCGACCTCGTGCGTGATCGCGAGCCGCTCGGCGACCAGTCGGCACAGTTGCTCGGAACCGCCGAGCACTTCGGCGCCGTAGCGTTGGATGACGAAGGCGATTTTCACGATAGTTGGTGGAGGACCGAGGTGAGCTCGCGCGTGACGCGCGCGTCGCCGAAATCCGCAAGCCGGCGGCGCTGGCCGGCAATTACTGTCGAACGCAGGTCGTCGTCGAATGCCAGCTGGCCGAGCAGCTCGGCGGCGAACTCCAGATCCTTCGGCGCGAACTGCACGCCGGCGCCGCCCAGCGTGTCCGGGACCGCCGCCGCGGCGTACGCCATCACCGGGACGTCTGCGGCCATCGCCTCGACCAGCGGCACGCAGAACCCTTCGTGCTCGCTCAGTGAGATGTAGACCGCCGCGTGCCGGTAGTAAACCGCGAGCTCTTCGTCCGGAACCGGACCGGTGAACACGAAACGATCGTTGAGGAAACGGTACTCCGACATCAGCGCGCGAATCATCGAATAATACCGCGGCACCACGTCGAAGCGGCCGACGAATATGAAGCGGTAATAGGCGTCGACATAGCGTTTGTAGACTTCGGCGAGTCGAAGGTGGTCCTCGATCTTCTTGTTGGGCGCGATCCGACCGACGAACAGGAAGTTGACTAGGCCATCGTCGAGGATCCTTTCGAGCGCCGGCCGCCGCGCCGGCTGGGTGATGCGCGCGGTATTGACGGCGATCGGAAAGACGCCGGTCGGCGAGAAACCGAGCGCTTCGAGCTCCTGCCGGTTGTATTCCGAATCGCCGAGTGCGAGGTCGACCTGGCCGACCAGGCTGGCCAGCTCGCGCCGTCCGAGCGCGGCGAGCCGGAACAGCGCCGGGTCGTAGGGCGCGAAGATATTGCGCCGGCGTCACGTTGTGATACTGAAGCACGCGGCCGGCGCCGAGCGACGCGAACGCCGCCGTCATCGGCGAGGGCAGCGCGTAGTGAAAGATCGTGAGGTCGCCCCGGCGTGCGCCGGGATCGGCGAAGGGCAGCACGTCGTTCTTCAGCGCGTCATCGATGGTCAGCGCGTAGAGGTCGGAGTCGTGGCCCATCCCGCGCAGCAGATCGCGGACGCGGCGCGCGCTGTCGCCGATGGCGTCGCCGGAGTGCGCCGCCGGCACCCACTGATTGACGATCACGGGCGCGCCTTCAGGCGTGGCGGTTCCAGCGTGAGACTTCTCACCTTGAGACTTCTCACTTCAGAGTTCCGGCGCCGGCGGGCTCTGCGGGCAGCGCCTGGTAAATCGCCGGGCGATAGAGACGCAGCTCTTCGAGTTCCTGGGCGGCGTCGAACTGTCCCCAGAAGTCGTACGTGACCTTCGGCGACGCCGCCCGTGGCGCGGCAAGGATGTCGTCGACGAAGCCGAGCAGCGTGCCGGCAAAATCCTTCGAGCGCAGGCGTTCCACCGCGGCCAGCTGACTCTCGACGATTCGATCCTGGAGTCCGGCATCGGACACAATCGCGTCCATCAGACGCGGCGACATGCACGGGATCCTTCCGGTCGTACAGCACGCCGGCTCCATCCATTGTCGAGGGCACGGCGGTGGCCGCGTAAGCAAGAACCGGCACCTGCTTGTAGAAGGCTTCGACGATCGGTACGCAAAAGCCCTCGTGCTCGCTGGCGCAGAGAAACAGATCGGCGATTTCGTAGAACGCGACCAGCTCCTCGTCGGAAACGTGCCCGATGAAGTGCACGTGCATGGCGTCCAGGCTGGCGACCAGCTGGTGCAGCGACGCGAGATAGCGTTCGAAACCGCTCTGTGCCCCGACGATGAGCAGGCGGGAGCGCGGATTGTGCAGCAGGTGATAGGCGTGGAAAAAGCGGATCAGGTCTTCGATTTTCTTGTTGGCAATCACGCGCCCGACAAAGACGATGTTGGTCCAGTCATCGTCGAAGTCTTGTGCCACCAGCCAGTCGGGATCGCGATCGAGGTGCGTGAAGTCCGGCACGACCGGCAGCACCGCGGTTCGAGGGAAGCCGAGCGCGTCGAGATCCTGGCGGTTGAACTCCGAATCGCCCATCGCCAGGTCGCAGCGGTCGGCGTAGGCCTGGAGCTCGCGGCGTCCCCGAAAGCACTGGCGCGCCAGGGTGCGATGTACGCCGATGAAATACGACGGCGGCGTGATGTTGTGGTAGATGAGCGCCATCCGATCCGGCAGCGCAAACGCCGTGCGCGACGCCCTCGACCCGAGCGAGAAATGGTGGAGCAGCAGGTTGTCGGGGTTCGAGAAGTCGACGAGCTCGCGGAAGTCGCGGGTCTGCGATTCCAGCCGGTGGTCGGCGGTCTCGACGAAGATTTCCGATTCGTATCCGGCCTCGCGCAGCACGCGCTGAATGCCGAGCACTTCGTGGCCGATCGCGTCACCGTAGCCAAGCGTGGCCAGAACCTGGTGGATCCGGATCACGCCCGCCTCCGCCCATCGTCAAGGCCGAGCGCCGGGCCGCCGGGAAGACTGGCCAGCACGTCTTCAGCGGCGGGCAGATCCTGGCGTCGTCGATCGAACCAGCCGGGCAGCGGATCCTTGGTGCGCGCCGGCGCGCCGGCCTTCAGCCGCTCGAACATGTCGAGGTATTTCCGCTCGATCACCGGCCAGTCGTAGTTGTCGCGAAAGAACTGGCGGCCGTTGCGTCCGAGCGAACCGGTCAGCCAGCGGTTGTGTTCCATCGCCTGGAGCGCGCCGACGAATTCCTCGTAGGTGTCGTAATACAGCCCGGCATTGCTGCGGATGCACTGGCCCTTCAGCACGTCGCACTTGCCGTTGGCGAGTACCGGCCTTGCCCAGCGCCCACGCCTCGAGCGCGACCATCGACAGGCTCTCGTAGTACGACGGCATCACCAGCAATTCGGCGGCGGCCATCGCGTCGAACTTGTCGGTGTCGTTCAGGAATCCGAGATGGCGGATACGCGGGTGCTGGGGAATCGGCAGCAGAGTGTTGCCCACCAGCACGAGCGACAGCTTGGTCGCCGGATCCTTCTGGTAGCCCTGAAAAAATTCGAACAGTTCCGTGCAGCCCTTGTTCTGATCGATTCGGCCAACGTAGATGGCGAAGGGGCCGCGGATGTTGTACTTCTGGCGGAAGCGGAATGCCTGCGGATTGTTCGGGACGTCCGAGCCGACGCCGACGACTACCCCAGGCACATCCTGGTTGCCGGAAATCGTCTGGATCATCTCGCGCTCTTCCGGCGAGTTGTACATCAGACCGCGGACGCTGCGGAACAGCGGCTGGAAGATCGACAAGCCGATGGTCGCGTCACGTTCGGCGGTCGGCACCAGGATCGCCCGCGCGCCCGCGGCCCGCGCGCCGTAGTAGGCGTGGTAGTAGCGGTAACTGAAGAACAGGCAGTAGTCGAACTCGGCCGCGTGTTTGGTGATGTAGTCCACCAGCGACGGACTGGTCGGACCTTCGGCGTCGAGCCAATCGAGCTCGTCGCCAATCGAATGACGTTGTGCGAAGACCCGCTCGGAGCGTTTGCCGAAGAGCAGCGGGTCGCGCTCGTGGGTCACCTTGAAACGTCGAACCTGGACGCCGTTGACCGGCTCGACGCCTGGTGGCAACTCGTTGCGCCACGTCACGTAATCGCTGGCGCACGTGGTCAGCACCTCGACCTGACAATGACGCGCGAGCCGCTCTGCAATGTACCGCGCATGCAGTTCGGCGCCGCCGTTGATCGACGGTCCGTAACGCTGGACGACGACTGCGATCTTCACTGCGGGTTGGTGTCCGGATCGGCCGGGCGTGAACCTGTCGCAGGATGCTGCCCGGTCGCCGGCGTCGAGTCGGTCGCGACGTGGTCCACTGGTGCTGCCGCAGGCTGGGCCGTTTGAGTCGTGGCCTGTTCGCCGGCTGGCGCCGTCCCGGCTATCGGAGTGGCCGGGTCCTCGTGATGACTCGCCTGTTCGACCGCACGCTCCGCAACCGTTTCAACAGCACGAACGGGCGGCGCGTATGTCTCCATCAGGTCGTGGCCGACGTGTGCGGGCGCATCCTGAGCAGGCGACGGCGCGGCGCTTTCGGACGTGCTGCCCGCCAGCGTTATGTCCTGTCCTTCGACTGAATCGTCGCTGCCATCCTCCGGTCCGTCGAAATCGTCTGGCTGGGCGAGATCCGCGGATGTGACGTTCTCCTGACCGCCTGATGGCGTCGACGAACCTGCAGCTCCGATGACCGCTGCGGCCGCACCAGCGCCGCGGCGACCGCGGCGTCGCCGCCGCCGGCGGCTGCGTTGCCCTGGACCTTCACCCGGTACGGTGGTTCCGGGTGCCGGCGTTGCCGTCTCGGCCGGCGTCTGCGTTTGTCCAGCGACGGAAGCCGCCGGAGTCGGTGCCGGGCTCGCCGGTGGTGGCGTCTGACGCGAATACGGCGGCGGCTGCGGCGTTCGCTGTTGATACTGCTGAACCGGCGCCGGCGTCCGGGGTGGAAGGGGCGCTTCCTCCGCGGCCGGCTTATAGGCAACCGCGCCTTCCAGCGCACGAGCGCGCCGTTCGTTGAATTCGAGGCGGCTCGATACCGACTCGAGGCGCATCTTCAGGTTCTTGACTTCGATTCCGGTCCGCGTCGTCTCGAGCACGAGGTTGTGGATCAGCTCGTAGTACAACTGGTCGAGGCCGCGCCGCCCTGCTTCCCGCCGAGCCTCGCGGTCCGCGTTCATCGCGTTCAGCCGCGACTGGATATTGAGCGCCTGAATCAGCGGGTTGGGATTGAACAGCAGCTTCAACAGCGGCGCCAGCAGCTTGCGCATCCAGCGAATCGGCGCGCGATGCGACTCGAACAGCGTCGATTCTTCGAACGCGAAGTTGGGAAGCTCCGGCGGCTCGTAGGCCGGCTGCGCCTTGCGGAACTGATCGAGCAGATCGGAACGGACGCCTTTGGGGTCCAGGAACTTCTCGAGCTTGACTGCCGCGAGCTCGTGAATCTGCTGTTCGGTGTAGTCGACGCCGCGCTTCTCGCGGATGCGCGTGCGGATCTGCTCCATGATCTGCTCGACGTTCACCGAGTCGGAGCGCAGGTTGAAATCGGCCATAAGGTCACACCGGGCGGTAGATGATCAGTGCGACCGTCAGCGCCCACAATGCCACGCATGTGAGCAACGGACGGTCGGCCAGCAGCAGGTCGGCCGGGCTGCCGCCGCCCTTTCGCTGGTGCACCAGATACAGGTACCTGAAAATCCCGTACAAGGGGAAAGGAATGGTCAGGCCGAGCCACGGCGTGCCGAACTTCTCCTGCGTCTCCGGACTGATCGTGTAGAAGACGTAAGACATCAGCGTGGACGCCGTGACGACGGCGATCATCTGATCGAGAAGATACGAGCTGTACTCGCCGAGAATCGGCCGGTGATGCGTGGCGTCGCCCGCCAGCAGGATGATTTCGTGCCGGCGCTTGGCCAGCGCGATGAACAACGCCAGGAGAATAGTGCAGACCAGCAGCCAATGGCTGATCTCCACGTCGATTGCGACCGCGCCGGCCACCGCCCGCAGCACGAAGCCGATCGCGATCGTCAGCACGTCGATGATCACGATGTGCTTGAGCTGACCGGAGTAGAGCAGTTGAAGCGTGAGATAGCCCGCGGCGACGCCCGCGAATTTGGGTCCCAGCGCCATGGCACCCGCCATCGCGACGAGACTGATGATCACCGCCGCGGCCAGTGCGATGGGTACCGGCAGCGCGCCGGACGCGATCGGCCGCTGCGCTTTGAGCGGATGACGCCGGTCGCTGTCGCGATCGGCGATGTCGTTGACGAGATAGACCACGCCCGACAGGGCGCAGAAGATGGCGAAGGCGGCGAACGCCGCCGCCACCGCATGCGGGTCGAACAGCCGGCGGGCGAACAGCACGCCGGCGAAAACGATGAGATTTTTCGTCCACTGAGCGGGACGAACCGATGCCAGCAGGGACGAGGCAAGCGATCGCTCGGACAACGCGTCAACCGGGATGCCGGGGCCTGCCACAGGGGATGAAGTGCTGCGCGCCATCTAGCGCGGTGGTCGGATTAGACCTTGGCCGATGCCGAGAAGCTCTGGACCGCTTCGTTCTCCGATTCGAAGGTCTCGAACACAGTCAGCAGCTTGGTGATCGACAGCAGGTCCGTGATGCGCTTGGTCAGGTTGAGCAGCTTGAGACTGCCGCCCTGACGGCTCACCGTCGTGTATGTACGAACGACTTCACCAAGGCCCGCGCTGTCGATGTAGGGGACCTCGGCGAGGTTCAAAATGATCTTCTTGTGGCCCTGGTTGACGAGGCTGTTGACCTTGTCCTTGAGCAATTCATCGCCTTCGCCGAGGGTGATTTTGCCCTTGAGGTCAAGCACCATCACGTCGCCGACGGCCCGTTCCGCGATCTGCATGGAAACGCTCCAGATAAGTTCGGTGTGAGCTTAACACCCGCCTGCGCCCGCACGCAACGTAATCGGGGCGTCGGCCAACCTCGTGCGCGACGAAAATGCACCCCGCGCACAGCCGGCGCTGCCGGTGGCGAACGCCTGGTCTGGCGCGGGGTACTGATCGATGAATCGAACTGCAGGGGACGGCCTCAAACCGTCCCGGTTGACGAAGTCGCGACCGCCGAACCGCGTCAGACGCCGCCGGCCCCCGCGAATTTGCGGGACTGGAAGCATTCCTTGCAGAACACCGGGCGCCCTTGTGTCGGCTTGAAGGGCACCGTGGTCTCTTTACCGCAGGCGGAACACTGGGTGATGGTTTCCACGCGTTCGCGGGCCATTCCCCCACCGGCGGGACGCGCTGCTCGCTTGCCCTTGCAAGCCTTACAGCGTTTCGGTTCGTTCTTGAAGTTCTTGTCGGCGAAAAACTGTTGCTCTCCCGCCGTCCAGACAAATTCTGCGCCGCAATCCACGCACGAGAGGATTCTGTCCTGGAACTCCATCGGTCGCTACCTCGGGGTCGGATCTATTCCGTTTCTCGTCGGAGCTTCTTCCGATTCCGCTTACGTGCAAGCGCCTGTTTGGCTCTTCGTTTGTCGCCGGGTTTCAGGTAGAAGGAATGCTTCTTGATATCCTTGATGATGTCTTCCTGCTGAACCTTCCGCTTGAACCGGCGGAGAGCGCTTTCGATCGATTCGCCCTCTTGTATCTTTACTTCAGCCACGCGAGTAACACCCCCTTCGGGTGGCAAATGGTGCAAACATGCTAGGCTATCACAAGCAAACGCGAATCTTAGGCGCAATCTACGGCGAGGTCAACGAAATAGTCCTGCTTCACCCCGCCTCCTTCAGGAACCTCTTCTCTCGCCATAACTCGTTCATAAAATGAGAGTTCTGGTCATCGGCGGTGGCGGCCGCGAGCACGCTCTGACCGCTCGCCTTGCGCAGGATCGCGACGTCGGCGAACTGGTCGTGGCGCCTGGAAACCCGGGAATTGCCGGGCTCGCCCGTACGGTTCCGCTCGATCTGGCTCGACCCGAAGACGCGCTCGCGCTCGCCGACCGCGAACAGATCGATCTGACCATCGTCGGTCCGGAGTTGCCCCTCAGCCTGGGCATCGCCGATCGTTTCGCGTCCGAGGGGCGATTGCTGTTCGGTCCAACCTCAGCCGCGGCCCGCTTGGAGTCCAGTAAGGCATTTGCCAAAGCGTTCATGGCGCGGCATGGCATCCCGACTGCCCGTTTCGAGACGTGTGACTCGGCCGACCAGGCGCTGACCCTGGTTCGCGACGGTACGTTCGGATGGCCGGTCGTTCTGAAGGCGGACGGTCTGGCTGCCGGAAAAGGCGTCGTCATCGCCGCGGATCTCCCGACGGCCGAAGCCGCGATCGTCGGCATGATGAGCGCCCGGAAATTCGGCGCCGCCGGCGACCGCCTCGTGGTCGAAGAGTGCCTGACCGGACCTGAGGTTTCGTTCTTCGCCGTGTGCGACGGGGCGCGCGCGCTCCCGATCGGCACGGCCCAGGATCACAAGCGGATATTCGACGATGACCAGGGGCCGAATACCGGAGGCATGGGCGCGTTCGCGCCGAGCCCGCTGATCGACGCGGCGATGCACACGCGGGTGATGCGGCGAAATCGTCGATCCGGTCATGGCCGGCATGGCCGCGGAGGGATATCCATTCCGCGGATTTCTCTACGCGGGTTTGATGCTGACCTCGTCCGGGCCGAAGGTCATCGAATTCAACGCTCGGCTCGGCGATCCCGAAGCCCAGGTCATCCTCCCGCTGATCGACGAACCACTTCTTCCGATCCTCGTCGCTGGCGCGGCCGGAGCGCTGCGCCAGACGACCGTCCGTGTCGGTGACGAGCGGCTGGTCTGCGTGGTGCTCGCATCGCGCGGATATCCTGAGTCCGCCGAATCAGGCCAGCCGATTCGTGGAATCGAGGGCGCCGAAGCGATTCCTGGCGTCGCCGTGTATCACGCCGGGACCGCGCGGCGCGACGGTCAGCTGGTCACTGCCGGCGGCCGTGTGCTGACCGTGGCAGGACGAGGCCGCGATTTCGCCGAGGCCGCGGTGTGCGCCTACTCCGGCGTCCTGCAGATTTCGTTCGATGGCATGCAGTATCGGCACGACATCGGCAGGAAGGCGCTCGTTCGAGAATGACCGAAGGTCCATTCGACACAAAGGACACCATGGACACAGAGGTTCTCTTCTCATGACGAAGAGAAAGAATCTTCGTGTCCTTCGTGTCCTTTGTGTTGAGTACTCGTTGTGAAGTACTCCGTGATCACCTTCGGCTGCCGTGTGAATCAAGCCGACTCGCTCGGCTTCGAAGAGCAGCTGCTCGCCGCCGGGGCGGAGCCGGTGTCGCCTGAAGCGGCCGACGTGGTGATCGTGAACACTTGCTCCGTGACGGCGACCGCCGATCAGGGCGCGCGGCAAACCATCCGCCGGATTGCGCGCAGCAATCCTGACGCGAAGATCGTCGTCACGGGGTGTTACGCCACTCGCAGACCGGACGAGATCCGGCAGCTTCCGAACGTCGCGCATACCATCGTCAACGACGACAAGGCCCGGCTCGTCCAGATTCTCCGCGGTGTCCCGCTTCAGCCAGGGGCGCAGGGAGACGGCCCGTGTGGCGCCACGATAGAGCCCGGCGTCGCCGGACGGACCGCCTTCACGCTGCGCGTCCAGACCGGCTGCGCCGAGGCGTGCTCGTACTGCATCATCCCGACGACCAGAGGACTGCCGAGGAGCATCCCGATCGACGACGTGCGGCGTGAGGTGGCGAGGGTCGCGGCGGCCGGCTTCAAGGAAATCGCGCTGACCGGCGTTCATCTCGGCTCGTACGGTCGCGACCTGACGCCGTGCTCGTCGCTGATCGAATTGTTGCGCGCGATTGATGAGTCGACGGGCCCGACAGATGCGACCGCGTCGGCCCAGGGCGTCCTGTTTCGAATCTCGTCACTCGAGCCGATGGACTGTTCGCGCGAAATCGTTGACCTGGTCGTGGCGTCGGATCGTTTCGCGCCGCATTTCCATCTGCCGCTGCAGCACGCGAGCAACCGCATCCTCGACGCCATGCGGCGGCCGTACACGCTCGAGTACTACGCCGCGCTGGTGGACGACATCCGTTCGCGCATCCCTCACGCCTCAATCGGAACCGACGTCATCGTCGGCTTTCCGGGTGAGACCGCAGACGATTTCGACCAGCTGACGGCGTATCTCGAACGGTCGCCGCTGACCCACTTGCACGTGTTTCCGTACTCCGATCGGCCTGGCACCGCCGCGTCGCAGATGGGAGACCGTGTTTCGGGAGCGGAAATCCGCGAGCGTGGCCGCCGGGTCCGAGAGATCGGCCAGCGGCTGGCGACGAGGTTCCGCGATTCACAGGTGGGGACGTGGCATCGCGCGCTGACCCTCGAAGATGGCAGCGTGGCCGTGACCGGCAACTATCTGAAGCTCAGGATTCCGCCGGGCGCGTCGCGCAACACCTGGGTCCGAGTGCGGATGACGTCACATCACGATGGCGAGCTGCTGGCTGGCTGACTTGCGCTGGCCTTCGACAATCAGCTGACCGCACGCCGCGCGGATGTCGCGTCCCCGGCTCTTGCGTACCGATACGATGACGCCGCGGTCGGACACGATCTTCGCGAATCGATCGATCACGGCGTCCGACGGCCGCTCGAAGGGGATTCCGGGCGCGGCGTTCAGCGGAATCAGGTTCACCTTCGCCTTGACGCCGGCGAGCAGCTTCGCGAGTGCGCGCGCGTCGGTCGGCGAGTCGTTGACGCCGGCGAGCAGCACGTACTCGAACGTGATCCGGCTGCGCTTGCGGACTGGAAAGCGCTTGCAGGCCGCGATGATTTCAGCGACGCCGTATTTCTTGTTGATCGGCACCAGCTCGCCGCGCTGCAGGTCGGTTGGCGCGTGCAGCGAGATCGCGAGGTTCGGCATCACCGACTCGTTGGCGAGGCGTTCCAGCGCTGACAGCAGTCCAACCGTCGAGAGCGTGATCCGGCGGGGCGGCATCGCGAACCCGAATTCGTCGGTCAGAATCCGCAGCGCGGTCATGGTCTCGTCGTAATTGTGGAGCGGCTCGCCCATGCCCATGAGCACGATGTTGAAGGCGGCATCGCGCATGCCGAGCGCCTCAGCGAGCACACGAACCTGCCCGACGATTTCGCCGGCGGTCAGGTTGCGAACCAGTCCCATCTTGCCGGTCAGGCAGAACGCGCACGCCATCGCGCAGCCGACCTGCGTGGAGATGCAGAACGTCATCGACGGCGTGTCCGGAATGAAGACCGATTCGATTTGCCGCTGGTCAGCGAGGCGCAGCAGGAATTTCTCGGTGCCGTCCGCCGATTTTTCGCGATGCACGAGCGTCGGCGTCGTCAACGTGAAGCGATCGGCCAGGGTCGCGCGAAGTTCGCGCGACAAGTCGGTCATGGCCGTCGCATCGACGATGCCGCGACGATAAATCCACTGGAAAATCTGGCGGGCGTGAAAACGCTGATGCCCGGCGCCGGTGAGCGCCGACTCGAGCGCCGAGCGGTCCAGGTCGGCGAGGTCGGGTCGGTGTTCCGCGGCAGCCACTTTCGCTCTCGTTTCTCAACGTTCCGAGACGTTCGATGGTAGCATGTTGCGAGCCTCACTTTGCCAGATTCCCCGATCGTCAGAGACGTCCTTCCGAACGGGCTGCGCATCCTGACCGAGCAGATGACGCAGGTGCGTTCGATCAGCATCGGTGTGTGGTTGACGCGCGGATCGCGGCACGAGAGCGCCGAACGCAGCGGCATCGCGCACTTCGTCGAGCACATGCTGTTCAAGGGCACCGCCGGCCGAACCGCGGAAGACATCGCCCAGCAGATCGACTCGATCGGCGGCCAGCTCGACGCGTTCACCGCAAAGGAATACGCCAGCTACTACATCAAGGTGCTCGACGAGCACCTGCCGCTGGCGATCGACATCCTGTCCGACATCGTCCGGAACCCGGCGTTCGCGCCCGACGATATCGAGCGCGAGAAGAAGGTCGTCCTCGAAGAGATCAAGATGGTCGAGGACACGCCGGACGATCTGGTCCACGAGCTGTTCACCCAGGGGTTCTGGGAGAACCATCCGCTCGGCCGCCCGATTCTCGGGACCAAGGAAACGGTCGAGTCGTTCAACGCGGATCTGCTGCGCGACTATTTCCGGGGCGTCTACACCGCGGACAACCTGATCGTGTCGGCAGTAGGCAATCTCGAACACGATCGCGTCCGCGAACTGGTTGCCGAAAAGTTCGGTTCGCTGGTTGGCGCCGGCTCGCCCGCTGCCGATCACGCTCCCGCGGTGGTGCCGAACGTCCTGATCCGGAACAAGGAGCTCGAACAGAGCCACGTCTGCCTCGGCGTCGGCAGCTATCCCGCAGGATCACGACGATCGGTATTCGAGCTACGTGCTGAACACGCTGCTCGGCGGATCGATGAGCTCGCGACTGTTCCAGAACGTCCGCGAAAAGCGCGGTCTCGCCTACGCCGTCTTCAGCGGCCTCAGCGCCTACCGTGACGCCGGCGCCTTCACCATCTACGCCGGCTGCGCCAACGACGCGGTGGACGAGGTCGTGGATCTGTGCGTCGAGGAATTGCGTGGCGTCAAGAACACCGAAGTGTCAGCGTCGGAGCTGCAGCGGTCCAAGGATCATCTCAAGGGCAGCCTGATGCTGAGCCTCGAGAACACCGCGAGCCGGATGTCGCATCTGGCCCGCCAGGAGATCTACTTCGATCAAGCAGTTCGGTCTGGACGAAACGCTGCTCGGCATCGAGAAGGTGACCGCCGCCGACGTGCAGCGGGTCGCCGCGGATTTGTTTCACAACGGTTCGCTCTCGGCGACGGTGCTTGGCAACGTGAACGGGTTGCAGCTCTCGCGCGAGCGGCTCGACCTTGATTAGTCAGCCTCGATTCGTCACGCTCGATTAGATGATTGCCCGTTACACCCACCCCGACATGGGGCGGATCTGGAGCGACCAGCGCCGTTACGAGACCTGGCTGCTCGTCGAAACCGCCGCCGCTGACGCGATGGCCGCCGCCGGCATCGTGCCGGCCGAGGCTGCGCGCGATATCCGCGACCGCGGCGGCTTCGACATCGCGCGCATCGAAGAGATCGAACAGACCACCCAGCACGACGTGATCGCCTTCACGACCGCAGTGGCCGAGAAGGTCGGACCGTCGGCGCGCTGGCTGCACTTCGGACTCACCTCGTCGGACGTCATCGACACGGCGCAGGCGCTTCAGATGCGCGAAGCGTGCGACGTCATTCTCGAGGATCTGGACGGCCTCGCCGAGGCGATCCGCGAGCGGGCGATGGAGCATCGGCGAACGCCGATGATCGGCCGGACCCATGGCGTCCACGCCGAGCCGATGACCTTCGGTCTGAAGCTGGCGCTGTGGTACGCCGAGGTCGATCGGGACATCGAACGGGTCCGGCGGGCACGGCAGACGATCAGCGTCGGCAAGCTGTCGGGCGCGGTCGGGACGTTCGCCCACCTGCCGCCGTCGATTGAAGCGGCGGTGTGCACGCCGGCTCGGGCTCGAGCCGGCGCCGGTCGCGTCGCAGGTGATCCAGCGCGACCGCCACGCCGAACTGATGGCGGCGCTGGCGATCACCGCTGCGTCGCTCGAGAAGTTCGCACTCGAAATTCGCGGACTGCAGAAGACGGAAATCGGCGAGGTCGAGGAGCCGTTCGGCAAGGGCCAGAAGGGCTCGTCGGCGATGCCGCACAAGCGCAATCCGATCGGCTGCGAACAGATCGTCGGGCTGGCGCGGCTGGTCCGAGGCAACGCTCACGCCGCGCTCGAGAACATCGCGCTCTGGCACGAACGCGACATCTCGCACTCGTCGGTCGAACGCGTCATTCTTCCGGACAGCTTCATCGCGCTCGACCACATGCTGCGCCGCATGACGCGGATCGTGCGCGGCATGGTCGTCTACCCGGAGCGGATGCTCGAGAACCTGAACCGGTCGCGCGGCGTGGTCTTTTCGGGAACCGTGCTGCTCGAGCTGGCCCAGCGAGGCGTCTCGCGCGAGCAGGCCTACGAGTGGGTGCAGCGCAACGCGATGCGCTCGTTCGCGGAACATCGCGACTTCAAGGCGCTGCTGCTCGCCGATGCCGACGTCACCGCGGTGCTGCCGGCCGCGGAGATCGAGCGGGCCTTCGATCTCAACGACACAGCTGCGGCACGTCGACGAGATTTACGATCGGGTGTTCAAGACCGTCACCGCTTAGCCGTCGCAGAGGACACGACATGCGCGCGCGCGTTTTTGTCACGTTGAAGCCGTCGGTGTTCGACCCGCAAGGGCAAGACCATCGCCGACGCGCTGCACTCGCTCGGCTACGACGGTGTCGCCGACGTCCGTCAGGGCAAGTACTTCGAGCTCGATCTGGCGACCGCCGACGCCGCGACCAGGCCGCAGCCGCTGGCCGCTGAGGTGGCCGACAAAGTGCTGGCCAACCCCGTCATCGAGAGTTATCGCATCGAGGTTGACTGACCATGAAATTCGGCATCGTCGTCTTTCCCGGCAGCAACTGCGACGAGGACGCGCTTCACGCCGCCAAAGATCGTGTTCGGCCAGGAGGCCGACTATCTCTGGCACAAGGACACCGACCTGAAGGGCGCCGACGTCGTCATTCTGCCCGGCGGCTTCGCGCACGGCGACTACCTGCGGACCGGCGCGATGGCGCGGTTCTCGCCGATCATGGCGCCCGTCCGGGCGTTCGCGGAGCGCGGGCGGGCCGGTCCTCGGCATCTGCAACGGGTTTCAGATTCTGCTCGAAGCCGGCCTGCTGCCGGGCGCGATGCTGCGCAACCGCAGTCTGAAATATCAATGCGAGCACGTCCATGTCCGCGTGGAACAGACCGACACGCCGTTTACCAGCGCCGCCAGCGTCGGACAGGTGCTGCGGATTCCGATCGGTCACGGCGAGGGGAACTACTTCGCGCCTCCGGACATGCTCCAGCGGCTCGAAGCCAACCGTCAGGTGATTCTGCGCTACACCGACCCGGCCGGTCGCCTCGACGATGGCTGGAATCCGAACGGCTCGGTGAACGCCATCGCCGCGATCTGTAACGAGCAGCGCAACGTCGTCGGCATGATGCCGCATCCGGAGCGAGCGTGTGAGGCGCTGCTCGGCGGCGTCGACGGCCGGGTGATTTTCGAATCGATCGTCGCGGAGCCGCTCGCGCTGCGAAGTGATCCGTCTCGGTAAATCAGCCGGGCGCCCTGCTCAGGGCCAGCGGGCCGAGCGCAGGGCGGCCTTTCCGGGCCGCCGAGACGAGATGATCGACGCCAAGGTTCTGGAGCGGCACGGCCTCAAAGCCGACGAGTACGAACGCATCGTCGCGTTCATGGGCCGCGAGCCGAATCTCACCGAGCTCGGCATCTTCTCGGTGATGTGGTCGGAGCACTGCAGCTACAAGAGCTCGCGCGTGCACCTGAAGACGCTGCCGACCGAGGGCCCGCAGGTGCTGCAGGGTCCCGGCGAAAACGCCGGCGCGGT
The DNA here is from genome assembly GCA_963745875.1 of uncultured Acidobacteriota bacterium. GTDB lineage: Bacteria > Acidobacteriota > Vicinamibacteria > Vicinamibacterales > CAVVIG01 > CAVQFC01. The sequence goes on from CAVUZL010000007.1 coordinate 481,421, forward strand.
CGACATCGGCGAAGGACTGGCCGCCGTCTTCAAGATCGAATCGCACAATCACCCGTCGTTCATCGAGCCGTATCAGGGCGCGGCGACCGGCGTCGGCGGCATCATCCGCGACATCTTCACCATGGGCGCCCGGCCGATTGCGCTGCTCAATTCGCTGCGCTTCGGATCGCTCGATGCGCCGGGCACCGCCCGCCTGGTCGAAGGCGTCGTCGCCGGCATCGCCGGCTACGGCAACAGCATCGGCATTCCGACCATCGGCGGCGAGATGGTGTTCGAGCCGTCGTATGCCGGCAACCCGCTGGTCAACGTGTTCTGTCTCGGCATCGCCAGGGCGTCGGACATCATCAAAGGCGTCGCCTCCGGCGTCGGCAACGCGGTCTACTACGTCGGCGCCAAGACCGGCCGTGACGGTATCCACGGCGCGACCATGGCGTCGGCGGAGTTCGACGAGAAGTCGGCGGAGAAGCGTCCGGCCGTGCAGGTCGGCGATCCGTTCATGGAGAAGCTGCTGCTCGAGGCCTGCCTCGAAGTGATGCAGACCGATGCGCTCGATCGGCATCCAGGACATGGGCGCGGCCGGGCTGACCTGCTCGACCACCGAGATGGGATCGCGCGGCGGCGCCGGCGTCGAGATCGACGTGTCGCTGGTGCCGCAGCGCGAGACCGGCATGACGCCGTACGAGATCATGCTGTCCGAATCGCAGGAGCGGATGCTGCTCGTCGCCAAGCCGGGCCGCGAAGCCGAAGTCGAGCGCATCTTCGAAAAGTGGGACCTGCACGCGGTGCAGCATCGGCCACGTCACCGAGCGACGGCATGCTGCGGGTCAAGGAGCGGGGGCGTCGTCGTCGCCGAGATTCCGAACGGCGCGCTCACCGACGAGGCGCCGGTGTATCGGCGGCCGATGACCGAGCCGGAATATCTTCGCGATGCGCAGGCTGCTCGATCTCGATGCGTTGTCGTGGGACGGTGGTAAGGCCGCCCCGGACCACAACGCGTCGCTGCAGACGCTTCTCGCGTCGCCGACTGTCGCCAGCAAGCAGTGGGTTTACCGCCAGTACGACCACATGGTGCGGACCAACACGATCAACCTGCCGGGGTTGGGCGCTGGTGTGGTGCGTATCAAAGGCACCGATCGAGCGCTGGCCATGTCGGTCGACGGCAACGGTCGCTACTGCTATCTCGATCCGCGACGCGGCGCGATGCTCGCCGTCGCCGAGGCCGCCCGTAACGTCGCCTGCTCAGGCGCGCTGCCGCTCGCGGCGACCAACTGTCTGAACTTCGGAAACCCCGAGCGGCCGGCGATCATGTGGCAGCTGGCCAAGGCGGTCGAAGGGATCGGCGAAGCGTGCCGCGCGCTGGATGTGCCGATTACCGGCGGCAACGTCAGCCTGTACAACGAGACCGACGGCAAAGCGATTTACCCGACGCCGATCGATCGGCGTCGTCGGTCTGCTCGAGCACGCCGACCGCGTCGTGGGACGACGATTTCAGGAGGCTGGCGATGCCGTCATCCTGCTCGGCGAAGGACTCGGGGAGCTTGGCGGCAGCGAGTACCTGAAGGTCGTGCATGGCCTGGTGCGCGGCGTGCCGCCGGCGCTGGATCTCGATGCGGAACACTCGCTGCAGCTGTTGCTGGTCGGCCTCGCGGCCGATCGCACTGATGCGTTCGGCGCACGACTGCTCGGACGGCGGTATCGCCGTCACACTTGCCGAGTGCTGTTTCGGCACCAACGGCATCGGTGCTGAAGTCTCGATCGCCGGCCTTCAGGTCGGCAAGGCCCCGTCGGCGAACGTCGCGGCAGCGCTCTTCGGCGAGTCGGCGTCGCGGGTTGTCGTCTCGGTGGTGCCGGAGGACGTCACGCGGGTGCTCGAACGGGCGGCAGCGGCCGGGGTGGCCGCCGCGGTAATCGGGCAGACCGGCGGCAGTCACTTGCGGATCGCGGTCGGTGGCGCGATAGTGATCGATCAATCCGTCGACGATGCGGAACGGCTGTGGTCCGGAGCGATCGAACGTTATTTTGTGAAGCGCGTGGCCTGAATATGTTCGATAAATTCAAAGACGAGTGCGGCGTCTTCGGCATCTTCGGCCACCCCGAGGCGGCGAACATGACCTACCTGGGTCTGTATGCGCTGCAGCATCGCGGCCAGGAGAGCGCCGGCATCGCGGCGTCGAACGGCGAACGGGTCCGTGATCTCGCAAGTCGATGGGTTACGTCGCCGACGTGTTCGACGGCGAAACGCTGTCGCAACTGGCGGGGTCGATGGCCATCGGCCACGTGCGCTATTCGACCGCGGGCGAAAGCAAGCTGCTGAACGCGCAGCCGATCCTGATCGACTGCGCCCACGGCCAGATCGCGCATCTGCCACAACGGCAACCTCGTCAACGCGCGCGAGCTGCGCGACGAGCTGGTCCAGCAGGGATCGATTTTCCAGTCGAACAGCGACACCGAAGTCATCCTCCACCTCTACGCGCGTTCGAAGGCGCGCAGCGTCGAAGGGGCGATTATCGAGTCCGTGTCACAGGTGCAGGGTGCGTTTTCGCTCGTGATGCAGACCAGGGACAGTCTGATCGCCGTGCGCGATCCGCATGGCTTCCGGCCGCTTGCGCTGGGCCGCCTTGGCGACGCGGTGGTGATCTGCTCGGAAACCTGCGCGATGGATCTCATCGGCGCGACCTACGAGCGCGACGTCGAGCCCGGCGAAATCCTGATCGTGGACCGCGACGGTATGCGGTCGTTCAAGCCCTTCCCGCCGGCGCCTCTCGCGCATTGCATCTTCGAACACGTGTACTTCGCGCGGCCGGACAGCTACGTCTTCGGCCGCAGCGTCAACGAAGCGCGGACCGAGCTGGGCCGCGTGCTCGCGCGCGAACGTCCGGTCGCAGCCGATGTGGTCGTGCCGGTGCCCGACTCCGGGGTCTGCGCCGCGATGGGCTTCGCCGAACAGTCGGGTGTGCCGTTGCGCATGGGTCTGATTCGCAATCACTATGTCGGCCGCACGTTCATCCAGCCGCAATCCTCGATTCGACACTTCGGCGTGAAGGTCAAGCTGAACCCGGTTCGCAGTATCCTCGACGGCAAGCGGGTGGTGCTGGTCGACGATTCGATCGTACGCGGCACCACGAGCCGCAAGATCGTCGGCATGGTGCGAGCGGCCGGCGCGAAGGAGGTCCACGTGCGGATCAGTTGTCCGCCGACGATTTCGCCCTGTTTCTACGGCGTCGATACGCCGCAGAAGTCCGAGCTGATCGCCGCGACGCACACGCTCGAAGAGATCCGCGAGTTTCTCGAGGCCGACAGCGTCGCCTACCTCAGCCTCGAAGGACTGATGAGCACCGTGGGCCGCGAACGCGGGTCATATTGCAGTTCGTGTTACACCGGCGACTACCCGGTGCAGATCCCGAGCGATCAGGCGAGCTACTTGCAGTTGGCTTTGAAACTGGATAAGAACGAACCGGTTGCCAAGTGATGAAGCAGTTTTCTCGCGGTCGAATTGTTCTTTGTGTCCTTTGCGCCCTCGGCGTCCTTTGTGTTCGCGAGCCAAAGGCGAGCGCGCAGGAGCCGGCCGCGCCCCAGACCGTTTCGCCGGCGCAGCTGCAAGCGGCGATCGACAAGCTCGGCGACCTCGACTACAACACCCGGACCACGGCCTCGCGCACAGTCCGGCGCACGGCGCCTGCCCAGGCCGTGGTGGCGCTGCAACGCGCGGTCTCCGAGCACGCCGATGGATATGTGCGCTATCGCGCTCTGGTCCTGCTGACCGGGTTCAACGATCCGCGGGCGAAAGACGCGATGCGGGAGTCGCTCGGCAGCCCCAACGATCGGTTGCGCGCCGTTGCCTACAGCTTTTTCGAACACAACCCCGACCGCACCCTCAGCACCGCAATTCCTCGCGGCGCTGAACAAGGAACAGGCGGAATTCGTCCGTCCGTCGCTGGTTCGCGCGCTGGCGGCGCTGGCGGCATTACCGCCCGCCGAGGAGACGCCGCGAATCAGGCAGGCGTTGTTGCTGGAGGTGAAGCGCGGCGAGGACTATTTCCGCAGCGCCGTCATCGAAGCACTCGGGGACTACAAGGCGACCTATGCGGTGGACTCGCTGATCGCGGTGGCCAAACTCGACGGCCCGCTGCAGGACGATGCCGCGCTGTCGCTTGGAAAAATCGGCGACAAACGTGCGCTCGATACGCTTGCCGGCTTGCAACGATCCGCACCGCGTCAGTCCCAACCCGCGGTTGCGACCGCAATCTGTCTGCTCGACGTCAACTGCGGATCGCACGAGGGATTTCTGGTCGAGACGCTGAAGTTCTCGGACAAGAACACCGGATTTCAGGAACTGTTGCGCGCCTCTGCTGGCGGGCTTGGCGTTCTGGCGGTGGCTGGCCACGCTGATGCGCTCGACTCGTTGATCGAGGTCGGGATCCCGTCCAGGGATCCGACGCGCGCCCCGGTGTCGCTGGCGCTCGCCACCGTTGCGCTGCGCAATACGCCCCTGGCGATCACGACGCTGCAGAAGCGCGCTGACCGCAACGATGCGATCGTGCTCATGGCCGAAGGCTTCGACATGCTCGAAGAGGACCTCGACAAGGAGCGTTTCTTCGCGCTTGTGAGGCGGACCTACTGGGACTCTCCAGCCACCTCGCCACAACGCGCGCTCATGCAGTCGCTGATCGCGAAGCTGGACTTCTGAGGATGAGCGAGTACAAGGCGGCCGGCGTCGACATCGAGGCCGGCAATGAGACCGTTCGCCGCATCCGCTCGCTGGCGCAGTCCACGTTCACGACTGGCGTCCTCTCCGACATCGGGTCGTTCGGCGGTCTCTTTCGTCTCGATACCGCCCGGTTCCAGGAGCCGGTGCTCGTGTCGAGCGCCGACGGCGTGGGCACCAAACTGAAAGTCGCGTTCATGACCGGTCGCCACGACACTATCGGCGCCGATCTGGTGAACCACTGCGTCAACGACATCCTCGTGCAGGGCGCCGAACCGTTGTTTTTCCTCGACTACCTCGCCACCGGTCGGCTGTTGCCCGAGGTCGCGGAGCAGGTGGTGAAAGGCGTGGCGCGCGGCTGCCGCGAGAACGGCTGCGCGCTGATCGGCGGCGAGACCGCCGAGATGCCGGGATTCTATAGCTGACGGCGAATACGACATCGCCGGCTTCATCGTCGGCGTTGTCGACCGCTCGAAAGTGATCGACGGAAAAAACATCCGGCCCGGTGACGTGTTGATCGGCTTGCCGTCGGCCGGCCTGCACACCAACGGCTACTCGCTCGCCCGACGGGTATTCTTCGAGCTCGCGGGGTGGCTGCCCGAGACGGTGATCCCCGAGCTCGATGGCACAATCGGCGAGGCACTGCTCGCACCGCATCGCTCGTATCTGTCGCTGGTGCGGCCGCTGCTGAAGCGCGGTGACGTCAAGGGACTGGCGCACATTACCGGCGGGGGGATTACCGAGAACCTGCCCCGTATCCTTCCGGACGGCTGTGGGGCGAATATCGACTTGTCGTCGTGGACGGTTCCGGCCATCTTCGGGCTGCTCCAGAAGCACGGCTCTATCTCGAGGGACGAAATGTTCCGCGCCTTCAACATGGGAATCGGTCTGGTGCTCGCGTGCGCCGCGAACGACGCGGGGCAGGTGCTCGACCAGCTGACGAGTGCCGGTGAACCCGCCGTTCGAATCGGCGTCGTCGCCGCTGGCGATCGTACCGTTCGGTACGCCTAGGCCTCAGTGTGATCGGACCTTCCGGCAAGCGGCTGGCGGTGTTGATTTCCGGCCGCGGCTCCAATCTCCAATCGATTCTCGACGCCACGAAAACCGGAGACCTCGACGCGGCCGTGGTCGTCGTCGTCTCGAATCGTGACGGCGCCGCCGGGCTGGATCGTGCGCGCGACGCGGGCGTCGAAGCCATTTGCCTCCCGTCGCGCGACCGTTCGTCCCGTGACGAGTACGACCGCGCGCTGGCCGATGTGCTGACCGCCCGTGGCATCGATCTCGTGTGCCTGGCGGGGTTCATGCGACTTGTCGGCGCGCCGCTGCTCGACGCCTTTGCGCAGCGGATCCTCAACATCCACCCGTCGCTGCTGCCTTCGTTTCCGGGGCTCGACGCACAGCGCCAGGCGATCGCTCACGGCGTTCAAGTGAGCGGCGCGACGGTGCATTTCGTCACGCCCGAGCTCGATGGCGGTCCGATCGTGCTGCAGTCGGCCGTGCCGGTACTTCCAGACGACACAGAAGCGACACTGTCCGCGCGCATCCTGGTCGAAGAACATCGCTTGTACCCTCGGGCGATCGGCATCGTCCTCGCGGGCGGCTGGGCGATTGACGGCCGGCGGTTCATCCCGGCGCAAGCCGCGCGAACGACGTAGCCCGCATGATTCACACCCTGGTCTCTCTCGTTCCATTCGGACCCGACGAACAGGTAAAGGTGATCGAACTGGGCGCCGGCGACGCCACACTGACCGAGGCCTTGTTGACGCGATTCCCACGCGCAAGCGTAACGGTGCTAGAGCATGACGAATCCGTCCGCAAGGCGGTGGCGGATCGCTTGGCCGGTTTCGGCGATCGGGCGCGGGTCGTTGCCTTCGATCTGTCCGCGCTCGACTGGTGGGATCGCATGTTTGGCGCCGATGTCGTGGTGTCGTCCCTGCAGGTCAGCGCTCTCAACGATGCCAAGAAGCAGTATCTCTACAAGGCGGTGGCCGATCGTCTGTCGCCGCGCGGCGTGCTGCTCGTCGCCGATCGGTTCGAACCCGGCCAACTCCTGCACCACCTGGTATGGCTGAGGCATGCGGGCTTCGCGCTTGTCGACTGTTTCTGGCGGAGCGGCGCGCTGGCGATCGTCGGCGGGCTCAAGCAGGTTGCAGGGTCAGTACCGCGACCTCAGGTGGGCAGTTGATCCGCACCGGCACGTAGATCGTTCCAACCCCGCGGCTCACGAACAGCGTCGTCCGATCGCGACGACCGATGCCTTCGACAACCGGAAACTTCTGCGCGGCGATCGCGCCGACCAGCGGCAGCACCACCTGACCGCCGTGCGTGTGTCCCGACAACACCAGCGGGACACCGAGCGCCGCCGCCTCGGTCAGCCTGCGCGGATCGTGCGCCAACAGCATCGTCATCGGCGCGGTGTCGCGCGCGAGCGCGGCGATGTCGATCTGTCGCTTGGTCCAGTAACGGATGCCGACGATGTCGATGGGTTCGTTGCGGATGGTGAGGCGGGTGCGGGCATCCTTCAGCATCTGCACGCCGTTCTTTCCGAGCGCCGCCGGCATGTCGTGATCGTCGTCGTGGTTGCCCAGAATCCCGAACACGCCCTGCGGCGCCGTCAGTGGCGCCAGCGCCTCCGCGGCAGGTCCGACATACTGACGATCGCCATAGGTGACGTAGTCGCCACCGAGGACGATCAGGTCCGGCTGCTCGGCGTTCAGCGCTGCGACCGCGCGCGCGACGTCTTCGTGCGAAACGAAGAGGCTGCGGTGCACGTCGGTGATCAGTCCGATGCGCAGCCCGGTGAGCGCAGGCGGCAGACCGACGATCGGCAACGCCGCCCGCGTGATCGAGAACTCGTGACGGCCGTAGAAGAACCCGTACGCACCCGTTCCGGCGACGCCGCCGACGCCGGCGGCGACCATCGTTTTCAGGACGGCGCGGCGGGTCACGGCCATCGACTGGTATAGTAACCCGTTGCAAACAATGGCGAATCTCTTCGACGAACTGCAGTGGCGCGGTCTGATCTTCGACGCGACCGAAGGGCTGAACGAGTTGTTCGCCACCGAGCGTGTGACGGCGTATATCGGGTTCGATCCGACCGCCTCGAGCCTGCACATCGGCAGTCTGCTGCACATGGTGACGCTGGCGCGCATGCAGCGCTTCGGTCACTCGCCGATAGCGATTGCCGGCGGCGGCACCGGGATGATCGGCGATCCGAGCGGCAAGGCGAAGGAGCGAACGCTGCTCACGCTCGACGAGATCAACGCCAACGTCGACGGCATCAAGGCCCAACTGAGGCGCTTTCTCGATTTCGATCGGGCCGCGAATCCGGCGCGCCTCGTGAACAACGCCGACTGGCTGGCGTCGTTCGACCTGCTCGGGTTCCTTCGCGACACCGGCAAGTACTTCACCGTGAATTACATGCTCCAGAAGGAATCAGTGCATCGCCGGCTCGAGAGCGAGGACGGCATTTCCTACACCGAGTTCAGCTACCTGCTGCTGCAGGCGCGTGACTTCCTCGAGCTATTTGATCGCTACGGATGCACGCTGCAGATGGGCGGCAGCGATCAATGGGGCAACATTACCGCGGGCATCGAGCTGATTCGCAAGCTGCGCGCGAAGAAGGCGCACGGTCTGGTCACGCCGCTGGTGACGATGGCTTCGGGGGTGAAGTTCGGCAAGACGGAGGCGGGCACCATCTGGCTCGATCCGGCGCGGACCTCGCCGTTCCGCTTCTATCAGTTCTGGTTCAACACGGACGATCGTGACGTCATCGCTTACTTGAAGTACTTCACGTTTCTCGACCAGCAGGCGATCGACGTGCTCGAGCATCGTCAGTCGCGAGTGCGCCGGATAAGCGCGAAGCCCAGCGTGTG
>CAVUZL010000007.1:495000-929299 GCA_963745875.1 uncultured Acidobacteriota bacterium
CAAACTCACCCCGTAACTTCGGAAGAAGGGGTGCTCCGTTAGCGTTAGTGGCTTCGCGCCACGAAGCGTGAGGGAGTTGCAATAAAGAGTCCCAAGCAACTGTTTACTAAAAACACAGGGCTATGCTAAGTCGAATACGACGTATATGGCCTGACGCCTGCCCGGTGCCGGAAGGTTAAAGGGAGAGGTTAGCCGCAAGGCGAAGCTTCGAGCTGAAGCCCCGGTAAACGGCGGCCGTAACTATAACGGTCCTAAGGTAGCGAAATTCCTTGTCGGGTAAGTTCCGACCTGCACGAATGGCGTAATGATTTGGGAGCTGTCTCAACGAGGGGCACTGCGAATTTGTGGTACCGGTGAAGACGCCGGTTGCCCGTGACTAGACGAAAAGACCCCGTGCACCTTTACTACATCCTAGTAGTGAATGTTGACGTGTTATGCGCAGGATAGGTGGGAGACTTTGATCTCGGCTTCTCGGAGTCGGGGGAGTCAACGGTGAGATACCACCCTTAACACTTCGACGTTCTAACCTCGATCTGTCATCCAGGTCAGGGACACTGCTAGGTGGGTAGTTTGACTGGGGCGGTCGCCTCCTAAAGTGTAACGGAGGCGCGCGAAGGTTCGCTCAGGCTGTTTGGAAATCAGCCATAGAGTGCAAAAGCATAAGCGAGCTTGACTGCGAGTCCTACAAGACGAGCAGGTGGGAAACCAGGCTTTAGTGATCCGGTGGTTCCGCGTGGAAGGGCCATCGCTCAACGGATAAAAGGTACGCCGGGGATAACAGGCTGATCCTAGCCAAGAGTTCACATCGACGCTAGGGTTTGGCACCTCGATGTCGGCTCATCACATCCTGGAGCTGTAGCAGGTTCCAAGGGTCCGGCTGTTCGCCGGTTAAAGTGGTACGTGAGCTGGGTTTAGAACGTCGCGAGACAGTTCGGTCTCTATCTGTCATGGGCGCAGGAGATTTGCGTGGGGCTGTCCTTAGTACGAGAGGACCGGGATGGACGGACCTCTAGTGTACCGGTTATCGCGCCAGCGGTAGCGCCGGGTAGCTACGTCCGGAAGGGAGAAACGCTGAAAGCATATAAGCGTGAAACCCTCCACAAGATGAGATCTCCCCAGCCGTAAGGCTCCTAAAGGCTCCTGGAAGATGACCAGGTAATAGGTCGGGTGTGTAAGCGCAGTGATGCGTTGAGCTTACCGATACTAATCAGCCGTGAGGCTTGACCATTAATTCTTTCTCCACGACATCGTCGTGGAACATGCACGCAGAAACCGCTGCGTGAGTGTCGTCGGTCAAAACTACCGTTTGCAGAATATTCAGTTGGCGCGAACCCCTGGTTCGCGCGTCTGGACATCCAGATTCACGCTCTTTTACAAAGATTGTCTGGGACGATTCCGACTTCGCTCGCTATGCGAGCTACCTCGAGACAGGCCGATGAATAGGCTAGTCTCGCCGAAGCGCCAAGGCGCGAAGGCGGAAACCCCAGGCAGCAAGTTTGCCGGTGGTCATAGGATCAGGGTCACACCCGTTCCCATTCCGAACACGGAAGTTAAGCCTGATACCGCCGATGGTACTGCATGGGAAACTGTGTGGGAGAGTAGGTCGCTGCCGGCATTATTCACTCGAGGCTCAATCGTCGAAAGACGGTTGAGCCTTTTCTATTTCAGACCTTCAGATTTCAGGTTTCAGATTTCAAAGTTTTCACTTCAAACTTCTCACTTCAAATGCCCACTGACCTGAAAGCTCTCGAAGCGCGTGCCCTCGACCTGATGAAGCGCTCGGACTTCGGGCCGGACGCCGTCCGCGTCAACACCGAGATCCTCGAGCAGGCACCGGCCAATGCGCCGGCGTGGACTCGCCTCGGGCGCTGCTACCTCGAGCAGCGCGACTTCGACGAGGCGGTCGCCGCCCTGCGCTCGGCGCTGTCCCTGAATCCAACCAACAGCGTCGCCACGAACCTCCTCAACGAGGTCCGCAAGCGCCGCGCGATGACGCCGACCGCCACCGCTCGCGCGACCACCGGGTTCACCTCGCGCGAATTCACCATTCTCGAAACGCAGCCGGCCGATCAGTCGAGTCGCACGTTGCAGCCGCGCATCGAAGCCCTCTTCGACGCGATCAACGCCACCAGCACCGCGGCCAAAATCGTGGAGACACGCAGACGGGAGCGCGAGCCGGGCACGAAGCTGTTCCACGCCAACAGCTTCCACTCGCACGCGAGTGGACACATCTATGCGTTCCATCAGGGCGGGCGGTGGGAGCCTCAGTTCAACCTCGGCTGGTTCAGCAGTCCGCCCTTCCCGGCGAACTGCGTGCGGATTGGCCTCGGCTTCAACTTCGCTGTCGATCGCGGGGCCTCCGAGCCTGGTTCCGAACGCGCGCTTGCCTTCTTCGCCCGCTTTCAACAAATCGTCGACCGCTCGTGGACGCGTCAGCTGGCGGAGTGGATGGCGGACAACAGTGGCTTCATCCAATACGGCAGCAACCCACCGGCCACTGATCTGCTGCCTGCGCGGGCCGTTGAGTGGCTGGTGAAGTGTCAGAACGCTGCCGCGCTGGAGTGGATCTTCGTTGGACGGTGGTTGTTCCTCGATCGCCCGGACGATGCAAAGATTCTCGCCGACCGGGCTTCGCTCGCGCGAATCGTTGACGACACCTTTCGGGCGCTGCTGCCGATCTGGCTCAGCGCTTACCCGACGAACGGCCACGACTGACAGTCCGCGCCATCGTCGTCGGGCGTTTTGACTTCGGCAGCTTCTCCACGACCAGCTCGTAAGACGTTCTGAGCAGCCGCTCGAACTCTCTACGATCGAGCGCGTCGCTCGCCAGTTCCGTCTGCTGCACCCACATCGCCCGCGCCAGGTATGGCGCCGGAATCACGCCATCCCGCTCGACCAGCTCCGCGAAATCGTCCGCCGTGCACTTGAACGACATCTGGTGCGGTGGCTCGGTGTTGACGACGCAGAACATCTTGCCGCCGATGCTGAACGCGAGGTCGCTCCCCCACTTAATGTCTTCGGTGACGCCGGGAAGTGCATTGCAGATGGCGCGGATGGCCTGGACGGTCATCGCGCCACTCCGGGCACGAACAACTCGCGGACGATGACATCGCGCAGATCGTTGTCGACCGCGCGCGTGGTGTGGCGCGGATCCCGCTTCGACGTCACGTCGGTGTTGAACGACACGACGTAGCCGGAGCGCGACGGCCTGTGCACGTAGAGGTGCGAGATGAAGCCGTTCTGGTCACCGCTGTGACCGACCAGCTCCACGTCGCCGTAGCGCTCGATAAAACAGGACAACCCCGCCTGGACGTCAGCTCCACTGCCGCCCTCGCCATCCTTCGCGCGAATCTGCGGCTTCGACATTTCCTCGAGTGACGAGTGCTTCAGAATCGTCTCGTTGCCGTCGATGAGGAATGCCAACCACTTCGCCATGTCGCCGACAGGCGCGTTCAGCCCGCCGTTCGAAACGGTGATACCGCTGTCGAAGTCGAACCGTTGTTCCCTAATCCCATCGTCGTCCGCCTCGTAGCTGTGCGAGCGGTGGCCGACAAGAAAATACGGTGCGCGGTCGAAGAAGCTGCGGGTCATGCCGAGCGGCATGAAGATGTTCTTGTTGATGTAGACCTCGTAATCGTCGCCAGAGAACAGCTCGATGATTCGTCCGAGAAAGATGACGCCGGGATTGGAGTAGCTGTACTTCGTCCCGGGCTGAAACTGCAGCTCGGTGTAGGGCATCATCGCCACGACTTGCGCCCAGCGCGTCGGTTCGAATGGATGCCACGGTTGGTCGCCGCCCCAGGGCCACGTGCCGGCGCGGAAGCCTGCGCTGTGCGTCATCAGATGACGGATCGTCACCTGGGAGATGTCTCCGTACGGATTGTGGACTTCGCGCAATTCCGGTACGTACTTCACGACCGGGTCGTCGAGCGACAACAAGCCGCGATCCCGAAGCTGCATGATCGCGACGCCGGTGAGCGTCTTGGTGATCGACGCCCAGTGATAGATGGTGTCCGCATCCGTCGGCCGTTTCGTGGCCCGATCCTGGTAGCCCTCGAACGCCGTGTGAGCGATGGCGCCGTCTTTCACGACCACCAGGCTGCTGCCGACGATACCGACTTGTTGAAGACGCTGCCCGTACAGCGCAGTGACCCGAGACCACGCGCCCGCCGGTCCGGCCGGTTGCAGGCCGACCCCAACCAGCCCCGCCAGCAGCGCCACGATGCTCCGAATCATGCGCGTATGGTAACGCGTCGCGGCGCCGAAATCGCGTTCCGGCTATTCGTATCGCAAGGCCGCGATCGGATCGAGGCGGGTCGCACGCCTCGCCGGCAGCACGCACGCGGCGACCGAGACGATCACCAGCAGGGCAGCAATCGAGCCGAGTGTGATCGGATCGCGAGTGCCGGTTTGGACGAGCAGAGACTGCAGCAGCTTGCCGACACCGAGCGCGCCCGCCAAACCGATGCCGAGACCAATCGCCAGTTGCGCGAACGAGCGGCGAAGAATCAGCCACCACACCTGCGATGCCTGCGCTCCAAGCGCCATGCGGACGCCAATTTCCTGAGTGCGCTGTGCAACCGAATACGCAGTGACCGCATAGAGGCCGACCGCCGAAAGTGCAAGGGCAATCAGCGCGAATATGCCAAACATGGTGCCGAAAATACGGAAGGCCCAGCGCTGCCGCGCCAGCTGCTCGTCCATCGTCTGGATGTCGAAGAGCGGAAGATCGGCATCGAGGCCGCGCACCTCTTCGCGAAGCGCCGTCGTCAGACTCGCCGCATCTCGCTGACCCCGAATTATCAATGAGGTGTACAGCGGAGGCTGAGCCCGCAGCGGCAGATAGACAACAGGGTCGGGCTCCGCCTGGGTGTCGAATCGCTGGCGGATGGTCGGTGAGATTCCTACGATGGTCGCCGACACCGGCGCGACGGCTAGTGCGCCTGCATTGTCCGGCATCAGCGTGATGGTTCTGCCGATCGGGTCTTCGTTACCAAAATGCATCGCAACGAAGCGCTGGTTGACGATTGCCGCCTGATGACCGGGCGAGCCGTCCACCGCGTCGAAGCCTCGACCCCTCGCGATCCTGGCGCCCAGCGTGTCGAAGTATCGCGGTCCAATTGCCAGGAGCGTCACGATCGGTGCCTGCACGCCGGAGGCCTCCGGCCGCCCTTCGATAAGCAGTTGACGCGTCCCGCCGCCGCTCATGGGGATGGCCGTAGCGATGGTCGCGCTCTGAAGGCCAGCCAGGCCTGCGAGGCGTTCGTCGAGTCGCGTGAAGAACGCCTCGCGCAGCTCGGGCGTCGGGTACTTTTGATTGGGTAACGACAGACTCATCGTCAGGAGGTGCGCGGTTTCGATGCCGAGGTCGAACCGATACAGCGCGACAAAACTTCGCATCATGAATCCTGCACCCGCCAGCAGGACGAGCGTCAGCGCGAGCTCGACGACGATGAGTGCGCTGGTCCAGCGGCGGGCCCTGGCGCCGCCGCTGCTGCCACGCCCGCCGTCTTTCAGCACCTCGTTCAGATCGGCTTTCGAGGCATGGAGCGCCGGTGCGAGGCCGAATATCAACCCGGTGCCAAGGCAAACGGCCGCGAAAAAGGCGATGACGCGACCGTCCATCGTGAACTGAATCCAGTACGGCTTGCCGACGTTGGCTGTCGCCAGCGCAAACAGCCTGATGCCGACCGACGCCAGTGCGAGGCCGAGCAAGCCTCCGAGCGCTGACAGCAACAGGCTCTCGACCAGCAGCTGCCTGACGATGCGCCAGCGCGTCGCGCCGAGCGAGACCCGGACCGACATTTCGCGCGCGCGCGCAGCTGATCGGCCGAGCAACAGATTGGCGACGTTGGCGCACGCAATCAGCAGGACGAAACCGACCGCGCCCATCAAGGACAGGAACACAAGTTTGATCTCGCCGCCGTTGTAGCGTTCGTTGAAGGTCATCACGCTCGGCTTGATGTCCTTGTTCGTGTCCGGAAAGTCGTGCGCAAGGCGGTCGGCGATGTTCGCGAGCTCGCCGCGGGCCCGCTCGAGCGTGGCGTCCGGCGCGAGGCGGCCGAATCCCTGAAGCGTATGCGCGTCGCGCTTCTGCTGCAGCAGGTTCGGCATCTGCGAGAGCGGCTGCCACAGGTCTGCTTCGAGCGGGAACTTGAACCCCTCGGGCATGACCCCGATCACCGTCGCCGGCGTGCCGTTGATTTTGATCGTGCGGCCGATTACGGCTGGATCCGCGCCGTAGCGATTGCTCCAGATGCCGTGCCCCAGCATGACCACCGCCGCGGCGCCAGGAGCGTCGTCTTCGGGAAGGAAATCGCGTCCGAGCAGCGGCCGCTGTCCGATCAGCCGGAAGGCGTTCGCCGAAATGTAGGGTCCGCCGTACCGCTCGGGGGTCTGACCCTCGTCGCTGACGTTCATCGTCACTTCGTTGAAGACGGCGAGCGACGACAGCATGCGAGTGCTGTTGCGCCAGTCCTGAAAGTCAGGATAGGACAGGCCGCGATCGCGATCTCGCGCGTCGCGGACGCCGATCGACATGATGCGATCCGGGTCGTCGAATGGCAGGCCGCGAATCAGGACGGCGTTGACGAAGGTGAACACCGTCGCGTTGACGCCGATCCCCAGTGCAAGAGCCAGCACCGCCACGAAGGTGAATCCGCGGTCCTTGATGAGCAGGCGGACCGCGAAACGCAAATCTTGCAGCAGGTTCATGGCTTCCTGACTGAGACGAAAACCGTCCCGATCAGGTTCAGTTTCAAGGTGGGCTGTAGGGCGATGCTACAGTACAGAAATGGAAAAGACGGACGCCGACTGGCGCGAAACGCTGACGCCCGAGCAATACAAAGTCCTGCGTGAACACGCGACCGAGCGGGCTGGAACGAGTCCCCTGAACGTCGAAAAGCGAGACGGCGTGTTCTATTGCGCCGGCTGCGGCACGGCCTTGTTCGACTCCGACACCAAGTACGAGAGCGGCAGCGGCTGGCCGAGTTTCTTTAAGCCGCTCGAGCAGGCGGTGGCCACGACGACCGACAGCAGTTACGGGATGAGTCGGACTGAGGTGCACTGCGCAACGTGCGGCGGACATCTCGGTCATGTGTTTCCTGACGGCCCCCGTCCTACTGGAGAACGCTACTGCATGAACGGCACAGCGCTTCGATTCGAACCGAAAAAACCCTGACCTGACCACAGGTTGCCGCTGTCATTGTTTTGTCTAACCCGACAGCGATGCCCGTCGGCTACGCTCGTAATGTGAGAGGGGAATCGTTCGCATCGTGACCGCGGCACTGCCTCGTGTTCTGTGCTGTGGCGCGTGTCTGTTGTTTGCTGCGGCCTATCCCGCATTGCCCCAGGCGCAGACCAACTCCGGCTGTTCGATTGCCGGGGTCGTGATGTCCGGACGGGCAGTATTGCCCGGAGTTGTCGTGACGTTGTCCGGTACGGACGCGCACTCGACGGACACGACCGCGTCGGGAAACGACGGGCTTTATTCGCTCAAGGCGCCAGGGCCAGGCCGGTACACGCTGAAAGCAGAGTTCATCGCGTTCGCGCCAATCGCTCGTGAGATCGATCTCGACGCCGCCAGCTGTCAGCAGCGCGTCGATCTGACAATGACGCTGGCGTCGCGTGCCCCCGCGCCCGTCATGACGGCTGCCGCACCAGCCTCCGCTGCGAACGGGACCTCCATGGCCGGCGCGCCGCCGGCCCCAGGCACCGCGGCTACGCCCGCGCAGGGCGCGACCGCCCGGGCCGGCGGCGCTCGTGGCACGGGCGCCGGTGGACGAGGCCAGGCAGGTGGACGTGGGCAGGCTTTTCAGAGCCTGACGCTGACGGCCGACGATGCGAGCGGTCGTCCCGAGGATTCGGGATCGGCAGACGCGGCGGCGCCGGTGTTGCTCCCGCCGGGATTCTCGCCTGAGACGTCCGCCGAGTCGGTGACCGCGATCGGCTCCGCCCAGCCAAACGACGTGTTCTTCGGCCCGAACGGAAACGACCTCGCCGATCGTCTTGCGAGCACGTTCGGCGGCGGCGACGCTCCTGGGCAGAATCCGGGCGGTGGCGGTTTCGCAGGAGGGCGCGGCGGATTCGGCGGACCCGGTGGGCCGGGCGGCCCCGGCGGCGGGTTTGGCGGTCCGTTCGGCGGCCGCGGCCGCGGTGGAAACCAGATCCGCGGATCCGTCTATCAGAGCTTCGACACGTCAGCCTTCGACGCGGCGCCATTCGCGTTGAACGGTCAGCCGACGGTGAAGCCCGATTATTTCCAGGGACGCTACGGTGCGACGCTCGGCGGTCCGCTCGTCATTCCCAACATCGTCAACAGTCCGCGCACGTTCTTTTTCCTGAACTACACCGGCAACCACTCGGATAATCCGTACGACGCCTATTCGACGGTGCCGACCGCGGCGGAACGCGCCGGCGATCTGTCGGCCCTCGGCACGGTGATCGATCCGACGACCGGCAAACCGTTTCCCGGCAATCAGATTCCTGGAAACCGTCAGGACGCCTCGGCGCTGGCGTTGCTCGCGCTCTATCCACTGCCGAACCAGGCCGGGGCGACGCAGAACTTCCACACGGTGACGACCACGTCCACGCAACTCGACGACATCAACGTGCGTTTCGTGCAGACGTTCGGCGCCGTGCCTCAGCGCGGCCAGGGCGGACGAGGGCGTGGCGGCGGTGGCGGCGGACGCGGCGGCCCCGGTGGACGCGGCGGCACGTCGAACCTGAACATCGCAGTTCACTATCGGCATTCCGACAGTACCGCGGCGAATCCGTTGCCGACGCTCGGTGGTGAATCGAAGTTGAGCGCATGGGACGTGCCGGTGAGCTATTCGTTTACCAAGGCCGGCTTCTTCCAGACGCTTCGTGGCGACTTCAATCATCAGCAGACAGACACGCTCAACCTGTTCGCGTACAACACGAACGTCGCAAGCCTCGCCGGCATCCAGGGGGTGTCGACGGACCCGTTCGACTACGGCTCGCCGAATCTGTCGTTCAGTCAATTTGCCAGCCTTCGCGATACGAACCCTGCCACGCTGACCAACCGAACGCTTGCGATCGGCGACACCATCGTGAAGACACGCGGACGAAGCACCTGGCGGTTCGGCGGCGACTATCGAGACATCCGTTCGGACAGCCGGATCGATACCAATGCACGCGGCAGTTTCGTGTTTACCGGCGCCTATACCGGCGTTGATTTCGGGGACTTTCTGCTTGGGCGTCCGCAGCAGGCGAGCGTCCAGTTCGGACCCGGACTGGAACAATTTCGTTCGACGTCGTGGGATCTCTTCGTCCAGGACGACTGGCGAGTGAGCGACAAAGTCACGATCAACGCTGGCCTGCGATACGAATATTTCTCGCCGGTCGCCGAGTCGGACAACAGGTTGGTGACGCTCGATGTGCCGCCGGATTTTTCGGCCGCCGTGCCTGTTGTCGCCGGCGCGACTGGTCCGTACTCCGGTCCGCTGCCAGACACCATCGTCCGACCGTTCCGGACAGGTTTCGCGCCGCGACTGGGGGCTGCGTGGCGACCCAAACAAGGCTGGGTCGTGCGAGGCGGTTACAGCATCAACTACAACTCGAGCAACTACGCGACCATCGCGCAGCAGCTCGCCGGTCAGCCGCCGTTCGCCACCGCGAACACGGTGCTGGCGGCAGTCGGCGTCCCGATCCCGCTGTCCACTGCGTTGTGCAATCCGAACCCCGGCGTGCCGTGCGACACGCCTTTTGGCACGACGACCAATTCGTACGCCGTCGACCCCAACTACCGCATGGGATACGTGCAGATCTGGAACCTCGATCTGCAGCACGACCTGTCGCGGACGGTTCAGGTGGGCATCGGTTACACCGGTACCAAGGGATCCGATCTCGACGTGCAACTGGCTCCGAACCGCGGGCCGAATGGCTTGATCATCCCCGACATCTCACCGTACATTTACGAGCAATCCGGCGCCTATTCGATTCTCGAATCGATGACGCTGCGTGTCCGGAAGCGCCTGTCCAATGGCTGGGGCGCCGGAGCGACGTACATCCTCTCGAAGTCGATTGACGATGCATCCACGATTGGGGGCGGCGGCGTGGTCGTTGCGCAGAACCCGCTCGATCTCGGCGCTGAACGCGGACTCTCGAGCTTCGACCAGCGCAATCGTCTGAATGCGGACTTCACCTACGAGCTGCCGTTCGGCGACAAGAAGAAGTGGTTCGACTCCGGAACGCCGGCCGCAATCCTCGGCAACTGGCAGTTCAACGGAACCGTGCAGCTGGCGTCCGGAACGCCGTTCACCGCACGCATTCTGGGCGGCGTCGGCGACGTGGCCGGCGGCGTGAACGGGACATTGCGCGCCGACTACAACGGTCAACCGATTTCGCTCAGCGATCCGACGACGACGCTGTTTTTCAACAAGTCGGCGTTCTCGCCGCCCGCGCCCGGAACTTTCGGTGACTCCAGCCGCAATATGATCATCGGTCCCGGAACCAGCGTGCTGAATCTGGGTCTGACCAAGAACATCAATTTCAGCGCGACCAGAGGCTTGTCGGTCCAGGTGCTCGCGAACAACGTGCTCAACACCGTCCAATTCGCGTCAATCGACACCGTGGTCAATTCGCCGACCTTCGGATATGTGACCGCGGCACGCTCGATGCGCAAGTTTCAGATCCTTACGAGGCTGAGGTTTTGAGCCTGACAGCCGACGTTCGACCGCCGAGCATGCCGAGAGCGCGGCGCCTCCGGCTCTCTGTGAGATCCCTGACTGCCCTTCGCTATCTCGTGGTGGCTGCGGTTGTGTTGTGGTCCGCATCGCCGCGCGCGCAAGCGCCGGCACCGGCACAGCCGGTGTTCCATTCCGGTACCGAACTGGTCACCGTCAACGTTGTCGTGCGCGACAAGAGTGGCGCTGTCGTTCGCGGCCTGACCCAGGACGACTTCATCGTCTCGGAAGACGACAAGCCTCAGCAGATCACGAGCTTCGACTTCGAAGAACTGGACAAGACGGACGCCGTTCCAGAGACAACGGAACCGACGATCGTGCTGCCGAAGCAAACGCCACAGCGCGCCGGCGCGCCGCCGCCCGCGGCACCGGTCGCACCGGCGCCCAAAGTCGACATGCACGGCCGGCGGCTGATCGTGCTGTTCTTCGATCTCAGCTCGATGCAGCCTGAAGAGCTGACGCGCGCGGTGAAGGCGGCGCACGACTACATCGATACCAAGCTGTCGCCAGCCGATCTCATCGCCGTCGTCTCCTTCTCGACATCGCTGAATGTGGATCAGGATTTCACCGCTGACCGCGATCTGCTCGGCTCGACGGTCGATTCGTACGGCGGTGCGAACAGTCAGGGCTTCGAAGCCGGCACCACCGGCGACGCTGACGGCACACCGGATAACGGCGCGGCGTTCACCGCCGACGACACCGAGTTCAATATCTTCAGCGTTGACCGTCGCCTCGATGCTCTGCAGTCACTGGCCGATCAGCTATCGGGCATCGAGCAGAAGAAGTCGGTAATTTATTTCAGCAGCGGGATGAGCCAGCAGGGTCAGGACAACCAGGTCGAGCTGCGGCGGACCGTCGATCGCGCCAACCGCGCCAACATGTCGATTTACGCTGCGGACATGCGCGGTCTTCAGGCGATCGTCCCGGGCGGCGACGCCTCGACCGGCAGTACCCGCGGCCAGTCGGCGTTCACGGGCCAGACCACCCGCAATCAGTTCGACAGCATCTCGGCCTCACAGGAGACGCTGACGACCATGGCGGAGGACACGGGCGGACGGGCCTTCTTCGACTCGAATACGTTCGGTCAGGTCTTCGACAAGGTCGTGAACGACACCTCGGCGTATTACGTGCTCGGCTACTCGAGCTCGAACCCCGCGCGCGACGGCCGCTTCCGACGCATCAAGCTTCGAACCAAGCGCACCGATCTCAAACTGGAGTATCGCTCTGGCTACTATGCTCCACGCGATTTCGCGCACTCGACCAAGGACGATCGCGAACAGCAGCTCACCGATCAGCTCACGTCGGACCTGTCCGCGACCGATCTCAGCGCCTACATTTCGTCGTCCTACTTCCGCGTGGCCGACAACCGCTACTTCGTCCCGCTTTCGGTCGTGGTGCCCGGCTATCAGATTCCGATTACGAAGACGACGCCAAAGGACAAGGCGACCGTGGACGTGGTCGGCCTGGTGCGCGACGACCAGAAGCGTCCGGTCGCCCGCATCCGCGACACGGTCCGCCTCGCCACTGACACGGCGGACGATTTGAAGAAAAAGACGGTGCAGTACGAAACCGGGCTCGAATTGCCGGCCGGCAAGTATCACGTCAAGGTGGTCGTCCGCGAGAACCAGGACGGCACCTTCGGGTCGTATGAATCCGATATCGTCGTGCCCGACCTCAAGCGCGACGCCCTCAAGGTCAGCTCGATCGTCGTCGGCACGCAACTGCAGGAGGGATCGCGTAAGAACGATCGCAATCCCCTGATGCGCGACGGCCAGGAACTCGTGCCCAACGTGACGCACGTTGTCTCGGTGGGACAGCATCTGTATTTCTACTACGAGGTCTACGATCCTGCGGCGCCGGTCAAGGTGCTGACGAGCATCGCGTTTTTCCGCGGACGCCAGCGCGCGTTCGAAACGCCGATGGTGCAGAGCTCCGGCCTCGCCGGCATCGACAAGAAGACCGCCGTGTTCCAATTCGATCTGCCGGCGGCGTCGCTGAAGCCGGGACTCTACACCTGCCAGGTCAACGTCGTGGACGATGCCGCGGGGACGTTCGTCTTTCCGCGACTGCAGCTCCTCGTCCGGCCCTGACGTCTCCACGACATTCAACGCAGAGCTCGCGGAATCCGCCGAGCAAATAAACCACCCAATCGCAAGGGTGGGCAGGCAGGCACAAGTTTGTCGGGAGCCGGTCGCAGGCGCGGCGCTGGCGCTAGAATCTACCCACCATATGAAACGCCACGTCATCCTGCTGTTTTCCTGCGCCGGCCTGACCGCGCTCGCTGTTGCGCTCGCCGCGTCGCTCTCTGCGCAGACGCGCTCTCCACAAACGCACCGCCTTGAAGCGACACCGAGCACGGTCGCGGTCGGCTATTACTGGTCGGAAGCCAAGCCGGCGTTGAGGATCCCGTCAGGCGACATCATCGACGTGGACACGCTGCTGACGAATAACCCGACTGGTCTGGCACGTGCCGGTGTGCCGGACGACAAGATTCAGGCGTCGCTCAAGGCCATCGTCACCGAGGTCACCGGCGATCGCCGCGGACCCGGCGGGCACATCCTGACCGGGCCGGTGTACGTGGAAGGCGCCGAGCCGGGAGACGTCCTCGAAGTCAGGATTCTGTCGATCGATCTGCCCATCGACTACGGCTACAACGGCTGCAGCGGCTACGTGCCGGACAACTGCGAACGCGGCACGCCGTCGAAAATCATCGCGCTCGATCGCAAGAACATGACCGCGGAGTTCCTGCCCGGGATCGTGATTCCGTTGCGTCCGTTTTACGGCAGCATGGGCGTGGCGCCTGCGCCGGAGCTTGGCCGGGTCAGCAGCAATCCGCCCGACCGCCATGCCGGGAACATGGACAACAAGGAGCTGGTCGCGGGCAGCACGCTTTACATTCCGGTATTCGTGCGGGGAGCGCTGTTCGAAATCGGCGACGGTCATGCCGCGCAGGGCGATGGCGAAGTCGATCAGACCGCGATCGAGACGTCGCTGCGAGGGCGCCTGCAATTGATCGTCCGGAAAGATATGAAGCTGACGTGGCCGCGTGCGGAGACCGCGACCGACTACATCAGCATGGCCTCGGATCCAGACCTGGCGAAGGCGACGACGATGGCGATTCAGGAAATGGTCGATTTTCTCGCCGCCACGAAAAAGATGACCAAGCATCAGGCCTACCAGCTCGTCAGCGTCGCCGGTAACGTCGCCATCACGCAGCTCGTGGACAAGCCGAATGTCGGTGTCCACGTGCGTATTCCGAAGAGCATCTTCAAATAGCCCACAGGTATACTGATTCTTCGTCGCACTGACCGCGACAGTCGAAGGGAGTTCGCCGTGCCAGACGTCTCATCGCACACCCCCGGATCCTTTTCATGGCCCGAGCTGGCTACCACCGATCAGAAAGGCGGCGTGGCGTTCTATCGGGCGCTGTTCGGCTGGGACCTGCATGACATGCCGATGGGTCCTGACGCGACGTATTCGTTGTTTCAGATTCGCGGCCGCGATGTCGGTGCGGCTTGTACCTTGCGACCCGAGGAGCTCCAGAGTCACGTGCCGCCGCACTGGAACGCCTACGTCACCGTCGCGGACGTCGACGCCAGCGCCAAGCTGGCGCAGTCGCTCGGCGGCAAGGTGCTGGCGCCGCCGTTCGATGTGATGGACGCGGGACGGATGGCGGTGGTCCAGGATCCGACCGGCGCCGTGTTCTGTTTGTGGAAAGCGGGCAAGAGCATTGGTGCGAAGATCACCAACGAGCCGGGCACGATCTGCTGGACCGAACTTGCGACGCGCGACACCAAGGCAGCGGAGGCGTTCTACACAAAGCTGTTCGGCTGGACAGCGAAGGTCGGCGGCGCCGGCACGCCGATGGAGTACACCGAGTTCAGCAATCAGGGTAAGCCCGGCGTCGGGATGATGTCCATGCCGGAGATGGTGCCCGCGCATGTGCCTGCCTACTGGCTGACATACTTCCAGGTCGCCGACGTGGACGCGAGCGCCGCCAAGGCCAAGTCACTCGGCGCGAGCATTGCCGTACCGCCAATGGACATTCCCAACACCGGCCGCTTCTCGGTGGTTGGCGATCCGCAGGGCGCGATGTTCGCCATCTACACGCCGAAAGCTCAATAGGTGCCGTGATGTTCTTCAAGAAACCCTCGACGATTCCGTCCGCTGCCGATGCATTGCCTGGGCGCAGCGATCGCATGTCGGTGCCGGAAGCGCATTTCGTCAACAAGAACCGGCTGACTCCACCATTCCCGGATGGCCTCGCCAAAGCGATGTTCGGCATGGGCTGCTTCTGGGGCGCCGAGAAAGGCTTCTGGCAGCTGCGCGGCGTCTACAGCACCGCGGTCGGCTACGCCGGCGGGCCGACGCCGAACCCGACCTACCGCGAGGTGTGCACCGGCATGACCGGGCACAACGAGGTGGTGCTGGTCCTGTTCGATCCGAAAGTGGTCAGCTACGACGAGTTGCTGAAGCACTTCTGGGAGAATCACGACCCGACACAAGGCATGCGTCAGGGCGGTGATGTCGGGACGCAGTACCGCTCAGGGATTTACTACTTCGACGAGCAGCAGAAACAATCCGCGGAGCGGTCGCGCGACGCATTCCAGAAGCAGTTGGCGGCGGCGCGATTCGGTGTGATCACGACCGAAATCGTCCCCGCGCCCGAGTTCTATTACGCCGAGGACTATCACCAGCAGTATCTGGCGAAGAACCCGGACGGTTATTGCGGTCACGGCGGAACCGGGGTCAGCTGTCCGATAGGGGTCGCGACGACTGCGTAAGGCTTGGCTGATCGCGCCCTGATTCCCCTTCCGATCGATTCGCACATCGATCACATCGTCCAGGAAGTCCGGCGAGCTCGGGCGGCGGTCGTGACCGCCGCGCCGGGCGCCGGCAAAACCACTCGCGTTCCACCTGCGCTTCTCGCGGACGGTCCAGTAATCCTGCTGCAGCCTCGTCGCGTAGCGGCTCGCGCTATGGCGGCGCGAATCGCCGACGAGCGCGGCTGGACGCTTGGCGGCGAGGTCGGTTGGCAGGTGCGGTTCGAACGGCGATTCAGTGCCGCGACGCGTCTGCTGGTGGTGACCGAGGGCGTGCTCACTGCGCGGCTGCAGAGCGATCCGCTGCTCTCCGATTTCAACACCATCATCCTCGACGAGTTCCACGAACGCAGTGTCCACGCTGACGTCGCGTTGGCGCTCGCGCGGCAGGCCTGGCGCGCGCGGGCCCCTTCGACCAGCTCGGCATCTTCCCGAGCACGGTCGAGGGACGACCCTTCGACAAGCTCAGGGTCGTACCTGCGCATCGTCGTCATGTCGGCGACGATCGAGTCGGGACCGGTCTCGGCATTTCTGGATGGATGTCCGGTGATCGACGTGCCGGGACGAATGTATCCGATCGATGTGGAGTATTCGCCACAAGAATCTGTCGCGTCAGCAGGCGTCGGCGCCCTCGCGTCGACCACCGGCAACGTCTTGTGTTTCCTGCCGGGCGCCGCTGAGATCCGTCGCGCGATGAATGATCTCCAGACGCAACTCAGTGGCGACGTCGAGATTGTGCCGCTGCACGGTTCGCTCGACGCCGAGGCGCAGGACGTGGCGCTCCGGCCATCGACGCGACGCCGCGTCATCGTCGCCACCAACATCGCCGAGACGTCGCTGACCGTACCAGGCGTCACGGCAGTGGTTGATTCCGGCCTGCACAAGGTCGCGCGCTACGATTCGGACCGCGGCATCGACAGTCTAGACACCGAGAGGATCACCGCGGATGCAGCCGATCAACGGGCCGGCCGCGCCGGCCGGATCGCTGCGGGCATCGTCCGGCGGTTGTGGGATCCCCGAGATCGTCTGCGTCCACATCGCGAGCCGGAAATTCACCGCATCGATCTCGCCAGCGCGGTTCTTGACGTGGTCGCCTGGGGCGGCGATCCGCGAACCCTGGAATGGTTCGACCGCCCGCACGACGAGGCGATCGACGCCGCGCTGACGCTGTTACGGCGGCTGACCCTCATCGAGGGGGCGCCTGGAGCTCCGATTCGGCTGACGACGAGGGGCGAGCGGGTGCGGCGATTGCCGCTGCATCCGCGGCTTGGACGGATGCTGGTGGCCGCCAACGGCGCCCGGTCGATCGCGCAGGCATGCGCGCTCCTGTCCGAGCGTCACCTGATGCCCCCTCGAACCGCGTCCACCACATCCGATCTGCTGTCGGCGATCGACGACTGGCACAACGTGCCGATTCACGTTCAGCGCGTTGCTGAACAAATCGTTCGTACTTCCGACTTCACACTTCACACTTCTCACTTCCGCGAGGCTGATTTCCGTCGAGCGGTGTTATCGGGCTATCCGGATCGCGTCGCGCAGCGGCGGGAGGCCGGCTCTGCGAGCGTCCGCCTGGCGTCCGGAACAGGAGCGACGATAGCGACTGAGAGCGGCGTTCGCGAAGGCGAGTTCCTCGTCGCGCTCGATGTCAGTGAGCGTTCCGTCAATGTCGGCGCAGGCGCTGTCGTGGCGCGCAGCTCGCACGTGCCACGAGGCGCCGGTGGCGGGGGAGGCGTTCAGCCGGGTGACCTGCCACGCATCCGACTCGCCAGCCTCGTTGACCGCGACTGGCTCGAGCCGACGTCATCAGAGATCGCCCATCGCTTCGACCGCCAATCGGGTCGGGTTCGTGCGCTACGGATCGATCGCTACGACGCCCTCGTGCTCGCCGAGCATCACGTCACGCCGGATCCCGAACTGGCAGCGCAGGTGTTGGCGGACGCCTGGATTGAGCGCGGTCCCGGAAAAGACGATGCCCGATTGCTGCGCAGGCTGCGGTTTGCCGGCCGTGAGGTCGATCTCGGCGGCTTGCTCCGCACCGCGGCATACGGGGTGCGTGCGCTCGACGATGTGAAACTCGAGAACGGATTGGGCACCGAGGTGATGCGCGCGCTCGAGCGTGAAGCGCCGGAAACGCTCCTGGTGCCGAGCGGCCGGAGCACGCGCCTCGACTACAACGAGGACGGTACCGTCACGGCGTCGGTGAAGCTGCAGGAGCTGTTCGGCCTGGCTGAGACGCCACAGGTGGGCCCGCGGCGCGAGCCGGTCGTACTCTCCCTACTGGCGCCTAACGGCCGGCCGGTCCAGGTCACGCGCGATCTCCGGAGCTTCTGGAATCGCACCTACCCGGAGGTCAGAAAAGAGCTGCGCGGCCGCTACCCGAAGCACCCGTGGCCGGAGGATCCGTGGCGCGCGCAACCGACCGCGAGGACGACCCGAAAAAGCGGCAGTTGACGCAATTTCCCTGATTGATGTAAAAACGCTGTGGATTTGTTCTGCCTAGCAGAACAAATCGTCGAGACACGCCCAGCCAAGGGAATCAACGAGGCGGAACCATGCCGCGCGGCGATCTGCTCGGTTCGTTGGAATACATCGTCCTCCTGGCGCTCGTCCGCCTCGGACCAGATGCGTACGGGATGACCGTGCGGCACGAGATCGAGACGCGCGTCGGCCGCGATCTCTCAATCGGTGCCGTCTACTCCACGCTCGAGCGCCTCGAAGCAAAAGGCTACGTCCGCTCGACCATTGGCGAGCCGACTGCCGCGCGCGGCGGCCGGGCCAAACGTCACTTTCGAATCGAAGCCGAGGGCGAGCGTGCGCTCAAGGCGTCGGAAGACGCCATTCGACGCATGAGTGCGGGCTTGAAGCGTCGCTGGGAGAGCAGCTGATGGGCCGCTCCCATTTTGCCGAGTGGGTTCTGTCATCTGTCGTCGCGCCGCCGGATCGGGAGGCTGCCGTCGGCGATCTCGATGAGGAGTATGCGCTTCGTCTGACACGCGGCTCCTGTGTGCGAGCCGAATGCTGGTACTGGACTCAGGTGCTCAGATCGGTGCCCTGGTTCCTGCTGACTCCGATTCGTCGTGGCGGGTGGCTGGGGACAATCTTCGTCGCGGTTGCCGCGTGCGTGGTCCAGGCGGCCGTCGAGGTCTGCACCGGGACCGCGATCCAGCGGCTTGCCGCTCAGCATCGTGACGTCACGATGTTGGCCGGCCTGATCGTGGTGCTGTCCTCGCTCGCGCTCGTCAGCTATCTCGCCGCTCTCGTTCGGCCCGGCGCTGCCACGCTACTGACGCTCATCGCGGTCGTCGCTGTGTCGTTTCAACTCAACGCGCAGGCACGCGTCGGGCTGCTGAGCCTTGCGTCCATCGCGACCGCGATCGCCGCTCCATCCGCGGCGTTTGCCGGCGGTGCGCTGTCGCTCAGATCCCGGAATCGCACGGAGGGCAAGTGACGGTCAAGGTTCCCACTGCTCGCGTCAGCCCGGAGAGCAACACCGTCGGCGGGATCACCTACGACGATCCCTATCAATGGCTCGAAGCCGCCACCGATGAAACCACCGAGTGGCAGTCCGCGCAGAACGCGGCGGCTCGAGAATACATCCGTGCGTGGCCGGGTTGGCCGACCTTACGCGACGCAGTGGAGCGGGCGGCGAATGCCGGTCAGGGATTCGTGTTTCCTTCCTACCAGGATGGGCTCTGGATCAGCGGCCGCGACCTTTCGGGAGCGAGCCGCATTCTCAAAGGAAAAGCGTTGGCGACCGTTCAGGCGCTCGACGGACCTGCGGGCTCGCCGATCGAAACGCTGCTCGACTTGAACGAGCTGCCGCATACCAGACCGATCCAGCTTGGCGGCCTCGCGCTGTCGCCGGACAAGAAGCTGATGTCGTACTCAATCCTCGAGGGCGGTGGTGAGAGGCCACTGGTGCGAATCGTGGACAGGACGACCGGCGAGGTGCTCCTCGACGGCCTCGGCATCGCCTACACGCCACCGCTCGTGTGCGGAAGCGTTCCGACCTGGCTGCCAAACAGTAACACTCTGTTCTACGTCGCTCTTTCGACCGAGGGGACCTCGACTCCCGCTTTGCGCATCTTCCGGTTCCATCTGGGCGAGGTGCCGCCCCATCGGGCCGAACCACTCGAGTTCAACGATCCGGTGCTGATGCCCCGCTTCACGCACGACAAGCGATTTCTGATGGTGATGGGCGGGCTGGTGCAGTCGCGTCCGTACTACCTGCTCGACACGACGGATCCTGACGGTCCATTCGTCCCGTTTCTCCGGGACGTGCCCGGCAAGTTCAAGGGGGACATCGTCGATGACCACTACATTTGTGTGACCGACGATGGCGCTCCCCGAGGACGTGTGATTTCGATTCCGCTCCGGAGTCCCACCGATCGTTCCTCGTGGCGGCAGCTGGTCGCGGAGTCGGAGGCGCTGATGACGGACGTCGTGGCGGTTGGAGACCGCCTGGTGCTCTGCGAGGTGGTGGATGCCGCCAGCCGGCTCCGGGTGATGCGTGTGGACGGGACGATCGAGGGAGAAATTCCGCTCCCTGGCCACGGTCTCGTCAGCACCGCTCCAGGCTCGGCGCTTCAGCTTTTCACCGCGATGGACACCGTGGCCCGCGGAGAACCGGGCGCGATCGTCTTCGGGTTCACGTCGTTTGGACAATCACCGAGTCTGCATCGCTGCGACGTCGCCTCGAGGACGACGGAACTCCTCGCTGAGCCGGCTGCTCGCATCGACGGCCTTTCGATCACGCGCGTCTGGGCAACGAGCAAGGATGGGACGCGAATCCCGGCGGACATAATCCGCCGCGGCAAGCTTGATATGTCGCGGCCGCACCCGACGCTGGTGCACGCCTACGGCGGGTTCAACATGGCGCTGATGCCCGCCTATGTGGGTTCTATCGAACAATTTCTGAACGCCGGGGGCGTCTATGTGACCGCGCACCTGCGTGGCGGTGGCGAGTACGGAACCGAATGGTGGCAGCAAGGTCGCATGGCCGCGAAGCAAAACGTGTTCGACGATCTGTTCGCTGTGTGCGAGCAGCTGATCGCGGACGGCACTACTCGGCCGGATCTGCTGGGGTTTCAGGGTGCCAGCAACGGCGGCCTGGTCGCGGGCGTCGCCGTCACGCAGCGGCCGGACTTGTTCCGGGTCGTGGTGGCGCAGGTTCCGCTCCTCGACTTGCTCAGGGCGGGACGGTTCGCACTGGTGATGGAGTTTGGCGATCCACAGAATCCAGACGCTGCTCGCGTCCTGGCGGCCTATTCGCCGTATCACAACGTCCGCGACGCATCGTATCCGGCGGTTCTGCTCGACGCCGGCGCGAACGATCCCCGATGCCCGCCGTGGCACGCACGAAAAATGGCCGCCCGGCTGCAAGCAGCGAACCGCTCGAACCATCCCGTTCTACTGCGTGTGTGGACAGACGCGGGACATGTCGGAGGCAGCAGCAACATACAGATCGAGCAGTCCTCAGACTGGCTCGCCTTCGTGATGCAGGAGCTGGGAATGTCTGTGCCGGATTCTCAGACGTCGAATTTGCCGAACAACGGCTGACCTGCCCGCGACGCGTAGAAGCCGAACAGCGTCAGGGCCGTCACCAGCGCCAGCGTGACGTTCGACGTCGTCGCCGACCAGTGCGACACCGCCGTCGTCAACGGCAGGCCATCCAGCACCTGCCCGACCGAGAACGCTACCGCCGACACCAGCAGACCGCAGCGGGCGACCCAGGTCACGATGAACAGAATCAGGCAGATCTGAAAGAGCACGGCAATCCAGAGCGTGGTGCCACTGTTCAAGGCCGTCTGGGCCTGGACAAGGCCCAGTACCACGAACGCCGCCGCGGTGGCGACAGTCGTTCGGCGGAAGATCAGCCGCAACAGCACGAATCCGAGCACGGCAAACATCGACGTGAAGAGACCGCTGATGGCGATGTCCCAGATTCGATGCACGAGCACAGACACTCCGGCCAGCGTTTCGATGGACTCGGAGGCGGAATCCGGCGTCGGCCCAGGGAATCCGAAGAAGGGCGGCGATACTCTGTAAAACACTTCGAGCACGGTCAGGGCCACCGCGAACGAGCAGCCGATCAGGATGTCGCGCCCGACCCGCGGATCGCGCAGGTGACCGGACATCAACCGCGTCCATCCGAGGACGCTGTCTGGCCAGAAGCGCCGCACGTACGGTTCGAGCGCGAGATAAATCACCAGCAACAGAACCGCACCGAGCAGCACGTCGGCGTAGTACCTCATGAAGCTGTTCAGCTCGAGGTTGAAGTCAGGCAGGTGGTGAGCGCTGATCAACCAGGTCGCCGCGTAACCGCTCAACACGAACCCCGCGAGTCGGGCGGCGCCTCGGGTGTCGGCGCGCTTGGCCTTGAGGTTGTGGCGTGCCAGCAAGAGCGCGCCGCCGACCAGGCCGACCAGGAGCACGACTACCAGCGCGTTGAGAACGGTCTGCACCGCCGTCCTTTGGAGAGGCACCATCCGACTGGCGCGTGACCACGGGCCGACCATCAGAAACGACACCGGTCGTCCACGATACGCCGCCGCCTCGACTCGTACCTTGAAGGCCGGCGCATCCGGCAGCGGACCTTCCCACGCTGCACGCGCGTCCGCGAACCCGCGCGGCGTCCACTCAGGTGTCGTCGGCGTGAACGTAGACATCGACAACCCGGCCGCGTCGAACAGCGCCGACCACCGGGGCGCCTCGACCTGTCCATCCGAGACAGGATCGAACTGCGGCGGCACGGCATGGAACTCGCGCAGCCGTCCGCGCGTGTCGAGCAGCGTCAGCGTCATGCCGACGATGGTCAATGTCGGGTCGCTCGGCGTGACCTGACTCTCCGCGCGTTCAGTGGCGAGGAGGCGAGGGCTGGTCCGCGACCAGAACAGCACGACCGGTGGACTGCCGGTCTTCAGCGCGTCCCAGCGGTGCGGGCTTTGATCGTTGTTCACGATCCATCGGATGTAGTCGTATGCGACGGAGAATCCGTCGGCGGTGTCCATCGGCCGATCGGTGTAGCCGAGCGACGCCGCGATCTGCTGGGCGCGATCGGACAACACCGCGGGTGGCTTGTCGAGCGGTACCAGACCGGCCAGCGCCGCCCGTCCCGATAACGCAGCCGTCACGGCGAGCCCGACCATGATGAAGGCAACCGCCGCGAGCCCCTTCCACGCCGGCAGCGCCTCGGCTTCTCCAGCCGCCGCGAGCATGTCGGGCGACGGTGTTTCACCTGCCGCCAGGGCTGCCGCCAACGGATCCCCGCCGGGCAGCGCGACCGCGACCGTGAGCGCCGATGCCGGCCGGTCCTCCGGCGCTTTGGAGAGGCACCGCAGGATGACGCGCTCGACCGTCGGATCCAAGTCCCTGACGATCGAGGACGGCGTGGTGACGGTGCCGGTGTCGTGCAGTTGTTTCAGATCGCCGATCGTCCTGGCGTCGTAGGCGCGGCGGCCGGTGAAGATTTCGAACAGGATCAGGCCGAGCGAGTAGAGGTCGCTCTTGATCGTCGCAGGCTTGCCGGCGAGCTGCTCCGGCGCCATGTATTGCGGCGTCCCCGCCAGCACGTCGCTGTCGTCGCCGCCGGCGGTTGCGATCCCGAAGTCGGTGATCCGGATGTTGCCCTCGCCGTCGAGCATCACGTTGGCCGGCTTGAGGTCGCGGTGCAGGACGCCGCGTTCGTGCGCCGCGGCGACGCCGGCGCAGAGTTGCCGCGCCATGTCGATCGCCTTGTCTTCCGGAAACCTGCCGATGCGGCGGAGCAGCGCGCCCAGATCCTCGCCGTCCACATACTCCATGGTCAGGAAGCGGCGGCCGTCGGCGTCGCCGAGGTCGTAGAGGCGGCAGACGTTCTTGTGCGACACTTGTCGCGCGATGCGCAGCTCGTTGTGGAACTGTGCGAGACGGCCGTGGTCCGCAGCGACGCCCTCGTTCAGGAACTTCAGCGCGACCGGTTGATCGAGGGTGAGGTCGTCGGCTCGATAGACCTCGCCCATGCCGCCGCGTCCGAGCAGGGCGACCAGACGATAGCGTCCGGCGATAATGGCACCGGGTGCGAAGCTGCCGCCTGATGCGTGCTTGCCTGACGCACGTCCCGGCGTGGTCGGTGACCTTGCCTGGTCCGGCGTTGGAGCGATGGTCAGGTCGTCGTCTCGGGAACCGGACACGTCAAAATTCTACTGGAGGATGGCAGATGACACGGAGATTGATCGCAACCAGTTCGGTGACCCTGGCGTTGAGCGCGATGTTGTTTGCGCAGGGCGGTGGTCGTCCCGCCAGCCCGTCGGGCACAGCGGCCGCTCAGGTCGGGGGAAAGTTCGAGACCGGACCGGAGGGTCCCGAATACAAGGGCGGCAAGTGGATCGAGATGACGTTCGGCCGCCCGATCAAGCGCGGTCGCGACGTATTCGGCGGAACCGGCGCCTCCTACGGCAAGATTGCCAATCCGGATGCGCCAGTCTGGCGTGCGGGCGCGAACCTGACCACGCAGCTGAAGACTGAAGTTCCGCTGACCATCAACGGCAAGACCGTCGCGCCAGGCACCTACACGATCTTCATCGATCTCAAGCCGAACAACTGGACGTTCATCGTGTCCAACTGGAAAGCGCAGACGCGCTACGACCCGAAGAACACCGCCGAGATCTGGGGCGCCTACGGCTACACCGCGGACAAGGACGTGGTCCGCGCGCCGATGACGATCAGCACGCTGCCGTTCTCCGTCGAGGAGATGTCGTGGCAGTTCACCGACGTCAGCGACGCCGGCGGCAAGTTGACGATGACGTGGGACAAGACCGCGGCCTCGGTGCCGTTCAAGGTCGGCTCGTAGCGCGAGGCCTTACCGCGGTGCTCGATTCGGTGTAGCGCGACCCTTTCAGGGTCGCGTGAAGCGGGGCCTGAAAGGCCCGCGCTACGTGGCTCAGAAAACGGTGCTGTCCGGGCGTAACTTCCCGAACGGCCGCGGCAAAGTGAACGCATCTGGAGGCAGATGATGCGTACGTTCACAGCTGTGATCATGGCGATGGCGGCGTTCGGTGTGTTCGTTGCCGGACAAGAGGGACGGCCGATGAGCCCGAGGGGCACGGCCTCGGCCCAAATCGGCGGCAAGTGGGTGAAGCCGGCCGGGCGAGGCGATTTCACGCTTGGCGGGCAGACCTATCAGGGCGGTAAGTGGATCGAGATCAGCTATGGCCGCCCGCTGCGCCGCGGCCGCGATCTCTGGGGTTCCGGCGCCGATTACGGCAAGGCGACGCTGGTCGGCGCGCCGATCTGGCGCGCCGGCGCTGACGTCACCACTCGCCTCAAGACCGACCTGCCGATGGTGATCGGCGGCAAGACTCTCGCACCGGGCGAATACAGCCTGTTCATCGACCTGAAGGAGCACGACTGGACGCTGGTCGTGTCGTCGCTGCCGGCGCAGGCCCAATACGATCCGAACGAGAAAGTCGCCACCTTCGGCGCCTACAACTACACCACCGCGAAGGACGTGCTGCGAACCCCGATGAAGCTCGAAACGCTGCCCCATTCGATCGAGGAACTGACATGGGCATTCGTCGACGTCACCGACGCCGGCGGTTCGATGGCCATCTCCTGGGGCACGCAGATGGCATCGGTCGCGTTCAAGATTTAGCGACGTTCAAACGCAGAGCACGCAGAGTTCGCAGAATTTTACCTAGAGGTAGAAGAGCCTCTGCGTGCTAAGCGGCCTCTGCATTGGTCGTGGCTGGTCCCTTTGGGTGCTCCAGGCCATCACGTCGGCGGAAATCTAACTTTCCGGCGGCCACCAACGTATTACACAGGGATGCTCGCCGATCTCCGTCACAGTTTTCGCCTGCTCCGGCGCACACCGGGGTTTACCGCGGTCGCCGTCCTCGTCCTGGCGTTGGGCATCGGCGCCAACACCTCGGTCTTTTCGCATCGTCAATGCGCTTTCTCCTGAAGCCGATGCCCGGCCGGATCGGCGAGCTGGTCGGCGTCTTCAACCAGGACCGCACCAAGCCCGATTCGTTCCGTGGGTTCTCGTATCCGGTCTATACCGACCTGCGCGATCACAACGAAGTCTTCGAGAGCCTGATGGCTCATACGTTGTCGATTGGTCGGCATTCGCGAACGCGATTCGACGCGCCGCACATTTGCCGCGGTCGTGTCATCGAACTATTTCACGACCCTCGGCGTTCAGCTTGCGGCCGGGCGCCAGTTCACAGCCGGAAGAGGAGCGGCCCGGCGCGGGAATACCGGTGGCGATTGCCTCCGGATGCCTCTGGCGGCGATCCGGCGGCGCAGCCGGATTTGTCGGCAGCACCTCACCGTCAACGCCACGCCAGTCACCATCGTCGGCATCGCGCCGCGGGGGTTTACCGGCACCATGGCAATCGCGTCACCTGACTTGTGGTTTCCGCTCGGCGTCTACGACCAGATGGTCACCGACATCTTCAAGCCGCAGGCGATCGCGCATTGACGGACCGCCGCAGCGACGCGCTGATTCTCGCCGGCCGGTTGAAGCCGGGCAGCACGAGTGACGTCTGCCGCGCCGCAGCTGGAGCGCGATCGCGGACGGTTTCGCGCGGATGTATCCCGAGACCGATCGCGACCGTGGCTTTGCCCTCGCGAAACTGCAGCGCCTCGGCACCAGCACCAGTCCGCAGGCGAGGAACCCGCTTGCCGCGGTGTCCGGCATGCTCGTGCTGATGGCCGCGCTCGTGCTCGTCGTCGCGTGTCTGAATCTGGCCAATCTGATGCTCGCGCGCAGCGCCGCGCGCCGAAAGGAAATGGCGATTCGCCTGGCGCTCGGCGGCAGCCGCGGGCGGATTGTTCGTCAGCTCCTGAGCGAAGCGCTGCTGCTGTCGATTGCCGGTGCCACTGTCGGCGTCGTGATCGCGTGGTGGACGACGAGCCTGCTGGCCGGATCGCTGTCGCGGGTGTTTCCGATTTCTGTCGTCATTGACGCGACGCCGGACGTTCGCGTGTTCCTGGCCGCCGGCGCCTTTGCCGTGCTGAGTACGATTTTCTTCGCGCTCGGACCGGCCTGGGCGACGTCTCGTGCCGAGCTGGTGCCCGATCTGAAGGCCGACGCCAGAGATGGCGGTGGCCGAGCCGGTCGGTCACGTTTGGTGAGCGGTCCGGTGCTGGTCATCAGCCAGCTCGCGGTGTCGCTGGCGCTGGTCACTGCGGGCGGACTGTTCGTTCGCGGTGCGCTCAACATCGCGGTCACGACCCCGGGCTTCACGCTGGACCGGCAGCTTGTCATCGGCGTGGACGCAGGCATGGCCGGTTACGACGAAACGCGAGCCCGCTCGACCTACCGTACGGTGCTCGAACGCCTGCGGGCGTTGCCGGGCGTCGAAGCCGTAAGCCTTGCCTCCACCGTCCCATTTGGGGACGTCCGCGAAGGCCGTTCCGCGCACATCGGCGATCGCAAAGCCGAGCCCGGCTACATGATTGTCGGCGCCGATTACTTCAAGACGCTCGGCCTGCCAATGCTGCGGGGCCGCGAGTTCAATCGCTCGGAGGAGATTGCAAGTGCGCGCGCCGGCCAACTCGCGGTCGTCAACGAACCGCTGGCGCGCAAGCTGTTTGGCGACGACGACCCGGTCGGGCGCCACGTGCAGATCGGCGAACGTGATCGGGGCACCGAGCAGACGCTCGAAGTCATCGGTGTGGCGCCTGGTTTGCTCCAGGACATGTTCGACGCCGGACCAGTCCCGCAGATCTATGTGGCCACCGGTGGGCCGTTTCGCGCCAGCATGAACCTCCACATCCGCGTCGCGGGTGGTTCCGGTTCCGAGGCGGCGATGCTCGACGCGGTTCGCCGTGAACTGCACGACGTCGACGGCCGCCTGCCGATTGTGTCGATGCGCACGATGAACGGTCACCGCGACGCCAGCATCCTGTCCTGGAGCGTGCGGGTCGCCGCCGGCTTGTTCAGTGCGTTTGGCGTGCTGGCGCTGCTCCTCGCGACGATTGGTGTGTATGGCTTGAAGGCATACGACGTCTCGCGGCGCACCCGCGAGATTGGCATCCGGATGGCGATCGGTGCGACCAGCCAGGACGTTCAGCGCCTGGTGCTGCGTGAAGGATTGCGCACGACAGCGTGGGGCTTGGGGACAGGAATGCTGCTCGCCATGGGGCTGGGTAAGATCGCAGCGGGCTGCTGTATCGCGTCAGCCCGTTCGATCCGGCGGTGTTGACCTTTGCCGCGCTGGCGCTGGCCGGCGCGGCATTGCTCGCTTGCTATATTCCTGCGCGCCGCGCAACGCGAGTCGTTCCGCTGGAAGCGCTTCGATCGGAGTAGGGGCCGAGCTCTGCCCGGCCCCTACGACGTCTATTTCATCTCTTCAGCGAGCCGCTGAATGCGGCCTTCGAGGCCGCCCATCATCGCCGCGACTGTCGGCGAATAGCCGGTGTATTTCGCCGGCAGCTTCCACTCGGCCGCCGCCTGCGCCGGCGTCTTGCCGGCCTTCAGCTCACCCTGCGCCCAGGTCAGGAAGTCCTGATTGAAGTCCGCGTACTCTTTCAGGTCCGCGAAGGTCGTGTTCGCGGGCGTGTGGCCGTTGATGATCACGTCGACGCCCTTGATGCCGTTGTAGGCCTTGTTGAGCGTTTCGGCGTAGTGCAGCACGCTGCCGCCGTTGGCCGCGTCGACCAGCGGCACGCTCTTGCCCGCAAACATATCGCCCGAGTGCATGACGCGAAGCGCCGGGAACACGACCCACGCGTCACCGTTGGTGTGCCCCGGGCCGAAGTAGTAGAGATCGATCTGGTCCGCGCCATTGCCGATCGTCATCTTGTCCTTGAACGTGCGTTTGGCCATGCCGACGCCGTTGTGTTCCTTGAAGATCGGCATCTTCTCCATGTTCGCCTTGGTGTTTTCCTGGGCGACGAAGTCGATGTTTGCAGGAAACTCGACGTTGCCGCTCACATGGTCGCCATGCGTGTGGGTGTTGATCAAAAAGGTCACGGCCTTGGGCGTGAGCGTCTTGATCTTGTCGAGAATCGGCTTGCCCCAGCCGGGATTCTTGGCGTCCACGACCACGACGCCCGCCGCGGTGATGAACACTGCGGTGTTGCCGCCGCCGCCGCGCAGCACGTAGAGGTTGTCCTTGACCTTCTCGACCTCGATGACCTTCGGTGCGTCAGCCGCAGGCGGCTGATAGGCCTTGACGCCGAGCGACAGGGTGCCGATCAGAATCAATGCCCCGAGCGCGATGCCACGCTTCATGAGATGCCTCCAGGGAAGAACACGCGTTGAATGAACCAGAACGTTCCGGCGACCATCACCACGACCGACCCGGCGAACGCCAATTGCCGGCCCGCTGCTTCGTTGCGCGATCTTAGTGCAGCCAGGCCTGTGGCGATCACCGCCACGACCACTAACTGAGCGATTTCCATGCCGGCGTTCAACGACAGCACCGACCAGCCCAGCGCCCGGCGGGGCAGGTCCATTTCGCGCAGCACTCCGGCGTAACCGAACCCGTGGATCACGCCGAATGCCGCGGCAATCCACGCACGGACGTCGCGCCCTCCGCGGATCAGCAGATTGTCGGCGCCGACATAGATGATGCTGAGTGCGATCGCCGGTTCGATCAGCCGCGCCGGCGGTTGGACCACATTGAGCGACGCCAGCGTCAGCGCCACCGCGTGCGTCAGCGTGAACGCCGTCACGATGATGGTCAACTGGCGGATGCTCCCGCCCAGTATGAGCAGTCCGAGCAGGAAAATGAGGTGGTCGGGGCCGATGAGAATGTGCTCGAAGCCGGACACGAAAAATGTCTTCATCACCGCCACCGCGCCCTGCGGGGTGCCGGCGTAGTAGGTGAACGTCATGCGGCCGTGATCGAGGATGGTCTGCGTCAGCGCACCCCCCTCGGCGACGTTGACGAAGGTCTGGTGCACCGGATCGTACGGAAACATGTTGGTCGTCACCGTCAGCGTCGCGGGTGGCCGATCCATCGGGTAGTGGATCGACAACCTCAACGACTGGCGATCTGCAATCGGTTCGGCGCTCGACCATTGCGGGCTCAGCGTCTGCCCGTTGACTCGGATGGTCAAACGAGGCGACAGCAGGGCGACGATCGCGGCCGACTCCTGGGCGGCGACGGTCGGATCGAGGAGTCTCTCTGCTTGATCGATGTTGAGATCGTGGGCGAGGTCGAACATGTGCACCACCAGGGTGCCGTCGATCGACGCCGGCTGAACGCGCAGATCGACGAAGCTGAACGGAACCGGATGAGCGTGGGCAGTCTGCGCCGCCGCAAGCGCAGCAAACGTCGCGACGAGGACACGGAGAAATCGCCGGGACGAACGTCCTGTCACGGCCGCCAATGTTAGCGTACGGCCGTTGGGTCGTTACCTCGCGGCTAAAACGGTTCCGCCAGGTGACGCCGGGTCTGGGTCCAGGACGCACCCGACGAATGCACTTGTCACCAGGCGCGTGTTGACCGAGAAGTGCGGCACATAGCGATCCTTCGCTTCCTCGAGCGGACGAATCATCCGCTGCCGGTCGCGCGCCGCGGGCTCGAACAGAAACGCGCGATGACGCACGCGATAGACGACCCACGCATGTTGGCGTGAGGTGGCCGGGTCCTCTCCGCAGATCACCCGTCCGACGAAGAACTCAGCATCGATGCCGAGTTCGCCGAGCTTTCTCCACGCCCATAACGCAAAGTCTTCACAGTCGCCGCGCCGTCGCTGCTCGAAGGCGCATGGCTCCTGCCAGACATCGCGATCGTTGAACTGATCGGTATCCGACGCGTATTCGCAGGTGTTCAGCCAGCCGACGATGTCGTCGATGCTGGCGACGGGAACTGAGCTCTGACCTTCGAAGTAGTGCCCGAACTGGCAGCGGGAGCCCGGCCCGAAGGCGATGGCCGGGACGTCCATGCTCAGGCGTTCCCACGGCGACTCCGGGAGACCCAGACAGGTCGAGCGAAACCACTGAATCAGCTGCTCAGGCCGGGGGGCGAGCACGTGAGGAGATACGTCATATGGGTTCGAAAGGTTCGAAAGGTTCGAGGGGTTCGAGAGGTTCGAAAGGTTCGAGGGGTTCGAGAGGTTCGAGGGGTTCGAGAGGTTCGAGAGGTTCGAGAAGTTCGAGAAGTTCGAGAGGTTCGAGGGGTTCGAGAGGTTCGAGAGGTTCGAGAAGTTGGAGAAGTTCGAGAGGTTCGACGGGTTAACCGGTTTGTGAACCCCTCGCACCCTTCGAACCCCTCGCACCCTTCGAACCCCTCGAACTCCTCGAACCCCTCGAACCCCTCGAACCCTTCGAACCCTTCGAACCCTTCGAACCCTTCGAACCCTTCGAACCTCTCGAACCCCTATTCATAACGCAATGCCATCACTGGATTTACACGCGTCGCTCGCCGGGCTGGAATGTATCCCGCAAGGAGGGCGATCCCTGCCAGCAGACCGGCGGCGCCGGCGACCGTGATCGGGTCGCTCGCGGTAATCCCGTACAGCTGGTTGCCGACAACCCGGCTCAGTCCCCAGGCCGCCACCAGGCCGAGGACGACGCCGCTGCCGACCAGGATCAGCACCTCGCGCATCACCAGCCAGATCACGTCGCTCTGGACCGCGCCGAGCGCCATCCTGACGCCGATTTCCCGCGTGCGGCGCGCGACGGTGTACGCCATCACGCCGTACAGGCCAATCACGGCGAGTATCGTCGCCAGAACGCCGAACGCGGTGGACAGGGTTGCGATGAACCGCTCGACCAGCAGCGATCGATCGATTTGCCGCTCGAGCGTGCGCAGGTTGTAGACCGGCACCTTCGCATCGAGTTCGTGCATCGTCCGCTGCGCGGCCGCAAACCCGGCCGTCGGATCGCCAGTGGTGCGCAGGTACACCACCACCGAACCCGGTTGGCGCTCTTCAAGCATCGGAAAGAACAACTGGCGCGGGATCTCGTCGCGCACGCCGGTGTACTTCGAATCGCGCACGACCCCGACGATCTCAATCGGCGTCGGCGTGCCCGGATTGCCGCCGAAGCCGAGGTGGCGGCCAATCGGGTTGCGGTCGCCGAAATATTTCTTCGCGAAGCTCTCGTTGACGATCACGTGACGGTAGCCGTTGCCGTCGCCGGTGTTGACGTTCGGCGGTGGAAGCGGCGTTGCGCCCTCGTCGCGCGAGTCGAACTCGCGGCCAATCAGCACCGGCACGCCGAGCATGGCGAAGTAGCCCGGGCTCACCGAGTTGCAGTACGGATTCATCTGCTCGCCTTGCTGCGCCTGGTAGCCTTCGACGGTCACTGTGCTGTCCCACTCGTTGCCTTCGAGCAGTCCCATGGTTGCGAAGCCGACCTCGCGTACGCCGGGCTGCGCGCGCAGCCGGTCAATCAGCGTCTTGTAGAGAATCGGGATCCGCGCCGGCGTGTATCCGCTGAGGCCGGGCGAGATGTTGAAGGCGACCACGCTCTCGGTTTTGATGCCGAGATCGAGCAGCCGCAGATTGCGCAGCGTGCGGATGAACAGCCCTGCGCTGATCAGCAACAGAATCGAGATCGTCACCTGGGCAATCACCAGCGCCTTGCGAAACCCGACGCCGCCGCCAACGACGGAACCAGCCTGATCTTTCAGTACGGGGGCGAGGTTCGGATTGGTCGATCGCCACGCCGGCACCAGACCGAACAGCAATCCGGTCGCGAGCGACAGCGCGAAGTTGAAGGCGAGGACGCGCCAGTCCATGCTGCCGGTAATCACATGCGGTGAATCCGATGTCGGCAGGAACCCGAGCAGGAACCTGGTGGTCCACGCCGCGATCACCAGGCCGAGCGCGCCGCCGACGACCGCGAGCAGGGCGCTTTCGACCAGCAGCTGGCCGATGATCTGTCCGCGGCTGGCGCCGATGGCGAGGCGCAGCGCGATTTCCTTCTGTCGCGCCGTGGCGCGGGCGATCAGCAGGCTTGCGACATTGGCGCACGCGATCAACAGGACGCCGGCGACGATGCCGAACAGCAGCCAGAGCGGCTGAGTGAGCTGAACCCGAATCGGCGATCGCCCCTGACCGGCAGGCAACACGCTCATCGTGCCCTTGAGGAACTGTTCGCGCGTGTACGCGGTCGCATTGGAGAACGCCGATTCCTGGACTTCCTGCTCGAGCATGCCGTGGAAGTACGGCTGCAGGATCGCCAGCGCCTGGTCGCGGCTGACACCTGGCTTGAGGCGCGCGAACACGTTGACCCAGCGGCTGCGACGGTTGTCCATGTCGTCCCAGTTCGGTGTGATCTGCGCCTTGAGCGAGATCGGGACGAACAGGCTCGTCGCCGATCCGATATCGAGGCCGGTGAATCCACTCTGTGACACCCCGATCACAGTCAGCGTGTTGTTGTTGGCGGTGATGGTCTTGCCGACAATCGACGGATCCGCGCCGTAGCGGTTACGCCAGTAGTCGTAACTGAGCACCGCGACATTCCCCGCGCCCCGTACCTTGTCGTCGTCCGAGTTGATGAGGCGTCCCGCGGCAGCGCCCACGCCCAGCACGTGAAAGTACGTGCCCGTCACCAGTTCGCCGGGCACCCGCTCGGTCGCGCCGTCCACGCCGAGCGTGATCGCTACCGGACGCCGGGCGAACATACCAGAGAAGATCTTCGGCGTCGGCGCCGGATTGGGGATCGGCAGGCTGACGCGTGCGAGTGGCGCCTCGTTGCCGCGATCGACAAAGTTATCGCGGAAGTCCTCGTACATGGTGAACGAGAGCATGTCGCCGCCGGAGTTGTTGCCGTAATGATTACGGGCGCCCTTGAACAGGATCAGTTGCTCGGCGTCCTTCACGGGCAGCCCACGCAACAGGACCTCGTCCACGAGCGTGAAGATGGCGGTGTTGGCGCCGATGCCGAGAGCGATCGACAGCAGAGCGACGGTGGTGAACAAGGGCGAGCGGGCCAGTCCGCGAAGGGCGTAGCGAAGATTCCGGATGATATGCATCGATGAACCCGTCTCTTAGACGGGATGGCGGCCCCAACGGTTGACAGGCCGCTGAGGCTGGGTCATGGTGAAACGATGTGGTGGCAGCGCGGATGCCTCGTGCTTTCCCTGACGGCGGCGTCCGCTGCCGTGCCCGCTGCCCAGCCTCCGTTCGAAGCCGCTGTGGCGCGGACCCTGATCACCTCGACTCTGGATGACGGCCGATCGCGGCGCGACGTCGCCGCGCTGACCGAAATCGCGGGCGCGCGTCTCACCGGAACCGTGATTTACGAGCGAGCGGCTGCCTGGGCTGTCAGCCAGTTCCGCGCATCGGGCATCGACGCAGTCGCGCTGGAGCCGTTTGCGATCGGGCGTGGATGGCAGCGCCAATCCGCCCGTGGGCGCGTAGTGGCCCCAGTCGAGCGACCTTTGCAGATCGCGTCGCTCGGCTGGATGCCCTCGACGCCCACCGGTGGACTGGAGGCGGAGGTGGTGGTCCTCCGCGATCTCAGGCCGGACAAGATCGCGGCGCAATCATCGCTGAAAGGGCGCATCGCGTTGCTTCCTGAGGGTGAACCATACGGCAGCCCTTACGATCGCAGTCGCAGTCATCAGACCATAGACGGTGCTCTGCTGGCCGCCGGCGCGATCGCCATTCTGTCGCCGGATGGTGGTCCCGGAAACGAGCTGAGCGCCCGCTGGCGCGGATTCAACGCCGATCTCGGCGTCTTGCCCGCAGCGCAGATCGGTAAGGACGATGCCCTGCTCGTTCGCCAGTTGCTCGAACGGGGTTCGGTGCGCGTGGCCCTCGAGGTGCACAACCAGGTTTCGCCGGGCGCGGTGATGGTGCCCAACGTGGTCGCAGAGATTCGGGGTCGCGAAACGCCGGACGAATGGGTGCTGGTCGGTGCGCACCTCGATGCCTGGGATTTCGCCACCGGCGCTCAGGACAACGCGACCGGCGTCGTTCAGGTGCTGGCCGCGGCACGCGCGATCGCGGCGCTGCCGCGTCCGCCGCGCCGTTCGATCCGCTTCGTCCTGTTCGGCGGTGAAGAACAGGGTCAGCTCGGCTCCGCGGCTTATGTCATGCAGCACGAGCGCGAACTGAGCGGCGGCGTCGCCATGCTGAACACCGATGCGGGGTCGGGCCGCACCATCGGCTGGACCTCACCGGGTCGAGCGGATGTGGCGC
Organism: uncultured Acidobacteriota bacterium; assembly: GCA_963745875.1. Classification (GTDB taxonomy): domain Bacteria; phylum Acidobacteriota; class Vicinamibacteria; order Vicinamibacterales; family CAVVIG01; genus CAVQFC01. Next base: position 529,619 of record CAVUZL010000007.1, read on the forward strand.
GCGCGCTCCAGCCGTTCGCGGATGCACTGCTGAGCAGCCTGCACTCCGACGAAATCGACCAGAGCCTGCGCTACGCGTTTCAGTCCGACGGCGCGCCGTTTCTCATCGCGGGCATCCCGATGCTCGACCTGAATGCAGACGATGGCGCCTACGAAGACATCCATCACAAAGTCACCGACACGATCGACCGTGTCGATGCCCGCAACGTGTCGATTGCGACGGCCACCGTCGCGGTCACGGCCTGGACCATCGCCGACGCACCGTCGCGGATCGGACCGCGACTGGATCGGCGCGCGATTCAGCGTCTCTTGAGCAAGGAGGAGTGATGCGAATCTGGCTGCTCACGGCTGCGGTGTGCCTGCTGGCAGCGTCGGCGTGGGCACAGACCGATGTGAAGGGATCGAAGGATCACCCGCTGTTCCCGCGGGTGCCGGGCTACTACATCGAATCGTACGATGCGCAGGATTCCTTTCCTGCCGACATGAGCACGCACCCGCGGACGCAGGTCGTCGGCCGGTTCTGGAAAATCATGTATTCGTTGTCGGCGGACGTCAAGAACGTGAATCCCATCGATATCGCGAACCGCTATGCCGACATCGTCACCAGGCGCGGCGGGACGCTGCTGGTTGACGAGGTGGACGAGAGCGGCGGCACGACGGTGGCCGAGATGGCGGTCGACGGCAAGCATGTCTGGCTGCAGGTCTCGGTCAGCAACGAAGGCGGCGTCTACGATCTGACCATCGTCGAAGAAACGCCGAAAAGTTCCCAGCCTGAACGTCACTGACGCGAATCGGGTGCGATGACGATGGAGCGCATTGTCGTCGCAGACGACCCGAGAGTCGCCGCGTACCGAAACGTTCGCGACGGTGACCTGCTGCGCGCTCGCGGCCTGTTCGTGGCCGAAGGGCGGCTGGTCGTGCGACGCGTCCTGGAGGATCGGCGCTACGCGGTTCGCTCCGTCGTCGTGAACGCCGCGGCGCTGGCCGATCTGGCGCCGGCGCTTGAAGCGAACACGCCGGACCTGCCCATCTACCTTTGTGACGCGGTAGTGCTTCAGGCGATTGCCGGGTACGACGTCCACCGCGGATGCCTGGCGCTGGTGGAACGGCCGACGCCGCTGGCGCTCGACAATCTACTGCGCGAGGCGACGTCCCTCGTGGTGCTCGAGGGCGTGACCAACGCGGACAACGTCGGCGGCGTCTTTCGAAATGCCGCTGCGTTCGGCGCCGGCGGCGTGGTGTTGAGTCCCACCTGCTGCGACCCGCTCTACCGGAAGGCGATTCGCACCTCGATGGGCGCAGTGCTGCAGGTCCCTTTCGCCATCGCCGACGAGTGGCCTGCTGCGCTCGATCAAATCCGCGCCGCTGGCTTTTCGATCGTCGCGCTCACGCCAAGGGAGCCGTCGATTGCGCTGGATGTATTCGCGGCTGGCGCGGTCGGCGAGAAGATCGCGCTGGTCGCCGGAACCGAGGGACCGGGCCTGACACCGGAGGTCGAAGCGATGGCCGACCATCGCGTCCGAATTCCGATAGGCGCCGCCGTCGATTCGCTGAATCTGGCGGTAGCGGTCGGCATCGCGCTCCATGCGCTTCGCGGTCTGTAGTGGCCTGTGTCCGGCTTCAGCCGGACGTCGCGCCAATGCGCCGTCCTGCCGGCGAACGGCGTCGCAACCGGCCAATCCGGTTGGACCCGAGAGCTCGTGACCTTCCCTGTCACGGGGAAGCCACATACTTGCACCCACGGGGCAACAACCGTTGCAGACCTGACTTCAGCACGGTCGCGGCGATCGCGACCGTAGGGGTTCTCCGCACCGGAGGGCCCGAAAGGAACGACATGGGCAGCGTGAACAAAGTCATTTTGGTCGGGAACCTGGGACGAGACGTCGAGCTGCGTCAGACTCCGGGAGGAGCAGCCGTCGCAACGCTCAATCTCGCCACCACTGAGGTCTGGAACGACCGGAACAACCAACGTCAGGAGAAGACGGAGTGGCACCGCGTCATCGTCTGGGGCAAGCAGGCCGAAAGCCTTCAGGAGTACCTGACGAAGGGCAAACAGATTTACGTGGAAGGCCGCCTGCAGACGCGGCAGTGGGACGACAAGGACGGCAATAAGCGCTACACGACGGAGATCAAGACGGATCGCATCACGCTGCTCGGGGGCACCGGCCGGGGCTTTGGTGCTGGAACGACGGAGCGGGCGACGGCACCTTCCGGCATCGCCGATGCAACACCGATGGATCCGATCACCGATGACGATATCCCGTTCTGATCCGTCATCTGTCGCTCAGAACACAAGCCGTGCGCCGAGCTCCAGACGCCGCGCCGCTGACGCTGCCGTCGCCTGACCGAAGAACGGTGACGTCTGCACGCCGCTGAAATTCGTCGCGTTGGTGTGGTTCGTCAGGTTATAGCCCTGCAGGTAGAGCTCCAGTCGGTAACGTGTGTCGCTGCTGCCGGACGGCATGCTCCGCAGCGGATCGGCTTCGCCGCCGCGAACGATCGCAACCTGAGGTCCGCCCGGCCCAGTTGGGGGTGCTCCGCCGAAGCCGACCGTCCACGTCAGCCGCGACCCAACGTCGACGATGGTGCCGCCGCGACCGGTATTGCGCGTAACGCCGGCAGGGCGATCGTTGCTGACGGTGTCGTGGTTCTCGTCGAAACCCGTGGTGATGTTGTACGGCAGCGCGGACTGCAGACGGATGGCGGTTCCGAGCGTCAGCTTCTTGAAGAGCGGGAAATTCGCGAGGCTGGTGAACCGGTGCCGTGCATCGGTGAGCGCCGGCCCCCGTTCGGCTGCCAGATCGTGGCTGTCCGCAGGCAGGTTGAACACTCCGTCGGTGTCGTTGATCGATCGTGCCAGCGCGTAGTTGGCCCCGATGAAAATGCGCCGCTCGGGTCTCGAATAGTTGACGTTCACGAACATCGCGTCGAACGACGAGGAGGCAATCGACTCGACGCTGGTGATGGTGCCGGCCAGCGGGTAGGGACGGAGCCCATCGGCGAGCGGCGCGTTCATGTCGACGCCGCGCAGGAGGTTGACGCCCCGGCGCGCGACGAACATCGCACTCACGCGCAGGTTGCCTGGCAGTTGGCGCTCGATAGCGGCGTTCGCTTCGCGCAGGCCAGGTTGCAGGAGGCCCGGCGAGAGTTCCACTCGCCCCGCCGGCAGGATCATCGAGTTCTCACCGCTCGACGGGACCGGAAATCCCGGAGAAGTGATGGTCGAAATTCGCTGGTGCGTGCCATCGAGCTGCACCGCTTGCTCGTAGGTGCCGGCATCGAGCCAGTCGAAGAACACTCCCGCCCCGGCCCGGATCGTGGTCTTGCCGTTCTTGAACGGTGACCAGGCGATGCCGCCGCGGGGACCCGGATGCACCCCGCCGATGTGCTGCTGCGCTTCGACGCGGATGCCGCCGCTGACAGTCAGCTCCCGGCGCAGGCGGTAGTCGTCCTGAAAGTAGATAGCGCCTTGCCACTGCGACACCGCCACCTGTGGATCACCCACGTTCCGCGTGAACGTCGTCGGCTGCGCGGCGTTGAACGCGTCGAGGCCGGAGAAGGTGAAGGTGCCGCCAGTGTTACGCGCCACGCTGGTGTCGTAGCGGCCGCCGTCGATCTGAAAACCGGCGCGCATCGCGTGTTTTCCGCTCGCGATGTCCAGATCGTCAGCGAGCAGAATTTCGTTGGAGTCCTGTTGCCCGCCGATTTGCGAGCCGCCGGAGTTGAAGGCGTTCAACACCAGCACGGCCGGCGCCAGACTCGCTGGCGTGTACACGGTCGAGAGCGACCGCCATTGGAAGCGCAGCTCGTTGTAGAGCGACTTCCGGATCGACCCTGCCATCGACCCGCGCACGAGCGCTTCGTCGCCGGCCTGACGGTAGGCGCGGTCGAACAGGTCGTAATCGCCGACGCCCTGATTGTCGAGCTGATTGTGATTGTGCTGTCCTTCGAATCGCAGAATCTGATTCGGGCTGAGCGCGTGCTCGAGTCGAGCTGACCAGTTCAACGTCGCGTTCGGCTTCCGCACGGAGTCGGCGAAGTACCCGGTTGGCAGCGCCGCAACGATCGTCTTCGAGTCGAACGCGTCCACGGTCTCGGCCGACAGCGCCAGCGACGTGCGCTTCTTCCACAGCGGGCCGCTCAACGAAAACGCCAGGCGGCGGAAGTGCTCGTCACCCTTTTCCGGGGCGAATGGGTTGCGTGCGTCCAGCGCCGAGTCACGAACGCCGATGTTGGTGGCGCCGCGCCAGTTCTCGAGACCCGGCTTGGTGATGATGTCGATCGACATGAAGCCCGGTTCGTGCGTGTCGGCCGCGAACATGTTGCGGTGAAACCGAATCTGCGCGATCTGATCCTTGGGCGGCAGCTTGCCACCGCGAAAGCCGTTGACCCGCATCACAGCGCCGGGACCGGCCATGTCGTTCAGGATGCGCTCCATCTCGTCCGGGTCGTCCGGCAGCTCGTTGATGGCATCGGGGCCGAGCACGGTCGCGAAGGCGTCGCTGCGCGGATCGGCGCCGCGCTCGCGCGGATCCCGTCCGACGTCCACCGTTTCGGCGAGCCTCGCGATCGCCAGCTTCACCTCGCGCTTGTTGTCGCCCGATCGCACCCGAACATCGCGGATGGTCGCCGTTTCGAAGCCGGGCGATTCGACGCGAATCGTGTAACGGCCGGGAACGAGAGAGGTCACGCGGGCCTCGCCATCAGGTCCCGTGTTCCGCGATTGTGCAGTCGGGGTCGCTAGCGTCGCGGTGACCGGCGTCACAGTCACGTGCGCGCCAACGATGACGGCGCCGCTCGGATCGACCACAACAATCCGGATGGCACCGTCAACCGCCGGCTGCGCGCTTACGGTCGGTGAATAGAGCAGCGTCAGCGCGAGCAGCGTCGCTCGGCTAAAGCCTCGCGCTACGTTCAGGGCTTGCACGTCGCACCCTGCACCCCGCACCCCGCACCATCACTTAACGGCAAAGGTCCCGGGCTTGAACACCGGGTTGAGCGTGATGCTCGTGAAGGTCATGTCTTCGGCAGGCTTGCCGTCGATCGACCGCGACAGGTGATGCGGCACCATTACGCCGTTGACGCTCTTGTAGTCGTCCAGGAACAGCTGGATGTCCACGAGATCGGCGGCAGGCGGCGCGTCACCGTGTTCGGCTGGACGTGCGCCGCCGGCCGGCGCAGGGCCGCGCTGCGTTTGGATCACGACGCGGGGCGCAACCCCTCGGTACGCGAGCATCAGCGGACGATGGGTGGCTTTGTCGAGGAAGAGCTTGACTGCAAAACTGCCTTCGCCCTTTGCGTCCAGGACATCCGCCTTTCCATCGTCGGATTCCGCCTCGCCGCCGTACGAAAAGTCGAGCGGCATCGAGGCTGGTGACGTGAAGATCAATGCGAGCGCCGTCCGCGCGAAATCAGCGCGCGCGTTTCGCATGGCCTGCGTGGCGGCGTCGCCGGTCGGTGCCGGCGGCATGCGGATCATCGCGCCCGGCGGCGGGTTCACCGCATGCTGATGACGCAGCAGCGTGTCGCCGTTGATCCCTTGCTCGGTGATCACGGTGATGTCGCCCATCGGGTTCATCGACTCGGTACGCAGGATCTTGTCCGGCAGCTCCAGGTCGATCGTGATCTCGCCGCTCAACTGACGGTCCTGCAGCGTGCGCTGATAGGTGCCGGTCGCGGTGAGCCCCTTGATCTTGTTCAGGTTCTTGTCACCACCGAGCGCGGCACGCGCCTGCGCGAGCAGTTGTTCGACCTTCTGATCGCCCGCGGCTCGTGCCACGAAACTGCCCAGCGTCATCAGCAGCGACATCAGGTAAATAATCACGCGTTGCATCGCTCATCACCTCGTCAGGGAGTATGACGATGGGCGCGCGGCGAAGTTGTTATCTGTCGGCAATCGTTTTGTAAGAAATGTAAAGCGCGCGAATTGGATGAAGCTTTCGCGTAGAGTGGGACGCGTGCGGCGCTTTTCCTGGCAGCTTCCAGCTGCTGCCATTCTGCTCGTGCTCCTCGCGACGCTCGCGACCTTTCAGTACCGGTGGCTCGGAGAAGTGAGCCGTGCCGAAGGCGACCGGATGCGCGCCACGATGCGGACCCGCGCCGCTGATTTCAGTCAGGAATTCGATCGCGAAATCTCGCGGACCTATCTGGCGTTCCAGATTCCGTCGGAGCGACTGGGCACCGAGCCGGCGTCAGAACTGAGCGCGGCGTTCGAGCGATGGCAGGCAGGCGCACCGGCGCCGGCCCTCGTTCGCGAGATGTACCTGCTCGAAGGCGCGTCCTTCGACACCGGCAAGCTGCAGCGTCTCGATCTCACAACCCGTCAGCTCGAGCCTGCGGACTGGCCCGCTGACCTCGCGGCGTCCGTTCGCGACGTCCAGCGGCCGCTGCCACGGATCTTCGGCACTTCGCCGCTGCCGATGCTGACCGCCGACGCGATCGACGCACGCGCGCTGGCGCTGATCGTCCCGCTGCCGCGGCTCTCGAAAATCGAGGACGGTCAGCGAATGGCCGTCCTGGCGGACACCTCTTTCGCGGGACGGGTGCTGATCGTCCGACTGGACGCCGACGTTCTGCGCCAGCAGATCCTGCAGCCTCTGGTGGCGAAGTATTTTGGCGAGGGCGACGATGCCGAGTATCACGTGACCATCGCCAGACGGGCCGATCCCTCGGCGACCGTGTTCACCTCCGGCGGCGACCCGGTCACCGCCGCAACGGCCGATGTGACCGTGGGCCTGTTCGACCTTCGGCCCGACGAAGTCAACCGTCTCGCGCTGACGGCGGTCGCGCCGCCCGAAGCGGGACGGGTAAAGACCGAGCACATGGCGATCACGATCGTCCGCCGTGGCAGTGCCGCCGGTGGTCCACGGACGCTGTTGTCCGCCGACAACGATAATCAAGGCGCCTGGCAGGTCCGGGTTCGTCATCGCGACGGCTCGCTCGACGCGATCGTCGCGCGCTCGCGCCGCCGGAACCTGGCGATCAGCCTTGGCGTGCTCGGCTTGCTGGGTGCCAGCTTCGTGCTCGTGGTCGCCGCCTCGCGGCGTCAGCAGACGCTCTCGCGACAGCAGATGGAGTTCGTCGCATCGATCTCGCACGAACTGCGGACGCCGTTGGCGGTGATCTGTTCGGCTGGGGAGAACCTCTCCGACGGTGTCGTCGCCGACGCCATGCAGGTCAGGAAATACGGCTCGTTGATCGAGACCGAAGGCCGCCGCCTCGGCGACATGGTCGAACGGGTGATGGAATTTGCCGGTATCAGCTCGGGCTCCCATGTCCGGCTGCGGCCCGGTGTCGATGTGGCTGAAGTGCTCGCGTCGGCCGTACGCGGGACCAGCGGCGAAGCCGCCGAGCGCGACATCAGTGTCACGCTCCATCCGAACGGCGGGTTGCCGCCGATTGCCGCCGATGCGGATGCGCTTCGATCGGCCGTGCAGAACGTCATCGCCAATGCGGTCAAGTACAGCCCGCCGGGATCGACCGTGGACGTTCACGCCGACGCGAGCGGCGGCGCGGTCCGCATCCAGGTGGTCGATCACGGCCTTGGCATCGACGCGGCCGATCTGCCGCACGTATTCAAACCGTTCTTCCGCGGCCGCCGCGCAGTGGACGCGCAGGTGCGCGGCAGCGGCATCGGCCTGAGTGTCGTGCGTCACGTCCTCGACAGCCACCATGGCTCGGTCGCGATCGACAGCCACGTCGGCCAGGGCACCACGGTCATCGTCGAAGTACCGGAGCAGCAGTGACGCCGAATCCGCGCATCCTGCTGGTCGAAGACGAGCCCGGCCTGCGCCTGACGCTGAGCGATCGACTGGCCAGCGAGGGTTACACCGTCGAGACCGCAAGCGACGGCGATGCCGGGCTCGCCGGCGCGACCAGCGGCGGGTTCGATCTGATCGTCCTCGACGTCATGCTGCCGCTGAAAAACGGATTCGACGTCTGCCGCGAAGTCCGCCAGCGTGGGGTGACCACGCCGATTCTCATGCTGACGGCGCGTGGGCAGGTCGTGGACAAGGTCGTCGGCCTCAAGCTGGGGGCCGACGATTACCTGACCAAGCCGTTCGAAACGATCGAACTGATGGCCCGCCTCGAGGCACTGCTGCGTCGCCAGCCGTCGAGCGTGCAGCCAGGCGGCGATGTGTTCCGCTTCGGTGAGGTCAGCGTCGATTTCCGGCGGATGGAAGTGACCCGCGCCGGTGTGCCCGCCGATCTGTCGGCGCGCGAGTTCAAGCTGCTGAAGCATTTCATCGCCCATCGCGGCGCGACGCTGTCGCGAGAGGCGTTGCTCGCCGAAGTCTGGGGCTACGACGAGACACCGCTCACTCGTACTGTCGACGTCCACGTCGCGGGCCTGCGCCAGAAGATCGACAGCCCCAAGTCTCCCGAGTACATCCTCACCATCCACGGTCTCGGCTACAAGTTCGTTGGCTGAGAGCGGCGAGTTGGTGGATTGTCGTTTGCACTTGCGTGATTTCGATCGGCGCAATCCCGCGCCAGACGGAGTCATGTATGCAGAATCTGATCGTTCTACTGGTGGCGACCGTTGCCGCCATGCAAACACTCTCGGTCAACAATCGCATCGTCCGATCCGAGTCGGTGCTGGTGAAGCGTGTGATCGATGGCGACACCATCGACGTATCGGGCGTCGGACGGGTCCGATTGCTCGGCGTGGACGCGCCGGAGATGGGGCGCGGATTCGACACCGCCGCGCCATTCGGTCGTGAAGCCCGCGACCGCCTGACGTCGTTGATTCTCAACCGCTGGATCAGGCTCGAGCAGGAAGGGCCGGCACTCGACACCTACAACCGTCATCTCGCCTACGTCATGACCGAAGACGGGCAGTTCGTCAACGCGACGCTGGTGCGGGAAGGGCTCGCGCGTGTATCGGCGCGGCTGCCGCTGATTCGACTGGCGGAACTGCAGCGAGCGGAGGGCGAGGCACAGGCCTTTCGTCGCGGCATGTGGGGCAGCACGCCCCAGATTCCTCCGGCGAGTTATACTCGTGGGTCGGGGTCCAGCCGGGCGCCTGCGTCCAGCAGCAAATCGTCGAGTAAGCGACGCTCAACACGCAAAAAGAAACCGTGAACGATATCCCTGTCGAATACGACACCGAGCGGAAGATTCGCGCCTACAACAAGCTGTATTACCGGTTCAATCACTGGCCGATCTGGATCTTCGTCTTCTTCATTGCGCCCGGCCCGCTCACGTTCGATTTGTTCGAGCGCGGCTTCGACGCGCGCATGGCGTTGTGGCTCGGAGCGGTGCTGGTCGGCACGGGCATCGCCGGCCTGCGCGGAGCGCTGCCGGGTGTCGAACCGAAGCCGTACATCATCCGCTTTACCGAAGACCGTCCGAACCCGCTCTACCGGCGCGTCTGCTACACCTTCGCATGGAGCGAGGTGATCACCTTCGCGCTGCTGAACATCACCGGGTTGGTGGTGGCGATCGCGACCGGTCACTGGTATCTCAAGCAGATCTACTGGTACGCGTATTTCCCGATGGCCGGCACCATCTGGTTGCTCGGCGCGCTCGGACAGTTGCCGCGTGTGAAGGCGTCGACCAAGGGCGAGGGGCACGAGCGTCGCTACTTTTACGGATCGGTGTGGGCGGTGTGCTGGGCGCAGCCGGCCTTGTGGCTGATGTGGAAGGTGGTGCCGCGCACGACCGCGGGCGATACGCTGAAGCTGGTGATCTTCATCGCCATCCTCGCGTTCGTCGGCAACCTCGCCCGTCTTGGCCGGCTGCCGCGGACGCGACCGATCGTGCCGGGCGAGTTGGCGGTCTCGGACTGAGTCCACCGGCGGCCCTGAAAGGGCCGCCCCACGGGCGGGTACGCGCGACGTGTCCGTCACGGACCGGGACGCGCGACGTGTTCGCCTCGCGGGGTCGCGTTACGTCACCTGGCTCGTTACGGTCCCGTCAAAATAATCTTTCTTCCTGACGATCGACGCCATCTCCGCCATCAGGCGATCGATTTCATCGGCGGTGTTGTAGAAATGCGGCGACACCCGGACGCCGACCGGCGGCCGGTAATCCACGATGAACTCGCGCGATTTGAGGGTGCGCGAAACCTGCGCAGCCTCGGGCACGTTCACCGCGACAGTTCCAGCCAGCCGCTCGCGGTCACGCGACGCCGCCGACGCAAAACCATACTCGTCGACACGAGTCAGCAGCCGCGCGGTCAATGCCTGCGATGCCTCGCGAATCCGCGCCACGCCGACCTCGTTGATGATGTCGAGTCCGGCCAGCGCCGCGTAGTACGCAGGAATCGCGGGCGTTCCGTTCATCATGTGCTTCGCATCGTCTCGCTCCGGACCGCCTTCGACATCGAAGGAGAACGCGTCCTGCAGCGACAGCCATCCGGTGAACGAAGGTCGTGCTGTTTTCAAGATGTCGGGCCGCGTATAGAGAAACGCATTGCCAGGGCCGCCGCACAGCCATTTCAGACAGCCTCCCGCAGCGAAATCCACGTCGAGCGCGGTGACGTCCACCGGAATGATGCCGGCTGACTGATAGGTGTCGAGGATCACGGCGGCGCCGACGCTTCGGGCACGCTGCGCAATCGCGGCGGCGTCCATGATGTACGACGTCCGGAACAGGACGTGCGAGAACGCGACCGCGACCGTGTTGTCGTCGATCGCCTCGAGCATCCGCTCGGTGTGGACCGTCAGGTCGTCCTCCGCCGGCACCACTCGAACCGTGAAGCCGGACGCCTGCTGGGCTCGATACAAGTGGACCATCGAGGGGAAATCCATCGCCGAACAGACGATCGAGGAACGGGACGCGGTGGGGCGCAGACAGGAGAGCGCGACCATGTGGGCGGTGGTGACGTTCTCGTGCATGCTGACCGTGCCCGCCGGCGCGCCGATGATCGGCGCGATCTTGTTGCCGACTTCGATCGGCATTTCCCACCAGCGATCCTCCCAGCCCCGCACGCCGCGCGTGGCCCAAACCCGCGCGTACTCGGCAAGATCGTCCGCGGTCCGACGCGGCATCGCACCGAGCGAGTTGCTGATCATGTAGACCGAACGCGACAGCACCGGAAACTCGTCGCGCCACCGGGTCAGATCCTTCATCTGGCTATAATACGCACGGTCGCCAAAACCATGTCGAAACGCCGATTGGCAGTCCTCATCCCGCTGGCGGTGCTCGTGCTGCTGGCGATGGTCATCGTGCCGCTCGCCATCGATCAGCCCTTCGGCGCGCAGACGCCGTGGACGCTGGCGTCGGCGTTCACGATGCGGCGATGGTCGCCGCTGCTCACGTTGCTGATCGTCGTGCTCGTGGTGACGATGGCGGTGTCGGTGTGGCGGCGGACGCGGTCGGTGATCGCGAGGATTGCCGTCATTGTCGCCGTTGCCGCGTGCGTTCCCGGCGTCTGGCTGGCGCGGCAGAATCCGTTCGAGTGGATGTTCAACCCGATCCCGGGCGCGCATTACGTATCGGTGCGCGATGCATCCTTTGTTGCGAACGACGACCTCGTGCTCGCGGTCAGCCTCGACGGTGACGCTGCGGCCTACCCGATCCGCCAAATCGCGTACCACCACATCGTCAACGATCGCATCGGCACGACGCCTGCGGTCGTCACGTATTGAACGCTCTGTCACACCGGTCTGGTGTGGGGCTCGGCGGTTGACGGACAGGTGCTGACGTTTCATCTCGTCGGCATCAACAACCAGAATTTTGTGATGCAGGACGAGCAGACCGGCAGCTGGTGGCAGCAGGTGTCGGGCGTAGCGATTTTCGGTCCGCTGAAGGGCAGGACATTGACGCCGATTCCGACCGATCAGTTGACCTTCGCGACCTGGCGCGCCGAGTCGCCGCGGGGCCGCGTCCTGGTGCCGGACCCAGGGATTCTCGCAGCCGGCAAGTACGCCGAGGCCGACTGGGAGGTCAAGATGCAGCGCACACCGACGCCGTTGTCCGCGTCGGGCGATGCGCGTCTGACGCCGCGCGCGCTGGTCGTCGGCGTCGAGCACCGGGGAGCTTCACGGGCGTATCCGGTGGACCGCCTGTCGGCCGGCCTCGTGGTCATCGATGATCTTGGCGGTGACCCGATCGCGATCGTGCGCGCGCCTGATGGACGATCGACGCGCGTCTTCAGCCGCACCGTTGACGGTCGGGCGCTCGAACTCGTCGCGAAGACCGACGTCACGCCGTTTCGGCTGCTCGACACCTCCACCGGGAGCGAGTGGGATTTCGCCGGCCTTGCCGTCGCCGGTCCGCTGAAGGGACGGCAGCTGACGCGCCTGCCGTTCCTCGAGGAGTACTGGTTCGACTGGCGGACTTATCACCCGACGACCGACGTCGCGCGTCACACTTCCTGACGTGGCAAAAAAGCAGACCGAAGGCTGGCAGGGCTGGGACACCTACGCGCCGTTCTACGACTGGGAGAACGCCCAAACACTCGGTCGCCGCGACGTCTCGTTCTGGCAACGGGTCGCCGCAAAGGCAAAGGGCCCGGTGCTCGAGCTCGGATGCGGCACCGGCCGCATTTCGCTGCCGTTGGCCAAGGCCGGCGCGCAGGTCGTCGGCATCGACAGGTCGGCGCCCATGCTGGAGCGCGCAGCGCGACAGCTGGCGAGATCCAAGACGCTCAAATCACAGATCCTCAAATCGAAGGTCCTCAAATCGCAGATCCTCAAACAAATCCAAAACTCCAAAAATCCTAAAATCCATAGATCTTCCCCCTTGACCTTCGTTCGCGGTGACATCCGCGCGCTACCCTTCGAAGACGGCACGTTCCCTATGGTCCTGGCGCCCTATGGCGTGCTTCAGTCGCTCATTCGTCCGCGCGATCTCACCGCGACTCTCGCCTCGGTCAGCCGCGTCCTTTGCCCCGGCGGCGTGTTCGGTGTTGACCTCGTCCCAGACGTGCCGAAGTGGCGCGAGTACAAGAACCGCGTCCAGATGCGCGGACGTGCCCGCGGCGCGAAGCTGACGCTCATCGAGTCGGTCAGTCAGGACGCCAAACGCCGGCTGACCCGCTTCGAGCAGACCTATGTCGAGCAGCGCGGGACCCGGACCCGCGAGCACCGGTTCGACCTCACGTTCCGCACCCTGTCGGTGCCGCAGATGACGCGACAGCTCGAACGCGCCGGCTTCATCGTCGATGCCGTCCTGGGCGACTACCGGGGGCGTCCCTGGGACGACCGGGCGGATGTCTGGATCATCATGGCCCGCCGGGCCTTGTGGTAAAATTTGCGGTCCTGTTTGTAGGCTTTTTTCTGGAGTTCTGACATGTCCGGCCATTCAAAATGGGCGTCGATCAAGCACAAGAAGGGTGCGCTCGACGCAAAACGCGGCAAGATTTTCACGCGCCTCATCAAGGAGTTGACGGTGGCGGCCCGCAACGGCGGCGGCGATCCCGACATGAATCCGCGCCTGCGTTCGGTGATCGCCGACGCCAAGGCCGCGAACATGCCGGCCGACAACATCAAGCGCGCCATCCGCAAGGGCACCGGCGAAGAGCCCGGCGTGTCGTACGAGGAAGCGTCAGTACGAGGCCTACGGGCCCGGCGGCGCCGCGGTGATCATCGACGTGCTCACCGACAACAAGAACCGCACCGTCGGTGAATTGCGCCACATGCTCGAGAAACACGGCGGCAATCTCGCCTCGACCAACGCTGTCGCCTGGATGTTTTCGAAGAAGGGCTACATCGTCATCGAGAAGACGAAGGCAGACGAAGAGAAGCTGCTCAGCGCAGTGCTCGAAGCCGGCGCCGACGACATGCAGGACGACGACGACAACTGGGAAGTGCTGAGCGCGCCAGGATCGTTCGAAGCGGTGCGCGAGGCGGTGAAAGCAGCTCGGCATCGAGCCGGCGAGCTGCGCAGGTGTCGATGATTCCGCAGAACTACGTGAAGCTCGAAGGCAAGGTCGCGCAGCAGATGCTGAAGCTGATGGAAGCCCTCGACGATCAGGACGATGTGCAGCACGTGTGGTCGAACTTCGACATCTCGGAAAAGGAGATCGAGGCCTCGCTCGCGTGAGAGTCTTTGGCATCGACCCGGGTTCCGAGCGCACCGGCTACGGCTGCGTGGAGACTGACGGGTCGCGCCATCGAATGGTCCTGTGCGGCGCCATCAGCAGTCCGGCGCTCTCGTCCTTCCCCGACAAGCTCCTGCGCATTCATCAACAGCTGGCTGGCATTCTCGGCGAATGCCGGCCGGACTCGGTGGCCATCGAAGACCTGTTCCATTCCGTCAACGCTCGCAGCGCCTTGAAGCTCGGGCACGCGCGCGGCGTGGCGATGCTCGCTGCGGTCGAGGCGGGCCTGCCGGTCTTCGAGTACACCCCGGCGGCGATCAAGCGCGCGGTGGTCGGTTACGGCCGCGCCGAGAAGGCGCAGGTCCAGCAGATGATCAAGCTGATCCTGGGCCTCGACGAGGCGCCGTCGCCGCACGACGCCGCCGACGCGCTGGCCGTGGCGATCTGCCACGTGCACGCGACGCCCCCCGCGCGCAGCAAAGGTTTCGCGCAGCCTTCGCGCAGTACGGCCACGAGCTGGCGTCAATACCGGCCACGCTGATGGTGCTCGGGGCTTGGGACTTGGGACTTGGTCCGTGCTTGGTCCTGGGTCGGCGCGTGGTCCTCAGTCCCCGGTCTGTTGATATTCGCTTCGTGCGTGGACCACGCACGAGTGATGGACTAAGGACTACGGACGGACCAAGGACCACGGACGGACCAAGTTCCAGGCACCAAGTCCCAAGGACCCATTGATCGCCCACCTGCGCGGCACCATCCTCGAGAAGTATCCGAACCGCATCGTCATCGATGTCAACGGTGTCGGCTACGACGTCTTCGTCCCGCTGTCCACGTTCTACGGGCTGGGTGACGTCGGGGCCGAGATCGCCGTCCGAACCCACACCCACGTGCGCGAGGACGCGCTGGTGTTATACGGATTCGCGACTCTGCTCGAGCAGGAGCTGTTCGAGCGATTGATCGGGATCAGCGGAATCGGTCCGAAGCTGGCCCTCGCCGTGTTGTCTGGAATCGAGCCGATCGAGCTGATTCGCGCCATCGAACGCGGCGACGTGGCGCGTCTGACCGCGATTCCCGGCGTCGGCAAGAAGACGGCGGAGCGCGTCGTGCTCGAACTGAAGGACCGTCTCCCGCGCGCGCACGTCGCGGCGGTGGCGACCGATGCGACGCCGCCGTTGCCGTCCGCCGTTCGAGACGACGTCCTCTCGGCGCTGGTGAACCTGGGTTATCATCGCCCTCTCGCCGAAAAAGCCGTGGATGCGGCGACGAATACGCTCGGATCGTCCTCCGACGCAGGCTTCGAAGACATGCTCCGCCAAGCCTTACGAGAAGTGGCCAAGTGACCGACGATCGCCTCGTGGCGACCACGCGCGTCGAAGAGGACGCGCAGTACGAGGCCGGCCTCCGTCCGCGGCGGCTCGACGAATACATCGGACAGGATCGGATTCGCGAGAACCTGCAGGTCTCGATCGCGGCCGCGAAACAGCGCAACGAACCGCTCGATCACGTGCTGCTGCACGGACCGCCCGGTCTCGGCAAGACGACGCTGGCCTACGTCATCGGCAACGAGATGGGCGTGCCGGTTCGCGCGACCTCCGGCCCCGCGATCGAAAAACCGGGCGATCTCGTCGGCATCGTCACCAATCTCAAGCGCGACGAGGTGCTCTTCATCGACGAAATTCACCGCATGTCGCCGGCGGTCGAGGAAATCCTCTATCCCGCGCTGGAAGACTACGAAGTGGACATCGTGATCGGGCAGGGGCCGAGTGCGCGGACGGTGAAGATTCCGGTGGAACACTTCACACTGATCGGCGCGACCACGCGAACCGGGCTGCTGACCTCGCCGCTGCGTTCACGCTTCGGCATCAGCCACCGTCTCGAGTTCTACACGCCGGCGGATCTGGAAGAGATCGTCCGCCGTTCGGCGAAAATCCTGGGTGTGCCGATCGATGATGCTGCAGCAGTCGAAATCGCCCGTCGCGCCCGCGGCACGCCTCGGATCGTCAACCGCCTGCTGCGGCGGGTGCGCGACTACGCGCAAGTGCGCGCCGGCGGAACGATCACGCTCGACGTGGCGCATGCCGCGCTGAAGCTGCTCGAAGTGGACGAAAACGGCTTCGACGAAGTCGATCGCAAGCTGCTGCGGACGATCATCGACAAATTCGCCGGCGGACCGGTCGGCTTGAATACAATCGCGGCAGCGATCAGCGAAGAGCAGGACGCGATCGAAGACATCTACGAGCCGTATCTGATTCAGATCGGTTTTCTCGACCGTACGCCGCGCGGCCGCAAGGCCACGGCATTGGCCTACGGTTACTTCGGGCTGGTCGCGCCCGTCGAACAACGAAGGGACTCACGACTGTGGTGACCGAGCGCAAGGCCACGCGAATCGGAGGACGGCCGGTGACGATCAAGTCGCTGGCCACCTACGTGCCGCCGCGACTGCTGACCAACGCCGACCTCGAAAAGATGGTCGACACGACCGACGAGTGGATTCTGCAGCGCACCGGCATCCGCGAGCGCCACATCGTGGACAAGGGCGTTGCCACGTCCGACCTGGGGAAGGAGGCCGCGCTGAAGGCCATCGCCAATGCCGGGCTCGAGCCAGCCGACATCGGCGTCATCATCGTGGGCACGGTGACGCCGGACATGATGTTCCCGAGCACGGCGTGCCTGATCCAGCACAAGATCGGTGCGCACGGCGCGTGGGGATTCGACATCAGCGCCGCCTGCTCGGCATTCACCTACTCGCTGACGGCGGCGTGTCAGCTGGTGGCGAGCGGTGCGCACGAATACGCGCTGGTGGTCGGCGCCGACGTGATGTCGAGCATCATCGACTACAAGGATCGATCGACCTGCGTCCTGTTCGGTGACGGCGCCGGTGCGGTCGTGGTCGGGGCCGCCGAACCGGGTGGGCCGGCGATCCTCGATTTCGAGCACGAGGTGGACGGCGGCGGCGGTGCCGCGCTCTGCATGCCTGCAGGCGGCAGCCGTCAGCCCGCCTCGCACGAGACGGTCGATCAGCGGCTGCACTACGTGAAACAGGACGGCGCCACGGTGTTCAAGTTCGCCGTGCGCAAGACCGAGGAAGTGGCGCAGCGCATCCTCGATCGCAACGGCCTCACCGCCGGCGACCTCGACCTGTTCGTGTCACACCAGGCCAACCGGCGGATCATTCAGTCGGCGACCGAGAAGCTCGGCGTAAACCCGGACAAGGTGATCATCAACATCGAGCGGTTCGGCAACACCACCGCGGCGACCATCCCGCTCGCGCTCAACGACGCCGTGAACTCGGGTCGATTGAAGAAGGGCGACCTCGTGCTGCTCGCGTCGGTGGGCGCCGGATTCACCGTCGGCACGGTCCTGCTTCGCTGGGGGTTCTGATTCAAGGCGGCGGACGAGTGTTTCTGCTGTCGCCGGCCAACTGCAACGGCCGGCGGGCGGCGCAGGTGCTATCCGAGAAGGCCTCGTTCGCGCTGGCGGCCGCGCTGCGCTCGCCGCACGGCGCGCCGCTCGGCGACGTGTTCAGCTTCATCAGCGGCCTCTACTTCCGCGGCAAGCTCACCTACGCGCGGCGGTTCGCGCAGCCGCCGGACCCCGGCGTTCCAGCGGTCGGCGCCGGAGTGCACATCATCACTCCCAACGCCGGCCTGCGCAGCCCTGACACGGCGGTCACGAGCGCGGCGGTGCGCTCGTTCGCGTTGCAGGACGTGGCCGTCGACAACGCGTCCTACCGGCGTCCGCTCGAAACCAGCGCCGCGGCGTTACGCGAGGCCATCGGTCCGGACTGCGACGTCGTCCTGCTCGGAAGCATTGCGTCGCCGAAATACGTCGAGGTGCTCGGCGCCGTCTTCGGCGAGCGCCTGCAGTTTCCGATCGCGTTCGTCGGCCGCGGCGACATGAGCCGCGGCGGTCTGCTGTTGCGGCACGCGGCGGACGAAGTCGAGCTCGAGTACGTGCCGGTCGAGGGCGCGGTGAGGCGCGGGACGCGGCCGCCGAAGCTGCCGCCGTTGAAGCGCACGCTCGGCTGAGCCCCGCGTCATGACGTCCCTATTCATCCCCGGCGATCAGGACAACGTCACCCTCGACGTTGACGGCAAGGAGGTCCGGCTCACCAACCTGCGCAAAGTGTTCTGGGCCGGGCTGGGTCTCACCAAAGGCGACCTGCTGCGCTATTACCTCTCGATTGCCGACGTCCTCCTGCCGCACGTGCGGAACCGCGCCATGGTCATGAAGCGCTACCCCCACGGCGCCGGCGGCGACTTCTTCTTCATGAAGCGGGCGCCATCACCGAGACCGGCCTGGATTGAGATCTGCCGCATCGACCACGGATCGAAGGGCGTGATCGACTTTCCGATGATCCAGGATCGCGCGGCGCTGCTGTGGGTTATCAACCTCGGGTGCATCGACCTCAACCAGTGGTACGCGACCTGCGACGATGTCGATCGCCCGGACTATGTGCATTTCGACCTCGATCCCGGCGTTGGCGCGGGATTCGACCAGGTCCTCGAAACAGCGCGGGTGGTGCACGAGGCGCTCGATACGCTGAAGATGAAGTCCGTCGTGAAAACGACAGGCTCGAAGGGACTGCACATCTACGTGCCAATCGTGCGCGGTCCGGAACAGGGCGAAGTGCGAACGTTTGCCCATGTGCTGGCGCAGGAGCTGGCGCGCCGGCATCCGGCGCTGATCACGGCCGAATACCGGGTTGCCAAACGCCCGCGCGGGCGCGTGCTCGTGGACTACAACCAGAACCGCTGGGGCAGCACATTGGCGTCCGTCTATTCGGTCCGGCCGAGACCCGAAGCGAGCGTCTCTACACCGGTGACCTGGGACGAGATCGACCGCGGCGTGCGCATCGAGGATTTCACGGTCGAGAATGTTCCGGCTCGCGTCAAACGACTCGGGGATCTGTGGAAGCCGCTGCTGGCCTCCCGCGGACGGTTTGATCTCGGTCACTACATGGGTTGACAACGAAAATGCGGCACGCGACCCTGAAAGGGTCGCGCTACCGCTCTGGCGCCGGGCGCTACAATGACAGACCTGCGATGCGACTCCTGGCGATCATTGCGGCCGCGGCGCTGACCGGACTCGTCCTCGGAACGGCTGCGCCGTCGGCGCAGCCGGCAACGACACTATCCATGAACACGATTGGCGAGCGCTACGTCAAACTGGTCCTCGCGGTCGGACAGCACGACGCCGACTACGTGGACGCCTACTACGGTCCACCAGAGTGGAAGACCGAGGCGGAGCGCCAGAAGATGGCGCTGCCCGAGATCGCGTCACAAGCCGGGCGGTTGATCGCCGCGATTCCGCCGCTGAGCGAGGCCGATCGCGGCGATGAACTCGTCGTACTGCGCCGCGACTATCTCCGGCGCCAACTCGAGGCGCTGCGGTCCCGGGTGGAGATGCTTCAGGGCACGAAGCTCACCTTCGACCAGGAGTCCCAGGCGCTCTACGATGCGGTGGCACCGGAGCATCCTGATGCGTACTTCGATCAGGCGCTGGCGGCGATCGACGCGGCGCTGCCCGGCCGCGGCACCCTGGTCGATCGCTACGATGCCTTCCGGCACCGCTTCATCATTCCTGCCGATCGTTTGTCGGCAGTGTTCGACCGTGCGATTGCCGAATGCCGCAGCCGAACCCTGCAGCACGTCACGCTGCCGTCGAGCGAGAGCTTCACGGTCGAGTACGTCAAAGACAAACCGTGGAGCGGTTACAACTGGTACCAGGGCAACAGCCGCAGCCTGATCCAGGTCAACACCGATCTGCCGACCTATATCGATCGCGCGGTGGATCTGGCCTGCCACGAGGGCTATCCCGGACACCACGTCTACAACGCGTTGCTCGAACAGCACCTGGTCCGCGATCGCGGCTGGGTGGAGTTCACCGTGTACCCGCTGTTCTCGCCGCAGTCGCTCATCGCCGAGGGCACCGCCAACTACGGCATCGACGTGGCGTTTCCAGGCGATCGGATCGCGTTCGAGCGCGACGTCCTGTTTCCGCTGGCCGGGCTGGATCCCTCGCAGGCTGAAGCCAACGGGCGGATGCGCGCACTGACCGACCCGCTGAACTACGCCCGTAACGAGGCGGCGCGACGTTACCTGAACGGCACGTTCACACGCCCGCAAGCGGTCGAGTGGCTGGCGCGCCACGCGATTATGCCGACCGCGATGGCCGAACAGCAGACCCGCTTCCTCGACACCTACCGCAGCTACGTGATCAACTACAACCTCGGCAAGGATCTGGTGCGTCAATTCGTCGATGCGCGCAGCGGCGCCGCCGCGACGCCGGCGCGCCGGTGGCAGGAATTCGTCCGGCTGCTCGCCTCACCACGGCTTCCGTCCGGTCTCGGCGCGCCGACCACACCACGAGGCTGATGCCGGATTTTCACGCCCCAGGCGTCGCGCTCCGCGACACGTTCGGCGACATCGACATCTACCTGTTCGACCAGCTGCTGCGCGGCCGCTTCGATCGGCGCAGACGCGTGCTAGACGCCGGCTGCGGAGAAGGCCGAAATCTGATCTACCTGATGAAGCAGGGCTTCACCTGTTTCGGCATCGATCAGAATCCATCCGCGATCGCGCAGGTGCGCGGCAGGGCCGAGGCGCTGATGCCGCCTGCGTCGGCGCAGAACTTCGTGGTCGGCGATCTCGAGCGGCTGCCGTGGGCCGACGCGAGCATGGACGCCGTCATTGCCAGCGCGGTGCTGCACTTTGTTTCTGACGAGGGACAGTTCGCCCGCATCGTCGAGGAGTTGTGGCGCGTGCTGGCGCCCGGCGGTCTCCTGTTCGCGAGGCTGGCGTCGAACATCGGCCTCGAGCACCAGATCGGGTCTGGCGGCGGCCGGCGCGTCGGCCTGCCCGACGGCTCCGAGAGGTTCGTGGTCGACGAGGCGATGCTCCTCGCCTGGACCGAGCGTCTGGGCGGTCAGTTGCTCGATCCAATCAAGACCACCAACGTTCAACAACTCCGCTGCATGACGACCTGGTGCGTCTCCAAGACCTGAAAAAACTGCCATTATTTGGCCCGGCCGTACGCAAAAAATTGTCAGTCCGGCGGGGCCCGCTGCGGCATCCCCGCCGAATCGTAGGGCCGGTCGAACGGACCATAAGCTGTTGGTGCTAAGAGAGTTGATCGTCCCTCGATTTCAGAATTGAGTGCTTGGCCAGGACCTTGCTCAAGCGGCAGACGTGAATCCCTATCAACCCGGCCAACCTGACGGCGCCTTCTGATGGAGAAGATGCCGTACTCGGAGTTGGGGAATGCCGCGGTGACCGGGACCTCGTCGCTGCCGGCGTCGAAGCCGTCCGCAGTCGCTGACTGGCGGTCTGGTCTGCCGACGCTGACCGGCTGCCAGGTCGTGTTACGGGAGCTGCGGGTCAACGACGCTGCGGCGCTCTACGCGGCGGTTTCGAGTCAGGAAGTCACCCGTTTTCTGTCGCCGCCGCCGACCTCGGTCGAAGGCTTCGAACGCTTCATTCAGTGGACCCATCGTCAACGGGCCATCGGTCAGTACGCCTGCTTCGCGATCGTTCCGCGCGGGAGCGACACCGCCGTCGGGCTGTTCCAGATTCGCTCGCTCGAGCCGGCATTCGGCACCGCCGAATGGGGCTTCGCGCTGGCCTCCGAGTACTGGGGCACCGGGATGTTCTCCGATGGCGCGCAGCTCGTCATCAACTTCGCATTCGACACGATCGGATCGCACCGCCTCGAGGCTCGCGCCGCGGTGAAGAATGGGCGCGGCAACGGCGCACTGCGCAAGCTCGGCGCCCGGCAGGAAGGCGTCCTGCGCCGGTCGTTCGTGCGCCGGGGCGAGTATCTCGATCAGGCGCTCTGGACGATTCTCGCCGACGAGTGGCGCGAACAGGAAGCCGCGGAGTACAGCCACAGCATCCACTAGACGGCCGCGCCACCGGTGCGCGGTAACATGGGCTCACGGATGGACGTCCGCGAGTTCGACTTCGATCTTCCCCCTGAACTGATTGCGCAGGAGCCGTCGCCGGAGCGCGGCGCTTCGCGCCTGCTGTGCCTCGATCGCGCCGCCGGATCGATCGTCCATTCGCAGATCGCCGCGATTGCCGAGTTCCTCCGCGACGGCGATCTCGTCGTCGTCAACAACACTCGAGTGTTTCCCGCGCGGCTGGTCGGCCGTCGTGTCCCGAGCGGCGGCGGCGTCGAATTCCTGTTGATCCGTTCGCTCGGTCCCGTCTGGGGCAAGACCGACGTGAGTGCCTCATCTGAACCCGCATCGGACGCTCGTCTGCTGCCGCAGGTCTGGGAAGCCCTGGTTCACCCCGGACAAAAACTGAAGCCAGGCGCGCGGGTGGTGTTCGACGGAGTCCACGTCCTGCACGGAGAGATTCTGGACCGCGGTTCGTTCGGCCGCCGGGTCGTGCGCCTCTCGACTGACGGCACGGTGACAGTGGACGAGGCCGTGGACGCGATCGGACGGATGCCGTTGCCGCCGTACATCAAGCGCAACGATGATGCCGCCGATCGCGATCGGTATCAGACCGTGTTTGCCCGCGCACGCGGCTCGATCGCCGCGCCGACGGCCGGATTGCACTTCACTCCTGCTGTCCTTGCGAAGCTCGTGTCACGCGGCGTCGAGATGGCCGAGATCACTCTTCACGTCGGCTACGGCACCTTCCAGCCGGTCCGTGTCGATCGCGTCGAGGATCATCGGCTCGATTCCGAGCGCTACGAGATCAGTGCCGCGGCTGCCGCGGCCGTCAATGCCGCGCTCGACCAGGGACGACGGGTGATCGCGGTGGGGACGACGACGACGCGGACACTCGAAGCAGTCGCCCATGAATACGACGGACGGATCGTCGCCGGAGAGGGCGCAACCGATCTCTTCATCCATCCCGGCTTCGATTTCCTCGTCGTGACCGGGCTGCTGACCAATTTCCACGTGCCGCGATCCTCGCTGCTGATGCTGGTGTCCGCCTTCGCCGGCGTGGAGACGGTCAGAACCGCGTATCATGCAGCGATTGCGGAGCGCTATCGCTTCTACAGCTACGGTGACGCGATGCTGATTCTATAGTCCGCGATCCGTTCCGTACTCGGCTTTGTGTCCCTTGTGTCCTGTGTGTCCTTTGTGTTGAATAGGCGCCGATGCCTTTCTCTTATACCGAATTCGACTTATCCGACGTCAGAACCTATCCGCTGAAGTCGCGCTCGAGCAAAGCGCGAGCCGAGGATTTCTCGCGGCCGGTCGCCCCCGGTGGATCGGTCAGCGCGCTCTTGGCTTCGCTGCCGAACATTCTCGCGGCGGCCGACCTCAAGAAAGTCGTTCAAGCGATCGCGGCCGCGCGCAGCGCCGACGCCGGTGTGGTCTGGGGACTCGGCGCGCACATCGTCAAGACCGGACTCGGTCCGGTACTGATCGACTTGATGGAACGCGGATTCGTGTCGGCGATCGCCACCAACGGCGCGACCGTGATCCACGACTTCGAAGTGGCGCTGGTCGGCGCCACGTCCGAGGACGTGGACGAGGCGCTCGGACCAGGGCGCTTCGGCATGGCGGACGAGACCGGACGATTGCTGAACGGCGCGATCAACGACGGCGTCGCTGCCGGACTCGGCATCGGTCAGTCGGTCACGCGTTTTCTCGCCGCCAGGCAGCCGCAATTCGCGCGCAGCAGTGTGCTGGCCGCCGCCGCGCGCCTCGACATCCCGGTGACGGTGCACATCGCGATCGGGACCGACATCATCCACATGCACCCGGCCGCGTCCGGCGCCGCGCTCGGCGAGGGAAGCCTGCGCGATTTCCGCTATTTCGTGTCGAATATCGCCCGGCTGGAGCAGGGCGTGTATCTCAATTGCGGATCGGCGGTGGTGCTGCCGGAAGTGTTTCTCAAGGCGATCGCGCTGGCTCGCAATCGGGGGATCGCGTTCGCCGGCCTCACGACCGTCAACCTCGACTTCATCCGCTCGTACCGGCCGCAGACCAACGTCGTCGCACGTCCGACCGCCGGCAGTGGACGCGGGTACTCGCTGGTGGGCCACCACGAGATCATGATTCCGCTGCTGGCCGCCGCCCTCGTTGAGCAGGACACGGCGACGTAATACAATCGGAAGTTCCGGCCGGAGTAGCTCAGTTGGTTAAGAGCACGCGTCTCATAAGCGCGGGGTCGGCGGTTCGAGTCCGCCCTCCGGCACCAATTTTGGTCGGGTGGGCCGGGTGGGGCGGGTAGGTTGGATGGGTCGGCCGCGACCGATCCGAGCACCTGGCCCTCCTGACCTACCAGCCCGACCCACTCGACCTACAAGACCTCCAGACCCTCTTTTTATGGACGCAACGTTCGATCGCGTTCGGCAGTTCGTTCGCCAGCACGATCTGATTCGTCCGGACTCCCGCGTGATCGCGGCGGTGTCGGGCGGCTCCGATTCGGTCGCACTCGCGTACCTGCTGCGCGATCTCGACGCGGCAGGCGATCTCCGGCTGGTCGGGCTCGCCCATTTCAACCATCAGCTTCGCCGGGAGGCCGACGCTGACGAGCGCTTCGCGGTTTCGGTCGCCACTGCGCTCGACCGGCCGATCGCGATCGATCGCGATGACGTCGCTGCGCGCGCCGGCCGGGAGCACCGTTCTCTCGAAGACGCCGCGCGCGCCTCGCGTCACGAATTTTTCGACCGCGCCAGGCTTGCGAGCGGCGCCGATCTCGTCGCGGTCGGCCACACCCGGGACGATCAGGCGGAAACCTTTCTGTTGCGCCTCGTGCGCGGCGCGGGATTCAGGGGGCTGGCCGGGATGCACCCGCGCAATGCACACATCGTGCGTCCGTTGCTGGCCTGCCGTCGCGACGAGCTGCGACGCTGGCTCCTCGAGCACGGTGTCTCCTTCGTGGAGGACGCCTCGAATCAGGACGTCTCGATCCCGCGCAATCGCGTCCGTGCCGAGCTGCTGCCGCTGCTCGAGTCACGGTTCAATCCCGGTGCGGCTGACGTACTCGCAGACGAGGCTGAATTGGCCCGGGACGCCGCTGACTGGATGGACGCCGCCGCTGCAGAGGCATCCGCCCGCGTGGTTCGGGCAGCCGATGACGGAACTGAGATCGACACGGTGGCGCTGGCGGCGCTGCCGCTGGCGCTGAGGCGTCTGGTGGTGTGGCGCGCCCTCAGCGCTGTCGCGGCCACACGGCCGATCGCCTTTGGCCACGTCGAGGCTGTGCTCCGTCTAAGCCCTCAGACGGGCGCTCGAGTTGACCTGCCTGGCCAGCGGGCGGAACGCATTGCCGATCGGATCGTCTTAAAGGGTAGACCGGCCGGAACGATCGGGCGCTGGGCGCCGGATGAGCCGCCGGAAGCGAACCTTTTCCAGTATTCGTTGTCTATCCCAGGAGAGGTCGTTTTGAAGGAAGCCGGGTGCCGCCTGCTGGCCGGGGCACCCGCAAACCGTCAGGACCGGCAGCCAGCCAGTGCAATGATGGGCAACGGACCGGTCGCGATGGTGCGGCGCGACAGCCTCGGGGGCGTCCTCAGCGTCCGAAATCGTCGTCCTGGTGACCGTTTTCGTCCGATTGGGCTCGACGGACAGAAAAAGTTGCAGGACTTCTTCGTCGATCGCAAGATCGCGCGCGAGTCGCGCGATCTGGTGCCGCTGGTCGTCGATCAGGCGGACCGCATTGTGTGGGTGGCCGGACACGGAATTGACGAGGCGTTTCGTGTAACGGACCCCGCGCAAGAAGTGCTAATCTTGGAACTTAAGGCTTTGGGAGGCTCTGCTTGAACTCGACGTTGAAGAGTCTATTGTTCTGGGTCGCGCTGGTTGTCCTCGGCGTGCTCATCTGGAATGTGTCGACGAAACTCCAGACGCACGAGAAGACGGTCACCTTCACCGAATTCATGTCGTGGGCGGACTCCGGCAGCGTGGCACGCGTCACGATTACCGGCCAGGATGTCAGCGGCTTCACCAAGAGCAGCGAGCATTTCCAGACCTACGCGCCGGCGCAGTACGACGGTCTGGTCAACAAGCTGATTGAAAAGGGCGTGCAGGTCACGGCGAAAGAGCCGACTGCAAGCCCGTGGGCGACGCTGTTGTATTCCTGGGGCCCGATGCTGCTGATCATCGGCTTCTGGATTTTCTTCATGCGCCAGATGCAGAGCGGCGGCAACAAGGCGCTCTCGTTCGGCAAGAGCAAGGCGAAGCTGTCGTCGAGCTCGCAGAAGAAGGTGACGTTCAAGGACGTCGCCGGCGTTGACGAAGCCAAGGACGAACTCCAGGAAATCATCGAGTTCCTCAAGGAACCGCAGAAATTCCAGAAGCTCGGCGGACGCATTCCCAAGGGCGTGCTGCTGATGGGCTCGCCCGGCACCGGCAAGACGCTGCTGGCCCGCGCGGTCGCCGGCGAAGCCAACGTGCCGTTCTTCTCGATCAGCGGCTCCGACTTCGTCGAGATGTTCGTCGGCGTCGGCGCCTCACGCGTCCGCGACCTGTTCGAGCAGGGCAAGAAGAACGCGCCCTGCATCGTGTTCATCGACGAAATCGACGCGGTCGGCCGTCACCGCGGCGCCGGCCTCGGCGGCGGGCACGACGAGCGCGAACAGACGCTCAACCAGCTCCTCGTCGAGATGGACGGGTTCGAATCGAACGAAGGCGTCATCCTCGTCGCGGCCACCAACCGTCCGGACGTGCTCGATCCGGCGCTGCTCCGGCCCGGACGCTTCGATCGCCGCATCGTCGTCAACCGTCCGGACGTGAAGGGCCGCGAAGGCATCCTCGGCGTCCACACCCGCAAGATTCCGATGTCCGACGATGTGGAGGTGCCGGTGCTGGCGCGGGGCACGGCGGGCTTCTCGGGCGCCGATCTCGCGAACCTGGTGAACGAAGCTGCGCTGAACGCGGCGCGCTACAACCAGAAGGTCGTGCGCATGCACGACTTCGAATTCGCGAAAGACAAGGTGCTGATGGGATCCGAGCGCCGCTCGATGATCATCAGCGACGAGGAAAAGCGCGTCACCGCGATTCACGAAGCCGGCCACGCGCTGCTCACCGTGCTGCTGCCGCACGCCGATCCGATCCACAAGGTCACGATCATCCCGCGCGGCATGGCGCTCGGCCTCACGCAGCAGCTGCCGATCGACGAGAAGCACAACTACTCGCGCGACTACCTGAACGACCAGATCGCGATCCTGCTCGGCGGCCGCATCGCCGAAGAGATCACGATGGACAGCCTCACCACCGGCGCCGGCAACGATCTCGAGCGCGCGACCGAGCTGGCGCGCCAGATGGTCTGCGAGTGGGGCATGAGCGACGCGATGGGTCCGCTCACCTTCGGCAAGAAGGAAGAGCAGATCTTTCTCGGCCGCGAAATCGCGCAGCATCAGGACTACAGCGAAGACACGGCGCTCAAGATCGACCACGAAGTGAAGCGCTTCGTCACCGACAACTACGACCGCGCGCATGCGCTGCTGACCGCGCACAAGGGACCGCTGTTGACGATTGCCGACGCGCTGCTGGCGCGCGAGGTGCTCGACGCCGACCAGGTTCGGCGGCTCGCCGCCGGCCTGCCGCTCGACGAGTTGCCGCCTGCCGCGGCGGCGCGTCCGGCGGTCGAAGAGGACGAGCGTCCGCGTCAGAAAGAACGCGCGGCGATCGTCCCGGCGATGAACAAGCCGCTGCCACAGGAATAGAGCAGTCGCCAGTCACCAGTCGTCAGTCTTCAGTCGGTCGGACTGACTCGGTCAGCCCGACCGGCGACTACCGACTGATGACTGAAGACTGATGACTCTGCTCCCACCCCGTCCTCGCTACTCCGTCCCCATCGCCCATCGCGGCCCGCTGATTCTTGGCGAGCGCTGTCTGGTGATGGGCATCCTCAACATCACCCCCGATTCGTTTGCCGAGTCCGTCTCACGACTCGATCCCGACGTGGCGGTCGCCGCGGCACTACGCATGGAGGCGGACGGCGCCGACCTCATCGACATCGGCGGCGGAATCCACGCGACCTGGCGCGGATCCGGTGCCCGCAGACGTGGAGCTGGCGCGGCTGCTGCCGGTGCTGACCGCCCTGATTGGCCGGCTCACGCATACCTGTGTCCGTGGATACGACCAAAGGTGAGGTGGCCGCCGCAGCCATTGCCGCCGGCGCCGCCATTGTGAACGACGTGAGCGGGCTGCAGCGCGACCCGGCACTGGGGCGTGCAGTCGCGGCCACCGATGCCGCCATCATCCTGATGCACATGCGAGGGCAGCCGGCGTCGATGTATGCGGAGGCGGTTTACGGCGATGTCGTGCGCGAGGTGACGGGTGAGTTGCGCGAAGCGATCGCGCGCGCGCGCGCCGCCGGCATCCCCGTGGAGCGCGTCATCGTCGACCCCGGTCTTGGGTTTGCCAAACGGCCAGCGCACAGCTATGGTGTGCTGGCGGCACTGCCGGAATTGGCGGCCGGCCTCGACCGTCCGATGCTCGTCGGCGCCTCGCGGAAGTCGTTCATGCGCGATGCCCTGAAGGGCCGGTCGCCGGACCAGCGCGACTGGGGCACGGCCGCAGCGGTTACCACGGCGGTGCTGGCCGGCGCTCACATCGTGCGGGTCCATGCTGTCGCCGAGATGGTGCAGGTCGTGCACGTGGCAGAGGAGATTAGGCGACATGGCTGATGGCTCACCGCTGGTGGCTATCGTCGATGGACCATCGGCCTTCAGCCATAGCATTAGCCATTAACCATCAGCTATCAGCCATGAACTGGTTTACCTCACTACTACGGCGTCCGCCCATCGGCTGGTGGGACCTGCTCGACATCCTCGTGGTGTCGATCCTGATCTACGAACTGCTGAAGCTGATTCGCGGCACCCGCGCCGTGCAGATGGCGCTCGGCGGCGGACTGCTCGTCGCGCTGTTCTACGGTTCACGCTGGAGCCATCTCGAAACCGTCAACTGGCTGGTTCGAAATCTCGCCGGCTACCTGGTATTCGCGATCATCGTGCTGTTTCAGTCCGATATCCGGCGGGCGCTGGCGCACCTTGGGCGCGCGCCCTTCTTCCGGTACCTCGCCAGGGCCGAGTCGGCCGAGGAATCCGTCGAGGAGCTGGTGGTCGCCGCCAGCATGCTGTCGAAGCAGCGGATCGGCGCGATCATCGCGATCGAACGGCAAATCGGCCTGCGCAATTACATCGAGGGTGGCATTCCGTCTCGATGCGGTCCTGACCTACGATCTGTTGTTGAGTATTTTCCTGCCGTCCTCGCCGCTGCATGACGGCGCCGTGATCGTGCAGGACGATCGCGTCGCCGCGGCAGCCTGCTTCCTGCCACTCACGGTCAACCCCAAGCTGAGCAAGGAACTCGGTTCCCGGCATCGCGCCGCCCTTGGCCTGACGGAAGAGAACGACTCGATCGCCATCGTCGTCTCCGAAGAAACCGGAAGCATCTCGATCGTGTCTGACGGACAAATCGAACGCGGACTCGACACCGAGGAACTGCGGGCCCGGCTGCGCGTCCTGATCCTGCAGCGGCGGGGACGCTCCCCACTGACGCGTGAAGCATTCTCGTCGTGATGCGGACCATCTGGCCGTTCCGGCATTTCGGACTCGAAGTGCTGTCGCTGGCGCTCGGCCTGCTGTTGTGGATGGTCGTGTCCGGAGAGGAGACCGTCGAACGGGCGCTGCGAGTGCCGCTGGAACTGCAGCAGGTGCCTGCGGGCATCGAACTCGTCGGAGAGGTGCCGGCCACGGTGGAAGTTCGCGTGCGTGGCGCATCCGGAGCGTTGAGCCGGGTGGCGCCCGGCGACGCCGTCGCCGTGCTGGATCTGCACAGCGCGCGGTCCGGCCGCCTGCTGTTTCCGTTGACGCCCGATCAGGTGCGCCTGCCATTCGGAGTCGAAGTGGTCCAGGTCACGCCGTCGACGATCGCGATGACGTTCGAACATACGGCGTCTCGCCAGATTCCGGTCGCGCCAGCCACCGACGGCAAGCCTGCGCCCGGCTACGTGGCTGGTCCTGCGACGTCGGACCCGAAAGCCGTCGAAGTCGTCGGGCCGGAGAGCGCTGTGACGCACGCCACCGAAGTGTGGACCGAGCCGGTGTCGATCGCCGGAGCCCGGGAACCGGTGAAAGCGACGGTGATGCTGGGCCTCGAGGACCCGTCGCTGCGTCTCCGCACC
Source organism: uncultured Acidobacteriota bacterium (assembly GCA_963745875.1). Lineage (GTDB taxonomy): Bacteria > Acidobacteriota > Vicinamibacteria > Vicinamibacterales > CAVVIG01 > CAVQFC01. Next base: position 559,708 of record CAVUZL010000007.1, read on the forward strand.
GCGAAATCGGTGACCATCACCGTGCCGATTGTGCCGGCGCCGCTCGAACGGACGCTGCACAATCGTCCTGTGCATCTGCGAAACCTGGCGCCGAACCTGGAGGCGCGGTCGATTCCGGCGGTAGTCGACATCGGATTACGCGGCAGCAGAGACACGCTCGGGCACGTTGACGCCGACGACATCGCCGCCTATATCGATCTTGCTGGTCTGGGCGTGGGCGAATACTCGCTGACCGTGAAAGCGAGCTCGGACAAGGATGCCGGCATCACCCACATCGAACCAACCCTGGTTCAGGTCCTGATTGCCAGTGGAAAAAAATAAGCTCTTCGGAACCGATGGTGTTCGCGGCGTCGCGGGACAGGCGCCGCTCGATCCCCCGACCGTGCGCCGGCTCGGAGCCGGCACTGGTGCGTGCGCTGCCGGGCGGCAGCGGTTCGCCGCATCTGCTGGTCGGACGCGACACGCGCGAATCAGGTGCGTGGATTGAAGCAGAGTTCGCTCACGGCGCGGCCGGCGAAGGAGCCATCGTCACCAGCGCCGGCGTGGTGCCGACGCCTGCCGTCGCCTACCTCACGCGTACCGGTCCGTATGCGGCCGGCGTGGTGATCTCGGCGTCGCATAATCCGTACGAGGACAACGGCATCAAGGTTTTTTCCGGCAGAGGCGAAAAGTTCACCGAGCTGGTCGAGCGCGAAATCGAAGCCATCGTCGCCGACGCAGCGTGGAGTGCGGCCGGTGGCGCGGCCGGCGACGTCCCGCGCCAGGACATGGTCGATGCCTACCTCCAGCATCTCCGCGCCGTATTTCCGGAAGCCGCCTCGGTCGAGCGATTCCGGATCGCCGTGGACTGCGCCAACGGCGCGACGACGACTGCCGCGCCCGAGCTCTTCGCGAGCCTCGGCTTCGAAACCGTCGTGATCGGTAACCGGCCCGACGGCCGCAACATCAACCTGGATTGCGGATCGACCCATCCCGAGCGGCTGGCCGAAGTCGTCGTCGAGCGCGAGTGCGCGATGGGTGTCGCGTTCGACGGCGACGGTGACCGCGCGATCTTCGTCGATCATCGCGGTCGGGTCGTGGACGGCGACGCCGTCCTGCTGATGTGCGGGCGTCAGCTTCAGCGCGAAGGCCGCCTGAGAGGAAACGCCATCGTCGCGACGGTGATGAGCAACATCGGCCTCGAGCTGGCGCTGCGCGCGCTCGATATCGATCTCGTTCGTACGGCGGTCGGCGACAAGTATGTGATGGAAGAGATGCTGAAGCGCGATCTGGCGCTCGGCGGGGAGCAGTCCGGCCACATCATCTTCTCCGACTACCTGTTCACGGGCGACGGCCTCTGCACGGCTCTGAACGTGCTGCGCACGGTCGCGCTGACCGGCCGAACCCTGGCCGACCTGGCCGGCGATCTCGTCACCTATCCGCAGGTACTGCTCAACGTCCGGGTACGCCAGCGGGTGGACCTGGCGACTGGTCCCGGCCGTGCTCGCGGCGATGGCGGACGTCGAGACACGTGTCGCCGGTCAGGGGCGGCTCCTGGTGCGCTATTCCGGCACCGAGCCGCTGCTCCGCGTGATGATCGAAGGGCGGCACCAGGACGAGATCCGATCATGGGCGCAAGGTATCGTCGACGTGGTGAAGGAACATCTGGGCTGACGATCAATGACCAGATGCCCCAATGACTAGATTGAGCGTAAACGTGAACAAAGTGGCGACGCTGCGCAATTCGCGCGGTGGCAGCCAGCCGAGGGTGCTCGACGCCGTGAATGTATGCGTCGATGCGGGCGCTCCCGGAATCACGGTGCATCCCAGGGGCGACCAGCGCCACATCACTCCGGCGGATGTGCGCGAGATTGCGCGAGCGCTGCGCGAGCGCGCACCGGCGGTCGAGTACAACATCGAGGGCGATCCGCGGCCTGATCTGCTCGACCTCGTTGAAGAGGTGCGGCCGACGCAGTGCACCCTCGTGCCGGTTGCGCCGGGGGAAATCACCAGCCAGGCCGGATGGCGACCGGACCGGGCCGGGACGCTCGGGAAGACTGTCGAACGACTGCACTCGCTGGGCGTCCGGGTCAGCCTGTTCGTTGACGCCGAACTGGAGCCCGTCCGCTGGGCCGCGTCGATTGGCGCAGATCGGGTCGAGCTTTATACGGAGCCGTTCGCTCGTGCGTTCGAAAACGGCGCCGAGGCGGGCCGGGCCGCATTTGCCCGGTGCGCCGACGCCGCCCGTCTGGCGCACTCGCTCGGCCTGGGCGTCAATGCCGGCCACGACCTCGACCTCGCCAACCTGGTGCTCTTCCGGGATCTGCCGTTCCTCGACGAAGTGTCAATCGGTCACGCGATCATGTCGCGGGCCCTGTTCGTCGGCCTCGATCGGGTTGTTCACAAGTATCTGGACGTGCTCAGCGGGGGAGGCGTCGCTACGATATGATCGCAGGAGTTCACTGTTTCCATGAAATCTGACTCGATCGCGTTCGGAATCGCCGGAATTTTCTTCGGCCTCATCGCCGGGTGGATCATCGGGTCCCAGCAGGCCGTCCTGCGGCCCGCGGCTGCGCCCGCCCCCGCTGCGGCAGCAGCCTCGAGCGCGGCGCCGGCGCCGCGTGCTGCGGTGCTCGACGAAGCCCAGGTGACCGCGCTCAAATCCGTGGCCGAGCGCGAACCGGCAAGTGCTGCTCCGCGCACCCAGCTCGGGAATCTCTACTTCGACGCCGAGCGCTACGACGATGCGATCAAGTGGTACGAGGAGGCGGTGAAGCTGGCGCCGAAAGACGTCAACATCAGCACCGACCTCGGGGTCAGCTACTACTACTCGAACCAGCCGGACAAGGCGCTCGCGCAATTCGATCGCTCGCTGAAGCTCGATCCGAAACACGCCAAGACGCTGCTGAATGTCGGCATCGTGCGCGCGTTCGGCAAGCAGGATCTCGACGGTGCGTCGCAGGCCTGGCAGCAGGTGATCGCAGCCGCGCCGGACAGTCAGGAGGCGCAGGCGGCCAAGCGCGCGCTCGACAGCCTCCGCTCCGCACACTCGGGGACGGCGGCCGCGCAGAAGCCGGGTGCATGATGCTCCGATTCGCACTGCTCCTGGTGCTGTGCGTGTTCGCAGCGCGCACCTTCTGGAAGATGGTGGACTCGCTCGTCGAGGGGCTGACCGGCCGGCCCAAGAACGGCCCGGCGCCGCCGCCGGCCGCGCGACGCATGGAGCGGGATCCGGTTTGCGGCACTTTCGTCCTGCCGGCCGGCGCCGTGTCGCTCGCCGATGGACGCGCCCAGGTGTACTTCTGCTCGGCAGCCTGCCGTGACCGCTACCGCGCGCAGCGAGTCCAGGGGCGGACCGCGTGACCCCCGAATCGACGCTTCGCGCTGACATCGTCGAAGTCGGCCGCCGCATGTACGCGCGTGGCTACACCGCCTCGAACGACGGCAACATCAGCGTCCGCCTCGGCGCCGATCGCCTGCTCATGACCCCGAAGAGCGTGTGCAAGGGGTTCATGACGCCGGACATGATGTGCATCACCGATCTCGAGGGCAGGAAGCTTCAGGGCGATCGCGACCCTTCGTCCGAGATGCTGATGCACCTGGAGGTTTACCGTCAGCGGCCGGACGTGCAGGCTGTCGTCCACGCGCATCCGCCGACCGCGACGGGGTTCGCCGTGGCCGGCATTCCGCTCGATCGTGCGGTGCTCGCGGAGGTGCTGACCACGCTCGGCAGCATTCCGATCGCTGATTACGCCACCCCGTCGACCAAGGAGCTGCCCGAGGCGGTGCGAAGCTACATCAAGGCGCACGACGGCATGCTGCTCGCGAACCACGGCGCCCTGACGGTCGGCAGCGATCTGTTCGGCGCCTACTACAAGATGGAAACCATCGAGCACTTCGCGCAACATCAGTCTGGTCGCGCGCATGCTGGGCCGCGAGAACCTGCTGTCGCGCGAAGAGGTCGGCCGCCTCCAGGATCTGCGCGGCACGTACGGCATCAAGGCGCCGGCGCCGATTTGCGCCGAGACCGAAGAAGACGCCTCGTGCCAGGTCGTGCAGGCGCCGGTCGGCGGCGGGGCTCGCCTCGTTCCGGATGTCATCCGCGGCGCGCCACCCACTGAAACGCCTCTGCTCGCACAGGATCGCCAGCAGACGAGGGCCACGAACACCTCGTCGAACACGGGCGGCGAGGCGGAGATTCGGTTAACATACCGCGAGCTCTCGGCGTTGATCGAAGACGCCATACGGAGCTTGCGCTGATAAATGGCTGACTGCTGATGGCTAATTGCTGATGGGATCGGGGATGGACTGACCTCCGACGATTCAGCATGAGCCATCTGCCATGAGCCGTCAGCCATGACAAGGAGATTGCAATGGGTGAGGCGTTAGGAATGATCGAAACCAAAGGTCTGGTCGCCATGATCGAGGCGGCCGATGCGATGGTCAAGGCTGCGAAAGTTACGCTGGTCGGCTGGGAAAAAATCGGCGCGGGCTACGTCACCGCCATCGTGCGCGGCGATGTGGCGGCGGTCAAGGCCGCGACCGACGCCGGCGCGGCCGCCGCGCGCCGGGTGGGCGAGCTGGTCTCGGTCCACGTCATTCCGCGTCCGCACGCCAACCTCGAGGACGCGCTGCCGATCGGCAAGGCCACGACGGCGTCCAAGGGATAACGACTCGATAAATGCTTCTGGCCCGTATCGTCGGAACGGTCGTCGCCACGCGAAAGGATCCGCGCCTGGTCAGCTGCAAGCTGCTCGTGGTTCGACCGATCGACCCGCTGGGCAAGGCCGAAGGCAACGCCCTGGTCGCCATCGACACCGTCGACGCCGGCGTCGGCGAGACGGTGCTCATCGTCAGCGGCAGCTCCGCCCGGATGGCGGCCGGGTTGAAGGACTGTCCCGTCGACGCCGCGATCGTCGGCATCATCGACGAAATCGAGTTCAAGGAGTAGCGGTGCAACTGGCTCGCGTCGTCGGCGACGTGGTGATGACCCGCAAGGACGAGAGCCTTGCCGGCATCAAGCTGATGATTGTCCAGCCGCTCACGCCGGATCGACAACCGGCCGGCCGGCCGATCGTCGCGGTGGACTCGGTGGGCGCCGGTATCGGCGAAGAAGTGTTTTTCGTCCGCGGCAAGGAAGCGAGCTTTCCTTTTTATCCCGCCGAACCGCCGGTGGATGCGGGCATCGTCGGCATCGTCGATCACTGGGACCTGGGTTGATTGCTGATTGCGAATTGCTGAATGCAAATTGCCAAGGTGATCGGAACGGTCGTCGCGACCCAGAAGAATCGCAAGTTCGAAGGTGCGAAGCTGATGCTGGTGCAGCCGCTCAACCTGGACGACACACCGCGCGGCAACGCGTTGCTTGCGGTTGACGGCGTCGGCGCCGGCGTGAACGAGAAGGTGTTGATCGTGCTCGAAGGGCGCGCGGCCGGCGAGGCGCTCGGCCGCAAGGCGGCCCCGGTCGACGCGGCGATTGTCGGGATCATCGACACCGTCACTCTTCAGGGCGAGCCATGACCGACGAGGAACTCCGCGAGATGATTCGCGAATCGATTGCGCGCCACGTCGCGCCGTCGCCTCCGTCCGCGATGGGGCAGCGTGCGTCGCGAGATTCCGTCGCGGCGCTGCAAATGCACTCGAGCCATGCGCGGCTGCCGCTCAGCCGCGGCGCCGACGATGACGGCGCCTGCATCATCGAGCCCGCGGTCCGCTGCAATCATTGCGGTTTCTGCCTCTCGTACGGACACTAAAGATCTGGTCATTGGGAGATCTGGTCATCTGGTCATTTTGAATGACCAGATACAATGACCAGATTGATGATTAGATGACCAGATCTCCCAATGACTAGATTTAGAGCACTCGTTACCCGCAAACTGCCCTCGTCTGTGCTGGATAAGCTCGGCGCCATCGCAGACCTCGACGTCTACGTCGGCGATGCCGCCATCCCCTACGACGAGCTGCGCGCACGCATCACCGACTGCGACGCGCTGGTGTCGCTGCTCACCGACAAGGTCGACCGTGCGGCGATCGACTCGGCGCCGAACCTGAAGGTCATTTCCAACGTTGCGGTCGGCTTCAACAACATCGATGTGGCGTACGCACGCTCGCGCGGCATCGTCGTCACCAATACGCCGGACGTGCTCAGCGAGTCGGTGGCGGATTTCACGTGGGCTCTGATTCTCTCGATTACCAGGCGTCTTTCCGAAGGCGAGCGGCTGGTCCGTAGCGGCCGATGGAAGGGATGGGCGTTCGACCTGCTGCTCGGATCGGAACTGCGGGGCAAGCAACTCGGACTGGTGGGCGTCGGCCGAATCGGTCGCGCTGTCGCCACCCGCGCAGCGGCGTTTGGGATGCACGTCGCGTACACCGGACGCGTCGGCGTGGCCGGCGCTGCCGCGGGCGCGGTCTCTCCAGCGGCTGAAGCCAGGCCCGACGTCAGAATGCCCCAGGGCGCGGAACTGATGTCGTTCGATAAGCTGCTGGTCACGTCCGACATCGTCTCGCTGCACGTGCCGCTCACCGCCGAGACCACACACCTCATCGACAAACGCGCGCTCGCGCGCATGAAGCGATCGGCCTACCTGATCAACACGGCGCGGGGTCCGGTTGTCGACGAGGCGGCGCTGGCGTGGGCGCTTCAGCAGAACCTGCTCGCCGGGGCGGCGCTGGACGTCTACGAGCACGAGCCAGCGGTGCACGCTGACTTGTTGGGCCTCGAAAACGTGCTGCTCGTCCCGCACCTGGCCAGCGGCACGACGGAGACGCGGACGGCGATGGCCGATCTCGCCGTCGACAACGCGATTGCCGTGCTTACAGGGCGTCCTGCGTTGACGCCTGTTCCCTAGTCTCGTCTCCGATGTCAAAGCCTTCGACGCGGATCGTGACTGCAGTGATGCGCGCGCTGGCGCGCGCGATCGACCACCTCGAACTGCCTGCGGTCGAAAAAATCGCAGAAGCCAGCGAGGAAAATCCGTTCGAGGTGCTGATCGCGACGATGCTCTCGGCCCAGACCCGCGACGCGGTGACGGCGGCGGCTTCCGCGCGTCTGTTCAAGGCCGCCGGCACGCCGCGCGCAATCGCCCGACTGACCGAGCGACGGATCGAGCAGCTGATTTATCCAGTCAGTTTCTATCGCAATAAGGCCACTCACGTCAGGGAAACCAGCCGGATCCTCGCCGAACAGTTCGACAGCCGCGTCCCCTCGACGATGGCGGAGCTGCTGACGCTGCCGGGAGTGGGCCGGAAGACAGCCAACCTCGTCCTGATCCTGTCGTTCAAGAGCAAACGCAACATCTGCGTCGACACCCACGTGCATCGAATCTCGAATCGTCTTGGCTGGGTCCGGACGCGAACGCCGGAGGAGACCGAGCAGGCGCTGTACACGAACACCGCGCGCCGCTGGTGGCCGTACATCAACCTCTACATGGTGACGTGGGGCCAGAACGTGTGCCGTCCGGTGTACCCGCGTTGCCGTGCGTGCGTCATCCGTCCGTATTGCCCGCGGATCGGCGTCTCAGAAACGGCGAAGGCATGAAGCGGCGACTCTCGGTATTTGCGGTGCTGCTCCTCATGCTGGCGTCGGCGTCGGCTCCGTTCGGACAGACGCGTGGACCGGTGATTGTGGTCGAGACGGCGAAGGGGACGTTCGAGTTCGAAACCTATCCGGGCGAGGCTCCGTTGACCGTCGCGCACGTCGTCTCTCTGGTGAAGAGCGGGTTCTACGACGGCCAGCGGATTCACCGGATGGTTGCCGGGTTCGTGGTGCAGTGGGGCGATCCGCGGTCGCGCGATCTGGCGCAGGATGCCGACTGGGGCTCAGGCGCCGAAGCGTCAAGCGGCAGCCCGATCGGCGCCGCCGAGGCCAGCAAGCTTCGGACGCATACGAAGGGCGCTGTCGGAATCGCTCACCCTGGAAATCCGACGCTCGCTGACAGTCAGATCTACGTCACTCTGGATGATCGGCCCGAACTGGACCGGGATTACACCGTGTTCGGACACATCGTCGCGGGCGACGAGGTGGTGGCGACGCTCGAGCGCGGTGACGCGATCAGGAAGATGTACGTGAAGGAGTGACCGGCGCGAACATCGGCGGGTCCGACACCCGGACGACGCCGGCCAGCCCTGGATAGCGTTCCACGAACGAAGCAGGGTAGTCGCCTTCGATCGGCTCGCCCAGCTGCTCTTTGATCATGGTCGCGTTCGCGACTGACTTGGCCGAGAAGTGATTGTTCGTGTAGAGGTACAGCTTCTTGACCAGCTGCTTCGCGGCGCCGGCAGTTTCTGAAAACTCCCGCAACTCAGTCGCCGAGTACAGATAGTTGTAACGGTCCTCGGACTTGGCGGGCCGCCACCAGTCGGCGACATTCCGTCCATGCAGGCGCATGTAGTAGAAGCCTTCGACGTTCGGCAGATGATTCTGCTGAATCGAGAATCGGAATTTCGGCTCGTCGATCTGCACCCAGGCGGCGCCGAACGTGTTGAGCAGTGACAGCGTATCGCTGAGCCGATCGCTCCAGCTCCGGTGGCGCAGCTCGACAGCAACCGGATAGCCCGAGAGATCACGCAGCAGCCGAGCCAGATAGTCGCGCGACGGCGCGGCGTCCTTGAAGCTCGCGGGGAATTGCGCAAGCACTGCGCCGAGCCGGCCTCGGGTCGCGAGCGGCTCGATGCCGCGTCGGAATTCGTCAAGATCTGCCGCGTTGGGCTGGGCGAGCGCCTTCAGCAACTCGCTCCCGGCGTGGCCGTCACCGGGCAGCGGCTTCGTGAGTCGTTGCTCGAACATCACCGGGTGGGTGAATTTCTGATACAGCTTGATCGAAAACTCGAATCCAGCCGGGGTACGATCCGCCCACGCCGCGCAAATCTCGGCGCGCGGCTGACCGTAGAATGTCGAGTTCACTTCGACGGTGTTGAAGTGCTCGGCGTAGAAGGTCAGCTCGTCGAAGCTCTTCGGTCGTTTCCTCGACGGCGGATAAAACACACCATTCCATGTACCCGCCCCCGCGGGGTAGTTCCATCCCGACGTGCCGATTCTCAGGTTAGAGTTTTCCGTAGCGGTCCTTGTCGAACCCGAAAATAACGGTCGAGCCGCTGATCATGATCGGGCGCCTGATCAGGTTCGGGTTCGCCATCATCAGGTCGATTGCTTCTTTCTTCGACTTTGGCAGCGGCCGCTCCTTGAAGACAGGACTGCGGGTGCTGACGAAGTCGAGGAATTTGGCGGCGTCCACGTGTTTCTCGAGAAACTCGCGTGACGGCGGTTCCTTGTTGATGTCGATCTGCTGAACGTCCACGCCTGCCGTATCCAGAAAACTTCTGGCGTTTTTGCAGGTCGTTCAAGTCGGCTTGGTGTAGAAGGTCGGTTTGGCCATGGACGTAGGATAATGGAATTCACCAGATGCTGACGGTGAATGAGATTTTCCACTCGATTCAGGGCGAGTCCACCTACGCCGGGCGGCCGTGCGTCTTCGTCCGGTTGACGGCGTGCGACCTGCGCTGCTCCTGGTGTGACACGCCGTACGCGTTCCACGAGGGCCGCAAGATGTCCGTCGACGAAGTGATGGCAGCGGTGGACGGGTACGGCTGCCCGCTGGTCGAGATGACCGGCGGCGAGCCGCTGCTGCAGGACGACGTCTACCCTTTGATGGAGCGGCTGCTGGCGGACGGCCGCGAGGTGATGATCGAGACTGGCGGCCATCGTCCGATCGACCGCGTGCCGGCGGCGGTCGTGAAGATCGTGGACGTCAAATGCCCGGCGAGCGGCGAGTCGGAGAAGAACGACTGGAACAATCTCGACCGCCTGGCGCCCCACGATCAGGTGAAGTTCGTGGTGCAGGATCGCGCCGACTACGATTTCGCCATGGCCGTGATCGCCCGGCACGATCTCGCGTCGCGTACCGCAGCGGTCCTGATCTCGCCGGTGCACGGTGTCCTCGATGCGCGGACGTTGTCGGAGTGGATGCTCGCTGACCGGACTCCGGCGCGGCTGCAACTGCAATTGCACAAGTTCATCTGGTCGCCGGCCACCCGGGGCGTGTGAGAGCCGTCGTTCTGCTCAGCGGTGGCCTCGATTCGTACACGGCCGCCGCGATTGCCAAATCGCAGGGGTTCGCGCTCAACGCGTTGACGATTCACTACGGTCAGCGTCACGCCGCGGAAGTCGAGGCGGCTCGCGCCGTCGCCACGGCGCTTGGCGTCGAACGCCATCTCGAGCTCGACGCCGACCTGCGTCCGATTGGCGGGTCGTCGCTGACGTCAGAACTCGCGGTGCCTCGCGATCGCGATCTGCACGGCGCCGAGATCCCGTCCACCTACGTTCCGGCTCGTAACACGATCTTCCTGTCGCTCTCCCTGGGCTGGGCCGAAGTGCTCGGCGCGCACGACATCGTCATCGGCGTCAATGCGCTCGACTACTCCGGCTATCCCGACTGCCGTCCGGAATTCATCGAGGCGTTCGAGCAGGTGGCGAACCTGGCGACGCGAGCCGGCGTCGAGGGTGCGCGCTTTCGCGTGCACACTCCGCTCATCACCCTGAGCAAGGCCGACATCATCCGGAGCGGCCTCGAGCTGGGCCTCGACTACGGCCTGACGCACAGCTGTTACGATCCGCTGGACGGACGGCCGTGCGGTCGCTGCGACAGTTGCGTGCTGCGTGCCAGGGGCTTCCGCGAGGCAGGCGTCGCCGATCCTCTGTTGCTGCGCTAAGATCGCGCGGGCCTTGGGGATTCTCAACACACAACCGATTCGGCGTCAGGTGCTGGCCGCGACGGTCGCGGTTCTGCTGCCGGTCGCGTTGGCCGCGACCTGGTCCGCGCGTCGTACGCGTCTGGAACGTGACGTCGAAGTGGTTGAGCAAGCGGGCTCGGTTGCGGCTACCGCCGGTGCCTATCTCAATCAATACCTCAATGGGCTCGATTCCCTGGCTTCGGCGCTGACGCGCCACCCCGGCGTCATCGCCCTTGACCCGGCACAGTGTCAGCCGTTGTTCGCCGGGGTCCTGCGCGGGCAGCCGCTGATCCTGAACATCCTGGTGACGGACACGGCCGGCAGGATCAGAGGCTCAGCCCTCGCCGCGCGGTCCGGCGATGAAGTGTCGCCGCTGGCGCTCGGTTACGTGATGGCGGTGGTCAAGTCGGGGAAACCGGCGGTCAGCGAGCTGATGACCGGGCGCGTGTCCGGCAAGCCCACCGTCGTTCTGGCCTATCCGGTCCGGAATACCACCGACGCGATCGTCGGCGTTCTCGCGTTCGGCCTCAACGTCGCCAGTCTGCAGACCCTGTTCAACGACGTGCCGCTGCCCGAAGGCTCGGTCGTGACCTTGTTCGACGCCTCCGGTCGCGTACTTGCGCGCAGCCGCGACGCCGAGCGCTACATCGGGAAAGTCGCCGAGGCCAATCCGTCTGCGCCGCGCGACGTGCCGCGGGCCCAGACCCTCCGTGGCCTCGACGGCGTCGAGCGCTTCTACGGCAACGCGGCGCTCGACCGCGGTCCGTGGCTGTTGAGCGTCGGCATTCCGACCAGCGTGGCCGCCGATCGCGTAGCGTCGATCTACCGGCGCAACTGGTACACCGCGTACTTCGCTTTCTCCGCGGTAATCCTGTTGACGCTGTGGTTGTCCGAGTCGCTGACGCGCGGCCTCAACCGGGTCCGGTTCGCCGTGCAGCGCATTGCCGACGGCGATCTGTCTCCACCCGCGCCGACCCGGCTGCCCAACCGCGAACTCGACAAGCTCTACGCCGCCTTTACGACGATGGCGTCGAGTCTGCGGGACACCCACGGAGCGCTCGACCATCGCATCGAACAGGAGCGCAAGATGCGCGAGGCTCTCCAGTCGCTGCAGCGTCAAGTGGTGCGTCAGGAACGCCTCGCTGCCGTCGGCGTCCTGGTCTCCGGTGTCGCGCACGAGTTGAATAACCCGTTACAGGCGATCCTCGGAACCGCGGAGTTGCTCGAACGCCAATCGAACCTGTCGGAAGAAGAACTCGAGGAAATCGGGTTCATCAAGACCCAGAGCGGACGCGCACGCGAAATCATCCGCAACCTGTCCCGATTCAGCAGCCAGCAGGGCGGGCCGCCGACTCCAGTCGACTTACGCGACGTTGTCGCCGAGGTCGTCCAGCTCCGGAAGCGCGGGCTCGAAAGTGCTTCAATCGCGCTCGAGCTCGACCTGCCGGAGATTCGACCGGTGCAGGTCAACTTCACCGAGATCGAGCAGGTCACGCTGAACTTCGTGATCAACGCCCAGCAGGCGATCGAAGCGTCCGGGCGCATCAAAGGGCACATCAGGATCCGGGTGTTCGATACCGCTCGCCGTGTCTGTCTCGAAGTCGCGGATGATGGACCAGGCGTGGCGGCGGACGACGAGCCAAAGCTGTTCCAGCCGTTCTTCACCACCAAGCCGGTTGGGCAGGGCACCGGCCTCGGGTTGTCGGTCAGCTACGGCATCATCGAATCCTACAGCGGCACCATCGGCCATCGTCCCAACGAGTGGGGTGGCGCGACGTTTTACTTCGAGCTCCCGGTGACTGACGGCGCGAAGTCGGCTGCGGCACCGTCCGGCCGCGCCAAGAGTGTCTGATGACCGATCGTCTCTACTACCACGATCCGTATTTGAAAGAGTTCGACGCGGTCGTTCAGCGAACCGAGCGTCGCGACCAGCGGCTCTTCGTCACGCTCGACCGGTCAGCGTTTTATCCCACCTCGGGCGGCCAGCCGTTCGACGTCGGTTTTCTTGGGCCCTACCCGGTGGTCGAGGTCGTTGACGAGGAAGACGGCTCGGTCGCGCACGTTCTGGACGATCAGGCCCTGTCCGTCGCCCCAGCTACGCCAGCACTCGAACCGGGCGCTGCCGTTCGTGGATCGATCGACTGGCGACGCCGGTTCGATCACATGCAGCAGCACACAGGGCAACACGTCCTGTCGGCGGCGTTCGATCGGCTGTTCGGGATTCGGACCGTGAGCTTTCACATGGGCGCGATCGCATCGACCATCGATCTCGCGCGCGAAGCGACGACTGCCGAGATCGCTGCGCCGAAACCGAAGCCAATCGCATCGTCTGGGAGAATCGTCCGGTCAGCATTCGCTACGCGTCCGCGGAAGAGGCCGCGCGGATGCCCCTTCGAAAAGAGTCGGTCCGCGGCGGCACGCTCCGGCTGGTTGACGTCGAAGGCTTCGACCTGTCTGCGTGCGGCGGCACACACGTGGCGAGAACCGGCGGCATCGGCGTCATCGCCGTGGCGTCGTGGGAACGGTTCAAGGGCGGCCAGCGGCTCGAGTTTTTGTGCGGCGGACGCGCGCTGGATCGCTGGCGTATTCTCCGCGACGCGGTGACGGCGAGCGTGCGTCAGTTGTCGGTGCAGCCCGAGGAATTGGCTGCGGCGATCGAGCGGCTGCAGTCCGAAGCGAAAGAGCAGAAGCGTTCAGTGGTCGCGCTGCAGGGGGACCTTGCCCGCTACCGTGCGGTGGAACTGGCCGCGAGCGCCGAGGAAGTCCGGCTGAAGCCGGGCACGACGTGCAGGCTGGTCGCGCGCGAGCTGGATGCCGACGCGAACGGTCTGAAGACGATGGCGACTGCGATCGTGGCGGCGCCGGGCTATCTTGTCGCGCTGGTGTCGGCATCGCAGCCCGCGCTCGTGGTCGTCGCCAGATCCGCTGATATTGATCTGTCTGCACAGCAACTGCTGGCCGGTCTCGTGGCGAAGTTCGGCGGCCGCGGTGGCGGCAAACCCGACTTCGCGCAGGGCGGCGGGCTCGCCGCGCCGGCGGACCAGATCATCGCCGCGCTGCGAGCGCTGCTGTAACGCGACGCGGCAGCCTCTCGATCGGGCGGACTTGACTTACATAATGTAAGATCGATAATAATTGCACCAATAGCCATGCAGACGCGATCGCCACGGCTGTCGGCGACTGAGCAGCAGATCCTCGACCTGCTGGTCAGCCACGACGAAATGTTCGGCCTGCAGATTGTCCAGGCTTCGCACGGCGCGGTGAAGCGCGGCACGGTCTACGTAACGCTGGGCCGCATGCAGGACAAGGGTTTCGTCGAATCGCGGACCGAAGCTCAGACTCCCGGCGCGATTGGCCTGCCCCGGCGCTTGTACAAGCCGACGGCGTACGGCGTCGCGGTACACCGCGCTTGGGCCCAGGCTTCGCGGACGATCGCCCGGCTGAAACCCGCCCGGCTGAAACCACGGGTGGCGTGATGGCGGCAGTTGGTGACTATCTGCTGCTGATATCCCGGGCGGCGTGTTCGCCCCGACTGCAGCTCAACGTACTCGAGCCGGCGATCGCCGATTTGCAGCACGACGTGGCAAACGCACCGAGTGCCGCGACACGCGTACGCGCGCTGGTAACCGGCTATGCGGCGTTCTGGCTATCGTTCGGCTCGTGTCTCAGGCGAGATGCTGTCGCGAGCGAGTCAAGAGGTTCTCTGCGCGCCGCCGGCGCTGCTTTCGCGATGACGGTCGGCGTCCTCGCCGCCAGCGAACTGTTGTTCCTGCACACCGACTGGCGGCTTCGCAACGCGGCGATGCACGTGTTGTATTCAGGTGACTTGGCGCTTACGTAGGCTGGAGCGCGCTGACACGATTCCGCGACACTTGATGTTCGGCGTTCCGCTCGCAATGTTTCCGGCGCTCCTGGTGGGCGACTCGACGGCGAAACGCTGCCCGGTCGGCGCCGGACTCCTGACGATGGCGCTCGGCATGGTGCTGACGATCGTTTCGTCAGGCTGGATTGCCCCAGCCGTTGTGCGTAGGGATTCCGATCCGACAGCTCATCGGTTTCTCGCCTCGCTGGGCCGGACGCGTCTACGTCCCGCCCTTTGCTGACTTCGATGGCTGTCCTGACTGCAAGGCGTGGCCTGCGCTGATTCGCGGCGCAAACGCTCCGCTCAAGCACCGCTATCCCGGCTACCCGAACTACGTCGCGCCGGAGGATCGCGGCCTGCCGCAATGGCACCGAAGCGTCATCCGCGAGCGCCTGCTGCTGATCGTCCTGGCGCCGATCTTGGGTCTGGCAGGATGGTGGCTCGGCTTGACGCGTGCCTCGCGCCGATCCGTAGCGTTCACGCGACCCTGAAAGGGTCGCGCCACACCTTCTCGGGCTCTGCGTTGATCGGTGGGCGTTTACCGGCGCGTGAAGGTCGCCAGGCGGACCACGATGGCGTCCGTCGCTTTGTTGACGACGTCCGCGCCGGTCTCGAAGTTGTTGGCAACGATGGAGAATACGAGCGGTTCGCCGTCGGCGGAGGTCAGGAATCCGGAGAGTGCGCGGACGTTCGACAGGCTGCCGGTCTTGCCGCGAGCATTCCCTTCAGCCGGCGTGCCCTTCATCCGGTTGGCGAGCGTGCCGTCCCGGCCAGCGATTGGCAGCGACGCCTCGAACGGTTCGCGCAGCCGCGCATCTCTATCGACGTGCGTGAGGATCGTGACGAGCGCTTCAGACGTCACGTAGTCGTAGCGGGTCAGGCCCGACCCGTCGCGCAGGATTAATCCGTCCGATGCCCCCCAGCTGGTCATGACCGTCTGTACAGCCGTACGGCCGCTGGCCGCAGTGGCTGGCCGGACTTCGCTCAGGGTCATGAGCAAGGTTTCGGCGTACAGGTTCTGGCTCACCTTCATCAGCCGCACGGCCATCTCGGACAGCGGCGCGGAACGGAAGGTCGCAATCGGTGTGCGCGCGTGGTGCATCGGATCGTCACTGAGCGTGGCGAGGTCCATTGCGGGCTCGGCCACGTCCACGCCGTTGTCGATCAGGGATTGCCTCAACGCGCTCGCGAAAAACAGTGTGGGGTTGTCCACAGCCATCAGGCGCACGCTCGGCGCTCCTCCGGGCGGCACCGATCCTCGAACTTCGAGCTGCGTGTTGCCTGGAAGGCGGTGCGATTCAAGATGCGGCACGCTTCCCGGTGCGCCGGTCTGCACGTGATTCCGGATCGACAAACCGCTGGTCGCCGGGTCGAGCGTGACCACCGTCGGTTCGCCGGCCGCTCTCCCCGGTGTGACGATCATGCGGACCGCGTTTTCGTTGAACTGCAACCCGGCGACCGCCGCCGCGTCCGAATCCGGCAGGTCGTCCCACGACCAGCCGAAGCCGAATCCCGGGGTCTCGAACGCGGTTCCGTCGCCGACGACTCGTCCGGTGATGCGGGAAATGCCGAGCCGCTTGACCTCGGCGGCCCAGGCGTCGAATGGCCGCGGGGTTGCCTCGGTGATCATCAGTGTCGGATCGCCGGAGCCGACGACCACCAGATCGCCATCGAGCGTTCCGCTCACAATCGATCCGGTCGCGACCAGCTGCGTTTCGTAGCGGTAGTCCCACCCGAGTTTTTCGGCCGCGGCCGCCAGCGTCACGATCTTCATGTTCGACGCCGGAACCATCAGCTTGTTCGCGTTGACCGAGTACAGAGTGTCGTCGGCCTTGAGCGAGCGGACCAGCACGCTCCAATAGCCGTGCGCGAGCGCGGGCTGACTCAGGATGCGCGTCGATGTCGTGCTGAAGCTGCAGGAGGGGAGAGCTGGCGCGCCGGTGGTGACGCGCCGGCTGCGCCGGCGCGGCGATGCGCGCCGGACCGCAACCGAGCGTCAGGCTGAGAGAGAGTGCCGCAAGGACGGCGAGATTACTTGGCGATCTCATCGAACGACTTGAGGACGTCGTTCAGGTCCGCGCTGTCCGACTTGGCGGCGCCGGGTTCGTTCGGGCGCCCGGCGAACACATCGGTGCCGACCTGGCCGAACGTCACCTTCTCGTTTTTCTTGCCCTCGTCGAACTTCGCGTCGACGACCAGCGCCGGCTTGTCGAGGCCGGCCTTCGCGGTCGAGTCGACGAACGAAGTGGCCCGCATGTTGGACAGCTTCGACAGCAGACCGTCCATCTTGTCTTTGTCCACGTCGCCGGGGTTCGGGCTGGCCCGGTGCCACTTGTCCGGCGCGTTGTCGCCGGTTCCCTTGACGCGGTCGAGGACGACCGTCTGGCCGTTGTGAGTCAGCTCGATGTGCGTCACGTTGTACGGCCGGAACTCGAACAGATCCTTGCGCCGATAGTCGTCGCCGCCTTTTTTCAGATCGTCCACCAGCGTGCCGTCCACCGTGACCACGGTCGGCTTCGACGCGTCGCGCGCGTAGACCGTGTTGTCGGCAGCCTTGCTTCCAAACATCAGCGTGGCGCGGGAGCTGCCCGAATTCACGTTGACGGTCGTCTCTGGCTTGTCGAGACCGTACTTCTTCAAGTCCGCCGGCGTCGGGTCGCTGGTGACGACCGACTTCATCTGCGCCGTCTGCAGCTTGCCGACCAGCCCTTCGACCGAGCCGAAATCGGCGCGTGCCTGCACCGGCTTGGTGAGCTTCCAGTCGGCGCCGTCTTTGGTCAGGGTCAGGCTCTTGCCGCCGGCTGCGACCTCGATTCCGTCGACTTTTTCACGATCGAACTTCAGCAGCGTCTTCTCGCGCAGATCGAACGTGGTCCGGTTGAAGGTCGTTTCCTGCGTCGCCGGAATGACGAACACTTTCTTCTCGTCGTCGCGTTTCGCGAACAGATCGGATCCCGTCGGCGTCTTCTCGCCGATCAGCAGCTTGTGGGGTTTGTCGGCCTTGAAATCGATTTCGATCCGCGGATTGGACAGACCGTAGTCGTTCAGGCTGGTCGGGTTCTCATCGATGACGCGGACCACCTCGAGCGACGATAAGGCGTTGGTCATGCCGCTGACCTCACCCTGGTCCGCCGTGACCGCCAATGGGGAGGTCATCTGCCACCCGCTGGCGTCCTTCTTCAGCGCCGTCGCATCACCGGCCGCCGTCGTGACCGTGATGTCCTCGATCTTGTCCGCCTGGAGTGCGGCGAACACCTTGTCCAGCTTCTTGCCGCTGGTGTCGCCTTCGGGCGTCTTCCAGGTGACGAAGTAGATGTAGGCGCCGAGACCGATGAGGAGAACGACGGCAGCGATCGTGGATTTCAGGCCGCGCATTTAGCCTCTCCGCCCCCACCACGTATAGATGCCGGCGCCGAATACGAAGCCGGGAATGATGAGCAGCGACAGCCAGGTGATGTTCGACTGCTGCGTCGCCGTCAGCGTGATGCGGCGGTCGTCAGCGTCTTTCGGCCTGATCGAAATCAGGTTCTCCTGCTGCGACAGCCAGCCGACGATGTTCATGAAGAGGTCGCGGTTGCCTTGCACACCAAGCGCCCCGTTGGACGCGAAGTCGGAATCGCCGACCACGGCGACGCGCGTTTCCGGCTTCGGCGGTTCGGGCTCGCCCGGCTTCGGCGGAGCCGCCGGCGTCGATGAGGCGGTCACCGTCGATCCGAGTGTGATCGGGCCTTTCTTGTCACCCTTCGACTCGTCGAGCGACACTTCGCCGGTCGTCAGCAAGCCCTTGATGTCGGCTTCCGCCCAGCTCCGCGGACCGGTCTGAATGAACGGCAGCGCCGTGTGTCCGTTGACGCCGCCCGAGATGGGAGAGGCTTCGCGTGCCAGCGGAAATGCGGTCATGAAGGTGAAGCGTTCGGTGATCGGATGCGCCGGATAGGGCGGCGCCACCACCGGCACCGAAGCGTCCGTGCCAATCAGACGACCCATACCGCTCGCGTCCACCACGACGTTGTTGCCGACCAGGACGCCCCAGTCGTGCGCCAGGGCGATCAGGTTGGTGAGCGCGGGACCATCGGCCTTGTCAGGCGGATCGAGCTCGAGCAGCAGCTTGCCCTGTTTGTCGAGATACTTCTTGAGCGCGTCCACTTCGGGCCCGAAGAAATCGGTCTTTGGTCCGGCCACCACCACCACGGCGGCGTCATCGGGCACCGCGCCCTGCTGTGCGATGGTCAGCTTCTCGAGGGTGTAGTTCTCGTGACCGAGCGCTCCGGCGATGCCGCTGTAGCCATCGCGTTCGGACGACACCGTATCGTGCTCGCCGTGGCCCTGCGTGAAGTAGACCTTCCGCTGCTGGCCGCTGACCACCTTGATGATGCCGTTGGTGATGTCCTGCTCGCTGTCGCTGGTGACGCGTTCGCTGCGGCCCTTGTAGTTGAAAATGATGGTCCCGTACTGCTGCACGCCGGCCGCCTTCGCCACGATCGGCTTCTTGTCCGGATCGATGTACTCGGCGGTGACCTTCTTGGTGACGTACTCGTACTCCTTCAGCTTGTCCTGGTAGCGCGAGAACTCCGGTTCCTGCGCGAATACCTGCAGCTGCATCGGCGAGTCGAGCTTGGCGAGCACGTTCTTGGTCTGGTCCGACAGGCTGAACTGCTTGTTCGCGGTCAGGTCCCAGCGTTTGTTCTGCTTCGAGGCCGATGTAGTTGATCGCCACCAGCATGCCGAGCACCACGAAGACGCTGGTGGCCGCAAGCGTGCCGTAGCGGGCCTGGCGCCGGGCGAACACTTTCGCGAATTCGCGCCATTGGCCCATCGAGTAGAGCAGCACGCAGACCAGGCCGCCCCAGGCGAGGTAGTACGCGTACTGTTCCTTCGCCGGGAACCCGAACCGGATGGCGACCGCCACGAACACCAGCGCGGTGCCGAGCCAGCCGATCAAACTCAAAATGCGATTCAACATAAAGTCAGGTGTCCTTACTCTCTGCGTGTTCAGCGGTTTCTGCGTTTGACGTCGTGACTATCCGCGCCAACGTTCGCTATCGACCGACTTCGCGGTCAGGAACAATCCAAACGTGATGAAACTCAGGTAGTAGACCAGGTGCGTCGTGTCGAGGACGCCCTTCTGGAAATCGTCGAAGTGGTCGATGATCGACAGGTACTGCGTCAGCTTGTCCACCGTCGGCCCGGAGAAGCTGCCGATCCAGGTGATGATCCACAGCATCAGGAACACCGCGAAGGTCACCATGCCGGCGACGATCTGGTTCTTGGTCAGGCTCGAGATGAACAGTCCAACCGAGATGAAGCAGCCGCCGAGCAGGAGCAGGCCGAGAAACGCCACGATGATCGGCTTCCATTCCGGATGCCCGTAGACGAACAGCAGGCCGATGTGCAGGCTGCTGACCAGCAGCATCACCGCATACAGACCCATCGCCCCGAGGAACTTGCCGAAGACGATCTCGAAGTCGGTGAGCGGCGAAGTCAGCAGCAGCTCGATCGTTCCCGATCGTTTCTCCTCCGAGTAACTGCGCATCGTCACCATCGGCATCAGGAACAGCACGAGGATCGTGACGTTCTGCAGCAGCGGTCGAATCAGCTGCTGGTTGACGTTCATCGCCTGCGGGCCCATCTGTCCCATTTGCCCCATCTGCAGGCTCTGGCGGACGAAATAACTCAGGATGACGACGAAGAAATAGCCGTACAGCAGCGACCACAGCCCAATCACGATGTAGGCGATCGGCGAGGTGAAGTACGACCGCAGCTCTTTCTGCGCGATCGCCAGGACGTTACGCATTGATGGTCTCTCCTGCCTCGGCGCCGGCCTCGGCCTCGGGCGTCGATACGTCTTCGGTCGTGAGCGACAGGAACACGTCCTCGAGGCTCATGCGCATCGGCCGCAGCTCGAGCAGGCCCCAGCCGCTCGACACCACCGCCCGCGCGAGGTCGCGACGCACGTCGCGACCGCTCTCGCTGTCGACCTCGTAGGCCACCATGCCGTCGCGACGGTCTGATTCCACCACCCGCGTCACGCCCGGCACGTGGCTGAGCGGCCCCGCCGCGTCCGCGCCGCCGGCGTCGACCTGCACGTACATCGTTTCCGACCCGCGCAGCCTCGCCGTCAGGTTGTCCGGCGTATCGACCGCGACCACCTTGCCCTTCGCGATGATGACGACGCGCTGACAGGTCTGCGCGACTTCCGGCAGGATGTGCGTGCTGAGGATGATGGTGTGGTTGCCGGCGAGCTCCTTGATCAGCTCGCGGGTCTCGATGATTTGCTTCGGGTCGAGTCCGGCGGTCGGCTCGTCGAGAATGAGGACGTCGGGGTTGTGAATGAGCGCCTGAGCCAGGCCGACGCGCTGCTTGTAGCCCTTCGACAGCTTCGCGCAGAGTCGGTTCGCCATGTCGGCGATGCGCGTCCGCTCCATGACGTAGTGCACGCGGGTGCGCCGTTCGTTGGCCGGGACGCCTTTGATTCGTGCGACGAACTCGAGATACTCGGCAACGCTCATGTCGGGGTAGAGCGGCGGCGTCTCGGGCAGGTAGCCGGTGCGGCGCTTGGCTTCGATCGGCTGGTCGAAGACGTCGAACCCGGCGACAATAGCTTTGCCCTCGGTGGCCGGCATGTAACCGGTCAGGATCCGCATCGTCGTCGTCTTGCCGGCGCCGTTCGGTCCCAGGAACCCGAGAATCTCGCCGCGTTCGACGCGGAAACTGACGTCGTTCACGGCGGTGACGCGGCCGTAACGTTTCGTGAGGTGTTGAACCTCGATCACAGAGGCACTCCTATATCTGAATCGCGAAGAGCGGCAGGCCACGCGGCGGAAGGCCGTGCCAATCGAAAATGCTAACCCGAATCCCTATGGTTTGTGTAGGGGGCGGACCACCTTATCACCAATGTAATGAATGGAGGCGTCATGTCTGCTGAAGTAGGAAGCAAGGCCCCGGAGTTCACGCTCACCAACCAGGACCGTGAGACCGTCACGCTGAGCAGCCTCAGGGGCAAGCCCGTGGTGCTGGCGTTCTTCCCTGCTGCATTCAGCGGCGTGTGCACGAAGGAGCTCTGCACGTTCCGCGACTCGATGGCGCAGTTGGGCAAGGCGAAGGCCCAGGTGTTCGGCATCAGCGTTGATACGTTCTTTACGCTGAAGGCGTTTCAGGATGCGCAGAAGCTGACGTTTCCGTTGTTGAGCGATTTCAACAAGGTCGCGATCCGCGACTACGGCGCCTTCAACGAGGACATGATCGGCATGAAGGGCATTGCCAAGCGGGCGGTGTTCGTGATCGACAAGGACGGCATCATCCGTCATCGCGAGGTGCTGGAGGACGCGAGGAACGAGCCGAACTACGACGCGGTGTTCTCGACGCTCGCAGCGCTGCCCGCCTAGGGGCTTGCGGCCAGGGGCCCCTCTGTGTCCTTCGTATTCGACAGCCACACTCGGGCCACCCGCAGGCCGTCGACGGTTTCGACACGCATCCGGCGGCCCTCAACGTCGATCGTGTCGCCGACGCGTGCGCGGCGTCCCAGACGACCGAGCACGTAGCCGCCGATCGTGGTGTAGGTCGCTTCGTCGATGTGCAGGCCGAACTGCGCGTTGATGTCGGCGACCAGCGCCAGCCCGTCGATTTCGGAGGAGCCATCGGGTCGCAGGGTAGTGCGCGAATGTGCGCCTTTCTCGCCCGGGATCTCCCCGATGATCCGCTCCATCAGCGACTCGAACGTGACCAGTCCTGCAGTGCCGCCGTATTCGTCGATCACCAGCGCCTCGCGGGCCCGGCGTCGCCGCATCTCGGCGAGCAGATCGTCGGCGCCGAGCGTCTCCGGGACGGTGAGGACTTCGCGCGCCAGCGATCCTGCCGTCGCGCGATCGTCGCCCGACGCCAGGGCCTTCAGCAGATCCGGCACGTGCAGCATGCCGATGACGTCGTCCAGATCCGCGCGATAGACCGGCAGCCGCGCATGCCGGCCGTGTCCGGTCTGCCGCACCAGTTCCGGCAGCGGTGTGTCAGCGGAGACGGCGGCGAGCTCGGTGCGCGGAATCATCACCTGCCCTGCGGTCAGGTCCGCGAAGCCGAACACGCGATGAAGCATCTGCTCTTCCTGCTCCTCGAGCACGCCGGCTTCCTGGCTCGCGGTCACCAGCATCTTGAGCTCTTCTTCCGAGTGCACCGCCGCGCGACTGCTGGCGCGAGCCATGCCCAGCAGCCCGATGACGCCTTGCGCGGCGCCGTGCACCACGCGAATGAACGGCCAGAACACCCGCATGAAGAGTTCGAGCGGTCTCACCACCAGCAGGGCAGTCGATTCCGCGCGTTCGAGCGCGATCCATTTCGGCGTCAGCTCGCCGAAGATGATCTCGACCGCGGTGATGATCGCGAATGCGATCGCGACGGCGATGCTGTGTGCGGTGGCGGTGGCGAGGTGGGCCGGCAGGAACGCCACCTCCGGCTCGACCAGCGAGGCCAGCGCCGGCTCGGCCAGCCAGCCGAGGCCGAGGCTGGCCATCGTAATCCCGAGCTGGGTGGCGGCGATGTAGCGGTCCGGTGCGGACACGGCGCGGCGCACGGCGCGCGCGCCGCGATGCCCCTCCGCGACCAGCTGGTCGATCCGCGTCTTGCGCACGGTGACGATCGAAAATTCCGCGGCCACGAAAAATCCGTTCGCCACGACCAGCGCCACCAGCGCCGCGAGCCGCCACAAGGTGGCCGCGAGCGACTGTTCCATGCTGAATTTTACGCTTTTCTGTTGGTGAAGAAGTGCGCGTCGACGAAGTTGTCGATGATGGTCTGGCTCTCGGGCTCGACCGCTTCGAACTGCACGCCCATCCCGACGCGCCGATCGCTCCAGGCCACGTGGCCCTCGGCGTCCAGGTCGCGGCTGGATCCCGGCATCCGGAAGCGGACCTTGATCTTGACGCCGTTTTCGAGCGGGCTGGTGGTGCGGATCGCGATGCCACCGTGGCTCAGGTTCAGCGTCAGCGCCGCCGCGATCGTGTTGCCGAACCGGTACTGAATGGGAATGCCGAGCACGACACGCGGACTGCTGCGGCGATTGAAATTGTCGGGAAACAGGTGCGGCGCCAGCGACGGCAGGATGTGCTGCACCGCGCTGTACTCGTTCACGTATCCCGCGACCCCGAGTGCCGCGAGGTCCCGGACTTCGTCGGCGCTGGCGATCGTCCCGCTGAACACCAGGATCGGCAGGCGCCCGTCGTCCAGCTTGCGGATCGAGCGGACGAGCTCGACGCCGGGCGCATGCGGCAGCCGCAGATCGAGCACGATCAGATCGACCTGATCCAGATCGGCCTGCACACGCGCCAGCAGCTCCGCGGCGCTCTTGACCGTGATCGCCTTGTGCCCCGCGTTCTCCACCGCCGTGCGGAAGCGATCCCGCACGAACGCAGTGTCGTCGGCGATGACGACGGTCTTGGACGTGACCGAGTTGCTGGCCATCGTTAAAAGCTATCGGTGTCGGGTCACTGCGCAGCGCCGGTTGCGTTGCAGTACCTGCGCACGTGTCGATATAATCCTCACTCTATCGCGATCGCGCCTGCCGAGCGGGATTCTGGCACGTCACGTCCCCAATTGCCAAACCGTACGCATGCGCCCGAGTCAACGAGGACCCTATGGCCACCTGCCCTGAATGCGATGCCGAGATCGAAGTCGACGAGTTCGATGTCGACAAGGGCGATCAGCTGAGTTGCCCCGACTGCGGATCTAACCTGGAAGTGGTTGGCCTGTCGCCCATCGAACTCGACCTCGCTGAAGACGAAGACGACGACGAGGACGAGGAGATCATCGGCGACGATGACGCCGAGGACGGCGAGGATGAGGACGAAGACGACGAGGACGAGGATCTCGAGGAATGATCGGGAAAGAGCAGGCGCTGCGGGAGACGCTCGCCTCGCTCGGATCGGTCGTCGTCGCCTATAGCGGCGGCGTCGACAGCGCCTATCTGGCCTGTATCGCCTCCCAGACCCTTGGCGACCGCGCCGTCGCGGTCACCGCCGACAGCCCCAGTTATCCCGAACGGCACCGCGAACTGGCGATCCGCATCGCCCGCGAGTTTCGCCTGCGGCACGAAATCATCCATACCCGCGAACTCGATCGACCCGACTACCGGGCCAATCCGACCAATCGGTGCTACTTCTGCAAGCACGAGTTGTACACGCACCTGTCACGGATCGCGGCCGACCGGCGATCGGTCGTCGTCGACGGCAACAACGCTGACGATCGCGGCGACTATCGGCCCGGCCGGCAGGCGGCGCGCGAGTTTGGCGTGCGCAGCCCGCTCGACGAAGTCGATCTGACCAAGGACGAAATCCGCGAGCTGTCGCGTCTGGCCGGACTCCCGACCTGGGACGAGCCGGCGTCGGCGTGCCTGTCGTCGCGCATCCCGTATCACTCGGAAGTGACCGACGACAAGTTGCGGACTATCGAAACCGCCGAACAGGCGCTGCGCGCGCTCGGATTCCGTGTGTTTCGCGTCCGGCACCACGATGACGTGGCGCGCGTCGAGATTGCGCGCGCCGAGATGGCCCGCGCGCTCGAGCCGGAGCTCAGTGCGGCGATCGTGCGCGAGCTCAAGGCCGCGGGCTACAAGTACGTCACGCTGGACCTGCAGGGCTACCGGATGGGCAGTCTGAACGAAGGGCTGTTCATGCGGCCAGCGTGAAAGACGACGATCAACGCGGCAACCGCGGAATACGCAGCGCAGGATCATTCGCTGCGGGTTCAGCGAGATCTGCGTTGGTCGGTGTGCTGGCTCTGGTTTTTCTCGCGCTGCACTTACCGTACCTCCCCTCCTCGCTCGAGGACCTCGACTCGATCAACTTCGCGCTCGGCATCCGCCGGTTCGACGTCGCGCAGCATCGGCCCCATCCGCCTGGTTACCCGCTCTTTATCCTGATCACGAAGGGTGTCGCCTGGGTGGTGTCATCCGAGGTCGTGGCGCTCGCTCTGGTGAGCGTGTTTGCCGGAACGCTCGGCCTGCTGGCAGTTGCCGCGCTGTTTCGCCGCGCTGAGGCCCGCGGCGAATCACCGGTCTGGCCGCTGGCGGCGACCTTCGTGACCGTCACTTCGCCGCTGTACTGGTTCACCTCGGTGCGTCCGCTGAGCGACATGACCGGGCTCGCTGCGGCGCTGTGGGTCCAGGTGCTGACCCTGTCGGCGTCCGGCCCCTGGGGATTGACGCTCGCGTCCGGCGCTGCGGGACTCGCGACCGGTTTCAGATCGCAAGTGGCGTGGCTCACGGTGCCACTCTTGATCATGAGGGGGCTGGGGGCTGGGGGTTGGGGGCTGACTCACAGTCGTCAGTCGTCAGTCGTCAGTCGTCAGTCGTCAGTCGTCAGTCGCGCAGTCGTCAGTCGTCAGTCGTCAGTCGTCAGTCGCCAGTCGCGAGTCGTCAGTCGCCAGTCGTCAGTCGGCAGCCAGTCTTCAGCTCGTGACGCTCCTGCTCATCGCCGGCGCATTCATCGCCGGCGTTCTCGTCTGGTTCGTTCCCCTGGTCCTCATCTCCGGCGGTCCTGCGGCGTACTGGCATGCGCTGTTCGATCAAGGCGCCGAAGACCTGGGCAACATCCAGATGTTGTGGACCCGCCACGACCCGAGGACCGTCGCTGACGCCCTCTACTACGCGTTCGTAGCCCCGTGGGCGGCCTGGCAGCTCGCGGCGGTGGTGTTGTCCCTCGCGCTGGTCGGGCTCGTCTCCGTGCGCGGCCGTGCGCCTGGTGCGGCGGCATGGCTGGCCGCCGGCTTCGGGCCGTACCTGCTGTTCGACCTGCTGTTTCAGGAAACGTTCACCGGGCGCTACGCGCTGCCGCTGGTGGTTCCGATCGCGTACCTGGCTGTCGAAGGAACACGGCGCCTGCCGCGGCGATCGGGCGTGGCCGTCGCGATCGCGATCGCGATGTTCAGCGCGCACGTCGGCGGGACCTCGATTGCCGCCTACTCGCGACAACAAGCGCCGGCCTTTCAGCTGCTGGGCGACATGCGAACCGTGGCGCGATCGCTCAGGGATCCGCCGGTCCTGGCGATGGACCGCCGGGAGTCGCTCGATTTCAGGCGGCCGATCGCCTGGGTAGACGCCGCGATGCCGCGAGTGAGTCGTACGCTGCCCGCGCCGCCCCAGCACGAGTGGCTGGAGGCGGTGAAGTACTGGAACAGCGGCGGCGACGCTGCCGGTGTGGTTCGTGGTTGATCCGAAGCGATCGAGCATCGCGCTTGTGCAGCACGGCCCGCCGGGCGAGTACCGTTGGTCCCTCCCATACCCGACGCTGTTGAGCGGCGCCCGGCCAAGCGAGATGGATTGGTATCGGGTCGATCAGCCGGACTGGTATGTCGGCGAAGGGTGGTCCCTGACGCCAGAAACCGCCGGCGTCGCCGAGCGCGACGGGCGCGGGTTACAACATGCGCCGATTACCGGTTGGATCAATGCCGGAACACCGGGCGGCGCGCTGATGATCGGCGGACGAAACCTCGAGCCGACGGCGCGGCCGCGGATCACCGTCACGATCGCCGGCTCGGTGCTCGCGGACTGGACGGTGACGCCCGGCTATTTTCTCCGGTTGATCGGGCTGCCGCTGACTGACGCCGACCGTCCGATGCGGTACCTGCCGATTGAAGTGACGTCGACGCCGCCATCGCGGGTCGCGATCGAGCAATTCGACGCCTCGATGAGCCGACCGCTGACGGGATTCGGTGACGGTTGGTACGAACCCGAGCTGAATCCGGATACCGGCCGTCGCTGGCGCTGGATGAGCGAGCGCGGAGAGCTCCAGGTCATCACGGACCCGCGGCCGATCAGGTCACACGCCGTCCCACTTGCGCCGTTGGGCCCAATCAGCCTTCACATCGAAGGCGAATCGCCGCGGAAGTATTTTTCGCGGGCGTCCCATCTGATCGTGCGCGTTGGCGCGGGACAGATCTTCGATGCCTCGATCGCCGATGACTTTTCGCTCGACGTGCCGATTCCCGATCCGAAGTGGCTGAATGCGATCGTGCTCGAGACAGATCAGACGTTCTCGCCTGCGGACCGCAGTTCGCGAACCCAGGACCGGCGCCGGCTTGGGCTGCGGATCTTCAAGTGCGAGCTCCGCGTATCGACGCGTTAGGTCGGGCTCCTAATCGCGCTGTCAGGCTTTCTTGCAAGGCAGAGCAAGGAGCTGCCGAACGGCAAATCGAACCAACGCAGCCAGACGCTCTCGAGCTGCAGGACCATGGTGAGGATCGCGTTCACCGGCGCTGGCGGAACGGAAATTTCCTGCGCGGTTTCACCTTCGTTCTTCAAGCCGCGGCGCCGCTGCAGTCCACGCACGATCGCCATCGGCAGAAACAGTGCGGCGTTCGTATACGTGATGCGGACAATCGTGAAGCCGGCCGCCTCGAGCTTGGCGCGGAGATCGTCGCGTTCGTACCGCCGCACCTCGCGACTCAACACCGAATGATCACCACGCAACGCCTGCATCGCCGCCACATTGATTAAGGCAAAACCACCGGGCTTGAGCAGTCGAAACATCTCCTCCATGGCCGAGCGCTCTGCCGGATCCTCGAGCGAATAGAGGACGTCGAACGACGTCACGATGTCGAACCGTCCGGTGAGGAAGGGCACTGCCGTGACGCTGGCCCGGGCGAGACCCATCCGGCCAGCCTGACGACCCAGCCGCAGTCCGATTTCGGAAAGGTCGAAGCCGAACGCGCGACCGAATCGGCTCAGCAGTTCCAGGTTTGCGCCGGTTCCGCATCCGCAGTCGAGCAGGCGCGCGTCGGATCGGCCGGACGTGGCCGACTCGAGGAGCGGCGTGACGAAGGAGCGGAAGCCGCGGAACCAGAAATGGCGCGTTTCCGCCTGAGCGGTCGCGCGCAGCAGGTGTTCCACCGGCGCATTGTATCGTTGCGAGACACTGGCTTGATTGACAGTGCGAATTCGAACTAGGTAAGCTCGCAACCTCAGGAGTAACGATGATTTCTTTCCGACGACTGTTTTCAAGCATTGCCATCGGGACGGTGCTCGCCCTTGCCGCGGCTGGTTGCAACAAGAAACCGCCTGCTGCCGCTCCGGCGCCGCCGCCTCCACCGCCTCCGGCAGCACCCGTAACGCCGCCGCCTCCTCCGCCGCCGCCGGCACCACGGCCGGAATCCGCTCCTGCTCCCCGCGCTCTCAGCGAGGAGGAGGTGTTTTCCCAGAAGTCCGTGGATCAGCTCAATGCCGAGCACCTGCTCGCAGATTCGTTCTTCGAGCTCGACAAGTCGGAGATCCGCGACGAGGCAAAGCCGGTTCTCCAGAAAGACGCCGATTGGCTGAAGCGGTGGAAGAGCGTCCAAGTGACTGTCGAGGGACACTGCGACTCGCGGGGTAGCGCGGAATACAACCTCGGGCTGGGATCGCGCCGCGCCAACGCAATCAGGGATTACCTGGTCAACCTCGGCGTCCCTGCGACGCAGTTGACCGCGGTCAGCAAG
The DNA here is from genome assembly GCA_963745875.1 of uncultured Acidobacteriota bacterium. GTDB lineage: Bacteria > Acidobacteriota > Vicinamibacteria > Vicinamibacterales > CAVVIG01 > CAVQFC01. The sequence continues at coordinate 588,734 of CAVUZL010000007.1, forward strand.
GGCAAGGAATCGCCGGTCTGCACCGAGGAGGCCGAGTCCTGCTGGCAGCAGAACCGTCGCGGACACTTCGTCATTACGGCGAAGTAGTCGGTCGTCAGTCGTGAGTCGTCAGTCGTCAGTCGTCAGTCGTCAGTCGTCAGTCGTCAGTCGTCAGTCGTCAGTCGTCAGACGCGGCGGGTGCCGAGCAGGCGGAGCAGGTCGTGCTCGCCGATGCGGTACTTCGCCGCTTTCTTTCCATTCACCAGCAGCACGGGAATCTCGAGGCCGTAGGCGGCCTCGAGCGACGCGTCGGTCGAGATGTCGACGACCTCCACGGTGACCGATTCAGCGATGGACGGCAGGACGCGCTCGACCACCGCCTTCATTTCATCGCACAGATGACAGCCGGGGCGCGAATACAGCGTCAGCGCAATCACGACGCCGACGCGCGGCACTCGTCGATGATCCGGGCGGCTGCCGCGGCCGGATCGTCGGCGGCGATGATTGGTCGTCCCACGACAAGGTAGCTCGCGCCCGCCGCAAGCGCTTCACCGGCGCTCATGGTTCGCTGCTGGTCTCCCTTGGCGTCCCCGGCGCCGCGGATGCCGGGAGTGACGATCGCGAATTTCTGGCCGCAGCGCTTCCTGACGATCGCAATTTCCTGCGGCGACGCAACCACACCGTCGAGGCCAGCGGCTTCGGTCATCGCCGCGAGCCGTTCCACCTGCGCGGTCATTGGATCGCTGAAACCGATCGCGGTCAGCGCCTCCTGCGTGAGGCTGGTCAGCACGGTGACGGCGATGATGAGCGGCGACGACCGGCCCTGCTTCGCGGCTTCCTCGTCCCCGGCCTCGCGCGCCGCGCGCATCATGGCGGCGCCGCCTGAGGCATGAACGTTCAGCATCCAGACGCCGAGTCGGGTGGCAGCGGCTACAGCGCCGGCGACGGTGTTCGGGATGTCGTGAAACTTCAGGTCGAGAAACACTCGATCGCCGCGCGCCGCCAACTCCTCGACGAATGCCGGACCGGTGCTGGTGAACAGACGGCTCCCGATCTTGAATCCACCGACCACGCCGCGCAGCTGGCTGGCAAGCGCGCGCGCCTCGGCAATCGTGTCCACGTCCAACGCCACCAGCACGCTATCCATGACTCTTTGCATCCCCTGTATGTTCGTGCGCGCGCACGGTGCCGACCAGATCGGCCACGCGGGCGATCTCGTGCCGGCGCATGTAGTCCTGCAGGCCGTCCAGCAGCCTGGTCCAGATGAACGGATCCACGAAGTTGGCGGTCCCGATTTGAACGGCGTTGGCGCCCGCGATCATGAACTCGATGACGTCGCGCGCCTCGGCGATGCCGCCCATGCCGATGATCGGAATCTTCACGAGCTGCCGGCACTCGTAGACCATGCGCACCGCGATCGGCCGGATCGCCGGACCGCTGAGGCCGCCGACTACGTTCGAGATTTTCGGCCGCCGGCTCTCGACGTCGATGACCATCGCGAGGAACGTGTTGACCAGCGACACGGCATCGGCGCCGGCGTCTTCGGCCGCGCGCGCGAACGAAGCGACGTCGGTCACATTCGGCGTCAGCTTGGGGATGACCGGCAGCTTGACGACGCGCCGCACGGCGCTCACGACGTCGAACGTGCCGGTCAGGCTGCAGCCGAACTGGATGCCGCCTTCCTTGATGTTCGGACAGGAGATGTTCAGCTCGATCGCGGCGACGCCTTCAGCGTCCGCCAGCATGTGCGACACCTCGACGTACTCATCGATTGTGGTGCCGCAGACGTTGACGATGACCGTGGCGTGACGCGCCCGAAGCTCCGGCAGCTTCTCCTCGATGAACCGCCGCGCGCCGATTCCCTGGAGGCCGATCGCATTCAGCATCCCGGCCGGGGTTTCGACAATGCGTGGAGCCGGGTGACCTTCGCGCTCCTTCAGGAACAGGCCCTTCGACACGATCCCGCCAAGCGACGACAGGTCGACGACGTCGGCGTACTCGACGCCGTAGCCGAAGCAGCCGCTCGCCGCCATCAGCGGATTCTTGAGCGTGAGCGATCCGATGTTTACCGAGAGATCCATGTCAGCGCCGATTCACTCAGTCCCATCTGATCTGATCGGCTTGCATAACCGGTCCAGACAGGCACGAACGCACGTTGTGGAACCCGCCATCGTCGCCGCGCATCGGGATGACGCAGCTGTAGCAGCCGCCGAGGCCGCAGCCCATGACCCGCTCCACCGAGACCTGACACGGCCTTCCGTGCGCCATCGCGGTGCGGGCGGTCGCCGCGAGCATCCCCTCGGGGCCGCACGCGTAGATCACCACCGGCGATGTGGACGGGCGCGCGGTCAGCGCGCGATCGAGCGGCGCCACGATACGGCCGCGCTCGCCGGCGCTGCCGTCCTCTGTCGTCAGGATCAGTTCGACGTCCAGCGCGCGAAAAAAATCGAGGTAGAAGAGTTCCGCCGCGCTGCGCGCGCCATAGAACAGCTTCGTCGCAACATCGCGGGTCCGAAGCGCCTGAGCGAGCGTCGCGAACGGCGCGAGGCCGACGCCACCTGCCACCATCCACGCCTCGGTGGGCGCCTCGACGAGGGAAAAAGGGCGGCCGAGCGGACCCAGGCAACTGACACGCTGTCCGACGCGCGCGTCGAAGATCAGCGATGTCGAGGCGCCGATGCGTTTGCTGAGAATCGAGATGCCGGAAGGAGCGCCCGCGGAATCGCGCAGGACTTCGAAGACGGAGAACGGCCGGCGCAGCAACGGGTCGAATCCGACGCCCGCCTTCACCATCACGAATTGTCCAGGTGTTGCCGCGGCCGCAATCGCCGGAGCTGCGAGTTCCAGCACGTTGTAATCGTTCGACAACCGATGGTTGGCAGTCACTTCCGCCGCGACGTCGATCGGCACTCGGGCAGTATACTGCAGCGATTTTGGTGCTTGGTTCCTGGGGCTTGGGTCTTAGTCCGTACTAAGGGCTTGGTCCGTGCCTGGTCCTTCGTCCGATGTCCCGCCGGACCAATTGCAAGGGACCTGACGCAGGACTGAGAACGGACCAAGTCCCAAGTACGGACCGGGAACCAGGCACAAAGCACCAAGGACCCAGTGAGATATCTCCGCATGCTGTGCAACTCGATGGCCGCGGCCATGATTGCCACGGCCTACGTGCTCATTCTGGTGCTCGAGCTGAATCCCGCGTGGCCGCTCGAGCCCGCACGGTTGCTGCCGCTGATTGCGACAGTCGGACTGTTCTATGCGGTGCACCTCACCGCCATCTTCTACATCCTGCTGGTCGTCCGCCAACTGCTCGCGCACGAACTATTTTCGCCTGCATGGATCAGCGTCGGCGTGATGGTGTGGCTGTGCGCTCTGGCGGCGGCGGCCGGCTCGACGCTGTTCTGGCGCAACCTGTGGACGTTCGCGCTGGTTCTCGACGAACCAACCGCGGCCGGACTCCAACAGACCGCGCTGATACTCGCGGGCGCGTCGGCGGGCTGTGTGGTGCTGGCGATACTACGGCGGAAAGCGCCAGGGGGACGCGTGGCCTGGGCGGCGCTCCTGCTGGTCTTGATTGGCGGTTCGATCGCCGCACCGCTGGCGCAACGGGGCCGCGCCCGCCCGCTGGCGCTCGAAGCGCGGGCGATCGACGCGGACGTGGATCTCACCGGAAACGAAGGCACGGCTCGGGTCACGGTGATCGCCATCGACGCGGCGTCACTCGATTGGATCACGAGCGCGACCGCGGAAGGCCGGCTGCCGAATTTTGGACGGATCCTCGACGCCGGCGCTGTCCGTCACCTCGCGACGCTGCACCCGACGTCGGCCGAAGCGGTGTGGGCCGCCGTCGCGACCGGCAAGCTGCCGCAGAAGAACGGCGTCCGCTCGGCGGCGATCTACGAGGTCGCCGACGGCCGCGGCTCGCTGCAGTTGTTGCCCGACTATTGTTTTGCCCACGGTCTCGAGCGTTTCGGATTCCTGGTCGAGCAGCCGCACACATCGGCCACGTTTCGGGCGCGGACGCTCTGGAGCATTCTCAGCGTCGACGGCTTCTCGGTCGGCGTCGTCGGCTGGCCGCTCACTCAGCCCGCTCCGGTGGTGCGCGGATACCTGGTCAGCGATGCGTTCTACCGCGTCGCGTCGACGCCGGCCGGCCTCGACCACCCGTCTGTGCTTTACCCGCCGGAACTCCAGTCCGACGTTCAGGCCGCGATGGAGGAGGCACAGGCGGAGTCGGCCTCGCTGGCGCTGGCGTCAATCGCCGCCGGTGATGATGAACCTCGTCGCCAGACGCCGGCGCGCATCGATCGCGTCTACGAGCACATTGCCCGGACGTTAGCGGCAACCCGGCCGGTTCAAGTCACCCTGACGCGCTATCAAAGCCTGGATTCGATTGGGCACTACTTCCTGCGCTACGCAATGCCTTCCGAATTTGGCGATGTGACAGAGGACGAAAAGCGCCGGCTCGGGCCCACGCTCGAGCGGCACTACGCGATGATCGACGAGGCCATCGGCGCCGCGATGGCCAGTCTCGGCTCCGACGATCTGCTGCTCGTCGTGTCCGGTTACGGCATGGAGCCGCTCGGCCTCGGCAAGCGGCTGGTCGAGCGCTTGATTGGCGATCCCGACGTCAGCGGCACGCACGAAACCGCGCCGGATGGCTTCCTGATGGCGTATGGCGCGTCCGTGTTGCGCGGACGCCGTCAGGCACGCGCCTCGGTCGTTGACGTCACGCCGACGATCCTGTATTTCCTCGGCCTGCCGGTCGGCAGGGACATGGACGGCTATGCGCAGACCGATCTGTTTCAGCCGTCGTTTACCAGCGAGCGCCCGATTACGTTCATCCCGACCTACGACAGATGACGCGAGACCCAGCTCTGCGATGTACCATGAAGCGAGTGCCGAAAATTGTGCAATGGCTCCGAAATCGTCACACCGCATTTCGTGTCGCGTTGATTCTGATTGCCGGTGCGGCGGCCGGTTGTGGCGGCAGTTCCACGACTGCTACGCCGCCCCCGCCACCTGACCCCGGCGCACCGAGCCTGACCTGTCCGGCCGCTATGTCCCAGACCGAGCCGGGCGACACAGCGGTCACCTTTCCCGCGCCGATTGTCACTTCTGGTTTCGCACCGCTCACGGGACCAACCTGTACGCCCTCGAGCGGCTCGACGTTTTCTCCAGGCACGACGACGGTGAACTGCACCGTGTCGGACGCGAAACAGCGAACCAGCACGTGCGCTTTCAGCGTGACGATCGTGCTGCCGCCGAAACTCACGATCCAGCGTTTTCTCGCGTTCGGCGACAGCATGACGTTTGGCGAGGACGGCGCCAACTCGCTCAGCGGCTTTTCGGCCGGCCAGTCACGTCCCGCCGTGCAGTTCCCGTTTTCGCAGACGTATCCGGGCGCGCTGCAGGCCGATCTGCGTGGACGCTACGTCACCCAGTCGCCGACCGTCGGCAATGCCGGGAAACCGTCCGAGTCTGTTCTGGACTCGACGACCTATCCCCGCTACACCGCGTTCATCTCGAGCGGACTCTACGACAGCGTGCTGATCATGGACGGTGCGAACGACCTCGGCGACCGTGACGCGTCGATCGAGCCGGCGGTGATCGCATCGCTCAAGCGGATGATTGACGATGCCAAGAGTCGCGGCATGCGGCCGATTCTGGGGACCCTGCCGCCCGCGAACCCGAACGGCTGTTGTCCGATGAATCGCGGTCTCGCCTGGAGTCTGGTGCCCGGCTTCAACGACCGCCTCAGAGACCTGGCGAGTTCCGAAGGCATCCCGCTCGCGGACGTCTATCAGGCCTTCAACGGCGATGTCACGACATTGATCGGTCCGGACGGCCTGCACCCAACCGCTGCCGGATACGACCGCATTGCCTCCACGTTCGCGGCGGCGATCCGCGGCGCGTTCGAGACCACCGCACTCGCTCCGTCGCTCAAGCGGTCCTTCTGTGGACCGGCAATCGCGCGGTGCAATGGCCGATCCCGTTGACCGTCGCTCGCTGACGCGTGCGCTGGTGCTCGTCGCACTGGCGCTGGCTGCGGTCGCCGCCTTCATGATCGCGAACCGGCGCGTCACCATTCCCGACCTTTCACGTCTCGTCTGGCTTGCGGACGCGCACCAGTTCGGTCCCGTCGGTTATCGCGATCCGGTCGGCGCGATTTCGCCGGACGGTCAGTGGATCGCGTATTCCGAGGGCCGATTCCTTCGTGTGCGCCCTTCGGGCGGCGGACCGATTGTCGCGTTCCCCGCCGGCGAGGCACAGATTCGGAGCCTCTCGTGGAGTCCCGACAATCGCACCGTCCTGACGGATGGTTATCTTGTGCCGGGCGGATGGGCCCTCTATGACCGCGTAGACGGCACCCGGCACGGACTCTGGATCGCACACGACCCGTTGTCGGCCACGCTTGGCGACGGCATCTCGACGACGACTCGTGCGGCCGACCTGCGTCAGTTGTCGTGGTCGCCCGATGGCCACTCGCTGGCCGGACTTGCTGCTGGACGCGACGGTCAGGAGTTGTGGACGATCGCGGCCGACGCGAGTTCCGCGCGCGTCAAGCGCATGACTCAGCGGGTGGCGTTCCCCACCTGGACACCCAACGGTGAAATTGCCTGCGTGGCGACGGTGGATGGGAGGGCGCGCGTCACCATTCCGTGCGGCGGCTCGACGCTGCGCACCGAGCCGGATCTCGACGTAAACGGCCCGATCGCGTTCGCACCGGACGGCCGGACGGTTTACTTGTCGTTCGCGAACACTACCGGAACGCTCGATCTCTGGGCAGCACCGCGTGGTGGTGGCGCTGCGACACGCCTGACCGGTTTCTCGCGAGACAGCTACGCACCGAGCGTCGGCGCTGACGGTTCCGTGTCGTTCAAGGTCCAGAGTTATCGAACCGTCGTGGCGATCGCGCCCGCGGAGGGCGGTGCCAGTCGCGCGCTCGCGACTTTCCAGAGCGAAACGCCCTCGTGGCATCCCTCCGGCAAACTGATCGGCATCACCTTCGGCACCTGGCGCCGCGTTGTCGACGATGCGAAGTATCCGGACATCGCTCAGGACGCCGGCGTGATTGCGGTCGATCCGCTCCGCCCGGCCGATCGGCCGTCACAGATCGTTCACGCGTCTGTATCCGAGGACCAGGCATTGTGCTGGTCGCCGAATGGCAAGTGGATCGCGTTCCACTCGCACAAGGATCAGTCCGACGACATTTTTCTCCGGCCCGCGGAAGGCCCCGGCGACGTGGCCGCGCGCCGTCTCAGTTTCCTGGGCCGCGGTGCGGAGGCAGGCTGGCCTCGTTGGTCGCCTGACGGACGATGGCTCTTGTTCGACGGTGCGAGCAGGACAACGCATCGATCGGTGATGTTCGTCATCGGCGTTGACCAGGACACCGGCGCAACGACGCGCGAGCCGCAGGAGGTGGTGGTAGACGGCATCGATGCGGACGTCAGCCACGCCGAGTGGTTGCCCGACAGCGCGCACATGGCGGTGGTGGCTAAAGAGGGCCCCGGGCGACACGTCATCTATACCGTCGGCCGCGATGGCGGCAGCGCGCACGTCGTGCATCGCCTCGAGTCCGAGCACGATTCGCCGGGACTGGCGGTGTCGCCGGACGGGCGCGACCTCGCATTCATCGCTCCCGCGGCAGGCGGGTTTTTTCAGGTATTCCGGATTCCCATCGCCGGAGGGACGCCAGTCGCCGTGACCACCGACTCGTCGAACAAAACTCAGCCGGCCTGGTCGCCTGACGGTCGCTCGATTGCGTTCACGGTGTGGAACTACGACGCGCAGTTCTGGCGGACGCGTTGAGCCTGATATAATCCCTCTGGTTCTCTTTAAGGCGGCCCGGTGAGGCGGCCAAGAGGTATTGATGCCAGTAGTCATGGACGGCGCCCGCGTCGGGCGCAGCCTCGCGCGTATCGCGCACGAAATCCTCGAACGCAATCACGATCTCGAGCAGCTCGCGCTCGTCGGCATCCGCCGACGCGGTGTTCCGCTGGCCAGACGGCTGGCCCAGATCATCCACGACATTCACCAGGTCGAGATTCCGACGGGCGCGCTCGACATCACGCTGTACCGCGACGATCTGATGCGGACCGCGGTGGCGGCGCAGCCGATCATCCACCGGACCGAGATTGCGTTCTCGATCGACGACAAACGCATCCTGCTCGTGGACGACGTCCTGTACACCGGCCGGACGATTCGCGCCGCGCTCGATGCGCTGATCGAGTTCGGCCGTCCGAAGGCGATTCAGCTGGTGGTCCTGGTCGATCGCGGTCACCGCGAGCTGCCAATCAAGGCCGACTACGTCGGCAAGAATCTGCCGACCTCGCTGACCCAGAGCGTGCAGGTGCGGCTGCAGGAGATCGACGGGCGCGACGAAGTGGAGGTTCAGGAATCATGAAGAAGGATCTCCTGAGCATCAGCGATCTGACCAGCGACGAGATCTATCTCGTCCTCGACACCGCTGACGCGATGCGCGAGATCGGACAGCGCCCGATCAAGAAAGTCCCGACGCTGCGCGGCAAAACCATCGTCAACCTTTTCTACGAGCCGAGCACCCGCACCCGGACGTCGTTCGAGATCGCCGAGAAACGCCTCAGCGCCGACACGCTTGAACATCGCCGTGGCGGCGTCGAGCGTGCTGAAGGGCGAGACCCTCGCCGACACCGCGATGAACATCGAAGCGATGTCGCCGGACATGATCGTGCTCCGCCACCCTTCGTCAGGAGCGGGCCATCTGCTGTCGCGAATCTGCCGTTCGCGGATCATCAACGCCGGCGACGGCATGCACGAACATCCGACCCAGGCGCTGCTCGACGCGTTCACGATTCGCCAGCACAAGCAGCGCATCGAGGGTCTGAAGGTCACCATCGTCGGCGATCTGCTGCACAGCCGCGTGCTGCGATCGAACGTCCTGCTGCTGACCAAGCTCGGCGCCGAGGTATGGGTGGCCGGACCGCCGACGCTGGTGCCGGCGGGCATCGAGCAGATGGGCGTGCGGGTATCGACCGACATCGATCGAGGCGGTCGCGGACGCTGACGTGATCATGATGCTGCGCATTCAGCAGGAGCGGATGAACGGCGCGTTCTTCCCGTCGCTGCGCGAGTACTTCGACGTGTTCGGGATGACGCGCGAGCGCGTGGCGCGGGCCAAGCCCGACGTGATCATCATGCATCCAGGGCCGATGAACCGAGGCGTGGAGATCGCGTCCGACGTCGCCGACGGTCCGGCGTCGGTCATTCTCGAGCAGGTCGCCAACGGCGTCGCGGTGCGAATGGCGGTGCTGTATCTGCTGGCCGGCGGCAGCGAGGCCGATTGATGACACGAGTGGCTGAACAATGATGGTGAGACTTCTCCTCAAGGGCGGACGGCTGCTCGACCCCGTCAACGGCCGCGACGGTGCGTTCGACCTGCTGATCGAGGGCGATCGCATCGCCCGGATCGGCCGCGAGCTGCCGATCGACGCAGACACCAGGGTCGTGGATCTGCCCGCGGGCTTGCTGATCTGTCCCGGGCTGATCGACATGCACGTCCACCTGCGCGAGCCCGGGCAGGAGCACAAGGAAACGGTCGCCACCGGCACAGCGTCGGCAGTGGCCGGCGGCTTCACGGCCGTCGCGTGCATGCCGAACACCTCGCCGGTGAACGACAACGCCGGCGTGACCGAATACATCCTGACCAAGGCTGCGGAAGCCAACCTCGCGCGCGTGTATCCGATCGGCGCGGTCTCGCGCGGGCAGAAAGGCGAGCAGCTCGCCGACATCGCCGAGCTCAAGCGAGCCGGCTGCGTCGCGATTACCGATGACGGGCATCCGGTGGCGACCGCGATGCTGATGCGGCGGGCGCTGGAATACGCGGGCATGTTCAACCTGCCGATCATCGAGCACTGCGAGGAGCAGACGCTCAAGGCGGACGGCGTCGCCCACGAAGGCGCGCACGCGGCCGCGCTCGGCCTGCGCGGCATTCCCGGCGAGGCCGAGTCGATCATGGCGCTTCGCGACATCGCCCTCGCCGAGCTCACGCGGCGGGACGCTGCACATCGCTCACATGAGCGCCCGTCAGACACTGGATGCGGTGCGCTGCGGCAAGTCGCGAGGCGTGCGCGTCACCTGCGAGGTGACGCCGCATCATTTCATCCTGACCGACGAGATGCTCGCCGCGCCGGTGGCCTACGACACCAACGTCAAGATGAACCCGCCGCTGCGCGAAACCGCGGACCGCGACGCGATGCTCGCCGGCATCGCGGACGGCAGCGTCGACGTCATCGCCACCGACCACGCGCCGCACGCACTTCGACGAAAAGCACGTCGAGTTCGACCGCGCGCCGTTCGGCATCACCGGCCTCGAGACCGCGGTGTCGCTGTGTTTCGATCGACTCGTCCATCGCGGCGTTGTTTCAGCGATGCGCCTGGTCGAACTCCTGTCGGTCAACCCGGCGAGGATTCTGAACCTGCCCGGCGGTTCGCTCTCGGAGGGCGCACCGGCCGACATTACGATTCTGGCGCCGGACCTGGCGGTGACCGTCGAGGCAAAGACGATGAAGTCGAAGTCGAAGAACACGCCGTTCGACGGCTGGAGCCTGCGCGGTGGCGTCGCTGCAACGATCGTCGGCGGCCGAATCGTCTATGTGAATCCGAACTCGTCGCTCAAAATCTGATCGGCCACTGTTTGCTGCTTTGAGGAGCTGGACAATGAGAACCGTGACGCAGACTCTGTTGATGTTCGCCTTGAGCGGTGTGCTGGCTGCCCAGGCGCCGGCGTTCAAGCGTACGATTCTCCAGCAGGCTGACATCTCCGTGCCGGGTCACGAAGTGATCAGCGCCGTCGCTGAATTCGACCCGGGCGCCACGCCGGGCCCGCACACGCATTTCGGCGAAGAGATCGGTTACGTGATCGAGGGCACGTTGCTGGTGGAGCAGGCGGGCAAGCCGAGCGTGACGCTCCAGGCCGGCGGGTCGTTCTTGATTCCCGCGGGGACCGTGCACAACGCAACCAACACCGGCACCCTAAAGGCTCGGATTCTGGCGACCTACATCGTGGAGAAAGGCAAGCCGCTGGCGACGCCAGCTCCCGCGAAATAAACGACGCTCGCTGGAGTATCGAGCGACGGGCGTTTTTGGTCGTTAAGGCTCGGCTCGCTTCGACGTCGCCGATGCGACGTGGGCGGCGATGAGCTGAATGTCGTCACGCAGAGACTCGGTAAGGACGTCCATGTGACGGCGCAATCGCTCGCCTTCCTCTCGAAGTTCCTGTTTGGTGGCGAGCGAGGCGATTGCGGCGGAGAGTTCGTCTTTGGTCGCCAGCCAGGCTACCGCGGCGGCCAGTTCTTCTTTGGTCGCCAGCGGGGCTACAGCAGCGGCCAGTTCGTCTTTGGTCGCGAGGGTTGGCAGAATCTGCTCAACCCGATCGAGCCGGCGATCGATATTTTCGAGACGCTGTTCGAGCATGCCTTCGTCCATCAGCCGCATCTCCGCGAAAACGGCGGCTCTGAGCGGGCCGCCATTCTAGCATCGTCGACCCAACGCAACAGCTGTGCCTCTGGTTTGAGAGTTGACACTTGATTAAGGTTTCAGCCGCAGACGACCGAGAGCACCGTTCTCGATCGCCGCCCGATCCATGCGCATGGTCCTCAGCCTGCCGGCGCGCCAGTCCGCCAGGAAGTCGTCATAGTGAGGGGACAGGAAATGTCCCGACTGACCGACGTCTTCGATGAACCCGCTGTCGTTCGCAGATGAAAGGTCGATGACCTCGCGATAGCCTGGGACCGATCGCTGGTCGTACGGATGTTCGGGAGCCGAAGTGCCGACGTCCACCGTGCTCCAGTCGCCGCCGTTCGGTACCGCGCGGTTGAGGAACGGACGCAGCATGGCGACGGCCCCAAGCTGGTGCGGAAATTCTGCGCTGTGCACGCGATCCCAGCGCCAGCGGCTCATCTCACCGCCCATACGTTGTTCCAGGTCCGCGATGCTTGCCCTCAGCGCGCTGGTGACCGCGTCATCGCAGGTTTCCCGCGCTGCCGTCGTCGGGTCGTCGCACCATGGGCTGTCATTCGATGCCAGAGTGGCTGCGATGAACCTTGTGACCGGCGAGAACCTGGTCGCGTATGCCACGGTGGTGTCCGGCCCAAGTGTCTTTCCGACGAGCGTCGGCACGATGTGATTGAACCAGGCCTCGAAGATCGCGGTGGCAGCACTATCGCCTCGCGCGTCCAGCGTCCATTCGTGGAGCAACTTCACGGCCGCCTTGTCCGGTTCCGTCGTGGGCTGCGCGTGCCTCAGCAACAGAGGCAGCAAGCGCTCGGCGAGCTGCGACCGCGTATCGGCCTGGATCAGCGAGAAGTCCTTCGCCGTCAGTTTCGTTCGTCCCTGCAACAAGTCGACAATCCGCTGTGCCCGGAACGGCTCGACCCATTCGAGTCCCAGCAGATGAGGATAAGAGGCGGCGCCCGGACGGTTGTTGGCAGTGACGATGAAGTGTTCGGGCGGATCGAAGGTGTGGGGCAGGTCGTCGAACGGCACCCATCCGGTCCATTCTGTGGCGCCCGCCCATCCGTCACTGGGCATGGCACCGTCGCCTGACGCGCGGACGGGAATCCGGCCAGGCAGGTAGTAACCGATGTGGCCGTTGACGTCGGCGTAAATGAAGTTCTGCGATGGCGTGACAAACAGGCGCAGGGCATCAGTGAACTGAGTCCAGTCGCGTGCCTCGTTGAGTTTGAGAAACGAGGTCAGCGTCCCATCGTCAGGGTCGAGCGCGGTCCAGCGCAATGCCAGCGGTTCCACCGGCGGCGGTCTTGGCGTGGTCTTCGACGTCGCGTTGATGTAGTTGATCGCGTCGGACACCAGCGGTCCATGACGCGTGATGCGGACGTTGACCGTGACCGGCGCCGCGCCTTTGACAAGGATGGTCTCCGGCACGACGGTGATCGGCTCCGGGACGCCGCGAAATTCGGCGGTCGTGCCTGACGGGTTGAGGCGCTCGCGATAGAGATCCTGGACGTCGGCGCCGACATTGGTCGCGCCCCACGCGATAAACCGGTTTCTGCCGAGCGCCACCGCCGGAGTGCCCGGCAGCGTCGCGCCGATCATCTCGAAGTCTCCGGCACTGACATGTGCGAGGTACCAAGTGGACGGGATGCGCGCGGCGAGATGGGGATCGTTGGCCAGCATCGGCTTTCCCGACGCGGTCATCGTTCCGTCGACGACCCAGTTGTTGGAGCCGAGGCCTTCGGTCATGCCGCCGCGCAGAAAATCACGTATCTCCGACTCGCCGCCGTCCAAGGCCGCCGCAAACGCCGCTGTGTAGGAGCCCGGCATGCTCGTCCCTGCCGTCGCGGGCGGAGCAGGCCGTGCCGCTGCGTCCGCTCCACCAGACCCCCTCGACCCACCTGACCCATCCGACCCATTCGTGAGGATGCTGAGTCCGTCCCTGGGATACAGCGGCATCAACTGCGCCATTCTCTCGGGGCCCACCTTGATCATCAGGTCGCGGCGCAACAGCTCGAACACATAGTTCGAGCTCAGGTCCCAGGCCATCATTTTTACCCAGACCACGACGTCGGGTCCGGTCCAGGGTTCAGGCTCGAAACGCAGCAGCGAGAATTCCGGCGGCAACTGGCTGCCGTGGTGTGTCGCGATAAAGGCATTGATGCCGGCGATGTACGCGTCGGTCTGCTGTTTCGCCCAGTCGGGCAATCCTGCCCACGCCGCGCGCGCGGCACGGCCGAAGCCGACCGTGCGCAGGAAGCGGTCCTGTGGCAGCGCCGTTTCACCGAAGATCTCCGAGAGGCGTCCGTGTCCGATGCGCCGCTGCAGTTCCATTTCCCAGAGACGATCCTGCGCGTGAACGTAGCCGAGGCCGAACAGTCCGTCGCGCCGGTCGGACGCGAAGATATGAGGAACGGCGTCCCGATCGCGGATGATCTCGATCGGCGCGGTGAGGCCGGCGACGGTGAGCGTCCCGTCGATGTCCGGCAGCGAGCGCCGCAGGTACGCATAACCGCCGACGCTCGTCAGCGCCACCAGCACCGCCAAGCCGGCGGCGATCCTCACGGTCAATCGCAACATGTCAGAATGATAGGTCGCAGATGATCGAATTGAAACCGGTTCTCGACCGTCTCTACTCGAATTTCAACCACGCCGACTCCGCCACCGATCCGATCCAGATCGTCCGGCGCTTCGCGCGCGACGACGACCGCGAAATTGTCGCGTTCATCGCGGCGGCGCTCGCGTTCGGCCGGGTATCGAGCGTGCTGCAGTCGATCGAACGCGTGCTGGCGGTGATCGGGCCGGCGCCGGCGGCGTACGTCCGCGGCTTCGATCCGGCACGCGATCGCGCCAGCTTCGACGGGATCGTCCACCGGTGGATTCGCGAGGCCGACATCGTCGCGCTGCTCTGGGTGCTGCGTCAGATGATCGATCGCGCCGGCTCGATCGAAGGGTTTTTCCTCGAGGGCGACGACCCGTCCGCCGAAGACGTCGCCGATGCGCTCGACAGTTTTTCGACGCGCGCGCTGGCGCTGGACCTGAAGGCGGTCTACCGCCGCGTGCCCAAACGCGCCGGCGTCGGCTATTTCTTTCCGCGCCCGTCGGCCGGATCGGGCTGCAAGCGCCTCAACCTTTTCCTGCGCTGGATGGTCCGCCAGGACGCCCTCGATCTCGGCGTGTGGCGCCGCGTGTCGCCGTCGCGTCTGATTGTCCCGCTCGACACGCACGTGATCCGGGTTGGTCGCTGCCTGCGTCTCACCACCTACACCAGTCCCGGCTGGCGGATGGCGCGCGACATCACGAGATCTCTACGTCGGCTCGATGCGGATGATCCGGTCAAGTACGACTTCTCGGTGTGCCACCTCGGAATGATGAACGCCTGTGGATTCAGCCGCCCTCAGGCGGACGCGCAATGCCCGCTGCGCGGGGCCTGCCGGCCTCGGCAAGGCTCCCGCAAGTCTCAACGCTCAACTGGTAAGTCTCGAGGGACAACTCGCAAGTCTCAGCCTTGAGCCTTGAGCCCTGAGCGTTGAGAGTTGGCGGTTGCGAGTCTTTTGTATACCGAGGCGGTTTCGGCGACCATCCGCTCGACCGTGAATCGCTCCCGCACCCGATCGAAGCCGGCGCCGCCCATTCGCTGACGGAGCGCCGGATCCTTCAGAGCCCGCACGATCGCCTCGGCCAGCGCGTGGTGATCGCGCGGCGGAACGAGCAATCCGGTCACCTCGTCTTCGACAATCTCCGGAATGCCGCCCGCGCGGGTGGCGACGATGGGGCGGCCGCACGCCATCGCGTCGAGCAGGGAGGTGCCGAGCCCCTCGGTCACCGAACTCATCGCGAACAAATCGAAGCTCTTGATGCAGCCGATCACGTCGGTTCGGAAGCCCGGCAGGAGGACGTGTTTTTCGAGGTGGTACTCGTGGACCTGCTTTTCGAGATGCTCGCGCAATTCACCTTCGCCGAGGATGACGAAGCGTGTGTCAGGCAGTTGCTGCACCACCAGACGGGCCGCGTCGATCAGGTAGCGCTGGCCTTTGTGCGGTACCAGTGCGGCGACGTTGCCGACGACGGCCGCGCCGTGCGGGAGAAAAAGCGCTTCGTGGATATTGACCGGCGGGGCCGCGAGGACGTGCTCGAGGTCGATCCCTTCGTGGACGGTGACGGTACGTTCGTCCTCGATGCCATCGCCGACCAGCATCAGACGGATCGCCTCCGACGCGGCAATGAAACAGTTCACCTGGCGGTATTTCCAGCGAGAAAACGAATTGCCCTTCAGGTGAAAGTCGACGCGCCTCGCCGCGATTAGCACCGGCGGGCGAACCGGCGCGCGGCTGCCCGAGCCGAGCGATAAGGCGAGTGACGCCAGCGCGACGCCGTGCGGATCGTGGGCGTGAATCACGTCCGGCTGAAGCCGCTTGAGCAGCCGCGAGAACTTCCACGCCGCCGACAGATCCATCTCCGAGCGCGGCGCGATGGGAATCAGATCGAGACCCTCTTCGGCGCGGCGCCGCAACTCGCCGTCCGGGTGCGCCACCAGCGCGGCCCGCTCGCCGATCGACTCGCAGTCCGTTGACGGTCAGCAGCACCTGGTTCTGGCCGCCACGCCAGGTCCGAGCGGTGTCTACGTGGAGAGAAAACATTCTTGGAGGCCGCCACTTATCGCGAAGTCACGAAGGGGCACGAAGTTCACGAGCTCAGTCTTGCCTGCTGGCGTTTTCGCGGCCCTGAAAGGGCCGCGCTACTTCGGATTTTCTTTCTTCCTGAGGCTTCGTGTGCTTCGTGATCTTCGTGCCTTCGTGATGAATCGTCGCCGTGTGTTGCAGCTCCCATAATTTCGCGAACTTCAGGAACACGTAATAGGCGTTCATCGACGAGATGATGAACCCGGGAATGCCGTCGCGGATTCCGCCTCGCGCCAGGTAATTCCGAAGGAAGGCGAGCGGTGGATGTCCGGCGAGCTGCAGGAGCCCGGCGCGCCGGCCGTCTTCGTCCATCTGACGCGCGGCATAGGTCGTATACCGGTCGATGGTTTCGAGGTGATCGGCGATATCCCGATAGGCGTAATGCTGCAATTCGCCGCGCAGCAATCCGACCGAGCCTGTGACGTTGAGCGCCTCGTGGACGTATCGTCCGGTCCAGCGCGCCGCCCGACGATCGTAGAGCCGATGTTGGTAGTCCGGAAACCAGTCCGTGGTCCGGATCCAGCGCCCGAGATGAAAGGTGACCCGCGGGATGCGGAAAGCGTTGTCGTCGGGCTCGCCCGCCATCAGGGTTTGGATCTCCCCGGCCAGCTCCGGCGTCACCCGTTCGTCGGCATCCACCGAAAGAATCCAGTCGTGGCTGGCCAGCGACGCCGCGTAGTTCTTCTGCTCGATGTGTCCAAGCCAGTCGTGGACGACGACGCGATCGGTGTACTGGCGGGCGATGGCGACGGTGTCGTCGGTGCTGTGGGAGTCCACGACCACGATCTCGTCGGCCCACGCGAGAGACGCGAGGGCCGCGCCGAGATCGGCCGCTTCATTTTTGGCCACCACCGTGGCCGAAAGCTTCGGCACCCGGGGAGTGTAGCGCAGAGCCCAGGGAGCCGCGTCCTCAGACTCGTGTGAGAGTCCGGCGGGGTATCGCTATCGAGCGACCTGCACGGCGTTGGCCGAGCCGTTGATCGGGACCTGTTGCACCGCTTCGAAGTCCACCAGCGACTTGTTGTAGTCCGAGATCGCCTGGATCTCCGTGGTGCGCGCCTGCGCGAGGTCGCGCTGCGCCTGGAACACGAAAAACGTGGTTGACATGCCCGCGGCCATCTTCTTCTCTTCGGCCTCGAGTTTCTTCTCCTGCAGCTCGCGCGACACGCGCGCCGACTCGACGCGCTTCTGGTTGGTGCTGACGTTGCGTCCCGCCGCACGAACCTGCGCGACCACCTGCATCTCCTGGTTCTTCAGCTGCGCCTGCGACTGCTGGTATTCCAGCTTCACCCGCGCCAGGTTGGCGTGCGCGGTGTTGGCGCCAATCGGATAGCCGATCTGGACGCCGACGGTCCATTGTGGATAGGCGTTGGTGAACACGTCGCCCAGCACCGACCCGTAGCCGCGCTCCGAGGCGATCGTCCTGGGTCGCGGCCGCCGGAGCGAACGGGTCCGCGGCCGGTCGCGAGCTGCGTGCCGCCGTAGGCAATCGTGCCGTAGTTCACCTGCGCGTTGACGTCCGGCTTGATCTGGTTCGAGTAGTACTTGATGTTGATGTCGCTCTGCTCGAGGCTGTTCTTGGCGGCGCGCAGGTCGGTCCGCTTGTCGAGCGCGTTGCGGACCGCGGCGTCCACGTCGATGGCCTGCGCCGCAAACGAGGCGGCGTCGGTCGGATCGAACACGACCGTCCAGAAATCGGGCGCCGCCGGATCGAGCACCAGCGTGCGCAGGTTGTCCTGGGCCTGCTTGATCTGCGCTTCCGCGACGATCACGCCCGATTCGTTGCTGGCGACCTCGGCTTGCGCCTGGACGATGTCGAGCGGGGCGAGCGTGCCGATCTCGACGCGCTTCTGGTTGTCCTTCAGCAGTTGCTGCGACAGCGCCAGCGAGTCCTGCGCCGCCTTCAGGTTGTTGATGGAGTAGGACAGGTCCCAGTAGGCATCCTTCACGTTGCGCAGCGTCTGCGTGATCACGGTCTGCAGGTTGACGTCCGACAGATCCCGAACCTTCTTGCTCAGACCGACCTGCTGGCGAATCTGGTCGACGGAAAAGTTTCGCAGCAGCGGCTGCGTGAAGTTGAACTGCAGGTTCGACGACAGCTGCGGGCTGAAGCTGCTGAACAGGTTTGTCGTCGTCAGGCGCTGGCTGTTCCAGTTCAGCGTGTAGTTGGCGCCGCCCCAGGGAACAAACTGGTTGAGGCCCAGGCCAAGGTTGCTGGTGCCGTTGGAGTAGCTCGGTTGGATGACGCCCAGCGCCGGCTGGTTGGCGCCGACGCGGCTGACGCTGGTCGAGAAGTTGGGCGCCCAGCTTGCCCTGGCAAGCGCCACGCCAGTGTCCTGAATCTGCGGGTCGACGCGTTGGATGCGGATGCCGAGGTTCTGCTCGACCGCCAGCTTGACGGCCTCGTCGATGGAGAGCGGCCGGACCTCGCCCGTCTGCATCTGTGCGGCCGATTTCGCCGAGGCCTCCCGCAGCGACGCCATCAGCGGACTCTGTCCGCTTTGAGCGAATCCGGAAACCGACGTCGCGAGAACGGCGGCGGTGATACAGGCGATTCGGGCGCGGCGAATCGATTGGTGCAGACGCATTGCTGACGACTCCATCAAGGGAAAGAAAATGGGCTGGTGCTGTTCTGATCAGTAGACGTTCGGCAGGGGCGGTTGGTTCAAGAGAATTGTATACTTTTGCATGCATATTTCTAACCGGGTGACGATCGGGCTGGCCGTGATGGCCTTGACCGCGGCTACGGCTCATCTGGCCGGATCGCCCGCCCCGCCCGCCGCCTCCAACGCGTCGGCCGCGGCTAAAGCCCCGGGCAGCTTTGAATTGACGGTCGACAGCATCATGCGCGGGCCGAAACTGGTGGGCTACCCGCCGAGCGGCCTGCGTTGGTCGGGCGACTCCACCCGCCTGTATTTCGAATGGCGCAGGGCCGACGATGAGGAGACCTCGACCTGGGTGGTAGGGAAGGCAGGAGGGGCTCCGCGGCAGCTGTCGGACGAGGAGCGACGCAGTGCGCCGCCGGTCTTTGGCGCCTGGGACCGCGCGCACCGCCGGGTGCTGTTCGTCGATCAAGGCGACATCGTGCTGCTCGACTCGATCTCAGGTGTACGCCGTCAGATCACCCGGACGACCGGCAACGAGTCGAACCCCCGCTGGGCCCGCCACGAAACCGCGGTCACCTTCGTCCGCGAGAACAATCTGTTTCTGATGCCGCTCGACAGCGGCGAAATCGCGCAGTTGACCGATGTGCAGCCGCGCAAGCGCGATCCCCGTGACACCGACAGCCAGAAATTCGTGAAGGCCGAGGAGCCAAAGCTGATCGAGCACACGCGCATCGAAGAGCAGAAAAAGAAAAAAGCCGAGGAAAAAGCGAAGGCGCACGAGCTGCCGAAGTTCGAACTCGCGGAACGGCAATCTGTATCAGATTTGCAACTGTCGCCTGACGGTAAACACGTCTTCATGGTCGTGGTCGAACGTACCGACGCGGCGAAGCGTCCGAACGTCCCGAACTACGTCACCGAATCGAGCTACACCGAGGACATTCCGGCACGGACGTTCGTCGGCGACGCGCAGGACAAACGCACGCTCGCGGTGATGAATCTCGACACCGGCAAGACCCAGCTCGCCGACGCCGAATTCGCAGCCAAGCGCGATCCGCGCTGGGGGATGGTGCAACTGTCGGAATCGGGATCGACGGCGGTGGCGCACGTCCGCGCCGCGAACAACAAGGACCGCTGGCTGGTCGCGGTGGATGCGGAAACCGGCAAGACGCGCGTCCTGGACACGCTGCACGACGAGGCGTGGGTGCGCGAGCTGGGCGGGTTTGGTCCGGCCGACCAGTCGTTCGGCTGGTATCCGGACGAGAAGCGCATCTGGTTCCTGTCCGAGCGCGACGGCTTCATGCACCTCTACAACCTGGACACCAGCGCCGCCACCCCGGCGGCGCGGCAGCTGACGCAGGGCAAGTGGGAAATCGATTCGGTGAGCGTGTCGCCCGACAAGAAGACGTTCTACATCAACAGCACCGAGGCGCATCCCGGCGAGCGCCAGATCTACGCGATGAGCGTTGACGGCGGGGCGCGCACGAAACTGACGTCGATGATCGGATCCAGCGCCGGTGATGTGTCGCCTGACGACAGCACGTTCGGGCTGGTCTACTCGTACAGCACCAAACCGCCGGAAGTGTTCGTCATGGCGAACCGCGCCGGCGGCGAGGCGAAACAGGTCACCACCTCCTCGACTTCGGAATGGCGCTCGTACAAGTGGGCCGACCCGCAGCTCGTGACCTACAAAACCCGCGACGGCGTCGAGGTCTACGCACGGCTGTACACGCCGGAAATGGTCGGCGCCCGTCGCGATCCATCGGCGCCCGCGGTGGTTTTCGTCCACGGCGCCGGCTATCTGCAGAACGCCCACAAATACTGGTCGAGCTATTTCCACGAGTACATGTTCAACAACCTGCTCGCGTCGAAGGGCTACGTGGTGCTCGATCCGGACTACCGGGCCAGCGCCGGGTACGGACGCGACTGGCGCACCGCCGTCTACCGTCACATGGGCGGCAAGGATCTCGACGATGTGGTGGACGGTGCGAAGTATCTGGTGGACACGCAGAAGGTCAACGCCAGGCACATCGGCGTCTACGGCGGCAGTTACGGCGGCTTCATCACGCTGATGGCGATGTTCACTTCGCCGGATACATTCGCGGCCGGTGCGGCGCTGCGGCCGGTCACCGACTGGACCCACTACAACCACGGCTACACATCGAGCATCCTCAACGACCCGCAAACGGATCCCGAGGCATATCGCCAGAGCTCGCCGATCTATTTCGCTGAAGGCCTCAAGGGGTCGCTGCTGATCTGTCACGGCATGGTGGACACCAACGTGCTCTTCCAGGACACCGTTCGCCTGACGCAGCGGTTGATCGAACTACGCAAGACCAACTGGTCGGTGGCGCCGTTCCCGGTCGAGAACCACGGCTTCGAGGAAGAAACGAGCTGGGCGGACGAATACCGGCGCATTCTGAAACTGTTCGACGACAATCTGAAGAACCATGACCCGCGACGACCTTCTTAGTCTCTACCGTCAGTCGGGCGCGCTGCTCGAAGGGCATTTCCGGCTCACCTCGGGATTGCACAGCACGGGCTATCTGCAGTGCGCCCTGGTGCTGCAGCATCCGCAGCACGCGGAAACACTTGGTCGCGCGATCGCGGAACGCACCCGCGATCTGCGTCCGACGGTCGTGCTATCTCCTGCGCTCGGCGGGCTGATCATCGGTCACGAGGTCGCGCGCGGCCTCGGCGTCCGGGCGATCTTCGCGGAACGCCAGGACGGCGCGCTGACGCTGCGGCGCGGATTCTTCCTCGACGCCGCCGATCGCGTCCTCGTCGTCGAAGACGTGCTGACCACCGGCGGATCGACCCGCGAAACCATGGAAGTGGCGAAGGCGGCGGGTGGGCAGGTGGTCGGCGCCGCATCGATCGTCAACCGCAGCGGCGGCGCTGCGGCCTTCGACGTCCCGCTGGTGTCCTTGCTCGACATCGCCCTGCCGACGTATCAGCCGGAAGCGTGCCCGCTTTGCGCGCAGGGTCTGCCGGTGGTGAAGCCCGGTTCGCGACCGACCCCGAAATGAGCGCAGCGCCACATCACGAAGTCACGAAGATCACGAAGCGCACGAAGAACCTTCTTGTACAGAATTCTCTTCGTGACCTTCGTGTCCTTCGTGTCTTCGTGATGTAAGACATGCCGACGTTCAAGATCATCGTCGCCTACGACGGCACCGACTACGTCGGCTGGCAGCGCCAGGCAAACGGGGTCTCGATTCAGGCGCTGCTCGAAGAATCGTTAGGGGCGCTCGACGAACGCGACGTGACCGTCCACGGCGCCGGACGCACCGACGCCGGCGTGCACGCGCTGGGACAGGTCGCGGCGTTTACCTTGAACCGATCGCTGCCGGCCGCGGCGGTGGTTCGCGCCATCAATGCCCGCCTGCCGGCGGCCATCCGCGTGCTCTCCGCCGAGGAAGTGTCTGCCGACTTTCAGCCGCGCTTCGCGGCGCGCGACAAGACCTATCGCTATCGCATCTGGAACGCGGACACCATCAGCCCGTTCGAGAGTCGTTACGCGTGGCACATCGCCGCGGGCCTCGACGTGGCGGCGATGCAGTTGGCGGCGGCGCTGCTGGTCGGCGGCCACGACTTCGCCGCGTTTCAGGCCGCAGGAAGTCCCACCGCAACGACCCAGAGGGAGATCATGACGTCGGTGATCGCGGTCGCCGAGCAGATGTCGGCCGCCGCGGCGACGCCGATCGATGGCGCGCATCGGGTCCCGCGCGATGGAGCGCAGCCTGACGGCGTGCTGATCGTTTACGACGTGACCGGAAACGGCTTTCTCCGCCACATGGTCCGCACGATTGTCGGCACCCTGGTGGAGGTTGGCCATGGCCGTCAGCCGGTCGAGTGGGTCGCTCGGGTACTGGCGGCACGCGATCGGTCGATGGCCGGGCCGACCGCGCCGCCGCAGGGTCTGTTTCTGATGCGCGTCGGCTACGATGCGTTGCTTGCGGACAGGCCTTAAGACCCTGTAGACTGGGGGTTTGTTGCGAATGGACCGTCATGTCGCTTGAGCAGATCCTCGCGTCGATTCCGCCGGGATCGCCCGACCAGACGCTGGCGCGGCAGGTCAACTTCGCACAGTTGCCGTCCCACGTCGCCATCATCATGGACGGCAACGGCCGCTGGGCGGCGCATCGGCACCTGCCACGAGTCGAAGGTCACCGCGCCGGCATCGACTCGGTCCGCGAGGTGGTCGAAACGTCGGCCCGGCTGGGCATCGACGTCCTCACGCTCTACGCGTTCTCGGTCGAGAACTGGAAGCGGCCCCGCGCTGAAGTCAATACGCTGATGTTGCTGCTGAAGCGGTATATCCGCCTCGAGCTCGGCACCCTCCACGAAAACGACATTCGCTTCAATGTGATCGGCCGTCCTGAAGAACTGTCACCAGATGTGCGGCGCGAGCTGGAGATCGGCATCCGCCAGACCGAAAGTAATGGCGGGATGCTGTTCAACATCGCGCTGAACTACGGCGGACGCGCCGAGATCGTGGACGCGGCGCGGCGCGCGATCGTCGCTGGCGTCAGCGCCGAGGATCTCGACGAACGCCGCTTCGGCGACTTTCTCTACACCGCCGGCCAGCCCGATCCCGACCTGCTGATTCGCACCAGCGGCGAGATGCGGGTCAGCAACTTTCTGCTGTGGCAGATTGCCTACTCCGAGATCTGGGTCACCGAAACCTTGTGGCCCGACTTCCGCCGCCGCGATCTGCTCGAGGCCATCGTGGCCTACCAGAAACGCGATCGCCGCTACGGCGGTATCAAGCCGTCCCCGGTTGCGCTCGGCATCAAGTGACGCGCGTCCTCAGTGGCGCCGCGCTCGTGCTGGTCGCGATCGGCGTGGTCTGGTTCGCGAACGCCTGGATCTTCTTCGCATTCGCCTTCGGCCTGACGGTACTCGCCACCGAGGAGCTGCTCGGACTGGCGTACGCGAGCCGGATTGACCTGCCGGTGACCGCTTGTCGATTTGCGACGGCGCTGGTGATCGGCAGCAGCGCTGTGCCCGGTGCGCTCGAGGCCGGACTGCTCAGCGCGTTCGTCGCGGTCGCCGCGGCGTCGCTCGGTTCGTGGCGCGGTGGACCGGACGCGCTGGCGACGGTTGCCGTCGCGCTGTTTCCGGCGTTCTACGTGGCCCTGCCGATCGCGGCGATGGTCGCGGTGCGGGTGCTTGGCGGGCCGTCGGCGCTGTTCCTGCTGATGCTGACGGTCATAGTCAGCGACACGGCGCAGTACTACTCGGGCCGGGCGTTCGGCCGCCGGCCGCTGGCGCCGCTGGTCAGCCCGAAGAAGACCGTCGAAGGCGCGGTCGGAGGCTTCGTCTTCGGCAGCGCGGTCTTTACGATTGTCGGCGCCTGGTGGTTGCCGGGTACGCCGGCACTGTTTCGCGCCGTGCTCGGCGTCACCATCGTCGCGCTCGGCATCGCCGGCGACCTGTTCGAATCGATGCTGAAGCGCAGCGCCGGCGTGAAGGACAGCTCGGCGCTCATTCCGGGTCACGGTGGCGTGCTCGACCGGATCGATGCCCTGCTCTTCGCAGCACCGGTCTATTACATCGTTCTCAGGTATGTCTGAAAGCGCCTCTGTGTTTCTAGGTTCATGAAACGCATCGCCATCCTCGGCTCGACGGGATCAATCGGCCAGAACGCCCTGGCGGTCGTGGACGCACATGCCGATCGACTCGAGGTCGTCGGCCTTGCCGCGG
This sequence comes from uncultured Acidobacteriota bacterium, assembly GCA_963745875.1. Taxonomy (GTDB): domain Bacteria; phylum Acidobacteriota; class Vicinamibacteria; order Vicinamibacterales; family CAVVIG01; genus CAVQFC01. The sequence continues at coordinate 613,197 of CAVUZL010000007.1, forward strand.
GTGAGAACGCCGAGCTGCTGGCGACGCAGATCCGGCGGCACCGTCCGCGCGTTGCCTCGATGGCAAGCGGCGCTGCGCTCGATCGTCTTCGCGCAGAGGAAGTGCCTGCGGACACGATCCTCGCCGGCACCGGTCGCGATGGACTCGTGGCGGTCGCGACTCATCCCGATGCGGATATCGTGCTGTGTGCGTCGAGCGGCACTGACGCCCTCGAAGCGGTCCTTGCCGCGATCGAACACGGCAAGACCATCGCGCTCGCGAACAAGGAAGTCCTCGTGATGGCGGGCGGCATCGTCACCGCCGCCGCCGCTCGTCATGGCGTCGCGATTCTGCCGGTCGACAGCGAGCACAACGCGATTCACCAGTGCCTGCACGGCCGCGCGCGCCACGAGATCAGGCGCCTGGTGCTGACCGCCTCAGGCGGACCTTTTCGGGGACGCCCTGCGTCTGAGTCTTGAAGGGGTGTCCGCAGCGGACGCGCTGAAGCATCCGACCTGGCGGATGGGCAAGAAGATCACGATCGATTCGGCGACGCTGATGAACAAGGGGCTCGAGGTAATCGAGGCGCGCTGGTTGTTCGGCGTGAAACCGTCGCAGATCGACGTTGTCGTTCATCCGCAGTCGGTGGTGCATTCGATGGTCGAGTTGACCGACGGATCGGTGATCGCGCAGCTCGGCGTCACCGACATGCGGATGCCGATCCAGTACGCGTTTTCGTATCCTGATCGCTGGCCGGCGACGTTGCCGTCGCTCGACCTGGTCCGAGCCGGACGGCTCGAATTCGAGGAGGCGGACACGAGTGGCGTTTCCTTGTCTTCGCCTCGCCTACGACGCGCTCGAACGGCGCCGGCAGCGCCGCGGTGGTTCTCAACGCCGCGAACGAAGTGGCGGTGGCGCGGTTCGTCGAGGGACGGCTGGGGTTCCGGGCGATCCCGGAGGCGATCGAGCGCGCGATGGCCGATCACACGCCCGTGGAGGTAGTCACTTTGGCACAGGTTCGCGCCCTGGATGCATGGGCTCGCACATACACCGAGCAGCTCGCCGACGGGTTAGAATCAAGAGCTTGAGGTCATTGGCGTGACGACATTACTCGCGTTTGCGTTCGTGCTCGGCGTGCTCGTGTTCGTGCACGAACTTGGTCATTTTCTCGCCGCCAAGCGTGTCGGCATTCGCGTCCTGAAGTTCCAGCTCGGTTTCAACCCGACCATCGTCAGCTTCCGCCGCGGCGACACCGAATACAGCATCGGCGCGCTGCCGCTCGGCGGCTACGTGAAGATGGCGGGCGAGAACCCGGAAGAAGAACGCACCGGCCAGCCCGACGAGTTCCTGTCGAAGACGAAGTGGGAGCGGTTCCAGGTCCTGATCATGGGGCCGGTGATGAACATCCTGCTCGCGCTGATTCTCACCGCGCTGGTGTTGTATCAGGGCGTCGACAAGGGCGCGTACGAGGATCAGCCGCCGGTGGTCGGCGTCGTGACCGCCGGTTCGCCCGCGGCGAAGGCAGACATCCAGCCCGGCGACCGCATCGCGACCGTCTACGGACACACGGTCAACACCTGGGAACAGTTCCTCGTCGCCATCGGATCGCGGCCCAACCAGGAAACGCCGATCACCTTCCTGCGCGCCGGCATGGAGCAATCGCGCACGCTGACGCCCGCGGTCGTCGGTCAGAGCCGTTTCCAGTTCGGCGACATCGGCGTGCTGCCCAACGTGCATCCGCACGTGCCCTCGGTGGTGTCCGGCGATCCGGCCGAGAAGGCCGGCATCAAGCCGGGCGACGTGATCGTCTCGATCGACGGCAGCCCGATCACGTTCTCGTATCAGCTGCGCGACGACGATCGCGAAGCACCCGGATCAGCCGATTTCGATATCGATTCTTCGCGACGGCGCGCCCACCACGTTGTCGGTGACGCCGATCAAGCGCGGCAGCAACGGCTGGATCGGCATCGGCATTCAGGACGATACCGTCAGCCTCAAACCGGGCGCGCTCGAGGCGGTGTCGCTGAGCGTCAAGAAGAACATCGAGTACGGCGGGCTGATTTTCCAGACTCTCTGGGGCCTGTTCACGCGCGAGACCTCGCCGAAGCAGCTGATGGGACCGGTGGCGATCGCGCAGCTGTCGGGCGAGTCCGCAGCGCTTGGCTGGGTGGCGCTATTCAGTCTGATGGCGTCGATCAGCCTGAACCTGGGCCTGTTGAACCTGATGCCGATTCCAGTTCTGGATGGCGGCCACATCTTCATCATGGCGCTCGAAGGCCTGGCGCGCCGCGACTTCAGCGTGAAGGTGAAGGAGAAGATCCTGCTCGCCGGCTTCGTCGTCATCCTGAGCCTGATGGTGACCGTGATCTACAACGACCTCACCCGCATCAGCTGGATCGAACACCTGATGCCGTGGCGGTAGCCTTCTCAGGAAGTTAGAAGTCTGAAGTTAGAAGTCTGAAGTACTTCTCACTTCTCACTTCTTACTTTTCACTTCGTTCATCGCCTCGTGTGCCACGCGGATCGTCTGATCGATGTCCTTCTTCGTGTGCGCCGCTGACAGAAACCACGCTTCGAACTGCGACGGCGGCGGGTAGATTCCGCGCGACAGCATGCCGCGGAAGAAGGCGGCATAGTGCTCGGTGTTCGCGCTGGTTGCCGAGGCGAAGTCGCGGACCGGGCGATCGGTAAAGAACGGCGTCACCAGCGATCCGAACCCGTTCACCTGCAGCGCCACGCCAGCCTCGCGCGCCGCATCCGCAAGACCAGCCGCGAGTCTCGCACCGAGCGCCGAGAGCGACGCGTAAAGCTTCGGCGTGAGCCGATTCAGACACCAGAGTCCGGCGGTCATCGCGAGCGGATTGCCCGAGAGCGTGCCGGCCTGATAGACCGGACCGGCGGGCGAGACGAGGGCCATCAAATCCGCGCGTCCGCCGTAAGCACCGACCGGCAGGCCGCCGCCGATGATTTTTCCCAGACAGGTCAGGTCGGGACGCACACCGGTCAGTCCCTGAGCGCCGCCAGCGGAAGCCCGAAAGCCCGAGATCACTTCGTCGAAGATCAGCAGCGCGCCCTCAGCGCTACAGATCTCCCTCAGCCCGCGCAGAAATCCGTCAGCCGGCGGCACGACGCCCATGTTGCCGGCGATCGGTTCGACGATGACCGCGGCGATCTGACCGCGATTGGCGGCAAACGACTGGCGAACCGAGTCGAGGTCGTTGTACGACGCGACCAGCGTGTCGGCCGACGCCGCCCGGGTCACACCAGGACTGGTCGGCGTTCCCAGCGTCAGCGCTCCCGATCCGGCTTTGACCAGGAAGGCATCGGCGTGTCCGTGATAGCACCCCTCGAACTTCAGGATGCGATCGCGCCCGGTGGCCGCGCGGGCGACGCGCACCGCGCTCATCGCCGCTTCGGTGCCGGAACTGACGAATCTGACCCGCTCGATCGAAGGCATCAGCTTGCGAACACGCTCGCCGAGCTCGACTTCGAGCGGGCTGGGGGCTCCGAAACTGGTGCCGTGTCGCGCCGCTGACGCCAGCGCCTTGAGCAGTGGCCGTGGCGCGTGACCGTGGATCAGCGGCCCCCACGACATCACGTAGTCGATGAAGGTATTGCCGTCGACGTCGGTGATCCGCGCTCCGGAGGCGCGGCTGATGAACAGCGGCGAGGTGCCGACCGACCTGAACGCCCGGACCGGGCTGTCGACGCCGCCCGGCAGAATCGCCTCGGCGCGTGTGAACAATCGCCGGGATCGGGATGTCTTCATCGGACTCTGATCGTCGCCAGATCGCCGATCGCGGCGCTGATGAACTTCTGCTCGTCCTTTTCGTGAGTACGGTTGCGCGCCGCATCGAAGGCGCGCGAGGCATTGTCGAAGTCGCGGTTCAACAGGAACACCGAGGCGATGCCCAGCGCCGCTCGATAAGACGATGGATCGGTTTCGATGGCGCGGCGGAACAATCCGCCCGCCAGGTCCATCTGCCTGGCGACAACGGAAACGCGCGCGGCAGCCGCCAGGAAGTCCGCGTCTGCTTCGACTGGCACAGTGCCGAACTGCGTCCTGACAGCATCACCCTTGCCGGCAAGCGCTGCTTCGAGACCCTGTGCGAGGATCTGCCCTCGTTCATCGGATCGCAGCTGCTCGGGCTTCAGCACCAGTTCGAACAACAGCACCTGTCCGCCCGCGTTGGGGTTGCTCGCAGTCAGCAGGCGAATCGGCAACGCTGCGATCTCCGGCGCGTACCCCGGTGTCAGCACCTCGAACAGCCAGATCCCTGACGTGATGCCGAGGATGTTCCACTCGCCTTTGGCGTTGGTGCGCGTCGAGAACGTCCGCTGCCCGGCGAAGGTGCCGGCGGCCGCTCCGAAAAATGCCTCGGCGCGCACCTCTGCGTCCTTCAGGGGTTCGCCGCGATCGGTGACGACTCGTCCTCGGAGACGGCTGATACCTGGCTGGGCGTGCGCGGGATACGCGAGCAGCAGCGAGAGCAGGACCAGGGTGATCGACTTCGATCCAGCCATTCGGGTCACTCGATGGTGAAGGCGTAGACCATCCCGAGCTCGTAGTGGCGTCCGTCCTCTTCGGCCTGCGAGCAGAGCATCAGGTAGCGGCCAGGCGTCAGGTTGGCCTGGAACCAGGCCTCGCCGTCGGCGGGCACATCCACGGATCCCGCAATTGGAATACCCGGCCGGCGACCCTTGCCGCCGTGATCGAACCACGCGAGCTCAGGGTACTGCTGACTCTCGTCGGGCACCCGCACGATCAGTGCCTGGTGCGGTTCGGATCCGACGTTGCGCAGGTGCACCAGCGGGCGATGGCTCTCAAAGGGTGCGGTCAACTGAAAATGATGATCCATCAGCGACACGGTGACGTCCGCCTCGGGCATCGTCGTCGTTGTGACCGCGCTGGCCTTGTCGACCGTGAACGCGGCGAACTGTCCCTTGCTCGTGTGGGAAGTGCCATCCTCGGACGGATAGCTGCACAGGGCGACGTAAGCGCCGGGTTCGAGCGACGCCCAGTAGTCCTGCGCCAGTCCAGGCGCGACCGCGCCGATGCCGCCGGCCGGCGCCAGCCAATCGGGAATCGGCTGGCCCGATTTCTGCCACGCCACGAAATCATCAAACGTGTGCGGCGCGACGAGCCGGATGAAGCGGACTTCGTGCGGCTCGCTGCCGTGATTGTCGAGCGTAAACGCGACCAGACCGGCGGGGATATGAGCCGGTGTCGTGATTGAAAAATCCTTCGTCTCGATGTGAACGGTTGGCGCGGGCGCGAGCCCGGGAGCGGCTGCTCCAAGCAAAGCGAGCAGGGCGAGCGTGTGCATGGATTATCCGATCGCGCGCGCAGCTTCGCGAGCGTAGTAGGTGATGATGATGTCGGCGCCGGCGCGGCGGATCGCCGTCAGCGTTTCGAGCATCGCCCGCGGCTCGTCGATCCAGCCGTTGCGACCGGCAGCCTTCAACATCGCGTACTCGCCGCTGACGTGATACGCCGCCGTCGGATAGTGGAACGCTTCCTTCACTCGAGAGATGACGTCGAGATAGGTGACTGCGGGCTTCACCATCACGATGTCGGCGCCTTCCTCGATGTCCTGCGCGACTTCGCGCAGCGCTTCGTCGCTGTTGGCGGGGTCCATCTGGTGCGAGCGCCGATCGCCGAACGCCGGCGCCGACGCCGCGGCGTCGCGGAACGGACCGTAGAACGCGGAGCAATACTTGGCGGCATAGGCCATGATCGCGGTCTGGTCGAAGCCGCGCTGGTCGAGCGCCTGGCGGATTGCGCCGACACGGCCATCCATCATGTCGGACGGAGCGACGATGTCAGCTCCGGCGACCGCGTGAGACACCGCCGCGCGCACCAGTTGCTCGACCGTCGGGTCGTTCACGATCTCCTGATCGACGACGATGCCGCAGTGACCGTGGTCAGTGTATTCGCACAGGCACACGTCGGTCATCACCAGGACGCCCGGCGCTTCGCGCTTGATCGCGCGAATTGCCGACTGCACCGGCGCATCGGCGTCGTAGGCCAGCGAACCGACGCTGTCCTTCTGGTCCGGCAGCCCGAACAGAATGACGCTCGAAACGCCGTCGCCTTTGGCTGCCGCTGCTTCTTTCACCGCCTCGTCCACAGACAGGTTGAACACGCCGGGCATCGAGGGTACTTCCCGGCGCACGCCTTCGCCTTCGCAGACGAACAGCGGCAGCACGAACATGTCCGGCGCGAGGCGTGTCTCCCGCACCAGCGCGCGCATCGTCTCGGTGCGGCGCAGCCGGCGCAGCCGGCGGGTCAGGGTCAGCGCCGTCGGGGTTTGGGTGGGATTCATGACTGATGCGTCCGTACGTATTCTACGATCGCATGCACCAGCGCCGGGATGGTATGCGTCGCCGGCACGATCGCCGACGCGATCTGGCACTGCGTCGCGGCATCCGCGGTCACCGGGCCGATCGACGCGACGATCGTCGCGCGCAGCAGATCCGCCGCGGGCTCGGCGCCGAGCAGGTGAACGAAACTGCGCACTGCGGATGGGCTCGTAAACGTCACGACGTCGATGTGCCGTTCGAGCAGCATGCGATAGATGTCCGGCTCGCCATCACGTTCGGGCTCGACCGCCACCGTGCGATAGGCACTGCACTTCGGTGACCTCGGCGCCACGCTTGCGCAGCTCGTCGGCGATCAGCTCGCGTCCGATGTCGGCGTGCGGCAGCAGGACGGTCGCGCCGCTGACGTCGGACGCTTCGGTCATGGCGCGCACGACCGCCTCAGCCCGGAACTCGGCCGGGACGAGATCGACCTTGAGGCCACGCGCGGTCAACCGGTCAGCGGTAACCGGCCCGACCGCGCACAGCTGTCACTCCGCCGAGCGATCGCACATCGAGTGGTCCGGCAGCGAGGCGGTCCATGAACGCGTCCACTGCGTTCGCGCTGGTGAAGACGATCCAGTCGAAACCGCCCGCGCGTGCACATGCCTCGTCCAGCGGAGCGTAGTCTTCCGGCGGCAGGATCCGGATCATCGGCGCTTCGATCGCCTCGGCGCCCATCGCTTCGAGTCGTTCGACCAGATCCGCCGCCTGTTCGCGCGGTCGGGTGACGAGCACGCGTTTACCGAACAGCGGTCGCTCGTCGAACCAGCGCAGATGGTCGCGCAGGGCGACGACCCGGCCGACGACAAGGATGGCGGGCCGGCGGTCGGTGGACTCCCGGAGTGCTTCGCTCAACGTCGCCAGCGACCCGGTCAGAGTCTGCTGCGTCGGCAAGCGTGCCGTCGTAGACGATCGCGGCTGAATCTTCCGCTGGACGGCCGTGTGACATCAGCGCGTCCAGGAATTCCGGCAATTGCGCCGGGCCCGCGTAGCAGACGATGGTGCCGTCGAGGCGAGCCAGGCTGGCCCAGTCGATCGACGCGCGTGCCTTGCCTTCGTCTTCGTGTCCGCGAACGAAGGTGAGCGTGTCGCCGCCGCCGGGATAGGTGATCGGAATGCCGGCGTAGCCCGGCACGGCGATCGCCGCCGGGATGCCAGGAACGACTTCGAAACGGACGCCCTGCTCGTGCAGGAACAGCGCCTCTGAGCCGCCGCTGTCGAACACAAACGGGTCGCCCCACTTGAGCCTCGCCACGCTCTTGCCTTCGCGCGCTTTCTCGGCGAGCAGATAGCAGATGGCTTCCTGCTCGAGCGGCTGCGGCGCGGCGGTTCCGACGTCGATTTTTTCGGCGTCGGCCCGTGCGTGACGGAGCAGCGCGAGCCGGCACGAGATGGTCGTACAGCACGACGTCGGCCGATTCGAGGCATTGCAGACCACGCACGGTCATCAGACCTGGATCGCCTGGACCGGCGCCGATGAGGAAGACGGTGCTGTTGGTCATCAAAATTAGTCGATCGTTGATAGTCGCGGGCCGATCGCCGTCAATCGAACGCTGGCTCGGTCTTCACGCCGCCCCGCCTGTCGGTTCCGGATGCGCCGCCGCCGCGAGAATTTCGCCCGCGCCGTCGTTCAGCAATTGCGCGCCAACCCGGGCGCCGAGCGCTGCCGCCTGGTCGCGCGGCGCGGTGCCATGGCCGCGGATCGCTCTGCTTCCGTCGAGCGTCACCACCGCCGCGACGAGTTCCAGCATGCCGCCTGCACTGTGCGTCGCCAGGGCGCCGATCGGCGTCTGGCAGCCGCCGCCGAGTGTTTCCACCAGCGCGCGTTCGGCTGTGAAGGCCTCGGCCGCGGCACTATCGTCGATTCCCTGGACCGCCCGGCGCGTGACTTCGTCGCGGTCTCGAATTTCGATCGCCACGATCCCCTGGCCAGGCGCCGGCACGCACGCGTCCACCGGTAGCGCGAAGGATATCCGATGTCCGAACCCGAGGCGGCGAAGTCCTGCCGCCGCCAGCACCAGGGCATCGTACTCGCCTTCGTCGAGCTTGCGCAGACGCGTATCGAGGTTGCCGCGGATGGGCGCGAAGCGGGCGTTTGGAATCAGCCGGGTGAGCTGCGCGATCCGTCGAACGCTGCCCGTGCCGACGGCGGGCGACTGGGCGAGGATAGCGACGAGATCTTCGATCGAGTCGATGGCTGATGGCTGATGGCTGATGGCAGGCGGAGCTCCCATCCTCGAACGCCCAGCCATAAGCCCTGAGCCATCAGCCATGACCGGTAACACCACGGCGTCACGCGGATCCTCACGCGGCAGGACGGCCGCGACGATCAGGCCGTCGGGCAACACCGCCGGCATGTCCTTGCTGCTGTGCACCGCGAGATCGATCTCGTGGCGCATCAGCGCGTCTTCGATTTCCTTGACGAACAGCCGCTTGCCGCCGATTTCCGACAGCGGCGCCTCCTGCAGCCGATCGCCGGTTGTCTTGATGGTGACGATACGGCACGGCGGGCCACCGGCGGCCTCGATCCGCGCTTTCACCGCGTGCGCCTGCCACAGGGCGAGTTGGCTGCCGCGCGTTCCCAGTCGGAGTTCAGCAGCCACGGCGGGTCAGCGTGACGAGCGCGGCCGATTGCGTGCGAACGGCTCGACGTTGCGTCGCTCGTCCGGGTCGGCCAGCCCGAACAGACGGGTCAAGGCCTCGGAATAGGCGCCAACCGTCTCTGCATCGCCAAGCGCTTTCAGTTGTTCGGTCGGCGTCAGCAGCAGCTTCTCGACCATCAGATGGGTGATCTCGTCGACCCGCGCCCGTGCTTCCGGCGGCAGCGCCGACAGTTTGAAGTCGAGCCGATCGAGTTCGGCCCGGCGAATCGCTTCGAACTTCTGACGAAGGGCGACGACGGTCGGGATGGCGCCACGCGATCGGAACCACGCGCCGAATTTCTCCACTTCCTCGGCGACGATCGCTTCGGCCCTGGCTACTTCGCTGCTGCGGCGCGCGAGGTTTTCTCGAACGGTCGCCTGCAGATCGTCGATGTTGTAGAGGAAGACCTGCTCGATTTCGCCTGCCGCCGGCTCGACGTCGCGAGGCATCGCGATATCGATCACGAACAGCGGCCGATTGCGCCGCGGGCGCATCACCTGTTCGATCCGGGCTTTGGTCAGGATCGGCGATGCCGCGCCAGTCGCGGTGATGACGATGTCGCTGGCGGCGAGCACGGTGTCCATGTCGTCCCAGGGCGCCGCGCTGGCCCCGCCGATCGCCTCCGCGGTCCGCGCCGCATGGGCCATCGTGCGGCTGACGATCGTGACGTGCTGCACGCCCTGCGACTTCAGGTGCATCGCGGTCAGCTTGCCCATCTCGCCGGCGCCGATGACGGCCACGCTTCGGCCGGTGATGTCGCCGAAGATTTTTCGCGCGAGCGAGACCGCCGCGAAGCTGACCGACACCGCGCCGGAACCAAGGCCGGTCTCGGTACGCACGCGTTTGCCGACCGCGAACGACGCGTGAAACAGACGGTTCAGCACCGGCCCGGACGTCTGCGCGTCGGTCGCAACCGTGTGCGCGTCCTTCACCTGGCCGAGAATCTGCGGCTCGCCGACGACCAGCGAGTCGAGTCCTGCCGCGACGCGGAACAGATGCCGCGCCACGTCGAGGTCGGTGACGTCGTAGAGATGCGGGGTCAGGTCGGCGGGTGCGACGCCGTTGAAGTCCGCGAGAAAACGAACCAGGTCGGCACGCGTGGTCGCGGCTTCATCGCAGGCGACGTACAGCTCGGCGCGGTTGCACGTCGAGACGATGACGGCCTCGCGCGCCGAACCGCGCGCGGCGAGGGCAGCCAGCGCCTCGGCGGCGACGGTCCGCGTCTGGAAATCCACGCGCTCGCGCAGCTCGACCGGCGCAGTGCGATGGCTGATTCCGACCAGTAACAGGTTCACAGGGCGTGAATTCCCAGAGCCTTAGACAAATCCTCAGATCCTCAAATCCCCAGATCCACAGATCAAAAATTGTGACTCGACGTAAAAAAGTAACTGATCGGCACGAAGTTCAGCAGCACGATCGCGAAGCCGAGCGCCGAGAGATATGCGGCCCGCCTTCCGCCCCATCCGATGCGCCGCGCGGCGAACAGCTCGAACGAATAGACGAACCAGCAGAGCAGCGCCACGAAAATCTTCGGATCCAGCAGCGACATCGCCTGGACCCGCGGGTCGCCCGAGGCGTAGCCGACTCGCGCCTGTGCCGCCCAGATGCCGCCGACAATGATACCGATGGTCAGCGCGATCCAGCCGATGACGATGGCGCCCTGATTCATGCGGTCGAGCACCTGGAGCGATGGCAGCCGCGCATAGAAGAAGCCGAGATGCTTCGCCTTGATCTCCTTGAACAGCAGCACGTAGGTGATGCCGATGACGCACGCGAGCGCGAAGCTTGCGTAGGCGAACAGCAGCGACGACACATGCACACCGAACAGCGGGCCCTGCAGCACCGGCGCGCGATCTTCAACGCCGGGGTGGACGACAGGAATGGTCTGCAGCGCGACCAGCAGCGGCAGGATGAACACGCCCATCGCGCGCTCGTCCGTGGTCATCTCTGTGTAGAGATATGCCAGCGCCAGCAGCCAGACGAACGTCGAAATCGCCGACGTCGCCCCCGCCACCGGCACGTGCCCGAACTCCATCGTCTGCATTCCGATGGCGAAGGTATGTGCCAGCGTCGCCGCGACCAGCAGTGTGGTGGCGGTGCGTCCCAGGAGCGGACTTCGCTGCGCGAAATGCCACGCATACGCCACGAGCGCAGCCGCGTACAGGACGAGAGGAACGACGTTCATGTGTTCAGCGCGTGGACGGCGTCGGCGCGAAGTACCCGAGCTTGGTGCGCGCCGTCATGTTCGGCTTGGTGACGCGCACGATCACGCGGCGCCAGGCGCCGTCGCGTTTCGGGTTCCGCGACGTGTAGCCGACGGTGTACTGGCTCGAGAGCTCGTCGGAAATCTGTCCGTAGACGTTGTTCAAGTCGGCAACCTGATTCGGAAAGAACGAGCGGCCGCCGGTTTCCTGCGAGAACTGCCGCAGTACGAACTCCGCTTCCTTGAAGCCCTTGCTGACGATGGCCGATCCCTCGTTGGCTCTGAGTCCGATCGAGTAGATGGCCGTCTCCGATCGCTTGGCCAGATCGAGCACCTCTTCGAACGGCAGCAGGCTCGAGGTGTCCTCGCCGTCCGACAGCACGATGATCGCCTGCCGGCGAATTTCGTCCGAGTTCTTCGCGACCACCTTCTTCAGGTCCTTCAGCGCGATGTACACCGCGTTGTACAGCGAAGTGGAGCCGCCGGCCGAGGTCTTGCGGATCGCCTCCTCGAGCTCGGACGCGCTGTTGGTGAAGTTCTGCAGCACCACGACGCGGCTGTCGAAATCGATGACTTCGGCCAGATCCTGCGCCCGCAGCCGCTTGCCGAAGCCGATCGCCGCTTCCTGTGCGGTCGGCAGCTTGGATTCCATGCTGGCGCTGGTGTCCAGCAGCAGCGCCAGCGCGATCGGCAGGTTGGTGCGGTTGAAGAAGGTGACGTCCTGCTTGACGCCGTCTTCGAACACGTTGAAGTCGTCGGCGGTCAGATCGGTGACGTAGTGCGCCGGGCCATCGGTGACCGTGACGTTGAGCGACACGACGTCGACGCCGGCGCGAAACGGCGCCTGCGGCGGCGGCTGCTGGGGCGCCTGCGCGCGTCGCAATCACGCCGGCGGACGCGATCGCGACGATGGCCGCAACGGCCGCTTTCACTTCTTGTCCTTCGGTTCGCGGATGAGCGTGCCCCGCGCGGTCAGACCGGGTTTGGCGGCCGCGACTGTGACCTTCTCTGGCGGAATCAGCGTGGTCGGGCTGGGCGTAGGTGACGCGGTACTGGTGGGTCAGCTGGTCCGCGAGCTGAGTCAGCTTGCCGCCGAGCGCCATGCTGGTCAGCAGTTGATCGTAGCTGCCGCCGGTTTCGCGCGGACCGACGTCGAGCACCATGGCCCGATTCCGCATCTCGTCGCTGAGGCTGCTCGACGGATGACCGACCGCGATGGCATAGAACGCCGCGCCCGTATCGCGCAGCGGGCCGAGCACCTGATCGTAGTGATAGTTGCTGAGCTCGGGGCCCTCGGCCGTGATTGCGACGATCACCGGCCGCTGCGCGTCGCGTTTCTTGAACCCTTTCGCGGTTTCGTAGATGCCATCGAGCAGGTAGGCGCCGCTGCTGCGCTGCGACCAGAGGCGCTCGATTCCCTTTTTCAGGTTGACCAGGTTAGTGGTGTAGTCCGTGAGGATCGTGGGGCGCTCGGCGATTGCGATGATGGCGACATCGTTCTTGATGCTGCCTTCGCCCGAACCGGCGAGAGTGGCCACGAATTCGGGGAGCGCCTGACGGATAATGCGAGATGTAGTCGCGGGCGGCCTGGCTGTTGTCGATGAGCAGCGCGACCTGCATCGGCTCGGTGGCCGGTGCGACTTTGAGCACTTCGCGTGCCACGTTGTCTTCGCGCACGATGAAATCGGACGGGCCGAGGTCCGGCACCGGTGCGCCGGCTTCGTTCAGGACGCTGACGTACAACGCCCGTTGGATGGTCTGAGCGACGAGCTGTCCCTGGCCGACGACTGCGAGCCCGGCGAGCAGGGTCGCGACGGCCAGCGCGCGCCTATTGTCCATGAGGGCAGTATAGGTCCCGCTTTTCAGGAGCGTCAAGGGAAGAGGACCGCAAAAATGGTTTGAAATCTGTGACTTGCGGGGAGGCGACGATGGTGCGGCTCAGTGCCCCATTTCTTGACACCCCTCAGGTCGCATGTTATAAACCAACGGCTTTTCCAAAGTCGCGTTTTCTCTCGCGCGACGCGTCATTCCAATGCTTTCAGCCTACATACCCATCGCCATTTTTGTCGCCGTCGCGACCGGGTTCGCGATTTTCACGCATCGTTTTTTCCGGGTTGATTCACTCGGAAAAGTACAACAAGGTGAAGCTCGAACCGTACGAGTGCGGTATCGAACCGGTGACCGACGCGCGCGATCGCTACAGCATCCGCTACTACCTGGTGGCGATGCTGTTCGTGATCTTCGACGTCGAGACCGTGTTCATGTTTCCGTGGGCGGTCATCTTCAACAAGCTGCTGCTGTTCGGCCTCATCGAGATGGTGGTTTTCATCTTCATCCTGGTCGTCGGCTACTACTACGCCTGGCAAAAGGGCGCGCTCGAGTGGGTGTAGATGGCTGACGAGCCGAAGACTCCGGAACCGCCCGCTCCACCAGTCGCCCCTGACGTTGCGAAGCCTCAGACTCCCGCTGGGGCGGCGCCTCCCGCGCCCGCTCAGGCTGCGGCACCGAAACCGGCGCCAGCGAAGCCGGCACCGGCAGCCAAGCCGCCCGCCGCGGCTGGGGAAGCGCACGTGCCGAAGGCGGCGCCCGCCACCGGGCCGCCCGATCCGCCACCGCCGGCCGATGTGGCGGTGCCGGCGTACGTCGCCGGCCTGCAGGCCGCGTTGCCCGAAGGCGCCACGCAACTCAGCTATTATCTGGGCGACTGGACGATCATCGTGCCGGTCGCGCACATCCTCGATGCGGCGCGTTATCTCGGGACGCCGCCGATGCGCGTTTCGATTTTCTCTCCGACCTCACGGCGACCGACTGGCCGCCGCGGACCGCGGCGCGCTTCGACGTGATCTACTGCCTGTACTCGACGCTTCAATCGTCATCGCGTGCGGCTCAAGACGAAGGTTTCCGAGACCGATCCGATTCCGTCGGCGACCGGTCTCTGGCCGGCTGCCAACTGGCTGGAGCGCGAGGTTTACGACATGTTCGGTGTGAACTTCACCGGGCATCCGGACCGTCGCCGCATCCTGATGCCGGACGACTGGCAGGGCTTTCCGCAGCGGAAGGATTATCCGCTCGAGGGTCCCGGCGAACTGCTGATGGAGAATCCGCTCGACTGGTTGAAGCTGCGCCAGGCCCGGGAGCAGGCGGATATTGAATAGGTCAGAGGTTCGAAAGGTTCGATAGGTTCGAAAGGTTCGACTGGTTCGAACGACGAACCGCGAACGACGAACGTAAACGACGAACGACGAACGTAGACCGACGCGTGGGGATCATGGAGACACCGGCAGTTCATCACGGCGCGATGTTCGACACGAACGAGCTCGTGATCAACATGGGCCCGCAGCACCCGAGCACCCACGGTGTGCTGCGCGTCGTGCTGCGGCTCGATGGCGAAAAAGTAGTCGATGGCGACGTGGTGATCGGCTATCTGCACCGCGGCATCGAAAAGCTGAGCGAGAACCGCAACTGGACGCAGATCATCCTGCTGACCGACCGGATGGACTACGTCGCGGCCGCGACCAACAACGTCGGCTACTGCGAGACGGTGGAGAAGCTGCTCTCGGTCGAGGTGCCGCGCCGGGCCCGTTACGTGCGGACGATCCTCTGCGAGCTGCAGCGGATTGCCAGCCACTGCCTGTGGATCGGCACGCACGCGATGGACATCGGCGCGATGACGGTGTTCCTCTACGCGTTCCGCGAACGCGAGCTGATTCTCGATCTGTTCGAGGAGATGTGCGGCGCGCGGCTGACCTACAACTCGATGCGCATCGGCGGGCTGCCGCAGGACGTGCCGCCAGGCTGGCCTGCGAAGGTGCTGCAGTTTGTCCAGATCATGAGTCAGAAGGTCGACGAGTACGAAGAGCTCCTGACCCATAACCGCATCTGGCTCGAACGGACCAAGGGCATCGGCGTGATCAGCGGTCCGGCCGCGGTCGCGCTCGGGCTTGAGCGGTCCGCCGCTGCGTGGTTCGGGCGTACCGCGCGACATCCGCAAGGACGAACCGTACGCGGCCTACGACGAGATGGAGTTCGATGTCGCGGTCGGCACGGTCGGCGACACCTACGATCGCTATCTGGTCCGGATGGAGGAGTTCCGCCAGTCGCTGCGCATCATCAGGCAGGCGACCGAAGGGCTGCCCGAGGGGCCGATCGTCGGCAAGGTGCCGCGCCTGATCAAGCCGGCGGCCGGCGAAACCTATCACGCCATCGAGTCGCCCAAAGGCGAGCTCGGCTACTTCATCGTCAGCGATGGCAAGTCGACCAACCCGTATCGTTTCCGGGTCCGTCCGCCGTCGTTCTGCAACCTGCAGGGGCTCCGTCCGTTGATCAAAGGCCACCTCATCGCCGACGTGGTCGCGCTGATTGGCTCGCTCGACGTCGTGTTGGGTGAGGTCGATCGATGATTGACAACTTCGTCATCCCGCTCGTGAAGATCCTCGTCGTCCTGAACGCGACGCTCGTCGCCGTCACCTACATGGTGCTGCTCGAGCGCAAGGTCATCGCCTGGGCGCAGTCGCGTCTCGGACCGATGCGGGTCGGACCGTACGGCGTGCTGCAGCCGGTGGCGGACGCCATCAAGCTGATGATCAAGGAAGACATCACGCCGGTGAAAGCCGACAAGTGGGTCTTCACCGCCGCGCCGATCATCTCGATGGTGCCGGCACTGATCGTCTACGCGGTGATTCCGTTCGGGCCGGAAGTCTCGATCTTCGGGCACAAGGTCACGCTCTACGTCACCGACGTCAACGTCGGCCTGCTCTACATCGTGTCGGTCGCGTCGGTCGGCGTCTACGGCATCATCCTCGCGGGCTACGCGTCCAACAGCAAGTTCCCGCTGCTCGCCAGCCTTCGCGCGTCGGCGCAGTTGATCAGTTACGAAGTCTCGATCACGCTGACGCTGGTCAGCGTGATTCTGATGGCCGGCTCGCTCAGCATGGTCAGCATCGTCCACGCCCAGCAGAGCCAGGGCGTCTGGTACATGTTCGTGCAGCCGCTGGCGTTCGGCATCTTCGTCATCGGCGGTCTCGCGGAAACCAACCGCGCGCCGTTCGACATGCCGGAAGCGGAGCAGGAGTTGACCGGCGGGTTCCACACCGAATACTCCGGCATGCGCTTCGCGCTCTTCTTCCTCGCCGAATACGCCAACATGATCGTCGTCTCGTCGGTGGCGACGACGCTGTTTCTGGGCGGGTGGCTGCGGCCGTTTCCGAACGTGGCGATGTTGAGTTTCCTGGACATCGTGCCGAGCTGGACCTGGTTTCTGATCAAGTCGTTCCTCTTCCTCTACTTCTTCATCTGGATCCGGGCGACGCTGCCGCGCTACCGCTACGACCAGCTGATGCGGCTCGGATGGAAGGTGTTGATCCCGCTGGCGATCGCCAACCTGGTGGTCACCGGGATTGTGAAAGTGTTGTTGAGCTGATGGGACAGGCCATCGCGTTCTACGTCATTGCGGCCGTCATCCTCGGCTTCGCCGTGCTGGTGGTCACGACCCGCGACACCGTTCACAGCGTGCTGTTTCTGGTGCTGGATTTTCTGTGAGTGGCCGCGCTCTACGTCCTGCTGCACGCGCCGTTTCTCGCCGCCATCCAGATCCTCGTCTACGCCGGCGGCATCGTCGTGCTCTATCTGTTCGTGGTCATGCTGGTGAATCTGAAGCGGCCGCCGGAGGCGCATAGCGATCCGCACCGGCGCGGCAAGCTGGGATTCTGGCTCGCCGGCGCGGTGCTCGCGGAACTGGCGGCGATCACCGCCTTGTCGGCGAAGTTACCGGCCACTCCGCCGGTGCCTGGCGCGGCGATGCCGGTGGTCGGCAACACCGAGCAGGTCGGCTGGCTGCTCTACACGAGCTACCTGATTCCGTTCGAGATCGCCTCGATGCTGCTGCTGGTCGCGATGATCGGCGCGATTGTCCTCGCAAAACGAGAGCTCTGAAATGCCGATTGCAGAATTCGAATTGCAAAATAAATCAGCAATCAGCAATCAGCCATCAGCCATTTCATGATCACCACCACCCATTACAAGCTGTTGTCTGCGGCGCTGTTCATCATCGGCGTCGTCGGCGTGATGGTGCGCCGGAACATCATCATCATCTTCATGTCGATCGAGTTGATCCTGAACGCGGTCAACATCAACCTGATCGCGTTCTCGGACTCGCTCCAGAACGAGGTCGGTCAGGTCTTCGCCATCTTCGTCATCGCGGTGGCCGCGGCTGAAGCGGCGGTCGGGCTCGGTATCATCCTCGCGTTCTACCGCAATAAAGAGACGATCAACATCGACGAAATGAATCTCATGAAGTGGTAGTCGGGTAGGTCGAAGATAAACGCATGCGCTACATCTGGTTAATTCCGCTTCTGCCCGGCATCGGGGCGGCCGTCAACGGCCTCATCGGCATCCGCTATTTTTCCAAGCGGACTGCTGGCATGGTTGCCTGCGCGATGATGACGGCGGCGCTGGGCGTGTCGCTGTTCGCGTTCTGGCAGCTGCTCGGGCTTCCCGGCGAGGCGCGGGCCTTCGACGTCACCGTGGCGCAATGGATCCCGTCGATTCCGCTCGCCACCAACACCGGCATCGGCGACTTCGCGGTGACCTGGGGATTCCGGATCGATCCGCTGTCCGGCATGATGATTCTGATCATCACCGGCATCGGCACGCTGATCCACGTCTACTCGACTGCGTACATGGCCGACGAGCCGCGCGGCGGAGTGGCGCGCTTCTTCTGCTATCTGAACCTGTTCTGCTTCTTCATGCTCATGCTCGTCCTGGGGAACAACTTCCTGGTGATGTTCGTGGGCTGGGAGGGCGTCGGCCTCTGCTCGTACCTGCTGATCGGCTACTGGTACGAGAAGAAGAGCGCGGGCGACGCGGGCAAGAAGGCCTTCATCACCAACCGCGTCGGTGACTGGGCGTTCGTGCTCGGCGTCTTCCTGATCTACTACACCTTCGGCACCCTCGATTTCCGCGACCGTTCAGAACGCCGCGTCAGTGATGCCGATCGAGACGGCGCACTTTGGCGTCATCTCGTTCATCTGCCTGTTCCTGTTCATCGGCGCCACCGGCAAGAGCGCGCAGATTCCGCTCTACGTGTGGCTGCCGGACGCGATGGAAGGCCCGACGCCGGTTTCCGCCCTGATCCACGCGGCGACGATGGTCACCTCGGGCATCTACATGATCGGCCGCAACGCCGTGCTCTTCACGCACGCGCCGCAGGTGATGATGATCGTCGCGATCGTCGGTGTGCTGACCGCACTGATGGCGGCGTCAATCGGGCTGGTGCAGTACGACATCAAGAAAGTTCTGGCGTACTCGACCGTCTCGCAGCTCGGCTACATGTTCACCGCGGTCGGCGTCGGCGCGTTCTCCGCAGGCGCGTTCCACCTGATGACCCACGCCTTCTTCAAGGCGCTCCTCTTCCTCGGCAGCGGCTCGGTGATTCACGCCATGGCCGGCGAGCAGGACATGCGCAAGATGGGCGGGCTGAAGAAATACATGCCGGTCACGTTCGTGACGATGATGATCGGCACGCTGGCGATTGCCGGCATCTTTCCGTTCGCCGGATTCTTCAGCAAGGACGAAATCCTGTTCCGGGCGTTCCTGTTCAACAAGGTGATCTGGGTGCTCGGCGTGGCCGCCGCTCTGATGACCGCGTTCTACATGGCGCGCCTGATGTTCATGACCTTCTACACCAGCTACCGTGGCCCGGCCTGGGAAAGCGGTCATGGCCACGCGGCGCCTGCGATTCCACCGGCCGAACACGCCCGAGACACTCGTCTCGCGGCCGCGCACGGCGCGGCTCACCCCGCCGACACGCTGGCACACGGTCACGCAGCGAAGCACGATCACGAGGTGTCGCACGGGCCGGCCGCAGATGCGCATGGCGGGCAGGACGACCACGGCGGCGGGCACGGTCACGGCCCGTGGCACGGGCCGCACGAATCGCCGTCGCCGATGACGTTTCCGCTGATGGCTCTCGCCGTCGGCGCGATGGTCGCGGGGTTCGTCGGCATTCCGGGTGCACTCGGCGGCAGCAACGAAATTGAACGTTTCCTCGAGCCAAGCTTCACGCCGTCCCATGTCGAGCGGGCCGCCGGAGAACTTCGCCCGAACGACGTCGTCGCCGGATCCGACATCGAGCGTGGCAAGACCGCGAACGGCGAAGTGAAGGCGCTCGAGCACGAAGGCGGCGCGGTCGAAGAATCCGGTGGGCACGTGTCGCGCGCCGAAGAACTCGGACTGATGGCGCTGTCGCTGGGCATCGCCATCTCGGGCATCCTGCTGGCCCGCAAGTTCTACGTCACCAGTCCGGAGATTTCGACCGACCTCGCGGAGCGCTTCGCCGGCGCACACACCGTGCTCTCCAACAAGTACTACGTGGACGAGCTCTACGACGCCACGGTGATTTCCGGCACGTTCGCGGCGGGCCAGGGGTTGTGGGCCGTGGACCGGAACGTGGTGGACGGCGCGGTCAACGGCACCAGCTGGATCACCGTGATCGCGGCCTGGTTCTCCGGCCTGACCGATCGCGGCGTGGTCGACGGGTTGGTGAACCTGGTCGCGCGCATCGTGCAGGAATCGAGTCTCGCCTGGAGACGGATCCAGACCGGTCTGGTGCAGAACTACGCGCTCTTGATGCTGTTCGGCATCTTCGCGTTCGTCAGCGTTTATCTGTTCGTGCGGTAACTATGGATCATTACCTCTCCCTCATCCTGTTCACGCCGCTCGCGGGCGCGCTCCTGTTGCTGCTGGTCAACAAGGAGAACGAGAACGCGATCAAGTGGATCGCGAACACGGTCGCCTTCATCGGGTTCGTGATTTCAGTGCCGCTGTGGTTCTGGTTCAACCCGCAGCAGGCCGACTTCCAGTTCGTCGAGCGCGCGCCCTGGATTCCGTCGATTGGCGCCGAATACTTCCTCGGCGTGGACGGCCTCAGCACGCTGCTGATCCTGTTGACGACGATGATGGGGTTCATCGCCATCCTGTCTTCGTGGAACGCCATCACACGAGCGCATCAAGGAGTACTACATCTTCCTGCTGGTGCTGCAGACCGGCATGCTCGGCGCATTCATGGCGCTCGATTTCCTGCTTTTCTTCCTGTTCTGGGAAGTGATGCTGGTGCCGATGTATTTCCTGATCGGTATCTGGGGCAGCGCCAACCGCCTCTACTCGGCGATCAAGTTCTTCCTCTACACGCTGGTCGGCAGCGTGATCATGCTGCTCGGCATCCTGGCGCTGTATTTCTACGCGCACAGCGTCACCGGGGTCTACAGCTTCGATCTCACGATGTTCCACAAGCTGAACATCCCCTACGACCTGCAGTGGTGGCTGTTCCTCGCGTTCTTCCTCGGCTTCGCGGTCAAGGTGCCGATGTTCCCGTTCCATACCTGGCTGCCGGACGCCCACACGGACGCGCCGACCGCCGGCTCGGTGATTCTGGCCGCCGTCATGCTGAAGATGGGCACCTACGGGTTCCTCCGATTCAGCCTGCCGATTCTGCCCGAAGCGACCCGTCATTTCGTCCCGATGATGGTGTTGCTGTCGATCATCGGCATCGTCTACGGCGCGCTGGTGGCGCTGGCGCAGAAGGACTGGAAGCGCCTGGTCGCGTATTCGTCCGTCAGCCACATGGCGATGGTGATGCTCGGCATGTTCGCGTTGAATCCGGTCGGGATCACCGGCAGCATCATCCAGCAGTTGAACCACGGCATTTCGACCGGCGGACTGTTCCTGCTGGTCGGTGTCGTCTACGAACGACGCCATACGCGTGAGATTTCCGAGTACGGCGGCTTGTCGAAGGTGATGCCGGTCTACGCCGCCATCTTCCTCATCATGACGATGTCGTCGATCGGATTGCCGACACTCAACGGGTTCATCGGCGAGATCCTGATCCTGCAGGGTGTGTTCGTCGCCAACAAAGTGTGGGCGGTCTTCGCCGGCAGCGGCGTCGTCCTCGGCGCCGCGTACATGCTTTACCTCTATCAGCGCACGATGTTCGGCAAGATCGAGAACCCGAAGAACGAACGGCTGCTCGACCTCAGCCACCGCGAGTTCGCGACGTTTGCCCCGCTGCTGATCCTGGCGGTGTGGATGGGACTCTACCCCGCGCCGTTCCTGCGGCGCCTCGAGATGTCGGTCCGTCACATCGTCGGGCGCGTGAATCCGCAGTACGAGGCGAAATACGCCGCTGATTGCGACACCAAGCCGCCGACCGCCGAAGCGATTGCGGCTTCGAACAACGCCGCCGCGAAGTTCCTGTCGCTGATGCCGTGCGACGTCAACGGCAACCCGCTGCCGGCGACGGCGGCGGGCCAGACGCCCGAGAAGCGTTGATGCCGCAGGGGATCTCGCTCAGCGACTTCTACTACATCACTGCCGGAGCTGGTGCTCACGGGCGGAGCGCTGCTGCTGCTGATTGCGGACGTGCTGCTGCCGCGCGCGCAGCGCGGCGCGCTGGCGTGGGTCACGCTGCTGGTGCTCGGCGCCACCATGGTGTCGCTGCTGCCGTTTACGTCCACGCGTGTGGAAGTCGCGCACGGCCTGCTGGCCGTGGATCAGTTCGCGCTGTTCTTCAAAGTGCTGTTCCTCGGCGCCGCCGGCATTACGGTGCTGATGTCGATCCGCGTACCTGAAGGTCGAGGGCGCTTCGCCGGGCGAGTATTACTTCCTGATTCTGTGCGCGACGCTCGGCATGATGGTGATGGCCGGCGGCATCGATCTCATCACCATCTTCATCGGCCTCGAGACGATGGCGGTGTCGTTCTACATCCTGGCCGGCTTCATCAAGCCGAGCCAGCGATCGAACGAAGCCGCGGTCAAGTACTTCCTGCTCGGCGCCTTCTCGCTCGGCATTCTTCTCTACGGGATGTCGCTCATGTACGGCTTGTCGGGGACGACGAACCTGCGCGTCATGGCCGCTGCGTTCGAGGGCCAGGAGCACGATCCGAGGCTGGTGCTGGCGGTGATTCTGCTCGTCGCCGGCGTCGGGTTCAAAATCGCCGCGGTGCCGTTCCACATGTGGGCGCCCGACGTCTACGAAGGCGCGCCGACGCCGGTCACGGCATTCCTGTCGGTCGGATCGAAGGCCGCGTCGTTCGCGATGCTGATTCGCATCTTCGTCGAGGGACTGCCGACGATGAGCGCAGACTGGCAGCTGCTGTTCTGGGTGCTGTCGGTCGCCACGATGACTGCCGGGAACATCGCCGCCGTTACGCAGTCGAACATCAAGCGCATGCTGGCGTACTCGTCGATCGCGCACGCCGGGTATCTCCTGATTGGCGTCGTCGCCGGCACATCGCGCGGCATCACCGCGATGCTGGTCTACCTGTTCATCTACTCGTTCATGCAGCTGGGTGCCTTCGCGGTGGTGGTCCTGCTGCGGCGGGCCGACGTGATCGGCGACGAGCTGAAGGACTTCAGCGGCCTGAGCTTCCGCAACCCGTTCGCGGCGTTCGCGATGCTGGTGTTCATGCTGTCGCTCGGCGGGATTCCGCCGACGGCGGGGTTCATGGGCAAGCTGTGGTTGTTTGGCGCGGCGGTCGACGCCCACTACAACTGGCTCGCCGCGATCATGGCGTGCTCAATAGCGTCGTCTCGCTCTACTACTACGTCCGCATCGTCGTCTTCATGTATCTGAAGAAGGAAACCGCCGGCTCGACACCGCGCCTGACCCCGGCGCTGGGAATAGTGCTTGGGATCGCCGTGCTCGGCACCATCTTCCTCGGTGTCTATCCGAGGCTGCTCTTCGAGCTGGCCGACGCGTCCGCGAAAACCCTTGGTGTGGCTGGACTTACCGCCGCCCTCCGCTAACGCCGGATGGTTGAAGACCGTCCCCTGCGCGTTAAGTGAAGTTTTTCACAAGGTACGATATACTGCCCAGTCGGCGCCGGAGATAAGTCAGAGATAATGGTCTGCCCATGGCGCCTGAAGACCCAGAGTCAGATCTCGCCCGCAGCGCTCGCGAACTGCAGAAGACCGCGGAGCGGGCGGGTTCAGCCGCGGGCGCGGGTTACACGCTCATCGGCGCGATTCTGTTGCTCGGCGGTATCGGCTACGCCGTTGACGCCTGGCGCGGGACCTCACCGTGGGGACTGGCCATCGGACTGATCCTCGGAGTCGTGGTCGGGATGTACGAGCTGGCGAAGACGGTGTTCCTGAAGCCATGAAGCCGGTGGCGTGGATGATCGGCGCGGGCCTGCTGTCGTGGTCCGCAGCGACGCTCGGCTTCGGCGCACAGAACGGGACGGCGACGTTCCTGGGAATGGTGGGCCCTCTCCTGGTGGCCGTGGTGACGTGGCTGCTCGCGGAACGGACCTACCGGCGCAATCCCGAGGCACTGACCGGGATGATGGCCGCCGGGTTTTTTGGAAAGATGCTGTTTTTCGGGGCGTACGTGGCGATCGTGCTCAAGGGCCTGTCGCAGCCGGCCGTTCCGTTCGTCGCGAGCTTTACGGGTTCGTTCATCGCACTGCATTTGACTGAGGCGCTCGCACTGCGGCGCCTGTTCGCGTCCTAACAACAACGATGTTCGTCCAGGAACTGGCACAAGAACACGCCGCCGCCGCGGTGGAGGGACAAGCCGGCAAGTTCGACGCCGGCGAGACCATCATCCATCACGTTGCGAACAGCAGCATCAACGAGCCGCTGATCAAGCTGCCGACGATCCTGGGCATCGACTTCTCGGTGACCAAGCACGTCCTGATGCTGTGGCTGGTCGCCGCCACGCTGTTCGTGGTGATTACCTGGGTGGTGCGGCGCTACCTGAAGCAGGACCGGCTGATTCCGTCAGGCGCGATGAACGGGCTCGAAGCGATCGTCGAGTTCGTGCGCGACGAGATGGTGCGGCCCAACGTCGGCAACAAATGGGTGAGCACGTGGGCGCCGCTGATGCTCACGTTTTTCTTCTTCATCCTGGGCGCGAACATGATCGGCTTGATTCCGATCTTCGATGTCCTCGGGCTGCTCGATCACTACGTCCTGCACACCGCCGAAGGCTCCTTCGTCAAGGAAGTGATGCACGGCGGCACGACCGCGACGGCGAACTACAACGTGACCGCCGCGCTGGCGACCATCACCTTCGGCGCGATCATCGTCGCCGGGTCGAAGGCGCACGGCGTCGTCAAGCACTGGATGAACCTGGTGCCGCACGGCCTGGCGTGGCCGATCTACATCCTGCTGATTCCGATCGAAATCATGGGGATGTTCGTCCGGCCGTTCGCGCTGACGATGCGACTTGCCGCCAACATGACCGGCGGTCACATCGCGATTCTCGCGATTCTGTCGTTCGTGTTCCTGTTCGCGGAGATGGGCGGCGCGCTGACCGGCATCGGCGCCGGCGTGATCGCGTCGGTGCCGCTCGCGGTCGGGATCTCGGCGCTCGAAATCATCGTGGTTCTGGTGCAGGCGTACGTATTCACACTGTTGACCGCCGTATTCATCGGCATGGCTATTCACGTTCATCACTGATCGACAACAAGGGAGAAGAAGAGGCAATGGACAAGATTCACTATTTCGGTGCCGCGATCGGGCTCGGCATGATCGTCATCGGCGCCGCCCTCGGCATCGGCAAGTTCGCGGCGGCAGCCGCCGAGAGCATCGCCCGGCAGCCCAGCGCCGCCGACAAGATCACCGGCGCCGTGAACCTGCCGTTGTTCCTGCTCGAAGGCGTGGCGATTCTGGCGGAAGTGTTCGTTCTGCTGATCGTGTTGATGAAATAGCGTTCGGCCAGGCCGGACGCCAGCGAGATTGCCATGAATAATCCGTTAGTTCAGCCGGATCCAGGGCTGTTCATCTGGACGATCGTCACGTTCCTCGTCCTGCTGACGCTGCTGGCGAAGTTCGCCTGGGGGCCGCTGCTGGCAGCGCTCGAAAGCCGTCAGGCGCTGATTCGCAAGTCGCTGGACGATGCGGCGCAGGCCAAGACTGATTTGGAGCGGCTGAATGTCGAGGCCGGCCAGATCATCCAGCAGGCGCGCGTGGATGCGGACGGCATCATCGCGCAGAGCCGGGTCGACGGTGACCGGCTGCGCGAAGAGCTCCGGACGAAGGCCCGCGCCGAAGCCGACCACATCGTGAAGAATGCTGAGCGGCAGATTCAATTGGAGACAAATCGCGCGCTTGAACAGCTCCGACACGAAGCCGTGGATTTATCGGTGATGATCGCCTCGAAAATTCTGCAACGGAATGTCTCCAAGGCCGACAACGAACGGCTAATCGACGAGGCCATCAAGCAAGTCGAGTCTCGGCGGAACTGATTCCGCGTACGACGCATCCCGCATTCGCCCTATGCGGATGCGGGACTTCAGTTTTTCGGATCCCCCCCGGTTCCGTCGTTTCCTCCGCGAAAATTGATGCCGAACTCATTGAACGCGGGTAGCCTCGATGCTACGCTCCGCGTCGGTGTCGTAATTCGAACACCGGTCGCATCAAACGATTCGAGGAGGCCGTGAATGAAACGTCGAGGGTTCCAACTACTGCTGGCGGTGTTGACCATGTGTCTGGTCACGTCGAGTGTCTTTGCACAGGGCGGCGGCGCGAGCACCACAGGCTCGATTAACGGCAAGG
The DNA here is from genome assembly GCA_963745875.1 of uncultured Acidobacteriota bacterium. Classification (GTDB taxonomy): domain Bacteria; phylum Acidobacteriota; class Vicinamibacteria; order Vicinamibacterales; family CAVVIG01; genus CAVQFC01. The sequence goes on from CAVUZL010000007.1 coordinate 638,938, forward strand.
TCAGTGACTCGAGCGGTGCCGTCCTGCCGGGCGTCACCGTAAACGCGACCAGTCCGTCAGCGATGGGCGTCCAGACCACCGTCACGGATGGGAGTGGCAACTATCGCTTCCCAGCGCTGCCTCCGGGCACTTACACGCTGGCCTTCGACCTCTCGGGCTTCAACGGGCTGAGGCGCGAGAACATTCAGATTGCGCTCGGGTTCGCGGCGACAATTAACGTCGAGCTCGCGGTTGCGACCCTGAACGAATCGGTGACGGTGACCGGTGATTCGCCGGTGATCGACACGACCAACACGCAGGTCCAGCAGAACTTCAAGCTGGAGGCGCTGCAGGAGATTCCGAACTCGCGTGACATGTGGTCGTTGCTCGCGGTCACGCCGTCGGTCCAGATGGCGCGCATCGACGTCGGCGGCAACCGCGCCGGCACCCAGACGACCTACTCGGCCTATGGCTACAGCGGCCAGAACCGTGTGCTCGTCGAGAACATCAACACGACCGAGGGCACGAGCGGGGCCGGCTTCTACACGGACTACGGCTCGTTCGAAGAAGTCTATTTCGGAACCATCGGCCAGGGCGCTGAGATGCCTACGCCGGGCGTCCAGAGCAACTTCCTCGGCAAGTCGGGCGGCAACAAGTTCCAGGGCGAGCTCTACAAGGACTTCGAGACCAACGGCATGCAGTCGGACAACATCGCCGGCAACCTGCCGTCGCAGTTCGCCTACAACCCGACCACGTTGCCCAACGGCATCCGCGATCACAGCAACGAGCTGCAGAAGTACAACGACTTCAACCTGAACGTCGGCGGTCCGATCGCGAAGGACAAGATCTGGTGGTTCTTCTCGTACCGCTATCAGGCCACCGATGTCGGCCAGCCGAATTTCGTCGGTCCGATCGGCGGTACGCCGTTCCACACCGACTTGTGGAACCCATCCGGCAAGGTGACGTGGCAGATCGACAAGAACAACAAGTTGATCGGCTACTACCAGTGGGGCCAGAAGGTTCAGCCGAATCGAATACCGGGCGCCGCGGCCACGTTCAACTTCACCAGCCTCGACGGCACACTCGCCCAAACGTCCGCGAGCTGGGTGTACAAAGGCGAATGGAACGGCACGCTCTCGCACAACTTATACGCGGAAGCTCGCTACGGTGTATTCGGCTACTACTTCCCGCTGGTGTCGAATCTCGGGACGACGGCGACGGGTACCAACCCGGAAATCTGGGACACGGGGACGTCGACCTTCGTCTCGGGCGGCGACCAACTGGAACAGACCAATCGTCGCCGGCGGCAGTACACCGGATCCGTGACCTACTTCAAGGAGGGCCTCGGCGGTACGCACAACCTGAAGTTCGGTGGGGAGTATCTCGTCGAAACCGGCTGGTATGGCTCGACCCAGCTCTACTCGGGCGACGTTCGTGAAACGTTCGTCAACGGCGTGCCGTCGAACATCCGAATCGGTGTTCCGACGGCGACTTCCGTGGGCACGATCTCGCCGTCGTCGATTTCAGGGCTGACCAGTATCGATGCGCTTCAGACGACCGACTTCTTCGTGACCGACCAGTACACGTTCGGGCGTGCCACGATCAACGGCGGCGTGCGCTTCGATCACTACGGCTCATACTCGCCGGCCCAGACGACGCTGGCCTACAGTTTCGGTCCGGTGAACGTGCCCTCCACGACCTACCCCGACACCACCTATGCCAAGTTCAACAATTTCGCGCCCCGCATCGGTGTGACGTATGACCTGACGGGCGACGGTAAGACCGTCCTGAAGGGGAACTACGGCCTCTACTGGTTCAATCCGGGTCCGACCCTCGCGTCGCTGGCGAATCCGAACCAGGCGGCCAAGTTTGTCCAGTATCAGTGGAAGCCGCCGGTGTCGCAGTGTCCGACGGGAACCTACTGCGTGTATCAGCCGGGCCAGGAAGGCACCGTGCAGTCGACTCAGCTGGCCGGCACGATCACGGTCAGCCCGAACCTCGTTGATCCGCACTCGAACCAGGCGACTGCCTACATCGAACGCCAGCTGACCGAAGGCGTCGGCCTGCGCACGGGCTTTGTCTATCTCTCGGTCGACAACCAGTACGGCACGTTCCAGCCGCTGCGCCCGAGCTCGCTCTACACCGTTCCGTTCAATGTGACCGATCCGAACGGCAAGGTCGATACGTTCTACGGGATTCCGAACGCTCAGGCGACCAGTGCGTCGGCGGCCAACTTCATCGCGAATGCGCCGGACAACGGTGTCTACAAGACGTACGAGCTTTCGATCAACAAGCGGATGAGCCACCATTATTCTGTCGGCGGTGGTTACAACTACACGTGGATCACCGACTACCCGGTCGGCTACCCGAACACGCCGAACGCGCCAGGACAGTATCCGTACTCGAACTACTCGTTGAAGTTCAACGCCCAGCTCGAACTGCCGTGGGGCATCCTGGGCAGCGTCGTGTACCGCTTCCAGTCGGGGCAGAATTACGCGCAGCAGTACACGGTAACCGCGCCGGCATCGTGCGCGTGCACGTTCAGCGCGGGCGGTGGCGGCCAGACCGGTGGCCAGACGCTGGCGGCGGCGCCGAGCATCTCGGCGACTGCGGTGTTCCTCTCGCCATACAACGCATATCGGATGGACAACATATCGGTCCTCGACCTGCGCGGCGAGAAGACGATCAACCTGCCGGGTAACACGAAGCTCCGGCTGTTCGTGGACGGTTACAACCTGCTCAACAAGTACGCGGCTGAAACGATCAGCTTCACGGCCGGCTCCTCGTTCCAGCAGCCGACCGCGATCCTCGGTCCGCGCACCGGCCGAATCGGCCTCCGCTTCCTCTGGTAAGACTGCAAGTCTGGTAGGGCAGGTTGGCCGGGTCGGTCTGGTGGGGACGTTCCCACCGGACCGGCCTGGCCTACCCGCCTGACCGCATTCCCGCCCGGGTCACTTACCTAACAGCTTTTTGAATTCAGCAATCTCGCGCCCGTACCGTGCGGGTGGGGCGACGTCGACGAAGCGTTGCAGATAGGGCCGCGCCTCGCCGTGGTTACCCGTGTCGTTCAACGTTACGCCGAGGTTGTAGAGCGCGTCGTAGAGTCGGGGATTCAGCTGCAACGCGGTCTTCCAGTGCGCCACCGCCTGGTCGGCGTGTCCCTGACCAGCCAGCAGCGCTGCCAGCGTGTTGTGCGCGGACGCCAGCTGCGGATCGAGCTCCAGCGCACGCGCGAGGTCGGCCGCTGCCCGGTCACGCTCTCCGGCCCGGAGCTCGTCGACGCCGATGTTCTCGTACGCCGTCGCTGAAGTCGGCTGCAGCTCCAGAACTCTTCGGTAGGCAGCTCGCGCTTCCTCGTGCCGTCCGATCTTCGAGTAGGCACTGCCCAGGGAGTTGTATGCCTCGACTTCGTCCGGGTGCGCCGCGACGACCGTCTGGAGCAGGTCGATCGCCTTTCGGTCGTCGCCCGACTCCATGAAGTACCCGGCCAGGACCACAAGCACCCGCTGATCGGCGATGCCGCGCCGGACGATGCCGTCGAGCGTGGCAATGGCGCCGGGCAGATCTCCCGTCTCGCGCTGCATCGACGCGTACATTCCATAGGCGGTCGTGAAACCGGGATGCTGCGCGATGATCGTCCGCACCGCCGCCATCGCCGGTTGACGAGAGCCCGCGTTGAAGGCGCTGGTCGCCTGGTTCAAGTCGTTCGATACGGCGATCAGCGACTTCGGGTCGTCCGCATCCGAGTAGGACCGACGTCCCGGGTCGGCGCTCATCGCCACGTAGCCCAACGCCTGCAGACGCTGACGAGCGTCGGCGCTCAGAGTCGTTTTCTCCGCGCCCGTTCCACGCGCGAGAAACGCCAGCGTGGTGTCGCGAAGGAGCGCGCTGAGCGTCCGTGCTTGCGCCGGATTGCTCTGGAACAGATTGATCGTTTCGTGGCGGTCGGCCGCGAGGTCGTACAGCTCCGGAATCGGCAGGTCGATCAGCTTGTAGCCGCGCGTGACCAGGCCGGTGAGCGGCGCCCAGTTGCGGGTCAGGTTGGCGTCCATCGCCTCGATGTAGGCGCGCGTCGGTTCCGGCTCGCGGCCGTTGACGACCGGAATCACCGACCGCCCTTCGAACGGCGCGGTCTTCACGTCAACGAGGTCGAGCACCGTCGGCGCGAGATCGATCAGTCGCACCAGCGCATCGGACGCAGTGCCCCGAGCCCCGAAACGCGAGCCCCCAGCCCCGAGCCACGAGCCCCAGACGATCCATGGGACTCGCATGGTTACGTCATACACGAAGACCCCGTGGGTCCGTTCGCCGTGCTCGCCGAGGCTCTCGCCGTGATCCGCGGCGATCATGACTAGCGTGTGATCGAGCTGGTGAGCCGCGCGCAGATCATCGAGCAGCCGCCCAATCGTGGCGTCGGTGTAGGCGACCTCCGCGTCATACGGCTCGTGCTGCGACGCGTACGGTTCCGGCGCGCGGTAGGGCTCGTGCGGGTCGTAGAGGTGGACCCACGCGAACCATGGCTGATGGCTGATGGCTGATGGCTGATTCGAGGATTGACGGCTGTCGACTGATGACTGACGACTGTCGACTGACGGACTGACGGCTGACGACTGGCGACTGTTGAGTATCCACGCGGCCGCAGGCCGCACCACCTCCTCGGCGCGGCGTTCCGCGCCTTCGGCGGGATCGCCGGACGGCTTTTCGCCGTAGCGATCGTCGTAGACGTCGAAGCCTCGATTGAGGCCGAAGCGCGCGTCGAGCACGAATGCGCCGACGAACGCGCCGGTTCGGTACCCCGCGCCTTTCAGCATCGTTGCCAGCGTCGGGATATTCGGGCCGAGGCGGAACAGCCCGTTGGCGCGCAGACCGTGGACGGGCGGCGAGACGCCGGTGAGAATCGAGGCGTGCGACGGCAGCGTCAGAGGCGCAGAGCTGTAAGCGCGCGTGAGCCGCAGACCCTCGGCCGCGAGGCGATCGATGTTCGGCGTGAGCCCAGGCCGGCCGCCGAACGCGCCGACGCGATCCAGACGGAGCGTGTCGATGGTGACGAGCAGGACGTTGCAGCCACGGCACGAGGCGGAGGCGATCGACGGGGTTGGCAGGCGCCGCCAGGCGAACCAGCCGACCACGATCACGACGATCAACGCAGAAACCGCAGAACCCGCTGAAAAAGATCCAGCTCTGCCAGCTCCTCGAGTCCCGCGAACGACGTGATCCTTCGACGGAGAAGCCCCGGGAACCGCCGAGGGGGTGCCGGCTCTGCGAGGTTCGCGTGTCCTGCGTTGATCGTTGTGATCCGCCATGCTTAGCGTGGCGCGACGCCGAGTCCCTTGACCCGCGCGCCCACCAGCCTGACCCCGACCTTCACGTCGTTCGCCTTCGACCCCGTCGGCACGATGTACTCGATCAGCAGTTCGCTGGTCAGTCGCTCTGCGAGTCGATCGAGCGCAGATTGAAAGGACACCGCCGAGTAGATGGTCGTGTACTGGCCGCGTGACTGCTCAGCGAGCGCGCGCAGCGCCTGCGCCGGCCGGAACCCCGCGCCCGAAGGCGGCGAGGAACGGTTGGCGATGACATGAAGGATGGTGCCGCTGTCGACGATCGGTGCGATCATCTCGTCGGGCCGGTCGCGGCTCGAATCCAATGAACTCGACGACAGAATGATCAGCGTCGAGAACAATGCGCCGGTACGCTGAATCGTGTGCGCGGCGAGTGCAGCTCCCTGCAGCAGCGAACTGCCGGTGGCTGTGGTCAGTTCGATCTCCCCAAGTCGTCTCACTACGGTCGCGCGGTCGTCCTCGAACGTCGAGACCATCACCGGCAGATCGCCGAAGGTGCCGAGCGCGACCGGACGGGCGCCGATCTTCTCGAGGAAGCGTGCCACCGCTTTTCGCATCAGCGGCACGTCATTGCGGGCTTCGCCGCCCGTGTCGATCATGATCGCGATCGGATAGTCCGCGGGCCTGACCGAAAGTACCTCCCGCGTCGCGCCTGCTTCCTGAATCACGAAGTCGTCAGGTCCGACGTCCATCAGTGGACGGTTCTTCGGGTCGAGAACCGTCGCCAGCGCCACACGACTCGCTCCGGTCTGTCGTTCGATCGGCGCGGCGGCCGCAGCGACCATTGTCGTGGCCAGCGCGGCGAGGGCCATCGAGAGACGGATCACGACGCGATTATAAACGCGAAAGCTCTGCCGTCAGTCGCGCGCGAAAGTGCGCGGCGTGTTTGTCGCGACTGGTCACGTTTGATCAGCTGGATCGGCGATCTGTCGAGTCGGTTCCGGCACGGCTGTATCTCAATTGCGGAACGAACGATGTCGGTGCTTCCCGGAATTTGGATCGCGTGATCGAAGAAGAACGTAAGTGTGCGATCTACGGGATCCCGGCACACCGTGTGCGATCGCAACATGGTCGGACGTGGGAAGGGGAGAGGCTATGAAAAGGACGTTCGTGTTGACGCTCGTGGCGATGGCAATCGCGAATCACGAGCGCGGCTTCGTTATTCGCGCAGGGCGTGCAGTCGGGCACCATCCGCGGGACGATCAAGGATCAACAGGGTCTCGCGGTACCGGGTGTGACGGTGACTGCGACGTCGCCGGCGCTGCAGGGATCGCGCGTCGCCATCAGCGACACGCAGGGTTTGTACACGGTCAACGCGCTGCCGCCGGGCACCTACACCTGAAATTCACGCTGAGCGGCTTCGGCGAGGTCACTCAGACGGTCGACGCTGCCGCTCGGCCTCGTGATCGAGCAGAACACCGCAGCTCAAGGCGGCGGGCGTCGCGGAGTCAGTGCAGGTGACGGCCGCGCCGCCGGCGCCGATCGCCACGGCGGTCGTCGGCGGCAACTACAAGCACGAAGAGATCGAATCGCTGGCGACGCCGCGCACGCTCGAAGGGATTGCGACGCTGTCGCCAGGCGTCACCGAGAACTCGACCAACTCCGGCCAGGTCGTGATCAACGGCGCGATGGCCTTCGACAACATCTTCATGATCAACGGCGTGGACGTGAACGACAACCTGTTCGCGCACGCCGCAGAATCTGTTCATCGAGGACGCGATCGAGGAGACGCAGGTGTTGACCGCCGGCATCTCCGCCGAATACGGACGCTTCACCGGCGGCGTCGTCAACGCCATCACCAAGAGCGGCGGCAACACGTTCAGCGGCAGCGGCCGCGTCAACTTCCTCGACCCGGCGTGGACGAGCGCGACGCCGTACGAAGTGACAAAGGGAATTGCGGACACGGCGCATCCATCGCAATTGCAGGAACGGTACGAAGGGACCTTCGGCGGCCCGATCGTGAAGGACCGGTCTGTGGTTCTTCAGCTCCGGCCGCTATCAGAACGTCAACCAGCCGGCGACGCTGCCGCAAACCGGCGTGTCGCTGCCGCAGGAGACGCAGAACAAGCGCTTCGAGCTGAAGCTGACCGGCACGGTGGCGCCGGGGCATACGATTGCCGGCGGATTCCTGACCAACTCCACCAACCTGACCAACAACTCGGGTCTGTATTCTTACGTGATCGACCCGCATAGCCTGGTCAACTACAGCGAGCCGAACAACTACTTCTACACCAACTACAAGGGCGTCCTTGGCGCCAGCCTGCTGGTGGAGGCGCAGTACTCGCAGCGCCATTTCCGATTCGATGGTGACGGCGGGACCAGCACGGTGATCACCGATTCGCCGTTCTTTTCGGCAACGCAGTGCGCCTGCCTCTACAACGCCCCGTATTTCGACGCGACCGACGGCGAGAACCGCAACAACAAGCAGCTGACCGGCAGCGTCACCAAGTTCTGGACCAGAGGCGGCCGTCACGAGACCAAGGGCGGCTACGAGTGGTTCCGGAGCCAGAGAACCGGCGGCAACTCGCAGTCGTCCACGTCGTACGTCTTCTCGTCCGACTTCGTGACCAACGCCGACGGCACGCCGCAGCTCGATTCCACGGGCCGGCCGATTCCGATGTTCGTCCCGGGCACGTCATACCTCGACTATTACCCGGCGGTTCGCGGCGCGGTTCTGAACGTCGACAACAACTCGCTGTATGTCCAGGATCACTGGACGATCAACGGCCGACTGTCGGCGGACCTGGGTGCGCGCTACGAGCACGTCAAGGCGCTGTCGACCGGCGACATTCAGAGCGTGGACGTCGGCCGGATCGTGCCGCGTCTCGGCGTGGCCTACGCGCTCGATGACAACGGCGACAAGATCGTGCACTTCAACTACGGCCAGTACTCGGGACGCTACAACGAGGCGCAGATTGCGCCAAACAGCCCGGTCGGCAACCCCGCGGACATCGAGCCGATTTATCGCGGACCGGCGGGGCAGGGCTACGGGTTCGCGCCGGGATTCAATCTTGCGAACTATCCGGTCAACTCGGCGAATGCCACGGTCACGGATCCGACGCAGAACGTCACGATGGATCCGAACCTGATCTCGCCGCTGGTGCACGAGTTCTCCGCCTCGTTCGGGACGAAGTTCATGGGCGACCATGGTTACGGCGAAGTCAGCTATGTCGCGCGCATCACGCACGATCTGATCGAGGACTACCAGACGCTGTCCACCGGAGTCACCGACGTCACCGTCAACGGCGTCAGCGCCGGCCTGTTCACGAACAAGTTCTATACGAACGCGCCGAACGACCAGGTCTATCGCCACTATCAAGGGCTGGTGTTTCAGACGCGCTACCGGATCAACAACGCGTGGAGCGTTTACGGCGCCGATACAGTGCAACTCCAGAACACCGGTGACTACGAAGGCGAGGCGACGAATCAGCCAGGCAACACGTCTGCGATCGGCAACTTTCCGGAAGCGTTCAGCGTCGCCCGTACCTATCCCTTCGGCGATCTGCAGAATGCCGAGAAGAACCGCCTGCGGCTGTGGAGCATTTACAACTGGAACATGGGTTCGAAAGGCAACCTGACGTTCTCGGGGTTGTGGCGTCTCGAATCCGGGCTTGCCTACAGCATTGCGGCGAAAAACCAGCCGCTGACCGCGCAGCAGGTGGCGATTCTGGCGAACGCCGGCTACCCGGATCAGCCCGGCCCGCAGACGGTGTTCTTTACCGGTGCGCGCGGCGATCAGACGTTTGCCGGGTATGGCGTGATCGACATGTCGGTCAATTACGACATTCCCGGTATTCCGCAGCGTGAGGCCGTGGATCAAAGCTCGACGTCTACAATCTGTTCAATAACGAGAAGCTGATCGCGTGGAACACGACGGTCTCGCAGAACGCCGCCAGGCGGTGTCGACGCGCTCGGCCTTGCGACTAATTACACACAGGGTTCGACGTTCGGCACTGCGACCGGTAATACCGTCACCAACTTGAACAACGCCAACATCAACACGTTTCCGCTGGCGTTTTCCGGCGCGCAGGCAGGCGGCCGGACATTGAGAATGGCAATCGGCGTCAGGTTCTAACTCGCTCGCTTTGATACCGCTCGGCTGGAGCCTCTTATCGAGGTTTTGGCCGGGCGGACCTCACTTCGCAAGCTCCGCCATAACACTTCCTAGCTCTTCATTAACATCCTCATTTCAAATTAGTTACGAGAATGGGACGTCCATCCCACTATTTGGATCGGCCTGCAACATAAAAACATAAAACGCCAATTCTGGGACTACACGGACAGTGTTCGTGATCGGTAAGATTCTTGGTGGTGTGCATCCAAGTATTTGGCCGCACGCATGACCCCGATGCGCTCTTTACGAGCCAGTTCGTGTCGTATTTGATACACGACGATCGCGCCGGGATGTTTGTTTCTTCTGGAGGATTGAACGAATGAAGTCGATTATCGCGAAGCTATCAGCGCGCGCGGTCGTCCTGTCGATGATGATCGCGACGCTGACATCCCCGGCCTTCGCACAAACCACGGCACGCCTTGTCGGGTCCGTCGTGGACGCGCAGGGTGCGGTGCTGCCAGGCGTGACCGTCACGGCCACGAGTCCGCAGCTGCAAGGCGCGAGCACGGCCGTGACCGATCGAACGGCCAGTTCCGTTTCCCGTCATTGCCCCCCGGCACTTATCACGTGAAGGCGGAGCTCTCCGGGTTCAAGCCCGCCGAGCAGGTCGACATCCGCATCGCCCTCGACTCGACGATCACACTGTCGCTGAAGCTGTCGCTGGCGGGCGTCGCCGAAACCGTCAACGTCACGGCCGCAACGCCGGTGGTCGACACGACGTCCGCGGTCGGTGGCATCAACGTCGGCCAGGAGATTTTCGATCAGCTCGCGGTGCGCCGTGACATGTACGACCTGACGCGTCTGGCACCCGGGGTGACGAAGGACACATTCGGTCCTACCTTCTACGGTTCGACCAGCGCGGAGAACAGCTACATCATCGACGGCCTCAACACGACCGGCGTTGACACCGGCACCGAAGGCAAGACGCTGAACACCGACTTCATTCAGGAAGTTCAGGTGCAGACCGGCGGCCTGAACGCCGAGTACGGCCGCATGACTGGCGGCAATCTCAACGTCATCACGAAGTCCGGCGGCAACACCTTCCACACCGACCTGTTCGCGTACGGCCAGGGCGGCGGCCTGCAGGCGGCGAACTCGACCGCCACGAAGCTGCCCGGCGACCTCGACGAGCGTGACGAACACGTCGCATCTGGCCGACTACGGCGGCGACCTCGGCGGCTTCCTCGTGAAGGACAAGGTCTGGTTCTTCGGCGCCTACGACCGCGTTGACCAGCGCGACGAGGCGACGATCATCCGTCCGCTCACCTCGCCCGGCAGCCCGGCGCTCGGCAGCACCGTGCCAGCCGACATCGCGAAGAATCTTTACGCGGTGAAGGTCACGTTCAAGGCGTCGCAGAACCACACGTTCACCGGCACCGTGCTCGGCGACCCGAACACGCGCACCGGCGCCATCTTCACGACGCAGAACGGTCTCAATTTCTCGGTCAACGGCGCCGCTTCGACCTACCAGGGCACGCTCGATCAGGGCGGCACCGACTCGGTTGGCAAGTACGACGGCATCTTCGGCAGCAAGACGCTGGTGAGCGCGATGGTTGGCCAGCACCGGGAGAGTGTCCAGTACGGCGGCTATGGAACCACGGTTCCGCAGCTCACCGACCGAACTGTCGTGCCGACACAAAACTCTGGCGGGTTTTCCGGCTGGGACGATCAGGACTTCAAGCGGACGGTGGTGAAAGGCGATCTGACGCACTACTGGGGCAGCCACACGCTGAAGGGCGGCGGCGACTACGAGGATATCAACGCAACAGTGGACCGCTATCAGGGCGGCGCCGGCCAGCTGATCTACAAGCTGATCTCCGGCAGCACGATCTATTATCGCCACCGCTACTACGTGAACGATCAGACGTCCAACTTCAACCGCGCGGATCCCTCGACATGGCAGATCAATCTGCCGCTCGAGTCGCAGCCGATTACCCATAACGCGTCGCTCTACGCGCAGGACAGCTACAAGCCGCTGTCGAACCTGACCCTCAACTACGGCCTTCGCTGGGAGAGTCAGCATGTCATCGGCCGGGATCCGACAGCGGGATTCAAGATCAACAACGAATTTGCCCCGCGCGTCGGCGCAATCTGGGATCCGACGAATACCGGCAAATCGAAGGTCTACTTCAACTACGGCCGCTTCTACGAGAACATCCCGCAGGACATCAACATCCGCGCGTTCGGCGGCGAGCTGACGGCGTTCAGCCTACAACTTCTCGCCGGACCCTGCGAACTACCTGCCGGTCGCCGGCACGCCAGGGTAAGAACACGCTGTTGGGCGGCCCCGAGCCGGTCGATCCGACCTTGAAGGGCCAGTACATCGACGAGATCATCGGCGGCTTCGAATACGAAGTGATGCCGCAGACGACGGCCAGCGTTCGCTTCATCCATCGCAACCTCGGCCGCGTCGTCGAGGACTTCCTGGTGCCGTCGAGCGGCGAGTACTTCATCGCCAACCCCGGCCAGGGAACGCTCGGTCAGTCGCTGGCGTTCTACAACGGCGGCACCGCGCCGGCGCCGGAAGCGCAGCGCACGAACAACAGCCTCGAGTTGTCGCTGCGTAAGCGCTACAGCGACAACTGGCAGTTCATCGCCAGCTACGTTTACTCGAAGCTCGAAGGCAACTACGACGGCACGTTCCAGAACTCCACCGGCCAGCTCGATCCGAACATCAACTCGGCATTCGACTACGCCGACTTCCTGGTCAACGCCCAGGGTCAGCTGAGCAACCAGCACAAGAATCAGTTGAAGCTGGATGGCAGCTACGTCGTGCCGCACGGCATCCTCAACGGCCTGAGCCTCGGCGCGTCGTTCCACTGGCTGTCGGGTCTGCCGTTGACCGCCTACGGCTACTCACAGGCGTATGCGAACTGGGAGTACTACCTCACGCCACGCGGATCGCTCGGCTATGGACCTGCGGATTATGAAACCGACATTCACGTCAGCTATCCGTTCAGGTTGGGGAATGCCAAGGCGAACGTCGTGTTAAACGTCTTCAACCTGCTCAATCGACAGTCGGCGACCGTGCTCGACCAACGCTACAACCTCGTCTCTGACGGTCCATGCGCCGGCGTCGGAGCGTTGTGTAACGGAGACGGCGGCCTCGTGACCAACCCGGGGACATTGACGCCGGTATCTCAGCTCACGAACGCAAGAGCGACGGCGACCAACCCGGACTTCCTGAAAGCCGGGACGTTCTTCACCCTTCCGCGCAGCGCGCAGATCGGCGTTCGTTTCTCGTTCTAACTCGGCACGGTTCGGTCGTGTAGGATCAGGGCCTCGCCTCGGCGAGGCCCTTTTCCTTTCAGGAGACTGCAGTTGAAGCGTGTGCTTATCACCGTATCGCCCGGCTCCGCGCTCGGATGTCTGGCGGCGGTCGCTCTGAGCTTGAGCGGCTGCGGTGGCCAGACGGCTTCATCGTCGCCGGCCGCGAAGCAGTCGACGCTTGCCGTCGCTGACATCGCGTCGCTGGCGCAGCCAGGGCATCCGGTGATCTTCCTTGGCCTCGACGCTGCAGACTGGTCACTGCTCGACGTCTACACGGCGCACGGCGTGATGCCGAATCTCGCCCGACTCGTATCGGAAGGTACCAGCGGTCACGTCAAGACGCTCTCGCCCGCGCTCTCCCCGCTGGTGTGGACGACGATGATGACGGGGACGAGCCCGCTCGAACACGGCATCCTCGATTTCCTTCAGTTCGATCCCGTCAGCGGCAACAAAGAGCCGATCACGAGCAGCGAGCGGCGTGTGCCGGCGGTCTGGAATATGGCGAGCGAAGGCGGGAAGCGGGCGGCCGTGTTCGGTCTGTGGGCCACATATCCGGCCGAAACAATCGACGGCCTCATCGTCTCCGACCGCCTGTTCACCTTTCTCTACAAGGAATCGGCGCCGCCTCCCGGCATCGTGTATCCGGCCGACCGCGAGACGTGGGCGCGTGATGGTCTGACGAAAGCCGGGCGCACCGCGAACTACGACGCAGTACACGCTTATCTGCCCTGGCTGGGTGAGGCGGACTACAACAAGGTCGCGGACTCGGACGATCCGTACGCACAGCCGGTGAGCGCGCTGCGGCGGATGCTGATCGAGACCACCGTCTACGGCGACCTTTCCCTGCAATGGATCCGCGAGCAGCGGCCCGACCTCGCCATCGTCTACCTGCAGAGCACCGATACGGTCGGCCACGTATTTGCGCCGTTCGCGCCGCCGAAGCAGCCGGCTGTGAGTCAGCAGGACTACGATCGCTACAGCGGCGTGCCCGAGAAGTTCTTCCACGCGCTCGACCAGCGCATCGCCCAGTATCGCGATGCCGCGTCTGCCAACGGCGCGGTGCTGATGATCGCGTCCGATCACGGCTTCTTCTGGAACGAGGGACGGCCGACGAACCTCTCGAGTGTGGCGACCGCCAGCGCCGCGAAATGGCATGCGGAGCAGGGCATGTATCTGATTTGGGGGCCCGGCGTGCCGGCAAAGCCTGGACACGCAGCGCAGGGCGATGTTCAGCAGATCGCCGCGACGCTGCTGGCGCTGCTTGGCCTGCCGCCGGGTCGCGACGTCAATGGCGATCCGCTCGAAGGAGCGGCGCCGGTCAAGGCCGCACGCGCAGACTATGCCGCCCACTATCACCGGGCGGCGGATGCCGGCGGCTCGCATCCAGCCGCGGACAAGGAAGCGGTTGCGAACCTGAAGTCGCTTGGCTATATCAGCGGCAGCGAAAGCAGTACGGCGCCGCCAGGCAGCCGCGGCACCACACGCACCGCCGGGTCGTACAACAACGAGGGTGTGATCCAGAAAGAGCGCCGCAAGTTTCCGCAGGCGATCGAAGCCTTCGAGAAGGCGCTGCAGATTGAGCCTGGCCTCGCGTCGGCGCAGTGGAACCTGAGCGACGTTCTCTACGCGATGGGGCAGAACCTGGATCGGTCCGACGAGCTCTTGATTCACGCGGTTGGCGGAGGGATGCCCGACGGCGGCAAGTATGCGATCGGTCGCGCGATCGCGTATCAGCGGAACGGCGACGCCGCGCGCAGCCTTCGACTGATGGACGCAGCGGTTGCGGCCAATGCCAAAGATCCCGAACTGTGGCTCTTCCGCGGACGTTACCGCACCGAAAAAGGCGACTGCCGGGGCGCGGCGGCAGATTTCGAGCATGCGACAACGCTGGCGCCGGCCAACGCAGCGGCCTTCAGCGCCTCCGCCCTCGCCCGGCTCTGTCTCGGCGATCGCTCCGGCGCCCGCCGTGACTTCGAGCGCGCGTTGGAGCTCGATCCGGCGCAGCCGAAAATCCGCGAATACCTGTCCACGCTGGAGCGATGATGACCCTGTGGTTTGCTCTTGCTCTGGCCGTGACCGTCAATGCCTCGGTGGCGCAGACCCCGGTGGCGGCGCCCGATCCGCGGGACCACGCCGAAGCGATGCGCCATCTGCGTCTTGGCCAGGAGAACCTGCGCGCGGAGCAGTGGGACAAAGCGGAGGTCGAGTTCAAGGCCGCCGTGAAACTCGAGCCGACGCTGGAAATGGCGCACTACGGTCTCGGCCAGGTGTATATGAACACCAGGCGGTTTCCGTCGGCGGTCGCCGCCTATCTGGCGTGCCGGGACGCGTTCACCGCCAACATCTCTCGATTGGCCTCGAACGACATGCAGGCGCAACGCGCGCTGGATGATCAAATCAGAAATCTCGAGGACGAGCGGACGCTGATGGCCAGCGGCCGGGTGACCTCGATGTTGTCCGGCGGACCCGCCGAACTCGACCGGCGCATCAACGATCTACGCCAGCGCCGATTCCGCGATCCCAAGAGCGCGATCGTGACACCGACCTGGATCTCACTCGCGCTCGGCAGCGCCTATTTTCGCTCTGGCGCGCTGCCCGACGCCGAACGCGAGTATCGCGCGACGCTCGCTGTGGATCCCAAATTGGGCGAAGCGCACAACAATCTGGCGGTGGTCTGTCTGCTCACCGGCCGTTTGGATGACGCGGACGTCGAAATCAAGATGGCGGAGAAAGCCGGATTCAGGGTCAATCCGCAGCTGAAAGAAGATGTGAAGAAAGCAAGGGCGCGGCACTGACGCGCCGGGTGCGGACGCGGTCCGGGCTATCATGGACAGTTGGTGGAGGATTCCCGGACATGACGCGTCGGAACTGGTCGGCTGCTGCCGCAGCAGCATGGATGTGCGCGCTCCTATTCGCAGCGCCGGCGCACGCGCAGATATTCATGGGCCGGATCGACGCGACGATCGAGGATGCCGGCGGTGCTCCGATCCCGGCGGCACAAGTCGATCTGACCAGCGGCCAGCTTAAGGGCCAGGTCACCGACATCCATGGACAGGTCCACTTCCTGAATCTGCCCGCCGGCCTTTACGCCGTCCGGGTCTCGGCCCCGGGCTCGACGGCGTCCGCCACCAGTGGTCTCCTCACCGTCCTTGCCGGCTCCAGCACCCGTCTGGTGTTGCGGATGCCGGCGCCTGTCGTCACTCCGGCGGGCGGCGCTCCCGTCGCACCTCCAGAGGTCAGCAAAGGGATGGTGGTGGCGTCGTCCGGCGACGTCATGCGGATGACGACCACGACCCATGTCGATCTCGAGCCGCTCCAGGACATTCCGAGTGGCCGCGACCCGTGGGTTGTCCTGCAGACGGTGCCGACGATCTACGTGGATCGCGTGGACGTCGGCAGCTCCGCGGCCAGCGAGCAATCCAACTTCTATGGCAAGGGTGCCATCGCCACCGACAACACCTGGACCCTGGACGGCGTGCCGGTCACCGACATGGGCGACAACCTCCTGCCGCCGGCGCTGGTCAGCGGCTCGTTGGGCACCTACTACGATTTCGACAGCGTCCAGGAAATCGCGGTCACGACCGGCGGCGCCGAGGTGCAGAACGCCACCGCCGGCGTCGGCGTCAACCTGGTCCTGAAATCGGGATTCAACACGCCGACCGGCAACATGCGGCTGTTCTACGAGAACGACTGGCTGCAGGCGGTGAATATTTCGCCGGCGCTGGCGGAATCGCTCGGCAACACGGCCGAGCGCGGCAACCGAATCGATGAGTATTTCGATCGCGGCGTCGATATCGGTGGTCCGATTTTCAGGAACCAGCTGTGGGTGTGGGGCACGGCCGCTTACACCAAACTCCATCTGACGACGTTGCAAGGCTTTGCGGACAACACCGATTTTACGAACTACTCACTGAAGTTCGACGGCAGGGCCACCGACGACATTCGCGGCAACTTCACCTACTACTACAACAACCGGGAAGAAGAGGGGCGCGGCGCCAGCGCCCTGCGGCCGCCCGCGACGACCTGGAACCAGGCCGCCCCGACCAGCTTCTACAAAGGCGAAGGCCGGTTCGTCGTCGGCAACAATTTCTTCGCCTCGGCCAGGGTTTCTGTTTTCCACGGCGGATTCGATCTCGAACCGGTCGGCACGCTGATTCCGACGTACTACTTCGATGCTGGTCTGGTCGCCCACGACAGCTTCTATGCGTATCGCAGCGATCGGCCGCAGCGCTACGCCGGCGGCGACGGCAACTATCTGATGGGCAACAACCAGCTGAAGTTCGGCGGCGCGTGGCGCTCCACTCCGGTCGACACGCAGCAGATCTTTCCGGGCAACAATCTGATCGCGACCTGGAGCGGCTATCCGAACATGTACGTGCAGGCGGCCCGCGACTATCGTGCGGTGACCGACGCAAGCTACTTCGACGGGTTCGTCTCCGACACCATCTCGCTCAACCGCCTCACCCTGACCGGCGGCGTCCGCTTCGACTATCAGAATGCGTCGCTCGGCGCGGCATCAGTGCCGGCGGTTGACGGCGTTCCACTTCTGCCGGCGTTGAGCGCGCCGGCCGTCAGCAACGTCCTCAGCTGGACCAATCTGACGCCGCGCGTGGGTCTGACCTTCGCGCTCGACGAATCCCGCAGGACGATCGTGCGCGCCAGCTACGCGACGTTCGCGTCTCAGCTGCCCGGCACCGAAGCCGCGTTCGTGTCGCCGATCCAGCACTCCTACGCGTACTACAACGCCATCGACCGTAACTCGGACGGCTCCGCGCAGATTGGCGAGGTGTTGTTCAGCCAGGGTCTGCAGGGCTACAGCGGATTCGATCCGGCTAACCCGTCGAAGCTGGCGTCCGTAAACACCGTCGATCCGAACGTCAAGGCGCCGATGACGCGCGAGCTGATGGCAGCCTTCGACCGCCAGGTGACCGCGACCCTGTCGGTGAGCGCCGGCGTCACCTATCGCAAGATGACCGATCTCCTGTGGGCGCCACTGACTGGCGTCACGTCCGCGAACTACACCCAAACCGGTGTGCTGTCCGGGACGCTCCCCGAAGGCGCCGGACCGTACCACGTACCGCTCTACGCGCTCAACGCGTCAGCCGTGCCGCCTGGCGGAGGGGAGACGCTGACCAATCGTCAGGGCTATCACCAGCAGTATTTCGGCATCGAGGCAAGCGCAACCAAGCGCCTGTCCGATCGATGGGCGGCGCACGTCGGCTTCTCGACCAACAAGTGGACCGAGTACTTCGACGATCCGTCGAAGTCGATTCTCGATCCGACGCCGGCTCCTGCGCCGTCGCTGAACCGGCCGTTCGCCGGTCCTCAGGTCGCCGGCGGCACGATCGCCAGCCTGTCGAGCGGCTCCGGTCAGAGCAGCATCTACATGGTCGCGCCCGGCTATCAGCTGGATGCGAACGGGACGGTTCAGATCAAGTGGGACATCAGCATCACCGGCAGCATGCTCCTGCGTCAGGGTTACGCGGAACCGTTCTACGCGAGCAACATCTCGACCGGCGACCCGCTCGGCAAGAAGACCGTGATGCTGGTTCCGCAGGTGGACACGGTCCGGCTGCCGTCGGTGACGACGCTCGACGGCCGCGCCGAGAAACGCTTCAAGTTCGGCAAGTCGATTCTCGCGGCGGACTTCGACGTCTTCAACATCCTGAACTCGGCAACGGTACTCGGCAAACAGTACCGACGCCAGCACCTCGAACTACGACCAGACGCTCGAGATCATGAACCCGCGGGTCATTCGCATCGGCGTCAGGTACTTCTTCTAAGCCACTTTGCCCCGTGTCGCGAGGCCTTCAGCCCAGCGATCGCGGCCCTGAAAGGGCCGCGCTACAACCGAGTGCGCGGCTCGCTCACTGGCGCCAGTCGAGGCGCGTCAGGCCGTCACGAGCCTGCTGGCTATAGGGTCCGCCGGTCACGAGGTAGCGCCGGTAGTTTTCGATCGCTTCGTTGCGGTCCTGCTCGTTGGCGATCCATCGCCTGGTCGGCTCGTAGAAGCGCCGCCTGGCGAAGTAGCGCATCTCCATCGCCTTCCCGAGATTGAAGTAGGTCGTCGGCTCAGCAGGATCGGCCTCAATCCCCTTTCGAAACGATCCGATCGCATCGTCCAGCGAGCCGTGCGCGGCCTGGACGACGCCGAGCGCATTGAACATCTCCGGATCCTTCGGCCAGCGCAGCGAGCCGTCACGCAGCAGACGGATCGCCTTGTCGGATTCCTTCAACTGCACGTAGCCGTCCACGAGATCGAAATAGACCGGCTCGAAGTCGGCGGCCATGCCGCGCACCTTTTCCCACTCGACCACCGCATCGTGGTATTCGCGCAGTGCGTAGTCGGCCTGACCGAGGACGTAGTGCGTCCACGGCTCCGCGGTTGGACTGGCCACAGCTACGCCGAGAGCCATCCGCGCGGACACGACGTCGCCCCGCTGATACGCGGCCCAGCCATCTGCCGCGGCTTTGTCGGCAGCCGGGTTCGGAAGCAGCAGGTCGATGTGTTTGGCAGCGTCGGGCCGCCAGCGAATCGCCGACGATGGATTGGTGTCGGCTACGCCGCTTTCGAGATGAGTGGTCCCAATTGCATCGGGTGGCGTCGGCATCTCAGGTTCGCTCAAAGGCGCGATGGGCTCGGCCGATGACCCGGCGGCTAGCTCTGGAGATGGCGGGCTGCCGCTGTCGCGCGATCGCGGCGTGGGAACTGAGGTGGCCCTGAGCGTTCCGCCGATGCGCGGCGCGGCCGTGTAGCCACGGCGAGAGCGGACGGAAAGCCCCGTGCGCTTCACCTTCACGCTGATCTTGTGAAACTTCCCGTCCGGAGTCGCCGCCGGCGTATAGCCAAGGACGTAGTAGTTGGTCGCATCGTCCATGATCTCGGCGATCGCGCGGTCGAACATGTTGGTGTTGCGGACCACGAAGCCGCCCGTGTCGACGGCCAGACTGTTCACGGAGTCGGCGCCCATGTCCATCTGCTCGAGCACTCGCATGGTGTTATCGCTCGCGACTTTGTCATCGACAGAAACCAGTCCTCTGACACCCCCTCTGGCGTCGAGCGTGTAGATGCGCGCGTCCACGCGCGCTGCCAGACTGACCGTGTCGCGGACCAGCGACCAGGAATCGTCGGCAAGAAATCCTTCCGTCAGCAGCAGCACGGTTTTTCTTCCGTCGAACTTGCCCAGTCCGGTGAGCAGCGTATCGAGCAGTTGCAGCGTTTGAGCGGATTCCGCGCGCGCCGAATCCGCCAGCTGGTTCGCCTTTGCCGCTACGGCGCCAGCCGGATCTCCAGCCTGGCACTGAGGGGGGTCATCAGTGCAGGCACGATTGATCGCGTCGGTCAGGATGTCCCGCTGGCCGTTGACGACGATCTGCACGGCTTCGGCCTCGGTCAGACGAGGCCACTGGACCTCGTCAAGCAAACGCATGCTCTTGCTTCGATTCGGCTGTGCGCTCTTGACCGCTTTGACGAGCTCGTCGCGGTCGCTCGAGAGGCGATTGTTGACGATGTGGCCGTTGGCGACGACGCCGCCGAAATCACCAGCCCGGAGCTGCTTCGCAAACAGGTTCAGCGCAGCAGCCTGCGTTTTCTTGAACCCGCTCGTAGTCATGTGCGCATCGTCGAACACCACCATGAACAGATCTGGTGGGCGGGGCGCCGCCGGCACGCCCGAAGCGGTGGCAGTGGCCGGCGCTGATGCGCGGTCGGTGGTGGCCTCGTGCCCCGCAATCCAGCCGCTCGAAGTCGTCAGGCGGAGGTACAGCTGCTGGAGCTGTTGTGGATGTCCCTCGTCGCGCAGCTCGAAGTCGTCTACCGACAAGTCGCTGACGAAATGGCCGGACTTGTCGCGCACGATGACGTCGACCTCGACGAGGTCGGTACCGGCTTTGAAAGAAGGAGCAGCAGGCTGTGGCGCCTGCGCGTGCAGGCAGAGGCCGAGTGAGCCAATCGAGACGACCTGTGCCAGCGAGCGGGGAATCTTCATCGCCACGCTCGGTTATTTACGGCCGGCCGCTGCGGCTCCCGCGGCGCGGCGAGTCCGCGAACATCCTTTTCGCGTCGGCACGAACCGCCTCGGCCTGCGGGCGATTTCCGAACATCGTGTACAGCCGGGCGGCCAGCGCGTAGCTGTCCGGTGTGGGGACGATGCGGATCATGTCCGTCAGGGCTCGTTCGGCATCCGCGGGCCTGCCATCGGCCTGGTAGAGCATCGCCAGACCACCGCGGGCGCGCGTATTCTGCGGGAAGAACCGGAGCTCCTGCTCGAATTGGGTTTCGGCTTCCGGATACCGCTCGAGTCGAGCCAGCGTATCGGCGGCATAGAAATGGAGCTCGGCCACGGGCGGTGCGCCCGGCTTCTTCAGATCGGCCGATGCTTTCTCGAAGAGCGGCAGGGCCTCCTCGTATTTGCCCTGATCGTAGAGGATGCGCCCCTCGATGTAGTCGGGAAGGGGCAGCAAAGGATCGTCCTCGTGCGCCTGCGCAGCTTCCGCACGGGCGGCTTCGGCATCGTGCTTTGCGAGTGCAATCCGGGCGAGCATCTCGTGCGCCGACGCCCGCGAGCGGTGGTCGTCAACGCCGGCGACCTCGACGGCCAGTGCGGCGCGATCGCGCGCCTCGTCCAGCTTGCGAAGCTTCAGCAGGGTGCCGGCAGCGCCGATGTACGCCGCGGGTTCCTGCGGCTTCAACTCGCTGTAACGGCGATAGGCGTCGAGCGCCTGATCGTAGCGGTCGATGCGCATCGCGAACGCCGCCAGCTGGCTCCAGACGTCGGCCATCTCGGGGTCGTCACGCAGAATCTTCTGCAGCAACGCGATCGCCTCGGGCCACTCTCGCGCGACCGCGAAATCCATCGCCGCGCGGTACTGTTCGAGAATCTGCCGCTTGTCTTTTGGATCGGCCAGCGAATCGCCTTCCGCCGTCGGGGCGGATGCCTGCGCGCCGACGTAGCCGAGCGACTGCAGGCGCTCGCGCGCCTCCGCCGATACGGTGCCTGGGGCCTGGATGGTTGCGCCTGCCGTCACGCTGTCGAGCGCGGCACGGAGCGCGGTGCGCGCCTGGGCCCGCTGGTCCGCGATGTTGGTGCGTTCGTGCGGGTCTCGGGTCAGGTCGTAGAGCTCCTCGTGCGGCGCCTTGATGTAGCGATACCGTTCGTCGGTCACGGCGACGAGCTCGCTCCAGCCGAAGTGATAGCGCGCGTAGAGCGCCTCTGAATAGATTGTCGCCGGCGGCAGTTTGCCGGTGCCTTCGAGCAGCGGCTTGAGCGATCGGCCCGGCAGATTGCCCGGCGCCGGCGCCTTGACCAGGTCGAGCAGCGTCGGCACCAGATCGACATGCTGCACCAGATCGCTGACGCGGCGTCCCTTTCCGACGTTGCCTTCCTGCTTGATGATGAGCGGCACGTGAATCGCTTCCTCGTAGACGAACAGGCCGTGCTCCTGTTCGCCGTGATCGCCCAGCCCCTCGCCGTGGTCGGAGAGCAGGACGATGGTCGATCGGTCGTAGAGCTGGTGCGTCTTGAGGTACGTCATCAGCCGGCCGACGATCTCGTCGCTGTAGGCAATCTCACCGTCGTAGGGGGCGTACTGCTTGAAGCGATCGGGTGGTGCGTAGGGCTTGTGCGGCTCGTAAAGGTGCAGGAACAGGAACAGGCGCGAGGTGCCGACCGAATCGAGCCAGTGTTCGGCGATGGCTTCGGACTCGCCGCCGTCGCGCTGGACCTGACCGATCGAGAGGTCCGGCGAACTTGGCGGCATTTCGGCGTCGAAGAAGTCGAAGCCCTGGCCGATCCCGGTTTCCTTCCGCAGCACGTACGACGAGACGACGCCGCCGGTGGCGAAGCCGCGCTCGCGCAACAACTGCGGCAGCATCCGTTCGCCGGCTTTTACGGTGAAGCCGACGTTGTCGCGAACGCCGTTCTCGAACGGCAGGCGTCCGGACAGCAGTGCCGCGTGGGCGGGCAGGGTCTGCGGTGCGTGTGAATATGCGCGTTCGAACACCAGACCATCGGCCGCGAGCGCATCGATGGCGGGGGTTTTGACCTTCGTGTAGCCGTAGATCGGGAGGTGGTCTGCTCTGAGTGTGTCGATGGAGATGACGATGATGGGTCCGGCGACCGGCGCTGAGACACGGGCATAGCGCCATCCGCCAACGGCTGCGAGCCCGGTCCCGACGGCCGCGAGAACGAGGATGACAGCGAATCGAATCGGACGGGACACGTTGCCCCGCTACTTTTTGATCTGTTCGATGATGGCCTTGGCCTGCGCCGCTTCGGGCGACGACGGATCGACGGCGATCGCCTTCTCCATCAACTTGACCGCGCCGTCCTTGTCGCCCTTGTTCAGGGCGACCAGTCCGAGCTTGAAGATCGGCTTGCCCCAGGTCGGATCCATGTCGGCGGCACGCAGGTAATACTTGGCCGCTTCGTCAGCCTCGCCTTTTGCGAACTTGACTTCGCCGAGGTTGTAGAACACCTCGCGGGTGGCGGCCGGACCCTGCGACGCCTTGGTGAGCGTCTCCTCGGCCGCCTTCAGATCGCCCTTCTCGAGATCGGTCATGCCGATGCCGATGGTGGCTTTCTCGTTGCCCGGGTCGACCTTCAGGATCTCGTTGTAGGCCGCGATCGCGCCGTCGTAGTCCTTCTTGTTGCGATACGCGGCCGCAATCTGGAGGTTGATCGCGCTGAGGGCTGGCGCCTTGGTGAGGATCGCCCGATACGCGGCGATGGAATCGTCCCAGCGCTGCGTGTTGTAGAGCGCGTCAGCGGCCGCCAGTTCGCCCTGCAGATCCTTCGGGGTCATGCTGCCGAGCGCGCCGACCGGCGCGGGGCCGGTCTTCTTCAACGTGAAGGTGAGCGGCGGGTTCGGCGCGCCGATGGTCTGCACGTTCAGCGCGGCGTTCTCGCGGCCGAATCCGGGCGCTTGCGCTGTGAACGTCCAGCTCCCGGTCCGCAGCCCGATGATCGAGAAGCGTCCCTTGTCGTCCGTGGTGGCGGTGAAACTACTCGGTGAGGCCGTAGGATTTTCGGCCATCACGGTCGCGCCCTTGAGCGGCTGACCGGTATCGTCCTTGACCGTGCCGCCGATCCGGCCGGTCTGCGCGATGGCGTTGAGGGAAAAGGCCGCGGTGAACCACACCGCCAGCGCGATTCTCGACCCTGAGAGACGGTGCCTCATGGTTGGTCAGTATATATTGAATCCCGTGAGACGAGGCGCGGTTGCTGTGGCTCTCGCGGTCATCACCGTGGTCGGCGGGCTGGCGGCGCAGACGCGCGTCGTCACACCCGCGCCAACCGGCGAGTCGGCGCAGGCGTTCGCGCCGATCGCGGGGCTCGTCAACGCCGCTATCGCGCGCCACGAACTGCCCGGTGCCGTCGTGCTCATCGGGCGCGGCGACACCATCCGCTATCAACACGCGTTCGGTCAGCGCGCCGTGCTCCCGGCTCCGGAGCCGATGACCGAGGACACCATCTTCGATCTCGCCTCGCTGACGAAGGTCGTGGCCACCACGACAAGCGTGATGATGCTGGTCGAGCAGGGACGGATCCGGCTGACCGATCCGGTGTTCCTGTTCATCCCCGGATTCGAGGCGCACGAGAAGCGCGGCATTACCATCCGTCACCTGCTGACCCACACGTCTGGTCTGCGTCCTGATCTCGATCTCGAGGTGGAGTTTCACGGCGCCGACGAGGCGATCCGCCGCGCCAGCGAAGAGACGCCGACATCGCCGGCGGGCGAACGATTCGTCTACAGCGACATCAATTTCTTTCTGCTCGGCGACATCGTGCGGCGAGTCAGCGGCGAACCTCTCGATCGTTTTGCGGCCGGGCACATTTTTCAACCGCTGGGGATGAGAGACACCGGCTTCCTGCCGCCGCCCGCCAGGCGTCCGAGAATCGCGCCGACCGAGCGGTGCGTGTCGCTCGAGTGGCCATGTGCGGCCACCGCCTCGGCCGACCGACCGTTCCTGCGCGGGATTGTGCACGACCCGACGGCGCGCCGGATGGACGGCGTCGCCGGTCACGCCGGACTCTTCAGTACGGCTGCTGATCTCTCCCGCTTCTGCCGCATGCTGCTTGACGGCGGTCGACTCGGCAGCGTCCGGATCCTGTCGCCGGCCACAGTGGCCCGCATGACCTCGCCGTCCACGCC
Organism: uncultured Acidobacteriota bacterium; assembly: GCA_963745875.1. Classification (GTDB taxonomy): domain Bacteria; phylum Acidobacteriota; class Vicinamibacteria; order Vicinamibacterales; family CAVVIG01; genus CAVQFC01. The sequence continues at coordinate 663,793 of CAVUZL010000007.1, forward strand.
GGTCGGTATGCGCGACGTGCGAGGGCTCGGCTGGGACATCGACTCCTCGTATTCTGCAAACCGCGGCGAGCTGTTTCCGATCGGATCGTTCGGGCATACCGGTTTCACCGGCACGTCGCTGTGGCTGGACCCGGCGTCGAAGAGTTATGTCGTGTTTCTGTCCAACCGGGTCCATCCTGACGGCAAGGGCGATGTGACGCCGCTGCGCGGCCGAGTTGCGACCGTCGCCGCGGCGGCGCTGCTGTCGGCTGACGACATCGCCTCAGCGGAAGCGCAAGTAGCGCGGGGCTTTCAGCCCCGCGAAATCGGCGGCCCTGAAAGGGCCGCCCCGCGTGGTGAAGCGGCAGCCCCGCTGACCACTCCTCGGACGACACCAGGGGCGGCGCCTCGAACGACGGCCGAGGCAACGCCGCACGAGGTTCTCGCCGGCATTGATGTCCTCACCGCCGAAGGCTTCGCCCCGCTGCGCGGCAAACGGATCGGTTTGCTCACGAATCAGACCGGCCAGTCGCGTCGCGGTGAAAGTACCATCGACCTGCTCGCGCACGCTCCGGGCGTGTCGCTGGTCGCACTGTTCAGCCCCGAGCACGGGATCCGCGGCGAGCTGGACGACAAGGTCGCCTCCACGAAGGACGAGCGCACCGGCTTGCCGATTTATTCGCTGTACGGCGACACCAGGCGCCCCACCCGAGCGATGCTCGACGGCCTCGATACGATCGTCATCGACCTGCAGGACATCGGCGCACGGTTCTACACGTTTCCCGCCACCATTGGCTACGTTCTCGAAGAAGCCGCCCGCGCAAAGGTCGCCGTCATCGTCCTCGACCGGCCAAACCCGATCGACGGCCTCGCCGTCGAGGGTCCGGACCAGGATCCGCCGGCGATCGGATTCAACGGCTACCTGCGGATGCCCATTCGCCACGGCCTGACGATCGGCGAGCTGGCGCGTTTGTTCAACGGGGAGAACGCGATTGGGGCCGACTTGACTGTGGTCGCGCTCAAGAACTGGCGGCGCGACGACTGGTTCGACGAGACCGGACTGCGCTGGGCCAACCCGTCACCGAACATGCGCACGATGCTGGCCGCGACTGTGTATCCAGGCATCGGCGCGCTCGAAGGCACCAACATTTCGGTCGGCCGCGGGACGGACACGCCCTTCGAGCAAATCGGTGCGCCGTGGATCGATCCGACCGGGCTCGCGACGGCGCTCAACGCTGCGGCGGTGCCAGGCGTGCGTTTCTATCCGGTCACGTTCACGCCGGCCGCGGGAACCAAACTCGGCGGACAGGCCTGTCACGGGGTGTTCCTGGTCGTCACCGATCGCGATCGTCTTCGGCCAGTCGGCATGGGCATCGAGATCGCGTCGGCGCTGTCCCGCCTCTACGGTCCGCAGTTCAAACTCGAGGATGCGGCGCTGCTGCTCGGATCGAAGGCGACCATCGCGAGAATCCGCGCAGGCGAGAGTCCCTCGTCGATCGCGGCCTCATGGTCAGGCGATGAGGCAGGCTGGCGGGCGATGCGTGCGAAATACCTGCTCTACTGAATTGGGTCATTGGGGCATCTGGTCATCTCGTCATTGATTGGGTCATTGGGTCATTGATGAAATGACCCAATGACCAGATGCCCCAATGACCAGATTTAAAGGAGCCAGGTAGGCTGGTACAGCAGCACGTAGACCAGCACGCCGGTCACCGAGACGTACATCCAGATCGGGAAGGTCCAGCGCGCGATGCGTCGATGCTGGGTGAATCGTCCCTTCAGGCCGCGCGTCAGGGTGATGATCGCCAGCGGGACTACCGTGGCGGCCAGCGTCACGTGCGTAATCAGAATCGTGAAATACAACGGCCGCACGAACCCCTGACGGACGAACCGCACCGAACCCACCTGCGCGTGGTAGACGAGATAGCACACCAGGAACAGCGACGAGGTGATGAAGGCCGAGATCATGACCTTGCGATGCAGCTCGATGCGACGCATCCGGATCAAGACGTAGCCGGTGGCGAGGAGGATACCGGACAGGCCGTTGAGCGTGGCGTTTACCGCGGGCAGGTCGTGGACCGTCACAGATGATTGCCGATCATCACCATCCACAACAGCGGCAGATAGGTGATCGATCCGAGGAACAGCGCCCGCGCCGTCGCCTCGCTGCGCACGGTCGCAAATCGCACGGCCAGCCACAGGATGCCGGCGCCGAGCACGAGAGCGACGCCCAGATAGACGTTGCCGGCAAGACCGCTGAACGCCGGATCGAGGCTGGCGAGCACCAGCAGGATCCCCCAGTAGACCGCCTGCTTGCCGGCGCGCTTGCCCTCGGGGTCGATCACCGGAAGCATCGGGAATCCGGCCAGCGCGTAATCCTCGCGATACAGCCACGCGATCGCCATGAAATGCGGCAACTGCCAGCAGAACAGGATTGCGAAGAGCGCTGCGCCGCCGCGATCGATGCTGCCGTGTGACGCCGTCCAGCCAATCAGCGCCGGCAGGGCTCCCGGCAGCGCCCCGACGATCGTCGACAGCGGCGTGCGCCGCTTCATCGGCGTGTAGATCGCCAGGTAGGTAATCAGCGTGAGGAACGCCAGCAGCGTCGAAAGCCAGTTGGCCCGGGCGGCGAGCAATGCGAGCCCGGCGGTCGCCAGCGCGACGCCAAAGACGCGCGCGTCGGTCGGCGCAATCCGGCCGGCCGGGAGCGGGCGCATGCGGGTTCGACGCATCAACGCATCGGTGTCGCGCTCGTAGAGTTGATTCAGCGCCGCCGCTCCGCCGGCGACCAGGGCAATACCCACGACCGCTTCAGCCATTGCGACGAGGTCGATGACCGTTGTCGCGCCCAGGTAGTAGGCGACCGCGCTGCCCGCGACGACCAGAAAATTCAGGCGCGGCTTGGTAAGTGCGAGATAGTCGCCGACCACGCTCGTTACGCGTGGCGTCGCCGCAATCGGCAACGACGCGGCGTCGACTGGAACGTTCTTCACGAGCGCCCTCGTGAGTCCGGCTGAAGCCGGACACTACCGATGCTTGCGTTGCCGACCGATGTAGGGTCCGGCTGAACCCGAACACCAACGACGTTTGCGTGGCCGACAGACGGAACGTTGCCGGCGGATGTCGTGTCCGGCTTTAGCTGGACCGTGCTCGAGCTCACCCGGACGGGCTCGGACGCGAACGTCACGCGCCAGCTGCGCAGCGTGATCACCAGCGATGTCGTCAGCACCAGTGCGCCGCAGACGACGTGGAAACTGTTGATCCAGACGTCGCGGGCGGTCAGGACGGTGAGTGCGCCGAGCGTCACCTGGGTCGCGACCAGCGCGGCGATCAGCATCGCCGGCTTGGTCAACTCAGACCGATCGCGATGGCGCGACCAGATCCACGAGCACAGAGCGATCACGCAAGTGGTGACGAGGAGCGCGCCAACGCGGTGCGTGAAGTGGATCGCGATTCTGGCGGACCAGTGGTCCGGGATGATGTGTCCGAACATCCACGGGAAGTCTGGTATCGCCAGGCCTGCGCCAGTGTGCCTCATCGTTGCGCCGACGAGAATCTGGCTATAGATCAGCACTGTCGTCGTCGTGGCAATCTGGCGCAGCGTCGGATCGTCAACCGCACGGCTGTCGTCGATCCAGCGCGGCGACGTGAACAACGCGATCGCGACGGTCATGCAGAAGAAGATTTCGGCGAGTCCAGCGTGCGCCGTCGAGATGGCGGCAGGCAGATAGAAGAGCACGGTGAGGCCACCGAGCAGTCCCTGCGCCACGACCGAGCCGAGCGCCGCGACGCCGAACCAACGGAGCCAGCGCCGCGACTCCCCGAACCACAGCCATACGGCCATGATGATGGTGAGGAAGCCGACGCTGCTCGCGATCAGCCGGTGTCCGTGTTCGTAGAGGATGTTGGCGACCCACATCGACGGAGGGAACGTGAACATGTTCCAGCCGTAACTCGTGGGCCAGTCGGGCACTGACAGTCCCGCGTCATGACTCGTGACGAGGCTTCCCGCCAGAATCAACAGGACCGTGCAGGCGACGAGGAATTTTGAAAACCGGTGAAGCATCCCAAAATGGCTGAGGGCTAATGGCTAATGGCTACGGTGGATGGTTCCGGGATCGTAGCCATCAGCCTTCAGCCATTAGCCATGACGAGCGTTCTTAGTTCGTGGTGACCGCAACCGGCTTGAAGGTGAAGGTCACGTCCTTCGACTCTTTCGCGCCGATCGTCACGCTGGCCGTCTGCGCGCCGAGCTTCTCGTGCCACGCTTCGAGGGTGTAGGTGCCGGGCGGCAGGTCCTTCAGGTCGAATTTGCCGTCCTTGTCGGTGACCGCGAAGTACGGGTGGTTCACCACGCCGACGTAGGCGTTCATCCAGCCGTGCACGTCGCACTTGAACGGCACCATGATTTCCTGCGCCGTGAAGGTGTGGCTCATCTTCATGCCCTGGATTGGCTGGCCGTTGTTGAACTCCTGGTTGGCCTTGGGCATGGCGTGGATGTTGTGCAGCGTCGGATCGCTGTTGACGATCTCGAGCGGCTGACCGACCCGCATCCCGAACACGTGCGGATGGTAGCGGCATTCCTTCTGGTCGATGGTCGCGGGCGTGGTCGGCGTGTCGAACGTGTAGTTGCCGAGGCCGTCCTTGACGTAGACGAACACGTTGGCGAGCGACTTGCCGTCGGCGGCGACCTCGTAGGTTTCCTGCGTCTGCGGCGTCTTGTTCTCGCGCATACAGACCGGATCCGCGTTCATCTTGATTGGTTCGTTCTTCGGCGCGACGCCGTCGAGCGAGGCGACACCCTTCACTTCTCCGGTGGTCGCGGGATCGACCTTCTGTCCACCGCCGGCCGCCGCGGACGCCGCTGCCGTGTCAGCAGGCTTGCTCTCCGAACTTCCACCACCGCACGCGACGACGGTGGTCGCGAGCGCAATTCCGAGGACACCGACCCAAGCGTTACGTAGGCGCATTGAAACTCTCCTGAAAACAAAAAGGACTGTGAGTCAGAACAACAGACTATTCTACCTTGCTTCTTTGAGCTTCCGATCCACCCGGTCGGTCATCCAATGCGGGTCCCACCATTCGACCGGGTTGACCATCCGGCCCCCAACCAGCATGGTGAAGTGGACGTGATCGCCGCCGGCCAGGCCGGTCGAGTCGCTGCGACCAAGCAGCTGCCCGCGGGTGACCTTGTCCCCGACCTTCACGTCGAACGACATCATGTGGCCGTAGAGCGACTGCACACCCAGGCCGTGATCGATGATCACGCAGTTGCCGTAGATGCCGAGCCAGCTGGCGTTGACGATCACGCCGCTGTTGGCGGCAAGCACCGGCACATGCTCGGTGACCGCGAGATCGAAGCCGAGGTGGGTCTGCTGGTCGACCTCCTTGCCCTTGTAGATGTAGGTGCGATGGTCGGCGAAGCTCGCTTCCACCTTTGAATTGCCCATCTGCGTAAAGGGTCCCTCCCACAGGCGGGAGGGCGACGTTTTCGCCGACAGCGCCGCGATCTCGTCGGCGTTGATCTTGCGCAGCTCGCCGTTGATTCGGAGAAACGCCGCGAGCATTTCCGGACTGTCCTGCGGCGGCGCGGTCATCTTCAGCTCGGGCGAGTGTTCGATGATGTCGGGCACGACACGGTTGATGAACTTGTCGTCGATCTCGATCCGGCTTTTCTTGAACGGCTTCTCGAAGACGTTGTCCACGAATGTGGCCTTGGCCTGATTGCCGGCCTCGTCGCGTGCGAACGCGACGATCGGCGTGTTCAGCGGTTGATCGTGGAGCAGCGCAAAGAAAGCGACCTTCAGTGCCGGATCAGCGCCTTCCACACCCGCGCCGGTTGCCGGAAATCCCGGATATTCGACGTCGCCGACGCGGACGCCCGACGTGACGTCGGGCGGCGTGGCTTTGTAGACGACCATTTCGGCGCCGCCGTGGTTCACGTAGTGATGGGTCGAGAGGACGGCGATGCGCGGCGGATCGAGCCGCACCTGAAATTCCTTCGACGCGGTGCTGGTCAGCTTGGTCAGGTTGAGCAACGAAGGCCGTGTCGCGGACACCACGATCTTCGCCGGACCCGACTGCAATTCCGGCACGTTCATCTTGCCGATGGCGCGCGCGATGCGTATCTGATTGCGGCTGACCGGCGTCACTATCGCCGTGTCCGGTTTATCAAGGCTGAACAGCGGAATCGTTTTGCCGTTCTGCTCGAGCGAGACGGCGAGCGACGTGAAGCGCGCATTCGGCGCTTCCGCGGTCAGTTCCACCGCGCCGGTCTGACCGACGACCCTCTCGGGCTTGAGAATCACCAGGATGGGTGGTGTGCCGCGCGCAGCGACGGCATAAGCGCCGCCCATCGCGAGGGCAGCGAGGACAATGAGCACAAGGAGCCACCGGAACATGGACTCCATCATACAAGTTTGGTAAAATGCGAGGTTCGGGACGGCGAGTGGCGGTATCGTCTAGGGGTCAGGACACGTGGTTCTCAGCCACGGGACCGGGGTTCGATTCCCCGTACCGCTACCATCATTCATATAGATAGTCGCAGTTAGCTCCGCAGTAATTTTCCCTTCGCAACAGCCCCGGCCGTTGGCCGGGGCTTTTTAATTCGCCGGCCGAAACGCGGGCCTTCGGCCCGTCGGGGGTGGGCCGGCCCTCGGCCGGTGGGAGACGTGGCACCGCACTTGATTGATCGGAGGGTGCCGATGTCACTTCGTCACGACAATCTGATCGCCTGGCAGCGAGCCGACGATCTCTTCGTGAAGCTGCATCAGCTTTCACAGAAAGCATTTCCGGCATTCGAGCGATATGAGTTGGGCTCCCAACTCCGCGCGCGTTCTCTGTTCCCGTGAACATCGTTGAAGGATTTGGCAGACCGCGGCCTACCCGCCCCACCAGCCCTGCCCCGCCCGCCGGTTATTCCGCCCAGATCAACACCTGAGAGTTCCTGCGATCGGCATGGTCGAGGATCAGCCCCGGACCGCGGCGCTCGAGATCGTCGACCGAGAGGCGCATCCGATCCGAATCGAAATCGACGCCGCTGTTGACGAAGGACAGGTTCTTCGACGGCGCCAGCCGCACCAGCCAGAACGGGATCGAGACGTGTACCAGCTTGCCGGCGTCAGAGTCGTAGACCAGGACGCGGAGCGTGTCGAGCTTGGTCGCAGGCATCGATGCCGGAATCCTCTCGCGGTGGACGACGGCATCGTCGCGGCCGCGGATTTCGATCAGCGGCTGCTGGCCGGCGAAGCGCTGCCGCGCGGCCTCGAATTCCCTGGCCGCGGTGTCCGATTCGGCGGCCTCGGTCCTGATGTGGCGCGAGAAGAAATAGGCGGTGCCGCCGACCACCGCGACTGCCAGGACGCCGACCAGGATGATCGACGCGATGACGATGGAGATCCACGTTTTCCGTGTCGAGCCGCTCATGGCGTTATCGATCTAGACGAAGGGACAAGGGCCTGGGTTCGCATCTACTTCAGCAGCCGGCGCGCCTCGTCGGCGGTGTTCGGGTCGTTGTCCTCGTCGCACAGCGCGATCGCTTCTTTGAATTCGAGGACGGCTGCCGGCTTGTTGCCGCTTTTCAGCGCGAGCTTCCCCAGTTCGAGGTGGCTTCGACCGTGGACCCATTTGCGTCCGTCGAGGTGAATCGATTGCTGCAGCTCCGTGGTCGCCTCGGCTGTCTTGCCGAGCACCGCCCGTGCCGCACCGAGCTTGTAGAACCAGAGCGCGTCCTCCCCGTACATCCGCGGACGATGGTCGTCTGCGAACCGCGCCATTCCCTCGCTGAGGAACCGCTCGGCGTCCACGGCCTTCCCAGCGCGAAGGTTGGTCGAGCCGGTCTCCAGCCAGACCAGCCGGTTGCGTGGAAATTCCTCCCTCAGCAGCCTCAACTGTGTCAGGGCATCGTCATATCGGCTTTCGCGGTTGTACATGAGGATCAGCGCGAACCGCGCGTCGGACTGGTTGTCGCCGCCGTAGGCAGCCGCGCCTTCGATCAGCGCCAGGCCCTTTTGCTTACCGCCGCCGAAGCCGGCCATGTACGCCATCATCCGAAGCGGCATCGACAGCGCGGCCACGATGTAGCGATAGCTGCCGACAATCAGCCCCGCATCCTTGCGCTCGGGTGCGAGCGACAGCACGGTCTCGTGCTCATCGTACGCCTCGTGCGCGGCCCGAAATGCGCCCATCACGCTGCCTTCCACCGTGGCCGTGTAGGAGGCCCGGAGTCCGACGGCGGCGCCGAGCTGGAAGTGCGCGTCGGCGTTGCGCGGGTTGGCCGCAATCTGGGCCCGGGCAAGGGCGGTGGCGCGGTCGAGCGCGTCGTGAAAGCCGGTGATCGTTTCAGGCGGGGGCGGCGGCAGCTGCGCCGTGCTGGGTTTGTTCGGACGCCCGAGATAGTCGTCCACCGTCATGTTGCCGCGCCGGAACGTGATGCTCAGCCACAGCGAGGTGGCGAGTCCACGGTAGGCCGCCGGATCCTGCGGGTCGGCCGCGACGGCCTCTCGGAAAGTTGCGAGCGCGACATCGTGATCGAGGCTGAGCAGCGCGAAGGCGGCTTTCGCCCGCAACGCGCTCGATTCAGGGTTGGCGGCGGCCGCCGATGGCCATCCGAGCGCCGCAAGGAGGACCAGGGCGCAACCGGCGTTCGGCCGTCGGCGGGGAACCATTCAGATCGATCTTAGCCCGCCGGACGGAAACCGTAAACGGGCCTCGGGGCACTACTTGCGCCGCTTGTGCCTTCTGCATACAATCGCCACTCCTATCGATCAGTCTTCCTGATAAGGAGTCCGGCGTTGGACAACGCGATCAGCCACGGGAGCGCCGCGCATGCTCATGAACATGCGCACGCCGAACACGAGGAACTCGGATTCTGGCGGAAATACGTTTTCTCGCAGGATCACAAGGTCATCGGCATCCAGTACACGATTACCTCGCTGCTGTTTCTCCTGTTCGGTTTCACCCTGATGATGATCATGCGGTGGCAGCTGGCCTATCCAGGCAGGCCGATTCCGCTGATCGGTCTCTGGCTCGGACAGGATCGCGCGCCGATGGGCATCATGCTGCCCGAGTTCTACAACCAGCTGGGCGCCATGCACGGCACCATCATGGTCTTCCTCGGCGTCGTGCCACTGGCGGTCGGCGGCTTCGGCAACTTCGTGATGCCGCTCCAGATTGGCGCGCCCGACATGGCGTTCCCCAAGCTCAACATGATGAGCTACTGGGTGTACTTCTGTGGCGGCGTAACGATGCTGGCGAGTTTCTTCCAGCATGGCGGCGCTGCGCAGTCCGGCTGGACGTCCTACGCACCGCTCTCCGTGATTTCGCCCGGCCAGACGATGTGGTTGATCGGCATGATCTTCCTGATCACCTCGTCTCTGCTGGGGTCGGTGAACTTCATCGTCACGATCGTGCAGCTGCGGGCCAAGGGCCTCAGCTGGATGCGGCTGCCGTTTTTCGTGTGGGCGCAGTTCGTCACGTCGTTCCTGCTGCTGCTGGCGTTTCCGCCGCTCGAAGCCGCGGGCGTCCTGCAATTGATGGATCGTCTCGCCGGCACGAGCTTCTTCATGCCGAGCGGCCTGGTGGTGTCAGGCAAACCACTGGTGCTTTCCGGCGGCGGCAATCCGCTGCTGTGGCAGCACCTGTTCTGGTTTCTCGCGCATCCCGAGGTTTACGTCCTGATCCTCCCGGCGATGGGCATCGTCAGCGAGATCATCGCCAACAACACGCGCAAGCCGCTGTGGGGCTACAAGGCGTTGGTCTACTCGGTCTCGTTCCTCGGCTTCATGTCGTTCATCGTGTGGGCGCACCACATGTTCATGACCGGCATGGGCACGACGATGAGCGCGTTCTTCCAGACCACGACGATGATCATCTCGATCCCGTCGGTGGTGATTCTGACGGCGCTGCTGTTGTCGCTGTGGGGCGCGTCGATCCGCTTCACCACACCGATGCTGTTCGCGCTGGCGTTCCTGCCGATGTTCGGCATCGGCGGCCTCACCGGCCTGCCGCTCGGCCTGGCGCCATCGGACATCCACCTGCACGACACCTACTACGTCATCGGCCACTTCCACTATGTGGTGGCGCCGGGGACGATCTTCGCGCTGTTCGCCGGCATCTACTACTGGTTCCCGAAGGCAACCGGCAAGAAGATGAACGAGCTGCTCGGCAAGATCCACTTCTTCGGCTCGTTCATCTGCATCAACATCGTGTTCATGCCGATGTTCATTCAGGGTCTGGCCGGGATGAACCGCCGCATGTATGACGGCGGCCAGCTTTACGCGCGCAACGCCGGTCTGCCGCTGAAACTGAACATCGTCATCGGCATGGCGGCGTGGACGCTGGGCCTCTGCCAGCTGCCGTTCATCGTCAATTTCTTCACCAGCATGAAGTGGGGCAAGCCGGTCGATCGCAACCCGTGGGAGGCGACCACGCTCGAGTGGGCTGCGCCGTCACCTCCGGGACACGGCAATTTCCTGACCGAGCCGATCGTCTACCGCGGGCCTTACGAGTACAGCGTGCCGGGCGCCGCGAAAGACTTCACTCCCCAGTTCGAGCCGGAGAAGGCGTAGTCCATGAATATTCCGTTTACCGTCGAAGAGCGTCCGGACACCGGGCTCACCAACGGCAAGCTCGGCGTCTGGTTGTTCCTGGCGTCGGAAGTCATGCTGTTCGGCGCCCTGTTCTCGACCTACATCATCCTGCGCATGGGCGCAGCCGGAATGGCCGCACGGCGAGCTGAACGTCAAGCTCGGCGCCATCAACACCGTGATCCTGATCAGTTCGTCAGTGACGATGGTGATGGCGTGGGCGTCGCTGAAGCTGAACGACTTCGGCAAGCACAAGCTCTACCTGATTGCGACGTTCGTGCTGTCGGGCGTGTTCCTCGTGAACAAGTATTTCGAATACATGGATCACTTTGCGCGCGGCGAAGGGCCATGGCACAGCACGTTTCTTGCGATTTACTTCACGCTGACCGGGCTGCACGGGCTCCACATCCTCGGCGGCATGGTGGTGATGCTGTATTTCATCGGACCGGGTGCCGGTCTGTGGAAGAAAAACCCGGAGCAGTTCACGAACCGGATCGAGATCACCGGGCTGTACTGGCACTTCGTGGACCTGGTCTGGATCTTCCTGTTTCCGATTCTGTACCTGCTGTAGGTCCGGGAATTTGTCGTGTCCGCCTTCAGGCGGACCCTGGAGAACGTTCATGCATTCGGATCCTGAAGGCGTCAAGAAGTCGATTCGCACCTACGTGATGGTGGGTGCGTCGCTGCTCGTCTTTACCGGTATCACGGTCGCGGCCAATGCGCTGCACCTGGCGGTGCCCGCAGCGGTGGCGGTGGCGCTGATTATCGCGACGATGAAGGGATCGATGGTCGCGTCGATCTTCATGCACCTGAGCCACGAGAAGAAGTGGATCTACGGCGCGCTCCTTCTGACGGTGGTCGGATTCATCATCCTGATGACCGTGCCGCTCTTCACCGTGATGGACAATATCGGTACGCCGGGACAGGCCGTCGGCGTCGCCGCGGCGCAGCATCCGGAGCACTGAGATGTCGCTGCGGGCTTTTCACCTGCTGTTCATCGCGCTATCGGTCGTGCTGGCGGCGTTCTGTGCTGCCTGGTCGGTCGGCATGTATCGCGCGGCGCACCAGGTCATCTACGTGCTTGGCGCGACGAGTTCGCTGGCCGCAGTGGTGGGCCTGAGCATGTACGGCGCGGCGTTCCAGCGCAAAACCAGGCAGTTGTAGCGCGACGCTTCAGTCGAGCGAGACAGATATGCGAAAAACGTTCATCATCTTGATGCTGCTGATTCTGGCCGTGCCGCGGGCCGCGCTCGCCTGCCCGGTGTGTTTCGGCGACAGTAATTCGCCGCTGGCGATCGCGACCAACATGGGCATCATCGCGATGCTCGTGGTCGTCGCCGGCGTGCTCGGCGGGTTCGCGTCGTTCTTCATCTACCTGATGCGGCGCGCCAAACGCGTCGCAGCGCAGGAGGGAATCGCTCAATGCTGAACTTTCTGGGGCTGCCGGTCCAGGCGTCAACCCACGCCGGCGAAATCGATCAGATGATCTCGCTGGTGCACTGGCTGATGCTGGTGCTGTTCGTCGGCTGGGGCGCGTACTTTATCTTCGTGCTGTTCCGCTTCCGTAAGAGCGCCAACCCGAAGGCCAGCTACAGCGGCGCGAAAGGGAAGATCTCGAAGGGCACCGAGGTTGCGGTTGCGCTGATCGAAGTGCTGCTGCTCGTGTTCTACGCGATTCCGGCCTGGGCCAAGCGCGTCAAGGCGTTCCCTGCCGAGAACGAGGCGGTCGTGGTCCGCGTGGTCGGCGAGCAGTTCGCCTGGAACGTCCACTATCCGGGACCGGACGGGAAGTTCGGGCGTACCGACGTGAGCCTGGTGAGCGCGGACAATCCGCTCGGGCTCGACCGCAAGGATCCGAACGCCAAGGACGACATCACCACCGTCAATCAGCTGAACCTGCCGGTCGACCGACCGGTGCTCGTGCATCTCTCGACCAAGGACGTGATCCACAGCTTCGGCCTGTTCGAGATGCGCGTGAAGCAGGACGCGATTCCCGGAATGCAGATTCCGGTGTGGTTCATTCCGAACCGCGTCGGCGATTACGAAATCGCCTGCTCGCAGCTGTGCGGCCTCGGCCACTACCGGATGCGCGGCTTCCTCACGATTCAGACCGCCGCGGACTACCAGAAGTGGTTTGACGCCCAGGAGAAGGAACTCCAGCCGGCGCCGGCGGCTACGCCTACGGCGCCGTAGCGAAGTTTGAAGTGAGAAGTGCGAAGTTAGAAGTTCTTCACCTTTAACTTCACACTTCAGACTTCACACTTCTAACTTTCAGAGCGTCAGTTCCTGACCTACTCCTCGTTCGACGGCGCGTCGGTACGCTAAATCGGCCGCCGTCACATCCTCTACCGCGAGCCCCAGACTCTTGAAGATCGTGACGTCGTTGTCGCTCTGACGACCGGACGCCTTGCCGGCGATCAGCTCGCCGAGCTCGCCGATGACGTGTTCCGGTCCGAATCGTCCTTCCTGAATGCCGAGGACGATGTCGCCGGATTCGACCAGCGCGGCGACACGCGAGTCGACGAACACATGCGCGCGCGCGACGAGCGCCGGATCCATCTCGCGCTGGTTCGGTCGAGTGGCGCCGACCGAAATCACGTGCGCGCCCGGTTTCACCCAACCGTTCTCGAGCACCGGCGTCGGCGAAGCGGTCACCAGGACCACGATGTCGGCGCCGACGACCGCCTCGCCGGCATGCTCCACCGCGGTCACTTTGCAGGCCGCATCCGGCCGTGCGACCTCGGCGACGAATCGCTCCCGGCGTTCTTTGTTCGGGCTCCAGACGGTCACCTGGCGCAACGTATGGACGCGGGCCAGCGCCTCCAGATGGCTCCGCGCCTGGACGCCGGATCCGATGATCGCTACCGATGCCGCGGTCTTGCGCGCGAGCAGCCGGGAGGAAACCGCCGATACCGCCGCCGTCCGCGCTTCGGTGATGTAGCGTCCGTCCAGAAGGGCCAGCAGCGCTCCGGTGTCTGGATCGAGCAGAACGATGGTCGCAAGATGCGACGGCAGTCCGCGCGAAGCGTTGGCGCCGAACACGGTAACCAGCTTGGCGCCCAGCGCGGCCTCTCCCGCGCCTTCTTTCGCCGCCCGTACCAGGGCCGGCATGGTTCCGAAGAACGCGTGATCGCCGCCCATTGAAATCACCGAGCGCACCGGCTGCACCACGCGTCCGGTGGAAAAACGCTCGAGCGCGGACGTCATGGTGTCGATGAGGTCGTCCATGGTCAGCACGGCCCTCACGTCGGCTTCGTTCATCAGTCGGAATCGGATGGACACTTCTTGCTCCTATGAAGGGCGAGGTGCGCCGTGCGAGGTGCGTTGGATCGTGCCTGCGCGTTCACAGCCGCTGCGGTCGTCGGTGCCGGCGTGCACGCGGTCACCGCTTCACGGATTGTATTCGAGTGGATGGTGACGATCGCGTTGACGTCCGGCGCGTAACCGCCGCTCATGGCGACGACAGCCGGAATCGCGCGGCGACGGCACGCGTCGAACACGAAACGATCGCGTTCCCGTAGTCCGTCGATGGTCAGTTTCAGACGGCCGAGCCGGTCGCCCTCGTACGGATCCGCGCCGGCGAGGTAGAAAACGATGTCGGGACGATGCTGGTCGAGGACGCCCGGCAGGTGCTTCCCGAGCGCCGACAGATATTCATCGTCGCCCGCCCCATCTTCGAAGGTGACATCCAGGTCGCTGACTTCCTTGCGAAATGGGAAGTTGTGCGCACCGTGCAGCGACAAGGTGAAGACCGCCGGCTGGTGACGGAAGATCGCCGCGGTACCGTTGCCCTGATGCACGTCGCAGTCGACCACGGCGGCGCGGTTGATGCGGCCATCGCGAAGCAGGACCGTGGCCGCCACCGCGACGTCGTTGAAGACACAGTAGCCCTCGCCGTGATCGCGGAAGGCGTGATGCGTGCCGCCGGCCAGGTTAGCGGCGACCGCGAAGGCGCGCGCCTGCGACACAAACACCTGTGGTGCGATCTTTTCAGACTCGCGTCCAGTCCGCGGTTCTGAAGGGCCCGCGCCACATCCGTCCTCCGTCACACTCAACACATCGATTGCCGCTGCGAGCGTCGCGCCGACCGAGCGTCTCGAGCGCTCGACCATCATCGGCGACCAGGGAAAGCCGATGCGGCGCTGCGCGTCGGCCGGCAGAGTGCCGCCAGCCACCGCGTCGACATATTCGGCGTCGTGTACGAGCCGCAGCTGCTCCCAGTCGATCGCATCGGGCACGTGCAGATCGTTCGCTGCCAGCACGTGCTCGTCCACCAGTCGCTCGCGAAGCATCTGATACTTCGCCATCGGAAACCGGTGATGGTCCGGCAGCGGCAGCACGAAGGTGTCTGAGTAATAGGCCTTCATAGGGCATGGGTGCGAGGTGCCGGGGTGCGAAGTGCGTCGTGCGGCTCGCCCGGTGCTACAGTTTTATCCGATGGTGCGACTCAAGACAATCGACGCGCATGCCGCGGGCGAGCCACTCCGGCTCATCGTGGACGGTTTCCCCTCGCCGCGCGGGAAGACGATGCTCGCCAAGCGTGAGTGGGTCAAGGCCAACGCGGACCAGTTGCGGCGCGCCTTGATGCTCGAGCCGCGCGGTCACGCGGACATGTACGGCGCGCTGCTGACCGAGCCGGTGTCGGACGGTGCCCACGCCGGCATCCTGTTCATGCACAACGAGGGCTACAGCACCATGTGCGGCCACGGCATCGTGGCGGTGACGACGATCGCGCTCGAGCGCGGCATCATCATGCCGGGCGGCGAGGGCACAACGGTGGTCTACGACGCGCCCGCCGGGCCGATTCGTGCGCGGGCGCGGATCAGGTCAGGTGGGACAGATGGGGCGGGTAGGCCGGGTGGGGCTCACGAGGCTGGCAGGTCGGGTGGGACGGATGGGGCAGGTAGGTCGGTCCGCGTCGAGAGCGTATCGTTCACCAATGTGCCGTCGTTTGTGTTCGAAGGTGGACTGAGCGTCAAGATCGGCACTCGGCAGATTCGTGCGGATGTCGCTTTCGGCGGCGCGTTCTACGCCATCGTCGACTGCGAAGCCGTGGGCCTTCCGATCGACGTTCCACACCTGCCGGAACTGCGTCGCGTCGGGATGGAAATCAAGCATGCGATCGAGGCGGCGGTCACCGTCGCCCATCCGCTCGAGCCCGGCCTCGCCGGCATTTACGGCACCATTTTCACCGGGCCGCCGAGCGACGAGCAGGCCGATCTCCGCAACGTGACGATCTTCGCGGACGCTGAAGTCGATCGCTCGCCGTGCGGGACCGGGACCGCCGCCGTGATGGCCGTGGTCGATGCGATGGGTCTGCTGGGTGCCGACCGCCCATTCGTGCACGAAAGCCTGATCGGCACGCGCTTCACCGGCCGGGTCGCGTCACGGACGACGGTCGGCGATTTCGAGGCAATCGTGCCGGAGATCGAAGGCTCGGCATGGATCACCGGTGAGCACACGTTTCTTGTCGATGAGGACGATCCGTTGAGAGAGGGATTCCGGATTTGAGCTCGATTTCTGGCGGCTGTGGCGCGGGCCTTTTACGTCCGCGTCAGACGCGACCCTGAAAGGGTCGCGCCACGTGCGAGATCTCACCACCCGATCGCGAGGCCGTCCTTGCGCAGATCGGATCCGCCCATCAGGACACCGGTCCGCGGGTCGAGCAGGATGCCCTGAAATCCGCCGAAGGCGCCGCCCGGGTTGGCGTTCGAAAACACCTTGTGACCCCGCTGGATCAACGCGGCGCGCACGGCTTCCGGCACGTTACTCTCGACCTGCAGCCCGTTATTCCCGTGTGTGACGCGCGCGGCTTCGCCGCCTTCCTGCACGTTCATGCCGAAGTCGATCATGTTGACGAGTACCTGCGTGTGGCCCTGCGCCTGGTGATCGCCACCCATCACGCCGAACGACAGCCACGGCTTGCCGTCCTTCATCACGAACGCCGGAATCAAGGTGTGGAGCGGACGCTTGTGCGGCGCGATCTCGTCGGGCGATCCTGGTGTGAGATTGAAGCCACTGCCGCGGTTGTGCAGCAGGATGCCGGTGTCGCCGGCGACGATGCCCGAGCCGAAGTCGGAGAAGAGCGACTGGATGAGCGATACGAAATTGCCCTGACCGTCAGCGGCGGTCATGTAGATGGTGTCGCCGCGATCGAGGCCGGTGAAGTTCTGCAGCGCTTCCGCGATTGCAGCGCTCGGCGTGACGCCGGGCATCACGCCAGGCTTGTAAGCCTCCGCCGCGTGATCTTTGTCGATCTCCTTGCGCCGCAGGGCGGCGTAGTCTTTCGAGATCAGCGTCTTCAGAACGGCCGGCGGCACCGACGCAGGATCGCCGAGGTACGCCGACCGATCGGCGAACGCGATCCGCTTGGCCTCGGTCAGCGCGTGCAGGTACTCGGGTGAATTGTGGCCCATCGCCTTCACGTCGAAGCCTTCGAGAATGTTCAGCATCTCGAGGACCACGAATCCCTGCGTGTTGGGGGGCAGTTCGTAGACGTCGTAGCCGCGATAGCTGGTCGAGATCGGATCGACCCAGTCGGCTTTGTGGTCGGCGAAATCTTTCTCGTCGAGCAGGCCATCGCGCTTCTTCATGTCGGCGACGATGGCGCGCGCGATCGCGCCCTTGTAAAACGCATCGCGCCCGCCCTTGGCAATCAGTTCCAGCGAGGCCGCGAGATGGGGGTTGGCGAAGATCTCGCCCGGGACTGGTGGATGGCCGTTGGGCAGGAAGGTCGCGGCGGTAGTCGGGTCCGCAGCGAGTTTCTTCTCGCTCGCTTTCCACTGTCCGCTGATGATTTCGGACACGGGATAGCCGTTCTTCGCGTAGCCGATGGCCGGCGCGACCGCCTTCGACATCGGCAGCGTGCCGTACTTCGACAGCAGCTCCGACCATCCTTCGACGACGCCTGGAACCGTGACGGTCAGCACACCCGCGCCCGGCATGCGGGTCTGGCCACGCTTGGCGTAAACCTCGGGAGTGGCTGCGTACGCCGATCGTCCGCTGGCATTGAGCGCATGCAGGGTTTTTGTTTTCGCGTCGTAGACGATCGCGAACAGGTCGCCGCCGATACCGGTCATCGACGGTTCGACGACGGCCAGCACCGCCGCGGCGGTTACAGCAGCGTCGATCGCATTGCCGCCGTCCTGCAGCACCTTGAGGCCCGCGGCCGACGCCAGCGGCTGGCTGGTCGCGATCATGCCGTTCCTGCCCATCGCAACCGAGCGCGTCGCGTGGACGTTCGGGGCCGGCCGATCGCCGGGCAGCTCGCGCTTGTCCGGACTCTGTGCGGAGATGGACACGACGAGGAACGCGGCGACCAGTCCGACGGCAAGGCGTTTCATGCAACCTCCAACGGGTCCGGCTTCAGCCGGACGAGAACAACCAATCGAATGTAGTGTCCGGCTTCAGCCGGACAACAACGCGTCAGGCCGACTCGAGAAACGTGTGCGCCAGACGGTCCAGCAACACCGGTAACGTTTCGCCGTCCAGCGCAAACGCGCTGAGCTCCGGCGTCCACGAGAGTTTATAACTTCTCGACATCGCCGAGACCCAGATCTGACGCACCGGAGCGTTGGGCGAGACGACGAATTTCATGTCGCTCGGCTCCTCGAACACGAGGTTCAGCACCCCGTTCTGGAGCTCGACCTCGAAACCTTCGCGGTCGGCCAGCGGCAGCAACGCGTGCCGCGCGGCATCGAGCGCCTGGTCGCTGGTCACGCGGAATTCCTGTTCGGAGAGAGCTGTCATTTGGCTACTAAACCTTTGTCGGGGCGCGTCCGTCTAACCTAGGGAAGGGCAGGTGAGTTGAGCAATGCGCGAATGGAGTTTTTCAGCCACAGCCGAATGGGTCGTCGGTCTTCTTCTCGTCATCACCCTCGTCGCCGCGGCGTTCGTCTGAACCCGCCGTCACGCCTCGCACGCAGGACCGAAGTGGTCGGCGTCTCAACGCCGGCAGCTCAATTCCGGGGTCAGTGCGAGACGGTGAACTTATCGGGGGCCGCCAGGTAACTCCGGCGCGCCCTCGCCGTCATCCCGGTCTGCTTCATCCGTACGGCCAGCTTGTGTACTTTGTTATCGAGCTGTGTCGGTGCAAACCCGATCACATACTGGCTGTGCAGCTCCTGCGCGACCTTGGTAAAGGTTGGCGCGAGCTCTGCGGTCTTGGTCAACTCGAAGTAGCCGCCGCCGGTTTCGTCCGCGATCTTGCGCAGACCGCCGTCGGGCTTGCTCTTCACCATGCGCTGGCCGTTGAAGTAGTTGCTCTCGAGGCCGATCGCGTAAATCATGACTTCGTCGGCGCGCGCCCGGTCGATCACTTTCCCAAGCGTGCTGTTATGGCTCTCGGTGTCGTCGCCGTCGGTGAACAGCAGGATCACTTTGCGGCCCTGCGTGTTTTTCAGTTCTTCCAGGCTCGCGTCCGCCGCGTCCCACAACCGCGTCCCGTTGCCGTAGTCCAGCTGCTTCACGTCGGTGACGAGCTGATCGCGATTGCTCGTGAAGTCCGAGCTGAATTGAATCTTGTCGTTGAACGCGCCGACGCGGCCGCGGTCTTCGGGCAGCAGGCGAAGGATGAACTGCTCGGCGGCCTGCTTCAGCAGGTCGATAGTCAGCGTCATGCTGCCGCTGGTGTCGAGCATGACGACGACGGTGATCGGCTGGATGCTGTTGTCGAAGTAGATGATCGGCTGAGGCTTCTCGTTGTCGAAGACCGAGAAGTCGTCCTGCACCAGGCCGGGAATCAGTCGCTTCCCGGCATCCTGGACGGTTACGAACAGCGACACCACCGACGTGCCGGCTTTGAACGTGGGTTGCTGCTGGGCGGCAATCGCCGCCGACATCGACGCGGCGCAGACGGTCGCGATCGCCATCCGCTGCCAGCGCCTGCTCGACGAGAGGCTCGCCCGCTGTGTCCAACGCATCATCGTTTCACTCTACCGCAATGCCCGCGCTCGCGCGAGAACCGATCGAATCGCCGGCTCGAGGCGTTCTGCCATCGATTTGTAACCTTCCGGCGCGGGGTGCAGGCCATCAGGCGAGGCAGCGAGCTGATCCGGCGCGCCAGGTGTCGCGACGGCGGCGCGCGTGTCGCAAAAGACCACCTCCGCGTGACGCGCCGCGTAGGCCTGAATCCAGCGATTGATCGCGTGCATGCGAGCGTTCTGATCCGGCGTCGCGCTGTTGTAAGGCAGCACACTGCCCGCGATCACCGGAATGCCGGCCTCGCGCGCCGCGTCGTAGATCGCTTCGAGCTCGCGCTCGGCTGATTCCGCCGGGCGCCCCTGGTAGACGTCGTTCACGCCGCCGATGATGACCACGAGATCGGGCGTTGCGTCCACGACGTCGCGCGAGAAGCGCGCACGAATCTGATCGGTGCGCTCGCCGTTGACGCCGCGATTGAGCACCCGCCAGTCGGGATGCGATTGCATCAGCCAGTGAGCGTACTGACTCTCGACGTTGCCCGCGCCATGCGGCGGTGCTTCGATGGGGGACTTGAACGCCGGCGTACCGGCCGTTGTGGAATCGCCGAGTGCGACGATGGTGATGACGGCTGCCATGAAGAGGAACACAGGGCTGGGACTCGGGGCCTGGAAGAGCGTAGCGCGACCCTTTAAGGGTCGCGTCCAACGCGGGCCTGAAAGGCCCGCGCTACTGCAGAACTCAAGGCTCGAGGCTCAAGTTTTCAAGCCCCGAACCCCGAGTCCCTGTTCGTGCTACGTCCCAGGAATCATGATGTGCGCGGTGGTCGTGCCCGCGTCCATGATCCACGCGACGCCCGCCTTGCCGTCAGTCGGCAGCCCGGTGGACGCCGTCGTCGCGCCCGGGATGGCGATGGTCCGGTGGATGCGCGCGTGTTCCTTGTCGGCTCCGTTCATGTCGATCCACGGCGAGCCGTAGACCGGCTTGACGCGCGTGCCGTCTTTCTCGGCCGCATCGATCGCCGCCTGGCGGGCGGTTTTGTCGCTGATCGCCTCGAACTTGCGGTTCTGCGCGACGCGCGGCAGGTTGCCAAGCACGGTGCACTGGACGTTGAAACCGGTGCGTCCCAGCTCGTTCGACCGGTCGTAGCAGACCAGTTGGCCGGTGCCCTTCTTCAGCGTGTCGTAGGTGCCGTCGGCCTTCCACTTGATGACCGTGACGGCATCCTTCTGGTTAGGCGCCGTCGGGGCCAGTGCCCGTTCGATCGCCTCATCGGGCGTCTGCGCAACGGCGCCCGTCGCGATCGCCAGCAGCCCGAGACTTGCAAGAACGAACTTCTTCATTTCAGTGAACCCTCCAGTTCAGATGGGACGAATCGTAGCACTTCCATATTCACGTCGACGCCGTTTAGACGAGTTCATCTGAATTGTGGTTTCGGAGCGATCGAGTGCAGCAGTCGATCCTCACGAGTGCGGTGACGGACGGGGGGGCATTGCCGACTTGACCGGTCGGATATGTCGCGATAGACTGAGTTCTCATCCTGAGATTGGGTCTCATTTTCGAGAGTCGGGCGGTTCATGTTTCAGGGATTTGACAGCAACGTGCTACAGGCGTTCGTCATCACCCTTCGCGAAGGGTTCGAAGCGTTTCTGATCGTTGCGATCAGCCTGTCGTACCTCCGCAAGTCCGGGCGCACGGCGCTCACGTCTGCGGTCCATTGGGGCATCGCCGCCGCCATCGCGATCAGCGCGCTCGGCGGCTATCTCCTTCACGACGCTCTCAATCAGGAATGGCTTGGCGGTCCGCTGGCCTTGATCGCCGCGATCTCGGTCACCTGGATGATCGTCCACATGTGGCGCACCGGACGCCGCATGAAGGGCGACATCGAAGCGCGTCTCAAGTCGTCGAGCATCCAGCCTGGCGCCGCCGCCTTCTCAGGGGTGTTCCTGTTTACGGCGCTCATGATCAGCCGTGAGGGCATGGAGACCGCCCTGCTGCTGATGCAGCTGCGCGGGACGCTGGACCTCGCGTTCGGAGCGGCACTCGGTGTCGTCGGCGCCGCCACCATCGCCTGGCTCTGGTCCCGCTACGGGCACCGCATCAACCTCGCGCTCTTCTTCCAGGCGACCGCCATCTTCCTGTTCGTGTTCGTGGTGCAGCTGCTGATCCAGAGCGTCCACGAAATGTCCGAGCAGGGCTTCCTGCCGTTCAGCGAGGCGATCCACGCCGCCACCGAGTCGTGGGGCCCGGACAGCACGTTCGGCCATTCACTCACCTACATGCTGGTGGTGCTGCCACTGGCTTGGGTGTCGATCAAGTCGTTCGTTTCGCAGCGGCCGATGTTTCAACCGCCGCCGACGCCGCCGGCTCCGGCGGTCCATACAACCGTCCGCACCAGCGCGGTCGGCGGTTCCGCGGCCCGCTAGCCATCTGCGCCCGCGAAACGGCTACAATCCCTCTCCGAGGGTGCCGTGGTGAAACCTCCGGTCGTCGCCGATCTGACATGGATCGGCGAGCTCAAGTTCTCCGCCGTCAGCAGCAACGCGTCGATGACGCTCGACAGCGCCGGCATCGCCGGACCGTCGCCGGTGCAGACGCTGGTCTTCTCGCTCGCCGGCTGCATGGCGATGGATGTCGCCTATATCCTCTCCAAAGGGCGACACGCCATCAAGGCTCTGAGCGCTCACCTCGTCGCTGAGCGCTCGCCCGGCGAACCGCATCGGCTCGTCAGCGTGACGCTGCATTTCACCGCCCAGGGCGACATGCCGCCCGACGCGATCGGCCGCGCTATCGCCTTGTCTCACGAAAAGTACTGTTCGGTCTGGCATTCGATGCGGCAGGACATCGCGTTCACGACGACCTACGAAGTGCGTGCATAGAAAGGCCTACATCGATTGGGCGCGGGGCGTCGCGGTGCTCCTGATGATCTGGGCGCACACCACTGACGCCTGGACGCGGCTGAACGTCCGCCGGACGATCGCGTTCCGCGACGCCAACGTCCTCGGCGGGTTTGCCGCGCCGCTGTTTCTCTGGCTCGCCGGCCTCGCTGTCGTCCTCGCCGCCACGCGCAGCGCGCAGCGCACCGGCAGTCGCGGCAAAACCGTGGAGGCGCTCTGTCGCCGCGGCCTCGAGATCTTCATCCTCGGATTTCTGTTCAGGCTGCAGGGATTCATCATCACTCCCGGCAGCCACCCGGTGACGTTGTTCCGCGTCGACATCCTCAACATCATGGGACCGGCGATCGTCGGCGCAGGTATCGTCTGGGGACTCGCGCGTACCACGACGACTCGCGTCGTGTGGTACGCGGTGATTGCTTCGGCAATGGCGATGCTGACGCCGATCGTCCGCGCCTCGAGCCTCGTGGACGCGCTGCCGCTCTGGTTTCAGTGGTACATCCGTCCGGCAGGGGAGTTCACGATCTTCACGGTGTTTCCCTGGGCCGCGTTCGTCTTCGCCGGTGGTGCCGTCGGTGCGTTGATTGCCGCGGCGCGTGACGACCGGACCGAGCGACGGCTGCAGTTCGTCCTCGCGTCGGTCGGGGTGGTGCTGGTGGCGATTGGCTTCTACACGGCCGGCCGGCCGTCCGTGTACGCCGCGTCGTCGTTCTGGACTTCCTCACCGACCTGGTTCGCGATTCGCCTCGGGATCCTGACCATCGCGCTGACGATCATCTACGCGTGCGAAGCGGTATATGCAGCGCTGACGGGACGCTCGGCGGCCGATCGCATCAGCGATCCGCTGGCACGGCTCGGTCGCAATTCGCTGTTCATCTACTGGATCCACGTCGAGCTGGTCTACGGATACGCGAGCTGGGGCTGGCGTCACCGCCTGCCGTTGTGGGGATCGGCGATCGCGTTCGTGCTGTTCAGCGTGCTGATGTACCGCGCGATCGGCTGGCGGGACCAGCTGATCGCGAAATGGCGCGGCCGACAAACTCGCCGGCAGCCGCAAGCGGCGACAGCGTAGTCATAGGTTCGAAGAGTTCGACTGGTTCGAAGAGTTCGACGGCCGAATGGTGGTCTGTTCCACCCTTCGAACCTCTCGAACCTCTCGAACCTATCGTGCCGCGGGCGCGGTTGTTGACGTCGCCGCGGGCTCCGGTGCCGACTTGATGTCGTTGTAGTTCAGCACCGTGTTGAACAGCATGTTGAACTCGCCGAAGTTCTGCCACCGATAACACGGATTGCCGGCGAACAGAATCACGCGACCCTTGCCGGACGGCTGATCGACGATCGCCGGCCGGTTGCGGATCTCGTTGGCGCCGCGCATCAGCCCGCTCAGCACGTGATCATCGCCGCCCGGCCATCGCATCAGCACGCTGGCCGGCGTCGGCGGCGGCCCGGGAGGCGCGTTCTCGCCGAACGGATTTCCGCTCTGGACCGTCAGCAGCGGACCGTTGGCGTAACGGACCGGGATCATCTTCTTGTCGTAGCCGTAGAAGATCGGATTGTCCGCCTGCAGAATCTCGGCGTCGATGATCGCGCCAGGCGAATAGAACTGCCCGGAAGTCCGCGCCGCGTCGACCCTCGGGGCCAGGCCGAACTCCGCCGGGAAGAAGCTCGCGTTGCCAAGCGTGACGAGCACGCCGCCGGCCTTGACGAACTTGTCGATCTCAGCGACACCTTCGATTCCCATTCCCCCGGTGATGTCGTCGGACTCGCCATACATCCCGAGATACTTGAACTGCTCGCTCTTCTTGTAGGCGATCGGCGTGCCACGCGACTCGATGTCGAACACCAGGCGCTTGGCGCTTCCGGCCTGATGCGGAATCACGATGACGTCGTAGCTGGCTTTGAGATTGCCTTGCCGAACCTGGTCCTTGTAGATCAGATCGAACGGCACCTCGAATTTGTCGAACGCGTAGCGAACCCAGCCGACGTCCTGCGTGCCGCCCCACGTGCTGTACACGGCCAGGCGAGGCAGATCCAGATCGTGCATCGGGACCGCGGGCGCCGCCGGCAGCGCCAGCGCGGCGAGCCCCAGCGACTCGATCGCTGACCTGATCGCTCCCGCGTCGCCCGACACGATGAAAGATCCGGCGGGGAAGGTGGTTGCACCCTGCTTGAATTCCTTTTCCGCCGCCTGAACCTTCAGATTCTTGAGCCGGTAGCGCAGCGTGATCATGTTGTTCGAGCCGAGGTGCGCGACGGCGAACACCGAACCGCTGCCTGTCACCGAGCCGGCCACCTTGACCTCGGTCACCGGCGTGACCGCGACACCGAGCACCGCCTTGTCCTCAATCTCCTTCACCTCGGTCTGGCTCATCATCCCCATCGTCCACGACGCATCGTCATAGGTCCGGGTTACCGGATCGGGGTAGACCTGTTTCTCGAGCAGGATTTTCGCGAGCCGGGCGTACGGTTGATCGCGTTTGACGATGAAGGAGCCGGCGGGGAAGGTGCCTTCTTTCAGTTTCACTTCGGCATTAGCGGTGCCGACTTCGATGCCCTGCATGCGCAGGATGTTGACCAGTCGCGCGACCCGCGTCGCGTCCCGCTGTCCGGCGGGAATGACGTAGCCGGCCACCGCTTCCTTGCGACCGGTGTCCACCGAGTTCCGCGATTTCTGGTAGAAGTTCTCGAGGATGACGCTCGGGAAGGCCGCGGTGTACTGCAGCGCCGTGAGGACGCCGGTTTCGCCGTAGTTGGTGTTGTTGCGCAGCGACCAGTCGAACTCACCGGTCGCCGGCCAGGGGCGGAACCATTCACGCTCGCTCTGATTGCTGCGTCCGGCGGTGATCGCCGCCGCATCCGGAGCGGCCGCCCCCCCTCGACCTCGTCCTGCTGCCGCCGCGTTCGGATTGCCCAGGCGCATCTTCGTCGTGTTCGCACCGCTGGTGCCCTGGATCTCGTACATCCGGATCATGCCGTTGTGGTTCGACGACATGAACGCGAGATAGCCCGGCGACCACATGTCCACGTAGCCGTGCGTCCAGACGCCCGGCATGCCGTATTTCGTGAGCTGCGCCATCTCGAAGTTCGCCATCATCGGCAGCTCGCCGTAGAGGATCGGATCGAGATTCGGATTCTGCGGCGCCTGACCGCTGAACGTGTACAGCAGCGTCTGGGCCTGATGCAGGTCGTGCATGATCGGCGGGTGCCACTGCAGATACCAGTCGAGCAGCGCGCGCATTTCGACCTGCGAGTAATTGATGTCGCGGTTGTCGTCGTGGAAGATGTACTTGCCCCAGTACGGGACGCCGGCGCCGGTCGGGTGGCCGTCGGTTTCGTTGATGCCGTACTTGTAATACCAGTCGACGTTTCGATCGCGGCCGTCGGGATCGGCGACCGGGGTAATCGACACGATGACGTTGTCGCGGATCTGCCGGATGAGAGCGGAGTCTTCGGTCGCAAGCCTGTAGGTCAATTCCATCAGCATCTCTGACGGACCGACCTCACCGCTGTGCAGTCCGCCCGAGAGGTGATAGAGCGGCTTCGCTTTGGCAATGACTTCCTTCGCCTGCTGATCCGAAATCGTCCGCGGATCAGCCAGCTGGGCCAGGTACCCGCGATACGTGTCGAGGTTCTGGATCGTGTCGTCGGCGCCGACGAACACGACCACGAGGTCGCGGCCTTCGGTGCTCTTGCCGATGGTCACGACCTTTACGCGCGGCGACGCTGCAGCCAGCGCGCGGTAGTACCTCAGGATGTCCGCGTAGTAGGTCAGCTGCTTGGGAGCGCCGATGTGGTGCCCCAGAATGTCCTTTGGCGACGGCACACCCGCGACCTTGGGCAGGTGATCCACCAGTGGGCTGCTGAATTCCGGCCGAGTCGTCCATTCCTTGACCGACTTCGCGAAATCGTCGTCTACCGCTTTGTTTGCAGTGGTTTGGGCGAGTATTGACGAGTCGAACGCGGCTGCCAGCATCAAGAGGAAGGCTGAGATAATTGACAGGCGCCTCAGCAGCAACATGACAGAACTCCTTATATACGTGATACTTAGCAAGCTTGAGGCTGGGTTGGTGCGGAGCCGGTACCTGCGATACAATCCGCCTCTTTGAGCCGCATCTGCGGGCCAGTCTGAGGCTTACGGGACTCAACCTATGATCAACGTTGCCGCGATCCGCATGCAGCAATTCGGCGTGCAATTCTATCAAGCTTCGCTGACGGCGAGTGACATTGATAAGCTCGTTCGCTTCGAGGTTCTGAACTACGGCGAGAACACGCAGGCGCCGGTCCGCGGCGGCCGCCAGAAGCCCGGCATGCCGACGCCGTCCAAGGTGAACTGGGATTTTCTCGAGCGGCGCATTGCGTCGAGCGACAAGGCCTACCAGCGGCAGATCATCCGCAAGAAGATTGACGAGCTCGTGCAGTACTACGAGCAGTGCCGTCAGGCCCGCGACCTGCCGTCGATTCCCGGCGCCGTGATCATTTCGTGCGACGAGAAGCTGGCGTTTTCGCCGGCGGACAGCGACTCGCGGGTCGGCATTCTCAAGGTGCCCGAGCGCGAGGGCATTCTGCGCGCCATCGACGGCCAGCACCGGCTGCTCGCGCTGCACGCCGACATCGATCGCTTCGAGGGCGAAGACTTCGCGGTGCCGGCGATCATCTTCGATCGTCTGCCGGAGGATCACGTCGTCCAGATGTTCGTCACCATCAACGCCAAGCACACCCGGCTGAACGCGTCGCACCTGGTCAGCCTGTCGGGTCGCCAGCTGTACCGCGACGAGGCGCTGGCCACCGGCCATGACGTCGTGCGCGCGCTCAACGACCGCGAAGACTCGCCGCTCTACGACGAGATCAAGCTGCTCGGCGTCGGCCGCGGCCGCGTCGCGCAGGCGCCGCTGGCGCAGGAGCTGAAGAAGCTGTTCGCTGCCGACGGCGTGTTCGCCAGCAAGAAGTCCGATCAGCACGAAGAGGCCAAGAAGTTCTTCGTCAACTACTTCAAGCAGATCGCGATGGTGTTCGGCGGCGCCTGGAACGGGCGGAAGTACAGCATCCGCTCGGCGTCGGCGCTGCGCGCCTTCATCCGGGTCGCGCCGGACGTCATCCGGCGGCTCGACCAGGAACACGTCGATCGCTCCGACTTCCGCGCCATCGGACGCGTGCTGGCCCCGTGGGGACGCCGCATCGGCGACCTGCGCTTTGAAACCGAAGGCGCCTGGAAGCGCTCCGGCACGACCGTTGACTCGCTGGCGAAGGAACTGCGGCTGGCGCTGATGTATCCGGAGGGTGCGGCGGTCTAGTCGGTCTTCCTCGCGAAGCCACGAAGGTCCCGAAGGTCACGAATTCCTTCTTTGTTGAAGGAGATCTTCGCGGCCTTTCGTGTTCTTCGTGCCTTCGTGAAAAGAACTCATGCGAACATTGCTCATCACCGGTGGCGCCGGGTTCATCGGCTCCAACCTCGTTCACTACGCGCTCCAACACACCGCCGATCGTCTGGTCATCGTCGACAAGCTGACATACGCGGGCAGCCTGCTGAATCTCGAAGCGCCGCTGAAGGACCCGCGGGTCACGTTCGTGCACGCGGACATCGCGGATCACGGCGCGATGGCGCAGGTTTTTGCCGAGCACCGACCGGCCGCGGTGCTCAACCTCGCGGCCGAGACGCACGTCGATCGTTCAATCGACGGTCCAAAGCCGTTCATCGACACCAATATCCTCGGGACGTTCGTGCTGCTCGAGGCGTCGCGTACTCTGTCGGCCTCGCTGGACGCAGCCGATCGGCAGGCATTCAGGTTTCTTCACGTATCGACGGACGAGGTTTACGGTACGTTGGGCGCGAGCGGCCTGTTCAGCGAGGAAACGCCGTACGCGCCGAACTCGCCGTACGCAGCGAGCAAGGCATCCGCGGATCACCTGGTGCGCGCGTACTTCCACACCTACGGTCTGCCGGTGCTGATCACCAACTGCTCGAATAACTACGGTCCGTTTCAGTTTCCCGAGAAGTTGATCCCGTTGATGCTGCTCAACGCCTTCGAAGGCCGTCCGCTGCCGATTTATGGTGACGGCGGCAATATCCGCGACTGGCTGCACGTCGAGGATCACTGCGCCGGGATTCTGACTGTGCTCGCGCGAGGCCGGCTCGGCGAAAAGTACAATATCGGCGGCGGCAACGAGCGCACCAATCTGGAAATCGTCGATCGGATCTGCGAGGCGGCGGAGATGCTGCGACCGGCGGCGTCGAACCCTGCGCTGAAAGGCGCGAGCTATCGGGGACTGAAGACGTTCGTGGCCGATCGCCCCGGACACGATCGACGCTACGCCATCGACGCAACGAAGATCAGAGAAGAACTGGGCTGGGCGCCGCGCCACACCTTCGAGGAGGGCCTGGCCTCGACGGCGCGGTGGTACCTGGAGCACCGCAACTGGTCCGAACAGGTACAGCAGGGCCGCTACGATAGAGGAAGGCTGGGGCTGTCTTCGTGAGGAACATCAATCGGCAATCAGCCTTCAGCGCTCAGCCATGTTAAAAGGAATCATTCTCGCCGGTGGTTCGGGGTCGCGCCTGCATCCGCTGACCCGTGCGGTCAGCAAGCAGCTGGTCCCGATCTACAACAAGCCGATGGTGTACTACCCGCTGTCGACGCTGATGCTGTCGGGCATCCGCGACATCCTGGTGATCACCACCCCGCACGAACAGGACGGGTTCCGGCGTCTGCTCGGCGACGGATCGGAAATCGGCCTGCGCATCGAGTACGCCGCGCAGCCGAGCCCCGATGGCCTCGCGCAGGCGTTCATCATCGGCCGCGAGTTCGTCGGCGGCGACCGCGTCGCTCTCGCGCTCGGCGACAATGTGTTCTACGGCGCCCACTTCAGCGACTACCTGCGCAGCGCGGCGGCGCGCGAAACCGGCGCGACGGTGTTCGGCTATCAGGTCCGCGATCCCGAGCGCTACGGGGTCGTCGCATTCGACGCCGGCGGCCGGGCGGTGAGCCTCGAGGAAAAGCCCGCGAAGCCCAAGTCATCGTTCGCCGTCACCGGCCTGTATTTCTTCGACAACCAGGTGCTCGACATTGCTGCGGCGCTGAAGCCGTCGGCGAGAGGCGAGCTCGAAATCACCGACGTGAACCAGGCGTATCTCGATCGCGGACAGCTCGAGGTCGAAAAGCTCGGCCGCGGCATCGCCTGGCTCGACACCGGCACCCACGAATCGCTGATGCAGGCGTCCAACTACATTCACGCCATCGAGGAACGCCAGGGACTGATGGTCGCCTGCATCGAAGAGATCGCCTACCGCATGGGATGGATTTCCGCCGCCGACGTGACGCGGCTCGCCGCGGCCATGAAGACCAATTCCTACGGCCAGTATCTGCTCCGCGTGCTCGAAACCGAGGCTTGACGTGCGCGTCGTTCCGACCAGCATTCCCGAGGTCCTGATCGTCGAGCCGGCGGTGCACATCGACAGCCGCGGCTTTTTCCTCGAGACCTATCACGCCGATCGCTATCGCGAACACGGCATCGACGGACCGTTCGTACAGGACAACCACTCGAAATCATCGGGCGGCACGTTGCGGGGTCTGCATCTGCAGCTGCGACGTCCCCAGGGCAAGCTGGTTCGGGTCATCGACGGCGAGATCTTCGACGTCGGCGTCGACGTGCGTCCGGGCTCCCCGACCTTCGGCCGGTGGGTCGGCGCTACCTTGAGCGCGGACAACTTCAAGCAACTCTACGTTCCGCCTGGCTTCGCCCACGGATTCTGCGTGTTGAGTTCGACCGCCGAGGTCGAATACAAGTGCACGACCGTCTACGATCGGTCCGACGAAATCGGCATCGCGTGGAATGACCCGGCGCTGGCCATCAAGTGGCCGATCGACCAGCCGACGCTCTCGGTGCGCGACCAGCAACTCCCGCAGCTCGCCCACATCCTCGAGATGCTGGCGCCCTACCGGACAGAACCGTAACTTCCGCGACAACTGCGTCAGCGCGCCGAACCTCCAGGACCGTGTCCGGGCCGTTTTCGCCGCAAACCCATCGGGTACGTCAATTGCGACTGGTCGGTCATCGTTGATCTGATTGCGGCAGGGCGCCGTGAATTGCTGGGGGAGCCAGATCAGCGGAGCAGGGGGGCATCGCAATCACGCGGTGCCCTTTTGTTTTGTACTGGTAAATTCTTGAGGTGGACAAACGCCTCCCCCTGCTGGCCCTGACCTTTTCGCTGCTGCCGTTTTCGGGCTCCGGACAACGCGCGGACACGGCGTCGCCGTCAACCGGCCTGTCGGACCTCTTCAAACCCGGAATCATCCTCCAGGATCGCAACGGCGACGCTGTGATCGATTTCGTCGACGTGCGGATCGTTCTGCAGCAGCACCCGTCAGACGGCGAACTGGCAGCTGCCGCCGACGTCGCCGCGCGACTCGGATTCGAAACCTCGGCGATGAACCTGCCGCTCGCGAAGCCGTTTCAGGCGGGCGCCGTGAGTCCCTCTGAGTCGGCCGCTGCTCCTCAGATTTTCGTCGGCGCGAAATCACTGGCCGGATCCGGTGTGACGGTGGATGCGATCGGGGGAGCCGGCCTCAAAGCCGGTGACGGACTGGTTGCGGCGTTCACCGCTTCCGGCAAACCGGCGTTCGCTCTGCTCGGTGCGGACGATGACGGCCTGAACGCCGCGGCCGTGATGCTGGGCGGACACCTTCCGTACGTCTGGGATCCGAAGGGCCCCACCACCGAAAAAGTCGTGGCCGACATAACCCACTTTCTCGCCGGCAAAGGCATCACCACGGCGTCGGCTCTCGCGAGTGCAATCCTCGTGCACCGAAATACCGACGGCGTCGAGCGCCTGACCGTGGACCTGCAGATGGCCAGCTTTGGCGACGTGGTGAAGGCCCAGGTCGCGCTCAATCAGTTCAAGGCGATCAGCGGCCGCGATCCAAAGCGCGCGCTTTCGTACGCCAGCGTCCGGACCGTGCTGGTTCGACTGCGCGCGCCCGGTTCCGGTACGGTTCCAGTCGACCTGCCGGGCGCCGGCGGTGCCGCAGTGGCGGCCGAAACCGCATCCAACCCACCGCCGGCCCGTCGTCCTGGCGGCGGCGCGAAGGAAAACTTCGACCTCTCGACGTTCTATGCCATCGACGGCGCGCTGGCCGACTCCGACAACAACCTGATTCCGGATCGCGTGGACGTGCTGCTCAGTGCGGCGGGCGAAGGCACGTCAGGCGTCGTCGATCTCGCGGCACGTCTCGGCCTCGAATCGACCGGGATCGCGATTCCGATCGCGAAACCGCCGAAGGCGATTCAGGCGCCGGACACCGAGCCGATGCTCGTCCTCATCGGCACCGAGCACCCGATCATCGATGACCTGATCAAGAGCCACAAATGGACGGCGCCGGACCTTCAGCCTGGCGACGGCGATATCGAAGTCGTCAAGAAGGCGTTCGGCGAAAAGAGCGCGCTGGTGGTTACCGGCGGCGATGCGGCCGGCGTGAACCGAGCGGTCCAGCAGTTGGCCGAGACATTCCCTCACATCTGGCAGCGGGGCAAGGACCGCACCACGCTCGACGATGTCGAAGACGATGTGCGGAAGTTCGTGGCGGGCAGGTCGCCGGCGGGCCAGGCGGCGATGAGTCTCTACAAGCTGGATCGCCTCGCCACCGAATTGAAGGGCAAGGATCTCGAGTCTGCCCACGTGAAAGTATTCGTGGAGAAAGCCGAGGACGGTTTTGCGGCGGTCGTGAAGCAGCAGGTCATCCGCGTCGATCAAAGCCGCCTCGGTCAGTGTCGACGTCCAGAACCTTGACGTTCAGCACGGCCGAACACTGGTCGACGAAGATTTCGTGATCCCGTCCGAGGTTGACGCGTTCTGGGTCGGGCTCCGAACCAGGGTGATTCCGTCGCTGAAGAAGCGGCCGGCGGTTTCGATCGAGGCGCGGCTCAGCGAGCCGCCGGAGGTTCGCAAACAGATCGAGCAGCAGGCGCGCGCTGAACTCGTCAAAGCCGGCGCTGACGACAACGGCACATCGGTCACCGTGCTCTCGGCGTACAAGCAGGGCTACAGCTGGCTCTACGATGTCGTGCGGCCGGCGCTCGCCGGAAAAGCGGTTGAGCAGATCACCATCCGGTTCGCCGAGATCGGGCCGCCGGCGGGCTGGACACAGCAGGGCATGTACGCCCCGAGCCGCTGGCTGCTGGAGCTTTACCCGATCGACGAAATCCTGGCGAACGAGCTGAAGATCGATCTGAAGAAGATTCATTTCGCGAAGGCGCCGATCGGTTCGCCGGCCTACGAGGTGACCGCCACTTCCCGGGACGGCGCGGTGCTGTTCAAGCGGACGTTCGATCCGAAATTCGTCGAGCGGCCGTTCTTCGATCGTTTTCCCGACTACGAGCATGTCCGCGTCACCACCGGCTGGATCAGGGCCGATGTGGCCGGCCGCACCGTGGTGGACGAGCGCATCGAAACCGACCCGGAGCGTTTCTGGGATCACTTCCAGGCGAAGACCCTGCCGGCGTTGTACGACCACGTGATGGCGCTGTCCAACGGCAAGCCGCGGCCCGAAGATGCGCCGTTCTTCGGCGAGCTCAACGTGGACCTGTCCATGAGCGAGCCCGACTATCGCCTGCCGATCGACCAGGAGCAGATTTCGTCGATGGAGGCTCTGCACGAGGAGATTTACTTCAACACCATCCACTTCTTCGATGTGATGGGACGCTTCACTCGTGGCGCAGGCCTGACCTATCCCGGACGGATCATCCCGGTGATGCATCCAAAAGCGGACGGCAAGCCGGGCCGCGCCAGGATCTCGATCACCGGATTCGACGCCGCGCGACCCTCCGTCGTTGTCGAGTACACCGAGCGGAATGGCCAGAAGGGTGAGGTGCGGCTCGACATCCCGAAGATTGCCGTCGATCGACCGCAGACGCTCGGGGCCAGAGTACGCGCCGGCCAGGACGGCGTCGATCGCCTCGACCTGCGCCTGAAGGTCGATACCGAGAAAGACGAGCGCGAAGCGCTGGTCAAGCGGAGCGACGAGACGCGAGTCGATCGCACGATGATCTCCGCCGAACAGGCGAGCGCAGTGTTCACCAACCTTGCCCGTCTTCACGACGCGAGACTCTATCGTGACGCCCTCGCGTACAACGATCTCGGCAACCTGAGGATCACGATCGGATGGGAGCACGAGAGCAAGCCCGCCACCGAGATCGTCTCTACCCTCGATTCGCACGGCGTGCCAGCGCCCTTCCCGAATATCAAAAAATACCTCGCCGATGACCGATCGGAAGATCGCCGATCCGACGCTCCGATCGTGCAATGGGACACGCCGATTCCACCGCCGGAGGCGTACGGGATCCTCGCGAAGATGTCGGCATTCAAGGAGGCGACGGTTTATAAAGTCGGCCAGAGCTATCTCGGCAAGGACGTCTGGGCGATGGACCTGATGCCGCCGATCGAAGCGTCCCACTGGTCGCAGGCCAAGCAGACGACCATGAAGCCGACGGTGGTGTATTCGGCGCGCCAGCACGCCAACGAGGTGTCGTCGACGAGCCACGTGCTGAAGATGGCGGAACTGCTGCTGACCGATCCTGCGTACCGCGACAAACTGAACAAGGTGAACGTCGTCATTCACCCGATCACCAATGCGGACGGTGCGCAGCTCGCCTACGATCTGCAGAAGATCAACCCCGACTTCATGCTCCACGCCGGATATCTCGGCCCGCTCGGCGTCGACGTCGTCGCCGCGCAGTGGGATCCCGATCCGATTTATCCGGACAGCGGCATCCGGCCGAAGATCTGGCGGACCTGGCTGCCCGACATTTTCCTGAACCCGCACGGCTATCCGTCGCACGAATGGGTGCAGATCTTTTCGGAGTACGCGGCCTGGGTGCGGACGCGCTCGGTCGAAACCCGCGACTACTGGACGATGCGCGGCTGGTGGATGCCGGGATTCGCGTGGCTGGATGATCCGCGTTATCCGCGGCACAAGGACGAGCAGATGAAGCTGCTCAACATGATCACAGACTATGCGAAGGCGGCACCGGCGACCGTCGCGCTCAACGAGCGGGCCTACGATCGCTACAAGCGCTACAGCTTCGACTTCGACCAGAAGAACTTCAAGCTCGATTTCACCAACGGCGTGCTGATTTACAAATCGATCAAGGGCGCACGCGCCACGCCGACCAGCCAGGACTTCATGACGCGCCAGCCGAACGTCACGATCTGGGACGGCACCACCGAGGCGCCGGACGAAACCGCCCGTGGCGACTGGATGAAATTGGTCGCCAATGCCGGTCTGCAGTGGGACAAGGCGGTCCTCGACTACCTCGTCCAGGGTCACCACGAGGTCGAGCGAAAGGTCGATCTGTTCTGGAACGGCGTCAGCCTGACGATGAACCGTCCGCGTCCACCGAAGCCGGCGAAGGCCGACGATGGCAAGGCGCCCACGACGCCACAGTAGCCGTCAGTCATCACTCCCTCACGAAGGCACGAACGAGCCACGAAGGGCACGAAGATCACTTCGGACTCCTTTAGACGTATCCTTCTAGCTCTCTGATCAGCCGTTGCGTCCTTTGTTGCCCTTAGCGTCCTTTGCGTCCATGCGCGTGGACATCAACTCCGACGTCGGCGAGTCGTTCGGGGCCTACACGATCGGCCACGACGTCGGTCTCATGACCTCGATCACCTCCGCGAACGTGGCGGCTGGATTTCATGCCGGCGATCCGTCGGTGTTGCGCGCCACGATTCGCTCGGCGAAGCAGCACGGTGTTGCGGTCGGCGCCCATCCGGGATTGCCCGATCTGGTCGGTTTCGGCCGCCGCGAACTGAACGTGACCTCGGCCGAGGCCGAGGACTTCGTGCTCTATCAGATCGCCGCCGTCGCCGGTGTGGCTGCGGCCGAAGGCGTCAAACTCCAGCACGTGAAGCCTCACGGTGCGCTGTTCAACATGGCCGTGCGGAATCTCGACCTGGCCAGCGCGATCGCCAG
The DNA here is from genome assembly GCA_963745875.1 of uncultured Acidobacteriota bacterium. Taxonomy (GTDB): domain Bacteria; phylum Acidobacteriota; class Vicinamibacteria; order Vicinamibacterales; family CAVVIG01; genus CAVQFC01. The sequence goes on from CAVUZL010000007.1 coordinate 699,136, forward strand.
CGCGGTCGCGGCCTTCGATTCGTCGCTGATTCTGTTCGGTCTGCCGGGTTCGGAGATCCTCAACGCGGGCCGTGCCGCGGGGCTCCGAGTTGCGGCCGAAGTGTTCGCCGATCGTGCCTACGAGCCGGACGGTTCGCTCGCGTCGCGCCGGAAGCCCGGCTCGGTGATTCACGATCCCGCCGCGGTGGTCGCTCGTGCCGTGAGAATGGTCAAAGACCACACCGTGGTCGCGACCGATGGCTCGATCGTCTCGCTGCACGCAGAAACGATTTGCGTGCACGGCGATACTCCAGGCTCGGACCAACTCGCGACCCAGATTCGCGCCGGCCTCGAAGCCGCCGGCATCACGGTCAAGGCTATTGGCTCCTAGCGACGATCCTTCATCACGAAGACACGAAGATCACGAAGGTCACGAAGATTCAGTTGGCTCCGTGCTCTTCCAAGCTAGTGCTCGTGATCTTCCTGTTCTTCGCGTCTTCGTGAAGAGGGTGCGGTGACGACCGAATCCCTCGCGATAGAGCGACCGTCCGACGGCATGTTCGCCTGGTGGACCGAGGCCGACTCGCGGGCTCGCTACGCGTTCGTCGCTGCCGCGCTAGGCTGGATGCTCGATTCGTTCGACGTCATGCTGTTCGCGCTGGTTGGCGCCGCGCTGATCACCGATCCCACGCTTCATCTTTCTCTGCGGGCCAACGGGCTGCTCGGTTCGATCACTCAGCTCGCCGCCGCCGCAGGCGGGATCGTCTTCGCCGTCATCGCGGATCGCTACGGCCGCAAGCGCGCGCTGATGGCGGCGATTCTGGTCTACTCCGTGTTCACGGCGGCGTGCGGCTTCTCGCAGACGGTGATTCAACTCGCGATCTTCCGCGTCTGCCTCGGTCTCGGGATGGGCGGCGAGTGGGCCACGGGCGCGGCACTGGTGTCGGAATCGTTCCCAGCCAGGCATCGCGGCAAGGCGCTCGCCTTTGTGCAGAGCTCGTGGGCGATCGGCTACGGCCTGGCGGCGCTGGTGAACCTGATCGTCATGCCGATCTGGGGCTGGCGCGGCGTCTTCTTCGTGGGCGTCCTGCCGGCGCTGTTCACGATGTGGATCCGCCGTAACGTCGAGGAGCCGCAAATCTGGCGCGATGCACCGAAGGCGGATCGCGGCCGGATCGGCCTGTTGTTCACGCCGGCAATCGCGAAGGTCACGATATTCGTGACCCTGATGAATGCGTGCACGTTGTTCGGATGGTGGGGACTGAACAGCTGGGTGCCGTCCTACCTGGCGCTCGGCCCCGAACGCGGCGGCATCGGCCTGTCCTCGTCGGTGATGTCGCTCTTCGTGATCCTGATGCAGACGGGGATGTGGCTCGGTTACGTCAGCTTCGGGTACATCGCCGACGCCATCGGCCGGAAGAAAACCTACGTGACGTTCGTGCTGGCGGCCAGTCTGTTGTTGCCGCTCTACGGCTTTCTCAAGACGCCGGCGCTGCTGCTCCTGCTCGGTCCGCTCGTCGCATTCTTCGGAACGGGCTACTACAGCGGGTTCGGTGCGGTCATCGCCGAGCTGTACCCGACCGCAGTCCGTGCGACCGCCGCCGGCGTGTGCTACAACACCGGCCGGATCGCCAGCGCTGCCGCGCCGTTCGTTGTCGGATCGCTGGCCACGTCGCACGGATTTTTCGGCGCTTTCGCCGTGGCCGGCGGCGCCTTCCTGCTGGCTGCGATGATGTGGATCTGGATTCCCGACACGCGCAACGCGGAGCTTGCCTGAGACAATCTGATTGTCCGGCTCAGAGTTGGCTCGCAGCGTCCGGCTTTCGCCGGACCGTGGACTCGAGGCGCAGATGAACAGCATGAGAGCCATCGCACTTGCATCCGTGCTCGCCACCGCGGCGCCAATCTGGCTGCACGCCGGAACGCAAGGCGCGGCGGGCGCGAATGCCGGCCGCATCAGTCAGACCACGCAGGATGAGCGCGCGACCTACGACCTTCTCGGACCCGAGACGTCGTCTTTTCGCACCGACTACGAAGTCAGCGTGACGACCAGCGGCGCGACGACGTTCTTCGACAAGATCGGGGCTGGTTTGACGACCGTTCCGAACGCAACCGGCGACGGCGTCACCGATCTCATGACCGGAACGCCGTTAAAGGTGGACGAGGTCACCGGCGCACAGGCGAAGGCCGGCGGTCTCGTAGATGCCGACGCCAACAGTCGGTATCTGCGCATCCAGCTGGCGCGGCCGGTGCCCGATCGCGGCGGCCAGGCGCGGCTGCGGGTGGTCCACACCTACCGAGGCGCTGAAAGCTATCGCCGTCAGGGCGACGCCATCGTCTTCAGCCGGAACATCGGGCTGCCGCGCGCGACGTTCGTCCTCCCGGCGGGTTATCAGCTGACCGATTGCAACGTGCCGTCGCAGGTGCTGTCAGATGCTGGAGGGCGCGTGCGCGTCAGTTTCATGCATCAGGGCCCGGGGCCGGTTGCGCTGCTGCTCAAGGCCAGGGCGGGAGCGCCGACTGGTCCTGCGGCAATGCCGCGGCCGCTGACCAACGCGCGCAGCTGGGAGCCGCCGGCGGCGCAAGGGCCGACCGAGCGGTCGCGTCTCAGCGAGCGCTCGGTTCAGGATCGCGACATCGTCTACTTCCTGCAGCAGCCGGATACCAATGCGTTCAGCCTGTATCACGACTACACAGAGTCGCGCGAAGGCATCGACAAGTATCTGAACGTAGTGAGGACCGGCAGCAAGGTGTCGAACCCGTCCGGGTTGATTCTCGATACCGGCGAGGTGTTGAAGGCACAGATCATCACCGGCGCCCAGGCGCAGGCGACCGGCACCGATCTCGGTGGTGAGCGCGTCGCGCCCGATCAGGAAGTGGTGGTAACGCCGTTCCCTGCCGTCAAGAAAGGGCAGTCGATTCGACTGCGCCTTTCCGAGACCTACACTGCGCCCGAAAGTTACCGGGTGGAAGGGGAGGAGTTCGCCTTCGAGCGCAGTCTCGGCCGTCCGCGCAACTCGGTCGTGCTACCGCGCGGCTGGTATCTCACCTGGCTGTCGATCCCTGGCGTCGTCAGCCAGACCGCCGACGGACTCACCCGCGTCGACTTCGTCAACGGCCGTCCCGACTCGATAGACGTGCTGATGAAAGGCAAGCGGCTGGCCGCGGCTACTGAACGATGATCGTGCCGATCATTCCCGGATGAATCGAACAGTGATACGTGAAGGTCCCGGCGGTCGGCATCGGAATCGCCGCGCTGCTGGCCCCGGCGCCGAGCGTGCCGGTATTGAACTTCGCGGCGTCCTGCGTGGCGTCGTGGGCGATGGTGTCGTTGTTCTTGAACGCCACGGTTTGTCCGACCTTCATCGTCGTCGGATTGGGCGAAAACGACTGCGCGGCGTTGACGCCGACGATGCTGATCGTGACGTCAGACACAGGCGTCGTGGGGGCGGTCGAGCTGCTGCCGCACGCCGAGGCGGCGAGGGCGAACGTGGCGGCAAGAATCGAGAACTGAACGGAACGCGAGAGCGACATACCTGACCTCCGAATGAGTTGTCTTCCGGGTATGACGAGGCAAGCGGTATGCCGCAGTCGAGCCGCTCCAAACCGTTGCATCTAAAGCGCGGGCGTTCAGATTGCCGCACCAACGGCGTAAGCGGTTACGTGAAGCGCCGCCCACAGCTGGACAGCGGAGTGACACCTCGAAGAGTAGCGCGACCCTTTCAGGGTCGCGTCGGAGGCGCGCCTGAGAGGTTCGCGCCACACTTGAAGAATGGCTACGTCAGCGTGACGCGGCGTACCGCTTCCGCGAACGCCGCCGCCGCGCCAGGCGCATGTGACAGGAAGAGGCTCGGCTCCACCAGTTCGAGCTCCATCAGCACGAAACGGCCTTCGGCGACGACCACATCGATCCGTGCGTAGAGGCTGCCGGGCGCACTGGCGGCGATCAGATTCGCCGCGTGTCGGACCAGGCGAGCCGGTGCAATGGCCGGAGCGATGGCGCCGCCGAGACGCTCCTGGACGCGAAATTCGTCCCGTGCGGGTCGTTTGTTCACCGCATGGCTGAACGTACCGCCGAAGAACATCAGCGACAGTTCGCCGTTGGTTCGAATTTCGGGAACCAGCCGCTGAATCACAATGTCCGAGCGTTCGACCATCGCTTCGACGAGAGACTGATCATCGAGGGCAGTCGCCCGCGACGTGCGCTCGGTCGAGAATCCGTCCGCCGACACGGTCGGTTTGATCACGGCTTCAGTCCAGCCACGTGCGTCGAGCAGCGCCGCAAGGTCGATTCGTGCGCCGCGCACGAAGAACGCGCTCGGCGGCGGCGCCAGATGCGGATGTCGCAGCTCGGTGAGGTAACGCTTGTCGAGATTGCCGCGGACCATCCGAGGAGGATTCCACAGCGGCGCGCCGACTGCCTCGAGACGATCGACCCATGCGACGAACTCTCCGAGCCGCAGGTAGTAGTCCCACGTCGACCGCAGGACGACGGCGGCGTAGCCTTGCCAATCGACGCCAGCGTCGTCCCAACATACGGCCTCGACCCGGACGCCGAGTTCCGCGAGCGCCGCGACAGCGAGACGATCGTCTGCGGTGAGATCGGGGACGCCGGAATACGTGACGAACGCGACGGTCGAAGGTCCGTTCACTACTCTGTGAGACCGATGAGAACGGAGCTGCACGAGGTCACTGACCCTCCCGCAGCTTGCGTCTGAGGACTTTGCCGACCATCGTCTTTGGCAGTTCCGTGCGGAACTCCACGTGCGAGGGGACCTTGTAAGGCGCGAGTTTATCGCGACAGAACGTGCGCAGCTCCTGCTCGGTCACGGTGTGCCCGGCGCGCAGCACCACCCACGCCTTCACCGCCTCGCCTTTGGTCGGATCCGGAATCGAGGCGACGCCGACTTCCGCGATCGCCGGATGTGACGCGATGACCTCCTCGATTTCGCGTGGCCATACCTGGTAGCCGCTGGTCTTGATCAGATCTTTCTTGCGATCGACGATGAAGAGGTAGCCATCCTCGTCGAGATAACCAAGGTCGCCGGTGTAGAGCCAGCGGCTCGTCACACCGTCCTCGACGACGGTGCGAATCGCGTGGGCGGTCTCCTCCGGCTGATTCCAGTAACCGATCATCAGCTGCTTTGCCGAGACGATGATTTCTCCGACCTCCCGCGCCTGGAGCTGGCGTGTGCCCTCGTCGCTGTCTACGATGCGGACGTTGACGTCGGGCAGCGGCATGCCGACGGAGCCAGTCTTGTTCGGTCCCTGCACGGGGTTGACGAACGTCGCCATCATCGCCTCCGTCAGCGAGTAGCCTTCGACCAGCCGGCCGCCGGTCAGTGCTTCGAACCGGTTCTTGGTCTCGGCCAGCAGCGGTGCCGCGCCGGAGAAGCAGATGCGGATCGACTTGAAGTCGACCTTTCCCTTCTGTACCTCCGGGTGATTCAGCAACGCGATGTAGAGCGTCGGCACGCCGTTGAAAAACGTCGGCTTCACCCGCTTGATGGTCGCCACCAGATCGTTCAGGTCGCGTGGGTTCGGGACTATTGCCAGCGCGGCGCCGCTGACGATACCGAGCGCCTGCACGCCGACATTGGCGTAGACATGGAACATCGGCAGCGGCAGGAACAGGACATCGCTGGTGCCGTTCACGGCGGCGACGTTCCACGCCTTGCCTTGCAGCCCTGCGCGCACATACGCCTCATGCGATCCGAGCGCGCCCTTTGGCGTGCCGGTGGTGCCGCCGCTCATCAACAGCACAGCCGGGTCGGATGGCGAGACCTTCGTCTCTGGACCACGGCGGTGACGGTTGACCAGCAGCAGGTGGGCGAAGTCGTGATCACCGGCCTTCAACCTGACGCGATCGCCTTCGCGCTTTTCCCGCGCCAGTGTGAACAGCACCCGCAGCAGCGCCGGGAAATATTCCTTGATGTTGGTGGCGACCACCCGTCGCAGTCCGGTTCGCGGCTGCAGCGCTTTGACCCGGGCGTAAAACCTGGTCAGGGTGACGATGGTCTCGATGCCGTATTCCCGGATCGGCCCTTCGAGCTCGTGCTCGGTATAAACCGGATTGAGCGGCGCGACGATGGCGCCCAGCTTCCACGCGCCGAACTGCGCGATGAAGAACTGCGGGCAGTTGGGCAGCAGCAGGCCGACGCGGTCGCCCCGTTTCACGCCGATGGCGGCGAACGCGGCCGCGCAACAATCGCTGAGCCGTTCGAGCTCGGCGTAGGTCATCACGGCGCCCTTGAAGAGCAGCGCCGGCCGCTTCGGTTGCGTCCGCGAGGTCTCGGCGAGGTAGTCGATCAGCGTTCGCTGTGGATAGGGTTCGAGAGTCGCGGGAACGTCGGAATCGTAGTGGGACAGCCAAGGCGCGGCGGTGGACATTGAGGCCGGAATTATAAACCGCGAGGCGGCGCGGTTCGTTGCCGGGCGAGGGCGCTTATCGCGTCGTCGCAGGGGCGAGCAACATCAGCAGCAGGGCCTTCTGGCCGTGCAGACGGTTCTCGGCCTGATCGAAGACCACGGACGCCTCCGATTCGAAGACCTCTTCCGTCACTTCCTCGCCACGATGCGCCGGCAGACAGTGCATGAACAGCGCGCCAGGCTTGGCCAGCGACATCAGCTCATCGTTCACCTGATAGGCGGCGAATACCTTGCGGCGGAGATCGGCCTCCGCTTCCTGGCCCATCGAGGTCCACGTATCGGTGTAGACCGCATCGGCGCCGGCGACCGCGTCCGCTGCCTCCGTGAACAGGCGGAGCCGCGCTCCGTGGCGGGCGACGCTGGTCGCCTGCTGCACGACCGCGTGGGGCAGTTGATAGGGTTCAGGGCTCGCGACGTGGACGTGGACGCCGAGCATCGCCCCGGCGTGGGCCAACGAAGTGGCGACGTTGTTGCCGTCGCCGACATATGCGATGGTGCGGCCGCGCAGCTGGCCGAGCCGTTCCTGCAGCGTCAGGAAATCGGCGATCGCCTGGCACGGGTGTTCCTGATCGGTCAGCGCATTGACGACGTGCAGGCACCGCGTCGCCTGGACGAACTCCTGGAGCATGTACTGCGAGAAGGTGCGGATGACCACCGCATCGACCCAGCGTTCCAGATTTCTGGCGATATCGGCGATCGGCTCGCGTTTGCCGGGTGCGACGTCCGAGGTCAGCTCCACGAGGTGTCCGCCGATTTCGCGGATGCCGATTTCGAAGGTCGTGCGCGTCCGCAGCGATGGCTTGTCGAAGAGCATCGCGATGTGGCGGCCGTTCAACGCCCCTGCAGTGGGCGCATGCCGTCCCAGCGCGCGATCGGCCTTGAGCTGGGCCGCGAGCCGCAGGCAGGCTTCCAGATCCGCGGCGTCGAAATCGAGCACGGACAGGAAGTCTTTGCGTTCGGTGACGGCGTTGGTCATCGTCAGGTTCTGTAGTCGGCGTTGATCCGCACGTACTCGGCGCTGAGGTCGCAGGTCCAGATTGTCGATGACGCGGTTCCGGCGCCGAGGCTGACTGAAACGTTCAACTCGGCGCGCTTGAGATACTCGGCCGCGGCCGGCGCGGATTCGTCGTGCGGACGTCCGTTCTCGAAGAGGACGATGTCGCCGATGGTGACGGCGGCGCGGGAAAGATCGAACGCGACGCCGGCTCGGCCCGCGACGGCGATCAGCCGGCCCCAGTTGGGGTCGCCGCCGTTGATGGCCGTCTTTACCAGCGGCGAGTTGCCGATCGCCTTTGCCGCCTTGCGCGCCTCGTCGCTCGACGCCGCGCCGGTGACCGTCACGGTGACCAGCTTGGTCGCGCCTTCGCCGCCTCGCACGATGCCAAGCGCGAGTTCGCGGCAGACTGCGGTCAGGCCGGCGACGAAGGCGTCGTACGACGTGCCGTCCACGGCTGCACCGCTGGCGCCGTTTGCCAGCAGGAACACGCAGTCGTTGGTCGAGCACTCGCCATCCACGGTGATGGCATTGAACGTGTCGTTGACGGCCGCCCGCAGCGCCCGATCGAGCAGCGGCTGCGGCACCGCCGCATCCGTGGTGACGAAGCCGAGCATCGTCGCCATGTTCGGCTCGATCATGCCGGAGCCTTTGGCCATGCCGCCGATCGTGACAGTGCGTCCGCCGATCATGACGGTGGTCGCCGCTTCCTTCGGAAACGGATCCGTCGTCATGATGGCGCGCGCGGCGGCTGGACCTTGATCGGCGCCGAGCGCACGCAGCGCAACCGGCAGTCCGGTTCGGATCTTTTCGATCGGCAGCCCGACGCCGATGACGCCGGTCGAGGCGACCAGTACCTGCTCGACCGGGCAACCGACCAGACGCGCGGTTTCCGCCGTCATGTCGCGCGCCACCTGCAAGCCTTCGTCACCCGTGCAGGCATTGGCGCAGCCGCTGTTGACGATGATGGCGCGGGTCGTGTTCGCCGAACGTGTCAGATGATCGCGCGAGACCAGGATTGGGGCGGCGACGGCCTTGTTGGTCGTGAAGACCGCGGCAGTTGCGGCCGGAACGTCGGAGACGAGCAGCGCGAGGTCGAGACTGCCGGCCTTTGCCTTGATGCCGGCGCTGACGCCTGCGGCGCGGAACCCGCGCGCCGTGGTCACGCCACCGGTGATGATCGAGGACGAGGCAGCCATCACGCGGCAGGAGCCGGCGCGGCCGCCGGCATCCCGTAGCCGTGCTCTGCGTCGAACGCCGAGTCGAGCGGCACGACCATCGCGTACTGTCCGCAGGTGCGGAAGAGCGGGCACTTCACGCAGTCGGTGAAGACCTTCTCCGCCAGCCACAGGTGCGGCACGATCGAGAACCCCATGTGAATGAAGTAACGGGGGCTGTGCGTGAACGCGCAGAGCTTTTCGAACCCGGCGCGACGAGCCCTCCGGCGCAGTTCGTCCACGATGGTCACGCCGACGCGTCCGCCGCGGGCCGCCGCGTCTACCGCTAGCGAGCGGACTTCGGCAACGTGTGCGCTGAGCGGCGCCAGTTCGGCGCAGCCGACGATCTTGCGCGCTTTCACGGCAACCACGAACCGGCTGGCATGGACCGTCAACTCTGCGAGCGTTCGCGGCAGAAGATGACCCTCGGCCATGTGAGCCTGGATGAGCGCGAACAGTTTCTTCGCGTCCGACGGTTCAGCGGTGCGCAGGGTGACCCGGCCCCGGGTGGTTCGTGCCATCGTTCGCGCCATCAGGCAGCTCCTACCGCGGCGAGCGCCGCATCGAGACGGCCGAGTGCTTCCTGAGTCTCGGCTTCGGTGATGACCAGCGGCGGCAGCAAGCGAATCACCGTTTGCGCCGTGCGATTGACGATCAAACCGCGTTCGAGTGCCGCCGGGACGACCGCTCCGGCATCGCGATCGAGTTCGAGTCCCCACATCAGCCCCGCGCCGCGAACGTCCCTGACGAAGGGGTGTTTCGCGGCAATCGCCCGGAGGCCGCGCTCGAACACCGGACCGACGCGCCGGACGTTGTCGGCGGCGCCGCCGTTGTCGAAGATCTCACCGAGCACGAACGCCGCGGCGCGGCAGGCCAGAAGATTGCCGCCGTAGGTCGTGCCGTGGTCGCCGAACGACAGCGTGTCCGCGACCTCCTGGCTGACCAATGCCGCGCCGACCGGCACGCCGCCGCCGAGCGCCTTGCCGACCGACACCAGGTGCGGCTTCAGGCCGAGCGCCTGGAAATAGAACGGGTAACCGGTCCGGCCCAGGCCGCTCTGGATCTCGTCGGCGATGAACAAGGCGCCGGTTTTTGCGCAGGCGGCCTTGATCGCGTCCGCGAACGCGGGCGTCAGCGGGCGGATGCCGCCTTCGCCGAGCACCGATTCGGCGATGATCGCCGCGGTCGAGTTCGACACCGCGGCCGCGAGCGCGGCCGGATCGTTGGTGCGCACGAACTTGACCGACGGCAGCAGTGGCTCGAACGGCTGGCGATAGTGCTCGTCCGAGGTGACCGACAGCGAGCCGAACGTCCGCCCGTGGAACGATTCGTCGAGCGCGATGAATTCCTGGCGCGGTTCGCCCTTCGTGTACCAGTAGCGACGCGCAAACTTCAGGCACGCCTCGACCGCTTCGGTGCCGCTGTTGCAGAAGAACGCGCGCGGCAGCCCCGACAGGTTGGCCAGCCGCTCGGCGACCTGACCCTGCAGCGGGTGAAAAAAGAGATTGGAGGTGTGGATCAGCGTCTGCGACTGCTCCGCGATCGCGCGCGCCAGGCCGGGATGCGCATGTCCAATCGCGGCAACGCCTATGCCCGACAGCAGATCGATGTACTCGCGGCCCTCGGCATCGTACAGACGCACGCCCTGGCCGCGCACCAGCGTGACCGGGTTGCGTTTGTAGGTCTGCAGCACGTGCCGCGATTCCCTTGCCACCACATCGTCCATCACCGTCGTCATGCCGTGACCATCCTGACCTTGACTCCGCCGGAGTCCGCTTCGCCGGCGTCTTTCGCTGTGCGCCCGCCGACCAGGCGCGTTGCTGACTGCGGCGCGTCGCCGGCCGCCGAAGCCAGTGCCGCACCGCGCCCGTCCACGATCACCACCTCGTCCACGCCGTTGGCGAGCGCGTATTCGCAGGCTCGCAGCTTGGCGATCATGCCCGCCGTGGCCGTGCCGCCGGTGACGAGCGCGTCAACCGCGGCGGCGTCCAGCAGCGGCAGCGTCGCGCCGTCGGTCCCGAGGACGCCCGGCGTGGTACCGGCGATGATGAGGCGTCGGGCGGCCAGCCTCGCGGCGAGGTACCCGGCAAATGTATCGGCGTTGACGTTGTATAACTGTCCGTCTCCGCCGAGTCCGATGCACGCGATGACCGGGACGAAACCGTCATGCGTCAGCGTGTTGATCACCCGCATCTCGGCGCGTTCGTGCGGCACGCCGACCTGTCCCAGTTCCACGAGGCGACCGTCGACCGTCCGGTGAGCCGGGGCCGCGCTCGACAGGCCGCATGCCGCGTCCGCGCCGGTCAGTCCGACGGCTGACACGCCGGCGGTCTGCAGAGCCGCCACCAATCGCGTGTTGACCGTGCCGGCCAGGACCGCCACGACGACTTCGAGCGTCGCCGCGTCGGTGATCCGTAAGCCCTCGACCTGCCGCTTCTCGAGGCCGGCCACCTTGAGTGCCGCGTCGATCTCTTTGCCGCCGCCGTGCACCAGCACCAGCGGCAGGCCGGAAGCGGCAATCGCCCGGATTCCTGCGACGACGCTGGCGAGGTAGGCGGGATCCTCGATCAGCTCGCCACCAAATTTCAGGACCAGGGGCCGAGTCATCGGGGGCCCTGATTCAACACCAAGGACACAAAGGACGGTGCTTCGATCAAGCCGCGCATGATTACAGCAACGCCGTCCGTTCGTCGAGGCCGAGCATCACGTTCATGTTCTGCACGGCCTGGCCGGACGCGCCCTTCAACAGATTGTCGATGACCGACACCAGAATCGCCCGGCCGGAACGGTCCACACGCCAGCCGATGTCGCAGAAATTCGTATGCGCGACGTGCTTGATTTCGGGCAGCGCCGGGCCGGTGAGGCGGACGAACGTCGCGCCGGCGTAGGCGCGCTGGAGCGTCTCGCCCAGAGCCTCCTCCGTGGTTCCGGGCGCGACCCGCACGTAGATCGTCGACAGGATGCCCCGGTCGAGCGGCACCAGGTGCGGCGTGAATGTGACCTCCCGGCCCGCGCCCTGCTCGATTTCGGCGCCGTGGCGATGACCGAACACACCGTAGGCCGCCAGGCTGCCGTGAATTTCTGAGAAATGCGTTCGCTCGGACGGTGTCTTGCCGGCGCCCGAAACGCCCGACTTGGCATCCACGATGATGTCGGTGCCGGCGACCACCATGCCCGCTTCGATGAGCGGCGCCAGCGCCAGCAGCGTCGCGGTCGGGTAACAGCCCGGGTTGGCGACCAGCTGCGCGCGGGCAATGGCGCCACGTTCGCGCTCGGTCAGGCCGTAGGCGATTCCGGCCGGCAGGCGATGCGTGTCCGGATACCACCGTGCCCGCGCCGCCTCGTTTCGGAGACGAAACGCGCCCGACAGGTCGATGACACGAACACCCGCGTCGGCCAGCATCGGTCCCAGTTCCGCGGCCGCGACGTCCGGCAGCGCCATGAACACGACGTCCGCATCGGTCGCCAGTTGCTCGGGCGCGAGCGGGGAAATCGCGCCGGTCCAGAGGTGCGCCAGCGCCGGCAGCCGCCGCTCGGCGCCCGCCTGCCCGGATGACATCGCCGCCGTGAGCGTCACCGCCGGATGCCGCGACAGCAGACGCAACAGCTCCTGACCGGTATATCCGGTCGCGCCGGCCACCGCCACTCGCGCCACCGGCCGGGCCGCTGTCGCGACCGATGGCGCGACGGACTCGGAAGCAGCGGATACAGGCGTCGAAACTGTATGCATCGGAAAGAATACTTATACACATTCCATTCGATTCGATCAATGAAAATCGATGTATAATTATTTTCTTTCGTCATGAAAACACGCCGCCAGGCCACCATCCTCGAGCTGATCGATCGCGAACCGCTGGGCAGTCAGGAGCTGCTGCGGCGACGTCTGCGCCAGCAGGGCTTCGAAGCGACGCAGGCGACGATCTCGCGCGACATCAAAGACCTCGGCCTGGTGAAGCGCTCCGGCGACGGCGCCTATCAACTGCCCGGGGTCGAGGCCCAGAACCCCGAGACGGCGCTGGTCGCGCTCGAGCGCACCGTCGCGGACTTCCTGCGCAGTGTCGAGCGGGTTCAGCAGATGGTCATCATCCGGACCGGCCGTGGCCAGGCGCAGGTCCTGGCCGAGGCGCTCGATCGGGCCCGTCTGCCCGAAGCCGTCGGCACCATCGGCGGCGACGACACGATTCTGGTCATCGCCCGCGGCGGGCGCGGCGCGGCTGCGCTCGTGAAGCGCCTCAAGGAGTACTCGGCGGCATGACGCGAATCGTCCTCGCCTACTCGGGCGAACTGGATACCTCCATCGCCATCCCGTGGCTCGCCGAGACGTATGGCGCAGAAGTCATCGCGGTCACCATCGACCTCGGCCAGGGAAAAGATCTCGAGGCGGTCCGCGATCGCGCGCTCGGCAGCGGCGCACTCCGCGCGCACGTACTCGATCTGCGTGACGAATTTGCCCGCGACTTCATCGTCCGCGCGCTGAAAGCCGGGGTGCTGTGTCGGGACGGTGCGCCGTTGACGGCGGCGCTCGGCTGGCCGCTGATTGCGCAGACCCTGGTGACGATTGCGCACATCGAGGATGCCACCGCCGTGGCTCACGGCGACAGTAACGTCCGGCAGACGCCGCTCGACGCCGCGATCCTCGCCCTCGACCCGGCGCTCAAGGTGATAGCCCCGGCGCGCGAGTGGGCGATGACCGCCGACCAACAGCTCGACTATGCCCATCAACGCGGGCTGACCCGTCCGACCATCGGCGGCGACGGCTCGGTCAACTTGAAGGGCGCCGGCGCACCCGACGAACCGGCGTTCGTCGAGATTGTCTTCGACCGAGGCACGCCGGTCGCGCTCAACGGGGTGGCGATGCCGCCACTCGACCTGATCGGCAGTTTCGATATCATCGCGGGCGTGCATGGCAGCGCGCGAGTCGAGAGGATGGATCCGGCTGCGCTGGTCGCGCTGCATACGGCGCACCGGGAACTGCATAAGGCGACCGTCGGCGCCGACGCGAAGCGGAGCTCGAAGGCGACGAAGCTTGGCGAGCAGTATCTCGAGATCATCCTGACCGGCGCCTGGCGCAGCCCGGCCCGGCAGGCGCTGGACGTCGAAATCGATGGGCTCGAGTCGCGGGTGAACGGGACCGTGCGCCTCGAACTGCTGAAAGGCCAGGCGAAGCTCGTCGCCTGCCATCCGCAGGCCGGCGTCGGGACGTTCATCCCGCTGGCGAAGGCACGGCAAGACTGAAGACTGAAGACCGAAGACTGAAGACTGATGACTAATCTCTGGTCCGGACGTTTCGACATCGCCCCCGACGCGGCAGCCTTCGAATTTGGCGCCTCCTTCCGCTTCGATCGGCGCCTCTTCGACGACGATGTGACGGGGAGCCTCGCCTGGGGCCGAGGCCTCGCGAAGGCCGGCGTCCTGTCGCCGGACGAGGCCCGCCAGATTGAGGCGGCGCTGACCGCGATCCGTGAACTCGGTCGATCCGATCCGGCGTTCGTAGAGGGTCCGGACGAGGACGTCCACAGCTTCGTCGAGCGGCAGCTGGTGGAACGCGTCGGCGACGCCGGGAAGCGCCTGCACACCGGCCGCTCGCGCAACGAACAGGTTTCGCTCGACCTGCGCCTCTACCTGCGGCGTCGAATTCCGCTGCTCCAGCGGGCGGTGGCCGCGGCGGTGGACGCGCTGGCGGCGCAGGCGGAATCGGCGGGAGCCGCGCTGATGCCCTCGTTCACGCATTTTCGGCCGGCTCAGCCAGTGCTGGTGGCGCACTTTTTCCTGTCGCACGCCGCACCGCTGCGTCGCGATTTCGCGCGGCTCGCCGGCGCTCGTGACGAAGCTGATGCTTGTCCGCTCGGCAGCGGCGCCATCGCCGGCACCGCCTACGCCATCGACATTCCCGCGCTCGCCCACGATCTTGGCTTCTCGCGAATCGTCGACAACAGCATGGACGCTTCGTCGGACCGCGATTTCGCGGCGACGTTCCTGTACGCCTGCGCACTGACCCAGGTGCATCTGAGCCGCCTCGCCGAGGACCTCATCATCCTCTGTGGCGACGAGCACCACTTTTTCGAACTGTCCGACGCGCTCAGTACCGGCAGCAGCATGATGCCGCAGAAAAAAAACCCGGATCCGCTCGAGCTCGTTCGCGGCAAGTCGGGCCGCTCGATCGGCCACCTGGTCGGCATGCTGACGACGATCAAGGGACTTCCGACCGGCTATAACAAGGATCTGCAGGAAGACAAGGAGGCCGTCTTCGGCGCAGAAGATACGCTGGCCGGCTGTCTTGCCGTGGTGCGCTCAGTTGTGGGCGGGCTGACGCTCGATCGCGGGCGAGCGGCGGCGGCTGCCTCCGGATTGCTGCTGGCTACCGACGTCGCAGACTACCTGGTCGGTCGAGGCGTGCCGTTCCGCCGTGCCCACGAAATCGTCGGCGCCCTCGTCCGACGGCTCATCGCCGAGGGGCGCGACTTCGAGTCGCTGTCGGTTGCTGACTGGCGTGCCTCGAGCGATCTGTTCGAAGCCGATATCGTCGCCCGGATTACGCCGGCGGTGTCGGTGGCGGCGAAACGCACGCCGCAGTCAACGGCGCCGGACGCCGTGGCCGCCCGCCTCGCCGAGCTCCGGGGCTGGCTGGACGGCCCGGGCCGGCTCTGCTAATATTGGCGCGCCTTTCGCATTTCATTTCCCCGCCAGCGGTATTCTCGGGAGCGTTGATGCAGCAGCGCCAGCTTCGGCTTGGTGACATTCTGGACGATTATTGTCCTCGTGAGCGGCGCGTGACCAATCACGCCGTCGTGGCGATGGTCGGCGACGACGTGAAGCAGACCCGGTGCGCCACGTGCGAAACCGAGCACGAGTACAAGCACGCCAAAGTACCGCGCCAGCGTCGCAAGACGGAAACGGCGGCGTTGTACGCGCAGGTGCTGGCCGGCGGCCCCAAGCGCGTCGCTCACGAACCGTCGCAGGACGGCGAGCCGGCGACATCGGACGCGGACGCGACCGACGCCGCGATCGTGAACGAGCTCGCGGATGCTGCCGAGGGCGAGACCGAGGTCATCGGAGATCGAACCTCGAGCGACGATCAACAGTCCGCGACCGACGAAGCATCGTCGGCTGACGCGCCGGCCACGGACGACGACGAGGGGGAGCCCAACGACGAGCGGGACGATGAAGAGGGACCGGTACACCGTCCGCTGATTCGCGCGTCGCTGCCGCGCCACGATGGTCAGGCGCCGCCGTCACGACCGATTCCAGAGTTCACCATTCGTCAGCCTGCGGGACGTCCGAACCGTTTCCGGCCGCGCGGTGCCGGCGGTGGCGGTGGACAGTTTCAGGGTGGCGGCAACCGGACCAGCGGCAACGGCAACATGGCCGGCGGCGGCCAGTCGCGAGGCGGAGGGATGCGGTCGAGTGGCGGTGGCCGTCCTCAGCAAGGCGGCATGTCGCGGCGTCAGGGTCCTCCCGGACGCCGGCGCTCGAAGTAGCCTTTCTCAATTACGCTCATGTCCACCCTCTCGGGCAAGCACGGCCTCATCGTCGGCGTCGCCAACAAGCGGTCGATTTCGTGGGCGATTGCCCAGGCGGCGCAGGCCGCCGGCGCGCGCATCGCCCTCACGTATCCGAGCGAGCGGCTCGAAGAGAACGTCCGTGAGCTCGCCGCCAAGCTCGACAATCCGCTGGTGATGCCGTGCGATGTCAGCAGCGATCAGCAGATCGCCGACGCGGCCGCCACACTCGATCGCGAATTCGGAGGACTGGACTTTCTGGTGCACGGCGCCGGCTTTGCGCCGGCGGACGCGCTTCATAATCCGTTCGCCCAGACGTCCCGCGAAAGCTTCCGGATCGCACTCGATGTCAGCGCCTACTCGCTGATCGGGCTGACGCGTGCGGTCACACCGCTGATGGAAAAGCGCGGCGGCGGCAGCGTTCTGACACTGACGTTCCTGGGCAGCGACCGTGTGTTCACGAATTACAACGTGATGGGCGTCGCGAAGGCGGCGCTCGAGTCGTCGGTCCGCTATCTGGCGTCGGATCTCGGACCGAAGAACATCCGCGTCAACGCGATTTCCGCCGGCGCCATCAAGACCCTCGCGTCGGCCGGCATTTCCGGGCTCTCCACGATGCTGCAGGCGTACCGCGAGCGGTCGCCGCTGCGTCGGGGCGTCGACACCGCGGAAGTCGCTGACGCCGCCGTGTTCCTGCTGGGCCCCGCTTCACGCGCCATCACCGGGGAAGTCCTGATGGTGGACTCGGGCTTCCACGCGATGGGCGTCTAGAGCGGGTTTCGTCTCGGTGTAGACGCCGTCGACCGCAGCCGGTCCATGGTGCGGACCAAGCACCAGCGACCAAGCACGGACCAGGAACGAAGGCCCAAGTGCCGAGGACGATCGGTCACATCGAATCAAAAACTCCTCGAACTAGACCCATTCCTCAATCCTGATTCGCGATCGTGGGATCCCCATGTCTTCGAGCAGGCGGGGCATCTCATCGACGAGCGCCGGCGGCCCGCATACGAAGCACAAGGTGGCGGGATCGTGGATCAGTTCTCCGAGCGCATCACGCGTCAGCCGTCCCCGCGCGCCGCTCCAATCCGCATCACCGCTCACCCTGGTGACCGTTTGCCGGAGCTCGATGGCGCCGTCCGCGGCCAGCGTCCGCAGTTCACGCTCGTAGGCGAAATCGTCCGGCGTGCGGGCACTGTAGAACAGCCCGATGTTCCGGTGCGGCAGCACCAGCGCGTGTCGCAGCATCGCCCGCAGCGGCGCGATGCCGGTGCCGCCGGCGATGAACACGAAACGCCGCTCTTCAGGCGCCGGTGGGAAGGTGAACGAGCCGAGCGGACCCTCGACCTCGACCAGCTGACCGGGGTTCAGCGTGAGATGCGCGCCGGGACTGCCGTCGGCGTCCACACCGACCAGCAACTCGAGACAGCGATCCCGCTGCGCGTCCTCGGGCGAGCCCGCGATCGAGTACGGCCGGAGCTTTTCGTAACCCTGATCGGCAATCAGTAGCGCCTGACCGGCGGCATATGAGAAATCGTGGCCATCGAGATCGATCCGGACGCCGCGAGCGCGCGGCGTGGCGGCAATCACGTCGCGAATCGGCAGCGTGAGCGGCACGGCAGACTATGCTATCTCACAGATGGCGCTTCGACGTGTCCGCGGCGCACTCCTCAGGCTGGTTCGCCGCCGGGCGACGGCAATGGTGGTCGGCGTCGCGCTGGTGTTGCCCTCGGCCTGGGTCGAGTTGAGCGGTCGCTACGGCAGCTGGTGGCAGTCCGGCCTGGCGCTGATCTTCGGCGCGACCGGTCTCGCGATCTTCTGGACCGGACTCACAGGAGCCAGTCCGGATTGGGTGGACGACGACGACGAAAGTTAGAAGTGAGAAGTCAAAAGTGTGAAGTGGTGCTTCAACTTCTTACTTCACACTTCTCACTTCTAACTTCTTCAGAGAACCCCGACCGCGGCTCTCTGCAGTTCGATGTCCGAGATCGACCGCATCGTGGATCGAAGCGCCAGCGGGCGGGTGTGTTCGGTTGCGGCCCGCTCGCGTTTACGGCGGGTCTTGTCCTGGTACATGCGGCCGTCGGCGGTCGCCAGCAGTGTTTCGTAGGCACTGCCATCGTGCGGGAAAATCGACGCGCCCACGCTGATCGCGATCGGCAGTCGCTCTCCCGGCCGCGCCTCGAACTCCATGCCGTCCACGGCGCGCTGCAGTTCCAGGCGCTTGCTTTCCGCTTCCTCGCCGCCACATCCCGACAGGACAACGATGAATTCGTCACCGGCATAGCGCACGCAGATGTCGTACGGCCGGATGCCGATGCGCAGAACTGCCGCGACTTCGCGCAGCGCCCGATCGCCGACATGATGGCCGTAGGTGTCGTTGATGTCCTTGAAGTTGTCGAGGTCCATCACGAGCAGCGACACTTCAGCCTTGAGGCGCTCGGCGCGCGCCAGCTCGCGCGTCAGGTGCATGTACATGAAGCGCGTATTCGGCAGCGTCGTCAACGGATCGGTCAGCGAGTCTTCCTGCGTTTGTTCGAACACCATCGAGTTGTAGATGACCGCGGCCGCCTGCTCGGAGATGCGATCGAGCAGCCGGCGGTGATCGTCGGTGTAGACCGACGGTTCGGTGTGATACACGGCAATCGTGCCGATGAAGCGCTCGTTGAAGAGCAGCGGGCAGACCAGCGCCGCGTGCAGCGCGGTCCGATCGGCCGGGTATCCGGCCGCTTCGAGGTCGGCGCTCGGCCGCGCGTTGACCAGCGGACGACGGTTGCGCGCGACCCAGCCGGTCAGTCCGTGACCGCTGCGGATGGTGAGCTGCTGGATGATCTCCGACTCGATACCGGTGGCGAAACGGCAGGTCAACGTCTCCGTCTCTTCGTTGTGCAGGAACAGCGCGCAACACGAGAACGGGACGATGTTGCTCAGTTTTGACGAGATCAGCGCCATCGTATCCGAGACCCCGAGGCTGCTGCCCATCGCCTGCGCGATCTCGTAGAGCGCATAGATTTCGCGATGCGCCAGCGCGATGTCCTGGAAGACGTTGGTCCGCACCGGAGACGACTCGTGGACCAGGCCGACGGCCGGCGCGGCGGTCGGCGCGTGGGTCGGCACCCGCGTCAGCTTGCGCGACGGTTCCTGGCTGGCTTCAGCCTCGGCTGTCAGCGTCGGGAACATGGCAATGAAGGTCTCGACGACGTTCGGATCGAGGGCCTTGCCGCTTTCCTGGCGCAGCAGCCCCAGCGCAGCGTCCAGGCTCATCGCCTTGTGATACGGGCGCTCTGACATCAGCGCGTCGAAATAGTCGACCACCGACAGAATTCGAGCGCCGAGTGGAATCTCGTCCTCGCGGAGACCGGCCGGATACCCTTTGCCGTCCCAACGCTCGTGATGGCTGAGAATCAGCGGCGCGACCGGATACGGAAACGGCACTCCGCTGATGATCTCGGCGCCGACCTGCGGATGGATGCGGATCTTCTGGAACTCTTCCTGCGTCAACGGACCCGGCTTCGAGAGGATGTGCTCGGGCACGGCGAGCTTGCCGATGTCGTGCAGCAGCGCCGCCGTCTTCACGCCCTGGATCTCGGTGTCCATCATGCCGAGTGAACGCGCCAGTCCGGCCGCATAGACCTGCACGCGCCGGATGTGGCTCTGCGCGGTCTGGTCCTTGGCATCGATGGCCAGCGCGAGCGCCTCGATGGTCGCGAGATGGAGGTCCGAGACCTGGGCGACGTGCCGCTGCTGATCCTGGATCCGCCCCATGTACACCTTGTAGGTGCGGTAGGTGAGGTAAACCGGCGCCGCGAGCAGTGAGGCCATCCAGTAGCCGCCGCGATCGAGAATCGACGCACCGAACGCCGCCACCAGCGCGCCGACGAAATAGCTGGGCGCGCTCCACAGGAAATTCTCGTTCCAGACGCGTCCAATCGGCTGACGCGTGGACAGGCCGATCGCGGTCGCCACCAGTAAGGTGTTGCACACGAAATACGTGGTCGCGGCGCCGACCAGCGGCTTGGACAGCGTCAGGATTGAGAACTGTTCCGTCGACGTCGGGCCGCCGAGCCAGGCGTAGGCAAAGCCAGTCGCTTTCACCGTCAGCACCAGCGACGCCATGCTGAACAGCGTCCGGTACGGCGCGGACCGAGCCTTCGTCCTGAACGTGCACTGGCTGGCGGCACTGGCCGCGCCGACCAGCATGGTTTCGTTCGCGCCGAGCAGGAGCAGCGCCGCGAAATCGACCGCGTACGACACCGACATCGTCGAACCACTGGCGGCCAGCGGCAGACTGACCTTCAGTGCCGACGCCACAGACGAGCACGCGAGCAGTGCGAAGAACAGACCCGGGTGGGCGATTGTGCGCGGACCGAACGCCACCAGCACCACGGCGCCGGCGGCGAGCACCGTGCCCACGTACAACCGCGCCGCAATCGGCAGGTCGTTCATGCTAGGTCTCGGTCTCGCGCCCGCGCCGACCTGGCGTCCGCGGCTCCGGCTCCAGCTGGAATTCGACGATCTTGCGATACAGCGTTCCACGGCTGATATCGAGCACGCGCGCGGCTTCCTTCTTGTTCCACTGCACCGCTTCGAGCACCCGGACGATGTGGGTGCGCTCCGCGTCGGCGAGCGTCGGCAGATGATCGCTCGCAATCGGTGTGGAGGCGGTGCCGGCGTGGAGAAACTCGATATCGGACGCACGAATCGAACGGCCCGGTGCGGACAGCGCCGCCCGCGACACGGTGCTTTCGAGCTCGCGGATGTTGCCCGGCCACGGATAGCTGCACAGCGCGTCGATCGCCTCGCGCGAGAAGCCTTTGCTTTCGAGCGGCAATCCCTGCGCGGCGCAATAGCGCGCCAGGAAACGCTGCGCCAGCACCGGGATGTCCACCTGGCGCTCGCGCAGCGACGGCAGGCGGATGGCGAAGGCGTTGATGCGGTAGTAGAGATCTTCGCGGAAGCGGCCGTCGCGCACGAACTGCTCGAGCGGGCGGTTGGTCGCCGAGATCAGCCGGAAGTCCACCGAGATCGATTTCTGTCCGCCGAGCCGCTCGAAGCGGCGCTCCTCGAGGACGCGCAACAGCTTCGCCTGCGCCACCAGCGACGTGTCGGCGATCTCGTCGAGGAACAGCGTGCCTTCATTGGCGAGCTCGAGGCGGCCCGGCTTGCGGTCGTGGGCGCCGGTGAAGGCGCCCTTTTCGTAGCCGAAAATTTCCGACTCGAACAGCGTGTCGGGCAGCGCCGCGCAGTTGACCGCCTGAAACTTCGCCACGGTCCGGCGGCTCAGCTCGTGGATCATGCGGGCGACGACTTCTTTGCCCGATCCGGTCGGCCCGAGAATGAGGACCGAGATGTCCGACTTCGCGGCAGTCCGGATCCACTCGAAGACGATCAGCATCTTCTCGTCGCGGCCGATCATCTCGCGGAAGCGCTGGACCGATGGCGATTGATCCTCGGTGCTGACCTGGGCGCGGCGCTCCAGGAAGTGGTCGAGCTGGTCGCCGAGGGCATCGGTGGCCGGCCGCTCCGCCATGTACCTTGGAGGGTTGCCGGGGATGGCCATGGCGACGCCGAAATCCACCAGTTCCTTGACGCAGTTCTCGACGTCCAGCCGGAGGCGCCCGAAGGTCTGCATCAGCGACTCGACGTCGAAACTCTCGTCCGGCCGCGAGTTCAGGTAACGGATCAACCCGGCGCGCAACGGCGACTGGACGAGCGATCGGAAGCGGGATTCCGGGTCCGATGGTTCAGTCGTTTTGGCCGACGCCGCGGCGCTCGCCCGGCGGGCGTTGAATAGCAGATCGTCCATGTAACCGCTGGGGTTATCGGTCGGTAGCCCCGGGAGCCTTACTGGGCGGCTGTCCGGCGCGGTAGTAGTCGGTCTGGTAGCGCTCGATCAGGTTCTTGATTCGGGTGGCGTCGGCTTTGGGGTGGCCGTGGCAGGCGATCGGGTCGCTGCCGCCGCTGGTCTCGATGAGCACGTTCGACAACAGCAGGCCGGTCTGGATTTTGACCGAGGCCACGTGCGCCAGGTGAATCGTCTCCTCCCGCCGCCCGATCCACTGGGGCGTGAACTGGACGACGCTGGAAGGAGTGATCAGCACCTGGGTCGGAAAGAGGTGGTTGCCGGCGCTCAACCGGCTGGCCCGGAAGACGTCTCCGGTCGAGAACGGACGGTTCTTGAACCAGATCCACACCACGAGGATCCCGAGAAACGCGACCACACCGGCGACCGGCCACCAGAGCCACGCGTATTCTCCCGTCACAAGCGCAGATGTTAAGCTAAACCCTCCCAGAATCTGAAATCTGCAATCCGCAATCTGAAATGAGCTGATGGGAACGCTATCGACCGAGCTGGCGCCGCATGCCGAGCGTCTCTCGCCGCGGCCGCGAATTTACGCTGACGCCAACGTCCCGGCGGGACTGGTGGCGTACATGCGGGACACGCTCGGGTGGGACGTGCTGTTCGTGCTCGAAGAGGCCGATCTGCGCCGGGCGCCCGACCTCAAGCACTATCAGCTCGCCCAGCAGCTGCGCCGGACGATCGTGACGCTGGATCGCGACTACCTCGACGACCGCCGCTTTCCGGTCGAGCACAGCGGCGGCGTGCTGGTGATTCAGGGACCCGGCGAGAGTCAGCTCTCGTCGCTGCTCGATCGAATCGATCGATCGTTGTTCCATCCGCAGGACTCGATCGATCCGGTGCCGCTGCCGCTCGAGGGCCGCAAGCTGCAGGTCAATACCGACTGGGGCCGCGAATGACGCCGGAGTCACGATGATCGTCTTGTCGGGCGCCGCGCTGGTGTTGCCCGACCGCATCCTGTCACCCGGTACGCTCGTCATCGACGAAGGCGTCATCGTTGAAGTGCGCCCCGATCCTCCTGCTGGCAGCCACGGCCAGTCGCCGTTTGCCTTCCATGGGCACTACATCGTTCCCGGCTTCATCGACGTCCACGTCCACGGCGTCGACGGCGTGGACAGCCTCGACGACCGGCCGGACGGTGACGCGATCGCGTCGATCGCGGCGCGGTTGCCGCGATATGGCGTCACCGCGTTCTGTCCGACCACGGTGGCGTGCACGCCGGAGCGTCTTCGCGCGGTGCTCGATCAGGTGCGGCAGGCCCGCGAGACGGCGTCCCCACGCGCGGCGCGTGTCCTCGCCGCCCATCTCGAGAGCAATTTCATCAACCCGGACTACAGGGGAGCGCAGCCCCAGACATGCTTGCGGAGCCCCCGCACGGCACTTGCAGCCGGCGCGGGAAACGGATCGGGCCGGTCGCGTCGTCTTGGCCGTGACGCTGAATTCGACGGCGCGGATATCCTGACCGAAATCGAGCGCGCGTCTCCGGACGTGGGCATCGTGACGCTCGCTCCTGAACTCGACGGCGGCCTCGACCTGGTTCGATGGCTCGCTGCGCGCGGTCATCGCGTCTCGCTGGGTCACTCGGCGGCCACCTACGACGAGGCGGTCGAGGCGATTGCTGCCGGCGCACGGCACGCCACCCATCTGTTCAATCGCATGCCGTCGCTCGGCCATCGCGCTCCCGGCCTGGCCGGGGCCGTCCTGCACTCGGACGAAATCGCAGCGGAGATCATCTGCGACGGCGTGCACGTGCATCCGGCGATGGTGCGCGCGGCGATTGCCGCCAAGCGGCCGTCGCGGGTCCTCGCCATTACCGACGCCACAGCCGCCGCCGGCCTGCCGCCCGGCTCACGGGCCATGCTCGGCGGGCAGCCGATCGTCGCCGGCGAATCGACCGCGCAGCTCGAGGACGGTACGATGGCCGGCAGCATCGTAACCATGGATCGCGCGTTCCAGATCCTGGTCAGCCGGGTCGGGTTGTCGCTGGTCGACGCCGCCACTGTGTGCGCGACGACGGCCGCGCGAGAGCTCGGCCTGGTGGGGCACGGCGTCCTGGCGCCGGGCGCGATTGCGGACCTGACGATCTTGGACGCCAACTTCTCGGTCGTACACACTTACATCGGGGGCCAGCTGGTCTACGCCCGAAACACCCCAGCCGCCCTTTCCGTCTAAGCCAACCGGAGGCCGTTCATGGCGTTTTCATCAACCACGACTGTTGCTGCCGGGGCGATCGCCGCGCTGCTCGCCACGTCGGGGTGCATCGATATCGTTGGCGCCGACCTCGGCAAGTACGTCGAGCGCGAGGAGAAGCATTTCGTGGTGGAAGGAAAGCCGGACATCTCGTTGTCCACTTTCGACGGTGCGATCGAAATTCGGCCCTGGGACAAACCCGAAGTGAACATCGTCATCGAAAAGCGCGGCCGCGATAAGCAGGCGACCGATGCGATCGAGGTGCACGCCGAGGCCAGCGGCAATCGCGTGGATATCCGCGTCACCGCGCCCAAAACGGCTGGCGGCTTCGGGTTTCACATGGGCGATTCGCGTTCCGCGAAGCTGATCGTCTCGGTGCCGGCGTCGGCCGATCTCAAGGCGAGCAGCGGCGATGGATCGATCGACATCGAACGGGTAGCCGGACAGCTCGAGCTCCGGTCCGGTGACGGCAGCATCCATGGAAGCGGCCTCGATGGCGCCGTCACGGCGCACACCGGCGACGGATCGATCAAACTCGATGGCGTCACCGGCTCGCTGAACGTGGACACCGGCGACGGCAGCATCACCGTGGCCGGCGCGCTGAGCGCGGTGAGGGCGCGATCCGGCGACGGCAGCGTCACGATTCGGGCTGGGTCGGGGAGCGCCACGAAAAGCGACTGGGACATCACGACCGGCGACGGATCGGTCACGCTGGCGCTGCCCGACGGCTTCGGCGGCGAACTCGACGCGCGCACCGGCGACGGCAGCGTTCGCATGACCGACGTCACGCTGTCGAACGTCACCGGCGAAATCGGCAAACGTAATGTGGCGGGCAGGCTTGGTGCGGGCGGCGCGACGGTACGGATTCGCACCGGCGACGGCTCGATTACGCTGAAGCGTTCCTGAATCGCGCCATGTCGCGGCGCTATTTCACCACTCGGCCGGCGGTCAGGAACCGTCGATAGTCGGAAAACACCTGACGATTGCGCATCGACTGCAGACTGCCGCGGATGATGAACACGGTCTCGATCGACTCAGGCAACAGCATCGCTTCGTCAGGGTCGCTGAACGGAACCGTCTTGTAGCGGATGGTGGTGTCCTGACGCTCGACCACCATGCTGTTCTCGAAATTGTGGGCCCGCTGTAATTTCCACGGCACGTTGACGTCGGCGTAGCCGGCCAGACCTTTTTCGATGCGAACCACCTGGTAGCTGGTTGCGTTGACCCAGATGCGTCCCTTTTCGACGACCGGCGACGTCCAGGAGTAACAGTCGTCGCGACCGCTCTCGGATTCTGACAGCTGGCCGTTGCCCTCCGGCTTCCGCGCCTTGAACTCGATGACGAAGGTGTCGCGGTCCTTGCCCTTTCCAGGCCCGGCTGACCCGAACATGTACTCGTCCCGGTGAGAAGGCAGCAGGAACGCCAGCGGCTCCGGCGACAGCGGATTTCCGTCCGTGCACCCTTCCGGTCTCTTGCTGTCCCTTTCGCGAGGCGGCTTGCCGTTGACGCGCACCAGCTCGCGGATCACCTTCGCGTCCGCCGGCGCGCCGTCGCCGCCTTCGGACTCGACGTGCAGCTCGTATTCGGTGACGCGAGCCATTCCGGCCGGCATATAGTCGCGGCGGACCGGCTGCATGGTCTGTTTTTCGGTGCAGACCACGTTCTGGGCGCGGGCGTAGTACTCGGCGATTCGCTGGCCTACGCGGGCGAGCAGCGTCTCGAGATCGGGCGGCGCCTGCGCCGTAACCGTCGTCGCCGCAGCCGCGACCGCAGCCGCCAGAACCCATCGCACGCGGGGAAGATACTCGCCGCTACGGGACTCGTCAATCTTAGAATTTGCGGATCTAAGGACTTGAGGATTTATTTGAGGATCTGGCCTCGTCCGCCCATCGCCTCTGCCATCTCCTTTAGATCCTCAGACAAATCCTCAAATCCACAAATCCTTAGTTCCTAAGATTTCGTATTTCTCCGATCCGCATAATGGGTCGGATCGGCCATGGCATTTTCGAAGAAAAGCGTCGTGACGCTCGCGGCACTTGCTGCAGACGCCGCAGTGGATCGGCAGCCCCGCGACTGACGACTGATGACTTGTGACTGATGACTGCTGTGGGTTCATGCACGACAGGGTCAGTTCGAACGGCACCGCAAGCGTGGTGCCTCGGCGGATGACTTCGGCCTTGCTGACACCGGCGTAAGGCGCCTCGATTTCGATCGGGTGGGCGAGTCCGAGCGACAAGGCACGCGCCATCGCGTCCCGGAACTCCGGCGTCGCGTCGGGGAACGGGTTGTGCGCGAGCGTCCCGAGCACCAGGCGATCGAGATGAGCGGCGGCGCAATAGACGCCCGCCTTGCCCAGCAGGATGATGTTTCTTCCCGGGAGGTAGACCTCTTCGTCGGCGGTGTGATATCCGGGCGGATGGCCTTCGACCGCCCAGTGGGTGGCAGCGTAAACGTCGCGCATGTCGACGGTCAACGTCACCAGTGGCCGGACCCGCGCGGCGAACGCCGGGCTTGCGAGCAGCGCCGATACCATCGCGCGTTCGGCGTCCTCCCATGCGAGGCCGACACTGACGTACACCGGCTGCACCTCGTCGCGCGCCGCTTCCTCCGCGACAAGCACCGCGCTATCGAGACCGCCTGAGAGCAGAACCGCAGTGGGCATGATGGAATTGGTCGTGTGGTGATTTGGTAATTTCGTGATTTGGTGATGTGATCAGCGGCGGCACAACATCACCCGGCCGCCGATTCACACAGTCAGTGATTGCATTATGTACTCTGTCACCAAACGCATCGAATTCTGCTACGGCCACCGGCTGCTCGACTACGACGGCGTGTGCAAACACCCGCACGGACACAACGCGTCCGCCGAAATCGAAGTACGCACCGGCACGCTCGACAATCGCAACATGGTCTGCGATTTCAGCGACATCAAGCGCATCGTCAAGGGTTGGATCGATCGCGAGCTCGATCACAAGATGCTGCTGCGCCACGACGATCCGCTGGTCGCACCGCTGCAGCAGCTCGGCGAGCCGGTGTTCCTGCTCGACAGCAACCCCACGGTCGAGCGGATCGCCAGGCTGATTTTCGACAAGGCCGTCGAGCATGGTCTGCCGGTTGTTCGCGTCACCGTGTGGGAGACACCGACCTCATTCTGCGAGTACAGGGACGAGCAGGGACGGTGAAGATTTCAGGATTTGAGGATTTGAGGATCTTAGGATTTGTCTGAGGATCTCAGGATCTGCCAACGGTGCGGGACGCGCGTCTCCAGAAGCCCGATCCTTAGATGAGTTCCTCAAATTCTCAAACCCTCAAATCCTAAGATGCCGTTCCGTCTCATAGTCTTCGATCTCGACGGAACGCTGGTCGATTCGCGGCGCGATCTGGCGGATGCGGCGAATGCGGTGCTCGTCGAATGCGGCGCGGCGCCGCTCACCGAAGAGCGGATCGGCCGGATGGTCGGGGATGGCGCCGCGACGCTCGTCGCGCGGGCGTTTGCCGCGTGCAATCTTGCGCAACCGTCCGACGCGCTCGAACGGTTCCTCGCGATTTACAACCGCCAGCTGCTGCACCACACCCGGCCGTATCCGGAGATGGCGCGTGTGCTGGCGACTTTGCAACAACGCGCCGCCCTGGCCGTGCTCACGAACAAACCGCTGGCCGCCACCCGCGAGATTCTGATCGGGCTCGATCTCGCGAACTACTTTCCAGAGGCCGCCGTGTTTGGCGGCGACGGTCCGCTTCCACGCAAGCCCGATCCCTCAGGCTTGCAACGGCTCATGGCGATGGCCGGCGTGGCTCCGGACGAGACGCTCATGGTCGGCGATTCGATCGTCGACTGGCGGACGGCGCGCGGCGCGAAGTCGGCGATGTGTCTCGCGCGATACGGATTCGGCTTCGAGACCTTTCCACTTGAGCAAATTGAACCAGCCGATCGGACAATCGACGCGCCGATCGATCTCCTCGTGCTGTAGCGAATTTGTACGTTCGTACAGCTGTTCCTGTTGGGCTACGATGCAGCTGGGATTGCTTCTCACCAAATTCCCTTCGAAACCGCTGGCATCTGCATTGCTCACTGGCAACCGTCCTCAGTCAGCGACGCGGAGCGTCTGCGAAAAAGCCCGTAGAATACCCAACTTATGCCGACGTCATTGATGGAGGGGCAGGGACGTTCCACCGGACTGGTCGACGTCCTCGATCGGGTCCTCGATAAAGGCCTGGTCGTCGCGGGTGACATCAAGGTGTCGCTCGCGGAAGTCGAGCTGCTCACGATTCGGATTCGACTGCTGATCTGCTCGATCGACAAGGCGGAACAGATTGGCCTGGACTGGTGGAAATACGACCACCATTTGTCGCCCGGGAAGCAGGCGTTGTCGGCAGAGAACGAGGATCTGCGCAAGCAGGTTCGCGTCCTCGAACGGCAGATCGCGTCGCTGACGCGCCGCCGCTCGCCGCCCTCTATGAGATGACGAGCCGTCGCGCCGGGGTGATGACGGTCCAAGGAGTGTTCGATGCCCGTTGAACGAGTCACAGGTGGCACCAGCCTGATCGACGTTCTCGATCGCGTCCTCGACAAGGGAATCGTGATCGACGCGTGGGTTCGCGTGTCGCTGGTTGGTATCGACCTGATCACGGTCGAGGCCCGCATTGTCGTCGCGTCGATCGATACCTACTTGAAGTACTCGGAAGCCGTCGGCCAGGTTGGGCCGGTGTCCAAGCCGGCGCTCGACGGCAGGGGGTACGAGGAAGTCATTGCAGAAAACGCCGCACTCCGCGCTCAGCTCAACGCCGCGCCCACGGCCCGCGCTCGTGGCCGTCGGCGGACAGCGTCGAGCCGACGTTAAGCGGAACGAGTCGGCGCCGTCCCTTGCGGGCGGCCCGCATGTCCCGGCAGCGTCCGCTAGCGGCATCGGCGAAGACGATGGAGCGCTGAGGGCGCGGCTGCGCCTGCTCGAAGGCTTCGTCGGGCGGGCCGGGTTGGTCGATTCTGCGCAGCTTGCGCTTCATTGGCTCGGCGACGCGCTCGGCGTCGCCCGCGCCGTCTGTCTGGTCCGGCGATCTGGCGAACACGCGCTGGCCGTCGCGGCCTCGCACGGCGTTCACCGCGCGGCGGTTTCTGGTTTCACCATTTCCCTCGACGATTGGGGAAATCCACTCGTTCCCGCGCTCATCGATCGAACCCCGCTGTTTTTTGCTGCACCGCGCTCCGCGTCCGATCGACGCCGGCGGCCGGCGACGCCGCTCGAAGACCACGCGTTTCACGTGCTGCCGTTGGGCGTCTCAGGTTTCTCGGAGGAAGCGTTCGGCTTGCTGCTGGTCGGACAGACGGCGCCGCCGGGCGCCGATCTGCAGTGGTTCACCGCCGTCTTCAGCCAGAAGCTGGATCAGATGATGCGTCAGCAGACGCTCGCGGAGGGCGACCGGCGCCACGGGCGGGAGCGCTCGCTGCTCTACAGCATCATCAACGCCGTCAGCGATCCGATTCTGCTCACCGACCCGGAAGGCCGCCTGCTCATCGCCAACGCCCGTGCCCTGACGCTGTTCACCGCCGCCGAGGAAGAGAGCGAAGGACGCCGCGGCGCGGTGCGGATGAACAACATGCTGCTGTCGTCGGCGCTGTCGAGCAAGGCGATCGAAGAGACCGGTGCGGCCCGTCGCGAACTGCTGCTCGTGAACCCGATCGACGGATCCGACCTGGTCTTCGAGCTGTTGAGCACGATCGCCGAGGACTCCAGGCACGGCAGCGGGGTGGTGTCGATTCTGCGCAATGTCACCGATCTGAGGCGCGCCAGCGAGGAGATCGAGGACAACTATCGCAAGATGCGCGTCGCCGAAGTCCTGGCGCGCGCCGAAAGCGACCGGCTCAACCTCATCATCGACTCGGTTGCCGATCCGATCGTCGTCACCGACGCCGGCGGCGCGACGTCGTTGATGAACGCGCCGGCTGAGCGGCTGTTCACCCTCCCGCGCGGCGCCAGCGCCGGCGAGCAGCGCTCGGTGCAGGCGAACGACGCGCATTTCTCGTCGTTCATCGCCGGCATGCTGGTCAGCGCCGACCAGCGCCGCGTCGGTCAGATCGGCCTGAACGACCCCAGGACCGGCGAGGCGATGCCCGTGGAAGCCATCGCCGGCAAAATCCTGTCCGAGCACGGCGAGTTGACTGCAGTGGTCACCATCCTGCATGACCAGCGCGAAGCCATCGAGCGCACGTTGCTGTACGAACAGCTCAAGCAGGCGTCGGACGAGCTCGAACGAAAAGTTCAGGCCGCCACCGCCGACATCGCGCATCAGAACGAGCTGCTGCGCCGCCAGGCGGTCGAGCTCGAACAGGCCTCGGCGCTGAAATCGCAGTTTCTTCAACACATGTCGCACGAGTTCCGGACCCCGCTGAACGCGATGCTCGGCTATACCTCGATGCTGCTGCAGGGTGTCGCCGGCGAGGTCGAACCGGGAGTGCGACGCCATCTCGGGCGCGTCGAATCGAACGGCCGCCACCTGCTGACGATCATCAACGAGATCCTCGACATCTCCCGCATCGAGGCGGGACGCATGCCGCTGCAGGTGTCCACCTTCAAAATCGCCGATCTGATCAATGAGGTACGCGCCGAGCTGGAGCCGATTATCATACGGTCGAAGCTGTCGATTACGGTCAGGCTGTCGCGCGATCTCTCGCCGATTTCGAGCGATCGTCAGAAGGTGAAACAGATCCTCCTCAATCTGCTCAGTAACTCGTTGAAGTTCACGCACCACGGCGGCATCACCATCCGCGCCCGGCGCAACCGCAAAGAGCGGATCGTGACGCTGTCGGTCGCGGACACCGGGATCGGCATCGACCCGAACGAACACGACAAGATTTTCGAGGACTTTCGCCAGCTCGATAACTCGCCGACCCGGGCCTATGGCGGCACCGGCCTCGGTCTGTCGATTTGCCGCCGCCTCGCCCAGATGATCGATGGTCGCATCACGGTGCAAAGCCAGCCCGGCGCCGGATCGACGTTCACGTTGACCCTTCCCATTAAGGGACGTTCATGACCACCACCAAACTGGATCGTCCGCGTGTGCTGCTCGTCGATGACTACCCGGACGCGCGTGAGATGTACACGGAGTACCTGGAGTTTTCGGGATTCGAGGTGGTCCAGGCCGGCAACGGCATCGAGGCCCTTCAACGCGCGGCCGACACCGCTCCCGATATCATCCTGATGGATTTGTCGCTGCCGGTGATGGACGGCTGGGAGGCGACCCGGCGGCTGAAAGCCGACGCACGAACAGCGGCGATTCCGGTGGTCGCGCTGACCGGTCACGCGCTCGCCGGAATCTCGGAGGGCGCCAGGAATGCCGGCTGCGACGCCTTCGTCACCAAGCCGTGCCTGCCGGAAGATTTGGTCAACGAGATCCGGCGGATCCTCGACCATCCCGCCGACGGCACCACCAGGAAGGCCCGCAGGAGCGGCAAGTATGCCAAGACGAACGGCTAGCGCGCGCCCCGCCCGTTCGAGCGCCGCCCGGCGCGCGCCGACCGCCCGCTCGCACGCCACTCGCTTGAAGGCTGCACCGAAGGCCAGGACCGCGGCGAAACCGCGCGCGGTGGAACGGCCCGTTCGGGAGCGCGTCATCCAGGGGAAGACCGCCGTCACGGCGCCGTCGCTCTCCCCGAGTCCCAGTCGCGGGAAATACGTCTACTGCATCATCGAATCGAGCGAGCCGCTCCGTTTTGGGCCGATCGGCATCGGCGGCGACCCGTCCGATGTCTACAGCGTGCACTACCGGACACTCGCCGCTGTCGTTTCGGACGCTCCGCTCGAAGTGCTGGACTCGACGCGCGAGAACGTGCTCGCCCACGAGCGTGTCAACGAAACCGTGATGCGCGAGCACACGGTGATTCCGATGTCCTTCGGCACCATCTTCAAGACCCGCGAGGACATCGTCGAGCTGTTGCGATCCGCGGCCGAGGCGTTCGGCGACGTGCTGAACAAGATGCAGAACAAGCTCGAATTCGGCCTGAAGGTGCTGTGGGATCGCGATCAGGCGATCCGCCAGGTCGAGCAGGAGGACGAGGACATCAGCCGCCTCAAGGAAGAAATTTCTGGGCAGAAAGGTCCGACCTACTTCGCCCGCATGCAGTACGGACGGCTGATCGATACCGCGCTGCAGGCCCGATCGGAACGTTACGTCGCCGGCATTCTCGAGCAGCTGCGGGAAGTATCGGTCGCGTCGCGCATCAACAAGCCGATCGGCGACAAGATGATCATGAACGCCGCGTTCCTGATTTCGCGCGATCAGGAGGCGGCGTTCGACACCAAGGTCAAGTCGATCGCCGGACAGTTCGACAAGCTGACGTTCAAGTACACGGGCCCCTGGCCGCCGTACAACTTTGTCAACATCAGGTTGAAGCTGGAGCGGGCATAGCGCCGCGTACCCGCGCGCACCCGGCACCTCGCACCACGCGCCACGCACCGTTTTGAAATGTTCATCCTCGACTCTCTCCTGATCGGCAGCCTGCGCTTTGTCCTCGACAAGGTGGTCGCTGCCGCCGAGGCGGAGGCACAGGACGATTCGGTGCTGCGCGACCGGCTGCTGGAGGCGCAGATGCAGCTCGAGCTCGGCGAGATCTCGGACGAGGAGTTCGGTGAGATCGAACGCGAGGTCATCGAGGGCATCCGTGCGATCAAGGGCGGCCACCACGGCGCGATCTCGATGGCGCCGCAGGATCAGGTCGTCCGCGTCGAGATCGAGAGCTTCAAACCTGGCGTCCGCAAGTAAACGCCGCCCCGGTCCCGGTCCGGTGCAACGCCAGCCGCCACGCGGGCCGCGTTTCGTGTTCTACGGCGGAAAAGGTGGTGTCGGCAAGACCACCTGCGCGTCTGCCTTCGCGCTGTCGGCCAGCGGCCGTGACCGGCTTCACGTCCTCCTCGTCTCCACCGATCCAGCGCACTCGCTCGGTGACGCTCTGGGCGTGAAGTTGTCCGGCACACCCACGCGCATCCGACCTTTGCTCGAGGCCGTCGAACTGGACGCGACTCGAGCGTTCGCGCGCTGGCTCGACGAGCACCGCCGCCCGCTCGGCGACATCCTCGAGCACGGCACCTGGCTCGACGCGGATGACGTCGATGCGTTGCTCGATCTCGCGATTCCAGGCGTTGACGAACTGGTCGGCCTGCTCGAAATCGAGCGGATGGCGTCGGCGAGCCGGACCGGTTCACCCGGCGGCAGGCGGGAATACGACCTGATCGTCACCGACACCGCGCCGACCGGACACACCCTGCGTCTTCTGGCCGCGCCGGAAATGGTGGCGGCGGTCGCCAAAGTGTTCGACGATTTCCAGCAGGAACATCGGCTGATTCGTCGCCAGCTCGCGCGTGTGGGCCGGCCGGAGGCCGCGGATCTGCTGATCGAGCAGCTCACCGAACAGGCGCACGAAACCGCGACGCGTCTGCGCGATTCCAGGCAGACCGAGCTGCACTGGGTGACGCTGCCTGAGACGCTGTCAGTGGCGGAAACCGAGGATGCGGTTCGCGTGCTGAGTGCCGCCGGCCTTGCGGTCAGCGACATCATCGTCAACCGCGTGACCGAGGTCATCGACGACTGCCGCTTGTGCGAGCGCCGCCAGGTGGAAGAACAGAACGTGATCGCCGATCTGCGGCGGCGGCTGGGCCGCGGCCGCCGCGTGCGGCTTGTGCCCGCGGCGATCCGCGAACCGGTCGGGGTGGCAGCGCTCACGGCGATCGGGGATGCCGCCATCGACCGCCGGAAAGGTGCAGCAGGGCCAGGAGTCAGGCGCCGACGAGAAGCGGCGCACCCTGATTCGTCAGCGAGTGCGCGGTTCGACGCCGCTGCATTCGGTGGTGTGTCGCTGCTGTTTTTCGGCGGCAAGGGAGGCGTGGGCAAGACCACTGTCGCGGCGGCTACGGCGGTGCGGCTGGCGCAGGCGCGTCCCGCTCATCGGTTCCTCCTGCTGTCAACGGATCCCGCACACTCAGTGGCAGATGTGTTCGGCGAGCGCCCTGGTCGGGTGGACCCGGATCAGCCGCACGCCGTTGCCGGTGCGCCGGCTAATTTGCATGTGCGGGAGCTCGACGCGCCGCGGGCGCTGGCGGAGCGCCGTGCCAGCCTCGAAAGCGCGCTCGACGACATCGCGGCCGCCGTCGGCACGCTGGGCGGCGGCGGTGGGCTGAGCGTCGGGACCGGCGACAACTCGGCGCTGCACAGCCTGATACGCCTGGCTCCGCCCGGCATCGACGAGCTGTTCGGCATCCTTGCCGTCATCGATGCGCGCGCCGCGTACGACGTGGTCCTCGTCGATACCGCGCCGACCGGTCATGCGCTACGTCTGCTCGAGATGCCGCATTCGGCGCGCGAGTGGACGCAGCTGCTGTTGCGCATGCTGATGAAGTATCGCTCGCTCGTTCGTCCCGGACGGCTGGCAGCGGAACTCGTGGACCTCTCCAAATCGATTCGTGAGCTGCAGGCGGTCCTGCGCGACCACACCCGCTGCCGATTCATCATCGTGACGAGGGCCGCGGAGCTCGCGCGAGTCGAAACGCTGCGCCTCCTGACGCGCTTGCGCCGGCTGTCGCTCGCGGTTCCGGCGGTCGTCGTCAACGCACGGACGCTGGCGCCGGCGCGATGCCGGCGCTGCCGGATCGTGGCTGAGGATGAGGAGCGAGAGGTGAAGCAGCTCGCCGGGAAGCTCCGGCGTGCGGCTGGCGGACGAGAGGGGTGCGCTATCATCCAGACTCCGATATCCGCTCCGCCGCCGCGCGGCGCGAAGGCCCTCGAGCGATGGGCCGACCGTTGGATTTTTGCCGATGGCCACTGACACCGTCACCTACGTCTACTGCGTCGTCGCTGCGACACGGCGTCCGGCGTTGCCCCGCGCACTGAAGGGCCTGCCCGGAATGGGACGGGTGCGGCTGCTCGACGTGGATGCCGGCCTGTTCGCCGCGGTTGCGGATGCTCCGCGAAGCCGCTACAGCGAGGCGGCGATTCGGCGCGGCCTGGCCGATCTCGAGTGGGTGTCGCGCGCGGCCGTCGGTCACGAGCGGGTCGTCGAGTCGTTCATCGGCGAACGTGCCGTCCTGCCGATGAAGCTGTTCACGATTTTCACGAACGACGCGCGGGCGATTGAACACGTGCGCTCAGAGCGACGACGGATCAACGCGTTCGTGAAGCGGGTCGCCAACCATCAGGAATGGGGGGTGCGTGTCACTCTGGACCGGACTCGCGCGGTGACGGCTGCGTCCGGCGCCGGCGGCCACGAAGCGTCCGGGGTTGCGTATCTGGCACGCAAGAAGAAGCACCGCGACGCGACCATTGAGCTGGTGGAACACGCGCGCGAGACAGTGGACGCACTCTACGATCGACTGGCGGCACGGTCACGACTCGCAAGACGCCGTCCCGCCAGCGAGCTGTCGGCGCAGGGCGGTCCGATGCTGCTCGACGCTGCCTTCCTGGTGCCCGGCGCTCGATCGGCGTCTTTCCGCGCGCTCGCCGCTCGCGAAGCACGCGCCCTCGGCCGCGGCGGATACGGCCTGACAATCAGCGGCCCGTGGCCGCCGTACACGTTTGTGCAGGACTGACCGATGGCCCGTGTCCGGGAAACACATCCGACCAGGTCAGTCGCGGACGTAGTGCTCGAGACGCCCGACTCGTCTCTGCTGGATCTTCTGGATCACCTGCTGAACAAAGGCGTGATGGCGACCGGCGACATCACGCTCGGCGTCGCCGGCATCGACCTCATTTATCTCCGGCTGTCCACGATCCTGTGCGCGGCCGATCGCGTGTTGCCTGCGCGCCGCGTCAACCGGCGCACGCGACGCCGCCGGCCGAAGTCCATGAAGCGCAAGCCGTGAAAAGCCAATCGAAGCGGACGAAGAAAAGAAAGCCTCGAGCCGTTGCGGCCGTCCCGGTCACTGCGGCGGATCTGCGTGCGCTGAAGGCCGAGCTCGAGCGACGGCTCAACACGCCGACCGCGGTCCGGGTCGGCAAGCAAGGTCACGCGGCCGTGAAAAAGGGCACGACCGGCCTCCGCTGGAACCCCGAGCCGGAAGACGTCCAGAAATCCGTCGCGCAGCTGGTGCTGACCATCGTCGAGTTCCTGCGGCGTCTGATGGAGCGGCAGGCGATTCGGCGCATGGAGCAGAAGACGCTGACGCGTAAGGAAGTTGAAGCGGTCGGCGTCGCCCTGATGACACTCGAAGACACGGTCCGCGAAATCGGACGCAAATTCGGCCTGACACCCGAGGATCTCAATCTTGATCTGGGTCCACTCGGAAAATTGATGTGAACGTCCTCGGCTGAAACGGCTGATCGCCGCTACCATAGAAGTAGATGACGGGACGGGCTCGTGGACGATCGTGCGTGGCGCTTCTCGCGGCGTTGTTCAGCCTCGTGCTGGCGCCGGTCCGGCACGATTCCGCCAATGTTTACAACCCGGTTTCCGACCGAACGACATTCGACTCGACCGCGCTGATCGCCGCGCTACCGCGGGTGCTGTCGCCGCCGGTACTGAAACCCGGTTCGCGTCTGGTGTCGATGATTGCCGAGGACATCGACGCAGACGGCGACCTCGACGTCGTCGCCAACGACGGCTCTCTCAACCTCATCGTCTGGACGAACGACGGCAGCGGCCGGCTCAGCCCGAGGCAGAGCCATGAGGTCGCGGGCCTGCAATCGGAACCTGCTCGCCCCGACCGTGTCACACCAGTCGAACCAGTTCGATTCGGTGGTTCCCCCCTCGTTCGCGCCACTCGACACCGGCAGCCGGGTCGTCGAGCTCACACCCGCGGCCTCGCCTCTTCTGCCAGCGACCAGCGCCGGTGCGCTGCTTCAGGTTTTTGTCTCGACGCGCGCTCCGCGCGGTCCTCCGCCCGCACTCCTTCTGAGCTGATTCGTTCGCGCGTCCGCTTTTACCCGGCTGGCGATGGCCACGCGGCCATCTGCCGGTTGGTGTATCCCATGGCGCGCGAGAATTTTATTGCGCGCGTATGAGGGATTCATGATCCGAGGGAGAACGTTCATTTCCGCGGCGCTCGTCGTAGCCGCCGCGGTTGCGCCGGTTGGTGCGCAGACCGATGCGATCACCATCGAGCAGGCGGTCAGCGAGGCACTCGACCACAATCTGAGCCTGCTCGCTGAGCGGTTCAACATCCAGGTGGCCGACGCCGCGATCCTGACCGCGTCGCTCAAGCCGAATCCGGTGCTGACCGTCAACGTGATCCGGCCGGATCGGGTGCTGGTGGACGCCGGTATCAGTCCCTACGAGGAGGTCTTCCGGGGCGACTACGTCTTCGAGCGCGGCGACAAGCGTGATCGACGGGTGGACCAGGCGACCCTCGCGAAGTCCGTCGCCGAGTTGCAGCTGTTGAACACCACGCGCAGCCTCGTGCTCGACGTGGAGAGCGCCTTTACCGACGTACAGCTCGCCAAGCTGAACCTCGCGCTGGCACGCGACAACCTGACCGCCTTCAACAACGTCGTCACCATCAATACCGAGCGGGTCAGGACCGGTGATCTCTCGCAGGTGGAGCTGTCGCGGTCCCGGCTCGCGGCGCTGCAGTTTCAGAACGACGTCCGTCAGCAGGAGAACAAGCTGCAGGTCGCGCGCACGCACCTCAGCACACTGATCGGCCGCGGCCCGAACGGCTCGGCGCTGGAGGTCAGCGGCGACCTCCGCAAGGACGCCCAACCGGCCAACTACGAGGCGCTCCGTGCGATGGCGCTCGAGGCCCGGCCTGATCTTCGCGCCGCTCGCGCCGACCAGGCGAGATCAGTCAGCGACCTGAAGCTCCAGCTCGCCAACGGCAAGATCGACTACACCCTCAGCGGCGAGTACCACCGTCAACAGGGGGCCGAGGTCAGCGGTAATTCGTACGGCCTGTTCTTCAGCACGCCGCTGCCGATCTTCAGTCGCAATCAGGGTGAAATCGCCCGCGCTCAGGTGCAGCAGCAGCAGCTCGAAACCAGAACTCGGGCGCTCGAGACCGACGTCGCCAGCGAGGTCGCCAACGCCTTCGCCGAGTACGAGGCCGCGCACGAAATCGTCGACACCATCGAGCGGCAGATGCTGGCGCAGGCGCAGGACGTCCGCACGACCACCGAGTATTCCTATCGTCGCGGCGAGGCGAGCTTCGTCGAATTCCTCGATGCCGTCCGCGCCTTCAACGACACCACGCAGAGTTACAACCAGGCGCGCGCCGACTACGCGCGCAGCCTTTACACGCTGGATTCAATCGCCGGCAAGGTGCACCCATGAAGTCTCTCCTCACGATTGCCGTCGCGCTGTCACTGTGCGCGGGCTGTTCGAGCAAGGCCGAGGTGTCAGCGGCGGCGACGCCCAATAGCGGCAGCTCTCGATTCCGGAACCGTCACGATCGCCGCCGACTCGCCGATGCTGAAGCAGATCAAGCGCGAAGCGGCGACGACGCAGGAGCTGCCGACTGACGAAGTGGTGGCGCCTGGAAAAATCGAGGCCAACCCGAATCGTGTATCGAAGGTGGTGCTGCCGGTTTCGGGCCGCGTCACCAGCGTGATGGTCAAGGTCGGCGACGCCGTTCGCAAGGACCAGCCGTTGCTGGCGATCCAGAGTCCCGATGCCGATGCCGCGATGTCGGCGTGCCTCTCGGCGCAGGCCGGCGTGATGCAGTCGCGCGCCGCGCTCGTGAAGGCGCAATCGGACTTCGATCGCTCGTCCGACCTGTTCGAGCACAACGCGGTCGCGAAGAAGGACGTGCTGGCCGCCGAGAGCGCGCTCGCGCAGGCGAAGGCGGGCCTCGAGCAGGCGCAGGCTTCTCAGGATCAGGCGACCCGACGACTGGCGGTCCTTGGCCTGAAGCCCGGCGACGCAGTTCAGGAAGTGGTGCTGCGCTCGCCGCTCGCGGGCAAGGTGCTCGAATTGAGCGTCGTGCCCGGCGAGTTCCGCAACGACACCAGCGCCAGCGTGATGACGATCGCCGACCTGAGCAGCGTCTGGGTCACCTCCCAGGTGCCGGAGAGTTACATCAGATTCGTTCAGATTGGCGAGCGCGTCGAAATCAATCTGGTCGCGTATCCAGGCGAAAAATTCGAAGGACGCGTCTCCCGCATCGCGGACACCGTCGACCCGCAGACCCGCACCGTCAAAGTGCAGGCCGAGATGGACAACCGCGAAGGGCGCTTCCGTCCCGAGATGTACGGCAGCATTCATCACGTCGAGTCCACCGCGCCGATGACGGTGATTCCGTACGCCGCGGTCGTCCAGGACGGCAACCGCGCGGTGGTGTTCGTCGAGCAGACGCCGGGGCAGTTTCAGGAACGAACCGTGTCGATCGGCAAGCGCGCCGGTGATGTGGTTCGGGTCGTAAGCGGCGTCAAGCCGGGCGATGCGGTGGTCGTTGACGGCGTGATGCTGCTCAAGGGCCTGCTGAAGCGGACCTAGCGCCGTGATTGCCACACTGCTCCGTCTGGCGCTTCGTCAGCGCTTTCTCTCCATCGTGCTCGGTCTGGCGTTGATCGGGGTCGGACTCTGGGCCTTCAACCAGCTCAGCATCGAGGCCTACCCGGACATTTCCGACACTCAAGTCGTCGTGATCACCCTGTATCCCGGCCATGCCGCCGAGGAGATCGAACAACAGGTGTCGGTGCCGATCGAACGGTCGTTGAACAGCGTCCCCAACGTGATCGCGCGCCGCTCCCGCACCATCTTCGGCCTCTCGGTCGTCGAACTGACGTTCGAGTACGGCACCAACGACTATTTCGCGCGTCAGGTCGTGCTCGAAAAGCTGCGCGACGCGACGTTGCCGGATGGCGTGACGCCGACCCTCGGTCCGATGTCCACGCCGATCGGCGAACTCTACAAATACACGCTCGAGGGCGCCGGCTACGATTCCAGGCAGCTGCGCGAAATCGAGGACTGGGTCATCGAGCCGCGCCTGCTGCAGGTGCCGGGCGTCACCGACATCACCCCGTTCGGCGGCGTGATCAAGCAGTACCAGATCGAAGTCGACCCGGTCGCATTGACCCGCTACAACCTCGCGATCCGCGACATCGCGCAGGCCGTCGATTCCAACAACCAGAACGCCGGCGGCGCCCTGCTCGACAACCAGCAGCAGGGGCTGGTCGTGCGTGGCGTTGGCCTCATTCAATCAGTCGAGGATGTTGAAAACGTTGTCGTCACCGCGGCCAACGGCGTGCCGGTGTTCGTGCGCGATGTCGGAAAGGTGCACATCGGGTCGGCGCCGCGCACCGGCATCTTCGCGATCGGCGACAAGTCCGATCGCGTCGAGGGCATCGTGCTGATGCGGCGGGGCGAAAACCCTTCGGCCGTGCTCGCCGGCATCCACGAAGCGGTGGACGAGCTCAACGCGACCGGCTTGCCGTCGGGCGTCAAAATGGTGCCGATTTACGACCGCACCGATCTGGTGAACAACACCCTTCACACCGTCACGCACACGCTGCTCGAGGGGCTGGTCATCGTGCTGGCGGTGCTGTTTCTGTTTCTCGGGAGCGCCCGCGCGGCGCTGCTGACCGCGATCACGATTCCGCTGTCACTGCTGTTCGCGTTCATCTGCATGCACTTCAGCGGGATTCCCGCGAACCTCCTCAGTCTCGGCGCCCTCGACTTCGGCATCATCGTCGACGGCACGCTGGTGATGGTCGAGCACATCGTGCACGCACTCGAGGTGCGGCGAACGCAGGAACATCAGGCCACTGTCCTCGATACGATTCGCAACGCCGCGCTCGAGGTGGAACGACCGATCTTCTTCTCGCTGCTGATTATCGTGTCGGCCTACATACCGCTGTTCACACTCGAGCGGGTCGAGCGTCGTCTCTTCACGCCGATGGCGTTTACGGTCTGTTACGCGCTGCTCGGATCGATGCTCCTGGCGCTGACGCTGATTCCGGTGCTGGCGACCTATCTGTTCCGGAACGCGCCGGCATCGTGGGAAAACCCGATCCTCACGTGGCTGTCCCGGAAGTACCAGCGTGCGCTCGGCGCGACCGTCGCGTATCCGGGCCGGGTCGTTGCCGCAGCCGCGTTCGTGGTACTGGCGTCGTGTGCGGTCGGCACGCTGCTCGGATCCGAGTTTCTTCCCCAGCTCGACGAGGGCGTGGTGTGGATCCGCGCCAATTTTCCGGCCGGCATCTCACTGACCAAGTCCGCGGAGCTGGCCGCCGAAATCCGCCGCCTGGTGAAGCAATCGCCCGAGGTACGTGAGGTCGCCTCTCAGACCGGGCGGAACGACGATGGGACCGATCCGTATGGACCGAATCGAAACGAGCTGTTCGTTGCCTTGAAGCCGTATGACGAGTGGGGCCATGGCCGGCTGAAGGCGGATCTCGTGGACGACTTGTCCAAGCGGCTCAAGAACGCGATCCCCGGCGGCTTCTTCAGCTTCACCCAGCCGATCATCGACAACGTCACCGAAGCCGTGACCGGATCGCCTGCCGATCTCGCCGTGATCATCACCGGCTCCGACCTCAGCGAACTCCGCCGCCTCGGCACGCAGACGCTCGATGTCCTCCGGCAGGTGCCTGGCGCGGCCGACACCGGGATCGAGCAGGAGGAGGATCAGTCGCAGCTGCGGATTCGCCTCGACCGGCAGTCGCTGGCGCGGTACGGACTGAACGTGCGCGACGTTCAGGACGTGATCGAGCTGGCGATCGGTGGCCGCACCGTCAGCACGTTCTTCGAAGGCGAGCGGCGCTTCGACATTACCGTGCGCTACGTGCCCGAAGCACGCACCGACCCGTCGGCAATCGGCACCATCCTGGTCACGACCCGCGACGGCGGACGGGTACCGTTGTCGCAGCTTGCCCAGATCGAGGTGGCGTCCGGCGCCAGCATCATCGCCCGCCGCGAGAATCGCCGGCAGATTTCGGTCCGCACGAACATTCGAGGACGAGATCAGGGCGGTTTCGTCGCCGACGCCCAGCAGCGGTTCGAGCGTGACGTCAAATTGCCGCAGGGCTATACGGTTGACTGGGGCGGGCAGTTCGAAAATCTGGCCCGCGCCAGGCGCCGGCTCGAGTTCATCCTGCCGGTGACGATCGGGGTAATCTTCGCGCTGCTGTTCTTCACGTTCGGAAACGCGACCTACGCCGGGCTGGTGCTCCTCAACGTCCCGTTCTCGCTGGTGGGCGGAATCCTGGCGCTCTATCTGCGCGGTATCAACCTGAGCGTGTCGGCGGCGGTCGGTTTCATCTCGCTGTTCGGCGTCGCGGTGATGAGCGGGGTGCTGGTCGTCTCAGAGATCAACCGGCGCCGCGACGACGGAATTGATCCCCGGACCGCGGTGGTACAGGGGGCGCTGGCTCAGATGCGGCCGGTGCTGATGATGATCGTGGTCGCGATGCTCGGCATGGTGCCCGCGGCGCGCGCGACCGGCATCGGCTCCGACGTTCAGCGTCCGCTGGCAACGGTCGTGGTCGGGGGACTGCTCTCGACGCTGGTACTGACGCTGTTCGCGTTGCCGGCTCTCTACTGGCTGGTCGCCTGCCGCCACCAAAAGGACGACGAAGCATGATCGAACCAGTCAAGATGCTGTTGATGTTCGTCAACGAAACCGATCGCTGGAATGACGCGCCGCTCTATCAGGCGATCGTCGTGCGGTTGCGCCAGCTGAACATCGCCGGCGCCACCGCGCAGACCGGGATCATCGGGTTCGGCCACCATCACGTGCTGCATCACAAAGGGTTGTTCGGCATTTCCGACGACCGGCCCGTGACGATCACCGTCGTGGATCAGGAGAGCAAGCTTCGAGCAGTACTGCCG
Organism: uncultured Acidobacteriota bacterium; assembly: GCA_963745875.1. Taxonomy (GTDB): domain Bacteria; phylum Acidobacteriota; class Vicinamibacteria; order Vicinamibacterales; family CAVVIG01; genus CAVQFC01. The sequence goes on from CAVUZL010000007.1 coordinate 742,046, forward strand.
GAGCTGCGCGAGATGGTCCGTGAGGGATTGATCGTGTTGCTCGACGCCGAGCTCGTCGCCGATCAGCCGTCGGGAGCTGGCTAACGGCGGTTCTGGGTACGTGGGCCTTTTTTCCTGGTCCGTCCTTGGTGCTATGTCCTTAGTCCGAGTCGCTGTCTCGTTGCGGCCATTCGCAGTCCAGGGACCATCGACCAGGGACGGACCAAGAACGAAGAACCCGGGCCAAAGGATCACGGCGGTCCCGGCACGCCGCTATTTGCCGTGAGCCGCGCGACTGGCCGCGAGCTCACCGGCGCGCCGCTGCCGCTCGTGAACGCCGTGGTTGCCGAGGATGTCGCCGACGATCATCGACAAGCCGCCGAACACCGCGAACGCGGGAGCGTTGTGATTCGCGCCGACCTGGACGCCGCCGTCCAGCGCGAATCGCGCGCCCAGCTCGTAGATCGCCCCGGTGTCGAATGCGACGGTCGCGCCGACGTCTTCCGACTGACGCGAGAACCAGAACACCTCGACGTACGGGTTCCAGTTGTCCGACGCCGCGACGCTCGTAGACACCGATACCAGCTGTTGCACGAAGTGCGGCAGGCCGCCGCCCGCGCCGATCGCGCCGATACCGTAGTTGAAGTCCGTATGCCAGTGGCGTCCGATGTCCGTGCCGGTGAGCATCGCCAGCGTGTAGTCGGGATCGCCTGATCCAAGCCCCTTGTCCGGGCTTGCGGTCGGAATGTTGATCGTCGGCAGGATCGACAGCACAGGAATGCCGCCGGGGTCTGCCCACAGCCGGATTTTTGCGCCGACCTGCAGGTTGCCGACGCCGGTCACCAGACCGGTACCGTCCTGCAGCAGCAGCAGACCGTCCGTGCCGATACGCGCCTCCAGCCAATCGAACAGACCGACGCGCGCCGTGAACGGCGTGCCGAACGCGTGCTGACCCGAAACCGGTATCGTGTAGAGCCCGCCGATTTCGAGCTGCAGCAGCCCGACGTCGACGATGTGCGTGCCGTTGGTGACGTCGGGCCGATCGGGCTCGATCGTGACCGGCTCGGGCGCGGGTATCGTTGGCTGAAGCGGAGTCTGCGCGAGCGCCGAAGTGACGCCGCAGAGCATCAGGACGCCGGCACACGCGGACGCCAGGCGCGCGCTCACGCGCGGCTGGTCCCGGCCTTGCCGCCGGCCTGGATCCCCTCGCTGGTTTCCACCAGGAGCTTCGACGCGGCTCGGGCGCCGATCGTCAGCGATCGATCGCCGCGGCGCAGCACCACCGAGTCGGCCGCTGCATCGCGCGCTTCCACCTGCAGTGCCGCACCCGGCTTGAGATCGTTGTCCTCGATGAAGCGCAGGAACTCGGGATCCTGATCGGCGATGCGCGTGACGATCAGCGGTATGCCGAGTCCGCACGTCATCAGGCTCTCGAGATGCCTGGCGGCGATCGATCCGTCGGTACCGGGGATCGGATCGCCGTGCGGGTCGTGGGTCGGGCGGCCGAGCATCTGGTCGATGCGTTCGATCAGCCGCTCCGAAACCACGTGCTCGAGTTGTTCGGCCTCGTCGTGCACTTCAGCCCAGCTCATGCCCATCACCTGGACGAGGAAAAGCTCGACCAGCCGATGACGCCGCAGCACCAGGCCGGCCAGCTTTTCGCCCGACGCGCTCAGACGGACGCCGCTGTACGGCTCGTAGTCCACCAGTCCCGATTCGGCGAGCGCCTTCACCATCGTCGTCGCGGTCCCTGGTGTGACGTTCAGCGACGAGGCGACCTGGCCCATTGGCACCAGCCGCTGTTCGCGGCCCGGCGCGGACTGCCCCAGGTAAATCGCCTTCAGGTAGTTCTCGACGGTGCTCGACGGGAACATGCCACGATAATATCCGAGTATGTCGGTAGCCGAACGTATCGCGACACCCGAGGGCAAGCGCCGTTACGTGCGCACACTGTTCTCGACCATCGCCGATCGCTACGACTTCATCACGGTGATGCTGTCGTACGGCCAGGATCGGCGCTGGAAGCGGCGGCTGATCGCACTGGCGGCGCCGACTCCGGAATCGCGTGTCCTGGATCTCGCCACCGGCACCGGCGACATCGCGTTCGCCGTCGCCAAACACGGATCCCACGTCGTTGGGCTCGATCTGACGTTCCGGATGATCCAGTTGGCGCGGGCAAAGATCGCCACCAGGCAGTCGGTCGAATTCCTGGTTGGCGACATGCTCGCGCTGCCGTTTGCTGCCGGCTCGTTCGATATCGTCACGACCGGCTACGGATTGCGCAACGTGCCGAATCTCGCAGCGGCGATCGACGAAATCGATCGGGTTTTGAGCGCCCGCGGACAGGTGCTGTCGCTTGATTTCAACCGGCCGGCGAATGCGGCGGTGCGCGCGGCGTATCTCGCGTACCTGACGGTGGTCGGCGCCGTGCTCGGGTGGGTGCTGCACCGGGATCCCGACACCTACCGATACATCCCGGCATCGATCCGTCAGTATCCGGGGGCCGAGGCGGTCGCACAGATGTTCGAGTCGCGCGGTTTCGGCCGCGTCCGGTGTTACCGGGTTCTGGGAGGGTTGATGACGATTCACCATGCCAGCCGAAATTGACGCGTCGGCCTGGTCCGGTGAGGGCGCGTTCACCCAGGTTCTGATCGATTACCTGCGCGAGCTGCCCACGGTCAGCTTTCTGCGAGTTGAAGACGCGCCGGCGACCCGGTCCGACGCGGACTACAACTTCATGAGCAACGAAATATTCGTCCGTTTCGCGACGGTCGAACGGCGCGAGCCGTTCAGGCGCTTCGGCGTGCTGCCGGCGTCGCGTCTGGTCGTCGAACCGGCGCTGACCTTTGCCGGCCTCGAGGCCGACTTGGGCGCGGCGCCAGGCATCGGCGCACCGGATTATGGCGACGCCACCATGCTTCAGTACTTGCGCTCGGAGCGGATCGTGCCGCCGTACCAGACGCGCGGCTACAAGCTCGTCGAATTGGTTCGGATCTACGAAGTCGGGACGCCCAGCCGGACCTGACGCGGCGCTCAGCGTTCGACGAACGCCTCGAGTTCCTTCGCCAGGAAATCGAGCAGCATGTCTTCGGTCAGGGTCTCGGGCGCGCCGATCGCGCGCTCCGACTCGACCACCCGCCGTCCGCGCATCCGGCTGACGTGACCGATGACTTGCGGCGTTTCGCCGTTGGAATCGAGCGACAGCTCGATGAAGTCCTCGGCCGAGCGATCCGACATCAAACGAACGCTGCCTGACGGCGTGAACAGGCTGAACCCGTAGCCTTCCGCTTTCAATACGTTGCCGGTCTGCCGGAACAACGGGATCGCGATCGCGCTCAGCAGCGTCGCGAACGCTTTTCCCGCCTCGTCGCCGCGTGCACGTCGATCGGCGGCGGCTTTTTTCGCGTGTTCGATCGTCTGGGTGAGTCGCTTTTTGACCGCGGAGGTTTCCATTGCTCTAAATCACGTTCTGCCGGCGCAGGCCGGCGATGGCGTCGGCGCTATAGCCGAGATCGCGGCTCAGCACCGCGTCGGTGTGCTGGCCGAGCAGAGGCGGCGGCGTCCGAACGGACCCGGGGGTGTCTGACAGCTTGACCGGAACGCCGAGCATCTTCAACGGACCGATCGTCGAGTGCTCGAGCTCGGCGATCATCTCGCGAGCCGCCAACTGCGGGTCGGCGAACAGCTCGGCGAAATTGCGCACCGACCCGCACGGCACGCCCGCAGTTGTCAGCCGATCGATCCAATGCCGCCGCGGCTGGGTCCGCAGCCGGTCGGCGACGAACGGACGGAATTCCTCGTATGCGGTTACGCGCTGGCGATTGGTCGCGAAGCGCTCCTGCTCCGGCAATCCGGCCACCGCGCAGAAGCGGCGCCACTGGTCGTCGTTGCCGACTGCCAGCACGAAGTCGCCGTCGGACGCGGCGAAGGTCTCGTAGGGCACGATGCTCGGATGACGGTTGCCGAGGCGCGCGGGCACCTTGCCGCTGGCGAAAAAGTTGCCGGCCTGATACGTCAGCAGCGCGGTCACCGCATCGAGCATCGCCATGTCCACTTCCTGACCGCGGCCGGTCCGTTCGCGGGCCAGCAGCGCCACAGCGACGCCGTAGGCAGCAAACATCCCCGACACGATGTCGGCGATGGCGACGCCGAGGCGGTACGGCGCACCGTCAGCAGCACCGGTGATGCTCATCAGGCCACCCTCGGCCTGCATCACGGCGTCGTAGCCGGGCTCCTTCGATCTGGGCCCGGTGTGGCCGAATCCGGAGATCGAGCAGTAGACCAGCCGCGGATGTTGCGCACGGAGGGATTGATAGTCGAGTCCGATTTTCGTGAGCGTCCCCGGCCGGAAGTTTTCGACCAGGACGTCGCTCCTGGCAATCAGCCCGTCGAGTACCGCTCGTCCCTCGGGCTTCTTGAAATCGAGGGTGACGCTTTCCTTGTTGCGGTTGATGCTGAGGAAATACGCGCTCTCGCCCTCGAGAAACGGCGGTCCCCAGGCGCGCGTATCGTCACCTTTTCCCGGTTGTTCGACCTTGATGACACGGGCGCCCATGTCGGCGAGCAGCATCGTGCAGTAAGGCCCAGACAGCACGCGCGTCAGATCGAGGACCGTCGTTCCGTCGAGTGGTGGCATCGTCAAAGGTGATTCAAGAGGTGAGTCAGATCTGATTATCGTCTACGGCGGCTGTGTCCCGCATCCCGGGCAATCGTCACCAGATCCGAGAGCAGCGCGTAAGCGGTCTGTGTGAGGCTCCCCCCGCGTTGAACGATTGCGATTTCCTCGAGCAGATCGGTCTTTAGAATGATCGCGTTCTGCTGACCCTCGAGACCCGCCAGCAAGTCGTCGCCGGGCAACTCCATCGGTCCCACGCTGCCGACGATGCGCCGGCCTTCGCGGTGGGCCTCGGCCACCAGCTTGATCCGTCGTCTTTTCGCGCGCGCCGCAATCACCCGCCGCCCGATCGCCTGCGAGATGCCTCTCCGATCGACCGCGTGCGGTGTGAGTGAAGCGCCGAGCAGCACGTTGGCCAGCGCCGCCGTCTTTGCCGCCGCGTCCCATCCGTCCACATCCAGCGACGCGTCGGCTTCGGCGATACCAGCGGCCTGCATCCGTGCCAGCGCCGCATCGAACGTCTCGCCTCGCTCCATCGCGGTCAGGATGTAATTCGTGGTGCTGTTCACGACGCCGCGAAACCCGGTGACCCTGACGACCGGCAGGACTTCGCGCACCAGGTTGAAGATGGGAATGCCGTCCATGACGGCCCCTTCGAACAGGAAGCGTCGCTTCGCCTTTTCTGCCGCACGCGCCAGCGACCGATAAGCGAACGCGGCCGGTCCCTTGTTGGCGGTGATGACGTGGGCGCCGCCGGCGAGTGCGGCGCGGACGTGTGCGATTGCCGGCTGGCCGCGCGCGATGTCCAGCGTCGTTGTCTCGACGACGACGAGTCGGCCTTCGCGCGCCGCCCCACGATCGTGGCGGCACGCGTCGCGGATGAAGTCGATGGTTGTTCCGTTGTAGTGTCCGGCTTTGGCTCCATCGAGGTAGCGTGATCCTTCGCGCCGCGTCGCTATCCCGATGACGCGCGTGCGGATGCCGTAGCGTCGCGCGAGTTGATGGCCCTCCTGTTCGAGCAGTGTCTCGAAGCGCCTGGCGACGTTGCCGTATCCGATCAACAGGAGGTCGAAGGTCACGAATTCGTCACGCCAGCCCGGTCAGCATCTCGTGCAGCCGGTTCAGACCCTCGCGCAGATAGTCCGGCTCGTCACCGAATCCGATTCGCAGGTAGCCGTCCATCCCGAAATGATCGCCCGGCACGATCAGCACGCTCTTGTCGCGACGAAGCCGATTGACCAGATCGGTCGAGTTGATCGCGTGTTTGTAGCGCACATAGACGATCGCGCCGGCATCCGGCGCCGCGTACGAGAACATGTTGTTTCGTGCGTCGAGCCACGCGGCAATGATCGGGTAGTTGTGGTTGAGGATGGTGCGCGTCCTCGCGAGGATTGACGCGCGTCGCGCTGGTTCGAGTGCTCGCCGCGCCAGGGTGTCGCTCAAGGCGCCGGGGGAAATGGTCGTGTAGTCGTGATACGACCAGAGCGCTTCGATGAGCGACGGCGGGGCCACCACCCAGCCGACCCGAAGCCCCGGGAGGCCGTAAGCCTTCGACAGCCCGCTCGTCACGATGACCCGTTCGCCGCGACCCCACATCGTCGGCGTCTCGTGACCATCGCGTTCGGCGCCGCGATAGATCTCGTCGGACAGAATCCAGCTGCCGTGACGCGCGGCGATCGCGGCGATCCTGTCCAGGTCGTTGGCGCCGAACCGTGCGCCGGTCGGATTGTTCGGGTTGCAGATGATGATGAGCCTGGTGCGCGGCGTGACCAGGCGATCCAGGGCGTCGCAATCGATCTGCCAGCGCCCTCCAGCGTCGACCAGCGGCCACTCGCGAATCGTCGCGCCGAACGCACGCGTCAGCCCCCAGGTCTGCATGTAGTTGGGCGCCATCATCACGACTTCGTCACCGGCCTCGACCAGATTCCAGGTCGTGATGTAGTTCGCTTCGGAACCGCCGTTGGTCACCTGGATGTGGTCGGCGCTGGCTCCTGCGTACAAGTCGGCGATCGCCTGACGCAGCGGCGCCGTGCCGTTGGACTGGATGTAGCGCAGCCCTTCCGCCATCAGCGCTTCACGCGACGCCGGATCGTCGACCAGTTCACCGAGCCGCAGCGGCTGAACGCCGCTTTCGGAGAGGTTGAACGCCACCTGATTTTCATAGGTGGATTGCATCCGTTCCATGGCGAATTGTTCGAGCTTCATGGCGCACACTGTACTGCGCTTTTGCGCGAAAGCGGCCTCGCAGTCCTGGACTATACTGGCGGCTCGTGACCTGCGCGACGCCGACCCGCAGGCGACACGACCGCGCACGACGGTACGATGACCTCTCCGACAGCGCTGAATCTGGCGCGTATCCCCGCCGGCGACTTTCTGATGGGCGCCGCCGACGCCGAAGAGGACGAACGGCCGGTCCACCGTGTGTTCGTCAGCGAGTTTTTCATCAGCCGTTTCCCAGTCACGCAGGACGACTACGCGAAGTTTCTCGTCGCGACCGGTCGGCCGGCGCCGACGATCGACAATCTTCCGCTGATTGCCGCCGGCGATCGCGACACGACGTTTCGCGAACTGGCTGCGCCCTATGTCTGGGAGGAGAATCAGCCTCCGGCCGGCCGCGGAACGCATCCGGTCGTGCTCGTGCGTTACGAGGACGCCGTTGCCTACTGCGCATGGCTGTCAGACGAGAGCGGGCGCGCGGTCCGGCTGCCGCGTGAGGCCGAATGGGAGAAAGCGGCACGCGGCGGCATCGAAGGTCAACGCTATCCGTGGGGCAACGAGATCGACGGATCGCGTTGTAATTTTCTGACCGATCCATCGGTGAAGCGCCAGCGCGGCACTCGTCCCACCGGTATGTATCCGCCGAACGCGTACGGCTTGTACGACATTTGTGGAAACGCGTGGGAGTGGGTGTCGGACTGGCACAGTGCCGATTATTACGCCGTCGGCGAGACCCGCAATCCGTCCGGTCCCGAATCCGGCCACCTGCGCATCGTCCGCGGCGGCTCGTGGATGAACCACGACGTGGCGATGTTGCGCTGCGCCTATCGTCATAAAGTGCCGCCCGACACTTACGCGTATAGCATAGGATTCAGGATCGTATGCGAGCTCTGATCGCTGCGGCGTTGCTGACACTTGCCTCAGCCGTGTCCGCGCAAACGCCGGACGTGATCGTCGTGACCGGATCCGCCACAGTTCAACAGGCGCCCGACATCGCGTTTGTGACGGTCTCGGTCGAGACCCGGGCCCGAACGCCCCGGGATGCACAGCGGCAGAATGCGGACGCGGTGAGCGCGGTCCTGAAGAAGTTGGCGGACGCTGGAGTGCCGCGCGATGCGCTCAAAACGGTTGGTGTGTCGATTCAGCAGCAGTACGACAACAACGGCCGGCGTGTGCCGACCGATGTCCTGGCACGAAATACGGTGGAGATAGCGACGCCGGACGTGGCCCGGGCCGGCGAACTCGCCGATACTGCGGTTCAGGGCGGCGCCACCGCGCTCGAGGGCATTCGCTTCGATCTCAAGAATCGGGCTGGGGCTGAGCATGAGGCGATCGCGCAAGCGGTGCGCGACGGTGCGGCGCGCGCCGAAGTGATCGCTGCCGCGGCCCGGCGGTCGCTCGATCGCGTGATCAGAATCGAAGACGGTCGGGGCGCCGGTAACGAACCGCGCCCGATGATGGCGATGCGCGTCGCCGCTGCGCCGGCGTCCGCGACGGTCGCGGAGCCCGGCCTGATCGAAATCCACGCCGACGTGACGCTCACCTACGCGATGAAATGACGACACGACGACGCTCCAAACCGGCCAGCCCGGAAGTGGCGATCAGTTTGACGGCCGACGGCTACGCGAAGGCGCGCCGCCACCTGATGCGACGCGATCCGATTCTTGGCGCGGCAATCAAACGCATCGGCGCCTGCGGCATGGCCGACCGTCAGCGCACCGATCACCTGACCGCGTTAATCGGGGCGATCGTCAGCCAGCAACTGTCCACCAAGGCAGCGGCGACCATCTTCGGCCGGTTCGTCGCGCTGTTTCCCGAGAACAGAATCCCCGGCGCCGAGGCGATCGCGGCACACAGCGACACGGCGCTGCGCGGCGTCGGTCTCAGCGGCCAGAAGGTCGGCTACTTGCGGGACCTGTCCGCGCGAATCGCTGACGGCCGCCTCAATCTGGAGGAACTGGAGTCGCTGCCGGACGATCAGGTGATCGAGCGTCTGGTCGCGGTGAAAGGCTTCGGCCGCTGGACCGCCGAGATGTTCCTGATGTTTCGTCTCCATCGGCCCGACGTGCTGCCGGCCGGCGACCTCGGGATCATGAACGCGATGCAGCGGCTGTATCGCTTGAGGAAACGGCCCGACGCGAAGCGAATCCACAAGATCGGTGAGGCGTGGAAGCCGTACCGATCGGTGGCCTCGTGGTACCTGTGGCGCACACTTGAGAAAGTGAAAAGTGAAAAGTGAGAAGTGAAAAGTTAGAAGTTACTTCTCACTTCCTACTTCTTACTTCTCACTTCTCACTTCACACTTTTAACTTTACCCAAAGCAGCACGTAACCTGCCGCGATTGCGAGCAGCGTCCCTCGCTCGCTGAACAAGGTCTCGCGAAACGAGAAACTGCTCGACACGCATGAGACCGCTGAGGTCACCAGAGGACCTTTTGATCTCTGTGATCCTTGGTGTCCTCGGTGTTCGAAAGGTCGGCAGCCATCGCGGCACTCGCGACCGGTAGTCCCGATACTCCTGCCCCCGCTTCGCCTCCAGCAGCTGTTCCTCCCACCGCACGATGGCGTGGTATTCCGCGCCGAGCAGCACGAGAACGACCGGCGCCATCCACACCAGCCGGGCGGTCACCGCGAACCCGATCCAGAGCAGGATGTTGCCGATGTAGAGCGGGTTGCGGACGAAGCCGAAAGGCCCGGTGTCCACCAGCGGTCCGAGGCGGTCGCTCCGCGTTCGCGAGATTACGCCGATGTGGTGCACTCCCCACAGTCGGAGGGCCTCGCCGGCGAGCGTGACCACCACCCCGAGGCCGAGGACCAGCGACGAGCGCCAGGCGTCGCTGCCCGGAATGACCAGAATCGCGAGGACGAACGGCAGCGGAATCGATGAGCGGTGCCGGAAGAGCCACCCGCCGATGCGGGTCGTGACGTCGGGTTCGGTCTGCACGAGGTGGGCGTCAGTTTGACAGGGTTGCCGGGGTTGGTAAAATCAGGACTAGTTCGGTCGTATATCAAAAATGACACCGCCTGAGACCTCATCCGTCATCGATCGTGCTCCGGGATCCTCGGTTTTCGACATGATCGGACGCACGCCGCTGGTGCGCCTGCATCAGTTCGAGCGCGAGACGCCCGGCGTCGAGCTCTACGCGAAGGCCGAGTGGCAGAACCCGGGCGGGTCCGTGAAGGACCGCGCCGCAGCCCGGATGATTCTGGACGGCGAAGCGACGGGCAAGCTCACGCGCGACCGCACGATTCTCGACGCGACCTCCGGCAACACCGGCATTGCGTACGCGATGGTCGGCGCGGCGCGCGGCTACAAGGTTCGGCTGTGCCTGCCGGAAAACGCCAGTCCGGAGCGGAAGCTGATTCTGCAGGCGCTCGGTGCAGAGCTCACGCTGACCAGCCCGCTCGAGAGCACGGACGGAGCGATCCGCGAGGCGCGCCGGCTGTTCGCCGAGGATCCCGACCGCTATTTTTATCCGGATCAATACAACAACCCCGCGAACTGGCAGGCGCACTACGACACCACGGCGCCCGAGATCATCGAGCAGACCAGCGGTCGCCTGACGCACTTTGTCGCCGGCCTGGGAACGAGCGGCACGTTTGTCGGCACTGGCCGGCGGCTGCGGAAGTACAGCCCGGGCATCAAGCTGATTTCGTTCCAGCCCGATTCGCCGTTTCACGGCCTCGAGGGACTGAAGCACATGGAGTCGGCGATTGTGCCGGGCATCTACGATCCGACGCTTGCCGATGAGGACCTGCGCATCGACACCGAACGCTCGTACCAGATGGTGCGGCGTCTGGCGCGCGAAGAAGGGCTGCTCGCGGGCATTTCTTCTGGTGCGGCCGTGGCCGCCATGCTCGATGTCGCCAGGCGCCTCGACAGCGGCGTCATCGTCACCGTCTTTCCAGACGGCGCCGAAAAATACCTGAACGAAAAATTCTGGACCGTCGATGAGTGAGCGTCGTCTAACTATTACGCCTACCGTCGATCGCGCGATTCGGCTGCACGGCCAGGAAACCTACCCGCACGAATGTTGCGGCGCGTTGATCGGCAGGGACGATCACGTCAGCGAGGTGGTGGCGCTCCCGAACACCACCGAAGAAGGACCGCGGCGGCGGTTTCTCGTGCGCCCGTCGGACTATCGGCTCGCGGAGGCGCGGGCCAGCGAGTTGGGTGGCGAGCTGCTCGGCTTTTATCACTCGCACCCGGATCATCCGGCGCGGCCGTCGCAGTTCGATCTGGATCATGCGTGGCCGACCTTCGCGTACATCATCGTCGCCGTCAAAGGTCAGGGCGTTGCGGGCCAGAGCGGCGAGGGTTTGACGTCAGAAGGCGCCGTTGCGGGCGACATGACGGTGTGGTTTCTCAAAGACGATCGATCGAGTTTCGAAGAGGGCAGTCTGAATCATGGCGAAAATTCTCATCCCGACTCCGCTCCGGCCGTACACCGATAAGCAGGACTCCGTTGACGCGGCCGGCGCAACGGTTGGCGAGCTGCTCGCCGATCTGACGACGCGGCACGCCGGCCTCAAGGCGCACCTGTACAACGAGCAGGGCAAGCTGCGCAGCTTCGTCAATATCTACGTGAACGACGATGACATCCGGTATCTGCAGAAAGAAGCGACGCCGGTCGCCGCCGGCGATACCGTGAGCATCATCCCGTCGGTTGCTGGTGGCGCGCCAGCGACGGATGTAGTGTCCGACAGTCGGACTGAAGATGGCCTGGGCCGCATGGGCGCCGAGCTGACCAACGACGAAGTGAAGCGCTACAGCCGGCATCTGATCATGCCGGAGGTTGGCGTTGACGGGCAGCGCAAGCTGAAAGCCGCGAAGGTGCTGCTGCATCGGCGCCGGCGGACTGGGCTCGCCGTCGGGCATGTATCTCGCCGCTGCCGGCGTCGGCACCATCGGCATCGTCGACTACGACACGGTGGACTTCAGCAATCTGCAGCGGCAGATCATGCACGGCACGCCGGACGTCGGGCGTCCGAAGCTCGACTCGGCGAGGGATCGGCTGCACGCGATCAACCCCGAGATCGAGATCAAGACCTACAACACCGCGCTGTCGTCGGAAAACGCGCTCGAGCTGTTCGCGCCGTACGACATCATCGTCGACGGCACCGACAACTTCCCGACGCGCTATCTCGTGAACGACGCATGCGTGCATTCTCGGCAAGCCGAACGCGTACGGCAGCATCTTCCGTTTCGAAGGGCAGGCGTCGGTGTTCGCCACCAAGGACGGTCCGTGCTACCGCTGCCTGTATCCGGAGCCGCCGCCGCCCGGACTGGTACCGAGCTGCGCTGAAGGCGGAGTGCTGGGCGTGCTGCCCGGCATCATCGGCGTGATCCAGGCAACCGAAACCGTGAAGCTGATCATGGGCATCGGCGAGCCGCTGATCGGCCGCTTCCTTATTTACGACGCGTTGAAGATGCGCTTTCGCGAGCTGAAGCTCCGCAAGGATCCGGACTGCCCGGTTTGCGGAACGCATCCGACCGTCACCAAGCTGATCGACTACGAACAGTTCTGCGGCGTCGTGCCGGCCGCACCGGAGCCTGCCACTGTGAACAACGCGACCGAAATCACGTCCGTCGAGCTCAAGCAGCGGCTCGACCGCGGCGACACCCTCAAGATCGTGGACGTCCGCGAGCCGAACGAGTACCAGATCAACCGGATCGCCGGATCGACGCTGATCCCGCTCGGCGACGTCCCCAAGCGTTACAACGAACTCGACCCCGAAGCCGAGATCGTCGTCCACTGCAAGATGGGCGGCCGGAGCGCCAAGGCGGCCGATTTCCTTCGTTCGGTTGGGTTTAAGCGGGTTCTGAACCTGAAGGGTGGCATCCTCGACTGGATCGACAAGGTGGATCCGAGCCAGCCCAAATACTGATAGCCGTCGTAGGAATCAAAACGGGTATGCTAATATACGACTGTAGCGGTCGGATATGTTGAGGCTTTCAAAAAAAGCGGATTACGCGCTCATCGCCATGAAACATCTGGCGGTTCGCGGGACGCGCAGCTCGTCGAGCGCGCGCGAAATCGCGGAGCTGTACGACATCCCCATCGAGTTGATGGCGAAGGTCCTGCAGCGCCTGGTGCGGGGCGGCCTGCTGGCGTCGCAGCAGGGGACGCGCGGCGGCTATCAGCTCGGTCGCGTGCCGACGCAGATTTCCGTCGCCGACGTGATTCAGGCGATCGACGGCCCGGTCACGGTCACCGCCTGTTCAACGGAAGAAGGACAGTGCGAGCAGTACGCCAAATGCAACGTGCGCGATCCGCTGTGGCGCGTGCGCGAACGGATTCTGACCGCGCTCGGCGAGTGCACGATCGCGGAGCTCGCCGCGGATCCGCAGACGCCGCCGCCCACGCCGGCGCGCCCGGCGGTGCTTCATTCGCATTTGTGAACGCGGCCCTGAAAGGGCCGCGCTACGAAGAAAACGGCCGGCCCTGAAGGGGCCGCCCCACGAAGACATGGTGTAGGGTGGGCCTTTTTAGGCCCGCCATGAGAGAAAAACGATGGCAATCAAACTTCCGATCTACATGGACTATCACGCGACGACGCCGACCGATCCGCGCGTCGTCGAGGCGATGCTGCCGTATTTCACGCAGCACTTCGGCAACGCCGCCAGCCGCAACCATCCGTTCGGGTGGGAAGCTGAGGAAGCCGTCGAGAAGGCGCGCAAGCAGGTCGCCGATCTGATTGGCGCGAACCCGAAGGAAATCATCTTCACCAGCGGCGCGACCGAGTCCGACAACCTGGCGATCAAGGGCGTCGCCGAGATGTACCGTGAGAAGGGCAACCACATCATCACGGCGGTCACCGAGCACAAGGCGATCATCGACACCTGCAAGAAGCTCGAGAAGGACGGCTACCACGTCACCTATCTGGCGGTGCAGAAGGACGGCCGCATCAATCTCGACGAGCTGAAGGCGGCGATCACCGACAAGACCATCCTCATCTCGATCATGGCCGCCAACAACGAGATCGGCGTCATCCAGCCGATCGTCGAAATCGGCACCATCGCGAAGGAGAAGGGGATTCTCTTCCACACCGACGCGGTGCAGATGGTCGGCAAGGTCCCGTTCAACGTCAACGACCTCAAGGTCGACATGGCGTCGATCAGCGCCCACAAGATGTACGGCCCGAAGGGCGTCGGCGCGCTCTACGTCCGGCGCCGCAACCCGCGCGTGCTGCTGTCGGCGCAGATTGACGGCGGCGGTCACGAGCGCGGCATGCGCTCGGGCACGCTCAACGTCACCGGCATCGTCGGCTTCGGCAAGGCCGCGGAGATCTGCAAGGCGGAGATGGCGACCGAAAGCAAGCGGCTCAGCGAGCTGCGCGACTACCTGAACCAGAAGCTGCACAAGCAGCTCGACGAGCTCTACATCAACGGCTCGATGGAGCATCGGCTGCCGCACAACCTGAACATCAGCTTCGCGTATGTCGAAGGCGAATCGCTGCTGATGGGCATCAACGACGTCGCGGTGTCGTCGGGCTCGGCGTGCACCTCGGCCAGTCTCGAGCCGTCGTACGTGCTCAAGGCGCTCGGCGCCGGCGACGATCTGGCGCACTCGTCGATTCGATTCGGTCTGGGTCGCTGGTCGACCAAAGAGGAAGTGGATTACGTCGCGGACAAGTTGACGTCGGTCGTCACCAAGCTGCGCGACATGTCACCGCTCTACGAACTCGCCAAGGAAGGCGTCGACCTGTCCACGATGGTGTGGCAGACGGACGGACACTGAACATTTGGTCATTGGGGAATCTGGTCATCTGGTCATTCATTTATCAGCAATGACCAAACGACCAGATAACCAGATGACTCAATAACCAAGAGGCAGAAATGGCTTATTCAGACAAAGTTATCGACCACTACGAGAACCCGCGCAACGTCGGCTCGATGCCGAAAGACGATGTCAACGTCGGCACCGGCCTGGTCGGCGCGCCGGAGTGCGGCGACGTCATGAAGCTGCAGGTCAAGGTCAACCCTGCCACCGGCATCATCGACGATGCCAAGTTCAAGACGTTCGGCTGCGGTTCGGCGATCGCCAGCTCCAGCCTGGCCACCGAATGGCTCAAGGGCAAGACGGTTGACGAAGCCCTCGCGATCAAGAACACCGACATCGTCGCCGAACTGAGCCTGCCGCCGGTCAAGATTCACTGCTCGGTGCTGGCCGAGGACGCGATCAAGGCGGCGATCACCGACTACAAGAAGAAGCAGGCTTCGGCGACGTCGGCCGCAGTGTCGAAAGAAGCGCAGCCGACACTTTGAAGATTTGAGGATCTGAGGATTTCAGGATTTCAGGATTTGTTTGAGGATCTTAGATCCTGAGACAAATCCTCAGGTACTCAAATCCTGATATCCATAGATTGAAGCCATGATTCAGATTAGCGACGGCGCCGCTCGCAAGATTCGCACGTTGATGGCCAAGCAGGGCATCACTGACGGCGGATTGCGCGTCGGCGTCAAGGGTGGCGGCTGCTCGGGGTTGAGCTACACGTTTGCGTGGGAGCGCCAGGCGCGGCTCGGCGACGAGGTGTTCGAAGGTCCGGACGGCGCCAAGATCTTCGTGGACAAGAAGAGCTTGTTGTTCCTGAACGGCACCGTCCTCGACTACGACACCAATCTGATCAGCAAGGGCTTCGTGTTCAACAACCCGAACGCGAAGACGTCCTGCGGCTGCGGCAGTTCGTTCGGGGCGTGACCCCGACGCTGCAAGCCTGCCGCAACTGCGGCGCCGGTGCGCCGCTCGACGCGCATTTCTGTCCTCAGTGCAGCAAGATTCTGCCGCTCCCTCGCCAGGCCGACTACTTCAGCTTCCTCGGGCTCCCGCGCAAGCTGACCATCGCCGCCGACGATCTCGAGCAGCGTTTCCGGGCATTGAGCCGGCAGTTTCATCCGGACTTTTTCTACAACGCCACCACGGCCGAGAAGCGCGCCAGCCTCGAGCGATCGTCGTACCTGAACGACGCCTACCGGGCGCTGAAGCAGCCGGGCGGACGGGTCGAGTACCTGTTGAAGGTCGAGGGGCTGGCGCCGAAAAACGAGCAGGAAGCGTCACGGCAGGTGCCGCCGGCCCTGCTCGAGGAAGTGTTCGCGTTGAACGAGGAGCTCGACGAGATTCGCGCCCTTCGACAGGCTCAGGGGAGCCCGGCCGCGGAATGGCAGGCGCGACTCGAGCGTGCGCGCCAGCCAATCGAGGCCAAGCGGGTGGAGCACGAAGCCGAGTTGCAGGCGCTCGGGGAACGCTGGGACGCGCTGGTGGACAGCAATGCGCCAGAAGCCGAACGCCGTGCCGTCCTCGAGTCGCTGCGCGACCGGTTCCTGGAGAAAAACTACATCGCCAACCTGCTGGCGGGGATTGAGCGGGAACTGAATTCGTGACCTCTATTCAACACAATGGACACGAAGGACACAGAGGATCGGTTTTGTACAGAACAAACTGTCTTTGTGTCCTTGGTGTCCTCTGTGTCGAATAGGCCGTCGAGTTTATCCAAGAGCGGCACTCTATGAGCAAAGTAGTCGGCATCGATCTCGGCACCACCAATTCGCTGGTGGCCTACGTCAAGGACGGCACTCCGCTGGTCATTCGCGACGACAACGGTGACGCCCTCGTCCCGTCGATCGTCTCGGCGGCCGCCGACGGCACGATTCACGTCGGACGCGACGCCGAGCGCCGCCTGCTGACCCACGCCCAGACGACCGCGTACTCGGTGAAGCGCTTCATGGGCAAGGGTCGCGAGGACGTGCAGCACGAAGCGGAGCACTTTCCGTTTCGAGTCAGCGGCGATGCCGGCGGTGTGGTGCGGATTGGTCTCGGCGATCGCGAGTTCACTCCGCCGGAGATTTCCGCGTTCGTGCTGCGCGAGCTGAAGCGGCGCGCCGAAGCGTTCTTCGCCGAACAGGGCGAGTTCGACAACGAAGTCGATCGCGCGGTGATCACCGTGCCCGCGTACTTCAATGACGCTCAACGCACCGCCACCCGCGACGCAGGACGGATCGCCGGCCTCGAAGTCCTGCGGATCATCAACGAACCGACCGCGGCGTCGCTCGCGTACGGGCTCGACAAGCGCCACACCGGCCTCATCGCCGTGTTCGATTTCGGCGGCGGCACCTTCGACATCTCGATCCTCCGGGTCGAGGATGGCGTCTTCCAGGTACTCGCGACCAACGGCGACACGCACCTTGGCGGTGACGACATCGACGTGATGTTGATGGACCGGGTGCTGGCTGAGTCGCCGGTAACGTCCGGCTCGAGCCGGACCTCCGAGGCCGTTCAGGAGATTCGTCAGGCGGTCATCGCCGCAAAGATCGACCTGTCCGATCGCGAAGAGACCACGTTGAACGGCCGGCGCTTCACCCGCGCCGAGTTCGAGGCGCTCATCCAGCCGATCATCGACCGGACGCTTGCGCCGTGCCGATCGGCGTTGGCGGACGCCGGCCTCGAGGCGAAGCAGATCGACGAGGTCGTCCTGGTTGGCGGGTCTACCCGTATCCCGGCGGTTCGTCGTGCGGTCGCCGATCTCTTCGGCAGAACTCCGCACAGCGAACTGAACCCGGACGAAGTCGTCGCCCTCGGCGCAGCGGTTCAGGCCGACATCCTGATTTCGGGCAACCGCGACATGCTCCTGCTCGACGTGACGCCGCTCTCACTCGGCATCGAAACGATGGGCGGCGTGGTGTCGAAGATCATCATGCGCAACTCGACGATTCCGGCGACTGGCACCGAAATGTTCACCACTGCCGTCGACAATCAGACCGCGGTGGACGTCCACGTCCTGCAGGGCGAACGCGAGCTGGTCGCCGACAACCGCTCGCTTCACCGGTTCAAGCTGCGGGGGATTCCGCCGATGTCCGCCGGCATGCCGCGAGTCAAGGTGCAGTTCCAGATCGACGCCAACGGCATTCTCAGCGTCACCGCACGCGAAGAGCGAACCGACATCGAGCAGACGATCGAAGTGAAGCCGTCCTACGGCCTCACCGACGAAGAGGTCGAGCGCATGCTCCTCGACTCCTTCGAGCACGCCGAAGCCGACGTCGCGGCCCGGCTGGTGGTCGAAGCCCGCAACGAGGCCGACGCCGTCATTCACGCCACCGAGAAATCGCTTCGGGCGCCGGATTTTGCGGAAGTCGAGAAAAGCGAGCTCGCCGCCGGCGAACGACAGAAGATCGAATCGGTGCTGGCCGGCCTCAAGATGGTGATGAAGTCGAACGATCGTGAGACGATTCAGAAATGGACACAGGCGCTGAACGAGGCCACCCAGCACCTGGCCGAGGTCATGATGAACCGATCGGTCCGCGCCGCTTTGACCGGCAAGAACGTGGATCAACTCTGAACTCTCAACTTTGAAATCTGAATTCTGAAATCTGAAATTCCCCATGCCCAAAGTCACATACATCATCGACGGCGAAGAGACGGTCATCGAGTTCGAGCACGGCCAGGTGCCGTACTCGAACCACGGCAAGCCAGAGTCGTTTCTCGACCTGGCCAAGCATTTTGGCGTCCACCTCGAGCACGCGTGCGGCGGGAGTTGCGCGTGCACGACCTGCCACGTCATCATCCGCAAAGGCGCCGAGAACCTGAGCGAGATGCAGGACGATGAAGCCGATCGTCTCGACACCGCGTGGGGCCTCACCGCGCAGTCGCGCCTCGGCTGCCAGGCGGTCATCTCCGGCGACGTCGTCTGCGAGTTGCCCATGTACACTCGGAACTACGTTCAGGAGGGCGGCGGCATCCAGCTGGGCAAGTCGGATCCCAAGGCGCGCAAAACGCAGGAGGTGACACCGTGAAGTGGACCAGCTCGGAGGACATCGGCATCGCCCTGGCCGAGAAATTTCCTGGCGTCGATCCCCTGACCGTGCGTTTCACCGACCTCCGCGAGCGCGTGCTCGCCCTCGACGATTTCGACGACGATCCGAAGATCTCGAACGAGTCGAAGCTCGAAGCGATCCAGATGGCGTGGTACGAGGAGTGGAAGGAAACACAAAGTTAGAAGTTAGAAGGCAAAAGTCAGAAGTCTGAAATGTTCAGCATCTTCCGTCCCGGCATGCGCGCGTATTTCATTCCGCTGGTGGCCGGTCTCGTTCTCGCGATCAGCGCGTTCCTGCCGTGGGTCATCGTCGGCGGCGTGTCGATGACCGGCATTCCGGACACAGCGGCGATCTGGGTTGCCGGTCTCGGTGCGCTGGCGGCGACGTTGGCTCTCCTCAGCCTGATCACCAGAAAGAATTCACGGCATCCGCTGCTCATCATCGGGCTTTTCTCACTCGGGATCATGTTCCTGTCCTGGCGGGTGATGCCGGCCACCGCTGGTGAGCGCGCCCTCACCATTTCTCAGGCATTCGCCATCGTCGAAAACACCCCGATGGTCTCGGCCCAGCCTGCCGACGTCGGCCTCGGCATCTACCTCGGCCTGGCGGCCTCGTGCGCCCTCGTCCTCTTCGGCCTCACCATCGTCGTCAAGCGAGCGACGCAACCGTACGCGGTCGCGACTGCCGACGATGATGTCGATTGACACAGTGAGCACGGGTCGATGCGCGTATTAATCGTCGCCGCGACCACCATGGAGATCGCCCCGATTCTGGCGGCGTTTTCAGAAGCGCCGGCGCACAGCCTGCAGATGCGCAGTTTCAGCTACGCCGGCCGCGACGTGGATGTCCTGGTAACCGGGGTCGGAATGGTCGCTACGGCTGCGTGGTGTGCGCACGTCCTCGCGCAGGCGTCCTACGACTTCGCGCTCGACGTCGGCGTCTGCGGCTCGTTCGATCCCGCCTTGACGCCAGGAACGGTGGTCCACGTCACGTCCGATCGAATCGCGGAGCTTGGCGCCGAGGACGGCGATCAGTTCCTGCCGATCGACGAGATGAAGTTGCCGTGCGAGTACGAGTTCGTCAACGAGGCGCCGCTGGTGAATGCAGCGCTCGAGCGGCTGCCGGCCGTCAGCGGTATCACCGTCAACACCGTCCATGGCAATGCGGCGTCGATTGCCGCGGTAACCGGGCGGTTTGCACCACAGGTCGAGAGCATGGAAGGCGCCGCGTTCATGTACGCCTGCCGCATCCAGGACGTCCCGTTCGCGCAAGTGCGTGCCGTGTCGAACATCGTCGAAACCCGCAACCCCGCGGCGTGGAAAATGGCCGAAGCGATCGAAAGGCTGGGTCAGGTCACGCTGGACATCCTGAACCAGTCGTGACCACGCTCTCGCTCGGTTTCTCTCCGTGCCCGAACGACTGCTTCATGTTCGACGCGATCGTGAATCGGCGCATCGATCTCGAAGGTCTGGAGTTCGATGTGCGGCTGGCCGACGTCGAAGCGTTGAACAGCGCGGCGTTCGGCGGTGACGTTGACGTCACCAAATTGAGCTATCACGCTTATGCCTATTGCGCCGGCGACTACGTGTTGCTCGATGCCGGTTCCGCGCTCGGACGGAACTGCGGGCCGCTGCTGATCTCGAAGCGGCCGATCACGCCGGGAGAAGTCGCGGCCGGCGATCTACGGATCGCGATTCCCGGGAAGTACACCACCGCGAATTTTCTGATGGGTCTGGCGTTTCCGGCTGCGCAGGACAAGACAGCGCTCGTCTTTTCCGCGATCGAGCCTGCGCTGCTGAACGACGAGTTCGACGCCGGCCTCATCATCCACGAGAACCGCTTCACCTACGCGGCCAAGGGGCTGAAGAAGATCGTGGACCTCGGTGAATTCTGGGAACGTGAGACCGGCGCGCCCATTCCGCTCGGCGGCATCGTCGTCAGGCGCGCGCTGCCGGACGCGGTGAAGCAGGCAGTGAATCGGGTGCTGCGCCGCAGCGTCGAATATGCGTTCGCCAACCGCACCGCCAGCCTGCCCTATGTCCGGGCGCACGCGCAGGAGATGAGCGAGGACGTCATGTACCGCCACATCGATCTGTACGTGAACGACTTCTCGGTGAGCCTTGGCCCCGAAGGCCGCCGCGCCGTGGAACTGCTGTTCGACCGCGCTCGTGCCTCAGCGATCGTTCCGCCCGTGACCGCGCCGCTGTTCCTGTAGCGCGGGCCTTTCAGGCCCGCGTCCGACGCGACCCTGAAAGGGTCGCGCTACACCGATTCGAAATCCGCGCTACCCAAGCGCCGCCAGGATTTCGTGAATCTGGCGGACGCCGTCGGTCAGGCTGGCCGGTCCCGGCTGCAGGATGTAGGTGGACTTGATCTCGTAGATGCGGTCGTCGCGGACCGCGCTGACGCGATCCCATCCCGGGCGCGACTGAATCGTCGCTTTCTTCATCTTCTTGCCGCACCACGACGCGAAAACGACCTCCGGATCCCGCCTCGCGGCCTCCGCCGGATCGACGATGCGATCCTTCGCGAGTCCGGCGCCGGCAAGCTCTGGAAAAATCGGCGAACCGCCGGCGATCTCGACCAGCTCCTCGACCCACCGAATCCCGGAGATCAACGGCTCGTCCCATTCTTCGAAGAACACGCGGCGCCGTTGCGCGAACATTTCACCGGCGGCGCGGATGCGATCGAGATCCGCGCTCAGCGAATCGGCCAGTGCCTCCGCTTTCACCTGACATCCAATCAGCCCGCCGAGCATCCGGATCATCTGCAGAATCTCTGCGACCGAGCGCTGGTTGAACGTCACCACCGCGATGCCGCGACGAATCAATTCGGCGACCAGATCGGCCTGCAGATCCGAGAACGCCAGCACGAGGTCGGGTTTCAGCGCTTCGATCTTGTCGAACCTGGCGTTGATGAACGCCGAGATCTTCGGCTTCAATCGCGCCTCGGGCGGCCGCACCGTGTAGCCCGACACACCGACGACGCGGTCGCCCTCGCCGAGCAGGTACAGCGTCTCGGTCGTTTCCTCGGTTAGACAGACGATTCTCGCTGGATATCTGGTCATTGGGGCATTTGGTCATCTGGAGTCATTGATCAATGGGCGATTGGTCATCTGGTCATTGATTTCATCATTGTCTCGGATTGGCACAGAGCATGAACTACTCGGTTAGATGAGCACGCAAAGCGAAGCGCTGAAAGCGAGGTCGATCGAGTTCGCAGTCGCGATTTTACGCCTGATTGACGCGCTTCCTCGACGACCGGGTCCGGACGTCATCGCGCGTCAGTTGGCAAAAAGTGCGACCTCAGTCGGCGCCAACTATCGCGCCGCCTGCACGGCCCGCTCGAAGCGGGAGTTCGTCGCGAAGCTATGCATTGTCGTCGAAGAGGCCGAAGAGTCGGTCTACTGGCTGGAACTACTCGCTATTGCGAAGATCGTCTCGGGCGAGTCCGTCGCGGCGCCGCCAGCAGAGGCGCAAGCGAGTTGAGAGCGATATTCGCAAAATCCCTGGGCACTGCCAGAGCAAATCTCTCAATCAATCAACAAGACCAAATGACCAGATGAACCAATGACCAGATGTTGTGTCCTCCCGCGGCATTTTGTAACATCGTTTTTTGGCCATCCTGTCGGCCGCCCAAGCAGCAGAACCTGTGAAGTCACGCCTCGCCTCCGCCGGTCTTCTCGACATCGCGCAGAAGCTCGATCACGGCGAGCGTCTCGATCTGGCTGACGGTGTGCGCTTGTTCGAAAGTCCCGACCTGCTGGCGCTGGGCTGGCTCGCCAACCGCGAGCGCGAGAAGCGCCACGGCGGCAAGACGTTCTACAACTACAACATCCGACTCGAAGCGACCAACGTCTGCGTCGCCAGCTGTCTGTTCTGCGCCTTCGCCCGTCTCAAGCCGGGCGACGATGGCGCCTACACGATGACGCTCGAGGAGGTGTTCGACAAGCTGCGCAGTCGCGCGCATCAGCCGCTCACCGAAGTCCACGTCGTCAACGGCCTGCATCCCGATTTGCCGTTCGACTACTACACCCAGCTACTGCGCGGCCT
Organism: uncultured Acidobacteriota bacterium; assembly: GCA_963745875.1. Taxonomy (GTDB): domain Bacteria; phylum Acidobacteriota; class Vicinamibacteria; order Vicinamibacterales; family CAVVIG01; genus CAVQFC01. The sequence continues at coordinate 764,717 of CAVUZL010000007.1, forward strand.
CAAGAACATCCGGCCCGAGATTCATCTGAAGTGTTTCACGGCGGTCGAGATCGCGTTCTTCGCCGATCTCTACGGCATGACTGACGAACAGGTGCTGCGCGAGTTGATGGCATCCGGTCTCGACTCGCTGCCGGGCGGCGGTGCGGAAATTTTTGCGGATCGCGTCCGCAAGAAGATCGCGCACGACAAGTGCGGCTCCGATCGCTATCTCGAGATTCACCGTACCGCGCATCTGCTCGGCATGCGCACCAATGTGACGATGCTGTACGGCCACATCGAGACCAATGAGGAACGCGTCGATCACATGATGCGCGCGCGGGCGCTGCAGGACGATACCGGCGGTTTCCAGGCGTTCATCCCGCTGGCGTTTCACCCCGACAACAACCAGATGCGGAAGCTGCCGGCGCCGACCGCGGCCGACTCGCTGCGCGTGCACGCGGTGTCGCGGCTGATGTGCGACAACATCGCGCACGTGAAGGCGTTCTGGATCGCCACCGGCGTGGAAGTTGCACAGACGGCGTTGTGGTACGGCGTGGATGACCTTGACGGTACCGTGCAGGAAGAGAAGATTTATCACATGGCGGGTGCGCGCACACCCGAGGCGATGACCACCCGCCAGCTCGAGCGGCTGGTCCGTGCCGCCGGACGCGAACCGGTCGAGCGCGACACGCTTTATAACGTAGTCCACGCCGCGCCCGCATAGCGCCCGTCGTGCAGGGGACGCCTTTAAGCGCGTCCCGGTCCCGGAATCACATGCTCATCCCGCTGATCACTGAATACGAAAAGGCTCACATCTCGGAGCGGCAGTCGCTGCCCGAGCACTATCTGGGCTTGTCCGACGAGGAAATGGATCGGCGGATCGCCGCGGCGAAGGCAACGCTCGGACGTCGCCTTGTGATACTGGGCCACCACTATCAGCGCGACGAGGTGATGAAGTTCGCGGATTTCACCGGCGACTCCTTCAAGCTCGCCGGCCATGTCAGCGAGCGTCCGGATGCGGAATTCGTGGTGTTCTGCGGCGTTCATTTCATGGCCGAGAGCGCGGACGTGCTCACCACCGACGAACAGCAGGTGATTCTGCCCGACCTGGCCGCCGGCTGTTCGATGGCCGACATGGCGGACGCTGAACAGCTGGAGCAGTGCTGGTCGGATATCCAGGAGATGATCGGCGGTAGTGGTCCGGCGGCGCCCTGGATCGTGCCGGTCACGTACATCAATTCCGCCGCGTCGATTAAGGCGTTCTGTGGTGAACACGGCGGCGTGGTCTGCACGTCCTCGAATGCCGCGGCGACGCTGAAGTGGGCGTGGGCAGGCCCCTCGACGTCGCTCGGGGCAGGCCCCTCGACGCTGCTCGGGGCAGGCGGCAACAAGATTCTGTTTCTCCCCGATCAGCACCTGGGACGAAACACCGCGTTCGCGCTCGGTGTGCCGCTGGACCAGATGGTGGTGTGGGATCCGAACGAAATCTGGGGCGGGCTCGAACCGGAGGACGTGCAGCGCGCGCGCATCATCCTGTGGAAAGGCCACTGCTCGGTGCACGCGCGCTTTACCACGCGCCAGATCGACCAGGTTCGCGCGCAGCACCCCGGCGTCAGGGTCATCGTCCATCCCGAAGTGCCGTGGGACGTCGTTCAAGCGGCAGACGACTGCGGGTCCACCGAGTACATCATCAAAACTGTCAGCGAGAGTCCGGCCGGCTCGACCTGGGCCGTGGGCACCGAGCTCCACCTCGTCAATCGTCTGGCGCGCCGGCTCGAGCCTGACCGAACCGTCCTGTCGCTCGATCCGTTCGGCTGCCTCTGTTCGACGATGTTCCGGGTGTCGCCGAATCATCTGTTGTGGGTGCTCGAGGGCCTGGTGGCCGGCGAGGTGCACAACCGGATCGTCGTCCCGAACCACCAGAAGCATTGGACGCGTGTTGCCCTCGATCGCATGTTGTCGATCCACTAGCGCCTGAAGTACGATCCTCCGGTTGTACCGTCCCGATCGACGCGACAAGGAGGAACATCAGATGGCTCATTCGCTTCCGCCTCTTCCATACCCGACCGATGCGCTCGAACCGCACATCGACAAGCTCACCATGGAGATTCACCATGGCAAGCATCACAACGCCTACGTCACGAACCTGAACGCCGCGCTCGACAAGCATCCAGAGCTGCAGTCGAAGAGCGTCGAGGATCTGCTGCGCGACATCAACACCGTGCCGGAGGACATTCGCACGGCGGTCCGCAACAACGGCGGTGGTCACGCCAACCACTCGATGTTCTGGCAGATCATGGGACCGAACGCCGGCGGCGCGCCGACCGGCAAGATCGCCGACGCCATCAACGGATCGTTCGGCACGTTCGATTCGTTCAAGGATCTGTTTGCGAAGGCCGGCGTCGGCCGCTTCGGCAGTGGCTGGGCGTGGGTCATCGACGCGGGCGGCAAGCTCGTGATCGAAAGCACTGCGAATCAGGACAGCCCGCTGATGGAAGGCAAGAAGATCGTCTTCGGGATCGACGTGTGGGAGCACGCGTACTACCTGAAGTACCAGAATCGCCGGCCCGATTACATCGGCGCCTGGTGGAACGTCGTCAACTGGTCGGCGATCAACAAGCGCCTCGGATAGGACGGATAGGCGGATAGGTCAACTGGGTCGGGTAGGTCAGTAGGTGACCCACCTGGCCCACCGGCCCCGTCTGACCGGCGAGACCCACTAGACCCAGCCGACCTACCAGACCCACTTGACCCACCCGACCCTGCGAGCATGTCGCTAGCCACCGTCCTCTTCCTCTTCCTCGCCCATCTCGGCGTCGGCATCGTCTGCACGCTGGCGCTGGTGTCGCGCGACGCTGGCGTGAAGTTCTTCCGTTTCAACGCCGGCCTTGCGGCGATTCTGATGGGAATCGCGCTGGCGTTTCGCTACGGGGCGTTCGGGGCATTTCCTGCCATTCCGTCTCCGCTCGATGGCGACGCACTGCTGGCGCTCGACGCCGCCACGGCGGCAACCGTGCTCTATTGGGCGACCGTTGGACGCTCGCTTGCGCGCGTTCGTCCCGCTATCGCCGGCATTGCGATTCTCGGCGGCCTCGGGGCGGTGGTACTGCAGGCGCTGGTCGTGTCCGGCGCCCAATCGCAGATCGTGCAGATGGTCACCGTCGCCAGCTTCCTCACGTCGGCGGCGATGCTCGGCGGCGCCTGCACGGCGATGATTCTCGGACACTGGTATCTGGTGATTCCGTCGATGCAGGTGTCGCACCTGCAGGCGATCGTCCGTGTCCACATCGCGTCGATGGCAGCCCGGGTGGTGGTCGTCGGCTTCGCGGTCTGGTACGCGATCGCGACATGGGTGCCCGATTCAGGCCCGAGTTTCCGCCACTACATTTTTTCGGTGGACGGGATTTTCTTCTGGCAGCGCGTCCTGTTCGGGCTCGCCGGCCCGGCAGTGCTGTCGTATCTCACCTGGCAGACGGCGAAAATCCGCTCGACCCAGTCGGCGACCGGCATTCTCTACGTGGACTTTTTCACCGTGGTCGTCGGCGAGGTGCTCGCGAAGTACATCGTTCTCGCGACCCATGTGCCGGTGTAGTAAAGTCAAGGTTTGTGGGCTGCACCGCGGTCCGGAACCTGTGCAATTTCAGTCTGCGAACCGCGTCAGGGCCGGAAGGCAGCAGCGCTCACCGGATCCTGAAATGTGCCGCAGGGACCTCCGGGCCGCGGTTCAGCCCGCATTCAGCCATTAGCCATCAGCCGTTAGCCATTAGCCGTTAGCCGTTAGCCGTTAGCCATCAGCCATTTCATGTCCTACCAGGTGATCGCGCGGAAGTGGCGGCCGCAGCAGTTCGATGACGTCATCGGACAGCAAGCGGTGACGCGGACGCTGCGCAACGCGCTCAAGAGCGGGCGGCTGGCTCAGGCTTTCGTGTTCGCCGGTCCGCGCGGCGTCGGCAAGACCACGACGGCCCGGATTCTGGCGCGGGCGCTCAGCTGCGAAAAAGGACCGACCGCGGACCCGTGCGGCGTCTGTGAGGCGTGCGTCGAGATCACCGAAGGCCGCGACATGGACGTCCTCGAGATCGACGCCGCCACGCACACCGGCATCGACAACGTCCGCGAAGTGATCATCGCGGGGCTCGGCATCATGCCGGTCCGCAACCGCTACAAGATTTTCATCATCGACGAAGTCCACCAGTTGTCGTCCGCCTCGTTCAACTCGCTGCTCAAGTCGATCGAAGAGCCGCCGCCGCATGTCGTGTTCATGATGGCGACGACCGAGCTGGACAAGATCCCGGAAACGGTGCTGTCGCGCTCCCAGGTCTACGAGTTCCGCACCATCAGCACCAAGGCGATCGCGACCCAGCTGCGCCACATCATGGATGCGGAAGGGATCACGGTCGGCGAGGAATCGCTGCAGCTGATCGCCCGCGACGCCGAAGGCAGCATGCGCGATGCGCAGAGCAAGCTGGATCAGGTCGTCGCCTTCACCGGCAAAACCATCACGCCGGACGATGTGGCGACGGTGCTGGGTCTGGTGGGACGGGATCTGTTGCTCGACACCGTTCAGGCCGTCGTTGACGAAGATGCGCCGGCGGCCTTTGCGCTGGCTGCGCGGGCGGTCGAGATGGGTTACGACCTGCGCGCCGTCTGCCGCGAGCTCTCGCGCGTCGTTCGCGACCTGCTGGTCCTGTCGGTCGATCCGACGCGGGTGAACGATCCTGAGATCGCGGGCGAGGGCGAGCGCGATCGGCTGACTGAGCTGGCCGGGCGCTTCTCGCGCGAGGATCTGCTTCGGGCGTTCGATCTTCTCACCCGCGCCGAATCGGACATTCGCACCGCTGCCCAGCCGCGCTACCAGCTGGAGATGGCGCTCCTGCGGTGGATCCACCTGCGCAAGCTGGTGCCAATCGAAGACGTGATCGCCGGCCTCGGCAGCAGCGCGGCGGCTGTGACGCGGAACCCACCGGCGGATGTGCGTACCTCCGCGGGGCTTGCCCGGCCGGTCGTTCAACCGGCAGCGTCGCCGCGCGCGGAGCAAGCACCGCCCCTGCGTGCCGTGGCGGCTGCCCGTCCGGAGCAGACTTCGGCTCCGCGACCCGCCCCAGCGCCATCGCTCGCGGCTCGCGCTGAGCAGATTGCCAAGCGGGTCACACCGCCGCAACCGGCAGGTGCGCCTTCACGTCTGCCAGCGACCGAGCCGGCTCGACCCGCGGCGGCTCCGGCGGCATCCGGCAATTTCAAGGACGCGCTGATTGCCGAGATCCGGAAGGCGAAGGGCGTCTTCTACAACATGGTGGTAGCCCAGGCGCAGAAAGTTGACGTCGCAGGCGACCGTGTCACCTTCAGCTTCTCGCCCACCCAGCGCGCGCTGAAAGATCAGTTCGAACAGCAGCGCGCGTGGCTCGAAACGCTGGCGCAATCAATCGCCGGTCGCCGGATCACGTTCGTGGCCACGACGGTCGAGTCTGGCAGCGCCTCGACCAGCGACGGCGCCGACGCTGAGAAAAAATCAGCGGACAAGAAAATCGCGCTTAGAGAGCAGGCGATGGCGGACGCCGGCGTCCAGGCGATGCTCGAGGTCTTCCCGGCGGAAATCCGCGACATCGAGGAACTGTGAACATTCAAGAGATGATGAAACAGGCGCAGGAGATGCAGACGCGCCTGCAGCAGCAGATGGCCGAACTGCGCGTCGAAGGCAACGCCGGCGGCGGCATGGTCACGGTCATCGTCAACGGCGCCAAGCAGGTCCAGTCGATCACCATCGATCCGGAGGTCGTCTCGAAGGAAGATGTCGGGATGCTGCAGGATCTGATCGTCGCCTCGATCAACGACGCGCAGCGCAAGGTCGACGAGGCGATGGCGCAGAAGATGGGCGGGATGCTGCCGCCCGGATTCAAGCTCTGACGTGTCGCTTCCCGAGACCCTGAATCGACTCGTCGAGGAGCTGCAGCGCCTGCCGGGCATCGGCCCCAAAGGCGCGCAGCGCCTGGCGTTTCATATTCTGAAGACGCCGCGCGAGCAGACCGATCGACTGGTTGACGCGTTGCGCGAGGTCAAGGAGCGCGTCACCTACTGCTCGATCTGCAACAACATCACCGACGTCGATCCGTGCACCTACTGCAGCAACGACGCCCGCGACCCTACCATCATCTGCGTCGTCGAGGAGCCGCAGAACGTGTCGGCGATCGAGAAGACGCGCGAGTTCAAGGGCCTGTATCACGTGCTGATGGGCGCGATTTCGCCGCTGCAGGGCATCGGTCCGGACGAACTGAAAATCAAAGGACTGCTGGCGCGTGTCGTTGCCGGCGTCAACGAGATCATTCTCGCCACCAACCCGAACGTCGAAGGCGAGGCCACGGCCATCTATCTGGCGCGGCTGCTCAAGCCGCTCGGCGTCAAGGTGACGCGCATCGCCATGGGCGTGCCGGTCGGCAGCGACCTCGAGTATGCCGACGAAGTGACGATGCACAAGTCGCTCGAAGGCCGGCGCGAGGTCTAGCGCCGACGTGATGCTGCCGCCTTCCTACCAGCTTCCCGCCGCAGCCCTGCTCGTCGTCGGCGGCGTGGTGTCGTGTTTTGCCGGATACCGCCTGTTCAAGGTGGTGCTCGGGATCTACGGGTTCATTCTCGGCGCGATGATGGCGAGCTCGATGATGGGCGTCACCAACACCACCGGGATGGTGGTGGCGGCGCTGGTCGGCGGCATCGCCGGCTCGCTGATCCTGGTATTCGCGTACTACGTCGGGATCGCGCTGATCGGCGCCGGGCTCGGTGCGCTGGTCGCGCACGTCGGTTGGGGCTGGATCCGTCCCGGCGATCCGCCGGCGGTCGGCCTCATCGTACTCGCGGTTCTCGGTGCGATCCTCGCGATGATCCTGCAGCGCTACGTGATCATCGTCTCGACCGCGTTCGGCGGCGCCTGGACGTTGATCCTCGGCGTCGCCGCGATCGCCGGCGACCGCGCGTCGCGTGCGGTCACAGGCAGCGCGGCATGGATTCTGTATCCGCTGTCGCCTGCGCCGGGGCAACGCTGGGTCACCGTGGCATGGCTGCTGCTCGGCGTCCTCGGCGCAGCGGCACAGGTCGGGGTGACAGGGAAGAAGAAGTGAGAAGTCTGAAGTGAGAAGTCTGAAGTCCGAAGTCTGAAGTCCGAAGTGGATCTGAAATCAATCTGAAATCTGAAATCTGAAATCTGAATTTCCTGGAGGCAGAACATGGCGACATTCAATCGACACACGGACGTGGAGTGGACCGGCTCGGTGATGGAGGGCAAGGGCGAGATGAAGGCGGGCACGGGTGCGTTTACGCTGCCGGTGACGTTTCCGTCGCGCTTTGGCGACGCGGGCGGCAAGACCAGCCCCGAGGAGTTGATGGCGGCGGCGCACGCGGCCTGCTATTCGATGGCGCTGAACGGCGCGCTCGGTCGCAAGGAAGGCGTGACCAAGGATCGCACCGTCGTGCGAGCGACCATCACCGCGGACAAAGGCGAGACCGGCATCAAGATCCAGTCGTCGAAGCTCGAGGCTACCGTGTACGGACTCAAGGGGCTCGACGCGGCCGGGTTCGACGCGCTGGCGAAGGAAGCGGAGGGCAAGTGCCCGGTGTCGAACGCGTATCGCGGCACGATGACGATCACCGTCGAAACCAAGGTCGCGTAAGCAAAACCGCGCAGAGATCGTCGAGCGCCCGCTCGCGATCTCTGCGTCCGCGCCGCCAGCTCATGATTGACGATGCGGAGGCCGATTAGTTACGATGGTGGTTCTGCCCGCCTCTGATCCTCAGTAGCTCAATGGTAGAGCATCCGGCTGTTAACCGGAGGGTTGCTGGTTCGAATCCAGCCTGAGGAGCCAGCTCCGTAAGATCAATAAAATCAATAGCTTGCGAGACGAGCCGTGCGTTGATCTCGTAAGCTCTGGTTGGTGAAAGGTTTGCGCGGGGAGGGCCGCACTGGACGATGTCCGCCTCGCGCGGCTACGGCGTTCTTTAGAGCCGCTGCGTTCCCACCGACGTGCCCGCTACCGAGCGCTGGACGTCCACCAGCTCGCCAGCACGAACAATCCGCCCACAACGAACAGCGTCCCAAAGATCGCCTTGTTGTATCGAGCCAGCCACACCATATCGAAGTTCGCCGAGCGCTGCTCGGTGTGTCGTGCTGCCATGCCCGTCAGCGGACAACTGCCACGATTCGCCGCCAGGACACTCGACCAGAACAATCCGATCAGAACCGCGGCCCACGCGTCGAGGCCTCGCACTGCCACGATGGGAATCGCGACGAAGCAGCCTGCAACAACAACCAGATCGCTGTATGCAGAAGCTTGATCTGTACCAGCCTAGTCATCAACGCCCGTTGTAAGTGATGTCGACGAGGTTCAATTCGCCGTACGTGAACTCCCCGTCTGGAAGCAGCCACCGCGCTTCTCCGAACGACATGAGCCGCGCGGGGCCGAAATCGCGATGGTCGCGTACGGGCGTGGAGAACCGGCGTGGCGTTGGAATCCAGCGCATGTCAGACACGCTGTGCGATTCGCCGCGTGAGCGGCTGGCCCGGATTGAACCCTTTGCATTTGCGACCGTGAGCTAGAGGTTCTTTCGTGATCCGCGGACCACGAGCGTGAACACGTTCCGGTCGCCGCTTCCTGCGTCCAGCCGCTGCTTGAGTTCACGGATTCTCTGTTCACCTGTCACAGAACGGCCAACCGCCGCTGGGAACCACTCAGGCTCCTCGCTGGTTCTTCAGGATCACCTTGAGCGCCCCCTCTTTCGCCGCATTCCCGAACGTGTCGTACGCTTTCATCACATCATCGAGGGCGAAGCGGTGCGTCACGAGCTTGCCTGGTTGCAACTTACCCGATCCGACCACCTTCAGCAGCATCGGCGTCGTCACGGTATCAACGAGCCTTGTGGTCAGCGTGATGTTGCGATCCCAGAGCTTCTCGACATGCAGCTCCACCGGTTTGCCGTGGACGCCGACATTGGCAAGGTGGCCGCCCGGGGCAAGGATGGACTGGCAAATATCAAACGTCGCGGGCATGCCCACCGCTTCGACCGCCACGTCCACGCCCTCGCCGCCGGTCAACTCCAGCACACGCTCCACCGCCTTACCATCGGTGCTGTTGATCAGGGTCGTGGCCCCGAAGTCTTTTGCCACGCGGAGCCGATTGTCGTCGAGATCGATCATCAGATGACGGCAGCTGGTGAATAGAACTGCGCCGTCAGCAGGACGGCGAGGCCGATCGGACCGGCGCCGACGATGGCCACGGTGTCTCCGGGCTTTACCTGCCCGTTCAGCACGCCGCACTCGAAGCCGGTCGGCAGGATGTCGCTCAGCATGACCAGCGCCTCTTCGTCGCCGCCCGCGGGAAAGTGATAGAGACTCATGTCGGCATGCGGGATGCGCACGAACTCCGCCTGCGTGCCGTCGATGGTGTTGCCGAGGATCCAGCCCCCGTCGCGGCAGTGCGAGTACATGCCTTTCCGACAGTAGTCGCACTTCCCGCAGGCCGTGACACAGGAGATGATCACCCGATCGCCCGGATGAACGGCCGTGACCGCCGCACCGACTTCCGTCACGACGCCGATGCCCTCGTGCCCGAGAATCCGGCCCGGCGTCACACCCGGCAGGTCGCCCTTCAGGATGTGCAGGTCGGTACCGCAGATGGTGGAGGTCGTGATCCGGACGATCGCGTCGGTCGTGTCCTGGATCGCCGGGCGCGGCGTCTCTTCCCAGGCGCGTTTGCCCGGACCGTGATAGACCAGCGCCTTCATGCGACCTGTAGCGGCGCTCCTGGTTTGCGGAGACGAGGGTTCGGTGGCTACGGTCATGAGAACACTCCTTGAAGCACCGATGATCACCGATTCGGCGAATCGCTGGTGTGCAATAGGAGACGGTTCTGAGGTCTGTCCGGCGGTAATCTGATTAAGTGTGGAGTGATCTGTCTCGGGAACGACGCGCCGAGACCGAGTCGATGATTGACTGGATGGTCGGGGAGCGAAGGCCGCCCAGCGCATGCTCGCAGTGGGGCCGCTGGTAGTGGACGAGACCCAACAGAAGCCGTCGCGTCCGTGGCACCGCAAGACCACGGTCATCGCGGCACTCTCCGTCGCGGCGATCCTTGCGCACCTCGCGCTTCGCTTCGGTTTCCACACCACTCCAACCACCTCCCAGATTCCGCTGCTGATCACGCTCGCGATCGGCGGCGTGCCCCTCCTCTATGATCTGCTGCGGAAGCTTCTGAAGCGGGAATTCGGTTCGGATCTGCTCGGCGGTATTTCCATCATCACGTCGGTCCTGCTGGGCGAGTATCTGGCGGGCTCCATCATTGTGTTAATGCTCGCGGGAGGAGAGGCGCTGGAGAGCTACGCCTTACGCAGCGCCTCCTCGGTGCTGGCCGCGCTGGCCAAGCGGATGCCGTCGGTGGCCCACCGGAAGCGGGACGCTGAGATCGTGGACGTCGGGCTCCAGGACGTGGCCGTCGGGGACACCCTCGTAATTTATCCGCACGACATCTGCCCGGTGGACGGCGTCGTGATCGACGGCCATGGCGTGATGGACGAATCCTACCTGACGGGCGAGCCGTTCCAGATCACCAAGACCCGTGGCTCAACGGTGCTTTCGGGCGCGATCAACGGGGAGTCGGCCCTGACGATTCGCACCACCCAACGCGCCGCCGACTCGCGCTACGCGAAGATCATGAACGTCATGCGAGAGTCCGAGTCCAGCCGGCCGACGCTGCGCCGGCTCGGGGATCGGCTGGGCGCGATCTACACGCCGGTCGCGCTGACGGTCGCCGTTCTCGCCTGGATCATGACCGGAGACGCCCTTCGCTTCCTCGCGGTCATGGTCATCGCGACGCCCTGCCCGCTCCTCATCGCCATCCCGATCGCGATCATTGGCTCGATTTCCCTGTGCGCCCGGCGGGCGATCATCGTCAAGAGTCCCGTCGTGCTCGAGCAGATCGCCGAGTGTCGCACGGCGATCTTCGACAAGACCGGGACGCTCACCTACGGCGAGCCAACCCTGACCGAACAACTGATCGCCCCGGGCTTCTCCCAGCCGGAGGTGCTGACACTCGTCGCGAGTCTGGAGCGCTACTCGAAACATCCGCTCGCGCGCGCCATTCTGGCGTCCGCGACGACGGCCGCGATGCAGATTCCGGAAGCCACCGAGGTGAGCGAACCGCCCGGCCAGGGACTGCGTGGAACGGTGGCGGGCCATCAGGTGCAGGTCACCAGCCGGAACAAGCTGATTGCGCAGGACATTCCTGGCGCCGATCAACTCCCGCCGCTCGCCGGGGGACTCGAGTGCGTGGTGGCGATTGACCAGCGCTACGCGGCGGCCTTGCGCTTTCGTGATGCGCCTCGCGCGGAGAGCCGCTCCTTCGTGAAGCATCTGGGCCCCAAGCACCAGTTCCGGAAGGTCATGATTGTCTCGGGCGATCGCGAGTCGGAGGTGCGCTACCTCGCGGAGCAGGTGGGCATCACGGACATCCACGCGCAGAAGAGTCCTGAAGAAAAGCTCGCCATCGTCCGCGCGGAAACCGCCGCCGCCAAAACACTGTACGTGGGGGATGGCATCAATGACGCCCCGGCCATGATGGCCGCCACGGTCGGCATGGCGATCGGACAGAACAGCGATGTGACCGCCGAAGCGGCGGGCGTCGTGGTGATGGACAACTCTCTCGAGAAGGTCGACGAGTTCATGCACATCAGCCGCCGGATGCGGTCCATCGCCCTCCAGAGTGCGGTGGGAGGCATGGCGCTGAGCGTGATCGGCATGGCCTTCGCTGCCACCGGTCATTTGAGCCCAGTCGGCGGCGCCATCAGCCAGGAAGTTATCGACATTCTGGCGGTGCTGAATGCCCTGCGGGCCGCCTTTCCTCCGAGCGTGATTCATGATCTCTGAGGCCTGTGACGCGCCTGTCCCGCGGGAAAGCAGTCACCGAAAGCATGCATCATGAAAATCTTCTTCGCGGTCTTTCTGATGGTCCACGGGCTCATTCACCTGTTCGGAACCGCGAAGGCGTTCGGCGTCGCTGACATTCCGCAGCTGACGCAGCAGATTGCTCGGCCGCTCGGCATCCTGTGGCTTCTGGCTGCGGCACTATTCCTCTTGGCCGCGATCCTCCGCTTCACCTGGCCTCAACGGTGGTGGGTGGTCGGCGCCACTGGAATCGTCGTCTCGCAGGTGGTGATCCTTACGTCGTGGAGCGATGCCCGGTACGGGACGATCGCGAATATTGTCGCGCTCGTGGGTGTCGCCCTCGGCTTTCTGTCGCAGGGTCCCTCGAGCTTTCGCGCGGAGTACGATCGCGAGATTGCGCAGGGCCTGGGTCGAGCCGTCGCAACGCCGCTCCTCACCGAGGCCGATCTCGCGCAGCTCCCGACGCTCGTGCAGCGGTACATCCGCCTCAACGGCGCCGTCGGACAACCACGGGTGCAGAATTTCCGTGCCCGCTTTCACGGGCAGATCCGCAGCGGCCCGACCGCACCTTGGATGTCCTTCACCGGTGAGCAGCACAACTTCTACGACCAGCCATCGCGTCTGTTCCTCATGGACGCCTCGATGTTCGGCGTCCCATTCCAAGTGTTCCATCGGTTCGTCGGGCCGTCCGCGACGATGCGGGTGAGAGTCGCATCAGTCGTGACGATGGTCGACGCGAAAGGGCCGGAGATGGACGAAGCCGAGACGGTGACGCTGTTCAACGACTTGTGCGTGTTCGCGCCTGGGGCGCTGATCGGTCGCGGCATTCGGTGGCAGGAGATCGATTCCCAGACTGTCAGCGCATCGTTCACGAATGTGAGCCACACCGTCCGCGCGGTCCTTTCGTTCAACGAGCGCGGGGAACTGACGGACTTCGTCGCGGACGGACGCGCGGCGGCGTCGGCAGACGGAAAGTCGTTCACGAAAATGCGTTGGTCGACTCCGCTGGGCGACTATCGCGAGTTCGGGTCGCACCGTCTGATGGCGCGGGGGGAGGGAATCTGGCACGCGCCGACTGGGGATTATTCCTACCTGCGGTTCGATCTCGATGCGATCGAGTACAACGTCGAAGCCTCGCGCAGTCAGCCGCCAAGACGGGACCTGCGGTAGCCAGCGGACAACGGCCACGATTCGCCCCCAGACATCGCACTCGACCAGAACCCCTTCGATCAGCACCGTGGCCCACAGGTACTGGCCTCGGGCGCCCATGATGGGAACCGCGGCCATGGACGCTGACGCGGCTTTCGGTCGACGCGCGCGACCGGTGCTGAGGCGCGGTGCCGGCTTCACGCTCCTGACGACGGTGTGCAATTGGGAACATCCGTCGCGCTGCCGTAACAGCGATCGTAGGAGTGTCGGGGAGTGCGAATGCTGTACGAGTTCATCGACCTCAATCGAGACGAGATCATCCGCCGCTGCCGAGCCAAGGTGGCCGCACGGGTGTCGCCTGCGCCCACATCCGAGGAACTCGATCACGGCGTGCCGTTGTTCCTCGGACAGCTGATTCATTCGCTCCGACTCGGCGTGTCCGCGAGCGTCGAGATCGGGGACAGCGCGCTGCTGCACGGCGCGGACATGCTGCGCCAGGGGTTTACCGCCTCGCAGGTGGTGCATGACTACGGTGACGTCTGTCAGTCGATTACCGAGCTCGCCGTCGAAACGAATGCGCCGATCAGCGCGGCGGAGTTCCGCGTCTTGAACGGGTGCCTCGACAACGCGATCGCGGGTGCGGTCACGGAGTTCGGCCGCGATCGACGGCCGCCCCTACGCCAGGAGCGAGGTGACGGAGCGGACGTGCAGGCCAACGGATTCTTCATCCACGAGTTGCGCAACCTGCTGAACACGTCCCTGATCGCATTTCAGGTGATCAAGGCGGGAAATGTCGGCGTGTCAGGCAGCACCGGTACGATGCTGCACCGCAATCTGTCCGCGGCCTGCGACTTAATCGCGCAGTCGGTCGCCGGCGTACGGCTGTCACAGGGCCATCAGGATCTCGAGCGCATCCTGCTCTCGGCGTTCGTCGTCAATCTGACCGCGGCCGGCACGCTGTCGGCGAACGCCGCGGGAATCACCTTCGTGGTCGATCCGATTCTGGTCGACGCCACCATCGAGGTTGACCCGCAGGTGATCACCGCGGTCCTGATGAACCTGGTGCAGAATGCTATCAAATTCACGAAACCGAAGAGCAGGGTGACGCTGCGGACCAACGTGACTGACGACCGGGTGCGGCTGGAGGTACAGGATCAGTGCGGCGGTCTGCCGCTCGGCGACACCAGCGATCTGTTCAGACCGTTCGAACGGCGAGGAACCAACCGCTCGGGACTGGGACTGGGGCTGGCGTTCAGCAAGTTCGCGACCGAACTGAATAAGGGTCGGCTCTACGCCGTCAGCCTTCCCGATGACGGCTGCATCTTCACCATCGACCTACCGCGCTGTGCCGTGCCGGAAGGTGTCCTGTGAGATCCAAATGTTCGACGTCGTGCGCTTGCATGTGTCCCGGTATCGACCGTTTCTCGACATCGCCTCACGACGTGCACGAATAGTCGTCGCCTTGCTCAGCAGCGCCGGCCGGCGCTCCGCCAATCCGACTGCGCGGGTCGGTGACGCGAAATCTCGGGACCAGGACACCAGCAGCCACTGGTTCGCTCGCGCCGGTCCCAACCTTGCCGCGAAATTCCCAGTTGCCGCGCATCAAACGACGGAGGGCCCCGGACCCGTCGAGGACGGCAGACACGGCGCTGACGGCGTCCAGCACGCGGCTCACCTGCCCACAGCCTGATTTCGGCGATCCGCGGAACCTCAGGCGCTCAGCGGCAGAATCCGAGTCTGGCCTTGTCACGTTGACGCGCGGGCCATCGTTGAGCCAATTTCGCACTGAGGGCGGCGACACGCGGCACGCATGTCGCCGACGCGCAACACACGGTCTGCTGGCCGCCGATTTTGCCGCGGCCGGCTGGCACCTCGCATCCCGTGCCGCCGGCCGACTTCATCTCGGCATCAAGTGCGCAGCAGGCACCCACAGTGCCGGTCACCGATCTCATCGGGGAGACTAAGCCTGTCATCGCGGCTTTGCGTCAGGTACAAACTGACCGCCTCCGTTGCGGCGGTGGCTCAGTCGCCCGGCGACCGCGGAGATAAACGAAAGTTACGCCTCTATGTAGCTCGACGAACGAAACCCCGGCGAACCTATTGAAAAGATGGCCGGTTTAGGCCGCCTCACGGATGAGCCAGTTGCGGAAATCGTCCAGTGCGGTGAGCTACGTCCGTAAGGCCAATAAAATCAGACACTTGTGGCGACATCTCCTGCTCGATCGTCTAACTAGCCGCGTCTCAATACGTTGCGGCGAACAGACCGCACTGGACTATGTCCGCCGGCAAACGCCGCCGTACCTTGGCTCGTCTAACGCCTGTATGCGCGGTCTCAAGTTTGCTGTCCGCACGCTTTTCAGAACCCCCTTCGTCACGGCCATCGCCATCATCTCGCTCGCGCTCGGCATTGGCGCGACCGCTGGGATTTTTTCGGTGTTCCATCAGGTGCTGCTCCAGTCGCTCGCCGTCCCCAGTCCGTTGGACCTCGTGAACTTGAGCGCACCCGGCCCGAAGCCCGGCTTCGGGAGCTGCGGCCGAGCGGGCGACTGCGAGGTGGTCTTCAGCTATGCCATGTTCCGCGACTTGCAGAAAACCCAAACCGTCTTCACGGACATCGCGGCGCACGTCGACTTCCGCGCACACTTCGCCCACGAAGCGCAGACGTCGAGCGGCGACGGCCTGCTCGTCTCTGGCAGCTATTTTCCGGTGCTGGAGCTGCAGCCGGTGCTGGGACGACTGCTCAATTCGACTGACGACAAAGTCGTCGGCGAGTCGCGCGTGGTGGTGCTCAGCTACAACTATTGGTCGTCGCGATTCGGGCTCGATCCAACCATCCTCAACAAGCAGGTCATCGTCAACGGCCAAAGCCTCACCGTCGTCGGCGTCGCGCCGAAGGACTTCGACGGCACGACGATCGGCATGCGGCCTGCCGTGTTCGTCCCGATCACGCTGCGCTCGGTGCTGGACGCCGACACGGGTTGGTCGCTCCGGACGGACTATTGGGCGTACCTGTTCGCGCGCCTGCGGCCCGGAGTCACACTCCAAGGCGCGCGCGCGTCACTCGGCCCGCAGTATCACGCCACCATCAACGAAATCGAGGCGCCGCTGCAGAAAGACATGAGTCCGCAGACGATGGCGCGTTTTCGAGCGAAGCCCATCGTCCTCGCGCCAGGCGGACGCGGCCAGAGCTCGGTTCCCGACGAGGCGAAGACGCCGCTCCGCCTCTTGCTGGGCGTCACGGCGTTCGTGCTGCTCATCGCCTGCGCCAACATCGCGAACCTGTTGCTCGCACGATCGGCCGCGCGCGCCGGAGAGATGGCCATCCGGCTCTCGATCGGCGCGAGCCGGGCCCGCTTAATCGGACAGCTCCTTACCGAATCGTTGCTGCTGGCGGCGCTCGGCGGACTCGCCGGCATAGTCGTCGCTCACTGGACGCTCGTGCTCATCATCTCGCTGCTGCCGGCTGAAGTGCAGCACACGATGACGTTCAGCATGAGCGGCACCGTCATCTTGTTCGCGATCGGACTGACGTTCGCGACGGGCCTGCTCTTCGGGCTCTTTCCCGCGCTCCACAGCACCCGGCCGGACCTCGTCTCGACGCTCAAGAATCAGGGCGGCCAGCCGGCTGGCGCGAAAGGCGCCGCACGCGTCCGGCTGCTGCTCGCCACGTCGCAGATCGCGCTCGCCATGATGCTGCTTGCCTCGTCGGGTTTTTTTGTGAAGAGCCTGCTGAACGTCAGTCGGGTGGATCTCGGATTCAAGGTCGACCACGTGGCCACGTTCGGTCTGTCTCCCGACCTGAACGGTTACTCGTCCGACCGCACCCGTCTGTTCTTCCCGCGCCTCGAAGACGAGCTTCGGGCAGCGCCGGGCGTGACGGCGGTGACGGTCTCCAACGTGCCGCTTCTGGCTGGCCAGAACCGGGCAAGAGGTGTCGCCGTTCAGGGGTTCAACGCCGGACCAGACACCGACAGCAACTCCCGCTACAACAGAGTCGGCCCGGGCTACTTCTCCGCGCTCGGCATCCCGCTCATCGCCGGACGCGAGTTCACCGAAGCCGACACGCTGAATTCCGCCCCGGTCGCTCTCGTCAACCAGACGTTCGCCAAGAAGTTCGGCCTGGGGAACGACGCGGTCGGCAAGTTGATGGGGTGGGCGCCGGGACAAGGCTACCGCAGCAAACTCGACACGACCATCGTCGGAGTCGTCGAGGATTCCAAATACAGCGAAGTGAAGCAGACGGTGCCGCCGCAATTCTTCGTGCCGTATCGGCAGGACAAGGCGCCTGGCGGCATGCAGGTCTACGTGCGGACCTCCGGTGATCTCTCGCAGGCCGCCTCGGCGATCACAGCTGTCGTGAAGCGGCTGGATCCGAGTCTCCCCATCGAGGCGCTCGAAACACTTCCCGAGGAGGTCCGCAACAACACGTATCTCGATCGCATGATCACGACACTCTCGGCGGCCTTCGCGCTGCTGGCGACGATGCTCGCGGCGATCGGTCTCTACGGCGTCCTCGCCTATACCGTGGCACAGCGCACGCGGGAGATCGGCCTCCGCATGGCGCTGGGAGCCACGCCCGACCGCGTCCGCGGCATGGTGCTGCGTCAGGTTGCGATCATGACGCTCGTGGGCGTGCTCGTGGGCCTTGCCGGCGCGCTCGTCGTCGGCAAAGGGGCGCAGTCGATTCTCTTTCAGATGACCGGTGGCGATCCGGCGGTGCTGGCGCTTTCGGCCGTTGGGCTCGCGCTGGTCGCGCTATGCGCCGGCTTCATCCCCGCGTACCGTGCGTCACGGGTGGATCCGATGAGGGCGTTGAAATACGAATAGCTTGCAGAGATCCCACCCATTCGCCGCTCTCTCAACCCACGGTGTCGGCGTTCGAATCCCTGCTGTCCGGCGCAGGGAGCGGGGATTCGAACGCGCTTTCACGCAGCCTCCCGAATAAGCCAGTTGCGAAAATCGTCCAGTGCGGCGAGCCAATTTCCTTCGGTCTATTCCGGTCACATGGGTGACAGCTCGTTCCGCGAACAATCAGGTGATTGGCACGAGCGAGACGTACTCCAGCGAGTCGGCACGGGACAACGGCATCGCGTCGGTGAAGAAGAACGCACCCAAGGCGACGGTAGACAATCAGGCCTAAGAACGAGCCACGCACGACGTGTCCGACAATATCTGCGCTAAGCTCAGCCGCATGGTTGACCGCCTCGCAGGCATCGATTCGTGCCGGGCTGGCTGGGTCGTGGCCACGGCTGACTGCACGTTCACCCGCGCAGCAACGGTCGCCTTCCAGGTCGTCGACCAGATAGCACCCGTGCTGGATGCGGCAGCCGCGTCCGAATCCTACGTTGGCATCGACATTCCGATTGGGATTCCATCGTCGTCTTCACGCGACTGCGACCTAGCGGCCCGGCAACTACTCGGGGCCAAGCGGGCAAGCAGTGTCTTCCCGGTCCCAGCGCGGTCGACGCTCGGCGGCACCTCCTATGAAGAATGCTGCGCGTTGAACGTCGCCGCGTCTGGCACAAGACTCTCTAAACAGACACAGGCCATCATCCCCAAGATCATCGAGGTCGACCGCTGGATGACCCCGGAGCGCCAAACGCGCATCCGTGAAGTCCATCCAGAGGTCTGCTTTTGCAGGCTGAACCAAGCGCCGCTGCTGCACGGCAAGAAAACGGCCGAGGGGCAAGCGGAACGCCTGGCGATCTTGCGGCGGCTCGCCTTCATCTTCGATCCCTACCTCGAACGATCCCGACTCGGATCGTCGCGCGTCGCCGTTGATGACCTGATCGATGCCGCCGTGGCGATGCTGACCGCGTTTTACATGAGCCGAGGGGAAGAGACGGTGTTGGGCGGTCGAGCACGGGACGGTCGCGGGCTGTTGATGGAGATCGTCGCCTGACCCGCAAGCACCTGAGCTGAGCTCCCCGCATCCCACGACGCCTGTTCTCACACGGGGCGACTCTGTGTCCATAGCCTAAGCCCGACCGCACTCGATGAGGTAACTACGCTCCCGCTACCGGCGCGTGATACGACGCACCTCTGAGTACACTTCGCTGAGAGACTTGCCGTTCAGCCAGTCGTTGCCCCAGTTTCGCGAGGGGACAACAAGCTGTCCATCACGCACCGCCATGACGCCGGCGAGTCCGTGGACAACTCGGTATTTTGACCCGTCTGGGTCTTTCTCTAGGAACAACAAGACTTCTTTGGTGTCGATCGGTGTCACATCACGGTCTTG
The DNA here is from genome assembly GCA_963745875.1 of uncultured Acidobacteriota bacterium. Classification (GTDB taxonomy): domain Bacteria; phylum Acidobacteriota; class Vicinamibacteria; order Vicinamibacterales; family CAVVIG01; genus CAVQFC01. The sequence goes on from CAVUZL010000007.1 coordinate 784,003, forward strand.
AAACTCGACCCTCCTGCCGTCGATCGTGAGCTTACCGCCCCATCGTTTCACGACGATGGTGTTGCCCTGCGCGGCCCATTGCTGATCGGTCAGGGACTCTTTCAGCACCGCCATTGGGACGAGACTGTAGTCGGTGTACAACTCGTACTGATCGTCGGACAGGTACGTGTTAGTGGCGGTCACCGCTCCGTACACAATCATGTCGGACTTCGACACCAGCGCGTTGAACGGCATCGGCACAAACTCGATGAGGCGTTCCATCACGATCGGGTCCTGATCGACCCGTCTGATTAATTCTGGAATCGTCAGTCTGGTTGCGCCCAAGCCCACGACGCTCAACCCTGCGACGACGACCACGAGTAATTTGCGCAGCATCGTGACCTCGGACAGTCCGAACCCCGGACCTGCTACCCTTCCCGCGACGCCGCGCTCGGCGAGCCGCCGAACGCGATAATGGTTGTCCCAATTACAGAAGCGAACGTGAACAGCCGTACCATGCAGTTGAGACCCCGTTTTCTGACAAGCGGTCTTTGCGAATGCAAAACGGTGTCCTTGGCGGCGGTGGTCGGGCGGGGGAGGAGCAGCGGTGAGTTGGGATAGCCCATTTGCGGATTCTCCATCGTGGTCGTGACAGGCGCGGTCACTGCCGCACGACTTGACCGGCCCGATGCGTGTATTCGATTGTTGGTCGGTAGTACCACCATGCAACGAACAGGATCAAGACGAGCACAAAGCCAAGAAACAATCTAAGCATTTGGTCACCTGAAGCCCTCCGGCATCTCGGGATCGTGGGCGGCCGTCGTGACACGCGAGTGACGGCACATCCAGTCGCGCCTAGTGGGTCAGTTTGAAATGCGCCGTTCGTGTCGAATTGCCAGCCGGGCACCAAAGTAGACGACGGCGAAACCGCCCGCGACCTGCAATGCCAACATGCTGAAAGCGACCAGACCTATAACCAGTTTGTCCATGCTGCCTCCCTACCGAGACGGTTCGAGCAAATTGACCCACTAACCGAGTCGCGCCTTGACCAGCACCACCGTCACCGCGACGAAATACAGGACGACAACGAGGACGCCGCAGAGCACCATTGCGGCCCCGACGACGCCAACGCCGACCAGCATCGACGCGCCGAACCTCGCCAGCTTCTTGATCATCAGATGGGTTGCGGCCGCGCGACGCCATCCGGCCCGAGCAGGATGTGGCCGTGCACCGGACAGGTAGACACAAACGTAGGCTGTCGGCGACTAGTTGCCGTAGGCGGGGCGCTCGTCGGTCGTGTCTGTCGCCAGTTCATGGGTCTCGCATCCACGTTGGATTCTGGAGCCACGCACTGACCGCGTAACACAACTGTGCGATTCCAAACCAGTGAAGCAGATTGTTCGCCAGCAGCCCGTACGCGCCAAACGGAAGAAACGAGATCACGAAGCAGCAGCAACGTGCGCGACGCGCCCACAAGTGACGCGATAGCCGCGGCGACACCGAGCACGCTCATGAAAGGAATCGCCACGATCAGCCAGCGGCCCGTCTGATACGTCAACGGGGCGTCGCCGGTGGGATTGCCCCAGATAAACACGACGGCGAGACTCGCGCAGGCGAGACCCGCCATGACTCCAATTGCAGTGCCAATCTTTCGCATGATCATCACGCGGGTTGCCAGGCTCGTCAGCAGTCCTGGCATATTTCGTCCACCAAGTGTCTCGCGTCGTCCGGCGGGTGCAATGTGTGCGTCCAACTTGTGATCAGGTCAGGATTCGCAATCACCTCGCCGGTGCCTCGGGACCGATACTCGCCCGGGCGAGCACCAGAGAAGGCGCGTAGGTCTGGCGGTGTCTTCAACTCTCCGCCCGCAGCCGTTTGCACCACAACACCTTCCGTTCGGTTGGCTCGCGTGATTCTTCCGTGAAGTTGGTCGCGCCGCACCAGACGACCGACGCTATCCTGATGCGTGATGCCGATGATCACCGTCTTGCCAATCAAGTCGTTAGCCGCCGAATCGCTGAACATCGGCTGGCCGGGGGACCGGATACGGTGCACGAGCACGCGGACCATGTGCCGAAACAGCCAAGTCTGCATCTAGTGCGATTCTATCGACCCGTCTCCGAAACGCTGCGACAAAGGCCTCCGCGAACGGCTCGCCTGAAATCACGGGCATTTCCGACACTGAGCTGGAGTTCGCAGAGTCTGCAACGAACATTTGCGCACGCACTCGGTCATCGCCCAGGCTTAACGAATGCGATGATAACTGCGACATGACCGGAGACAGCGCCGTGATGTAACAAAACTTTGCGGCCCGAGTACACTCCGTTATCGACGGTGACGACGAACGACTATATCCCTGTGGGTAATACGATTTACGCTGACGGGAGTAGGCTCACTTGTGGGTATTGAGGAGGCACAATGATCAGCGGTACAACATTTTCGCGCAGCATCCTTGTGTGCGGAATGATGGCAATGGCAACCGCCTCCTGGGCCCAATTTGACACTATCCCTCAGTCGATTGCGAAGGGTGCCGTGGGAAGCGCTTCAACAGTGCCATCAGGTGTGTCGCCCTCAGTCGAGCGGATACTTCGTATCACTGACCTTGTGGTGTCTGGCACCGTCGGTGAGTCTAGAAGTTATCTGTCGGACGATCAGATGGAGGTTTATACGGACATTGCGCTCGGTGATCCGACTGTCCTATACCAATCACATCAGCTCGTGACCGCCGCAGTTCCCGGAGTAATTCCAACTGTTACGATCACTCAGCGTGGCGGGACAATTTCGATTGAAGGGACGACATTTACACAGAGAGAGGAGGCTCTTCCTGCCCTTCAGATCGGTACCAAAGGTCTCTTCTTCCTTCAGCGCGTCGGCAACAAGAATGTTATAGCTGGCAAGTTTTACGGGGCCTTCAGCGTTGTCGATGGTCGAGTGACACCCTTGATGAGCAGCAAGGATTACGCGCAAGAATATCGAGGGTTGGCCCTCGCGGATGCCGTTCGATTAGCGCTGCGCACCGTCAGTAGCCTGTCCAAGTAGACTGTCCCACCGGCCGGAGACGTTCACATCCACGCACCCACCCGTGGCGGCAGGATGCTGCCGATTGCGATTGCGACGATGTCGGGATCCGCCGTTAGCCCGTTTCGGCGCGAAAACGGCTCTTGGAAGCTGGCTCGAGCACTCAGCCTCATAGCTCCCGTGTCCGCGCAATGCCTGCTTTCGCGTAGTCGGCTTGTACCGTTGGGTGCTCGCCAACGCCGCCCACTGCCGGGTCACCGGAATCGTCGTCTTCCGAGTCATCTTTCTGTCGGACTTCCAAGACGTGCCGCTTACTCGGTTCAAGCAATGTCTGGACTTCAAGGAATGCCGCACCGAGTGACCCGCTGTGCCCTTGTCGCTTCCGGTAATAGAGCCAACCACGCCCTTCCATCCAGAGCGCCAGTCGGTGTAGTCCATAGAGGCATGTGGCGACGAGCACCACCGACAACATGGTCGTCATTGCGCTCTGCTGTATGCAAGCTGACCACGTGTCGTGGCGATGAGAACGGCTCCGATTGTCAGTCCGCCACCAGCCATCACTAGCTCGAACGGAATCACGCGCACGTTATGTCCAATGCCCGCGAACATCCCATTAAGGAATCTCGAGGCCGTGTTGAAGAAGGCGTGCGCCGCAATCGGCGCAATCACACTGAAGCGAGCAAGATTAGTCACATAGGTCAGAATGACCGAAGCTCCGAGAATAAACAGAAGGTAGACCCACCACGACGCAGAGGTAAAACCCGGATAGAACAGCAGCGGCAGGTGCCAGCCAGACCACAGCGGTGCAAGAACCAGAGTCGCACGCACGGGTCCGTAACGGGCTTCAAGGCGCGGCAGTGCGAATCCGCGCCAGCCCGGTTCTTCGAATAAGGGTCCGGCGAGCAGTGTTGAGTAGTTGTAGACGGAGACGGAACTAAGAATGCTCCAATGCAGCTTGCGCGGATCGTGGGTCGTGACGGCTGGGAGCACGACATAGGCGACCAGCATCAGCGCCACACCCATCGCTGTGGCGCCGAGAGTGCGCGGCAAGTTGGTGAAAATCGTGACGGCTCGGTAGGTTCCTGTTTCGATGCGGTTCACGACTACCGCGGCAATCGTGGGTCCAAGCGTGGCGAGAATCGCCCATTCGAACGGAGCATGAACGACTGTCATTGGCACGTAAAAGAGCCACGCCCATGCGTATGCAATGACGAAGAAGGTCACCAAGGAACGAGTGCCACGATCAGGTCTGGGCATGCTCCGCGCATTCTACGCTTGTCTGACGCTGGTGCGTGCTGCCAACGCGAGCCGTTGACTCTGAAGGAACTTGCGCAACTCCGTGTGCACCAACCAACTAACGGTTCGATCTGCCTGCTGCGCAAGATCGAACAGTGTGCGGGCTCGTCAGGCGATTTTGCGCGTCAGGTAGTAGCCGTTTTTGCCTTTGTCTGTGTGGAAATCGACGAGCGTGAAGGAGTGGTCGGCAAGAACGCTTCGATAGCCGTTCATGGTGAACGAATAGTAGTGGAACTCGACACCATTCATGGTGTCAACGTGGTCATGGCTGTCGTCGAGCACGTCCGGGTAGCCTGCCGTGAACAGGAATGGTGCGTCGGTCTTGAGCACGCGAGACACGCTGGCGATGGCTGCCATCTGTTCCGTCTGGTTCAGATGGAACATCACGCCCCACGCTATCGCCGCGTTGAACGTCTTCTCCGCGAACGGGCACGATTGAACAATCCCCTCAACGGCGAGCGTGTCAGGACAGTTCTGCCGAAACCGACGCAAACATGTTGCGCGAGCTGTCGAGTCCAACAACACTATGTCCTGAAGCCAACAACGCCCGCGTGAGCGGAACGCCGTTGCCGCAACCGACATCGAGAATACGTCCGCCCTGTTGGATGGATGATGCGAGCGCGATCACCTCGGGCACGCCGCTGCCGTCCGATGTATCCACCGCGCTCTGACGCATACCAATCGGCAATCAGGTCGTATTCGCGCATCGCGGCGTGCAGTCTACAGCCCCGTGCCATCCTTTTGCCAACAACTGCTGCCGGTTGTGTTCGGCATGGCGGAGCGCATCTACGCGGTCAGAGAAACGTCGGCCGGACAACCAATCGCCGTCCTTCAGCATCCGCAGTTCCATTCCGGCGCTACTCTGGCCGAGCAGTTCGGCCGCCAGTGTGATGCCGTCTTTGGTCAACGTCCAGACCGTCTCGCCTGTGCGCGGCGGCTTCGGCGGTGGTGGTGTCGGTATCCGTTCAGGAGTTCCTCGCCAGCCGTGCCGCGATTCTAGCGGTGGGGCGTGACAGGCGAGGTCACCGTCGCCCCCGTCTTCGATTGAACTGAATCACTTGTTGCGCCAGCGCCAGCGCCAACGCCGTCGCCACAGCGATCTCCGGCCACGGGAGCGCGTCCGGCCTCGGACGGAAGCCGTGTAACAGCAGGTAAACCCGCACTTGGTAGATTCCATAGAATGCCAACGCGCCCAGCAGTGCATCCAACCCGAGGTACCGCCATCCATTTCTGAGCGCGGCACTCGCGAGAATCCCTGACACTAGACCGACGACAGCGCCGACACCGCCGATGACGACGAGGTAGTACAAGGCGAAGACCGCCTGGTTCAGCGTCATTGCGGAATCTGCACGAACCGACCGTCGGTGTAGTTCGCCATCGGACCCTGTCTCACGCACTTGAAGACGAGGACCGGCCCATCCTCCGTGCCCTGCCACGGCATCGGTCCGCCGCAGAACGGGCATCGCGTGGGCAGTGGGAACGGTTCGCCATCACACGCTCCCCAGGCATCAGCGTCGTGTCTTTACGAATGCGATTGCAGCGAGGTCGTTGAAGTCAACGGGCAGCTCTGATTCTCCAGCAGGATATCCACTCCGTTGCAACATAAACGCGAGGATGTCGGAAACAGCTTGGCGGGACAGGCTGCCTGGGCTTTGCTGGGGCATGGATATTCGGATTCGCTCCCAAAGATCGCCGATCGTAAGGCCTTCCCATCCAGCGACGAACGACTCACCAATGAGCGGTGGCGTTCGGGCTAACTGGCCCGGATATCGGACCAGCTGCGGAAGACCGCGCAAGTCGTCGCCGTGGCAACGAGCGCAGTGTTGCGCATAAGCAACCCGACCGCGTTCCGCCTGTGCCGGTGTGAACACGTTGTCCCATTGAGAATGCGTGGTGAAGGGTGTTGCGCTCGTTTGAGCGTTCACGAAGCCGGAGGACGAGGCGAGGGCGCAACCGATGATCGTCAGGATGGCGAGTCGAGGCGCCGTCGTCATGGGTGCCCTCACGCGACCGGATTCTAGCCCTACGGGTAGCAGCCGTCTAGATCGTGAAATCCCTTGAGCGTTGGTTCTGTCCCGGTTCGTGCCAGAATGAGCCGTTCGTCTCGCTACGTTTGAAAGGAGCCGATTGTCATGACGCCTGCGCCGCTGCTGCTGTTCCTGTGGGGCATCGCCATGGCGCTTCAACTGCTGCCCCACCGGATTTGGGGATTTGCGCTTCCGAAAACACCCGCGTGGTATCGGGCAGGACGGGTTCTCGGAGTCGCCGCCATCTGCTCGTCTGGCCCCTGGCTCCTTCTCGATTTGACGCTCCCGTACATGATGCAACGCCAAGCGGCCGGGAGACTGGCCGATAGCATTGGGTGGGGTTGCGTACTGGTCGCGGCGTTATGTGCCGTCATTGTGATTCGCTCGGCACCATCATCGTCTGGCGCGAACCGACCGACTACGGAGCACGGTGCCTGATTCGTCTGTGACCGTCATCGACCTTTGGTGCTGGTGATGGTCGTGCTGTGGCTTTGCGGACCGAACGGTTACCACGTTGCGGCTCAAGCTGCACGTAGATCGGGCCGTCTTCGGTGCGCAGGAAGGTCAGCGACGCGCGGCAGAGGAAGCAGTTCGCGGGGAGGGCAAATGGCCCAGTCCTCAAGCGCTTGGTCATTCCTTCATTGCTCGAAGTCGTTCTTCTATACCGCGAATCTCATCCTCTAAGCGCTTCAGGGCCAGCACCGTCGGGAGAACGACCTTGTGACTACTCTGTCCCGTGTAGTTTGCGGCGGACTCGTCGGCGTGCTCGGGATGGCTGTAGGAGAACGGGTTTCCGAAAGCCGCTCTAATCTCGGGGAGCCTGGCGAACAGTTCCTGCGCCTCTACGAGAAGGGCGGTCCTGTGGGCCGTGGCCTCCGAGAGCCGCGTTCGCAAACGCTCGACTTCGATGGCACGGGTGTCATCTTCCACGGTTCCGACTCCAGCCGGGCTACGGCTTCGCTCAGCAACGACAGATGAAGCTGAACGACGCGAGAACCCCGTCGACGATCTCCGTCAGGATGGCGAACCGAAGCTCGTTCGTCCTGGATGGCTCGCTCATGCGCCGGATTCTGGCCCTGCCGGTCATGAAAGTCAGTTCGGAAAATGAATGCCGGTCCCAATCGACCCATCATCGCTTCGGTATGGTCGGTTGGCGGCGAGATCGTGTCACTTGGGCTCTGCGGCTTGCGGCGTGGCAATAACGCTTTTTAGCATCGTTTTCGAACCCTCAAAGTTCTCCACGGTGAACTGGTCTCCATCTTTGGCGATGCTGAACTTCGCCAGTTGCAGAATGGTGCCTGTGCCAGCGTGTTCAGCTGGAACGGTCATATCAATCACCATGAACGGGTAGTCCAAGGTTTGGGCACTAAAGTTCGTTTCAAAAATTTTACGGGGGCTGATAATCACGACGTGACGTCCGCCATCTGGCCGTCGTGATTGAACAGCAAGAGTCAACGGAAACCCGAGCGGTTGCGGCGTTCGCAGAAAACCAACTTGCTCACGTCCCTGCAACATCTTCAGGACGCCTTGCGTCCCCGCTTCTTTCAGCGTCGAAAGAAACGAAGCGAATTCACCGGGAGTCGCCCAACGATTCACGTAGATGGAGAGGTCGAACGGCTTCCCAAAACCACTGCGACGGGTAGTGTTGACGCCCAGCGCCTTGAAGACTTCCGGTGTGCCGTTCGTCTGGGCACCGACAAGGGTAAAGGATGTGGCGGCAGAGACGATGACCGTAAGGATCGCGAGTCGAAGCGCTTTCGTCATAGCACGTCAGGCCCTACATGAAGGGCAGGAGGCTCAGGAGCGAGACGAACGTGATCGGAAAGTTAATCAGACCGATCACGGTCGGTTCGCCTCGTATCGCAAATCAACGGCAGATCGTCGGTTCTATCCTCCGCGTCGAAAACACGGTGTCCAATTGCGGAGTAGCGCGACGGATTCCTGCGTCGATCTTCGGATCTGCCGGAATCAGCGTAAGACCGCAAACTGCTGTAGACCTCGCACGGTCCGTCGAGGGTGTGACGGACGGCGTAGCCGCGAATCGGATCGGTGGCGGAGCGACTTTGCGAGTTGGAGTGCCAAAGAAACTGCCGTACGGGCTCGGCTGGACGCCAGCGGGCGTTTGAGCGAGCAACGGAGTCGAGGCCACGATGAGTCCGGCGAGCACAGTCGCAACACGCATGGGTCACTCCTTCGCGGCATGATAGCCGGAAATTGAGACTCGCCTACGCGCAGATCGATTGGACGTGAGCGCTCAGTGACAAGCGAGTGGGTGCCGCGCTCAAAGATTGTGACGTGGATTGTGACGTAACCCCCTCAGATCGACCTATTTTTACAGTGGTTTACGGGTGGCAATGGAGCGCCTCACAACGCCGAAATCTCTCATCCCGTCAACAATTTCAGTCATGCTGCATATCAAGGAGTGGATCGTCCGGGTTTCTCCTGTTAATCGCGGGGTTGCTGGTTCGAATCCAGCCTGAGGAGCCACCTCCTAAATCGCTGCTAATCAATAACTTGTAGGAACAGCCAAATCGCCGCATCAAACTTTCGCGTGAGTCGTTGCTTCGAATCTAACGCGACAACCGTGAACAGGGGTCGAGAAATTGCGACGGATGGGCGGGGGTTGAAGGCGCACGCTTGGAAATAGATGCCGGCCATGCGTGATGAAGCACCGACACGCCCAAAAACTCTCCCCTCAACGACTGTCCGCAACAAACGTGTGCATCAGAGTGTCCGAGTCAATCACCATGTTTGACCGCGTCTCAGGAAGCTATCTGACACAGAGTCTCGCGCACTTTGGGTCCGGCCCATATAATCCAGCAGCTTGACCCTCACCCCCGGTACGCGCCTCGGCGCCTACGAAGTCGCCGCGCAGATCGGCGAAGGCGGAATGGGTCAGGTGTTTCGCGCGACTGACACGAAGCTGAAACGCCAGGTCGCGATCAAGATCCTGCCGCCCTCGGTCGCCGCTGACCACGATCGGCTCGCGCGGTTTCAGCGCGAAGCGGAAGTGCTCGCGTCCCTCAATCATCCAAACATCGCGGCCATCTATGGCCTCGAAGAGGGCGATGGCGTCTCCGCGCTCGTGATGGAACTGGTTGACGGCGAGGATCTCTCGCAGCGTATAGCGCGCGGCGCCCTTCCCGCTGACGAGGCCGTGGCCATTGCCCGGCAGATCGCCGAGGCGCTCGAGGCCGCGCACGAGCAGGGCATCATCCACCGGGATCTGAAGCCCGCTAACATCAAGGTGCGGCCCGATGGTACGGTCAAGGTCCTCGATTTCGGTCTCGCGAAAGCCGTGCTCCCGGACGAACCAGGGGGCGCGGCGAACACGGCGAACTCGCCGACGCTGACATCGCACGGCACGCGGCTCGGCGTCATCCTCGGCACGGCGGCGTACATGTCGCCCGAGCAGGCACGCGGCCGCGCGGTCGATCGACGCGCGGATATCTGGGCCTTCGGCGTCGTGCTCTACGAAATGCTCGCAGGGCGATCCGCTTACCTAGGCGAGGACGTCTCCGAAACACTGGCTGCCGTCCTGACGCGCGAGGTCGACTACACGGCGCTGCCGGCCGAGACGCCCGCGAGGCTTCGTCAGCTGCTGACCGACTGCCTCGTCCGCGATCCCAAACAGCGTCTTCGCGACATTGGCGACGCGAGACGCGCGCTCGATCAGGTGATCCGTGGCGTGCCGGCAGACGCGGCCGTGAGCGCCACGAGCGCCGTCGGTCGCAGCCGCACGAGCGGTGTGAGCGTGGCGCTCGCGTGGGCGATCGCGGCGCTCGCCGTGTTGAGCGCAGTCGCGATCGCCTGGCAGTCACGCGCGAGGGCCGTCGAGGCACCGCACAGTGTGACGCGCTCGAAGATGCTGATCCCCGGCCTCGCCGGGTTCCTGGGCGTGTCGCCCGATGGCACGCACGTCGCCTATTCCGTCAACGGACAGGACAGCTACCAGCTGTATCTGAAAGCGCTGGATCAGTTCGACGGTCAGCCGATGCCGGGGGCGAATGGAGGTGAGTTTCCAGTGTTTTCGCCCGATGGCGGGTGGATCGCGTTCAGCGATCGCAGCTCCGAACGGATGTTGAAGAAGAGCCCGGTGGCCGGCGGCCCGACCTTCACCATCGGTCCTGGGTGGTTTGCCGGCGGAGGAGCGTGGGGTCCGGGCGACACAATCGTGTATTCGCGAGCGTCGGGCCTGGTGAAGATCTCCGCGAGCGGTGGCGCGGTATCACCTCTCACGACCGTCGATACCGGTAGCGGCGAGACGATTCACAATCGTCCGCAGTTTCTTCCCGGCGACCGCCTGCTCTTCACGGTCATCTCGAAATCGCCCGAGAGCCCGCAATTCGCCGTCCTGGATCTCAAGAGCGGCACCCGGCGCATTGTCGCGCGCGGCGGGAGCAACGGCCGCTACGTGCCCAGCGGTCACCTCACCTTCGTTCGTGAGGGCACGCTCTTCGCGGTGCCGTTCGACCTCGACCGGCTGGTCACCACGGGACCGGAGGTGCCGCTCATCGAAGGCATCTCCACTCTCGGTCCGCCCGGGACGGCCGACTATACCGTGGCGCAGTCCGGGACACTGCTCTACATGGAATCCAGGATCAGCGGCACCCTGCTCTCGTGGGCGAATCGAAGCGGCGTATCGCAGTCGATCCCGGCGTTGGCGCCGCGCGAACACAGAGTAGCCGGACGGCTGTCTCCGGACGGCCGCCGTATGGTCACTTCAGTCGTCACCGGCAGTGCCGCCGATTTGTGGATGATCGATCTGCAGCGCGGCGTCGAAACGCGGCTCACGTTCAGCGACTCCAACGAAGACCCCGTCTGGACGCCGGATGGCCGAACCGTCGTCTTCGCCCTGCGCCGCAGCGCCAGGCCGGGTATCTACTCGATGCCGGCCGATGGCGGCCGGGCCGAGTTGTTGTTCGCCTCCGACAGCCCTGGGCGGCCGACATCCATTTCCAAGGATGGCGCAACCCTTCTTTACACCGAGGTCGGTGGGCCATCGAGCCGTCCCCGCGTAATGGTGTTGCCGCTGCGTGGGTCGCCGCGCACACCGCATCCACTGCGCGAGATCGACGCCGAGGATTCGCAGGCGCAATTCTCTCCGGACGGCAAATGGGTTGCGCTGACGTCGACCGAAACCGGCACGCGCGAGGTGTATCTCGTGAGATTCCCCGATGGCGGTGCGAAGGTGCGCGTCTCGAGCGGCGGCGGACAGCAGCCTCGTTGGGCCGACAACGGCAGCGAGCTGCTGTTTTGGTCGTCCCGACGCGGCGGCGCACAGTTGATGAGCGTCTCGGTTGCCTCGACCGATGCGCTGGTCATCAGTGTGCCCCGCGCGCTCTTCGGCATGCTCCCGCCGAGTATCTGGGATGTGGCCCCGGATGGCCGTTTTCTGGTCGAGACCGTGCCAGCCGCTCAGGCCGGCTCAGTCATGGTCACCGTGACGAACTGGTTCGCCGAACTCCGCCGCCGCGCGCCAGCCCGGCATTGAAAAGGCATCCGCGCGTCCGCGCACAGGCATCGCCGGCAATCCGGGGCGACCCAGGTTCCTTCGACGAGAAGTTCGGCGTTCGCCGGTTGGCCTGTGCCAGATCTTGGGATGTGGCGTGCGAGCATCCATTCGGGGACGGTCTATTCCGGTCACATGGGTGACAGTTCAACGCCCGATTCGCCGATGACCTCGTCATCCTTGTCGATGCCCACCCGCGGCAGCGCTGGCTGCGCACGGCGGTGGAACGACCGCTTCGTGAGGAATTGGCGACGCTCCAAGTCGAGGTGAACGAGGAGACCGCGAAGTCAATCCTTGATATCGTGATATTAGGTGCATAAGTCTCGGACTTCTACGCGGCGTCGTCCAGGTTAATCACCGTATTCCTACGCGCTGCCTGGCACAAGATCTGCCTCGCTACCTGTTCCATTCTGATAACTGCGACCCCCGCCTGCCATGCAGCGGACGTCGGTCGGTTGTTCCACGACTGGAGGAGGTCGCATGAGAAGTCGATACGCAGTGGCGGGTGGCGTGGCCGGTTTGGCGGCGGCCCTCCTCACTCTGACCGTCCACGCAGCCAACACCATCACTCTGACGCCGCTGCTGCCCACTGACTACCCGAGCCCGATTGGCATCGACTGGCTGTCAACGTCCAATCAGTTGCTCATCTCCACCTACTGGCACACCGGCGTGCCCCACAATTTCGAAACGGTGGACCGGGTTACCGGCGCTCACGCGCAGTGGGGCGCACAATCCGGATGGGACGACGAAATTTACTTTGCGACCGTACGCAAAGGGCAGCCCGGAGGCTGGGTGGAAGGCGACGTCTTTTCGGCCGAGGGTTCGGGTCTGATCAATACGCAGCAGATCGCCCGGTTTGACGCCAGCGGAAACTTGATTGAGGCCGATTGGGGAATCCTGCCCGGCGAAACCAAGTTGAAGCGCGGGGGCCTCACCTTCGATCGCTTCAACGTGCCGGGTTTGAACGGCGCTCTCGTTGTCGTGGCCTCTAACGATTATCAAGGCGGTGGCGCGTTGCCCGCGGTTGGCGGCTCGACGGTCTGGAAGATCGACTCATCAGGGAGCGTCACCAAAATCATCGATCTTCCCGCCCGCGATTCCAGCGAGCACAGGGAGGGCGTCGCGGTCATCCCGAACGAACCGGCGTACGGGCCCTGGGCAGGCAAGATTCTCGTGGGCAAAGAACAGTCGAACGAAGTCGACGCAATCGATCCGACGGTAACCCCAGCAACCCATGTCCTCACGAACTTGGGCCACTCCGTCGAAGACATCTGGGTGATTCCACCGAACAGTGATTTCTACGGCGTGGATCACCAGGAAGGCGGAGATTCGTCGTCGTTCGGCAGGATCTGGACCGCTCCCGCCTCGCAATGGGCCGGCGCCAAGTTGGTCGGCAAGGTCCTGTTGGCAGAAGAACACGGCGCCCACCTCTGGACGGCGACATGGAACACCGTGACCTCCGCCTTTGACATCGTCGAGGTCAGCTCGGGCGGGGGCGGGGCCAACCCGACCCAGTGGGAGCACATCACCTTCGCGCCAGCGCCGTCGACACGCGGTGGTGGTGGTGGTGGCGCGTGCGGAGGCGCGACCAATCCGCCCTGCAAGACGGTGACACAGGGTGGGTGGGGCGCGGCGCCGCATGGCGGCAATCCTGGCGCGATCCTGCAGGCGAATTTCCCGGCCGGCGGATTCGCCATCGGCGCCATCGGCGTTGGCTCGGTCTGCGCCCCGGGTCTCGTCGCAACTGAGTTCACGTTCAGCACCCAGCTGGCCGTGCAGAACTTCTTGCCGCAGGGCGGACCGCCTGCCGCGCTGGCCGGAGGCGGTATCGTTGCGAATCCCACAAGTAAGGTCACCGTCCTCGCGGGACAGGTGCTGGCTCTGACCATCAGCGTGTCCATGTCGAGAAACGGCGTCTTCCAGGCGGGATTGGGCGGCTTCGAGCCGTTCACGACCGGTTCCGCAGCCGGCAAGACGGTCGATCAGATCCTTGCGGACGCAAACAGCATTCTCGGTGGTTGTGCGACGCCCGCAAGTCTCGGGTACAGCTCGTATTCCGACATCAACGACATCGTCGATGCGATCAACAATATGTTCGACTAGAACAGAGAGCCGACGGTTCAGTCAGGGGCGGTGCGATCCTTCGTGGTCGCACCGCCCTCGTCGTTTCTCGGCTGTCCCCGCTGAAAGCTCGATTTGCGCCTACGCCATCCACACTAGCGGAGTGTCTCGGCGTGATCGCAGGGTGTTCCGATCAGCGTCGAAACGACGATCAGAGGATTCTTTCCCCCGCGCTCGAACGCGTGATCGATGCCGTTAGTCACCACCACGAGCGATCCAGCTCGGACCGGAGTCGGCGCCTCGCCGATGCGCACGGTGCCCTCTCCGGCGACGACATAGATGATTTCGTCACCACCCGGATGGACATGGTGCGCGACTCCCTCCCGCATTTGCAGCAGGCGCACAGTCTCCAGCGGATTGCACGCCAGAATCGATTCCTTGAGGGGTTCCCGCCCGATGAGGTTTCGATCGAGATAATCAACAACCGAAAGAGTCAGCGGCCGACCGCCCGGAGGAATGACTGCAGCCGGCGCTGGTTCGGGAGCGGGGCTGGGAGGCGGTGGGGGAGCGGGATTCAGCACCAGCTCAATTTGGCTGTACCCACCACCGCGAACGCTGAACTCTCGCTCCAGCGTGATGAACTGCTCATGCTCGCATCGCACGCGGTACAGGCCGTCTTTCAGGTCTGGAACGACGATGGTGCCTGCCCCACTCGTGACGAATTCTCCCTGCGCAGCGCCAGACAGCAAGAGACGAACCCCACTCAGGCCCGTACCGTCTGGATCCTTCACTCCTATCCGTACGGAACTCGTTCGCGGAGACGCTGCCTTTTGTGCGGGTGTTCGCGCCGGCACTTGGCCAGCCTGACTCGGCAATGCGCCGACGACGGCGATCATCACCCCAGCCATAAGTGCTCTGATCGTGCATGTGCTTCTCATGCATGAAAGACGACGCAAAACCCATGCGGGCGGAAGTGTCGTAAATCCGGGCTGTTCGCTCCATTCGCCAGCGGGCCGTGTCACCACGCGAACACGAAGGTATATAGCCGTAATGCATAGCGACGAACGGTCGTGCTGCATATCGATCGGCGGATCGGTCGGGTTTTCTGTTAACCGGGGGTTGTCGGTTCGAATCCAGCTGAGGAGCGGGATGCTGGGGCGCATGTCGTGATGACCAGGGAATCGCGGGCCACGACCACGCGATGTGGCGGGAAGTGTTTCCGTTGATGGTCGCGTGGGCGTCTGGCGGGTGAGTTGATGTGCCGCGGCCGGGATGCAGACTCTTCGTGTATCACGCTTGATCCCACGCCTCAGAGCACCCGGCCCGTCATCCGTACGCTAGAATCCCCGATCTCACGAGCATGCAGACTGCAGAGGACACGCGCGCCGATGTGGCGCTCATCGCGCGCCTGGTTGCACGCGATGAGGGCGCGCTTGGCGAGTTGTATGATCGGCATAGCAGCCTGCTCTTCGGCCTTCTGATCAGAGTCCTGAGAGAGCGGGGCGACGCGGAAGAAGTGCTGCAGGAAGTGTTCGTGCAGGCCTGGACGCGGGCGGACACTTACAATTCCGCGCTTGGTACGCCGGCCGGTTGGCTGATTGGCATCGCGCGTAACCGGGCTATCGACCGCCTTCGAGCCAACGCCGCGCGGCTGCGCGCCGTCGAACGAGTGGCGCCGCCGCCGGCCGTCAGCACGCCTGAAACGGACGCCTCCATCGGCGAAACGCAGCGCGACATCCGGCGCGCCCTCGAGGCGCTGCCGCCCGAGCAGCGCATCCTCATTACGCACGCGTATTTCGAAGGTTTGACGCAATCCGAACTCGCCGAGCAGTTCAGCCTGCCGCTCGGCACGGTAAAAACCCGGGTGCGCACGGGCCTGATTGCCTTGCGTGGGCTCCTCGCGCGCAGCGTGACCGACCGATGAAGGGCCATCTTTTCGCCCGCCGGAGCCGTAGACCCATTAGGAATGCGTTAGCGATGTGTGTGCCATGTCCGACGCCATGACCCCTCAAGACCACGAGGAGCTGCGCGCCCGCATCGGGCCGCTTCTGATCGGCGCGCTGACCGCCGCCGAAGCGGCGGAGGTGCGAGCGCACATCGCGACGTGCGTGGACTGTGCGGCGGAGGCCCGCGCCATGCAGCGGGTCACCGACGAAATCGCGTGGTCGGTGGAGCCAATTGACCCGCCACCGGCCGTGCGCGCGCGCGTGATGGCCGCCGTCGCGGCCCAACAGCCGATGGCCTCCGTCGCGCCCCCACGCGCGCAGGCCATGCCGTCGCGATTGCCGTGGCTCGCGGCCGCCGCCGCCATCGTTCTCGCGGTGGGGCTCGGCGGATACGGTGTCCAACTGAGTGGGCGTGTGCAATCGCTGCAGCGGCAGTTGAGCGACGCACTTGTGCAGATTCAGGCCGGGGACCAACGCATCGCCCAGGCGCGTCTGGCCGCGGCCGCCGCAGCGCGTCAGCTGTCGGTCATCGCCGCGGCAGACGCGGCGCAAGTCGTCTTGAAAGGGCAGCCGGCCGCCCCGCGGGCGTCGGCCCGCGTCCTGTGGAGCCGGTCGCGGGGCCTGCTGTTTTCGGCCACGGATCTCCCGCCGTTGCCCGCCGGCCGGACCTACCAGCTCTGGATCATCAGCGGCCGTTCCGCGCCCATCAGTGACGGCTGGATCTTCAAGCCCGACGCGGAAGGTGGCGTGACAGCGCTGTTTGCGACACCGGCGACGCTGCCGCAGCCAACGGCCATCGCGGTGACCATCGAGCCGGACGGTGGCACGAAGGCGCCGACGGGCGCAATGCAGCTGGTAGGTTCTCTCTGATGGCTCGAGGCGTTCCCGCCGCATAAGAGCCGCTCGAGGTCTTTCCCCGAAATCCGCCCGGTCCTCCGGTCCGTAGTCTGGTCAACATGCCGCGACCACTGAAGTCACGCGCCCGCATGGCTCTGGTCCTGGCGGCCGCGGTTGCATGGGGCAGTTGGGCGACGTCTGCCGGCGCCCATGAAATCGGCAAGACGCAGGTGACGGTGACGATCGTCCCCTTCCGCACCTATCAAATCGACATCGTCGTCGACCCGGATACGCTGCTCACCAAACTGGCGGTCGCGGCAGGAGAGGCGCCGCCTCCTGATCTGGCGCGAGAGGCACGCGACCGGGAGATCGAGGCCCTCGCCCAGACGTTCGTTGACTCCGTGCACGTGACCTTCGATGGCGTCCGCGCGCGGCCGCGGTTCCAATACCGGCCGGTCTCAGCCGTTGGTGACTTCGCGTCGGCACCGTCGCTCGCGCGCCTCTCCGGCGACCTTCCGCCCGGCGCGCGCGAGCTGCGGCTCGCGTACGGCCTCGCGATGGGTTCGTACGCACTCAATCTCCGCATCGGCGACGCGCCGCAGCAGACGTTCTGGGTCGAGGGACCGCAGCCAAGCGAGCCGTTGTCGCTCGTCAACGCGCCGCCGGCGGCCACCCGATCCGCGATCGCCTGGCAGCACCTGCGCCTCGGCTTCACGCACATTCTGCCGAACGGCTTCGACCACATCCTCTTCGTGCTCGGCTTGTTCCTGTTGAGCGCGGGGTGGCGTCCGCTCCTCGCACAGATCAGCGCGTTCACCATCGCCCACTCCATCACGCTCGGTCTGACGATGTACGGCGTCGTGTCGCTCCCGCCGCGGCTGGTCGAGCCGATGATCGCGGTGTCGATCGTCTACGTGGCGATCGAGAACCTCGTGACGAACGAGCTGAAGCCATGGCGGGTCGCGCTCGTGTTCTCGTTCGGCTTGCTCCACGGGATGGGATTTGCGGGGGTCCTGCGCGACATCGGCCTGCCACGCACACAGTTCCTGACCGCGCTCGTCTCGTTCAACGTTGGCGTCGAGGCCGCTCAGCTCACCGTGGTCGCTCTCGCGTTCGCCACGGTGGCGTACTGGCGGAGCAATCGCCAGGCGTACCGCCGGTTCATCCTCCGGCCGGCATCGTTCGCGATTTCGCTCATCGGACTGTTTTGGACGCTGCAGCGCGCGTTCGGCTGACGTCTGTCGCCGTGGACATCCGTTTGGACGCGGGCTCCGTAGCGTCGGGGGAAGGAGCCGTTGTCATGAACAGGAAACTCGCAAGTCTGGTCGCCGGATCCGCTCTGATACTTCTCGCCACCTACGTCGGCGTCGCATCGAGCCATCGGGAGGCGCCGCTCATCGCCGCCGATCCGCTGGCCGACAACACCGACGTCTACGCATTCGTCAGCCCGGACGCGACCGACACGGTGACGCTCATCGCCAACTGGATCCCGCTCGAAGCACCGAACGGCGGACCGAACTTCTACAAGTTCGGCGACGACGTTCTGTACCGGATCAACATCGACAACGACGGCGACGCGAAGGACGACATCGTGTACGAGTTCCGGTTCAAGACGCACATCCAGAACCCCGACACATTTCTGTACAACACCGGGCCGATTGGGTCCCTCGACGACGCGACGTTCAACGTGCGCCAGTCGTACTCGGTGACTCGTCATGACCGGCACGGCCGCGAAGTCCTCGGCGAGCATCTCGAGACGCCACCGGTCAACATCGGCGCGCGCTCCACGCCGGCCTACGAAACGCTCGCCGCCGCCGCCGTTCACGAGCTCTCCGACGGCTCGAAGGTCTTTGCCGGCCAGCGCGACGATCCGTTCTTCGTGGACCTCGGGTCGGTCTTCGATCTCCTCGGCCTCCGGCCGTTCAATCCGTTTCATCTGATTCCGATGAACGCCGCACCTGGCGTGGACGGGCTGAAGGGATTCAACACGCACACGATCGCCTTGCAAGTGCCCAAGCGCCTCCTGACACACGACGGCAGCCTCGGTACGAGCGCGACCAATGTGAATTCGATCATCGGCGTCTACTCGACGACGCTGCGGCGGAGGATCCGGGTTGCGGTCGACGCCGGGAATCACGAGAGCGACGACCGCGGCTCGGACCGCGACAGGGACGACAACGACTGGGTGCAGGTTTCGAGGCTCGGCATGCCGCTCGTGAACGAGGTCGTGATTCCCGTCGGGAAGAAGGATCGATTCAACGCCTCCGATCCGAGAGACGACCAGCAGTTCGCTTCGTTCGTCCTCAATCCCGAACCCGCCCGGCTCATCCCGGTGCTCTATCCCGGCGTGACCGTTCCGGCGGCTCCACGCAACGACCTGGTCGCCATCTTCCTGACCGGCATCGCCGGTCTCAATCAGCCGGCTCACGTCGTCCCGTCCGAGATGATCCGGCTGAACATGGCGATTCCGCCCTCTGCCTCGCCAGACCGGATGGGCCTCCTCGCCGGCCAGTCCGATGGATTCCCGAACGGCCGGCGGCTTGGTGACGACGTCGTCGACATCGAGCTGCGCGCGCTCGCTGGCGGGACGCCGTTCACCCCGTCGTTCAACCATTCGCCGAACAACGCGCTGGGCGACGGGGTGGATGCCAACGACAGGAGCTTCCTGCCGTCGTTCCCGTACGTGGCGACGCCCTTCGCCGGCTACAAGCCCTAGTTCTGTATCTCTCCAGATTAAGGACCACTGAGCATGCCGTCGAAACCGTCGTGGCTGGCCTACGGGTTCTCGCTGCTGATTCTCGTGGCCGTGGTCGGGATCATTCTCGGGGTGAATCGCGACGTGTCGCGCACCAAGCGCGACGCCGCAGCGCAGACCGACGCGAGCGGTGTGGCGGCCGTAACCTCCAGGCAGGGCCTCGAGCGTCGCATTGCGCAACTCGAGCGAACGCTTCGCGAACATCCGACCGACAGCACGGCCGCGGTATCGTTGGCCGATGCGTTGATGCGTCAGGCGCGCGTGACCGGCAACGCGGGACTTGCGCTCAGGGCGGAGCAGGCGCTGAAAGGCGTCCTGCGCGACGAGCCCGCTGACTACGACGCCAGAAGAATGCTCGCGACTGTGTATCTGTCCGAGCACCGATTCCGCGACGCCGTTGTTGAAGCCGATCGGATGCGGACGGTACGGCCGACCGACGACTGGAACTTCGGCGTGCTCGGGGACGGTCACCTCGAGCTCGGCGAATACGACGAAGCATTCTCGGCGTTTCAGCGCATGATGGACTTGCGTCCCACGGCTGGTGCGTATGCGCGCGCGGCGTATGCGCTCGAGCTGCAGGGACACCTCAAGGCGGCGCTCGAGGCCATGAGGTTGTCGGTCGAGGCGACACCACCGACCGACCCGGAGTCGATCGCCTGGCATCACGCCCAGATCGGAGATCTCTATCGTCAGATGGGGAACACGAAGGATGCCGCCTACGAGTACGCGTGGGCCGAGCACACGTTCCCCGGTCATCCTTTCGCCGTAAGAGGGATGGCGGCGTTGCTCGAAGCGGCGGGGGACCGCGCCGGCGCGGCGTCTCGATACGAGGCCGTGATGGCGACCACGCCTTCACCCGACATCGCTGAAAAGCTCGGCGACCTCTACACGGCAATGGGACGGAGCGCGGATGCGTCACGCGAATACGCGCTCGCGGAAGCTGGCTGGCGATTCGATGCGCCCAACCCTGCGATGCTCGCCCGCTTTCTCGCCGAGCACGACCGTGCCCTGTCCGATGCCGTGGCGCTGGCCGAAAGCGCCGCCCGCGAGCGGCACGACATCTTCACACAGGACGCGCTGGCGTGGTGCTACTTCAAGAGCGGACGAGTACGCGAGGCTGCCGCCGCGATCAAACAGGCCCGGCGTACCGGCTCGAAGGATCAGACGATCCTGCGGCACGCCGTTGCGATTAGCGAAGCCGTGAGCACTTGGCCAACGCGCCAGGCCATGGATTCTTCAACGCAATGAGGCCGCCTTCGCCTTGACCGCCGCCCATCGCGCCATCGCCGGCTTCGCTTGCGCGCGGGCGCTTGCGGCCGCCGCGACCTGTGCCGCGGTCGGCGCTACGTCGGCTGACTGGAGTGCCATCGCCGCTGCCTGAAGGGCGTTGCTCACCGCTTCGAGCGTCGGCGTCGCGGATCCTGCGCCGCCGCGCCGGCGACCGAGGCGCATCGCGCGCTGAAGTCCGCTCGGCGCGAGCGCTTCGAGTTCCGCCTTGATGTCGGCGACATCGGCGCCGGATCGCGCCGCCAGCGTCGCGGCCAGGGCGTGCGCGTCGTTGAAGGCGCGATGCGCGGCGACCGCTTCCCAATACAGCCCGGTGCTGAGCGTGTTCAGGGTTGTGAGCGCCACCGGCGCGATCCGGACGCGGGGATCCAGCGAGACAACAATCGGCTGCGTTTTGGTTGCGCCGTCAACGGTGAGCCGCACGGTGTAACGCCCCGGCGGCACCCATGGAACGTTGTAGTTCGGATAAGTGCGCCCCGGCACCGCCCCCGTCGCCTCTTCGTCGCCGGCAGGAACGAGATCGACGGGTGAAACCGGGTCGAACTTGAGATCCCAACTGAACCGGTGCATGCCGGACTTCGGCGACACCACAAACTGAGGCGCGGGCCAATACAGGGGAAGGCCGCAGTAGGCAGCCGTCGGCGTCTTCTTGCAGAGCGCGTCGTAGGCGGCCATGTCCTTGCCGGGATCCGGATCGAAGACTGGATCGGCGCTCGAATACGTCCGCACGACCTTCCCGCCACCATCGACGATCTCGAGCCGGACAGCGCCCGCGTCCTTCGTCAGGTAGTAGTCAATCAGCGCCCCGGGGGGAGCGCTCTCGCCGGCAGGAAGCTCCGGCGGCCACGGCGTCGGCTCGTTGACGCCGAAACGCACCCGGACCGCCGGCCCCGGCTTGAACAGGTACGGTTCATTCTTCGCGAGCGCGGCTTTGACCGCAGCGGCCTGACGCAGCGGCGTCACATCGTCGAGAATCCAGAAGCCGCGTCCATGCGTGCCGGCGATCAGGTCAGCACACCGGCACTTTGCGTCGTCTTTGATCTGCAGGTCACGAACAGAAATGGCCGGCATGTTGTGCCGCAGCGACTGCCAGTGGTCGCCATCGTCGAACGACACCCACACTTGCGTGTCTGTGCCGGCATACAGCAGCCCGGCTTGCCGCGGGTCCTCGCGAATCGTGTTAGCGACCGCGTCGCCGGCGATGCCGGTGTTGATTTCCGTCCACGTCTTGCCGCCGTCGTGGGTGCGATAGAAGTGCGGCGCGATCTCGTCGATGCGAAGTGTATTGGCGGCGGCGTAGGCCACCAGCGGATCGAAATGTCCGGCCTCGATGTTGAAGATGCGCGTCCACGGCTTGATCGAGGGCGGTGTCACGTTGCTCCAGTTGAGTCCGGCGTCGCGCGTCACCTGGATGTTGCCGTCGTCGGTGCCGGCCCACAGAATCGCAAGCGAACGGGGACTCGGACTGATCGCCGTGATGCTGCCTTGCGGCCCCGGCTTGACGGCGGCTGCGTACTTGCCCGCGTTGGCCGGTACGGCCCAGGTCGCGCGCGTCAGGTCCGGCGAGATTCTCGACCACGAATGGCCGTGATCGACGCTTTTCCAGACCACGTTCGATCCGTAGTACATCGTGAGGTTGTCGATCGGCGAGAACTGCAGCGGCATCGTGCGCACATTGCGGTTCATGGCGCCGCCGTCCGGAAGTTTCCCTGACATGTCGGGTCCCAACAGCGTTGTCTGCCCAGTGCGCCGGTTATAAAGCGAGACGCTATTCCGCGCGCTGCCGAAGACCAGGTCGGGGTTGGCGGGGTCCGGCGCCGCCATGCCGTATTCCTGAATGTTCACCGGATGCCAGTCGTGAAACGTGATGCGGCCATCGTCCGATCGGCTTTGGACGCACGCGCTGCCCGAATCCTGTTGTCCCGAACACACGCGATACGGAAACGCATTGTCGGTGGTCACGTGATACATCGCCGCAGTGTTCTGGTTGTACCAGTTGCTCCAGCTCCGGCCGCGATTGGCCGAAACCACGGCTCCCTGATCGGCGACGACGAGGAGGATGTCGGGGTTATTCGGATTGATCCAGATGCGCTGATAGTCATCGCCGCCGGGAGCGCCGCGCACGGCACTCCAGGTCAGCCCTGCATCGAGCGTGCGCCACATCACGGTCGACGCCGTGTAGACGACGTTCGGATCCTTGGGGTCGATCTCGACCGTCGGCAGATCGCCGCCACCGATGCGGGCGAGCGGCCGCATGTCCTGCACCACGCTCGCCGGCACACCCGGCGCGCGAATCGCCTGGAACCAGTGCGCGCCGCCATCGGTGGACTTGTAGAAGCCGATCGGTCCCTTTGTCGGCGCGATCGCCGCGTAGAGGATGTTTGGATCGCTCGGCGCGAGGGCGATGTTGGCCTGGAGAATTTCCGGAAGACCTTCACCGAGTTGAGTCCATTTCGTCCCGCCGTCGGTCGACTTGAAGATGCCCATCCCCACATCGCCGAATCCCTGGCCCTCGATGAAGCTCTGTTGCTGCGACCAGAGGGTGGCGTACAGAACGTTCGGATTGCGCGGATCGATCAGGATTTCGTTGGCGCTCGTGTACTCGTCCTTGAACAGCACCTTCTCGAAGGTCCGTCCGCCGTCAGTCGAGCGAAACACGCCCCGCTCTGCGTTCGGTCCATACGGGTGACCCAGAACCGCCACGAACAGCCGCTCCGCGTTGCCCGGGTCGATCGCGATGGCGGCGATCATCTGGCTGTCGCGCAGTCCGAGATGGACCCATGTGCGCCCACCGTCCGTGGACTTGTACATCCCGTCGCCGATCGCGAGATCGGGCCGGATGATGGCGGCGCCGGTGCCGACATAAATGACGTTCGGGTTCGACGGGGCGACGGCGATGGCGCCGATCGAGCCGGTCGATTGGTCATCGAACAGCGGCACCCAGTTGGCGCCGTAGTCGGTCGATCGCCAGACACCGCCGTTGTCGAAGCCCGCGTAGAACGTGTTCGGCTGGCTGGCTACGCCGGCCAGGGCACGGGCGCGTCCGGCGCGGGTCGGACCGATGTCGCGCCAGCGCATTTCGCGGAACGAGAGGTCCTGAGCGGAACTGGTTGAGACCGCTGCGGCCACGACGGCGACAGCAAGAGCAGCGACGGGCAGAAAGGAACGCATGAGGGGAAGTATGCCACGACGCGCAGCCACGTTGAGTCCCGCGAAATTAAGACGTGATTACTTCGATGCGCGCCCGGTGCCCCGGCGCTCTGCCTAGCGGCGCGTCGCAGGTGACGATCGGCGCATCGAGCGCTTCGGCCAGGGCGATGTACATCGCGTCGTACGCCGTGACGTTCTCGCGCAGTTTCCACGCGCGAGTCAGGAGGTCGAGATGGGGGTGACGATGAAGATCGAAGTCGGTGAGATCGGCAATCGCGTCGAGCGCTCGGTCTTGCGATACCTCGCCGGCCCGGACCAGGCGTCGGAGGCCCTGAGTCACTTCAACGTCTGCAAGGTGGGGCGAATGGAACTCGTCCTGGTCTCGAAAGAGACGGGCCTCGACCCTGGTGCCAAGCGGAGTCTGCAGCAGAAACTCGAGGAGAGCCGAGGCGTCGACGACGATCACGCCGACTCGCGCTCCTCCCGGATGACCACCGCGGCGGGCGTCTTCAAGGTCACGCGCTTTCGACTGTGGATTCGCGTCAGCATTTCGTCGCGCGTCGGTCGCGCGGCCAGACGTTCAAGTTCGGCCAGGAGGAAATCGGAGAGCGTCTGTCCTGAGTCTGCCGCCCGGCTCTTGAGCTTTCGGTGCAGCGCGTCCGGCACGTTCCGGATTTGGACCATCTTTGACATGTGCTGAGCATGCTCGCATGCTGTGCGCATGTCAAGCGTACGCCGCCTCAGGTCGAGCCAGTTGCGGAAATCGTCCAGTGCGGCGAGCCAGTTCCACCGCGATCCGTTGCGGGATGCATCTCCGAGATAGTTCGCTCCGCCATGACTGCGACGATCTATCCTGCCTTGGGCGCTGTATCGTGCGGTGTGTCCATTGTGGTTGTCGCGTCCGAGTCGCCTGGATGTGCGAGCAACCAAACTTGCTGCGGGAGGTGCCGCGATGGATCGCAAGACCACGCTCATGATTGGGATGACGACGGTATGGCTCGCCGTTTTGGGCGTCCTGGCCGTTTCCGCGCAGGACAAGTACACCGTGAAAGTACCGGGCGGGCTCGCGTTCTCCGACTTCAAGGGATACGAAGACTGGCAGTTTGTCTCGATGAGCCAGACGGACGATCGCTTGAAAGCGATCCTGGCCAACCCCACGATGATCGCGGCCTTCAAGGCCGGCATTCCCGGCAACGGCAAGCCGTTCCCCGACGGCTCCAAGATTGCGAAAGTCCAGTGGAAACCGAAAAAGAGCACGGAAGCGCCGTTTGTCGTGAATGTGCCGGACACGCTGGCGGACCTCTTTTTCATCGAAAAGGACAGCAAGAGATTTCCGGACAGCGGTGGCTGGGGATACGCGCAGTTTGACTACGACCCCAAGTCCGACACATACACGGCCGATAAGGCCGGCACCCCAACTTGCGGGCACGCGTGCCATACGGCCGTGAAGGCCAAGGACTACATCTTTCACCCGTATCAGAAGCGGTGAACGCACCGGCTGAAGCCGAGACTCTCCAACACCTTCGTCGCTTCGCGGTCACGCGAAGCCTGTTCGCGCCAACGACTCTCGAACTCGCGCTGGCCAGGATGGGTTTCGTACAGGCCGATCCGATTCGAGCCCCCGCGCGCGCTCAGGACCTGACCCTGCGGCATCGTGTCAGCGGCTATCATGCCGGCGACCTCGAAAGTCGCTACCACAGCCTCGAGATCGAGGAAGACTTCTTCATCAACTACGGCTTTGTCACGAGGGCAGTGCATCGGCTGATGCATCCTCGCCAGCGCGGATCCTGGTCCGCCGCGGAGCGCAGGCGGGTCAAGGCGATTCTGGACTTTGTGGGAGAGCGCGGCACGGCGCACCCGCAACAGGTTGACGATCGGTTCGCTCACGGCACGGTGACGAACTACTGGGGCGGCTCGTCGAATGCGACGACGCACCTGCTGGATGCGATGCACTATCGAGGCATGTTACGAGTCGCCCGGCGCGACGCCGGCATCAGGGTGTACGCGACGCGCGAGGCCGACGTTGCCGTCTCGCGCGACGAAGTATCCCGCCGCCTCGACGCACTGATCGACGTTCTCGTCGGCGTCTACGCGCCGCTGCCGGCGGCAAGCCTGTCCAGGCTGGTCAGGCGCCTCCGTTACGGCGTGCCGCAGTGGGAACGCCAGCTGACGCCGGCGCTCGCCCGCGCGAAGGGAAGGCTCGCGCGAATGCAAGCGGACGGCACCGAATGGTACTGGCCGGCCGACGAAGCGGTTCCGCCAATGGACGTCGTCGATCGCGTCCTTCTACTGGCGCCGTTCGATCCGGTGGTGTGGGATCGGCACCGTTTCGCGCGGTTCTGGAACTGGGAATACCGTTTCGAAGCCTACACGCCTGCGAACAAGCGGCTGCGCGGATATTACGCGCTGCCACTGCTGTGGCGCGACCGTGTCATCGGCTGGGGCAACGTTTCGGTTGCCGGCGGCGCCGTGCAGGCGGATCTCGGGTACGTCTCCGGCCGTCGGCCGCGCGAACGCGCCTTTACCAGCGCGCTCGACGAAGAACTGGTCCGGCTTCGCGACTTTCTCACGGTGAATCAACCGGCCTGAGACGAGCGCGAGTTCGGCGAGCCGCTGATCCGGGCCCAGTCCCTCACTGCGGCAGCTTGGCCGCCAGCACGTCAACCTTCTCGATCGTGGGAGGCACCGACAACAGTTCTGATGCTTTCGCCATCAGCGCGGCGGCGATCGGTCCTGAGAGGTGTGCCTGGCGTCCGGCTTCGTTTGGGAATGTGTCGAAAATGCCGAACGTCGATGCTCCCAGGCGCAGCGCAAACCAGGTCGTGGTCGCCGGTTCCTGCTGCGCCAACGACAGCGCGCTGGTGATGAACGCCGACACTTCCGCCTCTTTGCCGGGTTTTGCTTCGAGCCGCACGAGTAGTCCGAGACTCATGATTTCGATTCCTTTTGTGATGCTGTTCACGATTCACGTATCTATTCGTTCTATTCGCTTTCATTCCAAACACAGTTACCTGGCCTTGTCCAGACCTTCCGTCGTGTAGCTCGTCGGTGTGCCAGAGTTGTTTCGCACGGCCGCGCTTGAAGATGGAGGTGCGGCCCGCTAGCCTGAAGACGAACGAACATAGGCCGAGAGGACAGATGCGGAAAATCATCGTCGGGGCCCAGGTATCGATGGACGGCGTCATGCAGGCACCTGGCGGACCGACTGAGGATACGACCAGGGGATTCAAGTTCGGCGGCTGGGTCGTGCCCTATTTCGGTCAGGAGTTCGGCGAGGAGATTGACCGTCTATTCAGTGAGAAGTTCGATCTCCTGCTCGGTCGCAAGACCTACGAAATCTTCGCGGGGTATTGGCCGTACTACGACGAACAAGCTGCCTATGGCGGCATCGCGAAGCTCTTCAAGGAGATCACGAAGTACGCGGTTTCACGCTCGGGCAATGTCGATACGAGCTGGCGGGGCACGGTGCTGCTGCGCGACATCGCCGAGGTCAGGCGCCTGCGGAACGAAGACGGACCCAATCTTGTCACCCAGGGAAGCACCGAACTCGTCCATGCGCTCCTGGCCAACGACCTCGTCGACGCGATGACGATCTTCACTATCCCGGTCGTGCTGGGCGGCGGCAAGAAGTTGTTCGCCGATGGCTCGGCCCCGCACCGCTACAAGCTGACACGATCACGCGTTTCGCGCACGGGCATCATGATCGGGCACTACGAGTGCGCGGGTGAGATCAAGATCGGCGGTACCGAGCTCGATGCTCCCAGCGAACGTGAGATCGCCCGGCAGGAGCGCATGAAGCGCGACGGCTAGCGGTTCCCTCACTCGCTCCTGACGAGGTGAGAACGGAGGTTATGCTAAGAGCGAGATGCGTCTGATTTGTGGCTGCCTCCTCGCCATTCTGGCCGTTCCGGCCGCTGGACAGGACCGTCCCCTGCCTGACTACGCCACGTTCATGGCCGAGGCGCGCAAGCGTCTCGAAGCCGACGATGTCCGGACGAGCGAGTACGTTTACGTGGAGACCCAGCGCGAGCAGAAGCTGGACGCGAGTGGCACGTCCACGAAGGAGACGCTCGACGTCTTTGAGAGCTACCCGGCACTGCCGAACGAGTCCCGCTGGCGGCGGCAAACGGTCAAGGACGGCAAACCGGTGCCGCCCGAGGAGCTCGCCAAGGTGGATCGCGAGCGCCAGCAGAAGGTGCTGGAGTACGCGAAGAAGCTGGAACAGAACCCCGAGAAGGTTCGCGAGGCCGAACGGAAGAAGCACGACGAGGAGAAGCGCGAGAGCGATCGCGCGGTGGACGACATGCTGCGTGTCTACGACATCAAGATGATCGGCCGCGAAGTGGTGAGCGGCTACCAGACCATCGTGCTTTCGTTCACGCCAAAAAAGGACGCCCGGCCGCAGACCAGCGACGGCAAGATCATGCGCCACTTCGCCGGGAAGGCGTGGGTGAGCGAATCGGAGTACGAGGTGGTGCGCGTCGAGGCCGAGGCGATCGAGACGGCGTCGTTTGGACTCGGACTGCTGGCTCGCGTGCACAAGGGATCGAAGGCCGCCTTCGAGCGCCGCAAGGTGAACGGCGAGCAGTGGTTGCCGGCTCGCGCCACCTACACCGGCAGCGCGCGGGTGATGCTGGTGAAGATCATGCGCATCGGCGGCACGTTGGAGTTCTCGGACTACCGCAAGTTCAGCGTTCAGACCGATACGAAGATCGGAAAGCCTCAATAAGACTCTTCCCCGAGTCCTGAATCTCAGCCATTCTCTCAGGCTGGACAATACGCACGAATCTTCATTCCTTCGTCACGCCACCGCGCTATAACAGCACCCCAGATTTCATCGTTGAGGCGCGGTTGAGACGTGGTTGAGGCGCGGATGAGACTCGGAGGTATCGAATGAGCACCATCAATCTCGCCGCGTGGTTCGGCTGGCGCGGCTCGGCCGACACCGATCTCAAGTTCTCCGAGTTCTTCTTCGCTGATCACACGGTCATGTTCCGCTGCCTCCGGCAGTACCCGAATGCCGGGCCGGGTCCGGTGGTCGCGGCGAAGACGGGCAACTACTTCGTCGGCCAGGGCGAATTCCGCGGAGATTTCTCAGGCGCTCCCGTCGGGTCGAAGTTCTTCGTCGCCATTGGCGACAATCAACAGGACTATCCATCGGCCGAGGGCGATCACTGGATCCACGTCGCGCTGGTACGGTCAGGCAACTCGTTCACGCTGTTTCTGAACGGGACGCCGCAATCGCCCACCATCACGCTGCCGTCCACGAATTTGCCCGACGCCAACGCCACGCTGCGCATGGGACGGACCGTCGACGGATTCACCATCAACGATCGCGAGACGCAGTTCTACGGCTACGTTGACGACGTCGCCGTGTTCAGCCGGGCGCTGACCAAGCAGGAAATCAAGGCGATTATCGACGAGGCCGATCACCGGCTGCACGCGAACCAGGACAAACTGGTGGCGGCGTGGATCTTCGATCACACATTGCCGTCGGGCGATCCGCTGCCGCCGCACTTCAGCCGGCCCTGCCAATTCAACAGCAACCCTGTCGGGAAACGCGCGAGCCTGGCGATTGTCAGCGAAGCGCGCGACGACGCCTTCGATGCGAAGCTCCTGCGCGGCACGCTGCCGTATCAGAAAGCGGAGTGGAGCCTGCCGTTCGACAAGGGCGACGTGTGGGTCGTCGTGCAGGGGAACGGCGATCCCACCAGCTCGCACAACGGGGCGGACGCCAACTTTGCCTGGGACTTCACGCTCGCGAGCGCGCCGGCGGCCGGCAAGCCGGTCAACCTGAACGGCCCGGCCTGCGGCGAGCGCCTGCACGCGGTTGCGAGCGGCCACGTCTTCGACTACTGGGATCAGGGCGGCGGAACGCCGCCGGACGGCTGCACCGCTTCGATCGACGGCCACGACTGGTTTCACATCGAGCTCGCCAAGGACGAGATCGTCACCTACATGCACACCTTAATCGGATCGATCAAGGAAATGCATCCGAACCTTCCGGCGCCGCCACCGCCGAAATGGAGCGCGGGAGTTCCGCTCAGCGGAGGGGATCTCATCGCCAGGGTCGGAAGTCGCTGTGTGAACAACTGTCACCTGCACATCGCGAGTCAGAGCGCGAATCCCAACGCCTTTCTCAGCGACTTGAAGACGGGCGTGACGTTTCCGGTCGCCTTCAGCCATTACGAGATGTGCCCGGCTGGGCTGGACTGGAAGCAGCAGCAGAACTGGGTGACCGTGGATCGCGGCGTGCCGCTCAAGGGTCAATTCGTCCGGCGGCCCAAGACTTGATCCGGACGTCCGGCGTCAGTCCGGGTAAACGCATCCCGCCGACTGGCAATCGTGGCTCAGCGCGTCCCGGTAGCCCCTGGCGATCAATGCCTCGGTCTTCGCGCGATCGAAATCGAGCGTGTTGATCCAGTCGACGATCGGCGTGCTCGGACGGTAGCGATGGATGGTCACGCGCGCGTGCGGGCGCCTGTCGCCGGCCGGTGGCGCCTGACCCGGACCGTATTCGACGTCGGCGCGCACGTTGAGCGACTCCACCATGTCGAAATACCGGCCCATGCCGCTGAACATCCCCGGCATCGCACCGACCGGGATCTGCGGCATTGGCGGTTGCAGGTAGATCGCATGCACGTCGAGGCGCGCACTCTGCGGCGCCCAGGTGTCGATCACCGGGCGAAGCGGCGTCGCCATGCTGCCAGGGCCGCCGCCGAACGGACGGCCGTCGATGGTCACGAACGGAAACACCAGCAGGTACGCCGCCGACGCCTGCAGAATTCTGTAGCCCTGGGCGTCAGTCATGTCGCCGTTCGAGAAGATCCGGCCCACGCCGCCTTCCCAGTCGGTCGCATTGACCATCAGCACCTTCTCCGACGACCGCACGCTCCGCAGATCGACATGCGAGCCGAGCGTCCCCTCCAGCGGCGACATGTCGAACAACTGCGTGGCTGAGAAGAGGTCAATCATCCGCTCGAGTGCCCCGCTCTCGTCATCCGGCCTAGCGAGCGACCGCACGCGCGCGGCGAAATCGCTGGCGAGATACGCCGTGTCCCTGACGGTGTCCAGCATCGCCGAGACGGGACTCTCCATCCACCGGCGCGGATCGAACTGCGAAACCGCCCGCATTCGATAGACTCCGTTCGGTCGATCGGCGGTCGAGCAGATGCCATCGAGCCATGCCTCCTCCAGACGCCGGACCGTCTGCGCGGCGCCGCGACCAGCCACCATCATTGCGGCGTTGAAGGCGCCGAATGCGCTGCCGCTGTAAATCGAGGGCTCGAACGGGACCCCGCCGGATTTCCCGCCCGTCTCCGCCAGCGCCTTCACCACGCCGACGCCGTAGGCGTCCACCGATCCGCATCCAGATCCGGAAAAGACGACCGCCTGCCGTGACGGAGCGGCGCTCAGGACTGGACCGATCCGGGCGGTGTGAACACGCCCTGCATGGTCCACGCTGGTAGTGCCGCGGCATCGGTCCAGTCCCGCGCCATGGCGAAGTGCGACGCCGCCAGGGTGTACATCTTGAAGACGTCGGTGAAGTGCAGGTTCATGAACGTCTTGAAGATCGTGTCCTTGTTCATGCCCAGTGCGTTGCTGGATACGCCCATCGTCAGCGCACTGAGCACGTCGATCGACAGATACACCGGATCCGTCTGCGGCATCATCCCTTCGAGGACCGCCTTGAGCGGCGCGAGGGCGGTCGATGCCATGTTGAACGACAGATGATCCGCCAGCGCGAAGGCCATCTGAACCGGGTCGCGATTGATGATGCGCGTCGGTTGCGGCGTGATGAAGTTCATATGCGCTCGCACCGAGCCGTCGTCGAGCACCCGGAAGGTCAGCGTCTCGATTGTCTGCTTGAGCGTTGCCGGGCCGGTCACGATCGGATCGCCCACGGGATTCGGCACCACCGAATAGCCGTACCCATACTCGCCGACGATGCCGGGCGAGGCGTGTTCTTCGTCAACCAGAAACCGTGGCGTCAACACCGTGTGCACCGGCTGCATGCTCGAGGCGTTGATGGTCGCGCCCTTGGCCGAACCAGGCAGCTGGAACGACATGTCGAACTGGTGGATCCTCACTTCGTAGACGATCCATGAGTACTTCGGGAAGACGTCGTCGAGCGCGATGAGGGACGCCTGCTGGTCCGGCGTGAACTTGCCGATCGTTCCGTCCGCGAGCTTGTAGAACTTCTGCCGGTATCCCCAGCCGAGGCGATCGTCAGTTCCTGATTCGGACGTTTCGGCGTCGGCGCCAAGCGGCGCCGCCTCCGACAACGGCCGCGTCCCCGCCAGCCGCATGAAGTGCTCGAAGATGAACGCGCGCAGCTGGGCGCGCATCCACTCGGGCTGCCGCGGGCAATCGGGCGGCAGCTTCGGCCATCGGATCAACTGATCCTGGACCACGCCGGCGACCGGTAATGTGCCGCTCTTCAAATGCGCGTCGAGCAGGAAGCCGTAGTTCAGGTCAGGCTGATGGATCTGCCGCGCGATGGGAAAGCTGTTGGCCTGAACGCGCGTCCCGCGATTCGCGTTCCACCAGTCGAGGATCTCGTGCCCGTACTGGATCGCGATGTCGACCTGTCCGAGGATCGCGAGATCGTCCGCCGTGAACGTCGCGCTGCCTGGCGCCACCGCGAAATCTGGAATCGAGGCCGCGTTGGTCGTTGTCATGCGTTAACCTAGGCGTCCTTTCCGGCTACGACCCAGTCCGGAATCGACGATGGTGAGAGCCAGTCAGGCACCTGCTGCCAGACACCGCGCGTGCCAAGCAGCGTATCGCGCAGATGGATGGCGTGCGCGCACAGGACGTGCTTCTCGACCTGCACGGGCGTTGCGGCAGGATTCGCCGGACTGCTCATCATGACAAGCGCCCGAGCGGTGCTGGAAAGCGCGCTCATCTCCGAAAAGCGTCCGAGCGCGTCAGTACAACGGCGCATGATCGTCACCGTCTTCAGCCAGATTTCGCCCGTCTCCAGTACGCGAAGCGTCTGCAACCGCAGCCCGGTCTGCAGGCTGCCGATCTGGTCGGCCTCGCCGGCGACCGTGTCCGACGGCGGCACGGCGCACAGGGCCGCGCCGAACTCGCCGAGAACGCCGGCGGTCGGATTTCGAACGCGGACCGTCAAGTCTGCGTGCATCGCCAGGACCAGCGACGCCGCGAGTGGCATCGAGAGGCTGAGGCTCGAGCCCGGACCGGTCAACGCCGAGAGTGCCTGTGCTGCTCCCGGAAGCGCGAGCGCCACGCTCAAGCCCTGCGCCAGCCGTTCGATCGTGATCCACTCGTAGGCCGTCTCGAGCTCGCGCAGGTCCACGATTGCGCGCGCGACCGCGTCGGGAAACTGGCCGGTCGCGCCGTCCGCGAGCCGCTTGTAGGTGCGCATCACATTGGTCATGCCGACCAGGTCGTGTTGCGACGAGGGGTTGAGATCGAGAAACGCGAGCCACGGCGGAGGGGCCGGCGGATCGACCTGCCCGTACGGCTGTGGCAGCGCAAACGCGTCGGCGCGCAACCAGTATCGCAGGGCGAATTCCTCGACCTGATCGGTCAGCCACGCAGCGGCGCGTGGCCCGCTGACTTCCGTTCCGCCGCCGAGATCGAAAAAATAGTCGGCGCTATATCCCATGTAGGGGTCCGTCGTGCCACCGGCGCGCACGTCGCCGAAGAATCCGCGGACGGCGCCGCCTCCCGGAAACGCCGGAAGGAGATCGAAGCGCTCGACCGCATTTGTTCCGTCCTCGACATTCGTCCACCACGCCTGGAGGTCGCGTCCCGCTGCGATTGCGCTTTCGACATCCGCGGCAGCGACTATCATCGCGTCATCTCCGCGAGCCGCTGCCGCGCCAGTCGCGCGTATGACGCCAGGCCGATCGCGTCACTGAGCGTGGCGGAGGTTTCGAGGAGCTCGGCGGCAGGGGAGCGATCGTCCGTTCCGCCGCGCTCGATCAGCATGTCGGCGTACCAGTAGCGGGCGATGGCTCTCGCGGTGGCGTACGGCACTGCATCCATCCGCTCGATCGCCGCACGATGATGCAACTCGGCGCGCGCCCAGTCGCCCGCGCACGCGGCAGCGATTCCGGCGGCGCTTCGAACCGGGAATGCATAGTGGTTGCTGTCCCACTCAGCGGCAACCTTTTCCGCAGCGTCAACCATGCGAGCGGCTTCGCTGCAGCGGTTGCGGCGACGAAGCGCCTCAACGAGCAGCGTCACCGCATGCCATCCGCCAAGCCCGCGGCTGCGGCCCGGCCCAGGCAGCCACTTCGCCGCGGCGTCGATCGCGGCGTCGGCGTCGGGCGATCCGAGGACCACCTGACAGAGCGCGAACAGACTTTCTGGATAACCCGCAAAGAACGGCATCCGCCGGCCCGCGGCACTCAGTAACAGCGGCATTGCTTCTTCTGATCGGTCGCCGAGGTGCAGAATGCCGGCGAGGCTGGTTTCCACCGAAAACATCATCGAGCTCCCTCCGGCGACGAGGAGCGCCAGCGCGTCGCGAGCGGTCCGTTCGGCTTCCGCCAGATCGCCCCTGGCTAATTGCAGGTCGGCGAGGCTGCGCATCGCCGCCAGCTTGACGGCGTCGAAATCGAGACGCCCCGCGCGCGAAATGGATTCCCGCGCCAGCCGCTCGGCCTCGACCGGATTGCCCCGATAGAGCGGCGGTTCGTACACGCCGTAGGCGATGGCCTCGCGAAACCACAGACTGCCGGCGCGTTCGAGCATCTCAGTCGCTTGCCGCGCAACGGCCTCCGCGAGATCCATCTGTCCAGCCTCATCCCGAACATGCACCTCGAGCATCATGACAAAGCCGATCGCTGACGGCGGTAGTTCCTGCGGCGGAATCGCACGAAGTTCGTCGAGGCTGGCCAGCGCTGCGTCCAACATCCCGCCGAACGACAGCGCCGCCGCGCGCATCGCCAGGATGACTCCTCGAACACCGGACGGGGCGCCTTGCGCTTTCACGACGGCGCGCTCGACCAGCGACTGCATGTCGGCCGGCCGCATCGCAAACGCGTACAAGTGGAGCAGCGGTACGCAGGTTTCGACGTAACGGCCCAGGTCGCCGAGCGCGTCGGACACCGCCAGCGTCTCCTCGTAGGCCGCGATCGCTTCTGTCACGCGGCCGAGACTCTGCAGAGCGATGGCGCGCTGCACCAGCAGGCCGCCGCCGAGCGGCGACACTCGCGTCTCGAGCAACGCCAGCGCTTTATCGAGGTGATCGAGCGCCTCTTCGTGAGCGGCCGCGGCGCTCGCCCGTGCCGCGGCCACCGACAGGTAATGGATCGTCCGGTCCGGCGGTGCGTCCGAGCCGGCGCTCCACAGGTGATACGCGAGCGCTGGCGCATGCGCATCGAGCGACGCCGCGAATGTGCGCTCGATCGCGTCAGCGATGCGCAGATGGACGCGTTGACGCCGCGGCGCAGACAGCGTCTCGATCAATGTCAGACGTACGAGTTCGTGCACGAACCGGTAGCCGGTGTGACGGTCACCGGCGCTGTCGATCAAGTGGGCGTGTTCGGCCTCTTCCAGCGCGTCGAGTGTGACGTCGCGAGCGGTTTCGACCGACGCACGCTCCAGTTCCTCGATCAGCTCGAGCGGGAACGCCCGGCCGACGACGGCCGCCATCGTCAGCACGCGCCTGGCGCCCTCGCTGAGGCGCCCGAGGCGTCTGCGAATCACCAACCGTACGCTGTCGGGAACCTTGAGGCGATCGACCCGAAGATCCGCGCGGAACTTGCCGGCCGCGTCGAACAGGACACCCTCCTCGGAGAGGTGCCGGAAGACTTCGGCCACGAAGAACGGGTTTCCTTCGGTTTCGTCGAACACCACCGAGGCGAGCGCAGCAGGAGGCGGCTGACCGCTGAGCGCCGTGAGCATCCGATCGACTTCGCCGACCGACCAAGGGCGCAGCGTAACCGTCACCGCGAGCTTCTGGCGCGACAGGAACTCGAGCGCGGAGGCGAGCGGGCTGTCAGGCGACAGATCGGCCGGACGATACGTGCCGACCAGGAGGATGGGCAGACCCGGCACCGCCTGCGCCAGGTGCTGCAGAAGCAGCAGCGTCGGACCGTCGGCCCAGTGCAGGTCTTCCGCGAGCGCGACGATTGGCGCGAGGCGCGCGGTGCGGGCAGCGAACTCGCGAAACGCGTTGAACAGGTAACGCCGCTGCTGTTCAGGCGGAACGTCCAGCGGTTGCGGAATGTCAGAAAACTTCAGACGCAGCTCCGGCATCAACCGCGCGACTTCCGGCGCCTCTTCTCCGAGCGCATGACGGAAGGTGTCGCGAGGCAGTTGCTTCGCGCACGACTCCAGCTGCTCCACGAACGGCCCGAACGGCGGCGAGCCTTCCATCTCGTAGCAGTGTCCCGTGACGGCGAGCAGGCCGCGCCGCCGGGCCGCCTCGAGCAGCGCCGACGCGAGGTGCGACTTGCCGATTCCCGGCTCGCCGGCAATCAGCACGGCCGACCCGCGTCCGGCAATCGCGTCATCCATCAGCTGAATCAGGCGTTCGAGCTCCGCCTCGCGGCCGATGGTCGGCGTCTGGCCTGTGTCCGGCGTCTGGTCTCGCCAGGTGCTCGCGGCCGCGAACTCCGAGGGGTTCGCGACGCGCAGCAAGTCGTCGCGCATCGGGGACACTGACGAGTACCGATCCTCCGGCGCTTTCGCCAGAAGACGACGGCTCATGACCAGCAGCCGCTGCGCGACGGCGTCCAGCTCGATCTGCCTGCCGAAATCCGGCTGACCAGTCATGATCGCCGCAAGCGTCTCCGCGGCGGTGCTCCGGTGGAACGGGTGCCGGCCGGACACCATCTCCGCCAGGATTGCGCCGAACGCGAACAGGTCGGAGCGCGCGTCGAGGTCGAGACCCTTGTGCTGCTCGGGCGACATGTACTCGAGCGTGCCGGCGATGACGCCGACCTTCGTCACGAACTGCGTCGGCTGATCTCTCGCATCATCCTCGACCGCGATCCGGCGGGCGAGGCCAAAGTCCATGACCTTCACGTGGCCATGCTCGGTCAACATGATGTTCTCGGGCTTCAGGTCCCGATGCAGGAAGCCGCGATCGTGCGCGACCTGAAGGGCCTCCGCGATCTCGGATGCGAGGCGCAGCGCTTCGGCCGCGGGCATCCGGCCCGCGGTCAGCCGCTCCCTCAACGTCTGACCGGCGATGTACTCGAGAACCAGGAACAGCGTGCCCGCTTCGCCGTTGGGATGCTCGCCGATTTCGAAGATCTTGCAGATGAACGGATGGTCGAGCGCGGCGGCCGCAGTGGCTTCGCGGCGCATGCGCGCGCGCGCGTCAGGATCGGCGGAGAGATCGTCGCTGAGTACCTTGAGCGCGACGTGGCGATCGAGACGCGGGTCGCGCGCCCGATACACCACTCCCATGCCTCCGGCTCCCAGAGCGTCCAGTACTTCGTACGGACCGAGACGGTCGCCGCGGGACAACCTCATCAGGGCGGGGATTCTACCAGAAGCCGCGCATTTCGCCGGACTACTCGTTTCGTTTCGGCGAGCGCGGCGATCCCGGTATGAGGCAGCGTTCCTTGACGCAGTCATGGTGGCTCGCGACTTCATGCCCGGTTCGGATCCGTTGTTCGATCGAGCTTCTCGAGAAATCCAGAAGGCCCAGCGAGCCGCCCAACGAGCGCGACGGGTTGTACAGGTGCACGGTCAGCGGGGCGTAGCGCGATCGCGAGCTGCCGCGTTCGAGCAGGCTGTTGACGGTGCCGGCCACGTCAACATCGCCCTCGACCGACGCCGCAAAGGCCATGGTCATCGCACGGCCGGTCGTTTCGATCGTGTTGGACCAAGGGTCGTTCCACTCCCCGCGATGCGCGTCGACCTCGGGACTCACGTAAACGAGGTGGACGATGTCAGCGCCGGCCCGGACGGCTGGTTTCAGGGGAGTGTTCATGACCAGGCCGCCGTCCACGTGAGGGTCGCCTCCAATCAGCACTTTCGGGAAGACGGCGGGAATGGCGGCGGAGGCGAGCACAGCCTGCGGCCAGGTGCCTTCCGTGATCTGACCGCGCCGCTCCGACCGGTGGCGCGCACCGCCCACTGGATCGTGTGAAAACATCCGGAGTTCCCCTGCTCTCCAGTCGGTGGTGGCAATCTTCAGCACCCTGTGCGAGGTCAACACGTCCGCGAGCGGCAGCGTTTCGCGCACCAGCTGCTCGAGCGGCTCAGTGGAGATGAGCGACTCCAGGTTGATCAAATCCGCCAGGCGATGATCGAGCGGCTGCGCCGAGAGGAACAGGCGTCCGAGACGTTGCGCCGCGCCCGCCGCGAGCTGAGCGGTGTCGGTCGCCGCTTCGATAATCGGCCAGCCGCCCTGTCGAAGAATTGCTGCCGGGTCCAGCATCACCGCTGGATTCGGACGCAGCCGGAAGACGCCGTTGTCCGCCAGTTCGCCGGCGATGCGGTGGAGCCACAAGTCCTCGAGGCGAGCCGCGGCGGTCAGGGCGTCCAGGTTCCGGGCAACCATGACGGCGGCGTTGAAGGCGCCGACGGAGGTCCCGGTATAGATATCAGCATCAAGAGGGCCGAGCGTCGCGTGGCACTTGCCTTCAGCCAGCGCCCGCAGCACGCCCACCTCGAAAGCGCCAAAGCCCCCGGCGCCCGACAGCACGACAGCATGGCGCGGCCTTGAGTGCGTCTCTTGTGGCATGAAGACATGAATCCTACTCAACAATCCTGGATCGCGTATCTTGAACGCAGGCTGCTCAAAGAGGTTGCTCATGAACGACGAGCGTAATCGTCTCGAGGAAACGCGCACCGGGGACGTCCCGTGGCGGAAGTGGGGCCCGTACCTCTCGGAGCGGCAATGGGGCACCGTACGCGAGGATTACAGCGAAAACGGTGACGCTTGGAATTTTTTTACGCACGATCAGGCCAGGTCCCGCGCCTATCGCTGGGGCGAGGATGGCCTGGGTGGAATCTCCGACGACAAACAGCGGCTCTGCTTCGCGCTCGCTCTCTGGAACGGCAACGACCCGATCCTGAAGGAGC
The DNA here is from genome assembly GCA_963745875.1 of uncultured Acidobacteriota bacterium. GTDB lineage: Bacteria > Acidobacteriota > Vicinamibacteria > Vicinamibacterales > CAVVIG01 > CAVQFC01. Next base: position 822,892 of record CAVUZL010000007.1, read on the forward strand.
GGCTGTTCGGCCTCACCAACAGCGAGGGCAACCACGGCGAGGACGTCAAGGAGTACTACTTCTACCTCGATAGCACCCCGACCCACTCGTACATGAAGTTTCTGTACAAGTACCCGCACTCGGCGTTTCCTTACGCCGACCTGGTTGAAGGGAACCGCCGGCGAAGCCGCGACGAGATGGAGTACGAGCTCCTCGAGACCGGCGCCTTCACGGATCAGCGCTATTTCGATGTCTTCGTCGAGTACGCCAAGGGCGCTGCCGAGGACATCCTCGTGCGCATCACCGCGGTCAATCGGGGGCCGGATGCGGCCGATCTGCATCTCCTGCCGACGCTCTGGTTTCGCAACGACTGGTCGCCGTGGATTGCCGAATCGAACAGAGCCGCCGAGAAGCCGCGCCTCGAGCAGATCAAAGCGCCGGCGGGCGCGACGGCTGTCGCAGCGGTCCATCCCTCGCTTGGGGAGTTCGTTCTCTACAGTGACGGCGACGTTCCACTGCTGTTTACCGATAACGAGACGAACCACGCGCGGCTGTTCCATGCGCAAAACGAGAGCCAGTACGTCAAGGACGGCATCAACGACTGTGTGGTGGAGGGGAACCGTGGCGCGGTGAACCCCGGCCAGCACGGCACCAAAGTCGCCGCGCACTGGAATCTCAACATCGGTGCCGGTCAGACCAGCGTCATCCGCCTGCGGCTTGTCCAGGGCGTCTCGAGACCAGAAGAGCAAGCCGTTCGGAAAATCGTTCGATGATCTCTTTGCGCTCAGACTTCGCGAAGCCGACGAGTTTTACCAGTCGGTGACGCCGCCGTCTGTGAGTGAAGATGCGGCCAACGTGATGCGGCAGGCGCTCGCCGGCATGCTCTGGAGCAAACAGTTCTTTTTCTTCGACGGTGACAACTGGCTGGACGAGCACCGCTCCAATCCACTCCATACCGGCTATCGCGCAGCCCGGAACTCAGAGTGGTTCCACATGTTGAACGAGGACATCATCTCGATGCCCGACAAGTGGGAGTACCCCTGGTACGCCGCCTGGGACCTCGCCTTCCACACACTTCCGCTCGCCATCGTCGATCCTGATTTCGCGAAGGAGCAAATGAGCCTGATGCTCCGCGGCTCCTACCTGCACCCCAACGGTCAGATGCCCGCCTACGAGTGGAATTTCAGCGACGTGAACCCTCCGGTCCATGCGTTTGCGACCCTCTTTCTCCACCGCACCGAGCAGGCGCTTCGAGGTGAAGACGACCTGGACTTCCTCAGATCGACCTTCCACAAACTACTGCTCAACTTCACATGGTGGGTCAACCGCAAAGACCGCTTCGGCAAGAACGTCTTCGAGGGAGGCTTTCTTGGCCTTGATAACATCGGCGTGTTCGATCGGAGCGCTGCGTTGCCGACCGGTGGATATCTCGAGCAGGCGGACGGCACAGCATGGATGACGCTTTTCAGCCAGAACATGCTCGAACTGGCGGTGGATCTGTCCGCCCACGATCCCAGCTATCAGGACATGGTCTTCAAGTTCGCCGAGCACTTCTACTACATCGCCGCGGCGATGAACCGCCCGGGGGCCGACGGCATGTGGGACGAGGAGGATGGCTTCTACTACGATCTGCTGCGGCTCCCGGACGGCAGCGCGCAGCGGCTCAAGGTGCGCTCGATGGTGGGACTCCTTCCGCTTTGCGCGACGTCGGTGACCGAGAAATGGCAGCGGGAGCGCGTCCCGAGAGTCATGAGCCAGGTCCAGGAGCGGCTGCGTCGGATGCCCGAGCTGGCGGCGACGATGCACCCGACGGGACACGGTCATCTCGGTGTAGCCGACCGAGGGATTCTGGCCGTGGTCACGCCCGATCGGCTCCGCCGGATCCTGACGAAGATGCTCGACGAGGACGAGTTCCTGAGCCCGTACGGCATCCGCGCGCTCTCGAAGTTCCACGAACAGCACCCCTACGTATTCCACGTGAATGGCGAGGAACACCGCGTGGATTACCTGCCCGCGGAATCGAATACCGGCATGTTCGGCGGCAATTCGAACTGGCGGGGCCCGATCTGGATGCCGGTCAACGCCATCCTGATCAGAGGGCTGCTGAACTTCTACATGTATTACGGAGACAACTTCAAGATCGAATGCCCGACCGGTTCAGGCAAGCTGATGAACCTGTTCGAAGTTGCCAGGGAAATTTCCGATCGCCTGACCCGGATCTTCCTGCGGGATGCCGACGGTCATCGGCCCGTGTATGGCGGTGCGCAGATGTTTCAGGAAGACGCCCACTGGCGCGACCATCTTCTTTTCTACGAATACTTCCACGGGGACAACGGAGCAGGACTCGGCGCCAGTCACCAGACCGGATGGACGGGCCTGGTGGCAAAGCTGATCGAGCTGTTCGGGAGGCTCGATGCGAAACGATTCCTCGAGGCTGGTAAGCGTGGAGGGTTCGCTGGTGACACGCCCGGTGTGAAATGAAGCCGCTCTATCCGTCGCTCTATCAGATCAACATACGGGTCTGGTTGACGGACTTGTCGCGCGCTCTCGGTCGGCCCGCCACGCTCGACGATGTGCCTGATGTTGAACTGGATCGTCTGGCTGGCGTGGGCTTCGACTTGATCTGGTTGCTGAGTGTCTGGCAGACCGGTCCGGTCGCGCAGAAGGCATCCCGCCGCAACCCCGGATGGCGCGGGGAGTTTCAGGAAACGCTCCCGGACCTGCGCGAAGAAGACATCGCCGGCTCCGGGTTCGCCATCCAGGACTACAGCGTGCACCGGGATCTCGGAGGCGATGCAGCGCTGGCGCGTCTGCGCCAACGGCTGCGGCAACGGGGACTGCAGCTGATGCTCGACTTCGTGCCGAATCACATGGCGCCGGATCACCCGTGGATCGACGAACATCCGGATTACTTCGTGCGGGGGAGCGAGAGCGACCTGGCGCGGGCGCCGCAGAATTACTGCCGGGTGCAAACGAAAAACGGACCGCTGGTGTTCGCGCACGGCCGTGACCCGTATTTCGACGGCTGGCCCGATACGCTGCAGCTGAATTACGGAAATCCCGGATTGCAGGACGCGATGATCGGCGAGTTGGAACGAATCGCCGGCCAGTGCGACGGCGTGCGCTGCGATATGGCCATGCTGGTGCTGCCCGATGTCTTCGAAAGCACCTGGGGCATCCGCGCCGAGCTCTTCTGGCCGAGGGCCACAGCAGCGGTACGGTGCAAACATCCCGACTTCCAGTTCGTCGCGGAGGTCTACTGGGACAGGGAATGGACGCTGCTGCAGCAGGGCTTCGACTACACCTACGACAAGCGGTTGTACGACCGACTGCGCGACGGCCACACGCGCCCTGCGCGCGAACACTTGTGCGCCGGGCTCGATTACCAAAACCGGATGGCGCGCTTCCTGGAGAACCACGACGAGCCGCGTGCGGCCGCGACGTTCCCCCACGACGTGCACCGGGCGGCCGCGGTCATCACGTTCTTGTCGCCCGGTTTACGGTTCTTTCATCAGGGACAGTTCGAGGGACGCAAGAAACGAATTTCGCCCCACCTGTGTCGCGGTCCGGCCGAACTTCTCGATCGGGAGCTGCACCAGTTCTACGACCGCCTGCTCGCAGTGCTGCGACTGCCAGCCGTACGCGAAGGCCAGTGGCAGTTGCTCGAATGCCGCGAGGCCTGGGACGGGAACTGGACGTGGGATTGTTTCCTGGCGTTCGTCTGGCAAGGCCGAGTTGGGGAACGCCTGCTGGTCGCTGTGAATTTCGCGGCCAATCAGAGTCAGTGCTACGTCCGGCTGCCGTTCGCGGATCTCGACGGCGACGCCTGGCGCCTCGACGATCAGATCGACGGCGCGGTGCACGTGCGAGATGGCCGCGACCTGAACAGGAACGGATTGTACCTGGACGCTCGGCCCTGGCAGGCGTCCGTATTCCTCCTGTCCAAGACATCATCTTCAGGATCGTGAGTTTGCGCCCGGCCGGACGGGGCGGACCGGAGTCTTGAGCGTAGATGGAAAGCGGGGATGCTCGTGATTAAGAACTCCTACATCAGGCCCGTGTTGTGCGGGGGACTCTTGCTGAGCGCGGCGACCTTCGGAAGCTGCGCGGGCCTCGACATACACGACACATCGAGTCTGCTCTCTCCCACGCTGCAACGGTCTGAGGTGGTTGGGTTCCTCGCGGGCTTCGGCACCACCTTCGCCGCCGTGCCCGACCTCATCGGGATGTTCCGGCGGCGATCCAGCAAAGGCATCAACCCGACGATGGCCGGAATCATCGGAGTGTTTCAAGTAGCGTGGATCTACTACGGCCTGCTGATCGCGTCACGACCGGTGATTGCCTGGAACATGCTCGGCGTGGTGATCAACTTTCTGACGGTCGGAGCCTACCTCCGCTTCGCTCATCGCGAAGCGAAGCCTTCGTGACCAATTCCACAAGAAGTCGGATCGAACGGAAACGTTTCCGCTTCGACGTTCACCAGGTGTAGAGCACCTGACGCTGCGGTAAGCCGCGAGTAAGAAAGGGACGGAATCATGGCCGAAAGAAAGACGTTTCCAGACAGCATTACGCCGTTGCCCTCGACGCCGGGAATTACGCCGGAAGGCGTGACGGTCGGCGCCATGACCGCGGCGCATCCGGACGAAATGATGGAGGTGCATTTTTCGCTCTCCATCGCCGCCGATGTCCAATCGCAACTCGAGGAGAAAGTCGCGAAAGGGGAAGTGGTTCCGCCGGCAGAACTCGACAAACTCTACGACGCAAAACCGTCCGATACCGCGGCCTTGTCAGCGTGGTTGAAGGCCAACGGTTACGAGATCACGCAGACGTCCAGGGACGGCATCTATGCCCGCGCCAGGGCCAGCCAGATCGCCAAAAGCCTGGAAGTGAACATGGTTCCGGTGACGAAGGACGGAGTCACCTACACCTCCGCGCAGAACGCGCCGAGCCTGCCGGCTGAAGTTGCCGCAGCGGTCCGTTCCATCAATGGCCTGCAGCCCTATCGGCAGGCGAACAAACACCTTCGACGAGTTGCTCCATCAGAAGGGAATCGGACAGCCCCGGAAACGCCCGCGGGCCCGACCACGAATATCCAGAATGCTCCGCCTTATCTGGTCTCGGAAATTCTTCACGCCTACACCGCCGATGGCCTGGGCGTGACCGGGAAAGGTCAGACCATCGCGATTCTGATCGACACGTTTCCCGCGGACTCCGACCTCACCGCGTTCTGGAAGAAGAACGGCGTCCCCGTTACGGTCAGCCAGATCCAGAAGATTAAGGTTGGCACCGGCACGCTGCCGACACCGAGCGGAGAAGAAACGCTGGACGCCTCATGGGCCAGCGGCATCGCGCCCGGCGCGACCATTCGAATCTACGCCACCGGCGCACTGACGTTCGTCGCCATCGACAAGGCGATCGACCGCATCATTTCCGACCTGGCGACGATTCCAGGCATGCGGCAACTCTCGATCAGCCTCGGGCTCGGCGAAACGTTCATGGCTCCGGCAGAAGTCGCGACCGAACACACCAAATTTCTGCACCTGGCGGCGGCCGGCGTGAACGTCTTCGTCTCCAGCGGCGACGCCGGTTCCAATCCCGACTCCACCGGTCACAGTCCCACCGGACCATTGCAGGCGGAGTACGAGTCTTCCGATTCCTCCGTGATCGGTGTGGGAGGCACGAGTCTGCGCCTCAATGCAGCCGGGGCAGTTACGTCTGAAACAGGATGGACCAGCGGCGGTGGCGGCACCAGCCGGTTCTTCGCGCGCCCCACGTGGCAAACCGGCGCCGGCGTACCGAATGGTACGAAGCGCCTGGTGCCCGATGTCTGTGCGGCGGCCGACCCCAACACCGGGGCGTATCTGGTACTGCAGGGTCACGTCACGCAGATCGGAGGGACCAGCTGGAGCGCGCCGATGTGGGCCGGCTTCTGTGCCTTGATGAACGAAGCGCGATCGAAGGCGGGGAAGTCCTTCCTGCCGTTCATCAATCCGCTGATCTACAAACTGATTGGAACGCCTGCATTCCGGGATGTCGTCTCCGGGAGCAACGGAGCGTTCAACTGCGGTCCGGGCTACGACCAGGTCACCGGTTTAGGGGCGCCGAACGTCAAGGAGCTGATTGCGAGGCTGCCTTAGTTCACTCCGCGCCGCTCACTACTCGATCCGCAACGCGGCGGTCGGCTCGAGCCGCGTGGCGCGACGTCGCCGGAACAATTGACGCAACCAGCGCAACGATTGCCAGGAGGGCGATCGTCACGATGAGCGTCAGGCTGTCGCGCGCCTCGGTGTGCACGAACGTGTTCTGGAGCAGCCGCCCGACGAGGAGTGCCGCAGGCACGCCGACGATCACGCCGATGGTGATGATCCAGGCGCCGGTCTTGAGGAACAGCCAGCGCACCTGCGCGGGCTCGGCGCCGAGCGCCATTCTGACGGCAATCTCCTGCGTGCGGCGCCTCACGGCGTAGGCCATCGCCGAATAAAGGCCTACTCCGGAGAAGACCAGCGCCAGGCCACCGATCTTCGCGAACTGCGATGCCATGTCGGCGGGGCCCGACCTCGAGCGATCGCGGAGCTCGTCGAGCGTTCTGACGACGCCAAGCGCGAGATCCGGGTCGATGGCGTTCACGGCGTCGCGGACGTCCGAGACGCGAGGGGGCGACCCATCGGAGCCGCGGACCATCAATGTGACCACCGCCGGCGCCTCGGCACGAAACGGCAGATACACCATGGGCACGGCATCGCCAGTCTGTCGAACATCCGGAGCGACGCCGACGATGACTACCGAAACTGGCGGCGCAGGGGCGTCAGCTTCTCTCAGGTACGTCCTCCGGGCCGTCGGCGGTCGGATCTCGAGGCGGCGACCGATCGGACTCCCGTCACCGAGGTACGCGCTGGCGAATTGCTGGTTGACGATCGCGGCCTCGTGCCCGGGAGTCCCGTGCAGTTCGGAGAACGGCTCGCCGAGGACGAGACCGCGGACGACGTTTTGAAAGTAGGCCGGCTCCACGATCACGGTCATGACTTCCGGCGGCGGCTCAGTCGTCGGCTGCCCGTCTATGGACGTCAGCTGGCGTCTCCCGGCCGCTGAGAACGGCGCCGCGGTGGCGACGGTACTCGCGGTCACTCCCGGCACCGCCAGCAGGTGCGCCTTCAACTGCTGGTGAAACGCGATCCGCTGATCACGCGTCGCGTAGGTCTGGGCCGGTAGTCGAATGAATGTGGTCACCGTATCCGACGTCTGCACGTTGCGATCGACCGCATAGAAATCGAAGAACCGTTTGGCCGCCAGCCCGGCACCGTTCAGGAGCGCCAGCGTGACGGCGAACTGCCCGACGAGCAGCGCATGGGTCCAGCGCCGGACGTTCGGCGGTGTGCTCAGACGACCGCCGTCCTTGAGTCCATCGGCGGTCGCGCGACGCGAGGCGTATATCGCGGGCGCGAGGCCGAAGAGTCCCGTGGTGATGAGCGCGATCGCCGCCAGCGTGCCCAGCAGGCGGGCGTCCATCTTGAGGTGCCAGTAGGGTAAATGCGGAGCGGCCTGGGACGCCGAGATACGTCAAGGCGAGCCAGGAGCCGCCCACTGCCAGAATCCACGCCACCGCCGCCAGCAGCAGGCTCTCGATCAACAGGCCCCGCACGATCCGCCACTGAGTGGCGCCGATCGCCAGCCGGATCGCGATCTCACGCGATCGATACGCCGCGCGCGCCAGCAGCAGATTCGCCAGATTGGCGGCGGCAATGAGCAGGACGAACGCGGCGGCCAGCAGCGGCAACAGGACCGAGGATTCGGTCAGCGACACGCCACCGTTGTAGGCCTCGAGCAGTGTGTTGGCGAGCGGACGGATGTCCTTGTTCGTGTCGGGATGGGTCACCGCCAGATTCGCCGCGATCGGCGACAGATCGGCTCGCACTCGGTCGAGGTCGGCACCGTCGGGAAGACGCCCGATCATCATCAGCGGGCGTGAGTCGCGACGTTGCGCGGTCAACCCCGGCATCTGCGCCAGCGGCAGCCAGACATCGGTGAAGTCGATGAATCGGATGCCGTCAGGCATCACGCCGATGATGGTCGCGGGCAAGGCGCCGTTCACCGTGATCGTGCGCCCGACGACATCGCGGCTCGCCGCGTAGCGGCTCTTCCAGATGTTGCTCGAGATAATCACCACCGGTTCGGCGCCGGGACGATCGTCGGCGGCCGAGAAATCGCGCCCGAGCCGGGGCTTGACGCGGAGCACGGAGAAGGTGGCGGCGGAGACATACAGCCCGTCGAACTGCTCGGGCGTGGCGCCGTCGCGCCCCAGGCCGATCGTGGTGATCGCGAAGGCGGCCGCCGGGCCGTCGAACACACGCGTATCGCGGCGCCAATCCTCGAAGTCGGGGAACGACAGGCCAGCCTCGCGTCCGCGCCCGTCGAGCGTCCGCATGATCGCGATGCGATCGGGCCGTTCGAACGGGAAGTCGCGCCACAGGGCGGCGTAGGTACTGATGAAGGTCGCGTTCGCGACGCCCATCGCGAGCGCGAGCGTCAGAACGGCGCCGGCGGTGGCCCATCCGTTCCGCATGAGGATGCGCCACGCGAATCGCACGTCCGCCGCGATATCGGCGAGGGCCGGCGGCCGACGAACGTCGCGGCAGACTTCTTTGAGCTGGTCGAGCCCGCCGGAGCTCAACCGCATCTGCCGGCGGGCCTCGGCGTCTGATTCTCCGGCACGCACGCGATCGGCAACCTCTCGTTCGATGTGGTCGCGGAGCTCGGCGTCGAGTTCGCGTTCGAGCGCCCGTTGCCGCAGCAGGCGGCGCCACCAGGTCATCGCGATTCGCCCGACGGCTTGAGAATCAGCTCGATCGCCCCGGTCAGCCGCAGCCAGCTGGCGGCCTCGGCCTTCAGCTGCTTTCGTCCTTTCGGCGTCAGGCGGTAGAACTTCGACTCGCGCCCGGTATCCGACGTCTTCCAGTCCGCGGTCAGCAGGCCGCGGTTTTCGAGCCGGTGCAGGGCGGGATAGAGCGAGCCCTGCGGCACCTGGACCACGTCGCGCGAGATCAGTTGAAGGCGTTGCGCGATCGCGTAGCCGTGGATGGCCCCGGCGGCGACGACCTGGAGGATCAACAGGTCAAGCGTGCCCTGCGGCAGATCGGATTTGTCCGGCACCACACACCTCGGACTTCTACCTATATCGCACTACGTGTAGAAGCGCAAGGTGTTGCGCGCGGCCTCGGTCGTGGCGACGTCGGCCTACTGGTAGCCGCGCGCCAGCAACCGCTTCGCGCCGGCGCGATAGTAGCCGGTCGAGACCTCAGGCACGTCCCAGCCCATCGAGTCGGCCATCCGGTCGTAGATGTTGAACAGAAAGGCGACTTCGAGCGCCTCGCGAATCGCCTGCTTCGACACCCCCGCGGCTATCACCACGCGGACATCGTCGGCTTCGAGATGAGCGTGATCGAGCGTCATCTTCTTGAGCAGGCCAAGGGTCGCGCGTAGCGGCTCGCCGATCGGCGCCGTCGTGTAATCGTCGAGCACCTGCTGGACCAGATTGTCGCTGTCGAGTGCGGACGCCGCGACCGCGGCGTGGGCGTTGGTTCAAAAGTGACAGTGATTCATTCGCGACACGAACGCCGCGAACAGCTCACGATCCCCGACCGACCATTCGGACGCCCCTCGCATCACGGCGTGGGTGTGTGCCGAATGCGCGCGGCCGAACAGATGACGACGGTAACGAAGAGTGCGAACGACGTCGGGCGCTCTAAATCCCGAAACCGCGCGGATGAAACGATAGAAGAAACGGGCGGAGAGACCGTCGCCCCGTTCGACGTTCGAGAGCCTCACGCCTCCTCCAGTGCGCGATGCGCCGCCGCCAGCCGTTCACCGGCCGCGCCGAACGCCGCCGCGACGACGATCTCGAACAGCTGATCTTCGCTGTAACGCGATCGCAGGACGTCGAGATCCTGATCGAGAACGGTGTAGGCGCGGGTGCGGATTTTCTGGACCAGTGTCGCCAGTTCGGCTGGCGGTTCGCCCGCCGCGATCGCCTGGCGCAGCTCCACTGGTGTTGTTCCGGGGCCACCGAGCAGCGCGGCGGCCGTTGCCGTTCTCAAGGGCGCGAATCGATCGTCCACGCGCGCATTTTACTCCGGGCGCGACCTTTCAACCCGCTCTGGCGTTCCACGGTTCTGCCGCGCGGCCTGCATGTCGATCAACGCCTGGCGCATGTCGAGGACGAGTTGATGACTGTCGCCGAACTTCGAGCGATAGATGTCAGCGGCCCGGAAGTAGAAGGGTTCCGCTTCCGGATATGCGCCACGCGCAGCGAGGAAGCCGGCGATCCGGCGTGATGCGTGCGCGACCATGATGTGGCTGGGCCCGTAGGTCGACTCTGCGGTCGCCAGCGCGTCGCGCGCCATCGCCTCTGCTTCAGCGGATCGTCCACGGCTGTTCAGAACCGAAGCGAGATTGAGCGTACAGCCCAGCACCTCGAGGTGACGGGGACCATAGACGCGACGTTCGAGATCGAGTGCCTCACGGAGCGCGGCTTCTGCCGCGAGAAGGTCGCCCTTATCGCGAAGCGTCGTGCCGAGGTTACCCAGCGTTTCGAGCCTGTCCGGATGCGACGGCCCGAGGCGCCTGGTTTGAATCGCGAGCGCGCGACGCAGGAGTGGCTCGCTGCCAGCCGGGTCGGAGCGGAAGTCGGTGATCGCCGCCAACGAGTTCAACGCCGACGCCACGCGCGGGTCGTCGTCGCCGAAGGCTGTCTGCGCGATACGAAGAGCTTCCTGCAGGCGAGCCTCAGCGAAGCGGTCGTCGCGCCGTACCCGCAGCACCAGCATCGCGGAGCCTTGCAGGGTCTGGACGAGATCACCCGGATTGGCGCCGGGGCCGCGTCGGACCTGGAGCGCCCACTCGTAATCGCGCGCCGACTCGTCGTACGCGCCCTTGTCGTACAAGAGCGCGGCGAGGTTATGGGCGCTGGAGGCGGTCTCGAGGTGCTGTGGTCCGAGCTGCGTCTGGCGGATCTCGAGCGCCCGGCGCAGCAGCGCCTCCGCTCGATCGAGCTCGCCGCTGCCGCGGTAGACGCGACCGATCGCGTCGAACATGCGCGCCTGTACGAGCGGTTGACCCGAGAGCAGCTCCGCACGTTGCAGACCGCGCTCGATCAAGGCGTGCGCCGACGGCTCCTCGCCCATCGCGCTGGCGGGATGCTGCGCTTCGAAGAGACCGATGAGGAAATTGCTGACGCTCTGCGACTCGCCGAGCGCCCGCTCGGCGCGCTGTCGTTCCTGGTTGGCGCGCCGCGCCTGCCAGGCGACCGCGCCCGACCCGGCCAGCACCAGGAACGTCGCCGCGGTGGCGACCACGACCGACACGCGATGGCGCGCCACGAACTTACCCGCCACGTACAGCCTGGTCGGCACCTGCGCCTCGACCGGCCGCTGCGAAAAGTAGCGCTGAAGGTCGGCTCGAAGATCGGCGGCCGTGGGATAACGGCGGAGCGGGTTCTTCTCGAGCGCGCGCAGGCAAATCGCGTCCAGATCGGCCGCAGCTCGTCGCGACAAACCTGCTGGCGGGACGAGCGCCGAGGGCCGCGATACGTTCGAGTCGCAGACGACACGCTCCGCCTGCGCCGGCGTCAGGTCCCGGACCGAGTAGGGACGCTGGCCGGTGAGCAGCTCGAACAGCAGGATCCCGAGCATGTACACGTCGGTGGCCGGCGTGATCGGTCCGCCGCGCATCTGCTCCGGCGCCGCGTACGCCGGCGTCATCGGCCGTCCGCCATGGACCGTCAGCGATTCGTCTTCCTGTTCGAGCAGTTTGGCAATGCCGAAATCGAGCAGCTTCACGCTGCCGCTCTTGTCCACGAGGATGTTCGACGGTTTGAGATCGCGGTGCACGACCAGTTGCTGGTGCGCGTACGCCACGGCCGCGCAGACGCCGTCGAACAGCCGGAGACGCTCGTCGATCGCCAGACCGCGCGCGTGGTCGTCGACCGGGGCGCCATCGACGTACTCCAGGGCGAGGTACGGCACACCATCCTGACGGATGCCGGCATCGAGGAACCGCGCGATGTTGGGATGGTCGAGTCGCGCCAGGAGGCTTCTCTCGCGCAGGAATCGTAGCCGCATGTGCGTCCCGCGAATGACGCCGTCGAGCACCTTCAACGCGACCGACTTCTGGACGTCGCGCCGTTCGGCCAGATACACGCGGCCCATCCCGCCGGTACCAAGCAGGCGAACGAGGTGGTAAGGGCCGAGATCCTGTCCGGTCTGGTCGTCGATGCCGCCTTCCACGCCAGCGTCGCCAGACGAGGGATGTGCGAACGGTGCCTCGACTCGACGTCCGGCCGTGACATCGTCAACCGCGAACAAGGCCTCTACCGCGCGCAGGAGATTGAGGTCGCTGCCGCACGCGCGCGAAACGTACGCGGCCCGCGCGTCGGGGCTCAGCGAGATGGCCTCGAAGAATATCCGCTGCAGAGGGGTCGTCGTCGGCGTAGCTGGTTCGACGGGCATAAATCTGTTGCGTCAGAAATTCTACTGAAGAACGCTGGGACTCGAAACCGTGCGGAGGCAAGAAAGGGCCGGATTGCTCCGGCCCTTCCTGCTCGTTGCTTAACGCGAGGTGGTTGTCTGTGAAGGGGTCACATGAATCAGGGCGCCGGGATTGGCGTCTTCGAGCATCCACAGCGAGCCGTCGGGGCCTTGTTCGACGTCGCGGATCCGCTTGCCCACATTCCAGCGCTCAGCCGCCTTCGCGCCGCCGTGGCCGTCGAAGACGATGCGGATGAGGGACGTGGTGGCGAGACCGCTGATCAAGCCACTGCCGTTCCACTGCGGGAAGCCCTGGGTTCCGGTGTAGAACATCAGATTGCCCGGCGCGATCACCGGCACCCAATACAGCACCGGCTTCGCCAGCTCGGGCTGACTGTCGGGGCTGGGAACCGGTACGGTGTTGTAGTTCATGCCGTACGACACCAGCGGCCAGCCGTAGTTCTTGCCCTTCTCGATCAGGTTCAGTTCGTCGCCGCCGCGCGGGCCGTGCTCGACCTCCCACAATTCACCCGCGGGTGAAAACGCGAGGCCGTACGGCGTGCGGACGCCGCTCGCCCAGGTTTCGGCCGGCGTCATGTTCTCCCGTGGGAACGTGTAGGTGCTGACGACCTTCGCGGTTTTTGCGGCTTCAGTGTCGGCCGGAGGATCGATCAGCGGAATGGTCGGCGCGCCGGTCTTGCCGTAGTTGGGATTGCCGGGGGCCGGTTTGCCATCAAGCGTCAGGCGCAGGATCTTGCCGACCGGCTGATCCGGATCCTGAGCGGGCGTCATACGCTGACGGTCGCCGACCGCGAGGAACAGAAACTGTCCGTCCGGCGAGAACGCCACCGCCGCGCCTTCCTGTCCGCCCTTGCCCTTGGGCATCTGGTGCCAGAGCACCTCGAATCTTTCCAGTCTCGCCGAGGTGGCGGTGGCCGTCAGCTTCGCGCGCGCCAGCGCCAGGCCGCCGCCGTACTCACCCGGCTCGGCGTAGGTCAGGTAGATGCTCTGGTCGGTCGCGTAGTGCGGCGAGAGGAACACGCCGTGCATGCCGTTCTGACCTGACCAATAGACTGCGGGCGTGCCGGACACCGGGCTGATCTTTTTTCCGTCTTGAGACACCAGCCACACCGGACCGACTTTTTCGGTGACCAGCATGCGGCCGTCCGGCAGGAAGGCGATCCGCCACGGCAGTTCGAATGTGTCGGACGTGGTCATCGTGAAGGGCAGGTTGGGTTCGGGCTTCTGCTGGCCCAGATTGACCTGAGCGACGACCGCCGCCGACGCCAGGAAAACGAACAGCGCGACTTTCGCTAATTTCACGTCATCTCTCCTTGTGATCGTTCTTTCCGTTCGCTTTCACTTCGGCATCGGGATCGAGACGGCCTTGCCGGCGCCGCGCTCGGCGATCCAGATCGTGTCGCCCAGCCGGTTCGACCGCGGTCGGGGTGTTGAGTCCTTCCTTGAGCACCGTGACCGTCCCCTTGTCTCCGGTGATCGTGATCGCTGAGATCTTACCTGCGCCATTCTCCGCAACGAGAAGTTTTCCATTGGCCGCGCGCATGCCGTCCGGTCCCTTGATCGGCTGATCCAGCACAATTTCGACCGCCGGCGCCGCTTTGCCCGCGTTCACTGGCACGCGGTACACCTTGCTCGTGCGGACGTTGTTCGCGTAGAGCGTGCCGTTGAGAAACGTAATCCCGTCGATCCCGGCGAGCGACGCGCGGTCTTCGAGGAACAGCTCGGCTGTGGACGCGCCGGCCGCCAGCCTGAAGATTTTGGCATTGCCGGTGTCGGTGATGTAAAGCGCCTTGTCGGGACCGATCGCGAAATCATTACAGACACTCACGTCGCCTGGCAGTTCCCAGCGGAGTTTCTGGGCGCCGGTCGCGATGTCGAACCCGCGCAGGGCGGAATGGCGCTGCGGCGGCGTCGTGTTCGGAACCGGCGTGAGCTGACAGGTCCAGAGCGTGTTGGTCGCGGCATCCGCGAGCATGCCGAGGAAAAACGTGCCCGGACCTTCGGCACTCGCGTCGATGAACTTCTCGGCCGTGGTCGCGCCGGCGCGCACCTTGTAGACGAACGGCGTGCTGGCGCTGCCCACGATCAGCAACCCGCCGGGCGCCACGGTCAGACTCTCCGGCGATGATTTCGCGTCGACGATCAGAATATCAGCAGCGGACACAACCTGGGCACAGGCTGCCACCAGAGCAGCGCACACCGCGAGCCGTCGTGGGTTCGGAATGGGCATCGTCAAGGTCTCCTCAAAATTGGAGAATCAATATTAACTGACTTGAGCCGTTTACATCCGATTAATCTATCGTTTACATCCGTTTCAAGCGATCCTGCGGCTTCACTCACCGCTCCGCGTGGCCGCCAAACGAGATCCGGCCAGGGGAACAGCACCTTCAAGAGTATCGAGGATGCGCGAGAGGCAGACGCGGTCACGCCAGTTCTGACTGTGATCGCGCGAGGAAGAGTCCGATCGGCCATCGCCGAGGCAGCCCTATGTGGAAATTCATTGCGGGCGCGTAGGTCCGAGCTGATTGACGACCTTTCCGTCCGCGTCGAGAAACGAAATACTTGGCGTTCCGTCGGAAGTGACTTGTAAGAGGATTCTCTTTCGTCCGTTGCGGTCCATGAGCGAGACACTGGCGATTCCCTCTTTGTCATGGCCGATGAAGACACGTCGTCGATTGCCTGTCGTCTCGGTCTCCGACAGAGTGAGCCCGACGATGTGATTCTTCGAGTCTTGTACTCCCGCGAGCTGAACAAATTGAGAGCTCGCCCCATAGCGATCGAACGAGAGAGCCACGCCAGCATCGACGACTTCGCCGTTCGCGTTGCGGTGTCCACCAAATACGAGGCCGCCGTTTTCGGTCCCTTCGTCGTTATAGAACAGCATACCGGCGTACGGCCGATCGACGGGCGGATTCTCTTTACCTCGGACAATGATGCCCGGCAGCCGTGCATGGTTGGAAATCACCATCCGCAGCGTGCCGTCAGGCTCACGAACGTTGATCCGCCGCACGTCGATCTCGTCAAAGCGTTGAACTCTTGCGGCCGCGGACCCCGCTAGTGTGAACCCCGTGAGCAGTGTCGTCAAAATAGTCGAGTAAACAACCAGGAGTTTCGTAAGCATGCCAGTTCCTTTCGGCTGCAACGGTCGTCGGCTCATGCAACAACATACGAGAATCGCTCCGATCAGTTCTGATGAGGCTCGGGTATCGCCCACAGGCGGGACGGCCATCGCCAGCGGCAAGCGGTAGGACCATCGACAGCCGCATGCGGTGTGAGTGGTGGGCGCACCTGGTGGGCGCACTTCGAGTTCACCCGCATAAACATTAACGCCAACTATCCTCCACAAAAAGATCGAGGATGTGCGTGAGGTGAGGACGTTGACGTCGGTCGCCGTTGAGGCCGCGCTACTTCATGCTCGCGCAGAACTGTTTCAGACGATCGGCCTCGGACTGCGGGAAACCGGCGAGCGCCATGCGGGCGAGGCGGGTGTCGAGGTAGCCAGGATCCGCGCAGATCGTCGGCGACAACGGCTCGAGCGCCACCGTCGACTTTGGACCCAGGTACACCATCGCATCCATCAGCTCTTCTCTTCGAAGTTGAATCCATTGTTCGCGGGGAATCGACACGAAGCTGCCATCCGGCTGCACCGTGACGCGCGGCAGCGACATCTCCGGCGCGTTCGACGCCCCGAGCGTCGTCCCGCGCAGCAGCGCGAGGCTCGGCACGGTCCAGCCTGCCATTCCATTCGTTTCGTCGCCGTTTCCTACGATGAACGTCTTCACGCCGGCCTTTTCGAGCCACACACGGTTTGCGCGGCCGGGCTGTCCATGTTGTAGTTGGTCGCCTGCTGGCGCCGCTGCAGATGGCCGAAGGCGTAGAGCACGAGCGCGTGGCGTCCTTTCGCGAGCGACTCGCGCTGAATGACGTCGGCACCGTTCGAATCGCGCCGGGCGATCCATTTCTGAAAGTCCGCGCGCGTGTGGACGTTCTCCCAATCAATCGGCGGATCGCCGAGGAGCGCACGCAACTGCCGATTGCGGGGCAGCGTGGCATTAGTCTCGCGGATGGCGCGGTAGATCGGATTGACTTCACCGATCGCAGTCGTTGTCTGAGGCTGCGTCGTGTCGTCCCACACGTGGCGAAGTTCAGAGTAAGGCACGTCCTCGCCCCGCGTGTAGCGATCCATGACGCTCTGATAGCGTGCACTGCCGTTTTCCATGGCGACATCCACGCCGAGCGACTGGATGCGTGGGTCGCGCAAGAGCGCGATCACGAACGCGTAGCCGCGCGCGTCTGAATGACCCACGCCGGGCTGCATGCCGATCACCGGCGCCGCCTTGAACATGTCGACGATGGCCGCGATCGGCTCGATCGGCGCAAGCGGTTTCAACGGCAACGTCTGGGGAAGCCCCAGGATGATTCCTGCGAGTACCCAGAATGGCCAGAGCATGGTCTTCATCTCAGCTCACTTCGGTGTGCCCTCGCGCCGGGTGGCTCGCCTTGGCCCAAAGAGGAGCACGGCTGACCGACAAGCGCAACTATAAGCTGCCCGATGGTGGGCGCACCTGGTGGGCGCACTTGGAGTTCACCCCCATAAACATTGCGCCAACTATCCTCCGCAAAAAAGATCGAGGATCGGCGTGAGGCGGGCGATATTGCCAACACAGGTGTATCCAGCAGCGAGGCCCTGTTGCGCAGCCCGCGTGACCTAACTTTCCGATCGTACCCCCATGCTACATTCAGCCGATGGGTGTCCAGCAGCCGGTGATCTCGCTGGCGATCGAGCCGAAGACCAGGTCGGACCAGGAGAAGCTCGGCGCTGGCCTGCAAAAGCTGATGGCGGAGGACCCGACCTGCCGGGTCAAACCGATGCCCAGACCGGTCAGGTGATCATTCACGGGACGAGCGAGCTGCATCTCGAGATCATCGTCGACCGGCTGAAGCGGGAGTTCAGCGTCGAGGCGACGGTTGGCAAGCCGCAGGTCGCCTACAAGGAAACGCTCACCTGTCGAGCCGACGGCGAGATGAAGTACGCCAAGCAAGCCGGCGGTCGTGGCGAGTACGGCCACGTCAAGATTCATCTCTATCCGGGCGAGCGGGGCAGCGGCTACATTTTCGAGAACGAGACCGCCGGCGGATCGATTCCGAAGGAGTTCATCAAGCCGATCGACCAGGGGATCCGGGAAGCACTCACTCTGGGCGTGCTCGCCGGCTACCCGATCGACGACGTTCGCATCGAGCTCTACGACGGTTCGTATCGCGACGTCGACTCGTCGGAGATGGCGTTCAAGATCGCAGGATCTATGGCATTTCAAGACGCCGCGAAGAAGGCCGGGCCTGTCGTGCTCGAGCCGGTGATGCGCGTCGAAGTCGTCGTGCCCAAGGAATGCATGGGTGACGTTGTGGGGAACCTCTCCAGCCGGCGAGGCCAGATTCAGAGTCAGGAAGACCGCGACGGTACGCAGGTCATCCGGGCGCGCGTGCCGCTCTCGGAGATGTTTGGCTACGCGACCGATCTGAGATCGCGCACGAAGGGGCGCGCGACTTATTCAATGAATTTCGACCGATACCAACTGCGTCCATGCGGTCCGGACGATGATGACCGCCGGTCGCCTGTCGGTGCGCCGCGTAGGCCCGTCCCAACAGTGAATGATTCCGCGGTCGCCCTGCCTGAGCCGGACGACGACGGCCTTTGAGACATCACTGCTGCGCTTCCGTAGACTGCCTTCGCGGTCACGAGGGCAAAAGGCTGGACGCACTTCGAGTTCACTGCCATAAGCAGTGCGCCAACAATCCTCTGCAAAAATCGAGGATTTCCACTACTCGGGCACAGTCACGTTGTCCGTTGAACCGCGGTCCTCAGACCAGGCGTGAGGGTCGGATTTGGCGGTCGATGGTTAAGCGGTCACCGGTATCCGAACAGTGGCGGAAACACGATCACGACGATCGCCGCCCACAGCGCGTACACCGGTAGGTAGGTGATTTGCCATCGCTCCAGCGTGGCAAACGCGCCCCGGCGACGCACGAAGCGCGCATAAAGCCACGCCGTCCACGGTCAGGTTGACGAGCAGAATCAGATTCTCGCCAAGCGCCGCCACCCGGTTGGGAGTGAAACCGAACTCGGAGATGCGGGCGGCGATCGCCGCGAGCGCGACGCCATCGACCACGAGCGCGCTGACGACGAGCAGCAGTTGCAAGGCGTCGAAGAAATCGGGCGGTGCCTGTGGGTCGCGTGCCGAGGCCGCGTAGATCACCAGCCCCACAACCAGCGCCAGCAGCAGATCGAAGCCGATGAGGACCTGCCGCTCCACATTGATCGGGCTGCCGGTCCACGCCATCGTCGCCAGAAACGCCAGCAGCAGCACGGTGAACAACGGCGTGAACAGCCTGGTCAGCACCGGCGCCATGTTCTCGATGACGCTCTGCTTCGCCTCCACGAGCCAGGATCCGATGATGACGGCGCCCGCTGCCCCGCACGGGACCAGCCAGCCTCCGATCAACCAGTCGGCCTTCATTCCGATCGATGCGAACAACATCACGGTGAATGCAATCAGGACGAAGCCGCCGAGTGCGATGAGCACGTAGTAGATGAACAGCTCGCCCGAGAACCGGACGAAATTCATCCGCCCACCATCGCTGAACCAGCGGCTCGTGACGTACGCGAAGCCAACGACCAGCCACAGCGCGATCGGCAGGTGCAGCGCGGTCAGCCTCTGGGTGTCGCTGGTCGCAAGAAAGGGAAAGATGTTGGCGAAGACAGCCGCGGCCGCGAACGGCAGCCCGAGCCAGAGTGCGCCCGCGACACCGGACCGCCGCTTCCAGATGAAGTAGACCGTCAGCAGCGGCAACACGAACAGAGCGGCATTGCGGAAATAGAACGGCGGCACTTCTTCTCGAGGGCTGAGCCGGATTCCGAACAGCGACGGCACCTTGACCGCAAGCGCCGCGGCGAGGGCAAGCCCCAGGACGACGAGGATTTCCGAGTGTGAGGTGGCCGCCGGCGCGTCAGCATCGGGCGTCATGACCAGCTGCTTCCACAGCCGCTCCGAATGGGCGCGTGCGAATTCGCGTGACAACGCATCGAGGCTGCCCATGCGCTTGACCGCCACCAGGAAGGCTTCTTCTCCCGTCAGGCCGCCCTCGGTCAGCGCCGTCAGCTGGTCGCGCAGATGCCCTTCGAGCTCCTCGATGTCGGAACCGTGAAAGGCCTGCCGGCGGCGAAGATACTCACGCCATTGCGCGATTTGCTGCTCGAGCGACTGATCGGCGAAGGTCGTCATGCGGTGCACGCCTGCATCCAGATCCCGCGCAGCGTACCGTCCACGACCTGCCACTGCTTCCGCTGCGCGGCCAGCTGCGTCCGGCCGTCCTTCGTGATCCGGTAGTACTTGCGCTTGCGGCCGGTCTCGGACGCGGACCACTTCGCCGCGACCAGACCCTGACGCTCGAGCCGGTGCAGCACCGGATAGAGCATGCCGTCGGTCCACTGCAGGTGGCCGCCGGACAACTCGGCCACGCGTTTGATGATGGCGTAGCCGTAACTGTCGCCTTCGCCAAGGATGGCGAGCACCAGCGGCGTGGCGGACGCCGCAACCAGGTCCTTCCCCATGTCCATACGTAGGCCCGTTATACATTGCAGTGCAATGTATGTCAACCTGGCGACGCGATCTTTGTCTGAG
Source organism: uncultured Acidobacteriota bacterium (assembly GCA_963745875.1). Taxonomy (GTDB): domain Bacteria; phylum Acidobacteriota; class Vicinamibacteria; order Vicinamibacterales; family CAVVIG01; genus CAVQFC01. The sequence goes on from CAVUZL010000007.1 coordinate 843,089, forward strand.
TGGTTAGTTCGATCCAGGTAGTGAGTCGGTCAGGACGCTTTGCGTCGCGCGAGGCTACAGCCTCGCAGCGGGAGACGGGCATTCCGCCGCCTGCCGCGACTCCATGAGTCGCGCGACGGCGCGCGCAAGCGCCTCGGGCACGAGCGGCTTGGCCATATGCATCTGGAAGCCATCGTCGAGGGCGCGCTGCTGCTCGCGCGCATCAGCAAACGCGGTTACCGCCGCCGCCGGCAGGCTCGCGGCGCTCGCGTCGGGCTGGCGCCGCACGCGGCGAATCAGCTCGTGCCCGTCCATGCCGGGCATCGCCAGATCGGACAGCAGCACATCGACGTGCTCCCGGCGTTCGATCAGCAGGTCGAGTGCCTCTTCGCCCGACGCGGCCGCCAGGACCGTCGCGCCGCACGCCTCGAGTGCGCACCCCATTACCTCGCGCGCGTCGGCTTCATCGTCGACGAGCAGTACGCGCACGCCGTCGAGCGAGGGCATCCGGCCGATCGGCTCCTCTCGCGCCGGAGCTGTTCCCATTTGCGCGCGCACGCCGTCCGCATCGGCGGTGGGCGGTGGCAGCGACACCGTCAGCGTCGCGCCGCGCCCTTCACCTTCGCTCGCGACGGAGATCCGGCCGCCGTGCGCCTCGACGAGACAACGCGCGATGAAAAGGCCGAGGCCAAGCCCTCCGGCGCTGCGCGTGGGCGTGCTGTCGGCCTGGCGGAAGCGATCGAAGACGTGCGGCAGAAACGCCGGGTCGATGCCGCGGCCCGTGTCGGTTACGCGCACATCGAGCGACTGGCTCGATAGCGTCACGTCGACGACGACACGCCCGCCGGCCGGCGTGAACTTCACCGCATTGCCAAGGAGATTGATGAACACCTGCTCGAGCCGGTGCGGATCAGCCACCACGCGTACTGAAGGCAGCTCGGCGACCTCGACGTCGACGCCCTTGTCTTCGGCGATCGGCAGAATCGTTTCCACCGCACCGCGCAGTTCGCCCGCGAGATCGACTTCCTGCAGGTCGAGCGGCGCGCGGCCGGCGATGATGCGCGAGACGTCGAGCAGCTCGTCGATGAGGTGCGCCTGTCTTGTCGCGTTGCTGTAGATCGCCTCGATCGCCCGCGGCGCGCGCGGCGCGTCGAGCGCATGGCCGCGCAGCATCGCGGCCCAGCCGAGGATGGCGGTGAGCGGCGTCCTGAGCTCGTGGGAAACGATCGAGAGAAATTCGTCCTTCGATCGATTCGCGGCTTCAGCTTCCGCGCGCGCATGCTGCGCCGCGTCGTAGAGGCGGGCGCGATCGAGCGCCTGAGCGGCATGGTGGGCCACCGATGTCAGCAGGGCGCGATAGTCGTCATCGAAATGCACCGGCGCCGTGAAGTGGAACGACAACACGCCGATCGCCGCGCCTTCGACCAGGAGAGGCAGCGTGGCAGCCGACGCGTAGCCGCCGTCGGCCGCCATCGAGGCGGAGCGGGGATAGAGCTGCTGCCATTCGTCGAACGATCCGATGAAGACCGGCTGGAGCGTCTCGACCGCCGCGGTTGCGCACAGCCCCGGCTCGGCGGCGAAGCGCGTCCGCGCCTCAACGAGGGCCGGGAATTCCTCGCTGTACCGCGTGGTGAACTCGCCCGGCTCATCGAGCAGCGCAACAGATCCCGCCGAGGCTCCCGCAACGACCTTGCCTTCGCGCACGATCACGCGGGAAACGGCATCGATGGTGACCGACTCGGACAGCCCGCCGCTCAGGCTGTGGAGCCGGGACGTCCGCGCCGCGAGCACGCGGTAGCGGGCTTCGCTTTCGCGAAGCGCCAATTCCACTTTCTGCCGTTCGCACAGCTCGAGGTCGGCGCGCAGGCGATGCGCTTCGAGCTCGGCCCGTGCCCGCTCCGCCTCGTCGTAGCGCCGCGCACGGTTGACGGCGAGCGCGGTGCACCGCGCGGCCTCCGCGAGGAAGTCGTGGCCGCCACTGAGATTCGTACGGTTCCGCGAAGCAGAAGCCAACGGCGCCGACGGCTCGGCCCGAGAGCAGCAGCGGCAGCGCGAATCCGGTGACGCCGCTGGTGGCGGCCTGGTCAGTGGTAAGTGCACGGCGTTTTATCGCCTCGTGCAGCAGCGTCTCCGACGCAGAAGGGCTCGCGCCGGTAGCTGGGCTGGTGAAGCGCGGCATTGCCATCGACTGATCGTCGTTGACGAGGGCGAGCGCGCCCGACACGGCCCCGACGGCATCGGGAATCCGCGACAGCCACGCGTCGACGACGTCGGCGGTGGTATGCGCGGCTGACAGCGCGGCGCGCAGGCCTTCGAGCCGGCGGAGCCGCTCGAGCGCTTCTTCTGCCGAAATTCGGGCGTCGCGTTCGCTGCCGAGGCGGCGCCTGACGAGACGCATCGCCCAAATCAACACCAGCCCAGCAAGAACGACGAGCAAGGCGGTTAAGACAGGTGCTGGCATGTAGCCTCCGTAGGCGTCGACCGTGTAACGGGCGCGAGGCGTGACGTTCCTTCATGCACAACCGGTCGGACCGGGCGGTGCGTAGCTGAGGTATGCGCAAGTTCAATGCCGCTCATTGATTTGAGTGCATCCGGGATCGTGGGCGGAGTGGTATCGAGATTGCGCATGGTCCGGACGTGTTTATCTCAATGGCCGGATGACTCTGCACAGGGTGCCGCTGGGGACGAGCGCCATCGATGTGCTCGATCACGTGCTCGACAAGGGGGTCGTGCTCGACGCGTGGATCCACGTGTCGGTGGCAGGGGTTGATCTGGTGACGATCGAGGCTCGGGTCGTCGTGGCGTCGATCGAGACTTACCTCACGCGCGCCACGGCGATCGCCGAGTGCGTGCGGATGCGGCCGGAGCTGGGCCCCTCGCCTCAGCCGGCGTCCGTGGACGCGCAGTTGCGCCATATCGCCGAGCAGATGACGCGAGGCCTCTTCGCGCCGCCGATCCACGGGCGGCGCGCCGACGATCGGGTGCGCGACGAGCGCCACGACCGGTACGCGGCCACGATCTCGTCACGGACGCGCCGAACCTAGCCGTGAGCTCCACGCGCGTTACTTCAATACGACTCTACGATAGCCCCCGGCGATCAGTGCGGACACATCGACGATGATGCGCGGCAGGCCGAGTCCGCCGGGATAGACGAGGTAGCGCGGCTCCCAGCGGGGACGGAATTTCTGCTTGAACGCCCGTAAGCCACGGAAGCGATAGAAGGCTTCACCGTGCGCGTACAGGAACGACCCTACGCGCACCCAGAACGGCGCCACCGGCGACGGTTCCAGGCCGGCAAGCGGCGCGACGCCGAGTGAAAACCATCGGTACCCATGTGTCTTGCCCCACGCCATCACGTGAATCAGCAGTACCTCCATCGTTTCGGGCGGGGCCGTGCGGGTGTGACGAATGAGATCGGTCGCAAGCTCGAGCCGCTGGGATCCTGTCCAGAGGTTGGCGAACGCGATGATCTCACCGTCGCGTTCCATCACCGCGATATCAAAGCGTGAGAGATAGTCGGGGCTGAAAGAGCCGAGCGAAAAGCCCTTTTCACCGCCGGCCTTTGCGGCCAGCCATTCGTCCGACACCGCTCGAAGGCGGTCCATCATCGCGGCGGTTCCCTCCCGTGGGATCACCCGGAATGTCACGCCGCATCGTTCCAGACGGCGCAGATTCTGCCGCTGTTTGGTCCAGTGCCCGCCGGCGAGCGTGAACGCCGTCAGATCGACTCTCGCCTCTTCGCCGACCTTGACGAACGCCATTCCGAAATCCGTGTACTGATCCAAGTCCTCTTGCCGGACTTCGTAGAACACCGGCACGCCGTCGAAGTCGTCGCACTTCTCGAGAAAACCACGGATCAAATCGGACTTCCGGTCGGCCGGTCCAACGGGATCGCCAAGCGCGACCCAGGTCCGCCCCTGCACCCCGTACATGACGAAACCCTGCCGCTCCTCGTCGAACAAGACCGCCTTGTCGCGCAGGAACGCCAGAGACGGAAATGTCCACGGCTGCCGCGCGATGATCGCGCTCACAGCGTCGAGATCGTCTTCGGTGGGTGCAACGACTTGGTGGGTGGCTGCGGCCAGCAGACGCGCGAGCGCCGCGAGCAGCAGAAGCACCGCGGCTCCAATCGATCCGCGCAGGAACTGCGACGCTTGCGCGTCCAGTCCAAATTGCCACCAGAGCTCGTTCGAGTACTCCACGTGTCGAAATGCGAAAAAGCCGATCCAGACCGAGGCCCCGAGCACGCCGGCGATCGCCGCGAGCCAGCGGGCAGAGAAACGCGCGTCGAAGAACGCGGCCCGTCGATCGAACGAGGATCTCGCGTGCCAGAACACGAGCAGGACAAGCGTCAGCGCCAGGGCCGCTTCGTAGCGCATGCCCTTGAGCAGCGATGCGACGATGCCCACAATGACGCCCGTCAGCGCCAGCAGATACGCGGCGTCGAGGCGCCGTGCCAGACCATGCGACAGCACCAGCAGCGCGGCGCCCACGACGCTGCCGACGAAATGCGATACCTCGATGACGCCGATCGGAAAGACGCGGGCCACCACCGACAGTCGCGTGACGGCAGACGGGGTGGCGCCGGAAAAGAGCAGGATGGCCCCGCTGAGAAACGTCGCAACCGAAAGCACGCGCGGCGCGACCTCGTCGTTCGAGCGCTGGCATCCGCTCATGACCATTGTCGGGTCACTTTGACGCGTTCGCCTGGATCCACAGGATGGCCTCCAGCAGGCGCGCGTCGAACTCGGAGAGGTTGTCGCTGAATCGATGGTCGGAAGCGTTCACGACCCACAGCCGCTTCGGTTGCGCGGCATGCTGCAGGACGCGTTCAACCTCAGCCAGCGGCACGTATTCGTCGTGGGTCGAATGAATCGCCGCCAGCGGAATCGGCGCGACCGCCGATGCGATCGCCGCCACGCTGAAGGTCGGTTCGTTCGGAATCTTGTGGGTCAGATAGGTCATCGCATCTTCCCAACGCCATCCCAGTTCGTTCAGATCGGGCAGGCCCACCGCGACGATGCCCTGGACCTCGGCTTTGGTGAGTGGATCGCTTGTCGCCAGAACCGAGAGACCTGCGCCCTCGGAAACGCCAATCAGGATCGGCTTCGTGGCGCCGGCCACGGCCTCCACCAGCGCGCGGTAGTCGAGCGGCTCGTCGGCTGCACGGAGTGTCGCCGGCCCGGAGGTGAAGCTTGCGAGATACGCTTTGACGTCGAAGCCCGTAACCGCAAAACCTCGCGCCGCCAGCATCTGCGCGACGTGCGGTGCCAGGTGTATCCAGCCGCCGTCGCCGCTCGACACAATGACTGGATAGCCATGTGGAGGGCCATACAGATGCAGCGTTTGCGGGCGTCCGCGCAGCGTAATCGTCCGCGGCATCGGCGCCGAACCGGACAGCGTGGCCGCGATCAGGGCAAGCCAGGCGAGCGACAGTCTCATCGCGTCCACCGATGACGGAGACGGCGAGGGATCACTGCGCCACGATCGTGAAGCTGATATTCACGGCGTCTTTCACGGAGACGACGCCGCCGACGCTGACCGGCTTGATCCCGTAGTCGGTTTGTTTCACGGCGAAGCGTCCCGTAGCGGTCAGGGTGCCGCCTTCCATCCGCACGTTGACCGGCACGGTCATTTCGCGGACGACGCCTTTGATCGTCAGCTTGCCGGTGACCGTGACATCCAAGGTCGCGCCTGCGTGCGCCTTGAGCGCGACGTTCGTACTCGTAAACGCCATCGTGGGGTATTGCTGGACATCCAGCACCTGTGCGCCGGCCATCGTCTCCTGCACCTTCGGCACGTCACCGGCTGACTCACCCTTGCCAGTCACTTTGAGTGCGGATGCGTCGATGGTGACGTGGACGCTCGAGTGAACAGGATCGTCGGCGTCGACCACGATCGTGCCGGCGATTTTGGGGGCGACGACCTCGTGTGTGTGGCCGGCGGCGAAACTGAAGGCGCCGGACTTCCCGACCTCGATCGTCGCGCTACTCCGACCGGCGTCAATGGTATAGGAGTGCGCGGCAGCGCCGCCCATGACTGCAGCGACGGCGACTCCCATGACGACCACGGTCAGGGCCGCTCCGTGGCGCGTCATCGGGTCACCCGGTAGCTGAAGAGCGCCCGGACGTTGACCATCGGATCAATCGAGGAGGCACTCCCCGCTGAACGCCGCACCGTGAGCGGCGCGTAGAAGATGTCCGCCGCGAGCGCGAGCCGTTCGGTGATCACGTATCCAACTCCTGCACTCATCGAAAATGTCGCGCCCGCAGACTGGAGACGCGTGTGATCGGGTTGACCGAATGTCTGCGCATCGGTCTGGAACACGTTGTCCACGACGTTCGCGCCTGCCGCCGCATGCGGCACCAGCCGGCCGATGCGGCGCGCGGCCTGAAATTCCGCACCCGCGTAACGCAATGTCGTCGCGTCCGAGGACTCGGCCGTGCAGCCGGTCGGGTTGTTGGCGGAGCCTGGTGGCAAGGAGGCGACGTCAGCGGGGCAGGTGAACGCAGCCGTCACCGTGCCAACCTGGCCGTCGGCGCGCCAGCCGAAGTGCCACGGCCCTGCATCGTGAATGGTGCCCTCGACGCCGAGCGCCAGCAGGCGTGGCGTCACCCCAAAGGCACGGATGGGCGGATCAACGGCGATGATGACTGTCAGGCCGTGCGGCAGGCCGACCGCCACGCGCGGCCTCACGAAGAGCGGCGCCTTGTTGAGATCCTCAGGTGCGGTCCCATTGAATCCGACGCGTTCCTGTGCCGCGCTCAACATGGGCAACCAGCCGCCCTCGAACTGAATCGCCACCGATCCGGGACTCAGGCGATCGGGTGTGGCCAGGCCGCTGAGCGATGTCGCCGACGTGAAGTACTTCATCGCCCAGGCCTCCGGTCGATCGAACGCGATTCGGTCGGACGAGGACGATGCCTGCGCGATCGCGTCACTCGTCACACCCACCACCATGCATCCGATCAGGACGATCGCCAGGGCACAACTCCGGTTGTGCCGGCTCATTGAACCGTGACGGTCCCCACCATGCCCGGATGAATCGAGCAGTGATACGGGAAGGAGCCTGCGGCCGGAAATGTCATGCTGAAGGTTCCGCCCGGTGCGATCGCACCGGAATTCCAGGCGCCGCCGACCGAGGTATGGGTGGTGGAGTCGTTGTTGGTCCACGTCACCGTGCCGCCGACGGCAACCGCGACCGGATTCGGCGCGAAGGCCGTCGTCGTCATTGTCGATGCACCAGCGACGATCGATACTGCGCCCGGACCTGATGGGGACGTTGCCGGTGCTGACGGCGATGATGAGCCGCACGCAGTAGCGAGGCTTAGCACGAGTGCGATGAAGGCGAGCCTAAGGGTGGTGTAAAAAAGATTGGTCATGCAGCGATCAGGCGCAAGCTTGTGGCCAACCGCCGCTGACTCGGTTCGCAGGATTTTTCTTGAACAAGTGGTGCAAGAGGTAGCGAAAGACGAGTTACGAAATGCAGGAACGATTTCGCAGAGCGGTGTGACCCCCTTGACCATCTTTACGATCGGGCACTCGACGCGACCGATCGACGAATTCATCCGCCTCATCAAGGCCCACGACGTGCGGCGCGTGGTTGACGTTCGGACGATTCCTCGCTCACGACACAACCCGCAATTCAACCGTGATCGGCTGTCTCCGGCTCTGCATCGCGCGAGGATTCACTATCGGCATATGCCGGGACTGGGCGGGTTGCGCCGCCCGAAGCCCGATTCCGGGAACGCCGGCTGGCGCAATGCCAGCTTTCGTGGCTATGCCGATTACATGCAGACGCCCGAGTTCGAAGACAGCCTCGAAGACTGCATCGACCTGGCAAAACAGGAGCGCGTCGTGCTGATGTGCGCCGAGGCGGTGCCGTGGCGTTGTCACCGATCGCTGATTGCCGACGCGCTGCTGGCCCGAGGCATCAACGCGCGCGAAATTACCAGCGGTGTTCGCTCGCGGCCTCTGGCGTTGACATCGTTTGCACGCGTTGAAGGAACGCGCGTCACATATCCGGGTTCGGTGTGACGCGACAATCCGAACGCGGCGAAGAGGCGCGTCAGGAACGCGTCAGGACGCTCTGCGCTCGCCGGCGGGCGGGAACAGCGACGCGATCGTCTCCACCCCGTGCTCGGCTTCGACGCGGTCCGCCGTCGTCGTGTCGTCGCCGTACCCGTAATAGTCGTTCTCGCCCGTCACCTGCACGAGCAGACCATCGCGCCGCGGCACGAACGAGGTGTCCTTGTAGTGCAGTCCGTAGGTCGCCTCCGGCTGTGAAATCAGCCGGGTAATCTGGCCGCGCACCGGCGTCACTGAGGTGTCGTTGAACAGGGCACGAGCGCCGTAGCCGGTGCAATTGACCAGCGTCTTCTCCTTGATGCGCGCGAAGTCGGTCGGCGTCTTGAACTCGGTGATCTCGATTCGGCCGCCGTTGGAGGTGAAGTCTTCGAACAGGATGCGCGAATAGCTGGAAAGGTTGAACATCATCTGCGAGTTGCGTCGGAGATAACGCTGCCCGAATGGATGGCTGCCGGGCTGATAGTCGAAGGGAGCCGCCAACAGGTCGGGCGTCAGTTCCCGCTGCAGCTCAGCGAACCTCGGCTTCCCGTCGGGTTCGGCGCGCGGCGGCCGGCTCGCCTGATCGGATACGCCGTAGTTATCGATGAATTCCACCGGCGTGCCTGCCACTCCCAGGAACGACTGAAAGGTCTCGTAGGTCTGGCGCGCCATCTGGGCCCACAGCTTCTTGAACTCCGGCGTGGCGTGTTCCTCGAGCGCGATCCGCGAGTCCGGTGTGTAGAGGCCGGTCGCCCACGACGATCGCACGTTGGGTGGGAGGTCTTTGGCGTAAATCGTGACCCGCGCCCCGGCGCGCTGCAGCTGACGCGCGGTGGTCATGCCGAGAGCGCCGCACCCGATCACGGCGATATCGCGTTCGCCGGTCGCCATTGCACTGGCGGTGGCGATCGCACCGGCTCCCCACGACAGCGACCACCCGCTGCCGCCATGGCCGTAGTTGTGGACCACGGTCTTGGCGCCGATTTTTTCGACATCCATCCGCGGGCCCATGGCCCGGAACGGGCGGGTGCAGACCGTGATGCGGGTGATGCGATCGGGGCTGATGCGCAACGGCGCCAGTTGCAGGCCGTCGGTGCCGCGCGCGCCGGGCATCAGGCGGCACGCGTCCACGGCACCGAGTGCGACGAGCGCACCGGCCCCCTTCAGGAAATTGCGCCGTCCGATCGGTCTATGCATGTGAGTTGATCCCGGCTAGAGCAGTTCCTCACATCGATGTAGTGCGGGCCTTTCAGGCCCGCATTCACGCGGCCTGAAAGGGTCGCGCCACACCGATCTGAGTTGATTCCAGCTAAGGCCGCGGTCCGTAAGTCGGCAGCGGCTGTCCCGCCTCGAGCGCGCCCAGATCCGGTGCAGTTCCCGTGAACCCGTCGTTCACGTTGGGAATCGCCACACCTTTGTCGATCGCCGCCGAGCCCGGCTTCAGACGAAAGTCGTAATCCTTGAAGTTGTAGAGTCGCTGCACGGTTTTCGGATCGCGATCGAGCTTCGGGACGTTGACGAAGACATCGTAGTCCACCAGCACGCTGTGCCGATCCTGTCCGGACGCCTGGGCGTACTCCGCCAGCGTCTTGAACTGTCCCGGCTGGAGCGCGCCGTTGGCCGCGCCACGCCCGCCGGCCGGCGCCGCACCTCGACCAGCCGTCGCGCCTCGACCGCCGGCAGGAGCCGCATCCGGATCGCCGCCGCCGACCGCCGCAGCGGTGGGATCGACGACGTTCCACTGGAACGAATACGTCGCATCAGGATTCGGACGAAAGCCGTTGTAATCCGACGAGGTGTACGCAGTCAGGGTCGTGACGCTGAAGATCGCCGGCGCGGTGCTCTGGCCGAGGAACAGGTTGTTGAGCCAATGCGTGTTCGCGCCTGACGGCACCGTCGTCTCGGACGTGACGGTGTTGTGATAGAAGATGACGCCCGGCGAGCCCGCGGTGCTCCGCGTCGACCCGCCCGGCGCGTTGTAGACGATGTTGCGAATCCAGTAAATCGGGCCGCCGACCGACGGCTGCGTGGACATCGGGTGCGACGCGGAATTGATCAGGATGTTCCGCATCACGCGGATGTTGTGCATGCTGCCGTCCATCTCGATCGAGTTGTCGTGCGCGTTGGTGATGTAGTTGTTGTAGATGTCGATCGACACCGGACGGCGGTCCCAATACTGACGCGGCGGATAGGTCGGCCCCTCGTTCGCATTCGAACCGTCGGGCATGCCGTACATCTCGGTGTCGATGCCGTCGTGAAAGTCCGCCACGTAGTTGTAGCAGACGACATGGCCGGGGCCGTACAGACGGATGCCGGTGTACGACTTCATCACCGGCGGAAACTCCTGGCCGTCCACACCGTTGAACTGCTGCCAGAACGCGCCGTTCCAGCCGATCAGGTGCTTGCTGTCATTGCGTCCGAGAACGACGTTGTCGGCGATATAGAAGTTGCTCGAGCCCGAGTAATTGCTGAAGACGCCCATGCCGACCTGCTCGAACCGGCAGTGCTTGACGGTAATCCCCTTCGCGCCGGCGATGAACTGGGTGCCGGCCCAGATCGCGATGCTGGTGTTCCTGAAGGTGATGCCCTCGATGTAGTTGTAGTCCGCCACTTTCATGTTGAAGAGGTTGAAGTTGTTGCGGCCGTCGATGATCACCTCGCCATCGCCGGCGCCCTTGATCACAATCGGTTTCTCCGGCGTGCCCTTCGCCGTCAGGTAGTAGGTGCCTTCGAACGTCGTCGTCGCGTTGATCGTCGTCTGGTTGGCGTAGTACTGGTACTGATAGGCGTAGGTGCCGGCGTGCATCAGGACGATGTCGCCCGGCTTCACGCGCGGGCGTCCGCCCGGCGCGGTGTCGCCGGCGCCGCAATAGTAGTTGTAGGCGCACATCAGGCCCGTGAACGCCGGTTCCTGCTTGTCGCCCTTATAGCCGACCGGGTAGACGTGGTAGGTCTTGCCGCCGACGGCCGGCTTCGGTTCGGGACGGGTGCGGACCGTCACCGTTTTCGTGGCGTTCGCCGCGGGGCCTCCGATACCGTCCGGATCGGTCAAGACGAAGCGCGCTTCGTACGCGGTGTCCGGCTCGAGGTCGAGGATGCTGCCGGCGAACATGTTCGGCAGCACCAGGTTGAACACGTTGGGCTGCGTCGTCTTCTCTCCGTGGAGACGCAGGAGCGGCATGCCCTTCTTCCACGCCGTCTCTCCCACCTTGCGATAGGACACGTCAACCGCACGCGTTGCGATTGTCGTCTCCCTCCATCAACCACTCGAAGCCAAGGTTGATGAGCGTCGGCGGGTCGATGACGAGCTCGCCGGGCGTGACGCGGACAGCGGCGGCCGCCGGCCGTGCCTGAGCCGGGGGGCGCGGCAATGGCTTCTGGGCGGCGAGCGTGGTGCCGCCGAAGGCGATCGCGATGAGCAATGCGGCTATGCGGGGGCTACAGATCATGAATATGCTCCGTGAATCGTAGCGGAGATTCTACCGCCTGCCGTGCTGCCGAAACTGCATAGATCATTCGGCAAGCGCGCTCGTAGGCTCAGCGCATAAAATCGCGCTTCGGTGCTCGATGGCGCGAACGTCTGACTTTGCTGGAGGTATGTCGATGAGTCGCAACAGCGTGCTGACGATTGGAATTGCAGCGGTATGGGTCGTCGTGCTCTGCGGATTGACCCTGTCCGCCCAGGACAAGTACGCGTTGAAAGTGCCCGGCGGGCTCGCGTTCTCCGACTTCAAAGGATACGAAGGCTGGCAGGCGATCGCGTTCAGTCACACCGATAAGGTGGCGGCCGTGATCCTCGGCAACCCCGTGATGATTGACGCCTACCTGGCCGGCATCCCCGGCAACGGGAAGCCGGTCCCGGACGGCGCCAAGATGGCCAAGATCCACTGGAGCCCGAAGCGGAGCGAGTTGTTCCCCGACACCTCGGTGCCAGGCACGCTGCTCAACGTGGACTTCATGGAAAAGGACAGCCGCCGATTCGCGGACAGTGGGGGATGGGGATATGCGGTGTTCGAATACGACGCTGCATCGGCGGCGTTCAAGCCGGGCACGATGGCGAGCGCGCCGCCGCAAGGCAACGACGCCAAGTGCGGGTTTGCCTGCCACACGCGGGCCAAGGCGAGAGACTACGTGTTCACCGAGTACGGCAAACGCTGAGCGCGACCCGCCCGCTCAGTGCATCGCCATGTCGCCGGCAGGTTTTCGGGTCTGCGGCCGCCGCATGATCAACGGCAGCGGAATCAGGCACGCGACCACCAGTGCCATGGTCGTGATCACCTGCACGTACGCCATCGTCACCGCCTGTGCCTGGACGAGACCCATGACGCGAGCGTACGCCTGTTGGGCGGCGCTGGTCGCGTCGAGTCCGGCACTCTGCAGCGACTGTGCCACGCCGCCAAGCAGGTTGTCGAAAGGCGCATTGCCCTGGTACGCATGCGCCACGAGCGTGCTCTGATTCTGCTGGCTGAAGCGCGTCAGCATCGTCGTCAACAACGCGATGCCGATGCTGCCGCCGATGTTCCGGACGAATGCGTTCATCCCGGACACCTGATTGTTCTGCTCGCGTGGAATGCCGACGTAGGCGAGCGTGTTGGAGGGCAGAAAGATGAACGCCAGCCCTGAGGTCTGCATGATGCGCATCAGCGCAGCAGTCCGGAAATCGACACCGAGATTGAGGTGCGTCGCCATGTAGTAGAGGGCGCTCGAGGTGATGGCGAAACCGCAGCCCATCATGACGCGCGGATCCATCCGCGACACCAGGGTGCCTGAGATCGGCATCATCACCAGCATGATGAAACCGCCGCCCGCGAGCGCCATTCCCGCAGTGGTGGCGTCGTAGCCGAGCATCGATTGCAGGAACAACGGCAGCAGCACCGTGGTGCCGTTCAGGACCATGCCGAGGACGAACGTGAACACCATCGCGGCGGCGAAGTTCCGTCCGCGGAACAGGCGAACGTTCACGATCGGATTGTCATGCCGCCATTCCCAGATCACCCAGATAGTCAGGATCACCACCGCGACGATGAGCGCCGAGGTGATCAGTGGCGAGGCGAACCAGTCCGACTCCTGTCCCTTGTCGAGCACCAGTTGCAGCGCGGCGACGCCAAGCGCCACGAGTCCGAACCCGGTGTAGTCGATGCCGGCGCCGGTCCGGGTGACGCGCTCCTGCTCACGCTTCAGGTAGGGCGGGTCCTCGACCATCCGCTGCGTCAAAAAGAGCGAGAGGATGCCGATCGGGACGTTGATGAAGAAGATCCAGTGCCAGCTGTAGTTGTCGGTGATCCAGCCGCCGATCGTCGGTCCGATGGCCGGCGCGACGACGACGGCCATGCCGTAGACGGCGAAACCGAGACCACGCTGATGCGCCGGGAAGGTGTCAGCGAGGATCGCCTGTTCGCTCGGCGCAAGGCCGCCGCCGCCGACGCCCTGCAGGACGCGGAACAGGACCAGCATGCCGAGGCTGGGCGCCAGGCCGCAGAGAAATGAGCTCACCGTGAACACGACGACCGACGTCATGTAAAAACGCTTGCGGCCGAATCGTGTCGCCAGCCAAGCGCTGATCGGAAGGACGACCGCGTTCGACACCAGATAGCTGGTCAGAATCCAGGTCGATTCGTCCTGGCTTGCGCCAAGATTCCCGGCGATGTGCGGCAGCGCGACGTTCGCGATGGAGGTGTCGAGCACCTCCATGAAGGTGGCGAGCGTGACGGTCAGTGCGACGAGCCAGTGATTGTGCGACGGGCGCCACTCCGCTTCGGGCGCGACAACGACGGTGTCAGCCATGGATACGAGAAGAACATTCTACAGTCGGCAGCGTTCTTTCTTCACGAGGACACGAAGATCACGAAGACACGAAGCTTGCTCCGGTCCGGGTGAGAGCCTTTTGAATGTCGTGATCTTCGTGTTCTTCGTGATTGAGACTGCCGACGTTTGCGATCGACCTCTCCGTCGTTCACTACTCAGCCAGCGACTGCAACCCCTGGTCGGCTAGCCGCCGCAGGAGGCGACCCGCGGCCGCGGCCAGGTCTCCTGGCAGTTCGGGGGAGATGGGCTCGCTGCCACGTACCACCTGCGTGTGCACGACCCGATCGATTCCCGTGAACTGAAACTCGATTGCGCCCACAAGGTGCGTTTCGCCGGCCGACTCGATGTTCCAGATGAGAAGTGTTGCCGAGAGCACTCCGGCATTGGGCGAGTCGACCAATCGGAGGCCAGGCTGTGACGCCAACGAGAGACGGATCGCCGTGTCGAGATAACGGTCCGGCGGCGACGACCACCGCCATATCGGATCTTCGGTCAGTTCACCTGACGGCTGCTGATGAAGCAACCGCCGGCTGATGTGACCCCGCGCCTGCGTTTCGAGCAACCGGATCGGACGGGCGTTCGCAACGCTTGTCTGAGGTGGTGCGGCGCTCGGCAAGGGCGGCTCGAGCAGTTGTGGTTCGAGCATGCGCGTGGTGATGGTGTCGGGTCGTTTGAGTTGGCACGCGGCTCCAACCAACCCGATGGTTACGACCAGCAGAACCGCAGTGGTGCGAGACATGGAAGTCATCGTTTGACTGGTGGCCGTGGCCCGTAGACGACCGACTCGGGCTGGTCCTGCAGCTGGCGCGCCAGGTCGCGCAATTGTTCGAGCGAATCGCGAATCGCCGGGAGCGAACGCCGCAGATCGTCGGCCGCGAGCGACGTCTGTTCCGCCGCGGCGCGAGCGGATTGATTGGTGGCCGGAAGATCCGCCGTCTTGACGGCCGCACGCGCCTCGTCCACGAATGCGGCCAGCGTCCCGTGGGGGCCGACCACCTCCTCCATCTGCGACGTCAGCTGCTCGATCTGCGTGCTCGTCGTCGCGAAGAACTTTCGCGAGTCAGTGCTCAGTGCTGGCAGATTGCTCTCCTGGATGATGCGCTCGACGTTGGTGAAGAAGCGGTCGCTCCGTTCGAGGCTGTCGGGAATCCTGGCGACGATCTCGCTGAGCAGCCGCAGCGTGGCTTCAGCACGTTCCAGGACTTCCGGGACTCGATCCCGCAGTGCCGCCAGCGGTGTGGGCATCGACGGGATATACGTCCGATTGGGGGTGAACCCGAGCGCAATCGGCGCCGGCGGATTCTCCGGCGCGTCGAGCAGCAGGTAGGCTTCGCCGGTCACCGGGTTGCCGATGATTTGAGCGCGCAGGTTGTGAAATATCCCAGCGAGATCGGCGGTTTGGCGGATGCGCTCCACGTTTGCTCCGATGGTGCTGAGCCGGTCGAGGAACAACTCGAAGTCGACTTCGATGACGCTGCCGCGCGGATCCACCCGCAATTCGGTGACGCGCCCAATCGACACGCCCCGGTAGCGGACCGGGCTCGAGACGTTCAAGCCGCTGACGTTCTCGGTGGTGTAGGTCACCATCGTGAGCACCGCCCGGCTTCGCAACCGCTGAATGAACAGCAGCGCCGTGCCCAGTGCGATCACCAGCACGATCACAAGGAACAAGCCCAGTCGCGCGTGAGTTTTCTCTACAGCCATCATTCACTCACTGACCCGCGGACACTCCGGGTGAGGACCGCGTGAAGAAGTTGTGCACGAACGGGATGGTCGATTCGTCGCGCAGCGTCCGCGGATTACCGCGGGCGACGATCCCTTTCGCGATCTTGTCGAGGACGATGCAGCTCCCGGCGACGAGGAAGATGCTCGGCAATTCGTGAGTCACGATCACGATGGTGATGCCGAGATCGCGACTGAGGGTCACGATCAGCTGATCCAGTTCGACCGCCGAAATCGGATCGAGTCCAGCGGATGGCTCGTCGAAGAAGAGCAGATCGGGCTCGAGGATCAGGGCACGGGCAATACCCGCACGTTTTTTCATGCCGCCCGAGATCTCACCTGGCAGATGCCCTGCGAAGGGCCCGAGGCCGACCAGTTCGAGTTTGGCCTGACAGAGGCGCCGCGCGGTCGCTCCGCGAATCGGCGTCCAGGTGGTCAGACGGAAGCGCGAGGTTCTCCTCCAGCGTCAGCGAGCTGAAGAGCGCTCCGGATTGAAACAGCACACCGAAAGGAGGCACCCCCCGATACAAATGCGGTTCGCCGACGTGTTCGATGTCGATGCGTCCGGCCTGCGGCTGTTCGAGGCCAATGAGATAGCGCAACAGCGTGCTCTTGCCGCTTCCCGAACCGCCCAGAATTGCGAGCGTCGTACCGCGCTCGACTTCGAAGTTCACGTGCTCCATGAGCACGCGCGTTCCCCATCCGATTCGCAGATCCTTCACGATGATGTGCGCCCTGGATGACGGCATGTCAGATGCCCAGCAGCGTGAAGAAGAGGGTGAAGAGGGCGTTGCAGACGATGACGCCGAGGATGGCAAGCACCACGGCGCGGGTCGTGCGCGCGCCGACGGCCGCGGCGCCGCCCTGCGCGGCGAGCCCCTGCCCGCACGCGATCAGTCCGATCGCGAGCCCGAGAAATGGCGCCTTGACCAGTCCTCCAAGCAGATGGGCGGGCGTAATCGCGATGCTGGTCGCCTCGATGTAGGCGCGCGGCGTCATGTCGGAGATGGCCATCGTCGCCGAGAACCCGCCCAGCAGGCCAAGGCCGTCGCCAATCCACGTGAGGAGCGGGACCACGGCGACCAGCGCCACGCAGCGCGGCACCACCAGCCATCGCAGCGGGTCGAATCCCATCGAACGCAGAGCGTCGATCTCTTCCGAAACTTTCATCGTCGCCAGTTCCGACGCCAGACCGGCGCCCGAACGCCCGGCCACCACGATTGCCGTGACGAGCGGTCCAAGCTCGCGGAACTGGGCGACGACGACGAGCTCGGGAACGTAGGCGACGGCGCCGAAGCGCGCGAGCTGCGAGATGCCGAGCAGTCCGATGATCAGCCCGACCAGAAGGTTGGCGGCTCCGGTGACGACCAGGCCATCCGCCCCAATCTCCTGGACCAGTCCTGGAAGGGATCGCCAGTCCACCGAGCGCGGCGCCGCGACCGCTCTCGGCACCGCGACCGCGACGCGTCCCGCCAGGTCGAACGCATCGTGGAGCGTGCCCGGAACCTTCGCGGCGGCCGCGCCGATCCGCGCCAGCGGCGTCCGTCGGGCCTGGGTCGAAAAGCGATCCGCGAGGTGCCCCCGGTACAGCGCGATCAGGCGCGCGGCTTCAGGGTTGGTATTCTCGACGACGCGCATGCGATGCCCGTTGGCTTCGAGCCGATCGAGCAGCTCCGCCAGAAGGACGGCGCCGGCTCCGTCGAAGCCGTCGAGATTCGCCAGGTCGACGTCAATCGACGGGCACCGCTCGAGAACGGGCGGCATGTGTTCGATGGCCAGCGCCACGGATGCGGCATGGGCGAGGTCGAACGATCCTGCCGGAGCGAGCCGCCCCCGATCGCCGTCAACCTCGGCCCGGATATCGACGCCAACCACCGCGCTTTGCAGGCGCATCGCCTCTCTCTCGTCCAGCCCGTATTTTTGATTGATCGGTCGCCTCCGCGTTGTGAAGACGGCGACAGCCGGGCTCAATCTGACAGGGAGGGGCGCGGCCTGACTATGCGCAATCGGCAACTGACGGGCGATCCAGCGAACAGCGGTCCGGCGGGCGACGCAAGCCCAGCCGCGCATTAAGGCAGCGATCTCGCGCTAGCTTGCGCCGGAAGGCTCGGCCAGATGATGCGGCAAGCCCAGCCCGTAGCGGATCCGGTCGATCTCCTGAAACGGCTTCAAGAACGCCGGCTCGTCAAACGGCCACAGCGCTGCGGGCGGTGCGGTGGAACCTGAAGTGAGAAGCAGGGCATTGACGGCGCGGCGCGCGGCTTCGTTCGCCCCTTCCATCGTGGCGAGATCGGTGTAGGTGCGCACGTAGTCCGACGCGAGAAACAAGTTGGTCAGCTCGATCTGGGCTTCGGGTCGATAGCGCAACGAGCCCGCGGTGTTTATCAGGAGCGGCTCCAGGTTTGCCGCTTGCGTCGGGTTAGGGAATTCGATGTCGGGATCGAGAAACCATCGAACCAGGTTCGCGTTATCGAGCAGCACACTCCCGTCCTGATTGAGATGCTGTTGCAACTGGGCCCACACCTCCTGCTCAATTTCCTGAGCGGTGCAGGCGATGGCGGGTTTGCCGAAGAGCACTCCTGGCGTGTCCCAATCCGACACATCCACAGAGAGGATGCCACGGACGTTTCCGTCGCCATAGGTGGACAAGTCGACATTCGTCCAGAACTGGTGCTGCGAAATCGACGTCAAGGCCCAGGGAGAATCGAGGTACGTCGTGTGGCCATTTGCGAGCGGTGCGTCATTGCGCAGATAGAACTGAATCCCATTCATCCAGCGAACCTGTAGCTTGTCCACGTTTGCCAGTGACGGCGCCGCATCCTTCAACCCGTCGGTGATGAAGGCTCGCCATGACTTCAACGGGCAACGCCGCAATGTAATAGTCAGCGGCGATCTCAATTGCCTGTCCCCCCTGGTCGGCGCCAACCGCACGGATTGTCTTGCCGGTGAGATCGAACGCGGTCACCTGCACGTTCTGATGAAAGCGGACGTTGGCGCGTCCGAGATAATCCACCCACGGATTGATCCAGACATCGTCGGTCGGTCCCACCAGGAGCTGGTCGAACACCCGATCCGGCGACGCCAGGTCGTAGAACAGCTGCAGCAGGATGTAGCCGACCGTTCGAGTGCTGCTCTCTTGGGCTCGCATGGCCACAAGCGATCTCGTCAGGCCCTGCCCCAGGTAGGTCTGATACTTGACGGACATACGAGCCGCGGCGATGAAGTCCCACCATTTCACGTTCTCGTACTCGCCGACTCGTCGTTGCGGGCAGCTGGTGGCCAGAGTCAGCAGACGCGTGACGAAGAACGCGACCTCGTCGTCGGCAATACCCAGCGGCGTGAACAACCCGGTGAGGAACACACGCAGGTCATCGAGGTTCCGCGGAAATCCAGCCGTCCATACAATCTCGGGTTGTCCGGCCCGTGCGAGCAGAATGCGGCTGGCCACGGTGAGGTTGTCATGAACGGTCCCACTTGCACCGAACGGGATGCGGCGCATCGTGTCGATCACGTGCTTGTAGAAACCGGGAAAGAAGCGGAATCCATGCTCGCCCGGTAAGTCAGCGCGTCCGCCGACGCCGCTGCCGGCAACCGGAATGCTGCGCGCCTTTCCTCCGAGCACCGGCTTCCGCTCGTACACATCGACCTCGAAGCCGCGCTCGGCCAGCTCGTGCGCCGCGGTCAGTCCGGCAACGCCGGCGCCAAGAATCGCCACCTTCAACGCCATGAGGGAATACTCCTCGGCTTACTGGGAGAAATGCTCGATCGCGGCTCGAAACCCGACGCTACCGGTAGATGTCGATACCGGTCCCTGAAGCGCTGATCGCCGCGTCCCCTGACGTCTGGTTGCCGTCGACGGTCAGGGCACAGGAGTAGAACGCGGCGAGCATCGGCGCGAATTGCACGTCGACCGTGATCGAGGCGTTCGACGGCACCACACCGCCAGCCGGGGTGGCGGTGAAGCCGGCGTCCCCCGTTCCGCCCTTACACGCGAGCGACGTAAAGGTAATCGGCGCGTTGCCGGAGTTGTTGATCGCGAAGGTGCGAACGGACTTCGAGCCGATGTTGACGTTACCGAACGAGAGGTCGCCGGTGACTGAAATCGCCTTCGCCGTGGCCATGGCAGGCGCGGTGGAGGTGGACGCCGACTCGCAGGCGGCAGCCAATGCAGCGGTCGCGATGACTGCGAGCAATGTGTGTTTCATGCTGTTTCTCCCGCATCACGATCCCGGCCGAGGTGACATAAAACCCACCCACTCATACCACGGAACTGGTCCGGTCCCCTCGCCTGCCTTTTTTGTAATTCGCGACATGGAGTCATTTCAACCGAGGCCCGATTCGACTACGATTTGCTATCGCGATGCCTGTTTTGTCACGACTCCTGCTGACGTCGCTGCTGCTCGTGGCCGCCATCGGCGCCGGCTGCAAGTCCGCGCCTTCGTCCGGCCTCCACACCACGCCGCCCACGCTTGGACGACTCCCGTACAGCGACGCCGACGTGGACTTCATGGCCGGCATGATTCCGCATCACGCTCAGGCCGTCGTCATGGCCGGCTGGGCGCCCTCGCACGGCGCGCGCAAGGACGTGGCGATTTTCTGCGAACGCATCGTCGTCGGGCAGCGCGATGAGATCGCGACGATGCAGACGTGGCTGCGCGATCGCGGCCAGGTCGTGCCCGACGCGACGTCGACGCGCCACCGGATGAAGATGAACGGCGTCGAGCACGACATGCTGATGCCGGGCATGTTGACCGACGAAGAAATGGCGGCGCTCGACCGCGCGCGCGGTCCGGAGTTCGATCGGCTGTTCCTGATCGGGATGATCAAGCACCATCAGGGCGCGATCAACATGGTGGACGTGCTGTTCGCGTCCTACGGCGCGGCGCAGGACGAGACGGTGTTCAAGTTCGCCTCAGACGTATACGCCGATCAGTCGATCGAGATCGATCGGATGAACGAGATGCTCGAAAGCACTCCGAAATAGGAAGGGATTCACGCCGATGATGTTCCCCATGTTGATGCCACGTTACTCGCGCGTTCTCATCGGCGGCCTGCTGGTCGGGCTGCTTGGCGCGGGTGCGCTGGGCGAGGCGGCGTGCAAGAGCTCACCGACCAAGGGCGCCTCGGCTGCACCGGCGCCGAGTATGCCGCCACCGCCTCCGCCGGCGGCGGCGCCTGCGCCCGCTCCTCCCGCTCCTCCCGCGCCGGCACCGGCAGCAGCGCCGGCTGCGGCGCCGTCAGCTCCGCCGACTCCAGCTGCCGCCCCCGCTCCGGCCGAAGGCCCGGCTGCTGCCGGGAACATGAGTGGCCGAGGCACACCACCGCCGCCGCCACCGCCGCCGCCGGCGGTCATGCCGAAGCCGGTGACGCCGATCGTGTCGGCGACCGCACCGAGTCCCGATCCGCGCGTCAATCTCAAGGCCGGCCGATGGGACGCCGAGCAGGCTGCGTGGAACATGCGCATGCTGTCGACGACACCCCCGACGGGGAAGACGCTGGGGGCGACGCACTCCGATCTCGCCTTCACTGGCAACTACGCGGTTCAGGGCAATTACAACGGCTTCGAGATTTACGACATCTCAAATCCCGCCAAGCCGGTGCTCGCGAACTCGTACCTCTGTCCCGCGTCGCAGAATGACGTTTCGGTTTACCGGAACCTGGTCTTCATGTCGTCGGAATCCACCAACAGCCGGACCGATTGCGGCTTCGACGGCGTGCCCGAGCCGGTCAGCAAGACGCGCGTGCGCGGCATTCGCGTGTTCGACATCGCTGACGTCAAACATCCCAAGCTCGTGACGACGGTGCAGACGTGCCGCGGATCGCACACGCATACGGTGGTGACACAGGCCGGCAACGATAACGACGTGTTCATCTACGTGTCGGGCACGGCCGGCGTGCGCTCGCCTGACGAAGTCGCCGGCTGCACCGACGGTGACATCAACGATCCCAACACCGCGCGCTTCCGGCTGGAAGTGATCAAGGTTCCGCTCCGTACGCCGATCCAGGCGGCGATTGTCAGTTCGCCGCGCATCTTCCAGGACTTGCCGGTGCCGCCGAAGAGTGAGGAACGCGACGCGTCGGACGCGCGCGATCGCGAAGCCGCGGCGGCTGCGGCAGCCGCGGCGGGGCGCGCGACCGGGCGAGGCGCCCCTGACGCCGCTGCCGGCGGACCAGGCGGACGCGGACGCGGCAACGCGGCGCCGACCGGTCCCAACCAGTGCCACGACATCACGGTGTACCCGGAACTCGGCATCGCCGGCGGCGCCTGCGCCGGCCTCGGTCTGCTGCTCGACATCCGCGACCCGGCGCATCCTGTCCGCCTCGACGCGGCCGCTGACGCCAACATGTCGTTCTGGCACTCGGCGACCTTCAGCAACGACGGCAAGAAGATGCTGTTCACCGACGAGTGGGGCGGCGGCGGTCAGCCGCGCTGCCGGTCGACAGACAAGAAGGAGTGGGGCGCCGACGCGCTCTTCACCATCGAGAACAACAAGCTGACGTTCCACAGCTACTACAAGCTGCCGGCCGCGCAGTCGTCGCTGGAGAACTGCGTCGCGCACAACGGCTCGCTGGTCCCGATTCCGGGGCGCGACATCATGGTGCAATCGTGGTATCAGGGCGGCCTGTCGGTCTTTGACTGGACCGACATCGATCACCCGAAGGAGATTGCCTACTACGATCGCGGTCCGGTCGATGGCACGCGCATGGCGATGGGCGGCACCTGGTCCGCCTACTGGTACAACGGCGTCATCGTCAGCTCGGAGATCGCGCGCGGACTGGACATCTACGAGCTGGTGCCGAGCGGTCTGATTTCCGAAAATGAGCTGGCGGCGGCGAAGACGGTGAAGATGCCGTTCGTCAACCCGCAGGATCAGCAGAAGATTGTGTGGGCGCCGAGCTTCGTCGCTCGCGCGCGCGTATCTCGATCAGCTCGTGCGATCGAACGGGCTGACCACCGAGACGATCGCGGCGGCGCGGACGACGCTGGCCAACGCCGAGCGGCGGTCGGGAGCCGAACGGAAGACGGCGCTGACCGGGCTCGCCTCGCAATTGAAGGCCGCCGCGGCGGCGTCGAAGGACGAACCCAAGGTGACCATGCTCGCCGCGACGGTCACTGACCTGTCCAATCTGGAACGCTGATCCACCGCGACGCCGGACAGGAATAATCTGACGTCGCGGGGGGGTGCTCTGATGTCGTCTGGCTGTGTCGGTGCGTTGCGTGTGTCGCGACGAAGCCTTGGCGTCGGCATCTCAAAAACGTCAATGAAGGGAACCAAGCGATGAACCGTGGTGTCCGTCTCGCGTCTGCCGTTCTGGGAACCGGCCTCCTGGCAAGTGTCACGACCAGCGTCGCCCATGCTCACTTCAAGCTCGTCGAACCTGCCTCGTGGCTGATCGAGGCGGAACGCGGTGATCCTCAGAAGCTGGCACCATGTGGCAGCCCCTTGACGGCGCCCCAGGGACAGCCTGCCGTGCCCCTGAGCAATGTCGTCGGGAAGGCCGTCGGCGGATCGAAGCTTCACCTCAAGCTGCAGGAGACGATCTATCACCCTGGCCACTATCGTGTCGCGCTCTCAGTGAAGTCGCGCGAAGAGTTGCCGCCCGATCCCATCACCTTCGAACGAACCACCGAGCGTGGGCCGATGTCGGTATGGGCCGCCATCCAGAGCCCGCCGCAGAAACCGGTGATTGCGGATGGTCTATTCCAGCACTACACCCGGCCGGCCGCGACAGGTGGTGCACCGCCGCCGCTGGTCTGGGAAACTGATATCCAGCTACCCAACATCACCTGCGCGAAATGTACCCTGCAGGTCCTGCAGTTCATGGCGGAGCACCCGTACAACCAGCCTGGCGGCTACTCGTATCACCACTGTGCCGACTTGACGATTACGGCGGACACGTCGAAGCCAATCGACAAGGGTTGGCCGACAGCCGAGTAATAATCATCATGAGAGCATTTGACGTCGTCGGTCGCGTCGTGAGTACTCTCTTCGGCCTTCTCGTGATCTTCATGGGAGTCGCCTGGACTCTGCAAGCGTTCGACATGGCGTTCAACACACCGACGATGCCTGGTGGCCCTGTCAGTTTCATGGTGAACAACCATCGATGGGCCGTCTACGGCGCAATTGCCGTCGCGTTCGGAACCGTACAGGTTGTGTGGAGCAATATTCGGCGCACGATGGTGCAGTAGTTTCCGCCCTCTCACCTTCCACGCCATCGCCTCTCGGCCGCGCTAACAGGGCGGGCGGCCCTTTCGCACTAGGCTATACGCCGCCGCGGCCGGGGCCTGCGGGCCCCGGCGTCGTGAGGGTCGAGCCCTTCTTCGCAAAGATCATCGCAAGCAGCTTCGCCGGCTGGGTCTGGCTCGCATTCTTCGACACTTCGTGTGTCGCGCCAGGCTGTTCGTAAAACATCGATCCGGTCGGGTAGGTTTTCTCTTCACCCTGTCCCGAGATCTTGGTGACGACCGCGCCCTCGAGGACATAGGCCAGCACGAAGCCGGCGTGATGATGCGCCGTGCCGACGCGTCCGGGCGGATAGTCGACGTAGCTCACCGTCACTTCCCAGCCGTCCATCGTCAGATTCGGCAGGTCGTGCGTGAACACCGGCGGCCGGGGAGCCGCGGTCGGCGCGGTGGGTGCGGCCTGTGTCTGCGCGTCGGCGAGACGGCCGGACGCGACAAATTCCGCCAGCAGCGCGAATGAGGCAACGGCGTCTCGACGTGTAATCATCATGGCCCGGGATTATAGCGCCGCGCCCGCGCGATGCCTGGCGGTAAGATCGCTCCAATGGATCGCAGACGCTTCATCCAGAGCGCGTCGGGCTTCGTCGCCGCCGCGTCGCTCGACCGTCTCGGCGCGCAGACGCCTTCGCTGCCCGCGGTCAAGACCGTTCGCACGAACATCCTCGACATCGGCTATCACGAGAGCGGCGCTGCGGACGGCTTTCCGGTCATCCTGCTGCACGGATTTCCCGATGACGCGCACGCCTACGATGGCGTGAGTCCGGTGCTGGCTCAGGCCGGTTACCGTGCCTTCGCGGTTTATCTGCGCGGCTACGGCCCGACACGATTCCTGGATCCCGGTGCGCCCCGGACTGCCGAGCAGGCGGCGATCGGACAGGATGTGATCGACTTCGCGGACGCGCTCAAGCTGCCGCGCTTCGGCGTCGCCGGCTTCGATTGGGGCGGTCGAGCGGCGTGCGTAGCCGCGGCGCTGCATCCCGATCGCGTGCGTGGTGCGGTCCTCATCGGCGGCTACACGATTCAGAACACCGTGACGCCGGGCGGCGCTGCCGCGCCAGAGGCCGTTCGCAGACTCTGGTATCAGTGGTACTTCAACACCGACGCCGGTCGCGTCGGCCTCGAGAAGAATCGGCGCGGGCTGTGCGAGTTGATGTGGCGGGAGTGGTCGCCGACCTGGCGCTTCACCGAGGAGATGTTCAACGTCACGGCGAAGTCGTTCGACAATCCTGATTTCGTGGACTGCGTGATCCATTCATACCGACACCGCAACCTCAACGCGCCAGGCGAGCCACGATTCCTCGACATCGAGCAGCAACTCGCGAAGAGGCCGCCGATCGTGGTGCCGACGATCGCCGTCCACGGAGCCGACGATGCGTTCGGGCGCCCGGCGGCGGAGATCACCGCCGCGGACCGCGCGACGCTGCCAAAGCTCATCGACAAACGCATCGTCGAAGGCGCCGGGCATTTCGTTCCGCACGAGAAGCCGGAAGCAGTGGCGTCGGCGATCCTGGACCTGCTCGGCGCGACCAAATAGTGTCGTTGTGGCGAGGCTTTCGCTTGCGGCGCGACCCCTTCATCCGTTCTACTAACACCCCGATGGCTGGCATTGGGCCGGTCGCGTTCTGAGGGAGACACATGGCTACGTCACGACTTGCACACTCTGTCGTCGGTGCCGGCGCCGCGCTGCTCACTGTGTGCGTCGCCAGCGCAGTTGTTGATCGGGCTCCCGTCGCGGCCCTGGCTGCCGTTGGACCGGCAGCCAATACGATTACGGGCGAGGGCCTGCCGAACCCCGCGCCGCACGTCACGCGGAACTGGGGACAACTGCCTGCCGGGCGCAAATGGGGCACGACCGCCGGCATCGACATCGATCCGAAGGACGGCAACGTCTGGGCGTACGAGCGCTGCGGCGCCGGTGCCGCCGGTGGCGCGGGCGGTGGCGCGGTCGATTGCGACAGCAGTGCCGTTGATCCGATCTTCAAGTTCGACCGTCGCACCGGCGCCGTGCTGGCGAACTTCGGCAAGGGTGTGATGGTGACGCCGCACGGCATCACGGTGGACAAGGACGGCAACGTCTGGATCGCCGACTTCTCCGGGAACAAAGCCGGCACGAAGGGCCATCAGGTCCACAAGTTCAGCCCGAAGGGCGAGAAGCTGATGAGTCTCGGCATCGCCGGCAAGCCTGGCAACGCCGACGGTCAGTTCAACCAGCCCAACGACGTCGTAGTCGGACCGGACGGCAGTATCTACGTGGCCGACGGACACGATGCTCAGGGCATGACGACCAACGCGGCGATCAGCGAAGGCCTTGCGAGAGGCGCGACCAGCCGCATCAGCAAGTTCACGCCGGAGGGCAAGTTCATCAAGTCGTGGGGAAAGATCGGCGTCAAGCACGGTGAGTTCCGCACGCCGCACGCGCTGGTGTTCGACTCGAAGGGCCGGCTGTGGGTGGCCGACCGCGGCAACCACCGCATCGAGATCTTCGACCAGGACGGAAAATATCTCGAGTCGCGCTACGCGTTCAGCCGCCCCAGCGGGCTCTTCATCAAGGGCGAGACGCTCTACGTGATCGACTCGGAATCCGGTCCGCTGAATCACCCGAACTGGCACGACGGCGTGCGCATCGGATCCGTCAACGAGGATCGCGTCGTCGCGTTCATCCCGCCGTTCGAGCGCGAGGATCGCGTCTATCAGGGCGTCGCGGGTGAAGGCGTGGCCGTGGACGCCGACGGCAACGTGTTCGCGGCGGAGGGACCGAACTCGTTCGTCCAGGCCGGCGGAGCATTCACGAAGTACTCCGTGAAGTAGACATGCCCGGTACCTGAGACAATCCCGAAGCTGGGCGGCATCCCCTTTGCTCCTGAGGTGGTGACCGTGCTTGATTGTCCTTGTGACGGCACGATAAGAGTCATTGGAGGGGGTTGATGGCGAAAAAGACGAAAGCACCGAGCAAGGCCAAGGGCACGAAGAAGACGGCCAAGCTGACGAAGAGAGCCAAGGTGACGAAGAAAGCGAAAATCACCAAGAGGGCCAAGGCCGCCAGGAAGGTCTCGCGCAGAACGACGACCACCGCCACCGGGAAGGTCGCGAGCGCGGCGCGAACGGTGGTAAAGAAGATCAAGAAGGCGGTAACGCATCCGATTGCGACACTGGAGACGCAAAGCGACACGCACGATTCGACCATCGTCGCCGCCGTCGAGTCCGCCGGACGGTCTGTGGGACGCGCGATGGGGGAGACGCTCGAGGCGACCGTGACGGTCGCGGAAGAGGCCTTTTCGCGCGCCAAAGAGGCGGTGACCACCCCTGCCAAACCTGAGCCGGCCGTAAAGAAACGGTAACCGGGCTGGTTCGAATCCAGCCTGAGGGGGCATAATACGGGGCGCCACGACAGAACGGCGTTGTGTCCGCCTCGGGTGGATCACGACGTTTGCGAAGGAGCCGGTGATGATCGACTTACATGTTGCCGCCCGCGCCAGGGGCCTGGTCCTCGTCGGATGCACGATCGCCATTGCAGCCGTCGCGATTCCTAAAACCACCGCCAGGCTGTCGGCCGATGCTGCCGCGGCGCCGACGTTCAACGGCGATGTCGCGTCAATCCTTTACGAGAAGTGCGCGACATGCCATCGACCCGGTGCCGGCGGTCCGATGTCGCTTACCAGCTTCGCCGAGGTGCGGCCGTGGGCGCGATCGATCAAGACCCGCGTCACCAGACACGAGATGCCGCCATGGTCGGCCGACCGGCGATGGGGCCACTACGCGAACGACACCAGCCTCACGCCACAGCAGATTGACACGATCGTCGCGTGGGTTGACGGCGGGATAAAGGAAGGCGCCGGCTCCGCGCCGGCCATGCCGAAGTACGACGATGGCGGCTGGCGTCTGGTCAACGGCCGCCCACCCGACGTCATCATCGAGATGCCGACCGAGTACCAGTTGCCGGCCGAGGGTCAGGTGCCGATCTTCCGCGTGTGGGACAACAACCCGTTCAAGGAAGACGTGTTCATCGAAGCGCTGCAGATTCGTCCGACCAATCGCGCGGTGACGCATCACTCGGCGCTCTACGGACGCAAGTTGCCGGATGGCACGACGCTCAAGAAAAACGTCGCGTGGCCGGGGGGGCCGGAACTCGCCTACATTCCCACCTACGAGGACGGCAGCATCGTCAACGTCCTGAGCGGACTGGGCACCAATCTAAGCAGCAACCTCCGGGCAAACGGTGCTCCGGAAACCGGTGACGTCGCAGCGCGTTTCAACGCCAAACCCGGCGACAAGGTGCCGGTGATCAACAAGACGCGGCAGGCGACCGAAGAAGACGACGAGCGGCTGATGTTCTATCTGCCGGGCGCCGACTTCCAGCAGTTCGCGCCGGGCTCCGCCAAGCGGATTCGCGCCAGCAACGCGCTGATGTGGGAAGTCCACTATTCGCCCGACGGCAAGCCGGAAAAGGATCGCGAGCGCATCGGGCTGTGGCTGGCGCCGAAGGAGAAGGTGCAGAAAGAAGTGCACATCATCCGCAACGGCTCCGGGCAGCACATCATCGAAGCCGACGAAGTCGGGAGCACCGCCAATCTGCCGCCGATTCCGCCGGGCGCCGCCGACTGGAAGATCACCGCGATCCAGCCGTTCACGCAGGCCGTGACGCTCAACACGATGCAGCCGCACATGCACCTGCGCGGCAAGGACATGACCTACATCGCGAAGTATCCGGACGGCCACGAGGAGATTCTGCTGTCGGTGCCGAAGTACGACTTCAACTGGCAGAACACCTATATTCCGAGCCAGCCCTACCGGCTGCCCGCCGGCACGGTGCTCGAAACGGTCGGCCACTACGACAACTCGGTGCACAACCGCGTGAATCCGATGCCGAACCGTCCCGCGCTCTGGTCCGAACAGACCTGGGACGAGATGTACAACGCCTGGACTGAAGTGACCTACGACGCGGAAACCAACCCGAATCTGACCGTCTCGGAGTTCCGTAAGGCGCAGCAGGAAGCCTCGAAGAACAATCCGATCACGACCGTCGTCGGCTGCGTGGCGCCGGGCAGTTCGCCGGTGAGCTGGCGGATGACGAGCGCCTCGAAACTCGCGCCACTTCCCCCGAAGGAAACTGCTGCCAAGGTGGAAACTCCTGCCACGGCGGAGACTCCTGCCAGAGTGGAGGGCAACGGCGCGGAAGGCGCGGCGTCGCGCGTCAGCCACAACGTGACGAAGGACGAAAAAGAAGTTGCCGCCAAACAGGCGGCGGGCACGGACACCTACGAGCTGGTCGGCGTCGCCGATTTCGTGTCGCCGGAGCAGGCGCTGCAGTTCGAGACGAGGAAGGCGCTGTATCCGGTGGATCGGATCAACTCGACCGGAGCGCTCGCGCCAAATCATCGCGTGGCCGCGAAGGGCGTCTGGATCCCAGGCAGCCCGAACCGGATCAACCTGACGTCGGTGGTTGTGCTCGACGAGAGTTGCGGGACATCGACGGCGGTTCATGAGCAATAGAACATTCGCGATCCGACGATTGACGCAGAAATCGCGGAACCCGCTGAGATTTGATCCAGGCTTGCTCAGCGAGCTCAGCGCGTTCTGCGTTAATCGTCGTACGTGTGGTCTGGTTGTCCTGCTTTCAGCATTCGTTGTTGTTGGTGCGGGGGCGGAATCACAACCACCTTACCCGAAGGCGTCGCCGATCGTCCCCTATAAGCCTGCGGCGGGTCGATGCCTGACGGCGGAGCAGCGCAAGGCCAACGACGCGTACAACGCGCTCGACCGGCCGACACGCCCGGGCGACGAGATGATGTTCTGGGATCCGGAATATTTCGTGGGCGTCTGGAATGTCGACATGCGCGCCCAGGATTCGCCGCTCGGCCAGGGCGGTCAATCAGTGGGGACGCTGACGATCAAGTCCAACGACAAGAACGGCTGTCTCTACGAAGGCGCGATGAAGGGCGAGGATCCGGAGGGGAAGTCGTTCACGCGGACGATCACCGCGACCTATGATCCGATCAAGAAGGTCCTCACCTGGAGTGAGAAGGACAGCCGCGGCTACACCATCGTCAGGACCGGTCCTGTGGGTGGCGAGCTCGGCGGCACGTTCCATTTTCACTTCGGCGAGGATCCCGCGCAGCCGGTGACGACCTTCGGCGGCAAGAAAATCCGGTTCAAAGGCGTCACCGAGATGAGCTCGCCCGCCTACTACAAGACCGACATGCAGCTGTCGATCGACGGCGCGCCGTTCGTCACCTACGGCCGCGTGCTGCTCGAGAAGCAGTTGCCGGAAGACAAGTAGACCGGTCGCGTCTTGAGCGTTGGTCCTCGTTGACATCAGTTCCAATAAAGATGTATATACAGCTATGGTCGACGCACCGATTCGCTCCGCCTCTCGCGCCACCGGGCTCTTTCCCCTCCCGTGCGCGTGTCAGAACCTCAGGCGTCTCACGCGGCTCATCACTCGAATCTACGATGAGGAACTGCGTCACGTCGGTATCGAAATCACGCAGTTCGGCCTGCTGGTCGCCCTCGGGATCGTCGGCGAGGCCCACCAGAAAGCACTGAGCGCCGGCTTTGCCATGGACAGCACCACCCTGACCCGCACGCTGGCGTTGTTGCGTAAGCAGGGCTGGATCTACGTCAGGCCTGGGAAGGATAGACGCCAGCGCGTCTTTGGATTGACGGCGGCAGGAAAGGGACAAGTCGCCGCGGCCCAACCCTATTGGCAGAAGGCGGAAGATCGCCTGCGGAAAACGCTTGGCCCGGCGACGTGGAAGCAAATGCAGGCGACGGTCGCGCGCGTCACGAGCGCTGCGAACGCGGCCTAGCGGTTTGTTGGGCGAAATAGATGTATATACATATAGTACGCCGGCTTTAAGAAAGGATACTTCCCATGAAAACCGCCCTCTATCTCTTCATCGTGCTCCTGACGATCGCGGGCTTGCTGATCGAACTTCGCGCAAGTCCGACGCGCGGCGCGGACACCGGCACACCCGCGCGATCCGGCTCGTATCAGGTGGAGCTCGAGTACTTGAAAACGGTCAACCGCGTCGCGCCTCCCCAGGACCCTCAGTTGCTGTTTCTGCTGATGGGGGCCTATGCCAACGCCAACCATCCGGCTGAAGGCGCCGAGTTCCTCTCCGCGCGGTTGAACGAATTCGCTCCCCGTCTGAGCGATCCTCAAAAGGCGCTCTACCTGAGCGCCATTGGTCTGTTGCGCGCGCAACACGCGTCGTCAGTGTCCCTGCTCCATCGAATCGGCTACGTCAACGACATCGTCGCAACCTTGGACGAAGCCAGGCGCCTCTCGGGCGGTCAGATCTTTGTCGTGAACTGGATCTCCGGCGTCGTCCGGGCCCAGCTTCCCGGCTTTTTTCAGCAAAGACGGAATGCGCAGGAGGACTTAACGTGGTGTGTGGCAAACGCAGACAGGGCGCCGCACATCGGTTGGCTGCGGGAGGTGGACTTTCATCTGGGAAGGCTCGCGCTTGGCGATGGCGATCAGACGAAGGCCCGTGACTATCTCCGCCAGAGCGGCTATGAGAGTTTCGACAAGCCGGTGGTCCTGACCACGCCAATGTCCGAAAGCACATCGGCGGGCCACGCCTTTGCGTCGCGTCGCATCGCCGAAATCGTTCCGGGACGCGTCTACGCACTCTCAGGTTTTGAGTTCACCGAGTACTATTTTGTCGTGTCTGACGATGGGCGAGAGTTGATCGGCATCGACGCGGGAACGCGGGCCGATTCCGCAAAGCTCGCGTATGAAGCGCTGCGCGCCTACGCCCCCGATCTGCCGCGTCTGACGACAATCTTCGTGACCCATTCCCATTGGGACCACGTCGGCGGACAGAGCTTTTTCCGCCGCCTGAGTCCCGAGCCCCGCTTTTACGCCCGAAGCAACTATCACGAAGAAATAGCCGGTGAGCTCAATGCGCCGGCATTGTTCGCCGCGCAGTTCTTTGGCGAGCGGTTCGACTCAGAGGACGTCCGTAATTTCAAACCGGATGTGACCATCGATCGCGCGACCAGGCTGAACGTCGGCGGCACGCGGATTGAGTTGATCCCGATTCAGGGCGGAGAGACAAGCGACGGCTTATTCGTCAATGTGCCCGATCTGGGCGTGCTCTTTGTCGGCGACTTCGTGATGCCCTACCTTGGCGCACCGTTCGCGGTAGAAGGGAACCTCCAAGGCTTGCTCGATGCGATTGACATCGTCGTGCAGAAGAATCCGCGACATGTGCTCCACGGGCACGAGCCACTCACGCGAAACTTCTCGTCTCCAGACATGTTGGCGCAGTTGAAGACGCACCTCGCCTGGCTGCGAGACCAGGTGCTGACGGCGATCCGCCGCGGTGACGCCCGCGCGCTCATCCATCAGGCCAACCTGATCCCGCCGGCCCTCCCTACCGGGCGTGCGGATACATTCCTGCCGTATCTGCTCTTGCGGGAACACGTGATCGATCGGCTCTATCATCAGAACGTCGGCTATTGGCAAGCGGACCTCGAAGGCGTCGACCATCTCGGCGATTCAGACCGCGCCGAGCTTTTCGTTGACTATCTCGGCCTCACGGAACGACAGCTCGTGATCGCAGTGGACAAAATGACCGCGGATGGCAAATACGAGCTCGCGGGCTCGCTGCTCAAGTCGTCCGCCGCTCGGTTTGGCCGCACCGAGGCGATCGTCAAAGCCGAGCGGGTCGTGTATCTCAAGCTGATGGAGAAATATCAGAACATCGATCCCTTCAAGTACATTCTCTACTCCGCCGCAATTGGGGAGCCGACACCGGCTATGGCTCAAGCCGGCGATCGGGTGACGCGGCACTGAACACGGTAGTGGATTCGGATCTCACCGATGGGGACAATGCGCCCGCCCGTCTCGAATCGTCCCAGGGACAACGACGCTCGCCGAGCGGTCAGACGCTTGCGGGCGTGGCCCGCAGGCTGCGCCAGGAAACGTACGAGAGCGCCCACAGCACGCCGGCGCCTACGGCCCACCCCCAGGCCTCGGGGACCATCGCCGACCGAGATGTGAGCGATGAGCGCGGAGACGAGGGTGACGGCGAAGCCGGCGTAGGCCCACTCCTTGAGGTGCGTGAACGCCTCCGCAACCTGCGGCAGGCGCAGCTAAGCGTAGACGGTGAAGCCGATCTGCAGACAGAACAGCGCGGTGACGATCCAGAATCCGATGACGATTGCTTTGGATCGCGGCATGATCAGCTCCTTTCGCCCGGCGCACCGGCCGTCTGCTTGCCAAACTGCTTGGCGTACTCCGCGTTCAATCGCTGCCAGCCGCCGAACTTCATCACGTCAGGGCCGACCATGCGTCCAATGGGCCGGCCGGCGAGATGACGGTCCAGCACGTCGAAGCAGATGTGCCAGCCGGCGGCGCCCATCGCTATGTATCGACGGTCGATGTTGTGCCAGAGCGTGAGCCGCGTGCCGTCGCCTTCCAGCGGCTCGAGCTCCCAGCGGATGTCCTGTCCGCCCCAGTTGAATTCGAGAAGCTTCGGCGCGTCGGCCCGCTTCACCTGACTGTCGGTGACGTACTGGGCCGGCGCACCCACTGTCGTGAGCTTCGCGGTGCCCGGGGCGCCGAGGTTGCGATCGGAATCGAAGGGAGACCACTCGCGCAGATGCTCGGGGTCGGTCAGCGCCGTCCAGACTCTTGTCGGAGGGTGTTTCAGATCGCGGACGAGGACGAGCGTCCAGTTCTCGCCGTCTTTTCGAACTTCAGCGCCGGCGGCGGCGCCCGGTGCGTACTGCTCACTTCCGCTCATGACTTTTCTTTCCTTTCACAGAAGGTGCCTTCTTCATCTTGTCCAGGTGTTGCTCCAGCGCATCGACGTGCCTCGACCAGAAGCGACGAAAGGGAACGAGCCAGGCGTCGAGCTCCATCAGCGGCTCCGGTCTCAGTCGATACATGCGCCGCTGCGCTTCAATCCGTGATTCCACGAACCCGGCCTCGCGCAGCAGCCGCAGGTGCTTCGAGACCGACGGCTGCGCCAGCTGCAGTTCACGCTCGATCTCGCCAACCGATCGCTCGGACGAGAGCAGCAGGCTCAGGATCGCCCGTCGGTTGGGTTCGGCGACGATGGCAAACGATGCTTCGACCATGGGTGTCTCAGGACTTCGCTTTCTTCGAGGGTTTCGGCTTGTCCGAACGGTTGAGGGCAATCGCCTGGCGAACGAGCGCCTTGAAGGCCGACGCGCTGACATCTTCCCCTTCGTGGATGTCGATCGCGCGTCGCACATTTCCCTCGAGGCTCGAGTTGAAGAGTCGGGCCGGATCCTTCAGCGCCGCGCCTTTGGCGAAGGTCAGCTTCACGACCTTCTTGTAGGACTCGCCGGTGCAGATGATGCCGTCGTGCGACCAGACCGGCGTGCCCATCCACTTCCACTCCTCGACGACGTCCGGGTCTGCTTCTTTGATGAGCTGACGCATTTTGCCGAGGGTTTCCCCGCGCCAGTCCCCGAGATAGGCGATTCTTTTCGAGATGAGCTCCGACGCCGACTGGCCCGTGCTCGCGACCGGCTTTTTCATGTTCGCATCCTCTCAAGGCCAGCGATGACGATCACCGTGGAAGATTCCATTGCAGATATATAGCCAGTAATACATATGCGTGTCAAGCCATATTAAGCGCCTGAAAAAGGGCGAGCCCGGCGGCTCGCCCTGTCAATGCGGGTTAGAACCTGATGATCGCCCCTAGCTGAATCGTGCGTGGATTCAACACCACCGAGGGCTGAAAGTAGGCGGCGGTTCCGTAGTTCGTGCCGAGGATGGCCGTCACCGGCGCCCGGTTCAGCAGGTTGAACAGGTCGAGCTTCGGCTGGATCGTCATGCGATCGAACTTGAACGACTTCGTCACGTTGACATCCAGCTGGTTGATGCGATCGCCGTACTCGGTCATCGGCGCCACCAGCGGAATCGACAGTGATGCCAGGGTCAACCCTGGATCGACCTTCGCCCCGACGACGCAGCCGGCCGCGGCGGAGTTGCCGGGGCACGATGCGTATGTCGTCGTGGACGTCACCAGGAGGACCGAACCGAGCCCCGCGGGATTCGACAGCTGCAGGGCGGTCGGCGCGCCGCTCGGACCGGAGACGCCGGTCAGTGCGCCGACCGACGAGGTGCCGTACAGGTATCCGGGCAGGCTCTGGAACGCGACGCTGACGGTGATGCCATAGGACATCGGCACCGAGCCCGCGATCTTGAACTGGGTCCGGAACGGCAGCCCGCTCTTGCTCTGATCACAGTAGAGCAGCAGATTCGGATTCCAGTTGTCGTCGCAGGAGTTCGAAAGCATCCGCTCGCTCATGCCGCCGCCGAAGATCGTGATGTGGTGCGGCAGGCGCATGTTGAAGTTGTATTCGAACCCGTTGTATTTGTCGGTGCGATCGGGCGCGTTGGTGTCCACGAGGTTGGTGGTGATCTGCGACGCCTTCGCCGCGCTCACGTTGTAGTACGTGATTGGTGATCCGTCGATCGGGCTGAACACCGTGAACGGCGTGAAATCGGAGAAGCCGACACCGGTGTTGGTCCGCCGCCACATGTTGTGGTACTGCCGGTTGTACCATCCGGCCGTCACCGACACGCCGCTGACGATTTCGTGCTGCACGCTGAGCGTCGTTTCGATGTTGTACATCCGCTTGATGTCCGGATCGAAGGTCGGCAGGCTGGCGAGGCCGAAGTTTTTCGGCAACTGGGCGGCGAGGTTCATTTCGCAGCCGGCCGACAGGTAGACGCAGCCGATCGAGCCCTGCGGCACGCCGTCGTTGTTCAGATCCGTCCAGGCCACGTTGACGGTCTGCAGCGCGAGCGGGTTGTAGCGGTTCGAGAACCCGGTCGTGCCCGCCTGCTCGTACCGGCCGATGCTGAACTTCAGCGCGGTCTTCTGATTGCCGAACAGGTCGTAGACCACGCCGCCGCGCGGCGCAATGCTCTTCCAGGTCGGCATGTCGATCGGCGCCACGGTCCGGACCGAGGTCACGAAGCGCCCGACGCCCGAACTCTCTTCCGGAACCCCTGACGCGAAGTATTCCCACCGCGCGCCGTAGTTGACGGTCAGGCGGTTGAGGGTCCAGGAATCCTGACCGTAGATCCCGATGTCGGCCTTCAGGTTGTCCTGGAAGTTGACCGGCGTGTTCAGGATGGTCGCGGTGCTGGCCTTGCCGTTCAGGAAGTTGGCGCGCAGATCGCCGTTGGCGCTGCGGAACTGCACGTAACGCCCGAACGTATCCTGCATGCCGAACTTGATGTTGTGCGTGCCGGTCACGTAGGACACGGCGGCCGCGCCGGCGAAGCGGTCAGGATACATACCCTGATTGGTGGCGCCGACGCCCCACTGCGTGCCGAGCCCGGTGTCGTTCTTGTTGACCATCGTGTACCAGGCAGGGGAAAACGGTGTCTGCGCGAGGCCGGCCTGATAAAGGGTGTTGTAGCGCTCGTAATTGGTGGAAAAGCCGGCCTCGATATAGATCTTGTTGGTCGCGGTGGACGAGAACTTGATCGAGCCGGTCGTGTAGATCGGCGACGTCCAGACGATGCCGGCCTCACGAGGATCGAAGCCGGCGGTCATCGCCGATCCTCGGTTCTTGAGCAGGCGATCGTTGTAGAACGCGAACTTGTTCTTGGGACTGAGCTGCCAGGTTACGCGCGCCTGAATGCTCTTGATGCTCTGCGGATCGACTCCAAGCTCGGTGCTCGGCAAGGCCGCGGCCGTCGGCGTCTCGGTGCCGGCAATGCCGTAGAAGGTGTTGGCCGGAAGCGTGTTCAGGACGAAGTCGCGGGCCGACGCGAAAAACCAGACGGTGTCCTTCTTGATCGGGCCGCCGACCGAGCCTTCGATGTTGTACAGCTTGGCGATGCCGTCACTGGTCTTGAGGCCGCGGTTGATCAGGTCGGTCCCGACGTTGTTGCTCTGAAAACTCTGGTTCTGAAAGCCCATGAACACGCTGCCGGTGACGACGTTGCCGCCGTCGCGCGGGACCATGTTCAGGCGAACGCCGCCGCCCGAGACGTCGGCGGACGCGCCGCTGGTGGTGTAGACCATCTCCTGGCTCATCGAGCTGTTGAAGTAGCTCTGCACCGCGCCGTCCACGTCGATGCCGTTCACCAGCAGCCCGTCGACCTGCACCGTCGTCTGCGAAGCGCCGGCGCCGTGCGCCGACATGTAGGTCTGCTGCATCGCCTTCGAGCCGCCGATGTCCGGCTGGTTCAGGCTGACGCCGGTGACCAGCTGCCCCATGCCCTGAATCGTGCGGCCGGTGGGAATGGCATCGAGCGTCTCGCGCGAGAGCACCTGCGACTTCGTCGTACTCTGCACGTCGACGATCGGCGAGGCGCCGGTGACGGTCAGCGTCTCTTCGAGGCTGCCGACCTTCAGCTCGGCGTTCACGGTCATGGTGAAGTTGGAGGGCAGCTCGAGTCCCTGGCGCTCCATCGGCGCGAAGCCTTGCAACGTGAAGGTGAGGACGTAGGCGCCGGGACGCAGATCCACCAGGCGGTAGCCTCCGGTCTCGTCGGTGATGACGGAGCGCGTTTTTTCAATCAGAGCGGGGCTGGAGGCTTCGACTGTCACACCCGGCAGGACAGCTCCGGACGCGTCTCTGACGACACCGGTGAGCGTGCTTTGTGCGTGGGCCGCCGCCGGCCAGAGAGCACAGAGCGTAAAGATCCACGCAACGACCCGTAATCGGCTCAGCTTCATACCCAACTCCTTTTAGAGTCAGAACATCGAAACGGCCGCAAATCTACTCTTGTCTGGGTCGTTTACATAGTGTTTTCTTACAAAAAGGTCCGGTCCTACGAAATTGAAACCATTTAAGCGCGTCGAAATCCAAAAAAATGTCTAAAGACGGGCCGCTTTAACGGTTCTTTTGTCGTCGGCGATCCGCGCGCCTGGCCCGCGGACGTCAGCGGTTGACATCATGCTAAGACGTCTATATATAGGTGTCTATGTATGGCAAAGAGTGATTCGCTGCAGGGTTCGCTCGACCTGCTGGTATTGAAAACGCTGTCGCGGCGACCCAGGCTCCACGGCTACGCGCTGATGGCGGCGATTCACGACATTGCCGGTGACGTGCTGCGGGTCGAGGAGGGCTCGCTCTATCCAGCGCTGCACCGGATGGAGGAGGCCGGCTGGGTGCGCGCGGCGTGGACGACGAACGAGACCGGACGACGGGCGCGCGTCTACGACCTCACCGCCGCGGGTCGCAAACAACTGGCGGCTGCCGAATCGCGCTGGCAACTCCTGACCGCCGCCGTCAATCGTGTATTGAGGACGGTTTGACGTGTCGTACTGGTCACGCGTAGTCGGCGCCATCCGTGGCACGCGACTGATCGCCGAGATCGACGAGGAACTCGACGCGCACCTCGCAGCGGCGATCGCCTCGGGCCGCGACTCCACGGAAGCCAGGCGCGCCATGGGATCGACGCTTCGGCACCGTGAAACGAGCCGCGATATCCGCGTCGTCATCTGGTTCGCCGATCTGATTCAGGATCTTCGATTCGGCGCGCGGATGCTGCTGCGCAGCCCAGGCTTCTCGGCGCTGGCGATCCTGTGCCTGACGCTCGCCATTGGCGCCAATGCCGCCGTCTTCAGCTGGATCGAGGGCATTCTACTGCGGCCGTATCCGCTCGTCGTCGAGCAGGACCGGCTGTTTGCGGTGACCGGTACGGAACGGGGCGAACCGGGCCATACCGACGTATCGTGGCCTGACTGGCTCGACTTTCAACGCGACAGCGTCCTGGTCGACGCGTTCATCGCCGAAAAGATCACCGGCACCACCCTGAGCGTCGGCGACCGCGCAGAACGGGCTTCCGGCAGCATGGTTTCGGCGAATTACTTCGATGCGATCGGTGTCCACCCGATTCTCGGGCGCGGGTTCGAGCGGGGCGAAGACTCGGGGCGCAACGCCCATCCCGTCGCAGTGATCAGTTACCAGATGTGGCAGGAGCGGTTTCATGGCGATCCCGCCGTCATCGGGCAGACGCAGGTGCTCAACGGTCTGCGGCACACGATCGTCGGTGTGACGCCGAAGGGCTTTTACGGGACGTTTGTCGGTTACGCGTTTCAGTTCTGGGTACCGGCGTCGATGCAGGCCCAGTTCGACGGCGGCGTCTACAAGCTCGAGGATCGCGGCGCCCGCTGGATCGAAGGGTACGTTCGGCTGAAACCCGGTGTCACCATCGAGCAGGCGCAGGGCGAGTTGTCGGCCGTGGCCGCGAGGTTGGAGCAGACCTACCCCGACACCAACCGTGGTCGTGGAGTCCGGCTCTTTCCCCTCTGGCAGACTCCGTTCAACAATGCCGGCGCGCTGCTGCCGACGCTCGGCATCGCGCTGCTCGTCGTGTTGTCGGTGTTGCTCATCGCCTGCGCCAATGTTGGCAATCTGCTGCTGGTTCGCGCGTTCGCGCGCCACCAGGAGATGACAATCCGCCTGTCGGTCGGAGCCGGCCGTGGCCGGTTGGTGAAGCAACTGATCACCGAGGGGATGATTTTGTCTGCTTTCGCCATCGGCGGCGGATACGTTGTTGCCAGCTGGCTTCGCAATGCCCTGGCGCTGCTGACGCCGCCGCGCGGCGGGGTCCTGCTGCGCTTGCCCGGCGCGCTCGATTGGCGGGTCATCGCGATCAGCGCGGCGGTCGGTGTAGCGGCGACGCTGATCTTTGCGCTGGTGCCGGCCGTCGTGACCAGCAACATCGATCTCGCCGCCGCGCTCCGTTCAGATGGCGGTGGCGTCGTCGGCACTCACGGACGCGCGTGGGTCCGGTCGACGCTGGTGGTCGTGCAGGTGTGCTTGAGTTTTGTCCTGGTCGTCGGCGCGGGACTGCTGATTCTCAGCATGCAGGCGGTGCGCACCGCGAGCCCGGGCTTCT
The DNA here is from genome assembly GCA_963745875.1 of uncultured Acidobacteriota bacterium. GTDB lineage: Bacteria > Acidobacteriota > Vicinamibacteria > Vicinamibacterales > CAVVIG01 > CAVQFC01. Next base: position 882,763 of record CAVUZL010000007.1, read on the forward strand.
CGACCGAGGGTGTCCTGAGCACGTCGATCGATCTCTTCACCGCCGGCTACGACGTTCGACGGGCACGGGTGTTTCAGGACGAACTCGTCGATCGGCTGCAGGGTCTCGGCGGCGTCGAATCGGCGGCTTTTTCGCGGATGACACCGTTCAGCTATCGCAGCTATTCGTCCGCATCAATCGCGGTGGACGGCTACGACGCGCCGCTCGACCAGCAACCCGCGGCCGAATATAACGAAATCGGTCCGGGATTTCTCTCGACGATCGGGATCCCGCTCGTATCAGGACGCGAATTCACCCGCGCCGACGACGAAACCGCGCCGCCGGCGGCAATCGTCGACGAGACCATGGCGGCGCAGTTCTGGCACGGGGACGACCCGGTGGGCCGCCGTCTGCAGGTGAAGGGTCAGTGGCGGCAGATTGTCGGTGTCTCCCGGGCCGCGAAATATCACAACCTGCTGGAAGCCCCGAAGCCGTTCTTTTACGTGCCGCTGCGGCAGAATCCGTCGGCGACGCTGGCGCTGCAGATTCGCACATCGCAGGGACCTGGAGCGATGGCGCCTGCACTGGTGCGCGCCATTCACGCGCTGGACGCGGGCGTCTCGCCGGGAGAACTGATCACGATGCGTGAGCAGATCGATCGGACAACGGCCGCGCAGCGGATTGCGGTCACCATCCTCGTGACCTTCAGTTCACTCGCACTGGTGCTGGCGGCGATCGGTTTGTACGGCGTGATGGCGGCGACTGTCTCGCAAAGCGCTCGCGAACTGGCCTTGAGGGTCGCACTCGGTGCGACGAGGTCCGACTTGCTGCGGCTCGTCATCGAGAAGGGCATGGCATTGACGGCGCTGGGCCTGCTGGCAGGCGGACTCGCTGCGCTCGAGTCGACGCGGTTGATGGGTTACCTGCTCTACCACGTGAGCCCGCGCGATCCCATGGTGTTTGGATCGGCTGTCGTCGTCGTCGGTGTTGCCGCTCTCGGCGCGTGCCTGGTGCCCGCCTGGCGCGCGTCGAGAACCGACCCGATTCAGGCCCTCCGCGGCTAGACGCACAGCCGCAGAGCCCTGGTTTGGTCGGCCTCCGCATCGCGAGCCATAATCGGCGCGTGGCAGCCCGCGCGTGAACGAATTCGAGCACGAAACCAGAGCGTCCGGCGACAAGGTGGCGTCTGACGCCCTGAACCGCTGGGGGCCGTTCGAGGGTCTGCAGCGCGTCGGGCGCGGCTCGTTCGGTGAGGTCTACCGCGCCTTCGATCCCGCGCTCCAGCGTCACGTCGCCCTGAAGCTCCTGCTTCCAGGCCGTCTCAATCGCGACGAAGAAATCAGCGTGCTGCTTCGCGAAGCGCGGGCGATCGCGCGCGTGCGACACCCGAACGTCGTCCCGATCTACGGCGTCGATCGTCACGACGGACGCCTCGGATTCTGGAGCGACTTCGTCAACGGGCAGACGCTCGCGGAAGTGCTGGCGACGCAAGGCTCGATGGGTCCGCGCGAAGCGGTGTTGATCGGTATCGATGTCTGCCGCGCGGCCGGCGCGGTACACGCAGCCGGATTGCTCCATCGCGACATCAAGGCCGGCAATGTGATGCGCGAAGACGGTGGCCGGATCCTGCTGATGGATTTCGGCCTGACCCACGAGCACGGCATCGACGAAGACTCGAGTGGCACGCCCGCCTATATGGCGCCGGAGCTGCTGCTCGGCCAGCCGGCCGCGATCGCGAGCGAGGTCTACGCCATCGGCGTGCTGGTCTTTTATCTGCTGACCAAGCAGTATCCGGTCGAGGGCCGGAGTGTTGCGCAACTTCGCGCTGCGCATGCTGCCGGTCAACGTCGCACTCTTCTCGACGTTCGCCCCGATCTCCCCGAACCGGTCGCACGCGTCGTCGAAACCGCCCTCAGCACCGCGCCTGAGAAGCGTTTTGCGAGCACTGGCTGGATGATTGCCGCGCTGTCCGAGGCCGTCGGTCTGGGTTCGGGACCGGCGCTCCCGGTCGCTCCGGTGAAACCGCGACGTCTTCGGCCCTGGATGATCGCGCCGGTCGTCGCGGCTGTGGCGCTGCTGATTGTGGTGGCGGGGCGGTGGACGACCAGGTTACGTTCCGACGCTCGACCGCCGACGGCCAGCCAGCAGGACGACTACCGGCGTGCGCACGATTTGCTGGCGCACTATTATCGGCCGCAGGCGCTCGAAACGGCGATTCCGCTGCTCGAGAAGATCACCGCGCAGGACCCGCAGTTCGCGCCGGCATTCGCCGACCTGGGACGGGCCAACTTCCTGCAGTTCTCCCAGCAGCGCGACCCGAAGTACATCGAACCAGCGCGTGAAGCGTCGCTGCGTGCGCTCGTACTGGCTCCCGAACTGGCGTCGGCGCACGTGACGCTCGGATACCTGTACGCGTTCACCAATCAGAACGATCTCGCCAGCCACGAGCTCGAAAGCGCCCTCCGCCTCGACAAGTTCAATGCGGCCGCGTACGGCGCACTGGCCGAGTTGCAGACGCGGCAGGGGCGCACCGAACAGGTGGAGGCGACGCTGCAGAAGGCGGTGAGCCTCGCGCCCGACGACTGGCTCCTGATCATGCAACTCGGCGCGTTCTATGTGGACGGCGGCAAGTGGGCGCAGGCGGATGCGCAATTTCGTCATGCGGCCGAACTGGTGCCCGACAATCCTCGTGCCTACAATAATCTCGGACTCGTGGACCGCGGGCTCGGCAGACTGGACGCGGCGGCCGCTGCGTTCAGGAAGGCAATCGATCTTGAACCGACCTTCATTCACTACAGGAATCTGGGGATGGTGCTCGCCGAATCGGGCCAGTATCCACAGGCGGTGCAGGCGTTGCAGCGCTCCATCGAGATGCGCCCGAATCAGTATCGCGCGTGGGGGATCCTGGCCTCTGTCTATGCCAGCCAGCACGCCGATCCAGTGAAGGTGAGGGACACCTACCTGAAAGCGATCGACCTGGCGGCCGGTCTCCTGAAGGAAACGCCGAGGGACGAGTATCTGCTCGCCGACGTCGGCAGCTACTACGCCGCGGTGGGAAAGGGAAAGGAAAGCGCGCCGCTGCTCGCGCAGGCGGCGGCGCTCGCGCCGGACATTCCGGAAGTCCTCTGTCAGGTGGCCGTCGGATACGAGGCGCTCGATCAGCGCGACGAAGCGCTCCGCTGGCTTGCAAAATGCTCAGCTGCTGGATATTCTTCCGACGCGATTGCGCGAAATCCGCAGCTCGCCGCGCTCCGCGCCGATCCCCGGTACAGTTCGATCGCCGGCGCAGGGCGCTGAGCGACGTCCGTCCAAAAGGAGAGTATTCGATGACCAACCCCAACATCGATCGGTCGCCCCCACCCAAGAAAAAGAAGACCGGCCGGAAGACGTCAAAAAAGAAGTCGTGAGCCGAGCCTCCGGTAGGCGGATCTTCAACTGCACCGAGTCCCACGACCAGCACGAGGATTGGTCGCTGCGAAAGGCCAAGGCGCTTGGCTACAGCGCCACCAAAAAGAAGATTCCGGCGTCGAGGGATCTCCGCGAAGCCTGGTGGAATATCGGCAATCAGGGCGCCACCGGTTCCTGCGTCGGCTGGGCGTTTGCGGACTCGGTGCTGCGCTATCACTTCGTCAAAGCAGGCAAGCTTCGGAAACACGAGCACATTTCGGTCCGCTTCATCTGGATGGCGGCGAAGGAGATGGACCACAAGTGCTCGTATCCGACGACGTTCCTCGATGACGCGGGAACCAGCGCGAAATCAGCCTTGAAGGTGGTGAGAAAGATCGGCGCCCTCAAGACCTCGGTCCTGCCCTTCGAGGGCGGACTGGTGAAGTTGAAAGAACGGCACTTCCTGAACGTCGCCGCACGCTTGAAGGTGAAGGCCTACTTCAACCTGTGCGGCACGCAGGCCGGCAAGCTCGATCGATTCAAGGAATGGCTCGCCTATCACGGACCGATCCTGACGCGTCTCAGGGTGGACCCGAACTGGAACAACATCGGAGCTAACGGCCAGCTTCGTACCTACGACAAGAAGAGAGCCAACGGCGGCCACGCCGTCTCCATCGTCGGCTACACGCCGACCCATTTCATCATCCGCAACAGCTGGGGAACCGGCTGGGGTGACCAGGGGTTTGCGTACGCCAGCTACGAGTACGTGATGGACGCCTTTCACGAGGCTTACGGGATCGTGGTCTAGCGTCTCGTAACGCCCTCTTGCCAAAACTGCATAGTCTGAACGCCTCACGCTGACTCATAGTCTCGGAGTTACTCGGTAACCCGGGAGACGTGAGGACAGCATGATGACCTGGACAAACCGGCCCTGGATGACTCCAGTGCTCGCGTGGCTCTCGTACTTCCTGGTGTCGTTCGCGGCGCCCGCGGGCGCGCAGCAACGGCCGCCAGCCGCGGCTCAGGACTCACTGACCCGGATGAACGAGGCCGTGGACGCTCTGACCAGGAAAGTCTGGCCCAGCGTCGTGCAAATCCAGGTCAGCAGCTATGGCGCGCAGGAAGGGCCCCGAGGCGAGGCCAGCGCGGTCGTCGGACGTCAACGGTCGGTCGGCTCGGGATTCGTGATCGATGCGGACGGCTACATCATGACGAACGCGCACGTCGTCAACGACGCGCAGCGGGTCCAGATCGTGCTGCCGGCGGACAACGCGGACGGCACGCTGGCGACCGCACTGTCGGGCCGATCGTATCTGGTGAACGCGCGAATCGTGGGCATCGCTCCCGAGTTGGATCTGGCGCTCCTGAAGGTGGACGGCCAGAAGTTGCAGCCGCTGCCGCTCGCCACCTACACGCAGGTTCGACAAGGCGAAACGGTGTTTGCGTTCGGAAGCCCGATTGGGCTGCGCAACAGCCTGACCCACGGACTGGTCTCCGCGGTGGCCCGACAGATCGATCCGGATTCGCCGCTGATTTACATCCAGACCGACGCGCCGATCAACCCGGGTAATTCCGGGGGGCCGCTGGTCAACACTCGCGGCGAAGTGGTCGGCATCAACACGTTCATCCTGTCGCAGTCGGGAGGAAACGAAGGGCTGGGGTTCGCGGTTCCGAGCGCCACGGTTAGAACCGTGTTCCGTCAGCTCAAGGAATTCGGCCAGCTCCGGCGCCAGGAAATCGGCATCAGCATGCAGACGATTACGCCGACTATGGCTGCCGCACTCAACCTCGTGAGAAATTACGGCGTCATCGTGTCGGACGTCTGGCCCGGTGGTCCGGCGGAGAAGGCCGGCGTCAAGGTTGGCGATGTGCTGGTTTCGATGGACGGTCAGCCAGCCGATAACCTGCCGACGATCAGCTATAGTCTCCGTCTTCGAGACTCCAAGGACAACGTGCGGCTGGTCGTGGTCAGGGGAGGGGCAGAGCAGACCCTGAGCGTGACGCCGGTCGAGGAACGCAGCGGACTCGATGGCGTGTCCGCGACCGCGGATCCGGAGAAAGGTCTGGTGCCGAGGCTCGGGATCCTCGGCGTCGAAATCGATCAGCGTATCGCTGCCGCCGCCACGGGCCTCCGAGATCCGTTCGGCATCATCGTCGTCGCCCGCGCCGCTGGCGCCGCGAGCGAAGTGCCGCTGCAGCCGCGGGACATCGTCCGCAGCCTGAACGGCCGGCTGACGGTGACGATTCTGGCGCTGAAAGACGCGCTCGGCGCGCTCCCGCCGGGATCGCCTGTGACGTTGCAGGTTCAGCGTGAGGGCAGGCTGATGTATCTGTCCTTTACGCTCGAATAGATCGGGCCTCACCCGGGAAGCACTGAGGTGGATCCAGCGTCACCCTGCAACGGATGTCGTTGCTGCACGAGAAGTATTCCGCGACGTTAGGAGCCGATCGCATTGTGGCGTAAGCTCGCCGCATGAATCCTGTCAGTCAACCGGCGGCCGACAGTCGACGGTTTCCGTTTCCGCCTGCGATTCCGGTCGCGGCGCTGCTGCTTGGTTGGGGATTGGGGCGGCTGTGGCCAATCGACGTGAGCTGGCCCGGCTGGTCGCGCTGGGTGGGGTGGCTGCTCCTCGTCACGATGCTCGTGCCGGCGATCTCCGCGCTCCGCACGTTTCGGCGGCACCGCGCCGCAATCAATCCGCTTGGCCAGGCGACGACGATGGTGGCCAGCGGCCCATTTCGTTATAGCCGCAATCCGATGTACCTCGGCCTGCTGCTGCTCCAACTGGGCGGCACGCTCGCGTTTCGATTGCCGTGGGCCGGGATCCTGTTCGTCCCCGTGTTCCTCGCCCTCAACTTCGGCGTCATCGTTCCCGAGGAACAGTACCTGGCGGCGACATTCGGCGAGCCATACGCGCTCTACCGGAAGCGTGTCAGGCGATGGTTGTGAGCTCGAACCATCACGTCATGAAGTAATTCCGACCGAACGACCTATCTGATCGGGGTATAGGCGAGCGCCTCCGCGCTCGAAGCATTCCGGGATGAAATTCGCACGAGTCGTATTCGTCACCGCCGGCGTCTGGGGCTTTCTCGTGCTCACGCCGATGTTCTTCCTGTTCGACACGATCGGCCGCATGCGCGCCTCACCGATCGCGCACCCCGAGTTCTTCTACGGATTCCTGGCAGTGGCGATGGTGTGGCAGTGTGCCTTCATCGTGATCGGATCGGACCCGGTGCGGCTGCGCACGATGATGATCCCGAGCGCGTTGGAGAAATTCGCCTACGTGCTCACGATGACGGTGCTGTTCCTGCAGCAGCGCATCGCGACCGTCGACACGGTGGTGATCGCGCCGGATCTGCTGATCGGAATTCTGTTTGTCGTCGCGTTCGTGAAAACGCCGGCGTCGCCTTTCACGCGACCCTGAAAGGGTCGCGCTACACCGAATCGAAAATCGCGGACTGCGAGCGTCAGTTCTTTACGAGTTTCCGTACGGTGGAACCGGTGACGAGGTCGCCGATGCGGCCAGGCAACGTCTCGGCCGCGTAGATGTTGCCCTGCGCGTCCACGGTCAGGCCTTCCGCGAGGGTCAGGCCTTCGATCGTCTGCCTGATCGATCCGTCCTTCGCGCTGCCGATGAAGATCGCCTTCTTGTCCTGCCAGTCGGTGACGTAGAGCGTGTCGTCCGGCATGATGAACATGCCGCTTGCTTCACCGAATTGTTTCCATTCTTCGAGGAACGCACCGTCCTGATCGAACAGCTGGATCCGCTTGTTCGAGCGATCGGCGACGAGCAGTCGTCCGCGTGAGTCGAAGACGACCGAATGCGGCAGGTTGAACTCGCCAGGCCCGGTGCCTTTCCTGCCCCAGGTCTTGACGAACTTGCCGTCGGCAGTGAACTTGACGATGCGGCTGTTCACGTGGCCATCGGAGACGAAGATGTCGCCGTTCGGCGCGATCGCCACGTCGGTGACGCCGTTGAACTGGTTCGGTCCGTCACCGGACACGCCTTTGGTGCCGAGCGCCAGCAGCACCTTGCTGCCGTCGGCGCTGAGCTTATAGACCATCTGGCCGTTGCCGTCCGCGGCGCGGCCGTCGGTGATCCAGAGATTGCCGCCGCGATCGAAGCGGATGCCGTGCGGCCAGACGAACATGTGGTCGCCCCACGTCTTGAGCACGGTGCCCGCCGCGTTCAGCTCGATGACCGGCGGCTCGCTGCGCGTGAAGACGAACACCGTTCCCTTCGGGTCGATTGCGACGTTGGGAACCTCTCCCCATTTGAGCGGCGGCGCAAGCTGTCCCCAGCCGGCCACCGCCCGGTACGGCGCGGCGGCGGAGACGGAGCGCCCTCGAATCAACCGGGCCGAGAGCAGCGCTGAACCGACGACGAGAACGCAGACGGCGAGATGGCGCTTCTGAAGCATGGTAGGCCCGCTCCTCCTGCGTAGCCTACCGCCAAACGGGCAGGCGCTATCGATACGAAACCCTTAGGCAGTGTTCCGATGACGCACTTGAAAGCCTCGCGCCACACCGTTCTGGAACCGCGCTAACCGAAGGTGAACGCGAACGCCTGAACGCCGGGATCGAGAAAACGAATCTCGAAGGTGTGGTCCCGGATCGGGCCCTGCTGCCGGATCAGTTGGTAGAGGCGCTGATCGGTGACGGTACCGTTTCCATCACTGTCGATGTCACTGCCGTGATTGCCACCAGGCGCGACGCCATCGATCGTGACCCGGAATCGTACCGGCTTGCCATCGCGCCCGGGCCCGAGCACGAGGTGCAGGTCCCGCGCATGGAAGCGATAGACGATGCCGCCGTCCTTTGCTGACAGCTCGGCCTCTTCCTCCCGGACGGTCCAGTCGCCGACGAGTCCCCACTCGTTCAGTTTCGGCGTCCCTGGGTCGTAGACGTGAGGCAAGGCGAGCACGGCACCCCCTGGGGAGACGAAGTGTTCCGCGCGCCCATAACCGACGTAGGTTTCGGGTGACAGCGCCTCCTTCATATCGGGCGCCGCCTCCGCTCCTGTCGCGTTGACCGCCACCAGGTCGGCGGCGACATTGGTGTTGCCGCCTTCCGCCAGCAGTTGCTGAATGATGCGCTCCGAACCATCGTAGTCGCCTTCGCCGAAATGATGGTGCCGAATCCGCCCGCTGGTATCGATGAAGTAGTGCGCCGGCCAGTACTCGTTCTTGAACGCGCGCCAGATCGCGTAGTTGTTGTCAATCGCGACCGGGTAGCCGATCTTGAAGTCCGTCACCGCCTTGCGCACGTTCGCGACGTTCTTCTCAAACGCGAACTCTGGCGCGTGGACGCCAATCACCACCAGACCCTGATCCTTGTATTTGTCCGCCCAGGCCCGCACGTATGGGATTGATCTCAGGCAGTTGATGCAGGAGTAGGTCCAGAAGTCGACCAGCACGACTTTTCCCTGCAGAGCCTTCGTCGTCAAGGGCGGCGAGTTCAGCCACTCGACCGCGCCCGAGAGCGACGGGAACGGTCCCTCGACCGGCAGTTCTTCGAGGTGACTCGCCGGCTTGCCGTTCGTCGCCATCGACGGGTTGGCGTTCGTCATCGCGCCGGCATCGGTCACCACGACAGACTGCGGCGAGGGATCAGCCGCAGCAGGTGAGGGATGGAACCGATCGAGTAACCGCTGCTCGATCGATGACGTGCCAGTCAATGACACCCTGGTGAGGAATCCGGTGTCGAGACCCAGCGCGATTGCGACTACCGCCGCAAGCACGGCGACACCGGCGGTCCGCCGAATCCATTCGCTGACGCCGAGTGAGCGCTTCAGAGCCGCAAACACCCGCCCTCCAACCAGGAGCGCGAGGGCGAGCGATGTCGCGGATCCAGCCGCGTACGCGAGGAGCAGGAACGACGTTCGCGCGTTGGCGCCGTTCAGTGCCGCGCCGGTCAGGATCAGGCCGAGCACCGGCCCGGCGCATGGCGCCCACAACAGTCCGGTGGCGACACCGAGCAGCAGCGAGGACGTGATGCTGGATCCGGTGCTCGCCTCGGCGCCATCCGCGGCTCGTGAGAGACGGCCGCCGAGCGCCACCAGTGGCTGCGTCAACTGCGCGGCAAGGGCGGGAACGAGCAGCGTGATCCCGAACAGGGCGAGCAGCACGAGCGCCAGGTCGCGTCCGTACTGATTTGCGTTGACCGCCCAGCCACCGCCGACAGCGGCAAGTGTGGCGATCAGGGTGAATGTGGCCGCCATGCCGGCCAGCAGCGGCAACCCGCTGCGTGTGAACGGCCGGTCTGCTCGTGCGAACACAAACGGCAGCACCGGCAGGATGCACGGGCTGACGATGGTCAGGACACCGGCAACGTAGACGAGCAGCAGCAGGACCACGAACCGGCCGGTCTTACGTCGTCGCCGGCTTGAACTTCATCGCCACGCCGTTCATGCAGTAACGCAATCCGGTCGGCCGTGGTCCATCGTCGAATACGTGGCCGAGGTGGCCGCCGCAGCGGCGGCAGCTGACCGCAGTCCGCTCCATGCCGATCGAGTGGTCGCCTGATTCGATGACAGCCTTGTCGAGCGGTTTCCAGAAACTCGGCCAGCCGGTACGGCTGTCGAACTTGGTGGTGGAGGAGAACAGATCGAGGTCACATCCCGCGCACGCGAAGATTCCGGGGCGCTTCTCGTGGTCAAGCGGGCTGCTGAACGGCCGTTCGGTCGCCTCATGACGTAGCACTTGGTACTGATCGGGCGTCAGCAGTGCGCGCCACTCCGCATCGGTATGGGTCACTTCGAAGTGGGTGGCGGCGCCGGCCACGGTCGCCCTCCAGGTGGCGGCGAATGCGGACACTCCGGCAAGACTTCTGGTGAGGAGGCTTCGTCTGCTGATCATCTGCGTTCCTTTCCTTCAGATCAGCGCACCGTAGCGCGCGATCCTTTCAAGGTCGCGTGTTGACTTCTTCTTTCGGTCCAAAGGCGGCTCGCCGGTGGCTGTCGATGTCGATCTGTCCGAGGACTTGGCCGTCGTGGCCATGGACCAGCACCACCAGCTCCGACTGCGTTTCGATACTGCACTCCAGGTAGTTGTCCGAGGCGGTGACGTCGGGCACATTCAGATCCTGATTCAAGGCGACTGCCGTCCCGCAGATCCCGACACCTACCTTGATGCGGGTGTGCTGGGTCGCCGCGCCGATGTACGGGCCGAGTTCGAGCGTATCGCCTTTGAGGATATATATGCCAACCCAATTGAAATGCAGGCGAAATTCTGCTCAGGTGCCGCACGGCTGAGCCGAGCACGTCCTGCAACTCCAGCCATGCGGGCACTGAGCCCCGGTTACGATCCGCTCTTCTTGTATCCCGAGTTGGTCACCGTCACTTGAATGTTCTTGGCGGCGACGACGAGCACGCTCTTCTGCGGATAGCTGGTGCCGTCCTCCAGATTCGCGAACGTCACGTTCAAGGTGACGTCATCGTCTTTTGGCTTCTCGACGTATGAACTCACCTGCACGCTGCGCATCGTATTGGCGCTCGAGTCGAGCCCGATGGCGAGCGAATCGCCGGCCTTCAGGTAGTTCTTCACGGTCATCGTCGTGACGCCCGCGGCCGGCTGAACCGCCAGATTCCCGGCGGCGCCGGCCGCCTGAATTTTCTGCGGATCCGGTGGGACGTAGGCCTGAACCAGCGCCGCCACCTGCTCCATGTACTCCTTCGTCTCCTCGACTTTGTTCGCGACGACTTTCTTCTTCAGCCGCCCTCCCTTTCCCGCAGACGGCGGCGCCTGTTGCGGCGGCGGCGCTGCGCCAGGCACCGGCGTCTTTTGCACCTTGCCATCGGCGCCATAGGAGCACTGCTTCTGCTCGGTCTTCTTGACCTCCCCCTTCAGGCTGATCTGGGTGGTCTCGACCCAGGAATACTGCTTGAGCGCCGCCTGATTCTTCGCCAGCGATTCCTTGATTGCGGCGACGCGCTCCGGTGGGGCCTGGCCGAACACGACAGTGGCGGCCCAGATGCAATAGCAGCCCGCGAGTAAATGAGTTCTCATGCCGTCTTCCTTTCGATGTCCGGTTGCCGGCGGTGTCATTCGCGCCGGCTATTTCGCGGCCTCGAGCGCAGCTCGCCCCGCAGCGATGGTGGCCGCAGATGCCTTGGCCGCGGCGCCCATTTCCTGTACGTTCACCGTTACTTTCACGATCTTGCCGTTGAAGCCGTTCTCCCGTTCCTTGTAATCCGTCGTGACCGGCGTCGCGTCGTCTTGACCGACACCGGCGGTCTCGTCGGCCGAGAAAATCAGCGGCTGCGTACGTTCGAGTTTTCCAGTCGCGACAGCTTGGCCGTTGATCGAAAGGGTGACAGTACCGCCCTTGCCCAATCCGCCGCCGTCGTAGTCGAAGTCCATCCGAAGTGACGACTTGCCGCTGCCCAGCGCGCGCGTGGATCGGATCGTGGTCGTGTTCAGACCCAGAAAGTTGTAGGCGAAGTTCGGCTTGCCGTCCTTGACGTAGAGGCTCCAGCCGCCGAAGCGGCCGCCCTGGGCGAGGATCACTCCGCTCGCCGCACCCTTCGGCACGTCCACGTCGGCAGCGATCGAGAACGAACGGTTCTTGATGTTGATGAACGCGTTCTCGGTCAGACCGAGCATCCCTTCCGACAAGGTTAGAGAGGTCCGTCCACCCATCAGGTCGGGCCGCCCGGCGGTCGCGGCGTTGGCGCGTTCGACGCCACGATCGTCGATCGGCAGTACCCGGTTCTTGGTGGCCTCCTGCATGAAGAGATCCTGCAGTTCTTTCAGCTTGGCAGCGTTCGACGCAGCCACGTTGTTGTTCAGGCTGAAGTCGTTGCGCGTGTCGTAGAGCTCCCAGGTGTCGTCTACCAGTTTCGCGCGGGGCGCTGCTTCCCACGGCGCCTTGTGGACGGTGCCGGCGTACCAGCCGTCGTGATAGATGGCGCGGTTGCCGAAAATCTCGAAGTATTGGGTCTTGTGGGTGCTCTCTGCCTTTGCGTTGTTGAACGCGTAGAGCATGCTGACGCCCTCGATCGGCTCCTGCTTCACGCCGTCCACGAGCTTCGGCTCCGGCAGCTTGGCGGCTTCGAGGATGGTCGGCGCCACGTCGATGACGTGATGCCACTGCGATCGCACCTCGTTCTTCGCCGTGATCCCCTTGGGCCACGAGACGATGACGCCGTTGCGCGTGCCGCCGTAGTTGGAGGCGACCTGCTTGGTCCACATGAACGGCGTGTCGCCCGCGACCGCCCAGCCGGCCGCCATGTGCGGATACGTCGATGGCCCGCCGAGCTCGTCGTAGTGCTTCAGGATCTCCTGCACCGTTTCCTGGACGCCGTTGAAGTAGGTCATCTCGTTGAACATCCCGACCATGCCACCCTCGGCACTGGTGCCGTTGTCGCCGATGATGTAGAACACTAACGTGTTGTCCTTCTGGCCCGTATCGGCGACACCGTCGAGCAGCCGGCCGATCTCGGCGTCCGCGTACTCGCCGAAGCCTGCGTAGACCTCCATCTGGCGCGCGAACAGCTTCTTCTCGTCGGCGGTCAGCTTGTCCCAGTCCTTGATCGCCTCCGGTTTCTTCGCCAGCTTCGTACCCGCCGGTACCACACCCATCGCGATCTGGCGCGCGATCGTGTCCTCGCGCATCTTGTCCCAGCCCTGATCGAACTTACCTTTGTACTTCGCGATCCATTCCTTCGGCACGTGATGGGGCGCGTGCGTAGCGCCGGGCGCGAAGTACATGAAGAACGGCCGGTCGGGCGTCAGCGCCTTCTGGAATTTCATCCAGGCGATCGCCTTGTCGGTCATGTCGGTCATGAAGTTGTAGCCGGGATAGTGCGGCGTCTCGACCCGGCTCATGTCTTCGTAGAGACTCGGCGCCCACTGGTCGGTCTCGCCGCCGATGAATCCGTAGAAGTGGTCGAACCCTGATCGCGTCGGCCATCGCGACGTCGGACCCGAGGGACTGACTTCCCACGCCGCCGTCTCATGGTTCTTGCCGAAGAAGCTGGTGCTGTAGCCGTTCAGGCGGAGCATCTCGGCCAGCGGGGCGATGTTATTGGGTCGCTGCCCGGTGTTGCCCGGAAACGCCGTGGCGGTTTCGGTAACGGACCCCATGTTGTTCAGGTGATGATTGCGTCCCGACAGCAACGCGGTCCGGGTAGGCGAACATAGTGCCGTGGTGTGAAACTGGTTGAAGCGAAGACCCTCGCTGGCGAGGCGCTCCGCCGTCGGCATGTGGATCGGACCGCCGAACGCGCTCGGCATGCCGAAGCCCATGTCGTCGACGAGCACGATCAGCACGTTGGGTGCACCGTCGGGGACCTTGACCTCGAATCTCGCCGGTGGTTTCGCATCGCGCGCGTCCAGCACTGTCGAGAGCGGGTAGGTGGGTTCGGCGATCGGAAGCACGGTCCGGTCCATGGCCGGGGCTCCTGCTGCTCCCGCCGCTTGTGCCGCGGCCGCCGGCTCCGGTTTCGGCGCGGTGTCGCACCCTGCCATCGTCGCAACCGTTGCCAGCGCAGCAAAACTGATGACCCTGACTCCCCGCATGACGGCCCTTTCCGTAAGATCGAGCGAAGCTCGAGCCCCACTCCGACCGCGTGTGTTCAGCGCACGATTGTTGGTCTGTTGCCCGGCGTCGCCGGACCAGCGAGGCTACATTCGTCTTCGATGGCAGGGCTATGCAGTTCCGGCAGGTCGCCGGTCTCGCGCAGTCACGGCAGCGCACAGGCACGCCGGGCGCGGAAGCCGTGCGTCGATTATTTGGTCGTTGCCCGTTCCGGTTTGACGCCGGCGGCGCGGATGTTCACGAACTTCGAGAGCGTGTCGAACCAGAACGGCGCGCCGAGTGACAGCGCAAGACCCGTGGCGAATAACCCGAAGACCTTATCGAGGATGAACCAGGACCAGCCCGCGTTGTCAGCAGGACAATCGGTGGTGTTCGTGGCTCTCGTTGCCGACGTGCCGCCGCTCGCGCCGCCGGATGCGTCACTCGACCGGCACGCGGGCCAGCCGATTGGAAGGGGCCGCAGGTCGTTGTTGGCCTTTGCGAAAGCAGCGCCGACGTCGCTCACGGTTGCGGCCGGCGGGTTCTGTGCGCCGTCTCCGGATTTTGCTGTCGCATCAGCCGTCTGCACGATCGCGGCTCGCAGTGCGCCGTCCGACCACAGCGCCCGGCCGACGGTCAAACTATCGGCGTTGACAATCAAGGCGATCAGGCAGCCCACAACGATCGCGATGAACTGCAGGTTGCGCTTGTACGCGCCGCTCAGCCGGTCCATCGAATCGTCGAACCAGCGCGACACACTCGTGCGGAACTGTTCGAAGTCACCCTGCGCGGAGATCAGCGCCGCCTGCAGCGAACTCTTCAGCTTCGTCTCCGGCAGCGCGGCGATTTTCGCTTCCAGTTCCGCGAGGCCGGGACGCGGCTGCGCGGCCGTCGGCTGCACCAGGCTGCCGAACAACGCCAGCGCGAACGTCTCCGTCGACAGGTACGACAGGTGATCGCTGTCCCTGATCGGCTGTGGTGGACCGGGAGCGCTGGTGCTTGCCGTTCCGTCCGTGGGCACGGCGGTGGGCGGAGGCGAAGGCGCCATCAGCGGCGTGGCTCGCTTGACCGCGCTCATGGCGCTGGCGACGAGCCCGTGGTTGTAGAAGGCGGCGCGAACGGCAGGGTCGTCGAGCATCTCGCGTAACGCGCCCGAGAGCGACTTCGATCGGAGACTGAGCTGCGACGCGATGAACTCGTTGACCACCGTGCACACGAGGCTGAGCAGCACGTACATCAGCACGAGCCCGATCGCGACGTCCAACGCGGCATTCTGAAACACGACGTCCTCCGCGAATCCTGCCGATACCGGCTGTCCGATGCCGGCTGGGGGTCGGAACTCTACCGGACATTCGCGGCACCCGCAAGCTGGGAGTGCTGCCAGTCACCCTTCCATCAGTTTCCTGACGTTGCAGCTCGTTGTTGCAAGTGTCTTACGTTCTATCTGGCTTGGCGTTACTTCGTTTCCTCGACGATTAGCGTCCACGGTCTCGAGGTAACGACGTGCAGGTAGTAGCTGCCGGCACGCACGCTACCGAGGTCGTCGGTCTGCTTGCCGTTGCAGTCGATGCACTGCGTTCGCCGCAGCTCGTTGGCGGTGGCGGGCGAACCTTTCGGATACATCTTCGAGAGGAACGGCACCGGGCCCGAGCTGTTTGGCTGCACCGTGAACGTGAATCGGATCTTGCCGCCGTGGGTGGTGAACGAAGGCATGTCGGCCGGCTTGTCGCCGGTGCCGCTGAAGCTCGCGATTTGCGCCCAGTTGTCTGCGCCGGCAGCCGCGGTCGGAATCGATGCCGACAGCAGAAGCACTGCGACGAGCGCGGCGCAAGGGATAACAGTACCGAATCATCTCTCGTCCTCCTCGATTTCCGCTTCAACGACCCACGCGACGCGAAAGAAATAGGCTGCGAGCAGCGCCGCACACACCGCGATCACCAGCGCCTGCCCGAGCGGGCTGGTCAGATCTTCCTGCCATTCGGTAAGCATGGCGCCGAGTGGGCCCATCATCACGCCCATTCCGTGCTGCAGTGAGCGCGCATAGCCGAGCGCGTTCACATCGTTGAGCACGATATCCGAGCTCCGAACCTTGATCCAGTACCAGATCGCCGCGACAGCCAACCCCGACGCCAGCACCAGCCACCCGGTGGCGCGCAATCGATCCGATCGCTTCAGTGCTGAAAGCCGGGCGAGCATTCCCAATCTTAGATGTTGTTGACCTTGAAGCGCCTGCTCGAGGCAGGCATCATCGGAGAGAGGGGCGCTGCCGCCGCAGTCAGCCGCGGAAAGGGCGCCCGACCGTCGTCACACGAAACGTGGCAGAGGAGCGCGTCGGGCCTCGTCACTCTGATGCTCGACGCGCTCGGATGATGTCCCGAGCCTCAGGGTCCGGGAACGACTTCGACTTCCGTCGAGACACGGCGGACGCCCTTGACCGCGTCGGCGACCTGCACCGATTCGAGGTTCGCTTCCCACGACTTGGTCTTTCCGGAGAGCAGCACGACGCCCTTGTTCACTGAGGCCACCTTGATGCCGCTGTCGTGGATGCGTCGATTCGCTTTGAACGCGGCTTCGACGCCCTCTTTGATCTGATCGTCCGACCGCTCGACGACGGCGCGCTGACTCTTGGGTACGACCTGCAGGAGGTTCTTGACCTCCTTGACGCCGTCGATCCGGCGAGCCACGTCTCCCGCCTTCTCCTTCTGCGCCTCGGACGCGACCATGCCGTGCAGCGTTACGACGCCGTTGACGGTGTCGACGTTGAGATCGGACGTGCTCACGCCCTCGGTCGTCATCAGCGACACCTTGGTCTTCATCGTCACCCACGAGTCCGGCTCGGCGGCCTTCGCCACACCGACTGCCGAGATCACGGTGATCACCGCCGCGACGGCGAACTGCTTCAGTCGTCGATTCATTTGCTGTCTCCTTGTGTTTGTTGTGTGGATGCCATTTCGCTATCGATGGCGTCGGCGAGCTGCTGGACGTTCGTGCGATTTCGCAGCGCCTGGATGCGCGGATCGATCCGCTCGATATCGATGCCCGCGCGTTCCGCCATCAGGCACTGCACCCGAAGGATGGCGGTCAGCTCCTGCTCCGCGAGCAGGTTGACCTGCAAATCAAGGTGCGCTCGTTTGTCGGCCTGCTGGGTCATGCGCGCCTGTGCCATCAGCACGAAGCCGGTCAGCACGATGGCCTCGAGCGACACTGCAAGCGTCAGCAAATTGAACGGGTAGCGGTCGAACCGAAGTCCGCCAATCGTGTTGCCACCAATCCAGAGTGCGAACCACAGCATGTGGGCGACGATGAAGGTCGGACTGCCGGCGACGCCGCTGATGACGTCGGTGAGGCGTGCGATGTAGGAACGGCTGTCGAGCGAAGCACGTTCCAGCTCCATGACAGCCTGGACGTTCTTGCGCTCGGCCGCCGCCTGAGTCGCCTTCGACGGCTCGTTCGTGGTCGCGCCGGGCGGCTTCGGTGTGTCTTTCCGCCGTGGTACGGATCGCGACCGTCGCGCCTGAACTCCCGCCTGAGTCATCACCGAACTACATATCAACAACGGTGCCGCCTGCTCGACCGCGACGCTTTGCGAAATACCAGAGCAAACCCGCCGATGGGCTGGTCGGAGCTGTGGCGTGGGTAGTTGGTTGCCTGAGTTTGGCCGCCGGCGGTTTGCGAAAGGGTATTCGACGACGGGATGCGCTCTGATTCTTCAGCAATCCCGGCAGTCAGGCTTGGCCCTGCAATTGCCGTTGTGGTGGTGCGCATGACGGCGAGGCTGGCGACAAGGAGTCGCCGGCGATGGCCGCAAAGGAGTGCCCGTGATTACCGTGCTCGTTGTCCTTCTCGTGCTGATGTTGATCGGCTCGGTTCCCACCTGGCCTCACAGCCAGAACTGGGGCTACGCGCCGAGCGGCACACTCGGTCTGGTGCTGGTGGTGCTGGTCGTCCTTCTGCTGACCGGCCGGCTGTAAACCAGTGAAATTGATCGTTCAGCCCGACGCCGGCCTGGCGCCCGTGATCGCCGCGATCCGGGACGCCAGGAAGACGATCGACGTGTTGATCTTCCGGCTGGATCTGCAGGAAGTGACTCGAAGCCTCGAGACCGCGGCCGCGCGCGGTGTCGTCGTGCGTGCGTTGATCGCGCACACCAACAAAGGTGGCGAAAAGAGCCTGCGCAAGCTGGAAATGCGACTGCTCGAGAAGGGCGTGATGGTGTCGCGCACCTCGGACGACCTGGTGCGGTATCACGCCAAGATGCTCATCGTTGACGGCAAAACGCTGCACGTCTACGGTTTCAATTTCACCGGGCTCGACATCGCGAAGAGTCGAAGCTTCGGCGCGACCACCAGACATCACAAGCTCGTGCAGGAGGCGGTCAAGCTGTTCGAAGCCGACTGCACCCGGCAACCCTACGCGTGCGGCTGCGATCGATTCGTCGTCAGCCCGCAGAATGCGCGCGACCGGCTGGGCGCCTTCATCAAAGGCGCCCGCAAGCAGATTCTCATCTACGACCCTGAGGTCAGCGATCCCGCGATGCTCAAGCTGCTTGCCGAGCGCGCGCAAAAGGGAATCGACGTTCGGATTATCGGCAAACTTGGTGGCAAGAAGTCCACTCTTGCGTGGGAACGATATCCGGGACGACGCCTGCACGTGCGCGCGATTATCCGCGACGGCAGCAAGGCGTTTTTCGGCAGCCAGAGTCTGCGGCGTCTGGAACTCGATACTCGACGGGAAGTCGGCGTGATTGTCACTGACGCTCCGGTGGTCAAGCAGATGCACGCCGTTTTCGAAGAAGACTGGGCGCTGACCGATTCGGGACGTCGTGCCGCCAAGGCGCTCGAGAAGGGCGACGACGCCTCGGCTGCCGAGGCTCGGTAGCTTCCGTTTGGGGGCGTCGCCGGTTGGCGTTGAACATGCACTGCTGACGGAACGAGGTCAGTGATCACCATGGAACAGCCAGCACTCTCCACACCGACGGGTCGATTCCAGGGCTC
Organism: uncultured Acidobacteriota bacterium; assembly: GCA_963745875.1. GTDB lineage: Bacteria > Acidobacteriota > Vicinamibacteria > Vicinamibacterales > CAVVIG01 > CAVQFC01. The sequence goes on from CAVUZL010000007.1 coordinate 901,642, forward strand.
CGTGGACATTTCCGGCCGCACAGAGGCCCACTCGTCCGGAGTGACCTGGGGCGCCGTGTTCGGCGGCGCATTCGTCACGATGGCGTTGTCGCTCGCGCTTCTGGCGCTCGGCACCGGCATTGGACTGTCGGCCATCTCTCCCTGGACGAATGGCGGCGCCTCCGCGTCGGCCGTGGGTTGGGGCGCCATCGGATGGTTCGTGGCTGTCCAGATCGTGGCATCGGCCATCGGTGGATACCTGGCGGGGCGGCTGCGGACGAAGTGGGTGAGCCTGCACACGCACGAGGTCTACTTTCGCGACACCGCGCACGGGTTCCTGGTGTGGGCGGTCGCGCTGGTCATCACGGCCGCGTTTCTGACCTCGGCGGCGGCCTCCCTGATCAACGGAGCGCGTTCCAGCGTCAGCGTGACGACCGAGAGCTCGCAATCATCTCCGCGCGCCGGTTCGAGTGCGACCAGCTATCTTGCCGACACGCTGTTGCGCACGCCGACCTCAAACGCCGATCCCACCGCTGCCGCGACCCGTTCAGAGGTCGGGGCGATTCTGGCGGAAGACCTCGCCGAGGGCGGCATGCCGGCCGCCGATCGCGTCTATCTCGCCCAGGTGGTTGCGGCGAGGACCGGCGTCAGCCAGGCGGAAGCGGAAAGGCGCGTTGACGAGGCCTACAGCCGTGCCCTGGAGAATGCGGATCTCGCCCGGAAGTCACTCGCGCACTCGATGTACTGGATGTTCCTGGCGCTGCTGGTCGGCGCCTTCAGTGCGAGCTTCGCTGCCACGGTCGGCGGCAAACAGCGCGACGCCGTGGCCACTGTCTAACAACCGTCGAACGAACGGAGCTTGAAATGCGTTCAGTGCTTTTGCTGTTACTCGGTGTGCCGATTCCGTTCATCATTCTGATCGGCCTCTTCAGTCACTTCTAGGAGATTCGGACCCGGAGTATCTCCTTGCTATCACGTCGCCGCTGAGCCAGAGTTCTGCATCCGCAAGAGAAGGAGATGCAGGACATGAATGCCGCATACGACGCGATCATCGTCGGAGCTCGATGCGCTGGCTCGCCGACGGCGATGCTGCTGGCCCGGAAGGGATACCGGGTGCTGGTGGTCGATCGAGCGACATTCCCGAGCGACACGATATCCTCGCACGTCCTCCATCCGCTCGGCGCCGCGGCTCTCTCGCGCTGGGGACTGCTCGATCGCCTGGCGGCGACGGGATGTCCGCCGATTCACACCTACACGTTCGACTTCGGTCCCTTCACGATCGCCGGGTCGCCGGGCACAACGGATGCGCCGGTCGCGTACTGCGCCAGGCGGACCGTACTCGACAAGTTGCTGGTTGACGCAGCGGCGGAGGCCGGGGCCGAGATTCGCGAGGGCTTCACGGTCGACGAACTCTCGGTCGAAGACGATCGCGTTGTGGGGATCACCGGGCACTCGGCCAGCGGCGGGCCGGTGACGGAACGAGCCGGACTCGTGGTGGGAGCGGATGGTCGCCACTCCATCGTCGCGAAAAGCGTTCGGCCGGATCACTACAACGAGCGGCCGGAACTGCTGGCCGGCTACTACAGCTATTGGAGTGGCCTCCCCATGAACGGGCGGTTCGAAACCTACATCCGCCCCAAGCGCGGATTCGCCGCGGCGCCGACCCACGACGGCCTGACCCTCACTGTGGGCGGCTGGCCGTTTGCCGAGTTCGAGTCGAACAAGAAGGACGTCCAGGGCAATTTCCTGAAGATGTTCGAGCTGGCGCCCGAATTCGCGGAGCGCATTCGCGGGGCCAAACTGGTCGCGTCATTTTCGGGATCACCGGTGCCGAATTTTTTTCGCAAGCCGTACGGTCCGGGCTGGGCGCTGGTCGGCGATGCGGGTTACAGCAAGGACCCGATTACCGCCCAGGGCATCACCGACGCCTTTCGCGACGCCGAGCTGTGTGCCGCTGCGGTCGATCAGGCGTTCTCGAGCGCGCGTTCGTTCGACGCCGCGATGAGCGATTACCAACGCACGCGCGATCAGCAGGTGTTGCCGATGTACGATTTTACGTGTCAGCTGGCGACGCTGAAGCCACCATCGCCCGACCAGCAGCACCTGTTCGCAGCCATCCACGGTAACCAGCGCGCGATGGACGGCTTCGTCCGCATGAACGCGGGCACGATCTCGCCCGCGGAGTTCTTCTCTCCGGAGAACATCCGTGCGATCATGAGCGCCGCGGCGGCGACGACGTGATCTGGAGGGCTGATGCCTGTCACGATGCACCACGACGGCGGGAACGTCTATCGAGTGGAGATCCGCGGGACTTTGCGGAAGGTCGAGCTCGATCGTTGTATGGATGAATTGACTCCGCAGATGGACCGCATCGGATCGGTGAGGCTGTTGTTCGTCCTGGAGCAATTCGACGGGTGGGAAAAGAGCGGCGACTGGGGCGACCTGACGTTCTACGTGGCGCACGGCGATGCCATCGAGCGCATCGCGATCGTCGGCGATCCGCGATGGCGGAGCGAGGCGCTGATGTTCGCTTCGGCGGATCTGCGGAAAGCCCCGGTCGAGTTCTTTGCCACCGACGCGCTCGCGTCCGCCCGGACGTGGCTGGCGGCTTGATGCGAGTGTCGATCGCGCCGTGCCGAATCGTCAGTCCGCCGAAAACGGCGACGCATCCTCGCGTCTGACCAGGATCAGGGCAGCAGCGCCGCGATCATCGCCTCCGCGATGAATCGCCCGTATCGTTTGACTGACCAGCCACGTCGATTGATCAGCAGTTCGTAGAGTTCGGGCGAGCTGTAGGTCCACAATACGTCGGTCGCGGTAGCCAGGGTGACGCCTTTCCGCAGGTGTCGCCCTTTCAGCAGCGTCCGGGCGTTATGTGCCATGCGCGTCCGTCTGGCCGCATCCATCTCCGTCTGCAATTGCGCCAGTTCGGGATCGCTGGCGGCCGCGTCACGCACCAGCAGCAGCACCGGCGCCACCCGCGGCGCCACCTCCATCGTCAACTCGCCCCAGTGGCGAATGATGGCGCGCGGGTCGCTTTCACTGATCTGCATCAGGTTGGATCGGCGTTCGGCGTGTACCGGCCCTTCGCCGGCGAGGGCCCGATCCCTTATCGCCCGCACCAGCGCCACCTTGCTGCCGAACACCTTGTAGACCGTCTCCGCCGAGACGCCGGCGTCTTCGGCGATCCGCGCAATGGTGGTGGTCGCGTATCCCTCGAGGACGAACCGCTGCCTCGCCGCCTCGACGATCGCCGACCGACGCCGTTGCGCGGCATCCTGACGCCGCGTGGAGTCGTATTTTCGCGCCCGTTTGACTTTCGCCGTCAACGAGCAGATTATACATTTAATTACAGTAGCACTGTATCCATTAAAGGCGAGTAAAGGAAGGTCCTGATGACGCTCGACGATGCGACCAATGGTCGAGAGGTGCTGGCGCGACTCGAGCGCGCCACCAACGCCCACGATATCGACGCGGTGGTGAGTTGTTTCGCGTCGAGCTACCGGAACGACACCCCGGTCCATCCCGAGCGCGGCTTCACGGGCCGCGAGCAGGTCCGCCGGAACTGGGAGCAGATTTTCGCCGCGATTCCAGACGTCACCGCGAAGGTGTTGCGTTCTTCCGTCAGCGGCGACGAGGTCTGGAGCGAGTGGGAGCACCGTGGCACGCGTCGGGACGGATCCGCGCACGTGATGCGAGGCGTGGTCATTTTCGGCGTCGCCGACAATCTGCTCGCGTGGGCGCGTTTCTACCTGGAGCCGGTTCAGGAAGGCGGCGACAACGTCGATGGCGCGGTTCGACGTCAGGTCAATGCGGCCGGCTCGCCACCTCCTTCCCTGGAGCAGAAATGATCCTCGTGGCCGGTGGAACCGGTCGCCTCGGCACGCTGGTGGTGCGGCGCCTCCGGGCGCGCGGCCTGGCGGTTCGGGTACTGACCCGCGATCGGCGGCGCGCCGAGCATTTCCAGGACCGTGACGTCGAGGTGATCGAGGGTGACGTCCGTGGCGGCAGTCTCGATGCAGCGATGGCGGGTGTCGAAACAGTCGTGTCTGCGATTCACGGATTCGGTGACGTCGGCGACGTCTCGCCGGCCTCGGTCGATCGCGACGGCAATCGCCATCTCGTCAACGCAGCCAGGGCCGCGAATGCGGCTGTCGTGATGATGTCCATCGTCGGTGCGTCGGCGACTCATCCGATCGAGCTGTTTCGAATGAAGCATGCCGCAGAGGAACAGCTCAAGGCGAGTGGAGTGCGCTGGACCATCGTGCGCGCCACCGCCTTCGCCGAGTTGTGGCTCGATCTGCTCGACCAGACCGCGGCCGGCTCCGGCCGGCCGGTGATCTTCGGTGCCGGAGAGAATCGCATCAATTTCGTATCGGTGTCGGATGTCGCGGCGCTGGTCGAGCGAGCGGTCGTCGACGGTTCCACCCGTGGCGCGACGCTCGAAATTGGCGGTCCAGAAAACGTGTCGTTCAACGCCCTGGCGGCGCGCCTGCAGCAGGCGTCTGGGCGGACGGGACCCCCGCGTCACGTTCCATGCGCGGCGTTGCGGCTGCTGGCGACTGTACTCGGTCCAATCAAGCCGAACCGCGCGCGTCAGATGCGGGCGGCGGTCACGATGGATAGCATCGACATGACGTTTGCAGCGGCGGACTCCCATAAACGGTTTCCAGATCTTGCGATGACGTCCCTCGCAGACGTCCTGGCGCATCGCTGACGCATGTCAGGAAGTGGGGCGGACTCCGGACGGTCGCGACCTTCACCGGGTTGTGCTCGAAGTCTCTTCGCTGCCCTCAGCCGGCAGCAGTGCGTCAGCGTGGCGGACTACCAGGCTCCGCTCCGAACGGGACGCACGAGTGCGTCCCGTTCGCTAAAACAATTTTCCAGCGTGGTCAGTTGAACGGCTCGAACTTGATGCGCGTGTAAGGCGTGGAGTGCGAGCCGAGCGGGATGACGGAGCCGTCCGGGTTGATGATCTCGACGCTGTCGGTCCCACTCATCTGATCGCCCGACTTGTTGATGGTCAACACGATCTTGACCTTGAGCTGGCCGAGATTCGCGCCGGTGTTGATGTCGTAGAAGACGCCTACCGCGGTGACGCCGAACTGCCGGCCGCCCAGATATTTCCAGACGCCGTGCAAAGGCGTCAGCACGCCCAGTTCCGGATTGGTGCTGATTTCGCCCTGAATGTCGTTGCTCATCGTGCCGTCGGCGTGAAACGTCGACAGAAGTGTAAATCCGTCACCTGACGTTCCCTTCCAGCTGCCGACGAGCGCAAATCTCCAGTCGAACAGGTCGAGCCCGTTGCCCGAAGCTGTGATGCTGCTCGTCGGCTCGGCGGCGCTCGCCGACCGCGTCGCCGGCAGGCACATCACGATGGTTCCCGCAATCAGCCACGTCCAGACAATGCCTTTGATCCGCATACGTTCGCTCCTTCGAATGGCGAAGCCATGATTGGCCCCGCCTGGGTTGCTGTTACACTCCCCATCTCAATAGGCGTAAACGGACGCAAGGAGCTATCACTGGCTGCGGCAGCGGGGGACGGGGCATCACCAGGCGAGGTCAGCGAGATCCTGCTCGCGTGGAGTCAAGGTGACCAGACCGCGCTCGACCGCCTGACCCCGATCGTCTACATCGAATTGCGGCGCTTGGCCCGTCAATACATGCGCCGGGAGCGTCCAGGCCATAGCTTCCAGTCGGCAGCGCTGGTCAACGAAGCCTACCTGCGGCTGGTGGACTACAAGCGGATGCAGTGGCAGAACCGCGCGCACTTCTTCGCGGTTTCTTCCCAGTTGATGCGCCGTATCCTGGTGGACCACGCACGCCGCCGCAACCAGAAACGCGGCGCCGGCGTCCGCCACCTCTCGCTCGACGCCGCCGCTCTCGTGACCGACGAGACGCCGACAGATCTCATCGCCCTCGATGACGCGATGAATGCGTTGGCACGGCTCGATCCGCGCAAAGTTCAGGTCGTCGAGATGCGGTTTTTCGGTGGCCTGAGCGTGGCCGAAACCGCCGCGGTGCTCAAGCTCTCAGAAGTCACTGTCATGCGGGACTGGAGCAGCGCCAAGGCTTGGCTGTATCGTGCCCTCTCGGCAGAGGCGGGTCATGGATCCTGAACGATGGCAGCGAATCGACGGCCTGCTCCAGGCGGTGCTCGAGAAGCCGGCCGCCGAACGAGAGCGTTTTCTCCGTGACGCGGCTGGCGCCGATATCGAGCTCGAGCGCGAGATCCGCACACTGCTGAGCGCTCACCAGCATGCAGGAACTTTCCTCGATACGCCTGCGATCGAACAGGCGGCGCACGCCCTCGCAAGTGACTACGCCGGCGAGATGAGTCATGCCCCCGACGATCTGATCGGCCAGACCGTCGGTCGTTACACGATCGTCCGGCGGCTGGGCAGCGGCGGAATGGGCATCGTCTACGAGGCGGAGGACGTTCAGCTCCAGCGCTTCGTCGCGATCAAGTTTCTCGCAGGCAGGACGGCCTCGGAGCACAACGCTCTCAACCGCTTTCAGCGCGAGGCGAGATCGGCTTCCGCACTCAGCCATCCGAACATCTGCACGGTTCATGACTTCGGCGAGCACGACGGCCGTCTCTTCCTCGTCATGGAGCGTCTGGTTGGTGAGACGCTCCGCCAGCGGCTGCTGGGAGGCCGGCTCGAGATGGACGCTGTCCTGACGCTGGCGGCGGACATCATCGACGGCCTGGACGCCGCGCATGCCGCCGGTATCGTTCATCGCGACGTCAAACCTGCCAACATCTTCATCACCGATCGCGGTCGCGCCAAGATTCTGGACTTCGGCCTCGTGCAGCTCGCCTCCGCTGGAGGGCGCGAGGAGACGTTGACCGAGGCCGGGGCGACGCTCGGGACCGCCGACTACATGGCGCCTGAGCAGGCGGCGGGTCAACCGGTGGACGCCCGAGCCGATCTGTTTTCGTTCGGCGTGGTGCTCGCGGAGATGGCGACTGGTGAACGCCCGACGCGAGGGTCGGGCGTTGTCGTCGATCGATCGCCGGGACTCGAGCGGCTCATTTCGCGGTGTCTCGAGCGCGATCGGGCTCGGCGTATTCAACACGCGTCCGAGATCCGCGTCGAATTACAGCGTCTGAAGCGCGATGCAGACTTGGGCGGAGCTGCCGTTCCGAGCCGCCGGCGGCGTGGGATTCTTGTTGCCACCGTCGGCGTTCTCGCGATTGGCATTACCGCGAGCGTTGCGCTTCTGCGGCGTCCACCAAAGCTCACCAACCCGGACACCATCGTGATCGCGGCTTTCAGCAACAGCACCGGCGAGCCGGCGTTCGACGATGTGCTGCAGCAAGGATTGTCGGGCCAACTGGCGCAGTCGCCGGTGCTAAGCATTGTTTCGGACGATTGGATCCGCCAGCGGCTGAGTCTTATGGGCCAACCTGACACGACGGTCCTGACGTCGGATCTCAGCCCGGGATCTCTGCCGCCGAAGTGGCAGTGCCATCGTCGTCGAGCCGTCCATTGCGCGGCTGGGCGCTCAGTATGTCCTCGGCCTGCGGGCCAGGAACTGCGCGAACGGTGACGTGATCGTGGACGAGCAGGCGCAAGCCAGCACGAAGGAGGACGTGCTGGGAGTGTTGAGTCGCCTGGCCGGAAGCTTCCGCACGCGTGTCGGTGAGTCGATTGACTCCGTGGAGCGGCACTCGACTCGCCTGGCGGAGGCAACCACGCCGTCGTTCGAGGCGTTGACGGCGTACACGAACGCGAGGAAAGCACCCGGCGACGCAGCGGCGGCGCCATTGTTTCTCAGAGCGGTGGAGCTCGATCCGCAGTTTGCGATGGCGCACGCGTCGCTGGGTATCGTCTACAGCAACCTCGGGGAGTCGGTGTTGTCCAGGGCGAGCACCATCAAGGCGTTCGAGTTGCGAGACCACGCCACTGATCGCGAGCGGTTTTTCATCACGACAATGTACAACCGGCAGGTGACCGGCAACCTGGAGCGCGAGCGGGAAACCCTCGAACTGTGGGCGCAAAGCTATCCCCGTGATGCAGAACCGCATTCGTTGCTTTCCGGTTCCAATCTGCAGATGGCGGGCCAGTTCGACCGAGCTCTCGTCGAGGCGCAACAAGCGATTGCCCTCGACCCGGATCCCATCTATCCGTATGTCAACCGTGGCTTCAGCTATTTGTATCTCGGCCGGTTGAGCGAATCGGAAGCGGCCATTCAGCGAGTGTCGAAGCGTGGCTTCGAGATTCCGGAATCGTTTGCCGCCCGCTACCTTGTCTCGTTCTTGAAGGGCGATCGCACGGGTATGAGCCGTCAGGTCGAACAGGCTCGAGGGCGGCGGGGTGCAGAAGACTGGCTCTCGCATCTTGAAGGATTGGTGCTCGCCCGTTCCGGACGGCTGCGCGACGCCAGGAGAGCGTCGGGGCTCGCCGTCGAACTCGCGCGCCAAGCAGGACAACGAGAGCGCGCTGCCATGTTCCAGGCGGCAATCGCGGTGTATGAAGGATTGGTCGGCGAGCGATCTGCCGCCGCGCAGTCGGCGGCCAGCGCACTTGCCATCGCGAACGGTCGGGATATCGAGTACGCCGCCGCCTTCGCGCTGGCGCTGGCGGGCGAGTCGTCTCGTGCCGGCGCCCTGGCCGATGATCTCGAGCAACGCTTTCCGGAAGACAGTTCGGTCCGATTCAGCTACGCGCCGACGCTGCGTGCCCTTCTGTCACTCGCGGCCGGCGACCCGTCAACCGCGGTACAGCGTCTGCAGGACTTCACTCGCTTTGATCTCACCGTCCCCAGCATTTCATCCAACGCGTTTTTCGGCGCCCTGGACGCCGTTTACGTGCGCGGCGAGGCGTACCTGGCGGCCGGTCAGCCAGTCCCGGCTGCCTCAGCGTTTCAAACCATCATCGACCATCGGGGCATCGTGCTGGCCGATCCGTTGGACGCGATGGCTCGGCTCCAGCTGGCGCGGGCGCTGGCCCAAAGCGGCGATGCCGTCAAGGCCAAAGAGGTCTATCGCGACTTCCTCCAGCTTTGGAGCGCGGCTGATCCCGGGCTTCCACTGCTGGCAGGCGTCAAATCGGAATACGGGAGGCTGCAGTGAATATGCCGAGGAGACACCATCCTTGACAGCGGGTACGCTTCGCTGCACACTCCAGCACCCGGCGCAGATTTTCGATTGGAGGGCATCAATGGCCTGGACGAATCTCTCCCTCAGCCAAATCAAATTCGGTTTGTTCGAGCCATCGCCGGCCACGGCGACAGTCAGCGTCGCCGCTGCCGACCTGCTGCTGTTCCGTTACAAGCGCATCGGCACCGATACCGTCACCGTAGACTTCCGCATCAAGAAGGCGTTTTTTCAGCCGACCGCCACGGCCGCGTCGGGCATCACGATGGAGCTGAAGGTGCCCTTCAGCAGCATTTACTTTCCTGCGCTTGGCGTGCCGAGTTCATTCTTCGATACGGGTCAGACCTATTCGAACGACTGCATCATCGCGCTCGACCCGGGCGGCATCCCGCACGTCGCCGGCTGCGTGGCAGTGCTGAATGACAAAACCGGCAAAGTCATCCTGCTGATCCGCAACGCGTCAGGCGACAACATCGACGCCGGCCACGTCGGCGTCCTCGGATTTTTCGGTCAGATCACGTTCGAGATCAAGGCCAAACGCCGCCGCGGCCGGTAGTCATCGACCATCGGTGATCGATCGGTGACGCCGCTCGGGGTCTCGCCCCGGTCGGATACAATCACCGCGATCGCCACGCATACCGATGGCCTTGTCTCCCGGAACCCGGCTTGGACCCTACGAGATCATTTCCCTGCTCGGAACCGGCGGAATGGGCGAAGTCTATCGAGCCCGCGACCCGCGCCTCGGACGACTCGTCGCCATCAAGATCCTCCCCGCCGCTGTTGCCGCTGACGCAACCCGCGTGCGTCGCCTCGAGCAGGAGGCGCGTGCCGCCGCTGCACTCAACCATCCGAACATCGTCACCGTCTACTCGGTCGAGAAGTCAGGTGATTTCCAGTTCCTGACGATGGAATTGATCGAAGGGCGGTCGCTGGCGCTGGCGATTCCGAAAGGCGGACTGCCTGTTGACGATCTCCTTAGAATCGCGATCCCGCTTGCCGATGCCGTCGCGGCGGCGCACGCCAAGGGCATCACGCATCGCGATCTGAAACCAGCCAACATCATGATCGGGGCGGGCGATCACGACGGCCGCGTGAAGGTGCTCGACTTCGGCATTGCCAGACTGGACGAATCGCTGCTTCCAGCGGCGAACACCACGACGATGACGGCCGAAGGCAGCATTCTCGGGACGGTCGCGTACATGTCGCCCGAGCAGGCCGCCGGCAGGCCGGCCGACGCGCGATCGGATCTCTTCTCGCTCGGCGTCATTCTCTACGAGATGGCGACCGGACAGCGCCCCTTCAAGGGCGACACCAGCGTCACGGTGCTATCGTCGATTCTCAAGGACACGCCCCGCCCGGTGGTCGATCTCAACGGTGCTCTGCCGGCGGAGCTCGGTCGAATCATTAGACATTGCCTGGTCAAAGATCCGGAGCGCCGCTACCAGGCGGCAGCAGACCTGCGCAACGAGCTCGAGGAATTGAAACAGGACCTGAGCTCTGGTGCGTCAGCGACCAGCGTCGCGACGAGTCCGGCGCTTGCGCGTTCATCGTCGATGTTGCGCGGCCTGGTCGGGGCGATCCTGGTGGTTGGCGTGGCAGCGGTTGCAGCCTATCGATGGTTGCCGCCGCATGTTTCCGCAGATCGATCGTCGGTCGGCGAGCGCACATTTGTTCAGTTGACGACGCAACCAGGTCTCGAAGAATTCCCGAGTTTGTCTCCCGACGGTAAATGGATCGTGTACGACAGCAATCAGTCGGGAAAGGCGAGCATCTACCTGCAGAGTGTCGGCGGCCACAATGCCATCGACCTCACCAAAGACTCGCCCGACGATGATACGCAGCCGGCCTTCTCGCCAGACGGCGAGAGTATCGCCTTCAGATCGAAACGGCAGGGCGGCGGAATTTTTGTCATGGGGCGCACCGGCGAGTCAGTCCGGCGCGTCACTGACAGCGGCTTCAATCCGGCATGGTCACCCGATGGGACGCAACTCGTGTTCGCGATCGCCTTGCCCGACCCGTTCAGCCGATCGCCCGGTGAGCTGTGGACGGTGACGCTGGCGACGGGCGAGAAGCGCCGACTTTCTGACGCTGTCGACGGCGTTCAGCCGAGCTGGTCGCCGCACGGCCAACGCATCGCCTACTGGACCGCCGTGGTGGAAGGCGGCCGCCAGGGTCAACGCGACATCTGGACCGTCCCCGCGATCGGCGGGGCTCCGACACCGGTGACGTCTGACCCGGCACTCGACTGGAATCCCATCTGGTCGCCGGATGGTCGCTTCGTTTATTTCTCCAGCGATCGTGGCGGCAGCATGAATCTGTGGCGGATTTCTCTCGACGAGACCACAGGACGGGTGCTTGGCCCGCCAGAAGCGTTGACCACGCCATCGCCGGATAGCCGACACCTGAGCGTCTCGGCGGATGGCCGGCTCATTGCGTACGCGTCGTTCGAAGAGACCTCGAGTATCCAGAAAATTGCCTTCGATCCGACAGCGGCCACGATCGTTGGAGGGGCTGGAGCGGTGCTGGGTGGATCCCGATACCTCTCTCACGTCAGCGTTTCGCCGGATGGCGGCTGGCTGGCCTTCCACACTCGTGGCCGCCAGCGCGATATCCTGATCAGTCGATCCGATGGTACCGGGGAGCGCCAGCTGACGAACGACGCAGCCTATGATCGAAATCCGACGTTCTCACCAGACGGACAGTGGATCGCGTTCATGTCGAACCGCAGCGGCAAGAACCAGATCTGGTTGATCAAACCCGATGGCAGCGGGTTGCGGCAAGCCACCGATGCTGCGAACGGCGCCGGGTCGCACAACCCCTGGTCACCGGAAGGCGCTCGGCTGATCGGTGGAGAAACGACCACGGATGACAACTACGTGTTTGATCCCCGCAAGTCGTGGAAGGAGCAGACGCCGCAGGCACTGCCACCGAACGTCGAGGGCGGCGGAGTCTTCATCGCCACCTCTTGGTCTCCGGACGGAAGGCAGTTGCTTGGCGATGGCGGCGTGGAAGGGCAGGAGCAGGTCTTCGCCTATGCATTCGCGTCCAGGCAGTTCACGCGACTCTCTGATGCCGGACAATCGTGGACATGGCTGAACGACAGCCGCCGACTGCTCTACACGCTTCACGGGAAGCTGTTTGTCCTCGACAGCGTGTCGAAGATCGCCCGCGAACTCCTGTCGATCGCGCCGGATGATTTCGACAGCGTCGCGATCTCGCCGGACAACCGCACCATTTACTTCACGCGCGCCACACAGCAGGGCGACATCTGGTTGATGACGCTGAAGTAGTCACGTGTCAGCCGGCCGTCTCGGTCGAACCGGCGGACACGAGCGATCGAAACACGAGCTCGAAGGCGCCTATGCGGATACGATCGCCGTCGGTCAGCTGGATCGGCGACGTCACTGGCTGTCCCTGCAGAAACGTTCCGTTCTTGCTGGCCAGATCCTCGAGAACGGCAACCGGACCTTTGATCGTGATTCGCGCATGATTGCGTGAGACGGTCGAGGAACTAAGAGGAATCGCCGCGTCCGCATCGCGGCCGAGCACATGCTGCCCCTCTTCGAGCGACTGCTCGCGTCCATTACAGACAATCCAGTTCAGGACCCGAACGGCATCTGGCGCTTCGATCTCGCGGGCAGACGCCGCAAAGGCATAGCCGAACCCGTGGACGGTTCGTACGAAGCGCGCTTCGCGACCGCGCTCACCGAGCGCCTCGCGTAACTCGGCGACGAGGCTCGCGAGAGTGGCCTCGGACACGAACGTCGCTGGCCACAGACGCTCGTGGAGCTCGCTTTTCGCAACCGCCCGTGGACGCGAATCGATCAGCACGCACAACAGCTCGTAGGCTTTCGGCGAGAGATGCACGGGCCGCTGTTCGACGCCCTGCAGCAACAGCCGCCTTCCGACGTCGAGCGTAAACGGCTCGAACGACACACGTTTCGGCTGTCCCAGAAAATCCCCCAGAAACTCCCCAAGAGTCCCGAAGACTCCCGATGGCCCCTGCGCGCAGATTAGGTGCACGAGGAGCGGCACCATGGTTTACACCAATCGCGCACACCGGAACAAGCGAATGGGTTGCCTGGCCGGGGCGATGACCACCGTCCTGAGCATAGTCTTGGTCTGCGCAGCGTCAGCGCCCTCGTCGGCGCTAGAGGTTGCCCAGCCGCGCGTTCGCTCCACCAATTCGACCGTCCTTGCCCTCGTGCAGGAAGGCATCGAACGTTCCACCACGTTCAACGCGCTAGTCGATTCAATCGGACGGTCGAACGGCATCGTCTACGTCGAGTTCGGATACTGCGCGTTCGGCCACCTGAACGGCTGCCTTCTGCCGTTCATTGGGTCCACTCGAGCCGACCGCTACCTGCGGGTAGTCGTGACACCAGACAGCCATCAGCGAAGCCACGATCAGCTGCTGGCGCTCATCGCACACGAGCTGCGTCACTCCCTCGAAGTGATCGAACAGCCTGCAGTCGTCGATCTGGCGACGATGGAGGCGCTCTACCGGCGAATCGGGACACCGGAAACCGGTCTCAGCGGGTACGAGACGTCGGCTGCCCGCGCCGCCGGCGATGCCACCCTGTCCGAGCTGTGGCGGGTCGGCCGATCGAGATCGGTGGACAGTCCCACGATCGCCAATCTCTCAAACCGTGACACAACAGCAGGAGGTACACATGCGACGAAAGTTGACGTGGCTGGTGACATTCGGTGCGATGGTGGTGGTCGCAGCCAGCGGTTCGAAGCCGTTGCTGGCGACACCGGCGATCGGGTTCGTTGGTACGACCATGGCGGTCGCCAGGTTCGGTGAAATCAACGTGTTCAACTCGCTGGTGCCGCCCGACTTCTGGAAGTCGAAGCATAACAGCGACATCTGGCTGTCGTGGCAGAAGACCAAGGGAAATTCTGACGTCTACGTGCAGAACAACGTCTGGCAGCCCGGCGGCAGCACTGGGTGGCACTCGCATCCGGGGCACAGCCTGATCATCGTGACCGCCGGAACGGTGACCGGCTACGAAGGCGACGACAGGAAATGCCGGCCGACGGTCTATACAGCTGGAATGGGCTTCGTCGATCCTGGCGGGGACCACGTGCACAACCTCAGGAACGAGGGCACGGTGGAGGCGACGACCATTGCGATCCAGCTGATTCCCGCCGACGCGACGCGACGGATTGACGCGCCAAGTCCTGGAAACTGTCCGTTCTGATGGCGGATGAATCGATCTGCGGATCTGATTGATCGAATCCATGAGGCAGCGGAGGCCAGGATCCTGTCCGGCGTCTCCGCTGCCGCATGGCGCGCGCCGACGAGAGGGGAGCAGCGTCGGACCGCCGCCAACTGGTGACGAGCCGATATCGAGATTGCGCAGCATCGCGGCGTCCAGGGTCACCGGTCCTCAGGAGTGCGCTTCTCCATCTGGAACATCGAGTCGACCGTCGTATAGTCCTTGTAACCAAGACGCGCAATCGGCCGCAGCTTGAGCAGGTCCACACGCCCGTCCGCCGTCAGCGCCGCATCGTCGATGTGCACGGCCACAACGCGACCGATGACGACGGAGTGATTCGATGACGGTTTGTGGCCGGGTAGCGCGATGATCTGGTGGAGCCGGCACTCGAAATGGACGGGCGACCCTTTCACCCGGGGCGGCCGTACCAGGCGCGACGGCAGCGGCTCGAGGCCGACCGCCGCCATTTCGTCAACGGCGCGATCGACGATCCGCGCCGTTTCGTTCATCTGATCCCGCTGCGCCCACGTCGTCATGTTGTAGACGAACTCGCCGGTCGCTTCGACGTTGGCCACCGAGTCTTTCCGGTCGCCGTCAGATTCGTGAACGCCGGCGGAGAAGAGCACGAACGGCGGATCGTAACTGAGCACGTTGAAGAAGCTGAACGGCGCGAGGTTGACTACGCCGGCGGTGTCGATCGTCGTAATCCACCCGATCGGACGGGGCACGACACAGGCTTTGAGCGGATTGTAGCGAAGGCCATGATCGTTCTTGTCGGTCTCGTAGTACATCCGGCCTCGTTGGAAGTAGCGGTGCTTTTCAGGCCCGCCCGGCACGCGACCCTGAAAGGATCGCGCCACTCAGTTGCGAAAATGCGACCGGCCGCCCGATGTCGCCGCCGGCTTGCGGGTCGAACATCTTCTCGCGAACGAACAGACCGGGCACGAGTGCGCAGACCGCGTATGAAATCCCGAGCAGCGCGATCCCGAGCCCGATCGAATGGTTCGCGGCCGCCATGCCGATGAGGAGCGGCGACAAGGTCGATCCGACGCGTCCGAGGTTGTAGGACGTCGCGACCGCCGTCGCACGAACGCCCGCCGGGAAGCTCTCGCTCAGATAGGTCGAGTTGATCGCGTAGGGCGCACCGTAGAGGAAGCCGAATATCAGCAGCAGGTACGCCACGTTCCCTGGCGTCGCGGCGTACACGAGGATCGGCAGGTACACCGCCGTCAGGACGCCCGACACAATCCACATCACCCGGCGCCCGAAGACGTCGGCCAGGTATCCGGTGATGATCTTGCCGAAGACCATCATGGTGTAGGTCCCGGCGACGTACCAGCCCATGCTCTGGACGTTGACGCCGAGATCCTTCACCAGATAACTCGGCAGCCACGAATTCGCGCCGTAGTAGCCGAACTGGAGCGCAATCGCCGCCAGCGTCCAGAGCAGGAAGGTGCGTCGCATCGGTCGATCCGCCCATAGCACGCCGAGCGTGCTTGCGGTTGCCGGCGTCGCACGCCTGCGGGAGGCGATCCAGCTCGGAGGATCGGGCGCCCGCCACAGCAGCGCCAGGGCGATGATGCCAGGAACGACCGCGCAGGCAAAGAGCGGCCGCCACCCCATTCGCGGCAGCACGTACGAGGAGAGGAGCGCCGCGGCTACGTAGCCGACCGACCAGCCCGCCTGAAGCGTGCCGAGCACGGTCGTCCTGATCCTGGTCGGGACGTATTCGGCGGCGAGCAGCGTACCGATGCTGTACAACGAGCCGATCCCGAAACCGGAAACGAAGCGCATGATCGCGATCTGCCAGTAGGTGTGGCATAGCGCGACGACGCCAGTCAGCGCTGAGAAGATGAGAACGGCCCACCACACGACACGGACGCGTCCGATGCGATCGGCGAGCCAGCCGGCCAGCACGCCACCGATGCCCATGCCGAGCAGGGTGTAGGTGCTCAGCGCGCCGGCGCTGACGCTGGACAACTGCAGTTCTTTCGAGATGCTGGGGAGCGCGAGCGCCAGCATCTGCAGGTCCATCCCGTCGACAACCAGTGCGACGAACACGCCGACAACCACGAGAATGCCGGTGCGGTCGAGTGTGTCTGAATCAGCCACCGGCGAATGATACGCGGTTTGTGATCTCGCTGGCCCGGATTCCAGATCGGCGTAGCGCGACCCTTTCAGGGTCGCGGTGAAATGCGGGCCTGAAAGGGGCCCGCACCACGGCGTTCTGAAACTGCTCTAGGCGCGTGCCGCCAGTTCGGTGAGGGTGCGGCGGACGACGGCGCTCGTGAGCGGCACCTTGTAGCCGTTCTTCGCGAGCGGCCGCGCGTTTGCCACGGCGGCCTCGCCAACCCGCGCCGCGATCTCTGGAGTGATGCGCTGTCCGACGAGGAGCGCCTCCGCCTCGGTGACCCGCCAGGGAATCGGCGCCACGCCGCTGAGCACGATCCGCGCGCGTCGGCAGACGTCATGATCCATCTCGAGCACGACCGCCGCGGCGACGACCGCATGCGTCCAGGCCTCGCGATCCATCACCTTGTGATACGTGCTGCGCGTCCCGGTCTTGACCGCCGGCAGCGTCACCTCGGTCAGTATTTCGTCAGGCTCCAGCACGTTTTCCCGCGCCGGGTTTTTCGTCGGCAACGCGAAGAAGTCACTCGCCGGCAGCGAGCGCTCGCCGGACGGACCGGCGATTTTGAAGGTGGCGTCGAGGGCGACCAGCGCCGACGCGGTATCGGACGGATGGACGATGTAGCTGGGCCCGCCGCCGAGGATGGCGTGAAACTCGTTCTCGCCGGTCACCGAAAAGCAGGTGCGGCCGCCGTTCTTCAGGCACGGAAAATTGTTGCGGTAATACCAGCACCACGGCCGCTGCGAGACGTTGCCGGCAATCGTCCCGACGTTGCGAATCTGCGGCGTCGCCACGCTCTCGGCCGCTTCGGCGAGCACGGCGTACTTCTGCCGGATTCCGGCGTCGTGAGCGATCGCCGCCAGCGTGGTCAGTCCGCCAATCGTAAAGCCACCGTTTTTCGCGGTGATGTGATCGAGGTTCTTGATCGACTTCAGGTTGATCAGGACGTCGGGAGCGACGGTCCGCTCTTTCATCAGCTGCAGCAGATCGCTGCCGCCGCCGGCGACCGACGCGGTGTGCCCTTGCTGGTGCGCCTGCTGCAGCAGCGTCACCGCCTGCTTGACGTCCCGTGCGTTGGCGTTGGAGAAAGCCTTCATGCCTGTGCCCCCAGGATCTTGTCGCGCGTGATTGGCAGCTCTTTGATGCGGCGCCCGGTGGCGTTGAAGATCGCGTTGGCGATCGCCGCGACCGACGGGATGATGCCTGACTCGCCCAGGCACTTCGATCCATACGCGCCGTAGCCATCGTCGGTTTCGACGAAGTGGACGTCGACGTCCGGCGCGTCCATGTGCGTCATCACCCGTGCTCCGTAGTAGCCGGTGTTGAGCGGCACGCCGGACTTCCGGTCGTACAACAGCTGCTCGTGCAGCGCCATGCCGACGCCCATCGCGACCGCGCCCTTGACCTGACTGGTTGCCGTGAGCGGGTTGATGATCCGTCCGTTGTCCTGTGACGCGAGATAACGGACGATTCGCACCTGACCGAGCTCGATGTCCACCGATACTTCAACGAAATGCGCGACGAAGGTCGATCGGACGATGCCGGTGAGCGTTGGGTTCGGCGTGGCGGTCGCGGTCAGCTTGTCGGTGCCGGTGGGTGCGCCCTTCTCGGCGATTTGTTTCTTCAGCGCCTGCGCCGCTTCAATCACCGCGGCGCCGGTGTGCGTGGTGTTGCGGCTGCCGGATTCGCCGACGCCGAATGGACACGTGGCCGTGTCACCGCTGACCAGCTTGATCTTCGACGGCGGCACGTCCAGCGCTTCCGCCGCGACCAGCGCCATCGTCGTCTTGGCGCCGGAGCCGATGTCGGTGACGCCGACAAACACCGTGTAGGTGCCGCTGGCGTCGAGCGTGATGATGGCGCCGCTGCGGCCCGGCGCCGACTGGATGCTGCCGATCGCCATCCCGATGCCACGCTTGATCGGCCCGGGACTCGATCCGGGTTCACGCCATCGCTCTTTCCACCCGAACTTCTCCGCGCCCTGCACGACGCAGTCTTCGAGGCTGTACATCGAGTAGGGTGTTTCGTCACGGAATTTGCGCGTCATGTTCTTCAGACGGAACGCGACTGGATCCATCTTCAGCCTGAACGCGACATCGTCCATCATCGATTCCATGCCGAAGACGCCCTGCGGGTACGAGGGGCCGCGCATGTTCGCCGACACGCCCATGTTGGTGTACGCCGGTGAGACGGTCGAATCGACATTGGCGCACTGATACAACTCGACTCCGTAGATGGCGCCCGTGCCTTTGCGATACGGACCCATCCCGCTGACGCCGGTCATCTGCACCGCCTGCAGCGTGCCGTCCGCCGAGACACCGACCTTGTAGCGCTGCCGCGTTGGCCATCGGCCGTGGACCGCGGTGTAGTCCTCCTTGCGCGTGAATTCGAGCTTTACCGGCACGCCGGTTTCCTTCGCCAGCACTGCGGCCATCAGGTCGAAATCGTGGTTCTGGTTCTTGTTGCCGAAGCCGCCGCCCATGTACTGACAGATCACGCGGATGTTCTCTTCCTTCAGGGAGAGATCCTTCGCCATGTGGGTCCGGCAGTTCGAGATGCCTTGCGTCGACGCGTACAGGGTAAGGTTCTCGCCGCTCCATGTCGCGAGACTCACACGTCGTTCGAGTTGCGCGTTGTTGATGTACGCAGTGCTGTACTTGTCCTCGAAAACGTGCGCGGACGCCGTGAAACCCGCTGCGACGTCGCCGCGGCGATAGGCGTCGGGCTGGTTCTGATTGCGAACGTTTGGCGAGAGGTTCCCGGCGGGATAAATCTGCGGCGCGCTCGGCTGCAGCGCCTCTTCAGGATCGAGCACGAACGGCAATGGTTCGTAGCCGACCTGAATCAGCTGCAGCGCATCCTCGGCGACGTAGCGATCGACGGCGGCGACCGCCGCCACCGCTTCGCCCCAGAAGCGCACCGGGTTGTTGAAGAGGAATCGCGTGCCGGGTCCGGGGCCGTAGATGTTGCCGCCGGGCTGCGCGCCGCTCGACCACGTCACCTTGCAGTTCTCGTGAGTGATGATCGCCTTGACGCCGGATAGCGCCAGCGCCCTCGACACGTCGAGCGACGTGATGCGCGCATGTGGATGCGGACTCCGCAGCACCCGCGCGTACAGCATGTTCGGCAGCGAGATGTCGCCGGTGTAGGCCGCCGTGCCGGTGACACGCTGGCGCGCATCGATCCGCGGCGCCGGGTGCCCGACCGTCGTCTTCGCCGATAGCGGGCTCATCGAGCACCGCCTTCGTCCGCGCGGCGCGCAGAGGTCGGCACTGTGGCCGTCGTCGCCACGACCGCCTCGACGTAGCGGTTGTAGTTGGAACAGCGACAGATGTTGCCGACCATTGCCGAACGCGCCTGTTCGACGGTCGGGTGCGGATTCGAGGTAATCAGCGCTTTTGCCGTCATCAGCTGTCCTGAGGTGCAGAAGCCGCACTGCGGTCCGTCGTGATCGATGAAGGCCTGTTGCAAAGGATCGAGCTGCTCGCCTTTGACGAGCCCCTCGACCGTTTCGATCGAGCGGCCGTCAGCCCACGCCGCCAGGTAGCTGCACGAGTAGATCGGTTTGCCGTCCAGCAGCACCGTGCAGGCGCCGCACTCGCCGCGATCGCATCCGATTTTCGTACCGGTGAGTTGCAGCCGGTCGCGCAGGACTTCAGCCAGCGTCCACCGATCCTGGACCGTCACAGCCTGTGCCGTGCCGTTGACGACCATCCGTACGGAGGTTCCGGATTCCGCAGCCGCCGCAGCGTCGATCGACGTTGCCTCGAGCGTGGCAGCACCGGCGGGTGCCGGCTCCAGAGCGATCGGTACCGCGGCCGCGACGGCGACCGCGGCGCTCGTCTGTTCGATGAATTTTCGGCGGGAGATCTTGCGCATGCCGGAGTGTAGCCGCACCGGAAAGTGGGGACAAGGGCGTCGTTGTCACGGCCGATGAGCATTCCCGCACCCGCTCCATTGACCATTCGACTCGGCTGGGCTGGTTGGCGGTATGCTCTGATGGCAAAATCGGCAGGCGGGACATCTCGCCGCCTTTCGGCGCGGATCAACCGCCAGGAGGATGGCATGCGTAAACTCCAGATAATCTCGGGCACGTGTGTGGCGGCTATCGCTTGCCTGGCGGGCGCCGCCGGGGCACAGACTCCGGCCGCCGCGCCGCCGGCCGGCGGCGTCTCGGTCGCGGTCGCCTCGCCGACCTACGTGTCCATTCCTCTCGAAATCGCGGTCAATCGCCCCGCCGCCGATGTCTGGAAGCGCGTTGGCAAGTTCTGCGACATCGGCGAATGGCTGCAGGTTCCGTGCACGATCACCTCCGGCAAGGACGGAGAGTTCGGTGCCGTGCGGTCGGTGGCGGGAGAAGTGCTGGTCGGGAAGACGGAGCTGTCCTATACCTACACGCAGACGGCCAGAAACGATCGGCCGTACAACCTGTATCACGGCACGCTCGAAGCGCGGCCGGTCACCGCGACGACATCGAAAATCGTCTACACGATCTTCTTCGACAACTCGATGCTGGCAGACGATGCCGCTCGCGAAGCGGATCGAGGACGACGGGTGGCGACCTTCACCAGGGCGATCGAGAACATGAAGACGCTCGCCGAGGGTGGCACGTTGCCGCCGCCGCCGGCCCGCGGTCGTGGCGCCCAGGGGCCCGACGGTCCGCGACCGTAGCACTTACGGAGCCGATCGTGTTCGCTTCAAGCGCGGACCGGGAATCGGCCCGCAGGAGTCCACAGAATCCCATGAAGAGACGAGCGCACTACATCGTTGGCGCGGTGCTGAGCGTTGCACCCTTCCTGATCGCGAGTTCCGCGCTTGCCGGTCAAACACCGGCGCCGGCTGGGCGCGAGGGCGCGCCGCCGACCGCGCGCGGCGGCCAGGGCCGAGGTCCGGCGGTCCCGTCAGGGCCGGGGCGAAGCAACAATCCGTTTCCGGATCCGATCCCGGCGACGGACGGTGTGATCAAGGTCAATTTCGTCGAGTTCGCGACGGTCCCGAATGCCGGCACCGATCCGCCGCGGATGAACCTGTTGGTCGACGAACCGGGCACGCATCGCATCTTCGTGAACACCATGCAGGGCATGCTGTATTCGGTCAGTTACGACGGCAAGACGGTGAAGCCGTACCTGAATATCAGCGATCCCCAGTGGGGCAATCCGGTGCAGTTCGCCGGCACCGAACGCGGTTTCCAGAGCTTCGCCTTCCATCCCCAGTTCGCCCAGAGCGGCACGCCCGGCTACGGCAAGTTCTACACCTGGGCCGACACGACCAACATGACGCCGAAGGCCGACTTCGTCCCGCTCGGGGCTGGGCACACGCACGACGAAATCCTCCTCGAGTGGACGGCGAAGGACCCCAAGGCGGACGCGTACGACGGCG
Source organism: uncultured Acidobacteriota bacterium (assembly GCA_963745875.1). GTDB lineage: Bacteria > Acidobacteriota > Vicinamibacteria > Vicinamibacterales > CAVVIG01 > CAVQFC01. Next base: position 923,456 of record CAVUZL010000007.1, read on the forward strand.
GCGCCCCGCGCGAATTGTTCCGAGTCGCGCATCCGTTCGCGAACCACAATGGCGGAGAAATCGCCTTCAACCCGCTGGCCCGCCGCGGCACGCCCGAATTTGGTCTGCTCTACATCGGCTCCGCCGACGGCGGCAGCGGTGGCGACCCCTACAATCACGCGCAGAACCTGAAGTCGGTATTCGGCAAGATCCTGCGAATCGATCCGCTCGGCCACAACAGCCCGAACGGTCACTACGGCATCCCGGCGAACAACCCGTTCGCGAAGAACCCCGATGCGCTCGGCGAGATCTATTCGTACGGCCACCGCAACCCGCAGCGCTTCTCGTGGGATCCCAAGAACGGCAACATGTTCGAGGCGGAAATCGGTCAGAACGTGAACGAGGAAATAAACCAGGTCGTCGCCGGCGGCAACTACGGCTGGAACATCTGGGAAGGGAGCTTCAAGTACTTCGGCCGCGAGGTCAGCATCGAAGGCCAGCGCGAAGGCGAGAAGATGATCTTCCCGATCGTCGAATTCGATCACACCGACCCGTTGTTTCCGTCAACCCGTCTCGCCGCAACCGGCATTTATGTGTACCGGGAGACCGCCATCAAGCAGTTGACCGGCATGCTGCTGTTCGGCGACAACCCGAGCGGCGAAATCTTCTATCTCAACGCCGACAAGCTGCCAAGCGGCGGTCAGGCGTTCCATCGCGTGCTCTTCAACGATAAGGGCGAGAGCAAGACGTTCCTGCAGCTGGTGAAGGAAAAGACTGCCGGCTCGACGCGTTCGGTGATTCGCGCCGATCTGCGGATGGGCGTAGGACCGAAGGGACAGTTGTTCCTGATGGACAAGTACGACGGCACCATCCGCCTGCTGGTTCCCTAGGGCGATTCGGATCCCGTCTGGCGGTGCAGGTCTTCAGCCCGTCCGCTTGGAATACTGCCGGACCGCCAGCGTCAAGGTGACGACCGCGAACGCGACCAGTAGAGCAAGCGGCTGCGCGATCTCGGAGATGCCTGCGCCCTTGACCAGGATCGCCCTGGCGATCGTTACGAAATGACGGACCGGGTTGACCATCGAGACGGTCTGCACCCACGGCGCCATGCTGTCGATCGGTGTGAAGAGACCGCTCATGAGCAGATAGACGTTCAGAATGAAGAACGTCACGAACATCGCCTGCTGCTGCGTCTCGACAATCGTCGAAATCCACAGACCGATCGCCAGCGCCACCACGAGGTAGATCGCCGCGCAGCCGAACAGCAGCAGCAGGCTGCCGCGAATCGGGACGCCGAACAGCAGGCGGCCGAGCACGAGTCCGATCGTCAAGTCAATCAGGCCCAGCGCCCAGAACGGCAGCAGCTTGCCGGCGATGAACTGGCCACGCGTCAGCGGCGTGACGTTGAGTTGTTCGAGCGTGCCGAGCTCCTTCTCGCGCGCGATGTTCTGGGCGCTCAACAACGTCGAGATCAGCGTGACGAGCGCGACCAGCAGTCCCGGCACCATGTAGTGCTGATAGTTCGAGCTCTGGTTGTACCAACCACGGACCCGCACGTCGATGGTCGATGATCCCGTCGCCGGGGCTCGCCCTGCCGGTGCGATGCCGACGCTGCGAAACGCCGGCTTCAACGTGACCGACAGCTCCCCGGCGTAGGCGTCCAGAATCCTTGCGGCATAGGACTGCACGATGCCGGCCGCCGATCCCTTCTCCGCGTTGATCGAAATCAGGACCGGCGCGACCGAGCTGCGCACGAGCGACGCTTCGAAGTCGTGCGGGATGGTCAGCACCATCGTCGCCCTTCCCCGCAGCAGTTCCTCGTTCGCCACGTCGAGCGATGCGCTCGCTCCGGTCACCCGAAAATGGCCCGACGCCGAGAACCGCCCGACCAGCTGCCTGGAGGTCGTCGAGTTGTCCAGATCGACGACGAATGCAGGGGTGTCGCGAATCTCGAAGGTCGCAGCGTTCGCCAGCACCAGCAGCTGGACGATCGGCAGGATCAGGACCTGCGCGAGCGTCGCCCGGTCGCGGATGACGTGCAGGATTTCGGCCCGGGCCAGGAAGAGGATGCGCCGCACCGTTACTCCAGCCGCTCGTGAAAGGATCGCGCGCTCAGGGTCAGCAGCACGACCGCCATCACCAGCAGCACGAGGGTTTCGCGCCACAAGTAGGTGAGGCCCACCCCCTTCAGCATGATGCTTCGCGCGACCAGCACGAACCAGCGCGCCGGGACGACGTTCGAGACCGCACGAAGGGGCCACGGCATGCTCTCGATCGGAAAGATGAAATCGGAGAGCAGCATCGTCGGCAGCATCGTGCCGACCAGCGCACCCAGCATCGCCACCCGTTGCGACGAGGTCCTGGCTGAAATCAGGATGCCGAGCGACAGCGACACCAGAATCAGCAGCAACCCTTCGGCGAGAAGCAGCGCGACACTGCCGCGCAGCGGCACCCCAAACACCACGCGCGCTTCGACGATCACGCCGATGACGCTGACGAAGCCGATGGCGAGATACGGAGCGACCTTGCCGACGATGATTTGCCACGGCCGGAGCGGCGACACCAGCAGCGCTTCCATGGTGCCGGTCTCCTTCTCACGCGTGAGCGAGATTGCCGTCATCAGCGTGGAGATGATGGTCAGCACGAAGGCCATCAATCCGGGGACGAACAGGTTGGCGCTGGCGCGCGTCGGGTTGAAGCGCATGCGGATCTCCGGAACGATCCGCACCTGGCGCTGGCGCGACTGCAGCTCGCGTTCGTAGCCCTGAATCACGGACAAGGCGTACGCCTGCACCACGCTGCCGGTGTTCGGCTCGGTGGCGTCGGTGATGATCTGGACCTGGGCCGCGGTTCCCCGTCCGAGCGCCTCGGCGAAGCGCGGCTCGAACACGACCGCCTCCTGCGCCGTGCCGCTTTGAAACATCCTGTCGAGGCTCTCGGTGGTTGGCACTGTCGCAACGATTGTGAACACGCCGGTTGCCGCGAACCGGCTGCGCAGCTCCAGCGTGGCGTAGTCAGGAGTCGGATCGACAATGGCGAGGCGGACGTGGTCGACGTCGGTGCGGATGGCGAACCCGAAGATGATCACCTGCAGGATCGGCAGCAATGAGACGACGATCAGGGTGCGCCGATCGCGAAGGATGTGGTACGCCTCCTTCCGCAGCAGCCCGAGCAGCGCGGAGCTCGAGTTCACGCGCGTGCCGCTCCTGGCGCGGGTCGCGCCAGCCTGACGAAGATCTCGTCGATCGAGTCGGTTTCGAAGCGTGCCTTCAGCTCGGCAGGGGTGCCAAGCGCTTCGATCCGGCCGGCCACCATGATCGAAATGCGATCGCAGTACTCGGCCTCGTCCATGTAATGGGTCGTGACGAACACGGTGGTGCCGGCCGCTGCGGCTTCGTAGATCAGCTCCCAGAATTGACGGCGTGTGATCGGATCGACACCGCTGGTCGGCTCGTCGAGAAACACGATCTTCGGCTGGTGAAGCAGTGCGACGGAGAACGCGAGCTTTTGCCGCCAGCCGAGCGGAATCGAGCGGACCAGTTCCTTTCGCGAACCGGTCAACTCGAGCCGGGTCAGCATGCCGTCGGTGCGCTCGCGAATCTCGCGGTTGGTCAGGTCGTAGATGCCGCCGTACAACTGGATGTTCTCGGCGACGGTCAGGTCCTCGTAGAGCGAGAAACGCTGGCTCATGTAGCCGATGCGCCGCTTGATCGATTCGCTCTCGGTGTAGACGTCGTGACCGGCGACGGACGCTGTTCCGGACGTCGGCGACAAGAGACCGATCAGCATCCGGATCGCGGTCGTCTTGCCGGCGCCGTTCGCGCCGAGGAAACCGAACACTTCGCCGGCCCGGACGGTGAATGTGATCCGGTCGCAGGCGACAAAGGCCCCGAACCGGCGGGTCAGGTCGGTCGCCTCGATCGCCGGAGCGTCGCTCACGCCGTCCGCTCCTGCCCAGCGGTATCGGTCATACGCGCCATGAACGTGTCTTCGACGCTGGGCGCAATCGCTGACACCCGAGCCGCGAGTCCTCTGGATTCGAGAAAGTGACGCAGGTCGCTTTCGACTCGTTCGACCGGTGCGTCCGCGCGCCGATCGGTGAAGTGAATCGACTCGCCGAACGGGAACACCGAGCCTGCGTTCTGATAGTCGCGGAGCGCGCGGATCGCGTCGAACCTCTTTTCGGCGCGGATGCCGATCAGCGGCCGATCGAACGACCGCGCGATCGCGTCAGGCGTGTCGATCGCCAGCAGGCGGCCGCGCTGCATCAGCGCGACGCGATCGCAGCGGTCGGCTTCGTCCATGTAGGGCGTGGAGACCACCGCGGTCAAGCCACCCTGCTTCAATTGCGTGAGCAGATCCCAGAATTCGCGGCGCGACACGGCATCGACGCCGGTGGTCGGCTCGTCGAGAAACAGGATGTCCGGCTTGTGCACAAGCGCGCAGCAGAGCGCCAGCTTCTGCTTCATGCCGCCGGAGAGCGCCCCGGCGCGTCGATCCTTGAACGGCTCGAGCTGAACGTAGATCGGCGCGATTCGATCGCGCTCGCTGATCCGGCGTGGTGCCGAAGACCGAGGCGAAGAACCGGAGGTTTTCGTCGACGCTGAGGTCGGGATAGAGCGAGAACCGGCCAGGCATGTAGCCGATGCGGCGGCGCAGCGTCCAGATTCCGCGCACGACGTCTTCGCCGAGGACTCGCGCCGTGCCCCGGTCGGGCTTCAGCAACGTGGTCAGAATACGGAACAGCGTGGTCTTGCCGCCGCCGTCGGGGCCGATGAAGCCGAACAACTCGCCGTCGTGCACGGAACACGACACCTGGTCCACCGCGACGGTGGCCCCGAACCGTTTGACCAGGCCCTCGACGACGACCGCGTCGCTCATGGGTTGGCACGCTCCACTGCAAATCGAACGTCCACCGGCATGCCGATCTTGAGCGTGCCGTCCTGGTTGGCACACGAATCTTGATGGCGTAGACGAGGTCGGCGCGTTCCTCGCGCGTTTGGATCGGGGTCGGCGTGAACTCGGCCTGCGACGAGATCCACGAGATCGTGCCCGGTAGCGTCCGCCTGGATCCACCCGGCGTCGAACGACACGTCGTCGCGCCGCCGAGCTTGACCTGAGCGAGCTGCGGCTCCTGGACATACGCGCGCACGTCCACGGCAGTCAGATTCGCGATCTTGTAGAGCGGCTGGCCGGGCTGCACGAACTCGCCGGCCCTCGCGTAGGTCGCGAGCACCGTGCCGGCGATTGGGTTGGTGATCTGACTCTTGCGAATGCGCTCGCTCACCTGCGCGACCTGCGCGTCGGTTGATGTGACCTGGTCGCTGGCGGTCTGGCGCTGGGCCAGGACGGCATCGATCTGCCGCTGCTGGGCCGCGATCTGATGCTCCTGCGCGGCGATCTGTTCATCCTGCGCCTTTATCTGGTGCTCGAGGACGTGCAGATCCCGTTCGGCCTGATCGAGCTGCTGCGCCGTGGCCGCCTGCTGCGCGAAGAGCCGCATGGTGCGCTCGTGGTTGCGCTGGGCGATCTCTTTCTGCGTAGCCAGTGCGGCGCCTGGGCCCTGGCACCTTCGCGCTGTGCGGTCGCGGCGAGCTCCTGCGCGCGAAGCACTTCGACCTGGCGTCCGACCTCGGTCACGCGCGACAGTCCGGCGCCGCGTTCGGCGCTCAACTGGTCGCGCTGCAAGGTCAGGTCGCTCGGGTCGATGGTGCCGACGATCGTCGGCGAGGAGAGTGTCTGCCCCTCGGTGACGTCGAACGTCAGCAGTCTGCCGGCGGCTTCGGCGCCGACCACGACCTCGGTGGCTTCGACGTTGCCATAGGCGTCTGGCGGCGTCGGCCGCGCACATCCCAGCGTCATCGC
>CAVUZL010000008.1:0-159800 GCA_963745875.1 uncultured Acidobacteriota bacterium
GACGAGGCTGCAGCACCAGCGTCGCTTCCGCGTTCTTCTCGACCAGCGCGTGGCTGAACGAGTAGGGGAAATACTGCTCGGCCGCCCACAACCTGGCGAGGTCGTCGAAGTGAGGGCTGCCCGGCTGCCCCGACTGGCCGGGAGCGCTGGTGCCGATCGAGCGATCCCAGTCGGCAACGTCCATCACTTCGCGGAACGTGGCGCCGTCGGTCTGGCTCGTTCCTGAACCGCCAGTCGCGAAAACGGTATCGCCGTAGCCTGCCCGCGGAAATGGTCCGACGTTGAATCGCAGCCGGGCGGCGTCGCTCGTGGACGCCAGCGCGTGCTGGAACGTGGCGGTGTGGATCTGGCCCCAGATCCATCCGCTCATGTCAGGTCCACGCATCTGACTCACTGAGGCGACGGCTGCCGCCAATGCGGACTCGAGCAGGCGGTCGCGTCCTTTCGCCGGCGATGCGCCGAACCAGGCGGCGGACGGCTTCGTGAGCGCCGGGACGAGGACGTGCGTATCGACGTTCTGAATGTAGTCGGCGGCCAGCGCCGGATCCAGATGCGGCTCGACCAGCTGCCGAAACAACGCCTGCTCCCAGGCGACGTACAACGTCGAGGCCGCCGAATCTCGCGTGAGACGCCGATCCCAGGTCACCAGCATCGTGCGCGCCCGCTCGGTCGCCTCGTCCTTGAACGAGAGCGCCTGCAGCAGCGGCACGAGTTGCTCGGCCTTCCAGGGCGTCGCGTCGTGTTGCAGCCGGGCGAGATCGTCAACTGTCAGCGCGTTTTTCCCGCCGAGCACTTCGCGAATGCGATTGATACGCGCCGGCGGGGTCCACGACGAGTATCCGATGTTGGGCGGAGACGAGGGTCCGAGCGTGTTGTTGTTGGCGGTGGCCAGAAAGCCGGCGCCCGGATTCAATTCGTGCGGCAACTCGTCGAGCGTCCGCCACCCCTGCCACTCGTGCTCGCCGGTCGGGCTGGTAACGGGAAACACGCCTTGCCAGTTGCGCCGCACCGGCACCAGCGCGGCCGCCTGGTAACCGATGTTGCCGTCAACATCGGCGTAGACGAAGTTCTCGCCCGGCACCTTCCATCGCTCGAGCGCGGTCCTGAACTCCTGCCAGTTGGTCGCGCGATCGAGCGAGAGCGCGCCGAGATAGCCGGCCGTGCCAGGCTCGCTGCCGACCCATCGCAGCGCATACGCAAGATGACGCTCGGCATCAATCGCCACGACCGGACCGTGGGCGGTGTAGAAGTGCTCGACCGCGACCGCGTCGGTTCGACCCTTCACACGAATCTGGTCCTTCACTACCTCCATGTCCACAAAGCGGCCGCCGGACTTCACCTGACGCGGGTTTGCCGGATTCAGCTGCTCGACGTAGAGGTCCTGGACGTCGGCGGCAAAGATCGTCAGCCCCCACGCGATGCGGTCGTTGTGCCCGACCGCGACACCGGGGAACCACGGCACCACCGACCCGATGACGTTCCAGCCTGGCGCATTCAGGTGCACGAGGTAGCGCAGCGACGGATGATCGAGGTTGCGGTGCGGATCGTTGGCGAGCAGCGGCTTTCCAGTCGCCGACTTCGCGCCGGAGATGACCCAGTTATTGCTGCCTTCGCGCGCGGTCCGCCGCTCTGACTCGAAAAACTGCGCGGCCAGTGGTGCGGCTGTCGCGCCGAAGCGCGCGGGTGCGCCGATCGCAGCAAGCGCCGGCCGCACCGTTGCCGCGACGGCTGACAGATCGACGCCGTTCGGCGGAGGAGCGGCGACCGACGGATCGAGCGGCAGCAGCATGTTCGTCCGCTCGAGTCCGAGCGCGGCCGTCAGCCGCGCACGGAACACCTCGTCATTCGCATTGGAGGTCATGACGAATCCCTCAGCGCGACTGAGCAGATCCTCTGGCTGCCAGGGCTCCGGGCGGTATCCAGCCACCGCGAACTCCTCCGGCAGGTGGTCGCCGATCGTCGCAATCTCGGCGTTGACGCCGGCGACGAAACTGGTCGCGATCCGACGCGTGTCCGGCGCGTAGCTCTCCCACTCTGCGTTCATGTCGCCGCGATATCGCATCAGGCGCGTGAGGCGATCGCGATCGACGTAGTCCGCGCCGAGAATCTCGGCGAGCCGGCCCTGCGTCGAGCGACGCCACAGATCGATCTGGAACAGCCGGTCCTGTGCCTGGACGAAGCCCTGCGCAAAGAACAGATCGTCAGCGTTCTTCGCGTAGATGTGCGGAATGCCCCAACGGTCGCGGACGATGCGGACCTCGTCGGTGAGGCCGGGGACCTGCAGCGTGCCCGACGTCTGCGACAGAGGCGAATCGCGCGATGACGCGGCGGCCGCCGCAGCCGGTCGCGAATCGCGTGCACAGCCGGACGGCAGGACCAACAGGACAGCCACAAGTACGTTGCGCACGCCGTTCATCGTCATGTCGCATCTCCGTCCATGTAGCATCGATTCGGTGCGGTGTTATCGAGAGGCTGAGATGCGTGCCGAGAGTGAAGGCCAGACCGCTCAGACGTGCTCGAGGTAGGCGTCCCACATGTCGAGATGGACGAAGTCGCGCAGCGACGCATGATCTCCCCATAACTCGCGACCGCTGAAACGCACTGAATACAAGTGCTGCGGCTTCTCGCCGAGAAAGTGCGCGTTCGTATCTGGAAACAAGCAGACGCCGCGGTCGCGAACTATCGCTCCGACTTTCCCTCTCACGTAGCGCGGCAGCCGCGTGTGGCCGGGCGGGTGCATGTTCCGCGCGCGGACCCGTTGACCGGCTTTGAAGTGCGCAAGCACCGGGACGTCTCGGTGCGACGGCGCGCGCTTCGCGACCAGTGCGGCCACGTTCTGCATCGTCACAAATGGCGTACTCCTGGCCGACCCGGACGCCGCCTGTCCCGTGTCAATCTCCGCCTGCGTGGTGTCACCGGTCGCGACCAGCTTGGCCAGCATCCAGGCGAACCAGCGTTCGTAGTACGACATGCGCAGATATTCCGCGGGAGGCAACAGCTCGATTCCATGGCGGAAGGAATCCAGGTTCCACTGGCCACCCCGCGCCCGCAGCGCCCGCGACAACGCGTAGACGCGTCCCTCCCACGCGGTATGAAACGTCGGCTCGTGTGGTTCAGGGCGGATCGCGCCCATGTCCTGCATGCCGCCCATGTCGTGGACGCCGTTCATGCGCCTTCTCCGGCTGGCGTGAGGCTGACCTTGGCGGTGCCGATCATCGAGTTGCGTGTCACCAGCGCGGCGAGAGCTTCCTCGCTCAGATGGTCGCTGCCAAGCGGCCGCTCAGGCAACACCAGATAGCGCATCTCCGCGGTGCTGTCCCACACGTGCACCTCGACATCTTCGTCGAGTTCGAGACCAAACTCTTTCAAGGTGCCGCGCGGATCGATGACGGCCCGTGACCGATACGCCGCCGATTTGTACCAGACCGGGGGGAGGCCGAGCACCGGCCACGGATAACACGAGCACAGGGTGCAAACAACCAGGTTGTGCACCTTCGGTGTGTTCTCGAGCACGACCATCTCTTCGCCTTGGTAGCTCTCGAATCCCAACGCGGCTATGGCGCCCGTCGCGTCAGTCAGAAGGCGCGCCTTATACGTGGGATCCACCCAGGCGCGGGCGACAATGCGTGCGCCGTTGCGCGGACCGATCTTGGTCTCAAATGCATCGACGATGGCGTCGAGTGCGGCGCGATCGACCAGACCCTTGTCCACAAGAAGCGACTCGATCGCCTTGACCCGCAGGGTGACGTCTGAAGGCACGACCTGATGATCGTGGGCCACAGCGTCCTGCGCACCCGCGTCGTTCGGCTGCGCCACAAAGGCCGCGGCACTTGCGGCGGCACCCTTCAGAAATCCGCGCCGGCCCACCGGATCTCGGTTCGATTCGTCCATACAGCTCCGGAATTCGCCCTCTTATACACCGATCGACTGGGGCGGATACAGCAAAAGGCGCAGCCTTCACTGGCCGGGCTGCGGGGAGCACACGCAATTCACAACGCGCAGGCGACCGGAGTAGAGTGCTGGCCTGAGCACGGGGAGACGACCATCGTGAGCCAGACGAATCATCCTCGACCAGGACCGCTGTCCGATCGTCTCTGGAGCCTCGATCAAATCGACAACCTGCCTCGGCTCCCGCGCGACGAGCAGGGGCCGGTGTTTGCCGAGCCCTGGCAGGCCCAGGCGTTTGCCCTGGCCGTCAAGCTGTCGGAACGTGGGCACTTCACCTGGAGCGAGTGGGCGAGCACATTGGCCGCCGAACTGGAGCGTGCCGCAAAGCAAGGCGAACCAGACGTTGACGGATCGCACTACTTTCACCACTGGCTCGTGGCGCTCGAGCGCCTTGTGGTTGAAAAGGGTCTGACCAGCCTGGATTCGCTGGCGGCTCGAAAGGATGCGTGGGAGGACGCGTATCTTCACACGCCCCACGGCAGTCCCGTCGAACTCGGCTCGCTGTCGAATCGCCAACTCGTCGTGCGTGCGGACGGCCGCGTCGTCGAGATCCTGCAGCGCCGCGCACATGTCTCCTACTGCTTTTCCGGATGTTGCTGCGGCCGCACCGACCGCGGCTATGCGGCTGTACCGGCCGACGCGTTCAAGGAGGAATGGTTGCGACGTCGGCTGCGCAAGATTGTCCATCTCACAAAAGCGGCATGTCTGGGTCCGTGTGCCCTCGCGAATGTCGCCTGCCTGGTGTTCGACGGCCGTGCGATGTGGTTTCACTCCGTGGATTCGCCATCGCACGTGCGGATGATTTTTGATCACGTCGAGATGATGATCAGTGCGGATCGTTTTCTGCCGCCTGCTCCAGATCTGGCAGCCTACACTTTCAATTTTTACGATTGGGAAAGCCGGCTGGACGAAGCAGGTCTGTAAGGCTCAAGGAATCATGAGATCGGTATAGGTCACGGTTGTCGTGACGCCAGGCCGCCACACGTTGAGCCGTTCATCCCTCACCTCGACCAACGGCGGATCGATCTCCGCACGGACCATCGCGATCTGAATCATGTGGAGCACCGGTGACTCTGGCAAAAAGCCGAGGAGAGGCACAAACCGGCTGTACTCTTTCGACTCCACCATCACCCTCATGTAGACCGGCTTTGATGGGTCGTCGCGTTTGAGCCGCTGCGCCCAGGGCATCGCGCCATGCCGAGCCTCGTCGATCGATTCGTCCAGTTCCTTCTCTAACTTCCGGTGCACAAGATAGTCCAGGCCGGCGAAGACGAGCGCAACAACGAGCGCCTTGCCGCCTGCCTTCAGACCCGCTTTCCAGGCAGACGTGGGGCGGACCGATGGAGCCATTACCGGAGAAGGTGTGCCTTCGACGACGGGTGCGGGAGTCACCGCGGGACTCGGGGGCGAGGGCTTTACGGTCGGCTCTGTGATCGGGGGCTTTACGGTAGACGCTGTGATCGGGGGCTTTTCAACCGGCATCGACGGCTTGGGCGCTGTGGGCGCGGCGACCGGTGAACTCTTCGGCGCAGGCTCGGGCCGAAACTCAACGCCTTCGGATTGCAGGCGTCCGGTGACGCCCGTCGAGCGGCCACCGACGCCCGTCACAACCAACTTGACGTCTTGTGGCAACGGCTTACCCGCGGCAAGTGACGCCTTGAGAGCCCGCAAGCGTCCCAGCAAGCGGACTCGTCCAGGAACGTCCTTGGTCGCCTCGACGCGCTGAATCAGCCCGTCGACGTTCTTGCCGAGGTTTCGGGAAGGATCGATCGCCGTCGCGCTGCCCACGTTGCCCTGCCTGGCCAGGGACTTGTTATCGACCAGATGGATCTCGCCAGTGCGAACGTTGTAGGCAACGCCGTCAAATCCGGATTCGGTCACGCCATGACCGGCCGATCCGCTCGGTCCCTCGAAAAAGATCCAGTCGTCTTCCTGCCGGTAATGAACGAACCCCATGCCCTGCTCCCCGGCGAAACCGCGGGCGTGGCGAGGGTCCATCGGTTGTCGCGCGACCCTGGTCGAGACGCCGTTGCGCTGCTGCAGCGTATGGGCGAGTTCGTGGGCGAGCAACTGCTGCCCCGCGCGGGTCCTGGGCGCGAACTGACCGGGACCAAACGCGATGTCTTGGCCCACCGTGTAGGCACGGGCACTCAATTCTCGAACCGATTGCTCGGCAGCCGCACCGGTGTGGACACGCACGCGCGAGAAATCGTTGCCGAAGCGCCGCTCCATATTCCGGCGCACGGGCGGATCGAGCGGACGGCCCGAACCGGCAAGGACGCGCCCGACGCTGGCCGGCGCGGTTGCGCGCGACGTCACGCCGTTGGTGGCGGCGCGTCTAATCGTCGGCTGGCCGTCAGCGTCCTCTCCATCGGCGTGCAGCAGCCGATGCACGGCGCGGTTGCCGATCGTTCGTTGAAGGGCGAGAAGCTCGTGCCCGGGTGACGACGAGCGGAGTACTGGCGAGACGGTGCCATTCCGACCTGCGTCGCTTTTCTGCTGAGTGGGCGCCGGAGAAGGGGCGGCTTTTCGCACGGCGAGCCATTCAGGGCTGGAGCGAAATCTTTACGCCAACGAGTGCCGATCCGGGCCCCGCTCGACCGTCAGTGGTGACGAGAATCGACGCGGACCGAATCTCGAGGATGTTTTCGCCCTTTCCCTTCGTGAGAAGTCCGGCGACGTCGGCGGTGACCCGGGTTCGTTTGCCCTTGATGACGGTGGAGATATACAGCGCGCCGCTGACTCTGTTCGGCGCGAAGACGACGCCTTCTTTTCCGAACTGCAGAACTCCGGCGGCGCCCATGTGCGCCCAGTCGTAGTGCTTCGCACGGTCGAGCAATCGCTTGTAGGCCTCCTGATTGCTCTCCACATGCTTGGGATCAGCCGTCTCGTCGAGGCTTGCGGCCTTGAGCGTGTCGTCGGGCTTCTTCACCTCGGCTGCGGCGCCTTTGTCGTCCGCGCCCTTCTTGTCTTTCGCATCGGGCGCATCGTGCTGCTTGGCTTCGGCTCCCTTCTTTTCACCGCCCTGGGGCTTGTTGCGGTTCTTCAAGCGCTCGTCGATCTGTTTCCGAAGCTCCTCCGCACTGACGTTGCCGGGCTTCCACTGCTGTTGCTGGAGAAACTTGATGTCGGCTTCACTGAGGCCCTTGGTCGCCGTCACGAACGTGACCAACCAGTTCGAATCCGGCACTTCGTATTCCAGCTCGCCGGATTGCTGAGCGAGGTAGATGAGCAGATCCTTCTGCGCCTGCGAGGCCTTCTGCAGCTGGGCGTCGATTCGAGCCGCGTCCGCGACCGCCTTTGCCGTCTCGGCGTCCGACTTGCCCGGAATCTCCAGACCGCCAGTCGCCGCTGCGGGGTCAGCGTCGTGCTCGCCTTGCTTACCGCCGTCGCCCGGCTCGCCAGATCCGGAGCCCGATCCCTTCTTGGCGACCGAGATGTCGTCGGTGTCCTTGCCCTCGCCGTGGCTGGCCGTCGCGATTGTGACGGTCGAGGAGTCTTCGCTCGATCCGGCTGATGCGTTCGCGAGGGCGGTCGCGTCCGTGCGCTTGCCTTTCCCGGCGGTCGCAACGGCCGCGGCGTCCGCCGAGGTGTGGTACGCGGCACCGGCGGTCGCCGCCCCGGCCATGTGCCCGCTCACGTGCGCGCCTGCGCCGACGGACGCCGCGGCGACGGCGTCGCCGTTGGCGTCGTAAACAATCCCCGCGCTGGCCGTTCCATAGGTCGAGCCATGGGAGTTGATCGAGACGCCGAGCACGGCGTTGCCCTTTCCGCCGCCGCTGCTGAAGATTCCGATGCCAAACCCGATGTTGCCGCCCGGCGCTCCGTCCTTCTTGTCCTCGTTCTCGCCTTCCTTCTTGCCTTTCTTCTTTTTCTTCTCTTCTTCTTCCTTCTTCTCGGTGTTCTTCTTCTTTTTCTTGTCCTCTTTCTTGTCTTCCTTTTTTTTCTTTTTCTTTTTGCTCTCTTTGTCGTCCTTGTGCTTGATCACTTCGTACTGGATGACGCCGGCCCAGCGACGGAAGTCCGTCTGTCCATAGCAGATCGTGCCAAGCTTCGGCAGATTGAGCGTCAACTTGAGGGGCTTGAGCTGCTCGCCGGCCGACCAGAATCTTCGCGTAATCGCGTTCAGCAGTGGAAGGTAGCGTGACTGGAACTTCCTGCGCTTCCTGTCGCGCTGACCGATCGTCGTGATGTCGTAGATCTCATGGGTGGTGACGTCGATGATGTCCGGCTGCTGCAGCGCCTTGACCTTCTCGAGACCCTCCTCGATCAGCGCACCGCTCTTGCTCTCGGGCCGGCGCGTGACATTCTTTGCGGATTCAACGGATCGACGGTTGACCTCGTGCCCATGATGAAACTCGCGTCTAATCGCCTGGACATCGTCGTTTTCCTCGCCCTTGCAACCCGGATCGATGTCGAGCGCGATCATCTCGTTCGTCACCACGCAGTGAGTTGGATGCTTCGCCTTGTATTGAAAGACTGCGTTGTGCTCCGCGGCGTTGTAGATGAACGGATTGGCGGCGGACCGGCGCTCGCCTTCCGGGCAGGCGCCCCAGGGAGCGCGCCGGATCACGTCGCGATCGCGCCGCGCCTTGCCCTGCTGCACCACATGCGCGAGCTCGTGAGCGATCAAGCGCTTGCCATCCGGAGTCGACGTCGAGTGCTGGCCTTCGGCGAAGACGATGCTCGATCCGGCTGTGTACGCGCGCGCGCCGATGTCGCGCGCTGAGTGTGCGGCATCGGCGTTGGTGTGCACGCGCACTGCTCCGAAGTCGTAGCCGAAGCGTGGCTCGAAAAACGCGCGTGCGGCGGGATCGAGCGGCCGGCCGGGGCCCTTGAGCGCCTGGTGCGCCGACGCCGGCGCGGCGGCGCCACCGCCGACGGAACCCGCGGCCCCGGCGCCACCGGCCGCCTTCCTATGCAGCTTCTCTTCCTCTTCGCACGCGGCGCACTTGTGTTCCCCGCATGCGGCGCACTTCCGGATCAACGACGGCGGTGAGGACGAAATCGACGCGTCCGGATCCGGTGCGCGCATGACGCGGTCAGCGGTGACGTCCGCTTCTTTCTCGAGCGGGTCGTCGGTGCGCCCGACGGTGAGCTTCGCCTGAATCGGAGGGGCAGACGAGGACTCGGTTACTCCTGCGTCGAGCAGCCGGCCAACGGCTCGGTTTCCGATCTGCCGCTGAAGCGTGAGCGCCGGCTCGCGCGTCGGGCTTTCCGACGCTGCTCCCACCGCGCGAGACCCGGACGATCGGGCGTCAGCGTCTTTCCCGGGGCCGGCCGACTCGATGAACTTCGCCATGCGACGCCCGCTATTTCCTGCTCGCGGCCTTCCGCGCGTTGGCAGCGGCCGCCGGATCGACCGTCAGCGCGCCGTCGAGCGCGCCCCAGGTGCAATCCGGATTCCGTACGACGAGCGTCCTCGCCCCCGGCTTCGCGTTCGCGTCTGCGGCGGCGGTGAACGTGATCGTCTTGCCGTCAGCCTTCGGATCCGAGATCCGGATGTCGCGGCCGAGGTCCGGCGTGGCGGCAGCCTGGATGTTCTCGCCCTTGAACGTGAACGTCGCGGAGGTCCCCTGCGCGAGGTGGTTCTCGTCGGTTGTCGGATCGATCGTGATCGCCGGCTCGTCCTCGCATCCCCACCAGAAGTTGCCGAACGACACGATCAGCCGGCGACAGGTGCAGTTGTCGATGCGAACGACGTTGCCGTCGGCGTCGACGTCCACTTGCGCGAGGCCAACCCACGCCGTCGGCGGACTGCACGGACACGTCGGAATCGGACCCGACGGCCAGGTCGGGAACTGCGGCGGCGTGTCCAGTGGCGGACACGGGCACTTCGTCAGTACGCCGATGTCGTAGCCGTCACGCCACCGCGAGTACTCGCACCGCAAATCGTCGCAGCCGCAGCCGTGGGGCTGAACGCGCACCGGTCTCGTCATGACTTCCTTGAAGCGCACGGCGATGAACAGCGTCCGCGGCTGGTTCGGGTTATACACGTCGCTGCACCACGGGTCGATCGGTTCAACACACGCGTCGCCGGCCACGCCGGTCACGCCGGAGGTGCGCAGATCGACGGTGCGATCGCAGTCGAGGATGATCTCGTCTCCGCACGGTCCGATCGCGTAGCCCTTTCGGACGATCACGGTCCACGGCAGCAGTCCGCTGCCGTCCAGCGCCGGCGCCGGGCAGACCAGCGCGCCGCACGCGACGCCCCAGCCGTGCATCATCAGGTTGTGCCAGCGCATCCTCGCGCGGAAGTAGTCCTGCATGAGCGTCAGATCGTCCGGCGTGATGATCTGCCGCGGGAAGAAACGCGGGCGCAGGACGGACTCGGTTGTGCAGGCGCTGGTCGTGCTCGTGTCGCAGCAGGTTGTCGTAGATGCCATGCCGGTTCTCCTTGACGCGAATCAGTAGCTGCCGCCGCCGCCACAGGGATTGTCTTCCCCAGAGCCGCACAGGCAGATCAAGAGCTGATAGAGCAATGGGTTCGTGATCACGATCGGACGAACGGTGATATCGATAACCGGTCCGCCGTTCGACGCCTCGCCAGTGGCGGCGCCGGCGCCTCCGGATCCCGACGACTGAACCTGCGGCAGTTGGATATTGGCAATCGGAATACAGCAGGGCTCGGTGACTGTCGGACACGATCTCGTGACGAAGCGCGCAAGCGCGGCGTAGTCGAGGGTCCGGTTCGAAAAGAGGTCCGACAGCCTGCATTTCGTCTGTGGCGTCTTCACGCGGCCTTCGCAAATATCGATCCGGTAGCGTTCGCGGATCGCTCCGGGTGCGCAACGGTCATCGACGTCGCAATCCCCACCGAACGCCGGCTCGGGATCGCTCTCGCATTCGTGGTAGCACAGACAGAGGTGCACCCACCTCCCATCGTCGCCGTTGGCCTGCCCGGCTCCCGTCGCCGGAGTCGATGCCTTCGACAGCCACGGATCGAGCGACACCGGAGACGACGGCGCCGCCACGACGATTTCGCGCCCGCATCGATCAATCGCCAGGCCCGGCTGCACGACGACGCTGCGGGAGTCGCGTCCCAGCGTCACGTCGAGTCCGCAGACCACGCCGTAGCCCACAACACGCTGATTGATCAGCCAGCGCTTCTGGTTGAAGTACTCCTGTTCGAGCTCGAAGTGAAAGACGTCGAGCCTCTTTCCATAGAAGTATCGGTTGCGGACGGGCGCCTTCAGCTCTGCGCCCGTACCGTTGGCTGGCGTGCTGACCATCTTGTCCCTCCTCCATTGCCTGGCGTGCGCTCATTCGATTCGTGCGCTGACTCCAATGCGTGCGCGCCCGTCCAGTCGCACCGGCGGCGAGCCGCCGAGCGCGGCCGTCGCCCCGAGCACGGCATCCTCACCCAGCCGCATCGACGGCGGCGGACCGGCGACCACGGTGTCGATGCCGACGCTGGCCTGGTAGCCGACGCGCATCAGCGGATCGATCACGCAGAACTGATACGCGGTGTGGGCCGGCATCGCGGCCTCGACCACGGTTCGCATGCGCTCCAGCGCGCCCGGCGACATCGTCGCGCTCCTCGGCACGAGCACGCTGAATTGATGCGCAACATCCGAGAACAGCGGCGACCCGAACTCGTCGTCGCGTATCAACTGCGACTGATCGAGAATCGCCGTCGTGCCGAGGATCGTCCCGTCCGGCTGCGACGGCGCGAGGACCGTCGTCCAGCCGAGCACGGAGTCGTCTCCGCCCACCATCGCGTCCGAGGCCGAGGCCTCCGCCGCGCACGAATCGCAGCAGGCGTCGGCGCCATCGGGCAGGCACCAGCACGCCGTCTGCAGGATCGGTTCTTCCACCACAACCGGGACCCCGGTCGCGAACTCGATCGCATGTTCGAGGCCCTTCCTTGTGCCCCGGCGCGCGAACCATGCAAAGCCTTCGGCGATCGCCTCGCGTCGTTTCGCGTCCGACCACGACTCGTCGAGCTCGACACCGAGCCACCCCGCCAGCCAGTCGAGAAACCGGGTCGGCGCCAGCGCCGGATCGAACAGCAGCGGCAACGTCGCAATCTCTGTTTCCACACCTTCGAAAAAGCTCTGGAACAGTGTCAGCAGACGCTGCAGGAAGTCGCCGGCCGGAGAGTCGACCGCGTAGATGGCCGGCAGGAGCGGCAGATAGCTGTCCTGATTGAATTCAATGCGCAGGTTCTCGAGCGCCGGTGAGCTGACGCCGTCGCTCCGGAGCTCGGCGCCGACCCAGAGAAATCGCTGCATTTGGGGTGGCGGCATTCCCGGTGGGTTGCCGATGTAGACCGCCGTGACGTCCGTCGCCGACCCGCGGAACTGCCGCTGCCAGCGAGAATCGGCGAAGAACGTCCGGAGCGCAGCATCTTCCTGGACGGGAGGCTGGTCCTTCGGATCGTTGGATGCATAGGCGAACACATCGACGTACGCGTCCGAAGCAAGCGGGGCCAGCTCCGCAACCAGCTCTCGCCAGTCAACGGGATACCCGATGTCGATCGCGTCGCTCCACGCTGCGCCCAGCGCTCTGTAACTTCCGCCGATGGCGATGTCCACCGGCGCGATTCCGCCACCGGCGTAAGCCAGAAGCGTGTCGTTCGCGGCGATCGAGAGCCCGCTCACGGGACCGCGATACCCGCGAATATCCGTGGCAGACCCAAAACGGTCGGCCGGTGTCAGCTGAACCTGAAGAATGCGACCGCGACCGTTGTCGCCGATGAACAGCGACGAGGCAGTGGCTGCCAGGCCCATCGGCTTGACGGACGGATCGAGCGGGATGGAGAGCAGCCGGCCATTGGCGTCGTGTTCCGGAAGACCGCTGCCGTCGAACAGGAAGATGCGAGACGCAGCCGCGTCCGTTATCAGCACACGAACCCCATCGCCGCGCGTCGTGACGGCGACGTCGGACGGCGAAACGAGAAGGCCAGACGCCTGGACATTGTGGTGAAAGCGATTGTCGCGGTCGCCGGTCGTACGAATCTTCTGAACCGTGCGGTTGCCGTGATCGACCACGTATATGTTTCCTTCGCGGTCGGCAGCGACGGCCCACGGGTCATTGAAAGCGCCCGGGAGTGGCGCCCGCGCGGACGGCGGCAGCACCTGCAGAAGCTGCTGCGAGCTCAAATCGACAACGAGCAGCCGGGCATTCCCGGAGTCGACGACGAAGAGCGCGTTCCGCCCGGACGGAACCACCAGTCCCCTGGGAGAACGAAGCGGTCCGGCATCGGCGTGACGCCGCTCGAAGCAGGTCAAGCTGGCGATGGCGCCGTCGCAGGCCTGGCGGCAGAAGATCCTGTCGCGGTCGGGATCGCTCCAATAAACGTTACCGTCCCGGTCACACGCAACCCCACCGGGCTCGTCGGACGGCGTCATGTCCGCAATCTCCGGTGGGATGTCGTCGATCAGCGAGGCCAGCGGGGACAGCGAGAGCGTACCGTCCACGCCGAGATCGAGCCCGGCCCACGAGAATCCCGGCCACGCGCCACCGCCATTCAGATAGCGGAAGTTGCGGGGGCTTGCGGCGCTCATGACTATCCCTCGACTCCGATCCACACGATGTCGAACGTGGATGCGCTTTCGAGATTCACGCGACGGGCCTTCGCCGCGACGAATTGGAGACTGTTGAAAATCTCGAGCACGAAGCTGGTCGGCGCTTCCGACGAAACCTGGATGACGGTCCCGAACATGAACAGTGAGAGGAGCAGCCCGTTGGTCGTCCGCAGACGCGTGAAATAGTGCGGGATCGCCGAAAAGCCGCCGGACGTCGTGTCGATGGTTGTCGAGAGCTTGATGATTTCGACGCCGCTCTCAGTCAAGGTCTCGCGCTTGAAGTCCTTCCTCATCGACAGCGTCGTCACTCCCGACGCGACTTTGGAAGCCGCGGCGGACGCGCGTTGCGGCGAACCGCCACCGACACGTCCTGTTTCAGCTTGCAATTCTGAATCTGGACGCGCGCGAGTACCGACCATCATCTGCTGACGCACCAGATCCTTCAGTCGCGGATCAACCGGGCTCAGCCCATCGTCACTCAGTCGAACCCAGCAGAAGACCGGCTCCTCGTGCAGCCGGACCACGCCGCCGTTGGCACAGACGGCTTCACGCGTCTCGCTTGGAATCAGGTCGTCGTCCGAAGGGTAGGCGACGACGAGGTCGTACAGCGCCGGCTGCCCGGCCCCGTTGTCGGCAACGGCCGGCACCTGCTCCGTATCGGGCATCGTCAGGATGATTTCGCGGCCGAGGGCGTCGAGCGCGTATCCGGCGAGATGGCGACTTGGCCATCGCCCTTTCTACCGGTCACGGCAAATCCACTGCCGATGCCTGGCTGATGCAGACTCAGGTTGTGCAGCCACCGCATCTCGCGTTCGAATGTCTCGAGATCCTGAAGGTCGCCTGCGAGCAGCCGCTGGCCGTTGAAGAACGTGAGCGCTCGAGGAACGGCGTGTCTCCGACAATGGCCATGGTCGCCCTCTCAAATCGACAACGGCATCGATGTCGCCGCGCAGCCGCACAGGCTCGGTGTGCGCCGTGTTGCCTTCGGCGCCGCGTCCGGCTCACCTTCGCAGCCCAGCCACGCCACGTGCAGCCGTTGTTGTCTCGCAAAATGTCTGAAACCATCCAGCGTGAAGGCCGTCGCGCTTCCAGGCGACGCTGCTGCGGCCGCTTCGATTTCAAAAACTGCCTGGAGGAGAAGCAGCCAGAACCGGAACGTGAAACGCTGCGGCGTTTCGTCGACGATGTGCGGAGATAACGGACGGAAGAATTGAAGCTGAGAAAGATCGACGCGCGGCCCGGACAGCTCAGCTAAATAGGCCGGCGTGGCGGAGAATCCGGCCGAGGTCGTGTCGACGACGACGTCGATCGGGAACCAGATGACCGACCGCTCATCGGGAACCGCGTGTATGAGCTCCGACGGACCAGCCGCCCACTGGGTGGCGCCAGGCACCGTTGTGTCCGCTACGATGTGCGGCCGGCGAGCCGCGCGGAGGCGCGGTGCAACGAAGGCCGCGTCAAGGCGCGGTTCGCGGTGCGCGGCGGTAAAGGTCACGCGCGCCAGTGGAACACTCTGCGACCACGCCACACGCGATTCCTCGACCCACGTCAGTTCAATTCCTTCACCTGCTCCGGTCCGCTCGCCGCCACAGCAGCGCGGCACAGGCGAACAGATACCCGCGCTCGATGCGGTGCTGCGGAAGCGGATCACCAGCAGGCACGCCTCGACGGCGTCGGGGACGCCTGAAGGAAACGGCAGGTCGCGATCGAGGGGGACGTAGAGCATGCGGCCGAACGCGTCGTACACGATCCCGCTCAACAAGCGGAGGCCGGTTACCTTGGAGCGCTTCTTCCGATCGGCTCGAACCGAAACGACTTCGAGGCCGCACGCGATCCCGTACGCGTTGTGCAGGGCGCGGTTGTGCCACCACCGTCTGGCGTCGGCGACCGTTCCCAGGCGGTTCAGATCGTTCGCCCTGAGCATCTGGCCGTCCCAGAACGAGAACCTCTCCATCTCGGTGGGAGGGGCGGGGTGCGCGCGCGGCGAATTCAGGGGGCTCATCACACAACCTCGACCGCAAGCGTGCCGGGACACGCGAGACCGGTGCGCGGCAAGCAGATTTCGGTGCACGACGCGTCGGCGCAGCCGCCGCTGAGCGTCAAGCTCAAGACGTGGTCGACGCCGATCACGCCGGCGACCACGCTCAAGAGATCCGCACGAAAAACCGGACGGCCGAACGGCCATCCGGCACCCGACTCACTCCCGGTCAGCGGGTCGAGGAACCCGGTCAGCTTTGCGACCACGCGCGCCTGCAGGCCGACGCGATCGACGCCACGCAAGGCGCGGACGCGGACGGTCAGCGAAACAGTCACGAACTCGGGTCCGACAACTCGGATGGCCGTGCCGATCAAACGGTGGCGATTCAGGCAGGACGCAACGAGCGCGCGGCTCGACCGGCTCGGCGTCGGCCTCCCCGCGGGCAGGAACGGGACGATCACCACCGTGACGATTCCCGGCGCTTCGAAGCATGGGAAATTGCCGTGAAAATCCGGAATCGCGAGTGCCCGGGCCAGGCGGACGCCGGGCGTGGCCAGAGCCAGCTGCTCGAAGTCGTCGGCGGTGACCGCGCGGGTCCGGCTGTTGACGAGATCGATCGCGCGCAGAGACGCCTGGTCGGGCGTTTCCGCCGTGGCGCCGCCACTGGCCGCGATCGGGTTGTCGACGAGCGCGAGGTGCGACGAGACGTCCGGCCATCGGACGCCAAGGAGGGCGCGGTTGTGCGGAGAGTCTTCGAGCCGCGACACCGCGTGAGCTCGCACATTTCCGACGGCTGCGCCCGTCGTGTTGCCAATCGCGAACACGAGCGCTCCAACCGCTGGCAGCAGTCCGTTCTTGCCGTCCCCGAACTGCAGCGTCCCATCGGCCGGCGAGAACCGCACGTGAGCGTCGCGGGCCGAGCTCTCGACAAGGTCCGCCTCGGGCGTCCAGCGCTGCCAGGTCGGCGCGGCCAGCGTGAAGACCTGGAAGCCATGTGGATCGATCGGCGGCGAATCGAGTGTGAACTGATCGAATGGGAACCCGGAGGTGCGGCCGAGCACCGCGGCTTCGACATGCAGCACGCCCTCGGCATTGGACGCCGGACGGTAGTCGAGGATCAGGAATCGCGGGTCGTCAGCGGCGCCGCCGCCGAACGTCAAGTCGTCGACCCGGCGTGTCGCGTCGAGGCCCAGTCGCAGCGCAACGCGATGCCCGCCGAAGGTGCCGGGCCCTGGACGCGGGCACCAGGAGCGATCCGCAAGCGCGTCTCGAGCGGCGTGATCTGCATCGCCGGGCAGGCATTGAACGAAATGCCGGACATCGATGGCCTCTGGTCATAAGCGCCCGATACATAGCGGCAGCGGATCCACGCCAGGTTCTGCGGAACGGTTCCGAGTTGACCGAGGTGCATCGCCGCAGGCACGCTGAATTGCAGCTCGCCAGTCAGCGTCAACGCTCGCGTGTCGTCGCGCAGTTCGTCAACCACCCGATCGAGGGCGCTCCACTGCAGCTGACCGCCGGCATCGGTCCAGACCTCCCATACCGTGCGGACCGACTGGTGCTGGAGTGGCGGCTCGGGCTGCGCCGGCGGCATGGCCGTCTGTTGCGGCGGCAGTTTTACGCACGGATTCACCGTGCGCGGCGGTCCGCACTCGACCGCTCGCATCGCCGCTTCGTCCCGGATGCGTATCCGCTCGCGCTCCCCCGACTGCTCGCCGTCGAATTGCAGCGCGATGCTGACGCGCGTCCCGGCCGGCAGCGGGTCGAAAAGCCGAGATAGAACGCTGCCCCCGGCCGCGGATCGTCACCGAGCACGGCGCATGGAGTGCCGCGACGCCACGCGGGCGTCAGGTCGTGGAATTTCCCGTTCGCTGCCGTCTGCAGTGCCGCGAGAGTGGCACCGACCGCCGTGAGGGCGGTGGACGTTTGCCAACGGATCGGATCGTCGGTCGCCGTCACGAACGCCAGACCGGCCGGAAGATCGAGCGAGCGGGTCGCGGCGTCAAGGCCGAACGTCAGCAGCGTGCGAGCGGGCCGCGGCGCCTTCGGGGCGAGACCGAGCAGCGCGAGGAACTGGCGTTTGTGGGAGTCTGGTATCTGATTGACCCGGAAGATTTCGATTTCCGTCAGGTACGCCAGCAGCTCGACCAGCGTGATCCCCGGATCGTGAACATTGTGATCGGTCCATTCGCGGCCATAGACCGGAATCAGCGCGCGGCTTTCCTCGACGAGGTCTCCCCATCGACGGTCGTCCAGGTTCGGCAGGGTGAGTGCCACGGCTGTCAGTCCTCCACCATCGTGAGTTGGAACGATCAAGCGACCACGATCTGCAGCGACCCGACCGCGACATGATCGCTCTGGGGCACGCCGCCGACCAGCAGCGACAGCACCCGGATGGCATCGACGCCAGGCACACCGGCGAGCACGGCGGCAATGTCGGACAGGTACACGTCCCGTCCGAGCCCCCATCCCTGACCGTCGGGTCCGCCCGTCAACGGATGCAGAAACGCGTTGAGGGCATCAGTGGCCAAGAGCAACACCGCTCCAGCGTCGGCGCCCGACTCGGCCGCCAGCGTTGCAGAGACATCGATCGGGAAGAAGCCCGGTGTCGTCACGACGATCTGCCCCGCCGACGCGACGTTCATCGGCGCGTGGGCTTCCAGATAGGCCCGCACCTCCTCACGGAGGCCAAACGATGGGACGGGCTGCGGATCCTGACTGTTGGGCATGATCAGCAGCGTGATCCAACCAGGCCGCCGTCTACCGGTCTGGTCCTGGCCAGGGATCGCTCGCGCGAAGGCAACGCTCGCTGATGCCTCGCGGGCGAGCGCCTCGTAGTCGCCCGCAGTCACGGCACGGCCCCGCGCGCGCAACCGATCGGGTGCGCGAATCCGAAGCTCGCCGGGGTCTCGCCATCGGCCCCGCCTTCGGCCGCCCGCGGGTTCGTCACCGACTGCACGCCCGGCACCGACCCGAGCAGTTGCTTGATCGCACCGGCCGGCACACATCCCACGCTGCCGCCGCCCGATCGGAACTGCGTCGCCTGAACCACCGCGCCAAGCGGCAGCAGCATGCCGCTGACACCGTCGCCGAACAGCAGACGGCCGCTCGCGCGATCGAGCACATAGTGGCGATCGAGCGGTCCGGAATCGTAGAAATGCGGCACGGCGCTCCAGCGCACCCAGAGTTCGACGATGTTCTTACGATCGCGGACGAGGCGGAGATCGCCCGCTGCACATCGGTGGCCACCCCTTCGGCGCCGAGCGCGTTCTCGAGCGCTTCGACCACGGCAGCGTCGTTGTCGAACAACTGCAGCGCCACGATTCGCCATTCCACGTTCGCGCGGCGGCCGGAAAACTCGCGCACCTCGATCCGCTCTTCGGCGAGGACCGGGACCTGCGTGATCGTGAAGACCTGGCTCGGCGCGCCGGCGCTGGCGCCGAGCGCCATGCCCTGAAACGTACGCTGTTGGCTGGCCCAGACGGCGTTCAGCACCACGCCGCTGACCGTTGTTTCCGTTGGCGGCTGGTCGTCGATGAGTCTGGCGCGAATCCAATAGAGCGACCGGCCGAACCGCATCAGCGCCGCGGTCGCGGGCAGCGGCTGCAACGCGACGATTCCCGGAAGCGTCAGCTCCTCGGTGTCGTCGTCGAAGGTCAGCTGGCGCCAGCCGCCGCCGTCCCATTCCTCCCAGACCAGCGGCAGCGGCGACGCCGCGGAGGCCGCGGCCGCCTCGACGATGTCGAAGTAAAGGCCCGCGTCGGCCGACGGAAGGGCCGCGTCAGTGCCCAGGTAGAACGCCGGCGTGCGATCAGCGACGGCCGAGAACGGCGTGAACGGTGCGCCCGGCCATCTCGCGTTCTCGGTCCGATCCTCGAACCCGAAGTCGTTGTAGCTGAAGACGCGATCGAACGGCTCGGGTCCGTTCTGCCAGCTGAAGCCGATGCGGAAATCCGCTAGTACCGGCGGCTGTGGCACCACGTATTGGACCGTGATCGATCCCGTCGTCGTGGGCACCGTGGTGTCCACGAAGAAGCCGAAGCCTCCGCTGACGAGTCGGACCCGGATCCAGAGCGCCTCCTGATTCGCCACCTGCGTGGCGACCATGTCCGGGGACCTGGAAGACCACGCAACCGGTCGCGGTCAGATCAATCGGGTCCGCACCCGCGGCCTGCCACGAGGCCACACGATCGACGCTGACACCGAGCGGAAACCAGTGGGTCCCGTTCCAGTACTCCCAGACCACAGGTACGGGGCAATTGCGAATTCGAGGACGCGGTAAAAGAGCTTTGCGGAGAATCGGCGCGCTCGACGAACACTCGCGCGATCGCCTTCGGTTTCGCGAAGACCTCCTTCTGCGTGAAGTAGAACGCCGCGCCCGGGCGTGGCTGCCCGCCAAATGGAAAGAACGACTTGCTGACGTCGACGGCGACTGCCCGACCATCGCCTTGTCCGGCGCCATGGCGTCGATCTTCGCGACCACATCGAGAGTCGTGGTCAGCGTCGTGTCGTTCGGCCAGACGATCTTCGTCACCGCACTCGGATTCGATGGCGGCATCCCGAGGAACGACACGCTCATCGCATACTCGACGCCGCCCTCCGGCGTGTCGTCGGTCTTCAATATTCCCGTGCCATCCCGGGGAGTGAACGTCACGAGCGAGCCCGACGAATCAGTCGCCGTCAGCGTGACGTTGTCCACGACCAGCAGCGAACCGTGCTGCTCGCGGACGCGGGCCAACGCCTCGACCGCGGCAACGGCGGCGATCTGCGAAGTCGAGGCCAATTGCAGACCGATCGACAGGTCCTGAACGATCATCGTGCGCACCCGCAGCGCCTCGACAACCGGCAGGATTCGCGCGGGATCGACCGGAAGAGTGGCCGCCAGCCTCGCGCGGATCCAGAACGAGCTGACGCCGTTCACTGCGACGGCCTGAGCGTTGGCGCAGCCCGACGTCAGCGTGACGGAGCCGGAGGTGGTGAACCCGGCGGTGCCATCGTTCAACTGCGATGCGGCGTCCAGACACGTGGGCTGAAGCGGATCGAACGCGCGCCACACCTGACCGTCCCGGTACTGCCAGTCGAGCGGGAGCCTCGCGTCGCTGCCCTGGGTGAGATGCACCTCCACGAGCACTGTCGCAGCGCCGGACAGCGCCAGCAGCACCGGATGCGAGAGGTAGAGCCGTGCGGCGTCCCTTGCGCGAGCGTGTGATCGAATAACGTAAATGGCTGGTGTGAGGCCAGCGCCGTCGTGTGATCGACGTACTCGTCGCGCCCCGGCCACAGGGTCGCGGCCGACGTCAGTGCCGCGGCGCTGATATTCAGCCCCCGCTCTATCTCAAACACGATCGGCGCAGTGGCTCCGGGTGGCGGCGGCGCCGCGACCTGGGTGCCAGCCGGCGCGTTCGCGACGCCGGCCTGCGGATTGAGACTGAAGACGATCGGCGCTCGCGCTTCCGCGGCCGGCGCCGCGTCAAGGCCGAGGAACGAGAAGAAGGCGAGCCGATTTTTGTCGGGCGCCTGGTTGAGGCGCTTCAGGATCGCCTCGACGAGGTGTGCAAAGACCTGCTCGATCGCCGCACCCGCCGAATCGACCGGCGGATTCCATTGCGGCAGGTAGCCCGCACGCCGCGCGCGAAATTCCGCGACGAGCGCCATCTCGTCACGGTCGTCGAGCACCGGTCCGCCGATGGAACTCACTGCGCCGACCCCTCCATGAGATAGAACGGGTAGACCAGGTTGTGGAGCGTGTTCGTGCTCCGCATCCGGTAGGTCATCGCGATCTGCACCAGGCCTGTCTCGCTGCCGTCGACGCGCGCCTCGACTTTCAACACATCGATCCGCGGTTCCCACGTGACCAACGACTCCTGCACCCGCGTCTGAAGCTTCAAGCACGTCGTCTGGTTCAGCGGCTCGAACGTGAACTCGCGAAGGCCGGCGCCAAAATCGGGGCGCATCACGCGTTCGCCGCGATTGGTGCCGAGAATGATCCGGATTGCCTGGCGAATATCCTCTTCGTAGCGGGCGACAGTGGTGCTGCCGTCCGGCTGTACGCCGGGGGGAAATCCCCATCCGATTCCTTGAAACGCCTTCGGTCCGATCTGGCCGTTCATCGCGTCACCCTCCGATCGACACGGTCGGACAGCCGGCCGCGATGGTGTTCGGTCCGCCCGCCTCGGTAATCACGTCGCCCTGGCGCGCGGCCGCGAAACCGTTGATGGAAACCGTCAGGCTCGCCATCGTGACCACGCCTCCGACGTGCGGCTGGACGCCATTGACGAGTGGGCACGCAGCTGATCGACATCGGCGCACCACGCCGGCTGGCTGCCGATGGTCACATCGGGACTTCCCGGTCCGGGCCCGAGCGGCGTCCCGTGACCCGTCATGTCTCCCACGCGTGCGGCAGGCGGCATCGTGCACTCTCCTCGTTGATGTCGACGGTGAGGCCTTCGATCGTGCAGCTCCCTTCGGTGCTGAACGACGCCTCTTGGTGCCGGAAATGTCAACGTCAGCAGCTTCCAGGCTGATCGTGCCGAGTGGCGCCTTGAGGCTGATGTCGCCGCTCGTGCTCTCGATGGTGATCGACGGCGGTGGCCCGACCGCGATCGTCAGTTTCGCGGTGTCCTTGAACGCGCTGATAGCGACCGTCGTGGGGTCCATCACGATCTTCTGGGAGGTGCTCGTCGTAATCGAGACCGACTGCAGCGCATCGTCGAATTCGACGATGTGGCCGGGAGCGCTGCCGAGACCCGTCTGGATCACGCGCTTGGTCAGAAAGTCGGTGGGCGCCGTCAGTGGCGGTCGGTTCACCATGCTCCACAAACCGCCGATGATGTAGGCGTCACGCTCGTCGTTTTCGTTGAACGCGACCAGCACCTCGTCGCCGGTCTGGGGGATCCACACGAAGCCGCGAGACGACGCCGCGCCGAGGCCAACCACGCGCGCCCACGGATCGAACGACGGCAGCGACGGAATGAGCACCTGCACTCGGCCCTCCGAAGCACATTGAGGTTGTCTTTGACGACGGCAGGCGCAATCGAATATCCGCCGCCGCCTTTCCCCTGCGAGGGCCGGCGCTCCGTCCCCGCCAACCATTCCAGGACCGCGTTGCTCATTGGCTGCTCCTCACAGACTCTGTCCCTGCACACGCAGCAGGCTCGATTGCCCTTGGGCAGCGGAATCGACCCGAACCACACTTCCTTGCGCGCCTGAAATGTCGTTCGGTAGCCGCTGCCGTCGAACGTGTGCGTGGCGTCGGTGATGCGGTACAACCCGCTGAACTGGTCGCCGACGCCGTCGAAGTTCACGACCCGACCGGCTTTGACGGCCGGGTTGCCGATCGTCGAAGCGGTGGCGGTGAGACGGTTGTTCAGCCGTGGCAAAAGATCGGAGAGCAGATCGCGGAGCGCGCCGGGGAATCCGGTGGGTTTGATCGACAGCGTCTTCGCTGACTTGGCTCCGAGCACCATGTCGAGACTGCCGAGTCCGGGTAAATCATCAGATCAAATGCGGCGCGGTCGAAATCCCACGAGACGACGATGACGAATTCCGTCTGAAGGCTCGCGATCCACACTCGCGCCGACACGCCGAACACGTCTCCGACGGTGGTCAGGCGCGGCGTAAAACTCATCAGAGACTGTCCCCACTTGAGCGATACGCTCGAGGAATAGTCCTGAAGGAGGAACTGAAACTTGAGGACGTAGCCTTTCGGATCCTGCGTGTGGTCGATGTACATCTCCCAGCCGTTCTCCTTCGCGATCGCTGAGAGGAAATCGAAATCGCTCTCGCCCTCCTGACGGCGGACGCTGACCTGGCCATCCTGCGGCGTCGTGATGTAGGTCGCCAGCGTCATCAGCGCGGACAGCGCCCCGCCGATGGGATCGGGGTAGGGGATCAGGAGATTGGAGGCGCTGACGACCGCCGCGACGGCGACGTCCGGCAGCGGGAAGTGTGCGACCTTGGGTGTGCTGATCGCGAACGCGCGATCGACCTTGCCGTGAGTCAAGCGCTGCAGAAAGTCGTGCGCCGTCACCTGGATCGTCGGCATGCCGCCCGCCGGGAAGTTGACCTCGATGCCTGTGATTTCGCCGACGAACACGAGCTCGGGCGCAGCAGGTACGTACCCAATCGACAGCTTGAATCCCTTGTCGACGACGAGCAGCGGGTGATCAAGCCATTGCAGACCCGGGTTCGCGAAGGTTACCTCGACGTGATCGGCGCCCTTCAGGCCGTCGTGATACGTGACGCTCACGACCGACGCCCGCAACGCCGGTGGCAGCGGGCTGCCGTCGATCTCGAGCTTGCACTCCGGCGCGTACTGAGGGTAGGTCGCCATATCAGGCAATCACGTCGCCGGTCTCGGGATCCACGTACGGGAGCGCGGGTACGCGGAGTTCCTGTCCGACGACAATTGACCACGGATCGGTGACACCGTTCGCCGCCGCCAGCGGCCGCCACGTCGTCGGGTCGTCGTAGTACTGACCGGCGATGCTGCTGAGCGTCTCATTCAGCCGGACCACGTGGTACTTGCTGAAGTCGACGGTCTGCAGGTTCGCTTCTTTCGACTGCGTATCGGCGTCGAGGTATTCCTGGAAGGTCACCGACAGGCGCGCACGCGCCGGGCGGCCGTCGCCCAGAAACTTGATGAACTTCTGCGCCACCTTGGCCAGCACGCATCGAAAGAACAGTGAGCCCCAGACGACCTGCAGGATCGGGGGCGCGTGCAGATCGGAGTTGATCTGCAGGAGGGCGGTGATCTTCTGCGTCTCGTCGCGCACGTCGGTCTGCTTTTCGAAGGTGTCGAAGAACAGCTCCATGTCGAGCGTACACAGGTTGCCGTTCACGAACTGCAGCAACGGGGATGTCAGCCCGGGAATCGCCTGCGAGGCAAAGTTGTTGTCCTTGTTCAGGCTGTACTCTTCCGGATTGAACATCACGCTGTACTGGTCGCCCGTCGCTTCGTTGAGGATGCTGGCTTTCGCGAGACCCATGGCCGCCTCCTACACCTGACCCAGGCGCTCGCGCCACGCCCGCATGCGGCGGTCGAGCTGATCGATCACGTGATCGGTGATCTGCGCCACGTTGGCTGGCAGATCCGGCGGCCGGACCTGCTGAGCGGCGGCGGTGGTCCGCGGTACGGCGACGATCGGGACGCTCTCGCGCAGTTCGTGGACCGGCGCGGCTCGGCGAGGTTCGGCGGGAAGGACCTGCGCGACCGCCGTCGGCGGCTCGAGGCGCAGGGCCCGCTCGGTCAACCGGCGGCCGAACACGACCGCTGCTTCGCGGCATGGCATCAACGTATGGGCGTGTTCCACAACTCGCCGCGCCAACGTCCGGGTGAACAGCGTTTCGACGCGGTCCAGAGTCCGCGTGACCGTACCAGGACTCTGGCGCGTCCGGATGTCGATCGGTTGGGCGAGTTCTTCGGAGGGGATGCCTGCCTCTCCGAGCGGTCGCGTGCAGCCTCCCGTCTCCGGACGCGTCACCGTTTGCCTGCCGGCGCCGCGTGCGACACGGAACGCAGGACGATATGCGAGAGGCTCTATCGATCGTTTCAGTATTGAGCCCCTCTGAGTCCCCGCAACAGCGTGGCAGGCAAGCACCAACTTGAGGTCGAGGCGAACATCGACCGCGAGCCGGGTGCCGGTTGTCAGCCTGGCAAGGCGAAGGAAGATGCGATCTCCAAACGCCACCGTGGCACGCCTGGCGAGCCTTCGCGTCGCGACCGCCTGCGCCGCGCGGGTCCAGCGTGCGTACCGAGCCGGCAGCGACCCGGAAACGTTCCGGCCCGGATCCCGCCTCAGGCGCCAGGTCCGGGTGTTATGACTCGAGTTGAGCCGCATGTTCAGCGTCTTCATTCCTTCGTCGATGAATTGCCGAGATCTGCTCGACCCAGCTGCGCCGATCGGAGTGCGACAAGTCGAGAATCTCGTCGGCCGACCAGTGAAAGTGATAGGCGATGAAGGCTACCTCCTCGTACAGCGAGGCCAGGGGGTAGCCTCGAACCCCCCCGCCGTGACGAGCTCCACCTGGAACGTGTGGGCACACTGCGGGCAGACCGCAGGCACATCCGCTTTCCCGTCGCGATTGATCCGGTTGTAGAGCTCCTGCAGGTAATTCAGATCGGCGGCATAGAGTCCCTCAATCACTTTCGGCGTCACTTGCGGAATGCTGCCGAGCCTCATCACGACCCGCGACAGCAGCACGATCACCAGATACGCCTGGTTGCTCTGCACACGCGGGTCGCGGAGTGGAAGGATCTCGTCCGCCGCCGTCGCGAGCCGCATCACGCCATCGCGATGGAGATCGCCCTGCTCGTCGACAAACCCCATCGGCAGGCGAAATTCGTACTCTGTCTGAAACATGTTGTCCTCGCTAACCCACTTCAATCCGCTCGCAGCTGAGGGTCAGAGTCTGAATCGAGATGTCGTTCCCCTTGGCCGTGAACGCAGGTCCGTCCCACTTGCTCGGCCACGCCTGGAAGAAGTTCCATCGCAGCTTCTCCTGTCCGGTATCGTCGAGTTGCACCACCGAACCAGTCTTCCGTTGCACTTCGCCGCGGACGGCGGCGAGATGCCAGTCGTAGAGCTCCTGCGAGTCGGTGGTGCCCCACTTCAGCGTGATGTCGGGATAGCTCACCTTGCCCGGCAGCTTCCTGACGGTCGCGGAGTCGCCGCCCTCGCGGTACTCGATGACCTCGAGGTGCGACCCGACCGCGCTGCACTCCGTGAAGCCGGCCTGCTGAATGCTGTCGATCTCGACGCGAAAGCGGAATCCTTTGTAGGGGTCGACGCGAGCGCCATTTGCCATATCTGTGCCTCCGTTATTACCCCTGTTCGTTTACGAACGAACCGCCGGGCTCCTGGATGATCTGGAAAATCACGAATTCGGCTGGTGGCGCCGGAAAGATGGTGATCTCCGCCGTCAGGATCCCGAGCGCAATCGATGCCGACGGGTTGAGCGACTCGTCGATCCGCACCCGGAACGATTTGTCGGGTGTCGCGCCCTCGAGCGCGCCAGCGGCCCAGATCCCGGTCAGGAAGTCATCGACGACGCGTTTGAGCTTTCCCCAGAGACCGACATTGTTCGGCTCGAACACGGCAAAGCGTGTGCCTTCCTGGATCGACTTCTCGATGAAGATCAGCAGCCGTCGCACGTTCACATACCGCCACTGGGTGCTGTCCGGCGGCGTGATCGTGCGCGCCCCCCAGATGCGGATCCCCTGGTTCGGGAACTGACGGATGCCGTTGATGCCCACGTCGTTCAACACACCCTGGTCGTCATCGCTCAGGGGCAGTTCGACGTCGAGCGCCATCGTGATCGGCTCGTTGGCGGGCGCCTTGAACACCCCGCGCGTGTTGTCGTTGTTCGCGTATACGCCGGCCACGTGGCCCGACGGCGGCACCAGGATCTGCGTCGAATCGAACGGGCTCGCGATCTTGATCCAGGGGAAGTAGAGCGCCGCATAGCCGTTGTCGGAATCGAGATTGGAGCGTTGTTGCGTGATGTCCGGGTTGAAGTTGTTCGGGTCGGTCACCGGGCGCGGATCGAGAATGCCGAACCGATCCTGCAGCTTCTGGCAATGATTGACGAGTGCGGTCTGGATCGCCTGTGTATCGGCTTTCTGCATCTTCGAGCCGACCGCGTCCGGCACCGCCAGCAGGTTGACGCTGGTCGTCCGTTTCAGCGCGTCGATACCCTGGACGTACTGGACGGACGTCAACGCGTTCCTGTCCTCGTCGGCGCCGCCGGCGAGAGGCGTCGCGGCGATTGTCTTCGGCACGTTCTTCGCCGGCAGCGTGGTCGACGGTGGATCTGAAAAATCGACGCTGACGAGCGCCGACTGCACGGCGTCGAGAAAGTAGCGGCTGTGTCGCGGGTCCATCGCGAGCTTGTCGAAGACCTCGGTCGGGCTGCCGGGGCGTACGACCGTGAGCTTGAATTCCTGCGTCTGCAGCGTCACATCCGGGTCGCCGTCCTTCAACGTGTAGATGTTGGCGACGCCCTTGGTCAGCGTCACGAAGTTGTTCGTGGTGTCCACCTGCCGTACGATCGCGTCTTCCGTCACCGCGTTCTGGGCGATCGTCACGCACGTGCCGGTCTCGAACCCGACGATGCTGTCGACCCGAATGACGGTCTGCCCGACCGCGAGATCCGCAAGACGCATCGTTCCGCCTGTGTAGTCGGCCGAGAGAGCGCCGGCAAGCGTGAAGGTGGAGGTGTGCGCTCCCGCGTCCGAGGCGATGCTCGAAATCTGCGCGCGCTCGCTGCCGGCACCCTTCTCGAGCAGGACGAGGTCGGTGGGCTTGAATTTCGCCGCGTCCGCCTCGGCTCCGGTCGTGACGATGTTCTGGTTCGCGGCCGCACCGGTCAGCGCCCCGGCCGGTTTGGCGTGGACCGCCTTGGCCGAGCCCGCATGCGCCGCATCGACCTGGACCGTGATGTCCTTGCCGGCGGCCGGCTTGCCTTCCTGCAGCGCCGTGACCCGCAGCACGTTGCGCGGCGTCGCGTTCTGATCGACCAGGTTCAGCCACGCAGCTTTGCCGGTTCCGACACGAACGAACCAGCACTGCGTGCCGCCTTCGTTGAAGAATCCTTCGACGGCGTGCGTGGCATACACGCGATACGGATCCTCGATGTACGATCCGAACAACGCCGTGAACTGCTTGAAGCTCGTTAAGAACGTCGGCGTGAAAAGGGGACCCGTCGTGGCTGGCCCTGCGAACGCCGCGATGTTCGTACTGACTCCAGGAATCGGCCCGGGAACGGCGATCTCGTCGATATAGACCCCGGGAGCCTTTCCCGCCATCGTGAGTGGTGCCATGAACCTGTCCTCCTCATCCTTGCCGGCGACACCTCACAGGTGCGTCAGCGTGATCTGGTAGTCCTCAGCTCGTCCCGGAATCGTCAACGGCTGCAACTTGACCGCGTAGCCTGCGGCCGTCGCTCGCAGGGTGTGCGGTCCCGGCGGAACTGTCGCGAAGTCGAACGTCCCATCGTCCGTGCTGATGGTCTGCTGCCCGGTGTCGAGCAGGTCGACCATCGCACCACTGATGCCGAGCGCGGTGTTGCCGTCGAGCACGCGACCGCCGACCTGCAGCAACTGTTCGGACGGCTGCGCGGCCGGCACGTAGCTGGTGCGATGTGTCGTGACGAGGAAGTCGGGGACGTCGGCGAACACCGGCACGCTGATCGTGACGGTGACCGTCAGGGACGCGCGCATACGATTGCCGAGCGACGTCCAGAACTCCGACATCGCCTTCAGCGAATCCGGATGCAGCGTGACCATCGGCAGTGGTGGCGTCTGCCCGATCAGGCTGCCTTTCAGAAATGCTTCGGGCAGGGTCGGGTACCGCGACAGCACGCGGAGCGCCTGCGTGAGCAGGCGGTGTTCCTGGAGCGGCGGCTCCGCCATGCCGATCGGCCACGCCGTGACGAGGTACGAACAGTAAAGCCGCATCGGCGCGGGACGCGTGATGGCCTTGCCGTTGACGATCGTGATCTCCGGATCGTTGGAACGCAGCTCGGTGTTCTCTCTCAGCTCGTAGAGGAAAAGATTGACCGTCGGCTGACCCGGCGCATACGGGTCGGTCGGCCGATCGAACGCGATGTCCGCCGCGGCCAACTCGGGGAACTGGGCCATCTGGGCCGGGTCATGCAGAACTGCGCGCAGTGTCTCGTCGAGGTCGCGAATCATGGCGTCGCCAAACCGGGACGGGACGCTCGCGCATCACCCGCAGGCACGGCGAGGCAGGCCGGCGGCGCCCACTCGCGGCCGAGCTTCTGGAACTCGCGCACGGCAGCGTTGAGCACGTGCTGCATCGCGATCGATCCGCCGCCTGACGCGGCCAGGCACGATGCCGCGATCGCCATGTTCTTCATGCTGCCGCCGGCGAGCGCCACCTCCCGTCCGAGGGCGGCGAAGTCCACGTCGTCGCCGACCGGCGCCTCGAGGGGAAAGGTGACTTCCCAGATTCGACGACGGTCCTCCGCGTTCGGGAAGGGGAACTCCACGATGGCCTGAAGCCGGCGCGTGAACGCGTCATCGACGTTTTGTCGAAGGTTGGTCGCGAGGACGCTGATGCCTTCGTACTCCTCCATCTTCTGAAGCAGGTACGAGATCTCGATATTCGCGTAACGATCGTGCGAATCCCGGACTTCGGAGCGTCTGCCGAACAGCGCGTCCGCTTCGTCGAAGAACAGGATGGCGTTGCTGTTTTCGGCGGTGCTGAATATCCGATCGAGGTTCTTCTCCGTCTCGCCGATGTATTTGTTGACCACCTGCGAGAGATCGATCTTGTAGAGATCCAGACGCAGCTCTCGCGCGAGCACCTCCGCTGCCATGGTCTTGCCGGTTCCCGGCGGGCCTGCGAAGAGAACGTTCAGGCCCTTGCCGATCGAGAGCTTCCGGCCGAACCCCCACGCCCCAAAGACGGTTTGCCGGTGACGCGCCTGCTCACAGACCTCGTGCAATTGCTCGATCTGCTCCTCGGGCAGCACGATGTCATCCCACCCGTAGTGAGGCGTGATCTTTTTGGCGAGCCGGGCGAGATCGTGACCGCATTGCGCCCGCGCCGCGGCATAGAGATGATCGACCGACCGTTCTTGCGTCGAGCCGGCAGATTCATCCACAGCCGAGTGCCATCGGGCCTGCTGGACGGCGCTCTCCACGGCATCGCCGATCTGCGCAGCGGTGAGGCGAAAACGGGCGGCCAGGTCGTCGCCATCACGTGGGTCGAGCGCCCACGAGTGATCGGCGAGACGCTGGTTCCAGCAGTCTCGCCGGACGTCGAACTCTGGAATGGAAAACTCGACCGCGATCACGACCAGCTCGGGGTTCGCCAGAGAAACCCATCGATTCGCGCCGGCGATGATCACGGGGCGCCGGTGACGTTCGAGTTCCGTGATGACAGCCTGGTGCGCGGCGGAAGCGGCGGCCTGGGTGTCGAACCCCGTGATGTAAAGCAGCCCGTCCAGCAAGACCGCCTCGCGGAAGACCCGCTGGATTGTTTTCGCGGCTGCCGGATTGGATTCGGCCGTGCAATGGAGATCGGCGATCAGCAGCGGGACTCCGATCGCCTTGGCCAGAGCTCTCGCTGAGGTGCGTTTGCCGGCGTGGCTCTCGCCATGAAAATAGAACCGGAGCGGCGTGCCGTCGTCCCAGGCACTGAGCGTGAGTGAGGGCAGCGTCCGACGCGTCTCCAAGGTCATCGGCAGCGATTCCCAGCCAGCGCCGCCGCGCACGAGTTCGCAGCAGTTCGCCAGCCGTGGATCGAGGGCTTCTTCCCCTGTGAGCGCGTCCACAAGGCGCTCGTCGATCTGAATCGTCCGCGCGAGCAGCGGAGTCGCCGGGCCGGTACTGTCCGAGATCAAATCAACCAGGCCGTGCCGCAGCAGCGGGCTACCGAGCCGGAAGTGCGCGCGACGCTCGAGCTTCTCGCCGGCCGTCGCACAAAGCAGATTCAATGCGAGGTCAACAGTCGGCCGCTTGCGCGTGACGTCGTCTTGCAGGTACGCGTAAATGCGCTCGTACCGGAGATCGACCTCGGGCGCGAGCGCGATCGCAAGGACGTCCACGTCGAAGTCGGTCAGTTTGAACAGTGCACGCAATCGGTTGGTCTGTTGTCCTGCCGCCTCGTCGTTGGACGCATCGTCTGCCTGTGCGAAAAGCGGCTCGCCGAGGGAGCGCTCCAGCAGTCGATCGATCTCGGAACCGTCTATGCACAGCCCCCGGTTGCTCTCCTCCTCGAACGATTGTCCGAGTACGTCGGGGCCAATCGCGAGCGCGTGTTCGATGCGGCGGTCGAGCCGTCTGAGAGCCGGGAACAGCAGGCTGGACGCGTCGGAGGCCAGTTGCCTACTCATTGCGTCCACCTTTCAACGACGTCAGCTCCCGATCGTGGCGGCGTATCGTCGCATGCAATGTCTCGACGATTTCCGCGGGCGACATCTCATCGAGGACTCGCCGGTGCGGCTTCAGCTCGTAGACCATCCCGCCCTGTCCGCTGGCGGTCACCGTCATGATTTGCGCGTTCGGCCACCGGGCAAACAGCCCGGGCACGACCACTGCATCGTCCGCCGCGGTGAGACCGACGACGACGGCATCGGGGCGTTCCGAGGGACCGCTCAGCATGTCGAAGGTCGAACGCGGATCCTTCAGGAGTGCGCAGTCGTCACGCATCTGGACGGCGTGCTCGAACATTTCTCGGAGTAGCGGCGGCATATGGAGGAGGAGGATCCGAACGGGTTCAGCCAACTCTCGGTCATTCTGCGTCGGTGGAGTGGCTTCTGAAATCCGCCGGGCGGTTCAAATTGGGTTCAGAGGGAAGATTTAGACCCTCTGGCGCAGGAGCTGATTCGAAGGATTCATGACGCGGAGAGCAAGGGCGGACCCACCCGTGTGGTCGAATCAGCTGGTGCGGCGGGTCGACGATGTCTGCGGGAGGCTGGCTTTGGCAACGCGTCGGACGCCGGCGGCTGCCTGGCCGCGCGTTGATACCTGGAGCTTCTCGAGCACGTGATGGACATGGTTCTTGACGGTCGCTTCGGAGATATTCAAGGCACTTGCGATCTCCTTGTTGCTCAGTCCCTGCCGGATCAGCCCGAATACCTGTCCCTCTCGGATCGTGAGGCCCGGCCACGGGACATCGTCGGCGGACGACTCTCGCCGATGGGCCGCGCGGCGCAGTAACTGCGCGGCGAGCCTCGGAGTACAGAGCAGTTCTCCGGCGACCGTTCTTTTGACGGTTTCGGCGAGTTCGGAGATCGAACTCTGTGGGGTGACGAAGCCGTCCGCTCCCGCCTCGGCGTATTCGAGAATGGTGGTGATGTCTTCGCGCACCGCGAACGCGATGATGCAGGTGCTCGCGCTCTCGACGCGTAACGCGCGAATCAACTCCATCGATTCGCAAAAGGACACGTCGACGATCGCAGCGTCGGGCTGACGCGCGCGGGCAATCGTCAGCGCGTCCGGCGCCGATGCCGCCGTTCCCGCGATCGAGAATCCCGAGTGCGCGCTCAGCAAGGTCGAGAGACCATCGCGGTACAGTCGCACGGAAACGGCAATCAACAGGCTGATTGGCTTAGATGCACTTGAATCGGCATCCATACACGGGCTCGGAATTCAGTGCGCCGTCCGGCTGGTGTCGGCGGGTTGGAGAGCGCGACGATAAGATCGCAACCCGGTGCAGGTCAAGCTGCATTTCGCGAATCTCCCTCGTAAATATCCACTCTCGGCAGTGGATTGGAGCGGCATTCTGTTCTGATTTTCTTTCAGCGCTGTTCTGAGTCGAACGACTGGCCGCTCAAGCCAATCCGTTGGCTGAACCGTATTTTGAAAACTGAAACGACGGGGCTCTCTGTCAGAAAATGCGCTCGCGGATCCGATCCTGACAGTGCAACGATGATCACGCCTAGTTCACCAGCCGGTCGGCACTCTGCAAATTGCCAGTCCAGAACCGCACCAGGAACATTCCAATTGATCGGCATTGTGCTGAAACGCATCGGAATGTGTTCAAGGACGCGCCGCTGGCGGCACGGATCGGCGACAGACACGCGACAGAATCACGACCAGATCTCTGATTCCGCGAGCGAAAGCGTCTGCGCAGGGTTGAAAGTCGAGTGACCGTCCTGTAAGAACCGGTTCTGTAATCAGGCAAACTCTGGCGCAAATCCTGCCGGTACGTGCTTTGCCCTTGTCAGCTCGCCATGCCGAAGCACGTCATCAGGATCCCGCCTCTCAAGGCGGGCCGCAGCGTCAGCTGGACGTTCGAGGTGTCGGCCGCAGGCGACGCCGAGCGCGGTGCTCGGGCGAAGAAGACACGGAAAAAACGCGGGGCCAGACAGCCGGCCGTGAAAGGGACCAGTATGGCGAGAGTGCGTCGCGAACCGGACGTAGTAACCGAGTGGGCCGCAACCTCAGAGGCTTCCGCCGCGATGCCGACAGAGCAGGCGGCTCCGGCGGCAGAACCGACGCCGGCGATCGAGGCGGCGCCAGCGATGGAGGCAGCGTCGGCTATTGAAGTGACGCCGGCCATTGAGGTCACACCAGCATTCAAAGCCAGCGAGTCCCCGACAAAGGTTGCTGCCGTACCGCCGGTTGGCGTTCCACTCGCAGCCGCGGTCGCAGCGCCGCGTCAACCCGCGCCAGTGCAGCGGACGAGACGCCTGCGCCCGATTGCATATTTCGCTGCCTCAGTCGGACTCGTCGCGACCCTCGCGTTCCCGCGTCGTCCTCCGGCACCGGGTACGGAAGCAGCGGCCGGCGCGCTGCCGACGCCATCGAATTCGACTGCGGAACTCGTCGCGCCGAGTTCGCGGCTCCTCCCACTGCCGGCGGCAACAGCCGCCGCGCTTGATGCGCAGTCCGCGGCCTCACGCACGGGGAGCACGTCACCGAAGAAGACGCTGACCGCAAAGCCTGATAAAAATCACGCCCCGGAATCCACAACGTCAAGTGCACGTCTTGCAGCGGCGAAGCCGATCGCCACCATCTCCCTCCGGGACGCCACGGCGAAGCTGCCAGGAGCCGAACCGGTCGCGCCACTCGCGCCCGCGTCGACGTCGAGCAGCGTCGGTGGAAGCGCGCCTGTGACGATCACTGGCTGCCTCGAAGTGAGCGTCGATCACGATGAGTTCCGTCTGACCGACACGGATGGTGCGGCCGCGCCAAAATCGCGCAGCTGGCGAACCGGCTTCTTGAAGAAGCGATCGGCACCGGTTTCGCTCATCGCACCTCCCGACGCGATGACGCTGCAGACGCACGTCGGACACCGCGTGTCGGCGACCGGGATACTGATCAGCCACGACCTCAGGGTCAGCACGCTTCGCGTCGTCGGCCCCGCGTGCAATTAGATCGGGTCGTCGTAGTCCTATACTGGGCCTGTTGTGAAGGCCCTGGCTCCGCTTGTTGCCGCGGCGCTCTTGCTTCCTCTGCCGGGCTGCGGCTCGTCCGCAGCCACACCGGCTTCGCCCGGCGCGGCGCCGGGGCTGTCTGCCGCGAACCTCACCGGAACATGGACGGGAACAGGTAACGACGCACAAGGCGCCGAAACATTCAGTTGGAGCATTACGCAGGTCGGTGATCAGATCTCGGGCTCTGCCGTCCTCGACTCGGCGAATCGTAACGATGGGTCGTGCGGATCGTGCCACAAACAGAAGACCGGCACGCTTGCCGGCGCCGTGTCGGGAGTGACGCTTGCGCTGACCCTCGACTTCCCCGCGGGCGGCAATGACATCACGCCGTTGTGCGGGATCACGATGCACGCGTCTACCAGCGACATCACCGCCGGCCGGATCGCTGCCGTCTACACCGGCACGACGACCTGCGAGGGACTAATCACCGACGGCACGTTGACCGTATCGCGCCAGGAGTCGGCCACACGCGATCACCGTTCCATCGAGGGGACTCACCTCGCAGCGCGGTAAACGGATTCCCTGGGAAAGTTCCTGTCGTCAACGAATCCGCGGATGTCCTGGGCTACCTGCGTGTTCTTCTCCAGCATCACCCAATGGTCGTCGTCGGGATACAGCCTCACGCTGAGGTTGGTGACCCACTTGTCCAATCCGCTGAGATGGCTGGAGAGAATCGCGGTGTCCTTCATGCCCCAGATCACGAGCGTCGGCGTCTTGATGATCGTTGACTTCGCCCCGGCAGTGACTTCCTTCGCCGACCAGGAATATGGAATCGTCGACGCTGGATGACGATCGTTGAACGGCGGGTTGCGGTGGTTGGCGCGATAGTAGTTGAGGCCGGCCGTCGTTGATCCCGGCTGCGACCACGCGCCGATCCAGGCCTGACGATCCGCTTCGGTGTAGCGGCCGCTCTTGACCTCCGCATCGACGAAACCGCCGTGCGCGCGGCGCGTGGCGCTTTCAATGGTGTCGTTTTCGTCGATCGGCTGCTCGCCGGGAGCCAGATACTTGTTGAACACGAAGAAGTAATTGCTGGCAAAGCGCTGGGCGGGATTCTCGCGGAGCTCCCGTTCGGAAATGAACGGGTGCGCGCCGTTGACGATGACGAGCTTCTCCAGCATCTCGGGGTGATACATCGCAAACACCCACGCGACGTTGGCGCCCCAGTCGTGGGCGACGAGGATGAACTTCTTGTCCTTGCCGGCAATCTTCTCGACGAACTGCCGCACGTCCTCGACCAGATGCTTCATCAGGTAGGGCTCGAGGCCCTCGGGCCTCGACGACAGGTTGTAGCCTCGCATGTCGAGGCCCACGGCCAGGTGGTCGCGGCTCATTTCCGCCATCTGATCCTTCCATTGGTACCAGAAGGACGGATAGCCGTGCAGGAACAGGATCAGCGGCCCGGTGCCCGCGCTCGCGTAGTGCAGGCGCATGCCGTTCACGTCCGCGTAGTTGTCCTGGAACACCGGCGTCGCGCGCTGCGCGAGTGCATTGCTCGACAGACTGACCGCGAGAAGAACGGCGAGGTTCAGTTTCATGTGATCTCCGCGAAGCGGACGCCATCTTACCCCGCGGAGATCCGACCCGCGAATCAACCGGTCAAGGGTTGTGCAGGTCCCGGAGGAACCGGGCCGGCACTGGTTGGCCCGTCAGCGTCATCAGAAACGCCTTGAGGTCGTGCTTCTCGTCGCGCGACAGATGCAGTGGACGAATCTCCTTCGGACCGCCCAGAAAGGTACCCGCCGGATCGCCGCCGCGGTCGTAGAACTCGATCACATCGTCGAGCGTCGCGGCCTGGCCATCGCGGAAGTACGGCCCGGTCTCCGCAACCTGACGGAGTCCCCTGGTCCGCCATAATCCGTCGGGAATCGTGTCCTTGCAGAAGCCTCCGTCGCGACGCGTGTGCGGATCGTCGCTGAACGGACCGTTGACGTTGAAGTCGCCGCCGGCGACCGTTGGATCGCAGATCAGCGGCTGGTTCGCGGCGCGGCCGCGCTCAGCTGGATCGGCGTGCGGAGATGCAGTCGTGTCGATACGCAGTCCGATGACGTGAAAGTCGTCGTCCGACAGCAATGGCGTGTTGTGACAGCTGACGCAGCCGGCCTTGCCCACGAACAGTTTGAGTCCGCGCCGGGCCTCGCGCGAGATCGCATCGCGATCGCCGGCCACGTAGCGATCGAACGGCGCGTCGCGGCTCACCAGCTTTCGCAGGAACGCTTCCATCGCCTTGCCGTAGTTCGCGAGAATGCGATTGACGGTCTGCATGTCGGCGCGGCTCAGGCGATTCCAGTTCGCCTGATCGGTGTACGGCGATCCGGTTGCCGGAAAGCGCGCGTAGTCGGCGAGATTCCTGTCGAGCGGCCACTGCGGAAACGCCGCATCATAATCGGCGCGGTAGTGCTCGAACAGGACGTGCGCGAGTTGCAGCCGGCTGCCGTTCTGCACCGGCGGTCCCTCCGGCTCGCTCTGTGCGTCGAACCACTCAGAGTCGGAGAAGCCGTCGTTCTCGCGCCAGTGCGCTCCCGCCCGCGCGTGCACGTAGAACACCGTGTTGACGATGCTGCTGGCGTTGCGGGTCATCCACAGGGAGCCGAGCGCGGTTGCGTTTGGTATGGGGCCGCTGATTGTTCGAACGAATGTCGAACAACCACGTGGACTCCGGCATGTGGCAGTTTCGGCAGGCGATCTTTCCGGCTTCGCCGATCGCGCCGAGCTGACCGTCTGCAGTCGTTCCCGTCTGAATCGGACCCGAGAGGCGCGGCTCGAAGAACAACTTCTGACCGAGCAGCGCGGCGGCGCGGGAATCCGCGTATGCGTTCGTCGTGTCCTCAGGCAGGGCCGGCAGGGGCGACAGTGTGCGGATGATCGACCATTCGTCGCGCGAAAAATTGTCGATATTGATCGCGTCCGTCGTCTGCGGCCTTGCGCGCGTGGCGAACAGACCAGCGACGAGCGTCGCCACCAGGGCGGTCAACACGTACGTGAATCGCCTGGACACGGCCACGCCTCCCTGTCACTAACGGCTCAAAAGCGAGTCATTCTCGCTGATTCCGAGGGTGGACCAGATCTGGGTCAGCGCGGCTTGAGCGCCCCGCGAAGCTTGTCGGCAAGCGATCCGAAGCCGTCCGCCGGCGCCGAGTCCTCACGCGCTGCGTAGGCTCGCACCTCGTCGGCCTCCTGCGCATCCTTGATCGCCTTGATGCTGAGTCGAATGCGGCGGCCGGCCGGATCGGCCTCGAGTACGACGACATCGACGTCCGAGCCAACGGGAAACGCCTTGGCCACATCCGCTTCCCTCGGGATACCGGTTTCGCTCAACGGAATCAGACCGGTGCGCCCTGGCGCGAGGAACACGAACACGCCGAACTTCTCGTGACGCTCGATCTTGCCGGTGAGCCGTGCGCCGGCGGCGATGCCGGATGAAACCGGCGCCGCTCCGGCCGCGCGCGCCGAGCCTTCGGGAACAAGTGCCACGCCGATGCGTTTCTTGTCGATGTCGATGCTCAGGATCTCGAACGGCCCGGTCATCCCCGGCGTCACTGCCGCGGACCAGCCGTCCTTTCGCCCGGTGGGCGCGAAGGTCGAGGCGTGTGCGAGCGCTTCGACGCCTGGTTCGAGCTCCACGAACGCACCGAACTCGGTGAGACGGGTGACGCGACCGGTCCGCACATCGCCGACGTTGTAGGTCGCCGGAACGCTCGACCACGGATCGGCCATCAACTGTTTCAACCCGAGGGCGATCTTCTGCGTGCTCTCGTCAACACGCAGCACCTTCACCGTGATCGCCTCGCCGGCCTTGAACATCGTCGACGGGTCCGAGACGCGGGACCAGCCCATCTCGGAGACGTGCAGCAGTCCCTGGACGCCGCCACCGAGATCGACAAAGGCGCCGAACTCGCGCACCGAAGCGACGCGACCGGTGATCACCGCGCCGGCGACGATCGACTGCCGCGCCTCGGCCGCCTGCGCCTTCTGCACCTCTTCGAGCAGCGCGCGCCGCGAGACGACGATGTTCCGGCCGCCTTCCTTGTATTCGATGATCCGGAACTCGTAGACGCGGCCTTCGTGGGCGGCCGGCTCGGTCCGCAGCGTATCGATTTGCGAGAACGGGCAGAAGGCGCGGAGGCCGGCGATGCGGACGTCGTATCCACCCTTCACGGCGCCTTCGACCTTGCCCTCGACCGGCAGGCCCGAGCGGTACGCGTCTTCCAACTGGCGAGCCGTAGCCGCGCCGCGAACCAGCTTGCGCGACAGTGTCAGCCCACCAACCGTGGAGACCACCGTCGCCTGGATTCGGTCGCCGACCGCGACTTCGAGTTCTCCGTCGGCGTTTTTCAGTTCGGCGAGCTCGATCGAGGCTTCGCCTTTGCCGCCGACATCGACGAACGCGACGTCTTTTCCAATCGCGACAATCCGGCCCTCCAGCGTCTGGCCCGACCCGAAGCGCTTCGCCTTCAGTGAGCTCTCGAACATCGCGGCGAAATCTTCGTCAGGCTCGCTCACGGCGCTCTCCTCGTCCATTGTTCAACACGAACACACCTCAAACGGTCACCAACATTTTCGCGTCGCGAAAATCCGGGGTGTCGAACCCCTCCGTGCACGACGTCACGAGTGCGGCCAGGTCCGCCTGAGCACCGGCGGGCCGTCCGACCTGCGCCGCAA
Organism: uncultured Acidobacteriota bacterium; assembly: GCA_963745875.1. Classification (GTDB taxonomy): domain Bacteria; phylum Acidobacteriota; class Vicinamibacteria; order Vicinamibacterales; family CAVVIG01; genus CAVQFC01. The sequence continues at coordinate 39,028 of CAVUZL010000008.1, forward strand.
ACACTGCACGCGTCGTCGCCGCACGGAGTTCGAAGCCCCGCGCTTGCTGGTCTCGTGCGAGCAACACCGCGGTCGTCAAGAGATCGTCGATCGCGTCGGCCTCACTTGGCTCCGACGTTCCCTTCTGGATCCGAAGGTCAGCCGTCATCCTCAGAATCTCGGCCAGGTAGCAGCATTCGCCGGTCCGTTCGGCGACGCTTCGAGCGTCGCCGAGCGTTGCCAACGCCGCGTCGAGATGTCCCTGACGAGCCTGCGCGTCGGCAAGCAGCGCGAGAAAATTCGGCCGCACCAGGCTGATGCCGATGACGTCGGTGAACGCGATCGCCTGCCGGATCATCGCCTCCCCCTCTTCAGCGGCACCGGTCTGCGACAGCGCCCACCCGCGGAGGACTCGCGACCAGGCGCCGAGGTGCGGATACCCATATTGCTCGATCAGGCCGAGACTTTCGGCGGTCACACTGAGCACACCCTGGGGATCGCGCGCGTGCTGGCGTATCCACGCCTCGAAGAACAACGCGAATGCCAGCATCAGCGGGTGATTCAGCTGCCGCGCTCGCGCAACGGTCGCGTCGATGCGGGCGCGCGCGCGATCGGGCCAGCCCAGCATCCACTCGACGCGCGCGCCCTGAAATCCGCATCCGAGACCGGCGTCGAACCCGGTCATGATCATGAAGCTGGCATGAAGTGCCGGATCGTAGAAGCTGCTGCCGCGATCGAGATGATGCAGCGCTTCAGCGAGTCCGCGGCCGAGGTGACCATGCAGCGTGCCGTACGACCACTCGGTCCAGATCGACATCACCGGGTGACCGATCCGTTCCGACATCGACTGCATCTGATCGACGGATTGCTCCGTTCGACTCAGTTCGGCGCGCATCAAGTGAAACGCTCCGGTGCCGGTAACGATGCCGAACAGATCGGGGTTTTCGCCGAGCTGATCGCACAGTACGTGCACACGGCGGAACGTCTCTTCGAGCTCAGGCGCCGCGTAACCGAGAACGTTCTGCGCCGGTAGCGCGATCGCCATCAGGTGCTGCAACTCACGCGGGATGCGTTCGGGTGTGGCCGGCAGCGACTGCAGCATCTCCATGCCACGGCGGGCCAGCGTCAGCGCTTCGCGGTCGGCAAACACCTGGCGCGCGCGTTCGGAGGCGATCAGGAAAAACTCGGCAGCTCGGGAAAAATCTCGAGCGCCTTCGAACAGATACGCGAGTTCAGACGCCCGCGCATTCACCTGATCGCCATGAGCTGCGACGATCGCGGCTGCGACGGCAGCGCTCAGCGAGCCGCGGCGGCTCGGACCGAGCGCCGTGTAGAGTGCGTTCTGGTAGAGCACGTGGACGAAACGGTAGCGAACCGACAGCGACCGATCGGGCAGCTCGACCTCGCGAACCGGCTGCATCAGCCCATGCCGCTGGCAGAGCAGATCGAGCCGGTCCTCGACGTCAGCCTGATCGAGCGACAGCGCGCGCGACACGACGACCGAATCGAATTCGTAACCCTGAACCGCGCCAGCCGTCACCAGGCGACGATCGTTGTCCTCGAGACGGCCAATCTTCAGGTCGATCATGCTTCTGATCGAGGCCGGCATGTCGCGGTCGATTTCCGATTCGGCCCGGGTGAGCCGCCACGCGCCGCCTTCCTCGCGAATCACCTGACGGTCGCGCAGGCTCCGCACCAGATCGCCCATGAACAGTGGATTGCCCTCGGTCCGGGCATGCACCCGCTTCGCGAACGACGCCGGCAACTGATGCCCTGGGAACTCGAGCCCCAGGTAGCGCTCGACGTCGGCTTCGCTCAGGAACCCGACATGCACGTCGCGACACAGACCGCGGCCTTCGAGCTCCAGCTTCAACGCCAGGAACGGATGACGGGCCAGTGTGAGATCCGTGGGCCGATAGGTGGCGACTACCAGCAAACGCATCGCGCCAAGCCGCGCTCCGAGATAGGCCAGCAGATCGACGGTCGACCCGTCAGCCCACTGCAAGTCGTCGAAAAACAGTACCAGCGGCCGGTGGCGTGACACTTCTTCCAGCAGCGCGACCACCTCGCGCTTCATCCACTCCTGCGATCCAGCGCGGTTGACGACGAGTGCCCGGGCCTCGGCCGACTCGTCTCCGGCCATCGGCGCGATCTGCGCGTACCAGGTCGGCGCGACGGTTTTCATCACCCGGGCGAGCGGCTGGCCGGTTTCGTCGCGCATGGAATCGAGCGCCTCGAGCCATGGCAGATACGCTCCCGCTCCGGCTTGCCGCTCCGAGCATCGACCTCGCGCCACGAGGCAGCGGCGTCCCGACGAGACCAGGTCCTGAATAAAATCTTCCGCCAGCGTCGTCTTGCCGATGCCTGGCTCACCGGACAAGGCGACGATGGCGCCCGCGCCACTGTCGGCGGCATCGAACGCGTCGGCCAGAAGTGTCCGGGCGTTCTCGCGGCCGACGATATGGCGGACCGGCAATGGCGATGGACGGCGAATCGCGGCGGTTGCGCCACCGAACGCGGCGGCGAGCGCGCGATCGACGGCATCCGCGTCGGGACGGGCCCGCGGATCGCGCTCGAGCATCTGCAGAATCAGCGCATCGATCGACGCGGAGAGCTGTGGCGCGAATCGCGACGGCGGCGGCGGCTCCTCCGACATCATGCGTGCAACGATGCTCACGCCGTCTCCGGTTTGGCCGGCAGCGGCGAACGGATGGCGCCCGGTCGCGAGCTCGTAGAACACGAGTCCGAGCGCAAAGATGTCGGACGCGCTGTCCACGGCGATCCCGCGGGCTTGCTCGGGAGACATGTAAGCCACCGTCCCCACCACGAGCCCGCCGGGTCCCGTGATCGAGGCCGGACCGGCCTGAGTCAGCGTCGAGGCCTCGGAATCGATCTCCGGCTTGCTGGCGCGCGCGAGTCCAAAGTCCAGCACCTTGACGTATCCGTCGCCCCTCACCATGACGTTTTCCGGCTTGATATCGCGATGGACAATGCCCGCGGCGTGCGCCACGCCGAGTGCGCGGGCGACCTGCCGGCCGATATCGGCCCAGGTCTCGATGCCGGGAGTGGTGCGAAGAATGGCTCGGAGGGTGCGGCCCTCGATCATCTCCATCACGATAAACGGGCCGGCGTCGCACTCGCCGAAGTCGAACACCGAAACGATGTTGGGATGGTTGAGAGCAGACGCGGCCTGGGCCTCGCGTGTGAAACGGTTGACGGCCGCTGGATCGCCCGCGGCGTCGGGATGGATCACTTTGATGGCGACATCACGCCCGAGCTTCCTGTCGCGCGCACGATAGACCTCTCCCATCCCGCCTGCGCCGAGCGTAGACAGAATTTCGTAGGAACCAAGACGAGCGCCAGCGGGCAGCGACATGGAAAGGTTGCTGGCAATTATACCGGCGGCGGTTGAGCAGGGCTCGGGCCATGGGTACGATTCGGTCGCTTCCTCATCGATTAGACACAACTGCGTCTGGGAAACAGCACTGGATTCCGCCGGCCGCGACGACTAGACTGACCGGCATTCCCGTGTCCGATCGCGATGTCTTCGACGCCATCATCCTCGGCGGTGGGCCGGCCGGCTCCTCCGCCGCGCGGCTGCTGAGCGCCTGGGGGCATTCAGTCCTGCTGCTCGACATGCCCGGCGCCCCTTCGCGGGGGCTTGCCGAGTCGCTTCCGCCCAGCACGCAAAAGTTACTGGCGCAAATCGGCGTGCTCGATGCCGTCGAGCAAGCGGGATTCTTTCGTGCGACCGGCAACACCGTCTGGTGGGCGTCGCGCGATCGCCGAACCGAATCGTTCGGCGCAGCGCGGCAGGCCGAGGGCTATCAGGTTCACCGCACGGAATTCGATCGTGTCCTTCGAGGCTGTGCGCGCGACGCCGGTGCCGAGGTGCGGACCGCGGCTCGGGTGCGCGACGTCCGATTGCTCGAGGATCAGCTCGCGATCGTGGCCTACGACGAAGACGGACGGCGCCAGTCAGCGTCGTGCCGTTTTGTGCTCGACTGCTCCGGCCGGACCGGCCTTGTCGGCCGTCGATTCCGCCGACTCGAAAGCGGCTACCGGACGTCGGCGTTCGTCGGCGTCTGGCACAGGCCGGACGGCTGGCCGCTCCCCGACGACACCCACACCATCGTCGAAACCTACGACGAGGGGTGGATGTGGTCGGTGCCGACCTCGAAAACGACCAGACACGTCGGCGCGATGATCGATCGATCGTCGCCGACCGCGTCCGGCGGGCGCGGGCTCGAGCGCGTGTATCGCGCCGAAACGGCGAAGGCGACGAACCTCGCGGCTCTGCTCGAGCACGCGACGCTCGAGCGCGTCTGGACGTGCGACGCGTCGCTCTATGCGTCCATGCAGTACGCCGGGTCGCAGTTCCTGCTGGTGGGCGATGCCGGGTCGTTCATCGATCCGCTCTCGTCGTTCGGCGTCAAGAAGGCGCTGGCGTCGGCGTGGATCGGTGCGATTGCCGCCCACACGAGCCTGACCGATCCGGATCGGCACGACGTGGCCATGCGGTTCTTCTCGGACTGGGAGCGGGATGTCTACGCGAAGCACCTGAACCGCTCGCGTCAGTTCGCGCGCGACGCCTACGTGCGCCATCCGCATCCGTTCTGGGCGTCACGTGCGGCAGTCCACGGCGAGCCGGATCGCGAGGTTCACGAGAACGAATCGTGGCGCCCCGCCGTTCTGGCGGCGTTCGAACGCTTCAAGCAGGCGCCGTCGATTCACCTGGCGCTCGCGGACGAGGTCCGGTTTGAATTGCGCCCCGTGATCCGCGACCACGAAATCGTCCTGGAAGAGGCGCTGGTTGCGCCGGCGAATGAGGCGTTGCGGTTTCTGGGCAACGTCGACCTGGTCAAGCTGGCCGGCATCGCCTGCCGTCATACCGATGTTCCTGACGTGTTCGAGGATTACTGCCGGACGTGTGCAGCCGTGCCGCTGCCAAACGTGATGTCCGGACTGTCACTGCTGGTCGCCAGAGGGATTCTCCATGAGCGAGCGTAAGACGATGGTCAGACGGCTCGGGACAGTCTGTTTCGTGGGCCTGGTGTGGTTATGTGCGCCGGCACAGGGACGGGCTCAGACGCCGGCGGAGGCTGCCAAGGACGAGGGCTTTCCGATCCAGAGCGATCTTGTGCGATCCAAGTGCGGCTCCTGCCACCGCAGCGACGACAAAGGCCGGATGTCGCGCATCTCGTACCGGCGCGCGACGCCCGAGAACTGGGAACGAACCATCCGGCGGATGGTGACGCTCAACCACGCGGTGCTCGAGCCGGCCGACGCGCGCAACATTCTCAAGTACCTGTCGGACCATCAGGGCCTCGCGCCTGAGGAAGATCGGCCGATCGCGTTCGATGCCGAACGCCGCACGATCGAGTACTCCTACACGGCCGATAAGGACACCGCCGATACCTGCGGTTCGTGCCACTCGATGGCGCGCGTGCTCAGCGAACGGCGCACCAAGGAAGAGTGGGAGCTGCTGGTCGCCATGCATCGCGGCTATTACCCGCTCGTGGACAACCAGCCGATGAACGGCGGTCAGGGATTCCGGCGCACGCGACCGATCTCGACCGAGCCGGACGCGGACGGCCATCCGCCGGACAATCGTCATCCGATGGACAAGGCGCTGGCGCACATCGAGAAAACACTCCCGCTGATGACTCCGGAGTGGTCAGCGTGGGCGGCCGCGATGCAACCGCCGAAGCTGGCGGGGCGCTGGGCGATTAGCGGATCGCAGAATGGCCGCGGACCGATTTACGGCCAGTTCACCATCGCCGCAGATCCTGGCGCGCCCGACAGCTTCACCACCACCATCAGATACGTCGTCGCGCGCACCGGCGAAACAGTGACCCGCACCGGCAAGGGCCTGGTCTACACAGGCTACCAGTGGCGCGGGCGCGGGTCGGCGGGGAGCGGCCCCTCGACCGGCCCAGGGTCGTCCCGATCCGAATCGAAAGACGATGCTTGGCGCGAGGTGATGTCGGTCGAGCGCGACTGGAGCGAAATGTCGGGACGCTGGTTTACCGGCGCCTACGACGAGACCGGCATCGACGTGAAGCTGACGCGCCTGAGCAACGACCCGATCGTCCTCGGCGCCAGCGTGACGGCGCTGAAGACCGGCGCTTCGGGTCAGGTGGTGCGAATCTTCGGCGCGAATCTGCCGACGGCAGCGCGTCCCGAGGACATCGGCCTCGGTCCCGGCGTGACGATCGCGCGGGTGGTCACAGCGCTGCCTGATGAAACGACTGTCGAGGTGAACGTCGCCGCCACGGCGCCGATCGGCGCCCGCGATCTCTCGGTCGGCGGCACCAGGAAGGCCGCGGCGCTGGTCGTGTACGACAAGATCGACGGCATCAAAGTCCTCCCGCAAGCCGGCATGGCGCGCGTCGGCGGCAACGTCTTTCCGAAGCAGCTGCAGCAGTTCGAGGCGGTCGGGATCAACAACGGTCCGGACGGCAAGCCGGATACGGCTGACGATCTGAATCTCGGCCTGGTCACGGTGAAGTGGTCGGTCGAGGAGTACACCGCCACGTTCGGAGACGATGATGCGCAGTTTGTGGGGACGGTGGACGCCAACGGTCTGTTCACACCGAACGTGGACGGACCGAATCCGAAACGCAGCGGCAATCGCAACAACATCGGTGACGTCTGGGTGGTCGCCGAGCTGACCAGTCCGGACGCGCGACTGACTTCACGGCCGTTGCGCGCGCGCGCGCAACTGCTGGTGACGGTTCCGATTTACATGGCGTGGTTCGAGAGCGAGAGTGGCAAATGAGCACATGGGTCGCGCGTGAACATCACCGCTTCGAGGCCGCCGGCAAACCGTTCGTGTATCTGGTGCCGAGCGCCGCGATTTTCGCGCTCGATGACGCCGCCGATTCCGTCCTGCGAACGCTGTCGGCGAGGCCGTACACGCGCGAGGAATTGTCGATCGCGCTCGGCGAGGACCTGAGCGCGGCTTCATCCTTGACTGCCGGCGCGCTCGACGCGGCAATCGCGGAGCTGGCGCGCGTGCAGGCGATCGGTCCAGCTGCCGTCCCGGCACCGCCAACGCCCAAGGTGATTCCGCTCACGCCTTTCCCGTTGACCACAATGGTGCTGAACGTCACCAATCAGTGCAATCTGAGCTGCACCTACTGCTACGAGTACGGCGAGGACAAGATTGTCGATACGGAAAACGGCAAGCAGCCGAAGTTCATGAGTGAGCAGACCGCGCGAGAGAGCGTGGACTTCATGTTGAAGGAGTCGGGCGCCAACCGGCTCGCGCACATCACCTTCTTCGGCGGCGAGACGCTTTTGAACTTCCCGGTGCTGCAGAAGACGATCACCTACGCACGTCAGCGGGCGGCCGAGGTCGGCAAGGACGTCGACTTCAGCCTGACCACCAACGCGACGCTGCTCAGACCCGAGATCATCGAGTTCCTCGCCGAAGAACGCGTCGGCGTCACGATTTCGATCGACGGTCCGAAGGAAGTTCAGGACAAGTTCCGTGTCTTCAACAACGGAACCGGCAGCTACGACATCGTCGCTCCCAAGATCAAGGAGCTGATTCGCCGCCATCGCAGTCGCCCGATCGGCGCCCGCGTCACCCTGACCTCTGGAAAGATGGACGTCAAGCGGATCTATCAGCACCTCACCGAAGAGATCGGCTTCTGGGAAGTCGGGTTCGCGCCGGTCACGACCTCGCCGCAGCGCGCGCACGCGATTTCGGAGGGCTGGCTACGACGAGATGCTCGGTCAGTTCCGCGACCTTGCGTTCGAGTTTCTCGAAACCACCGTCGCCGGCCGTCACCACGGGTTCTCGAACGTGAAGGAAACGCTCGAGGAGCTGCACAAGGGAGTCAGCAAGGCGTTCCCGTGCGGGGCCGGCCTCGGATTGCTTGGCGTGGCGACCGACGGCGACGTCGCGCTCTGTCATCGCTTCGCTGGATCCGATTCGCACCGGCTCGGCACCGTCACGTCGGGCATCGATCGCGAAGCGCAACAGGCATTTCTCGCGGAGCACCACGTCGCCAACAAGACCGACTGCCGCTCCTGCTGGGCGCGGCCGCTCTGTTCGGGCGGCTGCTATCACGAGGCGCACACGCGCTACGGCGATACCACCCACGCCAACCTGCACTACTGCAACTGGATTCGCGGCTGGACCGACGTCTGTCTCCAGGTCTACGGAGAATTGGCGGCGCGCAATCCAGCGTTTCTCGCTCAGTTCGATCACGAAGATACGAAGGAGCTCGTGTCATGAACCATCTGAAGGCGATCAACACGAAAGCGGTCCGCGTCGAAGAGGCGACACTTCCACACGCTCCGGGCGGCCACGAGTCAGGCGAAGGTGCCGGCGATCAGGACGTCGTCGCGCTGCAGCGCACCGGGTTGCCGCAGCTGCCGCATTTTCCGGTCGGCTGCTCGCTGGTCTTCTCTCCGGGCTGGGAAGCGGATCACACCGGCGGCACCGCTGGGTTGTGCCAGCCGGTCGAGCGCGATCTGTTCGACTGCCATATCGGGTGTTACTGGCCGGCGCAGGTACCGGACCAGCTGAATCACGCGCCGGACTGGACCGCCAAGTGTGCCGCTGCCCAGAAAGACTGGCGCAAGATCGATCTCATCTTCCCGTAGCGAGGACGGTATGCACTCGACAACCTCTGGCGTGGCGCGCGCGTCCCGGGCGCGGGAACGGTTCCTGGCCGTCGTGCTCTGCGTGGCCGGTCTCGCTCTCGTGGCAGGTCGCGCGCAGGTGTACTCGGCGGAAAAGCCCAGGGTCTCGGCCGGCAACGGCACGCTGATCATCGGGTCGTATCCGAAGCAGTACTGGATCATCGACGAGGCCACCGAGAAGGTGGTCGGGTCGATTCCGTATCAGTCCGGGATTCCCCGCCGGACCACGCTGTCACGCGACCGGAAACGGTTCTACACGGTCGAAGCCGCGATGGAGAAGATCGAGATCATCGACCTCGCCTCGCGCAAGACCATCGACACCTTCACGCTGAGCGAGGGCAACAAGAAGGTCCGCATCCGCAGCCTCGAGCCCGATCCGCAGCACCGTTTCCTGGTGATGGTGATCGCGCCGGCCACCAAGCTGATCGACCGTTTCGAGATCGGCACGCCGTCGCTGATTCAGTACGACCTCAAGGATCACAAGATTGTCCGGACCATTCCGTGGCCGAACGGCGAAGAGCGTCAGAACGCCAATATCCTGTTCTCGCCTGATGGCGGGCTGATGTACCTGTTCAGCGACCAGGACGTGCTGATCTACGAGACCAAGGCGTTCACCCAGGTGGACAAGTGGGAACTGTCGCGGCCAATCGAAGAGGGATTCGGCCGCCTCGAGTTCGGATCGCGCGACGTCGTGAACGACGAGCCGGGCTTCTACACGACGCTGTTCAACGTGTCCGATCCAGTTCAGCACCGCCGCATGATGGGTGTGGGCCGCGTCAACCTCGCCGCCAAGAGCGTGGACTTCTACACGCTGGGGCCATCGAACGGCGTCAGCTTTACGATGGCACCTGGCCGTAAGGTCGCCTACGGGCTGTTCGAGGATATCGGCCGCTACGAGTTCTGGAAATTCGACCTCGAGCACCACACCTTCGCCGGCCGCACCGAGTTCAAGGGGCGGCCGCGCATGGGCCTCAAGACCAGTTCGAACGGCAAGGTGCTCTACATCTTCGTCGCCGGCAACACGATCGACCTGTACGACGCGGAGACGTATCAATACCTGCGGACGATCACGATCGAGGGCGACATGACGACCGACCTGTTCGTCATGCCGCCCGCATGATCGATCGCGATCTGCGCCGGGCGCTTGCCTTCATCGTTCCCTACTGGCGGCGCCTCGTGCTGGTGCTGCTGCTCAGCGCGCTCAGCACCGCGCTCTCGCTCTACCTGCCGCTGCTCTCGCGCGACTTCTTCGATCACGCGCTGATCGGCCGGGACCTGCGCACGCTGATCCGCGTCGCCGCTGCTGTTCACCGGCATCGGCGCCGCCAGCTTCGCCGTCAACGTGCTGAGCGGACTGCGCTACACGCGGGTCTCAGCCGACATCCTGTTCGACATGCGGCTGCAGATGTACCGCCACCTGCAGCAGTTGTCGCCGCGGTTCTACGCCAGGACGCGCCTTGGCGACGTGATGTCGCGCATCAACAACGACATCGGCGAGATTCAGCGCATCGCTGCGGAAACCGCACTGGCCTGGGTCGGCAATGTGTTGTTCCTGTGCGGAACCACCGCGATGCTGGCGTGGCTGGACATGCGGCTGTTCCTGGTGACAATCGCCACGGCGCCGCTCGGGATCTGGCTGCTGGCGCGATATCGCACAAAACTCGAGGCCGAGATCGCCACGCTGCGTCAGCGGAGCGCGGACATCGGCAGCTTTCTGATCGAAACGCTCCAGGCGGTCAAGCTGGTGGTTGCGTCGAATGCGCAGGAACGCGAAGTCGCGAGATTCCACGAGCGTAACTCGTCCTTCGTCAGGGCGCTGATGTCGATGCAGCGGTTGACCTACTTGTCCGGCGGCTTGCCCGGCCTCGTCCTGTCCGCCGGCACGGGTCTGGTGTTCGTCTACGGCGGCTACCGCGTGATCCGCGGCGAGATCACGGTCGGCACGTTCGTCGCGTTCATGGCGTACCAGATGCGTTTCCTCCCGCCACTGCAGGCGCTGATGGGGATGTACGCCAATCTGGCGACCGTGCGCGTGTCGTTGCGGCGCGTGTCGCAGATTCTCGACGAGCCGGTCGAAATTCAGGAGTCGGTCGCGGCGGTGGCGCTGCCGTACGTCCGCGGGGACGTTGCGTTCGAGAACGTGACGCTTTCGTTCGATCGCGGCGCACCGGCGCTTCAGGATGTGTCGTTCAGCGTCCGCGCCGGCGAGGTGCTGGCGATTGTCGGCCGCAGCGGCAGCGGCAAATCGACGATCGCTGACCTGCTGCTCCGCCTGCTCGATCCGGATCGCGGCGCCGTACGCATCGACGGCCACGACCTCCGCGGCGTCCGGCTCGCCGATCTGCGGCGTCACGTCGCGCTGGTCGAACAGGAACCGTGCATGCTGCACGCGACCATCGCCGAGAACATCCGCTACGCGCGGCCGGATGCCGGCGACGCCGATGTCGCCGCCGCCGCGCACATGGCCGCCCTCGACGACTTCATCGCGCGCCTGCCCGACAAGCTCGCGACGGTGGTCGGCGAGCGCGGCATGGCGCTGTCCGCAGGCGAACGTCAGCGCATCGCGGTCGCCCGGGCCTTCCTGGCCGACCCGTCGATCCTGATTCTCGACGAGCCGAGCGCGGCCCTCGATCCCGACTCCGAACGACAAGTCGCTGAAGGCTACGAAGCGGTGATGCGCGGACGCACCACCATCGTCATCACCCATCGTCTCGAGCTGGCGCGCCGTGCGGACCGCGTGCTCGAGATGGACGAGGCACGGCTGCTCCATGGCGCTTGACGTTTTGGGTCCTTGGGGCCTGGCGCCTGGTTCTTGGTCCGTCCATGGTCCGATGTCCTCAGTCCGAATCCGACGTCGCGGCGAGACAAGGACGACGGACCAAGGACTAAGCACGGACCAAGAACGAAGGCCCAAGAACTAAGGACGGGCGACGATACCCTATCAATATGACATCGTCCCCGACCGGCCGCGGCGTCCGGATCGCCGTGATCGACAGCGGCGTGCATGCTGCGCATCCGCACGTCGGTGGGGTGGCGGGAGGCATCGCGATCGTCGAGGACGGCCGTGAGCACGACGACTATGTCGATCGACTGGGCCACGGCACCGCCGTGGTTGCGGCGATCAAAGAAAAGGCGCCCGACGCTGAGATCTACGCGGTCCGGGTTTTCGATCGGTCGCTGTCAACACGGTTGGCCACGCTGATCGCCGCGATCGACTGGTCTGCGCGTCACGGCATGCACCTCGTCAACCTGAGCCTGGGAACGTCGCGGGCGGAGCACGAATCTGCGCTGCTCGCTGCCGTGCAGCGCGCTGCGGCGAGCGGAACCGTAATCGTCGCTGCCGCGGAGGACGATGGTGTGCGGTGGTTGCCGGGCAGTCTGCCGGGTGTGATTGCGGTGAGAATGGACGCGACTTGTCCGCGGCACGAATATCGCGTCAAGGAAATCGCCGGGGGCACGGTGTTTCAGGCGTCCCCGTTTCCGCGCGAGATTCCCGGTGTGTCGCCGGAGCGAAACCTTAATGGCGTCAGCTTCGCGGTGGCGAACATGACCGGCTTTGCGGCCCGGGTCCGTGAAAACGCGGCTGACGGATCGATCGACGAAATCGTCCGACTGCTACTCGGTGGTCATCAACGCGCCGACGCGTTGCGGAGGTAGACCTTCACGATTTCATAGACGAATTGCTGGCAGGCCTCGCCTGACTTCGGGTCGTAGGCGTCACCGTTGGTGATGTTGTTCGACACCACGCGAATGCCGAGAAACGGCACCTGAAACAGCGCGGCGATCTGCGCGGCCGATGCGGTTTCCATTTCCTCGGCCGTCGTGCCGAACTGTTCGTGCAGTCGCTGAATTCGGTCGAGCTCGCTGTTCCAGACCTCGCTCGAGGCGATCACACCGTCCACCACGCGGCCTTTGCGGTAGCTGTCTGTCGCCGCTCTCGCCGCCGACAGCAGACCCTCGTCGCCGCGAAAACGCCGCATCGTCCGGGCGTTCGGATCCTGACCGGCGCTGCCATCGCTCCGATTCAAGTCGAGCGGCACCCACTCGGCGAACTGACTGCCCTGCCCGAGGCCACGGTTACCGGTTTTGAACGAGCCGATGTTGACCGACTCGATGCCGAGCACGATGTCGTTGACATGGAGGTCGGGCTGATGGCCCCCGGCGGTGCCCTGGTTGATGATCGCCCGGGGATGATAGCGGTCGATGGCCAGCGCGGTGGCCGCGGCGGCGTTTTCCATGCCTTTGAGCGTCTTCGAGATGACAACAGCATGACCGTCGATGGTGCCGCGCCAGAACGTCCAGCCGCCGATGGTTTCCTCAGTCGCGCGTTCGAGTCTTCCCGCCAGTTGACGGATTTCGACATCCATCGCGCCCTGCACCACGACAGGACGTTCCGGATTGCCCTGAGCGCACGCGCCGGTCAGCGCCCCGATCGCACAGATCGTCGCCGTCAGAAACAAGAGAGTCGATCGTTTGGTGATCATGCGAGCGAACGCGGATGGTAGCATGCGCGAATCCTCCATGAACCCACTCGACGAAAAGCGCGCGCTGTACGCGGACGTGATCGGCGGTGTCACCACATTCTTCACGATGGCCTACATCGTTGTCGTGAATCCGGGGATTCTCTCGACGCCGGGGACCGGCGTGCCCTTTTCCGGCGCGCTCACCGCGACCGTTCTAATCGCCGCGAGCATGACGCTGCTGATGGGCCTCTACGCGAAGCTGCCATTTGCGGTGGCGCCGGGCATGGGCCTCAACGCGTTCTTCGCGTTCACCATCGTCCTGCAGAACAAAGTGCCCTGGCAGACCGCGCTCGGCATCGTCTTCTGGGCCGGCGTGCTGTTCGTGATCGTGTCGGCCACGCCGCTGCGCGAGCGCATCGCCCTCGCTATTCCGCCGGCGCTCCGATCCGCGGCCGCGGCCGGCATTGGACTGCTGCTGACTTTCATCGGCCTGCGCAACACCGGCCTGATCGTTGCGGACCCGGCGACGATCGTCCGGATGGGGACGCTCGATCATCGCGCCGCATTCCTGCTGGTCGGAATCATGATTGCCGCGGTCCTGATGCGGCGAAACAACCCGTTGGCGTTTCTCGCCGCCATCTTCTCGGTGACCGCCATCGCCTGGACGCTGGGTTACGCGAAACCGCCAGAACAGCTGGTGAGCGCTCCCGATTTCTCGTCTGCCTTTCTGAAACTGGACATTCGCGGCGCACTCAGTCTGACGCTGCTGCCGGCGATGTTCGCGATTCTCTTCACCGACCTGTTCGATTCGCTGTCCACCTTTATCGGCGTCGCCAGCGCCGCAGGCCTGACCGACCCCGACGGCCGGCCGATCAACCTGCGCCGCGGCCTGATCGTCGATGCGATCGCCACGATGACGTCGGGGCTCGCCGGCACGTCGCCCGGAACGGCGTACGTCGAAAGCATCGCCGGTATCCGCATGGGCGCTCGAACCGGACGCGCGTCAGTCGTGACGGCGCTTTGTTTTGTGCCCTGTTTTTTTCTGGCGCCGCTGGCCGCCGCCGTCCCCGCCTATGCGACCGCGGCAGTGCTGGTCCTGGTCGGCGTGTCGATGTTCCAGTCCATCGCAACCATCGACTTCACGTCGATTGAGGACGCGCTGCCGGCATTCGTGACGGTGGTGCTGATCCCGCTCACGCTCTCAATTACGCAGGGCATCCTCTGGGGATTTCTGTTGCACAGCTTGCTCTACGCGGTTTCTGGTCGATGGCGGGAGGTCAGCCCGACGTTGTGGGCGCTGTCGGTTCTTTCCGCGGGACTGCTGCTGCTCGGTCACTAGCGCCGTTTTCTGAACGACGTAGCGCGGGCCTTTCAGGCCCGCCTCTCACGCGACCCTGAAAGGGTCGCGCTACACTTCGCGTCGTCCGCCTGAAGGCGACACTACAGACCTGTTGAAACTAGAACATCGTCGCAATTCGCCGTCGATCGTCTTCTGACAGACGAATCGTCGTCGATGCGAGAGCCGATTCGAGGTGCGCGATGGTCCTCGGACCAATAATCGCTGCGTCGACGCGCGGATGATGAAGGACCCACGCCATCGCGAGGGACCCCATCTCAACGCCTCGATCCCGTGCTTCTTCGCCCAGCGACGCCAGACCGCGAAACACAGCGTCACGCTCCAGATCGCGATAAGGCTCCGGACGCAGCGTCATCCGTGATCCTGCCGGATACTCGCCGGCCGCGCGATACTTTCCGGTCAGCCAGCCGCCGGCCAGCGGACTGAAAGCCGTGAAGCCCGTCCCGACATCAGCGCAGAGCGGAAACATCTCGCGCTCGGCAGTGCGGTCGAGCAGGCTGAACGAATTCTGCACCCACTCGAAACGACTGAGATTGTTCGTCTCGCTGATCGCGAGTCCGCGCGCCAGCCGCCACGCCTCGATATTGCTGGCGCCGGTGTACAACACCTTTCCGGCCCGCACGACATCGTCGAGCGCACGCAGCGTCTCGTCGAGCGGCGTTTCCGGGTCTGGCTCGTGAATGAGATACATGTCGAGTCGATCGGTCTGCAGACGGGTCAGGCTCGCGTCCACCTGTTGCAGGATGTGCCGCCGCGACAGCCCTCGATCGTTTGGTCCCGGTCCGACCGGATTGAACACCTTGGAGCTAAGCAGCAACTGTTGCCGCGCCGCCGGGCCCTTTGCCTTCAGCCACCGTCCAATCCACGTCTCGCTGCGGCCGCCGCCGTACGCGTTCGCGGTGTCGAAGAAATTGATACCGGCGTCGAACGCGCGATCCATCAGCGCCGACGCCTGCTCTTCGGTCTCGCCCATGCCGAAGAACTCGGGCGCCGATCCGATGCCGCCGAAGTTGCCGCAGCCGAGTCCGAGACGGGAAATTCGCAGACCCGTCGATCCCAATCGCCGATAGTCCATACGCGGTAGAGACTACTCGATGTAGCATGACCCGCTGACGGAGGACGGAACATGCGTTGGGTTGTAATGGTCGCCGCGCTGCTGGCGGCTTCACCGGTGCTCGAGAACGCGCACGTACGGGCCTATCGGATCACCGACGGCACGCTCGGCGGTGTCGCTCATGGCCCTGGCGTCGTGATTGCGATCGCCGATGCGCCCGGCATCAAAGCCGGAACCGCCGTTTGGGCCGACGATGCCGCGCTTCCGTCGAAGCTTGGACCCAAACATGGCGCCATCGTCATCATCGAACCGCTGCGCGTCAAACAGACGACGCCGGCGACTGGCTCGAAGCCGGGCGAGGCGCCGTTCACGGGCATGAGCTTCAAGCCAATCTTCGAAAACGACAGGGTATCGGTCATACGCGCGCGGATGGAGATCGGTGCCACAGAAGGGTTTCACACGCACGGCTCCGACACCATCGTCGTGCACCTGTCGGGCGGTGAGATCGAGGACACCGCCGATGGCAAGACCGTCGTGAACCGGTGGAAGCCCGGCGACGTCGAGTTCGAGTCATTCGGCTCGAGCCATTCGGCGCGAAACGTCGGCGCCGCTGTCGACGTGGTGCTGGTCTCGCTCAAGCCGTAGCCTGGTGACCTCTCCGCAGCGCGGCCTCATCCGTCTCCTCGGCGTCGGCTTCGGACTGGCGGTCATCGTCGGCAGCACGCTCGGAGTCGGCATCCTCCGGACACCAGGACTCGTCGCCGGACAACTGTCGAATTCCACGACGATTCTCGCGGTCTGGATCGTCGGCGGACTGTATACGCTGGTCGGCGCGGTCTGCCTGGCCGAACTGGGGACGATGCTGCCGGAGGCGGGCGGCTACTACGTGTATGCGCGCCGGGCTTTCGGGGAGGCGGTCGGATTCGGCGTCGGCTGGACCGACTGGCTGACCTACTGCTCGGTGCTCGGGTACGTGTCGATCGCGATTGGTGAGTTCAGCGCGCTGTTGGTGCCCTCGCTCGCCGGTTACGAAAAGCTGATCGCGCTGCTGGCGCTCGCTTCGCTGGCAGCATTGCAGTTGGCGGGGCTTCGCGTCAGCAGCCGCTTCCAGGAAGTGACGACTGTCCTGAAATGCGGCGCCTTTCTGATCCTCATCGTCGCAGCGATCGCTTTCGCGCCGGAACTCCCGGCGTCTGGCGGCGTGGTACCGAGGTCGTCGCTGTCGGGACTGATCGTCGCGCTGCAATCGGTCGTGATTGCCTATGGCGGGTGGCAGTCGGCGTTGTATTTTTCGGAGGAAGACCGCGACCCCGGCCGCAATATTCCGCGATCCATGATTGGCGGCGTCGTTGCGGTGATCGTCGTTTACCTGCTGGTCAACATCGCGCTGCTGCGGGTGATGCCGCTCGCCGACCTGGCGCGCTCGACCCTTCCAGCGGCCGACGCCGCGCAGATCCTGATGGGAGGCCGTGGACGCCAGATCATCACGATCCTGTCGATCGTCTCGCTGCCGCCGATGATGAACGCCATCCTGATGATCGGGACCAGAATCCTGTTCGCGATGGGGCGGGACGGATTGTTATGGCGGCGCGCCGCATTCGTCACGACCGGCGGCACGCCAGCAGTGGCTATGCTCACGACGACGGCGGTGGCGCTCGCACTCGTCGCGACCGGTACCTTCCAGCGACTGGTGGCGGTCGCCGCCTTCTTCCTCGCGGCGAACTACGTCGTCTGCTGCCTGGCGCTGATCGTCTTGCGTCGCAGGGAACCGAATTGCGAACGGCCGTTTCGAGCGTGGGGCTACCCGTGGTCTGCTGTACTGGTGCTCGTCGGCGCAACGGTATTCCTGGCCGGTGCTACCGTCGGCGATACCGTCAACGCGTTTGGCGCCGTGCTTCTGGTCGCGCTCGGCTTGGTGATTCGCGCAGGATCGGCAGTTTTCAGACCGACGTAGCGCGACCGCTACATCTCCAGGTTATACGCTTCCTCGCCGTGTTCGGTGAGGTCGAGCCCTTCAGTCTCCTGACCCTCGTTGACGCGAATACCGACGACGAGATCGGTGACCTTCAGGATGACGATGGTGCCGACCAGCGCGAAGGCCCAGGCGAGCGCGATGCCGACGAGCTGATAACCCAACTGGCCGCCGTTTCCGTCGATCAGGCCAACCGGCAGTGCGTGGTTCTGCGCGTCGTGAAAGATCGGATTGATCGCCTGGGTGGCGAACACGCCGGTCAGCAGCGCGCCGATCGTTCCGCCGGCGCCATGCACGCCAAACGCGTCCAGCGCATCGTCGTAGCCGAAGATGCCCTTGACGAAGGTGACCATCAGGAAGCAGCCGATGCCACCGGCCAGACCGATGAGGAGCGCCGGCATCGGGGTGACGAAGCCGGACGCGGGCGTGATCGCGACGAGGCCGGCGACGGCGCCTGAAATGGCACCGAGGGCGCTCGGTCGTCCGCGTGTTACCCATTCAGCACCGAGCCACCCGACGGTGGCGGCGGCAGCGGCGAAATGCGTGGCGACGAACGCGCTGGTCGCGAGGCCGTTCGAGGCGAGCGCACTGCCGGCGTTGAACCCGAACCAGCCGACCCACAGCAGGCACGCGCCGATGAAGCTGAGCACCAGGCTGTGCGGCGGCATCGGATCCTTCGGGTAGCCGCTGCGTTTGCCGAGATACAGCGCGCACACCAGCGCCGACACTCCGGAGGTGATGTGCACCACCGTGCCGCCGGCGAAATCGAGCGTCGGGAACCGGCCGCCGAGCGACGCGTTCAGCAGGCCGCCCTTGCCCCACACCATGTGCGCGAGCGGCGCGTAGACGCACAGGAACCACAGCGTCATGAACATCACCGTGCCGCGAAACGTCATCCGCTCCGCGGTGGCGCCGGTGATCAGCGCCGGCGTGATGATCGCGAACATCAGCTGGTAAATCATGAACGTCTGCTGCGGGATCGTGGCTCCGTAATCGGCGTTGGGATCGAGGCCGACGCCGTGCAGCATCATGTGACTGAAGCCACCGATGATCGGCGTCCCCTCGCCGAAGCAGAGGCTATAGCCGACGATGCCCCACAGCACGGTAATAAGCGCCATCATCGCGAAGCTCTGCATCATGATCGACAGGGTGTTCTTCTGCCGCACCAGCCCGCCGTAGAACAGCGCCAGGCCCGGGCCGGTCATCATCAGGACGAGCGCGGCGCTGATCAGCATCCAGGCGTTGTCCGCCGACGACTGCGCGGCGGCGATCTTCTGATCGAGCTTCGCGAGATCGGCAGCCGTGACGGTCGTGGCCGTGGTGGTGGCTGCCGGCTGCGCCAGCAGCGACGTCGCGGGCAGGAGCACGCAACAAAGAAGGAGTGCGGTGGCGATGGCCCTCACCGATCGATCCTCTCGCCGGTGCGGATCCGATAGCTCTGCTCGACCGGGATGACGAAGACGCGGCCGTCGCCGATTTCGCCGGTCCTCGCCGCCTCGATAATCGCCGCGACCGCTTCGTCTACGAGCTCGTCGGGGACGACCACTTCGATTTCCATCTTCGGCAACAGGCTGACGTCGTATTCCTTGCCGCGGTAGATGGCCATGTGGCCCTTCTGTTTGCCGTGGCCACGCACCTCGGTGACCGTCATGCCTGGCAGGTTCACTCGCCCCAGTGCATCTTTCACATCGTCGACCTTGTTCGGCCGCACGATTGCCTTGATCAACTTCATCTATGCCTCCAGCATCCGAGGGAAATCCGCGATCAACTCGGCGATGGCCTGATCGGACAGCTTGGCGCCCGCCTGCGTGATATGGAATACGTCGATGGCCCGCTGGCCTTCGGTTGAAATCAGCACGAGACCGACGTCGCACCCGTGCGTCGAGATGATGCGGCTGACGCGATGCAGCAACCCGAGCACGTTGTCGGCGACGATGTCGAGAATCGTGTAGCGGTGCGACGATTGATTGTCCGCGTGAATCACCGGCGGCGTCGAGGTGACGCCGGGGCGGCGCCGATGCAGGACGCCACGCTCGCGGGACCGCACGGCCTCGGCCACATCGGTGCTGCCGACAATCGCCTCGCGAAGCGCAGCGAGAAACCGTTCCTGTCCGCTGGCGTTCAGCTCGAGGAACCGTTCGTGGTCGGCGAACTGAAAGACGTCGAGCACGAGACCGTTCGGGCTGGTCATCGCCTGACCGCGAGTGATGTCCATGCCGAAACTGGACAGCGTTCCGCAGATGTTCGAGAACAAGCTCGGCTTGTCGAGCGTGACGACGGTCAGCTCCCACAACGACCCCTTCCGCTGCAGGTCGGTGTGGACGTCATCAGGCTTGATGTCGCGCGACAGGCGAATGTGCCGATAGATGGCGTCCGGCGAGAACAGTCGCAGGTACCGGCGGGGCAGGCCCTCGACGAACCGTGCGATCTCGGCGTCGGTGACGTCGGCGGGACGGCCGGCGACCAGCGCGCGCACACCGGCTTCGCGTTGTTCGATGCGGTCGTCAGCGTAGCCGAGCGTCAGGTGGTTGTAGGTGTCCACGTACAGGCGCCACAGCAGCTCCTCGCGCCACGGCGTCAGCGTTTCCGGATTCACGGCTTCGATGTCGACCAGCGTCAGCAGGCAGAGCATCTTCAGCCGCTCTTCGATGCCGACCAGGTCCGCGAGCTGACGGACCATTTCGGGGTCGTCGGTGTCGCGTCGGAATGCGATCAACGACATCCTGGTGTGGTTGCGGATCAGGAACTCGACCAGCGCCATCGACTCGGCGGGGAGCTGCAGGCGCTGCATCACGTCGATCGCCATCCGCACGCTCTCGGCCGAGTGATTCTCGGCGTCGCGCCACTTGCCGACGTCGTGGAACAGCAGCGCCATCACCAGTAGTTCCGGATGCGCGAGGTCGGCGATCAACGAGCTGAAGCGTTCGCGCCCTTTGACCGAGCGGCTGGCCAGCCGTTCGAGATTCCTGATCGTCAGGAGCGTGTGCTCGTCTACGGTGTACTTGTGGTAGAAGTCGCGCACCACACGGCAGAAAATCGCCTGAAATTCAGGGAACATCCGACCGAGCAGCCCGCAGTCGTGCATCTCCGACAGGCGGGCGTAGAGTCCGGCACGCGGCTTGAGAAATTCGAGCAGCGCGTCGCGTTCGACCGGGGTCGGGAAGAATTCCTCGGGCGCGCGACGATCCACTCGTTGCTGAATCCAGGTGCGCGTCTCGTCGGCGACCGGCACGTTCGATTCGATCGCGGCCTGGAACAGCGACAACCACCGCTCGGGATGGTTTTCGACAGCCTCTGTGTCCACGAACCGGATGCCGTTGCCATCGCGGGAACGCACCAGGTTGACGCCAACCGGAACAGGCGCCGCCTGACGAATCCATGCGAGCGACCGACTGACGACGCGCGCGTGCCGGAAGTAGTCGCCCATCAGACGCTCGACCTGCTGGCGAGGCCCGCCGGTGTAGCCCATCACCGCCGCGACCTGTTCCTGAATCTCGTGCAGGAGATCGTTGCGGTGGCGCTTGTGCGCGACGTGCACCACGGATCGCAGCCGCTGCAGGAATTCGGCCGCCTCGTCGAGCTTGATTCGATCGCTGAGACCGCGATCGAGCAACGCCGGATCGGTCAGGGCCGCGATCGTCCGCGCGGCGAGCAGATCCCGGAGCGCCCCAGGCGCGTCTTTCACATCGGGTTCGAGCTGATAGAACGTGTCGTTGAATCGCGCGTGGCGCTCGTCGATCAGGTGCGTCAGCGCGTCAACGATACGGGCGCGCGCATCCGGAGTGCGGACGAGGGCGGAGACACGTTCGAGCAGCGCTGAGTCGCCGGCCACGGCCCGCGCGTCGAGCAGCGCGAGCAGGAACTTCGGGTTGTCGATTTCGAGCTCGATGAATTCGTCCGCCTGGCGGACCTGATGACCGACTGAGAACTGCAGATCCCACAGAGGGTGAAGGACGGCGCGGACACGCGCCTCCTCGGCGGGACCAATGGTGCCGTCGAACAACAGCAGGATGTCGATGTCCGAGTAGAGGCAGAGCTGACGACGGCCGTAGCCGCCGAGAGCCACCAGGACTCCAGCGCTCGCGGCTGCAGGAGCCTCGTCCCAGAGGCGCTGCAAAAGGCTGTCGACGCATCCTGAGAAGGCTTCGAGTGCACTGGCGCCGCCTTCGCCCCGTCCGCTCGCCGCGAGAAGCTCCACGCGCGCGGTTTCCACGCTGGAGAGCGACGTCGCCATTGGCTAGGCTACGGGCGCAGGCAGCGACGAGCTGCCCATCAGATACGCGTCAACGCCGCGGGCACTGCTGCGGCCATCGGCGATCGCCCAGACGATCAGCGATTGGCCGCGCTGCATGTCGCCGGCGGCAAACACGCCCGGCACATTCGTCATCCAGTTCGAATCGCGCGCGACCGTGCCGCGCTCGGTGAGCGCGATGCCGAGTCCGTCGATGATGCCGTTGCGCTCCGGCCCGACAAAGCCCATCGCCAGCAGCACGAGGTCGGCGTCGAAATCGACGGTCTTTTTCGTTTCGGTCTCAATCGCGTGCAGGCGGGCAACACGGCCGTCCGCGCCGGCGGAAAAGCGCTCCGTCGCGATCGCGTAGTGTCGTTCGCCGCCTTCTTCGTGTGCGCCTGACACGCGGAAGATGTTCGGCCAGGTCGGCCACGGGTTGCTCGACGCGCGCGTGTCGGGCGGACGCTGCAGCAGTTCCAGCTGCCGCACGCTCCTGGCGCCCTGACGATGAGCGGTGCCGAGGCAGTCAGCCCCGGTATCGCCGCCGCCGATGATGATCACGTGCTTGTCCCGGGCACTGATCACTTCGACTGCGTCACCCTCGCTGGCCTTGTTCTGAACCGTCAGATACTCCATCGCGAAATGGATGCCGGCGAATTCGCGGCCTGGCACGCGCAGGTCGCGCGGTACGGTCGAGCCGCCCGCGACCACGATCGCGTCGTATTCCTTTTTCAGCTGCTGCGCGTCCACGTTGACGCCGACATGGCTGTTGGTGCGGAAGGTGACGCCTTCCTCGCGCATCAGCGCCAGCCGGCGCTCGAGCCAGCGCTTCTCCAGCTTGAATTCAGGGATGCCGTAGCGCAGCAGGCCGCCAATCCGATCGGCGCGCTCGAGCACCGTGACGAGATGCCCGGCGTGGTTCAACTGATCGGCCGCAGCCAGTCCGGCCGGTCCCGAACCCACTACCGCGACCCGCTTGCCGGTGCGGATCGCCGGCGGCTTTGCGACCACCCATCCCTCTTCGAAGGCGCGCTCGATAATCGCGTTCTCCGCGTACTTGATCGTGACCGGCGAGTTGTTGATCCCCAGCACGCAGGATCCTTCGCACGGCGCGGGACACAATCGCCCGGTGAACTCGGGAAAATTGTTGGTCGCGTGCAGCCGCTCGATCGCGGCGTCCCACCGGTTGCGGTAGACCAGATCGTTCCAGTCGGGAATCAGATTGCCGAGCGGACAGCCCTGATGGCAGAACGGGATGCCGCAGTCCATGCAGCGGCCGGTCTGGTCCCTCAGCGCCGACTCTTCATACGGGATCGGCACCTCGCGCCAGTCGCGGAGGCGCTCGGCAATCGGTCGCGACGCGGGCTTCTGCCGCTGGACCTCGATGAAACCCGTGACCTTACCCATGTGCCTCGACCGCCATCGTCTCGGCGAGCGCGCGCTTGTATTCGCGCGGCATGACCTTGGTGAAAGCCTTTGACGTCATGTCCCACGCCGCGAGCAGACGCGATCCGAGCTCGCTCCCGGTCAGCGCCACGTGTCGAGCGATCAGATCGCGGACCACCGTCACGTCCTCGCGGTCGAGCGGCTCGAGATCGACCAGCTCGCGGTTGCAGCGGCGTTCGAACGCCCGCGAGCTGTCCAGCACGTAGGCGATTCCTCCGCTCATGCCGGCCGCGAAGTTCCGGCCGGTTCGGCCGAGCACGACGACGCGGCCGCCGGTCATGTACTCGCAGCCGTGATCGCCGACACCCTCGACCACCGCGGTGGCGCCGGAGTTGCGCACCGCGAAGCGTTCGCCGACGACTCCGCGGAAGTAGGCTTCGCCGCTGGTCGCACCATACAGGGCCACATTGCCGGCAATGACGTTGTCTTCGGCGGCGAAGCTCGAGCCGCGCGGCGGCGACACGATAATCCGTCCACCCGACAGGCCCTTGCCGACGTAGTCGTTGGCGTCACCCTCGAGCGTCAGTGTGATGCCGCGCGGGATGAACGCGCCGAAACTCTGACCCGCGGACCCGGTGAACTGCAGCGAAATCGTGTCGTCGGGCAGACCGCCGCCGCCCCATCGCCGGGTCACTTCGTAACCGAGCATGGTGCCAACGGCGCGGTGGGCGTTGCGGATCGTGCGGTTCAGCGAGACCGGACGACCGTGATCGAGCGCGTCCGCCGATGCCGCGATCAGCTCGTTGTCGAGTGCCTGATCCAGGCCATGATCCTGGGCCTGCATCTTGCGGCGCGACGCGCCCGGCAGCGTCTTCGGCTGGTGCAGGATGGCGGAGTAATCGAGCCCTTTGGCCTTCCAGTGATCGATGGCCTGGCGGACTTCGAGGCGATCCACGCGACCGACCATTTCGTCGAGCGTGCGGAACCCGAGCTGCGCCATGTATTCACGGACTTCCTCCGCGATGAAACGGAAGAAGTTGATGACGAACTCCGGCTTGCCCGAGAACTGCGCACGCAGCGCCGGATCCTGCGTGGCGATCCCGACCGGACAGGTGTTGAGGTGGCAGACCCGCATCATCACGCAGCCGGAGACCACCAGCGGCGCCGTCGCGAAGCCGAACTCCTCGGCGCCCATCAGCGCGGCGATCACGACGTCGCGGCCGGTCTTCAGTTGCCCGTCCACCTGCAGGATGACCCGATCGCGCAGCTTGTTCATCAACAGCACCTGCTGCGTCTCGGCCAGGCCCAGCTCCCACGGCACGCCGCCGTGCTTGATGCTGGTCAGCGGCGAGGCGCCCGTGCCACCGTCGTGGCCCGAGATCAGGATCACGTCGGCGTGCGCCTTGGCCACGCCGGCCGCAATCGTTCCCACGCCGGACACGGCGACGAGCTTCACCGAAATGCGCGCCTTCGGGTTCGCGTTCTTCAGGTCGTAGATCAGCTCCGCCAGATCTTCGATCGAATAGATGTCGTGATGCGGCGGCGGCGAGATGAGCCCCACGCCAGGCGTGGCGTAGCGCACCTTCGCGATCCACGGATACACCTTATGACCGGGCAGCTGACCGCCTTCGCCAGGCTTGGCGCCCTGCGCCATCTTGATCTGGAGATCTTCGGCGTTCACCAGGTATTCGCTGGTGACGCCGAATCGCGCCGACGCAACCTGCTTGACGGCGCTGCGCCGCCAGTCGCCGTTGGCGTCGCGGGTCTGCCGCGCCGGATCCTCGCCGCCCTCGCCGGTGTTCGACTTGCCGCCAATCCGGTTCATGGCGATCGCCAGCGTCTCGTGCGCTTCCTGGCTGATCGATCCGTAGGACATCGCGCCGGTCGCGAAGCGCTTGACGATGCTCTCAACCGATTCGACCTGCTCGATCGGAATCGACGCGCCATCCGACGTGAACTGCAGCAGGCCGCGCAGCGTGGCCTGGCGCACGCTCTGGTCGTCCACCATGCGCGTGTACTCCTTGAAGATGGAGTACTGGCCGCTGCGGGTCGAGTGCTGCAGCTTGAAGACGGTGTCGGGGTTGAAGAGGTGGTACTCGCCGTCGCGGCGCCACTGATACTCGCCGCCGTTTTCGAGTTCCGGCGAACCGCCGGAGCGCGACGGGAACGCGTAGCGGTGGCGACGCGCGACCTCCTCCGCGACCACGTCGAGGCCGACGCCGCCGATCCGCGATGCGGTGCCGGCGAAGTAGCGATCGACGAACGCGTCGATCGAGACCGACGGCCTCGAAGATCTGCGCGCCGCAATAGCCCTGCAGCGTGGAGATGCCCATCTTGGACATCACCTTCAGGATCCCTTGTTCAGCGCATGGACGTAGTTGACGACCGCTTCATGATGCGTGACGCCGACCAGACGCCGCTGCCGGATCATGTCGTCGAGCGTTTCGAACGCCAGATACGGGTTCACGACGCCGGCGCCGTACGCCGAGCAGCAACGCGCAGTGGTGCACTTCGCGCGCGTCGCCTGATTCGACGACCAGGCCGCATTGCGTACGGGTGCCCTGGCGGACCAGGTGATGGTGCACGCCCGCGGTCGCGAGCAGGCTTGGAATCGGCGCCTGGTCGCGATCGGCGCCGCGGTCCGAGAGAATCAGAATCGTGTAGCCCGACGACACCGCGTCGCTGGCGCTGCTTCTTCAGCCGATCCATCGCGGCGCGCGAGGCCCGCCCCGCCCTTGCTGGCGTCGAAGACCATCGGCAGCGTGATCGACTTGAACGCCGGCTCGTAGACGTAGCGCAGCCTGGCGAGTCTGGTCGTTGTCGATGATCGGGTACTTGATCTTGATCTGGCGGCACGACTCAGGACCGGGCTCGAGCAGATTTCCTTCCGGACCAATCGTCGACTCCATCGTCGTCACCAGCCGCTCGCGGATGGCGTCGAGCGGCGGATTGGTGACCTGAGCAAACAGCTGCTTGAAGTAGTCGTAGAGCAGGCGCGGCCGATTCGACAGCACCGCCAGAGCAGTGTCGGTGCCCATCGAGCCGATCGGCTCGTCGCCGCTGGTGGCCATCGGCGCCAGCAGGATGCCGAGATCCTCCTGTGTGTAGCCGAACAGCTGCTGGCGCTGAAGGATCCGTCTCGTGGCTGAGCGGCGGCAGATGCGGCGGCTCCGGGAGCTCTTCGATGTCCACCAGATGATCGGCCAGCCACTCTCCGTACGGCTGCGCGGCCGCGAGCTCGCGCTTCACCTCTTCGTCCGGCACGATGCGGCCCTGGACCGTATCGACCAGGAACAGCCGGCCGGGATGGAGCCGGCCTTTCATCAGGATGTTTTCGGCCGGGACGTCGAGGACGCCGACCTCGGACGCCATCACGACGAGGCCGTCGTTGGTGACGTAGTAGCGCGACGGTCGCAGGCCGTTCCGGTCGAGCACCGCACCGATCACCGAACCGTCGGTGAACGCGATCGACGCCGGGCCATCCCACGGCTCCATCAGCGACGAGTGGAACTCGTAGAACGCCTTCACCTCAGGCGTCATCGTTTCGTGGTTCGACCACGGCTCGGGAATCATCATCAGGATGGCGTGCGGCAGCGATCGTCCCGACATCACCAGCAACTCCAGCACGTTGTCGAACGTGGCGGTGTCGCTGCCCCCTTCGCGGATGACCGGCAGGATCTTCTTCAGGTCGTCGCCGAACACCGCCGACTTCAGGAGACCTTCGCGCGCGCGCATCCAGTTGACGTTGCCGCGCAGGGTATTGATTTCGCCGTTGTGCGCGACGTAGCGGTATGGGTGCGCCAGCGGCCACGACGGGAACGTGTTGGTGCTGAAGCGCTGGTGCACCAGCGCCAACGCCGACTCCATGTCCGGGTCGATCAAGTCGGGAAACGTCGGCGCGATCTGATCCGCCGTCAGCATGCCTTTGTAGATCAGCGTGTTGGCGGAGAGGCTGACGATATAGAAGGCGCCTGCGTCGGTAAGGCCCAGCCGATCGGCAGCGTGTTCGACCTGCTTGCGAATGACGTAGAGGGCGCGCTCGAAGCGCTGCCGCGCGGCCGATTCGCTCTCGGATGCCGAACGGCGGCGATCCTCGACGAACAGCTGTTCGATGACCGGCTTGGTCGCGCGCGCCGATGCGCCAAGGCTCGAGTCGTCGCCTGGAACCACGCGCCAGCCGAGTACTGCGTGACCCTCAGCTCGAACCGTCTCTTCGATCAGCTGCCGCAGCCGCTCGCGAGCGACCTGATTGGTCGGCAGAAACACCAGGCCGGCGCCGTAGTGACCCGCCGGAGGAAGCGTAAATCCGAGCGAGCCGGTCGCCTTGCGCAGAAACCGATCCGGCATCTGGATCAGGATGCCGGCGCCGTCACCGGTGTTGGCCTCGCAGCCGCAAGCACCGCGGTGCAGCAGGTTGAGCAGGATCTGCAGGCCCTGCTCGATGACGCCGTGCGAACGCCGGCCCTGGATGTCGACCACGAAGCCGACGCCGCACGCGTCGTGTTCGTCGCGCGGATCGTAGAGGCCGGCCGGACCAGGCAGAGACATGGAACGCCAGTTATTACAGGGCTTGAGCTAGAAGTAAAATACAATCATCCGATTGAACCCATGCCTTTGGGGAATGGGTTCCATCATGCGTACCGCTTCTCGGTGGGATGCTCAAATCGGAGCCGGATGAGCCGGGAAGGCGACCGGCTCAGGGCTGGCGAATCAGTGCGTGGCCGGGCGCCGGGTGCTGAAAGTGCCGTTCGTACCAGGCGATGCTTCGTTCGATCATGTCGATGGTGTGACCGGTCTCGCGGATGCCGTGGCCCTCGCGCGGATAACGGACCATGATCGTTTCGACGCCGACATCACGTAAGGCGATGTAGAACTGCTCCGCCTCGGCGATTGGGACATCGTTATCGTTCTCGCCGTGCACGAACATCGTCGGCGTCTTGACGCGGTTGGCGTAGCGAATGGCCGAGCGCTCCCACAACTTGTCGATGATCCCGTTCTGGTGCGGAAACCCGCCGTACTCCACCGCCAGGTAGTCGTGGTAGTACGAGAGATAGTTCTGGGTCACGAGATTGGAGATACCGGCAGTGGGAATCGCGGCGCTGAACCGGTCGGTCTGGGTGATGATCCAGTTCGCGAGCTGACCGCCGTAACTACCGCCTTCGAGGCCCATTTTCTGGCCGTCGAGCCACGGGTAGCGCTTGAGCGCGGCATCGACGCCGGCCACGACGTCCTTGGCTTCGCCGCCGTCCTGGTCGGCAAAAATCGCGTCCGTCAGCTTCTGACCGTAACCGGTTGAACCGCGGTAGTTCACCATGAGCGAGGCCCAGCCGCGAGCGGCGTACAGCTGCGCCTTGGCGTTGAATTCGGGGCCCTGCTGGCCGTGCGGACCGCCGTGCATCATGACGATCAGCGGATGCTTCGATCCGGTGGCGATCTCGACCGGCTTGGTCAGGAATGCCTCGATCGGTGTGCCGTCGAAGCTGGCAAATGTAAACGCCTCGACGCCGCCGATTTTCTTGCCCTTCAGGAGCTGCTGATTCAATGTGGTGACCGCGACAGGGGCACTCACACTTCTCGCGATGTGGAGTTCCGACGGACCCTCCGGCGTGGCCAGCGCGTAGGCCATCGTCCAGGAACCACCCTGATCGGCGCGCGACCAGGCTCCGATCGATCCGTTGTCTCCCAGCGCGAGTTCGGCCCTGCCGCCGCCGGCGGGCACTTTGTAGAGATGGGTCTGGCCCTTCTCCTGCAGACTGAAATAGATCGTGCGGCTGTCGCCGGACCAGCGGGGCGTGCCCTGACGATTGTCGAGCGAGTCGCCGAGCGAGTGACGATCGCTGCCGTCGGCGTTCGCCACCCAGACATGCGTGTCCTCCATCGTGGTTTCCGAGGAGGTTAACGACCGGGTCGTGCCCGAATACGCGATCCGCTTGCCGTCGGGCGACCAGCTTGGATGGTATTCAGCGTTCTTCGTCTGCGTCAGCTGCGCGATCGCGCCGTCGGCGACGCGGACCGTGAAGATGTCGTAATTGAAAAAACGATCCGGATCGGGTTCGTGATTGGACACGAACAGGATCCGATCGCCCGCAGGAGACCAGTCCAGTGAATGCTCGTAGTAGTCGCCGGTGGTGAGCTGCTTGACTGAACCCGACGCCAGATCGGCGACGAAAATATGCAGCCGCCGGTTGTCGTTGAAACGGGTCAGCCCTTCCGAAGCCGTCGGCTTGTACAAGTAGCGGGTGATCACCATCGGATCGCCGTTGGCGTCCTGCTCGGGTCCGGCGGTGGCGGACACGAACGCGATGCTCCTGGCATCCGGCGACCAGGCGAGCTGGTCGCCAGACGATGGCAGTGGGTGGTTTGTGCTCTGGATCGGCGCGACGAACCGCGGTTGTGATCCATCGGCGCCGGCGACGAACAGCCCGAAGCGCTGGCCATCGCCTCCGACGTAGGCGATCGACCGGCCATCCGGCGAGTAGCGCGGCGTGGACGCCGAGCCGCCGGAACCGCCCAGACGGTTCGATGCGCGGGTTGACAGATTCATCACCCAGACCTGCGAGTACGGCCGGCCAGGCTTGTCGCTGTTCACCACTGCATAGGCGACACTCGAACCGTTGGGAGACAGCTGCACGTCGCCTATGGAGCGGAGATGATAAACGTCGGTCACCTGCAGTCTGTCGCCGGTCGACGGCGGAGGAATCGCAGGGGCGGGCTGCACAATCGGCTGCGCCGAGATGTCGCGTGAAATGTGGTGATAGCCGGCAGCGGCGGCCAAACTGGCAATCAGGACGCCGATCGTCGCCGTGTACCGCCTCATGTCATCACGTCCTTGGAGACGTTGTTGCTTTTACCTGAAACGCACGCGGAAATGGAAGGCGTTGGTCGCTTCGTCCTTGCTCTGTCTGGTCTCGTACTCCACGGTGTACTCGAGGCCTGAGCCGGTGCGAACGGTCAGGCCGAACAAACCGTTGTAGGTGTCGATCGGCACCTGCGCGCCCACGACGTCGAACTGGCTGTTGGGCACGCCCTGGAACTTCACGTCGGCGACGTTGGTGATGTCGCCGTAGGTGTGGTGATAGCTGACGAGGATGTTCGGGCGCCAGTTGCCGCTGCGGCGGAAGGCGTGAAAATCGACGTTGGCGTCACGGGTCTGGAAGATCGTCGCGAGAGCATCGAGCGAAATCGAATCGGCACCGGTTTCAGAATACGGCTGACGATCGAGGTGCGTGGCACGGTAGCCGACCTTCGAGTCGAAGGTCCAGGTGTCCGATTTCTGGGTGCTCTGCACTTCGGTCCAGGCTTCGCGCACGTCGGCAACCTGCTCGCTGGTCGCGTCGCGATCGATACCGTTCGACAGCGGCGTTGGATTGCCGTTGACGTCGGGAACCGTCGCCGCGAAGTTGATGTTGCGAGTGGTCGACATCTTGATGTGCGCGAGGCTGCCGCCGCCGTGAATCTTGATGAAACCGAGGCCGTATCCCGAATAGCCAAAGACATGCGGCGACGTCATCGTGCTCGATCCGCTGATCTCGGTGAGCGACAGGCCACCCAGGCTCAGCGATCCGCCGCCGCCCAGGGTCAACGCCGGCGACATCTTGAAGTCGTAGCCGGCGCCGCTGCCGCCGACGTTGGCGCCGCCGGCGCTGGCGCCGTCACCTTTGAAGCTGGTATGCGACGCCGCCAACTGCAGCCACGGTTGTCCGGCGCGGCTGAACGGCTTGCCGGCGGCTTTGTCGGCCTCGGCTTTGTCGTCCATCCCATGTTCGAAGTCGGACAGTGAATCCTTGACCAGTTCGACGGTGCCCTGCGAGTCGATCTGCGTCATGCGCAGCACGCTCGAGTGAATTTCTCCCGACAGCTGTTCCAGCGCGTTCTCGAGCTGCGGTCCGCTCAACGCGGTCAGCTCTCGCACTACGGCGGCGTAGTCTCCGGTAACGCCGAACTTCGTGCGGTCGACCGCCTTGCCCACCGCGCCAGGGTTTCGACCGGTCACCGATGTAGACAAAGGCGTCGCGATGTTGAGGATCGTGACCATCAGGTCGTTGCCGTCGGTCCTCAATATGGGCAGCAGCGAAGTCGAGGGGGTGCTGACGTCGTTCTGCGTCGCAGTGACACCTTTCTGCGCGGTCAGCGCCAGATAGGTCGCGGCGCGCGACGGGTTCGGGTCGTCAATCGATACCAGAAGGTGGGTGCCGGTCAGCGTCGCGGTTCCGGCAACCTGTACCGGCGCAGCGGCGCCTTGCGCTACGGTAACCGCGAGCGTCGATCCGGGAACGGTCGTCAGGTTGCCGTTGATGAACAACGTCGGAACTGTTTTGGCTGTGGCGGCGGTCACGATGCCGCCCGCGCCGGCCGCGAAACGCACCGCGTTGAATCCGCTCGTCGAACTGCCGGGGGCGGACACGTTCACGGTGCCGGCCAGGTTCAGGTTCCCCGTGATGGTGCCGGACAAGTTGTAGGTGCCGTTTGCTCCGAGCGTCATGTCGCCGAGCACCGCGCCGTTCATTGCGAACAGACCTTTTGAGCCAACCGAAATGCCGCCGCCGACGATACCGTTGAGGATGAAGTTGGCGCCCGACCCGACGGCTACACTGCCGGCCATGTTGCCGTTCACCGTCAACCCGCCCTCGTCTACCGTGGTCAAGCCGGTCATCGGCGTGTTGCCGTTGATGGTGACCGTGCCGGCGCCGAACTTGTCGAGTGTGCCGGATCCCGTGATGACGCCGTTGAACGTGCCGTTGTTGTCCTGCCTGAACGCCATCGCTGAGTTGTTGACGATGCCGCCCTGCAGGCTGGCGGTTGTGCCGGAGAGCGAGCCGGCCGCGATCAGCGTGCCGCCCGAGTACGAGTTGTTGCCGGACAACGTCAGGATGCCGTTGCCGTTCTTGAGCAGCGCACCGGAGCCGGTCATCGTTCCGGCGTAGGTGCCGTCCGCCGACTGCGTGAAGAGCACTGAGGCGTTGTTGACGATCGTCCCAGTCAGGCTGGTCGCGTCCCCCGCGAGCGTGCCACCCAATACCGTGGTGCCGCCGGAGTATGTGTTCGCGCCACTGAGGTTCAGCGTCCCGCCGCCATTTTTCGTAACACTGCCCGCTCCAGTGATGGTCCCGGCGAAGGCCGAGCTCGAACCATCGCCGCCGACGACGACGGTCGCACCGCCGGACAGCGCGAGTCCGCCGGCGCCAGCCAACTGATTGATCGTCTGGTTGCCGCCGACGACGTCGAGCTCCGCGCCGGGCGAAACCGATACCAGTCCGCTCGCGCCGAGCGAGTTGTTGCCGCCGGCAATCAGGCGGCCGGCCTGAATCTGTGTGATGCCCGCAAAGGAATTGGATCCGGTCAGCGTCAGCACACCGACACCGGCTTTCGTCAGGCCGCCGGCGCCGCTGATGCCGCCGCTCAACGTCGCGTTGGTGCCACCGGAGGTGTCGACAATGAGTCCGCCGCCATTGATCACGATTGGCCGAGCTGACGAGAATGAGGCGGCGTCGATCGCGAGCGTGCCGCTGGTCGTGGCGGTGCCGGCGGTGAGGCCGGCGCCAAGCGAGCCGAGCGCCGCGTCCGCGCTCACAAGTACGGTTCCGCTGGTCAACGCCAGGCCACCGGAGAACGTGTTCGCCCCGGTGAGTGCGAGCGTGCCTCCTCCCGCTTTGGTGAGTCCGCCCGATCCGCTGATCGATCCGGCAAACGTACTACTCGATCCATCGCTGCCTATGATCAGGTTGGCGCCGCCGATAACCACGCCTCCGCCACCTGACAAGGAATTGAACGCGCGATCGTACCCGCCGAGATCCGCGGTCCCGCCGGTATTCACGACCAACGACGTGCTGGACCCGAACGCTGTCGGGCTCGATCCGACCAGCGTGCCGCCGTTGACGATGGTCGCCCCGCTGTAGGTGTTGTCGCCGGACAGCAACAGTGTCCCGGTGCCCACCTTGGTCAGATTGCCGGCGCCCGAAACCTGACCGCTGACACCGGACACGAATGAGCCGAGCACGTCGAGCGTGCCGCCAGCCGCGCCGAGCGTGACCCCTCTCGGCGTGATGAAGCTCGAGCCGAAGCCGAGCGTGCCGCTGCTTGTGGTGTCTCCGAGAAATACCGGCCCGCCGGTGCCGAAATAGGGATGGCCGAGGGCGCCGTCGTTGGTGGCGATGACCTCGCTGTTGCCGCTGACGAACGTGCCGAGGACGTAGTTGTTGTTGGTGTTCGTGAGCACGAGAGTGCCGCCACCGCTGACAGCGAGCGCGTTCGGGCCTTCGGGGTCGCCGATGGTCCCTGTCCATGTGGCGACATTACCGGGCGTCACCGCGATGCGCGCGATCACGGCTGTGGTATCGATCGAGTGGGCAAATGTTCCGGTACCCGTGATCTGGAGTGTGCCGTCGCTGATACTCACCGTGGAATTCAGCGCGCCGAGATTCTGATCCGCCGACACGCTCAGCGTGCCCGACTGGATGCTGGTGCCGAAGGAATAGTTGTTGATGCCCGTCAACACAACAGTGCCGGCGCCGTTGACGACTACCTCGCTCTCGCCGCCCGTCCCGGAACTGCCGAACTCGTCGGAAATCGATCCGTTGACCGTCATCGTCTGCCCGGCGCCTGGCTGGAATGTGACGAAGCCGAAGCCGGTGCTGAAAATCGCGCCGCCAAATGCCGATCCGTTGACCGCGCCGGCCGTGCCGGCGCCACCGAGCACGCTGGCACCGTTGATGGTGAAGGCGCCGGTGACCGTCAGGTTGCCGGAATTGAAAATGGCGCCGCCGAGCGCGCCGCCACCGCCACCGCCGCCGTTGGCAGCCGTCGAGCCGCTGCCGCCGAACAATCCAGCGGCGCCACCGGTACCGCCAACCGCGCCACCGCCGCCACCGGCGTAGCCGCCAGCACCGCCGGTCGCGTCGCCACCACCGCCGCCGCCGCCAAACCCACCGGCACGACCGGTACCACCGGCACCCGTTTGGATGCCGCCACCACCGCCGCCGTAATTTGCCGCGGACGCCGCGCCGCCGCCGGCTGCCTGCGTGCTCAGCGCGGCTCCGCCGCCGGCGTTCGCGCCGCCGTTCGGCGGTGGGCTTCCGAAATCACCACCAGCAGGCGCACCAAGCAGAATGCCGGCACCCCCGTTCCCGGGCACGCCGCCGCTGGCACCCGTCGCGCCGTTGCCGAATCCACCGCCGCCTCCCGGACCATTCACCGTGCCGGCGCCGCCCGCGCCACCGACGCCACCACCGCCACCACCGAATGTCGAAGCACCGCCACCAGCGCCACCCGCACCGCCCGTCGCCGTATTCGACAGCAGGTTGACGTTGCTGACGTTGACGGTCGCCTGCTGTCCGATGAACAGCGCGCCGCCGAGTCCTGCACCGCCACCGCCGCCGGCGACACCGCTGCCGCCGACACCGCCGGTCGCCACGGTGTTCTGAATGGTGATGTTCTGGATGTTGACGTTGATCGCGGTCGGCGTCTGCGTCGCGTCGTAACCGGCGACGACGAATCCGCGGAACTGGTTGTTGCCGGACAGCGCGAATCCGCCGCCGTCAATCGTGAGCCCGGTCGAGACGCTCGGGAGATCGGCGGTGAGCGTGATGTTGCCGGTGAAGAGAATCGTCGTGCCGGACGCAGCCGTGGATAACGCGGCGCGCAACGCGGCTTCGTCACTGACGGTCACCGTCTGCGCTGCGGCGACCGCGGGCATGGCAAGCGCGAACAATGCGCAGGCCAGGCTGAGCCGCAGGGACCGCGGAAACGCAATGACGGCGCGAGATTGATTTGACACACCCATGACGATTTGAACTTTCCCCGACGTTGATTTTTGGAGTTCCGATGATAGGGTTTTCCGCGAGCTGAAGAGTAAATAACCTCGTCAGTGCGCGCAAAAACTCAGCAGACAGTGTACCGCGTCTGTGTCGTCTTGTGGGGCATGAATGCATGAGGAGGCGCACAAAGGCGTCTGGAAATTACATTATTGCCATTCAGATGCGGCGAGCCCAACCGTATCTGGACCCGTCGTTGAGCGCTGCACCCACTCTGCCGAGGGTCAGGACCTGGCTTGGTGAAACGTCTCCACCGGTCTAAAGTTCAGCCATGCCTTCGTCCTTCTATCGCCGAGTCGTGCTCATCGCGGTCATCTGTGGTTCGCTTCCTGGTCTCGCGGCCGCGCAGGCGCCGGAACGTCCCTTCGGCACGCTGCAAGAGCAGGCGGTCATGCAGCAGGCGTGGCTCAAAAAGCGCCTCGACACGTTTCTGCCCGCGCTGATGCGGAAGCACGGCATCGACATGTGGGTCGTGCCGATGCGCGAATACAACGAAGACCCGGTGTTCCTGTCGATCACCGCGCCCGAAACGTTCTTTGCCCGGCGTCGAACGATTTACGTCTTCTTCGACAAGTGCGCGGCCAGCGGTGCGGCGATCGGCTCGGCGTGCGTCGAGCGAATCGCGCTCGGTGGAACCAGCCAGGGCGGTGTCTACGAGGCGCGCAGTTCGATGAAAGCGATCCCGTCCGCAGTCGGTGGCCGCCAGGCCGAGCTCTGGGGCGACGAGCAATGGATGCTGCTGAAACAGGTGATCGAAGAGCGCAAGCCGAAAGTGATCGGCATCGACCGCTCGACCACCTTTGCGTTCAGCGACGGCCTCTCGAGCGGCGAACTGCAGGGCATGAGCGAAGCGCTCGGCAAGACGTGGACGAGCCGTTTTCGCGACGCCGAGCGCCTGCCGCTCGAACTGATCGCGTCGCGTCTGCCTGAGGAAGAAGCGTTCTTCGAGAAGATGACGGCGCTCGTCTGGCAGATGACGCAGACGATGTTCTCGGACAAGGTGATTACGCCGGGCAAGACGCACACCAGCGAGCTGGTCTGGTGGTGGCGCCAGCGGACCAACGATCAGGGTCTCGGCACGTGGTTTCAACCAAGCATCGAGGTCCAGCGCAAAGGCGTGAAGGGCGAGCAACTGGGCGAGGATCCAATCATCCTGCCGGGCGATGTCCTGCACTGCGACGTCGGAATCACCGTGGCGCGACTCAACACCGACACCCAGCACAACGCGTATGTGCTGCGGCCGGGTGAGACCGATGCACCCGCGGGACTGAAGATGGCGCTGGCAAACGGCAACGCGATGCAGGACATCGCGATGGAAGAGACGCGGCCTGGTCGCACGGGCAACGAGATCCTCGGCGCCGTGCTCGCGCGGATGAAAGCCAAGGGCATCAGTGGCACGATGTACTCGCACCCGATCGGGATGAACGGTCACGGCGCCGGACCGCTCATCGGCCTGTGGGACTACCAGGACGGCGTGCCCGGCCGCGGCGATGCGAAGGTGGTTCCGTCGATGTGGTTTTCGGTCGAGCTGCAGGCGACGACGCCAGTCCCGGAGTGGGATGGTCAGCCGGTACGCATCGCGCAGGAAGAGGACATGATGGTGGGCGCCGACGGCAAGCCGCGCTGGGCGCTCAAGCGGCAGGACACGCTATTTCTC
Organism: uncultured Acidobacteriota bacterium; assembly: GCA_963745875.1. Lineage (GTDB taxonomy): Bacteria > Acidobacteriota > Vicinamibacteria > Vicinamibacterales > CAVVIG01 > CAVQFC01. Next base: position 75,595 of record CAVUZL010000008.1, read on the forward strand.
GTCAGAGGGGCGAAATAGCTCAGTCGTCAGTCGTCAGTCAGTCGGCAGTCATCAGTCGGCAGTCACCAGTCCGGTCAGTCGTGACTGACGACTGAAGACTCACGACTGAAGACTGGCGACTGAAGACTACTTGGTAATGACTTCCCGTCCGTCCATGTACGGCCGCAATGCGGTGGGAACGACGACCGATCCGTCCTTCTGCTGGCAGTTCTCGAGAATCGCGATCAACGTTCGGCCGACGGCGAGCCCGGATCCGTTGAGGGTGTGCACGAAATCAGCCTTGCCGGTTCCGGCGGTGCGGAATTTGATGTTCGCGCGTCGCGCCTGGAACGCTTCGCAGTTGCTGCAGGATGAAATCTCGCGGTAGGCCTTCTGGCTCGGCAGCCAGACCTCGATATCGTAGGTCTTCGCTGCCGCGAATCCCATGTCGCCCGTGCACAGCAGCATTGTCCGGTACGGCAGTTCGAGGCGCTTGAGGATTTCCTCGGCGTTCAACGTGAGCGCTTCGAGCGCCTCGTAGGACTGCTCGGGCGTCGTGAACTGCACGAGCTCGACCTTGTCGAACTGATGCTGCCGGATCAGCCCGCGCACGTCCTGCCCGTACGATCCGGCCTCGCTGCGGAAGCACGGCGTGTACGCGGTATAGCGGATCGGCAGCTCGCGTCCGTCGAGAATCTCGGCGCGGTGCAGGTTCGTGAGCGGCACTTCCGCGGTCGGCACCAGGTACAGATCCCAGTCGCCGGCGATCTTGAACAGATCCTGCTCGAACTTCGGCAGTTGCCCGGTGCCCTGCAGCGTCGCGCTGTTGGCGAGGAACGGCGGCTCGACTTCGCGATAGCCGTGCTCGCGCGTGTGCACGTCGAGCATGAAATTGATGAGCGCGCGCGACAATCGCGCGCCGGCACCGCTCAACACGGTGAAACGCGCGCCTGCGATCTTGGTGCCGCGCTCGAAATCGATGATGCCCAGCGCCGGCCCGAGATCCCAGTGCGGCACCGGATTGAAATCGAACGTCGCCGGCTCGCCAGAGCGGCGCACCTCGACGTTGTGCTCGGCGCTCTTCCCGACCGGGACGGTCGAGTGCGGCAGATTCGGCAGGTTGAGGACCGCGACCGAGCGCTGATGATCGACTGAGTCGAGCTGGAATCCGAGCTGCTTGATCTGCTGCGCCCGCAGGCGGCTGGCTTCCTGAATCGGCGCGGTGTCCTGGCCGTGACGTTTCGCGCGCGCGATCTCGTCGCCCGAGGTGTTCTGCTGGCGCTTGAGGCCCTCGACTTCCGGGATCAACCGGCGGCGCGCGGTCTCGAGCATGGCAATCTCTTCGAGCGCCTTGTCGGGATCGAGGCCGCGGTTGCGCAGTCCGGCGCGAACTTCCTCGATGTGATCGCGAATGTATGCGGGGTCGAGCATGCTACCTCGGACCGGTATTGTACGTTACGATTCGGGCACCATGGCTTCCGTGCGAAAGGCCGTCTTCCCCGCAGCGGGTCTGGGCACTCGCTTCCTCCCCGCGACCAAAGCGCAGCCCAAGGAAATGCTGCCGCTGGTCGACAAACCGATCATCCAGTACGGCGTCGAGGAGGCTGTGGCCTCCGGCATCGACAACATCCTGCTGGTCACCGGTCGCGGCAAGAACGCGATCGAAGATCACTTCGATGTGTCCGTCGAACTCGAGACGTTTCTCGAGGCGCGCGGCAAGCGCGATCAGCTGGCCGAGATCCGCAAGATTTCAAACCTGATCAACTTCGCGTACGTCCGTCAGGGCGAGCCGCTGGGGCTCGGACATGCCGTACTGGTCACGCGCGAACTGGTCGGCAACGAGCCGTTCGCCGTCATTCTTGCCGACGACGTGATCGACGCGGACCCGCCGGCGATCCGTCAGCTGGTCGACGTCTTCGAAAAGCTGGACGGTCCGGTCCTGGCGGTCGAACGCGTACCGCGCGAGGACATCTCGAGCTACGGGGTCATCGCGATCGAGCCCAACGCCAACCTCGGCGAGGGTATCTATCAGGTCCGCGATCTGGTCGAGAAACCGCCGAAGGAAGAAGCGCCGTCCGACCTGGCCATCATCGGACGCTACATCCTGACGCCGGACATCTTTCCCGCGCTGGCCGCCACCAAGAGCGACCGCACCGGAGAGATTCAGCTGACGAACGGATTGCGCGAGTTGCTCAAGACACGGCCGATTTACGCATGCGAGGTGAAGGGCGTCCGTCACGACACCGGCCACAAGCTGGGATTCCTGAAGGCGGTGGTCTATTTCGCGCTGCGGCGGCCCGACCTCGCGGACAAATTTGCGGCTTACCTCGCCTCGCCCGAAATCCAGGCGCCGCTCACCAAGCGCTGACGCGCGTCCGCCTATTCCTTGCTCGACGAGCTGCCGGCCGGCGACGCGGCCGGCGCGCTCGGGGCGCTGGCCGCGGGCGTTGACGCCGCGGTTGGCGAGGACTCGCTCGACGAGGTGCTCTTCTCGCTCTTCGCCGGACTGTCGGCCTTGTCGGATTTCTCCGACTTCGCGGCGTCCGGCTTCTCCGCTTTCGCCGCCCGATCAGCTTTTCCCCCGTCAGATTTCGGAGCGGTTCCGCTGTCGCCCTTCGGGTAGTCGGTGATGTAGAAACCCGATCCCTTGAACTGAATCGCCGGCGACGAGAACAGCTTGTGCACGTGGCTGCCGCAGACCGGGCAGGTGTCGACCAGCGGATCGGAAAACTTCTGTATCTTCTCGAAGCGGTGACCGCAGGCGTCACATTCGTATTCGTAGAGGGGCATTTCTCGTCCTCAGTCCAGCAAATCGCCGCTGTCGTCGCTTCCGAGCATCAGTTGACGATGGAGCCAGAACGGCGCGGTGCCCTGGCCGAGCAACGCGTCGTGAAACGACTTGAGCGAAAATGCCTTGCCCTGCTGCTGCCTGCAGTCCTGCCGCAGCTTGAGCAGCATCAGTTTACCTACCGAGTAGACCAGATAGGTCGGGTCGAACGCGCCCCGCTCGGCCTCGCGCCGGGCGCCGCTCTCCTCGAGATACGCTTCCTCGCGGAAAAAGCGGACGCCCTGCTCGACCGACATGTCTTCGGCGTGCAGCTTGATGCAGACGATGAATCGCGCGAGGCGAATCAACGACTCGGCGAGCTGTCCGAGCTGGATGCCGTAGTCCTGGCGGCCGAATCCAGCCTCGATCATCATCTGCTCGCAGTAATGCGCCCAGCCTTCGACGAATGACGCGGGCGAAAACATGATCGACTTGCGCGCTTTCGAGACGACCCGGCGCAGGTGCTGATAATGCAGGAAGTGTCCCGGGTAGACCTCGTGGATCGAGATCGACCAGAGCGTCGGGAAGTTGTAGTCGCGCAGGTGTTCGTCCTTGCGCTCGGCCGGCCACGACGCGTCGGCGTCGGTAAGGTAGTAGTAGGCGCGGGTCGGCTTTGGTTTCGAACGGACCGGGCGTCCACATGCTCGCGAACGACCACCGGTAAAAGTCCGGCGTTGGCGCGACCGTGATCGATTCGCCGGGCGGCAAGGTGATCAGCTGGTGACGCTGCAGGAACGTCGCGAGCTCTTCGACCTGCTGACGGCCGACGTTCACCAGCTCGCCGGGCCCTGGATGTTCGCCCTTGGTGCGGACCCACGTCGCCATCGGATCGCCGCCGTTGATTCGGCCGGCCAGCGAGCGGAACTTCTCCTGCGTCTCGGCCAGCTCGCGCTCGGCGATCGCGAGCAGGCGATCGAGCGGCACCGTGATGCCCTCGTCGAGTCGAAGCTTCGTTCGAACTTCTCGCGCCCGAGACGGAACGAACCGCGCGCTTTCGGCGAGGCTTCGACCTCGAGATACTGCACGTAGGACGCCGACCGCCTGCGACGCCTCGGTCTGCGCATCGGCGAGGTCGCCGAGCAGGTGCATGTCGTCGAGATTGGCGAACGCCCGCGGCAGCTCATCGTCGATGAACTTGAGTGCGCCGCGCATCGTTTCGATGCCGACCTTCACGAAGATGCCGGGCGGCTCCTTGACGTTGTCGCGCGCGGCCTGGACCAGCCGCGGCGTCTGGCGCAGCTTCGACAGCACGCGGCGGGCGCGTTCGGCCGGCGAGGCGTGGGAGAACAGCGTCTGGCCGGCGAGGCTGGACGCGATCAGATTCGGAGTAGTGCTGCGGATTGCGCTCCCAGGTGCGCACTTCCTCGAGCTCGAACATGCGCCCTTCGAGATTGGCGGAGAGCATCCGGTGCTCGAGCCGTTCGACTGGCGTCAACGCGTCCTGATGGATCTCGGCGAGGCGGCGGCAGGTAGCCCGCGAGCGCGTGCGTCTCGTTGTCGACGGCGTCGCGGCTCACGTCCTCCAGCAGATCGTCATGCGTGTGCACGCCGTCCAGGGTCGCGTGTGTCGGATGCGTCTCGTGCAGGTAGCCGAGGAGATCGTCGACGAAGTGGGGAAAGGGCTCGGAAGCAATCATCGTTTCTAACGAAGGTCCGGTACCTCCGGACGAGTTGGGTCGGTCAATATCGATCCGCCAATGGTACAATAAATGTGCGCGTTACATGCCCGGCACGCTGTTCGTGGTCGCCACGCCGATCGGCAACCTCGAGGACATCACGGTGCGCGCACTTCGGGTGCTGCGCGAGGTCGCCCTGATTGCCGCCGAGGACACTCGACGGACGGCCAATCTCCTGGCACGCCACGCCATCGCCACGCCGACCACCAGCCTGCACGAGCACAACGAGGGGACTAAATCCGCCGCCATGATTGCGCGGCTGCTGCGCGGGGACGATATCGCCCTGGTTTCGGATGCGGGGACTCCCACCGTGTCGGATCCCGGCGGGCAGTTGATTCGAGCGGCGATCGACGCTGGCGTCCGGGTCGAGCCGATTCCGGGTCCGAGCGCCGTTCTGGCGGCATTGGCCGCATCGGGACTGCCAACCGATTCGTTTCTATTCATGGGGTTTCCGCCAACTAGGTCAAAAACCAGAAACGATTGGTTTGAGAGGGTTAGGGCGGTTGCTGGAACAATCGTGTTCTTTGAGGCTCCCCATCGCATCCGCATGACGCTCGAAGAGCTGCGACGAACCGTTGGCGACCGGCCGATCCTCCTGGGCCGGGAGCTGACAAAGACTCACGAGGAATTGGTCAGAGGACCTATATCGCTTGTACTTGAAGCTTTATCAGAGCCCCGCGGCGAGTTCACGGTTGTTGTGGATGTTGGCCATTCGACCAATTATATGCCAGCGGAGCCGCCTGCCGACTCACTATTGTTGGCAGATTTCGGTGAAATGACAGAATCAAGAACCTTCACAAGAAGGCAGGCGCTAACCGCCGTTGGCAGAAAACATGGGCTTTCTCCCAACAAAGTCTATGAGGCTTTGGAGCGTGCCAAGAAATCTGTTGAATGACATAATTGTCGTGATTCGACGACCGTCTGCAAGCTCCGCAGCTTGACCGGTCCGAGACGTTCTGTTACTTTACCCGCCGCTTCACACGCGGCGTTCTTTCACTCCGCGCGGCGCTTATGGCCAAGCAGCGGCGGCCGTCTTCCCAATCGACGAAGGCTCAACTTCAGGATTCCTCTGCCCGTTCGCCTCGCGTCGGCGACGAGCCTGAGGAAACCCAGACCCCAATGACCCACCAGCCGCGCCAGCGTGCCACCTATGTCCAGGCGGTCGCGCTCTACGAGCGCGGGGTCGAATCGCTCCAGAATCATGCGTACGAACAGGCCACCAATCTGTTCGAGTCGGTCCTCCAGCAATATCCGGAAGAGAAGGAACTGCACGAGCGCGTGCGGCTCTACCTGAATATCTGCAGGCGTCAGGCCGCGCAGCGCGAAGCGGCGCCACAGACGATCGACGAGCGCCTCTACGCGGCGACGCTGGCCATCAACGGCGGCTCCTACGATCAGGCGATTGCCCACCTGCGCCTGGTCCGGGACGAGGATCCCGACAACGACCACGCGATCTACATGCTCGCGGTGGCGCACGCGCAGCGCGGCGAGCACGCCGAGGCGGTGGCGCACCTCGAGCGCGCCATCGCGCTCAATCCGGAGAACCGGGCGCTCGCCCGTCACGATCCGGACCTCGAGCCGTTGCGGGCCGACGCGGCCCTTCGCGCCGCCATGGATGCGCCGTCCGCCCCTATCGACCCCCGCCGAACTCTGAAGACCCGTTCGGCGCGATAATCAGACGTGGACGTTCACGTCGTCATCCTCGCCGCCGGCAAGGGCACGCGCATGAAATCCGCCCTGCCCAAAGTGCTCCATCGGGTGGCCGGACGGCCGATGATCGAACACGTGCTTGCCTCGTCGGCGGCGCTCTCGCCGCGCTCGACCACTGTCGTCATCGGTCACCAGGCGGAAACCCTCGAGCGGGCGCTGGCCGCACGGACGGGCGTCGGCTTCGTCATCCAGGAGCCGCAGCTCGGGACCGCGCACGCCTTGTCAATGACCGAGGGCGCACTGACGGGCGCGACTGGCACCCTGGTGCTGTTGTCAGGCGACGTGCCACTCCTGAAGCGGGAAACGCTCGCCACGCTGGTCGATCGTCACGTCGAATCCGGCGCCGCCGCAACGGTCGTGACTGCCCTGCTTGACCAACCTCGCGGCTACGGCCGGATCGTCCGCGACGGCGAGCAGATTGCACGGATCGTTGAGGACAAGGACGCGACGCCGGCCGAGAAGGAAATCCGTGAAATCAACTCGGGTATTTATGCCTTCGCGCTGGCTGGTTTGTTCGACGCGGTGCGCGGCATCGCCGCCGAGAATGCCCAGCACGAGTATTACCTGCCCGACCTCGTGGCCATCTTCAGGCGGCAGGGCCGGGTCGTCGAAACCGTCACCGTCTCGAACCCGGACGAGATTCGAGGCATCAACAGCCGCGCCGAGCTCGCGGCCGTGAGTCGAATTGTGCGCGACGACACAGTTGCGGAACTGATGGCGGCCGGCGTGACGATCGAGGATCCGGCAACCACCTACGTCGATCTCGGGGTGACCGTCGGCATGGACACGATTGTTCACCCCGGTGTGTCGCTCGAAGGGCGAACCACGGTCGGCGGCGGGTGTGAAATTCACAGTGGCGCGCGCATCGTGGATTCCCAGATCGGGGACCGCGTCACGATTCTGGACCACTGCCTGATCAGCAACTCACGCATCGGCGATCGCGCAACGGTCGGGCCGTTTGCGCATCTGCGCAACGAAGCCGATGTTCGCGATGGTTCAAAGGTCGGAAACTTCGTCGAGCTCAAACACACCGTGCTCGGTGCCGGTTCGAAAGCGGCGCATCTGGCGTATCTCGGCGACGCCACGATTGGCGAACGCGTCAACATCGGCGCCGGCACGATCACGTGCAACTACGACGGGGTCAGGAAACACCAGACCATCATCGAGGACGAAGCGTTCGTCGGCAGCGACTCGCAGTTGATTGCGCCGGTCACCATCGGTGCGGGCGCGTACGTCGGAACCGGTACGACCGTCCGGACGTCAGTGCCGCCCGGAGCGCTGGCCGTCAGCGCCGGGAAGCAGCGCAATATCGAGGGATGGGTGAGCGAGAAGAAGGCGCGGGCAAAAAAGTAAGAAGTCTGAAGTACGAAGTGAGAACGTACGAACGCAGAACGACGAACTTAGAACCTCGGTACATCACCTATGTGCGGAATCATCGGCTACATCGGACCGAAAGAAGTCGTCCCCGTGCTCATCGAGGGACTGCGAAAGCTCGAATACCGGGGGTATGACTCCGCTGGCGTCGCGGTGGTTCGCGACGGAGTGATGGACCTGCGACGCAGTGCCGGGAAGCTGGCCAACCTCGAGCAGGTGATTCGCATCAACCCGATTACCGGCGGGTATGGGGTCGGCCACACCCGTTGGGCGACGCACGGACGACCGACCGAGGAGAACGCCCACCCGCATCGCGACTGCACCGGCAAGATTGTGGTGGTGCACAACGGCATCATCGAGAACTACCTCGATCTCAAGCAGCAGCTTCAACGCGAGGGTCACACCTTCGTTACCGAGACCGACACCGAAATCGTCGCCCATCTCGTCGAGCGCGAGATGAAAGACGATGGCCTGGAAAACGCGGTGCGGCGGGCGCTGGCGCTGATGCGTGGGTTGTTCGCGCTGGTGCTGATCTCCGCCGACGACCCGGAAAAGATTGTGACCGTGCGCAACGGACCGCCGATCGTCGTCGGTCTCGGCGACGGGGAGTTTTTCGTCGCGTCCGACATCCCGCCAATCCTGAGCCATACCCGCGACGTGGTGTTCCTCGGCGACGAGGAAATGGCGGTCATCACGCGCACCGGTGTCGAGTTCACGGATTTCTTCGGCCGGCCGGTTTCCAAAGCGACGCAGCGCGTGCTGTGGGATCCGATCATGGCGGAGAAGGCGGGCTACAAGCACTTCATGCTCAAGGAAATCTTCGAGCAGCCGACCGCCGCGCGCGAAACCATTCTCGGCCGTCTCTCGCAGGACACCGGCAAGGTGTTCCTCGACGAAATGAAGATCACCGACGCCCAGTTCGCGGCGGTGGAGAAGGTGACGATTCTGGCGTGCGGCACCTCCTGGCACGCTGGACTGGTCGGCAAGTACATGATCGAGCGGCTGGCGCGTGTGCCGGTCGAGGTCGATTACGGATCGGAGTATCGCTATCGGAGCCCGATCGTTCCGCCGCAGACGCTGGCGGTGGTGATCACGCAGTCCGGCGAGACCGCCGATACGCTCGCGGCGCTGCGCGAAGCGAAACACGGTGGTGCGCAAAGCCTGGCGATCTGCAACGTCGTCGGCAGCATGGCCACGCGCGAGACCGACGGGACCATCTACACGCACGCCGGCCCGGAAATCGGTGTCGCTTCGACCAAGGCGTTCACGTCGCAGCTGGTGGCACTCTATCTGCTGGGACTGCGCCTTGCGCAGGCGCGGGGGGCGTTGTCGGCCGAGGCGTCCAAACCGCACATCGACGCGCTGCTGCAGCTGCCGCTATTGCTCGAACAGACGCTGAAGATGGCGCCCGAAGTGGAGGAGGCGGCCGCGCGGTTTCACACCAGAACCGACTTTCTCTACCTGGGACGGGGCATCAACTATCCGATTGCCCTCGAAGGCGCCCTGAAGCTGAAGGAAATCTCCTACATCCACGCCGAGGGCTACCCGGCCGGCGAGATGAAGCACGGCCCGATCGCGCTGATCGACGAGCTCATGCCCGTCGTGACGCTCGCGCCGGCGGATGCGGTGTTCGAGAAGATGATCGGCAACATTCAGGAGGCCAAGGCGCGCGGCGGATCGGTCATCGCGATCACGACGCGAGGCGATGACAAGCTGCGATCGATTCTCGATCCGGAGCGCGATTTCGTCCTCGAACTGCCGCGCGCACCGGAATTGTTGACGCCGATTGTCATGGCGGTGCCGCTGCAGCTACTGGCCTACGACATTGCCGTGCGTCGCGGCTGCGACGTCGACCAGCCGAGAAATCTCGCCAAGAGCGTCACCGTCGAATAGCGGCTCGGTGTCCGACGGCTCGCGGCGCTAGGGGTTGCGCGGCGACGATGCTACGATCGGTTTGGCATCGGGCGCCGGGACATCAGTCCTGCTCCGAGCCGCCAGCCCCAAGCCCCCAGTTCCGTCATGCAATTCTTGGAAACGCTCAACCCCGAACAACGCGAAGCCGTCCTGCACCGCGACGGTCCATTGCTGATCCTCGCGGGCGCGGGATCCGGGAAGACGCGCGTGATCACCAGCCGCATCGCCTATCTCGTCGGTGACGGCCACGCGAAGCCGAACGAAGTCCTCGCGGTCACGTTCACCAACAAAGCCGCCGAGGAAATGCGCGCCCGAGTGGAGTCGCTCCTCGGATCGGACGTCAAAGGCATGTGGGTGTCCACGTTCCATGCCTTGTGCGCGCGGCTGCTCCGCCGCGAAGCGCCCGCGATCGGTTTGTCCAGGGATTTCGTGATCTACGACTCGTCCGATCAGATGACCGTGGTGAAGCAGGCGCTCAAGGCGCTGCAGATCGAAGACAGCTACGTGCCGCCGCGCGCGGCGCTGTCGCGCATCAGCACCGCCAAGAACAAGATGGAGACGCCGGATCAGATGGCGGCGAACGCCGGCTGGAACCGTCGCGACGAGACGATCGCCAAGGTCTACACCTACTACCTGAACGCGCTCAAGGACAGCAGCGCGCTCGACTTCGACGACCTGCTGCTGAAAACCGTGGAGCTGTTCGAGCAGTCCGAACGCGTGCGCACGAAATACTCGCAGCAGTTCCGCTACGTGATGGTGGACGAGTACCAGGACACCAATCGCCCGCAGTACCTGTTGATCCGCCGGCTCGCAGAAGCTCACCGCAATCTGTGCGTCGTCGGCGATCCCGATCAGTCGATCTACAAGTGGCGCGGCGCCGACCTCAGGAACATCCTCGACTTCGAACAGGATTTCGGCGAGGCCACGATCGTCAAACTCGAACGTAACTATCGATCGACCCAGGTGATTCTCGACGCGGCGTCGGCGGTCATCAGCCAGAATCGCAACCGCAAGGACAAGCACCTCTGGACCGACCGCAAGGGCGGCGCCCGAATCACGTATTTCCGCGGCGGCGACGAGCTCGAAGAGGCGGACTTCATCACCCGCACCGCCCGCGGCGCGCTGGCCGACGACGTGGAGGCGACCGTCGCGGTGTTGTATCGGACCAACGCTCAGTCGCGCGCCATCGAAGACGCGCTGATGCGCGAAGGCGTCGCCTACAAGATCGTCGGCGGCGTCAGGTTCTACGAGCGCAAGGAAATCAAGGACGCGCTCGCCTACATGCGCCTCGTCATCAACCCGCACGACGACGTCAGCCTGCGGCGCGTGATCAACGTGCCCGCGCGAGGCATCGGCAAAGGGGTGATGGACACGCTCGAGGCGATCGGGCCGGCCAGTGACTACGACGCGGCCCTGCCGCTGCTCTCAGCCGGTCTGGCGCCGGCGCTGTCGGTCAATTCGTTGTGGGCCCGCCTGGTGCACGGCATTAACGAACGCGCCTTCCCCAACCGCGCGGTCGCATCGCTGACGGCGTTTCGAGATCTGATCGTCAAACTCACCGACGTCGCCCGTACGGAGCCGGTGTCAATCGCCATCGGCAAAATGCTCGACCAGAGCGGCTACCTGCAGGACCTGCGCGAGGATCGCAGCGAGGAATCCGAGAGCCGGGTCGAGAACCTGGCCGAACTGGTCTCGGCCGCGCGCGAGTACGAGGGCCGCGATCCCGAAGCCTCGCTCGGCGGCTTCGTCGATCGCCTCTCGCTGCTTTCAGATGTGGACGAGGAACAAGGCACCCGCGACGCGCGTGTCTGGATGATGACCCTGCACAGCGCCAAGGGCCTCGAATTTCCGGTCGTCGTGCTTGCCGGCCTCGAAGAAGGATTGTTCCCGCACTCGCGGTCCGCAGAGGACGATGAGGAACTCGAGGAGGAACGTCGTCTGTGCTATGTCGGGATGACGCGGGCGCGCTCGCGGCTGGTTCTGACCGGCGCGGCACGCCGCCGCGTGTTCGGCGAGTACAAAGCGAGTGAGCCGTCACGCTTCATCGACGAGGTGCCCGCCGAACTGGTCGATCGCGAGGTGCCGGCGTTCACGTCGAACTATCAGAGCAAGTTCTCGCACTACGAGTTCAAGACGAATCCGTACGGTCACGGCCGCGGCAACAAGGCGCGAGAGGCACCGGCGCCGACGTATGCCTACGAGGACGAGGACCAGACCACCGGCATGGCGCTGACGCTCGGTTCGCGTGTACGTCACCCGCAATTCGGTGTCGGGACGGTCCTGAGCGTGGAGCGTCTCGACGACGACACCAAGCTGGTCGTGCGCTTCAACACTGTCGGGACGAAAACGCTGCGGGCCAAATTTGCGCGCCTGGAACCGGCATGAAATCTCAGGGATCGATCTACGTCGCGGTCGTGTTCGCGGCGCTGATCGGCTACTTCACCTATCAGTGGTGGTTCAACCCGACCCGCGATGTGAAGCGGCGCCTCGGCGACGTTGCCGAATCACTCTCCATGGCACCGAACGAGAAGGACGTCGATCGGCTGGCGCGCGTCGCGAAGCTGCGCCGATATCTTGCCACCGATCTCCATGTCCGCATTGGCACCGCTCCGGAAATCACGTCGCGCGAGATGGCGCTCGGCGTCGTTTCGGGCGTGCGGCCGGCAACTGGCGGCTGGGATATCGCCTTTGCCGACGTTCAGATCGTGATGGAGTCAGATACGACGGCACATGCGTTCGTCAGCGTCGAGCTCACGACGCGTGATGCGCAGGACCAGCCGTCGATGGATTCACGCGACGCGAGCATCAACCTCGCAAAGCAGGACGGCGAGTGGGTGATTACGCAGGCTGAAGCCAAGGAGCTGCCGCCCGGGGTACGCTGACCCGATCGGTCTACTCCGCCGGTGGTTCTTCGGAAGTGGGTGGTTCTTCCGGGATCGGCGCTCCCGGCATCGGTTCGCTCGCCGCAGCGCCGGCTGCCTCTTCTTCTTTCTCCAGCAGACGTGCAATCGAAACGACCTTGTCGTTCTCTTCGAGGTCGATGATGGTCACACCCTGCGTCGCCCGCCCGATCGAGCGCACATCGTCGGTGACCATCCGCAGAATCATGCCCTGCTGGGTGATGACGAGCAGTTCGTCGCCCTGCTGCACGTACGAGACGCCGACCACGGGGCCATTGCGTTCAGATGTGGTGATGTTGATGACGCCGACGCCGCCGCGGCTCTGGACGCGGTACTCGTCGATTTCGGTCCGCTTGCCGTAGCCGAGCTCGGTCACGCTCAGAATGGTGCCGCCCGGCTTCACGACCTCCATGCCGACGACGTAGTCGTCTTCGCGAAGGGTGATGCCACGAACGCCGTAGGCGGTCCTGCCCATCGGGCGTACGTCGGTTTCCTGGAAACGGATCGCCATGCCGTCGCGCGTGCCGATGAACACTTCGCCGTTGCCGTCGCTCTGCTGAACGGTGATGACCGCGTCGCCGTCCTCGACACCCATCGCGATGATGCCGCCCGCTCTGGGATTGCTGAAGGCGTCGAGCGACGTCTTCTTGACCACACCCTTGAGCGTACCCATCACGACGAATCGATCTTCAGGGAACTCCTTCACGGCCAGGGTGGCCGCGATCTTCTCGCCGGGCTCCATCGAGACCAGGTTGGCGATCGACTTGCCCTTGCCGTCAGGTCCGACGTCGGGGATCTCGTGGACCTTGAGCCAGTAGGCGCGCCCGCGGTCGGTGAAGATCATGATGTAGGCGTGCGTGGACGCCACGAACAGGTGGCTGACGAAGTCCTCTTCGCGGGTGCGCATGCCGATGCGCCCCTTGCCGCCGCGGCGCTGATTCCGATAGGTCGAAATCGCAGTCCGCTTGATGTAGCCGGTGTTGCTGACGGTGATCGCCATGTCTTCTTCGACGATCAGCTCCTCGATGCTCAGCTCGCCAGACTCACCTTCGATCACTTCGGTGCGGCGATCGTCGCCGTAGCGGTCGCGGATTTCCTTCAGCTCGTCGACGATGATCTGCATCAGCAGGCGCTCGCTGGCCAGAATCGCGCGCAGCCGCTCGATGGTCTTGAGCAGCTCGGCGAGCTCGTCGAGAATCTTCTGGCGCTCGAGCCCGGTCAGGCGCTGCAGCTGCATGTCGAGGATCGCCTGCGACTGAATCAGCGAGAGCGCGAACTGGGTCATCAGGCCTTCGCGCGCCTCGGGAACCGTCTTGGCGGCGCGGATCAAGGCAATCACCGCGTCGATATGATCGAGCGCGATCCTCAAGCCCTCGAGGATGTGATGGCGCGCCTCGGCCTTTCGCAGGTCGAACTCGGTGCGGCGGCGCACGACGTCGCGGCGGAACTCGACGAAGGTCTCGATCAGCTCGAGCAGCGTCATCACCTTGGGGCGGCCGCCGACGATCGCCAGCATGATGACGCCGAAGCTCATTTGCAGCTGCGTGTGCTTGTAGAGGTTGTTGAGCACGACATCCGGCGATTCGCCGCGCTTCAACTCGATGACCATCCGCATGCCGTCGCGATCGGACTCGTCGCGAAGGTCGGAAATGCCCTCGATGATCTTGTCGCGCACCAGGTCGGCGATCCGCTCGATCACCCGCACCTTGTTGACCTGGTACGGAATCTCGGTGACGACAATCGACTGGCGATCGCCCTTCTTGTTGGTTTCGATCTCCGACTTCGCGCGCATCGTGATCGAGCCGCGCCCGGTCATGTAGGCCTCGACCGCCCCCTGGCGCCCGATGATGTAGCCGCCGGTCGGGAAGTCCGGCGCCGGCACCAGGCGGATCAGATTGCGCAGCTTCTCTGCGCGCGTGACGGTCGTACCCGGGTCGGCGAAGTAGGTGTTCTCGATCAGCCAGATGCAGGCGTCCACCACTTCGCGAAGGTTGTGCGGGGGAACGTTGGTCGCCATGCCGACGGCGATGCCGGCGGATCCGTTGACCAGCAGATTCGGGAACGGCGCCGGCAGGACGGTCGGCTCTTCGGTGGTCTCGTCGTAGTTCGGCGTGAAATCGACGGTCTCCTTGTCGAGATCCGTCATCATGTCGTCGGCGAGTGCCTTCAGTCGCGCTTCGGTGTAGCGCATCGCCGCCGGGCGGTCGCCGTCGATCGATCCGAAATTGCCCTGACCGTCCACCGTCGGGTAGCGCATGTTGAAGTCCTGCGCCAGCCGAACCAGGGTGTCGTAGATCGAAGCATCGCCGTGAGGATGGAAGTTGCCCATCACCTCGCCGACGATCTTCGCGCACTTGCGATAGCCGCGGCCCGCCGACAGGCCCATCGTCTTCATCCCATAGAGCACGCGGCGATGCGCCGGCTTGAGGCCATCGCGCGCGTCGGGCAGCGCTCGTCCCACAATCACGCTCATCGCGTAATCCATGTACGAGCGTTTCATCTCGTCTTCGATGTTGATCGGTGTCGTATGCAGGGCGAAGTCGGTCATGGTTAGGTGCGAACGGAAGGTGCAACGTGCGAGGTGCGGCGTGCGGGGTGCGAGTTACAACGTGCTCAGCGCCAGAAACGCATTGGCGGTGCGATGTTGTGGTGCACGTCGCACGACGCACGCCGCACCTCGCACCGTCTGCTTTAAACATCCAGGTTCTTAACATCCA
Organism: uncultured Acidobacteriota bacterium; assembly: GCA_963745875.1. Lineage (GTDB taxonomy): Bacteria > Acidobacteriota > Vicinamibacteria > Vicinamibacterales > CAVVIG01 > CAVQFC01. The sequence continues at coordinate 90,692 of CAVUZL010000008.1, forward strand.
ACGCGTTGTCCTCGATGAACTTGCGACGCGGCTCCACCTGGTCGCCCATCAGCGTCGTGAACATCAGGTCGGCCTCGGTGTGGTCCTCTGCCTGCACTTTCAGCAGCGTCCTGACCGTCGGATCCATCGTCGTGGCCCAGAGCTGATCCGGATTCATCTCGCCCAGGCCCTTGTAGCGGTTGATGGCAATCCCCTTCTTGCCGGCGTCGATGAAGTACTCGACCAGTTCGTCGAGCGAATGCAGCGTGATGTCTGGCGTCGGCGGTTTCGTTCGAGTCGCGGCCGGCTTTGGCTCGCCGCCGGCGGCGTCTTCAGTCTCGTCCGGTTCGGTCACGACGCCGGTCGACACTACGATGTCGCCGGCCAAGGTTGGGATGTCGCGGTGGTTCGCCAGCAGCGTCCGGTATTCCCCGGCGGTGACAAAGTCGACGCCGATCGTGTGCTGCCGCGGGTAACCGCTCGAGCGATCCTCGATCTGCAGCTGATAGCGGTTGTGTTCTTCGTCGGGCTGAACCGTGACCGTTCGCGTCGGCATCGTCAATTGCCGCGCGACGCCTTCGAGCTTGTCCTTGTCGGCGAAATATTCACGGTCGGCGCCGGCGGAGAGCAGCGCCTCCACGATTTCGCGCGGATGTCCTCGGCGCTCGACTGTCTCGAGGAACTTCTGGTGAGCGATCATCCGCTGCAGCAGCTTCTCGAGCTCCGGACCGGAAATTTCGCGGCCGGTGGTCGGAATGCGCACGACCCGTGCTTCGACGGAGCGTTTGATCAGGAACGTCTCGAGATCGCGCTCGTCCTTGATGTAGGTTTCGGACTTGCCGCGCTTGGCGCGGAACAACGGCGGCTGCGCGATGTAGATGTAACCGTTCTCGATGACCTGGGGCAGCTGTCGATAGAAAAACGTCAGCAACAGCGTGCGGATGTGTGAGCCGTCCACATCGGCGTCGGTCATGATGATGATGCGGTGGTAGCGCAGCTTCTCGAGGTTGAAATCCTCGACGCCGATGCCGCAGCCGAGCGCGGCGATCATCGTCTTGATCTCGTCGCTCGACAACATCTTGTCGAAGCGGGCCTTCTCGACGTTGAGAATCTTGCCCTTGAGCGGCAGGATGGCCTGGAAGCGGCGATCGCGTCCCTGCTTGGCCGATCCACCTGCCGAGTCGCCTTCGACGATGTAGAGCTCGCAGAGGGCGGGATCCCGCTCCTGGCAATCGGCCAGCTTACCGGGCAGCGAACTACCGTCGAGCGCACCCTTTCGCCGGACCAGGTCGCGAGCCTTCCGCGCCGCCTCACGAGCTCGAGCCGCATCGATCGCCTTGCCGATCACCCGTCGGGCGACCGCAGGATTCTCTTCGAGAAACGCGCCCAGCCGATCGTTGACAATGGTCTCGACGATGCCCTTGACCTCGGTGTTGCCGAGTTTGGTCTTGGTCTGGCCTTCGAACTGGGGATGCGGAATCTTGACGCTGATGACCGCGGTCAGCCCCTCGCGAATGTCCTCGCCGGAGACGCTTTCCTTCAGGTCCTTCGCGAGATTGTTCTTGGTGGCGTAGGCGTTGATCGTCCGCGTCAGCGCCGCTTTGAATCCCGACAGGTGCGTGCCGCCCTCGTGGGTGTTGATGTTGTTGGCGAAGGCGTAAATGGTTTCGCTGTAGCTGTCGTTCCACTGCAGGGCGATTTCGGCGTCGATCCCCTCGCGCTCACCGCGCATGTAGATCGGCTTTTCGTTCACCAGCGCCTTGTTGGTGTTCAGGTGCGTGACGAACGAGACGATGCCGCCCTCGTAGTGAAAATGATGCTGCTTCCCGTCGCGCTCATCGTCGAGCGTGATGGTGATGCCGCCGTTCAGGAATGCCAGTTCGCGCAGACGCTGCGCGAGGATGTCGAAGCTGAACGCGACGGTCTCGAAAATCTGTGAGTCCGGCTTGAAGGTGACCTTGGTGCCACGGCGCTTGGTGGTGCCGGTGATCTCGAGGCCGCCGGTCGGCGTGCCGCGCTCGTAGCTCTGTTGATAGACCTGGCCGTTGCGCCAGATTTCAAGGTCGAGGGTTTCCGATAGCGCGTTGACCACCGAGACGCCGACGCCGTGCAGACCGCCCGACACCTTGTAGCTGTCGTTGTCGAACTTGCCGCCGGCGTGCAGGACGGTCAGCGCGACTTCTGCCGCCGACTTGCCGCTGGCGTGAAGGTCGGTCGGGATGCCGCGTCCGTTGTCGATGACCGTAACCGAACTGTCGATGTGGATGGTGACGTTGACCTGGTCGCAGAAGCCGCCCAGCGCTTCGTCAATCGAGTTGTCCACGATCTCGTAGACGAGATGATGCAGACCCGCGGCACCGGTCGACCCGATGTACATCGCGGGCCGCTTGCGGACGGCCTCCAGGCCCTCGAGCACCTTGATCTTGTCGGCGCCGTAGTCCTCGCTGGCGCCCTGGCCGCCGTAGCCACCTTCGCCGTTGCCGTTGCTGCCGGCGGCGACATCTGGCGTCAGCGATTGTTCCGGCGTGTCCTGTGATCGGTCGGTATGTTCCACGTTGTTTGTCAGACCCGCATCGGCATGATGACGTAGGTGTAATCGTAACCTTCGGCGCCCACGGGCTTCATGACCGCCTGACTCACCTCGTCCTTGAGCTCGAGCGACACGACGTCGGTCGAGACCGCGGCCAGAAAGTCGAGCACGTATTGCGCGTTGAAGCAGATCTGCATGCTGCTTCCGCTGTACTCGACCGGCAGCGTTTCCTTGGCTTCACCCAGTTCAGGGCTGCTCGACGTGACGTCGACCTTCCCTTTTTCGATCTGAATTTTCACGGCGCGCGACCGTTCGTTCGAGAGCAGCGCGACGCGCTTGATCGCGCTGGTCAGGCGATCGCGCTCGAATTCGATGTGCTTGTCGTTGCCTTTCGGAATCACCCGCTCATAGGCGGGGAACTGACCGTCGATCATCCGCGAGATCAACAACCGTTCGCCGACCTGAAAAAACAAGTGGTTCTCGCCGCGTTCGTAGACGATGTCGCCATCGCCCTCCGTCATCAGACGAGCCAGTTCGCCCAGCGTCTTCTTCGGGAGGATCGCCTTGTTCTCCTCGGCGTCTTTCGCGCCTTTGCCGTCGCGTGCCACCGTGACCAGCGCCAGCCGATGGCCGTCAGTCGCGACCAGGTTCATCTCGGTGCCTTTCAGCACGAATTGCGCGCCGTTCAGAAAATACCGGGTGTCTTCGCCGGTAATGGCGAACTGCGTCTTGGCGACCATTTCACGCAAGGCCGCACGCGGCAGTGTCGCAGTCGGCGCTCCGCCGGATTCAGGCAGCGTCGGGAAATCCTCCCGGGGCAGCGTCTGCATCCGCGAATCGAACCGATCGGCGGCGATCTTCACGCCGCCTTTGTCTTCGGTGACGCGAATGTCGGTTTCCGGCAGCGACTTCACGATCTCGAAGAATTTCTTTGCCGGAAGAGTCAGCGATCCCGGCTTGGTGACAGTGGCCGCGCATTTACTGCGCAACCCGACCTCGAGATCGGTCGCAAGAAACGAGACCTGATCGCCTTTAGCGTCGAGCAGGACGTTCGCGAGAATGGGGATCGTATTTTTTCGCTCGACGATTCCCTGGAAAAGTTGCAGTTCTCGCAGAAGGTCGTTCTTGCGGACGACGATTTCCATGGCTTTGCTGACCTCGAAAAGAGCGGATGACGGGCGCTCGCGATCCCCAAAGGAGAGGAGAGATTCGAGAATATGAAATTATATAGGAAGAAGGGGCGTGTTGAAAAGCGGGGTGTGACTGTTAGTGCTTGTTTTGGAATAGGTTAGCTTGTGTAAAAAATGTGCTTCAGAAACCGACCTTTCGCGACCGTTTCGTGACCTCGAAATCGGCCCAGACGCCGTCCACAGGCACCCGCTGAGCGAGCTGTGGAAAACAGCGACCCTACCTGAATCCTTCGAGAAAATTGCCGATCAAGGTGTTGAAATCCGGGTCCTTTTTTCGCAGGTCTTCGACCTTTCGAATCGAGTGGATCACGGTCGAATGGTGTTTACCTCCAAAGCTCCGGCCGATCTCAGGAAGCGACGCGTGCGTCAATCCCTTGCAGAGATACATCGCAATCTGCCGCGGCATCGACACCGACTTCGCATTGTTCCTCGATTTGAGATCCATCATCTTCAGGTTGTAGTAGTCGGCGACGAATTTCTGAATGATCTCGATGGTGACCGCCTTCTGCTCGTGATCGAGGATGTTCTTGAGCACATCGTGCGCGAGCGCCAGCGTGATCTCCTGTCCGGTCAGCGAAGCGTAGGCGATCAGCCGAATCAGCGATCCCTCGAGCTCGCGGATGTTCGACTTGATCTTGCCGGCGATGTACATCGCGACGTTGTCGGGCAGCGGCACCGCTTCCGTTTCCGCCTTCTTCTTGAGAATCGCGACCTTGGTCTCGAGATCGGGGGACTGGATGTCGGCAATCAGACCCCACTCGAAACGGGAGCGCAGACGCTCCTCGAGCGCCGGAATTTCGTGCGGGGGACAGTCGCTGCTGAACACCAGCTGCTTCTGTGAGTCGTAGAGCGCGTTGAAGGTGTGGAAGAACTCGGTCTGGGTGCCTTCTTTGCCGGCGAGAAACTGGATGTCGTCCACGAGCAGAACGTCCACCGAACGGTAACGCTCGCGGAAATCGAGCGAACGGTCGTACCGCACCGCGTTGATCATCTCGTTCATGAACCGCTCGGACGAGATGTAGGTCAGCTTCAGGTTCCGATCGTGCTGCAGAACGTATTGACCGATCGCGTGCATCAGGTGGGTCTTGCCGAGTCCTGCGCCGCCGTAGATGAACAGCGGGTTGTACGATCGCGAGGGCGCTTCAGCAACCGCGCGGCACGCAGCGTGCGCGAACTGATTCGACGATCCGACGATGAAGGAGTCGAAGGTGTAGCGGGGATTCAGTCCGGCGGCCCCTGGCGGCGTGGACGCGGGCGGCCCGGCATCGAGGGCGGCGGCTTCTTCCTCGGGGCTGAGCGCGATGATCGGCGCGTCTGCCTGGCCATCGGCGACGAAGTTGACGACGAGGTGCGGCCGCTTCAATTCGGTGGTCGCTTCACTGATCACGCCCGCGTAGTGCTTGGTGAGCCAGTCTTTGAACAGGGCGTTCGGCACCCGGACGGTCACCGTGGAACGGTCGTCAGCGACGTACGTCGTCGGACGGAACCAGGTATAAAAACTATGCCGGTTCACCTTGGTTTCGATGCGCGAGAGGATCTCGTCCCAGAGGTTCATTTCTTCTCAGTAACGCCGCACGTTTTCGACAAATGTTCGCCCTGCTGGACACGCCGAATTTTCACAGGTTCCGCTCGAAGATCGCTGGAAAGACCAATGATTCCGGCTCTGCCGGCGCCCGCGTCGCTCGGAATCCGCGAATTTCCACAGTTTTTTCCACAGGTGTGGAAAACTTTGGGGAGAGACCAAAGGCGACATGCGATTGCTGCGGATGGATTCGATTCGAGAAGGCCGCAGAATGTAGCACACTCGGCGCGCATTGACACCCCTCTAACGCGTTCGCTAACATTGAAGGTTCGTTTAATCCGAAGGGACAGTCATGGCAAAGGGTGTTCGCACGTTTCAGCCCAATACGCGCCACCGGAAGCGCACGCATGGGTTTCTGGTTCGCATGAGTTCGAAGAATGGCCGCCTGGTGCTCAAACGTCGCCGCGCCAAGGGCCGGAAGCGTCTGACCGTCAGCAGCGAGTAGAAACAACGCTCAACTTTCAAGTCTCAAGACTCAGTCAGCGAAATTTCTGGTTCAGTGAGAGTTTCAGAGTTGAGAGTTGAAAGTTCCGCGAGGTTCCGACCCGCCGAGCGGATCCGGCGCCGCGCGGAATTTCAAACGATCTACGCTCGCGGGACCAGGCTTCACAGCCGCTACAGCACGGTGTTCATCCTCTCAAACGAAGGCGGGGTCGGGCGCCTGGGAATCGCCGCTACGAAGAAATTGGGCGGCGCCGTCCAGAGAAATCGAGCGAAACGACTGATTCGAGAGGTTTTTCGTCGCAACAAGATCGCCGGCGGGTTCGACGTCGTCGTCATTCCCAAGCGCGAGCTGCTCGACGCCAGCCTGAGCACCCTTGAAACCGATTACCGCACCTTACTCGAACGACGGCTCCGCCATGGGCGATGAACGGTCGCTGGCCGTCCGCTCCGCGCTGACCGCCATTCGAGGCTATAAGATATTTATTTCACCATACTTTAGAGGGTCGTGCCGCTTCCTGCCTTCGTGCGCGGATTATGCTGCCGAGGCGATTGGACGGCATGGTCTCATGCGGGGCGGTTGGCTCGCGGCCAGGCGTCTAACTCGATGCCACCCGCTTTGTGCTGCGGGCCACGACCCAGTGCCGTCCTAAATGGAAAAACGCGTTCTCCTCGCCATTTTTCTGGCGTTTCTCGTCCTGTATGGCTGGCAGACCTTCTTCGTCAAGCCAGTGCCGAAGCCTGCAGTCGGCGTGTCGTCAGCCAGCGCTACCGCCGGCGCCAGCGGGACGCTGCAGTCCGGGCAGAGCGCCTCGGCCGAACCGAGCGCGAACCCGTTGGCGCCTCCCGATTCAGCGGCGCCCGCCGCCAGCGCAGTGGTCGGCGAGTCGACGGAGCGTGAAGTGCGGGTCGAGACCCAGGATGTCATCGCCACCTTCACCAATCGCGGCGCGCGGTTGAAGAGCTGGCGACTGAAGCATTACCTCAACGCTGAACGCCAGCCACAGGAACTTGTCGATCACGAAGTCGCCTCGCAGCCGTATCCGTTCACGTTGAAGACGGCCAGCGATGCCACGACCGCTGCTCTCAACAGCGGTTTGTTCACGGTCAGCGGCGCGCCGGCCGGGGTCGTCGACGCACCGGTCGATCTCAAGTTCGAGTACCAGAACAGCGCCGGCATTCGCGCGATCAAGCAGTTCCACTTCAAGCCCTCGTCGTACATCGTCTCGTTCCAGGCGACCGTCACTGAGGGTGACCGTCCCGTTGCCTCGTCGATCGTCTGGGGGCCGGCAATGGGTGACGTCGGAGAAGTGAGCCGCTACACCATCAAAGCCGAAGGGCTGTTGTTCCAGAACGAAAAGGTGGTGCGGCTGGCGGCGAAAGACGTCGCCAAGCAGCCGGTCTACGAAGGCGATTTCAAGTACGTCGGCGTGGACGACAACTACTTCATGACGGCGGCGCTCACGCCGGGACCAGCAAAGGTGTCTTACGAGCCGGTCGTGATTCCTGCGCCGGCGGGTTCAAAGGACGCTCCCCGCGAGCTGATGTCGTACACGCTCGAGCCGCAGCCGGATATCGCGGTCAGCTTCTTCGTCGGCCCCAAGGACTTCGACGTGCTCTCGGCGATCGGCCCCGACGTCGCGCGTGGGATCAATTTCGGGATGTTCACGATTATCGTGGTCCCGCTGCTGAAGTCGCTGAAGTGGGTCAATGGTTTCATCGGCAACTACGGCTGGTCGATCATCATCCTGACCATCATCATCAACCTGATGATGTTCCCGCTGCGGCACAAGAGCATGGTGTCGATGCGGAAGATGCAGGAGATTCAGCCGCAGGTAAAGGCGATTCAGGATCGCTATTCGAAGATGAAGGCGACCGATCCCAACAACAAGATGAACACCGAGTTGATGGCGCTCTACAAAGAGCGCGGCGTCAACCCGGCGAGCGGCTGCGTGCCGATGATCCTCACGTTCCCGTTCATCTTCGCCTTCTATGCGCTGCTGTCGACGGCAATCGAACTGCGCGGCGCGCCGTTCATCGGCTGGATTCACGATCTGTCGGCGCACGATCCGTATTTCGTGACGCCGATTCTGATGGGCATCAGCCAGGTGTGGCAGCAGCGCCTCGCGCCTGCCACCGGCATGGATCCGGCGCAGCAGAAGATGATGCTGGTGATGCCGGTGTTCTTCACGTTCCTCTTCCTGTGGTATCCGTCGGGCGTGGCGCTGTACTGGCTCGTGAACAACGTCTGGGCGATCGGCCAGCAGTACACGACGAACTATCTGATCGGGCCGCCAACGGTCCGCGCCGTGCGTCCGCCGGCGGAACGCCGGATGAAGCGCGTCGGCCACGGCAAGACCGACGCGGCAGCGGGCGAATCGTAAACGTTATGAACACTACGCCTATCGTCGATTTCCTCAACCGCGTCACCGCCGCCCTCGCCATCACCGCCACCGTTGCGGTCGAAGAGACCGCGGATGGTCCCCGCCTGAACATCACCGGCGAGGAAGCGGAGCTTCTGGTGCGGCATCGCGGCGAACCGATCAAAGCGCTGGCGCACATCGTCGACATGTCGTACGGGCGATCGTTCGAAGGCGAGCAGCGGGTGTTCGTGGACGCGCTCGAGTATCGCAAGGGCAAGGACATCGAATTGCGATCGATGGCGAAGTTCCTCGCGCAGAAGGTGGCCGACACCGGCATGGATCAGCAGATGGGTCCGCTGAATCCGTACGAGCGCCGCATGGTGCACATGGCGGTCGCTGAAGTGCCTGGCGTCACCACTGAAAGCGTCGGCGACGCGTTCCTGAAGACAGTGTTGATTTCGCGAAAATAGGGGCTGGAGGCTAGGGGCTCGGGCCTGGCAGGTAAGCCCCTGATCCCAAGTCCCAAGCCCCATGCCGTTTTCGACTCAGGACACCATCGTCGCGATCGCCACACCGCCAGGGCACGGCGGCATCGGCGTCGTGCGCATCGCCGGCCCCGACGCGCTCGCTGTCTCCCAGCGTATGGTCACGGCGTCCACTCCCCTGCAGCCGCGTCACGCGACGTTCACGAGGGTCCGGCTGAGGCCGGATACTAGCGACGGCTCCAACGTCGGACCAGAGCCGGACACTGCGTCGCAAAACGATTCCATCGATCACATCATTGCGACGCACTTCCCTGCTCCGCACTCCTACACGGGGGACGATGTGGTGGAGCTGAGCGCACATGGCAGCCCGGTGATCCTGCACGCGATCGTGACCCGCTCGATCGAACTTGGCGCGCGCCTGGCGGAGCCGGGAGAGTTCACGCTTCGCGCTTTTCTCAACGGCCGGATGGACTTGATGCAGGCGGAAGCAGTCGCGGATCTGATCGACGCCGTTACGCCCCTGCAGGCGCGGACCGCGTTCGATCAGCTCGATGGCACGCTCACCCGCGCGATCGCCGAGATCGACGCTGCGCTGTTCAACTTCATCGCGCAGCTCGAAGCGTCAGTAGACTTTCCTGACGAGGGCTATCACTTCGTCGAGCCCCAGGCGCTGACTCGCGATCTCGAATCGTTGATTGAGCAGACCGAGACACTGCTCGCCGGCGCCCGGCGCGGCCGCCTGATTCGCGAAGGATTGCAGGTCGCGATCATCGGCGCGCCCAACGTCGGCAAATCGAGTCTGTTCAACGCACTGGTCGGTGCGTCGCGCGCGATCGTTGCCGATGCACCCGGGACGACGCGGGATCTCGTCACCGAGGTCGTCGACATCGAAGGGCTGCGCGTTACGCTCGTCGACACGGCCGGGCTGCGCGAGACAGCCGACGCGGTCGAAATCGAGGGCGTCGCTCGTTCGCAGCAGGTCAGGACGACTGCGGATCTGGTTATCACGGTGCTCGAAGCAAGCACTCAGATCTCTACTCAAACGATTGACACAAAAGGACTTATTGTCGTCAATAAGTCCGACATCCCCGGTGCGATTGTTACCGGTCACGCACTGTTTGTGTCTGCCAGGACCGGCGACGGAATCGACGGCCTGCGGCGCGCAATCGCCGAAGCGCTGAACGTCGATCGGTTTCGCGAGCGACCAGGCATCACCAACATCCGTCACATCGCGTTGGTCCAGCGAACACGGGAGGCGCTCATTCGCGCCCGGTCCGCCGCCAGCGTCGAGGGCGGCTCGATGTCGGAGGAATTCGTGCTCGCCGACCTTCAGGAGGCGCGCGCGGCGCTCGAGGAAATCACCGGCAAAAAAGCGCCCGAGGAACTGCTCGCGCACATTTTCTCGCGTTTCTGTATTGGCAAATAGCGTAGGTTCAAGCGCTGATGAAGATCGGGTTCGACGTGATCGTGATCGGGGCGGGGCATGCAGGGTGCGAGGCGGCGTTTGCGGCTGCCCGGCTGGGTGCACACGTCGGCCTGTGCACGCTATCGATGGACACCGTAGCGCACATGCCGTGCAATCCCGCCGTGGGCGGCACCGCCAAGGGACATCTCGTGCGTGAGATCGATGCGCTCGGTGGTCTGATGGGACGCGCGATTGACTCCACCGGTATTCAATTCAAGCTGCTCAACCGCAGTCGAGGTCCGGCGGTATGGTCACCACGCGCGCAGGCCGACAAGAAGGTCTATGGCAAGTGGGTGAAGGCGGCGCTCGACTGCGAGCCAAACATCGAATGGCTGATTGGGCGCGCGGGTCGGATTCTTGTTGAACATGATCAGGTGGTGGGGCTCGCGCTCGAAGATGGCGACGCCTACGCATGCAGCTCGCTGGTGGTGACCACGGGAACGTTTCTGAACGGTCTCATCCACATCGGACCAGAGCAACGCCCGGCCGGCCGCGCCGGCGAACCGCCGTCGCGCGATCTCGCCGAGTCCCTCAAGGCGTTCGGCTTCGAGTGGGGTCGCCTGAAGACTGGAACTCCACCAAGGCTCGATCGAAACAGCATCGACTTCGACCGCCAGGTCACCAACGGGACGTTCGTTCTGGAACTCGGTGATGATCCACCGGTTCCGTTCTCATTCTTGTCAGCGCCGATTGAGCGACCACAGATCCACTGTCATCTGCTCCACACGAACGAGCGAATCCGCGACCTGGTTCGCGCGAACATCGATCGATCACCGTTGTTCAACGGTCAGATTCAGGGTATCGGTCCCCGCTACTGCCCCTCGCTCGAGGACAAGATCGTTCGCTTCCCTGACAAGGAACGCCATCAGATTTTTCTCGAGCCCGAAGGTGTGGACGCGCGCGAGATCTACGTCAACGGCTTCTCGATGTCGCTGCCAGAAGATGTGCAGACCGATCTGGTCCACGCGCTCCCTGGGCTCGAGGACGCGGTGCTTCTACGTCCGGGCTACGCGATCGAGTACGACTTCATTCAACCCACAGAACTCACGCGACGGCTGGAGACCAAACGACTCGCCGGCCTCTTCCTCGCCGGGCAGATCAACGGTACGTCCGGCTACGAGGAGGCTGCCGCGCAGGGTCTGATTGCTGGTGCGAACGCGGCTTGCGCGTCAGTCGGTGGACCGGGAATCGAACTGGGTCGAGAAGAGGCCTACATCGGCATCCTGATCGACGATCTGATCACGAAGGGGTGCCTCGAGCCGTACCGGATGTTCACGTCGCGGGCCGAGCATCGGTTGCTGCTTCGTATCGACAACGCTGATCTCCGCCTCACACCTCGCGGACGCGAAATCGGACTGGTAGACGACGAGCGCTGGGAACGGTTCGTTGCGCGCCGCGGACGATTCGAAGGAAATCTGGAGGTTCTGCGATCGACGTTTGTCAGGAGTCCTTCTGGTGACAGTGTTCCTGCGAGCCAGCTCCTGAAGCAGCCCGAAACGCGCCTCGCGGATCTGCTGGCTGCGGATCACCTTCCTCGTTTTTCGATCGAGCCGTCCGAGGCCACCTTCGACGTCGCCAGCGCCGAGACGACGGTCAAATACGAAGGGTATTTGCGGCGTCAGGAGAGCGAAATCGAGCGTTCGCGCAAGGACGAGCGGCGCCGGATCCCGTCGAATTTTGCGTTCGATCGGGTCCCGGGTCTCTCGCGCGAAGTCGTCCAGCGACTGAAGCAGGTCCGCCCGGACACACTGGGCCAGGCGCTCAGAATTCCCGGAGTCACCCCGGCTGCTGTCGCTGTGCTAGGGGCATTCGTCTGCCGTCCCGGCGCCTCTCAATCGTGACCACTCCAGAGTTTCGAGATCGCCTCGCCCGCCGCACGCGGTTCGCCAAAGCGCCGCTCACTGTGCCGATGCTGGATCCACTCGAGGCTTATCTGAGGCTGTTGACGCTCTGGAACGCCAAGATCAATCTGACCGCGCTACCGCTCGAGCCGCCAACCGATCAGACGTTCGACCGTCTGCTGGTCGAGCCGCTCGGAGCGACGCGCCACATCGAGGACAAACCTCTTGTCTGGTTCGACCTGGGATCGGGCGGGGGATCTCCTGCGATTCCCGTGAAAATTGCCCGACCTGCGTTGAATCTCACGATGGTGGAGTCGAAGGAACGGAAGGCTGCCTTTCTCCGCGAAGCGATTCGCACGCTTGAGCTAACCGCGACCACCGTCCGAAATGAGCGGTTCGAGGATCTCGCCACAGATCCTCAACTGATAGGAACTGTTGATCTCAGTCACCGTTCGCGCCGTCAAGACTGATGGGGCGTTGTTTGAGACGGCGACTGCTCTGCTCAGGGATGGCGCCCGACTGTTTCTCTTTCGTCCAGCTCACGATCCGAGCAAGGATCCGGTTGGTTTCAAGCTGATCAAAACAGCCCAGCTTTGCGAGGCGCCTCCGTCCTTTCTCTGCATCTACACCCGATTGTTCCACGTGGAACAAAGCCGTTGACGGGATCTTGGAGGTCCCGTATCCTCATTCTCGACCCAACACTGAGATGACGAGCGAATTGTAGGGGATACAACCAAATGGCCCGCATCATCGCCGTCGCAAATCAGAAGGGCGGCGTCGGAAAGACAACGACCACCATCAACCTGGCGGCCTCTCTCGCCCTCGGCGACCAGCGTGTCCTGCTCGTCGACGTGGACCCGCAAGGCAACCTGACGAGCGGCGTGGGCCAGAAAGGTCGCGCCTCCGAGGCCGGCACCATCTACGCCGCACTGACGTCGAGCGACCCCGCGACTGACGCACACGCCTACGCGATCCCGACCGGTGTCGAGCGGATGATGCTGATTCCCGCCGATCGAAATCTCACCGGCGCCGAGATCGAGATGGTCACGTTGCCGCAACGCGAGGAACGATTGCGACTGTTCCTCGAATCGGTCCGCAACGATTTCGATTACATCTTCATCGACTGTCCGCCGTCGCTCGGATTGTTGACGTTGAACGCGCTCGTCGCCGCTGACGCGGTGTTGATTCCGCTGCACTGCGAATACTTCGCGCTCGAGGGACTCGCCGATCTCGTCGGCACCATGCGCCGCGTCCGCGCTGCGCTCAACCCCGGGCTCGACATCGAAGGCGTCCTGCTGACGATGTTCGACGAGCGCACGAATCTGGGACAACAGGTCGCCACCGACGTGCGCGAATTCTTCAAGGAAAAAGTCTTCAGCACGGTGATCCCACGCAACGTGCGTCTCGGTGAGGCGCCGAGCCACGGGATGCCGGTGATCCTGTACGACGTGAAGTCGCGTGGCGCCGAGGCGTATCTCGCGCTCGCGCGTGAAGTCCTGGCCAGATCAGCCGCAACGGCGGCCTGAGGACACAACGATCAACGCAGAGACCGCGGAACACGCAGAGAAGACATTGTCTCCGCGGGTTCAGCGAGTTCCGCGTTGAATGTGGATGCTGACAATGGAAAAGCGCCCCGCTCTCGGTAAAGGTCTCAGTGCCCTCATCCCCGATGCGCCTGAAGCTCCGCGCGCGTTGCCGATCGAAGCCGACATCGATCGACTCGCCCCGAACGACTTTCAACCGCGCGCGACCGTCGATGACGCCCGACTGCAGGAGCTCGCGCAGTCGATCAAGGCCAACGGCATCATCCAGCCGATCGTCGTCCGTCGAATCGGCGATCGCTTCCAGATCATCGCCGGCGAGCGCCGCTGGCGAGCGGCGAAGCTCGCTGGAATGGCGCGCGTGCCGATCGCGGTCAAGGACTTCACCGCCGGGAACGAGAAATCACTTCTCGAGATGGCGCTGATCGAGAACATTCAACGCGAGGACCTGAACCCGATCGAAGAAGCACTCGCCTACCAGCGGCTCGCGGACGAATTCCAACTGAAGCAGGAAGACATCGCGTCAGCGGTCGGAAAAGATCGGGCCACGGTCGCGAATCACATTCGTTTGCTCCGTCTCCCCGAGGAGGTTCGCGCCGAGTTGTCCACCGGACGTTTGACGATGGGCCACGCGCGTGCGCTGCTGTCGCTGGCGGACGAAGCCGACCAGCGGCGCATGGCCCGGGACGTCATCGCGCGATCGCTGTCGGTGCGCGAAACCGAGTCGCTCGTCAGGAAAATCGTCGAACAAGGGACGCCGCCCGAATCACGCTCGCGGCCGGAACCGAAGCCGACCGATGTCCATACGCGCGCTGCCGAGGAGCGGCTCCGATTTCTCCTCGGCACCCAGGTCCGCATCGTGCGCAACGGCGAACGCGGTCGGATTGAGATCGATTTCGTTTCCGAAGATGAGTTGATCCGTATCTTCGAGCAGCTCACCGAGAAGTGAACGAGCTATTTCTTCTGCCCGTTCCGCGGTTCCTGCGTTGAGCGGCGTATCCAACCGAAAGGAGGAACAAGTGACGAAGCGTCTGACCCAGATGTCTTCCTGCGCCGGTTGAGCGAGCAAACTCGCCGCTGGCGAGCTCGCTCAGGTGCTGAGTGACATCCCCGCGTCGCTTGATCCCCGTGTCCTTGTCGACTTCAGGACGGCGGACGATGCGGGTGTGTTCACGTGGGAAAGCGGACCGGCGCTGGTGCAGACGGTCGATTTTTTCACGCCGATCGTGGACGACCCGTACACTTACGGTCAGATCGCCGCCGCGAACGCGGTCAGCGACATCTATGCGATGGGCGGACGTCCTCTCACGGCGCTTGCGATCGCGGCATTTCCGAAGGATGGACTCGAGCCGGGGACGATCGCCGCGATTTTTCGCGGCGGCTTCGACAAGCTGCGCGAGGCCGGAGTGGCGTTGCTCGGCGGCCACACCGTGCAGGATCAGGAGATCAAGTTCGGCTACGCCGTGACCGGTGCCGTGGATCCGGCGCGCATGACCACGAACGCCGGTGCCAAGACCGGCGATGCGCTGCTCATCACCAAATCGCTCGGCACCGGCATCGTCAGCACTGCGATCAAGTTCGACCGCGCCGATCCCGTTCTGTTGTCGGCATCCATCGCATCGATGCGCACGTTGAATCGCACCGCCGCCGAGTCGCTTCAGACGCTCCCCGCTGGCGCCCTGCACGCGTGCACCGACGTCACCGGTTTCAGCCTGATGGGGCACGGGAGCGAGATGGCGGTCGCCAGCGGCGTCACGCTGGTCATCGACGCCAACCGGGTGCCGGCTTTTCCAGGAGTTCTGGCCTTCGCCGCGGCGAACCGCTCGGCCGGAACGGCCTCAAATCATGCGCATTTCGGCCACGGGGTCCGCATGGACGTTGGCGTCGGCGGCGACCTCGAATGCCTCCTCTACGACCCGCAAACCTCTGGCGGACTGCTGGTTGCGGTCGCCCCTGAGGCCGCCGAGCGCGCGTTGGCCGGATTGATAGCCGCCGGAGTTCCGGCCGTGAACATCGGCTCGGTCGTCGACGCGGTGCCAGGGATTAGTGTTGTTGTCCGCTGATTGTGGCTGGTCGAGGCGGGCGGTGGGAAGTCGGGAGAAACCTCCTGCCTTGTCGGGGAATGTCTTTGAATGGTATAAATTCAGGTTGCTTGTGAAACTCTTCGCAAGCTCCTCGTTCGAATAACGGATTACCGCAGAGCACTCGTGACCAACAAGACCGCCGCGACACGCTACGCGCGCGCCCTCCTCGACGTCGCCGTCAAGGAGCAGGTGAACCTCGACCAGATCGAGAGCGATCTCTCGCAATTCGTCGATCTGTTCACGCAGCATCCAACGCTGGCCAAGGTTCTGCTGAATCCGGCCGTGCCGGTGCCGCGCAAGCGCGCCGCGGTCGCCGACCTGCTCTCGCACGCAGCGTTCTCACCGATCCTCTCGAAGTTGATTCTGCTGCTCGCCGAGCGTGACCGCCTGGTGCTGCTTCCCGACATGCTTGCGTCGTACCGCGACCGCCTGCTCGATCACCAGCATGTCGTCCGGGCTGTGGTGACGACTGCCGTCGAGGTCGATGCCGCACGGACCGAGGCCATTCAGCAGGGGCTCGCGACCGTGACCGGCCGCACGGTTCGGCTCTCGATGCAGACCGATCCGTCGATCATCGGCGGCGTCGTGGCGCGGATTGGCAGCACGGTGTACGACGCCAGCGTCACGCGCCAGTTGGAAAAGATGCGGGAGACGCTCGACAGGGCCTAGAGGCCCGGCCCAGAGAAAAAAGTATGGACATCAAAGCCGAAGAGATTTCCAAGATTATCCGCGAACAGATCGGGAGCTACGCGGTCGACGTCGATGTCGCCGAGGTCGGCAGCATCATTTCGATCGGCGACGGCATCGCGCGCGTGCACGGCATCGACAACGCCATGGCCGGCGAGATGCTCGAGTTCCCGCACGGCGTGTTCGGCATCGCACTCAACCTCGAAGAAGAGAGCGTCGGCGCGGTGCTGCTCGGCGAGTTCAAGGCGATCAAGGAAGGCGATCTCGTCAAGCGGACCGGGCGCATCATTTCGGTCCCGGTCGGCGAGCAGCTGCTCGGCCGCGTCGTCAACGCGCTGGGCCAGCCGATTGACGGCAAGGGCCCGATCGGCAGCAGCCAGTTCTCGCCGATCGAGCGGCTCGCGCCAGGCGTCGTCGACCGCCAGTCGGTCAAGGAACCGGTCCAGACCGGCCTGAAGGCCATCGATGCGATGGTGCCGATCGGCCGCGGTCAACGAGAGCTGATCATCGGCGACCGGCAGACCGGCAAGACCGCGGTGGCGATCGACGCGATCCTGAATCAGAAGGACACCGGGGTCATCTGCATTTACAACGCGATTGGCCAGAAGCAGTCGACCGTCGCGCAAGTGGTCCGCACGCTCGAGGAAGCCGACGCGATGCGCTACACCATCGTCGTCGCCGCGACGGCGTCGGATCCGGCGCCGCTGCTCTACATCGCGCCGTTCTCGGCGTGCACGTTCGGTGAGTTCTTTCGCGACAGCGGCCGGCACGCGCTGGTGGTCTACGACGATCTCTCGAAGCACGCTCAGTCGTACCGGGAAATTTCGTTGCTGCTGCGCCGTCCGCCAGGGCGCGAGGCCTATCCCGGCGACGTCTTTTACCTCCACTCGCGCCTGCTCGAGCGCGCGGCCAAATTGAACAAGGAGCTCGGCGGTGGATCGCTGACGGCGCTGCCGATCATCGAGACGCAGGCCGGCGACCTCTCGGCGTACATCCCGACCAACGTCATCTCGATTACCGACGGCCAGATCTTTTTGGAGTCGGATCTGTTCCATCAGGGCGTTCGTCCGGCGATCAACGTCGGCAACTCGGTGTCGCGGGTCGGCGGCTCGGCGCAAATTAAGGCGATGCGTCAGGTGGCCGGCACGCTCCGTCTCGACCTCGCGCAATATCGCGAACTGGCGGCGTTCGCGCAGTTTGGCAGCGACCTCGACAAGTCGACACAGCAACAGCTGAACCGTGGTGCGCGGCTGGTCGAGATTCTGAAGCAGCCCCAGTACGAGCCGCTGCCGGTCGAGCGTCAGGTGGCAATCATCTATGCCGGCACCAACGGCTACATGGACAACGTGGCGCTGTCGAACGTCCGCGCCTACGAAACCGAGCTGTACCAGTTCCTGGAAACGCGGTATCCGCAGGTGTCCGCCGGCATCCGCGAGAAGAAACAGCTCGACGACGAGCTGAAGGGCGCGCTCGACAAGGCGGTGAAGGAATTCTCGACCGACTTCGCGGCGAGAAAGTCAGCCGCAGCGTGACGACGATCAACGCAGAACAGGCGGAACCCGCAGAAGAAATTGGCTCTGCGAGTTCGGCGGTTTCTGCGTTTAACGTTGTGAGTATATGCCGTCATTAATCGATCTCCGGCGCCGGATCCGCGCGGTCAAGAACACGCAGCAGATCACCAAGGCGATGAAAATGGTCGCGGCGTCGAAGCTGCGCCGCGCCCAGGATCGGGTCCTCAGCGCGCGGCCCTACGCGGTCGAGATGCAGCGCGTGCTCCGCAGCGTCGCATCACGCGTTGATCCGTCGATCCATCCCCTGCTCACCTCGCGCGAGATTACGGCGGAGAGCCGCACACTGCTGATCGTGGTGACCGCCGACAAGGGGCTGTGCGGCAGCTTCAACACCAACGTCATCAAAGCGAGCGGCCACTTCGTCCTCGAGAGCAAGCAGCCCTGCACGCTCGGCCTGGTCGGCCGCAAGGGCCGCGAATTTTTTTCGCGCGCGCGGTTTCGAGGTGCTGTTCGAGCGGGTCGGCATTTTCCAGAAACTGACGTACCCGGACGCCAGCTCGATTGCACAGGCCGCGATCGATGCGTTCCTCGGTGGCCAGGTCGACCGCGTGATGCTGGTATTCAACGAATTCAAGTCGGTGATGACGCAGCGGCTGGTGATCGACCAGTTGCTGCCGATCGCGCAAAGCGAGGTTGCCGCGGTCGACGCCGGCTTTTCGCCGGCGCCGCATGGCGGTGACCCGGCGGCACAGATCGATTATCTCTACGAGCCGGCCCCGCTCGAAATCTTCAATCAGCTGCTGCCGCGCTACGTCGAGGTGCAGGTGTACCGGGCGCTGCTCGAATCGAACGCCGCGTTTTTCGCGGCGCAGATGACGGCAATGGACACCGCCACCAACAACGCCGCCGACATGCTCGGTGCCTTGACGCTCTACATGAACAAAGTGCGCCAGGCGGCGATCACGCGCGAGATTATCGAAGTGGTATCCGGGGCAGAAGCGTTGTAGCCCGGAGTCCGAGGACTCGAGCCCCGACAGAGAGCAAACTATGGCAACAGCAACCGAAACCAAACAGCAAGTCGGCCGCATCGTCCAGATCATCGGACCGGTCGTGGACGTCGAATTCGACGCCGGCCACCTGCCGCAGATTTATAACGCACTGCACATTCAGTCCGAGGCGAAGGACGGCCGCGAAGCCATCGACGTCATCGTCGAAGTCGAGCAGCACCTCGGCGAGAATCGCGTGCGCGCGGTCGCGATGAAGCCGACCGACGGTATGCAGCGCGGCATGAAGGTCGTCGACCTCGGTGAGCCGATTTCCGTTCCGGTCGGACCCGAGACACTCGGCCGGGTGCTGAACGTCCTCGGCGAGCCGGTCGACTTTCCGGATCGTCCGGTTCAGTCGAAAGAACGCTGGCCGATTCACCGCTCGGCGCCGACCCTCGAACAACAGTCGACCGATCTCAAGATGTTCGAGACCGGCATCAAGGTCATCGACCTGCTCGAGCCGTATCTGCAGGGCGGCAAGATCGGGCTCTTCGGCGGCGCCGGCGTCGGCAAGACCGTCGTCATCATGGAGCTGATCCACAACATCGCGCTCAAGCACGGCGGCGTGTCGGTGTTCGGCGGTGTTGGCGAACGCACGCGCGAAGGCAACGACCTGTGGCATGAGTTTCAGGAGAGCGGCGTCATCGACCCGCACGATCCGAGCAAATCGCGCGCGGCGCTGGTCTATGGACAGATGACGGAACCGCCGGGCGCACGCCTGCGCGTCGGTCTCTCGGCGCTGACCGTGGCCGAGTACTTCCGCGATGCGGAAGGCAAAGACGTGCTGCTGTTCATCGACAACATCTTTCGATTCACGCAGGCGGGTTCCGAGGTGTCGGCGCTGCTCGGACGCATGCCGTCAGCCGTCGGTTATCAGCCGACGCTGCTGAGCGAGATGGGCCAGATGCAGGAGCGCATCACGTCCACGAAGAAGGGGTCGATTACGTCGGTGCAGGCGATCTACGTGCCTGCCGATGACTACACCGACCCGGCGCCGGCGACGACCTTTGCGCACCTGGATGCGACCACCAACCTGTCGCGCGCGATTTCCGAACTCGGCATTTACCCGGCGGTCGATCCGCTGGCGTCGACGTCGCGCATCCTGGATCCGCGCATCCTCGGCGACGAGCATTACAACGTTGCGCGTCAGGTCAAGCAGACCCTGCAGCGCTACAAGGACCTGCAGGACATCATCGCGATCCTCGGCATCGACGAGCTGTCCGAAGACGACAAGCTCGCGGTATCGCGGGCGCGCAAGATTCAGCGGTTCCTATCTCAGCCCTTCTTCGTCGCGCAACAGTTCACCGGCCTCGAAGGGAAATACGTGCCGGTTGCCGACACGATCCGCGGATTCAAGGAGATCGTCGAAGGCAAACACGACGAGCTGTCGGAACAGGATTTTTATCTGGTCGGCGGCATCGAAGAGGCGGTCGCGAAGTTCCAGGCGCGGAAGAAAGCGTAAGACGTGGCCGATCACATTCCACCGCTGCCGACGAAGATCCAGCTGCAGATCGTATCGGCCGATCGTTCCCTGGTGAACGAGACCGTCGACGAGGTGGAGATCCCGGGTTACGACGGTTATTTCGGCGTCCTGCCCGGACACACGCCGCTGCTCGCGGTGCTTCACGTCGGCGAGCTCTGGTACCGGCAGGGCTCGGAGAAACACTACCTGTCGATCGCCTTCGGATTTGCCGAGGTCCAGCCCGATCAGGTCACGATCCTGGCGCAGATTGCTGAGAAGGCGCATGAAATCGACGTCGCCCGTGCCGAGGCGGCAAAACAGCGCGCCGAACAGCGTATTGCCGCCCCGACGCTGGACATCGACGCCGAACGGGCGCGCATCGCGCTGATGAAAGCGCTGATCCGCCTGCAGGTCGCGACTCGCGCTAGAATCCGTTCGTAATTGTTTTCCAACCTCGCCAACCTGTTCCGCTATCGCGGGCTGATCCAGAGCCTGGTGGCGCGCGATCTGAAAGCCCGGTATCGCGGTTCGGTACTCGGGTTCTTCTGGTCGTTCGTCAACCCGCTGCTCCTGCTGCTGATTTACTCGTTCGTCTTCACCAACATCATGCCGAACAACACGAAGGGCGTACAGCCGTACACGCTCTTCATGTTTTGCGGCATTCTGCCGTGGACCTGGTTCTCCTCGTCTCTGCTGGAGGCGTCGGGCTCGTTGATCTCCGGCGGCAACCTGATCAAGAAAGTGCTGTTCCCGGCCGAAGTGCTGCCGATCGTCAGCGTGCTGGCCGGTATGGTGAACTTCTTTCTTGGCCTGCCCATCCTCATCGTCTTCCTGATTCTGTACAACCATCTGCCGCTGCCGATGAATTTGCTGTGGTTTCCCGTTGTCGTGATCGTGCAACTGGTCTTCACGCTGGCGCTGGCGCTGATTGTTTCGGCGCTCTCCGTCCACTTCCGAGACGTCCGCGATATCCTGTCGAACCTGCTGACGCTGTGGTTTTTCGCCACGCCGATCATCTACCCCTGGTTCTGGCCCGACGTGCAGAAGTACAAGGCGTATTTCGACCTCAACCCGTTCACACACATCGTGGTCTCATACCAGGAAGCGCTGTTCTTCAATAACGGACCAGTCGGCCACTGGAAGTGGCTGCTCTCGCTCGGTGCCGGATCGGTGCTGCTGTTTCTGGCCGGCTACTGGCTGTTCGACCGGCTTCGCGACTCGTTTGCGGAGGCGGTGTGATGAAGAACTTTCATCACGAGGCGATTGCGTGACTCACGCGATCGAACTCACCAACGTCTCGAAGATTTACCGTCGCTACGGCGGCCGACAGTTCTCGACGCTGAAAAGCGCGCTGTTTCAGCGCAGCCTGCTGCGCGACCTGCGTCCGAGCGAAACCTTTCCGGCGTTGACGGACGTCTCGTTTACCGTGCCGAAGGGGTCGACCTTCGGCGTGATCGGCCGAAACGGTTCCGGCAAGAGCACCGCGCTCAAACTGGTAGCCGGCATCACCAAGCCGACCATCGGCACCGTCAACGTACAGGGACGGATCTCGGCGCTGATCGAACTCGGTGCCGGATTTCACCCCGAGATCTCCGGCCGCGAGAATGTCTTCATCAACGGCATCATGCTCGGGCTCACCAAGCGCGAAATCCAGGATCGCTTCGACGAGATCGTCGACTTCGCCGAGCTGCGCGAGTTCATCGACGCGCCGGTCAAGACGTATTCGTCCGGCATGTACATGCGCCTGGGATTCGCGGTCGCGATCAACGTCAACCCTGACGTCCTGCTGGTTGACGAAGTACTTGCCGTGGGCGACGAGGGCTTCACACACAAGTGCCTCGACAAATTCGCCGAGTTCAAGCGCAACAACAAGACCATTCTCCTCGTGACTCATTCGCTGAACCTGGTCGAGCGCTTCTGCGACGCCGCGGTGTGGCTGGACGGTGGACAGAAGCAGGCGGAAGGCGACCCCAAGCGCGTCGTCGGCGCTTATCTCACCAAGGTCGAGGAAGGCGAAGAAGTGTTGCTGGCGCAGACGACGGCGAGAGCGGTCGAACATGCGTCACAGGCGCAGGCGGCGGGCGAAGTGCCCGCGGCTGGAGGCGATCATCAAGGCGCAGCTGAAGCCGAGCACCCGGCCGATCCGACGTCGAACATGTTCCAGGCGACCGAAGGACGCTGGGGCTCGCGTGAAATCGAGATCACCGACGTCTCGATGGTCGACGCGGCCGGTCAGCCTTCGTTCGTTTTCCATTCCGGCGACGTGATGTCGATCCGGGTGAAGGTGCACGCCGCCCATCCGACCGAGGACTTCGTGTTCGGCATCGGTCTTTTCAACGCCGACGGGATCTGCTGCTACGGCACCAACACCTATCTCGAGGATATGACGCCGGGTCGACTGGCTGGAGATGCAGAGGCGACGTTCGCGATCGATGGACTCGACCTGGTGGAGGGCACTTACAAGCTTGATGTCGCCGTTCACAAGATCGACGGGTTCGCCTACGACTATCACCGCTTGCTCTATACCTTCCGGGTCAAGTCACGGGTACACGATGTCGGCATCTATCGTCCGCGTCACCGGTGGACCTTTTCGTCGAACGTGGCCTTCAAATCAGGGAAATGATTCAACACAGTCCTTTGTGTTGAAGTTTTATGACGCTCGAAGAAACACGCCGTCTGGTCAGCGAGCTGCGGAGCGCCGGGAAGACAGTTGTCTTCACTAACGGCGTGTTCGACCTGCTGCATCCGGGACATCTGCGTTACCTGCAGGAGGCACGGTCCCTCGGCGACGCGCTGATCGTCGGACTGAACTCCGACCGTTCCGTGCGCGCCAACAAGGGACCGACGCGTCCGGTCAACTCGCAGGGCGAGCGCGCCGAACTGCTCGCGGCGCTTGCCTGCGTAGACGGCGTCGTGATCTTCGACCAGGAGACGCCTTACGATCTCATCCTCGCGGTCCAGCCGGACATCCTGGTCAAGGGCGCCGATTGGGCGGAGAACGCCATCGTCGGCCGGGACATCGTCGAGCAGCGTGGTGGGAGAGTCGTCCGGGTGCCGATCGAGCCAGGCTATTCGACCACCTCCATTCTGGCGCGCATCAAGGGCTGAGTCAGGCTGGGCTGCGCGCGCCCTCTGCTACACTCGAAGTTTCCGGCGGTCGAGTCTTTCGTGACGACCTCTTCATCGTTGAACCTTCGCGCCGTGCTCAAGACCGCCATCTCGCGGAGCGGGATGGACGTCCCCGCACGTACGGTCTCGGGCCTGACAGCGTCTGCCAAAGCCCTCTATGTCGCCGGCGCCGCACAGGCGCGGCCGCACGGCCTCATCCTCTACGTCGTACCCGGCGACGCCGATCTCGAGCAGGCTTGCAGCGACGTGACATTTTTCCTCGCGGCACTCGAGGGCTTGTCACCGATCGCCGCGGAGCGTGCCGTGCTGCCGTTTCCGTCGCACGAAGTCGATCCCTACCGTGGCATGGCGCCGCACATCGGCGTCACCTCGGTGCGCGCCCGCGCCCTGCATGCCGTCGCGCACGGGAACGCGCGCATCCTGATTGCTTCGGCGGCGGCTCTGCTGCCCCGAGTCACTTCACCGGACCATCTGCTGTCGGCCGCTCTTGACCTCAAGCCCGGACAGGATATTGCGCCGGCGGATCTGGCGGAACTTCTGGTGGACGCCGGTTTTACTCGCGAAGATCCAGCCGACGAGCATGGCGAGTTCGCGATTCGCGGCGGCATCGTCGACATCTTCCCGGCCGGCGAAGCCAATCCGGTGCGGCTGGAGTTCATCGGCGACACCATCGAGACTTTGCGCACCTACGATCCCGCGACCCAACGTTCGATTGCGCCCATCGATCAGATCGCAGTCATTCCGTTGCGCGACGTGCTTCAGGACGATCGCCGCGCGACGCTCTTCGACTACGTGGCCCGGGTCGCAGACTCCCTGCTCGTCGTGTCCGAACCTGACGAAGTAGAGGCCGGCGTCGAGAAACTGCGTGAGCAGGTCCAACAGAGCTACGACGACCTTTCCGAAGGGCGCTCAGGCGGCCGCGATGAAGTCGTCGATCCCGCGATGTGGGACGCCGACGTCGATGACGACGCCACAACGACAAGCGCGCCGAGGCGAAGCCGCCCTCGAACCGGTCCGGGCGCCGATCGTGGCCGCGAGCTGCCGCCGCCGAGCGAGCTATTTGCCGACCAGGAGTTGGTGACTGCCCGATTGGCTCGTGCGGTGGAACTGGCACAACTTGGCATCGATGCTCCACGCGAGCCGCTCGAAGGCCTTGTTCCGCTCGAACCAGGCGACCCGCGCGAACCCGCCCAGCCTCCGGCACGCCGCGAACCGCTCCACATCCGCTGTCAGCCGGCCGTCGAGCTGAAAGGTCGGGTCGCTGACTGGGTCGCCGAGATCCGGCGGCTGCGCGACGAAGGCGAGCAGACGTTGTTTGTCGCCGCCACCGCCGGTCGAGCGGAGCGAACCATCGAGTTGCTGAAGGAGTACGACGTCTTTGCGATCCCGGTCGAGCGCGCCGAGGACGCGCAGTACGCCGCGGTGCTGGTCGCGATCGGCGGTCTGACACGCGGATTTCGTCTGCCCGACGCCGGCCTGCAGCTCTACGCAGAAACCGACGTCTTCGAGGAAGAGCGTCGCGCGGTGGTCCGACGTTCGGCGACGAAGGCGTTTCTCTCCGACCTGCGCGACCTGAAGGTCGGCGACTTCGTCGTGCACGTCGATCACGGCATCGGCATGTTCGTCGGGTTGAAGCAGATTGGCGTCGGCGACAGCATGCAGGAGTTTCTCGAGCTCCGCTACGCCGGCGAAGACAAACTATTCGTGCCGGTCGAGCGCCTCGATCTGGTCCAGAAGTTTACCGGAGCATCGAAGCCGCCGATCGATCGACTGGGCGGGACCACGTGGGAGCGTGCCAAGAGCAAGGTCAAGAAGGCGATGCGCGACATGGCGGAGGAGCTGCTCAAGCTCTACGCCGCGCGCAAAGCCGTCCCCGGTCATGCCTTCAGCCCGGACTCGCACTGGCAGCAGGAATTCGAGGACGCGTTCGAGTACGAGCTCACCGTCGATCAGAAGACCGCGACCGCCGATATCAAGCGCGACATGGAATCGACCACGCCGATGGATCGTCTGCTCTGCGGCGACGTCGGCTACGGCAAGACCGAAGTCGCGATGCGCGGCGCCTTCAAGGCGGTGATGGACGGCAAACAGGTGGCATTCCTCGCGCCGACGACGATTCTGGCGTTTCAACATCAGAAGACGCTGCGCGAGCGCTTCGCGGGGTTTCCGGTGCGCATCGAGATGGTGAGCCGGTTCCGCACCAAGCAGGAGCAGAAGGAATCGATCACCGATCTCGCCGCCGGCAAGGTTGACGTCATCGTCGGCACGCACCGGCTGCTGTCGAAAGACGTCCAGTTTCGCGATCTCGGCTTGCTCGTCGTTGACGAGGAGCAACGCTTCGGCGTCGCTCACAAGGAAAAAATCAAGCACCTGAAGAAAAAAGTCGACGTCCTGACGATGAGCGCGACGCCGATTCCGCGCACCTTGAACATGTCGCTGGTCGGCATCCGCGACATGTCGATCATAGAAACACCGCCGAAGGATCGCCTGTCGATTCAGACCAACGTCGTGAAGTTCGACCAGCAAGTGATCGGCCAGGCCATTCGCACCGAACTGGCCAGGGGTGGTCAGGTTTACTTCGTCCACAACCGAGTCGAATCCATTTTCTCGATCGGCGCGCTGATCCAGCGACTGGTGCCGGAAGCCAGGGTCGTGGTTGGACACGGCCAGATGGACGAGGAAGCGCTCGAGCGGGCGATGTTCGACTTCGTCGCAAAGAAGTTCGACGTCCTGCTGGCCACCACCATCGTCGAGAACGGCCTCGACATTCCGAACGCGAACACGATCATCATCAACCGCGCCGATCGGTACGGCCTGTCGCAGCTGTATCAGCTGCGCGGCCGGGTCGGACGCTCGGATCGGCCGGCCTACGCGTATCTGCTGATTCCGCCTGAAGACAACCTGTCGCCGGTCGCGAAGAAGCGCCTCGCCGCGATCAAGGAGTTCAGCGATCTCGGCAGCGGGTTCCGGGTCGCCGCGCTCGATCTCGAAATTCGCGGCGCCGGCAACCTCCTCGGCGGCGAGCAGAGTGGGCAGATCGACACGGTCGGTTTCGAGATGTACATGAAGCTGCTCGAGCAGACCGTACGAGAGCTCAAGGGCGAAGATGTCGAAGACGAGGTCCGCGCGACGGTGAATCTGAAGGTGGACCTGAAAATCGACGAGTCGTACGTGCCCGACATGAATCAGCGGCTCATGCTCTACCGCACTGTCGCCGCCGCGCGCGACGAGGTCGAGATCGACGATGTGCTGGAGGGCGCGCACGACCGCTACGGTCCGCTGCCCGAGTCGGTGCGTAACCTGGCCGACTACGGCCGCATCCGGGTGATGGCCGACCGCCTCGGCATCGAGAGCATCGACCGCGAAGCTCGCGCCGTCGTCTTAAAGTTCCGGGCGCAGGGCAAGATTGACCCGGTCCGCCTGATGGCGCTCCTGCGGGAGCGGAAGGACATCACGCTGGTGCCGCCGTCGGCGCTCCGACTGTCGCTGGAGGGGGTGGCTGTGGTGCCGCGACCTCAGGCCACTGGTTCCAGGAAGACCGGTAAGTACAGCCACGTTGCCCCGTCCTGGTGGACGGCCAGGGCTCGGGAAGGCGAGGTCAAGCCCGGGTTCACCAAGGCGGACATTCTGCGCCCGGCCAAGGAGGACCCGAGGGCCCCGGGCGGGGTGTTTGAGCGGGTCGGCGGTTTATTGAGCGACCTGCTGGATCAGACGTAAACTATACGTAATGCGAGCACTTAGCTCGTTGACGGAATCGAATATGAAATTCAAAACTCTTCTCCCCGCCGCCCTTGTCCTCGCGGCCGTCGCCATCCCGCGGGCCGAGATCATCGAGCAGGTCCTCGTGAAGGTGAACGGAGAGATCTTCACCAAAACCGAACTCGAACAACGCCAGATCGCCGCCCTTCGACAAAAGGGACAGCAGTTCGACCTGAAAAGCGATCCCAACAACCAGCAACTGCGGAACGCGCTGGACGAGGTGACGCCGCAAATCATGGTCGAGGCGGTTGACGAGATGCTGGTGGTCCAGCGTGGCCGAGAACTGGGCTACAAGCTCGCCGACGATCAATTCAAGACCGTGGTGGACAACATCCGCAAGGAAAACAAGATCGAGACCGAGGAGCAGTTCCAGGCGGCGCTCAAGTCCGAGAACATGACGATGGCGGATCTGCGGCGCAATCTGGAGCGCAACATGATCGCCCAGCGCGTGCAGCAGAACGAAGTGCTGGGGAAAATCGCCGTCACCGACGAAGAGGCGCGCGCGTACTACGAGGCCCACCTCAAGGATTTCACGACCTCGCCTTCCGTCACGCTGAGGGAAATCCTGGTGGCGGTCACCGGCGACTCGCGGGGCGTCAACGTTGCCGCCGACGAAGCAGCAAAGGCGAAGGCGGACACGATCAGAGTACGCGTCACCACCGGCGGCGAGAGCTTCGAGAGGGTGGCCGCGTCGGTGTCCGACTCGCCGTCGAAGGCGAACGGCGGCCTGATCGGACCGCTCAGCGTCAACGACATCTCGCCCGACCTGCGCAAGCTGGTCGACGGCATGAAGCCCGGCGACGTCAGCGCGCCGCTGCGCACATCGCGCGGCTATCAGGTGGTGAAACTCGAGACCGTCACCGCCACGCAGACCCAGACACTCGAGCAGGCGCGCGATCAGATCGGCGAAAAAATCTACAACGAGAAGCGCAAGAAGGAATTCGACAAGTACCTCGAGAAGCTGCGGACGCAGGCGATCATCGAGTGGAAAAACCCCGACGTGAAGAAAGCCTTCGACCTGGGCGTGAAGCAGCAACAAGGGTCGTGATCGTGGGCGAGGGCGGATCCCGAGCCGTGAACGACCGCTCTCAGTGGTATGCCATCTGGACCCGCTCGCGCCACGAGCAGGTCGTTCGGGATCAGCTCGAACGAAAGCAGATCGACGCGTTCCTGCCGACGATTCCGCGCTGGAGCCGGTGGAAGGACCGCAGGAAGAAAATCGACTGGCCGCTGTTTCCCGGCTACTGTTTCGCACACTTCGACGCCGCCGACTCGCTGAGCGTGCTGAAGTGCACCGGCGTCGTGAACATCGTCTCGGTCGAGGGCACGCCCGCGCCGATTCCAGAGGCCGAGCTCGACAGCATCCGTGTTCTGGTGACCAGCGACCTCCAGTACGATCCCTGCCCGATGATTCACGAGGGAATGATGGTCGAGGTGGTGCACGGCCCTCTCATCGGCGTGGTCGGCCGCCTGATGCGCAAGGACACGCAGAAGGCGCGGCTGGTGCTGTCGGTGAACCTGATTGGTCAGGCCGTGAGCGTCGAAGTCGATGCAGCGGATGTTAGAGCGTACTGACATGGTTTCGCGTTCTTCGTGGGTTTCGTGGCTGCGCGAAGAAATTGGTTTCTTGGCTTTATGAAAATCGGCTCCGTCAATCTCCCCACGCCGTTTGCGGTCGCGCCGATGGCCGGCATGACCGATACGGCCTTCCGCCGCCTGGTCAAACGACATGGCGGATGCGGCCTGGTGGTCACCGAGATGGTGAGCGCGGAGGGGCTGGTGCGCGGGATCGATCGGACGCTCGAGTACGCCGAGTACACCGAAGAAGAGCGACCGATCTCCATCCAGATTTTCGGCGGCGATCCGGTGAAGATGGCCGACGCCGCGCAGGTCGTCCAGGGTATGGGCGCCGACATCGTCGACGTGAACATGGGATGCCCGGTCGCGAAGATCGCCAGACACAACGCCGGCTGCAGCCTGATGCGGGAACCCGAGCACGCAGCCAGCGTCATCGCCGCGATGACCAAGGCGGTGACGATCCCGGTGACGGTGAAAATGCGCGCGGGGTGGAACGACGAGGAGCGCAACGCACCGACGCTGGCGAAGATGGTCCAGGATGCCGGCGCGGCAGCGATCGCGGTCCACGGCCGCACGGCGGCGCAAAGCTACAGCGGCTTCGCCGACTGGGATCTCGTCGCGCGTATCGCCGGGAGCCTGTCGATTCCGGTTTTCGGCAGCGGCGACTGCGTCGAGCCGGAACAGGTCATTGCGCGGATGAATTCCGGCGTGCAGGGCGTGCTGGTCGGGCGCGGCGTGCTGCGCAACCCGTGGATTCTCGCGCAGGCGATGGACGTTGCGGCCGGCCGGTCGCCCCGTGAAGTGACGCTCGAGGATCGCGGTCGATTCCTGCTGGACTACATCGAGCTGCTGCTTCACGAACGCGTGCGCGATCCTGAGCCTCAAGGCTTTCGTCACCTGGCGCCATCGGCCGGAGAGCCTCCGCTCCAGCCGTTCCACAAGACGCACGACAAGTGGGTGATCAACAAGGTTCGGGCACTCGGGTCCTGGTACACGAAGGGCCTCGAGAACGGATCCCACCTGCGGACCGCTATCAACAGCACCGATTCACTTGACGGTCTGCGGCACCTGATTACGGGGTTCTTCCTGGCTGGAGCGATGGCGCCTCAATAGCGACAGGCTGATTCGTATCGTTTTTGACCCAGTTTGTATTTCGGTTGACACCCCCTCCCCTGTATGTAGACTTTCTGCACCAGTTTTGAGCGCCGTCGCCGGTGCCCGGATAAACGAGATCGGTCGGGCCTGGCCGGAACGACCGATAAGACGTGTGTGCCGATCGCCGGCGAAGCAGCCAAATGTTGGTCATAACACCCAAAAACACGCCGACGATAGCCCTGGCGTGTCAGCTATTTCTGTCTTTTGCCCTATCATCTGCTGCGTGTGACTCAACTGGCAGCAACGCCCGGAAGCGGATTACCCCCGAGTACGACAGCAAGACCGGCAAGCTCCAGCTGCTCAAGTACGACTCCGACGGCGACGGCCGGGTCGATACCTGGAGCTACATGGACGGCGCTCGGGTCGTCCGCGTCGAAATCGACAAGGACGAGGACGGGAAAATCGATCGGTGGGAATACTACGGGCCCGACCAGAAGCTCGAAAAGGTCGGCTTCTCACGCGAGAACGACGGCAAGGAAGACGCGTGGTCCTTCGCCGATTCTGCCGGGACCGTTGTACGGATCGAGGTCTCGACCCACCGCGACGGCCGCGTCAATCGTATCGAACACTACAAGGCCGGCGCGCTGGCCTCGACCGAGGAAGACACTGACGGCGATGGCAAGATGGACAAGTGGGAAACCTACGACGGCGATCGCCTGGCCACGCTCGCGTTCGACACGCGACACCGCGGCACGCCCGATCGGCGGCTGACATACGGCGCCGACGGTGGCGCAACGTTCGAAGTCGATCGTGAGGGCGACGGTCATTTCGTCGTCGCTCCCGGGAAGTAGTTCGCACGTCGATGACAGCGGAGAACAGGCGTCCGTGACCTCCATCGTATTCGTCGGTTGCCCTCGATCGGAACGCGCCGCCGCCGAGAAGCAGCTCGAAACCGGCAACGTCCGGGCGGTGTGGGCCGACACGGCGATCTCCGCGCTCGACGAGTTGCAGCGCCGCGACATGCCGGTCCTGCTCGACCTGTCGCGCGGGTCCGCCGCGCTGCAGGTCGCCCGCGAGATCCGCACGCATCGCGCCGCCACCCTGATGTTCGCCATCGTCGATCCGCAGCGTCCCGACCTGGCGACCGAGGCGGTACTCGCCGGCATGGCCGACGTGCTGGCACGCCCAGTGGACGGTCGCCGGGTTGCGAATGCGATCGATCGCGAGCAAAACCAGGAGGCGCGCCGGGCTGGCCGGGCCGCGTCGCCGGGCGGGCCCTCGGACGCCGATTTGTACAGCCATTCGATCGCGATGCGTGATGTCGCGGCGCTGGTGGCCCGTGCCGCAAGAACCCGATCCGGCGTGCTGATCCATGGCGAGGAAGGCACCGGCCGTCAGGTGGTCGCCCGTGCGATCCACGCACTGCAGCCCGGATCCGAACCGGCGGCGTTCGCTACCGTCGATTGCGCCGCGCATGACCGTGACGAACTCGACGTCGCGCTGTTCGGGTCGACCGGTGCGCGATCCAGCCGCGACAGCGCCAGCGGACTCGAGCGCATTGGTCGGGACGGACGTCTGTACGCCGCGCTCGGCGGCACGCTCTACCTGCGGAATATCGCCGACGCTCCGTCACGTGCACAGGCACGTCTCGCGCGTCTGCTGCGCGATCGGGAAGCGCTTCTGGCCGACACAGGCGAGGTCCTGGCTCTCGACGTCCGGCCAGTCGCCGGCGTCAGCCCCGGCGTCGATGCGGCCGTGGAAGACGGCCGCGTGCGCGAAGATCTGTTCCGCCGCCTCGCGTCGATTCGAATCGAGATGCCGGCTCTGCGCAGCCGGCGCGAAGATATTCCGGCACTGGCCAACCACTTTCTCCGCGACATCTGCGCGTCGATGCAGGTCCCGCCCAAAACGCTGTCGCGGCCGGCACTAGCGCTGGTCTCGGCGCTGCCCTGGCGCGGCAACGCCGTCGAGATGCGCGCGCTGCTCGAAGCGGTGGTCACCGGTCAGCGCGACGGTCGCGGCATCGGCCTCGAGGACCTGCTCGCGCACGTGACGCTCGATTCCGGGGCCGCTACGCTAGCGACCGGCGGCACGCTCAAACAGGCACGGTCGCGGTTCGAGCGCGATTACATCGCCGCCGTTCTCGATCATCACCGCGGCCGAATCGGCGACGCCGCCAAGGCGCTCGGGATTCAACGAACCAACCTGTATCGGAAGATGCGCTCGTTGAGCGTGGCACGCGCCCGCCGACAGTGACTGCCGTGTTCCGTCAACGCACCTCTCCCCGCCTTTCGGTCTGATGATGTTTCACACCCGCATCGTTCGCGCCTGCTCGGCTCTGCTGTTCGTGGTGGCTGCATTGTTGTATGCCGTGCCCGCGCACGCCCAGACTTCGGCCGGTAGTCTTACCGAAGGCGGGCCGGATCCCAATCGGGTGCACGTCAGAATCGGCGCGCTCTGGGTGGACCCGAGTGTCTCGCTCACCAACCTCGGCGTCGATACGAACGTCTTCAACGAACCGCCGGACGAGTCGCCGAAGCAGGACTTCACGCTCACCGTAATACCGGCGGTCGATCTCTGGCTCGGCATCGGGCGCACCTGGCTCAGCGGCTCGGTGCGTGAAACCATCACCTGGTTTCAGACCTACGCCAGCGAGCGATCGGCCACCGGCGCGTACGCGGTCGGATGGAAAGCGCCGCTCAACCGGCTGGTCATCGACGTCGGCTTCGCCTATGCGAGACCGAAAGATCGGCCCGGGTACGAGATCGACACGCGGGCGGAACGCCAGGAGCTCAGCTACAGAGGGTCGGTGGAGATCCGTGCGCTGCCCAAGACGCTCTTCGGCGTGCGAGCGTCGCGAAAATCGACCGACTACGCCCCCGAGGACACCTACAACGGCGTCAACCTTGAGCAATCGCTCAACCTCGTCACCACCGAGGTCGGCGGCACCGTCAGGCACCAGTTGACGCCGCTGACGTCACTGTCTTTCGTCGGGTCGCACTCCGAAGATCGTTTCGAGTTCTCGCCCGATCGCGATTCCAATTCCAACATCGCGACGGCTACCGTCACCTTCGATCCCTCCGCGCTCATCAGAGGCTCGGCCACCGTCGGCTACCGCGACTTTCAACCGCTCTCGCCGGGGCTTGCCAGTTACGAAGGGCTGATCACATCGGCCGATCTCGTATACGTGTGGCGCGGCTCCACCCGATTCGAGTTCCTGGCGCTGCGCGACGTCGAATACTCGTATGACGTGACCCAGCCGTACTACCTCGAATCAGGATTCGATGGTTCGGTCGCCCAGCAGATCTACGGGCCGCTCGATCTTATCGCTCGAGGCGGACTGCATCATCTGGCCTACCGCGATCAGGCCGGCGCCGCCGTCGAATTCGTCGATCGCGTCGACACGATCAAATCGTATGGGGGAGGACTCGGCTATCACCTCGGCGACAACTCGCGAATCGGATTCGACCTCAACAAAGTCATCCGCGACTCGGAGCTCGCGGATCATCGCTACAACGGTCTCCGTTTCGGCGTGTCGTTCACCTACAACTTCTGAGCCGACGGCACAGTGGCATTGCGCATAGCGTTCGATCTCGACGGCGTCCTCGCCGACATGGAATCGGAGCTGACGCGCCTGGCTGAGTCGCTGTTCGGCACACCGGCGGTTGCGCCGACTGAGTCCGCTGCTACGGCTGCCGGCGCCGACGACACCGATCGAGCTGCAACCCACACGCCTCCCAGCCGCGCCTTAGCGGATTTGCACCTGACCGCCCGACAGCAACGGCGGCTGTGGCGGCACGTCGCGTCGATCGACAACTTCTGGGAACACCTCACCGAACTCGAGCCGGGCGTGATCGGGAGGCTGGCCGGGCTTGCGACGGAACGCCGCTGGGAGTTGATCTTCTTGACCCGGCGTCCGGAATCAGCGGGCGCCACCGCGCAGGTGCAGACGCAGCGATGGCTGCAGGCACACGGGTTCGAGCGGCCGAGCGTGTATGTCGTCCAGGGCTCGCGCGGCCGCATCGCCGCGGCGCTCGATCTCGACGTGGTGATAGACGACCGCCCAGAGAATTGTCTCGACGTCATCGTCGACTCGAAAGCACGCGCCATCCTCGTCTGGCGCGGCGAAGAGGATCAGCCGCCGACCGACGCCAGGCACCGAGGAGTGGGCGTCGTGAAAACGGTCGCGGAGTGCCTCGATATCCTCATCGAGGCCGATTCGCCTGGAACACGAGACCGGCCAGGCGTGATGAACCGCGTGCTCCGCCTACTCGGACTGAAAGAATCGGCCGGCTCGTAGCTGCTCGACTCCGCCGACATCGAAGTCGTACACCATCGCTGACGTCAGCGACTGACCGAACCGCGCGCCCAGCGCTTCGTGAGCGGGGTGCCGGAGGTAGATCTGCAGCCCTTCGAGATCGTCGAAGTCGATGACGATGAAGAAGTCGGCGCTGTCCGGAGCGTGCGCTTCGTATCCGGCGCCATGGACGATACGGCGGCCGACGCGGACGCCGCGCACCGTCGGAATCTCGCCGATGGCGCGTTCGAATGCATCCATCAGTGCCCGCCGTTCTTGAGGCGACAGATCCGGACGCGGCTTCATCAGCACGACGTGCGTCACCATTCGATCAGCGCCGCCACCAGCCGCGCACCCAGTAATACGGAATGCCGACGACTTCGTGCACCACCTCGCCGCTTGCCCTGAGCGCGCTGGCAGTCGGCAGGATCCACTCGGCCCACGAGACGGCCTGTCGCGGGTTCGGCGCGATCGCCGGAATCGCGCTGACGCCCACCGCGCGAAAGGTGCCCATCGATCGATGCATGTGCGTGTCTGACGTTACGAGCACCACCTGCGGGTTGCCGAGCTTGCGCAGCATCGGCGCTATCTCAGTCGCTTCGTCGTGCGTGGTGTTCGAAACGGCTTCGAGCAGGATACGATCCCGGGGCACGCCAAGATTGACGAGCTCGTCGCGCATCGTGATGCCGCTCGCCTGCTCCGGATGACCCGGCCGTGCCAGTCCACCCGAACTGATGATCCACGCCGGCGAGATCAGCCGAAAGACGCGAGCTGCCTCGAGGACACGCGCGCCCTCCGTCGCCAGCGTGAGGGTCATGTGCTCTGACCAGCCGTCGATGAACTCGTCGCCGGCGCCGAGCAACACAATCGTCGTCGGGCCATCCCTGACATCGTCCGCAGCGAACTGACGATAGCCGATCGTCAGCAGCCGGCTCGCGCCGACCGTGAACACACGAATGCTGCTGACGCCGTAGAAGATCGCCAGACCGATCGCAAAGCGTCGGGCGGACGTTGACGAGGGCCGGCCGGCGAGCCAGAGCGTGACGATGACGAGTGCGGTGACCGGCCCGGCGGCCGTGAACACGAACTCGAACAGCTCGTTCATTCGGATGGACGGTCCGTATCAGTCACCATCAGACGGCTCGTCGTCGCGGCGCTTGCGGGCGTCGGGCCTCGGTGATCCACCGGGCTTCGACCCCGGAGCCTTGCTCTGCCAGGGTCGATCGGCGCGCGGCTTCCCGCTCCAGGGGCGTTGTTCCCCACTTGGCGGCTGTGGAGTCCAGGGCCGTTTGCCGCCCGGCGCAGGCTTGCCGCTCCACGGCCGCTTTTCGGCTCCTGGTGGCCGAGGCGTCCAGGGTCGTTTTCCTTCGGCGGAAGGCCTCGCGGCCCACGGCCGTTTTTCCGCGCCTGCGGGTTTTTCCGTCCAGGGTCGTTTCTCGGTGCCGCCAGGCTTGCCTGTCCACGGGCGTTTCTCCGCACCCACACCCGCAGGCTTCCCGGTCCAGGGCCGTTTCTCCGCGCCACCAGGCTTGCCGGTCCACGGTCGCTTCTCTCCACCGGGCGGTTTCGGCGTCCACGGACGCTTGCCGGCGTCCGGTGGTTTCCCAACCCAGGGCCGGTCACCGCGCGGGGATCCACCAGCCGGTTTGTCGCGCCATGGCCGATCGCCGCCGGAGGGTTTGCCGCTCCACGGCCGATCGCCGCGCGGCGGACCACCCGCAGGCTTGTTGCTCCACGGTTTTCGCTGACTACGCGGTCCGGTTGGTTTGGTTTGCCACGGCCGATCGTTCGGCAACGCGGGCGGCGGCGTCGCGTCAGATTTTGGCGGCTGTCGCGGCTGATCGCGACGTGGCGCTGCTGATGGTTTGAAGCTGCTCGCTTTGTTGTCCTGCCACGATCGATCGGACGGCTTTTTGTTCGGCCACGGCCGATCGCCTCGCGGTGGACCCGCGAGCTTGTCGCGATCGCGCTGTGTCGCTGGATCCTTCTCCGACCACGCGCGCTCGGGCCGGTTCCGCTTCTTGAACCGATCGCGCGGATCCTTGTGCGTGCCGCCGGGCCGCCAGTCGGCGCTGCGTTTTTCCGTCTTGTACTGAGGCCGCACCGCCGACCGCTGTGCCTCCGGCGAGTCCCACACCTGGCCCTGCGCGAACCACTTGAGCACCACGTCGGCGTTCTTGCGCTTGAGTTGCGTGACGGTCGGCAGCAGCTCCTCCCGGTCGCGCGCCCGGAACGCGGTCGGATTGCCGTCGATGAGGATCGTCCAGTAAGCAAAGCGCGGGGGCATCTCGGTATTGTGGCAGGGATTCGGGGTTCCGCCGCTTACTTCTGCAGGCGTTTGAGTTTTTCCACCAGGGTCGTGCGTTTGAGGTTCAGCAGCTTGGCCGCCTGGCCCTTGTTTCCGCCGGTACGCTCGAGCGAACGTTGAATCAGCTCGCGCTCGATGTCCGCGACGAACAGGTCGAGATCGATGCCGGCATCCGGCAGCGACACGCCGGCGGACAACGGAAGCTGCTGCGCCTGCTGAACCTCGATCGGCAAGTCCTCCACGTCGATTCGCGATCGGCCAGCCGTGAAAGCCACCGCGCGCTCGACGGCATTCTCCAGTTGACGCACGTTGCCCGGCCATTGGTACGCCATCAGGCGTCGCATCCCTTCCTGTGAGACTGCCACCTCCGGAGTCGTCACCGGCCGCGGTGACGAGGGCTCGGCCGGCCGTTCGGCCTGAAACTTGTCGAGGAAGTGCTGCACGAGCAGCGGGATGTCCTCTTTGCGTTCGCGCAACGGCGGGAGCCGCACCGGGATGACATTGAGACGGTAAAAGAGATCCTCGCGGAACTGGCCTTCGGCGACCAGGCGGCTGAGATCGCTGTTGGTCGCGGCAATCACCCGTACGTCAACCTTGGTCGTGTGCGAATCCCCGACCCGTTCGAACTCACGTTCCTGCAGCACCCGCAGCAGTTTCATCTGCAGCGCGGCGCTCATCGTGCCGACTTCGTCCAGAAAGAGCGTGCCCTTGTGCGCCTGTTCGAGGCGTCCCTGGCGATTGCCGACCGCGCCGGTGAACGCGCCGCGCACGTGTCCGAACAACTCTGCTTCGAGAAGGGTCTCCGGAATCGCGCTGCAGTTGAGCGCCACGAAGCGATGCGCGCGGCGTCCGCCGCTGTGATGAATCGCGCGCGCCACCACTTCTTTGCCGGTGCCGGTTTCACCGGTGACGAGAATCGTGCTGTGCGTCGGCGCGATCGTCTCGAGCAGCTGGAACAACTGCGTCATCGCGCGGCTCTTGCCGATCAACCCTTCGAAACGATGACGGGCCTCGAGCTGCGCACGCAGGTACGCGTTTTCCGATTTCAGCCGCCGCTGCTCGAGCGCCGAATCGAGCACGTGCAACAGCTCGTCGATCTGAAATGGCTTGCTGACGAAATCCCACGCGCCGCGCTTGATCGCTTCGACCGCATCCTTCACCGTCCCGTACCCCGTGACCACGATCGCGACGATGTGCGGGTAGCGCTCGACCGCGGCGTCGAGGACCGCGGATCCGTCGATGCCCGGGAGGCGCAGGTCGGTGATGATGATGTCGAAGGCGAAGTCCGCCAGTTTGGCGAGGGCGGTCTCGCCCGAATCAGCTTGTTCCACCTGGTAGCCACGATCGCCAAGCTGTTCGGCGATGGCTTCCCGCAGCGCAGACTCGTCCTCGACCAGCAACAGATGTTTTTGCGTATCAGGCATTTACGGAAGCGCCAACATTTTGACATCGTCAACCTCGGGTGTCTATTTCAAATCCGTCATTTGAGCCCCTAGCCCCTAGCCCCAAGTCCCTGGCCCTAGCCTCTAGCCCTCAGCCCCGCACCCCGTTACCATCGCCCCGATGATCGTCGCTGTCGCC
This sequence comes from uncultured Acidobacteriota bacterium, assembly GCA_963745875.1. Taxonomy (GTDB): domain Bacteria; phylum Acidobacteriota; class Vicinamibacteria; order Vicinamibacterales; family CAVVIG01; genus CAVQFC01. The sequence goes on from CAVUZL010000008.1 coordinate 128,646, forward strand.
TCCCACTCCTTCGGCAGGAACCCGACCTTGAGACAAGAGTTGCTGGAGCGCTACCGCGGGGCGGTCTTCAACGAAACCGGGCACCCGCTCGAGGGTGAGGCCCTCGTCCGTTTTCTCGGCGGCCACGAACGCGCGATCACCGGTCTCGAAGTTCTGGACGAAGAGCTCTTCCAGTCGCTGCCCGACCTCCGCCTGGTGAGCAAATACGGCGTCGGCCTCGACATGATCGATCTGGCGGCGGCGCGGCGGCACGGCGTGTCGGTGCGATGGACGCCGGGCGTGAATCGTCAGTCGGTCGCGGAGCTGACGATCGCTTTCATGCTGGCGCTCGGCCGCACCCTCGTTCCGCTCGCACGCGAAATGCCGCACGGTGGGTGGCGGCGTCCCGGCGGCCGGCAGCTCTCTTCCGCCATTGTCGGCATCCTCGGCTGCGGCCATGTGGGTCAGCAGGTGGCGCGACTCTGTTCAGCGTTCGGCGCGCGCATCCTCGCTCACGATATCCGCCGCTACGACGATTTCTATCGTGAGCATGACGTCACGCCGGTGCCGCTCGACGCGCTGCTCTCGGAATGCGACATCCTCACGATTCACGTGCCGCTTGACTCGACGACGCGCGGGCTGATTGGAGCCGCAGAAATTGCGCGCATGAAACCGTCGGCGTTTCTCATCAACACCGCGCGAGGCGGCATTGTCGACGAGGTCGCGCTGAAGCACGCGCTGATCGCGAATCGACTGGCGGGCGCGGCACTCGACGTCTATGAGATCGAGCCGCCGTCGAATCAGGATTTGCTCGGCCTGCCCAACTTCATTGGCACGCCGCACATCGGCGGCAGCACCGAAGAGGCGGTTCTGGCGATGGGGCGCGCGGCGATCGCCGGTCTGGACGATCCCGCACGGGAAATACGCCCATAAAGAAGGGTCGCCCAGGGCCCCGTCTGCGCCCGAAAAGGCCCCCATTTCGTAATCCCTAATCCCCGCTGACCTTGCCACCGATACAGGTTCCGGAGGCAATGAGCCCGTGGAACGAAAAACGATTTCGATCATGAAAGCCTGCGAGCTGGTCGGCGTCAGCCGGCGCACGATTTACAATTGGCTCTCGAGCGGGAAGATTGAATATGTGCGGACCGCTGGCGGATCCGTCCGTATTTTTGTCGACACGCTCTGGCGCGACGCCAACGCTGAGCGCCCCGTGGCGCAGCCGGTGTGGCAGGCAGAAGGCCGGAACCAGGCCTGATGCCGCGTGCGTACAGCGTCGAAGAACTACTGGCGAGGAGTCGTCCGATGGATGAGTCACCAGACCTTCGCCTGCTTTTCCATCGACTCAACAACCAGCTGGGAATCATCCTCGCCCACGCCGAGCTGCTCGAAGCCAAGTCGACCGACGAGATCAACCGTGCTCGCGCGTCGCAGGTGGTTTCGAGCGCGCTCGAAGCCATGGGTACCGCTACAGAAATCCGACGCGTGGCAAATGCGTCGATCGAACCGCTTTAACTCGCTCCCACCCCTTTTCGATTCAACCAAAACTGTAATTTAGCCGCCAAATAGTTGGCGGCCGTTCGCTTGAAATCGTCAACATATTGACGATTTAACAGGGTCTACGCCCGAACATCACGGTCTCGTGTCGAAACAGATCACAACTGTAATTCTTTTAATTACAACAAGTTAATCGTTGGACGAGCTTGATCGTGCGCTCGTCTGGAACACAGGCTCGGCTGTTGGTATCGCAGTTGCGATACAGCGCAGGTGCCGGCATACCTGCGAAGTCCGGCGAGGAGATGAGATGCGCGTTCAGTCTGTCAGCACCGTTGGTCAGAATCGTCGGATCGTCGCCGGCATTCCGTTCGTCGAGGCCCTGGCGCGACGCATGGCTGCGTCGATGCCCAACTCGATCGACATCGGCGATCTGGTCCAGGATGGCGTCATCGGTCTGATCGACGCGGCTCACCGCTTCGACGAGGATCGCGGCATCAAATTCGAGACATTCGCTGAACGTCGCGTCCGCGGGGCGATGATTGACGCGTTGCGTAAAGACGCGTGGCCGCGCGGCGTCCGGCGTCAGCGCCGCGAGCTCGACGCGGCGCGCGAAGCGCTGCGACGGGAATTGGGACACGAGCCGTCGATGGCCGACCTCGCCGCCCGCGTCGGTTCCGACGAGAAGCGCCTGAGCCGCACGATCGTTCGCATCAACACCATCGAGGCGACGTCGCCGCTCGCAACCGGCGAGCACATGGACGAGAGTTCGCTGCCGACGGTGCTGGTACCCTCCGAGCCGGACTCGCCGGATAAGGCCTACGAGAAATCGGAAACGCGCGACCGGGTCCGTGCCGCCATTCAGGCGTTGCCCTGGCGCGAACGCAAGGTGATCGGGCTGTACTACTACGGCGAAGTCACGATGAAGGAAATCGGCAGCGAGATCGGCGTCAACGAATCGCGAGTCTCGCAGCTGCACGCCCGCGCCATCCGCCGGCTCCGCGACTCGCTCGGCGACATGAACCCGGAGAAGGTCGCCGAGATGCGGCGTCAGCTGCTCGCCTTCACCGTCAAGAAACCGATGATGGTCAAAGCGCAGCTTCCCGATCCGCAGGCCGAAACGCTGGCGTCGCCGCACGCAGTGGTGCTGCCGTACAAGCGCTCGATGAAGCGTCCGGCCCAGGCGAAGGCCACACTGAAGATCACGCGCGCGCGTCAGGCAGTCGCCGCGGCCAGGTAGGTCGCCGCACGATCACCACGGGTGGGTCACGTAGTCGAGGACGAGCTTTTCGAACTCGAACAGACCCTCCCGTAGCGTGGTTCGCGATTTCCACCAATCCTCGACGTGGAAGAGTCCGTAAGGGGATGTGGCCACGGTCGGAGCGGGTGCGCTTTTCGGCCAGACCCGCAGGAGCGCCCGTCGATAGCGCCGGCCGTGCGACGGACCGACGACGACGAGCACTCGCTTCTGCGGATTCGCACGCGCCCAGGCGGCGAGCGCCGCCGTTGACTCGGTTGTCCCGCCTTCGCCTGCAGACATCTCGATAATCGCGGCTCTTGGCACGCCCAGCTGCACCAACGCATCGAGGGCGAGGTCCGGACGCTTGACGCCGCGGCGCGCGAGCTCGTCATCGACCTTCGTGGCATCGGGGGTCAAAACGCCGACGGTCGCTGACGGCTGCGCGTGCGCGAGATCGCTGAGCGCGAGCACGCCGGCCGCGCCGCTTTCGAAATCCATGACCAGCAGATCTGCAGGCATCGCTCGCTCATCGTGCGGCGCGAGCGCGGTGTCGGCGGTCACGACCGTCTCGCCGGCGCTTCGAAGTACCTCAGCTCGAAACGTCGGGATGATGGCCATGCACACCGCCATGGCGAACACTAACGTCAGCATCAGACGGAAGAGCGCGCGCATCTAGCTCAGTCCATCCCGCACAGCCCGCAGCAAATCGCCGAGCCGGAACGGCTTGGCGAGCCAGCGGCAACCGCTTTCCTGCAGAAACCCTTCGGCATCAGTGCCAGCGACGTCACCGGTGACGAAAATGACGCGCGACGCCATTCCCGGAAGCGACGCCACCAGCGTCCGGTAGAACGTCTTACCGTCCATCCTCGGCATCTTGAGATCGCACACGACCAGGTCGAACGCGCTGGCCTTGATCTTCGCCAGCGCGATCTCGCCGTCCGCCGCGTGATCGACGACGTAGCCCGCGTCGCGAAGCGCGTCCGAGACGGCGCTCGCCAGCTTGGCTTCGTCCTCGACCACGAGAATCGACGCCCCAGCGACCGCTTCCACCGGATTCTGGCGTCCGTGCTCGATCGGCTCCGGTCCGAGTTTGGCGCCGGTGACCGGCAACTCCACGTAGAAGGATGCGCCGCCGTTCGGCTGCGATCGGAGACGGATTCGCCCGCCGTGTTCCTGCACGATAGCGTAGGCGACGGTCAGGCCCAGCCCCGTGCCCTTGCCGACTTCCTTCGTCGTGAAGAAGGGATCGAAGATCTTCGGTTGCAGATCGTCAGGGATCCCGGGCCCATCGTCGTTAATCTCGAGCACGACCGACTCGCGCTCCGCGTCGTGCCAGGTTCGCACGACCAGGATGCCGCGGCCGTTGGCGGTCAACATCGCCTGCTCGGCGTTGATCACGAGGTTCAACAGGACCTGTTGAACCTGGTGGCCGTCGGCAAACACCTGCGGCAAGCCGGCGGCGAGGCCATCGATCACCGAGATGTTCGTGACGCGTTGCTCGTATGCCCGCAACGCGAGCGTTTCGCGGATCACCTGATTGACGTCCACCATCGCGCGTGTGGTCTGCCGCTTGCGCGCGAAAGTGAGCAGGTTCCGGACAATGCGGGCGGCGCGCTCGGACTCGGAGAGGATTACTTCGAGACCGCGCCGAACCGGCTCATCGAGTGTCCGTTGAGAGAGGCGCTCGGCCCAGCTGAGGATCGTCGCCAGCGGATTGTTCAACTCGTGCGCGACGCCGGACACCGTCTGGCCAAGCGCCGCCATTTTCTCGGCCTGCAGCAGCTGATGGTAGAGATCGCGCGTTTCGTCATCGAGCTTTTTTCGCTCGGAGACATTGCGCATCAGCGCTTCGACACGGAGGCTGTGATCCTCGGCTGGAGGATCCGCGCGCGCAGTCAACTCGACCCATACGGGATTGCCGTCGGCGCGACGAAGCCTCAGCAGGTAATCGTTGACGGAACCGTCCGCGCCGAGACGCTCGAGCAGCGCCACCCGCGCCTGCGGATCGACGAAGCGTTCGCGGTCGAACGGCCGGACCTCGTCTTCCGGCGCGTCGCTGTCGTGTCCGAAAATCAGCTTGAGGTGAGGATTCGCGGCAATCGTGGTCGTGGAGTCGGGACCGATCGTTCCGATGTACACGCCTTCGTGCACCGCTTCGAACAAACCCGCGAACGCGGCGCCTCTTCGTTCCACCGTTGGATTATAGGGGCTGGGGGCTGGAGGCCAGGGTCCAGGAGCTGAGGTCTGGGGCTGGAGAGGGTTGGCGCCGGGGCTGCGCGGCGGACGCAGCCCCGAGCCTTTCAGCTATTTCGGCATTGGCGTCGGCGTGTGCGTATGCTGCTGGGCGGAGGTGGCGGCCCAGCGCTTTTCGATCGCCGCGCGAATGTCCTTCACCGACGCGCCCGATGAGTACATCTGACGCGCTTCGCTGGCGACGTCGAGGCAGACCGTGCACTCGAGGCCATGCGGCTCCCACTCGATCACGTCACCCGAGCTGTCGCGCTTGGCGACGAAACACGAGTCGTTGCCCGTGTGACCGGATCGTTCGCAGCCGCAAAAGCACGGCACGTAACTGAGGACTTCCGGATGCTCAGCCGCGAACACGTAATCCGCGCGGACGACGTCCGGCGGTCGCGGTGGCGCGTAGGCCTGGAACGGGAGCGGCGGCAGCGTTTGCTGTTTGTGCGGCCCGAACTTCGCAGCCGCCGGTATTTCGTCAGGAATCGGCGGCGGCGCCTGAGCCGCGGCGGTGGCTGCCGCGTCAGCTTGCGTTGCGGCGCCACGGAAATACACGAATGCGCCGACCACCACCGCCAATGCGACGATGCCGACGATCAGCATCGCGGAAGAGGACTTCTTTTCTTCCCCTGGTGGCGGCATGTCCGACGACGATCGACCCTGGGTCTTGGCGGCGGATTTTCTTCCCATTTGTTTTCATTTTACCGTGCCTGGGGTTTGGCGCTACAGTCGAAAAGATCCCATGAGCGTCGGACCAGAGACTGCGGCGGCGTGACGGCGACTCCGCCATCCACGATTTCGGATCCCGACCTTCACGAGGCAAGCCAGGCACGCGCCTATGCGGCCTGGATCGCTGTCTGCCTGATCTGGGGCACCACCTACCTGGGGATCCGCATCGCGCTTGAAACGATTCCGCCTCTGCTGATGGCGGCGATGCGCTGGATCGCCGCCGGCGGCCTGCTGATTCTCATCCTCAAGCTGCGAGGCGAGCGGCTGCCGGGTCCGCGCGCGTGGCCGTCGCTGACGGTGCTCGGGGTGCTTATTGCTCGGACTCGGCAATGGCGGGGTCGTCTGGGCCGAACAGACCGTCCCGAGCGGGCTTACGGCCGTCCTGGTCGCGACCTCTCCGTTCTGGATGGTCGGCTTCGATGCGTTACTGCCCGACGGCGAACGCCTCACGATGCGACGTGTCCTCGGATTGATTGTGGGATTCGCCGGGATCGTGATGCTGGTGTGGCCGGAAATTCAAACCGGCGAGCGCGGCCGCGCATTTCTCGGCGGGGTCGTTGCCGCGCAGGTCGCTTGCGTGGGATGGGCGATCGGATCTTCGTACGCGAGAAGCCGCGGGCGCGGACATGCGCGAGACGAAAACGTTCTCGCCACAGCCGCGTTCGAGATGCTGTTCGGCGGCCTCGCGCTGCTCGTCGCCGGCCTCGCGGCGCACGAGACTGCGGCGCTGAGCTTCACGCCGCGTACCGCGGGAGCGTTGACGTATTTGATTTTCGTCGGCGCGATCGGCGGGTTCACTGCGTACGCCTACGCACTGAAGCACCTGCCGGTCGCCACCGTCTCGCTCTACGCGTATGTGAATCCGGTCATCGCGGTCGTGCTCGGCACGCTGGTGCTACACGAACCATTCGATGGTCGTACCGGAGTTGCGGCGGCGGTCGTCTTTGCGGGCGTCGTCCTGGTGAAGGGCGCCCGCGCCTAGACGCGGGCGATCCGGATGCCGCTGTCGTCCGCTCAGACCACCCTGCGCCCGCTGATCAGCCGCACCAGGAACAGCACGATGGCGATGACGAGCAGGACGTAGATGAAGTTGCCGAGTGTGTAGCCGCTGACCATTCCGAGCAGCCACAGTACGATCAGAATGATAGCGATGGTTTCCAACATTTCAGGCCTCCGTTTTCCAAAGTCGCGTCCAGCGTGGCAGAAGTGCAACTTGAGTGCCGTACTCGTCCGTTCGGTCACCCCCGCGATAGTGGCGTTTTTCATGGCGTTTCTGCCTGCGGCAGCGCTGGCGCAAAACAGTCCAGCTGGTGTGCCGCCTGATTCCGCAACAGACGACCATCCCGTTGCTGACACTGCGCAATTCCTGGCTGGTGCCGCGCTGGCGTTTGGCGCGCACGAAGCGGGTCATCTGGTCTTCGACGTGATCTTCCAGGCCAACCCTCGCATCGTGCCCGTGCATTTCGGGCCGATTCCCTTTTTCGCCGTCACTCACGACGGCGGACAGCCGCCGCGCCGCGAGTACACGATTTCGTCCGCTGGATTCTGGGTGCAGGAGGCGTCGGACGAATGGCTGCTGACCGCGCGCCCGTCGCTGCGCGACGAACACGCGCCGCTGGCGAAAGGACTGCTCGCGTTCAACGTCCTCAACGCGGTCGGCTATGGCATCGTCGCGTTCGCGAGAGCGGGTCCGTACGAACGGGACACCCGAGGGATGGCGCAGTCGATTGGCGTCAGCGAACCGGTCATTGGCGCGATGGTGATGGCACCGGCCCTGCTCGATGCCTACCGGTACTACCGGCCGGATTCGCGCTGGGCGAAATGGGCGTCGCGAGCCGTGAAGGCGGGTTCGGTCCTGCTCGTCTTCAAGCGTTAGCGGTCTTGGTTTCGGCGAGCCGCACGTCGCGGTCGATCGTCGATTCCAGCGCGAACGTCATGGTGCCGTCGATCACCGATTTACCGTCCACCCGCGCCACGCCGCGCAGCACGCCCATCTTGCTGCGGAGCCGCACCACATTGGCCTCGATCACGACCTGATCGCCGGGCCGGACCGGCCGGCGGTAACGCACCCGCTTGATGCCCATGAAGACGATCAGCCGCTGACGGTTTTCCGGCTTGGCCAGAATCAGAATCGCGCCGACCTGCGCTACCGCTTCGGTGAGGATGGTCGGCGGCAGCACCGGCTCGCCGTTGGTGTCGCGCGACAGATACCGCTCGTTGTGCGATACGTTCTTGATGCCGACGATCCGTTTGTCCACTTCGAACTCGGTGATCCGGTCCACGAAAAGGAAGGGGTAGCGGTGCAGCAGAATCCGCTCGATGGCGGCCTGATCCAGAGGAAGCGTCAGATCCATAGCGTGGTCAGATTATACTGCTCGCTGCACGTTTCTCGCTGCAGACCCTGACTTCTAACTTCAGACTTCGTACTTCTGACTTCCGTGAGTGAATCCAGTCCTCCGCCGATCGCTCCTGCCGCGCCGAACATCCGTGAACTCGTCGTCACGTTGTTCGAGCTCGGGCGCGAGATCACGTCGGTGCTGGATCTCGACGAGCTGCTCCACAAAATTCCGCTGCTGATCGCGCGCATCACGAAATTCCAGGCCTTTGCGGTCTACCTGCTCGACCCCAAGCGCGCCGAGCTGTCGATCGGTTACTCAGTCGGGTATCCGGACGAGATCGCCCAGACGCTTCGCGTCAAGGTGGGGCACGGGCTGGTCGGGACCGCAGTGGCCGAGGGCACGCCGTTGCTGGTCAATGACGTGCATGCCGACCCGCGCTACGTCGAAGCAGTGCCGGGCTCGAAGGCGGAGCTGGTCGTCCCCCTGCGGCGCAAAGGCCGGGTCATCGGCGCGCTCAACCTGCTCAGCGATACGGTGGGGCAGTTTTCGGAGACCGACGAATTGCTGCTCCGGCAGTTCGGCGCTCACGTCGCGGTGGCGATCGAGAACGCCCGGCTGTTCGAGCACGAACGCGAGTACACGAGCACGCTCGAAACACTGTCGGAAATCGCGCGCGAGTTCGGCGCCATCCTGCACCTCGACGAGCTGCTGACCAAGATCGCGAATCTGGCCCGGCGCGTCATCGACTATCGGACGTTCGGGATCCTGTTGCTCAACGAGGAGGCCGGCGAGCTCGAGATGAAGGCCGCCGTCCGTTACGGCGACAAGATCACGATGCCGCGGGTCAAGCTCGGACACGGACTGGTCGGCTATGCCGCGCTCCACAAGGAAGCGGTGCTCGTCCCGGACGTCTCTGTGGATCCGCGCTACATCCAGGTAGTGGATGATGCGCGGTCGGAGCTGGTGATCCCGCTGCTGCTGCAGGATCGCTGCATTGGTGTGTTCGACCTGGAGAGCCCGGAGCTCGACGCCTTCACCAAAACCCACGTCGAAATCCTGACCCTGCTGGCCAGTCAGGCGGCGGTCGCGATCGAGAACGCGCGCCTCTACGAAACGATTCGCGCCAACGAAATCCGCCTCGAAAAGGAAATCCGGTTCGCGCAGCGCGTCCAGACGGCGTTGCTGCCGACCGAGCTGCCCAAGCGCATGAAGCAGGTGGACGTCGCCGCGCGCTTCGAGCCGGCCCGCGAGCTCGGCGGCGATCTCTACGACTTCCTCGCCCCCGAGCCCAACAGTCTGGTGGTCGCAGTCGGTGACGTGTCTGGAAAGGGCGTACCGGCGGCGCTGTACAGCGCGTTCGCGGGCGAGCTGATTCGCTCGCGTACGTTCCGGCGGCGCTACGCGCCTGAGCGGTTCAGCCCGGCGGGCGTGCTCGCGTCCACCAACACCATCCTGCACGAACGGCAGCTCGAGGAGTACTACTGCACGCTCTGCTACGCGGTGTTCGATTTCAAGCGCCGGACCGTGATGCTCGCGAACTCGGGTCTGCCGTATCCAATCCGATGCAGCGGCGAGACGGTGAGTCAGATCGAACTGCCGGGCGTGCCGTTGGGCGCGTTTGCGGGATCGTCCTACGATGAAATCACGTTCGACCTGGCGGTCGGTGACGTGTTCGTGTTCTGCTCAGACGGCGTCTCCGAGGCTAACGACGCGCTCGGGCGGGAATTCGGCTACGAGCGCCTCATGGACGTGATTCGCGAGCATTGCGCCGGGCCGTCGCGCTCGCTGGTGGACGCCATCTTCAAAGCCGTCGAGGACTTCCGCGGCGAGACGCCGTCCAATGACGACATGACGGTCGTGGTCGTGCGGATCACCGCATGACGCACGCGAACATCGGAGGACGGTCGGCGATGCCGGCCGCGATGTTGGCGCTCGCGGTCGTCACCTTCACTGCGGTGCCGCTCGCCAACGAACCCGTGCCGATCGCGCCCGCCAGTCAGCAGACGCCGGCGTTATCGCCGCCGGCTGCCGAACTGAAGGGGAAACTCGAACGCCGTCTGCAGGAGATTGCCGGACGCCTGAACGGCGTCGCCGGTTACGTCATCCTCGATCTCGCTTCGGGCGATCGCATCGCCCATCTCGATCGGGCGGTGTTTCCGACCGCGTCCACGATCAAGCTCGCGATCGTCTACGAGCTGTTCAAGCAGGCGCAGGAAGCGAAGATCCATCTCGATGAACGCATCACGCTCGATCGCGCCAAGGCAGTCGGCGGCAGCGGCGTGTTGTTCGAGATGGGGACGCCGACGCTGAGCATCAGCGACTACGCGACGCTGATGGTGACGCTCAGCGACAACACCGCGACCAACGTCCTGATCGATCGACTCGGCATGGCCGACATCACTCGCCGGATGCAGACCCTCGGCCTGGGCGAAACACGGCTGCGGCGCCACATGATGGACACCGCCGCGGCGAAGCGAGGCGACGAAAACGTCTCCACGCCCAACGAACTTGCCGAGCTGCTCCGGTTGATGAACGGGCCGCTGGCCACAGGCGGCGCAGCGGCCAAGCCGAACCCGATGGCCGACGCGATCGAGCTGCTGAAAAAGCCGAAGGAGAGCCGGCTGCGCAAGGGGTTGCCCGAGGGCGTGGCCACCGCGGACAAGCCAGGCGAGCTCGATGGCGTCCGCGTCGACGCCGGCATCGTCTACGTGACGAACCGGCCGTACATCTTCTGCGTGATGACGACGTTTCTGAAGGACGAAGGGGAAGGCGAGAAGGCGATCGAAGAAATGTCGCGCGTCACCTACGATTACTTCTCACGACTCGGCGCCGGCGCCACGCTCGGCCGCCGCCTCGATCCCTAGATCCACAGATAGATAGATCCTCAGATCAATAGATCCTCAAACAAATCCTCAGATCCTCAAATCCCTAGATCCTCAGATATCAGGAGCTATCTAAGTGGATCGCGCCAATCGTGAAACTACGCGGGATGCGGCGATGCCAGCGCCTGCCTGATGTTACGCACCCCGTTGATTCGACGCGACCCACGAGGATCACATCAAATTGCGTGCCCGCGCGAGATGCAGGAAAAACCTAGAAAAATCTCACGGTCGCGAATCTCCGTCGGCCTGGCGTCCTCCCGCGGAGACGCGGACAGCCGCCGCGGAGGACACGGCGCGAAAGCGACATGCCCGCCGATGCCGGACCGACGCCCTCAATACATTCCGAGATAGCGGTCGATCTCCCAGGGCGAGACGTGTTTGATGTAGTCGAGCCATTCTTCGCGTTTCGCGGTGACGAAGTGCTCGAAGAGATGTTCGCCGAGCGTCTCGCGCACCAGGTCGTCTTTTTCGAGCTCGTCCAGCGCCTCGCTCAGGTTTCCGGGGAGCTCGTCGATCCGCAGGTGACGCCGCTCGCGGTGGCTCATCGCGTAAATATTCTTGTTCACCGGCGGCCCGGGATCGATCTTCTTCTCGATGCCATCCAGCCCCGCGCGCAGCATCACCGCCAGCGCCAGGTACGGGTTGCAGGACGGGTCGGGCATCCGCAACTCGATCCTCGTCGACGTACCACGGGCGGCAGGTACGCGGACCAGCGGGCTGCGGTTCTTTTCTGACCACGCGATGTTGGTCGGTGCTTCGTAGCCGGGCACCAGCCGCTTGTAGGAGTTCACCAGTGGGTTGGTGATGGCGCAGAAGCCTTTGGCATGCCGCAGGATTCCGCCGATGTAGTGCATGCAGGTCGCGCTCAGCTGCCCGGGCGCTTTCGCGTCAAAAAATATGTTCGACCCGCCGGAAAACAGCGACATGTGCGTGTGCATGCCGGAGCCGTTGATCCCGTAGATCGGCTTGGGCATGAAGGTCGCGTGCAAGCCGTTTTTGATCGCGATGTTCTTGACCACGAAGCGAAACGTGCTGATGCTGTCAGCCGTGGTCAGCACATCGTCGTAGCGGAAGTCGATTTCGTGCTGACCGGGCGCGACTTCGTGATGTGCGGCCTCGACGTGGAAGCCCATCGCTTCGAGCGCGAGCACGATCTCGCGGCGCACGTCCTCGCCCTGATCGACCGGGCTCAGATCGAAGTAGCTGGCAGCGTCGTGCGTTTCGGTCGTGGCGACGCCGTTGCGGGTGTGGAACAGGAAGAATTCCGCTTCCGGCCCGGCGTTCATCGCGTACCCGGCGGCGGCGGCCTGGGCGATGACTTTCTTGAGGCACGCCCGCGGGTCACCCGCAAACGGTTCGCCATCAGGCGTGTAAATGTCGCAGATCATCCGTCCGACCTTCTCGCCCGTGGTGCCCGGCCAGGGAAAGATGCGGAAGGTGGAGAGGTCCGGCCGGAGATACATGTCCGACTCTTCGATGCGAACGAAGCCTTCGATCGACGAACCGTCGAACATGATCTTGCCGTCGAGCGCCTCCTCGAACTGTCGATCGGGAATCTCGACGTTTTTGATGGTTCCGAGGATGTCGGTGAACTGCAGGCGCATGAACTTGACCTTCTCGCGCTCAGTGCGCTCGAGGATTTGCGCCTTGGTTTCACGGGCGACCGGCGGCGTGCCCTGCGATTTGGCCATCGGGAAATTCTAGAGCAGTTTGCTGAAAGACGTAGTCCCGAGGATCAACGACATTTGAACGCAGAGCACGCTGAGTTCGCAGAGATTGCCGTTAGACGGTACAACCTCCGCGGTCTCGGCGGTCTCTGCGTTGATCGTCTGAGCGCGCCTTACGACCCTGCGGCGGCTTTCGGCTGATTGACTTCTGCGGCGGCGGGGGTCGTCGCGGCGAGAACGCCGGCGAGGTGGGACGCGAAGATGACGGCCAGAGCCCTGACACTGTCGGAGCCTTCGCCACCCCCCCTGATTTCGGCCGAGAGCGCCCCGATGCAGCCGTCCGCCGAGATGATCGGCGCGACGACCGCGCCGTTAGAGCCGCCGGGACGCGAGCCGACGACCTGTGTCGTTGCCGAGCGATAGGCGGCCGCGGCGGCGTTGTCGGCCGATTGCGCGACCGGCGGGATCCTGGCGAGCATCGCGTCGCTGTAACCGTGCGCGAGGACCGGTCGAAGGTCGGCGCCGGTGGCGTTCCCCATCCAGACCATGACGCCGCTGGCGTCCATCATGTCGGCCGCGCGGCCGAGCAGACGGCTGAGGTCGGACACGTCGCGCAGACGCCCGAAATCGGTTGCCAGGTCGGCGGCGGCCCTCAGCGCGGTTCCGGCGGCGGAAGGGGCAACAATCGGAGCGGGCGGAGCGACGACGGCGCTGGCAGATGACGTCGATGGTGCAGCCGACGCCGCCGGTGAGGCAACGGCGACGGGGCGGGCGATCAGCGGCGGTGTCATGGTCAGCGACGTGAGCCGTTCAACCACGGATGGCATCGGTTGTGGAACCGGAATCATGAACAGCAGCGTAAGGCCCGCGAACGCCGCCGCCGCAGCCAGGATGATCGCCTCTTCCTTGCGCGCCGCCGCTTCGTCGGCATCCTGAGCCTGATGCTCTTCGACCCGTGCCGTTTCGACCTGGCGCACTGCGGTGGCGGCGGCTTCGCTGCCCTCGGTGAAGATGACGTCGGCCGCCATCAGCGGCTGGCCGCCCTTCAGATAGTCGCGAGCGCGCTGATCGACCTTGCCGAAGTCGCTGACCGTCGCCGCCGCCTGGTCGAGGACCGTCCGTGCCGCCGCTGTCGCCGACTGGTTGAGCGCGTCGATCGCGGACATGGCCGTCGCCTGCGTCGCCGCCACCTTGGGCATCCAGAAGTTCACGCCTTGCCCGGCCGCGACGTACGCCTGTTGAGACGCGCGCAGATCCGACAGCGCATCGGTGGCGTCGTGCGCGTGTTGATCGAACGCGCGCAGCGCCGAGCGGCGAGAGATGATTTGTGTTTCGGAGCGGAAAATCAGGAAGCCGGCGATGATGAGAACGATCCACGCTGCCGCGCCTAGCGTCAGTCGAATCGCTGAAGACCGCATCGGTCGCCAGAGTATCATAAGCGCCCTTGCTCGCGACGGTGGTTTTGCTGATTTTCGCTCTGAGCGGCCAGCCGCAGAGCGTTTCCCGCGGCGTCGCCGTCACCGGCGTCGTACAGGATCAGACCGGCGCGGTCCTTCAAGGCGCGGAAGTCGTCCTCCGCGACGCCAATTCGCCGGCAACAATTCGGTCGATTGTCAGCGACGCTGGTGGCCTCTTCCGTTTCGATCAGGTGGCGCCGGGAAACTACGACGTCAGCAGCGCGTTCCCCGGCTTTCAGACCAACGTATCGCACGTGCGCGTGGCCGCCCGGGCGCCGGCCCCACTCACGATCGTCATGGCGATCGAGGGGCTGACGCAGGAGGTGTCGGTCAGCAGCGGCGGCGCGCAGACCAGCGCGCAGGCCAACGCCAACCTCGACACCATCGCCATCGACGCGAACGCACTCGACGACCTGCCGATCCTCGATCAGGACGTGGTGGCCAGCATGAGCCGCTTTCTCGATTCGAGTGCCATCGGTACCGGCGGCACCACCATCGTCGTCGACGGGGTCGAGGTGAACGCATTGTCGGTGTCGGCGTCGGCGGTGCAGCAGATCAAGATCAACCAGGATCCCTACTCAGCCGAGTTCGCCCGTCCCGGGCGGGGCCGGGTGGAGATCGTGACCAAGCCCGGCGGCAAGGACTTCAGCGGTACGCTGAATCTTCGCTTTCGCGACTCCGCGTTCTACGCGCGAAACGCGTTCGCCGCGACCAAGCCGCCGCAGCAGCGACGGATTGTCGAGGGTACCTTTGGCGGGCCGGTTCCTGAGACGGCGAAGACTAACTTCCTGATCTCGGCGTCCTACGACGCCGAGGATTCGCAGGCGCTGACCTACGCGGAGACGCTGAACGGCACGGTCCAGCAAAACGTGCCGACGCCGAACCGGCGCGAGCTCGTGGCCGGCACCTGGAACCATCAGCAAAACGACGACAACACGCTGTCCGCCCGGCTCTCCCACTACCGCGAAACCAATCGGAATCAGGGCGTCGGCGGAGTCAATCTGCCGGAGGTCGCCTACGACCACGAGTACCACGAAGACGAAGGCACGTTCAGTTGGCAGTCGGTCATGACCCCGCGCCTCCTGAACGAAGTGAAGCTGCTGGTCGGCGTCGAGAGCGAGCCGCGGGTCAGCCTGGTTCCCGTCCCGAAGATCGTTGTCCTCGATGCTTTTACCGGTGGCGGCGCTCAGGCCGACTCGCTCCGGACCGAAAAACACTTCACTCTGGTTGAGGCGGTCACCTGGTCACCGCGCAACCAGGTTCTCAAAGTCGGCGTGGCGATTCCTGACTGGAGCTGGCGTGGTTTCGACGATCTGACCAACCGCCGCGGAACCTTCTACTTCTCGACGCTGGGTGACTACGCCGCGTCACGGCCGTACTCTTTCATTCAGCAGGCCGGCGATGGCCGGGTGCGCTTTCTCGAGAAAGTCCTCGGCGCCTTCGTGCAGGACGACATTCGCCTGACGCCGAACCTGTCGGTGAATGTCGGGCTGCGATACGACTGGCAGAGTTACTTTCACGACGACAACAATTTCGCCCCGCGCGCCTCGTTCGCGTACTCGCCGGCGGAGAACGGCCGGACGGTGCTCCGCGGGGGCGCCGGATACTTCTACGACCGGACCGGACCGGGTCCGATTCAGGATTTGATCCGCTACGACGGCAACCACCTCCTGAAGTATGTCGTGACCGATCCCGGATATCCGGACCCGCTCAAGCTGGGCCAGGGGCTGGGCGTGCAGCCAATCAGCACGGTGGTGCTCGAACCGGGGACGACGATCCCGTTCCTGCTGCAGTACGGCGCCGGCGTAGAGCGGCAGGTTCTCTCCCGGGCCACCCTGGCCGTCAATTTCGTCGCCACCCGCGGTTTCGATGCGTTTCGATCCATCGACATCAACGCGCCGCCACCGCCGGCCTTCACGGTCCGGCCGGATCCGTCGATGGGCATCGTTCGCCAGATTCAATCGGCAGGGCAGACCAACAGTCAGTCGGTGCAGGTCACCCTGCGCGGGTGGCTGACGCGCTTTTTCAACGGGTCGGTCGAGTACACCTATGCTCGCGCACACAACGACACCAGCGGCGTCAACTGGATGCCGCCGAACAACTACGATCTCTCGCTCGAGTACGCGCGCGCCGATTTCAATCAACTGCACCGGCTTGAAATGTTCGGCACGATTCCGATCCGAAAAACCACGAGCCTGGGCCTCTCCGCCAGCCTTGGGACCGGTCGCCCGTATTCGCTGACGACGGGACTCGATACGTTCAACGAGGGCACGGCGAACGCGAGGCCTGACGGCGTGCCCCGGAACAGCCTCGTCGGTCCCGACTACATCAACGTCGACGCACGCTTTTCGCACGACTTCGTCCTCGCAACGGTCAACGGACATCAGCGCATGCTGACCATCGGCGTCGATGCCTTCAACGCCCTGAACCGCGTGAACTTCTCATATTTCGTCGGCAACCAGAGTTCCCCGTTTTTCGGCGAGGCCGTCTCATCCGCACCCGCCCGGCGCATTCAGTTCTCGCTTCGCTTCCGGTACTAGATAATGTTGGGTGCTTATGTCCAATCCTGACATCGAGGGCGCCGATCGAGTCCTGACCACGGCCGCCGTTGCGTTCGTCGAGGATCTCACCAGGCGCTTCCGTGACGGCATCGACGAGATGCTGAGCCGTCGCGTGATGACGCAGGTAGCGTTTGACGCCGGCGCCAAGCCGAACTTCCTGGCCGAAACAGCCAGGGTGCGAGCCGGTGACTGGCGGGTCGCAGCGCCCCCGGCGGATCTGCTCGATCGGCGGGTTGAAATCACCGGCCCGGTGGACCGCAAGATGATCATCAACGCGCTCAACTCGGGCGCGCAGGTGTTCATGGCCGACTTCGAGGACGCCAACTCGCCGACGAAGGCGAACTGCGTCACCGGTCAGGCCAACCTGATGGACGCAATCCGGCGGACCATTTCCTACACGAACCCGGCGAACGGCAAGCAATACGCGCTCAACGCGAAAACGGCGACGCTGCTCGTGCGGCCGCGTGGGTTTCACCTTGTCGAAAAGCACCTCGTCGTTGATGGCCGCCCTGTTCCCGGAATGCTGTTCGACTTCGGCCTCTATTTCTTCCACAACGTGCAGGCGCTGCGCGACGCCGGAACCGGTCCGTATTTCTACCTGCCGAAGATGCAGAGCCATCTCGAAGCGCACCTGTGGAACGAAGTCTTCGTCTACTCACAGAACGCGTTGAACGTTCCGCAGGGAACAATCAGGGCGACCTGTCTGATCGAGACCCTGCCGGCGGCGTTCGAGATGGACGAGATCCTGTACGAGCTGCGGGATCACAGCATCGGCCTCAACTGCGGCCGCTGGGATTACATCTTCAGCTCGATCAAGACGCTGCGGAACGATCCGGCCTTCGTCATGCCCGACCGGGGCCAGGTGACGATGGAGGCGCCGTTCCTGAAGGCGTACACGCAGTTGCTGATCAAGACCTGTCATCGGCGCGGCGCGCATGCCATGGGCGGTATGGCTGCGCAGATTCCAATCAAGGACGACCCCGACGCCAACGCCAGGGCGATGGAAAAAGTTCGCGCCGACAAGCTGCGTGAAGTGCGCGAAGGCCACGACGGCACGTGGGTAGCGCACCCGGCGCTGGTGCCGATTGCGAAGCAGGTCTTCGACGAGGGCATGCCGGCGCCGAATCAGATCACCCGGCAGCGCGATGACATCGTCGCCAACGCCGCCGTTCTGGTCGAGGCGCCGAGCGGTACGCGGACCGAGGCAGGCCTGCGTCACAACATCCGGGTCGGCCTTCAGTATCTCGAAGCCTGGCTCGGCGGTCAGGGTGCTGTCCCGATCTACAACCTGATGGAAGACGCCGCCACCGCGGAAATCTCGCGCACGCAGATCTGGCAGTGGCTCAAACACCATGCGAAGCTCGACGATGGCCGCACCGTGACCAGGGCGCTGGTCGAACAATGCATCGGCGAGGAATATGCCCGCGTGCGGGAAGAAGTCGGCTCCGCGCGGTTTGACGGCGGCCGATTTCCCGACGCGCGCGTGCTCTTCGAACAGGTCGCGACCTCCGACCAGCTGCAGGATTTTCTTACCGTCCCCGCATACGCCCTTCTGGTGCAGACATCATGAGTACTTCGGCTTCGATTCCGACCACGTTGCTCGATATTCTGGCGAAGGGTCCTGGCGACCGGCCCGCGGTCATTCTTCCGGATCCACACATCGCCGTCACCTACGATTCGCTGTTCAAGCAGGTGCTCGCCGTTGCCGAGCAGCTCGCCGCGGCCGGCGTTGGACGGGGCGATCGCGTCGCCACATCGCTGACCAACGGCCTTCCCGCCATCGTGTCGTTCCTCGCGGCGTCGGTCGCCGGGACAGCCGCGCCGCTGAATCCCGCGTACAAAGAGGACGAGTTCAAGTTCTTCCTCGAGGACACCGCCGCGAAGGTGCTGCTGCTCCCGCCAGATGGCGCGGATGACGCGCGCAGAGCCGCCGGCGATCGCGTCCCGATTCTCACCATCGACATGGACTCGGCCGGCGTGGTCAGTTTGAGCGGCGTGACGGGCCGGCAGCCTTGTCCGCCCCCGACGATCGACGATGTTGCGCTTGTACTGCACACGAGCGGCAGCACGGGACGTCCCAAGCGCGTGCCGCTGGCGCACAAGAACCTGACCATCTCCGCGCAGAACATCGCGCACTGGTACGGGCTGACGACGGACGATGTGTCGATGTGCGTGATGCCGTTGTTCCATGTGCACGGCCTGGTCGCGTCCACGCTGGCGACGTTCGCGTCGGGTGGAACCGTCGTGGTGCCGGCGAAATTCAGCCCGCTGTCGTTCTGGCGCGTCGCACGGGATCACGAAGTCACCTGGTACTCCGCGGTGCCGACGCTGCATCAGCTGCTGCTCGCGCGCGCTGGTGATCCGGGCGACGGATCGAAGCGCCCGGCTGGCGCCGAACGGTTACGCTTTATCCGGTCGTGCAGTGCGTCGCTGCCGCCGGCGGTGATGCAGTCGCTCGAAAAGGCCTTCGGTGCGCCGGTGCTCGAGGCCTACGGCATGACGGAAGCCGCGCACCAGATGGCGTCCAACCCGCTGCCGCCGGATGAACGGCGCGGCGGATCGGTCGGGCGCGGCACCGACGTGAAGATCAGCATCATGGACAAGGCCGGCAATCACCTGCCGATCGGTGAGGCCGGCGAGGTGGTGATCCAGGGGCCGAACGTCATCACCGGCTACGAAAACAATCCCGAAGCGAATGCCTCGTCGTTTGTTGACGGCTGGTTTCGCACCGGCGATCAGGGTGTGCTCGACGACAAGGGCTACCTGACCCTGGTCGCGCGCATCAAGGAGCTGATCAACCGTGGTGGCGAGAAGATTTCGCCGCGCGAAATCGACGAGGTCTTGCTCACCCATCCAGCGGTAGCGGAGGCGGTCTGCTTCGGGGTGCCGCACGGTACGTGGGGCGAAGAAGTGGCCGCGGTCGTGGTGTTGAAAGATCCCGCGACCGAGGCCGATCTGCTCGCGTACTGCAAGGAGCGGCTGGCCGATTACAAGCGGCCGAAGCAGATCCACATCACGGACACCATCCCGCGGACCGCGACCGGCAAGATTCAGCGCGGCGCGATGGCCAAGGCCTACTCGAACGCATCGTGAGAATCGCGATCGCCGGCGCCGGCGCGATCGGCGGCTACATCGGAGCGCGGCTCACGCGGGCGGGGTCCGACGTCGTGTTGTTCGCACGCGGCCCGCATCTTCGCGCGATGCAGGAGCGCGGGCTGCGGGTCATCAGCCCCGACGGCGACTTCGAGGTGCGTCCGCAGGCCACCGGCGACCTCGCGAGCATCGGCGTCGTGGATGTCGTGTTCCTGGGCGTCAAGGCGCACGGCCTTACCACGCTGGCGCCGCTGCTCCGTCCGTTGTTCGGACCGGACACGGTCGTTGTCAGCACCCAGAACGGCATTCCGTGGTGGTATTTTCAGAATCTCGGCGGCGAATTCGATGGGCTGCGACTCGAATGTGTCGATCCGGGCGGCGCAATTGCCGCCGCGATCGAACCGCGGCGCGTGCTCGGTTCACTCGCCTATTTCGCGACCGACATCGTCGAACCAGGCGTCATCCGGCACACCGAAGGCAACAAGATCAGCTTCGGCGAGCCGGATGGAACCAAGTCGGAACGGGCACGAAAAATCGCCGAGCCGCTGATTGCGGCGGGATTCCGTTGTCCGATTACGCCGCGCTTTCGCCATGAAATCTGGGTCAAACTGCTTGGCAATGTCGCGTTCAATCCGATCAGCGCATTGACGCGGGCTACGCTCGAAGAGCTGGCGCGCGATCCGGACGTGTCAGTCGTGGTGCGGGCTCTCATGGCTGAGACCGAGGCGGTGGCGGGAAAGCTGGGCATCGAGCTGCCGATCACCATCGATCAGCGGATGGCAGGAGCCGAAAAAGTCGGGGCGCACAAGACGTCGATGCTGCAGGATTTCGAAGCCGGTCGGCCGATGGAGCTCGAAGCCATCGTCGGCGCCGTGGTGGAACTGGGTCAGCGTGTCGGCGTGGCGATGCCGGTTACGCGTACGGTCTACGCTTGCGCGAAGATGCTGGACAGGAAAGCAAGGGAGTAGCTCAGATGTCGAGTGCCGAGACCTTCGCGCCAGGAAGATCGGTCAACCGGTGGCTGCAGTTGGTCGCCGGAATCGTCTGCATGGTGATGATCGCCAACCTGCAGTACGGCTGGACCTACTTTGTCGATCCGATCGATGCACGGTTCCACTGGGGCCGGACCGACATCCAGATCGCATTCACGATCTTCGTCGCCACCGAAACGTGGCTGGTTCCGATCGAGGGCTGGTTCGTCGATCGCTTCGGTCCGCGCATCGTCGTCATGCTCGGCGGCATCGTCGTGGCGCTCGCATGGACCATGAATGCCTACGCGACCACCCTGCCAATGCTGTATGCGGCTGCGGCGGTGTCAGGAGTCGGTGCGGGCGCGGTTTACGGCACCTGCGTCGGCAACGCGCTGAAGTGGTTCGGGGACCGTCGCGGCCTGGCGGCGGGGTTGACCGCGGCAGGATTTGGCGCCGGCGCGGCGGCGACGGTCGTGCCGATCGTAACGGTCATCAAGACCTATGGTTACGACCAGGCGTTCCTGTGGTTCGGGCTCGGCCAGGGGCTGGTGATCGTCGTGTTGTCCCAGTTCCTGAAGATGCCCAGGCCGGGTGAGGCACCCAAGGCCGCCAAGAAGGCGAGCCAGGCGCCTCGTGACCTGCGGCCGATGGAGATGCTCGGCACGCCGTTGTTCTGGATTCTCTATGTGATGTTCGTCGCGGTTGCTGCCAGCGGCCTCGTGGTTACGGCGCAGGTGGCGCCGATTGCGCGCGACTACAAGATCGCAAACCTGCCGGTGAATTTCCTGTTCATCGGCTCAACCGTGCTGGTGATGGCCGGCATCATCGACAACGTTCTCAACGGCCTGGCTCGGCCGACGTTCGGGTGGGTGTCGGATCACATCGGGCGCGAGAACACGATGGCGATCGTGTTCACCTTCGGCGCCTGCGCCTATTGGGCGCTCGGCACCATCGGGAACACGCCGTGGATGTTCATCGCCACCGCCGGGTTGGTTTACTTCACCTGGGGCGAGATCTACAGCCTGTTTCCCGCAATCTGCACCGACAGCTACGGAGCGCAGTACGCGACGACCAACGCGGGGCTGCTATACACCGCCAAGGGGACCGCGGCTTTTCTCGTCCCGGCGGCGAGCTGGCTGCAGAGTCAGACCGGCAGCTGGCACGCGGTGTTCGTCGTGGCCGCCGTCGCCAACATCCTGGTCGGCGCGACCGCGCTGTTCATTGTCAAACCGATGCGCGCCTCGGCACAGCGTGCGGCGCTGGCCGCGATGGCGATGAATCCGCTCGCCAACGCAGCGAAGTAGGTCGAAACCCCGTCAGCGCCACAGCCAGGAGCCCATGTCCGACTCCACGAGACTCGCCCGGGAAATCATCGATGCCTACGCGACGCGGACCGTCATACCCTCGCCATCATCGCGCGAAGGCGGGATCGATCTGACGCAGGCTTACGAGGTCGAGGCAGCAATCGCGGCGGCACGGCGGGCCGAGGGTCACCGGACCGTCGGCTGGAAGGTTGGATATGCCAACAAGGCGATGTGGCGCGCGCTCAAGCTCGAGACGCTGGTGTGGGCGCACATGTACGACGACACCGTCCGATACGCCGACTGGAACGACGGCACGCTCTCGATCGCCAGCATGTTTTCGCCCAAGATCGAACCCGAGATCGTGTTCTGTCTGACGAAAACTCCGGACTCCAGCGATCCGGCCGCCGTGCTCGAAGCCACCGAGTGGATTGCGCTCGGTTTCGAGATCATCGACTGCGTCTTCCCCGACTGGAAGTTTCAGCCTGCGGACTTCGTTGCTGCGGGCGGTCTCCACGCCGCACTGGTCGTCGGGGAGCCGGTGTACGTCGAGCCAGAGAACATCGAGAAACTGGTAACCGAGCTGGCGGATTTCACGTTGCGGCTGCTGAAGAACAACGTGCTGATCGAGGAAGGCGCCGGAAAAAACGCGCTCAAGAGCCCGGCGGCGTGCGTCGGTGAATTGAGTGAGGCCTTGAAGCGTCGTGGCGGCGAGACGCTCCAGGCCGGCGACATCATCAGCACCGGAACGCTGACGACCTCGCTGCCGATCGCCGCGGGCGACACCTGGATCGCATCGCTATCCGGCATCCCGCCGTCGGCGCTGACGTTGCACATTAGTCAAAGTTAGAAGTGCGAAGTTAGAACGTCTCACCCGAAGGCCGGAGCCGCCTGAGGTATCGCGGCGCCGTCATGCCTTGGCTCCGAGGCGCCGAAATGGACGCCGGCGCCGTCGCTCATCACCGCCTGTCCGTGACCGAACGTCCCGGTCCGCGGCGGCACGGTGGTGATTTCGTGTCCCATCGCCGCCAGCTCGCTGCGCACCGCCTCCGGCACCAGCGCCTCGATGCTGACGTCAGCTCCGGCAAACGTCGCCTTCGTGAACCGTCCGGCCTCGAGCGCCTGCTGAATGTCCATCCCGTAGTCGACGATGTTGGCGACGAACTGGGCGTGGGCCTGGGCCTGATTGAATGCGCCCATGATCCCGAACCCGATCCTGGTGTCGCCGTTTCGCATGAAGCCGGGAATGATCGTGTGCAGCGGCCGTTTACGCGGCGCCAGCGCGTTTGGATGCGACTCATCGAGCGTGAACAGCCCGCCGCGATTGTGCAGCGCGAAACCGCAGCCGGACGGCACGATGCAGCTGCCGAAGCCGTCGTAAATGCTCTGAATCAGCGAGACGATGTTGCCGTCGCGATCGATGACCGAGAGATAGATCGTGTCGCCGCCCTTGGTATTGGTCAGACCGTCGAAGAACGAGGGTTCGACGTTGTCGGCAGCCCGCGATGAATGAATGCGGCCGGCGCGCCTCGTGGCGTGCGCCTTGTCCAGCATCGCCAGCACCGGCGTCTGCGTGAACTTCGTGTCGCCGACGTAATGCAGCATGTCGGCGTAGGCGAGCTTTTTCGCTTCGATCAGGACGTGAAGCGCCCTGGTGCTGTGGAACCCGTACTCGCCGAGCGGGAACCTCTCCATCAGGTTCAGCATCATCAACGCGGCGATGCCCTGTGTATTCGGCGGCAGCTCGTAGACGTCCCAGCCACGGTAGTTGGTCGAGATCGGTACGACCCACTCCGGCGCGAACGAGGTCAGATCGTCGCTCGACATGGTTCCGCCTCTCTCGCGCGAGATCGCGAGAATCGCCTCGGCGGTGGGACCATCGTAGAAGCCGGCAAAACCATCCCTAGCAATTCGACGGAGCGAAGTCGCGAGGTCCGGGTTCCTGAACAGCTCACCGCCGCGCGGCGCGCGGCCGCCGGGCAGATAGGTCGCAGCTGCGTTCGGTTCGGTGGCCAACCGGGCCGACAGCGCTTCCCAGTGGTTGGCGATGACGTCCGAGACCGGAAAACCCTCGTCGGCGTAAAAAATTGCCGGCGCCAGCAAGTCCGCCATCGACAGCCGGCCAAGCCGCGTGCGGAGCGCGTCCCATCCCGCCACCGCGCCTGGAACCGTGACGGAGTGAATGCCGCCCTGGGGCATCTCGCCGATGCCGGTTGCCTTCAGCAGCGCCGGGTTCAGACCGGCCGGCGCCCAACCGCCGGAGTTGAGCCCGTGAAGCGTGTCGGTTTTCGCCTCGTAAACGATGGCGAACAGATCGCCGCCAATGCCGTTCGATTGCGGCTCGACCAGTCCCATCACTGCATTCGTCGCGATGGCGGCATCGACCGCGTTGCCGCCGCGTTCGAGGATTTGGACACCCGCACGAGCGGCCAGCGGCTGGCTGGCGGCGACGATGCCGTACCTGGTGGCGATTCGCGATCGACCGACGGTCACACTCATGTCTGAGATTTAACCACAGGGAGGCGAAGGACCCGGCGCCGTGACTCTGTGGTTAACTGAGGGAGTGAGCGGACGACATTTTCTCCAGATTCCCGGCCCGACCAACGTGCCCGATCGCATCCTGCGGGCGATCGCGCAGCCGACCATCGATCATCGCGGTCCCGCGTTCGCGGCGCTGGCCCGCGAAGCGCTTGACGGGTTGCGGCGCGTCTTTCAGACCAACGGCCCGGTCGTCATCTACCCGGCGTCCGGAACCGGTGCATGGGAGGCCGCGTTCGCGAATACGCTGTCGCCGGGCGACACCGTCCTCATGGTCGAGACCGGACACTTCGCAGTGTTGTGGCGCGACATGGCGCTCCGCCTCGGTCTTCAGGTCGACTTCATTCCGAACGACTGGCGGCACGGCGTGGACGCCGCAGCCATCGGCGACAAGCTGAAAGCCGACACACACAAGACGATCAAGGCGGTGGCGGTCGTCCACAACGAAACGTCCACCGGCGTCACCAGCGACATCGCGGCGGTGCGGCGGGCGATGGACGCAGCCGGTCATCCGGCGCTGCTTCTCGTTGACACGATTTCCGGGCTCGGGTCGATCGATTATCGCCACGACGAATGGCGAGTGGACGTCTCGATCAGCGGATCGCAGAAGGGCATGATGCTGCCGCCGGGTGCGGGGTTCAATGCGATCAGCGCCGCGGCACTCGCGGCATCGAAATCAGCCCGGATGCCGCGCGTCTACTGGGACTGGGCGCCGATGATTCGCGACAACGAGCTCGGGTTTTTCACGACGACCCCGGCGATCAACCTGCTCTACGGGCTGCGCGAAGCGGTCCGGATGCTCGAAGAGGAAGGGTTGCCGAACGTATTCGCGCGGCATCGGCGTTTCGGAGAGGCCACCCGCCGTGCGGTCGCGGCATGGGGACTCGAGGTGTTCGCCGCGAAGCCCGCCGAATACAGCAGTGCGCTGACCGCGGTGATGCTGCCGGACGGCCACGACGCGGACGCGTTCCGGAAAGTCGTGCTCGAAAAGTTCGACATGTCGCTCGGCGCGGGGCTCGGCAAGCTCAAGGGCCGGGTATTCCGCATCGGCCACCTCGGCGACTTCAACGACCTGATGCTCGCCGGCACGTTGAGCGGTGTCGAGATGGGCTTGACTGCGGCCAGAGTGCCGTTTGCTCGCGGCGGAATCACGGCCGCGCTCGACTACCTTGCGTGCGAATCCAAGTGAGCGCCGACGCGAACCCCTCGAACCCTTCGAACCCTTCGAACCCGCCTCTGTTCAAACCTGTGACTTCAGAGATTTGCAATCACAGCGCCGTCGATCTCGCCCGGTTGCTGCGGACGAAGCAGTTGTCCGCGCGGGACGTGGTCGGCGCTCATCTTGCCGAAATAGAACGTGTCAACCCCGAGGTCAACGCGATCGTCACGCTGGTGGCCGAGCAGGCGATGGCGCGAGCCGCCGCGGCGGATGACGCCCTCGCGCGCGACGAAGCCGTTGGCCCGTTGCACGGTCTTCCGATCGCGCACAAGGATCTCCAGCCGACCAGGGGCATTCGCACGACGTTCGGCTCGCCGATTTTCGCCGACTTCGTGCCGACCGAAGACTCGTTGCTGGTCGAACGGATTCGCGCCGCCGGTGCGATCTGCGTCGGCAAGACGAACACGCCTGAATTCGGCGCCGGTTCCCAGACGTTCAATCCGGTGTTCGGCGCGACGCTGAATCCCTACGACAGAACCAAGACCTGCGGAGGCAGCAGCGGCGGTGCGGCGGTGGCGCTGGCGACGCGGATGCTGCCGGTGGCCGACGGCAGCGACATGGGCGGGTCGCTGCGCAATCCGGCCAGCTTCTGTGGAGTGGTCGGCATGCGGCCGTCGCCGGGACGGGTGCCGGTGTGGCCGGCGGTCAATGCGTGGTCCACGCTTAGCGTCGATGGACCGATGGCGCGAAGCGTGGCAGACCTGGCGCTGTTGTTGAGTGCTCTCGCCGGACCGGATCCGCGCTCGCCGATTTCGATTTCCGAATCGGGCTCACAATTTGCGGCGCCGCTCGACCGCGACGTCAAAGGCGTGCGCGTCGCCTGGTGGACAACTCTCGGCGGCGCACCGGTCGATCGCCGCGTCCGTGATGTGGTGAATGCGCAGCGCGCCGTTTTCGAATCGCTCGGCTGCCTGGTTGACGAAGCCGAGCCGGACTTCACCGACTTCGACGAAGTGTTCAAGATCGTTCGTGGTCAGGCGTTTCTCGCGAGTGTCGCACCGCGCATCAAGGGCCGGCACGATCAGGTCAAAGAGACCGTGCTCTGGGAAATCGAGCATGGCGGCCATCAGACGGCGACGCAGATCATGTGGGCCGAGACCAAGCGGACCGAGTTGTATCACCGTATGCGACGATTCATGGAGCGCTACGAGTTCTTCGTCCTGCCGACGGTCCAGGTGCCGCCGTTCGCGGTCACCGAACACTATCCAAAGGTGATTGAGGGTCAGCAGCTCGAGACCTACATCGACTGGATGAAGTCGTGTTACTTCATTTCTCTGGTCGGCAACCCGGCGGTCTCAGTCCCGTGCGGCCTCACGCCCGAGGCTTACCGGTCGGTCTGCAGATCGTCGGAGTGCCAGAAGGACGCCCGAAGAGGATGCCGAGCGGCAGTGCGATCGCCTGAGGTCGCCATCGTGATGAGGGGCGTGCTGCAGAATCGCCCACACGTTCGAGCGTGCAGCCTCGTCCAGCGCGTAGCGCGAGCTTGCAGCAGCGAGACGAATCGACCAGCACGTTACTGCATCGATCCGATGAGCTCGTCGAGTGAGTAACGCATCTCGAATACCGGAATACGGGTAATCGTTGACACTTCGGCAAAGCCCGCCGCGAGCCGGGTTGCCGATGATCGTATCGTGAGGCGATTGGTCGATGACTGTCGTCGTCCTGCCGTAGACGCGCGATCGAAGTAGCCCTCCTGCCAGCACTCGAGTCCCGGCGGATTGCGCGTACCGATATCCCGTCCGCGCGGTCGGCTGGTAGAGCGGCGCGGGAGGCCGCCCTCGTCGTCGGGGCGGGTCGAGCGCGAGGAGATGAACCCTTGCCTGCATGCGCCGAGAGTGGCGAAAGAGCGTACAGCATTGCGGCGACGTTCGAGTCGGAGCTGCGGCCTTCAAAAAGCGCGATGAAAGATGATCGGGCATCAGGCCTCTTTGGGAGGCAAGGTCGGGATGCGCACGGCAGTCATCGGCATATCTTACGCGATGTAAGACTGATGTCAAGCTGAAGCCTGCGCGCTACGGATCTAGCAGACGAAGCGATCTCCGCGCTAATCGATCGTCTTCAGGACTTCGTCCGTGTGCTCGCCGAGCAGCGGGGCTCGGCGGCCGACGTCCGCGGGCGTTGCGCTGAGCTTGATCGGCGAACCGAGCGTGCGCAGATGTCCGAGGGTCGGATGTTCGGTCTCGACGACCATCTCGCGCGCCAGGACCTGCGGGTCAGCGAAGACCTGCGCGTAGTCGTTGATCGGGCCGCACGGGATGTCGCGTTCGTCCAGCCGTTCCAGCCAGTACCCGCGCGGTTGATGAACGGTGATCGCCTCGATGCGTGCTGCCAGCGCGTCACGGTGTTTCACGCGACTGGCGTTGTCGCTGAACTCCGGCATCGATGCCCACTCGGCATGACCGAGCGCATCGCACAACCGGCGGAACAATCGCTCGTTGGCGGCGCCGAGCGTGATGTAGCCGTCGGCGCAGCGAATGGCCTGATACGGCGCGTTCATGCGGTGCGCCGAGCCGAGCGCCTGCGGTACGCCCGCGCCGGAGAAATACTCGGTCGCCTCCCACACCGACAGGGCGACGCCGGCATCGACCAATGATGTGTCCACGCGCTGACCGGCCCCGGTGGCGTGCCGATGATGCAGCGCGGCGAGGATGCCGACCAGCGCGAACAGTCCGGCGCCGAGATCGGTCAGCGGTACTCCCGCCTTGACCGGCCGCCCGCCCGGATCACCCGTCACCGACATGATCCCCGACACCCCCTGGGCGATCAGATCGAACCCGCCCTTTTCCCGCTTCGGCCCGGTCTGGCCGTAGCCGGAAATAGACGCGTAGATCAGCCCTGGATTCACGGCCGCGAGCGCGTCGTAGCCGAGCCCGAGCGCGTCCATCACGCCGGGACGGTAGTTCTCGATCAGGATGTCGGACCGCGTCGCGAGGCGCTCGAATGCCGCGCGTCCCTCGGCGGTCTTGAGGTTCAGCACCACGCTCCGCTTGCCGCGGTTTACCGCGTTGAAGCTCGGACTGTCGGTGCCGACCGCACCCGGCATCTGCCTGGTCGAGTCGCCGGCAGGCGGTTCGATCTTGATCACGTCGGCACCCAGATCCGCCAGCACCATCGCGCAGTAAGGGCCGGCCATCACCTGGGTCACATCCAAAACGCGCACGCCCTCGAGCGCCGACAATCTGGTCATGGGATCATCTCGTCATCTGGTCATTCAAGATCTGGTCGTCGATAATCTGGTCATTGATTATCTGGTCATTTCATGTCGTGAGGCCGATCTTCGAGAACTTCGTGGTCTTCGTGTCTTCGTGATAAGAATTCAGACGTGACCACGATTTACGACACCGACGGCCCGATCGCCACGCTGACGTTCAACCGGCCCGAAGCTCGCAACGCCATGACGTGGGAGATGTACGAATCGCTGGTCGCGGCCTGCGATCGGGTCGATGCCGATTCGGCGATTCGCGTGTTCGTCCTGCGCGCCGCCGGTGGCAAGGCCTTCATCGCCGGCACCGACATCTCGCAGTTTCAGAACTTCTCGAATCGAGACGATGGCCTGAAGTACGAGGAGCGACTGGACAGCGTGCTCGACCGTCTCGAGCGGGTGTCGAAGCCGACGATCGCGCAGGTCGAGGGCGTGGCCGCCGGTGGCGGATGCGCCATCGCCCTCACCTGCGATCTCCGTGTCTGCACGCCCCACGCGAGCTTCGGCATCCCGATCGCACGCACGCTGGGCAACTGCCTGTCTGGCGCCAGCTACGGCCGCATGCTGGACGCGATGAGTCCCGGGTCGGCGAAGGACATCCTGTTCACCGGTCGCCTCGTCAGCGCCGACGAAGCGCGGAGTCTCGGCCTCGTCAACCGGCTGGTCTCCTCTGACGAGGTCGGCGCGACCGTCCACGAACTGGCGACGACAATCGCGTCGAATGCGCCGCTGACCATCCGCGCGACCAAGGAAATGATCCGTCGTGTCCTGTTGCAGCGCCGGCTGCCCCCCGGGGCTGATTCCGACATGGTCGAGCTGTGTTACACCAGCGCCGATTTTCGCGAAGGTGTCACGGCGTTCGTCGCGAAGCGCAAGCCGGTGTGGTCCGGGCACTAGCCGGCTGTCGCTTCGGTTAAACTCCTCCGGTATCGCGACCGTCACACGCGTCCACGCCACGCCACGCAACGTAAGGAGTAGTGTCATGCCTGAAGAGAAGAACGAACTCTCCCGCCGCGATTTCGTCGCGCTCTCGGTCGCCGCCGGCCTCGCCGCAGCGACCGAGAATCTCGCGGCCGCCGCCGAATTGCCGGTTTCGGTGAACAACGTCAATGTGACGACCCCCGACGGAACCTGCGACGCCGTTTTCATCCATCCCAACACCGGCTCGTATCCCGGCGTGATCATCTGGGCTGACGCGTTCGGCCTGCGACCCACGCTGGTTGACATGGGCAAACGGCTCGCCGGTGAGGGATACGCCGTACTCGTCCCGAATCCGTACTACAGACTGACGAAGGCGCCGGGCATCGAAGCCGCCGGATTCGATTTTTCCAATCAGGCCGCGATGGCCAAATTGCGCCCGCTCATGGGCAGTATCGGCGCGCCTGGCGCGGCCGAAAAGGACGCGACCGCGTTCGTCGCGTTTCTCGACGCGCAGAAGCCGGTCAACACGTCGAAGAAAATCGGGACCCAGGGCTACTGCATGGGCGGGCCGCTGGTGATGCGAACGCTGGCCACGGTTCCCAATCGCGTCGGTGCCGGCGGATCGTTCCACGGCGGCGGACTGGTCACCGATCAACCCACCAGTCCTCATCTGCTGATCCCGAAGATGAAGGCGCATTTCTACATCGGCATCGCCGCCAACGACGATCAGCGTCAGCCTGATGCGAAAGACAAATTGAAGGAAGCGTTCACGAGTGCCCATCAGCCCGCGGAGATCGAGGTCTACGGCAGCCAGCATGGCTGGTGCATGGCCGACATGCCGGCCCCGCCAGACAAGCCGATCTACAACAAAGCGGATGCCGAAAAGGCGTGGGCGAGGCTGCTCGCGCTCTACAAGACAGCGTTGGTCTGACGCGCTGTCCCCGGCGGCACTGATCAAATGAGCAAATGACCAGATGATCAGATGACCAGGCGCTGGGGCCGGAAGCGATGAGGGAGAGCTCGATGAGACGCGCGATTTTGATGACGTTACTGCTCGCCGCTGCCGCGCCGATCGTGGTGGCGCAGAGCGAGAAAGTCGACTACGCGATGATCGGACGCATCCGCGACGAAGGACTGAATCGTTCGCAGGTGATGGATCACATCTCGTGGCTGAGCGACGTCTACGGTCCGCGCCTCACCGGCTCGCCCGGCATCGAGCAGGCGAGCGAGTGGGCGATGAAGACGATGAAAGGCTGGGGCCTGGCCAACGTGCATCAGGAGCGATGGACGCTCGGCAAAGGCTGGTCGCTGGTGCGTTTCAGCGCGC
>CAVUZL010000009.1:0-565397 GCA_963745875.1 uncultured Acidobacteriota bacterium
AACACCTTGTTGAGCACGACGCCAACGATGCGCTCGCGGCCGATGATATCAATCGCCTCGCGCGCCAGCGCGTAGTTGGTCGACCCAGCGCCAACCACGAGAATGGCGACATCGGTCATGCCCGCGAGCAGATGGGCGTCCGGTAGAAGTGTGACCGGCGGCGTGTCAATCACTACCCAGTCGAAGGTTTCAGCTGCGTCCCCGAGCAGGTTTCGCATGCGATCCGAAATCAACGCCCCCATCGGATCAACGGCGGTCGTGCCGGCCGTCAAGACCTGAAGATGCGGCGTGATGCTCACGGTCGGCAGCGGTTCCTTGATTTCCGAGGTCAGCGCTTCTTTCAGACCACTGCCGCTCGCGATGTCCAACAGCGAATGAACGGTCGGGCGGCGCAAATCAGCGTCAATCAGCAGCACGTTGCTCTTGTACGCCTCGCTGAGCGTCAGCGAAAGGTTCATCGCGGTGAGCGACTTCCCTTCTCCCGGAATCGCGCTGACCACCATCATCACTTTGACCGGCTGCGTTTCGCGCAGACGATAGAGCACCGCCGCAATCTTGCCGAATTCCTCGCGGACGTCCGGCAGCGCTTCCTTGCCGATCACCAGCTTGGGACGAATCGCCGAGTTGAATGAACGAAACCTGGAAGCCGCTTGAGCATGCAGGAGGTGGCTTGCCGGCCGTGCCGCACTGAGTGGCTCAGATCGGACCGGAACGGGAACCGGCGGCTCCAGGACGGCCGTGGCTGTCGCATCCCGACTCTCGTCGAGCGCCCACGCTGACACGAATGCCGCGTTCGCCAGCGGACGATGCTGACTCACTTCAGATCCCGTGTCTCCATTCTCTGCACGGGCCTTCCGAAGTGCACGTTCCAACTGACTCATCCGCGGCCTCCCGAACGGGTTTTCCCAAACAACGAGAACATCGGAGACGAGGCCGGCTTGGGCTCCGCAGGCTTCTGTTCTGACGGCTGCGGCGGCTCTGCGTCCAGAACCGGCTCCGGATCTTTCGGGGTGGTCACCACGGTTTCCGGAGCACTCTCTTGCGTCGATGGCGACAACGTCCCACCGAAATCAAAATCCCGGCAGACGCCGACGACGACTTGACGGTCGACCGGTGCAATTCCATTGGCGAACCCTGTGACCAGCGAGTTGTCGCACACCACGCTCACCAGCCGCGGAATCCCCTTGGTGCGCTCGTAGATTTCCTGAACCGCGTCGCGTGTAAATACCTTCGGCGCGTCGCCGCCGGCGATGCGAATCCGTCCGGCGACGTAAGAGGCGGTCTCGCGCAACGTCATCGGCTCGAGCGAGCAGCGCAAGCGCAATCCGCTGCTTGAGCTGCCTCAGCTCGGGTTCGTTCAGCCGCTGCGCGAGCTCGGGCTGCCCGACGAGCAACACCTGCATCAGTTTCTCGGTCTCGCTCTCCAGATTGGCAAGCAGCCGAATCTCCTCCAGCAGATTCAAAGGGCAGCGCCTGCGCCTCGTCGACAATCAGCGCCGTCAGCATCCCCTGCTCGTGCCGCTCCCTGACGAGTCGATCCGAGCTCGATCAGAAACTGCGCCTTCGACGCGGCGGCCTGTTCGCTGAGGTGGAACTCGAGCGGTCAACAGCTCGTAGAACTCGTCTACGCGTCAGCGTCGGATTGGCGACGTGGGCGCACAGAACCGACGCTCCGCTCAGCCGATCGATCGCGGCTCGAAGGAGCGTCGTTTTGCCAGTGCCGACCTCGCCGATCAGGACGGTGATCCCCTTACGTCCGGAAAGGCCGTACTCGAGGTGCGCCAGCGCCTCGGCATGCCGTGCGGTCAGAAAGAGGAACCGGGGATCGGGCGTCAGCTCGAAGGGGCGCGCGTTCAAGCCGAAAAATCGTTCGTACATCTACGCCCTCAACTTCCAGACGATGCCGGCGATCGACAGCAGCATGGTTGCGACAACGGTGACGCCGACCGCAATTTTATTACGCCGGCGGCGTTTGACATCGTCAGGCCCCTCGATCATGGGGAACAGCGCGAGCACCGGAAGCTCGAGCGCCAGCAGGACGTCTCTTTCAGAGCGGATGCTGTTGTCCGTGTACTCGAGCAGGCCAATCAGGAGTAGGCCGAGTGCAAGGCCCGCGGCAGCGCCGCCGAGATCAATCAGCGGTCGATTGGGGCTGAATGGCCGTTCAGGCACCCGTGCCTGATCCAGCACCTTGAATTGCTCGCCGATGTTCCGGCGCTCCAGATTGGCCGCGATCTTCGAATCTTCGCGCTTGGCGAGCAGACTCTGATACGTCGTCTGGAGCGTGGTGTAGTCGCGCGTCAGCTCGACCAATTCCGATTCGTGCTTCGGGACCACCGCGAGCGTCCCTGGTACTCAGCGATGACGCCGCGCAGATGTTCTGCCTGGGCGCGCCGTTCCTTGACTTGCCGATCGCTGTCCTCGAGTTCTGCCTTCAGGTCGCGAATTCGCCGCTGCCTTAGTGCGTCGGAGGCTGACGACCGGCTTCGCCGTGACCTCGGGCTGAACGACCCGCTGGCTCTCGATCGCGAGCTTGGCCTCGAGATCCTTGATCGTCCGCTGCATCGCCTTGACATCGGGATGATCCAGCTTGTCGTGCGTCAGCAGGATCTGGAGACGTGCCTTAGCGGTCTGTAGCTGTTGTGCTGTGGACTCCGAGGCAGGGTCGCTCGCACCGGTGCCCGGCGACACAGCGGCGGCGGCAGTCACCGGATCAGATTGCAGGTCGACAAGCTGGCGCTCGAGCAGAAGCCGGCGCTCGGAAGCGCGATCGGTCGCGTCCGCATTGCTTTGCAGCTGCGCCTGGGCGTTCTTGATCGTCTGCAGATTCGCGTCGGCCTGCGACGGAAGTTCGCCGCTGTATCGACTGCGGTATTCCTCGAGCTTCTTCTCGTTCTCGACCAGACGGCGGCGGGCGTCCTCCAGCTGGGAGTCCAGAAACTGGTTCGTGTCTTCCGCGAGATTCTCGCGATCGCGCAGACTCTCTTCGATGAACAGCGACGCAAGCCGTTCGGTCGTCTTCTGTGCGGTTCGTCGCGTCCTGGCTGATGTAGGCAAGATCCGGAACGACGACGATCTTTGCCTTCGACCTTAATTACAATGTCCTTTCGCATCCGCTACACGACATCTTCCATCGGCAGCTGTACGACGCAGGCCCTGATACAGACCGAGATCGATGAATAATCCGCTCGAGCCGCGACCGGCTCAGGATCTGATCCTGCAAGCGTGGCCAGGCGATCCTCGATTTCGCCGTGCACCGTCGGCTTCACATAGCTGTCCGGGATCCGCTGCGGGAACAGCATGATCAGTGTTTCTGATCGGAACTGATCCGGCAGAAATCTCGACGCGCCGACCGCCACGGCCGCACCAATGATCAACGGCAGCACGAGCATCCACCAGCGGTGGCGCACAATTCGAAACACGTCTTGTGCCGTGAGTGTCTTTCCAGGGAGCACGGTTATCTATCCTTCAACGGAAGCCACAAAGAGAGGCCGACCCGAACGGTATTTCGCGTCAGCGTGGGACTCACGCCGACCGGCAGCGAATACCCCCTGCCGAAGTCGTAGAAGTAGTAGAGATACTCAGCATATGCCGCCAGCTTCTTGCCGACGGCTCGCTGGAGGCGGGCATCCGCTGTGTAGGTCGTGAACGCCGACGCCGTATTGATTTGGGACAGGTTTCCTCTCGCCACCGAACCCGAGAACGACAAATCAACGCGACGGCTGAGAAAGCCGCGCGCGCTGCCGGCGACCGAATCGGTGTAAGCCGGGCCAGGGAGACCTTCGATGAATGCGAGGCCTCGATGGTAGCCGCCCTGCGCGGACCAGGTGCGGCCAATCTGGCGGCTCACCCCCACGTCGGCGACGATGCCGAAAGTCTGTAGTGGGACGAGACCGGTTGTATCCGCGCTCTGATCCATCACTCGAGGCCCGACCGTCACGTTCAGGTTCAGCTTACGGGTCTGCGAGATTGGATGCGTGTAGTTAACGCCAAGGTCGATGTCGTGTTCCTTCGACCGGATCAAGTTGGTGTACTGCCCATCCCGGTAGGTGTACCCCATTCGAACGGTCATGCCTTTATTCAGCGAGTACGTGAAGGCACCACCGGCACTGTAGTTCAGCAGATTCGAATAACCCGAGCCCACGTAGTTGCTGACCATATCGGTGCGGCCGTACGAACCTGACAGGGAAAACGCCGCGCGCGGCGTCATGTGATGCGTCAGGCTTGCCGTCGATGTGGTCGCCAGAGACTGCACGCCATCGACGCCATAGTTCGAGGCTGATGGCACTACGCCGCCGACACTTGGTGTCGCAAGCTGCTGAAACAGCCCGTACAGATACGACGGCGCGTAGTTGACGCCTTCGCTGATCGACACGGTCGTGCTGCGCGTTAGTTCCGCCGTCAATCCCAGCCCGGCGTTGTAACCGCTGACGACAAATTCACCACCCTGGTTGAAGTACCGAGCGCTCGATCCGCCGGTCGCGGCAAACTGCACTCGGTCTCCGTTGGCACTGAAGCGCGCTTGTGGAGCAAACAACGTGTAGGCGCCGCTCAGCTGATACACCGACGGCGTGATACTGCCTAACTCCGCGTTCAGGTTGCTGTCATAGGCTTCGGCTACGTCCACTGTCACGTCGAAGGTCGTGGCCCCCGGCGCGGTGGCGCTGCCCTGGCCAAAGACCGGACGAGTCGGCGGCGGGATCGCCTGTGCGCGCGCCGCGGGCGCATCGCACGCGAGCAACGCCGCCGCTAGAGCCGTCGCCTGAAGATTGCGTTTCACAGCCGGGATGACCGATCGCTAGGGAACGACGACGGTGTCGCCGGGTTTGAGCGCGATGTTCTGCTGGACGTTCTTCTGGCCGAGAACGTCCTTGTAGTTGAACTTGTGGTACTGCGAACGGCCATTCTCGGAACGAATGACGACGATGTTCTTCGAATCGGCGTATTCCTGAAGACCGCCCGCTGCAGCGATGAGCTGCAGCACGGT
Organism: uncultured Acidobacteriota bacterium; assembly: GCA_963745875.1. Lineage (GTDB taxonomy): Bacteria > Acidobacteriota > Vicinamibacteria > Vicinamibacterales > CAVVIG01 > CAVQFC01. The sequence goes on from CAVUZL010000009.1 coordinate 4,988, forward strand.
CATATCGTTGAGCAACGGATAGGTCGCCGGCTTCGCCACGTTGCCGGTGATGAACACGTTCCGGCTATGGACTTCCTTCACCACAACCGTCGCATTCGGTTCCTCGACGTACTTCGAGGCCGCCTCGACGATCTTCGTGCGCAACTGCTCGGGAGTGATCCCCGCCGCTGAGATGTCGTTGAGGAGCGGCAGCGAAACGTTGCCGTCTGGCCGAACCGTGACGTCCGCCGACATCTCCTTGTCGCGCCAGAACACCACCGAGAGGACATCGCCGGCCCCGATCAGGTAACCATTGGGCAACGCGACGGTGCCGGCGGCCTTCGGGTCGGCGCTCGACGCCGGCGCCGCCGATGCCTGTGGAGGTCGCTGTTGCGCGGACGCGTCCGCGGCCAGAACACACGCGCAGCATACGACGCCGAAACAAACTGCTGATAATTTCATGGTCTTCGCTCGATTTGGAAATCGCCTGCGCCCTATTGCCGATACTCTTTGAACGGCAGCTGACAGTCGTGCTTCCGCAGAAAGTTGAGGAATCGTTTGTAGTCGCCCGACTCCATATTGAACAGGCGCAGGACGATCTTGTAGTTGCCGCGCGCCTCTTCCAGTCCCTTGCGGACCAGGTCGCGCACGTCGTTGCGGGTGATCTCGCGGTTCATGTAGAGCGGATAGACCGCGCTCCAGAATGAAGTTCTCTCTTCGACCAGCTTCTTGAACAGGTCGTCAGCAACCGTGCGCCGCCGCTCGCGACGGGGACGGCCGGTGTGACTGGGTGTGCGAATCTCCATCGGCAGATCGTCTGGCGAGACGATCTCCCGCCGCCCGGACACGACCAGGCGCTCGATGACGTTCTGCAGCTGCCGCACGTTGCCGGGCCACGAATACTCGGTCAGCACGGTCATCGTCTCGGGCGCGAACGACCGGACCGTGGTGTGCTGATGGCTGCCCTCAGGACCGCGACCGAAGCTGTCGGCCAGTGCAAAGTTGTTGAGGAAGTGATTCGCCAGCAGCGGGATGTCCTCGCGCCGCTCGCGCAGCGACGGCACAATCACGTGGATGACGTTGATGCGGTAGAACAGGTCCTCGCGAAACTGTCCGCGCGCGATCAGGTCGCGCAGGTCCCGGTTGGTGGCCGCCATGACCCGGACGTTCGCGGTGCGCGTGACCCGCTCGGCGCCGACCTTCTGGATTTCGCCGGTTTCCAGGAAGCGCAGCAGCAGCCCCTGCATGCGCAGCGTCATCTCGCCGATCTCGTCGAGGAAGATGGTGCCGTTGTCCGCCATCTCCAGCTTGCCGGGCTTGTCGCGGTACGCGCCGGTGAAACTGCCCTTGACGTGGCCGAACAGCTCCGACTCGAGCAGCGACTCGGGGATGCCGGCGCAGTTGACGGGCACGAAGGCAATTCGGGCGCGGGCACTGGCGGCGTTGATGGCGCGGGCGACGACTTCCTTTCCGGCGCCGCTCTCCCCGGTAATCAGGACCTTGGCGTCCGAACGGGCGACGCGTTCAACTTCGGCCTGCAGCTCGCAGATCGCCGGGCTGGTGCCGATGAATTGAACCTGCTCATCTCGTTCCGTCATGACTGCGCGCACAGCAACTCCACTCTTCTCCGCCTGTCGGCGATCTTCGGTCGGGACGCCTGAAAGAACAGTGATGAGGCTGCAAGGAGGCCACCACCGGCCTTTCTGCCAGATATGTTCGGTAAACGACTGTAAATAATGTATTTACGGCGTCGATTCGGCCGCGCACGGTCGGCCGGAAAACGCGAAAGAACCGTGCCCCATGCATTTCTGCCGAAAATAGTCGCCAGGAGAGACGACTTTTTGTGTCCCCAAAGCAGTTCAAAGGCAGCGTCTTATCGGTCAACGAGACGAAACAGCGCGCCTTTCGGAGCGCCAGCATCACCCCTTCGTCTACAGAAGTGCACTGTTTACTGCTGAGGTTTCACGAAAATAAAATGTCACCGTTGACGCCGACAAAGCGATGAGAGTAGGGTAATGAGGCTACACGAACGGACAGTTACGGACTATTCGGTCAACGACTCGTCTATTACGGAGACCTTTTCGTGAGTCCTGTGAAACCTCAACTGGAGACTCACCTCGTCGGCCAGAGTGAAGCGATCCGTACGATCGAAGCCGACGTCGATTGCGCCGCCCGTACCGATGCGAAGGTCCTCATCACAGGAGAGACCGGAGTCGGCAAAGAGGTTGTCGCCCGTCTGATTCACGCACGCAGTGCGCGATCGACCGGTCCCATGGTGACGCTGAATTGCGCCGGCCTTCCGGATTCGCTGCTCGAGTCCGAGTTGTTCGGCCACGTGCGCGGCAGCTTCACCGGCGCCTATCGCGACAAGCCCGGTCTCCTCGAGATGGCGCCCAACGGCACCGTCTTCCTCGACGAAGTCGGCGAGATGAGCAGCCGGATGCAGGTCGTCCTGCTGCGCTTCCTCGAATCGGGCGAAATTCAACGCGTCGGCGCCGACCGTGCGCACACTCGCGTGAATGTGCGGCTCATCACCGCGACCAATCGCGACCTGCAGGCGCAGATCGACGCCGGTATTTTCCGCGAGGATCTGTACTTCCGTCTCAACGTGATCCGCCTGAGCATCCCGCCGCTGCGGGAGCGCGTCGGCGACATTCCGCTGCTGGTGAATCACTACCTGGATGCGTACCGCCAGCTGCACCGCAGCGCCGTTCTGCAACTGTCCCCGGCCGCGATGAACGTGCTGATCGAGTACCGCTGGCCCGGCAACATCCGCGAACTACGGAACGTCGTCGAGCGCATCGTGCTGAAGGCACAGAATCCGATTGTCGAACCCGGCGATCTGCCGAGCGATGTGATCCATTTCACGGCGTCGGCGGCGCTGGCCGATGCCACTGAACCGGCGCAACCCGTGGCGATGCCGGTCGCCGAGGAACTTCTGAGCCGGATGACCAAGGGCGGCGAATCGTTCTGGTCCGCGGTGCATCCCGCGTTCATGGCGCGCGACCTGACGCGAAACGAACTGAGACGGATCGTGCAGCTGGGTCTGGAGACGACGAACGGGAACTACCGGCTGGTGGTGCAACTGTTCAACATGCCGACGGAGGACTACAAGCGTTTCCTCAGCTTCCTCCGCAAGCACGATTGTCACCTGCCGTTCCAGCGCTTCCGGGCCGTTCCGGTCAGGATCCGGCCAGCTGCCCCGGCTGACGTGCCGAGACGCAACGCGTCCTGACGGCGACTACGAAAGCCACCACACTCCGAACGCCGTCGTTGCGATGGTGATCGGCAGACCGACCCGCAGATACTCCCAGAAACCGATCGAGTAGCCTCGTCGCCTGGCGCCCTCGACCACGATCAGGTTCGCAATCGATCCGAGAATCGTCAGATTGCCGGCAAGCGTGCTGGCCATCGCCAGCACCAGCCATGCGCGCCGCGGATCTGGAAGCTGCGGCACGATTCGCGTGAACAGCATCACCGCCGGCACATTACTGACCGCGTTGCCGAGAATTGCGGCGGTGGCGGTCAGGCCGGCGACAGTCTGCAATCCGAGCGGCGCGAGCAGGCTGAACAAGCGGCGATCGATTCCGGCTCGCTCGGCGGCGCCCACGACAACAAACAGACCAGCCGAACAGCATCAACAGGTCCCAGTCGATCGACGCGTAGACCTTCTTCGGCGCCACGCGCCGCGTCACCAGCAGCACCGCGGCGCCCGATGCCGCAACCAGCGCAGCGTCGTAGCCGGCGAGAAAGCCGGCCAGCATGCCGGCCGCGACGATGACCGATTTGACGAGCATCGGTCCGTGCGGCGGAATCCCTGGCGGCGGCGCTTCGTCGTCGCCAGGCATGACGTGGAGATCGCGATGGAAGATCAGCAGGATCACCAACGCGTCGAGCGCCAGTCCGACCAGCGCGATCGGTGACAAGGCGCGCGAAAAGGCGCCGAACGACAGGCCGGACACGGTGCCGATCAGCATGTTCTGCGGATTCCCGGTCATCGTCGCCAGGCTGCCGATGTTCGATGCGGTGGCGAGCGCGAGCAGGTACGGAATCGGACGCTGACGCCTGCTCTCGGCGATGTCGAGGACGATCGGCGTGAACACCAGGCAGATCGTGTCGTTCACGAACAACGCCGAAAGAACGCCGGTCGTGATCACCAGGGCGATGAGCAACGGCACCGGGCTGGTCACGCGCGCGCTGATGGCGCGGACCAAGGCCGCGAAGCCTCCGGCGAGGCGGAGATGCGCCACCAGCACCATCATCCCGAACAGCAGCACGATGGTCCGGAAATCGACCGCGTGCACCGCATCGTCGAAGCTGATCGCGCCGGTGACCACCATCAGGATGGCGCCGATAATCGCGGCGCCGGTACGGTCCACACGAAGACCGGGCGCGCTGCCGACAGCGACGACGACGTAGGTGAGGAAGAAAATGAGGAAGGTGATCAATCTTCGCCGACGCAGGCCAGGCCCGCGGACGTCGTGTCGCGGATGCCGGGCACGGCGCTGCGCAGCTTGATCAGCTCGAGAAACTCCATCCGCGTTCTGGCGTTGTCGCGGAAGGCGCCCTGCATCGCGCTGGTCACGCAGAACGAGTTCTGCTTCTGCACGCCGCGCATCGACATGCAGAGGTGCGTCGCCTCGATGACGACGGCGACGCCGAGCGGTGCGATCTTTTCGCGAATCGTATCGGCAATCTGATTGGTCAGCCGCTCCTGCACCTGCAGGCGGCGCGAGAACACGTCAACCAGGCGCGGAAGCTTGCTGAGACCGATCACCTTGTTGCTCGGAATGTAGGCAACGTGGCACTTGCCGAAAAACGGGAGCAGGTGATGCTCGCAGAGGCTGTAGAAGTCGATGTCCTTGACGATCACCATCTCGTTATAATCGACCGAGAACAGCGCGTTGTTCAGAACCTGATCGATGTCCGCGTCGTATCCGCTGGTCAGAAACTTGTACGCCTTCTCGACGCGTTTCGGCGTATCGCGCAGCCCTTCGCGCAATGGGTCTTCGCCAAGGTCCGCGAGCAGCTTCCTGATCAGGTCCTGCATGTCTCTATTCTATATCTCGGCTTTGGCTGCGCAGTCGCCCGACGCCCTTTATGCAGACCGCGCCAACCTGCCGAGCGCGCGACAGGCCGCCCAAACGTGGGCCCGGGCCCTCGAGGCCAACCCTGGCGATTTCGAAACGGCGTGGAAGCTGTCCAGAGCCGACTACTGGCTCGGCGGCCACGTTCCAGAATCCGAGAGGCGCATATTCTTCGAACAAGGGATTGACGCGGGACACAAGGCCGCGGCTTTGGCGCCGAACCGTCCGGAAGGTCATTTCTGGACCGCTGCCAACATGGGGGCGATGGCCGAATCGTTCGGGATGCGCCAGGGTCTCAAGTACCGAACGCCGATCAAAGAGGAGCTCGAAACGGTCCTGCGCATCGATCCGGCGTTTCAGGACGGTTCCGCGGATCGCGCGCTCGGACGCTGGTACTTCAAGGTTCCATCGCTGTTTGGCGGCAGCCACAAAGAGGCTGAGGCTCACTTGCGCGCGTCACTCACCTACAACGCCGACAGCACGGCGTCGCGTTTCTTTCTCGCCGAGCTTCTGATCGACAGCGGGCGCAAACCGGAAGCGCGCGCCGAACTCCAACGCGTCCTCGACGCGCCGCTGAATCCTGAATGGACACCGGAAGATCGCGAGTTCAAACAGAAAGCGCGACAGGCGCTCGCAAGTCTGAAGTGAGAAGTAAGAAGTAAGAAGTAACTTCGGACTTCACACCTCTAACTTCTAACTTCATACTTGTAAAACCCCCGCCCGCTTTTCCGTCCCAGGCGCCCGGCCAGAACCATTCGTTTCAGCAGCGGCGGCGGCGCGTACGCGGGCTCGCGGAACTCCTCGAACATGATGTTCGCGATGAAGTAGGTCGTATCGAGACCGACGAAGTCGAGCAGCGCGAACGGGCCCATCGGATACCCGCATCCGAGCTTCATCCCCTTGTCGAGGTCTTCGAGCGTGCCGAGACCATTTTCGTAGGCGCGGATCGCGTCGAGCAGGTACGGCACCAGCAGACGGTTGACGATGAAGCCGGGCCGGTCGGGGGCGGTAATCGGTTCCTTGCCGAGCGACTGCGCGAACGCAAACACGGTCTGATACGTTTCGTCGCTCGTCGTCAAGGCACGAATCACCTCGACCAGCTTCATCAGCGGGACAGGGTTGAAAAAATGCAGTCCGCCAAAGCGGTCAGGTCGCGTCGTCGCCGCGGCGAGTTCGGTGATGCACAACGATGACGTGTTCGACAGGATGATCGTCTGGCTCCCAATCACCGCTTCGAGCGCCGCGTAGGTGCGCCGCTTCTCTTCAAGATTCTCGACGATGGCTTCGATGACGAGGTCGCAGCCCTTCAGCGCCTCCATCCTCGTCTCGCCGGACAGATTCGCCAACGTCGTATCCCGGACGTCGGCGGTCACCTTCCCCTTGGCAACGCCGTCGTCCAGAAACTTTCGGATCCGGCCGAGGCCCTTGTTGAGAAAGGCCTCGTCGATCTCCCTGACGATCGTCGGATAGCCCGCGGTCGCACAGACCTGCGCGATGCCCGAGCCCATCAGTCCACAGCCAAGCACGCCAACGGTTTTGATTTGCATGTGTCCCTGCACGGTCCGGCTAAAGCCGGACACTACACTCCCGGTCCGCATGAAGGCGGACGGCTACATCTGGGCGCCGATCCGAGACGCAATGTAGTCGCCGGTTTCTTTCGTACCGAGCGAACCGCCGATTTCGCGGGTGCCCTGCCCATTGGCTACCGCGGACGCGACGGCCGCTTCGACGGCGGCCGCTTGGCGCGACAGCCCGAGCTGCTCCAGCATCAGGGCCGACGAGAGGATCGCGCCCATGGGGTTGGCAACATTCTTCCCGGCCAACGGTGGGGCCGACCCGTGCACCGGCTCGAACATCGATGTCCGGCCAGGGTGCAGGTTACCGGACGCCGCCATACCGAGACCACCCTGTAGAGCGGCACCAAGGTCGGTGACGATGTCGCCAAACAGGTTGTTGGTGACGATGACATCGAACTGCGCCGGATCCTGGACCATCAACAAGGCGAGCGCGTCGATGTAAAGATGACGGGATTCGATTTGCGGATACGCCGCCGCGAGATCCTTGAATACACGCTGCCAGAGTGCGTGTCCCTGGACCATCGCATTGCTCTTGTCGGCCATGCATACGCGATGGCGCCCGTGCGTGACCGCGAAGTCGAACGCGTGCTTGACGATTCGGTGCACGCCCTTGAAGGTGTTCACTTCCTCCTGAATCGCGACCTCATCCTCTGTGCCCGGCTTGAAGCGTCCGCCGATGCTGACGTAGAGACCCTCGGTGTTCTCGCGGAACACGACGAAGTTCACGTCTGCCGGCGTACGGCTCTTGAGCGGGCAGAGCCGCTCGTCGAGCAGTTTGACCGGCCGGTAGTTGACGTACAGATCGAGTTCGAACCGGGTGCCGAGCAGGATGTCGCGCGCATGGCGGTTGTCGGGAACGCGAGGATCGCCGAGTGCGCCGATGAACACGGCGTCGAAATCGTCCCGCAACATCGAATAGCCGTTAGGCGGAATCGTGACACCTGTCTGAAGGTAGTACTCGGCGCCCCAGGGCAGGATTTCCAGATCGACGGGGTGGCCGAACACCCTGCCGGCGGAGGTCATCACTTTGACGGCTTCGGCCGTCACTTCCACGCCAATGCCGTCGCCGGGAATCACCGCGATGCGCATCTCAGTGAACGGGCGGAATCGGCAGAAGCGGCGCGGGACCGGGGAAGCCGGCGCCCGGTAGCGATAAGCGAAAACACGCGCCGCTGGTGCTCGGCAACAACGAGAGTGCGCCCGCGTGCGCCTTGGCGATTCCAAACGACAGGGAAAGTCCGAGACCGGCACCGGCGCCAGTCGATCCAGTGGTGAAGAACGGTTCGAAGATCCGCCCCACCAATTCCGCTGGGATACCCGGGCCGTCGTCGCAGACCTCGAGCACTGCCGCATCGCCCTCCACGAACGTCCGAACGGACAAGACGCCGCGCCCGTTCGCTTCCGTCATCGCCTGCTGGGCGTTGACGACGAGGTTCAAGACGACCTGCTGAAGCTCCTCGCGATTCGCCAGCACCAAGGGGAGATTCGCGGCCAGGTTCATGCGCACTTCAATGCCGGCCATTTCGAGCTCGTAGACACGAACGCCGAGCGTGGATTCGACGATCTCGTTCAAGCCGGTCAGCAGGCGCTCGTTCGGCGACCGACGGATGAAGGTCAGCAGGTTGCGAACGATCCGACCCGCCCGCCAGGCTTCGGTCTGCGCGCGCTCGAGATCGACCTTGATTTCGGCGGTGTGAGTTTCGCTGAGCATCAATTCGAGCGTCCCGATCAGCGATTGCAACGGGTTGTTGAGTTCGTGCGCAACGCCCGAGACAAACTCACCGATCGCCGACATTCGCTCGCTGCGGACAAGATGCTCGCGGAGCCGCACTTCTTCGGTGGTGTCGCGCACCACGGCGACGATGTGCGTGATCTGGCCCGCACCATTGACCAGCGGAGTCGCAACGCAGGCAGCCTGAAACGTGGAACCGTCCTTCCTGGCGATTGACGCCGTCGCCCGGACAGTCCGCTGGGCGCGAAGGCTCTCGGTGAGCGTGGGCAATTGCGCGATCGACTCGGCGCCGATCAAAGCGCTGGGTGTCAACCGCTCGACGTCCTCGCGCGTGTAGCCGCAGGCGCGGCAGAACGCGTCGTTGGCGTACTCGATCCGATTCTGACGGAGGATCACGATCAGTTCGCCCGCCTGTTCGCAGGCCGTGGCGAGCAGGCGGACGCCCTGATTCGCACGCTCGACACCGCGCTGCTCCACCCGCAACCGAATCATGATCAGACCGGTACCGCAAACGAGCGCGGCCGCGGTCGCGAGATCGCGCAGCCGATCGACGTGCGCACCAGCCGGCATCAGGTACCGCAGGCTGTACCCGACCAGCGGAACGATCAGGATGCCAACGAACAACAGGACCGGTGACGAATGACGCACCGCCCACGTCCCCGCAGAGCGCGATTCGACCGGCGACGACGGCGCTGCCGCCGCGGCCCAGGCGGCAAACCAGAACGGCAACATCGAGCCGATGTCGCCGGGCGTTCCGGTGTGGTAGTTGCCTTGGGTGGCGAGGACGGCCCAGCCGATCAGCCCTCCCAGTCCCAACACCATGCCGAGGGCCAGGCGCTTATAGACATCGGCCCACGCGTTCTTGCCCGCATCGAGCGCGGCCAGGCCGAAACCCAGAATCGCCAGGACCCGCATGAGAGGCGCGATTATCGCCAAAAGCCGCAACGCGAGCCGCGAGTGTTCAGGCTCGGTTCCCGGCGCGACGATCAACGACCAGTACAGGAAGCCTGAGAGAAAGATCAGAACGGCGATGTCAATCGCCGCGGTCGCGGCCGTGTCGATGGCTCGACGCCGGTGCGGCCAGGCCACGAGCGCGATGAGCGGCACTGCCGACCCGCTCATCTGCGCTACCAGATGCCAGGTGAACCATGGCGAGCGGAGGCCGCGGACCACCTCGTCGAAAGCCCAGCCCATCTGGCCGACCAGCCAGAGCACGGACCACGTCGCGATCGCTGCCCAGAACACTGCCTGTCTGCCGGTCCATCGGTGACGGTTCCGGACGATGACGAAAAGCGGCGCAATCGGCGGCAGCAGAACGGCGATGTTGCCGATCACCAGGCGTACGTGCGGGGCCCCTGCAAACGCCGACACGAGTGCCGCGTACGCACCCGCATAGACAAGACCCGCGATCGCCCAAATCATGCGAAGTCGCCCATTCTCTGGATGTCGGCCGTGTCGATCCGTTCCCGCCGGAGCCGACGCCCGAAGAAGCGGTCAACGCTGAACAGGTTCACATCCTGAGTATAGATGCGACCGTCCGTCGCTTCGTGCACGGAACGGCGCGGTTCGTCCCGCGTTGCCCCTTCACAGTGGCCCGCCATCGATCGATTCCTTGGACGCCCGCGAACGCTCCGCGCAAGCACGAAGGAACAACACTGCACTCCGTGATGCGGGCGTGGCGCGCCACCGCCGATAAACCAGTCGTGCTGCATCGATCGCTCGTCCAGATCCATCGTGAAGGATTTCCAATTTCGATTTTCGAACACGCGCCTTGAAACCGGAGAGGGCCGTGAGCCGTCCATAAAGTTGAGGAAAGTCCACACTTTGCTGCTTTCGGTCGTAGTCGTGCCAAAGCTCGTTTAGACAATGGTTTAGCCACCCGATTCGGTTGCAGCCTTTTCGGGTCAGCTGAGGCGGGTTCAGTAGACAGGCTTCGAAAACACGTGAATTTGACAGCGATCTCGTGGGCACGGCGTGGCACGAATTCTGTAAGAAGTCGAGCTGTCCGGGGAGACGGACAACAATGATGACCCACACGACCAACGCCGAAACGCTCCAGCCCCGCGGCCCGCATAGCGCGTCGTTGCACGCCGCTCAAAAAGTGGTGATTGTCAACGGCAGCGCATCCATGCTCGGGCTGCTCGAATCGGCGTTCGACGCCGGTCGCTACGATGTGGTGTTCGTCGAAGCCAGCGGTCACGCTTACTCCCAGATCAAACGCGTGCGGCCGGATCTCGTCATTCTGTGCGTGCATATCGACGACGCCGATGGTTTTCACGTGCTTTCGATGCTGAAGCTGGACGACGAAACGCGCGACATTCCGGTGCTGACATGCACGAGCGAATATAACGGCGACGACGAGGATCCGGACGCGGCAGATCTCCTCGAGACCGAGCTGTTCGTGCCCAAGCCCGCGGTGTCGATGAACTGAAAAATGTTATAGTCGCGCCGATGCCGGACTCGGACAAACGCGACGCCGAACGACTCGAGATTCTCGGCGCGCTGCACGGCGAAGTGATGGTGTTTCAGCCGATGGCGATCACCGAGGTCAGCCAGGGCGGCGTCCAGGTCGAGACCGCGTTCCCCCTTCACCTCGATTCCCTTCACGAGTTCAGGCTCACGCTCGGCGACCGCTCGGTGGTCGTCAAGGGACGCGTCGTGCACTGCAGCATCAGCGATGTGGATCAGGAAGTGGTGGTGTATCGATCGGGCGTCGAGTTCATCGATCCGCCGGACCGCATCGCCTCGGCCGTGTTCGACTTCATCGACGCCGTGAAGAGCGGCCGTCGCGCCCTTTAGTCCCGGTCCGGGACGTCGTTTCTACTGACCTGCGGTCTTCACGGCTCCGTCGGTTCGAGACGGCGTGACGTACGCCGTGACGAAGCTCTCGTGACCGGCCGCGTCGACTGACGCGACGCCAAACACGTAGTCGTCAATCTGCATGTTCGGCAGCAACAGCGTCGTGACGTTGGCGACCAGCAGGTCGTGCTGCCAGTCCGGACCCCAGGCTTCACGCCAGAAGACGCGATAGCCGGCGGCGCCCGGCACGGCATTCCACTGCAAATTGGCGTCGTAACCGGTCGGCGCCCTGGTGATCATCGGTGCACCACGGTCGGTGAGTACGCTGGGCGGCGGCGGCGCCAAAGCCAGGGTCGCCGCAGAGGCGGCGTTGACACGTGCGTTCTGCGCCAGATAGGGCACCGACACACCGTCGAAAGTGTCGCGCACGTCGTGCTGCTTGGTGAAATTCTCGCGAGATTCGCGGAAGCCGACCGCCGTGAATCCGAACTGCGTGTACGCCGAATGATCGCCGCCACGACCGAATCGATCGGGCCTAGCCATCAGCCGCACCTTGTGCGACGGCACGTAGAGCGAGCCCCACCGCTGCACGAATCGTGCGAGTTCCCGGGATGGCGAATCTTCCGGACCTTCCGAGTACACGCGGATCGTCGCGCCGTCCACGATGCCGTTGCCACCATGGTCGCCGCCGACGATGTCGTTATTGAAAACCGCTTCGATCGGCGTCTTGTCGGCAATCGCCTTCTGCGCGTGCAGACGCGCGCCGACCAGTCCCTGTTCCTCGCCGACGTGACACATGAATACCAGCGTGGCGTCGAAGTCGATGCCGCTCTGGCTGAACACCCGCGCCAGCTCGATGGTCAATGCGGTTCCACTGCCATCGTCGTTCACTCCCGGCGCGAGGTTGTCCAGTGGCGCGTTGGGATCTTCGGGGAGCGCGGTCAGCCGCGCCGCGGCGCCCGGCTCGCCAGCGTTCGAACTGCCCTGTCCACCTGGCCGTGCGAGCGTATCGTAGTGGCCGCTGACGTAGATCCGGCGCGGGCTGCGGCCTGGGAGAATCGCCATCACGTTGCGCAGTTCGACCTGTCGCGTGATGCGGCCCTGCGGCGCGACCTGATAGGTGTCGAAGCTGACCTGCAGCTTCGGGCTATAGCTCTTCATCTCGTCGAGAATCCACTGGCGCGCGGCGCCGATGCCGCGGGTCGGTGACGTCGTCGACGACATCGTGCTGCGCGTCTCGAAGCTCTCGAGCTTCTTCAGAATCGCAGTCAGGCGCTCTTCGGAAATCGCGCCGACCAGCTTGACGATGCGCGGGTCCAGTGCACCGCCGACCGTTTGGGCGGATGCGGTCCGGCTGAAGCCGGACACTGCGGCGCACAGCACAAGCGCAAGAATCACGCGCCGCACGATTTCACTTCGTGGCACTACTGCACCTCGCACGTTGCACCTCGCACATTGCCTCGCACCTCGCACCTCGGACCTCGCACCGAATCTTCACTTGACCCTGAGATGTTCGAGGTAATCGCCGGATTCAATCCGCTGCGCGCGTCCCAGTGGCGCATTGTAAAAATACGCCCACGCGGTCGTCGTATGGCCATCGTCGAACGTCACCGGTGTTTCGACCCGCATGTACAGGCTCTGGTCCGGCTCGCTCGGACGGTAGCCCTCGATCTCGTCGAGGGTGCTGAGCACTGCGTCCTCGTCGAGCATCCGGTGGACCTCGCCCCACACGCGGCTGTCGGAGGCGGGAATCGCTGCCGGGTAGATGCCGAGGTCGAACAGCGCCGCAGGAATCCAGCCGCGACCTTCAGCCTGCAGCGTCGAATCGAGACGCGCGCGGCCCGGGCGTTTGAACCCGCTCATGAGCGTGCCGTAGAAAAACACGAGATTGGTCATTGGCGAGGATGAACGCGCGGGGCGTAACGGCGAAGAAAGTGTAGGGGGGCGGCAGGAAGGCGTCAAGCAAAGACGCGTAGCCTTACCGGAGACAAACGATGACGAGGAGGTGAGGCTGCGGGGCGGCGGTCGCAGGGAACAGCGTCAGGCCGTCACCAGCTCAGTGCGCCCGGGGCTTGGGCGTGCGGCCGTTCATCGAGCCAATCACGTCGAATACTTCAGCCGGCACATTGAAGGAGAGCGCCACCGTCTTGCCGGTGCCGCCAAGCTCGAGCGACTGCATCATCGCCTGGAGCTCCGGCCGTGATCCCGACTGCATCTTGCCGAGCGCGAGGAATCCCCGCACGACGTCGCGCAGGTTGTTCGCAGCTTCGTCGTCTTTCGCCTCAGCGCGGAAGACGCCGCGAACACCGCCGTTGATATGACCACCGACCGAGAACCAGGTGATCGCGGGGATCCGGCTGGCGACATTCTCCGGGAGATGGGCTTGCGCGGTGAGCGCGTCGAAGCGGCCAACCGCCCACGCGTTATTGCCCGATTCGAGCGACCGAACCAGCGTCATCAGTTCTTCGTTGCCGGTGACGCTCTCGAGGCCAGTCTGAGGATTGGCGCCGCCGTTGTGGAGATCCACGGCCGAGCGGACGAGGGTGGTGCTGCCGAACGCTGCGAGGCCGCTTTCGATGAACGAGAGAGCGAAGCTCGCCTCGCGCCGGCTCGGGACGTCCGCAACGTTCGAGACGTCGGCGACGATGAGCCGCTTGCCTTTGTAGTCCTCGACGTGCGCGCCGTGCTCCCGCATCAGCGCTTCGATCTTGACCTCGTCGAACCGCCCTCGCGCCAGCACCATCCCTGAGAACGGCGACTTGCCACCGCCTGCCTCCGGACGGAGGCACGCCACTACACGGTCGATGTCGGTTTCGAGGTTGATGCCAGTCCGATCCTGAAGCTCGCGCTGCCCGTTTTCCTGCATCGGAACGGCGGCGTGGATTTTCTGCCGCAGCTCTGAGCCCATCACTTCCTGAACGTTCGCGAAAGCAATGACCACGGCGTCGCGTGGGATGAAGCCGAGTTCTTCTGGTCCGCCGCGGCCGGCGAATGCGCCCGCCGGAAGACCGCCCACGTAGTAGGCAACCAGGCCGGTCCCCAGGCCGACAGTCATGACCAGCAGCGAAACAATCACGAAATAGCGCGTTCTCGTGGTCATGAATGAGCCCTCAAAGTCTTATACGGTCGGGGCTTGATGCCAGTTCCCCATTATCTGCTGAAGCTACTGCTCGAGCACGTATTCCCGGTCAGAGACCGCCCGCCCAGCCAGCCACAGGGTGACCGCGATAATCACCGCCAATGACGCCACGCTCGTGAGCACCGACGGCACCTCGTGAAAGATTTGAAACAGCAGGCTTGCGGCAGAGTCCTGCGGCATCTGATGAGTCACCAGCCCCTGCAGGTAATACGCAACCGTGAAGCGTCGGAGATATCCCGGGAAAAGCAGGACCAGCGGCTCCCATCCGAACGCAAACACCAGCCCTGCGATGAGCGGTCGCTTCATCCGTGCGCCGACCAGTGCGAACACCGCCCCGTAAGCGGCAAGCCCAATCGCCAGCATCGCGAGATCCTCGAGCAACGCCGGAAAGGCTTCGGCGATGCCGCTGCCTCCGGTGGGGACGACGAGGAAGAACACCAGCATCACGGACGGCAGAACCAGCAGAACTGTGCAGGCCAGGTAGGCGAAATACTTGCCGAACAGGACCGCGCTGCGCGGTACCGGCCGTGTGAACAGATATGTAATCGTCTTGTCCTCGACCTCGTCGGCGATCAGCGCCGTCCCGTAGAAGACGCCAAGCACCGGCACGATGAAGCGGATGTAGAGCAGCCAGATCATCATGCCGAAAATCGAGGCGCCGGCCGCCTCGGCGCCGTTCACGCGGAAACCGGACGAGACCATGCTGGAGACCACCCGCAGCACGACCGCCAGCATCACCGGTCCGCCGAGCAGCACGGCCAGGAACACCGATCGACGCGACCAGAGCATCTGGCCGAGCGACAGGTCGAACACCCGGAGAGAAGACGCGGTCAGACTCGGCGTGGGTTGAGCGTGCGGCGTCATGATTTCACCAGGTACTGGAAGACCGCCTGCAGGTTGTCGTCGGGCGACGTCACCTCGTGAATGGTTCCCAGTTCGCCCGAGGCAGCGAGCTCGGTCAGGCGCGCGTAGAACGCATCAGGACGCGCCGTCTGGACGACGACTGCCTCGTCTTCGAACCTCAGGCTCAGGACATCGTCCTGGGTCAGGAACTCGCGCGCCAGTTCCCGCGTGCGCTCTGCTTTGATGTACACGGTGTGCGGGTGCTCGTCGATCAGATCGCGGATCTGGTGGACGTTGCCTTCGGCAAGGATCCGGCCCTGATTGATCAGGAGGATGTTCGATGTCATCGATTCGATTTCGTGCAGGATGTGGCTCGACACGATGACGCTTTTCCCGGCGCGGCCCCAGTCCTTGATCATGCGGATGGTCTTGCGCCGCGCAATCGGATCCATGCCCGACAGCGGCTCGTCGAGGATCAGCAGCTCGGGATCGTGAGCCAGCGCCTGCGCCATCTTCACGCGCTGACGCATGCCTTTGCTGTAAGCACCGATCTTCTTGTCCGCCGCATCGAGCAAATCCACCATCTCGAGACTACGCCGCGCCATCGCGGTCGCTTCCGCTTCGGTGCCGCCGTTCAGACGCACCAGGGCAGTGACCCACTCCAACCCGGTCATGCGGTCGTAGAAGGCGTCCTGCTCGGGGCAGAAACCGATGCGCCGGTAGATGCCCGGGTTCTGCCAGATCGCCTCGCCAAGAACAGTGATGCTTCCCTTGCTCGGCTTCAGCTGGCCGGTCATCAGCTTCATGAAGGTGGACTTGCCGGCGCCGTTCGGACCCAGCAGGCCGGTGATGCCCGTCGGCACCGTAACCGACACATCGTTCAGGCCGATGACCTGGCCGTACCACTTCGACAGATGGTCCGCGACGACGAGGCCTGTCGTGACGGCGGCCACTAGGCGACCACCTCGATGCCGCGCACGCGGCGCTCGAGCACCAGCGCCGACAGCCCGATCAGCGCGACGATGACAAACAGCGACACGGGCCACGGTGTTGCGTACGGCGCCTTCAACCGGAAGATCACGTTGCCGATCTGTTCGACGCTGGCGCCGGGCGACAGCCACGAGAACACCGAGCTGCGCGTCACGGCGTAGACCACGCGGTAGATGGCGGCAGAGAAAAAGATGACGGCGGTATACAGGACGCCGACGTAACGGCTGCTCTTCGACAGCGACGACAGCGCCAGCATCGTCGACGCCGCGAGCAGGACTTCGACCACCGAAAGCACCGTGATCGCGGGAAACAGGAAGGCGTTGTTCATCAGGAAGGTGAAGTTGCCGGCGAACGCAATCTGGACCAGCAGCAACAGCATCGCCGGCACCCATGTCACCAGCAGCAGGAAGCTCACCAGAACCGCCAGCTTGCCGAAGACGTACTCGGCGCGCGTCAACGGCTTCGACAAATAAATCTGCAGCGCGTTGGCGCGCCGATCGTTGGCAATCAACCCGGCGCCGACGTACACCGTGACGAAGAACACGAAGAATTCCTGCTGATCGAGGAACTGCCGGAAGGTTTCGGCTTTCACCGCCAGCAGATCGCGGGCCTGTGGAACGTTGGCGGCAAAGTAGATCTGCGCGGCGCGGCCGACAAACGGCACCCAGGACACGAGCAGCAGCGCCAGCAGCTGCCTTTTGGCGACGAACGTCCGGATCCCGGCGCGGGCGATGACGATCCAGCCCGCTCCGGTGCGTGCCCGATCGCCGCGATAGCGCCGGTAACCCTGGTCATGTATCGGCATGGTTCACATTCAAGACAGAACGCGCCGAATTCGCGGATCCAATCGATCCTCTGCGAATTCTGTGGCCTCTGCGTTGATCGGTGTCATTCCTGGCATCACTCCTGGCCGACCGCGTGGGCGAACACATCCTCGAGCGTCGGCACGCTGGGGCGCAGATGACGCACCTGCACGCGCGCCGATGCCGCGAGCGCAAACAGTTCCTGGGCGCCGCCTTCGCCGGGCACGAAGACGCGCATCACGTCCTCGTCGGTCGCGTTGCATTCGAGGCCGGCCGTCCGCAGCCTGGACAGAAACGGTTCCAGACCATCGACCGGCGTCTTGACCCGCAGCTCGTAGACACGCCCCCGCGGCTGCTTGAGCGCCGCGATCGGCCCGGCGGTCGCAATCGCGCCCTTGTCCATCACGACGACGTAGTCGCAGGTGTATTCGACGTCGGGCAGCAGGTGCGAGCAGAGAATGAGGTTGACGCCCTTGTTGTGCGCCAGGTCCCGCACCAGTTCCAGCATCTCGTCGCGGCCTTTCGGGTCCATGCCGTTGGTGGGTTCGTCGAGAAACAGCAGATCGGGATCGTGGACCAGCGCCTGCGCCAGCTTGATCCGCTGCTTCATGCCGGTCGAATACGTGTCCACGTTGCGGTAGCGCGCCTCGCCCAGCCCGACGTAGAACAGGACTTCGTGGGCACGCTGCATCGCGTCGACGCGCGGCAGTCCCGCCAGCTCGCCGCAGTAGCCGACGAACGACACGGCGTTCATGCCTGGAATGTGCGCGTCGTTTTCCGGCATGTAGCCGACGCGGGCTCGTATTTCGAGCGGCGATGTCGCCACGTCAAGACCGAGCACCCTCATCTGGCCCGTCGTCGGGGACGATGAAGCCGAGCAGCGACTTGATCATCGTGCTCTTGCCGGCGCCGTTCGGACCGAGCAGGCCGACGGCGCCTGGCGCGAACGCGGAAGTGACGTCGCGCAACGCCCGATTCCTGCCGTAGGTGACGGTGACGTGGTCGAGGGAGACGACCGGAGCGTCCTCAGCCATTCAGATTGTTATACGGTCCGGCGGACCTAAAAGGTCCGCCCCACACGTGTAGCGCGGCCCTTTGGAGGTCGACGTGGCGCGGCCCTTTCAGGGCCGCGATCCTCGGGGCCGCGATCACAAAGAGCCCCGCAGGCCGAGATCGTCGGCGCGCTCGCGCATGAAGCCAATCACGTTCGCGATGTGTGCTTCGAGCGCCAGACCGAGCGAGGCGGCGCCCTCGTGCAGGTCCTCGCGCTTCACACCGCGCGCGAATGCCTTGTCCTTCATCCGCTTCACGACCGATTTCGCCTCGAGGTCGAGAATGCTCTTGCTCGGCCTGACCAGCGAGGCCGCGGTGATGAACCCGGCGAGCTCGTCGCAGGCGAACAAGGTTTTCTCGAGCTGGCTGTCACGGCTGACGCCGGTGATCTCCATGGCGTGCGACTGGATGGCGCGGATCATCCATTCGGGGTAGCCCTTCTCGCGCAGAATCTCGCTGCCCTTCATCGGGTGGTCGCCGAGCGTCGGCCAGCGCTCGTAGTCGAAGTCGTGCAGCAGTGCGGTGACGCCCCACTCCTCTTCGTTCTCGCCGAACATTTTCGCGTAGCCGCGGACCGCGGCTTCGACGCCGAGCGCGTGCTTGCGCAGGCTCTCGCCAGTCGTGTACTCGGTCAGCAGCGCCCAGGCGTCATCTCGATTCATGGTAAGTTTCAGCATCTTAATGCAGGAGCGCTCGATGGCAAACGGTACGGGGCCTGGCTCGGTGGCGATGACGCTCGACACCGAGTTCAACCGCGGCCTCGGTTTGTACGACTCGACCATGGTGGTCGTCGGCTCGATGATCGGGTCCGGCATCTTCATCGTTTCGGCCGACATGGCGCGAAACGTCGGCAGTCCGGGCTGGCTGCTGGGCGCATGGATGCTCACCGGTCTGCTCACTGTGGTCGGTGCGCTCTCGTACGGCGAGCTCGCGGCGATGATGCCGCGCGCCGGTGGCCAATACGTCTACCTCCGCGAGGCGTTCTCGCCGCTCTGGGGCTTTCTCTACGGCTGGACGTTGTTCCTGGTCATCCAGACCGGGACGATTGCCGCCGTGTCGGTCGGCTTCGCGCGCTACTTCGGCGCAATGGTGCCGTGGATCGCGGACGACAACTACCTGGTGGCCCCAGTTCACCTGACGACCGGCTACGCGCTTTCGCTCTCGACTACTCAGCTGGTCGGCATCGTCATGATCGCGCTGTTGACGTGGACCAACACGCGCGGACTCGAATACGGGAAGATGATCCAGAACGTCTTCACCACCGCCAAGACCGGGGCTCTGCTCGGTCTGATTCTGGTTGGCCTGTTCATTGGCTGGAATCACACGGCGGTCGCCGACAATTTCGGTAACCTGTGGACGCCGCGCGGGACCGTCGACATCGTTCCTGGTCTCTCGGCGATGACCGCATTCGGTCTGTTCGTCGCCGTCTGCGTGTCACAGACCGGTTCGCTCTTCTCCGCGGATGCCTGGAACAACATCACCTTCACCGCAGGTGAGGTGAAGGATCCGCGGCGTAACATTCCGCTCTCGCTCGCCTTCGGCACCTTCGTCGTGATCGGGCTCTACCTGCTCGCGAACGTCGCCTACCTGGTGACGCTGCCATTCGACCAGATTCAGCACGCGCCAGGCGATCGCGTCGCGACGGCGACGCTGAACGTGATCTTTCCAGGACTCGGCGCAACGATCATGGCGATCGGGATCATGATCTCGACGTTCGGCTGTACCAACGGGCTGATTCTCGCCGGCGCCCGCGCGTACTACGCGATGGCTCGCGATGGGCTGTTCTTCCGATCGGCCGGCGAGCTGAATCGCGAAAAGGTGCCGGCGTGGGGCTTGCTCTTTCAGGGACTCTGGGCGGTGTTCCTGGTGCTGCCGCGAACCTACGACCCAGTGACCCACGCTTACGGCAATCTCTACAACAACCTGCTCGATTACGTCATTTCCGCGGCGCTGATCTTCTACATCCTGACCATCGCCGGGATCTTCCGTCTTCGCCAGACGCGCCCGAACGCCGATCGCCCCTATCGCGCGTTCGGCTATCCAGTCATCCCCGCGATTTACATCCTCGGCGCGGCGTCGATCCTGCTGGTGTTGTTCGTCTATCGGCCGGCGACGACCTGGCCCGGCCTGGTCATCGTGCTGTTAGGCGTGCCCGTCTATTTTGCCTGGAAGCCGAAGAACTAATCAGCCGCACTTTGAGCGCGTGAACATCGGCGTCGGGGCGATTCACGCGTACATCGTCTCGAAGTCCGCTTGACTGAGGCTGGCGGCGACAATCACCGTGCGTGCAGTCATCGCAAGGTCTCTGGCGCGCGTGTTTCGCCCCAGCGAACCGGCTATCCGTCGAGATCTGCGGCCTTACGAATTATTTCCAGAGTCATCGATGTCAGCTCGTACCGGTCGAGCTGGTTCAGGTCCGCCCAGCAGCAGTCAGCGGCATCGGAGCTCGCAGCGGCAATGCCAGCGAGCATGCGACAACGGTAATCGACGATCACGAAGTGATATTCCACACGACCGTCAGCGTCGTGCCGGATGCTGTCGAGTACGTCGATCAGCGGCCCCACCTCGACCTCGAGGCCGGTCTCCTCGAGCACTTCCCGCGCGACCGCCGCTTCGAGCGTCTCACCGACGTCAAGAGCGCCGCCCGGCAGGCTCCACTCACCTTTGAGTGGCTCGTGCGCACGCTTGATCAGCAGCACACGGCCGGCGTCGAAAATCACCGCGCCGACGCCGACAATCGGCCGATCGGGGTACTTTCTCAAATTAGATCCTCAAACAAATTCTCAGATCCTCAATTCCATAGCTCCTCAGATCTTCCCATCTTCAGACGCCCATGACCTTGACGACCACGCGCTTCTTGCGTTGACCGTCGAACTCCGCGTAGAAGACCTGCTCCCATGGGCCCAGATCGAGCTTGCCTTTGGTGATCGGGATCATGACCTGGTGCCCCATGATCGTTCGCTTCAGATGCGCGTCGGCATTGTCCTCACCCGTCTGGTGGTGACGATACGGCAGGCCCGCGGGCGCGAGCTTCTCGAGCCAGACCTGGAAGTCGAAGATCAGTCCATCTTCCCAGTCGTTGACGAACACACCGGCGGTGATGTGCATCGCCGACACCAGCACCATGCCCTCGTCGACCGCACTGGCCTTGACGATCGCGGCAATCTCGTCGGTGATGCGGATGAATTCCTGCGGCTGCTTCGTGTTGAACCACAGATAGTCCGTGTGTACTTTCATTTGGTCATCTGGTTAGCTGGTCATTGAGTCATTCAATCTGGTCATTTGGGAATCTGGTCATTGGGTCATTGATATCGGGTGATTGATATCGGGTCATCCAATCTCCCAATCAATGACCAGATGACCAGATACCCGAATGACCCAATATTGAGAATGACCAGATGACCAGATTCCCCAATGACCCAATGTTCAGAGCGTCAGCGCCGCGTCTGCGTTCAGGTCGAACGCGGCGGTGGCACCGGTGCTGAATTTGCGCAACCCGGCAGCGGCGATCATCGCGGCGTTGTCGGTGGACAGCGACAGGCTCGGCAGGAACGTCGGGACCTCGCGCTGGCTGCCGCGCTCGACGAGGGCCGCCCGCAGACGGCTGTTGGCCGAAACCCCGCCCGCGACGCCAACGCTTTTCGCGCCGAAGCGGCGGGCGGCGTCGAACAGACGCTCGATCAGCGAAGTCACCACCACGCGCTGAAAGCTGGCGGCGACATCGGCAATTTCCTGATCGCTGAACGCGCCTTCGTGCCCGCGCACGTATCGCAGCACAGCGGTTTTCAGCCCGCTGAAGCTGAAATCGAGATCGCCCTTCAGGTGCGGAGCGTTTCGATCGGCGTGCGTCAGCCGCGTGGTCGGTAGCGCGACCGCGCGATCGTTGCCGCTGCGCGCGAGACGATCGATGACCGGTCCACCCGGATATCCCAGTCCCAGCAGCTTCGCCACCTTGTCGTAGGCCTCGCCCGCCGCATCGTCCCGCGTCCGGCTGAGAAGCTGGTAATGGCCGACGCGCTCGACCAGATAGAGACTTGTGTGGCCGCCCGACACCACCAGGACGACAGCCGGCAGCGGGAGTTCGCCGTTCTGCAGCACCAGCGACTCGATGTGTCCGGCCAGATGATGCACAGCGACGAGCGGCAGACCCGCCGCGGCTGCCGCCGCTTTGGCGAACGACACGCCGACCAGCAGCGAGCCGACCAGACCCGGTCCCTGAGTGACCGCGACCGCACCGAGATCGCCCCACGACGTCGCCGCCTCGTCCAGCGCCCGCTCGACGACGCCGCAGATGTCGCGGATGTGCTGGCGCGACGCGAGTTCGGGCACGACGCCGCCCCACTCGCGATGAATCGCCACCTGCGACGCGATCACGTTGGACCGCACCAGCCACGGGCTTCGCCGGATCGCCGGTCTCTTCGACCACCGCAGCGGACGTCTCGTCGCAGGAGGTTTCGATACCGAGAATACGCATCAGTGACTAACGCCGAGTTTTCACGAGGCCACGAAGAACACGAAGTCCACGAAGAACACGACGAACTCTATTCCTGAGCTCAAAGAGCCAATGATCCTCGTGACCTTCGTGTCTCTTCGTGCCTTCGTGATGAGACATGGTCCCTAGCTCGCTACTGGTTCCTGTTCGAACGCGCGTTTCAACGACTCGGTGAACGGCGCGCGGAAGATGCCCCGCTCGGTGATGATGCCTGCGATCAACCGGTGGGGCGTGACATCGAATGCCGGGTTCCAGATCAACGCGCCGGTCGCGGCGACCTGCGACGAACCGACGTGAGTCACTTCGCGCGCGCTGCGTTCCTCGATCGGAATGTGCTCGCCGTCAGGGGTCTTGAGGTCGATCGTGGACAGCGGCGCGGCCACGTAAAACGGAATCTGATGCTCGCGCGCCAGCACGGCCACCCCGTAAGTTCCGATCTTGTTCGCGGTGTCGCCGTTGGCAGCGATCCGATCGGCGCCGACGACCACGAAGTTGACTTTGCCCTGGCGCATCAACGAAGCACTCATGTTGTCGGTGATGACCGTCGTCTCGATGCCGTCGCGGACGAGTTCCCACGCCGTCAGACGGCCGCCCTGCAGAAACGGTCGCGTCTCGTCGGCGAACACCGTGACGCGTTTGCCGCCTTCGACCGCGCCGCGAATGACGCCGAGCGCCGTCCCGTACCCCGCGGTCGCCAGCGCGCCGGCGTTGCAGTGGGTCAGGATGTGCGCGTCGGCGGGCACCACCTCCGCGCCAAACGCGCCCATCGCGCGGCAACTTGCCACGTCCTCGTCGTGGATCAACGCCGCCTCGCGATCGAGACGGTCCTTGATCTGATCGACCGACTCGCCTGCCTGAACGCCAGCGGCGAACGATCGCTTCATGCGCTCGATCGCCCAGAACAGGTTCACGGCGGTCGGGCGCGTGGACGCCATCAAATCGCAGGTCTTCTGAAACTCGGCGGCGAACTTCTGCGTGCCCGTCGCCGTGCTCGCACGCATGCCGAGCGCGATGCCCATCGCCGCCGCCACGCCGATGGCCGGCGCACCGCGAATCACCATCGTCTTGATGGCGCGCGCCACCTCGAGGCGCAGTCTTGCAGCGCACGTAGACTTCCTGCGCGGGCAGCTTGCGCTGGTCGATCATCACGACTGCGTCGTTCTCGCGGGCAATCGTCGGCAGCATACGGTCAATTGTACAAGGTAGATGGTGCGAGGTGCGAGGTGCGAGGTGATGGGAACGCCTAGAGCAGCCTCGCGTCGAACGGCAACGGCAGGAGGTCCTTGAGCTGGTGGGTGCCTTTGGCGTCGGTCAGGTTGGCGAGCTGGACCTCGAGGTCGCCGCCAAACTCCCACAGAATCTGCCGGCACGCGCCGCACGGCGGCGTCGGCTCGTCGGTGTCGGCGACGATGGCGATGCGGGTGAAGGCGCGGTGCCCCTCGGAGAGCGCCTTGAACATCGCCACGCGCTCGGCGCAGATGGTCAGACCGTAGGTCGCGTTCTCGATGTTGCAGCCGGTGATCACCGTGCCGTCGGCGGTTTCGAGGGCGGCCCCGACCTTGAAGTGAGAGAACGCGGCGTGGGCGTTCTCGCGCGCGCGGCGGGCGGCGGCCACGAGATCAGGCCGTGCGTCAGAGGCGCTCAACGATTCCCTCCAGCAGCGACACGAACTGACCGCGAACCCGCCGCGTCGTCGCCATCACCTCGGCGTGATCGAGCGGCTGCGGCAGAACTCCCGCCGCCATGTTCGTGATGCACGAGATCCCGAGGACGTCGATGCCCATGTGGCGCGCCGCGATCGCCTCAGGCACCGTGGACATCCCGACCGCGTCAGCGCCGATGGTTCGCAGGTATCGAATCTCAGCGGGCGTTTCGTAACTCGGACCCATCAGCCCGGCGTACACGCCGTGCGGCAAGCGTAGTCCAAGGGCGTTGCCTGCCTGGTCTGCAATCCGCCGCAGCCGTACCGAGTAGACCTCGGTCATGTCCGGAAAGCGCGCCCCGAACCGATCGTCGTTCGGCCCGACCAGCGGATTGCCACCGGTGAGGTTGAGGTGGTCGTCAATCACCATCAGCGCGCCTTCTGAAAACGACGTGTTGACGCCACCGGCGGCATTGGTGAGCAGCAGCGTCTTGACGCCGAGCAGCCCCAGCGCACGGACCGCGAACGTCACCCGCTGCAGATCGTGGCCTTCGTATGCGTGACATCGGCCGGCAAGTGCGGCGATGGTCCGGCCGCCTGACGTTCCCACCACCAGCTTGCCGTCGTGCCCGATGACTCCTGACGCCGGCCAGTGCGGCAGCTCGCCGTAAGGCATCGACACGGCGTGACCGAGTGAAGCGGCGAAGTCGCCGAGACCGGATCCCAGGACGACGGCGATCGCCGGCACCTCCGGCACCCGCGACCGAATCGCGTCCGCCGCCTCTTTGACATCGTCGTAGTACGCCATTTACAGGAGAAAACCGGCGATGGTCGCGGTCATGAAGTTGGCGAGCGTGCCGGCAAACATCGCGCGGAGACCGAGCCGGGCGAGATCGTGGCGGCGATTCGGCGCCAGCGCGCCGATGCCGCCGATCTGGATGCCGATCGAGCTGAAGTTGGCGAAGCCGCACAGCGCGAACGTGGCGATGGTGAACGACTTCGGATCGAGCGACGCCTTGAGCGGTCCGAGCTGTGAGTAGGCGACGAACTCGTTGAGCGCCATGCGCGTGCCGAGGAGATTGCCGATGACCGGCGCGTCGCGCCACGGCACGCCCATGCTCCAGGCCACCGGCGCGAAGACCCAGCCGAAGATCTGCTGCAGGCTCAAGTGCGCGAAGCCGAGGATGTAGTTGACCAGCGCGATCAGCGCCAGGAACGAAATCAGCATCGCGCCGACGTTCAATGCCAGTTGCAGACCCTCGCCCGTGCCGCGCCCGGCCGCGTCGATGACGTTGACGTCGGTCTGCTCGACCTCGAGCCTCACCGTCCCCATCGTCTTCGGCACGCCGGTTTCGGGCACCAGCATCTTGGCCATCATGATCGTGCCCGGCGCGGTCATGATGACCGCCGTCAGCAGGTGCTTGGCCTCGATGCCGAAGAGGATGTACGCCGCCATGATGCCGCCCGAGATGTGCGCCATGCCCGAGGTCATGACCGTCATCAGCTCGGACTCCGTCATCTCGGGCAGATACGGCCGGATTGTCAACGGCGCCTCAGTCTGGCCCATGAAGATGCTGGCCGCGACGTTCAGCGATTCGGCGCCGCTGCACTTCATCACCCGGTGCATCACGACCGCGAACAGGCGCACGACGAATTGCATGACGCCGAAGTAGTAGAGGATGGCAAACAGCGCCGCGATGAAGATGATGGTCGGCAGGACCTGAAACGCGAAGATCACCGCGTAGTTGCCGCCCTCCGGGCCGAGGGCGCCGTTCATGACCCGGACCCACACGCTGCTGTCGCCGAGCGGACCGAACACGAAGGCGGCGCCGACGCCGGCGAATCCGAGCAGCTTGTTGATGCCGTGGCCAAGCGTCTCGAACACCCGTTGACCGATCGTTGTCTTCAGCACGATCAACGCGAACATCACCTGCAGGCTCAGGCCCCACGCCACCGTCGTCCAGTTGATGGCGCGTCGGTTGGTCGAGAACGCGACCGCAATCGCCAGGATGACGGCCGCTCCGAACAGCGGCTGGAAGATTCCGAGCATCAATGCACCTCGCCGAGAATGAGTCGCGCCGGGGTCGGCGCAGAGGCGCCGAACTCCATCGCCTGCATCAACAGGGCGCGCGCCCGTTCGAGGCGAGCGGGATCGCGATAGTGAACTTCGAAGACCGGGTCGCCGGCGCGAAGCGCCGCGCCAGGCTTGACCAGGACCAGCAGCCCGACCGCGAAGTCGACCGCATCTTCGACGCGGTCGCGGCCGGCGCCGAGGATCACGGAGGCTTTGCCCACCAGTTCGGCGTCGACACGCGTCAGGAACCCGTCGCGCGGCGCGGTCACTGTTTCGCGCGAGTCGACGTGCGGCAGACGGGAATAGTCGTCCACGATGCGCGGATCGCCGCCCTGGATCTCGATGATCTGTCGCAGCCGTTCGAGGCCGGCGCCCGAATCAATGGCGTCGCGGACTTTCTGTCTGGCCGCCGTCAGATCGTTCGCGACCTTACCCAGCACCAGCATGCGCGCGGTCAGTTCGACCGAGACCTCAACCAGATCCTTCGGGCCGCCGCCCTTCAGCACATCCACGCACTCGATCACCTCGAGCGCATTGCCGACGGCGCGTCCGAGCGGCGTCTGCATGTCGGTGATGATGGCCTCGGTCTTCACACCCGACGCGTTGCCGATCGAGACCAGCGACTCGGCCAGTTTGCGCGAATCAGCCTCGGTCTTCATGAACGCGCCGCTGCCGGTCTTGACGTCCAGCACCAGCGCGTCGATGCCCTCAGCGATCTTCTTGCTCATGATCGACGCGCTGATCAGCGGGATACTCTCGACCGTGCCAGTGACGTCGCGCAGGGCGTAGAGTTTCTTGTCGGCAGGCGCGATCTGGGCGGTCTGTCCGATCATCGCGCAGCCGGCCCGCCGCAGCGCCGACTTCATCTCGTCGAGCGAGAGATTGACGCGAAAGCCGGGAATCGCCTCGAGCTTGTCCAGCGTGCCGCCGGTGTGGCCGAGGCCGCGTCCGGACATCATCGGCACCGGTACGCCGCAAGCCGCGGCCAGGGGCGCCAGGATGAGCGACGTCTTGTCGCCGACGCCGCCGGTGCTGTGCTTATCGACCTTCACGCCCGGGATGTCGGCGAGGTCGACCTTCACACCGGAATGGACCATGGCATCAGTGAGCCACGCGGTCTCGTCTACGGTCATGCCACGCAACACTACCGCCATCAGCAGCGACGAGGCCTGGTAGTCAGGCCACGCGCCGGAGGTCACTCCATCGACGAAAAAACGAATTTCCTCGCGCGTCAGCGGCGAGCCGTCCCGTTTTTTCATGATGATGTCGACGGCGCGCATTCGGGCGGCAGTATATCGGATTCGGGACTCCCCTCTAGCCTAAGGCGCTCGCGTCCAGCATAATCACGACGTGATCGTCTGCCCGCCGCACTGCTGATGACCGATTTGACCGATGACCGGGCGCCGCTGAGTGCGCAAGAGACCGCGCGGCTTACCGATTTTGCACGCGCCTTCAAGGCCGCGCAGCGCGCCGTCGTCCTCTATCCCGCGACCCACCCCGCGATCGCGGCGACCCTCGGACGAATCGTCGACCTGACCTCCGCAACGGCGCTGCCCCGCCCGCTCCGCGTCGGCGTGCTGCCCGATGGTCTGACGCTCGACCAGCGCCAGCCAGGGCGGCCTGACGCGTCCGTCGGCGAACTTGCGACCCTGCTCCACGCGCACCTGATCGGTCAGATGACCGTCAACCCGGGCGGGGATCTCGATGCGTGGCGGACGTTCCTGCTGCTGCTCGGCCGCACTCCTGAGTCGATCCGTAGCGAGGGCGGGATCGCGCGCGTGTGGACCACGATGGCCGGCCGCCATGTCGAACTTCACGAAATCGACTACGCCGAGGTCTTGCGCGAGCGGACCGGCGGCGAGGCGGCCGTCTGGAAGACCGTCATTGCCAGCTGCCTCCAGGGCACTTCGTTCGATCTCGACGAAGAGGCGATCGCCGAACTGATCGGCATCGTCAACGATCCGTCCAAACTCGCCGACCTGATGGCGGATGTCGAGGCCGGCGCCGAAAGCACGGGAACGATGGGCGCCAAGACCGCTGCGCTGATGCGCATGATGCGCGGCATCGTCGACGTCGTCTCGAAGAGCCGGCCCGAGCAACTCGAGCCGACGCTGCGTCACATGGCCACTGCTGTCGGCCAGTTATCGCCGGACATGCTGCTCGGCCTGCTCGGTCACCGAACCGACGATGAAGGTCCACAGGTCATGCAGGCGGTCGTCAGCCGGATGTCCGACGGCACCATCGCGGGTTTCGTCTCGCGGCAGGTCATCGCCGGCGACACCGCCACCGATCGTCTGGCTACTGCGTTCCAGACGCTGGTGCGCGACCCCGACCATCAACAGCGTCTGCTCGCGATCGCCCGGCGTGACGTTCAGGCGTCGCCGCTCGGCAGCACCGAAGGTTTCGAGACGGCGTGGAATCACGTCGCGCAGAAGCTGCTGACGTCGTACAGCGACGAGTCGTTCGTGTCGGAACAGTACGGCCGCGAGCTGTCCGCCGCCCGGACCAAGGCGGTCGAAGTCGAGCGCATGAACGACGACCCCCCGGAGCGGGTCAGCGGATGGCTCGGAACCATCGCCACCAGCGCGTTGCGGGCACTCGATCTGACGCTGATGCTCGACCTGCTCGCGATCGAGGACGACGACGATCGCTGGGGCGAGCTGATGACCCCGGTGGTGACGTTGCTCGACGATCTGCTGCTGGTCGGCGATTTCGACGCCGCTCTGGCCCTGATCGCGGTGCTCGTGCAGCAGAGTGGCGGCGCCGGCACCAAGATCCGGCGCCAGCACGCGATGACCGCCATCGACCTGCTGATCGCCGGATCGATGATGCGCCACGTCACCACCCATCTCGCCACCATCGACGATGCGCAGTTCGAGCGGGTCAAGGCGATGTGCGTCTCGCTCGGCGAAGTCATCGTGCGTCCGCTCGCCGAGACGTTGTCCGAGGAGCAGCGGCCGCGCACCCGCGAACGCCTGACTTCCATCCTGCTCGCGTTCGGATCGATTGGATGGCGGACCATCGAGCGCCTCAAGAATTCGCCCAACGCGGCGGTGCGCCGTACCGCCATCCAGCTGATGCGTCAGGTCGGCGGCAGCGAGGCCTTGCCGGAGCTGACCGAGCTGCTCGATGACAACGAACAGCAGGTGCAGCGCGAGGCCGTGCGCGCCATCCTGAATGTCGGCACCGACGCGGCCTACCGCATCCTCGAGCAGGCGCTGACGTCCGGTACCGAACGTTCGCGCGAGGCGATCATGCAGTCAATCAGTCTGGTCCGCGACGAACGGGCCGCGCCGCTGTTCGCCTACATCCTGGGTCACGTCGATCACCGGGGCACCCTGTCGGCGATTTACCTGCGTGCCATCGAATCGCTGGGCGTGTTGCGCGATCCAGCCGGCGTCGTGCCGTTGCAGTCGGCGCTCTACAAGGGCGAGTGGTGGGCGCCGCGGCGCACATCGGAACTCCGCCACGCCGCCGCCACAGCGCTCGCCCGGATCGGGACGCCGGAAGCGGTCGCCGCGCTCGAAGAGGCGATCGCCAGGGGCTCTCGCGGCATTCGCTCGGCGGCTCGCTCCCAACTCGCCAACGTCCGCCCGTCCCGTCCCGTCTCGGTCGGGTCTCGTGGAGACGAGTCGTGAGCGCGCCCCGTCTCCAGCTCGCCGACGAATTGCTGCGCAGGTTCGCCGCGGCGTTGCGCTCGGCACAGCTCTACTCGAAGGGGCATCCGATCATCGCCCGCAACCTCGAGTCGCTATCGGGGGCGTTCCAGCTGCTGCACAGCCTGCAGCCCGTCGTGGTCATCGGCCTGGTCGGCGATGAAGTGATCGTGGACGACATGCCGATGGCGCGATCCGATGCGCTGGGACCGCTCATCAAGCGTCTCCAGCAGAGCGGGGTCGAGCGGATCACGGTCGAGCGCGGGGTCACGACCGACGAAGTGACGGCGTTCATCGACGCGGTGACCGCGGTCGATCCGATCACGGACGGCGAGCCGGCGCCCTTTCCACCGATCACCCATTTCCGCGTTGGACGCGTCACCATCGGCCAGCGCGTCGCCGCCGATCTGAGCGACATGGCCACGATCAAACGCCTTTACTCGGACGCGGTCGTGGCGGCCGGCAACGTGTGGGACAGCGCGCGGACGGAGGGCAAGCCGGACGCCGAGATGGCGCGCACGATGATCGATGGCCTCGCCCAGGCGGTCGCCCAGAACCGCACCGCGCTGCTCGCTCTGACCACCCTGAAGAACTACGACAACTACACGTTCACCCACATGGTGAACGTATCGATCCTGACCATGGGCCAGGCTCGAGGACTGGGCATCGATGGCCCGCTGCTCCGCGAGTTCGGCCTGGCGGCACTGATGCACGACATCGGCAAAGTCAAGACGCCGATCGAAATCCTCAACAAGCCGGACAAGCTGACCACCGCCGAGTTCACGATCATGAAGCGCCATACGGTGGACGGCGCTGAAATCCTGCGCATGACGCCGGAGGTCCCGACCCTGGCGCCCGTTGTCGCCTTCGAACATCACCTGCGGATGGACGGCTCCGGCTATCCCGATGCGGCGAAACGGGTCACGCTCAACATCGGCACGATGCTGTGCAGTATCGCCGACGTCTACGACGCCATGCGATCGCAGCGCGCCTATCAGCAGGCCTTCCCGACCGACCGCATCCTCGAGGTGTTGAAGCGCAGCGATGGCACGCAGTTCGATCAGCACCTGGTGCGGCGCTTCGTGCAACTGGTCGGCATCTATCCAGCGGGCAATCTGGTGCGCCTCAATACCGGCGACGTGGCCGTCGTGCGTACCATCAATGCACCGGATCCCTATCGACCCGCCGTCCGCGTGCTCATCAACGCCGAGGGTAAACGCCTCGAGCTGCCGTACGAGGTCAACCTCTGGGAACACAGCGAGGACCCCGCGCTCCCGGGATCGATTGTCGCGCCGCTCGACCCCGCCGACTACGGCCTCGACCCATTGATGCTGATGTAAAATCCGGAGCGTGAACAAGCTGCTGTGTGCCGCGATTGCGGCGCTGCTTTTGTCAACCGGGCCGTCCGCGGCCAGCCCGACGCCGCCGAAGCTCGCCGTGATCGTCGTGGTCGATCAGATGCGGGCGGACTACGTCGATCGCTTCAAGGCCGACTGGACCGGCGGCCTCCATCGCCTCGTCCAGCAAGGCGCATGGTTTCAGGAGGCCGCCTACCCGTACTTGTCGACGTTCACGTGCGCCGGACACGCGACCATCTCGACCGGCGCGTTTCCACACCGGCACGGCGTGTTCCAGAACGGCTGGTGGGACCGCGATTTCGATCGGCAGATGACGTGCACGCAGGATCTTCACGCCGCCGACATCGGCTACGGCGTGGAAGTGACCGGCGGCGACAGCGCGTACCGGCTGGCGGTGCCGACCTTCACCGACGTGATGCGCACTGAGCATCATGCACACGTGGTGTCACTGTCGCTGAAAGATCGCAGCGCGATCATGCTCGGCGGTCACGGGGGGGATGCCATCACCTGGCTGACCAACTCGCTGGATGGGTGGGTCACCTCGTCGGTCTACACGAATGGGCCGGTTCCGCAGGTCAAGAAGTTCGTCGATGCGAACCCGACCACCGCGGACTTCGACAAGACCTGGAATCGGATGCTGCCGCCCGAGCGCTATTCCGGCGCCGACAACGGCCTCGCCGAAGCACCGCCGCCTGGTTGGACCTCCACATTCCCGCATGAACTCAAGGCCCAATCGGAGAAGCCTGACCTGGCGTATTTCACCCGTTGGGAACGCAGTCCGTTCGCGGACGCGTACCTCGGCCGCTTCGCGGCGGCGCTCGCCGAATCGTTCCACCTCGGAACGCACGATCACACCGACGTCCTGACCGTCAGCTTCTCCAGCCCTGATCTGGTAGGCCATGCGTTCGGCCCGCGCAGTCATGAGATTCAGGACATGTACGCGCACCTCGACCTGACGCTCGGCCTGTTGTTCGAACGGCTCGATGCGCTGGTCGGCCGCGATCAATGGGTCGTCGGCCTCACCGCCGATCACGGCGTCACCCCGATTCCTGAACAGCTCGTGGCCGATGGCCAGGATGCCGGACGCTTCAGCGCGCAGGCTCTGACGGCGGCGCTCGAGAAAGTGCTGACGCCGGCGCTCGGCGAGGGCAAACATGTCGCGGTCGTCGACAGCAACGACATCTATTTCAAGCCGGGCGTGTACCACAAGATTGCCAAGTCCGCGCCTTTGCAGAAGGATGTGATCGCCGTCGTTGCGGCCCAGCCGGGCGTGCTTCGCGTGTTCAGACGCGAGGAGTTGACCGCCGCCGCGGCGACCTCGCACGACGCGTTGTTGCGCGCGGCAGCGTTGAGCTATTTTCCGGGACGCGGCGGCGATCTGATCCTGGCCCTCAAGCCGGGCTGGATGTTCTCCTTCAACGGCACGACACACGGTGGGGCCAACCTGGACGATCAGCGCGTGCCGATTCTGATCATGGGTCGCGGGGTGAAGCCCGGTATCTATCGCGAACCGGCCTCGCCCGCTGACGTCGCGCCGACTCTTGCCGCACTGGCTGGCGTCACGCTGCGCAAGGCGGAAGGCCATCCGCTCCCATGCCTCGAGTAGCCGCCGCCAAACCCGACCGCTTCGCCTCCAAAGTGCTCTCGATCGTCAGGCGGATTCCGCCCGGGCGCGTCGCCTCCTACGGCGAAGTCGCAGAGCTGGCCGGCAGTCCCAGAGCGGCGCGAGCCGTTGGCAACATCATGCGCACGTGCCATCGTCCTGACGTGCCCTGCCATCGGGTCATCGCCGCCGGAGGGCGGCTCGGCGGCTACGGCGGGAGCGAGCACCTCAAGCGATCGCTGCTCGTCGCCGAGGGCATTGTTGTGGCCGGCAGCCGGGTCCGAGAGCTCGATCGGGTGACCTGGAAGCCACCCCGAGGGCGCCGGGGATGAACATTCCGGCCTGTTTTTCTCGTATCTGCTTGTGTGACCGCCGCGAAGCAACGCCCCCCGATACCGTTCTCGTCTAAGCAGTTGGAGCGCAAACCCGAGGAGCAGAAGGCCAGCGCGCCGTTTCAGGTGGGAGACATCGAGGCGTTCGAGACCCTTTACCGTGAGCAGGCACCACGCATCTTCAGTCTCGCGTGCCGGATGGCCGGATCGACCGAGGACGGCGAGGATCTCCTGCAGGAAATTTTCCTTCAGGCCCACCGTAAGCTGGGCGGCTTCAAGGGAGAATCGGCGATCGGCACCTGGCTCTACCGTCTGGCTCTGAACCACTGTCTCGACTACGTGCGGAGCCGGCAGGTCAAGATGAGGAAGGTGACGGATACGCTGGACGCGACTGGATCCTTCGAGCCGCTCGCGCGACACGATACTCCCATCGCACGATTGGATCTGGACCGCGCGCTCGAACGGCTGCCGGACGGCTGTCGCGAAGCGTTCGTCCTGCACGACGTCGAAGGCTACGATCACAAGGAGGTCGGCCGGATGCTCGGCATCGCGGAAGGAACCTCGAAATCGCAGGTGTTCAAGGCGCGGCTGAAGCTGCGCGGATTCCTGCGAACGAAGAACGACGAACCGAGAACGTAGAACGTCGAACGTTATGCACCCGAACGAAGACATCCTCAACGCCTACGCCGACGCGACGCTCGATCCGAGCGAACGCGCCGACGTCGAACGGCATCTCGCGGCGTGCGCCGCGTGCCGCGGTCTGGTCGAGGATCTGCGTGCGATCGTGAACGCGGCGGCAACGCTCGAATTCCGCGATCCGCCGGGCCGGGCCTGGGCGCGAATCGAACGGGCGATCGAGTTGGAAGGGCGAAACGAGGGTCCGGCCCAAGCGGGACACTACCGGTGGCGAACCTGGCTCGCGGCGGCGGCAGTCCTGGCGATGGCGATCGGCATCACCATTGGGCGTTCTCAATTCCGTCCGACGACCGGGCCGTCGACTGCCTCGTCCGGGACGGTCGCAACCGCCATTCCCGAAGCCGTCAACACCAGCGCCGACGGGCTCGAAACCGAGATGCGGCAAGCCACGCAGCACTACGAAAAAGCCATCAAGGGCCTCGAACAAATCGCCAAAGACGATCAGGGCGCACTCGACGGGCGCACCGCGGCGACACTGCAGAAGAACCTGGCGGTGATCGATCAGGCAATCGGTGAGAGCCGCGCGGCGGTGCAGTCGCAGCCGGCGAGCGAGCCGGCGCAACAGAGCCTGATCGAAAACTTCAAGACCAAGCTGTCTCTGCTCGAAGACACGGTGGCGCTGATCAACGAAATGCGCAAAGGCAACGAGGCCGGGGCGGCACGAATCGTCTCGGACCTCAAGACAAAGGGCGACTGACATGCGACTCATACTCTCGTTCGTCGTGGCCGGATTTGCGGCGACGGTGGTCCCGGCCGGCGCCCAGCCGCCGCTGCCGCCCGAACCTCCGCGCGTCATCGTCCGCGACGTGGTGCGAAGCTCGCATGCGTATCAGGGCCACAACAACGGTCCGGAACAGACCGAGCGGTTCTCGCGCAAGATCAAGCTCGGACGGGACGGCCGCGTCTCGATCACGAACATCTCGGGCGACATCTCGGTGACCAGCGGACCCGGCGACGACGTGTCGATCGAGGCGGTCAAGCGGACGCATGGCGACAAGAGCGAGCTGGCGCTGGTGCAGATTACCGTGGACGACCGTCCGGGCCGCGTCGATGTCCGCACCGAGAGCGAACAGAACCGCAGCGACCGTGGACGTCGCGGCAATTCGGTCTCGGTGGACTATACGGTGACAGTGCCTGCGTCAGCGGGTGTGGAGCTGCACTCGATCTCCGGGACCGTAAAAATCACGGGCGTGCACGGCGCCGTACGGGCCGAAACGATCAGCGGCGATGTCACCACCAGCGATACGCCGAGACTCGAACTCGCCAAGAGCGTCTCGGGCGACGTGTCCTTCGGCGGTGTCGCCGACGGCGACGTCACCGTCGGCAGCATCAGCGGCAACGTTTCCGCCAAGGCCGTGAAAGCTCGCGGACTCGAAGTGAGTTCGGTCTCGGGCAACGTGACCCTCGCCGACGTGGCGTGCGAGCGCCTGACGGTCAAGTCGGTCAGCGGCAACGTCGGGTACTCCGGAACGATTGCGAAAGCGGGCCGCTACGAGATCAACTCCCACTCCGGGAACGTGCGGCTGACGCTGCCGAACCCTCCCGGCTTCGAACTGACCGCCAGCAGCTTCAGCGGCTCGATTCGCTCGGAGTTGCCATTGACGATTGGCGGCGATGCATCGAGCGCCGGCGGCACCAGCCGCCGTACCAGCTCGGTCAACAGTCACAACATCCGGGCCACATACGGCGACGGCAGCGCCACCATCTCTGTCAGAACTTTCAGTGGCGACGTGGTGATAGCCAAACAGTAGCCGTCACCTCGCATCGATCCCATACAGCCCGACGGCGAGCAGGCCAACAGATATCGGCTGTTTCAGGCCGTCTCATGTATGGCACCCGCTTTGCTCCCACATCGGTATAATGGCGCCAGTGGGCTCAGCTATCGGGCGTTTTAATCTGGAGGCAGGAATGAAGCGATTGATTTTGTTGGGTGCACTCGTCGGTGCGTTGAGCGTGACGTCTGCCTTCGCGCAGGGCACAAAGTCCGACAACCCCTCGCTCGGCAGCGTACACATCGCCGCGAACGTGATGGCTGATGGGAAGCCGCTGAAGGCGGGCACTTACACGGTGCGACTGACCAGCGACGAGCCAAAACCGGGCGCCGGGCAGTCCCCGAGCGCCGAGCGCTACGTCGAGTTCCTGCAGGGCGGCAAGGTTGTCGGCCGCGAGGTCGCCTCAGTGGTTGGCGCGGACGAAATCGCCAAGATCGCCAAGGGCGCGCACCCGAAGCCGGGCGGCTCGATGTTCCAGTTGCTCAAGGGCGGCGACTACGGCCGCGTCTGGATCAACCACGGCGGCACGAACTACATCATCAACTTGCCGGTATCGGCGGCCTAGACCGCCATCACATCGAACTGTTCGTGATGGAGATGGACGTCAGCCTTGATGGTGACGTCCTTTCCAACCGCCTGCCGTAAGTCCTTCAGCACGCCGCTCTCCTCTTCCTTCAGCGCCCGCGCGATGTCCGGATTCACCCGCAGCAGCAGGCGGTGGCCGTTGATATCCGGACTGACCTTCTTCACCTCGTTCAGGATCTCGTAGCAGATCGTCGAGCTCGACTTGATCACGCCGGTGCCCGAGCAGTACGGGCACGGTTCGGTCAGCACGCGCTCCAGGCTCTGCTTCACGCGCTTGCGGGTGACGATGACCAGGCCGAAGTCGGACACCTGCAGCGCCTTCGACGGCGAGCGATCCTTCTTGAGCTCCTGCTCGACCGCCTGCGTAAACCTTCTGCCGGTTCTTCTTGTCTTCCATGTCGATGAGGTCGAGGACGATGATGCCGCCAAGGTCGCGCAGGCGGATCTGGCGGACGATCTCCTTCACGGCCTCGAGGTTGGTCTTGACGATGGTGTCCTCGAGCCGGCCGCTGGTCTTCTTGCCGACGAACCGTCCGGTGTTGACGTCGATCGCGACCAGCGCCTCGGTCTGGTTGATCACAATCGATCCGCCCGACTTGAGGAAGACCTTGCTCTTCAGCGCCTTGTCGATTTCCGCCTGGACGCCGTACTCGTCGAAGATCGGGAACGGCTTGGCGTAGTGCTTCACCTTCGGCGCGAGCGTCGGCATGATGCGCTGCGACGAGCTCCTGGACCTGCTGGATACTCCTGGAAGTTGTCGATGCGGATCGCCTGAAAGTCCTCGGTCAGCAGATCGCGCAGCAGGCGGCTGACGATGCTCTGCTCCTGGAACAACACCGCGGGCGCCCGCGACGATTCGTTGCGCTGGCGCATCTCGGTCCAGATCTTGTGGAACGCGTCGAGGTCGCCGAGGATGTCTTCTTTCGGCCGTCCGCCCGCGGCGGTCCGGATGATGACGCCGCCGGTGAAACCGTGCAGCCTCGCGGAACTCGCGGACGATGCCGCGCAGACGCTGCCGTTCGTCGCGCGATTCGATCTTGCGCGACACGCCGATGTGGTCGACCGTCGGCATGAACACCAGGAACCGCCCCGGCATCGTCACATGCGAGGTCAGGCGCGCGCCCTTGGTGCCGAGCGGCTCCTTCACCACCTGGACGACGATCTCCTGGCCTTCCTTGAGCAGATCCTCGATCTTCTGCTGCGGGCGGTTCTCCCGCTCGGCCCGGCTCTCGCGCGCCTTGCTTCCCTCGGCTTTCGGTTCGTCATCGTCGTCGCCGGCGAGCTTGTCGAATTCGACCAGCGTGTCGATGACGTCGGCGACGTAGAGAAAGCCGTCGCGTTCGAGGCCGAGGTCGATGAAGGACGACTGCATGCCGGGGAGCACTTTGGAGACCCGGCCCTTGTAGACGTTGCCGACGACGCCGCGGTGGCGTTCGCGCTCGACGAAGATTTCGGCGACGAGGTCGTCTTCGAGGATGGCCACCATGGTCTCGTGGCCGTTGGAGGAGACGATCATCTCCTTATTCATTCACAAACCCTTTCAGTAGTCTTCAGTCGCCAGTCTTCAGTCGTCAGTCCTCACTGGACCGGTGACTGATGACCGACGACTGGTGACTGAATTAGTTCGTGAATCTGCGCATGCGTACGTTCAGCACCAGCCCGAAGCCAGCGAGGGTCGCGATCATCGATGACCCTCCATAGCTCATGAGCGGAAGCGTCAGCCCTTTGACGGGCGCCAGCCCTGCCGACATGGTGATGTTGTAGATCACCTGGAAGGTAAAACTGGCGAGCACGCCGAGCACGAGGTACGAGCCGAGCCTGTCCTTGGCCAGGCGGGCCGCCTCGAGCGCGCGCAGAATCACGAATAGATACAGACCGAGCGCCACCAGGACGCCCGCAAATCCCTGCTCTTCGGCCAGCACCGAGAAAATGAAATCGTTGTGGGCAACCGGAAGGAACCGCAGCTGGCCCTGCGTGCCCTGCTTGAACCCTTTGCCCTCGAGCCCTCCCGATCCGACGGTGATGCGCGCCTGTATCTGTTGATACCCGGCGCCTTTCGCATCCTGTGACGGATCGAGAAAGGTGGAGATACGGGATTTCTGATAGTCCTTGAGCGCAAACCTCCACGCGACCGGCGCCGCGAGGATGAAACAGAGCAACATCAGGCCGAGGATGCGCATGCGCATCCCGGCCAGGTAGGCAATGGCGAGGAATACCGGCAGCAGCGTCACCGCGGTGCCGAGATCGGGTTCCTTGGCGATCAGCGCGAACGGCAGCAGAGTGAGCACGCCGCCGATGGCGAGGTCGGTCCACGCCGGCGCGCCGCGGTTGTCGCCGAAGAACTTGGCGAGCACCAGCGCCACACCGACCTTGGCGAACTCGGACGGTTGCAGGTTGAAGATCCGCAGCGGAATCCACCGGCGCGCGCCCATCTGCACCATGCCGAAGAACAGCACGTAGGCGAGCACCGCCAGCAGCGCGATGTAAATCAGATGCGACTTGTCGGTGAACGTGCGGTAGTCGAGCGCCAGCGTGAAGGTCATCGCGGCGAGACCGATGACGATGGCGTAGAGCTGCGTGCGGTAGATGTGCGACACCGCGCGCGTCGGGTCCGACGTGGTGCTGTAGATCATCACGACGCCGAGCGTGCACAGCAGCAGGATGGCGATGACCAGCGCCCAGTCGATGTGGTAGTAGAGGCGTCGCTCGAACACGTGTGTCAGTCCCGGTCCGCCGCCACCGCAGCGCCGGCAGCGTGCGCATACGGGTCGGTGTAATTCAGCTTGAAGTCGTCCGGCACTACCGGCAGCGGGCGCCCTTCCTTCTTGGCGAAAAACGTCTCGAGAATATGGTGGGTCACCGCGGCGGCGTTCGAGCCGTGGATGCCGTGCTCGAGAAACACCACGCCGGCGATCTTCAGGCTTGTCGCGCGGCGCAAAAAACACGAACCAGCCGTGGTCGCGCAGATCCTTGGATGTCCGGCCTGCGGCGATGCGTCCGGTGTTGGAGATCACCTGCGCCGATCCGGTCTTGCCGGAAACGTCGTAACCGACCAGGCGGGCCCGGCCGCCGGTGCCGCCCTGGTTGACGACCATCCACAAGCCGTCGCGAATCGCCTGGAGTTTGTCCGGATCGATGTCGATCTTCGACTGCGGCGGCGGCGGCGGCACCGGCTTCCAGCCCGCCGCCATCGTCCACGGACTTCAGCAGGTGCGGCGTGACTCGCGTGCCGCCGTTGGCCAGCGTGGCCATGTAGACGGCCATCGAGACCGGCGTGAGCGAACCGGCGCCCTGCCCGATGCCGACCGAGATCGTCTCGCCGGCGTACCACTTCTCGTGCATCTTCTCGCGCTTCCACTCGGTCGACGGCACCAGCCCGGCGAGCTCGTTGGGAAGGTCGATGCCGCTCTTGACGCCAAGACCGAGCAGCGTCGCCCACTTGTTGATCTTGTCGACGCCGACCATGTTGGCGACCGTGTAGAAGTAGACGTCGCACGACTGCTCGATGGCGTGGCGCAGGTCGATCGAGCCGTGTCCTTTCTTGTTCCAGCAGGCGAATTCGTGACCGTAGAAGTTGGCGTGGCCGGCGCAGTGCGCGTGGAAGTCGGGCGTGATGATGCCTTCTTCGAGTCCGGCCAGCGCGACCGCCATCTTGAACGTCGAGCCCGGCTGAGTAGCGCCCCTGAATCGCGCGATCCTGCAGCGGCCGCAGCGCGTCGGTGTTGAGCGACGACCAGGTCGTTCGGTCGATGCCCGAGGCAAAGGCGTTGGGATCGTAGGCCGGCACGCTGGTAAAGCCGAGCACATCGCCATTGGACGGATCGAGCACCACGGCTGCGCCGTTGAACCCGGCAACGCGGAAGCCGTCCTCGATCGCCTTCTGGACGTCGTAGTCGATCGTCAGCTGCAGGCGCTGCCCTTCGGTCGGCGCGTCCTCGTCGAGGGTGCGGATTTCGCGGCCGACGCTGTTGACCACGACGCGCTTGGCGCCGTCGTTGCCCTTCAGCATCGCGTTGTAGACCTTCTCGATGCCGGCCTGGCCGACGATGTCACCACTCTTCAGGCCTTCGTCGTCGGACACCTGCGCATCGTTCACTTCGCCCACGTAGCCGAACAGATGCGCGGCAAATTTCTCCGGATAGGTCCGCGTCGGCACGCGCTCGACGAGGACGTCGGGCAGTTCGGTGTCGAGGCGGTGCGCCATCACCGCGGTCACCTGCGCGAACGAGGCGTCCTGCACGATGGTGATCGGACGATATTCAGGCTCGCGCTTGTGACGGTTGACGATGTCGCGCACCGACGCCTCGTCCACGCCGATCACCTCGGCCAGCATCTGAATCGTCCGGTTCAAGTCCTTGGTCTGTTCGCGGACGATGGAAATGCTGTAGGACTGACGGTTCTCGACCAGCACCTTCATGTCGCGATCGAAGACGATGCCGCGCGGCGCGCGCAGCGGCAGCGTCCGCTGGTGATTGTTCTCGGCCATCTCCTCGAACTTCGCGTGCTGCACGACCTGCAGCACCCAGAAGCTGACGGCCAGCACCGAGAACACCACGATCACGACGTACTGCAGGATCGACAGCCGGATGGCGACCTTGCGGCGATCTTCAACAGCCATAGCTCGTTACCCTGCGGGACATCTCCTACCGGCGCAGCCGCGTGCGCGAGGCACGACGGCGCTCAGCGGCGCCCGGCAGGAACTCCACCAACTGAAACACCAGCACGCCGATGACGGCGTTGCTCGCTGCCTGCCCGGCGACGACCGTCATGGACGTACCAAAATGACGCAAATCGAGCAGAACGTAAAGCCCCATGAACACAGCCGCATGGAGCAGGGCGGCGCCGAAAAACACCAGAAACCTGGGCAACGGTTCCGAAACGATGAACTGGGTGCCGATGAAACCGGCCAGAAACCCCACAATCGTCTTCGCCAGCCCGCCGATGCCGATCACGCCGCTCGACATCGCATCCTGAATCAGACCGGCAAATGCGCCCGTCATCAGCCCGGTGGCCGACCCGGACGTCAGCGCGACATAGACCACCACTACGAGCACCAGATCGATCGCCACCGCGCCCCGCACCACGAACCGTGCGAGCGTCGTCTGAAGCGCGAGCGCCACCGCGACGGCCAGGATGATCCTGGCCGCCTTCACTCCGAGGCCCCCGGCGCAGGTTCACGCCCGGGCGTCGGCGTGACGACGACCAGCACGTCTTCCAGTCCCGAAAAATCGACCGCCGGCCGCACGATGATCCGGTGATAGGCCCCGCCGCTTTTCTCGACCGACTCCACTCGTCCGATCACGAAGCCTTTGGGATAGATGCCGTCGATGCCCGAGCGTCACGATCACATCGCCGACGACGACGTCCGCGGCGTCGGCGACGAAATCCATGCGCAGTTGCCGGTCGCCCTCACCAACCAGGATGCCCTGCGCACGCGAACGCTCGACGATGCCGCCCGCGGCGGCGTTGCGGTCGATGAGCAGCTGCACCTTCGCCGAGCGGACGCTCGACACCACGATCCGTCCGACGATGCCGGCCGGCGCGATGACGCTCATGTCCTTCTTCAGGCCGTCGGCGGCGCCCTTGTCGATGGTCACGGTGCGGAAGTCCGGTGTCGCCGCTGCGCCGATGATTTCCGCGGCCACGGTGGACAACGCCACGTGGTTGCGCAGCTCGAGCAGCCGCTCCAGTCCGCGCGAGCGATCGGCGAGCGCGCGCTGTTCCTGCAGCGCCACCTGGGTGTCCGCGAGCTGGCGCTTGAGGTCGTCGTTCTCACCCTTCACGCGGCGCAGGCCGATGTAGTTGCTCCACGCGTTCCGAAAGCCGGACACGATCGCCGAAAGTCCCGCGCTGCGCTTCCGAAAACACGCTGAACGTGACCGCTCGAGCACGGGCACCCCGGACCGCGAGTTGACCTGCGCAGAAATCAGCAGAATCTGCGCCAGCACCACCGTCAGGAACAGGTACCCGGTCCGTTGCCGGATGTCGATCAGGGCCACTAATCGATCGAAATCTTTCGCAGGAGGTTGAAGTCCGACAGCATCTTGCCGGCGCCGAGCACGACCGACGACAGCGGATCCTCGGCCATCGCCAGCGGCAGACCGGTTTCCTCGCGCAGGCGCTTGTCGAGGTTCTTGAGCATCGACCCGCCGCCGGTCAGCACGATGCCGCGATCGACGATGTCGGCGGACAGCTCCGGCGGCGTCCGCTCGAGCGCCACACGAACGGCGTCGACGATGACGTTGACCGTCTCGGCCAGCGCCTCGCGGATCTCCTCGTCGGTGATCGTGATGGTCTTCGGCACGCCTTCGATCAGGTGCCGTCCCTTGATCTCCATCGTCAGCCGCTCCTCGAGCGGGAAGGCCGAACCGACCTCGATCTTGATCGCCTCGGCGGTCCGTTCGCCGATCAGCAGGTTGTACTGTCTTCTTGATGTACTGGATGATCGCTTCGTCCATCTCGTTGCCCGCGACGCGCACCGCCTTGCTGTAGACGATGCCGGCGAGCGAGATGACGGCGATGTCGGTGGTGCCGCCGCCGATGTCCACGATCATGTTGCCGGACGGCTCGGTAATCGGCATGCCCGCGCCGATCGCCGCGGCCATCGCTTCCTCGACGAGGTGGACCTCGCTGGCCTTGGCGCGGTAGGCGCTGTCCTTCACGGCGCGCTTCTCGACCTGGGTAATCTCGGACGGGACGCCGATCACGATGCGCGGTCGCACCCATGACGTTGCGGTTGTGCGCCTTCTTGATGAAGTAGGTCAGCATCTTCTCGGTGACTTCGAAGTCAGCGATGACGCCGTCCTTCATCGGCTTGATGGCGACGATGTTGCCCGGCGTCCGGCCGAGCATGTCCTTGGCGTCCTTGCCCACCGCTTCGACACGGCCGTTCACCTTGTTGATGGCCACGATCGAGGGCTCGTTGACGACGATCCCCTTGCCGCGGGCGTACACGCAGGTGTTGGCCGTGCCGAGGTCGATGGCCAGGTCACTCGAAAACAACGAAAGCATCGAACGAAGACTCAAGAAGACTCCTTCCACGGGCGAGTCGTGCAACCGTGTGAAATCCCGATCAGAATGGTCTGACGGTCAGTTATCGGCTGGAACGATGG
This sequence comes from uncultured Acidobacteriota bacterium, assembly GCA_963745875.1. Lineage (GTDB taxonomy): Bacteria > Acidobacteriota > Vicinamibacteria > Vicinamibacterales > CAVVIG01 > CAVQFC01. The sequence continues at coordinate 48,312 of CAVUZL010000009.1, forward strand.
CGGCCTGAATACCGTTCTTCCCGGAATCCTTGACCTGATACATCGCTTTGTCGGCGGCCTGGACCAGCTCTTCCGACGAGGTCGCCGCGTCCGGCAGGGTCGCGACCCCCACCGACACAGTGAGGTGAATGTCGAGGCCCTCGCCAGCCAGAAATTTGTGGGCCGCAATCTTCTCGCGGATGCGTTCACCCACTGCAAATGCACCCTCGCCGCCGGTATCGGGCAGCACCAGCGCGAACTCGTCGCCGCCGAACCGCGACACCATGTCGGTCTCTCGAGCGCTGCGCCGAATCACCGCCGCGGCCTCGACCAGCGCCCGGCTGCCGCACAGGTGGCCGTGCCGGTCGTTCACTGACTTGAACCCGTCGAGATCGACGAACAACAGCGATAGCGGACGGCCGCTGCGCGACGCCCGCTTGGTTTCTCTTCGCAGCACCTGGTTCAGATACCGCGAGTTGTACAGCTGGGTCAGGTCGTCAGTGACCGACAAGCGCCTCGGTACGCTTCACGCGCAGGGCGTTGTCGAGCGCGACCGCTGCGGGCTCGAGCAAGACGCGGACCGCCCGCAGCGTGCCGGCGGTCAGCTGCGGGGCGCGCGTCGCCGGCGCCGGATCGAAACCCACCAGCGCGCCGACGCGCCGGCCGCGACACACCAGCGGGAGCGCCAGCACAGCGCCGACCTCCGCGTGCGTCACGCGCGTGTCGCGCCGCAAATCCGCCGACGCGAGCTCCTGACCACGATTCATGACCCATGTGGCGATCGACTCTGGAGCCTTGGTCCATCTCCGATGCGAGCCCACGCTCGGCGAGAACGGACAGGCGTCCGGATTGATCCGATCAACACCACCGCCCAGCACGGCGCGGGCAGCCAGCTCGACGCGCGGTCGACGAGTGCGTCGGCGATCTTCGCAGGATCGAGGGTGGTATTGACGGCGCGCATCAGATCGAGGAGCGTGTCGCGCCGCTCCAGACTCCGGCGCAATTCGCGCTGGACAGCTCGCAGCCGCGCCGAGAAATCCGGTCCGGGTGCGGTGCGCGAGACGCGGCTCGCGGAGCGCAGCCTCGATCCGCTTTTTCCGGCAGGACCGGCGGCTCGATACAGGGCGACCGGCATCCGGGTGGCTCGAGTGGCTGGTGACATCCGCTAAGTGGTTCTGTCGGCTGTAAATATAGCACACGGCGCGCCGTAACTGCTTGCCACGCCGTAAGTTCATGGCATACGATGGTGGTTTGACCCACGCTGCCGGACCACGGCCGCGCGCGCTCAACTCAGGTGTTTTATGACGATGCTCGATAGGATGCGCCGGCACCGCGACTGGCTCAAGTGGAGTCTTGGCCTCGTGTGCGTCGCGTTTGTGCTGTTTTATATCCCCGATTTCCTGCGCGGCACCGGGGCCGACGCCGCTGCCGGCGACACCGTGGCGAAGGTCGAGGGCCACGAGATCACGTCGGGCGAATTCCGCCGGACCTACCAGGCGCAGGTGCAGGCCTATCGCTCCGCCTACGGCGCGAGTATGAGCGACCAGCTGCTCAAGCAACTCGGGGTCGAGAAGCAGATCCTGCAGCAGATGGTTGACGAGCAGGCGGCGCTCTCGGAAGCCAACCGGGTCGGGATCTCGGTCAGCGACGAGGAAGTCCGGCAGCGCATCTTCGCAACGCCGGCGTTCCAGGAGAACGGCGCGTTCATCGGCGAAGCCCGCTACCAGCAGCTGCTGCGCGCCCAGCGTCCGCCGATGCTGCCATCCGAGTTCGAGGAGAACGTGCGCAACCAGCTGGTGGTCGAGAAGCTGCGCGGCTCGCTCACCGACTGGATGACCGTGGCCGACAAGGATCTCGAGCAGGAATATCGCCGCCGCAACGACAAGGTGAAGCTCGCGGTCGTCAGCTTCCTCGCTGACACGTTCCGCACCCAGGTCAGCGCCAGCGACGCCGAAGTCGTCAGCTACTTCGACGGCCACAAGAACGACTTCAAGATTCCCGAGAAGCGCAAGATTCGCTATCTGCTCATCGACGTCGACGCCTTGCGCGCCAAGGTCGTGGTGCCGCCGGCGGACGTCGAGCGCGCCTACAACAACGGCATCGATCAATACACGACGCCCGAACAGGTGCGCGCCAGCCACATCCTGCTCAAGACCGAAGGAAAAGACGATGCGGCGGTGAAAGCCAAGGCGGAAGGTCTGCTGAAACAGGCCCGTGGCGGCGCCGACTTCGCCGATCTCGCCAAGAAGAATTCCGAAGACGACGCCAGTGCGAAGAACGGCGGCGACCTCGATTACTTCGGACGCGGCCGCATGGTGCCGGAATTCGACACCGCGGTGTTCGCCATGCAACCGGGCCAGATCAGCGATCTGGTGAAGACCCAGTACGGGTACCACATCATCAAGCTGGTGGACAAAAAGAACGCGACCACGCGTTCGCTCGCCGAGGTCCGGCAGCAGATCACCGATCAGCTGGCTTACGAGCGCGCGCAGGCACAGGCCGCCGACCTGTCGCAGGAGCTCGAGAAGCAGTTGAAGTCCGCGATCGGCGAAGTGGGCCTCGGCGGCAAGCTGGACGCGGTCGGCAAGCAGGCCGAGCTCGAGAAGGTCGCCAAGGCGCACGGTCTTAGCGTCCAGGAGTCAGGCTTCTTTGCGCGTGACGAGCCGATTCTCGGCCTTGGACCATCGCCGGAAGCCGCCAACCGCGCGTTCGAGATGAAGCAGGGCGATGTCGCCGGGCCGCTGCGGGCGTCACGCGGATTCGTGTTCGAGACGCTGGTCGCAAAACAGGATCCGTACGTGCCGAAGATCGATGAAGTGAAGGAACGCGTGCACGACGAGGTCATCAAGCAGAAGGCGCGCGACGCCAGCCGTCAGAAGGCGGCGGAGATCGCGGCGAAGCTGCGCACCGCGTCTGATTTCGAAAAGGCGGCCAAAGCGGCCGGCCTCGATGCCAAGACCACCGATCTGATCGCGCGCGACACGCCGATTCCGGACCTGGGCGCCGCACCGGCGGTTGAAGATGCCGCCTTCAAGCTCGCGTTGGGTGCGGTCAGCGAGCCAATCACCACCGACAACGGCACCGCGGTGATCAAGGTGTTGGAGAAGAAAGAAGTGACGCCCGAGGAATGGACGTCATCGAAGGACCGCTTCCGCGAAGAGCTGCTCAACGACCGCCGCAATCGATTCTTCTCCGCCTACATGGTGAAGGCGAAGCAGAAGATGAAGATTGAAGTGAACCGCGAGTCGCTGCAGCGCGCCATCGGCTAGCCGCACATTCATCACGAAGGCACGATGGACACGAAGGACACGAAGAGGCATTGGCTCGAGCCTGGTCTTCGTGTCCTTCGTGCTCTTCGTGTCATTCGCGATAGCTGGTTCTAGCGCAGGAACGTGAACGGCATCAGCGCGAGGATTTCGCCGCGGCGGAACATCGCAAACGGTCCGCGCACGACACGCAGCGCCTCCAGCTCCCCTTTCGAGAAGTTCGCCGTCATCCACTGACTGATGGCCGTTGACTCGCTGGTGCTGGAAAACTGATCCGACATCAGCTCGTAGAAGCTCTTGCGCGGCGGGAACACCATCAGCTCGACGTCGCTGTCGACGGCGATTTTCGCCCGCTGCTTGGCGATGGCGACGGCGCGATCGAGGCCGCCGAGCTCGTCCACCAGGCCGTTCTGTTTCGCCTCACGCCCGGTCCAGACCCGTCCCTGCGCCAGCGCGTCGATCTTCTCGGGCGTGCTATGGCGCGAATCCGCCACTTTCTCCACGAACTGGTCGTAGAACGCCTGGAGCTGCTCGTCGAGCTTCTTACCCTCGCTCGGACTGAATTTTCGCGCCTGCGAATTCATCTCGGCGTTCTTGCCGATGCTGGTGGAGTCGATTCTCGCACCGAGCTTCTCGTAGACGCCGCCGGTGACGAACTTGCCGCCGAAGATGCCAATCGAGCCGGTCAGCGTCGCCGGCTGGGCGACGATGACCTGCGCCGGCATCGCGATGTAGTACCCGCCTGACGCCGCCAGATCCGACATCGACACCACCAGCGGTCGATCCGGCTTCTCGTTCTTCGTGATCATCAGCTCGCGCCAGATCGCATCCGACGCCGTCGCCGATCCGCCCGGACTGTCCACCCGCAGCACGATCGCGCGCACCGCACTGTCGCGGCGGGCCTGCTTGATGTACTCGATCAGCGTGTCCGATCCAACCACCGCGCCGTTGCCCGGATCGTAGCCGCTGCGGCCGCTGTTGATGGTGCCGGCGGCATAGATGATCGCGACCCGCGGTCCACGGTTCAGCCCAAGCGACGCCAGGCTGATGCGGCCGTATTCGTCTCCGTCGAGATGCTGGCGTTGCTCGCCGGCGCGCAGCTTCTCGTCCACCTGATCCTCATAGGCGACATCGTCGATCAGGCCGGCGCGCAGCGCCTCCTCCGGCAGGAACGGCCCATCGTCGATCAAGGCGCGGACGTCGGCCTCGTTTTTCTTGCGGCTGTCGGCGATACCCAGCACGATCTGTTCGTACAGATCGCGGTTCAGCGACTGATCCATCTCCTTGTGCGCCGCCGTGAATCCTTTCTCGGTGAACGTGTTCACGGCCGTCTTGTAGGCGCCGATGTGGTGCATGTCGGCGTAGGCGCCGATCTTGTCGAGGGTGCCGCGCAGGAACAACTCGTAGGTGGCGACGCCGGTGAGATCGAGCGGCGTGGACGGCATCAGGAACACTTTGTCTGCCGCCGAGGCCAGGAAATATTCGCGATCGCCGCCGTACTCGAGATAGGCGTACACCGGCTTGCCGGACTTCTTGAAGTCCAGCACCGCGTCGCGAAGCTCCTGAACCTTGCCCCAGAACGGGGACTCGAATCCGGTCGGCTTGAGCAGGACGGCGCGGACCCGGGGATCGACCTTGGCCTTGCGCAGGTTGTCGACCGTCGCGCGCACGGTCGGCGTCCGTGCGCCCCGAAGGTAGCTGACGACGTCGGACGGTGCGACCTCGTTGAGATCGCCGCCGATCTTCAGCACCAGCGTGGCGTTCTGCGGAACCGCCGGCTCGCGGCCGAACACGAGGTACAGCAGCGAGAAGCCGACCACCGAGACGAAGAACGCGATGCCGAGCAACGTAAACAGGACCGCAAAACCGCGCCGAGCCATGCCTAACCTCCCGATCCTTCGAGTATAGCTGCCCGACCGACGGGTTCGGCGGACACCAGACGATACAGTTCGTGCGCGATCACGGCAAAACAGGCGATCGAGAGCAGCGCCAGACCGGTGCGGATCGTCACGGAATACATGGGCTGCAGCCAGAGCGCGAAACGATCGACGCCGTATATCCCCTCGAGGTTGACCATCTGCGTCGCCAGCACGATGTGAATGGCGGCCTGGGTCCGGGCGGTTGCGGTGCCGAGGAGGAGGACGAACAGCACGGTCGCGACAAACAGGTGGTTCTCGTGAGCGGAGGTCATGACCGCCGGCACGATGAGCAACGTGAAGGTCAGGATGTAGCGAAGTCGATCGGACAGGCTCAGCGCGCGACGCGACCGGGCCACGACCGTCACGTACCACACGATGCTCGCAACAGTCACCGCGAAGGCGACGAAACGCACCTGCAGGTGCGGCAGCATGTGCAATTTGCCGCTGACCGTCCAGATTTCCGCGTCGGGAGCCTTCAACGCGGCGGCCACCGGATACCAGACGTTCAGCATGTGGGCGGTGAGCACCGGCATCGTGCTGCCGATCCGCACGATCGAGACCGGCAACACAGCCAGCGCCGCCAATCCGAGATCGCACCAGCGCGCCATCGTGAAATACGTCTCGTACGCCAGGCCCAGAACAACCACTGGTATCAGAAACCAGGCGACGTCGCGCTCGCCGGTTTGTTTCCATCGCAAGGCGGCGTAGAACGCCAGGGCTGCGCATGGCAGGCTCATCTGCGGCTTCAGTAACACCGCGGCGGCGAACGGCACGCCCGCGAGTGCGCACCTCGATAGTGTCGGAGCGTCATTCAGCCACCACAACGAGAGCACGACGCACGACGCCATCTGAAAGTCGATATAGCCGAGGGCGAACACGACCAGGAACCAGGGGTGAAGCCAGTACACGAGCGCGTAGAGCCTGCTGACTCCGGCCCGCGTCAGCATCGCCATCAACAGCACGCACGTCGCAAAATCGCACGGGAGGTTCGCCGCTTTGAACGCCACGAACGGCTCGATCGAACGCGTCCGCGCCAGCCACGAACAGAGCGCGTAGACCTGATACTGCAGCGGGAAGTGGATGCCGATGTACGCATGGGCCAGTCCCTGATCGAGGGTCGCTGTGCCCCACCGCTGATAGTCAACCATGTCGAAGCCGCCGGGGTAGTCGAGCATCCGCCAGCGCAGGACCAACCCCAACACAAGTCCGGCCCAGAGCAACGCGGCGTCGCGGCTCGGCCGGACGTCGGTCATTTCACAAACCGGACGATCATCCCGTTCAGCCCGAGTCGCATCGCGATGATGAGGACGATCATCTGCATCCCAAGGCGAAACGCCTTGATCAGGTCACCCGTGACCGAACTCGTGCCGACGCGCTCCCGGTAGTTCACTGGAATCTGCACACAGCGGAAGTGCGCGAGGTAGCCGCGCAGCATCATCTCGGGACCGAAGTAGTTCGAGTCCACGATGAGAGTGGGCAACAGCGCGTCGAGCGCCGGCCGCCGAATCAGACGGTAGGTGCACCCGACGTCGGAGAGATAGTTGGTGTTGAAGAGCACTTCCATCATCTTGGCGACGAACCAGTTTCCCCATCGGAGAAAGCGGCCCATGTTCGCCTTGTCCCAGATGAACGCCGCGACGGTTCGTGATCCGTAGACGATGTCCACATCGGCGGCGTACGTAAGCAGCTTGAAGAGATCGTCGGCGGCGAAGGTGCCGTCAGGCTCACAGACCGCGATCAGATCACCGGTCGCTTCCTGAAATCCACGCCGGATGGCGCGGCCATAGCCCTGCACTGGCTCCAGGATCTCGCGCGCGCTGGTGCCGCTCACTTGCTCGGAGGTCCCGGCGGCCGCGTTGTTATTGATGACGAGGATTTCGTCGACGACGCCGAGGCGCTCGAAGTCTCGAATGACCTGACGAATCGAGTCCTTCTCGTTGTAGGTCGGCAAGACCACGCTGACGGTCTGCTGGCGATACACGACTAGCCCTTCGCTGCGACGACCCGCGTTGCGATCGTAGTGAGCGAGATCAAATTCTGTAAGTAATCACAGATGGCTCGCCATAGGCGGGGATGGGCACTATCATTCGTGAAACGTGATGCGAAATAATGCTGATCCACTCGGAGCATCGAATTATACGGTACGGCAGTTGCTTAACGCAGACCCAATGCCACGCATTCATCTGCTCGCCGCCATTCTCATCGTCTGCGCGATTGCCACCCCCGTCGCCGCCCAGGATCCGAAAGAGCCGCCGCCGTTGTGGGATGCATCGATTGGTGCATCGTTTGTGGGCACCAGCGGCAATTCCGACACGTCGACGCTCGGCGCCGAAGCTGCGGCGCACCGGCGCTGGCCGATCTGGCAGATTGAAGCGACGGGCGTCGCCATCCACACAACCGACAACGGCGTGGACACCGCCGAACGCTATCTGGGGACGTTTCGAGCGGATCGAAAACTCTCGACCCTGCTCAGCCTGACGGCGGGAGAGCGACTCGAAGGTGACCGCCTGTCCGGTATTTCATTCCGGTCGATCACGGATGGCGGCCTGAACTGGGCGCTCGTGCGGGATCCGCGATGGACGCTCGACGGCCTCACCAGCATCGGCGTCAATCACGAAGTTCCGGTCACCGGCGACACCACCAACGATGCGATCGGCGTGCTCGGGGCTCGTCAGCAAGATCGTGCTCGGCGCTACGGCGGATACGACCCAGCGGTTCACCTACTATCCCGACTTCACCGATTCCACGGCCTATCGGATGGAGGCAGCGATCACGGCGCAAGCGGCGATCAACGACCGCCTGGCACTGAAGTTCGGCTACCTCTGGCGCCGCTCGAACGATCCGCAGCCCGGGTTTCTGAAAGACGACAGCACCGCCACCGCGTCTATCGTCGTCCGCTGGAAGGCGTCAACGCCCGCGCCATAGGGTATACTGAGGTTTCGGCCCGTGGAGTTTTTCACCACTGCGGAAGTGGCGGAATGGCAGACGCGCTAGCCTCAGGAGCTAGTTGGAGCAATCCAGTGGAGGTTCGAATCCTCTCTTCCGCACCAATCGATCTGGTTTCTATCCGGGACTGAATACCGCCTCAGGCGTCAGTGCCAACCAGCGACACGACCCCACAATAAGCTCGCCGAATTGACCACCGCGCGGGCGACGCGTACCATTCGCCGATGACCAGTTCACAGCTCTCCGAGTCGGTAGCGCGGCGGTCGTTTCTCTCGCGCGTTGGCGGCAGCCTCGCGGCGTTTGGCGCCGCGTGGAGCGCGGGTATCGCGGTGACACAGGCGGCGCCCAGCCGCCGGCCTCGGCGTCGCCGGCTCCAACGGCGGCGGCTGACCCGCATTGGCAGCCAACCCGTCACGCCCAGGACGACTGGCTGGATCAACTGCCCGGCAAGCATCGTCTCGCATGGGACACGACCACGCCCGCCGAACTCGAGGACGCGATCCAGTTCGCCGGCAACTTCTACTCGGCCAACAAGAACGTCTACGGCGTCGATAACAACGACCTCGCGGTCGTGATCATCCTGCGTCACCGCTCCGCGCCGTTCGCGTTCAACGACGCGATCTGGGCGAAGTACGGCGCCACCCTCGCCAGGCGCGCTGACTTCACGGATCCGAAAACCAAGGAAGCGCCGACGGTGAATTTCTTCACGCCGGCCTCGACCAGTGAGGCGACGGCGCGACCGCGCGGCCTCGCCGGGCTGATCAAGTCCGGCACGCAGTTCGCGATTTGCGATCTCTCGACGCACGGCATCGCCTCGCTGATTGCGAAGGACGCCGGCATCACCGCAGACGCGGCGTACAAGGAGCTGACGACGAACCTGATCGGGAACAGCCGGCTGGTGGCCGCCGGAATCGTCGCGGTGAATCGCGTGCAGGAGCGCGGCTACTCGATCACTTAGTGCCGCGTCTTCACTCGATCGGTAACGGCGATTGCGACGTTTTTGAACGCGGAGCTCGCAGAGCGCGCAGAGAATTCAATCACGAGGCATCGCTGATCAGCATCGACAGGATCGTGCTCACCAGGCTGACGACGAGGCCACCCCAGAACGCCGGCCAGAATCCAGTCACCGCGAAGCCGAGGCCCAGCGATTCTGACAGCGAGCTGGTGAGCCACAGCATCAGCCCGTTCACGACCAGCGCAAATATGCCGAGGGTGACGATGATGAGCGGCAAGGTCAGGACCTTGGCCACCGGCCGGATCGTCGCGTTGACGACGCCGAACACCAGCGCGACGCCGAGAAACGGAAGCGTCCCGCCGCCGTAGGTGACGCCTGGAACAAGGCGGGTTGCCACCCAGAGCGCCGCCGCATTGACCAGCAACCGAATCAGAAACCCCATCGGGGTATTATTCTCCCTTCCGGCAGACGCACAACATGTTTCAACCGACTGACGACCTTCGAATCCGGGACGTTCGCCCGCTCATTCCCCCGGCGATTCTGCTCGAGGAGATCCCGATCTCCGAGCGCGCATCCAACGTGGTGGCTGACGCCCGCGCCGCGGTCTCGAACATCCTGCTCGGCAACGATCCGCGGCTGGTCGCGGTCGTCGGCCCATGCTCGATTCACGATACCAAGGCGGCATTCGAGTACGCCGGACGGCTGAAGGACATCGCCGACCGGCTCGGGGATCGCGTCCTGATTGTCATGCGTTCCTACTTCGAGAAGCCGCGCACCGTTGTCGGCTGGAAGGGCCTGATCAACGATCCCGACCTCGACGAAAGCTTCCACATCAACAAGGGATTGCGTCTGGCGCGCCAGCTGCTGCGGGACATCAACGACCTCGGCCTGCCGACCGCCTCGGAGTTCCTCGACACCCAGATTCCACAGCACATCGCCGACCTCACCTCGTGGGTCGCGATCGGCGCTCGAACCGCGGAAAGTCAGGTCCATCGGGAACTGGCGTCCGGACTGTCGATGCCGGTCGGTTTCAAGAACAGCACCGACGGCAGCACCCAGATCGCGGTGGACGCGGTCCTGACCGCCCGATCCGCGCACTGGTTTCCGTCCGTCACCAAGCAGGGTGTATCGGCAATCTTCCAGACGGTCGGCAACGACGCGTGTCACGTGATTCTGCGCGGCGGGACGCGCACGGGGCCGAACTACAGCGCCGAACATGTCGCGAAGGTCTCCGGACGCCTCGCCGCGAAAGGGCTACGCGAGCGCGTGATGGTGGATTGCTCGCACGGCAACAGCCACAAGGATCATCTGAAGCAGGCCGATGTGGTCGCCGACGTCTGCGCCCAGGTGGCCGGCGGATCGCAGCAGATCTTCGGCGTCATGCTGGAGAGCCATCTCGTCGAGGGGCGGCAGGACTACGTCGCCGGGCAGCCGTCAGTCTACGGCCAGAGCATCACCGACGCGTGCCTGTCCCTCGCGCAGACCGAGCCGCTGCTCGAACAGCTTGCGGCGGCGCAGCAGGCGCGACTCAATAGTCAGTAGTCGAGAGTCAGTAGTCGAGAGTCAGTACGTCGAGGGTCGGCACCTCGCACCTCGCACCCGCACCGTTTGCTGTCACCATATGCCAACCTGTCCCCTCACTGAGTCGATCAGCTTTTGCGGATCGTAGCCGACGCCGTTCCTGAACACGGTTTCGACGTGGCGGATGTCACTGATGGTTGCGGCAGGATTTCCCGCGACGATGACCAGGTCCGCCTGCTTGCCGATCGCGATCGTGCCAATCCTGGCGTCGCGGCCAAGATACTTCGCGCCGTTCAATGTGCCGATCGAGATCGCTTCGAGCGGCGTAAAGCCCTCCTCGACGAGCAGTTCGATCTGGCGTTGATCGGCATAGCCGGGCACGACGCCGCCGGAGCCGGTGGGATCGGTGCCCGCGGTCAGCATGCCGCCCGCCTTCACGAATGCGCGCTCCATCCGCATCGCCTTCGGAAACAACTCGGTGTAGACGGACTGTTGATTCTGGGCGGCGCGATCGTAGGCACGTTGAAAGCTCTCTTTCAACGACGGCGTCAGCACCTCGAGACCCGGCGGCAGCGGACGGCCGCGCGTGAACGTCTCGAACACGGTGAGCGTCGAGGTCAACGTCACATGCTTGTCCACCAGCTTCTTCACCAGCGCCTTGAACGGCTCGCCGTTTTCGTCGAGCGCGGCGATGGTCTGCTGGCCGCGTGCCTGGCCCGGACACACGTCCGGCTGTTTGTCGGGAACGAAATCGGTGGCGGCAAAGAACCCGTGTTCGAGGTTGTCGATCCCGAGATCCGCAGCCTCGCCGTAGGTGACGGAACACAAGTGCCCGGTGATCTTCATCCCGCGACGATGCCCTTCGTCGATCGCGCCCTTCAGCGACGCGCGCGAAATCTGCATGTAGGCCTTGAGTGACGTCGATCCCTGATCCGCCCAATACGCCACGTGCGTGCGCGCCTGCGCCGCGCTCTCGACGGTGTGCATCTGCAGGAACGTATTCGGACCGTTGACGTAGGGCGCCGTCGCGTCGATCAGCGGCCCCGGGCAGTTCCCCGGCTGCGATCCGACGCGCGATGTTGATGTCCATGATCCCGTTGACGTTCCCGGCCGTGCGCATCGTGGTGACGCCGCCGGCGAGGTACAGACGCGAGAAGCTGACGCCAAGCTGACCGTACACGCCAGGACCGGTCGTGTAGTAGAGGTGCTCGTGCATCATGACGAGACCGGGAATCACGCTCTTACCCGCGAGATCGATGACCGTCGCGCCGGCCGGCGGCGGCACACGAGCCGCGTCACCAAGGGCGACGATGTTGCCGTCGCGGATGACGAGCGTCTGATCGTCCCTGGCCGGAGCGCCGGTTCCATCGATCACGCGAACGTGTGTGAGCGCGACAACAGGCGCCTGAACCTTGATGAATGCCGCGGTCGGGTTCGGATTCTGCTGCGCCGTCAGACGGACCGTGCACCAGGAACCGGCGACGGCGATGAGCGGGAGCCACGCGAGAGTCATCAGACCCACCAGGCCTGTCCGCTCAACCCGACCTGGGCGACCCAACCGACCCACCTGCCCTATCCGTCCTTCCTGCGCTTTGATCACTTCACAACCTCCGCGGCGATCGCGCCCAGATCGTCCTGACCGTGACCCTTGGCAATCGCGTCGTCCATCGCCTTGGCGATGCCCGGCAGCACGGTCAGCGGCTGACCGGTGGCGGCCTCCAGCATCAGGCGCATGTCCTTTCGCGCCATCGTCAACTCGAACGTCGCCTGGAAGTCGCCGCGCGCCATTTTTTCACCGCGAGATTTGATCAGGCCGCCCGGCTGGAACTTCTCGAACACCTTGAGCGCATCGGTGGGCGCGATGCCGAGGCCTTTGGCCATGGCAAAGACGTCGGCGACGCCCGCGGCGATGACGAAGAGCATCGAGTTGCCGAAAATCTTGTAAGCGGCAGCCAGTTCTGGCTGCTCGCCGAGATACCAGACCTCGCCGGTCATCTTCTCGACCTCGTCGAGCACCTCATCGAAGACATCCTGGGGACCGGAGGCGAGCATGATACCGACGCCGTCGCGCGCCATCGGCGGCGACATGAACACCGGGGCGTGCAGGAACCTGACGCCGGCGGCCTGCATGCGGGGCAGACGTGCTTTCGTTCCCGCTGGAGAGGTCGTCGAGTGATCGACGATGACCGCACCCGGCTTCAGCTTCGGCGTCACCTGCGCCAGAATCTGATCGACGACGCTATCGTCCGGCAGACAGAAATGCACGTGATCGGCGGCAGCGACCGCGTCCTCGGGCGTGACGGCCACGCTCGCGCCGAACTGTTCAAGAGCGCGCGCCTTTGCCTCGGTGCGGTTCCACACCGTCACCTGGTCACCGCGGCGCAACATGCCCTCGACCATCGCGCCACCGAGCAACCCAGTCCCAAGAAACCCTACAGTCGCCATCACGAGCCTCCCGGTAGAATCTACTCCAGTGCCGACCGTCCGCCGAACCCTGAGCCTGATCGCGCTGCTCGTCGTCGTTGGTCCGGTTATCGCGAGTGGTCCGGCTAAAGCCGGACACTACATCGTAGCCGTCGGTCCGGCTAAAGCGGGACACTACGTCGTCGCCGCCAGTTCGGCGGAAGCCGTAAACGACGTCGCGGCGGCAGCGGCGCCGCCGACGCTGCTGCGCTGGGCCGGCGATCCGGAAGGCGGCGCGCCGTTTGTCGAGGCCGATCCATCGCACCCTGACGAGGTCGTCGGGTTCGACGTAGACGTGGCAAACGTCCTTGCCCGGGGCCTCGGGCGGACGGCGTCCTTCACCAACGTGAACTTCTATTCGATTGACCAGAGCATCGTGCGCGGTGACGCGGACGTCGGCATGAGCGGCATCGAAGACACGCCGGCGCGTCGCGCGACGCTGGCCGTCACGGTGCCTTACTACGAGTTTCGGGAAGTCCTGAGCGTGCGCGATGCCGACGCGGCGACCATCCATGCGCTCGGCGATCTGCGCGGCAAGACGGTCGCGACACTCGCCGGCACCATTGCCTACGACATCCTGCTGCGGGCGTCGCGCGACTACGGCGTCAAGGTCGCGTCATACGAAGACGACGTCCATCCGTTCAGCGATCTGGCGATCGGCCGCGTCGATGCGGTGCTGCTCGACAACGTGCTCGCCGAGCGACGGCATCGCGCGATTCGCGGGTTCACCATCCTGCCGCAATCGGTGGCGATCGGCCACTACGTCGGCGTCCTGGCGCCGCAAAACGCGCCGCTCCGCGACCGCATGAACGACATTCTCAAGACCGCGATGCGGGACGGCACGCTCGAACAGATCTTCCGGAAGTGGTCCGTCTGGAACGAGGATCAGCCGGCGCTTTACGCCAGACTGCTGGCTGGGACACCAGTCCCCGCGGTCACCGGCCTTGACCCGGCCGCGACGACGGCGGCAGCGCCGCCGTCGGGATGGGACGCCGCAAGGCAGTATTTTCCGTCGCTGCTCCGCGCCTCTGCCGTCACCATCGTCCTCTCGTGCCTCTCGATGGCGCTGGCGGTCGGCCTTGGTGTCGTCATCGCGACGGGCCGTGTCTACGGTGGCCGGCTGACCAGAATCGGGCTCACCTCATACGTCGAACTGATCCGCGGCACACCGATTCTGTTGCAATTGTTCGTCCTCTATTACGGGCTCGCGGCGGCGGTTCGCCTGCCGGCGTTTGTCGCCGCGCTGCTCGGGCTCGCCCTCAACTACGCGGCTTACGAGAGCGAAATCTATCGCTCCGCGCTCGAGGCGATCTCGGCCGGCCAGCTCGAAGCCGCCCGGACGCTGGGCCTGAGCGAGGGTCAGGTGTTGCGGCTGGTTCGCGCTCCGCAGGCGTTCCGGCTGGCGCTGGCTCCGATGACCAACGATTTCATCGCACTGCTGAAGGACTCTTCACTGGTGTCGGTGCTGACCGTGCTCGAGCTCACCAAGCAGACGCAAATCTTCGCGACCAACCTGGGCAGCTGGGTGGTGCCGGGGTTGCTGTGCGCGGGCCTGTACTTGGCGATGTCGCTCCCGTTGGCAGCGCTCGCTCGACGTCTCGAACAGCAATGGCGGACGGCGACTCCATGAGCTCTACCAACTCGACTGCTCCACTGGTGGTTCGCGTGGACGCCGTTCACCTGCGGCGCGGCGCGCGGCCGATCCTGACCGGCGTCAGCCTCGAGGCAGCGCGCGGTGAGCTGGTCGCGGTCATGGGACCGTCCGGGTCGGGAAAGACCACGATTCTGCGAGCTGTCGCGGGACTCGAACAGTTCGACGCCGGCCGAATCGTCGTGGACGGGGTGACCCTGCTCGGCGGTGCGCCAGTTCCGCCGGCGACATTACGCGATCTCCGGCGCAAGGTTGGGATGGTGTTCCAGTTTCACTGCCTGTTCGAGCATCTGTCCGCGCTGAAGAACGTGTGCCTGGCACCTGTTCATGCGCATGCCATGGCCCCTGCCGATGCCGAGCGGCGAGGCCGCGAGCTGCTGTCAGCGTTCGGCGTCGATCATCGGGCGGGAGCGCTGCCGCGCGAGCTGTCGGGCGGCGAGGCCCAGCGGGTCGCGATCGCGCGGGCGCTGGCCGTCGATCCGCCGGTCCTGCTGATGGACGAACCGACCGCCTCGCTCGACCCGGAGAGACGCGCCGAGCTCGGCGAGCTGCTGCGAAGTCTGCTGGATCAGGGGCGAACGCTGCTCGTCTCGACCCACGACGAGGATTTTGCGCGCGATTTCGCGACGCGCGTCGTGCGCCTTCGCGATGGCGTCATCGTCTGACGACCTGACAACGATCAACGCAGAACATGCGGAGAGTGTGGCGCGGCCCTTTCAGGGCCGCGATCGCGGGGTGAAAGCCCCGTGCTACGTCTGGCGGAACCGGCTGCCGACGAACAAGTCGTAGGTCCAACCGCCGAGCACCGCACCGAAGCACGGCGCGACGATTGGAACCCACCACCAGTTGTGGCCGGCGCTGAACACTTCGCCGCCCCATCCGGCCACGAAGGTGAACAACCGCGGACCGAAGTCGCGCGCCGGGTTAATCGCGTAGCCGGCATTGAAGCCGAAGCTCGCGCCAATCAACAGGACCAGCAAACCGACTATCACGGGCGCCACGCCGGCGGGTGCCGGGGAATTGCGGCTGTCCGTGATCCCGAAGATCCCGCCAACCAGCAACGCCGTGCCGACGACCTGATCGATGAATCCACCGGGAAACGTACTCAGGAACGGCTGCGGATACGTGGCCCAGATACCGGCAGTGCCCTGCGCCCCGAGCACCTGGCGCACGCCGCCGTCGAATGCGCCGAGAGCCTCGTGATAGGTGATGAACACCACCATCGACGCAGCAAAGGCGCCGGCGAACTGCGCCAGCGAATACGGCAGCACCTTGCGCCACGGAAATCGACGATGGACCGCGAGAGCCACCGTCACGGCCGGATTCAGATGCGCGCCCGAGACGCCGGCTGCGATGTAGCAGCCCATCGTGACCGCCAATCCCCACGCGATGTTGATCGAGAGCGTCGTGCCGGCGGTCTGCTTGCTCAATACCACCTGCGCGACCACGCCGACGCCGAAGACGATCAAGACAAAGGTACCGAGGAATTCGGCCAGCAACTCGCGCGTCAGGTCTCGTGACATGGGCGGTATTGTAGACTGACTGTCCGGCTGCGGCCGGACATCACATGGTGACGGTCTGGCTGAAGCCAGACACTACAGGAAGACGATGACCTACATTCTGGCGCTCGATCAGGGCACGACCAGCTCTCGCGCGATCGTGTTCGACCAGAGCGGTGCGATCAAGGCGGTCGCGCAAAAGGAATTCACTCAGATCTTTCCGTCACCCGGCCTGGTCGAGCACGATCCTCAGGAGATCTGGGCGTCTCAGATCGGCGTAGCGGTCGAAGCCCTCGGCCGCGTGCACGCCCGCCCCGCAGACCTCGCCGCGATCGGCATCACCAACCAGCGCGAAACCACGATCGTCTGGGACCGCGACACCGGCGCGCCGGTCCACAACGCCATCGTCTGGCAGGACCGCCGGACCGCTGACTACTGCGAACGGTTGAAGGCCGACGGGGCCGGGGAAATGGTGCAGGCCAGGACCGGGCTGCTGATCGACGCGTATTTCTCGGCCAGCAAGATCCGCTGGATTCTCGACAATGTCCCGGGGGCGCGCGCTCGCGCCGACGCCGGAAAGCTCGCGTTCGGCACCGTCGACTCGTGGCTGGTCTGGAAGCTGACGAATCATCAGCAGCACGTCACAGACGTCAGCAACGCCTCGCGCACGATGCTGTTCAATATTCACACCCTGCAGTGGGACGACGAGCTGCTCCGGCTGTTCGGGATTCCAGCGAGCATGCTGCCGGTGGTGCGCTCGTCGAGCGAGGTCTACGGACACACGAGCACGTCGCTCGGCGTGGACGGTGTCGCGATCGCGGGAATCGCCGGTGATCAGCAGGCGGCGCTGTTCGGACAGATGTGCAGACAGCCGGGCATGTCCAAGAACACCTACGGCACCGGCTGCTTCCTGCTGCAGAACATCGGCACAACGCCGACGCGGTCGCACCAGCAACTGGTGACGACGGTCGCGTGGCAGGTCGGCGGACGCACCGAGTACGCGCTCGAAGGCAGTGTGTTCATCGGCGGCGCCGTCGTGCAATGGATTCGAGACGGCCTTGGCCTGATTCGCCATGCCGCCGACATCGAAGCATTGGCGAACAGCGTCGCCGACAACGGCGGCGTCTACCTCGTGCCGGCATTTGCCGGTCTGGGTGCGCCGCACTGGGATCCGTACGCGCGCGGAACGATCGTCGGCATCACGCGCGGCGTGACCGCCGGCCACATCGCGCGAGCCGCGCTCGAAAGCATCGCGTATCAGGTTGCGGATCTACTCGATGCCATGGCCGCCGATTCCGGCATCGCGCTCAAGGAACTGCGCGTGGACGGAGGCGCCTCTGGCAACGACACGCTGATGCAGTTCCAGGCGGATCTGCTCGGCGTCCCGGTGGTGCGTCCGGCGGTCACTGAAACCACGGCGCTCGGTGCCGCGTATCTCGCAGGCCTGGCAGTCGGTTATTGGCCCTCGGCCGAGGCGATCACCGGTCAGTGGCAAATAGATCGGCGCTTCGATCCGGCGATGCCGCGTAGCAACGCCTCGTCGCTTCGCGAGCGGTGGACCGCCGCGCTGCATCGCTCCAAGGGCTGGGAGGCGGGACCGGCCTGATTCCGCCGACGTGTTGGATCTTGGATTGGGTGTAGCGCGACCCGTTCAGGGTCGCGTGAGAGGCGGGCCTGAAAGGCCCGCGCTACGTCGTTCTGAAAATTCTCAGTCGGCGCGCAACGCCTGCATCGGATCTACTCGCGACGCGCGCAGCGCGGGAATCGCTGTGGCTGCGGCGGCGGTCGCTGCGAGCGCCAGCGGAACGGCGACAAACACGACCGGATCGGCTGGGGCGACTGCGAACAGCATCCCGCGCAGAATCTGAGCCAGACCGTAGGCGAGCGCGCAACCGATCGCGATGCCGGCGAACGCCAGCCGCAGCCCCTGCCCCATCACCAGGCCGAGGATGTCGGTGGACGCCGCACCCATCGCCATCCGCACACCGATCTCCGCCGTGCGGCGGCTGACCGCGTAGGCCATCACGCCGTAAACGCCCGCCATCGCGAGCAGCAGCGCCAGCGCGGCGAACGCACCGACCAGCAGTGTCCTGAACCGCGGTGTCGCGACCGACGAAGACAGGGTCTCGCTCATGGTGGTGGCGCGCACGGGCACCTCGGGATCGGCCGCGCGGATCGTGTCGCGGAACGCGTTCGCCAGCGTCATCGGTTCGACGCTGGCGCGGGCGACCAGGGTCAACGCCGATCCGAACGACGGATGCTGCTGATACGGCATGTAAAGTTCCGGACGCGGCGCTACCGATGGATCGTATTCGCGGACGTTGCCGACCACGCCGACGATCGTCATGAATCGCGGCGTGTCGAGGCCGCACATGATACGGCGGCCGATCGGGTCAACTCCGGGAAAAGCCTGACGAGCGAGCGACTGGTTGACGATCGCGACCAGCGGCGCGTCGAACTCGTCCCGTGTTGAGAAGTCGCGGCCACCGGCGACCGGAATCGCCATGGTGCGGAAATAGTCCGGTGTCACCACCGTGAATACTGCTTGTGGAGCGGTGACGCCGACCACATCCGGACCCGGTCCACCTTCGAGCCAGTAGCCGCCGTTCGAATGAAACCCGCCACCGGGAAGCCCTCGAACGCCAGCCACCGACGTCACGCCAGGAATCGCGCCAAGGCGCGGGAGGAGCGATCCGTAGGTGGCCGTGGCACGACGGGCGCCGTCCACGTCGCGCGAGGGCACGGTCGTGTGCACGACCAGCACGCGTTCCGTAGTGAAGCCGAGTTCGACGTGGCTGAGCGCGACGAAGCTGCGGACCAGCAGCGCCGCGCCGACCACGAGCGCTACCGCCAACGCGATTTCTGCGACTACCAGAGCGCTGCGGAAACGTGAACCCCCGCCCGACGCCCCTCGCCCGCCCTGACGCAACGACAGGTTGAGATCGATGCGCGATGCCTGTACGGCCGGCAGTACGCCGAACAGCAGGCTCGCAGCGACCGAGGCGACGAGCGTAAAAGCGAGCACGCGACCGTCGATACCAATCTCCGCTGCGCGCGGCAGCCCTTCCGGCGCCAGCGCGACGAACGCGGCGACACCCCAGCGCGCCAGCACCAGACCCGCGCCCGCCGACACCGCGGCGAGCAGTAGGCTCTCGGTCATCAACTGCGCCACGATCCGCCCGCGCCCGGCACCGAGCGCTGCCCGCACGGCGAGTTCGCTGGCGCGTCCGGTCGCGCGTGCCATCAGCAGGTTCGCGACATTCGCGCACGCAATCAACAACACCAGACCAACGGCGCCGAACAGCAGCATCAGCGTGGGCCTCGAATCACCAACGAGTTGCTCGCGCAGCGGCAGCACCGCGGCGCCCTTTCCGACGTTGCTTGCTGGATAGGCGGCCGCGAGGCGCGAGGCCACAGTCGACAATTCGGCCTGCGACTGCGCAAGGCTGACGCCGTCTTTCAGCCGCGCGACCACGAGATAGTTGTGAGCGGAGCGGGACGTCGAGGCCGGTGATTCGGTCGGCAGGCTCCAGACATCGGTCTGTCCCGGGAATCGGAACCCCGACGGCATGACGCCGACGATGGTGACCGAGCGCTGGTGGAACGAGACGGTTCGGCCGATCACGTCAGCCGCACCGTCGAATCGGCGCTGCCACAGGTCGTGACCGATCACGACAGACGTGGCGTCATCGATCGATCGGCCGCGTCCTAAAGTGCGCCCGAGGACAGGCTCGACGCCGAACACCTCGAAGAACTCTGGTCCCACCATCGTGACGGTGCCGTAGTCGGCCGTGCCGCCTACGTTGACGCTCGTCTCGTCGTCGGCGTACGACGCCATCGCCGCGAACGACGAGGTGCCATCGTGCCAGTCCTGAAAATCCGGGCCGGACACCGTGCCGCGACGCCCGGTCTTCTGCCACTGCGTGGTGAGCGCGACGATGCGATCCGGGCGCTGGTAGTCGAGGGGGCGCAGCAGGACCGCGTTGACGGCGCTGAAAATCGCGGCGTTGGCGCCGATGCCGAGCGACAGCGTACCGATCGCGAGCAGTGCGAACGCCGGCTGGCGGCCGAGCGTCCGGAGTGCCGAACGCAGATCCTGCAGCACGAAATCCATCGAGTCCTCCGGACGCTGGCTTAGACGAAAAACCGGTGGAGAACGTTGAGGGTCGTGTCTACGCCGCGAGACTCGTGCGCTTCACCACTTTTCGTGATGCTGCCAGCGACGGACCGCCAGCGACAAACCGGTCAGACAAGGAAGGATCGGGCTGAGCGACTCACGATTCCGCCAGGCGCACTACGAGCCGGTAGCCCAGGCTCCGATAGAATGAAGGGCCGAGTGGTCACGCCTCGGGTGTGATCAACTACCAAATGAGATTGAGTCTGACCTTCAGTTGCTCGGCATATCTCCGACCTAATTGGTCGGCCCAACGTGACCGACAACGTCTGGTTCAGCGCCTGGTTCCGGCAATCACCGTCGCCCTTCTCCTGCTCGCGCCCGCGCTGAGCGCCACGCCGCTGCAGAAGACCAAACGTCCTCCACCGAAGCGTCCGGCCGCGCCGCCTCCGACGCTGACCGTCGCGCCCGGCACGCGTCTGCTGGTCATCGCGCCGCACCCCGACGATGAGGTGCTCGGCGCAGGCGGCTTGATGCAGCGCGTCTATGAAGGCGGCGGCGCGATCCGCGTCGTGTACCTGACCGATGGCGACGGGTATCCGGAGGGAGTTCAGGAGGAAGACCACATCGAGTCGCCGACGCCGAACGACTACCGCGGCTACGGGCGCCGACGGCGGCGCGAAGCACGCGCGGCACTGACCACGCTCGGTCTCGGCGCGTCGGCCTACACCTACACGTTCCTCAGCTTTCCCGACGGCGGCCTCTGCCAGTTGATGCGGACCTACTGGTCGGATCGGCGCCGCGCGTATCGCTCGCCGTACACGCGGCTCGATCGACCTCCGGCGTCAGAAGTGCTGGTACCGTCGACCGAGTACCGCGGCGAAGATCTCACCCAGGAGATCGCGCAGATCATTGGCGATTTCAAGCCGACGCTGATCGTCGTTCCGCGCAAGGAGGATCAGCACCCCGATCACTGCGCCGCGTGGTTCTTCCTCGCCGACGCGCTGACCGACGTGCGCCGCGTCCATCCCGAGTTTTCAACCGACGTCATCAACTACATCGTCCATTTCTACGGCTGGCCGTTCGAGGACGAAGGACCCCGCCTGACGCCGCCGCCCGGGCTGCGCGGCGGCACTTCCGGCTGGATGCGGTTTGCGCTGACGCCGGCCGAGGCCCGCGCCAAGCGCCTGGCGCTGCGCCGTTTTGAAACGCAGATGCACGTCATGGACTGGTTCCTCGACGGCTTCGCGCGCTCGAACGAAGTCTTTTCGCGGCCGGCCTCGACGCGCGTGGTCCTGCCCAGCCGCCGCAGTCCCTGCTGTGATCAGTAGCATCGCCGCGCCGGCGCCTCGCTGGCGGCTCGAATCGCTGGACGTGTTCCGCGGCATGACCATCGCCGCGATGATCCTGGTCAGCACGCCGGGGACGTGGAACGCCGTCTATGCGCCGCTCGACCACGCGGCCTGGAACGGCTGGACGCCGACCGATCTCGTCTTCCCCTTCCTGTTGTTCGCGATGGGCGCGGCAGTGCCGTTCGCGCTCGCCCGCCGCCGCGTCGCGGAAGCGCGCACCGTCGTCCACGTGATTCGCCGCGCCGCGATCCTGTTCGCGCTCGGACTCTTGCTGAACGCCATTGAGCTGCCGCCACCGTTGCGGTGGGCGACGTTCAGGATTCCTGGCGTGCTGCAGCGCATCGCCGTCGTCTACGTGGCGGTCGCGTGGCTCACCGAGCGGGTATCGTTTCGCGGCCAGGTGGCGTTTGCGATCGCGGCGCTTGGCGGCTATTGGGCGGCGATGGTGTGGCTCCCCGTTCCCGGGATCGGTGCGGGCGTTCTGACCCCGGCTGGCAACCTCGCGTCGTATCTCGATCGCGCCGTATTCGGTCATCACATGCTCAATCCGGTCTGGGATCCGGAGGGCGCACTGAGCACCATCCCGGCGATCGTGACCGCGCTTGGCGGCGTCTTTGCCGGTGACTGGCTGAGCAAGTCCGGTCCACGGCGATCGTTGTGGCTCTGCCTCGGAGGACTGGCCGCGATGCTGGCTGGTCTGGCGTGGGGCCGCGTCTTCCCGCTGAACAAGAACCTCTGGACCAGCTCGTTCGCGCTCTTTTCCACGGGCTTCGCCGCACAGCTGCTCGCGCTGCTGCACTGGGTGGTGGACGTGCGACAGTGGCGGGGATGGTCGAAGCCGTTCACCGCGTTTGGACGGAATCCGCTCGCCGCGTATTTTCTGTCAGTCGGCCTCGACAGCCTGCTCACCCGCTGGACCAACGGAGAAGGCGCGTCGTTCAAGGGCATCATCTACCGCGCCACGTTTGTCGCGTGGCTGCGGCCGGCCGTCAGCGCCGAAACCGCATCGCTCGCCTACGCCGTCGTGTACGTCGTGCTGTGGGCCGTCGTGCTGAATGAATTGCACCGGAGACGAGTGTTCCTGAGCGTCTGAAGGTATCATCGCGTTCAGTGACTTCGGCATCCCTCGATGCGCCCAACGCGGCGCCACGCCGCGGCTGGTACCGCGAAGTCACGACCACGCAGTGGAAAGTCTTCGCCGGCTGCTACCTGGGCTGGGTGCTCGACGGGTTCGACTTCACGATCCTCACCTTCCTGCTGATCGACATCCAGCGCAGCTTCACGGTGGACAAAGCGCTCGCCGGCGCGCTCGGGACCGTGACGCTGATCTTCAGGGTCGCCGGAGGCATCGGCGCCGGCACGGCGGCGGATCGCTGGGGCCGCAAGGGCCCGCTGATGTTCTCGATCCTGTGGTACTCCGTGTTTTCGTTTCTCGGCGGCTTCTCGACGTCGTACGGGATGCTGTTCGCGGTGCGCGCGCTGTTCGGCATCGGTATGGGCGGCGTCTGGGCGGCCGGCATGCCGCTGACCCTCGAGCACTGGCCGCCGCACCTGCGCGGCACCGCCTCGGGCCTGATGCAGGGCGGCTATTCGATGGGATTCCTGCTCTCGTCGCTGGTCTTCCAGTTCGGTTATCCGCTCGTGAATCACGGCACCGACATGGGCTGGCGCGTGATGCTCTGGATCGGCATCCTGCCGTCTCTGCTCGTCTTCTTCGTGATGAGGAGCGTGGACGAGAGCCCGGTCTGGCTCGACCGTCAACGTCACCTGCAGGAACATCGCCGGCGCGACTCGCTGTCGCTGACCCGCCTGTTCGCGCCGGATCTGATCTGGACGACGGTGCACACGTCGCTGCTGATGGGGGCGTTCCTGTTCATGTACCACTCCATCACCTACTGGTATCCGACCCTGATCGGCCAGATGCACCGCCAGACCCTGCCGTTTCTGGCCGCGCTGAACATCGGCGGCATCACCGGCGCGCTGGCGTTCGGACGGCTGTCCGAGGGCCGGCTGGGACGCCGGGGATCGGCGACCCTGTCCACGATGATTGGCGTGCTGTTCATTCCGTTGTTCGTGTTCACCGACAACGGCGTCCTGCTGCTCGTGGGTGCGCTGGCAATGGGATTCTTCGGCGCCGGCAACTTCGGGGTGGTGCCCGGCTACCTGGCAGAGCGCTTCCCCACCGTGGCCCGCGCGGTCGGCGCCGGCTTCGCGTACCACGTCGGGGCGGGGCTCGGATCGTTCACTCCGACGCTGGTCGGCATGCTGCAGGATCGCGGGCTGCCGCTGGCGACGGCGATGGCCGCCTGTATCGCCGGCTCCGGCACGCTGGTCAGCATCCTCATCTGGCTCGGTCCGGAAACGCGCGGCCGGCATTTCAGAGCGGACAGTTAGCGCGGTTTTCCAGGACGACGTAGCGTGGGCCTTTCAGGCCCGCGGCGCCCGCGACCGTGAAAGCGTCGCGCCACACGGAATCAACGACCGCCGGAACCCGCGCGCGAACGAAAGAAGCGCCGCAACAGCCACACGTCGATGGCGACGACGATCGCCATCACGCTGAAGGCGGCATTGCCGTCGACCAGATGCAGCTGGCGCAGCAGCACAGATACGCCGAACGACACGATCCAGGCATCGAAGCTCATCGACAGACGGCGAAAGGTCTCCGCGTCCATGTGACGAATCGCCACCGTGCCCAGCGGCACGCCGATCGCGACGCTGGGCACGATCCACGGCAGCAGCGCAACGCTGTCGCGGATGAACAGGCCTGTGGCCAGATACGCCACCGCGGTCATCGTCGATTCGGCGAGCCTGACAAACCCGAGCGCGGCGCGGAATTCCTGCTTTGAGAATCCCTGGTTGTTCAATGCCACCGCCAATGGCGGTCCGGAGATCGTCGTCACGGCGTAGAGCACACCGACGCCGCCGCCAAAGAACAGGCCGGCAGCCCGCTCGGCCCGGATCGGGCGCCGATAGCCGATGGTCTGGATCAGGATCAACGGCAACAGCACGACGTAGGTCCCGAACTTCAGCCAGTCCGGACTTACGGTAGAGACGATGAACGTGCCAGCGACGACGCCAGGCGCGAGGCCGATCGTCACCGGCAGGACACGGCGCCAGACCCGAGGCAACGCCGAGCGATTGACCCACAGCACGTAGGCGTTGAGGGCAACCTCGAGCAGAACCAGCGCCGGCGTCAGCGTGCGGTTACTCAGAAACAGCAAGGCGAGCGGAACGGTCAGCGACGAAAACCCGTAGCCGAGCGCACCGTTGACGAACGCAGCGCCGAGCGTGATCGCGGCGAGCGCGGCGTAGTGAAGCGGCGTCATCGCGAACGGAAGGGTTGGCTGAGCGACACGTGGTGAATGGAACGGCTCGCTGACCTACGGCTGGAAGCGCACACTCTTCCACAGCGCCGCGGAATCGTAGACACGCCCGCCGCTGATCGTCCAGCGGACGCTGCGGATGTTCCTGATGGTGTCGAGGGGATTCGCGTTCAGGACCACGAGATCCGCCCGCTTGCCGGCCTCGATCGTGCCGAGTTCGCGATCGAGCTTCATCGCACGCGCCGGCACGATCGTCGCCGCCTGAATCGCTTCCATCGGGGTGAAGCCGGCTTCGACATACAACTCGATCTCGCGGTGGACGCTGTGGCCGGGCACGCCTTCGTCGGTGCCGACGACGACCGGCACACCGGCGTCGTGCAGCGCCTTCACGATCCTGAGTCCGCGCTCGACACGCGACCGCGCCGTCGCGGCGTCGATGCCCGCCGACCCGGCGTTGGAGAAGATGCGGTTGAGCGGCGCCGGAATGCGGACGATTCCCGGCTGGAACGCCGCGACCGGCGCACCGACCGCGTGGCCCAGCAACTCGCCCCAGGACTGGGTCGGGTCGACGACGGTGTGGTGGTCTTTCAGGAATGCGATCGTCTTGTTGACCTCGTCGGTCCCGGCCTCGCCACGGATCGCGAGGTGTGCGACGTGGTCCATGCCCGCGGCGGCGGCCTCGACAATCGTCATGCCGTTGGGGACGTGACCCGTGACGGTCATGCCAAGCCGGTGGGCTTCGGTACAAATCGCCTCGACCATCGCCGGCGTGACCAGGCTGTAGATCTTGATCTGTTCGAATCCGGCGTCGTGATACTTCGCGACCAGTCGTTTGCCTTCTTCCGGAGTCGATGCGTAGTAGACGCCGAACGCGTTCGGGCCGGGACCATCGATCAGCCCCGCCATCAGGATGCGCGGACCGAGCGACGAACCGGCGTCGATCGACTTGCGCAGAGCCGTGATGAACTCGAACTCGTTGCCCATGTCGCGCACGGTGGTCACGCCGGCGGCGAGATACACCGGCGCCCACTCGACCTGGGTGAAGTGGGTGTGCATGTCCCACAGTCCCGGCACCAGCGTCTTGCCGGCCAGCGGCACCGACGTCACCTCGGCCGGGACCGATACGGCCGCGCGCGATCCCACTTCGGCGATCCTGCCATCGCGGATGATCACGACGCCGTCGGGAATCGGCGGCCGGCCGGTGCCGTCGATGATCGTGGCGCCCGTCAACGCGTAGGTGCCGCTCCGCAGCAGCGGTGTGTGCTCGGTCAGGCTCTGAAGATCGACCAGCCGGTCGCGCGTCGCGCGCTCGACGAATGCCACCAGCGCGGGCTCGAGATCCTCGCGTACCGCCTCGAAGCTCAGGCCGCCGGCACGGGTGATGGCGGCGGCGATCGAGCCCTTTTCGTCGAGCCAGATCGTTTCGCGGCCCCAGACGACGCCGTCCACGACGAAGCGATCGAGCATCAACGCGTTGGCGCCCACCCGAATCGACTCACGTCCGCGGGCTTCGATCGTGACGTCGTTCTGCGGCAACCCCGGCACGGTCTGGAGCAGGCGCGGCTGGCCGTGCTGCTTCCAGTAGCGCAGCATCAGCATCTGGGCGGCGAAAGGGGCGTAGCCGTCCACCGTGTAGAACTGCGGCGGCAAGGTCACCCGCACCTCGGTGCCGTCGGCGCGGACGAGGGCATCGGTGCCGTCGACCGTCACTTCCGAGTCCACGTTGACGAAGCGGTAGCTCTTGCCTTTGGCGGTGAAGTGAATCGGTGTGAAGTCTGACGAGGTGCGGAGCGTTGATGCGAGCTGCACGCGGCCGCCACGATCGGTGAAATCGAAATCGGACGTCAGCTGCAGCGCGTCACCGCGTCTGGCGACCTCGTACCGTTCGTACCCGATCGGCTTCTGGACATAGTGCAGCCGGAGCGTACCGCGTTCGACGACGTCGGGGGCCGCCTGCCAGAATCCGAAGATCGCCGAGAACACCGCCGCCAGCATCAACCGCATGCCGGGAATCATCGCACGTTTAGCTTTTACTTCGAGACCGTTCTCCCTATGATGTGCCGATGCCCTACCCCGTTTCGGTCACCGTCGAACCGCAGATCGCGAATCGGAATCGCCTGACCGCCGCGTTCCGCCTCATTCTGGCGATTCCGCACTTCATCCTGGTCGGCGGCGTCGGGGTCAGCGTGCTGTCGCGCGGCTCCAGAAACTCGCTGGGCGGAGAAACCGGCATCCTTGGCGCGGTCGCGGGGATTCTGGCGATCGTCAGCTGGTTCACGATCGTGATCGCCGGCAACCATGTGTCCGGCATCCGGCAGTTCACGCAGTTCTTCCTGCGCTGGCGGGTGCGCGCCCTCGCCTACCTGATGCTGCTCGAGGATCAGTATCCGCCCTTCGGAGATCTACCCTACCCGGCCGCGGTCACGATCGTGGATCCCGTGGGGCCGCGCCGCCGGCTCTCCGTCTTTTTCCGGATCCTGATCGCTATCCCGAACATCATCGTGTTCTGCTTCGCGATGCTGGGCTGGATGGTGACCACGGTCGTCGCGTGGTTCGCCATCGTCATCGCCGGATCGTATCCGGCGGCGCTGTACAACTTCGGCGTCGGGGCGCTGCGGTGGTCGATTCGTCTCGAGGCCTACCTGCTTCTGCTCGTTGACGACTACCCGCCATTTTCACTCGACTGAGCAGAACCGCCGACAACCACACGGTTGTGGTTCCCGTCTAACCGCAACCGGAGGGCTTCGTGTTCACATTCCGCCAGGATCTGCGCCATGCCGTTCGCGCACTCGCCAAGCAGCCGGGCTTTACACTGGTGGCGCTGCTGACGCTGGCCCTCGGCATCGGCGCGAACACGGCCATCTTCGGGATCGTCAACGCCGTGCTGCTGCGGCCGCTGCCCTATCACGAACCCGATCGGGTGGTGCTGTTGTGGAGCCACTGGATCAACTGGTCCAAGACGTGGGTGTCGCAAGCCGAGCTCGAGGATTACCAGCAGGCGCAGTCGCTCGAACACGTGGCGGCGTTCAGTTCGACCTCGTTCAACCTGACGGGCGACGGCGAGGCCATTCGGGTTCTGGCCGCAGAGGTGCAACCAGACATTTTCGCTGCACTCGGGACGACGCCGATTGCAGGACGGGTCTTCACCGCTGAAGAGGATCAACCCGGTCACTCGCACGTGGCGATGCTCAGCGAAGGCCTGTGGCGAACCCGATTCGCCTCCGATCCACAAGCAGTCGGGCGCACGATTCAGCTCGACGCGGCGAGCTACACGATCGTCGGCGTCCTGCCGGGCGCGCTGCGCCTGCCGCTCGACTACGCCAACCGGACGTTGACGCAGCTGTGGGTGCCGATCGCGCTCGGACCCAGCGACCCACAGAGCCGCGGCAATCATGGTTTGAACGTACTCGGTCGATTGAAGCCCGGCGTGACGCTGGCGAAGGCGCAGGCCGAAATCGACACCATTACCCAGGGCTTCCGTCCGCGCTTTCCCAACACCTACGACAACGAGTTCGGCGTCACACTCGTGCCGGCGCCGGCCGAGGTCTTCGGCGAGATCCGTCCCGCGCTGCTGCTGCTGTTGCTGGCCGTCGGCGCCGTCCTGCTGATTGCGTGCGCGAACGTGGCCAACCTGCTGATGGCGCGATCGGACGCGCGGCAGAAGGAGCTCGCGATCCGGATCGTGCTCGGCGCCGGACGCGGCCGAATCGTCCGGCAACTGCTGACCGAGGCGCTGGTGCTGTCCGGAATTGGCGGCGCCGCGGGCATCGCACTGGCGTACGGCCTGACGCGCGGCCTGGTGGCACTCGACCCGCTGAAAATCCCTCGCCTGCAAGACGTCGCGATTGACGGCCGTGTGCTGGCGTTCACGGCGGTGGTTGCCGTCCTGACCGGCATCCTCTTCGGCATCGTCCCGGCGCTGCAGTCGGCGCGCACCGATCTGCAGCCGGTGCTGAAGGAAGGTGGTCGCGATTCACACGTCGCCGGCGGGTGGCTCCGGCGCGCGCTCGTGGTTGGCGAGATCGCCGCTTCCGTGGTTCTGGTGG
Organism: uncultured Acidobacteriota bacterium; assembly: GCA_963745875.1. Taxonomy (GTDB): domain Bacteria; phylum Acidobacteriota; class Vicinamibacteria; order Vicinamibacterales; family CAVVIG01; genus CAVQFC01. Next base: position 77,346 of record CAVUZL010000009.1, read on the forward strand.
CGGCGGCCATGCTGCTCGCACGCAGCTTTGCGCACCTGCTGGACGTGAACGCCGGATTCAATCCGGCTCACGCGCTGACGCTGAGGACGTCGCTGCCGAACGCCACCTATGTGAACTCGACCGCGATGGTGCTCGCCTACACCGACGTCGAACGACGTCTGCGTGAGGCGCCCGGCGTGAAGGCTGCCGGTGCGGTCACCGGTCTGCCGCTCGCCAGCACCCGCGGCGACTGGGGTATTCGCATCGAAGGCCGGCCGGTGAACGGCAAGAACGGCCTGGCGGCAGACTGGCAGGTCGTCACGCCCGGTTACTTCGACGCGATCGGCACCCCACTCCGAAGCGGTCGCATGTTCACCGGCGCCGATCGCGCCGACACGCTGCCGGTCATCATCGTCAACGAGACCATGGCGAAGAAATTCTGGCCTGGCGAGAGCGCCGTCGGCCGGCGGATGACGATGGGCGGCAACAACAATTGGATCACGGTCGTCGGTGTCGTCGAGGATGTGCATCACCGTGGACTGGACGTATTGCCTCGGCCGGAAATGTACCGACCACACGCCCAGTTCAGGTACGGCGCCGCGACCGACCCTGCCGTCTCCACGATGACATGGGTCATCCGGACGGAACGTGATCCGCGCGCAGCGGTTGGTGAGGCGCGGGCGGCCATTCACGCGGTGGACCCGGATCTCGGCGTCTCCGAGGTGACGACGCTCGAGCAGATCATGGCCGACTCCACTTCGGATCGGCGGCTCAACATGCTGCTGTTCGCGCTGCTCGGCGGCCTGGCTCTCGCACTGGCGACCATCGGCATCTACGGCGTGGTGGCCTACTCCGTCACTCAGCGCGGACACGAGATCGGCGTCCGCATGGCGATCGGCGCACAGCGTGCGGACGTGATACGGATGGTCCTCGGCGAAGGCGGACGGCTGGCAGTCGCGGGAATCGCACTCGGCTCAGCGTTGGCGATTGGCTCGGGCCGTCTGATTCGAGGTCTGCTGTTCGATGTGAGCGCGACCGACCCGATCACGCTGGGCGCGGTCGCGGCCGGCCTGCTCGGCGTGGCGCTGCTCGCCAGCTATATTCCGGCGCGTCGGGCGACCCGCGTCGATCCCATGGTGGCGCTGCGCGGCGAGTGACCGGTTACTTCAAGGAGATTCCGGCGCTGAACACCGTCTGCCGCAGCCGCGGGCTGGCCGGGAATCCCGCGTACGGCGTGCTCGGATCGATGACATAGAACCGAACGTCGAAGCTGAAGGCGAGATGGTCCTTCATGAACCATCTCGCGCCGACGCCGTAGTTGATCGTCTTGAGAGGCTCGGAGTCCGGCGGGAACCCTTCCTGACCCGCCGGTGTCAGCGCCCACGTCGATTGTCCGATGCCGCCGCTGATGTAGCTCCAGCCGTGCCCGTTGCCGAAGTTCAACGAGAACTGTGGCACGTAGGATCTGAATCGCTCGTCCGACGACCGTACTCCCTCGACCGGCGGATTGGGAGTCTGGCTTGCGTGAGTCGTCACCAGACTTCCGCCAAACCCGAACGTCACCGCCTTCCATTTGAACGGATAGATATTCAAGGCAACCTGCGCACCGACGCCGAGTCCCGGCAGTTCGGCCACGGTCATGCCGCGGCTGGACGCCAGGTCCTGATCGGTTGACGGAAAATTGCTGAGGGAACCCTGAACATCGACGGCGATCAACGGAATCCGCGGCGGTGGATCCTGCGCGAAAACGGGGCGGACGCCAGACACACAAAGCAAGACGAGTGCGAGAGCTGAACAACGCATGCGAACGCCGGTCATTGTACTCGTCATCGCATCGGACTCGTCACCGCGCGAGCTCGTTCAGCCGCAAGCGGAGGCGTTGCTGCAGATCTTCAGCGACCACGAGCCGCGAAAACTCGCGCTCCCGGCTGGCGGCGAGATCGGCACTCGTGCAGTCCTGCGTCGAGACGGGACCGCGGCTCGCCACATCAACGCAGACTGAATCGGGGCCACGCGATAGAAACAGATGGCTGGCATCCAGCCAGTCTCCGTACGGGCGCGGCACCGGAACATCGTCCATCGCGCCGAGCAGATTGCGTCCGACGTAGGGTAGCTGCGCTGGATCGATCCCGAGCAGTGCGAGCAGCGTCGGCGCGAAGTCCGTCTGCCCTGCCGGCCGCGGCTCGACACCGGTCAGCGCCATCCCAGGTACTCGCACGAACAACGGGACCCGGTCGTTGAACGACCACGCGATCTCGTCGGCGCCGATCCCCAGCTGGCGCGACAGGACCGCGTCGCGCACGAACCCGGCGTCGTGATCGCCGAATACGACGATCACGCTGTCCTCGAGCAGGCCATCCCGAGCCAGCGACGCCTTGAACTCCTCGAGCGCGGTATCGAAGAACCGCATGGTGTGGAGGTAATTGCCGAACGACGAGCCCTCGAGCGAGCCGAGCTTGAGCACCTTGTGGCGCGCGGGAAAATCCTCGAACGGGTGGTGCAGCGACAGCGTGATGAGCCACGCGGCGAACGGCCGCCGCGACTGCTCGAGGCGCGGCACCATCTGTTGCAGGAAGTCGCGATCGTTCAGCCCCCAGCCGATTTGTTCGGTCAGCTGAAAGTCCGGCTCGAAGTAGACGTCTTCTGAAAGCCGTACGACGGGTGCATCACGGCACGATTCCAGAATCCGGACTCGAACGCGACCGCAGAGGTCGTCGCGTAGCCGCGTTCGACGAGGACCGCGGGAAGCCCGACGTAATGGTTGGAAGGAAACCGAAAGGCGGCAGCGCCGTGATCGAGCGGCAGCAGCGACGTCAGGGTGGTGAACTCCGCGTCCGAGGTCCGACCCTGGCTGGTCTGATCGGTGACGTTGGTAAAGCGCAGGCTGTCGCGCGTCCATGCCCTCAGGTGCGGCATCACCTCCTGGCCGGCAACCTGGAAGTCGACCGCGAAATCCTGCAGCGACTCCACCTGGACGACGATGAGGTTCCGGCCGCGGGCGGCGCCGAAACGGGGACCGGTTCCCGCACGCAGCGGCGCCCGCGCCGCGAGCCACGCGGCGGCGCCGTCGAACTGGGACGCGGTCAGCGGCGCCTTCAGCCATCGCGATCGCGCGTAGTTCCAGACGTCGTAAACGTGAAAGCCGAACGGGCCGAGCTGCTCGGCGACCGAGCGATCGCGAAACATCTGGTCGAGCGATGCCGATGCGAGAACGTGCCGCGCCGACAGGGCGATGCCGCCTGCGGCAAGCAATGCCAGGGTCGCCGCCACGACCAACAGGCGTCGGCCCAATGAGGCCGCGGGTCGTGGCGCCAACGTCATCCGGATCGCGAGCCACACGGCACAGACGCAATCGACCAGCAACCACGCCAGGCCTGGCGACGAAAGGCTGGCGATCGATTGCCGGACGCGACCGGTCTGCTGAGCGGCCAGCAGCACTGGCGCCGACAACAAATCACCGAAGAAGCGGTAGTAGAGGATGTCGGCGAGGATCAGCACCGAGCAGAAGCTGCCGACCGCAACCAGAACCACGGGACGCAGACGCCGTGGCAGGGTGACGACCCCAGCCAGAGGCACCGCGAGCGCGAAGACGCCGATCAACCAGTACGCAACAGCGGTAGGCTCGAGCAGTGCTTCGTGCGCGAGAATCAGCGGCTTGACCGCCAGGGCGACCGCGCACCAGAGCGCGTCGGGGTACCGCGCGCGCCGCGCGAACAATCCCCAGACCGCCACGAGCAACGGCAGCGGCGCCAACATCCAGCCGAGCGGCGGCAGCACCACGACCAACGTCCGCGGCTGGCGGGGGGACAGCTGCGCAAACCAGCCGACGCCTTCCTCGACCATGTCCCATTGCAGCCAATAGAGGCCCGGCCACGCCGGCGGCAGCAGGCGTCCCTCGACGGCGACGCTCGCGCCTGGCGCGATCGTGCGATCGAGATCGGTGCGGATGCCATCCTGGTACGGGACCAGCCGCGAACGGTGCGCCAGTTCGCGCGGAATCAGCCAGAGCCAGTGATACGACACGTGGATGCGCGCCGGATCCCACGCGCGCTGACCGGCGTTGGAGACCAGCAGCGGCACCGTGGTCTCGCGTGACGTTTCGAGCAGCCGCGGCGACGACACGGTGACGGTGAAGGCGAGCGGATACGGCGGCGGAGGAATGCGCGCGCATCCGGTCGACGCGCTGGACAGCGCGGCGACCAGCATGGCGCCGGCGATGGCTCGCGAGGCGGCGCGGGGTCGTTTCAATCGGCGTGAGCGGTCGAACAAGCGAGTAATCGCCAATCAGGGTAACAGATTAGCCGTCGCGCCCTCGATCATACGGAAATCATAAGGGCGCTGGAGCGGCGCCGCACGACATCGTTTCGGGCGCGGCGGCGCGATAATGCCGGGATGCAGACGCACATGCTCCACGCCCTGTTCTCGCTCGGCACGATTTCGGTGGCCGAGAAGATCATTCGGCCGATTCTGGTCTACGTTTTCCTGATCGTCGGACTGCGACTGGCCGGCAAACGCGAACTGGCGCAGCTGAACCCCTTCGACCTGGTCGTGCTGTTGACGTTGTCGAACGCCGTACAGAACGCCATCATCGGCGACGACAACAGCGTGACCGGCGGGGTCATCGGCGCGTCCACGCTGCTGATCATCAACTACGCAGTCGTGCGATTCCTCTACGGGCATCAGCGGATCGATCGGCTTGTCGAGGGCGCACCTGACGTGCTGATCGAAAACGGCGCCATCCAGACCGAGCGCTGCCGTCGTGAACTGATTACCGAACGGGCCCTCGAAGCCGCCGCCCACAAGCAGGGATTCGCCAAGCTCGCCGACGTCGATCACGCCGTCCTCGAGTCCGGCGGCACGATCTCCTTTTTCGCGAAGACTCCCGCACCCGACGATGCCCGGCACCGTGAACTGCTGAAACGTCTGGATCAGCTCACGGCGCGCATCGATGCGTTGAGAGCATGACGCGGAGCTACCGCTGGATCGTCGTCGCCGCGCTATCAGTCTCGGCGACGGCGGTGCTACTGAGTCAGCCGCGGCCGCGGGCACGCGACCTCGGCATCTCGCCCGGCGTCTATCCGCCCGGCGCCCTCAACGCGATCACCGACGTCGACGGGGTCCGGGTCGGCCACACCACGCTGATCGACGGCGAACGCATTCGCACCGGCGTCACCGCGATCGTGCCGCACGGCGGCAACGTCTTCCAGGACAAAGTCGCCGGCGCGGTATTCGTCGGCAATGCGTTCGGAAAGCTCGCCGGTTCGACCCAAGTGAACGAGCTCGGAACCATCGAAACACCGATCGTCCTCACCAACACGTTGAGCGTCGGGGTCGCCGTGGACGCTGTCGTGCGCTTCACGCTGGAGCAATCGGGAAACGAACGTGTGCGGTCGGTCAACGCCCTGGTCGGCGAAACCAACGACGGCGGGCTCAACGACATCCGCGGTCTTCACGTCACGCGCGAACATGTCCTCGCCGCGATTCAGGCGGCGAAGACTGGTCCGGTGCCGGAAGGGACGGTAGGCGCCGGGACCGGCACGATCAATTACGGATGGAAAGGCGGGATCGGTACCTCGTCGAGGAAACTGACGCCTGCCGATGGCGGCTTCATCGTCGGCGTCCTTGCGCAGACCAACTTCGGCGGTAACCTGACCATCGCCGGCGTGCCGGTCTTCCGCTCGTTGCAACCACCGCGGCGGCGCGATGCCGGCGCAAACGACAACGGCGACGGGTCCTGCATGCTGGTCGTCGCGACCGACGCGCCCCTGGATGCACGCGACCTTCGTCGCCTGGCGGCGAGAGCGGTATTCGGTCTGGCCCGTACGGGATCCTCGTACAGCAACGGCAGCGGCGATTTCGCGATCGCGTTCTCGACCGCGCCCACGATGCGCAGCCGGTTTGATGACACCGCGGCGCGTGCCCGTACGGTGTTGCCTCCCGATGCGACTTCTCCGTTCTTCGAGGCGGCGCTGGAAGCGACCGAGGAAGCCGTCTACAACTCGCTGTTTCAGGCCACGACCGTTCACTCGGCGATCGGATCGGCTGAAGCGATTCCAATCGACAAGGTCCGCGAGCTCCTGAGAAAATGACTGAAGACGAGCGACTGACGACTGATGACTGACGACTGATGACTATTTACCTCGCCTGCACCGTTCGCGGCGATCGCGGCGGCGTGCTCGCTGGACGGGCCATCTGCGCACGCCTTCAGGCACTCGGTCATGACGTACTCACCACGCATCTGCTGGCCGACGATGTGGAGGCCGCCGAATCGCGGTTGACGGCAGCCGATGTCTACCGCCGTGATCTTGGATGGCTGACGGGTTGCGACGTGCTGGTCGCCGAAGCGTCCGGATCGAGCTACGGTGTCGGCTTCGAGGTCGGATACGTACTCGGCCGCGCAGCCGCCAGCGGTCAGCGGGTCGTGCTGCTGTACGACGCGGCGCGGCGCGACAAGGTGTCTCGGTTGATCACCGGGAACTGCGACGCGGCCTGCACCACGTTCGCATACACGTCCGTCGAGGAGCTGACGGCGTTCATCGATCGGACGTTCGGTCAATCACAGGTGACGCCCTCCTCGCACCATTGACGCTCCTCAGTCGAGGCGGCTACGATGCGAGCGCCGTGTCATTGACGATGCCTCAACGCCAGATTTCACTCGAATCGATTCGCGACGCCGCCGGTGCGGTCTACGGCGCCGCGATTCGCACGCCGCTGGTTCGCGTGATGCTGCCCGACGACCGGAACGGGCCGGACGGCTTCGAGTTGTATCTGAAGCTCGAAGTGCTGCAGCCGATCGGATCCTTCAAGATTCGTGGCGCCTACAACGTGGTGCGCCAACTGACGCCGGACCAGCTACGCGACGGCGTCTGGACGGTCAGCGCCGGCAACGCCGCCCAGGGCGTGGCGCTCGCCGCGCGCAAGGTCGGGCGCGCGCTGCTCGGTGATGGTGATGGACACCGCCCCCGACACGAAGATTCGCGCCATCGAGCGGCTTGGCGCGTCGATCGTCCGGGTTACCTACGACGAGTGCTGGCGAACGGTCGAGGCACACGCATCGGACCGGATGTCCGGCTACTTCGTCCACCCGTTCGACGACGATCGCTTCATCGCAGGCAACGCGACGGCCGGCCTGGAGATTCTCGAAGACCTGCCGGACGTCTCGCCATCGTCGCGCCGCTCGGCGGCGGCGGTCTGTTGTCGGGCCTCGCTGCCGCGACGCGCGCGCTGAAGCCGGACACACGTGTCTATGCCGCGGAGCCGGAGACGGCTGCACCGCTGTCGGCATCGCTCGCCGCAGGCAAGCCGATCTACTTCGACAAGTGGACCGCGTCGTTCGTGGACGGCGCCGGCGGCAAATCCGTTCTGGCCACGATGTGGCCGTTGCTCTCGACGCTGTCGGGTTCGCTGGTGGTCTCACTCGACGAGGTAGCGCGCGCGATGAAGCTGGTGGCGGAGCGTACGCATGTCATTGCCGAAGGCGCCGCGGCCTGCGCGATCGCGGCGGCACTCAGTGGACGCGCCGGTCCCGGAAAGGTCGTGGCCGTCGTCTCGGGCGGCAACATCGACCTCGCGAAGTTCGCGGCGCTGGTCGGCGCCTGCCAGTCATGAGCGGCCAGGCCGGATTGCGCCAGCTGCCCGAGCGTATCGCCCGCCTCGAAGACCTGGCCACGGATCTGTGGTGGAGCTGGCACGGCGAAGCGCGCGGCGTGTTCCGGCGCCTCGACTATCGGCTGTGGCGATCGAGCGCGCACAACCCGGTCCTGATGCTGCGGACCGTCGCGCAGGAGACACTCGACAAGGCGGCAGCCGACGCTGATTTCCTGGCGGCCTACGATCGCGCCCTCGTCCTGCTCGATCAGGCGCGCGCGGCCCAAAACACCTGGTTCAACCGCAGCTTCCCGCAGCTCGCCGATCAGTCGATCGCCTACTTCTCCGCCGAGTTCGCGCTGCACCAGTCGCTGCCGATCTACGCCGGCGGCCTCGGCGTGCTCGCGGGCGATCACTGCAAGGAGGCCAGCGACCTCGGCGTGCCGCTCATCGGCGTCGGCTTCATGTATCCGCAGGGCTATTTCCACCAGCACATCTCGACCGAGGGCTGGCAGGAAGAAAGTTACGAGCGGCTGAACTGGGCGGACGCGCCGATCGAGCCGGCGCTGACTCCCGAGGGCAAGCCGTGCGTCACCGCCGTCCCGCTCGGCGATCGATCGGTGCTCGTCGCCGTCTGGCAAGTGCGCCTGGGCCGCGTCACGCTGTACCTGCTCGACACCGATCTCGACGAGAACGCGCCCTGGGACCGCGAGCTGTCGGCGCGCCTCTACGGCGGCGATCGCGAAACCCGCATCCAGCAGGAAATCATCCTCGGCATCGGCGGCGTCCGCGCGCTCAAGGCGCTGGGGCTGAACCCGGCGATCTTCCACCTGAACGAGGGCCACGCCGGATTTGTCGTCCTGCAGCGGATTCACGACCTGATCGCGAACGGGTCGACGTTCGAGCGCGCGCTCGAGGATATTCGGCGGACGACGATCTTCACCACCCACACGCCGGTGCCGGCCGGGCACGACGCGTTTCCGTTTCATCTCGTCGAAAAGCATCTCGCCGGCTGCTGGGGCACGCTCGGCGCCAACCGCGATCGCTTCCTGGCGCTGGGCGCCTACGACAACGGCGGCGGCGTGCAGTTCAACATGACCGCGCTCGCGATCCGATCGTCCGGGTCGACCAACGCGGTCAGCCAGCTGCACGGACAAGTCACCCGCGCGATGTTCGCGCCGATGTGGCCGGATCGCGCCGGAGGCCGATCGGCCGGTGTCGGCGGTCACCAACGGCGTCCACGTGCCGACCTGGATTGCCAGCGACCTCGCGGGCCTGTTCGCCAGATATCTCGGCGCCGACTGGATCGAACGCCACGACGATCCCGCGCTGTGGGAGGCCGTGCTGGCGATTCCGGACGAGGAACTGTGGCGCGGTACGCTGCTCGCTGCGCGGCTATCTGTTCGCCTTCATTCGCGAACGCGCCCGCGACCGCTGGATGGTCGATCACGTCGGCATGCCGCGCGTCGTCGCCGCGGGCACGCTGCTCGAGCCGGACGCGCTGACGCTCGGCTTCGCCCGGCGGTTCACCGGCTACAAGCGGCCGGAGCTGGTCTTCCACGATCCGGAGCGGCTCGCGCGAATCCTCAACGCGCCGGGGCGGCCGGTGCAGATCATCTTCGCCGGCAAGTCGCATCCCGCCGACGACATCGGCAAGCACCACCTGCAGCGCGTCTACAAGCGGGCGCTCGACCCGGTCTTCGGCGGCCGCATCGCGTTCGTGGACGACTACGATCTCCACGTCGCGCATTTCCTGGTGCAGGGATGCGACGTGTGGCTGAACAACCCGCGCAAGCCGCTCGAGGCGAGCGGCACCAGCGGGATGAAAGCGTCGATCAACGGCGTGCCGCACCTGAGCATCGGCGACGGCTGGTGGGCGGAAGGTTTCACCGGCGACAACGGCTGGGTGATCGACGGCGGCGGCGGCGACAATCCGGACGCGGTCGATGCCGCGGATGCCGACGCGCTCTACCGTCTGCTCGAGGAGCAGGTGGTGCCCGCGTTCTACGATCGCGACGACGCCGGAGTGCCGCATCGCTGGGTCGGCACGGTCAAAGAGGCGATTCGCACGGTGGCGCCGCGATTTTCGGCTCGGCGGATGGTGAAGGAATACGTCGAGCGCATGTATGCGCCGGCGCTCGAGCGCACGACCGTCACGCGGTCCTAGATGCTAAACTGGTGTCATGCCACGCAAGTCTGTCGAGAAAGCCCGCTGCGCCCTGTGCGGGGCCAAGGACGTGTCGGAGCCACGCGGCGAGGAGAAGTACTGCCGCGACTGCTGGGACAAGAAAATCGCGGTCGAAGAAATCGTTGCGCGCGAATTCGCGCTCAAGCGTTACATCCGCGCGCACAGCGCTGAAAAATACCTGATCTATCACTCGACGCAGAAACGGCCCTGCGGCCAGCTGATCGTGGTCGACGATGGCTACGACCTGTTCCTGACGTTGATGCTCTACCCGAACTTCGGCTGGGACGAACCGGCCTACCACCTCGAAGGCGATCCTGAAGGCCGGCTCTTTTCCGAGCTGCTCGTCGACGTCGTCGCCGCCGAAGTCATCGAGCCGTGGGGCGGCGGCAAGTGGCACATGGAGATCTTCCGCTCGGTGAATCCCGAGCCGGAGGACTGGAACGGGGAGATGTAATATAATCCCGCAGTTTCGCCGTCGTTTTTCTTCGTCTCTTACCGGGAGGACCTTATGACACGCGCGCGTTTGACCGCTGCCGTGACGCTCTTGAGCGCTACGTTCGCCGCGACCGCCGCCTTCGCACAGACCCCGCCGCCGATGACGTCGGTGCTGGCGGGCAAGAAATTCACGCCGCCGATCAAAGGGGCCGCGGAAGTCGAGTTCACCAAGCCGGAAACCAAGCGCGACAAGGACATGATCATCACCAAGATCAAGGTCCGCAACGCGTCGAATGCGCCGATCGCGCGTTTGACGATCGCCGAAACCTGGTACGACAAGGCGGGCACGCCGGTCGGCGGCAGCAAGGGCATCATCAACGGCCTCCTGCAGCCCGGCGAGGTCCAGACCATCACGATCGAGACGCCGTTCAAGACCGGCATGACCTCGAACAACTACAACTTCAGCCACGCCAACGGCACGGTGCCAAAGCCCAAGCGCGTGGACAAGTTCCCGGAGCCGGCGAAGACCTAGGGAAAGCTACTGGACCTTCTCGAAGGTCACCGTCCCGGTGACCTTCGGCACCGCCACCAGGTGATACGGCGAGCTGATCACCTGGGCGGTGATCGCGCCGGGCCTCGGCATCGTCTCGCGATACCGCACCGTCAGCGCGCCGCCGGCTTCTTCGGCGCCGAGGATCTCGACGGCGAATCCCGCCGTCGAGCGGCTGCCCATGAACACGCCGAGCACCATCTCCTTCGAAAAATCGATGGTCGGCTTCGGTCGATCGGGCTTGTGCTGCTGCCAGAGGCGGGTCCACTCGGCTTCGGTGCGAACCGACACCTGACGCCCTTCGTCGACGTTGCTCTGAGTGCCTTTGTCGATGTTGGTCAGAGCGACAGGAGCCATCGACCAGAGAAGCGCGGCAACGGCTATGGCCCCAACCTTCACTTGACCGGCGCCGTCCGCGCCGGTTCGACGGTGAACTCGATCTCGCGCGCGACCGTCGGCGTGTCCTTGATCCGGGACGCCGCCTCGACCTTCAGCACGTAGCGGCCGGGCGCGAAGTCCTTCATCGGAATCTTGGTGGTGTAACCGTAGCCGCCGCGCTGTCCGCCGAGATCGCTCGAGTCGCGCGTTTCGTCGGTCTTGAACATCACCTTGCCTTCGTCAGCGGTCACGGTGCAGGTGATGTCCACTTTGTGCGGCTGCTTGCCGGCGTTGTCGTAGACCTCGGCGAAGAGCGTGATCTCGTCGTTCTGCGGGAAGGTGCGTCGGGCGATCGGCGGCCCCGGCATCACCGGCTTGAGCTGTTCGTCGGCGCGCGCAGTCGGCAGCGCCGATCCAACCGGCGACGTCAGCACGATGCCGCTCATGCTGAACGGAGCCTTGGCGAAGTCCGGAACGTCGAGGTCGTACTGCACCGCGCCGACGCTGTTGGATCCCGAGTCCTGCGCCGCGATGCGCACCTGATACTTGCCCGGCGGCAGGTCCATGCGATTCAGCAGCCGCAGGCCGGTCTGTTCGATGCGCGCCTTGGTTTCCGGCTTGAGGGCTGACATCGTCAGCGAGTCGGTATTGCCGCCCTTGATCTTGCCGTTGACGTCGATCGCGATGTACGAGAGTTGCAGCGAGTCTGCCTGACTCAGCGCCATGTCGCGCCCGCGCAACTCGACGCCCATCAGCACCGAGGCGTTCGGCGCGGCGCCTTTGAACGGCGAGAAGAACACGTGCATGGTCAAGCCGCTGACCGGGAGCGGGCTGTCGAGCGCCTCGCGGACTTCCGGCGTGGTCACGCTCTTGGTCGTGGTCTTGTTGTTCTTGTCGTCCACTTTCTTCGGCGTGACGTAGGCGCGGCGGCCGCGCACGTTCAGTCCGGGACGTGTCACGCGCACGTCGATCTTGTGAAACCGCCCCGGCCGGGGATCGGGCGGGTAATACGCCAGGACGTAGTAGGAGCTGTTGTCCTCCTGAATACGCTGGAAGGCGGTGGTGAAATCGTTTCGGTTGACCACGGCGAAGCCGCCGGTCTCGTCCGACAGCGTTCTCAGGCTGTCCTGAGAAAGCCTGACCTCGTTGAACAGCGACGAGGTGCCGACGCCGAGCGAGGTGTCGTCGGGAAACGCGCCGACCGTGATCGCTTCGTCACCGAGGTCGGTGAGGCCGCGCGGGTCGATGCCGTAAATCGCGACGTTCGAGCGCGTCGCAGACGAAATCGCGTCGCGCGTCGCGTCCATCACCATCGAGGCCCCCTGATGGTTGGAGCCCTGCGAGGGGATGATGTCGTTGATGTCGTAGTCGATGCCTTCACTCACGAAGAGGATGGCCTTGCGCCGGCCACGCACCGATCCAAACCAGTCAGCGACGTTCTTCAGCGTGTCGAGGGACGAACGCGCGTTGAATGCGCGCTCGGCATCGTCCGGGTCGTTCAGCGCATCGCCGGGCTGGCGGATGCCCTGCGTGTTGTTGTACTCGTTGGTCTTGTTGATGGTGGCCGAATCCAGCTTGCGGCCCTGGGTCTTGTCGACCGCCGCCAGCAACAGGCGCTTGTTGTTGGTGAACTCCTGGTTCCCGTTGGACGGCCCCGCGGTATGAACGATGGCCATCAGATCGTTGTTGCCCAGGCGCTGCTCGATGAACTGCTTGGCCGCCGTCTTCACGCGCTGCGAGCGGCCGAACAAGGTGTGGAGATCGTCGACGACCATCACGTAGACGCGTCCGTCGAACGCCTTCTCGTTGGTTCGGACGTCCGGCTCGATCGGTGAGGCCGCGAACAGCGGACGGTCGGCGCGCTCGACCGGAATGTCCACCGTCGTGAACTGCGCGATCGTCTGGGGCTTTCCGTCTTCGAGCACCTGGAAGTCCGCCTTGGTCAGGTCGCGGACGAACTTGCCCTGCTTGTCGGTGACGATCGTGTCGACCTCGACATAATCCACGCGGACTTTGAACGTCGGCGCGGGCGGCTGCTGATTTGGCGGCGGCTGTTGCGCCGGCGCGGGCGGCGGAGCAGGCACGGGCGCGGGAGCCTGGCCGGCAGTCAGCGCGGTGCCCATCAGGAAGGCGATCAGCGTCGCGATTCGAGCACGTGCATGCATGTTCATGACCTTGGTTCGATTATAAGCGTCCCGGCTATACTGGAAGCGATGATCTCCTCGCAGACCGAGGCGGGCCTGGACATTGGCGCGGTGCAGGCGGCACTCAAAGCCGACGGCATGGACGGCTGGCTGCTCTATGACTTTCGCGGTCTGAACCCGATCGCGGCGGATGTCACCGCCGTCTCCCGGCAGAGCGGCCACCTCGCGACGCGCCGCTGGTACTACCTGATTCCAGCAGACGGAGAACCCCGCGGGCTGGTGCACGCCATCGAGAAGAACTCCCTCGCGCACCTGCCCGGATCGACCGAGCGCTACGCCGGACGCGATCAACTGACGGCCGGGCTGAAACGCCTGCTGACCGGGTTGCGGCGGGTTGCCATGGAATATTCACCTCTTTGTGCGATTCCTTATGTGTCGCGGGTGGATGGCGGCACGGTCGAGCTCGTCCGGCAGGCTGGCGTCGAGGTCGTCTCGTCGGGCGATCTGATTCAGCGCTTCTCCGCGGTCTGGAATGCCGAGACAATCACGACACACCGCCAAGCGTCCGATAAGCTGTACCGCGTGAAGGATCGAGCATTCGACGCGGTTGCGCGGCGCATCAAAGATGGCGTCGCGACGACCGAGTTCGACATTCAACAGTTAATGAGCGGATGGTTCCGCGACGAAGGGCTGGTGGCTGACGCCGAGCCCAACGTGTCGGCGGCGGAGAACGCAGGTAACCCGCACTATTTGCCGACTGCGGCGGTCCACCGCGTTATTCGCGCTGAGGAGCTGGTGCTGCTGGATCTCTGGGGCAAGCTCGATCGTCCCGGCGCGGTCTATGCAGACATCACCTGGATTGGCTATACCGGCGTTCGGCCGCCGGACCGGATCGTCAGGGCGTTCGCCACGATTTGCCGCGCGCGTGACGCGGCGGTTTCGCTGGTCCAGGACGCGACGCGCTCCGGCCGCGACGTACGCGGGTTCGAGGTCGATCGCGCCGCCTCGACGGTGATTCGCGAGGCAGGATACGGCGACCACATCCTGCACCGCACCGGTCACAGCCTCGGCGAGTCGGTGCACGGCAACGGCGTGAACATGGACGACTACGAAACCCACGACGATCGCCGTTTGCTGACCGGGACCGGCTTTACGATCGAGCCTGGCGTCTACTTCGATGACTTCGGCGTTCGCACGGAAATCAACATGGTCGTCGCGGCGCGCGACGCCACGGTCACCGGACCGCTGCAGACCGACATTCTGGCACTCGTTTAAGTAGGGTGGGTCCTGCCGGACCCGCCGGAGGTTCGTGACGATGTCCACTCGCAAGACCACCGCCTTTTACGCCGTCCTGCTCGCCGTCGCTTCCCTGTTCGTCGGGATGGTGATTGCGTCGCGGCTCGATCTCGCACCCGCGTCTTCGGCGCAGACGATGACGATGGCGCCGGTGAACGGTACGCCGGTAACCGGCGCGCTCAACGCCGACACCTTCCGCAACATCGCCAAGGCGATGACGCCGGCGGTGGTGAACATCCGGACCGAAATGAAAGCCAAGCCTCAGGACCTGTCCGAGTTCTTCGGCGGCGGAGGCGGCGGCGCGCCGGACGACCTGTTCCACCGCTTCTTCGGCACCCCCGGGGGCGGCGATCAGGACGACCAGAACGCTCCGCCGCAGGGACGCGGCAACGGTAACGGTCGCGGCGGTCGCAAACAGAAGGAACAGACGACCCGCGCCGCCGGCACTGGTTTCATCATCAGCAAGGAAGGCTTCATCCTCACCAACAACCACGTGGTCGAGGATGCCACCAAAATCGAAGTCGCGTTCAACGACGACGAGAACGATCCGCAGTTCTACCAGGCCAAAGTCGTCGGCCGCGACCAGCTCACCGACAGCGCCCTGATTCAACTCGTGGACAAGCCGACCCGTCCGCTGGTCGAAGCCAAGTTCGGCGACTCGTCGCAGATTTTCCCTGGCGACTGGGTGATGGCGATCGGCAACCCGTTCGGCTACTCACACACGGTGACGGTCGGCGTGATCAGCGCCACCCAGCGTGCGTTTGCCGTGACCAACGGCCGCAACAACGACATGCTGCAGACCGACGCCGCGATCAATCCCGGCAACTCCGGCGGTCCGCTGCTCAACGTGCGCGGCGAAGTGATCGGCATGAACACCGCCATCATCACCAATTCGCGCAACGAGGGAAACATCGGTATCGGCTTCGCGGTGCCGAGCAACACCGTCCGCGATCTGCTGCCGCAGCTGCGCACCGGCAAGATCGTCCGCGGTCGAATCGGCGTGCAGGTGATCGCCGTACCGCGTGACGGCTACGAGGACTTCGGCCTCAAGACGCGGATGGGTGCGCTGGTGGCACAGTTGCCCGCAGGCGGCGCGTCGGCCAAAGCCGGCATGGAGCCGGGTGACGTCATCGTGCAGTACAACGGCCGTCCGGTGAACAACAGCGACGAGCTGGTGAAGATGGTGATCGGCACCAAGCCGGGCACGACCGTGCCGGTGAAGGTGCTGCGGAACAAGGTGGAGAAAACCCTCAACGTCACCGTCGAGGAGCTGGATCTCGAGGCCGAACAGAGCCCGCAGCGGCGTCCGGCGCCGGACGACCAGCAGGCGCCCGAACAGCAGAACACCGGCAGTTTCGGTCTGACGCTCGAGAACGTGACGCCGGCGATGGCGCGGCGGCTGCGCATGCCGTCGGGACAGACCGGCGCTGTGGTCTCCGACGTTGACGTCGACGGACCGTCCGCGGGCGCCCTGCGTCCGGGCGACGTCATCCTGTCGGTGAACGGCAAGGCGATCACGTCGGCGGCTGCGGCCGCCGCGGAGCTCCAGAAGGTCCAGACCGGACACATCGCCCAGCTGCGCGTCTGGCGCGGCGACAGCGAGGTGTTCGTGCCGGTCAAGAAAGAGTAACGCTGTCAATTGCAGATTGTTGATTGCAAATTGCTGATGTGATTCGTGAACGTGGTCCAGTCACCGTGGACCAGTTCATGGATCTCGCGCTCTACGATCCCACGTTCGGCTACTACGCCCGCGCCGCCCGACGTTCCGGGCGCGCGGGCGATTTTTTTACCAGCGTCGATGTCGGCCCGCTGTTCGGCGAACTGCTCGAGGTGCAGATCGCCGAGATGGCCTCGTTACTTCACACTTCAGACTTCAACCTTCAAACTTTCGATCTCGTCGAAGCCGGCGCCGGCAACGGGCGGCTCTCAGCCGACCTCCTTCGCGCGGCGCGGCGGCGTGACCCTGGCCTGTACGACGCGCTCCGCCTTCACCTGGTCGAAGCCAGCGCGCAAGCGCGAGGCGATCAGGCAGCGTCATTAGGCGACGTCGCGTCGCGGCTGTCCAGTTCGAGCGACAGCCTGCCAGCGGCGTTCGAGGGCGTGCTGATTGCCAACGAACTGCTCGATGCGTTTCCCGTTCATCAGGTGGTGATGCGCGAAGGCGGACTACGGGAGACATACGTCAGTCATCAGTCCTCGGTCATCAGTCGTCAGACGGCTGTAGGGCGGTCCTTTCAGGACCGCCCCGGCGACCCTGAAAGGGTCGCCCTACAGGTTACCGAAGCGGCTCCCTCCACTCCCGCGCTTGCCGCGTATCTCGATCGCCTCGGCGTCACGCTGGAACCTGGCTGGCGGGTCGAGATCAACCTGCGAGCGGTCGATTGGATCCGGGACGCGGCACGGCGCCTGACTCGTGGATTCATCATCCTGATCGACTACGGTCACGAAGCGGCCGAACTCTATTCAGCGACGCATTCGGCCGGGACACTGACGACCTACGCGTCGCATCAGAGCACCGGACCGGAATCACCGACACCGACCTGGCTGCAGCGACCGGGCGAGCAGGACATCACGTCACACGTGGACTTCACCAGCGTGCGCCTTGCGGCGGAAGCGGCCGGCCTCACCACGGTCGGATTTCTGGATCAGACCTATTTCCTGCTCGGCCTGCTCAACGCCGCCGGCCTCCGTGGGTTCGACGAGATGAAAGATCGGCTCGCGTTGAAGACCCTGCTGATGCCGGGCGGCCTCGGCAGCACTCACAAGGTGATGATCTTCAGCAAGGGAGTCGACGCGCCTGACGTTGCAGGGCTGCTCCTTCAAGATGCGGGTGACGTAGCTTGCGGATTCAAAGGTGTCCTTGGTGTCCTTAGTGTCGAGGGGGCGATAGTGACCCCGATACGCCATGCGCTGGTGCTGACGGCGGGGCTCGGCACGCGATTGCGTCCGCTGACGGACGTGCGCGCTAAGCCGGCGATTCCGGTCGCGGGGGTTCCGCTGATCCGGCGCATCGCGTCGTGGCTGGCCGCGCAGAACGTGACTGAGCTCGTCCTGAACCTGCACCATCGGCCCGAGACGCTGACGTCGATCCTCGGCGACGGTCGAGACCTCGGCGTCCGCGTGCGCTACTCGTGGGAACAGCCGCGCGTGCTCGGCAGCGCCGGCGGTCCACGTCTCGCACTGCCGATTGTCGGCGCCGAGCGTTTCGTCCTCGTCAACGGCGACACCCTCACTGACGTGGATCTGCGGCGTCTCTCGGCGGCGCACGCATCGGCTGCCGCCGAGGTGACGCTCGCGCTCGTACCGAACCGTGAGTTCCTTCGCTACGGCGGTGTCCGCCTCAACGACCGTGGTGACGTCGTCGGGTTCGTTCGACGCGGCCCAGCCGCGGCCGGCTCGTATCATTTCATCGGCGTGCAGATCGCGGAAGCGGCTGTATTTGCGTCGCTGAAGCCTGGGGAAGCTGCGGCTTCGATCGGCGGCGTCTACGATGCGCTGATCGAGTCGCGACCCGGCTCGGTGCACGGGTTCGTGTGCGACGCCGAGTTCTGGGACGTCGGAACGATCGCTGACTACTGGCGCACCTCGCGCGCCTTCGAGGCGGGAACGCCGTCAACCGTCGAGGCCGGGGCGTCGCGCGGTGGTGTCCATGCCACCGCCCGGGTCACGCGTTCGATTCTGTGGGACCATGTCAGCGTGGGAGCGGACGCGGTGGTGGACCGCTGCATTGTGACTGACGGCGTCGCGATTCCCGCGACTGCGGTTTACACTGACGCGGTGCTGACGTGCGCGGCGGACGGCACGATACGCACAACGCCACTCATTGTTGAACCGTAGAGACCCTTGACCCTCCACGAACGCATCTCGCAGTACCTGGAAGAGAGCGGCCTCGCCGCCCGGCACGCGCGGGTGGTGCCACTTACCGGCGACGCCTCGGACCGCCATTACTTTCGGGTCATCCCCGAAGACGGATCGTCGCTGGTGCTCGCGCTGCACGCCGGGCCGATCGATTTCGCGACCCTGCCGTTCGCGCGCGTCGCGGAGCTGCTGGCAACCGTCCCGCTGCCGGTGCCGACCGTCCTCGGGCATTCGGACCCGCTCGGCATTCTCGCCTTGCAGGATCTCGGCGACGTGACGCTGCAGGCGCACCTGGGCGCCGCGACACCGGCGCGGCACGAGGCGTTGTACCGCGAGGCCGTGGCGCTCATCGAATGCCTGCAGCGACGCGGCGCAGAGCTCCAGTCGGATCGCTACCCGGCATACAGCGTCGCGTTCGATGTCGAGAAGCTGACCTGGGAGCTCGAGTTTTTCGTCAAACACTTCATGCTCGGATACCGTGGCATCGCGCTGGCGGACCGCGAGCGGGCGGCGCTGTCGACGGAATGGGCGGCAATCGTGCACGAGCTGGCCGCCGAACCGCGGGTCCTCTGCCACCGCGACTACCACAGCCGCAACCTGATGCTGAGCGGGGGCAGCCTCCACATCATCGACTTCCAGGATGCACGGATGGGTCCGGACACCTACGATCTCGCATCGCTGCTCCGCGACTCGTATGTGGACATCGCCGACCGCGAACTCGACCAGCTGATTGCCTATTTCCTGGCCCTGAAGAGCGGGACCGACGCCGTTGAATTCCGGCGGCGCTTCGACCTGATGGCGCTGCAGCGCAACCTCAAGGCGCTCGGGACCTTCGGCTATCAGACGACCACACGCCGCAACACGGTCTACATCCAGTACATGCCTCGGACGCTGCGATACGTCCGGACCAACCTGGAGAAGTACCCACGCTTCGCGCGCCTTCGAGAAATCCTCTCGGCGCAAATCGACGAGCTGAGATAAATCGCTACAATAGGTGTTTCGGCTCGTGGCCAAACGACCGTTCGGGGTGTCGACGCACCTGTATCAGCGCCAGCGGCTGTGCCGCGCGCATCTGCTGGAAATCGCCGCTCACGGGTTCGAGCTGGTGGAAGTGGTGGCCAGCCGGGCGCATTTCGACTATCACAGCCCGGCGGCCATCGCGGACCTTCAGCAGTGGATCGCGGAGGCTGGGCTGTCGCTCGCCGCGATTCATGCAGCGCCCGGTGCGACACCGGACGAAGTCGAACGGGCGCTGTTTGTCGCGAGGCGGATCCCGGTACCGGCGCTGGTGGTACACGTTGGAGGATCGCGAAAAGTCGAGCGGCGCAACCTCGCGCGGTTCGCCGATCTGGCCGCACCGCTTGGCGTGCGGGTCGCCGTGGAAACAGGCGACAACGCGCTCTCGAAAACGGGGCCGCTTACGTATTTCGTGGAGCACGATCTCGAGGACACCGACGTGGGCATCTGCCTCGATTTCGGGCGAGCCCACCTCGACGGCGATCTGGTGGACGCGATCGAGACGAGCTCTGAGCACTTGATCGCAACCCACGTGCACGACAACCGCGGACGCACCGACGAACACCTGGTGCCGTTCGAGGGAAGCATCGACTGGCCGGCTGCCCTGACGACCGTCCAGAAGGTCGGCTATGACGGCCCGATCGTCCTCGAGGTCGATCCTCGTGGGCCGACCAGGGAGATGTTGACCAGATTGCGGGCGGCGCGGCTCCGCTTGGAGAAGCTGTTCGCGAACTGACGACCAACGACCGAGGACTGACGACTGACGACTGACGACTGACGACTGACGACTGAAGACTGTTATGGCTTACGTCTACATCGAAGACATCGGCAAGCACGAGGGCGAAGACGTCACCATCAAGGGATGGCTGCACAATCGCCGCTCGAGCGGCAAGATTCATTTCCTGACTGTTCGCGACGGCTCGGGATTCATCCAGGCGGTGATGTCGAAAGCCGCGGTCGGCGAAGACCTTTTCAAGACCGCCGACCACCTCTCGCAGGAAACATCGATCATCGTCAACGGCACGGCGCGGGCCGACAGCCGCGCGCCGAGCGGATACGAAATCGACGTCAAGGGGCTCGAGGTCGTCGGTGCGTCGCACGACTACCCGATCACGCCCAAGGAACACGGCGTCGACTTCCTGCTGGACCGGCGTCACCTGTGGATTCGCAGTGAACGCCAGCAGGCGATCCTCCGCATCCGACACGAGATCATCAACGCGGTCCGCGACTTCTTCAACGATCGCGGGTTCATCCTCGCCGACACGCCAATCTTCACACCGGCGGCCTGTGAGGGCACCACGACGCTGTTCCCGGCGCAGTACTTCGAGGATCAGACCGCGTACCTGACCCAGAGCGGGCAGCTTTACAACGAAGCGAACGCGATGGCGCTCGGCCGGGTGTATTGCTTCGGTCCGACCTTCCGCGCCGAGAAATCGAAGACCCGGCGTCACCTCACCGAATTCTGGATGGTCGAGCCCGAGGTCGCGTATGCCGGCCTGGACGAGGTGATGGAGCTGGCCGAGGATCTCGTCGTGTCCGTGGTCGGCCGCGTGCTCGAGAAGCGCCGACGCGAGCTGACCATCATCGAGCGCGACACCTCGAAGCTCGAAGCGGTGCGCAAACCGTTCCCCCGCATCTCCTACGACGATGCGGTGAAGCGGCTGCAGGCGAAGGGGCTGCCGATTCAGTGGGGCGGCGATTTCGGCGGGCCCGACGAAACCACGTTGTCGGAGGAATACGATCGCCCGGTGCTGGTCCATCGCTATCCGTCGGCGATCAAGGCTTTTTACATGAAGCCCGATCCGCTCAACCCGGCGCTGGCGCTTGGCGTGGACATGCTCGCGCCCGAGGGCTACGGCGAGATCATCGGCGGCGGCGAGCGTCTCGCCGATCTGGATCTCCTGCTCGCGCGGATCAAGGAGCACAACCTGCCGCAGGAGGCGTTCGAGTGGTACCTCGACCTGCGGCGCTACGGCACTGTGCCGCACGGCGGCTTCGGCATGGGCATCGAGCGCGTGGTGTCGTGGATCTGCAAGCTCGAACACGTCCGCGAGACGATTCCGTACCCGCGTATGCTGTACAGGTTGTATCCGTGATCGAAACCCGATCGACACAAAGGACACAAAGGACACAAAGTCCAGAGGCAATTTCCCTAGTGTCCTTAGTGTCCTTTGTGTTGAATATTCGCCCGTTTGAAGTTGAAGTAACTGTTTGAAAGTCGGAATGATCTCGCTCGGGTGTCCGAAGAACCTCGTCGACTCCGAGGTGATGCTGGGACTTGCGCAACAAGGCGGACACGAGCTGACGCAGGATGCGGCGGGCGCGGAGGTGTTGATTGTCAACACCTGCGCCTTCATCGATTCGGCGAAACAGGAATCGATCGACGCCATCCTCGAGATGGCCCAACTCAAGAAGGACGGCGCCTGCCAGCGGCTGATCGTCACCGGCTGCATGGCCGAACGCTATCGCGACGAGCTGAAAGCGCAGATTCCGGAAATCGATGCGGTGCTCGGCACCGGCCAGGTACCCGAAATCGTCGGCGCGATCGAACACGGCGGTGGTGGGGGCGAGAGGCAGATCGGCGCGGGCCGGGGAAACACCGGCGTCGCTCCGTTGGTATTTCATCGGCCGTCGCACGACGCACCAGGCACTTCGCACCCAGCACCAAGCACCAAGCGCCCCGCACCTCTGCCGACCTACATCTACGACGCCGACACGCCGCGTCTGCTCGCCACACCCCGTCACTATGCCTACGTGAAAATCGCCGAAGGCTGCGACTACAAGTGCGCGTTCTGCATCATCCCGACGCTGCGCGGCGAATATCGCAGCCGGCCCGGCGACTCGATCGTCCGTGAAGCGCGCGCGTTGGCGGCTCGGGGTGTGAAAGAACTGCTGCTGATTTCACAGGACACCACGTTCTACGGCATCGACCGGCACGAGCGCGGCGCGCTCGCGAAACTGCTGCGCGAGCTCAACCGGATCGACGGCCTCGAATGGATCCGGCTCCTCTACCTCTACCCGACCACCATCGATGACGCGACGCTGGAGGCGATGGCTGAGTGCGACAAGGTCTGCAAGTACATCGACCTGCCGCTTCAGCACGCCTCGAATCCGGTGCTCAAACGGATGAAGCGACCGGGCACTCACGCCGGCTACGACACGCTTCTGGCCAAAATCCGGGACCGGGTCCCTGGCGTCGCCCTCCGCACCACCTTCATCGTCGGCTTTCCCGGCGAGACCGACGCGGACGTCGCCGAGCTGGCGGGGTTCGTATCCGACCATGCGTTCGACCACGTCGGGGTGTTTACCTACTCGCACGAGGAAGGCACCTCTGCCTTCGGACTCGCCGACGATGTGCCGGCAAAGACCAAGAAAGCGCGCCGGGCGAGGATTATGGGGCTGCAGAAGCGGCTGGTCCAGAAGCGGCAGCGGGCGCGGATCGGTCAGCGTGCGAGGGTCGTCGTGGACGGCCCGTCGAGCGACCACGACCTCGTCCTCAGGGCGCGACTCCAGAGCCAGGCTCCTGACATCGATGCCTCCGTTTTCCTTACGGATTGCGACCCGTCTGCCTTCCGGCCCGGCGATTTCACCGAGATCGAGATAGTCGGCGCGCGCGAATACGATCTCATCGGCCGCCCCCTGGCCTGAGCCAAGTCGAAGGCCTGGCCTGAGCAAAGTCGAAGGCCCGGCCTGAGCCGACTCAAAGGCGGCCTGAGCGAAGCCGAAAGGCCCGGGCCTGAGCGAAGTCGAAGGCTGGACTCAAACCTGGTCGAAGGCCATGGTATAATTTCGAGTTCGGACCCTGAGTGTAGGACCGAGTGGGCGGGTGCCCACTTTTTTAATTTATGGGCGCGGAAACCGTCGTCGAGCAGATCCGGGTTGTGGCCGGCCGCGTCGCGGCTAGTTATGGCCTCGACATCTTCGACGTCCAGTTTCGGCGCGAGGCGCCGGGCATGGTGTTGCGGGTGCAGCTCGACCGCCCCGGACCCGCGGCGACTCCGGACGATGGCGTCAGCGTGGACGACTGCGCTCGCGTCAGCCGCGATTTGAGCGCCATTCTCGACGTCGAGGATGTCGTGCCGACCGCCTATACGCTGGAAGTATCGTCGCCCGGGCTGGATCGGCCGCTACGGAACAGCGGCGACTACGACCGGTTTACAGGGCGGCAGGCCAAGATCGTCATGCGGGAACGCGTGGACGGTCAGGGATTTTTCAGGGGAAAGCTCGGCGGCCTGGATGGTGACGCCGTGCTCATCGACGCCGAAGACGGCAAGCGGCACCGAGTGCCGCTGCAGGTCATCACGCGGGCGAACTTAGAGGTGGAATTCTAGATATGTCGAATCCTCTGCAGCAGACGATCGAGGCGCTGGCCAAGGAAAAAGGCATCGAGCCGGATGTCGTGATCAGCGCCATCGAAGAGGCCGTCGCCACTGCGTCGCGCAAGTACTACAAGACCGGCGAGAACCTGAAGACGCGGTTCAACACCGACACCGGCCAGGTCGACCTGTTTGCGTTGAAGACGGTGGTCGAAGAAGTCACGACCCCGGCGACCGAAATCGCGATCACCGAAGCACGCGAAATGTACCGCCCGCTCTATGGCGACGAGGTGGCGAACAGCATCGAGCTCGGCGACGAGATGGAATTCCCCAAGCCGACCGAAGTGCTGGGCCGGATCGCCGCCCAGACCGCCAAGCAGGTCATCTTCCAGAAGGTGCGCGAGGCTGAACGCGAGCACGTGTTCGCCGAGTACAACGAACGCATCGGCGAGGTGATGAACGGCACGATCAAGCGGTTCGAGAATGGCGACATCATCCTCGAACTCGGACGCATCGAGGCCGTGTTGCCGCGCAAGGAACAGTCGCGCGCCGAGAGCTACACCCCCGGCGACCGCGTCCGCTGCGTCGTCAAGGGCGTCAACCGCAGCGCCAAGGGACCGCAGATCGTGCTGTCGCGCACCGATCCGGCCCTGTTGATCAAGCTGTTCGAGCAGGAAGTCCCCGAGATTTATGACGGGACCGTCATGATCCGGGGCGCCGTGCGCGAGGCCGGCGACCGTGCCAAGGTGGCGGTGTTCTCGCGCGAGCGCGACGTCGATCCGGTCGGCGCCTGCGTCGGCATGAAGGGCACGCGCGTTCAGTCGATCATCCGCGAACTGCGCGGCGAAAAAATCGACATCGTCGAGTTCTCGGAGGACCCGATTGCGTTCGTGACCAACGCGCTCAGCCCGGCAAAGGTGCAGCGCGTGTCGATTGTGGACGACCGCGAGCACGTGATGGAAGTGGTGGTCGAAGACAAGCAGCTGTCGCTGGCGATTGGCAAGAAAGGCCAGAACGTCCGGCTGGCGGCGAAATTGACCGGCTGGCGGATCGACATCAAGAGCGAAGAAGAAAAGCGCCGCGAGGTCGAAGCGCAGTTCGGCGAGCTCGAGGGCGAGGCCGGCGAGTGACGACTGCCGAAGCCGAAGCCGGCGACAACGAGGCAGTGTCGGATACCGTCGAAGCCGGCGCGGAGTCATCGGCGACTGCGGACGAGACGCCGCTGCCCTACTCGCTGGCCGGCATCGGCGACAAGACGGTCCGGAAGCTGGTCGACGGCGGGTTCGCGACGGTCGAGGCGCTGGCCGCCGCGACGCCGGAGCAGCTGTCGGAGATTCCCGGAGTCGGCGGCAAGACGGCCGAAAAGATCCTGGCGGCGGCACGCGGAGACGCGGCCACGCCTGGCGATGCAACGCCCGCAGCGGGCAACGGAAATGCGGACCTTTAGGTTCGCGACGTGCAGGCCAGGAGGTCTGCACGCCATGGGATAGCGCACGATTCACCATAGAGGTCTACTGTTGGCAACTGTTCGGATCTTACAAGATCGCGGAGCTGCTCGGAACCACGAGCCAGGAAGTGACGGCGCTGCTGAAGCGCGATCACGGCATCGAGGTGAAGAGCGCATCGAGCACGATCGAGGAAGTGGTCGCACGACAGTTCGTGGAGCGCGTCGCGCGCCAGCGGAACATCTCGCTGCCGACCGCTCACATGTTTGCCGAGACGGCGGTCGTCAAGGGCAAGAAGGGCGGACCGGCCAAGAAGGCGGCCGAACCGGCGAAGCCGGCGGCGCCCGCACTTCCCCCACCCCGGCTCGTGAAGATGGCGAAGCCGGTCGCCGTCGCGCCGGTCGAACCGGAGGCTGACGAGTCGATCGCCGAACCCGAGCCCGAAGTCATCGAAGCGGCCGAACGGCACGAACCTGTCGCCAAGGCTGACGCGCCCGCATCGGAGCCGGCGCCCGTCGCACAGCAGGCGTCGCCGGCGCACGAGGCCACGCACACCGTGGCGCCACCGGCGGCTGTCGAAGAACCGCCGGCGCCCGCGATCGCCCCAAGCGCGGCAAAGACTGAAGCGCCAGCGGCAATCGAGCCGGTCGCGCCTCCCGCAGCTCCGACGATGCCGCCACCTGTCGCGGCGAAACCGGCGACCCCGGGTCGCGTCGTGCCGCCGACACTGCGGCTCCGCATCGAAGAACAGCGTCCGACGACGCCGACTGCGCCGCTACCCACGACGCCGGCGCCGCGCGCGGTGCAGCGTCCGATTGCGCCGCCGCGTCCAACGCCTCCGGTGACCGCCCGGCCGGCCGCGCCGGCCGGTGCTCCAGGCGCGCGTCCGGGTGCGCCCAGCCTGCCCCGCCCTGGTGGCGCGCCGGCCGCTCGTCCGCCGTATCCGGGCTCGCGCCCGCCGATTGGCGGACCGCGACCGCTCCCGTCGCAGCCGGTTCGCCCGCAGCAGCCGGGGATGCCGCCGCGGCCGGGTCAGTATCCGCAGCGGCCGGGGATGCCGTCGCGGCCGTCGTATCAGCGGCCTGGCGGAGCCGGACGTCCGGCGGCCGGTCGGCGCGATCACACCTCGCGTCCCGCGGCGCCGCCGACACCGGCCGCACCGCCGCCGGTGACCAAGACCATCACGCTTGCCGAAGGCATGACGGTGAAGGATCTGGCGGACAAGCTCGATCTGCGCGTGAAGGACGTGCTCGCCAAGCTGCTGATGAAGCGGCTGATGCTGACGATCAACTCCGCGCTCGACACCGAAACCGCGACGATGATCGCGCGCGAGTTCGGCGCCGACGTCCAGATGCAGAGCTTCGAAGAAGAGCTGCTGCAGGCGGACGAAGGCGAATCGCGCAAGGAAGATCTCATCACTCGCGCGCCTGTCGTCACCGTGATGGGTCACGTCGACCACGGCAAGACCAGCCTGCTCGACGCCATCCGCGACAACCCGCGTCGCCGAGCGCGAAGCGGGCGGCATCACCCAGCACATCGGCGCGTATCACGTCACCATCAACGGCCGCGATATCGTGTTCCTCGATACCCCAGGTCACGCGGCGTTCACGCTGATGCGCGCCCGCGGCGCCAAGGTCACCGACATCGTCGTCCTGGTGGTCGCGGCGGACGATGGGATCATGCCGCAGACGAAGGAAGCGATCGATCACGCGCGCGCGGCCAACGTGCCGATCGTCGTGGCGATCAACAAGATCGACAAGCCGAACGCGAGCCCGGAGAAAGTGAAGCGCGAGCTGACCGAGCTCGGGCTGATGCCGGAAGAGTGGGGCGGCCAGACCGTCACCGTCGAAGTGTCGGCGCGCCAGAAGACCGAACATCGACAGCCTGCTCGAAATGATTCTGCTCTCGAGCGACATCCTCGAGCTCAAGGCGAATCCGAAGCGCAGCGCCTCGGGTACCGTGCTCGAAGTCCAAGCTGGACAAGGGCCGCGGTCCGGTGGCGACGGTGCTGGTCCAGGACGGCACGTTGCACGTCGGCGACACGTTCATCGCCGGACCGATCGTCGGCCGCGTGCGCGCGCTGATCGACGACCGCGGCAAGCCGTCCAAATCGGCGGGGCCGTCCACGCCGGTCGAAGTCCTCGGCCTGGCGGGTCTGCCGCGGCCGGGCGATCTCTTCCAGGTGGCCGACGCGGCCAAGGCACGGCACATCGCGACGTTCCGCGAGGAGCAGGCGAAGTCCAAGGCGCTCGGCGCCAAAGGCTCGCGTCTCACGCTCGAGTCGCTGCAGGCGCAAATCGCCGAAGGCGGCATGAAAGAGCTGCCGATCATCATCAAGACCGACGTGCAGGGCTCGTCGGAAGTGCTGGCGGACACGCTCACCAAACTGAGCGACGACAAGGTCAAGGTGCGGATCATCCACGCCGGCGTCGGCGCGGTGAACGAGTCCGACGTGCTGCTGGCGTCCGCCTCGAACGCCATCATCATCGCCTTCAACGTCAAGCCCGATCGCAATGCCGAGGACATCGCCGCGCGCGAACGCGTCGAGATCCGTCAGCACTCGGTGATTTACCACGTCACCGACGAGATGAAGAAAGCGATGGCCGGGCTGCTCGATCCGACCTACCGCGAGGTCCGGATCGGCATCGCCGCGGTTCGCGACATCTTCAAGGCCCCGAAGTTCGGGACCATTGCCGGCTGCATGGTCACCGAAGGACGGATCACCCGTTCCGGCGACGCGCAGGCGCGCCTGCTGCGCGACGGCGTCGGTCATCTACGAGGGCAAGATCGGCTCGCTGCGCCGCTTCAAGGACGACGCCAGCGAGGTCAAGGCCGGGCTCGAATGCGGCATCGGCTTCGACAAGTTCAACGACCTCAAGGTCGGCGACGTCATCGAGGTCTTCGCCAAAGAGCGGGTCCTGACGGTCGCGTGATTCACAACGTTGGAACGCAGAGACCGCCGAGCTCGCAGAGTGAATATGCTTTCTTCTGTGCGTGCTCTCCCATTCTGCGTTCCTGCAATTTGAAATCTGAATTCTGCAATCTGAAATGTCTCAAGGCTCCAGACCCGAGCGCGTCGCCGATCAGATTCGCAGCGAGCTCGCGTTGATGCTGGCGCGCGAGGTGCACGATCCCGGCATCGGATTCGTCACCATCACCCGCGTGCAGGTCGCGCCCGATCTTCAGCACGCACGGGTGTTCTACACCGCCCTCGGCGACAGCAAGGCGCAGGCGACGAGCGACCGCGCCCTGAACCGGGCGATCCCGTTCCTGCGCCGGCAGATCGGCCAGCGGCTCCGGCTGAAGCGGGTGCCGGAACTGCAGTTCATGGTCGACAAGGCGATCGCCGGCCAGGACCGCATCGAGCAGCTGCTGAACGAAATCCACGCGCAACCGCCAGTGCCGCCCGACCGAGATGACGACTCCAGCGCCTGATCGATCCTCCCCGGAAATTCGGCGAATCGCCGACGCCATCCGGTCGCGACAGCGCTTCGTGCTGTCGTCACACGCACGGCCCGACGGCGATGCGATCGGCTCGCAGCTGGCGATGGCGTTCGCCCTGCGCGCGCTCGGCAAGGACGTCACCCTGGTCAATGCCGATCCGGCGCCGCCGCCGTTGATGGCGTTTCCCGGCGTCGCGGACATCACCATCGCGGCGTCGGTCGAAGGCGAATTCGACGCCGCCATCATCATGGAGTGCGGCGACCTCAAGCGCACGGGCGTCGCCGGACTCGACCGCTTCTTCGTCATCAACATCGATCACCACCGGGCAACACGGCTTACGGGCCGCTCAACTGGTTCGATCCCGGCGCCGCCGCCTGCGCCGAAATGGTCTTCGATCTGGTACGGGCGCTCGGCGTTCCGTTGAGCGTCGAGATCGCCACGCACATCTACCTGGCGATCCTGACCGACACCGGATCGTTTCACTTCTCGAGCATCTCGCCCCGCACGTTCGACATCTGCCGCCAGATCGCTCGAAGCGGGCGTGGATCCTGTGCTGGTCGCGCGTCAGGTATTCGACAGCAACACCATGGGACGCCTGCGGTTGTTCGGCGCGGTGCTGAGCGCATGCAGGTGGACGCCAGCGGACGCGTCGCCGCGCTGTATCTCGATCACGAGATGGCGGCGCAGAGCCGGCGGCACCTACGACGAAACCGAAGGGCTGATCAACGAGCCGCTGACGGTCAAGGACGTCGAGGCGGTGGTGTTCTTCAAGCAGAACGAGGGCGACGAGTACCGCGTCAGCCTGCGGTCCAAAGGCGACGTGGACATCAACGCGGTCGCGAAGGAGTTCGGCGGCGGCGGACACAAGAACGCGTCCGGCTGCACCGCCACCGGCCCGATCGAAGCGCTTCGCCGGACGTTCGTCGAGAAGATGCAGCAGGCCATCGATGGACGGCTTGCTCCTCGTTGACAAGCCGGCCGGACCGACCTCGCACGACGTCGTCGCGCGGATGCGGCGCGCGTTGCGCGAGAAGCGAATCGGCCATACCGGCACGCTCGATCCCGCTGGCTACCGGCTGTTGCCGCTGGTCCTCGGCAGGGCGACGCGCCTCGCGCAGTTCCTGAGCGCCAGCGACAAGTCCTACGACGCGACGATCCGTTTGGGATTCGCCACCGACACGGCCGACGCACAGGGCGTGGCGATCGGCGCGATCGTACTCAGGGCGAGTGGCCGACTCGCGAGATCGATCGACGCGGCGCTCGAGCCGTTCCGCGGCACGTTCATGCAGCAGCCGCCGGCATTTTCGGCCAAGAAGATCGACGGCCGGCGCAGCTACGATCGCAGCCGCGCGGGCCGACGCTCGGCTGAAGCCTCGCGCTACGCGGAACCCGACCGCCGACCGCCAGGCGACCCTGACGATTTGCCCATCCGACCGACCAGGCTACCCGCCGGCCCTGTCGTCGCCCTACCAGCGCCTGCCAGCGTGACGACTCACGCGCTCGAGATCGTCAGCGTCGAGCAGGACATCGTCACGCTCAGCGTCGACTGCTCTGCCGGCTTCTACGTCCGTTCGCTGGCGCACGATCTCGGCGAGCGTCTCGGCACCGGCGCGCACCTGACGGCGCTGCGGCGGACCCGCAGCGGCGACTTCGACGCTGACGCAAGCCGTGACGCTCGAAGCGGCCGAGCGCGATCCTGCGTGCATCACTGGCTCGATGGTGGCGATGTCCAGGATGCTGCCCGGCTGTCCGTCAGTGACCCTGACCGACGAAGGCGTTCGTCACGTGATGCATGGCCGGGCTGTCGGTCCGGCGGATTGGTCGCAGGAGGACGCGCGACTTCCCCCGGTTCCCAGCCCCTTTTCAGGTCCGGTCCGCCTGCTCGATCCGCGCGGCGAACTGATCGCGCTTGGCCGCCCGACCGGCGATTCCGGGCTTTTGCATCCCTCCGTTGTTCTGGTGTAACATGTTGTGCTTGCTCGACTAAGGAAATTTCTCGCAGATACGGCGCATCCGGTCCCGGGACATTCGGCCCGGCTCTCTGGAGCGTTCGTGGAGGTAGTTCAGGTGGCGTTGACCAAGGACCGCAAGACAGAACTCATCGGCAGCTACAAGACTCACGACGCCGACACCGGCTCCCCGGAAGTGCAGGTCGCCATTCTCAGCGAACGCATCAACTACCTCACCGAGCATTTCAAGACGCACGCCAAAGATCACCACTCGCGCCGCGGCCTGCTGATGCTCGTCGGCAAGCGCCGCCGGCTGCTCGATTACCTCAAAGGCAAGGACGCGCAGCGCTACTCGGACCTCATCAAGCGGCTCAACATCCGCAAGTGAGCGGCCCGGTCGCCGTGTCTTTCTTGTTTGATTCACTTTCAGCCTTTTGAAGTTGCTCCCTATGCACACTCGCGAAATTACAGTCGGCCAGAACACGCTGCGACTCGAGACCGGCAAGCTCGCCAAGCAGGCGCGACGGCTCGGTCATCGTCCGCTTCGGCGACTCGGTGGTCCTCGTCACCGCCTGCCACGCGGCCAGCCCGCGCGAAGGCATCGACTTCCTGCCGCTCACCGTCGACTACCGTGAATACACCTACGCGTCGGGACGCATTCCCGGCGGCTTCTTCAAGCGCGAGGGCAAGCCGGCCGAGAAGGAAGTGCTGACCAGCCGCATGATCGATCGTCCGACCCGGCCGCTGTTCCCCGAAGGCTGGCGCTACGAGACGCAGATCATCGCGCTCGTGCTGTCGGCCGATCAGGAGAACGACACCGACGTGCTGGCGATCACCGGCGCGTCGGCTGCGCTGGCGCTCTCGGACATCCCGTTCCAGAAGACGATCGCCGCGCGTCCGCATCGGCCTGGTCGACGGCCAGTACATCGTCAACCCGACCTTCCAGCAGCGCAAAGAGAGCAAGCTCGATCTCATCGTCGCCGGCAGCAAGGACGGCCTGGTGATGGTCGAGGCCGGCGCCAAGGAAGTCAGCGAGGAGCAGGTCGTCACGGCGCTCGACACCGCGCACGCCGCGATCAAGCAGATCGTCGCCGCGATCGACGACCTCGCGAAGGAGGCCGGCAAGAAGAAGCTGACGGTCGCCAGGAAGGAGATCGCCGCCGACTTCTACAGGGAGATCGAAGGCAAGGTCTTCGCAGCCGCTCGCCGAGGCGATGCGCATCCGCGAGCAAGCTCGAGAACTACGAGACGGTGGACCAGGCGCTCAAGGACCTGATCGCCGACGCTGCCCGAGAGGCGAAGCCGAGCAGAAGGCCGACGCCAAGGCGATCTTCAAGGAGCTGAAGGAAAAGGTCCTTCGCGAGGAGGTGCTCGACCAACGGCGTCCGCCTCGACGGCCGCAAGTTCGACGAGATCCGCAACATCTGGATCGAGACCGGCGTCCTGCCGCGCGTCCACGGCTCGGCGGTGTTCACCCGCGGCGAAACGCAGGCGCTCGTCACCTGCACGCTCGGCACCGCCGACGATGCGCAGAAGATCGAGAGCTTCGAGGGCGAGACGTGGAAGAGCTTCATGCTCCACTACAACTTCCCGCCGTTCTCGGTCGGTGAAGTCGGGACGCATGACGCGGTCCGGGCCGCCGCGAAATCGGCCACGGCGCGCTCGCGGAGCGCTCGCTGATCGTCGCTGATGCCGAAGGAAGCAGACTTCCCCTACACCGTCCGCATCGTCTCGGACATCCTCGAGATCGAACGGCTCCTCGTCGATGGCGTCGGTGTGCGGCGGATCGCTGGCGATGATGGACGCCGGCGTGCCGATCAAGCAAGGCGGTCGCCGGCATCGCGATGGGCCTCGTGATGGACGAGAAGAGCGGCAAGTACGCCGTCCTCTCCGACATCGCCGGCGCCGAGGATCACTACGGCGACATGGACTTCAAGGTCGCCGGCACCGCCGACGGCATCACCGCCCTGCAGATGGACATCAAGGTCGGCGGCATCACCACCGAGATCATGCGCAAGGCGCTCGACCAGGCGCGCAACGGCCGCCTGCACATCCTCGGCAAGATGAAGGAGGCGCTCGGCACGTCGCGCCAGAACATCTCGCTCTTCGCGCCGCGCATCGTCACCATCCGCATTCCGGTGGACAAGATCCGCGACGTCATCGGACCGGGCGGCAAGATGATCCGCAGCATCATCGAGCGTACGGGCGTGAAGATCGACGTGGAGGACGACGGCCGCGTCAACGTGGCGTCAGCCGACGGCGAGTCGGCGGCCAAGGCGATCTCGATCATCCAGGAGCTCACCGCCACCCCCGAGCTCAACAAGACCTACATGGGCAAGGTCCAGCGCATCACCGATTTCGGCGCGTTCGTCGAGATCATGCCGGGCACCGACGGCCTCCTGCACGTGTCCGAGATCGCGAACCACCGCGTCAAGGACGTGCGCGACGAGCTGAAGGAAGGCGAACAGCTGCTGGTCAAGGTCATCAACATCGACCCGACCGGCAAGATTCGTTTGAGCCGCAAGGCGCTCCTTCAGGAAGAAGCGGGAGCCGGCAAGAAGGAATAGCTCCACGTTGAGCGTGCTTCGAAGGGGCCTCGCGCACAGCGGGGCCCTTTTTCTTTTTGCAGTCCTCGCGATCGGCTGGACCTGGCCGCTCGTCCGCCACCTTTCCGACGCGATTCCTGGAGACCCTGGCGACAACTACAGCTTCGTGTGGAACCTGTGGTGGATGCGGCACGTGCTGGCGACGCCTGGGCTCGCTTATTTCAAGACCACCTACCTGTTCTATCCATTCGGCACGACGATCGCCGATCATCCGCACACCGCGCTTCCGGCGCTGATTGCCGCGACCGCGATGGCGGGGGTGTCTGTGGTGATGGCGCAGAACCTGCTGCTGCTCGCCTACGTGTTCCTGAACATGACGTGTGCCTACGCGCTGGCGTGGGACATCACGCGCCAACGCCGGGCATCTGTGCTGGCGGGGATCCTCTTCGGGCTCTCTCCGTACGTGGCCGTTCACATGCTCGGCCACTTCGATCTGGTCGCCGCATGGGTGCTGCCACTGTTCGCCCTCGCATTTCGCCGGGCTGTGCACCATGCATCGAACGCGGCAGCGGTCTGCGCCGGCGTCGTGTTCGCAGCGACTGCGTATATCGCGTACTACTACGTCGTGTACCTGGGGTTCTTTATCGCGGTCTACCTGGCCGCCTGGGTTCGCTGGCTCGCGGTCGTCCCTGCGCCTCGTCCTCTGCCGCCAATCGCCGACCGGCTGCGGATTGTTTCCATCGGTGTTGCCGCGGTCGCTGCCGGAGCGGCCGCGGCGATCCTCGTC
Source organism: uncultured Acidobacteriota bacterium (assembly GCA_963745875.1). Lineage (GTDB taxonomy): Bacteria > Acidobacteriota > Vicinamibacteria > Vicinamibacterales > CAVVIG01 > CAVQFC01. The sequence continues at coordinate 111,265 of CAVUZL010000009.1, forward strand.
ACCGGCGGCGGCTCGATCGCGCTGGCGTCGCAGGACCTCTCGATCCGCACGCCTCAGAATGCGCTGACCGTGATGTGGATCGGCGTTGCGGGTTGGATCGCCTGCACGTGGCGCGTGGTGGTCCGTCAGGATTCGGAACGTCCACAGCGCCTCCGGAGAGCGATCGCCGTGGCATGGCGTGTGACGACGGTCTTCGCGGTCGGGGCGTCGCCGCTGCTGTGGCAAGCGGCGCGGCTGGTCATGCGCGGCGAATACGTGACCCAGGAATACGGCTGGCGGAGTATTCCGCACGGCGTTGATCTGCTCTCGCCACTACTCGGCCATCCTCTGCACCCGCTCATGGCGGACGCCAGCACGCACGCTTACCAGTCGTTGAAGCTGGACTACGTCGAGGCGATCGGCTGGATTGGTCTGGTGCCCGTTGCGCTGCTGGTCCTCTCGCGGTCGGCTTTCCGTAAGCCATTGAACGACGAGGTTCGACTATGGTCGGCGATCGCCATCGCATTCGTGATCTTTGCGCTAGGCCCGTTCCTGACCATCGGCGGTTTCGATACCGGCCTCAAGCTGCCTGAGATCCTGATGCGTTTCGTGCCGTTCGCCGCCAACGCACGAATGCCTGGCCGGGCGATGATCGGAGTCTTCATGGCGCTGGCAGTGCTGCTCGGCATGCTGACGGCGAGCGCCACCGGCTGGAGAAGGTCTCCGGCGGTTCAATGGCTGTTGATTGGCCTGGTGGCGTTCGAGTACTGGGATGCGCCGATCCGGATGACATCGCTCGATCGGCCGGCGGTCTATCGAGCGCTCGCGGCGGCCGAACCTGGCGCCGTGTGCGAAGCGCCGTTCGGCATCGGCGACGGCCTCAGCGCCGGTCTCGGCTCGCAGGATCGACGCGTGCTGTTCTACGCAACTCAGCACGAACACCCGCTGGTCGGCGGCTACATCGGGCGGATGCCGATCACGGCAGCGGATTGGTACCGAAAGAACAGCTTCACCGCCGCGCTCCTCAATCTGTCGGTCGCCGATCCGGCGCCGCTGCCAGTCGAACTTCGCCTCGACCCACCGCCGTGTCGCTATCTCATCGTCGATCGAACGACCAGCTCGGAGGCGCTGCGAGGCTTTGTCGAGCGCCTCCATGCGGATCGACTTGCCAGCGACGAACGACGCGAACTGTATCGATTGCCGTAGGCGCCGGTCACGGATATACGACCTCGTGGATGACACGGCTGCTGGCGCGCCACGATCCGTAGCCGGTCAAGATCGGTACGCCAATCACCGCCGCAAACGACATGACCCCGGTCCATCCGCAACTGCTCGAGTGAGAACAGTTCGCATTGATGGCGAGGCCCGCCAGAAGCGATCCGAGGTAGAGCCCACCGATCGCGCCGAATGCCGCCGCCGCGCCTGAACCGCGCCGGATGGTCCGCGAGACGAGCACGACGTCTCCGGCCCGAACGTTCTCGATCAGTTCAGTCAGTTCCGCTACTCGCACTCCGTCAACAATTGCGCCGCCGTTCTCGAGACTGACCGTCGCCGTCTTCTGGCTCATTCCCGCGGCGGCGTTGACGACGAGGGTCGGATGTTCAGCAGCGAGTCTTGTCAGGCGCTTCTTCGACTGCTCGCTGAGACCGGGAAGCGCCAGGCGAAGCACGGTCATCGAGGAGTCGTCTGCGGCCACAAATGTTCGAGTGACCAAGCCTGTCGGCGTGGTGATTTCGATCGAGGTTCCCGGCTCGATTTCGCGAACGGCGTGCCAGCCGGTCGATACGGGATCGGCCGCGGGCGCCGTGGCCAGCCTGGCCGCTTCGGTCCGGACGGAGCGCGCAATGGGACCGCTTGGGTCTGGTGGATCAAGCGACGCCGCAAGGGCAGGGTGTCCGATCAACGCCACGATGAGTCCGATCGCACTGATACGTCGCATGTCCCCTCCTGTTGGGGATGCGCCGCTCAGCGCTGGATCGGCTCACTCCAGCCATTCATAGGCCGCCGGGAAACCAGATAGTCGTGGCTGTAAAGCACCTCCTCGGTCAGGTGGCTACTCGCCCACCAGGCGCCGAACGCGGCGGCAATCGGGGTTCCAATCATCACCAGGGATTCCACGCCACCGCAGTTACACTCCGATTCACCCACCCTGAACACAATCGCCCAACCGAGGTAGAGCCCGCCGACGGCAGCGAGCGACGTCGCCACTGCGGACCCGCGCCTCACCGACCGCGAGATCCCCAACACATCCTCGCGGGTCAAGGTCTCGATCACCTCTCCAAGCTCCACGACCTTGTCGTGCTCGACAACAATCCCCGTCGGCCCGAACTGGATGTTCTGGTAGCGCTTCGGCATTGCGCTCGCGGCGTCGACGATCACACCCGGGTTCGTTTGTGCCAATCGCAACAAGTCGTGACGCACCGGCTCGGTCAGTCCGGGCGCCTGCAGATTCAAGACGGTGAGCGAGACCCGATCCAGAGCGACGAAGGTCCGCGTCCTCGTGCCTGCGACCGTCGTGATCGCGATCGAATCGCCGGGTGACGGTCGCCTGCGCATCCCCAGCCAGCTACCCGGCACGGACGGCGCAGGCATCTCGATGGCGAGTCGAGTCGCTTCGGTGATGGCCGCGCGCTCAATCGGACCCACGTCCGCGGCAGAAGCTGCGGCGCCGACTGCCTGCCAGCCCACCACAATCGTCATCACAGTCGCGCAGAGTCGTCGCATGCATCCCTCCGACGGGAACTGCGAGAAACCCGACGCGACGGGCTCACTCAGGACTTGAAGGCTTGGGCGGCGGCGATGCGGTCGCGGATCGGCGGGTGGCTGTAGAACAGCGCCTGGACCAGTGGGGACGGGTTGTCCTCGGCCAGATTCTGTGCGCCAAGCCGGCGCATGGCGGAAATGAAGGCGGCCGGATTGCGGGTGAGCGCGAGGGCGAAGCGATCGGCGCTGCGCTCGAATGCGCGTGACATCGCGTGCGCGACCGGCATCATCACCAGCGAAACCGCGCCGGCAGACAGCAGCAGCAGCGGCAATCCGGCGACGTCTTCGACGCCGTGAAGGCCGGCGGGTCCGGCAAAGAGCGCGAGCAGCCGCGCGGCCAGGTAGAAGCCGGCCAGGGTCAACGCGCTCTGGAACGCCACGCCTTTCCAGATGTCGCCGTGCACGTGGTGGGCGATCTCGTGCGCCAGCACCACTTCGATTTCCTCGTCTGAGTATTCAGCGAGCATCGTGTCCGACACCAGAATCCGGCGCGTCGCACCGATGCCGGTCAGTGCCGCGTTGGCCTTCCTGGTTTTCGCGGCCAGGCCCCATTCGTAGGCGCCGAGCACACGCGCATTGGCGCGCTCCGCGAGCGCGAGCAGCCGTTCGCGAAGCGCCTCTCGCTCGAGTGGTTTGATGGCGTAGAACAGCGGCAGCAACAGGATCGGCGCGAGGTTGGCGAGACCGACAATCAGCAGCGTAAAGACCATGCCGGCCGTCAGCCACCACCAGTCGGGCGACCAGCGGATCAACCCGTAGACGACGGCCGCGGCCCCGCCACCGAGCAGAATGCCGACAGCGAACGACTTCGCCTGATCGCTGAACCAGGACTTCAGTGTTTCGTTGGATAGCTCGTAGCGCCGCTCGAGCATGAAACCGCTGTAGAAAGCGAGCGGCAGACCGACTACCTCGTTCAGGATCGACAGGAGCACGACGTAGACGAGAACGGTGAGCGTCGGGCGCAGCAGGAAAGGAAGAGGCGACGCGATCAGGACGGCGGCATCGCGAAATGCGCCGGTCCAACCGGTGACGAGAAGTCCAGCCAGCAAGACCGCCGTCCAGACCACCGAGACGACGCCGGCTTGACGCTTGAGACGATGGTATCTGCTGGCCTTGTCCTCGTTCACTATGCTCTAAAGGTGCGCGCTGTAGACGCGCTCGCGTCAGCGCTCTTTGTCATCGTCGGTATCGGTCGGCGTCGCCTTGCCGTCTCGCGGGCGCACGCGGATACCGCCGTTGGTGGTCTCGAGCACGATGCTGGTGCCGCCACCATTCAGTTTGCCTTCGACATGACGTCGCGACTTGTCGGTGATCGCCAGCTTCTCGAGCGCGGATAAGTTGATGCCACCGTTCGTGCACGACGCGTCGAGATCGGCCTTCGCGCTGTCCGGCAACGACAGCGTGACCGCGCCGTTGGTGGTGTGCAGCGCGATCTTCTGCGCGCTGACCGAGGCCATGTCCATCTTGACGCTGCCATTGGTCGTGCGGGCGTTGACGCCGCCGGTCATCCGGTCGCCACTAACCGTTCCGTTGGTAGTGCGCGCCGTGACGTTGCCGGAGAGGTTCGCCAGCGCGATCACGCCATTGGTCGAGGTGACGTTCACCACCGAGTCCCTGGGCGCCTTCACGCGATAGCGGACTTCGTAGCCGGCACCGATCATGATGCCGCCCATACGTTCGGTCTCGATCGACACGCGGTCCGGTTTCACGTCCTCGCTGATCTTGATTCGCGGCAGCAGTTCGCGCGCCGACTCGTCGGTGGCTCCGCGCGCAATCCGCTCCGCCACGATCTCGACAGTATGGCCGTCGACGCCCTCGATCTCGACCTTGCCGTTGATGTTGACGAGTCGAACTTCGCCGCCTGGAGAGAGCGGGTAGGTGTGGGTCCACTCCTCGGAAGCGCGCCCCGCGAGGTTGCCGAGCGACATGTCGCAGGCGCCCGCGGCGAGGGCCATCGGCAGCAACAGGACCGGTAACCATTGGGTAGTGCGTCGTGCCATTCGGGAACCCCTCCGCAAGGTAGATACGGGAGGACGGCCGGCTCAGTTCAACTGGACCGAGATCAGCTTCGAAACGCCCGGTTCTTCCATTGTCACGCCATATAGACGGTCGGCGATTTCCATCGTCTTCCGATTGTGGGTGATGACGATGAACTGGGTGTGGGCCTGCATGCTGCGCAACATTTCCACGAACCGACCGATGTTGGCATCGTCGAGCGGCGCGTCGATTTCGTCGAGCAGACAGAACGGGCTCGGCTTGAACTTGAACATGCCGAACATCAGCGCGATGGCGGTGAGCGCCTTCTCGCCACCCGAGAGCAGCTGGACGCTCTGCAGGCGCTTGCCCGGCGGCTGCGCGATGATCTCGATGCCGCTCTCGAGCGGATCGTTCTCGTCGAGCAGGGTCAGGCCGGCCCGGCCGCCGCCGAACAGCGTGCTGAAGATCTGCTGGAAGTTGGTGTTGATGGCGGCGAACGCTTCGGAAAAGCGCTGCCGGGTGGTGTCGTCGATGCGCTTGATGGCTTCGGTGGTCTGCGCGATCGACTCGACCAGATCCTTGCGCTGCGTCGAGAGGAACGCGAAGCGCGACTCGAGATCGTCGAACTGCTCGATCGCCATCATGTTCACCGGTCCGAGACGATCGATCTTCGCGCGGAGCGCGGTGATCGCCTCCTCGGCGCTCAGCGTCCGCTGCACGGCGGCGACGAGCGACGGGTCGGTCTCGAGGCCGGCGGCGTCAATCTGGTCCGCCTGAAGGCGGACACTACCAACAGCTTCACCGGTAGTGTCCGGCTTCAGCCGGACGTCATCCTCGTCGGTCTCGTCGGCAAAGATCGCCGCCGCATCGGGAATCGCCTGGCCGTCGCGTTCGAGCTGCTCCACCTCGACGACGACTTCGTCGAGCGTGGCGTTGACCGCGTCCTCGCAGGTGTGGGCGAGGTGCGACAGATCGGATTCGGCGGTGACGCGCGCGAGGTCGAGTTCGGAAACGGCAGCCCGGATGGCATCGTGGGCGGAGCGCGCTTCCTTGATGGTCGCGTCGAGTTCGTCGGTCCGGACACGCAGGACCGCCACTGCCTCGTCGGTCGAAGCCACCGCTTGCTTCAGGGTGTCGAGCTCGATGACATCAGTGTCGAGCCGGGCCTCCCCCGCCGCGATCGCCTCATCGAGCTCGCTCGCCTTTCGGCGTGACTGCTCGAGTTCGACCGCGAGCGCGGCGACACGGGCTTCCATCTCCTCGCCCGCCTCAACCAGCCGCTGAATCTCCGCGGCGAGCGCGCTGGCGCGTTCCACCAGCGCGGCATGAGCGGCACCGGCGTCCGCGGCGCGGCGGCTCAACTCGTCTGCCGCCTCGCGTGCTTCGAACAGTCGTCGCTGCGCGGCGGTGAGGCGCTCGTCGGCCTGGCGCTGATCCTCATCGAGCCTGACAATCGAGGCGCGAGCCTCTTCCTGACGGCGATCGAGCAGATCGCGCTCATCCTCCGCCTGACGGCGTTCGCGTGCCAGCTGCTCGCTTCTCTGCGACAGGCGGGTCTCTTCGTCGGTCACGTGCTGCAGTTGCGCGTCGAGACCGACGACCGACTTCTCCTGCCGGTGGAGCTCGGCGACGAGCGCCGTAATCGCCGAGGAGGCCTGGGCGATCGCCGCCTCGAGTCTCGGCGGTCTCCGCGGCGAGCCGGGCAAGCGCGCCGCGATCGTTCGTCATCCGCTCGCGCAGTTCCTTGATCTCGCGTTTGGTCTCGAGGATGCCGCGGGATTCGGCGAGTCCGCCGCCGGACACCAGGTGCGGTCCTCGAAACACGTCGCCCTCGAGGGTCGCGACCGGAAGCGATGTCAACCGGCTGGCAGCGGTTGCTGCGTCGTACGATGGCGCAATCCAGGCGTCGCCGACGGCACGCTTGATGGCGTCGGCAAAGCGTCCGTTGACGCGGACCACCGAAGACAGCGTGACGGTCCCAGGCGGCACCGGCACCGACCAGGTACGCCCGCCGGCAGTACTCAGATCCGGACCCGAGACCGAAAACGCATCGCCGGTGACGCTCATCGCCACGTGGAATGCGGACGGCGCAGGCCTCGGCTCTTCGACCGCCGACGTCACCAGGAAGCTGCAGCGGCCGGCGCCGGCTTCGCGCACGACCTCGAATCCCGCCGCCGCGTGCTCCGGCCGCTCCACCACGACGTGCTGGAGCAGATCGCCGAGACAGGCCTCGACAGCGCGCTCGTAGCCGGCCTCGACCTCGAGGTAGTCGGCGATCGCACCCTGCTGGCACACCGTGCCGTTGGCCTGGACCAGCACCGTGCGCGCCGCATCGCCGTATCCGGCGCGCGCCGCGTCAAGCTCCTCGAGCGATTTCAGGCGCGCCTCGACTCCGGCCAGTTCGTGCTCGCGCGAACGCACCGCACGCGCGCGCCACTCGTGCTCGATGCGCGCGCTCGCCAGCTCCGATTCGCGGGCTGCACGCGCGATCCGGGTGGCGTCGATCGACTCGTGGGTACGGCGCAGGCGCATCGGCGTGGCTGCGATCGATCAGTCGACGCGCGCTCCGACTCGACCCGAACGTCATTCGCCTCGACGTCCAGCTTCGAGAGCGTCTCGCCGACCCGGTCGCGTGCCGCGGCCGCATGCTCGAGCGCGTGGCGCAGCGCGGTCGCCGAGTTGATTGCGGAAAACACGTCACTGCGGGCCGCTTCGACGTCGGCTTCGAGGCCTTCGATCTCGCGATGCGCGGCTTCGTAGGCGTCCGAGTCCGCGGCCAGCGCCGCCTGGGCGCGATCGCGCTCGGCATTGGCCTGCGCGGCGGCGTCGCGGCGCGCGGCCAGCACGGCCTGCGCCGGCTCGCGACGCGCTTCGAGGGCGTCGAGCTCCGCGGCGACCGTGGTGGTCCGAATCGCGAGCCCCTGGACCTGCTCGCGGTCGAACAGCAATCTGCTGCTGCTGACGATTGATCGCCAGCTCGCGCGCATGCGCGGCTTCGCGCGAAGACGTCGCCAGCGTTTCGGCTTCGACCAGCTCGATCCGGAGGCGGCCCAGCCCGGTTTCGACCTCGCCGACGCGCGCGCCTGCGATCGACTCGCGCTCGCGCGCGTCGGTCAGCCGCGCTCGCGCCGATTCAATGGTCTCGGCCAGCTGACGGTACTTGCGGGCGAACAGCACTTTCTCCCAGCGCCGCAGCTCGTCGCGCAGCTTCTGGTAACGCCGCGCCTTCGATGCCTGGCGCTTCAGCGTGCCGCGCTGCTTTTCGACCTCGAACACGATGTCGTCGATCGCGGGTCAGGTTCTGCTGGGCGGCCTCGAGCTTCAGCTCGGCGGATCGGCGACGTGCCTTGTACTTGGTCACGCCCGCGGCTTCCTCGATCAACTGACGTCGATCGGTCGGCCGCGTGCTCAGAATCATCCCGATCTTGCCCTGCTCGATGATCGCGTAGGCCTTGGCGCCAAGACCGGTGTCCATCAGCAGGTCGTGAACGTCGCGCAGACGGCAGACGGCGCCGTCGATCAGGTATTCGCTCTCACCCGACCGGTACAGCCGCCGCGTGACCTCGATCTCGCGGGCCACCGACTGGATGATCTCTTCGATCTCTCCCGGCGGCAGCGCCATCTGTTCCGAATCGCCGACGACGGCGAGGACGGTGCCTTCGCTGTGACCGTTGCCGTTGTGGCCGTTGTCATGGACGCCGTCGCCGTTCTGGCCGTTGCCGTTACCGTTGGCGTGGCCATTGGACGCCGCGTGACCGTTGGCGCTCGCGTGACCATTGGTATCGCCGTTGACGCCGCCGTGCCCGTTGCCATGGCCGTTGCCGTGCCCTCGAAATGCCGGGGCGCTCACGGTCTTGAGGAAACCGCTGAACTTGAGCCGCACCTCGGCGGTTGCGGTTGGCTTCCGGGCGTCACTGCCGCTGAAGATGACGTCTTCCATCTTGTCGCCGCGCAGGCTCTTGGCGCTCTGCTCGCCCATCACCCATGTGATGGCGTCAGCGACGTTGCTCTTGCCGCATCCGTTGGGGCCGACGATCGCCGTCACCCCCTTGTCGAACGCCAGCTCTGAGCGGTCGGAAAACGATTTGAAGCCGTTTATTTCAAGACGTTCGAGGCGCATGGAGGAAGACGACCGATTTTGCGGCCCACTTTCGCGCTTCCAGACGCGGAAGGCGGCCCCGGGGCCGAGACGGTCGTCAGTGTAACAAGGCCTAGCTATAGGGGCAAGGGCAATCTATGGCCCTACGCGTTGTGGTCGCTTGCCCGAAGAGGTCGCTTACCGGGAACCGGCTAGTGCGCCTTGACCTTGGAGCCCTTGCTGAGCTCGGTGAGCTTCTGGGCCTCGCCGAACATCGCCAGCGCCACCTGCGCCTGCGGATCGACGCTGATCAGGTGGCGACGCGCGTCGGCAATGCCGAACACCGCACTGTCGATTTCGAAGCGAATCATCGCCTTGATGAAGTCGAGGTCTTTCTTGAACGCGTCCTCGTCGATCTTGACGTGGTCGGTTTTCAGCTGCTCGCGGAACTCCGCCATCATCGCCTCGTCAACCACGAAGTTCTGCTTGACGATCATGGCGGCCGGTACCCTGCTGCTTGATCCGGTTATCGCCTTCGGCCATGAACTTCTGCGCGAAGTTCGAGAACTCGCCGCGGCCGTTCAGCTGACGGCCGAACCGGCCCGGATTGAATCCTTCGGTCGGACCGGCCACGCGCTTGTCCGGCTCGATGCCGCCGCCGCTGTAGACCGGACGCCCGGCATCGGTGTGCTTCAAGTCAGCACGCATTGTGCGGCTTGTTCGCATCCTGATCGCGCAGCGAGTAGCTCAGGTACTCGTCGAAGCGTGGCATCCCACGGACGCTGAATCAGTCGGCCGCTCGGCGTGTAGTAGTGCGCGGTGGTCAGCGCGAGACCCGCGCCGCCGCTGATCCGGTAGACCGACTGCACCAGCGCCTTGCCGAACGTCGTCTCGCCGACGATGTAGGCGCGATCGTGATCCTGCAGCGCGCCGGTGACGATCTCCGAGGCGCTGGCGCTGTCGCGGTTCGCCATCATCACGATCGGCAGGTCGGTGAACTCGCTGTCTTCCGTGGCGCGGTAATCCTGATCCGAATTCGGCGACGCGGCCGCGCGTGTAGACGATCATCTTGCCGCGCGGCAGGAATTCGTTGGCGACCTTGATCGCCTGATCGAGCGGCCCGCCGGGATTGCCGCGAATGTCGAACAACAGCCGGCGCATGCCCTTCGACGCGAGTTCGTGCAGCGCGTGCTTCACGTCGTGGTCGGTGTTCTCGCCGAAATCCTGCATCCGGATGTAGCCGGTGGTCGCGTCGATCATGAAGTACGCGGGCACCGTCGGAATGTAGACCTCGTCGCGCGTCAGCTGCATCGGGATCAGCTGCTCGTAGCCGCGGCGCTTGACCCCGACTTCGACCGGCGTGCCCTTCTGGCCGCGCAGCTTGTGCATCGCCTGATCGACGGTCCACCCTTTGGCGTCTTCGCCGGCGACCTTCGCGAGCACGTCGCCGCGCCGGATGCCGGCCTTGTATGCGGGCGACCCCTCGAACACCGCCATCGCGGTGACGTCGCCGTCGATAGACCTGAATGGTGACGCCGATGCCGTAGTAGCGCCCTTCCTGGCGCTCGCGCATCTGCGCGTATTCCTTCGGATCGAAGAAGCTGGAGTGCGGATCGAGCGTCCCGAGCATGCCGCGAATCGAGCCGTAGACGAGGCGATCGGAATCGACCTTGTCCACGTAGTTGGTTTCGACCGCGCTCAGCGCGGCGGTGAAGGCGCGATAGTGATCGTTGACCTTGTCGTCGGTCGCAAAGCGCGCTGCGTCCGAACAGGCCGCCGACGAGCGCAGAGACGACAATCGCGAAGGCCACGGCGGGCAAGGGACGGTAGCGTCGCATGATCGGCATCCTAGCAGATAAATTCCTTACGGTGCAATGACTTCTGGGGATTTGTGGTGCAGGGAATACCTTGACCCGTCTTCGGTCGCTTTCTATAATGATCGGAGCCGACCCGCATTGGTTTTGTGAAAGTAGGAGACATATGCTTGGTTCCATCGGAATGCCGGAGTTGATCATCATTTTCGTGATTGCCTTGATCATCTTTGGGCCCCGAAAGCTGCCGGAATTGGGCCGTTCGCTGGGCAAGAGCCTCGCGGAATTCAAGAAGGCCTCGAACGAGCTGAAGAACACGCTCGAGGAAGAGATCCGGATCGAGGAGCAGCGCTCGGCCATCGACGCGACCAAGGCGACGCAGCCGGCTCCTCCGATGACCGCGCACGTGGAAGAGACGGTCCCCGTCCGGCACGCTGATCACAGCGCGTAAGGCGCGACCCCGCCATGGCCCTGGTCCCCTTCCCGGGCCCCCACTCGGGGGCCTTGCCGCTTCCCCCCGACGACGATGACGACGAGAGTATCGCGGGGAAGATGTCGTTTCTGGAGCATCTCGACGAGCTCCGGAAGCGCATCGTCAATTCCGCGATAGCGATCGGCGTCGGCATCCTGGTCGGGTTCGGCTTCATCTACCAGATCATGGACTTCCTCCTTGCGCCGACGCGCAAGGTGCTGCCGCCCGGCGTCAAGATGGTCTACACCGAACCCGGCGAGGGGTTCGCGATGTACATCACCGTGTCGCTGATCGCGGGAGCGGTGATCGCGTCACCGTACGTGATGTACCAGGTGTGGTGCTTCATCGCGCCCGGCCTGTACCAGAAAGAGAAGCGGATGGCGACGCCATTCGTGCTCTTCACCGTGGCCGGCTTCCTGGGCGGCGCGGCGTTCAATCACTACGTCGCGTTTCCATTTCTGATGCGGTTCTTCGCGAGCTTCAACAGCGTGGACCTGGTGTTCATGCCGCGGCTGCAGGACACCTTCGATCTGTATCTAAAGATGCTCATCGGCATGGGCATCATCTTCCAGATGCCGACGGTGATTTACTTCCTGGCGAGGATGAAGCTGGTCACCGCCAGTTTCCTCTGGAAACACGGCAAGTACGCCATCCTGATCGCGTACATCATCGCCGCCGTCGTCACGCCGACCGGCGACCCGATGAATCAGACCATCTTCGCCGCGCCGATGATCATTCTGTATTTCCTGAGCATCGGCATCGCCTGGATCGTGAACCCGCGCAGCAAGACCGAGCAACTGGACGACTAGCCCCGAGGCCCGAGCCCCCAGCCCCGTCCTCTTGCATTAGGATTCCTCCGTGGCCACGCGGGCATCGGCTTCTACTGAGATTGCAACGCTCATCGACAATCTGAACTCGGCGGATGCCACGACTCGAGAGGCCGCCGTGGCGCGGCTGACGGTGATCGGCGCGCGCGCGGTCGAGCGGCTGTTGGCGGCCGCCGGTTCGTCCGAGGAAGCGACTGGGCGGACGGCGGCGTTGCGCACGCTCGAAGGCATCGCCGACCCGCGTGCACTGCCGCTCGCGCTCGCGGCGCTCGACGATCCAGACGCTGCTGTGGCCTCGACCGCCGCCAGCCTCGCCGGTGCGTTCGTGCGCGGACCGAGGGGCGCCGCTGCCGTGGATCGGCTCACCGAGGTCGCGCTGGACAGCGCCCGTCCTGCGCCGGTTCGGGTCGCGGCGCTGCGAGGGCTCCGGGATCTGGCGCCGGCGACGCTCGCGCCGGTGCTCGCGTCGCTCGCGGAAGACACGAGCATCAACGTCAGGACGGCGGCATCAGCGGTCGGCGGCGGCGACGCCGCGCTCGATCCACTCGACGTGCTGACCGAGAGTGCGCGTGACAGTCTGCTGTCCGACCCGCAGCCGCTCCGTCAGGCAATCGCGCGCGCCGGGCAACGCGCGCCGCTTCCAGTCCTGCTCCGCATCATTGAACGGGTCCGAGAGCACGAACGGGACCAGCCGGCGGCGCAGCGCTCGGACTGGACCGCGGTCAGAGCCGCGGCGCATCTGGCGCTGGCGCAGCGCGGAAGCCGCCTGGCGGTCTACGACCTCCGTGAGTCGATCGAAGCGGCTCGCGCGCCGTTACCGGTGGAATTCCTGGCGGCGCTCTCGACCATCGGCGACGCCTCGTGCGTCGAGGCGATCGCCGGCGCGTTTACTTTGGCCCGCGACCAGTGGTGGCGCGATCACCTGGCCGACGCCTTTCGCGCGATCGTCAAGCGGGAAAAGCTGACGCGGCGTCACGCGGCGATCCGGAAGATAGAGAAGAAGTCGAAACCTGCGCTCGACGAACTCTGGCCCCCGCGGCCCTGAAAGGGCCGCGCCACACTACCCCTGACCCTCCTAGACTTACCCGACCCACCGGCCCTCTACTCAGTACGACTTGGCGAACCACGCCTCGGCGGTCGCGGGATTGTCGCAACGAACGCAGCGGCTACCGGCTGCGACCTGCGCGCCTTGGGGCATGTTGCGGATCGTGGCCTGCGTGTCGTTCTTGATCTGCGTCTCGCACTCGCCGGCGCCACACCAGGGCGCGATGACAAAGCCGGGGCGGCCTTCCATCAGCTGCTTGAACGCGTCGTAGTTGTCGGTGCGCTGCGTGTGCTCCTGTTGGAACTGCAGCGCGCGCGTGAACAGGCCCGTCTGAATCTCCTCGAGCAGTTCGCGGAGGCGGCCAACCAGGCCGTCCATCGCAATGCTTTGTTTCTCGCGGGTGTCGCGCCGGGCCACGAGCACCGCCGACTTCTCGATGTCCTTCGGCCCGATCTCGAGCCGCAGCGGCACGCCGCGCATCTCCCATTCGGCGAATTTCCAGCCTGGACGCTCGTCGCGCTCGTCGAGCGTGACCCGGATGCCAGCCGCGACGAGATCCGCTTGCAGCTTCTTCGCGACCGGCAGCACCGTCTCGCGCCAGTTATCGCGGCCAATCGGCACAATCACGACCTGGAACGGCGCGATCCGTGGCGGCAGAATCAGGCCGCTGTCGTCGCCGTGCACCATGATCGCCGCGCCGATCAGCCGCGTGGTCATGCCCCACGACGTGCCCCACACGTGCTGCATCGACTTGTCCCGCGCCTGGAACGTGATCTCGAACGCCTTCGCGAAATTCTGGCCGAGGTTGTGCGACGTCCCCGCCTGCAGTGCCCGGCCGTCGCCCATCAGCGCCTCGATCGAGTAGGTGCGCAGCGCACCGGCGAACTTCTCGCTCTCGCTCTTCTGCCCCTCGACCACCGGCACCGCCAGCTCGGTCTCGAGCGTTTCCTTGTAGAGATGCAGGATCTTCAGCGTCTCGTCTTCGGCCTCTTCCGCGGTCTCATGCGCGGTGTGCCCTTCCTGCCAGAGGAATTCGGTCGTGCGCAGGAACGGCCGCGTGACCTTTTCCCAGCGCACCACGTTGGCCCACTGGTTGATCAAGATCGGCAGGTCGCGCCACGACTGGACCCATTTCGCGTACATGGTGCCGATGATCGCTTCCGAGGTCGGACGGACGACGAGTTTTTCCTCGAGCACTTCTCCGCCGCCGATGGTGACGTACGCGACCTGGGGCGCGAATCCCTCGACGTGCTCGGCTTCCTTGTTCAGGAGGCCTTCGGGAATGAACAACGGGAAGTACGCGTTGACGTGGCCGGTCGCCTTGATGCGCTTGTCGAGCGCCTGTTGAATCAGTTCCCAGATCGCGTAGCCATACGGCCGGATCACCATGCAGCCCTTCACCGGCGAATAGTCGGCCAGTTCGGCGCGCAGGACCACGTCGATGTACCACTTCGAGAAATCCTGGGACCGGGGAGTAATTTCGGTGACGAAGGCGCCTGCCTTGTCCTGCTTTTTGTCTTGTTTGGCCATGATGTTGAGCGACGGGCGTGACCTGTCAGCGCAGATGTTATCCTAACATCCCCATCTGATGGACTCCGCCGGACCGATCCGCATCGACGTCAAGACGCCATCCCGTCCGTACACGGTCACCATCGGCCACGGTACTCTCGACCACATCGGTCACTCGCTCGATGTGCTCCGCGCGCCGGCCCGCCGCTTCATCGTATCGAGCCCGCTGGTGTGGCGGCTGCATGGTCCGCAGTTGACCCGCGCGGTGTCGGCCGCCGAGCCGATCCTCGTGCCCGACGGCGAGCGCTTCAAGCAGCTGGCGACCGTCTCGCGCGTCTACGACGCGCTGGTGCGCGCAAACGCCGACCGCGCCTCGACCATCATCACGTTCGGCGGCGGAGTGATCGGCGACATGGCCGGATTCGCCGCGGCGACGTATCTGCGCGGCATCGCACTGGTGCACGTGCCGACCACGCTGCTGGCGCAGGTTGACAGCGCCATCGGCGGCAAGGTGGGCGTCAACCATCCGCAAGGCAAGAACCTGATCGGCGCGTTCTACCAGCCTCACGCCGTGATTGCGGATCCGGCGGTCCTGGGTACGCTGCCGCGGCGCGAATTTCGCGCCGGTCTCTACGAAGTCATCAAGTACGGCATGACCTCGAGTCCCGCGCTGTTCGAGCGCATCGTCCGCGAACGCAAGGCGATTTTCGCGCGCACGCCTGAAACGCTGACGCCGATCATCGCCGAGGCCTGCCGGATCAAGGCCGACGTCGTCACTGCCGACGAACGCGAGGCAGGCCCCCGACGAATTCTCAACTTCGGCCACACCGCCGGCCACGCGGTCGAGGCCGTCACCAAATACCGTCGCTTCCGTCACGGCGAGGCGGTGGGCATCGGCATGCTGGTCGCAGCGGAGCTCGGCCGGGCGCGCGGCGTGCTTGGGGAGCAGGACCGGCTCGCGCTTGCGGACGTGATCGCCAGCCTCGGACCGCTGCCGGCGATTACCGACCTCTCATCGGCCGAGATTCTGGAAGCAATCCGTCACGACAAGAAGGTCGTGGCTGGCACGTTGCACTTCGTGCTGCCCACGGCGATCGGTGCGACGACGATCGTGGACGACGTCAGTGAAGGCGAGATTCGCGCCGCCCTCAAGAGAGTGGGGTTCGCGAAGTAGCGCGGACCGACTAGGCGAGTCCGTAGTCCTTGATTTTGGCGAGTAGCTGGCGGTAGCCGATCTGCAGTACCTCGGACGCTCGACCGGCATCGCCCTGCGATTCTTTCAGGGCTTGCGCGATCTTCCGCCGCTCCATTTCCGTCAGCGTCCGCCGCGATGCCTCGGCGAGTGTGCCAGACAGATCGATCCCCGACCAGGCATCCTCGTCATCGCTGGACACGCCGGTCGCGGGAGCATCCCGGAAGGACAAACTCAGGTGACGCGGATGAATGGTGTCGCCTTCGGTCAAGATCGCCGCGCGCTCAATGCAGTTCTGCAGCTCGCGCACGTTGCCCGGCCACGAATAGGCACGAAGTTCCTCCTCGGCGGCCGAAGATAATCCCAGCGACTGTTTCTTCAGATCCCGGCAGAACCGATCGATGAAGTAACGCGCCAGCGTCGGGATGTCATTCGGGCGATCGCGCAGCGGCGGAATCACGATCGGGAAGACCGACAGACGGAAATAGAGATCCTCGCGGTACTGACGCGCCGCGACCGCCGCTTTCAGGTTCCGGTTCGTCGCCGCGACGACGCGGACGTCGACCTGCAGCGGGGTCGTCCCGCCCACCCGCTCGAACCGTTTCTCTTCGAGCGCGCGCAGAATCTTCGGTTGCAGCATCGGCGGCAGGTCGCCGATCTCGTCGAGGAACAGCGTGCCGCGATGGGCGAGCTCGAACTTGCCGGGCTTGCGGTTCGCTGCGCCGGTGAACGCGCCTTTCTCGTAACCGAACAGCTCGGTCTCGAGCAGGTTCTCAGGAATCGCCGCACAATTGATGGCGACGAACGGTCCGTCGGCACGCGGACTCAGCGCGTGCAGCGCCCGCGCGAACAGCTCTTTGCCGGTGCCGCTTTCTCCCTCGAGCAGCACCGTCGTGTCGGTCGAGGCCGCGCGGTGCAGCGCCAGCGACACCTGCTTCAACTTCGCATCGTCGCCCACGATCTGCGGCGCGCCGCGACGCTGCGCAAGTTCTTCCTTGAGGATCAGGTTCTCGGTGGCGAGCCGCCGCTGCGCGAGCGCCCGTTCGACCATCAGCAGCAGGTGATCGGGATCGACCGGTTTGGCGAGGAAATCGAGCGCGCCTTCCTTCATCGCGTTGACCGCGTCCTGAATGCTGCCGAACGCGGTCATCACAATGACGGGAAGCTGTGGATCGAGGTCTTTGGCAGCCCGCAGGACACCGAAGCCGTCGCCTTCGGTGAGCCGCAAATCGGACAGGACCACCGCAGGATGGCTGGCGAGCAACGCCGCTTCCGCTTCGCGTTGATTGGTGGCTTCGACGACGGTGTGGCCCTGCGCTTCGAGGGCGAGCCGCAGCATCATGCGGAGCGAGTCTTTGTCCTCGACGATTAAAATCGGAGGGTCGGTCGAAACGCGCGAGCGAAGCGTCATCCCTCGACTCCGCTCGGGATGACCGTGAATTGATTTCTGGAAACCTGGAATCGTCGAACGGTCACCGCAGCCAGCCGGGCGGCACGCCCGCGCGGCGCGCTTCCTCGAGCAGGTCGGCGATGGCTTTGTTGTCGAGCGGGATCGCGGCTTTCAGTCGATTGAGTTCGCTGAGCGCCTTGTTCCGCTGGCCTTCGATCACCGCGCGCTGCGCCGGATCGTCTCGATTGACGAAGTCCGTCGTCAAACCGTTGATCTGCGACTGAAGGGCGGACGCAAACGCGGTGTCGTTATCGAGCTTGTCCTGCAGCGCTTTCAGACGTTTCGTCCAATACGCCTTGTCTCTTGCCGTGGACTTGTCGTCGTCGTTTTTCCCGGAATCGCCGCCGCCCGACGTGCTGGACGGATCGGTGGTCGCGGCCGTGTCGGATGGTGACGCCGGTGGAGGCGGCGGAGTGCCGCCGGGCACCTCGACCAGGTCCTTATTCGTGTAGACCTTGGTCGGCTGCGGCGACGCCTTGCGGCGTTCCTCTTCCTGCCTCGCGACGTCGGCAAGCGACTGGGCCCGGACCGTGCCTGCAAAGGCCACGAGCATCACCAGGGCGAGCGTGAACTGTTTGGACATGGGCCAGTACCCCTTATCGGCTCCAAATTCATGGTACGTAAGGGTCCCCACGCGGTCAAGAACGACGACGCTTATCGGACTGTGCGCCATGACAGCACACGGACCCCCTCGTCGGTCCGGGCTACCGCCGCTTCGACGACCTTACGCCCCCCTCGTGAGCCGAACGCCTCGGCCCTGACCGCCAGCGTCTCGATCGGCGGAGTCGCCGCTCCGACGCCAGCCGCGACCAAAATGACGAGGTATATCGTTGAATTGGCGGCCCCAGGGGTGAGCAGGCCGCCGAGAGGTCCGTAGGCGGTCAGCACCCATCGCGGGTTGGCGGCCGCCCACGGGCGGTCCGGCGTCACCGAGTCCATCTCAGTGTCGGTGCACGAAACGGTCTTCTCGCAGTTGGCCAGGTTCACAATTTGGCGCAGATCGATCGTCGAGCCGTCCGGCAAAATGCGCAGCCCGGACGGGGGGCCGTCGACGAACGACGACCCGACGAGACCCAGCCGGACCGCGTTCCAGTCCGGCACCGACCGCAGCTCGTCGATGACGCGCCCGAGTCCGGCATCCGCCGCGTAGAGTTCCTCGGCGCTTCGCCGGAAGTTCGCGGCAATCATCGTTTCCGATGAGGTCGTGAGCACCAGCGCACCGCCAAGCGCGGTCAGCAACAGCATGGCCATGATCGCGACCAGCAGTGCGATGCCGTCCTCACGCACCAGAACGCCTTGCGCAAATCGAACCCGTCGAACCATTCGAACCATTCGAACCATTCGAACCTTCGAACCTTTCGAACCTTTCGAACCTTTCGAACCCTTCCCACCCTATCGCCCCAGATTCAAATTGCGTGGCGCGATCTCGAATCGCACTTCCTGATCAGGCACCCAGGCAAGGCCACCCCGCGC
Source organism: uncultured Acidobacteriota bacterium (assembly GCA_963745875.1). Lineage (GTDB taxonomy): Bacteria > Acidobacteriota > Vicinamibacteria > Vicinamibacterales > CAVVIG01 > CAVQFC01. Next base: position 129,841 of record CAVUZL010000009.1, read on the forward strand.
CGTGCCGCCATTCACGAACAGCGGGCCTGTCGGTCCCCGCAGCATCGCGGAGGCCGCTTCAACGCGAAGCGTCACGGCGACCTTTCGAATCCGAAGGAGATCGGCGTCCCAGCGATTGGCGTTCGCGGCATCGGGGCACCAGGGGCCGTCGGTCAACTGCGCTGCCGTCAGCTTGACGAGTCCTGGCGCGGCGCCAAGCGTGGCCAGCCTCGGCACCGGCTCCCCGTCTTCGTCGCGCGCAAACGCGCAGTTTTCGCCAGCGGGATAGGCCGTCGGTTTGACGGTCAGCTCCGGCGGTTTCGGTCCATACGTGGTCCATGGACCTGATTCGTCGCTGAGTGGCCGCAAGATCGCCGGCGGGAGCGGCTCGCCAAAATAGTCGAACGACAGACGGACGATGTGATCCGCGACCGGGACCTCGGCGTTGTAGGTACCGTCGTAGGTCGTCAACTGCAGTGAACCCGTCGCCGAATCGGTCTTCAGCGCATACGTCCGGCTCACCACCTCCACGACCTTCGCGCCTGCCGCGTACGTCGTCGAAAGCGCATCTGGAGGTTTGCTGACGGCGACCTGAGACATGCCGTCGTCCACCGAGACGACCGTGAAGAGATCGTAGTTGCCGTGATCGTCGTGCACGAGCACGGAGAGGTTCCGGGAGAAACCGCAAAGGTTTGCGCCGGCCGGACAGCCGATTTCTGGCGCCAACTGCATCGTGAGCGATCCCGGCATGAGGTCGGTAGCCAGCACCGTCTCGGCGGCAGTTGGAGGGACATAGAGCAAGGTAATGCGATCGCTCGTGAACGCACCAGGTGGATCGGCGCCGGTGGCTCCGTGCCGGAAGGGCATCACGCCTGGAAGATACCAACCAAGCGATCCGGCGTCAGGACCGAGATAGGATCCCGCCCCGGCCAGCAGCAGGTCGCGCGACAACGCATCGGCTGCAACGCGCATGCGCTGCTGCAGATCAGCGACTTCGAGTTCGGCGGCCGTAGTGCGACGCGACGGATGGACCATGCCGAAGATGCTCGCCGTCACGACCAGCGTGATGCCCATCGCCACGGTCGATTCGATCAACGAGAAGCCGCGTGCGCTGTGGATCATGATTTACAAACCGCCCCGCACCCGGATACCGGTGAGCCGGACATCCTCGGGCGACGCCACAAATCCCGGACGCGTGACAACCACCTGTAGCAGGAGCACTTCCTCCAGGTTCGGCGGAAGCGGCTCAATCGACCATCGGCGCACGTAGGCGGCGCCCGCAGGCGACACGGACCCGCCGCCGACTACGCGACCATCGGCGGCGATGAAATCACAGTAGCCGTTGACGTTCCGATCGAGTGATCCGGCAGGCGACGGCCGCAGGCCGAAGCCGCCGGTAGTTGCGGCAAACGGAGCCGTCAGATCGGTATCGACGTCGCTGAGCAGAGCGCCCGAGGGGTCCCTCCCCCACTGGAGAGCCCGAAGCTGTTCCATCTTCTGCTGCGCCAGCAGCGACGCCATCGTCGTGATGCGCGCGGATTGATTCGCACGCGAGGCCATGACCAGTAGCGGCGCCACGCCGGCGACGCCGGCGACAAGAATCGAGGTCGCCACGACAACTTCGAGCAGCGAGAAACCGCGGGCCACGCACTGCCTGGTGCAATGGGCGAGCCGCAACGTGGTGAATCGGGGAATCAACGAAATTCAGAGGGAATTGAACGATCGACGAGAAAGCGGCGTAGATGGCCGTGCGAAAACCGCAGGACACCGCTTATCGCGCGCGGCAGAAACTGCGTCAGGGCATCAGCGGCAGCGAGATTTGCAGGCTGGCGCCGCCCTGCGGCGCAGTGGCGACGGCGATGCGTCCGTTATGAAAGACGATGATCTTCTGAACGAGCGACAGGCCGAGCCCGGTGCCGTTGCGTTTGGCCGTGAAGAACGGGCGGAAGACGCTCTCGCGCAGATCTAGCGGGATGCCGGGACCGTTGTCGGTGACCGCGATGCGCGACACGTTCTGCGCCGGGTCGATGTCGGACTGCACGACGATGACGGGGGCAACCGAGGCGCCGACGCACGCTTCGAGCGCGTTGCGCATCACGTTGCTGAACGCCTGCCGAAGCAGCACCTCGTCACCTTCGACGGCGCCGAACTCGCCGCGAACCACGACCTCTCCGCCGAGCGCGCGCGCTTCCGCCCGATACTCCTCCGCCGTCCGCTCGCACAGCGCGCCGAGGTCCACGCGCGCCAGTGTCAGCTGTGCCGGCCTGGCGAAGTTGAGGAAATTGGTGACGACCTGACTCAGCGACTCGGTTTCGGCGCGAATGCCCTCGACATAGCGGCGGTAGCCCTCGGGCAGTGCCTGCAGATCGAACAGCTTGCTGTAACCGTGAATCGTCGCGAGGCCGTTACGAAACTCGTGCGCGATCCCGGCGGTCAGTTCGCCGACCGCGGCGAGACTCTCCTTCAGCCGCAGCTGTTCTTCGAGCTCCCTCACCGCGCTGAGATCCGTGAATAGACAGATGACGCCGTGGAGAGAACGGCGATCGTCGAGGAGCGGCGAGACGGTGACGCCGAGATGCGAGACCCCGTGCCGCAGTTCAGGCAATTTCACCGAGCGCCGGACGATCGGCACGCCGGTGGCGATACATTCATCGATCAGCTCGGTCAGGGTCAAGCCTGCGAGCGCCCTGCGGCATTCCTCGGGCGACGCGTCGGGCGAAAGGTTCAGCATCCGCCGCCCGGCTGGATTGAGAGTCCTCACCTCGCCCTTGAGTCCGGCGACCATCAGCCCGGCGGTCAGGCTGGAGATGATTTCGTCGCTGAGCCGCTCGGAGGCTTCGGCTCGCGCCGCGGTCGCGCGTTCCTGCGCTTTGAGTTTGGCGACCGCGTCCTGAAGGGCCGCCGCCAGGAACGCCGTCTCGTCTCCGGAGCCGACCTTCTTCCGCGATTCGCGTGCTGCTGACGCGAACCGCAGCACGGCGAAGGTCAGCACCGCGATCAGGAACGCGACGAGCGCGGTCAGGCCGAGGAGCTGGATGGCGGGCTGATTCAGCTGCATGCCGTCACCGCTGACAGCGCCGGCACATCACCATTGACCGATGTACCACTCGAGGAGCGACGGCCCGACCGTCGCGGCGGCCGCCGCTCCGAGCGCGAGGAACGTGCCGAACGGCAGCGCGTACTTCATGCCGCCGCGCTTGGTGACGATGAGACGCGACGCCGATGACGGTGCCGCTGAGCGACGCCATCATCAGCGTGACCAGCGTCAGCTTCCAGCCGAGGAACGCGCCGATCATCGCCAGCATCTTCACGTCGCCCATGCCCGAGCCCGTCCTCGTGCCGGATCCGGTAGTACGCCTCGGCCACGCCCCACAGCACGCCGCCGCCGACGAGGATGCCGATGAGCGACGCCATCCAGCCCGGCGCGGTGAACAGGCTGAACACGAAGCCGACGACGATGCCCGGCAGCGTGATCGACGTTCGGCAGGAGGTGGTGCTCGAGGTCGATGGCGAACAGCACGATCAGCGCGCAGCCAAAGACCAGGCGGGAAAGCCAGCAGCACGCCGGGACCGTAGTACCACCAGGCGCACGCGAACATCACGCCGGTCAGCGCTTCGATCAGCGGATAGCGGATGCTGATCGGCGCCGCGCAAGTGCGGCAGCGTCCGCGCAGGACCAGTGTAGCTCAGCACCGGGATGTTCTCGTACCACGACAGCTCGCGGCCGCACGACGTGCAGGCGGACGCCGGCCACACGATCGACTTGCCCGAGCGGCAGGCGGTAGATGCAGACGTTCAGGAAGCTGCCGACGATCGGCGCCGAAGGCGGCGGCGACGACGATGAAAAATGCCGGCGGCAGCCCGTCGATCATGACGGCGGCGGCGCGAGGTGCCTGGGTTCGACCGGCAGCGGCGAGAGCGTCGACGACTGCGACAACCGCGACGCGACCGTCCGGGCCCAACTCGTAGGGCGTCCGCGTCGGATCGAGCGGCACGCCGGCGACGCAGCCCGGCGCGGATCAGCATCTCCCAGCCGTTGGCGGGCTGCCCGGTCCGCGCCGCGTAGGTGTCGAGACGCCGCTGCAGGATGTCGATCTCGTCGAGCGCGCGCAGCTGCAGCAGGCGGCGCTCGGCGTCCTGCCGCAGCCAGTCGTTTTCCGCCGACTGACGAATCGCCTCCCACATCGCGCGCGACGACCGCCGGTCGCCGCCCTGTGCCAGCGTCGTCGCGGCGAGCGACTTCAGCCACCACGGCGCGCCGGGCACTTCAGCGGCCTGGTCGAAACCAGTCGGCCGCGGCCTTGTAGTCGTGGACGTACCAGTAGTGCACGAACCCGATGTCCTGCATGTACTCCCACTTATCGGGTCGAGCGCGCAGTCCCTTCTCCAGCAGCGCGATCGCCAGGTCCGGCCGCCCGGCGCCGCCCGGGTACGCTTCGGCCAGGAACACCGCGCCGAATCGATACGCGACGTTGAACCGCGGATCGAGCGTCGTCGTGATGTCGAGCAGCGGGTACAGCAGCGGATAGTCGTCTGGCAGCTTCGCGAGCGATGGCGGCGGCGCAGGCCATTGCATCTCCGCTTCGACCCGGCGCTTGGTGCCGCCGTAGTACTGAATGGCGCGGATCCAGTACAGGTCGGCGGCCATCAGCGCTGTCGGCGCCGGCGACGCGCCGAAGCGTGTCGCCCGAACGCAGATACAGCGATTCCTCGTCGCTCTGGAGCGGCGGATACCATCGCTCGCGCACGGCCTGCAACTGCACGGCCCCCGCGAGCAGCACGAGCGACGAGCGCGGTGACGCCGACGGTCCGGGCGAAAGCTGGGCCAGCCACTTACTTGAAATCGCGCCGCGAGAAAATGAACGACGACAGCACGAGCAGCATCGCGATGTAGACAGCCGCGTAGCCGACCGTGACGCGCAAGGTAGCCGAGCGGCACCGGCTGGCCGTGGACGACCGCGGATCTTGACGTCGAACTGAGCCAGGTTCGGCAGCACCCAGTACAGGCCGCGCGCCAGCGCTGCGGCTGCGGGCGAGTCGACGACATGCCTCAAATTCCTCAGATCGCCGCTGAAGTGGCCGACGATGAAGAAGCCGAACGTGAACGCGGCGGACAGGATCGGCGTCGAGAACGTCGAGAAGAAGAGCGCGATCGCCGTGACGAGCATCAGCTCGACGAGAATCAGCCGATCGCCTTCAGCATCGCCGGATCGAGCGCCGGGCGCATCCCACGCGCGCTGCACGTCCGGGCTGACGCCCCACGACATGTAGGCCAGCACCAGCATAGAGCGCCGCCGCCATACCGCGACGTTGACGGCCAGCGTCAGCACCAGGCCGACGTACTTGCCGAGGACGAGCTGATAGCGATCGATCGGCTTGGACAGCAGGCTGTAGATGCTGCGCCGCTCCACTTCCTTCGAGACCAGGCCGATGCCGATGAAGACGGCGATGAACAGGCCGAAGATCGACGTCGCCGACAGACCGAGGTCCTTGATGATCTTGACGTCCTGCCCGGCGGTGAGCTGGCCGATCAGGTACGACGCGCCGATCAGCAGCAATCGCGAAGAGCGACGAGGTTGTAGAGCACCTTGTCGCGCACCGACTCGCGAAAGACGTTGACGGCGATGGCGAGCGTCGCGAGTGCGCCGTTCACGCCGCGCCTCGGCCTGGCGCGTCGAGGCCGCGGTCGGTGCCGAGCACCTCGGCAGACGTGACCTGCTGGACGAAGAAATCCTCGAGCGTCTCGCGAATCGGATTGAGCGACACCAGGTGCGCGCCGGCCGACGTCAGCTCGGCGAGCCAGCGCTCGGGCGGCGGGCTCGAGCGGCAGCTCGAGCGGTATAGCGGCCCTCGCCGATGGCGCACGGCCTGCGTCACGCGCGCGGCCGAGCGATGCCACCAGCGCGTCGCTGACACGCCGACACGACCAGCTCCCAGCCGCGCGCCTGGAACGGCAGCATGTCGGTCAGCAGGCCGCCGGCGACGAGCCGGCCTTTCGCGAGAATCGCGACGCGGCTGCAGAGCGCTTCCGCGTCGCTCAGCACATGCGAGCTGAAGAACACCGTGCAGCCGCGGTCGCGCAGCCGCAGAATCAGCGCGCGCACGTCGCGCCGGCCGAGCGGGTCGAGGCCCGACATCGGCTCGTCGAAGATGACGAGCTCGGGATCGTTGATGAGCGCCTGCGCGATGCCGACGCGCTGCAGCATGCCCTTCGAGAACTTGCGCAGCTGCAGCCGCCGCTCGGCGCCGATGCCGACTTCGTCGAGCAGTCGCGCCGCGCGCGCCGCGCGCTCGGCCGCGGCGAAGCCGAACAGCGCGCCGAAGTAGACGAGCAGCTCCTCGGCGGTCAGGTGGTCGTAGAAGTACGGGTTCTCCGGCAGGTAGCCGATGCGGCGCTTCACCGAACGGTCGCCGAGCGGCCGGCCGAGGATCTCGGCGCGGCCGGAGGTCGGAAACACCAGCTGCATCAGCAGCTTCAGCGTCGTCGTCTTGCCGGCGCCGTTGGGCCCGAGGAAGCCGAAGACCTCGCCGGCCTCGACCTCGAGCGTCAGGCGATCGAGCGCGCGATACGGGCGCTTGCGCCAGAAGCCGACCGCGTAGTCCTTCGTCAGGTCGTGAGTGGCAAGGGCGCGCACGTCACTTGGCGCGGCGTGCTGCAGCTCGTAGGCGATGGCCTGCTCGAAATACTGCGGCGGCAGCGCGCCTTCGACCTTCACGCCGTTGATGAAGAAGGTCGGGGTCGACTTCACCTGCAGCTGACGGCCAAGCGCGACGTCGCCTTTGACGAGGCTCGAGGGTGCCGGCGTACTTCGCGTCGAAGTCGGTGATCATGCCCGACGTCCTGCGCCGCCTGGCGCACCGACGGCGGCGTCATCGCCGGCTGGTGCGTGTAGAGCCACTCCTCCATCGCCTCGGTCTTGTTGTGCGGCCCGGCGAGCCGCACGGCGACGGCCGCATCGCACGCGGCAGGATGAATCGTCTGCGCCATCGCGTCGTTGCAGTCGCGGTTGAGCGGATAGTCCTTCAGCACCAGCTGGACCGCGCCCGGGTGCTCGGCCTCGTACTTCGCGAAGATCGGCTTGTAGGACAGGTACGACTGGCCGCACGCCGGGCACTGGAAGTCGTTGAACTTGACGATCAGCACCTTCGCGCCTTCGGTCGGGACGATGAGCGGAATGCGCGGCTGCGACACGTACCAGCGCTCGAACTCCGAGCGTTCGATCCTGGTTGGGAACCACTGCCGGCGCGGCCGGCTTCGCCTGCCTTGGCGACCGCTTCCCGCGGGAAAAACGCCAGCGTGGTTCCGGCGCCGGCAAAGAACAGCACGGCGACAGCAATCGCGAGCGGGCTGCCGAGAAAGACCCGCAGGTCATGAACAGCGCGGCGAGGCAAAGTGGTCATAGGAAATGTTGTGGCCGCTCCGGACACGAGAAAGAGCCCGATCACCGCGGCGTAGGTGGTCAGACACAACAGGCAGACAGCCTTCAGGATCACCAGCGATTCGTAGCCAAGCAGCAGGTCCACCGAGAGCGCGAGCGTCGACAGCGCAAAGAGATAGCCGGGGACGCTTTCGCGGACCGCGTCGCGGGCAGTCAGCGCCGTGACCGACAGCAGCGCGGCGGCGGCGAACCAGATGACGCCGAAAATCGCGACCGGCATGCCGCGGAACGTGCTGTAGCGGCTCAGATACACCTGCGTGCAGCTGATGCGCTCGCTGACGTCGCAGAAGCTTCGATAGGTCGGGTCGTAGAGCAGGTGATAGTGCGTGTAGGCCGCGGCGGAGGCGGCACCGAGTCCAACCAGCGCACAGACCAGCGCGAAGAGGGCCGACCGTTTCTTCATGGGACGTACGAGTTGTAACTGAGGTGAAGGCTCCCGTCAAGGCTGGCGTCGGCTGGCCGGCGACCGGCCGGGCGGACCCGCGAGCTCGCGTATGATGACCCGCAAATACCGATGACATCAGCCGCGCACGTCGGCATCGATCGCTGGACGGCACTCCGCCTGTTCGTCATCTTCCAGTGCCTGTACGCATTGACGTCCTCGGGCAACGCATTTCGCCTACCCGACGAGGTACTCGACCTACGACCAGGTTGAACGCTTTGTTGACGCCGGCGATCTATCGGTCCCTCAGGAGATTCCCAGAAACCAGTTTTTCGGCAAGATAGGCGTCGATGGAAAACCGTACGCGCCGTGGGGCCCGCTGACAGCGTTTCTGGCCCTTCCTCACCATCTGGCAGGGCGCACCGTTGCATGGGCAACCGGCATCCCGCGCAGCAACGCCGCCGTGTGGACCTTCGTCGTGAGCGGTTTCACGATGCTGAGCACGTCCACGGGCGCGGCACTGGCGATCGCCGGGTTTTACTGCGCAGCCATCCTGCTCGGTTCTTCGACCGCAACCGCGTGGCTCCTGTCGCTGATGTTAGGAGGCGCCTCGATCCTGTGGACGTCCGGCACCAACCTGTTCTCGGAGGCGTGGCAGGCGGCCGCGTTCATCTGGGCAGTCGTCTGCCTGCTGCAACGCCGGATCGGGTGGGCCGCCGTTCTGCTCTTCGCCGCCGGGCTGACGAAGTTCACGAGCCTCATCTTCACGCCGGCGTTCGTAGTGGCGGTGATGGCGGACGACTCAACGCCTTTGAAGTCGCGATTCAAGGCCTCACTCCCATTGATCGCCGCAATTTTGCTCTGCGTGGGCGTCCATCTTGCGTGGAATCACCATCGATTCGGCAGTCTCTACGACTTCGGTTACAACTGGGACGAGACGGTTCCACAGCTGCCTGCCCGGGTATTTCTGTTGTCCGACCTCCCGCGCGGGCTCGTCATCCTGCTGCTCTCGCCGGGGAAGTCGCTGCTTGTCTGGGCGCCGGTGCTCCTCCTGGCCATTGTCCGGTTCCGCAACAGCGGACAGGCGGTGAAGGCCGGAGTGCTCGTCAGCCTGGCACTGGGACTCGTATTCTTCGGGAGCTACCTGTACCCGGAGGGTGGCTACTCCCATGGTCCGCGGCAACTCGTGCCGATCATCCCGCTGCTCCTGCTGCCGGCGGCGACCGCCGGTCCTCGATTTTCCCGAAGCGCGGTCGCGGCCTGCGCGACGATCGGTGCGCTGATCGCAGTGTTGTCGGTGTCGGTGTCGTACCTGCAGGATCAGGCGCTCGGACGTGACCTGTCGCAGACCAACTACTTCGAGCGCATCACGCCGGCGCCTGGCCGAGCGTGGAACCGCTACCGGCTGGATTACATCCCGTTCGTGCGAGCGATGTCGTCCGGCGAGTGGCCGGAAGGCCAAGTGGGGCACGGCGTCGACTTCTTCTTCCTGCATCTTGCGCGGGCACGGGCCACAATTCCGCAGGCACGCGACATTCCATCGTGGCTGCCATGGGTTCTCCCGTGCTTCTGGACCGGAATCCTGGCGTTGGCTTGTCTGTGGCGTCGTCCTAGGGTTCCTTTCCCGTTGCCACCTTCGTAAGACCTGAGCAGCGGCGCCGATGGCGAGCGCACCGTCCACCAAAACAAAAAGCGAACGGCGTGTCTGAATCAGACACGCTGCTCGTCTACGAGCGAGTCGCCGGAGGCTAAGCTTACTGAACCGGACGACCGAGCTCGACGGGGTAATCGGGTTGGCGACCGCACCGGTCAGGTCCTGGAAGATCGTGCCGCGCGTGTCGGTCGCGAAGTAGCGCGTGCCGGTGCCGTTCAGCGTGACCGGGTCGGCGTTCGCCAAGTAGCTGCCAACCGGCGTTTTGCCGTTGCAGGTGGGCGGCGGACTGGTCAGCGTCACCGCGTTCGCGTCGGGACGAGGGTCACGATGTAACCGCTCTTGGTGACGCCGTTGGTGTTCAGGTCGGGGCTGATGAAGCCCTGGCCGCCGCTGGTCGGCACCGTCACGAGGTCAGTCGAGCGAACCGGCGTAGTTGCCCTGCGCGCAGCTCGACGAGTAGCTCGCCTCGCCGCTGTTGATGGCGCGCAGCGAACCGATGGCCGACGCCTCGTTGCCCGCCATGCGGGCGCGGAGCAGTCCGGGAACCGCGATCGCCGCGATGATGCCGATGATCGCCACGACGATCAGCAGTTCGATCAGGGTGAAGCCTTTGGAGTTGCGCATCTTGATATCATTGCTTGAACCTAACCTTCCAGAAAGAAGAAGTGGTGCCGACCGCCTTTGCTTGCCGCCGTGCGATTCGCGTATGCAGACTATTGAGCAACCGTAATGCCAAGGCGCCTGCAATTGCTCCGTCGCCGGTAAGTAACTAACAGGACGCAGTTGCTTGTATTGATACACATTCGTCGCGCGGCGAGTCGTTCCGGACTGACAATTGGTGGCGGCCAAGGTTGACAAATTTTGTCAACCAGCTCGTGCTACCGTAGCCAGCCGAAGATGCTCAGCCCTCGCCGACTTGGCAGAGTCCGTCCGACGTGGCTGCTCGCCCTCACCGTCGCGATCATTCCCTTTGCGTCGGGCTTGACCGGTTCCCGCGTCTTTTATATTCGCGACCTCAGCATGTTCTTCTGGGGCCAGCACCTGTTCCTCCGCCGGGAACTGCTGTCAGGTCATTTCCCGCTGTGGGATCCGTGGGTGGGTGGGGCCCAGTCGTCAATCACCGATGCTCTTCGGCAGACGTTCCTTCTCCCGGCGGTCGCCGTGCGACTGATCGGCAGCGAGGCCTTCGGCTTCAACCTATGGGTGCTAACTCCGTTTCCCCTTGCCGCGCTGGGCACATGGCTGTTCTTTCGACGACGATTTTCTCCGTCCGCATCGGTGCTCGGCGCGATCGCCTTCGCAGTGTCCGGACCGATCGTCTCGACGGCTAACTTTCCGAACATGTCGTGGTCGGTGGCCGGCATGCCATGGCTGTTCTGGACCGTTGATCGTTTGGCGGCAGAACCGACGCTAAGGGCGATGGTGGTCGTCGCCCTGGCGACTGCGTTCCAGGCACTCGCAGGCGAGCCGGTGACGTTGCTGACAACGCTGGCACTCGTTACTACCTACACGTTCATCGTCGCCGCGCCGGCGACGGATCGCACGCTCCGACGGCAAGCGCGCCGTGTTGCGGCAACAGGGGCGGCCATCGCGCTCGGACTTGGGCTCGCGGCGGTGCAACTCGTCCCCCTCGCGCACGCTGCGAGGGGATCGGAACGCTCCGGCACGGTCGCGAATGACTTCTGGTCGCTCCACCCACTGGCGCTGCTCGAGACCGTGTCGCTTCACCTGTTCGGTGACTACTACAGCGCCCAGCATCTGCAGCAAGTCCCGTGGCTGCCGCTCGTGAACAGCGGTCGGGAGCCGTTTCTCTTCTCGCTCTACTTCGGTGTGCCGCTGCTCGCGCTTGCACTGTTCGGCCTGATCGCGAGTGGTCCACGCTGGAGATTGTTCTGGATACTCGGAGGCGCAGCTAGTTTGATCGGCGCGTTCGGATCGCACACGCCGATCTACCCGTTCGTTCGCGATCATGTCCCGCTTCTAGCGGCATTCCGCTTTCCCGCGAAGTATATGGTGGTGAGTTCGCTGGTGGTAGCAGCGGGCGCCGCCGCGGGATGGGATGCGCTCGACATCGGACGGGACGAGGTTCTACGATTTCGTGTTCGTGCGGCGTTGCCGACTTCGTTGGGCGCGACCATTTTGGTCGGCGTCGTCGCGGCCGTAGTCGCGGCCGCAGCGATCTACTTTCCTGCCCCGACCGCATTTCGCTCTTACCAGGCGGCGCGAGCGCTCGGCGCCGCGGATCCGGTGGCCGCTGCCCAGTTCATGTTCAAAACGCTCCCGGGCCACGCGTCGGTCGTCCTGCTGCTTGCCGCAGCGTCGGCGCTACTGTTGTGGCTCGCAGCCTCTCGCCGCGAGGAATCAGCCGCTGCCCGTTGGTTGCTCGGTGGGCTAATCGTTGCGGACCTCGTCGCTCATGCGTGGGGTATGAATCCGACGTTCGACCGCGCGTGGGTGGCGGAGCCCGATTGGCTCGCATACACCCGATCGGATCCCGACAGGCGCATCTACGTCGGCGGAAAGCGCGAGGGTACGCTGGATTCCACCGATCTCGATGGGTCAGGTCCCATCCGGAATCCACCGGGACTCGTGGGATCGGCGAGTCGCGCGGCTCTGAACGGCGAGTTGAATTTCGAGGCGTCGGCGTGGCGCACCCGAGAGATGCTCAGCTACGACCTACCGATACTATGGCCACGCCGCTTCGCGGCGACGACGAAGCGATTCGACGACGCCACTCGGGCCGACCGCAATCGCCTCCTCGATCGCACGGGCGTCCGCTACAGGATTCTCCCTCGAGCACAAGCGTCCGGACATGCGCCGGTAATCCAAGTACCTTATCTCTTCGATTCGTATCTGTACGACTGGGGCGATGGCATTTCCCGACGCGTTTCCGTCGTGTCAGAGGCCAAGGTCGTTGCGGCCGACCAGCAGATCGCGGCGCTCTTCGAAGACGGCTGGGACGCCAAGGCGCTCGCGCTCATCGAACGTATGCCGACGGCGGAGGGCGACCCCGGAGCGCCTGCAGCTACAGGCACGGCATCGATCCTCGATGACCGCTCGAACCGCGTGATCGTCAAAGCGTCGGCTGTTGCCGGTGGCGGGTATCTCGTGATGCTCGACTCCTACAGCGACGACTGGCGCGTCCGCGTCGACGGTCATGACGCCTCGATGGTGCTCGCCAATGGACTGTTCCGCGCCGTGCGCCTCGTCGCCGGGCCTCATACGGTGGAATTCGTCTACTGGCCGCGCGACTTCGTGGTCGGACTGGCTATCTCGAGCGGGTCGTGATAGCGCTCGTCGGGCTCGCGATCGCAGGCCGACGAACGCGGTCCTTCGCTATCGCAGGTTGTATTTCTTGACGTAGTAGCGGAACGACCGGAAGCTCATGCCCAGCAGTTCGGCGGCCTTCACCTGGACGCCACCGGCCCGCTTCAGCGCCTCCGCGATGTAGCCGCGCTCGATCTCTTTGACGTGCGCTTCGAGGTCGAAGCCGGACGTCGGGCAACCCTTCCGCCGGCGGCTGCGCGCTGCCGCGGGCGCGATCGCCTCTGATGTTGCCCGGCAGGCTGTCGGGCAGGACGGTCGGCGTGGCCTCGAGCGCCACGGCTCGTTCGAGCACGTTTTCCAGCTCGCGGATGTTGCCCGGCCAGTCGTACTGCACCAGCAGCTCGAGCGCATCGCGCGAAATGCCGGTGATCGCCTTGTCCATCTGCTCGGCGTACTTCGCCAGAAAGTGATCCGCGAGCAGCGGGATGTCCTCGCGGCGCTCGCGCAGCGGCGGCAGCGAAATCGGAATGACGTTGATCCGGTAGAAGAGGTCCTCGCGGAACCGTCCCTCGGCGATGAGCCGCGTCAGGTCCTGGTTGGTCGCCGCGATCACGCGGATGTCGGCGGTCAGTTCCTCGAGGCCGCCGACGCGCCGGAACCGTCGTTCCTGCAGCACCCGCAGCAGCTTGACCTGCATCACGGCGCTCATCTCGCCGATCTCGTCGAGGAAGATGGTGCCCTTCTCGGCGACTTCGAGCAGCCCCTTTTTGTTGCTGTCCGCGCTGGTGTAAGGCGCCGCGCATGTGACCGAAGAGCTCCGACTCGAGCAGGGCCTCCGGCATCGCGCCGCAGTTGAGCGACGACCATCGGCTTCTCGCGGCGCAGCGAGTTGAAGTGAACGGCCTGCGCCACCAGACCCTTGCCGGTGCCCGATTCGCCCGTCAGCAGGATCGTGCTGTTGGTGCGGGCGACGGTCTCGACCATCTTGAAGACCGCCAGCATCGCCTTCGCTGCGGCCGATGATGTTGGCGAACTGATGCGAGAGACCGAGCGTACGCTTGAGCAGCAGGTTCTCCTGCTTCAGCTGACGGTTCTCGATCTTCTCGCGCACTTTCATCTTGAGCAGATCGACGTCGAACGGCTTGCTGATGTAGTCGCAGGCGCCGAGCCGCATCGCTTCGACCGCGGTGTCGGTCGAGGCAAACGCGGTGATCATGATGCCGAGAATGTCGCGATCGATCTTCTTGGCGGCGCGCAGCACGTCCACGCCGCTCAAGTCCGGCATCTTGATGTCGGAAATCAGCAGGTCGACGGGCTCGCGTTCGAGCAGGGCGATCGCGGCGCGGCCGTTCTCGGCGAGCAGCACCTCGTAGCCTTCGCGGCGGAGCACGATCGCCAGCAACTCCCGCATCGATCGCTCATCGTCGACCACCAGAATGCGTGGCGGACGGCTGTCGGCCGGTGACGGAACGGGCTGCGCGGCGGTACTCATGACGGGACTCCGATGCGTGCCGGGAGACGGACGGACACGCTGGTGCCCACGCCCTGCTGTGAGCTGACACGAATCTCACCGTTGTAGTCGGACACGATGCGATGGACGATCGCCAGGCCAAGGCCGCTGCCTTTGGCGAAGCTGCCGTGGAACGGCTGGAACAGCCCATCGATCTCTTCAGGTGGAATGCCGATGCCGGTGTCGTGCACGGTCATGGCGACGATGTCGGCTGCGGGATCGAAGGCGCCGGACAGCCGGAGCTGTCCACCGGTCGGCATCGCGCGCAGGCCGTTGGTCGCAAGGTTCCAGATGATCTGCTTGATCTGCCCCTCGTCGGCTTCGTACCACAGCTCTTCCTGCGGCGTATCGACCAGGATCTCGTGACCTTCGAGCAGTTCCGGGCTGTTGCGAATCAGCAGCGCGGTGTCGTTCAGGGCGCGGCGCAAATCGAAGCGCGCGATTTGAAAACGCTGCGGCCGCGCGTAGGCGAGAAACGAGCGGATGGTGTTGTTCAGGCGCTCGGACTCGCGCAGCACGATGTCCATCAGCTGTTCCTGCTCGCTGCTGAGCGGCAGTTCCTGCCGGAGGATCTGGATCGACCCGGACATCGACGCGAGCGGATTGCGAATCTCGTGCGCGATACCGGCCGCCATCTCTCCCACCGCTGCGAGCCGCTGCTGGATCGCGGCGTCGCGTTCGAGCTTCTTGATTTTGGTGACGTCCTGAAACGTGAACAGCAGGCCGGCGCGGCCGCGCGGGGTCTCGAGGTGCGTCGCGGTGATGCCGATCTCGAGCTCGCCGCGGCCGTCGGCGCTGGCGAAGCGGAACTCCTGGCGGCGCCGTCCCTTCGCAACCAGGTCGTCGTGGATCGACGCCTTGACCGCTCCGGTCCATTGCAGGACCTCGTCGATGCCGCGACCCTCCACAGACCTGAACGGGATGCCGATGATCGACTCGGCGGCACGATTGAACGTCTTGATCCGCAACTGGTCGTCGGTGGTGGCGAGCCCGCTCGGCAGGCTGTCGATGACGTGCTGGTTCAGCGCCTGCAGATCGGCGATCTCGTCGGACGCCTCGTCGAGCTTGGCGTCGGCGGTCCGCAAGCTGTCCGCCAGGGAGCCGCTGAGCAGCGCGACCGCAATGAATCCGAAGACGTTCAGCGCAACCGTGTAGCCAGCGGTCGCTCGCGCCGGCAGTGCCGTGACGTTCTGCATCAGCCAGGCGTTCGAAATCAGTCCGGCATGCGCCAGGTACTGCGCCAGCACCAGCCCGACGTAGAGCACAGTGCTCAGCATCGCGACGAAGAGGCCACCGCGGCGGAACTGTACGGTGCTGCCGGCAACGATCGGCAGGACGTAGAGCGTCGTGAACAGGCTGTTGATTCCGCCGGTGAATGAGATGAACGCGGAAACGATCAACGCGTCAGCCGCGAGCTGAATGTCAACCAGCCAGCGGTAACGATCCACCAGCCTCAATGTCAGCGCGTAACTGATCGTCAGCGCGAAGGTGAGAGCGATCAGGAAGAAGAAGGGATCGACCGCGAACGAGCCGGGCGCCGTCACCTGCGCGACCGTCGCCGATCCCAGCAGGATCGTGCTGATCACGACGCGGACGAGAATCAGCCAGGCGACCTTGCGCCGCAGCTCGGTTTCGAACATGGCCTACGTCAACTTGCTGATCAAGTCGAAGATCGGCATGTACATCGCGATGACGATGCCGCCAACGACCACACCGAGGACGGCGATCATGATCGGCTCGAGCAGCGTCAGCAGGCCGGCCACCGCGGTGTCCACTTCCTCCTCGTAGAAGTCGGCGATCTTGCCGAGCATGGTGTCGAGCGCGCCGGTCGCCTCGCCGACGCCGATCATCTGGGTGACCATCGACGGAAACACCTTGGTCTCCTTGAGCGGCGCGGAGATGGTCTCGCCTCGCTCGATGCTCTTCCTGCGTCACCATGATCGCGTCCTCGACGATCGCGTTGCCCGAGGTCTTCGCGGTGATTTCCAGGCCGTCGAGAATCGGCACGCCCGAGCTGATCAGCGTGGACAGCGTTCGGCAGAAGCGCGCCACCGCGATTTTCTTCATGATGTTGCCGAGCACGGGCGCCTTCAGAGTCCCGGCATCGATCACCCGGCGGCCGCTCGACGTCGCGTAATACTGCTTGATGGCGTACGCGGCTGCGCCGCCGCCGACCAGAATGAACGGGAAGTACGAGACCAGATTATTGCTGAGGCCGATGACCACGCGTGTCGGCAGCGGCAGATCGGCGCCGAGGCCTGAGAACAGTGACGCGAAGGTCGGAATCACCTTCCACAAGATGACGCCGACCACGACGCCGGCGATCACGATGACGGCGATCGGATAGATCATCGCCGACTGGACCTGGCCCTTCAACTTCACCGACTTCTCGATGTAGGTCGCCAGCCGCTTGAGAATCGTGTCGAGAATACCGCCGGCTTCACCCGCGGCGATCATGTTCGTGAACAGCGGGTCGAAGGTCTTGGGATATTTCCGCATCGCGTCGGCGAGCGACATGCCCGATTCGACGTCGGTCCGGGTGGCGAGAATGACGGCCGCGAAATTCTTGTCTTCTTCCTGGCTGCCCAGAATGTCGAGACACTGCACCAGCGGCAGACCGGCGTCGATCATCACCGAAAACTGCCGCACGAAAACGGCGAGGCTCTTGGCGGAGACGCCTCTTGCCGAGCTTGCCGGCCGCTGCGTTCTTCTTCTCGTCGGCCTTGGCCTTGGCCTTGGCGGGCGCGATGCGCGTGACCTGAATCTGTTCGCGCCTGAGTGCCGCGGTCGCCGCGTCCATCGATTCGGCAACCCGTTCGCCAGTGACGGTCTCGCCGCCCCGTGTCCGTCCGGTATACGCAAAGTTCGGCATGGACGTTTCCCTAACCTCTCACTGGCGGCCGCGCGGTCGCCGTGCCGGTGGTGCGGCCCAGCCCCGCACCGGCCACGACGCCCACGCCACGATTGATCATGTCCTGCAGCTCGTCGCGGTTCGACGACGCCGTCATCGCGACCTCGAGCGTAATCAGCCGCTTCATGTAGAGGCTGGCCAGCGACTGGTTCGCCGTCTGCATGCCCAGCTTCTCCTGCCCCGCCTGCATCGAGCCGTAGATCTGATGAACCTTGTCGTCGCGAATCAGGTTGCGGATCGCCGGCGTCGGCACCATGATCTCGAGCGAGCACACCCGGCCCTTGCCGTCCGCCTTCGGCAGCAGCGCCTGACAGACGATGCCTTCGAGCACCAGCGAGAGCTGGGTGCGGATCTGCGCCTGCTGGCCGGCCGGAAAGATGTCGATGATGCGGTTGATGGTCTGCGCCGCCGAGTTGGTGTGCAGCGTCCCGAACGTCAGGTGTCCGGTCTCGGCGATCTTGAGCGCTGATTCCACGGTTTCGAGATCGCGCATCTCACCGATCAGGACGATGTCGGGATCCTCGCGCAGCGCGGCGCGCAGCGCGTTGCCGAAGCTGTTGGTGTCGCTGTGGACCTCGCGCTGGTTCACCAGGCAGTTCTTGTGCTGGTGGATGTACTCGATCGGATCCTCGATGGTGAGGATGTGCTCGTGGCGCTCCGAGTTGATCTTGTCGAGCATCGCCGCCAGCGTCGTCGACTTGCCGCTGCCGGTCGGGCCGGTGACGAGGACCAGGCCGCGCGGACGGTCCGCGAGCGTCGCCAGCACCGAGGGCAGGCCAAGCTCGCCGAAGGTGCGGATCTTCTCGGGAATGAGCCGGTAGACGGCGCCGACCGCGCCGCGCTGGTTGAACACGTTGCAGCGGAACCGCGAGTTGATGGTCTTGATGCCGAACGAGAAGTCGAGCTCGAGCATTTCCTCGAACCGCTTCTTCTGCGAGTCGGTCAGCACGCTGTAGACCAGCTGCTTGGTTTCCGACGGCGTCAGTTCGGGCAGCGGCAGGCGCTGCAGGTGTCCGTGGACCCTGACCTGCGGCGGCGAGTTGGTGGCGATGTGCAGGTCGGATCCGTCCATCTCGACCAGCGTCTTGAGCAGATCTGGAAGCGTCGCCATCTACTTCACCGTCTCCCTGACCACTTCTTCGATCGTCGTCAAGCCGTCCTTGACCTTGCGGAGGCCGCTCATGCGGAGGGTGATCATCCCTTCCTCGATCGCCTTGCGGCGCAGCTCGAGTCCGGAGGCGCCGACCAGAATCAGCTCGCGCAGTTCTTCGCCGATCTCCATCACTTCGTAGAGGCCGACCCGGCCCTTGTAGCCGGTGTTGTTGCACTTCTCGCAGCCGGCGCCCTTCATCGGCGTCACGTTCTCGGCGTCTTCCTGGTTGAAGCCGGCCTGCACCAGCGCCTCCGGCGACATCGGAGACGGCTCCTTGCAGTTCGAGCAGCAGCGCCGGACCAGGCGCTGCGCGCAGATCAGATGCACCGAGCTGGCGACGAGAAACGGCTCGATGCCCATGTTCATCAGACGGTTGATGGTGCTGGGCGCGTCGTTGGTGTGCAGCGTGGAGAGCACGAGGTGGCCGGTGAGCGCCGCCTTGACGCCGATTTCCGCGGTTTCGAAGTCGCGGATTTCGCCGACCAGGATGATGTTCGGATCCTGACGCAGGAAGGAGCGCAGCGCCGCCGCGAAGTTGAGCCCGATGTTCTCCTTGCACCTGCACCTGGTTGACGCCGGCGAGGTTGAATTCGACCGGGTCTTCGGCGGTCATGATGTTGGTCTCGGGCGTGTTGATGCTGCGAGATCGACGAGTAGAGCGTGTTGGTCTTGCCGCTGCCGGTCGGACCGGTGACCAGCACCATGCCCCACGGCCGCGCAATCGCCGCCTCGAACTTGGCGAGCGACTCGGGCTCGAACCCGAGCTTCGTCATGTCGAGCATCAGCTTGTCCTTGTCGAGAAGACGGAGCACGATCTTCTCGCCGAACAGCGTCGGCAGCACCGAGACGCGGAAGTCGATTTCCTTGGGCTCGCCGCTCTCGTTGTAGCGGATCTTGATGCGGCCGTCCTGCGGCAGGCGCTTCTCGGCGATGTCGAGCTTCGACATGATCTTGATGCGCGAGGTGATCGCATCGCGATACTTCATGGGCGGCGCCATGATGTTGTAGAGGATGCCGTCGATGCGGTACCGGACGCGCAGCTCCTTTTCGTACGGCTCGATGTGGATGTCGCTCGCCCCCTTCTGGATCGCCGACATCAAGACGACGTTCACGAGCCGGACGACCGGCGCATCCTCGCCCTGTTTCGCGAGCGCCTCGGCGCTGATCTCCTGCAGCTCCTCGAGGACCTCGACGTCTTCCGCGCCGCCGAGCGAGGCCTGCAGTTCCTCGAGCCCGCGGCTGGCCATTTCGAGCGTGCTGCCGGTGGTCGGCGCGCCCGGCTTCCCCGGCTTGCCGGGAGCGCCGCCTTTGCCACCCGGGTAGTACTTCTCGACCGCGTCGGTGATCGCGGTTTCGGAGGCGACAACCGGCTCGACGGTGTAGCCCGTCATGAACTTGATGTCGTCCATCGCGAAGACGTTGGTCGGATCCGTCATCGCGATGGTCAGCGTGCTGCCGGATCGGCTCAACGGAATGATTTGGTACTTGCGTGCGGTCTCGGTCGGAACCAGCTTGACGATCGTCGGATCGATCTTGAACTGCGTGAGGTTGATGGAGGGAACGCCGTACTGCTTGCTCAGGAGTGCGGTGATCTGTTCGTCCTTGACGAACCCCATCTTGACCAGGTTGAGGCCAAGCTTTCCCCCGTTGGCCTTTTGCTGAGTCAGGGCCTGCTGGAGTTGTTCCGCCGTAATCAGCTTCTCTTTGAGAAGCAGCTCGCCAATTCGAACGGCCATAAAGTATTAAACGTACACGAACTGACAAATTACGTCAAGAGTGACCTAAAACGACCAGAGTGACCTAAAACGCCAGTCGCTGACCTAAAACGTCAGCCGTGCATCAATTGTCCAGCCCCGGCGCCCGTTATCCGTGCCACCGGTCGCGGCCGCATCCACATATGTGTGCTTCAGCAGCATCGCGCTGACGCCGCCGCTCAGCGCCGTCCGCCTCGATCCGATCGTGTTCGTGCCGGCACCGCCGCGAAGGCCCAGCCTCTGGCCCATCATCCAGATCTCGCCGCCGAGCGCCAGACGCCGCTCGTCTCCGGTCGGCGTCGGAGTGGTCGTCAAATCAGCGTCCACAGCCAGCGCGCCGGTGCCAATGACTCCGCGATGGCCGGTACTGTAGGCCCAGCCTGCCCGGTACTGCCGCTTGAGCGTAAAAGTGTCGAGACCGCTCCTGAACTCCACTTCGTTCACATTCCGGACGGTCAGCCCCAGCCGGGTCCTCCCGAACGACGCCATGGCGCCCAAATCGATCCCGCCATGAGTCTCGCTTGGCCCGTCCAACTCCTGAGCCTGGTCGAGCGATGCCACGCTGGCCGGCTGCAGGGCGGTCGCGTGACTCCCCTGCACCAGCTTCAGCGTCGAGCCGACGACAAAGTGGTCACCAATCGACTGACCGATCGTCACACCAAACTGGTTCAGGACGAGGGTCTGCTCGAGAACGGCCACTGTTGCTGGATCTTGTCGGCTGGCAACGGCCTCGGCTGTAGAGGTGAGCGGCCGTATTTCGCTGACTCGTAGGCGGTAATAGCTCACGCCCAGAGCCGGAAACGCTGCCGCGAAAGCTTTGGTGGTCGTCCGGGCCGCTGGCACCGCCAGACCAGCCCCATTGACGTCATCTTTGGGCTCCTGCTGAGTGCCGTACTCCAGGATGAGGTTGGCGTAAGCGCCACCGGCCAGCCCCGCCGGATTCCACCAGGTGGCCGTGGCATCGTCGGCCACGGCAGTAAATGCCCCGCCCATGCCCTGGGCACGAACGCCGACCGCTTCGCTCGATTGCGCGAGTGCGGGCCGCGCCCAGCCGACGAAGAGAAGAAAGCAGAGGGAGACATTGCGCATGCCTCCTACCTTACCCCGTGTGCTGTTGGTTGCCTTACGTCGCGCGAGCGGGCGGGATGGAAATCGGGGCTACGCGACGAGAACAGCGGCGGCGACAACCGTCGTCCAGAGGCCCTTCTTGTCGCCGACCGCGGTCTGGGTGACGTTCTGCGTCCGGACGATCTCGTTCGACAGCCGGTACACTTCCTTCTTTTCGTCCCAGCTCTTGTCGGGATCGAACTCCAGGCCAAGCGTGGTCGCGAGCATCTCGGCCGCCAGTTCCTCCGCGTAGTCGCCGGCGATGTCCTCGCTCTCGCCGAAGCTGTGGTGCTCGGACAGGTACCCGTACAGCTCGCGGTCCCTGGGAATCGCGACGCCGACGGTCGCGGCGATCAGCCGGTGCGGTTCGCGCGTGGCGGCTTCCGACATGACGACGAAGGTGACCTGTCCCGGCTCGAGCAGTTTGATTCCCTGCGAGCGCGACAGAATGCGGCAGTTGGGCGGAAAGATGCTCGACACCCGGACCAGATTGCAGGCGGCGATGCCGGCGGATCGCAGCGCCAGTTCGAACGAGGTCAGCTTCTCCCGGTGCTTCCCCACGCCCTTGGTGAAGAACATCTCTTTGGGAACGAATCCGACCACCTGCAGCCTCCTTCCGGCGGCGCGAGTGCGCATGGTAAACAGCGACTTTGGCACTGTCAAGAAAGCGTGATAACTTAGCCCTCATAACAATTAGGCAGGCTAACTCGAACCCGACGTCATGACCCGTACTCAGGCACGCGAGACCGCGCGCGAAATCCTCGAAATCATTCCGCTGGTGATGCGGACCGTCGCGGCGGAGCTCCGCGCCGCCGGAGAAATGCCGGCGCCCGCGCACTTCGGCCTCCTGTCAATTCTGGCGGTCCGGCCGCGCATGCTGACCGAACTCGCCGCGATTCAGGGCGTCAGCCTGCCGACGATGTCGAACTCGATCACCGCGATGGTGGAACGCGGCTGGGTGCGGCGTGGAGCGCCGGAAGGCGACCGTCGCGTCATGATGATCGAAGTCACCGCCGCCGGTAAAACGGTGCTCGAACGGGTCGGCAAGGCCGCCGAGGCGCACCTGTCGCAGGTGCTGGCTCCGCTCGACCTGCCAGGACGCCGGCGCCTGCTCGATGGCCTGGGCGTGCTGCGGCAGGTGTTTGCCGGCGCGCCAACGGCCACGACTCGCAAGGCCAAGCGAACACCGGCGAAGAAAAAGTCGTATCTAACGTAATCGGACGAGCTGCTTATGACCGAGATCACGCCGGAATCACCAAAACCGTCGGCGCCCGCGATGAGTCTGCCTGCACGGTTTGGCGGTGTCCTGTTCGCGCCGAGGGCGACCTACGCGAACGTCGCCGCCCATCCGCGCTGGCTCGGCATCTTTCTGGTGGTGTTGCTCATCACCTCCTCCGCGGCGACGGCGCTGCTCTCGACGGACATCGGCCGTAACGCGGTCATCGATCAGCAGATTGCCAGCACCGAGTCCTACGGCGGTCACGTGACCCAGGCGCAACTCGACGGAATCGAAAAGGTCGCGCCGTACTTCATGTACTTCGCGCCGGTCATCCAGATCGTGGTGCTGGGTTTCAGTTGTCTGGTGATCTCCGGCATCGCATTCGCGGTGTTCAGCGCCGCGCATGGGCGGCGACGCCACCTTCAAGCAGACATTCGCCATCGTCGCGCATTCGGGCGTCATCCTCGCGGTGCTATCGCTGTTCACGACGCCGCTGGCCTACGTCCGCGAGTCGCTGTCGAGCGCGACCAACCTGGCCGTGTTCCTGCCGTTTCTCGACGAGGCCTCGTTCCTGGCGCGGCTGCTGGGGTCGATCGACCTGATCTACATCTGGTGGATGGTGAGCCTGTCGATCGGGCTGGGCGTTCTGAACAAAAAGCGCACCGGACCGATCGCGATCTCGCTGCTGCTCTTCTACATCGCGATCGGCGTCATCATCGCCGCTATCAAAACCGCTCGGTCAGGAGTCTAGATGTCGAGTAAGAACGTCTTCATCACGATTGCAATCATTCTCGTCGGCGGGGCGGTGGTCGGCGCCAACCTGTACTTCAAGAAGGACAAGGGCCTGACGGTCACGACCGAGACGATCAAAACGCGCGATCTCGAGGCCATCGTGTCGGCGTCGGGAAAGATCCAGGCGAAGCGAACGGTCAACGTCAGCAGCGACACCGTCGGCCGCGTCGTCAACCTCGCGGTCAACGAGGGCGATCGCATCACCAAGGGACAATTCCTGCTGCAGATCGACCCGAAGACGCTGCGGTCGCGCGTCGACAACGGCGAAGCGTCGCTCAAGGGCGCGGAGGTCACTCTGGATCAGATGCAGCAGAGCGTCGAGACCAGCCGCGCGCAACTGGAACTGATGCGGCAGAACCTGAAACGTCAGCAGGACCTCTGGAACCAGCAATTGACGACGAGGGAACTGCTGGACAAGGCGCTGAACGACGTGAAGGTCGCCGAATCGGGGCTGTCGGAGCGCGAGAAGACGGCCAATGCCCAGGCCAGCCGAATCGCCCAGGAGCGCGCCAATCTCGACAGCGCCCAGTACGACCTCAGCAAAGTCCGCATCGTCTCGCCGATCGACGGCATCGTCACCGCGCGAAGCATCCAGGAAGGCGAGATGGTCATGATCGGCACGATGAACAACGCCGGCACCGTGCTCATGACGCTGGCCGACATGTCGATCATCCAGGCGGAGATCGAGGTGGACGAAACCAACGTGCCGAGCGTGCAGCTCGGACAGAAAGCCAAGATCACCATCGACGCGATCCCCGACAAGTCGTTCAGAGGGCACGTGGCGGAGATCGGCAACAGTCCGATTCAGACCGCGGGCGCGAGCACCGGAACCCAGGCGACGAATTTCAAAGTCAAAGTGATGCTCGACGAGCCCGTGCCGGAAGTCCGGCCTGGATTCACGTGCACCGCCGACATCACCACAGCGGTCCGCAAGGACGTCGTCTCCGTTCCGATTCCCGCGGTGGCCGTCCGCGAATTGATTTACGACGCGAACGGCGAGGTGGTCAAAGAGCCCAAGACGGACAAGAAGCGCCGCATCGTGGATCCGGCGCCGACCGTCGACCTCTACCTCTGATCTGAAGCCCGGGCAGACGCGCAAGGAAGCCGAGGGCGTGTTCGTCGTGCGCGACAACCATGCCGATTTCACCCCGATCAAGATGGGCATCGCCGGCGACAAGTATTTCGAGGTGCTCAGCAATCTAAAGAGCGGCGATCAGGTGATCACCGGGCCCTACAATTCGGTGCGCGGCATGGCCGATGGCGACCTGGTGAAAGTGGACAACGGCAAGAAGAAGTGAACAAGCTCTACGAGTCCGTGCTGATCGCGATCGACGCGATCTGGTCCGCCAAGCTGCGGTCGTTCATGACCGTGCTCGGGAATATCGTGGCCGTGACCTCGATCATCGCCGTGGTGTCGCTGATTCAGGGGCTCAACGCGTCGGTGAAGTCGGCGATCCTGAACCAGGCGGGCGCCGACTCCTTCAACATTCAGCAATTCCCGATCACGCGCAGCGACGAGGAATTCGACAAGGTGCGCAACAACCCGCGCATCACGCCGATGGACGCCCGGGCCATCCGGCGTTACAGCGAGCTGGCCACCGCGGTGATGCTCGATTCGAGTGCCAACGGCCGTATTACCTACCGGGACAAATCGATCGACAGCACGCGGATCCAGGGCGTCACCTCCGACTACGTCAACTTCTCGACCTTCGACGCCGAACGCGGCCGGCTGATGAGCCCGACCGAAGTCGAGACCGAGCGGCCGGTCACGGTGGTCGGCTGGCGGACCGCCGACCGCATGTTCGGCACCGACGTCGATCCGATCGACAAGACCATCCAGATCGAGGGCATCCACTTCAAGATCGTCGGCGTCAGCGCCAAGCGTGGCTCGCTGCTCGGCCAGTCGCAGGACGAGTTCGCGGTGATTCCGCTCGGCCAGTTTCAGAAGATGTTCGGCTCCCGGCGCCAGCTGTCGCTGACGGTGAAGCCGCGTGACGTTGCCCAGATGCCGCAGGCCATCGACGAGGCGACGCTGGCGCTGCGCATCGCCCGGCGGCTCAAGCCGAAACAGACCGACAACTTCGGCATCTTTACGTCGGACACCATCCTCGACATCTATCACTCGGCGACCAGCGGCATTTTCGCGGTGCTGATCGGCGTGGTCGCGCTGTCGCTGGTGGTCGGCGGCATCGTCATCATGAACATCATGCTGATGGTGGTCAGCGAGCGCACGCGGGAGATCGGCCTGCGCAAGGCGCTCGGCGCGCGGCGCTCCGACATCCTGACCCAGATTCTGTCCGAGTCGGTGGTGCTGTCGATCTTTGGCGGGCTGATCGGCACGCTGCTCGGCGCCGGCATCGCGGCGACGATCGCCGCACTGACGCCGATTCCGGCCGCGATCGAGGCGTGGTCGGTCGCGCTGGGCGTCGGCATCACCGCGCTGGTCGGACTGTTTTTCGGCATCTACCCCGCCATGCAGGCGGCGCGCCTCGAACCGATCGAAGCGCTCAGACGAGAGTGATGTTCAGCTGATGGCGATTCGAGCCGGGCTCATCAAAGAAGTCATCGTCATGGCGTTCGACACCGTGCGCGGCAACAAGCTGCGCTCGGCGCTGACCGTGCTCGGCGTCGTCATCGGCATCACCTCGATCGTCGGCATGACGGCGATGATCCGCGGCTTCGACGAGTCGCTGCGCGACATGATTCGCGCGCTCGGGCCGAACACCATCAACGTGCAGCGCTTCGGCATCACCAGCTTCGCCAACGGCGCTGAACTCAAGGACCTGCTGAAGCGCCCGAACCTCACGATTTCGGACGCGCGCGCGCTCGAGGAGCAGGCCACCAACGATCCAGCTGGTGGACGTCGAGCTCGGCGCCGGGGTCGGGCCGCCGACGCAGAGCCGGGTCTTCTATCTCAAGCAGAAGACCAAGCCGCTGATCGTCTTCGGGACCGGCGAGTGGTTCGCCGAGGGCACGCGGCTGAATTTCCTCGCCGGCCGCTTCTTCAATGGCAACGACATCCAGTTCCGGCGAAACGTGTGCGTGCTCGGCTACACCGCGTTCGCGCTGCTGTTCGAGCCCAGTGGGATCGATCCGATCGGCAAGTTCGTGCGGGTCGGGACCGAGCGCTACGAAATCATCGGCGTGTTCGACAAGCGACCGACCGCCGGCGGCTTCAACCTGAACGCCGACGATTTCGTGGTGATTCCCTACACCACCTACCAGCGCGTGTTCGGCCTCCGCGCCTTTCGAGTCGGCCGCATGGGCTCGATCGTCAACATCCAGCTGTCGCTGATTCCGCGCGACGGCGTCAGTCAGCAGGAGGCGATGGAAGACATCCGCCGGGTGATGCGGATCCGTCACAGCCTGAAGCTCGACGAGCCGGACGATTTCGACCTCGCCACCCAGGATCAGTTCCTGAAGCTGTGGGATCAGATCAGCCAGGCCACCTTCTTCGCGCTCATCGTCATCTCCTCGATTGCGCTGATGGTCGGCGGCATCGGCGTCATGGCGATCATGTCGATCTCGGTGACCGAGCGGACGCGCGAAATCGGCGTGCGCAAGGCCCTCGGCGCCAGGCGGGCGGAGATCCTGTTCCAGTTCCTGATGGAGGCGTCGTTCCTGACGTCGCTCGGCGGGCTGATCGGCATCGCGCTCGGATCGGGACTCGGCTGGGCCGTCCACTTCTTCTCCGGGTTCCCCATCTCACTGCCGTGGTGGTCGTTCGCGATCGGCATCGGCTTCTCTGCGTCGGTCGGGATCTTCTTCGGCATGTATCCCGCGGTGAAGGCGTCGCGCCTCGACCCGATCGAAGCCCTGCGCTACGAGTAGACTTATTTTCCTCCCCCGCTTGCGGGCGCCGGACGCCGCGCATATGATCCGGCCCAGCGTTCCTTGTATCGCGGGGGGTCTTCGACATGAAGGTCTACGACGCTGTCAGCATCAGAAATGTCGCGCTGGTCGGCCATAGCGCGTCCGGTAAGACCCAGCTCACCTCGGCCCTCCTTTCAGATTCCGGAACAGTCAATCGATTCGGCAGCGTCGACGAAGGCACGACGGTGACGGACTTCGACGAGGAAGAGATCGCGAGGAAGCACACGTTGTCCGCCAGCCTGGCCTACGCGGAGTGGCGCAGACACAAGATCAACCTCATCGATACGCCCGGCGTGGGCAATTTCCTGGCCGACGCGCTCGCGGCGCTCCATGTGGCCGACGCGGCGCTCGTTGTCGTCGACGCCGTGGCTGGAGTCATGGTGCAGACCGAAAAGGTGTGGGCCGCCGCTGATGCCCAGCTGCTGCCTCGCCTGGTTGTGGTAAATCGTCTCGACCGCGAGCGAGCCAGCCTCGAGCGAACGCTCGCGTCGCTGCGCACGATCTGCAGCCGTTCAGTGGTTCCGATCCAGCTGCCGATCGGCGAGGAGAAGTCGTTCCGCGGCGTCGTCGATCTGGTGTCGAGAAAGGCGTTCCTCTTCGCCGCTGACGGCAGCGGCACGCTCGTCTGAAGCGCCGGTTCCGGCCGAGATGACCGCGGCTGTGCGAAGCGCGCGCGAAGCGCTCATCGAGATGGTCGCCGAGAACGACGAAAAGCTGATGGAGCATTTCTTCGAGGCCGGCACGCTGACCGACGAGGAACTGACGTCAGGTCTGCGCAGCGCGACGCTCGCCGGCAAGCTGTTTCCGCTGGTGTGCACGTCGGCGGTCGCGAACGTCGGCGTGCCCCAACTGCTCGACGCGATCGTCGATTGCCTGCCGTCGCCGATCGATCGGCCCTTCGTCGGACGCGACGCCGCGGGCGCCGAGGTGCCATGCGCAGCGGACGACCAGCGTCCGTTGTCGATGGTGGTCTGGAAGACGATCGCCGATCCGTTCGCCGGGCGCATCACCATGTTCCGCGTGGTCAGCGGCACCGTGAAGACCGACTCCACGGTGCAGAACCGGTCCAAGGACGCGCCCGAACGGCTCGGACACCTGGTGCTGCTGCAGGGGAAAACCCAGATCAACGTCCCGGAGATCAAGGCAGGCGATCTGGGCGCGGTCGCGAAGCTGAAGGACACGCTGACCAACAATGTGCTCGGCGACAAAAGCAGCACGGTCACGTTTCCGCCGATCGCGTTTCCCGAACCGGTGCTGGCCTACGCGATCGAACCGAAAACGCGCGGCGACGAAGACAAAATCAGCACCTCGATGCACCGTCTCGAGGAGGAGGATCCGGCGATGCGC
This sequence comes from uncultured Acidobacteriota bacterium, assembly GCA_963745875.1. GTDB lineage: Bacteria > Acidobacteriota > Vicinamibacteria > Vicinamibacterales > CAVVIG01 > CAVQFC01. The sequence continues at coordinate 158,228 of CAVUZL010000009.1, forward strand.
TACAGCCGCGATCCGCAGACCAAAGAGCTGCTGCTGTCCGGCCAGGGACAACTTCACATCGAGGTCACGGTCGCCAAACTGAAACGCCGCTTCGGCGTCGACGTGCATGCTCAAGCCGCCGCGTATCCCGTACCGCGAGACGATCAAGTCGCCGACCGAAGCGCACGGACGCCACAAGAAGCAGACCGGCGGACACGGCCAGTTCGGCGACTGCAAGATTCGCGTGGAGCCGCTCGCCCGCGGCACCGAATTCGAGTTCGTCGACGATATCTTCGGCGGGTCGATTCCGCGCCAGTTCATCCCGGCCGTCGAGAAGGGCATTCAGGACGCGAGGACGCGCGGCTTCCTCGCCGGCTATCCGATGGTCGATTTCCGGGTCACCGTGTTCGACGGTTCGTACCACGACGTCGACTCCAACGAGCTCTCGTTCAAGCTGGCCGGCTCGCTGGCGTTCAAGGACGCGATGACGCGGGCGCGGCCGACGCTGCTCGAGCCGGTGATGCAGGTCGAGATCTACACGCCGTCGGACTTCGCCGGCGACCTGATGGGCGACCTGAACGGACGCCGCGGCCGCATCGGCGGGATGGACACGCGCGGCGCGATGACCGTCATCCGCGCGCAGGTGCCGATGGCCGAGATGCTGACCTACGAACAGCACCTGACGTCAGCGACCGGCGGCCGCGGCTCGTACCACATGGAACACTCGCACTACGACGAGGTGCCGGCGCATCTGCAGACGAAGATCATCGCCGCGGCCAAGGCCGCTCACAGTCACGTCGAGGTGGCGGAAGCCTGAGCGACCGTCAACGAGGACAAACGGACGGACTCAGATCGTTCGACAACCCTGACGTAATCGGCCGCGTGGTGCGCGCCACTGGATCAAAGGCCGTCAAGTGCGCCGTCCAGACTCTGTGCGCGCCATCATCGTCCAGCGGTGATAGATCGCGCGGCGTGACGTAGACGATGAGGGTCGGCGTCAGCCATTGCGCATCGTCACCGCTGAAGGCCCGCGTCCACGTCCTGGCGGTTGGATCGAGCAGAAAGTAATCGAGATACGAACTCGTGCTGCTGCTGCCTTCGCCGTAATTGCCAACGAGCAACGAGCGGCCGTCAGGCGACCAGATCAATTCCATTGGCCACGGCGCATACGGATCGCCTGTCGAATAGCGCGGCTCGAACGGCACGCGTACAATCTCATCATTCGTCCGAGCGTCGGCGATCAGCACGTCTGTTCCCTTGACGACGCAGGATACGCGCCCGCGATCGGGCGACAACACGGCAGTACCTTCGTCGCACTCCGAATGGGCTGCACGACTCGTCTCCCGCCGTCCGCCCGAGGCGGCTGTCGGGGGATCGAGCGGATCTTCGACGCCCGTCGTGCGATCGAGCCGCCACTTCGCGCTGGGTGCCTCAACCACCGAAGTGCCCACGACTCGCAACGCTCCGGCGACGTCGAACAGAATGTGTCGGCCGTCTGCCTCACATATCGGATTGTTGTGGTCACGCGCGCCGCGCGAGACCTGCGTCAGCGTTCCGGCGTCGGCCGACCAGATCCAGATTTGCTGATGGGTGCGGCCATGTGGCAGGTAGACGCGGTGGCTGAAGACGACCTCCTGCGCGTCGAGACTCGACGCGAGCAGCAGGCACAACAAAACGGTGGTGGCCAGTCCGGGCCGCACGATGGGCCGAGTGTATCGCAGGACGCGTCAGGCGGGAGCTAGCGAGCGGCGCCGAGCAACATCTCGATGATCGCCGCCTGCTGCTCTCGCGCACGCGGCGAGCCGGCGCCTCCTCGTCCGGTCGGGCGTCTCGCCAGATCGAGCGGAGTCGAACCATTCTTGTTCGTGGCCCGCACGTCCGCGCCACCCTTCAGCAGAGCGCGGACCGCCATCGCGGAACGCGTTCTCACGGCGCGATGAAGCGGCGTCGCACCGTTCGCATCAGCCGCATGCGGGTCGGCGCCCACCGACAACAAGTAGGTGATGACCTCGGACTGGGCCTCGGGGTTCCACCAATTTGCGTCCGCCGCGTAGTGAAGCGGCTGCGCGCCTCGCCGATTCCTGACATCGAGCGGCGCCCCTTTCTGCACCAACAAGCGGGCGGTTGACCGTCGGAACGCGGCGGCTGCCATGTGCAGCGCCGTGTCTCCACGATAGCAGTAGTGCGCGATCTCCTCGTAGAAACATGTTTCGGCGGCGGCCCGCGTCGCGCCGACTGCGAAGCGCCGTGCAGCCAGATCAGGATCAACGGTCAACAAGCGCGCCACCTCACCCGTGTCGCCGTCGATCACCGCGCGAACCAGTGTTGAGAACCGATCACGCATCAGGGTGCCAGCTTGATCGGCTGGACCAAAGCCCCGTTGCCGGCTGAGTCCCACGCCGCGAAGCGCACCCACTTCCGCCCTGTCGCGTCGAACGGAATGCTGAAGTGATGCGTGCCGTTGGGCGGAAGCGCCGTCGTCGAGACGATCTGCCGGCCGGTAGTGCTGCCGTCGCCCCATACGACTTCGACGAAATCGAGCGGGAACGTCCACTCGACATCGGCCTCGATGGTCCGTTGACGGCCGGTTCCTTTTACTTCGTACGACGGAATCAGAACCTCGCCAGACGTCACGAAATAGGCGCCGCGCCGCAGCGCCGCGACCACAGCACTCACGTCGTCCGGCGGCGGCAGACGATCGAGCTTCACGTAGCTGACCGGCGCGCTCGCGTAGATGTCGTCACCAGGCGACTGATAACGCACCTCGCTGATCGACAGGATGTATTTTGGCGGACCAGGCCGATCCGCGGTCCAGTTGCTCATATCGTCGAGCAGCGCCAGGCACCGGCGCTCGCAGAGGCGTTGCTCCGAGAGGTCGAGCCCCATCCCCCAGCGGAAGCCAACGCCCTGATAGTGCGCATCCTTGAACGCCGCCGTGTCCTTGACCGCGTCAGGGAAGCCGGTCGAGCCCTTGGTGCGCGGGTGCGGCATCGAGATCATCACGTCTTCCTGTGCCGCCATCGCCATCAGATCGTCGGAGCCGCCGATGTGGTACACGCGACCGTGCCCAGCATCGGTCTCGACCAGCGGCTGTCCCGGTGTCCGCCCCTGCGTCCAGTAAACCGGATGCGAAAACAGCAGGTCGGTGTGGCCGCCGAGCGGGCTGCCGTAGTATTCCTGGTTCGGCATCACCAGGAAGTCCGCGTCAGAGTGCCGGCGCGCGCCCTCGACTGACGCCCTGGTGATCGCCAGCGGGTCGGTTCGCGCGCTGCCCCGCCCGCCGCCCTCGACGATCGAATCGATCTGGCTGACGATATTGATGCCGAGAGACTTGATGGCGTGCAGGTCTGGAATGTCGGCATCCAGGCTGCCGGCGGCGAGCAGACGCTGACCGAGATCCATGTGGTAGTGGTGGTTCATCACCTGGTATCCGGGCAGCGCCTTGTAGCGATCGCCGTGCGTCAACGCCAGCACCGCGTCCAGCGCGGGCGCCGCGGCCTCGGCGCCGGCATAGAAATACACCGGCATCCGCTGCCAGGTGCCGGGCGGCGCACTGTAAAGCGCGAAGTTGGCGTCGTATTGCGGCGTTTCCTCGCGTTCCGCCTGCCGGACACCGAACGAAAACAGGCCCGCAGCATCCTTTCGGTACCACACGTAGCCGAGATTGGTCGCGATTTCGCGCGCCCAGAAGAAGGTGTGAGGCGGCGGGAACACCGCCAGCGACCCGGCGGCGCCGCGCTCGGCGATCAGCAGTCGATTGCTGGCCTTCAGCGGCACTTCCTGCTCGTTGATCGCGCCGCCGAAACGGTACGACTGCCAGGTGTTGGCGGTGTCGCGCCAGGCCAGCCGCGTGTCCTGACCGATCGCCATCTTCGTGAATCCTGCGTCGTACTTGTAGGCGACCGACGTCTGATCCGTTCTGGCAATCGTCTCCATGCGGATCAGGCCGGTGCCACGATAGATCGTGAACTGCAGCCGGCCGGCGAACGGCCCGAGCTGCAATCCGGGATAGGCGACTTCGATTCGTGCACCGTCGGTCTTCACCTCACAGCGATCGGCGTGATACGCCGCGGACGCGCGCGTAATCTCGTCCGCCTTGCGCGGAAGACCCGGCTGGTTCGCGATGCCGGCGGCCGGCGGTGGATTGCCACCGCGGGCGGGTTGCGGATTCATGTCCAGCGGCGCGTCCCAGAACGCGTCCCACTTGTGCGCATCGATGATCGCCGGCGTAATCGGCACGCCGAGGCCGACCAGCGGCTGCATCTGCTGATTGCTCATGCGGCGAAAGCCGGAGACGATGCTGAACTCCGGCTGCGCGCCGGCCGCCAGCACGGTCCACGCCCCATGCGCGCCGCGGACGGCCAGTTCACGAACGGTTGGCGTGCCGGCGTCGATGCCGAGACGCAACCGCACAGAGCGATCACGCTCACCGTCCCACGTCACGGTCAGGCCATCGGCGCCGTTGGCGGCGTTCAGTCCGGTCGCAGGTGTGTATCCGGACAGGTCGCACGCGAACGGTTCAGCGCGAATCGGGAACGCCGCGACAGCGATGGCGATGGCAATCGCCCCGGCAAGACCGCAGGACTGCCGCACCAACGTCATGCGCCACCCTGCCGGCCGTTCGGTTTTGCCGGCGGCGTAGACCGAGGCGGCGGATTGTCCGCCTTGCCGCTCCCCTTCACCGCGCCCGGACGATCCGCCATCTGCGCGCCCGTAAAGTTGTCGGTGCGGCTCTCATCGGTCTCCGGCAGCATCGTCGCGTTCCATTCGAGCCAGGCCGCCTCGATTCGAGCATAGACGTCGGCACGCCGTTCTTTCAGATTGGCGCGCTCCATCGGATCGTCGACGACGTTGAAGAGAAACGTGTTGTCGAGGATCTTCAGGAACTTGTCGTCGCCGATGCGTGCGGCGCGCTGCGCATTGGCCTTGAAGCGCCAGAACAGCGTGCGCGGAACCGTCGATGCGGGATTCATCAGATGCGGCAGCAGGTTGATGCCGTCCGGCGGTGATGCTGGATCCGTTGCCGCGCCGGCCGCGGCGAGCAGCGTCGGCAGCCAGTCCATGCTGATCGCCACCTGCTGCGTCGTCTTCCCCGCTGGCAGGCGCGAGGGCCAGGCGACGATCGAGGGAATGCGCAAGCCGCCTTCGAGCAACTCGGTCTTGCGTCCGACGAACGGCCAGGTGTCCGCGAACCGTTCGCCGCCGTTGTCGCTGGTGAAGATGACGATGGTGTTGTCGAGCTGTGCGTTCGACTCGAGCGCTCCGAGCACGCGGCCGATCTGCAGATCCATCCGCTCGATCATCCGCTGATAGGTCTTCTGTGTGCCGCCGTCGTAGTGCTGAAGATTCGTCGTCTTGATCCGATCCGACTCGGCTTCGTCGCCCGGCGCCTCCCAGGGCCAGTGCGGCGCGTTGAAATGCAGGCTCATGAAGAACGGCCGGCCGGATTTCGCGTAGCCGTTGATCAGATTGACGGAACGATCGCCGAGCAGGTCCGTCAGGTAGCCCACCTGATGAATCGCCGCATCGTCGTCCCACAAATCGTCGTCCTGATCGGTGCCGTGGTGCGAGTAATAGTCGAGCGCTCCGCTGCGAAAGCCGTAGAAGTGGTCGTAGCCGCTTTGGAGCGGCCCGAACGCCGGCAGCTTGCCGAGATGCCACTTGCCGACGAGCGTGGTCGCGTAACCGGCTTTGCGCAGCAGCGAGGGCAGCGTCGGCGTGGCCGGCGGCAACCCGACTGATGCGTCGCGTACCGGCAGCGGTTCTTCGAGGCCGATCGGCAGACGATATTGATAGCGGCCGGTGATCAGCGCGACGCGCGTGGCGGTGCAGACGGCGGAGTTGGCGTAGGACTGGAGAAACCGGACGCCGCTCGCGGCCAGACGATCGATGTTCGGCGTGGCGAGGTCGGGCCGGCCGTAGCAGCCGACGTCCGCGTATCCGAGATCGTCGGCGAGGATGAAGACGATGTTAGGTCGTGCGGCGGGCGACTGTCCGAAGAGCGTGCGTGCGCCCGATGCGAGCGCAAGACCAGCCAGCGAGGCGCGCCGCATCCAGGTCCGCCGAGTGACGTCGTCTGATCCCGGCATGACACGCTCCTTATTGGATGCGGGAGTATAGCCAAAAGAAAAGCCCCGCGACACCTTTCGGCAGCGCGGGGCTTCTCTGGAATTGCAGATTTCAGACTTCAGATTTCAGATTGATTTCAGACTTCAGACTTCAGACTTCTCACTTCTAACTTCTGACTTAGCTTCCCCCAGCCTTGCGGGGAGTCGTCGCCCGGCGTCCGGCGCCGGCGCCCTTCGACGGCTTGGCGGTGACCTTCTTGCCGCCTTCGGTGTCGTCCTTCTTGCCGCGCAGACGCTCGGCCGCCGCGCGCAGACGGCCGCCAACGCCTTTGGCCTTGGGCTTGGCCTCGCCTGCCGCGTCGGTTTCGGCCTTGGCCTTCGGATCGAACTCGCTGCCGACCAGTTCGACCTGCGCCATCTCGGCGCTGTCGCCCTTGCGGTAGCCGATCCGCAACAGGCGGGTGTAACCGCCCGGACGTGCGGCAAACCGCGGCGCCAATGTGTCGAACAGCTTGGTGACGATTTCGCGATCCTGCAGGTCCTGCATGACCAGCCGGCGTGCGTTCAGCACCCGACCGTTCGCTTCGCCGGCCGCGAGGCCGCGCTTGGCGACGGTGATGAGCCGTTCGACGAACGGCCGAAGTTCCTTCGCTTTCGGCACGGTCGTGGTCAGGTGCTCGTAGCGGAGCAGGTCGGTCGCCTGGTTCCGCAGCATCGAGATGCGGTGTTCGGTGACGCGTCCCAGCTTTCTGTGTGCTACTCGGTGTCTCATAATTTTCTACAAGGGCTCGGGTCCGGGGACTTGGGGCTCAATCCCTCTAGTCCCTGGCCCCTGGCTCCCAGTCCCTTCTTGTCAGTCCTGCGCCGAGGGCTGGTCGACACGCATGCCGAGGCTCAGACCCATCGTGTGCAGGATTTCCTTGATCTCGTTCAGGCTCTTGCGGCCGAAGTTCTTCGTCTTCAGCATCTCGGCTTCGGTCTTCTGCACCAGCTCGCGAATGGTCCGGATGTTCGCGTTCTTGAGGCAGTTGTAGGAGCGGACGGACAGCTCGAGCTCCTCGACCGACTTGTCGAGGTTCTCGTTGCTGGCGCCGGCGCGCGGCTGATCGGCGGCCGCTTCGAGCTGCGCTTCCGCGCCTTCTTCGAGGTTGATGAAGATGTTCAGGTGGTCGCGAACCAGCTTCGCCGCCAGCGAGATCGCGTCGCGCGGGTTGATCGAGCCGTTGGTCCAGACGTCCACCGTCAGCTTGTCGTAGTCGGTGGTCTGACCGAGGCGTGCGGCTTCGACCAGGTAGTTCACCTTCTTGACCGGCGAGTGGACCGAGTCGATCGGAATCCAGCCGATGCCGAGGTCCTCGTCGAAGTTCTTGTCGGCAGAGACGTAGCCGCGGCCGCGCTTCATGCGCATCTCCATGTGGAGCTTGCCGTGCTCAGCGACCGTGGCGATGTGGGCCTCGGGCTCGAGGATCTCGACGTCGCCGTCGGCCTGGATGTCCTTGGCGCGCACTTCACCGGGCTTGTCGATCCGAATCGTCAGCGTCTTGGTGTGGTCGCTGTGCAGCTTCAGCGGAATCTGCTTGAGGTTGAGGATGATGTCGGTCGCATCCTCGACCACGCCCGGAATCGGCGAGAACTCGTGCAGCACGCCGTCGATCTTCACTGCGGTGATCGCCGCGCCTTCAATCGAGGACAGCAGCACGCGGCGCAGCGCGTTGCCGATGGTGGTGCCGAAGCCGCGCTCGAACGGCTGCGCGTAGAAGCGGCCGAATCGATCGGTGAGCGTTTCGCGTTCGAACTCGAGGCGCTTGGGGCGCTGAAAACCTTTCCAGAGCATGTCTAATCCTTTTCGCTAACGGGCCCGCAGACGGGCCTCCAGACCTGCAAGTGACCGCCGACCTCCCGCCGCAGGTCTGTATAAGGCTGCGGGCCGGCGTTTGCGACGGCGGCCCTGAAAGGGCCGCCCTACGTAGCGCGGCCCTTTCAGGGCCGCGTTCCTTACTTCGAATACAACTCGACGATCAGCTGCTCCTGCACCGGCAGGTTGATCTGCTCGCGCGTCGGCACCGACACGATGCGGCCGGTGACGGTGTTCTGGTCGAAGGACAGCCATTCGGGGATGCCGCGGCCCTTCACTTCTTCCATCGCGTGCTCGACGGTCGGGTTCTTCTGGGTGCGACCGAGCACGGTGATCACGTCGCCCTGCTTCACCGAGAAGGACGGGATGTCCACCTTCTTGCCGTTGACCAGGAAGTGACCGTGGCGCACGAACTGCCGCGCCTGCGGCCGCGACGTCGACAGCCCGAGGCGGTAGACCACGTTGTCGAGCCGCCGCTCGAGCAACTGCAGCAGCGTCACGCCGGTGATGCCGCGGGTGCGCTCGGCCTCTTCGAAGTAGCCGCGGAACTGATCCTCGAGCACGCCGTAGATGCGCTTGACCTTCTGCTTCTCGCGCAGCTGGAGGCCGTAGCCGGCGAGCTTCGCCTTCCGCGTCTTGCCGTGCTGCCCGGGCGGGAAGTTGCGCTTCTCGATCGCGCACTTCTCCGTGTAGCAGCGCTCGCCCTTGAGGAACAGCTTCATCGCCTCGCGGCGGCAGAGCCGGCAGACCGGTCCGATATAACGAGCCATTTACACTCTCCTCCGCTTCGGCGGACGGCATCCGTTGTGCGGGATCGGCGTCACGTCGCGGATCGATTTCACTTCGAGACCAACCGTCTGCAGCGCGCGGATCGCCGACTCGCGGCCGGATCCCGGTCCCTTGACGCGCACGTCGAGCGAGCGCATGCCGACGATCTTGGCGGCGTTGCCGGCGCTGAGCGCCGCCTGGGTCGCCGCGAACGGCGTGCCCTTGCGCGAGCCCTTGAAGCCGATGCCGCCGGCACTCGACCACGCCACCACGTTGCCTTCGGTGTCGGTGATCGTCACGGTCGTGTTGTTGAACGACGCGTGGATGTGCGCCAGGCCGTGGTGCACGATGCGCTTCTCGCCGCGCTTCTTGAACGTCTTCTTGCGTTTGCCGGCCGGCCCGTCTTTCTTCTCGGCCTTCTCCGGCAGACCAGCGTCTGCGGCTGCTTCTGTCTTCGCCATAAATTAGATAACCTTCTTCTTCGCGATGGCGCCCTTGCGCGGACCCTTGCGCGTCCGGGCGTTGGTCTTGGTCCGCTGGCCGCGCACCGGCAGGCGCGGCGATGGCGCAGGCCGCGGTAGCAGCCGATTTCCATCAGCCGCTTGATGTTCATGGAGATCTCCTTGCGGAGATCGCCTTCGACGCCGCCCTGCTCCTCGATCACCCGGCTGATCTTCCGGACGTCGTCTTCCGACAGATCCTTGATGCGGATGTCGGGGCTGACGCCGGCTTCCTTCAGGATGGTGTTCGATCGCACCCGCCCGATGCCGTAGATGTAGGTGAGACCAATCTCGATGCGCTTGGTGCGCGGAAGATCAACGCCAGCAATACGTGCCATCGCTTTATCCTTGCCTCTGCTTGTGCTTCTGATTCGGGACAGATCACCCGCACCACGCCGTTGCGGCGGACGACCTTGCACTTGTCGCAAATCCTTTTGACCGACGCTCGTACTTTCATCGCTATTTCCTGTCCACATTCAACGCAGAAACCGCGCAACACCCAGAAAACAATTTCTCTGCGATCTCGGCGAGCTCTGCATTGATCGTCGTCACAGCTTCGCTACGACAGCTTCCCTACAATCCGTCCTCGCCCCACGTCCACGGGCGAGAGCTCCACTCGCACCCTGTCGCCGACCAGCAGCCGGACGAAATTGCGGTCGATCCGATCCGCGATGTGCGCCATCACCAGCGACCCTTCGTCCAGCCGCACCTGATACAGCGCACTCGGCAGCGGTCTCGGTCACGACGCCGATCACTTCCGCCATCGCGATGGCTTCGAGCCGGGCCCTCGCTCAGGCTCGTCCCGACGCCAGCCGCGGGACCGGCACGTCCCTCGCCGTCAGAATCCATGGTCCGTCCGCCGTCACCGCCACCGTGTGCTCGAAGTGCGCCGACAGGCGTGCCGTCCCGCGTCACCGCGGTCCAGCCGTCCGCCAGCACCTTCACCGCCGCCTTGCCGGCGTTCACCATCGGCTCGATCGCGAGCACCATGCCCTCGGTCAGCCGCGGCCCGCGCCCGGGCTGCGCCGTAGTTCGGCACCTGCGGCTCCTCGTGCATCGACTGGCCGATGCCGTGCCCGACGAACTCGCGCACGACCGAAAACCCATACGCTTCGACGTGCTGCTGCACCGCGTGGCCGATGTCCGAGATCCGCCCGCCCGGCTGCACCACGCTCGATCGCCTTGTAGAGCGACTCGTCGGTGACCCGCAGCAGCGTCGCCGCCTCCTCCGACACCTGCCCGACCGCCAGCGTGACCGCGCTGTCGCCGAAGTAGCCGCCGAGCGACGCACCGACGTCGATCGAGATGACGTCGCCTTCGTTCAGCAACCGGCGTCCCGAGGGGATCCCGTGGATCACTTCCTCGTTGATCGACGCGCAAATCGTCGCCGGGTACCCGTGGTAGCCCTTGAACGCCGGCGTCGCCCCGGCCGCGAGAATCCGCTTCTCCGCCAGCGCATCCAGATCCGCCGTCGACACACCGGGCGCCACGTGAGCCTGCGAGCTCGGTCAGCACTTCGCCGACCAGACGCCCTGCCTCCCGCATCCGCTCGAGCTCCGCCGCCGACCGGCAGACAATCACCCTTGTTCTCCCCTGCGGCTCGCGTTCCCGCTGCCTGCCGCTTCAATCGCCGCCACCAGATCCGCCGCTACGTCGTCGGGCGCCTGCGCGCCGTCGATCGATCGGAACGTCGGCCGCACGCGGTAGTACTCGACCAGCGGCTCCGTCTGACGGTGGTACACCTTCAGCCGCTCGCGCACCACCGCCTGGTTGTCGTCGGGGCGCTGCACCAGCCGTCCGCCGCACACCAGGCAGACCGTGCCGTGCGCGACCGGCGCGTTGGTGCCGCAGTCCTCGCAGATCATCCGGCCGCCGAGCCGCCGCACCAGCTCCGCCTCCGGCACCACGATGTCGACGCACGATCAGCGGATCGCGCCCGACCATGATCCCGTCGAGCGCCGACGCCTGGGCGACGGTTCGCGGAAAGCCGTCGAGCACGAACCCGCCGCGCGCGTCCGCCCGCTCCAGCCGCTCCCGCACGATCCCGATCATCACGTCGTCGCCGACCAGCTCGCCGCGATCCATGATCGCCTTGGCGCGCAGGCCGATCTCGGTTCCGGCGTGCACCGCCTCGCGCAGGATGTCGCCGGTCGAGATCCTCGGGATCCCCCGCGACTCGCGCAAAACGCTCGGCCTGCGTACCCTTACCGGCGCCCGGTGGTCCGAGCATGAGCAGGTTCAGCGCCATTCGCCCTCAGCCCTGTGACAGTTAGCCCTGAGCCTGCGTCGTATTCGCCTACGCCCGCCGCCCGCGCACGCGCGACTTCTTCATGAAGCCGTCGTAGTGCCGCATGATCAGCTGCGACTCCACCTGCTGCACGGTATCCATCGCCACGCCGACGACGATCAGCAGCGACGTGCCGCCGAAGAAGAACTGCACGTTCATGCCTTCGGTGATGAACTTCGGCAGGTTCGCGTCGAGCCAGTCGCCGATGAACGGAATCGGCGCGACCTTGAAGCCGCTGATCAGGAAGCTGCGGCAGCAGCGCGATCAGCGCCAGGTAAATCGCGCCGGCCAGCGTGATGCGCGTCAGAATCGTGTCGATGTACTCGGCGGTGCGCTTGCCGGGACGGATGCCCGGGCACGAAGCCGCCGTACTTCCGCATGTTCTCCGCCACGTCATCCGGGTTGAAGATGATCGCGGTGTAGAAATACGTGAAGAAGATGATCCCGACGACGTACAGCAGGTTGTACAGCGGCATGCCGAAGCCGAGCTGCGTGACCAGCGCCTCGACTCCATTTTCCCGGGATCGCCTGCGCGATCGTCGCCGGGAACGCCAGAATCGACGACGCGAAGATCACCGGGATGACGCCGCCGGTGTTGACCTTCAGCGGAATGTGCGTGCTCGACCCGCCGTACATCCGCCGGCCGACGACGCGCTTGGCGTACTGGACGGTGACGCGGCGGTGTCCGCGCTCGACGAAGACGATCGCCGCGACGACCGCGCCCATCAACGATCATCAGGAACAGCACCCGGATCAGGCCGAGCTGACCGGTCCGCATCTGATCGAACGTCTGCAGCACCGCCCGCGGCAGTCCGACGACGATGCCGGCAGTAGATGATCAGCGACATGCCGTTGCCGATGCCGCGCTCGGTGATCTGCTCGCCGAGCCACATGATGAACGTCGTGCCGGTCGTCAGCGTCAGCACGGTCATCAGCCGGAACGCGAGTCCCGGGTGGTACACCAGCGGCAGGCCGCCGGCGATCTTGGTCTGGCGCTCGAGGAAGATCGCGATGCCGAGCGCCTGCACGATGCTCAGCCCGATCGTTCCGTAGCGCGTGTACTGCGTGATCTTGCGGCGGCCGAGCTCGCCTTCCTTCGAGAGCTTCTCGAGGTACGGCCACACCACCGTCAGCAGCTGCAGGATGATCGACGCGCTGATGTAGGGCATGATGCCCAGCGCGAAAATCGTCACCTTCGACAGGTTCCCGCCCGAGAACATGTCGTAGAGCCCGAACATCGTGTTCGGACGTCTGCCGCGCCAGCTCATCGAGTGCGGCGAGGTTGACGCCCGGCACGGTGATGTGGTGCCCGATGCGGTAGACGCCGAGCATGCCCAGCGTGAACAGCACCCGGTTGCGCAGTTCCGAAACCGTGAAGATGTTCTTCAGGCTGTCGTTCACGCCAGTTGCTCCGTTGCGCCGCCCGCCGCGGCGATCTTCTCGGCCGCCTTGCCGCTGAACTTGTGCGCGCGCACGGTCAGCGCCTTCGCGATCTCGCCGCGACCCAGCACCTTCAGCAGCGCCGTCTTGCCGCTGCACCAGCCGGTGCTCGCGCGAGCAGGTCGGGCGTGATCACGGTGCCCGCATCGAACCGCTCGCCGAGCGTGTCGAGGTTCACCACTTCGTACTCGACGCGGAACGGGTTGTGGAACCCGCGCTTGGGCACGCGCCGGTGCAGCGGCATCTGGCCGCCTTCGAACCCGCGCTTGAACTTGTAGCCCGAACGCGATTTCGCGCCCTTGTGTCCACGGCCGGCGGTCTTTCCGTTGCCGGAACCCTGGCCGCGGCCGATGCGCTTCTTCGCGTGCTTGGCGCCCTTTGGCGGACGCAGATTGTTCAATGACATGGTTATTCCACCGTGACCAGATGACGCACCTTGTGGATCATCCCGCGCGTTTCCGGCGTGTCCTTCAGCTCCACCGTATGGCGGATCCGCCGCAGCCCGAGGCTGCGCACGACGATGCCCTGCTTGCCGTTGAAGCCGGTCGGACTCTTGACGAGCGTCACCTTGACGGTGGCGCCCTTGGTATCAGTTCGATGATTCGCCATGATTCGGTTTCCTGACGCGTCCGCTTACGCGGTCGCCCCGGTCAGCTCCTCCAGCGTCTTGCCGCGCAGCCGCGCGATCGTCGCCGGATCCTTCAGCGCATCGAGCCCGGCGAAGGTCGCCCGCACCACGTTGTGCGGGTTCGCCGATCCCAGCGACTTGGTCAGGATGTTGCCGATGCCCGCCGCCTCGACCACCGCGCGCACGGCGCCGCCGGCGATGATGCCGGTGCCGTCCGGCGCTGGCTTCAGCAGCACGCTGCCGGCGCCGAAGTTGCCGACGATCGCGATGCGGGATCGTCGTGCCCGCGCAGCGGCACGCGAATCAGGTTCTTCTTCGCCGCCTCGATGCCCTTCTTGATCGCCGACGGCACTTCCTTCGCCTTGCCGATGCCGAAGCCGACGACGCCGTGGCCGTCGCCGACGACCACCAGCGCGCTGAAGCTCAGGTTCTTGCCGCCCTTGACGACCTTGGTCACGCGGTTGATCGACACCACGTTGTCCTTGATGTCGAGCTGCGACGGATCGATTCGTTCGCGAGTGCGCATACTGCTCCTAGAAATCCAATCCGGCTTTGCGGGCGGCGTCCGCCACGGCGCGGATGCGCCCGTGATAGAGGAAGCCGCTGCGATCGAACACGACGCGCGTGATGCCCTTTTCGATCGAGCGCTCGGCGATCGCCTTGCCGATCGCCTCGGCGCCCTTGATGTTGCCGCCGCGGACGTTCTTGTCGAACCGCCCTTGAGCGTCGGCTCGACGCTCGACGCCGACACCAGCGTCTGGCCGCTCAGGTCGTCGATGACCTGCGCGTAGATGTGCGTGACGCTGCGGAACACGCTCAGGCGCGGCCGCTCCTTGGTGCCCGAAATCCGCTTGCGCTGCCGCAGCTGGATGCGGACGCGGCGATCGTCCTTGGTTTTGATCTTCATCGCTCGTCTCTCATCGGCCCTACTTCGCCCCCGTCTTGCCGGCCTTCTTCTTCAGCACTTCGCCGGTGTAGCGGACGCCCTTCTGCTTGTAGGGATCCGGCTTCCGCAGGCGGCGGATGTTGGCGGCGACCTGTCCGACCAGCTGCCGGTCGACGCCGGTAACCGTGATGTGCGTCTGCTTCTCGATGACAATGTCGATCCCGGCCGGGACGTCGAACACCACCGCGTGCGAGTAGCCGAGCGCGAAGATCACCTGCTTGCCCTTCAGCTCCGCGCGATAGCCGACGCCGACGATGTCGAGCTCGCGCTTGAAGCCGTCGGTCACGCCGGTGACGGCATTGGCGACCAGGCTGCGCGCCAGGCCGTGGAACTTGCCGAGCTGCGGATCCGTCGCTCGCCGGCTTCGCCGTCAGGTGGCCGTCGGTCAGCGCGAAGTTGATGCCCGGCGGGATGCGCCTGCCGCAGCTTGCCCTTCGGGTCCCTGGACCTCCACGGCGCCGTCCACCACCTTGACGGTGACGCCCTTGGGAATCGAGATGGGTTTCTTACCGATTCGAGACATATCTGCAATCTCACAAGTTCGAAGTCTCGAACGTCTGAATCTGAAGTCTCACTTCGAGACTTCGTACTTTGGACGTTACCAAATATTGCAGAGCACTTCGCCGCCGACGCCGGCCTTCACCGCGGCGCGGCCGGTCATCACGCCGCGCGACGTCGTCAGGATGCTGGTGCCGAGTCCGGCGAGCACCTCCGGGACATCGTCGCGGCCGAAATACACGCGCCGGCCGGGCCGGCTGATCCGCTGCACGCCGGTGATCAGCTTCTCGCCGTGCGGTCCGTACTTGAGGAACAGCCGCAGCACCTTGACCTGCGCCGTGGTCTTGGCGCTGGTGTCGTCCAGCAGCTTGAAGCCCTGGATGTAGCCTTCGTCCTCGAGAATCCGGGCGATGTCCGCCTTGATGCGCGACGACGGGCATGTCGACGCGCGTGTGCTTGGCGGTGACCGCGTTGCGGATCCGCGTGAGCATATCTGCGATAGGGTCTGTCATATCTGTTCTCTGAATCTCGTCATCTGGTTATCTGGTCATCTGGTCATTGATTGGTCAATTGCGCGATTGAATGACCAGATGACCAGATTTCCCAATGACCAAATTACCAACTACTCTTCGTGACACCCGTAATGTCGCCCTCAAGCGCGAGCTTGCGGAAACAGAGACGGCACAGGGCGAACTTCCGCATGTAGGCGCGCGGACGGCCGCACAGGTGGCAGCGGTTGCGCAGCCGCACCTTGAATTTCGGCTTTTTCTGTTCTTTCGCGATCTTCGCGGTCGTAGCCATAAACTCTTAACCCTTAGTTCTGACGGAACGGCATGCCGATGAACTGCAGCAGCTTGCGCGCTTCTTCGTCGGTCTTCGCGGTGGTCACCACCGAAACGTTCATGCCTCGCGCCTTGTCGACCTTCATGTAGTCGATCTCGGGAAACAGCAGCTGGTCGCGCAGCCCGAGCGTGTAGTTGCCGCGGCCGTCGAAGCCTTTCGGCGATACGCCCTTGAAGTCGCGCACGCGCGGCAGCGCGATGTTCATCAGGCGATCGAGGAAATCCCACATCCGCTCGCCGCGCAGCGTGACCATCGTCCCGACCGGCTGTCCCTTGCGGACCTTGAACTGCGCGATCGACTTCTTCGAGCGACGCGTCACCGGCTTCTGCCCGGTGATGCGCGCGAGCTCGTCGGCGCCGGTGTCGATGATCTTGGCGTTGGAGGTCGCCTCGCCGAGGCCCATGTTGACCACGATCTTCTAGATCTTGGGCACGGCCATCACGTTCTTGTAGCCGAACTCCTTGGTGAGGGCCGGGACGACTTCCTTCTGGTACTTCTCTTTCATCCGGCTCATTTGTCGACCACTCCCTCGCACTTGCGGCAGACCCGGACCTTGCGGCCGTCGCCGAGAATCTTGTGGCCGACGCGGGTCTGCGCGCCGCACTCGGGGCAGACCAGCTGCACGTTCGAGGCGTGCAGCGACGCCTCGCGCTCGACGATGCCGCCCTTGACGTTCTTGCCGGGGTTCGGCTTCGTGTGGCGCTTGATCATGTTCACGCCTTCGACGATCAGGCGGTTCTTGACCGGCAGCACCTTGAGGACGCGGCCGCGCTTGCCGCGGTCCTTGCCGGTGATGACCAGCACGTTGTCGTTCTTCCGAAGCGGTGTAGCTAGGCTCGACATATCTTTCTCTTCGTGTAGCGGGCCTTTCAGGCCCGCCGCTCTACAGAACCTCCGGCGCCAGCGAAATGATCTTCATGAAGCGGCGCTCGCGCAGTTCGCGCGCCACCGGCCCGAACACGCGCGTGCCGATCGGCTCGTTGTTGTCGTTGATCAGCACGGCGGCGTTGCGGTCGAACCGGATGTAGCTGCCGTCGCGCCGGCGCTGCTCCTTGACGGTGCGGACGATCACCGCCTTCACCACCTGGCCCTTCTTGACCGTGCCTTCCGGCGTCGCTTCCTTCACCGAGGCGGTGACGATGTCGCCCAGCCGCGCGTAGCGTCCGGTCGATCCGCCCACCGGGTTGATGATCGCGATCTTGCGCGCGCCGGAATTGTCGGCGACGTCCAGGATCGAGCGCATTTGAATCATGGCAGGCTCCTAAACTTCCGCCGACTTGCGCACGACGCGCGTCAGCGCCCAGCGCTTGCGACGGCTCATCGGCCGCGTCTCGGTGATCGCGACGATGTCGCCGATCTTCGCGGCGTTCTCCTCGTCGTGCACCATGAACTTGGAGGTGCGGCGCTCGGTCTTGCCGTAGAGCCCGTCACGCACCTGCCACTCGACGGCGACGACGATGCTCTTCTGCATCTTGTTGCTGACGACGACGCCGGTCTTTTCTGATTTCTGAGCCATAAACAGTTCCTCGACGCCAGGTGGTTCGCGGGTCCTGGTGGCTGGGTAATGACCCGGCCGACCTGACCTGCCTGCCCTACCCGACCCGCTTCTGCCTCTGCACGGTCTTGATGCGCGCGAGATCGCGGCGCACCGTCCGCAGCTTGTCCGGCGCCTCGAGCTGGCCCATCGACTTCTGGATCCGCATCCGGAACAGCTGGTCGGTCAGGTCGCGCTCTTTGGCGCCGAGCTCGTCGGCGCCGAGGTCGCGCAATTCCGCGGCCTTCATAGCATCTTCTCCATGCGCGAACCGGGTCGCGAACTTGGTCAGGATCGGCAGCTTCGCCGCCGCCAGACGCATCGCTTCGCGCGCGTCCTTCTCCGTGACGCCTTCCATCTCGAACAACACGCGTCCGGGCCGCACCACGCACACCCACTGATCGGGCGCGCCCTTGCCCTTGCCCATTCGCGTTTCCTGCGGCTTCTTGGTGATCGGCTTGTCCGGGAACACGCGCACCCAGATCTTGCCGCCGCGCGCGATGAAGCGGGTCATCGCCACGCGCGCCGCCTCGATCTGCCGGTCGGTCAGCCAGCACGGCTCGAGCGCCTTCAGGCCGTAGTCGCCGAACGACACGTCGGACCCGCGCCAGGCCTTCCCGGCCATCCGCCCGCGCTGTTGCTTGCGGTATTTGACTTTCTTCGGCATCAACATAGCGAAATCCCTACCAAGTGCTGATTGCTAAATGCTGATTGCTGATTGCGGAGGTTGATCCGTCTGAATCGAATCAGCAATCGGCATTCTGCAATTTGCATTCGTCCTACGCCCGAGCCTGCGGCCGGCGCGGCGCCCGTTCCCGATATTCCTCTTCGCGGCCACGCTGCGGCACCAGCCGCTCGCCCTTGTACAGCCACACCTTGATCCCGATCTGGCCGTAGGTGGTGCTGGCTTCCGCGAACCCGTAGTCGATGTCCGCGCGCAGCGTCTGCAGCGGCAGCTGACCGTGCAGATACCACTCGGAGCGCGCGATCTCGGCGCCGTTCAGACGGCCCGACACGCGCACCTTGATGCCGCGCGCGCCGAAGCGCAGCGCCGACTCGACCGCCTTGCGCATCGCGCGGCGGAACGCCACGCGCTTTTCGAGCTGCATCGCCACCGACTCGGAGATCAGCTGCGCGTCGAGCTCCGGCTTCTGGATCTCCTGGATGTTGATGAACACCTCGCGGTTGGTCCGCTTCTGGATTTCCTGCTTCAGCTTGTCGACTTCCGTTCCCTTGCGGCCGATGATGATGCCCGGACGCGAGGTGTAGATGTCGATCTTCAGCTTGTTGGCGGCGCGCTCGGTCTCGATCTTCGACGACGCCGGCGTGCGCGAAGCGCTTCTTGAGGTTCGAGCGCAGCGCGAGGTCCTCGTGCAGCAGCTTCGCGTAGTCGCGATCCGAGTACCAGCGCGAGCGCCAGGTCTTGTTGAAGCCGAGGCGGAATCCAAACGGGTGAACCTTCTGGCCCACGGTTACTCCTTCGCTTTCTGCAAATCGCGTTTCGACGGCGTCGTCGCCGACTTCTGGGCGCGCGCACGCTTGGGACGCGGCGCCTCGGCGCCCGGCGTGGTGCCGACGACGGTGACCTTCTCCTGCCGCTCAGAGACGTGCACGGTGAGATGCGCGGTGCGCTTCAGCACGCGGAACGCCCGTCCCATCGGCGCCGGACGCACGCGCTTCGGCCGACGGCCCCTGGTTGGCGTAGCACGCCGACACGATACAGGCGCTCGACGTCGCCGCTGAAGCCGTCCTTGTTCTGCGCGTTCGCAATCGCCGACCGCAGCACCTTCGCGATGTCCTCGGCAATCGCCTTGCGCGTGAACTTGAGCGTCGCGAGCGCGCGGTTGACGTCCTTGCCGCGGATCAGATCGAGGACCAGCCCCGCCTTCTGAGCCGAGGTCCGCACGTAACGCGCCGTCGCCTGCTGCCTGAATCATGATGACCTGCCTAGCTCTTCCCGCCGGCCGCCGGAGCGCCGGCGCCCGGCGCGACCGTCGCGGCCTTCTCGGCCACCTTGGTCGTGTGTCCCTTGAACAGCCGCGTCGGCGCGAACTCGCCGAGCTTGTGGCCGACCATGTTCTCGGTCACGTAGACCGGGATGAACTTCTGCCCGTTGTGCACGGCGAGCGTGTGTCCCACCATCTCGGGCACCACGGTCGAACGGCGCGACCAGGTCTTGATGACCTTCTTCTCGGCCCCGCGATTCATCACCTCGATCTTTTTCGAGGAGATGGGTGTCGACGAAGGGTCCCTTTTTCAGTGAACGTCCCATAAAATCTCGTGCGCCTCAATCAATCGGCGATCTTGCGATCGGCGATCGCCGATGTTATTTCTGTCTCCGCTGAACGATGAACTGATCGGTCGTTTTCCGGTTGCGCGTCTTGTAACCCTTGGTCGGCATGCCCCACGGCGACACCGGATGGCGCCCGCCCGAGGTCTTGCCTTCACCGCCGCCGAGCGGATGGTCGACCGGGTTCATCGCGACGCCGCGCACGTGCGGGCGCTGGCCCATCCAGCGGCTGCGTCCGGCCTTGCCGATCGAGACGTTCTCGTGATCGATGTTGCCGACCTGGCCGATGGTCGCGAAGCACTCCATGTTGATCTTGCGAATCTCGCCCGACGGCATCTTCACCGAGGCGTAGTCGCCTTCCTTCGCTACCAGCTGCACCGACGATCCGGCGCTGCGCGCGATCTGGCCGCCCTTGCCCGGCCGCAGCTCGACGTTGTGCAGCTGCGTGCCGAGCGGGATGTTCTTCAGCGGCAGCGAATTGCCCGGCAGGATGTCGACGTTCTGCCCGGACGACGATCGTGTCGCCGACCTTCAAGCCGTTCGGCTGCAGGATGTAGCGCTTCTCGCCGTCGGCGTAGGTCAGCAGCGCGATGCGCGACGAGCGGTTCGGGTCGTACTCGATGGTCGCGACCTTGGCCGGGATGTCGTGCTTGTCGCGCTTGAAATCGATGATCCGGTACATCCGCTTGTGGCCGCCGCCGCGCCACCAGGACGTCAGGTGTCCCTGGTTGTTGCGGCCGCCGGTGCTGTGAATCGGCTCCATGAGCGGCTTGTGCGGCTCCTGGGTGGTGATCTCGTCGAACGTCGGCACCGTCTGGAAACGGGTGCCGGGCGAGGTCGGTTTGAGCTTACGGAATGGCATTTACGCGCCCTCCAGGAATTCGGGCATCTTCGCGCCTTCGCGCAGCGTCACGTAGGCCTTCTTCCAGTCCGAGCGGCGGCCGGCAATAGCGACCCTGCCGCTTGACCTTGCCGTGCGAGATGCTGGTCCGCACGCTCTCCACCTTGGTCCCGAGCAGCTGCTCGATGGCGTGGCTGATCTCGAATCTTGTTCGCGTCGATCGCCACCTGAAACACGATCGTGCGGCCGTCTTCGCGCAGGATCGACGTCTTCTCGGTGATGAGCGGCCGGCGAATCACGTCGGTGAGCTTCATGCGAGCACCTCCTGCAGCTTCTCGAGCGCGCTCTTGGTCGCGACCACCCGGTGCGCGTCAATCACCTCGCGCGCGGTGAGCCGCTGGCTCGAGCACGAGCGACACGCCCGGAATGTTGCGGACCGAACGCGACAGCTTCTCGTCGATGGCGACGTCGACCAGGACCGCCTTGCCCGTGACCCCGAGCGCCTTGAGCAGCTCCGCCGCCGCCTTGGTCTTGATCTCGGTCGCCGACCAGCGCATCGACAACCACGAGCTCGCCGTCCTTCAACTTCTGCGCGAGCGCGGCGCGCAGCGCGCCGATCTCGACCTTCTTCGGCAGCTTGAAGCCGTAGCTGCGCGGCTGCGGTCCGAAGACCGTGCCGCCGTGACGCCACAGCGGCGTGCGGCTCGATCCGACGCGGGCGCGGCCGGTGCCCTTCTGCCGCCAGGGCTTCTTGCCGCTGCCGCTGACGAGGGCGCGGTTCTTGGTCGCGTGCGTGCCGCTGCGCTCTTGCCGCGTTGGCGTGCACGACCGACTCCCACATCAGGTCGGTGTTGACGCGTCCGCCGAACACGTCGTCGCGGACGTCGACGCTGCCGACCTTCTTGTTCTCGTTGTTCACGACATCGAGCTGCATGGCTACTTCTTGCCCTTCTTGGGCTTCTCGACCTGCGCGACCTTGAGCTTCTTGGCCGTGACCGCCTTGCGGATGATCACGTAGCTGCTCGGCGCGCCGGGGATACCGCCCTCGACAATCAGCAGGTGGTTGTCGAGATCGACGCGCAGAACCTTGAGGTTGTGAATCGTGACGCGGCCGCCGCCCATCCGCCCCGCGGCGCGCATGCCCTTGACGACACGCGACGGAAACGACGAGGCGCCGATCGATCCGGGCGCGCGATGGAACATCGAGCCGTGGGTCGCCGCGCCGCCGGCGAAGTGGTGCCGCTTGACCACGCCCTGGAAGCCCTTGCCGCGGCCGGTGCCGACGATGTCGACGCGCTCGCCGTCGGCGAAAATCGACGCCAGCACCTGATCGCCGACCTTCGGCGCCTCGCCGCCGGTCGCGAGTCCGACCTCGCGCCGCACGCGCGTCGGCGGCACGTTCGCCTTCTTGAAGTGCCCCGCCGTCGGCTTGTTGGCCTTCGCCGGCGTCTCCTCGACAAACCCGAGCTGCACCGACTTCGTAGCCGTCGGTCTGCGCGGTCTTCGCCTGCACGACCACGCATGGACCGGCCTTGATCACCGTGGCCGGGTGCACCGTGCCGTCCGCGTCGAAGACCTGGGTCATGCCGACTTTGCTGCCGATGATCCCGGTGACCATTATTTGTGCTCCTTGCCGAACGCCTTGATCTCGACGTCCACGCCGGCCGGCAGATCGAGCTTCATCAGCGCGTCCACGGTCTGCGGCGTCGGCTCGAAGATGTCGATCAGCCGCTTGTGGGTCCGGATCTCGAACTGCTCGCGCGACTTCTTGTCGACGTGCGGCGAACGCAGCACCGTCCACTTGTTCTTCGCGGTCGGCAGCGGAATCGGGCCCGCCAGCCGCGCGCCGGTGCGCTTGGCGGTGTCGACGATCTCGGTCGTCGACTGATCGAGCACGCGATAGTCGTACGCCTTGAGGCGGATTCGAATCTTGTCGCTGAACGGGCTGCTGGCCATGTCTGTTGTGTCCTTACTTCCCTTGCATCCGGGCGACGACTTCCTCGCTCACGTTCGGCGGCGCCTGCTCGTAACGATCGAAATGCATCGAGTAGGTGGCGCGCCCCTGCGTGCGCGAACGAAGGTCGGTCGAGTACCCGAACATTTCCGACAGCGGCACCCGCGCGTTGATGATCTGCGTGCCGCCGCGGTCTTCCTGCGACTGAATCTGTCCGCGCCGGCTGGAGAGGTTGCCCATCACGTCGCCCATGTGTTCCTTCGGGACGACGACCTCGACGCGCATGATCGGCTCGAGCAGCACCGGCCGGGCCTTCTTCGCCGCGTCCTGGAACGCCATCGATCCGGCAATCTTGAACGCCATTTCCGACGAGTCGACGTCGTGGTACGAGCCGTCGTACAGCTCGATGCGCACATCGTCGATCGGGAAGCCGGCAAGGATGCCGCGCGTGAGCGCTTCCTGAATGCCCTGGTCGATCGGCTTGATGAATTCCTTCGGGATCGAACCGCCGGTGGTCTCGTTCTCGAAGATGTAGCCGGTGCCCGGCTCGCCCGGGAAGAGATGAATCTTGGCGTGACCGTACTGGCCGCGGCCGCCGGTCTGCTTCGCGTACTTCATCTCGCCGTCCGCCGGACGCGTCAGCGTTTCCTTGTAGGCGACCTGCGGCTTGCCGACCGTCGCTTCGACGCTGAACTCGCGCTTCAGCCGGTCGACGATGATCTCGAGGTGCAGCTCGCCCATGCCGGCGATGATCACCTGGCCGGTCTGCATGTCGGTCTGGACGTGGAAGGTCGGGTCTTCGGCCGTCAGCTTCTGCAGGCCGACGCCGAGCTTTTCCTGGTCCGACTTGGTCTTCGGCTCGATCGCCAGCGAGATGACCGGCTTCGGGAAGTCCATCGCCTCGAGGACGATCGGGTGCTTCTCGTCGCACATCGTGTCGCCGGTGGAGACGCTCTTCAGGCCGACCGCCGCGGCGATATCGCCGGCGTAGACTTCCTTGATTTCCTCACGCTTGTTCGCGTGCATCTTCAGGAGGCGGCCGATGCGCTCGGTGCGCTGCTTGGTCGAGTTGTAGACCGCCGAGCCCGCCGTGAGCACGCCCGAGTACACGCGGAAGAACGCCAGCTGACCGACGAACGGGTCGGTCATGATCTTGAACGCCAGCGCGCTGAACGGCGCATCGTCGGTGGCCGGGCGCTCGATGATGTTAGCGGTCGGATCGTCCGGGTCGACTTTCTTGTCGGGGTCGATGCCCGCGATCGACGGGACGTCGAGCGGCGACGGCAGGAAGTCGACCACCGCGTCGAGCAGCGGCTGCACGCCCTTGTTCTTGAACGCCGAGCCGCAGATGACCGGGACGAACGCGCCCTCCTTCGAGTTGCGCACCGAGCTGTTGACGCGCTTGCGCAGCGCCGCCTTGATTTCGTCCTGGGTCGGCTCTTCGCCGTGCGAGATACTTCTCGAGAATCTTGTCGTCGGCTTCGCTGACCTTCTCGATCAGCTGCTCGCGGTAGTGCTTCGCTTCTTCCATCATGTCGGCCGGAATCTCGCCGACGATGTAGTCCGCGCCCATCGTCTCGTCCTTGTAGGTGATCGACTTCATCTGGATGAGGTCGACGACGCCGAGGAAACTTGTCTTCGGAGCCGATCGGGAGCTGAATCGCGACCGGGTTGGCTTCGAGCTTGGTGATGATCTGGTCGAAGGTGCGCTTGAAGTCCGCGCCGATGCGGTCCATCTTGTTGACGAAACAGATGCGCGGGACGCGGTACTTGTCGGCCTGGCGCCACACCGTCTCGGACTGCGGCTCGACGCCGGCGACCGAGTCGAACACGGCGACGGCGCCGTCGAGCACGCGCAGCGAGCGCTCGACCTCGGCGGTGAAGTCGACGTGGCCCGGCGTGTCGATGATGTTGATGCGGTGATCGCGCCAGAAGCACGTGGTCGCGGCAGACGTGATGGTGATGCCGCGCTCCTGCTCCTGCTCCATCCAGTCCATGACGGCGGTGCCTTCGTGGACTTCACCAATCTTGTACGTGATCCCGGTGTAGAACAGAATCCGTTCCGTAGTGGTGGTCTTACCGGCATCGATGTGCGCCATGATGCCGATATTCCGCGTTTTCGCTAGCGATGACTGCCTGGCCATTTTTCGTGTATGCGCTCGTAGAAAACGGCCTCAAAGCCATTCCCTGCGTTCAGCTTCTCTACCAGCGGTAGTGAGCGAAGGCCTTGTTGGCTTCCGCCATGCGGTGCGTGTCTTCGCGCTTCTTCACGGCGCCGCCGCGCAGGTTGGCGGCGTCGAGCAGCTCGTTGGCCAGCTTCTCCTGCATCGTCTTGCCGTCGCCGCGCGAGGTGGCGTAGCCGACAATCCAGCGGATGCTGAGCGAGAGGCGACGGTTCGGGTTCACTTCGACCGGCACCTGATAGTTCGAGCCGCCGACGCGGCGCGACTTCACTTCGAGGCTCGGCTTGACGTTGTCGATCGCCTTCTTGAAGACCTTGAGCGGATCGTCGGCCGTCTTCTCCTTGATGATGTCGAAGCTCTTGTACAGGATGCGCTCGGCGGTGCTGCGCTTGCCGTCGCTCATCACGCAGTTGATGAACTTGGTGACCAGCGCGCTCTGATAGAGCGGATCCGGCGCAATTTCCCGCTTGGCGATGACTCGTCTACGTGGCATGTCTAAAGTCCCTTAAGCCTTCTTGGGCCGCTTGGCGCCGTACTTCGAACGTCCCTGCATCCGACCCTGCACGCCGACGGCGTCGAGCGTGCCGCGGACGACGTGGTAGCGAACACCCGGCAGATCCTTGACGCGGCCGCCGCGGATGAGCACCAGCGAGTGCTCCTGCAGGTTGTGGCCGACGCCCGGGATGTAGGTCGTCACCTCGATGCCGTTGGTCAGCCGGACGCGCGCCACCTTGCGGAGCGCCGAGTTCGGCTTCTTCGGCGTCTGGGTGAAGACGCGCACGCAGACGCCGCGCTTCTGCGGGCTGTTCTGCAACGCGGGGCTCTTCGTCTTGCTGACGATCTTCTTGCGCCCGGCGCGGACGAGCTGACTGATAGTCGGCATATTTACAATCTCGGCATCGGGTCATTCAGCCATCTGGTCACTGCAACAACGCAATGACCCAATGACCAGACAACCAGATGAACCAATCTGGGCCGCGCACGGGCGCGGCGAAATGTCGCTTCAGGCCTAGAAGCACCCTTCCGAAGAAGGACGCTTGGCGCCTGAAAACCCTATGACCCTAACAAGTTAGTTGGTCGCGACGGATGGTCTGCCCCGGCCCTTGTTGCTGCCGTACGTTCTTGCTGTACGACTTTGATCGGGGACGCTACTGCAGCGGCGAGGCTAGATAGGGTGGTCCTAGCCCCAACAGAACCTGACGAATATAGCACGCCCGTCTCAAACCGTGCAACCGGGTTGAGCGGCTCAGGCTTTTGGGGCACCCGCCTGGGCAGGCACCGGAGTCCCAGGCGCCGCCCCGGCCGCCGGCGCCGCCGGTTTGTTCGGGTCGAAGCCGAACCGCTTGAGCAAGGTCTCGAACGTCGGCTTGTCCACCGCCTTCGAGTAGGCCTCTTCCGGCGACACGATCTTCTTGCTCACCATCTCCATCAAGGCGTCGTTGAGCGTGACCATGCCGACCGCCTTTCCGACCTGCATCATCGACTGAATCTGGAACGTTTTCGACTCGCGAATCAGGTTGCTGATGGCCGGCGTGACGATCAGCACCTCCAGGGCCGCGGCGCGGCCGCCGCCGATCTTCTTGCAGAGATTCTGCGAAATGACGCCTTTGAGCGATTCCGACAACATCACCCGGATCTGCGACTGCCGGTCGGACGGAAACTGGTCGATGATGCGGTCCACCGTGGACGCCGCCGTCGAGGTGTGCAGGGTGCCGAAAACGAGGTGGCCCGTCTCGGCGGTCTCGATGGCGATGGCCACCGTTTCGAGGTCGCGCATTTCGCCGACCAGCACGATGTCGGGATCTTCGCGCAGCGCCGCCCGCAGGGCGTGCTTGAAGCCGTCGGTGTGGTTGTGCACTTCGCGCTGGTTGATCACGCACGACTTGTTGTCGTGCACGAACTCGATCGGATCTTCGATCGTGATGATGTGATCGCGACGGGTCTGGTTGATGTGGTCCACCATCGCGCACAGCGTCGTCGATTTGCCGGAGCCGGTCGGACCGGTGACGAGCACCAGTCCCTTGTGCAGCTTGCACAACCCCAGAATCGCCTGCGACAGACCGAGCTGCTCGGCGGTGAGGATCTTGCTCGGGATGACGCGGAAGACGCCGCCACGCCCTTTGCGGTCCATGAACATGTTGGCGCGAAAACGCGCCAGCCCCGGAATCTCGTACGCGAAGTCGGTGTCGTGGTGCTCGGCGAACTCCTTGCGGTTCTTTTCCGGCGTGATCGGATCGAGCAGGCGCACGATCGTGTTGGCGTCGAGCGCCGGCGCCGCCGGATCGAGCGGCGTCATGCTGCCGTCTTTCCGGATGGTTGGCGGCAGCCCGACCATGAGGTGCAGGTCGGACGCGCCAGCCTGGACCATCAGCCGGAACAGGGCGTCCATGTGGGCCGTGTTCGGCCGTGGTGCGTCGGCAGGATCTGAGCTCATGCTTCGGTCGTCTCCCGGAGTTCCACGATGTGCGAAAGATTGACGATGACCGTCGCGCTGGCGGTCTCGACGTAACGAAAAGCCTCGGGCGATCGCCCGTAGTAGTCACTCAGGCGGTCACGACCGGCCGGCCGGTAAATCCGCACCACGCCTTCGACCACGGCCCCGGTGGACAGGACCATGCGCACCCGGCGGGTGGTGGCTACGTCGTATCCGGGATCGAGCGTCGCCTCAGCGGTGCCTTCTTCCTTGAGTGTGACCAGCACGAGCTGGGCCCTGTTGTAGAGCACGGTGTGCGCACCGGCATCGGCGTTGAGCTCGAAGGGGAAAAAGCCGCTCTCTCCGTTCAAAAGGTCGACGACACGTTCGGGAGCGTGCGTCGGGCTCGAGTCGGCGACGAAGAAACAGCCGCCGACCCGGCTGCCGGTGGCCAGCACCAGCACGGCATCGACCCGCCGTTTTTCGATTCGGAGTTCGGACACGTCAGTCGAGATATCGGCGTGTCGCCGCCGGATCGATATATATTCATCGTCGGGAGAGCACGCCGCATGGGATACACACCAACTGAAAAAATCTGGTTCAACGGCGCGCTGGTGCCGTGGGCTGACGCGAAAGTGCACGTGCTGGCGCACGGCCTGCAGTACGGCACCGGAGTCTTCGAGGGGATGAAGTCGTATCCGACCGCGGACGGTCCCGCGATTTTCCGCCTCGATGCCCATCTCGAACGCTTCTTCAAGTCGGCGGAGCTTTACGACCTCGTTATGCCGTACACGATGGCGGCGCTCACGGACGCCAGCCTGGAGGTCGTTCGAGCGAACCGCCTCGAGGCGTCATATCTGCGGCCGGTCGCCTTCTTCGACGCGGGAACGCTCAGCGTCTGGACCAGCGAATGCCCGGTCAGCGTCGCGATCGCCGCCGTGCCGACCGGCAAGTATTTGGAGAACGCTGATTCTGGTGTGCGCGTGACCGTCTCGCCGATCCGCAAGTTCGACAACAGCGCGATCCCGGCGTGGGCCAAGGCCTGCGGGCAATACATCAACTCTGCGCGCGCCGTGAACGACGCACAGCGGCGCGGGTTCGACGAAGCACTGCTCCTCAACGCGCAGGGCCTGGTCGCCGAAGGATCCGGCGAAAATCTGTTTGTGGTCAAACAGGGAACGCTGGTCACCAACGACAAAGACGCCAGCATTCTGATGGGCGTCACTCGCGCCTCGATTCTCGAGATCGCGAAGGACCTCGGCATCGAAGCGCGGGTCGCGCCGATCTCCGTCGAGGACGTGCTCGGAGCCGACGAACTGTTCTTTACCGGTACCGCGGTCGAAGTGACGGCCATTCGCGAAGTCGACGGCCGTCAAATCAGCGGCGGCAAGCCGGGACCGGTCACCCGCAGAATCCAGGAAACGTTCAACCAGGCCGTCCGCGGCCAGCTGCCGCAGTACCGGCGCTGGCTGTCGTTCGTCAATCAGGAGGTCCGCGCATGATCCGCTCCGCTGGACTCGCCGTCGTCATCGCCTTCACCACCAGTTCGCTGGCTCTCGCGCAGCCGCCCGCACAGCCGCCGGCGGCGCCACCGATGACCAACCTGCAGATCTTCCCGAAAGACACACCGCGTCAGCAGGTCGTCACCACCATGCAGGCGTTCACCCAGGCGCTCGGCGTGCAGTGCAACTACTGTCACGTGATGGAAGGCCGCGGCGGACGCAACGACATGGCGTCCGATGAAAAGGCGACCAAGAAAGCGGCGCGCGGCATGATGCTGCTGGCGCGCGAGGTCAACACCAAGCTGCCGGAAGCGGTCGGCAAGTCTGCCGATGCGACGACACGCGTTGGCTGCGTCACCTGTCACCGTGGCGTGCCGATTCCCAAGCAGATCGCGGACATCGTCACCGACGCGGCCGCCAGCGGCGGCGCGAGCGCGGGCCTCACGAAGTTCAAGGAGATGCGGACGCAATTCTATGGCGGCCAGAGCTACGACTTCAGCGAAGGTAGCCTGATCGTCATCGCGCAGCGCGCCAACGCCGCCAGCAAGCCGGACGATGCGCTGGCTTACCTGAACGCGAACCTCGAGTACTTCCCAAAGTCCGCTCGCACCTATGCCACGATCGGCCAGATCAAGAATGCTAAAGGCGACAAGCCCGGCGCCATCGCAGCGTTCGAAAAGTCGGTCGAGCTCGATCCGAACAACGCTCAGGCCAAGGCGCAGCTCGAGGCACTTAAGAAGTGAGAAGTTTGAAGTGAGAAGTTTGAAGCCAGAAGCACATTTGAGTCTTGGAACAAGGAGTCATCCTATGCGCCGTTTGATGTTGTCGATTCCGGTGCTCACGTCGATCGCGCTGTCCGCGTCGATGGCGTTTGCGCAGTCACCCGCCGCCGCAACGTCGATGAAGCCTGCGGCCAAGCCCGCGGCAATGAAGCAGACGACGGCAAAGAAGGAGCCGTTGGTCGAATTCGAGATGATGACCTGGCCGGAAGTGAAGGCGGCGCTCGCTGCCGGCAAGACCACGGCGATCGTTTACACCGGCGGCACCGAGCAACGGGGGCCCCAGAACGTCAACGGCGGCCACACGCTGATGGCACGGGCGACCGCGAAAGCGATTGCGCTGAAACTCGGCAACGCGATCGTGATGCCGACGCTCGCCTTCTCGCCCAATCGCGCCAGCGCCGACCTGCCCGGCACGATCGGCCTGAGCAACGAAGTGTTCGGCATGATGCTGACCGAGATTTCCGAGCAGGCGATCATCACGGGTTTCAAGAACGTCATGATCATGGGCGACCACGGTGGCGGACAGCCTGCCGTCTTCGCGGAGGTCGCGAAGAAACTCGACGCGAAATATGCGCCGCAGGGCAAGCACGTCTACTTCGTTGACGAGGTCTACGCAAAGGCGCAGGGCGACTTCGACAAATGGCTCGCCGCCAACGGCTACCCGGTCAGCTCGCACGCCGGAATCCCCGACACCTCGACGATGCTTTACCTGGGTGGCGACAAAGGCTGGGTGCGCAAGGACCTGATTCCGACAGCGGAGGGCGACCCGATGCCGCCGCCCGGAAGCCGCGGTCAGGATCGCACTGATCCGAACGCGCCGCCGCGCAAGAACAACGGCATCACCGGCGACGCGCGGCGCTCGACCGCCGCGCTCGGCAAGCAGGCGTTCGACATCAAGGTGGACTACGCCGTGAAGCAGATTCAGGGCTTCCTCGCCAGCCAGCCGAAGTCGACTTCGCAGCCGTAAGCGGTCTGCTGGGTTCGATGGGCCGGGTGGGTCGGATGGGTCCACCATGCATCTCCTGATCGTTGGCGGCACGCGCGCGGAACGGCTTATTGCCGCCCGTGCCGCCGCGATCAGCACGACGGTCATCGCACTCGACGCCGCGACGCTTCCGTTTGTTCGGCCTTCTGACGTCAGCCTTCCCGATTCAACGCCACGGACGGTTCTGCTCGACCAGGTTGATCGCGCGTTCCCCGACGCTCAATCGCCGGATACCCGCCTCGTCTTGACGCAGTCCGCGTATCTGCTGCAAACCTGGATCGACGCGCTCGATTCCGGCGATCGCATCATCGCGATGGCCGATCGCATGGCTCTCGAACGCGCGGCGCCGGAGGCATTCAGGCGAAGAGGGCCCTGGGACGCATTCGAAATCCAGCAGATCGACAATTCGGGGGGCAACACAGACACAAAGGACACAAAGGACACGGAGAGAGATGATCTCTTTATGTCCTCTTAGTCGGCCCGCAAGCGAGTTGCTGGCGAAGGCTTACGCCCCAACCGTCGATTCCGAGGTTCGCCTGCGCCTGTGCGGTGAAGCGGTGGCCCTCGAACCACAGTCAGCAGTTGCGTGGCTCGCTCTTGCCAGCGCACGCCGCGAGCGCCGTGACGGCGACGGTGCGATGGCGGCGCTGGATCATGCCGCGAAGCTGGCGCCGGACTGGGCCGCCGTTCCCTACGAGCGCGGTAAGCTCCGGCTCGTCTTCGACGACATGATTGGCGCCCGCGATGCTTTCGAGCGCGCCGGACAATTGATGCCGCGCTTCGCGTCGGCATTCAGCAACCTCGGCGCGACCCGTGGTGAACTTGGCGATTCGAACGGCGCGGCCGCCGCCTTCGGGCAGGCACTGGCCCACGATCCCCGGAGTTTCACGACCTGGAACAACATCGGCATCGCGCGCCGCGAGCTCGGCCAGCTCGAGGAATCGGAAACCGCCTTGCGCCGCGTCATCGAACTCGAGCCGTCATTCGTGTTCGGACACTACAACCTCGGACACACTCTCTTCCTCGCGGGACGGTATCAGCAGGCGCTCGACGCCTACGAGGAAGGCCGGCGGCGGGATCCGCAACAGAACATCCGACAGGGCTGCCGTCTGGCGCTGGCCCGGTTCGCGACCGGCGACGCCGACGCCTCGGAGCGCGAACTCTGGCGGCTCGTCAACGCCGCCCCAGGCGACGAGCGCGGCGATCTCCTCCTCGAAGCGTACGAGGTCGTGCACGCGCTCATCACCGCACATCCGGCACTGGCGGCTGACGGCGGATTTCTCGACCGGCTGGGTGCTGAAGTCAGCAAATCCGAGTAAGCTGGAACGGATGGAGACTTCGGGCTCCGCCTCGCCGGGTCGCGGCGTCGGACCGTCGGTGGTCGGGCAACTCCTGCGCGACCGCAGCCTGCGTCTGGCCGCTCTGCTCGCGATTGGAATCGGGATTCCGGTCGCGATCATGTTCTACTTCCAGTTCCGCTCGCTCTCCGACCTCGGCAATGCCTCGGCCGTCGTCCTGCGTCAACTCAGCCAGGAAACCGCTGACGCGATCACGAAGGACCTGCAGAACACGCTGCATGCCGCGCGCACCGATGTGGTCCTGAAGATTTTCCAGTACCAGACCGAGCCGCTGGATCTGCCGTTCATCGAGACCACGTTCAATCAGGGCCTGGATGCGGAGCAGTACGTGGACGGCTTCTACGTCTGGTCCGAAAACACCGTCCTCCACAAAAACGATCTGTTGTCGTTCGATCGCTCCAGCCGACGCTTTGTCACCAACCCACCGGAGACCGAGCTGATGCTCGGCCAGTTTCGCGCGATGGCACCAGCCCAGCGCGCGATCGCGGTGTTCGACGCGACCCTGAACGGCCGGCGCACCTACTTCCTCGCGCAACTGCGTTTCACAAATCCGTCACGCGATCGGCTGACCAGTTTCGTCGCGCTGCGGGTGGATGCGGAACGATTCAGCCAGGATTTCATTCCACAGTTCGTCGCCGGGCGGCTCAATCGGCTTCAGGGCCCGACCGGATTCCCCAGACTCGACGTCACGGTCATCGACAACAATTCGCACGTCATCTACCCGGCCGGCGGTTCGCTGCCGGCGCACTTCGTCGACGAGCGGCCGTTCAAGATCGTCTTTTACGAAACCGATCTCGAGCAGTTGATTGCGCCGACCAACGAAACCGTCGAGACCTGGCACGTCCGGACCGGATACGGCGAGCAGACGATCCCGGAGATCGTGGCCGCGAGGGCCAGACCGCAGCGGTTGATGATGGCGGTGCTGGCCGGGGTGATGGCGCTGGGCGTGTTCTTCGTGACCCGCGCCGCCGCCCGGGAAGTGCGGCTCGCCGAACTGAAATCCAACTTCGTCTCGAGCGTCTCGCACGACCTCAAGACGCCGCTCGCCCTGATCCAGCTGTTCGCAGAAACGCTGGAACTGGGTCGCCTGAAGAACACCGAACGGGCGACCGAGTACTACCGCATCATCAACAGCGAAGCGCGGAAGCTCACCCGGCTCATCAACAACCTGCTCGACTTCTCGCGGATCGAAGCCGGGTTGCGCCAGTACCGGCGCGAACCGACCGACCTCGCCACGGTGACGCAGCGGGTGCTCGAATCGCTCGAGAGCCAGTTCCGCCACAACCAGTTCACCGTGACCGCGAAGCTGGACCCGCCGGTGCCGGTGCTGATCGACCCGGAGGCAACTGAGCAGGCGCTCGAGAACCTGCTCTCGAACGCGATGAAGTATTCTCCAGAGCATCGCGACATCCTCGTCGAGGTGACGCGGGACGGAGAATTCGGCGTGGTACGGGTGACCGACCACGGCGTCGGGATTCCGGCGCGATTGCATCGCCAGATCTTCCGGAAGTTCTATCGAATCCAGACTGACGCCGGTTCGGGCCCGCAGGGCACCGGTCTCGGGCTGGCCATCGTCGAGCACGTGATGCGTGGTCACGGTGGCCAGGTGCGCGTTGACAGCGAGTCGGGACGAGGCAGCACCTTTGCGCTGTACTTCCCGCTCTATGCAGGAGAGGCGGCAAGTGACGAAGCGAATTCTCGTGATCGAGGACGAGCCACAGATGTTGCTCGGTCTGCGTGACAACCTCGAATTGGAAGGATACGAAGTCGTAACCGCGTCGGACGGCGAGGATGGGCTCGCGAAGGCAATTTCCTCGGCGCCGGATCTGGTGATTCTCGATATCACGCTGCCCCGCAAGAACGGCTTCGAGGTCTGCCGCGAGTTGCGCGCGCGGGCCAACCCGACGCCGGTCGTGATGCTCACCGCGCGATCGCAGGAAACGGAAAAAGTGCTCGGGCTCGAGCTCGGCGCCGACGACTACGTGACCAAGCCGTTCAGCATCACCGAGCTGCTCGCGCGCGTGCGCGCGGTGATGCGGCGCGCCGGCGGACGACCGTCGGGCCTCGAGACCTGCCGCATCGGCGACATCGAAATCGACTTCCGCACGCACCAGGCGCACCGCGCCGGCGTGCGCATCGACTTTACGGCACGCGAATTCGACCTGCTCCGATACCTGGTCGCGCACACCGGCCAGGTGGTCACGCGCGAACAGATCCTCAACCAGGTCTGGGGCTACGAGGAATCGCCGACCACCCGGACTATCGACAACTTCGTGGCCAAATTGCGCCAGAAAATCGAGACGGCGCCCCACGAGCCGGAGCACATCCTGACGGTCCACGGCGCCGGCTATAAGTTCGTCGGGTAAAAAGACAAAGATTTACCAGGCGTACGTGGCGATCCGTTTATATTGAGATGGCGATGCACGAAGACATCCTGAAAAAGCTCGAACGGGGTCTCGATCGGCGGTCGTTCCTGCGCGGCTCCGGCCTCGCAGCGGCCGGATTCCTCGGCGTCGCCGCCGCGTCGCCGCTGATCGTCTTCGCAGAGAGCCAGGACAAGCCCCGCCCGGATGCGAAAAAAGACCCGTCAGCTGACAAAGGCCAGGACGGTCAGCCCGAGGGCGATAACGGCGGAACCGACAAGGCGCCGGCGGGAAAAAGCGGCGGCGATCAGGACAACGACAACCCGCTGACCCGGACCCGGATCGACGCCGACGGTAACGAGTACCGCGAGTGTCCGCAGTGCGGCCACAACATGTACCGCCAGGGCCGCACCTGGACCTGCGAAAACTGCGGCTACTCCTACATCGAATAGTTCACTGATATCGCGCAACCACAGCCGTGCAATTGTCCCGGCTGCCACGCGTCAGCGCCGACGCAATAATATTCTTCGCAAGCGCGGCCGGATCGTCTCCGCTCTGCAGCAATTCGCCAATCCTGCGGTCGTCGAGCACGCCGTGAACCCCGTCAGTCGTGAGCAGCAGCAGCTCGCCGCCCGTGAGCGGCGCTTCGGTGACGTGGACGTCGGTCCGCGCGCGTGATCCCAGCACATTGGTGAGCGCGTTCCGCATCGGATGGTGCTGCAGCAGCAATGAGTCCACCGGCGGATCGTGCGCCAGCACCGTGGCCATCCACGAATCGTCGATGGTCATCGGACGCAGGCGCCCGGCGGCGAAGATGTAGAGACGGCTGTCGCCCGCGTGCGCGACCGCGACGACGCCGTTGTGCACGCGCGCGGCAACCACGGTCGTACCCATGCCCGCGTACCGAGCGTCAGAGGTCGCGGTCTCGAGAATCCGGCTGTTGGCGACGTGAACCGCGGTGCGCAGCAGGTTGCCATTGCTCGACAACGCTGGATCGAATCCAAAGGGCCAGTCCTGTGATTTCCCGTCGGCGTCGCGGACCGCCTCGACCACCGTTTCCACGGCAAGACGCGCCGCCACTTCGCCGGCGTTGTGGCCGCCCATGCCGTCAGCGATGACCAGAAGTCCGAGCTCCTCCTGAATCGCGAAGCAGTCCTCGTTGGTGGGCCTGACCAGCCCTCTGTCGCTCAGTCCGAACGCGCGCAACACACTCAGTCCCCAGTCAGCCGTCCATGAATCAGTCGGCCGTCGCTTTCAGCCCTCATTCGTATCGGCGTGACCACAGTCGGTACGTAGGGAGAACCATTCGGGCGCCCGTCCCGTCTAAGCCTGATACCCTGACTATCTAGGCATCAGATGACCACCGACAACCAGGCCAACGCCACCGAACTGCTTCACGGGACGCTAGACACGCTCGTCCTGAAGGTCCTCTCCGGAGGACGCCGGCACGGTTACGCCATCGCCCGCGCGCTCGAGGACGGCACCGACGGCGTCGTCGAAATCGAAGAGGGCTCGTTGTACCCCGCCCTCTACCGAATGGAACGGAAGGGCTGGGTCGACGCGGAATGGGGACTCTCCGACCTTGGCCGCCGGGCCAAGTTCTACCGGATCACGGCAAAGGGACGGCGGCAGCTCACGACGCAGTCCGAGCAATGGGTCCGATTCGCCGCGGCAATCTCGAGAGTGCTCGTCGAATCCTGAGCTGACGCGCCGTGAACCGATGAACCCGTTTGGCCGCGTCTTCTGGCGCCCGCGAGTCGCCGACGAAGTCGACGAGGAGCTCGCATTTCACTTCGAGATGCGGGTTCAGGATCTCGTCGAGCGTGGCTGGGAACCGGCGGCGGCACGGCGGGAAGCCAGGCGCCGCATCGGCGACCTCCGCGCGACCCGCGATCAGCTTCGAACCCTCGGCACGGCAAGGAACCGCACCATGCAACGACGGCAATACGCCGGCGAGTTTGCGCAGGACATCGTCTTCACGATCCGCCAGCTCCGCAAGAATCCCGGATTTGCGTCAATCGCGATACTGACGCTCGCGCTGGGCATCGGCGGTACGACCGCGATCTTCAGTCTGCTGAACGCCGTGGTGCTGCACCCGCTGCCGCTTCGCGAGCCGGAGCGACTGCTGGTCATAGGTGAGGTCTATCTGGGCAACCTGTCGAGCATGTCGGCGGGCAACTATGTGGACGCCGCGGCGGGTGCCGCGTCACTCGAGGGACTCGCCGCCGAACATGTGCTCAGCTTCAATCTGTCGGACGGTGTCACGCCCGAGCGCATCGTCGCGGGCGCCGTGACCGCTAACTTCTTCGAGGTGATGGGCTCGCGACCGGAACTCGGGCGGTCGTTTACCGCCGAAGAAGATCGCCCGGGCAACGAGCGGGTCACTGTACTGAGCCATCGCCTGTGGATGCGGCGCTTTGGCGGCAAGCCCGACATCGTCGGCCAGACAATCCGGATGAACGGATCGAATTACCTGGTGGCAGGGGTGATGCCGGCGTCGTTCGACCTCACATCCGACAGCGAAGAACTGTGGACGCCGATCGCCTTCACGCCTGCCCAGCGTGTGCTCCACGACGAGCACCACCTGAATGTGTACGGCCGGCTGAAGCCGGGCGCCTCGCGCGAGCAGCTGCGCGACGAACTCGAGACGGTCGCGCTGCGTCTCCGTCACGATTTCCCGAAGGACTGCCCCACTCTGACTTACGCAATGAGGCCGTTCAGCGAGGACTTTGTCGGCGACTATCGTGCGCGACTGCTGGTGCTGCTCGGCGCGGTCGCGGTCGTTCTGCTGATTGCGTGCGGCAACGTCGGTAACCTGTTGCTGGCTCGCGGCGCGGCACGCGGCCGCGAGATTGCCGTTCGCACCGCACTCGGCGCCGGCAACGGCCGCATCGTTCGCCAATTGCTGACCGAGAGCATGGTGCTGGCGCTCGGCGCCGCTGCGGTCGGCGTCGTGATCGCGGCCTGGGCGACGCAGGCGCTGGTGGCGTGGAGCCCAGCCGGCGTGCCGCGGGTGGAGCAGGCGCGAATCGATCCGGCCGCGCTGGTCGTCGCCGTCGGCCTCGCGCTCGTCAGCAGTGTGCTGTGCGGGCTGGCGCCGGCGCTGCGGCTGGCGCGGACCGATATCCAGACCGGTCTCCGCGACGGCGTGCGCGGCGCGACCGGCGGCGGCTTGCGCGACCGGATTCGGGTCGGGCTGATCGTCACCGAGGTCGCGTTATCGCTGATGTTGCTGTTCGGCGCAGGCCTGTTGATCCGCAGCGCCATCGCCCTGGATCGGGTCGCCCCCGGTTTTAAATCCGGCGGGGTGCTCACGGCCCGCTTCTCGATTCCCGCAGCGGTCTACGCCACGGCCGAGCACGAGAGTGAGCTGCTGCGACGCATCAACGAAGCGGCTCGGCGACTCCCGGGCGTCTCCGATTCAGCGGTGACCTCGTACGTGGCAATGGGCGGGGGCGGGAGCAGCAACGGACTCTTCGTCGAAGGCTCGCCGACCCCGGTGGAAACGCACCTGGTCCAGAGCACGCTGCGGCTCACGACCACCGGATTCTTCGCGACCATGGGCACGCCGATCCTGAAGGGACGAGGGTTCAGTGACGACGACCGCGCTGGCGGGCAGAAAGTGATGATCGTCAGCGCCGCCCTGGCCGAGCGGGCATTTCCCCATCAGGACCCGATCGGCAAACGCATCGACTGCTGCGAGCCCGGACCTGATGGCGGACACGACTGGAAGGTGGTCGTCGGCGTCGCCGGCGACATTCGCTCGCGTGGGCCGGCAACGGCGCCAAGGCCGGAGTTCTATCTGCCGATGGCGCAAGCGCCCACCGCCGCCTGGCGATGGTTGAACACGTTCTACGTCGTAGTGCGAACGGATCGCGACCCGGCGCGCCTGGCGGCCCCGCTGCAGGCAGCCGTCGCCGGCATCGACCCTGACATGCCGCTCTTCGACATCAAGACCATGGATCAGCGGATCGAGCGCACACTTGCCGAGTCGCGCTTCAATACCCTCTTGCTCTCCCTGCTCGGCGGCATCGGCCTCGTTCTGGCGGGCGGCGGTATTTATGGCCTGCTTGCCTATCTCGTCAGCCAGCGGACTCAAGAGATCGGCGTGCGAATCGCGCTCGGCGCCACCCGCGCCAGCGTGGTCCGGCTGATTCTCGGACAGGCGCTGAAGCCGGTCGCCCTCGGCGCGCTGGTCGGCGCCGTCGCCGCGCTGGCGGCGGGCCGCGTCCTCAGCAGCCAGCTGTTCGGCATCAGCCATACCGACCCCTTGACGATCGCGGCCGTGGTCGCCACACTCTTGTGCGCAGCGCTGGTGGCCAGCGTGGTGCCGGCTCGTCGCGCGGCATCGATCGATCCGACGCGCGCACTTCAATCGGAATAGGAGCACAGCATGATCGGGATTCTCATCGCGGCCGCGGCATTTTCGATCTCCAGCCCGGCATTCACCGACGGCGGCAACATCCCGTCCAAGTTCACGTGTGACGCCGGCCAGACGTCGCCGTCACCGGCGCTGACATGGAAGGACGCGCCGGCCGGAACCAAGTCCTTCGTGCTGATCATGGACGACCCGGACGTGCCGATGCCCGGAGGCTTCACCCACTGGGTGCTCGCCGACATTCCCGCAGCGACGATGCAATTGCCTGAAGGGTTCACGGTCGGCTCGGTTGGCGTGTCAGCGAACAGCGGGTTCCGGCGTCCCGGTTACGGCGGCCCCTGCCCGCCGACCGGCGCACATCACTACCACTTCAAACTGTCCGCGCTCGATGTCGAGACGATCGGCGTGGCCCAGGGCGCGAGCCGCGCCGACGTCGAGAAGGCGATGACCGGGCACGTGCTCGGCACGACCGAAACGATCGGGCTGTATCAGAAGCAGCCGAAGTAGTTACTCGTAGACCCGCTTGATGATCTCGCCGCGGCCCTTCTCGGCAAACTGCGACGTAACGATCAGGCGGCGCGCGTCTGGGGCGCGCGAAAGCGTTACGCGCAGCTCGCGATTCTTTTCGACGATGAAGTGGATCGCGAGCTGTGCCCCTTCCCACTTGGTGACGACGCCAATCGGCCCGGCGTCCAGCCGAATCGTTTCTTCCTTCCCGCTGATTCGATAAGTCCGGCTCTTGCCCGCGGGATCCGCCATCGTGATCTCGGAGGCCGACTGCGTAATCGTGAGCGCCGCCGGCGGGTGGGTCACCTCGGCGACGAGTTCCTTGATCTTCTGACTGTCCTCGGGACTCTCGAACTTCGTCGAGATGGCGCCCGTACCGATCCCGGTCGAACCCCCACCGCCGCCGCCGCGTCCGCCCCTGCCACCCGACCCACCGGACCGGCCACCCGACGTCGATCCGGTTTCGTGGTAGTCAGGGTCGAAGCCGGCTTCGGTCGGGAGATCGCTGGCCGCGCGATTGAGCGTCCAGGCGCCGGACAAATCAGGAACCGGTGGCGCAGCCTTGATGGTCGCCACCAGTGTGAGCGACATCAGGATGGCCGTGATGCGCGTCATCGCGCGCGACGGACGGCGCGCCAGCCTCGCTTCAGCATCTCCATCGAGAACATGATCAACGATTGTGGCAGGTTCATGCCCGTCTGCTGATAGACATCGCGAAACGACGCGGCCCAGTCCGCGACAATCGGAGACACCAGTCGATCTCTGACGTTGGAGCTTCGGAACGACACATCTCATCAGACACCACGAACGTGGCACAGCAGGGACCTGGTCGTGACAAAACGGTGACGCCGGCGATGACTTGAACGCACGGGGGTAAGCTGTTTGCAGCATGTCAGCCTCGCTGAAAGTGCCGGTCGCTACTGCGATCGTCGGATTGTTCATCGTCGTGATCGCGGCGGCGCGATTGACGCCGCCGGCGGTCGGAATCGCGGATCGTTACCTGACCCTTGACGCCATCCTCGTGGCGGCGACGATCGTAACCGCCGCCGTCAGTTCCCGCCAGGAATTCGACCGCGAGCACCGTCTGGTGGTCGTCGTCCTGCTGGTGTCCACCGGCATGGCCTGGTACAGCGGCAGGCTGTGGGTACACGAGAAGATGTTCGATTATCTCGTGCTGGAACAGAAAACGGAGCTTCACCTCCGGATCGTCGAGCTGTCTGGCGACATGGAGCTGTTCCTCCGTGAGCGCGGCCGGCAGGGACCGCCAAGACCAGCGCCCGCAACCTGGGATCGCGACGTCCAACGCGTCCTGCTTTACGAGGCGGAGACCGCCCAGCTGTTCGAAGTCCAGTTCGGACCGCAGGTGCGCAAGACGCGTGAAATCCTCGCCCTCGAGCGAGTCACGGACCGCGACTTCGACGCCTTCTACCGACGGCCCGCGAACGCCTTTCAGATCAACGTGCTCGCGGAGCGTCTGCTCGTACTGGCCCAGCGCCTCGAGAAAACCTAGTCAGTAGCGCTCGGCGTCGGTCTTCGGCACCATCGGGAACGTCATCGACGGCTCGCCGTTCACCGTCGCCCCGGCGTGCATGAACGACATCGCACTCTTCAGGAACGCAGCAGGAAAATCCAGCGTCGGCTGCGACAGCGCATCGAGCGCGGTCACCTCCTCGGCGGACAGCCGGTGATCGAGCGCGGCAAGGTTCTGCTGGAGCTGGTCGAGCCGTCGCGCGCCGATGATCGTCGAGGCCACGCCGGGCCGCTGCTGTAACCACGCGAGCGCGATCGCCGCTGACGTCGTTTCGTGCGCCGTCGCGATTCGCGCGAGCTCGTCGATGATCCGGTAGGAGCGCTCGTTCAGGAATTGGGTGACGCGCTCGCCGCGGTCGGCTTTTAGCGTCCCCGCGTTTTCGCGCGTGTACTTGCCAGAGAGCACGCCGCCGCGCAGCGGCGACCACGGCGTGACCCCGAGGCCCATCTCCAGCGCCATCGGAATCAACTCACCTTCCACGGTCCGCTCGATCAACGAGTACTCGATCTGCAGCGCCACCAGGGGCGTCCAACCCCGGAAGCGCGCGATCGTCTGAGCCTGGGACACCTTCCAGGCCGGCGTGTCGGAGAAGCCGATATAACGGACCTTCCCCGCCTGCACCAGATCGTCGAGCGCCCGCATCGTCTCTTCGATCGGGGTGAAACGGTCCCAGGAGTGCATCCAGTACAGATCGATGTAGTCGGTCTGCAGCCGACGGAGCGACTGTTCGCACGACGCGGCGATCGCTTTGCGTCCGGCGCCGCCGCCGTTTGGATCGCCGGGGTAGAGGTTGCCGAAGAATTTGGTGGCGATCACCACGCGGTCGCGTTTGGCACGGTCGCGGCCGACGAAGTCGCCGATGATCTTCTCCGAGTGTCCCTTGGTGTAGAGGTTGGCGGTGTCGATGAAGTTACCGCCGCGCTCGAAAAAGCTGGCGATGATCGTTTCGGACTCGGAGACGCTCGAGCCCCAGCCCCAATCCTCGCCGAAGGTCATCGCGCCCAGACACAGCGGGCTGACGCGCAGGCCGGAATTTCCCAGGGTGACGTAGTCAGTGAGAGCCATAGGTGTTCGCCTCGTCAGGCTAGCTTAAATGAAAGTGTCGATGGCCGGCAGCCGGCGGTGGCGTGGGATTGGAACGTCGATTATGCAGCGCCGACGGCGCTCGACGCGTTACGGCCGCGCGCCCGCTGCAGCGTGTGGCTCGGCGCTTCGCCGAACAACGCCTTGTACTCGCCCGCGAAGCGGCCGAGCTCGTAGAAGCCGTGCAGCGTGGCGACGTCGGTCACCGTGGCGTCGGCGCGACCGTCCGACTGCAGGGCGTGGTGGACCTGGTGGAGCTGCCAAAGCTTCAGGTAGCGCTTGGGACCGATCGTGTAGACGTGGTAGAACGCGTTTCTCAGACTTCGTTCGCTGACGCCGGCGATCGCGGACAGTTGCGCGATCGACACCGGTTCGCCGACGTGCCTTCGGAAAAAGTCCTCGGCGCGGCGGACGATGGGACTGCGCCCTGAGCCGCCGACGAGGCGCACGCACGGGGTCGCGCTCATGCAGGCGAGCAGCCGGCCGGACAGGCCGGCAAGCGCAGGCGCCTCGTGCCACTCGTGGCGGCCGACGAACCCGTCGAGAGAGCGGTCCATGGCCGTCAGTTCCTCGCGGAGTGCAAAGAATTCCCGCCTCGACGGCCGCAGCACGCTGGTCTGTCCATTCATCACCAGGCCACGCGCGGCGATGGCGAGGCCGCCCGCCGCCCGAACCGGCACGCTGATGGTCACAAAGCGGGTTCCGCCCGGATCGAACGCGTAGCTCTCGGATTTCGGCGCGCACACAATCAGTTCGCCGCCCTTGATCGCGCAGCCGTTCCAGCGGGCCGAGCCCGGAACCACGAGGGGAATCACGAACGACCAGCGATCGGCAGGCACGCGCACCCGCCGGACCACCGCGATGTCCTCACGTCCAAACTGGACGACGATGCCGGGAATCCGGACGACTGCCC
The DNA here is from genome assembly GCA_963745875.1 of uncultured Acidobacteriota bacterium. GTDB lineage: Bacteria > Acidobacteriota > Vicinamibacteria > Vicinamibacterales > CAVVIG01 > CAVQFC01. The sequence continues at coordinate 200,657 of CAVUZL010000009.1, forward strand.
AGCGAGCCGAGAACGGTTTGGACTCGAGCTGGACGTACTCGCCCCGCAGGCCGTCGGCCATGGCCGACGCCATCGAGTCGACATTCGTTATCGCTTTGGACTCGATAATCGTCGCCGCTACCGGAACCGTTCGCATCAGCAGCGATGATTGTCAGACTTTCACCTGTCAATGAACTGTCTCTTAAGCCAGAGCTTGTACAGAAAAACTACCAACAACAGCAGCACTCAGGGCATCTGGTTACTAGTGTTATTAACAGTGCCAAGGCGCTCCTCCCCTCCGAAAGCGCATAGTGCCTGTTGACCTGATTTCATAACCTCTAGGCACGCGTTGGCTCTCGGTGGTTGCGGCGGGCGGTTCGCTGACCCGCCCGTCAACGGCGGCGACGTGGACACCGTTGCGGGACACATGAAGCTGAGCAAGCCGAGCGCTGTTTCGCCGTCGAAGAAAACCGCCCCGTGATGACGACTTCTGCTGCAGTTGTCAATCTTCGGAGCTACAATCGCGGCCTCTACTTATGCGAACTGATCAACTCACCACGCCACCCGCGTCAGCGCTTGCCACGCGAGGAACCAATCGAATGAGCCGACCGCGCGTTCTGCTCGCCGACGACCACACGCTGCTGCTCGAGGCGCTGCAAAAGCTGCTGGTGGATGACTGCGACATCGTCGGCGCGGTCTCGGACGGCCGCGCCCTTCTCACCGAGGCCAGCCGACTGCGTCCGGACGTGGTCGTGGTCGACGTCGCGATGCCGCTGCTGAACGGCATCGACGCGGCACGTCAGCTGAAGGAATTGCTGCCGGACACCCGGATTATCTTTCTGACGATGAACGAGGACCCCGATCTGGCTGCCGAAGCATTTCGCGCCGGCGCGTCAGGCTACCTGCTCAAGCGCTCGGCCGCGTCCGAACTGCAGACGGCCATTCGCGAAGTGATGAAGCGCCGGTCGTACGTCACACCGCTGGTCACCGAGGGGCTGTTCGGATCGATCCTGCACTGGCGGGACTCGGGACAATCGACGCCGCAGTTGACGTCGCGCCAACGCGAAGTGATTCAGCTCGTTGCGGAAGGGCACTCGATGAAGGAGGTTGCGGCGATCCTGAACATCACGCCCCGCACCGTGGCCTTCCACAAGTACCGGATCATGGAACACCTGAAGATCCGGACCACGGCCGAACTGATCCAGTTCGCGATCAAGAACCACATCGTCTGAAGGGCGCCGGCGACCGCCGGCGTCAGGATCGCGGGATGGCGTACTGCGCCAGGACGACGGTGACGTTGTCGTTGCCGCCGGCGGCCGCTGCCAGATCGATCAGCCGCTGACACTGTTCGTTCAGGTTGCGGCGGGTCATCAGCACTTCGGCCATCCGGTCGTGATCGACCGCGTCGGACAGGCCGTCCGAGCACACCAGCAGGCAGTCCCCGTGCAGGAGCCGGTAGTGCTCCACTTCGATGCGCGGCGACGGAATGTGTCCGCCCATGGCGTCGGTCAGGATGTGACCGAGATCGTCGGTGCCGAGCTGCACCGGCTCAGGGCGCCCACTTTCTTCGAGGCGCTTGATCAGCGTCTGATCGCGCGTCAACTGCGTCAGATCGCCCTGACGGAACAGATAGGCGCGGGAATGGCCGACGTGGGCCACGAACAGTTCGTCGCCGGCACTGTAAGCCGCGGTCAGACTGGTCGCCATGCCGGTGAGCTCCGACCGGCCGGCGCCGCGTTCCCTGACCACTTCGTGAATACGGCGATAAAACCACTCCGCGCGCTCCATTACCTCGGTCGCGGTGCGGGCGTCAACGCGCACGTTCCAGCGTCCAAAGTGCAACGCCAGATGCGCGAGCGTGCTGAGCGCGAGCCGACTCGCCACACCGCCCGCGCCCTTGCCGCCAAGGCCGTCCGCCACGACCATGGCGTAGGCGAACTCCTCGAACTCTGCGGGTAGTTCCGCCACCGGCAGGCTGCTGGCGAGCATCGACTGCGTCCGGCCCAATCGAAGGACCATGTAGTGATCTTCGTTGTTGTCCGGGCCGAGTCCCGCATGAGAAGCCGCCGCGTACTCGACGCGGACCGTCGACGACAGCGGACGGAACTCGTCATTCCGCAGCAACGGCGACAGCGCGCGACGCAGACGACTGGCAGCGTCGGGTTCGGCGGTCATGCAGGTATCGGTTGTAGCCCTCGCGCCAGGCCTCAGCTATGCGAATTCGGCAAGACAGGCGCGCAGCGCCGGCGATCGGAAGGTGCCGCTATGCGGATTCGGCCGCGACGTACGGCGTATCGCCGATTGCGACATCGAGCGGGATGCGAACCCCGAGGCGAGTCCCAAGACCGGGACCGGAGTGAATGACGAAACGACCACCCAGAAAATTGGTGCGCTCACGCATGCTGACCAGCCCGAGGCCGCTGTTTTCGAAACCGGCCGGCGTGAAGCCGACGCCCTGATCGGCGATCTCCAGGTAGAGGAAGTTGTTCTGGGTCGAGAGCCGTACGGCCGCGTGCTTCGCACCGCTGTGCTTCACGACGTTGTGCAGCGCCTCCTGCGTGATGCGGTAAAGGCACAGCGACGCCTGCACCGGCACGCTCTTGGGCACGCCCTCGTGCGCAAACTCGACGATGATCTCGTGCTGATTCGACACGTCGTGGCACACGCTCTGGATCGCAGCGACCAGCCCCAGGACCTGCAGCTTGGTCGGGTGCAGTTCGTGCGAGAGCCGGTGAAGATCCGAAGCAATCTCGCGCGTGCGCCGCGAAATCGTGCGGACCCGCGCGGACCATTCGCCGCCAGGCGCCTGCGTGCCTCTGGCGAGCAGGTCGATGTCGATGTTCAACAGCGCCAACTTCTGGCTGAGATCGTCGTGGAGGTCGCGGGCAATGCGCTGACGCTCCGCCTCCTGGCTCGCGATCAGACGTCCCGCCAGATCCTGAATACGCTCGTGGCTGGCGCGCAGGCTGTCGGCATGCTGGATGAGCGCAGCCTCGTTGCGCCGGCGATTGGTGATGTCGCGCACGACGCTGAGGATGCGATCGGGCCCGTAGGCAATCAGCCGGGCCTCGAAATGCCGCTCCTCGCCGTTGAGCGGCAGCGAGTATTCGACAATGGCCGGCTCGGGACCGTCGTCGAGCGAGGCAAATGCGGCAGTAATCTTGTCGGCGATCTCCGGCGGCATGATGTCCCGGATGTTCTTGCCGAGGAACTGCTCGGGCGGAACGAACAGATCGCGCGGATCCTTGGCGTGGTAGTCGAGATAGACGCCCTCACGTGTCATGGTGAACGTCAGATGCGGCAGCGCGCACAACAGGGCGTGGGTGTGCGCCTTGTGGTCCGCGAGCTCCTCCTCCGCCCGCCGCCGATCGCTGATGTCGCGGCCAGTCGCCTCCAGTTCAGTCACCACACCGGTCGTATCGGTCAGGACGTCAGCAACCCATTGGACAAATCCGAACGAGCCGTCTGGACGGATCAGTCCGTGCTCGAACGAATCGGTGCGCGGCTGACGGACGAACGACTCGAGTTCGCGGAGGACCGGGATGCGAGCGTCCAGCGGAACCAGCTCGGTGAACTTCCGTCCGACCAGCGATTCGCGTGTTCTTCCGACGAATCGACAGTACGCGTCGTTCACAAACGTGAGGGTCGCATCCGGCAGGCTGCGGCAGATGAGGTCGGTTCGCGCCTCGACGGCCTGCGCATAGCGGCCCTCGTGTGCGCGCAGCTCCTGTTCGGCGCGCCGGCGTCTGACGTTCTGCCAGAACAGGGCGACAATCAGCGTCGCCTGCGCGGCAACGACCGCCGCGACCGCGAGTGACGACGGTCGCACCCACTCAGCGAACGGGTGGCCGACATTGATGACTGCGGCCTGCTGGTCCGCATCGTGGCGATCGTTTGCACCGGTTGCGTTTTCACCGGTTCGATCGTGAACGGCTCGAACCGCATCCGTCTGGCCGGCGGCGGGCGCACACGCCAAAAGTTGGGCGGCGAGCGCCAACACCCATAGCCGATTCAGTCGTAAGCGCGCGGGCATCTGTTCCAAATCGCCTCGACCCGGGAACGCCCGAGTCGATCTAGCTTGGGATTGTAACGCCCAACGCCTGTCAGATCGGCCCGTTTCGAAAATTTTCGCTGAACAACTGACAGCTGGTGCTGTTGGCGTCAGAGGGCGGCTCGAGTAACTCCGCGACTGCTAATGGACCCTCGCCACCGCTGGCAGTGACGCCGGAATGCTCCGTCGAATCAACGGGTGACAGTGCTGTAACTTCTGACCGGGATGCGCACCAGCATCCATCGCAAACGCCGAACTTGTAGCTGAGCAATTCTGTTCGGTTTCAGACATCACCTCGCAGCGCCAATGCGTAGGCCGACCTGCAGGCCCTGTTCGCCGCCGTTGAAGTGCAAATCGTTGCTGTCACGCCTCAGATGCAGAATCCGGTATCCCGCCACCACGGACAGCCGCTTGCTGACGGTCCGCCCGACCTGACCGGCCAACTGCCAGGACGTGCTCGATCCAAATTCGTCCGGCACTTCCCCACCCAGATCACCGCGAGCAGCCAGCCACCAGGCTGACGAGGGCCGGAAGATGACCTGAAGACCACCGACGGCGTCCCCCCACGTGTCGGTCGCGGTGAAGACCGCGTTCGAGGCCGTCGGGCCCAACCTCAGGACCGGGCCGAAGTGCGTGATCCGGACGCCGCCGATGAGATCGAGCGCAAGCCGATCCGAATCGATGACGCGATAACCGATGAACGCGTCGAGCCGCGCCGACGCGAGTTCCGCGTGCAGCGGGGTCAGATCGGCGACGCCAACCGGAATCGCCGCATCGTCGGTGAGGTTCGCGTACGAAAAATCGAGGAGAATCGCGGCCGCTCCGGCCCGGATTTCAGCGGACGCGCAAGCACCGATGTTGCCGTTGGCGACGGCATCGCCCAGCCCCGTCGACACGGTCGCGCTGCGATCGACGAGGCCGATTGTCCCGTTGAAGCCGGTCAACCAGATGTACGGCGTGATGCTGGCGGTGATCTTCTCTTCGGAGTCGGGCGGCGCGGCGCGCTGCGCCATCGCGGCTCTCGGGGCCAGGGCAATCGTCAACGCGCCGACGCAGACACGAACAAGCGCCTGCCAGCCGGGCCAACACGACGAGCTCGTCATCGCGTCAGTTCGGCCACGTGACCTGCGACATCAGCGACGCGGAGCCGACGCCCAGCTGCTGGAGGCTCTTCATGACGCTGGCCACGGGGACGTCGATCCGTCGAACCTGCGCTTCGGTCATGAAATAGATCGTACCGGAAGTCGGCGTCGGCGCGCTCGGCACGAACACCGTTAGCATCCCGTTCGGGTGGCGCTCCATCACGAACGCCAGCAGCCAGGCATCGTCCAGGGTCGCAAGCACCACCTGAATGTTCGAGGTCGATGCCCCGACTTGTTCCTGGCTCATGCTCTTGAACAGCGTGTATCCCGGCATCCAGCGCAGAATCCAACCTTCGGCCTCTTCACCGAACCGCCGGCCGATCTCGGTCCGCGCAATCACTCCGGCGCCGAACGCCGCACCCACCAGAATCAGCACTGCGGCGATGTCGGCCATGGCGACACCGAACACCGAGTGCGGAAGCATGTTGGTGATGGGCGCCATCAGCTTGCTGATCGCATCGACCGCCTTCGCCGCCAGGTAGATGATGACGACCAGCGGCGCCAGGAACAGCGCGCCGCCGATCAGCGTCGTCTTGACGAACTGGAAGAGTCGGGTCATGGACGCAGTCTACGCGCATCCAGCCGCGCGCGCGACGCCGATCCGCATTTGAGATCGGGTTGTCGCACCAGACCTGCGCTGCCGAATTTGCATAGGCCCATCGCGAACCGCTCTCTTAACCTTGTCGGATGCGTAAAGTCATCTCAGCCTTTCTATTCGTCTCCCTGTGCGCCGGTTCCGCACACGCGCAGGCGCTGAATCCATCGTCAGACGATCCACCGCCGGCCGCGGCCGCGGCGAAAACCGAGCAGACGCCTGCCGCTCCGACCCAATGGTTCTTTCCGTTCGCGATCATCAACGCCAACGCCAACTTCAACGCCAAGACATTGTTGCCGGGCAGCGTCGCGTACTTTGCCGGACCCGACATCCCGCAGAACACCGGCCAGTTCAACATCTCGGCGGGCAACAGCGTGTTCGGCGCTGAAATGAAGTTTGCCAAGGTCGGCGAGTTCAACGTCAACGCCAAGGTGGACCTCGATCTCCGGGGCACCAATCCGATTCAAAACGAGAACGTCTTCGAGCCGTTGTTCGGCGACGTCTACCTTGAATTCAAGAATTCGGACTGGCGCTTGCTGATGGGACAAACCATCGACGTGATCTCGCCGCTGTCGCCGACGACGCTGAACTTCTACCCGTGGAGCTATGCACCGGGCAGCCTCGGCTTTTTCCGCCCGCAAATCCGAATCGAGGACTACCTGCCGATGGGCGACGACAAGCAACTCACGATTCAGGGCGCGCTGGCCTCGGCGATTTCGACCTTCAGGGTCGGCACCGAGGCGCTGGCGCGGCAGTCCGGGTGGCCCGATGGCCAGTTGCGCGTGGCCTACGGCGTCGGCACACCCGACATGTTCGGCAGCCGGCCGACCGAATTCGGTGCATGGAGTCACTTCGGCCGGCGCGACCTGGTGACTTCCGACGGCGCCACGCGCTTCCGCAACACCTACTCGATCGGATTCGATGGCAAGGCGACGATCGGCTCCAATACCAAAGTGCAAGGCGAGTTGTTCTTCGGACAGCTGCTCGGCGACTACATGGGCGCGGTGTTTCAGTCCTACAACCCTGACACCGGTCAGTCGGTCGCTGCGAAAGGCGGATGGGCGGAGGTCGAACAGAAATTTGCCGACGTCTATCGCGTTCACGTCGGCTACGGCGTCGACAACGTGGACGAGAAGGATGTGTCCACGCTCGTCAGCCGTACCCAGAACGGTGTGCTCTACGGAAACGTGTTCTACGACATGACCCCGGCGCTCTCGCTCGCCGGCGAAATCTCACTGTGGCGGACCAAGTACTACGCGCTGGAGACGGCGACGCCGACCCGTCTCGAGTTCTCCGTCATCTACAAGTTCTTCGGCCGCTAACGATTAATTCTTGGCGATACAGCAGCGAAAGCACAAATCGCAGCTGCTGACCGGGACCGTTGTCCGGCCTTTCGACATTGTTGTAGTACTGCACGCCGATGCTCATCGGGCGGCCGTCGAACACCGTCGTTCTCGTGATACCGAGACCGAGTGGCACCGTCCACTGGTTGCCGCTCGTCGCTTCCCAGTTCGCCGTGATGATCGGCGCAAACGACAACGCCCAGCCCTTGCCGAAGTTGTAGTTCACGAACGGCTGGAACAGGAACTGGTTGACCTTGGTGTATGTATCCGCATGCGCGATGGTCCAGATCTGATTGACGAGGCCCCCGAGTACCCACGGACCGGTCATCTTCAGGACCACACCGGCAGGGCCCATGCCCCAGCTGCCGGTCTCGAGTCCCGTGACGGTTCCAGTCGGCAGTGAGAAAACCGGCCCGATGCCCCAGATGATCCCGCCTGGTTGGGAAGGCGTGACGTAGACCTGCGCCTGAATGTCGCCGACGCCACTGTAACGCGTGGTCCCGTTCGGGCCGGGCGCGGAATTGATCGGGATGATCGTGCGCGAGATGATGTTCCAGTCGTCGTTGATCGCAAAGGGAATCACGGGCTGCACGTTCAGATTGAGGAAGGTCTGATCTTCAAGACCCCCACCAGTGTTGAAATTGAACTGCAGCGGAACCGAGATCAGATCACCCACCGGGTTCTGGGTCTTCTTGGCCAGCTCCGTGACGTCCTCCGCGGGCGCCGCCGGCGGCTGTTGAGCGAACACCGGCGAGACGCAGACGAACGCAGCGACAATCGTGGCCGCTGCGGCACACCGAAATTTAGTCATTACCGCTCCTGTTGTGACGGTCCTCAGCAACATCGTTACCATGTTCCCCAGGGGCGGCGGCCTTACTCAAAGCGGCAAGACCTCCGGCCCGCCGTAGAAGTGTCCGAAATATCGGGGGTGAAAAGCGCTCGTCAGCCGTCCTGCAGTTCGCGCCTGGCCTTCGCCAGCACCTGCCTCTGGCTCCTGCTCACGCCGGGATACGTCAGCCCGAGCGATCCGATGGCGTCGATGATCGCAGCGGCGACGATGAGGCGCGTGAACCATTTGTGGTCGGCGGGCACAATGTGCCAGGGAGCATGCCGAGCCGCGGTGTGGCCGATCGCCTCCTCGTAGGCCTTCATGTAGCGGCCCCAGCGGGCCCGCTCCCGCAGGTCGGCGTCCTGAAACTTCCAGTTCTTCTCCGGACGATCGAGGCGCTCGAGGAATCGCTTTTTCTGTTCGTCCCTTGAGACGTTGAGAAAGAATTTCAGCACCAGCACGCCGCTGCGCGCGAGATGACGCTCGAATCCGGCGATGTCCTGAAACCGCTGCTTCCAGATGTGCTCGGTCACGAGGCGCTGCGGCAGGCGCTGTCGCTGCAGCAATTCCTTGTGTACCCGCACGACCAGCACCTCCTCGTAGTACGACCGGTTGAAGATGCCGATGCGGCCGCGTTCGGGCAACCGCCCGGCGCAACGCCAGAGAAAATCGTGATCGAGTTCTTCGGACGAAGGCGCCTTGAACGAATGGACCTGGCAGCCTTGTGGGTTTACGCCCGACATCACGTGCTTGATGGCGCTATCCTTCCCGGCCGCGTCCATCGCCTGAAACACCAACAGCACCGACCACGTGTTCGAGGCGTAGAGCCGTTCCTGGAGGGCTGACAGCGCCTCCACGCCCTCGGCGAGGATCTTCTCGGCGTCGGCCTTGCCGTGCTTCTTGAAGGAACCGATATCGTCTGGATCGAAGTGCCTGAGGCTGAATTGCTTCCCGCTCGTCACACGATAGGGTTGAACGAAGCGGCGGCTTCTGGCGATGATCGTGTCGAGTTTCATGGTGAATCGTCAGCTTGGTTGAGGATGGATTCGGCCATCATGGTCGTTGGGATTGAGCGGCGGCAGGCGGGCCACGCTCGCCCGCGTGCACGTCAGAACGCTCGAGCAACGAAGCTCGCGCGCGCCATAGCATGGACGAGAACGCCCGCCCCGACCAGCCTGAGCGACCAGGATCGGGGCGTCCGAACGGCGCTCGCGGCGCGCCTGATCGCGTCTCGGAAGCGCGTTGGAATCGCTCCTGATGTCAGCGACGGTTCAGCTGCAAACGCACATCAGGAATGGATCTCCCGCCGACGAGAGGATAGGGCGCCGCGCGAACCAGTGGCGTGCAGATCCGGAATTCGTCAGAAGCGGACGATGAAGCCGATCGGCAACGACCAGCGAGCGCTCTCGACATTGATCGCGAGAGTACTGCGGCGAAGCCACCGCCGGGGTCAACGAGCCGGTGTGTTTGAATGCCAGCTCGAAGCCAAAGCCGATACCTGACGCGCCACCGAAGAGGTAGCCGCCACCAAAGCCGTAGGACGGCGCGGTGGTCGAATCGTAAAGCGCACGTATCGACGTAAATCCGGGTTGCGTCAAGGTCATGTCCATCGCATCGACTTGTCGAAACCCGAACGTGGCGACGCCATATCCACCATGACCATGGTCGAGGCCGAAGCGGACGCCGCCGTTGAAGCCCCAGAATTGATACGGGCTGAACGAACCGTTCAACGGCGCTCCTGCCTGCGACCCGACAGTAAGCAGATTCGAACCGGCCCGGCCGTATTCGAATCCACCGAGCACTTCGGTGCGCGGCGCCACGGTGTAGCCGAGGTCGGCTTCGAACAATGGTGAATTGGTCGAGTGCGACGCCGTCCACTCAGTACCGGTGAAGCTCGCAATGCCGGCCGTCCCCGGCGTCAGGACGGTGCCGCTGATCGATGGGTCGACGGCGATGGCGGCGCTGATCGAAATGCGGCCATCCTGGGCTCGAGCCGAGGACACCGCCACCAGGAACGCCGCCGCTGCAAAGCAAACGACTCGAACGATTTTCATGTGCATCCTTATCGGAATAACTCAGTTCAAGCGAGCGGCGTCAGGTCGCCCGGCTTCCACGTTTTGTCGAAGAACGCCTGCGTCGGTCCGTAAATGCGCAGGATCACGAAGAAGCCCTTGCCTGGCAGCGTCTTCAACCAGTTTTTCCCAGACGCCGGTGCATTCGGACCAAAGCTGATGTCAATCGATCCGTCGGCGTTCGCTGCCGGTGCGTCCATCGTGTTGATCGACGGAAATGGCTGGCCATTGTCGACACCAGACGCGGTCATCGAGTCGTAGATCGTCACCGACCAGAACAGCGCCGCCGGAATGCCTTTCGGCAGGTTCAGCGCGTAGCTCTTGCCGCCGGCCAGAAAGTCCCCGCGTGAGTCAACGTAGGTGGCCGGATACTTGGCGCCGACATCCACCATGTTGATCGCCATGCCCGGGCTCGCTGAATACGCGAAGGTAAAAAATCCCGTGCGCGGATCGATGTAGTTGAAAGTGTCGGCGGTGAAGGTCGCGTTGCCGGGAAAGACGTTCAACCATTTCCGGTCTTCGTACCACAAGGCGTTCGGCACGATCGGGTTCGGTGTGTACGAGACGGCGTGGCCAAAATGCGACGCTGTGCGGGCGGCTTTGTCGAGCAGTTCGTGCGTGTGCGTGTCGGGCTGAAACGGCTTGCCCTTCTGGATGCCGAGTGCAGCCAGCATCCCTCGCACCTCCATGTCCTCGGGATCCACATACTCGTGTTCGATGAAGGCCGCGAGCATCTCGAATGCGGTGCCGTCGGTCGGATAGAGCATGTTCGCCGCCTGACCGGACGCATTCGGGAATTGCATCGGCTTGGCGCCCGCCGCCTTCCCGAGCGGATAGATCCTAGTCTGCTCCATCACCTGCACCGGCGTGGTCAGTTCTTTGGGATTCTTGAAGAAGCCGCGCCAGAACACGAATACCTGGTAGGTCCGCGATCGCATCACGATGTAGCCGGATGGAACAGCGCCCTTGTAATCCGGCGGCAGCAGCAGGTACCTCCCGCCTTTCCCCTTGTCAGGGCCAGGGAGTCCGACGTCACCGCACCACTGACGGCCGTCGATCTGACCTTCAGTGCAGATCGGCCGCTGGAAGAAATCGTCGAGAATTCCCTGGAGTCCGGGCGGCACCTCGATCACCGTTGGGCCGTCGCTTTTCAGATCGAGATAGCCCATCGCGTAGATGACGTCCGAGTTCGGCGTCGTCACCAACGTCTTCGCGTTGAGCCGGTCCTTCCAGATCGGCAGCACGTTGTAGCCGCTGCCGAACACCTTTTCGGATCCGTTCTTCATTGCGATCATGTTCAGCGCGGGCAACGCCCAGATGTACGACTGGGTCGCACGCTGAAACGTGATCTCGTCGGTCAGTGCGGCGATCCCCTGCCTGGTCGGGTAGCCGCCGTCGAAGGGAGTGTTCGCCAGCGCGTCATAGTGCGACGCTGCTCCAGGCACCGGAGGCGATACGGCCATCGAGCTCTTCGATTCCGGCTGCGAGGCGTTGCAGGCACCAAACAGTGTCACAGTGCGAGCGCAATCAGAAACCTGATGGGGCTGATCGGCTGTACCTCTCGAATCATCGGTCCACGACCGATCGACGAGCCCTCATCGCCGGCGCCCTCCGCCGCCGAACGAACGGCCGCCACCGCCGAACCCGCCACCACCCCATCCCCCGCCATGGAATCCACCGGAGCGCGCCGCGCCGGACTGCCAGTTGCCGTTGATGCGGCCCGAGCGTTCGCGATCCAGCGTCGAGGCGTTGGCGCCGCCGGAATTCTGCCAGCCACTGCCCGGCGTGTGCTGCTCCCAGCCGTTACCGGTGTTGCGATAGACGTTGCCGTCGTGGCCCGCGTAGACGTTGTTGCCGACGCGGGCGACGCCGCCCTCGTCGCCGCGAATCGACCCGTAGCTGGTGGTGCCGCCATCAGGTCCGCGCGCCACGCCCTGTCGCGCGGTGACTTCATTCCCTGAATATGCGTTGCCGACGGTGGCACTTCGTCCGGCGACCGCCGATCCGGTGCGTGTGTTGACCGCCGCGCCGCGAGATCCCGATGCGTAGTTGCCGGTGTACACGTTGCCGACTGATCCGCGTTGGCCTGCCGCGGCCACACCTGTCCGCGAGTTGTAGGCGCTGCCCGCTCTGCCGGCCCACGCGTTGCCGGTCCAGGCGTTATATCCGCCGCTCGTCCGCGTCACCGCCGTGGTCGAGCCCCAGCGCGAGTACACGTTCCCGGTCGTGCCCGCAAAGTACCCCGGTCCCCAGACGCCGACGCCCCGCGGCCCCCATGCGACCACGCCGCCGTGGTACGCATACGGGTAGTAGGCCCCCCAGCCATAGCCGCCCCACCAGGGATACGGCCCCCATCCCCAGCCGATCGCCACAGTGGAGACACCCCAGCTCCAGCCGAAGCCGAAGCCGACGTGCCATCCCGCCCACGGCGTGTAGGCGATGGCGACGCCGAATCCATAAGTGACCGGCGGTCCGTACCACATCGTCCCGATCCACGGGTTGTAGTAATAGCCGGTGCCGTAGACGATGCAGCCGTTGCTGACGTAGACGCCGCTGTAGCCGGGCGTGTAGCCGACGATCACGTAGTCAGGTGTCGCGTCGTACACCTTCACGTAAGTGACGTAGTGCAGCGGTGAGCTCGCCGGAATGGAATAGATCGACGAGGGCACCGTCGTGGCAACCAGCCAGGGGCCTTCGAGGCTGCTCGACACGAACCACACGGCGTTCTGCACGCCGAAGTACTCGGCCGGGGTGCCGATCTGGATGATCGGCATCGATGCGTTGACGACGTATTGCAGCTGGGTGCCGGCGATCGGTTCGATCTTCGGAGCGCCGTCGAACGTCGGATCGAACCTGGCCTCGCTGCGCTTCACCTTCGCGGTCTGTGGAATGCTGTTCGACACCACCGCTTCCTCGGCCTGTTCGGTTCCCGGAATCGACGCCTTGACGTTCTCGACCGGGCTGTCGTCGGGGATCTTCTTGAAATCGTCCGGCAGCTGGTCGCCGGCGACGAAGCCCCACGGTCCCTTCAGGTTGGACGGTCCCTCGAACCAGCGGCCGGTAATCAACGCGTATGCTTTCTGATTGTTGGTGTCGACGAACACCCGGCCGGTCGTGTTGGACGCGTAAATCAGATTCGTGCCGGTGACGGCTGTGAACGTCGGATCGCCCTGGAACACGATCAACTCGGTCGGCGTGGTCGCGACGAAGATCTTCGGGACCTGCGTCTTGAGCGACGGCGCGGTTTTGGGATCCTTCGGGTCGCCGCCGATCAGCAGGTCAGCCACCTTCATCGCCACCACCTTCTGCAACGCGGTGTTGACGTCTGCCGGCACCGACGGCGCCACCACCCAGTCGCCGGCGAGCGCACTGGTCTGCATCCAGCCGTCGAAGATCTTCAGGTAAAAGGTCCCGCCGGTCGTACGCAGGATCAGCGGACGCGTATTGAGCACGCGCATCAGCGTCGTGCCGGCCACGTCACGATAGACCGGCTCGCCGTCAATCAGCACCAGCATCGACGGCACGGTCGCGATGTTGATCGCAGGTGGATCGTTCTTGACCGGTACGGCGTCACCGACGTGTTCAGCCGCAGTGACGGCCAGCGCCGCCTGAAACCGCTCGAGCGAAATCGGTCCGAGCATGGCGCCGTCGTGCTGGATCATCTCCGCCCACGCCTTACCTTTCTTACCCGACCCCGGAAAGCTCACGGATTTGACGGTCATCTTGTCGAGCGTGACCAGACCGGCGTCCTTGTCGATGTTGGCTTCCGCCGCCATGATGACGATGCCGTAGATGGCCGAGGCGCCAGCCGGCGTCGTCGGCGTGACGGAGACCGCCATCCGTCCCTGCAGGTGAAAGCCATCCCACGAATCTATCTGCGGCTGGTAGACGAGGATCTTGGCGTCGCTGCCGAGGATCATTCTCGGCCAGCCGGTGTCGGTCAACGCCGTCACGGGGGGCGGCGGTGGTTTGGGAGCGGGAGCCTGCGCCGGCGCGGATGCCTGATCAGTCGTGGACCGTGCCACCGCTGCGCTCGCACCGGGATACTGGAGGGTTGCCGCCGCCACCGCAACGATCGCCGCGAACCTGACCGCCAGACGCCAGCTGTCTGCGAAGGACACCCGCATCCTGATCATCACAAACCCCTTCTGTTTCGACGCTTTTAGCCTAGAGAAGCCGCCGGGGGGCGACTATGCAGATTCGGCAGGCTCAGAACTTCCAGCCGATGGAATTGGTGACGCCGAAATCGTTTTTGTTGGCGTTGACCGGCGGATTCGAATCGTAGTTTTCGTACAGAGTGAAGTTCCAGTAAAGATTGCGGGCAATCTCGAGGTTCAGCGTCGGGGCAAAATTGAGGCGAACACGGCCCGGGGTCGTGAAGCTCGGGTAGATGGACAGTTGCGAGTTGATGTCGGTGGTCTTGAAGCGGAACAACGTGAAGGTGAGACCGAGCACGCCCTCGATGTTGTTCGAATTCTGGGATCCAGGCTCATTCGGGTCGGGAGGCGCCGAATAGCGCTCGTTGGTAAAGACGAGGCCGCCGAAAAAGGCCAACGAGGTCTTGTCACTCTGAATCAACTGACCGCCAAGCCCTCCGCCAAGCGTGGTGCGCAGATCGAGATCCTGCTGATCGCTGTGCAGCAGATCGCCCAGCGCTACCGCGAACAGTTTGGGTTTGATGGTGAACTGGTTCACCAGGTCGACGTTGTTCCTGGTGGTGTTGGTGCCGTCGGATTGTCCGCTGAAGGTCGAGGAGCCGCTCAGGTCGAAGACGTAGCGGCTGGTGATGTAGGCCAGGGTTCCGCTGGCCGAGAACTGCGTCTGGCTGTTGCCGCTGGTGTAACTGAAGCCGCTGTCGAGGCTGCCGGTCAACTGGGCCCAGAACGTCGTTTCGACCGGCAACATGCCGATGACACGGGCGAACGTTGTGTGGATGACCGGCGCCCCCACCGGGGTGATCGTAAAACTGCCGTCCGCGGCGCGCTCGATCGTTCCAGTTGGATGCTCGCCATTCGAGAGCAGCACCTGATAGGCGTCCTCGCTGCGGAGCTCCTGGACCTGGATCCAGTCCACCTGCATCGAGTTCAACATGTAGTAGGACTTGAAATAGAGCTGACCGTGTTCAAGCTTCTTGATTTCTCCCAGCACGTGGTCGCCATTGGCCAGCACCAGGTGGTCGTCCTTGCGTTTCGCTGACAGCGAGACCGAGTGAGTGACGAGAAGGATGGCGGCGAGGATCCAGGCGGGACGGCGACTGGCGGTCATGTACAGGCTGTCGGATGGACGACTCCGATCCGACAGCCTGTCGCGGCTATGGGAGGACGCGGGTAATCATGGTCAACTGCGCAGGTTTGCCCGCATAGTCGTCCACCGTGACGCCTTTGCCGCTCGGCGACGGCTTGACGCGCGCCGCGCCGGCAAACGAGCCCTTCCCCATCCCGATGGTGTCGATGTCCATCTCCCCGATGCTCATCTCGTAACCGGCGCGGGGTTTGGCGTCGGCCTGGGCGCCACCCACGAAGAACACCGGCTCGTCGGTCGCGATGGTGACGTGCGCACCCAGATCGCGCGGCTCGAAGGCCGCCCATTTCAGGTTCCATTTCTGGTCCTTGATCTGGATGTAACCGACGGGCGGCAGCTTCCGGAATGCCGGCAGGAATGCCTGATAGCCGTCGGTTCGCAGGGCGTTCAGTAGCGCCGTGCGATCGCTCTCTGGCGTGTAGCGGTCGATGTGAATCTTGATGGTGCCTGCGGCGGCGCCCAGCTCACCGGCGATCTGCACGGTCGCGCTGAAATCAGCAGGCACGTCGGTCGGTTTAGTTTGAGAGGCGGCGGCCAGGACGCCAACCATCAGGGTCGAAATGACGAGGCTCTTCATGCGAGCACGGTAGCAAACCACCGCACGAGCTGGCTATGCGGATTCGGCACGCTTAAAAAGCCGCTCCGAGCGGCAGAATCCGGCACGACGTGCGACCAACGTCGCATTCGGCAATGCCGGAAGTGCATAGCTGGGATGGCCGATGCAACCGACCATCAGGCCTTGAAAACTCAGTGGCTCCTGGCGGTTGGCTTGATCCTCGCGGCGGATGCCGCGGCGGCGGCGCCTGTTCAGAGTCCGCTGGATGCCCCATTTGGCGGGAACGCGCAGGTCGAGCAAACGGCGACGCCGGCGCCGGGCGGCCAGCCTGCTACCGCCCCCGATCCGTCCGATCCCTACGCGCTGGTGGACCTCGGCGACTTGTTCAGAGCGGCCCGGCACAAGGATCCCAAACCGCCGCCGGATGCAGCGGAGCTCGGACGCCCGATGATCACGGCTGCTCCGATCATCGGCTCGAATCCATCAACGGGCGTGTCGATCGGCGCGGCGGCCCAGATCGCGTTCATTCGCGGCAATCCCGCCACGACTCACATCTCGTCGATTCTCACGAGCCTGACCTACACGACCAAAAACCAGTTGATCTTCAACGCCAGGTTCAGCATGTTCACCGCCGACGACCGCTGGTACATCGAGGGGGACAACCGCTTCCAGGTGACCTCGCAGGATACCTACGGCCTCGGGACCAACACGCCAGACTCGGCAGCCGTGGACACCGACTACAACTTCTTCCGCATCCACGAAACGGCCTACCGGAGGATTCACAAAAGCCTGTTCGTCGGGGCCGGATTCCTGTTCGACGCGCACGGCAACGTCAAGGGCGCCGACGATGTCAGCCTGGCTGGCTCGCCGTACGAGACCTACAGTCTCGAACACGGGCTGCCGACGGACCGGCAGATCTCCGCCGGCCTCAGTGCGAATGTGCTGTACGACACGCGCGACAACTCCATCGATCCCCAGCACGGGATGATGGCGAATGCGGCCTATCGTTTTTCGTTCGGCGACTTCCTCGGCAGCGATTCGGCGTGGCAGTCGCTCCACCTGGAGTTTCGCGCCTTTGCTCCCTTCCCGACCAGACGCCGACAGCATCTCGCCTTCTGGTATTTCGCCGAACTGACGACCACCGGCACGCCGCCGTATTTCGATCTGCCGGCGACGGTGATGGATCTGCTGGGACGGTCAGCCCGTGGTTACCACGATGGTCGCTACCGCGGCGAGCGCCTGATGTACGGCGAGGTGGAATATCGCGCCGATCTGATGAAGAACGGGTTCCTCGGGATGGTGGCGTTCACCAACCTGACCACGGTGACGAACCTGCAGCAGGGAGAGCACCTGTTCGAGTCAGCGGCGCCTGCGGCCGGCGGCGGCTTGCGCCTGTTGCTGAACAAGCGGTCCCTGACCAACCTCTGCTTCGATGTGGCGTGGGGAAAGAGCGGCTCTCACGGCGTCTACCTGGCGATCCAGGACGCGTTCTGAGAGCCGCTCGCGAACTTACTTGCGGTCGACGGTCGCCAGGATGGCTTCGGTGTAGGTGATGTCGATCTTGTCGCCGACCTTCACGCCGTCGAGGTTTTTCTTGTCGTCCACCTTGCGCGACACGGTCCGGCCGTCGGCGGTCACCACGGTAATCGACGGGATCGTCATGTCGATCGCCTTCACCGTGACGGTTGATTTGGTCTGCACCGCCATTGAGCCGCCAGGCATGGCGCCCTTGGTCGGTGCGAGCGACGCGGACTGGCTGGCCATCGGCGCGGGTTCCCCTGCCTTGCGCAGCTGATAAACGGTGGATTCGTAGTAGGTCAAGTTGACCTTGTCGCCCACCTTCAGCTCGCTGAAACGCTGAATCTCCGGGCCCGCCACCATCGAATCCTCGGTGCCATCGTCACTCTTGAACGTGATGTGACGGGTGGTCGAATCGATCTGGACGATCGTGGCCGAAGCCTTGACGGTGTTGCCCTTGCTGACCATCTTCTGACCACCGGCAAAGGCGGGTACGGCAACCAACAGCGCGGCGACGAAGAGATAATTTTTGATATTCATGGGACACACGATAGCCGGGGCGGCCGGGCCCAACTATGCAATTTCGGCACAATCGAGCTACTTCAGCTCAACGACGACGAGTTCGATGGTGGCGCCGGTGGCGTTTACATCTTTGTGCATCTGCCCGGCCGGCATCGGGGCCTGCCAGTAGGCTTTTCCCGTTTCGTAGTGGGTCACCGTGCGGTGACCGGCCGAGTCCTCAGTGGTGAGATCGCCGCCGACGATGGCAATGACTGTGCGGTATCGATCGTGGCGATGAAGCGTCGATTCGGTGTGCGGTGGAATGATGCTCTTCCACGAGACCGAGCGATCGTTTTCGAATTGCGGGACGCGCTGCATCTCGGCGACCGGCGCCTGCAGAATCGCGGTGGCGAGCAGGCATGTGACCCAGTTCATCGGAATCTCCTCGCAAGCGGGACGACTTGAAGGGCCGTCTCCTTCAATCGACCGCGAGTGACGTATGAGACCGCCCTCAGTCCGTCCCGGTCGATCGTTCCCTAAGGTACAACGACTGCACCGTCGCGATGGTGTCGGAGTCGGCCGCCGTCTTGTCGGCGCGATAGCGCTTCACCCGCGCAAAGCGAAGCGCGACCCCGCCCGGATATTGCGGGCTGGCCTGGATTCCATTGAAGGCAATCTCGGCAACCACTTCCGGCCGGACGTACACAGTATGGCCGTCCCTGCCGATCTCGAGCTCGAGGAACTTCCTGGTCTGCCACGCGAGCATGTCGTCGGTGAGTCCCTTGAACGTTTTACCCAGCATCACGAACCCGCCACGCTCGGCGTCCCGCGCGCCAAGATGGAGGTTGCTGAGCGTGCCCCGCCGGCGGCCGCTTCCCCACTCGGCCGCGAGAATCACCAGATCGAGCGTGTGCGCCTGCTTGACCTTCAACCACTCGGCGCCTCGGCGCCCTGCAGCGTACACGCTATCGAGGGCCTTGGCCATCACACCCTCGTGACCGATCGCCAGCGCGCGCGCCGTGAACGCGGCGGCCTCGCCGGGATCGGAAGTCACCAGACGCGGCACCACGTTGGCGGCGGCGGCCTGCCCGCCCAGGAGATTGGCGCGATGCGAGAGTGGTTCGTCGATGAGCGACACGCCGTCCAGATACAGGAGGTCGAAAAACACCGGCGTGATCGGCAGTTCAGGCATCAGCCGATCGACGTCGAGCGTTCGGCCGAAGCGACGCATGGTGTCCTGGAATGGCCTGGGTCTCCCGTCGCGGTGGAAGGTGAGCGCTTCGCCGTCGAGCACGATCGCGCGGGCAGGAAGCGCGCGCGCCACGGCAACTACTTCAGGGACGGCGGCGGTGACATCGCGCAGATTGCGTGAATACACTCTCACCTGATCGTCGACCTTGTGGACCTGGACGCGGGCGCCATCCAGTTTGTATTCGAGCGAGGCTTCGCCCAGCGCGCTGAGCGCGCCGGCCACGTCCGGCGCCGAATCGGCGAGCATCGGTTGCAGCGGGTGGAACGGCTGCAAGGCGAACCTGGCAAGCGCACCTTCTCCCGCTGCCAGCACCTCGGAGGCGACCGTCGTCAAATCGCCTGCCAGCATCGCGGCGCGACGAAGTTGCGCGACTGGAATCTTCGACGCACGGGCTACGGCGTCCGTGAGCACACTTTCGAGTGCACCCTGCCGCAGCTCGCCAAACAGCAGGCGGACGAGAAAATCCTGTTCGTCGGTGGTGGCGCGTTCGAACAGACGCCGCAGAAGCTGCGCGCGAGCCGCGGCGGAGCCGGCGCCCGACACCTGCGCGAGGCGATCGAAGGTCTGGTCCACGTCGGCGAGATCGAGGGACGCAGCGTCCGCGGCAGGGACAGCGCGCATCACGGTCAGTTGGGCGGCGCCGATCCCGAGCCGCCCCTGGCGCAGTTCGCCGCTGAGGAAGGGAACGGCGATCGCGATGTCCTCGTGCGGCAGGCGGGCAAGAAGATCGGCAAGCAGGCCGATTTTTTCGAGGCGGGACGCCGTTCGGCTCACTGCTCCCGAAACACCGACGACATCAGCGAGGCGCATCGGGCGATATTACCCGCGCAGGCGCGTCTGGCGTGTGGTCAGCGTGGCTGTCGGCGGAGCCTCATGAACATCTGACCGAACACGTTCATCGCGACGGAGCTGCGCGACGGCCGCGCGACCGGTACCGGCGCCTCGACACCGGTCCCGCGCCGATCGCTTTCGAGCGTTCGTGGCATGTCGTCCTTCCACACCAGATTGTCGTGGCCGACGATTTCGGCCTGCACGCGAATGGTCGGCGCGACGCGGCGATCGCCTTGTGGAAACCACTTGCAGAATTCGTGAACGACCGCTTCGGGCTCTTCGCGTATTGCGTTTGCATAAGCGCGCACGAACGCACGGGCAAAAATACCAGCCGGCCATTTGGAAAAGTCATTCCGCTCGAGACCCGCAAGCAGCTCAGCCTTTATTTTCGTCTTGTTCGAAATCTGGTCGAGCGTAATGCCACGCTGCATTCGAAGACGACGGAGGTTGGGGCCAAACGCGTCACGTTCGCTCATAACTGCCACCGGATCGCAAAAAGCTGACCAGCTTGGGATCCGGCGGCGCCAGCGCAAACGGTATTTCCATCAACGGTTGCACCGATGACAGCAACTGACAGGGTCCGCGCCCGTGTCTCTTTCCGGCGCGTAATTACGATTTTGAATGTCGGCTAAAATTCGCGGCCTGGCGGCGTCTGTTCGCGACCAACTTTTCCCGCGACGATATTCGCGCGCGAGTAGTTCTCGCTTTTCATCCGCGCACCGCTCAATCGTCGCAGCATGGCGAGCTGTCCCACGTGGGTAAGGGAATCGGCAATCGCACCCTGGAACATTTGCTCTGGCGCAATTGCGAGCGCGGCATCGGACGCCAGAAAATCGTCGAAACGTTTCAATGTGGCAAAAAAACGATCGACCTCGCGGTCCCATCCGAGCGGCGTCGCGTTATTCCACACCTCCGCGCCGCGGGCCTGCGACAGCGCCCAGTCGTACAGATCGCCGATGTGCGCCAGGATCGACACCGCCGTCCGCGGCGATCCGTCCGGGCTGTACGAAGCGAAATTCTCCGGCGCATCGCGTACCGCTTTTCCACCGCGATACGCGACCGTCGCTACTGCATGCCGCAACAACGCACGCTTGTCATCCATGGTCGGCTCCGGGACAGAATGCTAATCGCTAATCGCTGATCGCTGATTGCTGATTGCAAAATTGCGATTCACTACCGACTACTGACTACTGACTACTGACTCCCGACTACTGACTCCCGACTACTGACTCCCGACTCTCTCGACGATGAGACTGCAGCACGTGACCGCGCCTTCGGCTTTCGCCAGCTCGCTCGCGTCCACGGTCTGCAGACGCAGGCCACGTCGTGCAAGACGCTGGGCGGTTCGTGGAAACCCTGACGGGAAGATGACCCGGTCGCGCAAACGAAGGGCGTTGGCGGCCATCGGTTCATCCTGATCCACCTCGATGAGGTCGAAACCTTCGAATATCCCCACGTCGAGCCACGCCGGGTTGACGAGCAGCAACCGCTCGTCGAGCTCCGTCACCGCCGACTTCAGGTGCAGGCAGCCGTGGACAGTGACGCCGGTGACCGAATAACCAAACGGCCGCAGCAGGCTCTCCATCTGAAGGATCGCTGCCTCATTCGTGCGGCTCGATCGCCCGACAAACACACGGCGCCCCACCACCAGGACGTCGCCACCATCAACGGTTGCCGGCGCTTCGATCGTTGCGCAGCGGCGATGGCGTGCGAGCACGGCGGCAACGGCCGCCGTCTCGGCGCGGCGGGACTCCGCACCCGGCCGGGTCAGAACCGCGAGCTCGTCGAACACTACCGCGGTGTCCTCCACGAAGACCGAGTCCGGCATGTCGGCGCCTGCATCGAGCCGCTCCACGACATACCCGGCGTCCTCGAGCGCCTGCTCGTAGTCGCGGTGCTGCGCGCGCGCGACCTCGACGTCGATTGGCGAACGCGCCAGATGCGTTAGCTCGCAAGTGGCGATGGCGGGGCTGACGGCACGTGTGATCGCCAGGGGCGACGTCATGCGCACATCATAGTCTTCGGGGAAATTCAGATTGCAGATTTATGATTTCAGATTTTATTTGTGAATCTGACACCCAATCTGAAATCAATCTGAGATCTGAATTCTTAAATCTGAAATCTCCCAGTCCCCATTCGTCTACAATCAACCTCGAGATTGATGGAGGCCTGCATGAGTCTGAATTGGCGAACGCTTTCCTGCGGTCTGGCAGTCGCGTCCCTGTTGGTAGTCAATGGCGCCGCGCAAAACCCGCCGCCCGCTCCCGCGATGCGGCTGACGACGACGGCGTTTGCAGACGGGACCGTGATTCCGGATCGGTTCACACAGGCGGGCGCCCAGACGTCGCCGGTCCTGACCTGGACCAACGTGCCGCCTGGCACTCAGAGCTTCGTGCTGCACATGCACGATCCGGACGTCGCGCGGAACAAGACGACGGACGATCAGCTGCACTGGCTGGTGTGGAATATTCCCGGCACCGCGACGGGGCTGCCAGAAGGCGTACCGACCGGTGCCGATCGTCCCGATGGCAGTCATCAGGTGAGCGCGAGCGGTCCCGTGTATCGCGGACCGGGTGCGGGCGCTGCCGGTCCAATGCACCACTACACCTTCGAAGTCTACGCCCTCGACGTCAAACTCGACACGCCGGCGGCGGCCGATGCCTTCGAAACGCGCGCCAATGTGATGAAGGCGATGCAGGGACACATTCTCGGCAAAGCGGTCTACGTCGGCCTGTTCCACCGGTCGCAGTAGTCGCCATCCGCGCTTCGCTCTCCTTGGATATACAAGTGAAGTCCGTGACAGAGTCGCGGCTTCACTTGTACTGAAAGGCCTGCCGACGCGTTCGTCCTAGCGGTGGTGCTCGTTCTCGTGACGCCAGCTCCAGTAGGCCTGCTGCTGCTTCTTGTTCTGGTGGCCGAAGTCCTGATACTTACGGTGATGCTCGTTCAGGTACGCGCGGTACCGGACATCCTCGTCATGATCCCAATGGTGGTAGTCCTTGTGCGAGCTGTCGTAGAACTTCAGGTCGACTCCGGCCTGCGCATGTGCTGGAGCCGGAATGAGAATCGAGCCGCTGACCAGAGCGGCGATGATGCCGAGCGCTGAGAGCGTGCGTGGAAACATGCGATGGCCCTCCTGAGCCTTGCGAACATCACCCGCAAGAAGCTCGCCATCGGTCGGCGTGGGCTCGAGTCAGCGATTCCGGCGGAACGCGTCGACGCTCCAGGGTCCGGGACCGGCGGCCCAGACGAGCAACCACACGAAGCAAAACAGGATCGCGAGTTCGCCGCCGTTGTTGATCGGCCAACGACCCCTGGGCGCGTGCTGCGTGAAATACGCCACCGCCATTTCGCCGGCGAGCACAAACGCCACCGGCCGTGCGAACCAGCCGAGCAACATCAGCGCGCCGCCGGCGATTTCGATGTAGCCAGCCATGCCGAAGAGCGTCACCGGCAGTGGAGGCAGATGCAATGCATGGCCCGGAAACCCGAACGTCTTTTGTGTTCCGTGCACTACGAAAAGACATGCGGCGACAATTCTCAAGGCACTCAGAAGATGCGGGGTCAATCGGGACGGAGCCGGGCTGCTCACTGCTCACCTGCTTTTGATAGACTTGCCGGACATTATGTACTCACGAGACGAAATCAAACTCCTCACCGATAAGGTGCTGAACATGACGAAGGCGGACGCCGTCGAAGTGTTCTTCGACGGCGGTGAACGCGCCGGAACCCGCTTCGCCAACTCCAGCATCACGGTCAATCTCGTCCAGTACGATCAGCAGCTCACGGTCAACATCCGCCACGGCAACAAGCAAGGCTCCGCCAACACCCACGAATTCGATGATGAATCGTTGAAGGCGATGGTGGACGAGGCGGACGCGGCCGCATTGAAGGCGCGCGACAACCCGAACCTGCCGGCGCTGGTGAAGGGACCGCAGGACTACGTCAAGGTGGACGCAGTCGTGCCGGCGACCGCGGACTTCGGACCCGGCGAGCGCGCCGCGTGGGTGAAGGAGTCGGTCGACATCTGCACGAAGAAGGGTGTCCTCGGCGCCGGCTATATTCCCAAGGCGTATCAGACGACCTGTCAGGCCAACTCCGAAGGACTGTTCGCGTACTACCAGTACGCGGAGACCGGATTCGTGCTGACCTGCCGCATGGCCACCGGCGGCGGATCGGGATGGGCCGGCATCACCGGCGCGAAGGATCTGTCGCAGGTCAACATCGCCGAGCTCACTGAGATCGCCGCGAACAAGGCGCTGAGGAGCCAGAAACCGCGCGCCATCGAACCGGGCCGTTACACCACCATCATCGAACCGCGTCCGGCGGCACGGCTGCTCTCGACGATGATGGGCGCGTTCAACGCCGGCGGCGGTGGCGGCGGATTCGGCGGCGGTGGTGGCGGCGGATTCAATTTCGGCGGCATCGGCCGGCCGTTCGTGTCAGCCGACGGCACGCCGAAGATCGGTCAGAAGCTGTTCAGCGACAGCTTCACGCTGAAGAGCGATATCGGCAACCCAATCCTGCGCCAGACACCGATCATGAACGATGGCGCCGCCGCCCAGCCGGTGACGTGGATCGAAAAAGGCGTGCTGAAGAACGTCTACTACGACGCCAACACCGCAAAGCGACAGAAGGTCGCGCCGTCTGCGGCCAATCCGAATATGAGCCTGGTGGTCGAAGGCTCGACGTTGTCGATCGAGGACATGGTGAAGACCACCAAGCGCGGGCTGCTGGTCACCTTCTTCTGGTACCTCCGTCCGGTGGACACGCTGACGCTGCTCAACACCGGCATGACGCGCGACGGTCTCTTCCTGATCGAGAACGGTGAAATCACCGGACCGGTACAGAACTTCCGCTGGAACATGTCGCCGCTGGTTGCCTTCGCGAACATCTCGGCGATCGGGAAGTCGGTACCGATTCACACCGGCGAGGCTTACGACGGCCCCGGTACGGCGCTGGTGCCGGCGATCCGCGTCGAAGACTTTTACATGACCTCAGTTTCGCCGGCAGTTTAACGACGTCAAACGCAGAGACCGCAGAATACGCAGAGAATTGATTGGCTCTGCGATCTCAGCGAGCTCTGCGTTGATCGTGAGAGACATATGAGCCCCACACGTAGAGATTTTCTGAAGTACACCGGCGCCACTGGCCTGGTGATCGCCTCGAGCGATCTGGTTGGCGACCTCCTCGCGCAGTCGCCGAAGGGCGATCCGATGACCTCGCCGTTCAAGGGCATGGCCGATCTCGCGCTGGGCGAAGCCAAACGCGCAGGCTGCAGCTACGCCGACGTGCGCTTCACGCGCAGCGTCAGCAGCGGGGTCAACGCCAACGGCTCGAACGACCGCTCGGCCGATGCCGGCGGTGGTGGCGGATTCGGTGGCGGCGGCCGCGGCGGACGAGGAGGAGGCGGCGGCGGCCGGGCGCGCGCCGGCGGACGCCCTGGCGCGGCCGGCTTCGGCGTGCGCGTGATTCACAGCGGGGTGTGGGGCTTCGCGAGCAGCCCGATCGTCACCGAGGACGAAATCAAGCGAATCACCAAGATCGCGGCCGAGGTCGCCAAGGCCAGTGCCATCGCCAAGAAGATGGACATCAAGCTCGCTCCGGTGCCGGCCTACACCGCCTACTGGGCGTCGCCGATGCAGAAGGACCCGACGACGATCGCTGCCGACGTCAAGCAGGCCTACGTGCAGAAGGTGGTGGACATCGCGCTGAAAGTGCCAGGCGTCACCAGCGTCAACTGCGCGGTCGGCATCAACAACGAGTGGAAATACTTCGCGTCCACCGAAGGCTCCTACATCGAACAGGAGACGTTCGAGATCACCCCGACCTTCAACGTCTCCGCCAAGGTCGGCGACGTCACCAAGACCCGCAGTTTCGTCGGCATCCCGAAGACCGGCGGCTGGGAAGTCGCGGAAGAAAGCGAGATGGTCGAGAGCGCCGAGCGCATCGCCGCCGAGGCCGTCGAAATGACGACCGCGAAACCCGTCGGAATGGGACTCAAGGACCTGGTGCTGTCGCCGTCGCACGCGATGCTCACCATCCACGAGATCGTCGCCCACGCGACCGAGCTCGATCGCATCCTCGGCTACGAGGCGAACTACGCCGGCACCAGCTTCGTGAAGCTGACCGACGTCGGCAAGCTGAAGTACGGCTCGAAGCTGATGAACATCACCGCCGATCGCACGATGACCGGCGGCATGGCCACCATCGGCTACGACGACGATGGCGTGAAGACGACGGAATTTCCGATCATCCGCGACGGCATCCTGGTCGGCTTGCAGACCAACCGCGAAACCGCGCCGCAGATCGGCGACAAGGCCAGCAAAGGCTGCACCTCGGCATCATCGTGGCGCGATTATCCGTTCCTGCGGATGCCGAACGTCCGGCTCGAGGCCGGTCCGAAAGGATCGCCGAACACCGAGCAGATCATCGCCGACACCAAGGACGGCGTGCTCATCGACGGCCGCGGCAGCTATTCGATCGACCAGCAGCGCTACAACGGTCAGTTCGGCGGCAACTGCTTCTGGGAGATCAAGAACGGCAAGAAGACGCGGATGGTCAGCGACGTCACCTACAACGCGATCACCACCGACTTCTGGGCCAACCTGGATCTAATCGGCAGCCAGGAAACCTGGCAGATGTTCGGCACCGGCGGCGACGCCAAGGGTCAGCCGACGCAGACCAACAGCATCTCGCATGGTTCGCCGTACATCCGCATCAAGAAAATCATGGTGGGCGCGGCTTACGCTTAGTCACTGGTCATTGAGGAATCTGGTCATCGGGTCATTGATTGGCCGGATGGCCAGATTGACTGACCGGCGCTAGCTTTTGTCCTTGTACCGAATCAGGATCACTTTCAGCGTGTAGTCGGCCTGCCGGTACGGACCCCACGGGATCTCAGGCTTCACCGACAGGCCGAAGTGTCGCGTCATCACGCGACCCAGTTCCAGGCCTGAACGGAAGGTGGTCACGCCCGCGTTTTCCCAGTCAGTTCGCATGTTCGTGTCGGTGAGCACCCACCATCGTCTCCTGAACGTACGCAGCAGCGTCGGCACCACCTCCGAGAAGTTGACGTCCCTTCGCGCGCTGTCACCGGCGAACGAGACGTGCTCCTGCACCCTGATATAGAAAAACCCACGCCCGCCCTTGAAGAACCAGATCGGGACGGCCATCGGCGCGACCTGCCACTTGCCGTTGCCGAGTGTCGGTTCGGTGGCCGTGGGAAAGTTCATTCCGGTTCCGACTGCGACGCCGAAGCTCCTCGTCAGCCACGGGACGAAGAGCGCCTGGGCGTACAGATCGCCCAGGCCAGCCGTGGTTCCGTTGCCGGGATTCGACACGATAATCGGCATGTCCGCGCGCGTCAGCCATCCGACCTTTCCGCCGAGACCCTTGGAGCTCCTCAAAAACACGCGATCGGTACGGGCGATCGTGACCGCGTTCCAGGTGTCGTTCAGCCCGTTGCTGTATTCCTCGCGGAGGGAGAGAAACACGGCTTTGGTCGGATCCTCGTCGGTCTCGGGCGATTCGTCTGGCGTCGGCGCCGGTGGTGCCGGCTTCTGGGCCTGGGGCTGAGTTTGAGCGTGAACGGACCGCGCAGGCAGAGTGAGGACGGCCAGCACAAGCGCAACTCTGATTTTCATGGAGGGCATCGAGCGGCAGGCGCACGATAGCCCGGAACCGGCGGGAGTGCCATGCGATTTCGGCACGCGCCGCGAATCACGACGTTGAACGCAGAACTCGCAGAACCCGCAGAATTTCAGAATTGATGACGAACTCTCTCTGCGCTCTCGGCGGTCTCTGCGTTGATCGTGGCTGCCCTTTTCAGCCGGGACGCGCCGCTAGTCCGCCCTCAAGGCCGTGACCGGATTGACCGAAGTTGCTCGCAGCGCCGGGATGTAGCTGGCGAGGACGGCTGCGGCGGCGAGGCTCAGACAGACGCCGACGTAGGTGATCGGATCGACGGGATCAACCTCGAACAGCAGCGATCGCATCAGGCGCGTGAGCGTCAGCGCCGCCGCGAGCCCGCAGCCGATGCCGACGGCGACGAGGTTCAGGCCGTGACGCACGAAGAGGCCGGTCACCTCCTGGCGCTGCGCCCCGAGAGCCATGCGGATGCCGATTTCCCGCGTGCGCTGCGACACCGAGTACGAAATGACGCCGTAGATTCCGGCGACGCCAAGCGCCAACGCCATTGCGCCGGCGATCGCCAGCATCACCAGCGTGAACGACGTCCGCGCCATCGACGCGCCGACGATGGCGTCGAGCGGGCGGACCCGCGCCAGCGGCAAGTTCGGGTTCACAGCCCAGACGGCGCGGCTCACTTCCTGCGTAAACGAGGACTGCCCGGTCCGCTTGCTGCGGACCACGAATGCCATGTTTCGCCCGACGAACACTTCCTGTCCGCTGAAATGCGACATCATGATCGGCCAGAAGGCGGTTGACGGCGCCGGCTTGTCCACGCCTTCATCGCGCTCGTCGCCGACCACGCCGACGACTTCGCGCCAGGATGACGTCGAGTTCTCGCGAATCTGCTTGCCGATCGCAGCTGACGGGTCCTTCCACAACTCGCGCGCAACGTTTTCTGACACCAGGGCGACGGGATGTTTGTCGTAGACATCCGACCAGGTGAAATCCCGTCCAGCCACCAGCGTGTTCCCCATCGCCTTCAGCAGGCCGGGCGATAGAAATTTGAAGAGGCGAATCGGCGGCAGCTGTCCCTCACCGTAGGATTTGTCCGCCGCGAAAATCGCGTCGTGCCAGCCGGAGTTGGTCATCGGCACGATCGAGGAGAGCCCGACCGAGGTGACGCCGGGGACGGCGGCAATCTTGTCGAGAATCGCCTGATACATGCGAACGACGGACTCGGCGTCTTTGACCTGGGCCTCTGGAATCCCGATGTGCAGCGTCAACAGCTCCTGTGGGTCGGTGAATCCGGGCTGCACGTGTCGCAGCGCCTGAAACGTGCGGATCATCAAGCCTGCTCCGACCAGCAGCACCAGCGCCAGCGCCACCTGGACGACGACCAGGACGCTGCGCGCGCGATGACGCTCACGACTGGCGCTCGCGTTGCGGCCGCCGCCGCGCAGGCTCGAGGCGACATCGGGGCCGGCGTACTTGAACACGGGAATGATCCCGAACAGCAGGCCGGCGACGATTGAGATCCCGAACGTGAAGGCGAGGACGGCCGGATCGATCGCGATGTTGTCGAGCCGAGGCAGGTTCCCCGGCGCCAAAGCCAGCAGCGCGCGGACGGCGCCGTAGGCGAGGCCGAGACCGGCGACCCCGCCAACCAGTCCCAGCACCACGCTCTCGGCCAGCAGTTCGTAGGCGATCCGGCCGCGGCTGGCGCCGAGCGCCGCGCGAACCGCCAGCTCCTGCCTCCGCCCTTCCGCGCGCACCAACAGCAGGTTCGCGACGTTGGCACACGCAATCAGCAACACCATGCCGATCGTGCCCATCAGCACCCACAGCACGGATCCGACGTCGCCGATCACGTCGGCCTTGAGCAGCCGCGGCTCCGGCGCAATTTTGGCGTCGGCGAACATCTGCACGTTCATGCCGGGGAACGGCGGAAAGCGCGACATCGCGATCGGAATCAGACGCGCGATCTCGGCCGTCACCTGATCGAGCGAGACGCCGGGCTTCACTCGCGCAACGCCGGAGTAGCTGAAGTTGCCGAGGCGCACCTTCGCCCGATCGAATCGAAACGGCAGAAACATCGACGCCTTCTGATCGAGGAACTGAAACGAGTCCGGCAGCACGCCGATGATTTCGTGCGCCTTGCCGTCGAGAATCACTCGCCGTCCGATCGCGGAGGGCTCGCCGCCGAAGCGCGAGCGCCAGTAGCCGGCCGACAGCACCACCGTCTCCTCGCCGGCGGGCGAATCGTCCTGCGCGGTGAACAGGCGGCCGACGAGCGGTTTGACGCCAAGCATCGGCAGCATGCCGTCGGTCACGTCCACTGCGCGCACTTCCTCGGGCTCCGCCAGGCCCGTGACGCTGACCGCATCGCCCGTCCACATCGCGACATCCTGAAATACCCGCCCGCCATCGTCCCGGTACGTGAAATAGAGAAAAGGCGCCGAACCGGCGTGATGAATGTTGAGGCCAACCGCCGAATGGTCGAGAACGACCAGCTCGTCCGGCTTCGGATACGGCAATGGCTTCAACAGCACGCCGTCGACGACGCTGAAAATCGCGGCGTTGGCGCCGATGCCTATCGCCAGCGTCAGAATGGCGATGCCCGTAAAGACCGGCAACTGCAGGAGGCGGCGGATGATGTGATTCAGTCGCATAAGTCTCAATCCGGAACCGGAAGTGAGGTCCGCCGATGGTTAGACGGATGGCCGGGCGCTTTCGATCACGCCTCTCGTCCTGCGATACACTCGGCTCATGCGCCGACTCCTCCCTGCCCTCCTCGTCGTTGCACTCGCGGTGCCCGTGGGTGCGACCCGCCAGCCGGTTCGCGCGCGCCACGGCATGGTCGTGGCGATGGAATCGATCGCCGCCGACGTCGGCGTCTCGGTCCTGCAAAAGGGCGGCAACGCGATCGACGCCGCGGTGTCGGTCGGCTTCGCACTTGCCGTCACGCATCCGTTCGCCGGCAATCTGGGCGGCGGCGGCTACATGCTGATTCGGCTGGCTGACGGCCGGACGACGTTCATCGATTTTCGTGAGCAGGCGCCTGAGAAGGCGTCGCACGACATGTATCTCGACGCCAGCGGCAACCTGACGAAGGCAAGCATCGAGGGCTGGCGGTCATCGGGAGTACCCGGCACCGTCAGAGGCTTCGAAATCGCCGTGAAGAAGTACGGGCGGCGCAGCTGGGCCGAAAACATGGCGCCCGCGGTGGAACTCGCGTCGAAGGGCTTCCCGGTGTCCTACCCGCTTGCCGAGGGGCTGAAGGGATCGCGAAGCCTGGCGGGCTCGCCGGAATCGAAACGGATCTTCCAGAAGGACGGCGCGTTCTACGACGTGGGCGAAACGCTGGTTCAGCCCGAACTGGCGGCCACATTGCGGCGAATTTCCGCCAACGGACCGAACGAATTCTACGAGGGCGAAACCGCCGCCCGCTTCGCCGACGAAATGGCGAAGCACGACGGCCTGATCACGCGCGCCGATCTGAAGGCGTACAAAGCGATCGAGCGGACGCCACTGACGGGCACGTACAAGAACTACACGGTGATCAGTGCGCCGCCCTCGAGCAGCGGCGGTATCGTCCTGCTCGAGATGCTCGGCATTCTTCAAGGCACCGGATACGAGAAGGGCGGCCTCGGCTCAGCGTCATCGATTCACTACCTCGCCGAAACGATGCGCCGCGCCTATGCCGATCGAAACGAGTACCTCGGCGATCCGGACTTCGTGAAGGTGCCGATGGCGGGACTGCTCGACCCGGCCTACCTCGCGAAGCTGCGTGGCAGCATCGATCCCGAGCGGGCAACGCCGAGCACCGACGTCCGACCGGGACGCCCGGTCGGCAGCGAGAGCATGGAAACGACGCACTACTCGGTCGTCGATGCCGAGGGCAACGCCGTGGCGGTCACGTATACGCTGAACGGCGGCTACGGCAACGGCATCACCGTCCCCGGCCTCGGCTTTCTCCTCAACAACGAGATGGACGACTTCTCCTCGAAGCCGGGCTCGCCGAACATGTTCGGCCTCGTGCAAGGTGAGAACAACTCGATCGCGCCACACAAGCGGCCGCTGTCGGCGATGACGCCGACCATCCTGCTGAAGGACGGCAAGCTGTTCATGACGGTCGGCGCACCGGGCGGATCGCGGATTCCCACCGCCGTCCTCCAGGTCATCCTCAATGTCGTGGACTTCGGCATGAACGTCCAGGACGCGATTGACGCGCCGCGCGTCCACCATCAATGGCTGCCGGATCGGCTGTCGCTCGAACGCGGCATCTCGCCGGACACCGTGGCGCTGCTCAAGAGCCGCGGCTACGAAGTGGACTACGCGCCTGGCGTCGTGCTCGCCCAAACGGCGGCGATCGTCAGCGACGGTGGATGGCTGCAGGGCGGTTCGGACGGCCGCTCCGCCGCAGGCAAGGCTGTCGGATACTGAGGTGATTCCGATGCGCGCATTGATCCCGATCGTCATCGTCACCCTGCTGACCGCCGCGAGGCCTGTGGCCGCCGCGGACTCACAGGTCGAGCGCGCCAGCCTCACCGGGCTGACCGCGATGAGCGTCGTCGTCGAGGAACTTGGGCCGCTCGCGGCCAAGGCCGGCCTGACGACCGAGGCCATGCAGAAGGACATCGAGGGACGCCTTCGCCAGGCGGGGTTGTCGATCACGTCCGACGCGGACGCCTACGTGTACGTCCACGTCACCGTCGCCGACCCAGGCGGAACGCTGCCGATCCCTTATGTAGTGGATGTGTCGTTGATGCAGGAGGTCACGCTGCCCAGAGGCGTCAAGACGCGGACACCGC
This sequence comes from uncultured Acidobacteriota bacterium, assembly GCA_963745875.1. Taxonomy (GTDB): domain Bacteria; phylum Acidobacteriota; class Vicinamibacteria; order Vicinamibacterales; family CAVVIG01; genus CAVQFC01. The sequence goes on from CAVUZL010000009.1 coordinate 233,070, forward strand.
TGCAGTGCCCGACCTGGAGCGTGAACCGGCTCGGCCTGACGACGACCGATCGATTGCGCCCGCTGCTCACCGAGCGCGTCAACGAGTTCGTCGATCTCTTCGTGACTGCTTACCGGTCGGTGAATCCGAAGTAGACAATGACCGGAAGTAGCGCGGCCCTTTCAGGGCCGCGTCAGAACGCGAAGTACGGTCCGGTGCCGCCGGGCGTGCTCTGCCCTTCGATCGCCGTGAAGACGGTTCGGCCAAAGAAGAACGACAACCCCCAGTCGAAGGTTCCTGCGTTCGGTCCGGCGACCTCGTTGAAGGCGGTGAAATTGCCGTTGAGATTGTCCACGTTGCCGACGTTGAACGTGACCGCGGCGGTCGTGCCGTTGATGCCGCGGATCGTCGCCGACTGCGTCTGCAGCGTCGCCGGACAATAGAAATCCGACGTGTCAGGACATAACGGAAGGCCGGTTGTGAAGCTGTCGAGAAAGAAAATGCCGTTCGAGCCCGAGTCGATGAAGGTCGAGGAGTAGGTCTGACTGCCGTAGGTGGTCGGCAGCGTACCTGCACCGTCAACCGTCAGAACCTTCGCGGAGCCGAGCGCGTTGTCGCTCTGTGTGCCGATGCCGAAGATCATCATCCCGGTTGACGTCAATGCGCCGCCGGCCGGCACCGCCGGCAACTGAATCAGGACGCCGTTGTTATCTGTTGGAAACATCCAGACCGGGTTCTGCAGCTGCCGCGTCAGCGACTGGGCCGTGATCAGGCACCCCGAGGACGGGCAGGCGTAGTAGAGACCGGGATTGCCGGCGCCGGTCGTGACGCAGGCGCCGCCGCAGTCCTGACGAAAGAGTCCGACACCGAGGATGCCGTTGGCGCCGAGGTCGGCGAGCGTGTTTTCCGGCGGTCCGACGCTCGAACAGTCGGACGGAACCGCCGGTGCGTTCGGCCCACCGATTACCTGAATCGGCACGCTGCTCGCCTGCTCGCCGCCCAGCTTGAGGTCGGCGGTCACGACCGGTCCCCAGGTCACGCCGTCAAGGAACTGACCGCACTCCACCACTGGACCGGTGGCGGTCGTCTGCGGCGGAAGACTGAGGGTCAGCGCGCTCGAAAGCACTCGCAGACCGCTCGAGCCGGTATCCACCAGCACGCCGCTGATGGTCTGGCACGAGGACACCGACCCCGGTGCACAAATCGTGACACTGGTGAACGCGCCGTTGAAGTAGTCGTTGTTCGGTCCAGCGTTGACGGTGATGGACTGAAAGTTCTGCACCATCGCCGGCGTCGAGGAATCGCTCGACGAGCCGCATTGCGGTGACATCACCGCGACGACCATGAACGGGATTGCCAGGATGCGCAACATGATTAACGAATCGCCTCGAGCCGGACACCCTGCGGCAGCATGGTTGGAATGTAGGCGCGTCCGGTGAAGGCACGCGCGTGGCCGCTCATCTGGACGACCAGGCCCGGCTGATTGATGGACGCCACGCCGCGGGCGGTGCGCGCCCGTTGCGCCCGTATGGCCGCCTGATATTGGTTGAAATGGTCGCCGAGGACCTGACGCAGGTCCGGCAGCCACGGACCGTCCCACGCGACCGCGAACACCGTCCCTGACGAATTGACGTACTCACGCACCATCGTGCCGGTCGCCGCGCGGATTTCGTGAAGGGCGTAACCGTTGGTCGTGACCATGCGCATCAGCGCGCCCTGGACGTGTACGCGATCGGCGTCCACGGTGGCGACCGTTCCTCCGAGCGCCGCGGATGCGCGCGACGGCAGGGCCAGCATCAGGAGGACGAACGCGCCCCGGGTGAATCGAGCCACCGGCCTGCAACTCATGTAGATCACTCCCTGAGGGTCAGAATAGCAGTAAAATCGCCGCCACGTCTTCGCCTATCGCTGGAGTGAGCCTATGAAGCTGCTGGCCGGAACTACATGTCTCCTCGCTGTCGCCGCCATTGGCCTTGTGGTCCGCGCACAGGAACCGGCGGCGACCGTCGAACCGTTACGCTTTCATCATGTGCACTTGAACTCGGTGAACCCGGAGGCGGCAGCGGCCTATTATCCGAAGCCGTTCGCCAAGTCGGCTGTCGCCACCACCTACAACGGATTCGCTGCCGTGAAAACGGGTGACGTGTATCTCCTGTTCTCGAAGGTCGCGGCCACGCCGCAGAACGAGTTGACCGGTCCGCAGACATCGGTGTGGCATTTCGGATGGAACACGCCGGACTCCCAGGCGTACGACAAACACTTCCGCGAGATGGGACTCGAGATCGCGCAGATGTGGGACGCCGCTGACGGCAAGCTGGTGGATATGTCGAGCGACACCCTGCCCGGCTTGCCGACCCAGGAGCAGATTCTCGAGATGCGCGCCAAAGGCACGCAGCCGACACACGTCGGTGGCTTCGGGTACCTCCGCGGTCCGGACGGCGCGATGATCGAAAACGCTCAGGCCGGCACCACCGAGCGCTTCAACCACGTGCACATGTATCACGAGCACCCACGCTGCGCGATGGAGTGGTACGAAACGCATCTCGGCGCCACTGCCCCTCGCGGCCGCGGCGCCGCTCCCGCAGAACCGGCGGGCGGCGATTGTCACACCAAGCTTTACGCGCCGCCGACCTGGCCGTCATTCGCGAAGACCGGGTTCGTTCGCGATCCGGCCGGCAACGTCCAGTTCGGCGACATCTCGATCTCCATCCGGCCGTGGCCAGGTGGCGGCCTGGTCAGCCCGCGCGGCAAGATCGTCGATCACTGGGCGGTCAGCACCGCGGATCTGAACGTCACCGTCGCGCGGCTGAAGCGCGAGAACGTGAAGTTCCTCGAAGAGATCCACCCGTGGGGCAATTCACGCGCGGCGATGATCGAGGGCCCCGACCGCATCGCGATCGAAATCGTCGAGGTGAAGTAAGCCTTCAATCACGAAGGCACGAAGTTCACGAAAACAAGATTGGTAGTACCAAGAATTCTTCGTGGCCTTCGTGATCTTCGTGTCTTCGTGATGAAGAGACGACGAACAACTCTGACGACTGACGACTGACGACTGACGACTGACGACTGACGACTTATTTGACCGCCGTCACCATGATCTCGACCAGCGCGTTGCCGCCCGCCAGCTTCGACACGCCGAACGTCGTCCGCGTCGGCGCGTCAGTTGGAAACACCGGCCGGTAGCCATCGTTCATCTCGTTGAACTTCTGCACGTCGGTCACATAGACCTCGGACGAGACGATGTCCTTGTAGTCGAAACCGGCGGCTTTCAACGCGGGGCCGAAGCGGGCCAGCGTTTCGCCTGCCTGCGCTTTCATGTCGCCCTCGTTGGAGGCGTTGTTCCCCGTGCCGCCGGAAATGAACAGCCGGTTGCCGACCTTGATCGCCGGGCTGAAGTTCGGCCCCGCGGTGCCGGGAGTGCCGTCGGCACGATTCGGGATGATGATCTCGCGCGGCGACGAGCCCTTGATCGCCGTGAACGTAATCTCGACGTCGAAGGTTCCCGGGGGCGCATCCTCGAAGGTCACACGCGTCGGGCGATCCTTCTCCCAGAACGGGCGATACGCTTCGTTCATCGGCGCGAAGTTCTTGATGTCACGCAGCATCACCTGACTGGTGACCGTGTCGCCGAGGGTCATGCCTGCGGCCTTCAGCACCTCGACGGCGTTGCCCATAATCGTTTTGGTCTGCGTCGGCACGTCGCCGGCGACCTGCGTGTTGTCCTTGCCGCTGCGCGAAACGAGGCCTGACATGTAGAGCGTGTCGCCGGCCTTGATTCCGTAGCTGTACGGACTGGCCGGTTTCATCCATCCCGCAGGCAGAACCGCGGTCCGCTGGACGCCGTTCGGCACTGCCGTCGCCTGGATTTCGATCAGCGCGCCGGAGCGCACCATGCCGCCAATCACGGTCGTCCGCGCCGGCGGATCGCCCTTGAACTGCTGACGGTAGACTGCGTCCAGCGCAGGAAAGTCCGCTGCATTGGCCAGGATCACGCGGGTGGTCACCACTTGATCCAGCGACGAACCGGCCTTGCCGAGCAGGTCCTTGATGTTGGCGAAAATCTGCGTCGCCTGAGCCGTGACGTCGCCGGGCACAAGATCGCCCTTTGCGTCGGTCCCGAGCTGTCCGGATACGTAGACCTCGCCGCCCGCTTTTATCGCCGGACTGTAGGGCGGCGTCTGGCCGGCGGCGGGGCGAACGAATTGTTTGCCGGGTCCTGACTGAGCCGACAGGCCGACGGCCACCATGGCGGAAAGGACGATAATTTTGACGATTCGCATGGGCGAGAGTATAGCGCCATCGACGCAAGCTGGGACGGCTGAACGAATCCCCGGGCGGCGGCGTCTTAGATTAGAACCACGCCATTCAGGAGGACTCAGCATGACCCGTCTGTTCGTTTTTGGAACGCTTGGCGCCATTCTGACGTTCCAGCCGTCGGCAGCGGCTGCGCAGTCAACCGCACCGAGCCGCCTGGTGTCCACCGCATGGCTCCAGGATCACCTCGCCGACCCGCAGGTCCGCATCGTCGCGACCGGCGATCGCGGACGGTACGAGCGCGGTCACATACCCGGCGCACGGTTCGTCGAGCACATGGACACCGTGACTGGTCCCGGACACCGGCTGCCGCCGCCGGCGACGCTGGCGACCGTGTTTGCGAAGGCTGGCGTCACCGACGGCGTGCACGTCGTGTTGTACGGCGACAGTCCCATGACGACGGGATGGGTGTCCTCGGCGCTGGCGTCCACAGGCCATGGCAGCGACGTCTCGTTTCTGGATGGAAGCGCGGAGTTGTGGCGCGCGGAAGGACGAACGATCGAGACAACGGCACCTCCGCTTGTGAACGGCACCCTGACCGTGAAGCCGGCCAAGGATTTCATCGTGGACGCGCCCTACGTCCGCGGCAAGCTCGAGTCGCCTGACGTTCGCGTGCTGGATGTGCGAACCACCGGCGAATGGAACGGCGGCCATCTGCCTGGCGCGACGCTCATTCTGTGGCAGGACCTCTACGCCGATCCGAAGACGCTGAAACTCAAATCGCCAGAAGAGCTGCGCGCGCTGTTCGTCAAGGCGGGTGTTAAACCTGGACAGCAGGTCGTCACCTATTGCGCGGTGGGGATGCGCGCCAGCCTGATGTATTTCATCGCGACCGCCATCGGCCTCCCCGCTCGTGTGTATCTCGGATCGTGGGACGACTGGAAGTCGGATGCCGCGAATCCGATCGCCCGCTAGCACGGCGTGATGGCTGTTGTGCCCGCTCCAGCATTTGAAACCCGGCGTCTCCTGCTTCGCCCGCTCGAACTCGCGGACGCGGACCAGGTGCAACAGATCTTTCCGCACTGGGATGTCGTCAAGCATCTTGCGGCCGTCGTGCCATGGCCGTATCCGCCCGATGGCGCACGCGTGTTTTACGAGCAGGTGGCGCTGCCGGCGATGGCACGCGGCGAGGAATGGAACTGGTCGATCCGGCTTCGCTCCACGCCCGATCGGCTGATCGGGTCGATCCGGTTGAAGGCGCACGGCGATGGTGAACACCGCGGCTTCTGGCTCGGCGTGCCGTGGCAGGGTCAGGGACTGATGACCGAGGCGAGCGAGGCGGTCACCGACTTCTGGTTCAACACGTTGAAGTTTCCGGTCCTCCGAGTCGCCAAGGCAGTGGCCAACACCACGTCGCGGCGCATCTCGGAAAAGCAGGGCATGCGCATGATCGCTCTGATCGAGCGTGACTATGTCGCCGGTCGTCTGCCTTCTGAGTTGTGGGAAATTACCGCGGAGGAATGGAACGCGCGACGGCCGGCACGAACACGCCCGACTTAGACCTTTCTCATTGGCCACGTTGGCATAGACTGCCGCCATTCTCGTCCTCACCGTGGCTGGTGCCCCCGAACCGACCACCGATGGAATCCATGCTCAGGAACAAGGGACCGTCGTCAGAACCGCGCGCGAACCGAGAACGCCGTTCGCCAGACCACGGTACCGAGACGGAACAGGCCGCTGCGTCCGTCGCCCGGCGCCTCGCGATCGACCAGATGAACGGTGAGCCGCGGCACGATGCTCACGTGTGGGGCGACGATGAACTCGGCGTCGCCGCCGGCGATGACCTCGAAGGTCCAGCGACTCACACTGATCGTCGGGCCGTACGGTCCATAGGCGGACGATTGGAACGGCGCAAGCGCCTCGCGATAATCCGTGCTTTCCTGGAGCAACCCGCCGCCGCCGATGACCGCGAGCCGGACCGCGCCGAATCTCGGCGTATGGACACCTAACAGGCCCGAGAGCGAGGTCTCGCGATGCAGATTGTCCGACCTCACATTCGGAATCGCCGTGGTCTGAAACGATTCGAAGCGGCTCGGCACGTCGACCGCGAACGCGACGCTGACATTTTGCGCGACAAAGTGCCCCACTTCGGCGGTGATGCCCCACGACGAACCGCTGATCGGCGGTCGTGCGCACCCCGAGCTCTCACAGGTTTCGTCGCCGGCGCCTTGCGAGGAAAACAGCAGCCCTCCGCTGGCGAACGTCGAATCTTGAGCCCACGCCGCAGCCGGACCGATCACGGCGAAGCTCAAAATCGTGACGAAGCACCGGCACACACTGTTTGCGACACTGTTCCTCATGAGCCGCCCATTTCATCACACGGCTCCGGCCGCTCCAAGCCGGGCCGGCGATCCTTTTGTCCCGTTGCGCCCGGCGGCAGTGTGCGCTAGAGTCGGGCCGCGATTCGAACGACGCGTTCGAGAGCCACCCATCCTGGCTTTCGTCATCAATGGAGGACCTTCATGAAGCGAACTCTCAGTGTGGCTTCGGTCGTCGTCGCAGGCGCGCTCATGTTCACCGCCTGGCAGCAGCGGGCCGTCGAAGCCCAGGCGCCGGCCGGACGCGGCGCGGCGCAGGCCGCCGCAGCCGAAGCCCGGGCCAAGCAGGAGGCGATCGAGAAAGACACGCCGCAGCTCACCTTCACCGAGGAAATCCTGCCGCTGACCATTCCCGATCACACCATCGGCGAAACCGAAGGCGTGTCGATGAACTCGAAGGGCCACCTGTTCGTCTACTCGCGGACCGGCAAGGGTGGCAGCGCCCGCGGCGGCACCGCAGCGGAGCTGTTCGAGTTCGATCAGAACTACAAGTTCGTGAAGATGTGGGCGCCGGACAGCTATGGCGCGTCGTTCGCGCATTCGGTACGCATCGACAAGTACGACAACGTGTGGTTCGTCGACGAGGGGTCGTCGATGGTCGTCAAGATGGATCCGAACGGCGTCGTGCGAATGAACCTGGGGCGCAAGCCGGAAGCGATCGATTACCTCGAACGCTTCCTTGAACGCGGCGAGAAGGACACCGAACGATTCACCGTCGGCACGATGGGCACCTTCAACCGTCCCACCGACGTCGCCTGGGACGCCGACGACAACATCTACATCAGTGACGGCTACGGCAACTCGCGCTTCGTCAAGATCCTGAAGAACGGCAATTGGGTCAAGGCCATCGGCACGCGCGGACCAGGTGCCGGCCAGTTCAATACGCCGCACGGCATCGCCTCCGACGGCCACAACATCTACGTCGCCGACCGCGGCAACAACCGGATTCAGGTCTACGACACCAATATGGAGTGGAAGGCGAACTACGGCAGCATCGGCGCGCCGTGGAGCGTCCAGGTCACGCCGAAGTACATCTACAGCGGCGACGGCACCGGCAAGATCTACCGGCTCGATCACCAGACCGGCAAGCTGCTCGGCTGGATTCAGTCCGGCATGAATCAGGGTCAGACCGGCTGCATCATCCACGAGCTGCACGCCGTGTCCGACAACGTGCTCATCAAAGGTTCCTGCTCGGAGTGGAACGTCGAGAAGATTACGTTCAAGAACTAGGTGCGACGCGGCGGACTCAGCCGAGCGATTCAGCAATCAGCTCGACGTCAGGGTTCTGGCGCTGGTAGTAGCCGACCTCCCACTCCGACGCGAACAGGAAGACCTTGCGCTCGTGGCGATCGACAGCCACCGCGCCGGCGCCGCCCGGCGCCGGCGCCGGTTTTGAGGGATCGGCCAGCCAACGTGCAGCAGTGTAGGTGGACGCGTCCACCTGCACCTCGACACCGTACTCGGTCTGCAGCCGGCTGGTGATCACGTCGAACTGCAGCGCGCCGACGACTCCGACAATCGGCTCGCGGCGGCCGGTGGTGACGTAGAACACCTGCATCAGCCCCTCTTCCTCGAGCTGGCGGAGCCCTTCGTCGAACTGCTTGTAGCGAGTGTCCTGCAACCGTACGCGACCGAAATGCTCGGCTGCGAAACGAGGCACGCCCGGGAGGCGGACCGGAGCGCCGGTGTGCAGGGTGTCGCCGATCGTGAACTGACCTGGATTGACGAGGCCGATGATGTCGCCGGCGTAGGCTTCGGTGACCGTCTCGCGATCGCGGCCGAAGAAACGGTACGCGCGCGTGGCGCGGACCGCCCGCCCGAGCCGGCTGTTCGACACCGCCATGTCCTTGGTGAATTTACCTGAGCACACCCGAACGAACGCGACCCGGTCGCGATGGCGTGGGTCCATGTTCGCCTGGATCTTGAAGACGAATCCCGTGAACCGTTCGTCGGTTGGCCCGATGATGCCGGTGTCGCTGGTCCGCGGCTGCGGCGGCGGCGCCAGTTCGACAAGCGTCCTGAGGAACGGCTCCAGACCGAAGTTGGTCATGGCGCTGCCAAAGAACACCGGCGTCTGTCGTCCCGCGAGGTACTCGCTGACGTCGAATCCCGTGCCGGCGGCGCCAATCACCGCGAGCGACTCGCGAAAGTGCGCGTAGGCGTTGTCGCCGATCAGCGCTTTCGCTTGCGGGTCGTCGAGATCCGCGACGTCCACCGGCGCGCGATACTGCCCCTGCAGTTCACGCTCGTAGAGCAGCAGGTGCTGGCGCTGGATGTCGAACACGCCGCGGAAGTTTTCGGCGTTGCCGACCGGCCAGTTCACCGGCGCCGCGGCGATGCCGAGGGTCCGCTCGATGTCATCGAGCAGCTCGAGCGGATCCTTGGCCGGCCGATCGAACTTGTTGATGAAGGTCAGAATCGGCAGGCGATGACGCCGGCAGACTTCGAACAGCTTGCGCGTCTGCTCCTCGACGCCGTTGGCGGCGTCGATCACCATCACGACGCTGTCGGCGGCGATCAGCGCGCGGTAGGTGTCTTCGCTGAAGTCCTTGTGGCCGGGCGTGTCGAGCAACGCCATCCGCCGCCCTTCCAGCTCGAACTCGAGCGCCGCCGCGGTAATCGAGATGCCGCGCTCCTGCTCCAGCGCCATCCAGTCCGAGGTGGCGTGCTTGCGGGCCTTGCGTCCCCGCACCGCACCGGCCAGCTCGATGGCGCCGGCGTAGAGCAGCAGTTTTTCGGTCAGCGTGGTCTTGCCGGCATCCGGGTGCGAGATGATCGCGAAGGTCCGCCGCCGCGCGACTTCGCGTTCGAGCTCGGACTGAAGGGAGACGTCGAGGGGCACGTCGATAAGTTTACCGTGCCTTGGCCGATCTACTGCACGCCGCGCTGACGATCGCGCCACGGCCGCAGCACGGTGTACACCGGCACCGCGGTGATGCTGACGCGTGCGACCGCGATCAGCTTGCGTGCGCCGAGCCGGCCGAGGCCGTCCTGGACGCCGCGCTTCGACAACCCGGTGGCTTCGGCGATGTCGAGCAGCGCAATCTGCACCGTCGGTTTGCCAAGCCCGTGAGTGCATCGCCACAGAAACAGGTAGACCAGGAACGCCGAAGGCTGCCGGTCGTGGCCGACCAGGTCGGGCATCAGCGCGTCCACGATGTGCGGGTCAAGGGTGATCGAGCTCATATTCCGTCTCTGGCAACTGCTGCCATAGTAACGGATTCACGCCTTGCGGCCAATCGCCGACGGATCGATGATGCGGGCCAGGAGCACACATGACCATCAAGGCGATCAAGTTCGCGAGCATTCCGGTCAGGAATCAGGACGCGTCGCTCGAGTTCTACACCAAGAAGCTTGGATTCAGATTGATCACCGACAGCCCGTTCGACGGCACCCAGCGCTGGATCGAGCTCGGCCTGCCGCGCGCCGACACCAAGCTGGTGCTGTTCACCGCCCCCGGCCAGGAGGCCATGATCGGCGGCTTCATGAACGTCACCTTCTGCGCCGACGATGTGGAAGCGACCGCGAGGGAGATGAAAGGCCGCGGCGTCGAATTCGTGCAGGAGCCGCAGAAGGCCGACTGGGGCACCGCCGCAATCTTCAAAGACTGCGACGGGAATCAGTTTGTGCTATCGACTCCCTGACCGTTGAAGATTTCAGGAGGTGGGGATCTAAGGACCTTTGGATTTATTTGAGAATCTGAATCTTAGAAGCTGATCTGAGGAACTGATCTGCGAATTTTGTGGGCCATAAATCCGCAGATGGCCCGTAGATCCTCAAACAAATCCTAAGATTCTCAAGTCCTCAGATTGTTAGATAAAGAGCTCACCGCAGCGCTTTGTCGAAGAACGCCATGTATCGCTGCGTCGCCAACTTGGCCGCCGCCTCGTCGTAGCGCGGCGTAGTGTCGTTGTGGAACCCGTGCTGCGTGCCGTCATAGACGAACAGTTCGTACTTCTTGTGGTTCGCCTTGAGCGCGGCTTCAAACGCCGGGATGCCGTTGCCGACGCCCGCGTCGTTCTTCGGGTCGGCGTACATCAGCATCAGCGGCGCCTGAATCTTCGCCGTGTCCTCAGCGCTCGGCTGACGGCCGTAGAACGGCACGCCGGCGCCGAGATCGGGCAGCCGGACCGCCAGCTGGTTGACGATGCCGCCGCCGAAGCAGAAGCCGATTGCGCCAATCTTGCCGCTGCATTCCGGCCGCGCCTTCAGCCAGGCCGCGGACGCCACGAAGTCCTCCATCATCTTGGGACCGTTGACCTCGCGGAATTTCGCCGCACCCTTTTCATCGTCGCCGGGATAGCCGCCGACTGAGGTGAGGCCGTCCGGAGCGAACGCGACGAAATTGGCCACCGCAAAGCGGCGTGCAACGTCCTCGATGTACGGATTCAGTCCGCGGTTCTCGTGGATCACGAGAATGCCCGGCAGCTTGCCGGCCGCCTTCGCCGGACGGGCGAAGTAACCCTTGATGCTGCCGTTACCCTGCGGCGACGGCACCGACTCGTAGTCGGTCTTGATCCGGGCATCGTCCTTGGCGACCTGCTGCGCCAGGGCGTAGTTGGGCTTCATCGTCTCGTAAATCGCCGCCACCGTCAGGCCACCGACGGCGAACTTGCTGGCGCGGTCGAGAAACGTGCGGCGGCTGATATTGCCGTGCTGGTATTCGTGAAAAAGGTCCAGGAGTTCCTGCGGATAGTCGGATGCTTTCTTGCGTTCCATGACGGCCACTCCTTCTGTGTCCGGCTATTCTGACCTATCTTGACGAGACGGTGTAGCGGACCAGCACGTCCTCGACGAAATCGCCGGCGATGCGCTGATCGCCGGAATAGAAGATCAGGGTCGTGACCGTGAGGCCGCCATCGCGCCGCTGTGACGACTCGAACGGCCGGCCGAAGGCGCGTTCCGCCTCGGCGCGCGACATCCCTTTGCGCAACTGACTGATGTCTCCGGAAGGCGGCACCGTCGCGGCGGGCGGTGGCGGCATCGGCCGAGGTAACGGAGCGCCCATCGGGACCGGCGTGGCCGGCCGCGCTTCCTCAGGACGGAAGTTCACGTACTCCGCCAGAACCGCGATCACGTCCTCGGGCGCGAATTCGGCCGGCACACGATCGGCGAAACGCAGGTTGAAACGCGACCCGCCGTGCAGCCGCTCTTCCGCCACCCGAGCCCGCTTCATTTCCTCGATGCGCTCGCGCTCGGCCATGATGCGGCGGTTCTCGCGTTCGCGGCGGTTTTTGAGATCATCGAGCTCGTGCTGCAGATCGCGGCGTTTATCGCGATCGTCCTCGTCGTGCACGCGCTTCTCGAGGTATTTCTCGCGATCGCTCTTTTCCACGAGCGGAATGTTGGCAGAGGTGCTGGTGTCGTCGCCGAAGGTGCCGAAACCGCCGCCGGCCAGCTGGAACTCGATCAGGTCTTTCTTGACCTTCACCAGAGTGACCAGCACCGGCTCGCCTGCGTGAATTGCGGTGCCGTACCGCTTGAGCGAGTCGCGGTAGTGGTTCACGTCGATGGCGGTGGGTCCGTTGACGCGGACGTCGATGCCGTCCTGCGTGCCCGGCATGTCGATGCGCGCCGCGACCTGATGACCCTCGAAATAGGCCTTCAGGGTCGCTTCGGTCTGCCCGGACGCCGGCGCCGCAAACAGGCCTGCGCTGGCGCACGCGGCAACGACGACTCGGAGCGAGTGGAGACGTGAGGTGGTCATCAAGGGTCCCTATTATAAAGATCCCTTGAGGTATCGGCCGATGGGCCGGCCGGCTTAGTTCCCGCCGGCTTAGTTCTGAGCCGCCGGGGCCGCCTGCTTCATCTCCGCCTGGGCGCGGAATATCGAGCACCAGTCTTTGTGTTCAGCGATCGGCATTCCGCACTCGACGCAGACCCGGATCCGCTGCTTTGGTGGTTCGCTCTTGCCAAACAGACGTTTCAGCACAGACATGCCGCCTCCAACCGTTGATGGTCGATACGTTAGACGGGAGAAATTGGTTCCGGGTTGGGACGACCGGTGTTCGAAATCGGACAACATCGCGATCACCGCGCTCCGCCGAACAGCCGCCCGAGCGCCTTCGTCTAAGCGTGCGTGATGGCCGAACAGTTCCGCCGCGACCTCCGCATCGGCCTCCGCGTTCTCATCAAAGAGAAAGCCTTCTGTGCCCTTGCCGTCACGGTGCTGGCGCTCGGCATCTGCGGCGTGACGACGATGTTCAGTGTGGTCAACGGCGTGATGCTGCGCGGGTTTGCGTTCCCCAACGCATCGCGGATGGTCAGCGCCAACTTCATCGATCCGACCAGCACCAGCTTCTTCGGCGTCAACGGCCAGACCTCTTCGATGGACTACGAAGAGCTGACCCCCGTGCAGCAATCGTTCGACCTGCTCGCCGGCTACCTGAGCGGATCGACGGTCAACGTCACGGATGCCGGCCACCCGCGGCGTTACACGGGCGGCTACACCACGGAGAATTTCTTCCGCATCCTCGGCGTCTCGCCGATTCTCGGCCGCGACTTCACGGCGGCGGACAACAAGCCGGGGGCGGAGAAAGTGGCGCTGATCGGCTATGGCATGTGGCAGCGCGACTTCGGCGGCGCCAACGATGTCGTCGGCAGAAGCGTGCGGATCAACGGCAAGCCGTCCACCATCATCGGCGTGATGCCGAAGGGTTTCGCGTTCCCACAGAACGAAGAGCTGTGGATTCCGCTCTACAGCGAATTTCCGCCGAAGCCGCGAAACGATCCAGCGCAGAACAATCCGGCGCTGCTCGGCCTGTTGAAGCCGGACGTCTCGATCGATCAGGCGAACGCCGAGTTCACCGCGCTCGCCAGGCGTTTTGCCGCCGCCTATCCCGACACCAACAAACAGTTCAATACCGGGCTGGTCGAGCCGCTGATCAAGACGTTCACGCCGGGCCCCTTGCGCGGCACGCTGCTCACCATGCTCGGCTTCTGCGTCGGCGTGCTGCTGATCGCGTGCGTCAACGTGATGAACATGCAGTTCGCGAGGGCAACGCTCCGGGCCAAGGAACTGGCCGTTCGATCGTCGCTCGGCGCGACGCGGATGCGTCTCATCCGCCAGATGCTGACCGAGAGCCTGCTGATCGCCAGCCTCGGCGCCGCGATTGGGGTCGGGCTTGCCTATCTGTCGATCGACTGGCTGTCCGCAGCGCTGCACAATCTCGACAACCCGCCACCGTCGTGGATCACCTTCGACGTGGACGCGCTCGTGCTGTCGGTCACGGTCGGGGCGACGATGCTCGCGGCGATTGGCTCGGGGCTGCTGCCGGCGTGGATGTCGTCGCGGGCCGACACCAACGCGGTGCTGCGCGACGGTGGCCGCGGCAGCACCAGCCGCAGCATCAACGTCATCTCGCGCGCACTGGTGGTGTTCCAGATCGTCGTCACCTGCGTACTGCTGATCGGTTCGCTGCTGCAGGCGCGGTCAATTCTCAAGCAGCAGACCATCGACTACGGCTACGACACCGACGGCGTGCTGTCGGCGCGGATGGGACTGATGGACGGCGACTATCCGTCGCAGGACAGCAGGAAGCTGTTCTACGACCGTTTGCTGCGGACGCTGCGAACCGATCCTGAGTTCGAGAGCGCCGCCCTGACCAATCGTTTCCGCATGGTGTTTTCCGGCAACGGTCCGATTGAAATCGACGGCAGGGAGTACAAGCAGGATCGCGATCGGCCGAAGGCGAACTCCGAACAGGTCACGGGCGGCTTCTTCGACGTGACGAGTCAGAAACTGCTCGAGGGACGCACGTTCACCGACGAGGACCTCGACTCGCGGCAGCCGGTCAGCATCGTGAATGCCGCGTTCGCCGTCCGCCATTTCGGCAACGCCAGCGCCATCGGGCGGCGCTTCCGTACGGTGAATCCCAACGGCACGCAGCCCGGCCCGTGGCGGACGATCGTCGGCGTGGTTTCGACGATTCGGATGCTTGGCCCGTTCAACAACCCGGGCGTGGACGACACCGGCTTCTACGTGCCGTTCTTCTCCACCACCAACGGCCCGGCGCTGCCGGGGCCATTCGTCAGCCAGTTCGCCACCGTCATCGTCAAGCCGCATCCAGGCCAGCGCGCGGATGCGCTGATCGCGACGTTGCGGCGCGAGATCGCCAGGGCCGACCCCAACCTCCCGCTGTATTTCGTCGGCACGCCGAAGACCCAGCTCGACGTGTTCGTCGCGCAGAATCGGATCGTCGCGGCGATGTTCTCTATCTTCGGAGTGGTGGCGGTGGTGCTGGCGTCGGTCGGCATCTACGGTGTGATGTCGTTCTCGGTCAACCAGCGCGCACAGGAGTTCGGGGTCCGGATGGCGCTGGGCGCCGATGGCCTCCGCATTCTGGGGATGGTGCTGAAGCAGGGCGTCGTACAGATTGCGGCAGGCCTCGCGCTCGGCGTCGGGCTGGCGCTGGCATTTGCGGCGGTCGCCGGGAACGCGATTCAGAACACGCTGTTCGGCGTCAGCGCCCGCGACCCGCTGACCTACGGCGCGGTGACGACGTTGATCGCCATCGTCTCGCTGACCGCCACGCTCGTCCCTGCGCGGCGCGCCACCCGTGTCGATCCGATGACGGCGTTACGCGCGGATTGAGATCGAGGTCCGCGACGAACGCTGAGGCCGTTTCTTTCCTCATGAATTTTCGGCGAGTTCCGCGTGCTCTGCGTTCAAACGTCGTGATCGTCGATTGTCACGTCCGGCTTCAGCCGGACCTGCTTACGCCGTCAGGACCGACGTGCAGAACGCGCAACGCCGGGCGGCGATCGGTATCTCGCTCAAACACTCCGGACACTTCTTCGTCGTCGGATCCGGCGGCCGCGCGCCGCGATTGGCGCGTGCGACGATCGCGTTCATCGGCGCGATGACGAAGAAGTAGATCGCCGCGGAGATCAGCAGGAACGAGACGATCGCGTTGATGAAATCGCCGACCGGAAACTGACTGCCGTTGACGGTGAAGGCAATCGCCGAAAAATCAGGCTTGCCGACGATCGCGGCAATCAGCGGCGTCAGCAGATCTTTCACCAACGCCGTGACCACCGCGCCGAATGCCGCACCGATCACCACCGCGACGGCGAGATCGAGAACGTTGCCACGCAGCACGAACTCTTTGAAGCCCTTCAGCATTCCCGGCCTCCGTGCGCACGCTCATCTGCGTCGGTTGCTCGTATAGTTCGCCGGGCAGAGCACTCCCGGACACACCGGGTATTCTATCCCGCCATTGGCCGTGCAGGCCTCCGCGCGAGTTTGCGCCCAGCTCCAGGACCTGTCGGAACAACGAGCGGTCGCGGTGTTGCCGTTGGCGTCCTTTGGCGGGATCGGGGCGATGAAGACGTCCGTCACCGCGTTAGCAGACACGTTCACGCCTTCGGGTGACGAGGGCAGGTAGCCGTCCATCGTCGCCGAGAGCGACACGACGCCGGCGGCGATGCTCGGAAACATATACGCACCGTTGACGTCGCTCGTCACCGTGACGCCGGTGTCGGGACCGGAAGTGATCGTGACCTTCGCGCCGGCGATCTTGTGCGCGTTCGGATCGACTTCCCAGACGAAGCCGGCGAGGATGAACCTCGGCGGCGCCGGCTTGTTGACGACCGTCTGCAGCGAGCCGGTGACGTTCTGAAAAGTCGCCTTCAGGCTCACTGCGCCGCTCCCCATGACGAACACCGTTCCAGCCGAAGTCACGGTCGCGATGGTTGTGTCAGACGATTCCCAGCGCGCCGCCCCGGTCACGTCCTGGGTGGTGCCGTCCGACATCTTCGCCGTCGCTGACAGCTGAAACGTCGTCGTGGCTGAAGCGGGTCCCGAAACGACAACCGCGCTGACCGTTGCCGCGGGAGTCGGGGTTGGCGTCGGCGTCGGCGCAGGGGTCGGCGTCGTATTGCTGCCGCCGCAAGCGACGAGGGCGATCGCCATCGAAACGCCGAGCAGGCGCACAAACACTTGTTTCATACGTTGTTCTCTCATTCCAGCTCCGCTGGTGAAGGGAGCAAGGGCGTTGCCAGCTCCAGCTGGGCTGATGTGGCAGAGAACGACGTACAATGTGTCTATGCCTTATCCAGAATTTTTTGTCGCACCGATGCGGAAAGAACTAACTGACCTCGGATTCCAGGAATTGCGCACTACGGACGAGGTGGATGCGGCTGTGACCAACACAGCCGGAACCCTGATGATCGTGGTGAATTCGGTGTGCGGCTGCGCCGCCGGCAAGGCCCGGCCGGGAATCGCGCTCGCGCTGAACCACGGTCCCCGCCCCGACGCCATTGCCACCGTGTTCGCGGGCGCCGATATCGCCGCGACCGATCGTGCGCGCGGGTACTTCAAGGGATACGCGCCCTCGTCGCCGTCGATCGGCCTGCTGCGCAACGGCGAGCTGGTTTACATGCTCGAACGCAGCCAGATTGAGAATCGCGATGCGTTGGCCATCGCGTCGGAGTTGAGCGCCGCGTTCAACAAGTTCTGCGCGACGCCCACCAACGCCTGACTCTCCTGATTAACGCGCCGCCGGCCAGCCCTTGTCCATCGGCTTGGACGTGTCGGCGGTGATTTGCAGATCCGCGCAGTGGTGATAATAGAAACCGCCGTCCTTGTTGACGCCGTGTTCCGCCATGAACTGCGTGATCTGCAGCGTGCACTTCGGGCACGAAATATTCGGCAGCTGCACGTCGGTCTCGAACGGATCGGTCGGCTTCGCCGTGTGAACGAACAGGCCGTCGGCAAGCACCGGCAGCTTGGGCGGCGTCGCGATCGGCGCTGACACCGATCGCGGACCGCGTTCGGAATCGACGGTCGCTGCGGTCGGATCCTCCGGCAACTCGGCGCGCGAGTTCACCGCGAGCGCGACGCGATAGTGGCCGGGGTGATAGACGGTCTCCTGCACCTTGATGTGAATCTTGGAGCCGCCTTTCACCTGGCTGACCGCGTTGGTCGGCGTGCCCGGGTCGGCGCTGGTCCCGCCACACGGTCCGAGCTTCTGCGGATCGCCGAGCCGGTTTTCAACCACCCACGACGCCGGCTCCACCAGAATGAAGTGCGCGTGCGCCAGCGGTGACAATCCCGCCACCACCGCCGTCGCCATCAGCACCCGCATCGAACCTTTCATAGTGATCTCCTTGTGCGGGGGGTAACCCCGCCGCGGCTCCAATTATTCCCGCTTCGGGGGTGGGACTTGACATGTTATTTTACTAACACGTATGCTACAAAAATAACACATGGCGACCAACCACCCCACACTCACCCGACGCGAGCGCCAGATCATGGACATCCTCTACCGCCGCGGCCGCGCCACCGCCGCGGAGGTGATGGAGGAACTCACCGGCGAGCCGAATTACTCGACGGTCCGCACCCAGCTGCGAGTCCTCGAAGAAAAGGGCCACGTCAGGCACGACGAAGACGGCGTCCGCTTCGTCTACATGCCTGCGGTCCCGCGCAACGCCGCCCGCAAGTCGGCGCTGAAACACCTGGTCGAGACCTTCTTCGACGGATCCGCCGAGCAGGTCGTCGCGGCCGTGCTCGGCGGCGAAGCCTCTCACCTCTCCGATGACGACCTGAAACGGATTGCCGAACTCGTGGCCAAGGCTAGAAAGGATGGCGGCCGATGATCAAAGTGTCCTGCATCATCCTCGTTGGACTCGTCGCGGCCGCGCTGCTGCACCGTCGATCGGCGGCCGCGCGGCACTGGGTGCTGGCCATCGCCATCCTCTGCGCCGCGGCAACGCCGGCGCTCGAATTCGTCGTCCCTGCGTGGCACCTCCCGGGACGCGTGCTGCAACTCGCGCAACCGCCGGGGACGCTCCGGCTCTACACCCTGATCCGCGTCGGGCCGTCAGCCGATGACGCGGGCGGCGCCTCGGGCCGAGCCGCAATGCGCCGGCGGCGAGTCGCGCTCTGACGATCGTCTGGTTTGCCGGGGTATTCGTCGGTCTCGCCGTGCTGTGCGCCGGCTGCGCGCGGATGGTCTTCGTGACGTCGCGGTCGCGACGCATCCGCGATGGCCAGTGGGTGGCGCTGATGAGCGCCCTGGCGGGCGATCTCGAAATCGATCGTCCGATCGCACTGCTGCAGAGCGATCACCCGACGGTGTGCTTCACCTGGGGCGTGAGGCGCCCCGCGGTCATTCTGCCCCGCGGCGCGGACGCATGGTCCGCCGATCGGAAACGGATTGTCCTCGGCCACGAGCTTGCGCACATCGCCCGCAACGACTGGGCGGTCCAGATCGCGGCGGAACTGCTGCGCGCGGCCTACTGGTTCAACCCGCTGGTCTGGATCGCCCGGGCGCGGCTGCGTCGCGAAAGCGAGCAGGCCTGCGATGACGCTGTGCTCCGGCTGGGCGTGCACGGGTCCGACTACGCCAGCCACCTGCTCGACTTAGCTCGCGCATTCAACGCGCGTCCTCACCTGAGTATGCCCGCTCCGGCGATGGCGCGCCCGTCCAGTCTCGAAAGGAGAGTCAGAGCCATGCTCAATGTACAGGTCAATCGCACACCGCTCACGCGCTCGGCCGGCGCGCTCGTCGCTGCAGCCTTGATGCTGATCGCGTTGCCGGTGGTTTCCGCTCAGGGTGGACCGGCAACGTTTTCGGGATCGCTTGTCGACGCTGTCGGGCGTGTGATGCCGAACGTCACACTCAAGCTGGTGAGCGGTCCCGTAGACGCGAAGGCCGGCGCGGTCAACCAGCCCGTTTACGAGGCGGTCAGCGATGCGAGCGGCAATTTCAGCTTTTCTCGTCTTCCGGCCGGTGACTACACGATCCAGGTGTCGACGCTCGGCTTCGCAACGACTCAGGGACGCGTGACGCTCGGCGGCGGGCAGCATCTCGAACAGATCGTGGCCCTTCAGGTCGCCGCGCTGATGGAGACAATCCGCGTGACCGAGCCCGATCCGGCGGCACCGGTCGCACCAGCTGCACCGCGCCGGCCGCTGCCGGCGTTCTCGACGACAGAGGACGCCTGCAGTCAGTCACAATTGGGCGGCTGCATCACGGCGCCGACAAAAACCGTCGATGTGAAGCCGATCTACCCGGCGTCCTTCGTTGGGACCGGGACCTCCGCGACACTCAAGCTCGAAGCCCGCATCGGCGCGGATGGCCTCGTCAAAGAGGTGCACGCGCTGTCGCCGGCGCAGGCCGAGTTCGTGACCGCCGCGGCGGATGCCATTCGCCAGTGGCAGTTCACTCAGACGCGTCTCGACGGTGTTCCCATCGAGGTGAGCATGACCGTGCTGATGTCCTTCCAGGCGCGTTAAAACGGAACGGCGGCGCTCTTCGCTTCGGCGATCAGGGCGTCGCCGTCTTCCTTCGTCAGGACGCGCTGCGCGACCAGCCGTCCGACGTCCTCAGTCACGGCGCGAACGTAGTCGGCATGTGTCGGGTACAGCTCTTTCAGACGCGCCTTGTCGAATGTCACTTCGTGGCCGGCGATGCTGCAGAAGGAAGCACCGGTCGAATTGCCGAACCATGTGCTCGTCGGCACGTCCACGAACGGTGAGCGCACGCCGCCGGTGACGTTGCCGAACCTGTCGAGCACCGGCGCGCCGTTTTCGACACGAATCTGATCGACGCGTGGAGCGGCGACACCGCTTCGCACCCAGGCATCGAGGTTCTTCAGAATGGCGTTGAATGCCGGACCGTTCGGGAAACGGCTGCGCGGCCCTTCGTTGCAGTCCATCGGCGGCACCTCGCGGCCGCCTTTGACGATGTCCGCCGGTGCTGCCGCGAAGTTCAACTCGTCTGGCGTGGCGTGCGCGGACCCGGCGATCTCGTAGTTGCGAAGCAAGTCGGGTGGCGAATCACTGTCGGGCAGGCGCGCCGTCATGCTGCGGAGATAGTCCGAGCCGCTCATCACCCGCACCACGGGGACGCCAACGCCTGTGATTTGCCGGCGCGGATCGGCCGGCGGAATCGGCGCCGCACACTGGTTGATCGGCGTCGGACCGCTCGCCGTCGCGATCAGATACCCGTCGTAGAGCGGCTTGCCGTTGGCCTGAACATCGAGCGGATGGATCGCGTTCACGTAGGTGTAGAGAAAGCCACCGGTCTGCGAATATCCCCACCCGTACAAGTGCTGGACCGGATGCGGCCGTGAGGCATCCTCGCCGTAGAGGAATGGATTCGATCGATCGCGGCTCTTCACCCACGCGCCCACCTGACTGTTCATATCCCACACCAACCCGTTCTCTGTCGTGCGCGCGCTGTCCCTGGCGACGGTCGCACAGTTGGCTGGGTCGTCCGCGGGCAATGGGTTTGCCCATGACAGGGCCGCATAGCGGGTCGGATTGAAACTCTTGAGCGTGGCGATCGCGACGGGTTTCGCCGTGATCCCGACCCACGCATCACCATTGCGTACGATCTGCCGGTGCGAGATCGCCCACGCGAGATTGAGGTCGAACAGGTTCGACGGATTCAGCATCTCGACGATGACGTTGCCACTGAACCGGGCACGGCTGGCGGGACGCCGTACGATGACGCGGGTCGTGTACGGGGACCAGCGCCGTGCGCACGATGGCGGGACCAGGACGCGGCCAGTCGTAAACGTTGGCGCGACCGCTGACGAGATATTCCTCCTCGACAAAGCCAACCCGTCTCAGATCCTCCGGCACCCGCTCGTGGTCGGCGGCGCCGAATGGGTACGAGTCGCCGGTGACCGGCACGGGTCCGGTCGCGTGCGGAACCGGTGTCGGATACCAATGGCCATCGCGGACCTCTATCGGCTGTCCGCGCAAGGCGTCCTTGAACGCCTGCAGGCTCTGCGCGACCGTCAATCCGTCGGCCGGCCCCTCGGACGTCGCGCGAGGATTGGCCAGGCGCGCCGCCAGAACCTGATCGGTGTGATACGCATAAACGATCTTCGGAGCGATCGCGACGACGCATGCCGCCGCGGCCGCCGGGGTCATGCGCGCGAGCGGAACGTTGAGCGGCACGAACGCGACGTCGATGTTCTTCAGCGCGCGGACTTCGGGCACGCATTCGGTCACGCCGGCGATGTAGATCCGTTTGCCGCCGATCGTGATCACGTAGCCGTTCGACTTGCCTTTGGGGTGGGACGGCTCGCCCTGGATGATGTCGTAGGCGGGAATCGCTTCAACGGTCACGCCGCCGTGCGAGGCGGACTCGCCGTTCGCCATGATGATTCCGTCCGGCAGTTTGGCTTTACCGGCCGCGGGAATGATCACCGGCGCGCCCGGCTTCCGCAGCCGCGAAATCGCTGCCGGGTCGAGATGATGAATGGGGTCGTCAGTGATAAGGATCAGATCCGCCGGTCGCGCGCGTGACAGGTCGGCCTGGCTCCACGGATCAACTTGAATCACCGTGCCGGCGTGCGCGATCTGGACGCTGGCGTGCAGCAGCGGCGTAATCTCGATGTCGCCGCCCGCCGCGGGCACTTTGTCGGCGGCAAACGTCCGGCCGCACAACAGCAGCGAAGCGCAGACGATCGGCGTGATGAGGCGGAAGCGTTCGCGCATGGTGTCGGCATTCTAGCCGAGCAAACTGGTGTTAACCTATGGGGCACGTCAGCCTCGGTGCCGGGTGAATCAGGGAGCACATATGAGCGTACAAAGCACACGTCGCGACATTCTCAAGGGCGGACTAGCCGTCGCGGGACTCGGCGTCATCGGCCTGCCCGAATGGGCGTTGCCGGCCCTGGCGCAGGGCGAGACGCTCGTGCCGTTCACCGATATCCCCGACAACGTCCGCTGGGAGGTGCCGCCGGATCGACGCACCCTCGACCTCCGCACCATCGACGGTCCGCTGACCCCCGCCGGTCAGTTCGCGACCACGCAGCATTACGGTCATCCCGAGGTGGACCTGGCGACGT
This sequence comes from uncultured Acidobacteriota bacterium, assembly GCA_963745875.1. Classification (GTDB taxonomy): domain Bacteria; phylum Acidobacteriota; class Vicinamibacteria; order Vicinamibacterales; family CAVVIG01; genus CAVQFC01. The sequence continues at coordinate 255,491 of CAVUZL010000009.1, forward strand.
ATAAGTTGAAGGTTTCTGGTCTGGTCGATCGGCCGCTACAGTTCACGCTCGACGACCTGAAAAAGATGGGCGGCGCGGAGTTGGTCGCCGGCTTCGAATGCTCCGGCAATCGTGGTCCGCTGCAGGGGTTGTGCGGCAACGGCCGCTGGACCGGCCTTCCGCTGAAGAAAGTTCTCGACGCCGCCGGCGTGAAAGCGTCGGCTCGAGAATTCGTGTTCTTCGGCGCCGACAAAGGCGTGGACGAAGAAGTCGAGTGGCGGACCGCGAAGTACAAGATCGACGTCCCGTTCGGCCGCAGCCTGACGCGCGAGAAGGCGCTGTCGTCCGAGTTGTTCCTCGCCTATGCGTTGAACGGTGCGCCGCTGACCAAGCACCAGGGCGCTCCGCTCCGGCTGATCGTGCCCGGTTGGTACGGCGTCGCCAACGTCAAATGGCTGTCGCAGATTCACATTCAACAGGACGCCTACGTCGGGAAATATCAGGCGCGGTGGTACCGGACCGTGCGCGGCGAGATGATCGACGGCGAGATGAAGTACATGGAGACGGCCGTCACCCACATGAACCTCAAGTCGTTCATCGGCCGGGTCACCAGGAACGGCACCGAATGCAAGGTCGTCGGCGTCGTGCTGAACGACGGCACGCCGGTGAAGTCGGTCGAGGTGAAGGTCGACGAGGGTCCGTGGCAGGCGGCGGTGATGGATCCGGCCACCAAAGACAAATACGCGTGGAAGCTGTTCACCTACACCTGGAAGAACCCGACGCCCGGCGCGCACACGCTGGTGTCACGAGTGACCGACGTCACCGGCGCAGTGCAGCCGACCGCGCAGGATCTCGAGAACAAGAAGTCGTTCCTCGAAGAGAACTCGCAGGCCCCGCGCAAGGTGATGGTCTCGTAGCGGCGCGCCGCCCGCACCATGGATCGCGGCTCCGGGCGACAGACGACAGCTTTTGCCGTCCTGGCCGCGATCAGCGTTTCGCATCTGCTGAACGACACCATCCAGGCGGTGCTGCCCGCCGTCTACCCTCTTCTCAAGTCGTCGTTCGCGCTGACGTTCGCTCAGGTCGGGCTGATGACGGCCACACAGCAGATCACCTCATCGCTGCTGCAGCCGCTGGTCGGCCATCTCACCGATCGGCGCCCCGCGCCTTACGCGCTCGTGCTCGGCATGGCGATGACCGCGATTGGCATCGTCTGGCTGTCGAGCGCGGGCAGCTTTCCGATGCTGCTGGTCGGCGCCGGCCTGATGGGTATCGGCTCGGCGGTGTTTCACCCCGAGTCGTCGCGCGTCGCGCGGATGGCGTCCGGCGGACGCTACGGCCTGGCGCAATCCGTCTTCCAGGTGGGCGGGAACGTCGGATCGTCGCTCGGTCCGCTGATCGGCGCATTCGTGGTCGTGCCGCGCGGTCAGTCGAGCATCGCGTGGTGTGCATTGCTCGCGACGGCCGCGATGGCGATTTTGTGGCGCGTCGGGGGATGGTACCGGACGCGAACGAGCGGACGAACCACCCCCAAGGCTGAAGAGAACGTCGCTCAGGTCGGGCTGCTGGGCGCCGACAAGAAGGTCGGATGGCCGATCGCGATTCTGTGCGCGCTGATTTTCTCGAAGTACTTCTACCTCGCGAGCCTGACCAGCTATTACACGTTCTACCTGATTACGCGCTTTCACTTATCGGTGCGCGCGGCGGAGATCGACCTGTTCGTGTTTCTCGCCGCGGTCGCGCTTGGGACCGTCATCGGCGGTCCGATTGGCGATCGATTCGGTCGCAAGTACGTGATCTGGATCTCTATTTTCGGCGTGTGTCCGTTCACGCTCGCGCTGCCGTACGCGAACCTGTTCTGGACTCCGATTCTGACCGTGCTCATCGGCCTGGTCCTGTCGTCGGCATTCTCGGCGATCGTGGTCTATGCCCAGGAGCTGTTGCCGGGCCGCATCGGACTCATCTCAGGGGTGTTCTTCGGTTTCGCGTTCGGCGTGGCCGGGATTGGCGCAGCGGTGCTCGGCGCCGTCGCCGATCGCGCGGGCATCGAGCTGGTCTACAAAGTCTGCGCCTTCCTGCCGTTGATCGGCGCGCTCGCCGCCTTCCTGCCGGACGACCCGCAACAGCGCCCCCTCGTGACGGCTAGTGCGTCGATCGATCACGACCTTTGAACGCAGAGTCCGCGGAGTTCGCTGAGAAATCAAGGGGAGCGCGGCCGGCCCAGGGAATGTCGAACGAGCCGACGGCGAGACGCGCCGCTTCCCGTCGATCGTCGCCGTAGGTCAGTGCGCCGCGCTTCGCGCTCGTGCCGATCACGTACGCGAACTCGTAGCGGCCCTTCTCGACCGTCTTGTTCTTGATGGCTTCGACGACCGCGGCGCCCGAGTCGATCATCGGGCGGTAGGCACGAGCCATGGCGCCGGGAGAGTTTTCGAGCAGCACCCACTGCTTCGGATTGGCGCCGCCCAGAAACCGAATCGCCAGGCACGACACCTCGCCGGCAGGCTTGCCCTGGTCATCCGTGATGAAGACGGTGAAGTCGCCTGTCGTCGACGGACGCGGAAGGCGGTTGATGGTCACCGACGCGACGAGGCCGCCCGCGTTGGCCCCAAGCGGACGGAGCGCCTCGTCCAGTCGGACGCCGGTGAGTTGTATCGACGCCTGCGCCGACCATGCCGGTGGAGCCTGCGCCGAAGCGATCGTTGCGAACGCGAACGCCGCCAGCGCGATTGCCGACAGTGACCATCGCCGTCTCCACGCTCGGATCTTCAACCTCATGCGACGAAGCTAACACAACCCAAAGGTCTACGAATCGCGCAACGCGACCGTCGGCGCCACATGCGTCGCGCGCACGGCGGGGATGTAACAGGCCATGAAAGCGACGCCGAGCAGCAGTGCAGTGACGCCGCCGTAGACCGTCAGATCGTGGGTCCCAACCCCAAAGAGCAGGCTCTGCAGATAACGCGTGAGCGCCACCGCACCCGCAAGCCCGAGCACGACACCGATGCCGGCGGTACGCATCCCCTGCGACAGCACGAGCGCGAGAATCGCCCGCGGCTCGGCGCCGAGCGCCTGCCGGATACCGAACTCCCGCGACCGCTGCGCCACGCCGAACGCGAGGACGCCGTAGATGCCGACCGCCGACAGCGTCAGCGCCACGGCGCCGAACAGCGCCAGCAGCAGCATCGGTGCTCGCCGCCCTTCGAGCGATCGCGCCATCCACTCGTCCATGGTGCGCACGTCGGCCATCGGCTGTTCGGGATCGATCTCGGCGACGGCGGAACGCACCTGCGACACCAGCGCGCGCGGATCGACGCGCGTCTTGATCACCAGCGCCATGCTGGCGATCGGCTGCTGAGCAACCGGATAGTAGAGCCGTTCCTTGGCGACCGGCTCGCCGAGATCGATGCTGTTGATGGTTCCGACGACCCCGACGATGGTGTAGGCGGGGCTGGTGGGTCCACCGCGGCGGATCTGCTGGCCGATCGGACTCCGGTCCTGGAAGTAGCGCTTCACCAGGTATTGATCGATCGCCACGACGCGCACGCTGTCCGCCGAATCGCCCTCGGTGAACAGGCGTCCGGCGATGAGCGGAATCTGCATGGCGCGGAAATAGTCGCCGCCGACGACTTCCTGTCGTCCATGCGGCTGCGCATCTCCGGTGGGCGGGTTGTAACCGACGATCGAGTACGAGCCCGACCCGACGTTGCCGTTGAACGGCACGTTCGAGGTCAATCCCACGGCGGTGACGCCGGACAGCTCACGCACGCGATCGACGAGACGCGTCCAGAAGATGCGGCGCGCGGCCGGATCCGGATAGCGGGTCGCGGGGAGCGCCATTTGCGCCGTCAGGACGTTGTCGGCTGCGAAGCCTGGGTTGACGTCCTGCAGACGCGCGAAGCTCTTGACCAGCAGGCCGGCGCCGACCAGCAGCACCAGCGCCAGTGCGGTTTCGGCCACGACCAGCGTGGCGCGCGTCAGCCCGGTGCCTTTCCCCGCCGATCCGCGGGCGGTGTCCTCTTTCAACAGCGTGTTGGTGTTGCCGCGCATCACCGCCAGCGCCGGCACCAGGCCGAACACGAGGCCGGTGACGAGCGCCAGCGTCAGCGTGAACGCAAACACCGCGGGGTTGAGCGACGCGTCGGCCATACCGGGAATCTGACGCGTGCTGAGCGCCACCAGACCGCGGACGCCGGCCAGGCCGAGCATCAGGCCGCCGGCCGCGCCGAGGACAGCGAGCACGACGCCCTCGGTCAACAGCTGCCGAACCAGTCGCCAGCGTCCGGCGCCGAGCGTCGTCCGAATGGCGAGCTCGCGCGCACGACCGGTCGCCCGCATCAGCAGCAGGCTGGCGACGTTCGCGCACGCGATCAGCAGCACCAGCAGGACGCCCGCCTGCAGCACGAACAGCGCGGTCCGCGTGTCGCCGACCAGTTGATCGCGCAGCGGGATGGCATAGCCGGTGAAACCGCTCGAGGTCCAGAACGACCGCGATGCAGGCAACCGCTCGGCGTTCCGGGTCACGATGGCTTTGAACTGGCCGGTGGCCTGCGCCACCGTTGCGCCCGGTCGAAGCCTGGCGATCATCGAACTGAACTCGTTGCCGCGCTCGTTATCCGTCAGCTGCGCCGGCGTGAACGCAAACGGCATCAGCATCGAAATCCCGACCGCCGGCAACTCGACATCCGCAGGCATCACACCGGTGACGCGGAAAGGCTCGCCGTTGACGCGAATATCGCGCCCGACGATCGATCGGTCCGAGCCGAAGTGCGTCGTCCAGAGGTTGTAGGTGAGCACCGCGAAGCGATCGGCGCCGGGGACGGCTTCGGCGTCGTTGAACGCGCGACCGATGAACGGCTGGCGGCCGATGGTCGAGAAGAACGACGGCGTCACCGCGAGTCCGCGAAGCTGTTCGGGCTGCCCCTCGGTAGTGAGATTGACCGGGCGCATGGTGAACAGGGTTGCGTCCTCGATCGCGACAGCCTGGCTCTTCCTGTCCAGATAGTCCGGAATCGAGACGCCCGCCTGCGGCAGCCCCATCAATGGATAGCTGTTCCACGCGAAGACCAGACGGTCCGCGGCGGCGTAAGGCAGCGGCCGGAGCAGGACCTGATACAGCAGACTGAAAATCGCGGTGTTGGCGCCGATGCCGAGCGTCAGCGTCAGGACCGCGACGAGCGTGAAGATCGGCTGCTTGCGCAGCGAGCGGAGGGCGTAACGGATGTCCTGCATGGCTGCGCCTCGCGGTCCAAGGTGACTGGTGATGTCTTGGACGGGCGTGGAACAGGGAAAGTTGTCGGCCGCCTTAGCTAATGCGCAGGTTCCGGATGATCGGCCAGCGCGTAGATGCGCCGCACGGCCGCCACGTCGACGCCGGGCGTGCGCAGTTGGGGGAAGTCCGGCGCGAAGGACGTCATGTCGATGCGCGGCGCGGCCGCGTCGGCCGCCACACCCTGCTTCTTCAGGTCCAGCGTCTGCTTCAAGAGCGAGTTGACGTAGCGCTGAAACGCCTGGATGTGCGCCTTGCCCTTGAACACCACGCCGTGACCGGGCAGCACGGTGTCGAAGTCGAGCGTCAACAGGCGATCGAGCGTCGCCGACCACTCGTCGGCGTACGCATCGCCCATGTACGAGACGACCGACTCCATCAGGTCGCCGGTGCAGACGATCTTTTCTTTGGGCAGGTAGACGACGACGTCGGTGTCGGTATGGCCGCGACCGAAGTACAACAGCTGGATTTCGCGGCCGCCGCGATAGAGCGTCATCTTCTTGTCGAGCGTCACCGTCGGCGGCGTGACCTTGATTTCCTTGACCTGGTCCAGGTACGCCAACTGGTTCGCCAGCGCCCGCTCGAGCGGCGCCTTCTGCGCCGGATCCTTCTCCGCCGCGATCCGCTGCCGCAGCGTCTCCGCCCGCTGGGGATTGAGGCTGACCTGATAGGTGTACTGCTCGAGGACGTTGGTCAGCAGGCGCTTTCGCGTATTTTCGTGACCGATCACCTGCACGTCTGGACCGAACACCTGGTTGCCGAACGCGTGATCGTAGTGATAGTGGGAATCGATCACGTACTTGACCGGTTTGTCCGTAATTGCCTTGATGTCGGCAATCAGCGCCCGCGCCGCGGCCGGTGTGATCTCCGAGTCGATGACAATCGCCTCGGTATCGGTGACGATGATCGGCGAATTGGCGCCGACCGTCATCGTGCCGGATGCCGTCGCGTAGTAAACGCCGTCGGTGACTTTCTCGAACCGGTGCGCGCCGCTGACGATGGGAGTGTTGGTCTGGGCGCGGGCATCGATCCAGAGCCAGCCGGCGATGAACAGCGCAAAGGCAGCGGTCACGCGTACGCGCATGGATATGCTCCTGAGAAAGACGCTGCGAATTGTGCGCGAAGCGGTGACGGGGAGCAAGCGAAAGCGGACGGCCCGAAGGCCGTCCGCCTTGTGTGTGGGGTTAGGGTTTGACGGAGACTTTCACGACCGACGTCGTCCAGCAGCAGCCGAAGCCGCCGCCGCCGTCGCCGGAGTAGTCGTTCGCGCTCAAGTGCAGGACGTAGTCGCCCGCCTCGCTGAAGGTGGCTGTCGTCGATGCCTTGCCGTTGAAGACACTGGGCCCCATCGGCAGCTTCTCCAGATCGGGCTTGGCCTTTTCGAACGTCACTTTGCCTGGCCCGCGATACTTCGACCAGGTGACGGTGACCGGTGAACGCTGCTGGCTGAGCGGTGCGCTGGTGCCGCTCGTGTACTTCTGGTCGTCTGATGCCCAGACGGTCAGTGGCACCGGCTTGTCGACCGTTCCAGTCACTGGCGACGTCATTGACAGGTTAGCCGATCGGGCCTTGAACGGTTTGGCCCGCCGGGTCGAACTTGACGATTGGCGGCGTATTGCCAACGGCAATTTCGCTGAACGGACTCATCACATAGTCACTTTCCGTTCGTAGCGGGATGCTGGTGGTCTGCCCGTTCGCGACAATCGTCCACACGAAGCTGTCAGTCGGTTTGAATTCCTTGGGGACCGCCACGGCAAACATGCCCCACTGGCGTCCCGTCAGGAAATGCGTTGGCTGCCCCATGTCGGGGCCACCCGGATCGATGTGATTGTTCGGCCCGATCGGAATATCGAGTTCCTGGCGCGAATTGCGATTGTAGTACCCGACCAGAAACGACCGGCTGCCGTCAGGGTTGTAGAACCAGCCTTCGAAGGCTCCGGTGACGCTATCCCCGAAGCCGCGACGCGGTTCGGGAATCGCCTGACCAGCCGACAGAAGCGCGCCGCCGGCGAGTGCGCCGGCGGCAAGCATCAGGACGAATCGCTTCACTGCTGGCGGTCCTCGTTGGTGGTCTTGACCGCCTTGGCCTTCCGTTCGGCCTGCAGCGCCTTGTACTCGTCGTCATTGAGATAGGTGACGTTCATCCAGGCATGCGCCATCTCGTCGACGGTGCGGTCGCCGTAGCCGACCCACTGATCCGGATCGGGGTTGTTCTTGTTGGCCTTGGTGTTGTCGTACCAAGCGGTGACGTGGATGACCGTTCCCTTCGGGCAGCAGCGGCGCCGCGTCGTCGTCGTAGATGTAGTTGGTCATCCAGTTGAAGTTGAAGTTGCCAACGTAGCTGATGACTTCCTTGGCGCCGTTCGGCAGAATCGCTTCGACCTGCATGGCCTTGCCGCGCAGATGGAAGTGCGGCTGGAAGTTCTCGATCAGCGTGTTCTCCTTGAGCACCGTGAAGCCCTCGGTCATCGCCATCGAGTTCGGCGGGATGTCGAGCATCTTGGTGCGGTCGATGCCGGTGAAGCCGATCAGGTAGCTGCGCTTCTTCGGCTCCTCGCCCTTGCGGGTAGAACCAGATGGCGAGCTCGGTGCCGACGGTGATTTCTTCGCCGACGGCGTGAATGTGAGTGTCCCACGCGATCGTCTCGCCCGGCACGAGCAGCTTGCCGGTGCCCGGACGATACAGGTCGTAGCCCTTGCCGATCGCCCATTCCATCAGCTGCGGTCGGCGGTTCACGAGGTCGGCCGGATTGTTAGCACCGAAACGCTCTGGACCATTCGCCGTTCCGGTGCTGACCGCGTCCGGATCGTTATTCAGCACGAGGTAAGCGATCGAGTGATGAATGATCTTGCGACCCGGGAGGTTAGTCCGGACGCATTTCCACCATCTTCACCCAGCGCGGCTTCGTTGAGCGGAATCTCACTGGTCGGCCGGAACCAGACGTCCTGGTGCTGCGCCGGCATCGTGTACTCGCGGCGACTTGACGACCAGGTCGGGCGGTCCGAAGCCGTCCCGCTGGGCCTTCCAGCCGTTGTCGGTCGTCAGAGCCACCGGCGCGGGCATGTCCTTCGGATCGCCCTGACGGGCACCCTCGTCGACCCACTTCACGATGGTGTCGATCTGATCCTCGGAGAGCGACATGTCGTTCTTGAATTTCTGAACGCCGACGCTCGGATCGATATGCCACGGCGGCATCTGGCGCGCCGAGACGCGTTCCCGGATCGACTTCGCCCACGGGCGAGCCTCCTGGTACGTGATGAGCGACATCGGGGCAATCGATCCCGGCTGATGGCACTCCTGACACTTCTTCTGGAAAATCGGCGCGACGTCCTTCGAGAACGTCACAGGATTGGAATCTGCGGCGAGCGCTGGTGCGGCGATCGCAAGGACCACCGCGACCGACATTACATGTCTCATTGAACCCCTCCATACGCACCACGGACTTCATAGCCCGTCATGCCGTACCACCCCACACCGCGCATTTTGAGCCAATTCCGACGAATTTGCAATAAAGTTACGGCCCGGACACGAAGGTGGCGACACACGTTCCGAACGTCAAAAATGTCGCCTTTACATTTGCGGACAAACGCTGCCGAGGACGCCGGATCCGCCGCAATACGAGACGTCTTGAAGCTGCAGCAGGATGCCGTCCGGATCGGTGAAATAAAGCTCGGCCGTCCCCTCTTTGGCGCCCCCGCGATTCTCCATTCGCATCGTCACATACGAGGTCAGCGGGCCGACCGGTCCGGGAGCGCTGCCCCGGGGTTTCACGCCATAGCTTTCGAGGGTTTTCAGCACCTGATCGGGGTTGAAATTGTCCATATTCAGACAGACGTGGTTGATGCTGGCCGGACGCGGTGGCGCGGGTGATGCGCCGGCGCGCGCCGGCGCTCCGCCGCCGGTGAACATGATGAACTCGACGCCGCTACCGACCGCGAGCGTCGGCGCCGTCGGCCCCTGAAACGAGCGGATCGACATCCCGAACAGCTCCTTGTAGAAGGCGTTCGATCGAACCGGATCGGGGCTGAAGATCGTGAAGTGACTGAGGTCGCGCACCGCGAGCAATCCCTTGCCCGGCGCGGGTTCCGGCGTGCAGATCTCGCCGCGGGTTCCGGCGCCGCCGCAATAGGCCGGATCCTGCAGCTGCAGGACGATGCCGTCGGCGTCGGCGAGGTAGATCTCGGGCGTCCCGTCTTTCGCGCCGCCGTTTTCCGGTCCGCGCATGCGGACGCGGACTTTCATCGGACCGCCGCTCAATCCGCCGCCGGCGCCATCGGCCTTCGACACGCCGTGCTCGGCGAGCGCCTTCACAATGCGGTCGACGCTGAAGTCCTCGACAGTGACGCAGTAATGATTGATGCTCGGCGTCCCGTTCGCCGGCATCTGGCTCACCGCGAGAAACTGCGGCCCCGTACCGATCCGCAGCAGCGTCGTCGGCCCCTGACGAGCCTGAATCGGCATGCCGAAGAGCCCCTGATAGAAGTCAATCGTACGCTTGGGGTCGGCCACCGAGAGCGTCATGTGGTTCAGCGCGCGCACCTTCATCGGCGCGGCGCCGCCCTGCGCCAGCGCGCGGCGCGCCACCGCCAGCGCCGGCAGCGACAGCATCAGCGCGCGCCGGGTGAGTTGTGCGGGTTGACGCGGTTGATTGGTCGCCATCGGCTCCCCCTTCTTGAAATCTGAAGTCTGCTTCTGAATCTGAAATCTGCCTTCTAAGTCTGAAATCTGCCTTCTGAAATCTGCAATTCCAAGCGCGGGCGCCATCATATCCCGGGCGCGGCGGCGCGTTCGTACTGCCGTCGATTCGCTTCCGCCCATGCCGCCAGCCGCTGGCGCAGGCGCAGGCAGCGCTCCGGCTCCTGCGCGGCGAGGTTGTGCTGTTCGGTCGGATCACGATCCAGATCGAACAATTCCTGGGCGCCGACACGCAGGTCGAGAATGTACTTCCAGTTATTTTCCCGCACGCCGAGCTTGAACTCGTCCTGCGCGACGTAGAAGTACGCGCGCGGCGGACGCGTCGCCTCGAACAGGCTGCTGCCCTGCCAGTCGGCGGCGGCCGGCAGGCCGGCCAGCGCTGCAATCGTCGGAGCGAGATCGACCTGGCCGCCGACGGCTGTCGATCGGGCCGCGCCGCGATAGCTCCGCGGAAACCAGAACATCAGCGGCACGTGAACGTCTTCTTCGTAGACGGTCCGGCCCTGCAGGTAACTGTCGTGAGGAAAACCGAATGCCTGGCCATGATCGCCAACGACAACGATCAACGTGTCGTCCGCGAGGTTCAGCCGGCGGACGGTGTCGAACAGCCGCGCCAGCTGGGCATCCGTCTCGTGCAGGACATTGAGATAGCGCCCGAGGTCGTAGGCATCAGGTACGGTCTCGTTCTCTTTGAACAGGTCGAGCAACGGAAGGCCCGGCGTCGGCTCGTAGGGATGATGGGTCTGCTGGGTCCATCCCATTGCGAAGAACGGCTGTCGGGGATCACGCTCGATGAACTCGATCAGCCCATCCACCAGACAGCGATCTTCGACGCCCCACGACGAGATCATGTTGTCGCATGGCAGATCGTGATAATCGCGCACTTCGTTGAAGCCGCGCGCCGACACAAACGGCCGCCAGTCGGCCCAGGTCATGTCGCTCGGAGTGAGAAAGCTGGTGCGATAGCCGCGATCGCGAAACAGCGTCGCCAGCGACGTGCGCTTCACCAGCGGAAATTCGTCGGTGAAGTCGCGGAAGTCGAGACGCGGATAGACCGACAGCAGGATCGACGCCAGCGAGTTCGAGCTGCGTCCCACGTGCGCGTAGAAATTCTCGCCGACCAGACTGCGCGCCAGCTCCGATTGGAGCGTCGGCGTCGTGTCGTAGGCGCCGCCGCTGATCCCGGTCCATCTCGCCGCAACCGACTCCAGCACCAGGAGAATCACATTCGGCGGGCGTCGCGCCGCAGGCGCCCGGCTGGCTCTGGCCACCGGCGGCTGACGCCGCAGGGTCAACGACAGCGGCGGTGTTTGACGCAGTCCGACCGGTGCGAAGTCGGTGAGATCGCCGGGAGGGAATGTGTCGGCGAGACGCACACTGCGGTCGCCACCCAGCGCGCGAACCCACGACGCCGCCAGCACCCACGGCGGATTCTCCGCGATCCGCCAGTCGTAGTGCGTTGTCCAGTCGGTCACGTACACCCGAAAGCCGGCGATGATCCATCCGGAGAGGGCCAGCACTACCGCTGCCGAACGCCAACGCAAGGCAGCGCGGCTCGCCGGCGTGCGCGGCATCCAACGGACTGACGCCCACACCAGCCCGAGGTAAACAAACGGCAGGAGCGTCAGTCCGATCACGACGCCGGGAGTCAGGTAGGCGGTAATCGAGGACGTGATCATCCGGACGCTGCCGACCAGATGCAACAGCGCAACGGTCAGGAAACCGCCGAGTACTCCGAATGCGATGACCCCCGCCACCGAGTAGAGGGCCAGGCAGGCCGCGACCAGGATGAACAGGCCGACCCATACTCGGGCGAATCGGGGACGCGATCCGATCAGCGCGAGGCCGCTGCGCGCCGCCGCCCACGCCGCCGCGGCGGCGAGCACGTCGCGGAAAGAAATTGCCGCGAGCGAGCGCCAGAAATCGGCCAGCCCGGACAGATGCGGCACGCCCAGGTAGCAGGCCTTGGCGGCCACCAGCACCGCCCCGAACCAGGCGGCACCCCAGAAGATCCAGCGCGACACTGAGGCATTCTAGTTCGGAGCAACTAGAACACCGTCGTGAACGTCTACTGAGTAACCATGGAAGCCTTCTTCAAGGACCTCCGCCACTCGCTCCGGATGTTCCGGCGCAGCCCCGGCTTCACCATCGCTGCGGTGGCGGCGCTCACGCTCGGCATCGGCACCAACACCGCCATCTTCACGGTGGTGAACGCGGTCCTGCTCAAGCCGGTGCCCTTCCCCGAGCCTGACCGCCTGGTGATGTTCATGAACACGTCGCCGCAGGGCTCCGGGTCCGGCGCGTCGCCGGCGAAGTTCGCGCAGTGGCGGTCGGAAACGAGCGTGGTCCAGGACGTCGCGGCGTTTCGGACGGGATGGATCAACCTGACCGAGGGTGACAAGCCCGAGCAGCTGCGTTACAGCCAGGTGAGCGCGGACTACTTCCGCTTGTTCGGCGCACCAGTCGTTCAGGGTCGCTCGTTCTCGGCGGAAGAGGATCAGCCAAACGGCGCCAAGGTTGCCCTCGTCAGCAGCGGTCTGCTGACGCGTCGGCTCGGCGGCAATCCTCACGTTCTCGGCCGGACCATCTCGCTGGGCGGTGAACCTTACGTCATCATCGGCGTCGTTGGTCCGACCTTCGACGTCCGGGAGTTCGGTGCGCAACCGGACGTGTGGACGGCGTTCCAGCTCGACCCCAACACCAGCGATCAGGGCCACTACTTCCAGGCCGCGGCGCGGCTGAAGCCTGGCGTCGCGATCGATCAGGCTAAGGCGCGCCTGCAGGTCGCGGCCAGCGAGTTCCGTGCGAAGTTCCCGGATGCCTTGCAGCCGAACGAGGGCTTCAGCGTCACACCGTTTCAGGAGGCCTTCGTCCAGAACGTTCGGTCGCTGCTGTGGGTGCTGGTCGGCGCCGTCAGTTTCGTCCTGCTGATCGCCTGCGCCAACGTCGCCAACCTGCTGCTCGTCCGCGCGACGGCGCGCAAGCGCGAGCTGGCGATCCGGTCGGCCATCGGGGCCAGCCGCGGGCGCATCCTGCGTCAGCTGCTGACCGAAAGTGTCGTGCTGTCACTCACCGGCGGCGCCTTGGGCCTCGCGCTCGGCATCGCCGCGATCCGGACGCTGCTCACCATCAACACTGCCAATCTGCCGCGTCTTGGCGAGAACGGATCCGCGGTCGCGATCGACTGGCGCGTGCTCGCATTCACCGCGATCGTCTCACTCGGTACGGGCATCCTGTTCGGGCTGTTGCCGGCGCTGCAGGGATCGCGGACCGATATCAACGCCACGTTGAAAGAAAGCGGCGGCCCGGGCGGCACCGCGTTCCGCCAGAACAAGGCGCGGTCGGTGCTGGTCGTCACGGAAGTGGCGCTGGCGCTGATTCTGCTCGTCGGCTCGGCTCTGTTGATTCGGACGTCGATGGCGCTGCGCGCTGTCGATCCCGGTTTCGACACCCACAACGTGTTGACCATGCGCATGTCGCTGAACGGTCCGCGTTTTGCGACGGCCGGCGGAACCCAACAGATCATCCGGGACGCGACCGATCGTCTGAACGCGGTGCCAGGCGTCGAGGTCGCAACCGCGACCTGCTGTGTGCCTCTGCAAGGTGGTTTTGGGCTGCCGTTCACCATCGTCGGACGACCGCTCGACAAGAGCCCGTTCCACGGCGGCGGCGGCTGGTTCACGGTGTCGCCGGGGTACTTCGAGGCGTTCAAGATTCAGTTCAAACGCGGACGTTCGTTCACGGTGCGCGACGATGGCGCGGGACAGCCGGTGGTGATCATCAACGAGACGATGGCCAAGCGGTTCTGGAACAACGGCGCCGATCCGATGAACGATCGGCTGGTGATCGGCAAAGGCGTGATGCGCGAGTTCGCTGGCGAACAGCCACGGCAGATCGTCGGCATCGTTGCCGACAGCCGCGATGGCGGATTGAGCCGGGATCCGGGTCCAATGATGTTCATCCCGCAGCCGCAACAGACCGACCCGGTCAACGCGCTGAACACGCGGATTTCGCCGATGGCGTGGGTCGTGCGCACACGCACGGAACCGCACGCGCTGATTGGGGCGATCACCGAGCAGCTGCGCCAGGTCACCGGCCTGCCGGTTTCGGATATCCGCACGATGGACGAGATCGTCGTGCTCTCCACATCGCGTCAGCGTTTCAACATGCTGCTGATGACCGTCTTCGGCGGCTCCGCGTTACTGCTGGCCGCGATCGGAATCTACGGGCTGATGGCATATTCGGTCGCGCAGCGGACGCAGGAGATCGGCATTCGACTCGCGCTCGGCGCCGGCGGATCCGCGGTGCGGCGGATGGTCATGATTCAGGGCATGCGACTGGCGCTGATCGGCGTCGTGATCGGCATCGCGGCGGCGTACGGGCTCAGTCGATTCATCGCCAGCTTTCTCTTCGGGGTCAAGGCGCTCGACCCGATCGTGTTCGCAGGCATTCCCGTCCTCCTGACGGCGGTGGCGCTGCTGGCGGTGTGGGTGCCGGCGCGGCGCGCCAGCCGGGTCGATCCGGTTATCGCGTTGAGGACGCAATGATCTACCGATTCGGCATGTTCGAGTTCGACGCGGCGGCGGGAATTCTGACGCGCGCCGGGCGGACCGTGGCGCTCGAGCCGCAGCCGGCGCGGGCGCTCGCCCTTCTTCTCAGTCGCGCCGGCGAGATCGTCACGAGAGAAGAACTACGCGCTCAGTTGTGGGGGGCAGACACGCACGTCGATTTCGATCGCGGGCTCGCCTACTCCGTCGGCCAGCTGCGGACCGCGCTCGGCGACACGGCAATCAATCCGCGATTCGTGCAGACGCTGCCCAGACGCGGGTTCAAATTCGTCGCGCCGGTAACCCGGGTGACGCCGCGGACAACATCGGCCACGGCGGAAACCACAGTGCCCGCGGGGCCCCGTCGATGGCTCCCGAAGTAACGGCGGCACGGCGCCCCGTGTCGGCTTTGATCGTCGCGGCCGCCGTCGTCGCCGGCGTCGCGCTCGCTGGCGCCGGCTGGGGCCTGATGCACCGCACGCCGGCGCCGCGATCGATCGTCGCGGTGGCGATGTTCGACAACGAGAGCGGCGATCCGTCACACGAACGGGCTGTCGCCGGACTGTCGGACGTCATCGTCGAACGGCTGACCGCAATCGGACCGACTCGAATTGGTGTCAACGGCAATGCCCACGTGCTTCGTGAGCCCCGCGCCGCGCGAGATCTGCGAGCCGTCGCGCAGGACACGCGCGCCGCGTTCCTCATCTCGGGTCAGCTGCAGAATCAGAATGGTCACCTGTCCTTGCTGATGCAGTTGATCCGGCTCGACGACGGCACCCACGTCTGGGTGCAGCGGATCTCACGCCCAGCCGGCGATCAGCTGGACTCACTCGACGATGACGTCGCGCGGCTGGTCGAGGACGCCGTTCGGCGGTTCGTGCTCGTCCCTCAACCGCGCGCCTAACCTGCTGCGCCGCGCCAGGTTATGTCCTCACCGTTTCCTCGCTGGCGTGCGATCGACGCGGCGCGTATCGTCCGGGGATGCCGCACAGCCGTCGCCAGTTCATCAGAACCGTTCCCACGTTCGGTGCATTCCTGATCGCCGACCAGGCCAATTCGAAATCCCTGGATTGGCCGGCACCTGCCGACCCCGCCGCGATGGACGACTCGTTTCCCGCGCTCCATCCGGCGCTGGCCAGGGAGATGGTTGGCGTGTCGCATTCGAGTCTGGCTCGCGTCAAGGAACTGCTGCAGCAGCATCCGGCGCTGGCCAAGGCGTCATGGGACTGGGGATACGGCGACGCCGAAACCGCGCTCGGTGCCGCGTCACACGTCGGCCAGCGTGCGATTGCGGAGCTCCTGCTCGAGACCGGAGCGCCACCGACGCTGTTTTCCGCGACGATGCTGGGTCAACTGGACGTGGTGAAGACGCTGGTCGCGGCGAGCCCGGGACTGCAGCGGCTGCGCGGGCCGCACAGCCTGTCATTGATGGTGCACGCGAGGGCAGGCGGACCGCCGGCTGACGCCGTCGTGAAGTATCTCGAGGCGCTTGGCGACGCCGCGTTGCCAATGCGCGACGAGCCGCTGTCGGCCGGGGAGCGCGGGCTGCTCGACGGCCAGTATGTGTTCGGGGAGCGTCCGCGCGACGTGTTCATCGTGAGCACGAAGCCGAATCAGGTCGCGATCGAGCGGGTCGGCGCGAGCAGCCGGAATCTGATGCACCTGGGTCAGCTTGAATTCACGGTGCCCGGCGCCCCTGCTGTGCGCATCCGCTTCGAACGCGATGGCGCTTCGGTCGCGGCGCTCACGCTCTCTGATCCGGACCCCGTCGTGCGCGCGCGACGACGCGGCTGACCGGTCGCAGGCTGCGATCGGCGGCATCGTCTCCGATGTGATACACTCGTGCGTCGGTGGAAGTCTTGCCAGTGCTGTGCTGCCTTTCGAGCGTAACGAGTTTCTAGCTCGCTCCTCCTGAAATCCCGCTAAGCGACGAGACAACAATCGACCCACGAGTCCGGACCGGACCGTTGGGACGCGTCCGCACGGGCGGCCGCGATTGTCGCATGCGCGACAGAGGAGTTAGTAGAGATGGGTCGCAGACTTTACGTTGGAAATCTTCCGTACGAAACGGGAGAAAACGATCTTCAGGACTTGTTCGCGCGCGCGGGCACGGTCGAGACGGTGAAAGTGATGCGCGACATGGCCACCGGCCGTGCCCGCGGCTTCGCTTTCGTCGAGATGAGCACCGATGACGAGGCGCAGAAGGCGATCACCGAGCTGAACGACTTTCAGCTGGGCGGCCGCGGCCTGACGGTCAACGAGGCGCGCCCCAAGCCGGAGCGCTCGGGTGGATTCGGCGGCGGCGGCGACTACGGTGGCGGCGGCGACAGCCGTCGGCGCCGCTCCGAGCCGCGCTGGTAGCAATCAAGGGCCGTCAGCCAAACCGGCTGACGGCCCTTTTGTTTTCTCCGGCGGCACTGGCGCGCTGAACCGACGAAACCGATCCGTCGCACGATCGAGCGCCTCCGCCTGAGATCGATTGCGCCTGACGAACGGCCGCAGCTCAACCCCACCCCGCGCACGTACGCAACTCCACGTCCCCACTACCTGACCGTCGATCACAATCGCAGGCCTGAGTCCGTTTGCTGACCGCGCAACGTACTTCGGCGCCACCACCGGACGGCGATCACGATAGGCGACAGTGTATTCGTCATATGCCGGCAGCAACCAGGCGCGTTCCGCACGCGGATCCGCCTCGGACTTCACGCGGCCGGATCGGCGCGTCGTGTCCGGCTTCAGCCGCACCGGACGGTCGACGACGGACCGCCAATGTTCGACGCCGCCGCTCCTCTCGATCGCCAGCTGCGGTTTGATTGATTCCAGCGCCGACTTCGCCTCCGCAGCGATCAGTCCAGACCACCAGGTGAAGTCCGACAACGTCGCAGGACCGTGACTCGTGAAATAGCGGTGCGCCAGCTCCGCCAGCGCCGATTCGCGATCGCGCGTCGGCGTGGGCGGCAGCCACTCGTCGAACAGCGCGAACGTGTGTTGCGTACCCTGTCGAGCCCCGCAGCAAATCACGCCCTCGTGTGCCAGCCCCCAGACGATGTGCATGCCGCGCATAGCGGCTGTGGAGATTCGGGCCGCCTCGAGGTGCTGATACAGCACCCGTCTGGTCAGCGGGCCTTCTCGTGCCAGCGCTTTCTCGACCACGTGACGCGCTCGTTTGCGCGTCGACGGATCCAGGCCGACAGCGTCGAATCGGCGAGCGGTCGAGGCGAGTGTGCGCGGCGCCAGCACACTCACCATCCAGCGGAGATCTTCGGCGGCGACAAAGTGCAGCGTCCCGCGCAGCGGCCAGCTGCGAACGATGACCCGCTCGGTGACGGCCCGTTCGACCAGCTGTTCGGTCGCCCCCTTGGTTCGCTGGCCGATCGCCCAGAGTGCACCGTAATAGTCCTGCGCCTGCACGGCGCCGAAGAACCGGACCGCTTCGACCGGCGTTGCGAACGGCGCGCCAATCAGGCGCTGGGTGCGCAGCCGCTGCCGAATCAGGTCCACGGACGCTAGGTCCAGATGCCGAGGCGGCGGCGCAACGCGACGATTTGGCCGACATGATAGGCGTCGTGGTCGGCCACCAGCAGGATTTCGCGAAGGTAGGTCTGGCCCGTACCGTGTGGAATGGCCGCCAGCAGATCGATCTTCTGGCTGGCAGCAAGGCGTTGCATCTTCTTTCGATCGCGGCGAATCGCGGCCAGCGCCTTGGTCCAGGCCGCTGCGCTGCGAGGCGCGGCCGTCTTCGGCCAGTAATCCTCGGGCCACTTCTTCTCGCGATACTTCGCCGAGAGGCAGAATTCGAGGATGTCCGCCTGCGCCATCCGAAGGTGCTCGACCAGCTGCCACGCAGAATGCTCGTCGCCTACGGGGACGACACCGCGAAGCGCTGCGGGAAAGCCTTTGACCGCGCGCTCGAACGTGACGTGTGCCTCGCCGGATCCCAGCAACTTCACCAACTGGGCCCGCAATGCTTTCTCATTCATCGGTCACCTCGCTCGCCTGACGATCGGCGCGTCCGATCGGCGCTGATTCGACACCAAGGACACCAAGGACACAAAGGTCCTCAGATATATCCTCAGATCCAAACATCCCCAAATTCTCAGATCTCAGAGCACTCGTATGAGATCCGATCGCGTAATGATGAACGTCTTGTCGGTCTTGAAATCGCGGACCAGCACCGCCGGACTCTGCGGCGTGATCATCGTCGACAGCAGATCGACCGGCGTCGAGACGTCGGCGAACGGAAACGCCGGCTGCATGATCGATTCGACCGGCTGCGCGCTTGCACCTTCGGGTTGCGCACCATCTCGTTATAGAGCTGGGTTTCGTTCAGCGAGCCGACCAGTCGATTGTCGCGGGTGATCGAAATCTGCGAGAAGTCGTGCTCGCTCATCAGGCGCACGGCGTGCTCGACCGGTTCTTCCGATTCGAGCGAGCGCAGCTCGCCGGACAGCCGCATCGACACCAGGTCGCGCGCGGTCATCCCGTGCTTCTCGATGAAGCCTTTCTCGCGCATCCAGTCGTCGTTGAACATCTTTCCGAGATAGCGCGTGCCATGGTCGTGGAAAATCACGACGATCACGTCCTCGTCCGCGAAGCGATCCTTGAGCTGCAGCAGACCCGCCATCGCCGAGCCGGCGGAGTTGCCGGCGAAGATGCCTTCCTCGCGCGCGATCCGCCGCGTCATGATCGCGGCGTCCTTGTCGGTGACCTTCTCGAAGTGATCGATGACGCTGAAGTCGACGTTCTCGGGCAGGAAGTCTTCGCCGATGCCTTCGGTGATGTAGGGATAGATCTCGTGCTTGTCGAAGATGCCGGTCTCTTTGTACTTCTTGAACACCGAGCCGTAGGTGTCGATGCCCCACGACCTTGATCTTGCGGATTGCGCTCCTTCAGGTAGCGGCCGGTGCCGGAAATGGTGCCGCCGGTGCCGACGCCGACGACCAGCTGGGTGATGCGCGCCGTCGGTCTGCTCCCAGATCTCAGGGCCGGTCTGCTCGTAGTGCGCCTTCGAATTGGACAGGTTGTCGTACTGGTTCGCCTTCCACGAGTTCGGCACTTCCTTGACCAGCCGCGACGACACCGAGTAGTACGACCGCGGGTCTTCCGGATCGACGTTGGTCGGGCAGACGATGACGTCGGCGCCAAAGGCCCGCAGCGCATCGACTTTCTCCTTCGACTGCTTGTCGGTCGTCGTGAAGATGCATTTGTAGCCCTTGACGACCGCGGCCATCGCCAGGCCCATGCCGGTGTTGCCCGAGGTGCCCTCGATGATCGTGCCGCCCGGCTTGAGCAGGCCGGCGCGCTCGGCATCTTCGATCATCTTCACCGCCATGCGGTCCTTGATCGAGTTGCCGGGATTGAAGGTTTCGACCTTCGCGAGCACGGTGCCCTTGACCAAGCCCTTTGTGATGTTGTTGATGCGAATCAGCGGCGTGTCGCCGATGGCATCGAGGACGTTGGCGCAGATTTTCTTCACGCACCAAGTCTATACTGAGCCTCTGATGCCGAAGCTCATCGCCGCGCCCACCATCGTCGCCGCCGCCGGGACCAAACCGAAAAAGATTGAGGAGTTCGCCGGCCGTGTAAATTCGGGCCAAGCGGAGGTGAGCGTCGCGAGGATGACGTCGCCGGCCGGCTGGCTCGAGCCGGGGCAGCGTCCGGAGTTCGAGGAGATCACGCTCGTGCTGCGCGGCATGGTCCGCGTCGAGCACGAGACCGGCGTCCTCGAAGTCCGCGCCGGCCAGGCGGTGGTCACCGCGCCGGGCGAGTGGGTCCGCTACAGCACGCCGGAGGCAGACGGCGCCGAGTATGTCGCCGTCTGCCTGCCTGCGTTTTCGCCAGCGACGGTGCATCGCGATAGCTGAGCGATGCGTGGCAAAGTGCGCGACTGATTACCTCGACGACTTGAGCGCTCGCTCGATCTCCCGTGTCAACTCGATGGGCGTGTCGGGTTGCCCCAACGCCGAGGTCAGGGCCGTCTTTGCAGCAGTTGTCCCTATTGCGCCAAGAGCGGTAGCCGATCGCATTCTGTTCAGCAACACGTATTTTCTGACGTAGAGCTGCACGTACTCCTGCTGCGTAAACGGGACACGACTGTCCGCGTGTTGGCGTTCGTACTCCTTCATCGTTGCGTATGAAGCCTCGATGTGTTTCTGCTGTGGATCGAGGCGATCCTGGGCCGGGCCGGTCGCGAGAGTCCTGGTCAATTCAGGAACAGCGGCGTCACCGAGCGCAACGACCGCCTGGAGTTGTGCCGGGGTGCATTCGATGCAATCCAGCCAGGCGACCACTGGCGAGGGCGAGCGATTCTGGCCGGAGGGCCCGACAGTACCGAGGACCGTTCGCGACCGGGGCTTGAGCCGCGGAGGAAGCCGGCGTCCGCGAACATCCCGCGGCCAGCGCCAACCCGAGCAGGACCGTCAGCCGGGTGCGGATTGTCATAAAGGAAGTCTCCGCAATCACTTGTGAATTGCCAGCGGTGGGCAATGCGAGTCAGTGGACGAGTCGGGGCATGCCCGCGTCGGTTCGGTTCGGACGGACAGGCTGTTCAACGCTGAGGTCTGGTTCACGTTGGCCCTGAAGCATTGACCTGTCGTCAGGGTCGCCGGATAGGACGAGGGTACTCAACATCAGATCGTCGTCCGGCATTCCTGGCACGTCGTCCGTATGAAGCAGGGACAACGCGTGGCCCAATTCGTGAGCCAGCGTCTCGGGTTGGCTCCATTGGCTGATCAGGATCACCGCCGAGTTGCCATCCGTACAGGTTTGGCCCAACACGCCTGATTGCCCGATGAAGTAGAAGACATTGACGGCTAAGGACGCAGTCTTGGCTCCGTCAACCGCCTTGAACTTGCTGACGTTACCGTCGCACTGAGCGGTCAAGAGACCGGGATCGTCGAACAGGCGAGTGGCATCTTCAATGACGCCGACGGAGAATTTGATCCCGCACTGTTCGCTGTCGTAAATACCCGTTGAGCGCGACACATCGGCGGTTGCTTCGTTCTGCCGCTGGATGACGTCGTGAGTCGTCAGATCGCCGGACATGACGAAGACGTTGACCGGCAGATCGTATAGCGAACGCATCGGCACGTCGACCATGTCGCCGTGTTGATCGGTCCACTTCCCCGCCGTGTCCACCAGGCTCATCGCATTGCTCTGCGCGAAGACGGCGACCTCCGACGGGCAGTTGCCCGGGCTGAGCAGATTGGTGATCCACGCACTGGCGACGCCGTGAACGACTTCGTAGGGGATGCAGGCCGCCCGCCGCCCGTTGAGCACCATGGTGGCGACGTCGACACCCGATCTCGAGCTCAAGGTGATCTCGTCGTCCTTCGTTTTCAGGACGATCACGAACGAGGCGACTGCGATCGCCACCGCCACCGCCACCAGGACCACCGTCACCGGTTTGGACAGACGTGTTGACATGTCCGTTACACCTGCGAGCCGGGGCAGTAGTCGGCGCCGGCCTGATCGTTGAACACGGCGTCGCTCGTGGCGAGGGTCACGTTCGGCACGAACTTGGCGTCAACCAGCTGCGCGAACGCGGCGAAGTGATGCATCACCGGATGACACGGTTTTCCGCAGGGGGCGCCCGGCGGCAGGTTGCTGACCGTGACCTGCGCCGCTCCGGGCTTGAAGACCACATAGCCTGAACCCACCTTGAGCCTGAGCGATTGACCGTTCGTCGGGCACGTATAGCTGATTAAGTTGGTGAGGGCCCGGCGTTGGAGTTCCTTGCCCGAGGTATCGGTGAAGAGCCACACCGCCTTGGGGCCGATCGCGTCGGTCGGCATCTGCGCGCCAAGGTGACCATGTGTCAGGGCAATCGACGAGACAAAGGCATCGAACTTCGTGATCTTGGTCGCGCCACAGAGCGTCCGGAGATCCGGCACGCGCCCGAATGAGTGCCAGCCCGCTTCACTCTTCGGCAAGGGCAACGCGTCATCGGCCGAAGACCCATCCAGCGTCAGGTCCGGTGTGCTGGTCGGGGACTCGGGGCCAACCAGATCCTGACCCTTCAGGTCCCACAGCCAGAAGTCGTCGCTCTTGCCGGCCGGAATGATGTTGGTGGCAGCGGGCTTCTGCGTCTTGTCCTGATCGATGCTCGAGGCCAGGATGCGCATCTGCGCGGTGTGCGCCGGCAGGTTCAGGGCCGGGCCGTCGATCAGGTGCACGATCGTGGTAGTCCCCTTCCTCTCAACCAGGTAGAGGCCTTCGAAATCAATCTGAAGAGCGGATCCGGCTGACACCGGCGTCGACCCATCGGTCTTTGGCGGCGCTGGCGTGTTGCTGTCGGACGAAGACCCGCAGCCGCTGCTGACCAACGCCGCGGCTGCACCGATCTGGATGAATTGACGGCGATCGACTCTCATACCACCTCCAATGTGTTCACGTCGTTGCTCAACTGATAGGGTGTGATGGCGGTGCGGACGAATCCTTCGCATTCGAGAAGCCGAGCGACGGCAACCCGCCGATGGTTGTGAACGTGGCCCAGTTCGCCGGTTCGCGAAGGGTCGGGTTGGGGTCGGCAAGCGCGGCAAGTTGCGCGGAGCGCAGCGCGTCCGCCACCGGCTCGCCGCGTCGGAGCGCGCGATGAAACGCCACCAGCAGGAGGTGACTCGGTACGGTCGTCAACGTCCCACAGCGTGGCGACGACCGTTGGCACGCCCGCAGCGATGAACGGACGTGCCAGGCTCAAGACGCCCTCGCCACGGCGGATGCGGCCGGTGCTGGTTCGACATGCAGCCAGCACCACGAGTTGGGTTCGATCGAAGCGCATTCGGGCGATATCCTGCGCGAACAGGCTGCGCGACGACTCGTCGACGCCGGCCAGCAGCAGACGGGAGAGCGATGGATACTCGTCGTTGGATATCCCGTGACCTGCGAAATGAACGACCTCGTAACTACCTGCGGAGTCGATGAACCGGGCTTTGGTGGCGTCCGAATCGGTCAGCAGGTCGGGGTGCGAATACAAGTTCGCGATTTCCCTGGCCTCACGCGACGCCTCCGGCAATCGGGCCAGCCCCTCCACGCCAACCTGCGGATCCCCGAGGACCAGGGCGCGCGTGAGGCCGTCGACGGCAACCGCGCGCTGCGCGATGGATCGCTCGATGATGGTCAGGCTCGGCGAGGTCGCGAGCGCGTGATCCTCGACCAGGTACCGGTGATCTTCGCGCCGGATCAAGGCGGCGAACGGCACCGCGTGCAGCACGCCGTCGGGCACGATTAACAAGGCATTGCGATCGGGCAGGTGGGCCTGAATCGGACGGATCAGCACGTCGTACAACGCCATCAGGCTGGATGTGTTCCTGAGGTCGGAACCGGCGTCCGAGTGATAGCGCTCGAGAATACGCGTCACGTCGGCCTGCCGAACCGAGGTCTCGACGAAGTCCTGGCGATCGGCGGTCAGCAGCCAGATCAGCAGGCGATCGTCGAGGGCCGCGTAGTACAGCACCGCCACGCCGCGCGGGAGCAGTTTCTGCACCGCGGCCGGTGCGGCGGGCGCCGCGTCGTTTCGGTTGTCGATGGCTTCGAGCAAGGTACGAGCCCGTGCCTGCTCGGCGAACACCAACGCCCGGCCGGGGTTGCCTCGAGTGACTTGCAGCCGGATCATCTCGCTGAACAGATCCCACGGCTGTTCGAAGTACGACGTGCGGAGGCTCTCTGACGTCAGCGAGGATCGCATTCGCTCGAACACCTGGATGCCCGCAAGGAAATCCTGTTCGGCGAGCTGATCGCGATGCGCCGCGAGCTGTGCCCTGCCGCGCGCGAGATAGACACTCGCCAACGGCCAGCTTGTACCGGTGCGCTCGAAGTACGACAACGCGGAGGACAGGGTCTCGATCGCTTCGTCGGGTCGCTCGCGAGCAGCGGTTTCGCCGCTCGCCAGGAGAATGCGGGCTTCGTTTCTGGCAACCAGCAACGGGTCTTGAATGTTGCGAGCGTAACGATGGGCCTCCAGCAGATCGAGGGCGACGCCCTGCGGCTGCGACAGGCGACTGTAAATCTGCGCGCGCGTGATGTGTCCGGTAATCACCGCCGGAGGCCGCCCCCACTGATACGCGTTGTCGAGCGCCGCCTGCTGCAGGTGCAATGCCACCTCGGGCATGTCGTCGCGCAGCGCGGCAATCGACGCGCCTTGAAGAATTACGTGTCGCACGTTGCGCTCGCGCACGGTTCCGATTCGTGACAGCGCCGCGAAGTGAGCCTGCCATGCCTGGTCGGTCGCCCCGATCAACTGAAAATTCTCGGCCAGGCTCGATTGGATCGAGGCTTCATTTGCCAGGTCGCCCGACACCTGAAAGCACTTCAGCGCCGCCTCATTCGAATCAAGCGCAGAGGCAAATTCGCCCTGGACGACGTGGACGAGACCCTGGAGGCGGTACGCCAACCCGCGTAACTCAGAGTCCCGATGGGCTTTCGCATAGGCCACGACCGCCGTCGCCTTGGTGAGCGCGCCGGTCAGATCATTGGCGTAATACGATCCGACTGCGTCCAGCCGCCGCGCCGATTCTGCGAATGGACTGTGCGCCTCATCGAGCGGCGCCAGTACGTCTTGGATCAGCTTCGTGGATTCGACGATGTGATCGTTGAAAGAGGCATCGGACGCCGCCTGGTATTTCTGATGCGCACTTGCGAGAGAGCGCGCGCGCCGCTCGTCGGTCGACACTCGAATGACGACGCTCAAGGCCTCCGCGAGAAACGCATCGTCGCGTTCGCGCGCCAGCACGTCGGTCAGCGGCTTGATCCGGAAGACGAGCGCGCCGGCCTCGCTGAATCGGCCGCTCAGGATCAGCCTCGGCCACACGACGAGCAACTGGTGCTCGGCCCATTCCCGAACTGCTTGAGGAGACGTTTTGACGATATCGGCCACGGTCGCTGCGCCGGCGCCCCCATTGGCAACCCGTTCGACCGCGCGGCGGTCGTCGTCGACCGTGCCGGATTGCGGCGGCGCACCCGCCGCCTTCATGCGGTTTCGCGCCTCCTCCGCCCAGCCGGAGCGATCGTCGACTTTGAGATAGTCCTGCCACGCCTGTCGCGCCTCTTCCGAGAGCGAAAGCCGTTCGAGCGCGCACGCGCGATTGAACCAGCCCTCCGCAAGCCCGGGATCGAGTTTCACAGCGCGCTCGGCCGCGGTGAGCGCATTGGCGAAGTCCTGGGGTTGGCTATTGCGCGTGGCGCGCGCAAGATACGCGGCCGAGAGATCGCTCAGGATATGGGCGTCAGGTCGCGGCCGATCCGCGGCTTCTTCCAGAACTGGCACGGCTCGATTGACGTCGCCGAGCACCAGGTACGCAAGCCCGAGCGCCTTCAGCGACTGTCGGTGTCCGGTTGCCAGACGCCGTCTTCTCGATCTGCGCTGCAGCAATCCGAACATCAGGTGAGACCGCTGGAGCCGACGACTCTCCTGACCGAACCGTACCACGCAGCGGTGCATACGCGAACCCGCTCAGCCGCGCTTCAATCGGCCGATCGGTTCCCACCGCCATGACCAGTGCCTGCAGACCTGGATCCGCCGATCGCCACCGCGCCAGCTGACCGGTCTGCACGAACATCGTCAGCGCGGCCGCCGTCGCCAGCGCGGTCCCCGTCCACCCAGCCACGACCGCGGGCCGCATCGTCCGGACCGCGACCCTGAAGCGCTCGTGCCACGGGACCGTTACCGGAGGTGTGTCGACCACTACCCGCGCGCTTTCGCTGAACAGCGCGTAGCAATCTTCGCAGTCCGCCAGGTGCGCGGTGACCTGAACCCGCTCGCGATCGGTCAGCCGGCCATCCAGATAGGCCGCGATCGTTTCCAGATCCGGGCAATTACCCGCCAGCTGCTTCATGACTTCTGCCACGACCCCCTCGCGCTTTCTGCCGGATCAGAGGTGCCGGCTCCACCAGCGCGGTACTCGACTTCGTGAACGTCCGTTTCGTCCAGCGCGCCGTCGGCGAAGAGTGCGGTGACCTCGTCGCGCGAAATACCCTCGGCTTCGAGTCCTTTGCGGAGCGTCGCGAACAAGATGTCGAGGCGGCGATACAGACGCTTCTGGTTCAGCTGCAGCGCCGTCGCGATGTTGACAATCGGCACGGCATCTTCGAACCGCATCTTCAGAATCAACCCGTCTTCCGCCGGCAGCGTCTGCCGAACGCGGTCGAGCGCGGTCTGCACGCGCTTGGCGAGGAACTCCTGCTCGCCGCGCAGCACGTTGTCCTCAGGCAACGGCGTGCCGCTCGGGACATCGGCCGCCTCTACTTCCGGCACGAACTGCCGCACCGGCGCGCGCCTCGCCAGCTTCACGCACAGCGCCTCGAGCGCCGCGTCCATCTCCACGCCGTGATTGGTGCGCAGCGTCTCCACGACCTCCTGGTGACTGCGGCCATCGCGCACCATCAGACGCTCAATCAGGATCGCCATTGAACCGAGTCGCTTGGCTTCGATCGACGGCCGCCAGCGCCCCCAGGTCCGGTTGCGAAAGTCCAGACACAGACGCTGGATGACGACGATGAGAAAGGTGCGCAGGCTGCTGCGGCCCTCGAAGCGTCGCAGCGGTTCGTAGTTGCGTTCGATGAAGTGCAGGTGGACTTCGGAGGCGAAGTCGTCGGCCTCGGCCGCGGCCAGGCGCTGCCGGCGACAGACCTGCCCGATCACCGCATCGATGATTGGGAGGTTCGCAAGGAAGAGCTTTTCGTCTTTCACAACCGCGCCCGCCGACGCCGTATCTTGACCGCCGGTGGTCGCCTGTCGCGACGACGATCCTGTCACGCTGCGGGTCGCCGGGGAGGTCGTCCCCTGGCGAACCGTCAGCGTCTCGGAGCGCGGATTATTCATGATCGGTGGCCTGCTGACAAGACTGAAACGCGCCTTCGTCAACAATAGAGACGGCCACCTCCGCGGATTTCGCAACGTCTGATCCGGCAGACGTTTACCGTCGGTTCAGGGCGTCCGCGAGCGCCGACGCCGTCGGGCAGCGCCGGGCCGGGTCCTTCACAAGACTTCGTGACACGACTGCCTTCAACCAGGCCGGAAGTGCCTCAGGCAGCGGAATCGCCGGGTCGCTCAGGATCGACGCGCCCACCTCGTAGCGCGTCGCGCCGCGAAACGGACGACTGCCCGACAGCATCTCGTAGATCAGCACCCCGAGCGCCCAGATGTCGGAGCGCGCGTTGGCCGAACGGCCGCACAGCAGCTCCGGCGCCATGTAGGGAATCGTGCCTGCGCCGGACGGTGTATCGTGCAGACAGGTCGTTTCAAGGCGCGTCGCTTCGCCCTCCGTCGCGCAACGCACGGCGAGGCCGAAATCGAGGAGCTTGATGCGCCCCTCCTTCGAAATCATCACGTTCGAGCTCTTCAGGTCGCGATGGACGACGCCGTGATCGTGCGCGTGCGCCACCGCATCGACGATCTGCACCGCGTACTGCAGCGCCAGTTCCAGTGGCAACCCGCGTCCCGCCGGAATCAAGCGAGGCGAGCGGCAACCCGTCGACGTGCTCCATCACGATGAAAGGCTGGCCATCGACGTGTCCGACTTCGTGGATGCTGCAGATGGACGGATGGTTCAGTCCGGCGCAGAGGCGCGCCTCTTTCAGCAGCCAGCGTGTCGCGTCGCTGTCGGAGTGCGCGCGATCGACCGCCTTTATCGCGACGGTTCGCTGCAGCTCGCCGTCCCATGCACGGAAGACGACGCCCATGCCGCCGGCGCCGAGGAGCGCATCGATGCGGTAGCTGCCGATCCGTTGACCGACGCCGATTGACGAATGTTGTTGACTGAGCATCACGATAACTGGAAGACGGCCGTCGCGCGGATGTTCTGATTGACGCGGCGCCCGGTCGGCAGTCAGGAAATTGCGGCAGCCGGCCGTCTCCCTTGTTGAACCGCATAACGCGGCTCACCAAACAAAGGGAGACGATCATGACGACACGCACTTCGCTCGCAACGGCGTTCGCGCTGGCTCTGGGGTTGGCGATCAGCGGCGCATCCGCGCATGCCTGGTCGGACGCCAGCCATCTGACGCTACTGACCTTCAGCGGTCCCGTCGGGCTGCCGGGCGTGACGCTCGGCGCGGGCACTTATGCCTTCGACGTCCTCAACGCCGACACCGGCGACAACGTCGTCCGGGTTCAGAGCAAGGATCGTCGGCACACCTACTTCATGGGGTTGACCAATCGCATCAATCGACCGGCCGGGATGCGCGAGGACTCGTTCATCACCCTCGGTGAGGTCTCGAGGGGCGCCGTGCCGCCGATCGTCGCGTGGTACCCGGGCGGAGCCGACGGCCGCCAGTTCCTCTACTCGAAGACCCGCTGACGTTCACAGCCAGCCCAGAACGCGCAGACACCGGGTCCTGCGTGTTCTGTGGCGCGGCTTCGACGCATGGCTAACGTCCGCCGGCGACGTCGATGAACGTGCCGGTCGAATACGACGACTCCTCAGACAACAACCACAGAATCGCCCGCGCCACTTCGATCGGATCGCCACCCCGCTTCATCGGCAGCTGCGGACCGAGACGATCGACGCGGCCGGGCTCTCCTCCGTCGGCGTGGATGTCGGTGTAGATGATGCCGGCACGGACGCCGTTGACGCGAATCCCTTCTCCCGCCACTTCCCGCGCCAGACCAATCGTCAGGGTGTCGAGCGCGGCTTTCGACGCGGCGTAGTCCACATACTCGCCTGGCGCGCCGAGCTGCGCGGCGCGCGACGACACGTTGACGATCGCGCCGCCGCTGCCGCCGTGACTCGTCGACATCCGTCTCACTGCTTCCCGCGCGCACAGAAACGACCCGCGGACGTTGGTCGCAAACACGCGGTCGATACGCGCGGCGTCGATATGCTCGACCCGCGTTTGCCGTTCGAGAATACCGGCGTTGTTCACCAGTCCGGTGACGCGTCCCAGGCGCGTGTCCACGGTTTCGAACATGCGCACGACGTCCGACTCGAGCGCGACGTCCGCCTGCAGCGCGAACGCTGTGCCGCCCGCCGCTTCAATTCCGGCGACGACGCGGTCGGCGGCCTCGCGGTTCGCGCGATAGTTCACGCACACCGCGAAACCTCGTTCCGCAGCCAGTTGCGCGGTTGCCGCGCCGATGCCCCTGCCGCCGCCGGTGACGATCAGAATCTTGTCCACGTTCGGAATCCTAATTCCGAACACGAACAATCCCAAGCAGCCTTTATCACGAAGACACGAAGATCACGAAGGGCACGAAGGCTCGGATCGAAGACTCGGATCCTCTAAAAAGAGTATTCGTGAACTTCGTGTGTCTTCGTGCCTTCGTGATGACCTTGCCATCCGGCGCTGTTACTTCTCCTGCGCCGTCGTCGTCGCCGCCGGCGATTTGCCGTTGATGTATTTCTCGTACCACGCGAGATAGCGTTCGTAGCGATCGCGCACGTAGCTCGGGCGCGTGATGCCGTGGAACTCGTTCGGGTAGATGATCAGCTGGGTATCGATGCCGAGGCTGCGCAGCGCCTGATACATCTGCTGTCCGCCCTGCACCGGCACGTTGAAGTCCTTCTCGCCGCCGAGGAACAGCGTCGGTGTCTTGATGCGGTCGGCGTGCAGGAACGGGTAGGAAATCTTCTGGTAGGTCTCCCACGCCTTCGGATTCCATGGTGGGCCGATCTCGTAGTCGTACTGGATGATGTACTGGTCGGTGCCGTAGAACGACACCGTGAAGGCGGTGCCGGCGCCGCTGGTCGCGGCCTTGAAGCGTGTGTCGCTCGCGATCATGTAGTCGGTGAGGATGCCGCCGTAGCTCCAGCCGCCGACGCCAAGCTTGTTCGGATCGGCGACTCCCATCTTCACGACCTGATCGACGGCGGCCTGCAGGTCGTCCACTTCGTAGTGACCCCAGTCGGCCGAAATCGCCTTCGAGAACTTTGCGCCGCGCCCGGAACTGCCGCGATAATTCACGACCAGAACCGCGTAGCCGTTGGCCGCGAACCACTGGCGCTCGAACGCGAACGAATGCTGATCCTGACCGTTGGGGCCGCCGTGGATCCGCAGCAGCAGCGGTATCTTCGTACCGGCCACGTAGCCGGCGGGCTTCGTCAGCAGTCCATGCACCTCGGTGCCGTCCTTGCTCCTGGCCGTCACCACTTCGGTCTCGCCCAACTGCAGTTCGGCGACGAGCGTGTCGTTCTGATGCGACAACTGCGTCACCCCTGACGCGCTGACTCGATACACCTCGGTCGGCTTGTCATCGCCGCCGGAGAGCACCGCGGCGCATCCGCCGGCCATCGTTGGACTCGACACCACGATCGGGGTCTTCATCGGCTTGTCGACGCGGTTGCCGGCCAGCGTCACGTTGACCGGATACACCGATTGGTCGTCGGTGACGAGCACCATGATCGACTTGCCATCGGCGCTGAAGTGCGGCGAGGTCACACCGCGATCGAGGTTCTCGGTCGCCTTGATGCGTTCAGGAACGGTCGCGCCGTCAGCCGCGACCAGCGCCAGATGTTCCATTCCATAGGCGCCGTCTTTCTTGTCGTCGCCTTCGAGAAACGCGATCCACTTGCTGTCGGGACTCCACTCCGCCTTGCCGCGGCCGCCGTGGCTCGCCAGCGTCGTCAGCGCTTTTTCGCTCGAACCGGCTTTCGCCTCGGCGACAAACAACTGGCTTGATGGCTCGCGATCGGGATCAGGCTGCCGGTTGCTCATGAACGCGATCCGCGTTCCGTCGGGCGACCACGACGGCGACGATTCGTCCGCCTTGCCGTTGGTCAGGCGATCGAGCTGCTTCGAGGCGATGTCGAACAGGTAGACGTAAGTGTGCCGGCCCGAGAGCAGGTAGCCCTGCACGTCCTGCTTGAACTTGTAGCGGTCGATGACGATCGGTTTCGGCGCCTTGCCGCGACCGCCACCGTCGGCGCTC
Source organism: uncultured Acidobacteriota bacterium (assembly GCA_963745875.1). GTDB lineage: Bacteria > Acidobacteriota > Vicinamibacteria > Vicinamibacterales > CAVVIG01 > CAVQFC01. The sequence continues at coordinate 286,843 of CAVUZL010000009.1, forward strand.
GCGCCCGCTCCCGCGGCGGGCGTTTCCGCGTCCGGGTCGGGATCGCCGACCACGAGCGCCAGGCGCTTCGAGTCCGGCGACCACTCGTAGCCCTGCAGCCGTCCCTTCACCTCAGTGAGCTGGAACGCTTCGCCACCGCTGCGATCGAGCAGCCACACCTGGTTCCCCTTCGCCTTGCCTGGCCGCGACGAGGTGAACGACAGGTATTTGCCGTCGGGGCTGAACCGCGGCGCCGACTCGCTGTCGGGGCTCGACGTGATCTGTCGCTCGCTGTTTCCGTCAAGTCCGATCGTCCAGATGTGAGAAGCGCCGGCTTTGTCCTCCTTCACGTCGATTTGCGAAACGACGAAGGCGACCGATTTGCCGTCCGGCGCGCACTGCGGATCGCGCACCTCCTTCAGCTTGCCGAGATCGTCGAGCGACAGCGCTCGCTTGGGTGTCTGCGCCGACAGCACGCCGACCGACGACAGGAAGACGAGCACTGCACTCGAGATGCGCTTCATAAAACCTCTGGCTTTCAAATCACAAACGATGAACGATCGCGACCAGTATCACCGCGCCGGCGGTCGCCACGACCAGCGATCCGACAATGCCGTAGGCCTGGAGGCCGAGCAGGCTGAACACGAAACCGCCGACCACGGATCCGACGATGCCAAGCAGGAGATCCATCAGGATCCCGTAGCCTGCGCCCCGCATGATCTTGCCCGCGAGAAAGCCCGCAAGGATGCCGATTGCGATCTCCCAAATCAGATACATGGTGCCTCCGTGTTTACTTGCCGGTGTAGGTGACCCGCCAGATCTTTCCCTTCACGTCCTCGGTGATGTACAGCGAACCGTCCGGTCCAACCGCCAGGCCGCCGGGACGTGCGACCGCTTCTCCTGGATTCATGATCGGCTTCTTGCCGGTGAACCCGTCGGCGAACACCTCGTACTTGCCCGGCTTGCCGTCGGTGAACGGCACGAAGGTGATGTTGTAGCCGGCCATCGGCAGCGGCGCGCGGTTCCACGAGCCGTGAAACGCGACGAAGACGCCGTTGCGATAGTGCGCCGGGAACTGCGTGCCGCTGTAGAACACCAGGTCGTTCGGCGCCCAGTGCGCCGGGAACGCCACCGTCGGCGGCGTGAACGCGGCGCAGCGATCGGTTTTCTTGCCGTCGCCGCCGTACTCCGGATTGGTCACAAGGTGACCCTCGGCGTTGTTGAAGAAGCAGTACGGCCAGCCGAAGTTGGAGTTCTCGCTCACCTTCAGGAGATACTCCGCCGGCCATTCCGCGTTCTGTTCGGCAGTGAATTGACCCGGCCACAGGGTGTCGAGACCGTCGCGATTGTGCATCATCACCCACAGCGATCCGTCGTGCCACGTGAGGCCCGGCAACTGACGCATGCCGGTGGCGTAGTGTTGACCGTCCGCCTGCTTCTGTCCGAGCTTGTTCTCGTCGAAACGCCACACTCCACCGGCGATGTCGAGCAGCTGACACGGATCCTGGCCCTTCACGTTCGGCTGTCGATCCGGAACCTGGCAGGCGTTCGACGGCGCGCCGATGTTGACGTAGACCCCGCCCTTCCCGTCAAAGGCAAGACCCTTGTCGGCATGCTGGCGTCGATCGGTCAGCCCTTCGGCGATCACTTCCGGCGCGCCGGTCGGCTTCAGCTCGCCGGGGTTCAACTTGTAGCGGATGATCGACGTGGTGGTCGCGAAGTAGACGTAGCCGTTTCGCAGACCGACGCCGGTGGCACTGCCCTCGCCGAACTGCTCGCGCTTGTCCATCTTGCCGTCGCCGTCGGTATCGCGAAGCCCCATGACGCCGCTGGCCTGTCCGCGGCCGCCCTGCAGCGACACGAATAGATCGCCGTTGGGCGCGACGACGAGGTGACGCGCCTTGCCGACGTTGTCGGCGACCAGAGTGGCGCAAAACCCCGGCGGCAGAGTCAGTCCGCCATTGTCCGGATCGCACGCCGGAGCGGCAGCGCGGCCGGTCATCGAAATGGCGGCCGCCGCAATCGCCGCGGCACTCCCAACGCTCATCACTCTTCTCATATTCATTGCGTCGTCCTCATGGCCGCCGGTTCGCCGACGGTCGTTGTCGCCCAGTCCCAGCCCTCGAGCCCGCGAGCGTTCACCGCCTTGACCCGCACCACCATACCCGCGGTGACCGGCGAGAGCGTCGCGTGCGGTTGCACCACGTTGATCCTCGTCCGCCACGGATCGGCGGCCGGTCCGAACGCGACGATGTACGACGTGACACCTGCTTCGGGACTCGCCGCCCACGACAACGATGCGGTCGTGCCCCTGAAGCTGTCCACCTTCAGTCGCGTCAGCCGAGACGGGCTCGATGCCAGCAGCATCACCGTCGCCACAGTCGCCTTGCTCGTCTCGGCGATGAGCTGGTGATTCTCGTACTCCAGCCGGTCGCTGGCCTGATGATAATGCGGGCTGCCGAGTACCGGGTAGGAACCGATGCCGCCGACGATATCGCCATACGCGTCGTAATAGGACGCGGCGTCGGTGCCTTTCCAGTAGAGCGCGTCGAAGGTAATCAGGCGCGTGAACAGGATGGCGGCGCCGTGCTGGATATCGCGGATTCCGGGATTCGAATAGCGAATCGTATTGTCGAGGCGCTGGTCGTTCGCCCAGCCGACCATGTCGTTGTTCAAGGCACCGACGACATGCATCTTGCTATCGAGCGCCCGGCGCACGAACTCGCGGCTCCCCAGCAGGCCCGATTCCTCGCCGGTCAGGGACGCGAACACGATCGTCGCCGGCAGCGGATGGCCGGCGAGAACTCGTGCCGCCTCGAGCAGCGCCGCTGTGCCCGACGAGTCGTCATCGGCACCAGGGCCGGCCTCGACCGAGTCGTAATGGCTGCTGACGATGTAGACGAGATCGGGGTTGACGGTGCCGCGCAGCGTCGCGATCACGTTGGCGGTTCCTCCACCGAGGGCGCCGGCTGGCTCGAACCACTGGTACTCGGGCGCGTATCCGAACGACTGATAGGCCGCGAACAGGTATTCGGAGGCCTGACGATTGCCCGGCTTCGAGATGTGCTTCGAATCGAAGTCGAACAGCGCTTTCTCATAGCCGTAGATGCGCGACACCGATTCGCGCGCCACCACCTGGCGCACATCGGTGGCGATCGGTTCGAATGCCCTGGCGCCGGCCGCCGCCAGCGCGACTTCACCTTTCAACTGACGATGAAGCCGATCGAGCAACGCAGTCCGGGTCACTGGGTGCTGCAGGTCAACCAGATAGACGCCACGCTCCGGCGACACCGTGTTTCCGTCGCGTTCGGCGCCGATCAGAATCTGGGCGCCATCCGGACTCGCCGCCCATTGATACTCGGGAGCGATCGTCCGGACCGTGTTGTTGTGAAAGAGACGGGTCCGCACCCGCACCGGAACTGAGCCCGGGCCCGAAGGCGCATCGGTTCGGAGGTCGTAGAGGTACGAGGTGCGATGACGCGGCTCGCCCATGACCGCCAGCAGTCGATCCGGACCGATGAAGCGCGGCAACAAGTCGTGCTGGATTTCTCGCGTCACCCGGCGCTCGCCCGTGCCGTCCCGATTGGCGACGAAGATTTCCCAGTCGTCATCCGGCATCATCTGATACGCGATGCGCGAGCCGATCGCCGACAGCGCCGGCGCGTCGAGCCTGAGGCTGGTCGTCTTGATCGCGACGTGGTCGCCGGTGGTCGGTCCGACCATCAACTGGTAATCGGACCCCGATCGGCCGATGTACGCGAGCGTCTTGCCGTCGGCAGACAACGACGGCGAGGCGCCACTGACGACCACAGTGTTACGGGTGGCGATGGTGACAACCCCGAAAGTGGGTGGCGCCGGCGTGCGGGCTGGGGCCTCTCGCGCCGGCGCTCCCCGTCCGTTCGCGGGCGTGGTGCCTGGCGTCGCGGGGCGCCGCAGCGGGTTGACTGTCGGCACGACATAGATCAAGACGGCACCTGACGGATCGATCGTCGGCACGCCCTTCAAGCCGTCGGCGTCAGTAGCGAGCACGGGCTTCGGAGCGTTCTCGCTGATCGTGTAAATGTCGGTGCGCGATGGTTCGGATTCCCTGGCGCCGAGGAAGTACAACGTGCGGCCATCGGCGCTGAAGGTCAGACCGGTCTTGGCCAGGTCGGGCGCCGGCAGCTCCATCTCGCGTCCGCTGCGCAATTCCCGCACGACAATCGAGGACTGCTGAGCGATGAGCCAGTCGAGTGACCGTACCAGCTGGCCTCGATTCGCCGCGGTCAGCGAGGCGCTCGCGAGAGCCCTTGACGCGCCGCGAATCTCGTCGCTGTCCGGGATCCGGAGATACGCGATCTGTCCCAGCTGCGACGAGAACGTCGCCGACACACCGGGCAGATCCGCGACGAGTGCTCGCGCTGCGTCGTTCCGGTAGACGAGCGTGCGCCGCGAGGTCTCGAGTCCCGTTTCGTACGCGATCATCTGGCCGTCGGGACTGAACCGCGGCGCCCGGCCGTCGCTCGTCAATTCGCGCGTCTCGAACAACTCGCCGGTAGTCAGGGCGATTGGCTCGAGCCATGCGGCGCTGTCGGGTCCGTTCAGGACGCGGAGAAACCCGTTCAGCGCAGCCACGTAGTCACCGCGTTCCCACGCGTCGCTGGCGGTGACGAAGGCCGGCGCCGGTCCTGCGGTTGGCGCGATCGCGGTGACGGTGACGCCGATCGCAGCAGCCGTCACCAGTCCGCGCAGAGTCCTCGACCTCATGACCGGGCCATGATACGGGAAGTCTCGCGGCGGACCGATGACAATTGCCTCGTCACACGCGCACCAGATCCATCGCGTGCGCGATCACTCGATCCGCTGTCCATCCGCGTTCCCGGAGTTGGCGGATCCCGGTTGCGCCATCGGACTTGCTCAGCTTCTGTTGCGGCGTTTTCATGATCAGTGCGTGATGGAGGAACTCGGCGGGTTCGCTGCGGCCCAGCAGTCGCGCCAGCTGGATCTGCCGGCCGGTTGACGACAGCAGGTCAGTGCCACGAATGACGAGCGTCACGCCCTGGACGTAATCGTCCACCGCGGCTGCGAATTGATACGTCCAGTTCCCGTCGCGGTCGCGCACCAGGAGATCGCCGCACTGCTCGCAAGGCCGTTGCTCCTGCAGGCCAAGGCGCAGATCGACGAACCGCTCGATCGACGGCTCCAGTCGAACGCGGAGGCCAACGCCGGGCCCTTCGACAACGCCGAGCTGTCTGCAGGTGCCGGGATAGCAAGGTTCGTCGCCGTTGAGGGCGGCCCTTTCAGAGTCGTCAGGATCGCGGGCCTGAAAGGCCCGCGCCACGTCAGACCGCGCCACGTCAGACCGCGCCACGTCCGACCGCGCCACGTCAGACCGCGCCACGTCGGCGCGCGCCACGTCCGACCGCGAACAACTGCAGGCGTACACGAGGCCACGCGCACGGAGGTCGTCGAGCGCCCGCGTATAGATGTCATCACGGTCGCTCTGTCGGACCGCCGGGCCGTCGGCCTCGAACCCGAGCCACGCCAAATCCTCGAGCAGGGCGGTCTCGAACTGGCGCCGGCTCCGCTGCCGATCGTGGTCCTCGATCCGGAGCAACACCCGGCCACCGCGGGCGCGCGTTTCACCCCAGACGGTCACCGCGTTGACGATATGCCCCAGATGAAGGGGGCCGGTCGGGGCCGGCGCAAACCGCGATATGATGTCGCGCATGAATCAGCGAAAACTCCGTTTATTCATTCCTATTCTCGTTGCCATCGCGGCGCTTGGCGTCGGCCTGCGCGGCCAGACCAAGAGCGGCGAATGGACAACTTACGGCGGCGATCTGGCGAGCACACGGTACTCGCCGCTCGACCAGATTACCAAGGACAACTTCGGCAAGCTCGAAGTCGCATGGCGGATGAAGACCGATCAACTCGGTCCGCGTCCCGAATTCAACTTCCAAGCCACGCCGCTCATGGTCAACGGGGTCGTCTACACCACCGCCGGCACGCGTCGCGCCGTGGTCGCCCTCGACGCCGGCACTGGCGAGATGCTGTGGATGCACAGCGAGAACGAAGGCAAGCGCGGCGAATCGGCGCCGCGCCTGTTGTCGGGACGCGGCCTCGCGTACTGGCCCGGCGCCAACGGCGAGCCGGCCCGCATCGTCTACGTGACGCCCGGCTACCGGATGGTCGCGCTCGACGCGAAAACCGGTCAGCTCGCCGCCGGCTTCGGCACCAAAGGCATCGTCGATCTGAAGATGGACGACGACCAGCCGGTCGATCCGGTCACCGGTGAGATCGGCCTGCACGCCACGCCCATCATCGCCAAGGACGTCATCGTCGTCGGCGCCGCGCACCTCGAAGGCAGCGGGCCGAAAAGCAAGACGCACGAGAAGGGCTTCATCCGCGGCTACGACGCCAAGACCGGCAAGCGGCTCTGGATCTTCCACACCATCCCGTCGCCCGGCGAGTTCGGCAACAACACCTGGGAAAAGGACTCGTGGTCCTACACCGGCAACGCCGGCGTCTGGGCGCAGATGACGATCGACGAGCAGCTCGGCCTGGTGTACCTACCGGTCGAACTGCCGACCGGCGATTACTACGGCGGCAATCGTCCCGGATCCGGTCTCTTCGGCGAGAGCATCGTCGCGCTCGATCTGAAGACCGGCGTGCGCAAGTGGCATTACCAGACCGTGCACCACGGCATCTGGGACATGGACATTCCCTGCGCGCCGATCCTCGCGGACATCGTCGTCGACGGCAAGCCGATCAAGGCGATCGCGCAGATCACCAAGCAGTCCTGGGTCTACGTGCTCGATCGCACCAACGGCAAGCCGGTGTGGCCGATCGAAGAACGTCCCGTCGAAAAAGGCACGGTGCCCGGCGAGTGGTATTCGCCGACGCAGCCGTTCGTCACCAAGCCGCCGCCATTCGATCGCCAGGGCGTGTCGCCGGACGATGTGATCGATTTCACGCCGGAGCTGCACGCGGAAGGACTGAAGCTGCTGTCGCGGTACAAGATCGGACCGATCTTCACGCCGCCGGTGGTGAGCAACCCGGACGGCCCGCTGGGCACGCTGATTCTGCCGTCGGTTACCGGCGGAGCGAACTGGCAGGGTGGTGCGCTCGATCCCGAAACCAACAAGCTGTACGTCTACTCGGTGACCGCGCCATCGGCGCTTGGTCTCGTGCCGACCGATCCCGCGAAGTCCGACTTCGGCTACGCGCTTGGCGTTGCCCGGGCGAATGCGCCGCCGGTCACGCGGTCGACTGAACCCGGTGGCGGCGCGGCGGCGGGTGCCGCTCCCGCGGCAGGCGGTGGACGCGGTGGTGCGCCGGCAGCGGCGGCGGGCGGTGGCCGTGGCGCAGCTCCAGCGGGCGGCGGCCGGGAAGGCGGCGGCGCGCTCAGCGTGCAGGGACTTCCGCTGATCAAGCCGCCCTACGGACGGATCACCGCGATCGACCTGAACAAGGGCGACATCAGCTGGCAGGTCGCGCACGGTGAAACCGCCGACAACATCAAGAACAGCCCAGCGCTGAAGGGTGTCACCATTCCGAAGACCGGACGCGCCGGACGCATCGGCGTTTTGGTGACGAAGAACCTGGTGATTGCCGGCGAGGGCGGCTTCGCCACGCAGCCGAACGGTCAACGCGGCGCTCAATTGGTGGCCTACGACAAGGCCACGGGCCAGGAGGTCGGCTCGGTGTATATGCCGGCACCGCAGACCGGCTCGCCGATGACCTACATGTATAACGGCAAGCAGTACCTGGTCGTCGCCATCAGCGGCGCCTCGTACACGGGCGAGCTCCTCGCATTCAAACTTCCGTAGAAGTTCGTAAATAAACCAGGGGGAGGACATCTTTTCCCACCCCTTCCCCTGGGTTTTTCCCTACAATCTCGTCCACGCGATCGCGTTTAAGCCTAACAATTTTGTAGCTTTTCGCTTTACTTTCATCTGAAGGTAAGGAGTCCGCATGACGAGTCTGAAACATGTTTGTCGCTTTTTAATGGGCGTTGCCTGCCTGGCAGTGTTCGCTTCCACTGCGCAGGCCCAGAGCGCAATCGGCGGTACGGTGAAAGACACGTCAGGCGCGGTGCTGCCGGGCGTCACGGTTGAAGTGTCGAGCGACGTCCTGATCGAGAAGACCAGGTCCGTGTCCACGGACAGCCAGGGCGAATACAAGATCGTCGATCTTCGTCCCGGCGTGTACGTCATCAGCTTCTCGCTGCAGGGCTTCTCGACCTTCAAGCGCGAGGGGCTCGAACTGCCGTCGAACTTCACCGCAACGATCAACGCCGAGATGAAGGTCGGCGCGCTCGAGGAATCGGTCACCGTCTCCGGGGCGTCGCCGGTCGTCGACGTGCAGACCAACCAGACCACACAGGTGATGTCGCGGTCGGTGCTCGACTCGGTGCCGAGCGCCAAAACCATTCAGAGCCTGGGCCAGCTGGTGGTCGGCGTCACGTTGTCGTCGCCCGACGTCGGCGGCTCGCGCGCGATGCAGCAGGCGTACTTCGCCGTGCACGGCGTCGGCGCCTCCGGCGCCATCGTCACCGTGGACGGCCTGCTGACCAACGGCAACATGGCCGACGGCGCCGTGATGGCGTATCACAACGAAGCGATGATCCAGGAGGCCGTGTACCAGACGGCCGGAGGCACCGCCGAAACCATGACCGGCGGCATCACCATGAACCTGGTGCCGAAAGACGGCGGCAACCGTTTCCAGGGCGGCCTCAAGTACGGCAAGTCGCCATCGAGCTGGCAGGGCAACAACCTGACGCCTGAACTGCAGGCGCTCGGCGTCACCGCCACCGACAAGATCTCCAACTTCTACGAGTTCAACATCGAAGAAGGCGGGCCGATCATGAAGGACAAGCTCTGGTTCTTCGGCGCCTTCCGGAACGCGCACTACGACAAGCCGATTGCGAACTCGTTCGTCCTGCCGGCCGGCGTGCCGGTGCCGGCCGCGTTCGCCAACTGTCTGACGCCCGCCGGCAACTGCGAGCAGGGCATTTCGGACGAGAAGATGTCGAACCCGGTCCTGCGCGTGACCTGGCAGGTGTCGCCCAAGAACAAGTTCGCCGCTTACATGGACCGCGCGATGCGTCTGCGCGGACATGCAATGGGCGCGCTCACCGACACGGATACGGCCTCGGTGGTCTGGCACACGCCGACCTTCGCGACCGGGTCCGCGAAGTGGACCTCGACGCTCTCGCCGAAGCTGCTGCTCGAAACCGGCTTCTCGTTCAATCGCGAGCGTTACGACAACGTCTACCAGCCCGGCATCTCGCAGGATCGCCTGACGCCGGCGTGGTACGCGGGCGCTCGCAGGAGCGACAACAGCACCGGCGTGCTCTGGGCGGCGTCAAGCGCGCAGCTCGGTAACTACCCGGACAAGTACAACGCGATGGCCGCCGTGTCCTACGTGACCGGATCGCACAACATCAAGGTCGGCTTCCTCGATTCATGGGGACCCTACCTGCGCTGGAACAGCGCCAACGCGGACTTGTACCAGGTCTACCAGGCCGGCGTTCCACTGTCGGTCACCGTCCTGAATACACCGCTCCAGACCGGTGAGTACCTGGACGCGAACATGGGCTTCTACGCTCAGGACTCGTGGCGTATCAACCGATTCACCGTCAACCTGGGCGTCCGCTACGACTACCTGAAACAGCACGTCATCGGCGAACCGGCACAGACGGGCCGGTTCGAGAACTCGGTCGCCTACAGCGACATCTATCTGCCGACCTGGAAAGACTGGTCGCCGCGCACGTCGGTGGTGTACGACCTGTTCGGCAACGGCAAGACCGCCATCCGCGCCGGGTTCAACAAGTACATGACCGGCGCGACCACCGGCTTCGCGCAGATCTACAATCCGACGGCGCTCACCACGCAGAGCCTGCCGTGGACCGACAGCAACCATGACGACATCGCGCAGGGCGAGCGCGGCTGCGTCTACCTGACGGCCGGCTGCGAAATCAACTTCGCGGCGCTCCCGAACAACTTCGGCGTCCGCGCGCTGTCCACCTTCAGCCCGGATCTGGAGCGGCCGTATCAGCTGATGTACAACGTCGGCGTCCAGCACGAACTGCTGCCCGGCACTTCGATCACGGCGGAGTACTTCCACAGCTCGTTCAAGAACCTGATCGCGCGCAACAACATCGCGCGCACCGCCGCCGACTACACGCTGATCAACGTGGCCAGTCCGATCGACGGCAGCGCCATCCCCTACTACAACGTCAGCGCGGCGAAGGTGAACGCGGTCAACAACGTGGACAGCAACGATCCGAACATGACGCCGCACCTACAATGGTGTCGAGCTCAATTTCAATACCCGCCTCGCACACGGCGTGCGCATTTTCGGCGGGATGTCCACGGAGAACACGGTCTCGAACAGCTGCAGCGCGGCCAGCACCGACCCGAACCTGCTGCTGTACTGCGACGGCTCCAAGAACAACATCCCGTGGATCACGGCAGGCAAGATCGCCGGCACCGTTCCACTTCCCTGGTACAGCATCAACCTCAGTGTTGCGCTTCAGATGCTGGCGGGCTCGGCCGTCGGCACGCTGCCGGTCCAGTACGGCGTCTTCACCGCGGGAACCGGTTTCACCCAGCCGAACGGGCTGGCCTCATACGAGCTGATCTCGCGCACCACGAACTACCCGGCGAACTGCAAGGGCGCCTGCACGCCAGGCGCGCCGATGATTCCCGGACTGACGACCGGCATCGCGTCGGTCAACCTTGGCCTCAACGCTCCCGGCACGCAATTCACGCCGCGGGTCAACGAGCTCGATCTCGGCGTCAGCAAGCAGTTCAAGGTGGACAACTGGAGCTTCACGCCGCGGATGGACATCTTCAACGCGCTGAACTCGGACGACTACACCGCGGTCAGCACGGCGCAGTACAACGCCGCAACCTATCTGCAACCGGCGGTGATTCTGCAGGGCCGCATCATCCGCATCGGCATCGACGTCAGGTGGTAGTCTTGAAAGTTAGAAGTTAGAAGTTAGAAGTTAGAATCAGAAGTTAGAACGCATCGCAAACTAAAGGCACGCGTCGGTCGTCAAAGGTTCGATATGACGATGCGGCGCGTGCCTTTGTTTTTGATGTCGGCGATCGCGGCGCTCTGTTCGATGACGGTCACTGGTCAGATTCGAACAGCGCCGACGCAAACTGAGCTCGCGCCCGGGATCATCCTCTTCACCACGCCTGGTTACGGCGACGTCGGCCTCGATGGCAATTCGATTGCCGTGCTGTCGCGCGACGGCGTTCTGGTGTTCGACTCCAACGGTACGCCCAGCGCGTCCGCCGCAGTCCTGGCTGGCATCCGCACGCGCACGAATCAACCGGTCCGCTGGGTGGTGAACTCGCACTGGCACTGGGACCACTGGTACGGCACCGAGACCTACCAACAGGCCTTTCCCGACGTCCAGGTGCTGTCGCACGAGAAGAATCGTCTGATGATGGCGGGACCGGCGGTCGCCTTCAACAAACCCTTCCTCGAGCAACAACTCCCGGCCTACGTTCGCGAGCTGGAGCAGCGCGCCGAGACCTCGGCGAGTCTGCAGCCGTTGCTGGCGCAGGACAAGGCCTTCGTCGAGGAGAAGACGCATGCCCGGCTGGTGCTCCCGACCACGACGTTCAGCAATCGCCTGACGATCGACCTCGGCGAACGTCACATCGAAGTGCTCAACTACGGTCGCGGCGTCACGCCAGGAGATACGTTCGTCTACCTGCCGAACGAGAAGATCCTGTTGCTCGGCGATCTGATCGTGAACCCGATCACGTTCGCCCTCAGCGGCTATCCCACGGAATGGCTGCGCGTCCTCGATCGGATCGACGCGCTCGACGCCACCACCATCGTCACCGGACACGGTCCGCCGCTCCACGACAAGACCCTCCTCCGATCGACGATAGCGGTGTTTCGTGTGTTGTTGAACGAGGGCAAGGCGGCGAAGGAGAAGGGCCTGACTGCCGATCAGGCGAAGGAAGCGATCATGCCCGGACTCCACGATCAGATGGTCGCCATCACGGGCGATCGTCCTCAGTTGAACGCCGCGTTCAAGCAGCAGCTCGTGGACTGGTACCTGCACCGGGTCTACGAGGAGCTTGACGGTCCGTTGTCGGACGCCATCGCTGCGATTCCGCAGACCTGACCCGCGAAACCGCGGGCGGCGAGGAGGCTGGACGGGCGACGCGCAATCGGCTAGCTTTCGTGCATGGCCAGCCCGCAGGAATTGACCGAACAGCAGAAGGCGCAGTGGAGTGCGGCGGCCGCCGGATGGGAGCGCTGGGGCGACTGGTTCGAGCGCCAGAGCGGCAACCTGAGTGGCTGGATGTGCGACGCTGCCGGCGTCGGTCCGGGCAGCCGCGTCCTCGATCTGGCCTGCGGCCCGGGACCGATCGCGGTCCTCGCCTCGCAGCGCGTCCGTCCTGACGGACACGTGATCGCGACCGATCTCTCACCCGATATGGTGGCCGTCACGGTTCGCAGCAAGCTTCGTCTCGGCCTCGACAACCTCGAAGTGGTCGAGATGGACATGCAGGCGCTGACCCTTCCCGGCGCATCGTTCGACGCGGCCACCTGCCGGTTCGGCCTGATGTTCTGCCCTGATCCTGTGCTCGGCGCGGCGGAGGCGCTACGGGTGCTGCGCCAGGGCGGGCGCTATTCGGTCGCCGTGTGGGATCTCCCGCCGAGGAATCCGTTCTTTACCACGTTGACGGACGCGCTCGGAGAATTCGTGCCTATGCCACCGCCCAACCCCTCCGCGCCTGGCGTCTTTCGTCTGGCGCCCCCCGGTGAGCTGGAACGTGTCCTGCGCACGGCAGGCTTTACCGATATCGTGGTCGAGTCGCGTCCAATCGAGATGACTTACGTATCGCTCGACGAGTACTGGAACATTCAGACGGAGATGGCGGCGCCGCTGCGCGGCGCCATGGCGAGCCTCGCCGCCGACGACATCGGCCGTTTGAAAGTACGGGTGTTCGAGGCGCTGCGGCCCTACATGCGTGGCGAAGCCGTCCATCTAGCGGCGGTGCCGCTCTGCGCCTCGGCGTCAAAACCATAGGCAGGCCCCAGTGCTGAAATCGAACCCGATCGTCGCATTCGTCGCCACGACCAACCCGGGCCGGGCGAAAACGTTCTATGCCGCCACGCTGGGGCTTCGGCTGGTCAGTGAGGACGGCTACGCCCTGGTGTTCGACGCAGGCGGCACGATGCTTCGCGTGGCCACGGTCCCGGAACACAAGCCGGCCGGCTATACGGTGCTGGGCTGGCTCGTGCGCGATATCGAGCGCAGTGTCCACGACCTGCGGTCGAGGGGAGTCGCCTTCAACGTCTACGACGGCATGGGCCAGGACGACCAGGGTATCTGGTCCGCACCGAGCGGTGCGCGCGTGGCATGGTTTACCGATCCTGACGGCAATACGCTGTCGCTGACCGGCATTGCCCGCGCGAAGCCGCGGCGATCGCCGGCGCGCAAAGCCGCCTCGCGGCCGATCCGGAAATCGAAGGCCAAGGCAGCGCGCACATCGCGGCGACGATAGAGCCATTCATTCCACGGCGATCGCGCAAGACGATCAACGCAGAGACCGACGGAGAACAGACTCGGATCAACGCACGATGATCAGATACAACGATCAACGCAGAGGCCGCTGAGACCGCAGAGCACAAGCTCGGATTAACTCACGACGATCAGACAGAACGATCAACGCAGAGATCGCAGAGCACGCAGAGAATCAACTCTTCGCGAACTCTGCGGACTCTGCGTTCCAGAATCTGGTCGCGCGGACCGTTCAGTACGACGGCCAGAGTCCCGGCGTGGCGAGCTCGACGGATCGATTGTCCGGATCACGGAAATAGAGACTCACGGCGCCCCGGTCCCATCGCACCCGGCTCTCGATGGCGATGCCGAGCGCGGCCAGGCGCGACTCCCACGCCGGCACCGCGGACGCGTCGATGGCGAACGCAAAGTGACCGGGACCCGCGGCGTCGTGACCGGGAATCCGTCCACCGGGCGTGTCGAGCGGTGTTGCGGCGCCTTGCTGAAACAGCAGCAGGACCGTGCCCTCGCCCGCGTCGATCGCGACCAGACGATCGGTGTCGAGCATCGGCGTGACGTCGAGCAGCCTGATGTAGAAGGCCGCGGTCCGCCCGAGATCGGCGCAATCGAGGGCGGTCTCGAGGACACGCCGAACGCGAGCGACGGCCGGCTCAGGCATCGGCGGTCATCGCCGTTCGAGCGTCATGCGCATGCCGTATCTGGCCCGCAGCGTAATCAGCGGCTGCGTCTCGACCCGATGTCCGGGGACCAGACGCGCCTTCCAGCTCTGCGCCAGCGTCGCCATCAGCAGGACCAGCTCCATCCATGCGAACGGCTCGCCGATGCACTGGCGCGGTCCGCCGCCAAACGGAAAATACGCGAACTTCGGCAGCGTCGCCCGGAACTCGGGGGTCCACCGATCGGGGTCGAACCGCTCCGGATTCGGGAAATAGCGCGCGTCGCGCTGGATGATGTACGGGCTCATCACGAAGATCGACCGCGGCGGCGCCACGAAGTCGCCGATCGCAAACGCGTCGATGGCGCGGCGGCCGATGATCCAGGCCGGCGGATACAACCGCATCGCTTCGGTGACGACCCGCTCGACAAACGGCAGCGCGCCGGTGTCCGCGGTAGCCGGCAGCCGGCCGTTCAGCACGCGATCGATCTCTTCATGCAGTCTGGCCTCGACGTCCGGCGACTGGCCGAGCAGGTACCACGTCCACGTCAGCGCATTCGCGGTGGTCTCGTGGCCGGCCAGAAAAATCGTCATTGCCTCGTCGCGCACCTGCACGTCGGTCATGCCGCGGCCGTCGTCTTCGTCCTGGGCCGCGAGCAGCATGGAAAGGAGATCGCCCTGGTCGCGGCCGCTGGCACGGTGATCGGCGATCATCCGGTAGATGATCGCGTCGAGCCGGCCCCGTGCCAGACGCGCGCGGCGCAGGCGCGGCACCGGCAGCCGTTCGATCACGTCCGAGAACGGCAGCATGGTCAGCCAGAACGTGTCCATCACCGAGGTGAGCGCCTCGCCCACCGCTGCCGCCTGCTGCTCGACGTCGACGTCGAACAGCGTCTTGCCGACGATCGACAGCGTGAGGCGATTCATTTCACGCGCCATGTCGACGGTCGCGCCTTCGACCCAACCGCGGCTCATTCGGTCCGCATACATCACCATCGTGTCGCCGTAGCCGGCGATCCGCGAGTGGTGAAACGCCGGCTGCATCAGGCGCCGCTGACGCAGGTGCACGGCGCCTTCGCTGGTCAGCAGGCCGTTGCCGAGGACGCGTTTGGTCCGTTCGAGGCCGCGGCTCTTCGTGAAGTTGCGATTGCTGGTGACGAGGATGTCCTTCACGACCAGCGGATCGCTGACCAGGAACACACGCTCGCCGCCAAGGCGAACCGTCGCGAGGTCGCCGTAGGCGCTGGCGAGGTTCGAAAAGAACACCAGCGGATTGCGGCCGGGCCGGTAGACCAGCGACTGCAGCAGCGACGGCTTCGGGCCGCGGGGAGTGGTCATCGCCATTCGGGATCGTAGCCTCGACGCCGCTGCTTTTCCTCGACGCTGAGGCTGACCGCGAACAACGCGAACACCTCGATCAGTCCGATGAAGGCGTAGAGGGCGTAGCGCATGAAGGCGCTCGGTGTCGGCAGGCAGACATAGCCCGCGTCGATACACCTGCGGGCCAGCCGATCGAGGTCGGCGTACTCGCGCAGGATCAGCGCCATCGCCGTGCCGAAAATCACGAACGAACCGGCGATGTTGCCAAGAATCATCTGGTGACTGCGCCAGCAGCTGTACGCGACCAGCGTCCCGATCAACGGCGGCACGACGACCATCAGCCCAATCCAGGGCCAGCTCAACTCGTTCACTCGCCGCCTCGCTTCAACGCCGCTCTCGCGGATCGGGATTGACCGTGAGCGGCTGGGAGTAGCTTCTCCCGTCGACGGTCAACCTGACGGTGAATGCGCCGGAACCGACGGGAGGCGGTCCACCGCGACCACCGCCACCACCACCGCCACGGCCACCGCGCCCCCGACCCGCCGCGGCCGGCTCAGGACGGAAATCCCAGACGAAACGGTGCATGCCGGCGCTCGCTGAAGGCGGTTCCTGTAGACGCTGCCACACCGCGTTGACGTTGAGCGTGTTCGGATCGGTCGTCGGCAACGGATCCGCGCTCGAATAGCGCCGGATGACCGTTCCGGCGCCGTCGACGATCTCGATGGCAATCGGACCCGCGGGTGCCGAGCCGATGAAATAGTCGATGATCGCGCCAATCGGCGCGTTCTCGGCCTCCGGCTCGTCTTTTTGCGTCGGCGTGCCGTCGTCGGTATTGGGCGGCAACAGGATGGCGTCGGCCGGCTTGAAGAGATGCGCGGCCGCCGTCGCCATCTCCGCAGTCGTCTGGCGCAACGGGCTGATGTCGTCGAGAATCCAGAAACCGCGGCCGTGCGTCGCTACGATCAGGTCATCGCCGTGGAACGCGAGATCGCGCATCGAGCAGGGCGGCAGGTTCAGCTGAAGCGACTGCCAGTGATCGCCATCGTCGAACGAGGTAAACACGCCGAGTTCCGTGCCGGCAACCAGCAGCCCGCGCCGTTTCGGATCCTCTCGGATCGTCTGCAGATATACGCCGGCCGGCAAACCGGTGACGATCTTCTGCCATGTTTTGCCGGCGTCCCTGGTGCGGTAGAGATACGGCTCGTTGTCCTCGAGACGATGGCGATCGACCGCTGCGTAGGCCGTGTCGGCCTCGAAGTGCGACGCCTCGAGCATGACCACCTTGCTCCACGCAGTCACTCCCGGCGGCGTCACGTTGCGCCAGGTCTTACCGTCATCCGGCGTGATGTGGACATAGCCATCGTCGGTGCCGATCCACAGAACTGGCGCTCGCACCGGCGACGGCGCGACGGAGTAGATCACGCCGAGCCGCTTGGACTGCGCCGGCACATCGGCGGCGGTCGCGGCGTCGAGATTCGGAGGCACGCCGGGATTTTCACGCGTCATGTCGTCGCTGATGCGCGCCCAACTGCGCCCGCCGTCGCTCGTCTTGAACAGATACTGGTCGCTGAAGTAGAGCGCGTGCGGATCGGCCGGTGAAAACACCAGCGGCAGAGTCCACGTGTGACGCGGCGGCGTCGGCAGGTCCACTTCCGGAGAGATTCGCTCGACCTTGCCGGTATTGACGTTGCATTTCTCGACGGTGCCGCCGAAGACGACATCAGGGTCGAGCGGATCTGGCGCCGTGAAGCCGCTTTCACCACCTGCGCAGAGCGGCTCCCAGTCGCGCATTGTGATGCCGAGGAACCGGCCGCGCGATCGCACGCGGACCGCGCCGCTGTCCTGTTGTGCACCCGTGACCCAGTACGGAAATGCATTGTCCGCGGCGACACGATAGACCTGTGCCGTCGGTTGGTTCAGCCACGAACTCCAGGTCGGATGGTCGTTCAAGCCATCGACGCTGACGACCGCGCCCTGATCGCCGCCGAGAATCATCCGGCTGCCGTCATCAGGAGCGATCCACAACTGGTGATAGTCGTCGCCGCCTGGCGATCCCTTGAACGGTTCGCCGAAGGTGCGGCCGCCGTCTCGCGAACGGTAGACGCCGGTGTTCGAGACATAGACCAGATCCGGATTCTTCGGATCGACCACGACTTTGCCGAAGTACCAGCCTCGGCCCCAGATGCGGTTGTCGCCGGAGGTCTTGATCCAGCTCGTCCCGCCATCATCTGATCGGAACAGCCCGCCCTCTTTCGCATCGACGATCGCATAGACGCGTTGACCGTTCGACGGCGCGACGGCGATGCCGATCCGGCCGAGGCCATCAGTCGGCAGACCCTGGGTCAGCGGCTGCCAGGTCGTGCCGCCATCGGCCGACTTGAACAGTCCGCTGCCGGGTCCATAGGACGGCGGATAAATGCTCCATGGTGGGCGACGGGTGTTCCAGAGTGCGGCGTAGACCGTTTGAGGGTTGGCCGAGTCGAACGCCAGGTCAACCGCGCCGACGTCGTTGCTCTTGAAGAGAACCTTCTGCCAGGTGGCGCCGCCGTCACGTGTCCTGAACACGCCACGATCCGGGTTGCCGCCGTACGCATGGCCGAGAGCGGCGACGAACACCACGTCAGGGTTCCTGGGATCGACGAGGACGCGGGCAATCTGTCTGGTGTCGTCGAGGCCGATATGCGCCCAGGTCTTGCCGGCGTCACGGGACTTGTACATGCCGTTGCCGTACGAAATCTGGGAGCGCATATCCGACTCGCCAGTGCCGACATACACCACGTCGGCGTTCGAGGCAGCGACGGCAACGGCGCCGATCGAAGAGATTGGCTGTGAATCGAAAATCGGCAGCCAGGTGCGTCCGCTGTTGGTGGACTTCCAGACGCCGCCGCCGACCGATCCGAAATAGAACGTGTTGGGCTGGCCTGGCACACCCGTGACGGAGTTGACTCGCCCGCCCCGGAACGGCCCGATCATCCGCCAGCGAAGGCCGGCGTAGACGACGGGATCGATTCGTGAGCTTTGAGCACCGACCGTCAGAATGGTGCGCGGTAGAAACGGGACGGCCAGAACCAGAAGGAGAAGAATCCCGCGGGAGTAGCGCATGCCGTCATTCTAGCAAGTGCGGGACGGTGTTCACGCTCGCGCGGCTCGCGTCGCCCAGTATGCCCAAGCGATGAAAACAGCCTGAAGCGGGAGGCGCAGGTAGAGGGCGGCCGGCGAGATGTCGGAAAAACGATCCGGGCGGATCGCCATGTAGAGGTTCGCAGGAAATACCGCGATCAGCAGCAGAATCAGTCCCCACCCTGCCGCGGATCGGACCGACGGCACGAGCACGCCCACGCCGCCGAGTATTTCGAAGAAACCGCTGATGTAGACGAGCACCAACGGCGCCGGCAGCGACGGCGGTGTGATCCGAACGTAAAAGCCAGGGTTCACGAAGTGATTCGCGCCCGCGGCCACGAAGAACAACGCGAGCGCCACGAGCGCGAACTTTCTGGCTGTGCGCATAAAGTGCCGCCCGGCTATCCGAGCGCCGTTTTCGGAACGACGTAGCGCGGGCCTTTCAGGCGCGCGGGCCGCGCGACCCTGAAAGGGTCGCGCTACAGAGAGGGACCACCGACTCGCGACTGACGATTCGCGACTGACGACTGATGACTGACGACTGACCGACTGACGACTGACGACAGACGACTGACGACTGACGACTATCTCCCCTGCGCCCTCTGAATCGCCGTGAACAGCGCCTGCCGCGTCGCCTCGGATCCGGTGAACAGGTCCTCCGGCAGGCGGGTGACGCCACGCAGCATGTCCGAGTAGATGACGTCGGCCTGGTAGACGTCGAGGCTGAGCCCCGCCAGATACTGCAGCCGGAGGTTGCGATCGCGGTTGATGGTCGCGTCACGCAGCCACGACGCCAGATCGGGCTTGCGGCCGGCGTAGGTCGAGAACAGATCGACCGCCGAGTTCATCCCGATTTCGTGCAGCGACTTCAGCATCGTCGCGTACTCGGGCCGATGAATCTTCGCTTCAACGGCGTCAACGTCAATTTTGGTCGGCTCGACCTGGCCGACAAGAACCAGGTCGTAGCCCTTGCCCTCGTTGGTGTTGCCGAAGACGATGCCGTTTGGAAACACCTGCAGAAACGTCCCGATCTCGCTCTTCACCGCGTCGATGTTGCTCTCGTACAACTGCACGAACAGCGTGACCACGCCGCCCGGGGTGAGGTGCTGCTTGGCCATCTCGAAGAACTCGGCGGTGTAGAGCATCGCCGCGCCCTTGACCCAGGGATCGAGCGGATCGGATGTGATGGCGTCGAATTTCTCGCTGGTCGTCTCGACAAAATGCCGCGCGTCGTCGATCCGCACGTGGACTTTCGGATTGCGGACGACGTCGAAGTTGTGTTCGCTGAAGTAGGTGGAGACGACCCGCGGGACCAGCGGCTCGATTTCGGCGATCGTCTCGTGGGTCACGATCGGATCGACCGAGACTGCACCCGCCGTCACGCCGGCGCCGCAGCCGATGACCAGCACCTTGTTCGCCTGCGGCGGCAGCAGCGTGGTGAGGTGACCGAGCATGCGCTGAAGGCGCATGTCCTGAGGTTCGCTCGACGCCTGCACCTTGCCGGCGTTGTGATAGTTCCGGACGCCGTTGGGCAGCTCCGACACCGCCACCGACGCGTTCAGGCCCTCGCCGACGTAGATCACGTTCGCCTGCCCGACGCGGGTCGCGGAATAGCGTCCGTACGCGACCAGCAGTCCGGGCAACTCGTGAATGCTGCGCGCCAGCAGGCCGGCGCTGATCATCGCGACCGCGAGCACTGCTGTACCGCCGATGTTCCAGCTGCTCTTCTCGCTCGCGATCCGTCCCGGATCCGTCCCGCCGACGTACGACGGTTCGAGCATCAGGAGGGCCGACAATGCCGACACGATGATGATCACCTGCTCGGTGTGCGAGCTGCCGATCCAGGGAATGAGAAGAAAGCTCGTGATCAGCGAACCGGCGATCGCGCCGACCGTGTTGGCCGCGTAGACGCCGCCGGACAGCCGCGCCGCGTCCTGGTCGGAGGAGGCGACGGCCGCGAGCGCCAGCGGAAAGCTGGCGCCCCACAGAATGGCTCCCGGGAGCACCACCCACAAACAGCGAACCACATCGAGTTGCAGCGTGAACCAGGGCGTGGTCGCGATCGACGGGTTAATCGGCCAGTACGGCAGCGACTGGGTCAGCTGATACGCCGCCCAGGCCATCGCACCGCACAACAGCAGCTGACACCAGCCAAGGGCCCGGCGCGGCGACGCGAGGCCGCGGCTGAATTCCGCGGCGACCGTGCTGCCGATGCCGAGTCCGACCAGGAACACCGCGAGGATCAATGCAAATGTGTAAACCGTGGCGCCGAAATGCAGCGACAGCAGACGCGTCCAGACCACCTCGGTCGCGAGTGCGGTCGCGCCCGAGAGCCCGATCGTGACGTAGACCGCGGCGTGGCCGGACGGTGTGGCGGAGTGGCCGGACGGGGTCTCGTCCTCCACATACACGGTGCGACCGGACAGCGCGTAGGCGGTCAGCGCGAC
This sequence comes from uncultured Acidobacteriota bacterium, assembly GCA_963745875.1. Lineage (GTDB taxonomy): Bacteria > Acidobacteriota > Vicinamibacteria > Vicinamibacterales > CAVVIG01 > CAVQFC01. The sequence continues at coordinate 307,910 of CAVUZL010000009.1, forward strand.
GATCAGGTTAATCGCGACCGCGACCATCGTCGCGGTCGGAACGTCGTAGACGCGCAGCAGGTAGAAACCGGCGGCGAGAGCACCGATCACACCGCCGGCGATGTTGCCGCCGTAGAAGAATCCGAGCCAGGCGACGCCATCGGGCGTGGCGCGCACCCAGCGCGAAATCGCCGGCAGCGTCGCGCCCATCAACATCGTGGGCGGCAGCAGGCAGATGCCGGCGATGACGCCCCGGAAGATGATGCCGATGACGCCTTCGCCCGCCCACGCCGTGTAGATGCCCCCGACCAGCGGCATGCCGAGCAGGATCAGCACGGCAAGGACGCCGATGCCGAACTCGAGTGCGGCGTAGACGCGCAGCGGATGCTGACGCGCGGAGATCAGCCGCGCCAGCAGCAGGCTGCCCAGACACATCCCACCCATGAAGGTACCGAGCAGAATGCCGAGCGAGATGGACGACGAACCGATCACCAGCTGCAGGAGCTGAAACCAGACGATTTCGTAAATAAGCGCGGCGCAGCCGCTGCCGATGAAGAGCAAGAACAGCGCAGGAAGATAGCGACGTGGATTCATATGGACAGCCGAGTTTACATCGGAGTCCTGATCGGACGGTTCGGGGGGAGTCTAGGCGGGAAGGGCCATCATGGCTGATGGCTAATGACTGACGGCTCCAGCTGAAGGTACCAGCGTCGAACCATAGCCATTAGCCATGAGCCATCAGCCATGGCGGGTCTTACTTCAGGTGCTTGCTGACCAGTTTCGTCATCTCGAACATGTTGACGGTCTTCTTCCCGCCGAACACGGTCTTGAGCGCATCGTCCGAATTGATCATGCGCTTGTTCTTCTTGTCCTGGAGGCCGTTCTTCTTGATGTAGGCCCAGAGCTTCTTCGTGACCTCAGTGCGCGGAATCGGCTTCGAGCCAACGATCTCCGAGAGCGCGGCGCTCGGGGTCACCGGCTTCATGAATGCCGCGTTGGGTTTCCGCTTCGCTGCTGCCTTCTTTGCCATGTCGTCTCCTTGGGGCGCCCGCCTGGGCGTCCAATTCTAGTGCGCTCTATTATGAACGCATCCGCCCCTCTGTACCACCCTCTTTTCAGAGGGGAATCCGGGAGCGCCAGAGGGAAAAAATGCTTGTTTTTGCTGTTTCCCCTATGGACGGCGGGGCGTTTTGCGGAAACGTAGATCCCACACCCGATCCTGGACGACGCTGAACGCGGTGATCTTCCCAGCGGCGTCGCGGCGGAAGATGATCGTGCCGAGCGCTCCGCCACCGAAAGCGTCGAGGTAAATCGGGGTCAGCGCGATCGACGTATCGGGCCGGCGTTTGAGGCGGAGTCGGCCGGCCTCGACCGTCGCGGTCATCTCGGTCTCGGCTTCCTCACTGGCATACGTGCCCGCGTACACCCCGAGCGCAGGCGCGGATGGCGTCCATTCCTCGACGCGCTGGTAGGTCTCGCTCGTTCCGTACGCATCGGTCGCGACTGCGCCGTGCGGCTCGAAGGTCCAGTGACGGGTGTCCGGCTCGGCTCCCATCGTGAACGCCAGGCCGGTCAGCGTGCTGCGATAAACGCCGTGAGCGGCGTTGATTTGCGCCGCGGTCAGGCCATGCGGCGTTCCCTGGCTCGTCTTCACTCGATCGCCCAGAAACAGATCGGCGACCTCGTGCGCGTATGCGGCCGGCGTCGCGCTGCTCACGTTGCACAGTACCGCGACCGAGACGTGCTGGTCCGGAAAACGGGTGAGGAACGCCTGGTAGCCGGCGGTCGAGCCGCTGTGGTTCACCTCACGCAGTCCTTCGTATGTTTCGAGAAACAACCCGAGGCCATACCCGTGCGGCCGGCCGTCGTTGAAGCGGCCGGGACGCTGCTGGTCGGCGATCATCTCCGCGTCGCCGACGCTCGGCGCGTCGAAGTGCTCGTTCCATTTCAGCAGATCGCCGACGGTGGTGAGCAACCCGCCATTGCCGTAGACATCCTCGAACGGCATGTCGGTGTGAAAGTCCGCGCTTCCCGAATACGCGATCGCACGGCCTTTGACAATGCGCGTGAAATCGTCGCGCCAGGACGTGTGGGTCATGTCGAGCGGCAGGAACAGCCGCTCTCGGGTGAATTCCGGAAACGGCTTGCCGCTGACGCGGGTCACGATCATCGCGGCCAGGTTGTAGCCGGTGTTGGAATAGGACCAGTGCGTGCCGGGCACGAAGTTCAGCGCCGTCTGCCGGCTCGCGATGTCGAGCATGTTCGCCTGGGTGTGGACGCGACGCGTTCGCGGCCAGCCGCCAATGGCGGCGACGCTGCCCCAGTCGCGCAGGCCGCTGGTGTGATTGAGCATGTGCCGGATGGTGAGAGGCGATCCGTAGTCGGGCAATTCGGGGATGTACTTACGAACCTGATCGTCGAGCGACAGCTTGCCTTCGCGCGCCAGCAGCATCACGGCCGCGGCGGTGAACTGCTTGGAGACCGATCCGGCTTCGAAGATCGTCTGCGCGGTGATCGGCACGTCATGCTCGAGATCGGCCATCCCGTAGCCCTTCGCGAGCACGGGTCCGCCGTTGGCCGCCACCGCGACCGCGCAGCCTGGCGTGACGGCCGTCCATTTTGCGAACGCCGCATCGACCCTGGCTGGCACATCGAGTGGTGATGCTGCGGCCAGCACGCCGCAGCAGGCAACTGCAACGAGCGACAAGCGTCTCATGGCCGCCATTCTACGCGTACAAACACAAAGGGCGATGATCTCTCGACCATCGCCCTTTCCAAATCGCGGATTGCTGACTGCTAATGGCTGATTTCAGAGTGCAGCGGTCGTCTTCGCCTTCGCCGGGAAGATTTCCTTGAATGCGGTCATGAAGCGCGCCATCTCGTCGGCGGTGCCGATCGAGACGCGCAGGTGCTGGGTCATCGGCGGGAACGGCCGGCCGACCAGGACCTTCTTGGTCTTGAACTCTTCGATGACCGGCTGCACGTCGCGGCCGATGTGGACCATGAAGAAATTCGTCTCCGACGGCAGCACTTCGTAGCCGTAGGCCTCGAGGTCGCCCGAGGTCTTCTTGCGCAGATCGACGACCATTTTCTTGACGCTGGCCTGCGACGCGGTGTCCTTGAGCGCGGCGACGCCGCCCCACTTCACCAGCGCGTTGATGCTGCCCATGCTGTACGGCCGCATCTTCTCGACGAAGTCCTTCGAGGCGACGGCGTAACCGAGCCGCATACCCGCGAGCGCCGCGATCTTCGAGAACGTGCGGGCGATGATCACCGGCCGCCCTTCGAGCACGTAGGGCACCGAGGTGCCGTAGTTCGGATCCTCGACGAAGTGGTGATACGCCTCGTCGATCAGGACCGGCATGCCCGCGGGCACGCCGTCGAGCAGCTCTTTCACTTCCGCCTTGGTCACGATCATCCCGGTCGGGTTGTTCGGGTTGCACAGGTAGACGAACCCGAGTTCCGACGCGTGCGCGTTGGCGGCCTTGATCATCGCCGCGATGTCCTGGTGATGATCCTTGGTCAGCGGCAGTTTGACCGCCGTCGACTTGATACTGGTCGCATGCTGATACACCGAGCTGTAGGACGGCTCGTTGCCGAGCACTTTCTTACCGGCCGGCAGGAACGCGGTGCCGACCACGTCGAGCACTTCGCCAGAGCCTGCGGTCAGCAGGATGTTCTCGCTCTTCACGCCGTGGTGCTTGGCGATCTCCTGGACGATGCCGCCGTCCGGATAGCCGTAGCGGTTGGCGTACTTGAACGCGGAGTTCATCGCCTTCATCACCGACTCGGGCGGACCCCAGCAGTTTTCGTTGCTCGACAGGTGGGCGAACGAATCGTAGTCGCCGCCGGCTCCCATTCCCGCGCGGGCGCCTGCTGCACCCGGACGGTTCTGCGCGAACAGATCCACTTCGGACCCGAGTCCCAGGTACCCCATCGCTGCCGCGATGCCACTTACAAATCCACGTCGAGAAACAGTCATGGCTCCTCCGTTCTAACGTTCACCCGGGGCCGATCAATTCCCCGCATTCTAACGCGGTCCTTACGGCCGTGCGTGGTCTTTTTTCGCCAGACAAAACTGTCCCAACGGGTCATTTTGCGCCGACGTTTTCGTACCATTTCACGTTCGCGGTCGCGGTGCCGATGCACACGATGTCAACTCGCTTGTCGCCGTTCAGGTCGCTGGCGGCGCATCCTGCCCCGGCCATCCCCCCCTCGTCGAGAACCCGCCTCGTCCAGGTGGCCCCGTCAGCCGAGGCGCTGTACATGATCAGGCTCCGCGCACCGCCGCGCTGGCCGACCACGATCTCGTCGCGGCCGTCGCCGTCCACATCCGCGAGGATGATCGCATGGCCGTCGGTGATCGTGTCGTCGATCATCTGCCGCGCCCAACTGGTGCCGTTCTCGCGGTAGACAACGATCTGGTTGCCGTGCCACGGCTCGATGGTCGCGATGAAGCGCTGGTTACCGAGATGGCCGAGCGCGATGTCGCTCGCGCCGCTCTTCGGCCACGGATCGGGATCGCCTTTGATCAGTTCGGTCGGCGTCCACTTGCCGCCCGCGAACTTGTGCAGGTAGATCCCCATGAAGCCGGCGCTGAGCACCGCCTGGCCTTTCACGCCGGGCCAGGTCTCGGGCTCGATGCCGTGAATCAGCCCGGTGAACTCGGTGACCGTCTCGCGCTTGAAGTCGGGCGCACGGTAGTAGTCGATCGTGACGGGACTGCGATAATCCGGCGCCTCGGCGTCGGGACCGATCAGCGGCGCGAGCATCAGCACCTTCTTGCCGCTGCCGTCCGCGTCCACCCAGCGCAGGCGATGCGCGGTGGGAACCTTGTCGATTTCCTTCACGGTCCACGGCTGCGTTGGATCACCGTTGTGCATCAGGATCGACAACACACCCGTGCTGGTCTTCGGCGACGTCGTGAAACCCTCGGCGAGCGCGAGCTCAGGAATCCCGTCGCCGTCGAGATCGTAGGCCGAGGTGTTAATCATCTGTTTGCGATCGGCGGCGATCACGTGGCGCTGCCAGCCCGGATTCTCGAACCACACGAGCTCGGGGATGTTCGAGGCCAGTGCGATGATGTCGGGCTTGCCGTCCTTGTTCATGTCCGCGATCACCACCTGGTAGCCGCCGCGAAAACCGGTACCGATTTCGTGGGTCACGAACTGAACGCCGCCGGCCGGTGCCTGCGCCACGATCGGCGTGAACCGTGCAGTCACCGCCAGCACCGCCGTCGTCGACAGGAACCCGATCGCTGCTTTTCCAAACCTCATGCGCTCTCCTCGAGAAAATGCCGGAGCCGACTATACGCTACCAGTCTGTAGACCGGTAGTCCTTCAGGAACTGTCCCCAGACGTGGGCGCCGGTGTTGAACCCCCTGATGATGGGCGCGACGATGCGGGCGGCGCCGTCGACGATGTCGAGCGGTGGATGAAAACGATGGTCCGCGGTCTTGCGCACGGCAATGTCCACCGGATCCTCGTCGGTCACCCACCCGGTATCGACGCTGTTCATGTGGATGCCGTCGTTGTGATAGTCGGTTGCCGCGGTCCGCGTCATCATGTTGAGCGCGGCCTTGGCCATGTTGGTATGCGGGTGCCGGGTGGTCTTGAAGCTGCGATAGAACTGGCCCTCGACCGCCGACACGTTGACGATGTGCTTGTCGCGCGTGGCGACGCGCAGCATCAACGGCTTCAGCCGCGCGTTGAACAGGAACGGCGCAATCGCGTTGACCAGCTGGACTTCGAGCAACTCGACCGACGGCACTTCGGCGAGCAGCATCCGCCACGAGTTGCGTCCGCGCAGGTCCACCTGCTGGAAGTCCTGATCGAGACGGCCGCGCGGAAAGAGATCGGTCTGCGCCTGAAACTCCTCCGGCAACAGCGGAATCTGCGACAGCTGCGCCGAAGCGCCGGGCGCGACTCCGGCGCCGGGGCGCTCGAGCTCGCGGTCGGCCTCAGCGCCGCCGAGCAGCTTGCGGACATGACCTGGCATCTGCCGGAGCGCCGCCGTCTCGCCGGCCATCATGTGCGCGTAGAAATCCGGCGGCCGGCGGACAGTCTGACAGGCGTTGTTGACGATGAAGTCGAGCCGGTCGCGCGTCGCTACCAGGTTGTGGCAGAACGCCTCGACGCTCGGCGTATGACGCAGGTCGAGGCCGAAGATCTCGAGACGATCGCCCCACTCGGCAAAATCGGGTTCCTCGGCGTAGCGCGCCGCCGCGTTGCGCGGAAAACGGGTCGTGACGATCAGCCGGGCGCCGCAGCGGAGCAGTTTCAACCCGGCCTGGTAGCCGATCTTGACGCGCCCGCCGGTCAGGAGCGCCACGCGTCCATGCAGATCCGCGAGTTCCGTGCGCGCGCTGAAGTTCTCCGCGGCACAGGACGGACACAGCTGGTCGTAGAAGGGGTGGATCTCCGAGTACGCCTGCTTGCAGACGTAGCAGTCGCGGTCAGCCGCGGAGACGCGCGGTGGCGGCATGCTGTCTTCATCGACGACATCGCGCGCCTCGAAGTCCCCGGGCGGAAACGCCCTCGGCGTCGTGACCGCGGCGCGACGGCGCAGCGCGCGAATGCCGGTGTCGCGCAGCGCGGCCTCCTCGCGTTGAATCGCCGCGGTCTTGCGCTCGCGGGCTTCGGTTCTGGTGCGTTTGCGGATCGCCCGCGGGTCAGGCGTGGTGAACGCGGCAATGGCGCGATGGAAACGGGCGCGATCGGCAACCGACAATTCGTCCAGGAGACGCCAATCGGCGGACACCCGCTCCAGCAGCTCGGTCAGTTCGCGCAGCGCATCGCCGGCGGCGGAAGACTTGGTCGGCATCGCGATCAGGACTCCGCCAGTCGCGGCAGCTCGTCGCCAGTGACGCGGAACACGGTCCAGGCGTCCATCGGCGCGGCTCCGAGCTTCTTGTAGAAGCCGATCGCCGGCTCGTTCCAGTTGAGGACCGCCCATTCGAGCCGGCCGCAGCCGCGTTCGATCGCCAGCGCAGCGAGATGCGCCAGCAGACGCCGGCCGAACCCGCGCCCGCGCCATTCGGGCGCCACGTAGAGATCCTCCAGGTAAATCCCCGGCTGGCCGAGGAACGTCGAGTAGTTGCCGAAGAAGAGCGCGAAGCCCGCGACCGTGTCACCCGCGTATCCAATCACGACCTCGGCGGCCGGCCGCGGCCCAAACAGCGACTGGCGCAGGTTCTCCTCGGTCGCGGTGACGTCCGCCGACATCCGCTCGTATTCGGCCAGCGCTTTGATCAGCTGCAGGATCACCGGCACATCGCGTTCGGTGGCACGTTCGATTCGAAACACCGGGTCGTTCGCGCTCATCGGATGCGTTTTCCTTCGGCCGAATGGTCGATCAACATGGCGAGCCGGCGGCGCCGCGTCTCGTCCTGTTTCGCGCTCGTCACCCAGTACGTCAGCAGCTTCTGGTAGCCGGGTGGCTGTGCGCAGAAGAACGTCCACGCTTTCGCCTCGGCCTTGAACGCCGCTTCGAGCGACGAATCGAACGCCGCGTGCGCGCGCTCGTATGAGTATCGGCCGGTCTTGCGCTGATCACGCTTCGCGAACACCTCGCGACCAGGCGCGGCCACACGTCCCTCGGCCGTCAGCTGGCCGAACCGCCTGGTGTTGACGACGCTCCACGTGCTGTCGGCCTTCCGCGGTGTGAAACGGTGCATGTAACGCTGGAGGTCGATCGTCTTTTTCAGACCGTCGATCCAGCCAAAACACAGGGCTTCGTCCACGGCGTCGAGATACGCCAGCCCCGGCTTACCGGAGCTCTTCCGGAAAAACCCGACCCACAGCTCATCGACGGTGTCGTGTCGCTTTCCGAGCCAGCCGCGAAAGTCTTTCGACGACTTGAAAAACCTCGCCACCGGCAACTTCATAGCGCTTTCCGCAGCAGCGCAATCTGTCCGCCGTGATACGTACCATGTTCGACGATGCCATGGAGCAGCGTGTCCACCGAATAGGGCAAATCGGGCACTTTCGCGTCGAGGCGATCGTCGGTCAGCTCCCGCGCGTCGGCGGCGAGCATCCGGTAACTTTCGCGCATGCCGTCGATGGCCAGCTGCCAGGCCTCCGGGCCGTCGGCCGTGACCGGCGGCCAGTCCTGCTCAGGGGTCGGATCGCCGAGCGCTTCGCCGCGCAGCCGATCCCGGGCGATGTCCGACCACGACGTGATGTGCAGCACCAGCTCCCAGATGCTGTGCGCCGCGGCGATCGGCCGGCTGGCGGCGTGTTTGTGATTCACGCCGTCGAGCACCTCAGAAAGGGCGGGCCCATGCCACATCGGACCCGTGACCGTCCACTCGATATGCCTGGCTAGCCTCGTCGCTCGACTCATAAACCATTTGTCCCCGGCAGACGTCTACTCATTCACATTATGCCCAACCTGAAGTTCGCGCTTCGCACCCTCTTCAAGACCCCCTTCGTCACGATCGTCGCGATCGTGTCGCTGGCGCTGGGCATCGGCGCGAACGCGGCGATCTTCTCGATGTTCAACCAGCTGCTGCTGCGGCCGCTGCCGGTGCCCGAACCTGCGCGCCTGGTGAACCTGCGGGTGCCGGGTCCCAAACCGGGGTCGCAGTCGTGTGGCACGGCGGGCGATTGCGACGATGTATTCAGCTACCCGATGTTCAAGGACCTCTCGCAGGCCCAGTCGTCCTTCACTGGAATCGCCGCGCACGTCAGCTTCGGGGCGAACCTCAGCGTCCACGGCCAGACCCAGAGCGCCGAAGGCCTGCTGGTCTCGGGCAGCTATTTTCCCGTACTCGGCCTTCAACCGGCCGTGGGCCGGCTGCTGAAGCCAGAAGACGATCGTACGCCCGGCGAGTCGCACGTGGTGGTCGTCAGCTACGCCTACTGGCAGAACCGGCTGGCGTCCGATCCGGCGGCGATCGGCCAGCCGCTCACCGTCAACGGTCAGGTCATGACGATCGTCGGCGTCGCTCCGCGCGGGTTCAACGGGACCACACTGGGAATCAAGCCGGCGGTGTTCGCACCGATCACGATGCGCGGCTTCTCCGATCCGTTCAAGGACTTCGACAATCGCCGCAGCTACTGGGCCTACGCATTCGCTCGATTGAAGCCAGGCGTGTCGATCGAGCAGGCGCGCGCCGCGCTCGCGGCGCCTTACCGCGCCATCGTCAACGACGTCGAGGCGCCGCTTCAGAAGGGGATGAGCGAGCAGACGCTAACGCGGTTCAGGAACAAGCCGATCATCCTCGAGGCCGGCGACCGTGGCCAGAGCCGGGTGTCCGGCCAGGCGAAGGCGCCTCTGACGCTGCTGCTCGGTGTGACCGCGTTCGTGCTGCTGATTGCCTGCGCGAACATCGCCAACCTGCTGCTCGCGCGCGGCGCGTCGCGGTCTGGCGAGATGGCGGTGCGCCTGTCGATTGGCGCCGGGCGCTGGCAGCTGATCCGGCAGTTGCTCGGCGAATCGTGTCTGCTTGCGCTCTTCGGCGGCCTCGGCGGGCTGGTGGTCGCGCAATGGACGCTGAACCTGATGTCCACGCTGCTGCCGCCGGAAGCGAACGACATGATCACCGTCACGATCGATCCGGTGGTGATGATGTTCGCGGCGGCGCTGGCGATTGGCACCGGTCTGCTGTTCGGATTGTTTCCAGCGTTGCACAGCACGCGCCCGGATCTGATTTCGTCGCTCAAAGGACAAAGCGGCCAGCCGTCAGGCGCCCGCGCCGCGGCGCGCTTCCGCACGTCACTGGCGACCGCGCAGATCGCACTATCCATGGCGCTGCTGGTGTCGGCCGGACTCTTCACGAAGAGCCTGCTCAACGTCAGCCGGGTCGATCTCGGACTGAAGCCCGACCACATCATCATGTTCGGCTTGTCGCCGGTGTTGAACGGCTACACGCCGGAGCGATCGCGGCAGTTTTTCGAGCGCGTCGAAGGCGAACTCGCGGCGATACCCGGCGTCTCCGGCGTCACCAGTTCGACGGTGCCGTTGCTGAGCGGCAGCAACTGGGGCAACAACGTCAAAGTCGAGGGGTTCGAGGCAGGCCCGGACACCGACGCGAACTCGTCTACCAACGAAATCGGCCCCGCGTATTTTTCGACGCTCGGTATCCCGATCATCGGCGGACGCGAGTTCACCCGCGCCGACGCCATCGGCGCGCCGCGCGTGGCGATGGTCAACGAAGCGTTCGCGAAGAAGTTCAATCTCGGACGCAACCCCGTCGGCAAGCACATGAACAACAAGGGCAACGAGACGGCGCTGACGGTCGAGATCGTCGGGTTCATCCGAAACGCGAAATACAGCGAGGTCAAGCAGCAGATTCCGCCCGTCTACTTCTTGCCGTATCGCCAGGACGAGCGCCTCGGCGACCTCACCTTCTACGTCAGGACCGCCGGCGACCCCGAACCGCTTCTGACCAGCATCCCGAAGGCGATCGCGAAGCTCGATGCCAACCTGCCGGTCGAGCAGCTGAAGACGCTGCCACAGCAGGTACGGCAGAACGTCTTCCTGGATCGGTTCATCAGCGTCCTGTCGGCGGCGTTCGCTTGTCTTGCGACGCTGCTCGCGGCGATCGGCCTGTACGGCGTGCTGGCTTACACCGTGACGCAGCGGACGCGTGAGATTGGTCTGCGCATGGCGCTGGGCGCGGCGCCGTCGCGCGTGCGGGCGATGGTGATGCGCCAGGTCGCGGTGATGATCGCGATCGGCGGTGCGATCGGCCTGGTTGCCGCGGTCGGCCTCGGCTGGCTGGCGCAGTCGCTCTTGTTCGAGCTGACCGGATCCGATCCGATCGTCCTGGCCGGAGCCGCGATTTCACTGACGCTGGTTGCCCTGGCCGCGGGATTCATCCCGGCGTATCGGGCGTCGCTGGTGGAGCCGATGCGCGCGTTGCGGTACGAGTAGTCCAACGCGGCCCTGAAAGGGCCGCGCCACACTCCTCAAAAGGGCCGCGCTACCTGCTCGTGCGAGGGCCGTCGATCTCGAACTCCCACAACACCCTTCCGCTCACGATCTATACCTGACGCCGCCGCATTCGGTGGCTGTCAACCCAGTAGGCCCACGCCACCAGCAGCCACATCGCCTGCGCCGACCAGGCCACCGCCCGGGCGTTCGGCGGCGGCGGACCGAAGACACTGGCCAGATAGACGGCCACGAAAAACGCGACCAGCGACCAGAGGCCGAACGAACCGATGCGATCGCGCGGCCTCGTGGACCCGACGTACAACATCACGCCGGCGGCAAACAGCGCAGATTCCGCAGTCAGCGTGCCAGCCGTCGAATTCCACAAACCGAGCCCGAAACGCTCCGTGCCGTGAAACGTCAACGGCATGTCGGGACGATGGGTGATGTAGTCGAGTAGCCAGTGGCTGAGCACCAGCAATGCGAGCAACGCGGCCACCGGCGGCCGGGCGCGCCTGAGCAGCACGTAGATCACGCCGAACAGGCTGCCCCATAGAGCGAGTCCGAGCAGGCTGTGCGAATACGGATAGCTGACGAAGTTCAGAGGCGTGACGACGGTCGCGCCCGGCTGCAGGTCAACCTGCTCGACGCCGCACAGCACCAGCGTCGGCCACAGCAGATCGGCGAATTGCGCCGCCACGAAGAAGGTCCCCAGTGAGATCGCCGGCGCCATCTTCTTGGCGCCGAACCCGAGGCCGAAGTGTCCGAGAAACATCAGCGCTCCAGACGTGCGACCACACCGGTCAGGTTGTCCGATCCGATCGAGAGATATAGCTCGCGGTCGGTCACCGACATACTGAAGGCGACGCGCCGGTCGAGGCGACCGACGAGTGCGCTGACCAGGCTGCGATCGATCGCGTAGAGCTCCAGCTGCTCGGCGCGGTGGATTTTCTCGCCCGCCAGTTGCTTCAGGTACTGGGTCGGTTCTTTGTGAGTGTAGACCGCGACGCGTCTCGCCGCCTTCGAAGCCCGGTGCAGCCTCGCCGCGTCGGGCGTGCCGATGTCGATCCAGCTGAGGATCACCCCGGTGAGATCGCGAACCGCGATTGTCGGCTCGTCGGGATCCGACACGCCCCTCGAGAATTCGATCCCCTCCGCGTATTCGAGCAGGTACGCGAGGAGGCGGGCGATCAGGTATTCCTCGGACTCGGACGGATGCCGCGCGACCCGGAGCGAGAGCGACTCGTAGAGCTGACGGTCCGAATCGGCAAGCTCGATGTCGAAGTTGTAGATGGTGGCGGTCAGGGACATTCAGTCTTCAGTCGTCAGTCGTCAGTCAGCGAGCCGGCCGGAGGATTCAGCAATTGGCATTCAGCAATCAGCATTACCTACGCGCGTCAAAGCGCAGGCGCGTGTAGTCGGCCCACCAGCCTCGGTCAGCATCGTGGAGCTGCGGCGCCACGGCGTCCCGCACTTCTTCGACCAGCGCCCGTCGATCGGCCTTCGGCACCGCGCCGAGAAACGGGTGCGCGAATGTTTCGAGCCAGTCGGCGATGTCACCGGGCAGCGGCGTGGGCCTCGCGAACAGCGTGATCATGTTGACGGTGAAGCCATGGCGCTCGAGCAGTTCCTGATAATGCTCGGCCGTCGAAAAGAACCACGGATTGAAGGCGGCACCGTCTATGCCACGCTTTGCCAGCGCGTTATACAGGGCGCCGCGAACGATTTCGACGCAGCCGGCGCCGCCACACTCCGCCACAAACCGGCCGCCCGGTTTCAGCGCCTGAAACACCGAGCGGATCACGCCCTCGGCGTCACGAATCCAGTGCAGCACTGCGTTGCTGAACACGGCGTCGAATTCGGCAACAAACGGCAGGGACGCGGCGTCCCCGACGCGCGCATCGAGTCCGCGCGCGCGCGCGCCTGCCACCTGTTCCGGGCTGCCATCGACGCCGACGACCGCGCAGCCGGCGGCGACCAGCGTCTCGGTGAGCGCGCCGTCACCGCAGCCGAGATCCAGAATCCGCTCACCGGGTCGCGGGGCGAGCAGTTCGACGACGCCGGCGCCGAGGTTGGAGACGAACCTCGCGTTCCGCTCGTAACTCACTGGATCCCACTGCTGCGTCGTCGTCATCAAGGCCTCTGCCGACAGCTTATCGGATCGATCGTTACGGTTTCTTCGGTACGGCGAACGGTCCGACCTCCGGCTTGCCCTGAGTGTTGGCGAGCGTCCCGAGTTCCGCGGCGGCACCGCGCGAAATCGCAGCCGTTTCGCTGCCGGCCTGGAAACAGGTGAAGTCGGGACGATCGCGCCAGGCGAACGGACCGCACAGCCGCACACCAGCCTTGATCGCCGCATCGTGAACGATGTTGATCGCGCGTTCGTAGTCGGGTGTCCCCTGACGGTAGCCCGAGAAATTACCCAGGTCGCCGCTGGCCGCAAACACCGCGGTCACTCCCGGCACCTTCGCAATCTCGTCGGCGTCTTTCAGGCCGTCCAGCGTCTCGATCATCTCGATCAGCACGACGTTGTCGTTGATCGTGTTGCGGTAACCGCCGGGCACACCGCCCCACATACCGGCGTCGAACGCCTGGCCGCCGCCATTGCTGCGCCGGCCGAGCGGCGGAAAGTAGGTCCAGTCGCGCGCTTCCTTCGCTTCCGCCAGCGAGTCGATGGTCGGCACGACGACGACCAGGGCTCCGGCGTCGAGTGCGTGCTGGATTTCCCGCTCGTCGGTGTAGGCGACCCGCACGCCGGGCACCGCCTTCGCGTTCGGGCATGCGCGCCACATCCGCGCGACCGCCTGCCAGTCGCGAGAGTCGTGCTGCATTTCGGTCCAGATGAAGTCGTAGCCGGCGTTGGCCATCGCGCAGTAGGTTTCCGGATCGGTTCCGCTGAATACCGTGCCACCGGTCACTTTCCCACCCTGCATCATCTTGATCTTCACCGGGTTCCAGATCTTGGAACCGGGCGGTGGATTGAAGGCCGAACCGTATTTCCACGTCGCCGGATCAAACGGTCCCTGATTCACGGCGCCGGCGGGCGCCGTCTGGCGCGCACCGCTGTCCTTGCCGGCCGGAGCAGCCAACGGAAACGATGTGGCTCCGGGCTGCGCATTGTTGGCGTACGGATCGGCGCTGGGCGTTGGCGTCTGCTGCGCCGGAACGGCCGGCGTCTGGGCCGAAAACGTGGCGATGGCGACCAGGACGCACACCGCGATGGCGAGGGATAGATGCTTCACGACAGTCCTCCTGAAACGGTTTCGTCAAGACCTCGGTGTCGTCGCCAGATAACTCCGCCGCGAGCGCGCTGTCAGCCCCGGTGACATCAGGTGCAGCGTGATGTCGTGCAGCTTGCCGTCGAGTTTGAGCGGCGTGAAGCCGAGCGCGTATTGATGGTGCAGTTCGTCGGCTACCCGCGTGAACGTGGTCGCGAGATCGTCGGTCGAAGTCAGCTCGAAGTATCCGCCTCCCGTGGCCGCGGCGATTTTCGGAAGGCCCTCGTCCGGCCGATCGGGCTGGCCGCCGCCACCGCCGGATCCGCCACCGTAGCCACGTCCGCCTCCGCGTCCGCCACCGCGACCGTAACCCCCGCCACCGCCATGATGTCCACCGCCGTAGCCACCACGCGATCCGCCGCCATAGCCGCTGCCGTAGCCGCCGCCACCGCCGCTGAAACCGATCGCGTAGACCATCACATCTTCTTCTTCGGCCCGCTTCATCACACTCTTCAAGCTGCTGTTGTTGTTGCTGGCGTTCATCGGCGCATCGCGGCCGTCAGTGAAGACCAGCACGACCCTGCGTCCCTGTTGGTGCAGCAGGTCGGTGATGCCGACGTTGATCGCGTTCCACAGCGGCGTCGGCCCCTCGAACTGAAGCTCGGTCCGCAGGATCTTCAGGAGCTCGTCGTGGTCCGACGTGAAGTCGCGTGGATCGACCTGAATCCGATCCGAGAAGCTGCCGATGCGCGCCTTGTCGGCGGGCAGCATCACCTGGACGAACTGCTCGGCAGCCTGTTCCACCAGCTCGAAGTTCGCGCGCATGCTGGTGCTCCGATCGAGCAGGATCACGACCGTGATCGGCTGGATGTCGTTGGCGAAGAGCGTCAGCTCCTGGCGCTTACCGTTGTCGTCGACCTGGAATTGATCGCGCGTCAGATCCGGCACCAGCCGGCCGTCCGCGTCGGTGACCGTCGCATACACCGCCACCGTGCGATTGCTCCCGCTGAAGGTCGCCTGCTGCGCGGAAGGCATGGCGGCAAGGCCGCCGACGACACAGAACGCGATGATTGCCTGCTTCATTTTGCCCGCGCCAGATCGACCACGACCTCGTAGTTGTAGCGAACGAACCGATACAGCTCGCTCTCGAGCAACCGCTCCTGATCGCTGTGCATGCCGAACCCCTTGGGACCGTCTTCCATGTCGATCGCCGCACCGATGCCGAAGCACTGCACGCCCCGCGCCCGCAGCGGCGCCATGTCAGTCGCGCCGGTACTCATCGTCGGCAAGGTGACGGTGTTGTAGATCCTGGTGGCGGCGGCCTCGAGCACCTTGTAGGGCTCGGAGTCCAGCCGGGCGTCAAAGGCGGACGCCGGCCTGATGTTTTGCGCCGTGAAGCGCACGTCCACCGCCGGATCGTTGACGATCTGCTTCACCTGCTCGAGAAACTTCACCGGATCCTCGTCGGGCAGGGCACGGACGTCGAGCGTCGCCTTCGCCTCGGACGGGATCACGTTCGAACGGTAGCCGCCGATGAAGATGTTCGGCGAAACCGAGGTACGCAGCATCGACGAGTGGAGCGGCTCGTTCTCGAACAACCACTGGTCCGCCGCCGCACGCAGCCTGGGATCGGTGGACAGCACGTCGCGGTAGTACTTCGCGCTCTCAGGCGAAGCAATCTGCGCCAGGCCCCTGAAGTAGGTCCCGGTCGTCTCGTTGAACCGGATTTCCGGCCGCCACTCCCCGACCCGGGCCACCGCTGCGGCGAGGTGCACGACCGCGTTGGACTTGAGCGGAATCGATCCGTGTCCCGAGATCCCGTGGGCGGTCAGTTCGATTCCGCGCGGAATCTTCTCGAGCGTCTCGACAGTGGTGTACTTCGCGACGCCGCCGATGCGGATGGCGCCGCCGCCCTCGGCCAGACAGTACTCGGAGTCGATTTCGGGATAGTGCTGCGCAACCATGAACCCCATGCCGAAATTCGACGCGCCTTCCTCGCCAGCTTCCGACAGAAAGATCACGTCGCGGTCGAGCGGCACGTTGAACCGCTTCAGCAGCAGCATCGTCATCAGCCCGCCGGTGAGATTGTCCTTGTCGTCCACCGTGCCGCGAGCGTAAACCCAGCCGCCGTCCCTGGTCGCACTGAACGGCGGGAAGTTCCATTTCTTCTCGTCCACGGTGACGACATCGCTGTGTCCCATGATCAAGATCGGCTTCTTCCTGCCGTTTCCTTTCAGCCGCGCCACCACGTTCGAGCGATTGGCATCGAGCGCGAAGATCTGCGCGGGAATGCCGGCCTTATCGAACACACCTTTCAGGTATTCGGCGACGATATGTTCATTGCCAGGAGGATTGCGGGTATCGAATCGCAGCACCGACTGAAACTGCTGCATGATCTCGGGCTCGAGCGCCTTCCAGTCAGGCCCGCCCTGAGTCTGGTCGAAGGGCCTGCCCTGAGCCGCGTCGAAGGGCCCGCCCTGAGCCGCGTCGAAGGGCTGCCCGTTGTTCTGCGCGTGAGCTCCAGCTCCAGCCAGGACGACCAGGAACGCCAGAACGAACCCTCCGAACCTGACGAACCTGTCGAACCCTTCGAACCTTTCGAACCCTTCGAACCTCTCGAACCCTTCGAACCTTTCGAACCTCTTCATCACTTTGCCACCGCGAGACTCGTCACCACGTCCCAGTTGAAGCGCACGAAGCGATGCAGCTCGCTCTCGAGCAGGCGTTCCTGATCGCTATGGGCGCCGAAGCCCTTGGGTGGATCCTCGAAGTCGGTCGCGGGGCCGATGCCGAAGCATTGCACGCCCTTTGCCCGCAGTTGTGCCATATCCGTCGCGCCCGTGCCCATCATCGGCAGGGTCGGCGCGTTGTAGACGCGCGTGCCGGCCGCTTCGAGCGCCTTGTACGCCTCGGAATCGAGTCTGGCGTCAGGGCCGGCCGGTCGAATGGATTCGCCGGTGTAGCGGACGTCAACGGCCGGGTCGGCGATCACCTGCTTGACCAGCGCGAGAAACTTGACCGGGTCTTCGTCCGGCAGCGCACGTACATCGAGCGTGGCCTTGGCCTCCGACGGAATCACGTTCGAACGGTATCCGCCCTGGAAGATATTGGGCGACACCGACGTCCGCAGCATCGAGTCGTGGCGCGGTTCGTTCTCGAGCAGCCAGTCGTCCGCCGCCTTGCGCAATTTGGGATCGGTCGAGAGCACGTCGCGGTAGTACTTCGCCTCGTCCGGCGGCGAGATCGCCGCGAGCTTCCGGAAATAGGTCCCGGTCGTTTCGTTGAAGCGGACTTCCGGCTGCCACTCGCCGATCCGCGCCACTGCCGCAGCCAGGTGCACCACCGCGTTCGACTTCAGAGGAATGGATCCGTGGCCCGAAATGCCGTGCGAGGTGAGTTCGATGCCGCGCGGAATCTTCTCCAGGGTCTGCACCGTGGCGTACTTGACCTGGCCGTTGATGCGGGTGACGCCGCCGCCTTCCGCCAGGCAATATTCGGCGTCGATTTCCGGGAAATGTTCCTTCACCAGGTACGCGATGCCGATGCCGTTGCTTCCCTCTTCGCCCGACTCGGAAACGAAAATGACGTCCCGATCGAGCGGCACCTTCAACCGCTTCAGCAGAATCATCGTCATCAGCGACGCCGTGAGGTTGTCCTTGTCGTCGATGGTGCCGCGGCCGTAAACGTAACCGCCGTCGCGCGTGGCACTCAGCGGCGGATGCGTCCATTTCTTGTCGTCGGTGGTCACGGTATCGCTGTGACCCATGATCAACACCGGTCGCTTCCTGCCGCTGCCTTTGAGCCGCGCGATGAGGTTCGGCCGGTTCGGATCCGAACCGACGATGACGGAGGGAATGCCTTCCTTGTCGAGCACGCCTTTGACGTACTCGGCCACGATTCGCTCGTTGCCGGGAGGGTTACGGGTATCGAGTCGCAGCACCGCCTGATAGTGCTGCATCGTTTCCGCTTCGAGCGCCTTCCAATCAGGCCCGGCAGTCTGCGCGAGCAGCGCGATCGACGCGGGGAATACGAGCAGAATCGACAGCCGGCCGAAGGTCATCGCCCCTCCTGAGGAATCGGAGGGATATTGACATATTTCGGGGCGACATCACGACTACGCCAGGTTTATTCGTATCGCAGCGCGAGGATCGGATTGATGCGGCTGGCGCGGTGCGCCGGGATCAGGCCTGCGGTCGCAGACACCGCGGTGATGAGGATCACCGTCGCGATCGCTGTCCACGGATCTCGGCTCTGGATGCCATAGAGCTGCGACGATACGAAGCTCCCGAGCGCGAGCGCCGACGGGATACCGATGGCGAGGCCGACGCCCAACAGCAGCAGCACTTCCTTCATCACCAGCCAGACGACGCCGCTCGGCTCGGCGCCGAGCGCGAGGCGGATGCCGAGCTCCTTGCGCCGCCGCGCGACGACGAACGCCATCACGCCGTAGAGGCCGATCGAGGCGAGCACAGTCGCGAGCGCGCCGAATCCGGCGGCGAGCAGCGCGATCAGCCGATCGCTCATCAGCGTCTCGTCGAGCTGACCTTCGAGAGTTTTCATCGAATAAACCGGCAGCGACGCGTCGAGCTTTCGCACCTCACCGCGAATCGCGCCGAACGCCGCGGAGGATGCGGCCGTCGTCCGCACGTAGTAGGTGACGCCGCCACTGCCCCAGTTCGGGATGTAGACCTGCCGGCGGATCCCTTCGCGCGGTCCTTCGTAGAGCGCGTTGGCGACAACGCCGATGATCTCGATGTCCAGCGTGCTCTTCGGCCCGGTGCCCTGGCTGATGTGCCGGCCGACCGCGCTCTGCCCTGGAAAGAAATGATCGGCGAAGTGGCGGTTGACGATCGCGACCTTCGAGTCTTTCTTCACGTCGGTACGATTGAAGTCGCGTCCCTCGAGAATCGCAATGCCCATCACGCCGAAGTAGCCTGGCGAGAGGGCGTTCATGAACGCCTGCATGTCCTCGCCGTCCTTTGCCTGATGTCCCTCGACGCCCATGCTGTTGTCCCACTCGTCGCCGGAGAGAATCGGCACGACCGCAATCCCCGCCATCTTGACGCCCGGCATGGCGCGCACGTTGTCCAGCAGCTGATCGAAAAACGCCATCGCGCGCGGCGTGTCGTAGCCGCTGAGCGCCGGCGACACCTGGAACGTGATCAGGTTGTCGAGCGCGACCCCGGTGTCCGCGGTCTTGAGATTCGCCAGGCTGCGGACGAATAGCCCGGCGCCGAACAGCAGCAGGAAGCTGAGCGCCACCTGCGCCGCGACGAGCCCCTTGCGGAGGAACAGCGATCCGCCCGAGCCCGCGATCGACCCGAGCGTGTCCTTCAGCGTCGTCCATGGATCGGGACGGCTGGCGCGCAGCGCCGGCAGTAGTCCGAAGATGATGCCGGTGGCGAACGTCAGCAGCAGCGTGAACAGCAGGATCCGCGCGTCGGGCATCGCGTGGATCAGGATCGGCTGGCCGTCGGTCGGCACGAACGCGAGCAGCATCTGCGTCAACGCCACCGCCAGCGCGACACCGAGCGCGCCGCCGACGAACGACAGCACGAGGCTCTCGACCAGCATCTGCCGCACCAGCTGGCCGCGCGAGGCGCCGAGCGACAGCCGCACGGCAATCTCTTTCTGCCGCATGAAGCCGCGGGCGATCAGCAGGTTGGCGACGTTGGCGCAGGCGATCAGCAGGACGAGACCGACCATACACATCAGCACGAGCAAGGCGGTCGAGAAGCTGTTGCGCAGCTGCGAGTAGCCCAACGACGCGCTCTCGACTCGCAGGCGCCCTTTCATGAACTGCTCGCGGGCGTACTTCGACCAGTCCTTGGCGCCGGGCAGCGTCATCTCGTTGGCGCGGATCTGCATGAACAGCGTCTGGAGCGGCGCCTCGGCCGACTTCACCGTCCAACCGGGCTTCAGCCGCGCGAAGACCTGGACCCAGCGCGTGCGCGGGTCGTCCATGTGCACCCACTCCCACTCGGGTGCCACCTGCGGCTTCATCTGGATGGGAACGCGGATCTGCGGCGACCGCGCCGGATCGATCCCGGCGAAACCCGCGGCCGAGACGCCGATGATCGTCATCGGATAGTTGTTGACCAGGATCTTTTTGCCGACGACGCCGCGGTCGCGTGCGAAGCGCCGGGTCCAGTAGTCGTGGCTCAAGACGACGACCGGATGCCCCTGATAGATCTGATCGTCCTCCTGCGAGTTGAAGACGCGGCCGACCGCGGCGTGCACCCCGAGCATCGAGAAGAAATTGCCGGAGACCATCTCGGCGTCGAGACGCTCGGTCTGATTGTCGATGCTGACGGACGTCTCGATCAGCCGGCGGCACAACACTTCCGCCAGCGGCTCCGCGCTTTTCTGATACTGCTGGTAGATCGGATACGAGTGCATCCGCGGCCCCATGTTGCTGCCGTTGTGCGCGCCCTGCTGGTAGAGCATCACCAGCTCGTCCGGCCTGGCGATGGGAAGCCGGCGCAGCAGAATCTGGTCGATGAGCGTGAAAATTGCGGTATTCGCGCCGATCCCGAGCGCCAGCGACAGAATCGCGACGATGGCGAAGAGCGGGCTCCTGAGGAGCCCGCGGACGGCGAAACGGAGGTCGTTCAGGGCGAGCGTCATCGCCCGCTTAGACGTGCGACCCGCAGCGAAGGTTTACCTGCCGCGCTACTTGAACGGCGAGAAGTCGGTCGGGTTCATGAACACCGATTCGACCTTGGTGACGATCGGACCATCGACCTGAGAGTCAGCTGCGACTTTTTTCCACTCCGGATCGGCCTGAAACGCGGCCCAGTTCTTCTTCGCGTCCTCGCGGCTCGGATGCGCCAGCACGTAGATCAGCGTGTTCTGCGAATTCGGGGCGTCGGCAGGCGTCCAATAGCCGATGCTGGTCATGTTGTGGTTGTTGAAGATTCGAATCGTGTGATCGCGAAAGCGCGCCTTGAGCGCCTCGAGCTTTCCCTCGGGCGCCGTGTAGGTTCGCAGCTCGAAGATGCGTGTGCTGTTCTGCGCGTGCGCGACGGCACCCGCCTGCCAGACACTACCCACTGAGAACCCCGCGACGAAGAGAGCCACCGACACGCCGATGGTCAGCCACGACTTGCTCAGCATCTTTCTGGTCGTCATGTCCTCAGCTCCTTAATTGAACTCCTCAAATCCCCAAATCCTCAAATCCTTAGATCTCAGTAGCCTCTCTCAAAGTCGACGCGGTGTTGCAACGGCTCGCCCACGACCCAGCGGCGATAGTTGTCCACGAACACCTGCACGATGTCGGCCGGCACGTTGAGCGCAGCGGTGTGCGAGGTGATCAACACGTTCGGCGTCACCCAGAGCGGGTGATCGGGCGGCAGCGGCTCGGACTGGAAGACGTCGAGGACGGCACCGGCCAGCCTGCCGGCACGCAGCGCCGACATCAACGCGTCCTCGTCCACAACGCCGCCGCGTCCCGGATTGACGAATACGGCGTGGGGCGGCAGCGCGCGCAGCAGCGTGTCGTCCACGAGCAGACGGGTCGCCGCGGTGGCCGGCATCACCGACACCAGGTAATCCAGTCCGGACGCGAAGGCGCCCAGCTCGGCGCCATGGAAGTAGGCGTCGACATCAGGACAACCCTCGCTGGCGCGCGTGTAGCCGTGAACGACCATCCCGAAATGCTTCGCGGTTCGCGCCAGCACCGCACCGATCGACCCGACGCCGAGCAGCCCGATCCGTTTGTCGAGTAATGTCCCCGGCCGTGTCGTGTCCCATCGACGCTCCTGCTGAGAGGCGTACTTCTCGAGCACGCGCCGCTCGTGAGCGAGCAGGTACGCGAACACGTACTCGGACATCAATCGGCCGAACACCCCGCGGGCGTTGGTGAGGACGTAGTCGCGCCGCAGCGACGGATCGAGCAGCGGTTCGACCCCGGCCCAGGTGGACTGTGCCCAGCGCAGCGCCGTCATCTGCGGGATGACCTGGCGCAGCAGCGACGGCTCGCCGAATGCGACGTCGTACGCGGCCGCCTGTTCCCGCGCCAGCACCGGGTCGTCGGTGGCCGACAAGGTCAGGTCCGGCAGCCGCGCCGCCTCGATGAGCCGGCGATATTCGTCCGTCCTCCTCGTGAGGATCAGCAGCGAATGCGTCATGGGTCCGCGCGAATGCTAGCACGCCGACTCACACGCCGTGCCCGTAGCCGGGCTCGTCCGGAGCCGGCGCTTCGTCGGGGTGGGGCGTCGGATCGGTCGGGCCCGGATCGTCGTCTCTCTTGGTACTCACGTGGTCCTCGCAGAAAATAAAAAAGGCCATCACCGGTGAGGGTGATGGCCTGTGGCTGAACGCGTGGTCGATCTCGTGCGGCTACATCACCCGGTGGCTGTCGGCAGAGCAATGCCGACGCTGATAAGGAGCAGGATCAGCAGCAGGACGAGGTTGGACGTGACGACGGCGGCGGCCGGCGCAGCGGATCGCGGACGAGCGGTGCGAGCGGCGGCCGGAAACATGGGATAACTAGGACACCAGAAAATGTGGTCGAAGTCAACTCGCGTCGTGGCCGTGGCCATTGCCGTGCTGACAGCGTCTGCTGCGGCCGCGCAGCCGATTGACGAGCGTCAGGTCATGACGGCGCTCGGCGAGCTTCGCAGCGCCATCAACCGCGACGACCGGACCGCGGTGGCTGCCATGATCGAATATCCGATCAACGTCCTGGCGGGCGGGATGCGGATTCCCATGCCGAACGCCGCCGAGCTGATTCGCAACTACGACGTCGTGTTCTCGCCGTCACTGAAGGCGGTCATCGCGCAGGCGGCCGTCGCTGTTGCGGGGCGGCCCGCTCCCGCGTACCGGATCAACATCTCCGATACGGTGGCGACGGTTGAGGGCGACCTGCTGTGGCTTCAGCGTTCAGGCGGGTCACTGAAGATCACCAGAATCACCGCGCCGCTGACGCCGGCGGCGCCAACCGTCGCGGCGGCGCACACCAAACCCGAGCGCGCGCCGAAGCGCCTGGCGCTCACGATCGGACAGACGCAGGTGTCCGGAACACTGTCTCCCGGCGGGCGCGATTCCTACATCGTCTCCGCCGTCAAAAACCAGTTGATCGACGTGAGAATCAATCGCGTCAACGCCCGCGACATCGTGACCCGCATCGTCGACCTCAAGACGCAGGCGCCCGTGGACGCGAAGGCCCGCGACGGCGTCCGCGTCTGGACCGGCCGGGTGCCCGACGAAGGCGACTACCGCATCGACGTCGTGCGACTCGCCCCGGCCGGCGAGCCGCAGCTGCCGTACGTGCTCGTCGTCAGCATGCGCTGACCCGCAGCCGGGGTTCCAGACGTAGTCTTATTTTTCCGTTCAATCGAACGTGCCGAGGGCGCGAGGGGATCAGCGTACACGGGTCAGGCTGCTCACGGACGTGGAGCAAGCCCGACACGCCTGTAAAGGCAGAGACTGCGCCGGCGGTTATTCGTTGACGGCCTTCGGCAGGCAGTCTTCGTCGAGCTCCGCATCGAGATCCAGTTCGTGGACGACGATGTCGCTCACGCTCTGCGGCGCGAAGCGCTCGGTGTTCGAGTCGGGCTTGCTGGTCAGACGCTTCAACTTGTTGACGTCGCCGACGATCTCAATCAATCCACAGCCGCGGCACATCCGCGCCTTGGTCATGACGTCGCCGGTTTCCAGCGTCAGGAACTTGGAATCCTGGGGACGAAAGGATGTCCGGACCGCCGACAACAGCGAGCCGGGCGCAAACACGTCACCGCCGCATCGATAGCATGTCTCCATCACTGTCTCCCTGAATGAATGACTTCAACTGACTCTTTAAGACATATTAGCACATAGACGCGACATTTACACCTTTGCGCGGAAATGCACGAGCTTCTCAGGGAGACCCGAGGCGTTAGCGGGGGCGACTCAGCCGGCCGTGACAATCGATCTTGAGCAGACTCTGCGGTTCAGTTCGACGTCTTGTGAGCCGCCAAATCGAACACGAGATTCTCGGGCGCAGGCCCGAACGACGCCCACGGCACGACCCGGGTCTGGTTGACGCCGGGCTTGGAGAAGTCGCACACGCCGCCCGGGAAGATCGCCTGCAGCCGCTGCAGTTCCGCGGGGGTGAACGAGGCGTAGTCGCCGCCGTCGATCGGCTTCAGCTGGCATTTCAAGACGTTGGCGTCGATCGGGCCGCCGGCGACGTATCGCGTGAACGCTGCCGACGGATATGCTTCGTTGCACTTCGAATCGGGCTTGCTGCTGAACCGCTGGGGCTCGCTGAAGAACGTCAGCCCGGCCGCGGTGCTCCAGCAGCCGTCCACAGCCTTGTCCGGCTTGTTTCTGATCGTCTTCTCGCGCTGCGAACCCGGTGCATTGTCCGCTGTCGCGCGCGCCACCCAGGAGATGAACACCGGCCACGCCTCTTCGGCCTGAACCGGCCCTCGCCACATCACGTGGTTGTCGGCGTTGCCGTTCTGTTTCGCGATCCGCTCACGAATCGCAAAATGAAACCACTGATAGTGATAGCCGCCCGCGTCGTTGTAGGCGCCATCGTCGAACACCGGGATGGATCCGAGGCCGCCGCTACCGCTGAGGGTGACGCCGCCCTGATAGGCGCGGCGCAGGGCCTCCGGATTGGCAATCGAGCGCGCCGGCGTGTAGTTCGAATCCTGATCCAGACCGCCGACCTTTTCGTTCAACGCGAGGAACTGTGCCGGCGTGATGGTGCCGGCGCGCAGCGCGCCGAGGCCGTACTGAACGCCGACGTTGTCGAAGACCCGCAGCGCGAATCCAGTCTTGGGATCGACACCGTAGATATTCTTCGCCGCGTCGTAGACCGTCGGACGTGCGCCATGCGGATTGGTCTTCGCGTCGTAGCGAAGATTCTCGGGCATGGCCTCGTTCCACACCGCCGGCTTATAGCCATCGACGTCGGTCCGGCTGGCGACCGGATCGGTGCGCTGGCTCTGGTTGGCCGCGTCGAGAAACGCCTTCATGCCGGAGAACCCCGACACCGCGACCTTCTGCGCCTCCGTGAATCCCGACGGATCGGTCGCTGCGAAGTAATGCGTGAGCAGGTGCGCATCGCTGCCGGAAAGCGCGATCGACAGCGCGTCCGGGAAGGTTGCGTTGACGATGATGCCGTCGAAGAGACCGGGGAATTCGTCGGCGATCTGCAGGCTGGTGTAGGCCCCCCCGGAGCTGCCCATGCTGACCGTGAAATCCGGCACGCCGAACGTCTCGATGACGTGCTCCTTCCCCATCATGGTCGTCTCGCCGGCGAGAAACGCGTTGCAGCTGTTGGTCGGGTGATTGAGCGTGTTGGTGAACAGCGCATAACCTTCGCCGAGGCGAGTCACGCTCGCACCGGCCAGCGGATTCACGCCCATCACGCCGCCCTGGCGGTACCACCCGCTCGGACAGCCGACGCCGTGGACGGCAATCAGCCGCCGATTCCACGACGGGGGTGGCGAGAACGGGCTCGGCGGCGCGTCGTGGATCGGATCGTGGAGCACGACGGTCTGGTAGATGCCACGGTTCATCGTTCCGGTCTCGACCCGAACGACAAACGGAACCGTTTTACCGGTGGTGGTGGTCGCCGTCGCCACGTCCAGTGGAATCGTACCGGTTGGCGGCAACAGCTTGAACTCCTTCGCGCCGATCGGAAGGTAGACGTACTGAATCCTGGTCGCGGTGCTGCAGTTGGCGTCGAGCGCGGGCCCCAGCGTCGATCCGTCCGGCAGCTTGAACGTGTCGGTCTGACAGACGAACGGCTGCTGCGGTGGACCAGAGATGACCGGACCGGTCAGTGGATAATTCGTCAGGGCCAGCGATTCGTCAGCGACGCCCCAGGTCTTGCCACGGACGGTCAGCAGGTTTCGACCGACCGTCAGGCCGGTGACCAGGCCGACCATCTCATCGGAACCGGCGACGGTCTGGAACGCTCCCGACACATCGCGATTGTTCAAGGCCACGACCAGAGCGCCGGTCGCAGGAGGCCGGACGCCGACGAGCACGTCACCACCGGTCACCCGATCCGGCCGGGTGGACAACGCGCGGATCTGGATTTTCTTCGAAGATTTTTGCGGCGCACGGGCGACGCCGACAGTGGCCAGAGCGGCAACGACCACAAGCACGAGCAACCGGTCCGTCTTCATGGCAGCTCCAAGTGTGAGGGCGACGCCCGATTATAGTGTGTCCATGTCTACCGGGCGCCTCGAAGCCTTCAGCGACGGCGTGTTCTCGATTCTCATCACCATCATGGTGCTCGAGCTGAAAGTCCCTCATGGCACGGACCTGGAGGCGCTGCGTCCGCTGCTGCCGTCGATCCTCACCTACGCGCTCAGCTTCGTGTTCCTCGGCATCTACTGGAACAATCACCACCACATGCTCCATCAGACCGATCACGTCACTGGCGGCATCATGTGGGCCAATCTGCACCTGCTGTTCTGGCTGTCGCTGGTGCCGTTTGCCACCGGCTGGATGGGTGAGAATCACTTCGACGCGTTGCCCACCGCGGTGTACGCCGGGGTGCTGCTGTGCGCCGGTATCGCGTTCACGATTCTGTCGCGAACGATCATCGCGTCGCAAGGATTGCACTCGAAGCTGCGCGCGTTCATCGGCCCGGACACAAAGGGGAATGTGTCGATCGCGATTTATGTCGCGGCGATTCCGCTCGCCTTCGTGCACCGTTATATCAGCGACGCCCTGATTGTCAGCGTGGCGCTGATGTGGTTCGTCCCGGACCGCCGCATCGAATCGAAAGTGAACGCGCCTCAGTGATGCGCAGGGCGCTTCAGAACACCGCCGTCGGCATCCACCAGCAGGTGCGACACGACGAACGCATCCGGATCGACAGCACGCACGATCGCCTTCACCTTGCCGATCTCCAAGCGGGTGACGACGCAGTAGATGATGTCCTGATCAGCGCCGGTCATGCCGCCGCGCCCCTTGTAGACGGTCACGCCGCGCTCGAGTTCGCCGGTGATGCGCGCCCGGATCGCGTCGCTGTGCGCCGAGACGATGGTGATCGCGGTGTATTGCTCGAGGCCGTAGAGGATGAAGTCGAGCGTCCTCGCCGCTGAGAAGTAAGTCAGGATCGAATAGAGTGCCGGCTCGATGCCGAGCACGGTCATCGCCAGGATGAAAAGGGCGATGTTGAACAGCAGGACGACTTCACCAACCTTGAACACCTGGGTCCGCTTGCTGATCAGCAGGGCCGCGATCTCGGTGCCGTCCAGTACCGCTCCACCACGAACCGCCAGACCGATGCCGGCGCCGAGAAAGAATCCACCAAACACCGCCGTCAAGACCAGGTCGTGAGTCGGGTTGGGAAAGTGCACGGTGGCCAGCACCACCGCGAGTCCGCCGATGCCGAGCGCGCTGCGGATCGCGAACGCGCGTCCGAGCTGCCGGTAGCCGAGGATCACGAACGGCACGTTGACGACCGGCAACCACACCGCAAGCGGCGCGCCGGTGATCGTCGCCAGCAGCATCGACACCCCGGTCACGCCACCGTCGATGAAGTGGCTCGGAAGCAGAAACCCTTCGATGCCCATCGCCGCCGAGGCGATTCCGAGCACGATCAGCAGCAGATCGACGAGTCCGTGGCGGAAGCGCTTCACCGGCGGACGGCCATTCGCGCAAACAACGCGCTCGGGACGCCGACGCCAAAGGCATGGATCAGGATGCCGTTGACGAAGACCGGCCAGACAAAGGGGCCACGGCTGGTCGCCGACAACGGAATCACGGCGTAGTTCATCACGAAGTAGACGGCGATGCCGTAGACGATGCCGGACGCAATCGGGTGCTCGACGAGCGCGGGAAACAGGCGACTGATCAGGCAGAACGCCGCGACGATCAGGAACGCGATGATGAAATGGAACGCGATGCCGAGCGCGGCGGCGTGCCACCCACCCTGAAACGCCGCGCGCCCGTGCGCGCCGGCGGCGATGCTCTGGAAGATGCGGATCGGCGCCACCCCGCGTGCGCCGAAGAAGACCACCGCGTCAAGCAGATCGAGCACACCGACCACCAGGCCGCCGTAGACGATCGCACGAATCATCGGCTTCACTCGTTCACCCCTGACCGCATCTGGCCGCCAGCCGGAGGACTGTATTCACACCGCGAAACGTCACGCTCGCCTTCACCTGCTTCTCGAAGCGGACGTTGCTGAAGGTCGATTCGTGCTGCCGCTTGGTGCAGAGCCAATACACCTCCCGGCCGTTGACGTGGAAATCGTCGATCTCGGTCTTCATCGTCAACAACGTCTTGACCGCCGCGCGATCGAGCGGCTCGGCCAGAAAACCGACACACAAAGCCCCGGCGCCGGCCATCGCGCCTGGCGAAAACGGCTTGTAGCCGGCGATCGCGCACACCTCGGCCTCGGTCCTGACGAAGGTGCGCACCTCGTAGCCGAATGCGCTCTGCAGCCGCGTTTCGATTTTCTTTTCGAGCGCGGCGAGGTTCGCGGCGCGGGAGGTGAACAGCACGTTGCCGCTGGCGATGAACGTCTCGACGTCGGTCAAGCCGAGCGCTTCGAACTGTTTTCGCAGGGCGTCCATCTTCACGACGTGACCGCCGACGTTGATGGCGCGGAGAAACGCAATCAGGCGAGGCATGCAGCGGCGATTGTAAGCCGGCCGGCTACGGCCGGAGCGAAAACAACGCGAGCTCCGGACCGTCCGGAACCAGCCGCACCGGTCCACTGGATCGAAAGCCGAGCTTTTCGATCAACCGGATCGAGCTGAGGTTGCCGGCGTCGGCAATCGCGACCACCTGCGCGAGACCGAGCGGGCCTGTCGCGTGCTGCAGTACAGCCTCGGCTGCCTCGAAGGCGTATCCGTGCGACCAGAACGGCGGCCTGAACGCAAAGCCGAGATCGACGTCGGCCAGTGCGTCACGTTTGACGAGGCCGCAGATACCGATCGGGGTGTTGTCGATCCGGCGGACCGTGAGATAGAGGCCGAACCCGAGCCGCTCGTAGCTTTGTACCTGACCGGCAATGTAGCCGCGGGCGGCGTCCAGCGTACGAACACCTTTGTCGCCGATGAACTCGAGGAATGAGGGCTCGTTCAACAGGCCGAGGATAAACGGGGCATCGTCCTCGCAGAGACGCCGGAGAGTCAGCCGTTCGGTTTCGACGACCACTCCGGTCGGTGTCGTCACGCCGACGCCGCGCAGATGGATCG
Organism: uncultured Acidobacteriota bacterium; assembly: GCA_963745875.1. Lineage (GTDB taxonomy): Bacteria > Acidobacteriota > Vicinamibacteria > Vicinamibacterales > CAVVIG01 > CAVQFC01. Next base: position 337,143 of record CAVUZL010000009.1, read on the forward strand.
CGCTTCCGGAACGGTCACAGTTTCGCCGGTCTCATCGGGCCACAACGGCGGCCGTCGCGTGCTCGAGCGTGAGCCCGACCCAGGTGCGCGGCGTGAATCCCTTCAACGCGTCGGTCGGGGTCGCGTCGAAGTAGCCGTCCTTTGTGTGATCGTTCTTGAGATACCGGTCGAAGTAAGCAGTGGCGAAATGCGCGAGGATGTTGTTCATCCGCGTCGTGTCCCAGACGGCGTCCGCATAGTGGGCGTACACAGCGGCGTCAGCGTAGGTTTCGACCGGCGCCGGCATCGGCGCAGCGGCATTGTGGCTGGCGTTCTTGAACGTCAGCAGATAGCGATCGGCGTTGACCGACGCCTGATAAATCGCGCGGGTGCCTTTTTCATAGCCGGCCACGGTGTCGGCACTACCGGCCACGAACAGAATCGGCGTGGTAATACCCTTGAGGGTGTCCGCGTCCCAGAACCCGCCCGCCATACCCCACGGCGCGATCGCGATGGCCGCCTTGATCCGCGGGTCGATCGACTTCCGGTAATTCGGATTCGAGTCGCCGCGCTCGGCGAGCATCTTGTTCGGCGGAGCGGCTTGCGACGCCGCGCTGGCCGCGGTGTAACCGCCGCCGACGACGTTGACGACGCCGTAACCGCCCATCGAGTAACCGACAATCCCGGTGTGGCTGTCGTCCACGAGGCCGGCCAGAAACTGACCGGACCCGGCCTTGCCAAGGCGGGCAATCTCGTTCAGGACGAACAACTGATCGAACGGGCGGTTGTACAGCGTGCTCGCAAACGGCTTCAGGTCGTCGTAGGTGCTGTCCTTGTGGTCGATCGACACCGTGACGAAGCCCTTGCTCGCGAGGTTCTCGCCGAGATGACTCATCAAATACCGGTTGCCGGGATAGCCGTGCGAGATGATCACGAGCGGGAACGGTCCACCCGTCTTCGCGGGCGCCGCATCGCGAACCGCCTTGCCGTAGAGCGTCACCTTGATGGCCGGGTCGCGCGCAATGTCGTGATACTCGCCGCCGGGCTTCTGGCCGGCCGCGAGCACAGCCGGATACCAGACTTCTAGCGTGAGCGTGCGATCGTAGGTCGCGGTCGGACCGCCCGGCTTTGTATTCAGGACGTCGGGGCGATTTCGATCGGTGACCTGGATGGTGCGAACGCCGATCTGGTAGTTGCCGTAGGCCGCCAACTCCGGCGCCATCGGCGCGATGGTGTCGATATGGTTCTGCTGCGCCCACGCGATTGTGCCGCAGGCAAACATCGCGCAGGCTGTTCCGACGATCGCGGCGCGACGCTTCATCATGGCCACTTCAACACTCCATCACACGTTGAACTTGAACAACAGCACGTCGCCGTCCGCGACGACGTAGTCCTTGCCTTCCATCCGATAGAGTCCCTTGTCGCGCGCGGCGGCGACCGAGCCGCAGCTCACCAGATCGTCGTAGGCGACCGTTTCCGCCTTGATGAACCCACGTTCGAAATCGGAATGGATCACGCCCGCGGCCTTCGGCGCGGTGTCGCCTGCGTGAATGGTCCACGCCCGCACCTCTTTCTCACCGGCGGTGAAGTAGGTGCGCAGGCCGAGCAGGTGGTAAGTCGCACGAATCAAGGCGCCGATACCGCTCTCCGCGACGCCCAGATCCTTCAGGAACGCCGCCGCCTCCTCGGGATCGAGATCGACGAGGTCGCTCTCGATCTGGGCGCTGATCACGACCGCCTCGCACGCCAGGTGCGTGCGCACGTAGTCGCGCACCTTGATCACGAACGGGTTGGTGTCGGCAGTTGCCAGATCGGATTCGACGACGTTGCAGGCGAAGATCGTCGGTTTGTCCGACAGCAGGAAGAACGGTGCCGACAGTTGGCGTTCCTCGGCCGTCAGGTCAACGGTCAGCGCGGGCCGGCCGGCGTCCAGCGCCGCCTCGATTTTCGCCAGCACGGTTTCTTCGGCGACCGCGGCCTTGTCGCCGCGCTTGATGTCCTTGGCGAGGCGCTCGCGCCGTTTCTGGACGACGTCGAGGTCGGCGAGGATCAGCTCGGTGTTGATCACCTCGATGTCGCGGACCGGATCGATGGTGCCCGACACGTGATGGATGTCCGCGTCCTCGAAGCAGCGCACCACCTGGACGACCGCGTCCACTTCGCGAATATGCGTGAGAAACTTGTTGCCGAGGCCCTCGCCCTGGCTGGCGCCCTTCACCAGGCCGGCAATGTCCACGAACTCAATCGCGGCGGGAATCACGACGTTGGTTTTGGCGATGCGCTTCAGTTCCGCCAGGCGCGCATCCGGAACGGTCACGATCCCGACGTTGGGATCGATGGTGCAAAACGGATAGTTGGCGGCTTCGGCGTTGCGGGTGCGGGTGATGGCGTTGAACAACGTGGACTTGCCGACGTTGGGAAGACCGACGATTCCGGCTCTGAGCATGGATCTACGTTACCGCATGCTAGGCGCCGAGCGTGTAGTCGAGCACGTACGAATGCTTGCCGTCGGCGATGATGATGTCCAGTTTGCCGGTAATGCCCACCAGTTCACCGGTGCCGGAGTCGGGCAGGACGGTGACCGACAAGTGCTGCTGGCCGCGCGTCATCAGCCCGTTGTGGTAAAGGACGAACGAGCCTCGCAGACCGTGCAGCGTCCCGTCGACTCGCTCGATCGCCACGTAGACGCCCGATCCCTCGATCGCGGTCATGTTCGCGAGCATCTGCCCTTTCGCCGGTCCGGCCAGATCGCCGTGGTACTGCTTGTCGAGCAGCATCCTTGCGATCGCCGCGTCCCCGCCGGGATCGGCCGCCTGCGGGATCACTTTGACGTCGAAGGTTCCACGCGCTTGTGCCGCGGTCATTCGTTCGACCTCGCGAGTGCGGTGCTCATGGGCAGCAGTCTATCGCCAATTCCAGATCAGTCGAAGAGAGTCTGTTTCACCCGGCGGGCGTCGGCGAGATCCGGCGCGGCGTCAGCGTAGACACCACGGTACTCCGGTGGCAGCAGTTCCGCGATTGAAAGGCCCGCGACGTCCATCATCATGCGGCGATCGTCCGCGGTCCTGCTGCGGAGCGCGCCAGCTTGAAACGGCCTGCCGATGCGTGTCGTGATGCGCACGGCGTGAACGGTGTCGTCGCCGATAGGGAACAACGCCTCGGTGCCGGCAATGCCGACCGGCAGAATCCAGACGTTCGGGAAATCGAGATAACGGGACACGGCGGCCAGCATCGGCTGCAGGCCGGTGCTCCGGCTGCGGGTGCCTTCGGCAAACACCAGGAGCGCGTCGCCGAGGGCCAGGCGGTCGTGCGCGACGTCGATGGCGCGGCGGGCGGCCCGCGCCACCTCGCGCGGGTTCATCACGGCCGTCTCTGACGACAACGCGCTGCTCTGCGGCGTCTTGATCGTGCCGAAGCAGAGCGCCGAGAAACGGCGCTTGACGCTCGAGTACACCTTCGGTCCGGCAATCGCCACGAGACGATCCGACAATGCGACTCCTCCGGCGCGATGCAGGATGGCCTCGAGCAGGTTGGCGTCGGAATAGGAGAGGTGGTTGGCCAGCACGACCACTGGCTTCCCTTGGATGGCGGTGAGGTGCTCGACGCCGAGCAACGCCGAACCCGGGTCGAGGATGCGATCCGCGAGCAGATGATGGATGCGACGGGCCAACGGATCTGAAGGGTAATAGGTCCAGTCGGCGCCGGTATGCGTCATCCGCTCGCTCAGCTGCACCAGCGAATCCGGACCAGCCTCGTCGATGGCACGTTCGAGCGTGCCGCGGATCGCGTCGAGCGTCCGGCGGTCCTGACCCGAGAGAAAAGTAGTAATCGCCGAGACCAGCGCGTCGCGGTCAATCAGGAGCGTGTCAGACATGCCTTCGGTTCGCCTCAATCACGGCACCGCAACCGGCGCTATGCAGTCATCGTCCACTTCTGGTTTGAGCGGCAGCCAGCGGCTGAAGCTGGCGTCAGTGGCGCCGACGATCATCACCGGCGTGAGCGCGTCGGGAATCAACGGCCTGGCGCCGGCACTGGCCAGCTTCTGCGCCAACTGGCGGCGGAACTCTTCGAAGCCGGGGACTTCGAGGCGCAGAAAGTACACCTGACGGGTCAGCCCCGGTTCGCTGACGCGGCGGTGCGCCATGCAGCGCGGACGAATCGCCGCTGTCTCGAAGCCGGCGTCGCGTGCCAGCGACAGCAGGGTCTCCGCACTGATCGCGCCGGGCGGATCGATGTCGCTCTGAAGCACCAGAGACAGCGCCGCCGGCACCGGACTGCTCAGCGTCTCGCCCGATCGCGCGAACACCTGATTGAACAGCGACGGCATCAGCTCGGGCGGCGGCCGGAGCGAAACGAGCGTGCGCGACGAGGCCGGCGCCTCGTCCACGGCCAGCGTCCAATGGCTCAAACGCGCGCCCGGGATCGAGTACGGCTCGGCGCGCGTGCTCTGCGCGGAGCGCACGAACAGCACACCGAGACCGCCGAGGGCCACCAGTCCGACGGCGAGCTTGATCAATCCGCGGGAACCCACCACGGCGCTAGGGCGCGCCCGGGTGATAGCGCCGCTCGGTGTGGCCGGTGAGCTGGGCCGGGTAGAAGTAGACGTCACGAAGGCCGCCGGTGCTGTAGCGCTGCGCCTGGTCGCCGAAATGCGGCGACTTCGGATCGCCGCTCTCGCCGCCGGCGGTGATCGCCTTGGCGCGAACCTGGTCGCCGAACTCGACAACCGCGACGAAGCTGTTGCCGGTCGTGCCGTACATCTTCTTCGTGCCCTTGTAGGTGCGAGCGCCGAACGACGCCAGCGAACCCCAGCGCGACGATGTGAACCCGACCGGGATACTCGGCGACGCGTCGTTGAACGGCTGCACGATGTCGGCATTGATGCGTTGATACCGGTTGATGTCGCCCCATGCGGTCTTCCAGGTCCCGAAGTCGGCGGTCAACCGGTCGGAGGCCGCCGCCAGCGCCTGCAGCATCAACTCGGGCGTGCCGTGCGCGGCCACGTAGTTGTCAGCGGACGTGCCGGCCTTTCTCGCCTCGTCTCCGACGTGCCGCGCCGCCTCTTCTCCCCAATAGATGGCCAGCGCGGTCGGCACCGACGACACCGACCAGCGGTAGTCCCACGAACGCAGCACCGAGACTTGTTCGGCAAGCTTCGCTTTCAGCGGGCTCGACGAAGGCAGCTGATCGTAGGCCTTCAACAGCGGCGGCATCATGATCGCGAACTGCGGCAGATAGCTGTCGTAGGCCGCGGCAATCAGGGTGTCGAGCGTGAAATCCTTCTTGTGGTCGAACACCCGGAGCGCATGGAAGCCACGCGGACTCTCCTCCGTGCCGCGGTCCACGTACACCGGATAGTCGGCACGCTTCAGACTGCTCGCTCCAGCGGCCGACCACGGCCAGTTGTTGGAGTTGTACAGCCAGCCGCTCGCCGGATTCAGCAGGTTCGGCGTCTGCTCGACCGACATCACTCCGTTCCACTCGGTCGCCGGCGTGCTGCCGTCCACGGGTTTGGTCCAGTCGAACTTCGGGTCGCGATTGGGGATGAAGTTCGAGTGGAAGTAGGCGATGTCGCCGGCCGCGTCGGCGAAAATCGTGTTGTTCGACGAGTTCGTATGGAGCTCCATCGACTCGATGTACGACTTGTAGTCCTTCGCCTTGGTCCGCAGGTAGGACTGCTGGAGCGCCTTGAGCGGCTCTTCCATCAACCTGATGCTCACCCACTTGCCGTCGGACTCGCGAACGATCGGCCCGTGATGGGTCCGGAAGACCGTGAATTCCTTCTGCGCCATTCCGCCACTGGTCTTGTACGGCACCACGATCTTCTTCACGATCACCGGCCGCTCCTCGTTGCCGTAGCGGTAGGTGTAGCCGTCGCCTTTTTTCGTCACCGTCTCGAGATACTCGTCGATGTTGTCGACACCGCTCGAGGTGTGCATCCAGCCGGTCTTCTCGTTGAAGCCCTGGTAAATGAAAAACTGACCCCAGGTCGAAGCGCCGTACGCGTTCAAGCCTTCCTCGCTCGTCATCTGCAGCTCTGAGCGGAAGAAGAACGACGTGTGTGGATTGATCAGCAGAAGGGCGTGGTGACCGGCGGTGTTGGCAGGCGCGATCGCCGCGCCGTTCGATCCGGTCGGCTCCACGAAGCGCTCGCGCTCGTCGAGGCTGACCATCTTCTCCGGCGTCTTCCCGTAAAACGCCTCGAGCTGGTTCAGGTTCACCCTTTCGATATCGCCGCCGATGCTGCCTTCGCTGAAGGTCAGCGCCATCCACGGCTCGAAGTGCTTGATGACCCTCGGCGTCACATTGGGGTGCGTGGACAGGTAGAAGTTCAAGCCGTCGGCCCACGCGTTCATCAGCGACTTCAGCCAGGCCGGCGCCTTGTCGTACTGGGCCTTCATGTCGGCGGGATCGATGAACAGCTTCATTCGCAGGTCGCGATAAATCTCCGCCTCGCCCTCTGCCTCCGCGAGGCGGCCTTGCGAGTTGATGAAGTTGGTCTCGACCCGGTTGAAATCGTCCTCGGCTTGCGCGTAGATCGCGCCGAACACAGCGTCGGCGTCGGTCTTGCCGGACACGTGCGCGATTCCCCAATCGTCGCGAACGATGTTGACGGCCTCGGCCTGCCTCTTCCAGGCGGCTGCATCGTGGTCCTCGGCTGCCTGCGAGGCGCACGAAGCGCACGCGACGGCCAGACCGACGACCTGGAGCATTTTTTTCATGGCCGGATTGTGCCACGAAATACGGGAGGCGTGGGCAGGCAGCGCCGGTCGGGACTGTCGGTCCGATTAACTGTTAGATTGCACCAAGGGAAGAGATCCTGTGGCAGACACCGTGGACCCGATCGCGGCCTTCATCGATGCCGCTTGCGTGCCCCTCGACGGCTCCCACCGCTCGGGCACGCTCGATGATGCCGAACTGATCCGTCACGCAAACCCCGACGCACTGGCGCGTGACGTCTACGCCTCGTCCATCCTCGGCGACGATCAGGCGGTCCGGCGCATCGTCCTGGCCGACAGGGTGGCGGCGACAGTCGCCGGTGGACCCCGCGGCTGGGATCCGCTGACCCATCTGTGCTTTTCACGCTATCTGCGGCTCGACAAGGCGCGCTCCGACGGATTCATCAGGACGGCGACGATTCTGCTCGACGCCGGCGCCAGCGCGAACAGCGGTTGGTTCGAACCGCATCACCAGCCCACGGCCGAATGGGAGTCGGTGATTTATGGCGCCGCCGGCATTGCGCAGCATCCGGGCCTCACGCAGTTGCTGCTCGACCGGGGCGCCGATCCGAACGATGGCGAGACCCCGTATCACGTGCCGGAAACCTACGACAACGCCACCCTGCGCGTGCTCGTCGAGAGCGGCAAGCTCACCGCGGCGAGCCTGTCGACGATGCTCCTGCGCAAGACCGACTGGCACGACTACGACGGCATCAAGTGGCTGCTGGAGAAAGATGTCGATCCTAACCTCGGCTCCCACTGGGGCAAGACCGCTCTGCACAATGCTGTCCTCAGCGACAACCGTCTATCGATCATCGAACTCCTGCTCGCGCACGGGGCGGACCCGAGGTTGACTGCGACAAGGCCGGACCGATCCTCAGCGGTGTCCGCCGGCGCATCGGCGTTCGCCATCGCGGCCCGAAGAGGACGAGGCGACGTTCTCGCGGCCTTCGAAAGCGCGGGGTTTTCGCAAACGCTGGAAGGCGTCGATCGCCTGCTCGCCGCTTGTGCGCAACAGGATGACGCGGCGATGCGGCTGATCAGCGCTCGAGAGCCCGAGACACTGGCCGCCTTGCGGGCAAGCGGTGGGCGGTATCTCGCGACGTTCTCCGGCGTCGGCAACGTCGAGGGCGTGCGCCAGCTGCTCGACCTCGGAGTCATCGTGAGCGCGCCATACGAGGAAGGCGAAGGCTATTTCGACATCGCACCGGGCAGCCTGGCGATCCACGTCGCAGCGTGGCGCGCCCAGCACGCGGTCCTGCGCCTGCTGCTCGAGCGGGGCTCGCCTGTGGACCAGGCTGATATCAAGGGCCGGACACCGTTGGCCCTGGCCGTCCGCGCCTGCGTTGACTCGTTCTGGACGGAGAGGCGATCGCCTGAATCCGTGCGGGCCCTGCTCGACGCCGGAGCGTCGCCAGCGAGCGTGCCCTTTCCCTCAGGCTACGCCGAGGTTGACGCCTTGCTCAACGCGGCATCGTCTTGAGACGGGCTGACGATTCGATCGAACAGCGTCGAACCGACACGGAGGAACAACGTCTCGAACAGTCCAGACAACGCGCCGACAACGGCGCCGACGGTAAAAGCTATGGGGCCACCGAACACCACCAGCGCGAAGAACAGGACGCCCACGCCCCGACAGGCCGACGATATCCTTGGCGAGCCATGACACGATGGTGACGACGATCACGCGCAGCGTAGAAGCCCACGCCGTTCCAGCAGCCCGCAACCGCCGCGGTGCAGACAATGTCCATCGGCGACGCGTTCTCTATCGGTTCAGTCATTCGCCGAAGGCTGATGCGGGTGATGTACCAAGTCAGCGCCCAGAGAGCCAGAAAGAACGCCGCTGCCCCAGCTCTCAGTATCCAATCGGCTGAGGTCGTTTTCCAGGTGGCGCGGTGAGGTGCAGGTAGACGACGACGGCAACCACGAAAGTCGTGACGCGAAACGTCGCGAGCGTTATAGTTCCGAAGCGCGAAGACGCTGTCAGTATCGGCCATGCGCAAGACCCAGCCCGATCCAGAGTGCGGTCAGCAGCCCGACGACGGTGAGACCGTACAACCAGCCGAGCACCCTCCCCACTCGATCGGCCGCCGCGAGAGGCGCCTGGCGGCTGCGGATGACGACCTCGCTTCGTGTCAGCGAGAAGGCCAAGAGAATCAACGCCACCGTGAGCTTGATCGTCAGCGCCGTTCCCCAGCTCGTATTCGGCGGCATCAGTCCATCGCCTTTCAGACCCAGATTGCTGACGCCGGTCAGGACCAGCACGCCGGCGATCGACCAGAACATCCACTCGAACGTGGACGCCGCCTGCACGACGGCCGACGCACCGTGCCCCTGCCTGAGCGAGACGCTCCATGCGCACAGCAGCGCCGACCCGCCAAGCAGGAGCGTGACCGAGACGATGTGTATGTAGCGGACCGCGAACCAGAGCTGGTAGGACGCGGTCACCTCAGACTCGGGGAAACGCGTCCGCGTAATCGGCGATCGAGGCGCGCACCACCTTGCGGGCATGGGTAACACCGTAGATCCGGTTGATGTGCGCCTTGGCCCTTCGTCCTGGTACCAGCTTGTAGGTGAGGAAGTAGTGCTGCAGACGTTCAATGAGCACTGCCGGAACGTCATGGACGTCGCGCGCCTTGCCCCAGACGTAGTCGTTGTCGAGCACGCTGATGATCTTGTCGTCCGCCTCGCCGCCATCGATCATCTGCAGGCCGCCGATCACGCGGCAGCGCACGATGATTTCATTCCGGGTGATGGCGCGTTCGCTGAGCACGCAAATGTCCAGCGGATCGCCGTCGCCGCGCTTCGCGCCGGGCGCGAGGGCGCGGACGCGATCCGCACAATACGTTCTGGGGATGAAGCCGTAGAGCGACGGTGGCTGTGCTGACGTCCGCTGCGGCCGATCGACGCGAAGATAGCCGGACGACTTGTCGACCTCGTATTTCATGAGATCGAACGGCGTGATCTCGATGTAGGCGTTGAGCAGATCGGGCGGCTCGGGCCCGATGTCGAGACCGTGCCAGGGATGTGGACGAAAGAGATCGATGTCTCGCAGGCGCGTCATCGTATGTCCGGTCCGGATGTCGACACGATGTTAGCATCGGCCGCGGACGGCAGGGCATGGCGTCGTTTTGACAAGACAGTGCCGACCCGCCTAGCATCCGCGCAGCCAGGAGGCTCCGAATGTTCGACAGATTCGTGACAGGCGCGGCACTGTTCGGTTCGTTGTCCATCGCGGTGGCCGCCGGCGCACAGACTCCGCCAGCCGCACCGACGCCGACCGAGGCGGCGAAGCCAAACGACTACGCGGATCCCAAAACGTGGCTGTGCCGGCCCGGCGGCCACGACGCCTGCGACATCGATGAGACGACGACGGTGGTCGCGGCCAACGGCACGCTGACGAAAGAAACGTGGCAGGCCGATCCGAAGGCGCCGATCGACTGCTTCTACGTCTACCCGACCATCTCGACCGATCCGACGCCGAACAGCGACATGAATCCGGATCCGGCCGAGCTCAACGTCATCAAGCAGCAGTTCGCGCGATTCGCCTCACAATGCCGGCCGTATGCGCCGCTGTACCGCCAGATCACGCTCGCCGGACTTCGCCGCGTGATGACCGCACAGGGCGTCGGCAACGCGTTCGATAAAGGCGTGCAGTATGACGATGTGAAGGACGCCTGGAATTACTATCTGGCGCACGACAACAACGGCCGCGGCGTCGTGCTGATCGGGCACTCTCAGGGGTCGTTCATCCTCACGGAGTTGATCCGCAACGAGATCGACGGCAAGCCGATCCAGTCGAGAGTGGTCTCGGCGATCCTGATGGGCGCCACGATCGCGGTCCCGAAGGGCAAGGATGTCGGCGGATCGTTTCAGCATCTGCCGCTGTGCCATTCGGCGTCGCAGACAGGATGCCTGATTACATTTGCTTCGTTCCGATCGACGGTGCCGCCGCCGGCGAACACGCTGTTCGGAAAGGTCGCGGATCCGGCGATGGCCGCGGCGTGCACGAATCCGGCGGCGCTGGCGGGCGGCAGCGCGCCTCTCCATTCCTATCTCTCGACCGACGGCAGGACCATCACCAGCACGCCGAAGCCGCAGCCATGGGTCGTCCCGGAGCAGCCAATCACGACGCCTTGGGTCAGCGTACCAGGCCTCCTGACCGCGCAGTGCTCGTCCAACGCGAACGCCTCGGGCTTCCTCGAAATTACCGTGCATGGAGATCCAACTGACCCTCGGACCGACGACATCACTGGCGACATCGGCGTCGGCGCCAACGTGGTGGCGAGCTGGGGCCTGCACCTCATCGACGTCAACATGACGATGGGCAACCTGCTCGAGATCGTGCAGGCGGAGGGGAAAGCCTACGCTGCGAAGGGGAAGAAGTAGGCGGTGTAACGGGCGAGGTGCGAGGTGCGACGTGCGATGTAGCGCGAGGCTTCAGCCGAGCGCCTGACTTCAGCCGAGCATCTGACTATGTGAGCTGCGTGATCACGATCTCGATGCGGCGCTCCTGACGCTCGGCCGGCTGCCACTGCACCAGGATCGGACTCTGGTAGGTGCCGCGCAGCAGACGGGCGCCGGCGTGCTCGCGGTCGTACGCCGCGAGGAAACTCACCCGGCGCGAGCGGATGAACCGGCGTGCCGGCAGCGACATCACCTTCGCGACCAGGCGTTCGAACGACGACTGATCGAGGCGCAACGCCTCCATCAGCGAGTTGAGGACGCGCACCACGTCGTAACGCGCGTAGCTCAGCGTCTTCCCAGGAATCGACAGCGGGTCGTCGAGCATGTTGCTCGCTTTGTTCTTGGCGAAGCGCAGCGGGTCCTTCAGCACCTCGACGAGATCGTGCTTCATCAGCAACGTCTCGTACTCGTTCACCGTGATGCCGACATGACGTTCACTCGGCTCGACGATGAGATCGACGCGTCCGCGCTCGAGGCCGCTGCTGGCCAGCAGCTCGTTGACCCGATCGAGCAGGCCGAGTCGTGAATCGGCGAGGTTGACCGAGTCGATCGGATGCTTCGACACCGAAATCGTGACCGGCATCCGCAGCACCACCCGCTCGTGGTCGTAGGCCACCACCGCCGTCGTCCGCTGGCGACGCACATCGTCGCAGGTGCCGTCGAGGTCGACGAAGTACACCGGCGCGTCGGGTCTGGTCTGGTAGGTGACGCAGTTGCGCAACCCGGCGCCGATGAAGGTGAGGTGCGAGTCGCCGTTGCGCGGCTCGACTTCCTTCTGGGCGTCGGTCAGCTCCGTGCGGAGCTCCATGTTGTCGTGACGGTACTCCGCGCCTTCCGGGAAGAGTGCGTGGAAGGTGCCGAAGAACTTCGAGAGGTGGCCGTGATCGTGGCGCAGCCGCGCCGACAGGCTCTGATCGAGATAGCCGGCGGTGGTATGGAACGAGCAGTACAACGCGCGCTCGTGGCGGTGGAGAACGTCGCCGGCTTCTTCAGCGATGCGCGTGTTGACGTCGATGGCTTCGAAGCGTCGTTGCGGCGCCAGGGTCAGGCGAAGCTCGGTCGGGCCGTTGTTCGTACTCATCGAGCGTTCACGATACCGTCGGTCACGGGGGCGACGCCGGCGAGATCGGCCACAGCGTAGCCACGCACTCGAAGGATTTTCTCGACCACCTCGCCGACCACGCTGTCCGGCGTGGACGCGCCGGAGGTAATGCCAATCGACACCGGCCCTGACGGCAGCCAGTCACGGGAGGTCACCTCGGTCCCGCCGCTGAGCGGCCGATGGCGGATCGCGTCGCTGTCGATACAGCGCGTGTCTTCGATGTGATAGGTCGGCAGCACCGGCGCGCACATGCCGGCCAGCGCCTGGGTGTTGCTGCTGTTGTAGCCGCCAATCACCACCATCACATCGAGCCCGCCGGCAGCGAGCATGTCGGTGACGGCGTCCTGACGATCCTGCGTGGCCGAGCAAATGGTGTCGAACGCGCGGAAGCGGTGCTCCAGCGCCGCCTCGCCGTAGCGGTCGCGCATCGCGGCGCGCAGCAGTTCCTGGATTTCCAGGCTCTCGCTCATCAACATCGTCGTCTGATTGGCGAGGCCGATGCGCGCGAGGTCGCGTTCGGGGTCGAACGACGGACTGGCCGCGGGGCCGAGAGCCTCGAGGACCGCGGCAGCCGGAATTTCGCCGCGGATGAACGAGCAGACAATCCCGGCTTCTTTGGTGTTGCGCACGCAAAGGTACTGACCGCCGTCGTGCAGCCTGGTCTGGGACGCCGTCGCACGCGTCTCTTCGTGATAGTGCTTGCCGTGGATCACGACCGTGAAACCGTCGCGCGCGCAGCGATGCACCATCTTCCAGACGTTGAGCACGCTGCCGCAGGTCGTATCCACGAGGACACACCCTTTGGCGTGGAGGTGATCCATCTCGGCGACCGTGACACCGAACGCCGGAAGGATCATCACGTCGCCGGCCTGGAGGTCCTCGTAGCGGCTGGTCGGTGTGGCCGCGCTGGGAAGAATCTGGACGCCCATCTCGCGGATCCGGCTGTTTACATCCGGGTTATGGATGATCTCGCCGGACAGGAAAATTCGCCGGTCGGCGAAGCGCTTGCGGGTTTCGTAGGCGTACTCGACTGCGCGGTCCACGCCGTAGCAGAAGCCGAAGACGTGGGCGAGTTTGAGCCGGAGAGATCCGGCGCTCGCCTCGTAGCCGAGCTCCTTGAGCGTCTCGACGACGGCGCTTTGGTAGGTACGCGCCAGCACGGGCGCGACCTCAGCCTTGAGGCCCAGCCCCTTCCGGAAGTACAGCTCTGTCACGTATGTAAAGAATAACCGACGTTGGGCGGCGGCCCAACTATTGACGTGAGAGGCGCCTTGGTGGGTGTCGGCACCCTGCTCAGGTGCCCTCGCCGCCCTTTCCGGCCGGCGCTCGTTTTCCGGCAGCCAGAACCGCCGTCAGCATGCGATCGAGCTCCGCGCGCGGCAGGTAGCGCCCCGCGGCGACCACTCCGACAATGGTGCGGGTATTGGCAATCGCCGCAGTTGGATCGGCGCTGAGCAGCACGAGGTCGGCGATCTTGCCGCGTTCGACGCTGCCGAAGTCCTTGACCCGGTTGAAATACTTCGCCGGGTTGATGGTCGCGGTCTGCAGCGCCTCGAGCGGGGTGAAACCTGCCGCAACGAAGCGCTCGAGCTCGCGATGCAGGCTGAACCCGGGCATCACGCCGACACCGGCCGGTGTGTCGGTGCCGGCCAGAAACGGAACACCGGCGGCCTTCAATCGTCTGACGATGCCGAGTTCGTGCTCGACGAAACGCTCGCGGACTGCAAGCGGATCGGTGTCGAGGCTCTTCAGGATCGACGCTTTCCACTGCGGCCATTCCTTCGACTTCCACGTCTCGGGCGCATAGCGGGTGTCGGCGTCCTGCGCCGGATCGACCGTGTCCACGAGCCACTGCCCGCGCTCCCAGAACAGCGTCGGGCACTGCCAGGTGTGATGCTTCGCAAGCAGCTTGATGATGTTCACCTCGTGGGTCGCGTCAAACGTTTCGAGAAACACGCCGGGCCCCTTGGGCCCCTGCAACAGTTCCGTCTCAGTAGTGGAGCTGGCCTCGAAGATCCCGATCAGGTGCTCGAAACTCTGTTGTCCCGCCGCGACGGCTTCACTGGCACGAATGGCATCGGGCACATGTCCGACGAACGGGATCTGCAGCTTGTGTGACTGCTCCGCGATCGCGAAATAGGCCTCGCGAGGAACGTTCGACTGAATCTTGATGAAGCCGACGCCGGCCGCCGCCAGTTCGTCCACGGCCCGGCGTCCATCAGCCTCTGACTTGATCGCGATCGACGCCGGGTAAGTCGTCTTTGGACCGTCAAGCATCGGGCCGGCAAAGACCACTCGAGGCCCGAGCAGACGCCGCGCAGCGATTTCCCTGTTTGCGCTGACGATGTGGGCGAGGTCACTGCCCATGTCGCGGACGCCAGTCACGCCGTTGGCGATGAACAGCGGCAGGATGACGTCCTTCGCCGAGTCCCCGAGGTCGTCGCCGAAGAACGTGTGAACGTGCATGTCCCACAGGCCCGGGATCATGAACTGTCCGGTCGCGTCGACTACGGTGCTGCCGGAAGGGATGGTCGCTCGATCGTCGCGGCCGACGAAGGCGATGCGGTCGCCGGTGACCATCACGGTCATGCCGGAGCGGGTCGGCGCACCGGTGGTGTCGATGACCGATACATGCGTGAACGCGATTGTGGTCCTGGCGGACAGTGCCGGTACCTGTGCCCGCGGCGACGCGATCGCGGCCAGTAACGCCAGCAGACTCGAGGCGAGCGACCGTCGCAAACGCCCGGCTGTCATCACGCGGCGGCGTTCCTTGATTCGTAGATCCAGCCACCCAGCCAGCATTGAGGAATCGCCAGCACGGCGAGTGCGATCGGATACCAGCGTGGCCCCATCCCGGCGTTCCACGTCAGGACGACGCCGATCAACCCGAGCACCGTCCCGAGGTACCCGAGAATCATCGCGTGCCGCAGCGGATGCGCAGGCGCCAGGCGTGCCGTCAGCCACGCCCCGCCGACGCTGATCACGAAGCGGTACGTGGTGGCAACCAGAGACTGGAGGTTGTCAATCGGCTGATCGAGCGATGGAAAGAACCCGAGCCCGTGCAGCACGCCATCAACGACGGTGCTGACGACGACGGTGAACACGACTCCAGCAACGACCGCCCCGAACGACCTGAGAATCATGCGGAATCCTCACATTCTTGCACGAACAACGCTGGCGAACACATCGGGTGGGGCAGGAGCAGTGTGTTCGCGTTGCGGTCTATACTCGATCCAGCTGGACGTCTTGCTACCGCATCGCGCATGAAAGTCATCCTCACGCCGGTCGGATCCGCCGGCGACATCAACCCATTCATCGTCGTCGGACGCGAGCTTCGGCGACGGGGACATGACGTCAGTTTGCTTGCGGTCGATCCGTTTGCTGACATCGTCTCGAAAGCCGGATTGCATTTCGTGTCGGTCGGCACCAACGACGAGTTCGATCAGGCCACCAACGATCCGAATCTGTGGCACCCGAGGCGAGGTCCCCGGATCGTGTTTCGCGCCGTCGTTGATGGCATGCGAAACGCCTATGATGTGATTGAACGGCAATTCGAACCCGGACGGACGATGCTGGTTGGGCATCCGCTCTCGGTGTGCACGCGGGTGTTCGAAGAAGTGCACAAGGTGCCGGCCGCGACCGTGCACCTGGCGCCCAGCATCCTGCGATCAGCTTTTCAGCAATCGGCGCTGCCGTCGGGGCAGGATCTCTCGGCGTGGCCGCGCTGGGTCAAACAAACGCTATGGTGGGCGGTGGACCGCTTCGCCGTCGATCCTCTTCTGGTGCCGCCATTGAATTCCTGGCGGGCCGAGTTCGGGCTGGCGCCGATCTCGCGCATCTTCCAGTCGTGGATCAACTCGCCGCAGCGGATTCTCGGATTTTTTCCCGACTGGTTCGCACCGCCGCAGCCGGACTGGCCGTCGCAGCTCCGGCTGAGCGGATTCACGCTGAGCGATCGCAGTTGCGCGCCGCCGGCGGGAACGGATCGCGATCTCGAGGCGTTCATGGCCGCGGGCGACGCACCGCTCGTCTTCACCCCCGGCTCGGCCAACCGGCATGCGGAGCGCTTCTTCAGAACGGCCGTGGACGCCGCGGTTCAACTACGCCGGCGAGCCGTGCTGGTCAGCAGCTACGTGGAACACGTGCCGGCAGACCTGCCGAAAGAGGTGCATCACGCCGCATACGCGCCCTTTGCCACGCTGTTTCCACGTGCCGCGGCGGTCGTGCACCACGGCGGCATCGGCACGTGCGCACAAGGCCTGGCCGGCGGAGTGCCGCAGCTGATCATGCCGATGGGCTTCGATCAGCCGGACAATGCGCTGCGCCTGAAACGGCTCGGCGTCGGCGACAGCCTGACGCCGGCGCAATTCACGGGGCCGCGCGTCGCGGATGCGCTTGAACGTCTACTGACCAGCAGCGCGGTGGCCGAAGCATGCAAGGCGTCCAGGGACCGGGTTGAGGCCGAAGACGGCGTCGGCCGCGCGTGCGATCTCATCGAGCGGCAATTCGACGCCTGGCCCGGCGGGCGGTAAGCGGCCAGACATCCCCGACGCTTGCACGCAGAGCACGCGGAGAACTCAAACTAGAACCGTACGGACCGACCGCTGACTACGCGGGAAGGGCGATATCATTTTCACGTGACCACTCTGGTGCGCTCGAACCGGCCGACCGACGATGACCGGGATGGGTTGCGGGGACGAATGATTCAGCTCGAAACCGTGCTCGGTGAGCGCCACGCCGAGTTCGCGCAGGTGAAGTCTGACCTCGACGCGTTCGAGATCGACTATCGGAAGCGGGTCGGGACGCTGCACGAAAAGCTCGATCAGCTGGAGCTGGCCATCGCCGAGGCAGAGCTGGGCGAGATCTCGAAACGCCTGGCGAACGGCGCCGGCGACTCGAGTAACCGGGCCGCTGCCGCTCAGCCCTCGGCATCGCCGCGGCTGACGTCCGACGCGGTCCGTGCGTTGTTTCGAGACGTCGCCAAGGCGATTCATCCCGACCTCGCGGGCGACGAGTCCACCAGAGACCGGCGTCATGCGCTGATGGTCGAGGCCAACCGCGCCTACGCCTCGGGCGACGAGGACCAGCTCCGGCAAATTCTGCAGGCCTGGGAGAGAAGTCCCGAAGCCGTTCCCGGCAACGATCCGGAAGCGATTCAGTTACGCCTCGTCCGTCGGCTTGCTCAAATCGAGGAACAGCTGGCGGTGCTCGCCCAGGATCTGGCGGCACTGAAGGAATCGCCGCTGGGCAAGTTAAAGGCGATGGTCGATGAGGCTGCCGCGAACGGCAAGGACCTGGTACGCGACATGATTGGGCGGCTGAAGCGCGACATCCTGGTCGCCACCAATCGGCTGGACGCGATGCGGCCACCTCAGTGAACTCTTTTATTTCAGACTTCAGACTTCAGATTTCAGATTTCATCTCGGCGCGGACGCCGGCGGAGCGTCACAATAGTGCGTTCCGCTGCACGACATCTGAACGAAGGTCTCGGCGATGATGCGCCAGTCGCTGCCCTCCTTTTTCCACTTCGCGAAATAGATGCCTCCCACGCGCGTCTCGCCGTCCGCAGCCGACCAGTGGCCGGACCAATGGCCGCTCTCGCCGGCCTGTTGCCAGCCAGGGTTCACCGAGATCTTCTCCGGCGTGCGAAGGTATGCGACGTGCGGTCTCGTGGCGATGAGTTCGGCAAACTGGCGTCGTTCGTCCTCGCGGCTCAGCGCACGCGCGTTGCCGGAAGAAACCCCAACATAGTCGGCGGACCAGACTGCGGCGGCCGCTTCGAGGTCGTGAGCAGCGATGGCACGATTCGATCGATCGCGCGCCGCGCGGATCGCCGATTCATCGGTTGTGGCCATGGTGCGCGCTGCCGGCCTCGCTGTGATCGCGCTAGCGAGAACGGCAAGCGCGGCAAATGCCAACGCGCGTTTCGACACACGGTTTGAATTCATGGCTTCGTCATACCGGTCGCTCAAATACCCTTTAAAGCGCTGAACGTCATCGGCGCGGTCCAGAGTACAACGGGCAACGGTTTGCTACACTTCGAATCATGAAACGCTTCGCCCTTCTTTTCTGTCTTGGCCTGCTGGCGATGGCGCCGGCCGCTGCCTCCGCGCAATCACGGCCGGCCGACGTGCCGACGCCGACCGATGTCAAGCCTGGCAGCATCACCTGCGAGGACGTGCCGTATCCGTTTCCGGTGTCGTACCTGCCCCTGACGCTCTACGGTCAGGACGTGCGCATCGCATTCATGGACGTGGCACCCTCCGGCTCAGCCAACGGCCACACCGTCGTCCTGTTCCACGGCAATAACTTCGCCGGCTTCTATTTCGGTCCGGTCATCGAAGCGCTGCGGAAGGAGGGATTCCGGGTCGTCGTACCGGATCAGATCGGCTACGGCCGATCGTCGAAGCCGATCATCCCGTACAACTTCCTCGACATGGCGCGCAACACGCACCTGATCCTGCAGAGCCTGAAAATCGACAAGGCGATGATCGTCGGGCACTCGATGGGCGGCATGCTGGCGGCGCGATTCGCGACACAGTTCCCGGCGGTCACCGAACGGCTGGTCCTCTACAACCCGATCGGCCTGGTCGATCCGCGATTCGATCGGCCGTGGGACAGTATCGACGAAGCGTACAGGCGCACGCTGGCGTCAACCTATCCGGGCATTCGCGCCAGCATCATGCGCTATGTCGCGCACAACCCGGCGGCGTGGACGCCGGAGTTCGAAACCTACACGCGGGTTCGTTACGCCTGGACGCTCAGCGCCGACTGGCCGCGGCTGGCGATGGTGCAGACGCTGATCAACTCGGTCCAGTACTCCGACCCGGTCGTCGACGACTGGGCGCACATCAAGGCGCCGACGCTGGTGTTCGGGGGCGCCGACGACAGCCTGCCGGGCTCGGCCGCGCTGTTCCGCGAGCGAATGAAATTCGTCGCCGACACGATTCCGAACCACAACGCGAAGCTCCTGCTGCTCCCTGGGCTCGGACACGTGCCGCATATGGAAGCGCCGGATAGGACGCTGCCGCCGCTGGTCGCATTTCTGAAAGAAGGATTGACGGAACGCTAGCTCTCAACGCGCATCGAGCTTTGCGGCAAGCGACGCAACGCCTTCGGCGACCATCCGAATATCGTCGCGGACGCTTTCGGTCAGGACTTTGGCGTGACGGCGGTTGTCTTCAACCCGTTCCGCAAGGCGACGAAGGTCCTCGCGCACACCCGCGAACTCAGCCCGAACGCCGTCGAACTGATCAGTCGTCCGCTCTCCCAAAGCGCGCAACTCACCGCGGAGTCCCTCGACCACTGACCGCATCGAGCGATCGGACGCGTCGACACGATCGGTCAGGCTCTCAATTGCGCCCGCGACGTCCAGATCCATGACATCGCGATCTTAGCATCGTCGCATTGCGTGGGTCGCAAGCCGACACGCACTTCGCGGCGTTCTGTTTCCGTTGGCTGTTTCTGATCACGCCGGCCTGGCGGCGATCTCAGTTTATGCGAAGCCTCAATGCACTATCTAGGCGGCCCCGTCCTCTGCCACACTGCCTTTTGCCGGTGGCGGGACCGATGCGTGAGTAAGAATCGCAGCCGCGCAGGCGAGGACATGCCCCTGGCGCCACGGCGCTCCGACCGTCGTCCTGAACGCTTTCAATTGACGCTCGAGATCCTGAGCGGTCCTGCCGCGCGCTTGCGCCGCGATTCAAGAACCGTTTCCTTGTCGAAATAGAGCACCGGCAGCTTGAGCTGTGCCGCCGCCTCCGTGAGGGCGTGATGATAGATCATCCCGTCCGCACGATTCGTAATCCAGGTGCTCGCATGAATCTCGATGAGCGTGGCTGGCCAGTCGGAGAGTGGCGGCACTCGGATCGCGACGCCGCGACACTTGGCCGGCGCGAGCTCTTTGATCAGCGACGAGAGAGCCGATTTCGCACACCGGTTGGCCGACGCCTGCACCGTCCGAACAAGCTTCTCGGCATCGTCAGTCGGCATCTTGAGGGTGTCGTGGTGATACGGAGACGAGGTCACTTTCTGGTCGAGCAACTCAACACGTCGCCTGTCCAGAAGGATTTCGTGGGAGCCGGACGTCGTGACGCTCACCAGATTGGCAAACGCATAGTGGTCTTCGATGCCGATCGAGTATTCGCTCATGGGATCTGTCGCCCCGTGATCATGAGAACGGTCTAAACGCAGGCCTAGGCCCTCGTTTCAGTACGGAAATCGTGGGAGTGGACGATCCAGCGAACAGCCCGGACGGCGTCCGCCATGCCGCGGACTTTGAACCAGCCGGATTGCTTCGACGGTTCGAACCCTCCCGCTGGCGCATCCTCGGTATCGACGCCGCGCAAGAGAACCCAGGTGTGCTGTTCTTCAGGCTGAGGATGAATTTCGCAGAACGATGCAAAGCCAGCGTAGTACGTAACGCCCCACCCACCGTTAGGTGCCGGGTGCCGTCGCCGCGGGCCTGGACAAGATGTCTCAACGGCGCCGGATGGTAGCACGCGGCGGCCGTCCAGTGCCGCGCGATCCGCCCCCGGAAGGTATTCCTCTGCGGGCTCTGCGGACTCTGCGTTGATCGTCGTGAGGGGCCTAACGTATCCGAAGTGTTCGTCGTGCCGTCTTCATGGTCTTCGTGTTTTCGTGGTGAGGACGCATAAAAAAAGGGCGACGGTAATTTGCACCGTCGCCCCTGACAATCACGCTCGGCTGAAGCCTCGCGCTAAGTGTGGTGGACCTAGTCCGCCAGCGGATCGCCGGTCCGAGGACCGAGCGCTTCCTCCGGCTCCACGAAGTACTCCATGTCGCGTTCGAGCTCGAGCTCGTCGTCGCTCGGCTGCGGCAGCGCCGGCGGCGGCGGCGGCTCGTCCGCCGGGATCCGCACGTGCCGGTAATACTCGAACCCGGTGCCGGCCGGAATCAGCCGGCCCATGGTGACGTTCTCCTTCAGGCCGCGCAGGTGATCGACCTTGCCGGAGATGGACGCCTCGGTCAGCACGCGCGTCGTCTCCTGGAACGACGCCGCCGAGATGAACGAGTCGGTCGAGAGCGACGCCTTGGTGATGCCGAGCAGCAGCGGCCGGCCCTGCGCCGGACGTCCGCCTTCGGTGATGACGCGCTCGTTCTCCTCGAGGAAGCGGAACTTGTCCACCTGTTCGTCGACCAGGAATTCGGTGTCGCCGACGTCCTCGATCTTCACCCACCGCATCATCTGACGCGCGATCGTCTCGATGTGCTTGTCGTTGATGTTCACGCCCTGCAGCCGGTAGACCTCCTGAATTTCGTTCACGAGGTAGGCCTGCAGCGCCTTCTCACCAAGGACGTTCAGGATGTCGTGCGGATTGCTCGGGCCGTCCATCAACGGCTCGCCGGCGCGAACCCGCTCGCCTTCCTGCACGTTGACGTGGACGCCGCGCGGCAGCGCGTACTCACGCGGCTCCGCTCCCGGCTCGTCCGGAACGATGATGATCTTCCGCTGACCCTTGACGATGCCGCCGTGCTTGACGACGCCGTCGATTTCCGAGATGACCGCGGTCTCGCGCGGCTTGCGCGCTTCGAACAGCTCGACCACGCGCGGCAGACCGCCGGTGATGTCCTTGGTCTTCGTGGTTTCGCGCGGAATCTTGGCCAGGATGTCGCCCGCCGACACCATCTCGCCGTCCTGCACCATGAGGTGCGCGTGCGACGGCATCTGGTATTTGCGGTTGACCTTCCCGTCCTTGCCCTTGATCTCGATCGCCGGCTGCTTCTTCTCGTCCGGCGAGTCGACGATGATGAGGCGCGACAGGCCGGTGACTTCGTCGACTTCCTCGTGCACGGTGATGCCTTCGAGGATGTCCTTGAAGCGGATCTGTCCCGGTTCCTCGGTGAGGATGCTAGAAGGTGTAGGGATCCCACTCCACCATCACCTGGCCCTGCTCGACCGACTGGCCTTCCTTCACCTTGAGGCGCGCGCCGTAGACGATCGGGTAGCGCTCGCGATCGCGGCCCTTGGCGTCCTGGACGATGAGCGAACCGCTGCGGTTCATCACCACCAGGTTGCCGTCCTTCGCCTGCACCGCCTGCAGCCCTTCGAACCTGACGGTGCCGGCGTTGCGCGCTTCGAGGGTCGACTGTTCCTGAATCCGCGACGCCGTTCCGCCGATGTGGAACGTGCGCATCGTCAGCTGCGTGCCGGGCTCGCCGATGGACTGCGCCGCGATGACGCCGACCGCCTGTCCGAGCTCGACCATCTTGCCGGTCGCGAGGTCGCGGCCGTAGCACTTCGCGCACACGCCGCGCCGCGACGTGCAGGTCAGCACCGACCGGATCTTCACCTTCTCGATGCCGGCATCCTGAATCGCCGAGGACGTTTCCTCGTTCATGATCTCGTTCACTTCGACGATCGTCTCGCCGGTGAACGGATCGACGATGCGCTCGAGAGTGGTGCGGCCGATGATGCGATCGCGCAGCGGCTCGATGACCTCGCCGCTTTCGACGATCGCCCGTGCCTCGATGCCGTCCACGGTGCCGCAATCCGGCTCGTGGATGATGACGTCCTGCGCCACGTCAACGAGGCGACGCGTGAGATAGCCCGAATCGGCGGTCTTGAGCGCCGTGTCGGCCAGACCCTTGCGTGCGCCGTGCGTCGAGATGAAGTACTGCAGCACGGTGAGGCCTTCACGGAAGTTCGACGTGATCGGCGTCTCGATGATTTCGCCCGACGGCTTGGCCATCAGTCCGCGCATGCCGGCGAGCTGACGGATCTGCTGTTTCGATCCACGCGCGCCGGAGTCGGCCATGATGTAGACCGGGTTGAACTGCCGGCCTTCCTTGTCGATCTGCTCCATCTCGTTGAACATCGCGTTGGCGATGTCTTCGGTGGCTTCCGACCAGATCGCGATTACCTTGTTGTAGCGCTCGCCGTTGGTGATGGCGCCCTCGAGGTACTGCGATTCGACCTTGATCACTTCGTCGCGGGCCGCGGTGACCAGCGCCGCCTTCTCCTTCGGGATGACCAGGTCGTCGATGCCGATCGACAGGCCCGACTTGGTCGCGTAGGTGAAGCCGAGGTTCTTCAGCGAGTCGAGCATCTCGACCGTCTTCTCGAGGCCGAACTTCAGGTAGCAGCTCTGCACCAGCTGCTGCAGCCCCTTCTTCTTGAGCAGGCCGTTGACGAACGGCATCTCCGCCGGAATCGCGTTGTTGAGGATGACGCGGCCGACGGTGGTGTTGATGATCTTGCTCTTGACCGTCTGGACTTCGGTGCGCAGCACGTCCTGGTCGTCGCGCGACGCGGTCAGGTCCTGCAGCTCGCCGGTGTAGCGCAGCCGGATCGGCGACAGCGTTTCGAGCTCGCCGGCCTCGAGCGCCAGCATCACGTCGTCGGGGTTGCCGAACGCGCGGCCTTCGCCCTTGGCGCCGGACTTGGCCTTGGTCAGGTAGTAGCAGCCGAGGACGATGTCCTGCGACGGAATCGCAATCGGCGCGCCGTGCGCCGGCGACAGGATGTTGTTGCTCGAGAGCATCAGCACCGACGCTTCGATCTGCGCTTCCGGCGACAGCGGGATGTGGACGGCCATCTGGTCGCCGTCGAAGTCCGCGTTGAACGCCGTGCAGACGAGCGGGTGGATGCGGATCGCCTTGCCTTCGACCAGCACCGGCTCGAACGCCTGGATGCCGAGCCGATGCAGCGTCGGCGCGCGGTTGAGCAGCACCGGATGCTCGCGAATCACTTCTTCGAGCACGTCCCACACTTCAGGACGCTGCAGCTCGACCATCTCCTTCGCCTGCTTGATGGTCTGCGACCAGGCCGCGCTCTTCGAGCTTGTTGTAGATGAACGGCTTGAACAGCTCGAGCGCCATCTTCTTCGGCAGGCCGCACTGGTGCAGCTTCAGCTCGGGTCCGACGACGATGACCGAACGGCCGGAGTAGTCGACGCGCTTGCCGAGCAGGTTCTGACGGAAGCGCCCCTGCTTGCCCTTGAGCGTGTCCGACAGCGACTTCAGCGGCCGGTTGTTCGCGCCGCGCAGCACACGGCCGCGGCGGCCGTTGTCGAACAGCGCGTCCACGGCTTCCTGGAGCATGCGCTTTTCGTTGCGGATGATGACGTCCGGCGCCTTCAGCTCCATCAGCTTCTTCAACCGGTTGTTGCGGTTGATGACGCGGCGATAGAGGTCGTTCAGATCCGAGGTCGCGAAACGGCCGCCGTCGAGCGGCACCAGCGGACGCAGTTCCGGCGGAATCACCGGAATCACGTCGAGGATCATCCACTCCGGGCGGTTGCTCGACTTGCGGAACGAGTCGACCACCTTGAGGCGCTTCGCGTACTTCAGCTTCTTCTGCGCCGACAGCTCCGCGCGCATCTTGTCGCGCAGCTCGACGGCGAGCCGCTCGATGTTGACGCGCTTCAGCAGCTCCTTGATCGCTTCGGCGCCCATCTGCGCCTTGAAGCGGTGCTGGTGCTCTTCGCGCGCCTTGCGGTACTGCTCTTCGTTGAGCAGCTGGTTCTGCTTCAGCTCGGTCTCGCCCGGATCGACGACGACGTAGGCCTCGAAGTAGAGGACGCGCTCGAGGTCGCGCAGCGAGATGTCGAGCAGGTGGCCGATGCGGCTCGGCAGCCCCTTGAAGAACCACACGTGGCTGACCGGGGTCGCCAGCGTGATGTGGCCGAGGCGCTCGCGGCGCACCTTGGCCTGCGTGACTTCGACGCCGCACTTGTCGCAGATCACGCCGCGGTGCTTCATGCGCTTGTACTTGCCGCACAGGCACTCCCAGTCGGTGATCGGTCCGAAGATCTTCGCGCAGAACAAGCCGTCGCGTTCCGGCTTGAAGGTGCGGTAGTTGATCGTCTCCGGCTTGGTCACCTCGCCGTGCGACCACGACATGATCTTGTCGGGCGACGCCAGGCTGATGCGAATCGCGTCGAAGTCGCTGGTCAGCGCGCCGCGTTCATGGAATGAGGGTCGCATATATTTAAACCTCCTCCAAAACGGGTTGAGGAGTGACGTCCACGGGTTTCTTCTTCGTCTTCATCAGCTCGACATCCAGGCACAGCGACTGGAGCTCGCGGATGAGCACGTTGAACGATTCCGGCAGGCCCGCGGTAAACGAGGCGTCGCCCTTGACGATCGCTTCGTAAATCTTCGCGCGCCCGGTCACATCGTCGGACTTGGCGGTGAGGAGCTCCTGGAGGATGTGCGCCGAGCCGTATGCCTCGAGCGCCCACACTTCCATTTCACCGAACCGCTGTCCGCCGAACTGCGCCTTGCCGCCCAGCGGCTGCTGGGTGATGAGCGAGTACGGTCCGATCGATCGCGCGTGGATCTTGTCGTCGACCAGGTGCGACAGCTTCAGCATGTAGATGTAGCCGACGGTGACGTCCTGCTCGAACTTGTCGCCGGTCATGCCGTCGAACAGCTGCGTCTTGCCGCCCTTCGGCAGACCCGCGCGATCCAGCCAGTTCTTGATCTCGGTCTCCGTCGCGCCGTCGAACACCGGCGTCGCGAAGTAGAGCCCGAGCGCATGCGCGGCCCAGCCGAGATGCGTCTCGAGAATCTGACCGACGTTCATACGCGACGGAACGCCGAGCGGATTGAGCACGATCTCCACCGGCGTGCCGTCCGGCAGATACGGCATGTCCTCTTCGGGGAGGATGCGCGCGATGACGCCCTTGTTGCCGTGGCGGCCGGCCATCTTGTCGCCGACCGACAGCTTGCGCTTCATCGCGACGTACACCTTGAGCGAGCTTGATGACGCCGGAGGCAGAAGAAAGGCGCCGAGCGGGTTCAGCACGATTTCCACCGGCGTGCCGTCCGGCAGATGCGGCATGTCCTCCTCGGGGAGGATGCGCGCGATCACGCCCTTGTTGCCATGCCGACCGGCCATCTTGTCGCCGACCGACAGCTTGCGCTTCATCGCGACGTAGACCTTGACCAGCTTGATGACGCCCGGCGGCAGCTCGTCGCCGCGGCGGATCTTCTCCTTCTTCTCCTCGAAGAGGTTGCGGATCACTTCCACCTGGCGCTCGGTGCGCTCCTCGAGATCCCGCAGGTCGTCCTCGAGACGCGGTGTCGTCGGTCGCGATCTTCAGCCGCACCATCGTCTCGTAGGGCATTTCCTGCAGGACTTCCTGGCGTCAGGTCGGTGCCCTTCTTGAGCAGGCGCTCGCGGCCGTACTCGTCGAACAGGTCCGACCGCAGCTGCTGGCCGCGCAGCATGACGATGACCCGCTTCTTCACCTCTTCGTGGGTGATGCGGATCTCGTCCTGGAGGTTCTTCTCCATCATGTCGAGCTCGTCCTGCTCGATCGCTTTCGCCCGGTCATCCTTTTCGATGCCCTTGCGGGAGAAGATCTTCACGCCGACGATGATGCCCTCGATGCCGGGCGGGCAGATCAGGCTGGCGTCGCGCACGTCGCCGGCCTTCTCGCCGAAGATCGCGCGGAGCAGCTTCTCTTCCGGCGTCAGCTGGGTCTCGCCCTTCGGCGTGACCTTGCCGACGAGGATGTCGCCCGGCTTGACGTTGGCGCCGATCCGGATGATGCCGCTCTCGTCGAGGTCCTTGAGGAACCCTTCCGAAACGTTCGGGATGTCGCGGGTGATTTCCTCCGGCCCGAGCTTGGTGTCGCGCGACTCGATCTCGAACTCCTCGATGTGGATCGAGGTGTAGTAGTCGTCCTTCACCATGCGTTCGGACACGAGGATCGCGTCCTCGAAGTTGTAGCCGCGCCACGGCATGAACGCGACCAGGACGTTGCGTCCCAGCGCGAGCTCGCCGAGCTCGGTGCACGGTCCGTCGCCCATCACCTGTCCCTTGTGCACCTTCTGGCCGACCCGGACGATCGGCTTCTGGGTGATGCAGGTGTTCTGGTTCGACCGCTTGAACTTCGTCATCGGGTAGATGTCGGCGCCCATCTCGCGGCTGATCTCTTCGTTCTCGCTCTCCACCCGGACGACGATGCGCTGCGAGTCGACGTAGTCGATGGTGCCCGAGCGGCGGGCGACGATGACTGCGCCCGAATCGCGCGCGGTGATGTACTCCATGCCGGTGCCGACGAACGGCGACCGGGCGCGGAGCAGCGGCACCGCCTGGCGCTGCATGTTCGATCCCATCAGCGCGCGGTTCGCATCGTCGTTCTCGAGGAACGGGATGAGCGAGGCGGCGACCGAGACGAGCTGCTTCGGCGACACGTCGATGAACTGGATGTTGGCCTTGCGGCGCGAGGATGAAGTTGCCCGCCT
The DNA here is from genome assembly GCA_963745875.1 of uncultured Acidobacteriota bacterium. GTDB lineage: Bacteria > Acidobacteriota > Vicinamibacteria > Vicinamibacterales > CAVVIG01 > CAVQFC01. The sequence goes on from CAVUZL010000009.1 coordinate 364,629, forward strand.
GCCGCGCGTTGACGCGGTCCTGGGTCAGGTTGCCGTCGTCGTCCACCGCGGCGTTGGCCTGCGCGATGATGTACTGGTCCTCTTCCCACGCCGACAGATAGAAGGAGTAGGGCTCGAACTCGACGCCCTTCTTCTTCGGCCGTCCGTCTTCGGACGACCAGCTCGTCGGCTTCGACGATGTCGCCGGCCTTGTACTTCGAGCCGCCGGCGTTGGTGACGACGACGTAGTCGGTGACGCGACCGTCCTTGACCTTGCGGTACGGCGATTCGATGAAGCCGAACTCGTTGATCCGCGCGTAGCACGACAGCGACGAGATCAGGCCGATGTTCGGACCTTCCGGCGTCTCAATCGGGCAGATGCGCCCGTAGTGCGTCGGGTGGACGTCGCGGACCTCGAAACCGGCGCGCTCGCGCGACAGACCGCCTGGCCCGAGCGCCGAGAGACGCCGCTTGTGCGTGATCTCGGAGAGCGGGTTGGTCTGGTCCATGAACTGCGAGAGCTGCGACGACCCGAAGAACTCGCGAATCGCGGCCATGACCGGCTTGGCGTTGATCAGGTCGTGCGGCATGGCGGTCGCCATTTCCTGGTAGACCGACATCTTTTCCTTGATCGCGCGCTCCATGCGGACCAGGCCGATGCGGAACTGGTTCTCGAGGAGCTCGCCGACCGAACGCACGCGGCGGTTGCCGAGGTGATCGATGTCGTCCACGTTGGCCGGGTTCTTGCGCAGCTTGAGCAGGTACTTGATGACCTCGTAGAAGTCCTGCGGGTGCAGGATCTTCTCGTCGAGCGGCGTGTTGAGCTCCGAGCTTGGTGTTCAGCTTCAGCCGGCCGACGCGCGAGAAGTCGTACTTCTGCGGGTTGAAGAACATGTTCTCGAACAGCGAGCGCGAGCTGTCGAGCGTCGGCGGATCGCCCGGGCGCAGACGGCGGTAGATCTCGATCAGCGCCTCTTCGTGCGTGTGGATCGGATCCTTCTTCAGCGTCTGGCCGATGATCGATCCGACTTCGTCGCGCTCCGGGAAGAAGATGTCGATGCGGTCGACGTTCTTCTCCTGCGCCATCGAGATGACGCGCGGCTCGAGCGCTTCGTTGGCCTCGAGGATCACTTCGCCGGTCGACGGATCGACGACGTCGGCTGCGGCGAAGGCGCCTTCGAGCTCGGCGTCCGAGATCTCGACCGCTTCGACGTTGGCCTTCTTGAGCGCCTCGACGGCGTTCTTGGTGATCTTCTTGCCCTGCTGAACGGTGAAGTTCTCGCCCGGGACGACGATGTCCTTGGCGGCGCGGAGGCCGACCAGGCTGTCGCTGACGCCCCACTGGATCGAGCTGCCCTTCAGGTGGAGCTTGTCGACGGTGTAGAAGGTCCGGATGATCTCGTCGGCGCCGCGCAGGCCGAGCGCGCGCAGGAACACCGACGCGAGGAACTTCCGCTTGCGGTCGATGCGGACGTAGAGCAGGTTCTTCGAGTCGTACTCGAACTCGACCCACGAGCCGCGGTACGGGATGATCTGCGCGACGTAGAGCGTCTTGTCTTCCGAGTGGAAGAACGCGCCCGGCGAACGGTGCAGCTGCGAGACGATGACGCGCTCGGTGCCGTTGATGATGAAGGTGCCGTTCTCCGTCATCAGCGGGATGTCGCCGAAGTAGACCTCCTGCTCCTTGATGTCGCGGATGGTCTTGACGCCGGTCTCGGGGTCCTTGTTCCAGACCACGAGGCGGATCGTCACCTTGAGCGGCACGGCGAAGGTCATGCCGCGCTCCTGGCACTCGTCGACGTCGTACTTCAGCTTGAGGCCGACGGTGTTGCCGCAGATGTCGCAGACGTCGCCGCGGGCCTGGTTGCCCTTGCCGCAGCGCGGGCACAGCACTTCGCGGTCGCCGTAGGGATCGGCAATCAGCGTCGCGCCGCAGTTGCTGCACGGCTTGCGCAGGTGGTGCAGGCCCTGCAGCTTGCCGCACTTGCACTCCCAGTTGCCGATCGAATACTCGATGAACTCGAGCGACGAGTTCTCGCGGAAGTCGCTGATCGGGAAGACCGACTTGAACACCGACTGCAGACCCGCGTCCTCGCGCTCGCTCGGCAGACGGTTCATCTGCAGGAAACGCTCGTAGGACTTCTTCTGGATCTCGATCAGGTTCGGGATCGGAACGGTCGTCTTGATCTTCGAGAAATCGATGCGCTCGCGGTAGACGTTCTTGGGAAGGCTATACATCGTTATTAGACCTCGAGGAAAAGCGGAGCGCTGAAACGGGGGCTGGGACCGGGCGCCCGGGGCGTCGACGCGGCCCCAGCCCCTGGTCCCAGTCCTTATTACCCAGTCGAATCGAGTGACGTGGCGCGCGAACGCCGCGTTTACTTGATCTCGACCTTCGCGCCGACTTCCTCGAACTTCTTCTTGATCGCCGCGGCCTCGTCCTTGTTCACGCCTTCCTTGATCGGCTTGGGCGCGCTCTCGACGAGGTCCTTGGCTTCCTTGAGACCGAGGCGGTGATCTCGCGGACCACCTTGATGACGTTGATCTTGTTGCCGCCGACTTCGGTCAGCGTGACCGTGAACTCGGTCTTCTCTTCGGCTGCAGCCGCCGCGCCGCCGCCCGCCGCCGCACCGCCGCCGCCCATCATCATCGCCGCCGCCGCCGAGACGCCGAGTTCCGTTTCGAGCGTCTTCACGAGCTGCGACAGCTCCAGCACGCTGATGCCCTTGATGTAGTCGACGACCTGCTGCTGTGACACTTCGGCCATGTTCTCTCTCTCCTCATGGAACAGCCTCGAGGCTGTTCCCTATCCACGTTCAAAAAATGTTGGCGTTACGAGCGTTACGATTCCGAGCGTTTCTTTTCGGCTGCGGCCAGCACGTTCATCAAATCGCGCGGCACGGCGTTGAGCACCGTGACGAGCTGGACCATCGGCGCTTCAGCGTGCCGAGGAGCTTGGCGTAGAGTTCCGGCTTGCTCGGCAGCGCCGCGAGCTCGGCGACTTCCGCCGGCTTCACCGCGCGCCCTTGGACCACGCGCCGCCTTGATCTGCAGCGTCGGCGTGGTCTTGCCGAACGTGGTCAGCGTCTTGGCGAGCGCGACCGGATCGGTGCTCGGTGTACGCCACCGCGGTGGTGCCGGCGAAGTACTTCTCGAGCGCCTCGAACGCCGTGCCCTTGAGCGCGCGCTTGGCGATCGTGTTCTTGACGACCTTGTAGCTGGCCTTCGCGGTGCGCAGCTGACGCCGCAGCTCGGTGACCTGCGGGCACGTTCATGCCCTTGTAGTCGACCAGGATGGCGCTGTCCGATCCCTTGAACGCCGCTTCGAGCTGCTGCAGCTCGGTCGCCTTATCCGCCTTCGTGACTGCCATTAGTGTTTCACCGCCACGTCAATGTGCGTCGTGTCGATGCGGACGCCGGGTCCCATCGTCGACGACAGCGTGACGCTCTTGAGGTACTTGCCCTTGGCCGCCGCCGGCTTCGCCTTGACGATGCTCTCGACCAGCGCGATGGCGTTGGCCACCAGCGAATCGGTGGCGAACGAGATCTTGCCGACCGGCGCGTGGATGATGCCGGTCTTGTCGACGCGGAACTCCACTTTGCCGGCCTTGATTTCGCTGAACCGCCTTGGCGATGTCGACCGTCACGGTGCCGGTCTTCGGGTTCGGCATCAGGCCGCGCGGACCGAGCACCTTGCCGAGCTTGCCGACCGCGCGCATCATGTCCGGGCGTCGCAACCACGGCGTCGAAATCCATGAAGCCGCCCTGGATCTTGTCGACCAGCTCCTCGCCGCCGACCACGTCGGCGCCCGCTTCGGTCGCTTCCTTCTGCTTCTCGCCGCCGGCGATCGCCAGCACGCGCTTGCTCTTGCCGAGGCCGTGCGGAAGGACGACCGTGCCGCGCACCATCTGGTCCGCGTGCTTGGGATCGACGCCGAGGCGGAGCGACATGTCCACCGTCTCGTCGAACTTGGTGTACTTCACCTTCTGCACCAGCGGAATCGCTTCCTCGATCGAGTAGACCTTATCGACCGGAATCTGCGCCTGGGCAGCGGCGAATTTCTTGCCGTGCTTTTTCATGAACTCTCCTGTGGTGCAAGCGGACCGCGCTGGTCCTCCCACGCTACCAATTGCCAAGTGCTAAATGCTGATGGCTGATTGCAACTGATTGCCGATTTCATTCAGCAATCAGCATTCAGCAATTCGCATTTCGTTACCCGACGACGTCGAGGCCCATCGAGCGGGCCGTGCCTGCGATCGTCTTCACCGCCGAGGCGAGCGAATCGCAGTTCAGGTCGGGCATCTTCAGCTTGGCGATGTCCTCGACCTGTTTCGCGGTGACGGTGCCGACCTTGTTCTTGTTCGGCTCCGCCGATCCCTTGGCGATATTGGCGGCGCGCTTCAGCAGCACCGGCGCCGGCGGCGTCTTGGTGATGAAGGTATAGGACCGGTCCGCGTAGACAGTGACGACGACCGGGATGATCAGCCCTTCGTCCTTCGCCGTCTTGGCGTTGAAGTTCTTGCAGAAGTCCATGATGTTCACGCCCTGCGGACCGAGCGCGGTGCCCACGGGCGGTGCCGGCGTCGCCTTGCCGGCGGCAATCTGGAGCTTCACCATCGCCTGAATTTTTTTCGCCATAAATCACAACGATCAACGCAGAGCCCGCAGAACGCGCAGAGACCATCCGGTCGGCGCGGTCATGACGTGCTGTGCTTCAGATCTTCTCCACCTGCAAGAAATCGAGTTCGACGGGCGTCGGCGCGGCCGAAAATCGTGACCATCACCTTCAGCGTGTTCTTGTCGAGATTGACTTCGTCAACCACGCCGTTGAAGCTGGTGAACGGTCCCTCGTTGATCCGGACCTGCTCGCCCTTTTCGAACATGTACTTCGGCTTCGGTTTCTCCGCCGCCGTCTTCACCTGCGTCAGAATCTGCTCGACTTCGTCCTTGCTGAGCGGCGTCGGCTTGGCGCCGGCGCCGACAAATCCGGTCACCTTCGGCGTGTTCTTCACCACGTGCCACGCGTTGTCGGACATGTTCATCTCGACCAGGATGTAGCCGGGGAAAAACCGCTTCGCGGTCACCACTTTCTTGCCGCCGCGCATCTCGACCACGTCCTCGGTCGGAATCAGGACCTCGCCGATCTCGCCCTGCAGGCCGTAGGCCTTGACCCGTTCCTGCAGCGACTCGGCGACCTTCTTCTCGAAGCCCGAGTAGGTGTGGACGATGTACCAGTTCTTCGTTGCGACGTCGGTCATGATGTCGGTCCCGAGACCCCGAACAAGCGGAAGATCCACTGCACCAGCTTCAGCAACCCGAAGTCGATCGCGAACAGGTAGATGCCGAAGAACGCCGAGGTCAGGATCACGACCACCGTGGTGGCGTAGACCTCCTTCTGCGACGGCCAGGTGACGCGCTTCAGCTCGTTGCGCACCTCGCTCAGGAACAGACGCGCGCGCTCGATGCGGCCGCCCGCCGCTTCCTTTACGTTCTCGAACCCCGTCGTCGTCGCGTTCTCAGCCACGGCCATCCTTCTCGCTTCGCACTGCGTACTTCGAACTGCTCACTTCAACCGACGTTCCCGCATCGAAGTCTGGCAGGCCAGGAGGGAATCGAACCCCCAACCCCCGGTTTTGGAGACCGGTGCTCTGCCAATTGAGCTACTGGCCTACACAAAGAATGCAAATTGCCGAATGCAAATTGCGCTACTTGGTCTCCTTGTGGCCCGTGTGCTTCCGGCAGAACCGGCAGTACTTGCTCATCTCGAGGCGTTCGGTCGTCTTCTTCTTGTTCTTCGTCGTGCTGTAATTGCGCCGCTTACATTCGAGGCACGCGAGCGCGATGATGTCTCTCATGATCTTCTCCGGGACTGGGGTCTTGGGACTCGGGGCGGACAATCGTGCGCGACCGTCCAGCCCCTAACCCCGAGCTCTAGCCCCTTTATTCGATAATCTCGCTCACCGTGCCCGAGCCGACCGTGCGGCCGCCTTCGCGAATCGCGAAGCGGGCGCCCGCTTCGAGCGCCACCGGCGCCATCAGCTCGCCGGTGATCTCGGTGTTGTCGCCCGGCATCACCATCTCGACGCCCTCCGGCAGCTTCAGCGTGCCGGTGACGTCGGTCGTGCGGATGTAGAACTGCGGACGGTAGCCGTTGAAGAACGGCGTATGACGGCCGCCCTCTTCCTTCGACAGGACGTAGACCGTGCCCTTGAACTTCGTGTGCGGCTTGATGGTGCCCGGCTTGGCCAGCACCTGACCGCGCTCGACGTCTTCCTTTTCCACGCCGCGCAGCAGGACGCCGATGTTGTCGCCGGCCTCGCCCGCGTCGAGCAGCTTGCGGAACATCTCGACGCCGGTGACGACCTTCTTCTCGGTCGGCTTGAACCCGACGATCTCGATTTCCTCGCCGACCTTGACCGGCCGCGCTCGACGCGGCCGGTGACGACGGTGCCGCGGCCGGAGATCGAGAACACGTCTTCGATCGGCATCATGAACGGCTTGTCGACGTCGCGCTGCCGGCAGCGGAATGTAGCTGTCGAGCGCCTCCATCAGCTTGGTGACGCTTTCGACGCCGTCCGGATCGCCCTGCAGCGCCTTGAGCGCCGAGACGCGAACCACCGGGATGTCGTTGCCGGGGAAGCCGTACGACGTGAGCAGCTCGCGCACTTCGAGCTCGACGAGGTCGAGCAGCTCGGGATCGTCGATGGCGTCGACCTTGTTGAGGGCGACGACCAGGTACGGCACGTTGACCTGACGCGCGAGCAGCACGTGCTCGCGCGTCTGCGGCATCGGACCGTCGACGGCGCTGACCACGAGAATGCCGCCGTCCATCTGCGCGGCGCCGGTGATCATGTTCTTCACGTAGTCGGCGTGGCCCGGGCAATCGACGTGCGCGTAGTGCCGGTTCGCGGTCGAGTACTCGACGTGGCTGGTCGCGATGGTCATCACCTTCGACTCGTCGCGGCGACCCTGCGACTCGGACGCCTTGGCGACCTCGTCGTACGGAATGAACTTCGCCCAGCCCTTGTCCGACGACACTTTCGTGAGCGCCGCGGTGAGCGTGGTCTTGCCGTGGTCGATGTGGCCGATGGTGCCGACATTGACGTGCGGTTTGCTGCGGTCGAATTTTTCTTTAGCCATATCTGCGATCCTCGCGCTACGTGTGATGGAGCCGATGTCCAGGATCGAACTGGAGACCTCGTCCTTACCAAGGACGCGCTCTGCCAACTGAGCTACATCGGCAATCTATTCAGTCGTCAGTCGTCAGTCTTCAGTCGTCGTTCAGTCGCTAACCTTCGACGCGCGACTGTTTTGGAGCGGGAGACGGGGATCGAACCCGCGACCAACAGCTTGGAAGGCTGTGACTCTACCACTGAGTTACTCCCGCCTACGCGCCTCACAATGCTCTCTCGTTCATCGTCGCGGCGGGACCGAACCCGCCGCGTGTATTTCAAAAACCTGCTTCGTCGTTGGCCTGCCAGCCGAAGCTCGCTCGCGTTGTTCAGCACCGAGCGAAGGATGGTGGCGAGGGAAGGACTCGAACCTTCGAAGCCACTAGGGCGACAGATTTACAGTCTGCTGCGTTTGACCGCTTCGCTACCTCGCCAGCTGTCTGTGTGTTGGAAACGCGATGTTTTCGGTCTTACCTAAGGACCGGATCGACTCGGTCGATGGAGCTGGCGAAGGGATTTGAACCCCCGACCAGCTGATTACAAATCAGCTGCTCTACCGGACTGAGCTACGCCAGCCAAGACAAAAGGTGAACTTTAGCACGTCCCGTGCCACCCTGCAAGTGGCTGGGGCGTCAGCCTATCTCTCAATTCGGGTACCTGCCCTCAACGACCGGCTGCACGACCACAACCGCTGATTGTACTCAGTTCCCGCGTCGTTGGCGAACCGCTTCGAACAAGGCAACGCCGGTCGCAACCGATACGTTCAAACTCTGAACATGGCCCTGCATGGGAATCGACACCAGCCAGTCGCAACGCTCCCGAACCAGACGCCGCAACCCCTCGCCTTCCGCACCAACGACAAATGCCGTCGGGAGCGTCAAGTCAATATCGTTGTATGACTTAGGGGCCTCGCCCGCGAGCCCGACCGTCCACACGCCAGCGTCCTTCAGAGTCTCGATCGCACGGGCGATATTGACGACCTCGGCGATGCGGACGTGCGCCACCGCCCCCGCCGAAGCCTTGGCCGCCGCCCCGCCGAGCGGCGCCGCATGCCGCGACTGCCGGATGACTCCATCAGCGCCGGCGGCGTCAACCGTCCTGATGATGGCGCCCAGATTGTGCGGGTCCTCGATGCCGTCGAGCACCACGAGCAGCGGCACGCCCACCGCACCGCTGACCAGATCCTCGACGCTCACGCGCGCCGCGTCTTTTACCTCCGCGACGACGCCCTGATGCACGCCGCCGCGAGCCGCGCGTTCGAGGTCCGCGGCCGTCACGCGCTGGACGACGATGCGCTGCTGGTCGGCAAGCTGGGCGATCGCGGAGAGCCGATCGTCAGCGCGCGCGGCGATGCGCAGCGAGGTCACGCGCCTGGCGCGCAAGGCCTCGAGCACCGGGTTGATCCCGTAGATCAACATCCGCGGAACCCATCATCACGAAGACACGAAGAACACGAAGACACTTGGGTAGTACCAAGAATCTTCGTGATCTTCGTGACTTCGTGATTAACCACGAGTTCGATCCAGCCCGGCAACAAACGCAGCCGCGCGCTCCCTGTTGCCGATGATCCCGGGAATGCCTGCAGATGCCGGTAACTCGGCCCCGAGATCAATCGCCGGCACGGCCAGGTCGAGCTCAGGACCTTCCGCGCGGCCGGTGAGGGCGACGCGAATGGGGTGAAAAAGGGATTTACCCTTTTGACTCGTCCTGGCCTTCACACGGTTCGCAACTTCGCGAAATTTCTCGCGATCGAGCCGCGGCGCCGCTGCCAGTTCCTCGGCGAGCGCCGCGACCACGGCTCGGGCGTCCGGCTGGCTCATCTCGGTCCTCAGCGCCTCGTCCTCGAGGGCGAGGACCGGCTTGTAGTCGAAGAGGAATGCCAGACGCGCCGGGACCTGATCGAGACGGTCGACTGACGCGCTCGCCATGGCCATCGCCGACGCGAGGAAGGCAATCCCCGCCGCGTCGGGTGTCATCGGCACTCCGGCCTTGACGAAATACGGCAGCGACAGCCCGGCCAGCCGTGACGGATCGGCAATCTTCAGGTAGTGACGGTTCACCCAGGCGAGCTTCTCCTCGTCGAACACGCCGGCGCTGTGTCCGACGTCGTCGAGCGAGAACCGGCGCGCCAGTTCGTCGATCGGCAGAAGCTCGTCGCCGCCGCCAGGCGACCATCCGATCAGCGCCAGGTAGTTGACGAGCGCTTCCGGCAGGTACCCCTTCGACCGGAACTCCGCAACCGAGGTGGCGCCATGGCGCTTCGAGAGCGGGCTGTGATCGGGACCCATGACGAGCGCGAGGTGCGCAAAGGTCGGAGCCGTGAAGCCGAGCGCCTCGTAGAGCAGCACCTGCCTCGGCGTATTCGAGATGTGATCCTCGCCGCGAATCACCTGCGTCACTTCCATCAGCGCATCGTCCACCACGACCGCGAAGTTGTAGGCCGGGGTGCCGTCGGCGCGGACGATGATCGGATCGCCGATGACCTCGGTCTGAAAACGGACGTCGCCGCGGACCGCGTCGGTGAACACAACGTCGCGGCCTTCAGGGACACGGAAACGGATCGCCGGGTGTTCACCAGCGGTGATGCGAGCGGAGGCCTGCTCCCGCGAGAGCCGGCGACACGTGCCGGCGTACTGCGCCGGCCGTCCGTGCGCGAGCGCGTCCTGGCGATCGGCGTCGAGCTGCGCGGTCGAGCAGAAACAGTAGTACGCGCGCATCGGCGGCCAGCAGTTCCTGGGCGTACGACTGATAGAGGTGGAGGCGTTCAGACTGCCGGTACGGGCCGCGAGCGCCGCCGACGTCGGGCCCCTCGTCCCAATCGAGCCCGAGCCAGCGCAAGTCCCGAAGGATGGCGGTCTCGGACTCGCGCGTCGATCGCTCGACGTCGGTGTCCTCGATGCGGAGGATGAAGGTGCCATTCGAGCCGCGCGCCAGCAGCCAGTTGAACAGCGCGGTACGCGCGTTGCCAACGTGGAGCTGACCGGTGGGGCTGGGAGCGAATCGGACGCGCATACTCACATCAAATGCTGATTGCTGAATGCAAAATGCTGATTGCCAGATCGTTGAAAGTTGAGACTTGAACCTTGAGACTTGAGACTTGACGGTTGAGTCAAGCGCTGCGCAGAAGGGCGATGGCGTGGGCCGCAACGGCCTCGCCCCGCCCGACCGCGTCCACGCCTTCGTTGGTCTTGCCCTTGATACTGACACGCGCGGCATCGATGCCGATCGCCGCAGCCACGGACGCGCGCATCGCGTCGACATACTCGCTGATTTTCGGGCGCTCGAGCACCACCGTCACGTCCACGTTGCCGACCATCAGTCCCTGAGCGGCAACCAGGCGGACGACCTGACGAAGGAGCTCGATGCTGTCGGCGTCCTTCCAGCGCGGATCGGTATCGGGAAAGTGCCGCCCGATGTCGCCCAGCGCGGCGGCCCCGAGAATGGCGTCCGTGACGGCGTGACACACGACGTCCGCGTCGGAGTGCCCCAGCGCGCCGAACGGGGACGGGATCGAAACGCCGCCGAGAATCAGTGGACGGCCGGCGACGAGCCGGTGCAGGTCGTAGCCGGTGCCGGCGCGGCCGGTACGAGCCGGCAGCCCGCGCCTGGTTCCATCGTGGTGCGCGGCAATTGCTTCACCGAGCACGAGGTCGTCCGGCGTCGTGATCTTGATGTTCGACGCGTCGCCATCAACCAGCTGCACGGGGAGACCCAGCATTTCGACCAACGATGCCTCGTCGGTCGCATCAACACCGTTGCGCGCGCCGCCCTCGAGCGCCCGCTGCAGAACGTCACGACGGAACGCCTGCGGCGTCTGCGCAAGAAAGATCGCGTCGCGCACCAGGGTCTCCGCGACGGTTCTGGGCGCCGCGGGCGTTGCGCGCTTGACCGTGTCACGCGAGGCGACAGCAGCCAACGCCGCGCCGGACTGAACGGCCGCGGCTATGGTGCGAGTGATCAGATCGGCCTCGACGAACGGTCGGGCGGCGTCGTGAACGACGATGATCTCGGTCGCTGGATCGCTCGCGCGAAACGCGTTCGCCACCGAATCCTGCCGGCGATCGCCGCCGACAACGATCTGAACCGACGCCCCCTGCCGCCGCAGATAGGACGGCGGATCGGCGGCCAGCGCCTGCGGGAGCGCGACGATCACTGCCTCCACTTCCGGATGAGACGCGAACGCCTCAACGCTGCGTTCGAGGATCGGCCGGCCGCCGACGTCGAGGAACTGCTTGGGTCGCGCGCTGCCGAAGCGCTGCCCGCGCCCGCCGGCGGCGATGATCGCGGTGACATGCATAGGACGAATCTCTGATTATACAGGTCGGCAGACGTTCACTTCGCGCCGGAGCGGAAGCGCGCCTGGCCGCGCCGACCCAGAAAGCGGCCGAGCGCGTCGGCTTCGCGCTCGATGGCCTCACGGACGCCTGGCGTCGCCTTTCCGAACAACTCGATGCCCAGCGTGACCGTCTGACTGGACGTCTCTGGAAACCAGACGCCGATGATGGTGCCGCCGCGCATCACGACCGGCGAAATCCATCCCTGTGGGCGGTAGACCCGTTTGTAGTGCTTCGGCGCCACCAGATGTTCCTTGGTCGCGTGCGCCAGATGTCTGCGACGGTGGGGCTCGGTTCCTGGATCTTGGTGGCTGGTCCGTCCTTGGTCCTTGGTCCGCTCTTGGTCCTGAGTCCTTTGATCGTTGGCGGTACTGGCGCAAGCCGATGACGGGTGAGGCGGAACGCCGCCGCCTGGGCAGCGGTCACCGTCAGCGCTGTTCCCTTTTTGGCCACTGCCTAGATCGAGCCGAACTGGCGCTCTTCGACGACGGCGCTGACGATGGCGTGAACCTGGTCGGCGAGTGCTTTGGCGTCGCGGGGCGTCGGAGATTCGAGCACCGGCGGTTGAATCGGGTCGTGGATGATCAATCTGACATCACCCGGCTGGGTCTCGAGGCGTCCTTTCGGCATCACTTTGCGAGTGCCGATCACCGCAATCGGCACGATCGGCAGGCCTGCCTCAATCGCCAGCAGAAAGCTGCCGCCCTTGAACCGCGCGACGTGGCCGGTGGCGCTGCGTGTCCCTTCCGCATAGATCATGAGCGACAGCCCCTCGGACACCAGCGCGCGCCAGCGACGCAGGATTCCGCCGCGATCGGGATGACGGCGATCGACGAACAGGTGACCGCCGCGCCTCAGGTGCCAGCCGAGTACCGGAAAGCGCGCCAGCGATTCCTTGGCGATGATTCGCAGTTGGTATGGCAGCGACGCGAAGATCACCGGCGTGTCGTAGATGCTCTGGTGATTCGAGACGAAGACATACGTGGTGCCCGGCGTAATCCGCTCGAGCCCCTCGATGATGACGCGAACACCCGTGGTTTTCAGAATCAGCCACGACCACGCCCGCGCGCAGCCGTGCGCGAAATAGCCATTGCGCTCGAACAGACTCGATATCAGCGACGCTGCGCCGAGGACGATGGTGTAGATCGTGATGGCCGGGATCAGGTAGAAGACGGTCCGCCACCAGTGATACGGAGGGAAGCGCAAGGTGCGCTCATTGTAGATTAGCGGTGCGAAATCCGAATGCCGATGTCGCCGCTCCGGGCCGGCGTGCCGGGGTATACCTGCACGGTTTGCGGGCCGCCGGCGACCGGACCGCCATTGTCGATACGGTCCGGCCCGACGCTGTACACCATGTAGCCGTCCGCCGCTCGCACGTATCGCAACGTCCCGCCTGAAAACGGATCGACTGGCGGCGAATCCAGCAGCGCCGGTACCAGGCTCTCCGCTCGATCGGGCAGCCCGTGATGTTCGAACCGGTAGCGCTCGACGGCGACGACCACGCGAGCGCACCGCGTCAGCGCGGTGTCGGTAGCGATACCCAACGCCTGCCACGTGTCCGACATCTGAAAGTTGCGACCGTTCGTCGAATCGGCGTATGCCGACGCCGCCGGCGCGTCGATCCGCGACGGCCATGGAAGGCTGGCGCGATCGACCAACGCGCCAAGCGTCCCGATTCGGTCGTTCAGGACCCCGAGCAGGTGCGGCCGCATCAGCGACGCTCCGATTCCGCCGCTGGTCGCGACCGCCCCGCCATCGAGCACGCGCACGTCCAGAAAGCGGCCGCCGTCAAGAATGGCCGAGCGGGTGCGCAGCCACAGCACCCTGAGCCGATCGTCGCGATCGTCGTCGCGGAGCGCGATCGCGAGACGGCCCAGCGAATCGGCGCTCGGCCGCGAGTGGTTGACGACGATGCGGACGTTCGCCGCTCGCGTCGCCGAGAACGACGGCGCACCCGCGGCGTCGAGCACCCGCCTCAATCGCAGTTCCGCGAGCAGTGCGACAATCGCCTGATCACCGCGGCCCTCGACCGCGAACAGTCGGGTCCGAGCCGACGCGAGTTGCTCAAGGGTCATCAACTCGGCGTGTCGATAGTTATAGCTGGTGCCAGATTCCAGGCCCATGAAGGTCAGAGTGTTTGCGCGGTCGAGCAAAGCCAGCGGTTCGGCGCCGTTTTCAACCTCGGCCCGGAGGCTGTCGACCAGATTGGGCGGCCACGCGTCCGCTTCGATGGCCTGTTGTTCCTGTGCAGAGGGGCCGAATCGATTGGTCATGCCCGCGATCGGCGCCAGTACTGCCGCTGCGCGATACAGCCGGGCAGCCACAGCGGCGTCTCCGTTCGACGGCGCGTCGGCCTGCATTTCCCGGCTGGTCACCGGCTCGTGTCGCGAACGGATTACGTCGATCGATGTTTCGAGGCGATGAATCTCAACGTAGTCCCAGATTGCATGAATCCCGAACGGCAACAGAAGCACGAACGCCACGATCGACCATCGCAGAAAGCCGAGGCGCACCATGGGCGCGGCCTCGATCGGGGTCATCGCCACACTCCACCCACTTCCACATCCGAGTCCTCGACCGGCGGAAACTGCGCGCGCAGTTCACGACGATCCACGGCGGCCATCCAATAGAACAGCATCGCCATCAGCGCGACGGCCGCGGCCGGCATCCATTCGCGCATCCGGCCGCGGCCCGGCGCGATCGGAACCGACGCGACGACGCGCGAGCGCAGCGACGGCGGCGCCGATGCGGGGCGATACTGACGCAGCCGGGCTTCGAGTTGATCGTCGGAGAGGCTCATTGCAAGCGCACCCTGAGATGATCGAGCGCATAGCGGTAGCGGCTGGCCACGGTGTTGATCGATTCATCCTGCATGGTCGCGATCTCCCTGAACGTCCACCCCTCGAAAACTTTCAGATGAACAACCTCGCGCTGCTCCGGCGACAGCCCACGCATCGCCTGCTCGATCGCAAGGCGTTCGTCGTGCGATTCGCCTCCGGACTGGACGGATTCGAGCCACGGCGCCTGGTCGATACTCAGCGTCGGCCGACGCATCCTGATCGCGCTGAAGCAGGCGTTTCGAACCGCGCGCATGAAATAGCGCTCTTCCGTGTCGACATGGAGCGTGCCGCGGCCCATCGCCGACACGAACACCTGCTGGACGGCGTCCGCCGCCGCAGCCGGATCCGCGAGAATCATCAGCGCGTAGCGGTACATCACGCCGGCGAACCGGTCGTACACGCGGCCGAGTCGTTCGGCCGCGGCCTCGTCTCGCGGCCGGCGCGTCATCGCGTCACTCTACAGACGCGCCAGCTCAATGTTTTTGTCTGTGTCCCTGGGCGGGAGCGAATGGTAACTAGGTTTGCTGACGCACGACGCTCGCGACCGGTGCCGCCGATCGGACCCGTTCGACCGGGGCAGGCGCCGCCACCGGCGCGGACATACCAGCCTCGATGTAGCGACCGAAGATCATCTTTCCCGCCGTCGTCTGCAGCACGCTGGTGACGACGATGTCGATGGTCTTGCTGATCATCTTGCGGGCGTTATCGACGACAACCATGGTGCCATCGTCGAGGTAGGCGACACCCTGGTTGTATTCCTTGCCTTCCTTCAGGATGAAGACCTTCATCACCTCGCCTGGCAGCACGACCGGCTTGAGCGAGTTGGCCAGTTCGTTGACGTTGAGCACGTCCACGCCACGCAACTGGGCGACCTTGTTCAAGTTGAAATCGTTGGTCACGATTTTTCCGGGAAGCGCGCGTCCGAGCTCGATGAGCTTGAGGTCCACTTCCTTGACCTCGGGAAAATCCACGTCGGAGATGATGACCTCGATCCCCGCCATCTTCTGAATCTTCTGGAGGATGTCGAGGCCGCGGCGTCCACGGTTGCGCTTCATCGAGTCGCCGGAATCGGCGACGAGCTGCAGTTCCTTCAGCACGAACTGCGGAATCACGAGCGTTCCATCGACGAAGCCGGTTTCGCAGACGTCGGCGATGCGCCCGTCGATGATGACGCTGGTGTCGAGGATCTTGTAGCGGCGCTGCGGTCCGGCGGCGCGGAACAGCGTCATCAGCCGGGCCGGCTCCAGCCACTCGCCGTACTTGGCGCCGAGTGATAAGCCCAGATACGGAAGCACGATCAGCGTGAAGCTGTGGAGGAACTCAACCCGGCGGTCGCCGTTGTCTGCCCAGAACAGGCCGGTGGTGATGAGGTGTGCGATCCCCAGGCCGATGAAACAGCCGATGAGTGCGCCGAAGACACGGGTGGCGGCCGTCTCCCGCAGCCGGCTCTCGAAGACGACCACGAGACCGGCCAGCGCCAGAGCGAACACCACGTTGGCGGGCAGCCCGACCGGCAGCGGTAAAAGAATCGCAGCGGCGTAGGCGACGGCGGCGACAAAAAGAATGCGCGCGAGCGCGAACCAAGCCATGGGGAAACCCCCGGTTATGAAACGCCAGCCGCCTCAAAACAAACGAGATGAAGTGCGGGTGCGGGGCGGCGCAACCCCCGGGGCAACGATATCACCGCGCTGTGATCATGACAATCGCAGACAACACCGCCATCAGGCCGGCGAACTGCCAGCGGGCCACCCGTTCGTGGAGCACCAGCCAGGCAAGCAGGACGGTGAACGCGGGATACAGCGAGGACAGAACCGCGGCGACGTCGAGGCGCCCGGCGTGGGCCGCAAGGACCAGAAAGGCGTTGCCGCCCGCATCCGTCAGCCCGGTGGCGACCAGCAGCGGAAGGTCCTTTCGGGAAAGCCTTTGCACCTGTTTTCCGAGCGCGGCGACCAGGATCATCGTGGTGATCGACACGAGCCGCGCCACGACCAGCGGCCAGAAGACGCTGTGTCCGCTCGACCACGAGATGATGACGATGAAGCAGCCGAAGCCGGTTCCGGCGAGCACGGACAACGCCAGATCCATAGGGCGGAACGCCGCGGCATCGTCGCCGCGCGCGACCAGCCAGATGCCGGCCAGCGCGAGCAGAAATCCGGAGAGCCGCAGCCATCCGGGCGTGCCTTCAACGGCGGCCGCGACGATCACCGGAATCGCTGCGCTGAGCACGCCCGACACCGGCGCCGCCAGCCCCATCCGGCCGATCGACAGGGCCTTGTAAAGCGCGAGCAACCCGACGGCACCCGACAACCCGGCCAGGCCGCACCAGACCAGGCTCGAGACCGTCGGAAGAGGATCGCGGAAGACGACGGCGGCAAGGGCCAGCGCCAACAGACCGCAGGTCTGCGATCCGATCACCACTGGAAGCAGCGGGGCACGTTTGGCGGCCAGGCCTCCGCAGAAGTCGCCGGCGCCCCATGACGCCGCCGACGCCACGCCGAACACTGCCGAGAGAAATTCGGGGCGAATCATCGACACGACCGATAGCGCTGCGTTCGAGCGCGATCAGCTCCTGCCACGCGAGCGCGCCTACGACAACAGCGCATCAAGCGCTTCGCCGACGCCGCGGACGCCGACCAGTTCGCAATCGCCGGTCAGGGCGCGATCGGCAGGATCGATATTGGCCTCCGGCAGAATGCAGCGACGAAATCCCATCTGGACAGCCTCGCGAACACGCAACGGCGCCTGCGCGATGCCACGAATCTCTCCGGCGAGTCCGACCTCTCCGAACATCGCAGTAGTGCCTGGAATGACCCGGTTCCTCACGCTCGACGCGATCGCGGCCAGCACGGCGAGATCGGACGCCGGCTCGTCGATCGTCATCCCGCCCGCCACGTTCACGAACACATCGTCTCCAATCAGGTTGAGGCCTGCGCGCTTTTCGAGCACCGCGAGCAACAGCGTCAAGCGAGCCTGATCGATCCCGCTCGCCATGCGGCGCGCGTTGCCGTACGTGCTGGAGCTGACCAGCGCCTGAACTTCGACCAGAATCGGTCGCGACCCTTCGACCGCGCAGAGTACCGCCGACCCTGGCGCATTGGCGGGACGTTCCGCGAGAAACATCTTCGAAGGGTTCGGGACGGGGCGCAGGCCGGTCGAGGTCATCTCGAACACGCCGAGCTCGCTCGCGGCGCCGAAGCGATTCTTGACCGCGCGCACGACGCGATGGGAGTGATGACGTTCGCCTTCGAAATACAGCACCGTGTCCACGACGTGCTCGAGCGCCTTGGGTCCGGCCAGGCTGCCGTCCTTGGTGATGTGGCCGACGAGAAAGGTCGGGATGTTCTGGCCCTTCGCCGCGAACAGCAGCTGAGTCGCGGCCTCTCGCACCTGGCCGATGCTGCCGGGCGCCGACTGGAACTTCATCGAGAACACCGTCTGCACCGAGTCGACGATGATGAGCGCCGGCTTGATCCGGGCGATCTCTTCGAGAATTCGCTCGAGACAGGTCTCTGCCAGCAGGTACAGCGGCGCGTTCCCGACGGACAGGCGTTCGCCTCGTGATTTGATCTGATGCTCGGATTCCTCGCCCGAACTGTAGAGCACCGTCCCGGCCGTGCGCGCCATGTTCGCCGCGGCCTGCAACAGGAGCGTGGACTTGCCGATGCCCGGCTCGCCGCCCAGCAACACCAGTGACCCGGGGACGACACCGCCACCGAGCACGCGATCGAACTCGTCGATGCCGGTCGTGATGCGGGCGTGATGCGCCAGTTCGATGTCCGCGTACAACTGCGCGGCGCCGGCCGTGCCGGGAATCGCGTAGCGATGCGGACCCGCCGCGCCGCCGGCCGAATCGGCCGGCCCGGCCCGCTCCTCGACCAGCGAGTTCCAGGCGCCGCAGTCGGCGCAGCGACCCAGCCACTTGGCCGACTGCGCGCCGCACTCCTGGCAGGCGAAGATGGTCTTCGGAGATTTGCTCATCTGGTCAATTGGTCATCTGGTCATTGATTGGATCATTGATAAATCCGCTGGATGCGGCTGCCGATTCTGCACAGAATCTCGTACGGAATGGTGCCGATCTGCGCGGCCATCTCGCGGACGTCGATGCGCTCATCGCCTTGCGAACCGATCATGACGACCTCGTCCCCCGGCGACACATCGAGGCCGGTGACATCGGTCATCAACATATCCATGTTGACCGCGCCGACAATCGGCGTGCGTTTGCCGCGAATCAAGACCGCGCCGCGACCGGCCAGGCGCAGATCGAGGCCGTCGGCGTAACCGGCGGGGACGATCGCGATTGTCCGCGGCCCTTCGGCGACGAACCGGCCGCCATAGCCGACGCCTTCGCCGTTCCGAACGCCCTTCACCGCCACGATACGACTAACTAGTGACAGGGCAGGTCGCAGCTCGATTGTCGAGGCCAGCGGCGGCGGGACCACGCCGTAGAGCAGCAGACCGGGCCTGACGCGATCGAACCAGACCCGCGAATCGCGCAGCAAGGCGGCGCTGTTGGCGGCGTGGACGTAAGGACGACGCTCGAACGCAGAGCCCGCAGAGTTCGCAGATGCAACCAACCGGCTGCCTTGGAGGCCATCGATCTCCGCACGGGAGTGCTCGAAACGCACGCGCTGCTCGTTGAACAGCGGCGACTCGGGATCGTCGGCCGTGGCAAAGTGCGTGTACACCGCTTCGAGATCGAGGTTCTCGCTCGAGAACAGTCCAGGCAATGTCCGGTGCAGGTTGTCGAAGCGGAAGCCGAGACGGTTCATGCCGGTATCGATCTTCAGGTGATACCGCACACGCTGCTTGTACTTCTCCGCTGCGGTCTGGACCGCGCGCGCCGCACCAGGCGTGGAGATGGTCGGCGTCAGGCGGCAGTCGAACAGGCCGTCGAGATCGCTGACGCTGAGCGCGCCAAACACGAGGATGTCGGCATGAACGCCGGCGGCCCGCAGCGCGGCGCCCTCTTCGATGTCCGCGCAGGCGAGCAGATCGGCGCCGCTATTCTCGAGCGCCAGCGCCACCTGCGAAGCTCCGTGGCCATACGCGTTCGCCTTGACGACGGCGATGATGCCCGGCGCTTTTCCTGAACCGGTCGAACCCGCCGAACCCTGCGAACCCGTCGAACCTACCGAACCCGTCGAACCACTCGAACTTATCGAACCCCTCGAACCTCTCGAACCTTCATCCGAAAGATACCCAGCAATGGCGCGGTAATTCGAAGCGAGAGCGGAAAGGTCAACGCGCGCGACGGTCGGGCGAATCATGTCGGACCATCATAACGTCCCGTGGCGATGGGACGCAGCGCGGGGATCGGCGATCAGCCGTTCCCGCCGGCGAGGTTCTCGAAGCGCGTGAACTCGCGGATGAACGCGAGCTTGACCACGCCGGTAGGGCCGTTGCGCTGCTTGGCGATGATCAACTCGGCGACGCCCTGCGCGTCGGTCGGCGGCTGACTCTTGTCGGCGTACATGTCCTCGCGATAGATGAACGCGACCACGTCGGCGTCCTGCTCGAGGGCGCCGGATTCGCGGAGGTCCGACAGCTGTGGACGATGGTCGGACCGCGACTCGGGTGCGCGGCTCAATTGTGAGAGCAGCACAATCGGCACGCGCAGTTCCTTGGCCAGACCCTTGAGCGATCGCGAAATCGAACCGAGTTCGAGGGTGCGGTTCTCGAACTTGCCGCGGCCCTGCATCAACTGGACGTAGTCGATGATCACCATGTGCAGGCCGTGCTCCGAGGCCAGACGACGGCACTTGGCGCGCATCTCGAGCACGCCGATCGACGGCGTATCGTCGATGAAAATCTTGGCCTCACTGAGCGTGCCGATCGCCTGCGCCAGCCGACCCCAGTCGCGCTCGCCGAGGAAGCCGCCGCGGAGCCGGTGCGCGTCGATACGCGCCTCGCCGGTGAGCATGCGCAGGAACAACTGCTCCTTCGACATTTCGAGACTGAACACGCCGACCGTCATGTCGGTCTTGGTGCCGACGTGCTGCGCCATGTTCAGGACCAGGCTGGTCTTCCCCATCGACGGCCGCGCCGCGATGATCACCAGGTCCGATGGCTGCAGGCCCGAGGTCATCTCGTCGAGGTCGGTGAACCCGGTCGGCACGCCGGTGACCAGCTCCTTGCGCGAGTGCAGCTTCTCGATCGTCTCGAGGCTGCCCTGGGCGAGATCGCGCAGCGACACGAAGCCGTCACGCACTTTGTCGTCGGCAATCGCGAAGATCGCATGCTCGGCCTGGTCAAGGATGAGGTCAGCCTCGTCTTCTCCGGCGTAGGCGGTGGCCAGAATCTTGTTGGCGGAGAAGATCAGGTTGCGAAGGGTCGCCTTCTCTTTGATGATGCGGGCGTAGTGCTCGACGTTGGTCGATCGCGGCACGCCGTCCACCAGCGCGGCGATGTAGGCCGGACCGCCGACCTCGTCGAGGTCGCCCGACCGTCCCAGTTCTTCTTTCAGTGTGACCAGGTCGATGGCGTCGCCGCGCTCCGCCAGCGCCACCATCTTGTCGAAAATGCGGCGATGCGCATCGCGGAAAAAATCTGCCGCGTCGATCACTTCCGCGGCGAGATTGAACGAGTCGTTGTGCAGGAGAATCGCGCCGAGCACCGAGCGCTCGGCTTCGAGATTGTGAGGAAGGGTTCGTTCCGCGACGGCTTCGGGCATGGACGGAGGCTGGAACGTGAAAAGTAAAAAGTGTGAAGTGAGAAGGTAGAAGTTAGAACGTCACGTCAAAAACCGCAACCGAAAAAGAAAACTCGGAACCAGGATATCAACCCAGCTCCGAGTTCCGTCTTTCAGACTTCTTCCTTGCTACTTCAGACTTCTAACTTTTTGCGCCCTCGGCGACCACCGTCACCTTGACGTTGGTCGTGACTTCGCGGTGCAGCTTGAGCGGCACCTGGAACTCGCCGAGCTTCTTGATCGGCTCGACCAGGTGCAGCTTGCGGCGGTCGATCTCGAAGCCCTTCGCGGCCAGCGCCTCGGCGATGTCCGCGCTCGTCACCGAGCCGAACAGGACGTCGTGGTCGCCGACCTTGCGGGCGATCTGGATCTCGACGCCGGCCACCCGGCTGGCGACGGCTTCGGCGCTCTTCTGTTCTTCGAGCTCCTTGGCGTCGAACTTCACCTTCTCGCGCTCGATCTGCTTCTTGTTGCCTTCGGTGACGAGCAGCGCCAGCTTGCGCGGCAGCAGGAAATTGCGGGCGTAGCCGTCCGCCACCTTGACCACTTCACCGCGGCGTCCGACGTTGTCGACGTGTTCTCTCAGAATGACTTCCATGACTTATTCCTCAGGACGGGCAACGCGGAACTCGCGAAACTCACAGAGCGTGACCTTATCTCTGCGAGCTCAGCGGTCTCTGCGTTGATCGTCTTTTAATCGGTGACGTATGGAATCAGTGCGATCTGGCGCGCGCGCTTGATCGCGGTCTGCAGCTTCCGCTGGTGCATCGCGCAGGTGCCCGAGATGCGCCGCGGCAGGATCTTGCCGCGCTCGGGAACGAACGGCCCGATCACCTTGACGTCCTTGTAATTGATGTCGTCGATCTTGTCCGCGCAGAACTTGCAGACCTTGCGCCGGCGGAACATCGGCCGGCGCTGACCCTTTTCCTTGTCGCCCGGCTTCTTGTCGCCGCGTCCGCGTCCACCGCCGCCGCCCGATCGCCCTTGTCCGAATGCCATGATTAAATCTCCACTCCGTCAAAACGGTCGTCATCCGAATCGTCCGAATCGCCGCCCTGGCGGCCTTCGCCGGGCTGGCGCTGCGGCGGCAATCCGCGCTTGACGCGGCGCCGCTCCGATTCGGTGCGCCGCTTGGTCTGCGTCCGATCGACGACCTTCTTTTCCTCGTCCACACGGACCACCATGTGCCTGAGCACCAGGTCCATCACCTTGAGGCGGCGATCCAGCTCCTTCATCAGCTCGCCGGATCCGTTGATCACGTCGAGGACGTAGAAGCCCTCCTTGTGGCGGGCGATTTCGTAGGCCAGGCGCTTCCGGCCCCAGTTCTCGGTTTTTTCAATCTGGCCGTTCAGGCGCGCCACGACCTGCTCGATCTGCGTGTGCAGATCGGCGACGGCCTGTTCGGTGGTGTCGGGGGGAAGAATGTAGACGAGCTCGTACTGTCGGTCTGCCATCACTGCTCCTTCAGGACGCATCAGGAAATGCTGAATGCTAATGGCTAAATGCTGATTCATTGGATTTCGATGTCCTTTGAATCTGCATTCAGAAATCAGCCCTTTGCATTTCCGAGTGCGGCCACCATTGGGTGGCAAGGTGCCCTGTGCGTGCTCAGGGCTATTCGTTTTTCGTCCGATCGGTCGCCCGATCGGCTGATCGATCTGCTTCCGGATCGCCGCCGTTGAACCCGTTCATCACCGCCTCGATCCCCGACGTGATGAACATCTCAGCCGCATCCGCGGCTCTCACGATCTCGCGGTCGACGATTTCGCGCTCGCTCGGCGGAAACTTCGACAGCACGCGATCGCTCAAATCCCAGTCCCGATGGCCCCGATCGATTCCGACCCGCATCCTCGGCACGTTCGTGCCGACGTGGGCCACCACCGACTTGAGGCCGTTGTGGCTTCCTGCCGAGCCCGACGGCCTGATTCGCAGCCGGCCCAGCGGGAGATCCACCTCGTCGAAGATCACCAGCACGTCGGCCGGTTCAATCTTGTAGAACGTCATGACCGCACTCACTGCGCGGCCACTTTCGTTCATGTACGTCCTCGGCTCGACCAGGACGACGTCGTGGCTTTGAACCAGCACGACGTCCGCGGTCGTCTTCCACTTCTTCAGCCGGACCGACCAGCGGCGCGCGAGTTCGTCAACCACTTCGAAGCCGACGTTATGCCGCGTCCCGGAATACTCCGCTCCGGGATTGCCAAGTCCGACGATCGCTTTCACGTCCGCGGTTACTTCTTCTTGTCGTCCTTCTTGGCGGTCGTGGCTTTCGCGTCCTTGGCGTCCGCCTCTTCGTCCTTCTTGCCCTTCTTGATGACTTCGGGTTCGGCCGGAGCCGACGCCGCCGCCACTGCACCCTCCACCGGCGCCGCCACTTCCTCGGCCTTCGGCTGAATGACGTGCACGAGCATCGCTTCGCCTTCGGTGACGGCCTTCCACTTCGCGTTCATCGCGACGTCGCGGACCCGGATGCCCTGGTGCAGCATCAACTCGGTGACGTCGACATCGATGTGCTCCGGAATGTCGGCCGGCAGGCACTCGATCACGATTTCGCGGCGGATGAACTCGAGGATGCCGCCCTGCTGCTTCACGCCCTTCGGTTCGCCGTGCGAGATCACCGGGATGGTGACCTGCAGCAGACGGTCCATTGCGACGCGGTAGAAGTCGGCGTGCAGCACCTGGTGGGTGATCGGATCGAGCTGGAAGTCCTTGACCAGCACGCGGGTGTCGCCGGCGCCGTCGAGTTTCAGCGAGATCAGGGTGTTCTGGCCGGATTCCGAGTGCAGAATCTTGAGCAGCGCCTTCGGCGTCACCGCGATCGAGGTCGCGCCCTTGCCGTCGCCGCCGTACAGGACCGCCGGCACCTTGCCTTCGCGGCGGGTGCGCCGCGCTTCGTTCTTGCCCAACGTGCCGCGTGTTTCAGCTTCGAGTATCGCTTCCATAAAATCCTTCCAGTTACACGAACAACGAAGAGACCGAGGTCTCCTCGTGAATCGACTTGATCGCCTGTCCCAGCAGCCGTGCCACCGACAACACGACGATCTTGCTGCACTTCAAACCGGCCGCCGACAGCGGAATCGTGTTGGTCACGATCAGCTTGTCGATCGGCGACTTCTCAATCCGTTCGATCGCCGGCCCCGAGAGCACGCCGTGAACCGCGCACGCGATGACCCGCGCCGCGCCGTTCGCCTTCAGCGCCGCCGCGCCCTTGGTAATCGTGCCCGCGGTGTCGATGATGTCGTCCTGCAGAATGCAGGTCCGGCCTTCGACCTCGCCGATCACGTTCATCACCTCGGCCGTGCCATCGTCGCTGCGGCGTTTGTCGATGACCGCGAGCTCGGCGTCCAGCCGCTTGGCGTAGGCGCGAGCCCGTTCCGCGCCGCCCGCATCCGGCGACACCATGGTGCGGTTCGGATAATCGAGACGCTGCAGATGCTCGAGGATCACCGGCGCCGCGAACAGATGGTCGACCGGAATATCAAAGAACCCCTGAATCTGCGCCTTGTGCAGATCCATCGTCAGCACGCGGTTGGTGCCGGCTGCGCTGAGCACGTTGGCGACCAGCTTCGCGGAAATCGGCACCCGCGGCTTGTCCTTGCGATCCTGACGCGCGTAGCCGTAATACGGCAGCACCGCCGTGATGCGCGCCGCCGACGAGCGGCGGAACGCATCGATCATGATCATCAGCTCCATCAAGTGCTGGTCGACCGGATTGCTGGTCGGCTGCACGATGAAGACGTCGGTCCCGCGGATGTTCTCGTCGATCTGAAACGAGACTTCCGAATCCGGAAACCGCTTGAGTCGAGCCTGGCCCACGTTCACGCCAAGCACGCTCGCGATTTCCTTCGTGAGTTCGGGGTGGGCACTCCCCGAAAACACTTTCAGTTCGCCAAACCCGGTCGGCATGAAAGGATCACCCATCGACGCGCGCTCGCCACCCTTCGCCGCGCTGGTTGGCTGGGGCGGAAGGATTCGAACCTTCGAATACGGGATCCAAAGACCCGCGCCTTACCGCTTGGCGACGCCCCACCATTCTTCCGCTCTCCGCGCTTCGGATATTGAAGAAGTTGCCTACAGGAGTGGTCTAAACCACGCGGCGCAAACAGTAAGTGTAGCCGATGGGCTCAGATACGGGCAAGTGCCCGGAATTGCGCGCGGGTGACGGTGCGGGTCACCAGGATGCTTCGGTTAAGGCCTGCAACTCCACGGGCGGCCTCGATTGCCGCCGTTCTGGCCGAAAACAGGCCGAATACCGCCGAGCCGCTGCCCGACATCGCGGCCTGGTCCGCGCCTGCCCGCCGAAGTGCGGAAATGATACGGCCGATCTCGCGGTGCCTGGCGACGACCGGCGCTTCGAGATCGTTGACCATCTCCACCTGTGGCACGGCACTCCTGCGGCTGGGATCGCGGGCCTGAAAGGCCCGCGCCACATCGCGCCTCATCGCCGTACCACGGGGAGCGGCCTGCGCCACATCGCGCCTCATCGCCGTATCACGGGGAGCGGCCCGCGCCACATCGCGCCTCACCGCCGTACCACGGGGAGCGGCCCGCGCTACATCGCGCTTCGCCGCCGTAGCCTGTGGCGCGGCCCTTTCAGGGCCGCGAAAATCATCAAACCAGCCGAACGCTTCCCTGGTGCTGACGCCGAAATCCGGCAGCACGAGGACAACAGCTGCGCGCGGCCGATCGATCAGCGGAAACAACAGATCGCCACGCCCAAGGCCGAGCACCGTGCCGCCTTCGAAAAAGAACGGGATGTCGGCGCCGAGGTCGGCGCCGACCTCGCGGGCGAGCGCTTCATCGATCTGCCACAATCGCCCGAGCGCTTGCAGCGCCGCCGCAGCGTCGCTGCTGCCGCCGCCGAGGCCCGCCTGCATCGGAATTCTCTTGGCAACATCGATCGCGACGTCGCGCGGAGCGCCGCGGCGGCCGGATGCGGTCCACAGCCGCTCGGCGGCGCGCCAAATCAGATTCGTCGCGTCGCTGGGGCACGCCGGATCGTCCACCGTCAGCCGAAACGGTCCGCGCACACGGCGGATCGTGATGGTGTCGTGCAACGCGATTGACTGGAAGACGGTCCGGAGCTCGTGATAGCCGTCGGCGCGGACGCCGAGCACACGCAGCGACAGGTTAATCTTCGCGTGAGCCCGGACGCGCATGGCGGAGTTCCTCGAGGGTGATCGGCTGCGCGCTTGCCGGGACGTCGACGCGAAATGCCGCGGGATCGATCGTCACGTTCGTTTCAAGCTGCGACAGCGCGAGCGTCAGGTCGAAGGCGTCGGTGACACCGCCGGCGGCGTCGAGACTGGTCAGGCGAACCGATCGCGGCAGTCCGTTCTGGCGATCGCGATACTCGGCGCGCCACGCCACCTGATTCCCGTCTCTCCGCTCGACCGCTGCCACCACCTGCCACGCGTGAGACGACGGCTCGTGGCGCAGGTAGATATCGTCGCTGCGGCCATTTCGCGCTGCGCGGAGGACGCGCCAGTCGTCGCCTGCGGACACCAGCGCGCCCTCGACCTCGTCGGGGACGCAGCCGGTCAGGAGCGTTCGGAGATCGGCCGCATCGAGCGGTACGCCGGCCGCTGCGTCGAGCACGCGATCCGGCGACCCGTGGCGCAGCACACGATCGTCGCGCGGCATCAACACGGTCGCATCGTCATTGATCGCGACGAAGATGAAGAGCGGCGCGCCGAACGGCGCCATCGCTTCGATACGGGCGGAGGCCGGCCTTTCGACACCGACCGTCAGCCGCGCGCGGAGTCGCTGGCCATTGACCTTGCCGCTCGCGGCCACCTCCGCGGTGAGCGTGAGCACGCCGCGGCACTCGCGCGTCGCCTCCGTCATGATCGCCGACTCGTCGGCGGCAGGCGGAGCTCCCGCAGGCAGCGCCGGCAGCTTCATCAGCGGCGTGCCGCACGAGGCCGTGGCCAATGCGAGCGCCATCAACAGCGCCCGCTGCGTCATTTCTTGAGTTTTTGCCGCGCCGACCGGATCTTCTTGTCGATGTCGGACCGATCGATGGAGTCGCCATCGCCGGCGAGCGCGCGCGTCCACGCGGCAATCGCCTCGTCGTAACGGCCAAGCTTGAAGAGCACTTGCCCGTAGTGCTCCTGAATCACCGAGTTGCTCTGGAGTTGATCGGCGGCGCGGCGCAGGTTGTCCGCAGCGAGGTCGAGCTTGTCGGACTTGAAGTACGCCCATCCGAGGCTGTCGAGAAACGAGCCGTTGTCGGGATCGATTTGCAGCGCTTTTTTCAGGTACGAGACCGACTCGTCGAGCCGCTCGCCACGCTCGGCCAGCATGTAGCCGAGGTAATTCAACGCGGTGGCGTTCTCGGGATCGCGCGCGATGACCTGGCGGAATGAGGCCTCGGCATCGGCGTATTTCTTCTGCTTGTCGAACACCGTGCCCAGTTCGAAGGCGATGGTGTTGTCGTTCGGAAACTTCGCCTGCGCGTCCTGCAGGACCTTGACGGCCTGCGCACCCTTGTCGGAATCGGAGTAAGACTGCGCCAGGACGATGTAGGCCAACGGCTCGTCGGGATGCTGCTTGACCGCGGCTTCGAGCAACGCGATGCCTTGATCGGCTTTGCCGCTGTGCTGCAGCGCCTGGGCTTCGAGCCGCGTCAGCCGGAGGTCGCCCGGGTTGTCCACCAGGCCGGCCCTGGCCACGTCGATCGCAGCAGCGTATTTCTTGGCCGCGATGTTCGCCTCCGCCAGATAGCCGGCGATCGCCGGGTCTTTTGGAGCGAGCTTGCGGGCGTCCTCGAACGACGCGATCGCCTTGTCGAACTGTCCGGTCTCCTGATACGCGAACGCAAGGTGCGGCAGCAGCAGACTGAGGTCGAACGAAGGATCGGACTTGGCGCGATTCTCGGCAACCACCGGCGCCAGCGCATCGATGACCGCCTGATACTTCCGGCGTTCCTCGAGCGATTCGGCGAGCGCGTAGTAACCCCACGGGCTCTTCGGGCTTTGCGAAATCACCTGCCGCGCGGCGGCTTCCGCCTCGTCGTAGGCGCCGAGCCGGCGCTGAGCCTGAGAGAGTAGATAGAGCGCTCGGCCGCGCGTCTCGGTTGCGGGACCGCCGACGATTTCGGTCAGCGAGTCGCGCGCCTTGCCTAGATTGTCGCGACCACCGGCGTTCAGCAGCGCCGACGCGTAGCGGAACTTCAGCTCGACGCTGCGCGGCGAGCGCTGAATCGCGCGGCCGTAGGCACCCGCGGCGTCCGACCAGCGATGTTCACGTTCGTAAAAGTCCGCCAGCGCCGGCAGCAGTCGCGGATCCTCGGCGCTGCGCTGCTCGAGCATCGCGATGCCGTCTGGAACGCGACCGGCGCCCGCATACGCTTCGGCGAGCATCATCGGACCGTCCTGCCAGCCCGGCTCCTCGTTGACCAGATCGTTGAGGAGCGGGATCGCCTTCTGATACGCGCCGGTGCCGACATACAGCCGCGCCAGCGTGGCGCGCACGTTCGGATCCGTTTCCGCGACGGCGCCGTTGATCGCGGTTTCGAAGTAGCCGATCGCCTTGGCGACGTTCGGATCGGGCGCGGCGTTACGCGACCCGCGAGGCTTCTCGGCTTCCGAGAGCGCGGCGTAGATGGTGCCGAGCACGCGGTTCGCTTCGCGATTGTCTGGTGTGATCTTGATCGCCGCTTCAGCCGCCGTCATCGCCTCCTGCGCCTTGTTCATGCGCAGGTACAAGCCGGCGAGTTGGGCGGGGATATCAGCGGCGGTCGGGTCGAGTTCCATCGCCCGCTTGTAAGCGGCGACCGCAGCATCTTCCTCGTCCGACTCCTCGAGGTGGTGGCCGATGAGAAACTGGGCATAGGCCTCAGCGACCTTGTCGGTTGGCGCCGCCGCCGGCGACGGGACCGGCCGTGACTGTGCCGTCGCAAGTGACGCCGAGAAGCTTAGAGCCGCGACCAGGACTGCGACCTTCATACAGCTTCGAATTGTTCCACAAAAGCGGAAAGGTGTCATATATTCCGGAGATGGCCGTCGATCCCGAATTGCTCGAGATTCTCGCGTGTCCGCACTGCAAGACGCCGGTCACACTCGTCAAGAACGGTTCGGCGCTCAAGTGCGGAACATGTAAGCGTGTGTATCCGATCAAGGACGATATCCCGGTGATGCTGATCGACGAAGCCACCATCGAGACCGACTAGTTGGAGCATTGGCGAGTGCGCGCATTCTCGTGGTTCGCCTGCGTCAAATCGGCGACGTGGTGTTCACCACGCCGGCCGTGCACGCCCTGCGCCATCACTTCCCCGACGCACACCTGGCCTATCTCGTCGAGCCTGCCGCCGCCCCGGTCGTTCTTCACAACCCGCACCTGAACGACGTCATCGTCTCGCCGCGCGGATCAGGCATCCGCGGATTTCTCGACGATCTCGCGCTCGGTCGCCGCCTGCGACAGGCGCGTTACGACATCGCGATCGATTTTCACGGCGGACCGCGCGCCTCGCTGCTCACCTGGCTGAGTGGTGCGCCCTTACGGATCGGTTACGAAATCATCGGCCGCAGCTGGATGTACACCCGGCGCGTCGCACGTCCGCGCGAACTGCGCGCGCGTCATTCGGTCGAGAATCAGTGGGACCTGCTGGCTACGCTCGAGATCGCTCCACCCGATCGAGTCGGCTACCCGGTCGAGATGCCGATCGATGCGCAGGCCGTCGCGTCGGTCGCCGACAGACTTCCGCCGTCTGCGGAGCAGGACTCCGATCAACTGATCATCGTCCACGTCAGCGCCGGCAATCCGTTCCGGCGCTGGCCGGCAGAGCATTTCGTCGCGGTGGTGGTTGCCCTGATTGGCCGCGACGCGCGACGCCGGGTCATCCTGACGTCAGGGCCGTCCGAGCACGACGCAGCCGAACGGGTCGCCTCCGCGGCACGCGCGTCGCTCGACGCCGAGGCGGCCGCCCGCGTCCTGTCGTGCGGAGAATTCTCGCTGGCTGAACTGCGGGCGCTGTGTGCGCGGGCGGCTCTCTATGTCGGCGGTGACAGCGGACCGCTCCACATCGCGGCGACGACTCCGGTGCCAATCGTTGGCCTGTACGGGCCGACCTTACCGGCCCGATCGGCGCCCTGGCGGAGCCTCGACTATGTCACTGAGTCGGTGGATGCCGGCGCTCTGCCCTGCCGCCCGTGCGATCAGCGGGTCTGCGCGCCGGGCGACTTCCGCTGCCTGACGTGGATCGCGCCCGGCCAGGTCATCGCGGCGGCGGAGCGCGCGCTCGCCGGCCGCGAACGTCAGGCACAGTAAGATGAGGACCTCAGGATTCACCACATGAACGACGCCATCGCCCTCGACGTTCCACGCGAGGATCGGCTCGAATACGCCGGCGCGCTCGCGCTGTTCGGTGTGGCCGGCGCGGTCCAGTTCTCGATCGCGCTCGCGCAGATTCTGCTGACCATCGCACTGCTCTGCTGGATTGCCATCATCCTGGTGCGGCGTGAACGCATCGAGGTGCCGACGTATTTCTGGCCATTGCTCGTCTATGCCGGAATCACCCTCGTGTCTGCTGCTCTCTCGCCGGATCCTCGCGCGAGTCTTGGGCCGAGCAAGCAGCTGGTGCTGTTTCTCATCGTGCCGGCGGTCTACCGGTTCGTCGGCGGCTCCCGCGGACATACGCTGCTGACGGTCGTGCTCACCTGCGCCGCGGTCAGTGCGCTGTTCGGGATCGTGCAGTACGGCATCCTTCACTACGACAACCTCGGTCAGCGGCCGCAGGGCAGCCTCGGGCACTGGATGACGTATTCCGGCCTGCTGATGATCGTCATTGCGGTCGCCGTCGCGCGATTGCTGTTCGCCGCCACCGATCGGACCTGGGCGGCGCTGGTGCTGCCGGCGCTCGCGGTTGCCGTGACCGTGACATTCACCCGAGGCGCGGCAGTCGGCGCGTGCGCGGCGGTCGCGGTGCTGTTCGCGCTGAAGGACTTTCGATTGTTCGCGGTGCTGCCGATCCTCGCGGCGGTGTTCGTGGTGGCCGCGCCAGGACAGCTCGCATTGCGCTACTCGTCGATGTTCAACATGAACGATCCGACCGTCCGCGATCGGTTCACCATGCTCCACATCGGTGAACGCATGATCAAAGCGCATCCGCTCACCGGCGTCGGTCCGAACATGGTGCAGCGGCGCTACGTCGAGTACCACGGAGACGATCCGCTGATGGGTCCGGATGGCGTTGTCCACATCAACCCGCACCTGCACAACGACTTTTTGCAGATCGCCGCCGAGCGCGGATTGCCGGCGCTGGCGGCATGGCTGTGGTTCATCGTCTCGTTGGTGCGCGACTCCTGGTACCGCTTCCGCTCGGGCCAGCGAGCATTGGCCGCGACCGCGCTTGCGACGGTCACGGCGCTGCTCACCGCGGGACTCTTCGAATACAACTTCGGGGACTCCGAAGTGTTGATGACCTTCCTCATCATCGTGACGCTGCCGGCCGCCGCGGCACGGCTGTCGGCGACATGAGGCTGCGCGAGCTCGACTCGAGCCGTGCACGCGAACTGATCGCCCGGTTCAACCGTGCATCCATCCTGGTCGTCGGCGACATCATGGTCGACCGCTTCATCGTCGGACGTGTGACCAGAATCTCTCCGGAAGCGCCGGTGCCGGTGGTGCAGTTCCAATCCGAGCACGTCAGGCTGGGCGGCGCTGCCAACGTCGCACACAACATTGTCGCGCTCGGTGGACGGGCGCAGCTGGTCGGCCTCGCCGGTGTGGACGCAGCCGCAACCCGTCTGCGCGAGGCACTGGCGGCCGCCGGCATCGGCGTCGATGGTCTGGTGGAGGACACCAGCCGGCCCACCACGGAGAAGGTCCGGATCGTTACCGAACGGAATCAGCAGGTCGGACGCATCGACTACGAGCGGGACAGCGATGCCGACGGAGACGTCGAAGCCGCGGTGATCAAGCAGATACGGCGCCTTGGACCAACGGCGACCGCGCTTCTCGTTTCGGATTATCTGAAGGGGAGTGTCACGCGCGGCTGCGTCGAAGCGCTGGTTGCGGTTTCGCGCGCCTCGCAGCCGTCAGGAATACCGCTGCTGGTCGACCCGAAGATCCCGCATCTGCCGTTCTATACGGGGGCAACGCTGGTGACTCCGAATCACCACGAGGCCGAAGCGGCCACCCAGGTGCGTATCCGAACCGACGAGGACGCCCAACGTGCGGCGCGGGAGTTTCGCGAACGCAGCGGCTGCGACGCCGTGCTGATTACCCGCGGCGAGCATGGCATGTGGCTGTCGGAACCGACCGCCGAAGGCTCGGCTGATGCCGTCGCCCGCGAAGTCGCGGACGTCACCGGCGCCGGCGATACCGTGGTCGCGACCCTCGCGTTGGCGTTGTCAGCAGGGGCCACGCTCTCGGAAGCCACCGTGCTCGCCAACCACGCGGCCGGGATCGTCGTCGGCAAGTTCGGCCCGGCGACGTTGAGCACTGAAGAACTGAACGCCAGTTTCACGTAGGGGCGGAGCCTGCTCCGCCCGGTCAGAACGGCGTGTACACGCCCATTAGATTCAAGCTGCCTTTGTCGTCGTACGCCGCACGCTGGATCCGCCCGGTCCACTTGTCGTAGACGATGATGCTGATGCCGTTCGGATCGCGGACTTCCCGCCAGTCGTAGCGCGGCAGGAACGCGTGCGCGAAGATTCCGAGGGCGATTACACCCAGTAGCGCAAAGCCCAATGCTTCCTTTGCCATGTCAGCTCCTCAGTGCCTGAAGTGTCTCTTGCCAGTGAACACCATCGCCAGACCGTGTTCGTCCGCGGCGGCAATCACCTCGGCATCGCGCACCGATCCACCAGGCTGCACGACGGCGACGGCGCCCGCGCTGGCGATCGCGTCGAGGCCATCGCGAAACGGAAAATACGCATCCGATGCCGCCACCGATCCGGCCAGCGAACGATCGGCTGAGCGCGCTTTCATCACCGCGACGTTCACCGCATCGACGCGGCTCATTTGCCCGGCGCCGATCGCCAGCGTGCGCTGCTCGTCGGCGAAGAGAATCGTATTCGACTTGACGTGAGCGCAGACACGCCAGGCAAAACGCAGAGCTTGCCACTCTTCCGGCGTCGGCTGACGCCTGGTGACGACCTTCAAGCCGTCGGGTAGCGACTCGGCGATCCAGGGGCGACGGGCCTCGATGACCACATCGCGCTCCTGCATCAGCATCGCGCCCAGGATCGAGCGGTATTCGACATCGCCAGCGCCCGGTAACGCGAAGTCGGCCGTCACGACGCGCATGTTGGCTTTTCGCGCGAGCACCGGCCGTGCCGCAGCCTCCACCGACGGCGCGATCACGGCTTCGATGAACGTGGATACCAGCGCCTCGGCGGTCGCCACGTCGACGGCGCGGTTCAGCGCGACGATGCCGCCAAAGGCGGACAGCGAATCGGCCTCGCGCGCGCGAACGTAGGCGTCGGACGGCGACGTCCCCGTCGCCACGCCGCACGGGTTGGTGTGCTTGACCACGACCGCCGCCGGCTCCTCGAACTCGAGGACTATGCGCGCCGCCGCGTCGAGATCCAGCAGGTTCGTGTACGAGAGTTCCTTGCCCTGAAGAATCACGGCCCGGCTGAACCCTGACACCGCAGCGCTCGACAAGGCTTGGGACGCGGCAGGAATCGCGTACCACGTGGCCTTCTGATGCGGGTTCTCGCCGTAGCGTAGATCTCGAATCTTCTCGAGTGCGACGTCCACACGTTCCGCGCCTTCGAACGTGGGAGCGAAGTGGCTGTCCGCCAGGCTGGTCACGCGCGTCACGGCGCCACCGTCCACGCGAACCTGAAACAACGCCACGGCGATCGCACTGTCGTACTCCGCCGTATGCGCGAACGCCTTCACCATCAGCTCGTAGCGGAACGCCACGCTCGGCGTGGTGTCGATCGCCTCGAGCAGCCGCGCGTAGTCGTCTGGCGCCACCACCACCAGCACACCGCGGAAATTCTTGGCCGCGGCTCTCACCAGCGAAGGTCCGCCGATGTCGATCTCTTCGACCAGGGCGTCGAAGGGCGTCGCCGGATCCGAGGCCGCCTTCACGAACGGATAGAGGTTCACGACCACGACGTCCACGAGACCGATGGCGTGACGCTCGAGCGCAGCCAGATCGTCAGGACGGTCGCGACGCGCGAGGATGCCGCCGTGCAACGCCGGGTGCAGCGTCTTGACGCGGCCGTCCATCATTTCAGGAAACCCGGTGATGTCGGAGACACCGGTGACCGGCAGGCCGGCGTCGGTCAGGACGCGGGCGGTGCCGCCGGTCGACACCAGTTCGAAGCCGCGGGCGACGAGACCGCGGCCGAGATCGACGATCCCGGTCTTGTCGGAAACACTGAGCAAGGCTCTTGGCATAAGTATGAAAGTCCAGTATCATCTGTTCCGACGCCGGGCGGGCCTGGCGCCGTAAGGAAAAGGCCGCACAACGCGGCCTTTTTTTTTGCTCCGGCACATCCACGACGGGGTCCGGGGTTGGTTTAATGACGCGTTTACCTCGCGTCACAGCAAGTAGGAAGACGAACGATGCGCATCACAGGCAAGGTCAAGTGGTTCAACAACGCCAAGGGCTACGGGTTCATCGAGCGTGACGGAGGCAGCGATGTCTTCGTGCACTACTCGGCCATTCAGGGCGACGGTTTCCGTTCGCTCGAAGAGGGTCAGGCAGTGGAGTTCGAGATCGTTGACGGTCCCAAGGGCCCGCAGGCTGGCAACGTCACCAAGATTTAGACCTTTGTCGTGGCTGGTGGCTGGGAGTTCCCGGCCATCAGCCACTAGCGACCCGCCTACTTCACACCCTTCAGCGCACGCGCAGTAAAGCTCACCTTCCCGTCCTTCACCGCGACCCGGAACGCGACTTCCGCGTTGCCCGCGCTCTTCAACTTGTTGACCTGCCCCTTCACCAGTTCCGCGAACTTGTGAAACGGCGGCGCATCTTCGCCAACCTCGCGGCGGGCTTCCGCCATCGACTCGTACAGATCAGTGAGCTTGTCGATTTCGCGCACCGGATCGCGAAACGACGCCACGTGCAGAATCCTGTCCTCGGGACCCTGCTTGACCGGCTCGGTCGGCGTCCGCGGTTTGGTCGGAAACGGACCGGCGCGTCCCTCTTCGCGCGCGCGGATGCCGCGATCCCAGAGGTCGATGAACGCCGCGTAGCGCGACTGCACCGTCTGGAAGTGAAACCGCTCGCCGGTGTTGGGGATGTGCTGGCGATCGAGCTGCTTGACCAGCGAATCGACCAGCGCCCGCGTCTCCCATGGCGGTTTCGGCAGTCGGCCGGCGAAGAACATGTTGTACTCCGCCTCGAGATGTTTCAGTTCCGCTTCGAGCCGCTGGATGTCTCGTTCGATGGATGCCACAGCGCCCTACCGGGGAATCAACAACCAGACGAGTGGAAGCCACAGCTCGCGCGCATACGGCACGGGCCGATCGTCGATGAGCACCTCGACCGCGTCGGCGCCGCCAACAATCTGAAAGAGATCGCGCAGGCGGGCGGCGTCGCTCGACCAGAAGCGCGCCCGAAAGCGCCGCGACGCGCCCTCGCCGGTTTCGCGAAACTCAGCGGAGGCGCGCGCCAGATCGAGGGCCCGCGAGAACTCGGGAATATCCAGCCCGGGAAAGACCAGCGTGATCGAAAACGGACGCGCCTGCGCGCCGAACAGCACTTCCTGAAGCTCGGGGTCGAGCGCCGCCACTTCCTCGGCGGTCGGCTGTTCGGGCAGCTCGGCATACGG
This sequence comes from uncultured Acidobacteriota bacterium, assembly GCA_963745875.1. GTDB lineage: Bacteria > Acidobacteriota > Vicinamibacteria > Vicinamibacterales > CAVVIG01 > CAVQFC01. The sequence goes on from CAVUZL010000009.1 coordinate 400,381, forward strand.
CCAGAATCGCTCGAGCGGGCGGTATCGTGGCGGATCCGAAGTCATCGGCTTGTTCGCAGGAAGAGCCGATAGCATACCATTTCGGCGATGCCGGACTTCCACGTGATTCCATCGATTGAACAGCTCCGCCAGCGCTCAGGCGTGCGGCTGCTCGAGGCCACGTTCGGCGCCGACGCCACGGTGGACGCGCTGCGCGTGGCCGCAGCCGAGTTGCGCCGCGCCATCGCCGGCGGGACACCGGGAATCGTCGATACGGCTGCCGCCGCCGCACGCCTGGAGGACGCCGCCGCCGCGCACCTGGCCAACCTTTTTCGTGCATCGCTCGTGACCGTCATCAACGCCACCGGCGTCGTTGTCCACACCAATCTGGGACGCGCGCCGCTGGCGGCGACCGCCATCGACCGCGTCGCCACAGTGTCGCGCGGCTATTCGTCGCTCGAATACGACCTGGAACACGGCGTCCGCGGCCGGCGCGATCGACATGTGGAAGCGCTGCTGTGCCGGATCACCGGATCCGAATCTGCGGTCGTCGTCAACAACAACGCAGCGGCCACGCTGATCGTGCTCGCGGCACTGGCGAAAGGACGGGAAGCGATCGTCTCTCGCGGCGAGCTGATCGAGATCGGCGGCGGATTCCGGATTCCTGACGTGATGGCGCAATCGGGCGCCGTGCTGCGGGAGGTCGGGACCACCAACAAGACGAGAGCCTCTGACTACGGCGCGGCGATCTCCGGCCAGACCGCCATGCTCTTCCGCGTCCACCCATCGAACTTCCGCATCGAAGGCTTTACGCAACGTCCGGCGTTGGTGGAACTGGTCGCCCTCGCCCGTCAATTCAATGTGCTCGTCGCCGAGGATCTCGGCAGCGGTCAGATCGGTACCGGACATCCGCCGGATTCGTTCGCGACCGCCGGCGATCTCGATGAGCCGACGGTGGCGGCGTCCATCGCGGCCGGCGTGGACGTCTGCTGTTTCAGCGGCGACAAGCTTCTCGGCGGACCACAGGCCGGCATCATCGTCGGACGAACCGTAGCAGTTGACCGCATCCGCACGCACCCGTTGATGCGCGCGCTCCGTGTGGACAAGATGACGTACGCCGCACTCGAAGCCACGCTCGCAGAGTACGCCGCGGGGCGCGAAGCCGTCACCATCCCTGTGCAGCGCATGCTGGCGATGACCGCCGAAGAAGTCCGCCCTCGGGCAGACTTAATCGCGAGCGCGTTGAACACTCGCGCAGAGTGGCACGCCGAAGTCATCGCTGGCGTCTCCGCCGTCGGCGGCGGCAGCGCTCCGGGCGTCGAGTTGCCTACCTGGCTGATTGCGATCGCGCATCCGGGCACTACGCCTGACGCACTCGCGAATCGTCTTCGTCAGCTGAAGCCGCCAGTCATCGCTCGCGTGCAGAACGACAGGATCGTGCTCGACCTGCGCACGGTGTTCCCCGAACAGGATGCTCTTCTCATCGACCTGATTCGAAATCTGTGAGTACGGTCCAGAATCGAACATACGCCCAAAGGCGAAAGCCCTGAATTCACTCCGATTTAATTGATTTCCAATCTGCCACCTTAATTGCACAGCTCGAAGCATCGTGCCGATCTCTTCAAGGAGGCTCGTATGAGGCTTCGTACAATTGCGGCGTCGACCCTGGCATTACTGGGCGCCACTACCACGGTGCACGCGGAATCCGATCGGATTCGCGCGTGCGTCAATCCTAAGAATGGTGAGATTCATGTGATTGCGGGTGCGTCGTGCCCAGCCAATCAAGTGCTGATCTCCTGGAATCGCGAATGGCCTTTCGGACGCGGCGATGACGGTCCGAAGGGATCAGTTGGACCAAAGGGTCCGGCAGGACCGGCAGGTCCGCGCGGGCTGACTGGTCCCGCCGGCCCACAAGGCGCGGCCGGAACGCCCGGAGCACAGGGACCGGTTGGACCCGCCGGGCCTGCTGGAGCCGCGGGGCCCGCCGGACCTGCCGGACCTGCCGGACCGGCGGGAAGCAGCAGTAGCTCGAATGCGCTGATCGTGGTCGATCAGAACGGAACAGAAATCGGCGTCGCGACCGATCCATTCGGCGGCATGGTCGTACGTCGAGCGGGCGATGATGCAGTCGCGCTCTTTGCGTCAACCGGCGGACTCGACGCCGACATCACCTTCTATCACACGACCACCAACTGCGCGGACCCTCGTCAGTTCTACATCGACGGCGGCTCGGGGCTGGCGTATCTCGGCGTGGCGCACGGCGGCGCGCTGTTCTACACCAGAACCATCGACCCGGGCCCAGTACCCCAGGTGCCGGTCGTCGCAGTCGAGCGTTTTGCCAAAGGTCAGGACGCCACGCAACCGGGCACCTGCACGCTTGAAGACCATGGCTCGGCGTCGCTTGGCGTGGTGACGATGGTGATCGATCCGCCGCTGTTGAACCTGGCGTTGCCGCTTCGATTGAAATAGTCCGCGGAACGCGAAGCCGCCTATAATCCGCCGCATGAGGCGACGGCTTCGCGTTCTCACGCTTGCGGCCTTGCTCATCACGCCGCGAACCGGCTGGTCGCAGGCTAAACCGGCAGCAACCGCGACGACCGACGTCACAGCCGGACGTCGCGTGTTCGACGCTCAGTGTGCCTGGTGCCACGGCGCCGGCGGCGAAGGGGGCACTGGTCCGAATCTGCACGGACACCTCCGTCACGCCACCACCTCAAACTCGATCGTCGAGATCGTGATGAACGGCATACCGGGAACGGACATGCCGTCGTTCCGCATCAGCCTCACCGACCGCAGCGCGCGCCAGATTGCGGCGTACGTGGCGTCGTTGTCCAGGACGCCGGCGCGTCCGGGTCCCGGCAACCCCGAACGCGGTGGCGCGCTCTACCAATCCAGCGGCTGTGCATCGTGTCACGTCGTCGAGGGGCGCGGCGGAGTGCTCGGTCCGGTGCTGACGGCCATCGGCGCGCAGCGAGGACCGCAATATCTTCGGGAAGCCCTCGTCAAACCGGCGGCGGCGCATCCGCCCGGATATCTCGTCGTGCGCGCGGTGCCGGCCACCGGAGCGGAGATTCGCGGCATCCGGGTGAACGAAGACGTGTTCTGGGTCGAGATTCGTGATCAGGCTGGAACGGTGCACACCCTGAGGAAATCCGACCTCGCCCGCCTCGACCGCGAGATCGACGCGTCGCTGATGCCGTCGTACGAATCGCGGCTCACACCGCCACAGCTCGATGACCTGATCGCTTACCTCGGGACTCTGCGAGGTTCGAAATGAGCTCGATCACACGCTCGGCTGCGGCCATCGTGCTGCGAACGGTCGGCGCTCTCGGCATGGTCGCGGTCGGTGTGCCGCTGCTGGCGCAAGCCGGCGACTGGCCGATGTACTCCGGCGCCTACGACTCGCATCGCTTCTCGCCGCTGAAGCAGATCACGACCGACAATGTCGCGAAGCTGCGTCCGGCCTGGGTGTATCAGCCGCCCGGATCCGGTTCGCTCGAATCAACGCCGGTCGTCGTCAACGGCGTCATGTACGTCACCTCCGGCCCGACTGCCGTGTCCGCGCTCGATTTGAAGAACGGCAAGCCGCTCTGGGAATGGACGCGACCGATTGCACCAAGTGTGCTGAACCTCGGATTTCCGCGGGTGAATCGCGGCGTCGCGGTGCTCGACAACATGGTCTACGTCGGCACGCTCGATGGTTATCTGTTCGCGCTCGACGCGCGTGCCGGGATCGAGCGATGGTCGGTGCACGTCGGCGACAACCCGACCGGACACTCGATTACCGCGGCGCCACTGGTCGTGGGCGACAAGGTGATCGTCGGCATCAGCGGCGGCGAAGCCGGTATTCGCGGATTTCTCGACGCGTATGACGCGCGCACCGGCAAGCTGGCGTGGCGCTTCTGGACCGTGCCGTCGCCCGGCGAACCGGGCAGCGAATCGTGGCCCGGCGACAGCTGGATTCACGGCGGCGGCGCAACATGGCTGACCGGGTCCTACGATCCGGCGCTGAAGCTGCTCTATTGGGGCACCGGCAACCCGGGTCCTGACTGGAACGGCGACTCGCGCAAAGGCGACAACCTCTACACCTCGTCGCTCGTCGCGATCGACATCGACACCGGAAAGGCTCGCTGGCACTTTCAGTTCACGCCGCACGACGTCCATGACTGGGACGCCAACCAGATTCCGATCCTGGTCGATGCCGAAGTCGGCGGGCGGCAGCGTTCGCTGGTGGTCACCGCCAACCGCAACGGCTTTTTCTACGCGCTCGATCGCACGAGCGGCGAGTTTCTCTTTGCCGCAGCGTACGCGAAGCAGACGTGGGCCAAGGGCATCGACGAGCGCGGCCGGCCGATCGAAATTCCGGGAATGGAGCCGTCGGAGAAAGGCACGCTGGTTTATCCGAGCCTGCAGGGATCGACAAACTGGGCGAGCCCATCGTTCAGTCCGATCACGAACATGCTCTACATACCGGTGCGTGAAATGGGGTCGATCTACTACAAGACTGGCGTCGAGTACAAACCGGGCACCTACTACACGGGTGGCAGCGAGAAGCGACTCGACGAGGAATCGTGGGGCGCGGTTCGCGCGCTCGACGTGAAGACCGGAAAGCCGGCGTGGGACTTCAGGCTGCCGTCGCCGACCTGGGCCGGGGTCCTTTCGACAGCGGGTGGGCTTGTATTCAGCGGCTCGAACGAAGGCAACTTCTACGCGCTCGACGCGACCAGCGGCAAGCCGCTCTGGCAGTTTCAGACCGGCGGCCCGGTTCGCTCAGGGCCGATGTCGTATCTTGCCGAAGGCAAGCAGTACATCGCAGTGGCGGGCGGACACGCACTGTTCGTATTCGCCCTCGACTGACGCCTCTCGTCAGGGCGCCGACCATCGACCGCCAGCGCGCCGGATCGGCATCCACAGACCCTTGGCGGCCACAGCCCCGGCGGTGCCGGAGACCAGACTGATCGGAATCAGCAGTATCGGCACGACGACGAACGCCTCGTCCAGGCCGCCGCTGTTCTGCCACGCCCGCAGCGTCGCCGGATCGTGCCAGATGCCAAGCAACACGCCGGTACCAACACTGCTCAATGCGCCGCCGATGATCGCGGCGGCAAGCGCGACCAGGACGCCCGTCCGAATATGGTCGGTTCGCCAGGTGTTCCAGAACGCCGCCGCGCCGAAGATCGTCACGATCACCTGCGTCAGGATGGCCGATCGCTCGACGAAGTTGGTGACTGGCTCGAGCGTGTCAAACAGGTAGCGGACGATCAGCGCCGAGCCTATCGCGGCGCCCCACATCCAGCTGGCGCGCCACAGGAACCAGGCGACTTGTCCGATGTACCAGCGATTCGCCCCTCGTCCACGAGCTGGCACGACGGTCTCCCGGTATTCCTCGAGGAGATCGCCCGAGAAACTCTCGCGATCCTTCGGTTCGAGCAGTAACAGAAGCAGCGATTCGGCCCACCGCGGCGGCGAGGAGATCGGTCGATCGATCGTCATGAGGTGCTCCTGACTCTGGTGAGCGGCAACTTCACGCCGCGCCAGATCGCATTCACGGCTTCACGCGAGTCGTTCAAGGCGGTGAGACCGACCGGCTCAAGGCTGTAGTAACGGCGGGCGCGCCCGGCGCGCACCGGCGTGCCGGGTCCGAGCTTCGAGGACAGCAGCCCGCGCTTCTGCAGCCGCTCGAGCGTCGCGTGCACGGCGCCCGCGGCGACGTCACGCTCGAGCCGCGCCTGCACGTCCTTCAGGATCGCCCGTCCGTAGGCCTCTTCCCGAAGCCTGACGACGGCGAGCAACACGGCCTGTTCGAAGGCGCCGAGCACATCTGCCATTTGTTGACTACATTGTAGTCTTCGCGTGCGTGCTGTCAAGCGGAACGAATGATTCAGGATCCGGCGAGGTAGCCGGGCCGGGCTTTGACGGTGACGCGGCGGTTTCGGACGCGCACTTCGAGTCGGTGCCATCCGTCCTTCGCGACGCCGCGTGGTGTGTAGCTCACCAGGTAACGCTGCCTGAATTCTTCCAGCACTCCGAGAAAGATCGACGCCAGGTTCGCGGTCTTGTCCACCTCGAACAATCGTCCGGCGGTGAACGACGTGAGGTCGCGAAGGAACTCCGGCTTCAACGCCGACTTGACCGCCACCGCGTAGGCGACGACGTCGGATCGCTTGGCAGCGTCGAGGACGGTGTCGGCCGTCAGCCAGCTCGAGGTGTCGACGCCGTCGCTGAACACGATCAACAACGCCCGCCCGGCGTCAGACTCGCCGACCATGATGCCGGCGAAGCTGCCGTCCACCAGCGCGGTCGCACCGCTGCCGTCCACCTGGTCCAGCGCGACGCGGACCGACTCGACGTCGGTCGAAAGCGCGGCATCGCGGCGAACCACCTCGCTGAAGGTGACCAGCGCGACCTGATCATTTTTCTTGAGCGCGCCAAGAATGGCGCCGCCGGCGGTGCGCAACTGATTGAGTCGATCGCCGGCTACGCTGTCGCTCATGTCCAGCGCGAGGATCACGTTGAGCGGAATCTGGTCGAAGCTGACGAGATCGACCTGTTGCGGCACACCGTTGTCGAGAATGTCGAAGTCGGCCGGCCCGAGGCCGTGAACGGTCTGGTTGTTGTCGGTGACGAGGACGTCCACGCGCACCGCCTCGACCTTCGACGAGAAGAGGGGACTCTGAGCCGGCGGGTCCGGAGCAGGACGGTTCGGCGCCGCAGCACTCTGCGATCGGCCGGCCGTCGGCAGAAGCGCCAGCGCCAGGACCAGCGTCGCCCACCGCGTCATTGGGCCTCCCTGGTTTGGAACGGCTTGCGCACCTCGTCAATCAGCGCTTCGGCGTCACGCGCCTGGTAGAGGTAATACGCCCACCACGGGTCGTCATGCTCGTCCCGCGCCGCCGGCAACGCGAAGAGCTGCTCCATGGATCGCAGCGCGCCGGCGCGATCGCCGTTTCGGCGAGCCAGCTGGCTGAGCGCAATCAACGGTGATTGCGCCCGCGGGTAAAGCGCCGCGGCGCCTTCGTACGACGAACGCGCCGCATCGAAACGGCCGAGCGCCTCACGCTCGGCACCGAGAAACAGGTCGGCGTAGTACGCCATCGGCGAGGATGTGGCGGCGTGCGTCACCTGCTCGAGCGAGATCGCGGCCTCGGCGTGACGTCCGAGCTCCCCCTGCACGCGCCCCTGGCGCAATCGCGTTTCGACCGCATCCGGCTTGATCTCCAGGGCGCGCTTGAAGAAGCTGTCGGCCTGACGCAATTCGTCGCGCTCCGATCCGATGTTGAAAGTCACGCCGTTGGGAACCACTGCCGAACGCATCGCCGCCTGAATCGTCGCGTCAGCCAGCGTTTCGTGCTGCGTGCCGCTGAGAAAGAGAATCTCCGGATCGTTGGGAAGCACCTCGCGGGCGTGATCGAGATGGTGTGCGTCGTGCGACCCCCGACGCTGCATCCACGCGGCGGTCGCCCGGTACCAATCGCGAACCATCGGGTCCAGCCCCGGTTCCGGTTTCTGCTGATCGCGCGGCGCGACGTTGTCGAGCAGCATGCGGGCGATCTCCCAGTGCACGCCCGACTGGCGCAGGCCGACCTGACGGCCGTCCGACATGTCCATGGTGAAGGCTTGAGGCGCGACCGACCGCGACACCACCGGTTTCGACGGTGTCGCCACGACATCACGATCGAGGATGGCGAGGTCGGTGTGCAGCAACGCACCCCGGCGTAGCACGTAGTGGAGTTCCCCGCCGCGGCGCGCCCCGGCTGCGTGGGCCGCCAGCCTCGCGAGCGTTTCGTCGATGCCGCCGCTCCGGGTTGCGCCGTAGCACTGTACATCGGTCTCGAGAATGCCCGCCGCCGCGCAAGCCAGCAGCACAAGCCGCTTCCGCTGGTCCGGCGAATAGTTGACGGTGGAGGACAACCGCTGCCCTTCGGGCCGGACCGTCGCCGCGCCAGACTTCGGCTTGCGCATCAGTTGCGCGAGCACATCAAGGTCGATCCAGAGTGAGCGGAGGTCGTCGTGCGTCCACTCGGTGACGTCGAGCAGCGCCTGGTCCTCATAGCCTGGATTGTGCCGATCGACGGCACCCAACCACTGTTCCAGCCTGGTCAGCCGAATCTCGCCAACCGGCTCACCGGAGGGAAGCCGCATCCCGGATCCCGGCGATCGAATCTGGCCTGACGCGGCGGCCGCACCGCCGAGGACGGCGATGGTCACGAGGCACGACACGAGTCCCAGGCGCCACATGCGGGCTGATTGTCTCCCGGTGCAGGACACATCGCAACCGGCGATTGGTCATCCGCGGCGTTCGGCTTCAGCCGAACGTGACGATGGTCCGCCTGAAGGCGGACGCTACCTACATCCAGTGAGCTCTAGAAGATGGTCGAAATCGAGGCCGCGGCCCAGTCGAGCACGCGGGTCGGCAGGACGCCGAGGTAGAAGATGAGAATCGCGCAGACGATCAGCGCGGCGCCGGCCGCCCTCGGCACCGATGGCACCCGTACCGGCGCATCGGTCGGCGTCATGAACATCATGACGACGATGCGAAGGTAGAAGAAGACGGAGATCACACTGGTGAGCACGCCGAGGATGGCGAGGCCGGTGTAGCCGGCTTTTACGGCCGCCGTGAACACATACCACTTGGCGATGAAGCCTGCCATCGGCGGAAACCCGCCCAGCGACAGCAGAAACACGGTCATCAACGCGGCCAGCCACGGGTGCTCGTTCCAGAGGCCGGCGTAGTCGCGCAGCTCGTCGTTCGGCCGGTCGGCGGTCTCGAGCAGGCCGATGACGCCGAACGCCCCGAGGTTGGTGATCGCGTAGGTGAGCAGATAGAACAGAACGGCGCCCTTGCCGACATCGTTCGCCGACAGCAATGCGAGCAGCAGGTAGCCGCCGTGAGCGATGCTCGAATACGCCAGCATGCGCTTGACGTTGGTCTGCGCCACGCCGACCACCGTCCCCACGATCATCGTCGAGGCGGCGATCGCCCAGAGCGTCATCACCCACTGCGCGTGCAATGGACCAAACGCGGCGAGGAACACCCGGACGAACGCCGCGAACGCCGCGGCCTTGACGCCGGTCGACATGAAGCCGGTAATCGGCGGCGGCGCCCCTTCGTACGCATCCGGCGTCCACATGTGAAACGGCACGGCCGACACCTTGAAGGCAAACCCGACCATCAACAGACCCACCGCCGCCAGCTGCATCGGCGTCGAGGTCGTCGATTCCGCCGCGAACATCAGTGCCGATGCGATCGAGATGAGTGCTGCCGGTGAGGCCGTAGACGAAGGCGATGCCGTAGAGAAAGAACGCGCTCGAAAACGCGCCGAGCAGGAAGTACTTGAACGCTGCTTCGGTCGCCTTCGGCGAGTCGCGCCGGATGCCGGTCAGCACGTAGACCGAAAGCGACAGCACCTCGAGCGCCAGGAACATCACCAGCAGATCGCGTCGCGGTCGCCATCAGCATCATGCCGGCGAGCGCAAACAGCATCAGCGCGTAGTACTCGCCGCCGGGCAGACGTTCGCGGTCGATAGTCGGACCGGAAATGGCGAGCGACAACAACCCGACCACCACCAGCACCCCGGTGACGAACAGACCGAAATTGTCTGCCGACGACGACGCCGAAGCTCGAGGTGTTGTGTTCCCACAGCAGCACCGTCGCGATCGCCGCGCCGACGAGGCCGACAATTCCCAGTCCGCCGATCGGCATGCGCTCGCCCGGATCGCGGAACGCTTCGGCGATCATCGCGGCGATGCCGGCCGCGGTCACGCACGCCATCGGCACGATCGCGTTCAGGCCACCCATCACTTCTGTGCCTGCACGCGCACGGTCGCGTTCTGCTGCATGTGGGAAATCAAGCGCTCGACCGAGGGGCCGATCGGCTTTAAGAACAGGTTCGGCAGCACGCCCATCAGGACGATGGCGGCGACAATCGGCACGATCACGATCCACTCGCGCGTGCCCAGGTCAGGCAGGTTGGCATTCTTCTCGTTGCTGACCGGTCCGTAGTTGACGCGCTGGAACATCCACAGCATGTAGGTCGCCGACAGGATCACGCCGGTCGCGGCGAGCGGACGCCAGCGCCGGATTCCACTCGAAGGCGCCGAGCAGCATCAGGAATTCGCCGACGAAGCCGTTCAGCGCGCGGCAGGCCGATCGACGACAGCGTCACGATCAGGAACACCGCCACCAGGTGCGGCATCACCTTCTTCAGGCCGCCGAACTCGGCGATCAGCCGCGTGTGCCGGCGGTCGGACAGCATCCCGACAATCAGGAACAGGCCGCCGGTGCTGACGCCGTGATTGAGCATCTGATAGACGGCGCCCTGCGACGCCCTGCGTGTTCATCGCTGCAATCCCGAGGACGACAAAGCCCAGGTGGCTGACGCTCGAGTACGCGACCAGCTTCTTCATGTCCGGCTGGACCATCGCCACCAGCGCGCCGTAGATGATGCCGATGACCGCCAGCAACGCCGAGATACGGGCGCGAAGAACAGCGCTGCATCCGGAAAGAGCGGAAACGCGAACCGGAGCAACCCGTAGGTGCCCATCTTCAGCAGCACGCCGGCCAGGATGACCGAGCCCGCCGTCGGCGCCTCGACGTGCGCGTCGGGCAGCCAGGTATGGAACGGGAACAGCGGCACCTTGATCGCGAACGCCAGCGCAAACGCCAGGAAGAACCAGAACTGCAGGTGCATCGGCACCTGCAGTTCGTAAAGCTTCAGCAGGTCGAAGCTGTAGCTGCCCGTGCGCGGTGCTGTGCAGGTAAGCGAGGCCGAGAATCGCCAGCAGCATCAGCACGCTGCCGGCCATCGTGTAGAGCATGAACTTGATCGCGGCGTAGATGCGGCGGTCGTAGCCCCAGATGCCGATCAGGAAGTACATCGGAATCAGCATCGCGTCCCAGAACACGTAGAACAGGAACAGGTCGAGCGAGACGAACACGCCCATCATCGCGCTCTCGAGCAGCAGCACGAACATGCAGAACGCGCGGGTCTTTCGGTGCACCGATTCCCACGAGCCGAGCAGCGCGAGCGGCGTCAGGAAACCGGTGAGCACGAGCAGCAACAGGCTGATGCCGTCGACGCCGACGAAATAGCTGATGCCGAACGCGGGAATCCAGGCGTGCCGCTCGACGAACTGGAAGTCGGCCGATCGCGGGGTCGAACCGGCTCCACAGCAGCAGCGTCTCGGCAAACACCAGCACCGACACGATCAGCGCGATGTTGCGGACGAGCGGCTCGTGCTCCGGCTCGTCGCGCACCAGCAACAGCAGCAGAGCGCCGGCGATCGGCAGCGCGACAAGCGAGGAGAGGATCGGAAAATGCATCAGCGCCAGAGGTAGTAGCCGAGAATCAGCACCACGCCGAAGAGCAGCGAGGCGGCGTAGGTGCGGACCGACCCGGTCTGCAGGCGCCGCAGCGTCTCGGCCAGGCCGCCCACGGTTTCAGCAACGCCGTTGACCGCGCCGTCGATCACCCGCACGTCGACGTCTTCCAGAGCACTTCCTCCGAGACGATCTGGATCGGCTGCACGACCGCCGCGTCGTAGACCTCGTCCACGTAGTACTTGTTCAGCAGCAGGCGCTGGACGCCGGAGAACCGGGCCGCGACCTGCGTCGGCGGCGCGCCGGTTGGTGAGGAAGAAGTACATCGCGATGCCGATGCCGGCGAACGCGAGGCCGCTCGACAGGATCATCAGCGTGCCTTCGAGGCCGTGCTCGGCGACTTCTTCGACCGGCAGGACGCCGAAGCTCGGTTCGAGGAAGCGCGCGAACCAGTCGCCGCCACCCAGGACCGCCGGCAGACCCGCGTAGCCGGCGACGACCGAGCCGATCGCCAGCACGATCAGCGCGAACGCCATCGCCGGCGGCGCGTCATGCAGGTGATCGGTGCGCGTGCGCGGCTCCGAAGACGGGTCGTGCGCGGGTGCGTGGTGCGACGGTGGATCGTGCGATGCAACGTGCGCCGGTGCATCCGGCGACGAACCGGCACGGGACGACCCGTGGAACGCGAGGAACACCACGCGGAACATGTAGATCGCCGTCAGCAGCGACGTCAGCAGGCCGACGACCCACAGCACCGTGTGCCCGCCCGCATACGTGCGAAACAGAATCTCGTCCTTGCTGAAGAATCCAGCCAGGCCTGGGACGCCGGCGATCGCGAGCGGCGCCGATCAGGAACGTCCAGTAGGTGATCGGCAGCTCATTCTTCAGGCCGCCCATGCGACGGAGGTCCTGCTCGCCGGACAGCGCGTGAATCACCGCGCCCGATCCGAGGAACAGCAGCGCCTTGAAGAACGCGTGGGTGTAGAGGTGGAAGATGCCGGCGCCGAACGCGCCGACGCCCATCGCGAGGAACATGTAGCCGAGCTGCGACACCGTCGAATACGCGAGCACGCGCTTGATGTCGTTCTGCACCAGGCCGATCGTCCCCGCCATCAGCGCCGTCGCCGTGCCGATGACCGCGACGATCATCAGCGTCTGCGGCGCATGGCTGAACAGCACGGCGTTGCGGCCGATCATGTACACGCCCGCCGTCACCATCGTCGCCGCGTGAATCAGCGCCGAGACCGGGCGTCGGGCCTTCCATCGCGTCCGGCAGCCAGACGTAGAGCGGAATCTGCGCGGACTTGCCGGTGGCGCCGACAAACAGCAGCAGCGTGATCAGCGAGACCGTTCCGAATGCCGCCTCGGGCCTGAGCGTGGCGGCGGCGTGCGCGACTTCCTGGAAGTCGAGCGTGCCGAACCGGACGAAGATCAGCAGCACGCCGAGCAGGAATCCGAAGTCGCCGATGCGGTTGACGATGAAGGCTTTCTTGCCGGCGTCCGAAGCGCGACTGCTTCTGATACCAGAACCCGATCAGCAGGTACGAACACAGGCCGACGCCTTCCCAGCCGACGAACATCACCAGGAAGTTCGAGCCGAGGACGAGCACGAGCATGAACGCCGCGAACAGGTTCAGGTAGGAGAAATAGCGCGCGTATTCGGCGTCCGTCTCCTCGTGCATGTAGGCGGTCGAATAGATGTGGATCAGCGAGCCGATGCCGGTGATGACCAGAATCATCACCGACGACAGCGGATCGAGGCGCAAGCGAGAACGCCGCGGTGAAGTCGCCGGAAGTGATCCAGGTGAACACCTGATCGCGCGATCGCGCGCGACTCCGGCGGCAGCGCCGACCAGCCGCCAGACCGCGGCCAGCGACGACCACGAACGACGCCGAGCATCGCGCCGCACGCGACCGCCCCGGACGCGGCCTTGCTGATGCGCCGGCCGAGGCTGGCGTTGAGCAGGAAGCCGAGCAACGGAAGAAGCGGGATCAGGAGCAGCATGTCTGCAGCCACGACGATCGCGAGCAGATCTCTGCGGTCTCGGCGTTGAATGCGACGGTCACCATTTGAGCAACGTAAACGAATCGGGATTCAGCGACTCCCGGTGCCGGAACAGGCCGATCACGATCGCCAGGCCGACGGCGGCCTCGGCCGCGGCCACGGTCATGACGAAGAACACGATGATCTGTCCGTCGACCGTGCCCAGCGCGCGGCCGAACGCCACGAACGTCAGGTTGACGGCGTTCAGCATGATCTCGATCGACAGCAGGATCGTGATCACGTTGCGCCGGAGAAGACGCCGGCCGTGCCGATCGAGAACAGGATCGCCGAGAGAATCAGGTAGTGGTTGACCGGAACCATCAACGCGGCTCCCGCCTGGCCAGGACCACCGCGCCGACCATCGCCACGAGAATCAGCACCGACGTCACTTCGAAGGCAAACGCGTAGTCGGTGAAGAGCGATCGACCGATCGCCGCCACCGAGGTAACCTCGGCGCCGGAGAACGCACCAAGTTCGCGTCCTTTGGTCAGCGCCCACCAAAGCTCGATGATCAGGGCGACCGCCAGCAGCGCCCCGAAGCGCATCGGCCCCCGCCGCAGCAGCGGGTGGACGCGTTCGTCGTAGTCGGTCTCTTCGTGCGGCGCGTTGAGCAGCATCACGACGAACAGGAACAGCACCATGATCGCGCCGGCGTAGACGATGATCTGGATGACCGCGACGAACGGCGCCTCGAGCAGCACGTAGAGACCGGACAGCGCGCCGAACGACGCAATCAGCAGCAGCACGCTGTAGATCGGGTTGCGCTGGGCGATCACCAGCAGCGACGCGACAATCGCGACCGCGCCGAAGACGTAGAACATCACCGTCTCAGAGCCCAAAGTAGAGCACCCCCGCGGCCGTCACCAGCAGGTTGATCACCGAGAGCGGCAGCAGCACTTTCCAGCCGAACCGCATCAGCTGGTCGTAGCGATAGCGCGGCAGCGTCCACCGCATCCAGACGTAGAAGAACAGCAGCGCCGCGACTTTCACCAGGAACCAGATCCAGCCGAGCGACTCCGGCAGAAACGGTCCGTGCCAGCCACCGAGGAAGAGGTCGGTCGCGACCGCCGACACGGTGACCATGTTGATGTACTCCGCGAGGAAGAACATCGCGAAGCTCATGCTGCTGTATTCGGTGTGATAGCCGGCGACCAGCTCCTGCTCGGCCTCGGGAAAGTCGAACGGCGCGCGGTTGGTTTCGGCGATGCCGGCAGTCATGAAGATCAGGAAGCCGACCGGCTGCACGAACACGAACCAGCGGGGGATGAATCCGAGCCAGGTGCCGGACTGCATGTTCACGAGGCTCGGTCAGCGACAGCGAATTGCCGACGAGCAGCACGCCGGCCAGCGCCAGTGCCGTACGAGAGCTCGTAGCTGATCATCTGCGCCGACGAGCGCAGTCCGCCGAGCAGCGAATACTTGCTGTTCGAGCTCCAGCCGGCGAGCACGATGCCGTAGACGCTCATCGACGCGATCGCGAAGATCACCAGAACCGCGACGTTGACGTCGGCGACCTGCAGCCGGAGCGGCTCGTCGAGCAGGCCGAACAACGTCGTCGAGGCGCCGAACGGCACGACGGCGAAAGCGGCGAAGGCAGCGGTGGCAGAAATGATCGGCGCCAGCGCGAACAGGATCGGATCGGCGGCACGCGGGCGCAGCTCCTCCTTGAACATCAGCTTGATGACGTCGGCGAACGGCTGGAGCAGACCCTGCCGGCCGACCCGCGTCGGGCCGCGGCGCTGCTGCAGCGACGCCGCCACCTTGCGCTCCACCCACACCATCGCGGCGGCGGAGCTCAACAGCGCGACGAAGGTCAGCAGCGTCAGCGCGATCTGAGCGATCAGTAGAGGCGTCACCGTGATTCTTCGTGGCCTTCGTGTCTTCGTGATGTCATGTGCTAGTGGGCCCCCACCGGATGCTGCGCCCGCCACGATGCCGGCAGCGTGCAGCGGCCTTCCTTGATGTGCGCCTCGTACTCGTGACGGAAGTGCTTCAGCGTGGTCAGCACCGGCGTCACCGCCGCGTCGCCGAACGCGCAGAGCGTCTTGCCGCCGATGTTGCCGGAGATGCTGGTCAGCAGATCGAGATCCTGCATCTGCCCTTCGCCGCGCTCGATACGATGCAGGATCTTGTAGAGCCAGTCGGTGCCCTCGCGGCACGGCGTGCACTTGCCGCACGACTCGTGACGATAGAAATGCAGCAGATTCTCGGCCAGCCACACCATGCAGGTGGTGTCGTCGAGCACGACGATCGCCGCCGAGCCGAGCAGCGAACCGGCCTTCTGAATCGCCGTCGAAGCTGGCCTGGGTGTCGAGCTGGTCGGGCATCAGGATCGGCACCGACGAGCCGCCGGGAATGACCGCCTTCAGCGTCCGCCCCTCGCGCACGCCGCCGGCGTAGCCCTCGATCAACTCGCGCAGCGTCACGCTCATCGTCGCTTCGTAGACGCCGGGCGTTTGCACGTGACCGCTCACGCAGAACAGCTTCGGCCCGCCGTTCTTCTCAGGACCGAGACCCGAGTACCACTCCACGCCCTTCGAGATGATGCCGGGACGTTGCAGAGCGTCTCGACGTTGTTGACGGCGGTGGGCTTGCCGTAGACACCGACCACGGCGGGAAACGGCGGCTTGTTGCGCGGCTGCGCGCGCTTGCCCTCGAGCGATTCGAGCAGCGCCGTCTCCTCGCCCGCTTCGTAGGCGCCGGCGCCGCGGTGCACGTAGACGTCGCAGTCGAACCCGGATCCGAAAATGTTCTTTCCGAGAATGCCCTTGGCGTAGGCCTCGTCGATGGCTCGCTCGAGATTGCCCTGGACGTGGAAGAACTCGCCACGGATATAGATGTAGGCGACCTTCGCACCGATCGCGTAGCAGCCAATCGCGCATCCTTCAATGAGCAGATGCGGGTTCCGCTCCATCAGCAGATGGTCCTTGAACGTCCCCGGCTCGCTTTCGTCGGCGTTGCAGACGATGTAGCGCGGTTCGGTTTTCTTGTCGACGAACTGCCACTTCATGCCGGTCGGGAAACCGGCGCCGCCACGGCCGCGCAGACCGGACGCCTTCACCATCTCGATGATCTCGTCCGGCTTCTTGGTCGAGCGCGGTCTTCAGCGCCTCGTAGCCCTCGTGCTTGAGATAGAAATCGAGCGTGAAGGAATTCGGCTCGCGGACGTACTTGGTGAGAACGAGATCCGTATCAGCCACGGTTGGTCACCGGCATAGCCATCATCACGAAGACACGAAGAGCACGAAGATCACGAAACAGATCTCGCCACGAAACAGCTTCGTGTTCTTCGTGGATCTTCGTGACTTCGTGATGAAGACTCATCGCTTTGCTCTCTCGACCACGTGATGGCAGCCGCTGACCGCCGCTTCTCCCCGCGCGCGAAGGTCGTCGATCAGCTTCCCCGCGTCCTCCGGCTTCAGGCACTCGTGCCAGGCGTCGTTGACCATCACCACCGGCGCCCGGTCGCAGGCGCCGAGGCACTCGACTTCGACCAGCGTGAACGTGCCGGTCGGGTCGGTTTCGCCCGGCTTGATCCCGAGCTTGCCGCACAATTCCTCGGTGACGCGCTCGGCGCCGTTAAGCGCGCACGACAGCGTCCGGCAGACGTTGACCACGTACTTGCCGACCGGCCGCGTGTAGAACATCGTGTAGTACGACACGACGTCCTCGACGTCGGCGCGCGTGATGCCGAGCAGCTCAGCCACGTGACGGATCGCGTTCGCGGTGATGTAGCCCTGCTGATCCTGCGCGAGATAGAGCGCCGGCAGCACCGCCGACCGCCGGCGATCGGCGGGATACCGCTTGATGATCTCGTCGAAGCGGGCCGGTCGCTCGGCAGTGTAGACGAACGGCGGACCTTCGTCCTCGAGCTGCCGCGACGACTTGTGGAAGGTCGCGCCGTAGGCCATCTTCGGATGAAAGCTCACCGGTCCACGTCTCCCATGACGACGTCCAGCGATCCGATGACGGCGATGACGTCGGCAATCAGCCCGCCGACCACGGTTCGCTCAGCGCCTGGCAGGCGAGCAGCGACGGCGGACGCGACTTGATGCGCCACGGCCGGTTGCGTGCCGTCCGACACGACATAGAATCCCTGCTCGCCGCGCGGTCCCTCGACCGGCACGTAGGCCTCGCCGGCCGGCACGGTGAATCCCTGCGAGTAGATCAGGAAGTGCTGAATCAGCGCTTCCATCTCGGTGTAGACGCGATCCTTGGGCGGCGGCGTGATGCGCGGGTCGTCGACGGCGAAGACGCCGGTCGGCGTGATCCGATCGAGCGCCTGACGGCAGATCTTGAGGCTCTCGCGCATCTCGGCGATCGCTGACCTGGTAGCGCGAGTAGACGTCGCCGCGCGTCTGGGTCGGCACCGCGAAGTCGTAGGTCTCGTAGCCCAGATAGGGAAAGACCTTCCTGACGTCGTAGTCCACGCCCGCGGCGCGCGCAATCGGCCCGACCAGCCCCATACGCCACAGCCGTCTCTTTCGAGATGATGCCGACGCCCTGCGTCCGCTTCAGGTAGATCTCGTTCTTCGTCAGCAGGTCCTCGTACTCGTCCAGCTTCGCGCGGGAAGCGCTCGAGGAACGAGCGCGACCGCGGCGTGGAACCCGCGCGGCAGATCCTCGCGCAGGCCGCCGACCCGCATGTAGCTCGGGAACATCCGGAAGCCGGCGAGCAGCTCGTTGATGTTGAGCAGCAGCTCGCGCTCGCGGAAGCAGTAGAGCATCACCGACACGGCGCCGACTTCCATGCCGTGCGTGCCGAGCCAGACCAGATGACTGTTGATGCGCTGCAGCTCCGCGAGCAGCACGCGGATGTTCCTGACGCGCTCGGGCACCTCGAGGCCGAGCAGCGTCTCCACCGACAGGCAGAACGCCATGCTGTTCGACTGCGCGCTCAGGTAGTCCATCCGCTCGACCAGCGGGATCACCTGCTGCCACTTCTTCTGCTCGCACGTCTTCTCGATGCCGGTGTGCAGGAAGCCGATCGTCGGCGCCGCCGACAGCACGGTCTCGCCGTCGAGCTCGAGCACGAGGCGCAGCACGCCGTGCGTGCTGGGGTGCTGCGGCCCCATGTTGACGGTCATGACTTCTGTCTTAATGTCAGGCATCAGGCTTCCACGCGTCTATATCACGGGGTCACGAAGGCCACGACGATCACGAAGTCCTCCAGGATTTCGTGTGCTTCGTGAACTTCGTGTCTTCGTGATTACGGACGTTCGGCCAACGCAATCTCCACAATGTCGCAAATCACGTGCAGCAACGTCCGATGCACTTCCTGCACGCGCGCCGCACTGTCCGACGGCACGTTGACGTGAACCGCCGCCGCCCGGCCGACCGCACCGCCATCGCGTCCGGTCAGCGCGATGGTCGTCACACCGAGCGAACGCGCGGCTTCGAGCGCCATCAGCACATTCGGCGAAGTGCCGCTGGTGCTGATCCCGATCGCGACATCGCCGGGTCTTGCCAGTCCTTCGACCTGCCGCGCAAAAATCCGGTCGTACGAATAGTCGTTGCCGACGCTGGTCAGCACGCTCGTATCCGTGGTCAGCGCGACCGCCGCGAACGCCGCGCGCTCGCGCTGAAAGCGCCCGACCAGCTCCGCCGCGACGTGCTGCGCGTCCGCGGCGCTGCCGCCGTTGCCGAACAGCATCACTTTTCCGCCGCCGCGCAGCGACGCGACGATCGCCGCAGCCGCGCTCAACACCGGCTGCGGGTCGCGTCCGGCCCGCTGGTGCAGCGCGATCGTCTCGGCCAGCGTCGCCGCGAAGAGATCCGCGCTCATCGTCTCCTACCCGCGCGTCAGTCGGTCCTTCGCGACGTTCGCGCGGAACTCGGCTTCGGTCATCTGCAGCGCCTGATCCGATCCCGGCGTCATCCGGATCTGCACCGGATAGTCCTTGCGAAGCGGAAAGCCGTCCCAGTCCTCGGGCATCAGCAGCCGCCGCGGATCGGGGTGGCCGTCGAACGCAATCCCGAACAGGTCCCACACTTCGCGCTCGAGCCAGTTGGCGGCCGGCCAGACGTCGCACACCGTCGCGACGTGCGGATCGGTACCGGGCAGCCGCAGCTTCAAGCGCAGACGCCGGCGGTGCTCGAGGGACACGAGGATGTAGACCAGTTCGAAACGCGGCTCGTGCGGCCAGACGTCGGCCGCCGTCAACTCGGCGAGCAGATTGAATTTCAGGTCCGCACGATCGCGCAGCACGAGCGCGATGTCGTGCAGCGACTCGGCCGCGGCATAGATCGTCGCCTGCAGATCCCGGCTGGGAGCCGCCTCGAAGGTCACGCCGGGCAGCGCGTCCTGCAATGACGCGAGAATCGGAGCCGGATCCATCACGCCAGCTTCTGCCCGTCGATTTTCCGCTGGAGCTGCACGATGCCGTAGATCAGCGATTCGGGACGGGGCGGGCAGCCGGGCACGTAGACGTCGACCGGGACGATCTGATCGACGCCCTGCACGATCGCGTAGTTGTCGAACACGCCGCCGACCGATGCGCAGGCGCCCATCGAAATCACCCACTTCGGCTCGGGCATCTGGTCGTAGATGCGCCGCAGCGCCGGCGCCATCTTTCGCGACAGCCGGCCCGCCACGATCATCAGGTCCGACTGGCGCGGGCTGCCACGGAACACCTCGGCGCCGAACCGCGCGACGTCGTAGCGCGAGCAGCTCATCGCCATCATCTCAATCGCGCAGCAGGCAAGACCGAAGGTCACCGGCCAGATCGACGAGCGACGCGCCCACTGCACCATCTTCTCGACCGAGGTGGTCAGCACCGGAATGTCGAACTCGGATTCGAGGCCCATTTACGTGTTCTCGTTTCCCCAGTCGAGCGCGCCTTTGCGCCAGACGTAGATGTAGCCGGCGAGCAGGAGCGCCATGAACAGCACGACCTGCACGAAACCGCCCCATCCCAGATCGCGCAGCGCCATCGCCCACGGATAGAGAAAGGCCACTTCGATGTCGAAGAGCAGGAAGATCATCGCGACCAGGTAGAACTTGACCGACTGGCGTTCGCGCGCATCGCCGACCGCCGGCATGCCGCATTCGTACGGCGCCGAGCTTCTCGGGCGACGGCTGGCTCGGGCCGAGCACGTTCGACAGCAGGACCGACACCAGCGCGAATCCGGCGCCGAGCGCGATCATGATGAAGATGGAAAGCCAGCCCTGCATCGTGGTGTGTACGGCTTGTGAATCATTTCCCAAGCCGAAGCCTTCATGCTAGCACACAGAATAGTCATTGACGCGACCACCGCGGCTCAAAGAAAAGCGCCGCGTGACGGCCTTGCCGACGGCGGACATTCGTCTGCGGCCGAGCCGGCTTGACTTGCACGACGGTTCGGCGGCTAATGGCAGTCACTACACCTGATGCGGATCGCCTGGTTTTCGCCGTTGCCGCCAACCCGATCCGGCATCGCCGTTTACAGCGCGGACGCCGTGACGCGACTGGGCGCGGCGCACGAGATCGACTGCTTCCCTGAAACTCGCGCCGCCGAGTTCGCGTGGCGTGCTCGGCGCAATCCCTACGATCTCGTGGTTTATCAGCTGGGCAACGCGCCGTGCCACGACTACATGTGGGCCTATCTCGCCGCGCATCCGGGCCTCGTCGTGCTGCACGACGCTCGACTGCATCAGGCTCGCGCCCGAAGCCTGCTCCAGCAGCGGCGATTCGCCGACTATCGCAACGAATTCCACTACGACCATCCGGAGACGCCGCGCGACGTTGCCGAATACGCGGTCGAAGGACTCGGCGGACCGATCTACCACTTCTGGTCGATGCTGCGGGTCGTGATGCACAGCGCGCGGATGGTGGCGGTGCACAGTCCACGCGTCGCGGCCGACTTGCGACGAGAGTTCCCCGCCGCGGCGATCGAAACCATCCGCCTCGGCATCGCGCCGGTCGTCGCCGACGCCGGCGCACGTGCGCGGGTACGACAGGCGTTTGGCATCCGCGACGAGGCGGTGCTCTTTGCCGCGTTCGGCAAGATCACGAACGAGAAGCGGATCGACGCGATCGTCCATACGTTCGACCGGCTCGCGCGTAATGGAGCCGACGTGCATCTGATGCTGGCGGGCGACGCGTCCGACCATCCGGCGCTCGGACTCCTACGCGCCGCGTCCGCCCACAGCGGGCGCGTTCACGTCACCGGTTATGTGCCTGACGCCGAGGTCGCCGCGTACCTGGCTGCCGCGGACGCGTGTCTCTGCCTGCGGTGGCCGACCGCACTCGAAAGCTCGGCGTCGTGGCTGCAGTGCCTTGCCGCATCACGGCCAACTGTCCTCACCGCGCTCGCCCACCTCGCGGACATTCCGACCGTCGATCCGATTGGCTGGCGCGCGTCGCATCCGATGCGCGAACCGGTCGCGATCTCGATCGATCTCCTGAACGAGGACGAGGCGCTGTTCCAGGCGATGCAGCGGCTCGCGGGCGATCTCACCTGCCGTCAGCAGCTCGGAGAGGCGGGCTTCGCGTACTGGACCGCGCACCACACACTCGACGCGATGACGATGGACTACGAGCGTGTGATCACCGACGCGGCCACCCGGCCTGCACCGGCGATCGATGGGTTGCCGGCACATTTCAGCGAGGATTATTCCGGGAATGCGCGCCGGATTGGCGAAGCGTTTGGTATCGGACTGGACGAGGTGCTCGGCCCCGCGCGCTGATCCTCGGAATGCGTCCGTTTTTCCCACTCGTACCCGGGCTCGGTCGTCAGGCGCTCATCGTCAACCGGACTGCCGATAGTGAAGTGATAGAGACTCTGGAACGAGTGCCCGGTCAGACCAAGCGCGTCGTGCACCGGATCGTCATAGAAGCAGCCGATACCGGTCCCGCGCGCACCTGAACGCTCCGCTTCCAGGTAGAGAACCTGACCGACCACCCCCGCCTCCCAGAACAGGTGCCGGTAGAACGACGGTCCGTAGGTCGTCAGGCTTCGATCGAAATCGGCAATCATGCCGAGGCTGAAGAAGCCGTCCGCGGCAATCGCCTGATCGCACGAGAGGCGCTGCGCGAACGTGCGGCAATCGCCTGGCGTGAGGAGAAACAGCGGAAGCGGCACGTCAACCGGCTGCCACAGAAACTCGCGGCCGCACGCGGTCTTCAACCGATCGACCGCCGCCGGGTCCCGCACCAGCATGTAGAGTCCGGGCGTCATGCCGCGGACGCGGTGGACAAACAGCGCCAGATGGATCCGCGGCGACCACCACAAGGCGTCCCACGGCGCGCCCTCCGCGGGCAGCGTGTGCGCGAGCATCGCCACAAATGCCGCCTCGTCGACCGTCCCCTGCGGATCGAAACCGAGCGCGCTGCGCCGACCGAGGACCAGATCGCGACCGGGCAGCTGAGAGTATGGGGGATCGCCGGAGCCGATCGACGCAACGGAGGGCGGCGAAGGATTTTCGCGGCCCGGATCCCGCGTCGCCGCCGCGACGTCGTCGATGAACGTCCACCGCACGTGGTCCTCGCTCAACTGACTCGCCCGTCCGGTCCACGCTCCAGCCCGGGCAGCCGAGACGAGACGAGCTGGACGAACGTTCGGCCGTTTCCGGCTGAAGGTTGGCGGTGCACCGTCAACGGCCGGCGACTCCGGACGGACTAACAGAATCGCCGATGGCTCTTCCCGTTCGGCCTCGACGTAGTCCTCGTCACGATCGGTCCCGGTGAGTGCCGCGATGTCGTCGTGCGACCATTCGGGCAACAGGCTCGCCTGGCATCCGGCCATCGCCGCCGCGAAGCCGATCGCCGCGATGGCGTGTCCGCAATCGTGCTGGCAATAGCGAAACGCGCGCTCGCCGTATTTCCACGATTCCCGCCAGTGGATCGACGTGAGCGCGACCAGCCAGGCATCAGGATCCGCGATGCTGTCTCGCCACGGGCCGTCACCAAGCGTGGCGCGCAGCTCCAAAGCGTGGCGGTCGGCCGCGTAGTGGTAAACCGCGGGGACGTCGGCGAGGCCGGCGGCTGGACCGCCGACGATGTAGGCCTCGGTGGGATGGAGGTTGCCGCTGGACGGGTTGACGCGAAGCGACCAGCGGCTGTCACCGAACACTTTCCAGGCGGACAAGCCAAGCGATTCGCGGAGGATCCGCCCCACGAGCGCGGCCGTCCCGGTCGCGGGAAGCGGCTGCGCATCAGGGCGAGGCGCCAGCGCAAACGAGGCTACGCCGGCGAACGATCGAAAAGGGTGTGGTTGGGACGCCCAGTCGAGATATCCAGTCGACCGGGCGAACCGATGGAAATGGTGCTTGGTACCGTCGTGGTACTGATGGACGCGCGCGGAACGCTCGTCGGGGTCAAACATTCATAGCGGCTTCGACGATCTTCATGCGCCGATCGACCTCTTCGATGGCCTGTGAGATCTGCGCCTTGCGTCGTTCGTGCGTCGTCGCCGTCAGTTGACGGTCCAGCTCAGTGCGCGCCAGCCGCAGCGTCTCGAACGCGTGGGCCTTTTCCGGATCGCGGACAATTTTCCCGTGATTCTGCCGGGTCCGCTCACGCTCCAGTTCTTCCATCCGTTCCTGAATTCGCGATTCCGCGTCGATTAGTCCTTCGCCAGCATCACCCATGAATCCCCCAGTCCGAGAATGAACGTCCTCACATTATAAGATGAGCACGTGACCGCACGGGTGACGATCGATCCGCTCGCGCCATTTCATGCGGCCACGCGGGGCTGGTTCGCCGCATCCTTCGACGGCCCCACGGCGCCTCAATCGCTTGGCTGGCCGGCCATCGCCAGGGGCGAATCGACGCTGATCCTCGCCCCGACCGGGAGCGGCAAAACCCTGACGGCCTTCCTGTGGTGCCTCGACCGGCTGATGTTCACACCGCCACCGGCAAAGCTCCAGCGCTGCCGCGTCCTCTACGTCTCGCCGCTCAAGGCCCTCGCGGTGGACGTCGAGCGCAACCTGCGAGCGCCGCTGGCCGGCATCGCGCACATTGCCGAGAGGCTGGGCGAGACCTTCTGGACACCTCGCATCGCGATCCGGACCGGCGACACGCCGCAGGCCGATCGCGCCCGTTTTCAGCGCGAACCGGCCGACATCCTGATCACGACGCCGGAGTCGCTCTACCTGCTGCTGACGTCGAATGCGCGCGAGTCGCTGCGCTCGATCGACACGGTCATCATCGACGAGATCCACGCGCTGGTGCCGACCAAGCGCGGCGCGCATCTGGCGTTGTCGCTCGAACGCCTGGAGGCGATTTGCAAGCAGTCGCCGCAGCGTATCGGCCTCTCAGCGACGCAGCGTCCGCTCGATGAAGTGGCGCGGTTCCTGGGAGGAACGCAGAGGGTCGTCAGTCGTCAATCATCAGTCACCAGTCGTCAGTCAGCCGGCAGTCGTCAGTCGAGTGCCAGAGACAGGTCGGCGACAAAGAAAGGCGTCGCGGAAGGTGCGGCGACAGCGCAAATCGCCGGGGAGTTCGCTGTTCATCGCAGCGCCGTGCACTATCGGCCCGTCACCATCGTCGACTCCGGCGTGAGAAAGGCCCTCAAACTGACCATCGACGTGCCGGTCGAGGACATGGCACGTCCTGGAGCGGGCGACGGCTTTCCCAACGGCCCGGCGGGGGCGAGCGAGGGGCGGCAGTCGATCTGGTCGGCGATTTATCCACGGCTGCTGGAGCTGATTCGTTCGCATCGCTCGACGCTGATCTTCGTCAACAGTCGCAGGCTGGCGGAACGGCTCGCGGGCGCCGTCAACGAGCTCGCGGGCGAGACGCTCGTGCGCTCGCATCACGGATCCGTCGCGCGGCTGCAGCGGCTCGAAGTGGAAGACATGCTCAAGGCCGGCGCGTTGCGCGCGCTGGTCGCCACGTCGTCGCTCGAGCTCGGCATCGACATGGGCGCGATCGACCTGGTCGTACAGATCGAAGCGCCGCCGACGGTTGCCAGCGGTCTGCAGCGAATCGGCCGTGGCGGCCACCAGGCGAACGCGGTCAGCGAGGGCGTCATCTTTCCAAAGTTCCGCGGCGATCTCGTCGCCTGCGCCGCGGTCGCCAAAGCAATGCACGACGGTACGGTAGAAGCGACTCGTTACCCTCGTAATCCGCTCGACATCCTGGCGCAACAGATCGTCGCGATGGTCTCGATGGATCAATGGGACGTGGACGATCTCTTCGCGTCCATTCGCCGCGCCGCTCCGTTCGCCGAACTGGGGCGGACCGTGTTCGACGGCGTGCTCGACATGCTCTCGGGGCGCTACCCCTCCGACGAGTTCGCCGAACTGCGGCCGCGCGTCACCTGGGACCGAGTCGCGGGAACCATCATCGCGCGCGAGGGCGCCAAGCGGGTCGCCGTATCCAACGGCGGCACGATTCCCGACCGCGGCCTCTACGGCGTCTTCCTTGCGGGGGCCGGGCCGGGCGCGGCGCGCGTCGGCGAGCTCGACGAAGAAATGGTGTTCGAAACGCATCCGGGCGAGACGTTCATCCTGGGCGCCTCGACCTGGCGCATCGATCAGGTGACGCACGATCGTGTGCTCGTGACGCCCGCGCCGGGCGAGCCCGGGAAGATGCCGTTCTGGAAAGGCGATCGTGCCGGGCGCCCGTTGGAGCTGGGACTCGCGATCGGACGCCTGATGCACGATCTGATGCGGCTGCCGCCGGCGGCGGCGATCGAACGACTGACGAAAGAGCACGATCTCGACGCCCGGGCGGCCGAGAACCTGCTGGCGTATCTTCGCGACCAGCTCGCGGCCACCCACGCCATCCCGGACGCCCGGACCATCGTCATCGAACGGGTCCGCGACGAGCTCGGTGACTGGCGGGTGTGCGTGCTGTCGCCGCGCGGCGGCCGCGTTCATGCACCATGGGCGATGGCAGTCGCGGCGAAGGTCCGCGAGGAGACTGGGACCGACGTCGAGACGCTGTGGGCAGACGATGGGTTCGTGGTGCGGTTTCCGGATGTGGACCAACCGCCGGATCCGCGTCTGCTGTTGCCGGATCCCGACGAGGTGCAGGCGTTAGTGGTCCGTCAGCTGGGAGCGACGGCGCTGTTCGCCGCGAAGTTTCGCGAGAACGCCGCGCGTTCGCTCCTGCTTGCCAAAACGCCGGCCCGGCCTGCGGACGCCGCTGTGGCAGCAGCGCAAGCGTGCCGCCGATCTCCTGGCGGTGGCAGCGCGCTACGGCTCCTTTCCGGTCCTGCTCGAAACCTATCGCGAGTGCCTGCGCGATTTCTTCGACATGCCGGCACTCGTCGCCACGCTCGGCGAGGTCCGCAGCCGGACGATCCGGGTAGCGACGGTCGACTCACAGACGCCGTCGCCGTTCGCCGCCTCGCTGCTGTTCGGGTATGTGGCGAACTTTCTCTACGACGGTGACGCTCCGCTGGCCGAGCGTCGTGCCCAGGCACTCGCCGTCGATCAGTCGCAGCTGCGCGAATTGCTCGGCGACGCGGAATTACGCGAGCTGCTGGACGCCGAATCGATGGAGGCAATCGAACGGCAGCTGCAGCGGCTCGATCCGCAGTTCCACGTGAAGCACGCCGATGGCGTACACGACATGCTGCTGTCACTGGGCGACCTCGACGAGGCCGCGGTGCAGGAGCGTTCGACCGGCCTCGATGTCGCCGCGACCGTCAACACGCTCGTCACAGCCCGCCGCGTGCTCGTCATCCGCGTCGCCGGGGTGCCGCGGCTGATCGCGGTCGAGGACGCAGCGCGTTTTCGCGACGCGCTCGGGGTACCACTGCCGGCCGGCCTTCCGGAATCGCTCCTCGAGCCGGCGGCCGATCCACTCGGCGATCTCGCGCTGCGATACGCCCGCACGCACGCGCCGTTCACCGCGCTCGATTTCGCGGGACGCTACGGTCTCGGCAGTGCCGCGGCAGAGGGAGTGCTGTTGCGGCTCGCCGGCGAAGGGCGATTGGTCGAAGGAGAATTCCGGCCGGGCGGAACGCGGCGGGAGTGGACCGACGCCGGCGTGCTGCGCATGTTGCGTCGCCGCTCGCTCGCAAAGCTTCGGCACGAAGTAGAACCGGTCGATCAATCTGTGCTCGGCCGTTTTGCGACGACCTGGCAAGGCGTGGTCAAGCGGCGTCATGGCGCCGACTCGCTGCTGGACGCGGTCGAGCAGCTGCAGGGAGCGCCGCTGCCGGCGTCCATCCTCGAGACCGAAGTGCTGGCGGCGCGCATCGAAGGCTACGATCCCGCCGATCTCGATTCGGTGACCGCTGCAGGTGAAGTCATCTGGGTCGGCGTTGAGCCACTCGGAGAACGTGACGGCCGCGTCGCGTTGTATCTCGCGGACCACCTGCCGCGGCTGATGCCGCCCCCGATCCGCGATGACAAGCTCTCCGGACGCGAACTCGCGCTCGTCGACGCCCTGCGCGCAAAGGGCGCGTCGTTCTTCGGCGCGCTTCACGAGGCGGTCGGAGGCGGCTATCCGGCCGAAACGGTGAACGCCCTGTGGAACCTGGTCTGGCTCGGGCTGGTGACCAACGACACCTTCCACGCCCTTCGCGCGTTTACTCACTCTCATGCTCCGCGTCGCAAGGCGGCCGTACGGCGCAGCAATGTGACCGCGTTCCGTTCACGGCGGCTCGCGCCGCCCTCTGCCGAAGGCCGGTGGACGCTGGTCGCCCGCGGCGCCACCTCAAAGGGTGACGCGACGAAGTGGGCCGCCGCGATCACCCAGCAGCTGTTGTCGCGCCACGGCGTCGTGACGCGCGAGGCGATCGCCACCGAGACCATCGCCGGCGGCTTCGGTCTGATCTATCCAGTACCTGAAAGGGCTGGAGGACAACGGCCGCATCCGGCGCGGCTACTTCGTCGCCGGCCTCGGAGCCACACAATTTGCGCTGCCGGGTGCGCTGGATCTGCTGCGCTCACTGCGCACGGCGCCGGAGGAGATCGAGATCGCGACGCTCGCGGCAACCGACCCGGCGAATCCGTACGGCGCCACATTGAAGTGGCCTGCCTCGACTGCTGACGCGTTGTCGGCGCGGCCGGACTCTGCGGGCGAACCGGACGAGAGCCGCGGCGTGTCCAGAGGACGCGGGCCCACGCGAACGGTCGGCGCGACGGTGGTGCTCGTCAACGGCGGGCTCGCGGCCTATCTGGCGCGCGGCGATCGACAGCTGACGACGTTCCTTCCGGACGCGGAGCCTGACCGGTCGAAGAGTGCTCGTGCCGTCGCTCGCGTGCTGATCGATCGGGCGCGAACCGCCGCACCTGGCGGCGACGGCCCGCGCGGCATGCTGATCGAGGAAATCGACGGCGTTTCTGCCGCCCTGCACCCGCTGACCCCGTTTCTCGTCGAAGCAGGATTCATCGCCGGCGCGATGGGACTGCAGTCGACCTTCAGGAAAAGCTGAGTGCCGGAAGGCGACACCATCTTTCTCGCCGCCCAGGCCATGCACCGATTCCTGGCTGGACATGCGGTCACACGATTTGAATCGGTCTACCCGTTGCTGACCCGTGTAGCCGAAGACCGGCCGGTCATCGGACGGACCATTGAATCGGTGGCGGCGCGCGGGAAGCACCTGCTGGTGACTTTTTCCGGCGATCTCACGTTGCGCACCCACCAGCAGATGAACGGAAGCTGGCATCTGTACCGTCCCGACGCCCGGTGGCGGCTGCCGGCGAGCGACATGCGGGTAATCATCGGAACCACCGATGTCGTCGCCGTGGCGTTCAGAATCCAGATCGCGGAATTTCTGTCCGGCCGGGAGCTGGCCCGGCATCGACAGCTCGGCGCGCTCGGGCCCGACCTGCTGCACGCCGACTTCGACGTCCCGGAGGTCATTCGGCGAATGCGCGCCCACGGCACTCTCGCGATCGCCGACGTGTTGCTCAACCAGCGAGTCGTCGCCGGAATCGGCAACGAGTTCAAGTCCGAGATTCTGTTTCTTGCCAGCGTGCAGCCCTTCGCTCCGGTAGCGGCGCTCTCGGACGCCGATCTGCAACGAATTCTTGATGTCGCTCGCGCCCAGCTCGCGGACAACGTGATTCCGCGGTCGAAAGCGCTGACCATCGTGCGCGGGCGGCGAACCACGCGCAGCATGAACCCGGCGGCCAGACTCTGGACCTACGGTCGCGCCGGAAAGGCCTGCCGGCGCTGCGGCGCGCCGATTCAGAGCCGGAAGACCGGAATCGACGCGCGCCTGACATACTGGTGCCCTCGATGCCAGCGATGATCGCCCCGCTTGTCGCCAGGCGATCGTCGATCGTCCGCATCGCCCTCGCAGTGCTCGCCGCGACAATGGTCGCATCGGGCTGCTCGCAGCCGAACCTTCGAGGCGCGCTCAGCGAGGCGGAGCGCTACATGACGGAATCAGCGGATCTCGAACGCTATTTCGCTTACAGCAACGCCGCGCTCGGACGTCCGTATCAGGGCTTCTACGTGCGCACCTTCGAAGAATGGCGCCGGACCTTCGAGGGCGATGCTGCGGAGCGGCCGGCCGATCGCCCGACCGTGACGCCGCCACGACCGCTCATCCCGTACCGGGATTTTCTCGTCGAGTATCCGCCCGGGTTCTTCCTCGTCTCGCTGCCGCCCACATTGTTGGCGACGACACCGCAGGGCTTCGCCGTGGTGTTCGGCGCGTTCATGCTCCTGTTGTTGTGGGTCGCCGCGCTCCTCTGCGCGCGCCTCGCCGTACTCGGCGGACGGCGCATCTCGCAGGCGCGCCTGGTCACCTGGATCCTGATCGCCGCGGTCTCGCTCGGCACCCTCGTCACCCAGCGCTACGACGCCGTGGTGGCACTCCTCATCTGCGTCATGTGCTGGGCGGCACTCGCACGCCGGCCGATCATTCTCGGTGTGGCCGCAGGCGCGGCCATCGCGATCAAGATCGTTCCTGTGCTCGTCGCCGGCATGTGTGGTCTGTTCCTGTTGCGTGAACGCCGCGGCGAAGAATGGTGGCAGGCTCTGGGAGTCGCGGCACTCGTTGCGGTCGGGATCGGTGCGCCGGTTCTGTATGTCGCGCCCTCGGGATTCGCGGACATGCTGCGTTACCACATCGACCGCCCGCTCGAGATCGGGAGCACCGCGGCCGGCCTGCTTGGGTT
Organism: uncultured Acidobacteriota bacterium; assembly: GCA_963745875.1. GTDB lineage: Bacteria > Acidobacteriota > Vicinamibacteria > Vicinamibacterales > CAVVIG01 > CAVQFC01. Next base: position 430,736 of record CAVUZL010000009.1, read on the forward strand.
GTGGCACTCGGTCGATCCTTCAGCTGTCGCCGCCAGCCACGCTTACGGTTCCGGCAACGTCGTCGGGCGGCTGTCCGCCTCGGCGTTGACCGTTACGAACATCGCCGCCGCCATCGGCATCGCGGCGGTGTATGTCGCGGCGTGGCGCCGCTTCGGGTCGTGTCCGACAGCTGAGAGTCGCGCTCGCCAGTTCCTCGCGGCGACGACCGCAGTCATCGCTGTGTTCATCGCCACCGGCAAGGTCGGCAGTCCGCAGTACCTGACGTGGCTGCTGCCGCTCGGCGTCCTGGTCACGCTGCTCGACCGTCGCTGGCTTCCGCTAGGCGCGCTGCTGACGACGCTGGTGATAGCACAGACTGTGTACACCGTGGTGCCGTACCAAGTGGAAGCGTTCCGTCCGTGGGCGTCGGCGCTGGTCTTGGCGCGCAACACGGTCCTCATCGGGTGGGCCTGGTCGATTGCGTCCGGGGCGAGCTGTTGACACCGCAGGAAGCGACGCTGCCGGACGCCGCTCAGGCAGCGCTCATCGCATCGTTGCTCGTCAGCGGTGGTGCCGGAATCAGCCAGCCGATGCGGCCGTTGATTGGGGTGCCGATGGTCGTCGCGGGTTTCGCGATGGCCTGGATCGCCGCATCGCGCGCGCGTAAGCCTCCCGTCGCTCGTTCCTTCTCGTGGGCCTACTTCTGGCTATCCGCGAATACCGCCATCGCCTTGAGCGCCGGCCCGCTCTACACGGCGCCGCGGTGGTACAACCTGGCCTACGGCGTTCACCCTGCGATCGGCATCGTGCTGATCGGCGTCGTCGCAGGCGGCGGGGCCAGGGCCCGAGCCGTTGCGACGTGGACCGCGGTGGTGAGCGCCTCCGTGCTCCTCATCGTCACGCCGATCGCGATCCCGGAACCATCGATTGACGTCTGGACGCTCACTCAGGCCAGCGTCAAGGCGATGCTGCACGGAATCCACCCGTACCTGGTCGTCACGCCGGACACCTATCGGGGAGCGTACGACTTCGGCTACACGACTATGGTCTTCCCGTACATGCCGCTCGATCTGATCGTCAACGCGCCATCGGTGGCTTTGTTCGGCGACTATCGATTCGGGCTCGCGATCGCCTTTCCGATCACGGTCGCGCTCCTGCGCGCTGCCGGCCGTCGCATGCGGGTCCGTGATCATACGCTCGATGTCGCGACGCTGGCCCTGGCGCTTCAGCCGTGCGGTGCGTTTCTGGTGGCGGCGGGCTATATCGAGCCGATCATGATTGCCACGCTCGCGCTGTTCGTCTACGTGTCGGCGCGCGAGATGGGCGGCGTCGCTTCCGCGATTGCGTTTTTCCTGCTGCCGGCGCTCAAACAATACGTGGCGGCGCCCGTGTTGATCTTCCTGGCGATGAAGCCGCGGCCGCGAGCCGTCGCCATCGGCGTCGCGGTGGCGGCCGCCACCGTTGCGCCGTTTCTCGTGTGGCGATGGCACGCGACGCTGGCGGGAATGATGGCGATCATGAACAACATGCGTTCGCCCGGCGCGTTTCGCACCGACAGTCTGTCGCTGACCGCCGTCGCCGCGCTGATCTCCGGCGTGCGTGTCGGCCCGTGGCTGGGAGCGGTGGCGCAGCTGGCGAGCGGCGCCGTGGCGTTCGCGCTGCTCAGACGGCAAGGCCTGGCGGGATTTCTGGTGGCGGCGGCGCTCGCCGTCATTGCCTCGTTCCTGGTCGGCACCCAGGCGTTCGCCAATTATTACGCCTTCGGCGCGGCACTGCTGCTGTTCGGCGCGCTGGTGATGGCACGCCGGGATGGGCTGCCGCAATCATGATGCGAGGGGTGGCGCGCTCGATGGCAGCCGCGGCGCTCGCGGGCCTTGTCCTGTTCGCGGTCAGCGCGATCGACTTCTTCGCATTCTGCGAGCGGCATCGCGCGTGGACACGCCGGCAATCCGGCGAATCGCTCGTCATCCGGTCCGAGAGCATGGTGGTGGCTCGCCCTGGTGACGCCATTTACTCGTGCACCAGCCAGCATTGCTTCGACGGCACGGCCAATTGCCATGTCGATCTCGGCTGTTACTGCGCCCCGGCAGAGCTCGGCGCCGACCAGGTAGCCCTCCTCCTGACCGACGGTAAATGCACGCTAGATCAGCCATTTCCGGCACCGGGGGACACCATCGGCTCCTGCCTGCACGCCAGCTGCGACGGTCACGTCCAATGACCAGCTCGGCCCTACTTCCCCGAGGGGTAAGAGCCGAAAAGCTAAGCGGCGATGAGTTGGCTTTTTCTCGGCATCCTGTATTCGACCGGCTTCGCGATTGTCGGCTGGCTGCTCCGCAACCAACCGGAGCTTCTAAGCTGGTTCCGGGCCGGAGCCCTTCTGGTCCCGCCGCTCGTCGGCGCCGCGGTCATCGTCGTGCGTCGCCACACCTGGCGCGGCTGCCAGTGGCTGTTCTGGGCCACGATTGCGCTCGGCCTCACCATGTCGGCGCTCGGACTCACCGGGTGGGCGGCCGAAGAACTGATGCTCGGCCAAGGCACCTGGCTCACCTGGCCGGCGGTCTTCGCATTGTTTGGCAGCGTCGCGCCGCTCTTCGCGTTGCTGGCGCAGCCGCACCTTGGCCCGCGCGAACCGCTGGCGGCAACCACCGCAGTCGATCTCGCCGGCCTGGCCGTCGTCACCGGATTTCTGTATTCCTTTTTCGTCACAGCGCCGACCTCGTCGTCGCTGGTAATCGTTTCGGAGCTCCAGCAGGGGCTGGTATTTGCCGGGATGGGCGCGGCGATGTTCGCGGCACGGCACACGGCGTGGCGTGACACTTATCGCCGTCTTACCCTCGGCGCCGCGGTCAGTTTCGTGACCCTGACGCTCAGCAATATCGAGGTCGGCAGGGGCCCGTATCAGAGCGCGTTCGTGTACGACTTCACCTGGATTCTGCCGTTCGCGTTCTTTCCGTGGGCCGCCACGCAGTCGCCGACTTCAGAGTCCGAGGCCGACACGGCCGTCGAGGAAGAGGAACTCGCGCGGCCAAGACCGTGGGTGATTTTCACAGCGGTCGCGCTGCTGCCCTTCCTCGATTTCGGCATGCGTCAGATAACTCCGGACGATGGCCTGGTCGGCTTCCGAAATCTGTCGACCGCGATCGCCATCATCTCGGTGATGCCGCTGCTGGTCGCGCGGATTGCCGCCGAGCGAGCCGAGTTGCAACAGGCCGGTGCGACGATGCGGCTGATGTCGCAGGTCATCGAGCAGACCCAGGACTTGATCCTGGTGCTGACGGCCGACGGCCGCTGCCGGCACGCCAACGACGCGTTCTGCCGCGCGCTCGACCGAACGCGCAAGGAGATCCTGGCCAGGAGTCCCCGCGACCTGATGGCCAACGACCCGATTTCCGCCGAGGACATGCAGAGTGTTGTCCGCAACGGCAGCACGTGGCGCGGCACGGTGTTCCGCATTCGGGCGAATGGAACGAGCTTCCCGGTGTCCTCGACCATGGTGGCGCTGCGCGACGATGACGGTACGCTCACGCATTTCATCTCGATCGAGCGCGACATCTCCGAAGAACGACGCCTGCGCGAGCAGTTGATTCACAGCGAGCGGCTGTCCGCGGTCGGCGAGCTAGTTGCGGGCATCGCCCACGAACTGAACAACCCGCTCCAGGGCGTGATGGGCAGCGTCGAGCTGCTGATCAAGGCGGACAATCGCGTCAACACCCGCGACGAGCTCGAGGGCATTCGCGCCGACGGCGAGCGGGCTGCGAAGATCGTCCGCAATCTGCTGTCGTTCGCACGGCGCTCGGCGATGGATCGATCGGTCGCGGACCTCAATGAGCTGGTTCGCGCGACAATGGTCTGGAGGAAGAGCGACCTGATTGCCGGACGGGTAACGCTCGAGGAATCGTACGCCGACGAGCTGCCGCTGATCATCGTCAACCGCGAGGAGATTCAGCAGATCGTCCTCAACCTGGTCATCAACGCGGAGCACGCGATCCGCGCAACGGGCGCGCCTGGCACGCTGCGGGTCAGCACCGGCGCCACCGACAGCGCCGTGCGGCTCGACATCAAAGACGACGGCGCAGGCATCGCGCGCGAGGTCGCGAGCCGCATTTTCGAACCGTTCTTCACCACCAAACCGGTCGGTGAAGGCACCGGCCTCGGGCTGTCCCTCAGTCTCGGGATTGCGGAGGCCCACCGCGGATCGCTGACGATGGTGCCGAGTGAGCGGGGCGCGCACTTCAGGCTCACGTTGCCGATGGCGTCACTGCCGACCGTCGCCGTGGCGACCGAAAAAATCGCGATCTAATCGTCGCGATCCAGTCGCGATGCGGTCAGACGGAGACTCAGGTGTGCACACCTGGAGCCTCGTGGCCGGTGCGCTCGACATACTCCACATAGGATCCAGGAAAAGCGTGCGGCTGCGCGTCGGTGCCGCTCTCACCGCCGAGTTCCAGCACGCGATTGCTGAGGCCGCGGAGGAACTCGCGATCGTGCGAGACGAATAGCATGGTGCCGTCGAAGTCCTTGAGCGAGTCGAGCAGCATTTCTTTGGTCGCGAGATCGAGATGATTGGTCGGTTCGTCGAGCACGAGGAAATTGGGCGGATTCAACAGCATCCGGGCGAGCACCAGCCGCGTCTTCTCGCCGCCTGACAGCGCGCGAATCTTCTTGTCGGTGTCGTCGCCCGAGAACTGGAATGCGCCGGCCAGGCTGCGCAACGCGCCGATCGATTCCTTGGGAAAGTCCTTCTCCAGCTGTTCCTTGATCGTGAGATCCGGATCGAGAACGTCGAGCGACTGCTGCGCGAAGTAGCCGAGATGGAGGCTGGCGCCGAGCTTTACGTCGCCGGCGTCCGGCGCGATCTGGCCGGCCACCATCTTGAGCAGCGTTGACTTGCCGGCGCCGTTCTTTCCCATGACGCACCAGCGCTCGCCCCGCCGGATGATCATGTTCAAGCCGTCGTGGACCACGCGCGATCCGTACTTCTTGCTCAGTCCTTCGATGACGGCCACCTGGTCGCCGGACCGCGGCGGCTGCCGGAACTCGAATTTCACGACCGCGCGCTTCTTCGGCAGCTCGATTTTTTCGATCTTGTCGAGCGCCTTGACCCGGCTCTGCACCTGCGCCGCCTTGGCGGCGTGCGCGGCGAACCGGTCGATGAAGCGCTGCTCTTTCGCGAACATGGCCTGCTGGCGCGCGTAGGCCGCTTCGCGGTTGGCCTCGCGGATGCCGCGCTCGCGCTCGTAGAAGTCGTAGTTGCCGGAGTAGGCGGTGATTTCGCCGCCGTCGATTTCTGCGACCCTGGTAACGATGCGGTTCATGAATTCGCGATCGTGCGAGGTCATCAGCAGCGAACCGGTCAGCGACTTCAGGAAGCTCTCGAGCCAGATGATCGACTCGATGTCGAGGTGGTTGGTCGGCTCGTCCATCAGCAGGACGTCGGGACGTCCGAGCAGCACGCGGGCCATCGCCACGCGCATCTTCCATCCGCCCGAAAGCGCGCCGACGTCACCGTCGATGCGTTCGTCGTCGAAGCCGAGGCCGTGCAGCACCTCGCGCGCCTGCGCTTCGAGCGCATAGCCGCCGAGGTGGTCGTACTCCTCCTGCACCTCTCCGAAACGCGAGAGGATGCGATCCAGGTCGTCGGCCTGATCGGGGTCAGACATCGCGTTCTGGAGTTGCTCGAGCTCGTGATGAAGGTCGCCGACCCGGCCGCTGCCGAGAATCGCTTCGTCGAGGACCGATCGGCCCGACATTTCCTCCACGTCCTGGCGGAAGTAGCCGACGGTCATCTTCTTCGGCACAGACACGTCGCCTTCGTCGGGCACTTCCTCACCCATGATCATGCGGAACAACGTGGTCTTGCCCGAGCCGTTCGGACCGACCAGGCCGACTTTCTCGCCGGGATTGAGCTGGAAGGAGGCATCCACGAAGAGGATCTGCTTGCCGTACTGCTTGCTGACCTTCGAAAACGAAATCATCTTGATATGCTAGCGCCCGGATGCAGGCAGGCGGAAGGGCCACTCTCATTCTCTTCGTGCTGTTCCAGGCGTTGTACGGACTGACGTCGTCAGGCAACGCGTTTCGGGTTCCGGACGAATTCGAGGTCTATTTCCAGACCGAACACCTGGTTGACGCCGGCGATCTCTCGGTTCCACAGACCCTCGACATCCGGATGAGAGGCGATGAGCCGATCTTCTTCGGCCGGGTCGGGCTCGATCGCAGGCCGTACGCCCCTTACGGACCGCTGGTCGCGATCCTCGCGGTGCCGCAGCATCTGGTCGCGCGCGCCGTGACATGGCTGACCGGTGTGCCGCGCTCGCCGCTGCCTGGGGGCCTCGCCTGGGTCCTGCTGGTCAGCGGTTTGACGATGACCGCGTCAGCGACGGCCGCAGCGCTGGCCGTCGCCGGGTTTCACCATGCGGCACTCGCAATCGACACACCGCCGCGGACTGCGCTGACATTGGCGCTGCTGCTCGGCGGCGCGACAGTCCTGTGGCCGTACGGCACCACCTTCTACTCCGAGGCATGGCAGGCCGCAGCATTCGTGTGGGCTGCGGCGCTGTTGCTCGATGCTCGACGAGGCGCCTCACGAGCGGCAGTGAGAGTCGTGATCGCCGCGGCGCTGCTTGGCGTTGCCGGCCTCACCAAAGTCACGAGCCTCGTCTTCGCGCCCGGCTTCGTCATCGCAGCCTTGTGCGATCGGTCGCAGCCATGGCGGACCCGGATGCAGGTCGCCTTGGCACTCGCTACCGGAATTGCGGCCGCCGCCGCGATTCAAATCGGCTGGAACGTGCACCGCTTCGGTCAGCCATTCGAGTTCGGGTACAGCTGGTCCGAGGCGATCCCGGAACTGCCGCCGCGGTTGTTTCTGCTGACAGAGTTGCCGCGCGGCCTCCAGGTGCTGCTGCTGTCGCCAGGAAAGTCGATCATTCTCTGGGCGCCCGCCCTGGTGCTGTCTCTCGCTCGCGCAAGACGATTCGCTCGGATCGAGCCGGCGATCGCGGCCGGAGTCGGCATCTCAGCAGCCGTTGGACTGCTGTTTTTCGCGGCCTACCTTTTCCCGGAGGGTGGATATGCCAACGGACCGAGGCATCTCGTTCCTGTCGTTCCGCTGCTGCTGCTGCCGGCGGCAGGGCGGGACAGTCGATGGTCGCGTGGCGCCGTCGCCGCGTGCGCCGCCGCCGGCGCGTTGGTCGCGGTGCTCGCGGTCTCGGTTTCGTTTCTTGAAGATCAGTCGCTCGGCGCTGATCTGGGGACGGGCGCCCGGACCACGTACTACGACCGGATCAGGCCAGCACCCGGACGTCCGTGGAACAGCTACCGCGTCGATTTCATCCCGTTCGTCTCCGCGCTGGGCGCCCCCGGCTGGCTTCACGCAGAACGGCTCGGCCAGGGTCCCGATTTCTTCCCGCTCCACTTGCTGCAGGCACGACGCCAACTGCCCAACGGCGATCAGATTCCGTTGTGGCTGGCGTGGTCGTTGCCGGTCTTCTGGCTGACGATCCTTTCAGCCGCGTCAGTTGTGCTCTTCCAGACTGCGCGCGAAACCGCTTCGCGACCCAGTCACTCGCTGAAGCGCCGGGCGGGCATGGGTCGGGTCACGTAAAATAGGCACCATGCCTTCGACTTCGTCGTTCGACATCACCTCGAGCGTGGACTTCCAGGAAGTGGACAACGCGCTGAACCAGGCGCGCAAGGAAGTCGTCCAGCGCTACGACTTCAAGGGCGCGAAAGCGGACATCGATCTCAGCACCGCCGAAAAGACGTTGACGTTGACGACCGACGACGAGATGAAGATGAACGCGCTGTGGGAAATAATCCAGACCCGCCTTGTCCGCCGCGGCGTCGCGGTGAAGAACTTCAAGGTCGAGGATTCAGAACCCGCCGCGGGCGGCGCCGTCCGGCGCGTCATCACGATTCAGCAGGGCATCCCGATCGAAGCCGCGAAGGAGATCGTGAAGTTCCTGAAGGACAAGAAGCTGAAGAAGGTCCAGGCCAACATCCAGGCCGACCAGGTCCGCGTCAGCTCACCGTCGAAGGACGAATTGCAGGAAGCGATGGCGGCATTGCGGGGCCACGACTTCGGCGTCGCGCTGCAGTTCGGTAACTATCGCTAAGGCAGCGCACCTCGCACCTATTTCTTCTCTTTCTTCTCTTCCCAATCAATCGCCGTCTCGCTGGCCGGATCGATCGCCAGCATCAGCTCCGACAACCGATCGGTTCGGGTCTCAATCGGCAGGCGCACCTCGTAGTGCAGTTCCTCTTTCGACGCGAAGCGCAGTTCGTACTTGCATTTCGCGCCGGCGAGCAGCTTCTCGACCTCCGCCTTGATCGTGTTTGGATCCTTCGCCGTCACCTTCAACGTGAACACATGCATCGGCTTTGGTTCGAAGGATTCGACGATCCACAGCACGCCGAGGATGAACACGGTCGCGAACACCGCGAGCATCCACAGCCCCACGCCCGAGGCGAGGCCGACCGCCAGCGTCGTCAGCATCACGCCCGCGTCTTTCGGATCCTCGATCTTGGCGCGATACCTGACCAGTCCTGCGGCGCCGACGATGCCGAAGGCGCGCGCCAGGCTCGAGCCGACCACCAGCATGACCAGCGCCCCGACGATGGCGAGGATGATCTGGGTCTGGACAACCGATGCTTGACGCTTCGGGGTGCCGCGGCGTCGCGGCCGCAGCGCCAGCACGCTGGCCAGGCCGGCCGCAATCGGCAGCCGCGCAAGCGCATTGTGGAGCTGATCCAGCTGCGTGGCGGTGTCGGGCGCGTCCGCCAGCACGTCACCGTGCTTGGCCGCTTTCTCGGGCTGCTCGGGTGGAAGGGTTTGGGCCAGCACCGGCACGGCGAGTGCCACAAAGAGAAGCACGACGCCGACGAGGGTCCGGATGAGTCTCATAAGCCAATAGCTCAGCAAACGGGCTGCCGGGTAACGGCACAGCCGCGGCCCCCGCGTGGTACGCAGGGCCGGCGTGCCATAGTGGCACGTTTGACTAACCTTCCTGTGACCTGCTACCTTTATTAAACAAGGTAGCCACGGCGTTCATGAGTGTCGAGGACAAATTCAGCTCGATTCGCAAGGGATTGCTCGAGTTCCTGATCCTGCGCATTGTCGCCAGCGACAAGGTCTACGTCGCCGACATGCTCGAGCGCCTGAGCACGACTGAATTCGCCACCCAGGAGGGGACGCTCTACCCGCTGTTGAGCAAGATGCGCCGCGAGGGGCTGGTCGACTACGAATGGCGGGAGTCGGACGCCGGCCCGCCGCGCAAGTACTACCAGCTCACGGCCAAGGGCAAAGCGCAGCTCGCGGAGCTGAACGAGTACTGGAAATACATCAACACAACGGTCAGTCAGCTGGGACGATGAGATGCAGAAAGTCATTTCGATCAACCTGAATGGAAACGCGTACCAGATCGACGAGAGCGGGTTCGCGGCGCTGACCGCGTACCTCGAAGGCGCCGAGCGTCAGTTGAAGGACAACCCGGATCGGGTCGAGATCGTCGCCGATCTCGAACAGGCGATCGCCGACAAGTGCCGGCGCTTTCTCGGGCCGCACAAGACGGTCGTGGCCGCGTCGGAAGTCGATCAGATCATCAAGGACATGGGTCCGGTTGGCGGGACCGACGCCAAATCCGAAGGCCACGCTGACGGCGGAGCGGCGACCGGCGGCTCGTCGGCCGGGCCGAACCCGGGCGCCTCGTCCGGTGCCGCCAGGCGTCTTTACCTCATCCGCGAAGGCTCGATGATCGCGGGCGTCTGCAACGGCCTCGCCGCGTACATCCACGTTGACGTCACGATCATCCGCATCATCGTGATTGCGCTGACGCTGCTGTCCAAGGGCGGCTTCATCCTGATCTACCTGGTGCTGGCGTTCGTCATCCCACCCGCCGACACCTCGGAGGAACGCGCGGCGGCGCATGGCCTGCCGTTCAACGCCCAGGAAGTGATCGATCGCGCCAAGGAGCACTATTCGCGATTCAAGGACAAGAACGACTCGCGCCGGGCGTGGCGTGCCGATCGCCAGAAGTTCAAGCAGGAATGGCAGCAAAGCAGGCAGCAGTGGAAAAACGAATGGCGGGAACAGAAGCGCCAGTGGCTCCAGCAATGGCACGGCTACCGCGTTTCCGATCCGGCCCCGCTCGGCTACGGCGCGCAGCTGCTCGCCGGCGTCATGGTTCCGCTGCTCAGCATCGTCGGTGTGATCTGTTTCTGGGTGTGGATTTACGCGCTGGTTTCGTTGAGCACGTCGCGCCAGATCTTCGGCCTGACGCTGCCGGACGATGTGCCGCTCTGGATGGGCCTGGTGGCGCTGGTCTTCGCGTATCAATTCGTCGCCTGGCCGCTTCACGCCGCTCGGCGCGGGTCGTACTGGGCGCTGGGCGGTCGTAATCGCGACACCGCGGCGCTCGAAGGGATCATGTCGGTCGGTTTCGGGATTCTGATTCTGGCGATGGCGTATCGCTACCTCCCGGAGGCACGCGAAGTGATGCGGGCGATTCCCGAGGTTGTGAGGAGTGTGGCCGAAACCCTTAAGAATTAAGGATCTGGGGATCTAAGGATTTGAGGATTTGTCTGAGGAAGTACGGGCGAGATTGACGAGTCGGTCGAACGAGGACTCGAGGCTCTGAAGATTCTCAAACGAATCCTCAGATCCTCAAGTCCTCAAATCCTAAGTTAGCAGGATACGCACTTGTGATTGTTCTTCGCGCCCATGTCCTCGAGCAGCTTGATGGTGTCGGGGAACGGGCTGATGCGCTGCACCGGGCCGTTGGCCTCGTCCACCGTGGTCTTGCCCTCGCGGTTGACGGCCTTCGGGTCCGCGCCCTTCGAGACCAGGTACTTGATCATCTCGTTGTCGCCGCGCGCGGCCGCATTGTGAATCGCGGTGTTGCCTTCGTGATCGCGGACGTTGACGTCCACGTGCAGCTCCTCGACCAGGTATTTCACGGCCGGCAGCATGCCACCCGGCGCATAGCGATGATGGTTCGCGGCCAGACCTTCGCCGTAGCCGACGCCCGACGCCGCGAGCAGCGGCGCCACACCGGGGCCGCCGACTGGGACCGGCGCCGTCGGCGCGACGTCGGTGATTTCGCGGGTCGCGTCACCCGTCCGCACGCGGCCCGGGGTCCGCATGCTCGCGATGTTCGGATCGGCGCCGTAAGCGATGAGCAGCTTCATCGCCTCCACGTCGGCGCCGTAAGCCGCGCGCCAGAACGGCGTCGAACCGGCCTCGTCAACACCTGATTGGTCGAAGTCGTACTGCGAGTACCACACCTTGCGCATCAGCCGCGCGTTCGGATCGGCGCCCTTGTCGAGCAGCACCTTCATGTACTCGAGATACGAGAGCTGCTGCTGCTCGTAAGCACGCGGCTGCGGGTAGAGCGCCTTGGCCGCCCACTGCACGTTGAGTGCCGCATAGAGCGGAGCGACGCCGTTGCTCTCGGGGACGTTGGGATCGGCGCCCTGATCGAGGAGCATCTTCGCCAGATCGAAGTGCCCGTTGATGGTCGCGATCACGAGTGGCGTGATGCGGTCGCCGAGGCTGCGCTGATTGACGTCGGCGCCGGCTTCGAGCAGCGCCTTGGCCGACTCGATGTGGCCCTGGCGCGCGGCAATGTGCAGCGGCGACAGGCCGCCCCAGTAGGCGACCAGTTCGGTGTAGTTGTACTGACGGCTGACGCCGGGAATCTGCGGTGTCGCCGGCGCACCGCCGCGGCCCGCCGCCGCCGCGCCACCGGCGCGGCCAGCGCCGTTGCCGCCGTTGTTGCCGCCGCCGCGCTGCGCCAGCAGCTGCTCCTGCTCTTCCTTGGCAAAAGCAGCGAGATTCACTTCGTTGGTGGCCAGCTTCGGATCAGCGCCGGCGGCGGTGAGGACCCGGATCGCCTCGGTGCGGCCGGACGCCGCGGCGAAATCGAGCGCGGTCTCGCCCTTGACCTTCTCCCGCGCGTTCACGTTGGCACTGTAGTACGCCAGGATTCGCACCGCGTCGGCGTCGCCGGCGGCCGCGGCCAGCATCAGCGGCGTCGTGCCGTTGGTGGTGGTGCGATCCGGATCGGCGCCGTGCTTGATCAGCGTCTCGATCACTTTGGCGTTGCCGGTCTTGGCCGCCACCAGCAGCGGCGTATAGCCGCCGATCCGGGTCGTCGCTTTGACGTTGGCGCCGGCGTACATCAGCAGATCAGCCATCTCGACGTCGTTGCGCACCGCCGCCCAGTGCAGCGGCGTCATGCCGTCGCCCTGAGCCGCGTTGACATCGCCGCCGTCCTTCAGCGCGGCGCGGAGCGCGTCACGATTGCCCGACTGCGCCGCTTCGACGATGGCGGTCGGCGTAGCGGCGCCAGCGGCGTGGATCAATGCCGGCAGCGCGGCCAGTCCGGCGAGAAGGCCGAGCGAGCAGGTCGCTTTCGTGAAGGTTCGTCGCATGGTCGTTAGCCCTTCGCAGCGACGTCCGTCGTCGCCGCAACCGACACGTTGTTCAAGTCCAGCGCCGCTGTGCTGTCGCCGAACGTTTCCACATCGTCGCGACCGAGCATGTGGAGCGTGGTCAGCATCGCGTTGGCCATCGGGGTGCCGTCCGGCGCCTTGATGTGCATGCCGCCCTTGAGCTTGCCGCCGGCGTGGCCGGCGAGCAGCAGCGGTGCGCGCTTGTGGTTGTGGATGTTCGAGTCGGCCATCGGCGAGCCGTACATGATCAAGCTGTTGTCGAGCAGGTTGCCGTCACCGTCCGGCGTGGCCTTCAGCTTGGCGAACAGGTACGGCAGCAGGCTGACGTGGTACTTGTTGATCTTCGCGAACTCGACGATCTTCTCCTCTTTTTCGCCGTGGTGCGAGGCGTTGTGGAAACCGGTGGAGATGCCGCTTTCCGGGAACGAGCGGCCTGAGGCATCGCGACTGAGCTTGAACGAGAACACCCGGGTGACGTCGGCCTGGAAGGCCAGCACCTGCAAGTCCATCATCAGCTTTACGTGATCCTCGAACGAATCGGGCACGCCCATCGGCGCGTCGGGCAGCTCGCGCTGCTCGCCGCTCGCGTTTCTCGCCTCGACCTGCTGAATCCGCCGCTCGATTTCGCGGACGCTGTCGAGATAATCGCTCAGCCGCGCCTTGTCGGCGGTGCCGAGCTGCTTGCGCATTTGCGTCACCTGCACCGTGACCCAGTCGAGGATGCTGCGATCCGAACGGCGGTTGGCGGCGCGGGCCTCAGGCGTCGCGCCGACGCCGAACAGCTGGTCGAACACGACGCGCGGGTCGCGCACCATCGGCAGCGGATGCTCGGGCGAGGCCCAGCTGATGGTGTCGGTGTAGACGCACGAGTAACCGTAGGTGCAGCCGCCGGCCTGGTCGACGTTTTCGATCGACAGCTGCATCGACGGGATCGGCGTGTCCTGACCGAATTTCTTGGCGAAGATCTGATCGAGCGAGGTCCCGGCGTGGACGTCGGACCCCTGGGTCTGCTTCGGGTGTGACTGGGTCAGGAACACCGCGCTGCAGCGGAAGTGATCGCCGCCGATTTCGGGCAGCGTGAAGGCTTCGGCCTGGCGCAAATCGGTATTGCTGACGATGGTGATGTCGTTGCGGTACGCCTCGAGCGGACTGAGGCTGCTTGGGGCGAGGTCGAAGTCGCGGCCGACGGCGGCCGGCGCCCACAGGTTCTTCTTGGCGCCAATCGCCGTGCTGCCGGCGCAGCCGTGCACCATTTCCATCGCAATCAAGCGCTGCTTGGTCGACCCGACGGCGGTACTGGCAAACGCGGTGCTGGCCGGCAGCATCGCATCGAGAACCGGCAGCGCCATCGTGACGCCGACGCCTTTCAGTACCGCCCTGCGGGAGATGTGCCTTTTAGTGAGAAACGAGCTCATGTCGCCCTGCCTCCTGCGCGTTTATCGGTCCTTGTCGGACCGCGGAGCTGCCGCATCGTTGTCGGTAGTCACCGCCGGTTCGGCCTTGGCCATCTGGAATGCGCCGCTGTTCACCACACCCAGCACAAAGGCCGAGAAGTGGTTGCCGCCGACCGCCGCCTTCTTCGCGATCGCGCGAATCGTCGGCTGGTCGTAGTACTCGACCCGCCGGCCGAGCGCGTAGGCCAGCAGGTTGTCGGTGAAGTTGCGAATCAACGTGTCCTGGTGATCGAGCAGCGCCTTGCGCAGGCTCGGCGGCCCGGCCAGGTCGGTGCCGTCGTACAGCTTCGCGGTGGTGTCCACCGGCATGCCGTTGTCCTTGATCCGCCACGCGCCGAGCGTGTCGAAGTTGTCCAGCGCCAGGCCAAGCGGATCGATCACCTTGTGGCACGACTGGCACGCCGGGTTCTTGCGGTGTTCTTCCATGCGCTCGCGCGTCGTCAACGGCTTGCCGGTGGCGGTGGCGTCCTTGGTGTCGTCGAGCGACGGCACGTTCGGCGGCGGCGGTGGTGGCGGCGAGCCGAGCAGCACTTCCATGATCCACTTGCCGCGCTGCACCGGCGAGGTGCGGTCCGCGACAGACGTGCTCATCAGCATGCTGCCTTGCCCGAGGATCCCGCGGCGATTCACGTCGGTCAGCGACACGCGCTGGAACTCGTTCCCGACGATATTGGGAATGTCGTAGACCTTGGCGATGCGCTCGTTCACGTAGGTGTAGTCGGCGGTGAACAGGTCGAGGATGCTGCGATCCTCGCGCACGATGCTCTGGAACAGCAGCTCGGTTTCTTTCTTGTAGGCCTCGCCGAGAGCGCTGTCGTAGGCGGGAAACAGCAGCGCGTCAGGCCGAATCTTGTCCACGTCCTGCAGCCGCAGCCACTGTGACGCAAACCGCGTCGACAGCGCTTCGGCGCGCGGATCCGCGAGCATCCGCTTGACCTGCTTGTCGAGCACCAGCGGCGTGTGCAGCGTCCCGTTCGAGGCGACCTTCACCAGCTCCGCGTCCGGCGCCGTGCCCCAGACGAAGTAGGACAGCCGGGATGCGAGATCGAGGTCGGTGATGCGGTAGTTCTGACCAGGACGGACACCCGCCGGCATCTCTTCGATGCGGAACAGGAAGTTCGGGCTCGCCAGCACCGCCTGGACGACGGCACGGACGCCGGACTCGAAATCGTGGCCGCGGCGTCCCTGCGCGTAGAACTCCATCAGCGACTCGACGTCCTCGTTGTTCGCCGGACGCCGGTAGGCCTCGCTCGCCAGCTGACCGGTGATCTTGCGCGCGCACGCGATCTCGTCGGACGGCCCGGTCGGCCGGCAAGTGAAGACTTTGCGGCGGCTCGGCGTGTCGGACACGCCGCTCACCGTATATGGTCCGGTGATGCTGAAGTCGCGCAGGTGCGGCAGGATCGTGATGCCGACGTTGTCGCCGTACTCGGTGTCCGCCAGCGTCTGCTCGATCGGCGACACCAGATCGTCCACCACGCCGTCGAAGCTCTGGATGAAGGCCGCCGCGACATGCTGCGGGCCGGCCTTGACGTGGATGCGCGGCGTCACCAGGTTCAGACCGTTCTTGTCCGTCTCGGTGATGCGGTAGTCGATCGGCAGCAGCGCCACGCGCTCGCCGTTGATCGACACTTCGATCTGTTCGTTGCGGCTCGCGACGCTGCCAAACAGCTGGCCGGTCGGCGTGCCGTGCAGCATGATGCGGAAGGTGTACTCGCCGTCGGCCGGGAAGGTCTGCACCACCGAGATGCCGCCGCGCGTGCCCCACGGCGTGCCTTCGATGTGGTGCATCTGCGACTGCGTGCGTGGAACCTTGAAGGTCGCTTCGGTCGGGCTCGCGCTGCGATCGCCCAGCGCCAGGCTCGAAATCTTGCTGGACGCGCGCAGGTAGCCTTCCATCAGCGTCGCAGTCATCGCCTGTTCGTCGGCGACGTTGTCGAACCCGGCGCTCATCGTGTCCGGCGGCAGGAAGGCGGTGACGTCCACATCGAGATCGAGCAGGTCGCGCACCGACCGCTCGTATTCGGCGCGGTTCAATCGCTGAAACGTCCGGCGTCCGGGATTGGGATGCAGCGCCGCGGCGGCGTCAACCTTCGTCTCGAGCGTGGTCACGAACGCGTTCAGCACATCCGCGTCAGGACGCTTCATGCCGGGGGGCGGCATCATGCCCGCGCGCAGTTTCCGGATCATCTTCTCGGTGGTCTCGGCGTTCTGTTCCGGATGCGACGAGTCGTAGCTGGCCAGCGTTAACTGTCCGGCTTTGCCTTTATCGCTGTGGCAGCCGACGCAGTATTGCTTCACGAGGTCGGGCTGCGGCGGTGCGGCGGGAGTCGGCTGATGCGCGACAGCCAGCGCCGGCTTCGCCACGGTGGTCGCCGGTGCGGCCGCCTTCTGCTGCGGGCGCGATCCACTGTCGGTTTGCGCAGCCAGCGTCAGACTGAAAACCAGCAACCCCGTGCCCGCGCTCGCTATGGTCAGTTTCGTCATCGGATACAAACCCTAACGTCCCTGTTTTGAAGGACTAACCACCGGGCAGTATAAGGCGGAATCTCACAGAAATGTCGGTGTTTATTGCACTTCTTCGTCAGCGCTTGTCGTCGTTTGTCTTGGGGTCGAACCAGCCACCCGGACCATCCGGGTCAAGTATCGGGTAGTAAGATGCCGCCGCACATGGCCTTGCCGCGATGGCACGCTGCCGCGCTGTCAGCGATCAGCTTCGGTTCGGGCGCCGCCGGGCTGGCGTTCGAGATGGTCTGGCTCCACCGGATGGGCCTGGTTTTCGGCAACAGCGTGTGGGCCGCCGCCCTCGTTCTTTCGAGTTTCATGGCCGGACTGGCCTTGGGCAGTCTGGTGGTAGCGCAGGCCGCCGCCCGGATTCGCCGGCCGTTACGTATGTACGCGCTGGCCGAGTCCACGGTCGCCGTTGCCGGAATTGCGCTGATTTTCGTGCTTCCGCACGTGAACGCCGCCTTGCGGCCGTTCTTTCAGATCGCCGGCGGATCAGGCGGCGTGAACCTGATTCGGCTCAGCGCTGCATTCGGGCTGCTCCTCATTCCGACGACAGCCATGGGGACGACGCTGCCGTTGCTGGTCGCCGGAGCTCCCGCCGGCGGCCTCGCCACCGGCCGAATGTTCGGCCGGTTGTACGGTTGGAACACACTCGGCGCAGTCGCCGGCGTACTGATCGCCGAGACGGTGTTGATCGATCGCGTCGGCATTGCCGGCACCGCCGGAGTGGCCGGCGCCCTCGATCTGGTCGTTGCAGCCCTGGCAGTGTGGTTACCCGATCGAGAAAGTGCCGGGCCAGCGCCAGCATCCGCCCTGCCATCCCAGCTTCCCTCAGCTGCTCGACTGCCGCTCGTCTGCGCATTCTTGTCGGGCGGAGTGTTTCTGGCACTCGAAGTGATCTGGTTCCGGTGCCTTGGAATGTACGTACTCAGCACCACTCTGGCTGTCAGCGTGATGCTTGCCATCGTCCTCGCCGGTATTGGGCTCGGCGGACTGGCAGCATCACGCCTTCTGACACGCGGCGAACCCCGGCCCGAAACGCTGCCTGCTCTCGCGCTATTCAGCGGAGCGTCGGTGATGTGGTCGTACCTGGCGTTCCAGACCGGGACCGCCGGCACGCAAGTCGGCGACGCAACGCGCCTGCTGTGGTTCGCGGCGATCCTGACCGGGCCGACGGCGTTTCTCTCGGGTGGTTTCCTGACGCTCCTCGCCGACCGTGTCGGCCGCGAGTTGATCGTACCGGCGCGAGCGGTCGGTGCGCTCGCACTTTCCAACACTGCCGGCGCGGCGATCGGGCCGCCGCTCGCAGCGTTCGTCCTCCTGCCGGCTCTTGGAATGGAACGCTCGCTGCTGTTGCTCGCAGTCTTCTACGCGGTCATCGCGAGACTCTCGGTGAGCCGAACCTGCAGTCCCGCCGGTCGCGCATTGTCCACGAAGGTCATGGTTGCCAGTTGCGCCATCATCTTCCTCATTGCGCTTGTCGTTTTCACGCCTCGAAACAGCGCGGTCGCATTCGCGCGCGCGGCAAACGCCTACACGGCGGACGGGGCGACCGTCGTGGCCACGCTGGAAGGCCCATCCGAAACGATTTTCGTGATGCAGCAGCGTTGGCTCGGACAACCGGTTTACAACCGCCTTGTCACCAACGGCTTCTCGATGTCGGGCACGACGATCCCGGCGATGCGCTATATGCGCTATTTCGCGTACTGGCCGATGCTGCTGCATCAATCTCCGGTCCGGCGCGCGCTGGTGGTCTGCTACGGCGTCGGCGTCACCGTCGCGGCGACACTCAACCTTCCCTTCCTCAGGTCCCTCGACGTCGTCGAGATCTCGAAGGATGTGGTCGCGGCGAGCGATGTGATCTACCGGGCCGGCACTCGACCGCTCGACGATCACCGCGTCCGCCTGCACATCGAGGACGGGCGCTTTTTCCTGCAGACGACGAACGATCGCTTCGATCTGATCACCGGCGAGCCGCCGCCGCCGCGGACGCCAGGGGCGGTCAATATCTACACCCGCGAATACTTTCAGCTGATCCACGACCATCTCTCCGACGGCGGGATCACGACCTACTGGGTGCCGGTGGCGCGGCCCGATCCCGGCACCGACGTCAGCACGATCATTCGCGCGTTCTGCGATGTGTTCGCGGACTGCTCGCTGTGGAACGGCACGCCGTCGGACCTGATGCTGGTCGGCACCCGTCACGCGACCGGCCCCGTGACGGACGCTGCCTTCGCGTCGCCCTGGCAGGACCCGGCTCTCGCTGTGAGGCTGAAGGAAGTGGGATTCGAGACGCCGGAGCAGATCGGCGCGACCTTCATCGGCGACGCTTCGTATCTGCGTCAGTTGACCGCCGGCGCACCGCCGCTGACCGACGATTACCCGCAACGGCTCCGTCCGGTCCTGTCCCGACCGTCGCTGTCCGATCCGCGCTACCGATCGGATCCGGCAGTGATGGCGCTGTTCGAGCAGGCGATCGATCCGGCCAGAGCCGAACGCGCGTTCGCCGAATCGCCGTTCATCCGGCGGCTGTGGCCGGCGGCGCTTCGCGAGCGGACGCTGCCGTGGTTCGAGGTGCAGCGCCGCGTCAATCGTGTGTTATGGGAAGGCAGCGCGCCACTGCGTCAAATCGAAGACCTGCACGCGGTGCTGACGGGAACGACACTGCAGACCCTGCCGTTGTGGATGCTCGGCAGCGATGCCGTCAAGCAGCGGATTGCTGAAGAGAGCGGGGGACATTCGGCCGAGACGGAATACGCCCGCGGCATCGGGGCGTTCGCGAAACGCGATTACCTTGGCGCCGCCGCGCACCTCGGCGAATCGGAGCGGTTGGGCCTGCGGGGCGTCACAATCCGCCCGCTGCAGATCTATGCGATGTGCCTGACTGGAGACTTGAGTACCGCGCGCCTGCTGGCGCGCGGCATGACCTTGGACGATCCGGATACCCGGCACTTCGCCGAGTGGATCGACCGGACGTTCGCGATCCGGTAACCCACTCAGCGATGCGGTCTCGTGTCGTTCTTCGTTCGTCGTGCTTCGTTCGGCGTGCTTCCTTTGTGTCCTTGGTATCCTTCGTGCTTTGTGTCCTTCGTACCCTCTGTGTCCTTTGTGTCTGATTAGAATTCGATCTGTGCGCCGAGTTTGATCAGACGACCCTGCAGAATCTGTGTCGGCGTCAGCCACGCACCGGTCGCACCGCCATACGTGGTGTTGACCGCGAGCACGCCGCTCGAGTTGAGCAGGTTGAAGATGTCCATCGACGCCTGAATCCGTCCGCGCGGCATCCTGAACACTTTGCCCAGGCGGAAATCGAGCTGCGTGACGCGCGGCCCGAAGAGCGTACCGGGCGCAACCAGTTGAGTGGCGGCGGTGCCGAGACCGAGCGGCCGTCCCAGGTTCTGCGTCTGCGCGCTGGTCACGGTGTAGCGCGCCAGATATTGCGGGCCGGCGCGATTCTGCAGTGTCGCTGCGGTGGTCAGACCCCACCAGGGCAACGGATAGCTACCCAGAGCCTTGACGTCAGGCTGGTACGGCGGCGCCACGTGGCAGTAGAGCGTGCTCGGCGTGCCGAGGCCCGCGGCGTTCGCGAGCGTCCCGGCCGACGAAGCGAGGACGCCGGCCACCGGTGCGTAGGTGACGCTGGCCTGCGCGGCGACCGCGCAGTTGTCCGTCACCTCGTGACCGATGCTGGCACCACCAGACAGGAACCCGCCACGCGACAGCCGCGCAGTGGCGTTGATGTCGTAGCCGGTATAGATGTCGGTGACGTCACCGAAGTTGCTGGCCTTCTGCACCAGATAGAACGGCAACGTCGTGAAGGTCGACGGGTTCTGGTCCTCGAAGCCGCAGATCTGGTTGCCGCCGCCGCCCGGCAGCCGGGGATCGGACGGCGCGGTCACGCAGTATGACGAGAACGTCGTCGCCGGCGGCTGCGCGGTGTTCTGAGCGGCCACGAAGTTGCCGAACGAATGGCGGGTGAACTGGAAATCGATCGCCACCCGCGGCGTCAACTGGTGCTGAACGCCGGCCGCGAACTCGTGATCGTTGGGACGCACGCCCCAGCCGCTGGTGATTGACGGGTCGTACTTGGCGGCGACGTTCAACGAACCCAGGGGAGCGTTGAGCGTGCCGCACTCGTTGTTCTGGGCCGGATTCTGAAGGTTGCAGTCCGGCACGAAGTTCCCGTTCGAATCGGTCCACGTCCGTGACGCCTGGTTGATTGACGTGTTCACCTGGTTGTTCAGCGTTGCCATGTTGGTCGATTCGCTGGCGACGTACTTGTTGTAGGCGCCTCGAACCACGGTCTTGCCGTCGCCGAGGAGATCGTAGGTCGCGCCGATTCGCGGCGAGATGTCCTTCCAGTTCGGCACGTTGTCGATCGGCGCGTATTGGCGGGCCGCCACGAACGGGATCGCCGCGAGCGTCTGCGCAGGCACCTGCGCGTTGTGGTAGTCGAAGCGGAGGCCGAGATTCAGCGTCAGCCGGTTCAGCGTCCACCGGTCCTGCCCGTAGATGCCGAGCGCCGCGTTCAGATGCTCGGTGTCGATGAGCGGCCGGGCGTACTCGGTAATCGTGGTCGGAATCCCTCTCAGGAAGGACCACGCCTGCGCCTGGTTGGTGTCGTACTGGTAGTTGCGCGTGCCCCACATGTCGGTCAGGCCCACTTTGAACGCATGGCTGCCGGTGACGTAGTTGGTCGCGAACCGCATGTTGTACTGGTGATTCGCGGCGGTGGTGAAGACGTTGGCGGCGCCGTACAGAATGCCCAACGCATTCTCAGTCTTCGAAATGACGGCGTCGGGACCATAACCGTTGGTGTTGTACGGCTCCGGTCCGAAGATCCAGGTCTCGTTGTAGAAGGTGAACCCACCTTCGAACAGCAGCTTGCCGGTTTGCGTGCGCGTCCAGCTCGATTGCAGCAGGTATTCGGGGCTGTGCGTGAAGTACACGCCCGCCTCGGGCGAATTCACCGCGCTGCACTGGTTGCAGTTGACCAGACGCTGATTGAAGTGCGCAAAGCCGGTGACCTTGTCTTTCGAGCTGGCCTGCCACGTCATGTTGGCGGTCTCGCCGCGCGTCCAGGTGTCGCCGCCGACGGCCTGCTGGGTCAGGTCCTGCGAGTTCGGCACGAGCGTCAATGGATGCGAGGCGTCGCCATACAGGCAGCCGCTGGCGGTGACGCAGTACTGTGGCGCGCCGGGGCGCAGGTTGTTGAACATGCCGGCGAGATAGCTCTGTGCGCCGTTGTAGCGGAAGCCGGCGTAGAACCACAGCTTGTCCTGGATGATCGGGCCGCCAATGGTCGGGTTGAGGTCCCAGAGCTTCTTGACGCTGTTGACCGCCTTCAAGCCCTGATTGACCAGGTCGCCGGTCAGGTTGCTGGTCTGCAGCCCGCTGCCCGCGTAGTTCATGAACACGGCGCCGCGATAAGTGTTGCCGCCCTCTTTCGGGATGATGTTGGTCAGCACACCGCTCGACCGCGCCTCCGCCGCGAGGCCGCTCGTGGTCACCGTCATTTCCTGGACGGTTCCGGTGTTGACGACCAGCGTCGTGTTGTAGCCGCCGCCGGTGTTGTTCATGTTGTTGAACGGCATCCCGTTCATCACCAGCGGCATCTGATCGGCGCGGCTGCCGTGGACCGAGAGCGTCTGGTAGCGATCGCCGCCGGTGCCGCCGACATCCTGCGACGCCAGCGTGGTCTGGACGCCAGGCACCAGCACGCTGAGATTCTGGAAGCTTCTGCCGGTCGGCAGGTTGTCGATCGCCTCGTGGGTCAGCGACTTGCGCTGCGTGACGCTCTGCGTATCGATCAGCGGGCTTTCGCCGGTGACGGTGACCGTCTCCGCCACTGCGCCGACGCTCATCTCGCCGTTGACCGTTGCCGTGAAGTCCGACGTCAGGGTGATCCCTTCGCGCTTGAACGATTTGAATCCTTCGAGGGTGAAGGTGACGACGTAAGTGCCCGGGCTGAGATCGATGATTTTGTAGACGCCCTGGCCGTCGGTGACGACGGTGCGGGTCTTCTCGATGAGGGCGGGACTCGACGCTTCCACGGTCACGCCGGGTAGCACCGCTCCGCTACTGTCTCTCGCCACGCCGCCAATCGCGCCGGTCTGTGCGAACGCCAGGTCACTCCCGAGTGCCACCAGCGCCGCGACCAGCACGCCGAGCCTCATGAATCTGCCCATGTCTGTCCCTCCAGTCGACGACTGCACGAAGAGCGCCGCTACCTTACAGGATTTTGACCCTGGTCAACAGAAAAGAATGGCGGCTGCTGCGGAAAAGACTGCACGCTTCAGTGAGGGATCCGGCCGTTTGAACCCGTGAACTTTGCCTTCAGGACGCTCCCGATCGAGCAGCACACCGCGCAGGTAGACGCTGACAATCCGGCGGGTGTTCTGGATGTCAGCCAGTGGGTTCGCGTCGAGCACGACGAAGTCGGCGCTCTTGCCCGCCGCCAGCGTCCCGAGATCGGCGATACCCAGGAGCTCGGCGGCGCGCGACGTCGCCGCGACAATCGCCTGCGCCGGCGGCAGCCCCAGCTGCACCCACCGCGTCAGTTCGTGGTGGTCGGCCCAGCCGAACGCATGACGTGACGCAATCCCGGCGTCGGTACCGAGCACGAGGCGTGCACCGTTCGCGATCATCAGCGGCAGGTTATTGGCGAGGATCGCCTCGCGCTTGTCGGCGTTCGGGCTGCGCGGTCCGCAACTGGTCGATCGGATCGCGGCCAGCGCGGCGGGCGGGTAACTCTGATCGACGAACGGATCGCCGTCGCAGGCCTCGCTGCGATCGCCGAAGCCGAGCACGGTGATCCAGTAGGGCTTCTTCTCCCGCAACAAAGCGAGATACTCCTCGTCGAGTTTTTCATCACCGACGGTGTGGACCAGGACGTCAACGCCGGCGCGGACCACGGCCTTCTGATCCGGCATCGCGATCGCGTGCGCGTGCACTTTCATGTGGTGCGCGTGAGCCTCGGCGATGACCGCGTTGTACACCTCAGGGGTCATCTTCGGGTAGGTGCCGCGGCGATCGTCCACCCAGATCTTCACGTTCTGGAGGTGCTTCTCCGCCATCCCCTGCACCGCGGCTCGCGCTTCGGCGGCAGTGGAGATCTCGTAGACGACGTGAAGCGCGTCGGTGCCCTTCTTGAGGATCGCATCGGGTCCGCCGTTGGGCGGCGCCATGCCGGGCATGAAGAAGAAACGCGACGCCGGAGGAAATTTACCGGCGGCCTGATCCTGCACGAAGCGGATCGAGGCATCGGTCGGACTGCTGCCGACCGACTGCGTAGCTGCCACTCCGTAGAATGCCTCGCGCTGCAGGTGATCGAGCACGTTCGCCGGCGTGTAGTTCTCGGCGCCCCAGCTGGTGATGCCGTCGTAGCCGATGTGCACGTGTGCGTTGATCATCGCCGGCATCACCGTCTTGTCGGTGAGATCGACGCGCAGACCGCCGGCTGGCAACGGCACGGTTCCCTTGCGCCCGACCGCGGTAATGCGCCCCTCGCGCACCAGCAGCGCGCCTTCCTCGATCGGGGCGCTGGCGTCGCCAATGATCAGCCGCGCCCCTTCGTACAACACGGCCTGCGGCGGGCGCCGGACCTGAGCAAGGACACCGATCGAGAGGCACGCGAACGCGCACGCACCGGCGAGCCATTTCATGGCGCGAAGTCTAGCACCGGCGCGTACAATCGAAGCAGTTTATGAAAATCCTCTACGCCTACCTGCGGCAGTACTGGCCGCTGGTCGTGCTGGCGCTGGTCCTGGCCACCATCAACCAGGTCTTCTCGCTGCTCGATCCGCTGATCTTCCGCCACGTCATCGACCAGTACGCGACGCGGTTCCAGGAGTACTCGACCGGCGAATTCTTCAAGGGCGTGAGCCTGCTGCTGGCGGCAGCGGTCGGGGTAGCTTTCGTGTCGCGGGTCGCGAAAAACTTCCAGGACTATTACATCAACGTCATCACGCAGCGGCTCGGCGCTCAGCTGTACTCCGACGGCATCCGCCATTCACTCGAGCTGCCCTACTCGGTGTTCGAGGATCAGCGCAGCGGCGAAACGCTCGGACGCCTGCAGAAGGTGCGCACCGACGTCGAGAAGCTGATCACGACCAGCATCAATGTTCTTTTCACGTCGCTGGTCGGCATCCTCTTCGTCATGACCTACGCGATCAGCGTCCATTGGTTGATCGCGCCCGCGTACTTCCTGACCGTGCCGATCCTCGGCGTCCTCAGCTCGGTGCTCAGCCGCCGAATCAAGCAGATTCAGAAGGTCATCGTCGCCGAAACGACTGCGCTGGCCGGATCGACCACCGAATCGCTGCGCAACATCGAGCTGGTGAAGAGCCTCGGCCTGGGGGCGCAGGAAATCGCCCGGCTGAACGGCACCACCGCGAAGATCCTCAGCCTCGAGCTGAAGAAGGTGAAGTACCTGCGCAGCCTCAGCTTCATTCAGGGCACCTGCGTCAACCTGCTGCGCACCAGCATCATGTTCCTGATGCTGTACCTGATTTACACGCGCGCCATCACGGTCGGACAGTTCTTCTCGCTGTTCATCTACTCGTTCTTCATCTTCGGGCCGCTGCAGGAGCTGGGCAATGTCATCAACGTCTATCGCGAGACGGAAGCGTCGATGAACGTCTATGAGGCGATTCTCGCGATGCCGACCGAGGCGCGGCCGGCCAATCCGATTGCGCTGCCGGATCTGCGGACGCTGGCGTTCGAGGACGTCACTTTTCAACATCAATCGGCGGCGTCGCCCGCGGTGATCGAGATTTCGTTCGCCGCCGACCGCGGTGAAACGATCGCCTTTGTCGGACCGTCCGGCGCCGGAAAAACGACGCTGGTGAAGCTACTGGTCGGGCTCTATCAACCCGCAGAGCGGTCGCATCGCCTACAACGGCGTGCCCGGCAATCAGATCGACCTCGACCGGTTTCGCGCGCACATCGGGTTCGTCACCCAGGACACGCAGCTGTTCTCGGGAACGATTCGCGAGAACCTGCTGTTCGTCAACCCGACGGCGTCGGACGCCGAGTGCCTCGACGTCATGCGCAAGGCCGCGTGCGACAGCCTGCTGGCGCGTGCCGACCGCGGCCTCGACACCGTGATCGGCGAGGGCGGCGTCAAGGTATCGGGAGGCGAGAAGCAGCGGCTGTCGATCGCGCGCGCGTTGCTGCGGCGCCCGCATCTTCTGGTGTTCGACGAAGCCACCTCTTCGCTCGACTCGCTCACCGAGGAAGGCATCGTCGACACCATCAGGGACATCGCGACGAGCGGCGACGCGATCACCGTCCTCATCGCGCACCGCCTCTCGACCATCCTGCACGCCGACCGCATTCACGTCCTCGAACGCGGCCGCATCGTCGAAACCGGGCGGCATGACGAACTGATCGCGTTGAAAGGGCTGTACTACGCGATGTGGCGCCAGCAGATCGGCGAGCGCCGCGGCGACACAGCGGCACGGGCGACCGCCGCGCACCTGGTGGGCGCTCACTAATGGCTAGTGCGCGGTCGATCGGAGCGCGTCCGTCGTTCTTGGTTCCTGGTTCTTCGTCCGTCCTTGGTTCAGGGTCCTCAGCGGGCATTCCGCCGACTGCGGGATAAGACTAAGGACGAAGGACAGGGGACGGACCAAGAACAAAGACCCAAGAACCAAGAACGGCGCTCCCCGTGACGCCTACTGCCTGGCCGCCTGCTGCTGCTCGGCCAGCACGGCTCGGAACATCGCCTCGTCGATATCGATTTCCAGTTTGCAGCCGGCCGGATCGATGAACGGGTTGGGACCGCCCTGGCCGAGCCGCGCGTACTTCTCGGCGAGGTTGTACATGCCGGGGTGTGAACCAAGCGGCACGTCGCACGGCAACTCCCTCGACACCTCGAAAGCGTGGACGAACTCGTCGGCGATTTTCGGCGTCTCGGCGTTGTTCACCAGCTTGAAGCCGGGGTTGGTGCCGAGGCTGCCGATGATCATCACGTCGTAGCTCTTGCCGCCCTCCTCCGCTTTCAACGTCCAGGTCGTGCAACCGCGGCTGTGTCCTGGCGTGAGATGCGCCACGAGCGTCGTCTTGCCAAGCGTGACCGAGTCGCCGTCATGGAGCACGCGATCGATCGGGTGCGGCTTGCCGCCAGGCTTCATCGCTTCGAGGGCCGGCACGTCTTCGGCCATCGCCATGACCTGGGCGCCGGTCAACTGCTTGACCAGCGCATCGCCTTCCTGGTGATCGCCGTGCGCATGGCTGCCGAGCAGGATCTTCGTATCGGAAAATTTGAATCCCAGCTGCTCGATCGATTTCTGAATTGTGGGAACGTTCCTTTCGTAGGTGCTGTTCACGAGAATGTTGCCCTGCGGCGTGACGATCAGAAACGCCGCGAGGCTCTTCGTTCCAACGTAGTAGATGTTGCCAATCACCTTGTGCGGCGGAAACGCCGTCGTCATGTCGTCAGGACCGCCGATGTTGCGCTGAAACAGCGACAACTGCGTGAACGTGTGACCCTGCACCGTGACGGTCGGGCCCGGCGCCTGGTTGGCGCGCCCACCACCCGCGGGCGCCTGTCCAGCTTCACTGACGACGCCGATCGACAGCGCGCACACACCGATAGCGATTCCGATCGCGGTCGTCATGTTCATCGGAGAGCTCCTGGGACCATTCCGCATTTCCGGTAGACCGCCGCCGCCGCGTCCGACGACAGATACTTCAGGAGCGCCTGCGCCGCGGCCGGCGATGTCGCATCCGCCGACACGAAACCGATCAGCGCTGTCGGCGTCGATACGGCGCGCGGCAGAGGACCGACGATGTCGATGCCGGGCTCGTTCATTTCGCTCTGGAAGGTCAGGCCGATGTCGACGGCTCCGGATGCGAGCAGCGCCATCGCGCCCGCGCCGCCGGCGGCACGGCGAATCTTCGGCTGCATCTCCTCGGCGATGCCGAGCATTTTCAGCGTCGCGTCGAAGCTGACGCCGGCAGCCGCGCCGGTCGAGCCATCGGGATACGAGATCGCCTTCGCGGCGCGAAGCATTCGGATCACCGCATCGGGCGTCGAGATGTCGGGCTTGGGCTGGCCTTTGCGGACCGCGACCGCCACCGCGACAGTGGCGAGAGGTGCCTCGCTATCGAGGCGAACGTGACCCGAGTCGCGAACCACGTCGAGCGGCGGCTGCACGATGGGAACGTCGAAACGCTCGCCGCGGATCACTTGTTGTTTGGTGCCGCCGCCCGATCCGAACGTCGCCTTGACGGTGTGGCCGGTGAGACGTTCGAAGCCAGGAATCAGCAGTTCGACCGCTGCCTTGACGCCGCCAGGCGCGACCAGCGTCACCTGGTCGGCGCGTGCGGTCGTGCCGCAGCACAACCCGATGACGACGACCGCGATCGATATCCGTGATGAAGAGATCATGCCTGGACCCTTTCGGGCCAGCGCATTGTAACCCCCGGCGCGCGCGCGGAGACGCTACTTCGTTGAAATGCCGGTGACTACCACGTTGCCTTGGCTGAGCCCGGCGACCGCCAAGACGCCGATCGCAGCGGCCGCCCGTTCAGCCGTCATACGCCGACTCGTGTGACGATTCGCGATCGAGCCAGCGTTCGACGTAGTCGGGGCAGATCACGAGGCGCACGTCGTTCTGGGTGACGTCGATCAGATACTTGAGCGTGGGCCGATCGATCAGCGCCACTTCGCTCAGGTCGAGCACGATCGGCTGACACAACAGCCGGGCCTGGTGCAACGCGCGATCGAGATCGGCGGCTGCAGCGGCATTCAACGTGCCCCCCACAGCCAGTGTCACTGCACCAGTGGTCTCGACCCGAGTCACAATTCGCATCTCACCCCTCCGCGTCTGTTCACGGCTGAGTTACCGTGGTCTCCATCTCTCACCCGATTAGACCAGAGGGTTTGCAGGAAAGTGGCAACATGCGCGTGAAACAACCGTGACTTCGTGTCCGCAATTGTCAGGGGACAGGCGGAATGTTTACATCGTCACGATGTTTTCTTTCGCGTTCCGCAACGGTCGGCAGACGGTGGTGGTAGCATCAGGCCATGGCATTTCCAGACGATCTCTCATCACCTCGCGCGTTCCCCTCGTCAGTCTCGAGCGCGGAACGCGTCAACGTGTTTCTGCGAGCGGTGTACGGCTGGATGGCGGCCGGCCTCGCGATCACCGCCTCCTCGGCGTGGATCATCGCGAGCTCGCCGTCGATCGTTCTCGCCATCGCCACGAACCGCCTGCTGTTCTGGATGCTGGTGGGCTCGCAACTCGGTCTGGTCGTGTGGTTGTCGGCGCGGGTCAACAAGATGTCGGCGACGACCGCGTCGCTGCTGTTCGTCGCGTACTCGGCACTGACCGGCGTGACGCTGTCGTTCGTGCTGCTGGCCTACACCGGCGAATCGGTGACGACGACATTCCTGGTCACCGCCGGCATGTTCGGCGGGCTGGCGTTTTACGGCACCACCACGCAGCGCAGTCTCCAGGGCATGGGGCAGTTCCTGTTCATGGGACTCATCGGCGTGGTGCTGGCCTCGGTCGTCGGCATGTTCTGGCACAACGACGGCTTGCAGTTCGTGATCTCGTTCATCGGCGTGATCGTCTTCACCGGCCTCGCGGCCTACGACGCGCAGCGGCTGAAGGCGATGGCGTTGGCAGCGCCAGCCGGGCCGACCGGCGCGTATGCGATCGTCGGCGCGCTGGCGCTCTATCTCGACTTCATCAACCTCTTCCTGTTCCTGCTGCGATTCACCGGCAGCCGCCGGGACTAATCGCGCCTCACGGGGGATCGCGATGGATCCGCGGCTGGACTACCGGAAGTTTGCGGCGCCGGCGCTGCAAGGAATGCTGGCGCTCGAGAAATACCTGGGGAGCTGCGGCCTCGACCACAAGCTGATGCACTTGTTGAAGCTGCGAGCGTCGCAGTTGAACGGCTGCGCCTACTGTATCGACATGCACTCGATCGACGCGCGCGCCGCCGGCGAAACCGAGCAGCGGCTCTACGCGTTGAACGCGTGGCGCGAAACACCGTTCTTCGACGAGCGTGAGCGCGCGGCGCTGGCCTGGGTGGAAGCGGTCACCTTGGTGTCCGAGACCCACGTGCCCGACGCGGTCTACGACCACACAAGACGGCACTTCAGCGAACAGGAAATCGTGGACCTCACCTACCTCACGTCCACGATCAACGCCTGGAACCGCCTGGCGATTGCGCTCCGCGCCGTGCCCGGCCACTATCGCGCCCCCAGTGCGACCTAGCCCGCCTACCAGGTCCGTCCTATCAGAATTCTCTGCGAGCTCCGCGTGCTCTGCATTCAAACGTCGTGATTGCCGTGGCTGACGATCGGTCATCACGAAGTCGCGAAGGACACGAAGACCTCAGGTTCCTCTGTACGCATTGATTTCGTGTCCTTCGTGATCTTCGTGTCTTCGTGATGCCGGGTGTCGGCTATGCGCGAGTGACCAGGACGTGGAAGTCTTCGCCCTCCCACCGATCCGCGTCCGGCCAATAGATTGTGAAGTCGAGCCGCCGTGTGCAGGTAAGTGTGGCGGTGTCGATGTCCGCCACCCAGACGCCGAGCCCGGTGTCGACGGCGGGCACGTCCTGCGTCTCGAACCAGTCGTCGATGCCGAAGTGGATCAGCGCCGGCGCCAGCGTTTCGATGCGCAGAACGCGGCCGTTGGTCATGGCGCGGATCTTGTTGTTGAAGCGCCAGACGGCGAATCGCACATCGGGTGGCGTCGCCGCGACGTAGCGCGCCACGGTCTGCGGCGGCTGATCGAACACCGCGCCGTCCTGAATCGAGCGCTGCAGTTTGACGTATTCCGCGTGCGCCCACACCAGCGGCCGCGCCGAACCGGTTGCCTGCCCGGCAAAAAGCTCGCGCTCAGGAATGTCCTCCGCGTCCCACACTTGTTCCGGCAGTAGTTGACTCTCGCCTGCGAACGCGTGCATCGCGGCCGCAAGTTGTTCGGCGCGGGCAGTACGGCCGGCAGCGATCTCGTAGTGAGCACGCTCGCCGGTCAGCAGCGGCCACGGACGGCCGACACCCGTGCCGTCGAATGGGCTGCCGTCTTCGTGCTCGCCGTAGCCGTCGCCGTTGTAGCGGCGCCACGCCGGACCATTGGGCGTCTCGACCTTGAGCAGCGCGTCGATCACCTTCACGGTGTTGACCATGCGCGGATCGTCGGCGGCGCGAAGCCCGAAGCGCACCAGCGCGAGTGCGTCCGGGCTGACCATGGCATCGGCGCGCGCGGAACTATCGGCCGGCGGCCGATTCTTGATCGGCACGAAGCCGTCCTTGGGCGAAGCCGCCTCCGCCTCGTCCGCTTCGGAAATTCGGACGTAGTAGCCGTCGACACCGCACCGTTCCGCGAGAGCCGTGCGGGTGACGTACATCCAGTCGTCGATCGACGCAAACCAGGTGTCGGCGGTCTGCCGCAGGTAGAGCGCGCCCCGGTCGGTCCCCGTGGGCGTCGGCGAAGTCGGCTGCCACCAGCAGGGCGGCGATCTCGGCGCTGACCGTGAATGGGGAGTAGCCGGGGTCCTCCTCCCAGCGGTCCTGCATGCTGACCGGGCCGTTGCGGACGATGAACGACGCGGCGTGGCGGACCATCGGCCAGTGGGCGGCGAGCTCGCCCGGCCGGAACGCGCCGCATCGAGCCGCTAGATCCACCAGCAGAATCGGCAGCGCCGTCTCGTCCATCTGGATGCCGTTCCAATACGGCGTGCCGTCGAGCCACATGTTCTGACCCCAGTGGCCGTCGGCCTCCTGAGTCACCATCAGGTAGCGCCCCACCCGCCGGGCGTCGCCGTACGCGCCGACCGCGAGGAATCCGCCCGCGGCTTCCACGAGGTCGCGCGGCCACACCACGTGATAGCCGCCGAGATCGTCGTCTCCCTTGTCGAACCCCCACGGAATCGACAGGCTGGCGATGACCCCGCCGCGAAACGTCTTCGCCTCGTGGACGCGGAGCACGGCCGCGCTGAATTCGACCAGCGGGCGGGCGGCCGGATCCAGGCACGGCGGCGCCTGCCGCTTGCCGTGCCATCTCTGCCACACGCCGATGTACTCGCTGGAGACGTCCTCAAAGCCGGTGATCAGACTGTTGACCGCGCGCTGCGCCGCCTCCGCGGCGGTGCCCCCGAAACCCAGCGCCAGCACGAACGAGCCGTCGCAGGCCGCGAGATCGACCTCGCCGGTCATCGCGACGTTGCCGTCCTCGGCTCGCTCGTAGGCCTCGACGATCCGGCCGCTCGTTTCGAGCTGCTGCCAGCCGTCCGAGAACCCGACGAAGCCAACCGATCGAGACAGCCACGGCGCCGAACACGCCAGCGCCAGGGCGTAGCCGTTGCGCTCGGCGAACAGCACCGGCGTGCCCTTGTAGTCACCGATCCAGGCGGTGTTGCCGGCCCCGCGGTTGCCGAGATGCGGCGCCAGCAGCGCGTACAGACGATAGTCCGACAGCGTGCCTTGCAGCGCGGTGAATCGCACCCGCTGCAGGACGACATCGGCGGACGGATCGGAAACGATGTCCTTGTCTATTTGATAGCGGCCATCGAGCGCGATGTTCCGCAGGTGAAATGCGGGAACACCCTCCGCCATCAGCGAAACGCTCGAGACTGCATGCCGCTTTTCCTCGGAGCAGTACGACGCGCCGTCGGTCACGATCAGTCCGAGATCGCGCGTGCACGCCGAGTCGACGCGCGGGTAGTAGACTTCGTCGAGGATGCCGTGGCTGAGCGTGAACCAGACCCGACTCGCGGCGCCGAGTGAGGTGCCGACGCCGCTCTTGGCGCTCGAGGTCCAGCGCGCCGGGATGCCGGGCCAGCCCGGGGCGTGGATCACGGTCCGATCCGGAGGACTCTTCATCGCCATCCCGACTATACCAGCGCCGCGTCTATCCTCGACCTGCGTCA
Source organism: uncultured Acidobacteriota bacterium (assembly GCA_963745875.1). Taxonomy (GTDB): domain Bacteria; phylum Acidobacteriota; class Vicinamibacteria; order Vicinamibacterales; family CAVVIG01; genus CAVQFC01. Next base: position 463,025 of record CAVUZL010000009.1, read on the forward strand.
ATCGACGGGGCTAGACTGACGCCACGATGCGTATCCTTGCGATCGATGTCGGCGGCACACACGTCAAGGCGCTGATGACCGGCCGGACCACCCCCATCAAAATTCCGTCAGGGCCGAGCATGACGCCAAAGGCGATGGTCGCCGCAGTCAAGAACGCGACGGTCGCGTGGAAATATGACGTCGTCTCGATCGGCTACCCGGGGCCCGTACTGCACGGCAAGCCGGTCAGCGAGCCGAACAATCTCGGCGCAGGATGGGTCGGCTTCAATTTCGCTCGCGCGTTCGGCTGTCCGGTGAAGGTGATCAACGATGCCGCGATGCAGGCGCTCGGCAGCTATCACGGCGGCCGCATGCTGTTCCTGGGACTCGGCACGGGGCTGGGCGCAGCCCTGATCGTGGACGGCGTGCTCGAACCTATGGAGCTCGCGCACCTGCCCTACAAGAAGGGCCGCACCTACGAGAACTACATCGGCGAGGCGGGACGCCGGCGGCTCGGCAAAGCCAAATGGCGGCGCAACGTCACCGACGTCGTGACGCGTCTGAAGGCCGCGCTCGAAGTGGACGATGTCGTGCTTGGCGGCGGCAATGCGAAGCGCATCAAAACCCTGCCCCGTGGCGTCAGAATCGGTTCGAACGCCTTCGCGTTCGCCGGCGGCTACCGCTTGTGGAAGAAACGGAACCTCGCGTGACCAACGTTCAATCCGATGCACTCGTCTTCTTCGGCGCGACCGGCGATCTCGCCTACGAGCAGATTTTCCCGGCGCTGCAGGCTCTGGCGCGACGGGGACAACTTGCGGTGCCGGTGATCGGCGTCGCGCTTCCCGACTGGACCGCCGACCAGCTGCGCGCGCGGGCGCGCGAGAGCGTCACCGCGCACGGCGGTGTTGACGAAGCGGCGTTTGCGACGCTCGCGGCCCGCCTCTCCTACGTGTCGGGCGACTACGGTTCGCCGGCCACATTCGACAAACTGAAGGTCGCGCTCGGCGGCGCCACCCGTCCGCTCTGTTATCTGGCGATCCCGCCGAGCCTGTTCGGTACGGTCGCGACCGGACTCGCCGCGATCGTGCCGATCGACCAGGCGCGCATCGTCCTCGAAAAGCCGTTTGGCCGCGACCTCGCCTCGGCGCAGGCGCTCAATCGCACGTTGCACCAGGCGTTCGACGAGTCGGCGCTCTACCGCATCGATCACTTCCTCGGCAAAGAGCCGGTCCAGAACCTGCTGTATTTCCGTTTCGCCAATGCGTTTCTCGAACCGCTGTGGAACCGCGACCACGTCGAGAGCGTGCAGATCACCATGGCCGAGGAGTTCGGCGTGAAGGACCGCGGGCGTTTCTACGAAGAAGTCGGGGCCATTCGCGACGTCTTCCAGAATCATCTACTGCAGATCATGACGCTGCTGGCCATGGAGGCGCCGGTGTCCGGCGACGACGCCGAGGCGATCGGCGATGCCAAGATCTCGCTGCTCAAGTCGATCCGCCCGCTCCAGGCGCAGGACATCGTGCGCGGCCAATACCGCGGCTACCGCGGCGAGCCCGGCGTCGCCCCCGAATCGATCGTCGAAACCTATGTCGCGGCGCGCCTGTCGATCGACAACTGGCGCTGGGCCGGCGTCCCGTTCCTGATCCGCACCGGCAAATCGTTGCCGGTGACCTCGACCGAAGTCCACGTCAGGCTGAAGCGTCCTCCGGTGTGCGTGTTCGACGATTGCCACGAAAATCCGAACACCTTCACGTTCCGCCTGAGCCCGAGCGTGTCGATTGCGCTGCGTGCCCTCGCCAAGCGGCCGGGTACGGCGATGGTCGGCGAGCCGGTGCGCATGGTCGAACACCATCACGGTGTCGACGAGATGAAGCCGTACGAACGCCTGCTGGGCGATGCGATGCGCGGCGATCATTCGCTGTTCGGCGATCAGGCCGGCGTCGAAGCCTCGTGGCGCATCATCGACGGCGTGCTCAACGAGCGGAGTGCGCCGCAAATCTACAACCAGCACACCTGGGGGCCGGTCGAGGCCGACGCCCTGGCCGCGGACGTCGGCGGCTGGATCAACCCGCGCGCTCAGCACTGAACGCTCGACATGACACCGTGACCGGCATCGCGAACGACGAACCGTCGCAGACTGTTCGTTCCGATATTCGCTGCGGTCTCTGCCATACTTCTGAAGTGCCGATCACGTCCGACCCGACCGCCATCAAACCGTCGCCGGCCTTGTGCCCGCTGTGCGGCCAGTCAAATGCCTGCGGTCAACTCGCTGGCGCCACCCAGTGCTGGTGCATGACGACGACAATTCCGGCGGCCGCGCTCGATGCGGTGCCGATCGAGGCGCGGGACCGCGCGTGCATCTGCCAGGCGTGCGCCAACAAGGCCGCTTCGACCACGGGCGTCGAATGACCTGGGAGGTACTGGCCAGTCAGCCCACCGCGACCATTCGCCGATGGGGCCGTTTCGTCGTCGCTGATCTGTCAGGTGCACATCGCACCATCACCACCTCGGTCACCAATGGCGGCCAGGTCGACCACGTGCGCCATCTCGTCAACCATCAGAGCTGCGAAGGGTCCGGGCACGACGCGCGCTTTCAGGTGATCACCGGGCTTGGCCAGGAGGCGTATCACGATCGCGTCTGCGACGAAATCGGCCTGGATGCGTCCGCAACCGCGGTGATGGGCACCGCCGCCAACATGAACTACGCGGCGATCGCGACCGAAGAAGATGCCGGCATCATCGTCACCGCGGTGATCACCGCCGGCGTGGCGACCAATGCCGTGTGCGCCGGCGATCCGGCGAGCTGGCGCGAAACGCCCGAGGGCATGGCGAAGGTCGCGGCCGTCGCCGGCACCATCAACACGATTCTCCTCGTCAATCGACCGATGACCGCCGCGGCGATGGCGCGCACGGTCGTGACGATGACCGAGGGCAAGAGCGCCGCGCTCCAGCGCCTGGCGGTGCCGAGCTGCTACTCGAGCGATCTCGCGACCGGAACCGGCACCGATCAGTTCTGCCTGGCGGCGCCGCTGCAGGGTGAGCCGCCGCTGACCTCGGCCAGCCCGCACATGAAACTGGGAGAGATGACCGGCGCGGCAGTTCGGCGAGCCACCGGCGAAGCGATCCGCTGGCAGAACGGACTCGAGCCCAGTCTGACGCGGGGAATTTTTCACGCGCTCGGACGCTACGGCGTCAAGGAGGCCGGGGTATTCGACGATCTGGCGCCTCTGCTCGCGCCGGGCGATCTCGAACTGCTGAAGCGGAACAGCAAGCCCGCGTTCTACGAACCGCTGGTCGGCGCGGCGGCTCACGCCCTCGCCACGGTGCTCGATCGCGTCCGCCATGGAACGATTCCGGCTTCGGCCGCGCCCGATGCGATCGTCCAGCAGGCGGCGACGCTCGCGGCCTGTCTCGCCGCCAATCCTGACGCCTGGCCGGAGTTTCGCGCCCGTCTCCATCAGTTGCCGGACAAGGATCCAAAGTCGCTGGTGCTCGCCGCAGTAGCGCTCGGCTGGACGGCGAAGTGGCAGGCGCACTGATCCGAGCGCTGCTGCCAGATCCGACGATCCTGGCGATCGCGGTCGCGGTCGATCTGGCGCTCGGCGATCCGGTATATCCACTTCACCCGATCCGGATCGTCGGCTCCGCGCTCGCCTCGATCGAGTCGGGACTACGGCGCATCGGAGCAGACGGCTACGGCGGCGGAATTCTGCTGTTCGCCGCGTTATCCACCAGCGCAACGCTGGTCGTGGCGGCAATCGTCGTGGGCCTGGCCCGCGAAAGTCCTGCGCTCGGACGAGTGGCTCACGCCTTCTTCGTCTACAGCTTCCTGGCCCTGGGTGATTTGATTCGGCACGTCTGGCGAGTCGAGCGCTCCCTCGTCTCCGGTGACCTTGCGGAAGCGCGGACGCGGATCTCGGCGCTGGTCGGGCGCGACGTGAACCGTATGGACGCCGCCGCATGCCGCCGCGCCGCCCTCGAGAGCCTCAGCGAGAACCTCACCGACGGATTCACCAGCCCGCTCGCCTGGTATGCCGTCGGCGGCCTGCCGGGACTCGTCGTCTTCAAGGTCGTCAGCACGATGGATTCGATGGTCGGATACAAAACGCCGCGCTATCTCAAGTTCGGCTGGTGCGGCGCCAGGCTCGATGACGTAATGAACTATGTGCCGGCGCGACTGACCTGGCTGCTGATCGCAGCGGTGGCCGCTCTACTGCCGGGCTGTTCCGGCCGTAAGGCGTTTCGAATCGGCCTTTCCCAGCACGCGATCCTGCTCGGCCCGAACTCGGGATGGAGCGAAACGGCCAGCGCCGGCGGGATTCAACGACGGCTGGTCGGACCGATCTGGATGAGCGGCCAACTCGTCACCGACGTCTGGATCGGCGACGCCAACGATCCGGCGGCCGCGACTCACGACGATGTCGTTCGCGGCGTCACATTGGTGACCGCAAGCGGATTGTCGGCGACCTTGCTCATCGCGAGCGCGCTCGCGATTGGCTGGCGCTGATGCGGTGCGGCGCGACCCTTTCAGGGTCGCGTAAAACGCGGGCCTGAAAGGCCCGCGCCACGGAGTCCGGCTGAAGCCGGACATTACGTCCCACAGTCGGGAGCCGATCTCTGCGCTTCTGTGATAGCGTGCCGGCGCATGAACCGTGTGTCACTCGCCGCAGTCTGCTGTCTTTCGGTTATCGCGATCGGGATTTCGGCGGCCGCATCGTCGCAGACGGCGCCAGCCGCGACGGTCAAACCGGTCGGCACACTCGCACAGATCATGCGCGGCATTTACTTCCCGGACTCGAACTTGATCTTCGATGTGCAGCAGAACGATCCGGGCATGGCCAGGAAGAAAACCGACGGGACTGATTCGACGACCGACAAATTCGTCAATCTGTATCCGGGCTGGCAGGTTGTCGAGAACGCCGCGATCGCGCTCACCGATAGCGTCGACCTTCTGCTCACACCGGGCCGCCTGTGCGAGAACGGCAAGCCGGTTCCAGTCGATCGCGCCGACTACAAGAAGTTCTCCGCGCAGATGCGCGCCGCGGGAATCACGGTGCTCGAGGCCGCGCGCGCAAAGAATCAGGAAAAAGTGTCGGACGCCACCGGCGATCTGACCGACGCGTGCACGGCCTGCCATCAGGTCTATCGTCGCGGCCCAGCCGAAGGCGCGGCGAGGTGTACGGCGCCGAATTAGAAGCGCGCGGCTACGACCCGATGCGAGCGACGGTCCGGCCAAGTACCCGCCACGCCAGCACGAGCGACGTCAGCGACAGCGCCGTGCCACCGAGCATGAACGCGATCATCACGATGTCCCACAGAGGACGATGATCGTACAGCCATGGGAAGTCGAGCGAGTGCAGTCCGTGGTAGAGCCAACGCGCGACCCAGTCCCGCGAGCTGTACTCCCCGACGATCGTGGCGGTCTTCGGGTTCAGGTAGTAGCGGCTCTCACCGTGATCGCCCAGCGTGACAAGCAGCACCGGCAGCGGACGCTGGTGCCGGCGATCCAGGTAGTACGCGTCGTAGCGTTCGAGAAGCCGGCTGTCGGCGTGGCCGATCGGCGTCAGGGCGTTCGTGACGAGCGCCGCGATCCGCTGTTGATCGAACGCCGGCTGCACCTGGCCGTCGAGCGTCACCACTCGAGTCTCGCCGCCACCAAGATGCGCGATGTATAGCGAGTCGCCGGCGAACGACGTCAACTCGAGTTCCTTGACCGGGGTGCCGGCCAGGCGTTCCAGCGCGGCACTTGGCGCGAGCCGCTCAAATGCAGCGATCGCCGGCTGACCGCGCAACGCTCGAGCAATCGTTGATCGGACCTCGTCGCCGCGTCCGTCTGGCCGGGTTGGGAAAGGCTCCATCGACAGCATTCCGCTGAATGCCCACGTCACCGCCGCGACTCCCACGATCAGGCCCAGCACCGCGTGCCAGCGCTTCGGACCGCGATACGGCAAGCTGACCGCCGCGCCATCCACCCGATAGCGCCGGACCGGTGAGTACATCCAGACGCCAACGGCGAGTCCGAGCATCGCTGCAACCGTGCCGATCCCGGAGAGCCACATCACGACGCCGTTCCACAGCGACGGGTGCCGGCGAAGCGGCGTGAAATACAGCCAGTGCGGAATCGGACCGAGGTACGCCTCGAGACGAGAAGCGTTGGTCGTGAACTGCACGACCTCGCCAGACCGCTGTGATAAGTACACCTGATCGCCGTTCGGCCACGTAAACCGCGATATCGGCAGCAGCGCGCGAAATGACGTCTGCACCGTCCACTGATCGGCGTCGTCGATGGTCGCGACCGTCGCCGCGGACGCAGGTTGCGCCGTCCACGCCGACGCAATCCGTAGCGCCGTCGCGTTCGAGACCTCGCGCTGACGCTCGCCGGTATCGGCATAGACGATCTCGTCGATGCCGTTGATTCGAACACGATAAACAGGGCGACCGTCGAAGGTATTGAGCCGGACCTCTGACGGCGGCGAGGCGCCCAACGCCGCCACCGCCTGGGCCACCGATAGCCGGACCTTTGACGCCTCGAGCGCGGGCGAGCGATCGAGTCGATCGGCGGGCGAAACGCCGGGAAAGTCCCAGTACATCATGGCGATGCCGGAGGGAAACCACAGGGCGAAAAACAGGCACAGCGCGACGCCAAGCCAGCGATGGACGACGATCAGGAGACGCTTGAGCGACATACGGCGTGCACGTATCCTGACCCGGCATCCTTCATCAGACAAGCGATGTGTTTGTCACCGCTGCCGGATTCGCATAGCCGCTGCTGTCTCCGCCGACTATGTTGAGCGTCACCTCATGCCTGTACTTCATCGCCTGAGCCTTGCCACCGCGGTCGCTGTCGTGTGCGCAACGTCGCTAACGGTACCGGCTCAGACGCCGGCGCTGCCGCCGGACATCGAATGGGCGATGCAGAACGGAGGGTTCTCCGCCGCCGACGTTGCATCGCTGCAGGGCGGCCAGGTCATCACCCGCACGCAAACCGATTCCGAGCACCTCGAAGCGGTGGTGATGTCGGCGGTACGAATCCGGACGACGAAAGAGCAGGCGGTCAGTTATTTCCATCAGCTGGTGTCGTACGAAGACGGCTCCGTCACGCTGCGATATGGCACGTTCGCGAACCCACCGAAAGAGGCGGACATCGCGCGCCTGACGCTCGACAGCGACGATGTCGGGGATCTGCGCAGCTGCCGCCCGAAAAACTGCGGCGTGCGAATGGGCGCCGCCGGCGCCTCAGCGCTCGGCAGCGCGATCGACTGGAGTGCGCCGGACGCCACCGAACGCGCATCGGTGTGGGCCCGCCAGCGACTCACGGCCTACGCGTCCGCCTACCTGAAGCAGGGCGACGCCGCACTCGTTGTCTACGATGACCAGTCGCAGCCGGTGAAGCTGCAGGACATGTGGAAGGGAATCGTCGAACGGTCGCCGGCGATCGCGATGTACGCGCCGCCGCTCCAGCGCCACCTTACGGGATTCCCCGAGGTCACTCTGCCCGGCGGGACCGACGAGCTGTACTGGGACCAGGAACACCTGACCAGTCTCAAGACGATTACCGGCATCACCCACATGGTGACGTGGCGCGATCCGCAGCGGTCCGATCGCGCGCTGGTCGCGCAGAAGCAAATCTACGCCAGCCATTACTTCTACGGTTCGCTCGCCGTCACGTTGTTCCTTCAGGACAGCCGCGAGGCCACGTCGCCAACCACCTACCTCATCTACGTCAATCGAGCGCGCGGCGATTTGCTGAAAGGTGGGTTCGGCGGTCTGCGCCAGCGCGTCGCCGAACAAATGGTGAAGGACTCAGCCAGCCAGATGCTCGGCGCCATCAAGACCGCGCTGGAGCGATGAGTATAGGATTGGGTACTGGAGCAACGGCATTTATCCGGAGAATGCGATGAGCAAACCGACACTCGACGCCGACGCCATCATGACGCGGGCGACGCCCGCCGCACACCAGCACGCACCCGAGATTCAGCCCTACGGTCACCTGGTCCGCATGCCGATTGCGTTATCGGAAACGGCCTGCAAGGAGTCGGTCGAGAATCTCAACCAGATTCTGGCCGACACGATCACGCTGCGCGACTTGTACAAGAAGCACCACTGGCAGGTCACAGGGCCGACGTTCTATCAGCTCCATCTGCTGTTCGACAAACATGCTGACGAACAGAGCGAGCTGGTCGATTCGATTGCCGAAAGAATTCAGCTCCTCGGCGGCGTCAGCCTGGCGATGGCGCACGACATCGCCGAGACCACACTCATCCCGCGGCCACCGAAGGGCCGCGAATCCGCGCCAGTTCAGATCTCACGACTGCTCCACGCTCACGAGATCGTCATCAAGGAAGCCCGCGCCATGGCCCGCCGCGCCGCGGAATCCGGCGACGATGGCACCAACGATCTGCTGGTCAGCGATGTCGTCCGCCGCAACGAGCTGCAGGCGTGGTTCGTGGCCGAGCACGTGGTTGACGCGCCGCTGGCCCGGTCCTGAACGCGCATCATGGCTGACAACTCCTGTGACCACCTGCGCGCGATTCACACCGTCAAGCACGCGAAGAAATATGAGTGCGAAGAGTGCGTGAAGATTCACGCGCGATGGCTGCACTTGCGAACCTGCCAGGAATGCGGCGTCACGCTCTGCTGCGACGACTCGCCAAACCGTCACGCCAGCAAGCACGCGAAAGCGACCGGGCACCCGGTGATCGCGTCGGCGGAGCCGGGCGAGCGATGGCTGTACTGCTTCCCCGACGACCTGTTCGTCGAATACTAGGGCCGTGCCTTCGTTTGATCAGTACCGGCGGTTTACGACGTTGAACGCAGAGCACGCCGAGGACGCAGAGAATTCTGGATGAAAAGCATGACCTCAGCGGTCTCAGCGGTCTCTGCGTTGATCGTTGCTGGTACCTCTTCAGTCGGCAGGTGCCGGTAGTGATGGGCGCAAACGCAGATTCAACGGAATCGCGCGACGTCGCGGACGCGCCGGGCCACCGACTCGAGGAAGTCGTCGACGTGCTGGGCGGGCTCCCGCTCGATTCCGGTTCGCTGGCTGATGCGCGAGGCAATTCGCTCGGCCATCTCGTCGCGCACCAGCGGATCGAGATCGTGACGCCGCTGCAGGTAGGTTTCGATGAGCCGTAATTCCTCGGACGTTACGCGTGTCAGGGCGGTGCTTGAAATGCCCGCGACCAGGCCGCCTGACTGCCAGTCTGGAGCAGGTTCGTCGTTTTTTGTCTCGTAAACGACAACCGTGCCGGCGACGAAGTCGCCGATTCTACGGCTGTGCCGATTGAGCAGCATCACGCCGACGCCGAGCGCGTACATCGCCGGCAGGAAGTCGACGGCGCGAAGGACGTTTCGGCCGATCGACTCGTAGGCGTTGATCGGCCGGCCTGATTCCTTGATCACGCGAATGCCGGCCAGGCGCTTCCCTGGCGTCCGGCCACTCCACGCGATCTCGAACAGAGCGAAATATCCCCAGTAGACGCAGAAGGCCAGCAGCACGGCCAGCGCCGGGCCAAGCTGCCGCATCAGCGCACCGGGCCTGCCCCACGCCGAGCCGCCGAGGATCGTCAGCGCGATCACCGCGGTGAGATAGAACGACAGCTGCAGTAGAGTATCGAAGGCGATGGCGAGAAATCGGCTGCCGATGCCGGCAAGCGGCAACTCGAGCGTGACCTGCTCGGGCGTGTCGATGGTCAACCGTTCATCGAACTGCGGCACGTCGTGATCTCCACCCGATGGCTGGACGCGCGCCGGCCGTTCTGGACGCGGCTCGAGCACCTGCTCGATCAATCCTCACGTCACGGCCTTACGTCGCTCGGCCGTTACGAGCTGCAGGAGCTCGGACTCCTCTATCGTCAAATCGGCTCAGACCTGGCGGCGCTGCGCGAAGATCCCGCGTCTGTCCATTTCGCCGAATACCTGCAGAGGCTGCTGGCGCGGGCTCACCATATCATTTATTCCTCGCAGCGCCCTTCGAGTCCAGCTGCAGCGGTTCGCTCGTTCGTCAGGGAGTACCCGCGCACCTTCCGGCAGAACCTGGCGCCGTGCCTCGTCTCGCTCGCCATCTTTCTGGCCGGCGCCGCGGTCGGCGCCGCCGTGACCCACGGCGACCGCGACTTCGCGTTGCGAGTGCTCGGACCGCGCATGGTGGACACCATCGATCGGCACGAGATGTGGACGCAGTCGATCGTCGGGATGAAGCCGCTCGCGTCGAGCGCGATCATGACCAACAACATGACGGTGTCGCTCACCGCGTTCGCGCTCGGCATCACCGGTCTCGGCACCATCTACATCATCGCGTTCAACGGCGTCCTGCTCGGCGTCATCGGCATGGCCTGCGCGCTGGCCGGCATGAGCCTGCCGCTCTGGAGCTTCGTCGCCCCGCACGGGGTGCTGGAGTTGCCGGCCATCATCATCGCCGGCGGCGCGGGCCTGCGTCTCGCTCAGGGCATCCTGTTTCCGGGTGCGCTGCCACGCCGGCTGTCAGTGTCACGCGCCGGGCTGCAGGCCGCCCGCCTGGCGTCCGGCTGCATTCCGATCCTCGTCATCGCCGGCATCATCGAGGCGTTCGTGTCGCCGACCGATCTGGCCGTGCCGTTGAAGCTCGGCATGGCCGCGGCGTTGTTCGCGCTGCTGATCGTGTATCTGTTCTCGATGACCGACCCGTCTACTACAGACGGTTCCGCAGCTTGACGTCCAGATAGGCGCTCACCAGGGCGGGCGATAGTTTGGCGCCCGACTCGAAGGCCAGCGCACCCTGCGAACGCAACCGCGCCAGCAGCAGGTCGCGCCGATGCAACACTTCTTCCGCGGCCGCGGTCTCGTACATCGCGTCCACGTTGGCAGCCTTCCGGCTGGCGATCCGTTGCAGATCCGGCTGGCCGATGACGACGAACAACACCAGGTGACGCTGCATCAACTGTGACGCCGCGGACACGACTTCCGGCGTCATCGCGACGTCCGGTACGTCGGTGAGCCACACCACCAGGCTTCTTCGCTTCTGATCGGTCAGCAGGCGGCTCGCCGCCAGCCAGTGATCCGCTTCCGATTCTTCGGCGCCGACGCGAGCCAGGTGTTCGAGGATGTCGCGCAGGTGGGCATGACCACGGGCTGCCGCGACCGCGTGGCGGATGCCGCGGCCGTAGGCGAGCAGGCCCACGCGATCGCCGGATCCGAGCGCCACCTGCGCCAGCGTCAGCGCCGCGTTGACCGCGTGATCCAGCTTCGTCGTCTCGCCGACCCGCGCGCGCATCAGCCGCCCCGAGTCGATCACGATCCAGATCGGCTGGCTGCGCTCGCTCTCGTAGACGCGCGTGACCAGCTTGCCGCGCCGCGCGCTCGCGGTCCAGCAGACGTCGCGCAGTTCGTCGCCGTTCTGATACTCGCGCAGGCTTTCGAAAGAGCGGCCCATCCCCCTTCGCGTGCGCGCCCGCCTGCGCATTTCGTTCTGCTGGCTGCGCGACACCGACAAGGATTCGCGCCGGGCCTCGTCCAGATTCGGATAACTGACGATCGCCTGGGCGAGATCGGCGCGCGCCCAGCGCTCGGCGATCCGTAACGCGCTCTGATAGCGGATGTAGGCGTCGCCGATCGCAATCTCGCCACGCGCGGTCGGCGCGATCGCATAGACGGCGCCGGCGTCGCCATGCGGTCCGACGTCGATTCGAAGCGACGGCGGCGACGCGCACAGCTGATGCGGCGCAGCATCGACCACCGTCGCGCTGATCGCGGCGGACGATTCGTTGACCACAGTCAGCGTCACCTGCGATGGCACCGACAGCGCCGCAGGGTCGGCCCACGATCGCTGCACGATCAGGCGTGCCGGCGCGGGCAGGCGCACCAGGTCGGTCAGCCACGCGACGAGCACCAGCAGGTCCCACGCCACCATCGCGTAGACGAAGCGCGGCTCGAACAGCGCCGGCGCCAGCCACATCAGGCCGACGGCCAGCAGAACGAAAAATCTCGGAGCGAACGCGGCGCCGATCCTGGAAGTCGATCGGGCGCGCGCGGAGACGCGCTCCGGCACCATCAGCTCGGCGCTGGTCACCTCGGGATCTCGACCGCGCGAATGACGTCCTGCAGCGCGCGGTCGGCGGTGATGCCCTCGAGATCGGCCTCGGGCTTCAGCACGAGACGATGCCGCAATACCGGCAGCGCCGCCTCCTTCACATCGTCCGGCACCAGGTACGAACGGTCGTCGATGGCGGCCAGCGCCTTCGAGACCAGCAGCAGGTTGACGGCCGCGCGAGGGCTGGCGCCAACGGCGATGGCCGGCCACTCGCGCGTCTTGCGCACCAGCTGCACGATGTACGCGAAGAGCGAGGCCTCCACCGTCACGCCCCGTACTTCGCCGCGACTGACCTGGAGGAGTGCCGGATCAACCGGAATCAAATCGACGCGATCGAGCCGGCGGGCGTCGAAGCCGCCGTGCGCGTGCGAGAGGATGCGCACCTCGTCTTCTGGATCCGGATACGCCACGTGAATCTTGATCAGAAAGCGATCGAGTTGCGCTTCCGGCAGCGGATAGGTGCCTTCGAATTCGATCGGATTCTGGGTCGCGAACACGCTGAATGACGCGGGCAGATCGTAGCGGACGCCGTCGGCCGTGACCTGGCGCTCCTCCATGCACTCGAGCAGCGCCGCCTGTGTCCGCGGCGGCATGCGGTTGATTTCGTCCACCAGCAGCAGATCGGTGAAAAGCGGCCCCTTGTGAAACTGAAACGTCCCGGTCGCCAGCGACACCACGCTGGTGCCGATGATGTCGGCGGGCATCAGGTCGGCCGTGCACTGGACGCGCTGATAGCCGAGACCGAGCAGACGCGCCAGCGTCTTGACCGCCAGTGTCTTGGCGACGCCCGGCACGCCCTCGACGAGCGCGTGACCGTCGCACAACAGCGCAATCAGGCAACCGGTCTTGAGCGGCGCCTGCCCGACAACCACCTTGTCCATCTCGGCGAGGACGTGCCGAACGAGCCGCGGAACCGCTTCCATCAGAGGAGCCCCTTTGTCATCGACGAAACAGGTCGAGTCTGGCCGCGTAGTCGTGCAGTGACTGGGTAAGCGCGAGCGCCGTTGCCGGAGTCAGGCTCGGATCCTCACGGCCCGACTCACACCGCCGGAGCAGATCGGCGAGCTCCAGCGCATCGAGATCCGTGGCGGCACCCAACGCACCGGCCAGCGCATCGGATGAATCAGCGGTGGCGATGCCGAAGCGCCGGCCGACACCGTAGCGGAATCGCTGATACGCGATATCGACAGCCACTGCGGCGGCGCCCGCCTTCTGGTACAGCGAGCCGAGTGTGCGGACGAACTCGAGCGGCGACAACCGGCTCTCCGCGGCGGGAACGACAATCGGACCGCTTCGGCGCGAATAGGTCACAAGGACCGCCGCCGCACCGAGGAGTAACGGCAGCCACGCCCAGGTAAACGGCGACGTCAGCACTGAAGCGGCCGACGGCGGCCGATGGCCCTGGAAATATTCGTCCCAGAGTATCGCCCGGTGGGGATCGCCGAGGCACGCGAGCACGAATGCCAGGTTGCCGGGTTCAGTGATGCCGGCGTTGGTGAGCGGCGTGGCCGATGCCCACCACATCGCGTCTCCCTTCCCGACCTCGAATTTCACCACGCGGATCGCGTCGTGCTCGTCGGGATCGCCGTACAACGGCATGGCGGCAGTCTCGTCCTGCCAGTAGGCCTGCGGCGCGAGCGTGATCTCGGGCGCGGCGCGCGTGACCAGCGAGGGCGAGCGAGCCAGTTCACGCCGCCAGGTCATCCCGGCGATCGGATCCGGTGCGACGCGGCGATTCGGCAGAAACGACGCGCCGGAAATTCCCGTCGCGATGACACGCCCTCCGCGCTCGAGGAAATTCCTGACCGCTGCGCGCTCTTCGCTGGTTGGCACACCGATCGGCTCGGCGAGAATCAACGTCGCCATCGCATCCGCGGGCAGTTCGCGCAGCGATCGTTCCCAGCGCTCAATCGGATAGTGTGCCGCCCGCAATGTCAGGTAGAGCGCCTTGGCTCCTCCCGATCCGCTCGAATACGTCGTCGGGCTCTCGGTGGTGTCGCCGCCGGCACCAAAAATGGCGAACAGCAGCACCAGCAGCAAAGAACCGATCGTCGCGGCGAGCAGGAGCGTGCGATCGGTGACGTTCATGCCGTCGGGCATCCCAGCTGGCGCAGCCTCGCCATTGCACCGTCGAAGGCCGCCTGATCGGCGGTCGCGTACCCGTACCAGATCTTTTCGAAGTCGCGGGTCAGCGCGCCGAGCGGCTCCCGCGCCGCCGCCGACGATGACAACAGCCGCAGGTACTCGCGCGGCGTGCGGGCGCGGTCCGGCCGCCAGGCGCCCCCGGATTCGAGGAAGGCAACGGCGCACCAATAGGTGAAGTGGATCGCCTCGCGCCAGCGGCCCTGGCCGGCCATCGCCTGCGCATCGGCTAACCACCGCGGCCAGTCCCGCGGCAACGCGGCGGCACCGTGCGACGGCGCGATTTCGAGACGGCTGGTCCGCTGAATGAATCGATAGCTGACCAAGCGCCAGCACCACGAGTGCGAGCGCCACGAGTCCGTAGACGATCACGCTCCCGATCGTCGCGATGGACGATGAGCGTGACGAGAAGAGCCTCACTAGCGCCTGCAAAAAGCGCTGGCGGAGCCGATCGCTCCAGCCCGGACCGTGGAGCTGAGCGAACTCGCGCGCGCTCAGAACATCGCGCAGGATCGCCTGCTCGCTCGAGCGCCCGACTGCGGGACGCTCGAAGCGCTCGGCTTCCGAGCGCCGGAACCGCAGGTCGTTCAGGAGCCGTTGCCGCGCCGCAGCGTCGTGCTGGAGCTGCCAGGCGCGAAGCTCGCGCTGGATCGATTCAGTCGGGACGTCGAAGATCCGTGCATCGCCCTGGACGCGCACGACCCCGGACAAATCCTGGCCAATCGGGGTGCTTCGCGGGGACGCATCGCCACCGCTGACGACAGCCGACAGCTGATCGAGGCGCGCGACATATTCACCCGACCGAAAGTGGCCGATCGTTCGGTTGAGGAGGGCTGCCGGCAGCCGTCAGCGCACACCCGGCCAGCAATGCCGCGCCGACCCACACGTCACGCGAGCGGATCATGCCGACTGCGGCGCCTGCGGCGACACGTCGAGCTGGTCCATCATGTGCCGGAGATCAAACGCTTCCTTGCGGACGCGCTGGTCGTAGTACACCAGCGTAAGGGCGATGGTGGTAATTGGACCGATCAGCGACTGCGTGACGAACGCGCCGAACTGCGACACCAGCTGCGCCCACATCGGCAGGTGTGCTGGTTGCAGCGGCACCGACCGGGCTGCCGCGACGAGCCCGGTGATCACCGGCCAAACCGCCCCACCGACCATCGTCAGCACAAAGAACAAACAGTAGATGACGAAAATCCGTCCCCGTCCGCCTCGCGTCAGTTCGGAGCTGCGGCTCAGCGAGTCCGAGACGTTCGTGCCCTCGAGAATCGCCACCGGGACCGCCACCGAGTAGCTCAGCGCCCAGATCACGCCCGGCACAATCAGCAGCAGGAGGCCCAGCATCACACGCAGGCCGACATTGAGGCCGATGATGAACAGTTCGCCGACGAGCGGACGAATGGCCGTGAACGCCTCGGCGATGTTGGTGTCCTGTTCGAGCTGGAGCTGCGAGACGGCGACAACCGTCGCCCCATGCACGAAAGTGCCGGTGACGACGGAAACGATCAGCGAGACCAGCCCCAGCAGCGCGGTGGTGGCCATGCTGTTCGAAAATGTTCCGTAAAGGCGCGCGAGCTGAAAGGCGAGGGCGATCGCGCTTGGAATCGCGGCAATGCCGACGAACAGGACGAAGCGGCGGCGGTAGTAAGTGAAAGTGCGATCGAGCAGTTCGCCAACCGTCAGCGGCCTCAGCGTTTGCGCCACGAATGCCTCCGTGGTGGTGATTGTGTCCCAAGCCGGGCGATTGTCAACACGCCGACGTCGTGACGCGTCCCTTGCTCAGCGTCCGTTCATCCTGAGCAACACAATCCCGGCGACCACCAGCGCGACACCTGACACTTTTGTGATCGAGCTGTGTTCGTTGAGGAAGATCACACCGAGCGCATAAGCGGTCACGGCCTCGAGACCGAGGACCACGATGTAGGTGACGCTCATCGGCTCATCTCGCATGGCGACGGCCTGCAATGCCGCACCGAGGGCGAACAGCAGGAACAGCAGCACGCTCGGCAACGGACGGGTGAGGCCCGCCGACAGCTTCATGCAGTAGCCGCCGACGCTGAACGCGAGAGCTGCCAGGACGACCAGCACTGTGAACACGAGCGATGCTCCGATCTCCACGCAACCCCGCCGCCGCAGGCGCCGCCTGGACTCAGTATGTCCTCAGCAGCGGGAAGCCGTTGAAGCCCGAAGCATAACTGGTCGTGTACGCGCCGGCGCTCAAAATCTCGACCCGATCGCCGCACTCGAGAGTCAACGGCAGGTCGTAGACGGTGCGCCGACCATCGCTTCCTACAGTGCGCGGAGGAATGCCGCGAGATCGGCCTTTTCCTGCGCAGTCAAGTCGAGGTTGAACCGCGTCACG
Source organism: uncultured Acidobacteriota bacterium (assembly GCA_963745875.1). Lineage (GTDB taxonomy): Bacteria > Acidobacteriota > Vicinamibacteria > Vicinamibacterales > CAVVIG01 > CAVQFC01. Next base: position 479,578 of record CAVUZL010000009.1, read on the forward strand.
TAGAAGTCGATGGCGTCCTCGATCGAGGCGGCAGACCCATTGTGAAAATAGGGCGCGCGCGCCGCGAGGCCGCGCAGAATCGGACCCTTGAACTTCCCGATGTCGGCCCATTTTCCGGTGGCCATGGCGCGACCCGGATCGGTCGTCGTCTTCGTCTCGCCGGTGGACAGACGCCGGAGCGTGTAGAGCGGCAGATCCGGGGTGCGGCGCGACACATCAGTCAGTCCGATGTTCAGCGGCGCCTTGACCGAGTGATCTCCAACGTTCGGAGCATCGTGACAGGTGGTGCAGTTGCCGGTAAACGGGTCAGGGACGGTGACTCCGTTGGCAAAGGTGAAATTGTTGAGCCCGGCGACGCCGGTGATCACGATCGGCTTGCTGTTGAACAGGACCTCGCCGCGGGCGATCGAGGCTCGTGCCCCGGCCGCCGCATCGTGGTCCTGGCCTTTGCGGCCGTTCGCCCAGGCACCAAACAACGCGAAAGCATTCGGATCGAACGCCGCACCGGTCGGGTTCAGTCCGACCGGATCGTTGATGCCGATGAAGAACGGTTGCTGCGACAGATAGCGCGGCCCGCCGTAAGCACCATCGGCATGCAGGGATCCGGCACCGTCATCACGCGCCTGTGCCGTGTAGAGGCCGGTCTCGAATGAGACGATGGCCTGCTCTTCGGCGGGCGTGAGAGACAGCGACGCCTGCGCGTGAACGGTAGTCGCCGTATTCGACTGGTGCGCGAGATCCTGCAGGACGGTCGTCGTCGCCGACGATTCTCGTCCGTCCCACATCACTGCGGTCAGGAACGGCAGGTTGGTGGTCGGAAGGGGCCGCCGGTAGACCGAGGCTCCAGTGAGCGGCACGTTGCACTGGTACGGATCGTCGACGCTGTCGATGACGAACTCGGCCCCGATCGGCACGTCTTCCGCGATGCGAATCAGACCGCGGTTCAACAGCTGGCTGAAGGCGGTTCGGCGCTTCGACACCGTGGAGATGTCCGCACCGCCACAGTTCGAGCCGTCGTTGTTGCGGAAGATCGGATCCAGTCCCCGGGTGTCGTCGAACCGCCGCCGGACCGACTCCGGTGTAATCGTCCAGCCCTGATCCGGCCGGTGACAGGAGAAGCAGGTGCGGCCGTTGGTTCCCAGCTCCTTGAAGAAGGGATTGTCCAGGTCCAACCGTCCGTTGACGTCGAGGGTGCGAACTTCACCGCTCGCGTCCCGCGATGCGAGCAGCGTCGCGGCCCCCTCGTCTGCGACCGCGGGCCGGCCCATCGCCATCATCCCCGCCACCAATCCCGCACCGACGGCTACGCCTGCTCCGAGAACCGCTCTTTGCAACATGGCCACTCCCTGTCTGACGAGCGTCCCAGACTCCGGGAACACCCTTCACAGTGATGAGCCAAACCACGTACGGACATTTCGTGGCTCGAATCGGCACGCGGCACCTATGGGCCTGGGCCAGTCGGTGATTCGATCCCGTCTCTGGGCGCCACCGTCCGGTGTGGGTGACGCTCCCGCGTCCCCGGCCGCTCGCGCGTCACCCGTGTCGGTCGGCCGAATGCTGGCGACGGGCCCGGCGCCTGGAATGACCCGCACGACATCTGACAATCGGTTGGGCGACCGGGTGATCCGTCGGCTGGTGGCGAATCGGCGGCGCCGGTTCTGGCATGCCGACCGATACGGGTGACGGCTGTCGCCTGCGCGCGCGAGGGCCGAGGGACGCGGGATCGCCACCCACACCGGCCGACGGCGATCGTCGAACCTGGGACCTGATCGGTCCGGCGCCACCGGCGCTGGCGACTCAGACCCATCGGTCTCCCTCACGGCGGGCGGCGGACGGTCATTCCGGCCGGCCCCGACCTGTGAGCCGCGTGATCGGATTCGCACCAACACCGTCCCGGAGGCGTGGCGGGCGGCGTCGGCGACGAGTACGCGCACCGGCGATCGGCGAACCCGGATGCCGAACAGTCGGCTCACCGGTGATCGGCTGACCCCCAACCGACGCCGGCGTCGTCAGTCCTGCGCCGGAGGGGCGGTGTTGCCACGCAGCGAACGGGAGGGCCCGGCCGGAATGACCGTCGGGCGCCCGCGTCCAGATCCGCCGTCGACGGGATGGTTCCTCCCGCAGCCGACGCGACACTCAAGTAAAACCGCTCTAGCGCTTTTCGATGCGGGCAGCAATCCGCCCCACGGTGTTCGGACCGAGGCATCGGACGGTCTCGTTTCGCAAACCGTCCGAAGCCGAGCGTCACCGAAATGAAACGGGCTCTAGTGGGGATCGAGCGTGCGCCACTCGCCGGCTTGAATGAAACTGGCCCAGTACCAGGGGTGCCGGCGATTCGGGCGAGCGAGCATGGCGAGCTGCGCCTGCCGCAGGGCGTCGCCCCGGCCGAGGCCGCGCTTGAGGCCGGCGTAATAGGCGGTCATCATCTCGCGGGTCACGAAGTCGCTGACCGGCCACAGGCTCATGACCAGGGTCTCGGCCCCGGCCAGAAGGAACGCCCGGCGCAGGCCGTACACCCCCTCCTGGTTTTTCACGTCGCCCACACCGGTATCGCAGGCCGAGAGCGTGACCAGCCGGGTGCCCCACAGATTCAAGGTGGAGGCCTCAAGGGCCGTGAGAATGCCGGCCTGACCGCCGCCGGCGCTGACGTTCGCCCCGCTGAATGCGAGGCCGGAGCGTAGCAGCGGATTGGCGACGTGGGCGGTCGCGCTGATGGCCCGGCTGTCGCTCGCGCCCGCAGCGGGTGCCGCGGGGGCAGCCTGCGAGGCGTCCTGCAGGAAAAATCCGTGGGTGGCGATGTGCAGAATCTCTGGCGCAGCCGCGTGAAGGATGGCGTCCTTGGTGGCGCGCGGGCCAGTCAGGACCGTGGCAGCCGGAAAGATGGCTTTGATGGCGCGCGCTTCGTCGGCGGTTCCCCAGAGCGGCGCGAAGTACACAGTGGATAACTCGCGGCCGGCGGTGGCTCCGCGATCGGCACTGTGGCTGCGGACCGGGGACCCCGGCGCCGGTTCGGGCCGAGGCTCGCCGAATGCCGGGTCCGCCACGACCAGCAAACGACCGGTCGACGGCCGCGGCACCTGCAGGCGCAGCAGATCGCGCCCGGACGTGAGGTAGCTGATCGAATATCGCTCGACGAGGTACCGCTGCCGTTCGTCCAGAAGCGCCTCGAACGGGACGAGGTTGAGCTCGCCGTCCGGCGACACCAGCAACCGCGTGGCGTCACCAAGAATCGGGCGAAGCGGCTGCATGACCATGCCGTCGAGCCCCCGGGCCAGGGTCCCGGCATCGCGGCGCGTCGGATTCCGCAGCGCCTCACGAACCGCAGCCACCGCCTTGTCGATCTCGCTGGATGGCCCAAGATCCTTCCAGCGGACGCCGCCTTCGCGGCGAAGCACGTAGGCGACGTAACGGCTCGGACCGTAGGTCTGTGGATCGCCGCTCGGCAGGGCCGGGTTGAAAGGACGATAGACCGCGAACTCGATCAGCGCCGCGTCGGCGGGGATCGCGCGCTGGATGGCGTCGAGGGTCACGGGCTGTGACTGCGCCTTGAATTCGGCGCTCCGTCCGGCGACCTCACCTTCGAGCTGGTCTCGCCGTGCTTCGAGCGCGGTGAGGCGCTGGTGATATTCGTCGAGCGGCGTCCGTCCGGGTCCGCTGAGCGCCAGCGTAGCCAGTTGCACGGTGCTGGCCTCGAGGTCGTCGAGCACGGCACGATCGGCTGCGGTCATACGCTCGCGGAGGGCCGTCAGGCTGCCGGATATCGCGTCCAGCACCCGGCCCTTACGCTGCAGCAGCACCAGCGCCGCTTCGGCGGCCGCGACCGGATTGTCCGCGGCCTGGTTGACGTGCAGCGAGATGGTGCGATCCGTTTTTTCCGCGATCGCGTCCGCATACAGCAGCTTCTCGCGCTCCGAACCGACCGCCAGATTCAGCTGCATCGCCGTCTCGCGCTGCCGGTTCGCGCGGGACAGGTATTCGAGGGCGTGCTCGACGTCGCCCTTGGCGGCGTACGAGCGCGCGGCGTCCTCGCGTGCCAGCAGGGAGTAGTCGAAATATGGGCTGCCGCTTTCGAACACCTCGAGCGCGCGGTTGAAAATGTCCACCGCCTGGTCGTACTCCCCTTCGGCATGAAAAACGTTGCCGATCGTGATGAGCACCGCGCCGGTGTCGGCGTGGCGGCTGCCCAACGCTTTCTCGCGGGCGGCGTAGGCCCGCCACATCAACGCCAGCGCCCGCGCGTAGTCGCCCTTCTGACGGGCGATGATGCCGAGGTTGAGCAGCGGGTTGGCGACACGCAGATGATCGGCGCCGTACCGGCGTTCGATTCCGGCGAGCGCACGTTCCGTATACAGCTGACCGCGATCGTAGTCGTGCAGCCTGACGTAGGCGTCGCCCAGATTGTTGACCACGGCCATCACCACGAAGTCGTCTTCGTCGAGGGTTTTCTCGGCGATGGCCAGGGCACGCTGCAGTCCGGCGATGGCGTAGGCGTAGTCCTCGAGAAAGTAGTGCGGCAGCACCTTCGACATCAGCATCGAGGCGATGCGCGGGTGACCTGCGCCCAGCGTTCGCTCGGTGACCGCGAGCGCATCGTCGATCAGCGCTTCGGCACGGGCATATTGGTTCAGCGCCGTGTACAGCGATCCGAGTCGGTAGCGCGCAAATGCCGTCTGCGGGTCGTCGGCGCCCAGCGCCGCATCGTTTGCTGCGACCGCGCGCTGAAACAGCGCCTCGGCTGCTCCGGTGTCGGCGAGGCCGCGACTGAGCTCGGCGTCGCGAGTCAGCAGGAAGCACACGAAGCGATCGTTCGATCCGAGCGCGCGCTGGGCCAGCGACAGTGCCCGGTCTGCCTGCGTCTTGGCGTCGGCGATCTTGCCGGCGCTCTCCAGATCGACCGACTGCGTGTAGGCCAGGTGTGCGTCGAACTCATCGCGGTCGCGATCGGTCGCGGTCCGAATGGCGTCCACGCGAATGGTGAATCGGCCGGCGGCGATTTTCGGATAGCGCGCCGCGACACGAATGCGGACCAACTCCGCCGGGCTGCCGATGACCGCGACGTGCTCTTCTCCGGTGGGCCGGGTTTCAAGGTCGGTACTCGGCCGCGACCTGGTCGGCAGAGTCGAGCGCACGCACCACGACGTCGACACCGGTCTGCACGACGGTCAGCGACGCGAATTCGCCAGGAGCGAGAGGTAGCCGATACGTGTAAGCGACCGCACCGGCAATCGATTGCTCGATCGGGCGGCCGATCTCGAGTGTCGCCGCGTCCGCGGCCTGGGACTCGCTCGTGGCAGACACGCGACTGACGCCCGCCGCGCCGGGAATGGCGACATCCACGAGCAGGAATCCCAGCAGCGTCCCCGCAACCAGCAACCGCAGCCAGATTCTGTGCGACCGCCGGTTCCCCACGTTCACGGCATCACGACCTTAAAGGGATAGCTTCCCGCCGGCCCAGGCGGACGCCGGCTGCGCACGCTACTCAACTCCACCATGTAGCCGCCAGGCTTCAATACGTCGGCTGGAACGCTCACCGCGACCACGGCGTCGGTCGTGCCGACCGCGTGAAAGCCGCTGCCCCGCCATACCACCTCACGCGTCGCCGAGTCCCTGAGGACCGCATCGAAGGACGGCGCCCGATCGCTTTCGAGCGGCAAGAGCAGGCGGATTCTTCCGGGAGGGATGACGATCGCCGGAGGGGCATCGGCGCCGCGTACCGCCGGGGTGAGGACGAAAGCGGCGATCACATTCGTACCCGTCGCCGTTGCGGCGTCTGCCACTCGCGATGGCACTGCAGCAGCCGGAGCCGGTGCTGATGCGCGCTCGTCGAGCTGCTGTTGGAGCAGGCGGCCGCGATCCGCCAGCGCTGCGGTCTCGGCGCGAACCCCGGCGACGTCCCGGCGAAGACGCCGGTTTTCGCCGAGCTGATAGACGCTCGTCGCGAGGAGCACGAGAGCCGCCGCCGCCAGCGCCCAGGTGGTCCACAGGCGAGTCGGCCGTTCCTGATACCGGAGCAAGGTGTCAGCGAACTGCGCGGTCTCGCGTCCGGATGCGGACGACAGATACACCGTCCGAAACGCGGCGAGCTCGTCGCCGGAGAGTTCACCCGCGGCATAGGCGTCGGCAAGGTCGTACTCTGCCGCGCGCAGCAACAGCGCGAACTCTTCGTCGGCGATGCTCCGCTCGTCCAGTTGTTCGCTCTCTGCCTCGGGCGTCAACCCGAGCAGGTAGCGGCGAAGCTGCAGGTCATCGGGCGCCGGTTCGCCGGATATCGACATTTCTACCTACGATAAGACTGATGTCGCCGAACCATTTCAAGCCGACCCGCTGCAGCCTTGGACACACGCCTCGATCTTGATCCGGATCCGGCAGGCGCGAATCGCGAGCGCGTTGGCGGTCATCGCCAGATCGACCGCGAGCGCCCGCCGCTGCTCGATCTTCCTGCGCTGATTGCCCTTGTAATACCCGAGGATGATCTTGCGCTCCTGAGGCGTCAACCGCAGCAGACAGCGATCCAGACAGTCCAGCCGGGATTCTTCGTCCTCCGCCGCCGGAAGCGAAGGCCGGGCAGCCTCGGCAGCACTCGTGCGCATCCTGTTGGTGAGCCGCAGGTGCTCGAGAAACACGAACTTCGCGACGATGTAACAGTAGTGTGACGGTGTGGCGCCGCGAATCCCGCCTTCCTCTTCGAGCCGCCGGGCGACACGGTTCAGCGTTTCGTCGGCGAGGTCGTCAGCGGACGGACATCGCTTACGCTGGAAGTACGAAACCAGCCGCCGGCGCATTTCGACATACGATTGACCGCTCGAGTCAGCTCCGCCGTCGAGCCAGGCAAGCAGGCTGCGGAAGGCGGTGGGCGTGGGAGTCCATCCCTGTTTGGAGTTCAATTTGGCGATCACACGCGAACCAGCTTTCAGGTGAGCGACATTATCGGGCGCTGGAGGGATGCTTCCAAGCTCGACAGCAGGCCGGTGCGCTTTTCACGAGCTTGCGCCGTCCGGTGGCCTCGTTGAGAATGCAGTGTTCTCTGTTCTTGAAAGGAAGGGCAAATGTCGAAGGCAAAGAAGGCTGTACCCGACGGGTATCACACGGTGACGATGGCATTGACGCTCGATAACGCAGCAGCGGCGATCGAGTGGTACAAGAAGGCGCTGGGCGCCGAAGAAATCGCACGCGCCAGCGGTCCGGACGGCAAGATCATGCACGCGGAAATCCGCATCGGCGATTCACGAATCATGGTCAACGATCCGATGATGGGCGCCAAGGGCCCGAATGCGTTCGGCGGGTCACCGGCGTCGCTGTGGCTCTACGTCGAGGACTGCGACGCGCTCTTCAACCGCGCGGTCGCCGCCGGCGCCACGGTGCTGCCGGGCATGGGCGCGATGGCCGATCAGTTCTGGGGCGACCGTTCGGGATCGTTCTCCGATCCGCACGGTTACCGCTGGACCATCGCGAGCCACAAGGAAGATCTGACACCGCAGGAGATGCAGCAGCGCCAGGACGCGTTCATGAAGCAGTTCGCGCCAGCGGCCAAGGCCTGAGGCGCATCGATGTTGAGCGCCGCACCGATTCGTGCCTATATCCCCGCACGCGACGTCGCGCGCGCGCGAGCGTTTTATGAAGGCGTGGTTGGACTTCGACCGAAACAGGAATACGCCGGCGGCGTGATCTACGAGTGCGGCGGCGCCGACGTGTTCCTCTACCCGACTCCCAACGCCGGCACGTCGAAAGCGAGTCAGGCATTCTGGACCGTGGCCGATGTCGAAGCGGAAGTGGCGGAGCTGAAGTCGCGCGGCGTCACCTTCGAGGAATACGACATGCCGGGCTTCCCGATGCGCAACAGCATCGTCACCGGCGGCGGCGCGAAGACCGCCTGGTTCAAGGACAGCGAAGGCAACATCCTGGCGATCAGCCAGCGCGTCTGACTCGACCGAGATGACATCGTGACGACTACGTGATCACGCCGTGACGACCGGGCGCGCCGTCCTCGTGGTCAACACCGGATCATCGTCGGTGAAGTACGGCTTGTTCACGTTCGAACCGGTTGCTCGCGCACTGAGTCGCGGGAGCAGCGAGGCGTCCGGAGCGGACCGCGCACGAACGGTGTTCGAATGGGCCAGCCGGCAGCGCGACGCTCCAGCGGTCGCCGCGATCGGCCATCGCATCGTCCACGGCGGCCCGCGTCACCGCGATCCGCAGCGCGTCGATGACGCCCTCCTCGACGACCTCGAGACACTCGTTCCGTTCGCACCGAATCATCTTCCCGACGAACTGTCGCTCATCGACGCGATCGGCCACGCCTGGCCGGGCGTGCCGCAGTTTGTGTGCTTCGACACCGCCTTCCACCACGACCTGCCCGAAGTCGCGCGGCGGCTGCCGATTCCGCAACAGTACGACGAGGCGGGCGTGCGACGTTACGGGTTCCACGGGCTGTCGTTCGCGTTTCTGCTCGAGGAACTGGAGCGCGTCGCCGGCCGTCGAGTGGCGGAAGGACGAGTCGTGCTCGCGCACCTCGGAAACGGTTCGAGCCTCGCGGCCGTGAAGGAGGGACGCTGCATCGACACCAGCATGGGATTCACCCCGCTCGGCGGTGTCGTGATGAGCACCCGATCGGGCGATCTCGATCCGGGCGTCGTGACCCACATCGCCCGGAGCGACGGACTCGCCTCCGATCAGATCGAGGATCTGCTGAGTCATCGGGCCGGGCTGGTCGGAATCTCGGGCCTGTCGGGCGACATGCGGGAACTGCTGGCGCACGAGCAAACAAGTCAGCCGTGCGCCCTGGCTGTCGCGATCTACTGTTATCAAATCAGGAAATGGATCGGCGCGTTCGCGGCGGCGCTCGGCGGACTCGACACGCTGGTGTTTGCCGGAGGTATCGGTGAACACGCGGCGACGATCCGTGCACGCATCTGCGACGGGCTGCAGTTCCTGGGCGTCGATCTCGACGCTGACGCCAACGGCGCCAGTGCGCCCGTGATTTCGCGAGCGGCCGCGCCGATCCCGGTGCGGGTCATTCCGACCGACGAGGAACTGATGATCGCCCGCGCCGCCTACCCGCTATTCGCTGCAGGAGATCCATGACCGCGACACCCGAACTGCTTGCGCGCATCGACGCCTACTGGCGCGCCGCCAACTACCTGTCGGTCGGCCAGATTTATCTGCTCGACAATCCGCTGCTGCGGGAGCCTCTGCTGCCCGATCACATCAAGCCGCGGCTGCTCGGGCATTGGGGCACGACACCAGGACAGAACTTCATTTACGCGCACCTCAATCGCATCATCAACGAGCACGAGCTCGACATGATCTACATCTCCGGACCGGGACATGGCGGTCCGGCGGTCGTTGCCAACACCTATCTCGAGGGCACCTACAGTGAGGTGTATCCGGCGATTTCTCGCGACGAGGGCGGCTTGCGGCGGTTGTTCCACCAGTTCTCGTTTCCGGGCGGTATCCCGAGTCACGTCGCTCCGGAAACACCGGGGAGCATTCACGAAGGCGGCGAGCTCGGATATTCGCTCAGCCACGCTCTTGGCGCCGTGCTCGACAACCCCGATCTGATCGCTGCGTGCGTCATCGGCGACGGCGAAGCCGAGACCGGTCCGCTCGCGACGGCCTGGCATTCGAACAAGTTCCTGAATCCGGTTCACGACGGCGCGGTGCTGCCGATTCTGCACCTCAACGGCTACAAAATCGCCAACCCCACCGTCCTCGCCCGCGTCTCCCGCGAGGAACTCGAACAGCTGCTGCGAGGCTGCGGCTGGACGCCGCACTTTGTCGAAGGCAGCGATCCGGCAGCGATGCACGCGCTGATGGCGACGACGCTGGACAAGGTGTCCGCGCAGATTCGTCTGATTCAAGCAGCCGCGCGAACCGGCGGCGAGACGAAGCGACCGCGCTGGCCGATGATCGTGTTGATCAGCCCGAAAGGATGGACCGGCCCAAAAGAGGTTGACGGCATCAGGATCGAGGGCACGTTCCGCGCCCATCAGGTGCCGCTCAGCGATCCTCGCTCGAATCCGGCGCATCTCGGACAGCTGCAGGCGTGGCTGCGAAGTTATCGGCCTGACGAACTGTTCGACGCCGCAGGCGCGCTGGTGCCGGAGCTCGCGGCGCTGGCGCCGGTTGGCAACCGGCGTATGGGCGCGAATCCCCATGCGAATGGCGGACTGCTGTTGCGGGATCTGCAGCTTCCCGACTTCCGCGACTACGCGGTGACTGTGACGGCGCCCGGCGCCGTCGATGCGGAGGACACCCGCGTTCTCGGTAGCTTCCTCCGGGACGTGATCGTCGCCAATGCGGCGGCCCGCAACTTCCGTATCGTCGGCCCGGACGAAACGGTGTCGAATCGCCTCGATGCGGTGTTCGCCGCAACCAATCGTCAGTGGGATGCAGACACCGTGCCCGGCGATGAATGGCTCGCTCCAGATGGCCGCGTGATGGAGGTGCTCAGCGAGCACCAGTGCCAGGGGTGGCTGGAAGGTTATCTGCTGACCGGACGCCACGGTCTCTTCAATACCTACGAAGCGTTCGCTCACATCGTCGATTCGATGTTCAACCAGCACGCCAAGTGGCTGAAGGTCACGCGCGGGCTCCCGTGGCGGCGGCCGATCGCATCACTCAATTACCTGCTGTCGAGTCATGTCTGGCGTCAGGACCACAACGGCTTCACACACCAGGATCCCGGCTTCATCGACCACGCCGTCAACAAGAAAGCGGAGGTGGTTCGCGTCTACCTCGCGCCGGACGCCAATTGCCTGCTCAGCGTCGTCGATCACTGTCTGCGCAGCCGTCACTACGTCAACATCGTCGTCGCCGGAAAACATCCGGCACCGCAATGGCTGGCGATGGACGCCGCAGTCGAGCATTGCGCGGCCGGGATCGGGATGTGGGAGTGGGCGAGCAGCGATCGAGGCGGCGAGCCCGATCTCGTGATGGCGGCGGCCGGCGACGTGCCGACGCTCGAGACGCTGGCCGCGACGGCCATCCTGCGGCAGCAGTTGCCGTCGCTCAAAATCCGGGTCGTCAACGTCGTCGATCTGATGCGGCTGCAGCCGGCCAGCGAACATCCGCACGGCCTGAGCGATACCGACTTCGATCAGCTGTTCACGCGAGACAAGCCGATCATCTTTGCGTATCACGGCTACCCATGGCTGATCCACCGGCTGACGTATCGGCGGACCAACCATGCCAACCTGCACGTGCGCGGCTACAAGGAAGAAGGCACGATCACCACGCCGTTCGACATGGCGGTCCTGAACGATCTCGATCGCTTCCACCTCGCCGCCGACGCGCTCGATCGTCTGCCGCAGCTCGGCTCGAGCGTGGCCTACCTGAAGCAACGCCTGGCGGAACAGTTGAACGAGCACCGGACCTACATCCGCCGCTACGGCGAGGATATGCCGTCGATTCGCAACTGGCGATGGCCGCTTGGCGGCTGAGCGTCAATCTGTTCGATAATCGTCGGCCAAAGGGGTCATCCTGATGCATCGATCGTTCATCGTCGCCTCCATCGCAGTGGCGTGCCTCGCCTCGGTCGAGGCGCAATCGCCGCCACTCGTCCACGAACTGGGGATCAAGTACGTACGGGACAGCGAGGAGTACGCGGCGCTCGCGCGCCAGGTCTATCGACTGGCCGCCGACGCCGTGCAGCGCACGAGTCCGGCGGCGTCGAATCGTCGATGGGCGGTCGTGATGGACATCGACGAAACGGCACTGGACAACTCGACCTACCAGCTCGATCGCGCGTCATACGGGCTTCCGTTCGACGAGACCTCGTGGAATGCGTGGGTACTTCGCCGGGCCGCGGCGGCGGTTCCGGGCGTCGTGCCGTTCATTACCGCCGTGCGTCAGGCCGGCGGTCACGTGGCGTGGATTTCCGATCGCGACACCACGACCTTCGATGCGACCCAGGCAAATCTGACGACGGTTGGTTTGTGGAACAGCGATGACCGGTTATGCCTGAAGGACCCGAAAGACGCGCAGCGCAATAAGGCCGTCCGCCGGGCGGAGGTCGTCGCCGGCAAAGGCGCGTGCGCGTGGAACGGCGCCGCGATGACGGTGACCGCGTTCCTCGGCGATCAGATGAGCGACTTTCCGCAGAAAGGCGAGTCGTTTCCCAACATCGGAGACGAATCGTTCGGACGCACCTGGTTCCTGCTGCCGAATCCGATGTACGGCGGCTGGACCACCCGGGTTACTCGAGTCCTGCAGCCGTAGGATAGGATAGCGCCCAATCCAATGACCAGACGCGTCCTTGCCGGCTCGCTCCTCGCCATCATCACGATCGCACCGCTCGCCGCGCAGGATCGCACGATCGATCTGCTGCGGCAACTCACCGACACGCCCGGCGCACCTGGATTCGAAGAGCCGATTCGCAAAGTGATGGTCGACCAGATGAAGCCGTACGCGGCGTCGATCACGTTCGACGGGCTCGGCTCGATCATCGCGACCCAGGGAACGTCGGGTCCTCGAGTGATGGTCGACGCCCACATGGACGAACTCGGCGGCGTGGTCCGGCGCGTCACCCCGCGCGGGCTGTTGACCATGCAGATGCTGGGCGGCTGGCTGGATCAGGCGCTGGTCGATCAGCGATGGATCATCGTCGGATCGAAGGGACCGGTGCGCGCCGTGACCGGCATCCGGGACGTGCACGTGGTCCCGCCGGATGAACGGACGCGAGTCTACTCGCGCGACAGCCTGTTTCTCGATGTCGGTGCGAAGGACGAGGCCGAAGTGGCCGCGATGGGCATCGGACCCGGCGATCAGGTAGTGCCGGATGCACCGTTCACGGTGATGAACGGCACCGGCAACTATCTCGCAAAGGGCTGGGACGACCGGGTTGGCTGCGGTGTCGTGATCGAGGCGATGCGGCGTCTGGCGACGCAGCCGCACGCGAACCAGATCATCTGGACCATCACCACGCAGGAAGAAGTCGGCTTGCGCGGCGCCCACACCGCCGCGGACGTCGTCAAGCCGGAACTGGCGATTGCGATTGAAGGCGGCATCACCGGCGACGTATTCCCAGGCCGGCCCGAAGAGACGCAGGTGCGGCTCGGCGCCGGACCCGGGATGTTTCTCTACGATTCGTCGGCGCTCCCCAACCTGAAGCTGACGCAGCTCGTGAAGCAGACGGCCAGGGACAAGAACGTTCCCCTGCAGCTCGATCTGGTCCAGGGTTATGGCGACGACTCGGCGGAGCTGCAGAAGAGCAACGGCGGTGTGCCGACCGTGAATCTCGTCGTGCCGATCCGTTACACACACTCCCACAACGGCATCATGAACCGGCGCGACTTCGATCAGATGGTCGATCTGCTGGTCGCGCTGCTGCAGAAGCTGGACGCGTCAACCGTAGCGAAGATGCGGGATTTCACTCCGTAAAATCACGCTGGGCGCTCATGGAGGGCGGCGGATGAAGGCGATCGTTCGACTGGCTTTGATGGTCGCGATGTTGACGCTCGGTCCGGCGTTGTCGGCCTCGATGCCGATGCGTATCGCGCTGATGGTCGACACCAGCGCGGCCACCAGTACCTCGATGACGCTGATTCGCGAGGGTGTCGTCGCCTTTCTCGATGCGCTGCCGCCCGAACACGAAGTGCTGCTGGTCTCGACCGGGCGACGCACGCAAGTGCGAGTCCAGCCCACCACCGACAGGAAAAAACTGATCGACAGCGCTCGCGGATTGTCGACCGACAACGGCCCGACGCCGCTCATCGACGGCCTGCTCGAAGTGGACAGCCGCTTCATGCGGAAAACGACCGGCCGGTGGTGCGTGTTCGTCGTCATCACCGGCGACGGCTCCGAGAGCAGCACGGGCACCGACGAACAGGCCTTCAATAAGTGGCTGACCGAGGCCGCGAAACGCGGCGTCTCCGCCAGCGCCATCGTGCTGAAGACGTCCGGGACCGGACTGCCCGAACTGGTGGCCTCGACCATCGTCAAGGCGACCGGTGGCCACTACAACGTGATGAGCAACGGAAGCGGCCTGCCGGACGCCATGAAGCAGCTGGCCAACGAACTGGCGTACGACGCGGTCAGCAAACCGGCGAGCTGAACGCGAGCTGGAGATCGCTAGCGAACGCTGCCGGCGGCGGAGACTTCCAGGTCGGCGGCCATGCGGACGAGATCCGCGACCGAGTCGGCCTTCATCTTCAGCAGCACGCGGCGGCGGTGAATCTTGATGGTCGGCTCCGCCGCGCCCAGATCCGAGCCGATCTGTTTGTTCAGTTGTCCGCTGATCAGGTGCGCGAAGACTTCGCGCTCTCGGACGGTCAGGCTCTCGTAGCGCTGGTCAAGCTCGCGCCGGTGAGTCCGAACCGCGCGGTTCTCCCGGTCACGCTCCAGTGCCCGCGACACCGCATCGAGGAGCTGATCGCCATCAGAGGTCTTGGTCAGGAAGTCGAGCGCGCCGGACTTCATCGCCTGGACCGAGTCCTCGATTTCGCCGCGGCCGCTGAGAAAAATGATCGGCAACGGATCCGCGTCGGCGACCACCATCTGCTGGAGGTCGAGGCCATTCAGACCGGGCAGCTGCAGATCGAGGACGATGCAGCCGGGCGTGTGCTGTACCGCGGACTCGAGAAACTCGTCGGCGCTGCCGTAAGCGCGTACGACGTGGCCGGCGGCCCGGAGAAATCGCACCGTCGCGCCGCGCGCCGACGGATCGTCTTCGACGACGTGCACCACTGGAACCGCTGCGGCGGACATGCTGGCGCCGGCCTTGACTCGAGACATCCAGCGCTACTGTAGGATCTGTTTCGGTGAGGCGACACTGACAGTAGTTACAGTTCTTTAATGCGACTCGGTGGTCAATCCAAGGAGGCGTTCGAAAGAGGTTGAAGGAGACCCAACAGAACGTCGGCGTCCGATCCTTTGGCGAGGTAGGCGAGGCACCCGTTGAGGCTGGCCTGCTTGCGAAAGCGCGGGTCGTCGAACGCTGTCATGACGATGACCGGGACCTTCGAGCCGCGCGACTTCAGGATCCCCTGCAATTCGAGGCCGGAAATCCCACCAAGATCGATGTCGAGGACGTAGCAGACCGGATCCGGGGGCTCAGGTGCCTCGAGAAACGCTTCGGCCGATTCGAAACTGACCGGCCTATACCCGCCCGCCTGCAATAGCCGACTAAGTGCAGTACGACACGCCGGATCGTCCTCGACGACGACAACTGTGGGACGTTCGACCACTACTGAGAGATTTTACAGTATCGACACAGCGGTTCATAGTCGTCCTTAGGGTGTATTTCGACGCTTCAGGGGGCTACGACTTCGAACGGTCGCAGGCACGTGAAATCGGCGTAAACCGGACAGGCCTTTATTGAAAGATTACGCCGTCGCGCGACCGACGTCAGAACGCACCAACGGCAGGCTGAACCGGAGCGTTGCGCCCGCCTTACGGTTGTTTTCGACCGACAGACTCCCGCCGTGCGCCTCGATGATATCGCGGGCGATGGACAGGCCCATGCCCATGCCCTGGGCCTTGGTGGTAAAGAACGGTTCGAAAATCTTCGATGGAGGATTCAGCGAGATCCCTTCTCCGCGGTCTTCGATCGACACATCGAGACATCCGTCAGCTGATCGGGTTCGAACAAACAGCCAGCGTTGTTCGGCCGGCACCGCCGCCATCGCGTCCATGCCATTGAGCATCAGGTTCAGGATCACCTGCTGCAGTTGTACCCGATCGCCCATCACTTCGCTGGGACGCGCCGCGATGTCGGCATCGATGCGGACGCCCCGGCCGGTGGCATCGGGGCCAAGAAGCGCGATGGTTTCGCGGACCACGTCGTTGACGTCAACCAGCCGCTCTTCGAGCTCGTGCTTCTGCAGCAGCGTCCGTATACGCTGGATCACGTCGCCGGCGCGCTTGTCGTCCCGGCGGATGTCCTCGAAGATTTCCTTGATCTCCTCGAGCGACGGCGGCGAGCTCGACGCGACCATCATCTTCCCGGCTTCGGCATTCCTGAGAATCGCGCCAAGCGGCTGGTACAACTCGTGAGCGATGGATCCGGTCAGGTGCCCCATCGCGCCACGCCGCTCAATCAGGGCGATGTTCGCCAGGTCTCGACGGGAGCGCAGTTCGGCGGCGCGCCGGCGCCGGTACTCGACGAGCAGAACGACGATCAGGAGCGTCTGGGTGACGGCGACGGCGATCGCCACCAGCACCGTTTGACGATAGTCGCGCCACAGGCTCGGCGGCCTGAAGCGGACGCGGCTGCCCGGGGGCAGCCGGCTCTCGTCGATGTGAAAACGCCGCAGCGCCCGTGCGTCGAACGCGGTGACGTCGGCATTCAAGGTCTGCAACGGGATATTCCAGGGGTCTTGCCCCGACAGAACGCGCTGGGCGACCAGACCCGCGGCCGCGCCCGAGGCGCCCAGGTCGTACAGCGACCCGCCGAGGATCCCCAATCCAAGCTCGGGCAGATTGAGACCGTAGACCGGCGCATTCGCGGCCTGACTGATGCGGCGGAGCGACTCTTCCGGGAGGAAATACTCGCCCGCCGAGTCGTAGTAGAACAGCCCGGCGACGAGAACAATCGTACGATCCGGCAGCTCGCTCAGTCGCTGCTCGAGTTCGCTCATTGTCAGGTCGGTGAGAAAGATCACCTCGAGCCGTTTCTCGTACGGTCGAAGTGACTCACGCGTCGCCGCCATCCAGCGCTGCTCGATGGGAGACGTTCCCGCGGGAATCACGACCCGAAGGGCCTCGGGCTGCACGTGCAGCGCAACGTCGAGCGTCATCGTCAAGTCGTGGTTGACGCCGATACCAGTCGTGTTCCAGTCCCGCACAAGCTCGGTTGCCCTCGCCTGGTTCACAGACGTGAAGACGATAGGTACGCCGGGAAAGAGATCGTCGCGGCGCTCGGCAATCCAGTCCACGGCCAGCGGACTCACTGCAACAATCAGGTCCAGTGGCACTTTGGCGTACTTGGTCCGGACGTAGTTCATCGTCTGCGCCTGCTGGGCTTCGGATTGAAACCGGATCAGGTCGAGGTACTCGGTGTAGGAGTTCACCGAATAGCGCGAACCCGATTGCAGCGCCGATCGCAGCCCGTCATCGAGGGCGTCGTACAAGGCTCTTTCGCGTTCATGTGGGTACAAGAGCAGGATGTTCTTGAGCGGAGGCGCGGCGGGAGCCGGCGACGGCTGGAGCAGTACGAGTCCGACCGCCAGCAGCAGCGACACCTTTGCCATAGAAGATCTGCGCAAGCCTAACTCCGATCGTTCCTGTCGGACCATGTGTACGACGTTGAGATTACGTTATTCGTCCAAACGCCGCGATAGGCTTGCCCCACTCAACCTGGGACTTGGAGATCGCCAACATGCTATCAGCCACTCGGAATGACGCGGCCGGCCTGCCGATCGCCGTTGAACCGTTTACGTTGTTTGCCGGGAACGACTACGGCGTGTTCCGGGCCGCCGTCGAAACGTCGCCGGCGGGAACCGTCGTGTGCGATGCAGGATTCACCATTGTCTTCTGCAATCGCCGGACTGAAGTGATGTTCGGCTACCCGCCGGGTGCACTGATCGGCTGCGCGATTGACCGGCTCGTTCCGGAAGGATGCGCCGGGATCGCCCTGCTGGAGCCTCGAACGTTCGCGGGACATCCCGACCGCCAGCGCACGGGGATCAGGGTCGTCCGAAGCCGCCGCCGTGACGGCTCAGAGATGGAGGTCGAGATGACGCTGACGCCGATCTCCCGAAACGGCCAGCGCCTGCTGATCGTCTCGCTGATTGAAGCCAGCGAGCCGACGCAGGCGGAGGCACCGACGGAAGTTCCGGTATCTCGCGCGTCGGTGCCGCGACCTCGGGTGGCTTCGGTCGAGGATCTGGACTCACTCCGGCGGCCGGCAAGTCCGCTATCGACCGGCCAGGTCGTCGCCGAGAGCGCGGCGGCTCGGCGCGCTCTCGCCCAGATTGCGCATGTCGCACCGACCAACGCGACGGTGCTGCTCACCGGCGAGACCGGCAGCGGCAAGGAAGTCTTCGCGCAGGCCATTCACAACCTGAACGCGAGACACCGCCGTCCGATGGTCCGGGTCAATTGCGGTGCGATTCCCGAAGGCCTGCTCGAGAGCGAGCTGTTCGGCCACGAGCGCGGCGCCTTCACCGGTGCCCTGACGCAACAGATCGGACGCTTCGAGCAGGCGCACGGCTCGACGATCTTCCTCGACGAAATCGGTGAGATGCCGCTCGACGGACAGGTCAAACTGCTTCGCGTCCTGCAGTCGAAGGAAGTCGAGCGCCTTGGCGGGGCCCGGTCGGTCAAGGTGGACGTGCGGATCATCGCCGCGAGCAACCGCGACCTCGATCACGCGGTCGAGAATCGCGAATTCCGTGCCGATCTCTACTATCGGCTGAACATCTTCCCGATCCATGTTCCGCCGCTGCGCGAGCGGATCGAGGACATTCCGGCGCTGGTCTGGTCGTTCGTGGACGAAATCGCTGCGAGCTGCGACAAGCAGATCGACTCGATTTCCAGTGAGAGCATGACGGCGCTCCAGCGCTATTCGTGGCCGGGAAACGTCCGCGAGCTGAGGAATGTCATCGAGCGTGCGGTGATCGTGGCGTCCGATCCGCACCTCACCGTCGAACCGCCGCGATCGGCGCCTGGCGCACGCATCCCGACGCTCAAACTCGACGAGATCGAGAGCGAGCACATCCGGACGGTGCTCGACAGAACCAACTGGCGAATCCGCGGCACCGCTGGCGCTGCCGATCTGCTGGGGATGAAGCCGACGACGCTCGAGAGCCGGATGACCAGGCTCGGCATCCGCCGATCGGCGTGACGCCGCGACGCCGAGGCTCTGCTTCGGACGACGCTTTCATTTCTGGTTCCAGTGGAACGCCAGCGTGACCACCGGACCATACTGGGTCACCGTGTACTGAACGTCGTTGACCGGTCCGGTTCCGCTCGTAGGCACGTTCCCGGTGTCGACGTGAAGCACGTTGTAGCCGGCCGCCACCCCGATCCACGGCTTGATCTGGAACTCGACGCCGCCGAGCGCGCTGTAAGTGAACGCCGCACCGCCACCGATATCGGCTTGCGTGAGCAGCACGACCTTCTCACCGAGTTTCGGCCGGTAGTTGAAGCCGACGACAGCGGCGGCGTCCGTCTTGCTGACGTTCAGGTCGACGAGCTGCGCTCCCACCGGACCGGTGAAGTGCGCCGTCGGCGACATCGTCAGAGTGCGGACTCCCCCCACGACGAGGAACTTCGAACCGCGCTTCACTTCGTAGCTCACTTTTCCGTTGAAGATCGTCTGGTCCATCGCGAGCGTGCCGGCGATCGGCGCGTTGACGATCGGTATGGTGTAGTTCACGTCGGTGGACAGCCGGAGGAAGTTGATGTCGCCGATGACTCCCCACCGTCCGCGGCGCGCCTCGCCGTGGAACGAGAACGCCGCCGACAGATTCGACGCCGCATTGGCGAAATCCAGGTACACAGGAATGTTCTTCGTGCCGTTGATGGCGATGTTTCCGCTGGTTGTCGCCGCCCACAAATAGATCGGCGCGATATCGACCTCCCACTGGTCGGTCTGCGCGAAGGCGGAAACCGGGGCGGCCAGCATTCCGCAGACGACGAGGGCGAGCGCGCATCCGCGCCGGAGCTGTGTGACCGAGATCGATCGATATTCGCTCATAGTGTCCTCACTGTGTGTTATCTCGGTCGCGCGGCGCCACCGGTGTCAGGTGGTTTTTGCCCATTACTTGGCCGGCGGGTAGATCGACTTCCAGTCGGCCTTCATGTCTACGACCAGCCAGCCTTTGGCCTGCGCCTCGGTCAGCGCGGTGTCGAGATGACCGATCGACGACTGCTTATCGTAAGCAAACTCGCGGACGGCATCGGTATGATGGACGAGCGCCATGAACCTGGCGCCGCTTCCGGCTGCGGTCCACTCGAGCATCTGCTGATCACCGTCCGAATTGCCGAACGCCAGAATCGGCCGGCGTCCGATGAACTGATGAATGCCAGCCGGCTTGCCCGCCTTGTCGTCCACCAGCAGAATCTCCGGCATCTTCATCAGGACCGGCTTGCCGTTGGCCATCTGGTATTCCACCTTGCCGGTGCTGCCGACGACCTGCTCGGGTGGAATGCCGTAGACCCTCTCTGAAAACACGCGCATGAAGTCGACGCCGCCGCCGGAGACGATGAAGGTCTTGAAGCTGTTGGCACGCAGGTAGGACAGCAGATCGAGCATCGGCTGGTAGACCATCTCGGTGAAGAGGCGCTTGGTCACCGGATGCCTGGCAGTCGCGATCCAGTCGGAAACGACCTTGTCGAACTCCTGGGTCGTGATGCCGGTGTGCGTCGCCGCGATGATCGCCACGACCGCCGGTTCACCCCCCGCCAGCGCGCCTTTGAGATCGCCCTTCAGCAGCGACGCGAACGGCTCCTTCGTCTTCCACTCAGGATGCTGCGGCGCCAGCACCTTCACGCGGTCGAGTGCGAAGCCGAGCTGGAAGTAGAACGGCTGCTCGGCCCAGAGCGTGCCGTCGTTGTCGAAAGTCGCGATGCGCTGCGGCACCGGCACGAAATCGGGCGACCCGGACTTGGTGACTTTGGTGACGAAATCCACGATCGACTGTTTGGCCTTACCGTCATTCCAGGACGGCAGCAGGGGGTCGGCGGCTTCGACGACCGAGCGCGCGAACGGTGTCGCGGCCCACGCCAGTGCCACCGTGGTGAGAATCTGCCTGCGTGTCGTTTTCATGGTCTGCCCCTGTTTTGAGTCTTCAGGCTGCGCCATACCAGCTGCTGTTCAACTCGCGACTAGCGGCGGCGCGCGAAGCCACCGCCGCCGCCGTAGCTGCGGGACGATGACCCTGCGCCGGCGCCGCGGCTGAACGAGTTGGTGCGCTGCGTTCCCTGTGTTCGGGCCGCGGAGTCACTTTGCAGCTGCTGCCTCTGCGCCTGACTCGGCTGCTGCACGCTGTTCCAGCTGCCGTTGCTGTACTTCTGATAGCCGCCGCTCGAGTCCTTCTTGTAGACGTTGCCGTCGTGGCCGGCGTAGACGTCGCCGTCGTTACTTCTCGCGACGGCCGACGTATTTCCGCCGGGTCCGGTGACCCTCGCCGAGTTGCCGGCGCTCGATTGTGTGGTCCTGGTCGTCACACCGGTGGTGTTGTTGGTGGTCCGCTGCGTGTTGGCCCACTGATCGCCGCGCTGCACGCTCGAGGATCCCCAGCTGCCGTACGCGTTCGACCCTTGTCTGGTCTGACCATACGCGCCCGTGCGCGGGTTGTACGCCTGCGCCGCACCGCTCGCGCCGTACGGACCGTACGCGACAGCACCGCGCGAGTAGACGCCGGTCGATGGGTTGTATCGTGCGGCAGCGCCGGCGCCTCCGTACGGACCATAGGCGACAGCCCCTCGTGTGTAAGCCCCGGTCCATGGGTTGTAGGCCGCGGCGTACCCGTACGTCGGATAGTGCGGGTAGTAGATCGGGTAAGCGCCGCGGTAGACGTACGGCGGATAGTAGAAGCCGGTGCCCCATACCGCGACACCCCACGCCACCATCATTCCTGAGTACGCCGGTGAGGCGACAAACACGACCGACGTGGGCGTATAGGTCTGCACCGTGACGTAGGTGACGCTGTAGGAAGGCGAACTCACCGGAATCGTATAGATCGCCTGCGGCACCGTGCCGGTGACCGCCCATGGGCCCGTCGCCGTCGTCGACATGAACCACACGCCCTGGAAGCACATGTAGTAGAGGTCGCCCACCTTGATGATGTCCTTGTCGGTATTCACGGCGCGTGCGACGGTCGTCGTCGGAATCGGCTGAAACTCCGGCGTGCCTTGATACGACACGTCCGGCGCCTTGAGATCGGTGTTGACGGTGGCGGTCTGCGGAATCTGTGCGAGCAGTACCGCTTCAGCAGCCTGTGTCGTGCCCGGCACCGACGCGAGCACCCGTGAGCGGGGATGGTTGAGAGGAATCGTCTTGAACACCGGAGGCAGGTTCAGTGAGGCGAACGTCCACGGACCTTTGAAGTCCGGTGCGGCGAACCAGCGGCCGGCGATCAGGAAGTAGACGGAACCGGTCGGCCCCAGTCGAAACACGTCGCTATCGGTGTTGCTTACCCAGAGCAGGCTGGATCCGGCCGTCACTGGCAGGTACGCCGGCGCGCCGTGCAGCAGGATCAACTCCGCCGGCGTCGTCGAGGTCAGCACCTTCGGCGCATTGCTGGGGTCAATCCGCTTGCCGGGCAGTGCACCCTTCACCGAACTCCAGTTGGGAGTATCCGGAAGCTTGTAGAAGCTGTCGGGCAGCAGTCCCGCATACGTCCACGGGCCCTGGACGGCGGCGGCCTTCAGCCATGTGTCGGTGGCGCGCAAATACAACGTGTGTGTCGACGTGGACTGGAAGAGGTCCCAATTGGTGTTGACGGCAAATTGCAGATCGTTGCCCTGAATCGGGCTCCAGATCGGATCGCCGTCCAGGTTCACCATCACCGCCGGCGTGGTGCTGTAGAAGATCGGCGGCGGATCGGCCTTCACGCCGTCCACGTTCTTCGGAATGATCTCGCTGGCGTTGACGCTGGCGAGTACGCGATCGAGCGCGATCACTCGAGCGGTCAGCGGTACCGCCGTGGTGACCTCCTCGACCGCCTGCCTGAGTTGATCGCGGTCGAGGGTTGTGAAGTTGGTTTCGGTGATGTGAAATTCTGAAAAGCTGACAAGACGCTGATCGAGCGCGACACTCGTCGCCGCCTCGGCCTTGAGGGTGCCCAGCGAGGCCTTCTGAACACCACTGGGCGTGTAAGAAACCGCCGCGTACAGCACGACGTTGGCCTGGTTGACCCAGCTCGCGATCTGCGGCTGGTAGACGATGAGATGGGCGCCGCTCGCCGTGGTGCTGGCGCGCGGCCAGCCGCCGTCGACCGGCTCCGCCGGCGCAGCAGGTTTCGGCGGCAGCTTCGGCGACTGGGCGATGAGGCGGCCGCCGGCGGCCGCGAAGGCAAGGCTGACTATGCCGACCAGCGCGCAGATCGTCGCCGCGGTGCGGCGGTTCCTGTGAGTGATTCTGGTCATGCGCTATTGCCGCACATACTGAAAGTTTTCGATCTTGGCGGTCAGATCTTTCTTAGGCGCGTTGACCAGCGTCTCGGCCGCGTAGCTCGGTCCACCACCGGGCACGCTGGCGAAGGTGACCGTGCCGTCGATCGGATCGCCTTCAAGCGTGGCGTGGAACAGGACGCGATTGATCGCCTGCGTCTTGGGATCGATCTCGTAGGTCAGCTTGTCGCCGGGGCTGATCACGTCTGTGGCGTAGAGCTGGACGAAGCCTCCGGGTGCCTGCTGCGTCATCACCTTCGCGAAAAACGACTGCAGCAGCGCCGGCGTCGGGGTGAGGTAACCCTTGCAGAGGTCCACCAGTTCGCCGGCCCACTCTTTGAACTCGGCGATTTTCCTGTCCCTGATCCGGCCGCGGAGTCCGCCTTCCGGAGGCGGTGGCGGCGCGTCGGGGGTCAATTGCGTCTTCTCAATCGTGCCGTCGGCCCCGAAACGCATCGCGAACAGCTTGGCCGGTTTCGGGTCACCCTTGAGCGTGACGGCGACGCGCATCTGCCACATGTACATGTGCAGCGCCTCGGCATTCGCCTTGACCGACTGACCGAACTGCTGCGCCATCGCTTTCATGTCCTGCGACTGCGCGAAGGCAGGCGTCGAGAACGACACGAGGCACGCCGACAGCAGTGTCGATGCGAGAAATTTCATACTTGCTCCCTGGTGGCGAGTCTCCGAACGATCGGAGGATTGGCATCTGGTTTCAGAACGTTCGCTTGAAGCGAATATCAACGGCGTAGTTCGAAGTCGAGTAGCCGGTGTCCGGCGATTTCCTCGTCCGGTTCCAGACAAACAGCGACTCGACGTCCCAGTTGTAACTGCGGCGATGGCCGAGGCCGGCGCGAACGCGCTGGCTGTCGGAGAACCGCTCTGCGGGCTCGCCGAGCGGAATGAACCACTCCCAGTCCGCCAGGAAATACACGGCACCATCACTGGTCATCGACGGCTTATTGAACGGCGCCGTCAGCTGCAACCGGTTGCGAAACCGAACGGTTGAACTCTCCGGCGCACCGTCGCTGTAAAAGAGATTCCGGAATTCGACCCGAACCAGATCGCGTACGACCACCCTCCGTCTGGGGATCAGCTCGTTGAGATGCAGCAGGCCCGGTTTGTCCCGCGAGAACAAGTGCAGCTCGACGTCAATTCGCGGCGTGATCTCGACGGAATTCTGCTCGTTGGTCTGTTTGGTGAAGCCGGCGTACAGCTCCGAACCGATATCGAGCCAGCCGAGCGCGGTGAACATGTAGCTCGGTGTCACGCCGAGCTCGACCCACTCCGGATCGCCGGGCGGAATGATCACCAGCACCTTCGGCTGAAAGTCGAGGCTCACCGTCTGGCGGGGACTCTCCTTCCAGACCGCAGTGAAATCGCCCCACAACTGCCCGTTCGTCTGCGCCCGTACGGTCGCGGGAACCAGCATCAGGACAGCGGCCAACGCGACCCGGAACAGCGTCTTCGTCACGTTGTCCGCTACATGGCGCGCCTTCCGACTACTTCTTCGTCGGATCCTTCTCAGTGATCGTGGTCAGCCGCACCGGTTCGACGCCGTAGTTCTCGAGCTGCAGCTGGTTGTTCTTCACGGTAATCGCGCTCGAGACCAGCAGCTTGCCTTCGCCCTTGTCGTTCGGCTGAATCCGCATCTCGACGAACGAGAACGGGTAGTCCATGGCGTCGCTGTCGGTCGCGGCGGCAAGGAAACTGACCGGCTTGTCGCTGGCGATGACGATCTGGCGGACATTACCCGGCAGGGCGCTCTCGCGCGCGTACTTCAGATCCCAGCCGATGCTGTTCGGCGTACGGATGTAGCCGACGCGCGGCTTGACGGCTTGCAGCGCGTAGAGCAGCTTGTTCTGGCCGCCGACTTTCTGCGTCGCGGTGTCGAGCAGCTTGGCCAGCGAGTTGCGCTCGGCGTCGGTGCTCCAGCGCTCGATCGCAATCTCGACTTCGCCGGACATGCCCGACTGCATGCTGACCGCGAACGCCGAAAAACGAAGCGGCTGCTTGGCCGTCGGAACGGGGGGCGCAGTCTGCACGGGCCGCGATGGGAGTGCCGAGCGCGAACAAGGCGACAACGGCGGTGGCGATCATGGACAGTTTCATGGCAAGTCTCCTGACGCGGCGGGGATCCGCACTACTTCTTCGTCGGCTGCATGAAGTTCTTGAGCATCTTCTCGACCGCTTTGTCGATGTTCTTCTCACGAGACTTCGGGTTTGGATTGCTGTCGATGGTGTTGCTGGCCGTGCCGCTCCAGATCAGCTGCTTGCCGGCCTGGTCGTAGACGTCGAAGACGAGGGTGCCCGTGTCGATGTTTGAAGACGACACCTGGCCCATGCCGCCGAAGCGGAAGCCGCCGCCGAAACCGCTCCACTGACGCTGCTGCGTGATCGCCACCTGGTAGCCGACATAGAGGTCGGCGGTGTCGGCAGTCACCTTGGTCAGCTTCTTGGTCGCCAGTTGTGTGTCGAACGCGTCCTTGATCTGTGCGTCGACGATCTGGTCCGGATGCTGCGCGCCGGTAATGACGACCCACTTGTAGGTCTTGAACTTTGAAAAATCCGTTCCGGGCATCGCGTTGTAGGACACGTCCTGCGCCGCAGCGAAACTTGCGGCGCAAACCGCACACACAAAGGCCATGGCGATGCGGGCTGATGCCCGTCTGGTGTTCCCCGTCATCTCGTCCTCCCTGTTACTTTCAGAAGTCGGTACCGGTACTTTCGGTAGCTGACACGGTCGACGCGACTGGTTTACCGTGGTGACGCGCATGTCGCGCAACACGAACGATCAACGGAAGCACTCAGCAGCAAGCATGCCAGTGCGACGCTTGCCGGGCAGTCAGATTTTCCGAACGCTTTCGTAAACCGGCCCTCGCGAGCGGGCGTCAACCTCCGAAATGTCGTGCCTGCCCACGACATGCGAGAGGCCCGCGGTCCGACACCACGCGAGGAGTCAACCGACAGCATTGATAAATCGCTGTGTTTTTGCGGAGTTGGGCACCAGGCCCTGGCGCCGCAGGAACGGCGCGGATGCTGCTTACAAGTGAACAGCGATGGCTGTCATCGCGTACTACAACCGATCCAATCGTTCAGTGCAGGAGGTTTGAATGTTCTTCAGATGCGTAGGTGCCTTCGCCCTCGTCGCCGCGATTGCCGCGCCGGCAGCGGCCCAGGACGAAAAGGTCGAAGCCAGCTTTCTCGTTGGCTATACCGCGAGCGACGGCATCGATGCTGCCAACACCCGGATCATCCAGGGCAAGCCGTACAACGAGGTGGCACCGGTCAGCGGCGGCAGCTGGGGATTCACATTCGGCGTGTTCGTCAACCATCACGCCGAAGTGGAATTCCTCTACAGCCGTCAGTCCAGCCAGTTGGAGGCCAACGGCACGGTCGGGACGCTCAAGTTGGCGGACCTCGCGGTCACCGACATCGACGTCAACTTCGTCTACAACTGGGGCCACGCCGGCGGGATGGTTCGGCCGTACGCCTTCGGCGGCCTGGGCGCCACGCGCTATATTCCCGGGACTCTGGCGATCGCGGTTCCGCCGGGGGCATTGCAGACCAACATCGACACGCTGTCCAAATTCGCGTTCACGTGGGGCGGCGGCGTGAAGATCTATCCGACTCCCAAGGTCGGCTTCAAGGTCCAGGCGCGTCTCACGCCAACCTATATCCAGTCGAACGCGACCGGCATCTGGTGCGACCCGTACTACGGCGCCTGCTGGACCGTGGGCAACGCCCAGGTACTCGAACCAGTTCGAGTTCGCGGGCGGCGTCACCGTTCGCTTCCCGTAGGCATTTCCTCGACTCTCACCCTCAATTCGCGCTCCGGCGGCGGTGACGCCGTCGGAGCCGAGTTGAATCCGGCGCTGCCGGTTTTTCGCAGGACACGCCCATGAACGACGACTCGCCCACCGCCGGGTTCATCAGGCGTTTTGAAATCATCGTGGTGCTGGCCGTCCAGCTGTTACTGGTGGCAGGACTGACGATCGCGACCGCGGAGCTGTTCGTGCTGTTCTTCGACGCGGTCAAGGCCAACATCACCCACATCGAGTCGGTGCCCAAACTGCAGGTGATGATTGGGAAGCTCTTCTCCGGAGCGATGGTCGTCCTGCTCGGGCTCGAGCTGATCGAAACACTCAAGGCGTATTTCGTTCAGCATCACGTGCGCACCGAGCTGATTCTCACGGTGGCGCTGATTGCAGTCGGCCGCCACGTCATCCAGATTGACCTCGAGCAGGTCACCGGCGCGCAGCTGGGCGGATTGGCGGCGCTCATCTCATCGCTGGCGCTCGGCTACTTCGTCGTCCGGCGATCGCATTCGGACTCCGGGCCCAATCAGCCGCCGACGGTCGAACACCCGTAAACGCGGTCGCGCACTCGAACATCTACCATCAGGAGGCGCCGTTTCAATGACTGGCACGCGACTCCATGGCCATCGCCACAAGCGCACCGACGAGAATCGCCGGGAACAGCTGGCCGGTGATCGCTTCGGCGGTGGACAGCGAGCGCGCGAACGGCGTCACCGGCACCACGTCTCCGAAGCCGATGGTGGTGAGCGTCGAAAAGCTGAAATACGTCATTCTCGACGTGAACCGGTTGATGTTGTCAGGCACGGACTCAAAGCGAAAACTGCCGGGCGCGACATCTTCGAGGAGCTCGAAGGCGGAACCCCACGCCAGTCCGAGCAAGAGATAGGCACACACGCCGCCCTGCATGCGGCTCCAGGTCACCACGCCGCCGCGAAAGAGCACCAGCAGCACAATCCGGACATACAGCAGCAGCGTCAGCATGTTGAGTGCGCTTGCGATCTCCTGGAGCGCCGGTGTCGGATGAAGACGTCCGGCGATCACGGCCAGGGTCGACGCCACCACCGCAACCACGACCAGCCCGGTGAACATCCTCGACCGATCCACGGACACGGCGCCGAACATCATCAGGGTGACGATGACGACATCGAGGGCGACGCGGCCGGCCAGAGCGTACTCACGCAACGGCATCACGACGAAAATCAGCGCGACCAGCGTGATGGTGATCAGCGTGAGGCCCAAATCGCCGGACCAGAATTCGCTCCTGTCCACCGGTCGCAGCGTCGCACGACGGATCATCGTCATCGTCTACACATCGTCGGGATTATAGCCACGAACACGCCTCGCAGAAGCGGATCGCAGCCGGCCATGGTGCTGACATGTCTTCACTAATCAGAAGTCTCCTCAAACCGTACCGCGGCAGCCTGGCGTTGATCCTGGCCGCGATGCTCGTGCAAACGGTTGCGACGGTTGCCGGACCGTGGCCGCTCAAGATCATCCTGGACAACGTGGTCGGCTCGCACCATCTGTCGCCGTGGCTGGCCGATCTCCTCAAGCCGTTCTTGGAGGGCCAGTCGAAGATGGCGATCGCGGCCGCCGCGTCTCTGGCCCTGGTGGTCATTGCGGTCGTCGGCGGAGCGGCTGCCTACGTCGCCAACTACCTCACCGCCACCGTCGGCCAATCGATCGCCAACGATCTTCGGATGCGCACCTACGACCACCTCGAGCGGCTGTCGCTGAACTACTACAGCAACCATGACCTGGGCACCTTGCTCAGCACCATGACCTCCGACGTCTCCACCATCCAGGATTTCGCCTCGTCTTCGACGCTCGGGATCATCGTCGATCTGTTCACGATTGTGAGCATGCTCGGCATCATGTTCTATCTGAACTGGGACTTCACGCTGATCGCGATCGCCGTCACCCCGTTCATGCTGCTGTTCATGCAGCGCTTCAAGAAGGCGGTGCAGAAGGCGACCAAGCAGGTGCGGCGCGAGCAGAGCAACATCGTCAACGTCGTGCAGCACGGCCTCGAGTCGATGAAGGTGGTCAAGGCGTTCGGCCGCCAGGATCTCGAGCACGAGGAGCTGGCAGAGGCAAGTCACGCGACCTACGTGGCGGCGTTGAAAGCGCGCCGGGTGAAGGCGCTGCTGTCGCCGCTGGTCGCGTTCATCGTGTCGATGTGCACGGCGTTCGTGCTGTGGCGCAGTTCCTCCCTGATTCTGAGCGGGGCGATGACCGCAGGATCGTTGACGGTGTTCCTGTCGTACCTCTCGCAGTTCTTCAAACCGGTGAAGGATCTGGCGACCATGACCAACTCGATCGCTTCGACCGCTGTCGCGGTCGAGCGCGTTCGGGCCATACTTGACGCCAGCGATATCATCCCGGAAAAGGAGGCAGCGGCCGAGCCGGACACGCTGCGCGGTGAGATCGAATTCAAGGACGTTGTGTTCAACTACGATGCCGAAACGCCGATCCTGAGAAAGGTCAGCTTCACGGTGAAGGCTGGACAGACCATCGGGCTGGTCGGTCCCACCGGCAGCGGCAAATCGACCATCGTCAGCCTGATTCCCCGGTTCTACGATCCGCAAGGCGGCAGCGTGCTGATCGACGGGGTCGATGTCAGGGATTACGGGCTCCGAGGATTGCGGAGCCAGGTGGCGTATGTGCTGCAGGAGACCGTGCTGTTCAAGGGGACGGTGGCCGACAACATCGCCTACGGCAGAGGCAGCGCCACCCGCGACGAGATCGTCGCCGCGGCCAAGCTGGCCAACGCCGACGAGTTCATCGTCAAGATGGCGCACGGCTACGACACCATGGTCGGCGATCGCGGCGACACGTTATCGGGCGGTCAGCGTCAGCGCATCGGCATCGCCCGCGCGTTGATCCGGAACAATCCGATCCTGCTGCTCGACGAGCCGACCGCGGCGCTGGACACCGAATCCGAGCAGTTGGTCGTCGAGGCCTTGAGTCGGCTGATGAAAGGCCGGACCGTGATCACCATCGCCCACCGCTTGAGCACCATCCGCGACTCGGACAAGATCGTGGTGCTGAAGGATGGCGCGCTGGCCGAAGAAGGCAGCCACGCCGAGCTGTTGGCGCTTGGCGGCGTCTACGCGGCGCTGCACCAGGCGCAGTTCGATACCCCGTCAGCTTCGGCCGCGGTTACTCCGGCCGTTTGATTCCGCGTTCAGGACTTCCATGAAAACACTCACGACTCACAGTCTGCTGGTGATGCCCGATCACACGGCCAAACCGATCATCGCCGCCATCGACGCGGCCAAGAAGATCGTTCGCGTCAAGATGTTCCTGTTCTCCGACCCCGACCTGCTGAAGGCGGTCATCAGTGCCAGGAAGCGCGGCGTCGACGTGCGGGTGATGCTGAACCCGGCACGGCGCAGCGGCGAAAGCGAAAACGCGCCGGCCCACAAGACGCTGACCGACGCCGGCATCAAGGTGCTGGACACCAACCCGGCGTTCGATGTCACGCACGAAAAGTCGATGGTAGTGGACGAGGATGCCGCCTTCGTCCAGTCGCTGAACTGGGAGACCAAGAACCTGACTGAGACCCGGGACTACGCGGTCGTCACGCGCGAGCCCTCCGAGATCGCGGAAGTCATCGCGTGCTTCGACGCGGACTGGGCGCGCAAGCCATTCGTGGTCAACGACAAGACCCTGCTGATCTGGTGCAACGGCAACGGCCGCGACCGGATCGCCCAGTTCATCGACGAGACCAAAGAGTCGTTGTTCCTGCAGAACGAGCGTTACCAGGACCCGGTCATCATCGAACGCCTGGTTCGCGCCGCCACGCGCGGCGTGAAGATCCACCTGATGGCGCGCCCGCCGCACAAGATCAAGAAAGAGAAGCTAATCGAAGCGGTGGGTGGCCTGCGGATTCTGGCTGATGTCGGGGTCAAGGTTCACAAGCTTCAGCATTTGAAGCTACACGGCAAGATGCTGCTCGGCGACAAGGCCCGCGCCATCGTCGGCTCGATCAACCTGGCGCCCGGCAGCTTCGACTCGCGGCGCGAACTCGCGATCGAAACCAAGCAGGCTGGCGTGATCGAACCGCTCCGCAAGATGTCCCACCACGACTGGAAACACTCGAACCTGCTCGACCTCACGGACAAAGGGCTGGCCGCCGAGATGGAGAGCCACGACATCGACGTCAGCGAGACGCTGGCGTTGAACACAAAGCGCAAAAAGCGGTAGGAGCCGACACCGACGATCACGACGTTTGAACGCAGAGCACGCGGAGCCCGCAGAGAACATCAACTAGACAGATCACTCTGCGGTCTCAGCGGTCTCTGCGTTGACCGTCGAGGTACGCAGCAGCCGTCAGTGCTCAGGGATGACGCGGCAGCGGTATATCCGCTGCCGCTCCGAGCGTCATCGTCGATCCGGACGCGTAGTCGGCGCTCGACAACAGCACCGACCATGTTCCGCTCGCGGGGTTGTAGACCGCGATGTCGGTCTGCCCATCACCATCGAAGTCGGCGGCCACCGGCACGGTGTCTCGACCGCCCAACTGGTAGACAACTCTTGCGGTAAAGCTGCTCGCCGATGTCTCGATCAACCACGTACCGGTGGACGGACGATAGACCGCGATATCGGTCTTGCCATCGCCGTCGTAGTCACCCGGCACCGGCACGTCACTGGTCAGACCCCACGTGGACGTCAACGATGTCGTGTAATCCGAGCTCGACGTGAGGATGTTCCACTGACCCGTGGCCGGTGTATAGAGCCCGATGTCCGTCTTGCCATCGCCGTCGTAGTCGCCGGTCACCGGCACATCACCTGCTCCACCAACCGTCACCGTCATGGTCTGGCTGTAGTCGGAGCTGGACGTGAGAATCGTCCAGGTCCCGGTTGCCGCGGCGAACACTGCGATGTCGGTCTTGCCATCGCCATCGTAGTCACCCGGCACGGCGACGGCGGACGGCCCGCCCAGCACGTGTGTGATGGCCGACTTGAATCTGCTCGACGAGGTCAGAATCGACCAGCCGCCAGTCGCCGGCCGATAGACGGCAATATCAGTCTTGCCGTCGCCGTCGTAGTCGCCAGGCACCGGCACATCAGTGCTCGTGCCCAACGTCATGGTGACGCTGGAGGCGTAGCCGGTGCTCGACTGCAGAATCGCCCACGTGCCGGTAGACGGGCGATAGACAGCCACGTCGGCCTTGCCGTCACCATCGTAGTCGCTTGCGCGCGTCTCGTCGGTGACGGCCACGGTGTCAGCCGCCACCAGGTCGGCGCTCGCAGTGGTGGTCACGGTGTTCCGCGATCCACGCACCGAGAAAAACGTCCCGTTGCTGGCCACACCGGCCACTGTCACGACGACGTTGCCAGACTTGGCGTTACTCGGCACTCGTGTGACGATCCCAGTGGTCGACCAGCTTGATGCCGTAGCGGTTCTACCGTTGAACGTAACTGCACTCGAGCCCTGGGTCGAGCCAAACCCGGTGCCGCTGATCGTGACCGTCGTTCCGGCCCGTCCGCGAGTCGGTGACAGCGACGTAATCCTGGGCGCTGCCGTGGTGGTCGTCACCGTGAATGTCGCACCGTTGCTCGCGACGCCGCCGACAGAGACGACCACTGCTCCCGTCGTTGCGCCTGTCGGCACCGTGGCGACGAGGCTCGTCGTGGACCAGCTCGTTGGCGTCGCCGTCGTCCCGTTGAACTTCACCGTGCTCGTGCCCTGGGTGGCGCCGAAGTTCGTACCCGTGATGGTGACCGTGGCGCCGACGAGACCGCTCGTCGGCGACAGACCGGTAATCGTCGGTGATGCCGGGGTGCTCACCGTGAAGGTCGAGCCATTGCTGGCGACGCCACCGACCGTGACGACCACTGCTCCGGTCGTCGCCCCGGTCGGGACTCTCGCGACGATACTCGTCGCGGACCAGCTGGTGGGGGTTGCCGCGGTCCCGTTGAACTTCACGGTACTGGTGCCCTG
The DNA here is from genome assembly GCA_963745875.1 of uncultured Acidobacteriota bacterium. Taxonomy (GTDB): domain Bacteria; phylum Acidobacteriota; class Vicinamibacteria; order Vicinamibacterales; family CAVVIG01; genus CAVQFC01. The sequence continues at coordinate 512,401 of CAVUZL010000009.1, forward strand.
CGTCGCGCCAAAATTCGCACCGGCAATCGTGACGGTGGCTCCGGTTACGCCGCTCGCGGGCGACAGCGATGTGATCGTCGGTGCCGCCGTCGTGACGGAGAACGTTGCACCGTTGCTGGCGACGCCGCCGACGGTCACGACGACGGATCCGCTGGTGGCCCCGGCCGGTACTGTCGCGACGATGCTCGCGGCGGACCAGATCGTGGGGGTCGCCGTCGTCCCGTTGAACTTTATCGTGCTCGTACCCTGCGTGGCGCCGAAGTTCGTACCGACGATCGTCACGGTCGTGCCGATAGCGCCGGTGATCGGCGATAGCGATGTGATTGTTGGATTCGTCGGCACTGAGGCGGCGGTATCGAACGCTACTTCCGTCGAGGCCGGACTCAACAGGCCTGCAGTGTTATAGGCCTGCACCACGAAGTAGTAGCGCGTGCCTGGTTGCAGGGTAGCAATCGTCGCGGTCGTGACCTTCCCGACATCGAGAATGGTGGAATAGGTTCCGCTCTGCACACCATAAGAGAGCTTGTAGCCAGCGATGTCGGATTCGGGATTGGCGTTCCATGTCGCTGTCGCTGTCGCAGCTTCGAGATTCGGAACACTGAGTGAGAGAACACCCAGAAGTAAAAAAACAATTGTCGCTAGCGACAGACGTTGCCGCGACACGGATGATTTGTTGTTGTTTGTCATGGGCGCAGTTGTGACTCGCCTGGTCAAAGGCAAGCGATGCGCCGAAACGAGGTTGAAAGGAAAGGGTCGCTATTCGCCTAACATAGCAGTGAGTTACGTGCGGAATTACATACGGCAGAGCCGACCTGTCAAATGCATTCAATAGAAACGGTTCGTGTAGATCGAGTTACATTCCCTAGGAATCAGAAGCTCGTCCTTAGTAATTCGAGGGAGTGCCCTGTCGAGTATCATTTCGGATCTCTCGCAGGGCACTCGCAGTTCTAACCAGCCGCAAACCAATTTCTATTTCGACGGCAAGTGCTCCGTGAGCCACGCGCTGACGTCCGCCATTACCGCTTCCTTGCCGACATCGTTGAGCGGGTCGTGGAAGTAGCCGTCGTAAAACTTCAGCGTTTTGTCGCTCGAGCCAGCCGTGTCGAAAAAGAGCTGGCTGCCGCCCGGTCTTGTCGCCTTGTCTGCAGTGCCGTGGAGAATCAAAACCGGCAGCGTGATGAGCGGGAACTCCTTCTTCAGCCGCTCGTCGGCGATGACCATCGCCGCGACGGTCTGGGTCGGCTGAGTCTCGTGCGCGATCAGCGGGTCGGCGTTCATCGCTGCCACCACCTTTGGATCGCGGGAGAAATCAGCGTTCTTCAGCGGCAGCACGTGCGCGTGTGGAAATACGTGGCTGAGCCCTTTGAGCGCCGCAAGTGCGAAGTCCGGCGCCGGCACCTGGAATGCGAAGCTCTCGCAGATCAGTCCGCTCAGTTCAGCCTGGTGTTCGATGGCGTAGGTGCACGCGACGACACCGCCCGCACTGTGGCCGAGCATGAAGGTCGGCAGGTTCGGTTCCCGCGATTTCGCGAGCGTTACGAGCGCGGACACGTCGGAGACGTAGTCCGCGAACTGCTGGACGTAGAACCGCTCGCCGTCCGACTTCCCGCGCCCGCGCAAATCGATCGCGTACACCGCGAAGCCGCCGGCGACGAGCTGCTCAGCAACCCATTGGTAATACCCGCTGTGCGAGTTGAACCCCGGCACGACGACCACGAGGCCGCGAGCCGCACCGTGGGGATGCCACGACCGAAAGAAAATGTTGAGATCGCCGTTCTTGAACGAACCTTCTCCGCTGGACGATGGCGCCATGCAGTTCTCTCCTCGTAGTCGACTGATGATGTGAAGTGATGAAGGGCTGGTCGATTGTCGCTGGTTTGTATCGTCGAGCATACCCTGTCGGACGGGTCCGACAGGGTAGTTCGGCGATGTAACAATCAAAGACAGACGCGGCGGGTGTATCCGACGCAGTCGAGGCCGGCTCGATCAGGCGGTGACGCGTCGCACCGCGAGCGACAGTACCAATCGCGAGATGCCGCTGAAGAAGATGCTGATGCCGACGAGCGTGCCGATCACCCACGTGGCGCTCGATGGCCAGGTGCTCCAGATCATGCACGCGAGCACCAGCGTAACGACGCCGTCGAACAGCAGCCAGATAGTGCCTGGCGCTCCACGGACCTGCAGCCACATGACGAACTCGATCACCGCCTCGACGAGAAGATAGGCGGCCACGATCAGGGTCAGCGACGCGAGACTGGCCAGCGGTCTGGCCAGAATGTAGAAGCCGATGGCGCCGTAGGCGAGCCCGAGCAGGATTTCCCAGACCACGCTGCGCGCGGTGTGGTTGCGCCAGGCGAGCGCCACGTGCAGGATTCCGCCCAGCACCAGCATCCAACCGAGGACCGTGGCGACGGCGACACCCGCGACCAGCGGGAGGCCGATCGCCAGAACGCCCGCGCCGATCATCAGCACGCTCACCACGACCGACCAGGTCGCCGCCTTGTGTACGCCAGCTGTCATCTCGCCCGCCATTGCCGACCTTCTTTCTGAAGTCTGGTCGCGGCCTTGCGACATCAGGACGAACACTCTAGCCGATCGACCACCGGCAGGAGAATAAGCACATCTGACAGCGGTGCCACACGACGGTCAACGCAGAACCCGGAGCACAAGCTTCTCTGCGAACTCCGCGGTCTCTGCGTTGATCGTTGTCGTAAGGGACCGGTAGTTGATCGTTGTCGTAAGGGAGCGGTAGCGGTGCTGGATTGAGCGCTGGATTAACTGCGGACCCGGCTTCGCGCTCCCTGCGAGGCGAGAATACGCTCGTAGGCCTGCTCCTGCGGATCGTTGCCGACCCTCTTCAGCAGCAGACGGGCCACCGAGGACTCCGCTGCCCCGTGGCGGCTGACGAACGTGATTTCGGACACGCCGTAGCTCGTCCTGGTGGAGACGACCTCGGCCAGGTGCCGCAGCAACGGTCGCAGCGCGGGATTGCTGGTCAGGCCGTGGACGACGAATCGACGGTGGCCCCGGCCCTCTGCCGCGCGCACCAGCGTCGCGGCCAGCGCCAGCCCGAGACCCTGGCGCTGCCAGGCGTCGGCCACCACCAATCCCAGTTCGGCGCGGTCATCGTCGGCGACGCAAAGGTTGCCCAGGGCGATGACGTCGCTCTCGTCCGCCGTGCCGAGCTGCGCGACCACCGCCAACTGACGTGGGCCCTCTGAATCAGCCAGCACCCGGACCAGCGAATCCGGCACGACCGGCATCGGCGACAGAAAACGCTGATAGCGCGTGCGCAGGCTGAGGCGCGCGCACAACTCGCGGACTGGGCCGTATTCCCCAGGCCTCAGCTCCCGCAGGCGCACGTGCCGCCCGTTCGGCAGTCTGATCTGACTCTCTTCCAAGGTGTTGACTTGCATCATCGTCATTACCAGCGGGCCGATTCTCCCAGGAGACCAAGCGCCGTCTTCCCGACAATCTCGTGCGCGAGGGCGCCGTTCGCAGGATGAAAGCCGCCACACCGCACGTCGCGGTACAGGCGTTCGAGCGCGCTCTTCTTGAACATGCCGGTACCGCCCGACACGTCCATCGCGAGATCGACGACGCGTTTGGCGCCTTCCACCGCGCGATACTTCGCGGACACCAGTTTGGCCGGCCAACCGCCGCCGTAATCGGCGCCCTTCGACCAGGCATCGGCGATGTTGCCGATCTGCGCGTTGATGGCGTCGAGTTCCATGTCCATCTCCGCGACCGCGTGCTGCACCATCGGGTTCCACGCCATCGAACGGCCACCCATCGCGACCGACGTCTTCTCGCACACGCCGGCCACCGCGAGGTCCCGCGCGCGCTGCGCGATCGCGGCGTAGATGTGCCCGAACGTCGGCTCGGCCCACGCGAAGATGCCGAGGACGAACAGATCCGCGCCGCCAAAACCCGCCGGCACGACGCGAACGACGTAGCGATCGGGCACGAACGCACCGCGCAGGACCGTGTCGTCGCTGCGGGTGGCCCGCATCCCCAGCGTGTCCCAGGTCTCGACAATCTCGAACCCGTCGGTCTCGCGCGGCATGAACGCATGCACGACTTTCGGATTGACCGGATCGCTGAGGTCCATCGCATGGATGCCGAGGCGCGTCCACACCGGCGTCAGCGATCCGAAGATCTTGTGGCCGGTGAAGCGATAGCCGCCGTCAACGCGCTCCGCGGTGGACGAGGACGCCAGCACCGGCAGGTCGTTGCCGCGCTCGCCGTGGCCGGCAGCGAACACTTCGCCGGCCGCCGCTTCTTTCAACAGCCAGTCCAGGGAGTGGTCGCCACCGCGATTCAGATCAGCGGCGAGCCCGGTCCAGTACAGGTGCATGTTGACGGCGACTGCCGTGGCCGGCGCCCAGTACGCCAGTCGCCCCTGCTCCCGGCACAGCTCCGCCAGATTCAGTCCCGCTCCGCCGAACGCCCGCGGCACGCACGACAACAGGTAACCGGCGGCCTTCAGTTCGTCGAAGTCTTCCTGAAAGAATCGGTTCTCGCGGTCGTAGCCGGCCGCCCGCGCGCCGCAGCGTTCAAGAAGTTCGGATGTCAGAACTGACGAGGTGCGATCGATGACGTTGCTCACGGTAAACGAGCCTCCGATCGTGTAGGTCGAAGGCTCCGAAAGCTTTCACCAGCTTTTGACGATCCCGAGATTCCCGCCCCACGTGGTGAGCGGTCCGCTCATCTCGCTGTCGAAGGTGGCGAACAGACGCAGGTTGCGGGCGACCGTTCCGGCAACCGTGAGACCTGCGTTCCCGCTATCGTGCTGCTGCCGCGGGGCTGCGAGGTTGAACCCGCCGCCGAAGTCGCCGGCGAACTGCATGTGGATGTCGCCGATCTCGCTGAACTCGTGCGACCACGAGGTCCGCCCCTCGATCGTGAAGGCGGCGCCGGTGTTGCTGAACGCCTTTGCGAGGCGGATGCCGACCAGCGAACGGGTCGAATCGACCACGCGCGACGGAACCTGAAGACTCAGGAACCCGGCGCCCTGCTCGGTGGTGGCATCGAGCACGAGCCGGCCGTACTGCGCTCCCACCTGCGGCGCCAGCATCAGGCCTTTGCCGAAGTCGAACGCGTAGCCGTAATTGAGCTGCGACGTGAGCGTCTGACCGGGATAGGTCGAGCTCGCGGTCCACGACTGCACACCGTCGGTCAGCGAACGCGAGACCTGATTGCGTTGCGTGCCGAAATTCACGGCGCCATTCAGGTACGAGCGATTCTTCTTCACGCGTCCGTAGCCGCCAAACTGCAGCATCCGCGTCTTGGTCTGATCGCTGGTGCCGTTCATGTCGATCTCCGGATTCGCCTGGCCGCCGCTGACGCCCAGCGTCACGTTGTCGCCGACCGTGGTGTCGACGCCAACCACGAGCCCGACCATCGGCGCATTCGCACCATGCTCGACGCTGAATCCTTTGTAGACAGCGGCGCCACCGAGGCCAGACACCCAGAAGCCGTGGTCGTCGCGTGTAGACGCCGACGGAGATGTCGCACCAAGCAACGTGGAGCCGGCCGCGCCGGAGCTGAGGTAGTTGAGCGTGTGCCCCGTGGTCGGATTGAGATTGGCATCGTCGGTGGCGTCGGTCATCTCGAGATGCCGCATATTCGCGCCCATGAAAGCACGGGCGCTGGTCAGGCCGTTCATCGCCGTGTACTGGTACTGCACGCCGGTCATCGTGCTGAGCGCGTTCAGCGCCTGACCGTTCGACAAGTCGTACAGGTTGTTGACGCTGTCAGCGACCACACCGGTCGCGACGTTGACGAGGCGATTGAAGACCAGCGCTACAGAGGTCTGATTTCCGACGGTGCCGTCCGAGCGGAAGTCCACGTCGTTGCGGCGCAGGGTCAGGTACGCGTTGTTGCCCTCGGTACTGCAGCGACGGCACCAGGTAGGAGGCATCCGATGTGACGCCGGCGAACGTGCCGGCGACTCCGCTGCCGGTCGTCGCAATCACGTAGCGATTGATCGGCTGGTACCGCTTGGTGCCGGTCGCACGCGCGTCCACCACGGCACCGGACGCAAAGAGCCGTCCGGCAATCGTCGCCAGGTCCGACGGACCGTAGGCCTGGGTCTCGACCTGATAGCTCGAGCCTGCTTCGAACGTCGCGTCGCCGTTGACGAACAGGTTTCCGATCGAATTGCCAGGCGCCAGCGCCGAACCGGCCTGGAACGTGGCGGCCGGAACAATGCCGTTGCCACCGAGCGTGCCGCCCTGTTGCAGCGTCACGTGACTGCCGCCGAGCCAGCCGTTGACCGCCATGCGGCCGCCACCGACGAACGTCGCGCCGGTGAACAAGCTCGAGTTCCCGGTCATGTTGACGTTGCCGCCGCGGAAGATCAGCGTGCCGTTTCCGCTCAGCCCACCGGCGAAGATCCCGGTGTTCGACTGATCGAAGATCAGCGTTCCGAGATTGAGGATGTCGCCCTGTAGGGTGTTGGTCGTGCCGATCAACGTTCCGGCACTGACGATGGTGCCGCCGCTGTAGGTGTTCGCACCGCCGAGCGTGAGCGAACCGACGCCTTGCTTGATGAATGTCCCGCCACCGGACATCACGCCCGTATAGTTCGCGCTTCCGTTCTCCTCGAACGCCACCGTGGCGTTGTTGACGATATTGCCCGGAAGGCTGATGGTGTTGCCGAGGATCGTGCCGGCGTTGAGAATGGTGCCGCCGGTGTAGGTGTTGTTCCCCGCCAGCACCAGCAGACCGTTGCCGTCCTTGATCACCGACCCTGCGCCGGTCTGAATCGAGGCGCCGATTTGGGTATCGCCGGCGCCGTCGACCGTCAGCGTGCGGCCGGAACCGGTGACGGAGCCACCGGCAATATTCAACAGGCCGGTGCTGTTGTTGATCCAGCTCTGGTTCGCACCGAGCACGAGGTTGAGCGCAAGCGTGGTGGTTTCGCTGCCCGGATCGACCGAGATGCCGACGCCGTCGTGCGCCATCAGCGTCAGCGTGTTGCCGCCGCCGATGACGGTGTCGAAGTGCGCGCCGGGATTGGCGGCGTTATCGAAGCGGAGGCTGTTGATGGTGAAGTCGGCGCCGAGCTGGCTGATGCCGGCGCCCTTGGCCACCATCACGTCGGTCAACGCTCCGGGCGTTCCGTAGACGTTGTGCGCGCCAGACGGATCGGTGGTCCAGTTCGATTTGCCGTTGGTGAAGGCGTCGATCCATGTGGTGCCTGCGGCGCCGGTCCAGCGGAACAGCCCGGTCGAGTCTTTCACCGTGAGCTGCACATCGGTGTCGGTGGTCGCGATGCCGTAAGTCTTGCCGAGCGGCATGTCGCCAACATAGGTGCCGAACTGGAAGCCGGTGTTCAAGAGTCCGCCGGCGGCGGTGGCGATCGTGTACGAGGACGCGGTCGGCAGCGTCAGGGCATTGAAGTCGAGGGTCGTGACGCTGCTGCCGAACTGGGCGTTGCCGGATACGGCGAGGCGATCGGCGGTTCCACCGGCGCCGAGGTCCACAATCCACTTCGGCGTGTTCGCCTGCGTCAGGTTGCCCACAACCGTCGTGGTCGCGACGTTGCCGGCGCCACCGACCGAGATGATGCCGGCATTGATCACCGTGCCGGCCGCGCCAACCTTCAACGACGCGCCGCTGGTCAGGGTGCCGCCGCTCTGGTTATTGAGCACGTTGACGCCGCCGCCGAGATCGATCGAGCCGACGACGGTGCCATAGTTCATCACCGTCTCGTTCGCGGTGCCGCCGACAATCGCGGTGCCGGCGAGACCGTTGACGGTCGTGATCGTGCCGTGGTTGTTGAGCGCGTTCTGCACGCCGTCGGCGAAACGAACGCCGGCGCCGGTGCCGGTGCCGCCCATCGCCACGCTGTTCGCGCCATCGATATTGACCGTGATGTTGTCGCGACCACCGAGGCCGGTGCTTTGCGCGAAGATGCCGTTCGACTCGGCGCCGTAAGCGAGGATGCTGCCGTTGCTGAGGGTGACGGTCACCGCCTTGCCGGTCTGCTGTCCCCCTGCGCTCTGCGCGAAGATGCCGTCGGCGGCGTCACCCAGGGTCGTGATGTTGGCGCTCTGGGTCACATGCACGATGTTGCCCGAACCGGTGCCGCCGGTGCTGCCGGCGAAGTTCTGCACACTGAGGATCGGGAGGTTGTCGCCGGTGGTGCCGGCAACGCCACCGCCGCCGCCGATGCTCTGCGCAAAGATGCCGTTGGCGCCGGTTCCGAGCGTGAAGAGATTCGCGGAGCTCGTGACCGTGACCGCCGCGCCATCTCCGCCGTTGCCGCCGCCCTGTCCGAACGCGAGGCCGACACCGATGTTCAGATAGTTCTTGAGTCCGCGTTCGACGTCGCCCGCCGCGCCGCCGCCGCCGCCGATGCTCTGCGCGAACACCGCGTGCGCGCCTTCGCCGAACGTGCTGATCGCGCCGGAGAGGTTGACGTTCACGGTACCGCCGTTGCCGGTCGAACCGGTGCCGCCGCCGACTCCGACGGTGCCTTTGGTGCCCAGGTCGCCGGCACCGCCTGCGCCGCCGCCACCGCCGATGCTCTGGGCAAACACGCCGAAGGAGTTGTCACCGTAGGTCGTGATGCGGCCGTTGTTGGTCACGACCACCGCGTTGGCGTTGCCGCTGCTTCCACCACTGCCGCCGACGACGATCTTGACGTCCTTCGCCGGTGAATCCGAGGTGCGGTCGAACTTCTTCAAGAGGATGTCGGCGACGGGCAGACCAAACAGGTCGGGAATACCTTCGTTGCCGTCACCGCCGGTGCCGCCGCCGCCGCCGATGCTCTGCGCAAAAATCCCGTGTGCGTCGCCGCCAAGCGTGGTGATGTCGCCGGTGTGGAGGACCGTGACGGTGCTGCCGTCGCTGGCGCCGCCGGCGTTGCCGCCGATCGAAACGGCCAGCTTCTTGTTGTTGTTGGCGGCCTTCTTATCGCCCGCGGTCTTGGGTTTCGGTCCGAGTTGCAGCGCCAGTGCTCGCGCGTCGCCGCCGTTGCCGCCGCCGCCGCCGATGCTTTCCGCTTGAATGCCGTGAGCGCTGTCGCCGGAGGTGAAGATGTTGCCTTCGCTGTTGACCAGCACCGCCGCGCCGTTGTTGCCATGGCCACCGCCGCCGCCGACCGCGAACGTCAGATCCGCGTTCGGTGCCTTGTCGCTCGGGACGGCGTTGATTGCGCCAGAGAGACTGAAGCCGCCGTTGCCACCACCGCCGCCGAGGCTGATTGCCTGGATGCCGACCGCGTCTGCACCCGCGGTGGTGATGTTGGCCTTCAGCGCGGTCACGAGCGATCCGACGTTGACGATGCCGGCGACGTCGCCGGTGCCGCCGGAGCCGCCGACGCTGATCCCGATCGATGTGGACGAGGCCTTGGGATCGCTGCCGCCGACGCCGAGCGCGAGGGCGCCGCTGAAGCCGCCGTTGCCGCCGCCGCCGCCGACGCTCTGCGCCTGGATGCCGATGGAACGATCGCCTTGCGTCGAGATCGTGTAGTTGCCGGTGCCGGTGACGTCCACTTCGCCGCCGATGCCACCACCGCCGCCCTGTCCGCCGACGGTCAGCGCCAGCGTCTTGCCTCCGGCGCCGGCCAGCGATCCGCTGATGCTGAATCCGCCGTTGCCGCCGCCGCCGCCGAGGCTCTGTGCCTGAATGCCCATCGCATCGTTGCCGCTGGTCGCGATCGACGCGCTGTTGGTCACCGTTACCTTGGCGGCATCGCCGGCCGCGCCGCCGGAACCGCCGACGCTGACGCCGACGCTCTTGGCTTCCTTTCCGGTCGCGACGTCGGCATTGACGCTGAAGCCGCCGTTGCCGCCGCCGCCGCCGATGCTCTGCGCCTGGATGCCTTGCGAGAAATCGCCGTGGGTTTCGATCTGCGAACTGTTGATCACGTCAACGGTCTTGCCGTCGCCGGCGACACCACCAAAGCCGCCGATCGACACGCCGACGTCATAGCCCTGCTGCGAACCGGAGAGCGCCGCGCTGAGGCTGAAGCCGCCATCGCCGCCGCCGCCGCCGATGCTTTGCGCGAAGATGCCGACCGAATCAGCGGCCTTGGTCAGAATCGAACCGCTGTTGGTGACGCTGACGGCGGCGCTGTCCTCGCCGGTTCCGCCCTGGCCGCCGACCGAGACCGACATCGACTTGCCGTTTTTCTGCCCGCTGATGGTGGCGTCGAACGCGCCGCTGAACCCGCCGGCGCCGCCGCCGCCGCCGATGCTCTGCGCAAGAATGCCGTACGAGCCTTGACCAGCGCCGTTGCCGCCGGTCGTGATGGCGCCGGTGTTGATGACCGTGACGCCGCCGGCATAGTTTCCGGCGCCGCCGTTGCCGCCGATCGAAACGCTGAGCGCGTCCTTGCTGGTCGAGATCGCACCGGCGATGCTGAAGCCGCCGGAGCCGCCACCGCCGCCGACGCTCTGCGCAAAGATCCCGTTCGACAGTTGCCCGGCAGTGGTGATGGCCGCGTGGTTGGTGACGATCACGAGATCCGAGTGGCCGCCGCCGGCGCCGTTGCCGCCGATACCGAGCGACACCGACTGGGCCTGGCTGATGCCGCCGGCCACGGCAAAGCCGCCGTCACCGCCGCCACCGCCGATGCTCTGCGCGAGGATGCCGTAAGCGCGATCACCGAACGTCTGAACGCTGGTCGCGTTGTTGATGACGGTCACTCCGGCCGAATTGCCGCCGCCGGCGCCCTGGCCGCCGATCGCCGCATCGAACGGCACCCGACTTGGAAATGCTGCCGGCGACCGAGAAGCCGCCGGACCCGCCGCCACCGCCGGTGCTCTGCGCGAAGATCGCGTGCGAGTCGTCGCCGATGGTGAGAATCGGCGCCGCGTTGGTCAGGATGACGGTGCCGCTGTTGCTGGCGGCGCCGCCGTTGCCGCCGATGCCGAGGTTGACGCCTTTGTCGCCGCTGATGCTTGCCGCGACGGAGAAGCCGCCGTCGCCGCCGCCACCGCCGATGCTCTGCGCAAGCTCGCCGTAGGATTTGTCGCCGACCGTGATGATGCCGAGCGCCGCCGCTGGTCAACGTGACGTCGCCGGACGCGCCGCCTGCGCCGCCGGATCCGCCGAAGGCAAAGTCGAACGACTCCTTGCCGCTGATGCCGCCCGCCACCGCTGCGCCGCCGGATCCACCACCGCCGCCGACGCTCTGCGCAAAGAGGCCGTGGGAATTATCCTTGATCGTCTCGATCGCCGCGTCGCTGAACAGCTTGACGGTACTGCTTGCACCAGCGTTCGCACCGGTGCCGCCGAACGCGAACGAGGCTGTCGCTTGGGACGCCATTGCGCCGGCAACCGCCAAACCTCCGTTGCCGCCGCCGCCGCCGACGCTTTGCGCGAGCACGCCGTAGGAATGCTCGCCGCCTGTGGTGATCAGGCCGAGCAGCGGATTCGTCGCACTGCCGACCGTCACCGTGCCGGCATCACCACCGGTACCACCGTCGCCGCCGAACGCGATTCCGGCGGCCGCCTGCGTGCCGGCGGCGATCGCAATGCTCATCCCGCCGTTACCGCCGCCGCCGCCGATGCTCTGCGCGAGGATGCCGTTCGAATTGTCGCCGTTGGTGCTGATGCGGCTGTTCGCGTCACCGAAGTAGACTGCCGCGTCCGCGGCGTGATTACCTTTGCCACCCTGACCGCCGAGGCCGAGCGACGCGCTCGCGCCGATGCCGGCGGAGGCAGCGATGGCGAACCCGCCGTTACCGCCGCCACCGCCGATGCTTTGCGCCTGGATGCCGTTTGAATCGGCCCCGCCGGTGCGGATCGTCCCCGTCACAGGATCGACGGCATTCGTGTCGACGTTGACGCCGATTGTCACGTCGGACCCGACGCCGCCGACGCCGCCTTTGCCGCCAATCGCGGCCGCGAAGAACACGCCGCCCGCGATGCCATTGCCGCCGTTGCCGCCGCCGCCGCCGACACTCTGTGCAAACACGGCGGTCGCGCTGGCCTCGCTGGTCGTGAGATTGCCGTGGCTGGAAATCGTCACGACGCCGGCGTTGCCGCCAGCGCCGCCGTCGCCACCGACCGAGATCAGCCCGACGCTCGAGCCGCCGTCACCACCGCCGCCGCCGATGCTCTGCGCGAAAATCGCGCTCGACGCGGACGTGATCGTTCCGTTGTTGGCGACCTTGACGGTGTCGCCGTCGCTCGTCGAACTGCCCGAACCGCCGACGCCGACGAAACCGCTGCCGCTGCCGCCGTCGCCACCGCCGCCGCCGACGCTCTGCGCGTAGATACCGCGCGCTGCGACGCCGGTCGCGGAAATCGAGCCGTTGTTGACGACCTCCACCGCGCCCGCGTTGCCCCCGCCCGCGCCGCTGCCGCCCAGACCGACCAGCGCGCCGCCGGAACCGCCCTGGCCTCCGCCGCCGCCGACGCTTTCCGCGAAGATGCCGTAGGCTCGTTCGCCCGTCGTCGTAATCGAGCCGTTGTTGGTGACCATGACGGTGCCGCCGCTGCCCGCCTTGTCACCGCTGCCGCCCGATGCGTAGAAGATGCTGGTGCCGTTGCCGCCGTCGCCGCCGACGCCGCCGATGCTCTGGCCGAAGATGCCGTAGGCCTGGACGCCGGAGGTCCTGATCGATCCGCCGCTGGTGATGGTGACGCTGCCGCCCTCAGTGCCCTGACCGCCGCCGCCCGCGGACGTGCCGGTCCAGCCGCCGTCGCCGCCGCTGCCCGCGGCACCGCCGAAGCTCTTGCCCCAGATGCCGTACGCCTTGTCTCCATGCGTCGTAATGTTGAAGCTGCCGTCGACGACGACGATGCCGCCGCGGCCGCCGTTGGCGCCGTTTTCGGCGCCGTTGAATGTACTGCCGTCGCCGCCGCCGCCGCCGTTGCCGCCCTGACTCAGCGCGAGAATACCGCTCGCATTGACGCCGAAGGTCTGGATGGTGCCGTCGCCGTTCACGGTCACCGTGCCGCCGGTTCCAGCGGGCCCGCCGGCCTTTGCATTTCTCGTATAACCGCTGTCGCCGCCCTGTCCACCGTCGCCGCCTTCGCTCCACGCGAAGATGCCGACCGAACCGATCGAGCCCAGGCAGCAGGTCGTGATGTTGCCGTGATTAACGAGGGTAATCGTGCCGCCCTGACCGCCCGGTTCGCCGTCAGTCGAGGAATGCGTGATGCTGGCGTCACGCCCGTCCGACCCGCGGACACCGATGGTCGTCGCCGAGATGCCGTAGGCCTGGATGAGACCGAGGGTCGTCAGGTTGCCGGTGTTGGTGAGCGTGAGCGGGCTTCCCGCATTGCCGGCGAAGCTGAAACGGAGCAGGCTGCTGACGAAGCCCTTGAGGTCGGGGAACACGGTACCGTCGGTTGACGGCCTGACGCTCGACCCGTAGTCCGCGAAATCCGCCGCCGGCGATTGCGTGAACGTGCCGCCTGGTTGTTTGGTGAGATCGACATACAACACGCCGTCGAAATTTCGCGTCGTGTTGGCGGTGGAGTTGACACCGTGCAGCGTGTAGTCCACGGCGACCCGAACGGTGTCGCCGACGTTGACGTCGGCGAAATCAGTGCCGGGAGTGAAGGTAAAGCCACCGGCCGCGGTCAGTGTGAACTGGCCACCAAGGCCGGCGACGGTATTGCCGTTCTGATCCACGCGGTGGCCAGTCACTGGCTGGCCGAGCGTACCCGCCGTTCCGTTCGCGTTGAACACGGCCGTCGTCGTGAACGAGAACGGCGCCGCCGAGAAGTTCGTGATCGGGTCGAGCACGCTCGCGTCGTAGCCACCGGAAAGGCTGCTCACCGACAGCGCCGGCTGAAAAAGCCCCGACACAGTGATGTCCTGGGCGTTGTTCGCAACGACCGCCTGACCAGGCGCCGACGCGCCGGTGGTCAGAATCGAGACGCCGAGGAACGGATCCACGGGCGGAGCCTGCGCCTGCGCGCGAGTGGACAGAATTGTAAGAACGAACAGGACGAGTACCAGTCGTGCAGGCAGGCACCGGGACATACCGCTCCTTCGAGAGAATACGGGTAACGGTAGAGATGTCGCGATGAGCCGAAACGTTTCAGCTTGCGGGTCCGGCTAGGCTAGCGCTTCTCCGAACGACGTAGCGCGGGCCTTTCAGGCCCGCTGCTCACGCGACCCTGAAAGGGTCGCGCTACATCGACCTATCTCCACTCGCCCTGCAGGCCGAATGCGGCCCAGTAGTGGGGATCGGCCCAGCGTGACTGATGCAGCAGCGAAAGTTGCGCGTCGCGGAGTGCGCTGGCAGGCGGGAGTCGCTTGACGAACATCGCTTCGTAGAAACGCGCCATCAACTGCGCGCTGGCCCGGTCGTCAACGTTCCAGACGCTCGAGACGACACGGGGCGCGCCGGCATACATGAAGCCGCGGGTCAGCCCGATCAGTCCCTCGCCGTAGACCTCGCGTCCGAGGGCGGTGCGGCAGGCGCTGAGCACCACGAGCTGGGCATCCAGATCCAGGTTGTAGATCTCGTGGAGGCGAAGGAAGCCGTCGGTCGGTTTGCCGTTCGCGTCGTAGAGCGAGAGCACGAGACCGGACAATTCCGGGCGCTCGGCGTTCAGCGAACCGTGCGTCGCGAAGTGGAGGATCTGATACTTGCGCAGATCGCGGGTCATCAGGGTCTGCTTGGCGGCCACGAAGTCGAGCGCCGCGAACGCGTGCGGCGCCACCGCGTCGATCGCTTCCGCTTCCGCGCGCGAAAACCGCAGCCGGCCATAGAGCTGTCCGTCGGCGGCTCGAGTCTGTGCCGGCGCCGCCGTTTCCCGTTGCGCCGTCAGCCGCGGATCGTTTTTCGAAAACACCGGGTCTGCGAACACCGCGACGGTGGGGTTGCTCTCGATCGGGCGGCTGTGCTGACGGATCGATTCGAGCACCGATGCCGACGGCAGGTACACCACCTCGTTGTGCACGATCAGCGGTTCGCCGGTCGTGCGCGGCAGAGCGGCGAACGGGACATACTGCAGCACGCCGTCCCCGACGATCAGCACGCGGCGGGCGGCGACGCGCGACTCGATCGGTTTCCAGACGAGCGTTGCCAGCCGCTGGCCCAGCGCGTCCACCCGTGCCCTGCGCCTGCTCCGTTCGGCGGCCGAGAGCGGTGCGAGATCCGCGCTCAGCAGGGTGTGATAGGTGCGCGCAAGGTCGTCGATCTTGTCGCCGTCCGGAAGCTGATGGACCGTAATCGAGGTCCGATCCACCACCCACGCATAGCTCCGCGGCGTCCCCAGGTGATATTCGACCAGCACGCTGCCGGCGTCGAGCAGCGTGCTCTGAACACGCGCCAGCGTGGTCGGCTCGGGGGTCTGGAGCTGCGCGTAAGCGGGGCTCGTGCTGCGGATCTTCGCGCGAATCCCGTTGAACTCATCGAGCAGCCGCTCGATGTCCCGTCCGAGGGCCGTGGCACGTGGACTGGTCTCACCGTCGCGAAGCGCGACCTGGACGCGGTAGTTCTCCTTGGCGTTCAGTTGGGCCTGCACGGTGCGCTGCCGGGCCAGCAACTCGGGATCGACGCCTTTACGAATCTTGGCCGCGGACTCGGCGAGGCCGTCGAGCAGAGTGCGGGCCCGGGCGCGCTCGCTGGTTTCGAACGCTGCAGCGGATTCGCCCTGCTGCTGAAGCAAATCAATCTGGAGGTCGAAATACCCGCGTACCGTGGCCACGTACGACGTGCGCAGCTCGCTGCGTTGAATGGCGTTACGTGCCGTCTCCACACTGGTGGTGACCGCGGCGATCGACGCCAGCGCTTCGTCGAGCCGGTTCTGCTTCTGCAGGGCGCGCGCGCGGACGTAGAGTGCTTGTTGTTCTGCCGCCGGACTGCCGATCTGCCGGCTGAGCCGGACCGCTTCATCAACCTTGGTCAGTGCGGCATCAACGCGATCGCGCTCGAGTTCGACCGCCGCCCACTCGGTGAGAATTCCGGCCTCGGCGAGCCGATTACGCACCTCATGCAGGACGGGCAGCGCCTGTGCGAACAGTGCGATCGCGCGATCGGTCTCGCCGCTGGCGTAGAGCAGCCTCCCGTGCAGCGCCTGCGCTTCGGCCATGCCGGCGCGGTCGCCGGACTTCTCGTACAGCGCCAGCGATCGAGCGATCGCCTGATCGGCCGCGGCGCGATTGCCGTTCACGAAGTATGCTTCCGCCAGCGCCGCCTGCGGCTTGGCGCTGCGCCTCGGCAAATCCATGCGGCTGACGATTTCGAACGAACGCTGGTAAGCCTCGATCGCCTGATCGTTCATGCCGAGCTGAAAGTAGGCGTCGCCGATATTCAGCGTCAGTGCACCCTCGACGTTGGCCGAGTCGACCTCGTGGGCAAGCGGAATCGCCGCCTGCATCTGCTGAATCGCTTCCTCGAGGCGGCCGACACTCGACAGGAGCAGGCCCGAATTATTGAGGATGTCGGCGGTCGTCACCGGATCGTCAACTTCCCGCGCCAGCGGTAACGCTTCGCCGAAGAAACGCTCGGCGTCGCCGACCTCGCCCATCTTGCGCGACAGGTTGCCGAGTCGGTCGAGGACGCGGGCTTCGCGCTCGCGATCGCCGACCGCGCGGAACATGACCAGCGCGCGGTGCTGCGATTCGATCGCGCTGGGCACGTCGCCAAGATTGTCCTGCACGCGTCCGCGCTGGAAGATGGCTTCGGCGGCCAGTCCCGGCTCGCCCGCGGCCGTCGCGGCGTCGGCGGCCGCGAGGTAATCAGCCTGGGCGCGGGTAAAGGCCTCGGCGTTGCCGATCCATGCCTCGTCAGATGCGAGCTGGAATCGGCTGTACGCTTCAGCCTTTGCGCGCGCTTCCTCGTCGGCTGGCGCGAGATCGAGGACGATCTCGAAGCTTCCGATCGAGGGGTTCGGCAGCGCCGCGGAGACCTTCACGTTCCAGCGCGCCGGCATGGGTGAAATGCCGGCGAAGGCACGTTCCTCGCCAGCGACCCCCGCGTGCAGATCGAACCCGTGGATCAGGTCGGCGCCGTCCCGACGGAGCGTCAGCACCACATCCAGGCCGTGCTGGCGGACGAGGATTCGCGCGGCGGCATCGGCAGGGACGTCAATGGAGAAGAAGGCTGATTCCTGGCCGATCAGGGTGCCCCTGATCGGTACATTCGGCACCAGCGCGCGCGGTGTCGGCGCGGCGGCCAGCGCGAGTGCAAGCAGCGGGGCGATCACCGCCGGACGCTCATCGCGGCAAAGCCGAGCACCTCTGGTCGGTTCGCCGCCGACGATCCCGTCACGGTGAGTTCGTAGGACGTGGCGCTCAGAGCTCGTGCCGGAATCTCGCCGACGACCAGTCGATCGCCTCCGTCGAGTGTGGCCTTGAGCGCGTCAGCGCGCCATACGACGACGTCCTGGTCTGATCGCAATTCCATCGCGTAACTGTCGAACGAGTCGGCCGGGTCGATGCGCACCCGCAGCTGCAGCAGCGACGTGGACGAAGGGAGCCGAACTTCGGGAACTGCGCCGGCGGAGCGTGATGTTCCCAGAGTCAGCAGCAGCGCCACCGGCGGGGACGCCTGAGCCGTGGTGGGAACAGACACCGCGACGATCGCGGAAGGGGTTTCCGGCGTTGATTTCGATCGGATCGCCAGCGTTGCACCGACAGCGCCCACCAGAACCGCGGCGGCAGCAAGCGCCCAGTACCTCCACGCGCTCGACGGTGACACGACCCGCCTGGATAGTGCGCCGGCAATTGCCAGGCGGTGTCGCTCGTTGCCATACCGGGCAAGAAACGGCTTGCGGTCAACCTCAGCCATCCTGCCGCGGGCATACTCGTCGAACAGGTCGTCTTCGAAGCTCCGCAACGTGACGAAAAACTCCTCGTCGTCGAGAGCCCGCACCTCGACACGCTCAGCAGCGGCTTCCGTCGACTGCCCTAACAGGTATGCTCGCAGGTCCGCCGCGGTCAAGCCATGATCCTCCGGAGAGGGATGTTTCAGACGCCCGGAACGTTTCAGAATTGTCATTCCAGACACTGACCGACGCAGCGCTCGACCCGGATGCGCAGCCGATGGGTGCGGATCCGGAGGGCTGTCATCGAGATGCCGAGTTCGTCGGCCATCCTCTTACGGACATCTGATGCTTTTCCTGCGCCGTAGTAGCGCAGCAGAAGGTCGCGTTCGGCTGGATCCCACTTCGCCAGGCAGCGATCGAGGCACTCGCCCGCCCCGCTGATCTCGGCCGTCGTGACGGGAGCGGCTTCCTGGCCCGTCAGCGGCGACAGACGCTCGCGACTCGACTCGTAGAACACAAGCCGCGCCACCCCGCGCACGTAGGCGCCGAGCGATCCAGCTGGAATCCGGGTGCCGTCGGTCAGTTTTCGGGCGACGCGGTCGAGCGTGGCGTCGGCCAGCTGTTCCGGCGCGGGCGCGCCCCACCAGCGCACCAATCCGATGATGCGATGACGCAGCTGTTCGTAGGCGGCAGCGGCACGCTCGCGATCCGGATCCAGGGCGTTCAGTAATTGATCAAAGGCGTCGGCGGTGAGGTTCCACCGCTCGTTTCGCGCGGCGCGCATGCCGCTGTCGCTGCCCATCTCGGTCTTCAAAGTCTACCTGCATCGCGACATCCTCAGCCGTATCGTCTGCTGAAAATTACAGTGCGGATCGCACGGTGCAAATCGACTTTGGGTAATGCCCAATCGCCCGGAACCTATTGACGGGATTGGAGTGGATGGCAGGGTCGGAACACCAGTCGATCTCCGGCCCAGAAGTTGACCAGCCCGGCGACCGCCACCGCCATCAGATTGGACGGAATCGGAGGGAATCCAGCGCCCGCCACCAACGCCATCATCACGACAAGGTTCGTCGCGAGCGAGATGAGGCCGTTGACTGCAGCAAACGCGCTGAATGCCGAAAGCGCGCCCCGGCCACGGCGGTCACTCCACGTCCAGCGGCGATGCCAGAGGAAGTTGTGCACCACGGCGGTCGCCACCGCAATCGCGGTGGCGACGAGATAGCCCACAAGGCCGGTGCGCGTGAGAACTCCAAGCACGGCCAGTTGGACGATGATGCCGAGGCCGCTGACGAGGTTGAATCGGACGAACCGTTGCCACGAGGTCACTACGCAGCCCGGAGCGGAACCGAGGACGGCGCCGTTGTGTTCGGGGAGTGCTCTTCGGCCTGCGGCGAGGGCATCGGCTCCGCCATATACAGCGTGCGCGTATGCGTTGCCGCGGCAAACAGGAACGTGCCGATCATTCCGGCCATCCCAATAACGCCTCCGACATCGAGCAGCCAGAAGGTTCTTCCGGCGATTTCAGCATGCGGGTGCCACACCAGCGTCACGGCACCGATGGCGAGCAGAATACGAAGCTCGGTTGGCCCCACTTTGAAGTAGCTCAGCGTGAATTCACCGAGCGAATGTGCCGCAAGGAATGTTTCGGCCGCCAGCAGGACGTAGGCAACGAGAAGCCCGGCTGCGACCAGCGGTGACATCAGTCCGGATGCCGCCATGCCACCGAAGAGAAACGCCGTGCCGATCAGATCGACGACGTGATCGACGTAGAAGCCGTAACGCGGCCGCTGCTGCTGGCGGACGCGCGCCACGGTGCCGTCGAGGCTGTCGCCGAACCAGTTGATCGCCAGGAACGCGGCGACGGCAAACAGCGCCAGCGGCGTGCGGGTGGCGAGACCGAACGAGATGCCCGCGCCGGCCATGGCCGCGAGGGCGAGGAGCGTCAAGTGATCCGAATTCACGCGGCGAGGCAGGCGCTCCGCCAGCCACATCAGCGTGCGTTTCTCGAGCGGCGCCAGAAGACCGGTGATTGTCCGTGTGGCTTCGTTGAACTGCCGGGTCGTCCCGGCGTCATTGCTTTCCATTACATCTGCTCTCCTCATCACGGGATGCGGGAAATCTCGCTGAAATGGCTCAGCGAGCCGTTTCGCGCGACGCCTGCGCATTTCAGGGTGAGGCGGGTCGTCCGCCGGAGATGCCTATGTATTCAAGACTTCGCACGTATAGACTGGCCGCCGGACTGGTCCTGGCGCCGGTCGTCGGCCTGGCGGCCGCCACGCCCGCGTCGCCAGCACTCGCCGGGTGGGCCCGCTACATCTCGATCGTCGAGGAACGAACCGCCAGGGAGACCAGGAGCGAAGCGTTTCTGGGCATCGATGCACCGGAACGTGCCGCCGACCGCCGGCGCGTGATGTCGGGCGAGCTCGTCACGACGTCGGTCCCGACCCGCGATGCGCAGGGAAAAGACATCAACATTCCGGACGCGCTGATTCACGACTGGCGCGGCGACGTCTTCATCGCCGGTGCGACCGTGGATCGGATCGTGAGCCGACTCGAACACGAAGCGCCGCCCGCCCCACCGAACGAGGTCCTCTCGTCACGACTGCTCGAACAGGGTCCGGGATGGAATCGGGTGGCGCTCATCCTCCAGCGCCGCAAGGTCATCACCATCGTCTACGCGACCGAGCATCACGTGACGTTCGAGCGTCTCGGAGGCGGCCGTGCAACCAGCACGAGTATCGCGACCAGCATCAGGGAAATCGAAGACTACGGGACGCCGCAACAAAAGGAAGCCGCGGAAGGCGACGACCATGGATTTCTGTGGCGGTGGAATGCCTACTGGCGCTTTGCCCAGACCTCGACGGGTGTGATCGCGGAATGTGAATCGGTCAGCCTCAGTCGGGATGTGCCAGCCCTGGTCCGAATGGTCGCGGGTCCCATCATCAGAGGCACGGCGCGCGAATCGATGACCAGCGCGCTCGAGGCGATGCGCGCGGCGTTTGCTCAGCCGCAGTCCTCAGGTCACGCCGCAATCGAACACTGAAAGCATTCCGCCACGCCTGCCTATGGTGATGTTGGGCCGCGCAGCTCGCCGCGGCTCCGGTGTTTCCTTTTGTGGAGGTTTCTGAGATGAGAGTGGCACGATTCGCAAAGCAGGTTCGGTATTCGATCGGCGTGCTGGTTCTGACGAGCGCGTTGCCGTCGGTGGCGCTCGCGCAAGACGACCACACGCACGGCGCAGCGCCGGCTCAACACGAGATGAGCGCGGCTCAGAAGAGTCAGGTGAGCGCGCTCGTGACCGCAGTGCGGCAGGCGACCGCACGCTTTCAGGACGTCAGGGCTGCTGAGGCAGAAGGCTACGGGCTCGCATTCGGCTGCGTCAGCGGATCCGACCTCGGCGCGATGGGTATGCACTTCGTGAACGGGCCGCTGGTCGCCGACGGCGAGATCGACGTCAACCGCCCCGAGATCATTCTGTACGAGCCGCTGCCGAACGGCCGTCTGCGAATCACGGGCGCCGACTATCTCGTGGACGCGGCGACCTGGAACCTCACGCACACCAGTGCGCCCGAGCTCATGGGTCAGCTGTTTCACCTGTTCGACGCCCCGAACCGATTCGGGCTCGATGCGTTCTACACGCTGCACGTCTGGGCGTGGAAGGACAACCCCAACGGCACCTTTACCAACTGGAACCCCGCCGTGTCGTGCGACGCGTTTGCCGGCACCACTCCGTAGTGACACGAAGCGACTGAACAGCGATCGGCCACGATCAACGCAGAGACCGCTGAGATCGCCGAGGTTCTTGTTTCGTATGGAATTCTCAGCGAGCTCCGCGTCCTCTGCGTTCAAAGGTCGTGGTCGTCGTGGCCTTCAGGTTGCCGAGTGGGATTCGAGCCGCATCGACTCGCCGAAGTCGAGCGTCCGAAACCTCGAGGGCGGGACCTGGCTCGCGCGGCACGCGTCCTCGAGCGCGAGCAGCGGCTCGTCGATTCCCTCAGCAGTCAGCTGGAACGTCCCGAAATGCATGCCGATGCTCGCTGAGGCCGCGACATCGAGGTGAACCCGTACCGCTTCGCCAGGGTTCATGTGCACCGCCTGCATGAACCAGCGCGGCTCGTAGGCGCCAATCGGCAGCAGGGCCAGATCGATCGCTCCAAGGCGCTGTGGAATCTCTGAAAAGAACGGCGCGTAGGCACTGTCCCCCGCGAAAAAGAGGCGCCGGCCTCCGACCTCGAACACGAACCCTCCCCACAACGCGCGATTTCGATCGAACGGCGTGCGTGCCGAGAAATGGTGCGCCGGCGTCAGCGCGATTGGGAACGCCGCCGCTCTGCTGGTCTGCCACCAATCGAGCTCTTCGACCTTCCTGACACCGAACGAGCGGAGCAACGGCTCGTTCTTCAACGGCGTGATCACCAGCGGATCGAATCGCTTCGCCAGTTCTCCGAGCGTCCAGCGGTCGCAGTGATCGTAGTGGTTGTGACTGAGCAGGACCGTTGAAATGCGCGGCAGCTCGTCGAACGGCACCGCCGGTGGCCGCACGCGTCTGGGCCCGACGAAGCTCAATGGGCTGGCGCGCTCCGAGTACATCGGATCGGTCAGGATGTTCCCTTCGGAGGTCTGGATCAGAAAGGTCGAGTGGCCGATGAACGTCACTACTGCCGCAGCTCCGGATAGCGGCAAGGGTTGCCGCAACGGCGTCTCGATGCGGGCCGGCCAGGGCCGGCGTGGTTCGGCGAGCATCTGCGGCACGGCGGAGAGCGGCTGTGCCGCGGCACCTGTGGGGTTGAAGAACCGCTGTCCATCAAAGTGATCGCTGGATTCGATCGTCATCGAGTCATTCCAATCGTCGGAACAGCACCGTGATCACCAATGTACAGCCTGTCGTCGGCCCGGCACCTCGTGCGCATTCGGCGTCACGCCCGACGCGGACGACGATTTGACCGCCGGAACGTGGCTATTTCAGTAGAATCGGGCCGCCCGCATGCATTCCCAACTGACGCTGACCTCGCTGCTCGAACGCGCCGGCACCTTGTTCCCGCGCACCGAGGTCGTTTCGCTTCGACCGGACAATTCGGCACATCGCTCTACTTACGCCGACCTGTACCGGCGGGCGCGTGCGCTCGCGGCGGCGCTCCAGGCAGCGGGTATGCGACCGGGCGATCGGGTCGCCACGTTGATGTGGAACCACTACATGCACCTCGAGGCCTATCTCGCGATCCCGGCCATCGGCGGTGTGCTGCATACGCTCAACCTCCGGCTCCATCCCGACGAACTGACCTACATCGTCAATCACGCTGAGGACCGGTTCCTGATCGTGGACGACGTCCTGCTGCCGCTGTTCGATCGGATTCGCGACAGGGTCAATCTCGAGCGGGTGATTGTGACGCGGTTTGGCGGCACGCCGGGAGTGTCAGGCGACGACTACGAGCAGTTCCTGGAGGACGGGGGCGGTCAGCCTACGTACGCGGACATCAACGAAACCGACGCGGCGGCGATGTGCTACACGTCTGGGACGACCGGCAGACCCAAAGGCGTGGTCTATACGCATCGAACCATTGCGCTGCACTCGCTGGCGATATCGCTGCCCGACAACTTCTCGATTGGACGGCACGATACGGTGCTGCCGGCGATGTCGATGTTCCACGCCAACGCGTGGGGCCTGCCGTTCGCGTCGGTGATGAACGGCAGCGCTCTCGTCCTTCCCGGACCCAACCTGCAGCCAACGTGCCTGCTCGACCTGCTCTCGACTCATCGGGTCACCTTGACCGGCGGGGTTCCGACGATTTGGCTCGGCGTCATCGACGAGCTCGAAAAACACCCCGGGCGGTGGTCGCTCGAACCAGGCCTGCGGATCATCGTGGCCGGTTCGGCCGCGCCGGAAACGCTGTTTCGCCGTTTCGACACCTTCGGCGCGCGGGTGATTCAACCGTGGGGCATGACCGAGACGGCTCCGATCGCGACGATCTGCACCCTGAAGCCGCACATGGCGTCCTGGTCCGACGAGGAGAAGTACGGACATCGCGCGAAGCAGGGGTCACCGGCGCCGTTCATCGAAATTCGCGCCGTCGGCGATCGCGGCGAGGTGCCGTGGGATGGTGTGACCCCAGGCGAACTCGAGGTACGGGGACCGTGGGTCGCCACCAGTTTCTACAAGCAGCCAGAGGAAGCCGCCCGGTGGTCAGCCGACGGTTGGTACCGCACCGGCGACGTGGCGACGATCGATGCCGAAGGCTGCCTCAAGATTACCGATCGCATCAAGGACCTGATCAAGTCGGGCGGTGAATGGATTAGTTCGGTCGATGTCGAAAACGCCCTGGTCGCTCATCCGGCGGTCGCGGAAGCAGCGGTCATCGCGGTACCGGATCCTAAATGGCAGGAACGTCCGCTCGCCCTCGTGGTCGTGCGCGAAGGTGCCGCCGTCTCCGCGGAGGAACTACGCGCGTTCCTGTCGCTGACGTTTGCGAAGTGGCAGCTGCCTGACGATTTCGTGTTCGTGGACCAACTGCCACACACCTCGACCGGGAAACTGCTGAAGTCAGAGCTTCGTCAGCAGTACAAGGACCGATTTCTAAACGCCCCCTCTTGAACCGCTGACGCGTCGCTCACGAGGACGCGGTCTCGACGACCGCGACGCGTCGGTAGCAAGAAAGCGCGTCAGCGCATCCATCGTCTCCGCGGGCCGCTCTTCCATCACCCAGTGGCCGGTATCCGGCAGCACCAACGCAGTGGCGTCGGTCGCGACCAGCTTCACCTGCCGGCCGAGCGCTTCACCGTTCGCCTTCGCTCCACCGATCGCGAGCACCGGCATCGTCAATTTGGCTCGGGCAAAGATCGAAAAATCCCGCGCCGCCTGCGGAAACGAGACGAAGTAGGCCCACGCGGCACGCATCCGTCCGGGCCTCGCGTACGCGATCGTGTACGCCTTGCGAGCGGCCTCGGGAATGGACTTGGTTTTGTCGGCGGCGAAATCGTTCCAGAAGTGTTCGAAGTAGGTGCGTTCGCGTCCCTTGACCAGCGCCTCAGGCGTCGGCCCGTTGAACCGGAAATGCCAGATCGCCGGATTGTTGTAGATGTCCTCCCATCCGGCGACGCCAGGCAGGAACGCGTCCATCAGTACCAGCTTCTCGGTCTCCTCCGGAAACTGCGCGGCATAGGCATACGCGACCATCAAGCCGATGTCGTGGCCGACCACGACGGCGGTCTGAATGCCGAGCCCCTTCACGAGAGCGTGAACGCGGGCGCCGGCGCGTGCCATGTCCAGGCCGTCGGTGGGAACGTCGGAACCGCCAATGCCCGGAAGATCCGGCGCGATGACGGTGTAGCGCGCCGCCAGCTTCGTCATCAGCGGCCGCCACATGCGCGACGTCTCGGCGTAGCCGTGCAGGAGCACAATCGCGGGACCGTGGCCCGCGATGAGGTACTGCAACCTGATGCCGTCAACCGTTCCCTTGCGCACTGCGATGCGCCCACGACCAGCCATGGAATCCTCCGTGTGTCCGAGAGACCGTGATCAGACCGACTCTCTCAGATCATCCGTGAAGTCGGCCGCTGAATCCACCGCTGTCGGCGTTCTGGGCCAGCGGTCGCGCAATCGCCGGCCGCGCCGGACCTGACGCCGGCGAACCAGCAGCAGACGGACGCGGTGCTTGCCCAGCAGGTTGACGGCAAACGAAATGAGCACCAGTTGAACGTCCAGCCACAGGCTCCGGGTGATCACGTAACAACGGTCGAGACCGAGCGAGCGACGGCCCGGCCGCGATCCGATGACCTGCGCGAGGCCGGTCAGGCCCGGTAGCACCGACCATCGGAAGTCGTAACGCGCGGTCGCCCAGCCCAGTCGTCCGACGTCGGATTCTGACAGGGGCCGTGGTCCGACCGCGCTCATCTCTCCGCGCAGGATATTGACGAACTGGGGCAGCTCGTCGAGTCCGGTGGCGCGCAGGATCGCGCCCACCTGCGTGACGCGGCCGCTCCGCATCGAGCGGAACTTCAAGATCGTGAAGCGCCGGCGCGACCGGCCCACGCGATCCTGGCGGAACAGCACCGGCCGGCCGTCCTCCAGGAGGATGGCTGCCGCGACCGCCAGCAGGACTGGCGCAAACGCGACCAGGCCGGCAGCGGCGCCGGCGAGATCGAACAGGCGTTTGCGGTTGGGCATTGACGGCGTCTCCAGACCGCTATACTTTACATTGCAAAGTATGCGACGTCTTAGAGTAAAACTGATTCTTCCGGCGCTCACCGAAGCCACCAGTCCCTACTGGCGGCCCATCAAGTACTCGCTGTTTCCGCCGCTCGGCCTTGCCACCCTGGCGGCGTTCCTCGATCCCGACGACGAAGCGGTGCTGGTCGACGAGCATGTGCAGCGGCTCGATTCCGACGACCAGCCCGACCTGGTGCTGATCCAGGCCTACATCACCAACGCCTATCGCGCCTATCGCATTGCCGACCACTACCGCCTTCGAGGCGCCTTCGTCGCGATGGGAGGCCTCCACGTCACCTCGCTGCCGGACGAAGCCGCCGCGCACGCCGACGCGCTGTTTCTCGGCCCTGCCGAACAGACGTTTCCGCAGTTCCTCGCCGACTTTCGCGCCGGTCATCCCAGGCCCGTCTATCGTTCCGGTTCGGGGCGGACCCTGGATCGCCTGCCCCCGGTGCGGCGCGACCTGATCGATCGACGCCGATACCTGGTGCCGAACTCGATTGTGGTGACACGCGGCTGCCCGGAACACTGCGACTTCTGCTACAAGGACGCGTTCTTTTCCGGCGGGCGATCGTTCTACACCCAGCGGGTGGACGCGGCCCTCGACGAGATCTCGCGCCTGCCGGGGCGGCATCTGTATTTCCTCGACGATCACCTGCTCGGCGATCGGCGCTTCGCCCGGGCGCTGTTCGACGGCATGCGCGGCGCCAACCGGCTGTTCCAGGGTGCGGCGACCGTCGACTCGATTCTGCGCGGCGATCTGATCGAGCGGGCAGCGGAGGCCGGGCTCCGCAGTCTGTTCGTCGGGTTCGAGACGTTGACCCCCGCCAATCTGGTCAACAGCAATAAGCGGCAGAACCTGGGGCGCGACTACACGGCGGTGACCGATCGGCTGCACCAACTCGGAATCATGATCAACGGCAGTTTCGTCTTCGGCATGGACGACGATGGCGAGGATGTATTCGCGCGCACCGTGGACTGGGCCGTTGCGCACGGCATCACCACCGCGACCTTCCACATTCAGACGCCGTATCCGTCCACACGCCTCTTCGCGAAGATGGACGAGCAGGGACGCATCGAGACCCGCAACTGGGATCTCTACGATACCCGACACGTGGTCTACCGTCCGGCGCGACTGACGCCGCGGCAACTCAAGGAAGGCTATGATTGGGCCTACCGCGAGTTCTATCGATGGTCGTCCATCGCCCAGGCGTCTCTCTCGCACGGCACGCTCAAGCATCAGGCCAAGCACTTCTTCTACGCGTCGGGCTGGAAAAAATTCGAGCCGCTGTGGAATTTCATGATTAAAGCCAGGCATCTGGACTGCATGACGCCGGTGCTGGAGGCGGTGCTGTCGAAAGTGTCCCAATCGGAAGCGGGCGCGGCGTTGCCGCACGCGTCAGCGGACGTTCCCGCCGATGCCTGATCGTCCCACGCCGCGATCGCTTCACGCGCAGGCGATGGGCGAATTGCAGTTCATCCGCTCCACGATGGAACGGGCTGCCAC
Organism: uncultured Acidobacteriota bacterium; assembly: GCA_963745875.1. Classification (GTDB taxonomy): domain Bacteria; phylum Acidobacteriota; class Vicinamibacteria; order Vicinamibacterales; family CAVVIG01; genus CAVQFC01. Next base: position 539,808 of record CAVUZL010000009.1, read on the forward strand.
CTTCACCGCGGTGCCGGGCTGGGGCGGTGTGATGATCGGTGTCACGGCGCTCGCCGCGACGCTCGCCGCCGGTTCGCCGGACGGCGACCGCTGGCTGAAAGTCTGGCTCGGTGAAGCGCTGCTCGCCATCGCGATCGGCCTGACCGCGATACTGCGCAAGGCACGCGTCAACGGCACGTCGCTGTCGACAGCACCGGCACGGCGCTTCGCGCTTGCCTACCTCCCGCCGATGGCTGCCGGGGCGGTGCTGACAGTGGTGTTCGCGCGCCTCGGACGCATCGAATCGCTGCCAGGTTGCTGGCTGCTGCTCTACGGCGTCGCGCTCACAACCGGAGGATCGTTCTCGGTACCGGTCGTTCCAGTCATGGGCCTTGTGTTCATGGCGCTCGGAGCCATCGCCTCACTCGGCCCGGCGGACTGGGCGCCATGGTTGATGGCGGCGGGCTTTGGTGGCGTGCACATCGGCTTCGGGCTGATCATCGCAAGGAGATTTGGTGGGTAGACAGTCGTCAGTCGTCAGTCGTCAGTCGTCGGTCGTCGGTCGTCGGCCGTCGGTCATCAATCCTCAGTCGTCTCGGCCGGAGCGCAAGGCGGCGCACGCCGCGGCGCCTTCGGCGACGCAGCTCGATCGCGTGATCCACGAACGCTTGCGCCTCGCGATCATCAGCACGCTGGCGGTCAACGAGCGCCTGTCGTTCGGCGACTTGAAGACGCTGCTGCACACCACCGACGGCAACCTGAGCGTCCACGCTCGCAAGCTCGAGGACGCGGGATACTTGATCTGTCACAAGGGATTCGACGGTCGTGTACCGCGCACCGAGTACCGGCTGACCGCGGCCGGGCGGAAAGCGCTCGAGAAATATCTGACCCACATGGAAGCACTGATCAAGGCAGTACGGGACTGAAGCGCGCATCTTCCGATGCGCGCTTCCCCGGTCCGGCTGAAGCCGGACACTACCGCACGTCAGCCCGCGCCACCGCGTAGAGCATTCAGTGCTGCGGCAGATTGACCAGCGTCCCCCGCCTGATGTCCGACCGGATATTGTGCAGCTCGTGCGCGAAGTCGCGCTCGAAATCGTCCCAGTCATCCACGCACACGAAGCTACCGGGCACTGTCGGGTCGCCCTTGCCCTTGTACCGCGCAATTTTCGGGTAGGCACAGATTGGCCGGGTCGAGTCAGCGACGCCGTTGGTGAAGTGCGACGCGATGAAGGTGCGCGGCGGAATCCCCTTCTGCGCCCAGCGATCGAGCGCCTGAAGAATATCGTGATCCGGATCGTCCGGTCCCGGCGTGTTGGCCACCGTGTAGGCGAAGCTCGAGTTCGGACCATTGCCGCCGCCGCAGTGGTTCACACCCGGCGCCATGAAGAAGCGGAAGAAGTCCTGCGTGTCCTCGAGGGCTTCGCGCGGACGGATGCGATCGTCGTCACGCCCTTTGTGCCGGCCGTGATCCGAGCCGTGGTCGTCGTGTGAATGGTCGTTCAGATCGAGGCCGCCACCGGTGACCGCGATCACGCTGTTGTAGTAATTCACGCTGTTGTGCGGTTCGAGCGTGGTGTCGGTCCATCCCTGCCACATGATCAGTTTGCCGCCCCGCGCCTTGAACGCGCTGAGATCGGGATGGTTCGAGTCGATGATGTCGGCGAGCTTGTCGTCGAAGAACGTGACGTCCGAGGTGAAGTTGAAGGTATGGAAGTCCCAGGTCGGGTCGTTCTCGAAGACCATGTTCTGAAACAGGTTGTTGACGAACGCGCCGAATGCGACCCAGCCGAACTCGCTGCCGCGCTCGAAGCCGGGAAACAGGTTCTGGCCGGTGTCCGGGTTGCTCGGGCCGTCGTACAGTTTCTGCACTGCGTCCACCTCGGTCGCGGTCAGACACGTCGGGGCATCGGCGCCAGAACACAGCAGCGATTTCGGATTGAAATGGCAATCGCGCGGATCGTTCAAGTACGGATCCGTGCCGACGCCGCCGTCGCGGGTCCCGCACTGCGCCACCACCGCGCTGGTGATCATCGGCAACTTCGTGGTGTTGAAATGCTCCAGCAGCAGCGCTCGCCAGATGAATTCGACGTTCTGATGCGTCCACTGATTCCACGGCGCGCCGGCGATGATGGCATCGTAGTCGTCCGGATACCGTTCCGCCTCCATCAGGGCCTGATGCCCGCCGTTCGAACAACCGTGGAAGTACGACGACTGCGGACGATGGCCGTAGAGCGCCTGGACGATCAGTTTGCTGGCCTGCGCGGTCACGTGGTCGCCGCGATAGGCGTAGTCGATCACTTTCTCCGGATGTCCGAGCGCCCAGTTCGCGGTTGACACCTGATGGCCGAGGTCGGAATTGGCGACAGCGTATCCGTCCTGCAGCGGCCGAACCATCGAGGTATGCCAGATGGCGCCGGTCAGCGCGCCGTTGCCGACGCCAAGGAACTTGCCGTTCCAGTTGGCTTTCGCCGGCAGCCAGATTTCCATGTTGATGTTGGAGTCAGCGGTGGGCGTCAGCTGCGCTTTCACCAGGCAGAACGGAAATGGAGCGGACACCGTGATCATCGCGGCACCGCTGCTGGCGGCAGTCGTGAACGGCGCGGTGATATCCGTGGCGGACAACACCGTGCCGTCCTGAAGATCCAGGCCGAGAAGATTGGTACACGCTGTCGCGGCGGCGACAGGGTGCGCCCGGTCGGTCAGTGCCAGAGCGGCGATCATCGCCGCGCAGAAGGTGAGGGCCACGACGAAGTGCTTCACGAGTCGCATTCGCTCCTCCAGTCGAAGTGTGCTGACGTTTTCTCGGCGACGCGCCGCGGAGTCTAGCCACGCCTGAGCGGGCGATCAATGTAAATCGGCGCCGCCTGCACTGAATGTTCGTCAATGCCGAACTCAGCCGGAGCTAGAATGCGTCGGAGACGACAGCTGCGCGGCCAGCTCAGCGATTAATCAACCGGAGGCTCACATGAAACCGATACGGCGGATTGCGCTGACGATGGCCGTTCTCACTTTGCTGGCAACGTCGGCACGCGCGCAGGAGGCGCCGCACGAGGATTTCTTCACGACGACCGACGGCGTGAAAATCCACTACCTGACGGCGGGATCGTCCGGCTCGTGGGTCGTGCTCATCCATGGCTACTCCGACAACGCGGAGCGCATGTGGTTCCGCACCGGTATCGCCCCGGCGCTCGCAAAGCGCCACCGCATCGTCGCGCTCGATAACCGCAATCACGGCAAGAGCGACAAGCCGCAGCCCGGCGGCGCCGGCCGGGCGCAGGACGTCGTGGAGCTGATGGACCACCTCCACATCGACAAGGCTCACATCCACGGCTACTCGATGGGCGGTGCGATGACCGCGCAGCTGCTGGCGATGATTCCGCAGCGGTTCATCACCGCCGGCCTTGGCGGTTCCGGGATTCAGGAAACGGATCCGAAGCTGCGCGCACAGGCGGAAGCGATGGACGCGGCGCTGCCGAAGGCGCAAGGCGAAGCCGCTGCCGCGATGCAACGTTTCCGTGAGAGGGTCGCGCAGTCGCGCCCGGCGGGTTCTGCGCCGGTCTCAGGGACACCGCTTCAGATCGACGTGACGAAACTGACCGTGCCGATTCTGGCGGTGAACGGATCGTTCGACAGCCCGTATGCGAAGACACAGCGATTGTGGCGGGAAGCGCACGTCTTCGAAAGCGTGATCCTGGCCGACAAGACACATCTGACGGCGATCGCCAGCACGGGAGCGCCGCCGCTCTACATCGAATCGATCACGCGTTTTATCGACGCCTACGACGAGCGCTGAGCACTGCGCGCGTGGCCGTCGAGTTCCTTGGAGCGGGAGGGTAAAGGCGGAGGGCGGGGGCGCGACTTTCCTTCCCCATCACTATTGTCCCTCTGTCGTCGTTGCCGTTCAAGACTGTTTCTTGGCGGCCACCGCCTGTAACATCGCCGGCCCATGGTGAAAGCCCGCAATCTCCCTGCGCGGCCGCCCGCTCGAGACGCGCGCCCGCTCCTCGATCGGATTCTGAGCACGCCGTCGATCGCCCAACTCGTCCCGCGGCTGCAACCTGACGTCCTTCACCGCGTCATTCAAAACTGCGGACTCGAGGACAGCGGCGAGCTCGTGGCTCTGGCAACGCCGGACCAGCTGGCGCGCGTGTTCGACCTCGACTTGTGGAGCGCCGGTCAGCCGGGTCGGGACGAACAGTTCGATGCCGATCGCTTCGGCGTGTGGCTCGACGTGCTGCTCGAGTGCGGTGCCGAGGTCGCCGCGCAAAAACTCGCGGGCATCGAGGCCGACCTGGTGATTGCCGGCATGTCGCGGCACCTGCGCGTCTTCGACATCGCGGCACTCCCGCCGACCAGTTCTCCGGATGGCGACGAGTGGGAGGCGGCTCCTCGTGACGAAGGGATCGCAGCCGAAATCGCCGGCTACCGGGTCGTGGCACGGCGCGCCGATTCGTGGGATGCCATCGTTGCCACGCTGATCGCCCTCGACGCCGGGCATGGCGCCTTTTTTCATCGGGTGATGCGCGGATGCCGCCGATTATCGGATTCGGGACGCGAGCTCGATGGGCTGGACGATCTGCCGGACGAGGACCAGCAGGCGATGTTCGACGTCGCGCAGGGTCGCGCGCGCCGCCGTGATGCGCAGGGATATGTCGCGCCGGCGGAAGCACGCGCGTTCCTGCAGATGGCGCGGCGCATGCCGCTCGGTAAAACGGCCGCCCCACCCGTCAATCCTCTGGCCCGCGCGTATTTTCACGCCATTCAGTCGCCGACTGTTGATGATGCGCCGGTCGATTCAGCGCGTTCTCCGGCCGCGCCGGATGCCGAGACTGCGCTCGATCCCGCGACCTCCGGCGATGCGCTCGCCGCACTCGTCGGAATGCTTCAGGAAGCAGGCGCGCTTCCCGAGCCGCCGCGCGCGCTGCTCGGCGATGCGCCGGGCACAACGACGCGGCTGGCGCAGATGCAGGCGCACATGCGGATCGTGGGCGAACTCGACCCGCTCGCCTGGGTGACGAGACAGCAGGAGCTGGCCTACCTGGCGAACACGATCGTCGCCGGCTGCTCGATTCAGGCGCGGCCGTTCACGGTGCAGGAGGCGTCGGACGCGGTGGTCGCCGTCTGCAATCTCGGACTCGAGAACTGGCCGTTGCACTGGCTCGCGGTCCCGGCCGGCGGCAACATTCGCGACGCTGACGCCGGAACACGATTGCCGGGCCGCTTTCTCGTCGATCACGATCTGGTCACGGTGTTCCAGGTCGGTTGGGCGGTTCTCTACGACAAGGCGTGCATGTTCGCCGCACAGCGCCTGATCGCGGTCCTCGGCCGATTGCCTTGCGAAGACCGTGAAATCAAGCTTGGTCTGGGCGCGCTTCGGCGCGAGTTGAAGAAGCACGCCGAGGCCGGCATGCCCTGGCTTGCGGCGGAAGCATTCGACGTGATCGAGATCCTCGACATGCCGTCGTGGGCGGCGCTGCTCGGGCTCATTGCCGAATGCCCGGTGATGCACGCGGCGATCGCCGCCTCACAAAATGCGGCGACGCGCGCCGTCAGCCCGTCCGCCTTCGAATTCATCTCCGAGAACAGCCAGCTCGAGTCGGTTCACGAGTTCATGCAGTCGCTGCCGGACCGATTGAGGGGCTGAGACGGTCTCGATCGGTGTAGCGCGACCCTTTCAGGGTCGCGTAAACACGCGGGCCTGAAAGGCCCACGCTACATCGTGCCGACACCTGCGCCTCGCTTGATGCACGAGGCGGACGGTTGCCCGACAACGAGCGCGGCCGACGGCGTCCCAGCCTGCGGCAGCCACGTCACCCGTCCGGTGTCGAGCGAGTACACGGCGCCGATGACGGTCAGGTGTCCCCGATCGATCAGTTCGGCGAGGACCGGCTTCGACGATCGAACCTGGCGGACCACGTTTTCAACGTTGATGCGGACGGCGTTGTCGATGAGATCGCCCGGCCGACCCCGGGCCTGGTCGACCGCCGGCCGGATCATCGCGAGGAGCGACGGAAGGTGGCCGGGGGCTTCTCCCGTTTCCGCCGCGGCCGTGACCGCCCCGCACTTCTGATGCCCCATCACCACAAGCAGCGGCGTGTTCAGATGCTCGGCCGCGTATTCGATGCTGGCGAGCTCGGGGTCGCCTGCGATGTTGCCGGCGACGCGGATGTCGAACAGATCGCCCAGGCCCTGGTCGAACACAATCTCCGGCGCGACGCGCGAGTCGGCGCAGCTCAGCACGATCGCGTGCGGCTGCTGACCGGAGCTCAGCTCGCGCTGTCGAGCCGCGGTCTGGTGCGGGTGCTGATAGTGTTTCGCGGCGTGATGATCGTTGCCGGCTTTCAGCTCGCGCAGCGCGGCGTCGGCTGTGGGCAGGGCCTGCGGTGCGGCCGCCGTCGATGCGCCACATACGGCTGCCACGAGTAATGTGCGGATACGCGTCAATCTCATTGCGTCACCTCGTGCCGTTTGCCGCTGCTACCGGCGTGCCGACACTGAACATCAGCAACCACCGGACCACTCTACATCGCGGTCGTCGGTGACGACGACGATTTCTGGGAATCGCGACCTCGCTCAACTAGAATCGGCGGCACAGGAGCCATGCCCATGAGTCGACGTCCCGCTGTTCTGCTCGCGATCGGAATCTTTATGACGCCGATCGCCAATCCACGCGCGCAGCAAGGAGCGACGAGCTGGGACGCAAGATTCCGCGAACTGCCACAAGCCTCGAACATCCGGGCATCGATGGAGCGGATGAGCGCGCGGCCGCACCATGTCGGATCGCCTTACGACAAGGACAACGCGGAATGGCTGCTCGCACGCTTCAAGGAGTTCGGCTGGGACGCCGAGATCGAAACCTTCAGCGTGCTGTTTCCGACACCGAAAGAGCGCGTCCTCGAACTCCTCGAGCCGACGCACTTCACGGCCAAACTCGAAGAGTCGGCGCTGGCCATCGACCCGACCTCGGACCAGAAGAGCGAACAGCTGCCGGTTTACAACGCCTACTCGATTGACGGCGACGTCACCGGCCCGCTCGTCTACGTCAACTACGGCCGCCCCGAGGACTACGAGGTGCTCGAGCGCTACGGCATCTCGGTGAAAGGCGCGATTGTCCTGGCGCGCTACGGGGAGTCGTGGCGCGGAATCAAACCGAAGGTGGCCGCCGAACACGGCGCCATCGGCTGCCTGATTTTTTCAGATCCCAAAGACGACGGCTTCGGCGTTGGCGAGGTCTTTCCGAAAGGCCCGATGCGTCCATCCGATGGCGCGCAGCGCGGCAGCGTCATGGACATGCCGACGTATCCCGGCGATCCACTCACGCCCGGAGTCGGCGCGACGCCAGGAGCCAAACGGCTCGCGCTCAAGGATGCGACGACGCTGACGAAGATTCCGGTGATGCCGATCTCGTACGGTGACGCGCAGCCGCTGCTGGCGTCGCTGACCGGCGCAGTCGTGCCGGCCGATTGGCGCGGCGGACTGCCGATCACCTATCACTTCGGCCCCGCGGGCCGCGCCCATCTGAAACTCGCCTTCAACTGGGATCAGAAGCCGCTCTACGACGTCATCGCCCGCCTGAAGGGATCGACGTTTCCCGACCAGTGGGTCATCCGCGGCAACCACCACGACGCGTGGGTCAACGGCGCGGAAGATCCGGTCAGCGGCATGTCGGCGGTGCTCGAAGAGGCACGCGCGCTCGGTGAGCTGCACAAACAGGGCTGGTCGCCGAAGCGGACCATTGTCTACTGCGCGTGGGACGGTGAAGAGCCGGCGCTGCTCGGTTCCACCGAATGGGCAGAGGCGCATGATGCCGAACTGCAGCAGCACGCCGTGGTCTACATCAATTCGGACGACAGCGGGCGCGGGTTTCTCCAAGCCGAGGGCTCGCACACGCTCGAGCACTTCATCAACGACGTCGCCCGCGACATCCAGGACCCCGAAACCAGACTCACCGTCTGGAAGCGGAAGCAGGCAAAGGCCATCGACGAAGCCAAGCCGGACGAAAAGGAAAAGGTCCGCAGCCGTGCGGACTGGCGCATCGGCGCGCTCGGCTCGGGCTCCGACTTCACGCCGTTTCTCCAGCATCTCGGCATTCCGACCCTGAACATCGGCTACGGCGGCGAGGACGAGAGCGGCATCTATCACTCGATCTACGACGACTTCTATTTCTACACGCACTTCCTCGACACCGACCTCGCCTACGGGCGGACGCTGGCGCAGACCGGCGGCACCGCGATCATCCGGTTGGCCGACGCCGACATCCTGCCGTTTCAGTACGGCAACCTCGTCGACACGGTGCGGACCTACGACGAGGAACTGCAGCTGCTCGTGAAGAAGAAGCGCGAGGACATCGCCGAGCGCAATCGGGAGATCGCCGACGGACTGTTCGCCGCCGTCAACGACCCGCGGCACCCCCAGGTGGCGCCCAAAGTCCAGCCGATGCCGCCGGCGATCGAGTTGACGCCGATCTCGCGCGCGATCGAAGTCATGGCCAGGCAGGCGGCGCTGTTCGACGAAGCGCGGGCCGCGGCCGTGAAGAAGAACCTGCCGCCGGCGGCGCTGGCGGAGATCGACGTCAGGATCGCGAAGTCCGAGCAGCAACTGCTCGACGCGGCCGGATTGCTGCACCGCGACTGGTTCAAGCACCTGCTCTATGCGCCGGGCTACTACACCGGCTACGGGGTCAAGACGCTGCCCGGCGTCAGGGAGGCGATCGAACAAGGGCAATACGAGAGCCTGCCGGGTGAAATCGCGCGCGTCGCCAAGGCGCTCGAGCGCGAAGCGGCCTGGCTGGACTCGATCACCAAGGACATCCGCCGGTTGAAATGACCGGCGACCCAGCCACCTCGACTCGTTGACGGAGGACACCATGTCTCGCGAATCGCGCATGCTCGCTGGAATCCTTCTGGTCGTCATTCCCAGTGTGATGTACGGAGGGTTGGCGCTCCTCATGGCCCTCACCACTGGTGCGCCTGGCTATGCCGACAATCCTCTGCGACACGACATGTGGCGCGCCGGCCACGCTCACGCGGGCGTGTATCTCATCCTGTCGCTCGTAATGCTGCGCTATGTGGACGAGGCCGACCTTTCACCCTCGTTTAAGTGGATCGCAAGGAGCGGTGCGCCCATCGCCGCCATCCTCATCCCGGCGGCCTTCTTCCTGTCGGTCGCGTCGCCGAGCGCAAGAGAGCCCAACGGCCTCATCAACCTCGCCTACGTCGGTGCCCTGTTTCTTGCCGCCGCGGTTCTGAGCCTTGGCGTCGGCCTGATTCGAGCGGCGCGGCGCATGAACTGATGCGGACGTGGACGTGGTCGTGATCGTATGACATCGAAGGACGACGACGGGATCGTGAGCAGGCGCAGCAAGTACTCAGTCGATCGGACGGTCGAGCATCTGCAAACTGTCCTGCAGGCGAAGGGCATCACGATGTTTGCGCTGATCGATCACAGCGGCGAGGCTGCGCGCGTGGGCATGGCGATGAGGCCAACCAAGCTGCTGATCGCTGGCAATCCGAAAGCGGGAACGCCGTTGATGCTGGCGGCGCCGACGAGCGCAATCGATCTGCCGTTGAAGATCCTGGTCTGGGAAGACGATCACGGTGAGGCGTGGATCTCGATCAACAGCACGCAGTACCTGCAGAAGCGTCACGGTCTCCCGGATCAACTGCTCCCCAACATCGCGGCGCTGGAAACGCTGGTCGAGGCCGCCTTCACGCGACCCTGAAAGGGTCGCGCCACCTCGAATCTAAAACCGCAGTCTCAGCTGCGCGCGAACGCGAGGAGATCGGCGTTGAGCTGGTCCTTGAGTGTCGACGGCAATCCGTGCGGCGCCCCTTTGTAGATCTTGAGCGTCGCGTTCCTGACGATCTTCGACGAGAGCATCGCTGACGCGCCGATCGGCACGATCTGGTCGTCGTCTCCGTGAATGATCAACGTCGGCACGTCGAACTTCTTGAGATCTTCGGTCTGGTCGGTCTCGGAAAACACCTTGATGCAGTCGTAGGCGCCCTTGATGCCTGCCATCATGCTCTGCAGCCAGAAGTCGTCGCGCAGACCTTGTGACACTTTCGAGCCGGACCGATTGGCCCCGAAGAACGGACCGCTGACATCCTTGTAGAACTGCGAGCGGTCGGCCTGCAGGCTGGCGCGGAGCCCGTCGAAGACATCAATCGGCAAACCACCCGGATTGGCGGCGGTCTTCAACATCAGCGGCGGAATCGCGCTGACGAGGACCGCCTTGGCGACGCGCTTGGTTCCGTGACGGCCGATATAGCGCGCCACTTCACCTCCACCGGTCGAGTGACCGACATGAATCGCGTTTTTCAGATCCAGCTTCTCGACCAGTTCCGCGAGATCGTCGGCGTAGGTGTCCATGTCGTTGCCGTTCCAGGGCTGGCTCGAGCGGCCGTGCCCGCGGCGGTCGTGCGCGATGCACCGGAATCCGTGCGCGCCGAGAAACAGCATCTGGTCGCTCCAGGCATCGGAACAGAGCGGCCATCCATGACTGAACACGATGGGCTGTCCGGTGCCCCAGTCCTTGTAGTAGATCTGCGTGCCATCGCTGGTCGTAAAGGTGCTCATCGGCCGCTCTCCTTTTGTCCGAGCTGCTGTCGAAGGCGCTCGTTGTCCTGTCTGAGTTGCCGCAGCTGCTCCTCCACGCCCGACACCGCTTCCTGGATCTCTTCCGCTGTGTACCGTGGCGTGATGTGCTGCGGGCAGTTCCAGTCGAAGGCCTCGACATGGATCACGAACACCCGTTCGATCGCGGTTTTTTCCTGCGGATCGCGCACCCGTTCGATCCATTCGGCCGCGCGCTCGCCGTCGATGATCTCGACACGGCCAAGAATCTTCAGGCGCGCCTGCTGCGGATAGTCCACGAGAATCATCGCCAGACGGTTATCCGTCGTCAGGTTGCCGGTGCTGATGAACTGCTTGTTGCCGGCAAAGTCCGCGAAGGCGATGGTGCGATCGTCGATGACCTTGAGAAAACCTTTCGCGCCGCCACGATGCTGGATGTACGGCCAGCCGGTCGAACCGACGCTGGCCATGTAGACGCTGTCGCGTTCGGCAATAAACGCCGTCTCGTCAGGGCCAAGGCGGTCGGGCGATGCAGCGCCGGCCTGCTCGCGCTTCGCATACGCGCGACGGCTGCCGTGTTGTTCCTGCAGCGCTTTGATGACGGGAGTGAAAGCGAGCGCGCCGAAATTGTGTGCCATGGGGAGCCGTTGAATCAGGGATTGTAACGCCGGCCGCCGTCGCGCGTTGATGAGGCGGCTGCCATCCTTGCGTTAGACGCCTGATGACCGTCACCAGATGCCAGGCACAAGCCGAAACCGGACCTGATGCTGATACGCGGCGTACCCCGACAGGCGCCGCGTCAGGTATCGCTCTTCGTCGAGGAGACGAACCACGACGGTTGCCGACAACGCGAGGGCAGGCGCGAGTGCCCAGAGCGAGCCGAGCGCGACCGGTGTGGCGAGGAACAGGACGATTGCGCCCGCGTACATCGGGTGACGGACGAAGCCGTACGGCCCCGTCGACACGACCGGTTGTCCCACCTCGACCTCCACGACGGCGGAGGCGTGGCTGTTTTCACGAAACGTCCCAAAGATCATCGCGAACCCGGCGGCCACCAGCACGTCGGCGGCCAGCACGAGGCGCAGATCGATCGGCGACGACCAGCTGTTGCGGCGATCGAGACCCGCGGTCACGAACATTGTCATCAACAGCAGGCTGGCGACGGACTGAATCCGTTGCTGCGAGGCTTCATGCTCCGCGGTCGGACCCGCGTCGAGGCGGCGTGCAATCAAGGCGGGATCGTGGCGGAGAAAGTAGCCGGTGATCGCCGACACTGCCGTCGAGAAGACTGCGAGATAGATCCAGGCCTCGCGGAACCGAATCGTCCACGCTGGAACCAGGATCAGCAGCGCCAGCACCAGCATGAAGCCGGCGACGCCGCTCCATGCGCGCCGGTCGAGTGACGGCATGGGGCCAGTATGGATCGCTGCTGATCCGCGGAAAACCTGAGCGTTACCGCGGCGGGATCACACAGCGATAGCCATGCGCGGCGTGACCGTGCGCCACACGTGCATGACGGCGTAGCTTCGCCAGGGGCGCCACGCTTGCGAGAGCGCCTCCGCTTCGCGCGCCGTGACGCCGCCGAGGTTATTGCGCACCGCGATGTCGTCCTTCGGAAACGCGTCCGGCCAGCGAAGCGCACGCATCGCGATGTAGTGCGCGGTCCATTCGCCGATGCCCGGCAACTCCGTCATGCGCCTGATGGAATCGTCGGGGTTCTGATGGCTGCCGCCATCCAGGCAAAGGCTCGCTGAACTCTGTGCCTGGGCAAGCGCGATGAGACTGCGGGCACGCACGGCGATGATGCCGTGTCGGGCGATCGCATCGACCCTGAGCGAGGCAACCCGAGCCGGGGTCGGTGTGAGCCGGTGAAGCTCCTCATGCGGCGTCACGATCGGATCGCCGAACGCCTCGACGAACCGGCAGGCGATCGTGGTCGCGGCTTTCACGGTCACCTGCTGCCCGAGGATCGCGCGCACGCCGATCTCGAATCCGTTGAACGCGCCGGGCACCCGCACGCCAGGATTGGCCGTGACCGCCGCCGCCAGGCGCGGATCCTTCTTCAGATGGGTGGCAATCAGATCCGGGCGGGCGTCGAGATCGAACAGCGATCTGACCCTCGACAGCAGCGCCGGCAGCACCGGGGTCAGTGTATGTGTGAACTCGACCATCAGCGCATGCTTCTTTGCTGACTGTGTGACCCGGATCCAGCCCTTCGCTTCTCCCAGCCGCACGGTACGCGCATAGGAATCGGCGGTGACAGACTCGACGCCTTTGAGCGCGCGCGCCGCCAGAAATGCGACGATGCCCTTCCAGTCATACGGTGGGCGATAAGATAGCTGCAGAGTGGACGTCTGGTTCTCCGCAATCGCCGTTGCGCCATCGGTCGCCTTCTGGCGGAGACGGGTCGGCGGCATGCGGTAGCGGATGCTGAACGCGTCGTTGAACCGGCGCAGGCTCGAGAAGCCGCTGGCGAACGCGACCTCCGTGATCGGGAGCGAGGTCTCGGTGAGGAGCTGTTTGGCGAGCAGCAACCGGCGGGTCAGCAACAACTGAATCGGCGGCACGCCAAGTTCCTTCTGGATGATCCGGCGAATCTGCCTGGAGCTCAGCTCGAACTGATCAGCGATGTCCTCCAACCCGGCCTTTTCATCGAGCGTGCCTTCCTCGAGTCTCTGCACGATCAGCTGCGCGATCCGCTGTGCATCGTCCACCGGCGCGCTCCCCGGCGCCAGCTCGGGGCGGCAACGCAGACACGGGCGGAAGCCTGCGTGCTCGGCTTCCTGAGGCGTGCCGAAAAATCGGCAGTTGGCTTCCTTCGGCGTTTTGGCGGGACAGATTGGCCGGCAATAAATTCGGGTCGAGGTGACGCCGACGAAGAAAATGCCGTCGAAGCGCGGGTCGTGAGCCGCGAGCGCCTTGTAGAGCCGCCGATTGTCTTGCTCCATGTCTCTACGATATGACCGACCGCCGAAACGAGCTAGCCATTTTCGGACTTGGGAGCATTGACGATATTTTAGGATTTGAGGATTTGAGGATCTTAGGATTTATCTGAGGAGCTTCTCTGCGAACTCTGCGGGATCTGCGTTGAACGTCGTGGCGTTTCGTAACATTCCGATGTCCGAAAACGGCGAGCGTCACCACCGTGCGAGTCCTATATTTAAATGAAGCGCAGGCACCGGAAATCGGTGAGTCGAGGCGCGATGACGCGGTGCAGGGAGCGAACAATGACCAAGAGGAATCGTGGAACATCGAAGCGTCAGGTATCGAAGATCATGGATTCGCCGGTCGGCAAGCTCGTGCTCGTCGCGACCGACGAGGGGCTGGCGGCGATCCTGTGGGAGCGGGACCGTCCCGGCCGGGTGCGGCTGAACATCGAGGCCGAGGACCAGGGGCATCCGGTCCTGGTTGAAACCGAACGTCAGCTCAACGAATATTTCTCCGGACGACGGACGACGTTTTCGCTGAAGCTGGATCCGTCGGGAACGGCGTTTCAGCGCGACGTGTGGCAGGCGCTGCTCACCATCCCGTTCGGCGAAACCCGATCCTACGGACAGATCGCCCAGCAAATCGGGAGGCCCCGTGCGGTGCGCGCGGTCGGCGCGGCCAACGGCAGAAACCCGCTGTCGATTGTCGCGCCGTGCCATCGGGTGATCGGCGCCACCGGTGCACTCACCGGCTTCGCCGGCGGGCTCGATGTAAAGGCGCGACTGCTGGCCCTCGAACGGGAACCGGTCACGCCGCTTTCGACTCGCTAGTCACGCCCCTCGATCCGGCCGCCACACTTCGGCCGGCGCTCGTCTGGTAACGGCCGCGGACTCTCGGGTTCGCGGCCTGCCCCGCCATCTCAGATTCAGCCGTTCGCGCGTTTTGTCGCCTCGCGCTTGCCCATCCCCGCCGGTTTGTGCATAATCATCTTGTTTAATTAACTAGTTAAATGAAACAGACAAACATCAGAACCTCGCGACCTACGTCAGGAGCGCGTGCGGCTGCGGCTTCCCAACCGAGGCGGCCGGCGGCTCGACCGGTTGAGCACGATCGGACGACTGAAGAAAAGATCCTCGATGCCGCGCACACCGTATTCGTCCGCCGCGGGACGTCGGGTGCGCGGATGCAGGACATCGCACGGGAGGCCGGCGTCAACCAGGCGCTCCTGCACTACTACTTCCGGCACAAGGATCGCTTGTCCGAAGCCGTTTTCCGCCGCGCCGCGGGCCAGCTGATGCCTCGTGTGATGCAGATCCTGGCCTCCGACGTCGCACTCGCGGACAAGGTCGCGCAGATCGTGACGCTCGAGATCGATCAGTTGATCACGACCCCTTACCTGCCGGGCTACATCATCAGCGAACTGCAACACCACCCCGAACGTGCCCATCAGCTGATCGACATGCTTGCCGGTCCGATCGCCAGCGGTCGGGCCCGGGCGATCGACGTGCTGCGTCGGCAGCTCGCCCGCGAGGCGCGGGCCGGACACATCGCGCCGATCGCCGCGGAGCAGTTCATCGTCAACCTGGTGTCGCTCTGCATCTTTCCGTTCGCCGCGAGGCCGATGATCATGGCCCTGCTGGGTCTCTCCGACGCCGACTTCGTCCGCTTCATCGACGCCCGCCGCACCGAGCTGCCGACGTTTTTCCTGCGAGCCTTGCAGCCATGACCACATCCGTTCTGCGATCGTTCGTCCTTGGAATGCTGAGCGCTCACGCCGTCTCGGCCCAACCCGCGCCGACGCCTCAGCCCGCGCCCGGCGGCCTGCAGCTCGCCGCGCTCCAGCGCGCCGCCGTCGAACACGACCCGCGCTTCCGGAAGCTGCAGTTGCAGGAAACCCGGAACGGGCTGAGGCTGGCCGACCTCTCGTCCGAACGTAAGCCGGCGATTTCGGTGCAGGCGCTGGCGCAGTATCAATCGGACGTGCCGACGCCGCCGCCGTTTTTCCCCGGTGGACAGCCGGCCTTCGAAGGACCGAAGGGCACCGTCGATCTCTATACCCGCGTCGATCAGCGGATCTGGGATCCGACGGTCGAGGCGCGGATCGGTCTCGAAAGGGCGTCGCTCAGCGAAGCTCAGGCCGGTGTGCAATCCGCGCTCTACGCGCTGCGCCAGGAAGTGAACGACGCGTTCTTCGCCGCCGCACTTCTGCAACAGCGCGCCGGCGCGCTGGCCGCGACGATTACCGACCTCGATACTCGTCTCGCCGAGGCGCGCATCAGAGTGGACGCCGGCGCCATGCTGCCGTCGGACGCCGCGATGATCGAAGCCTCGCTGCTCACTCGTCGGCAGGACGAGGAACAAATGCTGGTGGATCGGACGACCGCGCTCGGCCGACTCACTGTGATCACCGGCCAGTCGATGTCGATCGACACACCGCTCGACATCCCGGATCTCGAATCGGCGGTCGCCGCGGTGCCGCCCGATGCCGACACCGCGCGGAGCCGGCCGGAGTTCGTGCAATTCGAGCGATCGCGCGAGCGGTTGGCACGCCAGCAGGACGTCACCACCGCGCAGGATCGACCGCGCGTGTCGGCGTTCGGACGCGCCGGCATCGGCCGTCCCGGCCTCAACTTCATCAGCGACGAGTTCGAGTTTTATGCGCTCGGCGGCATCCAGCTGCAGTGGAGCCCGTGGAACTGGGGCACTTCCGGGCGTCAACGTGAGGCCTATGCCATCGACCAGCAGATCGTCGCCGCCGACGAAGCGGCGTTCGCGCGGACGCTGCGTGTGGCTTCCGACGCGGATCGCGCGACGGTCGAACGGCTGCGGCGTGCCCTTGCGCTCGACGATCGGATCGTATTGCTTCGGGAGGATGTCGCCCGCACGGCCGATGTTCGCTTCAAGGAAGGCGCCATCACTTCCGCCGATTACGTAGAGCGCAGCACTGAGTTGCTGCAGGCTCGATTCGCTCGCGCCGGGCACCAGGTCGAGCTGGCACAGGCGAGCGCGCGGCTGCTGACGACGCTGGGCAGGGAGGTACGGTGATGGAGACAGGATTGACGCGGATCTGCGCCGTGGTGTCGGCGGTGGGCCTGGCGATGACGCTGGGATGTGCGCGGCCGCCGCAGCCTGACGCCTATGGCAACGTCGAAGCCACCGACGTCGTGGTCGGCGCCGAAGCCGCCGGCAGACTGCTGACGTTCGACGTCACCGAGGGGCAGACACTCACCTCGCCTGCGATCGTCGGCACCATCGACCCGAGCGACCTGACCTTGCAGCGCGACCAGTTGAGCGCCGATCGCGGCGCCGGACTGTCGCGCGTGACCGAGGTCGGACGCCAGGTCGAAGTGCTTCGCGCGCAGGAGCTCGCCGCGACCGCACAGCGCGAAGGTGCCAGGGCCCAGCGCGCCGCACTGGCTACGCAGAGAGAGATCGCCCAGCGGAACTACGACCGCACCATGCGGATGTTCGAACAGCAGGCGGCAACGGCGCAGCAGATGGATCAGGCCGAACGGGATCTGCACGTCCTCGAGCACCAGATACAGGCGCAGGATGAACAGATCGCCGCGCAGGAGCATCAGATCGCGGCCCAGCAGCGGCAGGTCGATGCCGTCCTGGCCCAGCGCCAGACCGCCAGCGACCAGGTCACATCAACCGACGCGCGGGTCGCGCAGGTGAGCGAGCGCATTCGCAAGAGTCAGATCACCAATCCAATCGCCGGGACGGTTCTCGCGACCTATGCGAGGGCCGGCGAGTTCGTGCAGACCGGCCAGCCGCTCTACAAGATCGCGAACCTGACTGCCGTGGACGTGCGCGCGTATGTCCAGGAGCCGCAACTCTCTCAGGTCAAGCTCGGCGGCGCGATCGACGTGTCGTTCGACGCCGCGAGTGGATCCAGGCGGACGCTACCGGGCGCGATCTCGTGGATCTCGTCGCAGGCCGAGTTCGCGCCGACCCCGGTCCAAACGCGCGAGGAACGCGCCGACCTCGTCTACGCCATCAAGATTCATGTCGCCAACCAGGACGGCACGCTCAAGATCGGCATGCCGGTGGACGTTCGATTTGCAGTGGAGCGTGCCAACCCATGAGCGACGCGGTCGTCGTCGAGGGCCTGGTCAAACGGTTCGGGGCCACCGTCGCGGTGGACCAGGTGTCGTGTTCCGTGCACGACGGCGAGTTGTTCGGCTTCATCGGCCCCGACGGCGGCGGCAAGACCACGCTGTTCCGTATTCTGACCACATTGCTGAAGCCCGACCGGGGCACGGCGCGAGTCCTCGGCGAAGACGTCGTGCGTGGAATCTGGACCCTGCGCCGCCGCATCGGCTACATGCCTGGTCGGTTCTCGCTCTATCCCGACCTCAGCGTCGCCGAAAACCTCCGGTTCTTCGCCTCCGTCTTCGGCACCACGCCGGATCAGCAGCGCGATCGAATCGCGCCGATCTACGTTCAGCTCGAGCCGTTCAAGGATCGACGCGCCGGGGCGCTCTCCGGCGGCATGAAGCAGAAGCTGGCGCTCTGCTGCGCGCTTGTGCACAAGCCGGACATCCTGTTTCTCGACGAGCCGACCACCGGGGTCGATGCCGTGTCGCGCCGCGAATTCTGGGATTTGCTCACGCAATTGAAGCAGGGTGGTTTGACCGCGGTGGTCTCCACGCCCTACATGGACGAAGCCGACCGCTGCGATCGCGTCGCGTTGATGCAGCGCGGCCGCCTGCTGGCGATCGACACGCCTGACGCGATCGCGGGGTCGTTCGATCGGCCGCTGATCGGCATCCGCGCCGAAAAGAGGTTCGACGCGATCCGCGCGCTCCGCGACTATCAGAACGCAGGCTCGGTGTTCCCGTTCGGCGAGTCGATTCACTTCACCGATCGGCGCGCGGACGCACCGGTCGAACGAGTCGAAAGCGACCTGCGTCACTTTCTCGAATCCAGAGGACTCGCGGCTCGGGTGTCAGCGATTGCGCCCAGCGTCGAAGACACGTTCATGGCGCGTATGACCGATACCGCTGGGCAGGAGCGGACGGCGTGAGCGACGCTCCGGCGATCGAGGCGACCGACCTGACCCGCCGGTTCGGGGCCTTTGTCGCCTGCGACCGGATCACATTCACCGTCCGGGCCGGCGAAGTGTTCGGTTTCCTCGGTGCGAACGGCGCCGGCAAGACGACCGCGATCCGGATGCTGACCGGTCTCTTGTCGCCGACGTCCGGAACAGCGTCCGTCGCCGGTCACGACGTCTACACCGAGAGCGAATCGATCAAGCGGCGCATCGGCTACATGAGCCAGCGTTTCTCGCTCTACGAGGACCTGACCGTCGCCGAGAACATCCAGTTGTACGGCGGCATCTACGACCTGACCAACCGCGAGATTCGCGAGCGCACCGACGGCATGCTGACCCGGCTCGAGTTGACCGGTTCGCGAAAGGAACTGGTCCGCTCGATTCCGCTCGGCTGGCGGCAAAAACTCGCGTTCTCCGTCGCACTGCTTCACCAGCCGAAGATCGTGTTTCTCGACGAACCGACCAGCGGTGTCGATCCGATCACACGCCGTCAATTCTGGGAGCTGATCTACGAAGCCGCAGCAGCCGGCACCACCGTGTTCGTCACGACCCATTACATGGACGAGGCCGAGTACTGCGATCGGATTTCGATCATGGTGGCCGGCCGGATCGAAGCGCTTGGCACCCCTGCCGAGCTGAAGGCACGCTTCGAAACCGACTCGATCGACGAGATCTTCGTCAGGCTGGCGCGACCCGCGCCAGGAGCGTCACGCGCGTGAACTCGAGCTCCGCGCTGCTCGGGATGCTGCGGAAGGAGGCGTACCACATCCTTCGCGATCGGCGCACCCTGATCGTCGTCTCATTGCTGCCGATCCTTCAGGTGATCATCTTCGGGTTCGCCATCCGCACCGACGTCGACCACGTCCGCATCGCCATTGTCGATCCGACTCCTGACTACGCCACGCTGGAGCTGCGCAGCCGGTTCGCGGCAACCGGCGTGTTCACAATCGTTGCGACAGTGCCAACCACCGAGAGCCTCGACAGGATGTTTCAAAGCGGCACGGCGCAGGAGGCGGTGGTGTTCGAGCCGCGCTTCGCCGAGGCGCTCGGACGGGGAACCGCGGCCCAGGTCCAGATCATCACCGACGCCACCGAGCCGAACACCGGCAGCGTGGTGCAGGCGTACGCCTTGTCCGTGATTCAGGGCTACGAACGCGAGCTGCAGTCGCGCCAGCGCCAGGTGCGGATCGTTCCGGAGATCCGCATGCGCTTCAACCCCACGCGCGCCAGCGCCAACCTGTTCGTCCCCGGATTGATGGCCTTCGTGCTGACCATCGTCTCCACGCTGATGACGGCAATCTCGCTCACTCGTGAGAAGGAGACCGGCACCATGGAAGCGCTGCTGGTGTCGCCGCTCCGGCCGTGGCAAATCATCATCGGCAAGGTCGGTCCGTATCTCGCCATCGGCTTCGTCAGCGTCATCGGCGTGATCGTCGAAGCACGCGTGGTGTTTGGGGTGCCGCTGCGCGGCAGTGTCGCGCTGCTTCTCGCCGAAGGGTTGCTGCTGATTCTGGTGTCGCTGTCGCTCGGCATCCTGATTTCAGCCAGGACCTCGTCGCAACGGGTGGCGATGCTGGGTGCGCTGGTCGGCACGATGCTGCCGACGATGTTGCTCTCCGATTTCATCTTTCCGATCGAGAGCATGCCGTGGCCCCTTCGTGCGGTCTCGAACGTCGTCCCGGCGCGCTGGTTCGTGCTGGTCGCGCGAAGCATCATGCTGAAGGGGGTGGGCCTCACCTACTTGTGGCGCGAAACCCTCGTGCTGCTGGTGATGGCGGTCGTGCTGCTGACCCTGAGCGCGCGATCCTTTCACGAGCGGCTGGAGTAACGGTGCGGCGCATCCTCTTCCTGGCCCGAGCCGAAATCCTGCACGTCATCCGCGACCGGGCGACGCTCGCGCAGGTCCTGATCCTGCCGATCGTCCAGCTGCTGGTGCTGGCGAACGCTGCGACCTTCGAGATTCGCGACACCCCTGCATTCGTCGTCGATCTGGACAACTCGACGACCTCCAGGCAGCTGGTCGGGCGGTTCTCGGCGTCGGGCCATTTTCGGGTGACCAGAGCGAGCGCATCGCTCGACGTGGCGAACGAGGAACTGCTGCGGGGAAGGGCGACGATGGTGCTGACCATCCCACACGACTTCGAAGCGTCACTCGTGCGCAGCTCGGTTGCGCCGGTCCTGATTTCGATCAACGCGGAGAAGGGATCGGCTGCCGGCATCGTGCAGTCCTATGCCGCAAGGATTCTGGACGCCTACGCCGGGGAGCTGTCGGTCACGTTGAAGCCGGCGTTTCGCAGCGTCGGCATCGCACCGGCAGGGCGAGCCCCGGCGACGGGATCATCGACCATCGACGTGCGGGTCCGTGGTTGGTACAACCAGAGCTCGAACTATCAGCACTACATGGTGCCGGGACTGCTGGTCGCGCTCGTCACGCTGATCTCGACGTTGTTGAGTGCCCAGAACATCGCGCGAGAGAAGGAGCTCGGCACGCTCGAACAACTCAACGTCACGCCGCTGACGCGTGGCCAGTTCATCGCCGGCAAGCTGCTGCCGTTCTGGGCGCTGGGCCTGATTGACTTGACGATCGGACTCGTGCTCGGCCGCCTGCTGTTCGGCGTCCCGATTCGCGGCAGCCTGCTGCTGCTGTTCGGCTGTGCGGCGATCTACCTCGTGGTGGCGCTGGCGATCGGTCTGTGGATTTCGACGATTGTCGAGACGCAGCAGCAGGCGATGTTCGTGACGTTCTTCATTCTCAACGTCTATCTGCTCATGAGCGGTCTCTTCACACCGATCGACAGCATGGCGCCGTGGGTGCAGACCGTCTCGATGGTCAACCCGGTCCGTCATTTCGTAACGATCGCCAGGGCGATCCTGGTCAAGGGCGCAGGCATCTCCGAGATCGCGCAGCCGCTTGCTCTACTGGTCGCGTTCGCGGTCGTCACCTTGACGCTGGCAGTCCGGCAGTATTCCAAGCGGACGGGCTGAAGACCTGCACCGCCAGACGGGATCCGAATCGCCCTAGGGAACCAGCAGGCGGATGGTGCCGTCGTACTTGTCCATCAGGAACAACTGTCCCTTCGGTCCTACGCCCATCCGCAGATCGGCGCGAATCACCGAACGCGTCGAGCCGGCAGTCTTTTCCTTCACCAGCTGCAGGAACGTCTTGCTCTCGCCCTTATCGTTGAAGAGCACGCGATGGAACGCCTGACCGCCGCTTGGCAGCTTGTCGGCGTTGAGATAGAAGATTTCGCCGCTCGGGTTGTCGCCGAACAGCAGCATGCCGGTCAACTGCTTGATGGCGGTCTCCCGGTACACATAAATGCCGGTTGCGGCGAGACGGGTTGACGGAAACAACGGGTCGGTGTGATCGAATTCGACGATCGGGAAGATCATCTTCTCGCCTTCGCGCTGGCCTTCGATGCTGACCTCGCGGCCGAAGTACTTGAAGCTCCCTTCCCAGATGTTCCAGCCGTAGTTGCCGCCGGCGACGACCTGGTTTATTTCCTCGTTCACGTTCTGACCGATTTCCGCCTCGAACATGTTGCCGTTCTTGGGATCCCACGAGAAGCGCTGCGGGTTGCGGTGGCCGTACGAATAGATCTCGCCGAGCGCATCGGGGTTCTTCGCGAACGGGTTGTTCGCCGGGATGCCGTAGTGACCGTTCGGGCTGTTGTGGCCGAGCGGATCGATTCGCAGGATCTTGCCGAATACCGACTTCAGGTTCTGCGCGTGATTGTAGGGGTCGCCACCGCTGCCGCCGTCGGCGGAGCCGATGTAGAGCAGACCAAATTCGGGCGTGCCGCGGCGGGCCAGCGGGTTGAAGGCGATTTCTCCGCCATTGTGGTTCGCGAACGGATGCGCGACTCGGAACAATTCGCGCGGGGCGCCGCCGTCGTAGGCGTCCGCCTTGGGGTCCTTCGCCGTCCACTCGAGGAGGATTTCGTCGTGCGTGTGCCCAGCCCCGAGCGGGACGAAGTCGGCCTTCGGCGTCATGTTGGTCGTGTCGGCCCAAGAGTAGAACTTGCCGTAGCCGGGCGTGCCGCTCTGGGCGAACTGGGGATGGAAGGCGAAGCTCTGGAAACCGCGTTCGGTGCCGGCGAACTGCACCGGATTGCCCCACTGGGGATCGCTGATATTCAGGTACGGCTTCACCGTCTTGCCGTCGTAACTGACCGAATACAGCATGCCCTGCATGGTGTTCACGAAGATGCGATGCGTGCCCGGTTCGTCGACCAACAGGTTCATCCGCGGCGGATCGGTGCCGGCATTCGGGACCGTCGCGAACTCGACGAAATTGACCTTGATCACACCGTCCGTCGCCGGGATCGGATCCGGAAACGGATTGTTGCTTCGCCCCGGCCCTGACGGGACCGCCGGACCTCGGCCCTGGCCGCCGCGCGCGGTCGGCGGCGCGCCCTCGCGCCCAGCCGGCGCCGGTGTTTGACCGGCAAGCGCGGAACTCGCGATCAGGAAGGGTGCAACGCTCAGCACCGCGCCAACGATGTAGTGCGCTCGTCTCTTCATGGGATTCTGTGGACTCCTGCGGGCCGATTCCCGGTCCGCGCTTGAAGCGAACACGATCGGCTCCGTAAGTGCTACGGTCGCGGACCGTCGGGCCCATGGGCGCCACGACCGCGGGCCGGCGGCGGCGGCAACGTGCCACCCTCGGCGAGCGTCTTCATGTTCTCGATCGCCCTGGTGAAGGTCGCCACCCGTCGTCCTCGATCCGCTTCGCGAGCGGCATCGTCTGCCAGCATCGAGTTGTCGAAGAAGATCGTGTAGACGATTTTCGATGTCGTCGCGGTGACCGGCCGCGCTTCGAGCGTGCCGTGATACAGGTTGTACGGCCGATCGTTTCTGGCCGTCTGCGTGTAGGTATAGGACAGCTCCGTCTTCCCGACCAGCACTTCTCCCGCCACCGACCGCACGGCACCGAACTCTCCGTCCTTGCCGGAGGTGATCGTGCACGGAACCTGCAGCCATTCGCCGATGTCGCAGAACTTGCCAACGCGCTTCCAGACATCGGCGGCGGGGCGATTGACCGCGATTTCGAGAGGAATGGACACGTAGGTCGGCGAGGCGACCGCGACCGAGACGCCGCCCGCCGGCGGCGCGGCGGCCGGAGTCTGTGCCCCGGCGGCGCCCGCCAGGCAAGCGATAGCCGCCACACACGTGCCCGAGATTATCTGGAGTTTACGCATGCCATCCTCCTGGCGGTTGATCCGCGCCGAAAGGCGGCGAGATGTCCCGCCTGCCGATTTTGCTATCAGAGCATACCGCCAACCAGCCCAGCCGAGTCGAATGGTCAATGGAGCGGGTGCGGGAATGCTCATCGGCCGTGACAACGATGCCCTTGTCCCCACTTTCCGGTGCGGCTACACTCCGGCATGCGCAAGATCTCCCGCCGAAAATTCATCGAACAGACGAGCGCCGCGGTCGCCGTCGCGGCTGCGGTACCGATCGCTCTGGAGCCGGCACGCGCCGGTGCTGCCACGCTCGAGGCAACGTCGATCGACGCTGCGGCGGCTGCGGAATCCGGAACCTCCGTACGGATGGTCGTCAACGGCACGGCACAGGCCGTGACGGTCCAGGATCGGTGGACGCTGGCTGAAGTCCTGCGCGACCGGCTGCAACTCACCGGTACGAAAGTCGGATGCGATCGCGGCGAGTGCGGCGCCTGCACGGTGCTGCTGGACGGCAAACCGATCTACTCGTGCAGCTACCTGGCGGCGTGGGCTGACGGCCGCTCGATCGAAACGGTCGAGGGGCTCGTCAAAGGCGAGCAGCTCGATCCTTTGCAACAGGCCTTCATCGATCACGACGGACCGCAGTGCGGCTTCTGCACCTCAGGACAGCTGATGACGGCAAAAGCGCTGATTACCTCGAATCCGCACCCGACCGTCGAACAGGCGCGTTCGGCAATGGTCGGCAACATCTGTCGCTGTTCCAACTACAACCGCTACGTCGAGGCGGTCGTGGCAACGACGGCCACAGTGCCGACCTCTGCGCGCCGTGCGGACGAAGGCGGTGCTCGATGAGCCCGCTATCGGCGAAGACGACGGTCGGGCACCCGGCGCCGCGGATCGATGCGCGCCAGCGTGTCACCGGCACGGCGGCCTACACCGGCGACATCTCGCTGCCGAACATGCTGTACGCGCGGGTGCTGCGGAGTCCGCATCCACATGCGCGGATCACGTCGCTCGACGTGTCGAGGGCGCTGGCGCTATCCGGCGTCAAGGCGATCATCACTCACGAGAACTGCAAGGTGACGTGGTCGAGCGGCGCGCAGCCCGGCGGCAACATCTACGGCCCCGGACCCGGCACGCGATTCCTCTTCAACAACCCGGTGCGCTTCTGGGGCGAAGCGGTGGCGGCGGTCGCCGCCGTCAATCGCTACGTCGCCGAGGATGCGCTGCAGCTGATCCAGGTCGGCCTACGAACCGTTGCCGTTCGTTCTCGATCCTGAAGAGGCGCTGCAGCCGAGCGCGCCGCAGATTTATCCCGCCGGGAACCTCTCGCCAAACGTTCGCAATCAGAACCAGCCCGACGCCTATCGCCGCGGCGACGTCGCAGCGGGTTTCACGGCGTCCGCGCACGTCTTCGAGGACAAGTCAGCGCTGCGTACATCAACAACGCGCAACTCGAACGACGTGTGAGTCTCGCGACATGGAGCGGCGAGAACCTTACCCTGTACGCGTCGACGCAAGGCATCTCGAACTGCCGAACCCACATGGCGAAGGATCTCTCCCTGAAGGAAGAGAACATCCGCGTGATCTGTCAGTACATGGGCGGCGGCTTCGGCAACAAGAACCAGAACCACGATTTCGACCTGATGGCCGCAGTGCTGGCGAAGGAAACCGGCGTGCCGGTAAAGCTCGAATTCACGCGCAAGGAGGACTACACCGCGGTCCACGGCCGATGGCCAACGCGGCAGCGCTACAAGGTCGGTGTCTCGGCGGACGGCACGCTGCAGGCGGTGCAGATGACCGGCGTCAGCGGGATGGGTCCGTATCGCAAAGGCACGGGCGCCATCTACGGAGTCGAGTTGT
>CAVUZL010000010.1:0-11655 GCA_963745875.1 uncultured Acidobacteriota bacterium
ATGCTCGGCAGCGTGCAATACATCGCAAACGTCGCTGCTACTGGTCAGTTCACCGGCATCGTCAACAGTCCCACTCCCAATGCGTTGAACACCATCGCGTTTCCGGCCTACTGGCAGGTGCCGCGGTTCGCGTGGATGTTCCTCTCGGCGCCGCTGCTCAGCGAGGGCCAGTACTTCACGGTGCCATGGAGTGGCGCGATGTGGTTCTGGCCGGCCTACGAGTTGTACTTTTCACACTACGGTATCCACATCTCGATTCTGATCGTGCTGCTGCCGCTCGGTGTGTGGTGGTCTCGGCGGCATCTCGAGGCGCGGACCCGAGACGAGGTGACCGGAGTCTCGGTGGCAGCCGCAATCCTGGTGGCACTGAACGCGCTGCTTGGGCTTCGTCCGTATGGCGGCTTCGCCTTTATTCCCCGGTTCCTGTTCTTCGCGCTGCCCGTTCTGCTGTTGTGGACGTGGTGCCCGGCAGTGGTGTATTTGGCTCGCTTTCGACGGCTGTCCTGGGTGCCGTTCGCCGCTTCGCTGCTGATACCCGTCGCATACATCAACGTCACGGTAACCAAGGATGCGTTCACGCCCTTCAGATACGTGGCGGACTTGTGGGAGTCGCCTGCGCTCCGTCGGGTGATTTTTCATACGAACTGGCGAGCCGCCTCGCTGCTTGACCGTGTCGCTCCCGCTGATGCGGTTGTTGCGATCGACACCGGATACGACGGCTGGACCTATCCGCTCTTCGGAGCGTCACTGTCGCGTAAGGTCGAAATGATTCTCGATGAGTCGGGGCCCTACCGGCCGCGCCCGGAGGTGGATTGGGTGGCGATCGATCATGTCTTTCCGATCATCTGGGGACATCCCGCGTTTCAGAGTATGGCGGATGCCCGTCGCTACATCGACAAGGGAGTGCCGACCGACAAGGATCAGCGTGTGTACCGCAGCCTCCTCCAGAACCCGGACTTCAAGCGCATTTACTTCGATCCCTCCCGGTTTCAAGCGATTTTCCGCCGAGTGCGCCCACGCGTGGCCGCAACCTCCATCGCCGGACTCGAATAGGGCCGAGCGACATCGGCTTATAGGAATCCCCAACTCGGTCAACTAGAATCGGCGGCACAGGAGCCATGCCCATGAGTCGACGTCCCGCTGTTCTGCTCGCGATCGGAATCTTTATGACGCCGATCGCCAATCCACGCGCGCAGCAAGGAGCGACGAGCTGGGACGCAAGATTCCGCGAACTGCCACAAGCCTCGAACATCCGGGCATCGATGGAGCGGATGAGCGCGCGGCCGCACCATGTCGGATCGCCTTACGACAAGGACAACGCGGAATGGCTGCTCGCACGCTTCAAGGAGTTCGGCTGGGACGCCGAGATCGAAACCTTCAGCGTGCTGTTTCCGACACCGAAAGAGCGCGTCCTCGAACTCCTCGAGCCGACGCAGTTCACGGCCAAACTCGAAGAGTCGGCGCTGGCCATCGACCCGACCTCGGACCAGAAGAGCGAACAGCTGCCGGTTTACAACGCCTACTCGATTGACGGCGACGTCACCGGCCCGCTCGTCTACGTCAACTACGGCCGCCCCGAGGACTACGAGGTGCTCGAGCGCTACGGCATCTCGGTGAAAGGCGCGATCGTCCTGGCGCGCTACGGGGAGTCGTGGCGCGGAATCAAACCGAAGGTGGCCGCCGAACACGGCGCCATCGGCTGCCTGATTTTTTCAGATCCCAAAGACGACGGCTTCGGCGTTGGCGAGGTCTTTCCGAAAGGCCCGATGCGTCCATCCGACGGCGCGCAGCGCGGCAGCGTCATGGACATGCCGACGTATCCCGGCGATCCACTCACGCCCGGAGTCGGCGCGACGCCGGGCGCCAAACGGCTCGCGCTCAAGGATGCGACGACGCTGACGAAGATTCCGGTGATGCCGATCTCGTACGGTGACGCGCAGCCGCTGCTGGCCTCGCTGACCGGCGCAGTCGTGCCGGCCGATTGGCGCGGCGGCCTGCCGATCACCTATCACTTCGGTCCCGCGGGCCGCGCCCACCTGAAACTCGCCTTCAACTGGGATCAGAAGCCGCTCTACGACGTCATCGCCCGCCTGAAGGGATCGACGTTTCCCGACCAGTGGGTCATCCGCGGCAACCACCACGACGCGTGGGTCAACGGCGCGGAAGATCCGGTCAGCGGCATGTCGGCGGTGCTCGAAGAGGCACGCGCGCTCGGTGAGCTGCACAAACAGGGCTGGTCGCCGAAGCGGACCATTGTCTACTGCGCGTGGGACGGTGAAGAGCCGGCGCTGCTCGGTTCCACCGAATGGGCAGAGGCGCATGATGCCGAACTGCAGCAGCACGCCGTGGTCTACATCAATTCGGACGACAGCGGGCGCGGGTTTCTCCAAGCCGAGGGCTCGCACACGCTCGAGCACTTCATCAACGACGTCGCCCGCGACATCCAGGACCCCGAAACCAGACTCACCGTCTGGAAGCGGAAGCAGGCAAAGGCCATCGACGAAGCCAAGCCGGACGAAAAGGAAAAGGTCCGCAGCCGTGCGGACTGGCGCATCGGCGCGCTCGGATCGGGCTCCGACTTCACGCCGTTTCTCCAGCATCTCGGCATTCCGACCCTGAACATCGGCTACGGCGGCGAGGACGAGAGCGGCATCTATCACTCGATCTACGACGACTTCTATTTCTACACGCACTTCCTCGACACCGACCTCGCCTACGGGCGGACGCTGGCGCAGACCGGCGGCACCGCGATCATCCGATTGGCCGACGCCGACATCCTGCCGTTTCAGTACGGCAACCTCGTCGACACGGTGCGGACCTACGACGAGGAACTGCAGCTGCTCGTGAAGAAGAAGCGCGAGGACATCGCCGAGCGCAATCGGGAGATCGCCGACGGACTGTTCGCCGCCGTCAACGACCCGCGGCACCCCCAGGTGGCGCCCAAAGTCCAGCCGATGCCGCCGGCGATCGAGTTGACGCCGATCTCGCGCGCGATCGAAGTCATGGCCAGGCAGGCGGCGCTGTTCGACGAAGCGCGGGCCGCGGCCGTGAAGAAGAACCTGCCGCCGGCGGCGCTGGCGGAGATCGATGTCAGGATCGCGAAGTCCGAGCAGCAACTGCTCGACGCGGCCGGATTGCTGCACCGCGACTGGTTCAAGCACCTGCTCTATGCGCCGGGCTACTACACCGGCTACGGGGTCAAGACGCTGCCCGGCGTCAGGGAGGCGATCGAACAAGGGCAATACGAGAGCCTGCCGGGTGAAATCGCGCGCGTCGCCAAGGCGCTCGAGCGCGAAGCGGCCTGGCTGGACTCGATCACCAAGGACATCCGCCGGTTGAAATGACCGGCGACCCAGCCACCTCGACTCGTTGACGGAGGACACCATGTCTCGCGAATCGCGCATGCTCGCTGGAATCCTTCTGGTCGTCATTCCCAGTGTGATGTACGGAGGGTTGGCGCTCCTCATGGCCCTCACCACTGGTGCGCCTGGCTATGCCGACAATCCTCTGCGACACGACATGTGGCGCGCCGGCCACGCTCACGCGGGCGTGTATCTCATCCTGTCGCTCGTAATGCTGCGCTATGTGGACGAGGCCGACCTTTCACCCTCGTTTAAGTGGATCGCGAGGAGCGGTGCGCCGATCGCCGCTATCCTCATCCCGGCGGCCTTCTTCCTGTCGGTCGCGTCGCCGAGCGCAAGGGAACCCAACGGCCTCATCAACCTGGCCTACGTCGGCGCCCTGTTTCTTGCCGCCGCGGTTCTGAGCCTTGGCGTCGGCCTGATTCGAGCGGCGCGGCGCATGAACTGATGCGGACGTGGACGTGGTCGTGATCGTATGACAGCGAAGGACGACGACGGGATCGTGAGCAGGCGCAGCAAGTACTCAGTCGATCGGACGGTCGAGCATCTGCAAACTGTCCTGCAGGCGAAGGGCATCACGATGTTTGCGCTGATCGATCACACGGCGAGGCTGCGCGCGTGGGCATGGCGATGAGGCCAACCAAGCTGCTGATCGCTGGCAATCCGAAAGCGGGAACGCCGTTGATGCTGGCGGCGCCGACGAGCGCAATCGATCTGCCGTTGAAGATCCTGGTCTGGGAAGACGATCACGGTGAGGCGTGGATCTCGATCAACAGCACGCAGTACCTGCAGAAGCGTCACGGTCTCCCGGATCAACTGCTCCCCAACATCGCGGCGCTGGAAACGCTGGTCGAGGCCGCCTTCACGCGACCCTGAAAGGGTCGCGCCACCTCGAATCTAAAACCGCAGTCTCAGCTGCGCGCGAACGCGAGGAGATCGGCGTTGAGCTGGTCCTTGAGTGTCGACGGCAATCCGTGCGGCGCCCCTTTGTAGATCTTGAGCGTCGCGTTCCTGACGATCTTCGACGAGAGCATCGCTGACGCGCCGATCGGCACGATCTGGTCGTCGTCTCCGTGAATGATCAACGTCGGCACGTCGAACTTCTTGAGATCTTCGGTCTGGTCGGTCTCGGAAAACACCTTGATGCAGTCGTAGGCGCCCTTGATGCCTGCCATCATGCTCTGCAGCCAGAAGTCATCGCGCAGACCTTGTGACACTTTCGAGCCGGACCGATTGGCCCCGAAGAACGGACCGCTGACATCCTTGTAGAACTGCGAGCGGTCGGCCTGCAGGCTGGCGCGGAGCCCGTCGAAGACATCAATCGGCAAACCACCCGGATTGGCGGCCGTCTTCAACATCAGCGGCGGAATCGCGCTGACGAGGACCGCCTTGGCGACGCGCTTGGTTCCGTGACGGCCGATATAGCGCGCCACTTCACCTCCACCGGTCGAGTGACCGACATGAATCGCGTTTTTCAGATCCAGCTTCTCGACCAGTTCCGCGAGATCGTCGGCGTAGGTGTCCATGTCGTTGCCGTTCCAGGGCTGGCTCGAGCGGCCGTGCCCGCGGCGGTCGTGCGCGATGCACCGGAATCCGTGCGCGCCGAGAAACAGCATCTGGTCGCTCCAGGCATCGGAACAGAGCGGCCATCCATGACTGAACACGATGGGCTGTCCGGTACCCCAGTCCTTGTAGTAGATCTGCGTGCCATCGCTGGTCGTAAAGGTGCTCATCGGCCGCTCTCCTTTTGTCCGAGCTGCTGTCGAAGGCGCTCGTTGTCCTGTCTGAGTTGCCGCAGCTGCTCCTCCACGCCCGACACCGCTTCCTGGATCTCTTCCGCTGTGTACCGTGGCGTGATGTGCTGCGGGCAGTTCCAGTCGAAGGCCTCGACATGGATCACGAACACCCGTTCGATCGCGGTTTTTTCCTGCGGATCGCGCACCCGTTCGATCCATTCGGCCGCGCGCTCGCCGTCGATGATCTCGACACGGCCAAGAATCTTCAGGCGCGCCTGCTGCGGATAGTCCACGAGAATCATCGCCAGACGGTTATCCGTCGTCAGGTTGCCGGTGCTGATGAACTGCTTGTTGCCGGCAAAGTCCGCGAAGGCGATGGTGCGATCGTCGATGACCTTGAGAAAACCTTTCGCGCCGCCACGATGCTGGATGTACGGCCAGCCGGTCGAACCGACGCTGGCCATGTAGACGCTGTCGCGTTCGGCAATAAACGCCGTCTCGTCAGGGCCAAGGCGGTCGGGCGATGCAGCGCCGGCCTGCTCGCGCTTCGCATACGCGCGACGGCTGCCGTGTTGTTCCTGCAGCGCTTTGATGACGGGAGTGAAAGCGAGCGCGCCGAAATTGTGTGCCATGGGGAGCCGTTGAATCAGGGATTGTAACGCCGGCCGCCGTCGCGCGTTGATGAGGCGGCTGCCATCCTTGCGTTAGACGCCTGATGACCGTCACCAGATGCCAGGCACAAGCCGAAACCGGACCTGATGCTGATACGCGGCGTACCCCGACAGGCGCCGCGTCAGGTATCGCTCTTCGTCGAGGAGACGAACCACGACGGTTGCCGACAACGCGAGGGCAGGCGCGAGTGCCCAGAGCGAGCCGAGCGCGACCGGTGTAGCGAGAAACAGGACGATTGCGCCCGCATACATCGGGTGACGGACGAAGCCGTACGGCCCCGTCGACACTACCTGTTGTCCCACCTCGACCTGCACGATGGCGGAGGCGTGGCTGTTTTCACGAAACGTCCCAAAGATCATCGCGAACCCGGCGGCCACCAGCACGTCGGCGGCCAGCACGAGGCGCAGATCGATCGGCGACGACCAGCTGTTGCGGCGATCGAGACCCGCGGTCACGAACATTGTCATCAACAGCAGGCTGGCGACGGACTGAATCCGTTGCTGCGAGGCTTCATGCTCCGCGGTCGGACCCGCGTCGAGGCGACGGGCAATCAAGGCGGGATCGTGGCGGAGAAGGTAGCCGGTGATCGCGGACACTGCGGTCGAGAAGACTGCGAGATAGATCCAGGCCTCGCGGAACCGAATCGTCCACGCTGGAACCAGGATCAGCAGCGCCAGCACCAGCATGAAGCCGGCGACGCCTCTCCATGCGCGCCGGTCGAGTGACGGCATGGGGCCAGTATGGATCGCTGCTGATCCGCGGAAAACCTGAGCGTTACCGCGGCGGGATCACACAGCGATAGCCATGCGCGGCGTGACCGTGCGCCACACGTGCATGACGGCGTAGCTTCGCCAGGGGCGCCACGCTTGCGAGAGCGCCTCCGCTTCGCGCGCCGTGACGCCGCCGAGGTTATTGCGCACTGCGATGTCGTCCTTCGGAAACGCGTCCGGCCAGCGAAGCGCACGCATCGCGATGTAGTGCGCGGTCCATTCGCCGATGCCCGGCAACTCGGTCATGCGCCTGATGGAATCGTCGGGGTTCTGATGGCTGCCGCCATCCAGGCAAAGGCTCGCTGAACTCTGTGCCTGGGCAAGCGCGATGAGACTGCGGGCACGTACGGCGATGATGCCGTGTCGGGCGATCGCATCGACCCTGAGCGAGGCAACCCGAGCCGGGGTCGGTGTGAGCCGGTGAAGCTCCTCATGCGGCGTCACGATCGGATCGCCGAACGCCTCGACGAACCGGCAGGCGATCGTGGTCGCGGCTTTCACGGTCACCTGCTGCCCGAGGATCGCGCGCACGCCGATCTCGAATCCGTTGAACGCGCCGGGCACCCGCACGCCAGGATTGGCCGTGACCGCCGCCGCCAGGCGCGGATCCTTCTTCAGATGGGTGGCAATCAGATCCGGGCGGGCGTCGAGATCGAACAGCGATCTGACCCTCGACAGCAGCGCCGGCAGCACCGGGGTCAGTGTATGTGTGAACTCGACCATCAGCGCATGCTTCTTTGCTGACTGTGTGACTCGGATCCAGCCCTTCGCCTCTCCCAGCCGCACGGTACGCGCATAGGAATCGGCGGTGACAGACTCGACGCCTTTGAGCGCGCGCGCCGCCAGAAATGCGACGATGCCCTTCCAGTCATACGGTGGGCGATAGGACAGCTGCAGAGTGGACGTCTGGTTCTCCGCAATCGCCGTTGCGCCATCGGTCGCCTTCTGGCGGAGACGGGTCGGCGGCATGCGGTAGCGGATGCTGAACGCGTCGTTGAACCGGCGCAGGCTCGAGAAGCCGCTGGCGAACGCGACCTCCGTGATCGGGAGCGAGGTCTCGGTGAGGAGCTGTTTGGCGAGCAGCAACCGGCGGGTCAGCAACAACTGAATCGGCGGCACGCCAAGTTCCTTCTGGATGATCCGGCGAATCTGCCTGGAGCTCAGCTCGAACTGATCAGCGATGTCCTCCAACCCGGCCTTTTCATCGAGCGTGCCTTCCTCGAGTCTCTGCACGATCAGCTGCGCGATCCGCTGTGCATCGTCCACCGGCGCGCTCCCCGGCGCCAGCTCGGGGCGGCAACGCAGACACGGGCGGAAGCCTGCGTGCTCGGCTTCCTGAGGCGTGCCGAAAAATCGGCAGTTGGCTTCCTTCGGCGTTTTGGCGGGACAGATTGGCCGGCAATAAATTCGGGTCGAGGTGACGCCGACGAAGAAAATGCCGTCGAAGCGCGGGTCGTGAGCCGCGAGCGCCTTGTAGAGCCGCCGATTGTCTTGCTCCATGTCTATACGATATGACCGACCGCCGAAACGAGCTAGCCATTTTCGGACTTGGGAGCCTTGACGATATTTTAGGATTTGAGGATTTGAGGATCTTAGGATTTATCTGAGGAGCTTCTCTGCGAACTCTGCGGAATCTGCGTTGAACGTCGTGGCGTTTCGTAACATTCCGATGTCCGAAAACGGCGAGCGTCAGCACCGTGCGAGTCCTATATTTAAATGAAGCGCAGGCACCGGAAATCGGTGAGTCGAGGCGCGATGACGCGGTGCAGGGAGCGAACAATGACCAAGAGGAATCGTGGAACATCGAAGCGTCAGGTATCGAAGATCATGGATTCGCCGGTCGGCAAGCTCGTGCTCGTCGCGACCGACGAGGGGCTGGCGGCGATCCTGTGGGAGCGGGACCGTCCCGGCCGGGTGCGGCTGAACATCGAGGCCGAGGACCAGGGGCATCCGGTCCTGGTTGAAACCGAACGTCAGCTCAACGAATATTTCTCCGGACGACGGACGACGTTTTCGCTGAAGCTGGATCCGTCGGGAACGGCGTTTCAGCGCGACGTGTGGCAGGCGCTGCTCACCATCCCGTTCGGCGAAACCCGATCCTACGGACAGATCGCCCAGCAAATCGGGAGGCCCCGTGCGGTGCGCGCGGTCGGCGCGGCCAACGGCAGAAACCCGCTGTCGATTGTCGCGCCGTGCCATCGGGTGATCGGCGCCACCGGTGCACTCACCGGCTTCGCCGGCGGGCTCGATGTAAAGGCGCGACTGCTGGCCCTCGAACGGGAACCGGTCACGCCGCTTTCGACTCGCTAGTCACGCCCCTCGATCCGGCCGCCACACTTCGGCCGGCGCTCGTCTGGTAACGGCCGCGGACTCTCGGGTTCGCGGCTGCCCCGCCATCTCAGATTCAGCCGTTCGCGCGTTTTGTCGCCTCGCGCTTGCCCATCCCCGCCGGTTCGTGCATAATCATCTTGTTTAATTAACTAGTTAAATGAAACAGACAAACATCAGAACCTCGCGACCTACGTCAGGAGCGCGTGCGGCTGCGGCTTCCCAACCGAGGCGGCCGGCGGATCGACCGGTTGAGCACGATCGGACGACTGAAGAAAAGATCCTCGATGCCGCGCACACCGTATTCGTCCGCCGCGGGACGTCGGGCGCGCGGATGCAGGACATCGCACGGGAGGCCGGCGTCAACCAGGCGCTCCTGCACTACTACTTCCGGCACA
Source organism: uncultured Acidobacteriota bacterium (assembly GCA_963745875.1). GTDB lineage: Bacteria > Acidobacteriota > Vicinamibacteria > Vicinamibacterales > CAVVIG01 > CAVQFC01. The sequence goes on from CAVUZL010000010.1 coordinate 9,267, forward strand.
AGGATCGCTTGTCCGAAGCGGTCTTCCGCCGCGCCGCCGGCCAGCTGATGCCTCGCGTGATGCAGATCCTGGCCTCCGACGTCGCACTCGCGGACAAGGTCGCGCAGATCGTGACGCTCGAGATCGATCAGTTGATCACGACCCCTTACCTGCCGGGCTACATCATCAGCGAACTGCAACACCACCCCGAACGTGCCCATCAGCTGATCGACATGCTTGCCGGTCCGATCGCCAGCGGTCGGGCCCGGGCGATCGACGTGCTGCGTCGGCAGCTCGCCCGCGAGGCGCGGGCCGGACACATCGCGCCGATCGCCGCGGAGCAGTTCATCGTCAACCTGGTGTCGCTCTGCATCTTTCCGTTCGCCGCGAGGCCGATGATCATGGCCCTGCTGGGTCTCTCCGACGCCGACTTCGTCCGCTTCATCGACGCCCGCCGCACCGAGCTGCCGACGTTTTTCCTGCGAGCCTTGCAGCCATGACCACATCCGTTCTGCGATCGTTCGTCCTTGGAATGCTGAGCGCTCACGCCGTCTCGGCCCAACCCGCGCCGACGCCCCAGCCCGCGCCCGGCGGCCTGCAGCTCGCCGCGCTCCAGCGCGCCGCCGTCGAACACGACCCGCGCTTCCGGAAGCTGCAGTTGCAGGAAACCCGGAACGGGCTGAGGCTGGCCGACCTCTCCTCCGAACGTAAGCCGGCGATTTCGGTGCAGGCGCTGGCGCAGTATCAATCGGACGTGCCGACGCCGCCGCCGTTTTTCCCCGGTGGACAGCCGGCCTTCGAAGGACCGAAGGGCACCGTCGATCTCTATACCCGCGTCGATCAGCGGATCTGGGATCCGACGGTCGAGGCGCGGATCGGTCTCGAAAGGGCGTCGCTCAGCGAAGCTCAGGCCGGTGTGGAATCCGCGCTCTACGCGCTGCGCCAGGAAGTGAACGACGCGTTCTTCGCCGCCGCACTTCTGCAACAGCGCGCCGGCGCGCTGGCCGCGACGATTACCGACCTCGATACTCGTCTCGCCGAGGCGCGCATCAGAGTGGACGCCGGCGCCATGCTGCCGTCGGACGCCGCGATGATCGAAGCCTCGCTGCTCACTCGTCGGCAGGACGAGGAACAAATGCTGGTGGATCGGACGACCGCGCTCGGCCGACTCACTGTGATCACCGGCCAGTCGATGTCGATCGACACACCGCTCGACATCCCGGATCTCGAATCGGCGGTCGCCGCGGTGCCGCCCGATGCCGACACCGCGCGGAGCCGGCCGGAGTTCGTGCAATTCGAGCGATCGCGCGAGCGGTTGGCACGCCAGCAGGACGTCACCACCGCGCAGGATCGACCGCGCGTGTCGGCGTTCGGACGCGCCGGCATCGGCCGTCCCGGCCTCAACTTCATCAGCGACGAGTTCGAGTTTTATGCGCTCGGCGGCATCCAGCTGCAGTGGAGCCCGTGGAACTGGGGCACTTCCGGGCGTCAACGTGAGGCCTATGCCATCGACCAGCAGATCGTCGCCGCCGACGAAGCGGCGTTCGCGCGGACGCTGCGTGTGGCTTCCGACGCGGATCGCGCGACGGTCGAACGGCTGCGGCGTGCCCTTGCGCTCGACGATCGGATCGTATTGCTTCGGGAGGATGTCGCCCGCACGGCCGATGTTCGCTTCAAGGAAGGCGCCATCACTTCCGCCGATTACGTAGAGCGCAGCACTGAGTTGCTGCAGGCTCGATTCGCTCGCGCCGGGCACCAGGTCGAGCTGGCACAGGCGAGCGCGCGGCTGCTGACGACGCTGGGCAGGGAGGTACGGTGATGGAGACAGGATTGACGCGGATCTGCGCCGTGGTGTCGGCGGTGGGCCTGGCGATGACGCTGGGATGTGCGCGGCCGCCGCAGCCTGACGCCTATGGCAACGTCGAAGCCACCGACGTCGTGGTCGGCGCCGAAGCCGCCGGCAGACTGCTGACGTTCGACGTCACCGAGGGGCAGACACTCACCTCGCCTGCGATCGTCGGCACCATCGACCCGAGCGACCTGACCTTGCAGCGCGACCAGTTAAGCGCCGATCGCGGCGCCGGACTGTCGCGCGTGACCGAGGTCGGACGCCAGGTCGAAGTGCTTCGCGCGCAGGAGCTCGCCGCGACCGCACAGCGCGAAGGTGCCAGGGCCCAGCGCGCCGCACTGGCTACGCAGAGAGAGATCGCCCAGCGGACCTACGACCGCACCATGCGGATGTTCGAACAGCAGGCGGCAACGGCGCAGCAGATGGATCAGGCCGAACGGGATCTGCACGTCCTCGAGCACCAGATACAGGCGCAGGATGAACAGATCGCCGCGCAGGAGCATCAGATCGCGGCCCAGCAGCGGCAGGTCGATGCCGTCCTGGCCCAGCGCCAGACCGCCA
>CAVUZL010000011.1:0-1104997 GCA_963745875.1 uncultured Acidobacteriota bacterium
TCTCGATTCCCCAGATCAGAATTCCGCCATTTGCATTGGCGAATCCCGCAGAGCCTTTGAAAACTGTCGCGCATCTGATTCGTCAAGTTCGGGCTTCGATCGGTCCTTAATGATTTACGTAGACAAGCACGACCGTGCGCAGAGTCAGCGGACACTGGGCGAACTCGTCGCCGGCACACTCGCCGACTCTGAGCCACAGGGAACACGGGGAAACGGCTCGCGCGGCTGAGGCTCACACTGATCACTTGCTCGCTTGACAGAGGCAAACTGGCGCAATGGCTGGTGCATCGGCGATACTCTGGCGGCGCATGAGTCGATCGCTGTTCGTGCTCCTCTGTGTCGCGTGCTGGACCGCCCTCGCCGGGGCCGAGATTGAGGCCGCGGTGCCGGTCCCATCTGCTGGACACCGGCCGCCGGTGCTCGTGTTGTGCGCCGACGATCCGGCCGAACCGTGGATTCACGGCATCATCGACGGCGTCAACGGTTTCATCTCCACGAGTCGTTCGACCAGGCCTGAGTTCTACTTCGAGTTCCTCGACCGTCTTCGACTCGACGGCGCGCGCCAGCAGCAGCTCACGCGCGATGCGATCGTCACCAAGTACGCTGATACGCGCTTCGAACTGATAGTCGTGGTTCAGCGCGAGGCGTTCACGTTTGCGACGTCAATTCGCGACAAATCCTGGGCGGACGTGCCGATCCTGTTCGCGTCGTACGGCGGCAATACATCGCCGGCCATGTTGCTGGGCCGCGGCGACATGGAACTGACGTTCGAAAGCAACTTCGAAGCAATTCTCGAGTCGGCGAAGGCACTCTTTCCGGACACGCGGAACGTCGCGCTGGTGTGGGAGTCGACAGATCTCAACCGCGACCGGATACAGCGCGCGGGCCTTACGACGATCGAGGTGCGCGAAGCATCGCTCGAACGATTCCAGCGGGTGCTTAGCAGTCTGCCGCCGCACACGATCGCGGTGCTCGGCGGTGCCGGGCGGCAGGACGTTGCTGGCGAGCGGCCGGTGAGCCCGGCTTGGCCGCTGTGCGAAGTGGCGTCGGCTGCCGCCAACAGCCCGACATTCATGCAAGGCACCCATTTTCTCGGCTGCGGCATTGTTGGCGGCCCGCTCCGGGATTTCGAGCTCGTGGGGCGCGCACTTGGTGAACGGATCGTCTCGCGGCTGGCGGGCGGCGAAGCGAAGAGCGAGGAGATTCCGCTGGCAGCGATTACGCGAACCGAGTTCGATGGACGACAACTCGAGCGCTGGCACGTGTCCGAACGTGCGCTGCCGCCCGGCAGTGTCGTCCGGTTTCGCGGGCCGAATCTGTGGCGCGATCATCGGGAGCAGGTCGTCGGCGTGTTGGTCGCGCTTGGTGTACAGACGCTGCTCATCGTCGTGCTGATACTGGAGCGCAATCGCCGCCGCGTCGCGGAAGCCGAGGGACAGGAGAATCTCATGATCGCGGCGCGAGCCGAGCGCCAGGTGCTCACCGGCACGCTCGCAGGCGCCATCGCGCACGAACTGAGCCAACCGCTTGCGTCGATTCGGCTCAATGCCGACGCCGCCGAGGGCCTACTTCGTCGCGGCAGCGCCGGAACCGAAGAGCTCCTGGAAATCCTGCAGGACATCCGTACGGAGGACCAACGCGCGAGCGAGATGCTCGGGCGGCACCGAGACATGCTGCGATCGCGTCCGCTGGAGAAGCGATCCGTCGACCTTCGCGCGACTGTCCTCGAGAGCATCGCGATCCTGCGGCAGGTCGCCCGGTCCACGGATATTTCGATCGATCCGCCTGGCGCCGGCGCTTCACCCGTTGTCGCTGGTGACCCGGTGTTGCTGCAGGAGGTCGTCTTGAATCTGCTCCGCAACGCCATGGATGCCGTCGGCCAGATGCCGCTCGAGCAGCGCCGAATCGTGGTCACGATCGCCTGCAGTGACACGGACGCCAGCGTGACCGTCCGCGACTCCGGCCCCGGCCTGCCGCCCGCGGTTCTGGCGACGCTGTTTCAGCCGTTCAGGACGACGAAGTCGGACGGGATGGGCATCGGCCTGGCCCTGTCTCACAGAATCGCGACCGCCCATGACGGCACGATCGCCGCCTCCAACAATGCAGACAGTGGCGCGACATTCCGATTGACCGTGCCGCTGGGCGTCGTGGAAGTCGCATCGTGATCGCCGACGCGCCGCCACCGCGCCGTACCCTCCCGGACGATCTCCCGCGCCTTCGAGGTGATGTCGCCGTCCGACGCGTCGTAGTGCCCCGCCCCGCTCCAGCGCCTTCCGCGCCTCTCGTCCTGCGGAGGGGTTCCGAATCACTCCGGCATGTCTTCTGAGAAATCGTGGGAAACGCGGTAGCGTCTGGCCCGTAAGATTGATCCCCCTCCCACTTCCGCCACCCACTTTCTTTCCGCGTCAGCGCTGCTGTCCGTCAGGCGTCACTCCGCCGTATGGGCGGCGGAACTGGATGGCCGTCAGCCATTCGCCGCCAACGCGCTGCCACACACATAGCGTCGCCCCCGTGCGATTGTGATGACCGGCATCATCGTCGTACGCCATGGTGAACGTGCTGTACCTGGTACGCCAAGTCGCCACTGGCCGCGACAACGATTCGTTCGACCTGCGTCTTGCTGACGACGTTCTTCCGGCCCGGCGCATCAAGAAATTCAGACGGATTCTCGGGGCGACCGCGAAGCTGAGGCTTCGAGTACGCACCAGTCCAGAAGACCGAGTCGTTCGTGAAGAGCGGTGTGGTACTCCCTCCTTTGTCGCGCTTCTCGATTTGCGCGCGAATGGCCGGTTCCGCAGCGCTCTGCTGGGCCACGCCCGTCGCGGCGAATAGGCCTGCGGAAATGACAACCACCGCACCGACGATGATCACGACTGGACGCATGATGCCCTCCATTCTGAATAATCTCGGTTGTGGCGCGCTCGAATGAAACCAGCGGCCTGACGCCGCGCGTGCTCTGGTAGTAAACGTGAACGCGCATGCTAGCACGGCGCGGTAAGTCACTTAGGCCGCGGTCACCGCGGCCTGGGGAATGTCGGACTTGAGTAGTCTGAGAATGCGGGTTATCCGTCACTGACGCATCTTGCGGACCCGGTGCCGGAGGTGAAGGTGGTCTGTCTCATCGTGAATGAACGAAACCCGCACGGGCGCGGGCGTGACAATCACACCCACGCACGGTCACTTGCAGCTTGTGGAACGCGCCGTCTGGCGGGTGCGTAGGGGTGAAGCCGATGAGATATTGATCGCGCAAATCGTTCAGGACTCGCTCGACTGCACTTGGGACGTCGGTGTTCGCGTGAACGGTTGTCACAAACCCGCCAGTCGGGTCCACTAACGCCTTAAGTGTTTCCTCATCTAAGGGCTCCCCGCGCGGGTCTGAAATCCCGACCGCGTACACCAGGCCTTCGGAGCGCCTCACCGCCTCAACATATTTGGGCAAACGATCGTGGGCCGACACATTCGTGCGACGCCAAACGGTACGACCCGACGTCCCACCCCGCAACCAGTGATCACCAGGTAATTCCTCGTTGCCGTCAGAGATCACGAGCAACGCACGGCGACGTGCTGCGGCAGCCGTGTCCAACAGGTTCAAGCCGACATGCACCGCGTCGAAGAGGGCCGTAAATCCCCCAGCCGCCATCGGCTGCTCAAGGCTCAACGCCGTAACGACCGAGTTGTGGTTGGAGGTCCACGACGTGATCTGATAAGGCCAGTTGTCGAACCCGACCACGGCGATTTCATCCCGTGGGTCCAGGAGATCGACGAGCCGCCCGATCGCCTCCCGTGCATATTGGAATCGGTCGCCGCGCATGCTCGCACTGGTATCGAGCGCCACCGCAATGCTGAGTGGGAGCGGATCCTTCGTGAAGTGAGTGAGGCGTTGAGGCTGGCGATCCTCGCTGACTTGAAACGCGTCCTCGTGCAGGTCCGTCACTGTTCGCCCGTGCTTATCGGTGACGACGACATTAATCGCCACCAGTTCAGTATCGGACTTGAATGTTAGTCCCTGGTGGGCACCTGGCATCGAGGCGGAAGGGACCATTAAGAGAAGCGCGCCGATGCTGCGCCCGAGCGTTCGATGAACAATCCCCCTCTTCATTGATCTAGTCTTTCGCACCGCGCGTCGACGCGACTCTGCATCCCGGCGTGAGGGATTAACGCTTGAAAAGGCCAATCGTAAACGCAATACCGGTCGCTGGCGCCCCTGAAACGAGCCGCCGCCCCATCCTCCCTCGCAGTCGCGCCGTACCTACCTCGCCGCTGAGCCGTTTCGATCAAGTCAGGCCGCTCGAACCCGCCGACATGTGGGCACCGAAGTTGCTCCCATCCGAGAGGTTCACCCCTGGGGGTTTGAAATGGCTGATAGCACGACGGACAAGATCGAGGGCACCGTCCACGACGTGAAAGGCTCAATCAAAGAGAAGATCGGCAAAGCGACGGACAATCCTGACCTTGAGGATGAAGGAACCGCTGAGAAGATCGGCGGAAAGGTGCAGAAGAAAGTCGGCGACGTCGAGAAGGCGCTGGGCGATTAGGCGATTCGCAGGCGCTCGAGTTGAGTTGACGGTTCCTATTTGTGGCAAAGTTCGCGCCGTGAGTCTGGCGGCTCGCGGGTTCATGGAATGACGATCGTTGCAAGAAATCAGAGGTAATTGATGAATGACAGACTAGATGAGCTTTCAACACAACTGGACGAGACGCTGTTGAGTGCAGAGTATCTGGAGGACGATCCGGGCGAGGTCAAGAAGTCTCAAATAAAACACGTGATGGAGACACTCGAAAAAGCCAAGGATCGCATCGACGGGATGGACAGCGACAAGCCAGAGAAGCGCTGACCTTAGCGTTGAACGTACCGCCGCTTCGCCGCTGGTCGATGCGCTATGAACGTCTACTTGAGCAGCGCGCGTACGCGATTCCGCTTGAGGACCTCGTCCGGACTCATCGCCACGCCGTCGCACCAGCGGCGAATCTGCATCATCGTCAGCTGGTGCCGCACGGCCGGCGCGCGGACCTCGACGTCGAATGGCGTCCCTAACGCGACGTCTTCGCCCGACTCGTCCTGCTTGAAAATCGCAATCCCCGCGGCCGCCGCCTCGAACAACGTTTCCGCCTTCACGTCGACCGAATGCCGAATCCCGCGGTCGTCCACAAAACTCGCGTACACATCCGAATCGCCACGACCGACGAGTCTGGCGCATGGGCGAATATTTGACGAAAGATGGCGCTCCACACCAGGAGTCCGAGTGGAACATAGTAAACATGTTTATCGTCTCTATTGGTGTGAATAAGAGAACACCACGCGTCCAGACGGCCGGCTATCTGGTGTGGCAACTCTCGACAAAATGGCGGGTTGCCGTTGACCGGGCGTTGCATCGGTTCGGGCTGACGCACGCGCATTACCTCGTGCTGGCCTCTCTTGACGAGTTTTCTCGGCGTGACGCCAAGCCCAGTCAACGGGAACTCGCGGACTTCGCGGGCCTCGAGGTCATGTACTGCTCGAAGTTGGTGCGTAGCTTGGAGCGCTCCGATCTGTTGCGGCGCGCTGATCACCCCGGCGATCCCCGCGCGTTTCAGTTAGCGCTGTCACCACGAGGCGCGGATCTGGTTGCCCAGGCGGCGGCGGTGATGCGGGAACTCTTCGACTACCTCTTGATGCCGATTGGCGGACGCACCGGCACGCGACAGGCCGCACTGATGCGGACGCTTGAAATGCTGCTTGACGAGGCGGACGCGTTGAGCCGGACGAAAGCCACACGGACTCCCAAGGCACGCGCAGGCCATGGCCCGGCTATCCACGATCCTGCCCACTAACCGAACACATTTTCTGAGGGTCTTCAACATGCAGCTTCATCGCAGGGCCGCGAGCACGCCCACGACAATCGCGCCGAGCACGATCAGCACCGTCAGCCAGCCGATGATCGGTTCTTGGGCTTTGGGTCAGCGCGACCTCTTCTCTGTCCACAAGAGGTGAACGGCCTGCGGCCAACTTTTTCCTGGTATTGCCGAAATCGTCACGCCGCTGTCAACGTGACATCGCACTCTAGAGGCGTGAACACCAAGCTCTTCGATGCAGTGGTCATGGTGGTGTCGCTGCTACTGATGATGCTCTCATCGTGGCTCAGCCTCCGGTGACCGTCGTCATCGCACAAGCGAAATCATAGTCAACGGTATGCGCGCGAAACGGTTGCCGGGCGCCTTTCACTGCGGCCCCGGCCGGACCTGATCATCAGGCGCGAACCGAAACCGACCGTGCCGCGCGCAGCTGAAGATGTGTCCGCCCCTGCGTCTCCACGTAATGCCGGTGACGATTCTGATCGACCGCAACGGCAAGATCGCGGACGGGCACGTTGGCATGGTCGTCCGGGAGACCTGGGACCAGAAGATTCAGATGCTCCTGAAAGAAAAACGAGCCGGCCAACGATAGCCACCACGGGCCGCGCGTGTTCGTCACCTTTCGGGTCAGTTCCGGCGATCAACGCCTGTCGAGCCAAGTGGCGCTCCCGGGGTGAACGTCGATAAAATGGCGGCCAATGCCAGTGGCCGTCGCCGTCGCGTCAACGGCGTCCTTCGTGACCACCCGACCGATCTCAGCCCGGACTCGATCTTCCCCGTGTACAGCATCACGAAGACGCTCACCGCCGTGTGCGTCCTGCGCTTGGTCGAAATTGGGTCGCTTCGTCTTGACGCGCCGGTTCACGATTGGCTGCCCGAGATCGCCCTTCCGAAGACGCTGACACTGACCCACCTGCTTCGACACACGAGCGGCCTCCGCGACTACGGACCATCGCCGGAATAATCACCGGGCTGTGCGGCGGTGCCCCGATCGACCCTGGACGCGAAAGGACTTTCTGGACGCCGTCCTCCCGAAGGGCATGCTTTTCGAACCCAGAGCTGGGCGTACTCGAACATCGGATACATGCTTGTCGTCGACATCTTGGAGCGTCTGACGGCCCAGACGTTTGCGCAGATGTCCACTCAATTCGTGACTGAGCCGCTGGGCCTGCAGCGCACGTCGGTGCTGGAAAGCATCGACGATCTGAGGGCCTGCGCACCTGGATTCGGGTCGGAGGTCACGGCAGGCGGAAGCCTTGTCGATGTTCGGGGGCGTTATCATCCAGGCTGGTGCGCGCCTCGCTTGGTCTCCTCGACGCCAGCCGAGATCACCCGTGTATTCGACGCGCTGTTTTCAGGACAACTGCTCTCCGCCGACACCTTGCGTCAGATGCTCACCGTTGTACCGCTGCCCGATTGGCGTGAGCCTCCGATGGTGATTGATGGCGGTATGGGGCTGTATTCGAACGCCGCCTCACCCTGCGGCCGGAACTACGGCCACGGTGGCGGCGGACCTGGGTACGACCTCAGCGCCGATATCTATCCTGACGCACGTAATGGACGCACGGCGGTCTCGGTTTTTGTCGACACGAGCGGTGGCCCCCGAGCGCGTGATCTCGGGGACGCAGTGATCAGGCGGGTTCTCAGCACGGCGCAGTAGCACGGTCGATGGACTCGACGTGCGTCGTGAGTCCGGCTTCAGTCACCGGCGGGCGTTCTGAGGGATTTTGCCCCTATGGTGCGCTGACGATTTTCAGGGTCAGTGTTCGAGTCTCCCCGTCTGTCAGCGAAAAGGCGCTCGCGTTACCGACTAATCGTTTAAGAACGTCCGGATCCGTCCACGCGCCTGGCTCGATGGATTCGACGGCGACGGCCAGATAGTCGGCGCGAGCTGGCGCCGTCACGGTAAACCGACCATCCTGATCCGGCGGTGCAGTGAGCACGTATCGCGAGCGCGGCGTCCACCGCTGGTCATCTCGCGGGAAGATGATCACGACGTAGTCCCTGGCGGCTTGCCCTCGAGCATTCACGACCGTCCCCGAGATCGTCGCGGGGCGATTCGTAACCCTGATCTCGACATTGTGGAGCTCTTCGTTCGGTTTGACCACGATCCCGCTGTCCGCGGCAGCCAGGGTATCGACCTGAACGGCCTCGAGGAACCAACCCGCCGGCAGGACCATATCCTCCAGGCTGTAGGTGTCTGGCGGCGCGGCGAGGATGAAAGTCCAATCGTCGAGCACCGCGGCAGGTGTCGTGGTGAAGCGCTCCGGCCGCGATCCAATCGGGATCGTATCCAACACGACCCTGAAGTCGCCAGGCGTCACCGCGCTTCCTGGAGGAGGATCGGCCACGACCCGTCCGGTTATAAGAACAGGCGCGTCTGCCGTCAACCGAAGATTCTTGATGTCGCTGCCTGTGACGCCGACGAGTGCCGTGGCCACCTCCCAGTCACCTGCGCGAGAAGACGGTCCTGTCGCGCGCAACTGGTAGTCGCCCGGTGCGAGACCGACTATCGTGAAGCTCCCGTCCTGTCCGACCATGGCGTCAGAACGGTCACCAAACATCGCATTCGTCTTGTACGCCTCGACCTCGGTCATCGCCTGTCCGTGCGAATTCACCGCGGTACCGCTGAGCCGCGAGGCCCGCGCTGGCACGAGCTGGAAGCTGGCCTCGACAATCTGCCCGAGGGCGAGCGTCACCGTTCGCGCGCCCGTCGCGTTCAGCGACCCTGGGTAGTACGTCGGCACATACAGATCCTCCGCGTCCTCGAGTGCCGAGTCGGGCTCCGGGTGCTGGGCGCGCGAAGCGGCCGCGGAGACGTAATAGCGCGCGGGCACCAAGCCATCGAGCCGGTATTCCCCCAGGTCGTCCGTCGAAGCGACAGCTTCGTCGGTCAGGCGTTTCTCGCCATGTTCGAATACGTATCGCAGTGCTCTCACCTTGATGTTCACGGCGGGGTCGCCGTACTCGTCAACGATCCGACCGGTAATCACGGCTCCGCGGGAGAGACTAAAATTAAGGTTCTCCAGCTTGTCTGCGCCGCGAAGATCGAGTGCTTTACCGCTGTCACCCGGACGCGTCTGGCCGTAGTCGACTGACAAGTAGCCATCCTTTTGAGCGACCAAACGGTAGTGACTCGGAGGCAGGGCGGCAAACTCGAATCGTCCCTGGTCGTCCGTCATGCGCGAGTGCATCTCGCGCAACTCCGAGGAGAAGATTCGCACCAGAACGTGTCGCAGCGGTCGGCCCGTCTCGCCATCGACGACGCGCCCTCGAGCCTGCGCAGTCGCGACGGTTGCATCGGCACGTGGCATTTGGCTCGCCCGTATCGACGATTCGGGACTCTGACCGGCGAGACCGGACGCTCCCTTGCAGCACACCGCGATCGCGATGACTGTGACGCTCGTTCGCAGCCTGTGTCGCATCATGTTCACCGCGGCTGCTCGATGACCGAGAGATGAAGAGTTCGTCGTTCAGCCGGCCCGACGACGAACGGTGTCGCCTGTTCTCGGATGCGTTCCAGAAACGCCGGATCGTTCCATTCATCCGGTTCGACGCCATCAGCGTCCACCGCCGCCGCGTAGTACGCGCCTGGACGCAGCCCAGGCACGTCGTACCCACTGTTCGCGTCTGCACGTGTCGCGACGATGTTGGGGTTCGGCGCATAGCGAGCGGCCAGGCGCCATCGCTCCCGATCCTGCGCAAACACCACAATCGTTGCGTGACGCGTCGGCGCGCCACGGCTATCGCTCACCCGGCCCGACACGTCAGCGGTGACATTGGTCATCTCGATCTCGAGGCCGCTGAGGCGATCCACGCCGATGTCAACGCCACGCTCCGTAATGTCTTGCCCATTCAATCGGACCTGCTTGACGACCCAGCCCGGCGTGTCGCTACGGGCACCGATGAGGACGCGGCCGGGCCAGTCGGCAAACTGAAACGTGAGGTCGTTGTGAACCGTCACGCCGAGGCCGCTGCCGTCATTGGGCCGCGCGGACCAGACCTGGATGTGCACTGCAGCAGGCTGGAGCGCGGCGGTCGTGGTTCCATCGCTGACTACGCGGCCGGTCAGCGTGCTGCGGGTCACGGTGACGAGTAAGAGGTCGCGCACATCGCGACCGTTCGCGTCCACTGTCAGCGTCATCGACGCGCGATCGTCTGTAGGTACACCGCGATCGGCGCGCAGCGTGTAGTCACCAGGCGGAACATTAATCAGCGTGAATGTGCCGTCGGGCCTAATAGACGACATGATACGGGTTTCAGCGCCATCTAGGCCGACGCCACCGGTCAACGGCCTACCGCTCCCGTCCAGCGCGGTTCCGCTGACCTGGACACCGCGCACAGACGCGAGCGCCATTTTCATTCCCGCTAAGACTTGACTCGGTGCAATCGAAAGACGCTACGCCTCCGCGACGTTCGGAGTCCCCGGGAAATATGTCGGAACAAAGGCGGGCTGATTCGACGTCGTGTCGTACTCAAAACCCGGCCGAGTCGCGGACAGGTAATACTGCCCTGGCGGAATACCGAACACCCTGAACTCACCGATGCTGTTTGTGGATCGTGATGCGACCTCCCTCAAACTAGAGGTACCGGTGCTGAGAAACAGACGACGGAGCACAGACACCTTGACTCCGGCGAGGGGATCGCCCTCGTCGTCAGTGATCATCCCGGCAACGACTGCCCCGCGCGACAACGTCAGGTCGATGTGCTCAACCGTTGATCCGTCGCCGACGCTGACCTGATCGCCTTCGTCAAGCGGAGCCGTCTGGCCGTACGACGCGGCGAGGTAGGCCGCCTTCTTGGCTGACACGGTGTAGTGCCCGGCGGGAAGCATCGTCAATTCGTAGTGACCGTTGGCGTCGGTGAGAGTGACACGGCCCTTGGGCAGGGCCTCTCGATCGACGGCCCGAACCACGGCTTTTCTGATAGGAGAGGCGGTGACTGGATCGATGACGCGACCGGAAATCGTTGCACGGCCGAGCGGGTCAGCAGCATCGCGGTTGGCGGTTTGGGCCGCGACGGTGACGACCGAGTGAGCAAAGGCCGTGACCAGGAGCAGACACAACCGCGGTGCCGACATCGTCACCTCGAAAACTTGATGCGGCGATTGTACAGGGCGCCTGTCGTTTCAAGACTCTGACCAAGCAAGGCCTCGACGCCAATTGAAGCACGGCATAAGCAAATGGTAATGGCCCGGCGGTTCTGCCGATGCTCGGACTGTACGGAATCGCCGTCCCCGCGTATGCGCGCAGATCCGCGCGCCTCAACTGACGAGAAGGACTTGCCGACGGTTTCGACGGCTGATCACCATTTTTCGGGCAGCCTCCGGATCGGGCGTCCCCCGCGCGATCGGAAGATGTGCGTCGACCCGTGTGCCTCTCGCAAAATCCTCGATCTCTTTGTGGAGGATTGTTGGCGCATGTTTATGCGGGTGAACTCGAAGAGCGCCCACGAGGCGCGGCCCATTCAACTGGCCGTTGGAGGATCTGCGCGTGCCTCCAGTGCGCGGGTTCAGACCGGCGTGCGGCGCGGCACGTCTTATGACTCTGGCGGGCAAAGCGAGAGGAACGCTATGCGAAAAATGTGTGCCGTTGTGGTGGCCCTGCTCGTCAGCTTTGGCGCGTCATCCCCCGCCGCTCAGCGGGACACGAGTCCGATGGACACAGGGCTCGCGGAGAAGTTGTGGCGAATTGCCGCCACATCGCATACACGAGTTGGCTTTCAATCGATCGGCCGAACTCGGCACAGCCAACTGAGTGAGAGCATCGATCCTGAGGCGATGGACGTATCACGTGCGGTGGATGCCGCAGTGGTTACGGATCCCCGATACGAGTGGCACATGGTTGGAGGTACCGCCGTGATCCGGCCACGCGAGGCATGGACCGATCCAACCGATCCGCTGAATCACCCTGTAGGAGCCGTGCAACTCACGAACGAACCAACGAACCGCGTGCTCTTTGGACTCAGTAATCTCATCTTTTATAACCAGTTCACGCTCGAGCCCAAAGCAAGCGGGATTCCGGTTTCCTTTCCGATGAAAGCAGGAACGGTCGTCGACGCGCTGAATCAGCTTGCCGAACAAGCCGGTCAAATCATGTGGGTCGCGTACGCGCGCCCGCGCGACAACCCTGACGGGTGGGACGTCTGTCAGAGCCCCGGAAATTGCCACTCCGATTTGCAATTCGATCTCCGCGATGCCACGCACATCACCGGAACCGTTGCCACTCAGCCGAGGCCAAGCAAGGGACAACGATGAACAGAGGTGTGATGGCGGAGGCAGTCAGTTCGGTATCCGACCCCGCGAACCTCAGTATTGACCGCAACGACCGTCGTTCTCTACTTCCGGCTTCGCAACTATCTGCCTTTTCAGCTTGACGCTGGACCAGTGGCCGAGGGTATTGCTGCTGGCATCACAAGCGGCTTCATCTCAAGATCGGCAAAGAAACGTACGACTCCTCGATCCGTACTTGTCTTGCGCTTCGACAAGAGAATGGCTTAAGCTCCTGTCGAAGCGAAAAGGGGCGACGTGTGAGCGACCGAATCGAGTTACCGCAAGGCACACTTGACCTTCTGATTTTGAAAACGGTCGCGCTGGAACCCTCGCACGGTTGGGCTATTTCGGAGCGCCTTCACCAAGTCTCTAGCGCGACGCTCCAGATCCGGCAAGGTTCTCTGTATCCCGCTCTCCACCGCCTCGAGCGACGAGGCTTGGTCAAAGCACGTTGGGGCACGTCTGACAATAATCGTCGCGCGAAGTACTACGAGCTCACCCGAAAGGGCCGCACCCAACTCGACACGGAGACAGACGCTTGGCAAAAGCTGAGCGCTGCGATAGCGCAGGTGCTCGCCATAGCGTAGGGGATGACCAGTGCTCAACGACCTTGTGCTTCGACTACGAGCCTTGCTCACACGAAATACAGTCGAACGTGAAATCGACGACGAGCTGCACTTTCATCTGGAGCAGCAGGTCGCGTCGTACAAAAAGAGCGGGATGGATGACGCCGCAGCCAGGCGTCGTGCTCAACTCGAGTTCGGCGGCTTCAGCCAGATCAGAGACGAGTACCGCGACGCGCTCGGCACACGACTCGTCGAGGGGCTGCTGCAAGATACGCGATTCGCATGTCGCGCCTTGCGCAAGTCGCCAGCGTTCTCATGTGCTGCGATCGCGACGATCGCCCTCGGCATAGGCGCGACGACGGCCATTTTCAGCGCGATCAACGCAGCGTTGCTCCGGCCGCTGCCGTTTCCTCAATCTGAAGATCTCTTTACCCTTCGCACGAAGATCACCGCCGGACGCCCAACGAGTGGGCTGGTGGCACCCGTAGAAATGAATGGCTTGACTGATGCGAACGGGCCCATCGTGCGCGCGGCAGGGACGATCATGACGTACGACACCGTCCTGGATGACACGTCCCACGCGGTGCAGATCAGCGTTGCGGGCGTGACCGAAGGATTCTTTGAGACATTCAATGTCCCCATGGTCCTGGGCCGTTCGTTTGCGCCGGAAGAGTTCTTGCGTCACGAACAAGTAGCGGCACCCCGCGTGATTATCCTGTCGAGCCACCTGTGGCGAGCGGCATTCGGCAGCGATCCCAGCATCCTCGGACGGTCGATCCAGTTTTCAGGCCGCGCCGTTCCGGTAATCGGCGTTGCCTCTCCGGCGTACGACACTATTTCGGCCGCGGATGCCTGGTTCAATCTGGCACTAGACAGTCGCAGCAACCTCAGTCATACGTATGACGCGTACATGCGCGTACGCCACACGAGCTCGCCGGCAAGCGTGACCAACGAACTGACATCAGTCGCAACTCGACTGGCACATGATTTTCCGGTCTTTAATACAGACCGCGTTTTCGTCAGCACGCCTCTGAACGATGCCATCGTGGGCGACCTGAAGCCCACGTTGATGATCGGGTTCGCCGCGACCGTGCTGCTGCTCGTGATTGCGTGCGTCAACGTCACGAACCTCTTGTTTGCGCGCGGGACGACGCGCGATCGAGAAATCGCAATTCGAGCAGCCTTGGGCGCGAGTCGCGGAGTTTTGGCTCGTTACGTTCTGCTCGAAGGGCTGATACTGTCTGCGGTGGGCGGTGTGCTCGGCGTGCTGCTGGCCCAAGGCGGCGTGCGCGTGCTCTTGGTACTTGCCCAATCGCGTTTGCCACGACTGAGCACTGTGCCGCTCGACCCGTATGTTGCAGCCTTTGCCATCGCCCTGACCTTGGCGACCGGCATCGCCATCGGCGTGCTCCCGGCCATCCGTCTGCAGCGCACTGATGTCCGTGGCTTGCTGGGCGACGGCGGCCACTCGGCTACACGCGGGCGCGATGCACACCGAACGCTTGCCGTCATGGTTGCAGCGGAGATGGCGCTCGCCCTGACACTCGTCGCCGGCGCCGGTTGGCTGGTCCAGAACTATCGGAACCTGCAAAATGCACACGCCGGGTTCGCGCCCGAGCATCGATTGCTCGTGGACGCCCTACTGCCGGCTGGCCGCTACCGACAAGCCGACCAGGTCACTTCATGGAATGCGGCACTCCGTGATCGATCGGACACCTGACCGGCGTCGATGCCGTGGGCGTCGCGAGTTCTATGCCGTTACGGGCGGAGCGTGACAGCACATTCAACTTCGCGGTCGCAGGCGATTCCCAAGCCTACTATCCACCGTCCGCGCGGTACCGACAGGTCACATCTGGCTGGTTCGAAGCGATGGGCATCCAGATCACCGCGGGCCGCAGCTTCACGTCGACGGACTGGTCAGGGCCGGGTAGCGCGGTCGTCGTCAACGAGGCGCTCGCGCGTCGGTACTTGCCAGGCCGAAACCCGCTTGAAGCGGGACTGGTCATGACAGGCTCCGGCCCGAAGGATAACCCGAACCCGGTTGCGCCCATCGTGGGTGTTGTCGCCGACGTGAAATACGCGTCGATCACGCAAGATGCGGAGCCCATCGTCTACGTGATTGGACGATACATGAATCGCGAGTCCATCGTCGTGAAAACGACGCTCGCGGACCCGTCCACTCTTGTGCCGCTGATCCGAACGGAAGTGAAGAAGTTGGACCCGGCAGTCCCGGTCGATTTCGAACTGCTGCCGAACGTCGTCGCGACGTCGCTAAGCCGTCAACGGCTCGGGATGCTGCTGATGCTGCTTTTCGGAGCAAGTGGAATCGCCCTCGCGGCGATCGGCGTCTATGGCGTGATGGCATATGCAATTGCTCAACGGGTTCGCGAGGTCGCGATCCGATTGGCGTTGGGTGCGACACCAGGAGAGGTGTTCTGGCTGACATTCGTGCGCGCGCAGGTTGTCGCGGCCGCAGGCATTGTGACGGGTCTTGCGTTGGCGTATCCGACTGGACGCATTCTCGCGAGCTCTTTGTACGAGGTCCGGGCGGCGGATCCCGTGATTCTCCTGTCGGCAACGTTACTCGTCGCGGCCGTGGGCGTGCTCGCTACTGTGGTACCCGCACGTCGCGCGGCCCATGTCGATCCCATTGCGGCACTCAGAGCCGAGTGACCACCTTGAGGTCCGGAGGATATAGCGGTCTCCAGATCTTCAGCATTAGGCGGGAATTGGGATGCGTTGGCGGCACGACCCGGACAGAACCCGGATAGTCAGGCGGCGCTGCCAGTACGGGATCGGCGCCGTTGTCGCGACACCTGGGACTTACCGGGCTCTGCCAGCGCGCTTACTCGCCTTGGCTCGAAAAGGGCCTGAGGCTCGCCATGCCGCGCCAGTCGCCGCGAGTGAGACTCCCGGTACGACCAAATGCGTGGGAACCGCGCCAGAAGTGAGATTGAAGCGCGATCCCGCCAACCCCGGATTGCTGAAACGCGCCTGATTTCCACTGGCATCGGTGTTGCGGGGCGGCTCAGTCTATGCCGACCGACATGACGGTTGTAATCGCCGATGCGACACAGACGCCCGCCATTCGTGCCGGGTTGCCGCTCTCCGGACGCGTCGCCTGGTACACCGACACGAATCTGGCCATGGCTCTCACAAGTTTTCAGTTGAACCATCCTCGAGTCATTGCAGTGGAAGCCGCACTCGCGCAGAAGCCGCACGGGCAAGCGTTTCTCACGCGCATCGAGCAGATGTCGATTCCAGGAACGACGATCGCACTCGTCGTACGCACCAACGGCAAGTGGTTGACGACGCCGCACATCGCGCGACAGGCGCCGGAAGAATCTCAAACCACCGCGAGTGGGAATGCGGGCCGGCCGGCTAGCGTTGCGGTGCAACCCAACGCCTCAAACACGCGGCGATCGAAGCGCTTCAAAGTGCTCGAATCGCTGAACGCGACCCTTGAAAGCGGCCAGGCCGAACTCGTGAATGTTTCGATCTGTGGCGCCCAGGTCGTGTCGAAGCCGGCCGTGTACCCGACGCAGACGATCAAGATTGTGTTGCCCGACGGCGACCACACGCTTCGGCTGACCGCTCGGGTCGCGTGGTCCGCGTTCGAGCAAATCCCGCAGGGGACGGATGCACATTATCGCGCCGGCGTAGCCTTCGTCGATGCCGCACAGGAAATCCTCGAGGACTACTGTCGCCGCCACTGCGCGAGCGAACCACTAGCTTCGCACTAAGCTGAAGATCCCCGTATTCCAGCCTCTGCCTGATCGAGGCACTGTGTTAAGAGACTCGTAAGAATTGCATCAGTG
Organism: uncultured Acidobacteriota bacterium; assembly: GCA_963745875.1. GTDB lineage: Bacteria > Acidobacteriota > Vicinamibacteria > Vicinamibacterales > CAVVIG01 > CAVQFC01. Next base: position 16,488 of record CAVUZL010000011.1, read on the forward strand.
AGGGATCCTCACGACAGCGTCGCGACGGCGCGCTGCCGAACAGTCCTGCCGGGACGAATTTTTCGGAAAGTCGGCGGGTGTCCGCACCAGTCTTCGCCAAGCGTTGCTTCACACACTCCATCGGCGCGCCACTCGATCGGCTCGGCGGCCTTGCGTTCAGTCGATCCGAAGCACATCCGCCGGCTGAATCGAGGCGGCTCGGTTCGCTGGAATCGCGGTGGACATTATTGTCACGACACACAGCACCAGGCTGACGGCGACGAGCACGACCGGATCGTTCAGACTGCCGATCGACCACTGGGCTAGAACCTTGTTGAGCCCCACGCTCAATGCGAGACCAGCGAAGAGACCCGCAACGATGGCCGCGACCGCCGGCTGCACCGCGGCATTGACAATACGCCCGCGACCAGCACCCAGCGCCATACGGATGCCAAACTCCTTGAACCGGCACGACACCGCATACGACACGACACTGTAGAGCCCGACGACTGCGAGCATCAACGCAAACACCGCGAAGCCGAGCAACAGCACCGTCACGAACCGCTCACGGGCCCAGCCCGCGCTCGCCAGCGCCTCTTCCGCTGTACGTACCAAGTTCACTGGTTGATTGGGATCGACGGTACGCACCGCCTCTCGAATCGATCGGGTCATCGACAGTGGATCCTGACTCGTTCGCAGGATCATATTCAGGGAATCGCTCAGCATGAGCGTGTACGGCACGTAGATCGACGGCGCCGGCGGTTGATGGAGGCCGACATTGGGCGTGTCGCCGACCACACCGATGATCTCGAACCAGCCGTCGCTGCCGGGCGCTGCCAGTCTGAAATAGGTGGGTGATTTGACGTACTCGGGCATCCGCACTCGTCGTCCAACCGCGGATTCGTCAGGCCACAGCTCACGAGCCATCGTTTGGTTGACCACGGCGACGTGGGGCGTTCCGGCGCTCTCTGCATCTGACCACACGCGGCCTCGTATCAGCGGGATCTTCATCGTCGCAAAGTAGTGGGCGCTGATCCGTTGGAGAATCGGTGCCTCGCCTCGTGTCATGTCCCGTCCGGGAACTTCGAGCACCGACCGTTCGCCCGACCGGGGTGGTATCCCGCTGTAGGTGGCGAGGGCAACCGATTCGACTTGGGACACGTCGGCCATTCGATGCCGTAGGCGTTCATAGAACGTGGCGCGGTCGGCCCATTCCGTGTGATTGTGCTCTGGAGCATTGTTCGAAGCGTCTGGAAGGTTGATCGAAGCGATGATCAGATTGTGCGGATCGTAGCCAAGCGATGTCTGGTACAGACCAATGAGCCCCCGGACGGCCCCGCCGGTGCCCGCGAGCAACAGCACTGTCAGCGCAATTTGAGCCGCGAGCAGCAGGTGATGCGCTCGCCGGCTTTCGACACCCGCGGTCGCCCGGGCAGTCGCCGCCAGGCATGGGCGCGAAAACGACAAGGCCGGTGACAGTCCAAAAATCAGGGCCGACGCCATCGCAAGGCCGGCACTGAAGAGCAAAACCGGTACGTTGACGGGCACGGCCACGAGGTTCCCGACCGGCACCAAATTTGGGGGCATGAGCCTGAGCAAAGTCGGCAGGCCCCAGTAGCCCGCCGTAACGCCTAGTGCGGCGCCGCTGAAGGCCAGGAGCAGCGATTCCACGAGCAGCTGCCTGATCAACCGTCCCCGACTTGCCCCGATGGCGGCCCGCACGGCGAACTCTTGCGTCCGCGAGGTCCCGCGCGCTAACAGCAGGATGGACACGTTCGCGCATGCGAGCAGGAGCAGCAGCATCGAGGCCGCGAAGATCAACAGGAGGGTCGGCACAAAGCCGGCCGCCCGCTGTGTCTCCACCAGAGTTCGTACCAGCGGACGCACCTCCTTCGGAACGTGTTGCGGGGCCTCCTTGGCGAATTGGTCGAAGAGCGGCCGCAGTCGCTGTTCGGCCAGGCGCGGATCGACGCCCCGCTTGAGGCGGGCCTGGACGCCCCATGCGAAGTTCGGATCGAACGTCAGATGAAGGGGAACAAGAATCTCCGGACCCGTGTAAAAGTATTGGCGCGGCAGCACGCCAATCACGGTGTAGGGTTCGCCGTTTAAGTAGAGGGTCTGCCCCACTGCCTCAGGCCGCCCGCCGAAGAGTCGTTGCCAGAAGCGATACGTGAGCACGACGACCCGTTGGGGCTGCTCGCCCGCGGGCCCGTCCGCCTCGTTGAAGACGCGTCCGAGGAGTGGCGGAACGCCGAGTACGTTCAAAGCGTTTGCTGAAAAATATTGGGTGGAGACCGCTTCTGGGAGGCCCTGGCCGGTCAGCGTCATCTCCCAGTTGTTGGAGACGAAGGCGCCGTCCAAGACGTCGCTGTGTTGAAGGGCGACGAGCTGCCGCGCCGTGACAAACAGACCGCGCGGCTTGCCCTTGTCGATCATGTCAATCTTGACGATCCGATTGACGTCGGCGAATGGGAAGGGATTTAGTAATGCCGCATGCACGATGCTGAACACCCCTGTAGCCGCGGCAATCCCGACTGCCAGCGAGACGACAACCGTCGCGACGAAACCGGGGCTCCGGCGGACGATACGCAGCGCATGGCCGAGATCTACGGCGAGGATGTCCAGCAAGCAGTTTCCTCAGCGACGAGCGCGAAAGAAGATTACCAGTCCGGAGTGATGCACCGCATCAAGCATTACAAAACAAGATCGCGAAGCCGATTCGGTGGTCATATTCGCACTCACGCAGCGCCGGGCATGATCACTGTACATGTCGCTCAGTTGGGCCACTAGCTCTGTCGGAGCACGATCGCGGGATCCGCGCGAGAGGCTCGCCAAGCCGGTAGCCATCCAGCCATCGCACTTACGGCGGCGAGTACCACCGCAGCACCGATGAACGTTAGTCCGTCCTGCGGCGCGACACCGTAGAGCAACGAAGCGACCGCCCGACTGCCCCACAGGCTCAACATCCAACCGACGCCTATAAGCCGCGCCAGCGACAGGACCGCCACCAGCGTCACAACAGGCGTTGCGGCGAGGGCGCGGCACGCCAGACGAAGGTCATGCATAGGCTCTCTCGACGGCCTGATTCTACGCGCTGGGGGCCACGCAGCAGGTTCCAAATCCTCGTCCTAGGAGACCGCTTGGCCTTGGGGCCGGAGTTGTCGAACTGCTACAGTCTCAGATGTCGCGCGATGTGCCGTTGGTCTGTGGAAACGCAGCCGCGGGACAGCGGCGATCGCTCTTGACAGGCGATTCTCCGTCGGCCATCCTCCGATTCACCGACGATGGGAAGACGCGCATCGACCTGGTTGGAGGGCGTCTCGCAAGACGTCCGATATCTATTCCGCTCGGGTCGGAGACAACCCGGATTCGTCGTCGTCATCCTTCTGACGCTCGCTTTTGGCATCGGTGCCAACACCGCGATCTTTTCGATCGTCAATGCCGTGTTGTTGGCCCCCGCGCCGTACCCGGCCTCGGACCGCATCGTCATCTGCGGATACACCTTCCAAGGCAGATGGGTGCCGGTCGCATCACCAGCGAAATTCAACGTGTGGCGACGGTACGACGTCACCCTTCAGGACCTGTCGGCATTTCGGTTTCGCCAGATGACCTTTGGACGAGGCGGGGCGCTAGAACAGATTCAGTCAGCGCAGGTTGACGCGAACTTCTTCAGACTTTTCGGCGCGTCGGCGGTCGCCGGTCGTATTTTTACAGTGGACGACGATGCCCCTCACGGTCCACAGGTCGTTGTTCTCAGCCACGCATTCTGGCAACGCCGATTCGGGGGCCAAGCAGGGGTCGTCGGCCGCAGCATCGCGCTCGAGGACAACACCGCTGTCATCGTCGGCGTGCTGGCACCTTCGTTCGACGCGAGCATCTTCAACACGTCACCCGATGTGTGGCTGCCTCTTCAACTGGATCCGCAAAGCACCGATCAACCGCCGTCATTGCGCGTCGCCGCTCGCCTGCGGCGAGGCGCGACGCTTGATTCGGCGAACGCCGAGGCGCGCGTCGCCGGTGCAGAATTTGGCCGCCGCTTCCCTGACGCTACGACGCCCACTGACACGTTCGCCGTCGCCGGGCTCCAAGAAATTTTGGTAGGCGACGTGCGGTCGTCGCTCCTCATCCTGCTCGGAGCGGTCGGCCTTGTTTTGTTGGTCGCGTGTGCAAATGTCGCCAATTTGCTCCTGGTCCGGGCGTCCGCCCGCCAACGGGAATTGGCTATCCGAGCGAGTCTGGGGGCGAGTCGGAGCCGCCTTGTTCGGCAATTACTGACCGAAAGCCTGATGCTGTCGTTCGCCGGGGCGGGACTAGGCATGACGCTCGGAACCAGCGGTGTGCGGGCGCTAATGCTGCTGAATCCGAGCCATCTGCCGCGGGTCGGACCGCACGCGGAGGCCGTATCACTCGACTGGAGAGTACTCTCTTTCACGGTGCTTTTCGCGCTCCTGACGGGACTGCTCGTCGGGGTCACTCCGGCGATGTCCGCCTCTCGCGCACACGTCGGCAGGTCTCCAGAGGAGAGTGCGGGACCCGCCAGCACGACCTACCGAAGGACTCGAGCACGGACACTGCTCGTGGGGATGGAACTAGCTGCGGCGGTGATTCTCGTGATCGGAGCGGCACTCTTGCTTCGCACGTTCGTGGCTCTTGGTACGACAGATCGCGGCTTCAATTGGCACGACGTGCTGACGATCCAGATGTCGCTACCGGTCGCTCGATTCCCGCACACATCAGATGTCACGAGGCTGCTGCGCGAAGGCACTGAGCGGGTCGGAGCCTTGCCAGGGGTCACAGCTGCAGGGGCGGCTCTTTCACTGCCACTCGAATCGGACTGGCTCACGTCATTCGCGTCCGGAAGCGGTCCACTCAACGGCACCGCTCCACGCCTGGCAAGTCTTCGGATTGTGTCTCCGGGCTTTTTGACCGTGTTCGAGATCCCACTCGCGCGCGGGCGCTTGTTCACAGAGCACGACGATAGCGCAGCGGCACCTGTCGCGCTCGTGAACGAGACGATGGCTCGTCAGATCGCACCTGCTGGTGACGCCCTCACCCAGCGGATCATCCAATTCGCCGGTCTCGTCCCCGACGACGACCCCCCTCGTGAGATTGTCGGCATCATGCGTGACGTGCGCGATGGACTGGCGCTCAATGAGCACCCGCGACCGACGATTTACGTGCCGATGGCACAAATGCCCATTCGGCAATTGCGAGGGCAACCGATTGCGTGGGTAGTTCGCGCGCACACCAGCCCATCTGCAATCAGCGCAACAGTCGTGAAGGCGTTGCAAGAAACAGGCGATGGTCTTGCCCTGACGCACCCACGATCGATGGAGGCGGTCTCGTCGGAGTCGACGGCACGCACGACATTTGAAACGGTACTAATGGCGATCTTCGGCGGCGCCGCGCTGTTCCTCGCGGCGATTGGCGTGTACGGAGTGACCTCGTACGCCATTCAGCAGCGCGCACACGAAATCGGGATTCGGTTAGCTCTTGGAGCGGAGCCGAGTTCTCTGCGACGCCGCATGGCGTGGAGAGAGATGGGAGTTGTGATCCCTGGTGTCTTGGCGGGATTGGTAATGGCGTTCGGCCTGGTTCGCGTTCTTAGTGGCCTACTCTTCGGAATCACGGCTCACGATCCGGCGGCCTTCATAGGCGTGCCAATCCTGCTCAGCCTCGTCGCGTTCGTTGCAGCTTGGATCCCGACCCACCGCATTTTGCGGATAGACCCCATCGAGGTCTTGCGCGGCGATCAGTAGCTCGCCGGGCGTCGAACCTCGCGAAACTTCGCGATCGTGCCGCCGGGACAATCAGTCATGAGACGTTCGGCGAGCTCACGAGATTCAGCGCCGATTTTGCGGCGATGAAGGCCGCGGATTGCGCAAACGGTCGATTCGCCTCGAGGCATTTGTCGCGTGAGCGACGCGTCGGCCAGCCGTCGTGTCCACCACGAGTCTCTCGACATCACCTCCAGCCCTTGATGGCCTGCCTGCACATGACGGCAGGTGGAAGGCGCCTCTGCTCCATCGCGTACCGTAACCCTAGTCACTAGCTGCACAGACGCCGACTGACGCTGGCGAGGCGCGCCGGTATCGTGCCCGTTCGAGCGGATGTATACTGCCGCCTCGCTTTGGCAAAGGTGACGACGTGTTGATGTTTCCTTACGATCCCGTTCTCATCGCCGCTCTCGAGACGCCGCCGCAGTCAATCCCCGACGTCCTTGCGGCTCTGCGCACGATCGATCAGACCTGCGATGACGGCGACGGCCTGAAGTGGTTCAACCGCCTCTACCTCCAGGTGACTGAAGCCGTCCAGGATCGTGTCACGGCCGGAGGATTCAACGATCCGGTGTGGCTGAGGGAACTCGACGTCCAGTTCGGCGAGCTGTTCTTCAATTCGTTGCGGGCAGTGCTGCAGGGCACACCGTGTCCGCGCTGCTGGTCGGCATCCTTTAACGTCCGCAACGACACCCGCATCGCCAGAATCCAGTTTGCGCTTGCTGGCGTGAACGCGCATATCAACCACGACCTTCCCGAAGCGCTGGTCAGCGCGGCCCGGGTGACAAGTCACGTGCCGTCCCGAACGTCCGTGCAGCATCAGGATTACGTCGCGCTCAACGCGACGCTCGATAGCCTCGTTGAGGAAGCGAAGCGCACGCTGAACGTGCGTCTGCTCGGCGAACGTCTGCCGGCGGCGTCCCACGTCGATGACACGGTGGCGGCTTGGGGGATTACCGCCGCGCGGGCGCAAGCGTGGAACGCCTCGGAAGTTCTGTGGGCATTCCGAGGCTCGCCAACGCAGACGTCCCTGGTGATGGACTCGCTTGACAGTCTCGCCTCAGTGATCAGCCAGACCCTCTTGGTACCAGTGCCTTAGTCCTGCGCTGGAAGTCGAATGTTTCCGGGACGAGAAGGACTTGAACGCACGGGTCCGCTCGATGCCCCGATCTCCAAGTCTGGAACAGCCCGTTGATAGCGTTCCACCGGAGGCAATTGTTCCAGCCTCGCGCACTCGCCGTCCTCGGCGCTGAACGCGCGCGGCGTCCTCTCGCGCGAGGGAGTCGTGCAAGAGCCGCCGCCACACAGCTCTGGACGGAACGTGGCTGCGACCTCTGCAGTAAGTCAGCACGCTTGCGTGAAACGAAGGACCGGCCCGCTCGCACTAATTCTCAGACCCCGGGAATCGAGGTCTGGAAGAGGTGCCATGAAGCGTGTGATTACGTGGGCAACAGCGATCGTTTTGGTGGCGGCTCTCAATTTGGAGCGGCTCGCCTACACCGCGAGCACCCAGCTGACCATCGGGCCGGCACCAGTGCCGGTCATCCTCCGATCAGGGTTTATTCCGCTCGACTGCGGCGCGCTTGCCGCGGCGAAGAGCCCGAGCCTCGTTGACTGCTGGTTGGATGATTTTCCTGCGGTGGCCAAGGCCATGGTCTGGGTCGAAGCCAACGGGCAGAACGAACTGCGACTCGCTTGGAAAGACTGGCCGGAGTGGCGCAAGAGCGACCTTCGCAATGTGTACGCGGCCGCCGTCAAGTGGCGCGACGGTGGAATGACGCAGTGGACCGGCACGTCAGTCGACAGTGTGCCCACCAACCTCGAGGCGGCGTGGGCCACTGACGGATACACGGTGCTTGACGAACAGACGGCGGCCTGGCCCATCTACGTGGCCCACCTTGGGTTCAGCATGGCCGCCGAGCTTCACAGCTGGGTTCCCTGGTCGCTGCGTGACGAGACCGCGCAGGAACTCGACGATCTGCTGCGGTCCAACAAGGGCCAGATGTTCGAGCCGATCGCGCCACCGTTCACGCATGCGACCGGCTACTCAGTCACCAACAATGCCACCCCGACACATCCGACCGTCACCTACAAGTTCCTGATCGACCAGCATCTACTGACGTCGACACAGCGAGGCACAATCGACAACGTGCTCAGTTGGGCGCGGACCAACCTGTGGCACTTCAACGGGCCGCCGACGCCGGACAATCAGGTACTCGACGTGGCAGTACACCGGCGCGCCGCCGGTGGCTCGGGTGCTGTCCGGAACGGTCGCGGTGAATAACCAGTATGGCGACGACGCGAACCTGCACCATTACACCGAGGGGTGCTATGGCACCACCGCGTTTCTGATCTGGCTGCTACGCGCGGCCAACATCCCGGTTGAAAACGAATGGAGCAGCACGGTGACCTGCGGCCACACGATGCCGTATTTTCCGAGCATCAGCTCGTATCTCAGCCACGGCGACGATCCGTACGATCAGCTATCCCAGGGCGCGCCGATCGATTCCCTGCTCGTGACCGAACCGGTCTGGAATGCCTGGTTCAAGACCGGCAATGCCACCACTTCGTGCAACAACGTCGGCCGCGAGCCACTAGAACTGGCGATCTGGTACCTGCCGGACTATCTTGTCGGCCAGTACTGTACCGATATCTTGAACGGCCTCGATCACGAGCACGGTGCCGTGTACGCCGACTACAAGAACCTCTACACCGTCGCGCAGCTCGAAGAGGACGACCTGTGGACGCGGCTACCCTCACGAGTGCCAATCTCGAAGGCGTGGCAGTGTGCGCCGTTGCAAACGCCGTAGGCGGAACTTGGGGGGAACCCGACAGCCGGGGTTGCTCAATTGAGTGCGGCGTCAATTTCTTACAATCGTACGCGAGCCAGGTTGATCGGAGCGCCTGTTACAATGCAGCCCCATCGGCTACATTGCTAGAAAGTTCCTGATCATGGAGAATCTCGCTCTGAAGGTCGGCGTAACGGTGCTCGCCGCTGTAGCAGCAACGCTGCACCTTTTGAGACCTGATCTTCGTATTGATTCCATCACGATCGTCCTGTCTGTAATTGCGCTCCTTCCGTGGCTTCAGCCACTGGTCAAGAGCGTGGAAGGATTTGGAATCAAAGTCGAGCTTCAGGATCTTAAAAGGAGAGTCGACGAGGCACTCGCGACGGCGACTGAAGCGAAGATTCAGACCCGCGAGCTCGAGGCTGTCGCTGTGGCCGGTGACGAGGCCGCACCGAAGGCACCAGTCGAACAGGCTGCGAGTCTGACCACCGACGAACGAGAGATCATCCAGCGTCTGGTTCGGCAGGGCCACTTTCGATTCCGAACGCTCCAACAACTCGGCGACGAGCTCGCGATGGACCCCAGCCGACTCGCGCCTGTTCTCGCGTCACTACAGGCTCGTGGCATCCTCAGTCCTCTCGGCAAAACACCTGCAGAACGACACGCGCTTGCCGGCGCTGGAAATCCGCAAACGATTTGGCACATCCCTTCGGCGGAGTCTCTAAAGCGACTCGGCGAAGGGGCGACTTCAACGGGGATTTGATCGGGTGAACCTGTCTTCGTCGTGCGGCGAAGCGGGGATGCTCGTCGAGCGAAGAGTTAACCTGAGAGCTGAAACATGGGTTCGAGCGGGTCGGCTACAGCTCCGACATCGCGGGCCTGGAACGCGAATTCGGCCGCGCGCTCACGAAGCTCCCCGACTGGGCACGGCGTCACGCGTGACCACATGGGCTGACCGTCGCCTGAGCGTCGGCAGTTGCTGAATGGCGCCTCCCGCCTTTGCTTCGGCCACGCGCAGGTCGTGCACGTTCTGAAGGTTCAGCCACAACCCGGCGCTCGTTCCGAAGAAGCGCGCCAGGCGAAGCGCGGTGTCTCCGGTGATCCTGCGCTGTCCGTTCAGAATCTTGGTCACGCGATTCGTGGGGACGTCGATCCGGCGCGCGAGCTCGGACGCGCTCATGGTCAGCGCGCGAAGTTTCTCCGCGAGGTACTCGCCGGGATGAATCGCCCCAGATGTCATCCGACCTCCAGACGCCGAATCGACGAACTCGACATTCGTCGGTTCGGGCGATGTCTCGGGCATTCAAAGGAGATGCGCCAGGTCTCGTTGATGCGAATGCGTTAGCCGACGACGAGCGGTCCGCTCACTCTCTCATCGGCCCCGGCTGCCATAGCCGGTCCTTCGAGTGGCACGTCGGTGATGGCGATCGGATGATTGACCCCGTGGAACGATACCTGCGTCAGGCCGAGCACCTTCTTCAACCGGTCCGCATCCACCTTCATCGGCCCCGGTGACGGCGCCGAGCCCGGCGCCGGCTGCGGGAAGGCGGTCGACATCGCTGTGTGGAAGGTGATGTGCCCTTCCACCTTCTGCATCACCTGATGAATGTGGCCGTTCAGCACCGAGACCGAGCCGAAGCGTTTCAGGTACGACAGCGCCTGCGCGCTGTCGTCGGTGCCCCACCCCCATTCGGGGTAGACCGACCAGAGCGGAATGTGCGCGAAGACAACGATGGGCGTGCTGCTCTTGAGACGCTTGACGTCCTTCTCGAGCCATTCGAGCTGCTCTTTGCCGAGGCTGCCCAGTCCGCCGGCCTTCAGGTTGACTACGTTCACGAGGCCGATAAAGTGCACGCCGTTCGTGTCGAAGCTCTGCCAACCGGCGCCCTGCGTCCCTTTGCCGAACCGCTGCAGATAGCTCTTGCCGTCGTCCTCGAGCACGTCGTGTTCGCCGGGCACATAGAACACGGGCAATGACAGCTCCGACAACACCTGCTGCAGCGTGTCGAACTCGGCCGGCTTCGACAAGTGCGTGAGGTCGCCGGTGTGCAGGACGAAGGACGGCTGCTCGGGTGCAGCCTTGATCTTCGCGATCGCGGCGCGCAGCGTCGCGGTGACGTCGGTGTTCGCCGGCTTGTCGAAACCGATATGACTGTCGCTGATCTGCACGAACCGGAGGTCGCCCTTACCGCCGGCGTGCGCCATCGGCATTTTCCCACCCTGGCCGAGAGGCATCCCCTTCAATACGCCGCTGGACATCGTCCACACGGCGCCGGTGCCCACCCACGCCATGCACTCAAGGAATCCGCGACGATCCACTTTGCCGTCTTCGTCGTTCTTCGCCACACACCCTCCTTCACAAGGGAAATCGAACTTGCTGTATAGACCGCGGGGCGGCCGAATCTATTCCCGGGTCATGAAAGCATCGAGGCTCAATGGATCGGCCTGCGAGCTGAAATGCCGAGCCGACGAGAGGATAAAGATCAGCGAGAACAGTTGTCATCCGGCGAGACGGCGTATTTCATGGACGTCAGCGGCTCGTCTTGGTAGCGGAGGTGCCCGTCAGCGCGATCACGACCAGCGCGAGACCGCACAGGGCGAACCTGCTCTTGCGCCCACCGGTCATCGGACCACCACCTGTCCGGTCATCCGCGGATGGATCGAGCAGTAGTACGTATAGGTACCCGCGGCCTCGAACGTGTGCGAGAACGTCTCATCCGTGTCCAGCACGGGTGACTTGAATTTCTGCTCGGGGCTCACCACGTTGTGCGGAATATCGTCATGGTTCGTCCACGTGACCGTCGTCCCCACTGGTACGGCGGTCGCGGCCGGTGTGAAGCTGAAGTTGTCCACCACCACCTGCTTGGCGTCAGCCGCCCGCTCGTCAGCGCCGGCTGGCGCGTCGCCGATCCGAATGAAGCGCATGCCACTCGCGGAGTGCTCCGCCCCGTGCGCCGTCTGCTCGACGGGCGTGCCCGTTAGCGCACCGATCGCGAGGATCGCCATCACGCTCGTTCCGGTCCAGGCCGGGCGCCTTGCCGTCCGATGGCCTCGGGCCGCCTTGTCTTCGTTCGTTGTCATACTCACCTCTATAGCTACGGCCGCAGAAAATCGGCGCCCCACACGAGCACCGCCCCGAAATGGCCGGCAACGGCGACCAGCGCCGCCGCCCAGAACAGCGCGATGCGGTACAACCCGAGCCGCCTCTGAGTCCGGTCCGTCTCGTTTGTCGCCAGGGCGGCAGCAACCGTCGCGACGGCCGCCGCCAGCCCCAGCCAGCGGTGCCATTCGAGGCTCGGCGAAGCCTCGACGATCCGAGACGACGCGAGGAGCCACCCCGCACCTGCGGAGGCAACTGCAAATGCGGCCCCGGCGCGCACGTTCGCCACCGCGACCATGCGCCATTTGGGAAACCGCGTTGTCAGGGCGACAAGCTCGGCGACCGCCGCGATGAGCACGAGTGCGATCGGAAAGTGCACGAGCAGAGGATGTAAACGTCCGGTCAGCGCCATTCAGATATACAGACCGGAAGGGGTCCAGATATATTCCGGAGGCGGTGGGATTCGCGTCGGGAATAAACGCAGGGGGATCCGAGTCTTTAGGAGTAGACGATGCCTCACCGTACATTTGAGGAAGTCGTCTTGCCTCACTTGGACGCGGCATTCAACTATGCACGCTGGCTGACCAAGAGTGATGCGGACGCGGAGGACGTAGTGCAGGATGCAGCGGTGCGGGCCCTGCGCTTTTTCTCATCCTTACGAAACGACGACGCCCGTGCGTGGCTGCTGACCATCGTGCGCAACACGTGGTACGCACGCTTTTCGAAGGTCGCCCGCATCGATCAACCTGCTGTCCTTGACGACATGAACGACGAACGCCCCGACGAACAGCTCGATCCAGAAGCGTTGGTGATTCAACAGCAAGCCGTGGAGCGCGTCCAACTCGCCCTCGGAGAGCTGCCTGTCGATTTCCGGGAAGTCATCGTGCTGCGCGAACTTGAGGGACTGTCGTATAAGGAGATCGCCGCCGTGATCGGGGCGCCGATTGGAACGGTGATGTCGCGGCTGGCGCGCGCGCGCGAGCGGCTCCTGGCCGTTCTGTCTCCTGAGCCGACAAGCGGAGGTGCTGGTGAATTGTCCTGAGGTCGATCGCGTCATTGACGCGTACATCGATGGCGAACTCGGGGCCGCTGAAGCGGCCGAGGCGCGCGCACACCTCGACAATTGTCCGGCCTGCCGCGAGCGGGTCGCCGCACGCGCGTCGCTCAGCCAGCTGATTCGTCGCGTCCCGTACCGTTCGGCTCCGAATCGCTTGCGGGTCACCGTCGCCAACACGCGCCGGCCTGCGCGATTCTCGCCGCGGCTTCTCGCCTGGGCGGCGATGATCACGGTGGCGGTTTCACTCGGTAGCGGGGCGGCAATCCGCGTAGTGCGCGCACGGCAGGCAACCGCTGCCACTGTGACGATGGCGCAGGAGGTCGTCGCGAGTCACGTGCGAGCACTGATGGGACCGAATCTGTTCGAGGTTCGATCCACTGACCAACACACCGTCAAGCCATGGTTTGCCGGGAAGTTGGACTACTCGCCTCCCGTCGTCGACCTCGCGCCCATAGGCTTTCCCCTCACCGGCGGCAGACTCGATCGCCTGGGCGACCGTGCGGTGGCGGCGCTCGTCTATCAGCGCCGGCAGCACACGATCAATGTCTTCGTGTGGCCGACGTCGGACAGTGGCGAAGCCCTGACCGACACGCGCACGTTCCGCGGTTTTCAGGTACGTCACTGGACGCACGACGGCATGGCATTCTGGGCCGTGTCCGATCTCAACGATATCGAACTCGACCAATTTGTCCACGCGCTGACTCCGTAACACCGGAGCTCCTTCTCGCCGGAATATCTCTGTCGTCCTCCCAGTCTATGTAGGCAAGGAGAATGATGATGCGAATCTTCGTGGCGGTTTTCGCGGTGGCCGGGCTCGGCCTTTCTCTCTAAAGAGCCTTCGGATGCGAGTCCATCATGCTGCTGAGCTCCAATGAGCGGCTTTGACCGTACCGTGGGCCTCGTGCGATCGCTGGCCATCTATCATGCCATCCCACTCCGCCAGCGACGCCTTCGACGTCTGTATGGCCGCTTCGCTGGCGCCGGCGATCTGGTGTTCGACATCGGCGCGCACGCGGGGAATCGGGTGCGCGCGTTCGCCGCTCTTGGTTGTCATGTGGTCGCCCTCGAGCCACAGCCGGATTTCGCCTGGCTGCTGCGTGCGCTCTACGGCCGATCGCCGCGCGTCGTCATCGTCGAGGCGGCGGTCGCCGATGTCGCCGGTCGACGGCCGCTGTCGATCAGCGAGCGCACGCCAACCGTGACGACGATGGCGACCGGCTGGCGCGATGCCCGCGCGGGCGATCCTGATTTCGATCGCGTGCAGTGGAATCGGCAGATCGAGGTCGACACCACGACGCTCGACCGTTTGATCGAGCAGTTCGGCGTCCCGGCCTTCATAAAGATCGACGTCGAAGGCAGCGAGCCGGCGGTCCTCGCGAGCCTCGGTCGTCTCGTGCCGGCTCTCTCGTTCGAATATCTGCCGTGCGCGCTCGAGGAAGTTCACACGTGCCTGACTCGGCTCATCACGCTCGGGCCGTATCAGTTCAACTGGTCCGTTGGTGAGTCCGGCCGGTTGGCATCAGACCGGTGGCTGGACGCGTCAGCACTGCTGGTCAGGCTGCACGACCCGGCCGCACTTCAACGATCAGGCGACGTCTATGCCCGCCTGACACCATGATGGCGGCCGCGTCGGACGCCGTTGAAGATGCCGGTGGTGGTCCTGACCGCGTAATGCCCTGAGAACCGGCCGACCCTACAGTTGGCGAGAAACGTTCAACGTGACTTGTCGAATGCACGGATCAATCGTTCACCTCGCATGCGAAGGTAAGTGGCCGACGTATGAACGGAGGCGACGGTGCCCGCAGCCCTTCGTGATTGACCGTGAGAACGGCCGACCCAGAAGTGATTGTCGGAGAATTTGGAGTCGCGTATCACCGGCTCCATCACGTCGCAGGCTGTCCGCTCTCGCACGTCAGTGCGATTGTTGGCATAATCACGACGTGCGGCGCTCGCTGCTCCTTGTCCTTGTCGGCACGCTCTCCGGCTTCTCGACGTACGCACCGCAGAGCGATGCTCGGACGCCCGGCCACTATTCAGCGCCCATTCGCTACGACGGCAGGTTCACGCTTGTCCGGCTGCGCTGGGGCGCCGAGCTCCCCTCTGCGCGTGGTCGTTTCGGTTTGCAGGACGCGTGGAGTCACGATTACCCGCGCGCGGAGCAGAGCCTCTCGGCGATCATCCGGAAGCTTACCTACCTCGACATCCACGACGACGGCAACGAAATCCTGACGCTCGACGATCCGGATCTGTTCAAATACCCGATCGCGCTGATGTGGGAGCCCGGGTTCTGGAACCTCACCGACCGCGAAGCAGAGTCGTTTCACGCCTACCTGGTGAAGGGGGGCTTCGCGATCTTCAAGGACTTCGACGGCGCGACACAGTTGGCCAACTTTGAGGCGCAGATGCACCGCGTACTCCCTCAGGGGCGGCTCGTGCGTCTCGATACGTCGCATCAGATCTTCACCTCGTTCTTCCCGATCGAGGGCATCGTCCCTCCGATGTCGCACACTCGGCAGAGCTATTACGGCTTCTTCGAGCACGACGATCCGTCAAGGCGGCTCCTTGTCGTAGCCAACTTTGACAAAGACGTGCCGGAGTACTCGGAGCGGTCGAGTCAAGGACTGTTTCCGTTCGACGCATCGAATAAAGCGTACAAACTCGGCGTCAACTACATGATTTACGGACTGAGCCACTGAGTGTCATCGGACATTTGAGTCGATGGCCAACGGCTCCCCCTACCGGCTCGCAAGCCAGGGGCGCCGTGCCGGCGCCTCTCGTGCACAACAACACATTTCCGGATGCGAGCCCGAATCCGGTGACAACCCTATCCATACCTTCCATCTCGGGCTCTGGTTCAACTCGCCCGCCGATGCGAGCAATGCAGGTTGTCCGGCCGATGTGACTCCATTCAACGGTGAGCACAACGCCGGTTTTCAGGTCTTGAACACCAGCAATTTTCCCGACTTGCAGGGTCCCTCGTTCCTGATCAAGCCGTAGCACGTCGACGAACGCACCCGAGTCACGTGCCTCGCGTGAGTCGGGCATTGGCACTGACCATTCATTCCTCGTTGTCGGCCACGCCGGTCCTCACTTAATCGTCGGCAACATTACCATCGACATTTCCGGTGCCGACTCGAACCGCATCTATGCGCTCGTTGAACAATGGTGCGGTGCGAGTGTCTCGATTCCGTCATCGTCTTGAGCGCGACCGGACTGCGGCGGCTCATGAAATCGTTATGGCACAACGTCCGTGACCCGCGGACGCCTCGATGCCCTATGATCGCAGCACGCATGTCCGCTCCTGAGCCCGCTACGGGATGGCCGCTGTTCGACGGCCTCGGTCGGTTCAGCGCTACGCGTGTGCGCGCTGACGTTGTCGCGGGCATCACACTCGCCGTCCTGGCAATTCCAGAAGTCATGGGCTACAGCAAGATCATCGGCACGCCGATGATCACGGGCCTGTATACGTTGTTCCTTCCGATCGTGGCGTTTGCGTGCTTTGGCGCCTCGCGCCAGCTGGTCGTGAGCGCCGACTCCGCGACCGCAGCCATCGTGGCCGCTGCACTCACCGCTCATTTGCTGCCCATCGAGACGCCGCGGTACGTCGAGCTGACGAGCGCCATCGCGCTCGTCACCGCCGCCATGCTGCTCCTCGCTCGTATCCTGCAGGTCTCGTTCATGGCGGATTTCCTGTCCCGGACGGTGTTGATCGGCTTTCTTTCTGGTGTGGGCGTACAGGTCGCGCTCGCCCAACTCACAGGCATGCTCGGCCTGCACGGACCGAACGGCAGCGCGCTCGCGCAGCTGATGCTGTCGTTTGAGCATGCGTCGCAGACGTCGCCGCCGACGGTCGGGATCACCGTCGCGGTACTCGCAATCATTGTCGGATGTCGATGGTGGGCACCACGCGTGCCGGGCGCACTGGTCGCCGTTGTCGGCAGCATCGCCGCGAGTACATATTTCCGGTGGGACCGCCAGACGGTGGCGGTGGTGGGCAGTGTTCCGGGCGGCCTTCCGCATATCAATCTCCCACACGTCGGCTACGACGACGTAATGATGATTCTGCCGATTGCGCTGTCGTGCTTCGTGGTCGTCATCGCCCAGAGCGCCGCCACTGCGCGCGCGTATGCTGTCAAATACGGCGATCACTTTGACGAGAACCGCGATTTGATCGGACTGGCGCTGGCGAATGTCGCAGCCGCGGTGACGGGTGCGTTCGTGGTCAACGGCAGCCCGACGAAGACCGCAATCGTCGATGAGGCGGGTGGGCGCAGTCAGTGGGCGCATCTCACGGCGGCTGCCGTCGTGATGCTCGTCCTGCTGGTTTTCACGGGGCCGCTCAGTGCCTTACCGACGGCCACACTGTCATCAATCGTATTCCTCATCGGCATGAAGCTCGTCGATGTGCGCGGACTCCGGGAGATTCGAACAGCCAATCGGCGAGAGTTCCTCTTGGCCCTCGCGACCGCCGTCACTGTCATCGCGTTCGGTGTCGAAGATGGGATCGTTCTCGCCATCATCCTGTCACTCGTCGAGCACGTCCGCCACAGCTACCGGCCGCATGTCGCCGTGCTGGTCCGCGAGACCTCGGGCCACTGGCATTTTGAGGATCCGCATTCGTGCGCCATGGTGGAGCCGGGGCTCGTGATGTTCTGGTTCGGCGCCGACTTGTTCTACGCGAACGTCGAATTCTTCGTGACGCAGCTGCGTCGGCTGATCATGCAATCCCCGACGCCGATTCGCTGGTTGGTCGTCGACGCGCGCGCCATCACCGACGTCGATTTCACCGCAAGCCGAGCCCTTGCCGCGTTCCAGACCGAGCTCGCATCTCGCCGGGTCGCGCTTGCACTTATCGTCGTCTCGGTGCGTCATCAAGACCAAGTCGCGGACTCGGGGCTCATCAATCTCGCCGAGGGCACTCGGCTCTTCGATTCTCGAGAAGCCTGTATCGCCGCATATCTCTCGGTGCCAGCGCTGGAGACGTCTCGGCAACCGGAATAGTGGCACGCTCCGCATCACCGATGGGGTGATGCAGCGACGGCCCATCGGAACGTTCTCTGCTGGTGGTTGATGCCAAGGATGGCGCGGTTCTCGGACACATCGATCTCGGCGGCACGCCGGAGCAGACCGTCGCGGACGGCAAGGGCACCGTCTACCAAGTCCTCCAGGAGCGCCCGGCAGCGTCGCGGTCATCGACGTCAAGACGATGAAAGTCACGAAGACCTATCCGCTTGGTGACAACGGCGGCTGCAATGGGCTGGCGATCGATGCGAAGAGTCAGGTCCTATTCGCGGCGTGCAGCGTCGTCGGGCCGCCCGGAACGCCAAACGCCGTGGGCGCCTCGCCGAGCGGGTTCGGGAAGCGCAGATGAACGCTTGATGAACCAACCCGCCTCAGCCGGCACCGAGTGGTTGTGGTGCGGACGGCGCTCTTGTTGCAGTAAGACGGAGCATGACTCATTCCCCTCGCCTTGTTACTCTGCTCGCCGCGACCGGTTCTGTGGTGTGGATTGGTGTCGTGGGTGCACAGCCTCGTCCGGCGCCTCGACCGGCGCAGCCGATGACGCCCTCCACCATTCATCAGCGATACGGGGTGCAAGGCACCTATGACGGTACGACGTTGCATCCGAATGGGTACCGCAGCGCCGCGGTGCCGGTGACGATGGACGACGGGCGCACCGGCGAGGTCGTGGTTCCTTCCGATCATCGGGATCCCCATTCGGCTTATTACCGCGACGACCAGACGGGCGACATGCATCCAATGCAGATCGATCCGCACGTGACGCGGGAGCAGTTCGTGGCGAACCCGCGAGCCGAGCGCTATCAGCCGGAACCATCGCACGGCAATCAGCAGTCGTGGGAGAAAGACGCGTTGGTCGTCGGCGGTGGTGCGGCGGGTGGCGCGCTGATCGGTGCGTCGGTCGGCGGGTCGAAGGGCGCTGGCGTTGGCGCGGCGGCGGGCGGCGTCGCCGGCCTCATCTACGACTTAGTGTCCCAGGGGAAACGGTAATAACTTCGTAGTGTTGCTCGGCGTCAACGGGAGCAATGCGTCGTCCACGCTCCTCACTATGCTGGACGATTTCCGTTCGCATGGACGACGGGCGGGCCTTTCTCGCCCTGGCGGATGTGGGCTCGAAATTCGCGGCTTGGCGGTACGCCAACCAGATCGGGGCGGCGAAGCCCTGCACGCTGGCCGACGCCCACGGCGACAGAATATTGATGGCGGTGTAGGGCTGACCGTTGTGACGCAACGGTCGCGTAATGCGCCCGGCGGCGTGTTCGGCGCTCCAGGGCCTGCCCCATGGCCGCACGCCGCCTTCGAGGGCGGTCACGATCTTCGCGGTGATGCGAGCGTAGATGTCTTGCTTGGGCGATTCATCGGATTGGACGTTGTCGTGCACGGTGCAGGGTTTCACGCGGGCCTCTTTTTTCGCGAAGTTGACGTTTGCTCTCTCACCAAAATGGAGAGCAAACTCAACCCAGTAGGAAAAAGGAGGACGGCGCGGGGGGCTGGTGGGCGGGCCGGAGCGACCGATATCACAGGGTCACCCGTGACACCTTTGCTGGCGCGGCCTGTGCGGGAGTGAAGGCCTAACACGCCCACGGGCCACGCGCGAAACCTGCGCTCAACGACAATTCAGACGGTTGGGCAAGAAGGACCGCCGTCTCCTGCGAAGAAAAGTGTACACCGGCTCGAGAAGGGCCTCAGACTCGGCTAACCTCGCTATCGGAAATCCGGCGCGTCCACTCACTCATGGACCTGCACTGGAGCAGCGAAATTGCATTTAAGTGATGGCTAAGAGGCAGCGGCAGGTCCGGGCCATAGATCGGGATAAGGCGTCGCAAGCCGGCGCAAAGTCAATCAGCTGTACTTGAACAGCGCCATGAAGCCGAAATCCATATGGACCTGCTGGTGGCAATGAAAGAGCGTCGGGCCAGGATTGTCAGCAACGAAGTCGAAATCCAGTTCCTGAAATCCGCCGAGCATGACGACATCCTTCATCACACCGGCCGTCGCCTTCCCGCCAATGCGCGTCAACTCGAAGCTGTGTCGGTGGAGGTGTAGTGGGTGGATGTCGTCGCTCGCGTTGCGAAACTTCAGGCGATAACGCCGTCCTTGCTGGATGGTATACGTCGGCTTCATCGACTCTGCTGAAAACGCGACGCCGTTCAGCGTCCACAGATTGAAGCCATGCGCTTCGGCATTGTGCTTGACGATCGTCATCTCAATCGTTTCGTCGGGTGATGCCGGCGTCGCTCCGGCTTTGCCGAAACGCGCATAGTCCCAACGAAACGGCTGTGGCTTGATCCACTGGGCAGGACCTTTCCGACCCGCGTATTCGACGACCATTCCCATTCCATGGCGTCGGTCATCGTCGGCCAGATCCCCCATCAGCCACACCCCCGGGTGTTGCATGTCGACGATGGCCGATACGCGCTCGGCCGTGCCTAGCCACAGCACCGGGACAGTCGCTGGCGTCGGAACAGGATTGCCGTCAAGGGCCACGACGCGGAAGACATGACCCGGCAGGGCGAGGCTGCGGATTTCGGTCGCGCTCGCATTCAGCACGTGAAACAGCACCCGCTGCCCTGTCTTCACCCGGAGAGGATCACCGTGACCGCGCATCCGACCGTTGATGCTGAACAAGGCGTAGCCAGCCTCGAAACCTTTGGGCGTGCCTTTGCGTTCCGCGTCCGCGGCTTTGCCCACATCCTGCAGAGCCTTGAGCGGCGCCCCGGCGAGCATGCCCATCGCCATGTCGCCGCCGCGACTCCACGAGGGCTCGAACTCCTTCAACACCAGAAAGACTTCGCGGTCGTAGGCACCGGCATTCTCCTTTGGCTCGATGTACACGGCCCCTGATTGGCCGGTATAGGTACCACGATTGAGATCGGCGCCAGCCATCACGTGCGTGTGGTAGAAGCGAAACCCGGACGGCCGAGGAACGAAGGTGAGGCGTCGCATGCCATGCGCGGGCACGAACGGTGTCCCTTCCTCAGCAGCGCCGTCGACATCACTCGGCACTGTCTGACCGTGCCAATGCACAAGTTCCGGCGTGTCCGTATCGTTGAAGACATCAACGACCGCGCGCTGGCCTTCAGTAAAGCGCAGGAGCGGACCCGGGAACTGATCGTTGTACAAGGTGGTCGACACGATCCGCCCGGGCGCAAGATCGACAAGTCCCGTCGCAATCCGGATCGTAAAGTCCGCTCGTGTATCTGGGGCTTGAGCCTCGGCAACTCGCGGATCAGGGATGGCGTCGACCAGCGGCGCGAGAGCGGCGATCTTGATGAAGGAACGGCGATCGAACATCATCGCTGCATCCTACGCCTTTTCGACTGGCTGACGTTCCTGATCGTGCTTGCATTCCTCGACACGTTCCACAAGTCGAGCGCGTCGTCGGCCGTCGAGCGGGACGCGATCTCAATAAAAACGTCCAGATCGGTTGGCACGACATGCTGCGACGTAAAATCGGGTGACCGAAAAGGACGCCTTGATGAACCTCGTTCGATCGACCGGAGTGACCGTCGCCCTTCTGGCGCTGTCGGCTCCGCCCGCCGTCGCCCAGCCGCAAGCGGTTTCCCTGGGCGTCGAAGTCGGCGTGAACGCGTCGCGGATCAGCCCGGACCTCAACGGTCAGTCGATCAGCCGCGGCGCGGGTATGTTTATCGGCGGCTACGTGCTCATTCCCGCTTTTTCCGAGGTCGGCATTCAAATCGAAAGCGCGTACTCGCAGAAGAGAACGCATCTGACCAGCGCGCAGGATCTTGTGCTCAACTACTTCGAAGTGCCGGTGCTCGCGAAGCTGCCGCTCTTCAAGGGCCTCTACCTACTCCCCGGCCTCGCGTTCGCCTTTCCGGTGACCGCGCACCTCGAGCCGACCGGCGGCGCGCCAACCGACGTCAAGAGCCAGGTGACGAACCCTGACATCGGCCTCGTCGTTGCGGTGGCGTATCCGATCGAGCGTGTGCACGTGGAGGGACGCTACGACGGCGGTTTTCGTAATATTAATTCGACCGCCGGCGCGCCGACCCAGCGCAGCCGGACCTTTACGTTCCTCGCGCGTTTCCCCCTCTAGACCGTTCGCTACAGGGAGGTTTCGGACGTCCCGACACTTCCGGTGACTACCTCGTGTATCGTCGCGAGGCCCGAGCATAGGCGCCGGACGATGCCGCAGCGCGCTACGCGAGCCCTCTCTCACGCGCTTGTAGCACGCGATACACTCCCGCGGCGTCGATATGCGATCACCTTCGCGACGGAGGTGAGCTCGTTGCGAAGCTCAGCGCGAAGGTTCCGAGCCTCGGTGCAATCGCTAATCCCTCCTGTCCGGTCGGTTCGATTTCCCCGACCGGCTCTGAGTCTTTCCTCGTTCGACGAACCATCGCCCCTCATGACACTCTCCCGACAATGGCCTTTGATCGGGCGGTCGGCGCTGGCGTTCCATCCTGTTCGCCCCTGTTTCGACTTGAGTACCGGCTTGGCCTCCAACCGTGGCTGACGTTCGCTTCGCGGATCGCCCGGTGAGTCACTCGACAAGACTGGATTGAGTATTCGGTTGAAGTCGTCTCGTCGATTTCGCCTACTCGCCAGTGAAGCGGACTTCCGCCTCCCAGGGACCGTTTGTCTCGACGACCTTCCAGTAGCACTCCGCGATACGCGCCGGGTCAAAGGACGTTCCGGCCACGATCTGTCCTGCGATGGTGAGTGTGGCGACTCGGATGCCGTCTGGGCCCAGATCGGCCCCGAGCATCGTCGCGGCCGACCGAAGGGCTGCTTTGCCGAGGGAGACAGTCGCGAGCGCCGGGATCGGATGATCGGCGAATCCGCCCCCGGTGACGATGATGGTGCCGAATCCCGCGGCCCTCATCGCCGGGGCGGCGCTCTGTGCGACGACGATCGCACCGATGACATCAACGGTATAGGCCTCTTGCAAATGGGCCACCGTCGAGATCAGCAGCTTGTCCGGCGCGCCCATGACCGCGTTGTAGATGACCACTCCGGGTGCGCCATCTCTGCCATAGAGATCAGTCATCCGGCTCCCAAAATCCTCCGGATTACTCGCGTCGGCCTCGATCGTGTTGATCTCAGCGCCGGTGCCAGCCAAACTGCTCGCGAGTTCGCCTAAGCGGTCTTTGCTCCGAGCGACCAAGGTCACTCGATAGCCTCCGGAAGCGAAGCGATGGGCCACGGCCAAGCCGAGGCCAGGGCCCGCCCCAACCAGTAGCAGATGACGGCTGTCGGTCACGCCGACGCGAACCGTCCCATGGCTCTCACTTCCTTCTGAATCGCCGGTCCACTGGGCTGTCATAGAAGGTCCCTCATTCGCCAATGCTAACCACGAGACGGCACTAATCCGACGATTCGTCGACCAGCACTTCGAGAATCTTCACAAGCGTGCGCTGTTGGCGAAGCGTGAGCCGCGACAGCGGGCGCGCACCGGTCGTCATCCGACGAAGCACCTGAGCCCGCAGCCGCGCGCCTTCCGGCGTCAGGTCGAGGACCTTGACGCGGCGATCATCAATGGAAGGCTGTCGCACCACGACTCCCCTGGCTTCCAGCCTGTCGACCAATCCGGTCACATTGGACGCGTGGCAACCGAGCATGCCGGCCAGGCGTCCCATAGGCAGTGGCCGGCCCGGCTCGAGCAGGTGCAGGACATGGCACTGGATGGGCGAGAGTTCGAATTCCCCATCCAACGTCGGCAAGTGCTCCCGCTGCGCGAAAAAGAACCGCACCAGCAGCTGCCAGGCACGGGACGCGTCGCCGCTCGGCTGAACCATGGCACGAGTATAGTTGATGAACGCAATAGTTGACAAAGTGAACTAATATGCTTATGATGTTGCCACTATGAACAGGCTACGCATTGTTGCCCTCGAGGACACGGTGGTGTTCCCGGGGATGCCCGTCACACTCCCCGTGGACGTCGGCGCTGACGACCGCGTCCTTCTCGTTCCCAGGCACGACCAGACCTACGCGAAGGTCGGCATCGTCGCCGAAGTCTCCGAGCGCGTGCGCCTCGCCGGCCGAGGGTTTGCGGTATCGCTGACGGGGCTCCATCGCGCGACGCTCGGCAGCGCCACGGCCGACGCCGACGGCGTGCTGAGCGTCGACCATGAGCCGCACCCGGATCAGGCGCCGGCACCTGTCGTCACTCGCGAGCTCGAACGCGAATACCGCGCCGTCGTTGACGAGATCCTCGAGCTCCGCGGCGACGACGGGCGCATCCGCGCGTTCGTGCGGTCGATCACCGATGCCGGAGCGCTCGCCGATACGGCTGGCTACTCGCCGGACTTCAGCTTCGCGCAGAAGGTGCAACTCCTCGAAACGTTGGACGTCGTCGAGCGGCTGACGCTGGCCTTGCGGTTCCAGCGAGATCGCCTCGCAGAGCTGCAGGTCCGCAAGCGCATTCGAGACGATGTCGAAGACGGCACCCAGAAGCAGCAGCGCGAGTACTTCCTCCGGAAACAAATGGACGCGATCCGCAAGGAGCTCGGGGAAAGCGACGGCTCCGCCGTCGACGAGTACCGGAAGAAGATCGCGGAAGCCGGCATGCCGGACGCCGTCCGTCAGCACGCCGATCGCGAGCTCGATCGTCTGGAGCGGATGGGCGATTCGAACGCCGAATCGTCGATGCTGCGCACGTACCTCGATTGGCTTCTGGCCGTACCGTGGAACAAGCGATCCGACGACCGGCTCGATCCGGGCCACGCGCGCGACGTGCTCGACGCCGACCACGAAGGCCTCGATGACGTGAAACGGCGTATCACCGAGTATCTGGCCGTTCGCAAGCTGCGGACCGACCGCGGCATGGCAGAGAATCGCCAGTCCGGCGTGATTTTGACGCTCATCGGCCCCCCGGGGACGGGCAAGACCTCGATTGGCGAATCGATTGCACGTGCGACTGGTCGGCAGTTCGTCCGGATGTCGCTCGGCGGTGTCCGCGACGAGGCGGAAATCCGCGGACATCGGCGCACCTACATCGGCGCGCTGCCCGGTCGCCTCGTCCGCGCGCTGCGCGATGCCGGCACGATGAATCCCGTCATCATGCTCGACGAAGTCGACAAGCTGGGCGCCGACTGGCGGGGCGATCCGTCAGCGGCGCTGCTCGAAGTGCTCGATCCGGCACAGAACCACTCGTTCCGGGATCACTATCTCGACGTCGAGCTCGACCTGTCGCAGGTGCTGTTCGTGGCAACGGCGAACGTCGCGGACACGATCCCGAGCGCGCTGTTCGACCGCATGGAAGTGATTCGCTTTGACGGCTACACAACCCAAGAGAAGGTGGCCATCGCGCGCGGCCATCTCTGGCCGCGGCAGGTCGAGCGGAACGGCTTGCGGGCCGATGAGGTGACCATCAGCGATGACGTCTTGCATCTGGTCATCGCGGACTACACGCGCGAGGCTGGCGTGCGGCAGCTGGAACGCGAGCTCGGCAAGCTGTTGCGGAAGAGCGCGATTCGCGTCGCCTCGGCGGAACAGACGACGCCGATTGCGATCGATGAGGCCGCCGTCCGCGAAGGACTCGGGCGCGCGAAGGTGTTCCATGAAGCGGCAACTCGCACGGCCGTGCCTGGCGTCGCGACAGGGCTCGCCGTCACCGGCGTGGGGGGCGACGTGCTCTTCATCGAAGCCGCGTCCATGCCGGGTAAAGGCGGTCTGGTGCTGACGGGCCAGCTCGGCGACGTCATGAAGGAATCGGCGCGCATCGCCCTGACCTACGTCCAGAGCCATGCGGCTGATCTCGGCATCGACGAGCACGCGCTCGACGGACGGGAGTTGCACGTTCACGTGCCGGCGGGGGCCACGCCGAAAGACGGACCGAGTGCCGGCATCACGATGGTGACGGCGATCGCATCGCTGCTGTCGCATCGGCCAGTCAGGAGCACCGTCGGCATGACCGGCGAGGTGACGCTGCAGGGCCGCGTGCTGCCGATCGGTGGACTGAAACAGAAGGTGTTGGCCGCGCATGCCGCCGGGCTCACCGAAGTGATCGTGCCGGACAGGAACGGGCCCGATCTGGACGATGTACCGTCGGACGTGCGTGACCGCCTGACATTTCACATCGTGCAGTCGGTCGATCAGGTACTCGCGATCGCCCTTGAACCAATCGAGGTTGCCGCCGCAGCCTAAAGGGCGAAGGCTTAATGGGCGATCGCAGCAGCCCAGACCCAAACCACCAGGCGCACGACGAGCTTCTAGAGAAGATGGGTGGCGGCGTCTGTGGCGGGATCATCCAAACCCGCCGAGTCTTAACGTTCGTTGATCGAACTATGTCAACGCCGCGTTGCGGGCCGCGATCTCGCTGACGGCGGACCAGTCGGCATCTTCCAGCCCCTGCGCAATCGCGCTCAGGAACTGGTCGCGCAGCACCCCGGCCATCGGCATCGGTACGGCGGCGTCGTGGCTCGCGTCGAGCGCGAGCTCGACGTCTTTCAAGCCGAGTGCCACACGAAAGCCGGCAGGCTCGAACGTGCGGTCGGCGATCATCCGTCCGTAGTTCTCGTACACGGGCGAGCCGAAGAGAGCGTTCAGCACTTCGATGAAGACGCGCGGCTCG
Source organism: uncultured Acidobacteriota bacterium (assembly GCA_963745875.1). GTDB lineage: Bacteria > Acidobacteriota > Vicinamibacteria > Vicinamibacterales > CAVVIG01 > CAVQFC01. The sequence continues at coordinate 42,748 of CAVUZL010000011.1, forward strand.
ACATCCGACTTGCGAATGAGCGCCGTCGCCTCCCCCATCGCCTCGAGCGCCGCGGCCAGCGTGAAGTTGACGGCAATTTTGACCACGTTGGCCTGCCACGGCTCCCCGCCAACGACCGACAGGCCGCGTCCCAGCGCATCGAAGATCGGCGTGCAGTGGTCGATGGTCGCCCGCGTGCCGGCTGCGATGATCCAGAGCCGCTTGTGGGTCGCGGCGTCCGGCCGACCGAGCACCGGGGCGGCGACGAACGACTGGCCGCGCTTCGCGTGCTCGCGCGCGAGTTCCTTCGACAGTCGCACACTAATCGTGCTCGTCGAGATATGAATCGCGTCTTGCCGGAGGGCGTCGATCGCCCTCGGCGCCCCGAACAGCGTCTCGCGCACCGCATCGTCGTTGGCGAGCATCGTGATGAGGACATCGGCGCCGCGTACCGCGTCGGACGACGGAGGAGGCGACCGTCGCACCGGCCTCTTCGAGCGGCGCGGCCTTCGCGCGCGTCCGGTTGAACACGCGCAACTGATGCCCGGCGCGCAGAAGATTGCGCGCCATCGGCTCGCCCATGTTGCCCGCCCCAAGAAAAGCGATGGTCATACCTTCCTCGTTTGTAACGTCGACGGAACAATCTCTATGAGCAATAGTAGCGTCCATACGCGACCACTGAGACGTCGAGCGGTAGAGTCGGCGCCTGCAGCGCAACCCGAGAGGCCTCGGATTCTCGTCGATGTTCTTGGGACGCGCGATGATCTAAAGCGTCGGGGTACGGAGGCCCGCGGCGGTCTCGAGTTTGGCTTGATGCTTCGCACAATATTTCGCCCACGGAATGGCCTCGAGGCGTTTCTCATCGATGGGCTGCTCGTCCTCGAGGCACCGGCCGTACGAGCCGTCGGTGATGCGACCGAGCGCCAGCCTCACCTCGTCCAGCACGCTGGCGTCCGCTTCGTCCGCGGCGAATGCCAGCCCCTTCTGCTCATCCCGGACGCTGTCGTCACCGACATCGCCGGTGCCGCCGTCGCCACTCTCCTGCTCGGCAGTTCCTGACCGGCTGCGACGGGCGAGCAGCTCCTGTTCCTTGGCGACCAACAGATTCTTGTAGTGTTCGAGATTCACAATGCCTCCCGCGTAAGTTGATTCAAGGTCTCTTAGGAGGCCCCAAGTGCAAGTTCAGCGCCGCGCCGCTTCGAACGGCACAGTGCGGCGGCGCTTTCTGTCCAGGATCGCCTGGATACGTCTTGCCCACCAGTCAAGAGCCTCGCGTTTTTCCGCATCGTAGCTCGACCGGTCATAGGTGGCGGTGACGCCTTTTTCCACGTGATTGAGGATCTTGCCGACGACGAGGCGCGGTACCCCACCTGAGGTCATCATTGCCGCAGCCGTTCGACGAAGATCGTGGCCGCGAAAATCGCTGACGGTGAACGTGGCGGCGGCTTCGGATTGTTGGCGCTTCCCTCTCGCGCCTTCGAGAACATAGATGGACGTCACCTTCGTGCCCGAATCGGGAACCAGTGATTTCAGCAACGTGACAACGCTGGTCGCGAGCGGAACACGATGGGCCAGCTTGTTCTTGGACTGCTCGGCCTGAATCGTCCACCAACCAGCCGTGAGATCGAGATCCTGCCACCGCATGGTATTGACTTCCTGTCCGCGTTGCGCCGTGAGCAACCGCAACTTGTAGAACGCGGCCATGGCGGGATCGAGGGCGCCGAACTGTTTCCATGCCACGCGAATTTCGTCTTCGGTCAGGACGCGATCGCGCGCGTGCTCCGGCGCCGGACGAGGGATGCGGACCGCCGGCGACGCGTCGATCCAGCCTTGATTCATCGCGAAATTAAAGAGCTTGGACACAAGAGCCGTCGTGCGATTGGCCATGATCGGCACACCACGTTCGGCGATCGCATCGACCAGCTCGAGAATGTCCGTACGCTTGATGTCGCGAACGGCGCGATGGCGCCATACCGACAAAATCTCGGTCCGGGCAATGCGATCGTCCGCCTTCCAGGATCGTTTCTTCCGCTTCGCGTGCTGGGTGAGATAGGCGTCGACGAGTGATGCCATCGTCGCCGCCGATCGATCGGACTTCTTGCGCGTCGCAGGGTCCGCACCCTTTGACGTATCGCGGAGCGCCTCACGAGCGCGTTCTCGCGCATCGGCCAACGACACCACCGCGGCGCTCCCGAGCGTGAGTCGGCGTACGCGCTTCCGATGGCGGTACAACACCGACCACGACTTCGCGCCCGATGGACTCACGCGCAGCATGAGTCCCGGCACGAGTTCGTCGAATATCTGGGTGCGCGTCGAACCAGGACGCAGCGCGTCAATCAGGCGACTCGTGAGTCTGACTGGCATTCGCTACCCTTGAACCCCATGTTTCACGGACACCGCGATAAGTGATCGGCTGAACCCTCTGGGGTTACACGCGACGAAACTCACTGAAATCGCATGGTAGCCAGAGAACGGCGTAATTGCCAGCAAACCAGCGGTTTCTTCGTGTTTCGCGTTTCAGGCGTTTGCACCAAAAACCGCCGTTCGGTCACTATTAATCACGGTGTCCTGGGTTCGATCCCCAGGGGGCCCCACCACAACTGCCTTTGTCAATAACAGGACCTCGGACAGCGAGGGCCGCAATGGTACTTTCGCTGGGTCGCTGCGGTTGTTTGGCGGGATTCCGACGGTAATTCTGCCGGTGTGCCGGCCGACAATTTGGCTCCGTATTGACGCTCTCGACCCACCACACGACAGCTGCACCGGCCGCTTTCATCTACCGCCTATTGCGCGCGGGGCCGAGTGGCCGCAGCTGATGCGATACTCGCCGGCGGGCAGCTATGAAGAGGACTCACTCCGGAAAAAACGACCTCACCGTCGATTACGTCGTGCGCAAAGGCGCGGTGAAGACATGGCGTGTCTATCGTGGGACCACCGTGCTGGCTGAACGCCGCCGCCTGGATCACGCCTTCCTGGCCGCTCGCCAAATCGCGCACGCCGAGGGTAGTCACCTTTGGTTGGTCGGCATCGACTCGCTGATTCCGATTCGATACAAACCATCGATTTCGATGGTCCGTCTGTGCCGCCGTACGCGACGATCTCCTTGCCCTCCTCGCGCTTCAGCTTCTCAATTTGCTGACCGAGTCCAGGCGCTCAGTTCCGAGCTGCGGCGTAATTGAACCTGCCTTGCATTGCGGTCAAGCACGCACGGAGAAGGGCCGTGCGAGTACCGATGATTCGGTGAAACGCATCGGATTCCTTTCGTTCGGACACTGGAGCGACTCGTACGGCTCTCAAGTGCGCACGGCGGCGGACTCGCTGGTCCAGTCGCTCGAACTCGCGATCGCAGCCGAGGAGTTGGGCGCCGATGGCGCGTACTTCCGCGTGCATCACTTCGCGCGACAGCTCGGCTCGCCATTCCCGCTGCTGGCGGCGATTGGCGCACGCACGCGCACCATCGAAATCGGCACGGCCGTGATCGACATGCGCTACGAAAACCCGATGTATATGGCGGAGGACGCCGGCGCAGCGGACCTCATCGCGGGTGGTCGCCTGCAGCTGGGGATCAGCCGGGGGTCGCCGGAGCAGGTGATCGATGGCTGGCGGCACTTCGGGTATGTGCCCGCTGATGGTGAGACCGACGCCGACCTGGCGCGGCGCCATGCTGACGTGTTCCTCGATGTCATCAACGGGAAAGGCTTCGCGAAGCCGAATCCGCGGCCGATGTTCCCGAATCCGCCCGGGCTGCTGCGCCTCGAGCCGCACTCCGAAGGCCTGCGCGACCGTATCTGGTGGGGCGCCGCCTCGAACGCAACCGCACAGTGGGCCGCGGCCCGCGGCATGAACCTCCAGAGTTCGACACTTAAGTTCGACGAGACCGGCGAGCCGCTGCACGTGCAGCAGCGGAAGCAGATCGAGGCGTATCGCCAGGCGTGGAAGACGGCCGGCCACGCGCGCGAGCCGCGTGTATCGGTCAGCCGCAGTGTGTTCGCGCTGGTCGACGACCGCGACCGGGCGTACTTTGGCCGCGAGACGCGCGATCAAGATCAGATCGGCTTCATCGACGGCAACACGCGCGCGATCTTCGGTCGCTCGTACGCCGCCGAGCCCGAACGTACTCGTCAAAGAACTCGCAGCCGACGAAGCGATCGCCGTGGCCGACACCCTCCTCCTCACCGTGCCGAACACGCTCGGCGTGGACTACAACGCGCACGTGATCGAGAGCATCCTCAAGTACGTCGCGCCGGAACTCGGGTGGCGCTGACCCTCCGCACTTTCAATCCACGATTACTTCGGGGCGATCGTTGGATTGACCCAGCCGTTCTTCATCACGCCATGCGACGGACGGAAGCTGAGGTAGTCCACATGATCGGGAATGTCGTACCAGCCGTGGATAACTCCCGGCGGGACGATCAGCACGTCGCCGACCTTCAATTCGACTTTGCGTGAGCCAACCGCCACGCCGCCGCCGCAGCCCGGACCGTTCGGTCCGCCGTCGGCGTTGCTCGTGCTGTGCCGGCCATTGACGAGCGTGCCGTCGATGAACGCAATGCCGCTGCCGGAGACGATCAAATAGCCTTCGGTCTGGCCGTCGTGCGTGATCGCGCCGTGCAGTGCGTCCCCGGGCGGATCGGCCATTTGTTGTCCACACGGGACGGGCGCCGCCGCTGGCGCATTCCCACCGGCCGCATTGCCTCTCCCGCTCGCCGCCGCAGTCCCACGGCTTGCCGGAGCCTGAGCGGCCTCGGCGACCGTCATCACCTTCTGCTTGCCGCGATGAATGACGCCCAGTTCCATGCTCCAACCGTCGCCGATGTCCACGACCCTGGCGTTCTCGTCTCGGGTCGTCTGGCTCTGTTCCGTCGCGCTGATCTTGTCGATCTCCGCCTTCGTGATCACCGTCGCCGTGGTCGGGTTGCCCGCCCTCGGCTGGGCGTAGACGATGAGGGGTATCAGAACCGACGCCGCCAGCGCAACTTTCACCGCAGTGTTCGTCATAGCGTTCCTCCTGAACATGTCCGCATAGGTCCGCGTGAGCCAGCCTGTTGGTGGCGAAGTATACGCCCGCACGACGGGCAGAGCACGCTTGTGGTTGTCACGCAGCGTCCAGCTCGTGCACATGTTCGATCGTTTTGTGGAGCGCTCTGACGAGCTGCAGATGCACGAGCGGCGCAGGTGATGGTCTGTTACCATCCCGGTTCGGGACGAAAACAGAGGAGAGAACATGATCGCCCGTGTCTGGCACGGATTCACGACACCGGAACACGCCGATGCGTACCAAGCGCACCTGACCCCCGAACTGCTGCCCGGCCTGAGCCAGAAGAAAGGCCGAGTAGCATTTGAACCATGCCGCTGTAGTGGGAGTCGTCAATGAGCAGCGTACAAATCGAACAAAAGAACTACGAGATGCCCCCGCGTGAGGGAATCAGCATCGCGCATTTTCTCACCGTCGCCGACATCGAGCGATCGGCTCGCTACTACGAACAGGTCTTCGGCGCTCGCATCCTCAGCCTGGGTGACGGCAACGCGCCTGGGTACCTTCAGCTTGCCAATATCTGGATGATTCTGAACGTTGGAGGCGGGCCGACCCCGGATAAGCCGACCGTCACGCTGAGCGTCCCCGACCCGAATCACATCAACAGCTTTTTGAACTTCCGCGTTGCGGATATTCGCGCGTGCTACGAATTGTGGAAAAGCCGAGGAGCCGAGTTCATCACGGAGCCGATCCCCAAGTACGGCGAAACGCGCTGCTACATCCGGGATCCTGACGGGTACATCATCGAGGTCGGGCAGAGCACCGGGCTCACCTACGGTTAACGCCCGCGAAGCAGCAGAGATAAATCAGAGGAGACGCGATGTCCCACCATTACTCCGGTCCCGACTTTGGGTTCCCCCATGGGGACGCCCGCCTCGACTTCACCGATCTGTATGCGTTCCCGAAAGCCTGGGGATGCTGGCAAGTCGATTCTGATTGTGAACGTGCATCCGTCCGTGGGCATGAAACCGCTTGGGCCCACTACTGCGGTCGCCTTCGCGCCCGAGGCGATTTACGAACTCAAGATTGATACGGACGGCGATGCCGTCGCCGACATCGCGTACCGCGTGCGCTTCACATCCTCCGAGAGCGGGGCGCAGACCGCGACGCTTCGCCGCGTCTGAGGGCGCGCAGGCCGTCTGGGACAGGCGACGAAGGGCAGGTCATCGTCGAAGGGGCGGCGGTCTCGACCGGGCCGGAGACACGGGTGACGGACGCCGGTGACTACCGCTTCTTCGCCGGCTGGCGCAGCGATCCGTTTTACTTCGACGTGCAAGGCGCCCTGAACAACCTGCAATTCACCGGTGACGATTTCTTCGCCGACAAGGACGTGTGCAGCATCGCGCTGGAGGTGCCCAACTCTGCCCTCAGTCGTAGAAGGATGGGCCTGTGGGCTCGCACGCTGGACGGCGCAAGCGGGAAATGGGTTCAGGCAGATCGCGGTGGGCGGCCAAATCAAACTCCCTTCCTTGCCGGCGAGGCGAATGCCGCCTATCTCGCCGCAGAGCCGGCGGACGATGCCCGTTTCGTTCCCGTTTTCGCGCACGCGCTGGAACACACCGGTGGATATACGCCAGCGGAAGCCACGCGGGTGGCCGCGACCCTGCTGCCGGACGTCCTCCACTATGACGCCACGCGGCCAGCGTCCTACCCGGACAATGGCCGGGCACTCACGGACGACGTCGTAGATTTCTTCCTTCGTCTCCTCACCAATGGAAAGGTGACGCAAGACAAGGTCGGGCCGCACAAAGACCTGCTCGCCGGATTCCCCTACGTGGGCCCGCCCCATCAAGGCCGGTGACGAAATATGCTCTCCGTACCTTCGTCCCCGGGCAATGAGCCGATCAGCGGCGCTGGTGTTATGAGAATAGACATGAAGTTCGAGGTGGTCGTCATCCCGGTCGCGGATGTCGAGCGCTCGAAGAGGTTCTACACCGCACTCGGGTGGCGGCTCGACGCCGACTTCCCTTTTGACAACGGCTTCCGCGTTGTTCAGTTCACGCCGCCCCACTCTGCGTGCTCGGTTCAGTTCGGCACGAAGATCACATCCGCGGCGCCAGGCTCGGCCCAGGGCCTCTACCTGATCGTCTCCGACGTTGCGGCTGCGCGCATCGAGCTTGTTGCACGCGGCGTTGATGTGAGTGAGGTGTTTCACCCCGGAACGCCAGGCGCTCAGTTTCAGTTGGACCGCAGCGGTCGCATCAGTGGACCGGCACCCGAACATGCCACCTACAACTCGTTCGCCACGTTTCGTGATCCCGACGGAAATGGATGGCTGCTTCAGGAAGTCACAACCCGCCTGCCCGGCCGAGGGCTCAGCAGTCTGGATGTCGCGACGCTGACCGTGCTCCTGGAAGAGGCTGAGAAGCACCACGGCGAATACGAACCTGCCGCTCCGAAGCACCACTGGTCGGGCTGGTATGCTGCGTACATTGTTGCGCGTCAGGAGGGCAAGACGCCCGACGAGGCAGCCACGAATGCCCGAACCCACATCGAGGGCACGGCTTGACCACGACGATGAAACACTTCGACGCCATCATCATCGGCACGGGTCAGGCGGGCCCGGCGCTGGCAGCTCGGTTTGCAGCTGCCGGCCGGACCGTCGCGATTATCGAACGCGATAAATTCGGCGGCACGTGCGTGAATACAGGATGCATCCCCACAAAGACGCTCGTGGCGAGTGCGTATGCGATCCATGTCGCCCGACGAGGAGCGGAATACGGCTTCGTAACTGGAGATGTTCGCGTCGACATGGCGCGAGTGAAAGCCCGCAAAGATGAAGCATCGGCGAGATCTCGCAAGGGAGTGGAGGGCTCGCTCCGCGGGATGGCAAGTTGTACGGTCATCCACGGCCATGCGCGCTTTCAGTCGCCGAATACCGTCGTGGTCAACGATGAGGTTCTGCAGGCCGACAAGATCTATATCAATGTCGGCGCGAGGGCCTCTGTTCCCGACATGCCGGGGGTCCACGACGTTTCATTTCTTACCAACTCATCGATGATGGACATCGATTTCGTGCCTGAGCATCTCGTCATCGTTGGCGGAAGCTATGTCGGGCTGGAGTTCGCTCAGATCTATCGCCGCTTCGGGAGCGACGTGACGATTGTGGAAATGGGATCGCGCCTGATCGGACGGGAGGACGAGGATGTCTCCCAGGCTGTCCGCGACATCCTGGTGGCTGAGGGCGTGCAGATCCGGCTGAATGCGAAGTGTATCTCGCTCGCCAGGCGCGATCGCGGTGTCGCCGTTGGCCTCACGTGTGATGAAGGTCCGCCAGAAGTCGTAGGCACTCACGTTCTTCTGGCCGTGGGACGTACTCCCAACACGAACGACCTGGGACTCGATCGGGTTGAGGTCGCCACCGACCAGCGCGGCTACATCATCGTTGATGATCAACTGCAGACCAACGTGCCTGGCGTCTGGGCATTGGGGGACTGCAACGGCCGCGGCGCCTTTACGCATACTTCCTATAACGACTACGAAATTGTTGCGGACAATCTCTTCAACGCCGACCATCGCCGCGTGTCGGACCGGATCCCGGCCTACGCGCTCTACCTCGATCCGCCGCTGGGGCGATGCGGTATGACCGAATCCGAGCTGCGCACGTCCGGACGACCTGCCCTCGCTGCAAAATATCCCATGAGTAAGGTCAGCAGGGCCTACGAGAAAGGTGAGACACAAGGTTTCATCAAGGTCAGCGTCGATGCGGAAACCAGACAGATTCTCGGCGCGGCGATTCTTGGAGTCGGAGGTGATGAAGTGATTCACGTTCTGCTGGACGTTATGTACGCAAAGGCGCCGTACACGATCGTGCAGCGCGCAATGCACATTCATCCGACGGTCGCCGAATATCTGCCGACCGTCTTCGCCAAGCTGGCGCCGTTTACCTAGAGGCGGCTATCGCTTCTTTCTAGAAGAGCTCTTCCGACCCGACGCCTTACGGGGTACCTTGCCTCCTTTCTCCCGAGCCTCGCTGAGTGCGATCGCAATCGCCTGCTTCCGGCTTTTGACGCGAGCGCCAGATCCGCTCTTGAGCGTCCCGCTCTTTCGCCGATGCAACGCTGACTTGACGCGCTTACCCGCCGCTTTGCCGTATTTGGCCATCGAATACCTCGATGGCCGATCTGCAAACGGCATGCTCGCTCCGATACTCTTCCTTCTTCATCGAATCCTCAGCCGTGAAGGACCGCAACCGCGGGTGACGCGCTGACCTACTGCTCCACCGTGTCGATCACGGCGATCGCCGAGCGACTGGTGTCGTGGCTCGTGACCGCAAAACCGGCCCGCTCGTCGTTCCTAGCCGTGCTTGAAGAATTGGACCGCGCGCTCGTGTTTCTCAGCGGCCGCTCGCGTTTTGAACGTGCCGAGGTTGCGTCTATGACCTTTCTTTGGGTCAATTTTTCGCGAGTAAAGCCGATACTCGCCAGACTTGAGTTTCCGGATCATTCTGCACCTCCGCTTGCGCTTGACTGGATGGGGGGTGGGGCGTGGCCTGTATTTCGCCATGCCATCTCGGCGCTGCAATCGCCGTGCTCGCGCAAGCGGATTCGTCGCCTCGCTCACATGTTCCTTATGCGAAGACCATGTGTGGATTGTCGATTGTCGCGAGGCGAAGTGTGATCGCACCTGCTCAGCGACCGTTTCGGCGGATCGTATCGCGCGCGTATAATCTCCGCTGCCCAGAGGTGCCTTTGATGGTTGCACGGTTGTTCCGATCGGTCCTGTTCTTCTTCATCCTCCTGTTCGGCTTGGCGGCGGCGGCGAACGCGCAGCAGACGGGTTCTATCTCCGGTAAAGTCTCGGATTCGAGCGGCGCGGTACTGCCGGGCGTCACAGTGGAGGCGCGGGCGGCCGTGCTGCCGGGTCCTCGTGTCACGGTGACCGAGAGCGACGGCAGCTATCAACTGCCAGCCCTGCCGCCCGGCGCCTACACCGTGGCCTATCAGCTGCAGGGAATGCAGACCGTCACACGCCAGGTGACGGTGAGCTTGAATCAGATCACAGTGGCCGACGCGACCCTGAACATCGGCGGAGTCGCCGAGAGTGTCCAGGTGACCGCGACGACGACCTACGTGGATAAGACGTCGGCGGCGCTGACCAGCGGCCTGTCCAGCGCCGAACTGGACAAGCTGCCCACCGGCACGCAGTACCGCGATCTCGTCAACAACATTCCCGGTGTGCAGTACACCCAGCAGCAGGTGCGCGGTCCGAGCGCCGGCGCCAGCGGCCAAAGCAACGTCTACAACTTCGACGGCGTCAACGTGACGACGCCGCTGTTCGGCACGTTGGCGGCCGAGCCTTCCGCGCAGGACGTCGCCGAGTACACCGTCGTGAAAGGCGGCGCCACCGCGATGGACTTCAACCGCGCCGGCGGGTTCTCGATCAACACCATCAGCAAGTCGGGCACGAGCCTGTTTCACGGCGAGGCGAGCTACCGCTTCCAGGAAGTGAGCATGTCCGCCGCGCAGAACAACGGCAGCCTCTCGGCGTTCGACGAGAACCGCGCCTTCACCAACGCCAACGTCGGTGGGCCGATCATCAAGGACAAGGCGTTCTTCTACGGGTCGTACTATCGTCCGACGGTAAACCGCGACAACTCCGCCACGGCCTACGGCCCGGTGCCGAATTTGGAGGACACCCGCAACGAGGGATTCGCGAAGGTCACGCTGACGCCGACGCACAGCACGCTGTTCAACGTCAGCTACCGCAGCGGGCACGAACTCGAGAAGGCGTCGGGCGGCTTCTCCGCCTTTCAGGCGGGCACCTCGGGCAGCGGCTCCGAGGCCTGGCAGCGAATCGGCACCGCCGATGGCTCCTGGATCATCAACAACAGCAACGTCGCGACATTCAAGTACACGCACTTCGCGAACCCGACCCAGGGCGTACCCGACATCGTTTCGCCCGCGACGATCAACACTGCGATCGGCACCCATCTGCCAATCAACGACCTCACAACCCAGGGAATGTTCACCGTTCCGAAACCGATCGCCGGCAACGCCGCGCAAAACGCCTTCGTGCAGCCGATCATCAATCAGTACGGCTACCTCCAGAACGGCGTCCCCCAGGGTGGCGGCATCGTCGGCGTCTATTCCCTCCTGACGGACCAGGACAACTTCTTCAGGAACGCCGGCCAATTCGGTTACAACACCACGTTCGTGACCGGCAGCGCCCGCCACAGCCTGCACGGCGGGTATCAGCAGTACGTGGACTCAGAAGATCTGAGGCGCACGTCGAACGGCTGGGGATCGATCAACGTGCCGGCCGGGACGATCAAGTCGCCGGGCGGGACTCCGATTTACTACCAGACGACCTTCCAGGCCCAAGGCACGGGGCTGGTGCCGACGATCCACTCCGAGTACCACTCGCACAGCTTCGAAGTGAACGACACCATCAACTGGAACAACTGGACGATCAACGCCGGCCTGATCGCGAGCCACGATTTGCTCTACGGCCAGGGCCTCACGCCCGATCCGTCGGCGCCATCCGGCTTCGTCAAGTCGACCGGGACGACGCCGGAGTCACGGCAGTACCAGGAGTACGCGATCCCGTTCAGCAAGATGATCCAGCCGCGTCTGAGCACGACGTGGGCGTACAACGGAAAAGACACGGTGTTCGTCAGCTACGCACGTTACAACCCGGCGGCCAGTTCGCTGCCGCGCGCTGCGTCGTGGGATCGCAACCTCGCCGTTTCGCAGAACGCAGACTTCGACGCCAACGGCAACCTGTTCGAGCTCGAGAACGTCGCCGCCTCGACCGGCAAGCTATTCGTGCCGGACATGACGCCGCAGCGCTTCGATGAATGGGTGTTCGGCACCGCGAAGCAGTTCACCACCGCATGGTCCGGCCGCGCCTACTTCCAGTACCGCAAGGGGACGCACTACTGGGAAGACACGCCGAACATGTCGCGCATCCTCTACAACGAAGGCTACACGACGGTGCCGGGCACGAACGCCCCGATCCCGCAGCTGCCGTACATCGCAAATCTCGCGGCCCAACTGGCGCCGATTGGCGGCAACGGCAACTCCTATGTCATCGCCGACCTCGACGGCTCGTTCACCGACTATCGCGCCGCGACGCTCGAGGCGGAATACCGCAAGGGGCCGGTCTGGGTCCAGGGCTCGTATACCTACAGCCGCTACTACGGCAACTTCGACCAGGACGGCTCCTCCACTGCGGAACTCAACGACGCCAACATCTTCATCGGCTCGTCGAACATCGGCGACGGTCCCGGACGCCAGCTGTGGGACAACAAGCTCGGACGCCTGCACGGCGACCGGCCGAACGCCGCGAAGATCATGGGCGCCTACCAGTTCTCGTGGCACGCTTCGCTCGGCGCCTTCGCGTTCGCACAATCGGGCGAGCCGTGGGAAACCCACAGCTACCTGCCCTACGCCTCGCTCACGACGAGTACGAGCAACACGGCTCGCTACGCCGAGCCGTCCGGGTCGCGTCGATCGCCGTCCGTCCAACAGCTGGATCTCAACTACACGCAGGACATCCCGTTCATGAAGCGCTACAAGGGCAGCATCGGCGCCTACGTCTACAACGTCTTCAACCAGCAGACCGGGTACAACATCCAGCCGAACTTCAACGCCGCAAACTACGGGCAGGCGGATACCTTCTACTTCCCGCGACGCCTCGAGCTGCAGTTCAAGTTCACGTTCTGAGGCATGCTTTCGGAGCGGCGTAGCAACTGAATTTCACCGCGGGCATCACGAAGCCACGATGGACACGAAGAACACGAGGATTTGAGCAACAGCACTTCGTGGACTTCGTCCTCTTCGTGTCTTCGTGATTCGCCATTGCCGTGACCCACTAGCGTCCGACGCCCTCGAACAGCTTTTCGCGTGCGATCAGCGGGCGCGTCTCGGCGTCGGCGTGCAGCCGCGCCGCCGCGAGACGCGCCGCGACGTCAGGCTCGTGCAGCAGGACGCTGACCTGCGCGCGCTTGAAGAGCGCCAGCGGATAACGCGGATCGGACACCGGCACGCGATCGAGTGCGTCTCGCGCGTCGGCGAAGCGCCGTGCGGCGAGATACAGGACGCCGAGGTCGAGGTCGCGGTGGAAGCCGTGCGGGTCGAGCACACGCGCGCGCTCGAAAGCGGTAATCGCCGGATCGGTTGCCCCGACGCCCATTTCGAGATCGCCCAGATGCGCCAACTCGGGCGCCGAAGGCGTCCGGAGCACGAACGCGCGCTGCCACAGCACGATGGCCTCGGGCGCGCGCCCCTGCCGCTCGCGGATCGCTGCGAGCGCCTCGAGCGCCGGCAGCCGATCCGGCGCGGACGCCAGGACCTGATCGAGGAGCGGCACCGCCTGCGCCCAGTTCGAACCGCGGGCGTAGTGCAGCGCGAGGTACAGGCGGACGTCCGGCGAGTCCGGCGCCATCGCCGCCGCTTTCCGGAACGTCGCCTCCGCCGGCGCGGTCTGTCCGAGCGCCGAATACGACGCCGCGAGCTGCAGGGCGACGCCGAGGTTATGCGGATCCTCGCTCAGAATCTTCGCGAGGAGAGGAGCGGCCGACGCAAAGTGTCCCGCCGCGAACAGGCCGTCCGCCTCTCCGATAGGCTCGAAGAGTTTCGTCATGTCGGCGGGGCGCGGCGCGTCTTTTCTCACAACCGGGACTGCGCCGCCGCTCACATAGCCGAGACTCGCCAGCTTCTGGCGATCCTCCGCGCTGAGAGGCGGCGCGTTCTGTGCCGCCGCGGCCGGCGACGGCACCGGATAGTCCCACAGCGCCGTGCGCACGGCGGCCGGCAGGATCACCGTCGCCTGGAGGTCGTGCGTCTCCCCGGGATCGGCGGCGACGTCGTAGATTTCCTGCGCTTTCCCGGCGAGGATCGCCTTTCGGTTGTGGTCCACGATCATGCTCTGAGGCTGCCAGCCGAACTCGAGAAACGGCTTCATCGCTTCCGCCAGCACGGGATCGGCGTCATCGGCACGCAGGCTATGCGCCGCGCCGAGCCCAGCCCAATCGAGGACGGTCGAAAAGATCCGTCGCGTACTGACCGGCGTATCCGTCGTCCCGGCCGCGATGCCTGGCCCGACGAGCACCAGCGGCACGTGCATCGTGGACTGATAGAGCAGGTAGCCGTGCTGCGGCTCGCCGTGGTCGCCGAGCCCTTCACCGTGATCCGCGACGACCACGATCGCGCGCGGTTCGGGAACGTCGCGTGCGAACGCCTCGATCAGACGTCCAAGCTGCGCGTCCATCGTCGCGACCTCCCCGAGGTAAGGGTGGCCCGGATAGCGCGAGCGGTACGGTTCCGGCGGTTCGTACGGCGCATGCGGATCGTTGTAGTGAACCCAGAGAAACATCGGCGTCCCTGCGGGATGGTCGAGCAGCGTCAGTGCGGCAGCGGTCGTATCGACCGACGACCGCTCCACCGCTCCAGCCGGCAGTTCGTCGTCATAGACGTCGAAGCCGCGCGCGAGGCCGAAGCGGCGCGCCAGCGTGAAGGTCGAGACGAACGCCGCGGTGTGATAGCCGGCGTTGTGGAGCCGCTCGGCAAGCAGTGGCGTCTGGTCGGACAGGCGACGGCCGTTCTCGTGAACGCCGTGACCCGCCGGGTAGAGGCCGGTCATCATCGAGGTGTGCGACGGCAGCGTCTCGGGGACCGTGGCGTAGGCCTGCGTGAAGCGCCGGCCGCGTGCGATCAGCGCGTCGAAGGCGGGCGTCTCGACGCCTTTCGCGTCCGGCCCAATCGCGTCGGCGCGCGTGGTATCCAGCGTGACGAGGAGGACTGATGGCCGTCGCTCCGCGGCTGCCGAAGTCCCTGACGACGGAACACGCCCACACGCGCCGAGAGTCAGGGCTGCGGCGCACGCGATCGCGCACGAAAGGCAATTCAATCGGGAAGCTGTTTCGCGGTTAGCAGTCGCGCCCACGTCCGATTGTGCCCGCTATGCCCCCGCGAGTTGGCGCAGGCGCTCGTTCGCGAAGTACTGGGCTCCGCCCTCTTCGATCGCCCTCACGATGATCTCTGCGACGAACTCAGGCGTGTCACCGTCGGCGTAGTTAGCGCTCGGGCCGCCGCCGGAGGGGCTGCCCATCCGATTCCTGCCGAAGTTGGTCGCCGTGATGAACGGGTAGACCTCGCTGACGACAATACCGTCCCCGGCCAGTTCCGCGCGGGCGGTCAGGCTGAAGCCCATCAGCGCGCGCTTGGAGGACGAGTAGACGCCGTACTGCGGAATCGTCATGAACGCCGTCCCTGAGTTGACGTTGACGATGCTTCCGGCGCGCTGACGGCGGAAAATCGGAATCACGGATTGCATCGCGACAATCGGTCCGAGGACGTTGAGGTGAAAGATCTCATCGAAGACGGCAGGGTCGATCTCCTCGACCGACGCAGCGTAGCTCCGTCCAGCGTTATTCACCAGACCGTCAACGCGACCGTAGTGGCGATCGATCTCGGCGACCGCACGACGGATGCTGTCGAAGTCGGTCATGTCTGCGGTCACCGCGAGGCTTCCGGGCAGCGTCCGTGCGAGATCTTCCAGCGCCTTCGTACTGCGGGCAACCAGGGCGAGTTTTCCGCCGCTCGCCGCGAGGGCGCGAGCGGTCGCGAGCCCGATTCCCGAAGAAGCGCCGGTGACAATGAAGACGCGGTCGTCGATGCGCATGGGTTAGTCCCCTGCCCGGAAGGATAGCACCGGAAGACGAACCGCCGTTGATGGTGGCCTCTCTGTTGCTGCGGCGCGTCCGCGTCGCCGAGGGGTGAATCAACGTCGACCGAAACGAAATCGCACCAGGATGAAGGCATGTTACAGTCGAGGTTGATGGAACTGATCAGTACGGACCTGGAAGGCGGGATTCGCAAGATCGACCTGTCGGGGCGATTGGATATCGAGGGCGCTGCGGCGATCGACCTGAGGCTGACCGTCTTGACGACAGCCGAACGAACGTTTTCAATCATCGATCTTGCGGGGGTTGAGTTTCTCGCGTCCATCGGGATCGCGACTCTGCTCCAAATCGCGAAGGCTGCCCGACTGCGGCATGGCAACATGGTCTTGTTGAATCCGCGGGCGAACGTCGCGAAAGTACTGGTGTCGATGCGGATCGATAAAATCGTCCCCGTTTGCAGCAGCCTCGACGAGGCCCGAATCCTGCTGGGCGCGTCTCCGCCAGCATTTCTGTGAACGACGCTTCGGTGGAGCGTCGACGATTCAAGGCCGAAGCTCAAGCTCTCAGGGCGATATCCAGTTGGTGGCGAGAATGGGCACTGCGCGCCGGTCTTACGTCGGACGCCTGTGACCGGGGCGAGCTATGCCTGAACGAGGCTGTGGGCAACATCATCCAGCACACTCCAATCGACGCTGAGCGGATCGTCGAGATCGTGCTCGAGCGGTTGTCAGATGCAATCAGCATGACCGTGATTGATTCGGGCGACCGCTTCAATCCCCTCGAATGCTCTCCTCCCGCTCCGCCGCCCTCATCGCTTGAGACCGCCGTCATCGGCGGCCTTGGTATCCCATTGATGCGCGTGTCCGCTGACGAGATTCTCTATAATCGAAACAACGGTCAGAATCTGCTCACTTTTCGTTTCAAACGATAGCTTTTCAGGGTGTCGTCGACGAATGGTTCCGCGAGAGCGCCCGGGTGAGGTCGGGTGAGAACTCCTTGAGAATGTTTGAAGCCATGTCCACGCCGATCTGCAGGCCGACCTTGGTGGCATTGTTGGCGAAGGTGCGGTTGTCCGGGTAATAGAGATTCGAAATCGCGACGGCGGTCGAGTTACCGATCACTTCCGAAAAATTGAAATGCGCGCCGCCGGAGTCGGTGTGGGTCCAGAAGATCTGACCCACCGCATATCCAAGCCTCGACCAGCCGCTGCCTTCGCCGCGACGAAAGTATCTCGGATCCTCGTGCAAGAGCGTTGGAAACACGCCCTCCGTCATCATGTTGGCAATCGACCAGTCCGCATAGGAGGCCGCAGTGTAGCGAACGTACGCGCTGAAGCCGTGGCCGAATGACGGGCTCGAGCCGACGATTTGCGCCTGGGCTCCGAACAGCGCGGCCAGCACGAATGTGCCGCGGTCCAGCGAATCGTCTTTGGCGATGCCGAACTTCTGCTTGGTCGTCAACGGCACGTAGTGCTTGAGATCGGGCGACGTGCGATAGTTCGGGATGATTCCCCAGATGCGCTTGTTCTCACCGTCCTGGCCAGCCGTCGTGCTCTCCTGCCCGCTCGGCCCGTAACACGCGGGCAACGGCCAGATCGGCTCAATGCGGAACACATCGTCCGCGCTCGATGCGCGCGCGAGGAGGAGCATTGAGAGCGTAACGACTGTCACACGCAGGCTCAAGACACACCATGATAGCGTGTCGGCGTCGTGATCGCGCTCGAGGTCGAACAGGTTGCTCCGCCTATTTGCCGGTGTTCACGTAACTGACGCACGCCCCCTGATTCTTGAACGCGGTGCCGTCCGCCCGAACGAGTCCCTGCCAACTCCCGTCCTTGCAATCATTTTTCGTCACGGGTACGGCTGGTGTGAAGGACACGCCGCGCAGCACCTCACCGTATCGGGCCGTCCGCAACACCACGAACGTCTCCTGTGCGGCCGCTGCACTCGACGTGTTCGCCAGAAGGTCGGTGATGACCACCAGTTGATTGGGATCGGCGCCCTGGTCGACGTTGGTGCTCACCGTCGACGTAATCGCCCAGATGTTCACGGTCCCGTCGGCGTTGACGCGGCCGGTCAGATTCCTCAAACCATCCGCGGCGGGGTTGAGGGCGGACGGATACACTTCGCCGTTCGGCCCGTTCGGCACGCTATAGGGTTGAAAGCGATTCAATCCGTTTTGCAAGACGTACTTCTTCTCCCACATTGAGGTCGCGGCGTTGAGAACCCATTTCTGCAGGCCCGCGGACATATCCCCTGCCACGCCCTGGCCCTCGTCGGCGATGTAGACGGTCTTCGCATCGGCGAACCAGATGCCGAACGGGAAGTCGTCGCTCGTGGGCGTCACCAGGTTCTTCGCCAACGTTGTCGGAAACCCGGCGAGGACGCACATGTTCGTGGGCACCAGACCCGTTGCCTGCAGCGCCGCTGCGTCGGTCGCGTTGCTGAAGAACGGCGGCGCTGTCGGCAGACTGGCACCGCTCTGCGGCAGGCCAATGCCAGGCGTCGCGCTACCGCTCGGACAGGCCTGACCGGTCGTATCGACGAAGTACACGGTGTTGATACCGTTGCCACCGCTCCCTTTGGACACGAACACGACTTGCCCGAAAGTCGTGAGCCCGCGGAAATTGGTGTCCTTGCCGACCTTGTCTGCGGCGTAAAAGTGCGGCGGATTCGAGGGATCCTTCAGCTGGCTGATCGAGAAGCTGCCGAGAGGCGTGGGCAGCAGTGACGGGCTTTGGCCGGGAGTGAGGATCTGCGTGCCCGCTCCAAGGATGATACCGGCGGGCTGTGGATTTCCACCATTCCCTGCGTTCCCCGCTGTGTAGTAGACGAACCCACCGTCGGTGTTGTTGAGCAGCACCGCGCGTCCATTGTTACCGCTGTAGGCGGTGCTCTCTGTAACCTGCACGGTCCCGGCAGCGTCCACCTGGGCGACTCCCCGATTGAAGGCGCTTGTCACGGGATTGGTGGGATCGACCGTCGAGAATGAACCGTTCACCGGCGAGACCGTGTTGGCGTTCGAAACATCCAGCATGTTAGGGGCAGCGCCGACGTACCCCATGAAGGTCAACTTCGTTCGGTCCGTGGACAGGTTCAACGCCACCTCTGACTTCGACGAGAAGCTGGTCACGATCTGATCAGAGTCGATCGCCAGCGAATTGAGGAGCACACCGGTCGGCGTCATCTGATCGAGAAAAATGGGCGACGTGACGCCGAAGCTGGCGTCGGGAGCCTCGTTGGCCCACACGCCTGGGTAGCTGCCGTCCACGGCAGCCAGCGGCAGGCAGAGATTGCCGCTCGCCGGTGGGGTGGGCAGCGCCGGTGCCCACATGATCGCTTTGGTGCTGCTGGTCACGCTGGTCAGCGTCACAGTGTGGTCGATGCCGGCGACGGTAATCCGCACTGGATTTCCCGCCACGAGACCGGACACCGACGCGACGATGCCGCCTATCGTGCTCGCCCCGCTCTTGAACGTCGTCGCGACGGCGCCCGGCAGCGTTTGCCCGACGGTGATCAGGGGGGCGGTCCCTTGGTACACGCTTCGTGATACGACGAGGTTGTTCGGACTGAGTCCCTGGGGCGACGCTGAAACGCTCGTCCAGCGCCACTGATCCGCGACGACGAAGGTGGCACCAGCAAGAGCGGCGGCGATGCCAAACGCAAGGAAGCTCCGAGGAAGGGACTGTTTCACTGTTCTAGACCTCTTATTTTTCCGAACCTGAAGGGATTGAGTGACATCGGATCCTCCCCGCAGGCCGTTGGACGCTGCCGCCCAGGCGGACGGACAGCGGATGGTAGTAGACCGGTATGACAGACATGCGACCGCAGCATAAAAAGTTCGATGAGGCCTTGCGGACCGCGACTTCCGCAGGCGTCGGTGGTGGCGCATCCGGGGCGGGCGCTGGCGCTTGCCCGCGCAGCCTCCTAGCGCGCCGAGGACGAAGCGGCCATGACGGCGCGGTAGCCGGCGCGCGTCTTGACCGACGCGCGATCGACGCCGGAGACCGTGACCTTGATAGACCGGTAGGTACCGTCGAGTGCCTGGTTCAAGGGTGCATACGCAATCGTGTATTGATTGCGAAGCTGTCGTGCGATTTCAAGAGCCACCGATCCGATCGCGTCGACATCCGCCGGATAGTACGCGAGCCCGCCACTTCGCTCCGCAAGCCGATCGAGTTCGTGCCTCCCTTGTTTCGCGCGGTCATCAGCACCGAACAGACCGACGGCGTAGATCACGGTATCGGCCACCTCGGCCTGTCGTTCGAGCGACTCGAGAGTTCCGACGCTGGCATTGTCGATGCCGTCGGTGATCACCAGAAGCGCTCTACGATCGCGGGCGCCATGTTCGGTCAAATAGTTTTGCGCCATACTCAAGGCGTCGCGCATCGCCGTGCCGCCGATGGCATCGACCCGGGCGATGCCCGATTCGAGTGCGCGGATATCACTGGTAAACGGCACGTCGATGTGCGCTTTGTCGTTGAAGTTCAGCACGAAGATCTCGTCTTGTGGGTTCGAGGCGCGCGCGAGCGCCAACGCGGCGGCTTCCACCTTCGACCGAAGTGTCCGCATGCTGCCGCTGTTGTCGATCACCAGGCCGAGTGAGACAGGGATGTCGTCGCTTCGGAAGAGAGTGATCGGCTGCCGCTTGCCGTTCTCGTACACCGTAAACGCACCGCGCTCGAGGTTGGTGACAAGTTCACCACCACCGTTCTTGACCGTCGCGTGAAGAACAACCAGGCGCGTTTCGGCGTGAAAGGGTGTCTGCGGTTGCGCCAGCAGCCCGATGAACGGGACAAGCGCGGTAAGAACGATGCCCTTCACTGCGGCGCTGACGGGCCCGGCGCAAGCCGAACTTGAATCGGTGTGTCCGCGGCGAACGTCACCTCCCGGCCTTTGCTCAGGACATTGGCGTAGACCGTGCGAGCGGCACCGTAGACGCCCATCGCGATGCCGAGCGGCCGCGTGACCTGACTGACGACCACGCCGATCAGGCTCATGCCGAGGAATCCGCCGACGGCGCGACTGCCGGCTCCCGATCCCGCGGTCTTGATCGACCCGTCGCCATCAGGATCGTCATATTGGTGGCCATCTCGATTGATCGACGCGCGCAGACTCAGAACGGCGAGCGCCGGCGCGATGAAGCGAGTCTTCGAGTTCTCGAGCGTGGCGCCGCCCTCGTCGTCCACGGCCACACGGTCGTCCGCGTTTGCGTCGACCGCATGCAGTGCGCCGAGGAGCGGCACCGACGGCTGCTGAGGAACCTGGACGCGTTCGAAGAGAAAACGCAGCTGACCGTTACGATGAAACGACCTGGCCGGCTTCGCGAACGTCACTTCGCCGGTGAGCTTTGTGCCTTCCGGAAAGATCACTTTGTGATCGGCGGAGAATACTGTTTGCGTGACGACCGCTTCGAAGGGTGTGCCCCGCGGCGTCTTCGACGAGTCGAGGGTCGAGCCGAGCCGCGCCTTGAGAATGCTGTTCGGCGCGGGAACCGTACCAACCGAAGCGGCCATCGCGGGAACGACGCGTCCGAACGAGACCGGCGCCAGGAGAGCGGCGTCATAGACGGTTCCCTTCGCCAGATACTGGGGGTGATACGGCAACTGCTGAATGGCCGCGTCTTTGAGCCGGCTCATTTGCCCCGGCTCCTTGATGGATTTGACGGTCGCCAGCATATCGCTGGCTTTCTGCTTCATCGCCGCAAACGTGGTCGTCGTCTGCTGGTGGATCTCGGCGCGAGCGCGAGCACCGAGTGTCGGGCTCGCGATATCGTCGGTCGACGTCAGCTCGCCATCAGGGGGCACCGACGCCGATGATCCGCCCGCCGTGCTGTGGACGACATGCGGGATCCCACCCGTGACGATCGTGCTGATCGATAGTTCATGGCCATCGTCGAGCACGATCGTGTCGAATTGCAGGACCGCCTGTTTGGGTGGCGAGTAGTTGCCGCCAGCGTAGGCGCGCATGCGGCTCCACTTCGAGCCGTCCACAATCCGCACGACCTGTCCGCGGACTCTGGTGCCAACATCAATCACCACCCGGTCGTAGGCATAGACCGGCTCGGTGACGCGGCCGGTGACAACCTGCCCTACTTTCTGCAGGTGAATCCGTTCGTCGAGCGCGACTCTGAGGGGACGTCCGGCGTCAACGACCAGATCGACGCTGGGAGCTTCCGACTGCGCCGCGGCTGATGACGCAAGTCCAGTGATAAGGAGTGAGGCGAAGCCGATCGTCAGACAGCTGGATCGCACGTCCCAGTTCCTACCTACTGCGAGGCTATGCTACTCCGTTGAGAACGGGACACAAGATCAAAGCACACGCCGACCATTCATCATCGCTCTGTTCATGAACGCCACATGAACATCCGTGGCAACCCAACGGGTCGTTAGTGATGTGATCGGGGCGTCGGTCGATTCCGGAAGGTCGCGTTTGTCGATCTAGCGCGAGAGAGCGACAGTTCGCGATTCTCCCCAGACGCACGGATCCGTTGCCGCCGGGCTCACGTCCACAGGCACTCCTGGACGGTGAGCGTACGTGCCGTGCCGTCAATCGTCGACACGTGGAATGACAGCCGGCTCTCGTCTGCAGCCGATTGCGCACCCTTCATCGGGGAATCGGCACGGAACACGTGCAGGGCTGCCCGTCCGTCAGGCCTCTCCAGTCGTAGGTCGAAGGTCATGTTGTAGCAGCCGTCGGGAATCCGCAGAAGAATGTCTTGGTGTCGCTCAGACCCGATCCGTTCGCACTCACGCTGAACGTGCCGGGCGCCATTTGAAGGACCTGGCTGTAGTCGGAGAACGGAGACGTATAGTTCCGGATGTACTCACGGCTGATCAGCGATTCTGCCGACCGTGCCGTCAGCGACGACTGGGATGGCGCCGCTACTGCCGCGGCGGGAAGCGCCGCGGAGACGGTCACCGTTCCCTGATGTTCGCGACCGTCAACTGAATGCCAAGCGATGAAGGCGTGCCTTCCTTCACCTGAACCCCGGCCCGTCGGACCGTGTCGAAGCCGGGCACGAGCACTTCGATTGCGTACGAACCCTGGCTCAGAGCGACCGAAAAACTGGCCGCTGCCGTCGGTCGTCGTCGTCGTGATCTGTCCCGTTGCCTGGAGTCCAGCTTTATCGTGAACCTCATGATTTGACAGGTGAGAGACGGAGGTCAGGTCACGATAATGACGAGGTGTGGTACTGGTTCAATGCATGAGCTGAGGTGGATGGTCCGGCGGCAACCTGTACCGCGAGGGCGTCAGCGCCAGCCTCGGTCGCACCATATCCTCGATCGGTTCCTCAGCATTCTGCCGACGATCACCATTCGCGAAGGCCTGGTTCACTTATCTCCATCCCTGTCTCCCCCGTGTAGAATCCGATTGCGAGTTATTTGATAACTCATGACGATCGGCAAGAGGCGAGAACGGGCGTTTCGGCGAATATTGATCCGCGAAGCTGGAACCGGCACCGGCGCACCGGCCATTACTGCAGCAGCCACCCTCCTCGGTGAACGACCAGTATGAAGTTGAAGTCTTCACGTTCACGACGTCCAGGAGGCGCCTCACGGAACACCGACAGAAAGGCTTCGGCCCCCCGACGTACTACACCGCCTCGCCATCAGCGTGTCGCGGGTGCCGGTACGGCGACGGAGGCAAACGACGACGAGCACTCACACGCCGTGGCCGGGTCTGAAACGTCGCCCCGGAACGGCGCGGAAGCCGAACAACTCATTGGCCAGATGCGGGACGCGAACGAGCGGCTGATTCTCGCAGCCGTCCGCGCGGAGAACCTTTCAGATGATGCCCGCGGGGATGCCGTGGACGCCAGGGCCGATCTCGAGCGGCTCATGCGCGAACTGCAGAACGCGCAGCAGCGGCTGACGGCGGCTGCCAGGAAGGCCCAGGCCATGGCCGCGTTGGCCAGACGACGCGAGCGGGAATATCAGCGCCTGTCCATCCGGCTGCTCCACTTGCAGGATGAGGAACGGAAGCGCTTTGCCATTGATCTGCACGACTCGACCGCGCAGCACCTGGCCGCCTTGACCATGAACCTCGATGTGCTGGAAGCCGCCGAGGACCTCCTCGACGTCAGATCTCGCAGGGCGCTCGCTCAAAGTCGAGCCCTGGCCGATCAGTGTTCTCGCGAAGTGCGAACGATGGCGTATCTTTTGCACCCTCCCCTACTCGACGAGGCTGGCCTGCTGCCGGCCGTGCGGTGGTACATCGCGGGCTTCATCGAGCGTAGCGGGGTCCGGGTGGACTTTGATGCCCGCGAGGTTGGCCGAATGCCAGGGCTGGTCGAGACGGCGCTTTTCCGGGTCGTGCAAGAGGGTCTCACCAACGTCCGTCGTCACGCGTCAACGTCGACCGCGTCGATTCGTCTCATGAGAAGGGCAGCTGCCGTCGTGCTGGACATTCAGGACCAAGGACACGGGCTTCGTGACCACCCGACAATGCCGCGTGGCGGCGCGCCCTTGCCGGAGATGCTGGGCGTCGGCATTCAGGGAATGCGCGAGCGCATCCGGCAGCTGGGCGGAAGTTTTGATATCGAATTCACCCACACGGGAACAACGATTCATGTGGTCGTACCGTTGAACGCAGGCACCCTGTGAGGCCAGTCCGCATCCTCATCGCCGATGATCATGAAGTCGTACGGCAGGGTGTGAGAACCGTGCTCGAGGCACAGCCGGGCTGGTCCATATGCGGGGAAGCGAGCACGGGCCGCGACGCCGTCGCGATGGCCGTCGAGCTGGAGCCTGACCTCGTGGTGCTCGATATCAGCATGCCGGAGTTGAACGGCCTCGAAGCCACCCGCCAGCTTCGGCGTGTCGCGTCGTCGAGTGTCCTCATTCTGACCGTCCACGATTCCGACCAGGTCGCCTCCGAAGTCAAGGATGCGGGCGCGCACGGCTATGTCCTGAAATCGGAGGCAGGACGGACTCTGGTCGCAGCCATCCGCACCCTGATAGAGCATCGGGAGGTCTTCACTGCAGAGGCGCACTCATCAAATGTTCCCCTTCACCAATCGAGGCCGCACGTGAATGGGGCCTCCGGGCGTCTGACGCCGCGTCAGCGTGAGGTCCTGCAGCTCCTCGCCGAAGGAAGATCGAACAAGGAGATTGCGACGGCGCTCGGGATCACCAACAAGACCGCTGAGACGCACCGGTCGAACATCATGGGCAGGCTCGAGCTGCATTCTTTGAGCGAGCTCGTCCGTTACGCGATCCGCAACCAGATCGCTCAACCGTGATCGTGCGACGATTCCGACCTTCATCTCATCCATTGTCGGAGCGGCATCATCGAAACTGCGGTGCGCAGTTTTACAAGACCTATACAGCGCCGACACACAACCTCGGCCTCGAGAGATACAGAATCTACTGTATTGCCGGTGCAGTAGCGAACCCCCTAAGCTCGTGATTCTTGGAAATCGCGGGTAATTGTCTTCCCGGCCGTGCCGACTTTTGATCGGCGCCGAAGACGTCGCTTTACAGAGGTGCTCGATGGTTTCGACTCAAGGATCTGAAGACGTTTCCCTCGTCGGTGAAAGCCCCGCCATCCTGACGCTGCGAAGGGAAATTCGCGAGGCGGCACGAACGAATGCAAAAGTCTTGATCCTCGGCGAAACGGGCGTGGGCAAAGAGGTGGTCGCGCGTCTGATCCACCGCGGCGGCGTCAGGCAAGGTCGCACGCTGGTGGCCGTCAACTGCAGCGGCATCCCCGAAACGCTGCTCGAGTCCGAGCTGTTTGGCCACGTACGGGGCAGCTTCACCGGCGCGTACCGTGACAAACCCGGACTCGTTCACCAAGCCGAGGGTGGCACGTTGTTTCTGGACGAACTCGGCGAGATGAGTCTGCGGATGCAGGCGGTGCTGCTGCGGTTCGCCGAAACAGGAGACGTTCAGCCGGTCGGCGCCGATCGGCCGAGTACGCGCGCCAACGTCCGGTTGATCACGGCGACCAACCGCGATCTCCGGTCTCAGATCGCCGAGGGCAAGTTCCGCGAGGACCTCTATTACCGCTTGAATGTCATTCAGCTTCGCGTGCCGCCGGTCCGCGAACACCCCGCCGATATTCCCCTTCTGCTGCGGCACTTCCTCGAACAGGCCAGCATTGCGCACGAGCTACCGCGGCCTGTCTTGTCGCCGGAAGCGGAGGCGGCGCTCCGAACCTATCCGTGGCCCGGTAACGTCCGCGAGCTGAAGAACCTGACCGAGCGTCTCGTCGTGCGCGACATCCGCGGGCCGATCATGCCCGAGGATCTCCCCGTCGAACTTCTCGAGACGTTGCGCTCGTCGGCACGTTCCGATGCGGACTTCGCGAGCGGGCCGCCCCTGCGCGTGCCGACGGGATCGAACGAGATCGCGTGTCAGTGCTCCTCGATGGCCGAGATCCTGTGGCAGAGGATGATCGACGGCGACAACTTCTGGTCCGTCGCCACGATGTACAAGGCGCACGACATCACGCGAGCCGATTTGCAGAAGCTGATTCACATGGCCCTGCAGCGCACACACGGCAACTACCATGCGGTGCTGCGCCTCTTCAATCTGCCGGAGCGCGATTACAAACGATTTCAGGCCTTCCTGTTCCAGCATAAGTGCAACTTGCCGTTCCGCACCTATCGCTCGGGCGAACTGTTGACAGCGTCCATGAACCAGGCACCACGATACGAAAACGCATCGTGAGCTCGAACGGATCCGCCTCGTGATGTTCAACGCTCGACGCAAGCTGACGGCGTGTGTCATCGCTTCGCTCGTGATGCTGGCAGGCATGCGAGCGGAGGCGCAGAGCGGTACGAACGTCCTCCTGGTGGTCAACGACGCCAGTTCGACTGGCGAGTCGATCGCGAAGCTCTACGCCGGCCGGCGCGGCGTGCCTGGCGGCAACATCTGTCATATCTCCACCACGTTGGAGGAAACGATCGAACGGCAGACCTACGGAGTGCAGATCGAAGCGCCGATCTGGCGGTGCATCGCCAGCCAGCGAGCCGAGGATCGTATTCTCTACATCGTCCTCACGAAGGGTGTGCCGATTCGAATCGCAGGGTCGGGAGGCCGATCGGGCACGGTTTCCAGCGTCGATTCCGAGCTCACGCTCCTCTATCGTCGTCATGTCGGACAGCTGGCGGCGATCGTCGGATTCGTCCCCAACCCGTACTTCGCCGGAACCGCGGCGGTCTCGACGGTCACGCCGTTCACGCACGAGAAGTACGACATCTACCTCGTGACACGTCTGGACGGCTACACACTCGAAGACGTCCGCGGTCTGATCGACCGCGGATCGGCTTCCGTGCGGAATGGCCGCGTCATCCTCGACGAGCGGGCGTCGTGGAGCGAGAACGGAAACACCTGGCTTCATCAGGCGGCCGAACGGCTGACGGCCGACGGCTTCGGTGATCGGGTGATGCTCGACGAATCCGCCAAGGTAATCACCGATCAATCTCCGGTACTCGGCTACTACTCCTGGGGTTCCAACGATCCTGCCATCCGGATCCGCCACTTTCAGTTTGAATTCGTTCCTGGTGCGCTCGCGGCGATGTTCGTGAGCACGGATGCCCGGACGTTCAAGCAACCGCCGCCCGAATGGATGCCGGGCGACAACAACAGCCCTTCGAGTCCATTCGGGGGCTCGCGCCAGTCCCTGACCGCTGATTTCGTCCACGACGGAGTGACGGGCACTGCGGGTCACGTAGCGGAGCCGTATCTGGACGCCGCGATCCGCCCCGACATCCTGTTTCCGGCGTATCTCAAAGGCCTGAACCTCGCGGAAGCGTTCTACGCGGCGATGCCGTATCTGAGCTGGCAGACGATCGTGCTGGGCGATCCATTGTGTGCGCCGTTTCGCGCCCATGTCCTTTCCGACCATGACATCGATTCGGGATTCGACGCCGCGACGGAAATGCCGCAGCTGTTCTCCAAACGATTTCAGGCGCTGCTGGACGCCCCGAAACCGGAGGCGCGGGTTGCGTTCGCGAAGGCAACAGTCCGCGAGGAGCGCGGCGACCTGGCCGGCGCAGAGGAAGCCCTTAAAGTCGCGATCGAGGCCGAGCCGCAGTTCACGGTTGCCCGACTGGGGCTCGCGGGCCTCGAAGAACGGGCCAAGCGCTACGACGAAGCCATCGTTCAGTATCGCGCCGTCCTCGCCTACGCCAGGAACCAGGTGATCGCGCTGAACAACCTGGCGTACCTTCTAGCCGTTCAGAAAGGCGCGCCGGAGGAAGCGCTGCCGCTCGCACAGCGCGCCGCGGCGATTCACGGCAACGTCCAGAACTTCGAGGAGGTGCTGCGCCTCGTCGAGCGCGCCTCGACGCGCAACGTGAACATCAACATCTCGACCGTCCTCGACACGGTCGCCTGGATTCAGCACCTGCTCGGGCGTCCCGTCGAAGCGGCGCGGACGATGACCGCCGCGATCAGCGGCGCGCCAGCCGATGACGTGGACATGTTCTGGCACGCGGCGGTTATTTTTTCTGACGCCAACGACCGCGAACGGGCACTTCTGATGCTGCAAAATGCGCTGAGGCTCAACTCGTCGCTCCTTGAGCGCCCCGAGGTTAGAGCACTGCGGCAACATTTGACCGGTCGCACGTAGCAGAGTCTGGGACGTCCAGGGACGAAATTCTGGCGGCAAGCATGCGCATCGACTCGAAAAAACTCGCCGCACTGCTGCTGGTTGCGGCCGGTTTTCTGCTGCTGTACCGTCATGTGCTGGCGAAGCTGATCTCGGACTGGTGGACCGACGATAACTACTCCCACGGCTTCTTCATCATCCCGATTGCGGCCTACCTCGCGTGGGAGCGGCGCGATCGTTTTTTTGCCGCGGTGCAGCGGCCAACGATTGTTGGCCTCGTGGTCCTCGTCGGCAGCGTGCTCGGTACTGGCGGCCGGGGTGCTCGGATCCGAGCTGTTCCTGACCCGTATCTCGCTCCTCGGGGCCGCGGGCGGCATCATCCTGTTTCTTTTCGGGTGGGCTCGGCTGCGCGTCCTGGCGTTTCCGATGGCGTTTCTCATCCTCATGATTCCGCTACCGGCAATCATCTTCAATCAGATCGCGCTCCCCCTTCAGCTGCTGGCGTCGAGGTTTGGCGAGGCGGCGCTCGGCGCGGTCGAGATTCCGGTCCTGCGCGAGGGGAACGTCCTCATCCTCGCCAACACGACGCTCGAGGTGGCCGAGGCCTGCAGCGGCATCCGTTCCCTGATATCGCTTCTGACGCTGGGCATCGTCTTCGGATATTTCGCGGATTCTCGGGTCTGGGTGAGAAGCCTGATCGCGGTCTCCTCGGTTCCCGTCGCCGTCATCGCCAACGGGGCGCGTGTGGCCGGAACCGGGATCGCCGCGGACTACATCGGGTCGGCCGCCGCCGAGGGCTTCTTTCACGAGTTCTCGGGCTGGATGGTCTTCGTCGCGGCGTTTGCGATGATGGTCATCATCCAGCGCGCGATTCTCCTCGTCTCTCCACGGCCCGACGCCAGCTCCATGGCGTCCGTGCGGGCCGCTTAAAGGGGTCTGATGCTGACTCGCGCGATTGTGGTGTTTGTCTGTTTAGCCGGCGGTGCGGTCGTACTGGCCCGCGCCCAGGGACACGAGACGGTGCCCATTCGCACCTCGTTCGCTGAGTTTCCGATGCAGATCGGCGAGTGGCGAGGCGCGCAGGAGGCACCGTTCGATCCTGCCGTGATCAGAGTGCTCGGAGTCAGCGACTATCTGACACGTGCGTATTTCCGTGCTGACCAGGCTGGCGTGGGGTTGTACATCGGTTACTGGGAGAGCCAGCGGCAGGGCGATACCATCCACTCCCCGCTCAACTGTCTGCCGGGCTCGGGATGGGACCCGGTATCGAAGACGACGATCGAGGTACCGAACGGCATCGGCGACGATCGGATCGCCGTCAACCGCTACATCGTCCGCAAAGGCCTCGACACGCAGGTGATCCTCTACTGGTATCAAAGCCACGGCAATGTCGTCGCCAGCGAGTACCTGGAGCCGTCTCTTTCTCATTCGCGACGCCGTCCGAATGAATCGCTCTGACGGATCGATCGTCCGAGTGATAGCTCCTGTGCCGCCGGACGTCGAGAACGCCGAGACGATAGCCGAAGGAACCGCGGCCCAGTTCGTCAAAGCACTGTTTCCATTTTTGCGAACCTATCTGCCCTCCTGATGCCACTTTTCAGTAAGGGCTTACCTGACAACCGGGCGTTCCTGTACCGAAGGTCACCTTTTGGTCCACTTCTTCTCGCTGCAACGGCCGGGTAACCCCCGTAAGGCTCTCGAACCATGGTGGTTAGGCATGCGCTGCCGTTCCTCCTGGTAGGCGACAGTTTTGCACACTCGGTTGCGGCGGCCCGGTGCGCCAGAGGGGTGAAGACTAGGGTCGCAGGCGCGAAAAGGAGATTTCGTATGTTGAAGCGTATGAGTTTGTTAGTAGGAGTGGTAGCGCTGATGTGGGCGTCGGCCCCATCGGCCGAGGCAGCCCTCATCGTCGGCGATTTGTCCATCGCAGGCGACCTGGTGCCCGTGAACGCCTCAACGGCCACCATGACGGGAATCGGGACCGCGACGGGTCTTGACTTCGCGATTCTAGGCAGCAGCCCGACGCCCGGCGTCCCGGGCAACTACAACGTCACCGCGGCCGACGGCAATTTCAGCGGCTTGCTGGGTACAAATGGGTTGATCAAAGACTTCTCCATTGCCGGACCAGGGAACGCGAACTACCCGGTACCGACGATCAACAACTTCGAGGTCGGCATTGGGGGCTTCTCGTTCGACCTCACAGGCACCACCACTGTCTCGCAGACCTCGAATCTCTTGACTCTGCTTGGCACCGGCGTGTTCCATTTGACGGGATTCGATCCCACGCCTGGAATCTTTGTCTTCAGCGGCAACCAGGCCGGGACGACGTTCTCGTTCTCCGCTTCTGAAGGGGCGACGGCATCTCCCATTCCGGAACCGGGTTCGATGCTGCTGCTCGGCACCGGCCTCATCGGCTTGGCGGGTGCGACCCGTCGTCGGTGGAACGGAAACGCGACCGCGGCGTAGAGCGCGCGGCGTTCAGGTGGTCTCCTTCGCCGGTTCCCGGGGGCTCGTGCCGGGAACCGGAGCCTTTTCGATCGCGCCCCGCGATCAATCGCCCAAGCGGGTGGTGCCATCTCGGACGCCGATGATCTGGAGGAACTTCCGGACGAAATGGACGTCATGTGGCTTGCGGGACGCACCGCAGCTCAGGAGCAGATCACGATGCGACACGGAGTAGCCGTCGCGATGGCCGTCGCGTGTCTGGCACTCACGGTCGGATGCCGGAAAGATCCAATCGCCACCAGCAAGGCGCTGGCAAACCGTGCCAGCGAGTATGTTGCCCGGAAGAAGCCCGCAGAAGCGGTCATCGAATACCGAAAGGCTATCGCGGCCGATCCCAGGAATGGCGACGCTCGACTTGCGCTGGCCAAGCTCTACGCCGGCAATAACGATCCGCGCAACGCCCTGAACGAATACGTCAGGGCGGCTGATCTTCTCCCCGACAATATCGACGCCCAGCTCGGCGCCGGACAAACCCTCCTCGCCTTCGGCCGATTCGAAGACGCAAAAACGCGGGCGGACAAGAGCCTTGCGCTTCAGCCCAAAAGCGTCGACGCCCAGATTCTGAAGGGCAATGCACTTGCCGGCCTCAAGGACTTCGATGGCGCGATTGCGACAGTTGAATCCGCCGTTGCGAGCGACCCCTCCGGTAACGCGTACTCCAATCTCGGTCTTCTGCAATTGGCGAAGGGCGATTCCGCTGCCGCCGAACTCGCGTTCAAGAAGGCCGTCGAGAGCGACCCGAAGTCGGTGAACGCTCGGCTCGCGCTGGCCAATTACTACTGGTCCACAAGTCGCCATGACAAGGCGGAAGTGACGCTCAAGGAAGCGACCGCGCTGGATCCGAAGAATGAGCTGGCCAACCGGGCCCTGGCGCTCTTCTATCTTGGCGTCGGCCGCAACGCCGAGGCTGAAGCGCCCCTGAAGGCGTTTGCGGAAGTCGCTCCAAGTACAGGATTGCTGGCGTTGGCCGATTACTACTCGTCGATGCAGCAATACGCCAGCGCGAGGGCGGTGCTCGAGCGACTGGCCAAAGAACCCGGCGGGATGGTGCCGGCCAAGCTGCGGCTGGCCTCGCTCGGGCTGATCGCCGGCGATCGCGCCGAAGCCTACCGCCTGATCGCAGAGGTTCTGAAGAAAGACCCGAGACAGCTCGACGCGCTCCTCGCGAAGGCCCGTCTACAACTCGTGGACCGGAAACTTGACGACGCATTGGCCACGGCCAAAGCGGCTGTAAACGCTCAACCAACATCACCGCAGGCGCAGTTCGTATTGGGGAGCATTCTCTTCGCACGCGACCAACCGGAAGATGCTTCGAACGCCTTCAAAGAGGCCTTGCGTCTGAATCCGAACCTGATGCCGGCATACGTGGAGCTGGCGAAGCTGGCGCTCGCGAATGGCAAGAACGGCGACGCGATCCAGTATGCCCAGAATGCGATTCAGATCGTCCCCGGCTCCGCCGAAGCTCACCTGCTCCTGGCGCGGGCGCAGTTGGCCAACAAGAATCCGGCCGGCGCCGAGAAACCGCTGAAAACGCTCGAGCATGCATTTCCTTCGAACCCCGCCGTTGAGGTTGAGCTGGGACGGCTCTACCTGGCGCAAGGCAACCGCGCCGCCGCGCGATCGGTGCTCGCAAAGGCGCTCGAAAAAGATCCGGGTAATCTCGCCGGGACGCAGGCCATCGTGGGCCTCGAGCTCCAGGAACACAAGCCTGAAGCGGCACGCGCCCGCATCGAGACCGCGCAGGCCGCCGCGCCGAATAACGTTGAGCTGAAGATCCTCTCAGCACAGGCTTACGCGGCCGCTGCCAACCTTTCCGCGGCAGAACAATCGCTGAGACGAGCGCTCGAGATCGACCCGAACAACCTGCAGGTATACGGCGCGCTCGCTCGCGTCTACGCCCTGCAGAAGCGATTGCCCGAAGCGACGGCCGAATTCGAAAAGCTGGCCGCACTTCAACCCAAGGCGATGGCGCCGCTGACGCTGGCCGGCGTGCTGCTGCAGCTGCAAAACAAGCCGAACGAGGCAAAGGCGCTCTACCAGAAAGCGCTGGACGTCGATCCGCGCGCCGCGGTGGCCGCGAACAATCTGGCGTGGCTCTACGCAGAGGACAACGAAAAGCTCGACATCGCGCTACAACTCGCCCAGACGGCCAAAGCCGGGCTCCCCGACCGGCACGAAGTGGACGACACGCTCGGTTGGGTCTACTACAAGAAAGGGCTGTCCACGCTGGCGGTGGCCGCCTTCGAGCGCAGTGTTCGCCTCCAACCCGATAACCCAAGCTACGTCGGTCACCTCGGTCTCGCGTACGCGCAGAGCGGCGACAAGGACAAAGCGCGCCAGACGCTCGAGCGCGCGCTCAAAATCAATGCGAACTTCGATGGAGCCGACGAGGCCCGAAAGACTCTGAAGTCGATCGCCTGATGAGTGAAGCCCTCTCCTCGCCGATAGGCGACTCGCGTCTGCCGGCGATCTTGTGGCTGACGTTCACGTTGTTCATCGTCTACGGTGGCTCGATTCCCTTTCACTTCACGGCCGACCGCGCTCTAGTCGCCGACAAGTTATCGCGCCTCAGACTCAATCCCCTGATCTCTCCCGACACCGGGCGACGCGTCTCCATCCCGGACGTCCTCCAGAACATTGCGCTGTTCATCCCCTTCGGCGCCCTGGGCGTCGTGGTGCTCAGCCAGCAACGTGCGGTCCCGACCGCGATCATCGGCGCGGCCGTCCTCGCTGCCGGCCTCAGCGCCACGATCGAAACGCTGCAGCTCTTCGAACTCGAGCGGACGACGTCCGTGTCCGACTTCTGCGCGAACGTCTCGGGAGCGCTGTCCGGCGCGGCGGCCGCGGCGGTACTCATCAGAAGTTCGAGAGTCGCAACACTCCAGCTGCGGGCGAGAAAGCTGATGGAGGTGCCGCAGTTTTATCCGCTCATGATCGCCGTGACCGTGCTGCTGGCGGCGGCCTGGGAGCCGTTCGATTTCACGTTAGACGTCGGCCCGCTGGTCGGCAAGGTTCGAGCGCTCCAGATCGATCCGTGGCAGTTCGGCCCCGTCAGGGAGGAGGGCATCGAGTTGGTGCGCTATGCCCTGTTCGGCCTGGCCGCGTCGCTCTGGCTGCGACGGGTCGGCGCGCGCGGTTCTACGATATTGGCCGCCGCCGGCGGCGTGCTGGTGGCCGGTGGGCTGGAAGCAAGCCAGTGGATCATCGGATCCCGAATGCCCGGCTTGGAAGATGCGACTGTCCATGCGGCCGGGGCCGTCGCCGGCGCCGCGCTTTCACGACGGTGGCCCTGGAACCGCTCGCCGATCTTCTGGTGCGTCGTGCTGTGGTGCGCGACCGGCATGGGCGCTGCGCTGCAGTGGCTTAGTCCGTTTGAGATCGCGGCGACGCACCGGCCAGTCATCTGGCTGCCGTTCTTTAACGGCTCCGAGCGCACGTCGCTCGAAACGATTAGTCACGGTTTCGAGTTGGTGCTGACCTTCGTCCCGCTTGGATTTGCGGTGTCGATGGCAAGCGGCCGGCGACAGGCAATCTGGATCGCCGTCGCAGCGACGCTCGTCCTTGCGGCGCCGCTCGCATACCTGCAAGGCTGGATGGTCGGACGCTCTGGCGAGGTGACCGATGTCGCAATTGCGGGTCTTGGCGCCGCGATCGGCGTCTGGATCGCCGAAGCCGGTGCCCTCGAAGTCTGTCGCCCGCAGGAATCAGGCTGGAGTGCCGTTCATGGCCGGCGTTGAGATGCCGCGGCTTCGAGTAGTTGGACCAGGGGCGTCAGCCGCGCCTTCCAGGACAGCCCGTCCAGATCCGCCATTGCTGCGGCGATACGACGTTGGAGAGGAGTCATGTTGAGGAATCGGACGACCGCGCGGGCAAAACCGGCCGCATCATTTGCCACGGCGCATGCGCAAAGGATCTCGGCCGGGAGGCCCTCGGCCACGACCGGCGTCACGACTGTCGGCAATCCGGCGGCTACGGCTTCGAGCACTTTGTTCTGGATACCACGGGCGATGTGCAGCGGGGCGGCAGCAACGGCGGCGCGCCAGAGAAACGGACGAACGTCGAGCACATGCCCCGTGACCTCGATGGTCGAGTCCGCGCCTCCGAGAGCCTTCACCTGCCGGGTCGGATGGGAACCGACCAGTTTGAGCCTCGCGCTCGGATTCGTTTTCAAGACGATGGGCCACACGTCACGGGCCAGCCAGATCGCGGCCGCCTCATTCGGTGCGTAGTTCATGACGCCGCAGAACACGACGTCATTCGAATCCGGCGCCACGTCATGAGGCCGCCAATCGTCAATCGCCACGCCAGAAGGGACGACGTCGATTCGCGCGTCGGGCGCGACGCGTGCCAGGGCCTCTCGTTCTCGATCGTTCACGACGACCGTGGCGAACGCCGCTCTCGCCATATGCGCTTCGAATTTCGACAGAGATTCTGCCTCGCGTCGATAGATCCACTTCATCGGCGGGGCCGTCGTCGACGCGAGTTCGCCCATTTGCAGGAGTCGACGTCCACCAGGTCGATGACCAGCGGCAGACCGGCGAGCGGCGGCTCCAGCGCGAATCTTGCCATGCCAGAACAGTAGGCCAGGACGACGTCAGGCCGACGGGTCTCCACCAGCTGGTTGAGGATGGGTCGAATCGCAGGGGAATCCAGCAACGAGTGGGTCAGCGGCCGGGTTCCCGTCAGGGCCAATGCGCCCGACACGCGGTTCCGGAGGCGTGGAACTGGGGCGACGCTCACGCTGTTGACGAGGCCACGAAGATCGCCCAGATGCGCGCCCTCATCGCGATCGTGGACAAGCGACACGAGATCGACGTCCGCGCGGTTTCGCAGGACGCCAAGGGTGTGGTGCGCCCGAATGCGGTCGCCTCGGTTGGGGGCGTACGGCAATCGATGAGTCAGATAGAGCAGCTTCATCGGAAAACGGACATTGAAGAGACCGGGGAATCACGAGACAAAGTTCGTTTCGGGGCAGACTTCTCACTGGGAAATCGTTGCCTTCTCGCTGAGAGTATTACCGATAACGCCAACAGAACTAGGTAGTTACGCGAAAGCAAAGACTCCAAGCCTCCCTGGAGTGGCCTTTGCCTTGCTACAGGTGCCTTCCTATAAACAATGACACAACTTGCCGCCGATATGCGTGAGATGGTCCTGGAGCAGGTGCAGTATCGCGAACTGCTCTACCAGATGACCAAGCGGGATCTCCTCCTCCGCTACAAGCAGTCCGTGATGGGCTTCGGCTGGGCGATCTTCATGCCAGTCGTGAACACCATCGTCTTCTCGGTGATCTTCATGCGGGTGGCCCCACTGGACGTGGGAATGCCCTATCCATTGTTCGCATTCTGTGGTCTGCTGGCCTGGAATTTCTCGGCGTCGTCATTCCGGTTCGCGCTGACCTCGTTGACCAGCAATACAAGCCTCGTCACGAAAGTGTACTTCCCGCGCGAGATCTTCCCGTTGTCGGCGGTTCTCGTTTCACTCGTCGATTTCGCGGCGGGCAGCCTCGCCCTGTTCGCCTTGATGGCGTATTACCGCATCACGCCGACGTGGGCCCTGCTGGCCCTGCCGTTGGTTGTCCTGGTGCACGCGATATTTACCGCGAGCGTGTGCTTGATCCTTGCCATGTCGAATCTGTTCTATCGAGACGTCAAGTATCTCTTCGATGTGGTGATCACTGTTTGGATGTTCGCGACGGCGGTGCTCTACCCTGTGTCAAATTTGAGCACCCGGTTCCGCTTCCTTCTTCTTCTGAACCCGCTGACCCCGCTCATCGATGCCTACCGTTCCGTACTGCTGCGCGGCGTCCTGCCTGAAGCGACGCCGTTCCTGCTCGCTGCGGTTCTGTCACTGGTGCTTCTCGCGGTCTCATGGTTGCTGTTCCATCGGACGGAATTCCAGTTCGCGGAGAACGTCTGATGAGTGACGTCATGATCGCCTTCGAAGGCGTGTGGAAGAAGTTTCGTCGAGGCGAGCGACACGACAGCCTCCGCGATCTCATTCCCGCGATCGCGAAACGGATGGTCCGACCGACGACACCTCCGGATCTCGAGGCCGAGGAATTCTGGGCATTGAAGGACGTCTCGTTCGAAGTGCGCCGTGGCGAGGCGATCGGGATCATCGGCCCGAACGGCGCTGGCAAATCAACGACACTCAAGCTCTTGAACCGCATCCTCCGACCGACGAGAGGTTCGTGTTGGCTCCGGGGGCGCGTCGGGGCACTGATCGAGGTGGCGGCGGGCTTTCACCCGGATTTGACCGGCCGGGAGAACGTTTTCCTGCAGGGCGCGATCATGGGCATGCGTCGCGCGGAGATTGCCACGAAGCTCGATGAGATCGTCGAGTTCGCAGGCGTGGCCGAATTCGTCGACACGCCGGTCAAGCGTTACTCATCGGGCATGAACGCCAGGCTCGGGTTCTCGATCGCCGCGCATTTGCGGCCGGACGTGCTCATCATCGACGAAGTGCTCAGCGTCGGCGACATGACGTTTCAGCGACGCTGCATGGAGCGGATGGAGGAATTCCGACGCTCAGGAGTCGCGATCGCGTTCGTGTCGCACGACATGGCCGCCATTCCGAAACTGTGCGGCCAGGCCTTGTTCTTGAATCGCGGCGTCGTCGCCATCGGGCCGACCGCCCAGGTGATTCGGCAGTACGCAACGGCTGTCACGGTGGTGGAAACCCAGGCCAACGCGGAGATCACCGTCCAATCGGCTCGCTTCCTGGAGCAAGAGACGAACTCGCTGACGATCACCCCGGGCACGCCGCTCACGCTGAGTGTCGGCTACCGCGTGAACCGGCCGATCAGCGATATCACGTTCGGCGTCATTCTTTATCGGACATCGGACCTGCTGGTCGTTTACGACGGCAACTTCAGTTCGAACGAGCTGGGCCTCGATGGCCGACCGGCCGGTGCGGAGTTCGGTGTCGATTTCCACCTTCATGCTCACCTGCTTCGCGGGCAGTACCACTTCGAATGTCACGTCTACCACAATCCGACGCATCGCTTTCTGAGTAGAGTCGGACCGGTGGGTTCGCTGACCGTCCACGAGACTCGAACGTACGGCGGCGTCGCGGACCTCGCCGTCGTGCCGGTGGTGAGGCCGTTTCCACATCCAAACGCGTCCGCGATCCCACCGGCCGAGCCGGTCGGCGTTGCGGGCGGGGCATCGAGGTCGGCATGAAGCACAAGTCTGAGATGGCGCTCGCGGCCGCGACGCGATGGCCGCGATTGGGCCGTTGGGCCGTCCGGCTCTGGTGGCGGCGCGAACAGGGCCGCGATCCCAGCAAGCGGCACAAGCTGCTCGAGGCCATGAAGAACCGCACCAAGACGCCCCTGCGGAAGCAGTTCATCTTGCCCGCGGGCCAAAAGTTTCACACCGATCCGTTTTGTCACGTCGGTCGTCAACTCGAATACTTTTCCGCGTACGAGCCCGAGACGCTCGCGACATTCCAGGCATTGGTCCAGTCGGGAATGACCGTCGCCGATATCGGCGCGAACCTCGGGCACCACACGCTCATCCTGGCGGATCTTGTCGGCAAGACCGGCTCTGTGCACGCGTTTGAACCGCATCCGGAGACCTTCGAGCAACTCGTCGCCAACGTCCGCCTGAATGGCTACGGGCATGTGCACTGCAGCGACCTCGCATTGTCCTCAAAAGCCGGCGGCGCCACACTGTATCTGGCCGCTGACGCGGCGGTAAATTCATTGAGGCCGACGAAGTACTACGACGAGCGGGAGGTCGCCGTCGAAACAGAAACACTGGACCATTACGTGGAGCGGCACAGCCTGTCCCGCCTGGACCTGGTGAAGATCGACGTCGAAGGTGCTGAGCGATTGGTGATCGAAGGCGGTGCGGCCACTCTGGAGAAGTTCAAGCCGATTCTCATCGTCGAGCTCTCCGAGCACTCGGCGGCGTTCGGTTATTCCGACACGGACCTGTTCGCCAACCTGCGATCCTGGAACTATTCGCTCTTCCTGGCAGGAACGCCTCCGTTCCAACCACTCGATCACGTTCTCGAGGCGGAGTTCTACAACGTCGTGGCGGTGCCCCCCGCGCAACTCGATCGCCTGGTCAGCAGCGGCCACATCAAGGCTCGAGCTGTCGGAAAGACGTCTCGTGTCAACCAATTGGTCGGTGGCGTGTGAGTCTCGTAGATAGACTGGACGGCGGACACAGCGCTCCACCGGCGATACAGGTGACCGTAGCAATCTGTACGTGGAACCGATGCGAGCTGCTCCGGCAGACGCTCGAACAAATGACGCGCCTGCAGATTCCGGTCGGCTTGGAGTACGAGATTCTGGTCGTCGACAACAATTCCACCGACGCGACCGAGCAGGTGGTCACGAATTTTGCGACGCGACTTCCGGTTCGGTACGTCTTCGAGAGCACGCCCGGTAAATCGTTCGCCTGCAATCGTGCGATGCGGGAGACCCGAGGCGACTATATTCTCTGGACTGACGATGACGTTCTCGTGGCGGAGACCTGGCTCGAGGCATTCATGGCCGGGGTGCAGCAATTTCCCGAAGCGGCCGCCTTCGGGGGCACCATCGTTCCGTGGTTCACTGCCCCTCCCGATCCTGAAATGTGTGATGCCTTTCCTGCCTTGGGAATTGGGTTTTGTGGACTCGAACGAACCATGCCCCCGGGTGCGCTCCCAGACGACGAGCATATCTGGGGCGCCAACATGGCGTTTCGGATGCGCGCAGTTGAAGGTCTGAGCTTTGACACGGCATTCGGACCATCCCCTCACCTTGCCGGAGGTGGCGGAGAGGAAGTGCTGTTTATTCGTCAACTGCGGCGCAAGGGTGGCATCGTGGTCTGGTTGCCCGCTATGCGTGTCCAGCACTACGTGATGCCTTCCAGAACGACGCTGAAGTACCTGAAGAGTTTCTACTGGACCAAAGCGTACGAACAAATTCGGGATCAGCCTCCGACCGATCCAGAAGCGAGAACGTTAGCGGGCGCTCCACGATGGCTTTGGCGGCGGTGGCTGACGGCGACGCTTCGCTATTCACTGTCGACCATCGGATGGCAAACACGTCCGAGTTGGCGACTCAGAAGTGGTTTTCCGGCCAACGAGTCCTCATCGGCACGAGTTCGTTCTTTGACCTGGCTCCGGGAGTGTGTCTTCCTGAGGGGCATGATCGCTGGATATCGAAGCCAACGGCGCCGGACTGTATATTCGATAGCCCAACCGGATCAGTCAGAGGGCTATAGCCGTTCGGGGAGCAGCGAGGTGCAGCTTGGCGGCCCCCACACGTGATCGGCCTTCATTGTATGCATGCAGGGGATGCGAGGCGGGTCTTGTTGGTTAGCAGCCGTTATCCGTGGCCGCTCGCCAGACTCCAGAGGCCGCCGGCAAGGCAGTGAACGAGTTGACACTCGACATCGCGAAACACGCGTTCTCGCGGGAAGCCTTCACGACGGCGCGACCACGGTCGTGGGAGCCGATCCCAACGGGGGAATTAATCATCCAATCGGCTCGTTTCTTGGAGCAAGACACGAACTCAACGACGATCACGGCGGGAACGCCGCTTACGCTGAGTGTCAGATACCGTGTGAACTGGCCCGACCGCGATGTCACGTTCGGTATCATTCTTTACAGAACGTCGGACCAACTCGTCGTGTACGACGGACACTTCACGTCGGAGGAGCTGGGCCGCGATGGCCTGCCCTCCGGTGCGCAGTTCGGTGTTGATTTCCGTGTTCGTGCTCACCTGCTTCGCGGACAATGCCACTTCGAATGTCACGTCCACCACAATCCGATGCACCGCTTTCTGAGTAGAGTCGGACCAGTTGATTTGCTGACCGTGCACGAGACTCGAACGTGCGCCGGTGTCGTGGACCTCGAGATCCTGCCAGTGCTCAAGCCACGCGTCGCGAGGGCCTCGATTGCGTGTAGTGGCGAGACCTATGGGCCGGCCCTCACGAACTAATTGGTGCATCCTTGACGCAGCTGTATGACAACTTCTTCTACGATGACCTTCGAGACGGCGCTCGCCGGTCTGCAAACGAGGTTGTCCCGTTGGTTGTTGGTCTTCTCGCGCCGAGATCGGTCGTCGACGTTGGTTGCGGCACGGGCGATTGGCTTAAGTGCTTCATGGACCGGGGAGTCGAAGAGGTCCTGGGCATCGACGGCGAGTGGGCCGAGCCTGATCATCTGCTGAAATCGCAATTCATCAGGGCCGATCTGAGTCGGCCTTTTGCGGTTGGACGAACCTTTGATCTAGCAATATCATTGGAAGTTGCGGAGCACCTACCAGACGCCAGTGCCGAGGGATTCGTTGCCTCGCTCACGAAATTGGCGCCAATCGTTCTATTTTCAGCCGCGATTCCATATCAAGGGGGAACCAACCACCTGAATGAACAGTGGCCTGAATACTGGGCTTCAAAATTCCTGAACCAGAACTTTGTAGCAATCGACTGCATCAGACCGCTTGTGTGGCACAACAGTGCGGTTGCGTGGTGGTACGCTCAGAACACAATTTTCTACGTCGATCGGGACCACTTGGTGGCCAATACGGTACTGCGTTCGGCCGCCTTGAAGACGGACCCCACTCCGCTGTCCCTGGTGCATCCGGAAAGTTATCTCGGGAAAGCCCGCGATCAAGATCTCATATACCTAAGACCAGACCCTCACCGGTTTTCATTCTCTACTCTGAGCGCTATCGCTCCAACCGTCTTTATGAATGCTCTGCGACGCAAACTCAGATGGCGATGACCATTCGAGCTGAGAGCGTGACCATCGCGATTTGCACCTGGAATCGGTGCGAATTGCTGCGGCAAACGCTCGACCGCATGACCGAAATGGTGGTGCCTCCGCACCTCGATTGGGAGATTCTGGTTGTCGACAACAACTGCACCGATAACACGCCGAGCATTCTCGCGACGTTTGCGGATCGGCTCCCACTTCGAGTCGTCCACGAATTACAGCCAGGACTCTCGCACGCACGCAATCGTGCCCTTCGCGAATCGTCGGCCGATTTCCTTCTTTGGACAGACGACGATGTTCTCGTTGATCACTCGTGGCTCGAAGCGTTCGTAGCCGGAACCCGTCAGTTTCCAGAAGCAGCGGCTTTCGGGGGCACGATCGTTCCGTGGTTCACTGCTCCTCCCGATCCCGAAACGTGTGATGCCTTTCCTGCCTTGGGAATTGGGTTTTGTGGCCTCGAACGAAACATGCCCGCCGGTGTCCTGCCCGACGAAGAGCAGCACATCTGGGGCGC
Source organism: uncultured Acidobacteriota bacterium (assembly GCA_963745875.1). Classification (GTDB taxonomy): domain Bacteria; phylum Acidobacteriota; class Vicinamibacteria; order Vicinamibacterales; family CAVVIG01; genus CAVQFC01. The sequence goes on from CAVUZL010000011.1 coordinate 84,681, forward strand.
CAACATGGCTTTTCGGCGGCGTGCGATTGAAGGCCTGAGCTTTGACGCGGCATTCGGACCATCCCCTGACGTTGTCGGAGGTGGCCGCGACGATGTGGCCTTTATTCGTCAACTCCGGCGCAAGGGTGGCATCGTGATCTGGTTGCCCGCTATGCGAGTCCAGCACTATGTGATGCCTTCCAGAACGACGCTGAAGTACCTGAAAAGCTTTTACAGGACGAAAGGATATGAACACATTGTGGAACGGCCTCCGGGTGACGAAGACGTGCGACAGTTGGCGGGTGCGCCACGATACCTTTGGCGTTTGTGGCTGACGACGACGCTGCGTTATTTGCTGTCGAGCATCGGATGGCACACTCGTCCGCGTTGGCTATTCAGAAGCGGCCCTCCGGCGAACGAGTCCTCGTCGGCACGAGTTCGGTCCTTGACCTGGCTCCGTGAGTCTGTGTTCCTGCGGGGTATGATCGCGGGATATCGCAGCCAACGCCGCGGCGCCGCGCACCCGATGGCCCAACCGTAACAGTCAGAAGGCGATGACCGTGTTGGAAACAGCGAGGCGGGTCCTATTCATCAGCAGCGGTTACCCGTGGCCGCTCGACAACGGCGCGGTCATGCGAACGTTCCACGTGGTGAGCGCCCTGGCTGCACACCATCGCGTGACGATGGTTGCGCTGAGGCGAAATGGCGCCAACGGAGCAGCGCAATCGCCGTTACACAGCCTCTGCGAACGCTTCATCGTTTTGGACAACGGCGATGTGATAGACCGCGTCGGAGGCCCGTATGGATTATGGCGTCCACTCGGCCAGCGGCTCAAAGACGTCGTCGCGCCAGGCCTTCCGGCTGGTGTTCGTCGCTGGTGGTCGAATCCGCTACTCGAGACTCTGACTCGCCTTCGGAAGACCGATGATTACGACCTCGTGTGGGCGGAGCGACCGGCGCAGGCTGAGGTGGCCCGCCGCGCTGGTTGGCCTAACGTCCTCGTGGACTTGGTGGATCGTGATTCCGAAGCGGTCGGCCGAACTCTCCGACAGGCCGGATGGTACCGCACGCGATCGCTGCATCAACTTGATTGGCTCCGTTTACGAACCTACGAAGCCTCCCTTCCGGCGCGCTTCGCTCACGTTGTCGTCTGCAAACAGGAAGACCGCGAGTTTTTGAACAATTACCCGAACGTCTCGGTCGTCCCTAATGGGGTCTCGGCCGGGCCTCCGACCGATCCGGAAATGTCGCGCGCCCACGAAATGCTCTTTGTCGGGACGATGGGCTACGAACCGAACGCCGACGCTGTGAAATATTTCATGCGCGAAGTGATGCCCGGCATTCAGGCGCAGCAGTCCGATGCGCGCCTCTCGGTTGTCGGCAAGGAAGCTGAAAGCGAGATCCGCCGGCTGCATGACGGCCAGACGTGCATCGTCCATGGTCAAGTGCCTGATGTCACGCCGTACTATCAATCTGCGGGACTTGTGATTGCTCCCATCCGTTTGGGCGCCGGTACTCGACTGAAGATTCTAGAAGCCCTCATGTTTGGGAAAGCGCTGGTTGCGTCTTCGGTGGCCGTCGAAGGGCTTGACCTTCGACCAGGCATTGATCTCGAAGTGGCCGACACCGCAGATAGTTTTGCGAACGCGTGTCTCGAACTGATGCGCGACGAGAGTCGACGGCTCCGCCTGGGTCAGGCGGGTAGGGACCGGGTCCTCGAGCGGTACGAATGGGCGCGGATTGGCAGACTCGCGAACGCCATCGTCGCGCAAACGGTCCAATCAGAAAATCGATCCACGTCCGACCCGGCGGTCCTCGCGTCTTCTTCAACACGAGCGTACGCGAGTCGCCACAACGGCGACGCCGTGCAACTTCGTCCGGTTCCCCAGTCGCCGCCGGCACGACGCAAGAGATGAGCCGAGAGGTCGTGTCGAACCGGCGCAATGCGGAGTATCGCGAACGCCTCTCGGGCGCAGCCGGATACCGGCTGACCGAGCCTCACGTGCGCGCCGGTGCGACCCGCCATGGCGCTGATGGAAGAGCCGTGATCCCTGACGCTGAAATCCCGGCCGTTCCGATTCGCGTCGGCTTCGTGGTCCATGTCATGCAGTTGGCCGGAGCCGAGGTGTTGGTCGCCGAGACGATCCGGCGCCTGGGGCCCAGAATCGAGCCGGTGGTGCTTTGCCTGGATCAAGTGGGCGCCCTCGGTGAGCTGATGCAGAAGGAGGGCGTCGAAGTGATCGCGTTCGGACGTCGCGCTGGTATCGACCTGTCAGTCGTCCGGCGACTGGCCCGAGTCATTCGCGAGAAGAGGCTGGACGTCGTGCACGCGCATCAGTACACGCCCTTCTTCTACGGCGCGCTCGGCGCGAAGGCGTCTCTCGCACACCCTCGTGTCATCTTCACCGAGCATGGCCGACATTATCCAGATGTGGTCTCCCGGAAGCGTCGCTTCGCCAACCGCGTCCTGTTCGATCGGCTGGCCGACGATGTGAACGCTGTGTGTGGCTTCAGTGCGATCAGCCTTGCGGCGCATGATGGCTTCTCGAAGGCGCGGATCGAGGTGATCGAGAACGGAGTCGACCTGTCCCGGTACCGGGTGGTTCGCGATCGGGGCGCTCTGAAAGCGCGTCTCGGGCTCGCCGCTGACCGCCGCTACATCGTGACGATCGCGCGATTTCACCCGGTCAAGGACCATCGAACGCTGCTTCTGGCCTTCTCGCAGGTGGCGGCATCGCTTCCCGACGTCGATCTGCTGCTCGTCGGCGATGGCCCGCTCCGCGGCGAACTCGAGCAGATCGCCCGGGACCTCGGCCTCGCCGACCGCATCCGGTTCCTCGGCGTGCGCGACGATGTCGCGGACATTCTGGCGGTGGCCGACCTGTTCGCGCTGGCGAGCGTGAGCGAGGCGGCATCGATCACCCTGCTCGAGGCGATGGCCTCGAAGGTACCGGTCGTCGTCACCGAGGTTGGTGGCAATCCCGAGATCGTCCGGCACGGCATCGACGGTCTACTGGCGCCGCGTGGAGACGCGTCCGCGATTGCGGCCGCGATCGTCAGGCTCCTCGAAGCGCCTGACACAGCGCGCGCCATGGCGCGGTCGGCAGCCGATCGGGTGGCCACACTGTACACCCTTGACCGAACAATCGATCGTTACTACTCACTGTACCGCCGAGCGCAACGCTCATCGCCGTCAGCCGGGTAACTGGGCGTACGCATGCTGCGCACTATCTTCGTCTTCGTCATCATCACCGTCGGGGTCTTCTACGCGGCGCAAGGTCCGTTTTATGCGCTGCTGTTCTATCTCTGGAACGCGTATTTCCGGCCGGAGCTATGGGTCTGGGGAGGCGGGATCAGTTCCCTCCATCTGTCGGTGACCATCGGCATCTACCTGGTGGCGACTGCCGTGCTGTCTGGCAGGGCTTTCGTGATGACGCCGCGAATCGGGCTCTTGCTGGCGTTCTTCGCACAGACATTGGTTTCGACTCTCTTTGCGGAGCACTTCGCCTGGTCATGGGCGTATTGGATCGACTTCGCGAAGGTCGTCCTCACCAGCTATCTCATCGTGGCGCTGGTCACCGATCGCCATCGATTCCGGCTCGCGATGGTGGTGATTGCCTACTCGGTGGGCTTCGAGTGCGCCAAGCAGGGCTGGGTCCAGCTGCTCCTGAATCCCGGCGGCCAGAACAACAATGTCGTCGCGTTTCTCGGAGACAACAACGGCGTAGCGCTTGGAACGATGATGCTGGTACCGCTCTTCGGCGCATTGATCCGGACAGCGACGACCCGGTCCGAGGCCTTCGTGCACCGGTTCTTCCTGGTCGGGGTCTTCATGCGCGGCATCACCACATATTCAAGAGGCGGTTTCGTGGCGGCAGGGGTCATCGGCCTGCTCACGCTGTACCGGTCACCACACAGGATTCGCGCCTCGATTGGCATTGTGGTGCTGGCCATCCTGGTCAGCAGCGTAATGCCGCAGAGATTCTGGGATCGAATGGGGACGATTACTGCGTCGAGCGAACAACTGGACACGTCGGCCAGGGGGCGACTCCACTTCTGGGAAGTGGCCACGGCAATGGCGAACGCGAAGCCTTTTACCGGCGTCGGATTCAACGGATTTGAACGTTCGTACTCAAGCTACGACACCACGAAAGACTTCGGGGAGGACCGATCGGTTCACAGCGTCTGGTTCGGGCTGATCTCTGAGCTCGGGTATACGGGGCTGCTCCTGTTCGTCGCCATCCTGCTTTCTGGCATCTGGAGCTGTCGGCAGGTCGGCGTTATTGCAAGACGTGACCCGTCACGATCAGATCTGGGCTACTACGCACAAGCTCTGAGCACCAGCCTCATCGTCTTCGCGGCTGGCGGCACGTTCCTGCCCGCCCAATACAACGAAATGTTGTGGCACTTCGTCGGCATGACCATCGCTCTACAGGCTATTGCGAGCGGAGAAACAGCGAGCGCGGACGTCACCGACCCCAGCGCGTACAACGAGATGCCGCAGATGCTCGCTGAGGCATGAGCGAGCACATGGGCAGTCCGCGCGTGTCGTTCGTGATTCCCGTCAAAAACGACGCGGACCGGCTGCGGCACTGTCTGGCGACGATCGTGGCGAACCTCTATCCGCCGGTCGCCGTCGAGATCATCGTCGCAGACAACGGTTCGTCGGATCGGTCGGCCGAGGTGGCCATGGAGGCCGGCGCCAGGGTTCAGTACGTGCCTGGCTGTCGAGTGTCGGAAGTGCGGAATCGGGCGGCCGCCGCAGCGTCTGGCGCCGTCATCGCGTTCGTTGACGCGGATCACGGGATTTCGCCGGGCTGGATTGAAGCGGCCGCCGACGCCCTGACGGAACCGCACGTCGGTGCAGTTGGCGCCTTGTGCAGCCCGCCGTCGAATGGGACATGGGTGCAGCGAATGTATGGCGTGCTGAGGGGCCGTACCGTCGGTCGATCTGATGTCGCGTGGCTGGGCGCAGGAAATATGGCGGTCCGCAAGGACGCGTTCTTTGCCGTCGGCGGTTTCGACCAGACACTGGAAACCTGCGAGGACGTCGACCTCTGCCAGCGACTGCGGGCGAGCGGCTGGCGGGTCGTCGGTGATGACCGGCTCCACAACGTGCACTTTGGCGATCCCGCCACGCTCGGGCACCTGTTCAGGGCGGAACGGTGGCGTGGTCGCGACAATCTCAGGGTGACGTTTCGTCCCGGATGGACCTGGCGCGATCTGCCGAGCGCGCTGCTACCCGTCGCCGAGGGGTTGCTGCTTTTGGCCACGTGTGTGTGCCTTCTGGTGTGGCCATGGACAGGTCGCGGGAGTCTGATCGCCGCCGCGCTCTTCGCGAGCCTCGGCGTCTTGGCGTCGATCGCCCGCGCGATGCGGATGGTGGTGTCGGGGCGTCTTTGGAACCCGAGGATGATCGGACAGGCGGCGCTGGTCGCGCTCACCTTCGATCTGGCTCGCGCGGTGGCGCTCCTTGGGCACGCGGCGCATCATCGTCGGGTCAATCAGACGGAAGCGCGGCTGTCAGCGTGAAGCGTCCGATCAACGTTCTGGAACTGCGCAGCGTGAGGGGCACCGGTGGCGGGCCCGAGAAGACAATTCTGCAGAGCGCGGCGCGAACCGACCCGTCGCGATTCCGCGTGGTGGTCTGTTACGTTCGCGATCGCCGGGACGAGGTGTTCGCGATCGATACCAAGGCGGCCGCTCTCGGCATTCAGTATGTCGACGTCTGGGAACGGCACTCGTTCGACCCGGCCGTCTGGCCGGCGCTGCGTCGGCTGATTCGTGAGCATCAGATCGATATCGTCCACAGCCACGACTACAAGACCAATCTACTGGCGTATCTGCTAGCGAAGGTCGGTGCGGTCGTGCCGCTGTCGACGGTCCACGGCTGGAACGGCCACTCCGCGAAGGAACGGTATCTGTACTATCCGGCGGATCAACGGCTGCTCAGCCGGTTCCCGCGATTGGTTGCGGTCTCCGGTCAGATCAGGTCGCTGCTGGTCGCGAAGGGCGCTGACCCGCGGCGAGTCAGCGTGGTATTGAACGGCATCGACCCGCACCTGCACGTTCGCGACAGAGCCCAAGAAGCCTCGGTCAGACGCGAGCTGGCAATCGACTCGGATGCTCAGGTGATAGGTTCAGTGGGTCGCCTCGAGCGAGAAAAGCGGTTCGACCTTCTGATTGATACAGTAAGGGCGCTCCTATCGAAATACCCACGCCTCAGGCTGGTGATTGCCGGGGCCGGCAGCCAATCCGAATTCATCGAAGCGTACGCAATCGCACGGTTGCCTCCTGGCGTTTGTCGTTTCCTCGGCGACCGCGACGACGTCATACGGCTGCACCACGCATTCGATTGCTATGTCCAGTCGTCGGCAACCGAAGGCACATCGAACAGCGTGCTCGAGGCCATGGCGATGGAGACGCCAGTCGCGGCGACCGACGTCGGGGGCACCAGGGAACTGATCACGGACCAGGTTCACGGCCTGCTCGTTCCGCCCAATGATGTCAACGCCCTCGGCGTCGCGATTGACCGCACGCTGTCAGACCGGGTCGGGACCGCAGCACGGGTGTCAGCCGCTCGACGGCGGGTGGAAGGCGAACTTTCGTTCGATCACCGGATGCAGTGCGTCGAATCGATTTACGAAGATCTCGCTTACGCCCTGCCGAGTAGGCTCTTGACACCCCGGAGGAGTGAATCCGGCAGCATCGACAGGAGGTAATACTGTGCGGCGCGCACATTCGGCCCGTGCAGCATGGATCGGCGCAGCGCGGTGCGGGCCTGCGGGTACAGCGCCCGGCTGAAATACTGGTAGCCGACCGACAGACTGCGCTTGGACACCTCGCGGTCGATGAGTCGCCTGTCGCTCTTCGTCAGCTGGATAGTGCTCCCGAACGGTCTCGAGGACAGCCAACTCTCCTTCGACTTGTGTCGTGTACTGGGCGCTGATATTGCCACGGTGTTTGCGAATGGTGACGAGTGGTTTCCTGCAATAGAGCGCCGGTCCCGTCAGCGCCAATCGCAGAATGAATTCCCACTCGAGCGAGCCGATTCGTTGCTGGATGTACCTCGTCATGCGGCCCGTCCTGGCCAGTACTTCTCTCTTGAACACCAGGGCGCCGATAAAAATCGGCTGCTCTTGAAGCAGGTATTGAAACAGCTGTTCCTCGATGAGGACGGAGTCAGCGTCGCTCTGAGGCCCGGTCACCGTGTCGATCAGTTGCAGGGTCGATGATTTTGTATAGATGGCGGCGGTATCTTCGTCACGAATATGGAAATCCGAAAACGCAAACGTCGCGTCGGCATGGTGGTGAAGATTCGTGAGCATGTACTCCAGGTACTCACGCTGCCACAGGTCATCACTGTCGAGCAGCGCAATGTACCGACCACGCGCACGTTCCAGGCCTTTGTCTCGAGCCAGGTCTGGCCCGCTGTTCTCGATGCTGATAACACCTCCGGCGAGACCGCATTGTTTCACTGTGGCTTCTGCGATACTTCTCGAATCGTCAGTGGATCCATCGTCGACGATGATCAACTCGAAGTCCCTGAAAGACTGCTGCGACACCGACTGAATGCATTCCACAATGAACTGTTCCCGATTGTAGACGGGCACGATTATCGACACCTGGGGTGGCATTCTGATCCTGCGCTTCTGCGAACAACCCCGGTTAGGTCTGAATGTCGGAGAGGTTGTTCATGTTAGAGATCGAGAGGGTATATTGACTGGCATCGCGACATGAGCGCGGACATCCTACTCGTAACCGAACTCTTCCCGCCAGCCGTGGGCGGCAGCGCCGCGCTCTTCGCCAACGTGTATGGAAGGATGCCTGCCGTCAAGGTGACGGTGCTCACCGATCCTGATTCGTCGTCTTCATCCGTGCCCCTGACCGGACTTCCTCGGAAGTGGGTTCGAATGGAGTCGAGGAACCGAGGCGCGCGTTCACTCGGGGAACTCCGCGCAATTCGGCGGGTCGCCAGCGCGATTCGTTCCCATGCGCGCCACAGCCCGGGGATATTTATTCACGCCGCCCGTCCCTTGCCGGAGGGGTTGCCGGCGCTGGTTTCGAGCTTTCTGCCGCTCCGCTCGACGCGCTACGTGTGCTGGGCGCACGGCGAGGACCTCGCCGCGGCGCTGACCTCGCGCGAGCATGCCTGGCTTGCGCGTCGCGTGTGCCGAAACGCGTCCACGATGATCGCGAACAGCAAGTTCACAGCCGGGATTATCGAAAGCCTTGGCGTACCGGCACGCCGAGTGCGCACTGTCTACCCGGGCGTCGACGTGGACCGATACAGGCCGGACATCGATCCGACCCCGGCCCGACTGCAGTTCGCACCGTCGGCGGGTCCGGTCCTTCTGTCCGTCGGACGACTCCAGCGGCGCAAGGGCCATGACCTCGCGATCGCAGCCGTCGCCCTTCTCAAGGGCGAGTTCCCTGGGTTGCAGTACCTGATCGCCGGTGACGGACAGGAGCGGGCTCGACTCGAGGACCTTGCCCGCGCGCATGCCGTCGATCAACAGGTCCGCTTTCTTGGCGGGGTTTCCGACGACCAACTGCCGAGCCTCTACGCCGCCTGCGATATTTTCCTGATGCCGACGCGTCGAGACGCTTCGGACGTCGAAGGATTCGGCATTGTGTTCCTGGAGGCGGCCGCGACCGGCAAGCCGTCGATCGGCGGCAGAAATGGCGGCGTGCCGGAAGCGGTTGCGGACGGAGAGACCGGCTTGCTCGTCGAAGGAACCGATGGCGGCGAACTCGCGGATGCGATTCGAACGCTCGCCAGGTCGCCGACGTTGCGAGCGACCATGGGGGCAGCGGGCCGCCAGCGGGTCGTGCGGTCTTTTACATGGGAGCGCGCCGCTCGCGAGGTTGAGACGCTGCATCGCGAACTGACACTCGAGGCCTGACCTATCTCACACCTCGGTTCTCGACTGGCCAAACATCCGTAACAGCCGACCGATGATGCGCTTGTGCAATGGTTTCCCGGGCTCTTTCCAGAGAGCCGTCCACGGATGCTCGTGCCAGGCCACATCGTGGATGGGACCAGCCACCTTGCGGAAGACTGCCGTCCGGCCTCCGATGATGCCCTGAAAGTTCCATCGCACGGTATCAGCCGCCAGAAAGTCGCGGAGAATGGCGACCGACCGAAGCTGCGTGTCGTCCAATATCATCAAGCCGCCCACTCGGAGCCGCTCGGCGGTGTGATGCCAGTCGAGAATGGGCCAGGGGAACGAATGCTTCCCGTCGACCAGCACGATGTCGAGTTCTCCAGACGCTGTTGGCAAATAGGACTCCGAGGGCTCTACGACGAAGGTCACGCGAGAGAGATCGATGTTCGCCTGACGCGCGTACTTGCGAATCTCGCTGACTTCGCTCGAGTCAGGAGTGACTGACGTATGGCTGGCCTCACCGAGAGCGAAGATCAGCGTCGACGCTCCTGAGCCTGTTTCGAGCGTCGTCATTCCCGGCTTGATCAAGCGACTCAGGGCGTGACCAAAATCGGGCGAGATGCCCCAGTTCTGCCGCCCTGTCAGATTTGCGTATCCGGCCAGCTCCGACGCCGGCAACGCCGACTTGTGAAGGGCGCCCCCAGGTGTGCTGACCTCCGTGTCGATGCGATGGAATGGGGGCCGGTCAGCAAAGATCCGATCGATGATCGCAGCTTGGTCCATCAGGATTCTCCGCAGTCCCTGCTCTCAGCTCTGGAGAATCTTGAACACGTGGACAATCGGCTGAGACTCGTACGGGCTGGCCGTCCAGTCAATGGCGATTTGTGACACGAACAACAATCCGGTGAGGACATCGAAGTGCGCGCCGCCGAACATGTACAAGGCGTTCGCCTGGCCGGAAATCGTACTAATCGTGCTGACGGGAATCACCGAGGCCGGGTCGAACGACGAGGGCTTGACCCGACCCTGTGCGGCCAGCGCCAGATCCGACGGATCGTACACCCAAAGGTAGGGCACCATCGTGCCGGCGGCGGGCCCTGTGCCCGTCGATATGGGCGCCCCGCTCTGCCCGTGGACGCACGTTGGCACGCCGTACCAGACGTGACAGGCGGTCCCACCATCCGCATACTGAAATCCGGGAATCGTGCTGGCGAGCTGACCGAGGAACACCACGCCGTGCTTGGTCGGCAGATCGATCCAGGCGGCCGCAGAGATCGTATCGATCAGCGTGAACTCGGGGCTGCCGGGGTGAATATATCCGCCCTGCGAGGCATCGTACTTGACGTTGTAGTCGCAGTAGTTGTAATTCGTGTCGCGGCGCTGCTTCGAGTTGATGTCGTGGTAAATCAGTTGCTGGCAGGCTATTGAAGCGTGAGCTGCTCCCGGCACGTCGGGCGGGGTGCTGTTGGACGGCAGCGATGCACCAATCAGGGCTGCCCCCCACGGGGACATGAGGTTACTCGCCGTGATCGGTGCTCCCATACCGAAGGTGCCGCCGTTGGTGTACGCCGTGAACCAGGCCGGAACGGTCAGCATGTACCCGCGGGTCATTTGCGAGTGCTCCTGCGTGCGCCAGGGTCCGTACGCCTGGACGCTCCCATCCGCATTGAGGACCGACGTGCCAATCGAGGGGTCGTGGTTCGAGACGACGTTGTAGGCGTCGCCGTACGACCAGTACAGCTGGTCGTTGGCCCAAAGCAGGCCGCGGGTCGGAAACACGTTCGGATTTGCGATGAGCCGCTTCCCCTGATAGACATCGCCCCACGACCTGATCAACGTGGCGCGTGGAGCGGTCGCGATGCTTGATCCGTACCCCGGGTAACTTACCTCGTGTACGAGGTCGCCCGGCAATCCACCGGCGTCAGCGTTGATCCCGGTCACAAGAAATTGTAGGTTGCCGCCGACGCGCCGCGCGGTCAGCGCGCCGTTCGAGTACCCGAAACGAAGGCCGGCTGTCGGCGCTGGTAGCTTGAAGAGCCCCGCATACTGAAAATCGCTTGCGGTCAGGACGCTTCTTGGCGGTCAAAAGCCGTGGGTTCTGAGGGTTCTGAGGCCTCCGCACCACTTGAGCTTCCAGGACTGACGAGACAATCCCGAGCTTGGATTGGAGCAGTGATGACGCGCCAACGCCGGCCGCAACCGACCTGAGGAAACGCCGCCGACTGAGAGCGCCACCAGTCGTGCTCTTGGCTCGTACAGATTTCTTGCTCGGCTTTCTGGCTCGGCTTTTTTTCATGGTGGAAAACTTAGATGGAGCTGAGTCCTTGTGAGCAACTCCGATGCCAGACGGAGTCGCCGCACGGCCGATGGGTTAACGCTGACCTATCTGTAAAGAGTCGCTGCATATGAGGTGAATCGTACCGGGTTTCCCAGAATCTGGATTACGGATTCGACGCTGCTGCGACGAAACATGGCTGTCACAGGTATCGCGCGAGCAGCGCCACCAACGCGACGCACACGGCAACCCCGGCGGCGCCCAACCAGACGAGGTGTTGCTTGACTTGAGACTTCTGGCTGACGAAACGTTCGGGTGGCGCGAAATGCGCGTCCGAATCGCAGTGCGCCGCTCGCGCCGATGGATGGAGTTGAAACCACGAATGCAGGAGCCCTGACGACAGCATCACGATGACGGGCCGGGCCAGCACGCGAGTGGCATGCTGCCCGAGCGTCTCGACCGCCGTCCTGAAAAAGAACTGCCCTCGCTCCACGAACCGCGCTCGATCGGCATCATCCGCGTGCAGCGCCGCGAGATAAAACGCGTCGCTCTTCCGAATTTCCTGCGCCGCCCAGGTTTCGGTCGGAAACTCGAGCTTCTCGGGCTTCTGAAGATACGGGTACTCGTGGATCGCCATCCAGTCCGCGTAATGCAGCAGGCTGGCGCGAGCGTAGGCGAACATCGAGTCACGTTCACCGCGTTCTTCCTTGTAATTCAGGTACTTTCCCAACGACTGCAGAAACATCGAGTAGAACCAGCGTCGCTCCGGCTCGTCGAGATGGCGCGCCTCGATGTTCTCCTCGGGATGTATGACCCGGCGGATAAGGCCCTCGGCCTTCTGCAGGAACCGTGGGTCGCCTGTCAGTCGATGACCGTCGATCAGGGCGTTGAGCGAGTTGGCCGGGCCGCGGCCAGGACCATGATACGCACCGCGATCGGCCGAGGCGGTGGCGCCTCCCGTATCCGCGGTACTCAGCCACCGGAACCGGGTCCGACGCCCGTCGTCGATGCTGATGACGTACTCCGCGGAATTGATGACGGTCTCCCGGTAAGACTCGTCGCCCGTCAAGAAGTAGAACAACATCAGACCGGTCGTATAGTTATGGTCCGCCGAAGGACCTCCGCCGCCGGTGCGGCCGCGATCCGATTGCGGATAGGTCCGGTGCGTAGCGGTGCCCGCGTCGCCGTAATGGTAGGTGTGCCAGAACAGACCCTGGTTATAGGCTGCCTTGTCGCGGTTCGTGTGGTAGATGTCGATGTCCACGACGTGCGCAGCCAGATCGGCCATCAACATGCCCCATCGGTAATCGCCGGTCCTGACGAACTGATAGAAGAAGCCTGCGATCGTGTCGTACTGATTGTTGTAGTGCGAAACCAGCGGCATGGGGCCCGTACGACGGACCGCTTCATGATCCCCGTAGACCTCCCCGAAATGGCGCCAGCCGTATTCGTCCACCACCTCTCGTTTGTGCACGAAGCTGTTCGGGCCGTCAATCGCGGTGCTGACGAGACCACCGTGAATCGAATCGATTTCGCTCAGAAAAGGAATCGCCGCCGTCGAGTGACTCCATACGGGGTCCACATGCCACCGCGGGCGTACGCGACACCATTCAAGCGGTTCGACCGTCACCGGGTCCGCGCCAAACGAGAAGAAACATTCGTGGGTCTTCTGTTCGCCAGGCTGGATCTCGTGGACATCCCCATATTGCTTCGGAAACAGGCCGACCGTGAGTGCACGCGCCGATGCGCCGATGGCTTTGGGGAAGTTCTGCCAGAACGCGGGCAACGCCGCCGCCACGTGTTTCCCGCCGACGTCGATCGAGACGATCGGCGTCGCCCGTTTACCGATCCGCTCTCCACCGTCTGCGACCATCCGATAGCCGCAAAAGGCGTTCGGGACCACGCCGCGGCGATTGACGTGGTTCGTGCTCCGCCAATTCTCGCCGCCGCTGGAATCCTGGTAAATCTCGACGGACGATGCAAACGACTCCCACGCGGCGCCTGCCTCCGGTGAACATCTGATGACGGCCGGACCACCATCGGGCGCGAGCGCCAGCGTCAACGAAACGTCCCGAACGAAGATGGAGCCGGGATCGCCGAGATCCCAGAATCCGCCAGGATGGACCGCCGCTCTCGGATTTCTGAGCGTGACGAGCAGTCGCACCGCAGCCAATCCGGCGAAGAAGTGCGCCCGCAGTTCCATCTCCAGGAACTCGTCGCGGTTACGCCGGACTGCGCCACGGATCAACACGCACGCTCGACGGGGTCCGTCCACTTCCAGCGAAACGGAGTTGACCTCGGTCGCACACCGGACGCCGTTCTCGTCTTCGACGAAGAGCCCGCTCCGACTTCGATCGAGCACGGACGCGTTTCCGATCGTCACGTCTGAAAACGGCACGCACGGCCCGGGCTCGACGTGGAATCGTGCTGCACCGGTCTCGATCCAGACGCCGGCGCCAGACCGCGTCACGACGATCGCTGGAGCATCTGAGGGTTCTCCTGTTGTCGGAATCAGCTGGACGCTCTGCGAATCTGGCGACAGATCCGCGTTCCCGTCCACGAGAAGCCATCGGACGGACCCGTCGGACCAGCAGTCGAGCGCGCGCGTCTGCACCGAACGGCGAGGTCCTTCGAGGCCCACGATCGACCAGGCCTGAGTCGGCGCGAATCGTCCGCGTGGGAGGGGAACGCCGACCGTGAATGGCTCGCCCTTTCGAACGGGGCGCGCGGCTTCCGGGAAAGACGCCGACAGCTTGATGGCGTCCACGCCCGGATGTTGCTCGGCCAATCTCATCGTGAGATCCTCTCGGGCCATAATAGACTGCTAGCCACTGCTCTGGAGTCAACTCTGATCACATGCGGGAAGCCGTCAAAAGCGTCGTTCGCATTGTCGCCCTCGTTCTGATTTCGCCAGCCCTGGCGTCCTATTGGATTCGCGCGAGAGTGATCGGGAAAGATCGCGCGCTCGAAGGCTCGAGTCAGGCTCTCGCCCTGGTTCCCGGAATCTGCGGCGAGTACCTGCGCCGCGCGTTTCTCGCCTGCACGCTGGCCGGCTGTCATTCCACGGTGACGATTTCGTTCGGCACGCTCTTCTCCCAATGCGAGGCTCGTCTCGACGAACGAGCCTACGTCGGGCCGGGCTGTTCGCTGGGTCTGGTTCACCTCGAACGCGACGTGCTGCTCGGCGCCGGCGTCCACGTCACGAGCGGACGCCATACTCACGGCACGAGCGAGGTCGGCGCTCCGATTCGCAGTCAGCCAATCACCAGAACCCCGGTGCGAATCGGCGCCGGCACGTGGATCGGCAGCGGCGCTATCGTCATGGCCGACGTGGGAAAGAACTGCGTAGTCGGCGCAGGATCGGTGGTCACCGCGCCAATCCCGGACGATGTCGTCGTCGCCGGAGTGCCTGCGCGGATCATCCGACACCGCTCGAATCCTTAAGCATCGGCCGTGCTCCGCAGCAGCCAGTAGTCTTTCATCAACAGGAACCGTCCGATCACCAGTGCGTCGATCGCGGACGAAAAGACGGTCCGCACCGCATCCCGTGGTGTGCACGCGGTCGGTTCGTTCATCCCGCACAACCGGGTGTTGATCAATCCGGGCACACCGCTTCGCTCACGGTGTATCTCGAGCAATCGGAACAGCGTCGGCGACTGGTCCTCAGTCACCATCTGCACCGGAATCGCCTGGCGCTGATCAAGCGAAGCGCGCAGCCGATCGCGCCACTCTTCCTTGACGGGAGCGTCGAGTGTCACGAAGCGTGAGGTCGCCGGCGTCTCGAGGCAGTCCCGCATCGCAGTCGCGGTCATCGACACCGGCAGCGGCTCGTCGATCGACGCTTGACGAAGAAAACGGTTGATGTTCTCACGCGCGTAACGATTCGCGGGATCGCACAGAATGCCGCGCGTGTCGGCAGGCCGCGGCCCGAAGCCCAATGGTCCCTGGAACCAGCCGACCACCGACCCATGCGACAGCATGCGCGAGATTCTCGCCAGCAGGCGCGACCAGTCGGGTTCGTACACGTAATCGAGCCGGCAGTTCTCGAGAGCGAGCTTGATGTCTTTTTCGGAGAACTCGGGTCCGAGCGCCAGGCTTGGCAGGGGCGCCGCCGCCATATCGCCATCGACAAGTGCGGCGCCGATGGCTCTTCCGCCGGCATCGGGCACTGCCGCAACGACCGCCGCGTCGCCGAGCGCTCTCGCCAGGCCGGTGGCGAGCCCGCGGCTCGACAGCAGGCTGCCCGTCAAGCCGACACGCGCAAGTCCCGCGCGAGCCGCCAGGTCGCCGGCCATATCGATCACGGCCCCGGTCACGCGCGCCGAGAAGGTTGCGGCCAGCGCCCGCCGCTCCTCCTGCAGGCGCATATTGAGGGAGGTGTCCGACGCGAATGCTGTCGCGCGCTCCTGCAGCGGCACAATGACACGTTCGAGCTCCTCGTCGTTCAGTACGAAGCCGTGCTCCGGCTCCCAGGTGATGACTCTCTCCGATAACGCCGAGTCCTGACCTGACGACAAGGTTCCCAGACGCTCGATCGCGTTGTACCGCGCGGACGCGCCGAGGCCGAGCGCATCGGCGATTCGCCTGATCGCGCAGAACAGCCGGTGCGCACCAGGCAGTGGCGTCAGTCGCGCCCCGCGCCGTTCGAAGATCGCCGATTCGCCGGCTTCCGCTCCCAGCACGATCACACGCAGGTCCTCGTCCTGGCACACGGCGGTGAGCTGGCGTGCATCCGCGAGCGCGGGAACCACCCACTCGTGCGGACGCGTACGCAGTTCGTGCTCGAGGGTCTCGTTCGCGCCGACGAGCAGTCGGCCGGCCGCCGCGGACGAATCGTGACGAGGGTCGTTCGTCCCCGCGCGTTCGTCGTCCACCACGATGAGGCGATCGATCTCCGCAGCGGTCAGGCCGGCACGCGTGAGACACGCGGCAATCGCCGACAGTGGATAACCGCCGGTGTGACGGTAGCCGATGTGCCGCACGCGGGCGAAGCTCTCCTCGGCTGCGGCAGCGGCAACCACGCCGTCAATCGACACAGCGGCCGCCGCGTGGCATTCCTTACCGCATATACCGAGCACATTCATCGCCTGGCAGGTCTCACTGTCGTCCCGACGGGTGCGGGACGAGAAAGTCGCCGATGGCCAGATAGTCGAGGTTGCCCTGCAGGAACGCCCGGATCGCGTCGTCAGGCGAGCACACGATCGGCTCCTCGTGCATGTTGAAGCTGGTGTTGATGAGCGATGGAATCCCGGTGATCTGGTGATACTCCGTCAGGATCTTGTAGAAGCTCGGATTCGAGGTCGCACTCACCAGCTGCGGCCTCGCCGTCCCGTCGACGTGGACGGCGGCCGGAGAGTCGCGCTTCATCGACTCGGTGCAGTCGAAGGTCAGGGTCATGAACAACGCGGCATGCTCTGCCCCATCCACGTTGCGATAACACTCGTGGCGCTTCTCGAACAGCGTGGCCGGCGCAAACGGCATGAACTCGGTCCGGCCGAGCCGCTGGTTCAGCCATTGGTTCACGGCCGGCTCTTTGGCGTGGTAGAGAATCGAGCGGTTGCCGAGCGCGCGCGGCCCATACTCCATCCGGCCATTGAAACGCGCGACCACCTTCCCTGCCGCGATCAGTGCGGCTATCTTGGGTTCGATCGGCGTGTACTTCGTGAACGCAAGCTGCGTGCGCGCCAGTGCGTCGGCGATCTCGTCCGGCGTAAACGCAGGACCGAGGAACACATCCGGAAGTGGATTCAACAGTTTGCTGGCGTCACCATTTCCGGCGAACTCCAGGAGCGCCGCGCCCGTGCCGCAGCCGCCGTCGCCCATGTTCGGGTGGATGAAGATCCCCTCTACCCCCGGCAACTCCTTCAGCCGCTGATTCAACTTGACGTTGGCGGCGACGCCACCCGAGAGCACGAGGTTCTTGAGCCCCGTCTTCCGAAGGTAGTGCGAGACGTAATTGCAGGCCACGTGCTCGAGTACGTGCTGGTACGCTGCGGCCACGTCAATCTTCGGGAATCGGGTAGCCAGCAACCGCGAAAAGTAAACGTTGTTGACTTCGAGAATCCGAAAATTTCCGTCCTCTTGAGCGAATCGCGACAACAGGACGTCACGAAGGACAGTGGGATCGCCGTAGGCGGCGAGGCCCACGATCTTCCCTTCGTGCCGACTCGCCTTGAAACCGAGCGCCGAGGTGACGGACTCGTAAAAGGTTCCGAG
Organism: uncultured Acidobacteriota bacterium; assembly: GCA_963745875.1. GTDB lineage: Bacteria > Acidobacteriota > Vicinamibacteria > Vicinamibacterales > CAVVIG01 > CAVQFC01. The sequence continues at coordinate 102,039 of CAVUZL010000011.1, forward strand.
CGAATGCGGGTACTGCAGGCAGTGGATGCGCTCGATCGCCCCGTTGCGGCCGACGCCGATGCTGCCGGCCAGGCCGGAGCCGTAGCCGTCGAGCGTGACCACCAGGGCTTGGTCGAAGCCGCTGGTGTAGTACGCGTTCGCCGCATGGCTGGCGTGATGCTCGACCCGCTTGAGGCGGGAGGTCAGACCGAAGTCGTCCAGCGCCGATTCCAGCTCATCATGCCATTTGCGATGAAACGCTGACGCCTCCCGGCCCCATTGGGTTGAGCCTCTCTTTGCCACGTTCCGCGACACGACGCTTTCGTTGGCAAGAAACTTGTACGCGAGCGTTTTCGCGAGTCCTTTGTCCATCCGCTCGTTGGGATCGCGGAGGCCGGGAATCTCGGCAGTCCGCTGCGGCACCCGCTGCTGAGCGGCTTTAATCCTGGCGCTGGTCTCAGGTGACTCGGCATCGTCGAGGAACTCGCGTTCGTTGGCCAGGTTGCGCTCGAACAGTCGGGTCTCTTCCTGCCACCCGAGAAACGGATACACGACCGACTGCACATCTGCTGGATCGGTGCGGGTGGCCTGCAGCGCGTCGGCGAGCGCGCGCCAGGGAAAACCATCCTGCAGCTTGATCCTGGTGAACCGTTCTTCGGCCGCGGCGTAAATGATCTCCCCATCCTCGACGACGGTGACGGTGGAATCCTTGTCGAGCGGCGAGAGCCCGATCACTTTCATTGCACACGCTCCTGGCGGGAAGTGAGCGACTCCAGAAAGCCTTCGGGCGTGCCGGCCACACCGCCCAGCTCGTCAAGGAAGAAGTCGCAGTAAGCGCGGACCCGATCGAGGAACCGACCGAGTTCCGACGTCGTTCGTACGTAAGGAGTGCAGCCTGGCTCCACCGACGGACTGTGCAGCGTCAGCGAGAAGGTTCGCGCGCCCCTTCGAAGCAAGCTCCGGGTGAGCGCCTTCATTTCGTGGAGCGTGGACCCTTCCGGCGACAGCGTGATTTTGTTGACCACGCCAAGACGGGACAGGATGCCGATGATCCGCGTCCGTTCAAGCGGCCGATAAGAAGCCATCCGGTGCAGCCGTGGCGCCATTGGCCCTGCGACACCTGTGTAATCAGTCGAGCACGGGATCTCGAGCAGGCGGCGCCGAGAACCGAAGAAGAACGGCGTGGTATCGAACGCTTCAAATGAAGGTCCGCCCTCAGACGCGAAGGTCATGCGCGGGTTGATGCTGACGTCAACGGTGTAGCCCAACGCCTCCAGCGCCGAGGCCGTCGTCGGCCCGAATCCGTATCGGCCAGCCTTGTATACCGCCGGGAGATACCCGAACGATTCGGCGATTTGGTTCGAAAGCACTCGGATTTTTTCCGCCTCGAGCGCGGCGCCCAGGCGGCACCCGAAGCTATTGCGTGTGGTGAGTTCCTCTGACAGGGGTGGATTCACCCACGGGTGCAGATGCGCACCAATTCGAGCACTGCCCTGATCAGCGAACTCCTTGAGCGGCGCAAAGCCATCGGACTGACTGGCGATCGGAAAGTCGATCACGTAGGTCGGGACGATCTGCCGCGTCGACAACAGGCTCTGGAGTCGGTCGATGTGCCGCATCGCGCGCACGCTGGTGTTGGCCCGAGAAAACGGTGCGTTCCAATCGAACTCCTCTTCGGTGTCCACGATCACAAACAGCTGTGGCGACGCTTCCGCAGAGATCTGCACGCTCTCGTTGCCGTTCTGGCTCAACCCCGACCCAACCGCCGCATCATCGGGACGGCGATCACGTTCGTCAGGGAACCGCACCGCATTCGGCGTCGCACGACGCGTCGGCATCATGGGATCGCCCGCACGATCGACGGCCCGACGCGCGTCGCGATAGAGACCGGCAGCTTCTTCCACATTTCGATCGCAAGTTGAAACTTCGGATTGGTGGGGCTCGCGTTCGGGATCGCCGCACCATGCAGCAACGCATATTCCCAAAACAGCGGCACGGGCCGGGCGCCCCACTGCTCCTTGAATTTGTAGGTCCCTTCGTTCGGGGTCGAGCGTCCGAAATCGAGCCGGTCGCAACCGTCGGCGACCGCGCGTTCGATGACGCTCCAATACAGCAGGTGGTTCGGACACAATGCGTTGTAATCGCGAACCGACGAGGCCCACGGCACTTCGACGCCGCGGCCGGTTCGATAGGTGATTCCCGCCGCCACCGGCGCCCCTTTCAACCGGACGACGTGAACCCGGGTTCTCTCGGGGAAGGACCGCAAGACCTCCTCGAAGAACCGACGTCCGTAGACCGGCGTGCCAAGGTCGCGCATGTTTCGTGCGAACACGCGGTAGAAATCGGCCAGCAGCTCGACGCCGCCATGCTCGCTCGTCAACTCTGACTTCTGCGCCTTCCGAATCTGATTGCGGACTTTGCGATCGAGCCGATCCCACATCCCCGTTTCGAGCCGCAGGTGCATCGCGACCTTGTGCTCCTTGCAGGGGAGCGCGGGAAACCGGCGTGCGATATGCCGCAGCTCGACGTGACTGCAGCGGTGCTCGCGGGCGACTTCGGTCGCAGCAGCCAGCAGTGCGTCGGCCGCGGACGACGAATCGACAGCGATGCCCCCATAGTTCAGGAACGGCAACGACGTCAGCGAGCGGCCGAACACGAAGCTGTCGATGAACACCAGTGGCAGGACGCCGACGATGCCGGCGCCATCGCGGGCCGCCAGGTAGATTGATTCGTGACCGAAGGCCCGCGCGAACACGCCGCGCCACGCCCAGACGTGGTACCCGCTCGCGTCAGGGTGCGCTGTCACATAGCGATCCCACTCGGGTGCGTCGCGATCCTCCGCGATGGCGACGCTGAGGGTCTTCGGTGCGAGGGAGGGGTTCGCGGCCGGATGGCTGTAGACGGCTGAATCGACGACGCTCATCTCAAGCCGTCCGCGCCGACGCTTCGGGCGCGTGGATGTTCAGGACAAGCGCGAGCGACGCGAATCGGAACTCACTGAGCAGCCGCCGCAGCCGATCGGACGTCCGCTCGAGGCCCGTGTAGTGCCGGATCCGGCTGGTCATACCCACGGCGAATCGGGGCTGGCCCGGATCGATCTCCCACGGATGAAAGTAAAACACGACCGGCTTGCGTTCCAGTCGATTCACCCGGCCAATCCCCCAGCGCGTCCACGCGTACGGCAGCAGCCGGAAGTAGCCCCCACCCGCAATCGGCAGGTTCACGCCCCCTACCCGCATCGTGGACGCGGGCGCCTCGACCAGCGGGCCGGATGGCCGGCGAAGGACGTGCGCATGGCGCTCAGCGTTGGGAATCCCATAGCGATCGTGATGAATCGGGAAAATACTCGCGTCGTACGCGTAGCCTTCCTCAACCAGGACGTCGAGCGCCCACAGACTAGATTCGGTGATGGAGTAGCTGGGCGCCCGGTACCCGAGCACGGGAACGCCGGTCGCCTGTTCCAGCACTGATTTCGAGGCGCGAAGGTCTTCCCGGAATTGCGCCGGCGTCAGCGTATAGATCAACTGGTGGTGATACCCATGCGACGCGACCTCGTGGCCAGCCGCCGCGATTTCCCGAATCAGCGCCGGAAATCGCTCGGCGACCCAGCCGAGGACGAAGAAGGTCGAGCAGACGCCCGCCCGGTCGAACAGATCCAGTACCCGCTGCGTGTTCGACACGACCCGGCTCTCGAAACCGTCCCAGCCGGCGCGCGACACGACGCGGTCGAACGCGGAGACCTGAAAATAGTCTTCGACGTCCACGCTCATGGCATTGACGATCTGGCCGGCTGCCGGTACGCGCACGGTCATTGCGCCCCGCGCCGCAGCAGGACGGTTTTGATGGTCTCGAGCACGATGACGAGGTCGAGCGCAAACGACAGGTTCTTGATGTAGTACAGGTCGGTACTGCAGTTTCTCGATTGCATCCTCGACGCTGGCGCCGTACGTGTAGCGGACCTGAGCCCAGCCGGTGAGCCCCGGCTTCAGGACGTGACGCTGGCCGTAGAACGGAATCTTGGCGGTGAGCTCGTCGACGAACATCGGACGCTCGGGCCGCGGGCCGACGAAGCTCATGTCGCCCCTCAGAACGTTCCACAACTGCGGGAGTTCGTCGAGGCGCGCGCGCCGCAGAAAGCGGCCGATTGGCGTCACGCGCACGTCGTGCTTCGTGCTCCACACCGGTCCGCTCGCCGCCTCGGCGTCCAGCCGCATCGAGCGAAACTTGTACACCGGGAACACGCGGCCATTGAGACCCACGCGCTCCTGATGGTAGAGCGCCGGTCCGACCGACGTCATCTTCACGAGTAGTGCGACGACCGCCATCACCGGCAGGCCGACCACCAGTGCGGTCAGCGACAGCACCACGTCGAACGCTCGTTTGACGGCCACGGACACGCGCGTCTTGCGGAAGCCGTCGGCAAAGATGAACCAGCTCGGGCGGAGATTCTCAACGGCGATCTTGCCGGTGTATTCCTCGTAGACCGACGCCAGATGATCGAAGTTGACCCCGTTCTGCAGACGGATGTCGAGCAGGCGATCCATCGGCAACCGGCCTCGCGCTTCGTTCAGGCTCACCACGACGCGGTCCACGTTGAGTCGCTGAACGAGTGACGGGATATCCTCGATCGTACCGATGACGCCGGGGTTGATCACAGGAGCGCCGACCCGTAACGGATCGGGATCCACGAACCCGACGATTTCGACTCCTAACTCCTGCCGCCGTTCGAACAGCTCGCGCGCCAGTGCAACGCTGGCAGGGTTGGTGCCGACAAGCAACAACCGCTCGCGCGGCGCGGCGTAATTCGTCAACCAGGTGAAGAAGAGCCGCCAGGCCAGGATCAGCGAGATGATGAGCATCGCGGCGTACAAAAACACGCCGCGGCCGATTACCCAGTCAGGCAGCCAGTAATAGATGGCGGCGAGGATCAACGACGTTACGCCGAGAGCCTGAAGCAGCCGAACCAGGAGATCGCGCGTGTCGACGATCGTCCGCAGGTCGTACAAATCAGCGTAGTGCAGACAGGCCTGGCAGACGACGACGATCAACAGGACACGAAGAACGCCGGCCAGATCGACCTGGGACGTCCAGCCGTCATCCTGCAGGCGCAGGTAGCTGCCGAGCGCGACGGCGAACACCAACACGGCCGTCTCCCCTGCCAGCAACACCACCGTGCGCCATGTACGTGTCACCATGAATCACGTACCATCAACTGCCGGAGCGCCGCCCAAACCGCCTCTTGGGCGCCGGCACTGTTCGCGGCGTGCGACCGTAATCGCCGTAGTAGTGACCGTACTCGTGCCCGAGCACACCGCGCTCGTCGCGATTCAGAATAACGCCCAGAATCCTCTCTGCGCCGATCGCGGCCGCTGCCCGCTTCACGAGCGGGTACGGGGTCGTGCACGCGTTGATCACGATCAACGCCTTGTCGATCATGGCGGCCAGCAGATTGGCGTCCGGGATCATCGCGACCGGCGGCGTGTCGACGATCACCCAGTCGAACTGCTCCATCGCATCCGCCAGCAGCTGCTTCATCATGTCGGACACGAGGATGCTCATCGGGTCGGATGTCGGCTTGCCCGCCGTCAAGACCCAGAGGTTGCGCGACACGGCGTGAACCGGCAGGCGACCGCCGTGCGGAGATCGGAGGTTATCGACCAGGCCACGATCGTTGGGCAGGCCGAACATCTCGTGCACGCTGGGACGACGCAGGTCGGCGTCCAGCAACAGTACGCGTCGATCGAAGGAGTGACTCAGCGTCAACGCCAGATTCGTCGCGGTCAGTGTCTTTCCTTCAGCCGCCACGGCGCTGCCGACCATCACGCTGCGGACGCCGCGCTGCGCCTGCGCGTGGTGCAGCACCGCCGCGACCCGCCGCATCTGCTCCACCAGTCCGGTGTCGGCCTGATCGCCCAGCACCATCTTGCCCATCAGGTGCTCCGGAAACCGGCAGGTCGCGATCGGTTCCGACGTCGTCGCCCCAGCGGGCGGCGGCGCGGCACGCCCGTCCGGGGTGTCCAACGACCAGGTCTGAAGCACCTCGTCGGAACTCTTCACAGACGGCGCGGCCACGGGATGGTCGGCAGGTGACACCAGGCGGGCACGCTCGAGGGCATCGGTCAGTCGGGGCATTTAACGCGTCCTCAGAAGAAAGAGAACCGGCGCGGCCGGCTTACGCCGCTGAAGAGCGGCCGCGAATCGGCTGCCGCCGCCGGCGGGGCCGCCACGCGGCCGACGTCCGCCGATGACTCCGGCTGACCGATCGAGAAGTCGCGGCAGACATCGAGAACCAGATCGCGGTTCACCGGCTTCGTGTCGGCGGCGAGACCGCAGACGAGCGCATTGTCACAGATGACGCTGGTCACCCTGGGAATGCCGCGCGAGTGTTCGTGAATCGCGGTGACGGCCTCGCGAGTAAAGAGTGCGTCCGCATTCCCACCGGCCACGCGAACGCGCGCCGCGATGTAAGCGGCCGTATCGCGCAGACCGAGCGGCGCCAGCTCGCACCGGAGGGCGACGCGCTGCTTCAACTGCCGCAGTTGGGGTTCATTGAGTCGGCCGGCCAGCTCAGGTTGACCGACGAGCACGACGGCCACCGACCGGCCGTTCGACTCGGTGTTGGTCAACAGCCGGACTTCTTCGATCAGCTCGTGCGGCAGGCTTTGCGCCTCGTCGACGACCAGCGCCAGAACGCCGCCGGCAGCCGCCTCCGAAGCGAGCGTTCGTTCCAGTTCGCGAAGGAACGCACTCTTGGACGTTGTCGCGTCAGGTCCGAACGCGAAGCCCGATGCGATGTACTCATAGAACTCCAGCCGCGTGAGCGTGGGATTGGACAAATGCACAATCATGGCGTTGTGCCCGCCGGCTGCCTGCAGTGCCGCCCTCACGAGCGTCGTCTTGCCGGTGCCCGCTTCTCCGAACAGCACCGTAATGCCGGGGCGGCCGGTGAGCCCGTAGCGCAGGTGCGTGAGGGCCTCGCGATGACCAGCGGAAAGGAAAAGAAAGCGCGGATCCGGCGACAGGTCGAACGGCCGCTCTCGCAGGCCGTAATACTGCTCGTACATCGTTATCTCAACAGTCTCCACGCCACGGTGGCGGCGCCGGTGAGCAGCACGCTGGCCGCCCTGAGCGGACCGGCGACATGGCGCCGTTTCGCGCGCGATGACGGCCGTATGTTCGGGAACGTCGCGAGCACGGGAATGTTCAGCGCCAGCCGCACGTCCTCCTCGGACCGCAAGCTGCGGTCGAAGTATTCGGCGGCAGCCGCCCACGCGACGCCAGCCGCCAGAGCGATGACCAGACCGAGCAGATACAGCCTGGGCCGATCCGGGCTCGACGGTTTTTCGGGCAACCGAGCCGGGTCGAGAACCTTGAACTGCTCGCCGATCTGTCGTCGCTCGAGGTTGGCGGCGATCTGCGACTCCTGCTTCTTCGCGAGGAGGCTTTGATAGGACGCCTGGATCGTGCTGTAGTCGCGCGTCAGTTCTGTGAGCTCCGATTCCCTGGTCGGCGCCGCCTCGAGCCGCCGCTGATATTCGGCCAGCACGACGCGGAGGCGCTTTTCTTCGGCGGTTTTCGAGGCGATGTCGTGGTCGAGATTGGCCATCTCTGCCTTCGACTCGTCCAGACGAGCACGACGCGCCTTCTCCGCGGCGCTCGCGGGCGGATCAGCCGACACCGGTCGCTCCCCACTCTCCGTATCCACCCGCCGCTGCAGCTCGGCAATCGCGCGCTTCATCCGCAGGACCTCGGGGTGCTTGGGCGTCAGCCGGCCGAGCATCGCCTGCAGGTTCAGCTGGGCGATACGGAGTTGTTCGGTGGCCGACGCGGTCGCCGGGTCCTCGGGAGTTACCGGCCGGAGGCTCAATGGTGTCCGACGAGTCGGGTGTCGAGCTATCGGCGACCAGACGCTCGAGCACCTGCCGCCGATCGCGATCCCGATTCAACGAGTCCAGCAGCGCCTGCAGCTGCATTTCGGAGTTGTGGACCCCCTGCATGTTCGCGTCGGTCTGCGTCGGCAGCTGCCCGTCGTTCTTGCGCCTGTACTCCTCGAGCCGCTTCTCGTTCTCGATCAGTTTGCGACGGGCTTCCTCGAGCTGCGACTCGAGGAACTGGTTCGTCCCCTCGGCCAGCGCCTCGCGGTCGCGCAGGCTTTCGTCGATGAAGAACGACGCGAGCCGTTCCGTGACGCGCATCGCGGTGCGGGGCTCGCTGGCGGTGTAGCTGATGCGGAAGGCGTCGCCCTTCACCACCTCCAGGTCGATGTCTTTTCGCATCCGATCGACGACGTCCTCCATGAGGTCGGTCTTGCGACGATCGGCGTAGAGGTTGAAGTCCTGGATGATGCGCTCCAGCCGGGTCCGGCTGAGAATCTGCTGGCTGATCGCCTGGAGCCGATCCTCAATCCGCGTGGTCACGGTAGAACGGACGTAGCTTTCGGGCACGCGCTGCGGCACCACCAGAATCAACGTGTCCGACCGGTAGAGGTTGGGCAGACGGTACGTGATGAGGGAGGCCACCGTCGCGATGACGAGGAACGGCAGGATGATCCGCCATTTGTGCCGCCATACGATCTCCAGCACTATTTCCGGCGTGTATTGTTTGCCTGGAATCATGGCGTCAGGGCTCCCTCGGAGCGCGCACGTCGTGGATGAGCGGCAGGTACGCACTCAGTCCGAACACGACGCTGTCGCGTGAGAAGCGCGGCACGAGATCCAGCGTGCTCGAACCGGGCGGTATCGCGTAGTTAAACCGGCCGTACTGGCCGAATAGCGCGAGCGAGCGATTGAGCGCGAAATCCAACCGCGAAGTGGCGCTGTAGGTGTGGAAACGATCCGAACCAAATCCGATGGTCCCCTTCGTGTACCCGATGTCCGTTGACCATCTGAGTCGCCACGAGAGTTGCCCCCCCACGCCGGCATCAATCGAATCGCTCAGCAGCGGCGCCGCGAATCCCATTCGGAACTCCGTGTCGCGGTTGTAGCCGACCCAGGAGCTCCAGGTGCGCCCGAATCCCCGGGTGAGCCGCGCCGAGCCGTTCACGCGGTAGTGCGTCTCGTCCAGGTAACGCGTGGCGGAAGTCGAGGTCGTAAACGAGAGCGCCGTGCGGCGCGAAAACGTCAGCGTGTCGCCGTAGTCCACTCCCGCGTCGATCGACTGGTTCAGGAAGGGCGTTGCGGTGGCGAACGCGTATTGGTTCTGGTCGCGGGAATACTGAAAGTGCAGTCCAAGGGCCTGGGTCAGGCGATGCCTGACGCCGGCGGTACCGCGCCACGTCCGCAGGTTGTTTTCTGGCGCGTCCGGCACTCGCCAGTCGCGGCCTTCGAGCGTCGCAAACACGCTGGTCTGCTTTGTCAGGTTGTCCATCAGACCAAATGCCCCGTCCAGCCCGATGTTGGGCTCGGCGACCGTGGCCTGCGCGAAGCCGGGCCCGATCGGTCCCACGGAGCTGCTGCCGGGCGGGAGGAACGGCGCAAAGTCGAAGAACGGTGAGTACTGGATGGCCGCCCTGGCATTCATCACCAGTCGGGACGTTACAGATGTGTTCACTGACGAGGCCGCCTGATATGCCACAGCCGACAGGTCAGGACTGGAGGCGTACCCCCGCGCCGTCGCGGACCCACTCGCCGTGAACTGCGTGCGCTCGCCGTCGCGGTCGTACGCGAGCGTTCCGGCGACGCCGGCAGACGGGCCGCTCTCCTTCAGCCGAGGATCGAGAGCCGCCGCGGACGGCACCATCGGATACACGTCGTGATCGTAGGCGCCCAGGAACGCGCCGCTCAGATCGAGGCCCTGGATCCGCTCCTCGTCAGGCTGCGCGCCAAATGCGCCCGCGTACGGTCCGTTCGCGCGCTGTGCCAGTGCCGGCGCCGCGGCGCCCAGCCATGCGACCAGTGTGCACAGAAACCACGCCACGAGTACTCGTGCGCCCACCGCAGGTTCGGCGGCTCCCTTCACGGAACGATGACCGTATCGTGAGGTTTGAGCTCGATATTCTGCTCGAGGTTCTTGCGCGAGACGACATCCTTGTAGTTGAAGAGATAACTCAATTTACGTCCGTTCTCAGTCCTTACGATCAGGATGTTCTTTCTGTCGGCGTAGTCTTTCAGACCGCCCGCAAGCGAAATGAGCTCGAGCACCGTAGTCGGACCCACCAGCGGATAAGGGCCGGGCTTATGCACTTCGCCCGTGATGAACACCTTCCGGCTGTTCATCTGCTTCACCCCGACCGAGACCGCCGGATCTTCGAAGTACTCCTTGGAGGCCTCGACCAGCCAATCGCGCAGTTGCGTCGGTGTCAGGCCGGCCGCCTGCACGTCGTTGAGAAGCGGCAGCGAGATCTTGCCGTCGGACCTGACCGCAACATCGCCGGTCATATCCTTGTCTCGCCAGTAGACGATCGACAGCACGTCCTCCGGACCGATGATGTAGTCGGCGGGAGCATCCGCCGGAGACTCCGCCCCTCGCGGTGGCGGCACCGCATCGGGCCTGGTGGCGGCGGCCGGCGGCTGCTGCGCGGCCGCGCCTGTCGAAACGAGACCTGGGGCCAGCGCGAGCGCCAGCACCAGGTCAGCGATATTCCTTGAACGGAATTTGGCAGTCATGCTTTCTTAGGAAGTTGAGGAACCGCTTGTAATCGCGCGATTCCATGTTGAAGAGCCGCGACACGATCTTGTAGTTGCCGTGAGCCTCTTCGAGGCCACGGCGGACGACCTCCCGCACGTTGTCGCGGGTAATCTCGCGCTCGATGAAGCGCGGGTACACCGTGGTCCAGAACGACTCGTGTTGCTCGATCATTCGTTTGTACAAATTGTCGGTCACCGTTCGGCGTCGCTCACGCTTCGGCCTCAGCATGATGGGATCCTGCGAGGTGATCTCCCAAGGCAGATGCTCGACATCGATGAGGCTGCCCGGCGCCGTCACCAGCACCCGCTCGATCACGTTCTCGAGCTCGCGAACGTTTCCCGGCCACGAGTAACTCGTGAACGCCTTCATCGCGGCCGGCGACACGTACGCGATCGGTAACCGGTTGGTCGCGATGAACTGCGAACGGAAATGGTTGACGAGGGCCGGAATGTCGTCCGGCCGCTCGCGAAGCGGCGGCACGTTCAGGTGGATGACGTTCAGCCGGTAGAACAGGTCCTTGCGGAAGATGCCCTGCCCGATCATCTCGCCGAGGTTGCGGTTGGTAGCCGCCATCACCCGCACATTGATACGGTCTCCGGCGCCGTCGGCGCCAACCTTCTGGAACTCCCCCGTTTCGAGGAAGCGCAGAAGCAACCCCTGCATGCGCAGCGGCATCTCGCCGATTTCGTCAAGAAAGGCCGTCCCCATGTGGGCGGACTCGAGCTTGCCGGGCTTGTCGCGATAGGCGCCGGTGAAGCTCCCTTTGACGTGGCCGAAGAGCTCGGATTCGAGGAGCGTCTCGGGGATTCCCGCGCAATTGACGGGCGCGAACACCTCCGATGCGCGGGAACCGCGAAGATGGATGGTGCGGGCGACGACTTCCTTGCCCACCCCGCTCTCCCCCGTAATCAGCACTTTCGCGTCGGACCGAGCCACGCGGTCGATCTCACGCTGGAGCGCAAGCATCGTGGCACTCTGCCCGATCAATTGCACCTCAGCCTTTGCTCGCGGCGCGAACCTGCCAAGTTGAGCTCCCGCTTCGACGGTGTCTCTCATACCGTTATGTAGGCCCCAGTCGTTCAAGAAGTTGACGGTGTGCCGGTGCGATTGCCACGAACCTCGCCCCGACGCCGTAGCCGCTTTCGCGCCCCAGCTCCACGAATGGAAATACACGACGCACTTCGATGTCTGCCGTGAGCGGCTCGCCCCCGAGGTTCAGGCGCAGGCGACCACGCGTGCCGGCGTCGACCGGCTGCGTTGTGCGCAGCAGTACGCCCGCGACGCTGATATCAAGCACCTGCAAATCGACGGTGATCGACCACATCGCCGCTTGCCCCTGGAGTGGCGTTCTCACTGCTCGTCGACGTTCCTCCACGTTAGTCTCGTTGGGCAACATGAGCTGGCAGACTACGCATAAGTGGCAAGACAACGCATAAGTGTTGTCGCGCTTGGCGCGAACACTCTCTGCACTGCAACAAAGTCGCCACCGGCGGGTAGCCATTTGTCTGCCCAACTAAGACTTACTGTAGAGAAAGTTGTGAGCTCGGAGACTCGGGCAATGGTTGTCGTCAGGCAGACTACCGTCTGGAAGCCCGAGGTTGTCGGACGGAAATCCGGGAAAACCAGAATTCGAATCCGCGTGGTCAGTCGATTTGGGCTTCGGCGATCAAGCTGCCGATCAGGGCAGTCAGACTCTCTGAGGGGGACACGAACTCGACACCGATCGCGTAAAGCGCCCGGGGTTCTTCGCTGATCTGGGTCAGAGACCGTACGAGCGTTTCGACTCGCACTGACTGGCCCTCCACCGTCAATCGCAGGGGCCGATTCGAGCCGATGGCCGCCGGCACCGAAGTTTCGATGAGTGCGCCGACCGGGCTGATGTTGACCACGCGGGCAGGCTGCGCTATCTCGAGAGCGCCTCGCAAGCGGCCGACAACTTCCGAGCGGACGCTCGAACGTCGATCAGTGAATCCGCTCACGAAAGCCGCGTCTGGTATCAGAAGCCACTCGCCGATGCGGCGGCACGTTGGAATCAGCTTGTCCTGGGTCCGTTGGCACGAATGACACCCGAAGTTTACTTTGTGCAAACCTATTGCCAGCCCATCGATAACTCGGTGCGTGCATTATCCAGTTCAATCCGCGAGCCTCAGCCGATGCCGGTCCGCCGGAGGACATATACAGAGTTCACTGTATTGCCCGCGTCGCCGAGGTTCTTCTATGCTCCCGATTCGGCGCCTGCTGGGCTCCCGGTCGGCTGAATAGCGCTCCGCTGCCGGTTCGTCGTAGACGGGTGGCTCTGTTTCGCGGAGAGTGCTGATGCTCTGGATCGGAACGGCGCTCGTGTCAGTGGCCGGCGCTCTCGCGCTGATCGCCCTCCGTCAGTGGATCGACTCGCCTACGAAGTCGGGCGTGCAGCCGGGTGAATGTAGTCGATGAACGACCCGCTTTTGTACTTCCGCACGGAGTCCGACTCCACCCTTGTGCAGTTCGCCGACCGTGGGGATCACGTCCCCGGCGACACCACGGACGAGAAACGCATTCTCGCGTCCCAAGCCGGCTGGGAGGATTCAACAGTCGAGCGGATTGACTTGGAAGCCCTGCGCGAGGAGCCTGAAGAAACCCAAGGTATCAAAGACTCTGTGGCGGCGGCCAGCGCACTGAGGAGTGAGATGGACTCGCTGAGCGCACTCGTCGCCCGGACTGAGGCGGAACTCAGTAGCGTGCAGGAAACCGCGCGGGCCGCGCTCGAGTTCGGATCGACCGTGGAGCAGCGCCTTGTGGCGATCGAGTCGCGGCTGCAGCCACTCGCTGACTTCGACGATGTGCGTCGAGAGATAGAGAAACTGTTTGACGCGCTGAATGCCTTGACCCGGGAGACGCGAGCCAACACCGATACCGTCAACCGTCAACTGAGTCGGGTCGAACAGCTCGCGGTCGAGACGACGGCGCAACTCGAGCAGGCACAACAACGCGGTGTAGAGCTCGGACGCGAGATAGCGCGTTTGCAATCGGTCCACGCTCGCACGGAATCGGCACCGCAATCAGCATCGGAGCCAGTCGACCGGCTCACCGCCGGCCAGGCTGCAGACGCGATACGAGCGTCCAGCGCGGATACACCCGCCCGACGCTCATTGACAATCAGACACGTCGCGGGACTCGTCCGACGAGGACGAACAGCGCTGATGGCGAACGTGAGGCGCAGCTCGCCGCGTATGCAAGTGGCCAAAGCGCTGGCAGTGTTTCGTGTACCGAAAACCGTCGGACCGATGAAATACGTCGGGGTGGCGGCGGTTTCCATCGTTCTAATGCTCATGAGCGCGTTCGTACTGCAATCTTCCACCAGGAAGACCGCCCAGGCAATCGCCCTACCGGTCGCCCCACCGGTCATCAAGGCATCCGTTCCAGCGACTGCCCTACTCGCTCTGCCAAGCGTCACTTCGGCGACGACCGCGCCTGCCGGTTCGTTGGACTCCGCACACGACGGTGCATCGTCCCGCGAGTAATCGACAGGCGGCGTCTGTTGATTCCGAGAGGCCGGCGTCGCAAAGAGTGACCACCTTTGTCGGGGCTCTGTCGATACGTTCGACTCCCGACAAGGCGGAGGTGCACATCGATCGCGAACGCGTTGGAGAAACGCCGCTCGTCCTGCGGGGGTTGCGAGCGGGGTCGCATGCGATTTGGATCGACCACGACGGATACCAGCGTTGGACAGCCGGGGTGAACGTGCCGGCTGAGGAGGTCACAAAGATAACGGTGACACTCCAGGCCCAGCCCGGTCGCTGAGCGACTGCAGACAATGTCTGTCGGCGAATTGGCCGATGTCAGCCACTCAGTTTGTTGTTGAGCCCCTCGTCACGGTGACACGGTGATGTTCGTAAACATGACGGTCGCAGTGGCGGCGGGATTGTGGCTGGTGACGGCCAGGCCGACATAGACCGTGGACCCGATCGTAACGGTGCTCGTGCCGAGGGCGGCCCACGTCAATCCGTCCGCCGAATAGTAGCCGGCGAGCGTGTTGCCGCTGCGCACGACCCGAATCCATTGCGGCGCACCGGCAGTCGTTCCCGTCGTAAAGGTGCTGGCGCCGCCGGCATTGCTACGCGACTGGAAGATCGTCCCGTTCAGAGACGTCACCGCCGCCATCGCGTACGCCGCATTGGCTGTGAGATCACCCCGCATCATCACGGCCGCTTTCGACCAGGCGTTTTCGTTCTCGACGCTGGCCACCCGCGCCACAATCTCGCCGTCGCCGGTCAGCGGCTGATAGACGAACTGAAACTGATCGGTGACCCCCCAGATGTCCGAACCGGCGCCGAGCACCGTGAATGTCCCAGCCGAGTACGTGGACTGCCCCGCAACGCTCGGGTTACCGATATCTTGCGACAGCCACGGCGAACCTGTCACGGCGACGTTCGTGAATGTGGCGGTCGCAGCCACGGCGGGATTGTGGCTGGTCACGGCCAGACCGACATAGACCGTGGAGCCGATCGTGACGGTGCTCGTGCCGAGGGCGGCCCACGTCAATCCGTCCGCCGAATAGTAGCCGCTGAGCGTGTTGCCGCTGCGCACGACCCGAATCCATTGCGGCGCACCGGCAGTCGTTCCCGTCGTAAAGGTGCTGGCGCCTCCCGCACTGCTGCGCGACTGGAAGATCGTCCCGTTCAGAGACGTCACCGCCGCCATCGCGTACGCCGCATTGGCCGTGAGATCGCCCCGAATCATGACGGCCGCTTTCGACCAGGCGTCTTTGTTCTCGACACTGGCCACCCGCGCCACAATCTCGCCGTCACCGGTCAGCGGCTGATAGACGAAGCGAAACTGATCAGTGGAGCCCCAGATATCCGAACCGGCACCCAGGACCGTGAACGTCCCGGACGAGTACGTGGCCTGCCCCGCAACGCTCGGGTTACCGATATCTTGCGACAGCCACGACGAAGTGGTCACGGCGACGTTCGCAAATGTGGCCGTCGCAGCGGCGGCGGGATTGTGGCTGGTGACGGCCAGACCGACATAGACCGTGGAGCCGATCGTGACGGTGCTCGTGCCGAGGGCGGCCCACGTCAATCCGTCCGCCGAATAGTAGCCGCTGAGCGTGTTGCCGCTGCGCACGACCCGAATCCATTGCGGCGCACCGGCAGTCGTTCCCGTCGTAAAGGTGCTGGCGCCTCCCGCACTGCTGCGCGACTGGAAGATCGTCCCGTTCAGAGACGTCACCGCCGCCATCGCGTACGCCGCATTGGCCGTGAGATCGCCCCGAATCATGACGGCCGCTTTCGACCAGGCGTCTTTGTTCTCGACACTGGCCACCCGCGCCACAATCTCGCCGTCACCGGTCAGCGGCTGATAGACGAAGCGAAACTGATCAGTGGAGCCCCAGATATCCGAACCGGCACCCAGGACCGTGAACGTCCCGGACGAGTACGTGGCCTGCCCAGCGACGCTCGGACTCCCGACGTCTTGCGACAGCCAGGGCGCAGGCAGGTTTGACGTGACCACCGTAAACGTCGCGCCGTTGCTGGCGACGTTGTTCACGGTCACCACAATTGGTCCAGTGGTTGTGCCGTTTGGGATAAGCACGGCAATCGCGCTGGCACTCCAGCTCGTCGGCGTTGCCGCAGTTCCGTTGACGCTGACTGTGCTCGTTCCCTGAGAGGCGCCGAAATTCGCGCCGCTGATCGTCACCGCCGTGCCGACGCTTCCCGACGACGGCGAAAGGCTCGTGATGCTCGGAGCCGACGTTTGGCTCAGGTCGATAGAGGCTTCGGTCGACATCGGGCTGCGCAGACCGGCAGTGTCGTACGCCTGAGCTGCAAAGAAATAATGGAAGCCCGCCGTGAGCGATACAGTCCAGGTCGTCACGTCGCCCACGTCCACACTGGTCGTGTAATTTCCGGAACTCGTCCCGTAGGAAATGAGGTAACCCGCGATGTCGGGTTCTGGATTGGGATTCCAGGAGAGGGTCACAGTCGCCGCCTGTATTTCCGCAGCGCCGAGCATCACAACGATGAACGCCACGAGCGCACACAGCCTGCGCGAATAATGAATTCCAGACCAATGCATTAACACAATGCCTCCAGAGGCGATCGGCACGCGCGGGACATTTTTAAGCGTGAGAGATTTGGCTCGAGTCGAGCCTCAGCAAGAGTCGTTCCTCAGACACGAGCTGCACTGAGAGTCGCAAACGCGAAAATAAACCACGATCGGCCCGCGGACGCAGGATGTTCACACTCGGATCCGATTGGACTGTGTCGTTCTTACCGTGACGATGAAGGAAGTGCTCGATCGGTGGCGTCTGAGGCCAGACGTGCGGGCCTCGAGACGCGGGCTGAGTGCCCGACGTCTCTGCCTCTGTGTGGCAATGGTGTGTCGAATACGCTAGCCTGACCCTGATGCGGGTCCTCTTCCTGTGCTCTCAACCGCCCAACGCCGCCGCGAATGGAGGCGCGCAACGCCTTCACCATCACTTGACAGCGCTTTCCAGCGGTCATGCGGTTGTCCTCGCCTTCGTCTCGTCCGGTTCGGAGGAACAGGACGCGCTTGGTCTGAGAGAGCCGTGTGAGCGCGCCATATGCCTGACGGTTCATCGCCGGCGAGTGGGTCACAGCCGCGTAGGCCTCGACCCGATGACCCGCCTGGTGGACCTCTTCCGTTCTTTTCGGCCGGCGTATATTCAGGAGTGGTGCGGTCCAGACCTGATCGCCCAGATTCGATCGCTCCAGGCGCACGGGCCGTTCGACTGCGTGTGGGTCGAGCGAGCATATTTGGCGAGCGCGGCGCGTGCGGCCGGAATCAGAGCCACGATCGTGGACGTTGACGACGTTGAGTCCCAGTCCTTCGGGCGGCACCTCCGCAGCCTGGGTCGATATAAGTCCCAACCGATTGATCAGGCCGAACTGGCAAAGATCCGCGTTTACGAGTGGAGCCTTACGTTTCGTTATCCGGCGGTCTTCGTTTGTAAAGACGAGGATCGTCGCCTTTTTGCACATCCCTCTCGCGCGCACGTGACGCCAAACGGCACGGTGGTACCTCCTCGACCGCGTCTTAACGCGGCTCCGACCGTGGACCTGCTCTTCCTTGGCTCAATGGGCTACTGGCCGAATGTGGACGCGGTCGAGTGGTTCGTCGACAGTATCTTTCCGAAAATCCGGGCGCAACGACCGTCCACGACGCTTTGTGTGGCTGGACGTTCCGCACACACGCTGACGGCTCGACTCTCGGCCGTCGATGGATGCAGCATCGTCTCGGACCCGGAGGCTGTCGGTCCGCTCTACGAGCAGGCGCGGGTTGTAATCGTGCCTATGAGACTTGGTGGCGGCACCCGCATCAAGTCGGTTGAGGCGTTAGCTTTCCAGCGTCCGCTTGTATCGACCTCGGCGGGGGCCGAAGGTCTGGGACTCGTGAACGAGCGGCATGTCCGGATCGCGGACACGGCCGACTCCTTTGCGGCGGCATGTTTGGATCTGTTTGCGCGGCCCGAGCACGCAGCGGCGCTCGCTGCGGCCGGCCGTCAGTACGTCGAGGAGCACTTGTCGTGGGAGAAGTGCTCGTCCCGCGCGGTGGTCCTGATGGAGCAAGCGACGTCGTTGTGACCGCTCGGGTTTCGACGCAAGCACACGTAGTGTCCGGCCCTTGGACTACTACTCGATGGCCCGGAACCAGGTTGGCAGCGCCGTGCGCGTGTCCTGGAAGATCGGGCTGGCGGTCATGGAAGTCTGACGGCCACAGGTGGCTAATCAAGGAGAACGGGCCGGGCTGGCCACGCATTGGTCCCGCTGCTTAAGTTCTTTCCGCGGCGCGCTTCAAACGCGCGAGCGAATCGGCGACGCTGTCATGCAGCTGCTTTGATCCGAAGTGTTCCCATATCCAACCCCACCATACAGGTGAGAAGGCAAAGTCTCAGCCAAACGAAACTTGCGTTGTGGAATTGGGAAGTGCCAGGCAGGTGAGATGATTGAACCCCGTGATGCCAAAGGGAAATTTCGTTGTGAAATCAATTTTATGTTTCGATTCATCCACAGCATCGACCGTAAGAAGGATATTGAATCCGCCCGCTTTGGCATGGACTCTCTGTCCCGCTTGTGCGCGACCTTCAGGGACAATTGAACGTGTCTTTGCATCCCACCATAAATCATAGTTGGCAGGCTCGGCTAGAAATCTCCAGACGCGTTCGATGGGCGCATCGATAGTGGCGATGGGACATGTGGTGATGCTCATATCGGCGTATCCCCCTTGAACTCCGAGGCCGATTCTTTCGGCCTTTCAGAACTTGACGTGGCCCCGCGGGTCGAAGCGCTCTGCTACTTAGGCCGTGGCACGACAATCGGTGACTTGATACCCTCCTCCTCCGGGGCACTCGATCCGCGAGGTGCGCGCGCCGTCTGATCGCAGGACGGCGCGCTCGCGCGACACCAACTGGGTCGTCGAGAGCCATGTTTGGTTTAACGTATATCATCGCGTGGGCCGAACATCGAAATCTCGCATCGTCGTCGTTGACTACGATCCACGCTGGCCGGAGATCTTCGAACAGCTGCGCCTGCCGATCTGGTCGGTGGTTCGTGAATTCGCGACGACGGTTGAACACGTTGGCAGTACGGCGGTGCCTGGGTTGAGCGCCAAGCCGATCGTTGATATCAGTGTCGTCGTTCCTTCACACGCCAAGATTCCCATCGCGATCGAACGCCTTGCCGGCCTTGGGTATGTGCATCAAGGCAACCTTGGCGTGGAAGGGCGTGAAGCGTTCATAACGCCGGGGCCGTCGCCGGCCCACCATCTGTACCTCTGTCCGACGGACAGTCTCGCGCTCGCCAACCACCTGACCATCCGCGACTATCTTCGCGCACATCCCGATGTCGCAGACGAGTACGGCGCCCTCAAGGAGCGCCTCGCGCGTCGGTTTCCGCAAGACATCGATAGCTACATCGCGGGGAAGACCGATCTGATTCTTCGGATCCTCCAACAGGCCGGGATTCCACCTGCCGACCGGGAGACTATCGCGCGCATCAATCGGCGCTCGGTCTAAGAGTTGCTGTCGGGCGTGCTAACCTTTCGCCACGTACCTCGAATCGGTTGATGGGCGCGGGTCACAGATGTCTCAGCTCGAATACATGGCGATGCTGCTGGGCGCCACGGGCAACGTGGGCGGGCGCATCCTGCACCTGCTCGTGCAGAGCCCGCTGTGCAGGAAGGTAGTTGTCGTGACCCGGCGCAACGTCGCCGATCTCGCGAACCCCAAGGTGCAGCAGGTGGTCGTGAACATGGACCGGATGGAGGAGGAACTCGCGCCTTACACCACGAGCGTCGACGTCGCGCTCGCGGCGTTCGGCGTCGGCAAGGGCAGCGCCAAGATGCCGGACGAGGAGGTGCGCAAGATCGAGGTCACCTACCCGACCGCCTTCGCGTCGGCGGCCAGAGCAGGCGGCGCTCGTGTGCTGGCGATGATGACCGCGGCCGGCGCCGACTCGCAGTCGTCGATCAAGTACGTGCGCAACATCGGCGACAAGGAGAAGAAGGCGGAGGCGCTCGAGTTCGACTTCCTCGGCCTCTATCGGCCCGGCGTGATCCTGGGCAACTCGAACACGCCTTCTGCACTGGGTCTGGTCATGCCGTTGTTCCACTGGGCGATGCCGTCTCGCTATCATTCGATTCACAAGAACGATCTGGCCCGCGCGATGGTCGCCCAGTCCGAGCAGGCGTTCCTCGCACTCGCGCAGGGCAAGGGTCCGGCAACTCCGGCGGTAAGGATTCTCGAATACAAGGAGATGGAGCCGTTCTTCGTGCCGGGCGACCGTGACGCGTCTTGAACAGCGGGATTCGTCGCGTGTCGAGCGCTACTTCAGCCGTCGCGGCACAGCTGTGCCTCTCGAAGACCGGTCGACGAACGCGGATATCGCGTCGGCAACCAGCGCGGGCGCGCCTCGATTGATGCCGAAGTGATTGAGTGTTGGAAAGCTCGCGTGCTCGACACGCGGCAAGACTGAATCGAGAGCGCTGATGGCAGGTTGCACCCACGGCAGCGTGTTGCGGCTTCCGTGCATGAGCAGCACCGCAGCTGTGACGCTCGCGTAACGGGCATAACTGTTGTCGTGCGCGACGACCTGCTGATGCTCGCGAAGGTTTTCCGGGAGAAGAACCAACGCCTGTTCGCGCTCGTGACGGGTGAGGAACGTCGGCAGCATCACTTTCAGCAGCCATCGTGGAATCCTGCGGGCCACGACGGGTCCGGCCGCGGCGGCGAACTCGACGAATGCATCAAGGCGACGGCCCGCGGCCAGGTCGCGTTCGTAACGCGGTTTCCATCTGAGGTCGATGGAGCCATCAACCGAGACGCTCGGTTCGTACAACGCCGCCGTCGAGAACACCGCGGACGTACACAGCACCTCGAGCGCGATCAGGCCCCCGAAACTGTGACCGATCAGACAGGAGGCGCCGGTCGCCGCCTGGACCGCCAGCACGTCCTCGCATTCCTTTTTCACGCTGTAGTCTGGCGGCTGCGGACTGCTCCCGCCGCGTCCGCGCCGATCGATCACATGCGCGGTAAAGTGGCTCAAGGCGCGCGCAAAGCCAAGATAGTCGCCTGCCGTCGAGAGCACGCCTGGGACAACGATCGCAGACGGACCTGCTCCCACGGAGAGGTAGTTGATCGTTGCCCCGTCGCGAGATTGCGCCCGATTCAGCATCACCGGGGACTGGCTGTCATCAGACGATCCGTGGGTCGTCCGGGTGTCGCCGTGCGATCAGCCAGCCTGGGATCAGAACCCACCAGAATCCGGCCTTCGGCATCAGGAGACAGCAGACGACGTTCACGGCAATCAGCTCGTAGCCAATCACCCGCCGGGGAAACTCGCCGCGCCGCTGCAAGTCGACGATCGCTTGCCCAAGCATCACCGTCACGGCCCCCCAGAGGAGAAACCAGAACAGCAGTTCCTGATCGGCCTTCTGGCTCACCTGCCCCAGAGCCGAATCCGCCTCGCCGACGAATCCGGTCGTGATGATGCGGCCCAGGGCGGCGCGCCCCACGATTGCACCAGCGCAGTGAAGGGAACCAATCAGGATCAGGAGGCGGCCCGCAACGAATCGTCCGGTCCGCCAAATCAGGACGGACCCGACGACGACGAAGGGGATGAGCGCGGCGCGGACGAGGTCTGCGTCACGCACGAGCGTGCCGCAGTCGGGCGGTCGGAGTCGCATGACCGCGGCGCCCGTTGGATTGGACCGTCATCATCCGACCACTCACCGCAACTCATGTGCCACCACGCCCGGCTCCCTCTCCAGCTAGCGCCACCGGTCCATAGAAGACGCCGACCGATTGCCTCGCCCACCACGCCCCGCTGGCGTGGTGCTCCGCTGGTGTGGTGAAGCGATACCGGTAATACAACGCCCGTACATAGCGCGGTGGCGCGTCAGGGAACGGATTGGTCCGCAGCAGACCGAGTGCGCCCTCGTCTCCGTGAAGTAGGCGTGCAATGAAGGCGAAGAACCAGCGGCTTTGTGGCGAAGGCGCCATCGCCTCGAACCACATCAGCCAGTCGAGGCGCAGATGGTACGGCGCCACCAGCGGCGGGATTCGGCCCGGGGCGCCTGGCTTTCCTTCGAACTCGTACTCTTTCCACGCGGTACCCGCGCTCACGACCGGGTCATTCGTACCTTCGAGAACGATCTCGTACCGCTCGCGCGTGATGCTTCCGAACGCGCCGTAGGTGTTCACCAGATGGAGCGGCTCGAAGCTGGCGTTCATCATCTGGCGATTCGACATCAGGTTCATCACCGGGCCGATACTGAGCAACGCCACGACCGCCGCAACCACGTACATCGTCACGTGGAAGGCCGGAAGCGCCGACAGATCGCCTGGCATGTCAACAGGCAGCCAGTGCAGCCAGTTGTCGCTGATCAACGGTATGCAGAGCACGACCGTCAGCCAATTCAGCCACGACAGGTTTCCTGAGACGATCAGCACCAGTTGAAACAGAATCGTGACGATGCCGGCTATAGAGGCGAACGGCTGCGGCAGGAAATAGGCAAATGGAACAGCGATTTCGACCGCGTGGTTGATCGCGACGCCCGCGACATGGACGCTGTGCGGCATCCAGTGAAAGTACCAGCTCAATGGATTCGGCATCGGCTGGGTCTCGAAGTAGTAGTCAAGGCAGGTGAAATCGCGCCAGCACGTGTCGCCGCGCAATTTGATCAGGCCGGCGCCGAACATCAGGCGGAACAAGGTCCAGCGCCAGACCCAGACGAGCCACACGTTCGGCATCGATTGTGACGGTCCGGCGAAGATCGCAAAGAAACCAACTTCGCACAACAGCGTTTCCCAGCCGAATCCATAGAACGTCTGACCAACGTTGACGAACGACAAGTACAGCAGCCATAGCGCGGCCCAGACCATGGCGGCGGCGACTGCGCCACTTCGCTGCGGCAACGACGTGAGCGCGGCGACGGCAAGGACCACGCCGATCCATGCGGCGGCACGAAATGCCGTGTCGGAGTGCCAGAGGTAGAACAGACTTGGCGACGCGCGAAACGGGACGGCGCGAATCCACGGGCCGACCGGCTCGAGTCCGTGTTCGCCCAGCAGCGGCACGAACTGGCGCGCCGCGGCAATGAACGCAACCACATAGATGGCCGCGAGCGCGCGCTCGAAGAGCCAACGCGAATACCAGTATTGCGGCATCGCTCCTGCTAGTCTCGTCGCATGATCGATGCCGTGATCGTCGGCTCCGGGCCAAATGGCCTGAGCGCCGCCATCGCCCTGGCGCGGGCCGGCTGCAAGGTCATCGTCTTCGAAGCGAACGATACCATCGGTGGTGGGGTTCGATCGGCGGCCCTCACGCTGCCCGGATTCGTTCACGACGTCTGCTCCGCCGTTCATCCCTTTGCGGTTGCATCGCCGTTCTGGCGGACACTTCCGCTGGCTGACTACGGCCTCGAATGGATCCAGCCGCCGTTGATGCTCGGGCATCCATTCGACGATGGGAGCGCCGCAACGGTAGAGCGTAGCGTCGAGGCCACCGCAGAGTCGCTTGGGGCAGACGCTGATGCATACCGGCGGATGATCGGCGGCGTGGTGCGCGACTGGCCGCGTCTCGAGCGAGCGGTTCTGGGACCACCGGCGGCGCCGCGTCATCCATTGACGCTGGCGCGATTTGGCATCCGGGCGCTGCGGTCTGCCGAGGGGCTGGCCAACGGCGTTTTTCGCGAGCCGCGCGCGCGAGCCCTGTTTGGCGGGATCGCCGCGCACAGCATGGCGCCCCTCAATCGTCCGCTCACCGCGGGAGTGGGCCTGGCGCTCAACGCCATGTGTCACGTCGCGGGGTGGCCGATACCCCGCGGTGGCGCGCAACGGGTGACGAACGCACTCGCCGCATATTTGCGCCGGCTCGGCGGTGAAATCGTCACCGGCTGCCGGGTCACCTCGCTCGATTCACTTCCGCTGGCGCGAGCGGTTCTTTGCGACCTGTCGCCGCGGCCGTTCCTGGCCGTCGCCGGACACCGATTGCCACGCCGGTTCGCGCAGCAGCTCGAACGATATCGCTATGGCATAGGCGCGTTCAAAGTGGACTGGGCGCTCTCGGCGCCGATCCCGTGGACATCAGCGGCCTGCCGACGTGCGGGGACCATCCACCTCGGCGGGTCGCTGACTGAGATCGCCGCATCGGAGGCCGCGACATGCGCGGGCAAGATTCCGGAGCGTCCGTATGTGCTGTTGAGTCAGCCGACGGTATTCGATCCGACTCGGGCGCCCGAAGGTAAACACGTGGCGTGGGGCTACTGCCACGTGCCGGCCGCATCCACCGCGGACATGCTCGATCGGATTGAGCGACAGATCGAACGCTTCGCTCCGGGTTTCCGCGAGTGCGTCCTGGCGCGATCGGTGAGGACACCAGCCGACATCGAGGCGCACAACGCCAATCTCGTCGGCGGCGACATCGCCGCCGGGGCGCTGGATCTGCGGCAATTTTTCGCGCGGCCGACCTGGCGTACCTACGGCACGCCGGTCAAGGGTCTGTATCTCTGCTCCGCGTCCACACCGCCCGGTGTTGGCGTGCATGGCATGTGCGGCTACTTCGCGGCTCGTCGAGCGCTCGCGGAAGTATTCGGTCAGGCGTGAATGTCGAGTTGGTATTCACGACGCTCGGCGACGGCTTCCGCGACAGTCGGTTCCCAAGCGAATCACACAACGAGCGCGGCTTGTCGTCGGTGCAGAAACCATTCGTCGATCACGACGCGCCTGACCACCGCTGGCACCTGAAGGAGGCGGCCCGCAGCGAGCGCCTTCACCCGATCGGGAATCAGTCGCGCAACCACCCCTGACGTCGAAGATCGGCCGAACCGCTCCGCGAGACGACGCTCGTAGGACTCCAGCCGCCGCCGCGTGTACTGACCCTTGGCCTCGATGATCGTCTCCGCGGCTAGCAGGCCTGATTCGATCGCCTGACGGATCCCTTCGCCGCTCTGCGGATCAGCGACGCCGGCGGCATCGCCGATTAACACGACGCCTTCATCGACGGTCCGGCCGCGGGGCGCGGTGTTGAGAACATAGGAATGACCGCGCCACCGCAACGAACCATCAGTCGGAATCTTGCCCGCGGCACGCAGAAATGCCGCGAACTGCTCCGTCGCGGCCGGCAGTGATCTCGGATCGAGGCGTCCCAGGCCGACGTTGAGGTAGTCGCCTTTGCGAACGCACCAGCCGTAGCCCTGCAGGTCGCGGCAAAAAAACAGCTCGGGTACGTGCGATTCAATGGAGAGCGCCGAGCGTTCCGAAGCCGTCAGTTTGAATTCCGCTTCCTGAGCCACGACCCGCGGACGGCTGCGGCCCACCCCGTTGAGCAGTCGCGACACGGGGCACGCCGATCCGCCCGCCCCTACCAGCAACCGGGTACGGATCACATCATTCACGACCCACGCGCCGGCTTCGCGGCGGATGTCGGTGATCGCCACCCCCAACTTGAGCCGCACACCGGAGCGCTCGAGAAGATAGTGATCGAATTCGCACCGGCGAATGCCGAAGCTGACCGGGGCGTCGTACCCCACATACGTCGCGTCGCGCGCCCCGATGAGTCCGACGCGGAATCCGCTGAAGGCCTGAAACGTATGACGGCGTGAGTAATCCTCCGCGTCCCACCGCAGCGCCGAAAGGACTTGTGGGGTAATCCAGCCGGCGCAGACCTTATCGCGCGGAAACTGGGAGGCGTCGGCGACGAGGACGTCGAGGCCGGCTTGGCGAAGCCGCCGGGCACAGGCTGATCCAGCCGGGCCGCCGCCGACGATCAGCACTTCGCAGGCGGTCATGCTCCTCGCGGGTGCTCAGTCCAGGCGTGTCCAGGGGATTGCGTTCGAGCCTCCACGTGCGAAGACCACCTGAAACAGCTGCATCGATCCAGTGGTAAATGCCGCCTGCGATCCCGCGAGGTACAACCTCCACGCCCGCACGAACGCATCATCGAACATCGTCGCCACCGTACCGGCGGCTGCCTCGAACCGCGCGCGCCAGTGTTCGAGTGTCGTCGCGTAGTGGAGGCGCAGGTTCTCGACGTCGAGCACCGACAGATCCGATGGAACGAGGACGCCGTCACAGACTTCCGACAGCGTCGGCGGGTAGGCGCCGGGAAAAATGCGGTGTCGGATCCATCGATTGAGCGAACTCGGGCGGGTGCGGCCGATAAAGTGCAACAGGCCACGGCCGTCACTCGTCAGCGAACGATCGATCACTGCCCCGAGCGCGCCATAGTGCGCCGTCCCCACGTGCTCGAGCATTCCAACTGAGACAAACGCATCGTACTGACCGCGCACGTCGCGATAGTCGTCTTCGACGAACTCGATACGATCGTCAAGCCGCTCCGCCCGCGCCCGCTCGCGTGCGTAGGCCACCTGCTCGCTGGACACGTTCAGCGCGCGAACCGTGACACCGTAGTGACGGGCCATGTGGCGCGCCAATCCTCCCCACCCGCAGCCGGCCTCGAGTACTCGTTCACCGGGCCGCAACGCCAGTTTTCGACAGATGCGATCCATCTTCGCCACCTGCGCGGCTTCGAGTGTCGCGGTCGGCGTCGGGAAGTAGGCGCAGGTGTAAACCATCTCGGAATCGAGCCAGCGTTCGTAAAACGCGTTGCCGAGATCGTAGTGATGGTGCACGTTCTCGCGAGCGGCATGGGTGTCGTTGCCCGCTTGCCACGGCCAGCGCCACTGCCTGGTCTTGCATCCGAGCGCGCCGTAGATTTCCGCAAGGACGGCCGGAAGATCGCCATGAATTTCGACGGCGCCGAACATGTAGGTCTCGCCGAAATTCAGCTCGGGATCCCAGATCCAGCTGAACAAAGCCGGGCGATTCTTGAATACGATCGTCCCGACCACTGATGCGGCGCCAGTGGACACCGGCGGGAGACTGAAACCGTCCCAGAGCTGAAAGCTGACAGACGCCCCCGCCGCCATCCGCCGGATTTGCGACAGGGCGAATCGGTCCACCGGCGTGGACGCAAGCGACGCCGCATGTCCCGAGAACGACTGGCCCCACACCGCGGAGGCGTACTCCGTTTTCATAGGCCGCCTTGCCAGGAAGGCAACGTTTTACTCCGAGTGATATTCAGCAACTTCGATGCCCGGACGCCTGCGAGCGGCTTCCGTGATGCCGATGAGATGGCGGACGGCTTCTCTGTATAGTGTCGAACAGACGAACTATTGCTGACTAGGATATCGGGGCTTTTCGTGAGTAGCCTCTGAACACTTTCCTGACGTTCCTGCCCGCCGGTAGCAACCTCATCAAAGATTTCGCCTTCAGGGCGAAGAGAGGACCGGCCGGTGTCCCGCCATATTGTCATTCGTCCTTGTCCCGAGTGCTTCGCAGGATGGAGCGTGCGCACGAAGCGCGACGTCGCGCGAGAGACCTGGCATTGCCCGAACTGCGGCCACGTCTGGGTCGTCGAGGTCCCCAGCAGCGAACAACACCCCGAGTGATGCACGTATCAATCACGGCAGGTGATTGAGTCCGGCTCATCAAGCGCTTGGCCATTTCATTCGTACGATTGGCGACAGACGACGCATCCTCTGACGGCGAAGATGGAGGGTCCGCCGGTTGCCGCCATGCCTGAGCCCTTCATCCTGATTGTGGACGACGACCGCGATGACCTCGAGATGCTGACGGTGTATCTGCGACATCGGGGCTTCGGTGTCATCGCCGCGTCCAACGCGGAAGCCGCCATGGACGTCGCAACCACGATGACCCCGGCGCTTATTCTTCTGGACCTTCGGATGCCCGGTCTTTCAGGCTGGCTGGCGGCCGGCCAACTGCGCGCGCATCCGCTCACAAGGGACGTGATCATCGTCGCGGTCAGTGCGCATCCGGCGATCAGCGGCGCTCAGCAGATGGCGATCGAGGCCGGCTGTGACGCCTACGTGTCGAAGCCTTACAACCTGGTGGCATTCGGCGACGCGATCGGCGAGGTGATGCATCGCGGCCGGGCGGCGCTGCGTGCGATTGCGGCTCTGCTACCGCCAACCGATCAACCTCAGCACCGAGGACCATCGAGGACCCCTGATGTCTGACTTTCGCCATCCAAGTGGCTTCAGTACCGACCTTGATGCATTCGTCGCGCTGATCCCGGAACATCCTGCAAGCGTTTGCCGCCTCATCGATCGGCAGGCGGTGGGTAATCACAAACGACGGATCGATTTCGCCCTTTTCGATCCGGCATGAACCCCGCGATCGATCCGGTGATGAGGACTCGGCCGCCGCCGCGCGTGCGCATCGCGTTGCCGACTTTGGGCAACAGATACACCGTATCGGTAATGTTGGTGTCAATGACCGGGCGCGCTTCGTCCCGGCGCTGATCGAGAAACCCGCTACCGAGATCGCTCCCGGCATTGGCGAGCAGCACATCTATGGCTCGGCCGTTTGCCGCAGCGCACAGTGCATCCAGGCCTTCGACGGTCGCCAGGTCGGCACTCATGAACACACCTCGCCCTAGCGTCTGGCCTTCATCGGTTGCCCGTTGGAGTGGCTCGCACCTTTCGCACGCGTGCTGCCGTTCGGAACGTCTTCGTCCTCGGCCGCGTGCGCCGCCTCCGCCGCCTGCTGATTGATGCCGGATTCAGCCAGCGACGTGAGCTTCTCGTCGGCCGCCTTTTCCTCGTCAAGCGTCTGCTGGAGCAAGTCGGCGGCGTCGTCGTGCCCCATGGCGCGAGCCCAGGCGACCATGCTGCCGTAGGCCGCCATTTCGTAGTGCTCCGCGCGCTGGCCGGCAGCGATCAGACATGCGTCCATCGTCACGTCATCGAACTCTTCTTCAATGACCGAGGCGCCTTCCTCGATGATGCCTTCTATGCCGTCACAGTGCTTACCGCGGACCTTCTCGCCGAGTCCGTCGAGCACCTGCTCAATCCGTTGAACGTGACCCCGCGTTTCCTGGAGATGCGATTCGAACGCGTCACGAAGTTCGGTCGAGGTCGCAGCCGTCGCCAGTTTCGGCAGAGCCTTGACCAGTTGTTTTTCAGCGTCGTATGCGTCGTGAAGTTCGTCGAGGAACGCGTCGTGAAGCGAGCCGGACTGAGCCATGAACACAACTCCTGCTTTTTTTGTGTGCGCGCGGCCGTGCGTCGTGCGCGACCGCTACTGGCGATTACGCAAGTCTCCCGCCAGATGGCTTATAGATGAATCACTCGTCGCGCGCCTTTTTCTCTTTCATGCAGCACCTTCGTCACGCGACCATTCGTGATGCGCCGGCCCGGCGGTCCGTTCTGCTGGATCTGGACACGGCGAACGCCGTGCATGGGATCACAACGTCAGGAGATGTCGCCACGTCCCAGTCACTCATCGCGTCGAGATGACGGCAGACAATAACCAACGAGCTGTTTGCGATGTCCTATCAACTGAATGCCAGGCACTCGCTATCCAGGCAACTCTCGCGAATTGTCGAGGAGCAATTCGATCACATCGTCCAGCGGCTCGCCGAGCCAGACGCCGACGGCGACGCGATTCATGGCGCGCGAAAAGGGATCAAGAAAATCCGGGCGATCGTGCGCCTGATGCGGCACCCGCTGCGCGGCGATTACGACGAGCTGAACGCTCTGCTCCGCTCGGCAGGACACCGTCTGTCTTCGGCCCGCGATGCCGTGATCGCCGTGGACACCATCGACTCCCTGCACCACCGTTACCCGGCGCTGGCGAGCACAGCGATCTGGACGCCTGCGCGTCGAGCCCTGCTGGTCCGCAGGCGCCATCTTTCCCGCCGCCTCGATCTGGTCGAGCTCCGCCGTGACGTTCGGCGCGCCGCCGATGTGGTGCCGAGCAGCATCCGGCGGATCGCGAGTCGGAAGACGTTGCGGTCAGGAGTTGGGGAAAGCTATGCAGGCGCAAAGAGGGCAATGGGGCGGGTCGTGAACGAACCGGCAGATGCCGGTTTTCACCGGTGGCGGCGCAGGGTGAAAGAACACTGGTATCACCTGCGCCTGATGGAAGGTCTGCATCCAATGCTGCGGTTGCGCGTGCAACGCCTCAAACAACTCGAAACACTGCTCGGCGACGATCACAACCTCGTCCTGCTTCGTTCGCTTCTGCTCAACAATCCGCGGCATTTTGGTACAGCGCGCGACACGGCCATAATTCTCGGGTGCACTGACCGCTACAGCTCGACGCTCAGGCTCAGAGCCGTGACACTCGGCACCAGCCTGTTCCGTCCGACGGCGCCGACGTTTGACATCTCCTCCGGCTGACCTGGATCTGGTATTTCTACATGTCGGCACTCTCTGTGCAGTCACCTTGGGTTTGAGGCTGCTCCACCCGTCCGGCCCAATTGATCGCGACGATCGGCTCCACTCGAGGGTCGGTCTCAATCCTCACGCAGCGATGCCTCACCTTATACTGACGCGGTCGGCAGCTCGGTCCTCAGGACCTGCAGCTCTTCGGTAGATGTGTGTGCTCCCAATGGATCAGCGACGCGACGAGATCGTATTGCGCCATTTCGCCAAGGTGGTGGAGTCGTCGGACGACGCCATCCTCAGTCAGGACCTGAACAGCATCATCACCTCCTGGAATCGTGCGGCCGAGCGACTGTTCGGCTACACGCCGGCCGAGGCCATCGGGCAATCCATTCGCATGCTCATTCCTGCTGATCGCCAGAACGAAGAAGACCTCGTCCTGACGCGCATCCGAGCCGGTCAGGCCATCGCCCCCTTCGAGACCATCCGCCAGCGGAAAAGCGGCACGCCGATCCCCATTTCGCTGACGGTGTCGCCGATTTACGACGATGCGGGTACCGTCATCGGCGCCTCGAAAATCGCGCGCGACGCCAGCGCTCGAGCAGCCGAAGCGTCGGCGATTCGCCGTCTGGCAGCGGTCGTCGAATCATCAGACGACGCGATTGTCACGAAGGATCTGAACGGCGTCATCACGTCATGGAATGCCGCCGCCGAACGCATGTTCGGGTACACGGCCGCCGAGGCGGTCGGCCGGTCGATCCGGATGCTGATCCCGACCGAACTCCAGAACGAAGAAGATATGGTGCTGGCGAGGATTCGCGCCGGCGAGAAGATCGACCACTTCGAGACCACCCGGCAGGATAAGGGCGGCCGGCGGCTGTCGATCTCGCTCACGGTGTCTCCGATCCGAGATGAGAGCGGCACCATCGTCGGCGCCTCCAAGGTGGCGCGGGATATCAGTGAGCGTTCGCGTCTGCTTGCCGCCGCCCACGAGCACACGGCAAATACCGAAAAACTGGCTGAAGTGGGCGCCGTCGTCGCCTCGACGCTTGATCGCGAGGCGATCGTCCAGAAAGTGACCGACATCGCGACCGAACTGACCCACGCCGAATTCGGCGCGTTTTTCTACAACGTGACCGATCCGCAGTCCGGCGAGGCCTACATGCTGCACACGCTCTCGGGCGTTCCGCGCGAAGCGTTCGCGAAATTTCCCCAGCCCCGCGCGACCGCGATCTTTGCCCCGACATTTCACGGAGAAGGACCGGTCAGACTGAGCGACGTCACCGCCGATCCGCGCTACGGAAAGCGGGCCCCGTACTTTGGGATGCCGCCTGGACATCTTCCGGTGCGGAGTTATCTTGCGGTGCCGGTGAAGGGCATCGCAGGAGAGGTCCTCGGCGGACTGTTCTTCGGGCACTCCCAGGTCGGGGTGTTCACCGAACAGCACGAAAGGCTGGCCCTCGGCGTGGCGTCGTGGGCGGCAGTGGCGCTCGAGAATGCCCGACTCTACGAGGACGCGCAGGCCGCGAACCGGATCAAGGACGAGTTTCTCGCGGTACTCTCCCACGAACTCCGCACCCCGCTGAACGCAATCGTCGGCTACTCCCGGCTGCTCCGCGGGAACATCCTGTCCGGCGAGAAGGCAGCCCGTGGCCTCGAGACGCTGGAACGGAACGCGACCTGGCTGACCCAGATGGTCGAGGATGTGCTCGACGTATCGCGCATCGTGTCGGGCAAGATTCGCCTGGATGTGCAGCCGGTCGAATTGCCGCTGATCGTGGACAACGCCGTGGCCACGGTTCAACCCGCCGCCGACGCCAAAAGCGTGCGCATTCAGACCGTCGTCGATCCGGGCATCGGACCCGTCTCCGGCGATCCGGGACGCCTGCAGCAGGTGGTGTGGAACCTGGTGTCCAACGCGGTGAAGTTCACACCGAAGAATGGCCGCGTCCATGTGCGCCTCGAACGCGTGAACTCACATGTTGAACTCGTCGTCAGCGACACCGGGGCGGGGATCCGCGCGGATTTCCTTCCCTTCGTGTTCGAGCGCTTTCGCCAGGGCGACGCGGGAACGACGCGAAAGACCGGTGGGTTGGGACTGGGTCTCGCCATCGTCCGGCACATCGTTGAAATGCATGGTGGTACCGTCGAGGCGAGCAGCCCGGGCGAGGCGAAAGGCGCAACGTTTCGCGTGCGTCTGCCATTGATGATCGTCCACCCCGAAACACTCGAGGCTCGGCGCGAGCATCCGCGAACCGAACGGCGCAAGGCGCTGACGGGGCTCGGCAACCTCCACGGAATCCACGTGCTCGCGATCGACGACGAGACGGATGCGCTGACGCTTCTGCGCGTGGTGCTGGAGGCGGCGGGTGCCGAGGTGACGGCGCTCAGCTCACCCCGCGAGGCACTCGAACGCATCGCGGAGGTCAAGCCACACGTGCTCGTCGTCGATCTCGGCATGCCCGAAATGGACGGGTTCGAGCTGATTGCACGAATTCGAAAATCCCCGACCGCGGCGATCCGGAGTATTCCCGCAGCGGCATTGACGGCTTTCGCTCGATCGGAGGATCGGACGAAAGCGCTGCAGAGTGGATTTGAGATGCACCTCGCCAAGCCGGTGGATCCGGCTGAACTCGTCGCATCGGTGGCGACGCTGGCCAGACGTGTCAAGACGCATGACTGACTAGCCCTGCCTGGCGCCTTTCGTGCGCTCGCGTCCGCATTGTGCTTTCCAACCTCGTCGCGACCGGACTAAGTCCCCCGGGGAGCACCCAGGTTTGCGTATTCGCCCTTTGCTTGCTGCAGGACAGGCAGCTCTGAGTCGGCCTCGTCCCAAAGACCCAGGAGATCTTGGTAGACGACTGCGGCCTTATCGCGATCGCGCGAAGCGGATAACACCCGGGCAAGTTGCAGACGCGCCATCGGAGCGATCGGATCAGTCGACACCAGTCCCGGATGATCGAGAACCTTTTGAAATTCCGCCGAGGCGTCATTGAGTTGGCCCAGACGGGCATAGGCCAGGCCACGCACATAGACCGGATAGAGTGCTCCGAAGAACGCG
This sequence comes from uncultured Acidobacteriota bacterium, assembly GCA_963745875.1. Taxonomy (GTDB): domain Bacteria; phylum Acidobacteriota; class Vicinamibacteria; order Vicinamibacterales; family CAVVIG01; genus CAVQFC01. Next base: position 135,397 of record CAVUZL010000011.1, read on the forward strand.
GCTGTAAAAAACGCCGTCCCTGGTAGAGCAAGCTCGTACGGACTTGCGGCTTGCGTCATGTGCAGCGCTTTGCCAGCGTCATCGTCATTGAGCGCGTGAAGCGCCCGCAGCACCGGCAAGTAACTGAACTGGACCGAGGTGTCCTGTGGGTACCGTTCTTCCAGGTCCGATTCGATGTCCAGGCTCCTCGTGGATTTCCGGAGAAGAGCGAGCGCAAAGGCCGGTCCGTAGTCGGCGTCACGGCTTCGGGACAGCGACAACGCAATCGCCGCGCTTCGTTCGGCTTCATCCGGGATCTCGTAGAGCGCGTTCCAGACAGCGCGAGCACCGGCAAATTGCGCGGCTCGCTCGAGCAGACCGCCCTGCCGGGCCAGGGTGACAGCTCGATCCGACAGCCGTTGTGCTTCCTTGACGCGACCCTGATATGCACACGTGAGGGCTTGCTGGTGTTCGAATACGCCTTGCGTTTGCAACTTGGCCTGACGTCGTGTCACCTCGCGGGTCATGGCCGCGCTGTCACGCTGGAGAAAAGCGCTCGCGTACCGGACCAGCGAAAACTGTGTGACCTCAATCTGACGTTCCGCCGCCTGACCAAGCAGCCTGTCGGCGTCCAATGGGCGATTGAGATAAACGTATGCCCACGCCACGTTCTCGTACCCGATCGAGAAATACGGATCGATCGAGATCGCCTTGAGGCCCTCGTCCACGGCGGTCTCGTAGTGACCCAACCCCGGCGAGACAAAGCCCGAAAGGAATCCATGCGGCAATAGGGCGCCAGGGTCCTGGTGCTTCCACGATTCCAGAGTCTGCCGCGCCAGCTCGAGATTCCGCGTGACCTGGCGCTGGTAGCTGAACGTGATGTAGTAGTTTTCGGGCTCGCTGACCGAGTCCCGGAGCGCGTACGCTCTGGCAATGCTCTGCGCCCCGACTTCGGTTTCCCCAAGGTCAGACTGCACACGCCCCAGCGACGCGTATGCCATGGCGAACGTGGCGTCGAGTTCGGTCGCCCGCTTCAGGAGGGAAAGTATCTCAGTAGACTGTGCCCTGGACTGAATCGCTTTCATGGCGGCGCTGTACAATCTCCAGGCCTCCCGTGACCGCGTCGTCGCCTCGGCCGGCAGGCTTGGCGCTGCGTCCACGGGCGGAAGAAATTCTGCGGCGCGGGACCCGAACCGTTTCGCCATCTGGGCCAGCACCTTGAAGACGTCCTCTTTGTTCGCTCGTGCCTGCTCCTGCCCAAGAATCTCGCCGGTGCGGCAGTGCCTCGCGCGCACGCTCAGGACGTACTCGCTGCCAACGCTTGCGATCGAGCTCTCGACCACAGCCGAACTCGCTGTCCGCTCGCAGATTTCGGCCGCTATGTCTGCCGTCAGCGGCGCGTCGGCCGGCCGCGCCATGAGGCGGAGGGTCTGGCGAACACGTGCGTCGGGAAGCAGCGAGAGCCGCGGCGAATTCTCCAACTGGACGACCAGCATCTGCTGGAACGAGTCGAAGACAGGATCGCCGGTCGCATTGGCTACGTCCGCGAGCACGATCGTGCTCTTGCGCGCGACAGTGGACGTGCGCTGCAAGGGAGGGCCAACGACGGACCGCGAGGCAACACCTGCGGTCTGGCGCGGTGCGCGCCGCACGGCCGGCGATGTAGCCGATAGTTCCTGCTGCAATTCGGCCGCGGACTGCCACCGACGCTGCGGATCTTCTTCGAGGCACCGGCTGACGAGACTGTCCAGTCTGCGCGACGGGAGACGTTTCCGCGATCCACCAGCCGCGACCCGCGTGCCGGTCAACATTTCGTAGAGGACGCAGCCGAACGAATAGATGTCCGAACGCGCATCGGCCGGCTTGCCGGCCCGCTGCTCGGGCGCCATGTAGGCAGGCGTGCCCATCACCAGACCGCTGACGGTCATCGTGTCATCGAGGCCCGATTTCGCCAGGCCGAAATCCAGGACTTTGATCCCGGACTTCCCGATCATGATGTTGCCGGGCTTCAGATCGCGGTGGATGATGCCTTTGTCATGCGCTTCCACGATCGCTGCGAGAATCTGCGACGCATGCGCCAGCGCCGTCGTGATCGGGATCGGCTCGCGCGCGAGCCGGGCCGCGATCGTTTCGCCGTCCACCAGTTCCATGACCAGGTAGTTGGGCCCCACGTCGTACAGCGTGCAGATGTGCGGATGGTTTAGCGAGGAAATGGCCCGCGCTTCCCGCTCGAAACGCTGCACGAACTGACGCTGCGTCACCTTGATGGCGACCGCCCGGCCAAGGCGCGTGTCCACGGCTCGATAGACGTCGCCCATCCCACCCTCGCCGAGCTTGCTTTCGATGCGGTACGGCCCGAGGGTCGAATCCAGCGGCAGTCCGTCGAGCGTCGATTCGTCCAGCAGCCGTGCGGCGTTGTAAATCGCGGGCCGCTCCAGAAAGTCGCCGCCACGCTGTCCAAGCAGCGACTCGACTTCGCGACGCACGTCGGGCTCGGCCGCGGCCAGCAACGCTGCGCGTTCTTCGGCCGTTCGCCGGCTCGCGGCTTCGTAGAGGGCCTTGACCCGCCGAAAATGCCTGGTGGTCACGCGCCGCCGGCTCCAGCTTTGTGGCTCAGTTCCCGGAGCAGCCACGCCTTGGCGAGATTCCAGTCGCGTCTGACAGTGCGCAGCGAAATGTTCAGGGCCGCGGCGATTTCCTCCTCGGTCAGTCCGCCGAAGTAGCGCAACTCGACGACTTTCGCCTGCCGCGGCGCAAGCGCCGCGAAGGCGGTCAGCGCCTCATCGAGGGCGATAATCGATCGGTGGGGCTCGTTCGACACGAGGCCGGCCAGATCGAGTTCGACCGTGATCGCTCCCCCGCCACGCTTGTCCGCACCACGAGCGCGTGCCGAGTCCACGAGAATGCGCCGCATCATCTGCGCCGCCATCGCGAAAAACTGCGCGCGCTCGTGCCACTCGACTCGATTGACGTCGAGCAGACGAAGGTACACCTCGTGAACCAGGGCTGTAGCCTGGATCGTATTGGTGTGGCGTTCGTTCCTCATGTACCGGCGTGCGATCAGGCGCAATTCGGGATAGACCTGCTCCGATAACTGCGCGAAAGCAGCCTGATCGCCGCCGCTCCAGGCTTTCAACAACCGCGTGAGGTCAGCAGACGATACGCCGGTGGGCAATCCGCTCTCCGTGGGCCGAGATATTCACGAGGCCGTGGCCGCTTTAGCGGTCTGGTTCCGCCTGTAGGATCGGAAGGAGAACGATCTCTCCCTCCCAACGGCTGGAGGAGCCATGAAATCAACCGTAATTGTCGTGATCGTCACCTCGGTGTTCGCTATGGGCATGGGATCCAAGGCCCGGGCCGGTGAGAATGAACGATGCTCGAACGCCAACTTGCGGGGCAGTTTCGGGTACACCAGCACCGGGAATCTCTTCCCCGCCTACGCGCCGCCCCCGTTTGCCGGGCCTTTCGCGGAGATCGGCCGCCAGACCTTCGACGGCAGGGGCAATACTGAAGCAACTGCCACTCTCAGCGCAAACGGCAACATCGCCAGGGTGACCATCGCCGGCACGTACACGGTCAATCCGGACTGCACCGGTATCATGACCCTGGACGTGTCACCGTTGGGTCTTCGCGTCAACGCCGATTTCGTCATCGTCCGCGACGGCGCAGAGTTTCAAGCCATCGGGACGGACGCCGGCGTCGTCGAAACGCGTGTTTACAAGCAGCAGATCCGTTCGGGACGTCGTTGATGGTGAAGGCCTGACGAGTTCCGGGACCTCGTCTCAGGCAGGATGAGTTTTTCGTGCGGAAGGGGCGCCGCCGGCGGCTCGTCAGGCGGCGGCGCGCCTTACACCAATTCAGCGTTTTGCGGGCGCTAGTCGCTTCCCGCGGCTTGATCCGGGCTGCGCTGGTGAAACGCGCGATCAAGAGCGGCGACGTCCGACGCGATCTCGAATCCTTCGACCTGCTGCGGGCACTGATCGGCGTTGCCCACATGGCTGCCGATCCCGGCTGGCAGCGGAGCGCCAGGAGACTGGTGGACATCCTCATCACTGGCTTACGACCGGTCGCGTAGAGCCCATCGGCTAAGCTTGCGATGTCGAGCTGACCGCGAGGCAGGCTCGTGCAAGGGCTGCCCGGTATCACGCTTGCTGATCATTGCCTGGGGGTGTGTGTGGCGAAGAACGAAGACGACAACTTGACGGTGGTTCCGCTGCCTGGTGAGGAGCCGAAGGCAGAGCACGATCGCATCCGGCGCTCGAACGATCAGGATCAGGAGCTGGAGCGCGAAGGCAAAGTCTCCAGGCACAACCGCGGATACGACGAGGTAGCGGATGGCGTCAAGACGCCTGAGGTCGAACGCGTCGTCGACGAATAGCCCTCCGCAAAAACTGTCTGCAACAGGTAGGACGCCCTACCGGCGCCCTACCTGCCTCGTTCCCTACCGCCGCTCCCTGTCATGCTGAAGACTGAAGGGCGACTGGTTACTTCCAGTGCCCCTCAGTGAAGACGTAGCCGTCCTTGTGATGCGTCCATCTGCGGCGCAACCCAGACCGCGTGGGCATGCGGCGGCATCTCCCACCGTCCCTTTTCCCATACGTAGGCGTTGCCATCCCAACGATGGTAGCCGCCGACCCACACATGATCGTGGCTGGGAGGCGTGCCCCGATGTTCCACCACCGCTTTGGGCGGCGCGACTTTTACGACGACGTCGGCTGCATGAGCCGAACCGATTCCGACTGCGAGCGCAAACAAAGTATTGAGAAGTATTTTCCGCATGGCATTAGTCCCCCAAGGCCTTCTCGACGTCTCCAACCTTCTTCTGAACCTTGCCGCCGATCTTCTCCGCGGTTCCTTCGTCTTCAAGATCAGGGTTATTGGTTGCTTGTCCGATCTTTTCCTTGATCGAGCCCTTCACGTCGTGCGCAGTGCCCTTGATCTTGTCGGTGGTGCTGTTCGCCATTTCATCCTCCATGTACGGACCGAATGGATCGGGAGCAACTTTGGTGCCCACCGGCCTCAGCTGTGAGAAGGCGATGATTGGTGCACCATCATTCGGCTCGTCTATTGCGTAAGTGCGCTACGAAGGCAGAGCGTGCCTCGAAGGAGATCGATGAGCACCAAGGGCGTCAGAACCCGACAGCGCCGAATCCAGAGACAAGTCGCCGCAGCAGATAAGAAGCGACCCAGGCAGGAAGCACGACGGGCGATGCAGGCCGGTGCCCGGCGCTATCCGTCGCCGCCATTTCCGCTGCAGCACCAGAGCAAGCCCGGCGCCGAAAGCGCACTCGACCCTCAACCGTTCTACGACGCGCCGTTCTACCTCGGCTCACGCAAGCTCGAAAATAAAGTCGCGCTCATTACTGGCGGCGACTCCGGCATTGGCCGAGCGGTCGCGATTCTCTTCGCGAGGGAGGGCGCGGATGTGGCCATCGCCTACCTCGACGAGCATGCGGACGCGCTGGTGACCAAGCGCGGGATTGAGGCTGAGGGCCGCAGGTGCCTGCTGATCTCGGGCGACGTGTCTCAACAGCGATTCTGTGGCCAGGCGGTGGCCCGCACCGTCAAAAAGTTCGGCCGGCTCGACGTCCTGGTGAACAACGCGGCCTTTCAGGTGCACGCGTCGCGATTCGAGGATCTGACCGCGGAACACTTCGACGAAACGCTGAAGACCAATCTCTACGGCTATTTTTTCATGGCGCAGGCGGCCGTCAAGGAGATGGAACCTGGCTCGGCGATCGTCAATACCGGATCGGTCACGGGACTACTCGGCAACGAAGGCCTGCTGGATTATTCGATGACCAAGGGCGGGATTCACGCGTTCACCCGCTCACTCGCCACGCACCTCGTACCGCGCGGCATCCGCGTGAACGCAGTTGCGCCAGGACCGGTGTGGACGCCGCTGAATCCTTCAGACAAACAACCGTAAGGATGTCCGAACATTCGGCGCGGCCACGCCGATGAAACGGCCGGCCCAACCGGAAGAGATCGCTCCGGCTTACGTCTTCCTGGCCTCATCGCACTGTTCGAGCTACATCACCGGCGAAATTCTGCCGATCATCGGCGGCTACTCCGGCGGCTAGCCGGACGCTGGTCTACAAGGCCGCGTTGACTCTAGACACAACACAGCGTCCGCAAGTCCTCGGTACTCCGGAGCCGATACTCACAATCGGAATGAATCGCACACCGCAGAGCTGGCTGGTACAGACCTTGCTCAATAGGGTCTTTCGGCTGACTGGAAGTCCAATCGGCGTCCACATTTACCGCTTTCAAGCCGCGAGCGTAGCATTCTGATGCAGAGAATCCTGATCGCAGACGACTCCGCGACCATCCGCAAGATGGTTCGGGCCTCGCTGCAATCGCTGACCGACGCACAGTTTCTCGAGGCCAGCACCGGGCTGGAAGCGATCGAACAGCTTGCGGTCGCGAGAGTCCAGCTGCTGGTCCTCGACTTGAACATGCCGGACATGCACGGCATCGAGGTGCTCCGGTTCGTCCGCCGTCACGAGCACTATCGCAACCTGCCGGTCATCGTGCTGACGACCCGCGGCGACGATTCGAGTCGCGAGGTCGCCGTGGAAGCCGGCGCGACCACCTACATGACCAAGCCGTTCGCCCCGCAGTCGCTGGCGGCGACCGTGCGCACGCTGCTGAACGGATCGGCGCCGATCATCAACGCCGGATCGCCATCGTGAGCGACGAGTTCTTCGCCGGGTTCCTGGATGACTATTTCGCCGAGTGCGAAGAGCATCTGACCGCGGCCCGATCGGCGCTGCTGCAACTGGAGGCAGCCACCAACCAGCCCGCCGCGCGGCGCCGCATCGTTGATGATCTGTTTCGCTACTTCCATTCGCTCAAGGGCATCTCCGCGATGGTGGAGCTGCGGCCGGCGGAGCGTCTGGCCCACGAGCTCGAGAGCTATCTGCGCGCCGTTCGAGCCGGCGAGCTCACGGTCACCGCCGACGGACTCAGCCTGCTGATCGACGGCACGCAACTCCTCGAACGGATCGTCCACGCACACCGCGACAAAGAGGCGCTGCCCCCGATCGAAGGCGTTGTGGATCGGGTCGCGAACGCGCTTCCCACCGGCGGGCGGCCCACGGGCGCGTCGGAAACCGCCGCGAACCGGGCCGCCGCCGACACCGATCCGTCCGCGGTCAGGTTGTGGCAATGCATCTTCGCGCCAACGCGCGAATTGCTGGCCGAGGGCGTCGGCGTCGACGCGATCCGCAAGCGTCTCGCCGAGATCGGCACGATCATCAACGCGACGCCACAGGTCAAATCCGACGGATCGATCGCCTTCGAGTTCGTCCTGCGCGTTCCAGCGGGCCTCGACTTGAAGGCAACGCTCGAGGGGACCCCGGTCGCCGTGGACGCGCTCGATGTGGCGCCAACGGCGGCAGCGTCCGCGATCGCCGCCGGTTCGTTCGACGAACCCGACTCGGGCGCTGGACTCCCGACGTCGCCATCGCAGGTCGTCCGCGTCGATCTGGCGCGCCTCGACGAATTGATGCGCCAGGTCGGCGACATGGTGATCAGCCGCGCCCGCCTGCTGGACACGTTGTCGCGGATCGAGCCGCACGTGCCGCCGGTCGAATGGCGCGCGGTTCAGGAGAACGCCATCGCGATCGATCGACAGCTGCGGACACTGCGCGAGGGATTGATGCGCGTCCGCCTCGTGCCGATCGGCGAAATCTTCCGGCGCATGCCGTTCGTCGTTCGCGATCTCGCCCGCGAAGCCGGCAAGCGTGTCACCCTGCTGCTGCAGGGGCAGGCCACGGAGATCGACAAGTATCTGATCGAACGGATGATGGACCCGGTGCTGCATCTGGTCCGGAACGCCGTCAGTCACGGGATCGAGCCGCCGGACGAACGAATCGCCCACGGCAAGCGGCCGGAAGGCACCATCACCCTCAGCGCTTCCGCCGCCGGCGAACTCGTCACGATCGAAATCGCCGACGATGGCCGTGGCGTGGATGCGGCGGACGTGATCGCGCGGGCGCGCCAGGCGGGCCTGCCGGTGCCGGCCGGCCAGGTCGATTCCAACGCCCTGCTGGCGCTGCTCTGCTCGCCGGGCTTCTCGACGAAAGATGAAGCCGACCGCGCCAGCGGCCGAGGCGTCGGCATGGCCGTCGTGAAGGAAACCGTCGAGCGCCTGTCGGGCACCATCGCGCTGGACAGCGAAGCCGGCGTGGGTACTCGCTTCACGATCCAGCTGCCGCTGACGCTGGCGATCGCCGACGCCCTGATCGGCCGGGTTGGTCCCGAATCGTTTGCCGTTCCGCAAAGTGTCGTCCGCGAGGTGATCGAGGTGAACGCGAGCGACGTGCGCCGGATTGAGGGCAACGAAATCATCCCCTACCGCGACGCCTCGCTGTCCATCGTGCGCCTGGCGCGCGTGTTCGGGATCGACGCGCCGTTGTCGGCGCGCTTCCACGTCTTCGTCATCGGCAGCGGCGCCGCCGCCGTCGGCTTCGCGGTCGACCGCATCATCGGCCAACGGGAGATCGTGGTCCGAGCGATCGCCGATCCGCTGGTCCGTGTCGACGGCATCTCCGGCGCGACGGATCTCGGTGACGGCCGCGTCGTCCTGATCCTGGATCCCACGGCGCTGGCGCGGCTGACGCGTCAACGATCAGCCACGGTCGTCACGGACTCGTCAACCTGGGGACGCATTCGCGCCTGAGGACGCATGACTGACACCACCGACAACTACATCGTGTTTTCCGTCGCCGGGACGTCCTACGCGCTGCGCAGCGCGGACGTGCAGCACGTGGAAATGGTGGAACAGGTCACGCGCGTGCCGAACGCGGCGCCGTTCGTGGACGGCGTGGTGTTTTCGCGCGGCCAGGTGGTGCCCGCGGTCAACCTGCGCTGCCGCTTCGGCTTCGAACGGGTGCCGTACGACCTCCGCACCCGGCTGATTGTGGTTCAGGCGACCGGGCGGCAGGTCGGCCTGATCGTGGACGAGAGCCGGGAGTTCGTGCGCCTGCCCGCGTCGGCGATTCAGCCGCCGCAGGAGTCGGTGACCGGCCTGAGCGGCCGCTACATCCAGGGCATCGCTTCGATCCAGGAGCGCCTGATTCTCGTGCTGCAGCTCGAACAACTCATGAACTTCGCAGAGCCGCTGGTCGCGGCTTGATTCTGGAGACGGACTGATATGCCTTCACCAACCACGCGGCGGACCAACGGTTCGAACGGACACGCCGGCACGATACAGCGGTTCGACGCGGACGCGGTGCGAACACGCGCGGACCAGATTTCACATTCCGCAAGCCTGATCGCCCGCGTCGCGGACGAAGTCGCCGACGGTGCGCGGTCACAGGGGCGCAGCCTCGACGAAGCGGTCTCGGAACTGGGCGGGATGACCAGTTCGCTCGTGGAGAGCAGCACCCAGGCCGAATCGGTGAGCGTCTCGGCCGATGAGCTGGTCTCCTCGATGAACGAGATGGCGGCATCGATCGAGCAGGTGACGGCCAACGCCACCAGCCTGTCGAGTTCGGTCGCCGAGACGGCTGCGAGCGCACAGGAAACGACCGTCTCGATTCGGACCATCGCCGGCACTGCAGACGACATGTCCACGTCGGCTCAGGAAGTCGCTGCGTCGATCACCGAAATGGCGAGCAGCACCAAGAACGTCAGCCGGGACACCGAGGAGCTGATGGCGTCGATCAACGAGACCGCCGCAGCGATCGAAGAGATGGCGCGTTCGATTGACGGTGTCGCAGGCAACGCGAACGATCTGGCCACGGCCACTGAAGAGACCGCATCATCGATCAACGAGATGGCTGCGTCGATCGAGGAAGTCGGTGCGATGAGCGACAGCCTGGCGACCGCCGTCGAACAGAACTCGACAGCGGTCGAACAGATGGCGCGGACCGTCCAGTCGGTTGCTGCCAATGGCAAATCGATCAGCGAGGTCGCCGCCAACGCCGCTACCAGCGCCAATCAGCTCGATCGATCGATTCAATCGGTCGCGGCGCTGGCCAGACAAGGCGACGAGGTGACCCGGCGGGTGTCCCGCGACGCCGAGGACGGTGGCGCCACGATCCAGCGATCGATCCAGGGCATCGGGCGGCTGCGCGATTCGATGGTCCAGTCCTCCTCGGTGATGCGCGAGATGGGCAAACGCACCAACGAGATCGGCAGCATCGTGGACACCATCAACCTGATCGCCGAGCGCACCAACCTGCTGTCGCTGAACGCGTCCATCGAAGCAGCGCGCGCCGGTGACGCCGGCCGCGGCTTCGCCGTCGTCGCCGAAGAGATTCGCAACCTCGCGGATCGGTCGGCGAAAGCGACCTCGGACATCGCGGGAATCATCAAGGGATTGCAGTCAGTGGCGCAGGAGGCGATCTCGGCATCGACCGATGGTCTGCGGATCGCCGACGAAAGCAATTCGTTGGCGGAAGTGGGCGCCAGCGGGCTGAAGAAGATCCTGACCGGCCTCGGCGAAATCACCGGCGTCGTGGCTCAGGTGTCACGGGCGACCGAGGAGCAGCTGGGAGCGGCCCGAAGCGTGACCACCGCGATGAACACGACCACCGAACAGGCACGCCTGGTGGCGCGCTCGACTGCCGAACAGGCCAGCTCTGCGAACAGCATCGCCCAGGCGACGACCCAGATGCGCAAGATCGCCCAGGAAGTGAGCAAAGCGGTAAGTCAGCAGGGTACCGCCGCTCGCGATGTGTTGAAGGCGTCCCAGAACGGGAGCCGCCTCGCCGCTCAGGTTCGAAAGTCCGCGGCCGAGCAGGCGCGGTCGGCGGCGGAAATCGTCAGCGCAACCGAGGCGATGCGGCGCGGCGCCGTTTCCAGCACGCGCGCGCTGGCCGAACAAGCCACCGCCTCCGAGCAGATCGTCAAGGCCACCGCCAGCCTCAACAAGATGATCATGTCGGTCAGCCGCGGCATGGCCGAACAGGCGACCGCTGCAGGCCAGGTGACCACGGCCGTTGACACCATGCGGAAAGAATCCGACCAGGCCGCGCGCGCGATGAGCGAACAGTCCCGGGCGATGAAGGACATCACCGCCGCAACGGCCAACATCACAAAACAGGTGCGCCTGCTCTCGACCGCCAACAAGGACCACACCAGCGCCGCCACCCGTGTGCTCGGTCAGCTCAAATCGATTCGCGTCGCCACCGATCGCAACAGCCAGGGCGTGCAGGATACGCTCGGCAACACCAACGAGCTGGTCGCGCATGCCGAGGCCCTGCGCGAGGCCCTGCGGAACGGCAACGGATCGGGCAATGGCCGAAAAGGCCGAGGGAACGGATCGAACGGCCGCGCATGATGCAGCCTTCGTCATCCACGCGCCAAGCGCGCGTGGGCGTCTTCACAACCGACACCGATCTCGTCGTCAAGAGCTGGGACGAGTCGCTCGCGCAGATGACCGGGATTTCGCCGGAGCAGGCCCGGGGACAGCGCCTCGAGGCGCTGGTGCCCGACCTGGCGACACGCGTGCCGGCGGAGAGCATCCGCGAGCCACTCGTCTCCGGCGCCGTCCAGGTGCTGGCACCAGCCTTCCACAAATACCTGATTCCCTGCCCACCGCTCGAGCCCTCAACCGAATTCGATCGCATGCAGCAGCGCGTGGTAATCGGACCGCTGCGTGGTGACGAGGGCGCCGTCGGTTTGATTGTGACGGTCGAGGACGTCACGTTCCGCCTCGAGCGCGAGCGGCAGCTGTCCAGACTGCTCCGCGACGGCTCGGCAGCCGACCGCGTCGCCGCGGTCCGGCAACTCGCCGAACTCGATAACCCCGACGGCCTGGGACCGATCGAAACAGCGTTGTCCGACGATGACTGGCAGGTGCGGCGGAGCGCGGTGCGTGCGCTGGCAGCCCAACGGCACACGCAACTCGTCGACGCCGTCGTGGCCGCCTTGCGGGACGGTCATCGCAACTTCGGGCTGCTGAGCAGCGCGCTGCAACTGCTCTCCACGACAGGCGTCGACGTCACCGAGGCTTTAACCGCCCTGATCAAGCATGCCGACCCCGACGTTCGCATTCAGGCGGCGCTCGCGCTCGCCTCGCAGCCGCGAGATCGGGCGATCCAGCCGCTGATCGGTGCGCTGGACGACCCCGACATCAACGTTCGCTTTCACGCCATCGAAGCGATCGGCCACCATGCCCACCCTGATGCCATGAGCCGGTTGTGCGACATTGCCACTTCAGGCGACTTCTTTCTCGCTTTCCCGGCGATCGAGGCGCTCGTCCGTATCGACGATCCGATCGTCTGCCCAAGTCTCGTCGCATTGCTGAACGACGAGATGCTGTCGGGAGCCGCGGCGGATGCACTGGGCCACATCGGTGACGAAGACGCACTCGCTCCTCTGGTGAAGGCCCTGGACATTGTGACAGTGCCGGTCGCATCAGTGGTCGGGGCGTTGGCGCACATCCACGTGCGCTACCAGACACTCTTCGGGGACGCGGTGCTGATCGAGGACCGGGTGAACGAGTCGATCTCCGCGGCGGCCACGGACCGGATCTTGCTCGAACTTGAGCGTGCCTCCGGCGAAACGCTCAAACATCTCGTCACCGTTCTCAGTTGGATCCGTCGCGACGATCTTCCCGGGCCTCTGGCGCGGCAACTGGGGAGCGCCGAGGCACGCCACGAAGTGATTGAGGCACTGGTGCGCTTCGGTGGTCCGGCCGTGACCGTGCTGATCGGTCAGCTCGCATCCGACGACGTGGATGTGAAACGCGCAGCGGTGGTCGCGCTGGGCCGCATGGGAAACGCGGGCGCGACGCCGGCGCTGACGGCCCTGCTCACCGACGACGAGGAGCGTCCGCTCTGGGCCGCAGTTGCAGGCGCGCTCGCTCGAATCGGCGATCGCGCCCCGTTCGAGGCGCTGCTGACGCGGCTCGGCGACCATGACGCCGCGGTGCGTCAGGCGGCGATCGGCGCACTGAACTCGATCGGCGATCCCTCGATGAGCACGCGCATCGCCGCCCTGCTCGACGACCCGAGCCCGCTGGTGCGGGAATCGGCCGTCCGCATCGCCGGTTACTTCGGCTATGCCGACTGCGTGGATGCCGTGTTCGCCCGTTGCCACGACACCGACGAGACTGTCCGGTCCGCCGCGCTCGAGCTCCTGCCCTACTTCGACGACCGGCGAGCGCTGCACACGCTGACGGCTGCACTCGACGATCAGATGCCGCGCGTCCGCGCCGCTGCCGCCCACGCACTTGGCTCGATGCCGGGCGCCACCGAGCGCGACCTGCTGATGCGCGCCATCGAGGATCCGGAGCCGTGGGTTCGCTACTTTGCCGCGATCGGACTCGGACGCCAGGGCGACCCGATCGCGCTGCCGTTGCTCGCCGCGCACGCGCGTAGCGATTCGGCCGTCCACGTCAGTGCTGCGGCCATCGACGCGGCCGCCTCGATCGGCGGTGAGGGTGCGGTCCCGGTGCTTGCGGCGCTGGCCGCGGAAGAGGGAGAACGCGGACTGACGGCGATTCGGGCACTTGGTGCAACGCGGTTGGATGCGGTCGTGGACGTGCTGCGGGATGGCTTGAGGTCGGAGGACGGGCGACGCCGGACCGTGGTTGTCGAGGCGCTCAGCACTCAGGGTGGAGCCGAGGCCGTGGCCGCCCTGGCGTGGACCTCGACGGCCGACGCCGATCCGCTGGTGACGCGCGCCGCTCTTGCGGGGCTGCGCGACATCGCCAACCGGAGCGTCCCTGCCAGCGCGGCCGCCATCCGTTCGCTGATCGAGGTGTTGCACGACCCGGGGCGACGCGCCGACACCTTGACCGAGCTCGCCCGGCTCGCACCGGCCTGCATTCCGATGCTGGTCGATGCGCTGAACGACGCCGATCCGGAGGTCAGGCGCAATATCGTGGAAGCGCTCGGACGGTTGCGGCATCCCCTGGCATCCGCCGGGCTCCGTCAGTCGCTGTCGGATGCGGACGCAGGCGTCCGCCGAGCTGCAGTCACCGCGCTCTCGCGAGTCGGCGCGCGCGGACTTGGCAGCCGGCTGTCGGCTCTGGCGCTGTCGGATCCCTCGCCCGCTGTTCAACAAGCGGCCGCTGCCGCGCTGCACCGCCGGGGCGCAGACACCGCCACGGGGAACGAATGAATGGCATTCGAACCCGAGAATCTCGGCCTGACGTCAACGGGTCTGCCGCTGCTGCGCGATTTGATTCACGAACGCACCGGGCTGTTCTACGACCACGGCCGCTACGACAGCCTCACCGATCGCCTGGCGCCTTTGATTCTGGAGCGCGGCTTCCGTTCGTTCCTCGACTTCTACTACCTGTTGAAGTACGACGACCGCGAGGGCCCGAGCGAGTGGCGGCGGGTGCTCAACGCCTTGTCGGTTCCCGAGACCTACTTCTGGCGGGAGGTCGAGCAAATACAGGGGTTGTCACGGCACATCCTGCCCGAACTGGTACGCGCCTTTCCTGCTCAGCCCCTGCGCATCTGGAGCGTGCCGTGCGCCACGGGCGAAGAACCGTTGACGATTGCGATGATCCTCAACGAGGATGGCTGGTTCAGTCGAGTGCCGATCGAGATCCACGCCAGCGACGCGAGCAGCGCGGCGATCGACAAGGCCCGGGCCGGCAGGTATCGCGAGCGATCGTTTCGCGCGCTGTCGCAAGAGTTGCGCGAGAAGTATTTCATCCAGAACGGCAACGAGGCGCAGCCAGTGCCGTCGCTCAGCGCTCGCGTCAACTCGTGGAGCATTGTCAACCTCAAGGCGCAGGACGAGATCGCGGCGCAGGCCGGGGCACCGGTGATCTTCTGCCGCAACGCCTTCATTTATTTCTCTCCCCAGAGCGTGAAGGCGGTGGTCGATGGGTTCGCCGACGCGATGCCGTCGCCGGGCTATCTGTTCGTCGGCGCCTCGGAATCGCTGTTGAATATCACCGATCGCTTCATGCTCGAGGACGTTAACCGCGCGTTTGTCTACGTCAAACGATGACACCGGAGTCCATGTCCCCATCCCGCCGCCTGCGCGTTCTCGTCGTCGACGACTCAGCCTACGTACGCAAAGTCGTGTCGCAGGTGCTGTCGCGCAGTCCGCTTCTCGAGGTCGTGGGCACGGCCCGGGATGGCGCGGAGGCGCTGGAGCGGGTCGTTGAACTCGACCCCGACGTGGTGACCACCGACCTGATCATGCCGACGCTGGACGGCGTCGGCTTCGTGCGCGAACAGATGGCGCGGAAGCCGCTGCCGATCGTGATCCTGAGCGTGGCCAACGAGGCCGGCGAAATGGTGCTCAGCGCGCTCGACGCCGGGGCCGTCGACGTCGTGCAGAAGCCAACCGCTCTGGCGTCCGATCGCCTGCTCGAAATCGGCGACGATCTGATCGGCAAGGTGAAAGCCGCGGCTGAAGCGCACGTCAGGCGCCCCTTCGCGTCAGGCGCCAGGACGGCGGCTGCCGTCCCTTACATACCGAAACGCCAGTTCGACATCGTGGTGCTGGGCATCTCCACCGGCGGACCACAGGCGCTGCGCCGCCTCGTCCCTCTGCTGCCGGCCGAGCTGGCCGTGCCGCTCGCGATCGTGCTGCACATGCCGGTCGGCTACACCGAGCTGTTCGCGCGAAAGCTCGATCAGGAGTCGGCGTTGAACGTGGTCGAAGCGACCGCGGGAATGGAGGTCCGTGCCGGCGATGTCCTGATTGCGCCAGCTGGACGGCATCTGTCTGTGCGCCGCGGCCCCGACGGTCGCGTGCGGACCCACCTCGACGTCCGGCCGCTCGACACGCCGCATCGACCTGCCGTTGATGTGCTATTCCACTCTGCGGCTGACGTGTATGCTAACCGGGTGCTTGGCATCGTCATGACCGGAATGGGCTCTGATGGGCGCGAAGGGTCCGCATGGATCAAGGCGAAAGGCGGCCGCATCCTGACGGAATCGGAAGAATCGTGCGTGGTCTACGGGATGCCGCGTTCGATCGTCGAGGCGGGACTGAGCGATCAGGTTGTGCGTCTTGACGAGATGGCGAATGCGATCCTGGAGCACGCATGAAACAGAAAGTACTGCTGGTCGACGACTCGGGCCTCGCCCGTCGCAGTATGCGCGCCGTGCTCGAGCCGAACGGCTTCGAAGTCATCGAAGCCGAGGACGGCATGGTCGCGCTGGAGAAGTACTTCACGGAGAAGCCGGACGTCGTGATGCTCGACCTGGTGATGAACGGCATGTACGGCCTCGACGTGCTCACCAAGCTGAGGGAGCTCGACCCGGCCGCACGAGTGATTGTCGTGTCGGCCGACGTGCAGAGCTCGTCGCAGGAAATGGTACAAGCCGCGGGAGCGAGCGGTTTCATCAACAAACCGGTCGATCGCGAACAGCTCCTCAACGCCATCCATCGCGCGTTCGAAGGACAACACTGAGATGGAACTGACCGAGCTGCAGCACGACGCGCTCATCGAACTCCTGAACATCGGGTTCGGCCGCGCCGCGGCCTCGCTGTCGCAGTTGACCGGGCATCGGGTGCTGCTCGAAGTGCCGCAGGTGACGGTACGCCAGATTGAAGAAGTCGGGACCGCCCTCAAGGACGTGATCGACACCGACGTTGCCAGCGTTCATCAAATCTTCTCGGGGCCGGTGTCCGGCGATGCCCTGCTGATGATCGACCAGGCCGGTGCCAGCATCCTGAAGGAGCTGCTGACCAACGAACCGGCACTGCCGTTCGCAATCGACGCCTCGGCGCGTGAGGTCATCACCGAGGTCGGCAACATCCTGCTCAACGCCTGCCTCGGGACGTTCGGCAACATCCTGAACGTGCAGGTCACCTTCTCGGTGCCCCGGCTGAATCTCGAAACCGTCAGCGCGATTCTCGAGTCGCTCCGCGTGAACCAGGAAGGCGTGCGCTATGCCCTGGTCGTCCACGCCGGTTTCAAGCTCCGGGATACGGAAATCCGCGGCTACCTGGTGATCGTCCTGAGCGTGGCCTCGCTCGATCGCCTGATTCGCGAAGTCGAAGCCTGGGAGCGTGGCAACCGGTGAGCCCGACTCCAGCCGACCCGAACAACCTGCTGCACCTCGCCTCCGAACGGTGGTTCGGCGATCTCGCCGACCGCGGCATCATCGTCACCGATCAGCAACTGCTGGTGCGCGCCTGGAATCCGTGGATGGCGGCGCACACCGGGTTGACGACGGAAGAGGTCGTGGGCCGATCGCTGTTCGAGGTCAGTCCGACGATCGCTGCGCGCGGTCTCGACGAGCACTACCGGCGCGCTCTCGAGGGCGAGGTCCGCGTCCTCGCCCATGGCTTCCACAAGCTGCTGATCCCGGGTCGCCGCCCGGCCGGCTCGGGCATGGCCGAGACCACGCAGAGCGCGCGCATCGTGCCGCTGCTCGACCAAGGGCAAGTGGTCGGGACGATGACGATCATCGAAGACGTCAGCGAGCGGGTCGTCAGCGAGCGGGAACTCCGGGCCCAGATTGTGATCGCAGAGCGTGCCCGGGTCGTCGCGGAGGATGCGTCCAAGCTGAAAGACGAGTTTCTCGCGACCCTTTCGCACGAGATCCGAACCCCGCTCAACGCCGTGCTCGGCTGGACTCAGATCCTGCGGACCCGCACCAATGTCGGGTCGCCTGATCGCGGGCTGGAAGTCATCGAACGCAACGCCGTGTCCCAGCTCCGGCTGGTCGAGGACCTGCTCGACATGGCGCGGATCGTGAGCGGCAAGCTCAGACTCGACATCAAGTCGATCGATGTGCGCACCATCGTGCAGGCGGCAATCGACGTGGTCGAACCGGGAGCCGTCGCCAAGCGCGTCTCGATTACATCGCGATTCGACGACGACGGCCCGGTTGTGAACGCCGACGTGGATCGTTTGCAGCAGGCGATCTGGAATGTGATGTCGAACGCGGTGAAGTTCACACCAAGCGGCGGCACTGTCCAGGTCAGCGTGCTGCGGACCGGCAACGTCGTGGACATCACCATCGCCGACAGCGGTCAGGGGATCGGCGCCGACTTTCTCCCATACGTATTCGATCGATTTCGACAGGCGGACTCGTCAACCAGCCGTCGCCACGGCGGACTTGGACTGGGCCTGGCGCTGACCCGACAGATCATCGAGCTTCACGGGGGCGCCATCGAAGTCGAGAGCGACGGCGTCGACCGTGGCTCGCGCTTTTCGATCCATCTGCCGGTCTCCGACGCGCTGCCGCTGCCCGTGAAACAACCGCCGAGGCCGTCGACCGCCGATGCCCTCACGGGCATCAACGTGCTGCTCGTGGACGACAGCGAAGACGGCCGCGAAATGCTGGAGTTCGCGCTGCGCAGTTACGGCGCCAAAGTGGTCACGGCAGCGTCCGGCGAGGCGGGCCTGTCAACCCTGAAAGCGGGGACGTTCGTGCCCGATGTCATCGTGTCCGACATCGGTATGCCTGGCGGCGATGGCTACGCGTTTATCCGCCGAGTGCGGGAACTATCGTCAGAATGCCGACGGACACCGGCGATCGCGTTGACCGCTTACGCGGAACCAGAGGATCGGATCCGCGCCCTGGCGGCCGGATACCGGTTGCATCTCCCGAAGCCAGTCGACCCGACGCTGATTGCAGACTCGATCGGCCAGCTGGTCGCCACCGATCGGGCTCTGAAGGAGCGGCGTCCGCAGGCCTAGCCGAGGCGATGTCAGGAAGGCAGATCCAGCTCTTCGTTGTGACCCATCGCGACAGCCCAGGCGAGAAATCTGCGGTAGCCCGCCATCTCGCGTTGCTCGGCGTACCGCCCCGCCGCGATCAGGCAGGCATCGATCACCGCATCGTCGAACTCCTCGTCCTGTGATGGCGGAAGAGTTTTGAACGATTGCAGCACATCATCGGCGCTGCGAAAGTCGTCCAGAAATGCGTCTCGAACTGCGACCGGCTTGGCCATGATGAAAGCTCCTGCCCGGAGTCAGATGCCAGGCGCCGCTCCTGAGGAGCGGCACCCGGCTGACAACTAGTAGGTCGATTTGGTCTGACCCGCCGCGGTGGTGGTCGCCGCCGCTTCGCCGGCGGAAGCGATGTCTTCGGCGCCGGTGCGCTTCAGCGTATCCTTCGCGCGCTTGATCTCCTCCGACGTGTCGCAGTGCACCGACAGCAGGATCCCGCCTTCCTTGATCCGACCTTCGTAGCGCTTGGCCTCGTACTCCGGGATGCCCATTCCGACCAGTGCGCCAACGAAGCCGCCGACCGCGCCGCCGACGCCGAGCCCCGCGAGCGTGCCCATGATGGGACCGGCCGCGATGAACGGTCCGATTCCTGGAATCGCCAGCGCGCCAATGCCGGCGAGGAGCCCCAGGGTGCCGCCGATGGTGCCGCCGGCGGCGACGCCGGTGGCGGTGCCTTCGGGCGCCTTGGTGTGCTTCTCGTGCGCGAATTCCTTCGAGCTCTGGTTGTCGGGCATCAGCACCGACACATCAGCATTGGAGAATCCGTCGACCACGAGCGCGTCAACGGCGCCCTCCGCCTGACCGACCGAACGATAAATACCGAATACCGCCTTCTTCTTGTTAGCCATGTCTCTCCTGAACTGATCAACGGGTGAACTACTGTTTCGCCGTCTTGGGAGGCGCCACGCTCAACTCGTTGGTGACGTGCCCCTCGCCCGCCGCGGCAACTGCTTTGGCCTCGACCGCGCGTTTCTCATCGTCCGACCGCACCGGTCCCTTGAGCGTGACCTGACCGGACTGCGTGACGACCTTGACGTTGTGCGCGTAACTCGACAGGCTCTTGTCCTGCACGAGCGATTTCCTGATGGTTTGGGTGAGCTTCTGATCGGCGGCGTTGGTCTTCTGCTGATCCGCGGTGACGGCGCCTGGTGCCCGGTCCCGCGTATTGACCTTGGTGTTGTCGGCTGGCGTCTGAGCTCCGAGCGTGACGCCTGAGCCGACGACGACACCGCCTGCGATTATCAACGCTGGAATCAACCTCTGCAGACGAACTGCTTTCATACTGCCCTCTTTTACCCGCGCAACGCCCATATTCGGCACCAGGGCTCACTCGTGCGCGGTTTCCGAGTGGCCACTACGGACGTTGCAACTTGAAGTCCACAATATGAAAAGGGGAGGCGATCTCCATCACTGCGGCCGCGGCGATTTCAGGCGCGATGTCTCCGCCGAACGCCAGCCCTGCTGATCGTCTTTTTCGGCCTTCATGCCGCTACCAGGCACGAAGGATGCAAACTCAAGAGCATGAACGATCCGAAGTCCGGCTGGTACTGGACCCAATCAGCGTCTCTGCCGAGATTTCCTCGCGTCGACTCTGACGCCTCTGCCGACGTCATCGTCATTGGCGGTGGCCTCACGGGGCTGACGACGGCGTATCTGCTGGCAACGGCGGGCCGGTCCGTGATCGTTCTCGAGCGCGATCGCCTCGCGCAGAACGACACCGCCCACACCAGTGCGCATCTGACGATGGTGACGGATGCGACGTTCAGTGAGCTGACGGCTCGATTCGGCGAGGATCATGCGCAGGCGGTGTGGGATGCCGGGCTCGCAGCGATCGCGCAGATCGATGAGATCGCCCGCAACGAATCCATCGCGTGCGACTTTACATGGGTGCCCGGCTACGTGCATCGCGGCCTGACGACCCAGGATGTCAACGCCACTAACCTGTTCGCAAGAGAAGCCCAACTCGCATCAAAGATGGGCTTCGACGTGTCATTGGTCGAGGATGTCCCGCTGATTGGGGGCCGAGGTCTCCGGTTCGAACACCAGGCACGATTTCATCCCAGAAAGTATCTCGCTGGCCTGGCACGAGCGATCGTCGGACACGGGGGCAAGGTGCACGAACACAGCGCCGCGGACACGTTCAGCGCGACGCCTTTAACGGTCACCAGCAACGACTGCACGTTGTCCTGCCAGGAGATCGTCATCGCGACGCACGACCCGCTGGTCGGCAACGCCAGCGCGACGGCAGCCGCGTTTTTTCAGACCAAGCTGGCACTCTACACGACGTATGTCGTCGCCGGTCGAGTCGGCAAGGGCACGGTGCCGGACGCGTTGATGTGGGACACCGAACAGCCGTACCACTATCTGCGAATCGAGCCACACCGGGACCACGACCTGGTGATATTTGGCGGGGCGGATCACAAGACCGGTCAAGCCCGCGACACGCGCGAGTGCTTTCACGAGATCGAGCACACGCTCGTGACGCTGGTGCCAGACGTCGAGGTCACCCATCGTTGGTCCGGCCAGGTAATTGCGACGCCCGACGGGTTGCCTTACATCGGACGCAACGCCGATCATCAGTTCGTGGGCACGGGATTCAGTGGTAACGGCCTGACGTTCGGCACACTCACGGCCATGATGGCGGCCGATCGTCTGTCCGGTCGAAAAAACCCGTGGACCGAGCTCTTCGATCCGGGCCGCACGACGCTCAGCGCCGCATGGGATTACGTGAAGGAGAACAAAGACTATCCGTTCTACCTGATTCGCGATCGCTTTGCCGGCACCGCTGGACGTTCGCTGCGCGACCTGCCGCGTGACGAAGGGAGAGTCCTGACCCTCGGCGGCTCACCCGCCGCGGTCTATCGCGATCACGACGGTTCCACGACTGTCCGATCGGCCGTGTGTTCGCACCTTGGATGTCTCGTCGGATGGAATCAGGCCGAACACACCTGGGACTGTCCGTGCCACGGGTCGCGGTTCAAGACAAATGGAGACGTCATCTCCGGTCCGGCCGAAGCACCGCTCGCCAAGCTGCCTGAGTAACGCGTCCAAACCCGCTCGCGCCGCCGCCTCGCGTGGACATGCCACGCGCGCGCATGATATTCATGGCCGGCCGCCGCGCGAGACGAACATGCCGACATCCACGCACGACCTTTCAGGTTCCATCGAAGCCGCCAGGGATCCGAATCGCGACGCACGCTGGTTCGCCGGCCTTGACGGTTTCATCTACGACCTCCGATTCACCCTTCGAGGACTGCGACGCGATCGGACGTTCACGCTGGCGGCGATCGCTATGCTGACGCTCGCCATCGGATTGAACACCACCGTGTTCACGATCGTGGACGCGATGCTCTTCCGCGGCTTCCCGCTCGTCAAACGAAGCGCCCGGGTGCTGTTCCTGCAGGAAACCACGCCGACCGGTGGTTGCTGCCTCTCCTACGCGGATTTCGAAGAGTGGCAGGTCGAGGCGCATACGTTTGACGGGATGGCGTTCGTCGGCAGCGGACCGATCGCTCTCCGGGATGGCAACGGACGGCCGATCGACATTCGGGCGACGACGGTGAGCGTCAATGCCTTCGGCCTGCTCGGGGTTCCGCCGCTGCTCGGGCGCGATTTCACATCGGCGGATGCCGTCCCGGGAGCCGCGCCGGTGGCGATCCTGAATCATCGCTTCTGGGAGAGCCGGTTCGGCAAGCGCGCAGACATCATCGGGTTGACCGTGCACATCAATGGCGCGCCGGCCACCATCGTTGGCGTGATGCCCGAGCGCTTCGACTTCGTGATTCCGATCGAGGACGACCTCTGGCTGCCGCTCGTCGTCACTTCGGAGATGCATCGAAGAGACTTTACGGGAGTCCGAGGCTTCGGTGCGATCGGCCGCCTGCGTGACGGCGCGAGCCTGAAGACGGCTCGGGCGGAACTCGAGACAATCAATCGCCGACTGGAGCTGGCCTACCCCGCGACGAACCGCCAGCTCGTGCCGAAGGTCGCGACGCATTCCGAATTCAACAGCGGCCGGGACGCCGCGATGATCTGGGGCTCGCTCTGGGCAGCGGCGTGGTTCGTCCTGTTGATCGCGTGCGCCAACGTCGCCAACCTCTCGCTGGTGCGCACCATGGGGCGGTGGCGGGAGTTCGCGACGAGAATCGCTCTTGGCGCCGGCATCGGGCGGATGGTCCGGCAGATCGTGATCGAGAGCCTGGTGCTGGCCGCCGTTGCCGGAACATTCGGCTGGTGGATCACCACGTGGTGCATACACACCTGGATCACGGTGACGGCATCCCGTTACCAGGCCCTCGACTACGCGATCGATTCCGGTACGGTCGCCTATCTAGTGGCGATCTCCGTTGTGGCCGCGATCGTCTGTTCGTTGGCTCCGATCAGTCGTATCCTCCAACCTGGCGTGAACGGCGCGCTGAAGGGCGATGCGCGCGGTGTGACGCAGGGCCTGCCGGGCAAGCGGCTGTCCGCAGGACTCGTGGCCGGCCAGATGGCGCTGGCGATTGTTCTGCTCTCAGGAGCCGGCGTCCTGGTCCGGAGCTTCGTCTCCATCGTCGGCGCCGAGACCGGCGTTCGTGATCCGGAACACATACTCGTTGGCTCGATGCGCCTGCCGTCGGACAAATATCCGACTGGTGCTTCGCGGCTGCGCTATGTCGACCGCGCCGAAGCCGCCCTGAAGAGCACGGCCGGCGTCGACGACGAATCGGTCGCCGGCACGATCCCGGTGAAGTACGGCGGCGGTTCGCGCGCGTTCGAAATCGAGGGACGTCCGACATCGTCGGACGGCGAGGAACCGATCGGATTTCTGCGAACCGGCTCGAACTACTTCCGCGTCGTCGGCGCGCCTGCCATCTCGGGCCGCGACTTCAATGATGGCGATCGCGCGACGACGTTGCCGGTCGCCATCGTCAACGAGAGCTTCGTGGCCAGGTTCCTGCCGGGACAATCACCGATCGGTATGCGCCTTCGCGACGTGGTTCGCGGCACACCCGCCCAGTGGCGGACCGTCGTCGGCGTGGCCCCGAACGTCCTGCAGAACGATCCCCTTCGCCAACAGTTCAAGCCGCTGGTTTACATCCCATTTCAACAAGAAGCGCCGACGTCACGTTCGTTTTTCATGGCGCGAACGAACGTGCCGCCCCAGCAGATCCTCGAGGCGGTTCGAGCAGCGGTGCAATCCATCGATCCTGATGTGTTGCTGGAAGAATTCGACACGATGAGAGGCAGTTTCGCATTTGCCCGCGACTTCATGGATGCCGAGCACAGCGAACTGGGCAAGCACGCCAAGGTGGCTCCGATCTTCGCGGCGATCGCGCTGCTGCTGGCCGCGATCGGACTCTACGCCGTCATCGCGCATTCCGTCAGCCAGCGTACCAGGGAAATTGGCGTCAGGATCGCCATCGGTGCGGCGTCGCGCGATATCCGGCGCCTGATTCTGAGCGAAGGAATGAGGCCTGCGGCATTTGGGCTGATCATCGGCTTGATGGCTTCGCTGGGCGTGAATCGGCTGCTGCAATCACAACTGGTCGGCGTGTCGCCTTACGATCCGGTCACGCTTGCAACCGCGCCCGTCGTACTGGTGCTGGTCGCGCTGGTGGCGTGCCTGGTTCCCACTCGACGAGCACAGCGGGTTGATCCGGCCGTCGCCCTGCGCCACGAATAATCCGCTCCTGATGTCGCTAGCAAAAATTCGGCGCCGGTTCTTCACCTGACACAACAGACGGTGCGCCATTTAGGGTGGTAACATCTCCCGCTCTCATGCCCTGGAAATGTCCGGCCTGCCACGAACCGATCCGCCATAGCGAAGTCGAAGTGCGACCTCGTATCGATGCGCGTTACCGCTGTCACATCTGCCGCCTCGAGCTGGTGGTCGATCCCAAGGCCGATAAGCTGGTCGTCGCGCCGTTCGGCGATGATCCGAACGAACGCGGCAATCGATCTCCGCGATAAACGCTAACGAGCCTCCACCTCCCTCCTGCTTCATAGCGGCGCCAACATCGCGCCTTGCGACACGTGAAATGGAAATCGCGTGCGCGCCTATCCTGTCGAATTCTCACAACCAGACTGATGGGAGAAGACGGGATGCGATATCGACCGCGGATGATTCACTTCGTGCTGGCGACCACTGCGTGTGCGTGGCTGAGTGTGGCACTGACGATGGCGCAGGGACCGGCGCCGCTGTCGCCAGCGGACCTCCGGGATATGGCGGCCTCGCGCACCGGGTCGTTGAAAGCGGTTCCGGTCGCCGACGCGCCAGAATTCAACCAATACGTGCGCGATCGTGGAGCGCTGGTGGCGCTCGGGAAGGCGCTGTTCTGGGATCAGCAACTTGGCAGCGACGGGCAGGCGTGCGCGAGCTGCCATTTCCACGCCGGTGCCGACAGCCGCTCGAAGAACCAGCTCAATCCAGGATTCCGAGCGATTCCGGCGCGGAACGACTTCACGCCGCCCGCACACGCGAACGACCAGCTCTCCGAGGCCGATTTTCCCTTTCATGGCGACGCCCTCGACAACAACGCGATCGTTTCTTCATCGGGCACGTTCAGCGCGACCTTCGACCTGACCGGATTTCCAGCCGCTTCCGGTCTCGATCCCGGCGCGCTGAATCCGAACCCGACGTTCACCGACGGCACGCCTGCCGCGCCGGTGCGCAGCGTCGAACCTCGCAACACACCCACGGTCGTAAACGCCGTTCTCAACCATCGCAATTTCTGGGACGCGCGCGCGCGCAACGAGTTCAACGGCGTGAACCCATTCGGCGATCTCGATCCCACGGCACAAGTCGTCAAGGTCGGAGCGGACACGCCGGGCGTTCCCGGGTTTGTCAGCATCGCAGTCCGCAACAACTCCGGGGCCAGCCAGGCCGCCGGTCCGCCGGTAAGCGATCTCGAGATGTCATTCCTCGGCCGGCGGTTCGCCGACGTCGGCCGGAAAATGCTCGATTCGAATCTCGTGGGCCTCAGGCGGCAGTTCACGGCCAGCGACGACAGCGTGCTCGGTCCCCTCAGCAACTGGCCCGACACCGGCCTCCGGACGCCGGCGGTCGGGTGTGACGCCGGCGACAACGTCTATTCGTGTCTGGTGAAACAGGCGTTTCTTCCAAAATGGTGGAAGGCTCCTGGATGGGCGGTCGATCTGTCCACCGGCAAGCCGACGATTGTCTTCATCGGCAAGTCTCCACTGGCTCGCCCGAACCAGTTCTCCGTCATCGAGGCGAACTTCTCGCTCTTCCTGGGAATGGCGATCAACGAATACGAGAAATCGTTGATCTCCGATCAAACGCCGTTCGACGGCTTCATGGAAGGAAGCGACGCCACGCTCAGTCCGTCGGCGCAGAACGGCCTCCGTCTGTTCCTCACGAAGGGGCGCTGCATCGAGTGTCATTCCGGCGCGGAATTCACCAACGCCTCGCTCAGCAACGTCAGGAAATTCGAAGTGGTCGAACGCATGATCATGGGCGACGATCGGGTGGCGGTCTACGACAACGGCTTCTACAACACCGGCGTCCGGCCGACGACTGACGACGTGGGACTCGGCGCGACGATCGGTCCGCTCAACCTTCCGCTGTCGAACTCGCGCCTCTTCCAGCGCGACCTCAGGCAGCTATGTCCTGACGGGAACGAGGACTGCCTCCGCCTGGCCGGGCTGAATTCGGTACCCAGAATCCTGGCGCGCCCCGACGAGGCCGCCACCCTGCTGTCGAGAGCCGCCGCGCTTCTGCCCTTCGGCGATCCGGGGCGAGTCCAGGCAGAAGGACTGATCGCGCAGGCGACGGCGCTCCTGACTTCGGATCCCGCGCATCCGCAGCGCGCCTCCTGCAAGCTGGCATACATCCCATCGCTGGGGTGCTCGACAAACGCCAAAGGGCTCGCAGTATCCGGCGCGCTCGACTTGATGAAAGCCGAGGCGCCGGTCGGCTCGAAACTCCTCGAGATGCTGGATGCGGCGCGGAGCCTCCTGCCCGACGCCGAATTTCCCGGGAACGCCGGCAAACTGCTGGCGCCACCGCTGCGTCCAGACGAGCGTGTTGCCGTCGACGGCGCCTTCAAGACTCCCGGCCTCCGCAATGCCGAGCTCACGGCGCCGTACTTTCACAATGGCGGGACCGCGACACTCGAAGACGTCGTGCGCTTCTACAACAGGGGCGGTGATTTCGCGGCCGTCAATCGAGACAACCTGGACGTCGATATCCTGCCGCTGGGCCTGACCGAGCAGGAGATTCTGGATGTGGCCGAGTTCATCCGGTCGCTCACTGACCCTCGCGTCAGGAACGAGACCGGCCCGTTCGATCATCCCAGCCTGAGCATCGGCAACGGTGGAACGCCGGGCATCTTCACGACGATCTCGGGGACGCCAGTACTCGACGATCGAGTCTGCATTCCGGCAGTCGGAGCCGGCGGCGCCAGCCTGCCGCTCGGGACCGCCGGTTCACCCGCGGCGAATTTCCTGCAGTCGCTGGTGGGGGTTTGTCAGTAGGCACGACAGCAGCGACGCGCAGAGCAGAGGGCGGACCATCGGGGCCGCCCTCTGAGGAAATCAACGAGACAATGGTCGAGCCGGCTCCTCGAGCCCGCGAACCCTAAACCGCACGGTTCTTGCACTGATCAGCCGCGTGGCAATTCCGCTGATATCAGAGAACAGGTTGGAACGGGTCCTGTCACACTAGAGTCGCTTGACTGACGCGTTACTCGATCCGGAGTTGAAACTCGGGAGTCCCGGCCAGGAACACTTCGGCACCGAGCCTCTCACACAAGAGCAGCTCGTTACCCACGCGCAGGGACTGGCGCGTACGCACCTCAACCAGTCACGGCCCGGACGCGGTCGTCCTCTGCTTCCCAGACTCGACACCAGCGAGCGTCGTCTTGATGAGGCGTACCGCCAATTCTCTGTCCCGGGAGAGCTGCCGGCGGTTCCGTCGGAAGACTGGCTTCGCGACAACTATCATGTAGTGCGCGATCAGATTCGGGAAATCCGCCAGGATTTGCCGCGCCAGTATTACCTTCAGCTGCCGAAGCTCGCCGATGGCCCGTTCGAAGGGCTGCCCCGGATTTACATCATCTCGTCCGAGCTCGTCCGTCACAGCGCGGGACGGTTCGATCTCGACGTGCTCAGCGACTTCGTCGCCGCCTATCAGGGCGAAATCACCCTCACCATCGGCGAGACCTGGGCGATTCCGATCATGGTGCGGCTGGCGCTGGTCGAAGAGCTCGGCCGGCTGGTCGACAGCGTCCTGGTCTCGAGAAACGCGCGCGAACGGGCGCGGACCTGGGTGTCGGGCGCACCCGACGGCCAACCGGCCAGTTCGGACATCACTGCGCTCATCGACGCTGAGATCGCCCGGTCCGGCCGACTGCCGACGGCGCTGGTGGTCGAAGTCCTGCAATGGCTGCGCGATCAACCGTCGAGCGTCGCCCCGGCGTGGCAGGCGCTCGAGCAGCACGTCGAGGCTCAAGGCGAATCGCTCGACCAGATGCTTCGCGTCGAGCACCACCGCGAAGCCGCCGAGCAGCTGGCGATCGGCAACGTCATCAGCAGCATGCGGATGCTGTCGGCGATCGACTGGACCATCTTTTTCGAACGCGTCAGCATTGTGGAGCGCACGCTGCGCGACGACCCGGCCGGTGCCTACGCCGACATGGATTTTCAGACGAGGGACCGTTACCGCCACTCGATTGAGCAGCTCGCCAAACGCGCACGTGCACCCGAACTCGCAGTCGCCACCACCGTCGTCGATCTCGCCCGGCGCGCGAAAACCGAGCGGCCGGATTCCGATCGTGAGCACCACGTCGGCTACTACCTGATCTCGCGCGGCCGTTTCCAGCTCGAACGGGCGTTGGGCTATCGCCCGACCTGGCGGGAGCGCGGCGCCCGCCTCATTTTCAGGCGGCCGACGGTCGGCTATCTCGGCATGTTGTTGGCGGTCACGCTGGCCGGTGTCGCAAGCCTGATGGCTTACGCCAACCGTCACGGCGCCGGCGTCGGCGAGCAGTTGCTGGTGGCACTGGTCTGTCTGGTTCCGATCAGCGAGCTCGCGATCGGCGTCGTCAACCTGATCGTCTCGAGACAGATTCCGCCTCGCCCACTGCCCAAGCTGGCGATGCGACAGGGCATTCCGGAGGCGTACCGCACGATGGTCGTCGTCCCGGTTATTTTCGACTCTATTGCCCGCATCAGGGCGCTGTTCGACGACCTCGAGGTCCGTTTCCTGGCCAACCGGGACCCGCATCTGCATTTTGCCCTGCTCGGTGATTTTGCGGACGCGACAACCCAGACCAGGGACGGCGACGCCGCACTGACCGACGAGGCGCGCCGGCTGGTCGCCGCCCTGAACGGCCGTTACGGAGACGACCGGTTCTTCCTCTTCCACCGCGAACGTCGCTGGAACGCGCGCGAGAACTGCTGGATGGGATGGGAACGCAAACGCGGCAAGCTCGCGGAGTTCAACGAGCTGCTCCGGGAGGACGCGGCGACGAGCTTCGTCATCCGCGAAGGCGACCAGTCGATTCTCCCGACGATCAAGTACGTCATCACGCTCGACGCGGATACGCAGTTGCCGATCGACGAAGGCCGCCGTCTGGTCGGCACACTCGCGCATCCGCTCAACCAGGCGCGCTTCGATGCGAGCCGGCAGCGTGTGACGGCCGGCTACGGTGTGCTGCAGCCGCGTGTCGCGATCAACGCCGCACGGACACCGTTCGGATATCTCTACTCGGGCCACGTCGGGATCGATCCGTACACGACGGCGGTGTCGGACCTGTACCAGGATCTCTTCCACGAAGGCAGCTACGTCGGCAAGGGTATCTACGACGTCGACGCCTTTCGAGCCGCCCTCGAGGATCGTGTACCCGACAACACGCTGCTCAGCCACGATCTCTTCGAGGGGTTTTTCGCGCGCGTCGGACTGTGCACCGACATTCAGGTGGTGGACGACTATCCAACCAACTACCTCGCCTACTCCTCGCGCCAGCACCGCTGGGCCCGCGGCGACTGGCAGATCGCCCGATGGCTGTGGCGAACGGTGCCCAATGCGGAGGGCCAGTCCGTTCCCAACACACTGCCGGTGATCGACCGCTGGAAGATTCTCGACAACCTGCGACGGAGCCTGCTGCCGCCGGCGCTCGTGCTCCTCTTTGTTGGCAGTTGGACGGTCCTGCCGGGTTCACCTCTGGCGTGGATGCTGGTGGCGCTGCTGGTGCTCGCCTTTCCCGCCTACGTGCAGGCCGTGCTCTCGTTGTCGAATCGCGTGCGGGGCGTACCCGTTCGCGAACACCTGCGGACCGAGCGGCATCGTCTGTCGATGGCCGGCGCCCAGGTGTCGCTCTCGGTGACGTTCCTGGCGCACCAGGCGTACGTCATGCTCGACGCCATCGTCCGGACCGCGTTTCGGCTGCTGGTGACCCGACGTCATCTCCTCGAGTGGGTGACCGCCGACACCGCCTCGCGCTCGACCCGGGACCTCACCACGATCGCGCAGGAAATGTGGGCGGCGCCCGTCATCGCGGTCGGTCTGCTGATCCTCGTCGGCGCGCGCGATGCGGGACGACTGTGGATCGCCATTCCCGTTGCGGTGATGTGGCTGCTGTCGCCGGTCGTCGCCTATCTCACCGCCCGGCCGTACGAGGCGCAGGAACGCGCACTCTCCGCCGACGACCGCGATCGGCTGCGCAAGATCGCGCGCAAGATCTGGCGATTCTTCGAGGACGTGGTCACGGAAGCCGATCACTGGCTGGTTCCGGATAACTATCAGGAGGACCGGCCCGACGTCCTCGCGCACCGGACGTCACCGACCAACATCGGATTGCAGCTGCTCTCGACGGTTGCGGCCGCCGACTTCGGCTACATCGGTATGCCGACCGCGGTCGAGCAGCTCGAGCGCACGATGGATACGCTCGGTCAGCTCCAACGGTATCGAGGGCACTTCTACAACTGGTACGACACCCGGTCGCTGTTGCCGCTCGCGCCCGCCTACGTGTCGACGGTCGACAGCGGCAACCTCGCCGGCTACCTCGTCACGTTGAAAATCGCGGTACTCGAACTCGTCCGGCAGCCCTTCATCGATCTCGCATGTATCGAGGCGGTCGCCGACGCTGTTCGTCTCGCCGAACAGGCGGTCGATCCCCTGGGTCGAAGCTTCGGACGCGGCCGGGACGACCTCTTCAAGCTCCGGCGTGATCTCGCGGCGCTTCGGACCGAGCTCAGAGGCCTGCGAGGACCGACGACGGTGTCGGGCTGGCACCGATTACTCGCCCACCTCGGCGAACGGCTGGCACTGGTGGCCGCGAGCATTCACAATTCGGAAGAAGTTCGCTCCGCGTCAGAATCGGACAGCCTTGCGCTCGGCGAAGCGCACGACTGGATCGAGCGGGCGGCGACGGCACTCGCCGATCGTCAGACCACTCTGACCCAGTTCGCGCCGTGGCTCGAAATCACTCAGTCCACCAACGCGCAACCGCCCGACCGCCTGCTGGCGCTGTCCGATCTCATCGAATGGTGTGGCCAGCGGCTGTCACAATCCCCTGCCCCGCACAACGAGCACGCAGTCGGCGCGTGGATTGAACCAACGCGGCAACGTGCAGTCGATCTCATCGACCGCGCCTGCCGGATCGCGAACCGCGCGGACGACCTGCTGAAGGAAATGGATTTCACGTTCCTCTTCGATCAGCAGCGCCAGCTGTTCGCCATCGGCTACAACGTGCCCGAAGGCCGTCTCGATGCGTCGTATTACGACACCCTGGCGTCCGAAGCCCGGCTCGCGAGTTTTCTGGCCATCGCGTTCGGACAGGTGACACCGGAGCACTGGTTCCGGCTGGGCCGATCCCTCTGTCCGGTTGCCGGCTCACGTGCGCTCCTGTCGTGGAGCGCGTCGATGTTCGAGTACCTGATGCCGTTGCTCGTGATGCACGCCTATCGCGAGACGCTGCTCGACGAAACCTATTCGGCGGTGATCGCGCGGCAGATTCAGTACGGCGCTGACCGCGGCGTCCCGTGGGGCATCTCCGAGTCGGCGTACAACGTGCAGGACCTGGGACACAACTACCAGTACCGCGCATTCGGCGTACCCGGGCTCGGCTTGAAACGCGGCCTCGCCGACGACCTCGTCGTCGCCCCCTACGCCACCCTGATTACGACACCCCTGCGTCCACACGAAGCGATCAAGAATCTGGCCCGCCTGTCAGCGGCCGGCCTTGAAGATCGTTACGGCTTCTACGAATCGATCGACTACACCCCCGAGCGCGTCGCGCCGGGCGTGGCCGGCGCCGGGGTGATCGTGCGGACCTACATGGCGCACCACCAGGGCATGTCGCTGATCGCGCTCGACAACTGCCTGAACGACGACCCGATGCCGCGGCGCTTTCACGCCGACCCGCGCGTGCAGGCGGCCGATCTGCTGCTGCAGGAAAAAGTCCCTGAACTGGTGCCCTTGACGGATCTCCCGGTCGAATCCGTGGACCACGTCCCGGCGACTCGCCGCCTGCCGGTGGATTCGGTTCGCCGCTACACGACGCCCCACACCTTGAGCCCGCGCGCCCATTTCCTGTCCAACGGCTCTTACAGTGTGATGATCACCAACGCCGGCGGCGGTTACAGCCGGTGGCGCCAGCTGGCGGTGACTCGCTGGCGGGAGGACATCACCACCGACGCCTGGGGCACGTTCTGCTACGTGAGAAACCTGGCGACCGGCGAGGTGTGGTCCACGACCCATCAGCCGATGGGCAGGGAGCCGCTCGAATTCGAAGTCACCTTCGCGCCCGATCGGGCGGTGTTCCGGCGGCGCGACTTCGATCTCGAGATCTACACCGAGTTGACCGTGTCAACCGAGGACGACGTCGAAGTGCGGCGGGTGTCGCTGCGCAATTACGGGGCGAAGCCTTACGACCTCGATGTCACGAGCTACGCCGAAGTCGTGCTCGGGCCGCTGGGATCCGACCTGGCGCATCCCGCTTTCAGCAAACTGTTCGTGGAGACCTCGGTCACCGCTGACGGCGAGGCGATCATCTGTTCGAGGCGTCCGCGCGGCGAGGAGCCACGCGTCTACATGTTTCACGTGCTCGGCGGCCGCAGCCGCGCCAGCTCGCCGACCTCGTACGAGACGGATCGCGCGCAGTTCATCGGCCGCGCCGGCTCGGTGCGGCAGCCGGCGGCGCTGGCCGCGTCCGCCAAGTTGTCGAGAACGACCGGCGCCGTCCTCGATCCCATCGTCAGCCTGCGTCAGAAGGTTCGCGTCCCGCCCGGAGAAACCGTCCGCCTGACGTTTGCGACCGGCGTCGCGCCGACCGAGGAGCGCGCCCATCAGCTGATCGAGAAATATCGCGATCGCCGCGCGGTGTCGCGAACGATGGCGCTGGCCAGCACGCACGCGAACATCGAACTGCGTCACCTCGGCCTCACGATCGCGGAAACCATGCGCTTCCAGCGGCTGGGTGGACGCCTGCTGTTCGGCGACAGCCGCCTCAGGAACGCGGCGGCGATCGCGCGTAATCACCTCCCGCTGCAGTCGTTGTGGAAGCACGGCATCTCCGGCGATTTCCCGATTCTCGTCGCCCGGCTCGGCGCCGGAGCCGAGTTGCCGCTCTGCCGCGAACTGCTCCAGGCGCACGAGTATCTTCGCCTCAAAGGCTTCGCGTTCGACCTGGTGCTGCTCAACGAACACGCCGACGGCTATCGACAGGAACTGCACGACGAGTTGCAGCAGCTGGTCGAATCCGGACCGGAGCAGGGGTGGATCGATCGCCCCGGCGGCGTGTTCCTGCGCAAGATCGACTCGCTGTCCACCGACGAGCAGACGATGCTGCTGGCGGCGGCGCAGGCGGTGCTCGAGGGTTCGCTCGGCTCGCTCTACGAGCAATTGAAGCGGCTGCAGGTGCCGTTCGCGCAGGTACCACCGCTGGTCGAGAACGAAGAGACCGAGGCGACGCCGCCTCCGTTTCTCGAAGGGACTGCAGCGCCGCTTGCCGTGGCTTCCGGTCGGACTGGCAGCGCCGGAGCCGCGCCGTTCGCGGCCATCTGCGCCCTCGGCGCCGCAGGCAGCGACCGGCGAGAGTCGCGAGAGGGGCGACCTGGAGTACTTCAACAGCCTCGGCGGATATGCCGAAGGCGGGCGCGAGTACGTCGTCATCGTGGATCACTCAGCGGGCCTGACCACGCCGGCGCCCTGGGCCAACGTCATTGCCAACGAGCAATTCGGCACCGTCGTGACCGAGTCCGGGCTTGGCTATACCTGGTCCGGAAACAGCCACGGCAACCGACTCACGCCGTGGCACAACGACCCGATCGCCGATCCCTCCGGCGAAGTGCTCTTTCTCCGGGACGAAGAGTCGGGGACGTTCTGGTCGGCGACGCCGGTCCCGGCGGGCGCATCCGCCTACACGGTTCGGCACGGGCACGGCTACAGCCAGTTCGATCACGTTCGTGACGGACTCGAGTCCGAGCTCTCGACGTTCGTCCCGGTGGACGACCCGCTCAAGATCATCCGGCTTCGGATCAGGAACGTCTCGCCCGGGCCGCGCCGCGTCTCGGCCACGATGTATGTGGAATGGGTGCTCGGGGAGAATCGGACGCGTACCTCGTCGCAGATCGTGACCAGCCAGGATCCGGTCACCGGCGCGGTGCTGGCGCACAACGCGTTCCGGGAGCCGTACGCCGAGCGAGTCGCGTTCCTGCACGCGTCCACCGCCCAGCCTGACGACCAATCGTTCACCGGCGATCGAGGAGAGTTCATCGGCCGCAACGGGACGCTGGCGGCGCCTGCCGCGCTCACACGCGAGTCTCTGTCCGGCCGCGCCGGTCCCGGACTCGACCCGTGCGGCGCGTTCCAGTTGAAGTTCCGGCTCGCCGCAGGCGAGATCCGGGAAGTCCTGGTGCTGGTCGGCGAGGAGCACAGCGAGGAGCGTTGCCGTCTGCTGATCGATCGCTATCGCAGCGCTGAAACGGTTGAAGCGGCCTTCGTCAGGACCAAAGCCGCATGGAACACGACCCTCGACACGGTCGTGGTGTCAACGCCTGACCGCTCCTTCGATCTCCTCGTCAACCGCTGGTTGCTCTATCAGACGCTGGCGTGCCGGGTATGGGCCCGCACCGGCTTCTACCAGTCGAGCGGTGCGTTCGGCTTCCGCGATCAGTTGCAGGACGTCCTGGCGTTGCTGTTCGCGCGCCCCGATCTTGCCCGCGCCCACATCCTTCATGCCGCCTCGCGCCAGTTTATCGAAGGCGACGTCCAGCATTGGTGGCACGAGCCCGAGGGCGAAGGCATCCGCACCAGGTGCTCGGACGACCGACTGTGGCTGGTCTACGCGGTGCTCGCCTACGTCCGCGCCACCGGCGACGAGGCCGTCCTCGACGAACAGGTCGCGTTCCTTGAAGGACGCGCGCTGTCGCCGGCCGAGATGGAAATCTACGAGCGGCCGACGCGATCCGAGCAACACGCCACGCTCTACGAACACTGCGTGCGCGCGATCGAGATCAGCCTGGCGACGGGTGCGCACGGCCTGCCGCTGATCGGGACCTGCGACTGGAACGACGGCATGAATCTGGTCGGTCCGCAGGGTCACGGCGAAAGCGTGTGGCTCGGGTGGTTCCTGATCGCCGTTCTTCGGCCGTTCGCGGACGTCGCGAAGATGCGCGGCGAACGCGCCCGGGGATTGACCTATCGGCGACGAGCCGATCAGCTCGCGGCCGCACTCGAACAATCGTGGGACGGCGCATGGTATCGCCGCGCGTATTTCGATGATGGAACACCGCTCGGATCGAAGAACAACGCAGAGTGTCAGATCGATGCGATCGCGCAATCATGGGCCGCGATCTCCGGCGCCGGCGATCCGGCGCGGACGCGGCAGGCACTGGAGTCCAGCCTCGAGCGTCTGACCGATCGCGAAGGCGGGCTGTTCAAATTGCTGACGCCGCCCTTTGATCATTCCACGCCGAGCCCGGGCTACATCCAGGGGTACCTGGCGGGGATACGCGAAAACGGCGGCCAGTATACGCACGGGTCACTGTGGACGATCCTGGCCCTCGCCGACCAGGGCGACGGTGACCGCGCGATGGAGCTGTTCTCGCTGCTCAATCCGATTCACCACACCGGCGATCGGAAGAGCCTTGAACGCTACAAGACCGAACCGTATGTCCTCGCCGGCGACGTGTACTCGGTCGCGCCGCACGCCGGCCGGGGCGGTTGGACGTGGTACACCGGATCCTCCGGCTGGATGTACAGGATTGCGGTCGAGCACATCCTTGGCCTGGAGCTGATTCGCAATGCCCTCTCGATTGAGCCCTGCATCCCGCGTTCGTGGCCTCGGTTCGAGGCGACGCTCACCCGTGGAGGAACACAGCTCACGATCGTCGTCGAAAATCCTGACGGCGTGCAGACCGGAGTCGTCCGAATCGAGGTCGACGGCCAGGAGCACCACGGCCCGATTCCGCTCGACGGCGGCAGCCAGTCGCGATCGGTACGCGTGGTGATGGGCGCGGTCGCCGGTGAGGCGACGCCTGCTTCAGCGCCGTCGCCACCACCGCTCACGTAATCGGCCGCGGCCGCCGTACAATGCCGCCATCATGCTGACCAGACTGACTTCGCTCGTGCTGTTTGGATGTCTCGCGCTGGCCTCGCCTGGGCATGCGCAAAACGATCCCAATTGGACGAAGCCTTTCCCGCCGCTGCGCCTCATCGGGAATGTCTATTGGGTCGGCTCATACGACTTATCGACCTATCTCATCACCACGCCTCAGGGAAACATCCTGATCAATACGGGCATCGGCGACACCGCCAGGCAGATCAAGGCGAGCGTCGAACAACTCGGCTTCAAGATCGAAGACACCAAGATCCTGACCGCGACCCACGGACACTTCGACCATGCGGCCGGCATGGCGGAGCTCAAGCGGATGACCGGCGCGAGGCTCGTGGTGTCGGCGGCGGACCGCGAACTGTTCGAGTCCGGAGGCAAGGCGGATTTCCGCTTCGGCAACACGCCCGGGGCGCAGTTCGAGCCGGTGAAGGTGGACGGGACGTTCAAGGACAGCGACTCGATTTCGCTCGGCGGCACGGTCCTGACCGCGCACCTCACTCCCGGCCACACCAAAGGCGCGACCAGCTTCACGCTCAACGTGCAAGACGGTGGGAAGACCTACCGCGTCGTGATCGCCAACATGCCCTCGATCAATCCTGGCGTCACGGTCAGCGGCATGACCAACTATCCCGGCATCACCGAGGATTACGCACAGGCGTTCAAGGTGCTGAAGGACCTGCCGGTTGACGTCTGGCTGGCTTCGCACGCGTCGCAGTTCAAGCTGCACGACAAGTACAAGCCGGGCGATCCGTACAACCCCGACCGCTTCGTCGATCCTCAGGGCTTCAAGGCGTCGGTGGAACAACTGGAAAAGGCCTATCAGGAGCAGCTGACGAAAGAGCGCGCCAAGCAGTAGCGCTCCACCCGGCTCGAACCTTCGGCGATGCGATTCCACACACGGCTGATTGTGCCAATCGCGGTCTTTGCGTTTCTGGTCGCGGCGGCGCTTGGCGATACGTTCTTCCGCGACGAGTTCTACTACCTCGCCTGCGCGCGACATCTCGCCTGGGGCTACGTCGATCACCCACCCTTTTCGATCGTCGTCCTCTGGGCGATCGTGCGCGCGGCCGGCGACTCGCTGATCGTGCTGCGCATCGCGGCGGCGGCCGCGGCCGCGGCGGCGGTCTGGCTGACCGGTTCGATCGCGCGGCGGCTCGGCGCCGGATTCTTCGGCGAGTGTCTCGCGATGGTCGCCACGGCAATCGCACCAGTCTTGCTGGCGAACGGCTCGTTCTACTCGATGAACGTGCTCGAAGTGATGCTGTGGGCTGCGATCGCGCGCGTGGTCCTCGATGTGGTCGAGGCGCCATCGGACCGCGGCTGGATGATGCTCGGCGTGCTGCTGGGCCTCAGCCTCGAGAACAAGATCAGTACGCTGTGGCTGGGCGCCGGGATCGGTGTCGGCTTGGTGGTCACAGCTCCTCGAAGCCTTCTGACGCGCGGACCGTGGATCGCCGGTGCAATTGCCGCGTTGCTGTTCCTGCCGCACGTCATCTGGCAAGTTGCCCACGGCTGGCCGACGCTGGAGTTCATCCGCAACGCGAGCCGCGACAAGATGCAGGTCACCGCGCCGCTGGCCTTCGTCGCCGGCCAAATCACGAACCTGCATCCGCTGACGCTGCCGGTCTGGCTGGCGGGACTCGCGGCCGTGCTGCTTGCGCCCCGATTCAGGACGGCGCGAATTCTGGGCGTGGTGTTTCTGGTGGTCGCGGCGATCGTGATGCTGAACCAGACCAGCCGCAGTGGTTACATGGCGCCCGCCTATCCGATGCTCTTCGCCGCCGGCGCGGCCTGGTGGGAATCAGTGATACGAACGCGATCGCTGCGCGCGGCGACGATCGCTGTCCTGGTTCTCGGCGGGATCGTCACGGCGCCCCTCGCGGTGCCGATCCTCTCGAACGATCGCTACGTCCGATACAGCGCGGCGCTCGGCGTTGTGCCGGGCACAGAGGAGAGGAACACCGTCGGTCGCCTGCCGCAATTCTTCGCCGACCGGAAGGGTTGGGACCAGTTTGTGGCGTCGGTCGAAACTCCGTGGAACCAGCTCGGCGCGGAGGAGCGGCAGCGCGCGGTGGTCGTCACCCTCGACTACGGCGAAGCCGGCGCCATCGAACACTTCGCCGGCGCGCGCGGGTTACAGGCGATCAGCGGCCACAACAACTACTGGTTCTGGGGCCCGGGCCAGGCATCCGGCGATGTGATGATCGTGCTCT
The DNA here is from genome assembly GCA_963745875.1 of uncultured Acidobacteriota bacterium. Taxonomy (GTDB): domain Bacteria; phylum Acidobacteriota; class Vicinamibacteria; order Vicinamibacterales; family CAVVIG01; genus CAVQFC01. Next base: position 173,769 of record CAVUZL010000011.1, read on the forward strand.
CCCGGCGCCCGGCCCGCCTGCAGCAGCTTTTCGCGGAGGTCGTCCCGGTCGGCGAAACGGCGTGCGGCGACTGCATGCCATACGAAAATCACCTGCCGATCTTCGTCTGCCGGAGGCTGAAGCTGCCGATCGCGACGTGGTGGGACGGACAGAAACACTTCAACTGAGCGCCTCCAACACCTTCGAGAGACAGCTGAAGGGATCGTAAAAACGGACAGGTCTCTCGCCTGGAGCCTGGTGTCCGCTACGATAGGGTATGCCTGTGTCGCGTTTCCGCGCCGCCATCTTCAGTGTGTTTGCCGCCGTACTCGCCAGCGGCGTCGTCGCCTCCGCGCAGACGACACCCGCGGGCCGTGAGACGTCAGCGGCATCGGTCGCCTCCTACGGCCTGTCGCAGCAGATGCCGGTCGATCCCGAGGTGTCGTTCGGCACGCTGCCCAACGGGCTGCGCTATTACGTGCGCGCCAATGGCAAACCCAGTCATCGCGCCGAAATGCGGCTCGTCGTCAAGGCCGGTTCGGTGCTGGAAGACGATGACCAGCAGGGCCTGGCGCACTTCGTCGAACACATGGAGTTCGAAGGTACCGAACACTTCCCCAAGCAGAGCATCGTCGACTTCCTGTCGTCGCTCGGGCTGAGCATCGGTGCGGACGCGAACGCGGCGACGAGCTACGACGACACCCAGTACACGCTGCGGGTGCCGACCGACATTCCCGGCGTGCTCGACCGTGCGCTGCTGATCCTCGACGACTGGTCGCACGCCGCCTCATTCGACCAGACCGGCATCGACCAGGAGCGAAACATCGTCCTGGCGGAGTGGCGCATGCACCTTGGCGCGGGCGAGCGGACCCAGGACAAGATCCGCCGCACCCAGCTCGAAGGCTCGCGCTACGCGGATCGCCCGCCGATCGGCAAGCCGGAGATCATCGAGCGCGCTCAGCGCGAACAGCTGGTGCGGTTCTACCGCGACTGGTACCGGCCGGATCTGATGGCGGTCATCGTGGTCGGCGACATCGATCGCGATGCCGTCGTGGCGAAGATCAAGGATCGCTTCTCGTCGTTGACGGCGCCGGCGCCCAGACGTCCCCGTCCCATCTTCGACGTGCCTGATCACGCCGCGACGCGCTACACCGTCGTCACCGACAAAGAGACGACCTCGACCACCGTGCAGGTCAGCAACCTCCGCCCGGCGCGCAACCAGGGCTCTGTCGGTGGTTATCGCGACATCATGCTCGACCAGCTGTTCGCCGGCATGCTCGACGCCAGGCTTGACGAGCTCAGTCAGACCGCGAATCCGCCGTTTCTCCGGGCGGGCGCCGACCGCGGTCTCTTTCCTGCGCCGCGCACCAGGGACGAAGCGATCGTCCAGGCTCTTGTCGCGAACGACGGGGTGACACGCGGTCTCGACGCGATCGTGACCGAGATCCAGCGGGTGGAGCGATTCGGTTTCGCGCCAACCGAGCTGGCGCGATTGAAGCAGTCGATGATGCTCGGCTTCGAGCGCGGCGTCACCGAAAGCCCCGACCGCGAATCCTCGAGCCGCGCTGACGAATACACGCGGAATTTTCTCGAGGACGAGGCCCTGCCGACCATCTGGCAGGAACTCGCGTTCCACCGTCGCTTCGTTCCCGGCATCACGCTGGCTGAGGTCAACAAGCTCGCGACCGACTGGTTCCCCGATCAGAATCAGCTGGTCGTGGTTTCAGCGCCGGATGCTGCTGGCGTCGTTGAGCCTGATCAGGCGCAACTGGCGGCGGTGGTCAAGGCGGCCACCGCCAAGAAACTCGAGGCGTTCGTCGATGCGGCGTCGGGCCAGGCCTTGATGGAAAAGCCGCCGCAACCGGGGTCGATCGTGAAAACCATCGCTCGTTCCGGGGCGGGAATCACCGAGTGGACGCTGTCGAATGGCGCGACGGTCGTGCTGAAGCCGACGACGCTGAAAGAGGACCAGATCCTGTTCCGGGCCACGGCGCCGGGCGGTACATCGCTCGCAAGTGACGCGGACTTCCCTTCAGCCCGCGTCGCGGATGCGGTGGTTCCCGCAGGCGGCGTCGGCCAATTCAACGGTGTCCTGCTCGATAAAGTCCTGGCCGGCAGCGCCGTCGCGGTCAGGCCGTTCATCGACGACATCGATCAGGGCATGCGCGGCGGCAGCACACCGCAGGATCTCGAAACCATGTTTCGGCTGATCTACATGCGCTTTACGCAGCCCCGTGCCGATCCGACGGCGTTCGCCGGCATGGCGGCGCAGGCGCGAAGCCTGCTCGCGAATCAGCAGGCCAGCCCGGACGTCGTGTTCAACCAGACCATCGACGCCGTCCTCAGCCGCGACAACGGCCGCCGCCGGCCGCAGACGGTGACGTCGGTGGACCAGTGGAATCTCGACAAGTCGATGGCGTTTTACAAAGCGCGCTTCGCCGACGCCAGCGCGTTCACGTTCGTCTTCGTCGGCAGCTTCACGCTGGAGGCCATCAAGCCGTTCGTCGAAACCTATCTCGCCAGCCTGCCGGCAACGCACGCGAACGAGACGTGGCGCGACCTCGGCATCGAACCGCCGACCGGCATCATCGAGAAGAACATCGCGAAGGGCATCGCCCCGAAGAGCCAGGTCGCGATCGTGTTTTCGGGTCCATTTCAGTACGACGATGAGCACCGGCTGGCGCTCGAGACGATGACGCTGGTCCTGCAGTCGCGGCTGCTCGACTCGATCCGCCAGGAACTCGGCGGGACCTACAGCATCACCGCCAGTCCCGAAACGGAAAAGTTCCCACGGCCCACCTACAGTGTGCGGATTGAGTGGACGTGCGATCCGGCGCGCACCGCCGCGCTGGTCCAGCGGGTCTTCGAGGAGATTGCGCTGACGCGATCCACACCGATTACGCAGGATCAGGTGTCGCTGATTCGGCGAGCCCTGCGCCGGGAGTTCGAGGCCAGCAGCCAGGACAACTCGTATTTCCTGAACCAGATCTCGCGCCGCTACGAGGACGGCGACGGGGCGACGGTCGCGGTGATCGACAACATGCCCGACCAGATTGGCGCGCTCACCGCCGACGCGATCTATCTCGCCGCGCAGACCTACCTCAATCCCGCGAACTACGTGAAGGTCACCTTGATGCCCGAAGCGAAATAGGCGTCATGTCGAAACTCTGCGTACGATCATTCGCCGTGTCGCTCGACGGTTTCGGCGCCGGGCCGAACCAGGATCTGCAGAACCCGCTCGGCGTCAACGGTCCCGAGCTGATGGAGTGGTTGTTTCACACGCGGATGTGGCAAGAGATGCACGGGCTGCCGGACGGCGAGACCGGGGTGGACAACGACATCGCGGCGCGAGGGTTCGACGGAATCGGCGCCTGGATTCTCGGACGCAACATGTTCGGTCCCGTCCGCGGTCCGTGGCCCGACGACAGCTGGAAGGGCTGGTGGGGCGAGGAGCCGCCGTATCACGTTCCCGTCTTCGTCCTCACCCATCATCCGCGACCGCCGCTCGCGATGACCGGCGGCACGGAGTTCCGGTTCGTCACCGGCGGGATTCACGCCGCCCTGGCCGAGGCGAGGGCCGCAGCGGGCGGGCGTGACATCCGACTTGGCGGTGGCGTCGCGACCGTTCGTCAGTATCTGACCGCCGGACTCGTGGACGAACTGCACCTGGCGGTGCGTCCGGTGTTGCTCGGCTCAGGGGAACACCTTCTGCACGGCCTCGATCTGCGGGCGTCAGGCTACGAGTGCGCGACGTCTACTGCGGGCGAGCGCGCGACCCACGTCTTCCTGCGGAAGCGCGCGTAACGATCCTCTGGCGAAGAGCTCGGACGATGCAGCGTAGCGCGACCCTTTCAGGGTCGCGAGTGATGCGGGCCTGAAAGGCCCGCGCCACAGAGTCAGCTCATACCCGAACTTTCAGGGCAGCATCGCGAAATCATCGCATACCGATGCCGTTCGCGATCCGGTCGGGCCTCGGCCCTCGTGAAATCGCCGGCCGAACCGTCAAATCTGTTTGCTCCACGCGTTATTTCGCTATATCTTCGCCTCATGAAAAATCTGAACGACCGGATCGCTATCGTCACTGGAGGCTCGTACGGGGTCGGCCGCGGCGTCGCCGTGTCGCTGGCTGAGGCTGGAGCGCGGGTCTTCGTCACCGGCCGGTCGCTGCAGGATTCGGCGCCGATTGGCGAACGCATCACCGGAATCCGTTGCGATCATCGCCTCGACGCCGAGGTGTCCGCCGCGTTCGACCGCGTCAACCGCGAGACCGCAGGAATCGACGTTCTCGTCAACAACGTGTGGGGCGGATACGACCGAATGATCGAGGATGGCGCGTTTACGTGGGCGAGGCCGTTCTGGGAGCAACCGATCTGGCGCTGGGATGCGATGTTCAACGCCGGTGTTCGGGCTCACTATCACGCCAGCCAGTTGGTCGCGCGTTCGATGGTGGCCCGCCGCAGTGGCTTGATCGTCAACATTTCCTTCTGGTCGGCTCAGAAACACATCGCGAATGTGGCGTACGGCGTGTCGAAGGCCGCCACCGACAAGATGACCGCCGACATGGCGGTGGAACTGAAGCCTCATGGCGTGACGGTGGTGTCGCTCTATCCCGGGTTGGTGCGGACCGAAAAAGTGATGGAAGCGGCGGCGTGGCTCGACCTGAGCAACTCGGAGTCCCCGGAGTTCGTCGGTCGCGCCGTGGCAGCCCTCGCGCAGGATCCCGACGTGCTGCGCCATACCGGCACAGTGCTGGTGGCTGCGCAGCTCGCCAGGCAATATGGTTTCGCAGACATCGATGGCAACACGCCAAGGCCGGTGACGCTGGCCGACGTCTGACTCGCCGCTATTCCGCTTTCAGGGCCTCGACCGGATCCACTGCTGCCACGCGTCGCGCCGGCAGGTAACTGGCGAGCGCCGCGGCCGTGGCCAGCACCAGTGGAACCGCGGCAAAGGTGATCGGATCCAGCGCGCTGACGCCGTACAGCAGCGACGACATCAGACGTGACAGTCCAACCGCGACACCCAGACCGATGACGACGCCGATGGCGGTCAGCATCAGGCCGTGACGCACGAACATCTGTTCCAGCTCGCGCGGCCGCGCGCCCAACGCCAGCCTGATCCCGATTTCGCGAGTACGTTGCGAGACTGCGTACGAAATCACGCCGTAGATGCCGACAATCCCGAGCACCAGCGCCATCGCGCCGGCGATCGCGAGCATCACCAGCGTGAACGACGTTCGCGCCATTGACTGATCGTAGATCTCCTGCATGGTGCGGACGGACGCCATCGGCAGACCCGGGTTGACGGACCAGACCGCCTGACGCATCTGATTCAACAGGCCTTCAGTGCCCGCGGCGCCGCTTCGGACGACAAACGTCACGGTCCGCGACGCGGTGGTCTCTCCCGCTTCGTACAGGCTCGGCATCAGCGCCGGCCAGTAGACGATGGCAGGTGCCGGCTGCTGAAGACCGTTCTCTGACACATCCTGCACGACACCAACCACCTCGCGCCATGCCACCGTCTCGAGCGTCCGTACCCGCTTGCCAATCGCGGCTGCGGCGGTCCCCCACAATTCGCGTGCGAGATTCTCTGACACGATCGCAACGTTGCGCCTCGAATAGAGATCCTCCCAGGTGTAGTCGCGGCCGGCGACGATCCGCGTGCCGGCGGCCTGAAACAACCCGGGCGACACCGACTTGAAGATCCGCATCGGTGGTGTCTGACCGTCACGCATGATCGGCTGGCCCTCGACATTGATCAGGTCCCAGTCCGGTGCAAATCCCTCAGCGGGCATCACCGTCGCGAAAGCCGCGGCGCTGACGCCGGGTATCGCCGTCAGTTTTTCGAGAATCGCATGCTGCGCCCGCGTGACGCGCTCGGCGTCGCGCATCAGCCCGACCGGAATCGAAATCCGCATCGTCTGCAGCTGTTCCGGATGGGTGAATCCCGGTTCGACGGCGCGTAGCGCCTGAAATGTCCGAATCATCAAGCCAGAGCCAATCAACAGGACCAGCGCCAGCGACACCTGCGCGACCACCAGCACGCCGCGTGCGCGGTGACGCTGGCGGCTATCGCTCGAGCTCCGCCCGCCTGCGTGAAGTGTCTCGGCGATCCGCGGGCGCCGATACTTCATCGCCGGAATCACGCCGAATACGACGCCTGCCATCACCGACACGAGCGTGGCAAACGCCAGCGAGCGCCCGTCGATGGCGATTTCTGTGATGCGCGGCAGCCCCGCCGGCGCCAGCGATACCAGCGGCCGCAGTGCGGCGTAGGCCAGCGCCACACCCAGCGCGCCACCGATGACACCCAGCCAGACGCTTTCGAGCAGCAGCGCTCGCACGATCCGTCCCGCACTGGCGCCGAGCGCGGCCCGTACCGCCAGTTCCTGCTGTCGGCTTTCGGCCCGCACCAGCAGCAGATTGGCCACGTTGGCGCACGCGATCAGCATCACGATCGCGATCGTGCCCATCACCAGCCACAAGGCGCTGCCAACGCTCCCGACTACATCCTGCTTCAGCGGCCGAAGCGCCGGTGCGATCCGCCAGGTCTCGTACACCCGTTTATCGCCACCCGTGATGGTCGGCCACGCGCCCATCCAGATCGGCAGCATGCGCGCGACGTCGGCGTTTGCCTCTGTGATGGTCACGCCTGGCTTGAGCCGGGCCACGGCCTCGAAGCCGAACCCGGCGAGGATCAGCCGGCTGCGCACCAGCGGAATCACCGCGATCAGATCCGGCTCGGCGGTCACGATGCGGAACCCTCGAGGCATGACGCCGACGATTTCACGCGGACGCGAACCTACTGTGATGCTGCGCCCGACCACGGATCGATCGCCGCCGAAGCGGCGCTGCCAGTAGCCGTAACCGACCATCACGGTATCGGGTGCGCCTGGTGTCTGATCGGTCGCGCCAATCCAGCGGCCGACGACCGGTGCGACGTTGAGGGCCTGCAGCGTTCCATCCGAGACCAGGATTCCGCGGACCTGCTCGGGGTCGCCCATCCCGGTGACCGTCATCGCCGCAGGCGCCCACAGGCCGATCGCCTCGAGCGTCCGGTTTTGCTCGGCGTAAGTGACATACATCGATTGCGAGAGACGCAGGTCGCCGGACACGGTCGCCAGGCCCGGCGAGCCGGGGGCGGTGTGCCAGACGGCGACGAGACGTTCGGCATCCGGGTACGGCAACGGTTTCAACAGCACGCCATCGAGAACGCTGAAGACGGCGGTGTTGGCGCCGATGCCCAGGGCCAGCGTCAGCAGCGCGACGGCGGTGAATGTCGGATTACGGCGCAGGCTTCTCAGCGCGTAGCGGGAATCGCGAGCCAACGTGTCGAGCCATGGCAGACCGCGCTGATCGCGCAGATCGTCAAGGGCCTGGGCGACGCCTCCGGTGCCGAGCCGCGCCGCGCGGCTGGCGTGGTCGGGCGAGAGTCCGCGGCGGCGCGCAGCCTCGGCAGCCAGATCGGTGTGCGCCTGTAGTTCCGCCGCCAGATCGTCGTCGGTCCGCCGGCGGCGAATCGTACCCCAGAGGCGCGCGACCCATTCTCGAAGCGTGGCCATCACCGTCCTCCCGTCAGCGTGGCGAGCTCAACAACGCGGCGATGATCGACGCAGTGCGATCCCAGTCGGCCTTTTCAGTCGCGAGCTGCCGGCGTCCGGCGGCGGTAATGGCGTAGAAGCGCGCCTTCCGGTTGCTGTCGGTGACGCCCCACTTGCCGCGCACGAAGCCGCGCTGCTCGAGGCGCATCAGCCCGGGATAGAGCGTGCCCATGTTCAGGCGGTGGGCGCCGTCGGAAACCTGTTCGAGCCGGGCCGCGATCGCATACCCGTGCAGCGGGCCCATCGTCTCCAGGGTGTGCAGCACCATCAGGTCGAGCGTGCCCTGCAGAATCTCGGTCTTGCCGAGCTCTTTATTAGCCATCCCAATGGAGTGTATGCCTCTCCATTAGAATGTCAACTGATAAAGCGAGACAGGCAGCCACGATCAACACAGAGCCCGCCGAGATCGCAGAGCTCTGTTCATGTTTCCATCTGTCCGCGAACTCTGCGTGCTCCGCGGTTCTTGATTCTGCGGTCGCACTGGCGACCTCACGCCCGGCCGGTGAACCAGGTCGCGCAGACCGCGCCCAGCAGGACGAGCGGCGCGAGAGCGTAGCCGACGGCGTGAATCACGAAAATATCGACGAACGCCGCACCGACCATCGTGCAGACCAGCATCGCGGCTCCAAGAGTGCGCGTCCACCTGGTCAGGAGCAGCAGCGCGCCAGTCACCTGCATCACGCCTGTGAAGTAGCGAAACCACTGCCCCAGTCCGACCTGCGCGAAGATCCTGACCCACTGACCGTGGGGATCGCTGTTGAATTTCGTCGCGCCGATCGCCAGGAAGACGAGCACGATCGGGCCGCGGACCAGCCAGGTCGTGAAGGCGTCAATACCGCTCCGGGGTTCGTCAACCAGAAGCTTTAGTTCAGGGACGCCACTCATCTCCGTTCCGATCGCTCTATGTCATCCGCAGCAGGACAGACGGATCGATTCTGAGCGCGCGCCGGGATGGCACAAACGTCGCGGCGACGCCGATGACGCCGATCAGCAGGACAGGCAGCGCGAACACCGGCCAGTCGGGATCCAGGAAGCCGCCCGCCCCGCCAGACGCTCGGACGATTCGGCTCAGGGCAAAGGTCGCAGCGATGCCGAGGCCTGTCCCGAGCCCCACCAGCCGCAGGCTGTGGACGGTGACGAGTTGCACGATGTCGCGTGTGCCGGCGCCAATCGCGATGCGCAGCGCCAGCTCCTTCGATCGTCGCGCGATGGCGAACGCGAGAACGCCGTAGATGCCGGCCGCGGTCAGCACTACGCCGGTCGCGAGCAGCGGCGCCAGCGGCGCGGTGCCGACCAGGATCTCCTGACCGGCCACCGCGGTGATTTCGTCCAGCGTATAAAGGTTCGCCACGAGGTTGCCGGGGGCGGACGCCCGCACTTCGTGGCGAAGCGCACGCGCCACCAACCCCGGATCGGACGTCGCTCTGATCAGGAACGTCAGCTGCCTGCCGCCCCCACCGGCAGCGAGCGGCACATACAGCTTGGGATCCAGGTCCGGTCGTTGAAGTGCCTGGTTGACGTACTGTGCGACCACGCCGACAACCTGGTACGCCGTGCCCTGCAGCCACACCTGGCGCCCAACCGCCGTCTGTCCAGGAAACAGCTTGGCCGCGAGCAGTTCGTTGACGATCGCGGTCCGGGTCAGCGGGCTGTCGCCGGTCGTGAACGAACGGCCCTCCCGAACGGACACGTGGAGTGCGTCGAAGAACGACGGCCCGATCGACACCCGCTCCGCGCGCACGCTGCCTTCGCCGGTCGCGGCGGTCGACACCGGCTCGAGCGCTCCGGCGCCCATATACGGGACCGAACTGGCCGCCGACACCGCGGCGACGCCGGGAATCCGGCTGATCGCAGCGACAACCCGTGACGCTGCCACCCCGCCGGGATTCTCCACTCGCAGCGCCATCAGCGGGTGCGGATTGAACCCGAGGTCCCGCGACAACTGGCGTTGGTAGCTGCCGAGCAGTCCGCCGGCGACGACGAACAGCGCCACGGTGACGGCAATCTCCATGACCACCAGAGCATGGCGCCAGCGCTGGCGCACGCGATCGGAGGTCATGAGCGTGCGCATCGGGTTCGCATGCAGCCGTCGCGTCTCGAGCCATGCCGGCCCGATACCGGACAGCAGCCCGGTGAGCGTCGTAATCATCAGGGCCTCGACAAAAATGTGCGGCTCGATCGACAAATCGAAGAAACGGACGTCGCCGCCTGCATTGTTGGCGATGATTCGGATGAAGGACAGCGTCACGCCGACGCCGAGCGCTCCTCCAAGCATCGAGATGGCTGCCGATTCGGCGAGCAGCGCGCGGACGACCCGTCCGCGGGTGGCGCCGAGCGACGCGCGGATGGCGATTTCGTGCTCGCGGATGGTCCACTGCGCGATGACGAGTATCGCGACGTTGGCGCAGGCGATGAGCAGCGTCAACAACACCGCCGCCGCAAGCACCCAGGGCAACGCGATCGCCACGGCGCGTCCGATCGGCGTCCCTTCGATACCAGACACGGTCAGCCGAAGGTCGCGGTCACCGGCGGCAAGGCCGCCCGCATAGACGGCCACGCCGCCCTGGAGCTGCGCTGCCAGCGTCGCGGTCTGTCACGCCGCCCCACCGCCGCGCGACTACCTCTACACGGCTCTCGCCGGCGGCTGCGCCCGGAGCCAGCAGCATCCAGATGGCGGAGTCAGTAGAGGAAAACCAGAAGCGATCGGGCATGACTCCGGCCACCGCATACGGTGCGCCTTCAATCCAGATCGCGCTGCCCACGACGTCGGCGCGCCGATCGAACACCGTGCGCCACACGCGATCGCTGAGCACGACGGTGGTCGGCGTCAGCACGGCGGAACCAACCGCCGCATCGACGCCCAGGACCGAAAAAATGTTCGCCGTGCCCTCGCGCACGCGAATCGTATCGGCACGATCGAACGTGCGGTACTCGAGCACGCGGGTTGGCGTAACCGCCGCGAGCGTGGCCTCGAGTGTCGCGTCGCGCCATTTCTCGAATAGCGCCCCGGGCACGCTGCTGTCAGGCGTCGGCGGTTGCCTGGGCGTACTGATCTGCAGACGCGACAATTGCCCGGGGTCGCGATACAACGGCGGCGGCTTTCTGAACAGGACGTCCCGAACCGTGAGCGTGGCGGTGGTCGCGCCGATGCCGAGCGCCAGCGACACGACGGCGACTGCGGCGGCGACGGGATACCGCCGGAGCGAACGAAATCCCTGGCGGAAGTCCTGAACCAGCTGGTCGAACCAGATCGCGCGACGCGACTCGTAGAAGCGCTCCCGGACGGCGGTGACGTTGCCGAAGCGTCGCCGCGCCAGGTCGCGCGCCTCGTCTGCCGGCACGCCCTCGTCGATCAACCGGTCGGTCTCGAGGGCGAGATGCGCCTCGAGCTCTCGGGCGAAGTCATCCTCGTCTCGTCGGGTTGACATTCAACCCGAAGTCTACGCATACTCGGGTCGAATGTCTATCCGAAAGCGCGGCGACCGCGAATACAGCGCCCACCTGCAGGGCACGCTCGACCTGCTCATCCTGCGGACCCTGATCCTCGGCCGTCAGCACGGCCAGGGCATCGCCCGGGCGATCAAGGCCGATTCCGACGATGTCCTGATCGTGGACCACGGATCCCTCTACCCCGCCCTGCAGCGCCTGGAGGAACGCCAGTTCGTGGCGGCGGAATGGGGCACGTCCGAGAACAACCGCAAGGCGCGGTTCTATACGCTGACCGCGAAAGGCCGGAAGGAACTGACGCGGGAAGAAAGCGAGTGGCACCGCATCGCCGCCGCGATCATGCGGGTGCTGGGTTCGAAGAGAGCGCCGGGATAGCACGACGCTCGCGTCGGATAAAGCCGTCAGGCGGGACCGGAGCGTCGGACACACGCATCAGCGCGCCAGCAGCGAGCTGCCGCGTTGTCGATCCAGCCGTTCCGCAGTCGCTGTCGCCCGGGCCAGCACCGCATCAGGAGCACCATACAGGCGCAGCAGCGCGATCGCATTTCTGGTCGTCGCCGGCCCATGTTGCAGACGGTGATCGAAGGTCAGCCCGTCCGGGCCGATGGAATCGCCGAAATGACACGCCTCGTACAGCTCTGACGTCAGATCGACCAGTTCCTGGTCGTGGGTTGCGGCAAGGACGATGTGCGGAGACGCTGAACGCGTTGCGGCCAGCAGCTGTTCTAGAACCGCCTGGCCGGCGGCAATTCGCTCGACCGCATTGGTGCCGCGAAACAACTCGTCGAGCAGGAACAGATGTGGGGCCGGATCCTCGCTGGCACGAACGAGGTCCAGAAGCGCCTCCACTTCGACGAGGTAATAGCTTTTGCCGGCGACGAGATCGTCGGACCTCCCGATGCAGCTGCGCACGCAGAATATCGGCGCGCGATACGCACGCGCCAGGCAGGTGCCGATCGTCTGAGCCAGGATGGCGTTGACACCGACGGTTCTGAGAAACGTGGACTTCCCCGACATGTTGGAGCCGGTGACCAGCACACCACGACCGGGTCGGATGGCGATCGAGTTCGGGACCGCCGCAGGAACGAGTGGGTGCCGCAAGTCGGTCAATTCGGCGACCGCCCCAGCCGCCGACCACTGGGGCGTCGTCCAGTCCTCCCGACCGGCGCGAAACGACGCGACACTGATGGCGGCGTCAACATCCCCGGCGGCGGCAGCGACGCGCGCCAGCGAGCGCCCATGACGCGCGAGATCGCCGGCGGCAAAGAACACACCCGTGGCATCGAGCAGTAGGCCCAGATTCAGGTACTCATAGATCGCCGCGACGAAATGACTCGCCACCGTGGCCAGGGCGCCGGCGTTGATCGCCAGCATGAACGGATCACCGTTCACCCAGCGCGAGATCGACTTCAGCCTGGCGAGCGCGGGCACGTCCGTGCGAAGGGCTCCGACTAGCGGATCGGCACTTTCATTGGACAGAAACACCAACGACTCGGCCGTCGCGATCAACGGCGCGCATTGCCTGAAGCTGCGGGCGATATTGCCGACCTGGACGTCGGTCACGTAGTGCACCGCCACGTTGAACAGCAACACGACGATGAGCGGGGTAACCATGACGGGCCAGAACGGCGCCAGGATCGCCAGTGCGATCGCCGTCGCGGTGAGAACCGGAAAGACGAGATACCACGGGCGCGGCTCGACCGCGCCAGGGCTAGCGAGCCACCAGACGTCGTACCCGTGGGGATCCTGCAGCTTGGACAAGGCCACCTGCGCCCGTTCTCGAGCTGGGCGGTCGTCGGTCATTCGACGCACGAGTGTTTCGAACGCTGACGGATGATTTGACACCGGTGCGGTCCGGAGCCGGTGGTACAGCGCGTGCTGGCCCAGCGTGCTTTCCGTCCGATCGATCACCGCAAAGACATCGTCGAGATCGAGATCGGTCCACGTCCGCTCGTCGAGGGAGTCGCCGCCTGGGAGAACCACGCGTCTGGCCTCGTGTGACGCGGACATCGCCTCCATCCGCCGACCGCGCTCGACGGGCGCTCCCCAGCCAGCGCGCAGTCGCACCAGGCGCTGGCCACGGCCGCGACGCACGCCCTCGACCAGGAGCAGCAGCAAGAGGACGGGCAGCGCAAACCACACCGGGTTCATTGCTGCCGTGACTCTAACAGAGACAGCGGACGATGACGAAGGTCCACGAGACTACGGGCTCAAGGTGCGCTCGTCCGCGCGGGTATGCCAACATGATGGCGCTCTGCGTCATGCCGAACCGGCCATCGCCTTCGACCAATCGTCCGGCCCTCACCGAGTCGGAGATCCGCGCCGTCACTATCGGTGAACTGACGCCGCTGAACGGCCGCGTGGTCGTCGCTGGCTACGATCCGCGGTGGCCCGACCTCTTCGCTCTCGAGGCTGCGAAAATCCGGACGGCGCTCGGTTCGCGGGCACTGCGAATCGAACACACCGGCTCCACCGCGGTTCCGGACCTGCCGGCCAAGCCGATCATCGACATCCTGCTGGTCGTGGCTGATTCAGCCGACGAATCGGCCTACGTGCCGGTGCTGACGGACGCAGGATATGTTCTTCGGATCAGGGAGCCGGGCTGGCATCAGCACCGGATGTTCAATGCCGTCGACGGCGCCATCAACCTGCATGTCTTCTCGTTGGACTGTCCGGAAATCGGGCGGGTGCTGAGCTTTCGTAACTGGCTGCGTCGGAACGCCGCCGACCGTGAGCTCTACGCTCGAACCAAGATCGAGTTGGCCGCGCGGACGTGGCAATTCGTCCAGAACTACGCCGACGCGAAAGCCGCCGTCATCGACGCGATCATGACCCGAGCTGTGGCTGCCGACGGACGCTAACGCGACGGCTCGCGCTCGCTGGCGCGGTATCCGGCGAGCATGTTCGGTAACGAGTAGTTGGCTTCGTGGCAGGCGTATTCGTAGATCGGCCCGGTCGAACGGGCCATGGTCAACTCGCCTTTCCATGACCGGGTGAAAGCGCTGGGATCGTCGATTTCGAACCGGTACAGCAGCGTATCCGAATCGAGCAGACTGAACCGCTCCACCAGGTGGAGATTGCGGTCCCATCCGAAGTTGCCGCCGGCATCGCCGTAGAAACCGTCGCTGTCGTTGAAGTTCGTCGTGTCCACCACCAGCGTGTCGCCTTCCCAGCGGCCGATGGAGTCGCCGAGCCACAAACGGATCGCGGGCGGGAGATGCGGCCGGCCGTCGAGATGAATGATCCTGGCGTCGTGGATCATCTCGACGTGCACCACGAACGCGTCCTTCGCCTGCACGATCTGGTAATTGCTGTTGTAGGAGTACGGCAGCATCGGCGGTCCCGCCGTGACGAACGCGAGACACTGATCCTGGAGTCCCGTGTCCTCCGGGTTCGCGGCGTTCCGCATGCCCGCGGTACGGCGGCGTTTGAGCTCCGCTGCTGCCGGCGTGAGCGCCGGAATCCGCCCATCGGGCGGATCGGTGACGATGGAGGTGCGGAGAGTCTTGGCGGCACGAGAGCCGTACTCGCGAAAGAACGCGTTGTAGGTGCCGGTGCCACGACTCGGAACGGCAGCCTGCGGTGACGGCTCCTGATTGCTTTCGACCACTTGCCGCTCCCACTCAGCGGCTTCCGCCGGAGTGAAGAAGGCTTTGTCCTTCAACTGTGCCGGACGCTCCAGCGGAGTTGCGGTGGCCGAATTCCAAAGGCCATCGAAGCCGGCGTGGCCGCCGGGGCGGGCCGGCGCCGGAGCCGCCGCGAAGGTACTGACGAGACACACGGCGGCCAGAAGCGGGATCGCTGCCCGTCGAATCACCGATCCTGATCTGGCCGCCGTGCTCGCCATTGCTGGCTCGGATTACTTCTGCGCCAAGAGCACCGTACCCGGCGTCGCCAGGGTATGTGCCGACACGCTGCCGAATCCGGCGTCTCCAAGCTGTTGCTGCAGTTCCGCCAGCGTATAGGCGTCACCACTCGGCGTCCCTGCGAGCATCGTCAAACTGAAGGCGGCTGCCTGTGGCGGCGAGACGCGATCGGGGTTGGGCACGAACTCGAGGATCGCGACACGACCACCTGGTTTGAGCGCGGCGTGAACCTTCTTCAGGAAGGAGGTGCACGTCGCGTGGTCGAAGTGGTGCAGGAAGTTGGTGATCAGCGCCACATCGTACGGTCCACCGAAGTCCACCTTGAAGGCATCGCCGACTAACGTCGTGTAGCGGTCGCGGACGCCGGCCGCAGTCGCGTTTTCCACCGCGACCGAGAGGACCGCCTCCCAATCGAGGGCGACGATCTCCGCGCGAGGGTTCCGCTGAGCCAGGGTCACGCCGAACATGCCATGGCCCGCGGCGATGTCCAGCACGCGGAGCGGTCCGCCCGAGTCACCGCCGACCAATCCGGCGATTGCGTGTGCCGCCGGCATCACCATCGGCACCATGGCGCGCGCGAACTCCACCCAGATCGGATTGTCGTCCGCCACGGTACTGCCAACCGGTGCGACGCCGCCGCGGCGCACCGTCGCAGTGAGGTCGTCAAAATTTCGTTTCATTTCCGGCCGGCATAAAAATCCGGCCGTCGTACCGAGATACGCTGGCGATCGTTTGCTGAGGAAGGCGGCTGACTCGGGCGTCAGCCCGTAGGTGTCGCCGGTCTTGACCAGCAGCCCGATGATGGTGAGGTAGTCGCAGAGGATCCGGATACCACGCTCGGAGGCCTCAGCCTGCTTCGCAATCGCAGCCGGCGTACGTGCGCCTTGTTCGATGACGGTGAAAAGCTCGAGGTCGATCGCAGTCTTGAGTGCGGCGGATCGCTGGTAGGCAAAAAGAGTGTCGAACACGATGTCGGCGGACGGCATGACGGTAGTGGACATGTCTATAACTTTACTTCCGATTCTTTGACAGTACACACCAGCCAAATATAGTGTCGGACGACGCCATGAGTGCCACCGCCCGCCTGTCATGCGCTGCCGCGTTCCTGGCATTGTTCGCGTCGCTCCCAACGGCAAGCGAGCCGCCGCAAGGCGCCGCCCAACCGCCCACATTCAAGAGTGGTGTCGAGTACGTCGAAGTGGACGCCATCGTCACCACCTCGCAAGGACAGATCGTCCGCGATCTGGCACAAAAGGACTTCGAAATACTGGAGGATGGCAGACGTCAGGAGCTGACGACGTTCGCGCTCGTCGATATTCCGATCGAGCGGTACGACGGCGCAGCGGGTGTCGCCCAACCGATCGAGGCGGACGTCACGACCAACGAGCATCCAGAGGGCCGAGTGTATGTGCTGGTGCTCGACGAGCTGCACACTGCTCCGGGCGAAGCCGCACGTGCCAAGGCGGCGGCGAAGCAATTCATTGCGCGTCTGGGCGCCAACGATCTGATGGCGGTGGTGCACACGGCCGGTGGCGACGCCGGCAGTCAGGAATTCACCAACAGTCAGAGCCGACTCCTGGCCGCGGTCGACAAGTCAGTGGCCAGAGGGCTGGCGTCGGCGACGGCGTCCAGGAATGAAAGCGCCTTCATGACGGACGGCCGCGACACGAGCGACCATGACGATCTCGAACGGGCGGCGGATGCGCAGACCACGCTGCGGGTCGTCCGCGATGTCGCGAACTGGTTCGCGACCGTTCACGGTCGGCGGAAGGCGATCCTCCTGATGAGCGGAGGCATCGACTACCCGATGACCCTGGTCGGCGATGCGGGCGCACCGAATCGGCCGACCGACATGGTGCGCAGTGCGGCGCAGGAAGCGGTCGACGCCGCGATGCGATCGAACGTCAGCGTCTACGGGATCGACCCCGGCGGCCTGACCGGCGGCGATGACGTCGGCACGAACTATTTTGCACCCGGCAGCGCGTCGCTCGGCCCGCGTGCCTCTGAGCGGGAACTCCGGATGAATCAGGACAGCCTGCGCGAACTCTCGGAACAAACCGGTGGCATCGCTGTGGTGGGCCGGAACGACCTCGGCACAGCGTTCGATCGGATCGTGGCCGACAACAGCGCCTACTACGTGCTCGCCTATCGCCCGCCCGCCAACAAGCGCGACGGCAGGTTTCACAAGATCTCCGTGCGAGTCGATCGGCCGGGGCTCGTCACCCGCGCACGCAGCGGCTACCTCTCGCCGAATGGCAAGGCGCCGGCGGCGCCGGCGCTCGACCCAGCCGGACCCTCATCCGAGATTCGAGATGCACTCGCGAGCCCGTTGCCAGTGGGCGGTCTCTCGATGCGTCTGTCGTTCGCGCCTTTCATGGGCGCCCCGCCCAACGCCTCGGTCCTCATCACCGAAGATCTGCTGGGCCGCGACTTGAAGCTGGGCTCGCCGGGCACGCTGGAGTTGTCGTATGCCGCCGTGGACGCCGCAGGGAAGGTGCGCGCAGGAAGCAACGACCGGCTCCAGCTGACCGCGCTCAAACCCGAAACCAAAACGCAGATTACGGAGTCCGGCCTGCGCGTGTTCAACCGGATGACGCTGGCGCCGGGCCGCTACACCGTGCGGGTCGCCGCGCACGATCAGGCTGGCGGCGCCGTCGGCTCCGATTGCATACGACCTCGACGTTCCGGATTTCCACGCCTTGCCGCTGAGCATGAGCGGGCTGACGATCACGTCCATCGCCACCAGCCGTATGGTCGTCGCGAAGGCCGACGCGCTGATGAAGGACGTGCTGCCGGCGCCGCCGATCGCCGAGCGCGCGTTTCCGCAGGGCGATCAGCTATGGTTTTTCGCCGAGATCTACGACAATGCCGGCGATACGCCCCACACCGTCACGATCGGGACGACGGTGACGTCCGAGTCTGGTGCAGTTGTCTACAAGATGGACACCGAGCACTCGTCGAGCGAGTTCAACGGGCCGCGAGGCGTATTCCGTCACCGAGGACGTGTCCCGCTGAACGATCTGCCGCCCGGCGCCTACGTCCTCAAGGTCGAGGCGCGGGCGCACCTGGGCCGCGATGAAACAGTGAGCCGGCAAATACCCTATACAGTGACAGCCGCGAAACAGTAAGACGCGAGGTCATCATGAACGTGCTGCTGCTCTCGATGCCCGACTCGTTCGAGCACATGCCGCCCGTGGCCATCCGGATGCCCAACGGCGCCCTGGCGTCGCTGGCGGGCAACGTGGACTCTCATCATCGCGTCGCGATCGCGGATCTGATCCTGGCCCACCGGAACGTTCGGGGGACCATCGAGACACTCGTCGACGACCTGCGCCCTGACCTCGTCGGCTTGTCGGTGATGACCTTTCAGCGCCGCACGGCGCTGAACATCGCGAAACTGGTGCGGCAGCTCCGTCCTGAGGCCCGCGTGGTCGTCGGCGGCTACGATCCGAGTCTCGCGCCGGACGCCTACGCCGCCTCTCCCGACGTGGACTTCATCGTCCGCGGCGAGGGCGAACAGACCCTGAGCGATCTGCTGCGCGCGCTCGAATCGGGCGGCGACTGTCACGACATCGCAGGGCTGACCTATCGCAGCGCGGACGGACTGATCCGCAATCCTGACCGGGCGATCGCCCGGCTGGCGACGAATCCGTTGCGGCTGCCGAACCGCGCCGCCCGGGTGCTCAGCGGCTACACCTTGCTCGGCCGCGATGTGGACGTCGTCGAGACCTCGCGCGGGTGCACCTTCGACTGCAGCTTCTGCTCGATCATCGAAATGCGCGGCCGGAATTTCCATACCTACCCGATCGAGCGCGTGATGGCCGACGTTGGCGATGCACGCAGCCGCGGCACCAGGACCATCTTCCTTGTTGATGACAACATCACCCTGGACATCCGGCGCTTCGAGAGGCTGTGCCAGGCGATCATCGACAGCGGCTTCGACGATGTGGACTACGTCGTCCAGGCGATGACGGCGCCGCTGGCCGAACATGGCGCGACGCTGGCGCCACTGATGCGGCGCGCCGGATTCCGCTACGTATTTCTCGGCATCGAAAACGTGCTGGATGAGGACCTGGTATTTCTGAAGGCGCGCGCCAAGAATGCGCGGCGGGTCAACGGCCGCACCGTCGGCAACGCCACCATCGATGCGATCGGCCATCTCCACCGCAACGGGTTATACGTCGTCGGCGGCATGATTGTCGGCAACCCGGACGACACACCCGAGTCGATCGAGACCAACCTGGCATTCGCAAAGCAGTACATCGATTGGCCGTACATCCAGCACCCGACGCCGTATCCGGGAACCCCGATGACCGAGGAATTCAGGCGCCGGGATTTGATCGTGGACGAGGACGTCGCCCATTACGACGGCACCACAGCCGTCGTCCGCACCGAACATGTCTCGCCGGCCGACATCGAGTTCATGCGCTGGCGCAGCGAGCGCTGGATCAAGATGCGTCACTTTCCGGCGGCGTTTCTCCACAGTCCCCGGTTCGTGCTGCGCCATGGCCTCGAAATGCTGGCGCACACATTCGCCGGCTCCACCGGCCGATCGTGGCTGGGACTCGAGAGCCAGCGGCGGGTGTTCGAACGTTTCCGGCGGCGTCGGGGCGAAGAGCGGAACAACGTCGCGGTGGCGGTCTAAGTGCGGAGGTTGATGGCCGTCCTCGCGCACCCCGACGATGAATCACTTGGCGCTGGTGGAACGCTGGCGAAGTACGCCGCCGAGGGCGTCGAGGTCTCGCTGGTGACCGCCACGCTCGGCGAGAGCGGCCGTTACCGCGGCCACCCGCGAGGTGACGATCATCACCCCGGGTCGGTGGAATTGGGCAGGATCCGCGAGGTGGAATTGCGTGCCGCGGCCTCTGCGCTCGGGGTGCGCGACATCCGGCTCCTCGGCTACCACGACCAGCATCTCGACAAGGCGGACCCACGCGAAGTCATCGCACGGATCGTCGGGCATCTGCGACGGGTTCGCCCCGACGTGGTCGTGACCTTCGGGCCCGACGGGGCGTATGGCCATCCCGATCACATTGCGATCTCTCAATTCACCACTGCAGCGATCGTCGCGGCCGCGGACGCTGCCTTCGCCTGCGACGACGACGAGGCGGATCTGACTCCCCACGCGGTCCCGAAGCTGTACTACCTGGCGTGGCCGGAATCGACGTGGGCTGTGTACCAGACCGCATTTCGAACCCTGATCTCAACCGTCGACGGCGTCGAACGACAGGCGCCTCCCTGGCCGGACTGGGCGATCACGACGATGATCGACACGCGGGAGTTCTGGCCGACCGTGTGGCGGGCCGTCTCGTGCCACGAGTCGCAGGTCGTGGCCTACGAGGGGCTGAAAGAGTTGTCACCCGAACACCACGAAGCGCTGTGGGGGCGGCAGTCGTTCTATCGTGCGTTCAGCACCGTGAACGGCGGACGGGCGCGCGAGACCGGTCTCTTCGACGGGATTGAGACCCAATAACGAAACGACCGTAGGGCGCGCCTTTTGGTCGAGTTCCAGCAGGCAGAGTAGCGCGGGCCTTTCAGGCCCGCGTCTGGCAGGCAAGGAGTCGGAGATGGATGGCGATTCGGGTCGGCGAGCGCCGCTCGCGATGGACGCCGCGACGTTTCGCGAACTGGGACACCGGCTGGTGGATCAACTCGCGCAGCTTCTGGCGTCGATCCCGCAAGGCCTGGTGACCCGCAACGAATCGCCTTCGGCGGTGCGCGATGCGCTCGACCTGACCGGGCCGCTTCCGGAAGCGGGCACCGACGCCGGAGCGCTGTTGGAGGATACGGCGCGGCTGCTGTTCGCGCACTCGCTCTTCAACGGGCACCCGCGGTTCTTCGGCTACATCACCGCGCCGCCGGCGCCGATCGGAATCCTCGGCGATTTTCTCGCCTCGGCGTTGAACCCGAACGTCGGCGCATGGACGCTGTCGCCGGCGGCAACCGAGATCGAGTCGCAGACCGTGCGCTGGATTGCGGCCCTCATCGGTTACCCGGCTGATTGCGGTGGGCTCCTCGTCAGCGGTGGCAACATGGCCAACTTTGTCTGCTTCCTGGCGGCTCGCGCGGCGAAGGCCGGCTGGGACGTACGGGCAAACGGCGTTGGCGGAGAGTCGCGGCCGAAGCTACGTGCGTATGTCTCCGCCGAAACGCACACCTGGATTCAAAAGGCGGTTGATCTCGGCGGACTCGGAACCGATTCGATCCGCTGGATTCCGACCGATGCCCGGCTCCGGATGGATGTTGCCGTACTGCGCCGGACGATCGAGGCCGATCGTGCCGCCGGCGACTCACCCTGCCTCGTCGTTGGCACTGCTGGTTCGGTCAGCACCGGCGCCGTCGATCCGTTGCCGGAGATTGCCGCCGTCTGCAAGGAGCACGGCATCTGGTTTCACGTGGACGGCGCCTACGGCGGGTTCGCCGCGGCGCTTCCCGATGCGTCGGCGGATCTACGCGGCCTGACCGTCGCCGATTCGGTGGCGGTCGATCCGCACAAATGGCTCTATGCCCCGCTCGAGGCCGGCTGCGCGCTGGTCCGCAATCCAGCGGCGCTGCGCGCGGCCTTTGCCTACCATCCGCCCTACTATCATTTCGAGGAACAAGCGACCAACTTCGTCGATTACGGTCCGCAGAACTCGCGCGGATTCCGGGCCCTCAAGGTGTGGCTGGCGCTGCGGCAAGTCGGCGCTGCAGGCTACCGTCAGATGATCGCCGACGACGTCCGGCTGTCGCAGGCCATGGCGGCGGCCGTGCGTCGTCACCCGGAATTGGAACTCACGACGCAGGAACTCAGCATCACCACGTTTCGCTATGTTCCAGGTGATCTTCGAGGCAAGGTCGGCGACGAAGCGACCGAACGCCATCTCGACGCGGTCAACCGCGAACTGCTCGATCGCCTGCAGCGCGGCGGCGAGGCGTTCGTCTCGAACGCCATCATCGCAGGCCGTTACCTGCTGCGCGCCTGCATCGTCAATTTTCACACCGATCGTGCGGATGTCGAAGCGGTACCGGAGATCGTTGCGCGAATCGGCCGAATCGTGGACGCCGAGCTTCGGCCGACAGTCGCGAGACACTAGCGGACGGTCAGGCATCGGCGGCGACGGGCCTGGGCCTCAAGGCTTGGATCTTGGTCCTCAAGTGCTTGGGTCTTGGTCCGTACCTGGTCCGTGGTCCGCGCCTGGCTGCAGATTCCGGCCCCAGGACTGTGGACCTTGGACCCTGGACTCTGGACGGACCAAGAACCAAGAACCAAGAACTAAGCACCACCAACCGAGAGACGCGTCAGTCGCAGCGCAAGGCGACGATCGGATCGACGCGCGCGGCGCGAAGCGCCGGCACACAACCGGCGACGAAGGCGGCGGCTCCAAGCAGCGCCATCACGGCGGCGAATGTTGACGGATCGGTCGGCGTGACCTCGTAGAGCATCTTCGTCAACAGCCTCGTCAGCGCAAGTGACAGGACTATCCCGAGCAGAATGCCGGACGAGGCGATCGACATGCCCTGGCGGGCCACCATCCGAACCACCTGACGGCGCTGCGCGCCGAGCGCCATCCGAACGCCAATCTCGTGAGTCCGCTGCGCGACCGAGTACGCGATCACCCCGTAGATGCCGATCAGCGCCAGCAGCAACGCCGAGGCCGCGAATGTCCCGAGCAGGAGTGTGTTGAATCGCCGCGGCGCGATCGAATCGGCCAGAGCGGCATCGAGCGGCCGCACATCGAACAACGGCACAGTGCGGTCGATGCCCGACAACAGCGTGCGAATGCCGGGCGCCGCAGCTGCCGGATCACCGGCCGCGCGGATCACCAGCGTCATCCCCGAGGACACGTCTGCCGCTCCGTAGTTGATGAACAGTTCGGGCTCGGGCCTGGCGTCGAGGTTGGCGTAGCGCAAATCCGCCACCACACCGACGATGGCGGCCGACCGAGGCTCGCCACGGCCCGGGATCCGAATGCGCTGGCCGATCGGATCCACGTCAGGAAAATCGCGCCGCCCCAGCGTCTCGTTGATCACGATTGCCGGCTGCGCCTCATCATCGGTGAGCCAGCGGCCCCGCATCACGCGCATCCCGATGGTCGAGGCATAGCCGCCGGACGCTGCGCTAATGACCACAGTCGGGGCCTGACCCGGCGGTAGCTCGGGTCGTCCTTCCACTCGCAGCGTCATGCGCCCGTCGCCGCTCGAACTGCCGCCCGCGACTTCGACACCAGGCGCCTCGCGCAGACGGCGCAACGCCTCGTCAATGTAGGCGCGGCGCGCGGCCGGCTCGCGGTAGCGGACGCCCGAGAACTGCATGCGGAGTGTCAGGACCCGGTCCGGCTCGAAGCCGGTTGGGTATGCCGTGATGCGCTCGAAGCTCTTCGTCATCAGCCCGGCGCCGACCAGCAGCACCACGCTGAGCGCAAGTTCCGAAGCGACCAGCGCCGCCCGAACGGCGACGGTGCGACGCGACGAGGAGGCCGTCCGCGCGCTGTCCTTGAGCAGATCGTGCACACTCGCCTTCCACCATGCCATCGCCGGCGCGAAGCCGAACAGAAACGTCGTCGAGATCGTCGCCGCCGTGGCGAACGCCAGCACCCGGCCGTCGATCGACGCCTCTGCCAGCCGGGGAATCGCGTGCGGTATCCAGGCGATCACGATCGCAATCGCCGCCCGGGCGAGCAACAACCCGACCACGCCACCGGCTGCAGCCAACAGCAGGCTCTCCACCAGAAACTGTCGCAGCACACGACCGCGTCCGGCGCCGATCGCGGCCCGGATGGCAATCTCGCGCTGCCGCGTCGCACCACGCGCGAGCAGGAGGTTGGCGATGTTCGCACATGCGATCAACAGGACCAGCATCACCGACGCGAGCAGGATCAACAACGGTCGTCTGGCCCAGCCGGCCAATTTCTCCGCGTAAGGCACGACGTGCAAGTGTGGCGGAAACATCATGCCCGCGGCTCCGCGCAGTTCGTGCGCTCGTTGCTGTTCGTGCGCGCGGATAGTCTGGATGTCATCAACGACGCGACCAGCCGCGACGCCCGGCCTCGCCAGACCCAGTACGTTGAACACGAGGATGCCTGCGCCGGGCTGCGCAGGACGCAGGACAATCGCACGGATGAAGTCGATGGCGCCGGGCGCGATGGCTGAGTACGTAGACGGCGGTGGCAACTGGATCGCGAAGTCCGGCCGGAGCACGCCGGTCACCGTGGTCGGCACGCCGTAGCGCATCACCTGCCGGCCGACGATGCCCGGATCGCCGTGGAACCAGTGTTCGAAGAAGGCGTGGGAAAGGACGACGCCTTCTTCGCCCGCTCGAGGCGGACCACCATACGCAAAGGGGACGGCTGCGAGATCCCAGAAGCCGTCAGTGACCGCGGCGATCCGCGCCTGGACGACCTCCGCTCCGACGTCGATCGCCTCGCTGGCGACGAAGAATCCTGCGAGGCGTTCGAGCGAAGAGGTCTGTTGGCGCCAAGCCGAAAACTCCGGTGAGCTCACGTACTCCAGAGGCGACCGGTCGTCGTAGGTCCCGAGCCAATAGAGCCGCTCCGCGTGCGGATACGAGAGAGGGCGGATCAGCACGGCGTTCACGACGCTGAAGACCGCGGTGCTGAGACCGATGCCGATGGCCAGCGTCACAATCGCGACGATGCTGAATCCGGGCGCGCGGCGCAGCATGCGGAGACCGTAGCGCGCATCCTGCACGAGCTGATCGATCCACACCGGCACCCAGACCGCCCGCGTGTCCTCGATCGCCAGCGTGACGTTCCCAAAGGCGCGGAGGGCCGCCTCCCGCGCCTCGTCGGCGGTCATCCCGCGCTCGATGTTCTCCTGTGTCTCGCGCTCGATGTGGTCGCGGACATCCTCGTCCAGGTCCTCGAGGTTGCGGCGTCCACGGGTCACGCCGGCCTCAACACCCGCGCGATCGCGCGCGCCAGCTTCTCCCACTTCGTGGTCTCGACCGCCAACTGCTTACGGCCTTTCGGCGTCAACCGGTAGTACTTTGCTTTCCGGTTGTTTTCGGAGGTGCCGTGGTCAAAGGCAATCCAGTCGCGCTTCAGCAGGCGATGCAACGCCGGGTAGAGCGACCCCTGTTCGACCCGCAGCACATCGTCTGACGACTGGCTGATGGTTTTCATGATGGCGTGGCCATGCGCCGGACCCAGACGCAGGGTTCGGAGGATCAGCAGGTCCAGCGTCCCCTGCAGCAGATCCACGCGCTCGTCATTTGTTCCAGTAGACATTCTAGGTGGCCTGTACTCTACCGATCGCTCCGGTAGAGTGTCAAGGTGAGTGCGCCCTTACGCTGCGCTTACCTCGTCCACGGATACTACGGTCGTGACCTCTGATCGCGACGTCGACAGCGGAATCGGCGGAAAGTTCCAAGGAAACGCGGAGGTCGCCGGGGCACGCGATTTGCTGGGCCACGAGTTCGTGGCCGACGCCGGGCACATTTCCAATCCACACGTCACGCCGTCGCTGCTGGCCAGCGGATGGCCCCGACGCGGGCTGCTCTTCATTCTGGGCGCCGCGGTGCTCGCGTTCGGGCTGGACTGCGCCGCGCATCCGATCGACTTTCCGATCTATCACCGGATTGCCCAGCAGGTCTGGCAGGGGGACTACGACCTCTATCCAGCCGCCGTCTACAGCCAGGGATCGGCGCCCGCACACGGCTTTCGCTACGCGCCCGCGATTGCCTTCATGCTCGTTCCACTTGGCTGGCTGCCGCTCGAAGTGTCGGCCCTGGTCTTCTTCGCGATCAAAGTCCTGGCCTTGTTCTACATCGGGACCGTCGTCATGCGCCGGGTCGGTCTCCGCACGCCGTCGCAGCCTCTGATGCTCCTCGCCGTGGTCTGCGTCGGCGGCTATCTCGCCGAAGAGTTGCGCTACGGCAACGTCCACCTGCTGGTCATCGCGCTGATGGTCTACGCCGTCGATTCGGAGGCGTCCGGCGAGGTCGCGGCGCCCGCCGTGGCGCTGGGCGTCGCGATCGCCACCAAACTCACTCCGGCGTTGTTGCTCGTGTACTTCCTGATGCGGCGACGATTCGCGATGTGCGCCGCAACCGTCGGAGTGCTCGTGGCACTGGCACTCCTGCCGGCAACGGTGGTCGGGTTCAAAGCCAACACCCGCCTCCTCGAAGGTTTCAGCCGATACGCCGAAGAAAAAGTGGACGAGGGCGACAACTACGCGCTCCGCGGCGTGCTGGCCGAGCATCTGGCACCATCGCACGACAACTCGCCGGCCGGGTCGGCAGGCGACCGGGAACTGACGATCACGCTGGTCTGGCTCGTCGCTGTTCTCGCCGGCGGGCTGATCGTTGCGGTCCTGCTCCACGAGCCGCCGTCCGGTCCGATTCCCGCGATGCTCGACTTCTCGATCGTGCTCACGGCGATGCTGCTGGCGTCACCGCATACGCAACGTCGTTATCTGGTGGCGCTTTACGTGCCCGTGCTGCTCCTGACCGCGTTGCTCCCGCGGACGCAGGACGACACCGACCGGCGGCTGATGAAGTTCGGGTTGGCCGCGGTGCTCGCCACCGGCACGGTGCTGCCGCTGCTGTTTGGCGGTCGTCACCTGGCGCTGTCGTACGAGGCCAGCTCGCCTTATTTCTTCGGCACTCTGGCGATGTTCGTCACGCTGCTCGCGTTGCGCGTCCGCCTGCAGAAACAGACCGCAGTTTAACCACACGCACCATAACTCCTGGCGTTTTTCGCTCCCCTTCCGGATCCTCTTGCTCTGCGCGCTCTGCCGTCTCTGCGTTGATCGTGGGCAGCGCGTCATTGAATGGACTCAACCGGGTCATTCACGCCGGCGGCTGATCCCGTGTCACGATAGGATCGCCAACTCACATGACGACACCAGCCGCCGATCTCATCGTCCTCCACGAACATCCCGAATGGCAGAAACCGTTGTTTGCGGCACTCGAGCGGCGCGGCGTGCCGTTCCTGCCGTTCGACGTCTCCCGCGCGGCATTCAGCAACGAGGAAGCGCTCCAGGCGCGCCTGTACTTCAACCAGGCGAGTCCCAGCGCGTATCTGCGCGGCAGCACGCGCGCGGTGCCGCTGGCGCTCGCGTACATGCGATCGCTCGAACTGCTCGGGGCCACGGTGCTCAACGGCGCCGACGTGTTCGCGCTCGAGTTGAGCAAGAGCGCCCAGGCCACGCTGCTGCGGACGCTCGGCATCGATTGTCCCCGGTCGATCACGTTCAACGACGTCAGCGCGCTGAAACGATACGAACGCGAGGTCAGCTGGCCGGCATTGCTGAAACCGGACCAGGGCGGAAGTGGCGCACGCATCGAGGTCGTTGAATCGCTCGCCGAGGTCGAGCGCATCTTCGCCCGCGATCCCTCCGTCTGGCTGCCGGACAACTTGTTCCTGCTGCAGGAATACCTGCCCCACGATCCCGACCACGGCATCGTGCGCCTCGAGTTTCTCGGCGGCGAGCTGCTCTACGCCATGCGCGTGATCACGCACGGGCGGTTCAATCTCTGCCCATCGCCGGTCTGCAATCCAGACGATGGGAACGGCGTGTGTGAGATACCCGAGCAGGTCAGCGACGCGCCGCCGGTTGAATTCGTGCCATATCCCGAGGTGCCTCGCGAGGCGGTGGAGACCGCCAGGCGCATCGTCAAGGCGGCTCGGCTCGATGTCGGCGGCATCGAATACCTCGAAACCTACGAGGGCCGGCGCGTGTTCTACGACATCAACGCCAACTCGAATCTGCGTCCGTCAGTCGCGGCGGCATTCGGGTTTGACCCGTTCGAACGCGTGGTCGATTTCCTCGTCGCGCAGCTGGAGCGGTGACCGCTGACCCGGATGACCGCTGACGCGAAGCGGACCGCGCTCTCCTGCATCGCGCGTCACTCGTAGTGCAGGGCCGTGACCGGATCGAGGCGTGACGCCTTCATCGCCGGGTAGACCCCGGACACCAGCCCGATCACGACCGACACCGAAAAGGCCAGCGCCAGTGAACTGCCGCTGATGATCGTGGACCAGCCCGCGAAATTCGCGATCAGCCGCGACATCGACGCGCCCAGCACCAGCCCGATCGTCCCGCCGGCGACGGCGATCAGCGTCGTTTCCATGACGAACTGCCTGATGATGTCGGTGCGCTTGGCGCCGATCGCGCGGCGGACGCCGATCTCGCGCGTCCGTTCGAGGACGCTGGCCAGCATGATGTTCATGATCCCGATACCGCCGACGAGCAGTGAAATCGATGCGAGCGCCACCATCACGATGTCGAAGATGCGCTTGGTGCGCTGCTGCTCGGCGAGCAGCTCGGCAGGCACGATCAGCATGTAGTCGTCGGCGCCGCGATGGGACGCGCTGAGAATGCCGCGGACCGTCGCGGCCGCGGCAAGTACGTCAGCATCCGGCTTCAGGCGAAGGTAGACGCCGTCCACGTCATCGCGAAACTGGCTGTAGTTGTCCTCGAGCCGGAACATCGCCGCGCCGGTCGGGACGTAGAGCAGGTTGTTGCGGTCCTGGCCGGGCAGTCCCGGCACGTCGCTCTGGGCCACCGCCTGGACACCGGCCACGCCGATCACCTGGTACCACTGTCCGTTGACCTTGACGAATTGACCCAGCGGATCCGCGAGTCCGAACAGCCGCACCCGGGCCGCTTCGCCGAGCACGCACAGCGGTGCGGCGTGGGCCGCCTCGTCCGGCGTGAAGAAACGACCCGATGCGACCTTCAGGCCCGCAATCCGCGGATAGTTCGCCTCGACGCCGTATACGACCGGCAGTTCTCCCTGCGGTTTAGGAATCACCTGCGACGGCGTGAAGCGCTTGCGTGGCGACACCAGATCCAGCCCAGGAACCGTCGCCTCCATGGCACGAATATCCTTGAACGTCAGGCCCGGCGATTGCTGTCGAATCTTCTGATACGCCTGGAACTCGGTGGTCTCGCGCGCTTCGACGATCAGGTTGCGGACGCCGAGGTCCTCGATGAACGCCATGACCTGCTGCTGTGCGCCGGCGCCGATCGACAGCATCGCGACGACCGCCGCTACGCCGAAGATCATCCCGAGCATTGTCAACAGCGTGCGCAGCTTGTGCAGCAGCAGGTTGTCGACGCTGCGGCCGAGGTCGGGCAGCCAGAGGGGTGGCGTCATCGAGCGGCACGCTGCGGCGCCTGCGGCGGCGCTTTGGGACGCGAGCCCGACGGCGTGTTCGGATCGATTAGCGCCACTTCGGCCGACATCTCGACGTTTTCGACCACCGCGACGCTATCGGTCCAGGCTTTCACGCGCACTTCGTGTGGGTCGAAGCCGTTGCCGGCACGAACGTAGACAGTCGGCCGGCCGCTCACGTCGAACACCGCCGTGCGCGGCACGTACAGCACGTTGTCGTAGGCTGCACCGGAAATGGCGATGGCGGCGGACACGCCCGGCCGAACCTGTGGATTACTCGAGACATCGAAGGCAATGTCGAACTGGCGCGTGCCCGCATCGAACAGGCCGCGCGAGGCGACGCCGCTGACGCTGCGAACCGTTCCGCGAAGCGTGGCGTCCGGCAGGGCGTCCACCGAGACCTCGACGACCTGACCTGGGGACACGTTCGCCCGATCCTGTTCCGCGAGTTTTGCCGTCACCTCGACCCGCGACGAGTCGATCACTTCGGCAATCGGCTGACCGGCGAACGCCGCATCACCGATACGATAGTCGGGCATCGCGCCGCCGAAGTAGATGCCGCCGAACGCCTGGAAATTCGTGCGCACGGTGACCACGCCGTCAAACGGCGCGCGCACATGCAGGCTCTCGATGTTGCGCTGCGCCACCTGCACCGAGAGCTGCGCCTTGTTGCGCTTCTCACGCACGCCATCGTCGGACGCTCGGGTGGTTTCCCGGTGCGTCTTGACGTCGGCCTCGAGTTGCGCAAGACGCTGCTTCGCTTCGTCGAACACCAGCTGGTTCTGCTGCGCTTTGATCGCGGGCACCAGCTCGTTGCTCATCAGGTCCAGTTCCGCCCGGCGAACGTCGTAGCGGGCATGCAGCAAAGCGACCTCGTCTTCGGCGATCTGGACGGCGGCCTGCGCCTCCGCCTTCGCGATTTCCTGATCGGCGAGCTGCAGATCGAAGCGCGCCTGTTCGAGGTTGAACTCCTGCTCAGCGGCGTCGAACTCGACGACGACGTCGCCTGCCTTGACGGTGGCGCCGGTGTCAGCCAGTTGCACAATCTGGAGCTGGCCGCCCATCGGCGGAGCTGCGAGCTGGACCGATCGTGACGCACGCAGGTCGCCGACGGTGTAGACCGTAACCTGGACGCGGCCCCGCTGCACCCGCGTGGTCGGCACCATCTTGGGCGCCGTGCGGGACGCGCCGAGCCGCGCCGCCATGCCGGCAGCCACGAGGATCACGAGTGCGAGCACGACCTTCTTGATCATTACGGTGTCGCCCCGGTCATCGCTGTGCGCCCTCCGGGTCCGGCTCTTTCAATGCGACGCGCTCGCCCTCCCTGACACCGGACGCAATCGCCACCTGATCACGTCCGCGGCGCAGGACGGTGACTGGGCGTGTCTCGAAGACACCGCGACCGGCGACGTAGACGACCGTCGCCGCACCGCGTTGAAACACGGCACCGGTCGGCACCACCAGGACCTGCGGTAGCCGATCCAGCTCGATTCGCGCCGCGGCACTCATACCTGAGCGCAACCTCGGATCGGCGTCGGACAACGAGACCACGATGTCGAAGTTCCGGACCGGCGGCCAGGTCGTGAAATCGGGTTTGGCGACGACCGAGATCTCTTTCAACGTGCCGTTGAGATCGCGATCGGGTACCGCGTCAACCCGCACGCGAACGCCGCTGCCAATCTGGACCCGGCCGCGATCCGCTTCATCCACCCGCGCCGTCAGCTGAATTTCGCTCAGGTCTGGCAGTTCGGCGATCGCCGCGCCGAACCAGGCGCGATCGCCTCGCTTGAACTCGGGCTGGCTGCGGCTTCCCGGTCCGCCGGCGCGGAAGTTCGGCAGCAGCGAGATGGAGCCGTCGATCGGTGCGTGAACTTGCAGCGAGGCGATGATCCGCTCGGTGTCGTTGACGTCGTACTGGGCTTTGTCCCGCTTCTGCCGGGCGATCGCGACATCGGCCTGCGCGGCGATGCGCTCACCCTCGACCTTTGCCTCGAGCTCGCGAACATGTTCCTCGGCGTTGGACACTGCAATCACGAAGTTCTCGGCGTCGATACGGGGACGCATCTCGTTGCCCTGCAGCTCGAGCTGCGCTCTCGCGAGCGCTTTCTTCGCTTCGTCGAGCTCGCTCTGGGCGGACGCGACGCGGCGCCGCTGTTCAGCCTCAGTCCGTTCGATTTCAGATGCCGCCTGCTTCATCTCGGACTGCTTGGTTTCGAGCGTGCGCTGCTGCGTCGTCGGATCGAAGGTCACGACCGGATCGCCGGCCGCGACCTTCGCACCGTTGGCCGCGATCTCGACAATCTGCAGGTCCGAGCCGGCCGATGGCGCAGTCAGCACGACCGAACGCACCGGCCTGATCTCGCCCCGGAGCTGCATGAAATCAACGAACGTGGTGCGGTCGACGACCGCCGTCGGCACCGACGGCGCGGCGCTCTCCCGCCGAAAGGCCGCGGCGCCGGCTACCGACAGCGCGACCACGACGACGAGCGCCAGGACGGCAACGCCGCTCTTCATCGCCGCTCCTCGCCGACGTCAATTGCCGCGGCGAGGTCCGGCATCAAGTGCGGATCGCTCCCCTCGATGCTGAAGACCGCCAGAAACGTCCTGACCCGGTTCGACATCGTACTGATCGAACCGATTTGCGACAGCTGCTCCAGCCGGCCGGTGAAAACGCGGCCCGGATACGAATCGAGCGTGATCCGCGCCGGTTGACCGACCCGAAGCGCGGCGATGTCGGCCTGATTCACGCGGGCGCGCACCTGCATCGCCGACGAGTCGATGACCTCCATGATGCCGAGGCCCGATCGCACCTCCTCGCCTTCCTGTACCTCGCCCATCGTGCCGTTCTTCCAGGTCGACTTCAGCACGACCATGCCGTCGATCGGCGATACCACACGCATCTTGTCGGCGTTGCTCTCGGCGTGCTTCCACGCGTTTTCTGCGCGATCGCGCTGAATCTCGAGCGCGCGAATGTCCGCGGCGTCGAGCCTGCGATGAAGGTCGTAGGTGTGACGAATCTGGCTGACTTTGGCCCGCGCCTCGTCGAGCGACAGGCGGTTCTGCTCGGCGGTGACCGATGGCACGACGTCGGCCTTCTGCACCTCGAGCTCGGCGCTCTTGAGCGCGTTCTCCGCGGTCTTCAGCTCCGCTTCACCGTGCGCTCGCGCCGTCAACTGCTCGCCGCGCATCCGGTTGATCTGCTCGACGAAATCACGGTATTCCGCCTGACGATCGTGCGCGGTCTTGATCTGCGTTTGCCGATCGAACTCGATCAGCAGTTCGCCGCGGCTGACCCGCGTGCCGGGTTTGGCCAGGCGGACGATGACGAGGGTCCCGGTGGAGGAGCCGGTCAGCCGGGGAACAATGACGGGGTGGCTCCGGACCGGCTCGACCGAACCCTGCAGCCGCAAGGCGGTCCGGTCGCCGGCGGCGGCGACTGGCAGAATCAGCAGCGCCGCAACGAAGGCGGCTGTGAGGGTGCCGATTCGAGCGCCGTACATGTCGCAATAATAGACGCCTCCCGGAACGAAATGGACGGCTCACTTGATCCCTTTTCCTGAGGGCCGGCCGATCGATGTCCATTTCGACGATTTCCGACGACTATCTGGCAACAGCAGCGATGATCAATTCGGAGTCGAGCCCATGAAGTATCTGTGTCTGGTATTTGTTGACGAGAGCAAGCTGACCGCCCTGTCGCCCGCCGCGGCTCAGGCGCTGGATGATGACAGCCTGGCCTACGACAGGACACTTCGGGAACACGGCCACCTCGTGGCCGCGCAGGCCCTCGGCCCGGTGAGCGCCGGCGCCGTGGTCCGCGTCCGGGACGGCGAGGTCGTGGTGACGGACGGACCCTTCGCGGAGACTCACGAGCAGGTCGGCGGCTTCATCCTGATTGACGCCAGGGACCTGAACGAGGCGATACGACTGGCATCCCGGATTCCGGCCATCCGGATGGGCGCGATCGAAGTGCGGCCGATCAAGGAACTGACTGCGAGCATCACCAATTCAGAGGAGGCACGATGACTATGCGACTCGAACTCAGTACGCTCGCATTGATCCTGCTCTCGGTCGCCGCAGGCGGCGCTCAGGACGCGCCGGCCCCCTATGCGTCGATGGCTCCGCTCGAGCGGTACCGCATCGCCGATCGATCGGAAGAAATCGCCATGGCCCGAAGCGCCGCGCCTTCCACAATTTCAGCTGACGCCGAGGTGGTCGTGCTTGGAGCCCATGGCTACGAGACGGCCGCAAAAGGCACCAACGGCTTCGTCTGCATCGTCGAGCGGTCCTGGGCCAGCCCGCTCAGCGACCCGGAATTCTGGAATCCGAGCATCCGCGGCCCGCTGTGTTTCAACCCTCCGGCGGCGCGATCGGTACTGCCGCCGTATCTCAAACGGACCGAATGGGCGCTGGCCGGCCTGTCGAGACTTCAGATTCACGATCGCATCGCGTCCGATGCCGCCGCGCACGGGCAGCCGGTCCCAGAAACGGGCGCCATGTGCTACATGTTGTCGAGCCGCGGTCACCTCGGCGATGCACCGGGCCACTGGCTTCCCCATCTCATGTTTTTTCTGCCGCACCTCGACACCCCGGTCTTCGGCGGCAATCTTGCGGGCTCTCCTGTGATTGTCAGTCAGGGCGATCCCGACACCGGCACCGTCGTCATCGTCCCGGTGCGCAACTGGTCTGACGGCACGCCCGCGCCCGCGGATCACACGATGTGATGGTTCGATCGACGATCGACGAGGTTTACCGCACCGAGTCGCGTCGGGTTCTGGCGACGTTGATTCGCCTCCTCGGCGACTTCGATCTCGCCGAGGAGGCGCTGCACGATGCCTTCACCGCCGCGCTTCATCAATGGCCGGAGCAGGGAGTGCCGGCGAATCCCCGCGCGTGGCTGGTTTCCACCGGCCGATTCAAGGCGATCGACACCCTGCGCAAACGCAAGCGGGGTGATGCCGCGGTCGCCGACCTGGCGTGGCGACTCGAGCACGAGGC
This sequence comes from uncultured Acidobacteriota bacterium, assembly GCA_963745875.1. Classification (GTDB taxonomy): domain Bacteria; phylum Acidobacteriota; class Vicinamibacteria; order Vicinamibacterales; family CAVVIG01; genus CAVQFC01. The sequence continues at coordinate 207,778 of CAVUZL010000011.1, forward strand.
CGCCTCGCTCGAGGATGCGGAAGGTCACACCATCGACGACGACCGGCTGCGGCTGATCTTCATCTGCTGTCATCCGGCCCTGCCGCCCGACGCGCAGGTCGCGCTCACCCTCCGTGAGGTCTGCGGTCTGACCACCGAGGAGATCGCGAGAGCCTTTCTGAAGTCCTCCGCCACCATCGCCAAACGCATCGTCCGAGCCAAGAGCAGAATCCGAACCGGACGCATCGCGTACGAAGTGCCGGCGCTGAGTGACCTGTCCAACCGACTCGCATCCGTGCTGCAGGTCGTCTACCTGATTTTCACTGAGGGCTACTCGGCGTCGTTCGGTCCGTCGCTGACGCGGCCCGACCTGTCGCGGGAAGCGATCCGGCTCGGACGTCTGCTGGTCGAGTTGCTGCCCGAGCCTGAAGCGCTGGGACTGCTGGCGCTGATGCTGCTGCAGGAATCACGTCGGGTGGCGAGGCTGTCATCCGAGGGCGAAGTCATCCTGCTCTCGGATCAGGACCGATCGTTGTGGAACCACGAGTTGATTCGCGAAGGCAAGGCGCTGCTCCATCGCGCGCTCGCCTCACAGCGGTTTGGTTCGTACACGCTCCAGGCCGCGATCGCCGCTGTCCACGCCGAGTCTCCGACTGGAGACGCCGTCGACTGGGCGCAGATTGCCGCGTTGTACGACGTCCTGCTTCGCGCCAACCCGACGCCGGTGATCGAATTGAACCGAGCGGTCGCCGTCGCGATGGCCAGGGGGCCGCAGGAAGGCCTGACACTGATCGAGGCGATTCTGCAGCGGGGCGACCTGTCGGACTACTACCTGGCCCACTCGGCGAGAGCCGACATGTGCCGGCGGCTGGGACGGACGGTTGACGCGATCGCCTCGTATCGCCAGGCCTTACAGCTCGCCACGCAGGAGACGGTCAGACAATTCCTGCGCGGGCGATTGCGTGAACTTGGAGCGGACGCGTCCGACGCCAGTTGACAGGCGGCTGTATCATGTCCCTTCCATGTCCATCACGATTACCGTCAACGGTGCTGAACACGCCCTCGACCTCGAGCCGGAGATGCCGCTGCTCTGGGCGCTGCGGGAAAACCTTGGCCTGACCGGCACCAAGTTCGGCTGCGGGATCTCGGCCTGCGGGGCCTGCACCGTACACCTGGACGGCCGCGCGGTCCGCTCGTGCACGCTGCCGATCTCCGCCGCCGACGGCAAGCAGGTGACGACGATCGAAGGGCTGGCGCAGAACGACTCGTTGCACAAAGTGCAGCAGGCGTGGCTCGCCCACCAGGTGCCTCAGTGCGGCTATTGCCAGTCGGGCATGATCATGGCCGTCGCGGGACTGCTCGCGCAGATTCCGAGGCCGACCGACGCGGAGATCGATGCGGGACTCACTAACGTCTGCCGGTGCGGCACGTTCGCGCGGATACGCGCCGCCATCCACGAAGCGGCCGGCGGCAACGGGGTGGCGTCGTGAAGACTCCGCAGGTCGTCGCCATCAGCAACGGCAGGAAGACCCGCAGTGAAAGCGGCCTCAAGCGATGGTCGAGGCGCGCGTTCATCGGTGCCGGCACTGTCGCCGGTGGCGGGTTTCTGCTCGGCGTCGCCGGCTTCACGTTCGCGCCCGGCCGGCACGGGCTGGTCTCTGCCGATGCAGCGGATCGCGGCCAGTTGACCACGTGGATCACCATCAACCCCGACAACGGCGTCACCATCCTGATCCCGCACTGCGAGATGGGACAAGGCACGCCAACCGCGCTCGCGATGATGGCGGCCGAGGAACTCGAGGCGGACTGGTCCCTGGTCAGCGTGCAGGAAGCGCCGGCGCTGGACGCCTACGCGAACGGATACATCGTACGGGCCGCCGGTGGCAACTACGTGCCCGCCGTCATGGGACGCGGCGTGGACTACGGCGCATACAAGATTGCGTCGTGGTTCGGCTTCCAGGTCACCGGCGGTTCGACGGCCGTGCGCAGTACGGGCGAGTACGGCATGCGGGTCGCCGGCGCCGCGGCCAGGGAGATGCTGCTCGCTGCGGCCGCGAAGCAATGGGGGGTGCCGGCTTCCGAGTGCATCGCCAAGAGTTCGCGGGTCAGCCATGCCGCCTCTGGACGGAGCGACACGTTCGGCACGCTCGCGCATGCGGCGGCCGCGCAGACGGTACCGACCAGTCCCGGCCCTCAAGACGCCGGACCACTTTACGATCCGTCGCACGTCGCCGATGCGGCTGGACATTCCGTCGAAGGTGACCGGCCGCGCGATCTACGCGATTGATTTCAGCACGCCGGGCATGCTCTACGCTGCGCTGGAATTGGCGCCCGTCAACGGCGGCAAGCTGGTGTCGGTAGACACGACGCCGGCGGAGGCAATGCCGGGCGTGAAGAAGGTCGTGAAACTCGACGAAGGCGTCGCTGTCGTGGCCGACAGCTTCTGGCGCGCCCGTCGCGCGATGGCGGCGCTGAAGCCGGAGTTCAGTGACGCCGGTCACGGTGACGTCTCGACCGCCTCGATCTTCGCGGCGTTCGACCAGGCCCTCGGCCCTGCGCCCGAACTGCCGAAAGAGGCCGCCAAAGTCGTGACCGCGGACTACCGCGCGCCGTTTCTCGCGCACGCGACGATGTCGCCGATGGTGTGCACGGCCAAGGTCGAAGGAGACCATGCCGAGGTATGGACCGGCGTCCAGGATCCGCTCAACGCGCGCTCGGTCGCCGCGAAGGCGCTCGGCATCCCGGCCGTCAACGTGAAGGTGACCAACTTCCTGCTCGGCGGCGGCTTTGGACGCGGCCTGCCCTTCAACTTCGACTATGTGGACATCGGTGTGCGTGTCGCCAAGGCGATGGCGCCGATTCCGGTGAAAACGATCTGGTCGCGCGAAAACGACATCCAGCACGACTACTATCGCGGCGCGGCGTTGTCACGCCACGCCGGTGCGCTGGACGCGAACGGCGTTCCGATCGCGGCGCACTCGAATTACACCGGAGGGGGCAACGGCGAGGCGGTGTTCATGCCATACGCGATCGCCGCGAAGAACGCCAAGGAGAAGAAGGCGCCCCACCCGATCAGGCTCGGTCAATGGCGGTCGGTGCTGAACTCGCAGCATGGCTTCTTCAAGGAATCGTTCATCGACGAGCTGGCGCACGCCGCCAGCAAGGATGCTTTCGAGTTCCGCCGCGGTCTGCTCGGCGACCAGCCGCGCTTCAAGGCCGCGCTCGAGAAAGCCGCAGCGATGTCGAACTGGGGGACGCCTTTGCCGCCGGGCGAAGGACGCGGCATCGCCATCTGCGAGAGCTTCGGCACCATCGCCGCCGAAGTCGTGCACGTCTCGGTCTCCGCGGCGGGCCGCCTCAAGGTGCTCAACGTCTACGCCGCGGTGGACTGCGGCGATGTCGTCAATCTCGACAGCGCGACCGCGCAGGTCGAAGGCGGCATCATCTTCGCGTTGTCAGCGGCGCTGCTCAGCGAGATCAACATCAAGGCAGGACGGGTCGTCGAACGCAATTTCCGCGACTACCAGATGATCCACATCGCCGATGCCCCGACGGTGACGACGGCGTTCATCCGGTCCGACGCGCCGCTCGGCGGACTGGGCGAACCGTGCGTGCCGCCGCTGGCACCCGCGCTGGTCAACGCCATCCATGCCGCCACCGGGATCAGGGTCCGCGAACTGCCGATCAAGAACACGCCGCTGAAAAGCGCGTAGATCGCGACCCGCGAGAAAAGACACTGACACGATCAACGCAGAGACCGCAGAGACCGCAGAGATGGTTTTCTGATTCTGAAACCTCTGCGGACTCTGCGCGCTCTGCGTTCCAACGACGTGATCCCGCTCAGAGTGGACGCGACTCGACCGGGATCCATCGGCGGTTGCGCACGCCGACGTACTCCGACTGCGGGCGGATGATGCGGTTCGCGCGCTGCTGTTCGATGGCGTGGGCGATCCATCCACCGACGCGGCCGATCGCAAAGGTCGGCGTGAACAACGGCACCTCCAGTCCCAGCCCGTGCAGAAGCAGCGCCGTATAGAACTCGACGTTGGTCTGCAGCCGGCGTCCCGGTTTGAACTCCTCGAGCAGGCGCAGCGCCGTTGCCTCGACCGATCGCGCCAGCCTGTACAGCGACATGTCGCCCGCCCTGGTGAACAGACGCTCGGCAGCGGCGGCGAGCACGTCAGCCCGCGGATCGCGCACTTTGTAAATCCGATGGCCGAAACCCATCAGCTTTTCGCCGCGCTCGATCTTTCCGCGCAGGATGGCTTCGGCGTGCGACGCCTCCCCGATCTCGAACACCATGTCGAGTGCGGGCCCTGGCGCGCCGCCGTGCAGCGGACCCTTCAGGGCGCCAATCGCCCCGACCACCGCTGAGACCAGGTCGGAACCGGTCGACGTGATCACCCGTGCGGTGAACGTGGACGCGTTGAGGCCGTGATCCACGACCGTATTGAGATAGATGGTCAAGGCTCGCACCCGTTCAGGGTCCGGGTCCTCGCCATTGAGCATATAGAGGAAATTCGCCGCGTGTCCGAGATCGCGACGGGGAACGATTGCTTCACCGCCACCGCTCAGTCGCGAGTACGCGGCGACGATCACCGGACATTGGGCGGCGATCGCGACCGCGCTGTCGGAAGCCATCGAGATCGTCCCGGCCGCGATCCGCAGCGCGTCGATCGGGCTCACGTGCGAGAGCGCGCAGGCGCGCAGCAGCGCCTGGGTCGCCGGCATCAGTTCCCGCTGCGACTGCAGCTCGTCGCGGAACGTCTCGAGCTGACGCGCCGTCGGCAGCTCGCCGTGCCAGAGCAGCCACATCGTCTCCTCGAAGCTGGCGTGTTCGGCCAGTTCGGCGAGCGCAAAGCCGCCGATGATCAGTTCGCCACGCTCGCCGTCGACCTCGCTGAGCCCGGTGGTGGCGGCCACGACGCCTTCGAGTCCCGGATGGTTCATGAACTCAACGTAGCCCTCGTGTATGATTGTGTCAACATTGATTGATCAATCAATATGAGACCCTTGCCAACCTGGATGACCGCGCTGGAAGCGGCGGAGACCCTGCGGGTCAGCCGGGCCACGCTCTATGCCTATGTCAGCCGGGGGCTGGTCCGTTCGCAGTCCACTCCGGGACCGGGTCGCGAGCGCGGCTACTCGCGCGAGGACGTCGAGCGCTTGAGGCGTCGAGCCGAAGAACGCCGCGACCCGGACCGCGCCGCGGGCCGCGCGCTGCAGTGGGGCCTGCCGGTTCTCGAATCGTCGATCACCATGATCGCCGGCGACACGCTTTACTATCGCGGCCACGACGCCCTGACCCTGGCATCCTCGCGATCGTTCCGGGAGGTCGCTTCGCTCCTCTGGACCGGCGGTTTCGACACCGTATGGCCCGGCGCCGGGCGATTGACCGCCGATCAGCGTGCGCTGATTCGTGACCTGCCGTTTTCGGCGCGGGCCCAGGTGCTGCTGGCAGTGGCGGCCGCGCGCGATCCGCACGCGGCAGACCTCCGTGCGCCGCAGGTTGCGGCTTCCGGCTGGCGCATCCTTCACCTCATGACCGCCGCCGCGATCCGATCGAGCTCGGGTACGCGGACGATCGACGAGAGTCTCGCGCGGGCCTGGCGGGTGCGGGCGCGTGGCATCGAGGTGCTGCGCAGCGCGCTCATCTTGTGCGCCGACCACGAGCTCAATGTGTCATCGTTCGCAGCCCGCTGCGTCGCATCCGCGGAATCACACCCGTACGCGGTCGTCAGCGCCGGCATGGCAGCGCTCGAAGGGGCGAAACACGGCGGTGCCGGCGCGCGAGTCGACTCGATGCTGGTTTCGTTACGGCGGGGAGGCAACCTGCGGACCGGCATTTCGGCACGCCTGCGCCGAGGCGAGGCCATCGGCGGATTCGGGCACCCGCTCTACCCCGCCGGCGATCCGCGCGCGACGATGCTCCTCGAGTTGCTCCGAACCCGCTATCCGCGTGCGAGCGAGACCGCGTTCGTCCTCGATGTCGCAGAGGCCGCCGAATCGGTGATTCGAGAGAAGCCGAACCTGGATTTTGCCCTCGCCGGGATCGCACGCGTCCTGCAACTGCCCGCGGACGCTGGACTCGCGCTCTTCGCCATTGGCCGCACGGTCGGGTGGATGGGTCACGCCATCGAGCAGTACGCGACCGGCCAGCTAATCCGTCCGCGTGCAAAGTACGTGGGTGTCGTGCCGGGGCAGTAACGCCCGGGGCCCACGACGATCAACGCAGAGACCGCCGAGCCCGCGGAGCGTCCTTTCATCACGAAGACACGAAAACCACGAAGGCCACGACCTTCGTGGCCTTCGTGCCTTCGCGATAAAGCTCAGGGCGAAAGACGGGTCAGCTCGGTTTTGTACCGGGCGAGGATGGACTGCAGGCCGTCGACGACCGCAGTTCTCGGCAGCGCATTCGTCTGAGACCGCTCCAATTGCGCGATCTCGGCCAGAGCTGCCGTTTTCAAGCCTCGCATCGCGCGCGTGGCCTCAGCAAGTTGGTCCGGCTCCGCGTCCGCCAGCGCCTCGATGCCGGCCCGTGCCGACGTCAGCAACGCGGCGCCGGAACCCGGCTCGCCGAGAGTCCGCGTCAACACGTCGATGATGCGATGAAGTTGAAGACGCTCGCCGGACTGCCCTTCAATCAGGCGATCGACCGACGGATTCTGCGCAGTACCGTCGTAGCTGCCATCGTCCCAGCGCACCGCGTCGATGGTGATCACGTCAAGCGGCGCCGGTGTCCAGGTTCCCGGTACTGGAGATCCATTCGCCGTCCCGGACGTGAGGTTGATGTCAAAGGTATAACTCTCCCCAGGCCGCATCACCGGCCGGCCGTCGTCGCTGCGCTTGATGGCGCTCAGCGCCTTGGCGTCGCCTCGATACGATTGAATGTGGACGTTCGAGACCCCTTTCGAGCCCAGGTTGCGCAGCGTGAGCCGGTAACCCGGGTAGGGTGACTCGAGTAATTCGACACTGGCGATTTCGATCAGCGAGGAAACGCTCGTCACCGTCGGCACGTACGGCCTCATCCGAGCCACGGTGACGGACGACAGCGTCACCGGTTGAACACCGAACCTGGCGAGGTCCTCGATGACCACGCGGGAACCTGGAGAGAGCACCACACTCGCGACCGGAACGCCCAGCGGTTCCGCGCTCCCAAGCAGCACCGAGACATCGACCTTGATGTCCTGCCCGACCCGTACGCGCGCGAACCGTACCGCAAACACCGGCTTGGCGTCCTTCGCCGGTCGATACCCGTCAATGGACGGAAACGCGGGTGTCCACATCCAGGCGGGGCGTGAAGTCGTGATCTCGTAGTTGACGCGGCCGTCCGGCCACGTTTCCACGAGAGCGACGACCTCGGAAGGCGTCGGCGGCTCGGGTGGTTGGCTCGAGGCCGCCGGCGTCTGCCAGAACGAGAACGCAATCAGCACGAAACTGACCCGGCGGAATTGAGCGTCCATGCTGCCTCCTCGAGGCCATCCTAGCGCCGAAGGCATAAGACCAACGGCTTACTTACGGGTTGAGAGGGGAATGATCGTTTTTTTCGGGACTCGCACTGATTGCCTTCGCCAGACCGCAGGCCGCGGCCGCATAAACGTCCACGGCGAAAGCGTCAGCATCCAAGCCGGCCTCGGAACACGTCGTCACCGGCGTGGTCAAGAGCGTGGACCAGGCCACGAAGACAGTTGTGATCCACACCGCTGACGGCGTGGACGAGTCGGTCAAGTTCACCGGAGAGACTGTTGTTCGGGGCGCCAAGGACACCGGGCACGCGTCCGACGCCGCGGCGAAAGGAGTGCTCGAGGGCGGCTCGGCCGTAGTCACCTATACCACTGAAGGGTCGAAGAAAACGGCTGTCGCGATCGGCCACCTCGGGAACAAGACTGTCAAGGTCGCCAAGGGCACGGTCGTCAGGGTCGGCGAAGGCGGTAAGTACGTGGTGATCAAGACTGCGTCGGGCTCGGAAGAGACCTATGACCTGTCGAAAGATGTGGTCGTCGAGAGCGGCAAAGGTGTCGCCCACGGCGCTGCCGATGCCGGCACCGGCGTCGCCAAGGGCAGCGACGTCACGATCCACTACACCGACGAAGCCGGCAAGAAACTGGTTCACGTCTTCAAGAAACTCTGACCCTCGTACAATGGCGCCATGAGCGCTACCCGCCGGGCCTTGCCGTGGATCATCGTCGCTGCCCTCGCGATCGGGCTTCGGACACCGCGAACAGTCATGGTGGGAACGGCCGCCCAGCAGCCGTCGTTCGCCAGCTTCGTCGACGCCTACCTTGATCGATTTGCGCAATTTCACCCCTCGATCGCCGCCGGCAACGGCCTTCATGGCCACGACGGTCAGCTGGAGAACTTCTCGGCCGCGTCCATCGCAGCCGAAACCGAGTGGCTGCGCTCGACGCGACGTCAGCTGGATGCGTTCGATCGCTCAAAGCTCACACCTGATGAACAGGTGGACCATCGGATTCTTCTTGGCATCATCGACGGCTGGCTGCTCGACATCGACACGGTGCGGACCTGGACCCGTAATCCGATGGTCTACGCCGCGGCCATCTCAGACGGCGTCCACGACCTGATGACGATGGAGTCGTCGCCGGCGCCGGCGCGGATGAAGCAGGTCGTGTCCAAACTGCAGGGCGTTCCGGCATTGCTGGCAGCTGCTCGGGCGAACATCAAGACGCCTCCTCGCGTGTTCGTCGAGCGCTCGGCGATCATGTTTCGTGGCGCATCGGATCTGCTCGGTCACGATCTGACGTTGGCCTTCGCCGGCGTCGCCGACCCGACGCTGCAACAGCAGCTGGCGAACGCTTCGGGCGACGCGCGCCGCGCGATCGACGCGTACGCCACTGAGCTCGAGACGACCGTGCTGGCAAAGGCGACCGGCAGCTACGCGATCGGCACGGCCAACGTCGAGGCGCGCTATCGCGCCGAGGAACTCGTGGACGTTCCGGCTGCGACCCTGCTCGCGATTGGCGAGCGCGAGCTGAAGAAGGTCCAGGCGGAGTTCACGCAGGCCGCCGCGAAGGTGGCGCCGAATCGCCCACCGCTCGATGTCTGGCACGACGTGCTCGAGGATCACCCGAAGCGCGGCGAGGTCGTTGGCGCCGCCCAGAAGACGGTCGCACAGCTGTTCGCCTTCATCCGCGAGCGCCGACTGGTGGATCTGCCGCCGAGCGAAGAGATCATCGTCGCCGCGGCGCCGCCGTACGATCTCGGGCTCGCCTCCATGCACTCGTCACCACCGCTCGAAGCGCGGCCGGTGAAGAGCTACTACTACATCACCGATGCACAGCCCGACTGGCCGATCGAGCGACAGAACCTATGGCTGCAGAAGTTCAATTACGCCACGCTGGCCGACATCTCGGCGCACGAAGTCGCGCCCGGCCACTACGTGCACAGCCTGTTCATGCGGCGCACCCCCGGAAAGATTCGCCGCATCTGGATCGGCCTGAATCCATTTCCACAGCCCTCGTCCGGTCAGGATGGCTGGGCGCACTACGCGGAGCAGATGGTCAGCGACGAAGGCTTCATGAGCGGCGATCCGCGCTACCGCCTGGCGCAATCGAGCGAAGCGCTGACGCGGATCTGCCGGCTGATCTCAGGCCTGCGTCTCCACAGTGGCGAGTGGTCGATCGATCAGGCGGCCGCGCTGTTCGAAAAGGAGGCGCATCTGCCGGCGCCTGCCGCACGCCAGGAAGCCGTACGCGGCACCTACGACCCTACCTACGGTGGCTACTTCCTGGGCAAGACCGCCGCGTTCAAGCTGCGTCGCGACTACCAGGCCGCGCGCGGAACGTCGTTCAGCCTGCGCGAATTTCACGAGCGGGTCATGACCAATGGGATCGCGCCGTGGTGGGCCCACCGCCAGTTGCTGCTCCCGAACGACAAAGGACCGGTGATCGAGTGATGAGGTTCCTGGCCTGGTGCATCCTGCTGGTGCTGTGCTGGCCGATCGCAGTTCTGGCACTGATCCTGTACCCGATCGTCTGGATCCTTTCGATCCCGTTTCGAATCGTCGGGATCGCCGTGGACGGCGCGCTCGGCATCGTCCGCGGCGTCGTGATGCTGCCGGCGAGGGTGTTACGCGGCCGGCCGGCTCGCTAGGCGATCGCCGATCAGGTTGACCGACACGGTCGTGATCAGGATGAACACGCCTGGCGCGATCGCCAGCCACGGCTCCGATGACAACGCTGATTGCGCCTGATAAAGCATGTTGCCCCAGCTCGCCGCCGGCGGCCGCACGCCGACGCCGAAGAAGCTGAGCGCCGATTCGAGCAACACGCCGCGCGCCACCGCGAGGGTGAGCGAGACGGCAACCGCCTGAGCCGCGTTCGGGAACAAATGACGGACCAGCACGCGGACATGACCGGCGCCGGCGGCCCGCGCGCCCTCGACGAAGCCGATGAAGCTCAGCGTCCGGAATTCCGCACGCACGACGCGCGCCGTCTCCATCCAGCCGACCAGGCCGACCAAAACGATCAGGAGCGGCACCGACGGTTGCAGCACCACTCCCGCGATCATCAAAAGCGGCAGCCGCGGAATCGCCAGCATCCCGTCCGTGATGCGCATCAGCGACGCATCGACCGCGCCGCCGGCGTAACCGGCGACGCCACCGATCGCGACGCCGCACGCACCCGCCACCACCGCCGAAAGCACGCCGACAGCCAGCGAGACCCGCGCGCCGTAGATCACGCGACTGAAGACGTCGCGCCCCAGTTCGTCCGTGCCGAACCAATGCGCGGCCGACGGCGCCTCGCGCCGCCTGGCGAGATCGATGCCCTCGGGTGCGTAGGGCGCGACCAGTGGCGCCGCCGTCGCGCACGCGACGAGAATCACGAGCACCAGCACGGGAGTCCGCATCAGGCGACCGCCGCCCGTGGATCGATCCACGCGTGTAAGGCGTCGGCCACCAGGTTGAACACCACCACCGCCGCGGCGGACAGCATCAGCAGCGCCATCAGCACGGTATAGTCGCGCCTGGCGAGCGCCTCGGTGAACAGGCTGCCGAGCCCCGGCCACGCGAACACGCTCTCGGTGACCACGGCGCCGGACACGAGCAGCGCGGCGTCAACGGTGACAATCGCCACGAGAGGACCGAGCGCGTTCCTCAAGGCATGGCGCAGCACGACGCGCCGTGGTGGCAATCCCCGCGCCCGTGCCGACGCGATGAACGGCATCGACAGGGTGTCGATCATCGAGCCGCGCAGGTATCGAGACCAGCCTGACGCCAAGACGGTGGCCAGGACGATCGTCGGCAGCAGCAGGTGCTGCAGCTGATCGATCGCGTCATCCGCACCTGGCGAACTCCGGCCAGACGATGGCAACCAACCCAGTCCTGCAGCGAAGACGATCTGCAGCAGCAGGCCGAACCAGAATCCCGGCAGCGAGATTCCCGCCATCGAGAGGCCGGTGGCGATGCGGTCGAACCACCGCCCCTTCCGCATCGCCGCGACGATTCCGACCGGGATCGTCAACACCAGCGCACAGAAGAGCGACAGGCTGACCAGTTCGAGCGTCGCGGGCGTGCGCTCCAAAATGCGAGCGGCGACCGGTCGGCCATCGCTGAAGCTGTAGCCCCAGTCGCCGCGAACGAAGGCCCAGAGCCAGGTCCAATACTGCAGCCAGAGCGGCCGATCGAGTCCCAGTGCGCGGCGGAGACGTTCGATGTCTTCGGGACGAACGTTCGGGTTGGAGAGGTAAATCTCGAGTGGTCCCCCTGGAGCCGCGTGGATCAGCAGGAACACGAGCGCCGAGACGATGAACAACAGCGGCAGCGCCTGGAGGCTGCGGCGGGCGACGAACCGAATCACGCTGTCAGCTTATTTGATTTCCCACTCGTGGACGTTCCAGAAAATCCCCGTGTTGGTCGGGTTCCCCTTGAAGTTCGCGAGCGTGATGGGCACGGCGTCCAGGCGCACGACGTTATAGAGCGGAATCTCCGGGACCGCGTCCGCGATGATCACCTGGGCGCGCTCGAGGAGTGCCTTCCGCTCGGCGCGATCGACGGTGCGATCCGACGCATACAACAGGCGGGTCAGCGTGTCGTCCAGGAAGTAGTTGATGTTGCGTCCCGCAGGCGGTATCCGGTCCGCCGCGAAGAACGTGGTCAACTCGGGATCGGACGGCATCTGCCACCAGTGCAGCATGGCGTCGAAGCGTCCCTCGAACCAGATCGACGAAATCGCGGTGCCGTCGTGCAGTTCGACCTTGACGTCCACGCCGACCTCGCGCCACTGACGCTCGAGTGCCTGCGCCATGCTTTCGCGAATCGCGTAGCCGGCCTGTGTGATGAGCGTGAATGCCAGCCTGACACCGTCCTTGACCCGGATGCCGTCACCGCCCGTCTTCCAGCCGGCCTCGTCCAGCAGCGCGCGCGCCTTGTTCGGATCGAACGGATAGTGCGCGACCCGATCGGTGTAGGCCCATGACACCGGCTGAATCGGCCCGTTGGCGACCGGCGCCAGCCCGTCGAGGATGGTCTTCGTGTACAGCTCGCGGTCGAGTGCTGAAATCAACGCCCGCCTCACCCGGACGTCGGCAAACGGCGGAAACCGGCGCTCGTTCAGCGTCACGTGTTCGTACGCGTTGCCAGGCGTCTTCGCGACGACGACCGACGTGATCGCGGTCATCTCGCGGTACTTGTCCCAAGGCGCCAGCGCGACGACATGTACCTCACCGGCCTTCAGCTGGTTGATGCGCGTGTTGGTATTGGGCACGAACTTGAACAGCAGGCGCCGAATCTTCGGGAACTCGTCGCCCCGCCAGTAGTGCGGGACCCGCTCCAGCAGGATGTACTCGCCCGCCTTCCATTCGACGACGCGGTACGGTCCGGTTCCAAGCGGGCTCCGGTTGTAGTCCTGTGCGCGATCGATATCGCGGCCTTTCAGCACATGTTTCGGCAGTGCGCCGCGGATGAACTGGATGTCGTACGGCGCGTAGACTTCCTTGTAGTGAACGATGGCGGTCAGCGGATCCGGTGTCTCGACCGAAGTGATCCGATCGAAGCCATCGGTGCTCTCGGGGTTGTAGTCCGGTCCGTTGATCGCCTCGACCGTGAACTGCACGTCTTCTGACGTGAACGGAACGCCGTCGTGCCATTTGACGCCGGGCCGAAGTTTCCACACCACGTCCATCCCGCCATCAGGCCGGAGCTGGACGCCGCCGTTCTGAAGCGTCGGCACCTCGGTGGCCAGAAGCGGAATCACCCGCATCTGCTCGTCGGTCGTCGTCAGACCTTCGACGACGCAGGTCTGGATGTCTTCGAGAATGTGGGTGCTGAATCGATTGAGGGTATCGGGCTCGCGATCGTAGCCGATGATCAACAGCTCGTTCGAGGGCCGGCCGGAGTTCCGTCTGCCGCATGCCGATACGGTCACGAGGGCGACGGCAGTCACGAGAAGCGCCAGCCGGCGCAGGACGACCGGCGTCACCAAATCCGCTCCAGCAGCGGTACCGGGATCGCGCCGAACGACAGCACCCGGTCGTGAAAGCGCCGCAGGTTGAACTCCGGACCCTCCGCGCGGGCGCGCGCCGCGCGCAATCGATGCAGACCATCGGTGCCCAGGAAGTACATCAGCGCGGTCCCCGGGAACATCGAGTTCTTGCACACCTCGCCGCGCGCGGCCTCGGGCGGCATGCCGACGCGATCGCGATACAACGCGGCGGCTTCTTCAAACGACATCGACCCCTCGTGCAGGCCGAGATCGACGACGGCGCGGGCGGCCAGCCGCGCCCGCGTGTGCTGTTGCGACAGCGATTCATCAGGCGTCAGGAAGCCGATCTCGTCCATCAGGTCGGTCGCATAGCAGGCCCAGCCCTCCGCCATCGTGCCGCCGAGGAACATGCCGATCCGGCTCGCACAATCCACGGCTGCAACGCGGCCGATTTCGGACTCTCCGGCATACGCGTAATAGTTCTGGACGTGATGGCCGATTGCGCCGTGATGGACGACGTGATTCAGTTTGATCACGCTGTCGTTGGTGGCACGCAGGCGTCGCGTCTGCTCGTCAACGGACAGGCTCGCGTCAATCGGGGTCACGACGTAGTCGTGTACCGGCAGACGATCGAATGGAGCCGGCGAACGATAAAACAGGTAGTACAGGAGCGGCGCCGCATCGCGCGTCTGCTCCGGGATCGGTACGTAACGAATGGGCGAATCCGGCCACGTGACCAGGTCGGCCTCGATGGCGCGTTGACGGCAGGCGTCCCAGATCCGCTGGAACCTCCTCAGGTAACTGTCCACATCAGGATGCGCAGCGACCAGGCGAGCCTGGACGTCCGGCCAGCCTCCGGGGGCGGCCGTTCGTGCTCGCTGATCCAGCGTCTCCAGACTCTCCTCGAGCGCCGCGCGGACCAATCGACCCAGCTCGCGGCGATCGGTCGAGCACCAGTGCCCTTTCGCGATCAGCAGCTCGAGAAACTCCGGCCCCGCCGAATATCGAGCGTCCGGTGCCGCCGGCGCGTCTCGCTCCAGCCACTGCCGGAAAGCGACGATCGCGGCGCCGGCCCGCTCAGCGGCAGACGCGAGGCGCGCATCGGTAATCGATTCAATTGCCACCCATCGCTTCAGCCCGTCGCCGACCACCCGCTCGGCGCCGTCGCACTCCTTCAGCGTCTTGATGCGCCACTCGGCGGGTACACCGTCCGAGATGGCCCGCCGGGCACCGTCGAGAAACGCCGGCATGGTCTCGAGACGACGGACGACACATTCGAGGCGGTCCGACGCGGGCGCGAACGGACGGGTGATCAGCCCGATGATGCCGAACGCCGCCTCGCCGATCGCCAGCGACGGATTCCCGCGCTGAAAATGCCGGCTGTCGATTTCGGCGAGCTGCACGTCGAGGAACGAAACGGCCAGCGCCCGATCGCGGGCGCGCACATCGCGGAGGTCGATCGACGAGGACGCCGGTGCTGTCAGAGCGGCGCGCTGACTTCGCATGTCGTCCGCGGCGGCGGCAAGGCCATCCGGCGACCAGTCAGGCCATTGGTGGTCGAAGTCGTGGACGCCGGTGAACGTCGCGTTCACCGGCCGCAGGCGGTAGTAGCTGTCGAAGAACGGATCGAGCGACATCATCGAGACAGCGGCAGCGTCATCCAGCGCCGCTCGCGGAATGACAGCTCGACGGCGTTGATGACTTCCTGCACCCAGGCGCCGTCGCCAAAGTCGCCTTCGTTCTCCGGGCCGCCGTTGACGATCTCCGTGATGAAGCTACTGACCAGATTGGCGTAGAACAGCGTCCGCCACGACTCCCTCGGGCTGCCGCCTGGCGGGTAGCAATGCGCTGGAATCTCGAGTTGGCGAAACTCGACCTGATCCGCCGTCGCGGCGCGCAGCGTTTCGGCAACGCCTTCTTCCTCGACCATCCGGCAGATCAGCGCGCCTTCGCTGCCGTAGACGCGCGCCTCGATGCCCGGATAGTTGCCAATTGTCACGAAGCTGGTCTGAATCGAGCACAAGGCGCCGTTGGTGAACTCGCCGAGGAAAATGTCGCCGTCGTCGATATTCATCCGCATCATCCGATTGGTCGCGCGCACCATCCGATCGGGGATGAAGTTTCTCATCGTTCCGACCACTTGCGCGAGATCGGCGCCGACGAACAAATGAGCGAGGTCGATGATCGGCGCGCCGTAGCCTTCGAGCGACGACACCTGAATCACGGATTGGTCGGCATCCGGGTCGACCTGGCGCAGCGGATTCATCGGATCGAGCCACTGAGAGTTCTGCTCGTAGCCGTTGAAGATGAACGGCGTGCCGACGAAACCTTCGGCCACCAGCTGGCGCATGTAGCGCATGGCGGGGCTGTACCTGAACGTCAGCCCGACCTTCGTCTTCAGGCCTTTGCTCCGCGCCAGATCGCGGGCCCGCAGGGTGTCGCGGAAGTCGTAGGCGACCGGCTTTTCGCAGAGGACGTGCTTCCCCGCTTCGAGCGCCGCCCAGGCCAGCTCGAAGTGAGTATGACTCGGGGTGCAGACGTCGATCAGATCGATGTCGTGGCGGCCAATCAGCTCTCTCGCGTCAGCGGTCGCAGTGGGAACGCCACACTCTCGCGCGGCGTCCCTGGCGCGATCGATTTCGGTGTCGGCAATCGCCACGACGCGGCACCGCGGATCGCGGAGGTAACCAGGCAGATGCGCGCCGCGCGCCCACGCGCCGGCGCCAAGCACGCCGACCCGGACGATGTTGTCAGATGGCACGGCCTTAGCGTGCCATCATCCACAGCAGACTGACAAGCTACGCGTGCAACCGCTGGCACAAATACTCGCCACGCCTATCTATTTTTCGATTCTCATTCCCATAGCAATTGCAGCGCTGACTGTAATAGGCTCTCGCCGCCCGGCATCAGCCGGACATCCCGGATCCGTTCGGCGTCGCTTTACCTGCAGCACAAGGAGCATCTATGGCAGTGAAGAAAAAACGCGGCACCTCCAAATCGCGATCGAGCCACGCTGGCGGTTCAGCGCGGAGCCTGACCTTGGCGGCGCAGCGTGCCGCACCGCTTCCGCCCAGGCGCACCTGCGGAACGATGGCGAGCCACGAGCACTTGCTCGAGACCGTTCCCGGGTTTCGTGATCGCCTCTTCAAACTCGAACAGGCCACCGCCGCATACCGTGCGACCGGCCTGAAAATCGCCACCATACCGGTCGCCACCATCCGGGTCGTCGTGAACGTGGTCTACAGCGATCCGTCGCAGAACATCTCCAACGCGCAGATCAAGACGCAAATCGCCGCGCTCAACAAGGACTACCGGGCGAAGAATCCCGATCGGAGCAAGACGCCGTCGGTTTTCGCCGGGCTGATTTCCGATTCGAAGATCCAGTTCGTGCTCGACAGCGTGACCCGAACCCAGACGACGCAGTCGTCGTTCAGCGACGACAACGGGGTCAAGAAAGCCGCCACCGGCGGCAAGGCGCCGACCGATCCGACGAAGTTCCTCAACATGTGGGTCTGCGCACTGGGCGGCGGCCTGCTCGGTTACGCCCAGTTTCCCAGCGGCCCGGTCGCGACCGATGGCGTGGTCATTCACTACCGCGCGTTCGGCACGAACGGGACGGTGCAGGCGCCTTACGACAAAGGTCGCTCGGCCACCCACGAGATCGGTCACTATTTCAACCTCCGCCACATCTGGGGCGACACGCCCGATTGCAGCGGCACCGATTCTGTCGCGGATACGCCCAACGCCGCCGGGCCGAACTTCGGCAAGCCGCCGTTTCCGACGGTCACTTGCGGTAATGGCCCCAACGGAGACATGTTCATGAACTACATGGACTACACCGACGACGCGGCAATGTTCATGTTCACGACTCAGCAGGTTGCCCGCATGCGTGCGACACTCGACGGTCCAAGACGATCGCTCTGGTAGGCTGAGAACGCCGGCGCGGCGGGAGGAGATTCGAGGTGAGCGACGCAGACGACGCTCGGCGGAAACTGGTGACCACACGCTGGGTGCACGTGGACGGCGACGACACCGGAGACGGCGCGGTCTTTCGTGATGCCGACGGCGACATCCCGCTCTCGCGCCGTCCGAAGGAATTCCTCGAGTTCAAAGACGATGGCACGGTGCGCCGGCTCGCGACGGGAGCCGACGACCGTGCCCACGAGATCGACCGGACCAGCTGGTCCGATCAAGGCGGTCACATCACCTTTCAATTCGATGCGCCTGACGCCAACGGCAGGCGCACCTACCACGTCGTCGATCACGGTGCGGATCGACTCGTCGTCAAGCGTCAGTAGATCGTCAGCGCCGGTCGTCGTGTTGTCGATTACGGTCGTCGCGATGACCGTCGTGATCGCCATCGCCGTCGTGCCCGTCGTTGTCGTCGCGATCGGCCTTGTGGAATCGCTGCGGCACGTAGAACGGCAGATCGACGTCGGAGAAGGCGAACACGAAGAACTGGTTCGGGTTGTCGCCGTTACCGACCGGCGGCGCCAGGGTCGCCAGGAAGTCGTTGTCGTTGCCGAGGAACAGAGTGTGTTTGGTCACCGGCTGCTTCGTGGTGGCGTCAACATACGTGACATCGGGGCCAAAGGTGATGCCCTCGAGCTTGGCCGGAATCTGGGTCGGGTCGAAGCCGCCTTCGGTCGTCAGCGCATTCACCACGTCGAGGAACAGCGTCTTGGCCACCGCAAACGGTGCGATGTTGGCGATCGGCGCGCTGGCCGTGCCGGTGAAGCCGGTCACGTTGCTGACGTCGTGGGCGAACTGCGTGTCGATGATATACAGCTTCTTGAAACCCGCCTTGGAGCCTACCGTGTCCGCACGGCCCTTGCTGTCGCGCTCGTCCACGAGGAACTCGTGATCGTTGATGGCGAGGATGTCGCTGATGGTCGTCTTGGTCGCGGTGTCGAGCTGGTAGGCGTACTCCTTCGTCGCCCCTGTCTTGATGTCGATGGTGACGATCCGCGTGACTCCGCCCTTGACGTCGCCGCCATCCTCGATGAGCGGGCTCTGCATCGCCCCGACCAGCGTCCTGCCGTCGGGCGTGATGGCGAGACCTTCCATGCCCTTGTTGGTCACGCGCCCGACCGTATTGCCACTGATCTCCACTGCGCCCATCGCGTTCAGGTTCGTGATGGCGAACTTGGCCGGCAGCGTGAACACGTTCGTGCGTTCGCCGCTGAGCCGATCGAACTCATACACGTACGGGCCGTACTCGTCGGAGATGTAGACGTGCCGGCGGTCGTTGGACACGCGAATGCTTTCGGTGTCAAACCTGGCGTCGCGGGGATTCGTCGACGGACGGGTCGGGTCGAAGTTGTCCGATCGTCCCGTAAAGTAAAAGGTATGGTCGACGGCGTTCAGTGCCGGCGCGCCATTTACGGGTTTCACGCCGCAGCCGGCGCCGTAGACGAGCGGCGTTCGGCTCGACAAGAGCGTCGTGCCAGTGAGCATCGGCGTCAGCGTCAACGGGAGCTTGGCACCCGGATCGCTTGGCGACAGGCTCATGTGCATCGTGTGGAACCGATTGATGTACGAAACGGTATCGTCGAGACACGAGTTGTACGGCACGGCATTCGGGCCGCGGTCGGGCAGCGCCAGAAACCAGTCGCCGCCAAGGTACGCCAGGCCTGAGCCAAGTCCGCCGAATCGATTGCCAGGTACGCCGTTCTCGAGCAATCCTGAAGTCTGAGTCGCGAAGTCTTCGTATAGTCCGCTGATGCTGCCGATCGCGACGAGCACAGGCTCGGCCGCGTAGCTGGCCTGCACGCCACACAAAGAGACGGCCAGCGCGGCCGTTCCCACCTGTCGGAAATTCATGTCGGTCCCTCCATTGTTGTGTTTGGCACTCTGCCAGAGACACGCAACGCCGATGTAACGCGGAGGGATCGCGCCGGTAAAAAGCGGCGGTCGCGCGGCACTTTTCAGTAGCCGGCTACCGCGCCTGACTGACGGGGTCTTTGGATGAGGCGGGCCGGGAGGCAACGTTCGCCTCCCGCGCTGGGGAAGGTGTTGTTCGCTCCGCAGAACGCGCAGCGAGGAAGTGCTGCACCCTTCTAGAGCAAGCGCCGCGCCATGTTCGTCGACGCGGTTCAGGTGACGCTCGAGGCGCTCGCTGCTCCTCCTCTTACGGCTGAGACGTGCGCGTCGCCACACTCGGCCGGATGACGCCGACGTTGCCTTCGACCACGATCTTTGTGCCGAACGGCTCGGACAGCTTCTGCAACCGTGCGAGGATCCGCTGCGCGATCGCGGGCGGCGCGGTCATCGGCGTGCCGCGCCGGGAGATCGGGCCGTCCTGCCGCGCCCAGATCGGATAGATCCTGACCTCCTGCAACTGGCCCTTGTCGAACTTGCTCAGCGCGATCGCGCTCTCGTAGTTGATCGGCTCCACCACACCGCGCGCTTCGAGACCACGGACGACGTTCTCGGCCTGGGTCAGATCGCCGTTCGGGCTGACGTTGCAGTCGCAGCTCCAGTCCCACTCGCGGAAGAACTCGCCGAGGTCGTAGAAGATCGGCTTCCCTTTGTAGATCTCGATGCCGCGAAGAATGTGCGGACCATGCCCGACGAAGGTGTCGGCGCCGTTGTCGATTGAGGCGTGCGCCAGTTCGACCAGGAAATCCGGCGGACGATCCTCGAACAGAAACGACTGCAGGACCGAGTCGCCCTGGTGCGCGTGAATCGTCGCGATCATGAAGTCGGAGTACTGCTTGCCGTTCTTGACGCTCTTGAGCGTGTCCTGGAGATCCCGCGGGTTCATCGTATAGGTCAGCTCGCCCGGGCGGCTGCCGGCCTTGTACATCGTCCCGAAAAACTCCACCGCGCTGGACGAATCGCCGGTGGCGGGCCTGACGGCGTTGGTGTACTCGTCGCGGTGTTCGTAAACGGCGTCCTTGATCTTCTTCAACAGGGCGAGGTGTTCGCCGGTGACCGTAATCGCGCGCGTGAGGTTCAGCGCGTTCAAGCCAGGCCGCCCGCCGGTGATGCCGACGCGATAGGTTGCCGCCAGGCGCGATTGAGCACCTCCGGTTTCGCTGTACATGCCGACCAGCCCGATCCGTCCCTTCGGCGTGTCCGCGAAGCGTGGCGCTCGCGCTTCGTCGAGGTTTCGACCGACGCCTCCATAGACGAGACCCGCATCGTCCATCAGCCGAACCGTCTCGAACAACCCTTCCTCGCCGGCGTCGACGAGATGATTGCCGGCGCGGTTCATGAGCGTGAAGCCCATCTTCCTGAGATCGGCTGCGACTTCCTTGGTGCCGACCATGCTGCCGCCGAGCGGGCCGTTGAAGGTGCGCTCGTCTCGAATCAGCGACTCGAAGTTGCCGAAGCCGACGTCGGCGTCCTTGATGACCTTAATCGCGCTCTGCAGACCTGGATCGGTGGATTGAGACGCCGGCCTGATGATGATCACGTCGCCCACGCTCGCGAGCGTGAAGGGCTCGCTGATTTTCATCGGTGCGTCCTGCGCCCAGTCGCGAGGCCTGGACCGCTCACCCTGCAGACCGACCTGTCCGGTAAGGCGCATCGATCCCGCATAGACGGCGAGCAGCGCGGCGACGAATACGACACGAGCCTTCATATCTCCTCCGTGATGACACGCTGCAGGACGCGGGCCTGAAAGGCCCGCGCTACACGCACTGCGACGACAATCGTTGTGGGGCGACCCTCTTCAGGGTCGCCGTTTCAGAACTTCACAACAAACCTGCCACGCGCACCGCCCTTGAGCAGCGTCGCAAAGGCGTCCGGCAACTCGCTCATCGCGATCTCGCGGACCATGGTCTTGAGCGACGCCGGTTTCATGTCGGTCGCGAGCCGTTGCCAGACCTCGAGACGGGCATCCATCGGGCACATCACCGAGTCGATACCCAGCAGTTTGGCGCCCCGCAAGATGAACGGCAGCACGGTCGTGTGCAAGTCGGTCCCGCCGGTCAGCCCCGAGCAGGCAATCGCGCCGTTGTAGTTCATCGTCCGCGTCAACCAGGCCAGAGTCTCACCGCCGACGCAGTCCACTGCGCCCGCCCACTGCGATTTCTCCAGCGGACGCGTTCCCATCTCCAGGGTCGTGCGCGACAACACGTCGGTCGCGCCGAGCGAGCGCAGATAGTCGTGCTCGGCGTCTTTCCCGGTCAGCGCGGTGACGCGATAGCCTCGCGCCGCCAGCAACTGGACGGCCATGCTGCCGACGCCGCCGGTGGCGCCGGTCACGATCACGGGGCCAGTGTTGGCCTGCAGTCCGTTACGCTCCAGCGCCACCACCGAGAGCGCCGCAGTGAACCCCGCGGTGCCGATGGCCATGACGTCGGCGAGCGAGAGTCCGGTCGGCAGCTTCACGATCCACTCGGCTGGGACGCGCACGTAGTCGGCGTACCCCCCGTCGTGCGCCACGCCGAGATCGTAGCCGGTGACCAGAACCGGATCGCCTTCAGCGAACCGGCTGTCGGTGCTCGACGCCACGGTGCCGGACACGTCGATGCCGCCGACCAGCGGAAAGCGGCGCATGATCTTGCCGGCGCCGGTTGCCGCCAGCGCGTCCTTGTAGTTCACGCTCGAGTACGCGGTCTTGATGACCACGGTCCCCTGGCTGAGATCGTCCGCCGACAGCGACACCACGCGGCCGCTGATCTTGCCGTTCTCTTCGAACACGCGAAAGGCGTTGAACGAACCTTCGACCCGAGCACTCATCGGCGAAATCTCCGCTTTCATCTGCTGCCAGGCAAGCCGCGCCTCTTCCACTGAACCTTCGTCTTCGATGGTCGTGATGTCGCCGGGATCGCGGTTGAGGATCACCGCCTTCAGCACCCGCCGCATGATCTTTCCGCTGCGCGTTTTTGGCAGGTTGCTGACGAAGTTGAGGTCGCCGATCACGGCCACCGGTCCGAGTTCGTGGCGGATCGTCTCGAGCAGCGCCTGCTTCAGGCTCATCGACGGGGTCTGGCCGTTCTTCAGCAGGACGAAGGCCGAGATCACTTCGCCACGCGTGTCGTCGGGACGCCCGACCACACCGCACTCGGCCACGGCGGGATGAATCAGGCATGCGCTCTCGACTTCGATGGTCCCGATGCGATGTCCGGCAATCTTGATGATCTCGTCCGCGCGGCCGCCGAACCAGACGTAGCCGTCCTCGTCGATCGAGGTCGAATCGCCGGTGTAGTAGCGCCCGGGGATCTTCTCCCAGTAGTCGCGGCCGTAACGTTCCGGCTCGCCCCAGAGCGCGGCGGTCAGCCCCGGAAACGGGCGCGTGATCACCATGATTCCTTTTTCGCCGGCGGCGCACGGGGTGCCGTCGAGGTTGACGACCTCGGCATCGATGCCGGCCAGCGGAATCGTGGCGGAGCCCGGCTTGATCGGCATCAGGCCAACGCCGTAGGGATTGCCGAACACCGGACCACTGGTTTCGGTCTGCCACATGTGATCGATCACCGGCACGCGTCCCAGCAGAATCGTGTTCTGCAACCAGTCCCACGCCGGCGCGTTCAACACCTCTCCCGCGCACACGACCCGCTTGAGTCGTGCGTGGTCGACGGAGAGCAGCGGCGCGTCGCCATATCGCATCAACGCCCGGATCGCCGTCGGCGACGTGAAGATGCCGGTGGCGCCGTACTCCTCGACCGCGACGCGCCAGTTGGCTTCGGCGTGTGGATAATCGAGTGCGCCCTCGAACGCAATCGTCGTGCATCCGGCAAGCAGCGGGCCGTACACCATATAACTGTGACCGACGACCCAGCCGATGTCGGATGTCGCCCACCACACGTCTGACGAGTCGAGCCCGAACACCCACCGGCCCATCGCGTGGACGTGGACCTGGTAGCCGCCGTGGGTGTGAATCGCGAGCTTCGGCTTCGCGGTCGTGCCGCTTGTCGCCAGGATGAATGCCGGCTCGTTCGCCTCCATCGACACCCAGTCACCGTTCTGCCGGTCGGCGAGCGCAAGGAACGACGGCCACGACAATCGTTTATCGCCTGCCGGTTCGCGCTCACGCGCGAGTGTGACGATGCGCTCGACGCTCTGACCGCCTGCGGCGATCGCTTCGTTCACAATTGCCGTCAGCGGGACGTTGTTGCCCTTGCGGTATGTGAGATCGGCCGCAAAGACGAATCGGGAACCGCTCGCCTCGATCCGATCGGCCAGCGCCTTGGCGCCGAACCCGGCAAAGACCACCGAGTGCATGGCACCGATCCGGACGATCGCCAGCATCAGCGCGATCGACTCCGGAGACGGCGGCATGTAGATCGTGATGCGATCGCCTTTGCGCACGCCGAGCCCGCGCAGGGCCGCAGAGATTGTGGTCACCCGCTCGAGCAACTGACCGTAGCTGAGGACGCTGCGATTGCCGCGCTCGTTGAAGTAGATCAGAGCGGTCCGGTCGCCCTGCCCCGCCTGCACGTGACGATCGACGGCGTTGTACGCGAGGTTGGTTTCACCGCCGATGAACCAGCGAAACGTCGGCGGATTCCACTCGAAGATCCGATCCCAGGGCCGGAACCACGGCAGTTCGGCCGCGGCGCGGGCCCAGAAGCCTTCTGGATCGCGGCGGCCCTCCTCGATCCAGCGACGGACGACCGGGCTCGCGAGCGGGCTGACCGGCGGAGCTGCCGGCGACACGCGCTAGCGGTCTCCCCGGGGTGCGGTCGGCTGAACCTCGGGGGCGCGCTGCAGGTCCTTCAGATCGAGCGTGTTCACGCCGTCGATGATCTTGGCGTACGCCCGCGTGATCGCTTCGAGCCCGGTCCACGGCACGGTGTCGGCCGATTCGTGATCCGAGTGGAAGAAGACGTTGTAGTCCGATCCCTGGACGCCCGGCAGATACGGCCAGAGCCGGCTCATTTCGCCTCCCGGCGCCGCGCGCTCCGGCTCCGCATACGTGACGACGCCAAACTCACGAAACGCCTTCACGGCAATGTCCTGCAGCTTCGGTCGCTGCGGACCGCCGGCGTACCACAGCAGCCCGGTGTGCATGTTGGCGTTCCGGATCGCTTCCCCGAGCAGGTAGGTCTGCATCGTCGCGGTGTGCTCGCAGTTGATGAAGAGCGCCGTCTTCGCGAAGACCTCGTCGCGGTGATCGAGCAGCCACGTCCCGCTCATGTTCGCGCTGTTGTGATGGCCGCTCGATCCCAGAAACACGATCGTCCGGCGACGATTCGCCTTCGGCAGCTTGGCGAAGTACTCGGCCAGACCCAGCATCGTGGCCACGCCGGACGCGTTGTCCGTGCCGGCCTCGAACCAGCCGTCACGATGCGCGAGCACATAGACCGTTTCGTCGGTCGAGCCGGGGAGCGTGCCCCACACCGTGCCGGTCTTACGTCCTGATTCCATCTTCACGTCGAGTTTGACGTGCAGACGCGTCGGCTGCTGTCCCATCAAATCTCGGACCGCGTAACCGTCGTCCATCCCGAGTGAAAACGTCGGGACGGTGGTACCGGTCGGATAGAGCTGGGTGCGGATGTTGCCCGGCAGGGCGATGGCGATGATGATCGCGGCCGCCCCCTTGTCCTGCGCGCGGCGGACCGCGCCTTCGGCGGTGGCGGTATGACGCCATGAACCCGGCAACGGCATGCTGAAGAGCACCACTGCCTTTCCTTTGACGTCGCGTCCGATGTAGTCCGCCTCGCTGCCGGTACCGACGTAAACGGCCTCCAGGTCGAGACCGTCACCGGTTGTGCCGGGAGTGCCGTACGCCGGTTGCGCCGCGTCCAGGCGGATCGTCTTGCCTCCGCCCACCGCGCTGATTTGCCAAGACTGCGGCATCCACTGCGGCGCGAGATCGAAGGGCTGATCGTGCACGTCGGACAATCCGATCGCCTTGAACCGCTCCAGCAGCCACTGGCGATCTTCCTCGTCGGCCGACGAGCCGATGACCCGGCCCCAGAACTGCGGATGCCCCTGGTCGCGGTAGCGACGGGAGATCGCGGTCTGGTCCGACACGAACTGATGGAGGTGCTTGCCGTCGATCGCACCGTACGCCTTGTCGTCCGGCGGCAGCGGCCAGCGGAGAAAGGCGTCCTCGAGCTTGTAAAGAGCAGCTGCCGGTCCCTGAACCGGGGCGCGGGCGGCCGTCGCCGCTGGAGGCGTGGCTGCCTGAGCCCGAAGCTGCGCCTCCCCGCTGCCACGAAGTGACACTGCGATCAGGCACACGAGACCGGCGATTCCGAGGATTGCCGCGGTTCTTTTTCGCATCGTTCACACTCCGCGCACGCGACCCTGAAAGGGTCGCGCTACTTCAGGCGACTCTCCGTGCAGGCGACCCCGAGAGGGTCGCACTGCTTCAGGCGACTCACGGTTGGCGTGCCGGACGATACCAAATGCCACCCGGCACAGCAAGGCGGCGTTACGCAGGTTTTGCTTGTACTGGAGGGCGATTTAGGGTGAACTCTGGCCTGGAGCTGCCGATAGCTTCCATAGGAGGCCGGGCATGATGTATCCCGTCTCGCGCGTCGATCGACACGAGCCGATGAATGTGCTCGTCGTGATGGTGGCGCTGGCGGTGGCCGCGGCCTTCGTCCGCTTCGTGCTGTAGCAAGGCGCCCGCCTGACGCCCGACGACGGTGATACAGTTTCATCATCGCCTCGGGTGGTCGATTCGCGTTACACGAACGTAACCCCTGACTCGTAAACTCGACCGCTCCGGATGCCCAACGTGACGCGCGCCTCGACTGTTTCCGCCCCGCCGGACCTTCGAACACCGGCGCTCTACATCAACCGGGAACTGAGCTGGCTGGAGTTCAATCAGCGCGTCCTCGATCAGGCGACAGCCGACTACCATCCGCTGCTCGAGCGGGTGAAGTTCCTCGCGATCACCGCATCGAACCTCGACGAATTCTTCATGGTGCGCGTCGCCAACCTGCTGAAGAAGCAGCGCGCCGGCGCCGAGGACGTCTCGGTGGACGGGCTGACCGCGTCGGAACAGCTGAAGGCCGTCCGGCTGCGGGCGGCCGCGTTGATGCGCGATCAGGCGGCCTGCTGGGAAACACTGCTTCGCCCGGCGCTGGCGGAACAGGGCATCCGCTTCCTCGAAGTGAACGACTACACGGACGACACGCGTCGATTCCTCGCGACCTACTTCCGCACCGAGATCTTCCCGCTGCTGACACCGCTGGCCTTCGACCCGGGCCATCCGTTCCCGTTCATCTCCAATCGCAGTTGCAACTTCGCCGTCGTGGTCCGGGATCGACGTCGCACCAAGTTCGCTCGCGTCAAGATGCCTGACGTGCTGCCGCGGTTCGTGCCGATTCGCCACACGCCGGGAGACCCCTCGTTCACCTTTGCGTTTCTCGAGGACGTGATGCGGCTCTACATGGGCGAGCTGTTCCCCGGCGTCGAAATCGTCAGCACCAACCTGTTCCGGATCATCCGCGACAGCGACATGGAGCTCCGGGAAGACGCGGACGACCTGCTCGAATCAGTGGATCGGAGCCTCAAGCAGCAGCGCTACGGCCTGCCGGCGTTGTTGCACGTCGAAGCCGCGATGCCCCGTCGGGTCGTGACCACGCTGGTCGAAAACTTCGAGGTCCACGACGATGTGGTGATGCGGAGCAGTGCGCGCCTGGGCTTTTCGGACTGGATGGCGCTCTGCCGGCTGCCGCTGCCCGCGCTGAAGGATCCCGCGCTCGTGCCGCGCACGCTCTGGAGTTCGACCCCGCACCAGGAGCTGATGTTCGACGACATCCGCGAACAGGACTACCTGGTGCACCACCCGTTCGACTCCTTCACCGCGGTTGAAACGTTCCTCAAACACGCCGCCAGCGATCCCCACGTCGTCGCGATCAAGATGACGTTGTACCGGATCGGCGCGAACTCGCCGCTGGTCGATCTGCTGATCGACGCTGCGGAGGCCGGCAAGCAGGTGGCGGTCCTGGTCGAGCTCAAGGCGCGATTCGACGAACGCAACAACATCAAATGGGCGACGCGCCTGGAATCCGCCGGCGTCCACGTGGTCTACGGCGTCGAGAATCTCAAGACCCACTGCAAACTCTGCCTGGTCGTGCGCCGCGAAGCCGACGATGTCCGGCGCTACGCGCATATCGGAACGGGGAACTACAACCGCGTCACCTCGCAGGTTTACACCGACCTGGGTCTGTTCACGTCCGACCCCGACATCATCGACGACATCGCCGAGGTGTTCAACTTCCTGACCGGATATTCGCAGCGGAAGGAATATAAACGGCTGCTGGTCGCGCCGGTCAGTCTGCGCGCCGGATTCGTGGCGCTGGTCGATCGCGAAATCGCCCACGCACAGGCCGGCCGGCCGGCACGCATCGTCATCAAGAACAACGCCGTCACCGATCCGGCGATCGTGCGGGCCCTGTACCGGGCGTCACAGGCGGGGGTGACCGTCGACATGATCATCCGCGGGGTCTGCTGCCTGAGAACCGGCGTCCCCGGCGTCAGTGAAAACATCCGCGTGCGGTCCGTGGTCGGGCGATTCCTCGAGCACTCACGCGTCTACTCGTTCGCCAACGGCGGCGACGAGGATATCTATCTCGGCAGCGCCGACCTCATGGAACGCAACCTGGACCGGCGAGTCGAGGTGCTCTGCCCGGTGCGCTCGCCCGAACTCGCGGCGCACATCAGGGATCTGGTCCTCGACGCTTATCTGCGCGACACGGACCGGGCCACCGTCCTCACCGGAGATCGCTACATCCCCGCCTCCCAGAGCGCCGACGAGCCGGGCGTCAATGCGCAGCAGTTGCTGCTTGCCTGGTATACGGCCGCGCCGCGGGTTGACGACGAGTCCTCCGGGCTCCACGACTGAGCCGCGGTCCGGATACAATCCGGCCGGATGTGCCGATACTGCATAGCTGGGCAACCCCGTCGCCCATATCCTGATCAGCCGTACAGCGTGGTCCTCTTCTTGCGGAGTTACTGATATGAAGATCTGGTCACCATTGACAGCGTTCGCAGCGGTTCTCGGGGCGGCATGGCTGCTCAGTTCCCCGGTTGCGCAGGCCCAAACCAAGCCGACCCCTTCGCCGAATGTGTCACTGCCGGTTCCCATCCGAATGAACGCATTCGGCGTCAACATGAGCAACATCGCAACGGGTGCGACCGGCATGGTCGACATCCGGATCAACCACTGGTCCACGGCGGCCGAGCGCGAGAAAGTCATCACGACCATGGTGGAGAAGGGTCAGGATGCGCTGCTGAGCCTGCTGCAGGAGCTGCCGTCGAAAGGTCGACTCAGCTTTCCGGCGCATCAGGGACCCGACCCCACCAACATGCGACTGGGCTGGGACATCCGGTATGCGTGGACCAGACCGGACCCGGAGGGCGGTCACCACATCGTCGTCGCGCTCGACCGGTATATGTCGTTCTGGGAAATCCGTAATCAGCCGCGGACGGTGGACTACCCGTTCACGTTGATTGAAATCCACATGAACAAGGACGGCAAAGGCGAAGGCAAGATGGCCTATGGCACCAAGATCACCTTCGACAAGAAGACCAAGACCGTCGAGCTCGAGAACTATTCGACCGAGCCGGTGCGACTGAACGAAATCAAGTACGTGAAATGACGTGCCGGGAGCCGGCGCGCTAGTGATATAGCGTCGCGGGCTACCGGTCGTCGCTAGAATTGATAGGCAATCGAGTAGATGAACCCGAGGGCACGAATGTCGACGGTGGTGTTCACGGTCTCGCCACTGAGGAGATTCCTCAGCTTGACGTTGTCCGACGTGCCGCTCTTGCTGTTGACGCCCGCCGAGAACTGAAACTTCTTGAACTCTCCGCTGACGCCGAGCGTCCAGGAAAAGAGATCCGTGCGCGTGAAAATCTGATCGGCCTCGCCGACCGGCGACTGATTGTTCGCCACGCCGCCATGGAGGCGGAGCGATCGGCCTTTGAACAGTCGAAATTGTCCTCCGGCACTCACGTTGACCACAGCGTCCGAGGCCGACGTGTAGCCAGGAAACGGCTGGGTTACCACCGTCGGCGGCGCATTGGGTCCGGCATCGCCGTAGATCACCGCCGGCTGCGAGCTCGACGCCAGCTGGTAGGCGGAGATAGCCGTGTACGCGCTCATGTCCACTTCGAATTGCGCGCGCTCGCCGAGATAGGCGAGGCCGGCCTGAAATTCCCACGGCAGGTGGTACTCGAGGTGGGCATCCGCATCGAACTGCGAGGCGCCCTGCGAGGTCGCGCCGGTATCCAGCAGACCTTCTTGTGTGATGGTCGATCCCCTCCACACAGTCAGGCCTGGCGTCCGAACCGATCCGCCGAGCCGCCAGTGCGGCGCCAGATCGTACTGGGCGCCACCCAGCGCCCGCAAGGCAACCGAATCACCAAGCAATCGGGACGTCACCAGCAAGGAGTTGAGACCGGTGTTGCTGGCGATCCGATCGCTGACGCTCTGGACCTGGCGGAGGTCCATCAGCATGAATGAGAGGCCGCCGCCCAGCCGCAGCTTGCCGCCGCCGTAATACCCGGCAGAGAAGGCGAATTCCCGCTGCTCAAAACTGGAATCGCCTGAATAGGCGAACCGCTCCACCGATGACCCCCTCGGCGTGACGAGCTGAGAGTCGATCTCCTGCACCCATGAATTCGTGGTCAGGAACGCCGCGCCGAGCGTCAACTTGTCCGAATGTTTAATCGTGAAACCAACGAAATTCGGCAATTGCTCGTACGACCCGCCCTGGTTCGGCAGTTGCGTGAGCGTGACCGAGGTGTACTGGTAGACGCCGGCGCTGCCGCTGATTTGCCCGGAGTCCTGCCGCGTCAAGCCAGCCGGGTTGAACCACGACGCCGACGGATCGCTGACCCTCGCCACCACCGAGTTACCCTCCAGACCTCCGAAGGGACCAACAGGTACTGAGGCGTAGTTGTTGAGCATCAGGCTCGGCGGCGGCGTGACCACCTGCTGCTGCGCGGCGGCGGTGGCTGCTGTGAGCAGCGCGAGTAGGCAAACGATCGGAGTTTTCATGCGTCCTGAGCGCCGGCGGGAAATGGGGCCGCTCAGCTCGAGCATGATCCGCTGAAGATCGACTAGCGAACTATGCAGATTCGGCAGTGGCCCCGATCAAAACGCTCTGGATTGCCGTCTGGCCTGTCCTTTGCTCATGAACAGAACGTGAATCCCTGCCGGCCGGCCGTCCAACATCGCCTCGAGAGAAAACGGAGGCGGCGCTAGCCCGGCATGGCCCGGTTGCCGCGACACACACGCCCAGCCGTTCTCCCCGCTCGGTCGTTTCGGAAAGACCCGAACCAGTCCGGCAATCCGCCCTACCAGCAAATCGTCGAGCAGATGAGCGAAGGAGCGCTGACGCTCTCAGCCGACGGGACCATCCTCTACGCCAACGCCAGTTTTGCCCGGATGCTCGACCACAACATCATCGACGTTATCGATCACCCTCTGGCGTCCTTCGTCGCAAACGACGACCGGGCACTCGTGAGGCTGGTGCTCGAAGCGCAGGCGTGCCGGGAGGAATGCCGCCTGGTGACCCGGCGCGGGGCCGAGATTCCCGTCCAGTTCTCATCCGCGACGCTTGCCGGCAAAGGCGGCCGAACCGTGGCGGTGGTGGTCAGCGAGCTGACTCCTGAGCGTGTCAACAAGGCGATCAACGAGGCCAATCTGCTCAAGGACGAGTTCCTCGCCACGCTGTCCCATGAACTGCGCACGCCGCTGAACGTCATCCTCGGCTGGACGCGCATGCTGCTCAACGGGCAGCTCTCTCCCGACGCGACGCAGCACGCGCTCGAACTGGTCGACAAGAACGCCCGGACTCAATCGCAGCTGGTGAGCGACCTGATGGACATGTCGCGGGTCGCCACTGGAACGCTTCGTCTGGAGCTCGAAGTGTTGCCGATCGTGCCCGCGCTCGAAGCCGCAATCGACAGCGTGCGTCTGGCAGCGGAGGCAAAGGAGATCGCCATCGATCGCGCGTGGCTGGTGGAGCACGCCAGCGTGCTGGCGGATCCGATCCGGCTGCAGCAGATCCTGTGGAATCTGCTGTCGAACGCGGTCAAATTCACGCCGGCCGATGGACACATCCGGGTCAGCGCCGCCGCCGTGCCCGACGCCATCCGGATCGAGATTGCTGATTCGGGCATCGGCATCGATTCGCACTTCGTGTCGTATGTGTTCGATCGCTTCCGGCAGGCGGACGCCGGTCCGACGCGCGGTTACGGTGGGCTGGGCCTCGGCCTGGCGATCGTCCGCGATCTGGTCCGACTTCACCATGGAGTCGTGGCCGCGTACAGCGACGGCCCCGGCCGCGGCGCAATGTTCGCCGTCACCCTGCCGGCGGCGGGCAAGCTCGCGCCGCGACTGTCGCAGCCGCCCTCGCCTCAATAGGCACAGCGGCGGACGCCGCCGATTCAGCGGGCCCGGCGACGATCAGCCGCTGTTGCGAAGGGCCGTCGCGACCGCGTTGATCGACAACTGAATGCCGTCGCGGACGCGCGCGTCCGTCTCCCCCGCGCGATGGCGCTTCAATAACTCGACCTGCAACAGGTTGAGCGGCTCGATGTACGGCAGGCGCAGGCGGATGGACGCATCGAGCCCAGGATTCTTTTCGAGCAGCCGGGTCTGTCCGGTCACTCGCAGCAACGCGTCCTGCGTGCCGGTCCAGGCGTCGCGGATGCGGCTGAAAATCCGGTCGCCGAGGGTTCGATCCTCGACCAGCGTTGCGTATCGCGCCGCAATCGCCATGTCCGACTTCGCCAGCACCATCTCGAGGTTGTCGAGCGTCGCCTGGAAGAACGGCCAGACCGCCACCATTTCGCGCAGCAGGTCCTGATCCGCAAACCGGTCGAGCGCGTGGCCCACGCCGTACCAGCCAGGCAACATCACCCGCGCCTGGGCCCAGCTGAACACCCACGGTATGGCACGCAGATCCTCGATCCGATCCGAGGCGGTGCGCGACGCGGGACGCGATCCGATCTTGAGATCCGTAATCTCGGCAAGCGGCGTCATCTGCCGGAAGACGGTGTTGAAGCCCTCGGTTTCGTAGACCAGCGCGCGGTAACTTCGAAACGCGTCCTTCGACAGCGTGTCCATCGCCGCGGCGTAACGGGCGGCATCGGCCGGCGAAGCCGCCGCGTGCTCGAGCGACGCAAGCAACGTCGCCGAGGTAATCGCTTCGAGGCTGGCGGCCGCGCTATCGCGGGTGCCGTACTTGGCAGCGATGACTTCGCCTTGTTCGGTGATGCGGATCCGCCCCTGCACGGTGCCGCTCGGCTGCGCGCGAATGCCGGCGAACGACGAGCCGCCGCCGCGCCCGACCGCGCCGCCGCGGCCGTGGAAGATCTGCATCGTGATGTTCGCCTCCGCGAAGACCGCGGCCAGCGCGCGCGTCGCCTGATCGACGCTCCAGACCGACGTCAGATAGCCGCCGTCCTTGTTCGAGTCCGAGTAGCCGACCATCACTTCCTGGTAGCCGCGCAGCCGGGCCGCTTCGCGCGCTTCGTCGAGGGCGAGCCAGTCCCGCATCACCTGATGCGCGTGGGCCAGGTCGTCGATGGTTTCAAACAGCGGCACCGCCATGATCGACACGGCCCCGGCCTGACCCGGACGGTAGAGGCCCGCTTCCTTGAGCAGCAGGTTGACCTCGAGCAAATCGGAAACACTCTCGGCCTTCGAGACGATATAGGTCGTGATGGCGGCGGGTCCATACTGCGCATGCGCCGCGGCCGCCGCGTGAACAATGGCGAGCTCGGTCGTGGTTTCCGGCTCGTATGACGCGAACGGGCTGGCCAGCAGCCGTTCGCCGGCCAGTTCACGCCGAAGCACGGCGACACGCGATGCCTCATCGAGCGACAGGTAATCGTCCACGACACCGGCCACCCGCAGCAGGTCGCCCACCACCCGTTCGTGCACGTCGGCGTTCTGCCGGAGATCGAGCGTCGCCAGATGGAAGCCGCAGGTCTCGACGCCGCGAATCAGCCGGCCGAGCGCGCCGCCGGTCCCGAGCAGTCCCGAGCCGGGGTCGCCGAGCGAATGTGCGATCGCCACCAGATCCGTACGGAGCTCGTGCGCGGTCGCGTACGCCATGCCGCTCACCGATGGCGGTCGCGGTGCAACGTGGCCGGTCAGCGCGACATACGTCGCCGCAAGCCTGGCGTAGATGCCGGTGATGGCGCGTCGGTACGGTTCGTCGCGCCGAGCCGCGTAGGTATCGCCGCTTTTTTCCGCCAGCGCCGCCACGGCGTCGTTCGTGGTCGCCAGTTCCGTGGAGATCGAAAGCTCGGCGCCGAGCGCGTGCAACTGCTCGAGATAGCTCGCGACGACCGCCTGTGACGCCCGACCGAGCGCCAGTCGCAGCGACTCGGCGTTGACGTTCGGGTTGCCGTCGCGATCGCCGCCAATCCAGCTCCCGAGGCGCAGAAAACTGCGTGGACGATGAGCGAGGAGGCGCTCCCAGCGGGCGTAGAGCGCGGGGACGACCGGCAGGATTGAATCACGCAGGTAGGCGAGCGCGATATCCACTTCGTCCGCGACGTACATCCGCTCGCGACGCAGCGGCCTCGTCTGCCACAACAGCGCGATCTGCCTGAGAATGGCCTGCTCGATCAGTTCACCGTCCGGAGTTTCGCTCCGGCCGCGATCGCGCAGCCGCATCAATTCCGCGATGCGCGCGCGATGGTCGATCATGCTCTTGCGCATCACCTCGGTCGGATGCGCGGTGAGCACCGGCACGATCAACGCGTGATCGAGCAAGGCAGCGGCGCGGTCGACGCCGATACCGGCCGCAGCCAGTTGTTTCAGCGCATCCTCGACATGGTCGCCTGCATGAGGCGTCGCGCTCTGGCGATCCTCAGCCAGATTCGCGAGCATCGAGAACAGCATGAAGCCGCGCACGAACGCGAGCGTGTCGTCGAGGCTGAGCACGTCGAGACCGCGATCGACGGTTGAGGCGCCCGGCCACGCCGCGATATCGATCGACTGAGGTCGCGCGGATGTACTCGATGCGCTGAAACAGGGCGTCGCCGCCGTAGGCCCGGATGACGTCGCCCAGCAACTTCCCCAGGTAGCGAATGTCCGCGTTCTGCGCAATCGCGGTGGGCGGAACGGCGCGATGCGGCGAGTCCGTGTCCTGACCGGCCATCAGATCCTGCTCTTCAGCATTTCACGGGCAAAACACCGCCATCGTAGCCCTTCGTCCGGGTCGGCGCCCGCACACGCGGCAAGCCGTGCCGCGAAGACCGCTCGTCCGCTCGTGTACGTCGTCACGTAGGTTCGGTACTGGTTCACGTATTTGACGACAGCCTCCGCATGCGGCACCAGCGCTTCTTCCTCGAGGATCTGCACCGCTCGCACGAACTCGAGCTGGTGGTCGAGGTAACGGCGGGCGACGTCGGCCTGCACCATCTGCAGATCGGTCACCAGCCGCTCCAGCGCGATGTGCTGCGCGACGCCGGTCGCTTCCAGACCGGCGAGCGGAAACAGCCGCTCCCGCTCGACGCGTTCGCGCTCCGCGGCTGAAAACGCGACATCGGTCGCGAGCATCGCCGACGCTTCAGACACCAGACCGTCCGGCGAAAACATCAACTGCACCAGCCGCTCGGGATGCGCCGGTTCAGCGGTGGCCGCCCTGAGCATGCTGCGTGTGTGATGACCTGGATAGGCTTCGTGACAGGCAACCTGCAGGACCTGATCGACGGTGAAGCTGAACTCCGTATTGATCTGAAGCCGGCTCTGGCCGCCGCCGATGTAGCGGGAGAACGCGCTCCAGGGTCTGTCGCGGACAAACTCGAGCGTCACCCGCTCGCCCGGCGGAAGCGCCAGATGACTCACGGTACGCTGGCGGCACTCCTCCACCGCGGCTTGCATCACTGCTGGAAGGTGCGCGGGCGGAACGATGAATCGCGCGGCGAACTCCGCGTAGCGATCGACGAGGCGCCCGCTCGACCCGACGATGGCGGCGATCTGCGAACGAAGGGCCGCCATCTGCTGCTGATCGATCGGCTCGGGGGCCAGCCCGAAGAATGCACGGCTCTCCTCGTCGTATCGCCGTGTCTTCCCCATCAACAGCTCGGCACGAACGCCGATCGCAGCCAACGTCGCAACCACATCGTCCGAACGGTCGGCGTCGGGCGACGCGTCGGCTGCGATCGCGGCCGAGAGCCGCGGGGCCTCCGCGCTGATCTCGGCAAGCGAAGGCGGCTTGGCACGGACATCGGCAACCGCATCGGCGGGGCCCACGTAAAAATCGAGGGAGTCAGGATCGCGCTCGCCGAGCGCCACGGCGAGCCGCAGGTAGCTCCGAAGGTGCGCATCCGCCAGAGAAGGACGTCGGCCACCGCATCCGCTCGCTGCCGACGCGAGCACGAACGCCACAATCGCCGTGAGCCGGCGATCAGCGGGGGAACGGCACATCGATGAAATACGGCTTTCCGCGCGCGGTGTAGGCGATGCGCACGGTCGCGGACGGATCCTCGACGGCGCGACCCTGTCCGATCCAGCTCTCGCCGCTGTCGTCGATGTGCAGGGCGACGGTTTCAGCAGCACCGGATTTGCGCGTGACCGTAACGGTGACGCCGGACGCCGTCGCCGCCGGCAACTCGGCCCGCACGGCGTCGCTGAAGAACACGCGGTAGACGCCGTCACGCTGCATCACGACCTCGAAATGGAGATCGCCGTCCATGAGCACCAGACCGCCGAACTTCGGATTGTGATCGCCGTGTGGAATCGCGCTGGTCGCGGCGGCTGTGGTGCCGGATGCCGCGCCGGCAGGCGTCGCAGCCCCGGCTTCCTGCGCGGCGGCCACCGGCGCGGGTCCGCGCGTCCGGCTCTCACATCCCGCGGCAAGGACCGCGCACGCGGCAAGCCCGGCGACCGCGCTCCGCATCACTCGTACCGGAGGGCGTCGATCGGATCGAGCCTCGACGCGCGCCGCGCCGGATAGAAGCCGAAGAACACGCCGACCGCAGCGGCGATGCCGAACGCCAGCGCGACCGCTCCTGGCGACACCGCCGCAGGCCACTCGAGCACGCGTGTCACGACAGCGGCCGCAACGAAGCCAAGCACGATGCCGGCGAGCCCGCCGCAGCAGCTCAGCGCCACCGCCTCGACCAGGAACTGCAGCATCACGTCGCGCTTACGCGCTCCGACCGCGCGCCGCAACCCAATCTCACGGGTCCGCTCGCTGACCGACACCAGCATCACGTTCATGATGCCGATACCGCCGACCACGAGCGAGATCGCGGCGATCGCGGCGAGCAGCGCGGTCATGGTCGTACCGGCGCGCTGCAGCGTGCCGCTCATCTCCTCGAGGTTCACCTGATCCACCTTCGGCATGTTCGCGAGCACGAAGGCCGCAACCGACGTGTAGAGGCCCTTGGTCAGCGCTTCGGCCGCCTGGGTCTTGACGGTGAAGTCGTCGGGCACGCCGAAGCTGGTCCCGGGCGCCTGATTGCCGAGCAGGCCGCCCTTGCGCAGTCTCGTCAGCGCCGCATCGCCGTCGAGATGGTGCCGCTCGCGCAGCAGCGGCCTGATCTCGTCGGCAACACGCGTCGCATCGCCGGCCTGCGCCGCCGCCACCATCACGGTGTGGATGTTCTCAATCCCCAGAATCCGCTGCAGCGCCGTCATCGGCACAAAGACCATATCCATCTGGTCATCGTCGCCGCCGGAGGCAACGCCGACGACTTTGAACGTCACGTCGCGGATCTGCAGGTCGTGGCCGACCGCGTTCACGTCTGATCCGAACAGCCGGTCGCGCGCACCGGCGCCGAGCACTGCCACCGGCGCAGCCGCACTCACATCACTGGCCTGAAAGAATTTGCCGCGACTGGTCCGCCAGCCATACAGCTGCGGATACGTGGCCTCGGTGCCCAGCACCTGCAAGTACTCGCGCGTGGCGCCATTCGCCACGAAGCCGCGCAGCTTGACGATGGCCGACACGTACTTGACGCCGCTCATCGCGCCCAGTGCGGCCGCGTCCGCCGGTGTCAGCGTGGACGCCGACCCGAGGCCGGTGGCGATCTTCGACTCCTCCCCGCCGCGCGTGAAGTTACCCGCGTCCACACGAATTAGATTCGTGCCGGCCGATCGCACATCGTCCGCGACCGTCTCCTGCGCCCCGGTGCCGAGCGCGACCATCGTAATCACAGCGGCGACGCCGATCGTCATCCCGAGCGTGGTCAGCGCGGTGCGAAGCTTGTGACGGCCGAGCGCGCGCAGCGCGGTTCGCAGGGTCTGGGGCATCACTCGTAGCGGAGCGAATCGATGGGATCGAGGCGCGAGGCCTGACGCGCCGGGTAGTAGCCGAAGAACACCCCGACAATCGCGGCGACCGCGAACGACAGCACCACCGACGCCGTCGAAATCGACGTCGACCAGCGCAGCATCTGCGCGATGACGCCGGACGCGACGGCGCCGAGCACGATGCCGGCGAGGCCGCCGATGACGCTGAGGGCGATCGCTTCGGCCAGGAACTGCAGCAGGACGTCGCCGGCCCGCGCGCCGACGGCGCGACGGATGCCGATTTCCCTCGTCCGCTCGGTCACCGACAACAGCATGATGTTCATGATGCCGATGCCGCCGACCACCAGCGAAACGGCGGCGATGCTGCCGAGCAGCGCGGTCATCGTCTTGGTCGCGCGATCGAGCGTCCGACCGAGCTGCTCGAGCGTCACCTTCTCGAGGCCGCCGACGTTACCGACCACCGCCCGCGCCACGTCGGGCCGCAGTCCGCCGCGCGCCAGCGACTGCCGTGCTTGCGTGTTGACCGTGAAATCGTCGGGCATCTTCGCGCCGATGCCGTGCCGCTGGCGCAGCAGCTCGGCGATGTCTTTCGACACCCGCGATACCTCGCCGGTCGATGCGGCCGTCACGGTGATGTCGGTGAGCTTCGAGAGATTCAGGAGTTGATGAATCGTCGTGAACGGCACGTAGATCGCGTCAAACTGATCGTCGCCCGCGGAGGGCGCCACCATCCAGCTGCCGCTGCCGACGACGCCGACGACCTCGAACGGCTGCTTGAAGAGCAACACCTGCTGACCGATCGGGTTGCGGTCGCCGAACAGCTTCTCCGCCGCGAACGCGCCGAGCACCACTACCGGCGCCAGCCGCGCTTGTTCCCGCGCGGTGAAGAAGCGGCCGGCCGTAAACGTCCACGATCGCCGGATGTTCGGCAGCTCGACGTCGCCGCCGTGCATCCGCGTAAACCAGCGCTTGTCGCCCGCGACGGCGTGGACATTCTCGTGAATGCCTTCCGAGACGTACTGCACGCCTTTGACACCGCGAATCGCGGCCGCGTCGGCCGGCGTCAGCGTCGCGGCGGCGCCGAGGCCGGCTTCCGAGTCACCCAGGCGCTGGCGCGACGTCGGATGATCGTGCTTCTCCATCGGATCGTCTTCCGGATGAAAGGCCGCGAGGACGACGTCCGGGTGCAGCGGCCGACCCTGGCCGGTCCCGAACGGCGAGTCGTCTATTCGCCCCTGATGATCGACCACGCCGCCGCCGTCGTCTTCGGTCTTCGGCTTGTAGTTGCCGGCGGTGATGACGATGAGGTTCATGCCAGCGGCGCGGACCTGTTGCTCGATCGCCGTCTCGGCGCCGGTGCCGAGGGCAATCATGGTCAATACCGTCGCCACGCCGATCGTCATGCCGATCGTCGTCAGCGCGGTCTGCAGCTTGTTGCGCGACAGCGCGCGCAGCGCGATTCTGAGGCTCGATCCGATCGACATCCCGCTACCCCGCCGGAAGCATGGCCAGCTCGCCCATCGCCAGACGCTGGCGATCGTTGGCGGCGTCGGACAGCACCTGGCCGTCCTTGAACGCGATAATCCGCGAGCCGTACTCGGCGACCTGCTGCTCGTGGGTGATCAGCACGATGGTGATACCGCGATCGTCCTTGAGGCGCTGGAAAATGTCCATCACCTCGACGCTGGTGCGGCTGTCGAGGTTGCCGGTCGGTTCGTCGGCGAACAGGATCGACGGATTGTTCAACAGCGCCCTGGCAATGGCGACGCGCTGTTGCTGACCGCCGGACAGTTGATTGGGATGATGCTC
Organism: uncultured Acidobacteriota bacterium; assembly: GCA_963745875.1. Taxonomy (GTDB): domain Bacteria; phylum Acidobacteriota; class Vicinamibacteria; order Vicinamibacterales; family CAVVIG01; genus CAVQFC01. Next base: position 247,147 of record CAVUZL010000011.1, read on the forward strand.
GGCGCGATCCGCGAGACCGACCGCATCGAGCGCTGCCAGGGCACGCTTGCGCCGTTCGGCTGCGGAGACCTTGCCGGCCACGTACAGCAGCGGCAGCTCGACGTTTTCGACCGCCGACGTTCGCGACAGCAGATTGAAGCCCTGGAACACGAAACCAATCTGCCGGTTGCGAATCGCCGACAGCTCGTCGTCATTCAGCTGTGAGACGTCGCGACCCTCGAGCCAGTATTGACCCGACGTCGGCCGGTCGAGACAGCCGAGGATGTGCATGAACGTGGACTTGCCGGATCCAGACGGCCCGATGACCGCCACGAATTCGCCTGGTTCGACGTCGAGGGTGACGCCGCGCAGCGCGCGCACGGCGACGTCACCCACCTGGTATGTCTTGACGAGATCGCGAACCCGCAGCAACGGCATCAGTTGGTCGCTTTAGCCGTCGGCAGCTGGTTCTTCCCCGCGAAGTTGTAGATGATCGTCGCCGCCACCTTCTCCGCGCCGGCGATGCCGTAGACCTTGCCAGCGCCTTCGATCACGTAATACTCGTTCGCCGCGTGCGCGTTGCCGCCGTGGCCGGCGCCGCCCATGCCGATCGGCATCGAGACCGGCGCGATCTTCTGCCCGGCTTCCTGATTGGTGAACAGGTAGGCCGGCCAGTAGCCGCCGAGAATCGACGCGTAGTGCGCCGGCTCGCCGTGCGGAATGTTGAACTGGGTGTAGGCGTCGGTCATCGCGCGCGCGATGTCGGTGTCGTAGGACATCTTCGACCACGGCACGTCGCCAATCACTTTCATCTCGACGTCCTTGTAGCCGTTGCGATCGAGCTGCTCGCGGATGCGCTTGGTCATCTCGATGCCGTTCATCTTCGGCACGTAGCGCATGTTGTGCTTCGAGGTGATCTTGTTCGGCAGAATCGCGCCGGCGCCACCCGCATACATGTTGCCGCCCCAGATGCCGTCGAGATTGAACGAGAGGCCGTAGCGCGACATCTGCGTCATCGTGAACGGGTCGTCGGAGATGAAGCGCGCGACGCCGAGATTTTCAGCGGCGACCTTGAGGTCGACCTTTTCGGCGCCCTTCTTCATCGCGGCCGTTTCCTCGGGCCGACATCGGCTCGCGTCCGTCGTCGAATCCCTTGATCAGCGGCGTGTTGCCGTCCGGCGACACCAGCGACGCCAGCATCTTGATGTGGCGCCAGGCCGGGCTGTCCACCGCGCGCTTGTTGGCGCCGTGAATGTCGGACTGCACGGGCCCGCGGCCCCACGCCTTACCGCTGGTCGTCAGCTCGATGTAGACGCAGCCTTCCGAACCGCCGCCGACGCCGGCGCCGCCGCTCGGGCTCTGGCCGCCGCCTTCACCAATCAACGCGTCGGCACCGGCGATGAGGTCCGGATGGTCCTTGACGAACTTGCGGAGGCCGATGTCCATCCGCTCCTCGTCGCCTTCGGCGATGAAGATCAAATTGACCGGCATCGTGCCCGTCACCGCCTTGATCGACATCAGCGCGTTCCAGTACGCCAGCTCGGGTCCCTTGGAGTTGGTGGCGCCGCGTCCGATCAGGACCTTCTTATACGGCGCCTGTTCGACCAGCCGAGCCTCGAACGGCGGCTCTTTCCACGCATCCGGTTGCGTGACCGGCATGGTGTCGTACTGCCAGTAGATCGCGATCGTTCGCGGCGCGCCGTAATCGCACTTCGCGTAGACGACCGGATTGCCGGGCGCGCCCCACTCGGTCATGCCGACGTCGAAGACACGGGCGGTCTGGCAGCCGAGCTGCTCGTAGAAACCCTTGACCATCTCCGCGGTCTCGGGAATGCCCTCGCCGCTGTTGGAAATGCTCGGCTGGCGGATCCACTTCTGCAGGTTCTCGACGTGCTCGTCCACGTGCTCGTCGATGTACGAATACACCTTCTTGAGCTCTTCGGACGAGACCTTGGTGAGGTCCGGTTGAATTTCGGTGTCGCCGGCGGGCCGGATGCCTAGCTTAGGCTTCGCTTGCGCCTTCGGTGCGGCGGTCTGCGCCTTGGCGGACGGCGACGAGCAACCGGCGGCGACGCCGATCGCGGCAGCGGCAAACACGAGCAGTGAGCAGTTCTTCATCGTCATGGCAACCTGCTGAGGGAAGAGTGACGCGCGTGAGGGGTATTAGTACTCCGCGCGCGCGTCAGCGGTGTCACCGTCTGTAAACGCCGATCGGCCGAATCGGACGCCTTCGTGATGGTGAGGTTATACCGATCGAGAACGACTGACAATGTCAGTGCGGATGCCTGAGCTGATCGACGGGGGACACTTTCGTAGGACCTGCCGCAAACGCTGACAACCGTGTCCCTATTGCAGGGGCCAGACTTCTGCGACACTACTGCCCATGACGCCGCGCCTGATCCTCCCGACACTGGTCGCTGCCTTGTCGCTCGCCACGTTCACGCCGACGCTCGCAAAGGCGCCAGCCGAGCTCGACGCGCTGACCATCGTCGACATCAACCATGCGTTCGACAGCGGCGCCTTGACGTCGGAGAAGCTGGTCCAGCTCTGCCTCGCCAGGATTCAGGCCTACGACCGGCAGGGGCCGTCGATTCACGCGGTGATGACCCTCAATCCGAAGGCGCTCGACACGGCGCGGGCGCTCGACGCCGAGCGGAAAGCGAAGGGCCGTCGCTCGCCGCTCCACGGCGTGCCGATCGTGCTCAAGGACAATTACAACACCTTCGACATGGCGACGACGGGCGGATCGGTGTTGCTGGAGGGATCGATTCCGCCGGCTGACGCCTTCGTCGTGAAGAAGCTGCGCGACGCGGGCGCGATCATCCTGGCGAAGGTGAACATGTCCGAGTTCGCCTCGGGCGGCGCACACAGTTCGCTCGGCGGCCAGTCGTTGAACCCGCACGATCTGACGCGGACGCCGTCAGGGTCCTCGGGCGGCACCGGCGTCGCGATCGCCGCCGCCTACGCGACGATCGGCATGGGCACCGACACCGGCGGCTCGATCCGCGGACCATCAACCTCGAACGGCATCGTCGGATTGAAGCCGACGCACGGGTTGTTGAGCCGCAGCGGCATCATTCCGCTCTCGCTCAGCTTCGACACCGGCGGCCCGATGGCGCGAAGCGTCACCGACGTCGCCGTGGCCCTCGGCATCATGACCGGCGTCGATCCCGCGGACCCGGCGACGCGCAAGAGCGAAGGCAGGTTCGAGACCGACTACGCGAAATACCTCAAGGCCGACGCCTTGAAGGGCGCGCGCATCGGGATCGCTCGCGACTTCCTCGGCGCTGACCCCGACGTGGACTGGGTGGTCGATGCGTCAATCGATGCAATGAAGCGCGGCGGCGCGACCATCGTCGATGTCCGGTATCCAAAATGGCTGCTCGATGCCAAGGAGGAGTTCTACAACGCGATCCGGCGCCCGGAGTTCACCGCGGAGATTGCCGAGTACCTCGCGACGCTCGGGCCCGGCTTTCCGAAATCGCTGGCGGAGATGATCGATCGGGCGGAGCGCTTCAACACCGTCCGCGCGGACGGCGCCGGCCCCAATCCGAGTCGATGGACGCTCTTCAAGCGCGAGTTGGAGAGCGGATCGCTCGACAGCTACCAGTACCTGTCGGTCCGCGACCACGGCCTGCCGCTGGTGCGTGCCGCCGTGGACGGCATCATCACCACCAACCGACTCGACGCCATCGTCTACCCGACGTCGTCGCGACGGCCGGGACCAATCGCCGAGACCGGCGCTCCGGGCGGTGCCGGATCACCCTCAGCGACCAACATCGCCAACCTGACCGGCTTTCCTGATCTCATCGTGCCGGCGGGTTTCACCGGCGACAACCTGCCGGTCGGCATTTCGTTCTTCGGTCCGGCGTTCAGCGAACCGAAGCTGCTGGCCCTGGGTTACAGCTTCGAGCAGGCGACGCGCGCGCGGCGATTGCCTGTGCACACGCCTCCGCGGCCGGGCGAATCGATCCCGATGCCGTAGAAACGACGTAGCGCGGGGCTTTCAGCCCCGCGGACGCGGCCCTGGAAGCGCCGCGCTACCTCCGACTCAGGGAGCATGCTCGCAATGACCACTCTCGACGAAAACCGACGACGATTCATGGCCACGTTCGCGGCCGCAGGCCTCGGCGCGACGCTCGCACCGGGCGTGGTGTGGGCGCGGATGCAGGACGCCGGGACTGAGACGATAACCCCAGCGATGGTGTCGGACGCGTTGAAGCTGTCCGGCATCGATATGACTGATGACGAGCAGAAGGCGCTCGTCGATTCCGCCAACCAGAATCTCAAGCGCTACAAGGAACTCCGCGCGATTCACATTCCCAACGACGTGTCGCCGCCGTTTCATTTCAGCCCGGTCACGCCGGGCATGACCGTGAATCGGGCGGCGATTCCGTTCACGCTCAGCAAGGCGCCGTCGATCAAGCGGCCATCCAACCTCGAGGACGCCGCGTTCTGGCCGGTGCGTCACCTTGCGGAGTTGCTGAAGACGCGGCAGGTGACGTCGCTCGAACTGACCGAGATGTATCTCGCGCGGCTGCATCGCTACAACGGTCTTCTCAACAACGTCGTCACCTTCCTTGACGACTACGGGCGGGCCGAGGCCCGGCACGCGGACACTGAGATCGCCGCCGGCCGGTACAAGGGGCCGCTGCACGGCATTCCGTGGGGCGCGAAGGACATCATCTCGGTGAAGGGCTTCAAGACCACCTGGGGATCGCCAGCGTTCAAGGAGCAGTCGTTCGACTACGACGCCAGCGTCATCGAGATGCTGCGCGATGCCGGCGCGGTGCTGATCGCCAAACTGGCGACCGGCGAACTCGCCGGCGGTGATCAATGGTTCGGCGGACAGACCAGGAACCCGTGGGATCCGACGCAGGGCTCGAGCGGGTCGTCGGCGGGACCCTCGTCGGCCACGGCTGCCGGATGCGTCGCGTTCGGGATCGGCACCGAAACCAGCGGATCGATCCTCAGCCCGTCGGCGCGCTGTGGCCTCGCCGGCCTGCGCCCGACGTTCGGACGAGTCAGCCGCTATGGCGTGATGGCGCTCTCGTGGACGCAGGATCGTCTCGGCCCGATCTGCCGGTACGCGGAAGACTGCGCCATCGTGATGCAGGCGATCGCGCGGCCCGACGGCCGCGACATGAGCGTCACGGACCTGCCCTTCAACTGGAACGCTCAGCTCGACATCAGGAAGCTTCGGGTCGGGATCATCGAGGAATCCGTTCACGAAATCACCAACGCCGCGGCCAAGAACGAATGCCGACGCCTCGCTCGCGCTTCTGGCGTCGCTCGGCGTGAAAAACCTGATTCCGGTGAAGGTGCCGGAGGCACAGACGAATATCGGTGGCTTCAGCGTCGAGTCAACCGTGTTCTTCGACGAGCACGCGCGCGCGGGCGAGATGAAAACCGCGCGAGGTGGCGGGAGAACCAACGGCCGGCTGGTGCCCGCGGTGGAGTATCTACAGTCGCAGCGCGTTCGAATGATGATGATGATGAAGCTCGCCGATGCCACTGCGCACGTGGACGCCTACATCGTCGCGTCGAACAACATCGGGGGCACCGGCACTCCCGGCGGACGTGGCGACGGCCGCGGTGCAGCGGGCGGGCCGCCGCCGGAGGAGCGGCCGCAAACGCCGGCCCAGCGGCATTCGAACATGGCCAACCTGGCGTGCTATCCGGCGATCAATGTGCCGAACGGTTTCAGCGACACCGGCAGCCCGACCAATTTCACCATTTTCGCCCGACCGTATGGCGAGATGGAGATTCTCGCGCTCGCGAAGGCGTATCAGGACGCCGCGGGATTCCACCTGCAGCGTCCGCCGAAACTGCAGACCGGGACGGCCTGAAAGTCGGTTCCCTACGAATCGCCCCGTAGGGCACGGCCTTTCAGGCCGTGCCGAGGGCCCGTGTTACCAGCCCAGGATTTTCGCAAACATGAGCGGCGCGACGATGGTCGCGTCCGACTCGATGATGAACTTCGGAGTCGTCTCGCCCAGCTTGCCCCAGGTGATCTTCTCGTTCGGCACCGCGCCTGAGTACGACCCGTAGCTCGTGGTCGAATCGCTGATCTGGCAGAAGTAGCCCCACAGCGGTATGTTCGGCATTCTCAGATCCTGGTGCAGCATCGGGACGACGCAGATCGGGAAGTCGCCGGCGATTCCGCCGCCAATCTGGAAGAAGCCGATCGAGGACGCTGGAGCCGTCCGCTGGTACCAGCCCGCCAGCGCCATCATGTACTCGACGCCCGACTTCATCGTCTGGACCGACTTGAACTTGCCGCTGATCGCATGTGCGGCGAAGACGTTGCCCAGCGTCGAGTCTTCCCAGCCCGGCACGAAAATCGGCAGGTCGGCGTCGCTCGCCGCCAGCAGCCAGCTGTTGCGCGGATCGATCTCATAGAGCGGCTCGAGCACCTTGGACCGCAGCAGCCGGTACATGAACTCGTGCGGAAACAGCCGCTCCCCTTTCGCATCTGCCGCCACCCATTCCTGCAGCACCACGCGTTCGATGCGCCGCATCGCTTCTTCCTCGGGAATGCAGGTGTCGGTGACGCGGTTGAGATGGCGATCGAGCAGCGCCTGCTCGTCCTTCGCGGTGAGGTCGCGGTAGTGCGGCACGCGCTCGTAGTGGTTGTGCGCCACCAGGTTGAACACGTCTTCTTCGAGATTGGCGCCGGTGCAGCAGATGCCATGGACCTTGCCGGCCCGGATCATCTCGGCCAGTGAGATGCCGAGCTCCGCAGTGCTCATCGCCCCTGCGAGCGTCACCAGCATCTTGCCGCCGGATTCCAGATGTTGGTGGTACGCCTCCGCCGCGTCGATCAGTGTGGCGGCGTTGAAGTGCAGAAAATGGCGATCGATAAAGGTGGAAACAGGGCCGGCAGGTCGGCTCATGTTGTGCTCCTCGGCGACGCGGGTTAACGCGCCGGGGAGTTTTGGTCGCACAGCTCACCCCGGCGCGGGCCTACGGTCGCTCGCGAGCGACCGCCATCGGCACACAAGGTGGCTTTAGAACGAACTCCGTATTGTTGATCACAATTGAGGAAAAACGTACGCCGACTTGAGCGGCCGCGTCAGCGACGCTCGCGGGCTGGCGCATCAAAATCCGACGATCAGGTTGACGCGTGCGGTCCGCGGCAGTGTCGGGTGCGTGTGGATGTCGGCGACGCCGTCGAGCGGCTCGCCCGGCAGGCGGGAAATATAGAAATAGTCGATGTCGCTGTCGGCGACGTTGAAGAGGTTGAAGACGTCGATGGCCAGCTTCACGTTCCGGGCAACCCGATAGCCGGTCTGGAGATTGACCAGCGTGGTTGGATTCGACCTCACCGAGTTGTCCTCGATCAGCGTTCGCGGTCCGAAGTAGCGCAGACGGATGCTGCCGAACCACCGGTGATAGTCGTCCACGGTGGCGCCGGCGGAGAGAACGGTACCGACGGCTTCGGGGACATACTGGCCGGCCGGGTCGTATTCTGAAAACCGGGCGCGCGACCACGCCACATCCCCGTCGAACACCAGCCACGACAGCGGCCGGTAGTAGTTCGTCCACTCGATGCCGCGCCGCGCGCTCGGCCGGCTCGGCTCGGTCGTGCCTTCGTCACCCGAGAACACCAGTTCCGAGTCCAGCCGCAGCATCCAGGCCGTCACCGTCGTCTGGAGGTGACCGATCGCAACCGTACGAACGCCGACCTCCGCGCCCTTGGCCCGGACGAGCGGCGTCACCGGTTCCGACGGATTGCCCTCGGGATCTACTCGCTGCGTCGTACCCCGCGCATCGTTGCTGTGAAATCCCATCCCGGCATTGACGTAGAACTCGGTGCCGCGCCACGGACCGAACGTCACGCCGCCTTTGGGGCTCACCAGTCCGGCGCTGGTGACGCCGCTGTTGACCGTCTGAAGAGCGTCCACGTCGAAGCGGGCGAGATCTCCCCGCACGCCAGCCAGCGTTCTCAACCATGGCGTCCATTCGATTTCGTTCTGCGCGAACGCGCCGCCGAGGGTCTCGACCACAGCTGCCTGTGAAGTGGTGGACAGCCGGACGCGGGCTTCGGTGGCGTACAGGCCGACGTTGGCGATGTCGTCGTTGCGCACCTGCGCACCGACGGTGTTCTGCACGGTGCGGCCGCCCCAGCGCGCCAGTCGCCGGTGCGTGACTTTGGCTCCCGTGATGAAGCGATGATCCGCCTGCTCGATCTGATCGCCGTGCTGGGGATCGTTCAGGTCGTAGGTGAAGTTCGAGAAAAGATGGAGGTCGTAACCGATGCCGTAGGCGGTGACTCGCGTGGACGCGTTGCCGTTACTGCTGCCGTGCTGCCAGTCGAAGGTCCCGCTGTAGCGATACGTGTGTCCGCCGTCGGTCGGGTCGATCGCGCCAAAGCGATCGATCAGCCCAGACTCGATGGCCCGCTGCGGAACCTGATCGGTCGAGTTCCACCGGGCGTGGTAGCCCATCGCGGTCACGGAGAACCCGTTGACCGCGCCGCCCTGGCTATAGCGCAGCACGCCGTTGATTTTCTGGTAGTCGTCGGGATGGACCCAGGGACCGTCGTTGTGCTCGAGTTCGAGCGAAGCCACCACGTGTCCCGGTCCAATTTTTGGCGACACCGCGATCAGCGCGCGTTCGTAGCCTTCCCCGCCGATTTCGACGTGTACGATCGATCGCTCGAGGGTGTTGGCGTAGTTGATGTTCGACGACCCGGCAGTGACGAAGTCGCTCTGATCGGCGTAGTACGGTCCCTTTGAGAACTGCACACCGGTGACGAGTTCGGGAATCATGAAATTCAGATCCATGTATCCCTGGCCGTGCGCGTGGGTCGGCATGTTCACCGGCATTCCGGCCAGGGTGGTCGCGAAATCGGTGCCGTGATCGAGGTTGAAGCCGCGCAGGAAATACTGATTGGCTTTACCTTCGCCGCTGTGCTGCGTGACGATCAGGCCCGGCACGGTCTCGAGCACTTCGCCGTCCCGCATCAACGGTCGTTCGTCGAGCTGTTTGGCGGTGATCGCGCCCTGACTCGCGGACTGGGCGATGCCGACGAGATTCTCGGACGGATTTTCGACGTCGGCCAGGTTCGCGAATGTGCGTTTGCCGGTGACGGTCACATCCGCATTCAGCGACAACTGCAGCACGGCGTCGAGCCGGACAGTGCGGCCGGCGCCCAGGTCGACGTCGCGGCGTGTGGTCGCGAAATTGATCAGGATGAAGCTTGCCTGATACCGACCCGCCGTCACACCGTCGAAATGATACGCGCCGGCTGCGTCGGTGGCGGTGACCAGCGGCGCGCCAGTTCCGGATCGCAGTTCGACGGTCACGCCCGGCAGCACGCCTCCGGTTTCGTCGTGGACGAGGCCTGAGACCGCTACCGGCTGCGCGAACACGGTGTGGGTGGTCGAAACACAGAGCACGAGTGCGAGACCACTCCAGAAACGAACCCCGAACGGCGCCAACACGACCTCCCAGCCAACCGCCTCGAGCCAGTGGCTGAGTAGTCTACGTGGGTGACTCGCGATCGGACCTGCGGCAAATTGTCGCACTCGGGACTGCGCCGAACGCCGTTACACTGGAGCCGACGCGTGATGGATTCTGCAACCAGTTCTGAGCGGGCGGTCTGGTATCTGGCCGCGACGCCTGCCGCTGTCAGTCAGTGGCTGAGCCGATTGATCCGGGCGTCGGTCGCCATCGATATCCTCGTGCTCGTGGCCGCCTTCACACTTCCGGCGGGCGAGTTTCCCTTGCGACGCCTGGCGCCGCTGGTCGCAGCGGTCGCTTTTGTCGGTATCGAGCGTTCGAGTTCGCGCGGCCGTGGCGACCGGATCGGCCGGCTCACGATTGCAGCGCACCTGCTGCTGCTCGTCGCACTCCTGACCGGCCTTCTCGAATTGAGCGGCGGGCCGTCGAACGCGTTCAGCGTCATCTACGCCGTGCTGATCGCGCTCGCCGCGGTCACGCTCGGCGGCGGTTGGGCGGCAGCCGTCGCGGTCGCGTCGGTGGCAGCATACGGCCTGCTGATTTCATGGCATCTCGAAGAGCTGGTGCCGGCGCATCATCGCCTGATCGACTTCCCCACCCATCTCTTCATGATGTGGACCGCGATTGCCGCGACGGCGGAACTGGCGGCCCATTTCATCGGCGCTGCGTCTCGCGCGGTTGACCAGCGCGAGCGCGCCATCGGCGTGATGCGCGAACAGGCGGCGCGCACCGATCGCCTCGTCTCGCTGACGACGCTGGCGGCCGGCGCGGCGCACGAGTTATCGACACCGCTCGCGACGATCGCCATTGCCTCCAAGGAACTCGAGCGGGCGCTGTCTCGGGCGCGGGTGCCAGACGAGTTCGCCGCCGACGCCAGGTTGATCCGCGAAGAGGTTGATCGCTGTCAGCTGATCCTGGATCAGATGAGCGGTCGCGCCGGAGGCAGCGCCGCCGAAATTCCAACGGAAGTCGGCATCGACGCGGTGCTGTCGGACGTCCGCGCTCGTCTGACGGCCGATCTGGCCGCCCGCCTTCGCACCAATTCCGTGCCGGGACCTTCGGCGATCGTGGCGCCGCGCGCCGGCCTCGTGCAGGTCCTGCTGTCGCTCCTGAAGAACGCCTTCGACGCTTCGGCCGCGACAGCGCTGGTGACGCTGGACGTCAGCGCGGCCAACGGCATCTGCCGCTTCGCGATCGAAGACCACGGTCACGGCATGTCCGCGGAGTCGCTGCAGCGCGCCGGCGAGCCGTTCTACACGACGAAGCCGGCAGGCCAGGGCTTCGGCCTTGGACTCTTTCTGGCCCGCGCCTTCGCGGAGCGGTGCGGCGGGTCGCTGACGCTGCGATCGGACGCCGGCATTCTCGCGATTCTCGAACTGCCAATCGCTTCGGTTCGCATGGACGTCGCGTCATGACCAGCGTCAGGGACGTCAAAGACGGACGCACGATTCTCGTGGTGGATGATGACGTCACGCTGCGGGCGCGGCTGGTGCAGGCGCTGCGCGATCGCGGGCTCGAGGTCGCCGCCGCCGGCAGTTACGAGGAAGCGCTCGCGGCCGCAACTGTCGATACGCCGGAACTGGCACTCGTGGATCTGCGCCTGCCATCGCGGTCCGGCCTCGACCTCGTCCGCGCGCTGAAGGAACTGGATCCGACCACGGTCATCGTCGTGCTGACTGGCTACGGCAGCATTGCCACCGCGGTAGAGGCCACCAAGCTCGGCGCCACCGCTTACCTGACCAAACCGGTTGACGCCGACCAGATTCTGGCGGCCTTCAACGGCGGGTCAGCAACGCCGGCCGGCGCGCCGCCGTTCGCGGTGCCGACGCTGGCTCGCGTCGAATGGGAGCACATTCAACGAGTGCTGGCCGACTGCGGCGGCAACCTCTCGCAGGCAGCCCGGCTTCTAGGTATTCACCGCCGCTCGCTCCAGCGTAAACTCTGGAAAGATCCCGTGCCGGAGCATCAGTGAATCGGTTGACTGCCGCCTCATGCGCGATCGCGGTCGCGCTCGTGTTGACGGGAGTACGACTGCTGGCGCACGAGGTCGTCGTCGATCAGGTCATCGACATGACGGTCGACGCTCGTGGCCCTCTGCTGCTGGTTCAGCTGCACGTGCCGGCAACGGCGCTGGCCGATGCGAATCTGCCTCGGCTGCCCGATCGCACGATCGACCCATCGCGAATCACACCGCTGCTGGCCGGCATCGCGGCGGATGTCGCGCGCAATCTCGACCTGCAGCAGGGAGAGAGCGCAGTCCCGGCGCCGACCGCGACCGCCCGGCTCGGCAACGATCGTCGATCGGTCGATATCGAGCTCGCCTACGCGACCGGTGGCGCAGCGTCAGTGTCCGCGCGCTTGAACGCGTTTCACGCTCTGGAAGGGCCTTCGCGAACCAACCTCCGCTACCTCACGACTTCCGGCGCCGAACGATCGCTGACCGTGACTGGACCGCCGGTTCGCGTCCAGCTCGACCCGGCCGCCGCCGACGTCGCCCGGCAATTCGCTGGACGCGGTCTCCGAACGGTGCTCGACAGTGGTGACGAACTGTTGTTCCTGCTCTGTCTGCTGTTGCCGCTGCGAGCCTTTCGTCAGGCAATCACGCTCTTCGCCGCGTTTGGTGCGGGACAGTTGCTCACGACGATGATCGTCGGCTCGCAATCGACGCTGGCGCCAATGACGGTTGCGGCGGCCGGCATGGCCGCGGCGTCGGCCGTGGCCGTCGCCGGACTCCAGAACGTGGTGCAGGCACGATCGGCACGGGTCATGGCTCTTGCCGCGGTATTCGGCGTCTTGAGCGGCGTGTCGCTCGGCAGCACCGTCGCATCGGCGGCGCCATTTGGTGGCGCTCATGCGTGGCTGGCGGCGACGTCGTTCGTAGTCATGGTGTTGGTTTGCGAACTGTGGCTGGCAGCAGTCGGCTGGGGCACCAGGCTGTGGCTCGATCAGCGTGGCGCGCCGGCACGGATCCTGGCCATCATCGGATCGGTGCTCATCTCCCACGAGGCGGTCCATCGCGTCGTCGATCGCGGGCATCTGCTGGCGCAGGCGGGCGCCTTCGGCGGTGACCGCGCCGTCCTCTGGCTCACGCTCGGCTGGGCGGGCGTGATGTTGGTTCTCGCGCTCGTCGATCGCCTGGCAGCTGGCGCAGACACCACAGGTGCGGCCCTCGCACAGGGCGCCACGAACACGCGATGACCACGGTCGTCAAATCTTCCGGCGGTGCGAACACCGGTGGGCGCGAACGAACCGGCGTGCTTCTCATCGCCGGCGTTATCGTGACGGTCGTCATCGCATACCTGGCGCTGAACGCGGGAAACACCGACAGCCGGCGCGGTCTGCTCCCCTACCAGACGCTCGCGAACACGTTGCCCGAATCGGATCAGCAGCAGTTCACCGCGTTGCGGCAGAAACTGCTCGAGGCCGAAGCCGAACGGTCACGCCTGTCGCGCTGGCCCAGCGCTGAGTCGCTCGGCCTGCCTGGCGCCGGCTATCGATGGACCCGCTTCGACCGTGGCGTCGTCACCAACTATTTCGGCCAGCCGTCGGATGCCTCCCAGCCCGCGTGGCTGCTCGAAATTCAGGAGCCGGAACCGGGCACCGCGGCAGATCCCGCGCCCAACGACGAAGAACACCACCGGCTGGCGGACGGGACCACCTTGCACGTCTATCTGTGGACCCATCGCTTCGGTGGACAAGTGACGGCCGAGTTCGTGCCGGCGCCGCAGAACACCGGGTGGGTCGAGGTGTTTTCGCAGGTGCCCAATCCGGTGTTCGCCATCAAGAGGTAATCGTGTGATGACTCGACGCGGGTTTTTGCGAGTGACCGGTGCGCTGACGCTGGCTCTGCTTTGTACGAGCGGCCAGGCGATTGCGCAGACCAGGCCGACACTGAAGATCGGCGTCACGCTGCATCCGTACTATTCCTGGACGAAAAACGTGGTCGGCGACCTGCCGGGCTACGAGGTGCGGCCGATCCTGCCTGGCGAGATCGATGCCGGCGACTATCAGCCTCGTCCCGACGACATCAAGAAGCTGGTCGATCTCGACGCCATCGTCATCAACGGCATCGGCCACGACGACTTCATCATGCCGATGCTGAAAGCGTCGGGCAACAAGAAGGTCGTCATCATCCGTCCGAACGACACCACGCCGCAGATCCATTCCGCGCACGGCAGCAGCGTCAATTCGCACACTTTCATTTCGTTCACCAACGCCATCCAGCAGACCTACGCGATCCAGCGCGCGATCGCGGCGTTGCGACCGCAGGACGCCGTCGCGTTGCAGAAAAACGCCGGCGACTACGCGCGGCGTCTCCGCCTGATCAAATCGAAGGCCGCCCAGTCGCTGGCCGAGGCGAAGATCACGCGGGTCGTCACCGTGCACGACGGCTACGGCTACCTGCTGCAGGAATTCGGACTCGAAGTCGCGGGGGTCGTCCAGCCGGCGCATGGCCTGACGCCGTCGGCAGCCGAACTCCGCGACATGGTCAAGCTGCTGCAGCACGACAAGATCAAGGTCGTCTTCAGCGAAGAGACGTTCCCCGAGTCGATGCTGAAGGTGCTGCGAGACGAAGGGGGGGCAAAGGTCTACGTCATCACCCACATCGCGTCCGGCGCGTACACCGCGGACAAGTTCGAACGCGAGATGCAGCGGAACGTGGACACGATGATCCGCGCGCTGGTCACCGAGGCATGAGCGACGCCGCCGAGCCGGTCGCGCTGCTTGAAATCGACGGGCTCTCGGTGCGGCGCAATCGCGATGCACTGCTCGATGACGTCGCGCTGAAGGTCCGGCGCCACAGCATTCACGTCGTGGTGGGCCCGAACGGCGCCGGCAAAAGCACGCTGATTTCCGCCGTGCTCGGTCAGATTCCGTTCGACGGCCGCATCGCGCTCAACTGGACCGGCGCCGGGACGATCGGCTACGTGCCGCAAAGCTTCGCCGTCGATCCCACGCTGCCGGTGACGGTCGGCGACTTTCTGGCGCTCACGCGTCAGCGTCTGCCGGTCTGCTTCGGCCTGACGCGCGCCGCGCGGACGTCGATCGCGGCGCTGCTCGACCGCGTCGGCCTGCCAGGACTCGAGCGGCGGCCGCTGGCGGTGCTGTCCGGAGGCGAACTGCGTCGTGTGCTGCTCGCCCACGCACTCGACCCGGAACCGGAGCTCCTGATCCTCGACGAGCCCACGGCCGGACTCGACGACTCGGCGATCCGCATTCTCGACGATATCCTTCAGACGCTCAGGCGCGCAGCGAGAACGACCGTGTTGATGGTGTCGCATGACATGGACCAGGTGCGGCGCGTCGCCGATCGCGTCAGCGTGCTGGATCGGCGCATCGTCGCCGAAGGCGGTGTGGACATGCTCGGCCACGCCGGCGTTCGCGAACTGCTGCCGCCGACGCGTGATCGGAAGCTGGTGGGGGCATGACCAGCTTCTATGCCTGGATCGGCAGCCTCGCGCAACGCGGGATGCTGCCGGGCGATTTCCAGTATCCGTTTCTCGTCCGCGGTTTCCTCTGCGTGCTCGTGCTCGCCCCGATTCTGGGCGGCGTCAGTCATCTCGTGGTGACGCGGCGGATGGCGTTCTTCAGCGCCGCGCTCGGGCAGGCGGCCATCACCGGCGTCGCGCTCGGATTGCTGCTCGGGGAGCCGCTCAACGCGCCGTATGGCGGCATGTTCGGGTTCTGCCTGCTGTCCACGCTGGCGATGGTGTACGTGAAGCGTCACGCGACGCTGCCGCCCGACACGCTGATCGGCGTCTTCCACGCGCTGACGCTCGGCCTCGGCTTGTGCCTGCTGGTCGCGCTGACGCGACAGTTCAACGTGCACCAGGTCGAGTCGGTGCTGTTCGGCAGCCTGCTCACCGTCACCGACGCGGATCTCGGACTCCTGATCGGCGTCGGCCTCGTGGTCGGGGTCCTGCTGGTGCGTCAATACAACAACCTGCTGCTCGACAGCCTGAGCCCGCCGCTGGCCACGGTCGCCGGCGCGGAGCCGGCGTATCTCGAGTACTTCTTCGCGTTGCTGCTGACGCTCTCCATCGTCGTGAGCCTGAAAATCATCGGCGCGCTGCTGGTCGAGGCGCTGATCGTCGTGCCTGCCGCGGCGGCGCGCAACGTCGCGAACGGCACGCGCAGCTATCTCGTGTGGAGTGTTGCGGTCGCGTTTCTCGCCGGCGTCGGCGGACTCGGTGTGTCCACCCGGTTCCTGGTGCCGACCGGCGGCGCTGTCGTGCTGGCGGTGACCGCGATCTTTTTTGTCACGCTCGCAGCTCGGTCGCTGCTGCGGCGGAGAATGGCGTGAACGCGGCGTCCGAGGCCATTCGCCGGATCGAGGTACGGCCGCTCTCGGCGCGCATCGAACTCGGCAACGTGGTGCGCTTCGGGATGGTCGTGGTCATCGGCGTCTGGATGTATCTCGCGACCGACGGCGGCTTTCACGGCGCCGCCGCCGACCGGCGGCATCTGCTGCCGTTCCAGGCGCTGATTCAGGATCGCCCGTCCAGCGAACAACGGATGTTCCGTGAGCTGCAGGAAGGCCTGCTCGAAGCAGAGACCCGACGTGCCGACGCCGGCAGCTGGCCGGCGATCGCGACGCTGGTCGGCGACGGCATTCCGCCCTTCGCCCCGGATCCCACCGCGAAAGCCGGCGGCTACGACTGGCGCGAAATCGTCAGCGGTACGTTCGTCAACTACCTCGGAATGCCGAGGCGGCCGGGCGCGCCGGCGTGGCTCGTGCTGATTCAGGAACCGGATCCCGGTGCGCCACCGGACCCGGCTCGCGAGGACGAAGAACATCACCGGCTCGTCAGCGGAGCGATGCTGCACGTCTCGACCTGGATCAGGGCCGACGCCAACGTCGCCTCGCGAATCGTTCGGGCTCCGCAGGCTGAAGGATGGACGCAGCTCTACGCGGTCGGGCCGGCTCTGCCGATCACCCCGCCGCAGCCCGGCGGCGGCCGTTGATTCGAGCGCGCCGCCGATGCGGGATGCCGTAAGCTGGTGGTAGTCGAAGGCCTATGCGTTCGGTCGTCCTCGCCCTCGTCGTGCTCGCCGCGCTCGGTCTCGCAGCGTTCGCTTTCGTGCAGCGCAGCGGCGGGTTCAGCACGCGCGCCGAGCCGTCGATGGTCGAGCACGTCGCGGCTCGTGCGATCCGGCACATGGCGATTCCAGCCAGCGCCAGAGACGCGAAGAATCCGATTCCGTTTTCAGCCGAAGCCTGGTCGGACGCGCGCGCGCACTTCGCCGATCACTGCGCCTCCTGCCACGGCAACGACGGTGGCGGCCAGACTGAAATGGGACGCAACCTCTACCCGAAAGCGCCGGACATGCGGCTCGCCGACACGCAGAACCTGTCGGACGGCGAGATTTACTGGATCATCGAGAACGGGGTCCGGCTCACCGGCATGCCGGCCTGGGGCGACGGATCGGACAACGACGTGGACACCTGGAAACTGGTCCATTTCATCCGTCACCTGAGTCACCTGACGAGCGATCAGCTGAAAGAGATGGAGTCGCTCAATCCGAAGACGGCGTCGGAGCTTGAAGAAGAACGACAGGATCGTGAATTTCTCGAAGGTGCGGACCATGCGACACCGTCCGCGCCTGCCACTGCCACGCATCATCACAAGGAGCCGTCATGAATCGCCTGCTTACACTCGCCGCTGCATTCATGCTGATCGGAACACTGGCCTACGCCCACGGAGGATTCGACCACGTCCGGGGGGTGGTAACCCAGGTGTCGGCGCAGGCGATCACCGTCAAGACGACCGACGCCGCCACGAAAACGCTGACCATCGATGACAAGACCACGGTCAAGAAGTCCGGTAAGGCGGCCGTCGTGGCCGATATCAAGGCCGGAGACCGCGTGGTGATCGATGTCCCGGAAAAGAAGACCAACGCGGTTCTCATCCAGATTGGCGCCGCCGCGACCTCGACTACGCACAAATAAGCCGTTCTGTAATCGCTCTGTAATACCTCTGTAATACCCGTCCGTACCGTGAGTTAGCGCTTTGGTCTGGCGCCAACTTTCGCTATCATTTCTAACTCGAGCATTTATCATTACGCCTTGTTGAGACGTCGCTTTGGCGCCGAACCGTTCACGCTCGACGACACCCTCAGCTGACCGCCGCTGGCCGAGGATTTATAGCGCGCGGCGTCGGGAAACGATAACCAGTGCAGGGAGCGGCATCACCCTCCGCAGCCATCACGCTGCTGGACGCAACCAGCGGAATTCGACAGCCGCTGTGGCTCTGGCAGGACCCCGCCTCGGGCGCAGTTTCGTGCACATTTGAGCAGGACCCACCCCAGGGCGCGTTCCTGTGGGGATGTCTGCCGGCCATTTACCCGGAGTGGCTCGGCAGCCGCGACTTCTGCGGCGTCCACAACGTCCGTTTCCCCTACATCGTCGGCGAGATGGCCAACGGAATCGCGACCGCCGCGATGGTCATCGCCGCGGCGCGCGCAGGGGTGCTGGGATTCTTCGGCGCCGCCGGCCTGAGCCCCGCTCGAGTCGATGGCGCGATGGACGAGATCCAGCGCGCGGTTGGCGCGGACGCGTCCGGATCCAACCTGATTCACTCCCCCAACGAACCGGATCTCGAGGCCGCGATCGTCGATCTCTATCTGCGGCGCGGCGTGCCGCGAGTCTCGGCGTCCGCCTACATGGCGTTGTCGCCGCACGTGGTGCGCTACGCGCTGCACGGGCTGCGCCTCGACGCGGCCGGCCAGATTCAACGGCGCACGCACGTGTTCGCGAAAATCTCGCGTCCGGAAGTGGCGCGTCAGTTCATGGCGCCGGCGCCGGCGGAGATGATCGCGGCGCTGCTGGCGCAAGGCAAGATCACCGACGAGGAGGCGCGGCTGGCGCCGCTCGTTGCCGTCGCCGAAGACATCACCGTCGAAGCCGACTCGGGCGGCCACACCGACAATCGTCCACTCACCGCACTGCTGCCGATTGTCCTGGGTCTGCGTGACGAAATTACCGCGCGTCACGGTTACGCGCGATTCGTACGCGTCGGCGCAGCCGGCGGCATCGGGACGCCTGGATCGGTCGCTGGCGCGTTCGCGCTCGGCGCCGCCTACGTGATGACCGGCTCGATCAACCAGGCAGCCGTCGAATCCGGCCTGTCCGCGCACGGAAAACAGTTGCTGGCGAACGCGGACGTCGCCGACGTGGTGATGGCGCCCGCGGCCGATATGTTCGAGATGGGCGTCAAGGTGCAGGTGCTGAAGCGCGGCACCATGTTCGCGCCGCGCGCCACCCGGCTGTATCAGTGTTACGACCTCTACGATTCGCTCGAGGCCATCCCGACGGCTGAACGCGGCCGCCTGGAGCGCGAAGTCTTTCAGCAACCGATGGCGGCGGTGTGGGAAGAGACACGCCGCTTCTTCACCGAGCGCGACCCGGCGCAACTCGACCGCGCCGCCACGGATCCGCGGCATCAGATGGCGCTCGTGTTTCGCTGGTATCTCGGTTTGTCGAGTCACTGGGCGATCGCCGGCACGCCGGAGCGCAAGATGGACCTGCAGATCTGGTGCGGTCCGGCGATGGGCGCCTTCAACGCCTGGGTCGCTGGATCGTTTCTCGAAGCGCTCGAGGAGCGGACCGTCGCGCAGATTGCGTTCAACATGCTGGAAGGCGCCGCGGTGATCACGCGCGCGCAGCAACTGCGGTCGGCCGGCGTGCACGTGCCGGACGCCGCGTTTCATTTCGCCCCTCGTCGTCTTCAGCCGTAGTCAGGAGCCTTCGTATGCGCGCGCCGTGTCCACCTGTCGCTGTTGTCGGTGTTTCGGGGATCTTTCCAGGCTCCCGGACAATCGCCGGCTTCTGGCGCGACATCGTCGAGGGACGCGATCTGTTCACCGACGTGCCGTCCACGCACTGGCTGGTCGAGGACTACCTCGATCCCGATCCCACCGTCCCGGACAAGATTTACACCGCGCGCGGCGCGTTTCTGCCGTCGATCGACATCGATCCGGTGGAGTTCGGCATTCCGCCGGCGTTGTTTCCCTCGACCGACACCTGCCAACTGCTGGCCCTGCTGGCCGCGCGTGACGTGCTCAACGACGTCACCGGACACGACCTGTCCAAGCTGAAGCGCGAGCGCATCGCCGTGATTCTCGGCGTCACCGCCGGCCAGAAACTGTACGTCGAGATGTCGAACCGGCTGCAGCGGCCGGTCTGGGTCAAAGGGCTGCGCGAAAGCGGGCTGCCC
Organism: uncultured Acidobacteriota bacterium; assembly: GCA_963745875.1. Lineage (GTDB taxonomy): Bacteria > Acidobacteriota > Vicinamibacteria > Vicinamibacterales > CAVVIG01 > CAVQFC01. The sequence continues at coordinate 266,811 of CAVUZL010000011.1, forward strand.
GAATCCGAGGTGCAGGCGATCTGCGACCGCATCGCGGCGTGTTACCTACCGTGGACGGAGAGCACGTTCCCCGGCTCGCTCGGCAACGTGGTGGCAGGCCGCATCTGCAATCGCTTCGATCTCGGCGGCGCCAATTGCGTCACCGACGCCGCATGCGCGAGCACGCTGGCCGCGATGTCGCTGGCCTTGAGCCAGCTCTATCTCGGCCAGGCCGACATGGTGATCACCGGCGGTGCGGACACGTTCAACGACCCGTCGATGTACATGTGCTTCAGCAAGACACCGGCGCTGTCGGCGAAGGGACGCTGCCGTCCCTTCGACGCGTCCGCGGACGGCACGTTGCTCGGCGAAGGCGTCGGCTTCTTCGCGCTCAAACGGCTGGACGATGCGGAGCGGGAGGGCGATCACATTTACGCCGTGATTCACGCGCTCGAGGGTGCGTCGGACGGACGCGCGCTCAGCGTCTACGCGCCACTCGCGCAGGGTCAGGCACGCGCAGTCCGCCGCACGTACGAGAGTGCCGGCATCAGCCCGGCGACGGTCGAACTGGTCGAAGCGCACGGCACCGGCACGCGCGCCGGAGACGCCGCCGAATTCGCCGGCCTGAAAATGGTGTTCGAGGAGGCCGGCCGCGCCGAGCCGCAGTGGTGTGCGATCGGCTCGATCAAGTCGCAGATCGGTCACCTCAAAGCCGCCGCCGGCGCCGCCAGCATGTTCAAGGCGGTGATGTCGCTCAATGAAGGCGTGCTGCCGCCGACTATCGGCGTCGATACGCCGAATCCGAAACTCGACATTCCGGGCAGCCCGTTTTATTTGAATACCGAAGCCCGTCCCTGGGTGCGCGACGCCGCGCATCCGCGCCGCGCGGCGGTCAGTTCGTTCGGCTTCGGTGGCAGCAACTGGCACATGCTGCTCGAGGAATATCGCGGCTCCGGGACAAAGGCGGATCGCTTCCGCGCCAGCCCGACTGAACTTGTGCTGCTTGGCGCCGACACGCCGGAGACGCTGGTCGCGCAATGCCGCGACCTGGCCGCCGAATGCACGCCGGCGATCACGCTCCGCTGGCTGGCGCGACGCAGTCAGCTGGCGTGGAAGAACAGCGCCCACACGGCCCGCCTGTCGATTGTCGCCACCAGCGAATCCGACCTCGCGGCGCGACTGAATCAGGCCGCGGACGCCATCGCGCGCGCACCGAAGACGGCGTTCACCCTCCCCGGTGGCCTGTCTTACACATGGCAGGCGACGCCCGGCAAAGTGGCGTTCCTCTTTCCGGGACAAGGCAGTCAATACGCCGGCATGACCGCGGATCTGTCGATGGCGTTCGAGGCCGCCCGCTCGGTGTGGGACGCCGCCGACGACACCCACATCGGCGACATCAAGTTGCACGAGGTGGTGTTCCCGAAGCCGGTCTTCACCGACGATGAAAAAGATGCGCAGGCCGCGCTGTTGAAGGCGACCGAGTGGACGCAGCCGGCCGTCGGCGCCGCCAGCCTCGCGTGCCGCGCCGTCCTGAATCTGGTCGGACTCGACGCCGACATGATGGCCGGACACAGCTTCGGCGAAATTTCGGCGCTGGCCGCCGCCGGCACACTCACGGATGCCGACGTGCTGCGGATCGCACGGCGGCGCGGCGAGCTGATGGCTGAAGCCAGCGGCTCCGGCGGCGCCATGCTCGCGCTGACCGCGTCGCGAAAAGAGGTCGAGCAGTTGCTCGCCACCTGGGCGCTTCCGCTGCTCGTTGTCGCCAACGACAACGCGCCGCAGCAGGTCGTCCTTTCGGGGAGCGTCGAGTCGATCGACGAAGCGCAGCGGCGTGCGAGTGCCGCCGGTCTTGGCGCGACCCGCCTCCCGGTTGCGGCCGCGTTTCATTCGCCGCTGATCGAACAGGCGACCGCGCCGTTCGCGGAAGCACTGGCCTCGGCGTCGTTCGCGACGCCGCGGGTGCCGGTCTACGCGAACGCGACGGCGCAGCCCTATGCCGGCGACGCTGCCGCCGTACGGAATCAACTTGGCGAGCAGATGCGCAGCGCCGTCCGCTTCGTCGAAACGCTCGACGCGATGTATCAGGCGGGTGCGCGAACCTTCATCGAAGTCGGACCGAGCGCGGTGCTCACCGGACTCGCGCAGCAGTGCCTGGCCGGCCGGGCCGCATCGGTGATCGCGATGGACCGCAAGGATGCCCACGGTCTGACCAGTCTCTGGCAGGCGCTGGGACAACTGGCGGTCGCCGGCGTGCCGCTGGCGTTCGATCGACTGTGGGAACGGGTGGCCGTCGCCGCACCGATCACGAAGAAGCCGGCGATGACGATGACGATTACGGGTGCGAACTACGGCAAGGTGTACCCGCCGGCGAACGGCGCCGCTGGTTTGCCGAAACCGAACCCGGAGCGCACAGCGCCGGCCGCGAGTGTCACGCCCATGCCGGCCGCGGCATCCGCATCGCCGGCACGCGCGCCGATCGCCGCGACACCGGTCGCTGCGGTCGCACCGACGTCTCTCGCCGCCCCTTCCTCGTCACCAGCACTGACTCAGGCGGCTGTGGCTCCGCGCGCGATGCCGATCCAGGCGTCGAGTGACGGCGCGCGTCTGCTGACGGATGCCCACGAGGCATTTCAGCGGACGCTCGGCGAGAGTCAGGCCCAGTACCTGCGCGCGATGGAGTCCGCGTTTGCGAACTACTGCGCGGCACAGTCCGGCAGTCCGATCGTGGCGTCAACGCGGGACGGCCTGAAGGCCGTAGCCTACGTGGCCGCGTCAGCGACGACAGGAGCGATGGCTCCCCCGGCCCCGCGGCAGTCGGTCAACGCAGCGCCGGACATGCGGGTCGCGCCGACCGCACCAGTTGCGCCGATCGCCGCAACCGCGAAAATGGCGCCGCCCGCTCCGCGTCTCGTGTCGTGCGTACCCGAACCAGTCGCGCCGGCGCCGAAAGCCGCTGCGGCATCAGCTGCGCCGAAACCCGCGGCCGTGCCAGTGGCATCGTTGCTGCTCGATGTCGTCTCCGAGAAAACCGGATATCCGGTCGCGATGCTCTCGCTCGACATGGCACTCGAGGCCGACCTCGGGATCGATTCGATCAAACGCGTCGAGATCCTGAGCACGATGCAGCAGCGCGTGCCGGATCTGCCGGCGGTGGACGCCACTGCTATGGCTGCCCTGAAAACGCTCGGACAGATTGTGGCCGCGATGGGAGCGACCGCGACAACCGCAGCCGGACTCGCAGGCGACGGCCTTCAGGGCGTCCAGGCCGGAGCGGCGCCCGCAGGCACCGGCGTTCCAGTCGTCCCCGATACCGCGGACGCCGCGGCGCGCCTGATCGAAATCGTCGCCGAAAAAACAGGCTACCCGGCCACCATGCTCTCGCTCGACATGGCGCTCGAGGCCGACCTCGGCATCGACTCGATCAAACGCGTGGAGATTCTGAGCGCGCTCCAGCAGCGCGTTCCCGGCCTGCCGCCGGTGGACGCCACGGCGATGGCGTCGTTGAAGACGCTCGGTCAGATCATCACCGCCATGGGCGGTTCGACCGCCGCGACGCCGGCGACAGTCGCAGCCGACGGTCTTCAGGTTGTCCCGGTCGCGTCTGCCGCCGCAGGCAACGGCGTCCAGGCCGCCCCCGTAGGCGTGACCGAAACCGTTGACGCCGCCGCGCGACTTCTCGAGATCGTGGCGGAGAAGACCGGCTATCCGGCCGCGATGCTCTCGCTCGACATGGCGCTCGAAGCGGACCTCGGGATCGACTCGATCAAGCGCGTCGAGATTCTTGCGGCGATGCAGAAGCGCTGCCCCGACCTCCCGCCTGTGGACGCCACCGCCATGGCCGCCCTGAAAACGCTGGGCCAGATCGTCACCGCGATGAACGGCAGCGCGGCGGCCGGCGACACTTCGAAAACGGTCACTGGTAACGCTTCGGCGAACCGGCCAGCTGCCGCCGCTGCATCATCGACTCCGGATGTTTCGGCCGCCTCCACGCCGCTCGATCGTTTCCGCGTCGTCGAAGTCGCCGCGCCTCCGATCGCGACACGACGCGCGATCGCCGGTCCGCTTGTGGTGACGCCTGACGGCCGCGGCATCTCGACTGAACTGGTCGCGGTGCTTCGCAAGCGCGGCGTCGATGCGATCGAGGTGACCGACGTGCCGGCAACCGCCCGTGGCGTTGTCTACCTTGGCGGCTTGCGGCGCATGGACGATATCGAAGCCGCGCTTGCGGTCAACGAAGAGGCGTTTCGCGCCGCGCAGACCGCGGCCGCGGCGATTGAAAACGGCGGGTTGTTCGTCACCGTGCAGGACACCGGCGGTAACTTCGGCCTCGACGGACACGATCCGATTCGCGCCTGGAGCGCCGGTCTCGCCGGGCTCGCGCGCACCGCGGCGCTCGAGTGGCCGCTCGCGAAGGCGAAGGCGATCGATCTCGAATGCAATGGCCGCTCGATCCGCCAACTCGCGCTCGTCCTGGCGGACGAACTGCAGTCGGCGTCGCCGGCTGTTGACGTCGGCTTGCACGCCGACGGTCTACGCACGACGCTCGAAGCGGTGCCGTCACCATTGGTGGCTGGCGATTCGTCAATCACGCCACAGTCGGTGCTGCTGGTGTCTGGAGGCGCGAGAGGCGTCACGGCATCCGCGATCGTCGCACTGGCGCGGGCCTCCCGCCCGAGTCTCGCCCTGCTTGGCCGCACACCGCTGGTGGAGGAACCCGTCGCAACGGCCGCCGCCACGACAGACGCCGAGATAAAACAAGCGCTGTTGGCCGCGGCGCAATCGTCCGGAACGAAAGTGACGCCACAAGAGCTGGGAGCTCGAACGCTCGAGATCCTTGCCGTGCGCGAGATCCGCGCGACGCTGCGCGCTATCGAAGAGGCCGGCGCCAGGGTGCGGTATTACGCGGCCGACGTGCTCGACGCATCCGCACTCACCGCCGTACTCGACGACGTGCGGGCGAGCTTCGGGCCCGTCACCGGTCTGATTCACGGTGCCGGAGTGCTCGCCGACAAGAAGATCGCCGACAAGACCGTCGCGCAGTTCCGTCGCGTGTTCGAGACCAAGGTGCTCGGCCTGCGGGCACTCCTCGACGCCACCGAATCCGATCCGCTCGATACCATCGTCCTCTTCTCGTCGGTCGCGGCCCGGACCGGAAATTTCGGACAGTGCGACTACGCGATGGCCAACGAGATCCTGAACAAGGTCGCGGCGGCTGAATCGCGAACGCGCGGCACCTGTCGCGTGCGCGCCATTGGCTGGGGTCCCTGGGCCGGGGGCATGGTGACGCCGGCGCTTGAAAAGCACTTCCGCGACCGCGGCGTGCCGGTGATTCAGCGTCCCCAGGGCGTGCGTCACTTCGTCGCCGAGCTGTCTCACGCCACACCGAGTGAATGCGAGGTCGTGGTGGGCGGCATGCTCGTCGGCGTCGCGAGCGTATGACCTTTCGACCGATCGCGATCGTCGGGCAGGCCTGCGTCCTGCCCGGAGCAGCCACGCCCGACGCCTTGTGGGACGCGGTCATTTCCCGACGCGATCTGCTGGCGCCGGTTCCGCCGGGCCGCTGGCGCATGGACGGCGACCTCGTCGTCGCCCCCGATCCGTCCGACACGCGAGACCACATCGTCTCGAACCGCGCCGGCGTCGTCACTGATTTCGTGTTCTCGCCGGATGGGCTGCGGCTGCCGGCTGACGTGCTCGCCCCGCTCGATCCCCTCTGTCACTGGCTGCTCCACACCGGGCGCGAGGCGCTGCGCACCGCCCGGGTCGGGCGCGAGGAACGTGGCGGGGCGATCTTCGGCAACCTCTCCTTCCCAAGCGACGGACTGAGTTGTTTCGCGGAGTCTGTGTGGCTCCACAACAGCGGGCTGCCGCCTGTGGTCGGGCCGGTCACGCGCGAGAACCGGTTCATGTCCGGATTGCCGGCGCACATTCTCGCGAACGCGCTCGGGCTCGAGGCCGGAGTGCTGGCGCTCGACGCGGCCTGCGCCTCATCTCTCTATGCGATGCAGGTCGCGTGCACATGGCTGTCCACCGGCCGCGCCGACGTGATGCTAGCGGGCGGCGTCAATCGCGCCGAAATGCTGTTCCTGCAAATGGGCTTCACTGCGCTGACCGCGCTCAGCCCAACGGGTCGCAGCCGGCCATTTCACCGCGAAGCCGACGGACTCGTACCGGCCGAAGGCGCCGCGCTCATCGCCCTTCGCCGGCTGGACGATGCGGTGCGGCGGAAGGACAACATCCTCGGCGTCATTCGCGGCATCGGTCTGTCGAACGACGGGCGCAGCGAAGGCGTGCTGATTCCCGCGAGCGACGGGCAGGTGCGCGCGATGCGCCGCGCCTACGAAGTCGCCGGACTGTCACCAGCGGACATCTCGCTGGTCGAATGTCACGCGCCGGGTACGCACATCGGCGACGGGATCGAGGTGGCCAGCCTGAGCCGGGTCTTCGAAGGCTGCTCCGGTGTCGGCATCGGCTCGGTGAAATCGAATCTTGGTCATCTCATCACCGCCGCCGGGGCCGCGGCCGTGATCAAGGTGCTTGGCGCGATGAAGGCGGAGACGCTGCCGCCGACGCTGCACGCCGACGATCCGCTGCCGAACATCGCCGGTTCGCCGCTGCGCCTGCTGCACGACGCCGAACCCTGGAACGTTGCCGGCTTGCGACGCGCCGCCGTCAGCGGCTTCGGATTCGGCGGCAACAACTCGCACGTGATCGTCGAAGAGTGGCGCGAGCAGCGAAGCTCGTTCCCGGTTGCTGACGTCGCAACTCCACCTGCCGATCTCGCCATCGTCGGCATCGGAGCGGTCGTGGCGAACACCACGGGCGTCGCCGATTTCACGCGCGCGTTGCTCGACGGCGAATCGCGGCTCCAACCCGCCGCCGACGGATCGTTGCGCGGAGCGGCGACAGACGTGGTGCTGCCGCTCAAGGGCCTACGGTTCCCGCCACGTGATCTTGAACAGACATTGCCGCAGCAGCTCGCGGTGCTTCAGGCAGCGCTCGAAGCGGTCGGTCCGCTCGGCGATCTGCCGCACGATCGCACCAGCGTTCTGGTCGGCATGCAGACCGATGGCGAGATCGCGCGCTACGGCATGCGGTGGCGTCTCGAATCGTGGTGCCGGGAATGGACGGCCGCCGGCGCCGGCGCTCCCGAGGCCGAATGGCTGACGAACGCCCGCCAGGATGTCGTCCCGCCTTTGCAGGCGGCCGGCGTCATCGGCACGATGCCGAACATTCCCGCGAACCGGATCAACCGGCAGCTCGATCTGCGCGGGCCGAGCTACACCGTCTCTGCGGAAGAACTCTCCGGTATCCGAGCGCTCGAAATCGCAGCCCAGGCGCTCCACGACCACGACATCGACGTCGCGATCGTCGGCGCCGTCGATCTGTCCTGCGAGGACGTACAGATCGCCGCGATGCCGGACGTCACGCCTGGGGACGCAGCGATCGTGCTGGTGATCAAGAGGCTGGAGCAGGCGCGCCGCGACGGCGATCGCGTCTACGCGGTGTTGCCGGCGGTCGATCACGGTCACGATGCGACGCTGACGATCGACGTGGGCGCGCGCGGGACCCACTCGGCGCTGACGTCTCAATTCGGCCATGCGCACGCGTGTTCCGGTCTGCTTCACATTGCCGCCGCCGCACTCGCCTGCCACCACCGCATGGCACCGGATGCACCGTCCGCCGCACGGCCGTGGCTGCCGACGCCGGACGGGCGGATTGCTGAAGTTCGGGTCGGCGCGCTCGGCGGCCAGCACGCCGTCGTGATGCTGCAGTCCGATCCCGCGTCCTCATCGACGATACCGAGCGGCCTGGCGACCCCCTCGCTGACGGTTTACGGCGGCCGCGATCGGGCCGGTGTCATCGCCGCGATCGACGCTCGCCGTTCCGAAAACGTTGGACCGGCGCGGTTGGTTCTGGTGGCGGACGCTGCGGATCAGATCGAGCCGCTGCGAAGCGCGGCGCGCGACGCGTTACGGACAGGCAGCCCGCTTCCTCCCGGCGCGTACTTTCACGAGCGTCCCATCGGCGGCGAAATGGCGTTCGTGTTTTCCGGGCCCGGCGGTGCGTATCACGGCATGGGTCGAGACCTGTTGCTGGCGGCGCCCGAACTCGTTGACGGCTTGAGCAGGTTAATCACGCGGCATCGCCAGGCCGCAGGCTGGCTCTACCAACCGGACAGCCTGCCGACGCCGACCGACAAACTGTGGGGCTCGTCGTACCTGACGCAGGTTCACGCGCAACTGACGCGCAAGGTGCTCGGGCTGCGTCCAACCGCGGCGATCGGCTTCTGCTCGGGCGAAACCAACGCGCTCTTCGCGATGGGCGCGTGGTCGGACATGGACGCGTTCCATCAGCAGGTCAGCGATTCCGGTATCTTCACCCGCGAGATCGGCGGCGAACACCTCACGGTTCGGCGCGCGTGGAAGGAGGCGGACCCGATTCGCTGGACCAGCTGGCAGGTCCTGGCGCCCGAGAACACGCTGCGCGATCTCCTCGTCAACGAACCGCGGGTGCACCTGGCCATCATCAACGCACCCGGCAACTTCGTGATTTCCGGCGACGCCGACGGCTGCGACCGCGTCCTCGGCACGCTCGGAACGCACCGTGCCCGGCCGCTCAACTACGACCTGTGCACCCACTGCCCGGAGACGTCGGCGTTCTTCGACGAGTGGCGCGCGCTTCACCATCGGCCCACCGCTCCGGTGCCGGGCGTCCGCTTCTACACCCACGCGACGATCGACTCCTATCAGCCGACCGATGACAGCGCCGCCGACGCACTGGTCGGCCAGTTTTCGCGCACGGTGGACTTTCCGCGTCTGGTTCAGAAGGCGTGGGACGATGGCGTGCGCGTGTTTCTCGAGCACGGTCCGGTCGGCAGTTGCTCGCGCTGGATTGATCAGATCCTCGGCGATCGCGAGCACGTCTCGATTCCGCTCGATACCACCACACGCTCGTCGTGGCAGCAGGTATGGCACGCAATTGGACGCCTGGTCGCGGCCGGCGTCGAGGTGCCGGGCCTCGACGGCTGGATCGCGCGCACAAGCGGCGACGCCTCACCTGCTTCCTCGAACGCACAAACGGCGGATGGGGGGCCGATGCTCCGCCTGCCCGCGCATCCGCCGGCCATTCGTCTGGCACCCTTGCCGGTGCCGATCCGAAACCGCATGCCGGCGGCATCAATGGCCTCGGCAGCGGGACAGCGCATGACCGCTCCGCCACGCTCGCCGCTCGCGATCGCGATTCGCCCGGATGTCGCCGTGGCCGGATCGCCGTCGCGCACAACCGTCGCCTTCAACGAACCTGAACCGCTTCAAACATTCGAGGTCCCCGATCTTCACGCCCAGTTCCTCCGCACGATCCAGCAGATGGGCCGTGTGCATCAACAGTATGTGGACACTGCCGAAGGGGCGTACCAATCGCTGCTGTCGTCCTGGCCGGCGTCGCACGGAGTGTCGGAACAGGGCTTCTCGCCGTACGTCGAGGCGCCGCTCCCGCCGGTAGACGACCGGGCCCAACAGCCGACCGAACGTCCCGAGCCGAGCGTCGATTCTTCCGCCGACGCACCGCAGACTCCACGCGACCGTGATGTCGCGCCGGTCGCCCCTGCCGCATTGCTGCCGGGACCGAAGTTCTCGCGCGCCCAGCTCGAGTGGCTCGCGTCACGCGAAGTGTCGGCAGTGCTCGGCGACCTGTTCAAGCGTCAGGACGGCTTCGCGCGTCAGGTGCGGATGCCGGAGCCGCCGCTCCTGCTCGCCGATCGCGTCACCGGCATCGACGCCACGCCCGGCGTGCTCGGCGAAGGCACGATCTGGACCGAGACCGACGTCACCGAGGATGCCTGGTATCTGCACGCCGGACACATGACGCCGGGCGTGATGATCGAGGCCGGTCAGGCCGACCTGCTGCTCGTCTCGTGGATGGGCGCCGATTTCCTGAACCAGGGCCGCCGCGTGTATCGTCTGCTCGGCTGCCAGCTGACCTTTCGGGGCCACCTCGCCCACATCGGCGACACCTGCGCGTACGACATTCACATCGACGGGCATGCCGATCACGGCGACGTCCGCATCTTCTTTTTCCACTCTGACTGTCGGATCGGCGACGACATTCGCCTGTCGGTTCGTGGGGGCCAGGCCGGATTTTTCACCGACGAAGAGTTGGCCGCATCCGCTGGTGTGCTGTGGGACCCGGCCGCGATCACGCTGCCGCCCGGCCGTGTCGATCCGCCGCTGGTCCCGTTCGTGCGCGGCGCCTTCACCGCCGCCGAGGTCCGTGCCTTCTCGGAAGGACGCGCGTTCGACTGCTTCGGACGCGGCTACGAGCTCGCCCAGACGCACACCCGCACGCCGACGATTTCAGCCGGACGCATGCAGTTGTTCGACGAGGTCACCCATCTCGATCTGACCGGCGGACCGTGGGGCCGCGGCTACCTCCGCGCCGAACAGCATCTGCACCCTGACGACTGGTTCCTCAAGGGTCATTTCAAGAACGACCCCTGCATGCCGGGGACGCTGATGTTCGACGGCTGCATGCAGACGATGGCGTTCTACCTGGCTGCGCTGGGAACGACGATCGAGCACGACGCCTGGCGCTTCGAACCGGTGTCGGACGAGACCTTCACCCTGCGCTGCCGCGGACAGGCGACGCCGGCCTCGCGCCTGGTCGTCTACGAGTTGTTCGTGCGAGAGGTCATCACCGGACCGGTGCCGACGCTGCGCGCGGATCTCCTCTGCACCGTGGACGGGATGAAGGCGTTTCATTGCGAAGCGGCCGCCCTGAACCTGGTTCCGGATTGGCCGCTCAGCAGCATGCCCGCGCTGCTGCGCAGTGTCGCGACCGGCCGGCCGGCCGCCGAAGTGGACGGTTTCCGCTTCGATGAGCGGGCGATGCTGGCGTGCGCGTGGGGACGCCCCGAAGACGCATTTGGTCCGCGCTTCAAGGTGTTCGACGGCGTCCATCGGCGCACCGGCCATCTGCCGGGTCCGCCGTACTTCCTGATGACGCGCGTCACCAAGCTCGATGCCGTGATGGGCGACATCCGTCCCGGTTCGAGCCTGGTCGTCGAGTACGACGTGCCGCCGGACGCGTTCTACTTCGTCGACAACCCTTCCGGCCTGATGCCGTTCGGCGTGCTGATGGAGATCGCACTGCAGCCGTGCGGCTGGCTCGCCACCTTCCTCGGCATCACGCTGAAGGAGGAACAGCTGCTGTTCTTCCGCAACCTCGATGGCGACAGTTTTCCGACCGCGCCGATTCCGCGGACCTGCGGGACGATTCGCACGCACGTCACGTGCACGAACATCTCCGCGTCGGGCGGCATGACGATCGAGTCGTTCAAGGTCGAATGCTTCGTCGGCGACACGTCGGTCTACAAGCTCGACACCGTCTTCGGTCACTTTCCGAAGGCGTCGCTCGATTCGCAGGTCGGGATGCCGCGGACACCCGAAGAGAAGGCGTGGATCGTCGAGCCGAACGATTTCCTGCTGAACCTGCGCGAGACGCCGATCGCCGGCCTCGCCACCGGTCAGATGCTGATGATCGATCGGATCGACGGCTGGTGGCCGACGGCGGGCGCCGCCGGCCTCGGCCGGATGCGCGCGGTCAAGGACATGGATCCCGGCGCCTGGTTCTTCAAGGCGCATTTCTATTACGACCCGGTCCAGCCCGGCTCGCTCGGCGTGCAGGCGATGATCCAGACGATTCAGGCCTACGCGATCCACACCGGCCTCGCGGCGGGCATGACGCGTCCGGTGTTCGAAGACGCCGCGACCGGACGCAAGGCGGTCTGGAAATATCGCGGTCAGGTGAACCCGTTCAAGAAGCGCGTGGTCATCGAGATGGAGGCCAAGGCGGTCGAGCGCGAAGGCGACACCTTCGTCATCATCGCGGACGCGTATCTGTGGGCTGACGGCCTGTGCATCTACAAGGGCGTGGGGATTGCGGTGCGGCTGTTCGACGCCGGTCCCGATCTGTCCGGGCGCGACGCCGGCGCGGCGTTCGAGGTGAGCGCCGCGAGCGATCCATGGGTGACGGACCACTGCCCCGCCTACGTTCTGGAGCGGCCCGCGCTTCCGGCGATGTGGATGCTCGATCGTCTCGCGCAGGCGGCGTCCGCTCACGCGCCTGGGCTTCTGGTCACGGCTGTTCACGATTTGCGCATACACCGGTGGCTGATCCCGGCGCCGGACCCGCTGATGCTGCGGACGCGGGTCGAGGACGTCGCGCCGGGAATCGTCCGCGCGCGGCTCGAGACGCTCGTCGGCGATTCCTGGGAGGCTGCGGCGACCGCGCGGTTGACTCTCGCGCCGCACCATCCGCCGGCGCCGGCACCACTCGCGTCGTTGACCGGCGATCCCTCACCGAACCCGTATGAAACCGGACGTTTGTTTCACGGACCCGCGTTCCAGCTCCTGACCCGTCTCATCACCGTCCCCGGCGCCGCCTCGTCGATCCTGGATGCGGGCAAACACGCGGTTCCGCGCGGCATGCTGCATCCCGCGCTGCTCGACGCGTCGCTGCACGGGATTCCGCACGACGATCTGGGCGAATGGGATCCGGCGCTTGGTTCTGCCAACGCCGGCTATCCGCACACGATCGAATCCGCGACCTTCCACGGCCCGACACCCAGCGAAGGCAGCGTGCGCTGCGAGACGCGGATGGTGGCGAGCGCGCCGTTCCCGACTTTCCACATTCAAATTCTGGCCGGCGATCGCGTGTGGGCGGAGATTCGTCTGCGCGAGGTGTTGCTGCCGAAGGGCCGCCTGGGCATGCGCCCAGGTCCAGACCGCGTCCGATTCCTGCGCGATCGGCAATACGTGGCTGGTATGTCGCTCTCACGTGTGGATGGCGAGGTGACGCGCTTATCCGACGAAGAAGTGGCCGCCACGGACTGGCTGCCTGGAACGGTTGCGGCGCTCTACGGCTCGGCCGATGCCGGTCGGATCGTCGCGCTCGAACATGTCGGCCGCCACGCTCACGTTCACCCGTCGCGCGTCCGCCTGGACGGCCATGCCGCGACGGCGGCGAACCTGCCGTTGAATCAGTTTTTCGTCTCCTCGTCGCGTGAAGGACGCGATCATGTCGCGTCCGACGAGGCGCCGGAATCGCTCGACCTGTCGGGCGTCCGCGCGTTCTGGCAACAACGACTCGGCTTCAACCAGTGGATCCTGTTCGACCTCTATTTCGGTCTGGTTCAGCGCTTCGTCAGGCGCCTGGTCTTTGCCGATCCGGACACGCCGACGTCGCTCGCGTCGCGACCGGCCGTGTACCTGTCCAACCATCAGGTGCAGGTCGAGTCGCTGCTCTTTCCGATCCTGATGGGCGCCGTCACCGGCGTCCCGATCTCGACGGTCGCCCGGCGTGAGCATCAGGCCGCTGACGGAGATCTGCGGGCGGACACGTACTGGCTCGGTCCGCTCGTCGCGCACACCGAGTCGTACCCGGGATTCAGGAGCTGGCGGCCGATCACGTTCTTCGATCAATCCGATCCCTCGTCGATGCTGTCGCTGCTCGAGAACCATCGCCGGCAAGCCAGCAGCGCACCGCACTCGCTCTTCGTGCACGTGCAGGGGACGCGCGCGCAGTCGAGCCGCGATCGCGTCACCCAGCTCTCGGCGTCGCTGCTCGACATGGCGCTGGCGCTCGACGCTCCGGTCGTGCCGGTGTGGCTGGGCGGCGGACTCCCGGCGGCGGCGGTCGCGGAGCGTCTCGACTTCCCAGTCGGCTACGGGCGTCAGGACTACGTGGTGGGCCGTCCCATCGAGGCGGCCGCACTCAAGGCGCTGCCGTACGCGAAACGCCGCGAGCTGGTGATGCACGCGATCAACGCGCTGGCCACGAGCGACGACCCACTGACGGCCGGCGACCGTTCGCTCGCGCATCAGGTGGAACGGCTCGCACCTCGTGGCGTCACGCCAGTGCAGGCCGTCATGCTCGCCACGCTCGCCGGCACGTCTCCCGCATCCGCCGAGACGCGGCAGGTGCTGGAACGAATCGAGGGCGGTCGCGCCGGATGGGCCGACGATGACCGCGGACGCTGGCTCGAGACGGTGTGCCGCTGGCTCTCGCCCGCCGCCAAGTGATCCGTGAATAAAGCCGCGGCGGCGATTCGGGTCGCGCTCGCCTTCGTCGCCCTGGTCACGTTGTCGATCGCGATGATCCCCCTCGCGCTGGTGCTGCTGCCGTGGCGCGCCACCAGGCTGCGAGTCTTCAACGTCACCGCCAGGATCCTCGCCATCGTGGTGATTGGGATCTCGGGCGCGAAGCTGGTGATTCGCAATGGCGACCGCCTCCGGACCAGCTTTCCCGCGATCTACGTCACTAACCACGTCTCCGCATTCGACGTGTTTCTCGGCATGCGGCTGTGCCCGACCGGCGGCATCGGCATCATGACCTCGGGCGTCTCCCGCGTCCCGGGTTACGGCATCATCTATCGCCTGTCCGGCCACGCCATCATCGATCGCGCGCACGCGCGCGAATCGGTCACCGTGCTGCGTGAAGTCGGTGACCTCGTCAAGGCCAACGGTCTCGGCGTGTGGATCCTCCCCGAGGGGACGCGCAGCGACGACGGACGGCTGCGCCGGTTCAAGACGGGATTCGTGCAGCTCGCCGTCGACACCGGGTTGCCGGTCGTCCCGGTGGTGCTCCACGGCGTGCACCGACTGTGGTCGCGCAAGCGGTTTCCGACGCTCGAGACGCGCACGATCGAAGTGGACGTGCTGCCGCCGGTCGATACGACCGGCTGGCGGATGGCGACCAGGCGCGCGCACGCGACCGAGGTACAGGCGCTGTTCGCTGCCGCCCTCCACGACGACCAGAAGCCGCTCGAGCGCGTCGAGTCGGACTGATTGATGTCCGGCTGAAGCGGACGCTACAGCACACCCGTCACATCGCCCGACGTCCGGCTGAAGCCGAACACGACAGCCCCGCACCACCCGTCGCATCGCCGTATCCAGCTTCAGCCGCGCTGCGTCATGTTGTTGTATCTACTACAATCAAGTTGTATATACTACCTGACATCGAAGGAGTCTCCATGATGAAGCGTGTCGTCCTGATCGGATTATTCGTGACGGTGGTCGCCGCGCACCGCGCCAACGCGCAGCCGCCGGCAACACCTGCCCCGGTCACTGCGGTGCTCGTGAACCTGACCGTGAAGCCCGAGGATCGCGCCAAACTGCCGCCGGTGATGCCGCAGGAGGTGCGCGACACCGTCAGGCTGTATCTCGACGGCAAGATTCAGCAGTGGTACTCGCGCGCCGACGGCCGCGGCGTGATGTTCATCATGAACTGCACGAGCGTCGAGGAAGCCCGGACCCTCATGAGCGGCCTGCCGCTGGCCAAGGCCGGCCTCGCCACGCTCGACTACACCCCGCTTGCACCGCTCACGCCCCTGCGCGCGCTGCTCGCTGATCCGCCGGCCAGGCACTGAAGCATCGAGAGACCCGAGCGTGAAGCGAACGAGACGATCGACAGCGAAGACGGTTGACCGCGTCGCCCCGGAAGAGGAGGCGCTCGCCGAACTCGGCTGCGCCTGCGCGACGGCGCGCCAGGTGGCGCGCCTCCTCACACAGGTGTACGACGGCCGCCTCCGCGCCAGCGGCATCGAGGCGCCACAGTTTGCGCTGATGCTGACGCTCGAAAAAGAAGGCCCGTGCAGCCAGGGCGCGCTCGGCCGCCGTTACGCGCTCGACAAGACGACGGTGTCGCGTAACCTGCGGCTGCTGCAGCAGCGGGGATGGGTGGCGCTGGCCTCGACGAAGGATCGGCGCGAACGCCGGATCGTGCTGACACCCGAAGGACAGCGGCGCCTCGCGCTCGCCAGGCCGCAATGGAAGAAGGCGCAGACGGATCTGCGTGACAGGATGACCGGTCCGGAGTGGGACCGGATGTTCCGTGCGTTCAGGTCGGTCGCGCGCGCGGCGGCGACGATTCGGATCGAAGCGCCCGCAGCAGCGCGTCCAGATCGTTGACATCGATCGGTTTCACCAGGTGGCCGTCGAACCCCGCATGCCTGGTGCGTTCGCGATCGTTCTGGAGCCCGTAGCCGGTCAGCGCCACCGTGCGCACCGACTCCCAGCCCGGCTGCATCCGCAGCCTCGCAGCCACCTCATAGCCGTCGATCACCGGCAGACCCAGATCGAGCAGCGCAATGTCCGGCACGTAGTCGGTGGCAATGGTGAGGGCGTGCACGCCGTCGTGCGCCACGCGCACATGGTGCCCCAGCGCGCGCAGCGACTCGGCGAGCATGTCGGCGGCGTCCACGTTGTCGTCGACCAGCAGCACCTCGAGTCCGTCGCCGACGGGAGCGGTCGGGTGATCCGGCACCGCCGACGGCCTCGCCGGACGCACCGACGATGACGGCAGCTCGATGATGCACTCGGTGCCGGTTCCTTTGCCCTGGCTCGTCAGCATCACCGTTCCGCCGTGAGCCTCGACGAGACTCCTGACGATCGCGAGCCCGAGGCCGAGGCCGCCGAGGGAACGGTCGCTGTCCTGGCGCTCCTGCGCGAACGCGTCGAATACGGTCGCCAGCATGGTCGGGTCGATGCCGACGCCGCTGTCGCGCACGATCAGGCGCACGATCGCTCCGTCCACTTCGGCGTGGACGCTGATCGCGCCGCCGGGCTCCGTGTACTTGGCGGCGTTGGTCAGCACGTTCGCCACCACCTGCGACAGCCGGCCCGCGTCCGCCTGGACGACGGCGGCGGCCGGAACGTCCGCGGTCAGACGATGGCGGCGCTGCTCCATCAGCGGACTGGCCATTTCGATCGCCTTGGCGACGACCTCGGACAGCCACACCGGCTCGAGCTTGAGCTGAATCTTGCCGCGCGCGATTCTCGAGACGTCGAGCAGGTCGTCCACGAGGCGCACCACGTGCTTGACCTGACGCTCGATCACGGCGCGCTCTTTCTCGGCGCCCTGGACGCCGCGCAGGCGCATCAACTGCAGCGCGGTGAGAATCGGCGCCAGCGGATTGCGCAGTTCGTGCCCGAGCATGGCGAGAAATTCGTCCTTGGCGCGATTCGCGCCCTGCAGCTCGCCGAGCAGCGTTTCGCGTTCGCTTTGCGCGCGTTCGGCCCGCTGGCGCGCCGACACCTGGTTGGTCACGTCGATCGCGACGACCATCATCCCGTAGACCTCGCCGGTCTCGTTGCGCAGCGGCTCGAGGCTGAATGTGACGTAGCAGTCGGCCAGCGACGCCGTCGCCGTTCCGATCGAGCCTGATCAGCATCTCGTGGGTCACGAACGGTTCGCCGGTCCGGTAGACCCGATCGAGAATGGACGGGAGCGGCGTCTGCTGGAGTTCCGGAAACGCGTCGGCGTAGGTCCGGCCGATCAGATCGCGGCGGCCAACGATCTGCTGGTAGAGCGGATTGGCCAGACGGAAGACGTGGTCCGGCCCGGTCATCATCGCGGTCGCGACCGGCGCCTGCTCGAGCAGGTTGTTGCGCTCGTCCTCCATCA
Source organism: uncultured Acidobacteriota bacterium (assembly GCA_963745875.1). GTDB lineage: Bacteria > Acidobacteriota > Vicinamibacteria > Vicinamibacterales > CAVVIG01 > CAVQFC01. Next base: position 284,256 of record CAVUZL010000011.1, read on the forward strand.
CCGCGCGAATGTGCAGCGCCTCGACCCGGGACTGCGCCTGACTGACCCCCTCGGCGAGCTGCAGCAGGTAATCGCGATACGCCGCGTCGAAGGGCAGGCGCGGACTGATCCCGAACACGACGTAGCCGCTTGCGGTTCGTTGCGCACTGGAGGCAATCGGCGCCACGAAGATGTGACTCACCGGCTCGGGCCACGGGCTCCCGGTGCTCTGGATCGGTGCGGGCAGCGGCCGACGCGACGAATCCAGCGCGCACTCGACCAGGTGATCGCCGACCGTCTCGGCGACACGGGCGGCCGACGCGACATCCAGGCCGACCGCCCGCACCGCCACCGGGGCGGGCAAGGCTGGATCGCTGGCATAGATCAACGCGAACGGCACGTCCGCGCGCTCGCGTCCGATGATCTCCGCTGATGCCTCGAGCACCGCGCGAGGAGTTGCCGCGAGGACGGTTCCGTCAACCAGCAACCGCAGCGTCTGCAGGCGCCGCACGCTGAGCACGCGCGGCGTGGTTTCGGTGCACACCACCAGCGTGCCGCCGACCAGGCCGGTTTCATCGAACACCGGCGAATAGCCGTAGGTCCAGTAGACCTCTTCGATTCCGCCGTTGCGGAAAATCGGAACCAGATGATCTTCGTGCCAGCTCGCCTGCCTGCGCTGCATCGCATCGTCGATCTGCGGCCAGATGATCGGCCAGATCTCCTGCCAGCAGTCGGCCCCGCGTTGTCCCATTGCCGCCGGATGTTTGCCCTGACCGAAGCTGGGCACGTAGGCGTCGTTGTAGAACTGCACCAGCTCGGGGCCCCACCAGAGGAACATCGGGTGGCGCGAATGGAGCATGGTGCCGACCGTGGTCTTCAGGCTGGCCGGCCAGGAATCGATGGCGCCGAGCGCGGACTGCGACCAGTCAATCGACTGGATCAGATCGCCGGTGATGCCGCCGCCGCGAAGGAAGGATGGCGGCGAAGCGGCGATTGGATGAACGCGCTCTCCCATTCGGTGTCCGCGCGGCTGGCGAGCCGCGCGGGAGAAAGGATAGCGCACTCGGAGTAGTTTGCGGTTAAAAGAGACCGCCGCTCAATCGGTCAGGATGATGACGATCGAGTCGACGGTCGGCGCCGGTTCGGCCGGCGCCATGAACAACCAGCGCAACAGGTCGCGATAAAAACCGAACAACGGCAGGCGATCGGCGATCTGGTTCCGCAGCTCGTCGCGCCGGGCCTTGAAGCCGGCGTGACTCTCGGCGGTGAGCGCCTCCCGCTCGCGGTGGAAGTTCGCGAGCGGCTGCACCTGGACCTCGATCATCGTGTCCCACCACCGGAACACCGACTTGATCGCCTCCCAGCCGGTCGCCTTGCGGCCGACCGTCGCCATGTAGTCCTTCACTTCAATGAATTCCATCCGTCGCGTCGCCTCCGACATCGGCACGCCGTGGGCGCCGAGAATCTCGGCGCTCCAGGCGAGACGCTGCAGCGCCTCATGCAGCGCACGCGCCTGTCTGGGGTCGCCGACGATGGCCTTCACGCCGAAGACGTCCTTGACGAACCGGCCCAGGTGACGCAGCTGCTTGTCGGCGCGAACCAGTCGATCGAGGCCGAAGATGGTGTCCACGACCTTGTTCCAGATCTGCTCTTCGGCCTTGATCCGGCTGATGAACTTGTGGATTCCGTGGGCATTCGACGCATCAGGCTGGTACTCGACGACGTTGGCGACGAGGCCGGCGTGGCTCCACTTTCTGCCGTCGTGAAAACGCAGCCGCCGCAGCTGGCGCGTGCCGAGATCGAGATCGGTGTGGGAATAGAGGTCGCCCTGGGCCAGCGGCTGCACCAGGGTGAAGCGCTCGTGGGTGGTCTCGACCTCGCCGATGACCACGCTCTGCAGTGTGTAGGGCGAGTCGAAGTAGCTGTCGCAGAGCAGCTCGCAGACGCGATGCAGCTTGACCTCGCCCTTTCGAATCAGGCGCGCGAACGCCGTCCGCACATCGGCGAGATGCGCGCGGCTGAAGCTGAAGGTGTGTTCACCGCGGGGGTCGGCCGTGATCCGGCGGCGCATGGTCTCGAGATAGCTGACCAGCTCGTTCACGAGCGGCTCGTCGGTGAGCAACCAGAGCGGCGAGACCGACGCCTGAAGAGGGACGATCGCCGCCTGACGACCGACACTCGCCTTACGGCGCACAGATGCCTCGATCACAATGCCCGTTGAGCTGATAGCAACCCCTGTACCTGGACGAGCTCGCGATCGCCTGTGAAACCAGCGAATGGCCCGGACAACGTTGTCTGATCGCGACCGAAGCGCGACATCTCTGTCTCATTTGGTTGGGCTGTCTTCGAACGTCACCGAGGTACCAGCCTTGCAACGCCAATGGTATGCGTGCGAACAGCCGACTTGCCAGTCGCCTTCTCGCAACGGTCGGCAGCCTCGTGATGATGATCAGTACCGCGCTCTTCGCTGAGCCGGTGCCGGTGCGACACGCCGAAGGGGTCGTCCACGGCTTCCTGTCGCTTCGCACGAGCGACGGCACGCTCATCGCCAACGGCGATCTGATCCAGACCGCGCGCGGCGATCGCGTGACCAGCCGCCTGGTGTTTCATTTCAAGGACGGATCGATACTCGACGAAACCGCGGTGTTCTCGCAACGCCGGCAGTTCGCGCTGCTCAGTGATCACCTGGTGCAGAAGGGTCCGACGTTTCCACACCCTCAGGACGTGACCATCAACTGTGCGAATGGTCAGGTCACCGTTCGCTACTCCAACGAACACGGCGAGGAGAAGGTCGAATCGGAACAGATGAAACTTCCTGCTGATCTGGCCAACGGGATGACGCTGGTCCTGATGAAAAACATCAGCGCGGCCGCGCCACCCGAAGCGTTGTCCATGATCGTCGCGACACCGAAGCCGAGGCTCGTCAAGCTCGCCATCTCGAGTGCTGGCGACGAGCAGTTCTCGACGGCCGGCATCGCCCGCAAGGCGACCCACTACGTGGTGAAGGTGAAAATCGGCGGCGTCAGCGGTCTGATCGCGCCTCTGGTCGGGAAGCAGCCGCCCGACACGCACGTCTGGATTCTCCAGGGCGAGGCGCCCGCCTTCGTCAAGTCCGAAGGGCCGCTCTTCGCGGATGGTCCAATCTGGCGAATCGAGCTCGTGAGTCCGGTGTGGCCCTCGGAACGCGCGACCAAGTGAGCCGTTGAACGGCTCACGCCTCGCCCTCCGAATCCTCGCGCGTACTGCCCTCAGTCCCCCCGCAACGCAACCAGCGGATCGACACGGGCCGCCCGTCGTGCCGGGAGGTAGCACGCAACCAGCGCAACCAGCGTCAACGCCAGCGTCACGATCGCCAGCGTCAGCGAGTCGCGGCCGTTGACGCCGAACAGCAGCGTGCTGACGATCCGGCCGAGCAACAGCGCGAGTCCGACGCCCATGACCGCCCCACCCGCGGCCAGCGTCATGCCCTGCCTCAACACCAGCATCAGAACGTCGCTGGTCTGCGCGCCAAGCGCCATCCGCACGCCGAGCTCCGGCGTCCGCTGCGTGACCGTGTACGACATCACCCCGTAGACGCCGATCATCGCGAGCACGAGCGCGAGGCCACCGAAGATGCTCAGTAACGCCGCGCCCATCCGCGGCGCCCACAACCCGCCCTCGATGCTCTGCTGCACCGTGCCGACGCCACGCAGCGGCATGCTGCGGTCCAGCGTCTGCACCTGATCGCGTACGGCGCCGACGAGCGGCTCGGGATTCCCCTTCGTGCGGGTCAGGAGCGCCACGCCGGGCGCGTATTCCTGACGCAGCGGTCGATAGATCATCGGCGTCGGATCCTCGCCGACGGCGTTGATCACCGTGGTGGCGACTACGCCGACCACCTCGATCATGGTGGTCTGCTGCACAATGGCGAACCGCTTGCTCAGAGCGTCCTGACCCGGCCAGAGTTGCCTGGCCATAGCTTCGTTGACGACCGCCACCGCCTTCGACTGATCGCCATCGAACTCGGTAAAGTCCCGGCCCTGCTTAATCGGGATCCGCATGGTTTCGAAATAGCCCGGCGCGATGTCGTTGAAGGTGACGAGCGATCCGCGGTAGTTGGGATTCTGCGCCTCGCCTTCCGGAAACACCGTCAGCAGGATGCCGCCGCCGAGCGGTACCGCTGACGCGACCGTTGCCGACTCGACGCCCGGAACGGCTCGCGCCTTGGCCATCGCGTCGATGTAGTACTGCTGGCCGCGCGCCTGGTCGTATCGCTGCTGTCCGGGGTTCAGGAAGAACAGTCCGATGTGCGCCGAATCGAACCCGAGGTCCATGTGCTCGACTGCCTGCATGCTGCGCACGAACAGGCCCGAGCCGATCAAGGCAACGGTCGCGAGCCCGATCTCGGACATCACCAGCACGCTCCGAAGACGGCTGCTTGCGGCCGACGCGCCGCCTGACCGCCCGCCGGCCTTGAGCATCTCGTTCAGGTTGATGTGCGAGGCACGAATCGCCGGCGCAAGCCCGAACAGCAGGCCGGTCAGGATCGACATCGTCGCGGTGAACAGCAGGACGCGCGGTTCGAAGCTCAGATCGATCGACGCATTCCCGAGAAACGGCGGCCGGAACGACCACAAGGCCGTGCGTCCCCAGTACGCAACGATCATCCCGGCAGCGCCTCCGAGCATCGCGAGCAGCACCGCCTCGGTCAACAGTTGACGGACGATGCGCCCGCGGCCGGCGCCCATGGCGGCGCGGATGCTCATTTCCTTCTCGCGCGATGCCGACTGCGCCAGCAGCAGGTTCGCCAGGTTCACGCACGCGATCAGCAGTACCAGGCCGACGACACCCATCATCACGCCGCCGGCCAGCACCAGCTGGCCGCGCCCGTTGATACCAAGCGCGGCGTCCGACTCGAGCGCCATGTCCAGCGTACGGCCTTCGTTGGCCGCCGGGTATTCCTTCGCGAGCGAGGAGGCGATCGTCTTCATCGCGGCATCAGCCTGCCGCATCGACACGCCGGGCTTGAGGCGGCCCGCCATGTTGACCCACCGGAAACGACGGTTGGCGATCAGCTGCCGTGTCTGTCCGGTCGTCAGCTGCTCGCGCATGCTGAGCGGCACCCACACGCGATCCGGACCCGCAAGCGAAAAGGTGCCTTTGAATCCCGGCGGCGTGATGCCGATGACCGTGAACGGCAGGCCGTTGAGCGTCAGCTTTCGATCGATGACGTTCGGGTCGGACCCGAACTCCCGCGTCCATAAGCTGTGACTGATCACCGCCACGGTGTCGCCGCCCATTGTGCGATCTTCGTCAGGCCGGAACAGCCGTCCGCGAAACGGCTTGATGCCGAGCACGTCGAAGTAGTTCGCGCTCGTCATGAATGCCGGCAACGGCTGCGTCTCGCCGTCGCGTGTCCACTGCAGACCGAACCCGAAGTAGCCTGCCACCCCCCTGAAGACGCTGTTCTGATCGCGGTAGTCTTCGAAGTTCTGGAACGACGTCGGGGTCAGCGTAAAGTTGCCCGACTGGACAGTCTTGGTGTCCCGGGTGAACATCTCGACCACGTGGGACGGATCCTCGATCGCGAGAGGATGCAGGAAGACCGCGTTGATCACCGTGAAGATCGCGGTGTTGGCGCCGATACCGAGCGCGAGCGAGATTACGGCGACGGCCGTGAAGCCGGGCTTCTTCACCAGGACGCGAATTGCATAGCGGAGATCCTGCCACCAGCGTTCCATTGGGCCTCCTCGCGCGCCCGTCACGGCGGGCCGTTTCGGACATTGTAGGACGTCCGGCATGCGCGCAGCGCACGTGCACCGCTGCTTACATACGGACGGTGTCCGTTCATGACACGCGCCGGCGAGGCGTCAGCGCCGCGAACGCAAGAACATCCACCCGCCGCCGGCGAGCGCCACCGACAGTCCGGCGCACAGGAAGAACACCAGCCGGACGCCGACCATTTCGGCAAAGGCGCCCGACAGCGCGAGCCCCAGGATCTGTCCGAGGAAGACGACCGACGCATTGGTGCTGCCGACACGGCCCAGCATGTCGTGGGGCGTCTCGCGCTGAATCAGCGTCTGAGCCGGCACGATGATCGCGCCGAACGCGAAGCCGATCGTGAAGGTCGCGGCAAAGGCCGCCGCAACGTGCGGCACCGCCCCCAGCAGCAGTACTCCGGCGCCGATGCCGAGCAAGCCCGCCAGCACCAGCGACGTATCCGTGTAGCGGCGTGCGAGCTGCCGGACGATCTGCGTGCCGATCAGCATGCCGACGCCGACCATGCCGCTGACGAACCCGAAGAACCCGGCGCGCAGGTGCAGCGTGTCCCTCACATAGATGGCGATCAGCGGGCCGAAACAGCCGATCGTGAACAGCCCCGCCGCCATGGCCAGCACGAAAAACAGGATCGATCCGTGATGGACGATGAAGCGCCAGCCGTCGCCCATGTCGATCCAGATCTGATGAATCCGGTTGCTCGACGTCCCCTCCACGACCGGAGCTCCTTTTGGACGCCGGATCCCGACCGATCCGATCAGCGAGGCGGAGACCAGGAAACTGGCGACGTCAATCAGATAGCAGACCTTCGGCGTGAAAGCCGACACGATGGCGCCGGCCGTCGAGGGTCCGATGATCCGGCTGCCCATGAACGCGATCTGCATCAGCGCGTTGGCCGAGATCAATCCGGCCACGGGAACGGCCAGACGAATGGTCACCGTCTGCGCCGGACCGAAGAACGCCGACACGCAGCTCAACGCCGCGAGCACGACGTAGACCTGCCAGACCGAGGTCGAGGGAATCAGCAGCAAGGCCAACCCAGCGCGGACGAGATCGCTCGACACGAGCGTCGGCTTGAGCGGCCACCGATCGACGAACACGCCGGCAATCGGCCCGACGAAGACGATCGGCAGCATGTACGCGATCTGCAGGCCGATGACCTGTGCCGGTGTGCCATGCATGCCGAACGAGACGACGGCGATGACGGCGAAGAGCGCGAGGAAGTCGCCGAACAGGCTCACGACCTGTGCGTACCAGACGCGCCGCATCACGTCGATACGCAGCACGTCCCTGAACGAAAGAGGGGCGGCCGCAGCCGCCACGGTCGCTGTAGCCATGGGATGGGCGTATTCTACGGGAGCGCGACCGGTTTTTCACGCCTCAACGCTGTTCCTGGCGGAGCTGAGTCAGAAAGTCCTGTTCGGCGCGCTCGACTAAACGCGCGTAACCTTCGCGATCGACGAACGGAATCCTGGCGCGTCCGTCGCCCATCGCGGCCAGTTCCGCGACCTTGGCCTCCATTGAAAACACATTCGGATGCTCGGCGACGAACACGTCCGGCTGCAGTGAGTGCAGGACTCGAAACGCCTGCGCGTAGTGCTCGGCGATAGCTGGTACCCGGGTATTGCCGACCAGGCGAACGCCCTCGTTCACGGTCACGCTGCACACGAACGCGACCCGATAGCGCTTGCCGTCCTGCATCACGTCCGTCGTCCACGTCGTGCAGCCCTGCGTGTGACCCGGCGTCAGATGCGCGGTGAGCGCCACTCCTCCCAGCGACACCACTCCACCGTCCTTCACCACTTTGCCGACCGCGACCGGCGTCCAGCCCGGGCCGCCCAGCGCTGAACGATCGACGCCGGAAGCGATCGCCTCCCGGTCGGCCTCCATCGCCACGACGGTCGCCCCGGTCAGTCGCTTCATCTCGGCGTGGCCGCCGACGTGATCGAAGTGTGCGTGTCCCGCGAGCAGCAAGCGAACGTCGGACAGGTGAACGCCAAGGCGTTCGACGTTGGCGCGGATGAACGGGACCGACGCTGCCTCACCTGTATCAATCAGGATCGCGCCGGCCGGCGTGACGATCAAAAACGACGACAGGCCGCGGGTGCCGACGTAGTAGATGTTGCCCGCAATCCGCTGCGGATCGACCGGTTGCCGCCAGCTCGGATCGGATTGAGCCGAGAGCACAGCCACAGCGGCCAACAGCACCAGCCCTGCGACGGCGCGGGTCATGATGGCGAAAGTATAAAGCCGACCGCGGGTCAGCGCGGCGGCGCCGAGGTGTGCGAGAATTGAGGTGAAGATTCAAGGAAAGGACACTATGCGCTTGCGGTTTGCGGCGGCCCTTGTCGTCGCCGGTTTGATTACGATCAGTTGCGGCGGAATCGTCGATCCATCTCAGAACACCATCCAGACGTTCAGCGGTACCTTCTTGTCCGGAAGCCCTTCGGGCCAGGCCTTCACGGCGGCGAATGGCGGCGAGCTGACGGTGAAGCTGACAGCGCTGTCACCAGTGTCGTCGACCTACGTGGGTGTCGCGTGGGTGTATCAGAACGGCGACGGGTCGTGCAGCAACAACTCGCTGTTTCAGAACCAGTTCTCCCAGGTCAACGTCCCGGCGATTTCGGGGGCTCAGATCGTCAAGGGCGCCTACTGCATCGTCGTCTATGACGTGGCCGGGTTCACCACCCCCGAGACCTACACGATGACCGTCTCGCATCCGTAGCGGATTGCGGTTCCAGACACGGAGCTGTCCCCGTGGCGTCGCTCGACGATCAGATCGACGACCTGTATCGCCTGCCCCTCGCCCAGTTCACGTCCGCCCGCAATCTGCTGGCGAAGTCGCTGACCGGAGATGCCGCCAGGCGAGTCAAGGCCCTCGCCAAACCGACGGTGGTTCCATGGGCGGTGAACCAGGTGTACTGGCGCGCGCGCGCCACCTACGATCGACTCGTCAAGAGCGGTGAGCGCCTGCGCGCCGCGCAAATCGCGGCGCTCGAAGGACGACCGTCCGACGCGCGCGACGCGGACGCCGCCCACCGCAGGGCGATCGCCGCGGCGGTCGCTGAGGCCGAACGGATTGCGTCAGCCGGCGGCTCGCAACCCGGCGCCGACGCGCTGACGCGCACGTTCGAGGCGCTGTCACTGGCCGCGACCACGATCGGATCCCCGGGACGGCTCGCTGAACCGCTGCAACCGGCGGGATTCGAAGCGCTGCTGGGCATCACACCGGCAGCGTCGCCAGTGGCAGGCGAACCGGCCACACGTCCACAGTTGGTGGCCAGGCCGACCAGCGCGCGGGGACACGCCGAGCCGATCAAGCGCACTGCGGCGGCAGAGCGAAAGGCGCGACTCGAAGAAGAACGCGAGCGCGAACGCCAGCAGGCCGCCGCTGAAGAAGCGCGCAAGCGCGCCGCCGAGATTAAACTGGCGGAGTCTGCGCTCGCAAAGGCGGAAGACGTCGAGCGCGAGGCGCGCACGACGTGGGAAACGGCCCACGAAGCGCTGCTCGACGCGCGCCGCGAACTGGCAAGGCTGAAGTCTGAACTGAGAAGTGTGAAGTGATGGTGCGAGGTGCGAGGTGCGAGGTGCGAGAATCTGAAATCTGAAGCCTGAAGTCTGAAATTCCTACACGAAGTCGATCCCGCTCTTCTTGAAGTTCCCGCCGAGCACGCCCACCGAATCGCCGCCCAGCCAGTTGTCGATGACCTTGGCATAAACCGACCGGAAGTCTGTCTCGTAGTGAACGTCGCCGGCGCTGTTCTCGAGCGTCGGGTTCTGCGGATCCAGGTTCAGCGAGGCCGCCGTCCCGTAAATGCCGCCGTGGACGCCGCCGCCCATCGCGAACATGACGCTGGCCGCGCCGTGGTCGGTGCCCTTGCTGCCGTTCTCACTGATGCGCCGGCCGAACTCCGAAAACGACAGCAGCAGCGTGTCGCTCATCAGCCCCAGGTTCTGGACGTCGTTGTAGAAGGCCGTCAACCCGGCGTTGAGCGTCACCATCAGCTTCACGTACGCGCCGGCATCGGCGGTCGTATCCTGCGCCGAATGCGTGTCGAAGCCGCCGGTCTGCAGATAGAACACCTTGGTGCCGATGCCTTTGGCCATCGCACCCGCGATCGCCTGCAGCGCCTGCCCGAATCCGTTGTTCGGATAACGTGACGCTCGGTTTGTAGGTGCCGACTGACGCCACACGGTTGAGCGTGGCCATGGCCGCTTGCGCCGTCGTGCTGACGAACGCGACGTGCGGCTTGTCCACCGGCACGTGCGACGCGATGTTCACCGCTGCGGTTTTCTCGTACGTCGCTTCCGTGCCGCTGTTCGGACTGTTGAAGGCGTAACCGCTGATGCTGGGAATCGATGCCACGGCGACGGTTGCCGATTGCAGTACGTGCGGCGTATCGCCGGTGGTGTTCCAGACCGCGAGCGGATCGAGCGGTGGCGTCAGCGTCGCCATGTAGCGGCCGACCCAGCCGCTGCCGGTGGTGTTCGACGGGTTGGCCGTGGACCAGATGTCGGTCCCGGAGAAATGCGAACGGCTCGAGTTCGCATATCCGGCGCGCTGAATCAGCGCCAGGCGTCCCTGGTTGAAGATGTCCTTCAGGCCGGTCAGCTTCGGATGCAGACCGAGCGCCTTACCACTCGAGTCGCTGCCGATCTGCAGCACCGTGCCGGCCGGAATACCCAGCGTCGGCCGCCGGCTGTAGTAGAACGAATCCGTATACGGGATCAGCATGCTGAGGCCGTCGTTGCCGCCGCTCAAATCGAGCACGATCAGATTGCGGCGGGTCGCGCCCTGCGCTCGGGCGAGATCGGACAGAAATGCCGGCGCCGCAAAACTGAGCGTGAATGCGGCGACACCGTTCTTGAGGAATGTCCTTCGTCTCATACGAATTGGTACTCCGCCGATCCGAGGATCAGGTGGACGATGCCGGGAGCCTTGGCCTGGAGCTGCGTATCGGAGCCGGTCCACGCCCCGCCGGCACTCGCGTAGCTGACGAGATCCGAGTGGACGGCGCTGCTGAGATCGACGGTCAACCGGTCGGCAAGGAAATCCACCAGCGCGGTCGGACTCGATTTCGCGGCCGTCGCGGCGGTTGCCAGCCGGAATTTCTGGTTGGCCGCCAGCGCCGACGCGAAATTCATGCGCGCGAGCATGGCGCCGGTCGAAAACCACGCCTGCCCCAGCGGCCAGCCGGCGACATTTGGCGGCTCGAACAGCTCCTGCCCCATGTTCACCAGCGGCGTCAGACAGGTGCCGGCAGAAAGTCCGGTCCAGCCGGTTTCCTTGATCGCGCGCACCAGAAATTCGGCCGGCCACGAGTAGCGCGTGAAGTAGACCGACGAATCTTGGAACTGTCCCGACGTCAGGATCTGCAGTATCACCGGCTTGATGTACCGTGTCGTTCTGCAGGTAGGTCGTCGCCAGCGACGAGATGAAGCCCGGATCGGCCGGCACCGTTTCGCTGACGAAGAAAGCGTAGAGCTTGGTGACCAGACGGGTCGCCGTTTCAGGATGCGAGGCAAGGGCGGTAATGAGATCGACGCCGTCCTGCATGCCGTCCGACGCCGCACGCGCCGGAATCGTCTTGCTGCCGTTCGAATACACGGGAAAGCTGAAGGTCTTCGCGGTGGTTTCGTGCTGGTTCGCGTTGTAGACGAAACTGAACGCACCGTTCGGGTCTGTCAGATCGGACGGGCGCTTCAGATTCCAGCCTGTGAACACGCGTGCCGCGGCGTAGACGTCGTCTTCCGTGTAAAAGCCGACACCGCGCGAGAAGAGCTCCATCAGTTCGCGGCCGAAATTCTCCTGCGGCTTGGTTTTCGTGTTGGTGTCGCCGTCCAGCCAGATCAGCATCGCCGGGTCCTTGGCGACGGCGAGGAGGATTTCGCGGAAGTTGCCGGTCGCGAGCGTGCGGAACAGATCGATCTGGGTGTTCATCAGCCGGGCGCCGTCCAGCGCCTGCACTGATCCTGCGACCTTGGAGTAGGCGGTCGCAAAGTAGTTGTGCCAGAACAGCCCCATTTTTTCCTGGAGCGGACGGTCGGTATGCACCATGCGGAACAGCCACCGCTGACGCGCGTCGCTGATCAGCGTGTCCGGCGAGAATTGTCCCTGCGAGGTGGTGCCGAGAAAGCCCGGCTGACCGAGCTTGGAGTCCACGGTGTCCGGCACGGACTCGAAGTACACGAGACGGTTGACGGCCTGCGTATACGACAACGCGGAGTAGGTGGCCAGTTCGTCGCTGCCGGCGCTGAAACCGGCCCGGCGCAGAAGATGCTCGATGAGCGCGTCGCCGCTTGCCATCCGGACCCCTTTCGTTCCGCTACCTTAGACCGGCCGGGTCGCTGAAGGTAAAAAACCTGTCACGCTCGTGTTAAGGTCAGCGTTATGTATACGTCCGTTCTGGCCCTGCATTCGTGGGTGAGGTGGCTTGCGCTGATCGCCGGGGTCGGCGCAACGCTGGCGGCGCTCCGCAGCGACGCCGGCAGCGACAAGTCCACCGCTGACCGCTGGGGCATGATCATGGTCACGGCGCTCGACCTGCAGATGCTGCTCGGTCTGATCCTCTATTTCGCACTCAGCCCGTTCACGGTCCAGGCGATGCAGGACTTCGGCGCCGCCATGCGAACGCCTCAGCTGCGTTTCTGGGCGGTCGAGCACATCACGATGATGATCGGCGCCGTGATCCTGACGCATGTCGGACGCGTGCTGTCGCGCAAGGCGACGAATCCTTCAGCCAGGCGCATGCGCATGCTCATCTGTTATGGATTGGCGACGCTGCTGATGTTCGCCGGCACGCCATGGCCGGGCACGATGAACGGACGCCCGCTCTTCCGTCTATGAGTTGGCTGACCACCTTCCTCTCCATGTGGGCCACTGAAGTTGGCGTCGCCGTCTGGCTCGGATTCGCGCTGGTGGCCGCAATCATCGAGGTGTCGGTCCCGCATTTCGGCTCCGCGTTCGTCAGCGTCGGCGCCGTCGCAGCCGCGGCAGCCGCCTATTTCGGCTACGGCGTGACGCCGCAGGTGCTGGTGTTCGTGGTGGTGCTGACCGTGTCGATCGTCACGCTGCGCACGCGCCTGCTCCACCGCGTCGCCGGTCCCGGCGTGCCGTCGCGCACGGCGCCGCTGGTCGGACGTCACGGCCAGGTGACCCACGACATCGATCCCACCCTCGGCACCGGCCGCATCAACGTCGGCGGCGAAGACTGGGCCGCCCGCAGCACGGACACGATTCCCGCAGGCACGAAAGTCCGCGTCGTCGGCGCGGACGGCATCGTGCTGGAGGTGACACGCGCATGAGCAATATCGTTCTCGTCGGTCTCGCGGTGTTCCTGCTGGTGGTGCTGATGCGGACGATCAAGATCGTGCCGCAGAAGCAGGTCAAGATCATCGAGCGGCTCGGCAAGTACCATCGGTCGGCCGAGGCCGGGCTCAACACCATCGTGCCGTTTCTCGATTCGGTTCGCGCCACGATCGACCTGCGCGAGCAGATCACCAAGATCGAGCCGCAGCCGGTCATCACCCGCGACAACGTGACCATGGAGGTGGACGCCGTCATCTACTACCTGGTCGCCGATCCGGTTCGCGCCACCTACGAGGTGCAGAACCTGGCGTGGGGCCTCGAGCAGCTGACGCTGTCGGCGCTCCGCAACGTCATCGGTCAACTCGATCTCGATCACACGCTGTCGTCGCGCGACACCACCAACACGCAGCTGCGGTCGGCGCTCGACTCCGCCACCCAGCAGTGGGGCGTGAAGGTGATGCGCATCGAGCTCAAGAACATCACCCCGCCCGAAGAGATCCGGCTGACGATGGAAAAGCAGATGACCGCGGAGCGGACGCGCCGCGCGGTCGTCACCACCGCGGAAGGCGAGAAATCGTCGGCGATTCTGCGCGCCGAGGGTCAGAAGCAGTCGCAGATCGTCAACGCGGAGGGTTCAAAAGAAGCGGCCATCCTCGCGGCGGAAGGCCAGGCACAGGCACGGTTGCGTGTCGCGCAGGCCGAAGCGCAGGCGATCCAGCTGGTGTCGCAGGCGCTGGGCGCCTCGGCGAGCCCCGCACAGTATCTGATCGCCCAGAAGTATCTCGAGGCACTCGGACAGATCTCGACCAACGCACAAAAGCTCGTGTTCATGCCCTACGAAGCCAGCGGGATCATGTCGTCGCTCGGTGGGATCAAGGAGCTGCTGCAGTCGAAATGAGACCGGCCTTCGGACAAAAAATGGCTATGACTCGATATGACTTAAGTGTCGTATAGCGGACTAAATTGACACGTAAAGTGCTATTATTGAACACATAGCACGAGCCATACCGCACGCGTCAGCAGCGTCATTTAGTCGGTAAGCCTCTCATAACAATAGGCTTACTGACACACCTCATCGGACTGATACAGCGGCGTCCCGATTGCACAGAAATGGGACGTGGCCTCATCTCTGTACCGCGTGCTCCATCGGCTGGCCGGCGTCTATCGCCTGTCGTGCATCGCCGCCATCCTGATCGTTGCCGTCTCGCGCACCGCGAACGCGTCTGTCACCTACGTCAGTTCCGGCACCGCGAGCGGCACCAACGTCGCAACGGTCACCATCGCGTCACTCAATCCCGGCGGCGCCGCGAACCGCGTGCTGGTGGTTGGCCTGACGTTCGGCCAGGGTGCCCCGACCAACGTCGCCGTCAAGTACGGTGGCGTCAGCTTGACGCTGGCGCCGGGAACATCGGCCACCAACGGCAACGCCCACACGGAAATCTGGTACCTCACGAACCCGTCGCTGACGCCCGGCAGCATCGTCGCAACCTGGACCGGGAATCACGACGTCGTGATGGGTGCGACGGCGTTCGCCGGCGCCGATCAGCTGACGCCCGTCGTCAACGGCACGTTCGCGACCGGCTCTTCGACGTCGCCATCGGTCACGATTACGAGCCTCGCCGGCAACATGACGCTGAACACCGTCGCCACGGTAGCAGCGACACTGTCGGCGCCGACGCAGACGCAGCGGTGGCTCGACGTCACCCGGCCCAATGTCAAAGGCGGCGGCTCGACGGCCGCCGGCGCCGCGACCGTGACCCACAAATGGACCGCCGGCAGCGCGCTGGCGTGGACCTCGTCGGGTGTGGACATCCAGGCAGCACTCCTCGGATTCGAAGTTGGCACGTTCACGAAAGGCACTGGCGCGGCGCCGGCCACTCAGGTGATTCCGCACGGCCTCGGACAGGTGCCGAAGGCGATGATTCTCTGGACGGAAGCGCGAAACGATTCGAACTTCAGCGCCAACGATCGAATTGCGTATCGCGCCAGCGCAACGGGGTTTGCCACATCAGGCAACGTGGCCGTGGCCAAGCCCGCCGGGACGCTGCTGAACGACGTGATGGTCGCAGCGATTGCCGTCCGGGCCAGCAGCCCCGCTGTTACCGCACCGGCCGGCTGGGCCCTGATTCGAACCACCGCGCAGACCAGCAACACCGCGAATCAGATCAGTACCTATTGGAAGACCGCGACCGCCATCGAGCCGGCGAGCTACACCTGGACAATCGGGACCAACACCGGCGTCGCCGCCGCCCTCGCCTCGTTTTCTGGAGTGGACATCACCGATCCGATCGACGTCGAAGCAGGACAGGCGAACGCGAGTTCTACGAGCCAGGCCGCGCCGAGCGTGACCACTACCGGCACCAACCAGTGGATTGTGACCGCACATGCGATGGCCAGTTCGATCACGTGGACGCCTCCCACGGGCATGACCGAAGCGGCCGAGACGGCCAGCGCGGGCACCAATTCGAACAACGGCGAGTCGGTCGAACTCAACTACGTCGCGCAGGCAGCGATCGGCGCAACCGGCACGAAAACCGCCACCGCGAGCGGCCAGGCCGACAGGGGCGCGACGGAAACCATCGCGCTCAAGCCTGCCTACCAGTCGTATTTCGGATTCGGGTTCACCGATGGCACGACGTCGGGCTCCGGAGCGTCGGCAAGCCGCGATGGCGTCGCGACGTCGATCGTCGCACGGCGAATGGCCAACAAAGTTCTCACGATCGTGAAATGGGACCAGGTGACGCTGGCGGAAGCCGACCTTCAGGCCTGGGACACCACGTCCTTCACGCTGAAATGGACCACGAACGACACGCTGGCCTATACGGTTCACTATCTGCTGATCGGTGGATTTGACGTCCAGGCCAAGGTCGTCAACTGGCAGCTGCCGACCGCCGTGGGCAATATGTCGGTCACCGGTACGGGCTTTCAGCCGACGGCCGTGATTCACCTGCACACCGGCAGCGGTTTCACGATGTCCATTCCGAACTCCGGACCCAACAGCGGGTTCGGACTGGGCGTCATGGATTTCGGCGGAACGCAGTGGGCGACCGAAATGTTCGTCGTCAATGGCGGAACCGGCGATACCCAACGCGCGCAGGCGACCGACGCGACCATCTTCACGATCGACAGCGGCCAGACCGTGACCAAGAAAGCGTCGATGGTGTCGATGGACGCCAACGGATTCACGCTCAACTTCGGCACCGTGAACAACACCAACGCAGGCCAGGTGTTCTCGCTGGCGCTCTACAACGTCAACGTCAAGGCCGGTTCGTTCCTGAAGTCAACCGCCGCGGCCCCGGCCTCTCAGTCCGTCACTGGAACCGGGTTCGCGCCGAGCGCGGTGTTCTTCCACAGCTTTCTCGACGTCAGCCAGGCCAGTCCCGTCACCAATTCGCGTATGAGCTACGGCGCCTCCG
Source organism: uncultured Acidobacteriota bacterium (assembly GCA_963745875.1). Taxonomy (GTDB): domain Bacteria; phylum Acidobacteriota; class Vicinamibacteria; order Vicinamibacterales; family CAVVIG01; genus CAVQFC01. The sequence continues at coordinate 300,717 of CAVUZL010000011.1, forward strand.
ACGGCGTCACCGAGGGCGCCTCCCTCTTCGCGGACACCGATGCGGCGAACCCGACCAACTTCACGGCGATCGACAAGACGACGAAGACGTTCATGAAGGCGAACAACTCGACGTCGACCATCGACGCCGAAGCGGATCTCGTCAGTCTCGATTCCGACGGGTTCACCGTGAACTGGACGACCAACGACGCGGTCGCCACCGAAGTGCTCTACATGGGCCTCGCCAACCTTGTGAACACCGAGGTCAAACTGGTGTCGTTCAACGGCACGCAGTACTCGAAGGGCGCGCTGCTGCAGTGGAAGACGGGCGCCGAGTTGAACAACCTCGGCTTCAATCTCTATCGCGATGTCAACGGCGTCAGGACCAAGGTCAACGCCTCGCTGATCGCCGGCTCCGGTCTGTCGGCAGGACAGGGCAACGCCGTCAGCGCCGAGCTGTCGTACGCGCGCTGGGATCTGGACGCCGCCGCGACCACCCCCGGCGTCGTCTACTGGCTCGAGGACGTGGACATGAACGGCCACGTCACCACGCATGGCCCGATTACCCCGACGATCGGCGGGGTCAACGCGCCGGAGCCGACCACCGCCTCGTCGAGCAACCTGAGCGATCTCAGCACGCAGCTGAAGGATCGCCGGGTATTCATCTTCCACGACGACCAGGCGACTGGACACCGTGACGCGCGCCTGGCCGCAGCCGTGCCCGGCGCGACCAGCATGCAGTGGACGCTCGCCGGTCAGGCCGCGGTCAAGATCGGAATCGATACGCCGGGTTGGTATCGCGTCCAGCAGGGCGACCTGGTCGCCGCTGGTCTGGATGCGCAGGTGAACCCGCGCAACCTGCGTCTCTTCGTTGATGGCGTCGAGCAGGCCATCCGCGTCAACGTGCGCGTCGGCGGCCGTTTCACGGCCGGTGACTCGATCGAGTTCTACGCGACCGGACTCGACACGCCTTACGCCGATACGCGCGTCTACTGGCTGGTCGCCGCCGCCCAACCTGGACAGCGCATCGCGAGCGCGACCAATACCGACGCGGGTGGCACGCAGCCGGCGAATTTTCTCTCGACCGTTCGTCGCAAGGATCGCAGCATCTATTTTGCGGCGCTCGAGAACGGCGACAAGGAGAACTGGTTCGGGCCGCTGGTCTCAACCGACCCGGCCGACCTGACGCTGACGGCGGACAACCTGGACACCAACGCTGATGGCGCCCTGCTCACGGTGACGCTGCAGGGCGTCACGACCGCCGCGAGCTCCAGCCCGAATCACCTGGTCGGCGTGCTGGTCAACGGCACCGAGATCGGCCAGATGACCTTCGCCGGCCAGACCGACTTCGCGCAGACGTTCGCGATTCCGGCCGGCGTCCTCGCTGACGGCGACAACGACGTCCAGCTGATCGCTCGCAACGGTGACGCGGACTACAGTCTGATCGACGAGCTCGCGCTCACCTATCCGCACCTGTATCGTGCGGATGCGGACCTGCTGCACGCGACCGTCGCGAACGCCGGACCGCTCACCGTAGGCGGCTTCGCCGACACTGTGGTGCGCGTGGTGGACGTCACCAACCCGGCCGCGGCCATCGAACTCACCGGGACGGCACAGACCGGCGCCGACGGCTTCTCGTCGCTGACGGTCCGCGCGTCGGGCGATGGTCCGCGCACGCTTCTCGCATTCTCGGAATCGACGATTGCGTGGCCACGATTCATCGAGGCGAATCACCCATCAACGTGGCACGACGCGAACCAGTCGCACGACTACGTGATCGTCACGCATCCCGACTTCGCCGCATCAGCCGCGCCGCTCGCCGAACTCCGGCGTCAGCAGGGACACACGCCCGCCATCGTTGACGTCAACGATATCTACGACGAGTTCAGCTTCGGCGAGAAGACGCCGCAGGCGATTCGTGACTTCCTGCAGTGGGCCAAGCGCACCTGGCGCCAGGCGCCGCGCTTCGTCGTCCTGCTTGGCGACGCGACGATCGATCCGCGCGACTACGCCGGTCTGGGCGATGCCGACTTCGTTCCGACCAAACAGGTGCCGATGGCGGGCACGACGCTCGAAACGGCGTCCGACGACTGGTTCGTGGACTTCGACAGCAACGGGCTGCCCGACATCCCGATCGGCCGCCTCTCGGTCCGGACCCAGGCGCAGGCCGCTGCCGCCGTAACCAAGATCGTGAGCTACGAGCAGGCCGGCGCGCAGCCGTGGACGAAAAACGTGCTGCTGGTGTCCGGGCAGTCCGACAGCACGACGAACTTCGGCCAGTTCAGTTCAGCGCTCGGCGCCCTGGCTCCGCACGACTACACCGTGCGGCAGGTGTCCGCCGATACGCTCGGATCGAGCGCCGCGCATCAGGCAATCGCGGACCGCGTCAACGATGGCCAGCTGATCGTCAACTATGCCGGACACGGTTCGGTGCAGCTGTGGGGCACCGACGGTGCGCTGCTCACCAACACCGATGTGACCGCGTCATGGCGCAATGCTTCGCGGTTGCCGTTCGTGGTCGCGATGAACTGCCTGAACGGCCTCTTCAATCAGATCTGGGACGAGGAGAGCCTCGCGGAATCGCTGCAGCGCGCTCCGGACGGCGGCGCAGTCGCGGTATGGGCTTCGTCGGCCACGACGCCGGCCTCGACGCAGGCGCTGGTCAACCAGGAACTGTTCCGCCTGATCTTCAGCGGCACTTACGCGACGCTCGGTGAAGCGATCGCGGCGGCCAAGCGTGTCGTCGCCAACCCGGACCTGCGGCGCTCGTGGATTTTCTTCGGCGATCCGGCGATGCAGTTGAACGGTGCAGCGGCACCCGGCGACGGCCGTTCGCGCTGGACGCCGCCGACGCCGACTCCGGCGCCAGTCACCACCTCCACCTCGGCGAATAGCAGCAGTAAGGTCGCCGGTCCGCACACCATCAACGTCGCCGCCAACGGCGACCTGCAGGGCGCAATCAACGGCGCTGCCGCCGGCGACACGATCGCGCTCGAAGCCGGCGCGACATTCGTGGGCAATTTCGTCCTGCCGGCGAAGACGGGTGCGACCTACGTCACCATCCGGACGGCGACGTCCGACTCGTTGTTGCCGGGCGCGGCGGCCCGCATCGACGCGAGCCACGCGCCACTGCTCGCCAAGATCCAGTCGCCCAACGGCCGGCCGGCCCTGGCCACTGCTGCCGGCGCGCATCACTACCGGCTGCTCTTCCTCGAGCTCAAGGCGAACGCCAAAGGCGCGGGCGACATCGTCGCGCTCGGCGATGGCTCCTCGGCCCAGCAGGCGCTCAACGACGTGCCGCACGACCTCGTCATCGATCGCTGCTACATCCACGGCGACGCCAGACTCGGTCAGCAGCGCGGCGTCAGCCTGAACAGCGCGTCCACCAGCATCGTGAACTCCTACATCGCGGATATCAAGGCGACCGACGCGACCGCTCAGGCGATCAGCGGCTGGAATGGACCGGGGCCGTTCACCATCGTCAACAACTACCTCGAGGCTGCCGGCAGCAACTTCGCGCTCGGCGGCGCCGATGCGGCGAACGCCGGCCTGATGCCGGCCGACGTCACGTTCCGGTTCAACTACCTCAGCAAACCGGTGTCATGGCGATCGCAGGGCTGGCGGATCAAGAACCTGATCGAGCTGCGTAACGCCGTCCGCGTCACGATTGACGGCAACGTCCTCGAACACAACGGCACGGCGTCGGCGGCTGGTTCAGCGGTGCTGGTTATGCCGCGCAGCGTCGAAGGCGCGGCGCCCTGGTCGCGCGTCGAACACGTGCAGTTCACGAACAACAGTGTGCGGCACATGCCGGCCGCCATCAACATCATCGATCCCGAACGCACCGCCAACGACATCGTCGTCCGCAACAACCTGTTCACCGATGTGAGCGCGGCGTCCGGCGGCGCCGGCCGCTTCCTGCTCGTGAGCGGCGGCCTCGACGTCACGATCGATCACAACACGGTGATCCAGGACGGCCCGGTCGCCGTGTTCGCGTATGGTGCCCCGTCGATCGGCTTCACCTTCACCAACAACATCGTGCCGGACAACGGCAGCGCAATCTCGGGCGACGGCGCGACTTCAGGCAGCGCGACGATTGCGCAGTACTTCCCGGGCGCGGTGTGGATCGGCAACGTGATCGCTGGCGCCCAGGCGGCCCTCTACCCCACCGGCAACTGGTATCCGGCGTCGCTCAAGGCGGTCGGCTTCGTCAACATCGCCAGGTCGGACTATCGTCTTGCAGCGACGAGCGTCTATCTCGGTACGGCGACGGATGGCGGCAACCCGGGGTACGACGGGGACGCGCTCGCCGCCGACGTCCCGGTGTCCGTGCTGGCTTGCCCTGCGGTTCCGACGATCCCGTCTCCGGCTGGGAATCGCGTGGCGCTGTCGTTCCCGAGCCCGTTGCTGCTGGCGGGCGCGGCGCCCGCCGGCATCAGCTGCGTCGGCCCCGCCGGCTCACTGTTCCCAGTCGGCGCGACAATGGTCAATTGTGCGGCGACCGACATGCTGGCGCGAACCGTCTCGTGCAGCACGGTCGTGACGGTGCAGGGATCGTTCGACACGACGCCGGTATCGCGTCCCGCCCCCACCGCTCCCATCGTCAACGTGACGGCGCAGACGCCCACGACGTCTGTGCGCACGCAACTGGCTCCGGCAACGACGCCGAACGGTGCCGCCCCTTCAGGCAACACGCTGACGACATCGCTGGGCACTTCGTTCGAACACCCGGCGTCATCGCCGGTGACGGCGGCGCCGGCGGAGGGCGCATCACCGTATGCCTCACTCGCCGCGATTTACGGAACCTCGGAAGCCAGCGCCCCGGCTGCCGCGCCGGTCGAAACGATCCGGCCGTCAGTCGAGAAGAGCGACGCCCGGTTTCAACCGACGCCGGGAAGCCCTCTGATTCGAAGGAACCGAAGGATTCGAAGCCGTCTAAGGTCAAGAGCGTCGAGCTGAAGAGCGACGTTCCATCGCCGCAGACGGCGGGTGCGACGATCACGCTGACCGCCGCGGCGGTCGGCGGGGTCGGACCGTATCAGTATCAGTGGCGCGTTCTCGACAACGGCGAGTGGAGCTTGCCGACCGAGTGGGCCGAGAACGCCACGTTCGCCTGGACGGCAACCAAAGCGGCCGCCGAACTGGGGATGATGGTCAACGTGCGGAGCGCCGGCAGCGCCGACGACAGGCCGGAGGCCAGCAAGACGATCCGCTTCGTCATCAAGCCCGCGGCGCCGGTTCAGACCGACGCGTCGGCCGAGGCTGCATCGAATCAGGCGGCTCCCGAGGCGAAAGGCCACGCGCGGCAGTAATCGGCGCTATCGCGTCGCGGCGACGACCGAGGACAGCCACTTCCTGGCACCGCCGGCGGCGCGATCGAGATAGAGCCAGGCGAGCGGCGCAGCCGAACCGGGCGCGTAGCCGTCGCGCATATAGGCGGCATCGGGAAAGACGTGTTCTTTGATCAGCGTGAGCCTGGCACACCAGCCTGGCAGGACGCGGAGGTCGTCGCGCAAGAGATCCACCGGCCTGACGCCCGGGTTGAGGAACACCGACGGCGCTTCGCTGGCGGCCGCGGCCTCGAGCGCGCCGATCACAGGCGCAGGGATCGGCGTCGCGAAGCGGCTCTCGGCAAGCCGGAGTGCGCGGACGCAGATTCGGCAGGCGCCCGAGCGGTCGGCCAGCGCGACGAACTGGCGAAAGCCGGCGGCATCGAGTGATCGTGCGAGCAGGTGGACGTCGTAGAGCCACAGTAGCGTGTCCTGGTCGTAGTGATGGACGGCGCGGTGCACGCAAGCCAGCCACAGCGCGTGGATCCGGCCGAGTCCGCGAGCGGACGGTCCGAGCGCCGGCAGCGGGATCGCGCCGGCGGCAAGCTCGTCGAAACTGAGCGCGTCGGCGAAACGCAGCCGGTTCACGATCTTCCAGTGCACGTCGCACAGGTGGCGAAGTTGAGGCGTCGATCGCTCGCAATGGAACTGGGCCACGACGAACTGGCCGGCCTGGGCGGCGCCGAAACGGTAATCGAGATCGTGGAGGACCGATCTGACCCGCGCGCGATCGTCCGGACGGATGAACAGATCCACATCCGAGCGGACACGCCACGATGGGTCCGGATAGACGTCGTAGGCGAGCGAGGCGCCTTTCATCAGCAGCGCATCGACGCCTCCGGCCGCCAGCGCCGCGACGACACGCTGAAGTTCGACGCGTTGAACCATTTCGGTCGCGGCTTGACGAACGGCCGCGTCGTGCAGACCCTTGATGAGCGCCGGTGGCAACGCCGACGTGTCGCGGTTGGACAGACTCGCCGCGAGGAGCCCGAGGCTGCCGTGGAGCGATGCGGAGGCGAGGAACGCGGGAACGTCGGCGTCGCCCGGCCACTCCGCTGGATTCTGTGATAAGAGAAGCGAGGCCGTCAGATCGCCGAACGGGTCACTCGATGTCCGATTCAGAACAACGCCTCCCTGTCGTCACTCTACCGTCATTCGCCACGGTCGTCACCGATCTGTTCCATGGCCAGTTGGGACACCCGGGAATGGCGACCACGTCGATCAGTTTTCGCGCCGAAGGCCAGAGCATGTACCCGGCGATCCGCGACGGCGAGTCGATCGTGGTCAGACCGGTGAACACCGACCAGATCGTGCGAGGCGACGTGCTGCTCTGCCGTCAGGGCGACCGGGCCCTGGCCCATCGGGTCGTGGATCTCTCGGGAGTCGGCCGTGAACGGGTGGTGCGGATGCGCGGCGACGCCAAGCGTGACTGCGACGCGCCGATCGCCGCGTCGAGCGTCATCGGCCGGGTCACGTCGGTGCGGCGCGGCCGCCGGACAATCGCGCTGGCCGGCCGCTGGGCGCGACTGCGATACCGCGCGCGGACGGTCGCGTCCCGTGCGAAAATGCTCGCGATGCTACTATGCGTTGCGCGCGGCCTGCCGCCGCAGACGAGGGAACGATGACCGCTTCCGGCCAGATCGTGCAGTACGCAGACGACTCGCGATCGTTTGTGACCAGACAGATCGCCGGCGAGACCTTGATCCTGCCGGTCGCGGGACGGGTGACGGACCTCGAATCGATCTACGTGCTCAACCAGGTCGCGTCGCGCATCTGGCAGCTGGTCGCGTCGCCGACCACCGTCGATCGGATCGTGGACGCGATCGCGCGCGAGTTCGAGGTATCGGCTGACCGCGCGGCCGCCGACGTCACGGAATTTCTGGCGTCGCTCGAGGCCCGCGGGTTGATCCGCGCCGCGCCGGAGGGCGCCTAGCCACATGGAGTCTCTCTCCTACGGATCGTTCAGCGAAGCGATCAGCAGCCGCCTGTCGGCGAGCCGCACGCCGCTCAACGGCACCATCGAAGTCACCCGACGCTGCCCGCTGACCTGTTTGCACTGCTACAACAATCTGTCGATGAGCGACACCGAGGCGCACCGCCGCGAGCTGTCGTACCAGGAACTCTGTCGGCTGATGGACGACATGGCCGACGCCGGCTGTCTGTGGCTGCTGCTAACCGGCGGCGAGATTTTTGCGCGGCCCGACTTCCTGGACATCTACACCTACGCGAAGAGGAAGGGCTTCATCGTCACCCTCTTCACCAACGGCACGCTGATTACCGAGCGCATCGCCGATTACCTCGTGTCGTGGCGGCCGTTCGCCATCGAGATCACGCTCTACGGCCACACCAAGGAAACCTACGAGCGGCTGACCGGGATTCCGGGATCGTTCGAGAAGTGCATCCGCGGCATCCGGCTGTTGCGCGATCGCGGCCTGCCGCTCGCGCTGAAGACGGTCGCCGTCTCGACCAATCGCCACGAGATTCCGCACATGCAGGCGTTCGCCGACGAGCTCGGCGTCGCGTTCAAGTTCGACTCGATGATCAATCCGCGGATCGATTGCTCGCAGAGTCCGCTCGATGTCCGGCTCAGCCCGGAGGAGAGCGTGGCGCTCGACCTGGCGGACCCGAAGCGCGCCGACGAATGGGTGCATTTCGCCGACGAAGTGCGCAAGGCACTCGAGGCGACGCCGGCGGCCGACACGGTCTACCAGTGCGGCGGCGGCATCAGCTCGTTCGCGATCGATCCCTACGGCCGCATGAGCATCTGCGTCCTCTCCGAAGCGCACAAATACGACATCCGGACCGGCACCTTTCGCGACGGATGGGAAACGTTTCTGCGGGAGCAGCGCGCGAAGCGGGTGACGCGGCCCACCAAGTGTGTCTCGTGCGCGCTGAAGTCGGCGTGCGGGATGTGCCCGGCCAACGCCGAGCTCGATAGCGGCGATGCCGAGACGCCGGTCGACTATCTCTGCCATGTCGCGCACCTGCGCGCGCACGCCCTGGGCCTGGAGGTGCCGGCTCACGGCGAGTGCGAGTACTGTGCCGGCGGCGCCAAACACGCGGTGATCGTCGAGACCGCGTCCCGGCTGCACGACGACACCGGCGCCATCTTCAAGCCGAAGACCGTCGAAACCCGTGACGGAAAGCTGTTTCTGCACGTCGTCTCCGCCTCGGCGTCCGGCGGATGCGGATCGTGCGGCACGCACTGACAGGACAGAAAGGGAACCCACTGTGAGCGATCAGGATCGAGACGAGCAGCACCAGATCCGGAAGCCGTACGAGAAGCCGCAGATTCAGGAAGTGGCGCTCCGCCCCGAAGAGGCGGTGCTCGGCGCGTGCAAGACCAACAGCGTCTCCGGACCGGCGCAGCCGCGATGCGGGTTCCCCTTCCACTGCAGCTCGCTGCTCTCGTAGCGCTGCAGCCGAGGCGTTGGGTGCCTCGACGCGGCTGATGTCCGGCTCATTCGAGCTGTCGCTGTCGATCGGCGGCGCCACCGTCCATCTTGTCTCCGACGACCCTCGCCTCGCGCCGGCCACCGACGGCGTTCTCCGTCAATTCATTGTCCGCGATCATGCTGCCGACGTGGAGGTGCGCGCTCACTGGACGGACGCCCCGGACGACCCTGGCGGCGCGTTAATTTTCGACGGCGGCACGCCCTGGCAACTGCACCGCGCCGGGTCCGATCTGGTGTTCACATTTCGATCGGAGCGCGGCGGACGAGTCCCGTACAAGACGGCCCGTTTCAACGAGACCTTTACCGAAGGCGACGTGCGGATCTACCGCCCGCATTTTGCCTCGCGCCCCGACGACCTGATCAACCCGCTCGAGTATCCGCTCGACGAGCTGCTGATGATTCACGTGCTGTCGCAGGGCAAAGGCGTGGAGATCCATGGCTGCGCGATCGTGGACGAGCGCGGCCGGGCGTATCTCTTCCCCGGACAGTCCGGCGCCGGAAAATCGACGATCGCGGTGCTGTGGACGGAACACATGCAAGCGAAGGACGCTGCCGCAACGCACGCTCGCGTGACGTTGCTGAGCGACGAGCGGGTCGTGCTGCGCACCGATCGTGATCCGATCGCTGTCTTCGGCACGCCCTGGCACGGCGATGCGCGTTCGGCATCACCGCTGTCTGGCGAGCTTGCCGGTGTGTTTTTTCTGACCCACGCGCCGGCCAACCGGATCACGCCGATGAGCGGGGCGATGGCGCTGGCGAAGCTGTTTTCCTGTTCATTTCTGCCGTTTCACGGCGCGGCGCCGCTCGATCACACCGCGAGCTCGCTCGAGCGCATCGTCACTCGGACGCCGTGCTATTCACTTGGGTTCGTGCCCGACCAGTCGGTGATCGCCGTGTTGGCGCCGCTGATTTTCAGCCGCTGAGTCAATCGCGATCGCGCAGCCGGGTCAGCACACGGCGCAGCGCCTGATCGGTCTCGCGCAGGTGGATGATCGCGGCCTCGGCGTACTTGACGACCTCCCGCGACACCGAGGTGTTGGCGTGAGCGATGTCGGCACGCGCCAGGTCGAGGGCCGTTCGCACTCCTCGTAAGTCGTCGGCCGACTTCCCGACCGCTTCGCTCAGGGCCGTCAACGAGTCCTCGACTGTCACCGTGGCTTTGTCTTCACCGCTCATGGATCACCTCATGAGAAATGTCATCAAGACGCGTACCGCTCAGCGCGACGCTTGCGCGTTGAGCTGGAGCGCGGTCGGATGGGTCGGTTGATACAAGCCGAGCTCGCCGCCACTCGGCAGGCGGACGGTGGTCTTGACGCCCCACGCCTCGGTGCTGACGTCAGTGCAGGCGACGCCTTTGGCTTTCAGCGAGGCGACCGTCGCCGGGAGGTCGTCGCACATCAGGTAGACGACGGCGCCGAGGTGGTGATGTCCGGCGTGCACAGGTTCAGGATTGCCGTTCGACGGATGGACGGCGGCCTCTGCCGGTGGAAGCCCGAACAACAGCCAGCCACGGCCGATGTCCATCGAGGGGAACTGGAGCGCGTCGCGAAAGAACGCGCGGTCCGCTTCGGGGTCTTGGCTGTAGAACAGGACGTGGACGCCGTTGATCATGGGCACAGTCTACTGCGGTGTCCGCGGCCATCTTCGCGATCCGGTGCGAATTATCACCGGCCCGCGGGTCGCGTGCAGTTTCTGCTGGAAGTCGTAGTATGATCAATAGTTCCATCCGACCGGTCCCCATCGTCCAGAGGCCTAGGACGTGGCCCTTTCAAGGCTAAAACACGGGTTCGAATCCCGTTGGGGACGCCACCATGTTTGTGTAAGTTCCTAGGACGCCGGTGACGTTCCCGCTCTCACCTTCGCGAGCATGCGTTCGTACGGGGTCTGACCGTCCAGCGCGCCGTGCGGCCGGTGGTAATTGTAGTAGTTCTCCCACTCGCGCAGCTTGTCGTTGTACAGGTGAATGTCGTCGGTGATGCCATCCTTGTCCAGCAGCTGGTAGAACTCCTGGTCATCGACGCGATGAGATCGCTCGACCTTGCCGTTGAGATGCGGCGCCCGCGGGCGGATGTAGACGTGGCGGATGTCTAGGTCCTGCAGATGCCAATGGAAGTGGGACTGGAATTCCGCACCGTTGTCGGTCTGGATCACCTGTACGCGGAACGGTAGCCGCCGGAGCACCTCATCGACAAACTGAATCGCGGTGTTCTGGTTGCACGCATCGTAGATTTTGAGGACGCGCAGCCGTGTGCAATCGTCGATCGCGGTGAACTGATAGAACCGCTTCCGTGTGCCGGGAATCCGCTCGAGGAACTTCACGTCCATCTGGAGACGGTGTCCAGGCTGCGGTTTCTCGTACCGTTGCCACCGCTTGGCGTGAGAACGATGCTTCTGACTCCCTGGCAGACGGTTCATGTCGTGGCGCACGAGGATGCGATGGACCGACGACACGGCGAGCGAGAGTTGATGAAAACGCTTTAAGTAGTCGGCGATCTTGCCGGGACCGAAATGGTAGGTCTGACGCAGATACAGCACCTTGCTCACGACCTCCGGCCGCGTGGCGCCGGGTGACCGGAGCGGTCGGCTCGACCGATCAGCCAGTCCCGCCTCGCCCTGGGTGTCATACCGGCGTTTCCAGCGGTAGTAGGCCTGCCGCGAAATCCCGAAATGGCGGCACGTCCGCGCGACGTTGCGGGTCTGTTCGCAGGCTTCCTGAAGAATCTTGAATCGCCACGCCAATCGGCGGGTCTGCTCGGCTTTGGTCATCGCGTCTCCACTCCGGGATTATTGCCCTGAGAAGAGAACGGGATCTGTTACCGGCGTCCTGGGATTTCACAACGGTGAGCCGTCAATTCCAGCAGTCTTCCGTAGTCCGCATCGAACGTCTCGGCATCGGTAATCCAGGACGGCACCCCACCCTCCGGAATGAATTTGATGACTTCCACGCCGAGACGCGACAGCACTTTGATGTGATAGTTGGTTTCGTCCGCTTCGCGGCCGATCGATTTTTGCTCTGATACGATCAGGACCGAAAACGATCCGTGTCGCGCCGCAACCAGCATCGCTTGAAAGCCAGGTCTGTTCTCGAATTCGGCACCGCTGATGCCGTCATCAACCAACACGAGTTCGTTGCTGACGCCCCAGCCTCGCGACTGGGCGAATGACCTTGGTGAAACTTTAGAATTCTCTTAATTGCACGCCTGAAATCGCGATTAGTAAAATCCGGGCGTGGTGCCGTCGCCGCTGCTCGCTGAACAACGTCTTGTCGTGCAGTGTCCGCACTGCAAGTTTGACAGCCTGAAGGCCACCGACCTCGGGCCAGACCTCCGCACGATCACTGCGGTCTGCACGCACTGCGGCCGACGGACTGTCATCACTGTTTCCGAATAGCGCGACGTCCGCTGCTGGCCTTCCATGGTCGCAGAACACCGACAGCTGACACTGGGCAGACGTCGCCATGCCCAGAGTGATCGTGTACGAGTCGGCATGCAGAGCCGGTGTCCGCCTATCCGTCGAACACCGCCCGACCGAGGGACCCACTCGTACTTCAGGTGAGACCACCACGGTGCCCGAAGCGCGACGCGTGACACGGTGCCAACGCTTTCACAGAGAGCGCAGCCCGAGCACGGACGTTGGCGTCCGCACATTAGTCGTCTACGACCGAGCAGACCAAACAGCCCAACAACGATTAGACGAAAGCCGATGGAAGCCGGGATGGTGACGCCCGGCGTATATTAGGTGCCCATGACTGACCGTGACTTCGCTTTCCTCGCCGCGTTGCGGACGGCAATGACAGACAGCGGACACGCCGACTCTTATGAACTCGTGGAAACGACGCTGGTGCAGTTGCAACCCTACTTCGGCACCGAGGGCGTGGTCGGCACGCTGGTGAACGTCGTCTCGCTGGCGTCGCTGCTGTCGCGCACCACGACACGTGACGGAGAACGATTCGACCTCATAGGGTTGCTCGAACGCATTGACATGAAGTTTGGCGAACCGAAACCGGTTGACCGCCAGCGGCATTAGATAAGTATTTTTAGAGTTGCACGTCGATTTCGCTTGACCGAGCAACACCGATATCGACAATTGAAGGTAGACCGGTTTCGACCCCGCCTCACCGACCCGCCCATCCGACTAGTCAAATGAACGCGAAGCCCAAGTTCTCGAAACTTAAAACCGTCGTGCTATCCACGAAGGTGCCGCGCCACGTCGCTGCCGCTCTCCGCGTGTAGGCGAAGCGACGTCGCGCCACCGCTTCGGCGTTGATGTGCACGCTGCTGCGGACCGCCGTCCTCCGAGAGCTTGACGACGACGCGAAGTCGCGAATGTTGAGCAGAAACAGAAAAAGCCGCGACTGGAATCGCGGCTTCGACCCGACGGTGTGTGTGAACACCGAAGGAACCCAAACGAGTTCCTAAAGTTTAACACACACCACGATGACGCCGAAAGGTATCCGGGGCGAATTGAACGCAACTCAGGTGAGGGCGTTCCGTGGAAGCGAAGGGAGAACTTGAACCCCGGCTTCCAGTCATCGCGGACAACTCCATCGTGGAACCGAGGACCGATACGCGCCGGTCGCGTCGGTCGGTCTGATGATGCTGGGCGTCGTCGTCACTCTTGTCGAAGCGCCGTAAGCAATAGTCCAATCACTGCGGCATCAGTTCGAAGCGGCCATTCGTCCCCAGCACAACCAGCCCATGCCGGTCGCACCGGAAGACGTAGACCGGTCCGTTGTCGGTCCGTTGCCACGGCATCGCCGCGCCGCACAGCGGACAGCGCGTCTCAAGCGGAAACGGTTTGCCTGCATCGACTATCCCCACGGTTGACCATGTTCGGGGGTGTGTGGCGGGCAAGTAGCCATCAGTCGGAAATGGCCGGACGCTGCCGTCAGTAAACAACACCATGTGCGAGTGAATTTTGCACCGGTAAAGGTGCTTGTCATCGAACGAGGTGCGATACACCATCGGGACGCCGCACGTCGGACAGTTCACCGGGATGCCGGGGTCGCCCATCACGCGCGCTTCCGCTTCGCCGCTTTCGGCTTCGAACCGTATAGAGCTTTGGTGTATGAATTCACCGACTCGATAAGGAACACTTCTCGAAACGGAATGGTGGGCGCGGCGGCTTTGACGGTATTCATCGCGTCTTCCCACTCGGTCTCCAAAGTGAGAGTGTTGCAGAAGCATTGGATGATGAGCACCGTGACTTCGAGCAGCACTTTACGAGGCGCGCAGCGATGCGCGACTATCAAACCAGAAGACCACAGCACAGCATCGTAGGGTTGGGAGCCGCTGAGCCACCGGACCTTGAGCCGTCTACCTTCTCGGTAGCGAGCTTGCACGTAGCGCGCAATAGGAATCAGTTCCTCAACCAGCTTCTTCTCGATACCCTTGCGTTTTCGCAAACGGGTCACGCCTGGTGAGGACCTGGTCGTCTGGGGTTGCGGGGTGGGTTCGAGCCGTTGGCCTCGCAGCCCGTGGTGACAGGCTGCTTGGACCCAGCGGTCAACGAAGCCGTGACGCGGCCCAGAGGACAGTGCTGGTCGTGAACCCGAACACTGGGCTGCGCGTCGCGGGATCAAACCACAGCAGCCCGCACCAGAGGGTCGCGGCGAAGAGGCACAAGATCACATGCAAGCGGCCGCCTCGAGGCGCCCGCCACAGGCACAATGCCACGCCGAGGAGGAAGACCGATAGCGTGATCACGCTGGACATCTTCTCACGCCCTCGGCGGCCGGGCCAAACCGATGCGGCGTGATCCCCGTACTACAATGACGGCCAGCCTCGGTGTTCCGAAGCGGCGATGGGCCCGGCACTAATTCCGTTCACCGTGAGCGGACCCAGTACCCAGGTCGAGCGACGACGTCCGCACTTGCCCGCGCCAGTTTTACGTTCAGTGCGTGCCACCCCGGATGACTGACGCCGCTGGGCGTGTAGGTCAGCACGTATCGGTCTCGCATGTCGCGAATCGCACGACTGAAGAGTTTCAGCAACTCTCGATTGGACGCCGCTGACCAAATCCGGCCGCCTGCTTCATGCGTGGCCTGTTTGAGAAAAGGGCGGGAGCCGAATGACACTGCGTGGATAACGACGTTGGCGTGACGCACCGACTCCAGCACGTCGTCGTCTGAGAGCCAACTCGATGTGTCATCCCCATCCGTGAAGATCAACAGCAGCGATCTCGTCCCGGCGGGAGGTGATGTTTGCAAACCCAAGAACACGGCGTCTCGCAGCGTCGTGTCTCCAGCCCCTGTGATCGCGCGCAGTGCAGAACGGACGGAATCGAAATTCGTCGTCAATGCGACCGGACGAGCCACGACGGACGCGAACGTGATCAGTGAAACGTAGTCGCTCGTCCTCAATTCGTTGACGACCTGCTCGGACGCGCTTATCAGCGCATCCAGCCGCTCGCCGGCGACGCTCTCACTCGTATCGAGCACAAGCGTGACGCTCAAGGGAACTCGCGCAACCGTGACGGTGTCGACGCGTTGTCGAATACCATCATCCGTCACGACGAAGTCGTCTCCTGTGAGGCCGGCGACGGCCGAGTCGCCTCTGGTGACCGATACATCCACGGCTACGATTTCGACGCGCGTCTGGAATGTCGGTGGTTGGAGTACCAGGGCGACGGCCGCGAGGGCGAACGCCTGCTTGCTCACCGACCGCGAGCCTCGGTACGCAGATGCAGTAGGGCATCTGGATCTCCCATCGCGTCGTAGTACGGCCACGGATCGTCGTGACCGGACAGCAGGAAGCAGTCCCGAGCGAGGTCGGCGGCTCGTTCTGGATGGTCGAGAACTTCCTCGTTTCGACTGAGCGCGATGCACGCCGCCTGGTACCCCGCCCCGATGCCGTAGGCCTTGCGATACTCAGCATCGGCCACTTCAAGATCCTGCGCCCTCGCAGCGACCCGACCGAGTAAGAGATGTGCTACGTATTGCTGGTCGTCAGTTGACGCACCCGCGGCGACCGATTGCAGCCAGCCAGTAGCCTCAGGTCCCGCACCAAGATCGACATACAAGTGTCCGAGGCGCAGCTTCGCGATCGTGAGGCCCGGAGCCAGCATCAGCGCTCGCTTGTAGTCCGCCATCGCGGCCTTCGTGGAGGGGAGACGCATCATCGCCACCTTCGACCCGTGATGAAAACGCCCAGCAATCGTCCCGCGCGCCGTAAGGAGCAGCGGATCGTCATGAAACTCCTTAAGGCCGATGTCAATCACCTGTGACGCTTCAGGCAAGAGAATGGAGGCCACCAAGGAACTGGCGACCGCGTAGTACCACCACCGTCTAGGCTCGTCCCCAAGCTGCTCGCCAAACGGTGCCCGCCCTGCGTCGTAGAAGAGAGCCAGCCCGCTGTTGACCACCTCAGTCACCTTCCGCCCGTCGTTCGGTGACACCCGGCTCGCGAGCCCGTAGTGGACGCGGTGTGCATCGAGCAATGCGCTGGCTACTTCGGCCTGGAGGATGGCCGCGGCCATCCGATCCGACGAGGAGAGATTCGGTGCCGACGCCTTCGCCGCGGCAACCAGGCGATCGACGGGCCACGCGGCGAGTTGGCTGATAGCGTCTTGCGCGCGACCAGTGCGGTAGACACGCAAGCTCTGCTGGAAGGTGTCGGGGTCAGGCGATTTCTGCGGTGAGCCTGATGAAGCAATGACCTCAGTCGCCACTGCTGCCTGAAACACACGTTCTTTGGGGTACGCCAGCGAGAGGCCAAAGACCCACACCCCGACAACGACGACTCTCCGGCTGCGTGAGCCCACGTGTTCCGTCCGTCGGCGCCATTGTCCTCAGGCAGTCAGAACAGGTCAACCGTTTCGGACATGACGCAGTGCACTACACCGGGAGCTACGCAACCCGGTAGCTTTCCGTCGGGATTGCTTCACAAACCCTGAACTTGACATCTGATATATAGCGACGCTATATATAGGACTCCATGGCATCGCTCAGTCATTCGATCAAACGCGGCAGCGCGGAGCTGGCCATCCTGATGGTGCTCAAAGACCAGCCGCTGCACGGCTACGAGATCGCGCGCCGGATTGAGCAGGACACAGCCGGCGTCCTCCATTTCACGCTCGCGTCGCTCTATCCGCTGCTGTACCGCATGGAGAAGCGCGGCTGGACCAGGGGCGCCTGGGAAACGACGTCCGGTGGCGTCAAGCGCCGCTGCTACAGCCTCACGGCGGCGGGACTGAAGCAGCTCGCGGCGTCGCGCCGTGAATGGAGCGTGTTTTTCCGCGCGCTCGATCAGCTCGGGGGCTTAAGCCGTGCGTGATTGGTCGAGCGACGTACGCTCGCGGCTGATAGCGCTCGGTATTGAGGCCGAGCGCGAGGAACAGATTCGCGCCGAGCTGGCCGGGCACCTGGAAGATGCCTATGCCGATGCCATCCGGCGCGGATGCACAGAAGAAGATGCGGCCGCCCGCGCATTGGCGCAGGTGCCCGACTGGACACGCCTGGCGGACGCCATCCGCCGCGCCGATCAGAAAGAAGGTCCGATGAGTCCCGATGGGAAAACCCTCTGGCTGCCCGGAATGGCCGCGTTGGGCTGCGCGGCCGCAATGATGCTCGGCCTCCCGCGGTTGCTCCCGGCTTCGCTCTGGCTCGATCCGAGAGCGACCATGCCGATGACGGCCGGGCTGCTCCTGTCGTATCTGGCGTTCGGAGCGCTCGGCGCCTCGTTGTCGCGCCGCGCGGGCGGCGGCATCGCGGCCCGCCTCGCCGCGGGAATCTTTCCGCTGGCGCTTCATGTGTCCATTTTCGTCACAGTCGTCGTCGCAGCGATGTTTGGAGATCGCCGGAGCCCGGAGGCCATCCAGATCAACTTCCAGCTGCGCACGGCGCTGATCTTCATCGTCATTCCTGGGGTCGCGCTGGCCGTTGGCACGCTGCCGTTCCTGACGGATGGCGCCAAGACACGCGCCTCTGCGTAACTACGCGGGAACCCACCCAAACCGCCTGGCGTGTCACAGGGTGTTCGAAAAACTCGGGCCGCCACCCCAGAAACTCGGGCCGCCACCCCAGAAGAGGTGACTCCACCATTGTTGGAATCCCTTGTGGACGCCAACCATTTAACGTAAACGACTCAACAGCCGCCCGTAGTCCGCGTCGAACGTGACCTCGGCGGTCAGGCTCTCTGTCCCGAGTGCGCGGTCGCCGGACTTCAGGAACGATGGCCGCTCGAATGCGTCCGCGTTTGCGCGGGCTCGTCTCCACGATGAGCGACCCACCACAGACGCCGCACCGCCTCAGCGCCGGCAACAACGTGAGCCGCTTCGCCACCGCTTTGAATCCGTAACCGGAATCGAACTCCTGGTAGATGCGGAGCACCACGGCCGCTTCCGCCGGGTTAATGACCCGCGTGACATACGCACGCTTGCCATTCGGCCGCAGCACGTCAACGTTGTCGTAGCCGAACGCTCGATGCTCGCCGCCGACAAGGTGCGAACATTCGCGACGGACAACGCCGTCGCGTTGCTTCAGTAAGCGCCCGTACAGGCGTCTGAGGCGCGGCCAACAGTGGCCATCAATCCGTCGCGTGGCCGCGAAGGTCAATCGATTGGCCCGTCCCGTCATCCGCCCTACGTCAGGTCGATGGTCCAATACATCTCGTCGCTTTGAACGGCCCGAAGACCTTCGCGACAGCGACGCCCTTGCTCACGCGGCATGACGGGCAACGCGTGTGCGCCGACTTCGTCAACGCAGAAGCGCGTCCCGCCGGAGGCGGACGGCCAAGGAGAAAGATGTGAATACTGCAACCGCAACCCTCGACTATCCGAACGACGCACAGAAGACATCGAGCGACGACCGGCACGACACGCGACGACAGCCACTTCGATCACTGCCCCCCGGGAAGTCCGAAGCGATTGCGAGAGCGCAGCAAGACGCGAACACGACCAACGCCTCCTACATCGTCTGGGAGCATGTCGTGCGCCACGACACCGACACGCCGGCGCGGCACACGTTCATCATCCTGCCGCTGCGGGCTTCGGATCCGACAGGCGGCGTCTGGGAGCCGGTCGCCTACGTCCATCCGCGATGACCGCGCCTAAAGTGCCGACGCCGCTACTCGCTGAACAGCCCCTCGTCGTGCTGTGTCCGCACTGCAAGTGCGACAGCCTGAAAGCTACCGCCATCGGGCCAGACCTCCGCACGATCACCGCGGTCTGCACGCGCTGCGGCCGACGGAGCGTCATCACTGTTTCCGATTAGACGGTTAGGTGCGCGCCGTCCGCCTGTGGTCTCCACTGCGAGAAACCATCGGCTGCGGTTCTGAAATGCCGACGTGTCGTGGTGCGGCCGTAGTCGACAAAGCTCACCGTACACGTCCGAAGCGCCACGGCCGAACAGTCTAGCCAACTGACGAATGGAAAGCGAAAATAGCTGCCAAGGGCAGAGGTCTGTTAATCGTGTATTCACGTCTAACTAGTACTATTCGCAGGTAGTGCCGCCAACATGTCCCTACTGCCATTCGACCAAGCTCATCGTCCTCGGTGTCGGGCCTGACCTCGGCACCATCAACGTGCGCTGCCAAACGTGCCGCCGTGAAAGCGTCGTCAAAGTGCCCCAGTAGCTGGTCAGAGCCAGACTGAGCGCACGAAAAGGGACCTCTGCATTTCTCCGGTCGGGCTTTCATCGCAGGATCGCGAACAGACCCGCAACGATCGCGGCGACGACGGGAGCGTTACATTCTGGCGTGACACAATGCCGAGGCGCGCTGAAGGCAATCCCGACGCTCGCACACTTGAGGAGCATTGATGAACCGAGTTCCCGACTCTGAATTGGTCCTAATACCTGGTGGCACATTGATCACCGCTACTGCAGAAGAGGGTCGCGCGCTCGCCCTCCGGATCGCGCGTCACACCATACACAATATTCAGCCTGACCTCGACGTGCTGAAAGCCGGCCGACCGCAGTACGCGACGTCTGCTGAGGGCCTGATCGCCGCCGGCCAAGTCGTCGCGATCGAGTTTCAGACCATCGCCGCCGCGAACAACTACTGGCGACCAACGAACGGCTAACACCCAGCGACCGCCCGTCGGTGCCCTGCTGGGAATGAGAGGCACCGACGGCGGCAATCCTACTTCTCCAACGTCACGATTTTTGTGCAGCCGTTGCAGCGCCAGCGCTTCATCCCCAACTTCGGCTCAAGCTGCTCGAACGCGCCGCCGTCCTGTCTGGGACAGTCGTGGATCACCTTGACGCGGCGCAGACGTTGGCCGGTGTCATAGCGCACGAAGCGCAACACGTGACCGGTGGACCGGATGACGCGTCAGCGTATCAGGCGGAAATCGACAAGTTGAACAGCATCGGCGCGTCGCGCAACATCATCGAAGGCGTGAAGCAGGCAGCGGCGGCTGTCGCACGTCGCCAGGATTGCGGACGTCCAGCGGTCATGAGACGCCGTCGTGACGTCCAGGTAGCCGTCGTCAGAGACTGGCGAAATACCAGACCATGACTCCGACGGTCATAGCGGTGCTCAACCCGATGACCGCCAGCAGACCCAGACTGATGCCGAGCGTCTCCTTTTGAGGAGTCACGGCCGGCACTCTAGCAAACAGGACGGAGTCCATCTGCCCGCAACCTTACAGCGTAAGGAGATGGAGTGGAGCGCACCGCGCTCGACGCAGCGGGGTGTATTGAGCGGCACCGGCCATCGTTGCCTCTGCCGGGATCATTGCTTGGACTCGTGCCCGTGAGACCTCAATAGGCCCGAATAAATTGTTATGTGTTGTTCCTAACATAACGGGTGTAGGCTTAGCCGTCACCCTGCACTTTTCCATCTACGCGAGGGACGGATGAGCACTAAGCCTTTCGTCCTGATCGTCGATGATGATCCCGACGGCCGAGAAATGTTGACGATCTATCTCCGCTATCGCGGCATGGAGGTCGTCGCTGCCTCCAATGCCGTCGCCGCCGTGCCGTTCGCCGTCGCCAACGTCCCGACGGTGGTCTTGATGGATCTGCAAATGCCCGGCCTAACCGGCTGGGAAGCCACGCAACAGCTCCGGCTGAACCCGCATACGAAGGACACAATCATCATCGCGGTGACGGCGCAGGCGATGCGAGCGGACGATGTCAAGGCGCTCGCGGCGGGCTGCGACGGGTACGTGACGAAGCCCTACAACGTCGCGGAGCTGGGCAACGCGATTACGCGGTTGATGGCCGACGGCCGCGCAGGGCTGCCGGCGATTGCGGCGCTCGCGACGTCCGAGCGCAAGCCGACACTCAGCCGGACGGATTCCAACGCCGACCACTGAGACGAATCGAACCGCGCCGCCCACGTCCGATCAGGTGCTGTCGATGCCGCTCGCCGTACGCGACGGCCTCGGCTCCGGTAGTGTTGGCACCGAACAGACGCGGCGATAATTTGGTCGCACTCTGATGTTGTGGAGACCGTTTGCCCGCACTGTAGTAGCCACCAGGTTGAGCCGACGCGCCTACGCCCCGATGAGAGTTCGGTCACGTGGTATCAGTGCCAGCGCTGCTGCCGCATCTGGAGCCTGCCCAAAACGCTAATGACACCGGACGACTCGAAGTCGTCCTAGTAGTTTCTCCCAGACGTGTTCTGCGAAAGCAGTCCGGTAAGCGTTTCGTAAAGTTGTTTTTTCCTCGTGGAACGCGCCTTGCGCTCCATCCCGTCGTCGCCCGAAGTGAATCGCACTGAAACCCGGCAAAGTCGCGTGAATCCGGTGCGCGGGTGATGGTGCGGGTGCGATGCTCACTCCGACAGGTCGTGGGCGTACCCGACATTTCGGAGGTCGCGTTCCGTGACGGTCCATCACCTCAACGCGGAAGAACAGCCAGAGACGTACTACCCACAAGACTCTCCTCCGTCGTCACCCCGGCTAGCCCGAGAGTGAAAGGTTGCGAGTGACCAAGACTCCTGAGGAATCGCTCCACTGCATCCCCGTGGACCGTCGTCGATTTATCGGGGCGGCTCTTGGCGTCTGCGCTG
This sequence comes from uncultured Acidobacteriota bacterium, assembly GCA_963745875.1. Taxonomy (GTDB): domain Bacteria; phylum Acidobacteriota; class Vicinamibacteria; order Vicinamibacterales; family CAVVIG01; genus CAVQFC01. The sequence goes on from CAVUZL010000011.1 coordinate 322,436, forward strand.
TCTGCGCTGGCGCTGACGCGCGGTCGATGCAGCTCGCCCCGGACATGAGTCGTTCATTAAGCAGAGATGAACGCGACCGGATGACACCGCTGCAGGTGATTGAGGAACTGAAGAAGGGCAATGAGCGATTCCGTACGGGAAAAATGGCACCCCGGGATTATCGGGCCGAGAAGCGATCGAGCGCGGCGGGACAGTTCCCGGCAGCCGTTGTGCTCGGCTGCCTGGATTCCCGGGTGCCGGCTGAAATCGTGTTCGACGCCGGCATCGGAGACATTTTCACCGGCCGCGTTGCGGGAAACATCGTCAACGACGACATGCTGGGCAGCATGGAGTTCGGCTGTGCCGCATCCGGCGCAAAACTGGTGCTGGTGCTGGGCCACACTGCGTGCGGCGCAGTCAAAGGGGCGATCGACGACGTCGTGCTGGGTAACCTGACGGGGCTGCTGGCGCGCATCAAGCCGGCGGTCGCGGCGACGAAGTTTGATGGCGATCGATCGAGCAAAAACGCGAGCTATGTGGACGCGGTTGCGCGAACCAACGTCGTGCTGACGGTCGCCGAGATCCGCCGCCGCAGTCCCGTCTTGAAGGAGCTGGAGGACAAAAGCAGCATCAGGATTGTCGGAGCCATGTACGACCTGACCAACGGAGCATTTGACCTTGTGAACTGAGTGCCTCCGCGACTGATGCATCCGAGGCCCGCGTGGGTTCGCTTTCCCGCCGGCTCAATATGCAACGAGGTCGTGAGTCACATGGACTGGCTGCCGACGCTGCTCGCCGCAGCAGGAGAACCAGGGATCAAGGACAAGCTGCTGAAGGGTCACGAGGCCGGCAAGAAGAAATTCAAGGTCCGCCTGGACGGGTACAACCAGCTGCCGTTGTTCACGGGAGAAGAGAAGAAGGGTCCTCGCAAGGAATTTTTCTATTTCAACGACGATGGCGACCTGGTGGCCCTTCGTTACGACAACTGGAAGATGGTCTTCATGGAGCAGCGCGTCGTCGGCACATGCCAGATCTGGGCCGAACCGTTTGTGACCTTGCGCGTGCCGAAGATCTTCAATTTACGGACGGACCCGTACGAGCAAGCCGACATCACCTCGAACACATACTGGGATTGGATGCTCGATCATGCGTTCATCTGCATCCCTGCGCAGAAGATCGTGGGCGAGTTTCTGATGACGTTCAGGGATCATCCGCCTCGCCAGAAGGCGGCGAGCTTTGGCGTGGATCAGGTCATCGACAAGCTAAAGGCGGGGCTCGAAAGCCGCGACCAGTAACGTTGATTCGCACCGTGTTCGCCGCATCCATGCGCATCGCACAGCCGAACGCCCGATCCAAGAATGCGAGCTCATTGTGACTCATGACACGAACACTCTACTCGCAGTCGAACGGACTCGCCTTGCGTCCGAGCGGTCCCTGATGGCCTGGATCAGGACGGCCGCATCGCTGATTTCATTCGGGTTCACGATCTACAAGTTCTTCCAGTTCGAGAACGCTTTGGGCGAAGAAGGCGGAGTCAAGCGTTGGCTCGGGCCGAGCCAGTTTGCAGAAGCGATGATCGTGGTGGGAGTCGCTTCCCTCCTGCTGGCGTCAATGCAACATCACCTGCAGCTGCAGGCTTTGCGCCGGCAGTTTGGAGCGTTGCCGTATTCCCTGGCCTGGCTGACCGGCGGTTTCATCGGAGGGCTGGGTGTGGTGGCCCTGGTGCTCGTCGCGTTAAGGCAGTAGCTCGAGCGAGACAGTCGCCGAAAGCAACTGCTCCGCCGCCTAGCGCGCGGCTCGCCGGTGGTTCCGAGTCATGCCGGCGAGGCGCCACCGAGTCGGCGCCGGACGTCGGGCAGGGACATCCAGATGCGCAGTCGTCCCGCGAGGCCGTTGGCGACCTGCTCACACGCGCGATGTTGCGCTTCGGGAGTCGGTTGTAAAAGTGGATCCTCGAAGCTCCAATGAATGCGCTCGGGATCGCCGGGGAAGACCGGACATCGATCCGCGATCTTGTCGCACACTGTAATCACGTAGTCAAAACGCTCGTCCAAGAGACTCGTCATCGATTTCGGGCGCATCCGCGACGTGTCGATGTTGAACTTTTCCTCTAACACGACACGGGCCTGCGGATGGATCTCCGACGCCGGCACGCTGCCAGCGCTGAATACCTCCGCGCGCCCCTTGGAGAGTTGACGCAAGAGTGCTTCGGCCATTTGCGACCGGGCCGCATTTGCGGTGCAGAGAAACAGAACGCGAAGTGGTTGATCGGACATGGGTTTTCTCTCAGTCTGGAGACACGATGAGTTGTCCGTGGACGTAAGTGTTACCCGCCGTGCCGCTCACAAGGGTCAAGGACAGCCGGTACGCGTCACCACCGACCAGCTTGGCAAAACGTAGCCGTGGCATGGCGTCGTCGACCAAGTCAAAATCTGTCAGATGCTCGCGGAGCCAGGCGGCGTAGGCGTTGGGACCCATTGGCGTCTCCATGTCCCATACGTACGAGATCGACTGCCCGTTCCGAGCGGCTTCCGGTAGCGGCGGCATACTGTCGCCGGTCGGAATCGTCCGGCGCACAAGTCCAAGTGCGAGCCCCTTCGCCGAATCGTCACAGGCGGCCACTGTAACCACCAGACAGGTCACGAGCGCAGCATTCCCGATGCGTCGTTTGGCGACGGCGAACACTACCTCTCCCGTCGGCCGCCCGGCCGGTCCGACAGCCGTGGGCCCGCGCCGAACACCAGCACGCTGACCGTTGTGAGGACACAGGCCGTCGCGACAAACACCAGCGTCCACGTGCTGACGCCGGTTTGCCACAGAAGCACGACGGCGACGGTGGCCGCTGCCATTTGCGTCATCCCGAGCACAAACCGAACCGCGCCGGACGACAGGCCCTTCATTTCAGCCCGCTTGGTCTCCGCGTACGGGAATGCCACTGACGACAAAGATGTGATGGACCAACCCCACGAACGACGTCTTTGGTCATCGAATCTGAGCCACAAGGGGCTTCGCTTTTTCGATAACGGAATCCGGCAGGGGCGCATACGACAAGCCCTCCGCGAATGCTTGTCCGTCGGTCAGACCCCAATTGAGGAACGCAACCAGCGACTGTCGTTTCGCCGGGTCCGGGATCTTCGTCGGCACCAACGCCCAAGTGAAGGTCGCGATGGGATACACGGCCTCACCGGGCGGGTTCGTGATCGAAACACGAAAATCCGCCGGCATAGAGGCGGCCGATTCGGCCGCCGCAGCCGTCACGCTCGCAAAATCTGCTCTAACGAAGCGTCCCGTCGCGTTCTGGACGTCGCCGTAGGGCAGCTTCTCGCGAATCGCATACGTCAGTTCGATGTATCCAATCGCGTTGGGTGTCGCCTTAATCATCTCTGCGACGCCTTGGTTGCCGTTCGCGCCGGTGCCGACCGGCCAATTGACCGATGTGGCACGACCGACCCGGCGGCGCCAGTCGTCGCTGACTTTCGCGAGATAGTCGGCCCAGACGTAGGTCGTCCCACTCCCATCCGATCGATGCACGACCGTGATCGGCATGTCCGGCAACGGCACACCGGCGTTCGCGGTCGTCAACGCCAGGGCATTCCACCGCGTAATCGTCCCCAGGAAGATGCCAGCAAGCGCTTGCGGCGTGAACTTGAGCGCGACGGTCACACCAGGGAGGTTGTAGGACGGCACGTCGGCTCCCAGCGCCATCGGCACGTGAAGGACCGCAGATCCGCGCTGGTCGATGAAGTCTTTCATCTGCTGATCCGTCATCGGACCGTCCGTACCGCCGAAATCAACGCGACCGGCGGTGACCAGATTGATCCCGGCCCCGCTACCGAGCGGTTGGTAGTCCACCTGCACGTCTGGATGAACCTTCTCGAACGCGTCGGCCCATTTGGAGTACAGGGGTACGCGAAGGTTGATCCCGCCGCCTCGAGGCGGGTGGCGGTGGTGCCCGATGTGCCGCAACCCGTGGAGGCGGTAAGTGTGGTCGCAATCAGCGACGCAATGACACCGAATCTCCACATGTGGCCTCCCTCACATCTCTGCGAGGCTCGCGATACGACAAAGACCCTGACCGCGGGTCACTCGCTACGACGCCGAGCAGCACGTCGGCCCACAGCAAGCGGCACCAGCCGGCTTACGGGCCCGAATGAACGCGCTGGCAAAGCGGCCGTCGACGACTGGCGCCAGGTGGTCCACATCGACGCCGGCGTCGGTCAGGAACGCGCGCGCGTCATCGACGTGGTAGACGCGCCAGGCTTCCACGTCCACCTCGTCAAACCCGACTCGGCGCAGTTTGGCGACGTAGTCCGTTTCCTCGAGTGCGCCCGCGATGCAACCCACCCACAGTTCCATGCTGCGGCGCACGTCAGCCGGCACTTCCCCGCGCACGATGACGTCGGACACGGCAAAGCGTCCGCCGGGCCTGAGGACGCGAAACGCTTCCCGCAGGACCGCGTCCTTGTCTGACGAGAGGTTGATCACGCAGTTCGAGATGATGACGTCGACACTCTGATCGGGCAGCGGAATCGCTTCGATCGCGCCTTTCAGGAATTCAACGTTCGTCACGCCCGCCTTCCGCTGGTTCTCCCGCGCGAGCGCCAACATCTCATCGGTCATGTCGAGGCCATAGACTTTGCCCGTCGGCCCGACGCGCTTCGCGGACAGCAGGACGTCGATGCCACCGCCTGATCCCAAATCGAGCACCGTCGCGCCCGGCTCCAGATCGATCAGCGCGGTCGGATTGCCGCAGCCGAGCGAGGCGGACACCGCCTCGACGGGTAGTTCGACGGTCTCCGCGTCCGAGTACAGATTCGAGGTGATCGGATCGCTGCAGCCGCACGCGGTCGGGCCGCAGCAGCCCTGCCGGGGTGCGCCTTTGGTGACTGCGCTGGCTATCGCGCCATACTTCTCACGGACCGCCTGTTGAATCTCAGACATCGATGTTCTCCAGTGAATGCGCCAAAACGAATATATGAAGTCTGGGCCAGACGTGCTACATTTGTCAAGGCACATATATGGCGAAACAAATACATGAGATGGAGACCCTGTTCAAGGCGCTCGCGGACGCCACCCGGCTGCGCATCCTCGGGCTGCTGCTGACGGGAGAGGTCTGCGTCTGTCACATTCACGAGAGCCTCAAGATCCCGCAACCGAAAGCGTCGCGCCACCTGGCGTACCTCCGTCGCTCCGGCTTGGTCACGACGCGACGCGATGGACTGTGGATTCACTACCGCCTGGCCACCCCGTCGGATCCGGTCGTTGCGGCCATCAGTGACGCGGTGCGTCACGGGCTGACGCATATGGACGCGGTGCGTCGTGACGCGGAACGTTTGCAGAAGAAAACAGGATGTTGTCTGCCAGCGCCCGACCACGCGTCAGGACTTTCATGCTGCAACCCAACCGACTCGGTCACCGCGGGCGCGTGAGATGACGAAGAAGACGGTCATCGCACCGATCCGTCAGGGCGAATTCGAGTCGGTCATCGCCCTCCTCCGCGCTTCACAGTTGCCGCTGGATGGCCTGGATCAGACCGCTCGCATTGTCGTGGCGAGAGACGGCGCGGAGGTCGTCGGCAGCGCTGCGCTCGAGATGTATCCCGACGGCGCCCTCCTGCGATCCGTGGCGGTGACGCCGCACGCACAAGGTCGCGGGTTGGGCCGCGAACTGACCGAGGCGGCACTGCGCGTCGCCCGGGATGCTGGCGCGCCAGCCGTCTTCCTGCTGACGACCACCGCGGACCAGTACTTCCCACAGTTCGGATTTGCGCGTGTCGAACGTCACGATGTACCGGCGTCGGTGCAATCGTCCCTCGAATTCACCATCGCATGTCCGTCCAGCGCGACGGTCATGCGGAAACTCCTGTGACGAGACGAGTATGGCGATCAGAATTGGGATTAACGGCTTCGGCCGGATGGGGCGGCTTGCCCTACGCGCGGGTTGGGGCCGGCGCGACGTCGAGTTCGTCCATATCAACGAAATCGCAGCTGACCCTCAGACGGCGGCACATCTTCTGACCTTCGATTCAGTCCACGGGCGTTGGCCTCACTCTGTCGAGGCGCGCGCTGATCGGCTCATCATCGACGGACAGCCGCTCACCTACTCGAGCATCGCCGCGCCGGGAGACGTGCCGTGGTCGCCTCACCATGTTGACCTGGTGCTTGAATGCAGCGGAAAGTTCAGAACCACCGACACACTGGAGCCATATTTCGTCGCGGGCGTGCGCAAAGTGATCGTGGCGGCGCCGGTCAAAACAGGCGCTCTCAACATCGTCGTCGGCGTCAACGATCATCTGTACGATCCGCGCGCACACCATCTGGTCACGGCTGCGTCCTGTACGACCAATTGTCTGGCACCCGTCGTGAAGGTGATTCACGAAGCCATCGGCATCGTCCACGGGGTGATCACGACGGTACACGACATCACGAACACTCAAGTCGTGGTGGATGCCCCGCACAAGGATCTGCGGCGAGCGCGGGCGAGCAGTCTATCGCTGATCCCCACCAGCACCGGGTCGGCAACCGCGATCGGATTGATCTACCCCGAGCTGCTCGGCAAGCTGTCCGGCCTCGCAGTCCGCGTGCCGCTGCTCAACGCGTCGCTCACCGACTGCGTGTTCGAAGTCCGGCGCCGAACGACCGTCGAGGAAGTGAACGCGGCATTCAAGACCGCGGCGGAAGCAACGCTGCGCGGCATTCTCGGCTACGAAGAGCGGCCGCTCGTGTCCGTCGATTTCAAAGACGATCCGCGGTCGGCCATCATCGACGCGTTGTCGACGATGGTCATCGATCAGACGTGCGTCAAAGTGCTGGCGTGGTATGACAATGAAATCGGCTACGTCAACCGCATGATTGAGCTCGCCGAGAAGATCGGCGCCTCGCTGTGACAGCGCCCTCGATCAGCATCCGTAACTACGCCATCGTCACCGCCGCGTACTGGGCGTTCACGCTCACCGACGGTGCCTTGCGCATGCTGGTGCTGCTGCATTTCAATCAGCTCGGTTACACGCCTGTGCAACTCGCGTTTCTTTTTCTGCTCTACGAATTTTTCGGCATCGTGACCAACTTGGTCGGCGGTTGGGTCGCATCCATTACCGGTCTACGCTTCACGCTGGTGTTGGGGCTCGTGCTCCAGGTGATCGCACTGGGGCTGCTGGCGTGGCTCAATCGCGGCTGGAGCATGGCGATGTCGGTCGCCTATGTGATGGGATGCCAGGCCCTATCGGGTATCGCCAAAGACCTCACGAAAATGAGCGCAAAGAGCGCAGTGAAAGTCCTGGTACCAAAAGGTGACGAGTCAGGCCTGTTCAAATGGGTCGCCATTCTCACCGGATCGAAGAATGCACTCAAAGGGGCCGGATTCTTTGTGGGGGGCGTACTGCTGTCAGCGCTCGGGTTCCGGGGCGCACTGCTCGCCATGGCCGGCGGTGTGCTCGTGGTTCTGCTTGGTGTCCTGACCTTTTTGCCGGCGGCGATCGGCCAGGCGAAGAAGAAGGCCGCGTTTTCGGGCATCCTCTCGAATTCAACGGGGATCAATCGACTGTCGCTCGCGCGCTTCGCCCTCTTCGCCGCGCGTGACGTCTGGTTCGTCGTCAGCGTGCCGATCTTTCTGGCCAGTGTGCTGGGCTGGTCGTTCACGCAGGTCGGCGGCTTCATGGCCGCGTGGGTGATCGCGTACGGAGCCGTGCAGAGTATCGCGCCGCTGCTGCTCGCCAAAGTCGCGGGTGGACGAGCCCCTGGCCCGGCGACTGCGAGCAGCCTGGCGCTCGGTCTGGCAGCCGTCACCGCGCTCATTCCGCTTGGACTTCGTACCGGTACGCCGCCTGCACTGACCATGCTCGGCGGCTTGATTCTCTTTGGGATTGCATTCGCTCTGAATTCCGCGGTGCATTCGTATCTCGTGCTCGCCTATTCCGAATCAGACCGCGTATCGCTCAGCGTGGGCTTCTATTACATGGCCAATGCGTCGGGGCGACTGCTGGGCACGCTCCTGTCTGGCGTGCTGTATCAATTCTCTGGCGTCGCCGCCTCGCTGTGGGGGGCCGTTGTACTTGCGACGATTGCCGGCCTGGTAGCCCTTGCGCTCCCGCCAGTTACGACGTCCACGCTCTCCTGGTCCGGCGCCTCTGCGGACGACTGACGCACGGGGACGTCCTGGGCGACCGAGGCATCTGGCACAACGTCGCCACTCGAGCTTGTCTCCCCTTCGTGCCGCGCATAGCGCGGGAGATTGCCATAATGCGAGCCCGGACTCGACCATTGCCGCCGCATACAACAATTCATAAGCAATTCGTCTTGCCAATTCAACTCTCTTCCGGCTATGGTGGCGCCTTCCTGTCGTGCCTTCGGGATCCGGTCGCTACATGGAGGTTTCATGACCAAAGCACTTCGGTGCGGATTCGGGACCCTGGTACTCGTTCTCGCTGCGGCGGCGGCGCTGGCGGATGAAGTGACGGATTGGAATCGCATGATGCTGCGTGTAGGCCTCGTCGCAAGCACTTCGCCGCTGAACATGACTCGTACGGCGGCGCTCGTGCAAGCGGCCGTCTTCGACGCCATCAATGGCATCGACGGGCGTTATACGCCGATCCACGTTGCGCCCGCCGCCTCTGCCGGGACGTCCCGGCGCGCGGCGATCGCACAAGCGGCCTACGTCATCCTGTCGAAGCTTTACGGGGCGGGTGGCACGTTCACGCCGAACCAACAGGCGACGCTGGACGCGCGACGAACGGCAGCGCTGGTCGACATCGGGTACGAGGACAGTCAAGCTGCCATCGTCGCCGGCATTGCCTGGGGACAGACCGTCGCCGATCAGATCTGGGCATGGCGCATGACGGACGGTTTCAACACGAACCCGCCGACATTCGCCGGCAGCGCCACGGTGGGACAGTGGCGGCCGACGCCGAACGACCCGTATCCCGGAACCTCGACGAACGGCGTGGGATTCCCCCAGTTCTCGTCGCAGACGCCGTGGGCGATCCAGTCGCAGTCACAGTTCCGCCCTGCCGGGCCGAATGCGCTCGGCTCTCCGGCGTACGCCGCCGATTTCAACGAAACGAAATCCAAGGGCAGTCAGACCAGCACGACCCGGACGCCCGATGAAACGCAGTATTCATGGCTCTGGAACACGAGCACGGCCTCGTACATCTGGAACCATGTCGCGCTCGAGTTGCTGGTCCCACGTGAAGACGACGGACATGACGACGCGCATGACGATGGGCGCGACTCATTCGACCGAGGGCACCGTCGCGATGGCCTGCTCGAAAACGCCCGCGTACTCGCCACGCTGGATGTGTCCATGGCGGACGCTGCGATCGGCTGCTGGGACGCGAAATACACGTTCACGGCCTGGCGCCCCATCACTGCCATTCGAGAGGCCGCGACCGACGGCAACGACGCAACGACGGCCGATCCGGCGTGGAAGCCGCTCTTCGCAACCCCCGGACATCCTGAGTATCCCTCGGGACACTCCTGTGTGAGCGGTGCTGCCGCCGGCGTGCTGATGCACGAATTCCGCGACCGCGTTCACTTCGAGATCACGACCGATGTGATGCTCGGCGTCACACGCACGTACCGGAGCGTGTCGCAGGCACTGGACGAGGTGAAAAATGCCCGCGTCTTCGCGGGCATTCATTTCCGGAAGGCCTGCGACGACGGGACAGAGCTGGGCAAGTCCGTGGCGGAGTACGTGATCGCCAACAAGTTCCAGCGGGTGAAGTAGCCGCTCACTCCGCAGCGAGGTGCAACCATCGGATCGATGCGAGTGGCGCCAGGCGCGAGCACACAGCTCGCGCCGAGCGCCATGATTCCACGTCTCTTGTGCCGCCTCTAGCTCACACCCCCTTTTTAGTCCACGTCGAACCGTTGGACCAACGAATGGTTTTCGGGCCTACCAGAGTGCCGGTATACGCATGATCGTCAGGAAAGGTCACCGTGATGGTGGAGGTATCAATGATCTTCCCGTTCGCACTGGGCCGCTCGAAATCCGACATGTCAACGGTGAGCGACACCGGCCCTGCGAATATGACCGCAACCCATGGGCTGCCGTCGGTCCAACTGCCATTCAGATCGAATGCGGTGTTGATAACCTTCTGCCATTGCGATCCGTTTGACCATTGAATGGTGTTGCCTACGAGTTGACCTTTGTAGCTTTTATCATCCGGAAAGTTCGCTGTGATTTCAGAGTAGGCATCAACCGTCCCGCTCGCAGCGGGTCTGCCGAAGGCCGACATGTCAATCGAGAGAGACCGACGTGACACGGAAATGACAGCATTCCGGGAACTCCCGTCGGTCCAATCGCCATTCAAACTGACCTCGGTGGAAATAGGAGCCCAGTCGGCTGGAAACGTGAGCGTCGAGAAAGCGGTCGTGTAGCCCGGGCATCCACTGCCGGCCGTGACCACATCGCGGAACTGCCGATGATGCCACCGCGCCATGCAGACACCCGCAACCCGTTCGGGCTGCTGCGCAAGGAGTCCATAGTCCGTCAGGTCTACATGGTGGTCGTTGTAATCGGTATTCTGGCCGGCACCGCCGGCCGGAAACTGTTGGCACGGCGCATTGACGCTCATGTATTCGATGGCTTCGATGAAGGCGGCCTCATAATTGGAGTAGCTGTTCCACACCGAGATCCCGACGCCCATTTCCCAAAAGCCCAGATCGGCGACCGAGGGGCCGTGTCTCCACGCTTGAAACCCGAGCCTTCCGTTCCCAATCCGGTATTCCACGTACGAGTTGTCGTCCAAGGACCACTGCTCAGCGTCGTTGACGATGCCCCTGAATTGCAAGGCCGGCATGTCGAAAGCTACGGGCCCAGCGCCAGGCCCGCTCCCGCCCGCCAACCTATTGGCCCCCGCACGCAAGGGCGTCAGATCGATTGTCCGGCCGCCAATGACAAGCGACCCGTTGGCTGCGGCTATCGCGTCCAGGACTGGATTGCCAAAGGTGATCGCGGGGGTGCCATCGGCGGACCGACGCACATAGCTCCCTTTACGGGAACATGAGCCACGGACGCCTTCACCCTGCGCGCTTGCGCCAAACGTCTCGACGAGGTAAGCGCTGAGCGCGTTTTGGCTGGCGAACGAGTGTGTGCCTGGCCGAATCACTACGTCGTTGGTGACGATGTCTGCCCTCCCATTGCCCGGTTTCCGAACGACTTGGCTCATGGTGAGAATGTCTTGCGGGCTCATCTCGATACCTCCAGTAGAGAAAGCGGAAAACACAGACGAAACAGGCGACGCCCACTCACTCACTCGCCTCCTTTCTATTTCCGGAGCGCCTTCTTCTTTGTCGGCCGCTTCCGGGCGGTCGTCGAAATCAGAGGCTGGGATGAGATCGTTGTCCCTCGGACCGGAATCGTGGTCAACGGGATCCATGTTGCGTCGAGCCAGCCAAAGATCGGATACGGCTGCGTGTTGTCGACCACAATCCCGGCGCCGGAAGGGATGTTCTCAGGCAGCGCATTGAAGACCGCATGCGACGAGTCGAGAACGTCGACTTCCGGAATCGCATCGTAGGCGTCGACCTTGAAGCCGCGCTGCAGGATGTACTCGATGTAAGCTGCGAGCCACAGACCGCCGAAGGGCAGCAGCGCGCCGACCAGCGGCGCGACGATATCGATCGCCAGAATATCCGTGCCGGTCCCGGGCGACAGCGCGTTGAGCTCATCCTTGGAATACACGCAGCTCCGGCGTGGGAGGAGTTTCGGCGGAGTAAACTTGCCCGACTCGAGCGTGACGATGATTTCGACCGTTTCGTTGTCCGCGGCCGATACCGCGACAGAGCATCCGTCGCGGATGGTGAACTGGAAGGACACGGCCAATCGATACGCACCGCGCGGTTTCGACGGCGGACGCACCTTGACCGTGAATTCATAGGAGCCTTCAAACGGCGCGGATTTGATCTTGGGATGCGCCTCGACCATCCGGGAACCGAGCGTGATCACGTTGACCAGTTCGTTCACAAGATGCGAGAGAAATGGTCCGTCGTCGTCGACCGAGTCCAGATACACGTTGGCCGGATTGACGGCGTAGTGCTGCCCGGACAGATACGGCCGCGACATGAACAGCGCCCGTGTCGACTCCGGCGCGCGCAGATGTTTTTCCACGCCCGCACTCACCAGCAGCAAGGGCGGATGGATTTCGGTTCGCCAGAACTTGACGAAGTTGTGTCCAGTATCCAGGATCCAGCGCCCGAACGCCGCCACGCGATCGCCATGCCGCACGCGGGCCTTAAAACTCTGCGGAATTAGGTTGCCGTCCCACTCGATCCCCAGCAGCCCGCGCCGCATCGGCAGTCCCTGCTGATGCGCGAGCAGCTGGCCGATGCCGGATTCCTGCGGGTTGATGTTTGCGGGACTGAGCAGCGCCTGGTATCCGTTCTTGTCGTCATCGAGCGCGACTTGAAACTCCCAATCGAACCCGAACGGATGATCGAATGGAGCGTCCGCGCCCGAATACTCCGGCGCAACGGCCCAACCTGTACATCCGACCATGTTCTTTTTTTCGTAGTCCTGTGAATGGTCGAGCGCCTGGATCCATTCGATATCCGCGCTGAGGGGGAACTCGTTGCCGCCGCTCTCGGCCCAGGTCGAATCGTTCTCGGAAGGCAGCGTCGGATTCTGGAAGGCGATCTCCAGGATATCGGCCGGTACGGGCGATGGCGGATCGAAGACGTCGTACACGGTGACGGACAGCTGATTCGACGGACTCACGCACTTTTTCGAAATCCGGATCGCGCTGATGATCCGTTCCGTGCCGAGCGGCGCGAGCGTGGTGGCGGTGACGTCGTTATTTGGCGGTAGCGAAAAATCGCCGCAATCGACGAAGGCACTTCCGAGATCATCGGAGACGACGCCATCGGCCGTGAGCTTGAGTGTGCCCGAGCCCGTCCGCATCGATGTGATGAGTTTCGCACCCGATGCGGTCTTCGTCGAACAGACAGCCAGCACGCTCGCGGCGTCGGCTTCACGATCGAACAGGCGCTCGATGGTGTGAGCGGACGGCGATGGACGCCAGGCGATCAGCTTCAGATTTCCCGCGCCGTCGACCACGCTCGTCAGGATGTCGCTGGTCGGATTTGCTCCCGGAATCGTCGTCAGCGCGATCTCGGTGACGGCGCCGGCCTGGGATCCGCTGTCGGCCCACCGCAATATGGTGCCGTTGGACGCGACGCCCCAGCCAATCACTTCGAGATTGCCGCTGCCGTTACGCACGGCCGTGACTACGTTCGAGGAATCGATGGCCGTGATGGTCACCCAGCTGACCGCACCCGCCTGGGATCCGCTATCGTGCAATCGCGAAAGTGTGCCGTCGGTCTCGAATTGCCACGAGATCAGTTCCAGATTTCCGCTGCCATTGCGCACCGCGGTCATCACGATGTTCGCCCCGACCACCGCCATCGCGATGTTGCTCGCTTCTCCGGCGGAAGTGCCGCTATCCCAGATCCGCGTGATGGCGCCCATACCCGCGGCGACGTCCCACAGGATCATCAGCAGCTTGTTGCTGCCGCTGCGGACCGCGGAAATCGCTGTTCGGTCAATGAGCGCCAGCGCGACCTCAGCGATCGCGCCTGCCTGCGATCCGCTGTCAGACATCCTGACAACGACGGTTTTCGTGGGAGGCGAGAGCCAGCCGATCAGTTCGAGATTCCCCGACCCATTCCGTACCGCCGAAAGAATTTCCGTATCGTTGAACGCTTGCACCGCGACGGCGCCGATCTCGCCGGCCGTGCCTTCGGCGCGCGGCAGGATGAATGTCGGCTCGACAGCGGACACGCGAAACACGGTCACGGCGAGCGCGTTGTCCGGATGCCCGCTGTCGGACACGCTCATGGCATGCGCGACACGGCCAGCGCCCAGATCGGTCATTGCCGTCGCGCTCACTTCACCACCGCCAGAATAGTCGCCGGTGCGCACGAATCCGCTGCTAGCGCCTGCACCGACGACGTCGAACGCAATCAATTCAGGATGGTCCGAGCCGTTGCGCATCGCGGCGATGTAGTTCGGACCCGCATCGGTGACCGTCACGCAGGAACTGACACGGCTCGCCGCTCCCGCGCCACCGTCGGGCAGCCGCTCGACGGAGCCCGACGACGGATCCGGCCTCCAGGAAATGATCAGCAGATTTCCCGAGCCGTCGCGGACCGTCGTCATCACGTCGTTCGTCGGACCGGGACCGGCCATCGCGATAATGGAAATTTCGCTCACCGATCCGGCCTGCGATCCGCTGTCGCCCCAGCGCGTGATGGTGCCGTTCGGAGCCACACTCCAGCCGATCAACTCGAGATTGCCGCTGCCGTTGCGGACTGCGGTGACGACGTTGCTATCGTCAATGGCAGCTACCGCGACGCGGCTCACCGAGCCCGCCTGGGACCCGCTGTCGCCAAGCCGCGAGAGTGTCCCGTTTGGTTCCAGACGCCACGAGATCAGCTCCAGATTGCCGCTGCCGTTGCGCACGGCGGTGACAATGATATTGGTTGGGAGCAGCGCCATCGCGATGCGGCTCGCCTCGCCGGCGGTTGTTCCGCTGTCCCAGGTGCGCGTGATCGAACCCAGCCCCACGGGAACATCCCACACAATCACGAGCAGATTGCCGCTGCCGTTGCGCACCGCTGTGATCGCCGTGCGTCCGATCACTGAAAGCGCGACTTCGCCGATTGATCCGGCCTGCGAGCCGCTGTCGGACACGCGGGTGACCTCGATGTCGGCGGGCGCGCATCGCCACGCGATCAGTTCGAGATTTCCGGAGCCGTTCTTCACCGCGGTGAGGATCTCGCTGTCGTTGAACGCGTCGATCGTGATCGCCTGTACTTCGCCCGCAAAGCCCACGGCCTGCGGCCGGACAAATGTCGGCATCGGTGATCCTCCTCGAAATCTGTCGAGTGACGCGCGGACGACCGGCGCGCGCAATCGACATTTAGTGCATCAGCAGCTCATCGCCTGTCCGGGAAAAGGTGCACCGTTCCGCGTGACAGCCCGTGTCGGAAGATTGAGAATGGAGACATGCACTGGGTTACAAGTCGAAAAATCAAGATCAATCGGGCGGCGACGGCTTGGCTGATCCGCCGCTTCATCGACACACACGCCGTGTTCGTGTTCGTCAACCCTGGCGAAGTGGCAACGGAGGCTCAGCGCCTCGACGGCATAGGTTTCCATGCACCCGGCTCGCGCTATCCCGCGCGTGATGGCAATGGTCGAACGCCATTCGAGGCGCTCGTGGAGGAGCATTGCCAGAATGACGCAGCGTTGATGCGTATGCGGATCATCGTTCGAGACGCGGACGCACAAACCTCAGCAGCGGTGCCAGAAGCCGCTGGCCTCCGGCTCATCTCTGGAGCGTTTCCGCTCGTGGCGCTCGACGATTATGAAATCATCGAGCGGTCAGCATTCATGTATGACGCCATGTATGCTGCGCTCAAGCACTGGGAATAGATGCGCGCCTCACGTTGGTCCATGCCTGCGCGACCTTGCCAGGGCCATCAGTACACCGAGAGCCATTGGAAGAAGCAGCAGAAGCATTTCAACGGAACCGTTTCCGCCGTCCGGCGAAGCACCGAAGAACCGTTCGATGAAGTCCATAGCCCTCTCTTCGCCACACCTTTCACCACCAACTCAGCGTGACCATTTTGCGAGTTCTCCTCGCTGCATACCGTCCGCTTGTCGAAACCGGTGATTGGAACCCTCACTCGCGACTATGAATGTGAGCGGCGCGAAAAACAAACGGCAATCGACGGCAATCAACGGCGTTGCAAAGGATCGGCCTAAATTCGATGGGGTTTCGAGTTACTTCGTCGTTCACTTCCTCGAAAACGGCAAAGCGCGCGGGCGAACCGCGAAGGAAAGAACCGATGAGATCGCCCCGTGACTGACTTCAGAACCGTTTTGGCGCTCTCATGGTTCTCTACCGTGAACTGGTTCCCCTCACGACCGATACTCAGCCGGGCCGCGCGATGGTGCCGTCGCCTGCCCTGTCAGTTCGGAATGTCATCTCAATCACCTGGAGCGGGTAATCGAGGCTTCGACTGTTCCAGTTCTTTTCATAAATGCGGCGTGGGGACGCCCTTCGTTCCCTCGCCTCTCAGCGTCTCGAGAAGCGAAGCAAATTCAGTTGGTCACGTTGACGGCGAGCGCCTTGAAGACTTCCGGCGTGCCCTCCGTCTGTGCGCTGACGAAGGTAAAGGACGCGGACTGGCGCCTGTCGCCCGTCGTCAGCGTTTCTTGCCGCGTGTCGGGTGCCGTGGTGCGTTGGACAGCGCCATGAAAGCCGCGTCGATGCCCTTCGCAGTGTAAGAATCCACACAGACCGTTTGTGGTCGGCACTGCTAGATTCGAAAACCCGCCGATCGGTTGGCCCTCAAGTTGAGCGCCGCGTTCGCGGCGTGGATCTTCATCGTCTGTTCAGCTGCGAGGACGACGATGCGGCCAGCAAATGCGGCTGTGCTTCTGCCGGGAGACCGGGATCTCACGGTCGCACACGTACAACATCAGGATGGGACGAGCCGGATCTGGGCGGTGTTCCGCCTGGAAAACGTACTTGTGATCGAGCGGACGGTCGAAGGAGCTCTCGAAGCCGCGCGCCGGATCGCGCGCGCAGACGGATGCGGTGCGTGGTTGCTCGGCGGCGCAGAACCGGTCGCGATCAACCTGGATGTCGCGGGATCCACGAACTAGCTGACGATCACCGTCGGATCACGCAAGCGGCGGCGCCCGCCGCCAGACGCTGGATCCGGCATTGGCCAGTTGAGCCGCACACCAGGCACCCATAAAGGCGTGAAGCGTAACGGCAGGCCACAGGGCAACGCCAACCGGTCTCACGCGCACGCCAGCAAAGCCGAGCACGACGACCGCGCCGATGTTGTAGACGAGCATCGCGACGACCACGGCATACGTCGACACGGCTTCGCGCATCGCCGCACGCCAATCCGCAGGCAACGCCCAGCGCGAGCAACGCCGATGCGCAGACTCGGGCCACGCTCTCACCGACGTCTGAGGGCAGTGGCGCGCCGACGAGCAGCGTCGCGACGAGCGATGGCGCGATCATCAACGCCACGCCTGCCCCAAGCTCGATCGCTGCCGTCACCATCAGCAGGCGTCTCACTGGGGCGCCAATTCAGAACGGTCTATGAACCCAGCCAGGCTGCCATCATCGCACTGATTGCTGCCGTCCACTTATCCCTGAACGACTCGGGACTTGGGACAGCCGCCGTGGCCTGTTGCGCTCCACGACCCGGTAAAATTCGAACCGCCCCCACCCCTCGGACCCTGAATCAGCGATTTCTGAACCTGAGTGTTGACCGGCGTGTCGGCGTGCAGGCCGTTGCCGTGGTACGGCTGGATCAACGCCTGATTCCAATCCGACGGCCAGTAGGTGTAGACGGCGGCGCTCCACTGCCACGAGAACGCCAGGCCGGTGTCGTCGGTCTGCGTCGTGAAGCGAATCGTCGCCTGCCCGCCTCCCGCGATCGCCGGGCCGACTGGAATCGCAGCGCCCACGATGAAGTTCTCGTCGCTGATGAAGTTGGGGTTGATGGTCGTCGTCCACAGTGCCGACGTGGTACCAGGCGTGCCCGAGAATGTCGTGGTACTGGTGGCGGGCGCGTTGGGGTCGAAATTCACGACGCTATCCGGCATCGGATACTTGATGCCGTTCAACACGAACGAGACGTCGGTGAACTGCACGGTTGAACCTGGGGCGGCCGAGACGCCGGTCGGCTTGAATTGCGCGTGCACCCAGGCGACCGGCGCCGTGCCGGACGGGACATTGAACTTGTTCCAGGAGGTCTGACTGATGACCTCGCTCGCAGCCGGAATCGTGCAGGCCAGAGGAGGCGTCTGAGTCGAGAATCCGAAGTCGGTGGCGGTCCCGTCCGCTGGCAGGCCGGATACCACGCTGAATTCATTGGTGTCTCCGACGTGTGGAGGCGAAGGCTGCGTCCCCGCGGGTATCGAGACCAATACTGTCGTTGAACCGCCGGGAACGAAGACGGCATAAAAGCCGTCGGGGCCTGTCGCGGATTGAATCGTATCTGTGTTGTCACACAGCTGGCACACGAACACCGCGCCGTTCTCGATGCCCGGCTCGCCGACATCTTGCACACCGTTGTTATTAAGGTCGTTGAAGACAGTCCCGCATACGCCGCCCGATGCGCACTGGTCCTGCACCGCCGCCGGAGTCGCCGCCACTGAGGCGAGCGGAAGAAGAACGGCCGCGAGCGCCGCGACCCTGACGTGTTTCAGCGGTCCGTCGAGCAATTGCCGCGTCTGTGCGCGGAGTTCGGTTCGGTCTCCTGACACATTCGACTCCTGTGGGCTTGCAACCAAGGCCCGATCGCCGGCCGTCAACGGCTCGCACGACGAGACATCCGAACCACGGCGACGCATCTACACGGCGCGCCCCGCGGCACCCGCTCCCGGTATGGCACGCGGGATGCCACAAGGGCACCCATGAATGCCCAGGTTTACCTGTGAGTTAGGAGCGCGAAAGAAATTGGCGGCGTGTTTCGAGCGACAGAAGTGTCAGCGCACATACGAACGTGGCCGGCGCGTCTCGTCGTCTACGCTACCGAACGTGATGTTTGGATTCCGCAATGGCCTGCGGTCGAGAGGACCGCGTCTCTGGCTGACGCCTTACGCGTTACTCGTCCTGCTCGCGCTCGCGACGCCTGCGCACGCACAGTACGTTGAGATTGAATCGTTCGAGGTCACGCCGTTCGTCGGCGCCAGGCTGGGAGGCACCTTCGACGTCCTCGCGGACCAGACCCTCCAGATTCCCGCCACGTGGAACGACGCCACCAGTTACGGCGTCTCTGCCGGTGTCCGCTTCGACGAGTTCTCGCTGATCGAATTCCGATGGACACGATCCACGTCGACGCTGGGGTTCGGCGCGCCTTCAGGATCTCTGGGTGCGTCGGTCGTTGACGTCACGTTGAACCAGTTTCACGCGGACTTCACGCGAGAATTCGTCATTCCCGAAGTCAAAGGCCTCCGATCGTTTTTGACTGGCAGCGTCGGTGCCACCCACATAGCGGGCCCACACGACGGCTTCACTCGCTTCTCGTTCGGCTTCGGCGCCGGGTTGAAACAGTTCCTGGGCTCCAGGTTCGCGATCCGCGCCGAGGCGCAGTGGCTGCCGATCCTGATCGATCCGGAAGTCAGCGCCTTTGCCTGCGGCACGGTCGGCGGCGGTTGCCTCGTCGTCTTGAGTGGACCGCTGGCCCAACAGTTCGAGTTCAGCATCGGCCCGGTCGTGCGCTTTTAGCCTCAGGGCTCGCGTCTCTTCTTGACCGACGCCGACACCACCGTCGTCAGCACGTCCAGATCGACGTCGCTGAGACGCTTGATGTGGAGGCAACCCCCCGACACCTTGTGCTTTCCGAGCTTGCCCAGCAGCGCCTTCGGCGCCTTCGACGCCGCGACGTAAAGCGTCAAATCCTGCTTGCGGGGCGAGAACGCGACAATCGGCCACGCGCCGGTTTTCCCGTTCGCGTACTGGATCGTCTGGCTGCCGAAGCCGATGATGCTCGGGCCATACATCTTCGCCGGAGCACCCGAGACCTGCTTCATCAGGCGCACCAGCGCCGCGCAGTCCTTGCGCCGTTCGTCGCCGTCGAGGCGCTTGATGAAGTCGGTCACGCTCTCACCGGTGGGTTTTGTTTTCGCTTCAGCCATGGTCACTCCTGTTTGTTTGCAACCATTTACCACCGGCAACGGTTCAGTTCAAGAGATTCGTCAGTCGCGATACACTCTGCCTACATATCCAGAGGTTTCGATGATCGCAATCATGTGGCAATTCGAGGTCAAGCCTGGGCGAGAAACCGAGTTCGAGCACTTGTACGGCGCCGACGGGGCGTGGACGGCGATGAACCGGCACACGCGCTCGTATCTTGGCAGCTCGTTCCTCAACGACCAGAATCAGACCTCGCGATACATCGTCATCGAATACTGGAGCGAGATGCTGGTCTCGGAACCGGCCCGCGGCGTCCGCTCGACCGCGGTGGCCGAGTTCGAGGCACAGCGGACGGCGCTGATTGAGTCAGTCGAACCAATGGGCATCTTCACAGCCCTCGATGTGCCGGATCGGTTCGGGCCGACGTGGTCACAACGCCAGTAGGGGCATCATGCAAACGCAACCTCTCATCTGCGTCACGGACGTCGAAGCAAGCAGCCGGTGGTACCAGCGGCTGTTGAACTGTCGCGGGATTCACGGTGGCAAGCACTACGAGCAACTGGTGAAGGATGGCAGCCTCATCCTGCAGTTACACAGCTTTGACGCCGCGCATCATCACGGTCCGATCGCCGATCGCGCCGACCGGCCCTACGGCAACGGCGTGCTGCTCTGGTTCGAGGTGGATGACTTCGACGCGATGATGCAGCGCGCGGCCGAGATGGGCGTCGAGATGGTCCTGCCCCGCCATCGCAATCCTCTCGATGGCGACGGCGGCCCCAACCACTGGGAGTGCTGGATGCGCGATCCGGATGGCTACACGGTCGTGGTCGCCAGCCCTTACGGAACTGCCGACGGCGCCTGGCGTCCCGGCCCGGATCTATTCACGTAGAAGCACGTCTGCCTGAAAGAATCACGACGATCCGACCCATTGATCTGTGATGCGCCTTCGAACCTGGCTGACGATTGGCGTGGCCGTCGGGCTGCTCGCGCAGGTCGAATCGGCCGCCGACATCCACGTCATGATCTCGGCCGGCTACTTCGGAGCCTATTCCGAACTGGGCCCGGCGTTCGAACGTGCCACGGGCCACCGCCTGGTCACCACCCGCGGCCCGTCGATCGGAGACTCCCCCGAGTCCATTCCGACGCGCCTGGCACGAGGCGAGGTCGCGGATGTCGTGATCCTCGACGGCGTGGCAGCCGACGAACTCGGCAGGCGCGGATTCGTGCGCGCTGAGACGAAGGTCGAGCTCGCGGGCTCCTTGATTGGCATGGTGGTGCGAACAGGTGCGGCAAAGCCGGACATCGGCAGCGTCGCAACGTTCAAGCGCGCGTTGCTCGCGGCGACGTCCATCGCGTATTCGGACAGCAGCAGCGGTACGTATCTGTCCACCGTGCTGTTTGCAAAGCTGGGCGTCGCTGATCAGGTGGCGGGCAAGAGCCGGAAGGTGCGCGGTCCGCCGTCCGGCGAACCGGTCGCTGCTGTGGTCGCGCGCGGCGAGGCGGAGATCGGCTTTCAGCAGATCAGCGAGCTGGTGCACGTTTCCGGCATCACTCTGGTCGGGCCGATTCCGACTGAACTCCAGCTGGTAACAGTCTACGCGGCCGCATTGACGAAGGCGGCGAAAGAGCCGGAGGCAGCCGAGGCATTGATTCGCTTCCTCACATCGCCCGACGCCGCGCCGGTCATCCTGAAGGCCGGACTCACGCCACGCCCGCGACGATAGCGCCGCAAGGTTTTCCGTCCCTACGAAGTCTTCCGCCACTTACCGACCGATGTCGGCTTGCCGGCGTCATCCTTGGTCGTCAACGTCAGCAGGTTGCCGTCAACCTGCCAATACCGCTTCCGGCTCGTGGCGAGCGGACCGGTACCCGCCGCGGGCTGACCCTCCAACACGTAGGTGAGCGTGTGGTTCTGCATGTCAACGGCGGTGCGCCCGCTGGTTGAAATGATGCCGTCCTGGACGTCGATGCCGGCGGATCTCAGGACATCGGACGTCGCCTCGTCGGTCCGAATCTCCATCGAGAGGTTGCTGAAGTCGTCGTAGCTGAGGGTGCCCTGGCCTTTCAGCATGACCGGCGGCTTGCCCGGGGGATAGAACTCGAACGACTCGAGCGTCCAACGCCCTTCAAGGTAGGTCCGCGCCTGGTTGACTGTACCGGCACCGGTGTCCGGCGGGCCTCCCTTGGGTTGCCTGTATTCGGGACCGCAGCCCGTCAGGATCAGGACGAGTGGCATCAGCAACGCGAAGGTAAGTGATTGTTGCAGCTTCATGTCTTGTCCTCAGTCCTCTTCTGATTGGTGCTCGGCTACTTGCGTGTGACGGCCGACAGCACCACCGGTGTGTCGGCGGCAAAATCGTCAACCTGCACGCCGGTCTCACCACCTGATTTCACCCGGGCCGCCGCCGCCATCGTGCCCGCGCCGGCCCCGTGCGCATCGACGGTCAATCGGATCAGGGCGACCAGGTAGCCGGCGCGCGACTTGTTGTCGTCGGCGGCCTTGAGGAAGGCCACCGGCTTCTCGGTCACGAAGACGATCGTGCGGCCGGTATCGGACGGGGTTTCGCGCGCCCACCGGATGATGAACTTGCGACTGCCGATCTGGACGTAGCCGACGTTCGGCGCCTTTCGTAGAGCGGGGATGAACCCTGGATATCCGCCGACCCGGAGTCCCTCCAGGACAGCGTCCCGGTCGAAGTCGGGCGTGTATCGATCGAGGTGAATCACGATGGGCGCCGACACCGCCACGCCCGCGGCATTTTCAGCGCGCGCACTGCCACTGAATGTCTCGGGCGCCCCGAGACTTCGAGGCGGCTGCGCGGCAGCCGGTACCGCGGCGCAGAGACTCAATCCGAGGACGACGACGGACCATCCATTCACGGCACACCCTCCGGTCACGATGTGAGGTCGAACGTCCCGAACCTCTCGAACCTCTCGAACCTCTCGAACCCCTCGAACCCCTCGAACCCCTCGAACCCCTCGAACCCTTCGAACCCTTCGAACCCTTCGAACCTCTCAAGGATACCCTGCTCCATGCGCGGGTGCGGCGTTACCGGCGTTGGTCGTCCGAGGGTCCACACCACCCGGGAAGGTAGTGAGCGTCCTGGCTTTTTGCCAACTTCATCGCCTGCCGTACGGCCGCTGCGAAGTGTTCCTTCACCTTCCGCCGGTCGAGACGCCGCCGCAGGAAGTCCGCCCACAGGAACTCGCTGAACGGCGTGGTGTCCTTGGCGAAGCCGCCCGCGCGCCGAAGCTCTCCGGCGAGGCTGCGAAACGGATCGTCTTTCAACTGGTCAACCCGCTTCGGAATCCTGGAAAAATTTACCCGACGGCCATCGTCGTCGTACGGATGCACCCAGCTGTGATGATCGAGCACGATCCAGAACTGCTCCGGCCCGAGCATACTCAAATCGGCAATCACGGTCACCAGCACCTGCTCGATCCCTTCGCCGAGCAACGCCAGCGCCAGATGGTGATGATCGATGATGTAGTGGCGATCGTTCGGGCCGAGGATCACCGGAATCATGTGGTCGCCGAGAAATCGTCCGATTTTCCGGGTCGGTCGCTTTCGGAGGCCGCGGCGCTTGTCCTTGACTTCGCGCATGCCGACCGTTATTTGCGTCGGCCGCAGGCGCTCGATCGACACTGGCGTGAGAACTGGATCTCGAACAAGAGCCATGAAACCTCGCAGTCTAGTCGTGGCGCGGAACCAGGAACACGCGGTTCAATGCGCCGTGATCGATCAGGTAGTGCCGCGATATCGACGCCGAAATTGCCGGGCTGATGTCCCTCGATGGGACGTTCATCTGTATCGCGGCAAACCGGCCGCGATCGACCTGATCGAGCAGCGCCTGCTGATCGGCGCGCCCGAGAAGAATCTGCTGGCCCGCATTGAACACATCGACTTCAACGGGTTTGCCGGCCCAGAAGCACAACGCCAGGTCCTCGCACATCGCGGGACCGCGCTCGGCGTTCAGGAACGCGATCTGCCGCGCCGCGTCAGCGGTCTCTGCCGCGCGCGGATCGAGCCAATAGTCCTTGAGCACATGATCGGGCCTGACGGCGGCCAGCGCCGCGATGACCGGAACGACCAGGCAGCCGGCCATCATCGCCGTCGATGGCTGCAGGCTGCCAGGAACCCGACGGCCGTCGCCGAAACGTTCGAGCGCGACAACGGCGGACAGGCAGAGCGCCCAGTCCGCATCGAAAAACACATTCCAGTTGACGCCGGCTCCCGCTCCCAACACGGCGCCGATAGCCACGGACACGCCGAGGTAGATCGTGACGAAGATGACCGCGGAGTCGCGCGGATGCCGGCGAAACAACAGCGTCGCGAAAGCGATCAGCACGATCGCACGCAGAAGCCACTGAGCGGCCATCCCGACCCCTTTCAACGGCAGGAAGGATCGAGGCATGGTCACCGCTTCGAGGACCCGCGGCCCGAACGCCGCGACGGATACCGCCGCCGCCAGCGTAGCGACGATGACGATGGCAAGCGCCAGAAACCATGCACGCCGGCGATCCGTGCACGCGAGCCAGAGGACGCAGGCGATCGGCACGGCGACGAGGTTTTGTTTCACGAACACCGCGAGCACGAATGCCACCGCCGCGACGACCGGCGCCAGGCGCCCTGACGTGGTGCGCAGGAGCGCGATCAACCCGACGCTCGCAAACGCGTGGCCCATCATCTGGGGATCGTCGATCCCCACATAGTCGGTGAAGACGAGCGTGGTGGCGGCGAACAGCAAGGCGCCGAAACACGCGAACGTGCGCCGGCATCCCAGCGCCACGGCAGCTTCCATGAGCGCGACGATCCAGACGCCGAACGACACCAACGCGAGCCAGCGGCCGGCGACGATCGGATCGTGAACGATCCTGGTCGCTGCGGCGACAGCGAAGAAAGACAGCGGCGGATAGTTATTGAAGAAGTACGGGCGCCCGGTGAGATAGGGCGAGAACCCATTGATGACGTCGGCCGCATGATAGGCATTCCACCCTTCGTTGTAGTTGAGCGGGACGTGTCGCGGCAGGGTCAGGACCACGCGCATCATGCCGAGGCTGCAGCCGCCCAGAAGGGTGGCCCACGCCAGGAATCGGACGCCGCGGTCGCGGAAATCGACGTTCGGTTGCTGTCCGCGCCCGTCAGCCGTCGGCATGGGTCATTCTAGCGGTCCCTGAGCCTGACTTTTGCAGGTACGATATGAACCTCAGGCGAGCTGATATCCCCTGACTTTTTTATGTCGATGCGCTGGACTCCAGCCGGGAGAACACGCAACGATAGGACATCCTGGTTACACGAATCTGAAGTCCTTGCGGCACCTCACGATATGGCTCGTCGTCATAGCGTTGCCTGCCCGGTTTGCGGCAGCGCAACCGAATACGGGTGTGGTCGGTGGACTGGTGACCACGCAGAGCGGAACGGTGCGGCTGGCGGGCGCGTCCGTGACGATTGTCGATCGGTCCACGCATCAGGTGACACATCTGGTCTGCCGAGAGGACAGTTCGTTCGGCGCGGAAACCCTGCCGCCCGGCGATTACGATGTGACGGCCGCGCTCGAAGGCTTCGTGTCGACAACGGTCGGCGTCCACCTTTCGGCCGGCAAGACCGTCAATGTCCCGATCGATCTGCCCATCGCGGTGCTGAGCCAGCGAGTGGAGGTGACGGCGTCCAGTCCGGTCTCCGCCGAGGGCACGCTATCGCCGAGCGACGGCCTCACCAGCCAGGACATCGACCAGTTCGCGCCGGGTGGTGGGTTGTCCGGATCGCTGCGTCTGCTGGCGAGCATTCTCGAGGTACCGGGCGGTTTCAGCATCAAGGGTGGCCGTCCGAGTCAGGCAGGCATGCAGATCGGAACGAGCACGCTTGCCGACACCGCGACCGGATTGAGTCATATTTCGTTGCCCGATGATGCGATCGACTCGGTGGCGGTGCTGCCCAACCCATACGCGGTCGAATACGGGCGATTCTCTTCCGGCCTCGTGGTGATTCAGACGCGGCGGGCGGCCGATGAGTGGAAGATTCGCCTCAACAGCTTCGAGCCGGCGTTTCGAACCAAGCGTGGGTCGCCGGTGAATCTTTACGGCGTCGGCTACTGGGCGCCGCGACTCGAGGTGGGCGGTCCTCTCGTCAAGGACAAGTGGTTCCTGGAACAGACGGCGCAGTTTCGCTACACCGCCAGCGATGTCGCAAGCCTGCCGCCAAACGAGCTGCGTGTGTCGCGGGCGTTCAGTTCTTTCACGCGGGTGGACGGCAACCTGTCGTCGAGCCAGACGCTGGTGGCAACGGCCGGAATCTTCCCCGGCGTGGCGCTCGACGCGACGCTGGGGACGTTTACGCCGCCACCGGCCACGGTCGATCTCAACACGTCCGCGACCGAAGCCAGCGTGACGCACCGGGTGGTCTGGAGCAATTCGCTCTTCAGCGAGACGACCGTTCACGAGCACAGCTATCGGACGGACGTGCTGCCGCAGGGCACGGCCACCATGCAGCTGTTGCCCGACACCACCCTCGGCAACTTCTTCAACAACCAGAATCGGCAGACCGGCACTGAACAAATCGTCGAGACCGTTTCCGGGACGCAAAACACGTGGGCCGGCGTCAACCTGTTCAAGCTCGGCGTGGACGTGCTCCACAATTCCTATGACGGAGAGAGTCTCAGCCGGACGGTGCTGATCGAACGAGCGGACGGGACTCTCGCGCGTCGTCTCGACTTCTCGGCGCCGATCACGACCCAGTCCGCCGACACGACGGACCTCGCGCTGTTCGCGCAGGACCGGCTCCAGCCGAACGCCAACTGGTACCTGGAGCTAGGCGCGCGACTCGATCGGGACGGTGTCGTCGGCCGCTTCAACGTGACGCCCCGCATCGGTACCGCCGTGGTGCTGACTCCATCCGGGAGCGCGGTCGTTCGCGGCGGTTTCGGCCTGTTCTACGAGCGGACGCCCTCAACAGCAGCGGTCTTCGACGATTTCGAAAGCGAAATCGACACTCGTTTTGCCGGCAACGGCACCACTCCGCTCGGACCACCGGTCGACTTCACGCACGTCACCGGTAATCTGCGGACACCGCGGAGCCGCACGTGGGACGTCGGTTATGACTATCGATTCGACAGCCATTGGTCTTTCCACGCGACCGCGCTCGATCGGGAAGGCAGCCACGAACTGATCGTCAACCCGTCGCAAATCGGCAACATCGGTCAGCTCCGCTTGACGTCCACGGGACAGTCGCTGTATCGCGGCCTCGAAGTCGGCGTCCATTTCAGCCATAACCCGTCTGCGGACTTCAACGCCAGCTACACATGGTCGATGGCTCGGGCCGATCTCAACAGCCTGACCAACTATTACGATGCGGTGATGGCGCCCGTCATCGGCGTCAACCAATATGCCCCGAGCAGTACCGACGTGCCGCACCGCTTCACGGCGCGAGGACGTGTGATGCCAACCAATCGATGGCTGCTGCTCGGTATCTTCGATTGGCGGACGGGCGTACCGTATTCGATCGTCGACGAATCGCTCGACTTCGTCGGTGCGCGGGACAGCGAGCGCTTTCCCGACTTCGTGCGCCTGGAAGTCGGGCTGGAGCGTCGGTTCCAGGTCGGGAAACTCCGGCCGTGGATCGGGGTGCGGGTCTGGAACGCGCTGAACGCCTTCCTGCCGAACGACGTCCAGGCGAACCTCGGCTCGCCGGCGTTCGGCTCGTTCTACAACTCGGAATACCGGCAGTTCCGAATTCAGCTGCGGTTCGAGCGTTAGATGATCCGGAGACAGTTCATCGCCGTGGCTTTGGTGATTCTCGCGTGCCCGCGCGCATCGGCCGGCGCTGCCGCCGACGACGCGCTGCCGCGGCGACTGCAGACGCTCGAACAGCAGGTCGCGTCCGACTCCGAAAACCTCGTCCTGGCGGCCGAATACCGCCAGGTCATCATCGAGACCGCGCAGTTCGATCGGGCGATCGATTTTTTCCGGCACATCGTCAAGAATCACAACGGCGCGAATGTGCAGCTCAGCCTGGCGCTCGCCTACGTCGATCGCGTGCCGACGTCCGGCGACCTCAAGCGGCTGTACCTCGGCCGCGACGCCATGAGCGCCTTGACGAAATCGATCGCCCAGAGCCCGACGGTCCTGGCCTATTTCCTGCGCGGTGTCATCAACCTCTATTACAACCGGTCGATCTTCAATCGGACCGACAAAGGTGTCGCAGATCTGCAGGAGGCGCTCCGGCTCGTGACCAACGACACACCGCCGCTGCTGGTGTCCCGCGCGCAGCGGGCGCTCGGCGACGGCTACTTCAGGCTCGGGCAACTTGCAAAGGCACGCGAGGTATGGAGCGCTGCTGCGGCCCATAATCCTGATGACCCCGCACTGCAGGATCGTCTGCACCACGACGGCCAGCAGCTCGAGTGGATCGTCGGCGCCGCGCTCGCGGCAGAGCATCGCGTCGATACGAGTCTCGCCGGCCTGCTGCCGGCACGTTAGGGGATTTCCTCTGGCTGCGCCCATCGCCGTTGAGCGGAAAGGAATTCGCGGAACGCCGGGCTGCCGCGCTTCTCATGCTTCAGCATCCTGAAAATCTCCGCGTTGGCGCCGCTCCGTGGCCGTCGAGTGGCGCCCGCCTGCAGCGGCGCATACAGCTTCATCGGCAGATACACGGGTCGGCGCCGGTCGGACGCGTAGACGCGGCGATGAAAGTCGTGATCGTCGTTGCCGAGAAAGAAAAAGCGTTCGTCGAGCGATCCAAAGCGCGCGAGGTCGGACTTGCGCAGCGCCCACGGCCCTCGCGGAACGGTCTCACATCGAAAGCGCCGACCCCTGAGAGGCTCGACGAGTTCCGGGGTATCGATCCGCGATCCGTACAAGCCAACGCCATCGTTGCGCCCAAGGCCGAACAGCGCGCGCGCCAGCGGTCCGCGCAGGCCGAGGAAACTGTGGCCGCAGCGTCCGGACACGGCGGCGGGCCTGGGGTGCAGATCCAGCGTCGCGATCATCAGCGCGTCGAAGCCCGGCTCGCGCACCTGAATATCGGACTGAATTTCGACGATGACCTCCGTCTCGGCGAGGCGAAAGCCGATATTGTCGCAAGCGGTTTCGAACACGGGCGCGGGGTTCCGGACGATGGTTGCGCGAGCCAGCAACGGGCAGGCCAGCGCGTTCAACGCCGCGGCCGCCATCTCCGGCGTGCCGTCCTCGGACCCGTCGTCAACCAGAATCCAGTCGAATGGAAGCGACACGGCGCCGGCCGTCGCCTCGACGTAGGACTGAATCGTCGAGGCACAATTGAACGTGGGCGTCACGATGGTGAGGCGCGGCGCGAGGCCGCTGTTCGAGATGTGGTGAATCAGAACGGGCGGCTCGCGGAGCCGGTGAGGCGCCGGCGTGTTGACGAGACCGCGGAAGTAGCGCCCGTCCCGATAGTCGGCCTGGAATTGTTGAATCGTGTCGGGGCTGGACATAGCAGGGTGGAGTCGCGGTGAGCGCGGATCTCGTCGTGGTCACGGCGGCGTCGTCGAATCATTTCGGCGCACTGGTCCAGATGCTGACGTCGCTGCGCGATCTCGACGCTCGGGTCGAGTGCTACGACATCGGACTGACAGCCGCGGAGGCCGAGGCGCTCCCCCGCTGGCCACGAGCCGTCCACCGCACGTTCGATTATGACGCGCACCCCGGTCACATGCACGTGACGATCAACGCCGGCGAATACGCCTGGAAGCCGGTGATCATCGCCGAGGTCATCGACCGCGTCCGGGCGAGCGGTGATCCGTGCGACGTGTTGTGGGCGGATGCCGGCTGCTACTTCGAGTCACTCAGCGTCATCAAGACGCGGATCGCCGCCAGCGGATTGTGGGTCCGCCGCTCCGCCGGGACCATGCGCGAGTGGACCCATCCGGGAATGTTCGCGTGGTTAGGCGTCGATCCGGACCTGTACGGAGAAAAGGTCAACGCCGACGCGACGCTGGTCGGGTTTTCGCTGGGCAGTGCGTCGGCCCGGCAAGCCGAGCGCCTCTATCGAGGTGTCGTCGTACCGTGGCGTGATTGCGCGATGGCGAAGGACTGCATTGCTCCCGCGGGCTCGTCCCGCAAGAACCATCGTCAGGATCAGTCGGTATTGTCATATCTCGTGCATCGTGAAGGGTATCCCTTCGCCGAAGACAATTCGCAAGAGCTCCAGGTTCGAACCAAGTGCGACCGCTGGTTCTATCACTACGTCGGATTCGGTGTGCCGCGGCGACTCTACGCGTTTACATGTCTGTCGTGAAGACGCCGGTGAGCGTGCATCAGTGATCGCCATTTCGCCGCAGACGCACTACGAGCTGTACCACGACTGGAGAAAGGCGCTGGCGCTCTGCCGCAGCACTGCCGACGTCGCACCGCCGGCGCCGGTCACGTTCCACATGTTCTGGCGCCAGTCACGCGGAGCGTTCTGGTTGCGGCGCCGACCTTTTGGACGAAAGCAGGCGCTGCCGGTGAAGTCGTTTTTCGCCACACAGGATCTGTCCCGGTGCAGACTGATCCTGTGGTCGGACGAGGACCTGTCCGGCAACTCCTGGTTGAGGCCGTTTGACGGTGTGCTCACGCACCGCGTGTATTCGGTCGAGGACGAGGCGCTCGGCACTGCGCTCGAACACTTCCCCGCCCTGTACCGCCAGCAGGATCGTAAAGTGTGGCGCGACGGCGACCTCTTCCGGATTCTCGTGCTGCACAACTACGGCGGCGTCTACGTTGACATGGACATGGTGCTCCTCCGCAACCTCGGGGCACTGCTCGGCAAGGAATTCGTCTACCAGTGGGACGATCTCGACGGCGTCTACAACGGCGCGATCATGTACGCACAAAAGGGGAGCCGGTTGACGCGGGAGCTGATTGACGGGGTGATCGAATTGCCGGCCGGCGAATTCAACTGGGGCAAGCACAACCTTCGCCGCGCGATCGACCGCGGCGTGGATCTGGCGATCTATCCGTCGCCCTTCTTCGACACGGAGTGGACCGCCAATCCGTCGTTCAAGCCGTTCAACCGGACGCCGGAAAGCGGCGATCTCTACGAAGGGGCATTTGCCTGGCACTGGCACAATCGGTGGGACGAGCCGATCGAGCCGGGCAGCAAGTTCCAGCGTCTCGAGGAAATCGCGGATGCGGCGCTGCTCGCGCGCGGCTTCGCCGTCGGCTCGGCGGGCGTACGATGACCGCACTGGCGTCCAGGCCGCAGGGTCTCGGCACCCAACTCGCGAGGGTCTGGGGTTTCGTTCGGGCCGAGAAGCGAGCCTACCTGCGTGGCTCCGCGTTTGTGGCCCTGAGCATCGGGACCGCACTCGCCTATCCCTACGTGATCCGGCTCATCATCGACGACGCGATCCAGGGTGGCCAGATCGAACGCCTCAATCAGCTGTCGCTGACGATGGTGGTGATCCTGCTGGTCGAGGCGCTCTCCACCTGCGGACGCGACTACTACTTCGGCCTGGGCGCCGGCCGCGTCGGTGTCCGGATCCGACGGGCGCTGTTTCATACGTTGCTGCGGCAGGACATTGCGTTCTTCGACAGCCGCGACACCGCCGCCATTACCACGCGTCTATGGTCTGACGTCCCGCCGCTCGAGCATGTGCTGGGTGAGGAACTGGCGGAGACGCTGCGCGCGGGCATCTTCAGCGTCTGCGGTACCGGGTTGTTGTTCTACACGTCGCCGCGACTGACCTTTCTGATGCTGATCGCGATTCCGCCGATTGCCTACGCGACGTCCGTGCTTGGCCGCCGCGTGAAGGTGATGTCGGGGCATCTGCAGGAGGCGCACGCCAACGCCGGCGCCGCCGCCGGTGAGGTCCTGGCCGGCGTCCGAACGGTCCGGGCCTTCGGCCGAGAGGACGCAGAAGGCGCGCGGTACGACCACCTGCTCGAGGGCGCACTCGAGTTCGTACGGAAGAAGTCGGTCGCCCGGGCTGCGCTCGGCGGCGTATCGCTCATCGCCGGCGAGTGTGCGGCGCTGCTCGCCATCTGGGTCGGCGGCCGGATGATCGTGGCCGGCCAGATGACGACCGGGGGGCTGGTCTCGTTCATTCTCTACGCACTCTTCGTCGCGCGCGGGTTTCGCAGCGCGTCGCGGTTTTCGGCCGAGGCGTTTCGCGCGGTGGGATCGATGGAGTGGCTGCTCGATCTGCTGGACTATCAGCCGCGCATCCCGCTGCATGGCGGCGAGACGCCAGCGGGAATGGATGCCTCGATCACGCTGGAGCAGCTCCGGTTCAGGTATCCGACGCGCCCAGACGTGGAAGCGCTTCGCGGCATCGATTTGACGATAGCGCCTGGCGAGGTCGTGGCACTGGTCGGCAAATCCGGGTCGGGCAAGTCGACGCTGCTGAATCTGATCCTCCGTTTCTACGATCCGGACGAAGGGCGCGTCCTCGTTGGCGGACGGGACGTGCGGCAGCTCGATCCCGCGTGGCTGCGCTCGCAGATTGCCACCGTCATGCAGGAGCCGACGTTGTTTTCCCGAACCGTCGCGGACAACATCACTTATGGCGTCGAGTGGAGTGATGCCGATCGCGTCGCGTCGGCCGCCCACCTGGCTCGGGTTGACGAGTTCATCGAACGCCTTCCCGAACGCTACGACGCACAGGTCGGCGACCGCGGCGTGCAGTTATCCGGCGGGCAACGACAGCGAGTCGCGATCGCGCGGGCGCTGCTGCGGCGCCCGAAGATCCTGATCCTCGACGAGCCGACCAGCGCGCTTGACGCCGAACTCGAGTCGGTCGTTCACGACGCCCTGCAGGCCATCGATTACCGCCCGACGACCCTGATCATCGCCCACCGCCTCTCTACGGTCGCGTCGGTCGATCGGGTCGTGATTCTCGATCAGGGCCGGATCGTGGCCAGCGGAACGCATCACGAACTGCTCGGTGCGTCCGCGTTCTACCGGCAGCTCGTGCACACGCAGCTGGTCACGCAATGACGGCCACCGGTTGGTATCGTTCGGAGAGTCCACCGCCGCCGGTTCGGCGGTCGCTGCAGCGCGCCATCCGCGACCTGCTCCGATCGTGCCTGCCTGTCCAGAACGTGCGGGGACGCGTGATGGTGCTGCCCTCGCGGCACGTCTTTCCGAGGCTCTCCAGAAACGGAATCGTGTCGCCGTTTCATGGTTTGTTCTCGGAGTTCCATTCGGTGCTGGGCGGCCTCGCCTACGCCGAACGGCACGGCGCTACCGGGGTGCGCGTGGATTTCGACAGTCCGCTCTACGTCGAGCCCGGATATGCGTCCAACTGGTGGGAGATCTTTTTCGAGCAGGCCACCATGTACGTCGGCGGCCGCTCAATTCAGGGCGCCAATCACAGCGCCGACGCCGAGGTGCGACTGGACAGTCGCGTCAGGAGGATCGGCCGGTTCGGCGGATTCTCCGATCTGGTGCAGGGCGCCACGCCGTACCTGTACCCGATGACCTTCGGCTTGAGCCGGACCGAATTGCATCGGCTGATCGTGGACTACGTCAAGGTTCGCCCGGAGATTCTCGAGGCGTCCCGGCGCCTGGTGTCACGGGACTTCGATCCAGACGCCTACGTCGTCGGCGTCCACTATCGCGGAACCGATACGACCTACCGATGGTCCGGCAGATTCAAGCACTATCGGACGACGCCCGTGCCGTATTCCGCCTACGCCGACGAGGTGCGCCGCGTGATCGGCGCGGCGCGGCCGCAACGGTTTCAATTGTTCGTGGCAACGGACGAAGTCGAGTTCCTGACGTTCATGCGCGCGCAGTTTCCCGGCTCGGTCGTGACCTGCGAAGAGTCGCCGCGGGTTCCGGCCGGCAGCAAGGGCATCCATCTCGACCCGGCACTCGCGGTGTCGAACTATCTGAAAGGGCGTTCGGTGCTTGTGGACTGTCTGACGCTCGCCGCAACCGACTACCTGGTCAAAGGGCGCTCGAACGTCTCGGACGCGGCGCTGATCTTCAACCCTTCCCTGCCATACTCGTTCCTGCCTGATATCGAGGTCGCGGCGCTTTCTCATCCCGCGGCTGCGGTTGAGGCGTCGCGGCCGATGGCGACGGATCGTTAGTCCGCGGCCTGATGATGTAGTCGAACAGCGTCATCTGGCGATTCCGCAGAAACTCCACCAGCAGCGCCGTCCACGACGAGTACCAGTGCAGTCCCTCGTAGAATTCCGGCGCCATGCGCCGGATTTGCGGCAGCCGCGACCACGGGATCGTCACCAGATCGTGGTGCTCGTTGTGGTACCCGACATTGAAGCAGACCTTATTGAGCGGGCCGTAGTAGGAGTAGGTTTCCTGGTCCGGCATACGCGCGAAGTGCTCCTGAATCCAGCGGGCACCGAGCGGGTGCAGGCCGATCGCGAAGACGGTCGATGCGATCAGATACTTGAACGGACCAGCGCCGGCAACGGCGGCAAGCAGCATCAAACAGAGAACCTGAATGATGATATTCGCCACCGTCCACGCGTCCACCAGACGCACCTTCAGCCGGCTCGGGCGAACGGCGCCCTGCACGACAATCGTGCCCGCCAGCCACGCCGCCTTTGCGAACCCTGAACGGCCGATCAGGGCGGATTCGGTCGGACCCGGAACGCCGGCGTCCAGATCCATGTCCCCCATGTGGCGGTGATGCAGCAAATGGTACTTGGCAAAGGAAATCGCGCTCGGGACAACCAATGGAATGTTGGCGACGATGCTGATCAGGCGATTCGGCGTGCGGGTTCTGAAGACCAGATTGTGACTGCAGTCATGAATCAGCGCCCACAGCGCGTGATCGAGTGTCGCGCCGACGATGTAGGAGCACGGCAACCACCAGATCCAGCCGCGTGAGCCAAGCAGGAGGGCGAGGCTGATTTGCGCAAAGACGAGGGCGACGATCCAGACGGCCGTGATCGGTGTGTGACCGGCCAGGCGACGCAGCTCCGGATGTGCGACGAGCATCCTTCGTCCGCGCTCTGCGTGTGGCTCGCCGTGTGCGACGCGGATGTAGTCGAGACCGCTCACAGGCACACGGTGACTTCCAACACTCCCATTTGCAAGTAGAGTTTTCATATCGAACAGTCCAGTCTTCGTTCCGGCTGCGCTCAGTGGTGCCACCGGAGCACCCGCATGGCACGGAGGGTAATCCACCGACTCGCCTGTCCCACCGACTCGTCGAACGGAAAGGCGAGCGATTCGTCGTATGAACGTTCGAGCAGCCATCGGCCATCGGCCTGGCGCCGGCTCTCGATCAGACGCGCCGCATCGGACATGCGTAGATCGGGTCGGACACCGGTGGCTCTGAAATAGTCGAGCGCTCGGAGGATGTCGTAGTGGTAGCGGGTCGGGAACGCGAGCTCCAGAAATTCCGGGCTCGCGACCTCGCCGGTCGAGCGCCGACGGAATAGATCGCGCTCCAGCAAATACTCCTCGCCTCGTCGTCTGCAGGCGGCGATTTCCGGCGCGGACCCGACGGCGCGCTCGTACTCGAGCAAGCCTTCGAGCACGCAGATGGTCGAGTGGAACGACGACCGCGCGCTCTTCGGCGCGTCGCAGTTCCACCCTCCGTCTTCGAGTTGTTCGCTGACAAGACGCCGCGCGAGGCTCGCGGTCGGGCGACCGAAGTACGCGCCGAGCGCCAGCGCTCCGCCGTTGATGCAGGGCTCGGTCTCGCCCTCGAAGAATGGCTTCCCGCCCAGCGACTCGTGCCAGCGGAACCCCGCTTCGAGGCGAGCGATCGCCGAGTCGACCGCGGGCTCGTCGCGGTCAATGCCGGTCGCGCGCAGGAGCTGCAACGTGAAGAGGGTCGGCAGCCAGTCGGGCGAGTCAGGACGATGCCAGGGTCCATCCGGCCCCTGTGTCGCGAGAATTCTTGCGCCGAGGCCTTGGCGCGGCACGCGCGCGCGCTCCGCCGCGACCGCCTCCGGCGAGGCGTCCGTCAGATCGTGCATCGTCTGCCAGCGGATCGCGGGATCCGAATCGAGGAGCCAGTCGAGAGCATCCACGGTGCGATTTTACCCTCGCCTGCGAGGTGCCTCGATACCGACCGCGGGCAATCCGGTGATCCGCATGTGACAACAAACGACATCTCCCATCGGCGCGGTTTGGTATAACCCGCAGGGGCGGAGCTTACTCCGCCTGCACGTCAATCGCGAGTCCAACGGAGTCGAGAATGGTTCTGGAGTCTCTCGTGCAGGATATGCGCTACGCGGTTCGCGACCTTCGCGCCGCACCGCTGTTTTCGTGCGTGGCGATCCTGACGCTCGCGGTCGGCATCGGCGCCACCACGGCCATCTTCAGCACGGTCAACGCCACCCTTCTTCGACCTCTCCCGTACCTAAGCGCCGACCAACTCGTCGACGGGCACACACGACTGACGGACGGTCGCGCGACCAGCGGCCTGGTCTCCGGCGCGGAGATCGATGCGCTGACGCGGATACCCTCCGTCGTAGCCCAAGTCTCTGGAGTCATGGGCAGTCCGATGGATCTCACCGTGCTGCGCGACGATGGGACGGTGGTGCCGATTGCAGCCAGCGGGGTCGTCGGAGGATTCTTCGACACGTTGGGCCTGCCGATGGCGCTCGGCCGCGCTTTCGCGAACGACGAGTATGTCAGTCCAGGCCGCGATGCACCGACCTCTGTGGTTATTTCGACCCGTCTGTGGACCTCGATGTTCGGACGCGACCGCGGCGTGATCGGCCGCTCACTGCGCCTCGCCGAGTTCGCCGGTACCACCACCATCATCGGCGTGGCATCGCCGGATCTCGACCTGCCGCACGGGACGGACGCCTGGGTCCACCTTCGATTGGTGCCCAATGACGGCAGCCACGGGTTCAGGGCGATTGTCCGGCTGCAGCCCGGCGCCAGCATCACCGCGCTCGAGTCCGCCGGCCGGATCGCGATGGCAGAAGTCGGTCGATCCGTCCCCAACGCCGTCGGCCGGGAGTACATCTTCCGATCGCTGCTCGCGTCGACGGTGGGCGATCTGCGCCCGACACTGCTGATCGTGCTGGGCGCGACGGCGCTGCTGCTCGTATTGGCGTGCATCAACGTCACCAATCTATCGCTGGCGAGGGGCGTTGCACGCGCGCACGACGTCGCCCTGCGCAGCGCCCTTGGCGCATCTCCTGGACGGCTGGTGCGACAACTGCTGACGCAGTCCATGCTGCTGTCGATCGCCGGAGCGGTCGCCGGCACGACGCTGGCGTATCTCGGCGTGCGCGCGTTCATGATCGCCGGCGGCTCTCAACTGCCGCGCCTCGAGACGATCCCGATCGATGCCCGCGTGGCCGCCTTTGTCATCGTCGCCGTCGTGTTCACGGGAATCGCGAGCGGGCTGGCACCGGCGATGCGCCTCGCCGGAACGGACGTGAAGGCGCTCCTGGCGGACGGCTCGCGCCGTTCGAGTCCCAGTGGCACGGTATCGCGCCTGATGTCCGGGATGGTGGTCGCGGAAGTGGCGCTCGCGATCGCGCTGGTGGCCGGTGCGGGCTGGTTGATCCAGAGCTACAGCCGGTTACGAGCCGCCGATGCCGGCTTCTCAGCCAGCGGTCGTCTGGTGATCGAGGTTCGACCGGTTCAACTGTTTCGGGACAACGGGCCCGCCGACGCGTGGTCCGAGGAGTTGCTCAACCGCGTGCGTGCGACAGCGGGAAGCGCGGTCGTCGGCTCCGCGTGGACCTATCCGCTCGGCACCGAGCGCGATGGCACGACCAACGTCGAGATCACCGCCGACGCGCCGCATCCTGATCGCGTGCAGTCGAGCCACATGCGCGTCGTCAGTCGCGGCTTCTTTGAGGCCGCGGGCATCCGGCTGGTTGGCGGACGCGCGTTCAACGCCGATGATCGACGCGGCACCGAGCCCGTCATCATGGTCAATCGCAACTTCGTGCAGAAGTTCGTGGGCAGCCGGGATCCGCTCTCGACGCAGATTGCGTTCGGATATCCGGACGTCAACCGAAAGACACCGAGCCGAATCGTTGGCGTCGTGGACGACGTGCGCTACGCGTCGCTGGCGGTCGAGGCGGAGCCGACGTTTTACATTCCAAACACACAACAGATATGGCCCAACGTACGGCAGACGGTCGTCGTCGCGGTGCCGTCCGGAGATCCGATCGCCCTGGTCGAACGAATCCGCGATGACCTGCTTCGCTTCGACCCGCAGCTGCTGCTCACCTTCACGGCGGCGCCGCGGATCATCGACGCGGCAACGACCCATCAGCAGCTGGGCATGTCGCTGATGCTGGCGTTCGGCATCGCCGCGCTCCTGTTGGCCGCGGTCGGGGTCTACGGCGTCATCGCGTACGTAGCGTCGAGCCGACGCACTGAACTGGCGACACGAATGGCCCTGGGCGCCACCTCGGGTCACGTCTTCCGCCTGATGATGGGCTCGGCCTTACGCGTGGCCCTGATCGGCGGCACGATTGGAATCGGCCTCGCCTATGCCGGCGGACGAATGCTGGCGAGCAGCGTCTTCGGTATCGCCGCCGGTGATCCATTGGTCCTCGCCAGCGCCGGAGGCGTCGTCGTGATCGTCGCTTCCGTCGCGACGTTGATTCCCGCTATCAGAGTGAGCAGACAGGACCCGATTCGCGCGCTCCGGGCCGAATAGAGCTGCGATCCCGCAGTTCCTCTGGCGCAATTGCGGAACGATGTGGTGCGGGATTTTCAGGCCCGCATCTCACGCGACCCTGAAAGGGTCGCGCCACGGCGATCCGAATGGTCGCGCCACGGCGATCTGAAGGGTCGCGCCACACCGGTCTGAAGAGTCGCGCCACCGATCTGAAATCATCGTTGGCCTGAAAGCGTCACACCAACCACCGGGACGCTCCGAGAACCAGGGCGAGCGTCAACCCGGCGATCGCGCACTCGCCGACGATGCCGACGACGAGCGGTCGCCATCCCTGTTGCGAAAGCTGACGCAGATTGGTGCGCAGGCCAATCCCGGCAAAACTGAACAGAAACGCCCATCGCGACAGGTTCGCGAGGTCGGTGGACTGCGATCGCGAGAACGCGCCGACAGTCGCGAGGATTGAGACGGCGAGGAAGCCGAGAACGAACTTTGGGAATTTGTCCCACAGGAACGAGGACTTGTTCCCGACCACGGCGGCGCCTCCGCGGCGCACCCAATACAACGCGTAGCCGAGGACCACGAAGCCGATGGTCGCGTTTCTCGCGGTCTTGGCGAGCACGGCGAACTTTCCGGCGGCGTCCGAATACAACGCGCCCGCGGCGGTCGCCTCCGCGGTGTTGTCGACGGCGAGGCCGACCCACAATCCGTACGCGCGATCGCTCATCCCGAGCGCGTGGCCGATGATCGGAAACGCGACCAGGCTCACGGCGCCGAGCGCGAGAATCGCCGCGATCGCGTACGACGCCTCTTCGTCGTCTGCATCGATCGCGCCTCTGGCCGCGATGATCGCCGACACGCCGCACACCGACGCGCCGATCGAGAGCAGGCTGATCAACTTCGGCGGCAGCCGGAATGCGCGTCCGAGCGCGGTCATGATCACGATCGACACCGCGAGCTCCACGAACACGCACACGAGGCTGATGCCGCCGAGCCTGGCGACGTCGCCGAGTACGAAGCGGACACCGAGGAGCACGATGCCGGTCTTCAGCCAGAATTCGTAAGTGCCGATTCCGGCGTCGAAGATCTTCGGCACCCCGATGGTGTTCGACACGACGAGGCCGAACACGATTGCCCAGAGCACGTACTCGATGTTCGGCAGCGTCAGGTGGTGCGCCTTGCCGTAGGCGGCGATCGATTGCTCAGTGACCTTGCCGGCGTACCCGATCAGGCAAAGGAGCACGACACCAGGCACGAGGCCTGCGAGTTGACGAAACCATATCGGCCGTTCGGCGGAGCGTGCGACCATCGTCGCTGTGGCGGTCACCAGGACACCCCGGCGATCGCGCCCAGCTTCACGAGCACCACGGCCATGGCCGCCACCAGAACGGCCCACCAGTCACGAGAGAGCGTCATACTCGCCTCCAAAAAGAAAAAGGCCCGAAAGGCGTGAGCCTTCCGGGCCTGGACTGCTTGAATCTGTTCGTGCGTGAAAAGAAAACTACATCGGCACGATTTTCATGGACGCAGCGCGGCGCTCGGAGGCTTCTCCGAGGCAACAACATGCGCAAGTGGAAATCGCGAACACGATGAAGCGGTTATTGCACGCAACCATCGGACCTGTCAAGCCATGACCAACCGCCTCTTGATATACTCGCGCCCCGGTAACGGCTCGACTCGACGAGCACCTACACGGCTGGCGGTTCCCGACTGACGCGTCGTCTTCGCGACTGGAGCGGTGCAGTGGCTGATGACCATCATCCTGCGACATCGAACGGGGCGGACTCCAACGGCAGTGAAGCGCAGGAACGATCCAAGCTGCGTAACCTCTGGCTGAACAGCCTGGCTGCGTGCCTGGTCGCCGGAGTGCTCATCGTCGGAGCCTTCGGGATCCGTCGTCCCGGCGCCAGCCTGGGCGTTGCCGCATTGCTCGCCGGCGGATCGTTGCTGACAGGCGGATTGCTCGGCTTCCTGTTTGGCGTACCGCGCTCACAAAAGCCTGAGCAGACGTCGGTGAACGAGGGAAGCAAAAGTAGCGACGCCGATGGC
Source organism: uncultured Acidobacteriota bacterium (assembly GCA_963745875.1). GTDB lineage: Bacteria > Acidobacteriota > Vicinamibacteria > Vicinamibacterales > CAVVIG01 > CAVQFC01. The sequence continues at coordinate 362,642 of CAVUZL010000011.1, forward strand.
GCTCCGCCTTCGAACCGGTATCGGCCCAACACCAACCTCGAGGAAGTGTCCGACTGGCTGACGAAGATTCTCGTCGGCGTTGGCCTCACCCAACTGGTCAAGGCGCCGCAGGAACTCAGGCTGTTCGGCGCGTACTTTGGCCCGGCCCTCGGCGGCGGCGACGTCGGTGCGCCATTTGCAATCTGCGTCCTGCTGTATTTTTCAGTGGCTGGATTTCTCAGCGCTTATCTGTGGACGCGCCTCTACCTGGGCGGCGCGCTCAGCGACGCGGACGCGCTGGCGCGGGTCGAGAGGAAACTGGACGCGCAGCACCTTCAGGCCCAGCGAGACGTGGCCGCGATAGCCGCCGTCAGCCGACAACTTCAATCACAAGATGCCACCCAGGACCTCCCGCTCGATCGACTCAAGGAACTCCTGGCACAGGCGTCGGGTTCGGTGCGTGCGCAAGCCTTCTATCAGGCGTCCGGCCAGCGCGCGGCGAACTGGGCCGCGCCGAACACCAAGCCTGTCATGGAGCGCACGATTCCGGTCTTTCAATCGCTGGTCGCCGCCGACAAGAGCGCGCGTTATCACGAAAATTACGGGCAACTCGGCTATGCGCTCAAGGACAAAACGAATCCAGACTGGCAGGGCGCCCTGGAGATGCTCAATACCGCCATCAAGATGCGCGGCAGCGCCGACACTTACGGCTATCGACTCTACGAATTCAATCGCATTCTCGCTCGAATCCATACCGATCCGGACTTTCTTGCCGGACGAGCGTCACAACCGACTGTCGTGAAGGCCGTGCGGGACGATCTCGACGTGGCCCGTTATAAGCATCAGAAACTCATCGACCGTGTGCCGGAGATCGCCCAGTGGATTGCGTTGAATCCCTGAGCGTCTGACATCCCGGCATCAGCACGATTCGGGGGGCGGATAGGTCACCCACGGCTCGACCGTGTGCGGCGGAAGCGTCGCCGGACAGTGCGAGCCCTTCAACGTCGACTCGTGAATCAACGCGTCTTGCGGAATCGTGCGCTGCCGTCCGCGCGGCACGCTCCACCGGCCGTGGTCGTCCTGATAGCGCTGCGGCAGGTACTCCGCTAACCACCAGCTCCCCGTCAGCGAATCGTGCAGTTGCGCGTTGGCATCCGGCTGCACGTACGCCGGCATTCCCGCAATCGGCGGCGACGGCAGGTCCCGGCCGAGGACCGTTGCCGCTCTCTTCCGATCGATCAGCAGGCCCGCGTTGTGCGCTTCAGCGAGCATCCATTCAAGCGCAATCTTGGCCAGCCCCGACTCCTGCTCGGGATAGCTGCCGCCGATGTCGGAGTGCGAACCGGCAAACCACGCCTGCTTGACGTCCTGGCCAGGCAATGACGGTCCCCAGAGATTGTCGCGGTAATAACAGCGCTTCTCGTGGATCGCCACCGCGTGCCGGCCGATCTCGATGATCGGATTCTGTCCGCTGAACGGCAGGTTGATCGGATCGTAGGCCCAGCCGTACGAGCTGACGGTGTCCCACAGCCCGCAGAAATGCACTTTCACGAACTGCGTGTGCGAAAACTGCCAGCGAAACAGGTCGTCCGTTCCGAACGTCGAGTGATTGCGGCTGGTCCGCTTTGTTTCGGCTGCGTACTCCTTGAGCACGTACGGAATCAGGCCGTCGTTGCCGGCGCACAACAGACCGTAGACATGCAGCACGCTGGCCACTGCCCGCGCGGTGTACGCGCCGCGGCTGAAACCGAGCAGGAAGATATGGTCGCCATCCGCATAGGTGTTCATCAGATAGCGATAGGCGTCACCGACGTTGTCCAGCAATCCCGCGCCGACCGCGAGGCCGCTCACCTTCGACACCTGCCGCGAGATCCAGTACCGCGCGCGTGGATCGCCCATGGTGCCCACGCCAGGATGATAGTAGCCAACCTGACGGGCATCGAGCGTCAGCGCCGAGTACAACTTGACGACATTTGACTCCTCCGACGGATTCTCGAAGCTGTTGCCGGTGCCGTCACAGCAGATGACGATGTTTTTGCCCATGCTCAGAGCGTCTTGAGATATTCGAGCAGCGCCCGCTTCTGTTCCGGCGACAGATCGGTGCCGTAAGTGTGTCCGGCGTTGCCGTTGCCGGGGAGCGCGGTGTCGAACAGCAGACCGATGCGCTCCGCCGCCGCACCCGAGGTCACGAACCCGACACGTGCAGCATCAAAGAGGTCGTAGCCGCGCCAGAATTTCGCCGGCCTGGCGGCGGCCGGCTCGAGCAGATCGGCGAGTGTCGGCACCGAGCCGTTGTGCAGGTACGGCGCAGTCAGCCAGACGCCGTCGAGCGGCAGCGCCGCGTAGCCGTCAGTCTTCCTGAAGTGCGAGAACTTCCAGGGGTGGCCATCGCCGAGACCGTTGGACGCGGCGGCGGCTGTCGCGGTCCAGAGATCGAGCCGTGACCGATCGGTCCCTATTTCGGCCAGCGGAATCACCGCTCCCGCGCGAGGACCACCGGGCTTATGGCACGTGGCGCAACTCGACTCATAGGTGACGGCGCCGACCGCCGCAAGACGCTCGTCGATCGGCAACGGATATTTCGGTGCCTTCAGATCGCCGATGTAGTTCATCACGCGGCGGAGGCTCGATACCGACTTCGGGTCGGTGTCGTTCCAGCCCGTGTAGTCGCGATCCATCCATTTCGGCGAAGCGCCTTCCTCGAGCGCCGACCATTGCACCGCCTCGCGGAGCGACGGGTTCAACCCGTCACGAAACAACGACGTTCCGTCCCGTCCGCGCAGATTCCACACCGGCATCGAATCGGAGGTTCCGGCGGCATTGCCGGATGCCGGGCGCAACGGGGTCGCGGCGCGCTTGTCCTGGAGGCGCAGCAGGTCGCGCCTGGTATCCGGGATGATCGAGAAGCGGTACAGCAGACGGTCGATCAACGACAGACGGGTGTTCTTGGCGATCTCTCCCAGAATCGTGTCCGGCGTGAATCGCGGGTCGTTGGCGCACGCGACGAGAAATCTTTCGTACGCCTGATCGCTCGCCTGGTGCGATGCCGTCGCCGGGTAGATGGTCGGCACATCGTCCGGCCTGGCGCGGAAACTGGCCGAATGGCACAGCGCGCAGTTGACACCGACGCGTGGAACTCCGACCGTCACCTTCGACAAACCGATCGGCATCTCGTGACCGTCGCGCGAGACGATTCCGATCGACGCGTAACCGCCGGGACGCAGGTACTCGGGAAAAATGCGCGGCAGCACCAGCCAGATCCAATACGGGACACCCGCGGCTTCGGTGCCGATCGACCCGTAGAGGAAGTGTTCCTCGGCGGACTGAAAGTACGGCGCCGGCTCCTCGCGGAAGAGCCGATCGTAGGCAAACAGTCCGCCGGCCGCGATCAAAACGAGCAGCACACCGGCAACGAGCCGCTGTCGTGGGGTTGTGAACCACGTCATTCGCGTGCGACTCCGGAAAGTGGCGCCATATCAGAACGTCTTCAGATACTCGACGATCGCGCGCTTCTCATCGTCGGACAGCTTCGTGCCATAGAGATGACCACCGTTGCCGTTGCCGGGAATGAGGGTGTCGTAGCGCGTGAAGACCTGACCACCGGCCTCGCTGACGTTCGACACGAACCCGACGTTGCGCTGATCGAAGACGTCGTAACCACGATAGAAGGCAGTGGGTCGCTGATCCGGTGGATCGAGCAACGCACGCAGCGTCGGGACGGAGCCGTTGTGCAGATACGGACCGCGCAGCCAGATGCCGTCGAGCGGATGATTGGCGTAGCCGTTGGTCTTCCGGAAATGTGAGAACTGATACTCCGAGCCGGGATACAAGCCGACCTGATTCGACGCGAACGTAAACGTGTATGAATCGAAGCGATGGCGATCGGTGCCGATCTCTGCGATCGGTTCGATGAGGCCGACCCGCGATCCGGCTTTGATCCCGTCACGGAATCGATGGTCGGCGTGGCACTCGACGCAGTACTGCTGATAAAGCGGTGCGCCGCGACCGGCCAGGGCCGCATCGACCGGGTACGGGTATTTCGGCGGCGGCAGCGTCCAGATCCAGTCGCGGACGCGCTTCAGGCTGTCGTGATCGACCGTGACCGGTGTCACGCCGGCGCCCAGCGCGGCGCTGAGGTTGCGCTCGTCCACTGAATCGTTGTCGCCGTCCCAGTGCAGGTGCATGCCCTCGCGAGGCTTCTGATTCCACAGCGAGGGAAAGTCCGAGGCGCCGATCAGCTCGTCGTGCGGCACCCGAGTCAAGTCCCAGTTGAACTGCACGCCTTTGTAGGGATTGAACGTGTCCACCCGCCCACGTCCCCACCGCGGCACATCGTCAGCCAGAATCGGGGCGATGCGGTTGCGCAGATTCAGCGTCTGCATCTTGAGACGATCCACGAGACCGACCCGCAGCAGCGCGCGTTCGAAGAGCGACGGTCCTCCTGTCGCCGGCAGGCGACCGCGAACCGCGTCGGCCGTCAGACGGTTGTCGAGCGTGCAGTCCTGCACGAACTGGACGAACGCCTGCAGGTCGAGCTGTTGCGCCGGCATGCCGAGAACGACCCGCCGTGCACCATCGGGCGTGTCCCGGAGCGTGCTCGTGTGGCAGGCCGCGCAATTGAGTCCGGCGTGATCGATGCCGAGCCGTCGCCGCCGCGAGATCCCGATCGGCCGGTCCTTCCCCGGCTCCATGATGAATCCGAAGCCGGCGAATCCGTTGGGCGCCTTGTCGCTGCAGATCGAGGGCAACGCAGACAGAATCCAGAACGGCGGCAAGGCGCCGCCGACCGGCGACAGCAGCGACACGCCGGGTTCGCTGCCGATCGATCCGTACTTGAAGTGCTCCTCGATGTTGTCGTAGGTGACAGGCGTATCGGTGTCGAGCGACGCCAGCACCCACACGCCGACCGTGACGCCGAACACCAGCGCCACGATCAGCAGGCCTCGAAGCAGGGAGCGGGCGGTCGCGATCACTGAAACGGCGGAGGCTGGAAGACCGACATCACTTCGTGGAGCATATCTTCAGCGCTCAGGAAACGGCTCTCCTCGTAGCACCCGACCGGGTGCTCGACGACATGCACCAGACACTTGTTGCAGTAGGTGCACGGCCGGTCCGCGCGGTCCTTGCCGGCAGCGAACTGCTTCACCAGATCGTTGTTCGCGACCAGCGGACGAGCCATGCTCACGCCATCGCAATCGCCGTCGCTGATCGCTTTCCGGATCACCGAGGCGGTCTGGAAGCCGCCCGTACAGATGACCGGCACGGTCAGCGCCTGCTTGATGACCCTGGCGTCGGGCAGCGTCAGCCCCTCGATCTGATCGGCGGGGACGCCGGCGTCCAGCCACTGCTTGCGGAACAGGTCGCCGGTCAGATGATTGTGGAACAGCAGCAGGTTGCGGAACGTATTGGTCCCGCTCGACGCCAGCTGTTCGTAGGTATGCGAGAGGATCGAGATATCCAGGTCCGATCCCGCCGGATTGCGCGGATGCGGAAAGGAACTGCCTGTGGACACGTGCACCGCGTCCACGCCGGCCTCGACCAGCCACTTGCACACCTGGACGGACTCGTCCAGCGTATTGCCGGCGCCTTCCAGCCGCACCGCGAGCAGCGCGTTGTTGTGTTCGACCGCGCTGATCTTCATCTGCAGGTGGAAATCCGATCCCACCCGTGCGCGTATCGCCTTGACGATGTCGAGGACGAACCGGGCGCGATTCTCGAGCGGCCCGCCGTATTCGTCGGTGCGATCGTTGATGGCCGAGCTGAGAAACTGCGTGATCAGGTAGCCGTTCGCGCCGTGCAGCTCGACGCCGTCAAGGCCGGCTTCGCGAGCGCGCCGCGCGCCTTCCGCAAAGGCATCGACGACCTCGCGGATATCCGCGATCGTCATTCGATCGCACTCGAAGCCATGCAGCGGATCTTTCTTGTCGGTCGAGCTCTGTCCTTTCGGGTGCTCGAGGTCAGGAATGTCGCGCTGCCGCCCGCCGTGACTCAGCTGCAGGATGAACTTGCAATCGTGCTCGTGCACCGCGGCGCCCAACGCGCGCCAGAACGGGATCCGGTCGTCGCTGACGATGGTGGCGTAATTGGGAATGATCCGGCCGCGCGGGTGGACCGGCACGAAGGACGAGATGATTGCGCCGACGCCGCCGCGCGCAAATTTCACTTCCCAGTTGATCCGCGCCTGCGTGCCGGAACCGTCGTAGTTGTCGAAGCGCCCGGAAATGTTCGAACGGAAGATCCGGTTCTTGACGGTAAGGTTCTTGAAGCTCAGCGGTTGGAAGATGACGTCCGGCATGTTCGTCCTCTATGAGTCGGGGTTGGATCTGGGCGTCATTCAAGCACGACTGCCGGCAATCGGCCAAGTGGATTGCGAGGCCTTCCGGCCTCATCCATTAGCTACTAGTGATTCATGCAGTCCATCCGTTTCATCGCCTGACCTGCGATAGACTGCCGCATCCTGCGACGGAGGCTCTACCGATGAATCCATTCTCGACCGGCCACTTAAGAGCCGCTGGCTCGTCACTGTGTGCGCTCACTGCCGTGCTCGTCCTGACAGCATGCGGCGCACACGAACCGAAGCCCGGAACGGTTCGCGACGAGGCGATGCTCGCATCCCGAACCTCGTCGAGCTTTCCGGCCGCGGACGAAGACTACTTCCACGACATGGACGGCGGTCTGGCCTTGACGAAGGAGCAAATCCAAGGGCGGAACATGTGGCTCGTCTGGACAGGCGGCGACGATCGCCTGTGGGACGTATTGTCGGTGGACAGCCTCGGCTCGCTCGATTTCCTCAAGACCGTGTCGTCGCATCCAACGCTGCCGTATTCGCGCGACACCCGCTGGAACTACCTCGGTCTCGTCAACGAGCCCTGCTTCAAGAAAGCCACGGGACCTGACCCGAACCGTTACGGACTGTGGCTCGACGTACGCGATCCCGCCTGTCCACCTGATCCGTTTGCCAACGCCGACAAGTACAAGGGCGTTCAGGTGGGTGCGCGAGGCAAGACCGTCGCGGTCGGCTCCTACTATGGCGAGCCCTCCGGGATCGTGGGTCTTCGCTTGTTCCCGAATCCGGCGTTCGACGCGGACGCACGTAAGAAATGGGACTCGGAGCGGTATTACCGGGATCCGAGCTACTACCAGTCGAGCAGCCTGGTGAAGCCGTATCGGGTCGGAATGTCCTGCGCCTTCTGCCACGTCGGACCGAACCCGGTGAAGCCGCCGACCGATCCGGAAAACCCTCTCTGGTCCAACCTCAGCTCGAACGTCGGCGCCCAGTTTTTCTGGTGGGATCGCATCTTCGACTGGAAAGGGACGACTAATCAGAGCAGCTTTGCCTATCAGGCGCTCCACACCTCGCTGCCGGGCACGCTCGACACCTCGCTGGTCTCGACCGACAACATCAACAATCCGCGCACGATGAACGCGGTGTATTACCTGGGCCCGAGGATGGGCCTCGCTAAACGCTGGGGCAAGGAAACGATCGCAGGCGGAGGACTCGACAACCGGCAGTTCAACGACTTCGTGCCGCCGACCGATCCGCTGGCGCAGTTCTACTCGCCGCCATCCACAACGTGGACGCCGCGAGTTCTCAAAGACGGATCCGATTCGGTCGGCGCGCTTGGCGCCCTGAATCGCGTCTACCTGAACATCGGACTCTTCAGCGAAGAGTGGCTGCTCCACTTCCGGCCGCTGATCGGCGGCAAGGCGATTTCGCCGATCAAGATCGCCGACGCGCGGAAGAATTCCGTCTACTGGCAGGCGACCGAGCTGCAGACGCCAAACATGGCGCGCTTCTTCCTCGCCAGCACCGATCCGCATTATCTGAAGGACGCGCCCGGCGGCCCGGCCTACGCCACCGAAGGCGCAGACTCGCTCCGCCGCGGCAAGGTCGTCTTCGCCGAACGCTGCGCACGCTGCCATTCGAGCAAGGCGCCGCCGCTGCCGGCGGGTCTCGACATGGAGAACTGCAACGGCAAGGATTATCTGGGCTGCTGGAGCCGTTACTGGGCGTGGACCAAGACCGACGCGTTCAAGGAACCGATGCGGCAGATCGTCGCCGCCGACGATTTCCTCAAGGACAACTATCTGTCGACCGAGCTGCGGGTGCCTTCGACGCTGATGCAAACCAACATCTGCAGCCCGATCGCGACCAACGCGATCGCTGGAAACATCTGGGACAACTTCTCGTCGCAGTCCTACAAGGACCTGCCGTCGGTCGGGACCGTCAAGCTGCGCAACCCGCTGACCGGCGCTGAATACGACTACACGCTTCCTGGAGGCGGCCGCGGCTTCACGCGTCCCGCCTCGCTCATCAGCCTCTGGTCAACCGCGCCGTTCCTGCAGAACAACAGCGTTGGACCGGTCAAGTTCAATCCGAGTCCGTCGGTCGAAGCGCGGATGGCGGTATTCCAGGAATCGATCGAACAGATGCTCTGGCCCGAACGCCGGACCACCGACGACTTGTTCACGCGATTGAACATCACCGGACCGGGCGTCGGATTGATTCAGCGGACGACGGCGGAGAGCTATATCAAGGTGCCGGAAGGGTACGTTCCCGACGAATTGCGCGGATTGCTCAGCGGCGGGGAGCGCCTCTTCCCGATGTTCTTCAGGAATGGTGAAGTCGAGATCGGACCGATCCCGAAGGACACGCCGGTCAGCCTGCTGACCAGCCTCGACATCCTCGGCGCCGACCTGCCATCAGCCGAGCGCCATCAACACATCGAGAAGCTCAAGGCGCTGCTCGAACAGATGCAGCGCGAATTGAAGCGCAAAAACGACGTGTTCAGCAGCCAGGAAGTGATGCGCGCGATGCTCGCCGTCAGCAAGTGCCCGGACTACGTCATCAACAAGGGGCACTACTTCGGCACCAGCATGATGTCTGAGGAGCCCGGCTTGACGGACGCTGAGAAGCGCGATCTCATCGGCTTCCTGAAGACCATGTGATGGCGGATGATCCCTCGAACCAGACGTCCGGCGCGGCGCCGGTGACCGCTCCCCCGTCGAATTACGACGCCGACTACATCGTCGTCGGCTCCGGCGCCGGCGGTGGCACCGTCGCGGCGCGGCTCGCAGAGGCCGGCTACCAGGTCCTGCTGCTCGAGGCTGGCGGCGATCCCAGAACCCTGATCGGATCGACGCCACAAACGCCAGGCGTCAACAGCCTTCCGGACGATTACGACGTGCCCGCCTTCCATCCTCTCGCGACCGAAAACGACGCGATGCGATGGGATTTTTTCGTCCAGCACTATGCGGACGTAGAACGACGGCGCCAGGATCCGAACTACCGCGACTCCGCCGACGGCAAGGCGGTGGACGGCGTGCTGTATCCGCGGGCCGGCGTCCTCGGCGGGTGCACCGCCCACAGCGCGATGATCCTCGTCTATCCGCACAACGCCGACTGGAATCAGATCGCGGATCTGACCGGTGACGCCTCGTGGCGCGCCGAGAACATGCGGACGTATTTCGAACGCATCGAGCTCTGCGCATACCGGCCGGACGAGCAGGCGCTGAGCCATCTGGGTCAGAACCCGAGCCGGCATGGCTGGAGCGGCTGGTTGCAGACGGAGAAGGCGGTGCCGAGTGCAGCCATTCTCAACGACGATTTGCGATCGACCATCGTCGAGTCGGCGCGGACGGTGTTACACAGTCCGGAATTCGCGCTGACCGACGAGGACCGTCTGGCGCGGCTCGAGAGCGAGCTCGACCCGAACGACTGGCGGGTGGTGTCCGACTCGGCGATCGGCTTGCGCTATACGCCGCTCACGACCCGGAACCATCAGCGCGTCGGCGCGCGCGAACGCGTGCTCGACGTGGCGAAACGCCGCCCGGATCGGCTCAAGATTCAGCTGCACGCGCTGGCCACGCGCGTCCTGTTCGACGCCGCGAATCGCGCGATCGGCGTGGAGTACCAGAGCGGCGAGCGGTTGTACGGCGCCCACGCCGATCCGAGCACTGCCGACGGATCGGTGCGGCAGGTGTTCGCCTCGCGCGAGGTGATTCTGGCCGGCGGCGCGTTCAACACGCCGCAGTTGTTGATGCTGTCCGGCATCGGACCGAAATCCGGTCTCGACACCCACGCGATCCCGGTGCGGGTGGATCTCGCCGGGGTCGGCCAGAACCTGCAGGACCGCTACGAAGTGGCGGTCGTCAACCGGATGAATTTTGCGTCCTGGCAGGCGCTGAGTGGTGCGACCTTCACGAGCTCCGATCCCCAATATCAACAATGGGCCGACAAGCGCGACGGCGTCTACACGACGAACGGCGCGATTCTCTCGGTGGTCGCGCGATCGAGCCCTGCGTCGCCGCTGCCGGATCTGTTTCTGTACGCGCTGCTCGGGCGATTCCAGGGCTACTTTCCAGGCTACTCGTCGCTGCTCGCGAAAAACCCGAACTGCCTTACCTGGGTCGTGCTCAAGGCGCATACGAACAACACCGCCGGACAGGTAACCCTGCGCTCCGCCGATCCGCGAGTGCCGCCGGAGATCAACTTTCGTTATTTCGACGAGGGCAACGACAGCGGTGGCGACTTGGAGGCGGTCGCGGCGGGCGTTCGCCTGGCGCGTCGCCTGGTGTCCGGCCTCAAGGCCAAAGGAGTGATCGCCGCCGAGGAACTTCCCGGCGATGCCGTCGCCGACGCCGCGCTACCCGCCTTCGTGCAGCAACACGCGTGGGGACATCACGCATCGTGCAGCTGCCCGATCGGCCGCCCCGAGGACGGCGGCGTCGTGTCGAGCGACTTCAAAGTGCACAACGTGACCGGCCTGCGGGTCGTTGACGCCTCGGTCTTCCCGCGCATCCCTGGCTTCTTCATCGCCAGCGCGGTGTACATGATCGGCGAGAAGGCGGCCGAGGTAATCGCCGCCGACGCCGGTAAAGCGAAGGCCAGCGGTCCGGTTCGTCCGTTCGCGCTCTGAACCAATGTGTGCGTAGCGCGGGCCTTTCAGGCCCGCGACTGACCTCACTACGTGATGACGTCCAGGGTGACCGTGGTGTCGGTGATGCTCAGCGAGAGCCCGTCGATCTTGATTTTCAGTGAGACAGGAATATCGAGCGACGACACCAGCGCGCCGGTATCGCGATGCTTCAGGTCGAGCCTGACCCCTTCCCCGGTCACTTCGAGGCCATCGGCGACAACCTTCGTGCGCAGGTCGCCGGCCACTTCCGGTCGGTATCGCTGAAAGAGATCCGCAATCAACGCGGTCGTGAAGTCGGTGGCGACTTTGGACTGCTCGTCGATGATCTGTTTCACCAGTTGAGTAGCGAACGCCGAGACCTTCGGGACGTAGTCGGACATCGCCTTTGCGGCGACGCCATCGGCCAGCTTCTGGATTCTCGGAACAATTTCGCCGTTGACGTCCTTGCCTACGGCGTCGATGAACGTATTTACGTCAGACACTGCCGCTACCTCCCGACACCTTTGACTTCCCCGATGCCTCGCTCGTCGCCTGGACCCGGGCGTGACCGCCTAAGGAATCGTCGGCACGGGAATGACGATGTCGCCGATGTTCACGTGGGCGATGACCGGCACATTGACGTTGAGGATGTCCTTGCTCTTTTTCTGATCTCGAACCGTTGAGCGAAGCGTGCCGGAGATGTTCACGCCGCCGTCGACCAGCTTTATGGCGAGCGCCCCCGACACGCGGATGCCGTTCCGCTCGACCAGGTTGGCGATGAGGTCGTCCACGATCGACATCGGCTGAGTCCTCGATTCTGATGGCTAGTCGGTCAGGGGAAACAGTCGAGGCAGCTTGAACAGTGCCTCGGTGAAGAAGAAGTCGGTCAGGACGCGAAAGGTGCGCTGCTGCGCGCCATCGATCATGGTCAGGAGCAGACGGCTCACCGCCGCCCGCGCCACGACCAGTTGATCGTCGTTCGTGACCAGTGGCACTCGACCCTGGAACAGCGTCAGCAGCGAATCCCGGACGTGGTCGAGGGTGTAACCGTTCGCGGTCGCCACTGCGTCGGCGGTTTCCCACATCGCGGCGACGCGCCGCTGCGCGTCGGGTGCCAGCACTTCCAGTCCGTCCGACAATTCGATCGCGGTTTGCTCGTCGGACTGCGATTCCAGCGGGCACGTGGCCGGCGGGTTGGTCCACCCGTCCAGCGGCGACACGGTGTAGTGCTTACGATCGACCGCCCTGACGAGTCGGACCGAGACCGGCAATTTGTGATCGGGCTTCGGCAGCGCCGTCGGATCCGGGTGCAGCGCCGCGATGTCATCGTCGCCGATCGGCAGCGAGGCGCCCTTGGCCTTGCTGAACATCCATTTCAACGTGATGTCATTGAGCCCGCGGTTGGTGTTGCCGCCACCGATGTCCGAGTGCACGCCCCGGAACCACACTTCGTCGGCGCCGTTCAGGCGGGTCGGCAGGAACGACGGCCGGCGTTCGTCGAGCGCCATCGCATGAAAACAGTAATCGAGCGACGACTTCGGCAACGACAGGTGGTGACCGATGTTGAGTGCGGTGTTTCCCAGGTTGGCGAGGCCGAATGCCGCCACGACATCCCAGACTCCGAGGAACCGGATCTGTGGATGCGCCTCGACCACGTCGTCCGCCCCCGGCTTGCGGATGCCGCGGTCCATGATGCAGTTGCAAAAGTCGAGCGTCGTGGCAGCGCCCCGGCTGAAACCGACGATGTCGATGATTTTGTCGCCGGCGGCCCAGGCGGCACAGAGGTGATCGTAAGCCTCGTTGATGCGCACCAGTTCGCCGAGGCCGAAGACGCCGCCGAGCACCTTGCCGATGAAGTCGAAACGGGTCCCGACTCCAGCCAGGTAGAAGTCGTTGGTGTTCGATCGTTTGCGGTACGCCTGATAAAACCGGAAGACGTTGGTGTTGGTGTACTCCGGATCCTCGTCGTCTTTCGCGCTGTTCCAGGTTCCGTCAAAGGCGTACAGTGCCATGCGTGGCCCTCCTCGTTGTCATTTCACTCTCAGCTGCGGCGCATCGCCGATGCAGACCCCACCGAACGGCGCGCTCAGTATAGTCGCTGGTTAGTGTCACCCCGGCCCTGGTCGTTTCACGCGCTCACACGCGCCTGAGGCTTCGCCGCCGCCGCGCGAATGACCGGGAGATAGGCTGCCAGCAGCATCAATCCCGACAGGCCGTCGTAAATGCCCATTGGCGTAAAGCCGTCACCCTGACTGAAGAAGAAGGCCGAGAACGTCAATCGGATCACGACGCCGCACCAGTTGGGCCAGCGATTGCGTTGTGGATCCTGCCAGCCCGGCAGGTAGAGAAAATCGATCGCCCACAGCTGCATGCCCCAGTGCCGCGGCCACGCTTTGGGAAACGCATCCGGCTGGCCGGCAAACCGGGTGAACGAGTCCGGCGACATGAAGATGATGACCCCGACCAGGAGGTTCAGCGCGATGCTGAGTCCGAGCAGGAATTTATAGCGTTTCACCGGATCCATTCACACCACCCGCGACAGGCGAGACGGGGGCCCGCTGCCACCGCTCGAGCATTAGGCCGCCATCATCCCATTTCCGCGCGTCTGCGACCGCGATTCTTTGACGCGAGAAATGCACAGTTGTTCGTGTGCGCCGAGTTGTTCTATAAGAGACCGGCTCGCCACAGGCAATCGGCGGCTTCAAGCTCGACTGTTTCGCGCGTGCATGAATCAGAGCTGCTGCGCGAACTATTCGTGCACCAGCGACTGGACCTCGAAGGGAGAAACGGAATGGCCGCGGTCGCCACTACCGTTGTGTCTGTGATCGGCGCCCCGCGGAAGCCATTTTACGCGTGGCTGATACCTGGTGTGTTTTACAACCAGCTCGAGACGGTGTTGCGCGATGCGGCCTTCCTGCCCGGCGTCGCGAAGCACGGCTGAGACCACCGGTCCCTGGGACAAAGCTGGCTCGACCCGCATCGTTCACATGACAGACGGGACGACCGTTCGGGAAACGGTCACCAGCGCCACCACACCGGACTATTTTGCTTATCGTCTGACTGAGTTTTCGAGCCCGGCGATCAGCCGTCTCGTGAAGGAAGCGCGTGGCCAGTGGTGGTTCACGGACAGCGGTTCGGGACTTCAAGCGAAGTGGACCTACACCGCGGAGAGTAAGACCGCGCATTGGCGCGCTGGTGCTGTACCCGATCATCAAGATTTTGTGGAATCGCTATATGAAAGCGGCGATGGAAATCACCAAGAAACGCGCAGAGGCGGAAGTGTCCGGGAACTAACCATGGCCAAGAAATGGGACTTCGACCTCGAGGCGCTTCACGGCCAGCAGGAAACGACCGACGAAGACCGCGCCTATAAAGGCTCTCGCTACTCCGAAGTACGAGACGCGCTGTACGCGAATCCGTATCGTGATGGTGCAAGTGGACAGGAACCGGGCCCGCTCCCGATGTTCCGATCGACGATCCGCAACGCCTGGCGCGGCACGATACACGGTCACAAGTTTCTGAAGGAGGCGTCGGCAAGAACCATCGATACCCATTCCGATCTGCGCTGGGGCACCGACGGCAAGGGTTACCGGCGGATTCTTGCGCCGAACGGCATCTGCGTGCTGGGCACATGGGAGATTACGGCCGACAACCCCTACTCCGGCTATTTCCAGAAGGGTTCGCGAGGGCTGACGATCGGGCGGCTTTCGTCGGACGGCAACGAGACCAGACGCGGGCAGAGGCGTTCAATCAGCCTGGGGATGAAGATTTATCCGACCGCCGACCCCGATCATCCGATGCCGCTCATTCCAGCCAGCGTCATCGCGCAGGAAGATCTCGGCGGCATGCACACCGACTTCGTGAACGACGCGGAGCTCCGGAACATGCCGAGCGTGCACAGCTATCGGCGCGGCATCTACGTCCTGGTCATGCTTCGTGCGGGATTGTATTTCTTCGGTCTCGACAAGGTGCCCGATGTTCGTCAGCTGCACGAGATCGCGGAGCTCGGCAAGCCAGCGGGCATGCCGACGCGCGCGCCCAATCACATGATGTTGAAGATGATCCCGGGCCAGCGCCGCATCGCCGGCGACGGCCTCGATTTCCGCGACGAGGTCTACGCCCACATCTTCAATCCAGGAGACAGGACGCCGACCGGCTCGATGGATTACGACATCTTCGTCTCGGACAACGGCAAGAACATCGGCTTCCCTGGCTTCAGGCGCGTCACCGTGTCCGACTGGCAACGCATCGGCACGATGCGTTTTACCGAGGCGGTGGCATCATACAACGCCGATCACGTCATCCACTTTCACCATCCGGGCTGGCGGGACAACCGGAACGATCCGTCCACCGCGATTCGAGCGAACGAGCAACGTGTGCGCTGACGTCGAGTCGGTGATTCAGCCATGAGCAAGCAGTTCGACGTCATCATCATCGGCAGCGGCTTCGGCGGCGCGATCACCGCGCGACGCCTTGCGGAAAAAGGCTTGAACGTGCTCGTCCTCGAGCGCGGCCGCCGCTGGGAGGTCCAGCAGTTCCCGCGCAAGGCGGGCGACGCGTGGGTTTACAACCACAGCGAACCGGAGCGTCACAACGGCTGGCTCGACATGCGCTTCTTCAAGCACATGACGGTGGCGCAGGCCGCCGGAGTCGGCGGCGGTTCGCTCACCTACAGCAGCGTGGCGCTCGAGCCCAACCCGGACATCTTCGCTCGCGGATGGCCGGCCGAAATCACCTACGCCGAACTGAAGCCGTACTACGACACGGTCGCGAAAGAGATGAACCTGGCGGTCGTGCCGGACGGACAATTGACGCGCCGCTTCAAGGTCGCGCGCGAGGCGGCGCACAATCTCGGTTACGACGATCGATTCTCCAAGGCGAATCTGGCGGTCAGCTTCTCGGCGGACTGGAACTACGAGCTCGACGACGCCTTCAACCCGAAACACTCGAAGAGTTTCGTCAACGCGCACGGTCAGCAGCAGGGGACCTGCATCCATCTCGGCAACTGCGACGTCGGCTGCGACGTGCGGGCCAAGAACACGCTCGACCTCAACTACATCCCTCGAGCCGAACAGCACGGCGCCGAAGTTCGTCCCCTACACGTCGTTCGGTACATCGAACCCGCTGACGGGAAGTATCGTGTCGTCTTCGACCGCATCGAAGGCGGTCAGTTGGTTCGCGGCGCGGAAATCGCGGCACGCGTGATCATCGCCGCCGGCAGCCTCGGCAGCACCGAGCTGCTGCTCCGCTGCCGCGATGAGTACCGAAGCCTGCCGGCCCTCAGTCCCCTGCTGGGCCGGAACTGGAGCGCGAACGCGAACTTCCTGTCGATGGGGAGTTATCGGTCCGAGGCCGGCCGCGTCAAGCAATCGACGGGTCCGTCCATTTCGAGCGTGCTCGACTTCACCGACGGCAGCGTCAACGGGCAACGCTTCGTCATCGAAGATGACGGCTTTCCCAATGTCGTGCTGAACGCGTTGAAGGCGTACCTCGACAACCAGATCGGTGGTTCGACCGGCAAGGCGCTGCTCGAGTCGCTCGAGCATCACCTCCGCGAGGATTATCTCCTGAGCGACCTGATGGTCTGGCTGGGCGCCGGGATGGACGCGGCTGACGGGACACTGGGGTTGAAGCCCCACGGTCTGATCTCGCCGAAGCTCGAGATGGATCTGGATTGGGATCCCGAACGTTCGCAGGGCGTCGTCGACGCCATCTCCGCCGTGCACAAGAACCTGACCGAGGCGACCGGTGGTCGCTGGTTCGCGCCGCCGACCTGGAGCCTCTTCAAGAATCTCCTGACGCTGCATCCACTCGGCGGCTGCCAGATGGGCGTCTCGGCGGCCACCGGCGTCGTGGATCACTTCGGCGAAGTCTTCGGCTATCCGAACCTGATTGTCGCCGACGGCGCGATCGTGCCGACCTCCACCGGCCGGAATCCGTCGCACACGATCGCTGCGCTCGCCGAACGGATCGCGGCACACCTCTCATAGAACGAGACAGGAGCGACAGAATGGCGGACAACCCCGACAAGCCGGCCGTGTCCGGCACGGGACACCAGGGACTGCAGGATCTGTTCGCGTACCCGTTGATGTCCGCGATCACCGAGCGGCGGACCCGGCGGGTGGCGCGCGGCACGTCGATCGTCTCGGGTCCCATCAGCCACACCAGCACCAACGCGCCCGCGCCGCTCTCGCCGCTCGAAGAAGCCGTCCTCGTCGTTTCAACCGGCCTGACGGGACGGGTGACGATGCACGATGTGCCGGCGCTGAACAACGACGGCAGCAGCCGCTTCGGCGCGCCGCTCATCAACGTCATCGCCCGATCCGCAAGCAGCATCGACAACGCGCAAGCCGTCTCGTTTTTCATGATCAACGACGAAGGCACGTGGCTGCTCAGGCAACTGCGCAACCAGGAGGCGCTGGCGTTGCTCAGTCAGTTCCCGCCGAAGTGGGAAGACTGGACCGAGAGCAACTGGCTGACCGCGGCCGCAGCCGTCAAGCACCGCCTGTACACCGAGCGGCTGGACTTTCCCCGCCACTGGCCCTACTACTTCATCTGGAATCGCCAGATCTCCAATCGCCCCGGCACCACGATTCTGATGCCGATCGTCGATCTCACGCGGCAGATGATCAACGTCTTCCTCAGCCTGCTGTCGGAAGAGGACGGTCAGCGGCCGCTGTTCATCGATGACTGGAGCCGGTTCAAGCCGAAAAGCCTGCTCGACTGGGGCGCGTGGTTCGGCAGCCTGCTCGGTTTCATTCCGAAGATCTCCTATCAGATCGTCGGCGGCGCCAAACGCGCGCAGGGCGACTGGCTCAATCACGACTACCCCGCTCCGCTCGGCTACGCCAACACCTTGCGCACCGATTACGAAGCGTTCTTCCAGTTGCAGAACCTGATGCTGATCGCTCAGGGAATGGGACTCGGCGGCTGGATTCATGCGGCAGTGGGCGCGCCCTACGTGTTCGAGCGCGATCCCGCCAACGGCAAGTTCGGCATCGAATTCAGAATGCAGCAACCGAAGAAGTGGCGTCGATGGCCGCCGCTGCCGACCACGCAACCTAATCCGATTGGTATCGACGGCGTCCTCGAGTCGCTGACGCCGCCGTACGTGAAATCAATGGACGAAGCGGTGGACCGTGTCATCGAGGAAAAGTACGGACCCGCGGGAACCTACGGCGACAACCGCATCTTCGACCGGTCGTATCAGAAAGGCGAGTACGGCGACGCCTATCTGAAGATGGCCGCGAAGCGGCCTTCGCAACAAGTGATCGATTACGCCAAGGAGATCTGCAATTACATTTACGACACCTACGGAAGGTTTCCGGCGCATGTGAACGCGTTTCACCTGCCCGGGGTCTGGCTGCAGTTCTCGCACCTCGAGCTGGAGTTCTACGACAAATATTTCCAGCACGATCTCTACCACCGACAGGCAGGACACCAAGAGATGTGGGGGGAACGCTAGCACCTTGACCTGTTCCACCTGCCGCGGCGTTAGCTGGACCTGTGAGCATCACCCGGACCTCGCTGTGAATCACGATGATCAATGCAGCGGCGCCGCCGCGCCGTGCCCGGATTGCCGGTCGGCGGAGGGACAGCGGCCGTTGCCGGACGGCTGGATGTCAATCGATGCCATCGAGGAAGAGGTGAGGTCGGCGGATATGGACCGCGATCACGACTGACCATCTCGCCTGACAGCGCCCGCCGTCGATCGCCTCGGCCATTTGCCTCTGAGCCAGTCGGCGAGCGCCTGACGCACTTCACGATGGAGGCGTCAGATGATCAAAGCGAAATTCCCGGCCCTTCTCCTCGTTGCGGTTCTCGTGAGCGCGAACAGCTCGCACGCTCAAGAGTCGCCCGCCCGGCCTTTGCACGACGGCGTCGCGAAGGCGGCGTCGCAAATCGCCCGCGAGCCCTCGCACCGGTCGCCAGGTGAACCGCAACAACACGGCTGGGCCCGCCGGCACCCTGTGATCCTCGGCGCGTTGGTTGGTCTCGGGACGGGCCTCGTCATCGATGCGAAAAACTGCGGCGCCAGCAGCGACTACACCTGCGGGAAGCTCGGAGTGTATCTTGGCGGCGTCGGCGCTGGCATAGGAGCCGGCGTCGGCGCATTGGTCGAGTTGGCGACACGATAGCGATGCGTGATTCGAAAAGATGCGCTGGAGACCGCAGGATCGGCGTGGATTAAATGCCCGTGTACCACGCCCAGCCGTTTTGAATGTTCCCGTTCTTTCCCAGGTCGCCGAACTCGTCGGTGACGACAATGCTTCTCAGGAATTTCATGCTCTTGTAGCCCATCTGCCGTTCCACTCGCAGCCGGACCGGCGCGCCGTGGGCGATCGGCAGATCGCGCCCGTTCATGCCGTAGGCAAGAATGGTTTGCGGATGCAGCGCGTCGCGCATGTCGATGCTGTCCACCCAATCGTCGTAGGAACGAAATACCACGAACCGCGCGGACGGAAGCATACCGACGGCGTCGAGCACCAGGCTCAACGGCACACCCGCCCAATGGCCGATCGCCGTCCAACCTTCTTCGCAGGTGTGTCGCGTGATCTGCGCGCGCTGCGGGAGTTGCTTCAGCTCGGCCAACGAGAAGCTCCGTGGCCTGGCGACACTGCCCTCGACCGAGAGCCGCCAGTCGCCGAACGCTTTGCTCTGCAGCCGGCCATACGTTTCACCGAGCTCGGATTTTTCCGTGAGCGCGGGGTTGGTCGTCCCGGTCGCGGGAAACGAGGTGATGTCCGCGTGACTGTATTCGCGCACGAGCGACTCCCCGGGCAGGAGCGTACGATGGGCGGCATACGTGAAGGTGTCGCCCATGCGCAGTAAGTTGCCGTAGGTCGGTGGCAAATCCTTCGGGTGTCGCGTCAGCGCGAATCCGCCGATAGACGCCAACCCTGCGGCGATTGCCGCGCGGCGAGTGATGAGCGGCGTGGTCTTCATCTCAATCCCCCACGGTCATCGCGCGGATCTGCCGTTTGAATCCGGACCTGATGACCATCACGACGTGTACGAACACAAAGAACAGCAGCGCGACAAAAGTGGCGAAGTGGATGGTTCGCGCGGACTCGTAGCCGCCAAACAGGTGCAGCAAGAACGGAAACGCCGCGGTAACCGCTGGGGACATCGTCAAACCCGTCAGCACCATCAGCGGCGCCGCGACGAAAATCACGAACGAGTACGCGCACTTCTGCAGCAGAGCGTAGTCGGGACCGCCGGTCGGATCCGGCACATCGAGACGCAGATGATCGACAAGGTCCTTCCAGACGGCGGCCGGCGTGACGGCCGTGATCTTCGGCCAGATGTGCCGCCGAAAGTGGCTCCCGAAGATGCCGCCGAGCAGGTACATCGCACCGGGGATGGCCAACCACCAGGCCGCCAGGAAATGGAGGCTGCGCCCCCATCCGTTTTGATTGAAAATTTCGTAGTTCCGATTGGCGCTGATCGGGGCTTGCTGACCGGGAAAGAAGGGTGTCGGTTGCTCCCAGCCGCCGTGCTTGTAATTCCGGCTGATCGGCAACTCGATCAATGCCGGCGTCAGGTCATTGCCCGCCTCGCCCCAGTAGAGACGCGGATGCGCCATCAGGATCACGAACCCGCTGAAGGCGAGCGTGAACACGCTCACGGTCACGATCCCGTGCGAGATCCGAACCCAGCCGGCATGACGCTCGCGCGCCGCCATCAGCGTCAGTCGAGTCCCTCGACGATGCGGAAGTCGCGCTCGGCGCCGGATCCGAGCGCGCGCGCCGCGCGCTGGTATTCCTCGCTGTCGTGCGTCGCGACGGCCTTCGCGAGACTCTCGAACTCGATGATCGTCGTGCGCTGCTTCAAGCCGGCTTCGACGGCCATGACCTCAGACGTCCGGACCAGCGCCTTTCCGCCATTGGCCGCGACTACCGGTCCGGCGAGCTTCGCGTACTCACGTAAGGCCGACTCGTCCGAGATCGATCGATAGGCCACGACCCAGTAACCCTTTTTCATGCGGCTCATTATCACACCGACCTCGCCCGCTGACCCGACTTTCGGGCCGCTGTCGTAGTCTGACTACGTGACGCCATGAAACTGTTGCGAAGCGCGCTGGTTGCCTGGTTGCTGGCCGTTCCCAGGGCGGGTTTCGCACAGCAACCAGTGGCCGCTCCGGAACCCGCGGACGGCAACCGTGTCCCGACCGCTGACCGCGGAGCCGCTTCTGCCAGTGCAACGCCGGCATTCGCAGCGGCGCTCCGGTCGCCGATCCTGACGACGCCGAATCTGCCGTCGTGGGTGGAACTGACGCCTACGACATTCGGGGTGTTTAGGTTAGTGACGCCGGAAACCCGGGGCGAATTCGTCAGCGTCAGCATTCCGGTCGGCGACCTCACCATGCGCGCGGCGCGGGCCATCGGCGGACTCGGGCGCCGGCGGGCTGAACGAGCGGCCCGCGAGGAAGTCGCACACGCCCTCGAAGCACTTCAGGTGGCGACGTCGAATCAGGCGGCGTCAAAGCGTTGACGTAAAGGACGCGCGCGTTTTCGCGGCCTTGTAATGTCGGCCATGGTCGGCGCACTCAACCCATACGAATCATGGCCATGAGTGACGCGCTGCAGCTTTCCGATGCCGCCCTTTTCGGGTGGCTGACCTCCCAGCGAATCCGAACCAACCTGCTTGTCGTCAGCCGCAATCTGCCGCTGGATCGCGTGGCTGAGTGCCTGATGAGGCGGCTACCCTCGCCCGCTGCCGTCAGCCGGCTTCCGGGGCGCCTGTTGATGCCCCTTGTCGCCACGCAGACGTGGTTTCTCCAGGACGTCGCGCGGATGTCTCCAGCGCAGCAGTACGACCTCGACCGTTGGCTTGCGAACCGCCGGACCGGGAGTCAACTGGTCTCTATTTCGTCAGCCCCGCTTTGGCCGCTGGTCGCCAGCGGCCGGTTTCTCGAGAGCCTGTATTACGGACTCAACTCGATCGTATTCGAAGCAGGGTCGGATGACCTCCGCTCGACTTATGATGAGCGGGTTGACGCCCGTTGACCCAGACTTCATGGCGCGTTTGCGCCGCCGCGAACCCGACACGCTCAAGACCGTCGTCGAGCTCCACAGTCGTCGTCTCTATCGCACGGCGCGCGGCATGGGATGCTCAGCCGACAGCGCCGCCGACGTGGTGCAGGAAGTCTTCGTCGTCTTTCTGAACTCGCTGGATCGGTTCGAGGGGCGCTCACAAGTCGGGACCTGGCTGTTCGGTATTCTCAGTCACAAGGTCAGAGAAAAGCGCCGATCGTCGGTCGTCGAGAAGACGCAGGATCCGATCGACGAGGTGTTCGAGGCGCAGTTCAACGAATCCGATGGCTGGATTCAGCGGCCGATCGAGCCCGACCGATGGATGCGGTCGAGCGAGGCCGCCGTTGCCATTCAGGCCTGTCTCGAAGGACTGACGCCGCTGCAACGCGAGGTGTTTCAGCTGCGACAGGTCGAGGAACTGTCCGGTATAGAGGTCAGTAATATTCTGGGTCAGAGCGTCACTCACGTTGGAGTGTTGTTTCACAGGGCACGCCTGCGCCTGCGGGAGTGCCTGGGAAAGAAAGGGTGGAAGTCCGCCTGATGATGAAGTGCAAGGAGGCGTCGATGATCATCTCGACGTCGGAACCGCCGGCCGAACTCAGTCGCCGCCTGGGCTCGCGGCTGCACATGGCGATTTGTCCGCATTGCCGGGCGTTCCGTCGCCAGATTGAGGCGCTCGGCGCTCTTGCACGCGAGTCGTCTGCCGGCTACGAGGCGGAGCCGGGGTCGGACTTCGAGGCGCAGATCGTGCGCGGCCTCGCGCGCACGGACCTCGATTCCTGAGCGTCCGGTCTTGCCCCCGGGTGCGCCCGTTCGTGACCCCGCCTGTCATATGCACGCACAAGAATCGTTCATGGCTCCCGACAACTCGCATCTGCTCTCCGGTTACATACCCAAGCCTCCCGCGCAGGCCACGCCTGGTGAACCGTTCTGGGCACTGACCAAAGGCGACAGTCGCATGGACTGCGAGCTGCGCACGTCCGCGGCGGGCGTTGAGGTCCAGTTAATCAGGGATGGCGAATGGTTTTACGGCTGCCGGTTCGCGGACCGCGCCGACGCCGTCGCCCACGCCGAAAAGCATCGACGCCATTTGCTCGGACGCGGCTGGCAGACGATCGAGCGACCCGAGGTCGCCGGCACCGACGGCTGACTCGTTCGCGGCGAGTCCACGCAGCCAGACAAAGTCGTAATTGGAACCAGTGCAAACAGATCCGCGGCGGTCCGCATTTTGCTGACCCCGCAGTCGGACGCCTGAAGTTGCTTCGATGCCGGTTCGCAGTTCGCTATTCAGGAGTGGAATATCTCCCTCAGGAGCGACATCTGGGAACTGTTTGACAGGTCCCAATGCGCGACATAGAGTTCTGGTTTCCACTCGCAGAGGCAAGATCCGTGTGACGCCATGATCGGTAGAACCATCGGGAAATATCGGATCGTCGACCGTCTTGGCAAAGGCGGTATGGGCACGGTATTTCGTGCAGTCGACGAGACGCTCGATCGGGATGTCGCCGTAAAGGTGCTCAATCCCGAATTGACCGACACCGACGTGATGAAGCGCTTCCGCACGGAAGCGACCACGCTCGCCAAACTGAATCACCCGGAAATCGCGACCATTCACGAAATCTATCGGAGCGACTCCGACCTGCTCATGGTCATGGAGTTGATCCGCGGCGAGACGCTCGACCACCTGTCGCTGCGCAGCGGCCCGCTGCCGGCGGAACGCGCCGCCTATCTCGTCGCGCAGGTGCTCGGTGCGCTCGACCACGCCCACCGCGCCGGCATCGTCCACCGCGACCTGAAGCCGGCGAATGTCATGGTGACCGAGCACGGCGGCATCAAGATCATGGACTTCGGCATCGCCCGCGTGGCCGGCGCCGAGCACCTCACCAACGACGGTCACATGATGGGCACGCCGGCATACATGGCGCCGGAACAGGTGCTCGCGAAGGAAGTCGATCGCCGCGCCGACATCTATTCCTGTGGCGTCGTGTTCTATCGCCTGCTGACGGGCAAGCTGCCGTTCGAAGCGGACACCGCGATCGGCATGGTGCAGAAAGCAGCTGTCGGACACGCCGACGCCAGCGCACCAGTACCGCGCTGATCTGCCGGATTGGTGTCAGGTCGGTACTCGACCGCGCCCTGGCGAAATCGCCGGCGGATCGGTATCAGACCGCTGAAGAATTCCGATCGGCGTTGCTGACGGCGATCAATCAGTCAGCGACCGAGCACACCACCGTGCTCGCCGCCGCGCACATCGCCGGCTCGACACCCGTCCTCGGGCCCACCGTTGTCAGCGCAGCGATGGCGGTCCCGGTGACGGCTGCGGCCGCGGTGCCGCCGCTCGCGGCGCTCCCGACGCCGGCGAGCAGGCGCACATCGCCGGACGGCGCGACAATCGTCCTGCAGAGAAACCATTTCGCCATGGCTGGCGGTTTACTTGCGGTGGTAGCGGTCGGCGTGGCCGTGCTGGCGTTCGTCGCGTTCAGAAGGACTGCCCCGGCGAGCACGCCAGCGCCGACATCGCCGGTTGCCGACGCCGCGCCGCTGACGCCGGCCGACCCGCCGGTTGCAGAGCCCGCGCCGCCAACACCTGAGACGCCGACTGCGCCCGCCATCACGCCGGCGGCCACGACGCCCGAACCGGTCGGCCGAACCGCGGCTGTCGTAGCGGCCAGCACACCGCCGACGACGTCCTCGGCGAAGGCCGAAGGCGCGAACGCCTCGAACCCATCGAACCCATCGAACCCATCGAACCCGTCGAACCCATCGAACCCGTCGAAGTCCAAAACGCCAGCGACGTCCGCGGCGACTGCGGCCGGCCCGAAGGCACCGTTGCCGGCGGCCGACCCCATCCCAGTCCGGACCGAAGCGGTCAACCCGTTCGTGTTCGACGCCAAGGCGGTGGTCGTCGATGCCGGCAAGAACCGCGAACACGACGTCAACGTCCGGATGGCGGAAGGTCAGGTGACCGTCTCCGAGAAAAACCACGTGATCGTGACGACCGTGCCGTACCAGACGCTGCTCGGTGTGAACTACTCCAACTCGAAGCAACCGCTCTGGAATTCGCCGGCCGGTCCCGCCGAAGTGGTGAAAGTAGAAGGCGGCGCGTTCGGTTTTCTGAAAGGCGGCCGCAACTGGCTGGTGCTGCGCACCAAGGACTCGTCAGTGGTGCTGCGCGTAGACGATGAGGATTTACACAAGGTGCTGTCGGCGATGGAGGATCGCACCGGCGTGAAAGTCGAACGCGTCGTGGAACGCAAGGACTAACCCTCCGTGTTCACGCTCACCTTCGTCGACGGCGGCATGCCGCGCGCCCACAGACTGCGTCAGGGCGAGACGGTGATCGGCCGGGCCCCGGCATGCGATCTCACCATCACGGCGCCGCTGATGTCGCGGGCCCACGCCATGGTCCGGGTCAGCGGCAATCGCGTCTACCTTCGCGATGCCGGCAGCACGTACGGCACGATCTTCAAGGGCGCTGCCCTGACCGCCGAGCGAGAGATCGTCTCCGGCGACACTTTCGCGGTCGCCCAGGTCACGCTGACTCTCGAGCGGGAGGTCGCCGAAGACGAGTTGCTGTCGGAAGCGCACGAGCCCTTCGACGCATCCGGCACCATTCTGCGGCCAATCGATCCGGCGGCGCGACTGCCGCCATCGACCCACGCGGTGACCGTTGCCGTACCGAAGCCGGACGGGAGCACGCCGATCGCGACCGCCGCGCATCCGGCGACGCCCGCACTGGGCGGCGCGCGGGCCGCGGAGACCGAGCGGCGCCAGTCAGAGGATCGCCGCAAAGTCGATCTGAATCGTGCTTCGGGTGACCGCCGAGGCGGGCGCGACCGTCGCGGCGGCCGCCACCTGCGACTGCTGACGGAAATCGGCAAGACGCTGGTCACCGTCCAACCGCTCGAACAGATCCTGGCGCGGGTCGTGGACCTCGTCTTCGAGGTGCTGCCTGCCGAGCGATCGTTCCTGTTATTGCGCGACGCCATCGATCATCCGCTGACGGCGCGCGTCATGCGCAATCGTGATGGCTCGATTCCGACCAACGTCACGCTGAGCCGGACCGTGGTCAACCAGGTGATGCGGGATCGCGTCGCCATGCTGGCAAAGGACGCGCTCTACGATCATCGCCTCGACGCGTCGGGCAGCATTCAGGCCATGAACATCCGGTCGTTCATGTGCGCGCCGCTCTGGAATCGCAACGAAGTGATCGGCGTGCTCTACTGTGACAATCCGCGCAGCAAGAAATTCACCGCCGACGATCTGGAGGTCTTCAGCGCGCTGTGCAACTACGCCGCGGTGGCGATCGAACAGGGACGGCTGTCGATGCAGCTGCTCGAGGAGACGCGGCGCCGCGAACGGCTGCAGCGGTATCACTCGCCACGTGTGGTCAGTCGAATCCTGCACGCCGATGCCGGCGAGGGCGCGTTCGTCGCACAGACCCGCGAAGTCTCTGTGATGTTCTGCGATATCGTCGGCTTCACGAAGCTGTGCCAGCGCGCAGAGCCCCAGGCGGTCGGCGAGCTGTTGAACAACTTCTTCGGGCGCATGGGCGAAGTGATCTTCGAACATGACGGCACACTCGACAAGTTCATCGGCGATGCGATCCTGGCGGTGTTCGGCGCGCCATTCGACCAGCCCGACCACGCCGTCAAAGCGGTGAGCGCGGCGCTGGCGATGCGGCACGAGCTCGCACGGGTGAATGCCGAGCGCCGCGACCAGCCGATCCAGATGCGGATTGCGATTAACAGCGGCCGCGCGCTCACCGGCGACATCGGATCGCCCAAGCGCCGCGAGTTCACGGTGCTCGGCGACGTCGTCAACACTGCGGCCCGGATCGAATCGTCGGTGGCCCAGCCGGATCAGATCGTCATCTCCGAACACACGCGCAGCCTTGTCGGTGACGCCTTCACCCTGAAGTCGCTCGGCGACGTGACGTTGCGCGGACGCGACGTCAAGCTCGAGGTTTTCGACGTGGTCGGCTGAGCGCCGAACCCCTCCTCGTGCCATCCCGCACTGCAGCGTGGCGAATCCTCCGTCGTGTGGACCTCGCACTCGGCGGCTGCGTCGCAATCACGGTCGTGCTCGATCTCGCCGGCCGATCACCATGGCGGCTGAGCGGCGCCCTTGGTGACCTCGCGCCAGGCACACCGTTCGGCGTCGCGGCCGCCGTGCTGTTCGTGGTTCGATGGGCGGTGTCGAGGCAGGAGTCACTCGCGGGGACGTTCGACGCTGACGGGGAGGTCGTCGAGGCGTGGCGACTCGATCCGCCGAGCGCCCGAACATGCGCCTGGGCGTTCGTGCTGTTCAGCGTCGCCACGGCGGTCATGCTCCGGGCCCAGCTGCGGGCGTATACCAGCGTTCCCGACCTCGGCGATCCGTTGTTTTCGATGTGGCGGCTTGCCTGGGTCGCCCACCAGCTGCCGGTCGATCCGCGGCACCTTTTCGACGCAAACATCTTTCATCCCGCGACGCGAACTCTCGCGTATTCGGACGCGATGCTGGCGCCCGCTGCACTTGGCGCGCCTGCGTTGTGGGCGGGCGTCCCGCTCGCGTTCGTCTACACGACGCTGCTGCTGCTGTCGTACGTCAGCGCCGGGGTGTCGATGTTCGTCCTCTGCCGGAACCTGACCGGCCAGACCGGCGCGGCGCTGGTCGCCGGCCTCGTGTTCGCGTTCGATCCGTTCCGGTTCCTCCACTACAGTCATCTCGAGCTGCAGTGGACGTTCGCAATGCCGCTCGCGCTGCTGTTCGTCATTCGCGCGCTGACCACCGGACGGCTGCGGGACGGCGCGCTCGCAGGCATGTGGCTCGCCGTGCAGGCCTTGTGTTCCTTGTATTACGGCGCCTACTTCGCGGTGTCGCTGATCGCATTCGCCGGCGCCTGGATGTGTGTGGTTCATCCAATTGATCGCGCGAAAGCCCAGTCACTGATGGTTGGCGCCGCGATCGCGCTGGCCATGTGTCTGCCCGTTACGTTGCCGTACTGGCAGAACCGCGCGACCGTTGGTCAGCGTCAACCGGACGAGATACGCGCGTACAGCGCAACCGGGCACGACTACCTCACCGCATATCGTCAAAGCGCCTTGTACGGCGAGCGGTTGTGGGACGCAAACGACGGCGAGCGGAAGCTGTTTCCGGGAACAGTGCCGGTGCTGCTCGGTGCCCTGGCGTTGTGGCCGCCGGCGGCGCCGCTGGCTATCACCTCCGCTGCGGCCCTCGCGGTGAGCGTCGATGCATCTCTCGGACTCAACGGAACGGTCTACCCGTCGCTCTACAGGTTCGTGCCCGGGTTCGGCGGCTTTCGAGTGCCGGCGCGATTTCGCGCGATCGGTGGCGTGTACCTCGCGCTCCTGACTGGCTTTGCGGTTGCTGCGATCCTGCGACGGGTCGCGTCGGACCGTATCACGGGGACAATCGTCGCGGCGCTCGGGATGGCGGTGCTGGTCGATGCTCACCCGGTCCTGGCGCTGCAGCCGCTCTGGGATCATCCGCCGGGAATCTACGGCATGATTCCGGAATCGCGTGCCGTGGTGGCGGATCTGCCGATTCCGTGGGATCGGGATCCGTTCTGGCACGATCCGGTCTTCATGTATTTCTCGACGTTCCACTGGCATCCGCTGGTCAACGGCAGCAGCGGCTTCGCGCCCGTCTGGTACGATCAGCTCGGACAGATCAGCCGCGATTATCCGTCCGACGAAACGCTCGACGTCTACCGCCGCCTTGGCGTCCAGTACGTCGTGCTGCACCAGGGCTACTACGGCGAGCGGACGTTTCTGCGCGTGGTCGCGGACAGCACAAGGCAGCCGCGTCTTGAGTTCGTTGCTGCCGATACATGGGACGAAGGTGAATGCCGCCTTTATCGTCTACTTCGATAGTCGGCCGTGTCGGCCCCAGGCTCAGCAGGAGTGCTATATTCGTTTTTCCAGGAGGATTCGTGTGAAGCCTGTAACCACATCGCTCGTACTGGTGGCCGCGCTTTCAGCCGCTGCCCCGTCGCTCTACGCTGCCGAAGGCATCCTGCTCGTTGAAAAAAACACGTCGGGCGGCACGACGACGACGAACCAGATCCAGATCGAGAAGAACCGCATGCGCGCGGAAGTGAGCAACGCCACCGGCGGCAACCAGACGATGATTTTCGACGGCGTGAAACAGGTGCTGTGGATCGTCAACAACGAAAAGAAGACCTACAGCGAGATCACCAAAGAGGACGTCGATCGTCTGAGCAGTCAGATGTCCGGCGCCATGCAGCAGATGCAGGCCCAGCTCGCCAACCTGCCGCCCGAACAGCGCGCCCGGGTCGAGGCGATGATGAAGGGCCGCGGCGGCATGCCTGGCGGCGCACCCGCACCAAAGACCGAATACAAGAAAGTCGGAACCGACAAGGTCAACGCCTGGACCTGCGACAAGTATGAAGGCACGCTCAACGGGCAGAAGAACTCCGAACTCTGCACCGTTGAACCGCAGGCCCTCGGCTTCACCGCCGGCGACTTCGCCGTGGCCGGCGAGCTGCAGGCGTTCTTTGCCAAGCTGGTGCCGCAGGGCAGCGAGAACATGTTCCGCATCGGTTCGGTGCAGGACCAGGGTTTCAGCGGCGTGCCGGTACGGCGCGTTTCGTTCGGTACGCGACCATCAACCGCGGAAATCACGTCGGTCACACATCAGAACTTCAGCGATGCGGTCTTTACCGTGCCGGATGGCTACCAGAAGGAAGCGTCACCGTTCGCGGGACGTGGACGCGGGCGCCAGTAAGACTCGGCTCCCGAAATAATGCGGTAGAGGTGCTCATGACGCGACCGGTTCGGCTGTTCCTCGCTCTTCTCGTGATGGCCGGGGCGGCCGCGGTCGCGGCGCAGGGCCCGCCGCACGCGACCCGCACATTTCTATCGCCGGCCGACTACATGCCGGATCCGACCAAGCTCGCCACCGCCACCAGCGAGCTCCGCGACCTGGTCGTGCGGTTCGGCGACGATCGCGCCGCCATCCTGCGCTTCTACACCATTCCCGGATCCGCGACCCGCCGCAGCCGGATGCGGATCTTCTACGACGCCTGGCTGAAGACCCTGACCGCGGTCAACTTCGACAAGCTGTCGCAGGAGGGCCGGGTCGACTACGTGCTGCTCCGCACCAAGATCGACTACGAAGCGGCGCTGGTCGCGCGCGAAGATCGGGTCCAGCTGACAATCGCGCCGCTCCTGCCCTTCGAAACCGACATCGTGGCGCTCGCCGAAAACCGTCAACGACTCGACTTCATCAAGGCCGACGCGGCAGTGCAGGCGCTGACCGCCATCTCGGCCAAGGTCAGCGCGGCCAATGCATCGGCAGCTCCCGGGAGCGGCATTTCGGCGGCGACCGCCGTCCGCGCGGCACAGGAAGTGGACACCCTCAACGGGGCGATCACCACCTGGTTCAACTTTTTCAACGGCTACGACCCTGCGTTCACGACGGCCGTGCCGGCGCCGTATCGCGCGTTGTCCCAATCGTTGACCACGTACGCGGCGACGCTCCGCGAGAAGCTCGCCGGGTTGCCGCGGGGTGCGGGACAAACGGCCAACGGCCGCGGCGGCTCCGACGGCGGCGGCGGAGGGCGTGGCGGACGAGGCGGTGGGACGGCGGACGGTGCGCCCGCGGTCCGCGCCAGCGAGGGACCGATCGTCGGCGACCCGATCGGACGCGAGGGACTGTTCGAAGACCTCCGCGGCGAGATGATCGCCTACACACCCGAGCAGCTGATCGCCATCGGCAACAAGGAAGCGGAGTGGTCCGAAGCCGAGATGAAGAAGGCGTCGCGCGACATGGGCTTCGGCGACGACTGGAAGAAGGCGCTCGAGAAGGTCAAGTCCACGTATGTGCCCCGCGGCGAGCAGCCACAGATGGTGCGCGACCTGGCGCTGCAGGCGATTTCGTTCGTCAAGCAGCACGATCTGGTCACGGTACCGCCGCTGGCCGAGGATCAGTGGCGCATGACGATGATGACGCCGGCGGGCATGCGGGTGGCGCCGTATTTTCTCGGTGGCGAAACGATTCAGGTGTCGTACCCGCACGACAGCATGTCCGAGGAGGACAACCTGATGGTGATGCGCGCCAACGGGCCGCATCTGTCGCACGCGACCGTGTTCCACGAATTGATTCCGGGCCACGAACTGCAGGGCTTCATGGCCCAGCGCTACAACTCGCATCGCGGGCTGTTTCGCACGCCGTTCCTCATCGAGGGCTGGGCGCTGTACTGGGAATACGTGATGTGGGACCAGGGATTCCAGGCGACGCCAGAAGATCGCGTCGGTGCCCTCTTCTGGCGCCTCCACCGCAGTGCGCGCATCGTCTTCTCACTGAATTTCCACCTCGGACGCTGGACGCCGGAGCAGTGCGTGCAGTACCTGATCGATCAGGTCGGCCACGACCGCTTCACCGCCGAAGGCGAAGTTCGCCGGTCGCTCAACGGCTCCTACTCGCCGCTCTACCAGGTCGCCTACATGATGGGCGCGGTGCAGATCCGCGCGATGATGCGGGAACTGGTGGACTCGAAGAAGATGACGCTGAAACAGTTCAACGACGCCTTCCTCCACGAAGGCGAGATGCCGATCGAGATGATGCGGGCGGCACTCGAAGACAAGCCGCTGACCAGAAACTACATTCCGAACTGGCAGTACTACGGGGACATACAACCCGCCAGGCCCTAGTCGCACCGAACCTCCGCTCACGCTGAGCGAGTCAGTCACGAGCGGCTGACTCGCACGGCTCTCCCTCCGGACGCGACCCTCCACAGCAGCAACACCGCCTCACTGACCACAGCGAGCGCGGCGTCGAGCTCGTCCGTTTGAAACGACGCGCGCGCCGCCGTCACCACTGAGCACGATGACTTTGCTGATCGTTGCAGCGGTGGGCGCGGCACTCCAACAGGTGGCGCGTGACTGAGCGTGTTTTCGAATTCGGGATCGCGGCCATCGGCGTCTGGCGGATCTCGCACCTGCTGACGCTCGAAGACGGCCCGTGGCGCATGTTTGCACGACTGCGTCAGGCCGTTCGCCACCACCGCTGGTCGGACCTGCTGGATTGTCTGTATTGCACGAGCATCTGGGTGGCCATTCCATTCGCATCGATGCTCAGCCACGGCGTTCGCGACTGGCTGTTGTTGTCGCCGGCGCTATCGGGAGCCGCGATCCTGCTGGAACGAATCGCGACCCGACCGAGTTCCCCCGCTCCGTACTTCGAACACGGTTTCACAGAATCAGGAGAGTTGGACGATGTCCTGTTGCGGACGAACCGGTAATCCGACTGCGCCGCGAATCGCGTCGATGGCGCCGCCTCAGGCTCAGGCCCGGCCCAGCACCTATGCGGCCGGCGTCACCTTCGAATATCTCGGGAGCACCAGCCTCACCGCTGTCGGCGCCGTGACCGGCCGGCACTACCTCTTTGCCAGGAAGGGCGCGCGTGTTGCCGTCGACCGGCGCGACTTCCTCTCACTGCTGCAGGTACCCGTGCTGCAGCACGTTCAGTAACCGTACTCGGGTATGTCAGGAGAAATCATGGACAAGCCGTTTCAATCCGTATTGCGCTTCCTCAACGAAGCCGGTTCAGCCGACGATCTTACCAAGGCGCTCCGCCTCGACCGAGAAACCGCCGCGAATGTGCTGCTGCAGAAATCAGCGGTCGGCGGCATGTTCACCTCCATCGAGGAGTTGACCTCGGTGCTGTCACCGGTGCAGATCGCCGGCCTGGCCGACACCATCGGGGCGCTGCCGGCGCCGACACCGGCGCTCGAACGCGAGCGCACCCACTTCATCCCGATCCTGCTCGAGAACCCGAACTACTTCGGGACGTTGAGCGACAGCCCCTTCAAGCCGGTCAAGGCGTTCAACTCGAACACGACCTACGAGGAACTGGTCTGCGTCGGACTGCAGCCCGAGATGGATCGCCTCGAAGCGGTGATCAACCTCAAGCGGCCGAACGGCTACGGCGGCGACATCTGCTCCGCCGGATCGTACGAATACGTCCGCTTCTTCGTCGATCTCCACAACAACGGCTTGTTCCACGATGTCGGCGTCACCAGCGTCAATGTCCACGACATTCCCGGCACCAAACCCCTGTGCTATGCGGTCTACCTGGACTTCACCTCGATCAAGAAGCTCTGCACGGCGTCCAACGTCGTCAAGGTGCGCGCAGTGCTGTCGTGGAACGCCGTTCCGTCCTCCAACCCGAACGTGCTGCCGGTCTGGGGCAATCGGGTTGACGGCGAGGTGCAGGTCCGGCCCAGGTCGTTCCTGACGCTGTCGGACCTGCTGAAAGAGATCGAACTGGCCGAGGTCGCGCTACCCGACCCGATCGGTCCGATCGCGCACGCCCTCGACCCGCAGGCAAAGATTCCGGTCGCCGTGCCGCAGGCGTTGACGCTGGAACAGAAGCGCAAGGTGTACGCACGCAGCGACGTACCCGTGCACCGCTATGCGTTCCGCGAATTGCAGCCGCTGGTGGCCGCCGTCTCGGCGCCGCCGGACGTCTTCGACCAGGCCAAGTCCAGTGCACTGATGTCGATTGGGCTGAGCGCGGCTGAAATTGACGGCCTGTTGGGCCAGCTGGCGGTGCAGACCGATGGCGACACCAGCTTCGAACAGCTTGGCTGCATCGGCGTCCGGCCTGCCAGTCAGTCGCTCGAAGGCGTGCTGACCATCAAGAAGCCGGTCGGCTACTCCGGCGGCCTGTGCGCAGGAGGCTCCACCGAATTCGTGGCGTTCTGGGCCGACTTCCATGACGGCGCCGGCTTTCAGCACCTCGCCACCACCAGCGTGACCGTTCACGATCTCCGGACGCTGCCGCCGGGAGGCGTGCAGTACGCCGTGTTCGCGAAAGCCAACCTCGCCAAGTGGCGAGTGCCGTGTGAGACTGGCACGCGGATCGGGCGGCTGCGGGCAATCCTTTCCTGGGATACGCCACCGCCGACGAACAACCCCAACTGGATCCCGGTGTGGGGCAATCGGCTGGAATGCGCGTTTCAGGTGCAGCCTGGCGCCAGCATCAGCCACACGCCGCTGATCGAAACCGTTGGCGATGTGCCGGTGAACCGAATCAACCAGGCAGACGGCCTGGCGACCGGCGGGCTGGAGATCGCCAACGTGTCGGTCAATCAATCGCCGTTCGGCGGCGAGGTCACGATCACTGGATCGCTGGGACTGCCGCCCGATTCATTCGGTGGTGGCGCGCTGCCGTTCAAGTACCGGATCGACGTCAAGCGGAACGACGGCATCGACACCTATCACCCGCTGCTGAACGATGTCGAGGTCAGCATCACCGAGCGCAACAACGGCGCGCCGATCTTCTGCGACGCCTTCAACATCGTCTGCCAGCGGACCGTGCATCCGACCAACGACCTCGACGGCCTGGGCGATGGCTGGTATCCGTATCTGGAGGACGCGACGCTGCCGCTCACGGTCGATCTGATCACGAACACACTGGGCCGCTGGCAGACCACGGTCGGCATGGAAGGGACCTGGAAGATCAAGATCACCGGCAAGAACCCGAACGTCACGCCGCCGACGGTGTTCGCCGGCGTCCAGGAAATTCTCGTCCGGATCGACAATACGGCGCCTTCAGCCAGCTTCACCATCACCGGTGCGACGTTCAACGGCAACCCGATTCACGCCGTTGACTGCGGCAAGTTCCCGGTCGGGACGATCATCACCGGGCAATACTCCGCGCAGGATCCCGGTACCGTGGCGCCGGCGGATCCGGCCTCGGCTCACTTCGGCGGCCTTACCTTCGAGGTGTTGCCTTCCGGTCCCGCCAACGGCGCGGCCGTGGTGCCGTCGAGCCGATCGTTCCCCACGGTGCCGACCATCGGGGAAACGGGCAAGACATGGACGCTCGATACCGCGGGCATGCAGGCGTGCGGCTACGTGATTCACATGGTGGTCTGCGATCGTACCAACGTGGACAGCCGAGGCAACCCGTACTGCGTCTCCGCCGACGTCGGTTTCTGTCTCGAATAGACTGAAGGCGTCCTGGTTGGGGCGCCTTTCGACCTATTCGGTGCGTGAGGTCAGTACGCCGAAGCGGCGGGCGGTAGTGGGATCCACGAGCAAGGCCTGCGCGCGCAACGGTTCGAGTTGCGCGCGCATCTGTTGCAGCGCCGCCTCGCTCGCCCGCTCGGCCGTCGTCATCGTCTTGCGTCCGGCGTTGAGCGCCGCGCCGACCCATTTCAGCGCTTCGCGCATCCGCGGCACCATGGTTAGACCGCCGTGGTCGGCGGCGCGCGTCAGCCGATACTCGTGCGAGAGGTCGAGGTCCCAGAGCACACGGTGCAGAAACTCGGTTCCGTCGTGGGCATTGACGAAGTCGGCGTCGCCTGCTTCGAGGTAAATGGCGAGGCCGGACTGGCGGATGACCTCGGCGTTGGCGCGTGCGCGATTCACCGGGTTGTTCGCCTCGAACAAGGTGCGGTCCCGTCCGACACCAACCAGATTGGCCGGTCCACCCGACAAATGATGGAGGCGATTGCGCGCGCCGATCTCCACATCACGGAACCCGGGTTCCACCATCGGCTGCATCGCGGCAACCGCCGCGAACCGGTCGGCGTGAGCGAACGCGGCCTTCAGCGCGCCGTAGCCGCCCATCGAGATGCCGAAGAGCGCGGTCGATGAGTCGTCGATGACGCCATCGCTGCTCGCGTGCAGGTGGGCCGGAAAATCGTCCGCGAGAAACGCGCCCCAGTCGATGCCGGCCTCGCGATCGTCAATGTAGTAGCTCATGTCCGCGCTCGGCGTCGCCACCACCATCGGCGGCAGCGAGCCGTCCGCCCACCAGCCGTCGAACAGCGGCTGGCAGTCGATCAGGTTCTGGCGGCTGCCGCCGCCGCCCATCAGGAACAGGCACAACGGGATCGGCGTGCGCTGCTCACCGGCCGGCGTCAGCATCGCGTAAGGCACCAGCATCGGGCAGGAATCGCGAACGCAGTTCGCCGAGGTCAACGTGTGATGTCATCAGATCCCTCGTCGCGACGATGATCCGCCATGCGAGGGCGACGCGCCAGACTGGTCAGCGACGGTGGTACAATGAATCTTCCCTGGCAGATACAGCGTTCTGACTCACGCCAGAGCGGCGTGAACGAGCGCAAGCAAGGCGATACCCGCGGTATCGGTGCGAAGCGTGCGCGATCCCATCCCGACCTGCCTGAAGCCGTGTGCCGCGAACAGCTCGCGTTCGAAGTCGTTCCACCCGCCCTCGGGCCCAATCGCAAGCAGGACCCGGCCCCCGTACCGATCGCCAACCGCGGCGCGCGGTGACTGCTGCGCAGCCGGATCGGCGATCAGCCGCAGCGCGCCTGGGCAGGCCTCGTCGAGGCCATCCTCCACGAACACTTTCAGTTGGCGATGGACGGAAACGATCGGCACTCGCGTGTCGCGCGCCTGCTGCAGTCCTTCGATGAGCAGCGGCCGGTAGCCGCCAGGCGCCAGCAGATGGGTGTCGAAGTAGTTGCGTTCGACCCGCTCGGCGTTGGTCAGCATGATTCGCCCGACGCCGAGCGCCGCGAGTTGAGCCCACAGACGGCGCATCACCTTGGGGCGCGGCAGCGCCAGCAACAAATCCACCCGGGGACGCTCCGGGGTCACGCTGCTGAACCCACATTGCAGCGTGACTGACGCGTCGCTGACCGACACGACCGTCCCGACACCGTGCGGACCATCGACCATTCCGACCCGGACCTGCTGTCCCGGGCCGGCCTTCAGAACCTCGCGCACGTGTGCGGCGCGAATGCCGTCGACGACGGCCCTCGCCTCGGCATCGATTTCTCCTGGCTCGAGCAGAATCAGGTTCACGGCGCCAGGGCCGGCGCGGCAAGCGGCGCCTCGAGGTAGACGAACGTGCCGCCGCTGCGCAGGTAGTTGTCGATGCGGGCCAGCGGCGTCAATCCTCGCAGCCACTCGGGTCCATTCTCGAGCACGCGCTCCTCGATCAGCGTGGACAGGAACTCGAAGCCGGCGGCGGCCGCCCGGGCGCGCAGCACGTCGAGCAGACGATTCTCGAGCTGGACGTGATTCTGCACCGACGGCAGAGTCGCCATGGCCTGCAGGTAAAACGTGTTGTTCTCGCCGACGTGGGGATCCGCGGTAATGCCCTCTTCGTCGTGGTTCTCGAGCGCGCTGCCGATCGCGTAGCCGACCAGACGGCTGGAGACGCGATCGCGAAGCGCCAGGCCGATTGCGCGTGGGTTGCCGATGGTTGTCTCGAGCGTGGCAATCGGATACTGAAGCAGCGGGCGCGCACCCGCGCGCAGCACGTCCGGCGGGTACGCCGCGGAACCGTAGCGCTCCTGCTCCACGGCCAGCACCTGCGTCTTGAGCGGCTCGAACGTGGCGGGAGTGAGATCGATCACCTCCACGGTGTCCATCGGAATCGCCAGAGTGCCGACGCGCATCTTGACCGGCTGTGCGGTCTCCACGGATGCGCGGCCGCCGACAATGTCCTCGATCGCCGCGCGCAAAATCGCCAGCGCTTCATCGATGGCGGCGGGCTCGGTGTCGAACCGCGGATAGAACCGGATGGTGCGCTCGCCGGCGCCCAGCAGCACGAGACCGCGCCGGAAGGCACGATCCAGCACCGCGTCGCTCAAGTCGGCGCGAACCAGACTCGAAACCGAGCATCACCCCGGCGCCCCGGACGTTCTTGACGATCTCGCGGTAGTCACGCGCCAACGCGCTGAGGCCGGCCCTCGCCCGCTCGCCGGTCCGCCGGACCTGCTCGAGATCCAGCTTGTCCATCAGCGACAGCAGACGAACCATGCCGACCGAGTCGCCTTCCCACGTGGTGTTGAACTTCTTCTCCTCCTGAAAAAACGTTGCCAGCGCCTCGCTGACGAACAGCACGCCGTTCTGCGCTTTCTTGGCCCAGGTGACCAGATCGGGCGGTGACGGCAGGTCGAACAGCTCGTGCGCCCACATCCGGCCGGTCATGCCCCACCCGGTCTGCACCTCGTCGAAGATCAGCGGCACGTCGTAGATCTTCGTGAGCAGCCGGAGGCGCCGCATGAATCGCGTGCTGGCAACGCGAACGCCGCCCTCGCCCTGAATCGGTTCCACCAGCACCGCCGCGACGCGGCGCGAGCGACGGATCACGTCGGCGGTCAGTGCCGCCCGCTGGGCGTTGACGAATGCATCGAGATCGCCGCGCGGCTGTACCAGAAATTCGTCTACCGCGTCGATCTCCCGCCGATAGGTGTCCCGGCTTTTCTCGGCCCGCGGCAGCCGTCCGGAAACCAGCAGGTCCCACAGCTGCTTGAGGCAGCTCTCTTCGCGCCGCGCGGTCAGCTTCGGCGAGCCGACGTCCTCGACCGGAAACGGGATGCGCGGCCAGTCGAAGGTCGGGAAGCCGAGGCGGGCGCGCTTGCGGTGCGTCACCGCCAGCGCGCCGAGGGTGCGCCCGTGAAACGCACCCTCGAACGACACGATGAAGCCGCCTTCGCGATCCTCGGTCGTCATCACGCGGTTCATCAGCACCGACTTGATCGCGTTCTCGACCGCTTCGGCGCCGGTGTTGACCACGAAATGGCGCGGCGTCCCGGCCGGCGCGATCCGATTCAGTTCTGCCTTCAACCGCAGCGACAGCACCGTCTGATACTCGGAATGGGCGTAGCGTGAGGCGACGAACGGCAGGGCCTCGAGGATCGCCCGGACCACGGCCGGGTCGTTTTCGCCGAACGCCTGCGTCGCAATGAGCGCACCCATGTCGAGAAACCGGTAGGGCTCGCCGCTGGCGTCGCGGTCGGTCACCGCCAGGTAGGGTCCGACCGATTCCGACGGGTCGAAGGCGACCGGCAGCGAAAAGAACAGGCTCCTGGCCGCGGCGTCCAACGCCGCCTTGGACGCGGGAAAGTGCAGCGCGACCAGCTCGTCGAGCGTCGCGTCACCCTGGTGCAGCCCAGGCGGAACCGACGATCGGATCTGACCGGCGCGATATCGGGCGTTGAGGTCGGAAACGCGCGACGAGCCATTGCGACGCATGCGTCGTGGCGATGTCGAACGTCGTCATGATCGGGAAAACGATACTTCACGCACCATTCCAGACAGAATACGCGGTCGCCAGTGCACGAAACACCTCGATGACGAATAATGGATTGATGAGCCCTGCTTCCCCGGACGGTTTCGGCGCCCTCGGCCTGATTGATACCCTGGCGGCCGCCGTCAGCGCCCTCGGCTACGAGGAGCCGACGCCGGTCCAGCGGGAAACGATTCCGCTGCTGATTGCCGGCCGCGATCTGCTGGCCCAGGCCGCCACCGGCACCGGCAAGACCGCCGCCTTCGCGCTGCCGATGCTGCAGCGGCTCGCTGGCGATCCGGACGGGAAAAAACATACCGGCGGCCTGGTCCTCGCCCCGACGCGCGAGCTCTGCATGCAGGTCGCTGAAGCGATCCACAAGTACGCCAAGGGCGTCGGCGTCAAAGTCGTCCCGATCTACGGCGGCGCGTCGATCTCGCAGCAGATCGCCACCCTCCAGCGCGGCGTCGGCATCGTCGTCGCCACGCCGGGGCGCGCGCTCGACCATCTGAAGCGCGGCACGCTCAAGCTCGGTCATCTGCAGATGCTGGTGCTCGACGAAGCCGACGAGATGCTCGACATGGGCTTCGCCGAGGACATCGACGCGATCCTCGAGACGACGCCGAAAACGCGCCAGACGGCGCTGTTCTCGGCCACGATGCCGGCGCGCATTCTGTCGATCGCGCAGCGACACCTGAAGGATCCGGCGAAGGTGATGATCGCGCGCGAGAAGACCGCCGCGGGCAAGCTGCCGCGCGTCCGGCAGGTCGCCTACATCGTGCCGCGCGCGCACAAGCCGGCGGCGCTCGATCGAGTGCTCGACATGGAGAACCCGACGTCCGCGATCGTGTTCTGCCGGACGCGGCTCGAGGTCGAAACGCTGGTCGAGACCCTGAGCGCCCACGGCCGCCGCGCTCAGGCGCTGCACGGCGGGATGGAACAGCGGGCGCGCGATCGGGTGATGCAGCAGTTCCGGGCCGGCAAAGCCGACCTGCTCGTCGCCACTGACGTCGCCGCTCGCGGCCTCGACATCGAACACCTGTCACACGTCTTCAACTACGACGTGCCGGCCGCCGCGGAAGCCTACGTGCACCGGATCGGGCGGACCGGGCGAGCCGGACGCGAGGGCACGGCAATTACGCTTGCCGAACCACGCGAGCACCGGCAGCTGCGCGCGATCGAGAGTTTGACCAAGCAGAAGATCGAGGTCGCGACCGTCCCCACCGTCGCCGAACTGCGCGCGCGCCGGCTCGATGTCACCCGCGCCTCGATTCGCGAACGCATCCTCGCCGGCAACCTCGACGATGTCCGCGTCGTGGTCGATTCGTTGTCGCAGGAATTCGACATCGTCAGCATCGCAGCGGCAGCGGTGAAGCTGCTGCACGAGGCGGAAGCCGGCGACGAGTCGGAGCGCGACATCCCGGCCGTCTCCCTGCAGCAGGGCCCACGGGACCGTGGCGAGCGCGGCGAGCGAGGAAGTCGCGAGGATGGACGCAGGCCCGAGCGGCCCGGCAAGGTGTGGGCGGCCGGCGCGCAGCGTCCGCGCGATTCACGGCCCGGTCCGGCACGGGAGCCGCGTGGCGACGCAGGTGCGGCAGGCGGTGACGCCGTGCGTTTGTTCATCGGCGCCGGACGTGAGGCCGGGATCCGTCCCGGCGATCTCGTCGGCGCCATTACCGGCGAGGCCGGCATCAATTCGCGGGACCTTGGCGCGATCGAGATCGCCGATCGCTTCTCGTTGATCGACGTCCCCGAGTCACGCGCCGACGACATCGTCGCCGCACTGCGCGCGACCACGCTGCGCGGACGCAAGGTGACGGTCAGACGGGATCGCGCACAGGGATAGGGAATCGGCGATCGGGTGATTGGGTGATCGGCGAAGTAGATTGGCGATCGGGTGATCGGTGATCGGCGAAGAACATCGGCGATCACCGATTGCCAAATCGCCGATTCATGGCGACCCGCCGGCTACTGAGGCGGAGCCGTCTTCGGCCGCTCGGCTCCCTGGTGGCAGGTGTAGCAGGTGACCCGGCCGATGCGAGACTCGCCTTCTGCTGGCTTGTAGTCAGGAAAAAACTGCTGGTTCAGACCCTTCGTCATCTCGAGCATGCGACGGGCGACGGCTTTGCGAGGGTTGCTCTCGGACGCGAAGTTGCCGCGCGCATGGCACGACCCGCACGACACGCCGAGCGCCGCCGCCATCGTGTTCATCTCGGCCTCGAACTCGGGCACCGTCAATCCGGTCAACACCTTTACGCCCGGGGTGTCCACCAGTACCGGCAGATGGCGGCTGATTCCGGGGCCCGGCAACGACTGACACCAGAGCAGTGACCATGAAAAGCGCCGTCGCGGCGATCCGCGTCATCGTCCCGCCTCCGCCAGTTCGGCGATGACGGAAGTCAGCACGATTTCGGTCTTGGCGATGTCGCGCCCCTTCGCGCCGGACAGTGCCCGGGCCACCGCGGCCTCGATGGTGCCCTTGGAATGGTGGATGAAGGGCTTCGATGTCGGCGTCACCTTCAGCCGGACGCGGCGCGTGTCCTCGGGATCGACTTCCCTGGTCAGTAACCCGCGATGCACCAGGCGCTGCAGGATTCCCGTCACCGTGCTCGGATGCAGCCGCAGCGCGTGCGCGAGATCGCCCGCTGACAGATTCGGAAACTGCTCCACCACCCGCAGCACCATACGCTGCGGTCCGGTGATCCGATGGGTCGCCTCCATCCGCTTCGACGCGCTCTGCAACGCGTGTTCGACGCCC
Organism: uncultured Acidobacteriota bacterium; assembly: GCA_963745875.1. GTDB lineage: Bacteria > Acidobacteriota > Vicinamibacteria > Vicinamibacterales > CAVVIG01 > CAVQFC01. The sequence goes on from CAVUZL010000011.1 coordinate 404,338, forward strand.
CATAAGATGCGCATAAAACCGAGCACGGGGTCGAGATCGAGTTCGGATTTACCGCTGCGGGCGCGATGGGGCATGCCCAAATGATACATGGCGATCAGATCGTTTGACCTCCAACTTCTCGTCCGCTACCATTTGACCAGTGCGGGTTCATTCCCGTTTCACAGCTTCCATCCTTTTCCTCTGCGCGTCGTTGCTGGCGGCCCCCTCGAACGGACAGGTGCCGGCGACGCCGGAGCTCTCTGTCCCACCGCACACCCGGCTCCTGGTCGTCTCGCCGCATCCCGACGACGGCACGCTGGCGGGCGCTGGACTGATGGCTCGCGTGCTGGCCGCGGGCGGCAGTGTTCACGTCGTGCAGATCACGAGCGGTGATGCGTTCGCAAACGGCGTCAAGGCGCTCGCGAAGACCGAGCTCCCGACCGCCGACGACTATCGCCGCTACGGGGCGCTGCGCGAGCGCGAAACGGTGTCGGCGATGGCGGCGATCGGTCTGCGCCGCCGAGGCATTACCTTTCTCGGATTTCCGGACGACGGGCTGTGCCGGCTGGTGTCGGATTACCGATCGGCGGCGCTCGCGTACCAGTCGCCGTACACTAGACGGGACAGTCCTCCGGTCATGGAGCAGATCGTCCGAGGCGCCGCCTACCGTGGCGAGGACGCCGAGCGCGAGCTCGAACGTGTCGTGGCGTCGTTCAAGCCGACGCTGGTGCTGATGCCGAGCGCACGCGACGAGCACCCCGACCACTGCTCCACCCACTTACTGGTGCACTCCGCGCTGGCTGCGGCGGGCATCCATCCGCAGGTCCTGCACTTTCTGATTCATTACGGAACCTGGCCGCCGGACGCGACCGACCTCGGAGAGGCGGGCGTGGAGAAACTGGCGCCGCCGGCACGACTGCAGACGGCTGACATCCGCTGGCTGTCGCTGACGCTGACCGCCCGCGAAACGCGAATGAAAAGCCGCGCGCTGGCGGCGTATCAAAGTCAGATGCTGGCGATCGGTCCGTTCCTGAAGGCGTTCGAACGGGTCAACGAGTTGTTCGCTGACGGCGATCCGGAGACGATCGCGCCCTGCTGGTGTCGTGGACAGGATGTGGCGGCGGGGCGCGTGAAGTCAGCGGCGACGGCGACGGCGATTCATCAGTGACGCCCGGCTCAAGCCTCGCGCTACGTCGGAAACTGACCGACCTGCCGGACCCAGCCGACCTGGCCCGTCTCTCCCACCTGTCCTGCGTCAGTGCGTCATGCCGTAGAAGAGATAGTTGACGCCGAGCTTGTAGGCTTCGTTGGTGTCGTCGATCGGCCGCAGCCCCTGCCCGGACCATTCCCAGTACTGCGACACGTCGGTGTTGTAGTTGACGATCATCTGCAGCCGCTTCGAGGGATCGTTGTCTTCGTAGAGGCCGAGAAAGACCGGACGGCCGGCGTTGTACGCCTGCGGAATCGTGTCGAGGTTCTCGACCTCGAAGAACGAATGAAAGATCGGGTGTGCGGCGGTCATCCGGACGAAGCGGCCGTTCGGATAGACGCGCTTCATGTTCGCTTCGAACGGTCCCCATCCGGGACTTCCGAAATCCCCTTCCTGCTTGAAGTCGTCGACGATGACGAAGCCGCCTTTGTCGATGTAGGCGCGCAGCGCCGCGGCCTGGCGATCGGTCATCTGCCACCAGCTGACCTCGATGATGTACGCGACCGGATACTTGAACAGCTCGGGATCGTCCAGCGTCAGCGTGTTGATCGACTCGTTGGCGCCGAAGTAGCTCACCTCGTTCATGATCTTCATCAGGTTGCCTTCGGCGAGCGGATAGCCGTGCGCCCACGAGGGCAGGCCGCGCCACCAGTAGCCACTGGCGTCGCACTCGTAGATGACGCGAACGAACGTGAAGCGTCCGTCGTAGGCGGCGTTGGGAAGCGGCTTGAAATTGCGCCCGTACGGTCCGCCGAAATCGAAGCCGCCGTAGCGGCGGCCTTGCGCCAGCACAGTCACCGCCGCAAGCAGCACCACGCCGGCACCGAGTAGCGCACGTGTAACCGATCGGCGGGATCCCATCAGTATCCCAGGCGGAGCGTGCCTTCCTTCATGCCGTTCACTGTCCCCTGCGTCAGCCATTCGAGCGAGGCGTGAAACAGCAGGAGATGATTCTTCTCCCACATCGCATTGTGCGACGAGCAGGCGAGATCGACGAACACCTTCTGCGGCGCCGCCAGATCGGTATAGAGGTCGCGGACGCGCTCGGGCGGAACCTGTTTGTCGTGCTGCCCCGACACCATCAGCGTCGGGATCTGCGTCTTCGCCACCATCGCCTGATTCCAGCCCCAGGTCGTCGTCTGCGGTGCGCGGCGGACGCCAGTGCCCCAGGTCGCACCGACCGGATCCGAGGCGAGCATCTCGGACCAGACCGAGTCAGCAGCAACCGTGTCGTACTGACCCGGGCACCCGACCTGCCGATCCCAGTTGGCGAGAAATTCGGATCGCGATTGCGTGTTCATCGCGGCGCCGTTTGCCGGCTGCGCCGGCGGCTCGGCAGGCGCGTTTCGGTTGTAGGCAGGAGCGAGCAGCACCAGCTTGGCGACTTTCTCCGGATGCTGTCCGGCGTAGCCGGCGGACCGGGGTCCACCGAGCGACCAGGCCACCAGGCTGACTTTGTCAACGTGACGCAGCGCCCGCAGGTAGTCCACCACCGTTCCGATATCGTTCCAGTCGGAGGCGATGGTGGTCATCGCATGCGGGTAGCTTGGCTTGCACGGCGCCGGAATGAGGCTCGGCACCCACGCCGCCTGCCGATCGGGCGCGACGTTGCACGGATCGTTCATCGCGGCCGGACGGACCGATCGTCCGTAGCCGCTGGTGTCCATCGCGAACGTGTCGAATCCGGCACGCGCGAGGTACGCCATCCAGCTGTAGTCCTGCGCGGGCACGTCGAACGACACTTCGGCCGGCGTGCCGGCGCCGTGGATGAACAGCACCACGCGATCCGCGGCCGCGCCGCGCAGCGCGGTGCCGGCCTGCACCCGCTCGCGGACGTAGATCGGCACCTCCTGGCCCGCAATGGCCGGAACCGTGGAGCGCACGCGCACGAAATGATCGACCGAGAGCAGCCGCTCGCTGTCGTCCGCGGCCACGCCGATCGACAGGGAGCCAAGTGACGCCAGCAGCACCGCGGCGCCGAGTCCGCCGACCAGAAATCGTCTCATGCGGCGTATCTTACCGTGTTGCCCGGACATATTTGTATAATGCCCGACGCCCCTAGGAGGGAGCTCTCATGCGTTATGCCCGTCAGACGTTCATCACACTTTTGATGGTGGCGCCGGTCCTCGCCTTCGCGCAGGACACGAACCAGCCCACCAACGACGCGCCGAACCCGTACACGACGGTCAAGGACTACTTCAAGCTCCCCGATGGGCGCACCTGGGGCTCAACCAGCGCCGTGGACATCGACAAGGACGGCACGTCCATCTGGGTCGGCGAGCGCTGCGGCGGCAACTCGTGCCTGGATCGCACCACCGGCAAGATGTCTGAATCCGCGAGCGTCCTGAAGTTCGACAAGGACGGCAAGCTCGTCAAGAGCTTCGGCGCCGGCCTGCTGATCTTCCCGCACGGCATTTACGTGGACAAGGACGACAACGTCTGGGTCACCGACGGTCAGGACAACGCGCCGGTGCCGGCGCGCGGCGCGGCCGGTGCGGGGCGCGGCGCGGAAGGCGGCGGACGAGCGGCCGGTCCGATCGGTCCGCGGCCAGGCGCGACGATGGGCAACCAGGTCTACAAGTTCAGCCCCGAAGGCAAGGTGCTGCTGACACTCGGCAAGCCGGGCGGCGCGGCGTCACCCGATTATTTCTATCAGCCCAACGACGTGATCGTGGCCCCGAACGGCGACATCTTCGTCTCCGAAGGACACGGCGCGGGCAACAACCGCATCCTGAAATTCGACAAGAGCGGCAAGTTCCTCATGGAGTGGGGCAAGCTCGGAACCGAACCGGGTGACTTCGATCAACCGCACGCGCTGGCGTTCGACTCGAAGGGACGCCTCTTCGTCGGCGATCGCAACAACAACCGCGTCCAGGTGTTCGATCAGAACGGCAAGTTCATCGAGCAGTTCCACCAGTTCAGCCGGCCGAGCGGCATCTTCATCAAGGACGACATCCTCTATGTCGCCGACTCCGAGTCCGAGTCGGTGTCGCGCAATCACTACGGCTGGAAGCGCGGCATCCGCTGGGGCAGCATCAAGGACGGGAAGGTCATGGGCTTCATCCCCGATCCGATGACCGGCACCAACAAGGACACGCCACCTTACGGCGGCACCAGCGCAGCCGAAGGCGTCACGGTGGACAAGTTCGGCAACATCTACGGCGCCGAGGTCGGACCCAAGGCGCTCAACAAGTACGTGAAGAAATAGGACGTCTTCGTCACGCACACACGAAGAACACGGAGATCACGAAGATTCCTTCTGAACGAGGAAGGCTTCGTGCTCTTCGTGCCTTCGTGACTTGCTCTGAACTCCTTCACCGCAACACAAACGCGATTTCCATCGTCACTCTGACGGGCACAGGTACGCCCTGACGCATACCAGGACGAAACCGCCACGCGCCGGCTGCCTTGATCGCCTGCTCGTCCAGTCCGAACGGCGGATTCATCGAGCGCAACACCCGGATATCGCCGCACACGCCGTCAGTCAGCACGACACACGACACTAGAATCGATCCCTGCACCCGCGCGCGCATCGCGTCCGTGGTGTATTCGGGCCTGCCCTTCTGCAATTCGACCGGCATCGTGACGCCGTTTCCCGGCTGATAGACCTCGCCGCCGGTGCCGCGGTCCCGACCGGGGCCGAGCCCGGATCCACGACCGGGGCCGTCACCCGGTCCGGTGCCGGTCCCCGCGCCACTACCGCTGCCGGGCCCGAGCGACGCAGTCGGCGGACCTTGCGGCGCTTCGATTGAGCCGGGCAGCGAGTCGACCGACGACGCCAGCGTCGCAACGGGCACGACGATGCCCCGCCAGGGATCCGGCTCCGGCGCACGAGGCGATGAACGCGCAGGCTGCGCTGCGGGGACCGTGGTGGCATCGCGACCGGGGCGTTCGGCTCGTCGCGGCGGCTCGGGCATCTGGTTGCCGCCACCTCCGCCGCCGCCACCCGGGCCTGGCGTGCTCAGAAACACGAGCCGGGAGCTGGATTCAGAACGCACCGGTCTCGTCGCCTGGTCGAGGGCGGCGCGATGCAGACAGACGACCAGAACGATAGCAAACGTCGCGTGAACCGCGAGCGAGACACCGAGCGCTCGACCGATTGGCCTGTCCCGCGCCACGTGATTTGGACGACCAGCGCCGGAGATTTGGCGGGGGACTCACGACAGTCAACCCAGAATTCGCAGAGTCCGCAGACGATCTGACGAACATGCCAGCCTCAGTCCCAAGGCCCGAGGCCCTATTGAGCGCAGCTCTCCGTTCGTGACGGCGTGGGCGGCGCGAGGCGGACCGCCATGAACTGGACGGTCGGCGGCATGGTCGGCGCCAGGGTGATCGCCACTTCGAGCTTGCCGCGCTCGCAGGTCATCGTCCACGAGCCGCGCAGCGCGTTCTCGACGTTGTCGAAGCCGCTGCCGGGCGTGCACGCGCCGACCGTCGTGCGCAGCCGATCGATCTCGGCGTGCCTTCTGTCCTTCGACTCGTCCAGAAACAGGTTCGGCGAGGCCACGCTGTCGGCGAGGCGGTCGTCCCAGCTGGCGACGAGCGTCGCCACCTTCCCGCGCGCACTGACCAGTGCCGGCGATGCCGCCGGCATCCGCGGATGCAGGCCGCCCTTCGTCGTCAGCGTCTCGAGCGCCGTCGTCACGACGCCGTACCAACCGGTGTAGGTGAGGTTCCCGAACGCGACGATGCCAACGCCGTAGTCGGGCAGCCAGACCATCGCCGATCCGAATCCCGGCAGGCCGCCGGTGTGCGACACGATTGTCTTGAAGGCGCAGTTCTGCGCGACACGGAGGCCGTAGCCGTATCCGCCGGACGTCAGCTGCACGGCGCCGGTGGCGCGATCGCGCGCGACCGACGAGGAAGCCGGCGACCACAGGTGCTGCATCTCGCGCAGAGACGATCGTTTGATCGGCGCGGTCTCCGGACCGTCGTGCGGTGGCCAGGCCGACAGGAACATCGCGACGTAGCGGCCCAGATCGTGGACCGAGGTCAGCATCCCGCCCATCGACCCGAACGATCCGTTTGCGAGCAGTGGTTCGTTCTTCCACTGCTCGTCTTCCCATCGATATCCGTGGACCAGACGGTTGGCCGGAACCGCCGAGGGCTCGAGCGTGGTCGAGTTCATGCCGAGCGGTTTCAACACGTTCGCGGACACGTAGTCCTGATAGCGGGTTTTCGAGACGTTGGCGACGACGCGGCCGAGGATGGCGAAGCCGAGGTTCGAGTACTCGTAGGCGATGCCCGGCGCGTTCGAGAACGGAATGCCGGCTTTCAGCATCTGCGACAACTGATCCTCGGTGTCGGCGAGCTGCTGGTCGCCCCACGGGTTGTCCTCGGGGAATCCGGTCGCGTGCGACATCAGATGACGAATGGTGATCTTCGGCGCATCGCTGGTCGGATATGTCATCCCCGCCATCTCCGGGACGTAACGCTCGGCCGGATCATCCAGCGACAGCTTGCCCTCGTCGCGGAGCTTGAGAATCGAGATCGCGGTGAAGCTCTTGGTCATCGACGCGATGCGGAAGACGCTGTCGGCATCGACCGGCGATTTGGATGGGATGTCACGCAGTCCGCCGACGCCGACGTGTGCCAGCTCGCCGTTCACGACCACGCCCCAGGCGGCGCCAGGGACATGACGGCTCGCCATGAACGCATCGAACTGCCGATCGACCTCGGCGTAGGCCGCGTCGAGCGACGACCCTTCGGGCCGCTGCGCCCGCGGAACAGCCACGAGCAGCGCCAGGGCCAGCGCGAGGGTGAGGGTGCGGATCATGGTGCGTAGTATGCGCTAACATGCGCGGAACATGACGATGATGACCCGACGCGATTTCCTGGCCACAAGCGGCGCCGCGGCGGCGCTGGCGTACGGCCGTCCGGCGCGCGCGGCCGATGCCGTCAGAATCGGACAGCAGCCGCTGAAGCTCGGCTCCGACCGCGATGGCCTGCTCTACGTGCCTCGGAACTACAAGCCGGAGGTCGCGACGCCGATGGTCCTGATGTTTCATGGCGCCGGCAGCACCGGTCTCGGCGTCAGCTACACCTTCCAGGTCGCGGACGATCTCGGGATCATCGTGCTCGCCCCCGACTCGCGCGACGAGGCCACGTGGGACTTCCTCCTCCACGGTTACGGCGAGGACGTGGACTTCATCGGACTGGCGTTGAAGGACACGTATGCGCGCTGCAACATCGATCGCGCGCGCATGGCGATCGCCGGCCATTCGGATGGCGCGTCCTACGCGCTCTCGCTGGGCCTCGGCACCGGCGACACCTTCGGAAAGATCATGGCCTTCTCGCCCGGCGTCATGCAGCCGGCGGAGGTCCACGGCAAGCCGAAGATTTTCATTTCACATGGCCTGAGCGATCCGATCATGCCGATCGACGTCACCAGCCGAAAGTTCGTGCCGCGGCTGAAGACTCTGGGCTACGACGTGACGTATGTGGAGTATGAAGGGCGTCACGGGGTGACGCCGGCGGTGGTGCAGCAGGGATTTGAGTGGTTTCTGAAATGAAATCAGATCAACACAGAGGACACCGAGGACACAAAGGTAAGACTATTTGTCGTGTTCCTTCGTGTCCATGGTGTCCCTTGTGTCGAATCCGGTTTATTTCTTGATGGCGGGATTGGTGTAGCCGGCTTCGAGCACGCGCGCCGACGGCCGGAAGCTCAGATAGTCCACGTGATCGGTGATCTCGGCCCAGCCGTGGGGAACGCCGGCCGGGATGATGATGATGTCGCCGACCTTGACGAGCTTCTTGACGGCATCCGCGCCGACGATCGCGCCGCTGCACGACGGCCCGTTCAGGATCTTGGTGACTTCGCTTTCGGGACCCGAACGACGGCCGTTGACGATGTGCCCACCGGTGATCATCGTGCCGCCGCCGGAAACAATCAGGTAGCCCTCGGTCTGCTGATCGTGGGCGATGCCGCCAGCGCTGCCGCCCGTCACCGGCGCCGTTGACTGCTCGCCACAGGGTTCAGCCGCTGGCGCGGCGCCGCGTCCGGCCCCACCGGCCGCCGCACCACCGGCCGCTGCACCCCGGCCAGCCGCCGCCGCACCGGCTGGCGGCGCGCCAGTCTTGCCGCGGTGCACGATACCGATCGCGAAATTCTCGTTGCCGATGTCCACAACCTTGATCATCCGATCGACACCCGGCAGTGCGTTGACCGCCTTGACTTCCTCGTCGGTGATGTAGGTGGCCGCTTTGGGACCCTGTGCGAAACCGACGACCGGCATGACCGTCGCCGCTACCGCTAGTGCTCTCAGGACTGTCTTCGTCATTTGGTGCTCTCCCCTTTAGCCGCATACTATAACGCCACTTTGTGAGGAACCGCTTCATGACCACCCGAATCCATCCCATCGTCCTCGCGATCCTGACGGCGTGCGGCCTCTCGGCGGTATTGCTTGCCGCCGGCCAGTCCACCTCGTCACAACCCGGCGCGCGGGCGCCGCGCAACGCCGCGGAATTCGACGCGCTGTTCCAGCAGGTGAAAAACTGGGGCCGCTGGGGTGCAGACGATCAGCTCGGCTCGGCCAACCTCGTGACGGTGGCCAAACGAAAGCAGGCGGTCGCGCTCGCGAAGATCGGCGAGACGGTCTCGCTCGCGCACAATCCGCTGACCGAGAAAGCCGACGACAACGCCAGCCCGTTCGAGCAGACCATGCTTCGCGGCAACAACATGGATCGCTACGCCGTGTCGTATCACGGCTACGCGCACAGTCACATCGATGCGCTGTGCCACATTCTCTACAAGGAGCAGACGTACAACGGTTACGCCAGGGCCGAGGTCAATACCGACAAGGGCTGCGCCAAGCTCGGCATCCAGAACCTGAAAAACGGCATCGTCACGCGCGGCATCCTCGTGGATATTCCGCGACTGCGCAACGTGCCGTACCTGGAGCCGGGGACGGCTGTGTATGTCGAGGACCTCGAAGCGTGGGAGAAACATGCGGGGGTGACGATCGGTCCGGGCGACGCCGTGTTCCTGCGCACCGGACGCTGGCTGCGGCGGGAGAAACTCGGTCCGTGGAACGTCGGCCAGAGCGCCGCCGGTCTGCACGCGTCGGTCGCGCCCTGGATCAAAGCGCGCGGGGTCGCGTTCCTCGGCAGCGACGTCGCGGAGGACGTGACACCGTCGATGGTCGAAGGCGTGGCGCTGCCCATTCACACCCTGATGATCACCGCGCTCGGCATCAACCTGCTCGACAACCAGGATCTGGAGGCCGTCGGCGAGACCGCGGCGCGGCTGAAGCGCTGGGAGTTCATGCTGATGGTGGCGCCGGTGCCTGTCACCGGCGGCACAGGATTCCCGGTCAATGCGCTGGCGATGTTCTGAGGTCGGGCATAGCGCGGCTCTTAGAAGCGCGGCCCTTTGTGGCGCGGGCCTTTCGTGCCGCGGCCCTCTCGTGGCGCGGCCCTTTCAGGGCCGCGTTCCGCGAGGCGCCTTTGAGTAGCGCGAGGCTTCAGCCGAGCGCACGGTGCGATCGCTTCATGGCTCGAGCCACACATGTCATGACCGGGCTCACGATGCTGTTCGCGGTCGGCTGCCAATCGCCGCCGGCACCGCCGGCCAAGAACATCACGGTCTGGAAACAGGTGGGCTCGTGGTCCGGCCATGGTAACAAGCAGACCGAGTCGTTCACCAGCGACAACGGCGGGTTCCGGGTGCGCTGGAGCGCGGTCAACGAAACCGGCGCGGGCATGGGCCACCTGCGCGTGGTATTTCGCAGCGGTGACAGCGGACGCGAGATCATCGACGCCATCGATTCGCACGGCTCCGGCGGCGGCACGGAGGAGGTCGCCTCCGACAAGCCGCGCTGGTACTACCTCTCGATCGAATCGGCCGACGAGGACTGGACCGTCGCCGTCGATGAACGCATCGACGCGACGAGCAAATAGGGACGGGCACCTCGCACTCCTCGCACCTCCCTGACTACTACGCTATGATCGGAGTTCGCCTGCCGATTAATTCGTAAGGGAGTTTCTGTATTTATGCGCCGCTTGTTACCACTGTTTCTGCTCGTTGCTGTCGCCGCCTGTGGGTCTGATGCGACCCCCACCACGACCACGTCGAGCGCACCCTACTCACAAGTCGATCTCGTCGTCGGCACCGGCGCGACGACCGCGACCGGCAAGAGCGTCAGCGTTAATTATGGACTCTGGCTGTACGACTCGACCAAAACCGACGGCAAGGGCGCTCTGGTTCAGCAGTCGACCTCGCCGTACACCTTTGTGATCGGCGCCAGCAGCACCATCGCAGGCTGGAATCAAGGGGTGCCGGGGATGAAGGTCGGGGGGCAGCGGCGACTGGTGGTTCCGCCCGAACTCGCCTACGGCAGCGCGGGAAACCCGCCTTCCATCCCTCCGAACGCGACGCTGGTGTTCGACATCACGCTGCTTTCGACGACCTAGAGCACGCTTAAGAGCGTTTGTAGTGCGGGCCTCCAGGCCCGCATTCACGCGACCCTGAAAGGGTCGCGCTACATGCAACCCGCCAGGGTGAACGATGTGACGCGACGCACGCTGATTGTCACCGCGCTTCGGCGCGGTATCACCAAGCGCTGCCCGCACTGCGGGCAGGGACCGCTGTTCTCGGGATGGGCGCACCATCTGGATCGCTGTTCGGTCTGTGGCCTGGTCTACGAACGCAATCCCGGCGATACGTGGGCGTTCACGGTGATCGGCGACCGGCTCCCGGTCGCCGCCATCATCGTCTTGTTGTATTTCGGAGTCGGACGAGCGCATCACGCGCTCGGGTTCGCGCTATTCCTGGCGCTCGGCGCATTGCTGGTGTGGACGGCGCCAAACCGCTGGGGCGTCGGCATCGCGCTGCACTACCTGTCGCGCTGTTTCTGGCCGGATCCAGCGGATCCCGTTCCGGCCGACCCGCCCGCTTCGGCGGATCGCGAACCGGTCAGAGCTTCTCGTACGTGAAACCGCGCTCCTGAATCAGGCCGGTGGCCATCGTGTGCGCCGGTACCAGCACGACTCCTGGATTGAGCCCGGCGATCAGCGCAGCGCGCATCTCGGGCACGGGCACCTTGGCGGCCTGCGACAGCTGAAATGCCACGGCGCCGAGCGCGACGTTGCACTGCCAGAACATGGCGCCGCGCGACTGCAGCGCCCGCACGGTCGCTTCCCGTGGTTTCGCCGGATCGCCGAGGTAGATGTTGCGCGTCGCCGGTTTTCCGGTCGCCGGATCCTTGATTCCCCACACCTCGCCGAGCGCGTACTTCTCCCACAGCGCATCGGACGCGTTCATCGGGAACGCCGTCCGCGCGATGCCGATCGCGACGTTGATGTCGGGCGGCTGGAGGTGATACACGTCGCGAAACGTATCCAGATAGTTCATCGGCACGCGCAGCGGCGTGTCAGCCGTCAGGTCGAACGATCCGACGTCGAACACCTGCTTGTGTTTGCCCTTGAAGCCGTCAAGCCACGCCATGTTCCAGTCGGTGGCCGCCGCAGGCGCCGGAGGTTGCGCCGCGAAACCCGTAACCGACAGGCCCGCGAACGAGGTCAGCGCCGTCACGAAGGAGCGTCGGGTCGTCATGCGCGCAATGGTAATAGAATTCATGGCGTGACGCACTGTTCCCGAGCGATCGCGGCGATGGCTCTTTCCGCGTTGACCGCGGCGTGCGCGCCGCCCGAGCCCGCCGCAGCGCTGGTTCCCGCGGCGACGACGATGGTCACCGCCTGGCAGATTCCTCACGACCCGCTCACCGACAAGACCCTCGGGGACGCCAAGCTCGCGGACCCCATCAAATGGGGATATCGGATCTTCACCGACACGCCGCATGAAGCGCCGCAGTTCACCGGTGGCAAAGTCTCCTGCGCGAACTGCCACCTGAATGCCGGTCAACGCGAGCGCGCGCTGCCGGTAGTCGGCATCGCCGGTATGTTTCCCGAGTACAACAACCGCGCCGCTCGTCTGATCAGCCTCCCCGATCGCGTCGTGGACTGTTTCCTGCGCAGCGAGAACGCGACCGGACGCGGTACTGACGCGCTACCGTCGCCGACCTCGAAAGAGGTCCTCGCCGTCACGGCGTACCTGTCCTGGTTGTCGCGCGGCTACCCGGTCGGCGCCAATCCAGGCTGGCGGGGGCGGAACGCCATCGCGGCTGACAAGCTTTTGCCAATCGCGCAAATCGACAAGGGACGAGGCGCCGCAATCTTCAACGACCGCTGCACCTCGTGTCACGGTCCAGAGGGCCAGGGCGTCCAGATTGGCGACAAAAAGGCGGGACCGCTGTGGGGACCTGACTCGTGGAACGACGGCGCCGGCGCCTCTCGCGTCTACACGCTCGCGGGCATCATCCGCTACACGATGCCGTACCTGAATCCCGGCAGCCTCACCGATCAGGAAGCTCAGGAAGTGGCGGCGTTCATCACCTCGCAACCGCGGCCCGCATACCCGTTCAAGGATCGCGACTATCAGGGGGCCAAGATCCCGGCGGATGCGGTTTACTATCGGTAGGCGTCGGTCCGCCGTTCTCGGTCGTTCGTCTCGCGCCTAACCGGACGAAGCACCAAGGACCCGGAACGGACCAAGCCCCAAGCCAAGTCCCAAGCCGCAGTGCTTGAACGGAGTAGACTCTCGGGAGAGTGGCCGAAACGCTGTGACTTCGTTCAATCGTCGCATCACCGTCGCGCTGCTGGTCGCGGTGGGCGTCAGCGCCCTGGCGACCGTCGCCGCGGCCCAGTTCGGCGGCCGACGCGGTGGCCGCGGGTTCGGCGGCATTCCTCCCAACCCGAGCTACGACGGCGCCTTCATGTTCTGCCGGATCATGTTCCGCAATGCCTCGAACGGCGATGGCGCCGGATGGTCGGTGGACTGGCCGCGCGCGGACGAGAACCTGTCGTTCCGGTTTTCAGAACTGACGCGCACGTCCGTCAGCCGCGCACCGAACGGCGACTTCAACCACGCGCTGATGCGGCTGACCGACGCCGACACGCTGGCGCGATGCCCGTTCATCATGATGACCGAGCCGGGCGGCGCCTACTTCGACGATGACGAGGCCGCGGGGCTACGCAAGTACCTGGAAAAAGGTGGCTTTCTCTGGGCCGACGACTTCTGGGGCGACTACGCGTTCGAGCACTGGGTGAACGAGATCCGCAAAGCGCTGCCGTCCAGCGAGTTCCCCCTGGCGGACGTCCCGCTCGATCACACGTTGTTTCACATCCTCTACGACGTCAAGAAGGTCCCGCAGATCCCGGGAATCAGCTACTGGTTGGCCACGGGCGGCGGCACGTCAGAGCGAGGGCCGGCCAGCGCCGAACCCCACGTCCGCGCCATCGCCGATCGCTCCGGTCGCCTGCTCGTCGTCATGACGCACAACACGGATTTCGGCGACGCCTTCGAGCGCGAAGGCGACAACCATCAATACTTCGAAGCGTTTGCCGGCGCCGGCTACGCGTTCGGGGTCAACACGCTCATCTATTCGCTCACACATTGAGTCATTGGGGCATCTAGTCATCGGGTCATTGATCTAGTCAGTGAGGTGGTCGTTGAACTGCTCAATCCCCCAATCAATGACCCAATGACCAGATAACCCAATGACCAGATGTGTCCGCATCACCGGGCGGCGTATGTTTTCGTCTGGCCCGTCCGCGGATTCGTGATGGTGAACGAGCCGTCTGCTTGAGCGCTCGCCTTGATCCAGTGGCTGGTGCTCTCGTCCAGGTTCGCGATCCGTTCGTCTGCGACGTTCGGCGCTCCGGCTGACGTCGAGCGATGCAGCTGCCAGGAATCCTCGAGACCGCGAACCTCGCGCAGCGCGCCGAGCAGTTCAGGCGCTCCCCCTTTGGTCGCACCGTTGTTGACCACGGCCACCCGAGGACGAAACGCCGCGAAGACCGCCGGGACCGCCGCATCCGGGCCACCGTGATGCGCGACGAGGTAGAGATCGATCGGCCCGACCAGATCGTTCGGACAGGCGAGGGCGTACAGCGGCGGTCCGCTCAAATCGCCGACGTCGAGGAATCGAAAGCGGCCGAACTGGAGGCGGATGCCGGTCGACCGTGGATTTTCGTTGCGCTCCTGAGCGGCGGGCGCGGGCCCGACACACGCGCTGTTCGGCTTCCCCGCTCCGCTCAACGCCCGCGTCAGCGTGCGACCTGCCGCGCTGACCACGACGACCTCCACGTCTTTCAGCGGAAGCCTGTCGCCAGGCGCAGGTTCGAGGTGACGCCCCTTCGCGCGCACCGCCTCGTACCGCTTGAAGGCGTCGAGCGTGCCTTCGACGTTCTCCGCCTCCGGCAGAACACTGCCATGGTCGATGAAGGTGCCGATCGGGATCTGCTGCGCCAGTTCCACGACGCCGCCGTCGTGGTCGGCGTGAAAATGCGTGATCAGCAGGTAGTCAAGGCGCTTCAGCCCGGCGTCTTTGATCGCGGCAAGAATGCGGTTGGCGTCCCGTGCTTTGCCCGGCTCTCCCGGCAGCGACGCGAACGTGCCGCCTCCGGGAAAACCGGTGTCGATGAGCAGTGATTCGCCGGCCGGTGTGACGATGAGCGTGGACTGGCCGCCCTCGACGTCGATGAAGTAGATGTCGAGCGGCCGGGCAGCGAACACTGGCGCCAGGATCGGCGCCAGCGCCAGCATCATCGCCAGCACGACGACGCCACGACGCCCGACTCCGCCTCGTCGTCCCTTCCGTCCCGCCTCAGTCAATGTCACACGGCCTCCTCGTGAGATGCTTGACCCGCATGCGCATCGGTCTGGTCGTTACCGGCGGCTTCGATCGCGGCGGCCGCGAACGCGTCGTCCCGACCCTGCTGTGGCTGGTGGAACGCCTCGCGCGGCATCACCAGGTGCATGTGTTCGTCACCGACTATTATCCCGAACCCTGCGATTATCCGCTGCTCGGCGCCAACGTCCACGACCTCGGGCGAGCGCCGGGACCGCCGGGGTTGCGGCGTGTCCGCATGCGCAGGCGCCTCGCTGACGCCATCGGCGCGCATGGTGCGTTCGATGTGTTGCACGCCTATCTCGGCCTGCCCTCTTCGATCGTAGCGCCGATCGCGCTACGACTCCGCACCCCAACCGTCCTGTCGCTGGCCAGCGGCGAATTCGTCGCTATCGACGACATCAACTACGGACTGCAACGACGCTGGATCGATCGTCGCGCGCTCGCGCAGGCGACAAGGACGGCGGCCCGAGTGACTGTGGATACCGCATTCATGGCCGGCCTCGCCAACGCGCACGGCGTGGAGACCCGCGTCATCCCGTTCGGCATCGACACGCGCGGCTTCCCGCTCGGCATCCCGGACCGAAGGTCCACCGTGGCGGCTGCTGCGGGTCGCGAGCCTCAATCCGGTCAAGGACTATCCGACACTTCTGCTCGCGCTCGCATCGATCGTCCAGCGCGGCCTCGACGTCCGCCTCGACGTCGTGGGAGAAGACACCATGAACGGCGCCATTCAAGCGTTGACGCGAACGCTTGGCCTCGACGCGGCGCGTCACATTCCACGGATTCCAGCCGACCGATCGCCTCGCCGATTTTTACGCCCGCGCGCATCTCCATGTGTCCCCGTCGCGACACGAAGGCGCCGGCGTGGTCATGCTGGAAGCGGCATCCACCGGACTCGTCTCAGTCGGATCGGCGGTCGGCCATCTGTCTGACTGGTCGACGTCTCTTCCCGAACGAGGCGTGGCGGTGCCGCCGCAGGCGCCGCAGGCGCTTGCGGATGCAATCGTCGGGTTATTGTCGGATCCGCCTCGACGTGCGCGCATTGCGGATGCGGCACGCGAGTGGACGTTGGCGCACGACGCGGAATGGACCGCGCAGCAGTTCGAGCGCCTTTACGCGGAGGCCGCGCGCTCGAATTGAAGCGCGGCACCAGGTGCAGCTGGAAGCGGACGCCTCAGCGGCGCCCAGATCACTGCCTCGCCGATGGTGAAGCCGATCGCCGCGCCGGTCGCGCCGAATGCCGGAATCAGCGCCGCCGCGGCGCCGACTTGTACCAGCAACGCCACGGTACTCCACCCGACCACGCGCGCCTCGGCGCCGGCGGCATACAGAAATATCTTCTGCGCGGAATTGCTGAGTGTGGGAATCAACCCGATGCCGATCCACACGAGCACCGGAGCCGCAGTCGAAAACTCCCCGCCGTAGACAAGGCCAAGGAGGGGCCTGGCCAGCAGTGCAAAGGCGACAGCCGACAGCGTCGCGAACAAGAGGATGAGGCGGCTGAACGTCCGAAAGACACGGCCGGCTTCCTCAGGATTGCGACTGTAATCATGCGAGAGCACCGGCAGCGCTCCAGCGAACACCGCCTGCGGAACCAGCCTCGCGACGCGGCCGAATCGCGCCGCCGCCGCAAACAATCCGACCGCCACGGGCGTGGCGAGATAGCCGAGCATCAGGGGACCGATGCGCGACTCGAGGTTCGCGACCAGGCCGGTGGCGGCGAACGGCAGCGCCCGCCGGATCAATCGTGTCATCCAGCCGTATGAGATGCGAACCGAACCATGGGCGCCGAAGATCGGCCGCCACAAGATCGCCGCCATTACAAGTTGGGCTGCCTGGACGACGGCCGCCAGCGCCATCAACACGCCGACGCCAGCGCCGTGACGGACCAGCCACCACGCGCAACCCAGTTGCGCACCGAGCCACGCAGTCTCCATCGCCAGCACGGTCGGCAACCAGCGTGGCTGCGACCGGAACATCGCGCCGAAGCACCCGTAGGCTGCGCCGAGGATGCCGAGCCACGCGGCAACGCGCATCCCCGTCACCGTCTCTTCGGCTCCTCCAAAGCGTGACGCAGCCACGAACAGGCCGCCGCCAAGCGGCACGGCGACGATGAGACGGAGCCAGAGCGCTCCGAACACTTCGCGCCACGCCTCCAGGCCGTCAGTGCCGAAGCGGGCGCCGTCACGCGTCAACAACACCCCGAACCCGAGATCGGCGATGACGGTCAGGGTCGACGCGCACGTGGTACAGAGCACCCACCGGCCGAATCGCTCGGCGCCGAGGCCGCGCGCCAGCACCAGAGAAAGGCCAAAACCGATCGCGGCGCGCGCCAGGTTCGACCCGAGAAATGCCGCGCTCAGCTTGAAGATTCTCGAGAAGGGGTTCATCGCACCGCGACCCCTGGCTCGGCGATCGGACAGCCGGCAATCCGGCGCAGCAGCCCCGACTCC
This sequence comes from uncultured Acidobacteriota bacterium, assembly GCA_963745875.1. GTDB lineage: Bacteria > Acidobacteriota > Vicinamibacteria > Vicinamibacterales > CAVVIG01 > CAVQFC01. Next base: position 421,674 of record CAVUZL010000011.1, read on the forward strand.
CCCAGCTTCGGAGCGTGATCGACAGTCAGCGGCCGTGTCTTGACGCGTCTGGCATCGAACACGGGCGCCAGATCGGGATCGCCGACCAGTGGACGTCCGCCCACGACCACGAGCCGAAGGTCGCGCCGCTCCGCCTCGAGCAGTGCGGTCGCCGCGTCAGTCGCCAGCGGAGGGACGACGATCAGATCTGCCGGGACCCCGTAGGCAAGCCGTCCGGCCCGCGGCTGACGTAACAGTGCGCTGGCCCCGGTCGTCACCATTCCAAGGACTTCCGACGGCGTGACATCGAGAAGACGCCGCGCGACGCGCATCTCGTCGAGGAGGTCGCGTTCGCCGGTAATCCTCGAATCGGTGCCGAGCGCGACCTGGCATCGCGCATGGCCTTCCAGATCGAGCAGCTCGCGCACGAGCGCCGTCCGACCGAAGAGAAAGTCGTTGGACGAGGGGCACCACACCAGCCCTGCGCCGGCCCGGGCCGCGCGCCGCCAACCGTTACCGTCGATGGCGATGCCGTGCACGATGACCGTGTTCTCTGCCAGGCAGCCGATCGATTCGAGCCTGGGGAGTTCGCCCCAGGCCACATCGTCCACGCCTTCAGCAAGGTGCAACACGAACGGAGCGTCAGGCGGCGTCGATCGAAACCGCTCTCCGATCTCGCCGCCCGGTTCGCCTCTGGCCCCTGCAGGCTTTCGCTCCAGCAGAAACGAATGCGCCCATCCGTAGCGCCGCACCACTCGCACCGGCATGGTCCGCCGCATCTCGCGGTAGTACGGATTGTGATGGGCGACCGTCGTTGCGCCGGCGAGAAGGTTCTTCAGGCCGCCGATGAACACGCGCTCGATCAATGGGTGCGCGCGCGCCTGACGGATATTTTCGTCGGCAGCGAGCCTCGGCCCCAAATCCGCGATCCATTCCGAAGCGTTCGCATATCGATCGCGGCACTTCAGCCGTCCGAAATGATTGAGCTCCAGATGATCGTGGGCGTTCACCAGGCCGGGCAGGACGAAGCTGCCTTGCAGGTCCACGACGAGGTCGCCGTTGCGCGGCGGCTCGCCGACGCTGAGGACACGCGAAGAAAAACGAACCGACGAGGCCAGTCCACTGGCGCCGAGGACGCGGCTATTCACCAAACAGACAGGCGTGGGCCAGATCATCGCTCGTTGACGACGTGGAAGACGACGACCACGCGTGGATTTCGCCAGCGACGGCGGAACGCCTTCACGCCGGGGTCGTGGTCGTCGGTAAACCGCGGCTCGCGAATCGCCTGCACACGAAATCCGGCGTCGGCCAGGGCAGTGAGGTGGTCGTCGATCGAGTGCGGATGAAACGAGATTTCACGCAGCTCGCCGTCCGGCCCGCGAAACGTCCGGCTCCAGTCGTGCTGCGCCCACGACGGGTGGAAATCCGAGTAGACGAAGTGGCCGCCGGGGACCAGCAGCCGGCCCATCTCGGCGCACCACTGCCTCACATCGGCGATGTCACCGACCATGAGTGACGCGTTGATCAGATCGAAAGCACCGCGCCGGAACGGCAGCTGACAGGCGTCCGCGCACAGCCGTCGAGGGCCTCCCAACACAGATCGTGGCGACCACTCGCTGGGCGGAGCCGGCGTCGGCGTGCGAGTCAGCATGCCCATCGAGAAATCGACGCCGACCACCATGCGAGCGCCGGTGGCCGCAAGCAGCGGCAGATATCGGCCCGACCCGGTGCCGACATCGAGCGCGCGCGAAGCGCGTACTTGCGCCAGCACCGCGGCCACAACGGCCTGCTCGACTCGCATCAACGGGTTGTGTGCGAACGCCGGGTAACTCGGCGCCCACAACTCGTAGGCATCGCGCGGCGGCAGTTTTTCGGTGTTCACGTTAAAACCCGGTCGTCTCCGGCCGCCGGTAGTGCACGAGGCGGTCGAGCGCGCGCAGCTCGATTGGCGCGCCGTACCATTTGAGGCCGTAGCGCCATGCGCTGGCCGCCTTGAGCGCCGCCCGGTGCCACGCGGTCAGCCGAAGCTCCGTGACCGTCGGGTAGTAGGCGTTCATCACCCGCTCGAAGTTCCGCACCTGCCGGCGGACCGCGCCGTCCAGCCATGGAATGCCGTCGCCGCGTCGCATCGAGAGCTGCTGCCACTCAGGCGTCGCCCATCCGTCGAGCGTGTCGGGAAAGGCGAAGCCGGCGCGTTGCGCCTCACCGTAGAGGTCGCCTTCCATCGGCACCGGTGTGTAGGTGTAGAGCACGATCTCGGTGGCGGGATTGATGCGCTTGATGCGGCGAATGAACTCGAAATTGGTCGCCACGTCCCTGGCTGGATCGGGCGGGCAGCCGAGCACGAACGATAATTCGGGAACGATGCCGTACGACCGCATCCGGCGAGCCAGTTCGAGCGTCAGGTTCACCGACGACTTGCCGCCCTTGTTCATGCCGGCGAGCGCTTCGTCGTTGCCGGATTCGGCGCCGCTGAACACCATCACCAGTCCCGAACGCCGCATTTTTTCCCAGGTCGCATCGCTGTACTCCATCAGCCGATCGACGCGACCCAGCGCCCACCACCGAAGCCCAAGGTTCGCGATCCGGTCGCAGAACTCCGCCGTCCGCGCTTCGGAGATGAAGAAGTCCATGTCGTGCATCTGAACCGCATCGACACGATAGGTCGTGGCCAGGTGGCGCATGGCGCGCTCGAGGCGCGCCGGCGATTGCGCCAGCCAGCGCCGATTCGACATCGCGACGACCGCGCAGAAACTGCACGCAAACGGACAGCCGAACGACGAGTTGTGCGCGACGGTCCTCGCGCCGAGATAGTTCTTGTGGAGGTAACGCGTCATGTCGACGCGGTGATACGGCAGGTCCGGCAACTCGTCGAGCGTGGTCAGCGGCTGCACCGGATTCTCGACCACCTCGTCGCCGGCTTTCCACGACAGTCCACCGACGCTGTTCAGCAGCCCGCGCGTCCGAAGGACCTGAACGAGCTGCAGCAGGGATCGTTCCCCTTGCGACCGGATCACGAAGTCCACGTAGGGTGCGCGAAGCACGGTCCGCCCGTGTTGTGTCGGAAAGTAGCCGCCCCAGACAATTCGTGCGTGCGGCAGCGCATGACGAACGCGTTTACAGACGGCCACGGCCTGGGTCAGCTGCGGCCCCGGCATCACCGTCACCGCGAGCAGCGCGATGGCGGTGCGGGGTACCGTGGACAGCTGTGCAATGATCTCGGCCGCCGGATCCTCCACGAGGTTGCCGTCCACCAGCGACCATGGCTCGCGTGCCAGGCCTGATTCGGGCGAGCGTTCTTCGAGCACGGCCGCGAGCGACAACAGCGAGAGCGGCAGCGGCTGCTTGCCGGGCGACGTTGAAATCGGATTGAACAGAACGATCATGACGACCGTTCCATCACGATCAGGAAATGGTCGCCCCAGGCCCGCGCACCAGGCCACCGACCCACCACATCGTCAATCCGCTGTAACGTCGTGACGAGCGCCGGATGACGATCGGCGAAGGCCTGCAGGTAGGGCGGTGGCGCGAACAGTCCGAGCGCGCGAAGCGACACCAGTGAAAACCCGGCGTCGGCGAACGTGCGTGCGAACGCGCCCGGGGCGTAGTAGCGGGTCCAGACCTGTTGCCCGTCGAGCGGCACGGGAACCAGGCCGCCACGAAAACGGACCATCGCCCGCGACCAATCGCCGCGCGCCAGATAGAGCGAGAGTTCCCACGGGCACACGCGACCGATGACCGACGCCACGATCAGTCCGCCACGGCGGACCCGTCCGGCAATCAGGCGCGCCGACGCCGCGAGGTCCGGCACACAGTTGAGCGGTCCAAAATTCGAGTAGGCGGCGTCGAATCGTCCCGGCGGCAATCGATCGAGCTCGTGGATGCCCAGGTGGTGCACGACGACTGAATTCGCGAGGCCGGCCGTGGCGACCCGACGCTGCGATTCGCGCACCATCGCAGGCGACCAGTCAATCGCGGTCACGGGGTGACCCAGATTGGCGAAGTGCACGACGTCGGCGCCTGGACCGCAGCCGAGGTCGAGCAGGTGCGCGTTGGGCGCCACGGCTTCTGACACCGCGCTCCTGACCCGCTCTCGCATATCGGACAGCGTGCGGTTCTCGGTGTTCGATCGATCGTAGCCGCTGGCAACGGCATCGAATGCCTGCTGGGTGTCGAGCAGCGCGCGTTCCAGTCCTACGACGCCCACGGCGCGCTCCTCCACGACGAGTTCAGCGAACACACACAGCGGCGGCACACCGGGTTGGTCCCGACTTCCAGCGACTGGCGGAACGCGCGCAGGTTCTGGTCGATGATCGTTCCGAGCAACGCGCTGCGGATGCTGCCAATCGACTCGTGAAAGAAGCACGGCCGCACGGCTCCGTTGGCTTCCACGACGACCGATACCCAGGGCGCGTTGCACGAGACCGCCGGAAACGGCTCCTGGCCCGCGAGCGCCGCGTAGTAGCGTGGCAGCCGCCGCAGTTTGTCGGGTGACTCGGCGATGAAGCCGGCAGCGAAGTCGGCGGCATGGGCGACGATGGTGTGTTCGACGATGTCCGAAAATTCCGCCGCTTCGGCTTCTGAAAGGACCATCGACGAGGGGTCAGGACGCTCGCCTCGTCCGAATCCGAGCGACGAGACGTCCGCCGAGAGAAACGAAATGTGATCCAGGCCAAGGCCCTTCGCGTGCTCGATGATCCGAGGCAGCTCGCGAAAATTCGCCCGGTGCAGCGTAGTCCGCGCGGTGACTGGCAGCTCGGGCGCAATTTTGCGGAGCCGTGCAATGCCTCGCCCGACCGTCGCCAGTGCGTCCACCCCGCGAATGCGTTCGTACAGCGCCGGATCCGCGGCGTCCAGGGACACGCAGACTCGCGAGAAATGCCGGGCGACCTTCTCGGCAAACCGTTCGAGGAGCACGGCGCTCGTCAACAGGTGCAGCGTCATGCCCTGCGCCTGAAACAACGCGGCCGCCGCGAATACTTCCGGACGCAGCAGCGGCTCGCCGCCGGAGAACACGACCAGGCGGGTGCCGAGGGCCGGCAGACACGCGGCCAGCCGTTCGATCTCGTCCAGCGTCAGGTCGTCGGCGCCGCTCTGCTTCCACCAGTCGCAGGACATGCAGCGGCTGTTGCAACGCCCGGTCGGGTAGAAAATCAGCAGCGGCAGCACGAACGTCCTGTTGGTGGCCTGACCCAGGCGAATCAGCGTGGCGGTGGCGAGTGCGGATCGCATGGGCTATTCGAGCGACGTCTGATCCGTGGGAATCGCGGCCGCCTGAGGAGTCAGCATCGGCAGCAATGGCGTCGGAGGCGTCAGCGCAGTCAATCGCGCCAGCCTGCTCAACCGCCGGCGCAGCAACGGCATTTTCGCGCGGTGATATCCGACCGTCGCGGCCAGGCGCGCGTGGCGCCCACGCCACGTCCACGGCCGGCCAAGCACACGCAGGAGCGACGCGGTCGATTTGTGCGCGCGGAATTCCGCATGCACCAACGCGTGCAGCGCGCGATAGAAATCGGGGACGTAGGTCGCGTGGTACATCATCGCGAGGTCGTTCGAGTCGACCCAGTTCTGCTTGGGTCCGAGCTGCGCGCGCACGCGCTGATAGAAGGTTGTCCCCGGCAGCGGATACGACACCGACACACCGATGTCGTCCGGCCCGCAGTCGCGGACCATCTGCAGCGTCCGGTCGATGTCCTCGCGCGTCTCACCCGGGTAGCCAAACTGCAGAAAGAAGCCGACCTCGACACCCGCGTCGTGAAGCAGCCGCGTCGCAGCGGCGATGTCCTCGACACGTGTGCCCTTTTCCATCGCGTCGAGGATGCGCTGCGATCCCGACTCGGCGCCGATCCACGCGGTCTGACACCGGGCCGCGCTCAGCGAGCGGGCGACGTCGGCCGTCACCTGATCCGCGCGCAGCAGGCACTTGAACGGAATCGCTGCGTCACGGGCGGCGAGCAGTTCCGCGAACCGTTCGATCCAGCGCGGCTTCAACCCGAAGATGTCGTCGGCAATCCACAGGTGATCGGGGTGGAACGTCTGCTTCAGCCAGGCCATCTCTTCGACGACATGCTCGGGAGATCGAGCGTTGTAGCGCTGACCGTAAATCGGCTTCGCGCACCAGTTGCAGTGATACGGACACCCGCGCGTCGTCACCAGGTTCATCGAGTAGTAGCCGTGGTGGGTCTGCCAGATTGACTGATAACGCTCGATGTCAACCAGGTCCCAGGCGGGAAACGGTAGCGCGTCGAGGTTGCGGATGATGTCGCGCGGGCCGGTGCGAATCATCCGGCCCTGGGCATCCCGCATGACGAGGCCGTTGACACTGGCAAGAGAGGCGGCCTCCCGGCCGAAGAGGACGTCGAGCGCCTCGGCCAGCGTGACCTCGCCTTCGCCGGCGACAACGATGTCGGCGCCGCGGTCGAGATATGTGGAGGGGTGATCGGTGGCGTCCGAGCCGGCAACGATGGTCTGGATGCCCCGGGCGCGCGCCGCGTCGATCATCGTCAGCGCAGCCTGACGCATGCGCAAGAGGCACATCTTGCTCAGGTAATTGAAATTGTCCTCGTAGATCACCGCGACCCGCGGGCGATGGCGATCGAGCGCGGCGGCCCATTCGCTCTCCGAGACCGCGAGCATCGCGTCGAAGAGAGCCACGCGATAGCCGCGATCGCGGACGCAGGCGGCCGCGTAGAGCGCCCCGAGTGGCGCATAGGGCTGCTTGGCCGCCCACAGCTTGGGATCGAAGCGAAGAAAGTAGGCCTGACCGAAGAGGACGTCCACCGACGCGACGCCTGGTCGCACGCTGACGTCCGCGGCCGCCGCTGCGCTCGACGGAACCGCGGTCGTGCGACCGGCAGAAGGCGGCGCAAGTGCGGCCGGCGACGCCGGTTTCACCCGCTGCGAAGCCCGTTGGCTGGCAGTCTCACGATAGACCTCAAGACTTTCCTGGGCGGCCCGCTGCCAGGAGAACGTCCGGGCCCGCTCGAGGCCGGCCGACGATCGCTCCTCGCGACGATCGCGGCTGCCGGCAAGGGCCACCAGCATGTCGCCGAGTTCGGCGGGCTCGATTCGGTCGACGTGCTCCGTAGCGCCTCCGCCGATTTCGGCGAGCGCCGCGGTTCGTCCGGTGATCACCGGCACGCCGCACGCCATCGCCTCGATCACCGGCAGCCCGAACCCCTCGTACATCGACGGGTAGACGAACATCTCGGCGAGGCTGTACAGCGCCGGCAGGTCGTCGAATGGCACGTAGCCGGTGAAGTTGACCGCGTGCGCGACATTCGAGGTCGCGATCAGTTGTTCCAGACCGTGCGACAGCCAGCCATATGGACCGACGCACACCAGCTGATGAGTGAGATGGCCGGCCCGTCGCCGCGCCGCGAACGCAGAGATCAATTTCGGCAGGTTCTTACGCGGCTCGATGGTACCGACGTAAAGAATCACGCGTTCCTCGAGACCGTACAACCGCCGCACGCGTTCGAGTTCCGCAGCGTCCTCGACGCGCTTGAACGATGGCGCCGCCGCCTCGTAGACGACGTGAACCCGGTGCGGGTCGAGGTGATAGAGCCGTACGATGTCTTTCTTCGCGCTCTCCGATGGCGTGATGATCGCGTCGGCGCGGCGCGCCGACCAATCGACCAGGGGGCCGTTGAGCAGGACGCGCCGCATCGGATGGTAGCGCGGATAGAGCTTGAGGCTCATGTCGTGAATCGTCACGACCGTCGGCACCGGCGAGGCCAACGGAAGCATGCCGTTCGTGAAGTGCGCCACATCCGCTTCCACTTCCCGAAGAGCGGTCGGCGCCAGCGCTTGCATCCACACCAGGCGTGGCGCATTCCAGGATGGGGTCGCGATCCGCACGCGCCGCGGCAGCGGCGCCGTGGTCTCGATCGGCCGGTTCGACACGACGATCAGCTCGTCGTTAGTGGCCTCGACCGCGAGATGATGCAGCAGGTGTTCGGTGTAGTAGCCGACACCGGTACGACGCGGACGCAGCGCGGTGCCGTCAAACGCGATGCGCATCGCGTTCTCCCTGGGAAATGTTCGTGCAGGCGACCGCCAGTCCGAGCGTCAACGCGAACAGTAGATAAGTAGGCGCGAAGGCGAGGAACGAATCGACGACACCATGAATCGCGATGGCGAGTCCCGCAGCCGCGATACCCGGTTCGAGAACCGCGCTGCTGAGGAACACCGCGGCGGCCCGCCACAGCAACCACAGGAACGCCACGCCGCCGATCAATCCGCTCCCGGCGAGCATCTCGAGATACATGTTGTTGCTGTGAAGCCGAGGGTCGGCTGTCTTCAGGCCGGCGTATGGTCCGTAGCTGAGGCGAAAATTGTCAGGACCGACGCCAAACAAAGGATGGGCGATCACCATGCGCGCCGCCGCTTTCCACAACACGAGGCGCCCGGGTCGAAGCGTCGGGCGCGGAGGCGGGATCGGCCGATCGTCGGGACCGCCCGCAGCGGTGCCGGTGACGGTCACCGGCGACAGCAAGCGCGTCGCGCCTGGTTCGGTGCTGAACCACAACCGCCCTTCCTGCACGATGTCCCATTCCAGTCGATAGCGGCCAGGCTGGCGTGGCGCCCTCACGCTTGCCAGCAGCGCCACCGTCGCCCCAGGTGCCACCGGCGCCGGGAACTCGGTGCGCTCCCCTTCGAAGGTGATGAAGTAGTTGGCATCGATCGGCAGCCAGTGATACGAGAGCATCAGCGGCGTCTCGGCGCGCGAATCCCACTCGAGCCTGCCCGTGTTGGTGACGACCACCGGCACCGTCTGGGTCCGACCGGCCGACAATACGAGGGCGTCCGGGGAGGTGACGTGCGCGCCATACCAGGACTCCTGCCCTTCGCTCGTCAAACGCAGCCACATCGACTCGGCCGACCGCGACGACAGAAACAGCACGCTCACGATCACGCCGAGGGCGACGATGAGCGCAGTGCCGGCGTCGTAGCCTCGGAACCGATGCCGAATCGCCGCGACCAGAACCAGACTGGTGGCCATCGTGATGACGCCGGCGCGCGTGAAGGTGAGCGTGATCGCCTCGGCCATGAGCACGACGGCGACGCACAGCATCACCAGACGGCCCGGCCGCGCGGCGTCGAGCGCCGCCAGCAACAATCCAAGGCTGAGCGCGAACACCACCTCGAGATACATCGAGGCGATGGTCGGATACTGCAGCGGACCGCCGGCGCGCAGCTGGGCGCCGACCACGCTGATGCCGGGCCGGAACAACTTCAGCGCATCAAGAACCCACGTCGTGCCCGCGTACTCCAAACACGCGAGCACACTGACCGCGACCGCCGCCACGACCGAGAACATGACGACGACGCGCAGCCGGGCACGTGTGGTGACGCCGTTGACCGTGAGCAGATAAACGGCGAACGCGGCGGCGCAGCGACCGGTCATGTGCAGCGCGTTGACGCGCGCTGCGGGTGCGGCGAGAGAGGCGCCGAACAGCACCGCAAGCAATGCCATCCACGGCGCCGAGAGCGGCGTCTGCCATCGAGGCAGTGCGTGGGTCAAGACGAGCGCCACGCTCCACGAACCCAGGGCCAGCAATATCGCCGCCTCGAGATTGCTGACGGACTGTCGCGGCACGCGGATGAGCGGCTGGGTCAATTCGAACGGCGCGATCAACGCCAGCATCGAGACGCCGGCGAAGGCGACCGCTGTCGCGGATGACGTGAACGTGTGGCCTACCATGAACGTCTGGGATCGGAGCAGCGCGCGGATTTCAGGAACGACTCCAAGATCCTTGCCACGCGCGTGGTGCCCTTAAAAGGGCACGTCTGCTGCATACGCGGAATGACAACGCATTTCTGCGCCGAAAAAATCGAGATCCTGTTACGGTGACCGAAAGAACATTTCGAAACCCGAAACTGCACAGCGCAGTGCTGATCGCTTATAAAGCCTCAGCTGATCTGGCGGGGAAAGGCTCGCTCTTCCTGATCACGATCGTGGCGGCGAGGCGGTTGTCGCCTCAGGCTTTCGGCATCTTCTCGTTGGGTTCAGCGTTTGGCTGGCTCATCGCCGTCGCCACCGATTGCGGCATCCAGCTGCACCTCGCGCGAGCCGTGTCGCGCGCGCCCGCCGACGCCGCGCGATTGCTCGCCGCGTGGCTCCGCATCAGGCTCTGGACCGCCGGCCTCGCCATGATCGTTGTTGCGGCCGGGCTGATGGCGTGGCGCTGGCCGGTCGGGTACGCGTTGCCGATTGCGATTTTCGCGCTGATGTACGCGTGCAGCAGTCTGATCGAGTTTCTTTACTACTTCTATCGCGGAATGTCGCGCAGCGACATCGAATCGTCGCTGACGTTGTGGCAGCGTGGTGGAACGCTGATCTTCGGCCTGGCGGCGCTCGCCTGGCGTCCTGACGTCACCGTGCTCGCGTTGGCCATGCTGGCGCCGATCGTCGCGGCGCTCGCCGTCAGCCTCCGGATTTCCCTGCGACTCGCGCCGGTTGGCGCCGCGGACGCGGTGCCCGACGATGATTGCGCCGGGGTGTTTCGGCGGGACGTGTGGCCGATCGGCGCCGGCATCGTTCTCTCGGCGCTCTACTTCAGGATTGACGTCTTCCTTGTACAGCTGTGGTCCGGCACCCCTGCGGTCGCGCTTTACAACAGCGTCTTTCGCCTCGTCGAGGCGCTTCGGCTCGTGCCTGCGGCGGTGCTGGCTGTGGTCCTGCCGACGTTGTGCCGCGCGCACGATTTACGCCCGGTCCTGCGCACCTCCGCGTGGCTCGGCGCCGTCGCCGTGATCTCGACGGCCGTGCTCTGGGCCGCAGCCGGTTGGTTGATCCCCTTCCTCTACGGCGCCCCGTACGCTCCGGCGGTGCCGGCGTTTCGCGTCCTGCTTCTGGCCTTCCCGTTGATGTCGATCAACTACGCGCTGACGCATCAACTAATCGGCTGGGATGGGCAGCGGACCTATGCCGTGGTGTGTCTGATCGCGCTCGTCGTCAACGTGGCGATGAACGCGCGCCTGATCCCGGCGTGGTCGATCGAAGGCGCGGCATGGTCAACGCTCGGGACCGAAGCGTTCCTGACTTTGGCGTGCGCGGCGATGCTCTGGACCCGCCGGGCTCCGCTCGCGGTGCTCCGGCGCGATGACGAGGTGATGGCGTGATCGACCGCAGCGAATGGATCACGACGAGGGAGCTCGCGATTGTGCGGGCGGTGATCTACGCGTCCGTGTTCGACTACCCCTTGACGCTCGATCAGCTCCACCAGACGCTGATTGAATCGGAGCAGACACCGGAAGAAATTCTGGCCGTTTACGACGGCAGCGATCTGGTCCAGGCGATTGTCGACTACCGAGACGGGTTTTTCTTTCCCGCCGGCCGCGCCAATCTCGTCGCCGAACGGCTTCGCCGCGAAACGCGAAGCCGCGAGTTTTTGGGACGGCACGGGCGGCTCATCCGCCTGCTGTGCACGCTGCCTTTCACCAGAATGGTCGCGCTCTCGGGAAGTGTCGCTCATCTCAACCTCGTCGAAGGCGGCGACCTCGACCTCTTCATCGTCACCCGCGGTTCACGGGTGTGGACGGTGACGCTTGCGGCCATTGTATTGACCCGGCTGCTGGGACAGCGACGGGTCGTCTGTGCCAACTTCGTGATGGCCGATTCGCACCTGCGCCTCGAGCAGCAGGATCTGTTCTCGGCCAACCAGGTGATTCACCTCAAGCCGATCATCGGCGGCGACCTGATGATCGAATTCGCGGCGGCAAACCCGTTCGTCCGCCGTGTCTATCCCAACGCGGCAGCGCCGCCACGCCAACCGCTTGTCGCCGGCCCCGGTCGCGTTGCCGGCACGATCAAACGAGCACTCGAGATCCTGTTGCGCCTGCCGGCGCCGATAGTCGAAGTTGTTTGCCGGCGGAGCTACGCCTGGCACCTTCGGCGTCGGGCCACGTCGTGGCGATCTCCCGAGCAGGTGCAGCTGCGATCCGACTATCTCAAGCTGCACACCCAGAGTCATCGGCGAGCGGTGATGGATCGATTCGACGCGGCAGTGAACGAGGCGATTGCAGGGGCGGAATTGGCGCTGGTTCGCCCGGCGGCAGCCGCCGGGCGACATTGAGCGCGTCGCGATAACGAAGCGGCGTCCGCTACTTCGAGACGCCGAAGCCGTCGATCTGGACTTCGAGCAGGTGGTTGACGCGGATGCCGGCAATGCCGTCGGTGGCAGCGGTCATGCCGGTCTTCGGCGTCGAATGCACGACCACGCCGTTGACGAGGTAATCGATGGCGTCGGCCTTGACCCGGACTTCCAGTGCGTTGACCGACTTGCCGCTCGCGTCCGGCTTCTTGACCGCGTCGTTCGCCGTTTTCGGCGCGACGTCATGCACGGCGCTATCTCCGGCTCGGTGCTTGATCAGCCAGGTACCATCCTGGGCGACCAGAAAATAGATATAGGTCTGCTTGGGGCCGTCGAGATCGTGTCCCCCGAAGACGAGACCGTAGTAATTGGTGTGTCCGCTTGGCTTCATCAGGGTGAAGGTGCCCTTGACGGTGTAGTTGCCGGTTCCGGTATTGGCAGGGTTCCAATAGACGGCCGCCTGCGGGTTGACCGCATGAAGGGTCGAACCCATCGCCATGAATTTGATCGTGCCGGCGCCGTCAGGATCGGTGGCGGTGGTGCTGCGGTCGGCTCGCACCATCCAGCCCTTCGGCGCCTGCGCGAGGGTGGGAACGACGGCGAACAGGGCGAGGGCGGCGATCGACACAAAACGCTTCATGAGTGGTCCTCCTTGTGGACAGCGCGACTGATCGGCTCGTTCGATGCTACACCCACGGCAATACTTGACACGTCAACTATTGACGTGTAATCTACCTCGCGACATGGCGCCCAGCGCTCTTCAGCACGAACTCCGGCAACGTCAGCCGTTCCAGTCCGCCGCTCATGAAGCGGTGGTCGGCCTGCTCCGCACCGCCGACCTCCTCCGCCGCCAGATGACCGCCGTGCTCGAACCGCACGGCATCACCATGCAGCAGTTCAACGTGCTGCGCATTCTGCGCGGCGCCGGCCAGACTGGCCTCCCCACACTCGAGGTGGCGGAACGAATGATCGAGGAGACCCCTGGCGTTACGCGCCTGCTGGATCGGCTCGAAGCGAAGGAACTGGTGCGACGTCAACGGTGTCCGAAGGATCGTCGGCAACACTTGTGCTGGATCGCGCCGAAAGGCCTGGCACTGTTGCAGAAGCTGGACGGGGTGACGGCACGGGCCCCCGATGAAAGCTTGAAGGGACTGAAACAAAAAGATCGCATCGTGTTCATCCGGCTGCTCGATGCGATTCGCGCGGCCCATCAGCAGGGTTGATGGCCACTTGTCCGGATCAGATGTTCAGAAAGAGGTTTCCATGAGTGCAACGCTCGCTACGTCCACGTCGTACGCGGTCGACAAGACCCATTCCGAAGCCGTGTTCCAGGTCCGTCACCTCGTCACTCGAGTGCGCGGCCGGTTCACGGATTTCAGCGGTACGGTTCAGTTCGATGAGTCGCACGTCGAGCAATCCAAGGTGTCGCTGACCATCAACGCGGCCAGCATCGACACCGGCACCGCCGACCGCGACACCCATCTCAAGTCTGACGATTTCTTTGCCGTGGACAAGTTCCCGACGCTGACCTTCGTCAGTTCGCGGGTCGTGAAAAAGAGCGCCGAGCACTTCGACGTCGTCGGCACCTTTACCATCCGGGACGTGTCGAAGGAGATTACGGTCCCGGTCACCTTCCTCGGCCTGGCCAAGGATCCGTGGGGCAACATGCGCGCCGGGTTCGAAGGCGAGATTACGGTGAACCGCAAGGACTACGGGCTGGCCTGGAACGCCACGCTCGAAACCGGCGGCTTCCTCGTGGGCGACGAGGTCAAGATCAGCGTATCGCTTCAGGCGATCGCGCAGTAATCGTCAGGGATCAAAAGAAAAGGGCAGGCACGGACTCGCGGTCCGGCCTGCCCTTCTTGTCCGTTTGGATGACCCGCGCCAGGCGCGTGTCAGTGTCGCGTCGCGTTCTCCCAGACGCGATCAGCGCGCCAGTCCTCGTCGAGGATGGTCCAGAGTGCCTGATCGAGGTACTCGCCATTGCGCAGGAACGACTTGCGGAGCAGCCCTTCCTGGACCGCGCCGAGCTTGCGGAGCGCGCCGTTGCCGCGCCCGTTGCGAATCGCCGCCCGCGCCTCGAGGCGATGCACCCCGACGACGTCGAATGCGAAACCCGCGACGAGTTCGGCGCTCTGCTTGAAGATGCCGGTGCCCCAGTACGGCGAGCCGATGGCGAATCCCCATTCAGCGGTTTCGAAACCGGGAGCAACTTCGCGCAGCTGGAAGATGCCGATGGCGGTATCGGTTCCCTCGAGCGTGACCGCGAAACAGGCATATGTCCCGGCCGACCGCTGACGCTGCGCCCAGGCGATGAAGCGCTCGAAGCCCTGCAACGTTGACGGTGGCGGCGAAATGAACCGCGACACCTCCTCGGTCGTCAGCATCGCGAACAGTGAGGGAGCGTCGGACGCGCGCAGTTCGCGCAGCGTGACCGCACCCGTCGTCAGGACCGGCAGACCCGCACGCCAATCCGTGGAGATGACCTGAGTCGCCGGAGCCGGGACACGCAGCATGTCCATGTCCTGCCGGTATGGCATCTTCTCCATTAGAGGGCTCCTGTCGGCAGCGTCGCGGTGACGACGACCGGAACAACTGGAACGAGATCCCCGAACTCGAGGTCGACGCTCGGCAGCACATCGCCGCCGGTCGCGTCAGGAAACAAGGTGGCATCGTCGCCCGAGCTGCCCCAGGTGAAGTCGGCGTCGGCGCTGGTGCCCCACACGATGTTGTCGTCACCGGCCGCGGTGCCCCACACGATGTTGTCGCCCGTGTCCGCGGTGCCCCACACGATGTTGTCGCCCGTGTCCGCGGTGCCCCACACGATGTTGTCGCAGTCAGCGCCACCGCAGTCGGTGCCCCACACGATGTTGTCGTCGCCACCGGCTGTGCCCCAGACGATGTTGTCGTCGCTCCCGGCTGTGCCCCACACGATGTTGTCGTCGCCGCCGGCGGTACCCCAGACGATGTTGTCGCCGTTGGCGTCGGCGGTGCCCCACACGATGTTGTCGCAGTCGCGGCAAGCCGTGCCCCACACGATATTGTCACCGGAGGAGATGAGGGTTTTCGCGGTGCCCCACACGATGTTGTTGGCCCACGCGTTCGCGAGCGGGTTGATGTAGCCACCCGAAAGCATGTGGTTGCCCCAGATCACATGCTGACTCCACACCTTCTGCACCGGCATCTGCATGCCGCGGGTGTTGCTGGCGTAGAAGGCGGCAAGGCGAACCGCGCCCAGAGTGTTCAGAAAGCCGGCGCCCTGCTCAAGCGGTTTGTAGCCGCTGTACGGCTGCGCCGTGTACTGGATGATCGCCTTGATCAGATTCGGCGTCAGGTTCGGGTTCGCCTGCAGCATCAGCGCGACCGTGCCGCTGACGACCGGCGCCGCCATGCTGGTGCCGCTGAGCGACAGGTACGGGTGCGAACCGAGGTGGAGCACGCCGTCGAGCAGGTCCACAGCCTTCGTGTAGTAGAGCGTGCTACCCGGCACTGCGAGCGAGACCGTGCCGGTGCCCGGGGCCACGACGTCCGGCTTCGCGCCGTAGTCGATGTACGTCGGACCACGCGAGCTGAACGATGCCATCGTGTCGTCGGTGCGGGTCAGCGTGCCCATCGTGCTGGTGGCGCCGACGGTCAGCACCCACGGTGCGTTGCCCGGAGCGGTGATGCCGCCGTACTGCTTGAGGCCAAGCCCGTTCTTCCCGAGGTTGCCGGCCGCAGCGACGATGGTGATGCCCTTGTCGGTGACCTTCTTGGCCGCCAGAGTCAACGGGTCCGACCAGTAGGATTCGTAGATGCCGGCGCCCACCGACATGTTGACAACGCGGATGTTGTAGGTCCTGGCGTTGACCGCCACCCAGTTCAGGGCCGCGATGATGTTGCTGATGGTGCCGGCGCCGCTGGCGTCGAGCACCTTGAGCGAAATCAGCGCCGCACCCGGCGCGATACCGGCCTTGTCGCCGTTCGAGTCGTAGCCGTTGCCGAGGATGATGCCGGCGACGTGCGAGCCGTGACCGTTGTCGTCGTACGGCAGCGAGCGTCCGTTGACGAAGTCCACGAACTTGGTGACGCGCTGATTGCCGTAGGGGTAGGTCTTAAACGAGTTGCCTTTGGTCAGGTCGTCGTGCCAGGAAGTGACGCCGGAGTCGATCACCGCGACGCCAACGCCGGCGCCGGTGTAGCCGAGCGCTTGCTGCACCACGCGGGCGCCGACAGTAATAGCGGTTCGGTAATTGTGCGCGGCGATCGGGCGATTATCATGAATCTGGAAGACGTCCGGTTGCGCTTCGAGCTTCTTAAGAAGGTAGTTGGGCAGGTCGAGCACGACGCCATTGATGATGTCGAGTTTGTCGAGTCGCGCAAATCGCTTGAACTCGGCCGGCACGGTCGCGCCGGGAACGAGGGTGACGATCACGCTGGTGGTTTGAAGTGGGTTACGCGTCGAGCGACGCGAGACCGCGTCGTCCATTTTGTAATTCCGGGGATTCGCGCCGGGCACGCCGCCCTTCTTCTTCGCGCCGTCGCGAGCGTGGCGTCCAGCAGCCGAGGCGTCCGACGTCAGTCCTGCCACAAACAGAAGCAGCAACACCGACGAGGTCAGCTTGGCCCCCCACACTGCTTTCCTGAAAACTCGGTCCGATGGAGAAAACTTCATGAGTCCTTTTAGAGCAATACCTCGGCCATTGACGCGGCCGATTCAGATCTAGCGTAACCAGTTACAGCTCAACGAGTTAAGTCGATATGTCGCCCGTGATACAGTCGTCACTGTCATATCAAGTCTGTTCAATCGTGCGAAGAAGGTCAGCGAATCGCGAACAAATCTGACAACTAATGACCTTGTTTGTAATGAGTTAGCCAATCAGTGTTTCATTATAGTCAGAGATGTACCGTAACGCAACAGATTGTCCTATTGAGTACGCTAAATGTGTCGATAGAGCTTGTGGAATGTCGCCCCACCCTCCGGCGATAATGCGTTCCATGAATCTGCTGCGCACGGCCCTGGTGGCCACTGTTCTCGTGGCGCCGTTGGCGTCTCAATCGGCACCGACCTATCAGGAGCGCGACTTCCTGACGCGCATCCGCCGGTTGACCGTCGAGGGGAAGCGGGCGGGCGAAGGCTACTGGTCACCAGACGGTAAGCGACTCGTCTTCCAGAGCGAACGCGAACCGGGCAATCCGTTTTATCAAATCTACGTATTGGATCTCGCAACCGGGGACACCAAGCGCATCTCGACTGGCCTTGGCAAGACCACGTGCGCGTTTTTCCGGCCCGGGACCGACGAGATCGAGTTCGCGTCCACGCACGCCGATCCGAAATCGAAGCAGTACCAGGACGAGGAGCTCGCCTTTCGCGCGTCAGGGAAAGAACGGCGCTACTCGTGGGACTACGACCCCGAGATGGACATCTATTCCTACAACGAAAAAAGCGGCGCGATGAAGCGGCTGACGACCGCCAAGGGATACGACGCTGAGGGCAGCTACTCGCCGGACGGCCAGTGGATCGTGTTCTCGTCGATGCGCAGCGCTTACGACCATCCGCTTTCGGACAAGGAAAAGAAGCAGCTCGAGGAGAATCCGAGCAACTTCGCCGAGATTTACACCATGCGAGCCGACGGCTCCGAGCAGAAGCGCCTCACCAACTTCTGGGGCTACGACGGCGGCCCGTTCTTCACCCAGGACGGCAAGAAAATCCTCTGGCGGCGCTTCGACGAAAAGGGGCTGATCGCCGACGTATGGACGATGAATCCAGATGGATCCGATCAGAAGCAAATCACGACGTTCGGATCGATGAGCTGGGCGCCGTACATGCACCCATCGGGGGCGTACATCATCTTCGCGTCGAACAAACTCGGCTTCGAGAACTTCGAGTTGTTCATGGTCGATGCGGCCGGCACGAAAGAACCGGTCCGCGTCACCTACTCGGATGGATTCGACGGCCTGCCGGTGCCCTCGCCTGACGGAAAGCAGCTGGCGTGGACCTCGAGTCGTGCCGGCGGCTCCGCGGGACAGCTGTTCCTCGCTCAGTGGAATCACGAAAAGGCGCTCGAGGCGATCAAGAATGCGCCGCCCAGAAAGCCGGCCAAATCATGAAGGCGCCACGTACGGCAACGCAGAACACGCGGAACACGCAGAGCAATTGTCTTTCTGCGAGTTCTGCGATTTCTGTGTTGGTCGTCATGATCGCATTCGGAGCAGGACTCGCGGCCCAGACCTCCAAGACCCGCGCCTACGTCGAGACCCTGGCGTCCGAGAAGCTCGAAGGACGCCTCGCCGGTTCGAACGGTGAACGTCTCGCGGCCGATTACATCGTCTCGGAGCTGCAGAAGATCGGCGCGAAGCCACTCCCGGGACAGGCTGATTTCCGGTTGCCATTCGAGTTCACGGCGGGCACGAAAGACGCCGGTTCGACGGTGACCATCGGGAGCGCCGCATCGACCGCAGGCCAGGCGCGGGCCTTGTCGTTCTCGGATAACGGCGATGTCGAGGGCGCTCCGGTCTTCGTTGGCTACGGGATCGTCGTTCCTGATGGCCAGGGATTCGTCGTACGACAGCTACGCCACGCTCGACGTCAAGGACAAGATCGTCGTGGCCTTGCGTTACTTCCCGGAAGACGCGGATCCGAAGACCAAGGGTGTCCTGTCCCGTTACGCCGACCTTCGCTACAAGGCAATGGCCGCCCGCCAGCACGGCGCAAAGGCGATGATCATCGTCACCGGTCCGCGATCCCCAAACGCCGGCGAGCTGGCGCCGATGACCTTCGACACCGCGATCGCCGGGTCGGGCATCGTGGCGGTCAGCGTCACCGGTGGGGTCGCCGACCGGATGTTCGAGGCGACGCCGAAAACTCCGCTCGCAGCCGCTCAGAAATCGCTCGACGATGCCAACCCGCACGCCACGGGGTTCGCGCTGCCGGGTGTGACCGTCACGCATTCACGCGGCGGTGGAGCGCGAGAAGCGAACCGGACACAACGTCGTCGGCTATCTACCGGCGACTGTCCGCGGTGACCACGACGACGAAGCCGTGGATCGCCGTCGGCGCGCACTTCGATCATCTCGGTCACGGCGAAGCCGGCAACACCCTCGCAGACACGGCCGACTCAAAGAAGACTCACTTTGGCGCCGACGACAACGCTTCTGGATCGGCGGCTGTGCTCGCGATCGCGGCCAGCCTCTCCAAACAGCCGCGGCGGCGCAACGTCCTCGTCGGCTTCTGGTCGGGCGAGGAGCTCGGCCTGATCGGATCCAACGCGTTTACCACGAGTCCGCCGCTGCCGCTCGACAGCCTGGCGGCGTACCTCAACTTCGACATGGTCGGGCGGATGCAGGACAACAAGCTCACGGTTCAGGCCGCGGGAAGCAGTCCGGCGTGGGGCAAGATTCTCGAGCAGGCGAACATCCCTGCCGGCTTCAGCCTGCTGGTGCAGGAGGATCCGTATCAGCCGACCGACGTCGCGACGTTCAATGCGGTGGGCATTCCCTCCCTGGCGTTTTTCACCGGCGTCCATCCCGACTACCACAAGCCGTCGGACACGGCCGACAAGATCGACTACGAAGATCTCGATCGCGTCGTCGATTTCGCCGCCGCGATCGTCCGGAAGCTCGAGGACACACCCGAAGCGCCTCAGTTCACCAAGGTCGAACAGCAGATGCAGACAGGCGGCGGCCGCGCCGGTGCTCGCGTGTACACCGGCACGATCCCGGACTATTCGACGGAGGTCAAAGGGTTGCTGCTGAGCGGCGTTGTGGGCGGCGGTCCCGCAGAAGAGGCAGGACTACGCAAAGGTGACGTGATCGTGGAGATCGCCGGCCAGACGATCGCCAACATCTACGATTACACGTACGCGCTCGACGTGCTGAAAATCGGCCAGCCGTCGAAGGTGATCTACATGCGCGAAGGCAAAAAGCTCGAGACCACGCTGACGCCGGCGGCCCGGAAGTAACTACTTCTTCTTGAAGAAGGTGTTCAGGGTTCTGTCGATCGCCTTGTGAGTCTCTTCCACCGAGCGGTTCTTGATCGCGCGTTTGGCCAGTTCCGCGGTGTCCAGGTGCACCTTGAGGTTCTCGGCTGAGCCGCCGATCGTGACCGGCAGCGTCACCCGACCCTGCTCCGCCGTGTAGCGAACCAGATCCTTTCCGGCTTGCTGCGTCAGCGCCTCCGATAACTGCGCCTGTCCCTTCAGGTCCACGGCGCTGCCGTCCAGCCGGACGACGCCGGCCAGATTGAGGCCCACGTCCTTTGCCTGCAGCTGGAGATTCTGCGTCGATCCTTCTCCGTGCGCGATCGTCATCGTGCCACCGAGGTGCGTGAACGCTTCGTCCCGCGAACCCGACGGCTGGGACGATGCGTCCGACCTCATCGACGTCGCCACGACCACTGATTGCACGAGGCCGAGGTTCTTGACGATGCCGTTGGCGATGTCCATGCGGATAGTGCCGCGGGCGCTCTGTTGGACGCTCTTCGGATCGAGACCACGCCCGGCGATGTCGACATCGCCGGAGAGACGCCCCGTGATGACGCCTGGATTGCCGACGAATGCGGCGGCCGCCGCGACGTCAACCGCGGATACCCGGGCGTTGAGACGGAATTCAGGAACCGCGGCCAGCGTCAACGCCAGCGTTCCTTCGTAACGCCCACCGAACAGACCGAACGACGCCGGATCGAGCGTCATGCCCGTCGGTGTCACCTTCGCCTTCGCCGAAAGCTTGTCCAGCGACAGCGTGCCAATGGTGGCGCGGTCGGCGTCGACCGTCAGCGTCATGTTCAGTCCCGCGGCGCCAACAGAACTCGACGCGGGAGCGGCCGGTCTGGCACTCGGCGCGCTGGTCGATGTCGACGCCGTTGTCCCGGCTGCGTTCTTCGAGAAGTCGGACAGGAAGGCCAGCAGCTGGTTCATGTCCAGCACCCCTGCCTTGACTGTGAGCTCGCCGGCAGGCCCGGAGAGATCGGTGATGCGTCCGCTGACGTTGACGGTTGCCTTGTCCGCCGTCAGCGAAACTTTCTTCACGATCAGTCCTTTGCCGTCGGGCACGACTTCGATGTCGCCGCGCAGGGTGCGGCCGTTGCTGACGATCTCCACGTCGTTCAGGACGATCTCGTCGATGGAGACGATCTCGACCGGCGCCGCCGTCGGTGTGGCATTCGCGGGAGCGGGCGGCTGGCTTTCCGACGGGGTCTTGAATGCGGGCAGCGGCAGCTGAATGCGTGCACGACTCAGGCGCATGCTGCCGTGCTCGATGCGGCGGGACAGCAAGGCGCGAAAATCGGTGGCGATGCGCAGGGTGCCGACCGTGATGTTGTCTTTCGGACCAATGCTGAGCTTGTCGAGATCCACGGCCACGGTCGGATACACCGACGCGCCGATGCCGCCGATCGTCACCGGCTGTCCCAGGGCCTCGCTCAGTTTCGCTGCGATCGTCGTCCGGACGGCGTCCTGCGAAAACACCGATCGCGCCCAGACCAACAGGCCGAGGCTACCGACGACAACTAACACGACCACGGCCAGAACAATCTTTTTCAGCACACCGGTTCACTCCGCGCGGGTCGCGTCCCGCTGACCGCACATCTTACTCAAATCGATGGGCGAATCCGCGCAGGTCCGTTTCGTGTCGTATCATCCCCGTGATGCCGCCACGCAAAAAGCCGGTCCGGCGAAAGAAGGTCGCCGCTGCGTCCGTTGGATTGAGTCCGGAGGAAACCCAAAAAGCCGACGACCCTGAGCTGGACCGTTTAGCCGCGGCGATCGCGGCTGACGGCGGCGCCGTCGTTGGCCGCTACAGCGAACCGTTCGGCGGGACACCGCTCCTGCTGGCGGCGCTGCCGATCGATCGCGTCGAGCCGACGCCGTATCAACGCGATCCGTCGGACGCCCACGTCAAGCGCCTCATGGCCGTGGTCGAGAAGATTGGCCGGTTTCTCGATCCGATCATCGCCGTCCGCGAAGGCCACACCTACCTGACCCCGAACGGCAATCATCGCCTGCAGGCGCTCAAGAAGCTCGGCGTCAAGACAGTCATTGCACTGGTGGTTCCAGACCCGACGGTCGCGTTCAAGATCCTGGCGCTCAACACCGAGAAGGCGCACAACCTCCGCGAGAAGTCGCTCGAGACGATCCGGATGGCGCGGGCGCTGGCAAAGACCAGCGATCACCCCGAAAACACGTTCACGTTCGAGTTCGAGCAGCCGGCATTCCTGACTCTGGGAATCGGGTATGAAGAGCGCCCGCGTCTCAGTGGTGGCGCCTACCAGTCGATTCTGCGTCGGGTCGACGAGTTCCTGGACGTGCCCATCGCGAAGGCAATCAAGGAACGTGAGCGCCGCGGCAAGAAAATCCTGAAGCTCGACGATGCGGTGAGCGCGGCCGTCGAGAAGCTGAAAGCGAAGGGGTTGACCAGCCCGTACCTGAAACCGTTCGTCGTGTCCCGGGTCAACTACACACGGTTCTCGAAGGCCACGTCGTTCGACTTCGACGAGGCGCTCGACAAGATCATCGCGAGCGCTGCGAAGTTCAACGTCGAGCGCGTGAAGCAGGAAGATGTCGCCAAGTCTGGCGGCGGCGCACCCGACGAAGAGTAGCGTGGCCCTTTCAGGGCCGCGTCGCCGCTACTCGAGCGACGCTGCGCGCACGGCGAAATACACGTGCAGGAGGCCGAACAGGAGAAAGCAAGGCGCGACGTAGAGCCACTCCTGCCCTTCCCCGAACAGCGAGGCGCCGACCGCCAGCGCGCCCGACCCGAGCCAGCCGGCGGCGGTGACCAGAAGAAAACGATGCGCGTCTTCGGCCGGCGTTCGACGGCGGACGCCGCCCAGCGGCTTCTTGATCAGCGAACGCACTACACGCGACGTGAAGAACGCAACGAACGCGGCAGCGGTCCATGGTTCACCGCCACGCCAGCCGGCGACGAGGATCGCCACCGCGGCGATCGCGAACAGCGTCAGCCCGAAGGCGCGGACAGCGCTCAAACCATCCTTGCCAATCGCCGATCGCCAATCGCGGGATCGCACATGTCAGCCCCGAGTCCTGTAGAACGCGATCATGTCCATCGATTTTCCCGGCGGCGCCCCCATCTGCCGCAGCATCGTGGTCACCTGGCCGCGGTGGTAGCTGGCGTGGTTGACGATATGCTGCAGCATCTGCCAGAACGGGGCGGCTGATTGCTGCTGGGCGAGGTTCTTGAACTCGAACAGCTTGGCGGTGCCGGCCTCGCCGAGCCGATCGGTAAATGCGCGCATCTTTGCTTCGTGTTCGATCCACCCCCGGCGAATCGCGCCAACATCCGGTAGTGTCTCGCTCGTCAACAGCGCTGCCGGCGACACGCCCTGCCAGCGCGAGTACCAGGCGAGTTCGGCGGCGTAGATGTGCACGACGGTCTCGCGAATCGAGGCAAAGCTGCTGCCCATAGGCTTGTTGAATTGTTCGGCGGTGAGCGGGTCGATCGCTTCGAGCAGTCGATCGCGCGCCCAGTAGTGGTAGTCGAGCAGTGTGTGCAGATCCTGAAGATTCATGGCGTCACCATCGCATGAAGCAGTTTGTCGAGCCGGGGGAATTCGCGATCGAGAAAAACATTGCCGCCGTCGAAGAGCGGATCCTGTTTACCGGCGCGGATGCCGCCGCCCGACGTTTCGCCGTATTCACTATTGAGCGCGTCGGCCACGTCCATTCCGCTGATCACCTCGCCGAATGGCGCGAAACCCTGCGCGTCCTGATAGGAATTGTCGCGCAAGCTGATATACACCTGCGTCGTGCGCCCGCCTGGATCCTTGAAGGCGAACGCGACGCGGCCGCGGATCACCGACTGCTTGTTGGGATCGTCAGGGAACGTTCGCGTCCGCCATTGCCGCGAGACCTTAGGATCGCCGTTGATGCCGAACTGGGCCCATTGTCCCTTCACGACGCGGAAGAAGCGGGTGTTGTCGAAATAACGGGCGGTCACCAGTTCGCGAAACCGATCGGCGCCGAGCGGCGCCCAGTCGCGGTGAACGGCGAGGACGATCACGCCCTTGCTCGTCTCGAGCCGCACGTCGTAGACGGATGGCCCGGCGCTCTGCAGCATGAAGCTGTCAGCCGAACGGCGCTCGCCGATCGAACGGTCCGGCTCGCCTGCCCCTGAGAGGCCCACAACCGAAACCGCCAGGCCGCACAGCACCGCCATGGTCAGCGTCCGCATGCCGGCATTTTATCCGCGATCGCGATCGCGGAAGAGTGCGCGTTGGGCCTTGTGGATCTGTTTCCACTTCCGCTTGCTCTCCGACGCGACCGCCTTGTCCCGTTTCCGCTCCTCGAACGCCGCCTCGCGCCCGAGCCGCCGGAAATTCTCGAGACGATCGGCATCGAGGCGCCCGGCATTCACGGCGTCCTGGACGGCGCAACCCGGCTCGGTGCCGTGGCCGCAATCGGCGAATCGGCACTCGGCCGCGAGCGATGCGATGTCGTCGAATGCACCGGCGACGGCCGACTCGTCGCCCCAGAGCTGAAGCTCGCGCATACCGGGGGTATCGATGAGCAGCGCCCCGCCGGGCAGCGTCACCAACTGCCGTGCGGTTGTCGTATGGCGCCCCTTGCCGTGCGCTTCGCTGATGGCTCCGACGCGCAGCGTCTCGGCCCCCAGCAGACGGTTGACCAGCGTCGACTTTCCAACCCCTGACGAGCCGAGCAGCGCAACCGTCTGCGCCGGGCGGAGGTACGGCGACAGCTGGTCGAGCCCCGCATCCTCCAAGGCGCTGACCGCCACCACGTCCACCAGCGGCAGCCGGCTGCGCACGGATTCAGTCACGCCGGCCGGATCGGCGCAGAGATCGGCCTTGTTCAGCAGCACGATCGGGACCGCACCAGCGTCCCAGACCAGTGTCAGATAGCGCTCCAGGCGCCGGGGATTGAGATCCTGGGTCAGCGCGGTGACGAGAAAGATGATGTCGACGTTGGCCGCCACCACCTGCTCTTCGACGGCCCGGCCAGCCGCCGCGCGCGACACCGTACTCCGCCGCTCGAGACGCAGGTGGATGATGCCACCCTCGACACCGACCCAGTCTCCAACCGCCGGAAAGTCAGCAGCGGTCGCGGCTTCATGTCGAAACCTGCCGCTGACCTCGGCCCATCCGTCGATATCACCGGCGACACGATAGAGCCCGCGCTGCTCCTCGACGACGCGCGAGTAGAGCAAGTCATGCCCGCGCGGCGAGAGCTCTTCGGCCGTGCGCCGCTGCTGCTCGAAAAAGTCGTTCCAGCCAAGCTGTTCGCGTAGAGACACGTCGACTCTCCTTCTGAAAAAGACGATGAATTGTCAGGGAGTGGAGAGGGGTGGGTCCGCGCGCTGGAATCGAAGATTCCAAGCTCCTTAGATCTTTAGATGGCTTTCAGATCCGAAGATAAATCCTCAGATCCCTAAATCCTCAAATCCTCAGATCTTCACCCCTCGTGTTCCTGTCGACGACACTCATGTAACAACCCTCCTTTGGCCGGGTATGTTACCCGATCTGTCAACCGAAGATATTTTTCACGACGAACCAGACATTGGCGGGACGCTCGGCGAGCCGGCGCATGTACCAGGCGAACCAGTACTCACCGTACGCAATCAGCACGCGAACCGGACGACCGGCCTTGACGAGCCGCTGCTGGAGCGAACGCTGAATGCCGTACAGCATCGCGAACTCATACGCGCTCGCCGGAACGCGCTGCGCATCGATGAAAGCGGTGAGGCGATCGACCAGAACCGGATCGTGCGTGGCCATGTGCAGCAGGCAGCCCGCCTGCTGCGCTTCGGGGCTGAGCAGCCGGCACGACATCTTGTAGAAGTTTTCGTCCACGTCCGTTTTTTGCGGAAACGCGACGTCGGCCGGCTCGAGATAGGCGCCCTTCACCATCCGGATGGCAGAGCCGAGCGGCAGCAGCGAGTCGATGTCCTTCTGCGTTCGGAACAGATACGCCTGAATCGCGATACCAACCAAGGGTGACCGTGCCCGCGTGCGGCGAAACAATTCGAGCGTCGGATCGACATACGGAGAGCTCTCCATGTCTATCCAGACGAAGTTGCCGCGCTCGGTCGCCCGATCGATCAGGCGCTGCAGGTTGCGGAAGCACAACTCCTTGTCGAGATCGAGCCCCAGCTGCGTCGGTTTCACCGAGATCTGCGCGCGCAGGCCAGCCACCTGAATCCGATCGAGCGTGTCCAGATAGTGCTGCGTGACCTCTTCGGCCTCTTCGACGCGCGTGAGGTTCTCCCCAAGCTTCGTGAAAATCGTCCCGATGCCATCCTTCTGCTGCACCGCGGCAGCCGCCATGGCATCCTCGAGCTTCTCGCCCGGCATGAAGGTGGACACCGACCGCCGCACGAACGCCGTCCTGGTAGCACGCTCGCGCAGCCACGCGTTCGTGGACATCGCCAGGAGGATTTTGCGAGCGACGCTCATCTACAGCAGTCCCTTGATCAGCCCGCCGTCCACCTGCACCGATGCGCCAGTGATATAAGAGGCGGCGTCGGACAGGAGAAACGCGCCGACGCGGCCGAAATCGTCCGGCGCCCCGTACCGGCCAATCGGAATCGTGCCGGCACCTCGCTTCTGTTGCTCTTCCAGCGAAATGCCCGCCCGTTTGGCATTGCCCTCGTCGAGTTGGCGCAGACGATCGGTCGCGATGCGTCCGGGAATGAGGGTGTTGACGCGAATCTTGTCCGCCGCCAACTCGATGGACAACGTCTTGGCGAACGCCGTGACGCCCGATCGCATCACGTTCGACAACGCCAGGTTCGGCACCGGTTCCTTCACGGTCGACGACGTGCCGATCAGGATCGCTCCGCCGCCGCGAGCCTTCATGTCGGGAACAACCAGGCGCACGGTCCTCACCGCGCTCAGCAGCAGCAGTTCAAACGCCGACTGCCACGCCCCATCGTCGAACGACAGCGACGTGCCGGCGGGCGGCCCACCGGTGTTCGCAAACAGCAGATCGACGCCGCCGAACTCCTTGACCGCCGCCGCGTGCCAGGCCGCAATCGCGTCCGCCTGGCTGAGATCGGCCGCCACCGCCAGGGCTCGTCCCCCGCCGGCGGCGTTGATCTTCTCGGCAGCCGCTTTCACCGCCGCCTGATCGCGCGACGCGATGCAGACGTGCGCGCCGTCAGCAGCCAGCGCGCGCGCGACCGCCAGGCCGAGTCCTTTGCTCGCGCCGCCAACCATCGCCACTTTGTTCTTCAGACCGAGATCCATGAACGGCTGCTCCGAATTTAAGTTGTCTTTTCACCGGCGTAGGCGAGGACGCGATCGAGCGCTTCCTTCGTCGCATGGTCGAGCACGCCACCGGGTGGACGGATACCGGCGTGAGCGATCGCGCCTCGACGCCGCAGCACTTCCTTGCGGATGGCCATACCGATGCCCTCCTGGAATTCAAAGCGCATCAGCGGCACCTTGGCGTAGAACTCCGCAGCGGCATCGTCGATCCGGCCGGCACGGTAGAGCGTGACGATTTTCACGAGAATCGCGGGGAACGCGAAGCCGGTCATCGCGCCGGCGGCGCCGGCCATCAACTCTTCCAGCAGGAACACGCCGCCGAGACCGCCGAAGATGTTCACATCGATGCCCTTGGTCTGTTCGAGAATGCGCGAGGTCTTGAACGGGGTGGGCGGATCTTCGAGCTTGATGGTCCTCGCGGACGGTACGTCGCGCGCGATGCGTGCCAGCAGCGCCGGTTCCATGGTGAATCCCGAGACCGGTGGAAAGTCCTGAACGACGATCGGGATCTCCACCGCCGTGGCGACCTCGGCGAAATGCCTGGCCACGCTCTCCGAATTGAGTTTCGTCGCCCGCGGCGGACTGATCATCACCGCCGATGCCCCGGCCGCGCGTGCACGACGCGTGTAGTCGATGCAGGTCCTCAGGCCTTCCGCCGTCGTGCCCGCGACGATCGGCACCCGGCCGTTGACGTGAGTCACCACCGTGTCGAGGACACGGTCGCGCTCCGCGTCGGTCAGCCGCGCGACTTCGCTCGTGACGCCGAGCGCAGTAAAGCCGCTGACGCCGTCGGCAATAAATAGATCGATGACGCGTCCGAGACTATCGGGATCGAACTCACCGGATTCAGAGAACGGAGTGGGAAGGACAGAGAAGACGCCGCCGAGGACCATCGGGTAATGGTATCTCAGTGGGGTCTGGGGCCTGGGGCTAGGGGCTGGGGGCTGGGGGCTACGCCTGGGGGCTGGGGACCAAGACTGGCTCTGGGGATTAAGGGGCTGGGCGATCAGCGCCGGGCGAGAATTAGTAGGGGACGGCCTTCTGGCCGTCCCCTACCCGACACGCGAGCGCAGCGACCCGAGCTCCCAGACTCGGGCCGCTGTCCCGTCGTGTTCAGCCGTTGGCCGGACGAACGGTCACGAAGAGATCGTTGCCCTGCCGATTGATGAGCAGCAGCGTCGGCCTGGCGCCCGACTTCTGCAGCGCCGACTTCAAGTCGTCCACCGAGCTCACCGATGCGCGGTTTACTTCCTGGATGATGTCGCCCGAACGGATCCCCGCTGCTGCAGCGCGGCCGTCAGGGTTCACGTCCTGCACCACGAGACCGTGCGTGTCTTTCGGCGCCCGCAGGCGCGCCGCCAGTTCCGGCGTCATCGGCGCGACCGATACACCCAGCGCGGTCTTGTCATCGTTCTCGGACTCGCCGCGATCGTTGTTGCGAGCCGACTTCTCGGGACTCGCTTCGTCGAGCTTCACGCTGAGGTGTTTCTCCGCGCCGTCGCGAAGAATCGCAAGATCGGCGGTCGAGCCCGGACCGGTTTCAGCGACACGGTTGCGCAGCGTGTTGGTGTCGTGCACCGCCTGCCCGTTGAACGACTGAATCACGTCGCCGCGCTTCACGCCCGCACGGTCGGCCGCACTACCCGGCGTCACGTTGCTGACGATCGCGCCGCTGGTCTGCTTCAGTCCCAGGCTCTCGGCCATGTCCGGCGAGATGCCCTGCACGGTGACGCCGAGTTGCGCCCGCGTGACCTTGCCGTTGGTGCGCAGCTGCTCCATCACGTTCTTCACCATGTTCGAGGGAATGGCGAAGCCGATGCCGATGTTGCCGTCGGAATTGGACAGGATCTGCGAGTTGATGCCGACCAGTTCACCCTTCATGTTGACGAGCGCGCCGCCCGAGTTGCCGTGGTTGATCGGCGCGTCGGTCTGCAGGAAGTCCTCGTAGCCGCCGTCGCCGACGCTGGTTGAGCGGCTCTTGGCGCTGATGATGCCCATCGTGACGGTCTGTCCGACGCCGAGCGGGTTGCCGACCGCGAGGACGACGTCGCCGACCTTGACCGCGTCCGAGTTACCGACCGCAATCGGATGCAGATCGCCGGCGGTGATTTTCAACAGCGCGAGGTCGCTCGGCTTGTCCGATCCGATGACCTTCGCCGACACGGTCCGGTCGTCGTTGAGATCGACCTGGATGTTCTCGGCGCCATCGACGACGTGATAGTTGGTGAGGATGTAGCCATCGGTGCTGACGATGACGCCGGAGCCGAGCGCGTGCTGGCGGGGCGTGCTCTGGCGCGGGCTGCGTTGGCCGCGTTGACCGCGCTGATCGAACTGCTGGCCGAAGAAGCGCCGCAGCAGGTCGTCAGGATCCTGACCCTGACCGTCCTGATCGTCGAAGCCGGTCATGGCTGGTTTGGCTTTCCCTTCCGTGCGAATCGTCACCACTGCTGGAGCGGCGACGCTGACGATGTCCGAGTACGAATCGCGCCCGCCGGCAATCGCGTGCGCGATCGGTGTGGTGACGGTGGCCATCGGAGTGCGGGCGGTCTGGCCGTCGGCCGCCAGCACGTGCCAGGCGGCGCCGGTCGTGAGTAGCACGGCAGCGAACGCGGCCAGTCCGTTGCGTACGACGCGCTGAGTCAGATTCAAACGTGGGTTCATGGGAGTCCTTCGTCCTTTCGAGATGTCCGAAATCGATTCTAAGGAGTTAGACGAGAGGTGGTCTTGCGGGGCCGTTGCAGGAGCATTACAACGGTGAAGGGTTCGAGAGGTTCGAGAGGTTCGAAAGGTTCGAAAGGTTCGAAAGGTTCGAGAGGTTCGAAAGGTTCGAAAGGTTCGAAAGGTTCAGGCGATTGGCAGCGATACTTCGAATGTTGAGCCGCGGCCGGGTTGGCTTTCGACCTCGACGGTTCCGTGGTGCGCCTCGACGATGGCTTTCACCAGGCTGAGTCCGAGGCCGAGGCCTCGCTCGGTTCGACTGGTATCGCCTCGGAAAAGCCGGTCGAAAATGCGCGGCAGTTCGTCGGCGGCGATACCTGCACCGGTGTCGCTGACGCGCAGGATCGCGCGGTCCCCGTCGGCGCGAACCGAGACATCCACGCGGCCGCCCGCCGGCGTGTATTTCACCGCATTGTCGAGCAGGTTCGCCGCGACCTGCTCG
Source organism: uncultured Acidobacteriota bacterium (assembly GCA_963745875.1). Lineage (GTDB taxonomy): Bacteria > Acidobacteriota > Vicinamibacteria > Vicinamibacterales > CAVVIG01 > CAVQFC01. The sequence continues at coordinate 452,128 of CAVUZL010000011.1, forward strand.
AGTCGCGTCCGATCGCCGACGACGAAGACGTCACCGGCGGAGTCTGCCGTCAACGAGACGCCTTTGGCGTCGGCGACATCGCGATAAAGGTCCATGGCTCGCGCCACGACGTCGGTCAACGCGACCGCTCTCGCGATGCAGTTGCATCGCACCGCTCTCCGCCTCCGAGATGTCCATCAGCGTGTTGAGCATCACCAGCACGCGGTCAGACTCCTCCACACACTCGGCCAGCGCCTCGCGATAGCGTTCGCTGGCCTCCAACCCGGCGGCAGGACCAGCCAGCGCCAGTTCCGCGGTACCGCGCAGCCTGGTCAACGGCGTGCGCAGGTCGTGGGACACGTTGTCGAGCGAGCCGCGCATCGCGGTCACCAGCCCCTCGATCTTGTCCAGCATCGCGTTGAACAGCGCCGTCAGTTCATCGAGCGCATCGCCTGATCCCGCCAGCGGCACGCGAGCGTCGGTGCGGCCGGTTCGGATGACCTGCTGAACCGCCAACGTGAGGCGCCGGATCGGCGACAGCGCCGACTGCGTCGCCAGCCAGCCGCCGGTCAATGCGACGACGACGATCATCAGGGTGACGAAGCCAAGGGTGGCGCGAAATCGCGCGAGCAGATCATCCCGCGCCTCGGTGCTCTTGCCCACCTGCACGAGTGTGCCGTCGGCGAGGTTGGCCGAGACGATTTCAATCTTCGATGGATCCCAGCCGTCCGGACTGCTCAATACCACCGACTCGACACCGCGATCGACGACGCGGACGAACAGGCGCTCGGGCGCGGTCTGCTGTTCGGAACGAACCGTGTTGGCGAGCACCCGGACACCACCGCGGACGTAGGCCGCCGCGTAGTCACCCAGCTTGCCCTTGATGATTTGATGATCGCGCTGCGCCAGCGACGAAGCGGTCAGGTAGTAGGTGACGAAAACGATCGCGATCGCCCCGGATACGAACAGCGTCGCGTACCACAACGCCAGACGAAGCCCGAACGTCCGACGGGACGCCGGCGGCGCGTCAGGGCCGGAGGACATACCCTACGCCTCGGACGGTGTGCAGCAGCTTCTTCTCGAACGGGCGATCGACCCGCTCGCGCAGACGGCTGACCAGCACGTCCACGACGTTGGTTTGCGGATCGAAGTTGTACTCCCACACGTGCGACAGAATCATCGTCTTCGAGACCACCTGCCCGGCGTGCCGCATCAGGAATTCGAGCAGGGCGAACTCGCGCGGACGAAGCTCGATCGGCTTGCCGTCACGGCTGACGCGCCGGGACAACAGGTCGAGCGTCAGCGCGTCCACGGTCAGCATGGTCGGCTCAGGAGCGCGGCTGGCGCGCCGCACCAGCGCCTGCACACGCGCGAGCAGTTCGGTGAACGCGAATGGCTTGGTGAGGTAATCGTCGCCGCCGGTCTGGAGGCCGCGCACGCGATCGTCCACCGAGCGGCGGGCGCTGAGGATCAGGACCGGTGTGACGATGCTGCGTCGACGGAGCTCCTCGATGAGCGACAGCCCGTCACGTTTGGGCAGCATCAGATCGACGATCGCGACGTCGTAGGGCTGGCCGGCCGCCAGCGTCAGGCCGGCGTCGCCGTCCGCGGCGTGATCCACGACAAAACCGGCCTCGCGGAGGCCACGGCCGACAAACTCGGCGATCGTCGCATCGTCTTCGACCAGCAGGGCGCGCACCACGACATGATAGCCCTGGTACTCTTCATCACGAAGACACGAAGGGCACGAAGACTCGCCTTTCCAATACTGTTTTCGTGAGCTTCGTGTTCTTCGTGGCTTCGTGATGAAGGTCTTCTGTGCCGACGGGTTCATCGGATCGGCGTGCCGTGTGGCGCCGCGCGAACGTACTGTGGCGGCCATGGCACGGTGTGACCGAGCTGCTGCGCCGCATGCAGCGGCCAGTAGGGGTCGCGCAGCAACTCTCGCGCGAGCAGTACGCAGTCGGCCTGCCCGCTCCGAATGATCGCGTCGGCCTGCGTCGCGTCGGTGATCAGGCCGACCGCGCCGGTGGCGATGCCGGCATCACGGCGGATGCGCTCCGCGAACGGCACCTGATATCCCGGCCCAAGTGTGATCTTCTGGTCTGCGACCGCGCCTCCGGACGAACAGTCCACCAGGTCAACACCGCGCTCGCGTACCTGTCGCGCCAACGCCACCGACTGCTCGATGTCCCAGCCGCCCTCTTTCCAGTCAGAGGCAGAAATGCGCAGGAACAACGGCAGACGATCCGGCCACACCGAGCGTACTGCGTCCACGATTTCGAGGCACAGACGGGTTCGATTCTCGAACGATCCGCCGTACTCGTCGGTGCGTGTGTTGATGAGCGGCGACATAAACTCGTGAATGAGATAACCGTGTGCGCCATGGATCTCGATCACATCAAACCCTGCAGCCTGCGCCCGCACGGCGGCGGCACGGAACGCCTCGACGACGTCGCGAATCTCGGAGAGCGACAGCGGCCGCGGCGTCGGATAGCTGCTGGAAAAGGGCGCACTCGACGGCCCCACCGCTTCCCAGCCGCCATCAGCCGGCGCGATCGCCCCGGTTCCGGTGCCCCAGGGACGGTAAGTGCTCGCCTTGCGGCCGGCGTGCGCGAGCTGCGTTCCGGCCAGTGACTGCTGCGAGTGGATGAAACGCACGCAGTGCGCCAGCCCCGCCACGTGGCCATCGTCATAAAGGCCGAGATCCTGTGGACTGATCCGGCCGTCAGCGGTGACCGCCGTCGCCTCAGTCATGACCAGTGCGGCGCCGCCCACCGCGCGGCTGCCCAGGTGGACCAGGTGCCAGTCGTTTGAAAACCCGTCGACGCAGGAGTACTCGCACATCGGCGAGACGATGATGCGATTGGCGAGCGTCATGGATCGAAAGGTGATCGGATCGAAGAGATGCGACATGCCCATAGATTACAGGCAGCCGGTAGGGGAACACGTAGGTCCGGCGTTAGCCGGACGTCATGTCGAGAAGCAGCACCCCGTCCTGTGCAGCCAGCACGAGTCGGCCGGCTCGTGTGGATCGCGCCGCAGGCGCGTGACGGCTCCCCACTTCGCGGGGCCAGCCGCCAGCGCGCGACCGATCCGTTCGCTCATCTCCGGGTCGCGAATTCCGACCGCGGAATACACCGCGACCACGGTGATGACGCGGGCCGCGAACGTGCCGTCGGTGTTTCTGGTGACGAGCAGGACCAGCCCTTTCCCGAGCGTCGAACCCATCTGCGGCATATCGACGGTGATCGGCAGCATCATGCGGCCCGCAGGCGCCAGAGCCTCCAGCCACACCTCGAGCGGGTGCGTCACTCCCGCGTTGACGAGAATGGCGTCGAAGCTGTCGCCGACCGGCGCGGATGCGTCGGCGTTGCGGACTTCGATCCAGGGACGGGATGCCAGATTCGCCGTCGCGGCCCGGGCCAGGGCGGCATCAACCTCGAGCGCGACCACCCGTCCGTCGGGGCCGACGCACTCCCCCATCACCGCCGAGTAGTAACCCAGTCCGCAGCCGACGTGGAGAACGCGGGCGCCTTGCGTCAGCGACAACGTATCGATCCAGTAGCCGAGCGTCGCCGGCTGGCCGTTGAACAATTGACGGGCGGGATCGATCGCCACAGCGATGTTGTGGTAGACCCGCGACGGGTCGGCATCGGGGGTCTCGCGATAGCGTTGCGGACCTGAGCCCAGGGCGTAGTTCAAATCGGCGTCGGCGACCACCGTCCAGGGCCCGGCCGGCAGAAAACGTTCGCGCTCGACGCGCGCCAGCGCCTCGACCAGCGCCGGTGTCCTCAGCCGGCAAACCGCCTCGATCTCCTCTGCGAAAAACCGCCGACGCAGTTCGAGTTCGGTCACGATCGTCTGCTCCGCGATCGACGTGCCGGTGCGCTCTTCCTGGTGATCCGCGAAGGCTCCGGCTCGTCCGTCGCACGCATGGCCTCGCGATCGAGATTGGCGTCGCGCATAAAGGCAGCGATATCGGGACCGAGGGCGACGACGTGCGGGCCGTGGTGCCAGATGTAGGCGTGCTTGCTGGTGTCGTTGCCGCCGCGGGTGACGAAACGCAGTTCGCCGGACTCGTTGAGGCGCTTGAGGATGGTATGGATCGCCGCGAGATCGTTCGAATACTTCGCGAGGTCGAAGCCGATCGTCTGCAGGCGCTGACGCACGTCGAGCGGCGTTACCGGCACGCCGGCGCCGCGGACGACCAGCCGGCAGGCGTCGGTCAGCCCGAGCGGCACGGTCGAGACCAGACCACATAAACGCGACAGCGTGCCAATGGTCTGCGCGACTTCGGCCAGCCGCTGGTCGATGTCCCGCCGCTGCTGGCCCAGTGTTTCGTATTCGCGGATCGCGGTCTCGAGCGCGCGGCGATAATCTGCGGTGGTCATTGATACAGTATTTTGTACATTATGTACAAAATGCTGTCAATGGCCCTCACCGCTGGAACGCGTAGGAGACCTTGACGAAGAACTGCCGGTCGAGCGGCGACAACACCGCTTGCGGGGTCAGCTCTCGATCGTCGCCGTAGCCGACGAACATCACCGACTGCCAGTTCAGTTTGTAGGCCAGCAGCACCTGCCCGCTGAAGGTGCCCGACCGCGCCGTGGTGTCGACTAGATAGAGCGTCGGATTTGCAGTGTTCGAGACGTACTGACCAATCGCCCTCAAGAACAGGCGCGACGTGAAGGTGTAGGTGCCTTTGATGCGGGACACCCGCGCGACGAACAGGCGCTGCGGAATCGCGGTCACCACGTCGACGTTCACCAACTGCTGGTTCTGGATCAGTGCGATGTTGAGGTGAATCGTCGGATTCAGCGTCGCGGCAAGGTTGACGGTCGTGCCGTTGCCCGGCCGTCCGTTGGCGAAGTCGATCTGCTGTCCGAAGGTGCTGTCGATACTGAGGAGCGACACCTTCGGCGTCGGGCTGAACTGCGCGATGACGCCGAGCTGCCGGCGCCCGATCGGCGCGTCACCCGCCCGGATGTTGTCGTCGATGTAGCGAAACTGCATGAACCCGTTCCATCTGGTGTCCATGCCGATGCCTGGCTGGACATCACGGCTGATCAGGGCGCCGGATCTGTCGGCCTGGTAGTCCACGTTCACAAATGTGCGCACCCGCGAGAGGAAATTAGTGGGCCGTGAGGTCCAGCCGGTCGTCCCGAACGCCTCGCGGTAGCCGACCTGCGGCACATAGCCGGTGTCGGCGCGGAATCCGTTGCCGATGTCCTTATAAGACGCGAACGCGTCGTAATGCGTCGTGCTGTGGCTCCACTGGAGGTTGGCGGCGCTGCCTGTGAAGGTCTGGCCGGTCCATTCAGCGGCGAGATCGGGACGATTCGGCGTCTGCGACTCGCTGTATAGCAGCTGCCCGGTGATCGAGTCGGAACCGGACGGACGCCATTGAAAATCGGGACCGAGCACCCGATTGTGGCTGTCACCACTCTTCGCCTCCCGGTCGGTCACCAGCACACCGACGAACGACAGGCCGATGTTCCGCTTTGCGCGGCCGACGAACACGGTCGATCCGGTGGGCGTCGAGACCTGCGCGGAATCGTTCGGGCCTGGCAGAATCACGTTGCCGCCGCCAGCATCGTCCACCACCAGCGCTGTGTAACGCGTGCCGCCCTGCTGGCCGGTGATGCGCGCGCCCCACACCGGATCCGCGATGGTTCGTGTGTAGACCGCCTGGATAGGCGTCTGAAAGAGATCGACGCCCTCGAGAAAGAACGGCCGCTTCTCCGGATAAAACAGCGCGAAGCGCTCGTTGGTGGAGATCTGCGCCGTGTCCGACTCCACCTGCGAGAAGTCGGGCCTGACCGTCAGATCGATGGCATTGTCCGCGTTCGGCGTGTATTTCACGTCGATGCCGACATGCGGTTCGACCGAATCGCTCACCAGCGGCGAACCCAGCTCGTTGCGCGGATGCGATTCGTCGCTGGCGCTGAAGTACGGAGCCGCGACCACGTGTCCACCAGCCGGCAGCTTCTCGAGGCCGGTGAGCGAGTTGTAGCGGCAGACGAAACAGCTGCCGCCTCGCGGCAACTGCGCCGAGAAAAATTGGTAGTGGCGATCGCGCGGGAAATTGCGATACAGCATGATCCCCCACGTCTGCGGATCGATGTTTTTGTAGCGGAGCGATGAGAACGGGATGCGCATCTCGAGCGTCCAGCCGTGCTCACCGATTCGGGTCGCCGACTCCCAGAAGAAATCCGGAGACGAATCCTCACCCGAACTGTCATCGGTGATCGCGTCGTACTGGATGTTTCGAGGCGTCACGACGAAGAACGCCGCGGTGCGACCGGTGTTCCGCGAATCGACGATGATGCCGCCGTAGTCGTCGAATCCGTCGCCGATGTTGTCGCGATCGGCGAACGGCGCACGCATCTGGTCCGGCTGCGGGTCTTCGAACTCGAACGCGGCGTAAAAGAACCGATCGTCGAAGGTCAGGTAGCCGACGTTCTTGACCTTGGGCTCGACGTTATCGCCGGGCTGGGTTTCGTACCACCGGTCGATCCTGGTCGCGCCCTGCCAGCCGGGATCCGACAGATCGCCGTCCACCGTGATTGGTCCAGCGGCGCGCTTGATGCCGATCCGGGCGCCGGACAGAGCGGATTGCGCCGCCGCGGGCGCCGCGATCGTCGCTACGTGACAGACGATCAGTAGGACCAGATCGCGGAACCGCCGACGCATCTCAGCTTTAGACGGATCCGGCGGCGTCCGAGTTGTTGCGAATTCGGGACGCTGCCCAAACTGCTTCACATCTGCACGATCTGTTGTACCCTAGAGGTTTCCGTGATCGTGTTCCGGTCACGCTGTCCGCTCCTCGCTCTTCGACGCCCGCCGCCGCGCGCACTCGACGAGCCCTTCGCGCGGACAGGAAAGGGAGTTCTGTGAGAGCCGTTCCGTTGATGCTGCTGGCTACGTTCGCGGCCGCCACGCTGGCGCCCGCGACGTCGGCGCAGAGTCAGACCCTCAGCCCGTTCCAGCGCGGTGTACCCGCCGGCACCCTGACCACCGAGTCGATCAAGCTGACTGCCCTTGACGCCATCAACCGCGCGCTCGAGCACAACCTCGGCGTCTTGACCGCCGGCGAAGGCATCAGCCAGGCCGAGGGATCACGGTTACTGGCCAAGGCCGGCCTGATGCCCGACATCAACGGGTACGTCTCCGAGACGCGACAGGTGGTCAACCTCGCGGCGTTCGGCTTTCCGCTGCCAGCCGGCATTCCGTCGATTGTCGGGCCGTTCAACGTGTTCGACGCACGTGTCGGCCTGTCGATGGCGGTACTCGACATGCACGCCCTCAACGACAATCGCGCGGCGCAGCACAACGTCGAAGCGGCGAAATACTCGTACAAGAGCGCGCGCGAACTCGTCGTCCTGGTGGCGGCGGACGCCTACTTACGCACGATGGCCGCTGCCGCGCGCGCCACGTCGGCGCACGCGCAGGTCGAAACCGCCCAGGCACTCCTGACTCAGGCGACCGATCTGAAGACCGCCGGGCTGGTCGCCGGCATCGACGTGCTCCGCGCGGACGTGCAGTTGAGCACGCAGAAGCAGCGCGCGACGGCTTCGCAGAATGAATTCGAGAAAACGAAGCTGGGACTCGCGCGCCTGATTGGCCTGCCGGTCGGACAGAGCTTTACGCTCGTGGATGCGCTGCCCGACGCGCCGATTCCCGACATCTCGCTCGAGGAGGCGCTCGACCGCGCCTACAAGGCGCGCCCCGATTATCAGGCGGCTCTCGAACGGCTCCACGCCGCGGAATCGGCGCGCGCGGCGATCTCGGGCGAGCTGCTGCCGTCGGTGCACATCAACGCCAATTACGGCGACCTCGGACTGACGATTCCAGATTCGCACTACACCTACGCGCTGACCGGCCTGGTTTCGATTCCGATCTTCAACGCCGGTAAAACCAAGGGACGCGCCATCCAGGCCGACGCCGAGCTGCGCAATCGACGTTCGGAAGTCGAGGACATGAAGTCCGGGATCTACTACGACATCCGCACGGCGTTTCTCGACCTCCAGGCCAACGGCGAGCAGCTGCAGGTCGCGACGCACGGCAAGGAGCTGGCGGCCACGACGCTCGCGCAGGCGCGCGATCGCTTTTCCGCCGGCGTCGCCAACAACATCGAAGTGATCCAGGCGCAGGAAGCGCTGGCGCTCGCCGACGATCAGTACATTCTGGCGCTCTACACTTATAACGTCAGCAAGGCGGCACTCGCCCGCGGACTCGGCACCGCGGAAGAGGCGACGCGCAAATATCTCGGAGGCACGCGCTAAATGGCGGACGAGGCAACGGCTCAACAGACTTCATGGACAGCGAATCCACGGATTCGCATCGGCATCGCCGTCATCGTGCTGGCAATCGCCGGCATCGGCGTGTGGCTCTGGCGCACGGCGGGACAGGTATCCACCGACGATGCGCAAGTGGATGCGCACCTGACCCAGATCGCGGCGCGGGTCGGCGGCACGCTGACCAAGGTCAACGTCAACGACAACCAGGTGGTGGAAGCGGGCGCCGTGCTGGTGGAACTCGACCCCAGCGATTACAAGGTCGCGGTCGAAAAGGCGCGCGCCGAACTGGCCGACGCCGAAGCCGTGGCGATCGCCATGCAGAGCAACGTGCCGATTACCACCACCACCACCGCGAGCAATGTCACCACCGCCCGCGGCGGCGTCGCGCAGGCGGCAGGCGGCGTCGCGGCCGCCGGGAAGGAAGTCGAGGCGGCGCGGGCACGACTCACCACCTCGCAGGCGCGTCTGCGAGAGGCAGAAGCCAACGCCACGAAGTCGGCGCGTGACGTCGAACGTCTGCGGGGCCTGCTCGCGAAGGATGAGGTGTCGCAGTCGCAGTTCGACGGCACCGTGGCTGCCGCGGAAGCGCAGAAAGCCGCCGTGGACTCCGCGCGGTCGCAGGTCACGGAATCCGAGGCCGGCATCCGGGTGGCGGAGAGCAAACTGATTCAGGCACAAGCCGGCGAACAACAGGCGCATGCCGAACTGGCGACGGCGCAAACCGGACCGTCACAGCTGGCGGCCACCAAGGCGAGAGCGGCGTCAGCCGAGGCGCACGTCCAGCAGGCCAAAGCAACGCTCGAGCAGGCTGAACTCAACCTCCAGTACACCACCGTGAAAGCGCCGGCTCGCGGTCTGGTGAGCAAGAAGGGAATCAACCCGGGTCAGGTGGTCCAGGCCGGGCAACCGCTGCTCGCCATCGTCGAGCTCGACGATGTCTGGGTGACGGCCAACTACAAGGAAACGCAGCTGCGGGATATCCGCCCCGGCCAGAAAGCGACCATCGACGTTGACGCGCTCGGCAGGGAATTCAGCGGCAAAGTGGACAGCATCTCAGGCGCGACCGGCGCCCGCTTCAGTCTGCTGCCGCCGGAGAATGCCACCGGCAACTACGTGAAGGTGGTCCAGCGCGTGCCGGTGAAGATCGTGTTCGATCCGGGCCAGGATCCCGAGCACCTGCTGCGCCCCGGGATGTCGACGACGCCGACGATTCACACACGCTGAGTGTGAGGGAAGCGAGGTGTAGCGCGACCCTTTCAGGGTCGCGGAGACGCGGGCCTGAAAGGCCCGCGCTACATCGCTGCAACGGAAAGCGAGTGAAGGCATGACCGAAGAAAGACACATCAACCCGTGGCTGATCGCGGTCGCCGTGATGTTCGCGACGTTCATGGAAGTGCTCGACACGACCGTCGTCAACGTGTCGCTGCCGCACATCGCCGGCAGCCTCTCGTCCACGATCGACGAAGCCACATGGGCGCTCACGTCCTACCTCGTGGCCAACGCGATCATCCTGCCGATGACCGGCTGGCTGGCGAGCGTATTCGGCCGCAAGAACCTGCTGATGCTGTCGGTCGTCGGCTTCACCGCCGCCTCGTTCCTGTGCGGTCTGGCACCGACGCTGGGCTCGCTGATTTTCTTCCGCATTCTCCAGGGCGCGACCGGCGGCGCGCTGCAGCCGCTGTCGCAGGCGGTCCTGCTCGAAGCGTTCCCGCCGCACGATCGCGGCAAGGCGATGGCCTTCTGGGCGCTCGGCATCGTCGTCGCGCCGATTCTCGGGACCGGTGCTCGGCGGATGGCTGACCGACAGCTACAGCTGGCGGTGGGTGTTCTACATCAACATTCCGGTCGGCATCGCATCGATCGTGATGACCAAGCTCTACATCTTCGATCCGCCGTACCTGCGGGCAGAGTCGCGCAAGGTCGACTACTGGGGCATCGGCATGCTGGCGGTCGGCATCGGCGCGCTGCAGTTCGTGCTCGACAAGGGGCAGGAAGACGACTGGTTCTCGTCACCGGTCATTCTGACGCTGTCGATCATCGCCGCCGTCACGCTGGTCGAGCCTGGTCATCCATCTGCTGACGACCGACGACCCGGTGGTGGATCTCCGCGTCTTCAAGGAGCGCAGCTACGCCGTCGGCGTGTTCCTGATGACCGTGGTCGGATTCGTGCTCTACGGCAGCATGGTGCTGCTGCCGGTGATGCTGCAGACACTGCTCGGTTACCCGCCACTGCAGGCGGGCATCGCGATGGCGCCTCGCGGGATCGGGTCGTTTTTCATGATGCCGATCACCGGCCTGATGACCGGCAGGTTCGACGCGCGCAAGCTCCTTGCGGCAGGTCTGTTCATCGGCGGCTTGACGCTGTTGTGGCTGTCCGTGCTGAACCTGCAGGCCGGCTACTGGGACATCTTCTGGCCGCAGCTCCTGCAGGGCGTCGGCATGTCGCTGCTGTTCGTGCCGCTCACCACGGTGTCGATGGACTCGATTCCGCGCGAGAAGATGGGCAACGCGACCAGCCTGTTCAACCTGATGCGCAACATCGGCGGCAGCATCGGCATCGCCGCCACCGGCACCATGCTGGCGCGCAACAACCAGAAGACGACGTCGATGCTGGGATCGAACGTGACCGCGTTCGATCCCTCGTCGCAGTCGATCCTGTATCAGCTGCGGGCCGGCTTCATGGCCGCCGGCGCCGACATCACGACCGCGACCGAGCGCGCCTACGCCGCCGTATTCGGGATGGTGCAGCAGCAGGCGACGATGGTCTCGTTCGTGAGCATCTTCCAGCTGCTTGGGCTGCTGTTCATCGCGATCATCCCGCTGGTGCTGCTGATGAAGCGCCCAAAGAGCCGGGCGCCGATCGCCGCACATTAGAACAGAGGTTCGAGGGGTTCGAGGGGTTCGAAGGGTTCGAAGGGTTCGAAGGGTTCGACGGGTTCGAGGGGTTCGAGGGGTTCGAGGCTCGACTCGAACCTATCGAACCTGTCGAACCTGTCGAACCTTCGAACCTCTCGAACCTCTCGAACCTCTCGAACCTCTCGAACCTCTCGAACCTCTCGAACCTCTCGAACCATTAGAAGCTTTCGTCGTACACTGCTGCCGTGCGCGCCGCCCTGCTCTCAGCACTCCTGACCGTTTCGGCGGCGCTGCAAGCGCCCGCGCCGACACCACCGCCGCCGCCAGACGCCAATCAAGCCCGGCCGTCCTTCTCCGAATTCCTCGCCGGCGTCCGGGCCGAAGCACTGACCCAGGGCATCCGTCAGGAGATCGTGGACGAGGCGCTCGGCCAGATCGACGAACCGGTGCCGGTCGTCATCGAGCGCGACCGCGCGCAGGCGGAGACTGTGTTTTCGCTCGAGACATACGTTGCGCGACTGCTGAAGCCGAAGGTCATTGCAACCGGCCGTGAAAAGTTCGCAGAGCACAAGGCGCTGCTGGATCAGGTCAGTCAGCGCTACGGCGTGCCGGCCAAGGTCATCGTCGCCATCTGGGGGATGGAGTCGAACTTCGGTCATTTCAGCGGCGTACGACCCACGGTGGCGGCGCTCGCGACCCTCGCCTACGATCCGCGGCGCTCGACATTTTTTCGAGGCGAGCTGTTCAAGGCGCTCGAAATCCTGAACCGGGGTGACATCGAATTCTCCAGCATGCGCGGATCCTGGGCCGGCGCGATGGGCCAGGTGCAGTTCATGCCGTCGAGCTATCTGCAGTACGCCGAAGACTTCGACGGTGACGGCCGCCGCGACATCTGGTCCACGCCCGCCGACGTCTTCGCGTCGATTGCCAACTACCTGAAGGGCCACGGCTGGAAGGCCGACGAAAGCTGGGGCCGAGAGGTCAAGGTGACGCCGGAAGCCGCGCGTCGGATTGCCAGCGATGTCGCGAGGCGGGACGGATCGTGCCGCGCGGCCAGGGACATGACCGTAGCGATGCCGCCCGAACGGTGGGCAGCGCTCGGGGTGCGCCTGTCTGGCGGTAAGCCGCTGCCGAAGAGTGGACCGGAGGGTTCGCTCGTCTCGGGCACGACGCGGCATTTTCTCGTCTACAGCAACTACAACACACTGCTCGAGTACAACTGCTCGCACTCGTACGCGATCAGCGTCGCCTTGCTCGCCGAAGCGGTCGCGCGGCCGGCGGCGCCGGCGCAGCCCAAAAAACGGCCGGCGCACGGAAACTGATCGAAGCGCGGATACCATCGAGCGAAATGAGGTGACATGGCGACGGTAGACATCGACGATCGCGGCGTGGTCGTGACCTGCGCATCGTGCGGCAAGCACAATCGGCTGGCATTCGAGCGACTCGGCGACGCCGTCCGCTGCGGCGAGTGCAAGACTCCGCTGACCGCGCCGGGCGTGCCGATAGAGGTGCACAAGACCGCGGACTTCGATCGCCTGGTCGCCAGCTCGTCGCTGCCGGTCGTGGTCGATTACTGGGCGCCGTGGTGCGGACCATGCCGGATGGTTGCGCCGGAATTGCAGAAGGTGGCGGCGCATCAGGCCGGACAGGTCGTCGTCGTCAAAGTGAACACCGACGAGCTGTCGGATCTCGGGCAGCGCTTCAACATCCGATCGATTCCGACCCTGGCGATTTTCGCCGGCGGCAAGGAAATCGCGCGGGCAACCGGAGCGCGGCCGGCGCCAGAAATCGAGGCGTTCATCGCCCAATCCGTCGCCGCGAGCCCCACAACGTAGCCAGAAACGTAGCGCGAGGCTCCAGCCGAGCGAGGATGTCGAATGAGTAGCCCGATTCGTGTGCTGAGCGTCTCCCTTCTCTTTTTCGCGATCGGCTCGGCGCAGGCACCGTCATCGTCTCGAGGCGCGTCCGCGCGCCCGGCGCCGGAGCTCGAAGAAGCCACCATCGCCGACCTGCAGCAGCGCATGCAGTCAGGACAGGACACCGCGCGATCGCTGGTCGAGAAATACACGGCTCGCATCGAGGCGATCGATCGCAGCGGCCCCGCCCTGCACAGCATCATCGAGCTCAATCCTGAGGCGCTCGCCATCGCCGACAGCCTGGATGCCGAGCGCAAGACTCGCGGCCCCCGCGGACCCTTGCATGGCATTCCGGTCCTGCTCAAGGACAACATCGCGACCGCGGACCGCATGATGACGACCGCTGGTTCGATGGCCCTGGCGGGCATCACACCGCCTAAAGACGCCTTCATCGTTCAACGTCTGCGTCAGGCCGGCGCAGTCATTCTGGGGAAGACCAATCTGAGCGAGTGGGCCAACTTCCGATCCACCCATTCAACCAGCGGCTGGAGTGGGCGCGGCGGCCAGACCCACGATCCGTACGCGCTCGATCGGAATCCCTCCGGCTCGAGCTCCGGTTCCGGCGCGGCGATCGCAGCAAGCCTGGCGGCGATCGCGGTCGGCACTGAGACCGACGGCTCCGTGGTCTCACCGTCGAACAATAACGCGCTGGTCGGCATCAAGCCGACGCTTGGGCTGTTGAGCCGCAGCGGCATCGTGCCGATCTCGCACAGCCAGGACACCGCCGGCCCGATGACGCGGACCGTGAGCGACGCTGCCCTGCTGCTCGGCGCGATGAGCGGTACGGACCCCGACGATGTGGCGACCAGGGACAGCACGCGGAAGGGTCTGCGCGACTATACCAAGTCGCTCGATATCAACGGGCTGAAAGGCGCGCGCATCGGGATCGTGCGCAACCGCCTGTTTGGCTACAGTCCGGCTGCCGATCGCATCGCCGAAGCCGCGATCGCGGATCTGAAGAAGCAGGGGGCGATCATCGTCGACCCGGCGAACATTCCGACGCTCGGCAAGTTCGACGACAGCGAGTTCGACGTGCTGCTTTACGAATTCAAGGCCGACCTGAACAAGTACCTGACCTGGCTCGGACCGGCGTCACCGGTGCACTCGCTGGCGGACGTGATCGCGTTCAACGACGCGCACAAAGATCAGGAAATGCCGTACTTCGCGCAGGAACTGATGCTGATGGCCCAGAAGAAGGGACCGCTCAGCAGCGAAAAATACAAAGCCGAGCTCGCGAAAAACCACCAGCTGTCGCGAGCGCTGGGCATCGACGCGGTGATGGCCAAGTTCAAGCTCGACGCGCTCGTGGCGCCGACCAGCGGTCCGGCCTCGCTCATCGACCTGGTCAACGGCGACGGCGGCGGTGGCGCGTCACCGTCAACGGTCACCTCGGTGGCGGGCTACCCGCACGTCACCGTGCCCGGAGGCTTCGTCCGCGGCCTGCCGGTCGGCATTTCGTTCTTCGGCCGCGCCTGGAGCGAGCCGACGCTGATCAAGCTCGCGTACGCTTACGAACAGGCCACCAAACATCGGCGACCGCCCACCTACGCCGCGACCGCCGATCTCTCGCAGCCCTGACGTTCGAGCGCAATGAGAGAGATACGCCACGCGGTGCGCCTTCTCGCTCGAACACCTGGCTTCACGCTTCTCGTCAGCGGACTTCTGGCGTTGGGAATTGCAGCCAGCACGACCGCGTTCACGTTTTTCGAGGCGATCCTGCTCAGGCCGCTGCCGGTGACTCGACCGGAGGAACTGATCAGGGTGGTCCAGCGCTTGCCGAGAGTCGGCACCATCAGCAGTTTTCGGGAACCCTACTTTGACGCGATTCGCGATCATTCGACCGCGCTCGCCTCGACGTTCGCGGAAACAGGCGAGTACGACCACTTTGCGCTGACCGCACCCGAACCGTCCGAAGACATCTCGGTGCGGGGAGTCACGCCTCGTTTCTTCGACACACTGGGCGTACAGCCGCTCCACGGCCGTGTCCTGACCGATGATGACGAGCGACGGCGCGCGGAAACACCGGCGGCGCTCTTGAGTTACCGCCTCTGGCGCCGGCGATACCGCGACGCGGGCGCCGCAATCGGGTCAGTGATCACGATCAACCGACACCACTTCGTAGTGGTGGGCGTGATGCCAGCGTCCTTCAACGGCCTGACCTCCGATACCGGTCCGGCCTTATGGATCCCACTCAGCGCCTACCGAACCCTTGTGCCGCCTGCCGATGGGCCGCTTGAATTCGAAATAGCCGGGCGCCTCAATCCCGGCGCCTCACGCTCGGCAGCAGAGGCCGAGTGCCAGAACATCTGGCAATCGACGATGAGCGATTACTACCGGAACGTCGAGCATCTATCGAACGAGGACGCTTCGCGCCTGGTGCAGCGCGGCATCGAGATCGACTCACTCGAACGCGGCGTGTCCATCCTGCGCGCCAACGTCGAGGGCGTCTTAAAGGTCGTGCTTGCATCAACGCTGCTGCTCGTGTCGATCGTGTGTGTCAACATCGGTGCCATTCTGCTGGCCCGCTCGGCGGCCCGACGCCAGGAGTACGCGCTGCGGCTCGCGCTGGGTGCGTCACCAGGCATGTTGCTGCGCCAGGTCCTGGCGGAGGCCCTGCTGCTCGCCGTTGCCGGGGGGGCAGGCGGCATCCTGCTGACTATGGCGGCTGTGCCGGTCGCGACAACGTTTCTCCCGACCATTCGTGATCGCGGCGGCTCGCTGCTGCCGCTCACGCTCGCGGCGGGCGTCGATCGCTCGGTGATCCTCTTTGCCATCGCGGTCGGAGTCGTTGCCCTGATCTGTTTCAGCGCCGTTCCCGCGATCGTCGTCAGCCGTTCCAGTCTCGATCATCACCTGCGCTCGGTCCGATCGACCGACAGCAGCCGCTGGCGCGGGCCGCTAATACTGGTCCAGGTCGCGCTTTGCACGGTGCTGCTGATGACCGCAAGCCTATTCGCCCGTACACTGCAGCAACTCCGCGGCGTGGACATCGGATTCGACGTGGACCACATCGCCACATTCACCGGCCAGTTGGGCACTCACGAGGGAGACGGTGCGCGCGCCTTTCTCAAGACGCTACGCGAACGGGTCGGCGACATTCCCGGAGTGGCATCAACGTCGATCTCGTCCGTGGCGCTCATGCGCGGACGCGGGATGTCGTGGACTCTCGCACCGGCCGGCGAGCGAATTACTGCCGCGCATTTTCTGGACGCGAGCGGCAATACCGTCTTCGGCAATTATTTCGAGACGATGGGCATGCCCATCGTCGCTGGTTCCGGATTTGCGGAGACCGATCGCAGCGGGGCGGGCGCCGCCGGCTCCATTCAGTCGGTTGTGAATACAGCCTTCGCGACGAGATTCTTTCCCGGCGCCGATCCGATCGGCAAGCACTTCGGCGTCGGTTTCAATGGCGTGGCCCAGCCGCAGTACCAGATCGTTGGCATCGTCAAGGATGCCAAATACCGGTCGCTGCGCGAGCCCGTACCGCCGACCTTCTACGTGTTCGGCGTCCCGTCCGAGTCGTTCGTGTTGAACGTGCGCAGCAGTACCAGGCCGGAGGCGATCATCGAGCCGGCTCGCAAGGCGCTGGCTGCGATCGATCCGGCCCTGCCGTTTCTGGAAGTTCATACGATGGGCGAAGAGGTCGAGAGCAGCGTTGCGGCGGAACGGCTGACCGCGTTCGTCGCTGCGGGTGTGGGGGCGTGCGCAGCACTGTTCGCGGGCGCCGGGATTTACGGCTCGCTCGCGTACATCGCGGCCCTGCGGCGGCGCGAAATCGCCATTCGCATGGCGTTGGGCGCCGGGCCCGCTCACGCCGCCGCGGTGATCGCGAACCAGACCTTGACGATGGTCGGCGTCGGGACTCTCGTGGGCCTCGGGGTGGCGCTGTCGGCGGCGTCGGTCATCCGCTCGATGCTGTTCGATATCTCGCCACAGGATGCGGCGTCGATCGCCAGCGCCATAGGCCTGGTGGTCCTGATCGCGGCGGTGGCAACGGCAGTGCCGGTCGTCCGCGCCGTTCGCGGGGATCTCGTTGAAGCGCTTCGCGACGAGAACTGACGTCGATCGTAACCACAACATCAAACGCAGAACCCGCTGAACTCGCGGAGCGAGACTGGTATTCAGTCTGATGACTCTGCGTGCTCAGCGCTCTCCGCGTTGATCGTTGTCGGTCATCATTGTCGTGACCGCGTTAGTCCTACTCGGCGCTCTGCCAGCGGACCCGGCCGACGAAAAACGGACCGAGGTGCTCGAGATACAGCGCGGTCTGCTGCGTTTTCCGCATCGCCTGCACCACCGCCGACAGCGGGAACAGGTCCTTCCCCACGAGGCCGACGATGAAGTCGTTGTCAGCCTTGTCGAGACCGTGACACGCCAGGCGGATGTCGTGCGCGAAGTCGCCCGCGCCGAACGACATCCCGATCGCCCCGTGCTCAGCGAGGATCACCCGCTGCTCTTCCGGCGGAAGGTGCGCAAACTTGCCGCTGCGGCGCAGCGGATACCACACGCCCCACTTCCACAGCGGGTTCAGCACGGTTCGGCGCGGACGGTGCAGCAGGACCTCCGGCAGATCGGGCTCGTAACCGATGGCGTAGGTGCGCCCGAGCAGCGTGAACTCCGGTTTCTGCTCGAGCGGCGCGAACGGCGCTTCGTCGAACAGTGGACGCACGCGATCCACGAAATAATCCGGATCTTCGCTGAACGTGAGCAGGCCGATACCGCGCGGATCGTTGACATCGTCATAGAGCACGCCGGAGATGCGGGCGCGCGCCAGGGTATCGGCAACAGCGGTCGCGTCGGCGCATCCGCCGAACGCCATGAACTGCATGAAGAGTCGCGTGTCGGATCGCTGCGGCTCTCCGTTCTTCACGCCGCCTTTTTCGCTCAGGTCGGGTGGTTCGGGTCCCCGCCGCGCTTCAGTCGGATTCGCCATAGCCCTGAGTATAATTCCCGATCGTGATCGACGACTATCGCGTCCGTACGGCGACCATCGACGATGCTCCAGTGCTCGCGCGTCACCGCGTGGCGATGTTCGTGGACATGGGCGTGCGGCTCGATGCCGAGACGCTCGACCTGAACTTTCGCGCCTGGGCTGCCGAGACGATGGCGGCGGGATCCTACCGCGCGTGGCTGGTCGAAACCGCGGACGGGACGGTGGTGGCCGGCGGCGGCATCACGATCGTGCCGTGGCCGCCTGGTCCGCGGTATCCCGGCCGCCGGTTGGCGTTCGTCTACAACGTGTATACCGATCCAACCCATCGGCGACGCGGTCTGGCGCAGCGGGTGATGGCCGCGATCCACGCGTGGTGTCGCGAGGAAAACATCCTGTCGCTCGCGCTGAACGCCAGCCGCGATGGTCAGCCGTTGTACGAAGCCCTCGGCTACGTCGTCACGCCAAGCCCGATGATGTTCTGCAGACTCGAGCCCTAGCGGTTTCAGAACCACGTGGCGCGGGCCTTTCAGGCCCGCTTTCCCGCGACCCTGAAAGGGTCGCCCCACACCGAATCGAAAACGCGCGATGGCGCGCGCTCACCAGCGCGAGAAAATCGTCTGCGCAATCGATTTCAGCTGCGCTTCGTTGAGCAGCGGTCGAATCGCCTCGCCAGCCGACGAGTAGAACGAGCTGACCGACACCGCGTTCTTGCCCTTGCGCGCGTAGATGACGTACTGCACGTTGCCCGGCGGCGAGGCGAACGCCTCGTCGCCAACGCCGGTCACGCGATGAGCGAACAGCACCATCGGATAAGGCTTGCCGCCGACAATGGTCTCCTTCTGCTGGCGTGCCTTGGTGTACAGACTGGCGTCGCCGAAGTTCACCATCAGGACCAGCTTGCCGTCGGGACGGGCAAAATTGAGGTCGCCGCCGGCGCCGGTCTGTGCGCCGCGAGCGACCGTCTTGATGCCGGTGATCCCGGCAACCTTGGCCACGTCCTCGCCGGTCAGCCGCTTGTCCGCTGCCGGCTGCGCGCCGATCGCCGTCGTTATTGCCACGGCGAGCACCGCTACTCGTAGCATCATCACTCCGCCTCCTCGCCTCGTTCGGTCCGGGCGCCCGGATATTGCAGGATCTCCGGGATTGCCCTGCACTGGTCTCGCGGTATAATCCGTCGGTTCAGGCCGTCGAAGGCCGACCAATCAGGTCCCATTACCCGGAGATTCGCGAGCATGCCATTCATCATCACTGACCCGTGCATTGAGACGAAAGACACGGCCTGCGTGGACGTCTGCCCGGTGGACTGCATCCACCCGCGCAAGGACGAAGCGGAGTTCGCCGAAGCGACGATGCTGTATATCCACCCGGAAGAGTGCATCGACTGCGGCGCCTGTGTCCCGGCATGCCCGGTGGCGGCCATCTACGAAAGCATCGACGCGACGCCGTCGCACCAGAAGGATCTGATCGAGGCCAACGCGGTCTATCGCCTCGGCGACCCGGCGCTGATGGCGCAGGCGGAAGAGATCGTCAAGGCGCACGTCGCCGCGCACGCCGACATCATGGCGGTGCCTGCCGCCGAGCGTCAGGCCGCGCACGCCCGCTTCTAGCCCTCTGAAGCTCGCGACCTGGAACGTCAACGGCATCCGGGCGCGTCACGCACAGGTCCAGGAATGGATCGACCGTGACCGTCCGGATGTTGTTTGCCTGCAGGAACTGAAAGCCGTCCCAGACCAGGTGCCGATCACCATCTACACGATGGACGGTTACTGGTGTTACTGGCACGGCGGCAAGGCGTACTCTGGCGTCGCCCTCCTGGTCGCCAAGTCATTCGCGCCGGAGCCTCCCGTCTTCACCCATCCCACGTTCGATTTCGAATACCGGATTGCCTCGGTCGATCTCGCCACGCCGCTCGGACCACTGACCGTCTCGTCGGTCTACGTGCCGAATGGAGGCAAGGACTTCCCCGCCAAGATGCAGTTCGTCGAGGCGATGGACGCCTACGTCGTGGCTTCACGTGCGGCAGGGCGTGCGATCGTGCTGTGCGGCGACATGAACATCGCGCGGACCGAGCGCGACGTGCACGCGAAGGAACGCAAGCCGCGCGCGATCGGACAGCTGCCCGAAGAACGTGCGCTGATGGAGCGGATCCTGGGTCGCGGGCTGGTTGACGTCGGCCGCGCGATGGACCCTGACAACGACAACCTGTTTTCGTGGTGGCCGCCGTGGCGCAGCATGCGCGAGCGCAACATCGGCTGGCGGCTCGACTACGTGTTTGCCAGCGAGGCGCTCGCGTCCCACGCGACCGCGTGCGTGGTGCAGAAAGAAATCGGCACCAGCGATCACGCACCGGTGATGGCGACCTTCGAATAGACCCTTCTTCATCACGAAGACACGAAGAACACGAAGGCCACGAGCAACTCGCTGCACAACAGATCTCTTCGTGCACTTCGCGATCTTCGTGACTTCGTGAAAAGAGAGTCCTGTGGCGCTTCGTGATCTTCGTGTCTTCGTGATAAAGCTCTTCTAATGTCCATCGTCGTCCAGAAGTACGGCGGCTCCAGCGTCGCTGACGTGCAGCGGATCAGGCAGGTCGCCGACCGGGTGATGCGCACGCGCCGCGAGGGTCACGACGTCGTGGTCGTCGTATCGGCCATGGGCGACACCACCGACGACCTGCTCGCGCTGGCGAGGCAGGTCTCCGCCAACCCGGACCGCCGCGAGCTCGACATGCTGCTGACCGCCGGCGAGCGGATCTCGATGGCGCTGTTGTCGATGGCGATCCGCGAGATGGGCGGCGACGCCATCAGCTTCACCGGCAGCCAGTCAGGCATCATCACCAACGATCGCCATGTCGATGCGCGCATCGTCGAAGTGCGGCCGTTCCGGGTCCAGGACGAGCTCGCGCGCGGCAAGATCGTGGTCATCGCCGGCTACCAGGGCGTGTCGTACCGCCGCGAGGTCACCACGCTCGGCCGCGGAGGCAGCGACACGACCGCAGTGGCGATGGCCGCCGCGCTCGGCGCGGATTACTGCGAGATCTGCTCTGACGTGGACGGCGTCTACAGCGCCGACCCGCGAGTGGTGCCGGCAGCCAGGAGAATCGGCACGATGTCCTACGAAGAGACGCAGGAGCTGGCCGAATCCGGCGCCCGGGTGCTCAACGCCCAGGCCGTCGAGTTCGCGAAGGAGAAAGGGATCGCGATTTACGCGCGGGCGACGAGCTCGCCACTGCCTGGCGCCGATCCCGCGGCCGACGGGACGGTGGTGCGGAGAGATTCGCCGCGGGCCCCGGGCACCGTCGTCGGCGTCGCCAGCGAGCGGGACGTCATCGTGCTCGATGCGGATCGCCGGGCGCTCGAGATCCTGACGCTGCTCGACGAGCACCAGGTGGCGGGCAAACAGCTGCACGTCATGGATGACCGCCTGACGCTGGTCGTCTCGCGCGAGAACCTGCACGAGGAACAACGCGTCCGCGCCGCGCTCGAGGCGCGATTCGGAACCACGGTCCGGGTCCGCGAGTCTCTCGGCGCCGTCAGCGTGGTCGGCGCAGGCATCAACGCTACCTTCAACAACCTGCGCAGGGGATCGGCGGCGCTTGCCGCGGGCACCATCGCCAGCGACGGGGTCGCGACCTCGTCGTTCCGAATCACCTGGATGATCGATCGGGCGCGGCTGGACGAAGCGGCCCGCCTGCTCCACGGCGTGTTCATTCTGTAATCAGCATTTAGCAATTTAGCATTTAGCAATTCCGCTATGTCCAACGTTCTTGACCGCTTCCTCCGTTACGTCCGCTTCGACACGCAGTCGAACGAACTCTCGACGACGCAACCCAGCACCGCGAATCAGTGGGTCCTGCTCCGTGCGCTGGAGTCCGAGCTTCGCGACATCGGCCTTTCCAATATCGTGCTGGACGAACGCGGCTATCTGAGCGCGACGATTCCGGCGACCACCGCCAAGTCCAACGTGCCGACGATCGGCTTCATCTCGCACGTGGACACGTCACCGGAAATGCCTGGGGCGAACGTGAAACCAATCGTCCATCGGAACTACGACGGCCGCGACCTGGTGCTGCCCGACGATCCGACCGCGGTGCTTCGCCTGGGCGACAACCCGCATCTTGCCGCGCAAATGGGACAGGACATCGTCACCGCGTCCGGAACCACCCTGCTCGGCGCGGACAACAAAGCGGGCGTCGCCGAAATCGTGAGCGCAGCGGCTCACCTGCTCCGTCACCCCGAGATTCCACACGGTACGGTCAGGATTGCGTTTACCCCGGACGAAGAAGTCGGCCGCGGCGCCAATCACTTCGACGTGCCGGCCTTTGGCGCCGTCTGCGCCTACACCATGGACGGGGGCGAACTCGGCGAGGTCGAAACCGAGAGCTTCTCAGCCGACGCAATGACCATCACGTTTCACGGCTTCAACACCCATCCCGGCTATGCGAAAGGACGGATGGTCAACGCCATCAAGCTGGCGGCCGCGTTCATCGCCCGGCTACCCGACGACCGGCTGTCACCCGAGACCACCGACGGCACCGCTGGATTCGTTCATCCGTACGTGGTCAACGCCAGCGTCGAACGCACCTCGGTCCGGCTGCTGATTCGCGACTTCGTCACGGCAGGATTGAAGGACAAAGAGGCGATGCTCGAGTCACTCGCGCGCGAGGTCGTCCGCGGCATCCCGGGTGCGCGGATCGAGGTCGTGGTCGAGGAGTCGTACCGCAACATGAAGGAGGTGCTCGACCGCCACCCGGAGGTTGCCGCCAACGCTCAGGAAGCGATCAGGCGAGCCGGCCTCGAGCCGCACTCACGGCTCATCCGTGGCGGCACTGATGGTTCACGCCTGTCCTTCATGGGACTGCCCACGCCCAACATCTTCGCCGGCGAACACAACTTTCACTCGCGTCTGGAATGGGTCTCGGTCCGGGACATGGAGAAGGCCGTCGAGGTGATCGTGGAATTATGTCGCGTGTGGGAGGAACGGGCCTGAACCGATCACGACGTTTGAACGCAGAGCACGCTGAGTCCGCAGAGATTTTGGACAAGACGCAACGGCATCAGCGGTCTTCAGTCCGCGGCGCGGACGGCCCAGCGCAATTTCGCGGCCGAGGCGCGCCGATTCGCAAACGTTTCTTCCTTGGTCGAGCGAATGACCTCGTCGGCGATGTCTGAATAGACGCCGCCTCTAAAACCTGCCTGGAACGCCTTCTTCACGCGCCGATCCTCGCCGGAATGGAACGTCAGGATCGCGACCCGTCCGCCCGGCGCGAGGCACTGGGGCAACGATCGCAGCAGGGCCTCGAGCGCGGAGAACTCGTCGTTCACGGCGATGCGAAGCGCCTGGAAGGTGCGGCGGACGGACATCTTCACGTCGGTCTTGGCCAGGTAGGGCATTGCGGCAGACAGGCCCGTTCGCACCAAACGCTCGACCGCGTGGGTCGTATTGATCGGCTTCTGCTTCAGCAGCCCGGCAATCAGGTCCGCATGTGGTTCGTCGGCGTTTTCGGTCAGGAGGGTGGCGAGTTTGCTCTCGCTCAACCGAGCGAGCAACTGCGACGCGGGCTCGCCGTGCGACGGATTCATCCGCATGTCGAGCGGTCCGGGTTCTTTATAGCTGAAGCCGCGATCGGGATTGTCGATCTGCATCGAGGACACGCCGAGATCCGCCAGGATCATGTTCACGGCGGTCAACCCGACGGCCGCGAGTGCCTGAGGAAGGCCTGCGAAGTTGCCCTGGCGCGCGACGAAGGAGTCGGAACCGAAGCCATCCGCAGCGAGACGCGCTTCAGTCCGGGGCAATTCGACTGGATCGACATCGAGTCCAATCAAACGTCCGCCGGGCTGTATGCGCTCGAGAATCGCCTGGGCATGGCCTCCCCCGCCGAGCGTACAGTCGATCGCGAGCTCTCCAGGCGCCGGCTGAAGGCAGTCGAGCACCTCCTCCAGCATGATCGGGATGTGAGTGCCGGCAGGCGTCTTGCCCGACGCGCGGATCTTCTCCACCTCCGACGCGTAGCGCCCGGGGTTCAGCTCTTTGTACTTCTGATGGAATCCGCGGGGGTTCTTGCCGGGATATCTCGGCCGCCGCTTGTGCGTCGGCGGGGAGTCGGGCGGGCCGGTCACTCCTGCAGTCCGCCTACTGGCATCCGGGCGTGACACTGCGCGGGCGGCGCTCGTTCCACTTGTCCACGATGCGCTTGAGCTCGGTGATCGGCTCGGGGCTGTCGTCCACCTGCAGCCGCAGCACGGTGTCGTTGTGCAGCCACACACCGCAGTTCTTCTTGACGATGATCAGGGCGGCCGACTGCTGACCGCGTTTGTCCCCGCCGCCGGCCTGTCCGCCCTGGAGTGCCGCGACCAGGCGCTGCGACAAGTGACCGGATGTTTTCTCGAACGCCTCGACCATGTTCGAGACGACGGCAGGTCCGGCGAGGATGTTGCCCTGGGCGGTGACGTATTTACCGCCCTTGTGCCCGGCCCAGTCGTCGGCCTTCGGGCCGGTAAAGGCGGCGTACTCACCCTTGAGGTTCATCACGGCGAACTGGCGTCCCTGCTTACTCCACCGCTCCGGCAGAGGATCCGGATCCTGATCCCAGACCTGTTTCACGATCGCCGCCGGCGCCATCCCCTTCCGCAGCAGCTCGAGCATCTGCGGCCCGTAGCCGACGTCGATGATCGCCTGGGTCGCCGCGACACCGGCGTTCGCGTCGGCCCAGAGGACACCGTTGCCGACCGAGAACACGCGCGACTGCACCGCGCCGCCAATCTCTCCGGTTTCGGGATCGAAGCCGAGAATCGAGAACGTGCCCGTGTCCCAGAGCGGAGCGCTCGCCTCCTGGGCGCGAGGCGACGCGACCAGGAAGGCGGCGGCGACAAGGCCGGCGGCGATCGACCATCGGCGAACGATCGAAGAGTGGTTCGTCATGCTCCTACTGCTTCGGCGCCGACGTGGAGACCGGTGCCGCATCGATGCTGAACGTCAAGCCGCTGAACATCATCTCTTCCCAGGTCTGGTCGCCCCACCACACTTCCTTGGTCGGGTCGGGATTCGACTTGTTGGCTGTGGAGTTGTCGTACCACGCAGTCGCGTGGACCATCGTTCCCTTCGGCAGCTTCAGCGGCTGCTTGAACACATAGTCGGTCTGCCAGTTGAAGTCGTACTTCGGCACTGACAGGATGGTTTCGGTGCGACCGTCGGGATAGGTCGCGTCGTACGACCAGCGCACGCCCCGCACGTGTGTGTGCGGCAGGATGCTCCAGAGCGTGACGTCGCGGCTGATCGTCATCTCCGCGTCAACACGGTAGTCGGCCGCGCCGGCTGGAATATGCAGGCTGCCGTTGACCAGCGACGCGAAGCGCACTTCGGTTTGCGGCGGTTTGCTGGCGAACTTGAACGCGACCCGCGTGCGATCCGTGGTCGGCGCTCCGTTCGCGGTGTAGTGCGACTGGAGGATCAGGACGGCACCGGCCGGTAACCGCATCGCGGTGCCTTCCTGATAGACGCGGACGAACTGACCCGGGGCGAAGCCGCCGACGGTCGGCCCCATCCGCGCGGGCGCCGGACGATCGTTAGGTCCTGGCGCGGGGTGCTGATCGGGCGGCAATGGCCGGCCGCCGGTCTGGCCGGCCGGAATCTGCGTGCCTTCCTTGAAGATGAACAAGGGAACCGGCCTCTGGGCCGGCGTCGCGCCCGCGGCGGGTGGAGCGGCCGGGGCAGCCGGCGTCGCGGGTGCCGGCGCCCGTGCATAGACGATGACGTGGTGCAGGACGCTGGGATTACCGGCGCGCACTTCCATCGCCTGAATCCATTTGTCTTCTGCAAACGTGGTCGGAATCTCGAAGTACTGATAGGCAATCGTGCCCTGCGCCGGTATCGGATAATCCTCGGCCATGCTGAAAACGGCGTCCGGCTTCCCGATTTCCCATTCGGAGCCGTAGGTCGGCGGTGCGGGCAAATCGGCCGGGTTACCTTCCGGCGCACCCGCACTGACCCAGGCCACAATCGCCGCCTTGTCGTGGTCGGACAGGCGGCGGTCGTTCAGGAACTCGCCGTGCGCGGGATCCGCGTGCCACGGCGGCATCGATCCTTTGCCGACCTGCGTGCCGATTGATTTTGCCCACGGCCGCGTGTCCTTGTAGGTCAACAGCGACATCGGGGCGATTTCGCCGGGCCGATGGCAGTTCGTGCAGTTCTTGTAGAAGATCGGCGCGATGTCCCTGGTGTAGGTCGGAGCGGCTGCCGCATCCGTCGAGGCCGACTGGGCGCTCACAGGCACGGACGCCAAAGCAGTCGCCGCTACCAGCATGGCAACGGCGGCGGTCGCACGAGTCATCATCAGTAGCTCCTCTGTGGAATCTTACGGTAAGACGAGCAGAGGAGTATCGATGTTCGTCAGCTTCGTCTGGAGGACCGCTTCCGCGGCACTTTGCCGCCTTCGCGCCGGGCCTCGCTGAGGCCGATGGCGATCGCCTGCTTCCGGCTGGTCACCTTCTTTCCGGATCCGCCGGATCTGAGCGTTCCGTGCTTACGTTCGTGCATGGCGCGCTCGACCTTGGTCTGTGCTTTCTTGCCGTACTTGGCCATCCGCTCTACCCTCCGCGGGATCCACCGCCGCGACAACGTTCGTCTAACACCATGCGAACGCAAGAGAAGCGCCATATCCGCAGCCGACGGGAAGGTGGTAACGTTCTTGCTCCAAGTCAGATACGTGCGTCGAAAACGTCACGGAGGTTGGAACATGCGGGTTGTAGCTGGAGCAATGGCGGTCATTCTTACGGGGCTCACGGGTGCGGCACTGAGCGCGAAGGACGCGAACGAACATGCGCATCGCATCAACGAAGCGGCCCAGGTGCTGCGCGAAATTCATGGCGTGCCCGACAAGGACATTCCACAGCAGCTCTGGGACAATGCCCAGTGCGTGATGGTCGTTCCCAGCCTGAAGAAGGCGGCGTTCATCGTCGGCGGCGAATACGGCAAAGGCTTGATGAGTTGCCGTCACGAGGGCGCCTGGACTGCCCCGATCTTCATGGACCTCGGCAAAGGCAGCTGGGGATTTCAGATCGGCGCGCAGTCGATCGATCTCGTCCTGCTTGTGAACAACAGGAAAGGCATGGAAAAGCTGTTGGGCAACAAGGTGTCGCTCGGTGTCGACGCGTCGGCTGCCGCAGGTCCGGTCGGCCGGGACGCCCGCGCCGCGACGGATATTCAGATGAAGGCGGAAATCCTCTCCTACTCGCGCACGCAGGGACTGTTTGCGGGAATCGACCTGTCGGGTGGCGTCATCAAGGCTGACACTGACGACAACGCAGACCTTTATGGCGCGACACCACCGCGAGACGTCGTCATGCTCGGCAACACCAAGGTCCCGACGGTGACGGAGCCGTTCATGCAGGCGCTGCATCGGCCGTAACAGGCATCTCTCGTCGCCCGCTCACGGTACGAAAAGGCCGACCTTTGGGTCGGCCTTTGCTCTTTTTGCCCCGGTCCTGTCGCAATTCCCACGATAAGCGCGGTACGTAACGTGCACAAGTTCATCCTCAGGATTGAAGGAGGACAACTCATGCGTGTATTGAAAGCTCTCTGTTGCGCGGCGGTGATGACGGCGATGTTTGCCCCCGGCGCCCGCGCCGACGATTACGACAAGAAGACGATTCTGACGTTCAGTGGCGCCGTGCAGATTCCAGGCAAGACGCTCCCGGCAGGCAGTTACGTCTTCAAGCTGGCCGACACATCGGACCGGCACATCGTTCGTGTGTTCGACAAGACCGAGAAGACGCTCATCGCCACACTCATGGCCAGGCCGAATCAGCGGATGGAGGTCACCGACAAGCCGGTGGTGATGTTCTCGGAGCGGCCGGCCGGATCGCCGCAGGCGATCAAGGTGTGGTATTACCCTGGCGAGCACATCGGCAACGAATTCATCTATCCGAAACGGCAGGCGATGCGCATCGCGAAAGAGACCCATCAGCGGGTGCTCGCGACCAATAGCGAGGAGACCACCGCGGACAATTCGATGACGACCGCCACCGTCGGCTACTTCGACGAGAACGGCAACTGGCAGAGCTCGGACGAGAAGGTCGCGGTCAATACGCCGGCGACCGAACGTGCGCCGGAATCGACGATGGCCCGGGCCGAAACGACCAGTGCGCCGATGACGCCGACCCGGAAACACCTGCCGCGCACGGCGAGCAACCTCTCGCTGTTCGAGCTGATCGCCGGACTCTCGCTGGCGGGCGGCCTGGCATTGCGTCAGCTCCGGTCGCGTTCGTCCTGGGGCATCTAGCGGCACCATCTAGTGCGGGCCTTTCAGGCCCGCATCTCACGCGACCCTGAAAGGGTCGCGCCACACCGCGTCGTCTCGCGTAGGGAACGGCCTTTGAGGCCGTCCCAATGACGTGATTTGTTTACGAGGGTGAAGCCGTTGAGCACAAGCTCTCGCGTTGGACTGGCCGGGTTGGTGAGCGCGCTCGTCGCGTTCACTGCCCTGCCGGCGTCGGCGCAGGAACCCAATCCGCAGGAACCGAGCTTCCGGGCAACATCGAGCGAACTCGTCGTCCTCCCGGTCGTTGTGACCGACCGGCAAGGCGCATTCGTTGCCGACGTGTCACGCGAACGCTTCAGCGTGTTCGACAACGGACGGCCGGTGCCGATCGAGATCTTTACCAATCAGGACACCCCGGTCACCGTCGGTCTGATCATCGACGCCAGCAGCAGTATGCGCACGAAGATGGGTGAAGTGCAGGCGGCGGCGGTCGCCTTCGCGCGGTCCAGTAATCCGGAAGACGAGCTGTTCGCCCTTCGCTTCAACGACGATGTTCAGGACGTCGTTCCCGGCCGTCAGCTTCTGCTCGCCGACGATGTCGAAGCGGTGGGGTCAGCGATCGGGGCGCTGAAGCCGGACGGCCAGACCGCGCTGTACGACGCGCTGCTCGAAGGACTCGACCGCCTGGACTCGGCCGGCCGCGCCCGCAAAGCCCTCATCGTCGTCAGCGACGGCGGCGACAACGCCAGTCAGGTGAAGCTCGCGGACGTGCTGACGCGCGCGCGGCGATCGAACGCCGCGATCTACACAGTCGGTGTGTTCGAGCGAGACGACGAGGACCGGAACCCGGGCGTCCTCAAGTCCCTCGCCGAAGCGACGGGCGGCCTTCGCTTTCTGCCGCAATCGCCTGGCGAACTGCTGCGCGCGTGCGTGCAGATTGCTCACGAAATTCGAAGCGGCTACACCATCGGCTACGTGCCGCCCGACAAGGACGGAGCATTCCATCGGATTCGCGTGGTGATCCAACCCGGCGCTCGTCCACTCACACTCCGGACGCGGCCCGGATACTTCGCCGCAAAGGCACCGGTTCAGCCATGACAAAAGGCGGAGCGATGCGCTGGCTCGAACGTGGATTGATCGCGGTCGGAGTCGGGCTCGGTGTGTGGTGCGCCGTCGTGCTGACTGAAGCGCGCTTTGTCAGTCAGGTTGGGGTTCCGCCGTCAGACTCGGCGCCGGTCGTGGTGACGCAGACGTTGCCTGACGGCGCGCGTCCATTGCCTGGGGACGGGAGCAGCGGAGGTTCCGCGCGGCCCTCCCCCTCCGCGCCGGCTGCGGGTACGCTTCTAGGACGCCTCGAGGCCCCATCGGTTCAGCTCTCGGCCGCACTCCTCGAGGGAAGCGACGACGGTACGCTTAGCCGCGGCGCTGGACACATCGAGGATACGGCGCTGCCGGGCCAGGGCGGCAACATCGGCATTGCCGGGCATCGTGACACCGTCTTCCGTCCGGTCCGCCACCTTCATGTCGGCGACGCGCTCTCGCTCACGACTACCGATCGCATTTATCGCTATCGGATCAGCAAGACGTCGATCGTCGGGCCAGACGACGTCTACGTGCTGGATCCCACGCGGGATCCAACACTGACGCTGGTGACATGCTATCCGTTCGAATTTGTGGGGCACGCGCCGAAGCGCTTCATCGTGCAGGCGGAACTGGTAGAGGAACTTGCGCGCGATGGGGCGACGGGCCGGTTGAACGTCCGGCCCGCCAGCAAACCTTAGAAGCGGACGCCGACCGCGATCTGCAGACGCAGCGTATTCACGCCCGTGTCCCCGTCGATCGCGCTGCTGGGCATGATGCGCCCGTAGCGGAAACTGAGATCGCCGAAGTATCGCTCTTTGTACTTCGCCGTTGCGCCGCCGCCGATCATGAAGAATCCCTTGGTTTCAGTCCCGTTGAGGTCGCTGCCCGTCGTGATGCCGATCGATTCGGGCGTGACCGGAGTGCCGTTGACGCTGAAGCCGGTCTCGGCCTTGACGCTGGCGGCGCCGAAACCGACCGACGCGTACGGTTTGATCAAGTGATCCGGCATGTTGAAGGCGTAACGAACACCGAAGTCGTAGTAGGTCACCTGATACGCTGCCGCGAAGGTGGCGCCGACGCTGGCCGCGATGACGGCGGCGCGATCGTCGAGGTCCTGGCTGCCGATGTTGCCCATGTGGCCGACTTCGAACGCGACGCTCAGGTTGTTCCAGACCCGGTAGCCGACTTCACCACCATAAAAACCTGACGAGTGGTGGCCGAACGTGGGGCCACCACCGAACTCGCCGTAGAACGGCGGATCCTCGGCGGTCGGGGCCGCTGGCGTCTGGGCCGAAACGGCGCGGGCGCACGACAAAATGACAATCAACATCATGGCAAGGCGGGACAAGCGCATCATCAATACGTCCTCCGTAGACGGGAATGGCCGTTCAAGAACCTGGTCGCGGAGGCTGGGACCCGCCGCTGAGCGAGGAGAGGATTCGAGTATAACACCGACACGGCTCTTGTACCAGCGCACGGTCGGTCCGTGTTATTCTGGCCAGCGGTGACTCCACTCGAATTCGAGTCGGCGACTTCAGACCAGCAGACACTGGAGCAGCAGCTGCCCGGTGACGCGTTCCAGCTGACACCTCCCTCGATCGGCGACACTCCGGTCGTGCCCGATCCGCCTCCCGACCCACTCGCGAAATGGAAATGGATGGGCCGCGAGATTCTGGCGGGCCTGCAGTCGCTGTCGGTCGCGGTCATGTACGCAGTACTGATCGTGACGTTCGGCTTCCAGGTCGCGCGTGTCGACGGTCTGAGCATGGCGCCGACGCTCGAAGATCACGACCGTCTCATCGTCAACAAGCTGGTCTACGAGATCGGCGAGCCGCGGCCCGGCGACATCGTCATGCTCTACTACCCGCTGAATCCCGAGAAGATGTTCGTGAAGCGGGTGATCGCAAAAGAGGGCGACACCGTCCGGATCGTCGACGGCCACGTCACCGTGAACGACATACCGCTGCACGACGACTACGTCTCCGCCGAATTCCGCAGCCACGACGACTGGGGCCCGCAGGTCGTCCAGCAGGGCTACTACTTCGTGATGGGCGATCACCGCAACAACAGCTCCGACAGCCGTCACTGGGGACCGGTGCCGAAGAAGTACATCGTCGGCAAAGTGAAGGTCCGCTGGTGGCCGTTGCAGGACGCGCGGATCTTCTAATCCACTTCCCGAGTACGTTCGCAGACTGAGCGGTTGTGTCCGAGCCCTGTACCGTCCTGATTGGTGCTGCCGACCTGCTGCCGGCGCTGCAGGAACGCGCCGGCCAATTGAGCGGCGAGCTGATCATCTTCTCGGATGACGAAGCGCTGAAGGCGCTCGAGACCATCGGCAGGCGACGGCCCGGGGTCATCGTGCTCGAGCGGCTCTTCTCGGTCAGCCCGCGCGGCACCGCGCTCATCAGGCGAATCAAAGCCGACCAGTCACTGCGCGAGGCGGAGATTCGGGTGTTCGCGCACGACAGCGGCTACAGCCGGGTCGTGCCGCTCACGCCGTTGCCACTCCCCCAATCCATCGATCAGCGCGGCACGCGGCGGGCGCCCCGCTTCAGGATGGCCGCGCACGCGCACATGATCGTGGAAGGCAAGACGTCACCGCTGGTTGACCTGTCCAGCGTCGGCGCTCAGGTGCTGTCACCGACGATGCTGAGACCGAATCAGCTGGTGGCGGCGGGGCTGGTGGACGACGTCACCAACGCCAGGTTCAAGGCGTCAGTCGCCTGGACCAAATTCGAGATGTCGTCGGGGGGCGCGCCTGTGTATCGGTCGGGGATCGCCTTCATCGACGCCGACACCTCGGCGATCGATTCGTACTGCGTCCGCAATCGAACGTCAGACTAGAACAGCTTCAACACGTCGTCGCGGATGATCGTGTCGTCTCGCTCGGATCCGGTCGAGACAATGGCGGCGCGCACGCCGGAGACCTCTTCCAGACGGGCGATATAGGCGCGCGCCGCCTCCGGCAGGGCCGCGTAGGTCCGAACGCCTGCGGTCGGCGACGACCAGCCCGGCATCGACTCGTAGACCGGCTCGCAGGCTGCGAGCTGGCCGACGTCTGACGGGAACTCGGTCAAGGTCCGGCCACCGCACCGGTACGACGTGCAGATGTCGATGCGTTCGAGACCATCGAGGACGTCGAGCTTGGTCAGTGCCAGACCATCGAGTCCGTTGATGCGCGCCGCATAGCGCGCGGCAACGGCGTCGAACCACCCGCAACGCCGCGGCCGTCCGGTGACGGCGCCGTACTCGCTGCCCGTCTCGCGCAGCCGGTTGCCCATTTCGCCCGACAGCTCGGTCGGAAACGGACCTTCACCGACGCGAGTGGTATACGCCTTCACGACGCCGAGCGCACGTCCGATCGCACGCGGCGGCACGCCCATGCCGGTGCACACGCCGCCAATCGACGCGTTCGACGAGGTCACGTAGGGATACGTGCCGTGATCGATATCGAGCAGCGTGCCCTGCGCGCCCTCGAAGAGAATCCGCTTGCCGTCGCGCATGGCGTCGGCCAGCATCACCGACACGTCCCGGACCATCGGACGCATCCGCTCCGCATGTTTCAGCAGCTGTTCGAGCACCTGGCGCCAGTCCATCGTGCTGTCTTGGACGAGCCGGTTGCGGGCGTTGACGTTGTCGCGGATGTTCTGCTCGAGCCCTTTCGGATCCGCGAGGTCGCCGACGCGAATGCCACGGCGAGCGATCTTGTCCTCGTAGGCCGGTCCGATACCGCGCGAAGTGGTGCCGATCTTGCGTTCGCCGCGGCGCGCTTCCGCCAGCAGATCGAGATCGCGATGATACGGAAGGATGAGGTGTGCCTTGTCGCTGACCACGATGCGGTCGGCGGTGTCGATGCCGTTCTTCGAAAGTTCGTCGATCTCGGCAAACAGCGCCTGCGGATCGATCACCACGCCGTTGCCAATCGCACAGATGACACCGGGGTGGAGGATGCCGGACGGAATCAGCCGGAGGATGAACTTGGTCCCGTTGACGTAGACGGTATGACCGGCGTTGTGCCCGCCCTGGTAACGCCCGACGATCGCAAAATGCGCGGTGAGAAGGTCGACGATCTTCCCCTTGCCTTCATCGCCCCACTGCGCGCCGAGAACAACAAGATTCATATAGTCAGTAGTCAGTAGTCGAGAGTCGCGATCTGGACCCGAAGCCGGATTAAGATTCTACTTCAACCGACTACCGACTACCGACTACCGACTAACATGATCCACCTAGACGGTTCCTCGCTCACGCTCGAGCAGCTGCTGGCGATCGCCGACCGCGGTGAGCCGGTCGCGCTGGCCGCCGCCGCGCGCGATCGCGTCGCCGCCTCACGGGCTGTCGTCGATCGGCGGGCCGGCGGCGCCGAACCGGCGTATGGCATCAATACCGGTTTCGGTTCGTTCGCTGATGTCAAGATCGCGCCGGACGCCCTCGAAACGCTGCAGCTGAATCTTCTGCGCAGCCACGCGGCCGGACTCGGTGAGGCGCTGCCGGTGCGCACGGTGCGCGCCACCATGGCGCTGCGCGCCAATGTCCTGGCCAAAGGCTTTTCGGGAATCAGCGTCGTCACGCTGGAGGCATTGATCGCGCTGCTCAACGCCGGCGTGCACCCGCGCGTGCCGTCGCGGGGATCGGTCGGCGCGAGCGGCGACCTGGCGCCGCTCGCCCATCTCGCGCTCGTTCTGATCGGCGAGGGTGAGGTCCTGGCCGATGAAGACGACAACAACGAAGGCAAAGACAACAAAGGCGACGATCAACGCAGAGACCGCAGAGAACGCGGAGATTGGATCTCTGAAGAGAAGACTCAGCGAGTTCCGCGAGTTCTGCGTTCGCCGTCGTCGATCTCCGGATCTGAGGCGCTGAAGAATGCGGGATTGAGACCGGTCCGGCTCGGACCCAAAGAAGGGTTGGCGCTCATCAACGGCACGCAGCCCTCGACCGCGGTGCTCGCGCTGGCGCTGGCCGCTGCCGAACAGGTCGCGCGCGCGGCCGACGTCGCGGCGGCGCTCTCGATCGACGCCTTACGTGGATCGATCCACCCGTTCGAGGCGCGCATTCACGCGGCCCGGCCGTTCGTCGGCCAGCAGCTCTCGGCCGCCAACATCGAAGCGCTGATGCGGAACAGCGGCATCAATCAGTCGCACGAACACTGCGGCAAGGTGCAGGATGCCTATTCGCTGCGATGCGCGGCTCAGGTGCACGGCGCGGTCCGTGAAGCGCTGAGGTTTGTCCGCGAGACGCTCGAGGTCGAGATCAACAGCGCCACCGACAACCCGATGGTGTTCGCCGACAGCGGTGACATCGTCTCCGGCGGCAACTTTCACGGCGCGCCGATCGCCATCGCCGCCGATCTCCTGGCCGCGGCGATCGTCCCGCTGGCGACGATCAGCGAGCGGCGTACGGATCGGCTGGTCGATCCGACGCTCAGCGGCCTCCCCGCCTTCCTGACCCGCGACGGCGGCCTGCAGTCGGGCCTGATGATGGCGCAAGTCACCGCGGCGGCGATCGCCTCCGAGATGAAGGGCCTCGCTCATCCGGCCGGCGTCGACACGATTCCCACGTCAGCGAACAAAGAAGATCACGTCAGCATGAGCATGACGGCAGCGCTGAAGGCCGAGCGCTCGGTGTCGCGCGCACGCGAGGTCGTCGCGATCGAAATTCTCTGCGCGTGTCAGGCCATCGACCTGCTCGCGCCGCTGACGACGTCGCCGCCGCTCGCTGCCGTGCATGCGCTGGTGCGATCGTCGGTGCCGACGCTCGACCGCGACCGTTCGCCGGCGCCCGACATCGAGACGATCGCCCGGTTGATCGCGTCCGGCGCGCTCCAAGCCTCGTGCGCCGTTCTAGTCAAGTGAAAAATATTTCATTTTCAAATTGACATCGTTCGCGCCGCTTCTTAAGGTCTAGTCTTTCGCCGCCGATCCGTTCATGACCACCGCCACTCGCATCATTCGATCGCCGCGAGGCACCGCGCTGACCTGCAAAGGCTGGCAGCAGGAAGCCGCGCTCCGGATGCTCATGAACAATCTCGACCCCGACGTCGCCGAACGGCCGGACGAGCTCGTCGTGTACGGCGGCTCGGGCAAGGCGGCGCGCAACTGGGAATCGTTCGACGCGATCGTGCGCGTGTTGACGACACTCGAGCACGACGAGACGCTGCTGGTGCAATCGGGCAAACCGGTCGGCGTGTTCCAGACCCATCCGGGCGCACCGCGCGTGCTGATCTCGAACGCGATGCTGGTGCCGGCGTGGGCCACCTGGGAAACTTTCCGCGATCTCGAGCACCGCGGCCTCACGATGTACGGACAGATGACCGCCGGCAGCTGGATCTACATCGGCAGCCAGGGCATCGTACAGGGCACCTACGAAACCCTCGCCGCGGTCGGCCGTCAGCACTTCGGCGGCACACTGTCGGGCCGACTCGTCGTCACCGCCGGGCTCGGCGGCATGGGCGGCGCCCAGCCATTGGCCGCCGCGATGAACGGCGCCGCAGCGCTCGTCATCGAGGTCGATCCCGAGCGTATCGCCAGGCGGCTGGCGACCAGGTATCTCGACGAGGCGACCGACAGCCTCGACGAGGCGCTCCGACGCGTCGCCGGATGGACGCGCGACGGCGTCGGCCGCTCGATCGGCCTGCGAGCCAACGCCGCGGATGTCCTGCCGGCGCTCGTCGCCCGCGGCCTGACGCCCGATATCGTGACCGACCAGACGTCCGCGCACGATGCGCTGAACGGCTACGTGCCCAACGGCTTGTCGCTCGCCGATGCCGGACGCCTGCGCGAACGCCAGCCGGACGAATACATCGCCAGGTCGATGACCGCGATGGCCGATCACGTCCGCGCGATGCTGACGCTGCGCGAGCGAGGGGCGATCGTGTTCGACTACGGCAACAACATTCGCGCCCAGGCCAGGCTGGCCGGCGTCGCCAACGCGTTCGACATCCCCGGCTTCGTTCCCGAATACATCCGCCCGCTGTTCTGCGAAGGTAAGGGACCATTCAGGTGGGTGGCGTTGTCCGGCGATCCGGAGGACATCCGCGTCACCGACGAAGCCGCGCTCGAGATGTTCGCGCACGACGAAGCGCTGGTGCGCTGGATCCACCTCGCCCGGGAGCGGGTCGCATTCCAGGGGCTGCCGGCCCGCATCCTCTGGCTCGGCTACGGCGAGCGTGCGCGCTTCGGGCTGCGCCTCAACGAGCTGGTGCGCGAAGGCCGGCTGCGGGCACCGATCGTCATCGGCCGCGACCATCTCGACACCGGATCGGTGGCGTCGCCCAACCGGGAAACCGAGGGCATGATCGACGGCAGCGATGCGATCGCCGACTGGCCGGTCCTGAACGCGCTGTTGAATACGTCGAGCGGCGCCACCTGGGTCTCGATGCACCACGGTGGCGGCGTCGGCATCGGCTACTCGCTGCACGCCGGCATGGTGATCGTCGCCGACGGCACCGCTGACGCGGACGACAAGCTCGAACGCGTGCTGTCGTGCGATCCGGGCATCGGCGTGGTACGGCACGCTGACGCCGGTTACGCCGCGGCCATTGCCACCGCAGAACGCGAAGGTTTGCGCATCCCGATGCGTGAGGGACACGAATGCTGACTCCGCGTACCGCCCTGGCTCGCCGTGTGGCAGCCGCCTACGAGGCGTCGCCCTCGCGCATCCCCGTACTGCTCGGTGGATGCGGCAGCGGACGGACCACCTTGCTGCAGCAACTGCGCGACCGCGGCGGCCGCACCTCGGTGCAATTCATCGACGTCGAACGCACCGCGACCACTCCCGAGCGGTTCCTGCGCGCGATCGCGGCGGTTTCGCCGTTTCCGGTCACCGATACCTCGCCGGTCGGCGCCCGCGCGGCGTTCGACGCGACGCTCGCGTTTTTCGGCCGGGCACGCACCTCCGCCAGCGAGCCGGCGACTTTCCTGCTCGACGAGTTCCACGAGCTGCGCACCTTCGAGAGCTTCCCCGGTCTGCGCCGGGTGCTCCGCGATTTCATCGACAGTATCGCCGCGAGCCCCAACCGTTTCGTGCTCACCAGCCGCTACACGGCCCGAACCCTTCGGCTGCTGCGCGATTGTCCGGCGCGCTTCGAGGTGATGCACATCCCATCGCTCACGGCCGAGGACACCCTCGATATTCTCGGGCCGCTGGCGGCCGGCGGATCCGGCGCGGAGGATGCTCACGAGGCCGACTTCCTGTCGCGCACCGTTCTCAGCCTCGCTGATGGACGGCCGATGTACGTGCGGGCGATCGCCGACGAACTCGCCGCGCTGCGCGACCACGGCGGTCCCGGCAGCGGCGACGCGATCAGCGCCCTCTCGGGCCTGCTGTCTCCGCACGGCAAGGTCGCCGCCATCTGTGGCTATTCGTACGAGCTCCGCCTGCACCGCGCTCGCGGCTACGGCGCGCTGAAGGCGATTCTCGAAATCCTCGCTGAAGAAGAAGGACTGACGCTGACCGAAATCTCGCAGCGTTTGCAGCGCACGCCTGGCTCGACCAAGGACTACCTGTCCTGGCTCGAAGACGTGGACCTGGTGACGTCGCGGCAGAAGCGCTACACCTTCACCGATCCGCTGCTGCGCGTCTGGGTGCGCCTCCACTGCCGCCCCTCGGCGCCGACCGAGGACGATGTCGCACGCGAGGTGCACCGCTACGCGCTGCCGCGGCTGCCGCCTGCCGCCGATCCAACGCCGACCCCACCGCCCGCGGCGACCGAACCGGCGTTCGCGATGGCCGGCGGCCCTTCGTCTGGAATCATCGAAATCGACTGACGTGGTCGGTCCGCTCTGAGGCTCACGGCGATCGC
This sequence comes from uncultured Acidobacteriota bacterium, assembly GCA_963745875.1. Classification (GTDB taxonomy): domain Bacteria; phylum Acidobacteriota; class Vicinamibacteria; order Vicinamibacterales; family CAVVIG01; genus CAVQFC01. The sequence goes on from CAVUZL010000011.1 coordinate 490,259, forward strand.
CGTCGCACTCTGGGCCCTGACCGCGTGCTCGCACCCCGCCGCGCCGTCGCCGGCATCACCAACCGTGGACGTGCTCAGCTACCTGATCGGCCAGACCGGGACGTGGCCGCGCCTCGGCAGCCACGGGCAGAACCAGATCGTCGATCTCGAACGGCGCGAAGTGTGCTGGGTCAAGTACGGCAACCGGCGCCGATTCGAGTGCTGGCGCTGGGACGACCAGTTCGTCTACCACGCCGTCGATCACGCCCTCGACGGCGACAGCGACGAATCCTACGAGTTCACCGACGGGCGCTGGCTGGCGCGGTATCTGCCGGCGGGCACCACCGCGGCGGCGCCGTGGACGATGGACGTCACGGACAATCGACTCGTGTGGTTCGACGCTGCCTGTCACGTTGACGCCGCGAAGTCGCACGCGTTTCCGTATCGTCAGCGCGCCTGGTTCGAGCCGCGACGGGAGGCCGGCAGCGATCTCGGCGCGCGCGACACGCTGGTGCTGGAATATCAGCCGTACGATCCCGTGGGTGCGATCGGCGCAGCCGAGCACTACTACCTCGGGTCGGGAGTCGGCTGGTACCAGTGGGAGCGTTCCGGGTTCGTCGATTTCTTCAATCGCATCGGCGGTCCCAACACGCCGATGGACCGCAGCGCGTGGTGCAGCTGAGCCGGCTCCCATCCGACGACAACGTTCAACGACACGACGATCAACGCAGAGACCGCAGAGACCGCAGAGACCTCTTCAGGCTCAACCATCACTGGTAGCGGGCGGCGCCAGTCGGATCAGGCCGGCAGCTCCTTGTACCAGAGCAGTTGGATCTCCTCTGGGAACTCAGGATAAGCCGCGCGATGGATCGCCCGAAGTTCACATCGTTGCCGCTCGTAAAAACGGCAGGCCGGCGCGTTGGTATTCTGAGTTTCGATCTTGAGCTGCCGACAACCGTGGAGCTTCGACCATGCCTCGACCCTTTGGAACAGCGTCGAACCAACTCCTTGCCGTCGGAATTCTGGGGCGACTCGAATGTCCCAGAGGGCTGCCAGATCACGCCGCCCTTCCAACATCGTTAGCCCTGGGGTATCGAAGGCGACCGTCGCCCCACCGACGATCCGCCTCGCGAAGCGTGCCGTAAAGAGAGCCCAGTTCGACAGATCGAAGCGAAGAGCCCACTGCGAAGGCCCCTCGCCAGCAACGGCGTCGTAATCCTTCTCATATGGATCATCGATGCGGAGTTCTGACAACGCAAACCTGCCTGAATCATCGTCGCAATTCGCCACGCCGAATACACGATCGACCGTGAAGATGATAGGTACGCGCGCGTACTCCGGTATGGCCGCGATCGGTTCTTCGGCGAACTCGATTGTCATCGGAGCGTCCCTTCCTTGCGGACGTCTTCCTTACTCTGCGAACTCCGCGGTCTCTGCGTTGATCGTCGTGACGTTGGTCGTCGTGACGTTGGTCGTCGTGGAGTCGATCGCAGCGGGACGGGCGAGTTAACCCTTCAGCCTCGCGAGCGCAGCGCGCGCAGCATCCTGCTCCGCTTCCTTCTTGCTCGGTCCAGTCGCTGACGCGAGCCGCTCGCCGGCCACGATCACCTCGATCTCGAACAACTTGCGATGATCGGGTCCCGCCGTCGAGACGACTCGATACTCCGGCAGCGCACGGTCGCGCGCCTGCAGCAGCTCCTGCAACTCGGACTTGTAGTCCTCGCCGCCGGCCCCGTCGCGCCGGACGATCTCGAGCATCGACGCGAATTCGCGCAGGATGAAGGCGCGTGCGTGTTCGATGCCGCCGTCAACGTAGATCGCCGCGATCAGCGCCTCGTAGCCGTCGGCCAGCAGCGCCGGTTTCTGGCGGCCGCCGGTTTTCTCCTCGCCGCGCCCAAGCAGCAGGTGCTCGCCCAGACTCAGACGTTCGGCCTGCTTCGCCAGCGTCGCGGTGGACACCAGCGAGGCCTTGGTCTTCGACTTCTGCCCTTCGTCGAAGTCCGGGAACTCGCGGAACAGGGCGTCGGCGATCACGAATCCGAGCAGCGCGTCTCCCAGGAATTCGAGCGATTCGTTGTCGCGCACGCCGCCGCTGACGTCCTCGTTGGCGCGCGAGGTGTGGGTCATCGCGTGCTCGAGCGTGCCGCGATCGCGGAAGCGATAGCCGATCGCCTGCTGCAGGCCGTCGAACTCGTCGCGCAGCCGCACCACCTGCCCGCTTTTCAGCTCGGTGCGATGACTGTCGATGATGCGTTGCGCTTCCTCGGCGTCGGCTTCATGCACTGCAATCCGGACCTCGCTGAGGCCTTCGACCGCGAGCGGAAAAATCGAGCGCAGGACGTCCGACGAGACGACCGACATCACGCCGTGCGCCTCGAGCAGTCCCCTGACCACCTGCGCCTCGATGTCGGAGTGGGTGCGGAAGATGACGACCAGATCTGTCACGACGTTAAACGCAGAGACCGCAGAGCGAGCAGAGAACTCGTGGACATTTTACTCCGCGATCTCTGCGAATTCTGCGTTGATCGTCTGGACCGGCGGGACATCGTCGACCTTGAGCAGGATCATCGTCATGTCGTCGTGCTGCGGCGCGTCGCCGACGAACGCGGCAATCTCGCGGAGCATTCGTTCGCGCAGCTCTTCCGACGGCAAGTCGGCGTGCCGCTCGACGAACTGCCCCAGACGCGCCTCGCCGAACAGATCGTCGTGCGAGTTCATCGCCTCGCTGATGCCGTCGGTGAAGAACAGGCAGACGTCGCCCGGGTTCAGCGGAATCGTCTCCTCGTGCAGGTGGCGCTCGAACATCTCCCCCTGATCGAGCTTGAGCCCGACCACCATCCCGTCCGGCACCAGAATCTGCGCGATCCGCGGGCCGCGGCACCCCGGCACGAAGATCAGCGGGGTATGACCGGCCCGTGCGTAGGTCATGGTCCGCGCCCGCATGTCGATGACCGCGTAAGTCATGGTGATGAAGCTGCGCGCGTCCAGATGCGCGGCGATGATGCGGTTGGCCGCGATCAGCATCGAGCGGGGCGAGGTGTGGATTTCGCTGAGCGACAGCACCAGTCCCTTCAGCTCGGCCATGTAGAGCGCCGCCGAGGTGCCTTTGCCCGAGACGTCGGCGATCAGCACGCCGACCCGATGGTCGTCGAGCGGCAGGAAGTCGTAGTAGTCGCCGCCGACCTCGCGCGCCGGGACGCACAGCGCGGTCACCGACAAGCCCGGCATCGTCAGCGGCCCCTGCGGCAGCAGCGACATCTGAATCTCGTGCGCGATGCGCAGTTCCTCTTCCAGCCGTTTCTTTTCCTGGGCCTGCAGCAGCAGATCCTCGATGCTCGCGGTCATCGAGTTGAACGACCCGGCCAGCTCGCCGAGCTGGTCCTCCGTCTTGATCGCGATCTTGTGCGTGAAGTCGCCCTGCCGGACCCGCTCGGTCCCGGTAAACAGCTGGTGCACGGATCCGGTCAGCGACTTGGCGAGCGCGAAGCCGGCGATCAGCGCCATCGCCTGAATGATGAGAAACAGCGCGCCGATCACGAACAGCACCAGCAGCAAATTCTGACCGAAGGTCCGGCCGCCGACGCTGCCCTGCGCCGCCGAGATGCGGTCATAGAGCTCGCCGACGCTGAGCGCGGTGGTCACCATCAGCGAGCCGGGCGTGCCGGTCGCCCAGTCGCGGTACTCCATCAGGCTGGGCAGGCTTCGAATGTTGGTCGCCGGCGAATCGGACGCCGCGTTCGCGTCGTCTGCGTCGCGGCCGATCATCGGCTGGGTGTCGTTGCCCCGCTGAGGCGGCAACGCGGTGACCGTCTTCAGCTCGACGCCGGTGTCCTTCCACAGTTGCCGGCGGATGGCGTCGTTCACCAGCAGGTCCACGATCACCGCATAGGCCGGCCGCGCCGTATCCGGAAACGCGATCCCGCGCACCAGCAGGTGCGTGTCGGTGCCGTCGCCACCGTCGGCGCGATGGTGCGTGTAGGCGAGCACGCCGGAGAACCCATCGCAGGTGACCCACGCGGGAATCTCGCGCGGGGGATCGACGTGCGCCCACGGCCCGGACGTCAGCCGGCGGAAATCCGACGGCAACGGCGAACGGGCCGACGCGTCGGCGCCGGTGGCGTCGCACTGACGGTTCACGGAGACGACCGCGATTGAGGTATCCGGATACTCGCCGTCGGCGTTCGCCTGCCGGTGCGAGATGATGCTGGCGACGTCGCGCCCGCCCGACCGCTGAATCTCGAGCGCGGTGCCCTGCGCCAGGAACCGAGCCTGTTCGCTCAGCGCGCGCAGGCGGCTCTGCACCAGATACGAGCTGAAGTTGTAGAACAGCAGGAACCCGACCAGCAGCGAGAACGCCGCCGAGCAACAGCGCCGGCACGAACCCGATGAAGACATAGGAGAGGATCAGTTTCCGTCTCACCCGCCAGAGCAGTCGGCGCTTGGCCAGGACCGTAAGGCGGAACGCGAAATAGATCAGGCCGCCCGCCACCGCCAGGCCTGCGACCGTGTCGACGACCGTGAAGAAGATCGGCACGTGACCGAGCGCGAGCCCGACCAGCGACACCACCGCCTTGACGACCAGGCCGATCACGATCGACCGGCCGGGCAGCGTGTGCAACAGCGCGCCTTTCACTCCTTGACGCCGATCGGCGACGGTGGGAATGGGGCGCTTACTCATGGGCGGGCGTCATCGGCGGTACATGGCGTGGACTTCGCGATATTAAAACATGTATCGTTGCTGGATCGTGAAGCTCAAACCAGACGCGCGGTTCAGTACCATCTGTCTGCACGCCGGACAGGAACCCGATCCCTCGACCGGCGCGATCATCACGCCGATCTACCAGACCTCGACCTACGTCCAGGAAGCGCTCGGCCAGCACAAGGGCTTCGAGTACGCGCGGACCCAGAATCCGACGCGCATGGCGCTCGAGCGCAACATCGCGGCGATCGAGGGTGGCAAGGCCGGTTTCGCGTTCGCCTCGGGCATGGCGGCGATCGGAGCGATCGCGACGCTGCTGAAGGCCGGCGATCACGTGGTCGTTTCGGACAATACCTACGGCGGAACGTTTCGGCTGTTCGACAAGGTACTGTCGCGCTACCAGCTGTGTTTCAGCTACGTGGACACATCGAGGCTGGACGACGTGGAACGGGCGATCCGGCCCAATACACGCATCCTGTTCGTCGAGACCCCGACCAACCCGCTGATGGGCCTGACCGACCTGCGCGCCGCCGCTGACCTGGCGCACAAGCACAACGTGCGGCTGGCGGTGGACAACACCTTCGCGAGCCCGTATCTGCAGCGGCCGATCGAGTTCGGTGCGGATCTGGTCACGCACAGCACGACGAAGTATCTGAACGGTCACAGCGACAGCGTCGGCGGCATCGTCGTCGCGGTCCGCGATGACGACATCGAGTGGCTGACGTTCGTGCAGAACGCGGAGGGCGCCATCCTGGGCCCGTTCGATTCGTGGCTGGTGCTGCGCGGCACCAAGACGCTCACGTTGCGCATGCAACAGCACAATGCCAACGGCCTGGCGCTGGCCCAGTTTCTGAGCGCGCACCCGAAAGTCCGGGAGGTGCACTACCCCGGGCTGCCTTCGCATCCGCAGCACGAGCTCGCCAAACGCCAGATGAACGGCTTCGGCGGCATGCTCGCCTTCGACCTCGGATCGCTGGAAGCGGCTCGCCGCCTGCTGAACGCCGTGCGCCTCCACGCGCTGGCCGAAAGCCTCGGCGGCGTGGAGAGCCTGATTTCGCATCCGGCGACGATGACTCACGCGTCGGTTCCCGCTGAGCACCGAGCGGCGATCGGCATCACCGACGGCCTGGTCAGAATTTCGGCCGGCATCGAGGACATCGACGACCTGAAGGACGATCTCACGCAGGCGCTGGCCTTCGTCTAGCTGCTGTGATCGACTTCCTCCTCCACTTCGATCGACATCTGCTGGAGTTCGTCCGTACCTACGGCACCTGGGTCTACGGCATCCTGTTCGCCATCGTCTTTTCGGAAACCGGCCTCGTCGTCGCACCGTTCCTGCCGGGTGATTCACTGCTCTTCGCGACCGGAGCGCTGTGCGCAACCGGGGCGCTCAATACGCCAGCCACCTGGGCGCTGATGGTGTTCGCGGCCTTCGCCGGGAATGCGGTCAACTATTCGATCGGCCGGTTCATCGGCCCGCGGGTCTTCACGAGCACGGGCCACGGATTCCGCCTGCTGAACAAGGAGTATCTCGATCGCGCGCACGCGTTCTTCGAGACGTACGGCGGTAAGGCGGTCATCCTCAGCCGCTTCATGCCCATCCTCCGCACCTTCATCCCGTTCGTGGCCGGCGCGGCCCGGATGTCGCGAGCGGTCTTCGTGCTCAACAACATGGTCGGCGCCACCGCGTGGGTGACGATCTGCCTCGGTGCGGGATGGCTGTTCGGCAACGTGCCGATCATCCGCAACAACTTCTCTCTGGTCACCATCGGCATCGTCTTCGTGTCGGTACTGCCGATGCTGATCGAATTCATCAACCACCGGCGACGGCAGCCGTAATCCAGCGCGCGTAGCCTTCGCTGCCTCGGGCATCGAGAGTCAGCCATTCCGGCACCTCGTACGGATGCAGCGCGCGCACCCGCGCCTCGAGCCCGGGCAGACACGAGCGCAGCGTCTTGATCAGCAACTGACGTTCAGCAGAGGTCTCGACCTGTCCCTTCCATGGATAGGTCGAGGTCATCGGTGCGCCGACCGTCACGCAGGCGGCGTGGTGCTCGTCGATCAACGTGCGCGCGAGCTCTTCGGCGCGATGATCGTCGGGCATCGTGGTCATGACGAGGACCAGATCAGTCATTGAAAGCCTTGTACTTCACTGAAAGTTGTTGTACTGTCTTGCACGCGTGCAACCGCAGGAAGAATCAACGCCGACGCCCAGGCGCCGGCCCCCGCAACCGAAACCGCCGACGCAACGCAACCGGCGGCTGGTGCAACTGGCGCTCCTCTTCGTGGCCTCGGTCATCGTCGTTGACGGCCTCGTCGGCGAGCGCGGTCTGCTGGCGATCCTGCGCGCCCGTCAGGAAGGCGAACGCCTCGCCGCAACCATCGCCCATCAGCGCTTCGAGAACGCGAGGCTTCGCGAGGAAGCGCGACGGCTCCGCGAAGATCCCACCGCCATCGAGGAAGTCGCCCGCCGCGAGCTCGGCCTGATCAAACCCGGCGAACGCGTCTTCATCGTCAAGGATATTCCGCCCGCGAAGCATTGAAACGTCCGGCGCCGAGGACTTTCGCGGCCGCCAGCGCCAACCCAGCTCCCCCGATACTCAGCAGCGCCCCTGTCTTGGCCGCGTCCAGAACCGGGCCCGGCGGGAACGCGGCCGTGGCAAAAAACAGCGCCACGGTGAAGCCGATGCCCGACGTGCAGCCGACCACGACGATGTCCGGCCAGCGAAGCCGCGGGGGCAGGTGAAGTCCGACAGCCACGGCAATCGCGACCGCCACGCTGATGCCAAGGGGCTTTCCCAAGAGAATCGCGGTCAGCACGGTCCACGTGCCGGCGCCCGCCGATCCCAGCGGAACGCCCGCGTTCACCAGGCCGAATAAAAACAGCACCGCCTCCACCGGTATGCGGAGCTGATGCTCGAACTCACTCAGCGCGTCGTGCGCGTATGGCGGCGCTTCGACGAACAGGCCGGGATCGGTCGGCGCGTGAGGCAAGAACGGAATGATCGGCACCAACGCCAGCGCCGGATGCAGGCCGCCCCAGAACAGCGCGAACCACGACAAGGCGCCGCCGATACAGACGTAGGGCCAGAAGGTCCGTACGCCCTTCCGCCTGAGTATGAAGGCGACTGACAGCGCCGCCGCCATCACGACGATCGCCACGTGCAGGTGCAGCTCGTGTGCGGGATAAAAGACCGCCAGCACCGCCAAACCCAGCGCATCGTCCACAATCGCCAGCAGCAGGAGAAACGGCACGGCCGGATGACGACCGAAGATCGCCCGCGCGACCAGCGCACTGAAGGCGATGTCGGTCGCGCATGGAATCGCCCAGCCCCGCATCAACGCGTCGTGGCCGGTCATGCGGACGAGCAGCACGAACAGCAGCGCTGGCACCACCATGCCGCCGACCGCCGCCACGACCGGCATCGCCGCTCGGCGCCACGTATCCAACGCCGCACCGGGCGCCGTCGCTTCGACGACTTCCTTGGCGGCGAGGCCGAAGAAAAACGCCATGCCGATGTCGTTGATCGGAAACGTCAGCGCACGGGCGAATTGGGCGTAGCTTGCGCCGAAAGTATTCGCCCACACCAGGGCCAGGACCGCAGCGATCGGCAGCCCCAGCGAATGCTCGAATACATACTTAACAGTACGTCGCACGCATCATTGGACCACAGACGCCGAATCTGCGACGATGCGGAATGGCAGCGGTCCACGGCCTTCATCACATCACGGCGATCGCCGGCCCACCACAACAGAATCTCGACTTCTACGCCGGCGTCCTCGGCATGCGACTGGTGAAAAAGAGCGTCAACCAGGACGATCCAGGTACCTATCACCTCTTCTTTGCGGACGCGGAAGGTCATCCGGGCACCGATCTCACGTTCTTTCCGTGGACGCAGGCAGCGCCGCCGCAGCCTGGGCACGGACTGGCGCTCGAAGTCAGCCTCGAGATCCCAGAAGGAAGCCTCGACTACTGGGGTCAACGGCTCGAAAAATACGGCGGACGGCCGGGCGCCATCGAAACGCGCTTCGGCGACAAGGTGCTGCCGCTGGTGGACCCACACGGCCTGAAGCTGGCGCTCGTCGAAAGACCGCCTGGCGCACGCCGCTTTACGCCGTGGGATGGCGGACCGGTGGCCGGCGAGCGGCAGATCCGGGGCCTGTTCGGCGCCCAGATCTGGGAGCGCGACGCCGCCAGAACAGCGGCGTTCCTCACCGGCGTGCTCGGCTTTCAGATCGTCGGAGCCGAGCGCGGCTGGACGCGATTCGGGTTCAGCGATGCCGCCGGCAGCGTCGACATCCGCGAAGCCGCAGATGCCAGGCGCGGCGCCTGGGGCGTCGGCGCCGTTCACCATCTCGCCTGGCGCGTGGACGATGAAGCGCACCAGCTCGCGATGCGGACGATGGTCCTGAATGCCGGCTCCCATCCGACCGAGGTCATCGATCGGTTCTGGTTCAAGTCGGTCTATTTCAAGGAACCGGGCGGCGTGCTGTTCGAGCTCGCGACCGAAGGGCCCGGTTTCGCGGCCGACGAGGACCCGGGCCATCTCGGCGAGTCGCTGGTGCTGCCGCCGTGGCTCGAGTCTCGTCGCTCAATTATCGAAGAAGCGCTGCCGCCGCTTGGCGCGGCGCACGCACCTGCTCCGTGAGCTCACCGCGAATCACACTCAATCGCCGCGGACGTCACTGACATGACCGATCTCGGATTCGTCCATGTGTTTCAACCGCCGAGCGATCCCGCGGCGCCCGTGTTGCTGCTGCTGCACGGAACCGGCGGGAGCGAACACGATCTCTTGCCGATCGCCGCAATCCTGTCGCCCACAGCCGGGGTACTGAGCCCGCGCGGAAAGATTCTCGAGCGAGGCATGCCGCGCTTTTTTCGCCGTCTCGCGGAAGGCGTCTTCGATCTGGACGATCTACGCCGCCAGACCTCCGCGCTGGCGCAATTCATCACGAGCGCCGCTTCACACTACCGGTTCGACCCGACACGCGTCGTCGCGGTTGGATTCTCGAACGGCGCCAACATCGCGGCAAGCGTGCTGCTCAGCCACCCCGGATCGCTCGCCGCCGCGATTCTGTTCAGGGCGATGGTGCCGTTCGAGCCGGACACACCGGTCGCCCTGAAACAGACGCCGGTGTTGATCTCCAGCGGCCGCCGCGATCCGATCGTTCCGATCACCCAAGTCGAACGGCTCGGGACGCTGCTGAGCGCCGCCGGCGCCGACGTCACGACGATCTGGCAGCCAGGCGGTCACGAGCTGACCGACGCGGATGTCAGTGCCGCGCGGCAGTGGCTCGCGGCCTTGCCGGCCCTGAACCCGACCGCATGATTCCGGACGTCAGGCCTGCGGCCGGTAGGTGCTGAATCCCCACAGGAAGCCGCCCGGATCCGTCGCGTAGTAGCCGCGCGAGCCCCAGGGCGTCTCCTCGAGGGGACGCACAATCGTCGCGCCCGCGCTCGTCGCATGCGCATAGTGCGCCTCGGGATCCGCCAGGTAAACGTAGAGCGCCTGCGACTCTTCACCCCAGATTCGCGGATCCTGTCGCCCGGAGTCGATCATCACGGTGTCTTCCGCCAGCCGCATCTCCGCATGTGCGAGCGAGCCATCGAGCGCCGCGACCTCGAACGAGTTCACGAATCCGAAGGCTTTCGAGAGCCAGGCGACCGCCGCCCGGCTGTCCCGGTAGTGCAGTCCAATGAACATGTTGGGCTCATCGCCCGGCGTGGCCATCGCATAGGTGCCGAAGCCCCAGAGATGGCCTTCGGGATCGCGCGCCGCATATTCGCGCGAACCGTACTCCAGATCCTTGAGGGGCGAGACGATCTCGGCGCCCGCCGCCTTGGCGCGATCGTGGTGGCCGTCCACATCGGCGAGACGGACGTAGATGCCCTGCCTCACCTCGGACCAGGGATTGCCCGCGGTCCGGTGCGCGGAGCCGAGCGCAATCACGCCGGTGCCAAGTCGCAGTTCGGCATGGGCGATGCCGCCGTCAGGCGCGTCGACCACGCTTTTTTTCTCGAAGCCGAAGACTCGCACCAGCCACTCGATCGCGGCCGGCGCATTCTCGTAGCGGAACGCAGGAGATATGTTCATGCCGACAGGCTAGTCGAGCGCCGCGGCTGCGTCTTGGACGAATTTTACCGGGTGACGGCGAATCCGCCCCCGTCGGGGAGGGCGGCGCGAAGCAGTTCCGTGGGGGTGACGCCGGCAAACGCGCGGAAGTCGCGGGAGAAGTGCGCCTGGTCGAAGTAGCCGCAGTCGGCGGCGATGTCGGCGAGGCGGAAACCGGCGCCTTGCGTCTTCAGCGCCTCGACCGCGGCGCCGAACCGCAGCACGCGCGAGATCACTTTCGGCGGCAGGCCGATGTGCTCCCGGAACTGGGCGATGAGATGCTTCTGGCTGCAGCCGACGTCGGACACGATCGCGCCGATGCGGATGCGACCGCCGGTCTCCGTCAGCCGTCGCCACGTCCAGATCACTGCCGGCGGTACCGCGCGAGCGGCGCCGATTCTCGCGCCGATTTCGCGATCGAGAATCGCGAAGCGTGCCGGCCAGGTGCCCGCGTCGCGAAGTTCGCCGCGCAGCCGCTCCGCGCCGGCGCCGAACAGATCGTCCAGCGGCACGACACGGTTCGTCAGCTCGACCAACGGACGGCCGAGAAACAAGCGCGCGCCGAGCATCGTGAAGTTGATCTGGAGACCGCCGGACGGTCCCGCCGATCCGACCAGGACATAGGTGTCGTAGGGCCCGGCGGCAAAACTGTCGACGTCGGTCCAGCGAGCCGGGTCGCTCTGATCGAACATGCGGATCGGGGCGCCGAAGTTAATGATGACCGGGACGATCTCGGTCGGCAGCTCGCGACGGCACAGCGGGCTGGCCATGTGCTCGAACCAGCCGGCGTACTCGCGCACGTAACCGCGCAGGCCCGGCGCCGGCTCTCCGCGGCACATTTCCCAGCGGCCGAACTCGGACTGGTGCTCGATCCGACGGGTGACGCTCACGTGTGTTGCAGCTTCCCTTCTCGATGCCGATTGCCGTATATTCGACCCCCGAGGATGGTACCTGTCAAATGCGAACTGCGGTGAAGACGTTGATCGTCGCGGCGGCTGCAGCGGTCATGGCGGCCGTCCTCTTCGAGGGCGCACCGATATCGGGTCAGACCGCCGGCGGCTATCGCCCACCACGTCTCGCCGACGGCAAGCCGGATTTGAACGGCATCTGGCAGGCGCTGAACGAGGCGAACTACGACATCGAGGCCCATATGGCTCGGCCCGCCCTGGCGCTTCGGCCTGGACCATACGGTCCGGTGCCCGCAGCGGCGGTGCTCTCGATGGGCGCGGTCGGATCAGTGCCGCCCGGCATGGGCATCGTCGAGGGCGGCGAGATTCCGTATCTGCCCGCTGCGCTGGCGAAGAAAAAAGAGAACCAGGAAAACTGGCTGACGCGCGATCCCGAGATCAAGTGCTACCTGCCGGGCGTGCCGCGCGCCACCTACATGCCGTTTCCGTTCCAGATCTTCGAGAGCGCGAAGGCGATTTTCTTCGCCTATGAGTACGCGGGGGCGGTGCGCAACATCTATCTGAAGGATCCGGGCCCTGCGCCGGTCGATTCGTGGATGGGTCAGTCGGTCGGCAAGTGGGAGGGCGACACGCTAGTCATTGACGTCACCGGCTTCAACGAAGAGACCTGGTTCGATCGGGCCGGCAATCATCACAGCGACAAGCTCCACGTCGTCGAGCGCTACACGCGCACCAGCCCGGATGTCATTGCCTACGAGGCGACGATCGAGGATCCGAAGACCTTCTCGCGCCCGTGGAAGATCAGTCTGCCGCTGTACCGCCGCCAGGAAAAGAACGCCCAGCTGATGGACTTCAAGTGTGTCGAGTTCGTCGAGGAACTGATGTACGGCGCGTTCCGCAAGAAACCGCTGACGAAATAGCCGGAGAAGAACATGCGATTGCACAGCGTCGCGTTGACCGGCGGATGCGCGATCGTGGTGGCATTGGCGTGGCTCACACCCGCGCTGGCTGGACAGGCGTCGCAGCCTCTCCCGAAGCCCCCCGCGCCACGCGCGGCGCCGGCGAACGCGGTGCCCCGAACAGCTGACGGTCACCCCGATCTCCAGGGCATGTACGACATCGCCACCCTGACGCCGCTCGAACGGCCGGCCGGGACGCCGCTGGTACTCACTGAAGCGGAAGCCGCCAAGCTCGAGCAGCAAACGGAGAATCGAATCGAGCGCGCCGCATTGCCGAGCAGCGGCAACCGGTCCGCGCCGCCGGTCGGGGGCGACGGCTCGGTCGGAGCCGCGGGCAACGTCGGCGGTTACAACAATTTCTGGATCGACTCCGGCACGCAGTACTTTCAGATCGACGGTCAGAAGCGGATGTCGATCATCGTCGATCCGCCAGAGGGGCGGGTGCCGGCGCTGACTCCGCAGGCACGGCAGCGGACAGCGGCGCGATTTGCGCGTCCCACATCCGACTCGCAGGAGAACGATCCCGGCCTCGAGGGCCCCGGCGCTTACGACGACCCGGAACGTCGCCCGCTCGGCGAACGCTGCCTCCTGGGTTTCGGCTCCACGTCAGGCCCGCCGGCGCTGCCGGTGCTCTACAACAATCTGCATCAGATCGTGCAGACCCCGGCCTACGTGATGATCCTCAACGAGATGAATCACGACGCGCGGATCGTGCGCATCAACGGAACCCACCGTCCGGACAGCATCCGGAACTGGATGGGCGATTCGATCGGACACTGGGAGGGCGACACGCTGGTCGTCGACACGACCAATTTCAGCGACAAGACGCGGTTCCGGGGATCCAGTCCGAATCTGCACGTCATCGAGCGGTTCAGCCGCATCGATGCCAGGACCATTCGGTATCAGTTCACGATTGACGATCCGGCCACCTGGGTGCGATCGTGGTCAGGAGAGGCGGCGTGGCCCGCGACGCCAGACCTCATGTATGAGTACGCGTGCCACGAAGCGAATTACGCGATGACCGACATTCTGCGCGGCGCGCGGCTGAGAGAAGCGGAAGAACTTAAAAGTAAGAAGTGAGAAGTACGAAGTAAGACGTGCGAGGTGCGACGTGCGAGGTGCGACGTGCCAGGTGAACTTGAGGAGTCCGAAGTGAGGGTGCTGTATGCGTAGAACACTGACGATGATGCTGGCCGGCGGCGTGCTGCTGGCGGGTTCCGCAACGCTCGTGGCCCATCACGCGTTTGGCGGCGAGTTCGATCCGAACAAGCCGGTATTGCTGAAAGGCAAGATCACCAAGCTCGAATGGGTGAATCCGCACGCGTGGATTCACATCGAAATGGTCAAGCCCGACGGCCCGAAGGCGTGCGAGTTCACGCCGAACGCCAAGTGCGAGGAGTGGATGATCGAGGGCGGCACGCCCAACACACTGCTGCGCCGCGGCATTACCAGGGACTCGCTGACGACGGGAACCGAGATCGTCGTGGACGGCTACCAGGCGCGCGACCACTCACAGAATCGCGCCAACGGCCGCAACGTCACGTATCCCGACGGCCGCAAGCTGTTCCTGGGATCGTCGGGCACCGGCGCGCCGACCGACGGCGCCGATCCGACCGAGCCGCCGAAGCCGGGCCAGCGCGGGCGCGGCGGTTTCTAGCCGGAGAATCCGATCCAGCGCCCGCCGGCGCCGACGCCAAACCACAGCGCCAGCGACACGAGTGCGACCAGCTTGTAGTAAAGCGGTCGCACTCGACCTTCTTCCGCCCCCGTCACCTTCCGCCGCACCGTGAACGCGAACACAATCGCCAGCGCGAGACACGTCATCTTCACCGAGAACGGCTGGCTGTAGTAGCACTTGGTCGCCTCCGAGATGAACAGACCAAGGCCAGTGACGAGCATCACGATCAGGCTGCCGACAAACCAGGGCGCCGCCTCCCGCGCCACTTCCGTCACGCGCTGCTCGCGCAACCCGAAGCCCAGCATTCGCAGATCGACGAGCAGCACCGAACCGCCAATTACCGCCAGCGCCAGCAGATGGACCGACTCGATCACCGCGAACGCCCAGGTGGACGTCCGGATCGCCGTCCCGAGCGACGATGCTTCCAGCCATTGACAGGTTGCGAGCAGATCCATCATCGAGTGTCCGCTTCGACTACCGACTACCGACTACCGACTACCGACTACCGACTCACGACTACCGACCATCTACAACACATCCCGCCGCGAGATTGACCACGTGCGGCTGCGGCTGTTTGTCGCAATCGAACCAGTTGTAGGCGATCATCCGGCCGGCGACGACGATGACCGCCCAGAGCACCAGCGAGGTCGCGCCGGCGCGGCGTGCGGCCTTCGGCGTCACCGGATCGCGGTCCCATTCGGCCACCCGGCGGTGCACGGTGGCGTGAAACACCCACGCATTGAGGCCCGCCAGCACCAGCATGACGACCTTGATCCTGAAAAAGATGTTCTGGTACGAGCGAATCGGAATCGCGTAGAACAGCAGGCCGCCGGTGATCACCATCACGACGAAGCCGGCCACCATCCACGGACCGAGCCGCCTGGTGATTTCCGTCATCGGGACACGGCGCAGCGCCAGCCCAAGCAGCCGGAGATCGAGCATGACCGCCATCCCGAGGAACAGGCACAACGTCAACACGTGCGCCGATTCCACGAGCGGGTACATGTACAGCGACTCGTGCAGCGCGATGCTGCCGCGCGTCTCGGCCAGCCACTGACAAAAAGGGAGCAGGCTCACGGGATGGCTATTATACGGGCCACCCCGGACGGATCAATCCAGCTCGAAGGCGAGAAAGGTCATCTGTCCGTTGCGCTCGACTTGCAGCACCACAGAGCTGCGCGACTTGAGGCTGTCCACTGCCGAACGCAGCTGCTCGAGCGACGTGACCAGCGCGCCGTTGATTCCGTGGATCGCGTCGCCGGTCTGCAGTCCGGCCTCGGATCCGGCGTCCTCCCGCGTGCGCCCGACCACTACCACTCCGGACGGCACGCGCAGGCTGGCGGCCAGCGCCGCGTTCTCCTCGGTGATGTCGACGCCGAGGATGCCGAGCCTCGCGATCAGGCTCTTGGCGGGGTCGATGAGATCGCTCAGGCGATCGAAGTCGTGAGGCCGCTCGGTGACCGCCACATCCGCGGTGAACGTCTCGCCGCCGCGCGTCACGCCGATCTTCACGTGATCGCCGGCGCTGCGCGTGAACAGCTGGAAGCCCAGTCGCGGCAATCCATCCACCGGCTCGCCGTCGATGCTGACGATGATGTCCTGGGGTTCGAGACCGGCGGCTTCCGCGGGACCGTCCGCGGCCACATCCGAAATCATCACGCCCCAGTCCTGCGACAGGCCGAGCCCCGTCGCCAGCGTCGGCGTGATCGTCTGCAGCAGCATGCCGACTTCGCCGCGATGGAGGTGTCCGTACCGCTGCAGCTTGGGGTAGGCCATCTCGACGAGCGCACTCGGAATCGCAAAGCCGATACCCTGGCTGCCGCCCGACTCGGACACGATGTAGGTGTTGATGCCGACCAGCTGTCCTTTGACGTTTACCAGCGGGCCACCGCTGTTGCCGTGATTGATCGGCGCGTCGGTCTGTACGTAGACGAGCGGGTTGTCTGGATTGGGCTGTCTCGCCACCGCGCTCACGATTCCCATCGTCACCGATCCGCGCAGGCCTTCGGGACTGCCGAATGCGAACACCATCTCGCCCTGACGGACTTCGTCGTAGTCGGCAAACGGCAGTGCCGGCAGGTCGGTCTCGTTCACCTTGAGCAGCGCCAGATCGATCTCGCGCGCGACGCCCACCACTTGCGCGTCCACAGTGCGACCACGCGCCTTGGTCAGCGAACGCACGCCCTCCTCGGCCGAGCGTCCGGGCAGGACGACGTCAACCCGCCGCGCGTTGTTCACGACGTGGGCATTGGTGATGATGTAGCCGCCCGCATCGATCACCACGCCGGAGCCCATCGTCCGCTGACGGCCGATCACGAGATCCGTGTCGGCGCGACCGCTGTCGTCCACTGGACCGTAACTGGTCACGATGACCTGGACGACGCTTTGCGAGACCTGTTTCACGAGCGAGGTCACGGCGCCGTTCAGGTTCTGCAACGCGTCCATTCGGGCCGGCGGGGTCTGTGCGCCGGCCACGCCCTCCGCGAGCGCCAGACCGGCAATCAAGCCCAGAAGCTGGCGTGTCACTTGCACTCGTCTGTTGCGCATAAGGTATTGGACGCCGAAGATGTGGAGGAAATGTGGCGTTAGCGTGGGATCTCTGCGGCCGGTGTCCTGTAACGGCGGCACAGCTGTCCCACGGCGGCGACACGAACACAGCCTATGACCACGGATACGTTCAGCGACACACGGCGAAACGTGCTCATCGTCGAAGACGAGCCCTCGATTCGCGAGCTCTTGCACTTGCATCTGGCCCTGGCCGGCTATCACGTGACCGACAGCGGCGACGGTGCGCAGGCGCTGACCCTGGCACGCGAAACCAGGTTCGACCTCATCGTGCTCGACGTGCTCCTGCCGGGGCTTGACGGCATCACGCTCTGCCGTGCGATTCGTGCCAGCGGCATCAACACCGGGAGCGGCATCCTGATGATCACCGCCCGGGACACCGAGTCCGACAAGGTGCTCGGCCTCGAAAGCGGCGCCGACGACTACCTGACCAAGCCGTTCGGGATCCGCGAGATGGTGGCGCGCGCCGGAGCGATCCTGCGGCGCAACGCGCGGCTCGACGAGCGGGTGGACGCGTCGTCCAGCAAGGCGGTCAAGTCGCGGGATGTGACGCTGGATGCCGAGCGGCGCCAGGCGCTGGTGCGCGGCGAATCGGTCGCCCTCACTCGTCAGGAGTTCGACCTCCTCTATCTGCTTGCGGCCAGGCCGGGCATCGTCTTCAGCCGCACCGCGCTGCTCTCGAAAATCTGGAGCGGCGACAGCGACGTCACCGAGCGCACCGTCGACACCGTCGTCAGCCGGCTGCGAAGAAAAATTCAGCGCAGCGCGCAGGAGCCGCCGCTGATTCAGACGTCGTGGGGTGTCGGCTACAAATTCGCCGACGCGGACTGAGCGAGAGTCGTCCAGTCGTCAGTCGTCAGTCGTCAGTCGTCAGTCAGTCGGTAGTGTCCGGATTTAGCCGGACCTGTTGCAATCGCGAGTCGGCATTCGGTCGAACTGCGACACAATAAGGCTGGGTGAAACGTTGGATCCCGGCCCTCGCGGCCCTGTTCGTCTGGCGCCTCGTCTTCGGACTCTGCCACGAATTTTTTTTCGAGGACGAGACGCAGATCTTTCTGCTCGGCCTCGGCTATCACGCGACCGGTCAGTGGCCTTTCTTCGGCCCTGACGTCGTCTGGACCCGCAGCGAAATCCCCGGCGCCCTGCAGGCGTTGCTGGTCGGTCTGCCCCTGAGACTTTTCCCCGCGCCAGAAGCCTCGTACCTGCTGCTGAATCTGCTGTCGTTCGCGGCCGTCGCGGCGTTTGCGTGGTACGTCTGCGCGCGCTTTCCGACGTTGCCCCGCTGGCTCGTCTGGGGATGGTTCCTCACCATTCCCTGGACGATTCAGTTCTCCACGCACCTGATCAACACCTCGTACATCCTTCCGGCGGCGCTGATTTTTTTCATCGGCTTCTTCGAAACGATCCCGCTCTTCAGCCTGCGTCGGATTCCGCCTCCGATCGCTCACGCGATGATGGGTGCGGCTCTGTTGTGGCTGGTGCAGATTCACATGTCGTGGCCGCTGCTGCTGCCGTACCTGGGCCTCGCCTGGATCAGCCGCTGGCGCGACGGCGTGCCGGCATTGCTGGCAAACGGCGCCGCCGTCGCGGCCGGCGCGGCGCTGCCCGGGCTGTTGCTGCTGCCGACGCTGTTGCGGTACGGCATTGACGCCGGCAGCGGTGGCGTCGGGCGCAACCTCCACATCCACGCGGTCAGCCCCTGGATCGTGGTGACGACGCTGGCGCGATTCTTCTCGTTCGCCAGTCTGGAGGTGAGCCGGTTCATCGGCACCGACGGTGCGAAACGCTTCGAGCTGTTTCAGCGCCACCTGTGGCTCGTCCCAGCCGCCGCCATCGTCTGGCTCGCCGGTGTCGTGCAGCCGCTGTGGATGGCAGTGGACTGGCTGCGGCCGTCACGAATCTGGCCGGATCTCGCGTCACGAACGCAGTGGAATGCCATACGTGCGCTGGTCGCCGCGAGCGTGCTGCTGGTGTACGCCAGTTACTGGTTCGTGATGGAGCCGCCGCAAGCGCATGCGTTCTACGTCCTGGCGCCGATTGCGTTCGTGTTCGCGGCCTACTGGTTCACGCGTCTCGATTCAGCAGGCGCACGCACCGCGGCTGCGTGGTTGATGGGGATCAGCATCTTCTTTCACTCGGGTCTGGCCTGGGCACGAGTCGACACGATCTCGCTCTACCGCAACCGCGGACCGGTCGCTGCGGCCGTATCACTGAAACAGCCGGAGATGCTGGCGCACCGGCGCCCGTTCGCGGTCGAGGGCGGCCCGTTTGTGCTCGCGGATCCGAAGCGCCCATACGACGCTCCGCGCGACATCCTCGTCAGCGACGTCGTCTACACCATCGGCTTCCGGCGCTCGGTCCACTGGACCTTCACCGTCCGCAACAACAACCCCGCGGTCGCGTTCCGCGATCTGCTGTACATCACGACATACGTGGACGAGCGTGGAGCGACCGTGGACGAGCGCCACGAGTTCATCAAGGACATTTTCGAACCTGGCGCCAACCGCCGGGTCGATCTGAACGACGGCGTCGTGTCGGCGCCGTTTGCGACGGCGCAGCTGAGGATCGTAGCGGCCGAAGCGCTGCTTCCGGCCCCGCCGTGAGCGTTGTCCTTGTCCGTGCCTTGTCCTTACCTCGTAGTCCTTGTCCCGCCGGCGAGAACCTCCCGGACCGAGGACGTCGGACCAGGAACGGACCAAGCCCCAAGAACCAAGCACCAAGCACCAAGCACCAAGACCTGTAGAATCCAAACCCATGACACCGGATGAATTTCGTGCGGCCGGACATCGGCTGATCGATTGGATCGCAGACTACCGGACGAACGTGGCCGCGCGTCCGGTTCGCGCGCAGACAGAGCCTGGCGACATCAAGGCACAGCTGCCGTCGATGCCGCCGGTGGCGCCTGAATCCTTCGACGCAATCATGGCCGACTTCGACGCCATCGTCATGCCTGGCATCTCGCATTGGCAGCATCCGGAGTTCTTCGGCTACTTCCCCAGCAACGGCACGCTCGCCAGTGTCCTGGGCGACTATCTGAGCACCGGCCTGGGAGTGATCGGGCTCGCGTGGCAGTCGAGTCCGGCGCTCACCGAGGTCGAGGAGGTCGTCACCGACTGGCTCCGATCGATGTGCGGTCTGTCCGACAACTGGAGTGGTGTGATCCAGGACACTGCGTCCACATCGACGCTGATCGCGCTGGTCTGTGCTCGCGAACGCTCCACCGATTACGGGCTGAGCCGCGGTGGACTGCAGGCAGAGCCGCGGCCGCTCGTCGTTTACACGTCGGCCCAGAGTCACAGTTCCGTGAACAAGGCCGCGCTCCTCGCCGGCCTCGGTCACCACAACGTCCGGCTGGTCGCACACGACGAAGCCTTCGCGATGCGGCCGGACGCGCTGGCCGCGGCCATCGATACCGATCTCCGCGCCGGGCTCAAGCCCTGCGCCATCGTCGCGACGTGCGGCAGCACCGCGTCCACCGCATTCGATCCGATTGGCGCGATCGCCGTGATCGCCGAGAAGCACCAACTCTGGCTTCACGTCGATGCGGCGATGGCCGGATCGGCGATGATCCTTCCGGAATGCCGGGTGATGTGGGACGGCGTCGAGGGCGCGGACTCGATCGTGATGAACCCCCACAAGTGGCTCGGTGCGGCGTTCGACTGCTCGGTGTATTTCGTCCGCGATCCAGAGCATCTGATCCGCGTCATGTCCACCAACCCGAGTTTTCTGCAGACATCGGCCGACGGTCGCGTCAAGAATTACCGTGACTGGGGCATCCCGCTCGGACGGCGATTTCGCGCGCTCAAGCTGTGGTTTCTGATCCGCGAACAGGGCGTCTCAGGGCTGCAGGTGCGTCTCCGTCGCGATATCGAGAACGCTCGCTGGTTTGCGGAAACCGTCCGAGCGACGCCAGGATGGAAGGTTCTGGCGCCGGTGCCGCTGCAGACGATTTGTATCCGGCATCAGCCGGCGGCGGGTCCGACGCTCGACGATGGCGCCGCGCTCGACCGGCATACGCTCGCGTGGGTCGAGCGAGTGAACGCATCCGGGGCTGCCTATCTGACTCCGGCGGTCCTCGACGGTCGCTGGATGGCGCGCGTTTCGATCGGCGCCGAAGCGACGACGAGAGCGCACGTCGAGATGTTATGGCAGACGATTCAGGCGGCGGTGAAAGAGGTCGATGCCAGCGTAACGACTACGGAGTAGTCAGCTTCAGGCTCACGGTCTGTGTGTCTGCATCGCCCAGCGACACTTTCTGCGCGTAACGCCGTATCGAGTCGAGGAATTCGGGATCGTTCCACATCCCGTCCTCGACGTAATTGACGGCGACCACGAAGTATTCGCCGGCCGGCAGGCCGCGGACACGATACTTGCCTTCCTGATCGGGACGTGCCGACTGCACGAAGCGGGAGTCCTCGGTCCATTTTTCGGTGTCAGTCGAGAATGCGATCACCGTGCCGTCGACGATCGGCGCGCCTTTGTCGTCGGCGAGCTGACCTGCGACGCCGTTGACGCGATCCGTGACGACCACCTGGAGACCTGGCAACGTCTCACCACTCCGCATCTCGAACACAGAGTCGGTGACATCACGGCCGTCCTGGAGAATCTGTTTCACGGCCCAGCCGTCGGGCAACGTCGCCCGGATACGCGCGGGACCGAAGACACCGCTGACGACGAAGCTCCAGTCCTCTCGCACGCGTCCGCTGTCGGCATTTCCCGGACCGGGACCACCCATCGACAGGCTGCTTCGCGCTCCGGTTGCGTCCGCGGCCGGGCGCGAGGTCATCCGGATCCGCTCACGCGGCACCGACGGCGCTGCACCGGTTTCCGTCGTGACCTGTCCGCTCACGCTCCAGCCAGACGATGTCTGCAGCGATATGTTGTCCACTGGCGCATCGCCGACGATGATCTGCGCCGCGGCAGTCTCCTGCACGGTGGCTCCGCCGATATCGACCGCGCTTCGCACGTTGAGCGTGTATGGACCGGGTGCCACGCTCTTCATCACGAACGAACCGTCGGCGTTCACTGACGCGTTGGTCCCGCCGAACATCATCATGCCGAACCCGGGTCCACGCCACTCCTGTCCAAGGCTCACCTGACGTCCGACCAAAGGGCGTCCCTGCGAGTCGACCGCCGTGCCGGAGACCGTCATCGCGCGTCCGGGGATGAGCGCGAAATCGGTGTTGCTCATTTCCTGACCGACGGCGACATTGACGCGCCGCGCATCGGTGACGCCGGCGGTTCCCGGAAAATAGGTCGGCGCGTATCCGAGCACCTGCTCGACGTCGCCCTCGGTGACTGTCCAGGTCTCGCGCAGATCGGCCATCACGAAGTAGGCGCCGGGCGCCAGGCCCAGAATCCTGTACTGCCCCGCATCGTCGGTCAGGGCGACCGGTCCGCCGGCGACCGGGACGAGGCGGCGCTTGCCCTCGAAGTACACCGAGCGCATCGCAAACACACGGACGCCGGAGATCGGATCACCGGTTTCATCGAAGACCCGGCCCGTAACCAGTCCCATGCGAGGCAATGAAAAGTTGACGTTGTCCACCGCCTGGCGATCGGTAAGCTGCAACGGCGTTCCGGCTTCGAACGGACGCCGCTGACCATAGCGAAGCTGCAAGTAGCCGCTACGGCTGACCGAAACCGTGTATCGACCGGCCGGCAACTCCTTGATCTCAAACTTGCCGTCGGCATTGGTGCTGGTCGAGCGGTTCTCGCCGTTCAACTCGGGCGCCTGAAACGAAATGCGCGCACGGCGGAGCGGACGACCGGTGTCGGCCGCGATCACGCGGCCCTTGACACTTGCTGTGCCGACCTGCGCGGGCGCCCTGCCGTCGCGCGGTGGCCCGCCAGGCGCCTGACCCGGAGCCTGACCGACCGTGGTCTGACTGACGTTGACGGTCTGCGCAGCCACCACCGACGGCGACGACGCGGCCAGCGCGAAGCCCAGGAGCAGCAGCCTCAATCTCATCGGCGGATTATGACGCTAGACTGGTCTCCAGGTGAACCCGATGTCAGCCTCGACGCTTCGACTCAGCGTGCTCGATCAATCGCCCATTTCAGAAGGTTCGAGCGGCGCTCAGGCGCTGCGTAACAGCGTGGATCTCGCACGGCGCGCCGACGCGCGCGGTTTTCACCGCTATTGGGTCGCCGAACATCACGGCACTCCCATGCTCGCGTGCGCCAGCCCGGAAGCGCTGATCGGGCCCATCGCGGCCGCGACTTCGCGCATCCGCGTCGGCAGCGGCGGCGTCATGCTGCCGCACTACAGTCCGCTCAAGGTGGCCGAAACGTTCAGCATGCTGAGCGGACTGTTTCCCGGACGCATCGACCTCGCGCTCGGGCGCGCCGCCGGCACCGATCCGACGACGACGTTCGCGCTGCAGCGGGACCGCCGGCAGGCCGCGCCCGACGACTTTCCGGAAATTCTCGCGGAGCTGCTCGCGTATCTCGGCAACACCATGCCGCCGAACCATCCATTCGCGCGGCTGGCGGCGCTGCCTGGTCGTCCCGAATGGCCGGATCCCTGGCTGCTCGGATCGTCGCCGCAGAGCGGCATCTGGGCGGCGCAGCTTGGGCTGCCGTATGCGTTCGCGGATTTCATCAGTCCCAACGGCGTCGAGTACACGGCACACTATCGCTCAGCGTTTACGCCATCTGCGTGGCGGAGCGCGCCGGAGGTTGTCGTGGCGTTGTGGGTCGTGTGCGCCGAGACCGACGAAGAAGCGGAGCGCCTGGCCAGCAGCGGCGTGATGACGTTCAGGCTCTTGCGCCGGGGGCAGCTGATTCCGGTGCCGCCCGTGTCACGAGCGTTGGCGTTCATCGAGGAAGAACAACATCAACGATCCGCTGGTTTACCGGTTGCGATACCGGATCGCCGCCGCATCGTCGGCTCTCCGACGCGCGTTCGTGAAAGGATCGAAGCTGCAGCGGCCGAATACGGCGCAGACGAGGCGATGATCGTGACGATTACCTACGATCACGAAGCACGATGCCGATCGTACGACCTCATCGCCGACGCATTTGGAATGTAGCCGCGCTAGAATGGCGGCCATGATGAGCCGCCTGACTCGCCGCTCCGGACTTGGTCTCTCCGTCGTCGCCGGCGCCGCCGTCGGCATCATCGTGTTGGCGAGCGCGATCGTCAGCGCCCAGAATCCGGCGCGGCCGACGCCGACCGCGCTCTGGGCGCCGAAGCCAACGCGGACACCGCCCTATCCCGCCAATGTCCGCCCCTGGATCAAGCTGGCGGATCTCAAGGCGAAGCACAAGGCCGACGCCAGCTGGCACGAGCTGCTGGTGGACGATGGGCGGCTGACGAGCGAGTACTTCGCGGACGCGCCCGGGACGAAAGTCGCAGGGCGGCTGCATCCCGATACGCGGGAATGGTTCGCCGTCCTCGAAGGCGACGTGCGGGTCGAGATCGAGGGCCAGGCGCCGTTCACGGCGACTCGCGGTTCGCTGGTCAACATCCCGCGCCAAACCATCTACTCGCTCGAAACCACCGGCACCGCGCAAAGTCTGCGATTCGCGTTGAACGTCGCGCGCGCGAAGACGCTGTATCCCCGAGACGCCAAGGATACGCCGCCGGCTGCGGCCGCCCCTGCAGGCGATGCCTGGCTGCCGGTGACGCTGAACCGTACCCCGTCGCAATACGATCAGTTCAACACCCCGACCGTGAACATTCACGAGGCGGCCAAGGGCAACGACAAATACACCGGCGGACGCTTCGTTCGCGACGACAAATCCGAGATGCTCATCATCTACGGCTACGAAAAGAACCTGCCGCCGCTCGACCCGGCGGACAAGGGTCACTTCCATGCCGAGAGCGCCGAGATGTGGCTGGTGTTCGCCGGGCAGATCCGCTACTCGTTCGAAGGACAGCAGCCGTTTGTCGCCAGCGAAGGCGACGTGGTGTACGTGCCCGCGAACACCTGGCACGCCACCCGTTTCACCGGACCCGATCCGTCGTGCCGGCTCTCGATCACCGAATACGTCGGCAACGCCTTGCTCCTTGAACCGCGAAAATGAAGACATTCCTCTCGCTGCTCGCCACGCTCGCGCTGCTGTTCGCACACGCATCGGCGCAGCCTTCCTCAACCGTCACGGCCCTGGTGGGCGGCACGGTGATCGACGGCAATGGCGGCTCGCCTATCGCCGACGCCGTCATCCTGCTTTCGGCGGGACGGATCACCGCGGTTGGCCCCCGCGCTTCGGTGACCGTTCCCTCGGGCGCGACCACCATCGACGCGCGCGGCCGCTGGATCGTGCCCGGCATGATCGACACCAACGTGCATCTGTCGCTGTACGGCGGTCAGAACGACCGTTACGAGACGCTGGTGCGCTACCAGAACCGCCAGGACGACATCGTCCTCGAGGCGGCGCAAATCGACCTGACCTATCGGCGTGACCACCGTCCGCGACAGCTACGGGATGCTGCGGCCGCTGGTGCGCGTTCGCGATCAGATCAACCGCGGCGAGAAGGTCGGCGCGCGAATCCTGGCTGCCGGAAACATCCTCGGCTGGAGCGGGCCCTACTCGTTCTCGTTCAGCCGTGTGATGGGTCAGCTGACGCTGTTCCAGGAGCAGATGAACGACGAGGTCGCGCAGGGGGGCGGCGAAGAGCTGATGACGATGACGCCGGACGAACTGCGCGCGGCGATCAACGCCTACATCGACAAAGGGCCGGACTTCATCAAGTACGGCGGCACCAGTCACTTCTCCGAGCCGACCTTCATCGGCTTCTCCGCCGAAGCGCAGAAGGTCATCGTCGATACCGCGCACAGCCGCAACCGCTTCACTGAAACCCACTCGACGAGTCTCGAGGGGTTGCGGGTTTCGATCGCCGCCGGCATCGACGGGATCCAGCACCCGGAGCTGCTCGACGGACGCGACATGCCCGCCGATCTCATCGCCATCATCAAGGAGCGTCGGATCATCTGCTCGATGCTCGCGAGCAGCATCACCGGGCCGGCGTGGCAGCGACACCTGAAGGCGCTCGACGAGTACACGAAGAAGAAACAGGAGGCGGACAAGGACCGCCGTGAGCCGGCGCGGCCGCAGACCATGTCGGAGAAGCGCAAGGAAAACGTGGACACGGGCGCCGATCTCGAATCACGGCGCCGAAACGCCCAGGCGCTGATCCGCGCCGGCGTCATCGTCACGCCCGGCACCGACAGCTACTGGGCCGCGGCGCCCGAGTTGACCCGCACGCCAAAATTCGCCGAACAGGATCAGGGGATGGGCACGATCATGGCGATCGAAGGGTTCGTCGAACTCGGGATGACGCCGGGCCAGGCGATCGTCGCCGGGACGAAGAACGGCGCGATCGCCGCGAAGAGTCTGGCTGAATTCGGCACCATCGAGGCCGGCAAACGTGGCGACCTGGTGGTGTTGTCGCGCGATCCGCTGGCGGACATCAAGAACCTCCGCGCCGTGGCGGATGTCTTCAAGGACGGCCAGCGCGTCGATCGCGCCCACCTGCCCACGTCTCGCGTCCTGTCGGTTGCTCCGTCCGGGACCGGTACGAAATGACCCTGCGACGCGTGCTGGCGGCTGCAGTGCTCGCGGTGGCGGCGATGACGCCGACCCGGGCGCAACCCGTGTTCACCGGCGCCGAGATTTTCCCGCCGGAAGAATTCGCCGCGCGACGCGCGAAACTCCAGGCACAGATCGGCGACGCAGTCGCGATCCTGCAGGGCACGACCGAGCGTCCGGGCGAGCAGCCGTTTCGTCAGAACAACCAGTTTTTCTATCTGACCGGCGTAGCCGAGCCGCGCGCCATCATCGTCATCGACGGCCGCACCCGGCGGTCCACCGCTGTACCTCCAGCCGTATAACGAACGGCGTGAAGCCCGGATGTTCGGACCCGGACTGCACCCCGGCGCCGAGGCCGCGACCGCCACCGGCCTCGACGCCGCACTGGACCGCGGCGAGTTCGCCGCCGCAGTTGCCGCGCTGGCAACCGAGCGCCGCACCATCTACACGCCGTTTCGCGCGGAAGTCCTCGGCGAAGCCTCTTCCAGCGATCCCGCCGCACTGTGGCGCGCCACGAAGCAGGATCCCTGGGACGGACGCGAATCCCGAGAGGATGCGTTCATTGCGAAGTTGCGCCAGGCGTCGCCGGCGTCCGATATCAAGGACCTCGATCCGACGCTCGATGCGATGCGCGTGGTGAAGAGCCCGCGCGAGATTGCCGTCATTCGCGAGGCGACCCGCATTACCGGGCTCGCGATTATCGAGGCGATGCGCAACACCAAACCCGGGCTGCACGAGTACGAGCTGCAGGCGGATGCCGAATATGTGTTCAAGAAATACGGCGCCTACGGCGCGTCCTATTTCGCGTTGATCGCCACCGGCAAAAACACCTTTTATTCGCACTACAACAAGAACACGGCCGTCCTGGCTGACGGCGACCTGGTGCAGTTCGACTACGCGCCCGATTACAAGTACTACCAGTCGGACGTGACGCGGGTGTTCCCGGCGAACGGCACGTTCACGCCACGGCAGCGCGAGATGTACTCGATCTATTTGAAGCTGTATCAGGCGTTGATGACGTCGATCCGGGTCCATGCGTCGGCGCGCGACATCACGGCCGATGCTGTGCGAAAGATGGACGCCGTGATGGCGGCGTTTCCCTTCACGGACGCGAAGATCAAGGCCGCCGCAGTGACCTTCGTGAACGGTTACCGAACCAGCACGGCGCGCAGTCTCGGGCACGCCGTCGGCATGGAAGTGCACGACGTCGGGGCGCCGCCGCCGACGCTCGAGCCCGGACAGGTGTTCACAATTGAACCTGCCTTACAGATTTCGGATGAGCACATCGGCATCCGGCTCGAGGACATGATCCTGATTACAGAATCCGGGTACGAGAACCTGTCTTCGTTGGTGCCGATCGAGATCGACGCGATCGAGCGCACGATGCGCGAGCCTGGTCTGCGTAGGAAATAGCGCGCACCCGATTGACAGAAGCGTCCCGTCGAGCGACCATCGCCTGCACATGGTCTGGCTGGTGCTCGCCGTTGGAATCGCATCGCAAGCCGCGCCGCCCGCGGCCACGCAGGAACCGCTGGTTCCGACCGCGATCGAACAGGCGATTGCCGAATACCGCTGCACCGCCGCCCAGACCGCCGGCACGCAGGCCGCGAGCGTTTACGACGTCTGCCTCAGCGGCCAGTTCGATTCGCTGCGCGGCGACTTCGGCCGCAATCTGAGCCGCCTCTCCCCAGGCGAACGCCGAACCATCGACACGATCTGCAACAAGGTTCCAGCCAGCGTCGATCGCGAGGCGTACGTGAAGTGCCTGAGCGATCAGCTGGTGGTACTCCGCAACCGGCGTGGCCCTGCCAGTCCGCCGGCTGCGGCGGCGGCGGCAGCGGCGTCTGCAGCGACGGACACCTCCTCGCCAGAGAGCGTTCCGGCGGCGTCAGCGCCCGCTTCGGCGAAGAGCTCGATGCCGATGATGATTGGCGTCACCCTCGTGGTCCTGCTGGCCGCCGGCGGCGTCGCGTGGTTCGCCATGAAATCCCCGCGGCGATCGCACAAATGCCGCACCTGCGGTCAGCCGGTCGAGTCCGGGGACCTGTGCAGCAAGTGCCGTCATGACGCCGCTGATGCCCTGCGTCACGCAGCGGTGCAGCGCGCGCAACAGGAGCAGGCGCAACAGGACGAACAGCGCCGGCAGCGCGAGCAGGAAGAGGAACTGGCGAGACGCCGAGCCTTTGAGCGGGAAGACGCGCAACGGCGGCACGAGGAACAGGTTCGCCTCGAGGGCGAGGCCCAGCGCGAGGAAGCCCAGCGCCTGCAGGACGCGGCCGCCGCCAGCGATCGCAAGCTGCGCGAGGCGGAGCTCGCGGAGTCAGTGTTCGACCCTTACGCCGTTCTCGGAATTCAACGCGAGGCGACCGCGGACGCGATTCGTGCGGCCTACGAGGAGGCGCGATCCAAATTCTCGCCGGATCTGGTCGCCGGCATGAGCAACGAGCTGCAGGAACACTTCAAGGCTCGGGCCGACGCGGTCGAACGCGCGTTCCAGGCGCTCACCACCCAGGCCTGACCGCTTCAGGCCCCGCGGCGAAACGTCACCACCAGCACATCACGACATCCCGGCCTCGCTGGATCGAGAGGCGCCACTGGTGTCACGCCGTGCGCGACGCGGTTGTCGTCCACGAGGGCCGCATCGAGCGGTTCGGTCAACGTGAACGTGCCGAGCGGCACGCCACCGAGATCGTAGGCGGTCGTCACCCCGCTGACGATGTTGTCGCGATTGATGAGTAGCACCAGTACGAAATCGACGCCGTCGCGGTGGACGCCCTCCGGGGTCGGCTCGCCGTCCCGATCCGCTCGCGCCTCGATGCGGAACTGATGAACCTCCACATGCCATCGTGGCACCGACGTCGCCAGCGATCCGAACGTTGCCGCACAGCAGCGCAGCACCGTGGTCATCGTCTCGCCGGTTGCGGCCGCGTCGACGATCGGATCGAACCAGCGCTCGACCCCGCCGAACAGCTGGTTGTAGGCGCGGTGTTGAAAATGCGGTTGATGCGGCTCGCGCAGCGCCACGCCGTTGCGGGCGACGTCGTACACCCCGAATCGGCGACGCCGCAGGCGCGCATCTTCGGGCAGATACTGGTCCAGCGGAAGATCGTTCCAGCTCGCGGCAAAGGCCGGCCAGTCCGACAGCGCTCCAGCCTGCTCGAGCGCCTGGCGCATCGCATCGGCATGAACGAAGGCGAATCCGCGAGCCGCAATCTCAGACTCGAACATGACGGATTCTTGATCCGGACATCGCAGCGTTTGCGGCCCAATCGAAATTGGTATCGTCTCAGCGTCGCGGGCCCAGCAGCCGCTGCGCCGCATCCCAGATGCTCCTGACCAGATCAGCGGCCGGAATTCGCTTTGCCATCGCGGCGGATTGACCGGCCCAGACCTGCATCCGATGGCAGTCGCCGGCGGCCGCGCCGGCTTCCTTCATGGCGGCGGTCAACGCCCGCTGAATCGGATACGGCGCGGGCCGCGGCGCACCGGGCAGCGACCAGGCCTTGACGAAATCGGTCGCGATGCTCCGGCCCAGCCGTCCGCTGAACGCGCGAGTCAATGTCGTCTCTTCCGGCTCGAGGTCGGCAAGCGCGGCCGCCCAGGCCGGATGCGTCCCGGCTTCCGGACACGCCAGGAACACGGTCCCGATGACGGCAGCGCTGGCGCCAAGCGTGAGCGCCGCCGCCACCCCGCGGCCGTCGCCGATTCCGCCGGCTGCCAGGATCGGCAAGTCGATGTGGTCGACGAGACGGGGCAGCAGCGAGAACAGCCCGACGGTTTGACGCTCGGCGGCCGACGACTCGAACGAGCCCCGATGTCCGCCCGCTTCGTAGCCCTGCGCGATGATCGCGTCGGCGCCGGCGTCACGGGCTCGTCGGGCTTCGCCGAGTGTCGTCGCCGTCGCGAACCACGCAATCCCTCGATCCTTCAGCTGCTGGACCACGGCGGAACTGAACAGGCCCATGATCGACGACACCGCCGTCGGCGCCAGTTCGATCAAGGTCTCGCATTGCGCGTCGAAGCCGGTCATCGTCGTCTCGGCTGCAGCGGCAGGCACCGCAGGTCCCCAGGACTCGAGAAATGCACGGACCCGCGATTCCGCATCAGCATCGCGATGCGGCGGCGGATCCGGAATCCACAAATTCACTTGAACCGGGCCGCTGCTCTGCGACCTGAACTCTTCTATCCAGGCACGTATCGCGGAAGGCGGCACGTTGAGGGCGCCCATCGCACCCATGCCGCCGGCATTGGCCACCGCAATCGAGAGTCCAGGGAGTGACGCGCCGGCCATCGGCGCCAGCAGCACCGGACACGACAAGCCGTACTTGTCGCAGAAGGCGGCGGCGCGATCGAGCGGGCTGACT
Organism: uncultured Acidobacteriota bacterium; assembly: GCA_963745875.1. Taxonomy (GTDB): domain Bacteria; phylum Acidobacteriota; class Vicinamibacteria; order Vicinamibacterales; family CAVVIG01; genus CAVQFC01. The sequence continues at coordinate 521,061 of CAVUZL010000011.1, forward strand.
TCAGGCATTTCGTGCTCCCTTGCGCCGTTGCGACACAGAGGTAGCGCGACCCTTTCAGGGTCGCGTGCGAGGCGGGCCTGAAAGGCCCGCCCCACGTCGTTGCGACGAAGCGTCAGCCGTGGCGCGGATGATGCGGCCGCGGCGTCGCGTAGACCAGATGCCGCACGCTCGGCGCGCCGCGAACGTGGACCCGAAGGCGCTGTTCCAGTTCCTGATCCGCGAGCGTTGATCGCTCGTGCTGGCGGAGATGTTCTGCCCACGAGCCGACCACGAAGGTCTCCACGAAGCGATTGGCGTGTTCGAGGTCGCGGTAAACGCCCCACCGTGACGCGCCGTCGCGGCGGCGGACGCGCCCGTATCGGTGCATCGCCTCGATGAACGGCATTTCGTCGCCGGCATCCACCTCGGTACTCGACGACGACGAGCACCGGCCCCTCGGCGGGTCCGGGCGGCCCCGCCGCGACAAACGTCGGCATCTTCAAATGGATCCAGGGGCTGACGTCCGGCGACGTATCGGGCAGCTTGGCGACGAGACCAAGCGCCGTGGTGGCGATCGTGCCCAGCCCAGCGTAAAGGAGCGCTGCCTGAATTCCGAAGCGCACCGCTACCATGCCCCACACGACGCTGCCGGCCGCGAGGCCTCCTTGAAAGAGCAGCATGAAGACCGCGAGCACGCGCGCCCGGACCCAGTCGGGCGCAAGACACTGAATCATGCCGTTGGCGAGGGAGATGAACACGATCCACGCGCCGCCCGCGACCAGCATCAGCAGGCAGAGCCCGACCAGCGAATGCACGAGGCCGGTCACCATCGTCGCGATGCCGACGATCGCCACCCCGCCCGAGGCCACCGTCTCCGTGGACCAGCGCAGGCGCGCCGGCTGCATCAGCAGGGCGCCCAGGACGGCGCCCACGCCGAAGCATCCAAGCAGCGCGCCGTAGCCGGTCGCCGCCTCACTGACCTGCCCCGCCACCGACGGCAGCAGCGCCAGGAGCGCGCTGGCAAAGAACATCACCGCACCCGAACGAAACATCACGCCGCGCATGCCAGGCGAGAAACGTACGAAGCGGATGGCCGCGACCGTCGCGCCGGCCACGGTTTCGGGCGGAGTCGTCCGCGTGTGCGCCGGCCGTTTCCACCGGGCGACGACGATAATCACGCCGATGAACGACAGCGCGTTGACGACGAACGCGGCGCCGATGCCGGCAGTGGCGATGATGACCCCGGCCAGCGCCGGACCCACCGCCCTGGCGAAGTTGAATTCGATGCCGTTCAGTGCCGACGCCGACGCGAGATCGTCCTTGTGCACCACTTCAGGCAGAATCGCGCGCCAGGTCGGCGTTTCAAACGCGTCACCGGCCGACAGTGCGAATGTCAGCGCCAGCAACAGCCACGGCGTCATCACGCCGCCGATGGTTGCGGCGGCCAGAACGATCGCCACACAGAGCATCCAGGCCTCGGTCCACAGCACGAGACGCCGGCGATCGACGATATCGCCAACCGACCCAGCGGGAAGGGCGAGGATGAAAAACGGGAGCGACGAGGCGGCCTGGATCGACGCCACATACAGCGGTCCGGCACCAAGCGAGACCATCATCCACGCCGCGCCGACGCTCTGCATGAAGGTGCCGATGTCCGAGGCGACGTCAGCGAGCAGGAGATTGCGGAAGGTCGGCGTCCGCAGCGGACGCCAGAGGCTGGACGAACCGCCGTGCCTGTGGACTCGAGGTGGCCATGATCGTGTCGATTCCGCACGCCACCACACACGGGTCCGCGCCGGTCCGGCATTATCCCGCATTCGCAGAAGCGACGGCGGGACCCATTTGGGTGGTAGACAGCCTGAGTAGAATGGGTCATGCCAGACGCCGCGCCTGCCACACGAGTCACCACCATCACACCGACCGAGTCGGCCTTTCCCACGCTGACGCCCGCGCAGATGGACCGCATCGCCAAGCACGGCCGAATCCGTACCGTGCAGCCGGGTGAGATTCTGGTCGAGGCGGGCTCGGCGACCGTCCCCTTCTTCGTGATGAAGACGGCTCAGGTGGAAGTGGTCAGGCGCTCCGAGCAGGGCGATACCGTGGTCGTCGTCCACGGCCAGGCCGGCAACTTCAGCGGCGAAGTCAACATGATCTCGGGTCGTCGGGCGATGCTTCAGATTCGGGCCAGCGCGGCCGGTGAACTGATCGAGGTGTCTCGCGAAGAGCTGATCAAGCTGGTGCAGACCGACTACGACCTCAGTGAGATCCTGATGCGGGCCTTCATCCTGCGCCGCGTCGAACTGGTCAACAGCAGGCTCGGCGACGTGATGGTGATCGGCTCGATGCATCTGCCGTCAACGCTGCGGATCAAGGAATTCCTGACTCGTAACAACCATCCGTTCGTCTATGTCGATCTCGACCGCGATCCTGACGTGCAGGGGCTGCTGGATCATTTTCACGTCGACCCCGCCTGCATCCCTGTCGTGATCTGCCGCGGCCAGACCGTGCTGCGGAATCCGTCCAACAAGGAAATCGCGAACTGCCTCGGCTTCAACGACAACATCGACGAGACCAAGGTCCGGGACATGGTGGTCATCGGCGCGGGACCGGCAGGGCTGGCGGCAGCGGTCTACGGGGCATCGGAAGGCCTGGATGTCCTGGTGTTCGAATCGAACGCGCCCGGCGGCCAGGCTGGATCGAGTTCGAACATCGAGAACTATCTCGGCTTCCCGTACGGCGTCTCCGGCCAGGAGCTCGCAGGCCGCGCCTTCACGCAGGCGCAGAAGTTCGGCGCGCAGATCGTGATCGCCAAGGGCGCGACCCAACTCGCGTGCGCCCGCAAGCCGTACGCGGTCGAAATCGAGGGCGATAGCAACTCGCGCGTTCCTGCGCGGACCGTGATCATCGCGTCCGGCGCGCAGTATCGCCGGCTCAACCTCGACAATCTCACGCAGTTCGAAGGTGTCGGCGTCTACTACGGCGCCACCAAAGTCGAAGAGCAGCTGTGCAGCGGCGACGAAGTCATCATCGTCGGCGGCGGCAATTCCGCTGGTCAGGCCGCGGTCTATCTCTCGCAGAGCACGAAGAAGGTCCATATCTTCGTGCGATCGGCAGGCCTCGCCGACAGCATGTCGCGGTATCTGATTCGCCGGATCGAGGAGAGTCCGAACATCGAGCTCCACGTCTGCACCGAGATCACCGCCCTCGAAGGCGACGATCACCTCGAACGCGTGACCTGGCGGAACAAGAACACCGGCGAGACCGAGACCCACCCGATTCGCCACGTGTTCCTGATGACCGGCGCGATCCCCAATACCGTCTGGCTCCACGGCTGCGTCGAGCTGGATGAGAACGCGTTCATCAAGACCGGACCAGATCTGACGGCGGAGGATCTGGCGCGAGCGAAATGGCCGCTGGCCCGCGCGCCTTTCCTGCTCGAAACCAGTCTGCCCGGCGTGTTCGCCGTCGGCGACGCTCGCGGCGGCAACATCAAACGCGTCGCGTCAGCGGTCGGCGAAGGATCCATCGCCGTCGCGTTCGTGCACCGCGTGCTCCACGAATAGCTCCTCCAACTCAACCGAACGACTCGCGTCGGCGCGATCCTTGCTGACTAGTCGTGTGCGCGTGGCGATCGCGCCAGCTGTGCCGTGTGCCTGATTGAGGAGCGTGTGTTGTGATTCGAAAAGACAGTGTGAAACCGATGTCGGTCGCGTTGATTCTTGTGGCCGGACTCTTACTTCTACCGTCGCCGGCGCGAGCCGACGGCTACGTGACGCCGTGGATCGGCGTCAACTTCGCGGGCGCGACCAATACCACGCTGGCGAATTCGGTCGGCGACAATTCCAAGTTGACCTACGGCGCGTCGGTCGGGTTCATGGGGGGCGGCATCTTCGGCATCGAAGGCGACTTCGGTTATGCCCCGAAATTCGTCGCGGCCGGCGCGGCATTGGGACAGACCAACGTTTTCACGGCGATGGGTAACGTGATCATCGGGATTCCGATGGGTGGCCAGAAGGGCGGCGGGTTCCGACCCTATGTCGTCGCCGGGATCGGGCTGCTGCGAACCAACGTCCAGCAATCCATCGCGATCCTCGAACCTGATCGAAACAGCGTCGGCTTCGATCTCGGCGGCGGCGCCAACATCTACTTCGCCGATCACGTCGGCATCCGCGGCGACCTGCGTTATTTCCGTCAATTCTCGGTGGCGGATTCGAACACCGCGATCGGGATCGTGCTCGGCCAGGGCACGCTCGATTTCTGGCGCGGTTCCGCCGGTCTCGTGCTCCGCTTCTGACGCAAGCCCTATAGCCTGAAGATCCGGCGCACGTTCCACCGTGCGCCGGACCGTCCGTGCCGCCTCCTATGGCGACCGCGCAATTGACCGATAATGATGAGCATGCGCTTTGCTGCTTTGCGACCCGTCCTGAAGGCCTCCGCCCTGGCGTGCACCATGGCCGCCTTTCTTCAGGTGGGGACACGTCCTGTTTCGGCCCAACGCGATCCCGAGCAAGCGGCGCTGACCCGTTGCTCGCAGGAACTGCAAAACCGGATGAGCCGCGAGTTCGGCGGCCGGCAACCGGAAGCCGTCGTCGATCAACGAGATGCCGACGTACGCCGGATCTCGGACTCGGAGATCGGCGTCCGCGGCGGCGGGCGTTACTCGCGCGATCAGAGCGACCGCGGACAGCGCTTCACGTTTGACTGCGTGTTCGGCATGCGCAGCGGCAACGTCACACGGCTGGACTACAAGTGGAGTGACGGTGGAGGTGTGCCGGCGCCGCCCCCGCCACCGCCGCCGAGACCGGGTGGCGGCTACGGCGGTGGCTATGCACGTCCACAAGGCAATGTGTTCTTCAGCGGCGGCATCGTCAACCGCATGAGCAACAAAGGACTCGACGTTCAGGATCGAAGCACCAGAAACGGCGCCAACGTCCAGCAGTGGGGCTACGGCGGCGAGCCGAATCAACGCTGGGAACTCATCGAGGTCGGCCGCGGCGAATACGGCATCATCAGCGTCGGCAGCGGCAAGGCGCTCGAAGTCGCCGACGGCAATCCTCGAAACGGCGCCAACGTCGAGCAGTATCAGTGGAACGGCGCTCCGACGCAGCGGTGGCGCCTCGAGAAGCACGGCGACTTCTACGAAGTGATTAACATCGCCACCCGAAAGTGCCTCGACGTGCAGGACAAGAATCCGCGCGACGGCGCCAACATCCAGCAGTGGGACTGCAGCGGCGCCGACAATCAGGCATGGCGGTTCCAGAAGTAGCGCATCTCACTCGTCCGAGTTGAAGAAGCTCTCAACGCCGGGGACACCGCGCGGCGGCTCAGACCGGGTCAGCCGGATGCCGGGTTTGGCCGGCCGCATCAGCGCGAAGAAATCGATCGCCGCTTGCACGTTCCGCTTGATCACAGCCGGATCTGGTTCGAGTGAATAATTCCCGCGATCCTGAAGGTTGCCGATCACGATGCCATCGCTGCGCGGGTTCATCTGCGCACCGGTCTCCCCTCCTGGAACGCGCGCGTTACACCGGTAGTTGACGTCGTGTTGCGGAATCATCAGCGTCAACTGCCCCTTGATCGGCACCAGTTCCGTGTCGCCGAACAACGTCGCCGAGCCCAATCCCGTACAGTTGACAATCACGGATTCGGTCAGGCTCATCAGATCGTTGGGCGCGTCGAACTTGCGGATCACGATCTTGCCGCCAAACAACATGAAGTCACGGACGATGGCGTCCATGTATTTGTTGGGATCGATCGCCAGCGCCGACGACTTCACCGCGTACTTGGTCGAAAACGGGTGCTCTCCAGGACCGTAGACTTCGCGGTCGCGCCCGGTTCGCAGGTACTCCGGCACGAGATCGCTTTCGCCGCCCACGCCGCCGCGTCGATTCGGATCGTCGGTGGCGTTGTAGTTGTCGATCCAGTACACGCCATAGTCCTGGCCTACCATCAGTTGCAGCTGGCGATAGGAAATCTCCGCCGCCTTCACGAACTGCGCGTCCCATTCCGGCGTTCGCCGCTCGTTGTTGATGAGCACGGTGGTCGGCGTGAACCCGGCCAACGACATGTTCGACGTCGTGTCGGGTGGAACCGTGGCTGCGTAGATCGTGACCTCGTAGCCGCGACGCTGCAGCTGACGTGCGGCCGTGACGCCGGGGGAGCCTGCGCCAAGGACGGCGACGCGACGCTCGCCACTGTCGCGCACCAGGTCGGCCACCGCCACGCCGAGCCCCCAGGCGAGCGACATTCCCGCCCCGCCGTGGCCGTAGTTGTGAACTACGGTCTTCGCGCCAAACTTCTCCGCCTTGAGCACGAAGCCGCCGTCCCGATGCGGACGCAAACCGACCGTCGTCCGGATGATCCGTTCGAACGACACGTCGGGCACCGCGAGATTGAGCGGCTGGTGCGACGGCTTCGTGGCGTTCGCCGGCTTTGTGCCGGTGGACGTGCGGCATGCGCCGGCGCCGAGGCCAACCAGCGCCATTCCACCTGTCTTGAGCAGTGTCCGTCTGTCCATCAGTAGTTCCACCAGGCCGTGTTGGCGCCTTCGGGGCGTTTGCGCTGGATGAACTGCGCGATCTCTTTCAGGCGTTCCGCTGAGGACACCGGTCCGGTCCAGCAATGCGGCTTGTTGTTGCCGTACATGAAGAACCCTTCGTAGTGCGGGTTGGTGGTGGTCTTCATCCACTTCTCCAGCTCCTTCGTCGAGTTGTTCAGGTAGTAGGTGTCCATGTCGCCGGTGTAGAAGTAGAGCTTGTCCACCAGCTTCGGTCCAACTGTCGCCCAGTTTTTCTGGAGGTAGTAGAGCAGGTCGTAATGCTCTTTCCAGTAGGTGGCGACCTGCTTGTTGATGACGCCGGTCTTCTTGTCGAACAGCGGCTCGAAGTATCCGTCTGCACCGATCGGGCCGAATACGGCCGACCAGATGTCGATCTGTTCGCCGGAGCGGCCGTGCGTGCCGTTGGTCAGCTCGAAGTAGTTGCGCTGCTGTGACGTCATCACCAGCTGACCGTTGACCATGCGGCTGTTCGCGGTCGGCACCTTGCGCCAGTCGTAGATCTTGTAGAACGCGTTCTCATCCTCGTAGATGTTGACGCCTTCGACGTCCATGAACGTGACCGAGTCCGGGCAATACGCCCAGGCGCCGCCGAAGAAATCCGGGTGGAAGATCTGCAGCGCGGCGGCCTCCCAGCCGCCGGTCGAACCGCCCGACAGGATCCGCGCGTACGGTTCGTGAATCACCCGGAACCGTTTTTCGATCTCGGGAATCAGTTCCTGCATGATCGCGTCGCCGTAGGGCCCGTTATTGACGGAGTTCACGGCGTACGAGTCGTCGAAGTACGGCGTCGGGTGCTGCAGCGTGACCGCGATCATCCTCGGGAAGCCGTCGCCCAGCCACGCCTTCGAAAACTCGTTCTCCTCGTCGAAGCCGTACGGCGCCGCCAGCGAAAAGTGACCCTGGCCGTAGTTGACGGGATAGCTGATGGTTTCCCGGTCGTAGTCGCGCGGCAGCAGCACGACCGCGCCCAGATAGATCGGACGCCCCCAGAACTTCGTGAGCATCGGGCTCTGGAACTTGAAGCGCTTGACGTATTTCGTGTCGGGCGGGACCTCGACCGGCGGTATCCGCTGCGTCGCCACCAGTTTGATGACGCCGCCGGCCCCTGGATCGATGTGGACCTTCTCGACCGAGCTGTACAACGTTCCTGGCGAGCGGCTCCACCGCTGCCCTTCCCACTGGTCGTCGTGCATCCAGACAACGTGACCGTCGGCACGGTGGAACTCGGTGTAGACCGTCACGACGGCCTGCACGTAGTAGTCGCCGGCCGGGATGTCGTTGATGCTCTCTATCGGCGTACCGAGATCGCCGCCGTCCAGGCTGACGATCTTCTCTGGTTGGAGGCGCTCGACATCCTTGCCAAAGAACGGGACGCCGGTGCGCCCGATCTGCAGACGCGGCTCTGGCACCTTGTCGATATTGCGGGTCACCATCACGAACGCGCGTCCGGTCACAGGACCATCGTGCACCTGCGGCACGAACGACACGTCGAAACGCAGCTTCGACTCAGCCGACCCAGGCGCCTGTGCACGAAACGTCGCGGAAGTGATCGCGAGCATGCCGGCGAGCGCCACGCTGAACAGGACGCCGCGGAGCAGCGATCGAAATCGTTCGGGGAAAGGCATCGAACCTCCGCAAAGCGACAAGGCGCTGCTTATAGCTGTTTGCTGTCGGCGGTGTCAATCAGTCGAGCGACGAAAATGTCTCGAAGTCGCCGAGGTACGCCTGTCAGCCGCCGAACAACCGGCTGTTCACGCGCGCCAGACCGCTCAAATCGTGGACGTCGGTATCGAACGCCGGCACGGTGTGCCAGAAATGGGGACCCGGACAGCGGTCGCGGAGGACGGCAAGATTGGCGGCGTGCGCGGCGGCCCGCAGCTCGTAACCGGCAAAGTTCTCGATCAGGCGGACCGCGAGGCCAGGCTCGCCGCCGAGTAGCGAAGGATCCCGTCGGACCCTGATCCATTCCTCCGCCGCCTCGGGTGTCGTGATCGCGCTCTCCTGCACACGGTTGAGGACAAAGCCGCCAAACGGCATCGCGGCGATCTGCAGCTTCCGATAGAAAAAAATCGCCTCGTCGATGGTCTCGGCGTTCGGACTGGCGACCAGCGCGAAGCTCGATCGCGACGACCGCAACTGTTCCTCGACCTTTCTTGCGCGCTCGCGGAAGCCGGCGTGCATGCCCGAAAAGCTGTTCACGTAATCCGAGATGTCTTTCAGCACCTCGAAGCCGGTCATCCTTTGCAGCACCGCGAACATCATCGCCGACGAGCTGGTCAGCATCCCGAGGCCGAATTTGCCGACCCGCGACGGACTGGTCAGGAACTTCAGCAGGCTGTCGTCCATGAAGCCGATCATCTTCTGCGGCGCGTCCAGAAAATCGAGCGCGTGACGCGTCGGCGGCGTGTCGAGCACGAGCAGGTCGTACGCCTTCGACTCGTGCAGCTCGTAGAGCTTCTCCATCGCCATGAACTCCTGCGAGCCGGCGATCGCTGACGAAATCTGCTGGTAGTACTTGTTGGCGAGAATGCGCCTGGCCTGATCGGGACCCGACGCGAAGCGGTGGACGAGATCGTCCCATGTGTCCTTGGTATCGAGCATCATCGCGAACAGCCTGCCGGCCGGTCGCGGCACGCCTGACGCATCGAACCGTGAGTCGTCGACCCGCGCGGGAGTGTTGCCGAGTTCGCTCAGGCCCATCGCGTTCGCCAGCCGGCGAGCTGGATCGATCGTCAGCACGCAGGCTGTCTTTCCGACTTGCGCGGCGCGCATCGCGATCGATGCCGCCACGGTCGTCTTGCCGACACCGCCGCTGCCGACACACACGATGACCTCCTGGGTCCGGACGAGATCGTCGAGGCTGGCGGCCGCGGTGTCTGACATCGAGCTCAGAGGACGCCGAGATGGTCGGCCAGGGTTTCGATGTCATTCGGGCCGATACGCGGGGTGGCAAGGAGCGGCAGCACGACGCGTCGCTCCGGCAGCGCCGCATCGAGGCGGGCGATCATCAGGTTCTGCTCCGTTCGACGGGAATGAGTGGAGCGCGCAACAGCGACCATGCTGCGCGTGAGGCTTGTCGACGCCGGCACGGCATCGAGGGCGGCCTCGCCCTCGGAAAACAGGTCCGGATACAGGCCGTTGACGATGAGCGCCCCACGCGGGATGCCGAGATCGGATGCGGCGCGGTCCAGCTCGATCGATTCGTTGACCGGCATCTCCTCCGCCAGCGAGACGATGTTCAGGGCGGTCCGCGATGGATCAGCGAGCAGCTTCCACATGCGTTCGAGCATCGTGAAGATCGGTCCGGCCGGCGCCATGCGCATGGCCATCTGCGGCGCCTTGAAAAAAGCCAGCGCATGACCGGTAGCGGGCGCATCGAGCAGCATCAGATCGAACCTTGCCTTCGGCACCGGCGCGATCACCTCACGGTGCAGGCTCTCGATCTTGCCGAGCAGGTTCAGCTCGTCGAGCCCGGGTGCGGCGGCGGTGAAGTAACGCACCACCGGATTGTCGAAGACCGCCTCGTAGATCATCTTGAACTTGACCGAGCGCATCGCGTATTCGCGCAGGGCCTCGCGTGCGGTCAGACACATCGCGGCGATTGGTGGGGCTCCGGACTGACGCGGACGATAGACCGGCGCTCCGGCGTAGCCGACGATCGGCGCACCGAAGATCTGAGAAATTCGTTCGTGCTCGCCGATTTCGACGATCAGGACACGCTTGCCCTGGCGAGCCGCGGCCACTGCCACGGCCGCGGTCACAGTCGACTTGCCGACGCCGCCCTTGCCGGAAAAAATCAGGAGACGGCGGTTGAACAACGACGGGGCTCCCACCGCCTCATTGTGCCTTGAGTTGTCGCCGAGTGAGAGGGACAGCGTCAGCGGCTCGTGGACTGGAGGAACGCGGTCAGCAGTGACGCCACCGCCTGCGGCGCTTCGCGCGTCGGAAAGTGACCGACACCCTCGAGCAATTCACGACGGTACGAGCGGGTGAAGTGCCGGTCTTTGTCGGCGGACGATTCAACGAGGACACACCGATCGTCCGTGCCATGGATGACGAGCGTCGGGACCCCGATCGTTCTGGCCGCCTTCGATCGCCGTTCCAGATCGTCGTATCGAGGATCCGGGTCCGCCTGGCCCCACCGAACACGGTACGAGTGCAGCGTGACCGTCGCCCAATCAGGGTTGTCGAACGCATGAGCGGTCCGCTCGAACGTCGCTTCGTCGAACCAGCCACTCGGTCCCCAGGAATCCCACATGAACCGCGCGAACGCCCGGCCGTCTTCCCGCACGGCAGCGGCGCCGCGCCCGGTCGCCATGAACCACTGATACCAGAAGCGGCTCGCCTGCTCGAACGAGGGCGTCGCGAGTTCGCCAGGCGTCCAGCCGAGCGACAGCGCGGCCATCTGCGTGACGCGGGAGGGTGTTGTTGACGCCAGCAGATACGCAATCCGCGCGCCCCAGTCGTGACCGACGATGGCGAAGCGCTCGATGCCGAGAGCGTCGGCGAGGTCGAGCGCGTCCTGCGCCATCCCGGCGATCTGACCGGAGCGCATCGTCTCGGGCGAGCGAAACTTCGTCGCCCCAAATCCGCGCAACCATGGCGCGATCGTTCGAAACCCTGCCTCGTGCAGTCGCGGTGCCACTCCATCATAGGTTCGGACATCGTCGGGCCATCCGTGGAGCAAGAGCACCGGCCAGCCGTCGGCGGGTCCGCCCGACTCGTACGCGACGTCGAGCAGTGGCGTCGTCGCGTGCAGGAGCGTCATCGCGACCAGCCACGATCAAGGCAGAGACCGCGGAGAGCGCTGAGGATCTTTTCTTGAACTCTGCGAACTCTGCGTGCTCTGCGTTCACACGTCGTAGTCATAGACCGAGCTGCCATCGCTTGATCCCTTCGTCCCAGCTATCAGTTCGGCCCATTTTCGCTGATCGCATCCGCTATCGCGTCATGCGCCGCGACATCGTGGTCGATCTCACGCCGATGATGACGGTATTCGTCGTGACGATCGTGAAGGTGTTCGCGGTCGATCTTGCCGAACTCGATCGCATCTACCGCGTCCTGATCGTGATCGGCCTCGGCGTGACGTTGCTGGTGACGTCGTATTTGTATCAGCGGTCCAGACCTTGATGTGTCATTTCGCGGCGACGTCGATTTCCGAGCAGGATCACTTTCAACGTGGACCCGCGGCCCTGGAAAGCGGCATCTTGTTCTCGCTTACTGCGGCTTGCGCGCCCACGCCAGCGACATCGGCGGCGCCAGCACCAGGATGCGCTCGTCTTCGCTGTCGCGCTGCATGTCGCGAAGGATCTGAGTCAGTTCATCCGCGGTGACCAGTCCCGCATCAACGCAGCCGGGACCGGCCTCGTCGATCGACCATTTCAAGAGGAATCTCGCCTCGCCACGCGCGATCGCCGGCTGGTGAATTTCCATGTCGACCACGGGAAATCCGGCGGCCTGCACCAGGTGATAGAGGTTGCGTGACATCGCGTAGTCGAGCCCGCGCGTCGGGCCGAGGCGGGCAAACAGATCGGCGAACGCGCCCAGTGCGCTCGGCGGCATGCTGCCGGCAGCCGTCAGATCGCCGTCTTCGACGACGAGCAGACCGCCCGGCTTGAGGACGGCGCGCATTTCTTTCAGGCAGGCCATCGGATTGGTCAGGTGGAGGAGCAGAAAGCGGCAGTAGACGACGTCGAAGGAATTCCGCGGCAGTCTGGTGTCGATCGCACTCGCTTCGACAAAGGTCACGTTCTCGTGGCCGCCTTCGGCGCAATGCCGCTGCGCCTCCGCGAGTTGCGGACCGCTGACGTCCACGCCGGTGACAGATCCGGTTGGACCGGTCATTTCCGCGAGCATCCGGGTCACCGCGCCGACGCCGCAGCCGAAGTCGGCGACGCGCATGCCTGGCATCATTCCGGCCTGCTGCAACACGCGTCGGCCCGTCGGACCATACACGCCATGGAGCGCCTTGAGCCGGCGCACCGCCGCCACCCCTGTGGCCAGCGAGTAGGCGCCGAGCGACAATCCGGTTGAAGTTGCCACGTGTCCTCGATTCGGCGCCGCCGGTTGACGAGCGCCGCGTAAGCATACCCGAACCGGCGAGCACGACGTGTCAACGCAGAGCGCACAGAGAATTCACGTTGAGACAAAGACCGCTCTGCGGTCTCAGCGGTCTCTGCGTCGATCGTGGCAGGTCCGCTTCAGGCGGTACAACGGCTAGGTGGTGCCGGGAACGGAGGGAGGGTCGATGCTGCGGCGGCGCCAGGACTGTGGCAACGCCGGAAATCGAGACTCGTCGCGGTGGTGCAGGTCGTCCAGTCTCGACGCATGAGCCATCAGCAGATCGCTGCGAGTGATGATGGCCACGACCTGTCGCGGCGCGTCTCTCTTCACCACCGGAAGCCGGCCAATGTGATGACGGACCATCACGTCGGCCGCGTCCCGCAGTGTCGCATCGTCGAACGCGACAATCGCTCCACGTGTCAGCAGGCTGCAGACCGGGCGGTTGTCGTCGAGATCGGCGGCCAGGAGTTCCCTCCGTGTCACCACTCCGACGAGCAGACCGTCGGTATCGATGACCGGGAAACCCTGGTGGGTGTTCGCGGCGGCGACCAGGGCGGCTCTCGCGTCCTTGACGGACTCGTCGCCGGCGATCGTCACCACCGGCGATGTCGCCCAGCGCCGTACCAGCTGCATGTGGAGAAAATCGACCTCAGGTCCCATCGACAGCGGCACACCGCGCCGGGAAATCTTCTCCGTCATGATCGAGTCGCGCATGGCCAGCCCGGAAATGAGATAAGCGGCTGCGGTGCCGCCAAGAAGCGGCAGCAGGCCGAGCGGCTGGCGAGTCGTTTCGAATGCGAAGACCACCCAGGTCAGCAACGTGTGGGACGCGCCGCCAAACAGCGCGGCCATGCCAACCAGCGCCGCGATGCGGGGATCGAATCCAGCGGTCGGGAACAGATACGAGGCCGCGACGCCGAACAAGGCGCCGAACACACCGCCGATGGTAAAGAGCGGCGCCAGCGTTCCGCCCGATGTGCCGCTCGCCAGCGCCACGACCCAGGACACGAACTTCCACACCCCGAGCGCCAGCAACACCCGCCACGGCATCGATCCCGACAAGATTGCGGTGATGTTGTCGTAACCGACGCCCAGCGTACGTGGACTGATCCATCCCACCAGGCCGACGACAATCCCGGCGAGGGCCGGCCACCACATCCATGAAATCGGCAGATGCTCGAATCCGTCCTCGACCGCGTAGAGAAGACGTGTCACGCCTACGGCCAGAACGCCGGCGAGCGCGCCGAGGAGGATGTAGCCGGCGATCGCGAATCCGCCCGGCTGGGTCAGGTTCGGCATCGGAAACACCGGAGCGGATCCGCGAAAGCCCCAGCGAACAGCGGTGGCGACCGTAGCCGCCAGCGCCACCGGGATGATCGACCTGGCGCGAAGTTCGAACAGCAACAGCTCCAGCGCCAGCAGGACCGCGGCTACCGGCGATCCAAACGTGGCCGCCATGCCGGCCGCAGCACCGGCGGCCAGCAGCGTCCGCCTTTCGATCGCGGTAATCGCGACGCCCTGTCCAATCAACGACCCGACCGCTCCGCCGGTGGCGATGATCGGACCTTCGGCGCCGAACGGTCCACCGGTGCCGATGGCAATGGCCGCCGACAGCGGCTTGAGCCAGGCCACCCGCGCCGGAATCCGGCTCTGATTGAGAACGATCTGCTCCATCGCTTCGGGGATGCCGTGACCGCGAATGGCATTCGACCCGAATCGGGCCATCACCCCGACGATGAGCCCGCCGAGAACCGGGGGAATCAGCACGAAGATGCCGAGATGGTTCAGCGCCGGCGACGCAGGAGCCGACGACAGACGGCCGTAGAACGAGAGGTTGGTCACCACCGCGATCAGCAGGCTCAGGCCTTCGGCGATCACGCCGGCGAGCGCCCCGACCACGATCGCCAGCACCCCCAGCAGCAGCACGCGGCGATCGAGCGGCCGCGCCGGCCGCCGCAGGCGCGCCGCGTCGGGCGGGATCGTCAGCGATGGCGCCACCGGCACCGCTCCGGCCAGCGCGGCATCGGACCGTCCCGCCGCCGGGGCGCCATCACCATTTACATTGGCTCCCATTGATATCGATCGTAGCACATTCGATCCGCCCGACTGGCAGAACCGGTCATTACATTGATTCCCATTTATCTCTATGATGAGCAGGTGGCGACGCGTCCGGGAATTACGCCGGCGTCGAATCGACGGGCGCCCCTGGCTCCTCAACCGATCGAGGTCGAGGCCGGGGTCGTCAGCGATCCGCCGCTGACGCTGCTGGCGACGAGTCTGACCCAGACCGGCCGGGGGCTGCAGCCCATGCAATACGAGGTGGAGGGTCTGCCGCCCCGCTGCCGAGCATGGATCGCACGGCATCCCGCCGGATGGCAGATCCTTCGACGCGCGAACGGCACCATCAGCGACTGGCGTGGTCACTATCGATCGGCGGAACTGGCGCTCGCTGATCTTCAGAAGGGCTTCGTGCCCCCAGGCGACGTGATCATCATCGACGATGACGAGACCCGTTACGAGCTGGCGGCCGTGGATGCGAATCATGAACGGCGAACGGTGTGTCGATCGCTGACCGCCGACCAGGTCCGCGATCTTGCCGCGGCCGATGCCGATCCCGTTCGCGGCCAGGTGTGGATCGAAGTCCGCGATCGGCCGGATTCGATTCGGCTCTTGCACGAACCGCCGGACGGCGGGGCCGAGCGGCTCCGAACCGCGCCCTACCTGGCCGCTGTTTCAAGGCCCGCGGTCGGGAATGCACGTAGCGGGGAGACGAGGAGTGCGGGCCGCGGACTCGGTACCGACCGGGAACCAAGGCCAAGGTACCGAGGAAGCACTCCTGCGAGGAATCAACAACTGCGGTAGTCGAAGCGGGGCACGTCCAGCGGATCGTGCCCCGCTCCTGGTCAGCGGCTGGCGGGGATCAGAACGCGAAGCGAAGCGTGAACTGGATCATCCGCATGTTATTGGCCTGATTGTTAATCTGGCCAAATGCCGAGTTGCCGAACACCGAGCTCGCCGGCGCCGCCCACTGGACGATGTTGAACATGTTGAGGACTTCGAGGCGTACGGTCGCGGAAGTCGAACCGCCGGTCCTGACGTTCTTGCTGACCGACAGGTCGACGTTGTTGCGCCACGGTGAGAGCACGCCAGGCAGCGTCCGCGGTGCGTTGCCGAACACGTTCACGGCCGGAGTCGAGAATGCGGCGGGGTTGAAGTAGAGGTTATCGCTCACCTTCGCCGTGATCCGATCGGTGATGTTGCCGGCGGTGAGGATGTCCTGGCCCGGGACCAGATTCGGACGCGGCGTGCCGCCGAACAGGAAATTGTTCGTCGTCGAGACCAGCTGCGTGACGCCGATCGGGAAGCCGCTCTGGAAGGTCGCCACCGGCGTGATCGACCAGCCGCCGAGGATCCAGTCTGCGACCTTGTTGTCGGCGAGGTACTTGTGACCGTTGCCGAACGGCAGCATGAAGGTCGGAGCGATGACGATCTTGTGCGGCGAATCGAGCAGGCTGCGGCCGTACTCGGCGTTCGGGTTGTAGTACGGCGAGCCTGGGATCATCTCGTAGTTGTTCTGGATGCCCGGGTTGCTCGAATAGTAGTTAGCCTCGCCCCACTGATTGTCGTTCAGACGGCTGTAGGTGTAGCTGAACTGGCCGCCCCAGACGCCGGTCACCCGCTTCCGCAGCTGGAAGATACCGGCGTTGTACTGCGAATGGGCCCCGGTGGACATCTCCATGTAGACGTTGCCGAACTCAGGGAACGGCCGCAGCAGCTGGCCCTGGGTGATGTTGGCCTGGCTGGCGAACTGGCCCGCCGACGCGACACCGAAGAACGGATTCGGGACGTTCTTGAGGGTGTAGTCCGCCGGGAGACTCTGGTACTTCGGATCGAGCTGGTTGATGTTGATGTAGCCGGCCGTCGATCCGGCGTTCGATCCCGCCCAGCTCAAGTTGCTGCCGGTCAGGCCGGTGTAGCCGAGGCTGAGACTCATGCCGCCGCCCAGCTCACGTTGGAAGTCCACCGAGTATTGCTGGACCCGCGGCGCGCCGCGATTGGGATCGACGAAATAGATGTCCCCGCCAGTGCCGGTCAGGAGTCCCAGGGTATTACCGCTCGGCTGAACGAGGCCCGCGGGAAATGGATTGCTCAGCGAGACGGTGGGCGCGCCCGACGACACCTGGGGCGAGAGCGTGGTCGCTGAATAACCGATCTGGCCCCATGCGTTGGTGCCACCTGCCGGGTAGTTCCAGGGCGAGTAGTACAGGCCCCAGCCGCCGCGGATGACGGTCTTGTCGTCCAGGCTGTAGACGAGACCGGCGCGAGGCGCGGCCTTGAGGGCGGGCTGATTGCCCTGTTGGGTCGGCGCGCCATTTACACCGGCGAATACGAGGCCGCCGAGGATCGGGCGGCGCTGACCCGTAACCGGGTCGAGCACGTTCACCGAGCTGTTGAGCGGGTTGGTCGCCGTCTGATCGAAGTTCACGCTGAACTGGTTGTTGCGTTCCATCAAGCCGGTCTCGTGTTCGAGGCGAAGGCCATAGGTAAACGTCAGCTTGTTGGAGACTCGCCAATCGTCCTGCACGTAACCGGAGAAGTAGCGGACGAAGCCGTCGAGCTGGGTGTTCAACGGTACGTTGCTTGTCCCCTGCGGATACCCGAGCAGGAGATCGGCGAGGGCGTTTCCGCTGAAGCCGCCCGTGAAGTTGTAGGTGCCGGTGGAAGCGCCGTAGTTGAGCGATGTGGTGCCGAGCGTCCGGTAGTCGCCGCCAGCCTTGAAGCTGTGCGAGCCGGCGAGCTTGCTCAACGTGCCGTTCGCGCCGTACTGGTAGTAGCCGTTGGCCTGACGGCTGTTGAAGCCCGTGCTCTTGTAGCCGGTGATCGCCATCGACGGAAATCGGTCGGTGTCGGACATGGCGCTGGTCAGCGCCGGGTTCTTGAAGAGCGCGGTCGCGTCGAACGGATACGGCAGGTTGTAGTTGTCGTCGAAGTGGTTGTAGCCGCCGCGCAGCGTGAGGACCGTCGATGAGTTCAGGATGTACGTATTGTTGACCACGAACGTCTTAATCACGCGATCGAGCTGATAGCTGGTGCCGACGAACTTGTTCACGGGGTTGTAGTTCGAGTTGGCCTCGTGGGTGACCTGACGCAACAGGAATCCGCTGAGGGAGACCGCCTCGTTGAAGTGCTGGTCGACTTTGCCGGTGATTTGATACGCCTTGTTCGGCAGCAGGTCGGTCATGCTGAAATTCGACTGGCCGTTGTCGACCTGGCTGTCGGCAGGCGGCAAGTAACTGGCAAGCGCGAGCCCGATCGGGTTCAGCCGGTTGGCGGGAATCTGATTATTGGGAAACGGCTGGCCGGTGAGCGGATCCTTGATGATGACCTGGGAGCCGCTGCGCGTCACTCCGTTGAAGTTCCCAGCCAACTCGGCCGCCGTCGGCACGAGGAACGTGCTCTGCTGCGGCTGGTTGTCGACGTACTTCTCGCCAGCGATCCAGAAGAACGTCTTGTTCTTGACGATCGGACCGCCGCCGCCACCGCCGCCGTTGCGCCAGTACTCCGGCACGTTCGGCTGCCCCTGCAGCTTCGGGATCAACAATTCCTGGACCAACGCTTCGGGGCGGAAGACCGTGTAGGCCGACCCGTGGAACGCGTTCGCGCCCGATTTCGCGGTCATGTTCATCACGCCGCCGCCGGTTCGTCCCATTTCCGAATCGTAGGTGTGGACCTGGACCTTCATGTCCTGGATCGCTTCGATGGTCGGGTTGGTCGACGCGCGGTTCTGCAGGTCCGTGACCGGGAAGCCGTCAACGAGGAACTGGTTGGCGCGGACGGCGCCGCCGCCCATCGACACCGCGGAGTTGCCGACCTGATCCTGCATCCGATTCCAGTGTGCGTTGCCGCTCGACTGCACGGTCGGCTGCAGGTTGGCCATCAGGAACACGCTGCGGCCCGGGGTCGGAATCGATTCGAGCGATTTGGTATCGAGGACGTCGCCGGTGGAGGCGTTCGCGGTTTCGAGCAGCGGCGCTTCAGCGGTGACGGTGATGGTTTCCTCGATGGCGCCGAGTTCGAGACCGATGTCGATGGCGGCGAATTGCTG
This sequence comes from uncultured Acidobacteriota bacterium, assembly GCA_963745875.1. GTDB lineage: Bacteria > Acidobacteriota > Vicinamibacteria > Vicinamibacterales > CAVVIG01 > CAVQFC01. Next base: position 539,768 of record CAVUZL010000011.1, read on the forward strand.
CGTGCCGACCCGGACACCCTTGCGCTCGAACGTCTTGTAGCCCTGAACCACCGCTTTGATGGAATAGGTCGAGGGATCGACGGCCGGGAATGAATACTCGCCCACGCCGTTGGTCACGGTTTCGCGCGTGGTGTTGTTCTGTTCGTTGGTCAGCGTGACGGTCACGCCGGGGATCACACCCTGTGCATCCTTGACGACGCCGCGTACGCCGCCCTGGAATGATTGAGCGGAGAGTCCAACCGCGACGCCGAACACGAGCAAGCAGGTCGCCAGCAACCCAGACCAGAATCGACGAATGTCCACATCAACCTCCCGGCGATCACGCCGCCGCAGCCGAAATCGAATTTATGACGGTGACTGTGTAACATTTATGTAGGAGAAAAGCCACCGAATTGTCCCGAGTGGATCTACGATTTTGTTCGTTCGTGGCAGGAAACCGTCAATATCGTCGCAGTGAGTTGCCGATGATCGAGCACTCGACGACCCGCTTCGGACCGGATCGCCCGCTCGGTGGCGGCGGGAACTGATTCACGCGCGACGGACGGATCGCGAACCGGACCGCGCACGCCGGCTGCTTTCCTCGAGCAACATCGGCGGATGTGCACCGGCGTCCCTGGGAGTGACCGCGCGCGCCACCGTAGCCAGTGTGTCAGCCAGCGCCCGGCGCTTTGCGAACGGCAGACCGGTAATGGCGCCGATCAGTCGCTCCTGCACCGCCACCGGTGTGTCCGCCAGCGCGCGACGTCCACGTGCCGTGACGGCGAGCCGCTGGCGTCGTCGATCCTCGTCGACCACGACTTTCGCGACCAGCCCGCGCGCGACCAGCCGTTGGATCACCACCGAAACCGAACTCTGGTGCGTGAAGGTCAACGCCGCGACGTCGTTCACCGACGCGCCCGGATGCTCCGCAATCTGCTGCAGCGCGAACAGCTGCGCGCTGCTCAGGCGTCCACGGCGCGTGGCGTCGGGTGCGGCCAGGCGCAGGGCCTGAATGATGCGGCGGAGGGCATCGAGCGCCCCGCGAACGTCGGAATCGCCGGCCACGCGCGCCGCTCGACCCACTCTCCGAGCTGGTGCCATCACGGGATTCTAGACGACAACGGTTCCTGTGAGCGGCGATGCTCCGGCGGGGTTAGGATATCCGGGAGACACCGATGAGGCACGCTCGCGTCATGGGACTGATGACGCTGACGATAGCGGTGATGTCGAGTCCTTTTCACGCCCAGGAACCGTCGCTCGCGACGGTGATGGAGCGCGTGGGTGGCTACGCGGCAACCTTCCAGCGTCAGCTCTCGAACATCGTCGCCGAAGAGCGTTATGTGCAGGACATCACGCACATCAACCTCGCGCCCGGGCGATTCGCCGCCGATGCACATCGTGAGCTGCTCTCGGATCTGCTGCTGGTTCAGCCGGCAGGCACCAATCGCTACGTCGCGTTTCGTGACGTGTTCGCGGTCAACGGGACACCGGTCCGCGACCGGCAGAACCGGCTGACTGCGTTGTTCCTCGATCCGAATGCCTCGGCCGAGATCCAGATCGAGCGGATCAATCGCGAGAGCGCCCGCTACAACATCGGCAACATCGAACGCACGATCAACACGCCGACGCTGCCGCTCCTCTTTCTGCTGCCGCCGAACCAGTCGCGATTCCGCTTCGCGCGTGGCGCCAGACGTGGCCCTGCGATCCCGCGCAGCATCGGCGCGCCGCGCGGCGCCGACGCCGCCAGCTTCGCCGTGCCGGCGGACGCATGGGTGATCGAATACGAGGAAGTCGAGCGTCCGACCATGATCCGCACGACGGTCGGCGCGGACCTGCCGGCGCACGGTCGATTCTGGACCGATCCGGAGACGGGCCGGGTGCTGATGACCGAGCTCGTCACCGACGACCCGGCGGTCCGCGCCACCATCGACGTCAGCTACCAGCGGGATCAAGGCGTCGGGCTGCTCGTTCCCGCCGAGATGCGCGAGCGCTACGAGGGACGCCGTGACGGCGCCATCATCGAAGGGAACGCGATCTACGGCAAGATCCGTCAGTTCCAGGTACGAGCGGACGAGCGGCTCGCGACGGCGGAGCCGACCGCTGCCGAACGGGCAGCCGCGACCTCGCCCGCGGCCTCGCCGCTTCTCGAGCCGGCGGCAAGCGACGTCGATCTGCGCGCGATCGGCACCAGCGTCGAGATTCAGCCGCCGATTGCGCCCACCGCCGCGCAGGACATCCCGAAACCTCCGACTTTTTCCGCCGGCACCGAGCTCGTACTCGTGGATTTCGTCGTCAACGATTCGGCCGGTCGTCCGGTGCGAGGCCTTTCGGCCAGAGACTTCGTGTTGAAGGAAGACGGCGTGGAGTGTCCGATCGTGACGTTCGAGGCCTTTGGCGGCAATCCTCCAGCCGCATCGGCCGACGGTAACGCCGCGTCCACAACGCCACCACGCGCAATCCCGTCGCCGCCCGGAGCGGTCACCGTGCTGCTGGTGGACGATGGCCACTTGTCGCAGGCACAGGCGGCGCGGTTGCGTCCAGCCCTCAAAGGCTTGCTCACGACCGTCGGCGCACGCGGCGGCACCCTGATGCTGGTGGCGCCGGCGTCGAAGGTGCAGCTGGCCGAAACGCTGCCGGGCGGGTCGGCGGCGCTGACCGCCGCCGTCGATCGAATCGCGGGCCAGCGCTTCGACGAAGCGTCGAACTTTCCGATGGCCGACGCCGAGGCGCTGGCGATCGCCCGCGGCGACTTGCCGGCGCTTGCACGGGTCACCGGCCGATTCATGGCGCTCAATCCGGAGCTGAACGGGGATCAGGCCAACATGTTCGTCCGCGAACGCGCCAACGTGCTGGCGCACGACGCACGGGCCCGCCGAAACGACATGTACGAGGTCGCTCTCCGTAGCCTCGATTGGCTCGCCGGACGACCGGGACGTCATGGTCTGATCGTGATCTCGAGCGGCTTCGCGGCCGATCCGGACGACGGGAAGTATGTGGAGGTCGTCACGCGCTCGCTCCGCGTCAACGCGCCGATCCATTTTCTCGATGCCCGCGGCCTTCAGGGGATGAGCCGCTATCAGGGAGTGGAATACGGCACGGCGCTAAGCCGCGGCGCGGACGAAGGTCCCTTGGGATGGTCGGACGCGGCCGCCGGTTCCGCGGACCTCGCCGACGACACCGGCGGCACCATCGTCAGCAACACCAACGACATGGCGAAAGGGCTCGGCCGTCTGCTCGACTCGATGACGACGTACTATCTCGTCGCCTACCAGCCGCCGGCGCATCAGAAGGCCGGCTACCGGAGGATCAAAGTCGAGGTCAGGACCCGGGGACTGCAGGTCCGCGCGCGGCGCGGCTATTTTTCTGACGCGCCAGCCGCTCGCTGAAGACTGTCCGGGACATCAAGCAGCGACGCGACCCAGAAACAGCCGGCCGACGCGAGCAGCGAAAGGCCCGCGATGATTGCGGCCTCGGCGCGCGGGTCCTTGAGCGCGTCAACCCATCCGAGCAGCGTGACGACCATGCCGCCCATGAGGATCGCGTTCTGACGCGCCTTTTGCTCCGAGTATCCAGGCAGCAACTCGTCGAGCGTCGGGCCGGATCGCGCGAAATTCCAGTAAAAGGCGCAGGCGGAGACCAGTCCGACAACCAGCACCGTGGCGCCGATGAATCGAAGCCGCCCCGACGACATCATTTCTTCATCAGCTGGTCGTAGACCAGTTGATATGGCTCTGAGGTGACGCCGAGGCCGCCGCGGAACGGCTGATCCAAGGCGAAGACCATGAACAGGACCATCCCGATCAGCAGCGACACCAGCGCCAGAAACAATTCGTGCATCCGCCCATCGTCCACCGGAAAGAGATACGACGCGAAGATGCTGACCGCGGCGCCGAGCAGCACGACCAGCCACATCACGCTGGGAAGGCCGCTTTTGACGGCGTCCAATCGCAGACGCCTGGCATCGATCAGCTGGTTGAAGGCGCGCAGCGCCTCGCCATGCAGCAGCGACTGGCTCTCGTTCGCCGGCTGAAAGGCGAAGAGCGTCGCCTGTACACGGTCCAGGAACGAAATTCCACCGGTCGGAATCTGGCCGGCGACCTGAAGCGGCCAGGACACATGAATGACTTCCTGAGTGTAGTCGCGCAACTCGTTCTGCATCAGCGTCCGGGTCGGCTCGGGATATCCGCTGGCGTCCCGGTACAGGCCGGCGACTGAAGCCGCTTCTCGTGAAGCCACGCTGGCGACGTTGTTGTGCGTTTCGAATACGTTGACGGCAATCAGAGCGGCCACGAGCCCATAGAACGCCATCACAGAATGGATCATCGGTCCGCTGAAGTGCCCATGCTCACGCCCGAACCGGATACCGGAAAAAAGGAACCGCCGTGTCAGCCTGAGTCCCCCGAGCGTCAGCGCAATCATCGTGACAATGATCGCTGCACCGGAAATCGCAAGCGGCAGGTTGTAGAGGAGCTCGACCACGGTCGCGAAATCCTATCATCGGAACGGATCGCAGCCACTGGCAAAACCGCCAGTCAGCGAGGCGCGAGGTCGATCAGGACGACGTCGGAGTTTTCCTGTGCACGTTCGAACACCAGCTCGCGGCCGTCCGGCGAGACGTCGAAATCTTCAACGAGGACGCTGCGATCGAAATTCGTCAGCTGGCGTTCAGCGCCGGACCTCAAATCGACGGCCCACAGGTTCTTGTGCTCGATGTCACCGCGCAGCACGATCAACGTGTCCTGACCCGGAAGGAATCGGAATCGTCTGGCGCCGCGGATCAACGTCAGATCCGGAATGTGGTACGGCTGACCGGTGTCGGTGATCGATTTCAGCGGGAACGTCGTGCCGATGTCCATGCCCGAGTAAACGAGGAAGCCGCCGGTCGGCGACCACGCCGGATCGCGCGCATAGTCATCGACAACGCGAGTCGCTGCTCCCGTGTTCACGACGATTCGAAAGAGGCGGGGCTTCCCGCCGTCGTTGACCGCCGTCACGATCGACAGAGCATCCGGCGACCACGCCGGCGCGCCGCGGAAGTCGAGTGCGTCGCCAACCGTTCGCGCCCCGGTCCCATCGGCGTTCATCACCACGAGACGACGCTTGCCCTGGTCTTCGATCAGAAAGGCGATGCGATCTTCGTCCGGAGCGATCGCAGGGCCACCGACGATGCGCGCGGACCAAGCGGTCCAGAGCTCGGTCGCGGCGCCGTTGGCGAGCTTCCAGATACCGTCGGAGGCGGCGTTCGACGCCACATACAGAAGGTAGTGAACTGCCAGTCTCGGCGATCGTCCCTGGGTATTAGGGAGCGCGATCTTCTGCGCGGAAGCCGACTGGGCAGGTTGATCGGACAGCGGGACGCGCCAGAGCGACGTTCTGGGATTGTCCGCGGTCGCGACCAGGCGCCGGCCATCGGCGCTGGCGGCGAGCGAGGTGTAGCCATCCACGCCGTTGCTGAGGCGATGCGGAATGCGCCGCTGCAGATCCAGTGCGTAGATCCTCGGGGCCGGGTCGTCCTTGTCCGCGGCCAGGTATAACAGGGTGGAACGATCAACGAAGATCGGATGGCTGACGCGCGAATTCTGAAACGTGATCCGTTCCGGCGCGCCGCCGGTTGGCGTCATCCGCCAGATGTCCATCTCGTCCGGCAGATTGCCCTGGACGAAATAGATGAAGGCACCATCCGGCGACCACGTCTGAAAGTGACTGTGCTGGCCGGCGGGCGCCACAAAGATCGACTGTGCGGGCCCATCGTCGGTCTTCACGAACGTCGGGTCGCCGGCGGCCGGCGTGTGGTAGACCATGCGATGTCCGTCCCGCGACCAATCGACCTCGGCGATGCCTTCGAGAAACAAGTGTGGCTCGCCGCCCAGCGTCGGCGCCGCCCACACGGCGATCTCGCGCCGATTCGACGCGTCCGATTTTCCTGCCCAGAACGAGACGATGGCCGCGTCCGGCGAAAACCCGAGCGCTCGCAGCGACCGGTTGGCGAGTTCAGGCATGCGGCCGTCGGTGAGGTTGCGGAACTGGCCGGTGCCCACCTGCGTGATCCACACATCGATGTGGCCGTCACGCGAAGACTCGAACGCCACCAGCTTGCCGTCACGCGAGATCGCGGCCGAATGCTCCGTGCCCTCGAAATCGGTCAAACGCTGAAAGCGTGCGTTCGCCAGCGGATTGCGCCAGAAATAATCGGAGGCCTGGAGGCGCCAGACAGTGAGCGCGGCGGCTGACGCCAGCGCGGCCGCCGTCAGCAGCGACACCGCAAACAGGCGCCGGCTGACAGAGGGTGCCGCGGCCGACTCTGACGCCACCGGTTGGGCGAGCGGCGTGTCCTCGATATCCGCTTGCGGCTTCCGGGTCGCGGCCCACGCATCGAGTTCGGCGCGGAAGGCGTAGACCGAACCAAGCTTGTCGTGCAGATGCCGGTGGACCGGCATGGCCTCGCGCTTTTCCCAGCGCTGCGCGGTCGTGACGTCGCGCCTCAGATACGCGGCGATTTCCTTCCACGAGTCGAGGCGATCCGTGACCGCGCCGTCATGCGACGACGTCGCCGGGGTCGCAGCTGGTTCGGTCACGTCACAGTCCGCATGACAACGCTCCGGCTCAGAGGACCGGATTCTACACTGGGTGCGCCGATCCGCGATGAACCTTCGGCCGCCAGGCCTGAGTCACAGAATATTGATCGCTCTCGCGGCGAGAAGCACCAACACCGTCAGCGAGATGATCGACTGCATGATCATCAGCGCCTTGCCCCACCGCGCCAGCACCGCGGTGTCGGTCGGCGAAAACGCCGTGCTCGTGTTGAACGCAAGAAACAGGTAGTCCATGAAATTCGGCGACCATCGCTGCTGCCCCGCCGACAGCTTCACTTCCGGCAGCATCATCATCTGCGGAAAGAGAAACGCACCTGCGGCGTGGCCTTCGCGCGTTTCGCGGCCATGCGGGCCGCCGGCGTCGAGGCGCCAGTACCACAGCGCGAAGACGAGGATGTTCGCGACCCAGATCGCGGCAGCGGAGACGAGCAGCTCGGTTGCGGATTCCCGGTGCGACGGCAGCGCCGTGACCAGGCGAATGACGGATGCAAATAACTCGATGGTGAGTACTGAGGTGACCGCGAAGCCGAGGACTTTATCGAGCCGATGGCGCCCCGCCCAGTGCGAGATGACGGTGGGCACCAGCAGCACGCCGATCACGGCCGCGAACAACCACGGCGGACCGATGGTCAGACCCGGTGCGAGGGCCAGGTATACCCCGCCGACGGCCACCACCGCGATCAGCGCCGGCCATCGCGGCTCGCGATTGCCACGCGGCCTGCTCGAACGAGGCGCGGTCGAGGCCTTCTGCATGCGGCTCAGTATTGCATGACGCAGAAGTCCGCACGCCCAAGCGCCCCGTTTGCAGAGCGCCGCGCGGAAACGCCGCGGACGCAATCAGAACATCCCTGATCGCGTCCGCCCATCATTCGGAGCTAGCGGTTGTTCGTGCCCGACGGATGACCGTTGTGATGCTCATCCCGTTGCGGGCTGTGATCCGACTTGTGGTTATGGTTCACGTTGCCGTGGTTGCCTTCCCAGTGACCGGCGTAATACTGACTATTCGAGTGGTACGGCGCGACCCAGTAGGCGCCCGTGTACGGCGGGCGTGTCCAATAGCCGTCGTGCCACTTGTAGTGACCTCCCTGCGGATATTGGTAGCCCTCCACCCAAACGTAGCCCGGACCAGGTTGCGGCGGGACGCGATACGCGACCGGCGGTGGCGGCGGCGTACCGATGTGCACGTCGAACGTGACCTGAGCGTGGGCTGCCGCCGGCGCCAGCAGGAAGACGGCAAGCGCAAGTGTGGGTAAGTGTTTTCTCATACAACCCACTGGTGCAATTGGCAGGCCAGCGGTCAACTTGGCGGGCGACCTCGTCTCTCCTGTTCCTTTCGGACCGCCGCACAGCTGAGCAGTCTCGCCTCGCTTCATCTTTCTGCCAGCAATAATCGAACTTCACCTGATTCGCACAATTCTCGCGCGACTTCTTGTGTTGATCGTGAGCTTCCTCGAAGAGTTTCGTAAGTGCCCGCGCGCGTGCGCGCGCAGCAATCCTTCTCATGTGTTGGGTTTCTAACAGACGACTTCATGAGCGGAAAATACAGTGTCGTTCGATGGCGGCTGCGCCTTTCATCCTGGTTGTCGACGATGAACGCGATGGCCGGGAGATGCTCACCGAGTACCTCCGCTTTCGCGGATTCGCTGTCGTCGCCGCTGCCGGTGGCCGGGCCGCTGTCTTCTACGCGAGCACCGACCCGCCAGCCATCATCCTGATGGACTTGCAGATGCCAGGCGTGGACGGTTATGCGGCTGCCCGCACGCTCAAAGAACAGCCTCACACCCGCGACATCGTGATCATCGCGCTGAGCGCGCATGCGATGACCGGCGACGAACAGAAGGCGCTCGATGCGGGATGCGATGCCTACGTGTCCAAACCGTACGACATTATCGCCCTCGCCGACGCGCTCGAACGTGTTATCCAGCACGGTCGAACGGCGTTGCGTTCGATTTCCGGACTGACAACATCTGCGCAGCGCTAAGCAGCGCCGCGCCCGCCTGATCGGAGCGGCTGGAGGACGCGAAGGCCCTGCCGATAGTGGCGGCACGGGCGCGAAGGAATTCCGGGAGACTATTGGGTAACGACGATGGTACCGCTTTCGTTCGCGTGCAGCGTGCAATGAAACGGATAGGTCCCAACGGCAGTGAACGGCACCGGATTGTCGGCCGCACTGGTCGGGGCGATGCTGCCGGTGTCGAACACGCCGGGGTCGGTCGCACTGTGAGCGAACGTATCGGAGTTCAGCCAGTTCACCGACTGACCTACCTTCACGTTCAGCGGATTCGGCGAGTACTGCCCGGATCTGATCGTGATCGTCATCAGGTTGGGCGGATTGGTGCCTTCGGGATTGGTGGCAGAGACCGGCGAGCTACTGTTCGAGTTGCTGCCGCAGCTGATCGCCGAGAGCGCGATCGCAAATAGAGCGGCGACAGTGATCGGCCGGGCAGCTGAGCGAACGACGGTAGACATACCGCCATCAAAAGCAACGGACATGCCGCGCAGTTCGAGCGCCGGCATGTCCATCCAGCTCAGCGACGATTGCCCATCACCACCCAGACAATCAGGACAACGAGCAACAGTCCACCGATGCCGCCACCCATCGCGGGGCCGCCGTAGTAGTAACCGCCGCCACCGCCGAGAAGCAACAGCACCAGCAGGATGACCAAAATGAGGTTCATGCGTACTCTCCATCCGACCACCCGCGCCGTTGCGGGCAGGTCGAACGAGGAGGCTGCATAGTCGAGGCCAACGACCGACCAGCTGGCGACGGTCAGTCGTGCAGAACGACGGTGAGCAGGGAGTTATTGACCTTCAACCCGTCGGCGTAGTCGATGAAGCCGAGGCGTTGAAACTTCTTCATGAAGAAGTTGACCCGGGACCGCGTCGTGCCGACCATCTCCGCGAGCGTCTCCTGCGACACCGCCGGCACCTCGCGTACCGGCTGATCGTGCTTGCCATACCGCGCGAGCAGCAGCAGCGTCCGCGCCAGCCGCTTTTCGCTGGAGTTGAACAACTGATCGATCAGGTCCTCTTCGATGCGAATGTTCCGCGCCAGCAGGTGCGTGATGAACCGATCGGAAAACGTGTGCTGCTCGTGCAGGAGGTCGATCATCTCCTCTTTGTCCACCACCAGGATCGTGCTGGCGACCACGGCGGTGGCGCTGCCCATCCGAACCGCCTGCCCCGCCAGGCAGCCCTCGCCGAAAAATTCGCCGGCGCCGAGCATCGCCACGACGGCTTCGCGGCCGGCCTTCGAGATCACCGACAGCTTGATCCCACCTGCCTGAATGTAAAGGACGTTGCCGCAGAGATCGCCCTGCGAGAACACCTTCTCGCCTTTGCGGAACGTGGCGACCGTTCTGGAAACACCGGCGGAGTCGAGGAATGCCTGCGCGTCGAATGGCGGCTTACGCTTGGATGTCATGCTCAGACCCGACCGGGCAGAAAGGCGCTGCCCTGTACGCTGGCCGGCTCACATCCGGACGATCAATGGTACAGCTAAGTTAGGTTTCGACGGGGATGCTTCTGACGGCGGGCTCGGCCGATTCGGCCGAGTCCGCGCCGGCGGCAGGAGGCTGTTCGGCCAGCGATGGATCAAGGGCCACGATCGGGCGGCGCCGCAGCTGAGCCTCGTGGAACCGGGAATATGGCACCAGCACGGGAAGCGGCGCAATCGGCTCGTCGCTCACGGCCGGAATGCCGCCTTGTTCGTCGTCCGGGACTGATCCTGCAACGCGAGGGCATCGGCCGCCTCTTTTTTCTGCCGGGCCAGCTCGCGAGCCGGCGCATCGCGCTGATCGAGCATCACCGCCCGCGCCTCGGCCACCTGCGCGAGGCCATCAAGCTTCGGCGACGTCACGATCAGGCGAAAGCCGTCGCCGAACGGCGACCGGTAAAGCACGAGCGCGCAGTCCGGATCAGTCCAGCGCGCGATGGCGGTCCCTGACTCCTGCTCGAGTTGCGAGGCCGCGATCCGACTGCCTTTGGCAGGCGACGGCGACGGCGATCCGTACTCGGCGGAGATCGCGTCGATCAGGTCGGCGTTGGTCATACCGATGGTGCGATCGTGGTCGTAATCCACGACCATTCGCGACAGTTGACCGTCGTAGAAGCTGAAGACGATCTGCTTGACCGGATCGCGCGACGCACCCGCAAGCTCGGCGCTCGTATACGGACGCTGCCAGCGGAACTCCTGCATCAGCTCGGGGCGTTCGTGGACCACGATCGCCTGCGAGGCTGTCATGCCGGTGATCGCTGCGACCGACGCGAGGTCGGCGCCAAGGACAAATTCCCGATAGCGCGATCGCTGCTGTGCGTTCAACGCTGACGTCGAAAGCACGACGGCAAGCGCAACGGCGCCAAGAGCGCGCGCGCCGGTCACGAGCGGCCAGCCCTTGGCGTGGCGCCGTTGTCAACGGCGTAGAGTAATTCCGCGACGGTCGGCGCTGACGCGCCGCGCCAGACCAGCAGCATCACCGCCGGCGGCACCAGGCACACCGTCAGCGCCAGTTCGAGCAAGCCGAGCGTCAGCGGCGCGCCGGCAACAACCCCGCCCGCAGCAACCACCGCGCCGCCAGCCAACCAACCACCGGCAATCCACACACGAGAGGTTTCGTTCAACACGTCTATATATCCTTCACACCCGACACGAGATATCCTTCACACCCGACACGAGGCCACAGACCATGATGCGGCGAGCCGCGTCATCGCGCTGTGCGCTATTGAACAGCAGTGGCGGAGGCCCGGACACGTTCGCGTCCGAGCCTCTCGACTCCACTACCGACTACCGACTCTCGACTCCCAGCTGCCGACTCCCGCTGCCGACTGCCGACTGCCGACTGCCGACTGACGACTGACGACTGACGACTAGTACATCCCGCCCATGCCACCACCGCCGGCGCTCGCGGCGTCCTTCTTCTCTTCCGGCAGGTCGCAGATCAACGCTTCCGTGGTCAGCAGCAGCGACGCGATGGACGAGGCGTTCTGAAGCGCCGAGCGAACGACCTTCGCCGGGTCGATCACACCCGCCTTGACCAGGTTCTCGTAGGTGTCGGTCAGCGCGTTGAACCCTTCTTCGTCCTTCATCTCACGCACCCGCTGGACGACGATCGAGCCTTCGTGACCGGCGTTGGTGGCGATCCAGCGCATCGGCGCCTCGATCGCCCGCTTGACGATGTTGACGCCGATCTGCTGATCGCCGGTGAGCTTCATGCCGTCGAGCACCTTCGACGCGCGAATCAGCGCGACACCGCCGCCGGGAACGATGCCCTCTTCGACCGCCGCCTTGGTCGCGTGCATGGCATCCTCGACGCGCGCCTTCTTCTCTTTCATCTCGGTTTCGGTGGCCGCGCCGACCTTGATCACGGCAACGCCGCCGACCAGCTTGGCGAGGCGCTCCTGCAGTTTTTCGCGATCGTAGTCAGAGGTGGTGTCTTCGACCTGTGCGCGTAGTTGCTTGACCCGGCCTTCGATCGCGGCTGAGGTGCCGGCGCCTTCGACGATCGTGGTGTTGTCCTTGGTGATCGTGACTTTCTTCGCTTTGCCCAGGTCCTCGATCTTGATGTTTTCGAGCTTGAGGCCCAGGTCGTCGGTCAGCGCTTTGCCGCCGGTCAGCGTCGCGATGTCGTCGAGCATCGCCTTGCGGCGATCGCCGAAGCCGGGTGCCTTCACCGCGGCGGCGTGCAGCGTGCCGCGCAGCTTGTTGACGACCAGCGTCGCCAGCGCCTCGCCTTCAATGTCCTCGGCGATGATCAGCAGCGGCTGGCCGAGGCGCGCGACCTGTTCGAGCACCGGGAGCAGGTCCTTCATCGAGCTGATCTTCTTTTCGTGGATGAGGATCACCGGGTTCTCCAGGACGACCTCCATCCGCTCGGGATCGGTCACGAAGTACGGCGACAGGTAGCCGCGATCGAACTGCATGCCTTCGACCACATCGAGCGAGGTCTCCATGCTCTTGGCTTCCTCGACCGTGATGACGCCGTCCTTGCCGACCTTGTCCATCGCGTCCGCGATGATCTTGCCGATGGTCTCGTCGTTGTTCGCCGAGATGGTGCCGACCTGGGCCACCATGTTGCCGCTGACCGGCTTGGCCATCCGCTTGATCTCGGCGGTGAGCGCTTCCACCGCTTTCTCGATGCCGCGCTTGATGTCCATCGGGTTCGCGCCGGCGACGACGTTCTTGGCGCCTTCGCGGTAAATCGCCTGTGCCAGGACGGTCGCGGTGGTGGTGCCATCACCCGCCGTGTCCGACGTCTTGCTCGCGACTTCCCGCACCATCTGCGCGCCCATGTTCTCGAGCGGATCTTTCAGCTCAATCTCTTTCGCGACCGTGACGCCGTCCTTGGTGATGGTCGGCGATCCGAATTTCTTGTCGATCACGACATTGCGTCCCTTGGGGCCGAGCGTCACCTTGACCGCGTCCGCCAGCTGGTTGATGCCGCGCAGGACCGCCTGACGCGAATGTTCGCCGTAGATAATCTGCTTTGCCATGTAATCTTTCTCCTACTTCGCGTGCTTCGCGACGATCGCGCCTTCGATGACGCCGAGAACTTCGTCCTCTTTCATGATCAGGTAGTCGTTGCCGTCGAACTTGATCTCCTGCCCCGAGTACTTGCCGAACAGGATGACGTCGCCCGCCTTCACGTCCGGCGTCTGCCGCGTGCCATCGTCCTTGACCTTGCCGTTGCCGGCGGCGATGACGGTGCCCTGCTGCGGCTTTTCCTTGGCGCTGTCGGGAATGATGATGCCGCCGATCTGCTGCTCACCTTCTTCGATGCGCTTGACGATGAGACGGTCGTGAAGGGGTCTGACATTCATGGTTTCAACTCCGGATCAACTGGCGTGACGGGTGAATTACGGGTTCAACAAATACGGCTGCGCGCGCAATTCCCGGCTCAGCCTCGCGTGGCGCAACCGCCACGGCTCGAATCGTCGCGCGATGGCGCTGAACAACTGCGCCTTGGCCGGCGACGTCTCGTGCTCGGCCGCGCGACTGAAGAAACCGGCGCCGAGCTGTCCATACCAACGAACGTTGTATCGGGGACGCATCTGGTCCTCGAAAAATCCCGCCAGCAGCAGGCACTGGGCGCCGGCGGTTTCCATCATCAGGGCGTCGGTCAGCAGCGCGCTGTTCGCGACGAACTGGTCGAAGATGTCGCCGAGGCTGGCCGGCGCCGGAACGTCGACGGCCGGCTGGGTGGAGACTTGCGCGTAGTGCGCCAGCAAGCTGGCGTTGTACAGCAGTTCTCGGCGATCGACGGTCGGGTCGCATAACTCCTCCAGCTGTGCGGCGAAGAACTCCAGCGTCTGGCGATGGTCGATCGCGAGCAGCTCCCGGAAGGGCCGCATGACACTCCAACGTGGGAGGCCTTGATGAGTGGCTGAAGCGGAGGGCGGAAAATACCGCGGAAGGCTGCAGGAGCTCAGGAAAGCGAGACCTTTTGACTCTACTCCAGTCGAGACCTCGTCACAAATCGGCCACGCACATCTGCCCGTTCCCGTTGTGTGCTCAATTGCACACCGCCTCGGGCCGCAGAGGCCCCGTCAGGCCGGGCGATCGAACAGTCCTGGCGTAACGCCAACCGCCATCGGGAACCGGGGCAGGTCGATCGTGAAGACGCAGCCGATGCCTGGCAGAGACCGTGCGTAGACCCTTCCCAGGTTCGCTTCTATCGCCCAGCGGCTGAACGAGAGGCCAAGGCCAAGACCTGTCCGGTCGGCGCCGCGCTGTTCAAACGGTCGGAACAGATCGTCCACATCCCCGACCGGCAGGCCGCCACAACGATCCTCGATCTCGATGAGCACGCGATCGGCGCTGCTGCGCACGCGCAGCGTGACGGTGGTGCCGGAATGGGTGAACTTGAAGGCGTTCTGCAGCAGATTCATCACGACTGCACTGACCACCAGTCGATCGACGTCGATCGCCAGCTGTTCGTCAACCGAGAGGATCTCGAGGTCCACTGCAGCCACCTGTGCCGCCTGCCTGGCAGTGGGGGCGAGATCCTGGATCACGCTGGAGACCGGGACAATTCCGCGATGATGCGCACCGTCGGTGGTCCGCACTTCCTCGAGCGATCGCGCGATCAAGTCGCGGGCGCCGCGCAGGCTGCGCGCAAGCACGCTGCCGGTGCTGCCGGCGATCCCGACGTTGCCGGTTTTCAGGACCTCGAACGCGACGGTCGCCGTCTGAATCAGGTTGCGAAGCTCGTGGGAGAAGTAGCCCAAGCGCTCATTCTCGCGGGCGGCATTGCCATCGATCGTGGCCTGAATCCGCTGACGGCCAAACTCGGTCACCGCGCTCGCGATCGCATCGTCGAGACACGCGTTCAGCAGTCGGAAGTCGGCGGCGGCGATCGGCGCGTCGAGCTCGCTCGCCAGTTCGGTGATCGACTGACACACGTCGCCGTAGTCGTGGACCACCTGCGAGACGGTGAACCCCTGCTCCAGGAGGTCCTGACCGTGCAGAATCGCAGTCCTGCCGATGTCAGGGCCGTCCGACAAACCGGCTCGCAGCGCCTCGACCAGTTGATCCAGGAAGACCGGTACGCCGTGATCGATCTCCGCGGCGGTAGGGGTCGGAATCGATCGGATCGCCACCTTTGCCCGGCAACGACGGACGATCTCTTCGCGATTCAGCGAAACGAATTCAAATAGCATGAGTAGTTGCTAGGAGTTGCCTAAAGAGTTGCCGGGAGTTGCCGGGAGTTGCCGGGAGTTGCCAGCTTAGGCTCCTGCGGCGGCCAAAGCTGTCTCGTTTTGCACACCCTGCATTAGGGTGATGTGATCGCGGCAGGAACGCTGTGCCGTTTTGCACACCATGGTGGCCAAATCGCCCATATGGTTGTGGAATGAGCGTCATTGGATGGTTGGAGCAGCAGGGCTGGCTCGCGAAGAGCCCTACGCCGGCACCGGTAGTCAGCCAGGCGCCGCCCACGCGGGCGGTGTCAGGAAAGTACCGCCTCCTCTACAAGTACCTGGTCGAGCGCTACGCGGACCGGATCGTCATGACGTTCTCCGAGGTTGAAGACGTGCTCGGTTTCAAGTTACCCGACGAGGCCCGGCGGGAAGAGGCGTGGTGGACCCGGCAGACAGCGAGTGTTCCGCCGTCGAATCAGTCGGACGCGTGGATCTTCGCCAGCCGGTTCGCGACAGCCAACGTGCCGGCGCAGATCGTGGTATTCGAACGCCTGCCGTAAGGCGAGGACCAGGGGTCAGGCGCGCTCGGCAACCTTCTTGAGGCCGGCGGAAAAGGCATCGATGTCGGGCTGCCTGTCGCCGAGCGACTTCAGGATGAGCGGCGCGAGCGGACCGGTCATCGACAACGCCATCCGAAACTCGCTGCCGCCATCCTTCGGCGTCACGGTGAGCGTTCGCGTCCCGACAAACAGCCCGAGCGGGAGGCCGCCCGTCCAGACCATGCGGGCGCCCGCCTCGTAGGCCGTCAATTTGAGCGAGAGCCGACGGACCGCCCCGTTCCCCAATCGAACGCTGACCTTGATCCGTTGGTTCAGCGCAAACCGCCCCTCGACGCTCAGGATCTCAGGATTCCATTCGGCGTAGCCTTCCCCACGCGTGAGGATCGCCCACACGACGTCCGGAGACGCGTCGATCATCGCTCCGGTTACGTAGTGACTTGAAGGCACGGGTGCTGCTCGAAGTCGCGGATGTGACGAGTGTCCAGGTCGGGCAACCGGCTAGGTGGGGCGGCGGTACTTGGAATCGTCTTTGATGGCGGACGCCGCTGCCGGCCGGCGGATGACGACGTCCTGGCCGTCGGCCATGCCGACGCACACTTCCCAGAAGCCGACGGCCTTGGCGTTGAACTTCACCGGAATCATCTTCTCAGCGTCCACGCCCATCCAGTCCGAGAGCAGTTCGTTGGTGCCGCCGAACGTGACCCACTTCACGCCGGCTGGCGTCCGGATGTGCGGCGCCGCGACAACCGGCTGGTTCGACGAACGGCCGGGCACGTCGGGGTAAAAGTAAAAGCCGGGCATGTCCATCGGCCACTTGTCCGGACGGCCGCGCGTCCAACGCGGCGCTGACTGATACGCGAGGACGTAGCCGTCGGGCCGCTGAAAATGGCTGTAAGGATTGGTCCGTGAGTCTTCGGGCGTGACGTCGCCGCCAAGGCGTTTCGCCACGGCCTCGAGATCGGCGAGTGAGTCCACGCCGAGCATCAGGCCGGTCCAGTAGTCGCCGTTGTATTCGTTATCCACCGACAGCACGTCGTAGCGATAGTTGGGCCGCGTGTCCTTGAGATGGCCGTGCGCGTCCACGGAGCATTGAATCTCGATGAACGCATCCTTGCCATGCGGGCCGTTGCCGAGCGGCACCATGTGGCACGAGATGTCGCGGACCCACTCGCCGGTCCAGAAACTGAGGCCGGTCTCCTTACGCAGGCGCGCCGCCGACTCGAAGGCGTTGCGCGCTCCCAGCGAGAAATGATTGATGTGGATGTTCATCGTCGTGTCCTGAACGTGATCCTCGCCGTCTAACGTCAGTCCGTGAACTTCGAAACGGGCACGGCGTCCGACGCCGCCGGCCGGCGAATGACGATGTCGTCGTGGCCTTCGGCGCCGACCGAGACCGCCCACACGCCGAGCGACTTCCCGTTGAACTTCAGCGGCAGCATCTCCACGTACTGCATGCCGCCCAGCCAGTCCGCGAGCTGCTGCGCGGTGCCGCCGACCTCGACCCATTTGATGCCGGTCGGACGCACTTGATTCGGGATCGGATGCGTCGGCTGACCGCTGGAGTGCCGCGTGCGGTCGGGGTAGTAGTAGATGTTGGGCAGTCCCTGCATCCACACTGTGCGCTTGGTCACCGGCGTGGAGGCCATCGGCAGGATGTAGCCGTTGGCGCGCTGAAAATGCGCCGCCGGATCCGGGTCGTCGGCACGGTTGACGGTGCTCTTCCAGTGTTTGGCGAACGCTTCCAGCTCCTCCATCGTGTCCACGCCGAGGCAAAGACCGTTGAAGTGATCGCCGGTCTCGGTGATGTCGAGCAGCCACTGCCGTCGCTCGTTCATCTGCCTGAGCGAGAAGATGTCGATGATGCCGGAGATCTCGATGAAGTTGCCGGGAGGTCCGAGCGGCACGATGTTGACGGACGACTCGCGCAGCCACTCGCCGGTCCAGTAGCCGAGGCCGGTTTCTTTCGCGAGCGTGTCCGCGGAGCGGAAGATATGTGGTGACGCCAGGCTGATGTGATCGATATGCAGCGGCATGATGTGTGTCCCTGCTACAGTCCGGTCGCCGACGGCCGCCGGATCACGACTTCGCCGGCGTCGGTGCTGACGCCGATGGCGTACAGGCCGGCCGACTTGCCGTTGAACTTCATCCGGAGATCGTCAGGATTCTGTCCCAGCCACTCCTGCATCTGTGCTTTGGTGCCGCCCATCTCCAGCCAGGCAACGCCGCCCGGATCGACCAGCCCCGGCGCGTTGACGACCGGCTGGCCACTCGGGTGCGCGTAGAGACGATCCTCCCAGCAGCACCAGGTCGGCTTCCCGGCTTCCCATGGATCAGGCGAGCCCGTCGCGAACGGCGCATCCCAGAACTTGACCGTGACGCCTTCGGGCGGCGTGCGAATCGACGCCTTGGCGCGCACCGCGCCACCGCTGCGTTTTGCAACCTCGCGGAGCTCGTCCATCGTGTTCACCCGGAGGCAGAGGCCGCTGAAGATCGCCGACTTCACCGCCACGGCGCGCTTGTACCACCACGGCCGCGTTGCCGCATCGGCAGTCGCGAACGGATCCACGATGCTCTCGATTTCGATGTATGCGGTTCCGCCGAGCGGCATCGTCTTCTGACCGATGCTGGCATTGCCCGTGAAGCCGCCGTCGTAATGGCCGATCTTCGTCGCCTTGGTCAGATCGAACGCCGTCGTGCAGACATTGGCGCAGCCGATGTGGACGTGATCGAGAATGGCCGCCATCGCCTTACACCGTGTCCCAGTGATGGTGGCGATCGCGATCGAAGATCTCGCCGGTTACGGGATCGTGGTCCGGCGCGATCTCGGCGTTCGCGCGCGTCGCATCCGCAGGTTCCGCGGCGGCGACCTCGATCGTGCCGATCTGTCCGACCGCAACCAGCCCCGCCGTCAGGTTCGCCGTGCTGCGCAGCAGCCACCGGCGGCTGACCCTCTTATCTGTCGCCGCGCCCTCGATATCGTCAGCGTCCATGTTGTTCTCCTGACTGCAGCGATTCTTGATTCATGTCGCTGTCCGTCCTCGCAAATTGGAGCTTGGGTCTTGGTTCTTGGGCCTCGGTCCGTCCTTGGTCCTTCGTCCGTCCTTGGTCCTCTGTCCCTGGTCCATGCCTTGTCCTTGCTCGCTGTCGCGTATTCCGGACCCATTGCCACGGACCAAGAACGGACCAAGCACCCAGGACGGACCAAGAACCAAGAACCAAGCTCGAAGGACCTCTCCGACGCCTAATGCTCGGTCGCTGAGGGCCGCCGGATCACTATCTCGCCGCCCTTCATCGTCTTCACGCCGACCGCGTAGAGCCCCGGCGGTTTGCCGTTGAACTTGAACGGGACGCTGCCGGCCGGCATCTCCAGCCAGTCGTACATCTGCTTTTCCGTCCCGCCGACTTCGATCCAGGCAAAGCCATCCGGCCGCGTGATATTCGGCCAGCTGACTGGCGGCTGGCCGCTCGGATGCATCGGCAGGTCCTCGAACCAGTACCAGTTCGGCAATCCCTTCGCCGACGTCGTCTGTGCGCTCGGAGCGGAGTGCGCGCGCAGGACGTAACCGTTGGGCCAGACCCGGGTGATCGGCGCTTGACCGATGGTGTAGTGCTTCTTCTTCGCGATCGCCTCGAGCTCTTCGAGCGTGTCCACCCGGAAGCCGATGGCGGTGAAGCACTCGCCCACCGTTCGCACCTTCTCGTACCACCACGGGCGGTTCTTCGGGTCGGCCACCGACTCGGCGTTGACGATGCCGTTCAGTTCCAGGTAGGTGTTGTTGCCGAGCGGGAAGATGCGATTGGCGTGGTCGCCGTTCTGGAAATGGCCGCCGTCATAAAAGCTGAGCGTGCTCTCCTGTCGGAGACGGTGGGCGCCGTAGAACAGGTTGGGCGAGCTGATCGACACGTGATCGAGATGGATCGCCATGCGGTTGCTGCTCCTTCACGACCGAATCCTTGCCGCTGTCTGTGGCGCGCTTAGAAATAGCAGACGGCGCGACGTTTGGCAAAGACTATTAAACGTCCCCGAAACGGGACTTGAACTCGCGATGGCCGGCGGCGGTGACAGTTAACGCGCGGCTGTCGAGATCCTGAACCACCCACTTTCGCCTGAGCGCGATACTCAGAAACGCCGCGCCCAGGGCGCCGCCGAGATGCGGACGGCGTTCGCTCCAGTCAAGACACGCGAACGCGAAACGGCGACGGAGGGATCGCGTCGCCTCGAGATCGGCGCCGAGCGCCGTGAATCCCTTGACGCCGGCCGCGGTGAGCTCGTACGCGTCAACGGCAGCCGGAGCGGCGACCAGCCAGCGCAGTGCGGTGAATCGATCGTGCAGCGCCACGGCGACGGTGCCGGCCATGTGGTCGTAGCAAGTGCGGGCGACCCGCAGACGCTCCGGCGCGCGCGGCACGAACGCGTGCGGCCGTGGATGCGCGATCACGCTGAGCGCCTCCAATGCATCCGCCACCTGCTCCCCGCTCAGCCGGTAGTAACGGTGCTTTCCTTGCGCGACCATCATCACCAGTCGTTCGTCTTTCAACCGGCCAAGGTGGACGCTGGCGGTGGACGGGCTCACGTCGCCGACGACGGCGAGCTCGGTGCTGGTGCGCGCGTGGCCATCGAGCAGGCAGTAGAGCATGCGCGCCCGGGCCGGCTCGCCGATCGCGGCGGCGATCCGGGCCACCGCGCTGTCCGGGTGTTCGACATTCATAGTTTCATCGTAAACGAATCATGGCGGTCGAACAATCGTCACACTGTCGTTCGATGGCTGGCGACACCGACGCGGCAATCGACCGACGCGAGTTGTTGTTGACGATCGCAACCGCCGCCGCGGGGCTGATGGTCGGATCGGACGCGGACGCGGCTGCCGGCCAGAATGCGACCAGGAGGACAGCGATGACGATCACCTGCGTGATCCGCTACCAGATCGACCCGTTTCAACGCGACGCCTTTGCGCAGTATGCCGACAACTGGGCGAGCATCATCCCCCGCTGCGGCGGTCATCTGGTCGGATACTTCCTGCCGTACGAAGGCACCAACGATGTCGCCTGGGGCTTGATCGCCTTTGAAAGTCTGGCGGCCTACGAACGCTATCGGAGCGTACTGAAGTCCGATCCGGAGGCCCGGCAGAATCTGCAGATGGCGCAGACCAGGCGCCTGATTCTGCGCGAGGAACGGAATTTCGTCGAGGTGGTGGCCAGCACGTTTGGCCGGCCGTCAACGCTGGCGCCTTTGTAAATCAGCCGCCGGACGTCTGTTCGCGCTCGGCCTGATCGCAGCACTCCGTCGTCGCGCGGGTCGGCACCCGGACTTGAAATGTGGCGCCCTTGCCCTCTCCTGCGCTAAAGGCGCCGATGGTGCCGCCGTGCAGCTCGACAATCTGTTTCGCAATGGACAGACCGAGACCGAGACCATTCGCTTCGCGAGTACTGGTCGAGTCTTCCTGCCGGAAGCGCTCGAAGACGTGCGGCAGGAACGCACTGCTGATGCCCTGCCCGTTGTCCTCGACCTGGATCTGCAGCTCTCCGTTGGAGCGATGCACGTGAATCGCGACTCGACCGCCCTTCGGCGTGAACTTGATCGCGTTGTGGACCAGGTTCCACAGGACCTGCTGCAGACGCCGGCCATCACCATTCACCGGCTCGGGCGTCTGCTCAACCGAGGCAATCAATTGCACGTCCTTCGCGTCGGCCGCCGGCTGCAATCCCTGCATGGTGGTCTGGAGCAACCTGCCTATGTCCAGCGGGGCGACTTCGAGTTGGACCGTACCCGACACGAACCGGTTCATGTCGAGCAGGTCCTCGATCAGCTTGGACTGCAGGTCGGCATTGCGTCGAACCACGGCGAGGGCCGAATGAATCTCGCGAATCGGCTTGCCGCTCTCCAGGATCGACAGCCACCCTAAAATCGCGTTCATCGGCGTTCGCAGTTCGTGGCTCAAGGTCGCGAGAAATTCGTCTTTCAGGCGTCCCTGGCGCTCCGCCTCGTCCCGAGCCTGCTGTTCGCTGCGTAGCAGGCGTTCGCGCTCGCGCGCCGCCTCGCGTTCCGCGCTCACATCCCGGCTGATGCCCACCAGGCGGGCGCCGTTGGCGTCGCCGACGATCTCGCCGCGCTCGGTAATCCACAGCAGCGATCCGTCAGGCCGAACCGCGCGGTAGTCCGCTTGGTACGAGCCGGTGCGGAGCGCCGACTGGGACGCGACCTGCAGTCGTTCACGGTCTTCCGGATGGGCCCGCTGCGCCAGGCGTAAGTCCCTGCCCAGAGTGCCGCGCGGGAAGCCGAACAACAGTTCGGGATCGGTCGACCAGGTCATATCCCCCGTCGGCAGCCACCATTCCCACGCGGCGATCCGGGCGACGTCCATGGCCATCCGCAGGCGTTCCTCGTTCTCGCGCACACCCTGGTGGGCCTGCATCAGGGCTGCCGTCCGCTGCAGCACCCGTTGTTCGAGATCTTCGTTGGCGCGCTGCAGTGCGGCCTCCGCCGTCTGTCGTTCCGCAACTTCGCGACGCAACGCTTCGTTCAGATCGGCGAGCGCCTGGGTCTTGCGATAAACATCGACGAAGACCCCGATTTTCGACCTCAGGATCTCCGCATTGATTGGTTTGCTGAGATAGTCAACGGCCCCGGCCCCGTAACCTCGCAACACATCGTCTTCGCTGCCGGAGTGCGCGGTCAGAAACAGGATCGGGACATGCTGGGACCGCTTGCGCTGCTTGATCAGCCGGGCGAGCTCGATTCCGCTCATTTCAGGCATCCGAATATCCAGCACCAGGGCGGCGAAGTCCGACTTGATCAGGCACAGCAACGCCTCGTCAGCTGATGTGGCTCTGACCAGCGCGCAGTCGGTGTCTGCGAGCATGACCTCGAGGACGTCGAGGTTACGCGGCTGATCGTCGACGATCAGCACCTTTGGTCTGGTTTCCATGATCACTGGCCCTCGGCTCAGCGGTAGAGCCACACGCGCAACAGCGAGAGCAACTGGTCAGTGTTGACCGGTTTGGCAATGTAGTCCGACGCCCCGGCCTGCAGACACTTTTCCCGGTCTCCCTTCATGGCTTTTGCGGTCAGAGCCAGAATCGGCAGGGTGCGGAACTCCGGTTGCTTGCGAATTTCGCGCATCGTCTCGTATCCGTCCATTTCCGGCATCATGATGTCCATCAACACGACGCTGATTTCAGGCGTCTGCTGAAGCAGCTCGATCGCCTGCCGGCCGTTCGTGGCACTCATGACCTCCATCTCCTGATTCTCGAGAACGGTGGTGAGCGCAAAAATGTTCCGGGCATCGTCATCGACGACCAGCACTTTGCGGTGACGGAGGACTTCATTCGATCCGTGGAGACGTTCGAGCATGTGACGCTTGACATCAGGCAGGTCCGCCACGACCCGATGCAGGAACAGCGCGGTCTCATCGAACAGCCGCTCCGGAGACTGCACATCCTTGAGCACGATGCTCTTGGCAGCGAGCTTCAGTCGGGTTTCTTCGTCGTTGGACAGTTCCTTGCCGGTGAATACGACCACCGGCACGGCACGCAGTGTGGAATCGTCCTGCATCCGATCGAGCAGTTCGAATCCACTCATGTCGGGCAGGCGCAAGTCGACCACGCAGCAATCGTACGGTTCCGCTCGGAGGGTCGCCAGCGCGTCCGCTCCAGTCGCGACCGCCGTCACCGTGATGTCGTCATGCGTCAACAGCTCGACGATGCTGTCGCGTTCGATGTCGTTGTCTTCGATCACCAACAACCGCTTCTGATGCGGACTCACGTACGCCTTGATGCGATCGAAGGCATGTTCGAGGTCCTCAGTGGTAGCCGGCTTCACCAGGTACGAAAACGCCCCGTGCGAGAGACCATGCTGACGTTCCTCCTCGACTGACAGCATTTGCACGGGGATGTGGCGGGTTGCCGGGTCGAGTTTCAGGTTATTCAGGATCGTCCACCCCAGCATGTCGGGGAGGAACACGTCCAGCGTGATCGCGGTAGGCCGATACTGCCTCGCCAGCGCCAGGGCACTCTGGCCGCGATTCGCAACCAGCGCCTTGAAGCCCTTGTCACGGGCCAATCCAAGCAGCACGCGCGCGTAATGGGCGTCGTCGTCGACGATGAGAAGAACGTGGTCCCCTTCACGAATCGCTTCCCGGTCGTCGGCGACCACTTCTTCCGCTTTGGCGACGGCCAGAACCGGCAACGTGGCGACACCGACGCGACCCACTGCCGGGGTTGCGCTGGTCGTCGGCGCCGTCACCGCCCGAGCGGGTCCGGTATAGGTCACTGGCAGAAAGAGGGTGAAGATACTGCCTTGGCCGGGGGTGCTCACCAGCTTGATCTCGCCGCCGAGCAGGGTCGCCAATTCTCGACTGATGGCAAGGCCGAGTCCGGTGCCGCCGTATTTGCGACTGGTCCCTGCGTCGGCCTGCTGGAATGCCTCGAAGATCAGGCGCTGCTTTTCGGGTGCGATGCCGATGCCGGTGTCGCTCACCTCAATCGCCACGGCACCCTGGACAAAGCGAAGGACCGGGTGATCGGGCGACCACCCGGAGATGACCGATTGGATCCGCATCGAGACTTGACCATGCGAGGTGAACTTGAAGGCATTCGACAGCAGATTCTTGAGAATCTGCTGGAGCCGCTTCGAATCGCTGGTGAAGGCTCGTGGCAGGGTGTTGTCGATATCGACGTGGAACAACAGGTTCTTCGACTCGGCGACGTGATGAAACGTCCGCTCAATGCTGTCGCGCAATGCACCGAAGGTGATTTCCTCGGCCTCGACGGTGACGGTGCCCGATTCAATCTTCGACAGATCGAGGATGTCGTTGATCAGCGTGAGCAAATCGGTGCCGGCTGAGTGGATGTTGCGCGCAAAGTCCACCTGTTTGGTCGACAGGTTGCCGCCACCGTTTTCTGCGAGCTGCTGTCCCAGGATCAGGATGGAGTTGAGCGGCGTCCGGAGCTCGTGCGACATGTTGGCGAGAAATTCCGACTTGTACTTCGACGTGAGCGCGAGTTCAGCTGCCTTTTCTTCGAGGGCGCGACGCGCCTGCTCGACTTCCTTGTTCTTGCGCTCGACTTCGACGTTCTGTTCGGCGAGCTGCTTGGCCTTCGACGCCAGTTCTTCGTTGGTCTGCTGCAGTTCCGATTGCCGGGTCTGCAGCTCCATCGTCAACTGCTGAGACTGTTGCAGCAGGTTCTCGGTCCGCATCGTCGCCTCGATGGTGTTCAAAACCACACCGATCGACTGCGTCAGCTGCTCGAGGAAGGTCAAGTGAGTGGCGGTGAAGGGCTGCAGGGAGGAGAGCTCGATGACGGCCTTGGTCTGGCCCTCGAACAGCACCGGCAGCACGACGACGTTCTT
This sequence comes from uncultured Acidobacteriota bacterium, assembly GCA_963745875.1. Taxonomy (GTDB): domain Bacteria; phylum Acidobacteriota; class Vicinamibacteria; order Vicinamibacterales; family CAVVIG01; genus CAVQFC01. The sequence continues at coordinate 564,883 of CAVUZL010000011.1, forward strand.
GGGGGGTGCGGAGCCGAGACTGGAGTGAACTTTCGAGTAGGAACGCGGCACTTTGGTCATCAGGACCCGCTGCTTGTCGCGCGCGCACTGACCGACGAGTCCGACGCCGACCTCGATGCGCCTGGCCTGGTTGTCGCCGATCGCGTATCCGGCGAGCAATGACAGTGAAGGGGCTGCGTCGGAGACGTCGCTCAACATCTGGTAGACGGCGCCCTGTTGCGCATTGACCAGTTGGGCGAGCTCCGAGAGCAGGAGCTCGCCGACCGCCACCAGGTCGCGTTGCCCTTGCAACATGCGGGTGAACTTGGCGAGGTTCGTTTTGAGCCAGTCCTGCTCCTGGTTGCGATCGGTCGTTCCACGCAGGTTGTCGATCATCGTGTTGATGTTGTCTTTGAGCTCGGCGACCTCGCCGCGCGCTTCGACCTGAATCGATCGCGTCAGGTCTCCTTTGGTGACCGCCGTGGCCACTTCGGCGATCGCGCGTACCTGATTCGTCAGATTCGCGGCGAGCAGGTTCACGTTGCCGGTGAGGTCCTTCCAGGTGCCGGCGGCCCCGGGCACGTTGGCCTGCCCTCCCAGGCGACCTTCGACGCCAACTTCCCTTGCGACGTTCGTTACCTGTTCCGCGAAGGTCGCGAGGGTATTCGTCATGTTGTTGATCGTGTCGGCCAGGGCCGCGACCTCGCCCTTGGCCTCGACGGTCAGCTTCTGGCGCAGGTTCCCGTCGGCGACGGCAGTGACGACCTTGACGATGCCGCGCACCTGATCCGTCAGATTCGCCGCCATGACGTTCACCGAGTCGGTGAGGTCCTTCCAGGTGCCGCCAACGCCGGGCACCTCTGCCTGGCCGCCGAGGCGTCCTTCGGTGCCGACTTCGCGCGCCACCCGGGTCACCTCGGCCGCGAACGACCGCAGTTGATCGACCATCGTGTTGATCGTGTTCTTGAGCTCGAAAATCTCGCCCTTGACGTCGACGGTAATCTTTCGCGACAAGTCGCCGCGGGCGACCGCCGTCGTCACCTCCGCGATGTTGCGGACCTGGGCAGTCAGGTTCGCGCCCATGACGTTGACCGAGTCGGTCAGATCTTTCCAGGTGCCGGCGACGCCCGGCACGACCGCCTGGACACCGAGCCGGCCTTCGGTGCCGACCTCGCGGGCGACGCGGGTCACCTCGGAAGCGAAGGAGCGCAACTGCTCGACCATCGCGTTGATGGCTTCTTTGAGCTGCAGAATCTCGCCGCGCACGTCCACCGTAATCTTGCGGGACAGATCGCCGTTGGCCACGGCGATGGTCACGTCGGCGATGTTGCGGACCTGCCCGGTCAGGTTCGAGGCCATCGAATTAACGTTGTCGGTGAGATCCTTCCACGTACCGGCAACGCCAGGCACCTGCGCCTGACCGCCCAGTTTGCCCTCGGTGCCGACCTCGCGCGCGACGCGGCTCACTTCCGACGCGAAGGCGTTGAGCTGATCGACCATCGTGTTGATGGTGTTCTTCAGCTCGAGAATCTCTCCCTTGACGTCGACCGTGATCTTGCGTGACAGGTCACCGCGCGCGATGGCGGTCGACACGTCAGCGATGTTGCGCACCTGGCCGGTCAGGTTCGACGCCATCGAGTTGACGTTGTCCGTGAGATCCTTCCAGGTGCCGCCGACTCCAGGCACCTCCGCCTGGCCACCGAGCTTCCCTTCGGTGCCGACCTCGCGAGCGACGCGGGTCACTTCGGCGGCGAACGAGCGCAACTGTTCCACCATCGTGTTCATGGTGTCTTTGAGCTGCAGAATCTCGCCGCGGACGTCAACGGTAATCTTCTTTGAGAGATCGCCGTTGGCGACGGCGACCGTCACCTCCGCGATATTGCGGACTTGCGCCGTCAGGTTGCCGGCCATCTGGTTGACGTTGTCGGTGAGATCCTTCCACGTGCCGGCGACGCCGGGGACAACCGCCTGGCCGCCGAGTTTGCCGTCGGTGCCGACCTCGCGAGCGACGCGGCTCACCTCCGAGGCGAAGGCGTTGAGCTGATCGACCATTGTGTTGATGGTGTTCTTCAGCTCGAGAATCTCGCCTTTGACGTCCACCGTGATCTTGCGCGACAGGTCGCCGCGCGCGACCGAGGTGGCGACTTCCGCGATATTGCGCACCTGGCCCGTCAGATTCGATGCCATGAAGTTGACGTTGTCGGTGAGGTCTTTCCACGTGCCGGCGACGCCGGTCACGACGGCCTGGCCGCCCAGCTTGCCTTCGGTGCCGACCTCGCGGGCGACGCGCGTGACCTCCGACGCAAAGGCGTTCAGCTGATCGACCATGGTGTTGATGGTGTTCTTCAGCTCGAGGATTTCGCCCTTGACGTCAACCGTGATCTTTCGGGAGAGGTCGCCATTGGCAATGGCCGTCGCCACGTCCGCGATGTTGCGCACCTGGCCGGTGAGATTCGACGCCATCCAGTTCACGTTGTCGGTGAGGTCCTTCCACGTCCCGGCGACGTCGGGCACTTCGGCCTGGCCGCCCAGCTTGCCTTCGGTGCCGACTTCGCGAGCCACGCGGCTGACTTCCGAGGCAAACGAATTGAGCTGATCCACCATCGTGTTGATGGTGTTTTTCAGCTGGAGGATTTCGCCCTTCACGTCCACGGTGATCTTGCGCGATAGGTCTCCCTTGGCAATGGCGGTCGCCACGTCGGCGATATTGCGAACCTGCCCGGTGAGGTTCGAGGCCATCGAGTTGACGTTGTCGGTCAGGTCCTTCCACGTGCCGCCGACGCCGGGGACCGCAGCCTGGCCACCGAGCTTGCCTTCGGTGCCCACTTCGCGAGCCACGCGCGAGACTTCGGAAGCGAACCCGTTCAACTGATCCACCATCGTGTTCATGGTGTTTTTGAGCTCGAGAATCTCGCCCTTCACGTCCACCGTGATTTTGCTCGACAAGTCTCCGCGCGCGATCGAGCTCGCGACGTAGGCGATGTTGCGGACCTGTCCGGTCAGATTCGAGGCCATCGAGTTGACCGAGTCGGTCAGGTTCTTCCAGGTGCCGGCGACGCCCGGCACCACCGCCTGGCCGCCCAGTTTGCCTTCGGTGCCGACTTCGCGCGCCACCCGGGTCACCTCGGAAGCGAAACCATTCAACTGATCGACCATCGTGTTGATGGTGTCCTTCAGCTCCAGGATCTCGCCTTTGACGTCGACCGTGATCTTGCGGGAGAGATCGCCGCGCGCGACGGCGGTCGTGACTTCAGCGATGTTGCGCACCTGTGCCGTGAGGTTGGCGCCCATGGCGTTGACCGAGTCGGTGAGGTCTTTCCAGGTGCCGGCGACGTCGGGGACTTCCGCGCGGCCGCCGAGTTTACCTTCGGTGCCGACCTCACGCGCGACGCGACTGACTTCCGAAGCAAAGGCGTTCAGCTGGTCCACCATCGTGTTGATGGTGTCCTTCAGCTCCAGGATCTCGCCTTTGACGTCAACGGTGATCTTGCGAGACAGGTCGCCGCGGGCGACAGCAGTCGTGACGCCGGCGATGTTGCGCACCTGCGCGGTCAGATTTGACGCCATCGCGTTGACGGAGTCGGTCAGATCTTTCCACGTGCCGGCGACGCCCGGCACCACTGCCTGGCCGCCCAGCTTGCCGTCGGTGCCGACTTCCCGGGCCACACGGGTCACTTCAGCCGCGAATCCGCGCAGCTGATCGACCATGGTGTTGATCGCCTCCTTCAGCTGCAGAATTTCGCCGCGGACGTCGACGGTGATTTTCTTGGAGAGGTCGCCGTTGGCTACGGCGATGGTGACGTCGGCGATGTTGCGAACTTGCGCGGTCAAGTTGCCGGCCATCTGATTGACCGACTCTGTCAGTTCCTTCCACACGCCCGAGACGCCGCGGACCTGGGCCTGGCCTCCGAGTTTGCCTTCGGTGCCGACCTCCCGCGCGACGCGCGTCACTTCCGACGTGAACACCGATAGCTGGTCGATCATTTTGTTCACCAGCTTGGCGGAGCGCAGGAACTCGCCCTCGAGCGGACGGCCGTCCACCTCGAGTGCCATCGACTGCCCGAGATCGCCTTTGGCGACGGCGCCGACCGCGCGCGTGACCTCAGTGGTCGGCCAGACCAGGTCGTCGATCAACATGTTGATCGCCGCGACCTCTTCTGCCCATCCGCCAATCACCCCGGGCACCGACATGCGTTGCTTCAGTTTGCCTTCCTTGCCGACTGAGCGGGACACACGCGACGTCTCGCGCGCCCGCCGCTCGCTGACCGCCACAATCTCGTTGAAGGCGTCAGCGATCTTGCCGTCGACGCCAATCAAGTCCGACGGCAGACGGACGGAGAAATCGCCCTCGCGGAACGACAACATCGCCGCGAGCAGTTCACGGGAGAACCTGCCTTCGTCGAGCACTGCAGTCCCGAGAGAGCCGTTGCCGGGAATGGATTGACGTGAAGATGTCGGGTATCCAGAAGAGTCCATCAGTCGCTCCGGTTCTCCGTGATTGAGTTGGTGCCAACCGCCTCAGACGCATTCAGAACGGCCACACGACGTCGCGTTTTGTTACACGAATCGAACGATTCCCGACCAATTTTGTATGGGAGAGCAAGACCAGCGCCAGCTCGGCCGAAAAGGAGGACGGCTGAGCGAGGCCAACGCGTGCAGCTCCGTTGGCGTTGAGAGGGGTGGACGTGGCCCACCTGGGGCAGAGTGTCAGCTGCTTATCAAGGAGCGACGACGGGCAAAACCTGGCAGTGGTGCCGACGGCGGGGAACGCTCACTTCGTCCACGCGTCGTTGGTGCGGACCCACGTCTTGTCGGGGTTGTAACGGGTGATCTGCTTGGCGAGCGCCACCGAGTCCGGCCCGAGATCTTTTTGGTACACGACGCCGGCGTGATTGACGATGAAGGTCTCCACGCCGGTGACGCCGTAGTCCGCCGGCGTCGCGATCATCGCAAACCCGCCAATCATGGCGTCACCGATCACGTAGTCGAGCTCGCCCAGCGGCGCCGCCGCGCCTTGAGCTTTCAACACGCTGAAGATATAGCCGTGATACGCGGATGACTGATCCACCGCGTAGCCTTCCTGAATCGCCTTGGCCACCGTTTCGCTGATCGGGCCACCGTCAGTACCGTCGGCATTCTTCCAATACAGGCCATCCTGCTTGCCTGGCGTGCTGATGATGCGCTGCGCGTACTGGTGCACCCGTGAGTCATCGTGCAGGTCGAGGGCGTACTCCGTCTGGGCCTCCACGAAGCCGCGACACACTTCGATCGCGTCGAGTTCGTTGGTGCCGACGCGGCGGAACAGGATCTCGTCGTGTCCGGCCTTGGCGTCGAAATACCATTTACCCGCAATCTTCACGAGCGGCACCGGCAGTGGCCAGCGTTCCCGGCCCACCTGCAGCGTGGCCCGGCTGGGACTGGTCGGACTGACGACCACCGTGTGGCCTTCCTGCGCGAGCGAGGCGAACCCGATTGCGTAGGTCTTGTCGCGAACAGGATCTCCGGTGCTCACGAGATCCTTGCCGTCTGGACCGAACATCGCTTCGATTGCAGGTTCGTCGAAGTTCGAGGCCGCCTGTATGAGCGCGCTTGCGGCTGCCTCTGCAGTCGGGAATGCCCTGGTCCCGGTTGGTGGCGTGGCCACAGTGGCCGTCGCCGCAGGCGGTTTCGGCAGCGGGGCCTTCTGCGCAAACGTCACCGGCGCACCGGATAAGAAGAGGGCTAGGGTCGTCATGGCGAGACGCTGCTTCGCCGTGAATCGCATTGAGTTCGAGGTCATGTTGGGATTCGCCATGTCCGGTTACCTCCGTCGCCCGCCACCACCGCCGGAGCGCGCGCGCGATGCGCCCACGCTCGCCGACCCGCGCTGGCTGCTGCTGCGGGCGGCGCTGCTGGTCGGACGGCTGCTCGACGCGCCGCCGAATGCGTTGCCGTTCCGGTTGGACGAACCCTGGCTGCTCGGGATGCTCCGATTTCCGACGCGGTCGCCTCCGGTCGCGCCACCCGTGCCGCGGTTCGCTCCCGCGCCGGTCGTACCCGCCGAGGCGCCGCCACGATTCGCACCGGTGCTCCCGCTGCGATTGGTGGCGCCGGTGGCAGGCTGCGTCCGGCCAGACGCGCCGGAATTCTGACGGGCCGCCGCCTGTCGCGTCGCCGTCGAATCGCCCCGCGCCGTGCCGCCATAGCGGTTCGCGGTGTTGCGGTCCCCGTACGGCGTACCGCCGCGATGCTGCGGGTTGTGATTCCAGTTGCCGTTGTTGTACCGGTTGCCGCCGTTGTAGCGGTTGTAATGGTTCACATACCGGTTATTCACGTTGATGTTGACGCTGCCGTAGCCCCATCGCGGGCCGTAGCCCCAGCCGCCGCTGCCCCAGAACGCGCCCATCGCGATGCCCACGCCGAATCCAATCGCGACACCTGCTGCGTAGTAGCCCGGTGGCGGGTAGTAGATCGGCGGATAGGGATAAATCGGCGGACCGTAAACGACGACGGGGTTGTAGGCCGGGACGTAGATCACCTGAGGATTGGCTTGCTGGATCACGATGACCTGCTTGGTCTCCACAACCTGAGTCGTGACCTTCTGCTGTTCGGTGGTCTTCAGGTTCCCCGCGTCGGACGCTTTCTTTCGCATGCGCTGCACGGCGTCCATCACGTCGCTCTGCTGCGCGAGAAAGGCGTTCCCGAGGTCGGCCGTCCACTTGATGTCGTCGGCCAGGCGTTTGACCACGTCGGGGAGCCCGGCAAGCCCCTGAATCGCCGGATCCCACTTCTCCTTCTCGACGGCGGTCGCGAGGGCCTCGCCCTTCAGGTCCGGATGCTTGGTCATCCACTGCTGCAGTTGGATGATCTCGAGCGGGTAAGTCGAGGCGGCGAGCACCTGCGCCAGGAGCGGATCCGGATACAGCGCGATCGGGGCGACCAGCGAATCGAGCTGGTCATTGGGAAGTTTCACCGGCGCTGCCGTCGGCGCCGTCGATTTCGCCGGTGTCGCCGCGGCCTGCGGGAGCGGCAGGGCGGAGCCTACCAGGTTTGACGGCAGGAGCAGCGCGGCGCAGACCGCGGCGGTGATTCGCGTGCCGAGGCTCGCTCGTTTTGAGTTCATGAACCTTCCTCCACGCTGCACGCCGCGGGGCCGCTGCGCGATGTCGTCTGCCAAGTATGCATCGATGGATGGACAGGAGATGCTGGTGAACCACACAGGTGCGGCCGATCGTATTGGAGTTCTAAGGATTCAGCGGGCATAAATCGAGTCAAGACGCTGGCGGCGCCTGGCTCGCCTCGGCCGGCGCCGCGAACCAGTTCTGCTTTTTGACCATCTTCGGTCCGGCCGGATCGACGACGTAGTTCGGCGACATGATTTGCACGCCGTATTCGTTGAAGAGGTCCTGGACGTTCGCGTGCAATGTGTCCAGCGTGAACGGCCGCGTCTCCTGGCGTTTCAGGCAGACCAGCAGCGTGTACTTCACGTAGAAATCCTCGAGCGACGCCTGCAGCACAACCGGCTTCGGCTCGTCCCGGATATCCGCCGTTCGTGCGGCCGCCGCGAGCAGCAGGGCGTGCACCTGCCGCCACGGCGTGTCGTAGCCAATCGTCACCGACGTCGGCGTGAACACGCCTTCGCTTTCACCGAAGCGGGTATAGTCCGTCGTCGTCTGCGAGACGACGACGGCGTTGGGAATGGTGACGTCCTCGTTGCGCAGCGTCTTGATCTTCGTGGAGAGCACGCCGAGATGGATGACGTTGCCCTCGACGTCGCCGATCTTCACGAAGTCCCCCATCCTCAGCGCCCGCGAATAGGTGACCATGAAGCCGCTCATGATCTGGGTCACCAGGCCGCTCGAGCCGATGGTGACCATCAGGCCGAGAAACACGCTGACGCCCTTGAACGCATCGGACTGGCTGCCGGGCAGATAGGGATAGGCGACGACCGCCCCGAACAACCAGAGCAGTGCGGTCAGCAGCCGCCGTGTCGGCTGAGCCGTCTCCGGATAGATCCATCGAGCGGATACGCGTCCCCGCTCGACAGCGCCGAACCAGAGACTGACCACTCGAACCGCGAAGCGGGTGATCACGAAAATGAGGCCGACGGTGAACAACCCGGGCAGCGCCTTGAGCATCCCCAGACTGAGATTTTCTACGGTGAGTACAAGGAACCCGCGCAGCGATTCCCCCCAGGGGCGGGTGTACGGGAACTGCCGCAGAACAAACGTCAGGACCCAGTAGACCAGCACCAGATCCAGCGCCACCTTCGCGCTCGTGACCAGTCCCCGTTCGAAGTCAACCAGGTGAAGCCCGCGCAGCATCTCGAGATCCGCGATCTTCGAGTTCGCGACGCTCTTCTCGGCCGCGGCGACCAACCGGCCGGCGATGAACCGCTGCACGCGTGTGGTGATCCAGAAGGCCCCCACCCCGATGAGGATCCCAATCAGCGCGATCGCGGCCGAGCGCAGCACGGTGCCGACGCTCCGGGCTTCGCCTGCTTCGGTCAGCGCCTGCTGCAGTCGCGCGACCGTCCGCGCCGACAAGCCGTCGAGGGTGTCCCCCGACAGGCTGTCCACGTCAGGCGGGGTCAGAACCAGGACGACCCGGGTTCCCACGCTGATCAGCGCTCCACCATCGAAGGCTTGAGCGGTGACCGGTCCCCTGATCTCCTGCGCCGCCAGGTCTTGAATCGCCTCGGCGGCAGCCTCTGCCCGCTCCATCGGCGTCCGGCCGAGGACGATCGCCTTCAGAACGACAATCGGTCGATTGAAATATGTGAGGGTGTAGCTTTCACGCGTCGGCGTCGCGTTCAGGAGCGACGTGATCGGCGGCGCCGGCGGTTGGTCCAGTGATTTGGCCCGGACATTCGCGGGCGCGACAAGGGACGACCAGAGCGCGAGGCATACGAACAGGCCGGCGCGCCCGCAAACGGCGCGATTTCCGAGCGGAGGGCGTTTCGCGATGCCGCGCACGAGACCGCTCAGTAGACCTCGCGCACGAACCGTCGCCTCCCCAGCGTCGCTTCGTCGTCGTACGCATGCTTGCGCGAGCGGTCCGGCAGCTTCACCTTGGGCCGGCTGATCTTCTTATGAGGGATCGACCGCAGCAGGTGCGCGATGACGTTGAGCCGTGCGCGCCGCTTGTCGTCGGACCTGACGATGTACCAGGGAGCGATTCGCGTGTCGGTGGCCTTGAACATAGCGTCGCGGGCCCGCGAGTACTCGTACCACTTGGCGCGCGATGGCAAGTCCATCGCGCTCAATTTCCATTGCCGGAGCGGATCGGCCATCCGGGCCTTGAACCGACGCTCCTGTTCCTTGTTGCCGACCTCGAGCCAGAGCTTGATCAGGATGATCCCGTTCTGGATCATCTGTTTCTCGAACGATCGGGGTCAGATCGAGGAAACGTTCGTACTGCTGATCGGTGCAGAATCCCATCACCCGTTCGACGCCGGCGCGGTTGTACCAGCTCCGGTCGAAGATCACGATCTCCCCTGCAGCGGGAAAGTGCTGCATGTAGCGCTGCACGTACATCTGGGACTTCTCGCGGTCGGACGGCGCGGGCAGCGCCACCAGGCGGAAGATTCGCGGACTCGTGCGTTCGGTAATCGCCTTGATCGTGCCACCCTTGCCGGCGGCGTCGCGGCCCTCGAAGATCACGATGACGCGCAGGCCTTTCTCCTTCACCCAGTCCTGGAGAATGCAGAGTTTCGCCTGCAGGCGCATCAGCTCTTTCTCGAAGGTCTTCCGCTTCATCTTCTTCGGTTCGGCGGCCATCGCTGTCCTTTTGTCCGTCAGGGTTGCGGTTGCCAGCCGCCGCCGAGGGCGCGGTAGAGGTCGGCGCGTGCCCGCAGTTCGGCACCTTGTGTCTGCGCGAGGAGCAACTGCTGCTCGAAGAGCTGCTGATCGGCGGTCAGGATCTCGATGTAACTGGCGAGGCCGGAATCGTAGCGGGCACGCGACAGCTCCGACGCGTCCTGCAGGGCGACGACCCCATCGCGCCGTGCAGCGCGCTGCTCCGCCAGCTTCTGAATCGTCACCAGTGCGTTCGCGACCTCGCGATAACTGTTGAGCGCGGCCTTCTGGTAGTCGGCGAGCGCCGCGTCAAATCGCGCCTGGGCCGCTTCGAGATTTCGGCGGATGCGGCCGGCCTGAAAGATCGGTTGAAAGAGACTCGGGCTGAGCGACCAGACCCCGCCGCTTCCCCCCAGGAACGTCGTCAGATCGCCGCTGACGCCACCGAGAAAGCCGGTCAGGCTGATCGTGGGATAGAAAAGCGACTTTGCCACGCCGATGTCGGCGTTGGACGCCACCAGCACCTGCTCGGCCTCGACGACATCAGGCCGGCGTTCGAGCAACGTCACCGGGAGGCCCGGCGGAATCGATGGCGGCGGTGGTTCGTCGGTGACCAGAGGCTGGCGGGCAACCGGCCCCGGCGGGCGGCCCAACAGCAGCGAGATCTGGTTTTCGACCAGACCCATCTGACGCTCGATCTCCGGAATGGATGCCGCCGTCTGCTGGCGCAGAGCCTGAGCCCGATCGAGCTCGAGGCGGTTGGACACGCCACCCTCGAGACGGTCTCGGAAGTAGCTGACGGTCGTGTCGTTCAGCCGGAGGGTGTCGCGGGCAATCGCCAGATCCAGATCGAGTTCGCGCAGCTGAAAATAGTTGGTCGCGACGTCGCCGACCAGCGTCACGAGGACGCCGCGCCGGCCCTGCTCGCTCGCCAGCGCGCGCGCGATCGCCGCTTCCTGTCCTCTCCGCAGCCGGCCGAACAAATCGATTTCCCACGAGAGCCGCAGGCCGTAGACGCCGCTCTGATGCGTGGTGTCGTTGTTTTCCTCGGTGGTCGACGCGCCGCGCACGCCGTATCCGGCGGTGCCATCGACCTGGGGATAGAGGTACGACTTGGCGATTCCGGCGACCGCTCTCGCCTCCTCGACGTGAGCGACGGCGACGCGCAGATCGAGGTTCCGATCGATCGCTTCCCTGACCAGCGCCTGCAGTGGCGGATCGTCGAACACCTGGAACCACGGGGCATCCGCCAGCGACTGCGCCTCTGAGGTCGCTTCAACGAAGCGATATTGAGGCGGCGCCGGCATCGCGGGCCGCTGGTAATTCGCCCCGACCGTGCATCCCGTCAGCGCCAGGGACGAGACCACGACCAGCAGACCGGCACGAGCGAGGGGGCTCGGCATCTCAGTGCCCCTCTCGTCCGTGTTCGGTTGCCAGTTGCGGCGGCGGCGCCGGTGCCGGCACGTGTGCCGAACCCACGGCCTTCTCGACCGCGACGTACAGCATCGGAATCAGCAGCACGCCGAGAATCGTGGCGACCAGCATCCCGGAAAACACGGCCATCCCCATCACCTTGCGCGACTCCGCGCCGGCGCCAGACGCCGTCAACAGCGGCACGACGCCGAGAATGAACGCGAAGGCGGTCATGAGAATCGGCCGGAAGCGAAGCTTGGCCGCGTTGAGAGCCGACTCGACCAGCGGTTTCCCCTGGTCGTACTCCATCTTGGCGAACTCGACGATCAGGATCGCGTTCTTCGCGGCCAGACCGATCAGCATGATCAACCCGATCTGCGCGAAGACGTTGTTCACGTAGCTCGGTCCGAGATACAGGCGGGCCAGCCACAATCCGAGATAGGCGCCGAAGGCCGCGAACGGCGTGCCGAGGAGCACGCTGAACGGCAGGCCCCAGCTCTCGTACTGCGCCGCGAGGATGAGGAAGACCAGGAAGACGGCGAGCGCGAACACCGCCGCAACGCCGGGGGCCTTCCGCTCCTGATACGACATGTCGGACCAGTCGTAGCTCATGTCAGGCGGCAGCACGTCACGCGCCGTCTGTTCGAGCGCGTCAAGCGCCTGCGACGAAGAAAACCCTGGCGCGGGAACGCCGGTGAGTTCGGCGGACCTGAACAGGTTGAAGCGATTGGTGAACTCCGGTCCCGCGCCTGGCCGCGTCGTAATCAGGGTATCGAGCGGGACCATCCCGCCGGCCTTGTTCTTGACGAAGAACAGCCCCAGCTGCTTCGGATCGGACCGGAACTCGGGCTCGGCCTGGACGTAGACCTTGTAGACGCGGCCGAACCGGTTAAAGTCGTTCACGTACGAGCTGCCGAGCAGCGCGCCGAGCGTGGTGTTGACATCGTTGAGCTGCACACCGGACTTCAACACCTTGCTGCGATCGATGTCGGCATAAACCTGCGGGACCGCGGCCCGATACAGGGAACCGATGCGCCCGATCTCCGGCCGCTTTCGCGCGGCGTCCATGAAGCGCCGCGCCTGCTCCGCGAGGTAGTCCGGCGAACCGCCGCTGCGATCCTGCAGCTGCATGGTGAAGCCGGCGCCGGTGCCCAGCCCGGGAATCGACGGTGGTCCAAAGGCGATGACGCCGGCCTCGGGAATCTGTTGCGCGAACGCGCGGTTCAGCGCGGCGACGACGCCGTTGGCGTGAGACTCTTCGGTCTTGCGTTCCTCCCACGGCTTGAGCTGGACGAAGAAGAAACCCATGTTCGAGGAGTACGCGGCGGTCAGCAGCGAGTAACCACTGATGGTGTTGAATCCCTCGATCGCCTCGTTCTTCTCGAGAATCTTCTCCGCCTTCTTCATGACGGCGTCGGTACGCTCGAGCGAAGCCGCGTCCGGCAGCTGCGCGTTGACCATGATGTAGCCCTGGTCTTCCTCGGGGACGAAGCCGCCGGGAATCTGCCGGACCAGGACGACGATCACGTACATGAGTACGCCGATGAAGGCGAGGCTCCGGAACATCTTCCGGACAAGGATGCCTGCGAAGCTCACGTAGGCGTCCGTAGTGCGGCCGAACACCTTGTTGAACCCGTTGTAGAACGGCGTCAGCAACGTCCGTTTGCCGGTCGCCGGTTTCAGCAGCATGGCCGCGAGCGCCGGGCTGAGCGTCAGAGCGTTGAACACCGACAACAGCACGGACAGCGCAATCGTGATGGCGAACTGCTGATAGAGCCGGCCGGTGATGCCGCCCATGAAACCGACCGGCACGAACACCGCGCTCAGAATCAGGCCGATGGCGATGACCGGGCCGGACACTTCCTCCATCGCCTTGATCGTCGCTTCCTTCGGCGCCATCCCGTGCTCGATGTGGTGCATCACCGCCTCCACCACCACGATCGCATCGTCCACGACGATGCCGATGGCGAGCACGAGGCCGAGCAATGAGAGCACGTTGATCGAGAAGCCGAGCAGCGGGAAGAACATGAACGCGCCGACCAGCGACACCGGCACCGTCATCAACGGAATCAGCGTCGCGCGCCAGTTCTGCAGGAACACGAAGACGACGAGGATGACGAGGGCGACCGCCTCGAACAGCGTGTGCACGATCTCGTTGATGCCTTCCGACACCGGCAGGGTTGTGTCGAGCGAGACCAGGTACTCCATGTCGCGCGGGAAGCGCTTCGACAGGTTCGACATCTCGGTCTTGATCTGGTCGGCAACCGCGAGCGCGTTGGTGCCAGGAATCTGGAACACGGCAATGACGGCCGCCGGTGTGCCGTCGTGACGGCCGACGGCGTTGTACAGCATCGTCCCGAGCTCGAGGCGGGCGACGTCTTTCAGCCGGACCTCGGAGCCGTTTGGATTGGTTCGGATGATGATGTTGCCGAATTCCTCTTCGTTGAGCAGACGGCCCTGGGTGCGGACGGTGTAGGTGTACTCGGTGCCCTTGGCGGCTGGTGGCCCGCCGATCTGGCCAGCCGGCGTCAGCTGGTTCTGCTGGGAAATAGCGTTGGCGATCTCCGGGATGGTCACGCCAAGACGACCGATCACGTCAGGCCGCAGCCACACGCGCATCGCGTAGTCGCTGCCGCCGAACAGGTTGATCTGGCCGACGCCCGGGATACGGGCGATGGCGTCGTTGATGTTGATGGTCGTGTAGTTCGACAGGAAGTTGCTGTCGTAACTGCCCTTCGGCGACTTGATCGAGATGATCAGCAGGGGAAACGCGAGCGCCTTCTTGACGGTGACGCCGTAGTTCTTGACCGACTGCGGCATCTGCGGCAGCGCCTGCGACACGCGGTTCTGCGTGAGCACGTTGTCCATGTCCTGGTTCGAGCCGACCTCGAACGAGACCTTGAGCGTGAGCGTGCCGTCGTTGGCGTTGGTGGACTTGAGGTAGATGCCCTTCTCGACACCGTTAATCTGCTGTTCGAGCGGCGTGGCGACCGAGGCTTCGACGTCGGTCGCGCTCGCGCCGATGAACGTGGTCGTGACCTGGATCATCGGCGGGACGATCTCGGGGTACTGCGCGATCGGCAGGCCTTGCATCGCGACCAGGCCGAGCATGACGATGATGATCGACATCACCATCGCGACGATCGGCCGGTTGACGAAGAAGCGGGCCATGACTACTTCGCCTCAGCCGCGGGCGCGGCGCCGGATTCTGCCGCGGGCGGCGGCGCTGTTTTCGGCGCCACCGTCATCCCGTCCTGAACCTTCTGCAGACCCTCCGAGATGACACGGTCGCCCATCTTGACGCCCTGCTCGATGATCCAGAGCGAGCCGACGCGCTGGCCCACCTTGACGTTGCGGAACGCCACCTTGTTGTCGGCGCCGACCACCGCCACGCTGTAGAGATTCTGCAGTTCCTGAACGGACCGCTGCGGCACCAGCAAGGCGCCGGTTGTAGTACTGAGCAACAGCCGGGCGCGCCCGTACTGACCGGGCCGCAAAAGCAGGTCCGGGTTGGCGAACTCGAGTTGGATGCCCAGGGTGCCGGTCGTCGGATCGACCGAGCGCTCGACCAGGTTGACGCGGCCGGTCTGTGAGTAGACGCTCCCATCGGCGAGCGTCAGCTGGATACCGCTGGCGCGCGGCGCGTCCCCTTGCTTGCGCTCCGTCTGCCGAGCCGAATAGCGGAGGTAATCAGCCTCCGTGGCCGCGACACGAAACAGGATCGGATTGATCTGCGAGATGGTGGTGAGGAGCGTGCTCTCGCCGCGCCCAACCAGGTTGCCCGGCTTCACCTGCGTCACGCCGACCAGGCCGTCAATCGGCGAGGTGATCCGCGTGTAGCTCAAGTCGAGCGTCGCCTTCTCGACGGCGGCCTTGCCTGCGGCGACCTGCGCGGTTTCGGCATCCCGTGAGGCACGCGCGTTGTCGAGTTCCTGCTGGCTGACCGCCTGCTTGGCCACCAGTGGCGTGTACCGCGAGACGTCGTTGTTCGCCTTTTCGAGCCGCGCCTGGGACGTCGCCAGTTCGCCTTTGGCCGCCGCAAGAGTGGCCTCGAGCGGTTTCCGATCGATCTCGTAGAGCAGGGTGCCCTTACGAACGATCGAACCCTCGCGGAAATTGACGGTTTCGAGGAACCCTTCGACGCGTGCCCTGATGTCAACGTCCTGGTAGCCCTGGGTCTGACCGACCAGTTCCAGGTAGACAGGGACGTCCTTCTGCACCACGTCCGTGACGTACACCTCGGTCGGCGGCGCGACGACCGGCGCCGGCTTCTCGCAGGCCACACTCATCGCGGCGGCCATTGCCAGAACGACGATCCACGTCCGTCCTGCGTCGGTTCGCATCTTTACGTCCTGTTCTCGGTGAGAATTCCGCTCGCCGCAGTCATCGGGTCTGTGTCGGTCCGTCCGGGTCCGGGTCGGCGTCCAGTTCGAAACGCAGATATTCGGGCAGCCTGCGAAGGCGCGCGCCCTGCTTCTGGAGCCGCCGCAGTCCCTCTACGCCGACGGCGTCCGCGGAGATCAGTTCGCCGAGTTCGACGATGACCGGATCGCCAAGCGCGCCGCAGGCTTCGAGGAGTGCCGGCACCTGGGCTTCGGTGAGTCGACCGATGACATGCACCACCGACCGCAGGTTTTCGTGGCGCACTTCGATTCGGCACTGCACGACAGCGGGAAGGCAAGAGACGATCCAGCCGATTACTTGAGGATTGCGGTGAAACAGCAACGCCACTCACGGCGGGCTGTGAGGAAGATCTCAGCGATTCGCCTGAGAACCGCCGCTATGCCGATCGACGCCCGAGCGCAAGAGGGGCGCCGCCGCCCTTGGCCGGACGCTGCACTCCGAGCTTCTTCATGCGAAAGCGGAGCGTGTTGGGATGCAGGCCCAGCATTTCGGCAGCATTGCCGGTGCCGTTGATTCGCCAGCCGCTCTTCCGCAACGCCTCTTCGATGTGGCAGCGTTCCACGGCTTCGAGTGTTTCACTGCCGGCCGGCCGCCCGGTCGCATCGGCCAATCGCTGCGTCTCGTCGAGGCGCAGGGTGGTGCCCGAGGAGTGAATCATCGCCCGCTCGATCACGTTCGCGAGTTCCCGGACGTTGCCGGGCCACGCATATTGCTCGAGCGCGGCGAACACGCTGGCCGGGACATCGGAGAACCGGCGATTCAGGGCCCGCTGCCGTCGATTGATGAAATACCAGACCAGGCGCGGAAGATCTTCGAGCCGGTCGCGCAGCGGCGGCAGCGTAATCGGGTAGACGTTCAGCCGGTAATAGAGATCGGGACGAAAGCGGCCTTCCTTGACCGCGAGCTCGAGATCGTGATGGGTGGCGGCCACGACCCTGACGTCAACCTTGCGTGACAACGAGGATCCGACACGCTCGAACTCGCCCTCCTGAAGAACCCGCAGCAGTTTGGCCTGGACTTCCATGGCCAGGTCGCCGATTTCATCGAGGAACAACGTGCCTCGATGGGCGACCTCGAAGCGGCCCTGCCGCGCGGCAACCGCGCCCGTGAACGCGCCCCGTTCGTGGCCGAACAGCTCGGATTCGATCAACGTCGAGGGCAGCGCCGCGCAGTTGACCCGCACGAACGGGCGATCGCGGCGGGTGCTCCGCTCGTGCAGGGCCCGCGCGAACAGTTCTTTTCCCGTCCCGGTTTCGCCGATCAGAACGACCGAGGCGTCGGTCGGCGCGACTTCCTTGACCCGGTCGATCGCCCGGCGGAGTGCGGGGCTCTCGCCGATGATGTCCTCGAAGTCGCTCGGGTCACCTTCGTCGATGATGCGACGCGGCAGCGGAGCCATCCGATCCGCCAGCTCCGACTTGAGGCGTTCGACCGCGCCCATAAGTTCGCAGCGACCGACGGCGAGGTCGAGCAGGTCGGCGATCGGCCGGAGACGTTCCGCCGCGAGCGCCGCCCAGGCGCAGTCGCGGTCGCCGGTGATCGCCAGCACCCGCAACGCGCCGCTCCGGCCCGACAACGGAACAACCACCAGCGGCTCGCCGATCATCAACGCGCCCAGACGGTTCCAGTTGCGGCGAAGCGTGCCTCCCGGCGCGCCCGCGAGCACGGTCTCGAAGACCATCTGGTCGGCCCCGAGCGACTCGCCTGCCTGCTGAAGGACGCTGCTCAGCAGAGCGTCGAGCTTCTCGGGTTCGAGACCGGCCACGGTGGTCGTAAGGGACTCGGTCAGGCGGTCGAGGCGAGCGGGCATCGAATCCGTGGCGCGGTGTAATTCGAGCATGGCTGGCGGGAGAGCAACCCTCGTACCCGGTAGATCGGCGGTTTTATTGGACGATTCCGCCAAGCGCGCACCCTGCACCGTGCTGTTTCACCTCCATCTCCTCGGAGGCATCCGGACCTTCGGAGTTCGGCCAGGCCTTGGAGCCGTCTGGCATGTCACGTGCTCGGGCTTCGGAGCGGAGCTTATGACCTCCTTCGCTCCCGTTTGGACGACCCAGTACCGACCGGGCGTGGCTGCGGGCCGATACCGTGGCGGGCATCACGCTCGCCGCCTACCTGCTTCCGGCGGCAATCGGCGATGCGTCGCTTGCCGGTTTGCCGCCAGAGGCCGGCCTGTACGCGTGCCTGTTTGGCGGGCTGGTGTTCTGGATCTTCTGCAGCTCCCGCCAGACCGCGGTCACCATCACCTCCGCGATCTCTCTGCTCATCGGCGCCACGGTCTCCGAGATGGCCGGCGGCGATCCCGCGCGTCATGCGGCGCTCGCCGCGGGCACCGCATTGCTGGTCGCGGTGATGGGATTCCTGGCCTACGCCGTGCGGGCCGGTGCGATCGTCAACTTCTTCTCGGAGACGGTGCTGGTCGGGTTCAAGTGCGGCGTCGCGTTGTTCCTCGCGAGCACCCAGCTGCCCAAGCTGTTCGGCTTTGCCGGCAGTCACGGTGACTTCTGGGAACGCATGGCGCATTTCATTCGCGGCATCGGTGACACCAACCCGGCATCGCTGACATTGGGGCTGTCTGCGCTGGGACTCCTGCTGCTCGGCAGGACGGTGTTGAAGAATCGCCCGGTGTCGCTCTTCGTCGTGGTCGGCGGCATCGCCGCCGCGGGCGTGCTGCGTCTTGGCGATCGCGGTGTCGCGGTGCTGGGCGTCGTCCCTCAGGGCTTGCCGATGCCGGCGCTACCGAACGTCACTTTGTCGGACCTCCGCGAGATTCTGCCGCTCGCGATGGCGTGTTTCGTCCTCGCGGCCGTCGAGACGACCGCGATCGGACGCATGTTCGCCGCCAAGCATGGCTATCGGCTCGACGCGACCCAGGAGTTCCTGGCGATCGGAAGCGCGAATCTCGCCGCCGGACTCGGCCGCGGATTCCCCGTCAGCGGCGGCATGTCGCAATCGCTGGTCAACGAAACCGCCGGCGCGCAAACCCCGGTGTCCGGGCTGGTGGCGTCGCTGATCATCCTCGTCGTCGCCCTGTTCTTCACCGGGCTCTTGCGCAACCTTCCGCAGCCGGTGATCGCCGCGATCGTGCTGATGGCGGTGACCGGATTGATAAAAATTGAGGCGCTGCGCGACATCTGGCGTTTCAGCCGGCAGGAGTTCGCGGTTGCCGTCGCCGCCACCTTTGGCGTGCTTGCTGCGGGACTGCTGCAGGGCGTGCTGATCGGCGTCACGCTGTCGATTCTGCTGCTGATCGGACGAGCGTCGCGGCCGCGCGTCAGAGAGGTGGCGCGGGTGCCAGGTACGTCTTATTTCGCGGACCTGATCCGCCATCCCGAGAACCACCGCGAGCCCGACGTGCTCGTGGTCAGGACGGAAGGGGCCCTGCTCTATTTCAACATCGACCACGTCCATGACGCGCTGGTGGCGCTGACCTCGCACCGCGATCCCGCGCCGCGGCTGATCGTCTTCTTCATGGGCAACGTGCCGTTCGTCGATCTCGCCGGCGCTGAATTCCTGCTCCACATGCGCGCGCATTTTTCAGCGCGCGGGATTGCCTTCTGTCTGGCCGAAGCGCACGGCGAAGTCAACGCAGCGCTGCTGCGGCTCAACAACCCGCACGCGGCGCAGCTCGCCGAAGTGAATCAGACCGTTGACGCCATCGTCGCTCGGTGGCGAGCGTCTTAGAGCACAACTCGCTTTTGGTTCTACTGCCTGTGATTGCGTTTCCGGTTGCTGCCATCGGTAAACAAGCGGGCGATTCGAGTCGTGGGACCTCGCACCAGTACATATGGAACAAGGCCAAGCAGCGGTGCCACGATCAGCAGTTCGAGGAGGTAGAGCCCCTGCAGGACCACCAACTGGTAGATGCCATCGAGCACGGCGGCAAAAATGAACACCCTGCCGACGTCCTTCCAGCCGTCGGCGATCAACTCGCGCCGAGCGACCGGATTGGTCACCGCCGTCCAGAGAAATGGCGGGCGCCCGTGACGCGCGTCCGCGATTCCCGCGCGAATCGCGAGGTAGCTGGCGACGATCGGCTGCAATATCAGCCGAAAATTCAATGGACCGCTCGATCGGCCGGCCAGATTGTTCCAGAGGCGCGACAGTATCTGTTCCACGTCCACTGCATGCTGGAGAGATCGACAGCGCACCATGATCGGCGCGGTGATTCTCGTGACTCCCGTCACTTTGCAGCCTTGGTGCCGATGCTGGATCTGTTCGTTTTGACACAGTGATCGAGACGGACCGCGATTAACTGACGCAAATCGGCCTCTGGGCGCCCCGCTCAGGGCTCTGAAGCCTCCGAACGGCGGCGCATGGTCCGAGATCTCGGAGTCTGCGAATTCTCGTGAACGTTTGTCTACGGCCCTCCGGTCAGATATCCGGCTGGATCGATTTGAGCCGCGTTTTCATGCCCTTGGAATCCTCCGAGGAGTCGGAGTTCCGCGACAAATCGCGACGCGGAAGCCGCGGGAACGCGCTAGCCGGAAAGTGGTACGCGGCGTGCTCAGCCAACTGCAAAAGGAGAACGCAAGTTGGTTATCACTGCAGGTGTGTTCGCCCGCGGGGCGCTCATCGCCGTCGTCTTCACTGGGCTTGTCGCCGGGCGTGCCCAGGCGCAGGCGGAGTCTGACCAGAGCTCGGGTACACAGAGCGCTGCCGCGGCGACGCCGGCCGGCGCCGCTCCGGCGGTGATCGGTCAAAGCACCGTTGTCTGTGAATCTACGTCGGGTCAACGGCAGGCGTGTGCGGCCAACACATCGGAGGGCGTGGTCCTCGTCAAATCCACAGGGACGGCACCGTGTCTCCTTGGCAAGAGCTGGGGTTACGACGACACCAGCATCTGGGTCTCTGATGGCTGCAGCGGCGAGTTCATCGCCGGCGCTGCGGCAGCGAAAGACGAGGAGAAAGAGAAAGAGAAGTCGCCGGCATACATCCCCAATCTGGGCTTTCGCCTTTACACCGGCGAAAAGGGCGAAATCTACTTTCGCTTGTTCAGCTACGTGCGCTACCTCAATCAGCTGAACATCGATCCGTCCTACACCGACTCTTTCGGCGTCTCGCACTCGGTTCAGCAACGCCAGGACATTCAGCTGGCGAAGTTCTTCGCGCCCTTCAGCGGCTGGTTCCTGACGCCGAAATTCCGTTACTACCTGTACGTCTGGTCGTCCAACGCGTCTCAAGGTGATCCGGCGCAGGTGGTCGGCGCCGGCAATCTGAGCTACGTGTTCAGTCGTTACGTAACGGTGGGAGCCGGCATCACCTCGCTGCCCACCGTCCGCAGCACCGAGGGACAGTTCCCCTACTGGCTGGGTGTGGACGACCGGCTGATCGCCGACGAGTTCTTCCGCGGCTCCTACACCGACGGCGTATGGGTGAAGGGCGACCTTCCCGGCAAGCTGAAATACAACGTGATGGTCGGCGACAACCTGAGCATCCTTGGCGTGAGCGCATCGCAGCTCGACAACAAGATGGACACGCAGTCCTACGCGCTCCAGTGGCTGCCGACGACCGGCGAGTTCGGCCTGTGGGGCACATTCGGAGACTACGACTACCACGAGAAAGTCGCGACCCGCGTCGCCGGACACTTCACGCACAGCCTCGAAGATAAACAGAGCCAGCCAAGTACCAACGGGATCGAAAACTCACAAATCCGCCTCAGCGACGGCAGCGTCGTCTTCACCCCGAACCTCTTCGGCCCGGGGATCGCGGTCAATACCGTTGACTATCGAATGACGAGTATCGACGCGGGCGTCAAGTACCACGGTCTGTCACTCGAGGGCGAGTACTACTGGCGCTGGCTGACCAACTTTACCGGCACCAACACCGGCGGCATTCCCGAGGTGAAGGACAACGGCTACCAGCTGCAGTCATCCGGCATGGTGATCAAGGACGTGCTTCAGGCGTACGTGAGCGGCTCGCAGGTTTTTGGACAGTATGGCGACGCGTCCGAGTTCCTGTTCGGTGGGAATTGGTACTTCATGAAACAGCGCGGACTCAGGCTGAACGGCGAGTTTATCCACGTCGATCACAGCCCGGTCGGTTACACGGCGTATCCCATGCCGGTGGGCGCAACCGGCAACATCTTTCATATCAACCTCGAAATGAACTTCTGAGGCAGCCCATGAACCACCCTCACGCGCGCCGCGCCTTCACCCTGGCGGGTTCACTCGTCGTCCTGGCGTGCTTCGCCCTGACGTTCGCCAGAACGAGCGCGCAGGGTCAGGCGGCGTCCGACCAGGAGTTCTACGACTCGCACTTCCATCTGACGAACTACATCCAGCAGGGCATCACCCCACGCGAGTTCCTCCAGATCATGGGAACACGCGTCGGCCGCTCGACGCTGTTCGGGATTCCATTGCAGCAGCAATGGTCGTTCGCGAACTCGGGAAGCTTCGCCCCGACCTACTACCTGCAGAGCGACGCCCCGCTCTACTACTACTCATTCACTGATGCCTACATCGCGAGCGCCTTCAAGTCGCTGAGCCCCGCAGAACAGGCCCGATTCGATCCGATGATCACCGGTTTCAATCCGGCTGACATGTACGGCGCCGATCACATCCGTCGGGTTCTGCAGATCTTCCCTGGCGTATTTTCCGGCATCGGAGAATTCACCATCCACAAGGAATTCGTGTCATCGAAAGTGTCGGGCGAAACCGCCAGCCTGACCAACCCGGCGCTCGATCGCATCCTCGACTTCGCGGCCGAAGCAGGTCTGGTCGTGATTCTTCACAGCGACATCGACATGCCATTCGCGAAGGCGGATGCGGAGCCGGTCTACCTGACGCAGATGAAGGCACTGCTCAAGCGTCATCCGACGGCCTCGATCATCTGGGCCCACACCGGCCTCGGCCGGGTCGTCCACCCGGTGCAGGTGTCGGCGAACGCGGCCGAACGCAGTCCGCTGCACGTGGAAATCGTCGAAGGGATGATCACCGATCCGGCGCTGAGTCACGTGAACTTCGACATCTCCTGGGACGAGGTCGCGAAGTACGCGGTGTCGTCGCCGGAGTCAATCGCCCGCGTCGTCGCTCTGCTCAACAAGTATCCAAACCGCTTCCTGTTTGGCAGCGACACCGTGGCGCCGGCGAATCCGGCCGCGTACTACGCGGTGTTCGAGATGTGGCAGCCGGTCTGGCGACAGCTGACCGCCGAGGCCAGCCTGAAAGTGCGCAAGGGCAACTACGAGCGGGTTTTCAATGAAGGACGCAGGCGCGTCCGCGAGTGGGAACGAACCAACGTGAAGTGATCGATTCGATAACTTCAAGGAGCACCTGTCATGTCATTGCAACGAACGGGAAGAGTCCGGGCCACGCGCTACGGACTGCTGGCGCTGCTCCTGATGCCGTGGGCACACACGGCTCAGGCGCAGGGGCCAAGCGACGGCACGCCGCCGGCGGCGGCCCAGGCCGCGCCGGACACCAAACCGAGCCTCGAGATCTACGGCTTCGGTCAGGCCGATGCGATCTCAGATTTCAAGCAGAACAACCCTGACTGGTACGACGTCAATCGTCCCTCCCGCTTGCCGAGCTACGCCGACCAGTACGGTCAGGACGGTCACTTCTATCTGAGTCCGCGTCAGAGCCGTCTTGGCGTCAAGGGAGAAACGCCGACGGCATCTGGTCCGGTCAAGGGTCAGTTCGAATTCGACATGTTCGGCGTCGGCGCTGACGCCGGTCAGACGACGATCCGCTTGCGCCATGCGTGGGGCCAGTGGAAAGAGGTCGGCGCGGGCCTGACCAACAGCGAATTCATGGACGTCGACGTGTTCCCCAACGTCCTCGACTACTGGGGTCCGAACGGCATGCTCTTCCTGCGCAACGTTCAGGTGTTCTGGGAGCCCTACCGCGACGGCGACTCACACGCACGCATCGCCATCGAGGCGCCAGGCGCGAGCGGTGACGCCGGGACCCTCGCCGATCGCGTCGAACTGCAGAACGTGAAGGCGCGATTCCCCTCACCCGATTTCACCGGCCACTACCGGTTCGGACAGAAGTGGGGATATGTCCAGGTCGGCGGCGCGCTTCGCTACATCGCCTACGACGATACCCTTCCGACCGACAAGTTCGATCTCAGCGGACACGTGTGGGGCTGGGGCATCTCGGTCAGCTCGAACGTCAAGCTGGGGACTGACAACGTCCTGCGCCTGCAAGTGGTCGACGGCGCCGGCGTCGAGAACTACTTCAACGATGCACCGATCGATGTTGCCATCCAGAGCAATCCGGGGAACGTCGTCACGCCGGTGGTCGGTCAGGCGCTCAAGGACTTCGGCCTCGTGATCTATCTCGACCACAACTGGAACGAGAAGATGACCAGCGCCGTCGGCTACTCGCGGGTCGACATCACGAACAGCAACGGTCAGGAAGCCAGCGCCTACAAGAGCGGCCAGTACATGAGCGGGAACCTGCTGTTCAACCCCGCGAAGAACGTGATGATGGGCGGCGAGTTCCAGTGGGCCCACCGCGACAACAACTCCGACGGTTTCTCCGTGAACGACTATCGACTGCAGTTCTCCTTCAAGTACAGCTTCAGCGCCAAAATCATCGGAGGATAGAAATGGTCAGGACAATTTTCTCGACACGGCGCCGCCTCCTGGCGGCGTTGGCGGCGACGGCGGTCGGCG
Source organism: uncultured Acidobacteriota bacterium (assembly GCA_963745875.1). Lineage (GTDB taxonomy): Bacteria > Acidobacteriota > Vicinamibacteria > Vicinamibacterales > CAVVIG01 > CAVQFC01. Next base: position 589,078 of record CAVUZL010000011.1, read on the forward strand.
GCGGGCTGGTGCTCTCGGCTCAGGGCACCGACCCGCAAACCGCCGTCAACAACGCGTTCAATCAGTTCAAGGGCTTGAAGGAAGGCAAGAACGCCGACTACATTCCCGCCCTCGCCAAAGTGGATCCGAACCTGTTCGGCATCGCGCTCATCACCGCGGACGGCAAGGTCTACACCGCCGGCGACATCAAGACCGAGGTCTCGATTCAGTCCATCTCCAAGGTCTTCACGATGGCGCAGGTGATCCAGGAACAGGGCCTCGACTCGGTCGAGAAGCGGATCGGCGTTGACGCCACCGGCGCGCGGTTCAACTCGATCATCGCCATCGAAGCAGTGAAGACCGTGGTCGGGACTGGCGCGCCAGAAATGAACCCGCTCGTCAATCCTGGCGCCATCTCCGCGACGGGTATGGTGAGCGGCGGCAGCGCCGACGTCGTCTGGAAGAAGATCATCGGCACCTACAACGACTACGCCGGCCGTCAGCTGACCGTGCTGCAGGACGTTTACAAGTCGGAATCGGATTCCAACCAGCGCAACCAGGCGATCGGCGCCCTGATGCTGGCGTACGGGTACATCAAGAGCAACTGGCCGCAGGCGGTCGATCTCTACACGAGACAGTGCTCGGTTGGCGTCAACGCGCGCGACCTCGCGATGATGGCAGCGACATTGGCCGCCGGCGGGAAGAACCCCGTGACCGGCAAGCGCGTGCTCGACCCGGCCAAGGTGCCCGGTGTGCTGGCGGTGATGGCGACCGCCGGTCTTTACGACGATTCCGGCAAGTGGCTCTACCACACCGGCCTGCCGGCGAAGAGCGGCGTCGGCGGAGGCATCATCGCTGTCTCGCCCGGCAAGTTCGGTATCGCCGTGATCTCGCCGCCGCTCGACGATGCCGGGAACAGCATCCGGGCACAGCGCGCGATTACCGCCATCTCGAACGCACTGGGCGGCAATCCCTACGCGGTCAAATAGCCATCACGTCAAAGGCGGGAGCCGCTGCCGGCGGCTCCCGCTATCGTCAGGTATGCGCCTCTTCCCTTCTCCGCAGCCTTCGACGTTTCACTCTGCGGCCATCTGGTGTCTTCGCGCCGCCACCGCACTGGCGTTCCTGTTGATAGCGAGCGGGACCGCCCGGGCACAAAAAACCGACATCATCCGGTTGGCCAACGGCGATCGCACCACGGGCGAAGTGGACAGGCTGAATCGCGGCCAGCTCACCGTCTCGACCGACGATGCGGGCACGATCTACTTCGAGTGGGACAAGGTCGTGGCCGTTGAATCGACGCGCCAGTTCGATATCACGACCGTCGACGGTCGTCGTTTTTTCGGAAGTCTCGTCGCGGGTCCGGTCCGCACCCTTGTGGTGAGCGACGCCGGCAGCAGTGTTTCACTGCCAATGGCGGACGTCAGCGTCATCACGCCGATCGGCGAAAATTTCTGGGCGCAACTGGACGGCTCGCTTGACTTCGGCTTCAGCTACACGCGGTCGAGCCACATTGCCCAACTGACCATCAACTCGACCACGGTATACCGCCGTCCCGCCTTCGAGGTGCGGCTGACGGGATCGGGCACGCTCACCCAGAACGAAACCGATGGAGAGCGCGACGATCGAGGGACGATTCAGGCATCGTATATCCGGTTCCGCGGCCAACGGTTGTTCGTCGGGGCAGGCGGCGGCTTCGAAAGCAACGAAAGCCTCGGCCTGGTGTTGCGCTCACAGATCGCCGGCGTCGCCGGCGCGCGGCTGGTGAATTCCAATCACGCGCAGCTCTCCATCAGCGGCGGATTATCCGCCAACGACGAGCAAAACGTGGACACCGAGCCGACCCAGAACCTGGAAGGCGTCCTGGCGTTCCGGACCTCGTACTATTCGTACGATCGCCCTCGCACCAACCTCGACGTCGCCTTTCAGGTACTACCCGGGACTGACCGACTGGGGCCGGCACCGCATCCAACTGGACGCCGGCGTCAAGCGCGAAGTCTGGAAGGACGTCTTCTTTGCCGTCAACGTCTTCGATACGTTCGACAGCCGGCCGCCGACCACCGGCGCCGATCGCAACGACGTGGGGATCGTGATGTCGTTCGGGTGGAGCTACTAGGCTGGTACGCGTACCTGACCGAAAAGGGACCCGGCTACGATCAACGCAGAGACCGCAGAGACCGCAGAGGTTGTTCTGTTCTTGCCTTGAACTCTCTGCGATCTCCGCGGACTCCGCGTTCAGATGTCGGTGTTCGCCGCGGCTCAGAAGCGAATCGTCACGCCGCCATCGAGCGTGAATTGATTGGCGTACTGCGCATTGCCGACAAGGTAGCAGCCCCAGTAAGGGTCGCACCAGTAGCCGGTCGCGTCCGATTTGATGTAGGTCGGCGTCCACTGCAGGCCAAACCTGCCACCCACCGGCCCTTTTCCGTACACCTTCGCGCCGACACCGATCGTCGTCGAGAACCGCGACACGCCGGAGATGGTGCGGTTGGCCCCGGTCACCGTGGTGAAGTTGACGTCGCTGTAGCTGGTGGCGCCAAGCCCGAACATGGCGAAGGGACGGATCGGCGCGTCCGAGGCGCCCCAGTTGTAACCAAAATAGCCGTGATAGGTGTGCGTGCTCTGGTCACCGACGTCCTTGGTCGCCGTCCCACTCACCTCGAGCTTCGTGGGCTGGTCGCTGTAGATGAATCCCACCTCGGCGTTTGGTCCGACAAAAAACCCCACGTCGAATCCCCAGCCGAATGAATCCTTGGGGTCGACGCGGTTGTAGATGTTGCCGTCGCCGGCGAGGACGTTGTTGCCGCTGACGCCGTCAGAGAACACCCAGCCCGCAAACACGCTGACTTCCGCCTTGGGCGCCTGAGCGTGCACCGGCATCGCTGCCAGCCAGACGCCCGCCGCCATCAGAACCACTCGTTTGACCATCGCTTGAACTCCTTTACGGATGAATTTGATCGGATCACTGACGTTTGCACACAAAGCAGCCATCGTGCCGGGTGTCGGCTCGCCGGTGCCGTTCGTAACGATCAAGCGATCGACACGAGATCTCGAAGTGGAACAACGGTTTGCACTGTTTTTTGAGATTCGGCTCAGGCCGATCACGGCGCATCGGGAGCGGTTCCATCCGAAATTTCGGAGTCGCTCGTCTTTCACCAGAGAAGCCGTTTTCTGCGCGCGCTCTTTGTCGATGCGGTTTCTCCGAGATGTCGGAGGCACTCCGAGGCTCCGGAGGCGATTTCTGCACCTGAAGGTGGAGAGCGCACGAAACACGAGGCTCTGGCCCGATTGACAGTCGAACGGCGGCGCTGCAACTTGGCACACACTCTGCTTTTTCTTTACGAACAAGCTGCACAACGAGATGTCCACGAAATCACCGGCGCGAATGACGGTCAGCTGGAAGGTGAAAGCCGGCGAGGCCGGATCGATCGCGACCGCTCTCCAGACCCTGATGAAGCGAATCCACGGCGAGCGCGGTTGCGAAGCGTGCTCGGTTTCGACCGAGATGGCCGCACAACCGCGGATTAATTTCGTCGAGGAGTGGACCAGCGAGGTCGAACTGCAGCGCCACATCCGCTCGGACCAGTTCGCAAGCCTGGCCGAATTGATGGAACACGCGATCGAGCGCCCGGCCGTCACCTTCGATCTGCCCGGAGGGACGCGAGGGCTGGATTACGCTGAGGAAGTCCGACAGGCGCGCGGGCCGTCGCGGCGATCGTGAGGCTGTCGGGGTGACAACATCCTGAGAGCGATGGCCGTTACGCCACCTCGGTCTGACTCGTAAACCTGAACAACCAGACGGCAGCGAGCATGAGCGGCAGTTCGATCAACGAGTAGGTCGCCGCGAAGCGCGCAAACTCGAGTCGCCCGAGAAACGTGACGGCAATCGCCGTGGCGACGCCGATGTTTCGCGCGCCGAATTGCGCTGCCATCGTGAACCAATCCCGCCGATTTCTCGACAGCGGCAGGGCGCTGATCCATCCGGCAGCAGCCGACACCACGACGAAGGCCGCCGCCAGCGACGCCGTACCCGACAGCCCGCCCACAAATGCCCCCCAGTCGTCCGCGACGATCAGTCCCAGGATGACGAGGGTGCCGGCGACGGAAACACGCTGCAGGATCGGGGCGGCGCGAAGAGCCAGCGGAGCGATCGCCCGGCGCGCCCACATGCCGAGCAGGACTGGCAACGCGAGCACGACGAGCAGTTGCGCCGCGAGCAGGCCGATCGGGGCCTCGATCTGGAGCGGACGCCCGAGAAAAAAAGAGATGCCCCTGCCGGCGAGCGGAATCGTGAGGCTCGCAAGCAGGCACGAGAGTCCGGTCAGCGTCACCGCAAGCGCGGTCGATGCGCGCCCCAGGTAGCTGTACAGGTTGGAGACGCTGCCGATCGGACACGCCGCGACGAGCAGGATACCGGCGGTGATCTCGTCGGACGCTCCAAACAGATGCGCGAGGGCCGCGGCCAGCGGCGGCAGCAGGATGAGCGGCCCGAATAGTCCAGCCAGGACCAGCGCTCGCTGCTGTCGCACCCGCGCAAAGTCGCGGACCGTCAAGTCGATTCCAACCGCCACCAGCAGCAGGAACGTCATGGCCGGCACAGCGGTGCCGATCAGTGTTCTCATCGAGCGCTCACCGATGCAGCCTGAGTTGAACGCCAAGCTGACGCGGCTCGCCGGGTCGTCCACCGATAGCTGGTGGCGGCGAACTGAACGATCCGGTGATGTAGTCGGCGTTGGTCAGGTTGCGTGCATACGCCCCAATCGACCAATGTCCGCGCATTGACTTGACGTCCGCGCTCACGGTGAGGATGCCATACGGGCGCTGCTGCTGGATGCTGTCGTTGAATGGTGTGAAAAATGCCGTTGTCTGCCAGGTCGCATCACCACGAAGCGAAAGCAAGGCCTGCCGGGTCAGGCGACCGTCCCATCCCAGCCACACACGGCCCGACCAGACAGGCGCGTTGCTGAGGCGATTGCCGGTGACATCGCCGGTGACGCCGCCGACGCCAACGGCGAGATAGCGGTCGTAGCGACTGTTCAGCCAGGCGAGATGACCGCCGGTCTCAAAGCCGTGCGTCACGCGAGTCGTCGCTTCCACTTCGAGGCCGTCGATCGTTGCCGCCGCCGCATTCGAGATGTCGATGACACCAGGGCTGATCGCGGTCTGGACCTGCAAATCGGTGTAGTCGGTGTGGAACGCGGAGAGACTCAGTGAGGCCCGGCCGCCGGCGACGGTCGACTTCAGACCGGCCTCGTAGCTCCACGCCCATTCCGGCGCGTAGCCGCGGCCCGCGACGGGTGACGTCAGGTTGAATCCACCGCTCTTGAAACCGCGAGTCGCGGAACCGTAGACGAACAGATCGGGTCGCACACGGATGTCGAGGCCAAGCTTCGGTGTCCAGGCGGCGTTCGAGATGGCGTCCGTGTAGGCGTAGGCTGTGCCGGCGACGACCGTGATCGGCAGTTCCTGCGTCGAGCGCTGACCGGAATTCACGATCGTCTTGCTCTCGTCACTGAACCGGAGTCCCACTGTCGCCGACATGCGCGACGCGAGATCGACTTTCGCTTCGCCGAACAGTGCGGCAGATCTGGCATCCACGTGGGGGTTGAGGATATTGTCGAGGAGGGTCGACTGAAACGCCGCCACCGTCGGCTGGCGATCGTCCTCGTCGAACAGGAAGAGGCCACCGATCCACGCCAGCCGGTTGCGCCGGTGTGTGACCGTCAACTCCTCCGAGAGTTGATGCTGCGTTTCGTGAACGTGCGACGAAACCAACGGCAGCTCGGAGATGTCGGCGTCCACCAGCAGATCGTAGTCGAGGGTCCGATATGCCGAGAGACTCGTGACCGTCGTCGCCGGTGAGAGCGACAGCGTCAAGCGCGCGGCCGCCGCGGACTGGAGGTTTCGGCTTCCTGCGAGCGTCGAGGTGCGGACGTCGTGCAGATCGGGAGGATTATCCAGGGTGAACCCCGGCTTGACCGCCAGTACTTTCGAGTAGCTCAAGGGGATCGGGTCGCTGAAGTTCACGTCTCCGGACAACAGCAACTCACTGCGCGGACTCATCACGATTCGGACCTGTCCCCGGCCGGCCGTCACATCCTCGCCGCCAAGCGGATGATCAGGATGATTGAGGTCGTTGACGTAGCCGGTCCGGACGCCGCGCAGGAACGCGCCGCTCGCCATCACGCGATCGCGAATCAACGGGCCGCTGACCCGGACCTGTGTCCGGAAATCGTCGTAATTCCCGGCTGTGATGTCAGCCGAAGCCTCGAGGGAACTGGAGGGTGCCTTGGTCACAAGATTGATCGCACCACCGACGGCGTTGCGGCCGTAGAGCGTTCCCTGTGGGCCGCGCACGATCTCGATGCGTTCGAGGTCCAGGAAATCGGCGAGGACCATCGCGGGCCGAGCGAGATAGACGCCGTCGGCGTAAACCGCCGAACTTGGATCGGAACCGGCGAAAACAGCGTTGGTACCGATCCCCCGGATCGTCACCTGCGAAAATCCGGCGTTCTGCGAGAACGTCACCGACGGCGCCAACCCGGCGATCTGTTCGATGTTGTGGCTCTCGACATTCTGAAGATCCGCGGCCGGCAGGACGCTGACGGCCATCGGCGTGATCTGAATATCGGCCTCGCCGCGCTTTGCCGCCGTGACGACGGTCTGTTCGAAGGCGTGCACTGACAATGTCAGCGAGACCACCTGGTGCTGACCAGGATCGACTCGGATCGTCCGATGAGTCGGAGCAAAGCCGATCAGGCTGCCCTCCAACTCGTACGCGCCGGGTGAAACAGTCAGAAACTCGAACCGGCCGTCACCATTAGTTGTGACCGTACGGCTGTCGGGACCTTTGATCGTGATCGTGGCGCCCGGAAGGGCTTGGCCGGAGTCGTCCCGGATCGATCCACTCACTTGACCGTAGGGTTGCGCGGCGGTCGCCGCTTGTGCCGTCGAAAAAACACCCGCCCCGCCGATCGACATCACGAGAGTCCAGGTTCGCAACCAACGTGCGGCGAGCGTGCTGTCCAGCCAGCGACTCGTGTCTGTCACGCGTCCAGAAAGGATACGTGGTCACACCGAATCGAACGGCCTGTCGCAAGTGACAGTTCGCCCGCAAGCTAATGACAGTGGGCATTTTACGTTGCCAAAACGAAATATCTTCGCGCTATCATCAGCCCGCGTCGGCAGCCATTGCCGACACCCAGGGAGTTCATGCCACTAGCAGACGGATCGGTGTTTCGAGTCGCCGCGGAATCGGCACCTAACGGCATCGTCATTTGTGACGAGACAGGCGCAATCCTGTTTGCCAATCATCAAATCGAAACGACATTCGGTTACGCCGCTGACGAACTGGTTGGCTGCCCCGTCGACGAACTCGTTCCCTTCGCCTACCGGACAGGCGATCAAATCGACGTCCACGAATCCCAGGACCCGCTATCAAGCGTGATGACAGCCGGCCGTAACCTTTCCGGCCGTCGTAAAGACGGCTCCGAGGTTCACGTCGAAGTTGGCGTGGCCCTTATCGAGCAGGCCGAGAAGCGATTGGTGATCGCGTCGGTAGTGGACGTCAGCGAGCGCCTGGCGCTCCAGAATGAAATCGCCCGTACCTCGAATGACTACGCCTCCTTCGAACGACTCATCTCGGAGGTCGCATCCCGGTTCGTCATGGTCGCTCCCGAGCAGGTCGACGACGCGATTGTCGAAAGCATTCAGCGGATCGCCGAGAATCTCGATCTCGACCGTGGCAGCTGGTGGCAGGTGAAACCGGGCTCCGACGACGCGGTTGTGACCCACACCTGGACGCTTCCGGAGTACCGCGGCGTGCCGACCGGCGAATCCGCGCGGGCGCTGGTCCCATGGCTGCTCTCGCGCGCCCGCAACGGAGAGATCGTCTCGTTCTGCAATCCCGACGAGCTGCCGAACCGTGACGATCGCGAGGCCCATCGAAAATTCGGGACCAAGTCCGGCGTCTCTGTTCCGTTCATGGTGAACGGCGAGTTGAACGGCATGCTCGGCTTCAGTGCGATTCGTAGCATTTCGGAGCTGGTCGCCCGAAATCATCGATCGCCTGCGGCTGGTGACCGCGGTCTTCGGTCAGGCCCTCGTGCGCAAGAACACGGAACAGCGCCTGCAGGCAGCCCTCGCCGAGGTGCGCGAGCTCCAGAATCACCTGACGGCTGAAAACGTCTATCTTCGGCGGGAGGTCACGGCTTCGGCACGCTCGCTGCCGATTGTCGCGGACAGCGAGGCGACCAGACGCGTGCTCGAGCAGATCGAAGCGGTCGCACCGACCAACGCCACGGTCCTGCTGCTCGGCGAAACGGGCACCGGCAAGGAAGTCTTCGCCAAGGCCATTCACCACGCCAGCGAATTGCACCGCCGACCGATGATTACGGTCAACTGCGCCGCGATTCCGACCGCGCTCATCGAGAGCGAGCTGTTCGGGCGCGAACGGGGCGCATACACCGGCGCGATGGCGAGGCAGATCGGCCGCTTCGAAATGGCCAACGAGTCGACGATCTTCCTCGACGAAATCGGCGAGCTGCCGCTCGAGGCGCAGGTGAAACTGCTCCGCGTCCTGCAGGAACGGGTCATCGAACGGCTGGGGAGCGGCCAACCGGTCAAGGTCAACGTTCGAATCATCGCGGCCACGAATCGCGGTCTGGAAAAGGCCATCGCGGAACGCACCTTCCGCGAAGATCTGTATTACCGCCTCAACGTATTTCCGATCACCATTCCACCGCTGCGCGAACGTGTCGAAGACATCCCGGCACTGGTCTGGACGTTCATCGAGGAGTACGCGGCCGCATTCCGCAAGCCGATCGAATCGATTTCGAAGGACAGCCTCGAGGCGCTTCAGCGCTACAGCTGGCCGGGGAATGTCCGCGAACTCCGAAACGTCATTGAACGCGCCGTCATCAACGCGCGCGGACCGCGCCTGGTGGTTGCGGACGTGCCCACGAGCGCTTCTGCGGCGCCACGCAAGAGTCCCCGGCTCATCGACCTCGAGGCCGAACAGATCCGGCAGGTTCTCGAGAGCGTCGCCTGGCGCGTCCGCGGTTCCGGCGGAGCGGCCGAGCTCCTTGGCATCAAGCCGAATACCCTCGACAGCCGAATGGCGAGGCTCGGCATTCGGCGTCCGGTCAACTGATCGACTCCGCGCGGTTGCGCCACTCCTCACGGTTTACCCGGTCGTCGCATCGCGGCTGACAGTCGGTCGTCAATCCCTGACCGCCGGCAGTGAGACGCGACAGCCTCGTCGCTTCACTCCTCCAGATCGGCCTGCCGATCGCCGCTTATCCACCGAGCGTCACCCGAGTCTCTCAAGGCAAGCGGATTGCAACGTGCGTTGACAACGCAAAACAGCGGCAAGCGACTTGTCCCAGCGCCGCGCAGGAGTTCCTGTGGCTGATCGTCCGACCCGAAACGAACGCGATCTTCTCGGCGAGAAGGCGGTGCCTGCCGACGCTTACTACGGCGTCCAGACGGCGCGCGGCCTTGATAACTTTCACATTTCCGGCGTGCAGCTCCGGCTCTATCCCGATTTCATCAAGGCCCTGGCCATGGTGAAGATGGCCGCCGCGCGCGCGAACCATGAGTGCGGCCAGTTCAGCGCCGAGATCCTCAAGGGAATCGAAGCCGCTTGCCAGGAACTGATCGACGGCAAGCTGCACGACCAGTTTCTTCTCGACATGTTCCAGGGCGGCGCGGGCACCTCGACCAACATGAACGCCAACGAGGTCATCGCCAACCGGGCGCTCGAGCTGATGGGACACAAGAAAGGCGAATACAAGTACTGCGATCCACACGATCACGTGAACGCGTCGCAATCCACCAACGACGCCTATCCGACCGCGCTGCACGTCGGCATGGCGCTCGGCAACGTGCGCATGCTCGCGGGCATCAATCAGTTGATCGCGTCGTTCCGGGCCAAGGGGAAGGAATTCGATCGGATTCTGAAAATGGGCCGCACCCAGCTGCAGGATGCGGTCCCCATGACGCTCGGGCAGGAGTTCAAGGCCTTCGGCGAAACCCTGGCTGGAGAAGTTCGCGCGCTCGAGGCGGTGCAGCGCGTGATGTGCGAAGTCAACATGGGCGCGACGGCAATCGGTACCGGCCTCAACGCACCCGTCGGCTACGCGCAGAAGTGCACCGCGCATCTGGCTACGATCACCGGCTTCCCGATCTACCTCGCGTCCGATCTGGTCGAAGCGACGCAGGATACGCAGGCCTTCGTGCTGTATTCCTCCTGCATGAAGAGCCTGGCGATCAAGCTCTCGAAGGTCTGCAACGACCTCCGCCTGCTGTCGTCCGGTCCGCGATGCGGGCTGCGCGAGATCAACCTCCCGCCGAAACAACCGGGCTCATCGATCATGCCCGGCAAGGTCAACCCCGTGATTCCCGAAGTCGTGAACATGGTCTGCTTCCGGGTCATCGGCAGCGATCAGACGATCACGATGGCGGCCGAGGCCGGCCAGCTCCAGCTGAACGTGTTCGAGCCGGTGATCGCGGCGTGCATCTTCGAGGGACAGACGATGTTCATCAACGCGGCGCGGACGCTTCGCGAACACTGCGTCGACGGCATCACCGCCAACCCCGAGGTCTGCCAGCACTACGTCGATTACAGCATTGGCACGGTCACGGCGCTCAACCCGGTGATTGGCTACGACAAATCCACAGAACTCGCGGCCGAAGCGCAAAAGACCGGCCGCGGCATCCTCGAGATCATCCGCGAACGCAAGATTCTCACCGAGCAGCAGATCGCCGAGGTGCTCGATCCGATGAAGATGACCGGGCAGGGTCGCCCCGCGTGAGTCGAGCCGCTGCCCTCGTCCTCTCAGTGCTGCTGGCGCCGGCGTCGATCGACGCCGGAAGGGCACAGGCCGTCCAGCAGGCAACGCCGGACGCGGCGTGGCGGACCTTCAGCGGCAGCTGGTCGGCGCGCGGTCAACGTCAGGTGATCCCGACCGAAGGCAGCGGCACCGCGGCGATCGTGCACTTGTCCGGTGCGGTCGTCCTCGCCAGGACCGAACTCGACGGCGGGCTGCTCGGCGAAGCCATCGCGTTCGATGACGGCCAGAAGCTGAGCGTCGGGCGGGCCGTGTGGACGGACGCGCGAGGGGATCGCGTATTCAGCGAGCTTCGAGGCGAGCCGGTCGCGACCGGCCGCCGGGTCGTCGGCACCATCACCGGCGGCACGGGACAGTATGCCGGCGTCACCGGCGACTACGCGCTGACGTGGCAGTACGTCGCGCAGGATGCCGACGACACGATCCAGGGGCGCTCGGTCGATCTGCGGGGACGGCTGCGAAAGGCCACGCCGTGACGGAAGCGGTCAGCCCGGGACGACAGATGCTCGTACCGGCGGTGATCTCGACAGTGATCCTCGCGATCTGGTTCACGCCACCGCCGCAGGGTCTGACGGTTCAGGCGTGGCGGCTGTTCGATACCTTCGCCGGCGCCATCGTCTTCGTCGTGACCAGCGCACTGCCGATCCTGACGGCGTCCGTCTTCGCCGTGGCTGGCGCGGTACTGACCGGGCTCCTCTCTCCCGCGAAGGCGTATGCCGGGTTTGCCAACGCCACGATTCTGCTCATCGTGCTGGCCTTCCTGGTGGCGCGGTCGGTGGTGAAATGCGGCCTCGGCGCGCGGATCGGTCACCTTCTGGTCAGTCGTTTCGGTCGATCGACGCTAGGATTGTCGTACAGCATTTTCCTTGTGGACGCGCTCATTGCGCCGGCGTTTCCGAGCAACACCGCGCGATCCGGCGTGATCTTCCCGCTCGCGTTTTCGCTGGCCGGCGCCGCCGGCGCGAAACCCGGCGACAGCAGCCGGCAGCGTCTGGGCAGCTTCCTGATGTTCTCGGGCATCGTCAGCCTCAGCCTCTCGTCCGCGCTGTGGCTGACGGCTATGGCGGCCAATCCAATGGGTGCCGAGATCGCGAACCGCTTCGGTGTGCAAATCGGATTTGGATCCTGGCTGGTGGCGGCCTCGGTGCCGACGCTCGCGGGCATGGCGTTGATGCCGCTGCTTCTCTATCGGGTCATGGCGCCGGAGCTGACCTCGACGCCCGAGGCGCCCGCGGCGGCACGTAAGGCGCTCGCGGCGCTCGGACCGCTGACGCGGGACGAGAAGGTGGTACTGGTGGCGTTTGCCGGCATGGTATCGCTGTGGGCATCCGCTTCTACGCTGGGGATCGATTCGACGGCGGTCGCGTTTCTCGGTCTCGGCGGCCTGCTCGCGTCCGGCGTCCTGACACTCGAGGACATCCGTCACGAGGGCGACGTGCTCGCGACGTTCATCTGGTTCGCGGTGCTGTTCACGTTGAGCAATCAGCTGAACGAACTCGGCTTCATGGGATTTCTCGGACAGCGCCTGGCCGATGCGATGGGTGGATTGGCGCCGACCGTGGCGGGCTTCGCACTGCTCCTCGCCTACGTTGCTCTGCACTACGTCTTCGTCAGCCAGACCGCACACCTGCTGGCCCTGTTCGGCGTCTTCCTCGACGTCGGGGTCAAGCTGGGCGTACCTGCGGCGCCGCTGGCGTTTCAGTTGCTCTTCGCGACCAACTACTTCGCCGCGATCACGCCGCAGGGATCCAGTGCGAACCTGCTGTTTGCCGGCAGCGGCTTTCTGTCTCAGCGCGATCTGTACCGCATGGGGGCGCTGTCTACGGCGTGCACCATGCTCATTTACGTTGTCATCGGAACGCCCTGGCTTCGCCTCGTCCTGCGATGAGCGGACGGGAATCAATCGAGAGGTTCATCATGCAGAAACAGCTGCGAGATCGATCGTCATTCCTTGGATACGTGGCGTTGGCGATCGCCATCACCTGGTCCGGCGCGGCTTCAGCTCAGACGCCGGCCGCTGGTGGTCCGCTACCCACGGTCGTCGTACTCGCGACGGGCGGAACGATCGCCGGCGCGGCCGCCAGCGACGTGCAAGCCGGCTACACCTCGGGTCAGGTCGGTGTCGAGCAACTGCTCGCCGCCGTGCCGCAGGCCAAGAAGCTGGCCAACCTGCGCGGCGAGCAGATTGCGAACATCGGCTCGCAGGACATGAACGACGAGGTCTGGCTGAAGCTGGCGCGTCGCATCAACGAGCTGACCGCGCAACCCGACGTGGCCGGTATCGTGATCACCCACGGCACCGACACCATCGAGGAAACGGCGTATTTCCTCAACCTGGTGGTGAAGTCGCGCAAGCCGGTGGTGCTGACCGCGGCGATGCGTCCCTCAACCGCGCTGTCGGCTGACGGTCCGTTGAACTTCTACAACGCCGTCGCGGTCGCGGCCAACAAGGACGCCGGCGGGCGTGGCGTGCTGGTCGTGGCCAACGACTGGATTCACGGAGCGGCGTCGCTGACCAAGACGAGCACGACGGCCGTGCAGACCTTCCTGTCGCCGTTGTCCGGCCTGATTGGCACGGTCGCGTACGGCACGGTCGAGTTCTACCGTGGACCGGTCGGGCGGCACACCACCGACTCCGAGTTCTCGCTCGATGGCGTCACCGCGCTGCCGCGCGTGGACATCATCATGGCCTACGAAAACATGGACGGCGCGCTCATCGACGCCGCCGTCGCAGCGGGCGCCAAGGGCATCGTCATCGCGGGGGTCGGCAACGGCAACCTGACCGCGCCCGCAGTCGCCGCGCTGGCCCGGCAGGCGAAGAACGGCATCGTGTGCGTGCGCTCCTCGCGGGTGACCACCGGCGTCATCGGCCGCAACGTCGAACTCGATGACGACAAGCTGGGATTCGTGGCGGCGATGGAACACAACCCGCAGAAGGCGCGCGTCATTCTTCGCCTGGCGCTGTTGAAGACGCGGACCGCCGCGGATCTGCAGCGGCTGTTCGACGAGTACCTGAACGTCCTTCACTTCCTGGAGAGCGACATGACGATCGAGCATCAAGACTCAGAACACGTAGTCTTTCCATCGGCGCCGGACCTCTCTGAGTGCCGGCCCGGCGTCGACCGCCGTGCGTTCATGATGCGCAGCGCGCTCATCGGTGCGACCGCGGTCCTCACGGGATGCTCGCCGGCGACGCCGCAGCAACAGGCCGCCCTGCCTGCGCCTGTGCCGCCGCCGGTCCCGGCCAGCAGTCTGTCGCCGGATCTCGAAGTCGTGAAGAAGTCCAACGGCCCGGTCATGACCACGCTGGAAGAGTTCTACAAGGTGGGTCCGGGGCCTTCCAGCTCCCACACGATTGGCCCGATGCGCATCACCTACGATTTCTACAAACGATGCGCGAAGCTGCCGGCCGATCAACTAGCAAAGGTGACCGCACTGAAGGTCCACCTCTACGGAAGCCTCAGCGCCACCGGAAAAGGCCACGGCACCGAACGGGCGGCGCTGGCCGGGATCATCGGGAAGGAACCAGCGACGGTCGAACCTGAATTCCTCGACAGCCTGGTGTCGAAACCCGATCAGACCTTCCCCGTCAAGATCGGCGACAAGACCGTGACCGTGTCGTTGAAAGACATCATCTACGACTCGCCCAAGGGTGATTTTCCGCACCCGAACACGATGACGTGCAAGCTGATGGGCGGCGAGGCTGTCCTCTACGAACTCGAGTACTACTCGGTCGGCGGCGGGTTCATCGAATGGAAAGGCTATCAGCCGCCCGAGAAGGGACAGCCGAAGTATCCGTACTCGACGATGGCGGAGCTGCAGAAGCATGCGGACGCCGACAAGCTGTCGATCGCCCAGGTCGTCATGGCGAACGAAATCGCGGTGTCGGGCAGGACCGAGGCGGAGATCAATGCGTTCATCGACAAGATCCACAACGCGATGGTCAACATCGTCAAGGCCGGACTGGCGGCACCGGAGAGCACGCTGCCGGGCCCGATCAAGCTGAAGACGAAGGCCGGCGATGTCTACAAGCGAGCGATGGACGACAAGTTCGCCGCGCAACGCGGCATTGGTGTCGTTTCGGCGTATGCGCTCGCGGGGTCGGAAGAGAACGCCCGAGGCCATCTCGTCGTGACCGCTCCAACCGGCGGCTCGGCGGGCGTCCTTCCCGCGCTGGTGTACGCCCTCGGTGAAGGCGGCCGCAAGCTTCCCCACAACAAGCTCCGCGACGGGTTCCTCGCCGCCGCCGCGGTCGGTTATCTGTGCAAGCACAACGCGACTCTGTCCGGCGCGGAAGGCGGATGTCAGGCCGAGATCGGCGTCGCGTCAGCCATGGGCGCCGCGTTCGTCGCCCAGGCGCACGATTTCAGCCATCAAGTCGTGGCGAACGCCGCGGAGTCGTCGCTGCAACACCACCTGGGGATGACGTGCGACCCGGTGGCGGGCTTCGTTCAAATCCCCTGCATCGAACGCTGCGCGTTTGGTGCGGTCAAGGCCTGGACGGGCTTCATGATCGCCAGCAACGAGATCCCGGCCAATCGTCGCGTGGACTTCGATACGACCGTCAACGCCATGGCGCTGACCGCCAGGGAAATGAACGCGAAGTACAAGGAGACGTCGGAAGGCGGCCTGGCGGTTTCCCTCGTGCTCTGCTGACCGCGACTGAGGAATCATGGGCCACGCAACCGGAACCGGAAAGTACGAGCAGTTGCTCGAACGATGTCGCGGCCTCGCGCCCGTGCCAACGGCAGTGGCGCATCCGTGTGAGGAAACGGCGCTGGCCGGCGCGCTCGAGGCCGGCGCGAAGCAACTGATCACGCCGATCCTCGTCGGACCCGCTTCGAAGATCCGCGAGGTTGCGAAGACGAGCCGACTCGATCTGGGCAACACGCGGATCGTCGATGCCCCGCACAGCCATGGGTCGGCGGCAACGGCCGTTGAACTCGTCCGCAAAGGTGAGGCGGAACTGCTGATGAAAGGCAGCCTGCACACCGACGAGCTCCTTGGCGCGGTCGTGGCGAGGGAAACCGGTCTCCGAACCGGCCGCCGGCTCAGTCACGTGTTCGTCATGGACGTGCCGACCTATCACAAAGTCCTGATCGTCACCGACGCGGCAATCAACATCGCGCCGACGCTGGACGACAAGGTGGACATCATCCAGAACGCCATCGATTTCGTGATGTCGCTTGGCGTGGACAAGCCAAAGGTCGCCATCCTGGCGGCGGTGGAAACCGTCAACTCGAAAATGCCGGCGACCCTCGACGCCGCCGCCCTCTGCAAGATGGCGGATCGCCGCCAGATCACCGGTGGCATTCTCGACGGTCCGCTGGCCTTCGACAATGCGATCAGTGCGGATGCCGCGAAAATCAAAGGCATCGATTCGCAGGTTGCTGGCGATCCCGACATTCTCCTGGTTCCCGACCTCGAGTCGGGCAACATGCTGGCCAAGCAGCTGATTTTTCTCGCCAACGCCGACAGTGCGGGCGTGGTGCTCGGCGCCAAGGTGCCGATCATCCTGACCAGCCGTGCCGACAGCGTGCGATCGAGGATCGCGAGCTGCGCCGTCGCGATGCTCGCGGCGCACGCCCGCCGTCAATCGCTGCAGAGCGCCACTTAGACAGCCGAGTCCACGTGAATGAACGACTACGCTGTCGTGCTCAACGCCGGTTCATCGAGCCTCAAGTTCTGTATCTACCAGAGGCCGACCGGTGCCGCGTGGCGGCTCGAAGCGCGAGGCCAGATCGAAGGCATCGGCTCGTCACCGCGATTTTCCGCGCGGAACGGTGACGGCGAACGCATTGCCGACGAAGCTCTCGAGGCCGCCAAGGTCCGCGATGGGCGATCCGCACTGGACGCGCTTGCCAACTGGCTGCGATCGACCTACGGTGGCGCTCGCGTGCTCGGCGTCGGGCATCGCGTCGTCCATGGCGGATCGCGATTTACCGAACCCACGATCATCACGCCTCACGTGCTCGATGACCTCCGGACGCTCGTGCCGCTGGCGCCGCTTCACCAGCCGCACAACCTGGCGGCGATCGATGCCGTGACCGAACGGCTGCCCGGCATTCCGCAGGTCGCGTGCTTCGACACGAGCTTTCACCGCGGCCAGCCCGCCGTCGCCGAAATCGTTCCGCTGCCGCGCGATATCTGCGCCACGGGCGTTCAGCGTTACGGCTTCCACGGCCTGTCGTACGAATACATCGCGTCGGTGCTTCCGGATGTCGCGCCCGACATCGCTGAGGGACGGGTCATCGTGGCGCACCTCGGAAGCGGCGCCAGTCTGTGCGCGATGCGGCACCGGAAGAGCATGGACAGCACGCTCGGGTTCACGGCGCTCGACGGACTCTGCATGGGCACGCGTCCCGGCGCACTCGATCCTGGAGTCGTCCTCTACCTTTTTCAGAACCTCGGCCTCACGGTCAAAGAGGTGGAGAGCATCCTCTACAAGAGGTCGGGTCTGCTCGGCATCTCCGGAACGAGCAACGACATGCGCGACCTGCTGGCCAGCAGCGAACCGTCGGCCAGGCTGGCAGTGGACTACTTCGTCTACCGCGCCACGAAGGAAATCGGAGCGCTGGCCGCGGTGCTCGGCGGCATCGACGCTCTCGTCTTCACCGCCGGAATCGGCGAGAACTCGCCCGAGGTGCGGCGGCGAATCTGCGCCGCATCCGCGTGGCTGGGCATCGACCTGGATCCGGATGCGAATCGCGACGGCCGCCCGCACATCTCACGAGCAGGCAGCCGCGTCTCGGCATGGGTGATCCCGACCAACGAAGAACTGATTATCGCGCGCCATACCGGCGCGTTGCTGGGACTGGTGGACGGCCGCCAGGCGATGCCTTCGTAGCCGCAGAGAGACTGCCGGAGCCACTGGACCCGGAACTTCGAGACGAAGGTGAGGAGCTGACATGGTGAGCAGGCGGCGGATGACCGTGGACGGAAACGAAGCGGCCGCGTCGGTCGCGTATCGCGCCAGCGAGACGATCGCGATCTATCCGATCACGCCGAGCAGCCCGATGGCGGAGGTCTGCGACGAATGGGCGAGCCGGAAGCGCTCCAACCTGTGGAACGCGATTCCGGAAATGGCGCAGATGCAGTCGGAGGCGGGCGCGGCCGGCGCCGTCCACGGCGCGCTGCAGGCCGGCGCACTCTCGACGACGTTCACGGCGTCGCAAGGGCTGCTGCTGATGATCCCGAACATGTACAAGATCGCGGGCGAGCTGACGCCGTTCGTGATGCACGTCGCGGCGCGCACGCTCGCGACCCATGCCCTGTCGATTTTCGGCGACCACTCCGACGTCATGGCCTGCCGGCAGACCGGCTTCGCGATGCTCTGCTCGAACTCCGTGCAGGAAGCGCACGACATGGCAGCCGTGGCGCACGCCGCGACGCTCGAGACCAGGCTTCCCTTCCTGCATTTCTTCGATGGATTCCGCACCTCGCACGAGGTGGCGAAGATTGAAGAGCTCACCGACGACGATCTCCGTTCGCTGATCCCGGAATCGCTGGTCTTCGCCCATCGTCATCGCGGCCTGACGCCGGACCGGCCGGTGCTTCGCGGAACGGCGCAAAACCCCGACGTGTTTTTTCAGGCGCGCGAAGCACAGAACGGCTTCTACGACGTCTGCCCGGAAGTCGTGGCACGGACGCTGGACTCGTTCGCAACGCTGACCGGCCGCCGCTATGGTCTGTTCGAGTACGTCGGCGATCCGGCTGCCGATCGCGTGATCGTGATCATGGGGTCGGGCGCCGACACCGTGCACGAAACGGTCGACTTCATGACCGCTCGCGGCGAAAAGGTCGGCGTGTTGAAGGTCAGGCTCTATCGTCCCTTCGACCAGCGGGCATTCCTTTCCGCGCTGCCCAAGACGGTCCGCACGCTCGCCATCCTCGATCGGACGAAGGAGCCTGGGGCGCCGGGCGATCCGCTCTATCTCGACGTCACGACGGCATTCGCCGAGGCGTTCGCCGCGGGCGTCTCGCCGTTCGCGGTGCCGCCACGCCTGATCGCCGGCCGTTACGGCCTGTCATCGAAAGAGTTCACGCCCGCGATGATCAAGGGCGTCTTCGACAACATCGCGCAGGACAAACCCAAACACCACTTCACGGTCGGCATTGTCGACGACGTGACGCACCTGTCGCTCCCGTGGGATCCGTCGTTCACGACCGAGGCCGACGACGTGTCGGCGTCCCTGTTCTACGGGCTTGGCGCGGACGGCACGGTCGGGGCCAACAAGAACTCGATCAAGATTCTCGGCCAGGAGACCGAGCTGTTCGCGCAGGGCTACTTCGTCTACGACTCGAAGAAGTCGGGTGCGATCACGGTCTCGCACCTGCGCACCAGTAAGAAGCCGATTCGATCCGCGTACCTGGTGAACCGGGCCGGCTTCGTCGCCTGTCATCAGTTCGAATTCGTCGACAAAGTGGACGTCCTCGAATATGCGGCGCCGGGCGCGGCGTTCCTGTTGAACGCGCCGTTCCCGGCGGAAGAAGTGTGGGATCACCTTCCGACCGAGATGCAGGAGCAGATCGTCGAGAAGAAGCTCCGGTTTTTCGCGATCGATGCGTACGAGCTTGCCAGGCGTTCCGGCATGGGCACGCGCATCAACACCATCATGCAGACGTGCTTCTTCTCGATTTCGGGGATCCTGCCCGCGGACGAAGCGATCAAGCACATCAAGAAGTCGATTGAGAAAAGCTACGGCAAGCGCGGACCCGAGGTCGTGCGCCGCAACTGCGAGGTGGTGGACCAGGCGCTGGCGCAACTGCACGAGATCAAGGTGCCAGGCGCCGCCACCTCGAAGCGCGCCCGGCCGCCGCTGGTGTCGGTGAAGGCGCCTGATTTCGTCCAGAAGGTGACCGCGGTCATCCTGGCCGGGAAGGGCGACCTGCTGCCGGTGAGCGCCTTCCCCATCGACGGCACATGGCCGATGGCGACGGCGAAATGGGAGAAGCGGAACATCGCGCTCGAAATCCCGGTGTGGGACTCCAAGATCTGCATTCAGTGCAATCAGTGCGCGCTGGTCTGCCCCCACGCGGCGATTCGCGCCAAGGTCTACGACGAAGGCGATCTGGCGGGTGCACCGCCGACGTTCAAGTCAACGCTGTTCAAGGGCAACGAGCACAAGGGCAAACACTTCACGATTCAGGTCGCGCCGGAGGACTGCACCGGCTGCAACCTGTGCGTCAACGTCTGCCCGGCCAAGGATCGCACCAACCCGAAGCACAAGGCGATCGACATGCATCCGCAGGCGCCGCTGCGCGAGGCCGAGCGCACGAACTACGACTTCTTCCTCGGCGTCCCGGAGCTGGATCGGACAACGCTGACCAAGTTCGATCACAAGAGCTCGCAGTTTCTCGAGCCGCTGTTCGAGTATTCAGGCGCCTGCGCGGGATGTGGAGAAACACCCTATCTCAAGCTGCTGACACAGCTCTTCGGCGATCGGCTCCTCATGGCCAACGCGACGGGCTGCTCGTCGATCTACGGCGGCAATCTGCCGACGACACCGTATACGACCAACAGCGACGGCCGGGGGCCGGCGTGGTCGAACTCGCTCTTCGAGGACAACGCGGAGTTCGGGTTCGGCTTCCGGATGGCGCTCGACGCACACGGGACCAGCGCGCGGCGCCTGGTCCTGCAGCTCGCGTCGCAGATCGGCGACGGTCTGGTCACTGCGCTCCTCGACGCGGATCAGTCGAGCGAATCCGGTATCGCAGCGCAGCGCGAGCGCGTCGTCGCACTGCGGCAGAAGCTCGCCGGCGTGAAGCTGGACGAGGCCCGGCGACTGGAGACCTTCGCCGACTACCTGGTCAAGAAGAGCGTCTGGCTGATCGGCGGCGACGGCTGGGCCTATGACATCGGGTACGGCGGCCTCGACCACGTGCTCGCCAACCGCCGCGACGTCAACATCCTGGTCATGGACACCGAGGTGTATTCGAACACAGGAGGACAGGCGTCGAAGGCGACACCGCTCGGGGCATCCGCAAAGTTCGCGGCCTCGGGCAAGGCGGTCGGCAAGAAGGATCTGGGACTGCTGGCGAACATGTATGGGCACGTCTACGTCGCGAGGGTCGCGTTCGGCGCCAAGATGGCGCAGACGGCCCAGGCGTTCGTCGAAGCCGAGTCGTATCCCGGGCCGTCCCTGATCATCGCCTACAGCCACTGCATCGCGCACGGATACGACATGGCGCAGGGCGCGGCGCAACAGAAGCTGGCCGTGGATTCCGGCGTCTGGCCGCTCTACCGCTTCGATCCGCGACGGATTCCGCAGGGTGAAGCTCCGCTGCACCTGGATTACGGTCCGCCGAAGGCGAAGGTGGCCGACTACCTGCGCAACGAATCGCGCTTCCGGATGGTCGAGCGCGCCGATCCGGCCCGCTACAAGATGTTCGTCGAGCAGTCACAAGCGGCGGCAGAGCGCCGCTACTCCGTCTACCAGCAACTCTCAGGCATGAAGGTTCCGGCGTTCGAGACCGAAGGGCAATCCACGTCCGCCGACGAGAAGGAGAAGTAATGGATCTCAGCACCACCTATCTGGGAAAGCGCCTGCCCCATCCGCTGGTCGTCGGCGCCGGACCGCTCGGCGACGATCTCGACACTGTCAAGGCGCTCGAGGACGCCGGGGCGGCAATGCTGGTGCTCCGTTCGCTCTACGAGGAAGAAATCGTTGCGGAACAGATGGACGCCTTCTTCAACCTCGATAGTCACGATGATTCCTTCAGCGAAGCCGGTTCGTTCGAGGTGGAATCGGAGATGTCTTTGGGGCCTGATGAGTATCTCGAGCACCTGCGCCGTGTCAAACAGACGGTTCAGATCCCGGTGATCGCGTCGCTCAACGGTGTCACGGCAGGGGGCTGGACCTCTTTCGCGAAGCTGCTCGAAGACGCCGGAGCGGACGGGCTCGAACTCCACCTGTATCACGCCGCCAGCGACATGACGATGAGTGCTGCGGAGGTCGAGCGGCAGGCCATCGACACGCTGCGTGAGGTGAAACGTACCGTCAGAATACCGGTGGCGGTCAAAGTGGCGCCCCTGCTCACGGCGTTCGCGAACTTCGCCCATCAACTCGACGCCAACGGCGCCGACGGGCTCGTCCTCTTCACGCGCTTTCATCGCGCCGACATCGATATCGAGGAGCTCGAGATCGTCCGGTCGCTGCCGCTGTCGGATTCATCGGACCTGTCACTCCGCCTCCGCGGCACGGCGGCGCTCGCCGGACGCGTCAAGGCATCCCTGGCGATCACCGGCGGCGTCCATACCGGCGTCGACGTCATCAAGGCCACGATGGCTGGCGCGGACGCCACGCAGATGGTGTCGGCGCTTCTGCGTCACGGCCCGAATCACCTGCGCAACGTTCTCGACGACATCGCGTTGTGGATGGAGAAGCACGAATGGACGTCGCTGAATGAGATGCGCGGCAATATGAGCCTCGAGCGCATCCCGGATCCTGCGGCGTACGAACGCGCGAATTTCCGGATGGCGTTGAGATAGCGGCCAAGACCTCGTGTGCTCTAGAGTTCGACTCGCTCGGCGCCTGCGTAGATGTTGAACGTCGTGCCGCGGACGAAGCCGAGCAGCGTCACGTTCGCGTCACGGGCGAGTTCGATCGCCAGGCTCGACGGCGCCGACACCGACGCCACGACGGGAACGCCGGCAACCACCGCCTTCTGGATGATCTCGAACGACGTCCGGCCGCTGACGAACAGAATGCGGTCGCCGAGCGGCACGTGCCCGTCGAACAACTCGGCGCCGAACACCTTGTCCACCGCATTGTGACGGCCCACGTCCTCCGCAGCACGCACCAGGACACCGTCCGCGCTGAAGATCGCGGCCGCGTGGAGGCCGCCGGTCTGTTCGAAGGTCTGCTGTTGTGTACGGAGCGCGAATGGCAACCCCGCGACTACCACTCTGGAGACCCTCAACGGCGCTTCGACCCGGCGCGAGCCTTCGAGCAGGTCGTCGATGGAACGGCGGCCACAGACGCCGCACGCGGAGTTCGCGGTCACATGCCGCCGCCCTTCCAGCGCCACCTGTGCGCGGAGTGCAGCGTCGCCGTCCAGCCAGACATTCAGCACGTTCACCGCGTCTCGGCCGTCATCGTCGGTGCAGTACCGCATGGCGGCGATGTCGCCGGCCGTCCGGACGATCTGCTCGGATAGAAGGAAGCCGGCGGCGAGCTGCCGATCCTGGCCGGGTGTGCGCATGATGACCACGAACGGCCGGCCGCCCAGGCGGATCTCGAGCGGCTCCTCGGCCGCGGCCACGTCGCGAGCGGCTACGGCGGACTGAGGATCGACGCGAACGACCTCTACCGGCTGCGCCGCGGAATCCGCCCCCGACGGCGAACGGCGAAACGGCGTGCCGCACGGATCGTCTTGATTTGTGACGGTCATGGATCTCCTGCTGCTGCCTGGTCTCGACGTCGCTCTCTGCGGCAGCGGCGGCGTCTCGACTGCGCTACGGCAGGTTGTAGCGTACCTGCGCAAGAAACATGAAAGACCGGGCCGACGACAGTCCGCCTGGTGGCGTCGAGAACGGCTCCCTCTTCAGCCACGACACTTGCGCGTTGAACTGCGCGGAACCTCGATCGGGTGTGCTGACGATCTGATAAGCGCCAGTCGCCGTCACCTCGCGAACCGTGCGGTTGTTGCTGTTCGGCGACCCGGGATAGCCAAAGCCGATAGCGCCGCCGTCGAGGTCGGTGAAGTAATTGGCGTCGGTGTTCACGCCGCTGAAGTATCCCCCGACGGACACGCGGTTTGTCACGGATTGCTCGACGCCGCCAACCCAGGAGGTGGTGTCGACCAGGCTGATCGATCCGTCGCTGCGGAAGACGGCATCGGGGACCACCCCGCCGATGTAGCGGCCCAGTCCTGACCCGACCGCCCCCTGCCCGAAGACCTTCGTGGTGCTGGTTGGATTGGCGCGGAGGTTGACGCTGACGCCGCCGCCCACGGTCTTGAAATCGTCGTGGTACGGCGCCACCGTGTTGCGGAACACCCGAAGCACGCCGCCGGCGTCGACATGGAACGCGGGTCCCGGCGAATAATTGAAGCGGGTTGAAAAGTCCGGCATCAGATTGGGCACCCGCAGTTCGTTGCCGCCGGTGTTGTACTGGGCTTCGATGTCGGCGGCGCAGCACTGAGGCAGGCTTACC
Source organism: uncultured Acidobacteriota bacterium (assembly GCA_963745875.1). GTDB lineage: Bacteria > Acidobacteriota > Vicinamibacteria > Vicinamibacterales > CAVVIG01 > CAVQFC01. Next base: position 613,064 of record CAVUZL010000011.1, read on the forward strand.
AGTCCCGCGCCCAGCTGCTGTTCGGGATTTTCGACCGACAGCGCCCAGTTGAAACGTGTCGACGGGCGCCAGGTCAGGCGCAGCTGCGGCGACCGCGTCCAGATCATGCCGGCCACGTAGTTCAGATCGACGGCTTGCGTCAGTTCCACGTCCGCCGGCCAGATCGACAACTGGTTCTTCGGCGCAGTCATCAGCGAGTAGGCCTGGCCCGCCGCGAGAAACCACGTCTGCCGGTATTGCACTTCAGCGAACGCCATTCGCAGACGGAAGCCATCGCCTGACGCCGTCACGGCGACGTTGCCGGGCGTGGCCCCGGCGAAATCCATTTCGAAATATCCCGACAGCCGGCGGAACCGGGCGCCCTCGGGATAGTCCGCATCGACGCGGATCGACAACCGCGAGGCCTGCGCGCTCAGGCGGAATTCACTGACGTTGCCCTGCAGGGTATCGGCATACGGAATCGAGGCGAAGTTCGTGCCGACGCCGCCACCGCTGTTGGTCGATCGGTAGATGCTGTTCAGACCGACAAAGCCGCCGACGCGAAGTTTCGCCGGACCGACGTCGAGCGCCGGCCCCTCCGGCTGTTCCTTGTCGGTCTCCTGCGTCGGATTGAGGGGCGGCGCCGCCGTCTGGCCGGAGGGCGGCTGTTGAGCCGCGGCGGCTGCCGCGCACACCAGGAACGCTGCGCATCCACAGGCGATTCGAATTCCCTGCATGGGCATGCTCAACGATGTCGCTCTGGCTCGAATTCGTAGAGCGACGCGGCCAGCCGCTTCAGTCCGCGATCGTGAGCGATGAGATCGAGGTGCAGCGAAGACCAGTCCGACAGCCAGAGTGTTTCGTCGCCCTGTCCGTCATAGGTCTTCAGGTACCCGCCGCAGGACTCGCAGTGATCGATGCGCACGGCGGGTTCTCCCTCGATGGTCACGCTCACAAGCCGTTGCGAATCGGCTTCGCAGAATGGGCAGCCGGTTCGCTTGAACTGCCAGCGCGTGCCGCAGCAGCCGCACGACAGCAGGCGCATACGTCCGGGCTCGATGCCGACCAGCTGCGCCATCGCCGGCAGGGATCCGCAGGTCGGGCAATAGCGCCGAAGCCACCTGTCCTCGTCGCGCCAACCGGCGAATGCGTTCACCACGGGAGCGAGGAATCGCGCCATCGCCGTCCACCCCAGATAACGCAGCAACCCGCGTGACGAGGGCGTGAAGGTCTCGTCGCCGAGCAGAGAGTCCACGATCCGGCGCGCCACTCGAGGGTCGTGCCGCAGTTCGGCATCGAGCGCACGGATCTCCTCCGCCAGTGATCCCGACGATGGACCGGACGCCAGCGTTTCGAGCAGCGCTGCAGCGATTCGGCCGCCCGGTTCGAGGTCCACTCCCGCGTCGGCGCTCGACAACAGCGGCACACCGGCGAGAAAGTCCTGACGGTAGTCGTCCCAATCGGGAATACGGGCGACAGGAGCGTCGATCCCGGTCATCGCACGATCGACCTCTGCGGAGAGATCGCCCAGCGGCCGCAGGTACGAATGCGCGTCCAGCCACCGCTCCGGAGTCATCGGCTCAATGCGCCTCCGCCGGCTGCGGCCTGGAGAGCACCGGCATCAGGCGGGCGCCAAGGCCGAACAGGAAAATCGTCGCGGCGATCAGGCCGATCGAAACGCCCCACTCGAAAATCGACGGCGCATAGCTTTCCGGTGCGCCCCACGGCATCCGGCCTCGGAACGTCATCGCGAAGAGGACCACGTTCATGCGGTTGTAGGCGACGCCGGCCACCGCAAGGAGCGACGCGATGCCGAGCACGCCGGGCCGCTCACGAAGCGACCGGCGCGCCAGCAGTATCAGCGGAAGGACGCCGCCGACGAGCATCTCGATCCCGAAGGCCAGGCCAAGGCCGCCGCTGAAGGCGCCCGCGAGCTGGTTGCGAATCGCCATGTCGCCAAGACGAAATCCGAGATAGGCGACAAGCGCCCAGAAGGTGATCTGTCCAACGGAGGCGAGCCGCGCGATCTCGAGCGGACGCCGCCAGCCTTTCGCGATCCACATGTCGATGAGGATCACGAGCGCGGTGCCGGCGGCAATCGACGACAGGAAAAAGGAGATCGGCATCACCGGCGACCACCACTGTGGCGCGAGCGAATCTGACATCAGCAAGTACAAAGACCCGAGCGAGCTCTGGTGCATCGCCGACAACGTGACGGCGGCGATCGCCAGCATGATCGGCTCCGCCCTGGCGTCGCGCGCGCGGAAGATCCAGGCGAGCGTACCGAACACCGCGGCGGTCGCGATCGTGTAGAGCGCGTCGCGCGTCAGCATGAACACGAACAGCGTCACCGCCGCCGTGACGTACGCGCCGTTCCATCGCCGCAAGGTCGCCGCGGCCTGGTCGTAGCCAAAGTGGGCGAAGGGTACCGGCAGGAATTCGAGCAGGAGGATGGTGACGTAGAGGGTGACGCACCACGAGACCTCGAACATGGCCGAGTGTTCCGGATGGTTCAAGGCCAGCGCGTACGAGTGCCACGGCAGGCCGAGGTCGGCGATCAGGGTCACCGCCACGAAGGAGTAGCTGAGGAGCCCCATCAGGACGGCGGTGCGGCCAAGCCCGTAGAGATCTTTTCGTTGGAACACATAGATCACGCCGGCCATCGCGAACGCGCCGGCAGCCACGGCGATCCAGACCAGGTCGAAGACGATCCACAGCCCCCACGGGTAGGTGTCGGACAGGTGCGTGCTGCCGCCGAGTCCGAGCGCGAAGCGCGTGACGAACGAGACGGCGCCGAACGCCATGAGCAGCAACAGCACCCAGTTGAACGGCGTCAGCAGCGCGCTTCGGAGCGGCTCGAATTCGACGTGGCCGTGGTGCTGCCCAGGCTTCGACGCCGCCGCACTATCGGCCACCGCCTGTGCCCGTTTCCGGAAGAAGGCGTAGGCGGCGGCGAGCGTCGCGCCCACCGCCATCACGGCCGGGGGAACGGCGCCAAGTGCAGCCGCGGTGAACGCCGGAAACGGTTTCTCGCCGTAGGTCGGAAAGCCGAGCTTCTCGAACGGCACCGCTGACAGATACAGCACGCTCGTCCCGCCCAGCTCTTTCTCGCCGTAGATGTGGTTGACGTACTTGTCGGGCCGCGCCGCGATCCGCTTGTGCGCAATCGCCAGCATCTCCTCCCGGGTGCCATAGCGAAGCGCGTCAGCAGGGCACGCCTTGACGCAGGCGGGAATCTGCATCGTATCGGCGAACTGTTTCGCCGCGGCATCGGCCATCGGCTGCCCGTTGAACGCCACCGGCGGCGGCTGGACGGCGCGGTCGGCGCAGTGCGTGCACTTCGAGATCTTCGGGGCGCGCGTGTTCCATTCCGCGGTCGGCACGTCCCAGGGACACGCGAGCATGCAGTAGCGGCAGCCGATGCAGTCGTCAGTCTCGTACGACACCGGACCGTCGCTTTGCCGGTGCAGCGCCGTCGTGGGGCACGCAGACACGCAGGCCGGCTCGAGGCAGTGCAGGCAGCGCTGCATCACGAACGCCGATTCCACGCCGCCCGGCTTGTCCGGGTTCACCATTTCGTGGAACTTGATCAGCGTCAGCGTCTTCGCGCTGAGCGTGGCCGGGTTCTGGAAGCCCATCTCGTCCCCGAACTCGGTCTTCTCGCCGTCCTTCTCGTTCCACTGCTTGCACGCCACCTGGCACGCCCGGCAGCCGATGCAGTTGGAGATGTCGATCAGCGTCGACCGGACCGACCCCGAGTCTGTGGCTGGCGTCATGTGCGTCCCCTCGGTGCTTCGGATCGTCGCTTCCCCGGACGGCCGGCCCTGACTACGTTGACGAGGCACGCCTTGGTTTCCTGAGTGCCTGCCCCGGGATCGGACGCGTCGATGGTGAGATGGTTGACGCTCGGACCGGTCGAGAGTCCGCGGAAGCCCCAGTTGTACGGCATCCAGACGACGGTCACTTCCTGGTCACCGATTTTCAGCGCCTTCATGCGAGGCGTGACCGAGGCCTTGACCTCCAGCTCACCGCGCGCCGAGGAGACCCTGACCCAATCCCCCGATTTCACGTCGAGCTTCTGTGCGAGCGCAATCGGCAGTTCCAGGACAGGTTCCGGGATCAATTCGTTCAGCCACGGAATGTTCCGCGTCGTCGAACCTCCGCACCAGTGTTCGGCGACCGTCGAGGTCATGAGCACGTAGGGGAACTTGTCGACCGTGCCGATCGGCTGGTGCGATGGCACGCGCGGATACTTGAGCATCGGGTTGCTGTTCACTCCCGGGTGCAGGACGTTTTGCACCGGGCTCTCGACCGGCTCGTACATCTCCGGGAACGGGCCGTCTTTCGGCACGTAAGCGACGTCGCGCGGGTAACCGGGATTTTTCTCGTCCGGGTCCGAGTAGACGGCGGCAAACAGACGTCCGACGCCTTCGGCGCCCTGATGGAACGCGCGCTGGCCGTTCGGCGTGTCCGGTCCATCGGTCAGCACGGGGACATCCGGCACGTCGTATCCGGTCCAGCGCTTCGCCTGCTCGTCCCACCAGATGATCGGTTTCGAGCCCGGGTACGGTTTGCCGTGTCGGTCGCACGATGCGCGGTTGTAGAGGATGCGCATGTTGTTCGGCCAGGTCCACCCGAACCCCGGAAACAGTCCGAGTCCGCCCGGATCGGTTTGCGAGTCGCGGCGCTTGGAGAGATTCTCCCCGTTGGCGAAGACGCCCGCATAGATCCACGCGCCAGACGATGTTGAGCCGTCGGCGCGAAGATCGCTGACCTTGCGCACGAGATCGCCCTTCTTGAGACCGGTTTCGGGGTTATCGCGCAGCGCGTACCCGTTGATCTCGCGCAGCACGTCCTCGGCGGTCGTGTAGGTCCAGAAGGCCTTGTTGATGATCTCGTCCCTCGGCTCCTTCGAGTCGTGGACCAGATCGCGAACGCGGCGGAAAATGGCATCCACGATCTCACCGTCGGACTTCGCCTGGCCTGGCGGTTTCACCGCGGCGTGACGCCATTGCACCATGCCACCCGAGTTGCTGATGGTGCCGTTCTTTTCCATGAAGAACGCGGCCGGCAGCAGGATCACCTCGGTGCCGATGGACTTCGGATCGACGCCCGGCCTGCGCCAGAACGACGCGGTTTCGGTCTCCCAGATCTCCTGGATCACGAGCGTCTCGAGCTTCGCCATCGCCTCAAACGTCAGCGTGAGGTTGGGCACTGTGACAGCGGGATTCTGGCCGACGATCCAGAGCAGCTTCAGCTTTCCGGCGAGAGCATCCTCGAACATCGGCAGCGTGCCATAGTCCTTGGCCGCATCGCGCTTGGGCAGCCACGCGTACGCATAGTCGTTCTCGGCGGTCGCCGCGTCCCCGAAAAATGCCTTCAGCGTGTTGACGAGATAGCGGCTGTCGGCAATGCCGTTCTTGCGCACGTAGTCACGGATGCTCGGCTCGGCGTTCGACGCCGAGTTGAGGTACCCCGGCATGTAGTTGTAGAGGACCGCCATGTCGCAGGCGCCCTGCACGTTCGGCTCGCCGCGCAGGGCGTTGACGCCGCCGCCAGGCTTGCCGATGTTGCCGAGCAGAAGTTGGAGGATCGTGAACGACCGAATCCCCTGCACGCCGGTGGTGTGCTGGGTCATGCCGAGGGCATACAGGATGGATCCCGGCCGGTTGTTCGCCATCATCTCGGCGATCTGCTGGATTTGAGCGGCCGGAATTCCGGTGATCCGTTCGCCCATCTCCAGCGTGTAACGCGAGACGAAGGTCTTCAAGCGGGCGAACACACAGTGCGGGTCGTCGAGACTTTTCGCGACGCGCGGCTTGCCCTTCGCGTCGAGCTGGTATCCCCAGCTCTTCGTGTCGTACTTGTGATGCTCCGCGTCGAAGCCGCTGAACACGCCGTCTTTGAAGCCGAACGCTTCATCGCCGAGGAAGAGGGCGTTCGTGTGCGTGACGACGTAGTCCTCGTCGTACAGCTTGTTGACGATGATGTGGTTGATCATCGCGCTCTGGAAAGCGACGTCGGTTCCTGGCCTGATGCGGGCGTACACGTCCGCCGCAGCGGACGTGCGCGTGAATCGCGGATCGACGTGGATGATCTTCGCGCCGTTTTCCTGGGCCTTCCGGATCCACTTGAAGGCCATGGGATGGTTCTCGGCGACGTTGCTGCCTTCCACGAGGATGGTCTTGCAGTTCTGCAAGTCGACCCAGTGGTTGGTCATCGCTCCCCTGCCGAATGTGGCCCCCAGACCGGGGACCGTGGGGCTATGTCAAAGCCTGGCCTGATGCTCGACGTACGACAGGCCCAGCAGGCGGGCGGCCTTCTGGAACAGGTAACACTCCTCGTTCGTGTTCTGCGCGCCGCCCATGAAGCCGATCGCGTCGGTCCGGTTGACCGGCACCTCTTTGTCGCCGACCTTCTCAGTCGCGATCCAGGTCGCGTCGCGTGTCTTCCGAATCTTCTGCGCGACCCGCGCGACCGCGTCGTCCCAGGTGATGTCCTCCCAGTGGTCGCTGCCTGGCGCGCGATACCGCGGCGTCGTGAGCCGGTTTGGCGAGGCGTGCGTCGCGAACATCGAGATGCCTTTGACGCACAGTGACCCGCGGTTCACGATGTGGTCGTAGTCGCCTTCCATCTTCAACAACTCGCCGTCGCGGACGGCGGCGATCATGCCGCAGCCGCATGAGCAGAAGTTGCACGAAGTGGTGAACTCGCTGACGTTCGAGAGCTTCAGATTCTTGCGTCGCAGCCCGCATGGCGGCAACGTCGAGGAGCCCGCCGAGGGCGAGTCCGCCTGCGCCGGGAAAGGTCAGCCTAAACAGGTCTCGCCTGGTGATGTCCATGCGTTCCCCCGTAACAAGACGTTCAGAGTTTTGCCATTAATGTGCAAAAACCTCTCCGAGTCACGTTCAAGCCGCTTCGAGGAAGGCGGATCGGCGTTGCCTGCAGCCGATCACGGTCTGTCGTGGGTGACTCTCATATCTTCGTGAGAGCTGGGTGAAATGGCCACTCGTGCTCGCCTCGGTAAACGCCTCAAGGCTCTGTTCGCAAGGATTTTGCGGCCGAAGCACCCAGGCCCTTGGGCTGGTACGCCTGATGCTAGGCATCCGCTCGGCTAAGTCCGTTCAGAGAGCGATTCCGGATCCTGCGACGCAGAACGGGTGAGGAGGCAGTCACGTGAAGCTGAGGTGGTGGCTCGCGCCGATAGGGATCTGGGCAGTGACTGTCGGCGTGTACGCCGGGGGCGTGACACAGGCTGCCGATCAGGCCCCACATCAGCTCGTGGTGACCGGGGTGTCGAAGACGACGGCACAACCGCCAACGCCGGAGCCGGCGGCCGGCTACGCGGGAAGCGATACCTGCGAGGTGTGCCATTCCGACAAAGCCGACTCGCTCAAGGGCACGCTCCACGCGCAGGCGAAGAACCCGCGCACGCCGGCGGCGACGCATGGCTGCGAGAGCTGTCACGGACCGGGCCAGGCGCACGTCGACGACGACGCCAAGGGGCACATTCGAAAGTTCGGACAGATCAAACCCGCTGAAATCAATCAGACGTGCCTGACCTGCCACAACCGCGGCGAGCACGCCGGTTGGGAAGGCAGCAAACACGATCAGCGGGATTTGTCGTGCACCACGTGTCACAGCGTCCACAGTCCGAAGTCGCAGACCTTCCAGCTGGTACAGGCGACGCAGACGCAGGTGTGTGTGACGTGCCACCGGCTGCAGGTAGCCAAAACCGAACGCGCGGTCGCGCACATGCCGGTGCGCGAGGGCAAGATGGAGTGCTCGTCCTGCCACAACCCACACGGATCGATCAGCAACGTCAAGTCGCTCAAAGTCGGCAGCTCGGTGAGTGAATCCTGCATGAGCTGCCATGCGGAGATGCGAGGACCCATGCTGTGGGAACACGCACCGGTCAAGGAAAACTGTACGACCTGTCACGATCCGCACGGGTCCTCGAACGATCGCATGCTCGTCGTCCGCCAGCCGATGCTGTGTCAGCGCTGTCACATCGCGACCAGCCACCCGTCGAGCATTTACGACAACAACGCCATCACCGTGAAGAAGAGCAATCGCATGTTCGGACGTTCGTGCATGAACTGCCATCAGAACATTCACGGGTCGAACCACCCGTCCGGTCAGTTTTTCATGCGGTAGCGGGCGGAGGTCCTGATGCGTGTTCCGGCAATCACACATGTCGCCTTCTGGATCGCGCTGGCGTTACCGTCGACGACACTGGCGCAGAGCCAGCCGCCGATAACGCCTGCACCGGCGATACAGACGCAACGCCGACGGACAATTCTGAGCCGGCGCTGCAAGCAGCCGCGCCGCAGGCCGCCACGCCACAGGCAGCCACGCCACCGCCGGCTGACCCGGCCACGCCTGCGCCGGCCGCCGTTGACGAGACGCGCAGCCTGTTCGATCAGACCTGGCGACAATTCGAAATCGGCGGCCGGATCACGAGTATCTCGGGAGACCAGGCGCGAGCGCAGCGCTACCAGGATCTGCGCAGCGGTGTGGTGTTCACCGATTTCAAGTATGCGAAGGAAGATCCCGGTGGAAACTGGCTGTACCGACTGACGGCCGACAACGTCGGCTACCGCGATCAGAAATACACAGGCAGTTACGAGCGCGACGGCCGCTTCGTTATTTCGGGTCTGTGGGACCAGATTCCGCAGTTCTACAGCATCGACACCAAGACGCCGTACACCAGGTCCGGCAGTCCGCTTCGACTCGACGACGCCACGCAGTTGGCGATCCAGAACGGCACGGCCACGCTGTCGGCGTACCTGCCGATCGCGCCGCAGTTCGATCTGATGGAGGAGCGCAAGATCGGTAACGTGAATATCGTGGCCACGCCCACACCCGACGTGGACGTGAAGGCATCGTTCACGACCACGAAACACAGCGGCGAGCTCCCTTACGGCGGGACGTTCGGTTTCTCGAATGACGTCGAGGTGGCGCTGCCCTACGATTCGCGCACGAACGACCTGACGGTTGGCACCGAGTGGACCAAGGGCCGGAGTATGCTCCGCGTCGCGTACAACGGCTCGTGGTTCAACAACCTGGATCCCACGCTGGTGTGGGACAGCCCGCTGCGGCTGACCGACTCGACGAGCGCCCCTGGTCAGGGGCAGGAGGCGCTTTGGCCGTCCAACTCGGCGCAGACGATCAGCGCCGCCGGCTACAGGAAATTCGATCACCACACGCAGCTCACCGGCTTCGTCTCGTACGGCTTCTGGAACAACAACCAGCCGCTGCTGCCGTTCACGATCAATTCGGCGCTGCCGGTGATCCCACTCCCGCGCGCGACCGCCGAGGCCGAGGCGCACGTGTTCTCGACCAACCTGAACCTGGTGTCCCACCCGGCAAAGGAGTGGCAATTCACCGCGCGCTTCCGCGATTACGACTACAACAACCAGACGCCGGTCACCGCGATCCCTCAGTACGTGGCCTACGACAGCTCGGTGTCCACGTCTCCGACTGGCGGCCCACGCCTTTACGCGCACAATCGGCTGACGTTCGACGCGGACGCGACCTGGAGCGGCTTGCAGGCGGTGGCGTTGACGGTCGGCTACACGGGTAATCACACCGGCTACGACGAGCGCCTGTTCGCCAGCACCGCCGAAAACACCCTTCGTCTTGCCGCCGACGCGGTGGGCACCGGGTGGATGACGCTCCATGCCAAATACGAGTACGGGAATCGCGTCGGATCCGGGTTGAACGAGAACCTCCTCATCCAGACCGGCGAGCAGCCCGACATGCGCTACTACGACCTCGCGAACCGGCACCACAATCAGCTCAGCGGCATCGTCGACTTCGTACCGAACGACCTGTGGACCTTCAGCGTCTCCGGCGGGATCGGCGACGACGATTTTCCCGACAGCTACTTCGGCCTGCAGCACACCGCGTTTCACAACGTGTCCGCCGCGGCGGACTACCAGCAGCCGAACGGCCTCGGCGCCGGCGCCAACTACAACTTCGAGCGCTACTCGGGATTGCAGCGCTCGCGCTCCGCCAGCTCGGGCCAGGAGAACGATCCGACCCGTGACTGGACGGTAGATACGGCCGAGACGGTGAACTACTTCTCGATCTACTTCACCCCACCCCGGTTCGGACCGAAGACCGAAGCGCGCCTGTCGTACGACTTCAGCTACGCCGAGGGGAGCTACTTTTACGGCATCGTACCGGGCGGTCCCCTCCCGGCTCCTTCGCAGCTGCCGAACGTCTACAACAAGCTGCAGCAGCTGCACCTCGACGTCCGGCATCGCCTGTCGGCGAAGCTGGCGCTGTCGTTCAACTATCTGTACGAGCCGTTCAAGGTTTACGACTTCGCCTTCGACCCGTCCGTCGTCAACAGCATCGTGCAACCGAGCTCGCTGGTGCTGGGCTACGTCTACCGGCCGTACACGACGAACTCTGCGGTAATCGCTCTCAGATATTTGTGGTAGTACAAAGCGACGACTCATCCTGTCTACGGAGGTTTCCGATGCCGATGACGCTCAGCACGAAGCGCCTGATGTTCACCACCATGCTCGTAGCGGCTGCGGGGTTCGCCGCCGCCGCGCCGGCAGCGGCCCAGGACGCCGCCAAAGGCCAGGCGGTCTACACCGCCCAGAAGTGCCAGGTGTGCCACGCCATCGCCGGGAAAGGCAACAAGTCGAACTCGCTCGACGGCGTCGGAGCCAAGCTGTCTGCGGACGACATCAAGCAGTGGATCACCCACCCGACGGAAGCCGCGGCGAAGGCCAAGTCCACCAAGAAGCCGCCGATGCCGGCCAAGTATGGCAGCCTGCCGGCCGCCGATCTCGATGCGCTCGTCGCCTACATGCAGAGCCTGAAGTAGCGATCGGTACGATGAGGATCAGTACGCTCGCGCGCCACCCGCTTGCGATCGCCGGCGCGGTTGTCAGCACGGCATCGGCCGTGGTGTTCATCACGTTAGTGATCGCCAGCCTCGCGGGGATGTTCACCAACCCGTACGCGGGCCTGGTGATCTTCATCGCAATCCCCGCCGTGTTCGCGGTGGGTCTGCTGATGATACCCGCGGGGATGTGGCTCGAACGGCGCAAGCTGCTGCGCGATCCGACGGCGGTGTCGGAATGGCCGGTCATCGACCTGCGGCGCGCCGAGGTCCGTCAGACGGCGCTGGCGATCGTCGGGCTGACCGCAGTCAACGTGATCATCATCCTGCTCGCGGGGTACGGCGGCCTCCACGCGATGGAGACGCCGGCCTTCTGCGGACAGTCATGCCACACGCCGATGCACCCGCAGTTCACAGCCTGGAGCGGCGCGGTGCATGCCGGAGTCCCGTGCGTCGAATGTCACATCGGAGACGGCGCGGCGGCACTCGTGCACGCGAAGCTGTCCGGGGTGCGACAGCTCGTGATGGTCGCCACCAATTCGTACCCGAGACCGATTCCGCCCGGCGCCAAGATGCCGGCCGGCGCGCAGGCGGAGACCTGCCTCAGCTGCCACACACCTGGACACATCGTCGGCGATCGCATCGACGTCATACGCGAGTTTGCCGACGACCAGGCCAACACTGAGACAGTCACAGTGCTGCAGATGCACATGAGCGTGTCGAAGTCGTCGGCGCGGGCGATTCACTGGCACGCGGATCCGTCCACGCGGGTCGAGTACGTGGCGACCGATGCGGAACGGCAGACGATCCCGTACGTGCGCGTGACCGACGCGAAAGGGACGGTCAGGGAATTCGTCACCAAGGACACGAAACCGGAGACGATTCACGAGGCCGATCGACGGAGGATGGACTGCATCGATTGCCACAACACCATCGGGCATCCGATCTCGCCGACGCCTGAGCAAGCCGTCGATCGGGCGATTGCCGCCGCCATGGTGAGCCACGAGCTGCCGTTTGCCCGGCGCGAGAGTATCCGTCTCGTGAAGGCGACGTATCCCAGCCAGGAAGAGGCTGCACGGGCCATCGAAGAAGGCTTGCGGGGCTTCTATCGGACACAGGCGAACGTCGACCAGCAGGCGCTGGCACGGACCGTCGGCGCGGTGCAGGAACTCTATCGCCGTAACGTGTTTCCGTCGATGAACGTGACCTGGGGCACCTATCCGAACAACACCGGCCACATCACGTCGAACGGCTGCTTCCGCTGCCACGACGACTCACACGAGGCCAAGGACGGATCGAAGATCAGCGGCGACTGCGAGTACTGCCACAAGCAGATCGAGACGCCGTCCTGACTACGGACGGTACATGAGCGCCTCGACGCTGTGACGAATGTTGCGGGGACGCGGCTGTCGCGTCAGCTTCATTTCGTAGGCCTTGGTCGCGATGCTCACTGCGATCGCCAGCGATATCTTGCGGATCTGCTGCAGCGGCGGATAGAGCGCGCCTTCCTCGAGATCCTTCGGCCGGACCAGGTTCGCGAGCGTCCGTGCCGCGACGAGAAATAATTCGTCGGGGAGCGTTCGAGCGCGGCAGGCGATCGCGCCGAGGCCGATACCGGGAAACACGTAGGCGTTGTTGCCCTGCCCAGGACGGAACACACGACCACCGTAGGTGACGGGTGCGAACGGACTGCCGCTCGCAAAGATCGCACGCCCGCCGCTCCAGGCGTACGCCTGCTCCGGCGTGCACTCCGCTTTTGACGTGGGGTTCGACAGCGCGAAGATCACCGGCCGGGCGTTGACCTCGCTCATTCGCTCGATCACGGCCTGGGTGAAGGTCCCTGGAGCGCCGGTGGCGCCGATGAGCACGTGCGGCCGAATCGCATCGATCGCCTCGAGGAAGGTCGCAGGCGCGTGGTCGTGGGCGTACGGAAGGTTATGCGTCATCAGGTCCGTGCGCTCCTTGACGACCAGGCCATTCACGTCAACGAACCACAGGTGACGGCGCGCTTCGTCGGCATTGAGGCCGGCGTCGACGAACGCCGTGGTCATCAGATCGGCGATCCCGGTCGCGGCCGAACCGGCGCCGAGGAACATGATCCGCAGATCCCTGACCGGTACGTTTGTGATGCGGGTCGAGGAGTACACGCCCGCCAGGGCCACGGCCGCCGTGCCCTGGATGTCATCGTTGAAACAGAGCACGCGTTCCCGGTACTTGTTCAGCAGCGCATAGGCGTTCGGCGTGAGGAAATCCTCGAACTGGATCAGCGCATCGGGATAGCGCGACTGCACCGCGGTCACGAACTCGTCGATGAGATCGAAATAGGGCTTGCCCTTCAGGCGCCGCCGCGGGTAGCCGAGATACAGGTCGTCGTTCAGCAACTCCTCGTTGTTCGTCCCGACATCGAGCGTCACCGGCAGGCATGCGTTCGGATCGATGCCGGCGCAGGCGGTGTAGATCGCCAGCTTCCCGATCGGGATGCCCATGCCGTTGGCGCCGAGGTCGCCGAGGCCCAGGATTCGCTGCCCGTCGGTGATGACGATGACGCGGATGTCGCGCTGGGGCCAATTTCCCAGAATCCGGCGAATCCGTCCGCGATCCGCCGGCGTGATGAAGAACCCTTTGGGTTCCCTCGCGATATGGGAAAACTCCCTGCAAGCCTCACCCACCGTCGGCGTGTAGATCAGCGGCAGGATCCGCTCGACGTGCGCAATCACGGTCTGATAGAACAGCCGCTCGTTTCTCTCCTGCAGCGCCGACAGCTGCATGTAGCGATCGATGTCCCTCGGCAGGCGATCGAGATTCGCCATGACCCGCGCCACCATCTGCCGCGACGTCGACACTTCATACGGCAGCAGCCCGGTGAGTCCCAGACGATCCCGCTCCCGGCGCGGAAAGGCAATCGATTGGTTGATGGTCTTGTCGCGGAGAATGTCGAGGCCACGTTTCATGGCGTCCTCATCGCGTGAACGATGGCGACCACGACCGGCCCCCACACGGTCAGCACAATATTGCCGATCGCGTACGGTACGGTGTAGGCCAGCGAACCGATGTTGCTGCCGCTCGCCTCCCGCAACGCGTTCAATCCCGGCGTGCAGGTCTGGGCGCCGGCGAGACCACCGAGCGTCATCAGCGGGCTCATCTTCAGCATGTAGCGGGCGACGATGGTGCCGACCGCAAGCGGCACCACCGTCACGATCACGCCCGCGAGCAGGATGCTGGCGAAGAAGGCGCCCCCGCTGGTGCGGTACGCCTCCACGGCGTGGGGTCCCGCATGCATGCCGACGACGGCGATGAACACGATGAGACCGATGTCCATCAGTAGTCGCTGCGCTGCGTCTGGAATCGCGCCAAACACCGGGTAGCGGCTCCGCGCCCAGCCGGCGACGAGTCCGACCACGAGAATCGAACCAGCCGTGCCGAGCCCGATGACGACGCCGCCGGTCGTGACTTTCAACAGGCCCAATAACATGCCCACGCAGATGCTGCCGGCGAGGAACATGAGGTCGGTTTTCGCCTCGTCACGTTCGATGAATCCGATGTACTTCGCGGCGCGCTCGATATCGTCGGGAGCGCCGATAATGCGCAGCAGGTCGCCTCGCTGCAGAACTGTCCACGGCTCTCTCGGGATCAGTTGGGTCCCTCGCTTGAGCGACTGCAGGTAGACGCCGCGGGCGCCTGGATCTGTGCCAGGGTTCCCAGAGTGGCGCCGTGAACGGCGGCGCTGGTCACGACGACAGCGGCCGGCTGCATCGGCATCGCCAGCAGTTCAGGGGCATCGAGCTCCGGCCCGATGTCCCGCTCCGCCGTCAAGAACGCGGCCCGGTGCGCCGAGATCACGATCCGATCGCCGCGCTCGAGCGTCAGCCCGGGATCCAGCGTCAGCAGCTTGCCGTCCCGTTCGACCCGCTGAACCGAAAGCCGCGCCCCGGCATAGCGATCCTCGAGCGCCGCAATGTTCGACGCGGGACCGCCGGCGCTCTCGACGCGATAGGCCCGGATACCGTAGTAGGCGGCGGCAAACACCTGGCCTCCTGGCTTTCCGCCCGAGAGCTTGGCTTCGAGCGCCTTAGCGTCGGCCTTGAGGTCGGCTCGCATGATCTTCGGACCGAGCCAGGTGAGAAACAGGATCAGGCCAAGATCGCCGAACCCGTAGGTGATCGCATCCGCCAGCGGCGCGTCGGCAATCAGCTTGCTCTTCTCGGCTTCGGAAATCGGCAACTCGCTGATCGCACTGAGCCCGGTGCCGAGCGCTGCCGACTGGGTCATGCCGCCCGATAGCAGTCCCACGGCGAGGCCTTCGTTGAAGCCGAACACCGCGCTGACGCCGATGACGGCGGCCAGGCCGCTGACGGCGACGACCAGCGCCACCGCGATCTGCGGCAGCGCCTCCTTCTTCAGGCTGCCGAAAAACTGCGGGCCGACCGAATAGCCGATCGCGAACAGGAACAGGTAAAAGAAGGCCCACCGCAGCAAGTCGGGCAGTTCGGGCTTGGCCAGGATGCCGATGCAGATGCCGGCGAGCAGGGTCCCGACCACCGACCCGAAGCCGACGCCCTTGAAGTGAAAACGGCCGATGAAGCAGCCGAGCAGAATGCTCAGGAACAGGCACAACGCCGGAAAGTCGTGGAGAAAGGCCGCGAGCCGGTCCACGCCTAGGCCGCCCGCTCTCTACGCCGGTCGTCCAAATCGAAACGCATCAACAACTCTGCCGGTGCAATCCCCTTGCCTGACGAGCCGGCGCTGGTGGCGCTCGATCTCGAGGAAACAAGCCAAATTCGACGGCAAAATCGACGACGGATAGGCGAAATCGACGGCGCCGCAACTGCGCGCCCTGACGCGTCACCGTCCGCAGTGAGGGATCCACAACCGACCGTCAGAGGGTCGGGGACGAAAGCGTTCGGGCAGCACGACGCCTTCCTGCGCCAAAGGTGTCGCCTCTGAGCCGAGAGGCGGGCGCCGGTCCAATAAATACAATACGCGCTGTTCGTCCTCGCTATATATCGTTGACGAAACAAGGAGCGAGCCGGATGCAGTCCCCGCCGATCGGACAGGCCGACATCGACGCGCGAATCAGTGGCCACATCGACGAGTTGCTGGAGTTGTGGTGGATGGAGCAAGGCGCATCGAAGCCCAACGATCTCGAGCTCGTCGCGTCGGCGATACCGTTTCCGCGCGACCAGAGCATTCGAGTGCTGGATCTCTGTTGTGGTCCCGGCGATGTCGGCAGGGCGATTCGGCGGATCTACCGGCAGGCCCACATCGATTGCATCGATCGCGATCCGTTCCTGGTGTCGATCTGCCGGGCCGCCAATCAGCGTGAGCACATTCCCGGACGGATCGTCGTAAGCGACCTGAACGACGATGGCTGGGTGGACGAACTGGCGGGCGACTACGATGTCGTAGCGACGGTCAATGCGCTTCATTGGTTCGACACGCGACGGGCGGAGCAAGTGATCGCGGACGTTCACAGGATGCTGCGGGGCGGCGGGCTCTTTCTCCTCGCGGAGCCCGTTTCTTCTGAGACACCCTTTGTTGCTGGATTCGAAGAGTGGAAGGCCAGGCAGCCTCCGCGCTACAGCCGCGAGAATTGGGAGCGCTTCTGGTTCAGGGCCAACGCGCTCCTCGGCTATGACCACACCGCACTCCTGCGCTCCGGCACCGGAGACCGCATCGGCGACACGTTGTCGGTCGCGGGCTGGATGCGGCTGCTCGAACGAGCCGACTTCGAGCACATTGATGTGCTGCTGAGAGACGCGGATCAGGTCGTCATCGGCGCAATGAAATCGGGCTCCTGAAGTCCAGCGTCGACGTCGCGCTGACCTACGTCGTCGCTTCGCCTTCGACAACAGGCGAGATCGACGTCGTGAGTGAGTGCCCTATCGCGAGACGCGGAACTGACGCAAAACAAATGGACTTTCCGGGCAGCATTCTGGCAGCATTCCGCCTGCGTCCCGCACTCGTCGCAGAAGACGTCGCCGTCAGGAATCCGGATTCGCGTTGACGCGGCTTCTCAGATCTTGAGGTTGTGCGCGGGCCTGACAGAACGCCGTTGTCCGAATCGCAAGAAGCGAGGAGAACAGGGATGACCAAGGCTGCGCGAAGCGTATTCGTGTTCGGCGTTTACCTGTACGGCCTCGGGGCCACGCTGCTGGTCGCGCCGAATCCGTTCCTGATCCTCTTCGGGCTTCCGCCGGTCAGCGACGTCTGGATCCGCGCGCTCGGCATGGCGTTCCTGTTTCTCGCCACGTATCACGTCGTGGCGGCGCGCCACGAGTTCACGCCGTTGTTCCAGGTGTCCGTCTACCTGCGCGGGCTCGTGATTGCGTTCTTTGTGGGCTTCGTCGTGCTCGGATTCGTGAAACCGGTTCTGATTTTGTTTGGCTGCTTCGATCTCGCGGGAGCCACATGGACGGCCGTTTCGCTGCGCGCGGCGCACACTGAATAAACAGTCCGAGAGCACCCACGATCAGATCACGGTACGCGAAGCCTGGAGCTGCGTCGCGACCGCGACCGATGCAGCTCCAGCCGTCCGCGTGATCAGGTCTGGCCGAACCTCACGCCAACATGGTCACGCGCCCCGCCGAGGGGGCCGTAATGGCGATGAATGCGTCGAGCACATCATCAGCCGGCAACGCAGAGCCTCTGCCGGAACGAGCCTGTACCGCGATGTCGTGGATTGAGATGATGCCGGCCAGGCGGCCGTCCTGAGTAACAACCGGCAGGCGCCGAACCTGATGGGCTCTCATCGTTCCCAACGCCGTGCGGACGTCGTCTTGCGGAGAACAGGACCATAAACTCTTGGAGATCACATCCCGAACGGGAATCTCGCCTTCGGTGCGGGACCGCGTCGCCGCCGCGATGCAAATGTCACGATCGGTGATCATACCGATGACTTTGCTCTGAGCATCAGTTACCGGGACGGCTCCGCAATCGCCCTCCCACATGATCTTCGCGGCGGAGGCGAGATTCGTTTCCGCGCTGCAGCATTTCACGTCGTCGGTCATGATGTCTTTTACTCTCATCGCTCTACTCCTGTGCTGGAACCGGGCGCGGGCATGTGCGCACTCAGTCACGATTTAATGGTTAGGCTTCGTTGTGCGCGTTCAAAATGGTCGCGACGTGAATTTCGTCGCAAGTTCCATGCCCCTGATTGCTGCACCGGCGTCAAACGCATGAGACTAAAAATGAGCTGGTGGCGCCCTGCCGGACCGATTCGTCCAGCTGCTGAAGCCGGTCTGGTGTAGCCTGCCTGTTGAAACAGGCCTGTCCAAAATGGCCCGCCTGTTTCGACTACAGGTGGAGGAGCTTGATCCCGATGACTGACCTCAAGTTCGCGGTTCGCTCGCTCGTACGAGCCAGAGGCCTGACCTTCACCGTCGTTCTCACGCTCGCGCTCGGCATCGGCGCGAACGCGGCGATTTTCAGCGTTGTACGCGGCGTGCTGCTGAGGCCGCTGGTCAACCGCGACGCGGACCGCCTCATCTACATCCGCCAGAGCGCGAAAGGCATCGGCATCGAGAACGCGAACTTCTCCGTGCCCGAGCTTCGCGACCTGCAAGCGCGAGTGAAGACGCTCAGCGCCTTTGGCGACTTCTCCACTATTGAGTTCACGCTGCTCGGCCTCGGCCAGCCGCGGACAGTGCGCGCGGGCGTTGTCGGCGGATCGTATTTCGACGTGATGGGCCTTCGCGCCGTGATGGGACGGCTGCTCGATGCTCATGACGACGGTCCGACGGCGCAGGGCGCCGTCGTCCTCACCTACCGTTTCTGGACGACCTCGCTCGGAAGCGACCCTTCAATCATCGGCAGGACGGTCAGGCTGAGCGACCGGCTCGCGACCATCGTGGGCGTCCTCGAGCCGTCAGTGCCGTATCCGCAGGAAACCGAAATCATCGCCAACGTCGTCACCAGCCCGCATCATCTCGACGCGACGATGGTGGACGGACGGGTGCACCGGATGACGGAACTCTTCGGCCGGCTCTCGCCCGGCGTCGACCTCGACCGGGCCCGCGCGGACCTTCGTGCGGTTCACGCCAGCATCGTAAAGGAGCATCCCGAGGCCTATCAAACGCAGGCCGACTTCCGGATCGATGCGGTGAACCTTCGCGATCAAATCATCTCGCCGGCTCGAACGATCCTGCTGGTGCTGCTCGCGGCTTCGGCGCTGGTTTTCATCGTCGCGTGCTCGAACGTCGCGAATCTGATCCTGGCGCGCTCGGTTCGGAGGGAAGGCGAGCTGTCGATTCGCGCCGCGCTTGGCGCCGGAACCGCGGCGTTGCGCAGAACTCTTCTCGCCGAGAGCCTGTTGCTCTGCGGCGCCGGTGCCGTGCTCGCGATCGTCATCGCGCGCCCGATGGTCGCTGTCCTGGCCCGCTACGCGGCGCGGTTTTCCGTTCGCGCCAACGACGTGACCGTGGACGCGAGCCTGCTCTGGGTCGGCATCGCACTCGCGGTGGCGGCAGCCGTCCTGCTGGCGTTCGTTCCGCGGCTGCCATCTGCGGAGTCGGCAAGCGGTCTGGGGCTGTCAAACGGCGGTGTGCGGATTACGCCGGGCACCAACCGCCGCCTGCGTGTCTTCGCCGTCACGCAGATCGCCGCTTCGTTCGTGCTGCTCGCGGGCGCCGGCATGCTGATCACGACGCTGCTCGCGCTGCAGCGTCAGCCGACCGGGTTCAGGGGCAACGTGCTGGCCGTCAACGTTCCGGTCGTGTCGTACGCGCGCAAGCCCGAAGAGATCGCAGCGTTTTACCGGGAAGCGATCCGTCGCATCTCGGAGCTGCCGGGCGTCGAGCAGGTCGCGCTCGGCACCGTCGTGCCGTGGCGCGATCCGGGGTTCTTCGCCGCGCAGTTCACGGCGGAGGGTTACCGGAAAGCCAATGGCGAAGAGGATCCACGGGCGCAGTTCCGTACGGTGTCGCCCGGGTTTTTCTCGTCGATCGGCGTCCCGATCATCGCCGGCCGCGACTTCAACGAGGGCGACCGCCGCGGCGGCGAGAGGGTGGTCATCGTGAGCCAGAGCCTCGCGCAGCGGATGTTCCCCAGCATGGACGCCGTCAATCGTCGGATGATGTGGACCGACCCGGTCACGAAATTCATCGGCGTGAGCAGAGACGCGAGACGGATCGTGGGCGTGGTTCCCGATGTGGACGACGAGCACCTCGTGCCGATCCCGTCGATGACGGTGTATCACCCGATGGAACAGGAGATGGGCGGCGGCCGCTTGTTCGTGCACGCGAAAATGGATCCGTACCCGCTGGTACCGGCGATTACGAAGGTCATACGGGATCTCGCCGCGGATCAGCCCGTCGAGCGCGCCGCGACATTGGAGGATGTGCGTGCGGAGGTGCTGGCACCGAATCGGGTCAACGCGCTCGTCTTCAGCGGATTTGCCGGCGTCGCGCTCGCGATCGCGGTGGTCGGTGTCGCCGGCGTCCTCGCGTTTTCGGTGAGCGCGCGCATGCGCGAGTTCGGGATCCGCCTCGCCGTCGGATCGACGCCGTCGGCGCTGCTGGCGCGCGTCGTCCGCGAAGGGGCGGTGATTGGCGTCTGCGGGATCGTCGCCGGCGCCGTCGGCGGGGTCGTGCTCACGCGCGTGGTCAGCAGCTATATCACCGAAGTCGAGATGCCGGGCGCGCTGCCGATTATGGGCGCCGCCGCCGTCCTCGTCGCCGCGGCGATTCTTGCGTCCCTGCTGCCGGCCGCGAGGGCGTCACGCGTGGACGTGCTCAACGCGCTGAGATCGGAATAGTCAGACGGGTCTATCGTCGGTGCTTCTCCCTGTATTCCGCACTGTTGCGAAGCTCATTTTCGAGCTGCTGCGGTGACAATTGGTTGGTGAACACGGCCTCCACCCAGCCGGAGCTGGCCGGATCCGGCTCGCGACCGAGCACCTTCAGGTACGCGGATCGCACCGTTGCCTGTGCCTGCGCCCACCCGCTCCTCGAGTCGTTGTCTCGATACGATCCATTGTCGGGGTTATAGCGACCGGCGTCACGCTGGTCGCCACGGTCCCACTGATGGTCGTGGGCCACATTCGCGCGACCGCCCTCCCAGTGGCCGGCGAAGTATTCCCCGCGGTTGTAGTACGGCGCGACCCAATACGCGCCCGCGAACGGTGGACGCGACCAGTAGCCGTCATGCCACTTGTACTGCCCACCCTGGAGATACTGATAGCCCTCGATCCACTGGTAGTCCGGACCGGGCTGCGGCGGCACACGGTACGCCCGCGGGGCCGGCGGCTCGCCGACATGAATGCCGAACGTAATCTGCGCCCGGGCGGCTGAGGCGGAGGCCAGGAGCAGTGCCGAAAAGGCGGCGGTTTGCAGGAATCGTTTCATGATCCAAGACAGTTGCAAACGGTGTGCCCTGGATCTGTTCCCAATTGCCGCCTTGGGTTGACGTTGGCGGCCTCGCCGGCGGGCTGCTGACCGTCTCCTCTTTTCTCCTGCGTCGGCCCAGTAACGTCGCACTTTTCGCCGGCGGTGAGCGCCGTGATGCTGTTGCGGCGGGAGCGGAATTGAGCGAATGGTATTCTGGCGGTTCTCAACACTCATGAGAGCACATCGGTGACGACACCACCAGATTCCGCTCGATGGCTGCGTTGAGATCGCGCCTTATGATTGCCACGATTTCCGTGTCCGACACGCCGAGCATTTACGAGCGACTGACCAAACTCGTCATCATCTGCTCGGCAGCTGCGGCGGCCTGGATGCAGCTATGGCTCCTGTCAGAGGACTGGCCGCAGTGCTGGATTCTGACGGGAGCCGTGTTCGTCGCGGCCTTTGTGGGAGGACGATGGCGGCCCGTTTGGACGCGACGGGCCGTGATGTTCTTGACGTACCTTGTCCCGGCTTTTTTCGTCGTCAGGACAGGCGGGTTCGAACAGTCCGAGTGGATCATCTGGATCGCAATGGTTTACGGCGTGATGCTGCCGTCGCGAATGCGGCTGCGATGGTCGTTGCCGTTTAAGTGGAGACTACCGCTCGCCTTCTGGGGCGTACTCTGCGCGTCAACGTGGCCGATTGTCATGCTGCGCGAATCGGACTTCGATCTCTCGCGAGTCCCCTCGCCTTTCGGGGCTGTCTCGGCAGAAGCGGCGCTGTTTGTCCTCACGGGCATTCTGTGGTTCGACTGGCTCTTTTCCGAGTACGCCGACGCAGACAGGTCGAAATTCGAAGCCGACATACTGCTGCCACTGGGAATCGGATGGATTGCATCGGCAGGCCTGGCCGTCTATCAGATGTTGGGCCGCATGGCCTTCATCAACCCTGAATTCTGGGTCGTGCGGGCTCGTGCGACGGGGTCGCTTGCAGACGCGAACTTACTTGGAATTCTGTCCGCGTTGTGGGGTCCCGCTTTCGTCGCTGTCGCGGCTGGGTGGGCGAATCGGAAAGCGTGGTCGATTGGCGCGGTGGCGTTGGTCCTTTCATGGCTGGCGGTGTGGGCGTCGGGCTCGCGGTCTTCGATGCTCATTGTCGTGCTTGGAGTCGCCGGCATCGTGTACGGCATCTGGGGCTCCACGCGGTCGAAACGCCTCGTGACGTTTGCCGCGATTGCGCTCGTGGCGGTGGCAGTCACGGCGGCCGTCGCCGTCGCGCGCACCAGACCATCCGTCGTCGGTCCAATAACGCGACTGGTCGATGATTTCAGGCCGAGATGGTCGGCCGATTGGGTGCGGTTCGCCGGCGGCTACCTCTGGACCCGCAACGGCTACGGCGTCATTGCGAGCGACATGATTCAACAATCACCGTCAGTCGGGATTGGACTCGGAGCATTCCACCCGCTCCTGTACCTCTATTCGTGGCGACTGTTCCATGTGATCCTTCCACCTGATAACGCCCAGAACTGGTTCCGCCATCAGCTGGCCGAGCTCGGGATACTTGGGAGCGTGGGATGGGTCGCCTGGTCGCTGCTTCTTCTCGTCCTGTTGCTCACCGCCCACACGACGACTCCAGCTGGTGGCGTCATTCGACTGCTCCTGATCGGCTTTGGAATGGTTTCGTTGGTCGGCGTCCCCGCACAGAGCATCGCCGTTGCCGCTACCTTCTGGACGTTTTCGTGGTGGTTCATCAACGAGGTTGGCGGATGGAGGCGGCAGGGGCACCGGATGCCCTCGGCACGTCCCCTGGCCTGGGCCGCGCTCTGGTTGCTCGTTCTTGCCCATGGTGCGGTCAGCGTGCGCGCCGCGCGGACGTTTCTACGTCCGCCCGTCCAGGCGATGAGGGCGGACATCGACTATTCGACGGGTTTCTACGAGCCGGAGGGAGATCCGCCATTCCGATGGACAAAGCAGCGAGCGGTCGCCGTCATGCCCGTCGCCAAGCGATGGATCAAGCTGGAGGTTCTGGTCAACCACGTCGACCTCGCGCAAAGGCCGGTGGACGCCAAGGTCTGGGTAAATGGACAACTGGCGGTGAACACGCTGTTGACGTCTCCGGCGGTGACGATTCGATACGCGCTGGTCGGCGACGGTCCGAAGCGGATGATGCTCGAAACATGGGCGAGCCGCGTCGTCCGTCCGATCGAGCTGGGGTCGAGCGACTCACGCGAGCTCGGACTCATGCTGCGCTGGACCTTCGTAGACGCGCCGCCACCGGATGCCACCGCGTCGCGTCTTGAGCGTCGAAGGGAGTATGTGGATTTGAAGTCCGCCTGCGAGTTCCTTCGTTCACTTGGGAGGAAAACTCGAGAGAATGCGTGTCACGACATTTTCCAGCGTCTTCGAGGCGGCATCGGTTTCTATGTGGCCGGCCGCGGTTCCTCGCCAGATGACGTTTCGGTTGTCGGCCCTGGCGACAGTAAGGGTCAGCGACTCGATCTGATAGCGTTTTTGAAATTCGACGTCGTAGTCGATCCAGATGAGCAAGTCTCCTGAATCGACATTCCGCGTGAAGCCCTTGCTCCCCAGAATCTGGTCCGCGAAGTGCGCGACGTTGGCTTCGAGCAACGGATCCTGCGGGCCGCGTCCGAGAGGGATCACGGTTTCCTGCCACTTGTAGCTCTTCAACTCCGGGAACGTGGCTCGGGCATCGTACGAATACTTGATCGAGAGGCCGGCGGCGGCGCATCCGCTCGCGAACATCACCGCGAGAGCGACGGCCAGGCGGAGTCCCTGACTCAAATCGGATCTTCTTGGCAGCATGACGAAATCCTCCAGGCAGGTCCGATCAAGCATAACGCTGTCTGGTAATTGAATTGAGCGCGGCTGTCCTGCAAAGCGGGCCGGTGAACGGCAACACTATTTGACCCGACGACGAATGCGTTTGGTTTCGGGTCCGCTGTCGGCCACCCACAGGCGAACAGTCAAGTCGACCGTGCCCACCTGGATCAGATCGCCGTCGCTCAGCGCGACTTCCGCAACAACGGGAGCGCGTCGAACCAGCGTGCCGTTGGTGCTACCCAAATCCTCGAGTATCACGCGCCGTTGACCGCTGGCCACGCGAATGATCGCGTGGCGTCGCGAGACGCCGGGCGCATCCAGCCAGATGTCGCTTCGCGGGTCGCGCCCGATCGTGTTGTCGCCCTCCGAGAGCTGGTAGGTCTTGCCGTTCCCCTCGACCCAGCAGAACAGGGTCTGGACCGTGGCGCGCGGCCGCGGGACGTCCACGGCGGCGCTGCAGAACGCGTATCCCACACCGTGGACCGTGCGGATGAACTTCGAGTCCTGCGCGCTGTCGCCGATCGCGCGCCTGATCTCGCCGATGAGGATATTGAGGTTCGCATCCACGACATACGTGTTGGGCCAGATTCGGGCCTGCAGGTCGGCCTTTTCCACGACCCTCGGTGCGGTCTCAATCAGGGCGCACAGCAGGTCGAATGCCTTTGGCGACAGGTGGATTTCCCGTCCGGAGCCCAGCAGTTGACGTGTCTCAGAGTCGATGGTGAACTGCGCGAATCGAGCTCTCACGATGCTCCTGTGGGGCGGCCCTGCAGAATCCTTGGACTTTCCCTAAGACTCGACGTCGCGTACTCGGCAATAGTGTCCGGGTTGGCACGCACGTCAACGAATCTTACCCGGAGGGCTCAGATCGTGGGTATCCTCGGTGCGACACCGCCGCGACGCCACGCGCGGGACATCATCGATGCGGTTGTCGCGAACATGCGGCAGAATGTCGAACGTCTCAAGTATTCGACGTTGGCGCCCAGCCGATACATCGTCTATCTTCATCCCGCCGAGTTCAAGCGGCTGGAACCGATCATGCCGGTCTTGCAGGAACAGACCGTCCGCGCGCTCGATGAAGAGCTCCGCCGCCTGAACGCGGCGCCTGCGACGCATCGATGGATGCGCCGTGCTGCGCGTGAACCCGTCGCGGAGGTCCGCAACGCGGCGACGGACTGGCACATCGCGTTCCTCGCGGATCCCGATGAGGAGCTGAAAGAGGGCGATCTCCTCGTCGACTCGGAGCTGCTGATGCCGGCGAGACCCGATCTCGGGGTTGGCGAACAGACCCGCAAGATCGCGACCCTGCAATCGGGGCGGCGCGAGACGACTATCGAACACATTATCGATGGCCCGGCGTCTCCCTCGCCCCCGAGGCTTCTCGGCCGCATCGAGTACGACGACGGATCCGGTCATCATTTCTACGACGTGACCAAGGACGCCTTCACCATTGGACGCGGCGGAATCGCGTATCTGGTGGACCTGCGTATCGTTTCGTCGGCCGACGTGTCTCGTGAGCACGCCCGGATCCGCAGGGATGCGGCGAGCGATCGATTCTTCCTGATAGACCTGAGCACGCTCGGGACGACGCTGAACGGCCGTCCCGTACCTAAGGGTTTGGATGAGGTCGACGGGACCAGGCGAGAGAACGGATCCGAAACGCCGCTGCCCGAGGTCGCGAAGATAGGACTCGCCGGCACTGTCTTCCTCGACTTTAGAAAACGACGATGATCGCATTCCTGTTGTGGGCTCGCGTCCTCTTGTTCGTCGCGTGCGGCGCTCTCGTGTCGCTGTACCTGTGGATTGGTTACCGTTCGCGCCGGACGGAGTGAACCGACTCCATGCAGACAGCAACCGCGTTCCGTGCGGCGGCCGACACCAACGCGGGTCTGCTGCGCCACGTCAATCAGGATCGCATCCACGTCGACCTTGCGCGGGGACTGTTTTTGGTCATCGACGGTGTCGGGGGCCGTGCGGCCGGTGGAAAGGCCGCCGACATCGCGCTCACGACGATGCGGTCGCGACTCGAACGCGGGACGGGATCCGCTGTCGATCGCGTGCGCGAGGCGATCGCGATCGCGAACAACGAGATCCACAGCGCCGCGGTCCTGCGACCGGAGTGGAACGGGATGGCGTGCGTCCTCACCGTGGTTGTGGTCGACGACACCCGCGCCGTGGTCGGCCACGTCGGCGACACACGCTTGTACAAGCTCGGGTCGGAGCGCATCGACAAGATCACGCGCGATCACTCGCCGGTCGGCGAGCGTGAAGACTCCAGCGAGCTCTCCGAACTCGAAGCGATGCACCACCCGCGGCGCAACGAGGTGTATCGCGACGTCGGATCCGACCCGCACCAGCCCGACGATCCGGACTTCATCGACGCGTGCGAGATCGCGTTCGAGCCGGACGCTGCGCTGCTTCTCTGCAGTGACGGATTGACCGATCTCGTCAACTCGTCGTCGTTGCACGACATTGTCAGGCGTTTTGCGGGTCGGCCCGACCTGGTTGTGAAGGAGCTGATCGACGCGGCAAACGCCGCCGGCGGCAAGGACAATATCAGCGTGGTCTACGTGGAAGGTGAGCAGTTTGCGCCAGTCGACGGCTGGGAGGCGCGTGCGCTGGGCGAGATCACGCGGCCCGGCGGGCAGCCTCCGGTGGTCGAAGACGGCTGGAAGAAACTGGCTCCGCGCGGCCGGCTCACGAACACCGCACGGACGACCGGGCTTGGGGCGATCGCCGTGGCGGCCGGGCTCGTGGCTGCTGCCTTTGGTCTATGGCCGCTCGGCGCGATGCTTCAGCGGCCTTCGAACGCGGCAACTGACATTCCAGTCGCTACGATCACGGTGGGCCCGACGGAGTCGATTGCCGCGGCGCTGGGGCGGGCAGTCGCCGGCTCCGTCGTGCTCGTCGAACCGGGTGAGTACCGCGAGAGCCTGAACCTGAAAAACGATGTTCGGATTGTCAGCCGTATCCCGCGAGCCGCGACGATTCGGCTGTCCGGCACCGCGTCGGAAGGCGACGCCGCCGTCGTCGCCGCCGGAGTGACCGGTGCGGAACTTGCCGGGTTTCGGATCATCGGCGATGCTGCGACGCCGCTCGGCACAGGTGTCCTGATCAGAGCTTCGAAGACCTCCCTTGTGGACATCGAGGTGACCGGAGCGGCAAACGCGGCGGTCGTCGTCGATGGCGCGTCGCTTGCTACGATGATGGCGAGCGACATTCACGACAATCCAGGTGCGGCGTTGGCCATCCGCTCCACGTCGGCACGATTCGCCCACAATGTCTTTGTGCGGAACGGCACGTCGGAGCCTGTCCGTCGATCGTTCATCATCGACGAAGGCAGCAATCCGCTCTTCACCGAAAACGTGTTCCAGGACGCCGGCCGTGACGCCTTCGGGGATCTGAGCGAAAGCGAACTTGTAGTGTTGGGCCGCGAGAACTGGTTTGCCGAGACCCACGACGGTCGATCCACTTGGGGGACGACGCCGCGCGTCCGACGGGGACGATGATGACGACCGTCTTTCAGCGCGTACGGGTGGGGCCGTACGAGATTGTCCACGAGATCGGACGCGGCGGGATGGCCGTCGTGTTCTTCGCGACCGATCGCCGGAACGATCGTCCTGTGGCCCTCAAACTGGTTCCGACCGGCACCGACCGGGACGCACAGGAGATCGTCGAGGCCGAGCGCTGGGGCGCGAAGCTTCAAGAGCAGTTCTGCCAGGTCAGCCAGAACGTTCCGGTCTTATACGAATACGGCACCGAGGGCGGCTACTTCTACATCGCGATGGAGTATCTCGAGGGCCGGAACCTCTCCGAGATTCTTGGGGCCGGCGCGCTGTCGCCGAAGCGTGCCACCGGGATCGCGATTCAGCTGTGTCGTTTCCTCGAAGCGGCGCACGGCTTCGAGTCGACGATCGACGGACGCCACCTGCGCTCGCTGCTGCACGGCGACTTGAAGCCGCGCAACATCCGACTCCTCTGGCTTGACAAGGTCAAGATTCTCGATTTCGGCATCGCCAAGGCGCTTTCCCTCAGCCGCAAAGTGACGCGCAACGACTTCGGCAGCATCAACTACGTGTCACCGGAGTGGCTCGAATCGGGCGAGGTCGACACTTACGCCGACTTCTGGGCAGTCGGCGTCCTGCTGTACGAGATGCTGGCCGGCGTCCAGCCGTTTCAGGCGCCGGACACGCGGCGGCTGGAGCGCCGGATCAGATCGCTGGAGCCTCCCGAGCCACTCGGCGCGCCATGCCCGCCGCCGCTGCAGGCCGTCGTCGCCAAGCTGCTCGCGGCACGTCCGGCCGATCGATACGGGGATGCCCGCGCCATTCGCGAAGATCTCGAATGCGCCTTGTTGGGTCGCGCGACCCAGGCCGAACGTGAAGGATGGCCTGCCGGTAGCGTTCGGCACGATCAACCTCCGACGATGCGCACGCAGCCGTCACCGCGGGTGGACGAGGACGCGACGCGCAAAACGGTGCGGGTCGATTCGCCGGCGGAAGCAACCGCCCTCTTGCCGACGAACGTCATCTTTCGGCCATCCGAGTCACAGCCGACGTTGAGACGCCATCGGCCGGTGCGTCGATATGTGCGAGCCGCATGCCTGGTGCTGGCGTCCTTCATCATCGGTCACGAGGTGATGATCGCGTCCCGCGCCGAGCGGCTGAAGGCCGAAGTGCCGGTGGTCGAACTCGAAGACGTCGGCGGCGTCTGGGAGAGATACCGCGAGCTCCGCTCCACTAGTCTGAGGATCACGACGGCGCGGCTCGAGGATGCGCTCACGAGCCAGACGGCGATGCTGGCCGACCGCATCATCGACAATTACCGAACGTCGGATCCGACCATTCGAGAGAGACAGTGGACCATGGCGCGCGAAGCGCTCGCGCACGCGCTGGCTGTCAACCAGAACGACAGCCAGCTGAGGGGTGCGCTTCGCTACTGCGACGGCCACCTGCATCGAATCAACGGCGAGGCGCGAAAAGCGCACAGGCAGAACGCTGAGGCGCAGCACGAATTCACCGAGGCGGTATCGGCATTCCGCGAGGCCGCCGAGCTTCGTCCGACATGGCCCGATCCATTTCTCGGGTTGATGCGGACCTTCATCTACGGCCTCGAGGACGTTGACCGCGGCGCCGACGCGTTGAAGCAGGCGCAACGCCTGGGGTACTCGGCTGGCGAACGCGAGACCGTGCAACTGGCAGACGGATACCGTTGGCGCGGCGTCGCGTTCGCGCGCACGGCACGGACGCTGGGCGGCAGGGCCGGCGAACAGAAATATCTCGCGCGATCGGCGGAGGCCTATCGCCAGGCGATC
This sequence comes from uncultured Acidobacteriota bacterium, assembly GCA_963745875.1. GTDB lineage: Bacteria > Acidobacteriota > Vicinamibacteria > Vicinamibacterales > CAVVIG01 > CAVQFC01. Next base: position 642,383 of record CAVUZL010000011.1, read on the forward strand.
GACCTCTATTCGAAGGCCCAGGGGTACGCGGACGCACCGCAGAACCTGCGGGCCGCGCAAGGCGGCCTGGAGCAGGTCGAACAGCGGACACGCGAATTGTCCGGCGCACGCGCTCGAGCGGGAAGAGCGTCGGCATTTCGGCTGGCGGGCCCCCCGGCCGCGCAATCATGGCCGTAACCTACACGGCTGCCGTCGAACGAAACGCTCGGCGAGCGCGCCACTGGACCGATCGCATTGATATGTCTGCCGTGGCGCTGGTCGCGACCTCCTGCGTCGCGATGCTGGCGATCGCGCTGGCGTACGCGGGACGCATGAACGTGTTCCAGGACGCGGGCCGCACCATGGTGGCACCCGTCAACTTGAACGCCATCACCGACGCGGCGCCGCTCGACGCCGCGCTCGCGCCGGTATTTTCTGACTCGGGCGATCGACAACTGGCGGCGGAGCGGCTCTTCCGGTTTGTGGCCGACCAACGACAGAAGACGCGGACGCTCCCGAACGTCGGCGCAATCGCGCCGCTCTTCGGCCCCGCGGATTTCGCGAAAGTGAAACCGTTCCTCAGCGTGAGAACCACCGCCGAGTTTCAGCGGCAGGTCGTCCAGTTCGCGGTCATTTACCTTCTGGTGTTTCAGGCCGCCATGGTCGTGTGGCGACTGCGCCGCATCCGGACCGATCCGCTTCTGCTCCCAGTCGCACATCTGCTCACGGCGATCGGGTTCGCCGTCCTCCTCAGCCGCGCCGATCCGCTGCGCGACAGCCTGACGTTCGTGCGCTTCGCCGAAGGAACGGTGTTCGGCGTCACCGTGATGACGGCCGTGTCGCTCGTCGACTTCGGCGCCGCCGGATTCGTGACGTTCAGTTACCTGCCGCTCATAGTCGCGTTGTCGCTGTCGGGGCTGTTGATTCTCTTTGGTTCTGGTCCGGGCACCAGTGGCGCGAAGGTCAATCTAGGGCCCGTGCAGCCGATTGAGGCGATCCGCCTGCTCCTGGCGCTGTTCCTCGCAGGCTTCTTTGCGCGCCGGTGGGAATTGCTACGGGAGATCCGCAGTCCGATCTTCCGCGGTTCGCGATGGACGCGGTGGATCAATGTGCCGCGCGCCGAGTACGTCATCCCGGTCCTGGGCGGTGTCGGTCTCGCGCTCGTCTTCTTCTACCTTCAAAAGGATCTGGGCCCGGCCCTGTTTCTGTGCTGCGTCTTTCTCGCGACGTACGGCGTGGCACGCGGCCGTGTCGGGATGACGGTGATCGGCCTTGCGCTCCTGATTCTGGGGTTCTATGTCGGTTATCGCCTGGAGATCTCGCAGACGCTGGCAGAGCGCGTTCGCATGTGGCAGTCGCCGTGGGACAACTCGGTTCCGGGCGGCGATCAGGTCACGCACGCGATCTGGGCTCTCTCGACCGGAGGACCGTTCGGCACTGGTCTCGGCCTCGGCGACACACGGTACCTGCCGGCAGGCCATACCGATCTGATTCTCGCGGCGATCGGTGAGGAACTCGGCGCGGCGGGCGTGTGGCTGGTGGCGGTGCTGTACGCGCTGCTGACCTGGCGCGGCTTCCGCATCGGGCGACTGGCGCGAAACGACTACGGCTTTTTCCTGGCCACGACGCTCACGCTGTTTCTGATTGTGCCGGTGCTGATCATGGCCGCCGGCATCCTCGGCGTGGCGCCGCTCACCGGCATCGTCACGCCTTTTGCCAGCTATGGCGGGTCGGCGATGGTCGCGAACTTCTGTGCGCTCGGCATGCTGGCCGCGATCCATGCCGACCGGCAGCCGTCGGCCGATCGTGAACCCCTTCGGGTGTCGGTCGTCTGGCTTGGGTCGTCGCTCGCCGCTGTCGCGCTGGTTCTTCTGGCCGTGGCCGCCAACGTTCAGATCGTGAATGCCGATGACTACGTCATCAGAGCGCATCTCGGCGTTCAGGCCGACGGAGGGCGGCGTTTCGAATACAACCCGCGCGTGCTGGACATCGTCCGGATGATGCCGCGCGGAACGATCTTCGATCGACGCGGCATCCCTCTGGCCACTGACGATCCGCAGGTGATCGCCAGCGCACGGCAGACCTACGCGGACCTCGGTGTGTCGCTCGACAACGCGTGTGCGACGCCCGGCCAGCGATGCTATCCGCTCGGCGGGGCGACGTTCCATCTACTCGGCGATGCGCGCACGCGAGTGAATTGGACCGCGCCCAACTCGTCGTACATCGAGCGCGATGCCGAGAGCCAGCTGCGCGGCTTCGACGATCATGCCGAAGTCGTCCACACGACGGACGCCGGCGGTCGATCGATGCTGACGATCAGGCGCGATTACCGCGACATCGTCCCGGCTCTGCGGCATCGGTACGATCCGACCAACGCGTCGGTCGCTCGATTTCGACAGCCGCACGATGTACACCTGAGCATCGATGCCGATCTGCAGCTTCGCGTCGCCGGTATCGTCACGAGGTATGCGCAGAAGAACGCAGGTAAGGCGGCGGCGGTGGTGCTCGATCCTGACAGCGGCGAGGTTCTCGCGAGCGTCAGCTATCCGTGGCCCGAGTTGACCGCGAAGGCAATCGCGGCAGCCCGGTCGGAAGGCGCGACCGAGCCGTTCCTCGATCGCGCGCGCTATGGCCTGTACCCGCCCGGATCGACGTTCAAGCTGGTGACGGCAGCGGCGGCGCTACGTCAGCATCTCGACCCTCGCAAAACCATTTTCACCTGCGCGCGGTTGCCGGACGGAAGAGTCGGCGCAAGAATCAACGGCTGGAACCGCCCGGTTCGCGACGACGTGCTGGATGCGCACCCGCACGGGACGATCGACGTGCACGACGGCTTCGTGCATTCGTGCAATGCCTACTTCGCGCAGCTCGCCGTCAAGCTCGGCTCGCAGTCGCTGATCGACACCGCCGACCGTTTGGGAATTTCGCTGACGACGTCGGCCACCGTCGCGGCGCGCGTCCGCCAGACACTTCCGCAGATCGGGTACGGCCAGGGCGATGTCGTCGTGACCCCGCTGCGGATGGCGCGCGTTGCGGCCGCCGTCGCCTCGAACGGCGTGCTGCGCGACACGCGTTGTGAGCAGGACGAAGCAGCGAGCGCAGCCACCGATCGGTTCCTGAGCGGCGACGACGCGCGAGTGCTCGGGGGCTACATGCGCGACGTGGTCTTGAGCGGGACCGGCCGGGTGCTGCGGAACCATCCCGGTCGCATCGCCGGCAAGACCGGAACGGCGCAACTGGACGGTCGAGCGTCTCACGGCTGGTTCGTCGGCTTCGCGCCGTTTGGTCCCGCCACCAGAAGAATCGCGTTCGCGGTCGTGATCGAGAACGCCGGCTATGGCGGCGGCAGCGCCGCGCCGGCCGCCGGAGAAATCGCCGACGCGGCATCGCGCGCCGGGCTTCTGCAGTGAACCGACATGGGCATCTTTAGAACGGCGAGACGGCTCGAATCGAGGATCGCGACCGGGCTCGACCAGGCCGTGAAGGTCTTCTCACGATCCCGCACCCGCAGCCCGCTGGAAATCGTGCACAGCATCCTGGATGCGGTCGAGCAACAGATCGAGCCAACCGGCCGCGGCGTGCGCGTGTTTCCGTTCAATCGACTCGAACTGTCGGTGGTCGCGTCGTCGCCGGAGGCACGCGGCCGTCTTGAAGCGCTGTTCGCAGGCGACACGCCGCTTCGGACGAGGATCCTCGACCGGTTGCAGTCTGCCCGATGCTCGCCGGCGAACGTCGTCGTCGAGATCCGGTACGTCGATCACCCCGAAGCGAACTGGCGCGCGCCCGAATTCGAGTTGCAGTTCTCACGCGTCGCAGAACCCGAGGTCGACGGCCAGGCGCTCGAGCCGCAGCCAGGACAGATCGAGATCAGAGCGCTGCACGGCGCGATGGAGCGCTGGTCGTATTCATTTGCTGCGCCGCGCATTGACGTCGGCAGGGGCGCGGAGGTCCGGGACCACCGCAACCGGCTCCTTCGGACGAACCACGTCGTGTTCACCGAAGGAGGGGGCGACGTCAACCAGACCGTTTCGCGAACGCATGGGCATATCGCATACGAGGCGCTCAGCGGTCACTTCCGACTGCATGATGACGGCAGCGAACACGGAACCGCGGTCGTGCGCGACGGCAGGACCATTTCGGTCCTCCGGGGTGCGCGCGGGGTTCGACTGCAATCGGACGATGAAGTTGTACTTGGTGAAGCGCGCGTGCGAATCAGGCTGCGCACCGGATCGTGACTCGGCGAATCGCGCGAAGGTGTCCTTCGCCTAAGCGCCCGACATAGACTGGAGCGGCGAGGAAGCACGGATGCCGTGCTTCCCCTGTGCAGCCGGTGTTACAGACGGAACGTTACTCCCGCTGCATCGTCGCCTGGTAAGGGATGACCTGACCCGAGACGATGTCGGCGTCGATGTTCAGCGGCAGATAACCGGGCGCCCTGATCTCGAGGCGGTGATGTCCGACGCTGAGTCCGAGCGGTTGCGATTGCGGTGAAAACTGGCCGATGGTGCCGACGCGAGCGCCGTCGACGAACAGTTCCGCGCTCGCCGGCGAAATCTCGAAGCTGACTCCACCGCTGTTCTGCTGGCTCGGCGTCTGCTGCGCGCTCGCCGATCCGGTCGTGCCCGTCGGGTACTGCGATGGATACGCCGATCCGTTCGTGCCTGTCGGGTCCTGCGACGGGTAGGCCGGACCGGTCGAGGAATACATGCCGTCGTTCGTCGAGTAGGTCGTCGACGAGGTCGGCACGTACGGCGCTGCCGCGTACGGATAGGGAGCCGGGTACGGATAGGCGACCGGGTAGGGCGCCGGATAGTAATAGGGGTATGACCACGCGACCGGGTAGCCGATCGTGATCCCGAAGCCGACGCTGTACCACGGACGGAAATGGTAGTACGGCGTGACGTAGTGGATGGGGGCCACGTAGTGGTATCCGTAGTTGCCGTAGTAGCGCCCACCGTAATATCGGCCGCCGTAGTACGCGCCGCCGTAACGACTGCCAGCGACGGCGACTCCTCGATTACCGGCGACGACGACGCCGCGATTACCGGCGACGGCGACCCCTCGAGTGCCGGCGACCGCGACTCCACGAGTGCCGGCATACGCAACCCCGCCGCGTGATGCAGCGTAGCCGTGTACGTTCGCACCTCGAGGAACGCCCATAGCCGCGGCGCCGGCGCTCGGGCCGGTGCGCGCCGCGTACAATCGAGCCATGGGCGCTGCCGCCCGCGAGCCGGACGGCGCCGAACGCGCCGCGCCAGGACCGCCGGCGGAGCGACTGCCTCCGCTGTGGCCTCCGCCGCCGGCGTGACCGCCACCGTGGCTCCCGCCGCCGCGGTGCTGCGCCAGCGCGGGCGCGGCCGACCAAATGATTAGAGAAAGCGCGATGACGGCGCCGGTAGACTGCCGGATTAGAGACGGGGTCATACCTGAAACTCCAAAAGGGCTGGCTCCATCAGGATACCGCAACTTTTACTGTTTCCTTGTTGTGCCTACCAACAACTCCGCGACGCGATGAGGCCACGGCCGAGTGGTTGCAATTTCGCCCTGCCCATGGGGTTCCTCCTCCCGAGGCTCGGAAGTGTCTCTTATTTTCGCGGCCTCACTGCTCTAGATTGGGCTGAACCCGAACAGTCCGTGCCGTCACAATCACCTCCGGTCGTGAAACTGAGAGCCGACCATTCGTTAGTTCGACCGACTCTTCTGGGTCGGCCTCCAGCCGGACTGTCAGTCGGCCTTGGCGATCGGCCGAGGCGATTGCGTCGTCCACAGTCCGGAGCGGGATCCACACCGCGAAGCCGGCGCCGTGGCGTTCCTTCGCGCGCCTTCACTATCAGAACACGAACACGGTCATTCAGGCGCTTTGAAGAACCGGCACTCTTTCAAGTCGAGCGCGAGAGTGGCATATCCTTGTTGCGATGAGCCACGTCCTAGAACCCTTCTCATTGCAGTCTCGTTTCCAGTTCTAACTCTCGCGACGCAAGGCGACGATCGGGTTCACTCTGGCCGCGCGCCACGCCGGGATATAGCTCGCCAAGAGCACAACTACCATGAGGATCACCGGCACAGCGACAAACACTTCCGGATCAAGCGGTCTCACGCCGTAGAGCACACTTGAAATCAGCGGAGCCGCGATTCCCGACAAGATCAGGCCGATCCCCACTCCGATGCCGGCCAGACCCGCACCGTGGCTCACAATCATTCTCCCAATGGTCGAGGGCATGGCTCCCAGCGCCATCCGCACTCCAATCTCGTGCGACCGTTGACCGACCATGTAGGCCAACAGACCGTAAATTCCCACCGACGCCAACAGAAGCGCCACCACGGCAAATACTCCCACCAACTCCGCGGAGAAGCGGCGCGAAGCCAGAGAACCGTCAATGACCTCATTCATAGTGCGTACATTGAATACCGGCAGATCGGGATCGACTGCCTGTAGCTCACGACGTATCTGCGGTTCCAGGCTGGTGGCGGACAAAGAGGTCCGGACCGTCACGCTTTTGGACAGAGACCTGAGTCCTGGATACTGGTAGATCGGTCGGTAGATGTGTGGAACTCCGGATTGGTCGAGACCATCACTCTTGATGTCTTTGATCACGCCAACCACTGTGCACCACGGCGGGTTGGCTGCGCCCCGAGGGCTCCTCATGCTTAAACGGCGGCCAATCGGATCGCGGTCCGGCCAGTAGGTACGTGCTGTGCTTTCATCGACGATTGCCACCGGCTGTTTGCCGGTATCATCGGCTTCCGTGAAGTAACGTCCGGCTACTAGCGAGGCCTGTAACACCTTGAAGTAGTCAGGAGTCGCGCTGGTGACTTCCACAAACAGACCCTTGCCAGATTCATCCGGACGGTCCTCAATATTGACGACGCGTGGCCGCGACGAATGGGTGACTGGTAAATCAGTCGTCATGGCGGCGAACTCAACTCCAGGGATAGCGCGCACGCGGCGCAAAGCCTCCCGCACGAAAGAGTTCAACATTTCGGGATTGGAGTAGCGATCCATGTCGGGATTGTTGGGTACCGGCAGGTAGAAATTGCCAGCGACAATTCTTGAAGGATTGAAACCGGGATTTTCCTGCAGCAGTCCCCAGAACGTGCGCAAGAGCAGACCCGCTCCCACCATGAGCATTACCGCCAGGGCTGTTTCTGAGGCAATCAGCAGACCGCGTAACCTGTTGGTCTTTCCACTGGTCCCCGAGCCTCGGGCTCCCTCCCGCATGGCTACAGCAATTTCGGATTTCGAGGACTGCAGGGCTGGAACCAATCCAAACCCTAGCCCAGCGAGCAGAGAAACCAGCAAGGCGAATGAAAGCACTGTCCAATCCACCTGCACCTCGGCCAGCCGGGGAACCTGGACGGATAGAAACTGCACAAAATACAAAGCCGCCATTGCAGTCAGAACACCAATCAGGCCGGAGACCAGAGAGAGAATCATCGACTCGGTGAGCATTTGACGAATCATGCGCGCGCGGCTTGCTCCCATGGCCAGCCGCACGGCCATCTCCCGCTGTCTTCCGGAAGCCCGAGCCAGGAGAAGATTGGCAACGTTGACCGAAGCCAGAAGGATGATCAGGACCACCGCGCCCATCAGCACCAACAACATCGGTCGGACATTACCAACCAGCGACTCCTGCAACGGCTCCGCCTCAATCGACCAGTCGGATCCCGCAGGATAGTTGGTGGAATATTCTGCCCGCAGCTGCGCCGCGAGAGCCTCCAACCTGGATTGCGCCAGCTCCGGGCCAATTTCAGGCTTCAGAAGCCCGATCGCTCCGGGAAACACCCGTAGGCCGCGATCAGGTTTCGGGAAGGGATCGGCCCTGAATCCCACTGCTGTCCATACTTCAATATCCGTCGCACCCGCCCGGCCTGGATGGCGGAATCCAGGTGGAAGAACACCGACAATCGTGTAGGGATCATTGTCGAGTTGTATCTTTCGCCCCAGAACTCCCGGATCTCTGCCAAACCCGCGGGCCCACAGGCTGTCGCTGATTACGATCGCTTCTGCGAAACCCGGCACGTCGTCGCCCGGGCCAAACATCCGTCCGATGTGCGCGGAAGTGCCGAGCATGGAAAAATAGTTAGCACTCACCTCCAGCAGTTCGAGATGTTGCGGACGCTCTCCGCCGGTCAAGTTTGTCGGGCCATCTTGGATAGCAGTCACCTGGTCAAAGACGCCCGCTCTTGTTCTGAGATCGTCCAGTTCAGGAACGGAGAACCCGATGTCCCGCGCGCCTACGCCGCGATTGCTGGCGATGACCTTCACCAGACGCTCCGGATGGGAAAACGGAAGCGAACGCAACAACACCGCGTTCACGATGCTAAACATCGCCGTGTTCGCGCCCACGCCCAAAGCCAGGGAAAGCACCGCTACGATCGTAAAACCCGGACTCTTCCAAAGCACTCGCAGTCCGTACCGCACATCCTGTAATAGCGTGGTCATCAACACCCCCTCGAGTGGCTAATGTCGAAGGTGTCAGCGTCTCTTCTTACTTCGACCATGGCGGTACGACACCGTTGGAGCGCGCATAGGCGATCGACTGGCCGAGGTGCTCGTGCTGGTCCCCGAAAAGGAAGCGGACGGCATCTTCCTTGGTCATGTCCCTGCCAAACAGTTTCACCGGCGCCTTCAGGTCGGCGTCCGAGAGTCCCTCGATAGCTTTTTGCACGTTTGCATAGGAGGTCTTCAGCGCTTCCTCCAGTTTTTCCGGCGCGATGACCTGTGCTCCGCGCCCGCCGCCCGGCCCGCCGCGCCGGTAAGCGTTCCCACGAGCAGGCCGTTCTCCGTCACAATCAGGTTGAAGACGTCGCCAACGGAACGCACACCCGCACCGGGCTTCCAGTCGTATTTCCCCGCCATGACCCGCGCCAGGCCGGCGAACTTGTCGGACAGCGTCGCTGCTTCCTTGGACAGGGCCGTCTGCGTGGTCTGCGCGCGCAGCGGAGCAAGGCCTAGCACCGCCGCCATCGCGACCGCACAGCTAATCGTTCTCGTTCGAATCGTTCTCATAGACGTCTCCTGTTCTCGGCTGTCATCAGATTGCTATGTGGTCCCTGCGGCGCTCATGTCTCTCTCACGGCAGATATTTCTTGGGTAGCGGCGCACTGGCCGACTCGGCCTGCACCGTGATGCCCCATGCAGATCCTTGTCCGCGGGCCCGGTGATTGCCGCATCGATCGCGGCGGGAATGCCCGTGGGTTCCGAAGGCAACGCACAGCCGGCATCCGGCGTGTGTGCCAACGCACCGTCGGTGAGCGCTCCGGCCAGAATCGTCAACAAAAATAGTGTCCGCAGCATTTTTTCTCCCTCGTGAATAACGGGCGATGCCCGCGAAGCGGCCGCTTGCCGCAGCCGGCGCCATCGCTGCTTACTGGCGGCCATCGGACGAGTCCACCAGGCCCTGCCTCGTGACGACGCAGATGTCCACCCATTGCGCGCCGCTCAGGGCAGCCATACGGTCGGGAGCGATGCGCAATGCCGTATGAGTCGACCCGGCCCCTGGCACTACTTCGTCGAACGCGCGCAGTTGCACGTCACAGTAGATCGGCATAGGCGTAGCGAGGCCAAACGGGCACACGCCCCCGAGCATGTGTCCCGTGATTGTCGCGGCTTCCTCAGGTGCGAGCATCGTGGCTTTCCCGCCGAGCACCGCCTTGACTTTCCTGTTATCGAGCCGCGAGTCCCCGCACACGACCGCCAGCACCGCGCGGCCTCCCACGCTCAACGCCAACGTCTTTGCGATCTGCGCAGCCCGGATGCCCCAGGCCGTCGACAGCGTGTGTATCTGGCTGCTCGCCGGCAGCTCTACGATCTCGAGATCGGGAGCGGCACTGGCCAGGAACGCGCGCACCGACTCCGCACTCATCGCGAGGCCCCCGCTACGGTGTTGCGCAACGTGTCGACCCGGCGGATCGTCACGCGCTGACACCTGACGTATTTCACAATGGCCGGTAGAGAGTTCATGCCTGAGCCGTCTTTGCCAGAGGATCGCGCGCCGGCGTGACGTCTTCACTGTAGGCAAATGGCCGTCGTGGGTCTTGAACAGTTGTGATCGACGGGGCGTGCAATTCGAGTCGTGATCTTGGTAGGCTCCAGCGATGCGGAAGACGGGGGCGCCGCGACCGCCATCCAGTCAGTCCTCGGAAGGGGTCCTGCGCGACGCTGCGGGTGACGGCACCCGAGAATACATGCGCCTCGGACGCAGCGCACACGGCCTCGAACGCGTGGAGTGGCGCTTCGTCGGCCAGGCCTTCTCGCCCCACAGGCACGACTCGTACGCCATCGGCCTGACGCTCGAAGGCGTGCAGACGTTTAGGTATCGAGGCGCGCGGCGCATCTGCCTGCCCGGCGAGTGCCACGTGCTTCACCCCGACGAACTGCACGACGGCGCCTCGGGGTCCGCGGCGCCGTTTGCCTACCGCATCGCGTATGTCGATCCCACGCTGGTGCAGGCCCAACTCGGCGGGTCGCCGCTGCCCTTCGTGACCGATCCCGTGGTGCGGCTGACCGGCGCGCAGCGACGCCACCTGTCGCCGGTGTGGGATCTGGACGACGTCCTCGACGAGATGGCGCTCGCGGAGGTCGGAGCGGCGATTGCCGATTTCCTGCTTGAGACTTCGGGATCCCGCTCGCCGCGAACGGCGCTGCCGATTGCGGCCCTGGAACGCGCCCGGGCACTGCTTTACGCGGAGCCAGCGACGCCCCACTCGGCAGCGGAACTCGAGCGGGCCACTGGCCTCGACCGCTGGACGCTCGCGCGGCAATTCAGGGCGGCCTTCGGCACCAGTCCGACCCGCTACCGCACCATGCGACAGCTCGATCACGTGCGGCGCGCGATCCGTCGGCACTGCTCACTTGCAGAGGCATCGCACGCTGCCGGATTCTGCGACCAGAGCCACATGACGCGCATGTTCACGCGCGTCTACGGGGTGCCGCCCGCACGATGGGGCGCTCGCATCACGACGGCGCGATGAGCCGACGGCATCCAAGCGTGACCCGCACAAGGCTTCTGCGTCGCACGATGCCAGACGTGGAACGCACCAGACGCGCCCGGCTCCGCAACTCTTCGAACTTATTTGCGGAGGATAGTCGGCTCAATGTTTATGCGGGTGAACTCGAGGCGCGCCCACCAGGTGCGCCCACCACTAGCGCATCTTGGATGGGACGCCAGCGTAGAGCGGTCCTCAAATGCCAGTCGATGACCGACGAGCATGACATTCGTAGGCGCCGCGCCGTAAAACCCGCCGGCGAGTCGGCAGTTGTTGCCAGCGCGGCACCGGTGCTCTCCACTGCACGGCAGTCGCACATTATCGGCTAAAGTCTGGTTCCATGCCCGGAATCTGGTCCGATTTGGTGTTCGCGGCGCGCGTGCTCCGTAGGAGCCGCGGATTCACGATGATCGCCGTCTCGTCGCTGGCACTGGCGATCGGGGCGAACACAACGATCTTTTCCGTCGGTAAACAACTTCTCTTCGATCGGCTCGACGTCCCTCACGCATCATCGCTGAGGCTGCTCGCGACGACCGGCTTCTCGTACGCCGTCTACGAACATCTGCGCGCACAGAATTCGGTGCTCGGTGATCTGCTCGCGTTCCACCCGACGGCCGCGAACGCCACGGTCGGCGACAACGCGGAGCGCGTGCTTCTGCACGAAGTCTCGGGCAACTACTACGAGGTGCTCGGCGTCAGGGCGCAGATCGGTCGCGAGATTCGTCCTTCCGACGACATGCCAGGTAGCGCCGCGGTAGCAATGATCAGCGACGGTTTCTGGAATCGCGAATTCGAGCGGTCGCCAGCCGCGATCGGACGGTCGATCACGATCAACGATGTCCCCGTTACGATCATCGGCGTCAATCCCAAAGGCTTCACCGGCGTCGGTAGCACACTGCCCGCGGAGACGCCGGCGATCATTGTCACGCTGGCGAAGGCGACGCTCCTGACGCCCGCCTCCAACGGCCGGAACTGGCTCGCGGATCCGGCGGCCGGCGGCCTCATCGTCCTCGGCCGCGCGAAACCGGGTGTGAGCGATCGCACGGCGCAGACGACGCTCGACGCGCAGTTCGCCACGATCTTCCGCGCGGTCGTGCCGATTCGCGCGAGCGATACCGTGCCGACACTAGTATTGCGCGACGGCAGCCGCGGTCTGTTCACGCAGCAGCAAGCGTTCGCCACACCTATCGCGGTGTTGATGATGTTCCTCGGACTCGTCCTGCTGCTCGCGTGCGCGAACATCGCCACATTGATGCTGGCGCGCGGCGCGCGCCGTCAGCGGGAGATGAGCGTGCGGCTCGCGCTCGGAGCGGGACGCGGACGCATCTTCCGTCAGATGCTCGTTGAAAGCCTCCTTCTCGCAACGCTGGGCGGCCTCTCGGGACTCGCGCTCGCCTATGCGGGACGAGGTGCCATCGCGCAATACACGCCGCACTTCGACTGGCAGGTCTTCGGGTTTACCGCGGCCACCACGATGGTCACCGGCCTCCTCTTCGGGTTGGCGCCGGCCTTCGCAGCCTTGCGCACGGAGATCGCCGACAGCGTCAAACAACGCCACGCCCTTGGACGAGCGGTCGTGGGATTCCAGATCGCGCTAGCGACGCTTCTGGTCATCTCCGCCGGGCTCTTCATTCGATCGCTCGCCGGCCTGATCTCCGTCAATCCGGGATTCCGTACCGATCATCTACTCCTCGCGCAGATCGTCCTGCCACAGAATCGCTATCCGGCCGGCGCGAACGTCGTATTCCATCACCGGATGGAACAGGCGATCACCGCGATTCCCGGCGTCGCCTCCGTCGCGGGCGCCGAGGCTCCCTACCTCTCGGGCGAGCAGCTCGAGACGACACTACTGGTCCCAGGCGAAGCGCTCGACGCGAGCAGAAATCAGACTGCACCCTACAATGCCGTCGGGGTCAACTTCTTCAAGACCCTCGAGATCCCGATGCTGGCCGGACGGCCGTTCAACGAACACGACACCGGCGCCTCGCCCAAAGTGGCCGTCATCAACCAGCGGCTGGCCGTGACGCGCTTTCCGCACGAGAATCCGATCGGCAAGTTCGTTTCGGTCGGCGTGTACTCTGGGTACGGTGACATCCTCTCCACCGGTCCGCTCGAGATTGTCGGGGTGTGCGGCGACACGCTGTACGCAAATCTGCACGAAACCACATCGCCCCAGTTGTTTGTTCCCTACGCGCAGCAAACACAGATGCGGCGCCTGACCTACATGATCCGCACGCAGGTGGCGCCTGAGACGATCGTGCCGGCACTGCGAACAGTCCTGCACGCCACCGATCCCGCGGTGCCGTTGGTGGCCGTGCGAACGCAGCAGGCGCAGATCGACGAGGACCTTGCCGACGAACGGCTGCTCGTCTCGCTCAGCTCGATCTTCGGCGTATCGCGCTGGTGCTGGCGTCGGTCGGGATTTACGGGGTGATGGCGCTATCGGTCGCGCAGCGGACCCGGGAGATCGGCATCCGCATAGCCCTTGGCGCGATCCCTCGCCAGATTGTGGCGATGGTGCTTCGCGAGGCCTCGTCGCTGTCGGTGGTCGCGATCGCGGCCGGCGTCGGTGCGTCTATCCTCTCGGCGCGATTCATGAAGTCGGTGCTCTTCGGCATCTCGTCATCGGATCCGGTCACGCGTTGGAGCGCAGCAGGGCTGCTGTTGGTCGTGGCACTGGGCGCGAGCTGGATACCTGCACGCCGCGCGGCCCACGTACATCCGATGGACGCGATTCGGCGCGAGTGACGACCTCGGGACGAAACATATTCGGCGCCAGACTTCGGCCGAGTTCTTACAGCCGCGAAATAGTCGAGATGCCGAAATGGCGTCGCATTTGACCTTCAGGCATTAGTCACGATAAACGCCGCAGCGTTTACCAATGTCTCGCCTGTCGTGCACCTCCTCGATACTCTTGAATGCACCGTTCTTCTGGCGTGTTCTCGATGCGTCGCTCGTCGGCGACGCGTCAGATTCAGAGAGGCTGTACCGGACCCAGTAGTCGGGCGCAGCAAGGCGGCGCCGTTCTGGGGGTTCAAATCGTGTCCCCAAGATCGCTGCACTGCAACTGCTGTAGCAACCGAGCTTTACTGATGGGAATTGCGGGGGCGGGATTTGAACCCTAAAGGTTGACTTCTTCTAAGTGGTGATGGCGTGGAACTTTTGGCAACAAGCCTCTGGATATCATCAACTTGCAGAGGTTCAAGAATCTGATCGCGTCCTCGGGAGTCCGCGCGGGTCGACCTCCGTCGTGGCAACATCGTGGCAACGGTCGGAACCCCATGAACAAAGGACTCCTATGACGGTACATGCTCCTGTGCTGCCCCCAAAGCTCGACAACATAGCTGGTCGGAGGCGCCAGCCTGGGATTTCTGCACCGCCTTGGGCGCCGGTAAGAAGGCTGCATACGCGGCGAACTGCGAGAGTCGCGGTGTCGGTACGCCTTCTCCGGTAATGAATAGTCCGAAGAAACCAGGTAGGTCAGATACACAAAGGGTCAACGGAACACCAAGAACATTTCGTTTATCACGCACTAGGCAGATCGGAGCTGGTAAGGCCGTCCGTTGCGACGACTCCCAAGAAGGCTTCCACGCGCTCTCGAATCAATGTGGCTCGGGTGTCGCGGAATGCGACATAGGAATCGCGAGACAAGTTGTGAAGAGCCGCTTTATAGAACCGCTCCACTTTTTGGTCGTTCCTCCCGAAGAACGCGGTGTCCGCATCGGGCATCTTCGCCTCCTAGAAACCCCAGATGGCGTGGCATGAGCGTCCCCTCCGCGCACGAATGCGGGAACGCCGGCCGTCGGGGTGAATCCGGTCAAAAGATGCCGGGAATGCGTAGAATGGGGCGCGGCTCGGCACGAACGGAGGAGACTTGACGACACCGCCCCCCGAGGGCGTGACCGGGTTGCTTCGGGCCTGGAGCGACGGCGATGAGATGGCTCTCGAGCAGTTACTGCCGCTCGTCGAGACAGAACTCCGCCGGATTGCCCGTGCCTATATGGCGCGCGAGCGCCGCGACCATACGCTGCAGGTGACCGCACTGGTCAATGAAGCGTTCCTGAAATTGACCGATGCCCGAAAGTTACGGTGGCAGGATCGGGCGCACTTCCTCGGGATTTCGGCGCGACTGATGCGTCGCGTCTTGATCGACCACGCGCGGTCGCGCGGCTACGTCAAGCGAGGCGGCGGTGCCCAGCGAGTAACACTCACCGATGCCCTGGCCGCAGCGCCCGCGCCGGACGTGGATCTCCTCGATCTCGATTCGGGCGCCGGACACGCTGGCCGCCGCGGACGCTCGCAAGGCACGGGTCATCGAATTGCGTTTCTTTGGCGGCCTGAGCGTTGAAGAGACGGCCGAGGTCCTGCACCTGTCGGAAGACACGATCAAGCGGGACTGGCGCCTGGCCAAGTTGTGGTTGCTTCGCGAGTTGGAAGGGAACACGCAGTGAATGCGCCGCAGCGCAGACGACGGATCGACGAGATTCGTGACGCCGCACTTGATCGCGACGCGGCGGAGCGACCCGCGTTCGTGTCGGCGGCGTGTGGCTGACAGGCAGCGCTCCGGCGGGACGTCGAAGCCCTGCTGGCGCACGCGCAGACCGCCGAACAGTTTCTCGACGTGCCGGTGGGACAGCTCCTGACGACCGAGCGAGCCCACGACGGCGTCTCGATGATCGGCCGTCACGTCGCCCACTACAACATCGTCGAGAAGGTTGGTGCCGGAGGCATGGGGGTCGTTTACCGGGCCGAAGACACGCGACTGCACCGGTGGGTGGCCCTCAAGTTCCTTTCGCCAGATCTCACGCGAGACGAAGAAGCCAAGCACCGGTTCATCCTCGAGGCCCAGTCAGCGTCGGCGCTCGAACACCCGAACATCTGCACGATCATCGACATCGGCGAGTCGACGGACGGCCAGTCGTTCATGGCAATGGCGGACGACGCTGGCGAGACGCTGAAAACGAAGATCGCTCGTGGGCCGCTGACGCTGGCAGAGGCCGTCGATTATGCGGCGCAGGTAGCGGAAGGTCTGGCGAAGGCGCACAACGCCGGTATCGTGCACCGCGACATCAAGCCCACCAACATCTTCATTACCGACGACGGGATCGTCAAGCTTCTCGACTTTGGCATCGCAAAGCTGCTCGGCCACGCCGGCGTGACGCGAACGGGGACGACGCTCGGGACGCTCGCGTATATGTCGCCTGAGCAGACGACGGGATCGCCGGCCGATGTGCGCAGCGACGTCTGGTTCGCTGGGCGTCGTGCTGTACGAAATGATTGCCGGGCGCCTCCCGTTCAACGGCGAGCTTCCGCAGGCGGTGGCGCTGGCGATTGCACAAGCGACTCCGGACCCGCTCACTGCGCTGCGCCCCTGCGTTTCGCCGGAACTGGAGCGCATCGTCAATCGCGCGCTCGCCAAAACGCCTGCCGATCGGTTTCAAACGGTGGCTGAATTGCTGGCGGCGCTTCGGCACGTGCGACGAGAGCCGCCGCATCCGCCGGCGACCGGTGCGTTCGCGCCCCGGCGAAGTCGCACGCTGGCCTACGCCGTCATCGCCGCGGTGGTCGCCGCGGGAGTTGCCGCTGATGGGGCCTGGCACCGCTCTTCGCGCCAGCGATGGGCCCTCGTGACTCGCGGTACCCCAGATCGAGCGTCTGATTGATGCGGGAGAGTTCACCCACGCTGCGGCAATGACGCGCGAGGCGCGCTCGGTCCTTCCGGGGCATCCCACGCTCGAGGCTGGTTCTCGGCCAGATTGACGGGGGTCGCATCAGTCGAGAGCGTGCCCGTCGGCGCGGCTGTCTCCCTCAAGCGCTACGGACAGGATGACAATTCATGGGAGGTTCTCGGGCAAGACGCCGCTCACGAATATTCGGATCGCTCGCGGCATTTCCCTGTGGCGGACGCGAAGGAAGGGTTCTGCTCCCGTGTTCTTCCTGGACGGGCCGACCGTGGCGCCCCAACCGGGGTTACGTAACGATGTCGGTGGTCGTACACCCTTCGTCCGGAATCGGCGGTTCCGGCCGGCATGGTGGTCGGTGCCGAAGGCGACATTCGCCTCGGTAACCCGGCGACGCAAGCGTCCAACAGTACACGTCGATGGGTATCTCATCGATCGGTACGAAGTCACTGAACCAGGAATACAAGAAGTTTGTCGACGCGGGAGGCTACCAGAAGCGCGAATTCTGGTGGGAGCCGTTCGTGAAAGAGGGTCGCACCATTCCCTGGGAAGAGGCGGTTGCGCTCTTCCGCGATGCGACGGGTCGTCCCGGGCCCGCGATCTCGGGAGTGGTAGCTGCATCCCCAACGGTTTAGAACACCATCCGGTTGCCGGCGTCAGTTGGTATGAGGCGGCCGCGTACGCCGAGTATGCGGGCAAGAGCCTTCCTACCGTGTATCACTGGATGGCGGCGGCCCAGCTGGAAATGGGCAGCTTGATTGTGCATGGCAGCAATTTCCGCAGCGGTCGCACGCAGCCCGTCGGAGACCACATGGCGGTGAGCGGCTCCGGGACGACGGACATGGCCGGCAACGTCAAGGAGTGGTGCTGGAATGAGGGTGGAAACGGGAAGCGCTTCATCCTCGGGGGCGGTTTCGGCGACCCAACTGTACATGTTCAATTTCGTGGACTCTCAGAATCCATGGTACTGTCGGCCAAACTTTGGCTTTCGATGCGTGAAGTTCGATTCGCCACCGAGTGCCGTCGCGTCGGCGGCGGTCGACGCGAACTACCACGACTTTTCGAAGGACACACCTGCCTCCGACCTTCTCTTCAACCAAGGGCACCGGTGGCCTGGACGCATACGACCACCGAGAGATGAACGCGCGAGTCGAAGAGACCGGGACCGCTGAGAATTGGACTCACGAGAAGGTGACCTTCGATGCGGCATATGGCACCGAGCGAGTCGTGGCCGACCTCTACCTGCCGAATCACGCGTCGCCGCCGTTTCAAGTCGTCGCGTACTTTCCGGGCGCGTCTGCGGTGCTAGACGACAATCTCGATCTCGACGTCCTCGAAGATTCGTTGGACTTCCTCATGAAGAGCGGCCGCTTAGTGATCGCTCCCGTCTACAAAGGCATGTATGAACGGCGCGACGATCTGAAGCCAGGCGGGAAACCACCAGGTGTCTTTCGTGACCACGTTGTGATGTGGTCGAAGGATTTGGGCCGCTCGGCTCGATTATCTTCAAACGCGGCCGGACATTGATCGGACGCGCATGGCTTACTTGGGTTTCAGTCTGGGTGGGAGCCGTGCGCCGATGCTTCTCGCCGTCGAGCCGCGGTTCAAGGCGGCGATCCTGTCGTCGGGCGGCTTCGAGTCAAGACGTGACCTCCCGGAGGTTGACGGTGTCAATTTCGCGCCGCGGGTCAAGGTCCCGACGCTCATGCTGAACGGCCGATACGATGATAATTTCCCAGTCGAGGCGTCGCAGACTCCGCTCTTCCAACTGCTCGGAACGTCCGCCTAAAATGAGAAGCACGTGATTTACGAGGGGGGACATGGCGACTTGCCTCATCGCGAGGAGGTCCGCGAAACCCTCGACTGGCTCGACAGGTATCTAGATCCGGTCCGGCACTAAAAAGCAGGCCGGTGGCGCCACTTCGATCTCGACCGGGACGTTCGTCGCAACCGTTCGGTTGAAAGAGGCTGACCGATTCGAACCACGCGCGGCGATCTGCCACGGGTTCCCTACCCATCAATCAGGCAATCGGCGTTCGTAATCTTCGGCCGTGACATAGGCTCCTTGTACAATGAATCGAGTGCCTCCTGGTTCGTTCGAAACGCTCCGACAAATTCCGCTGTGACCTCACTGAATGTAATAGCCTCCGGCGGTGTACGCGACGAATGCTTGGCGGCTGACGTCGCAACGCTTCTGCGGGTGCAGATCGATCGGGACTTACAACATGGATTCGTCGTTTACATCATGGTCGTCAACCACGAGTTCATGAAGGCTGGCAAGACCAAAACGATCGCCGTCCTCAACAAGCTACTGAAGACGGCAGTCGATTGGGACGTCATCGAGCGAATGCCATGCGTGGTCCGGCTGCTGCCGACGCCGAAGGCCTCAGTTGGCTTTCACGAGTTCGACGGATACGAGTGCCTCTTGGAGGCAGCAAAGTCCGACGCCCGAGCTCACCTCATCGTGCTATTGGGCGGCGAGGCGTTCTTCGGTGCGGTGAAATGATGGCGTTGGAGTAGTCCGACATCGATCTCTGAAAGGGGCAACTGTGCGTTGCCCGATCGGACTGGAAAGGGCACGTCACGACACCCAAGGTGGTGGCGGCACTTCGCGCTCACCGGCATCTGCAGGGTCCGCGCGTGCTGTGTGAAAGTAACGGTGCGCCCGACGTCCTCGGTGGACACCCAAAACCGGCAATTAATCGACACCTCAAAACCGGCAATTAACTGAGGCGGCCGAGACGTTGACGCGGGCGCGGAACGCATGTTCTTAGCCGGCATGAGCAACGTCTTGGACGACGACAACAGCAGCAAATCCGCGCCCTGGGGCGATTGGGCTGGACGCTCTCGCGCATCCAGGAAGCCACCGGCATCCGACGCGAGACGGTCGGCGGTACTTGAAAGCCGCCGGCATGCCGGTGCGGGGCCGCGGCCGGCCGAGCGAAGCGACGGCAAAACCGGCCATTTCCGAGGAGGTGTCCACCGACTTCGGGGCAAAACCGGCAATTACTAGCGGGAGGTGTCCACCGACTCTGGGTCCTCCCGCCCGGCCGTGCCCCGAGCGCGAGCGCCTGCGAGCCGTATCGCGGATGATCGCGGCCGCGCTCGGTCGCGGGCGTAACGCCGTCGCGATCTGGCAGGACCTGGTCACGACCACGGCTTACCGGCCCGTACACGAGTGTCCGCCGCTTCGTGTGAAGCTGCGCGGCAGCGCGCCGGCCGAGGCGCGCGTCGTGATCACGACGGCGCCCGGCGAGGAAGGCCAAGTCGACTACGGCGAGGGGCCGATGGTGCGCGACAGCGGCACCGGGAAGTATCGACGGACGCGCTGTTGTGCTGACGCTGGGCTACTCGCGCAAATCCGTGCGGCTGTCGTGGCGATCGAGCGCCCAGGTCTGGGCGGAGCTGCACGAGCGGGCTTCCGTGGACTCGGAGGCACGGTCCGCGCGATCGTCCTTGACAACCTGCGCGAAGGCGTCCTCACGCCTGACATTTACGATCCGACGCTGAACCGCTCTATCGCGAGTCCTCGCGCACTACAGCGTCATCGCGCTGCCGTGTCGCGTGCGCGATCCCGATCGCAAGGGGAAAGTCGAAGCCGGCGTCGGCCATGCGCAGAAGACGCCGCTCAAAGGCCTCCGCTTCGAGACCCTCGAGGCAGCGCAAGCGTATTTCGATCGCTGGGAGACGCACTGGGCCGAGACGCGGATCCACGGCACCACGAAGCGCCAGGTCGCAGAGATGTTTGCTGAGGAGCAGTCGGCCCTCGGCCCACTCCCGCTCGAACCGTTTCGCTATTATCGGTACGGCGAGCGCACGGTGCATCTCGATGGCTGCGTCGAAGTCGAGGCGGCGTACTACGGCGCACCACCCGGCTGGATCGGCCAACGTGTCCAGGTGCAATGGAACGATCTGCACGTCCGGCTCCTCGCGCCGAAGACCGGCCAACTGCTGCGCGAGCATCTGCGCGCCCCACGGGGCTGGCACCGGATCCACGAGGCCAACCGGCCGGCGCGCACGCCGGCCTCGACCCTCGCGCTCCGGCCCGCCGCGACCGCCGGTCCCCACATCAGCGCGGTCTGCAATAAATCCAGAGCACAGGGCGGCGCCGGCATACGCCGCATCCTGGGCGTGTTCGCGCTCGCCAAGAAACATGGGCCGGCCGTCGTCGATGATGCCGCCAAGGCCGCGCTCGAGATCGGCGTCCTCACCTATCGCTTTCTCCGCAGGTACGTGACCGTCGCCCGCCCGTGCCGCTGACCCTCCGCCAAGTCGACCCGCTCATCCGCCAGCTCACCCTCTATCGCGATCTCATCGATCGCAACACCGGAGATTCGACATGAATCTCGTCGAGCTCGATCGTGCGCTCCGCCAACTCCGTCTGTCGGGCATGGCGGACGTCCTCGAAACCCGGCTCCGTCACGCGCAAACCGAAAGACTGTCCCCGCTCGATCTGGTGGCCACCCTCGTCACCGACGAATTCCTCGACGGCAAGACCGCCTCTTTGATCGCCGTCACAAGCAGGCGCGTTTCCGCGACCCCGATCGCTCGCTCGACGCCTTTGATTTCGATTTCAACAAGAAGATGAATCGCGCGCTGATCCACGAACTCGCGACCGGCCGCTTCGTCGGCCAACGCGAAGACGCCCTCTTTCTTGGCCCACCGGGGACCGGCAAAAGCCATCTCGCCCAAGCGATCGGCCGCGCGGCAATCCAACAAGGCTATCGCGTGGCCTATCGGGAAGCACACACGCTGCTGGAGGAACTCGCCGATGCCACACTGGACGGGACACGCAAGGCCGTCCTCGCGGACCTCGCGGCCGTGCCGCTGCTGATCATCGACGACCTGGCATGCGGGAGCTGCCGCACACCGCGGCCGAAGATCTCCTGGAGGTGATCATGCGCCGCTACGAAGAGGCGTCCACGCTGCTGACGTCGAATCGACCAGTCGACGACTGGGGCGAGCTCCTCGAGCGACACCGCGGCCGTCACCGCCCTCCTCGATCGGCTGCTCCATCACGCGCAGTGCTCAAGTGTGGGCCAGGAGCTGGCGCACGAAAGTCCAGACCGACTTGCGCCCCGAGGACGGGACGGAGAGCTCACCGGTCTCGGCCCCGAAGAAATTGCTGGTTTTGCCTGTCGATTAATTGCTGGTTTTCAAATGTCCACCGAGGCTGACGCAACGGGCCGTGCAAGGTCTGGTGGCACGTGCCGCCCGCCGCGCCGGCCTCGGGAACGTCGGTGTCCACGTGTTGCGGCACACTCGTTCTGTTCACACCTGGCGATGCTTGGCGCGGGCAACGGTCGCGATTCAACAACTCGCGGGGTATCACCAGATCACGACGACGCAGCGGCACATGCACTTGAGTCCGGGCGCGAACGACAGTGCCATTCGGTTACTAGAGCGTGGCAACATCAGGGCAACGCCGCCGCCGCTCATCGAAAACGTCAATATCTAAAGGGGGATTTTGGTTGCGGGGGCGGGATTTGAACCCGCGACCTTTGGGTTATGAGCCCAATTGCACGAGGCAACTGGGGTCCGCCTGATACCTCACCAGGCCATTTTCCTAATGTTTTCGACTATTTGTCACTACCCAGAACAACCCTGAGCCTCTACCGATTGTCAGCCATTTGTCAGCCAAAGGCGGAGCTGTGTGCGACAGCGCGAAGCGCCATCAGATCCTCCGTATTCCACGTTCCGCCGGACAAGCGCGCCAAGAAGCGCGGGCGGACTGGCGAGGCGTCGGGTGGAGCTGCCGATCGGTCTTTAGCCACGACCCGGACGGGAGTGTCAGGAGCGAAGCAGTTGATGAACCAAGCTCTTCGTCACGCCCCAAAGCATCGTCGCGTCGTCTTCGTTCAGCACGACGCCGTGACTTCGCTCCTTCTCAGGGTGGATGTAGTTGCGGTAATCGCGCAACACTGCCGCAACGTCCTTCGCGGACTTCGTGATCCACCCTAGTTCGTGTCCAACATCGATGTAAGGACGCAAGGTCCAGTCACGAACGTCGAGCACCTTCTTCGTTTTCGAATCAACCGGAGCCGACGACGCTTTCACGAGTGGCGATTTGTCCGCCATCCTGTTCGCTCGCGCAACGAACAGGGCTTCAAGAAGGCCGCCCATCATCACAACCGCGGCGGACAAATGCGCTTTGGCGTTGACGCATCGGCCGCACTCGTCCCACCGCCGCTCCAAGATCCCGCGCATGACAGAATCGCCGACAAGTGGTGAGAAGTCTGGCGCGGTCTCAGGCGAGCCAGCGTCTCCGACCACAACGAGACAGCCCGGAATTTATCAACCCAGCCTTCGCCGACGCCATCGCATCGAGATAGGTCTTCTTGACCGAGTTCTTCTCTGCAGCATCAAGGATGATCTGATACGCCGTACCGACCTCGGCCAGAAGTGCCGCATCGGCCGACGAGACCTTGGGGCGGTGTGATTTGAACCAGGCGAACGACAATGCGCGCAAGGCAGATCGTTGCTCAGCACTTCGAACTTGGCGGTTCGACGTGGTCTTGACGTTGGTTGGTGCTCGATCCAGTTCCGACAGCGCAGCGGTAATGGCGTCCGCGGACACGTCCGTTACCCGCGCTTCGAACGCTTCACGCTCTTCTTAACAGAACGCTTCGCCCGCTGCTTCTTCTTCTTCACGGGACTTGCTCCGTCGCCTGGCAGCGTCATCGCGACGAGGTTCTCACCGACGGTGTTGATCGCAAATTCTCCCCGCTCCGCCCGATCCAAATAACCCTGGTTCCGAGCGTTGTTTAACGTGCTCGTCGGGTCTGTCAGCCGCTCACGACCGGACAATCTAGTCGCCTCCTGAACGACCTCGGTATTGATGGTGTCGCGTCGTTGGGCGGGGGGCGCGTCAAACCGATAGTAATAAGCAACGACCGTCGCGAATTGCTGGTCGCTTCTTGGCTTCTTCGCGGCGACGAAAGACTTGATGTCAGTCGCCGTCTGCAAGGCCGGAGCAGAGGGCGGCTCCGGGTGACCGAGCGCCGGAGGAAGCACATGTTGCCCCAAGGCGGCTGGATTCGACAGCCCGAGCCCCTCGGCGACCCACCGAAGAACGCGCTCCTGTCGTTCCCGTGGTAGCTCCTTGAGCTTTTCGAATACCGACTTCGCGGCCTCGAAGTCGTCACTCGGTTCGGTTGGCGTGGTCATCGGCTTCTCCTCCGCGTCCCAAAGGCGGAGAATCGTAACACGTCAGGCCGAGCGACGATTTCAGCTGGGCGACGAGTCCAGATGGACGCAGGATGCGAATCTTACGCGAACCATCATCACTGTCCCTTGTGGCCGAACGCGACTCCCGACGGTCGCCTGCGGACCATGTAGCCAACCGCCGCAGCGCTAGGATCGTCGCCATGAGAGCACGGCGCCACTCGACGGTCGCAGACGTCTCATTTCGGTGAGCTGGCCATCGGGGCCAGGTCGGGCTGGGGCGGATCGTCAACCCGCTCTTCGACAAGGATGCCGTCCCGAACGATGACCACCGCCGTGCCGGTCTTTCGGGCGAGCTCACGAGCCTGCACGCCGGCGCGCACCAGGGCCGTCGGTGCGGCACGCATATCGTCGTCTTGTAGCTTCGAAACGGGGACGTCACTCATGGGTTAAGGAAACTGCGTCAATGCTCTGAGCGCTGCTATCGCTTCCGCGACATCACGCCCCTTGGCTTCGACCAAGTCCAGCAGCTCGGTGGGTGTGCGACGATCGACCTCGGTCTTACGGTTCGGGTTCACGGCCTTCAGGTCGTAGACGGCGTTCTCGATGGCCTCGGCCTTGTTCGTCGCTTCGCGCTTCCTTCAAAAGGGCCGCAACTGCGGCTCCGCTCCGCTATAGCTGCCTCGTCGCGCGGCTTGGCCTTCTTCAGTTCGCCCAAGTGATCCTTGATCCGCTCGGCCTCCTGAGACTTCCGGCGGGCATTGTCTTTGAAGGGCTGTGCGTCGGCTGCGGCCTTCATTCTGCGCGCCGACAGGTCCAGGGTCCATGAACGCTCTGAGTCTTCGCGCGTGGCGAGCTTCGCCGCGAAGTCCTCGAAGTGCTTCAGCGTGAGCGGCGTCTTCTTGCCGACCTTCACGTCCGACAGGTCGTAGTACCAGATCTTCTCGGTCGGCTTGCCCTTGGTGAAGAACAGCAGGTTGGTCTTCACGCCCGCGCCCGCCGCGGTGAACACGCCGCCCGGCAGCGAGAGGATGCACCAGAGATCGCACTCGTCGGTGAGCTTGCGCTTGGTCTTGACGAACGCGTCCTCGTTGGTGCGGAACAGCACCCCTTCGTCGATGACCATGCCGCAGCGTCCGCCGTCTGCCTTGAGCGCGCGGATGACGTGCTGCAGGAACAGCACCTGCGTGGCGCCGGTCCGGTAATCGAAGTTCGTCTGCGCCGCCGTGCTCTCTTTGCCGCCGAACGGCGGATTCGTGAGCACGACATCGAACTGCGTCGGCGCGCCGGCGAACAGCCCGCCGTAGACCTCGTCGCCGTGAGCGCGTTGCCGTGCCAGATGTTCGGGCGGTCGATGCCGTGCAGGATCAGGTTGGCCAGCCCGATCGGGTAGATCAGGTTCTCCTTCTCGCGGCCCCAGAACGTCTCCTGCCTGAAGCGCGCGATCGCCGGGCCGGAGATCTTCGCGCCAACCTTCGGCTGCATGAACTCGGCTGCCTGCGCCAGGAAGCCGCCGGTGCCGCAGCAGGGGTCGTACACGGTCTCGCCGATCTTTGGCGCGATGGCCCGAACCATCGCGCGGATCACTTCGCGCGGCGTGAAGAACTGGCCGGCATCGGAGCCCTTCTCGCCCATCTTCAGCAGCAGACCTTCGTAGATCTGGCTGAGCGCGAAGACGTGGGTCGGGTCGATGCCCTCGTTGGTGATCTCGTGAACCTTGTCGAGGACGTCGAGCAGGTTCTTTTCGGTGTCGATACGCGACTTCTCGACGCCGGACATGATCTCGGAGATCACTTTCTGGCGCGCTGTCGCGTTCGGCTTGTCCTTCAGCTTCTTCAGATAGGGAATCAACTCGCCGTTCACGAAATTCATGAACGCCTTGTTTCCCACATCTTCGAGTTCTTTACGTTTGTTCGGCTTCGCGCCGGCGATTCGAGCGGGGCCGCCCAATCCTTCCAGCGATATGGCTTTTTAAGCGACGAGGTGTAGACGCGCCGACGGCGTCGGCTTCCTGCTCCTCGCGATCTTCGGTTTCGTCGAGGATGCGGAGAAAGAGAATCCACGTCAGCTCGGGAACGTACTGCAGCGCGCTAGCGACGTTGCCGCGGCGCATGATGTCGCAAATCGACCAGATGGCTGAATCTACCGACTGCTGAGTAGCGTGCTTTCTTGCTGCTCGTCTTTTGGGCTGGCGCGGTCGTCATCTTACAAAAAAGAGGCACAGGTCTATGACTCTCCGTTGAATGCGGTGCGCAGATCACAGCTGGGAGTACCGTGACTGCGGCGAGTTCTTCCCGGCAGCGAGCGATCAGTGACTCGGCGGCCTCGAGTTGCCCTGAGAGGTCAGCCATGACAGATCGCTGCATCGCAATAGACGGAAGCGGGATTTGGACCCGTCCAACCTGCTCGGGCGAGATGTGAGGTACTCCCAGACTTTGATCGTGACCACGAATCGCGTTCGTGAATGCTGGGGAACGGAGAAAGGCATACAGATAGTCTGGATCGATGCGGCTATCCATTGCCTTGAGGCGCGCGACGCGCTGGTTCAATAACGCGGGTACGTCATCTTTGCTGAGTCGAGCCACTTTCAGACCGTTCGCTACGATCGGACGATCCAAGGTGAGGACAATGTCGCCCAAGTTCAGCGAGTAGGAATGAAAGCGCTCGAACAGATCAGAACCAACGGACACTGTGTCCGTCCATTCCACAAAGCCCTGATGAATATTCGCGTTCCTTAAGATCCGCACTCCTCCGGCCTCCACGAACCAACCGCTCTTGAAAGCCAAACCTGTCTGAATAGGCGCCACATCCCCTATTCTTTCGGTCTTCCAAGAGCCCGCCTCAAGTCCTTGGAACAGCTCGCCGAGGTAGGCCGTCGGAAGAGACTCTGCGACGGCGAGGCGGCCTTCGGCGGCATGCCGAGCCACTTCAATCGCACCGAGGCCCTCCATGAGTCGCGGGGCGATGCGTCCTTGAATGGCAACTGATGGCAGTGGAATCTCAAGCTCCGAAAGGTAGCTTTCGGGTACGCGCTGTTGTCCGACCGCTCCGGTGAAATGCCTCGCGGCGTCTCTTAGCACATGCGGCTGTCTCAGAAAGTTGTGGAGCCATTCGGGTCGGAGTTTTGGCCCAGGACGAAGGACATGGAACTCTGTCGAGCCGAAGCCGAAACCATTGAAGAGGTGGGCGCAGACGGCGTGTTTCCCATTCTGCATGCAGGGCGTAATCTTCGCGAAAATCACATCGCCTTCTTCGAAGTAGGTAAATCCCCTCTTTACCTCTCGAAACGGTCGCTCGAGTATTTCCGTGATGGTTCCGGTTTGAGCATCCACCGCAGTCATCGGGACAAATGATGTGGGATCGTCCTCCGCTCGGCTCAAATCGGAAGGCCGTCTCGGATTGATGGCGCAAATGTCCTTCAGAGATCAGCAGCAATGCCCCAGTGCTCGGAGCTGGCGCCCCACTAACGTTTTCTTCTTCAAGCAAGCTCACGCGGCGAACATCCTCTCTTTGGTCTCCCGCAGCATGGTCTTCGGCTCGCCGCCGCCGCCAAGGCCTTCAGCCCGCCCAGCGGCAACCTCCGGCGTCTGCCATATGTGCGGGTTTTCCAGTCCTTCGGTGCCGCCGATGGCGAACTGGTCGGCGATCGCCTCGATCGCCCGCGTCGCTCGCTGGCAAGCGCTGAGCCAGCCCGCGTGCTTGTAGCGGAACGCCAGCGTCGGCTCTCGCGCGTCCGCGGCGCGAGGCCGTAGCCGAGGTCGGCCAGAACGTCGTACAGATCGTAGTCGTTCATGTCTTCGAGCAGGCGCAGCACGCTGGGCGAGTAGCCCGCGCTGACGATCGCTCGATCATCTCCTCGCGATCGGGCGGATTGACCCAGCGCGCCCGGAAGTCTTCGAGCGTCGGACACTCGGCGGTCAGACGCGCCGAAAGGCCCGCCTTGTAGTCGTCGATCGGAACCGGCATGGCCTGGCCGTCCACGGAGGCGACGACGAACTGGCCAAGGTGTTCACTGAACCTCGAAGCCGTCGACGACGACGGGCGGGGCGGCGGGGGCGGTTGGACCGGGGCCGTCGCCTCCTTCGGTGGGGCCGTCCGGCCCCTTCGGGGTCGTGACGAAAGGCATGCCGAAAGCCGGGTGGCGCCGGTGTAGTCGTAGACCGTGAACATCAGCTTGCCGGTCGGCTCGTCGATCCGCGTGCCGCGGCCGATCATCTGGTAGAACGAGATCGGGCTCTTCATGTAGCGGAAGAAGGCGATGTTGCGCACGCCCGGAACGTCAACGCCCGTCGTCAGCAGGTCCACGGTCGTGGCGATGAAGTGCGACGAGGCCGAGCCGCGGAAGTCGGGCAGGGCGTCGTTGCCGTGCTGGCCGCGGTGCATTTGAAGGCGTAAGGATCCTTGCGCGCGACGCCCTTCTGCTTGCACCACTGGGCGTACAGGTTGTTCATCGCCGTGGCCACGTCGTCGGCGTGGCGGTCGCGGGCGCAGAAGATGATGGTCTTCTGCTGCGGGCCGCGCTCCGATCGCTGGAGAGGAGCTGCGTGAACAGGTCGAGGCACATCGCGTTGACGCGATCCGGCAGCAGCAGGCTGGTCTCGAAGTCGGTCTTCTCGTAGCCGCGGCGATTTCGGCCGCGGTGAGCGGCTGGCCGGTGTTGGCGTTCCGCGGGTTGCGGCCGATGATCTCGGCGGCGGTGAGGCCGGTCGCGTCGAGGTTGACCTGAGCGAGCTGGATTTCGCAGGCGGCGAGGTAGCCGTCCTCCATCGCCTGCGCCATGCCGTACTCGTAGACCGGCTCGCCGAAGTAGGCGAGGTTGTCGGCGGTGATCTCGCGTCGGCCTTGGCCTCCTTCGTGTTCTCGCCGCACTCGAGCTGGCGCGGCGTGGCGGTCAGGCCGATTTGCACGGCGTTCGGGTTCCGCGTGAGCACGATGGACCACTTGCCCCAGGCCGAGCGGTGGCACTCGTCAATGACGATGTGGCAGAAGTAGTTTTCGGGGTAGTGCCGCAAGAGGAACGAGGCGTCGCCGTCGTCGCGGTCGATGCCGAGCGTCTGGTAGGTGGCGACATGAACGCGGGCGTTCTTGGC
This sequence comes from uncultured Acidobacteriota bacterium, assembly GCA_963745875.1. Lineage (GTDB taxonomy): Bacteria > Acidobacteriota > Vicinamibacteria > Vicinamibacterales > CAVVIG01 > CAVQFC01. Next base: position 671,286 of record CAVUZL010000011.1, read on the forward strand.
GTGGTTGCGGCCGCCTGCTTCCTCGTAGACCTCGGCCGCGTCGGCACCGAAGACGCCCTGCATCGCCTTCAGCCCCTGCGTGCGCAGTTCGTCGCGGTCGCAGAGGAACAGGGCGCGCTTGAGCTGGCCGGCGTCGGCGATCCGCTTCAGCAGGTGGACGGCGATGAAGGTCTTGCCGGTGCCGGTGGCCAGCGAGAGCAGCGCGCGCGGCGGCCGGTTCTCCGGGCACAGCGGGCGACTTTCTCGAAGACGGCGCGGATGGCGGCGTCCTGGAAGTAGCGGCGCTGCCCTCGCCGCCCGCGTAGCGCAGGAGCAGCGGCTTGGCGAGGGCCTTCGAGCGAGAAGCCCATGATGCGTTCGTAGCGGGCGCGAAGGTCGGCCGGGGTCGGGAAACTCGGAGATCGGCCGGGGCGCGCTGGTCATGCCGGTCGAGCGGTCGAACTCGACGAACAGATGGCCGTTAGATGAGAAGACGAACTGCACGTTGTGCTGCGAGGCGCGCAGATAGCCCTTCGCCTGGTCCAGACCATGGCCCGGCGGCAGCGTGTCTTTCTTGGCTTCGATCAGCGCGACGGCGACCGGTTGCGTCTCGGCGTTGACGCGAATGCGCAGCGTGTAGTCGGTGCGTCCGCCCGAGCGGCGGCGCGCCTTGCCCGCGATGATCTCGACCGCGCCGAGCGTGGTCTCGCGGCAGATCATGTCCTCGGACCAGCCGCACTGTGGATCGCCGGGTCGATGAGTTTCGCGCGGGTGTCGGCTTCTGAAAGGGGCACGCGCTCCAGATAATAGCGGACGATCGGCGATTTGGAGCTCCGACCAGGGCGGCCTGTCCGGGGACCGCGCCAGAGGTCCGTACTGAAATTACAGCACATACGTCCTGAATCGTGACGGTTGCAAGAGCGCGTTCAGCAAAGTTGCTGGCGCGCATTGCCTTTTTCGGTGACGACGAGGGGGGAGCGACCCCTGCGGGGCCGGCCGCGCGCCATGAGGCGCGGGGTCAAGGACCCGCGAATTTAGGGGGGTCGCTCCCCCCTCGCCCCCTTGACCCCGCCCTTGACCCCGGACGCGGCGAAGTCCGCCGCGCCGCCGGACGCATCCCATCCGCAGAAGTCACGACTGCCGAAGGGTTAAGCCACCGATCTTTGAAGCGTCTCTCTTTTTCGCCGCGTTAATGTCGGGGCTAGCAGAGGGGCCACCAAGGGGGCTAGCAGGCCTCCAGGCTGCTGGCCCCTGCCATAACACCTCGAGCGACGATCAACTTGTCTACTCGTCGAAGGCAGTTCCTGCAGCAGCCGCTCTGAGCTGCCTGCAGGCAATCCGCGCACACAAATTGCTTCGAGATACTACGGAATGAGAGCGCCGGAAATCGATCGAGTCCGCGCTGCGCACGGCCGCATGATCGGAACCGATCCGAATCGTGACGCGAGCGTGATCACGTTCGTGTCGCGATCGGAGCCACGCGCATGTCGCCTTGTTGACCAGCCGCAGCATCACTCAAGGTTCGATCGCGGCACGGAAGATGACCACGCGCTGGATCGCGAACCAGTCACGCAGCGTGCCGGCGACAAATGCTCAACGAGCCCGGCGCGGAGCCGGCGTCAAGGCCGAAGCCCGCCGACCGGCGGGTCGAGCAGCGCGCAGAGCCTTGACGCTGGCGAGCACCGGACCACGCTCCCATTGGCGACGGCAGGCATGGCGCACGTCGAGCACGTCAGTGTTGTCAGCAGCGCGTCGAGCTCATGTGGGAATACCGAGGACTTTGAATACACGAGGAAGGAGTCGTAAAATGCCGCATTCCGCTCAAACCGAAAGACAGATTGATTCCTCGACCGCTGCCGAAAGGTTGCGATCGCAAACGACGCGAGCGCGCATGGCGCGTGTCACGCCCGAGCAGCTGCTGACCGTGAGCGACGCCGCCGCGTGTGTCGGATGTTGCGAAGAAACGATCCGACGCGCGTACCTGGCCCGGCAACTCGACGTGCTGCGATTCGGCACGAAACGTGTACGGATTCGATCGTCCGCTCTGTTCGCGTGGCTGGACCGCGGCGGCAAGACGACGGCCGCGTGAGAACGTGGAGGCAATATGGCAGTTTTGAAACAGTGCAAGTCCAAAGGTTGCAAAGCGAGCCCGCGCTGCGAGCATCCGTGGTGGTTCGATCTGATGCACAAGGGAAGGCGTTACCGGATGCCGGTCGATGCCTTCGCGCTGACACGGGGCGCGACGCAACCCGTGACCTCCAAACAGGAAGCCGAGAAGACGTGGGAGCCGAAGTTCATCGGCGAGATCGTCGCCGGCAGGGATCCGCGCAAGCCACCGGCGCCGCCGGCACAAGCGGGCCTGACCGTTGCCACGTTTCTGGACTCGTACTACGACCGCTACGTCGTCGCCGAGTCGCTTCGGAGTGTTGCGTCGATTCGCAGCCGCCTGGCCGCGCTGAAGGATGCTCTCGGAACGTTGCCGGTCTCGGAGCTTGAACGGGTTGATCCCATCGAAGACTTCAAACGTTCATACGGCGAGACAAAATCGACGGCCTCCGTCAACCGCACGCTGGCCATCCTGCGACACGCGATCAACTGGGGCCGCGGTCGCACGCCGCCGATCTTCACGACGTCGCCGTTCCACCGCTTCGGCGTCAAGATCAAGACCAAGGGCGAGACGAAACGTGATCGCCGCGTTGGGCACGACGAAGAACAGCGGCTGCTTGCCGCCGCCGACAAGCTCGACTGCGCCGAGCATGGCTTCGCTGGTGCCGCGATGCGGGATCGAATCGTCGGCGCGCTCGAAACCGGCTGCCGGCTCGGCGAGATGCTGAAGATCCAGAACCGTCACGTGATCTGGAACACGCACCAGATCAGCATTCCCGCGGAGCACGCCAAGGATGCCGAGTCGCGGCGAATTCCGTTCGAGCCCAAGGGCCGGCTCGCGCAGCTCCTCAAGCGGCGTCGATTCCTGGGCGCCAACGGGTACGCCTTCGGCACCCCGACCGGTCAATACCAGGGCACCATCCGGACCGCGTGGGAGTCGCTCGTGCTGCTCGCTCACGGCATCGAGCCGACGCGAACCAGGGCGCGCGGAAGGGTCAATCGCGAGCAGCTCGCGGAGATCGATCTGCACTGGCACGACCTGCGGCACGAGGCCGCCTGCCGCTGGTTGTCGCGCGGCCTGGACCTCCGGGCGATTCAGCTTCTGCTGGGTCACGCGGACCTCAAGACGACGCAGCGGTATCTGAACGTGACCGACGAGGAGCTGCGGAAGACGATGCAGCAGAAGCTCTGGAGCCGTAAGTCCTAGCTCAAGGCCGGAACTTGATCGCGACTCATTAATTGGATCACGAACCGATGATATGATCCAATTCATGCCGAATCGTTCGAGAACGGCGTGCTCGACCGGCAGCCCATCAACCAGAGGGCGGCCCCGGCGCTTCGGCGTTGCTGCCTGCTTGGCCGCCCACACCTCGAAGTTCGGCAGGTATTTGGCCTAGGTCTCCGTCAGGACATCTGCGACCTTCTGGGAATCGCCCTCGACCAGATCCTTGATCTTCGTCCATACTGCCCTTGCCGAATCGGCAACGGGAATTGAGAATGCTCATAAGGCTCCTCGGGTTGGTGTTGAAGCCCGAACGGATGCACGGGCGGCATTTTGCAGCCTGGCTCGGTGGAGGGTCCATGGCAGAATCTGTGACCATGAATGACCACTTCGACCTTTTTTCCATGGAGGCCGACGCGTTCGAAAGCGACGTCCACGTTTTGATTCGGGAGGCACTTAACGCCGCCCTCGAGCACCTCTCGCCGAAGGCTGACGCCGATCTGGCATCCCTCGAAAACGTCATGAAAACGGTGACCGACGACGACTATCACGAGCATCTCGTCGACGAAATTAGCAGTAATGTCCCGGTACCGGGGACCAGGAACGGTTCCTTCGGAACATCGCGCTGGTGGCGCTCGCGTCTCGGTTGGCCCACACGCTCCTGAAGATGGCGCGAACCTCGGAGTTCTTGAAGCCCAGAGAGGGTCCCTACGGGGAGCGGGGCGACAGCGAGTTCGATCGCCTGTGGAAGGAGTACGCCGAGCGCTTCGGACTGGATTTCGACACCAACGCAGCTCGTATAGCCTTCACAGAACCGATGCAGAAGGCCCGTAACCTCATAGTCCACAATGGCGGTGAGGCAAACCGATGGATTCCCGCGACTATCCAGAGTCTCAAAAGGCAAACCGCCCGTTCTCGACACCTCATACTCGAAGGACTACCCGCAATTCGTACAGGGTGACGGCATGGACGCCGAAGTGCGTCTGAGCCAGGAGCAGCTTGACGAAATGTGCAAGGCGGCCATCGTTCTCGTCCGGTGGGTGGCTGGCGAACTCGACGCTCGTGATGCGGCCAGGAGCCTTCAGCGCGAGTGATGAACGGCTACCCGCCCTATGTTTAATGCTTGAACCGGTCCGTCAGGGCTCGGCTGGCAATCCTCAAACTTAACGTCGAAGCGCTGGTCGTTCTCCGGGAATTGATCGATGAAAAAGAAGTCGCGCCGAATTCGCTCGAAATGCAATCGGTGATTGAGGAGACGATGGCGAAGGAGCCTTCGCGCCCACTCCTTATCTTTCGAGAACAGTCAGGAAGTCCGTCGTCGCGGCGCTGCTGCAACGCCTTCGTCTCCGTCGCGTCGACCCGCCGCTCAATCTCACCAGGCGTGCACAGCTCTTGCAAATACCCCCGAAAGACCATCTTTAAAGCGCCCTCGGCGGAGATCGCGAAGAATGTGGGCTTGGTCGCGTCGACGGCATCGTTCATGGCCCGGAAGGCCTGGTTGCCGTCCCCGGCGCGGCTGAATAGTCCACGGTAAAACGTTTGGCAGCCCTTGGCCAATTGCTCCGGAAAGATTTCATGTTCAGGCCCGATCAGCGCGCGAAACGCAGCAGCGCCTCGCGCAGGCTGAAGCATCTTCATGCCCCAGATACCCTCGCATGCGGCAAGGACCACAATGAGATGCAGACCCGACATGCGGTTGAGAGGAATGAATTCCTCCATCAGCTCCGCGAAGGCGATGCCCTCCTGCTCCGAAACGCCGATCCCGCCGATGCTGCCGTGGGTTTCGATGTGGAGCAGCGGCAACATGGCGGTGGCGCGGAATTCATTCTCGATCTCGCGCAGCGCGGCGAGGAATTCCGCCCTCGTCCAGACCTGCCGGTATTGCGCGCGGATGGCCGGCAAGGACGCGATGCCCAGCGGCTCGACCTCGTCAAAGAGATCCCGCCCCGTCTTCATCTCGCCGGGCCGAAGCCATTCGATAATCTCGATCTTGCCGAACCGCAAGACGTCGTCAGCCATAACCAGATCCTAACGCGCCTTCGCGAACCCGTTTGGGGAGGACGGCGCGAGCGAACGTGGCTTTCCCCTACCTCACGAACAACCAAGGCAGGCTCGTCAATCGAGGGAAGTTGAAGTAGCCAAACGCTTCGAATGGACGCGGCTCACGCACCGCGATGACGTCGGCCCAATCTCGAGACAAGCACGGCCACAGCCCGGTCGCTAGTCTAGAGGGTGATTCCAGCGGCTGCTAGTTGGCCGATCAGGCGCTCGGTATCACGCTGGTGGCCGTTATACGGAGATATTGCAACCGACCACGAAGCCGGTTCATTGCCTTACTGCTATTCGACAGACCGGACTCATAGCGGCAGATGACTTCATCGACGTTGGCGCGCACGTTGGCTCGCTTGCTTCGCGGCAAACGCGCCGTCCGACCACTGACCAACTGGCCAGTGACGATGTGCGCGGAGCGATAGCCCGCGTTGAAGACCTTTTTCCGGCCCACCGCGAATCCTGCACGCTGAAGCGCCGCTATGGTCGGAAGAATCGCTTCGCGGGTCCGTACCCCAGAGAAATCGATGTTGTCCACGTACCGGGTGACGTTGAGTCCCAATTGCTGGGATATATCTTCGAGAATGAGGTCGACTGGCGACAGGATTAGGTTCGCAAGAGCGCCGCTCGTTGGTGCGCCTTGCGGAAGGTGGCCATCGAGCGTGGTGAGTCGTGTCAGCAGATGCGCGAGACTGTCGCTGAGACCGAGCGTGCCCCTGAATACCCGAAACACCATCGCGTTTGTCATCGACGGGTAGCAACGCCGAATATCGACAGACGCGACGTTGGCTTGGTTCAAGTGTTGTTGTGCGTTCAACACGGCTGAACGACCGGGCACATCGCTGTAGACGATCGGTGAGAGCGGGATCGGCAGGAGCAACCTTTCACGAATGCTGCCCTGAACGAATTTGAGCTCTGCGCACGGATCCATGATGGGACGCAACTTCCCATTCTTGTCTTTCTGTTGAATCCTCCGGTAGCGCGAATCGGCCGACGCAGCGAGAATTCGGAGTCGCTCCCGCGGGTGCGTCAACTTGAACGACAGCCATCGAACAGAATAGTGCGCAATGTGATCAATCATGCGCTCTTCTTCGTCCTCGTGTGTGTGCTTGCGAGAGGTAGCGCCGGCTGTTCGCCGGCGGACACCAGGACGCGCACAAGCGATCGAGCCAACTCCCCGACCTGCTCGGCATTCTTGGGATCGTCGAGATCCCCCGGGTCTGACGCCAACAACGCCAGAAGATGCGGCGGAACTCGGAGTACGCGCGAGATCTCATCGAGCACGTCGACGCTTGGCGTTCGCTTCCCGCGTTCGATCAAACTGAGGTGGCTTGCGCCAATCGACAGTTCGCGGGCTAGCTGAGCTTTTGTCAAACCGTGGGCGGTTCGGACAATGCGTATCGCTCGACCGTAATCCATGCGCTCCTGTACTTCCACCGAATGCAGTTACTAGACCAATTCTGTCTTTGCCCGTTCGCACTCCGCTGCTGCCTTCACTTCTTCCGCTGAACTTCTTCGCATAGCGCCTTACCGATCACAGTGACGTATTTCGTGACCCTCTTGCGGGAAGCCTTATTCCGCGATCCTCCTTTCAATTCGGCCTCCAAGTTGTGAAGTGCATTCCGAAGATCCTTCTGCTCAACAAGCTCCGTACCCCTCGACGAGAGTAGACGACGAAGTATCGCTACCAACTCGTCCGCGCCATCGAAATTCCTCATGACGAATTCCTCCGGACGTTCTGAACAACACCACGCTGTTCTTCCCGTCTGCTGGTCCGGGAAGGGTTCAAGTGTTGTGAGGGGTGGAGCATTGGCCTAGCGCCTGCCGTTTCCGAAGGAAAAGGAAGCGTTTTCCTGCTGGCGTTCAAGAAGTGATGAATCGCTCGAGAAATCTCCACTTCGCTCAGCAATCGAGAACTGAGAAAGACGAGACATTCGAGCGGACCTCATCGACCTCTGTCCGTTCGCAGGTTCACGGTCAGCGCGCTTGCCGACCGCGCGGCACGAACACGATTCGTTCGGCCGCGATTAAAAGGACTCCTTCGAGTCCGTCCTGTTGAACCCATCCCCGACTGCTGAGTCGGAGGATTGATTGAGGTTTTCAAAGAGCGCGGTCGCTCATCCGGAAAGCGGATGATCGTTCACAGCTTAGGAGTCGATGTCAGCCTTGTCAAGCAGTAAATGGTGCTGTGTGTCACCTGTAGTGACTATGTGAAGCCAAAATGTCGAAATAAGGCTCATCATGGGCACCAACAGCGTGGTTCCCGATCGGGAAGACTTGGTCGTTTTCTAGCAAATTCCATCGAATTATTCCCGATCGGGAACTCCAGATGGATTTTTGGCTCAAAACATCGTAATATTCCCGATCGGGAACACTGCAATGACAACCACAGAAATCGGAGCTTTCGTTCGCGCCGCCCGCATTGCTCAAGACCTGCGACAGGAACAGTTGGCCGCCGCCGCCGGAGTCGGAGTCCGGTTCTTGATAGAGCTTGAAGCGGGGAAACCCACCGCGCAATTGGGCAAGACGCTGAAGGTGCTTGAGACTCTCGGATGTCGTGTCGAGATCGCCACGCCCCCGTCAAGGCAAGGTGACCGCACGTGAGCCAGGCGTTGTCCGTTTGGTGGGATGGCAAGGTCGTTGGAACGCTACGCATCGACAAGCATGGCGACATGGCCTTTCAGGTACGGAGACGAATGGCTGGCTGACTCATCTCAACTACCGTTATCAATGTCCCTACCTAAAAGGCCGGAGGCTTTCAAGCGACGGGAATGCCGTCCGTTCTTCGGCGGTCTGTTGCCCGAGGAAGGCCAACTTGAAGCAGTAGCGCGCAAACTCGGCATTTCCAAAACGAACGACTTCAAGTTACTCGCAGCACTAGGTGGAGATGTCGCTGGAGCACTGACTCTCTGGCCTGAAGGCGAGCCCCCCCCGACGCCCGATGCCGCTGCCCAGCCGACGCCGCTCGATGACAGACATGTTCTGGAGCTGCTTGACGCACTTCCACAGCGACCACTACTGGCAGGCGAAGAGGGACTCCGTCTGTCCTTGGCCGGGGCTCAGCCAAAGCTTCCCGTCGTCCTCGTCGACAACACAATTGCTTTGCCAGCTCCAGGACAACCGACAACGCACATACTGAAACCAGCAATCAATAAATTCCGGGCGATAACTGAAAATGAAGCCCTGATGATGCAGTTGGCAGCGGCACTTGAGCTTTCAGTCGCTCCAGCGCAAGCGCGGAACGCTGGTGGTAAACCGTACCTCTTGGTAACACGATACGATCGTCAACTTGAGACAACCGGCGGCGTGCGACGGCTCCACCAGGAAGACTTTTGCCAAGCCCTCGGCATTCCTCCGGAACAGAAATATCAGGCCGAAAACGGACCGAGCTTCAAAACCGGTTTCGAACTCCTCCGGCGCGCGGCCACGCGACCCGCAGTGGAAGTGCTCAAGCTTTTGGATGCAGCGATATTCAACGTGATCATCGGAAACGCAGACGCTCACGGCAAGAACTTCAGCTTGCTCTATCTGGGAGCAGAAGTGACCCTCGCGCCGCTTTACGACCTCGTTTGCACCGTTGCGTACGAGGACCTGTCCCACCGCTTCGCAATGAAAATTGCGAAAAGCAGGACGCTGGATGAGATCGGCTCCGATGCCTGGTCGGCCTTCGCGAACGACGCAGGACTCACAGCTCCATACGTCGTAAAGCGTGTTAAGGCATTGTCGGATTCGACGCAAAATGCCGTCGCGGAAATCGCTGCGCGACTCGCTGAAACAGCGATCGATCGTGAAGCATTGATGAATTTTGCGTCCATTGTGGCGTCCAGAGCTGCGCGCGTCGCCAAAACAGTTTGAAATCGGTCACGAATCGTTTGGCACATGTGCGCGAAACTTTGTCGGGCCTGTGCGAATAGCTGACCTGCGCCGCGACCGGGCCGACGAGTGGATGCGAGAATGACTCAACACATCAGACGGCAATCCGCACAGGCTCGCGCCATCGCGCTGTTCGACGCTATCGCGACGGCTGAGGGCCTTTCGGTCGGAACGAAGACGACGACCCGCCGGGTCCTCAAGCGCATCGGCGAACTGACACGGCCGAACCCGATACTGATGCACGGCAAGCGCGTAGAGGCGATGTTCGCCGTGGTCGCTGCAGCATTGGGAAAATGTGCCCTGATCCGCGAGGAGGACGTCGGCGATCTGTATTCGGTAACGGCGGTCCAGCCACCGGACTATCGGATCGTGCTTCTCGACGGGGCTGAACTGTTGATCGAAGTCAAGAATTGCCACGAGACGCGCAAGCCATTGCGGCTCAAGTCGGATTACGTCGAGCGATTGTCCGCTTATGGCAAGCTGCTTGGTCGCCAAGTGAAGCTCGCGATTTATTGGTCGCGGTGGAATGCTTGGACGCTTGTGCCGTTGAAAGCACTCACCACGTTGTCCGGAAAAGCTGTCATCACCTTTCCGGATGCGATGAAATCAAACGAGATGGCGACCTTAGGCGATCACATGATCGCCACGACTCCGCCGCTGGCTATCCGCGTCTTATCCGATCCGTCGAAGTCTCGAAGAGCGCTGACAGAAGGACAATTTGAACTCACGATCGGCAAGGTCGAACTTTTCTGTGGCGGCCGACGCGTCGATGACAAACTCGAAAAGAGCATCGTCAACCACTTCATGCTATTCGGACGCTGGCCGCAAACCACTACTGTGGAGGTTCAGAACGGCGACCTTCAGTGGTTTGAATTTGTCGCGGAGCCGGAGGAACTGACTCCCGGTCGAGGGTTCAGCATCGTCGGCGAAGCGAGCGCAATGATCTCGCGGCATTTCGACTTTCGAACCGTTTCGATGTCAGGTGAGATTCAACGCCTTCAACCGCTGGCTGACCCGAGCAAGTTCGGAATCAACATACCGCACGACTACAAAGGCCGCGATGTGCCTATCTGGCGGTTCATTCTTCAGCCTCGTACGGTCGACGAACAAGACGGCTGACCCAGTCTTGGATCGCCAAACGCCGGCAACGATCAGACTGGAATACAGGATTGAACACGAGGAGGCCTAAAGGCTTCGCGAGCCTCTCCCGATTGTCAGCCAATTGTCAGCCGAGGGATCAAAATGTGGTTGCGGGGGCGGGATTTGAACCCGCGACCTTTGGGTTATGAGCCCAACGAGCTACCGGACTGCTCCACCCCGCGTCACCTGAGGAACCCTGATGTTACCATAAGCTTTCGCAACGCAACAAGGAGTCTGCAGCTTGATCTGGCGCGCGATCGTCGCACTCACAGCCATCGCTCTCGCACAGCAACCGGTCGTCCGCACCGCAGATCCGATCAAACGCGGTCTCCAGCTGAGCGATTTTCCGCGCACGATCAAAGTCGCGGACAACGTTTACACCTACGAGGACTTTCACGCCGGCCCGGAAAAGTTCACGACGACGAACATGTTCGTCGTCACCGACGCGGGCGTGCTGGTCGCCGACGGACAAGGCAGCCCGGCAGAAACAAAAGGCCTCGTCGACGCGATTGCCAAAATCACGCCGAAGCCGATCACGACGGTCGTGATCGCCTCGGACCACGGTGATCATACCGGTGGCAACGCCAGCTTCCCCGCCGGCGTCCACTTCATCGTCCACCCGAATTCGAAAGCGACGCTCGACAAGCAGGCCGCGGACGCCCGGCTGACACCTCGCGCTACACAGACGCCCGGCGCCGCACCCGCCTGGACGCTCCCGGCTGACGCGGAACTGGTCGCCGACAAGACGACGCTGACGATGGGCGGCGAGCAGATTCAGATCCTCTTCCTCGGCCGCGCCCACACCGGCGGCGACCTCGCCGTCTTCCTGCCGCGCGAGAAGATCCTGTTCCTGAGCGAGATCTACCTGAATCGCGTGTTCCCCGCGATGCGCTCCGCCTATCCCAGTGACTGGCTGCACGCGCTCGACCGTGCCGAAGCGATCGACGCCAACATCTACATCGCCGGCCATGGCTTCACTGAAACCGGACCGGTCTCGAAGGAAGAGCTCCACAAGTATCACCAGGCGATGATCGCCGTGGTCGCTGAAGCGACACGGCTCTACAAGGCCGGCGTGCCGGTGGACCAGGCAATCAAGGAAGCGAACTGGGGCGAGTACGGATCGTGGACCCTGGCATCGTCGCAGGGGCCGATCGCGATTCGCAAGGTGTACGAGGAGTTGTCCGGCAAACTCCAATGAATCTTCCGACATTTGACGATGTGGAGCGCGCCGCGGCGCGAATCGATGGGGTCGCGCACCGGACACCGGTCGCGACCTCGCGGACGGTCAACGCGCGCACGGGCGCCGAGCTGTTCTTCAAGTGCGAGCACATGCAGCGCGCCGGCGCCTTCAAGTTTCGCGGCGCCTACAATTCGCTGGTCCAGTTCTCCCCGGATCAGCGCAAGCGCGGCGTCGTCGCCTTCTCGTCGGGCAACCACGCGCAGGCGGTCGCGCTGGCCGGCCAGCTGCTCAACATCCCACGCGTCATCGTGATGCCGGCGGACGCACCGGACGTGAAACGGATCGCCACCGAGGGCTACGGCGGCGAAGTCGTCCTCTACGACCGCGAGGCCGGAGAGGATCGCGAGGCGCTGGGCCGACGGCTGGCAAGCGAACGCGGACTGACGCTGATTCCGCCCTACGATCACCCCGACGTCATCGCCGGACAAGGCACGGCCGCGCGCGAGCTGATCGCCGAAGTCGGCCCGCTCGACTTCCTGTTCACGCCCTGCGGCGGCGGCGGTCTGCTGTCCGGATCGGCTTTGGCCGCAAACGCCATGGCGCCAAACTGCAAGGTGATCGGCGTCGAGCCGGCGGCGGGAGATGACGCGACACGATCGTTCCAGACCAAGCAGCTGCAGACCGTGGACAATCCGAAGACGGTGGCCGACGGCGCACGCACACCGTCGCTCGGCACGCTGACCTTTCCGCTGGTGATGCGGTACGCCGCTGACGTCACCACCGTGGACGACCCGACGCTGCTGCGGACGATGTTCTACCTGTGGGAGCGAATGAAGCTGATGGTCGAACCGACAGGAGCGCTGGCCGCGGCGGCGGCGATGGCAGGCACGACGCCCATCAAGGGTGCACGCGTCGGCGTCATCCTGAGCGGCGGCAACGTCGACATGTCGCAAGTGGCCGGCTGGCTGAAGTATCGATGACGCCGCGGACTATCCTCGCCACAGGACTGCTGTTCGGCAGCCTCACCCTCGCTGCGCACGCACAGGAACCGGAACCAGCAAGCTCGGCCCGCAACCGGGCGCCGGTCACCTTTCTCCAGATCAACGACGTCTACGCGGTGGAGCCGACCGACGGCCTTGGCGGCCTGGCGCGGGTCGCGACCGAGAAGAAACAGCTGGCGACTGCCGGCCATTCGCCGTTCCTCGTCATCGCCGGCGATTTCCTCTCGCCCTCGGTCGCGTCGAGCGTGTTCAAAGGCGAGCAGATGATCGCCGAGCTGAACGCGATGGGACTGGACGTCGCGACCATCGGCAATCACGAGTTCGACTTCGGCGACGATGTGCTGATTCAGCGGATGGGCGAAGCGCGGTTCACGTGGGTGGTGTCGAATGTCGTCGACACGCGGAACGGCAAACCGATCGGCAACGCGGTGCCGTACCTGCTGAAGACGTTCGGCACGCTCAAGGTCGGATTCATCGGTCTCTGCCTGAACACGCTGGAAGTCAGCGGCGACAAGCTGACACACACACGCATCATCGATCCGATTACCGCCGCCAAGCAGTACGTGCCACTGCTCAAGAAACAAGGCGCGGACGTCGTCGTCGCCGTCACACACCTCGCGTACGTCACGGATCGGGCGATGGTCGAAGCGATTCCGCAGATCGACCTGGTGATCGGCGGCCACGAACACTACCTCGTCACGTCCACCGTCAATCGCGCGCTGATCAGCAAGGCGGGAGAGGACGCGCGCTACGTCGCGCGCATCGACGTCAGCCGCCGCCCCGACGGCGCCGTGGAGCGTTTCTACGAGTTGATTCCCACCAGCAGCGCATTCGCAGACGACCCTGACACCGCTGCGGTGATTGCGCGTTACAACACCAAACTGGACACCGCGCTCGAAGCTGTTGCTGGCATAACCCGCGTCCCGCTCGAGGCCAGAAGCCAGATGATGCGAACGTCGGAGACCAACCTCGGAAACATGTTCGCGGACGCGATTCGCGCCGACGCCGGCACCGACGTCGCCCTGACCAATTCGGGCAGCATCCGCGGCAACCGCATCTACCCCGCCGGGCCACTGACTCGCAAGACGCTGATCGAAATGCACCCGTTCGACAACGTGATCTGCAAGCTCGCGATGTCCGGACGTGCGCTGCTGGACGCGTTGAACAACGGCGTCGCCAAGCTGCCGCTGGCAGCGGGGCAATTTCCTCAGGTCTCGGGTTTGACGATGGTGGTGGACACCAGTGCGGTGGTGGGCAGCCGCGTGACGGACGTGCTGATCGGTGGCGAGCCGCTCGACCTGAACAAGAGTTACACCGTGGCAATGCCAGACTTCATCTTCAAGGGCGGCGACGGATACGGCATGCTGGCGAAACAACAGGTGCTGGTCGGACCGCTTTCAGGTGACCTGATCACGACCGCGCTCGCGCAATACGTCACCGCGCACGGCGAGGTCGCGCCGGAAGTGGACGGCCGGATCACGATTCGTTGAGGGTTCCCATGAAGCTCACTGTAGCCTCGCTGACGCTCGCCGTCGCTCTGGCGGTCACGGTAACACCGATGTCAGCCGTACAATCGCGACCTCCGTCTGGCGAACCTACGACAGAGATCCGGCGCGCGACCAAACACTACGCCGATCTGATCCTGGCGATGGACGCAGCGGGCCTTTCCGCGGCCTTCGCGCCGGACGGCAATATGGTGGTCGTCGGGCAACCGCCGGTCCAAGGGCGCACGGCGATTCGCGAGGCGTTCGAGTCGTTCAAGGATTACAAGGTGCAGACCGAGGAGATGACGGCGGACTACATCGCGCTCAGCGGGACCGGGGCGCGGGCTGAGGGCACATACAAGCAAACGGTCCGAGTACCCGACGGCAGCGTCGTCTCGGTGCACGGCACTTACGTTGCGGATTGGATCCGGGCAGCCGACGGCTCGTGGTTAATCAAGACACTCACCACCACGCCGCAACAGTAGTCGGGACAAAAAGACGATCAACGCAGAGTTCGCTGAGCACGCGGAGATGGAGGGTACGACAGACCTCACCTGCGATGTCCGTGTCGCGCGCGAGGTCCGAGGGACACACGGACGCGACCCACGCCGGTCGGCAAACATACGCGGTCGTCCGTGCCGCTACAAGATTGGTCGGCGAATGATTCCGCTCGCGCGAAATTGGCCGGTCGGCGGTTTCTCAGCTCCGCGCGACACGGACAGCCGCCGGCACGGGACGCCGGGCCTTCTGACGCGCCCACAGCACGCGTAGTCCCAGCAGCACTGCGACGACGGCGCCGTAGGTGAGAGGACGACGGGTGTCCGCTTTCACGAGCCACAGGTAGTGAATGACGCCGAGAACGGCGGTGCCGTAGACGATTTTGTGGAGCCGATTCCATCGCTTCCCGCCAAGACGACGAATCATGCCGGCGGTGGATGTCACCGCGAGCGGCACCATCGACATCAGCGCGGTGAACCCGATGGTGATGAACGGCCGCTTGTAGACGTCGTCCCAGACCGCCTTACCGAGATTCACCACCGTCGTCCAGGAGACGATGCCGTTGGGGAAATCGAGGCCGGCGAACCGATCGGCGATGACGTAGGTGAGGAAGTGCAGCGAGCCGTAGAAAAATGCGAACAGGCCGGCCATGCGGCGGAACTTGATCGCGCCGTTCCAGCCTGACAGCCGCCGCAGCGGCGTCACCGCCAGCGAGATGCAGAGGAACCGCAGCGCCCAGATGCCGGTTTCGTTGGTGAGGTCGCTGAGCGGGTTGACGCTGAGGTTACCGGTGAGACCCGCCCACACCAGCCAGAAGAACGGCCCCAGGCTGGCGACGAACACCACCGGCTTGAGGCCGAAGCGGAGCGCGCGATCGGACAGCGCCAATCAGTAGTTCCGGCGCAGGTCCATGCCGTTGTAGAGGCTCGCCACCTGATCGCCGTAGCCGTTGAACAGCAGCGTCTTGCGCATGAAGAACTCGCCGATGCGCCGCTCCTGCGCCTGGCTCCAGCGCGGGTGATCGACGGCAGGGTTCACGTTGGCGTAGAAACCGTACTCGTTGGCCGCCGATTCCTGCCAGGTGTTGAGCGGCTGCTTCTCGACGAACTTCACCTTGACGATCGACTTGATGTGCTTGAAGCCGTACTTCCACGGCACCGCGAGGCGCAGCGGCGCGCCGTCCTGGTTCGGGATCACCTCGCCGTAGAGCCCGACCGCGAGAATCGTCAGCGGGTGCATGGCTTCGTCCATGCGCAGCCCCTCGACGTACGGCCAGTTCAGCACCGGACTGCGCAGGCCCGGCATCTGCTTGGGATCGTAGAGCGTGGTGAACTCGACGTACTTCGCCTTCGATGTCGGTTCGCAGCGCTTGATGAAGTTGGCAAGCGGGAATCCCACCCACGGGATCACCATCGACCAGCGCTCGACGCAGCGATGACGGTAGATGCGATCCTCGAGCGTCTCGCCCTTGATCACATCCTCGAAGTTCATCGGGCCCTTCTTCGCGCACTCGCCGTCCACCGTCACGGTCCACGGCGCCGGCTTCAGGCTGTGCGCGGTCATCGACGGCGAGTCTTTGTCGGTGCCGAACTCGTAGTAGTTGTTGTAGGTGGTGATCTCTTCCCACTTGTTCGGTTTCTCGTCCGTGCTGAGCGGGCTCTTCTTGATGCCGTCGAGCTTGCGACCGTGCGGCGCCGGGGTTGCGGCGTACAGCAGTTCCTCTGCGCCGAGCAGGCCGGCCGCCGCCACCGCGGCGGTCCCGCTCGCTGCCTGTAGGAACTGCCGCCGATCGAGATAGACCTTCTTGTCGGTGATCTCGGAACTGGGGATGTCCGCCGGCTTCTTGATCAACATGATTCCCTCATTATACGGAACAATTCGAGCCTGCTCTTCCATTGGATGCCGGGACGCGCGTCCGGGTTTCGCGCACTCGGGCCGGTCCGCTGACGTGTGTTACGCTCGCCCACGTGACCTCTTCGACGACCGACTACCCGCGCCTGATGTCGCTGGCCGTCCACGAATTCCGCACCCCCGCGAGCGTTGTCGGCGGCTATCTGCGGATGATGCAGCGGGACGGCGAACCATTGAGCGACCGGCAGCAGAAAATGATCGAAGAGGCGGAGAAATCGTGCGGACGGCTGGTGGCTCTGGTCAACGAGATGAGCGAACTCGCCAAGCTCGATGCCGGGCTCGCCAGGCTTGCCGACGCGCCGGTGGACGTCTTCGGCCTCGTCCACGAGGTGGCCGCGGTTGTGCATGAGGCGTCGGAACGAAATGTTCACCTCGAGGCGCGGGGACCGGGAAGCGGCGCAGCGCGATCCGGCGACGCCACGCGACTCAAGAGTGCGTTCGACGCCATTTTCCGGTCGGTAATGCGCGAAAAAGCAGGACCCTGTACCGTGATTGCGGACTGCCGGACGGAGACACTCGATGGGCAGCGATGCGCCATCATTGTGGTAGCCGAGGCGGCCAGCGTCGCCGCGTCCTACGAGCGCCAGGCCGGAGAGTTCGACGATCATCGCGGCGGGCTGGGACTGGCCCTGCCGCTCGCCCGGCGAGCCATCGAAGGCCACGGCGGGCGGCTCTGGGCGCCGCACCCGATCGTCGACAACGATCCGTTGACGCGCGGGTCGGCGATCGTCGCGCTACCGATTCATTGAACACCAGACCTCACGGGAGATCGGATTGAAGAAGCCCTTCGTCGCAATCGTCGATGACGATTCCGCGTTTGCCAGCTACCTGCGGACGTTCCTCTCGCTCCGCGGCTACGAAACACGTTCGTATTCGCGCGGCGACGAGCTGCTCGCCAGCATGAAGCAGGGCGACCCGCCCGACATCGTACTGCTCGACGTGATGATGCCGGGCATGAACGGACTCGAAACGCTGCGCGCGCTCAAGGCCGCCAAGCCGGATCTGCAGGCGATCATGCTCTCCGGCAAGGAGCAGGTCTCGACCATCGTCGAAGCGGTGCAGCTGGGTGCGGCCAACTACGTGGTGAAGCCCGGCGATCCGGAGGGCCTTGGCGAAATCGCCCTCGACGCCGCGATCAAGAGCGCGATCGAGAAAACGCGGCTGGTATCGGAGATCACCGAGCTGCGGCGTCAGTTGAGCGACGACAAGGACAGCGCCTTCCTGTTCTGGGGCGACAGCCCCGACATGAAGAGCATCGCGACGGTCATCGAGCAGGTCGCCGATGCGGACATCACCGTGCTGATTCGCGGCGAGAGCGGTGTCGGCAAGGAGCTGGTCGCGCGCGCCATCCATCAGCGGTCGCCGCGACGCGAGCGGCCGTTCGTCAAGGTGAACTGCGCTGCGCTGCCGGGCGAGCTGCTCGAAAGCGAGCTGTTCGGCCACGAAAAAGGCTCGTTCACCGGCGCGATGACCACGAGGATCGGCAAGTTCGAACAGGCGGACACCGGCACCATCTTCCTGGACGAAATCGGCGAGATGAAAGCCGCGCTGCAGGCCAAGCTGCTGCACGTCCTGCAGGACGCGCAGTTCACCAAACTGGGCAGCAACAAACCGATCAACGTGGACGTCCGCATCGTCGCCGCCACCAACCGGCCGCTCGAGAAGATGATGCTGAACGGCGAGTTCCGCGAGGATCTCTACTACCGCCTCAAGGTCATCGAGATCACGGTGCCGCCGCTGCGCGAGCGCCGCGGCGAAATCGCTCACCTGACCGGCTTCTTCATCGACCGTTATGCGCGACGCTACAACCGTCAGGCGCGTCCGCTGTCGGAGGAGCTCGCCGGACTGTTCCAGACCTACGACTGGCCGGGCAACATCCGCGAGCTCGAGAACATGATCAAGCGGATCGTCATCCTGCAGGACGAACAGCTGGTCATCCGCGAGATGACGCGCAATCCTCGCCCGGTAGCAGCCGCGTACGCCGCCGCCGGCATCGGCACCACCGCCAGCATCGAAGCGGCCGCCGAGCCAGATCCGCTGGTGGACGACGACGACTCGGAGACTGCAGACGATGGGGTGCCGGCAACTGTCGCCGCGGAGGTGCCGTCCACCGGATCGCGTCTGGCCGACGTTGCCAAGGCC
The DNA here is from genome assembly GCA_963745875.1 of uncultured Acidobacteriota bacterium. GTDB lineage: Bacteria > Acidobacteriota > Vicinamibacteria > Vicinamibacterales > CAVVIG01 > CAVQFC01. Next base: position 689,871 of record CAVUZL010000011.1, read on the forward strand.
GCCGCGACCAAGGCTGAGCGCGCGATCATCGAGGACACGCTGCATCAGGTGCAGTGGAACCGCCGCCGCGCCGCCGAGCAGCTCGGCGTCAGCTACAAGACGCTGCTGAACAAGATCAAAGAGTGCGGGATCAGCAAATAGTCCGCCGGCGGGTTTTCCGCGCCTGATCGATCACCATCGCGCCGATCACCAGTCGTAGTCCGGTCCCGTCATGGCGAGAGCTCCTGCCGTTGCCGGTCGTCTCCGCTCGCGGCGCCACCAGCCACGCGATGCCGATGCTGAGCACGTACAGCGCGATCATCGGCGCAGCGAAGATCGTCTGATTCCACGGGTCGGCTGACGGCGTCAGCACCGCCGCGACGATGAAACTGACGAGAATCGCGTATTTGAAGTGCCGCCAGAGGAAGCCGGCCGTCACCAGCCGCAGCTTCGCCAAAAAGAACACCAGCGTCGGAATCTGAAACACCGCGACCATGCCGAGCATCATGCTCAGGTACATGTCGAAGGTGTCTTCCACCCGCGGCACGAACCTCATCGCCGGCGAATGAAAGTGCGCCAGGAACGCGATCGTGCCTGGAAACATGATGTAGTGCGTGAACAGCGCGCCGCCGACGCTGCCGAGAGTGGTCAGCGCCACGAACGGCACCGCGAATCGCTTTTCCCTTGTGTAGAGTCCCGGCGCGATGAACTGCCACACCTGATACATCACGAACGGTGCCGACAGCAGAATCCCGCCGATGAACGACACATCCAGGTAGAACGCGAAGCCTTCACCCGGCCTCGTGAAGATCAGGGCGTCGCCGGCCGGCAGCGCCTTCAGCGTCGGCGCGAGGATGAAGTCACCGATGCGGTCCACGAAGAAAAAGGCGACCAGCATGCCGGCGCCGATCGCCACGCACGACCGGATCAGACGTTTCCGTAGTTCCTCGAGGTGGTCGAGGAATCCCATCCTGCCGCCGGAGTCGCTGGTCTCGTCGTCTTCGTCTGGATCGATGGGGAGCGGGGTGGCTGTCATACCCCTATAATGGCGCATGAAGAAATTCCTCTACGGCCTTTTCTGTCTCGGATTCCTTTCGCCTGCAGCGGTGTTCGCGCAGGATACGCCCACCGAAAAAGACGCCGCCCGCGACGTGCTGAAGAAGATGTCGGCGCTCGAACAGTCGCTCGACGTGCCGGCACTGGTGACGCGGCTGACCGGTCCGAATGCCGCGCGCGACCAGGTCGTCGCCCGCGCCAAAGAGCTGATGGACAAGGAGCTGCTGCCGATGGCGGACGACATCGCCACGCACCCGGAAATCGGGTTCGAGGAGAAGCGGTCGGTCAGCAAGCTCACCGACTTCCTGCGCCAGCACAACTTCAGTATCGAAACCGGCACCGCCAGCCTCTCGACCGCCTTCGTGGCGAAGTTCAAGGGCAACAACGGCAGCCCTGTGCTCGGCATCATCCTCGAGTACGACGCGTTGCGCGGCACCAAGGGCGCGTTCCACGGCGACCAGCACAGCGCGCAGGGACCGGTCGGGATGGCGGCCGCGATTGCGATGGCCGAGTGGCTGACCAAAACGAAGTCGCCCGGCAGCATCGTCGTCTACGGGACGCCCGGCGAGGAAATGATGCCGCCGAACGCCAAGACGGTGATGCACGAAGCGCATACCTTCGACGGCGCCGACATCATCGTGCGCAGCCATTCCTCGAGCGTCACCAGCCGGCCCGATCACGGCTTTGGTTCCTGCTGCCTGAACATCGTCGGTGCGCGCTACACGTTCAGCGGAGCGCCGACGCATCAGATGACGCCGTGGATGGGCCGCAACGCGCTGCAGGCGGTGATTCAGCTGTTCAACAATATCGACGCCTCGCGCATCAGCATCCGTCCTGAAGCGCGGATTCAGGGCGTGATTCTCGAAGGCGGCACTGCGCCCAACGTTGTGCCGGACCGCGCGGTCGCCGACTTTTACATCCGGTACCCGGACGAGGTCTACCTGGCGCAAGTCGTCGAGTTCGTGGACAACGCTGCAAAGGCCGCGGCGCTCTCGACCGAGACCAAGGTCAAGATCGATCACTACGGCAAGGATCTCGACGGGATCGGTCTGGCGACGCTCGCGGAAGTCGGCTTCCAGTACATGAAGAACTTCGGCGCCACCGGCGTCCAGCCCGAGCCGGGCAAGCCGCAGGGCTACGAGGAAACCGGCAGCGTCTCGCGCGACATCCCCGGCGTCGGCTTCAGCGCGCAGTCCTCGACCGCTTCCAATCACACCTACGAGATGGACGCCGACAACCTGAAGGAAATCGGCCACAAGGGTTTCACGGTTGACGCGCAGGCAATGACCGCGGTGCTGTTCGACTTCGCGACGCAGGCGGACTACCGCGCCGCCGTGAAGAAGGAGTTCGACGGCATCAAGGTGCTGTTCGGCGAATATCAGGCGGCACTGAAGAAGACCTACACCGTGCCGAACGTCGCGGAGCCCAAATAGCGCGCACTACTTGACGTCGGACCACTTCTTCCCAGCCGCGAGCTGGCGGGCGAAACAGGCGGTCGCGCGAATGTTGGCAAGGCTCAACGCGCCCGGAGAGACCGGGCGCGTCAGCTCCTGATCTGTCGGGCACGCGCTGCGATTCCGGTATGCGGGATCCGATGCGTCGGCCCGATCGGATGCGAAGAACGACGCCGCGCCTTCGCGCACCCAGAGCGGACGGCCGTCGAGCGCCGATCTCGTCATCAGCCGTACCAACTCGTGTTGCACAGTGCGATCGAGGACGCCACGATCGCGGAGCACGGTGAGCGGCACGAAATTCATCTCGTCTTTCAGCGTCGCAGCCGGCAGTGAACCAGGGCTGGCCGGTGGCGCGCTGGTAGGCCTCGACCGTCGGATGAAACCGCAGCGTGATGCGGGAAGGACGATCGACGCCAAGCCGCTTCGCGAGATCGTTGCGCGAGCGGGTGGCGAGATCGCGTATCACATCGCGCTCGCCTTCGTCTCCGGCCGGCAGCATCACGATCACATCGTCCACCGTCGCGGTGACGGACGGCACAGGCCTGGTCGAGATCGGCAGTCCCGGAAAATAGCGCGACAGAATCTCGGCCGCTGACCGGCCTCTCGCGCCGAGTTGCGCGGCACCGATGACGCACATGCCGACGCCGTGACCGGAGCCGCGGCCGCTGAAATGAAAGCCGGCGGAAGTCCTGCGAAGCTCGAACGACGTGCTCTTGATGAATTGCCAGCCCAACGTGCGCCCGACGACCGTTCGCAGATCCTGACCGGAGATCGCGTCGGGAGAAAACCCATCGAGGCTGAGCCGAACGACGCGTCCCGAATCGTTCCGCGCGCTGATGCGCAGGTCGCGCAGGTCGCGGCCCTTGAATCCGCCCGACCGCAACGCGCGCTCGAGGTCGCCGGCAGTCAGATCCGCCGCCCAGACCGGCTGCCCTCCGCAGGCATCGTCCGGCTTCGACGGCAGGTAGGACGGATCGGCCGCGCCCGGCCAGACCTCAGACGGCCGCTCGGTGTGGCCGCCACAGGACGCGCTGAAGTAAATCGAGGCCGGCGCGCCGCGATCGAGCAGAATGCCGCCCGCGGTGGCCTCGGCGGCGTGCACTGTCGCCTGGGTGGGCTTGCGCAGCACCTGGCAATGAGTGGTGTCGCACAAATCGAACTTGTCGCCGCGGTGGCGTCCCAGATTGGCCATCGCGAACGTGCGGACCGCGATCGCGAGCGCTTCGAGCGCGGCGGGTGTGCTGTCGCGCGCGGCCTCGCCGGCGATGACGCCGGCGACGTACTCCTCGACGCCCATCTGACGGACGGTGTAGCCGCCGTCGTGGGCGATGCCGACCCGGAGGGTGGTGATCGGCTCAGCGGTAGTCACTCGTCCCGGCGAAGCGGACGCGCGAGCCGCACCCTTCACAACCCTGGCATCAACACCGGCGGACGATGCGGTCGTCACGACGAGAGCGGTGATCGCCAGGGCGAGGACGCCGGCGCGGTTCACTCGTCGATTCCCAGGAACGGCGCGATATCGCTCCACATCCGCGGCAGGCTCGCGATCAGCTGATGGTCGTCATCGAGCAGCGAGAGCGTGACGTTCGCGCGCGTGCGGGCGAACGCCTCGACGGTGCGGTGATCGACCGAGGCGTCGCGAAGGCCTTGAAAAATCAGCGTCGGCTGCGGAAACACGGCGTTGAAGGCGTCGTGCCGCAGGCTGTCCTCGTAAAACTCGAATCGGAGATCGCGCTCTTCGTTGAAAGCGTAGTGAAAAAATGGCAGAGCGCCGCGACGCCGCCATTCGTCGATGCGTTCCGGCGGCAGAAGATGATGGCCCGGCTTCGCAAACATGACGGCGGGCGCGAGCAGCACGAGGCGATCGACCTTCGCCGAAAAGGCTGCCGCCGCGAGGATCGCCAGTGTCCCGCCCAGGCTCGAACCGATCAGAGCCACCGAGCCATCGTCGAGCCGATCGAGATCGGCACCGAGCTGTTCGACCATCCGGCCGATCGTCAGCGTTTCGAACGCCGGTTCGTTGAAGTCGGGGCTTCGCAGTTCGACGCCGTGCTCGTGGAGTCGCTCGGTGAAGTACCCGACCTTCGTCGAGCGCGGCGACGAGGCGAAGCCGTGCAGGTAGAACACATGGCGCGGCCTCACAGCAGGTGCTGACAGCCGGGCCGGCATCGGCATTTGATCAGACCTTCCCCGTCAGTGTTGTAGTGATACGTCAGCTCTTCGCCCTTGCGAATCTTGCGCGCCGCCCGAATCCAGATGGTGCCGTCGAGGATGTGGATGTAGCAGTTCGGCTTGCACGCGTGGTTGATGAAGCGGGCATCGTTGCCGCCGACACCGGCGTCGATCACTGTTCGATTTGTCAGTTTGAAGCACCAGATATGTCCGTTTTTGATGTAGCGGGCTTCGCGCTTCAGGCTTTCCTGATTCGATATCTTCTCCCCCGCATAGTGTGTGATCCGCGTGTTTTTGGAAATCGTCTGTGTCGCATAGACGCCCCACCCCTGGATTTTCGACCGGCGCTTCTCAATCATTCGCAAGGATTATGGCGCATTGATTCGTTCCGACCAAAACAGCCGGGCTGGCTCGGGGATGTTTTTCTGGCGGACGCTGCTATAGTGAGTTGATGGACGGTATTTTCTCTGCTTGGGGACGCATCCTCACTGGGTATACGCCAGCGCTTTCCATCGAAATCACTCGCGAGTGTCCGCTTCGCTGTCCGGGTTGCTATGCCTACGGTGACGATCATCTCGGCGGTGATGTCACGTTGCGCGAGGTCCGTGATTTCAAGGGCCAGGAACTCGTCGACGGCATCATGGCTCTCGTCGACAAGCATCGACCGCTCCACGTCTCGCTCGTCGGCGGTGAACCACTGGTACGCTACAAGGAGCTGAACCAGATTCTGCCGATGCTCGCGGCTCGCGGCATCCATGCGCAACTCGTCACGAGCGCGGTTCGCGAAATTCCGAAGGAATGGCACGGCCTTCCGCGACTGTCGATCGTCGTCTCGATCGACGGACTGCAGCCTGAGCATGACGTCCGCCGGGCACCGGCCACCTACGATCGGATCCTCAAGCACATTCAAGGACACTCGATCACCGTACATTGCACGGTGACCCGGCAGCTGGTCAACCGCCCCGGCTACATCGAGGAATTCCTGAAGATCTGGTCGGCTCAAAAAGAGGTCGAAAAGATCTGGGTCAGTCTGTACACGCCGCAGCTCGGCGAAGTGTCGGAAGAGCGGCTGCGTCCGGTCGATCGGGAACTGGTCGTCGCCGATTTGCTCGCGCTGCGGCTGAAGTATCCGAAGCTGAAACTGCCGCAGGGTCTGATCGAGGTCTACGCCGAACCGCCGCACTCGCCGGACGACTGCGTGTTCGCGCAGACAACTGCGACCATCTCGGCCGACCTCACGACCAAGATCACGCCGTGCCAGTTTGGCGGCGCGCCCGACTGCGAGAACTGCGGCTGCATCGCGTCCGCCGGCCTGGCTGCGGTCGGCCGTCATAAACTCTTCGGGGTCATTCCGGTGGGCCAGATCTTCGCCGGATCGCTCAAGGTCGGTCAGCAGGTGCGGCGGATGCGTCCGGTCGAGCCCTCGGTCGCGTAATGTTATAATTAGGGCTTGTCTCTCAGTACCATCAGCCGTAAAGCCCGCTCGCTGCGGGAGTTCGCCCGCGGGCTCGTCCATACCGCCCACCCGCTGCTCGTCCAGATCGTACCGATCCGCAAGCTGCAACATCGACTGCGGCTACTGCAACGAGTACGACAAGGTTTCGCCACCGGTGCCGACCGACCAGATGCTGAAACGCATCGACAAGCTGGCCGATCTCGGCACGTCGGTGGTCGCCTTCAGCGGCGGCGAGCCGATGCTCCACCCCGATCTCGACGTGCTGATCCGCCGTATCCGCAGCCACGGCATGATGGCGGGGCTGATCACGAACGGCTACTTCCTCGTCCCCAAGCGGATTGAGGAACTGAATGCCGCGGGCCTCGACTTCCTGCAGATCAGCATCGACAACATCGAGCCCGACGAGGTCTCGAAGAAGAGCCTGCGGCTGCTCGACAAGAAACTGCAGCACCTGCACGACCACGCCGCCTTCGACGTAAACATCAACTCGGTGCTGGGCGGCGGGATCAAGAACCCCGAGGACGCTCGCACCATCAACAACCGCGCACGCGAGCTCGGCTTCTCGACCTCGATCGGCATCATCCACGACGGTTCGGGACGGCTCAAGCCGCTGGCGCCGGTCGAGCGCAAGGTGTTCGATGAGGTCTCGGCGGCGATCAGCGGCGCGGGACAGGTGCTGAAGAACCTGTACTCCGGCATCCGGAGCTTCCAGGACAACCTCGCCGACGGCCTGCCGAACGAGTGGCGCTGCCGCGCCGGCGCGCGCTACCTGTATATCTGCGAAGAAGGACTGGTCCACTACTGCTCGCAGCAGCGCGGCTATCCGGGCACGCCGCTCGAGTCGTACACGACCGCCGACATCGTCCGCGAGTTCTCGACGCCGAAGTCATGTGCGCCCTACTGCACCGTCGGCTGCGTCCACCGCGTGTCGACGATGGACTTCTGGCGGTCGCCGCAGGAAGTGGTCGCGAGCAAGCACTCTCCGGTCGCGAGCTAGCCGCGGATCGACGGTCGGAACCTTCAACTGGATCGATCCACCGTCAGACGAAGATCAACGCAGAGCCCGCGGAGCACACAGAGAAAGCGGCAATTCTCTGCTGGCGGGACCACGCCGGATCAACACTCGACCACAATCGACTGCACGAGTTTCTCGCGCCGCCGGCGAAGTGTCCGGCGGGCCAGCGCGGGTTGCGTGTCCGCATCCCTCGGACGTCGCGCGCGCGAGCGGCAGACGTCAGACGCGTCCGCAGGCGCACCATGACCGGCGCCGCTGATTCGGCACAAGCGCTCGCGTCATCCCGTTGCCCAACTGATTGTCAGATGTCGCGCGAACTACGCGCAGGCGCCGGGCTCATCGAAAGCGCTCTCGACCGTCAGCGCGGCGACGTCAGGACGCCCGCTTGTGGCGCTTCCTGACCTTCTTCGCCGCCTTCTTCGCTTCCTTGCGGCCAGTGCTGGTCAGCAGCCAGTCCGACTCGAACGTATCCTGCATCTGCCGGATCACCGCATCGTCGGTGATGATGACGCCAACCTCGCGGCGCTTCTCGAGTTCGAGGCGCTTGAGGCTCTGGCTGCCGATGAAGGCGCGGCGCCCGTCGCGGATGATCGCGCGCACATGCAGGCGCTTGCCGGGGTACCGTTCGCTGCGCAGGTTCCACTTCGATTGCACCTTGCCGATGATCCGGACGTCCACTCCCGCCTTCATGCGCGCGACCAGGAGACGCAGCATCATGTCGTCGCTCACCTGCGGGTCGTAGATCAGAATCTGGCGTTGCGCGGTCCTGATGAATCTTGAGAGGCGCTCACGGGCATTCTCGGGACTGACGACGAGCCGTTCGTAGCCCGGCGAATACGGCAGGCGATCGAAATCTGCGGTGAACAGCTTGCTGGCCTCGGCGACGAGCTTGCGGTTCTTGCTGATCACGCCGAAGCTGCGGCTCTTGTCGATGTCCAATCCAGTGAAGTTGAACCCGTACAGGTGCAGAAAGCGGCCGTCCACGATCATCATCTTGCCGTGGTAGCGCACCAGGTCGTCGGCGGTCCGCGATACCGTGACGCCGGCCGCCAGCAGATCCATCTCGAGGCGGCGCAGGCTCTTGGTGCCGCCGCGATTGGCGTGCGCGGTGAGCGCACGCACCCGCACGCCACGCGCGACCGCCGCGTCGAAGGCGCGGGCGATCTCGTTGCGGTCGAGCCGGAAAATCAGGACGTCGATGCTTTTCTTCGCCTGCTTGATCGCATTCACGATCGGCGCGACGCCCTCATCGGGCTCGACGATCAGTCTCATCTGATCATCGGGCCGAAAAATGGAGCCGCACGCCGGCATTCACCAGGCGGGGGGAGCCGATCGTGCTCGGCCCGGTGCCGACGAAGTAGGTCTTGTCGAACAGGTTCTCGGCGCCGAAGAACAGCTCGACGCTGTGGTTGATGGTGCGCGACACCGACAGATCCACGACGTTATAGGCCGGCAGGCCCACCGTGCTGGTGCCGGTGTAGCCGGTTGCCGCCAGCGTCGCGGCCGGGATACCGGTGGTGTTCTGATCGTTGTCGTACTGGAAGCCGTAGAACTGAACCGCGAGCGCCACCGTCACGTACTTCGGGTTCGAGTACGTGCCGCGGATCGAGCCGCGGTTCAATGGCACCTGCGGCAGGTACTTGCCGACCAGGCCGGCATTGGCGACACCGCCATCCGTGACCGTCGCGTGATCGTAGATGTAGGCGCCGTTGAAACGCACGAACGGGCCCATCCGGTACTCGAGGTCGGTCTGGAGGCCGTAAATCTCCGTCGCGCCGAGGTTCTGGCGCTGCTGGGTGATGGCCGTGCCTACGGTCGAAATCGTCACGTTCGCCACCGGGTTGGCGATCCGGTTGTCGAACCAGGTCGAGCGAATGGTGACGTTGTGCGGCGCCGAGATGCTGACGCCGAGTTCGCCACCCTTGAGCGTCTCGGGACCGAGCTGGGCGTTGGCGAGCGTCAGCGTGGTGCCGACGCGGAACTGCCGATACAGTTCGTTCAGCGTCGGCGCGCGGAAGCCGCTGCCGATGTCACCCCATGCGCTGATCGCCGGATTGAACTGATAACGCACCGCCAGCCGCGGACTGAACGTGGTGTCGCTGCGGTCCTGAAGACAGGTCGGCGGCGCGCCGCCGGTGGTCGAGCACGCCGGCTGGTTGTTGGTCGGCGTCCCGGGAATCACCGCCGTTTCGAGGTTGTGCGGGTCGTAGTTCAGCCAGTGATCGACCCGTGCCGCCAGCGTAACGGTGAGGTTCGAGAACGGCGTGAACAAATCCTGGGCGAAGACGCCGGCGCTGCGCTGCGTGCCGCCGGACACCCGGTTCAATGCGAGCACGGCGGCCTGTACCGGCGACAGCACCGGTCCGGTCGCGTTGTAGTTCGCTTCGTTGCTGTCGCCATCCACCCAGTGCAGATCGGTTCCGGCGCTGAAGAAGTTGGAGGTATTGATCGCCTTCGACCACTGCACCAGCCCTCCGACCGCGTCAGTCGGCACGTGCTGATCGACCGACAGGCGGACTGTATTGCGTGGAGGCGTCGTCCCCGGCACCGCCATGAACGTGCTGTGGAAGTTCTCGATGTCGCCGTAGATGGTGCCCTGCAGCTCGCTGCTGTCGTGCAGCACCGCGCGGACGCCGCCGCTCCACGATGTCCACTGGGTGTCGTTGATTTCGTCGATCTTGCCGTTGCCGCGGTTCTCGCTGAAGTAGCCGGTGCGGAAGAACCCTTTGACGTTGTCGCTCGCGTTGTAATCGAGCTTGACGTTGAAGTTCTTGAACTTGACCGTCGCGTTGTTGTCGATCACGCCGCGTTCGGGCTGCGCGACCACGTAAAACCCGTCGGTGTTGTAAGCGGAGGCGTCGGCGCGGATGCCGAACTTGCCGTACACGTCGCTGCCGGAGACGTCGATCTTGCCGCTGGTGTTGTTGCCGCCCTGGGCCTTGAGGTCCACCGTCCGCCGTTCCGGACGAGCCGACACGATATTGATGACCCCGCCCATGGCGTAGTTGCCGTACAGGCTGGAGCTCGAATTGTCGACGACCTCGATGCGGTCCACGGTTTCGAGCGGGACCCGCGTCCAGTACACCCACCCGCCGAACGGGTCGTTCACCGGTGTGCCGTCCTGCATCACCAGGGTCCGGCTGACGCCGCTCGGACCGATGCCGCGCAGCGAGACGCCCTGGGACGTCGGATGCGTCGACAGGCTGCTCGAGCGCCGGAACAGGCTGAACGTTGGAATCTGCCGCAGCACATCGTCGGCCACGACCGCCGGCGACTGGCGGATCTGGGTGCTGTCGAGAATGTTGACGCTGGCCGGCACGTCACCGGTGATTTGCGCCGAACGGGTCGGCGTCACCGTGACCGTCTCGAGCAGCGCGGCCGGCTTCAGCGTAAAGTCGAGCGCCCGCGAAAGGTCGGTGACCTTCTGGCTCGTTTCAGCGAAACCGCCGGCCAGAACCGTGACGGTCACGTCGCCGGGTTCCGCAATGTCGATGCTGAACCGGCCGTCCTGGCCGGTGGTGGTCCGACGTTCAGAGGTGCCGGCCCGAACCACGACCGCGGCGCCCGAAACAACGCCGCCGCTCGAGTCGTGTACGACACCGGAAAGGGTGGTGGCCAGGGCCAGAATCAACGCCGCAAACACAGGTCCTCCAATCGTCGCCAACTGCAACTGCACTACGGCGGCAGCGACCCAGCCGTTTACGCGAGCGAAGTCAAGGCGACGGAGCGCGACGATTATAATGCCCGCCATGAAACTGAAAGCGGCTTTGTTTGTCTTGCTGGTGGCCGCGCCGTCGTTGATGGCGCAACCGGCGCCGATCCGTATTCACGCGGCCGCATTGATCGACGGCACCGGCCGGATGATCCGGAACGCGACGGTCGTCGTCCAGGGATCCAGGATCACGGCGATCGAAACCGGCACCGCGGCGAACGCAACATACAATCTTGGACAATTGACGATCATGCCCGGCATGATCGATGTCCACTCGCACCTCGGATGGCACTTCGACTCGAGCGGCCGCTACGCCGCGACGCCCGGCACTCCCGCGCAAGAAATTCTTTATAGCGCCGAGAACGCGTACCTGACGCTGCGCGCCGGCTTCACCACGATCCAAAGTCCTGGACAGCCGAACGACGTGGAGCTCCGCGCGGCGATCGCCCGTGGCATTTTTCCCGGCCCGCGTGTCCTCACCTCGATTCGTCAGTTGAACGAGCGCAGCGGCACGCCGGCCGAAATTCGCGAGAAAGTCCGTCAGCTCAAGGCTGACGGCGCGGACGTGATCAAGATCTTCGCGTCAGCCAGCATCCGGGACGGCGGCAAGCAGACCATGACCGACGAGCAGTTGCAGGCGGTCTGCGGCGAAGCGAACGCCCAGGGCATGCGAACGATGGTCCACGCGCACAGCCCGGAATCGATTCGCGCCTCAGTCAATGCCGGCTGCCTTCAGATCGAGCACGGCGTGTTCGCGACCGACGATGTGCTGAAGCTGATGGCGGACAAGGGCGTCTACTTCGATCCGAACGTCGGCGTCGTGCTGCAGAACTACCTGAAGAACCGCGACCGGTACAACGGCATCGGCAACTACAACGACGAGGGCTTTGCATACATGGAGAAAGGGTTGGGGATCAACGCCGCGATGATCAAGAAAGCGGTGGCGACGCCGAACCTGAAGCTGGTGCTCGGCACCGACGCCGTCGCGGGCGCGCATGGACACAACGCCGACGAACTGGTCGAGCGCGTGCGTCAGGGCAATCAGAAACCGATGGACGCGATCATCTCGGCGACGTCGGTGTCGGCGAAGTCGCTGCGGCTCGAGAACACCATCGGCACGCTGGCGCCGGGCTACGAAGCGGACCTCATCGCCGTGGTCGGCGACCCATCGACCGATATCACCGCCGTCACGCGCGTCGCATTCGTGATGAAGGGCGGGGTGGTCTATAAGAATGAGTCGGGAGTCGCGAGTCGGTAGTCGCGAGTCGTGAATCTGTAGGGGACCGGCCCTTCAGGCCGTCCCACTCATCGTCGCCGCAGACTCGCCAACAACGCCTTCATGTCGTCGGGCATCGGTGCTTCGAACCGCATCTCACGGTCATCGTCGGGGTGACGAAAGACCAGGCGGGCGGCGTGCAGCGCCTGGCGTGGAAACTCGATCGGCCGGAGCGCGTCAGGACCGTAGGTATAGCGGGTTTCGCCGACGAGTGTGTGTCCGCGCAGCCGCGCCTGGATCCTGATCTGATTGCGTTTGCCGGTGACCAGACTGACTTCGATCAGCGACGTCGCCGCCATCTTCTCGGTGACGCGATAGCGGCAGATCGCCTCCTTCGCGCGGGGATCACGCGCGGTCGTCTCCTTCTGAATGAGCGCCTTGAGGTCCCACACGAGATGATCGCGCCATTCCCCCGCCGCTGGCGAGGGATGGCCGTAGACAATCGCCTGGTAGACGCGCTCGGGCTCGCGCCGCTTGAACTGCTCTTTCAGCGTCAGCTGCGCCGCCTCACTTTTGCTGAACACCACGAGCCCTGAGGTGTCGCGATCGATGCGGTGGACTACGAAGGGCTTGCGACGCCCGCGGCGGCGAAGATAACCCTGCAGCTGTTCGTAGACCGACGGCGCATCGTAGCGCCTGGCCAGCGGCAGCGGCACCGCCAGCAGTCCTGGCGGCTTGTTCAGGACGATCAGCGCATCGTCTTCGAACAGAATCGGCAGCTCGCGATCTTCCGCGGCGGTCGACCGCTTCTTCGCGCTGCCCGGCCGATCGATCCAGAGACGGACGACGTCACCGGCGACGAGCGGCCGTGCGGCATCCTTCAGGCTGGCTTCGCGCTCGTTGAGGAACACCTTGCCGCGAGTCAGCGCATCCGCAGCCTTGGCACGCGAACCGGCGCGCCCTTCGCCGGCGAGGTACTTATCGAGTCTGACACCGGCGTCAGCCGGCGCTATCGTCCACGACATGTTGGGGATCTGAGTACAATCCGAAACATGTCCCCACTGCAACCGGAACAGGCGACCATCCTTCGCGACGCGTTTCTTCGGAGCGCGAAGTCGGAACAGCCGGTCACGCAACGGGTGATCGAGGCCGTGCTCCCCGACAAGGGCAACTTCCGGATCGATGACATCGGCAAGACCGCGCTCGACCTCGCCTGGCACATCGTCGCCGCCGAGCACAAGTTCATGCAGTGCGCAGTGACCGGCCGGTTCGACCTGACGCCGCTGCCGCGTCCAGCAGAGGTGACCGATGCCGCGGCGGTGGCGCGATGGTACGCCGACACGGCGGCCGGCGATCACGCCATGATCGCGTCGGCGCCGACTGATGTGCTGTTGACGTCGGTGGATTTCCGCGGGTTGTTCAAATCGCCGGCGGTGATGTTCCTGCAGATCGGCCTGAACCACTCGATTCACCACCGCGGCCAGCTGTCGATGTACCTGCGGCCGATGGGATCGAAGGTACCGGCGATTTACGGCGAGAGCTACGACAGCGCGAAAGCCAAAGCCGGAGCGTGAAGCGACTGCTGGTCGCTGGTTGGTTGGGCGCGGCCGTCGCGTGTTCGAAGCCGGCGGCGCCGCCACCGTCAGCCCCACCTGCTGAAACGACCGTGCAGGCGCCGCTCGCGGCGTCAGACGCGGGGACGGTGAGTGGACGAATCGACGGCGGCGTCAACGCGACGACCGTCGTCGTACTCGAATCGAAGACGCCTCGAACGTTTCCGCCATCGACCGACAAGGCGATGATGGATCAGGTGCAGGTGACGTTCATCCCCGAGCTGTTGCTGGTGCGCACCGGCCAGCCGGTCGAGTTCCACAACAGCGACGATACGCTCCACAACGTCCACATCACGCACGAAGAGACGAAGACGCCGGCTTTCAACGTCGCCATCCCAACCGACGGTTCGTACCAGTACTCGTTCGATCGCGACGGCTTTTATCACGTCGGCTGTGACATCCACACCGAGATGTCGGCGTCGATCTTTGCGTGGTCGTCGCCGTTTGCGGTGCTCGCGGGAACCGACGGCAGTTTCGCGTTTGCCGATGTGCCCGCGGGCGCGTGGACGGTGACGGTATACGCCGGCGGACGACGGTTGACGCAGAACATCGAAGTCCACGGCGGCGTGACCCAGGTCACGTTGCGGTAGTTACCGGGGCCGCTTGAGCAGGATCACGGTGGCGCCGCGACTGTCGGCGTAGGTGATGCCGGTCGTCTCCCATCCGTTCGAGCCCTCGGTGCGAAGCGCGTCAGCCATGTCGTCGCCGGCCGCGATCGGCACCACCTTGTAGTCCCAGGTCGGCGGCAACAGACGAACGGCGAGCGGCTGCAGGGGATTTTCGCCGTTCATGATCCGCACGCGGAGCGGGGTGTCGAGATTGGCGTCGCGCAGCTCGACCGGCACGGCCTCGCTCCGTCCGCGATTCAGGACCAGCACACGAGCCTGCGTCATCTGGCCGGGCTGTTGCGTTTGTTCCGGCGCGGCGAGCATCGCCACGCTGCCGACTATCAGGACACTGACCAACACACCGACGATCTGTCTTGGGTGCATTTCATCCTCCGGAGAACGCTCGGCTCGAGCCTCGCGCTACGCGTGTTGTTGAAGTGTAGCGCCTGGCTTCAGCCGCGGACGCGGCCCTGAAAGGGCCGCGCCACGTGGCGATGCGCGGGGTACGCTTTACGGCGCAGGACATCCTGTGTGGCGCGAGGCATGCTTCGTGGCGCGGGGCTTTCAGCCCCGCGGAGGCGGCCCCTCGAAGGGCCGGCAACATGGTGATGCGCCCGGTCGCTCAATAAAAATCGTGGGCGTTGAAATCGACCGACTCGCCCTGCATCCGCTGCACCTGTTCGGCGCGCACCGAGGTGACGCCGTCCTGGTTCTGCAGCACGCCGTCCACGATCAGGAACGGCTCCTCGACGATGACCAGGCGATCGCGGTCGAAGAGATCGGGGCGGACGATGATGTTGGCGACGCCGGTTTCGTCCTCGAGCGTGAGAAACACGAACCCTTTGGCGGTGCCTGGGCGCTGACGCGTGATCACCATGCCGGCGACTCGGACGCGGCGCCCCTGGCGCGCGTGACGGAGGTCTGTGGCGCGCAGGATGCCGCGCATCGCCAGCTCGTCGCGGCGCAGCGCCATCGGATGACGGCCGACCGTCAGCCCCGTTCCCGCGTAGTCGGCGACCAGCCGCTCGGACTCGGTCATCGGCTTCAGCGGACACGGGGAATCATCCTCGGGGCTGGGGGCTGGGGGCTGGGGGTTCACGTTGAACGCAGAGATCGCAGAGTCCGCAGAGGGCTTTGGCTCAAAGAGATGCTCTGAAAGTTCTTCAATGAAAATATTTTCTGCGAGCTCTGCGTGCTCTGCGTTGATGCTCGTGGACCGGCTCGTGTCCTCGAACAGTTCGCCTGACGGCCGGATCGCGCGCTCGGCCTGCCACAGCGCCGAGCGTCGATCGTAGCCAAACGCGTTCAACGCACCGATGTCGGCGAGCGTGATCGACCTCGTCGCGGCGCAGTCCGCCGCAGGCGACCAGCTCGTCGAGCGAACGGAATCGCGGCGCACGATGACGCGGCGTCCAGTCGTGCGAGCAGTTGTTGCAGAACGACCGCCGCTCGTCCACGCACTCGAGCATCGACGGATCGTCACAGCCGCACTTGGGGCAGACGTGCTGTAGCGCGGGCCTTTCAAGCCCGCGACGCGACCCTGAAAGGGTCGCGCTACCTGTCGACTGATGACTGATGACTGATGACTGCCGGCTGGCTACTGCCCTTCCCGCCTGCTCGCGCAGGTTGTTCACGTAACGCAGACCGAGGCGAATCGCGCCGTCGGCCTCGACCGTGCAATCCCACTCGGACACCTGCACGTCGATCGGATGAAACCGGACGCCGCGCCGCTGCGCGTCCTTCACCAGCGTGGAGGGATGGTAGAACCCCATCGGCTGGTTGTTGAGGAGCGCCGTATAGAACGCCGATGGAAAGTGCACCTTGAGATACGCACTGGCGTAGGCCAGCAGCGCGAAGCTGGCGGCATGCGACTCAGGAAACCCGTACAACGCGAACGAGGCGATCGACGTGATGATCTGCTCCGCCGCCTCGCCGGTGATGCCGTTGCGCGCCATCCCCTCGCGCAGCTGCACTTCGATCTGCTTCATCCGCTGCTCGGATCGCTTGAAGCCCATCGCGCGGCGCAAATCCTCCGCCTGCCCGCCGGTGAAGCCGGCCGCGACCATCGCGATGCGCAGCAACTGCTCCTGAAACAACGGCACGCCGAGCGTCCGCTTGAGGATCGGCTCGAGCGACGGATGCGCGATACTGCACCGGTTCCCGTCCGGCGCGGCGGTTCAGATACGGATGCACCATCTGGCCGACGATCGGCCCCGGACGGATGATCGCCACTTCGACCACCAGATCGTAGAAGTGCGTCGGCTTCAGGCGCGGCAGCGTCGCCATCTGCGCCCGCGATTCGACCTGAAATACCCCGATGGTGTCGGCCTCGCAGAGCATCTTGTAGACGGCCTCGTCCTGCGGCAGATGCGCAAGGTCGACGATGAGACGACGATGAGGCGTGTCACGAACGTTGAACGCAGAGATCGCAGAGTGCGCAGAGAAATTCTTCTCAAAAGAATTCGCCCCCTCGGCAAGCTCTGCGTGTTCTGCGGTTTCTGCGTTGATCGTCGTTGTTTCTCCATTCACGAGCGTGAGCGAATCCTGCAGCACCGCCATCATCCCGAGGCCGAGCAGGTCCACTTTCACGATGCCCATGTCGGCGCAATCGTCCTTGTCCCACTGCACGACGACGCGGCCGGGCATGCTGGCGTTTTCGAGCGGGACACAGGCGTCGAGCTGACCCTGGCAGATCACCATGCCGCCCGAATGCTGACCGAGGTGGCGCGGCAGATCCTGCATCTCGTGCCAGAGCCGGGCGAACGTGCGCACGCGATCGGCGTTGAGGTCGAGACCGACGGCGGACATCTGACGCGGCAGCGAATCGCCGGGATCCTTGAACTCGAAGTGGTTCATCACCTTCGCGAGCCGATCGACCTGCAGCGGATCGAAGCCGAGCGCCTTACCCACTTCGCGCGCCGCGCTGCGCCCGCGATACGTGATCACGTTCGCCGTCATCGCCGCGCCGAGCCGGCCGTATTTCTCGTAGACGTACTGAATCACCTGCTCGCGCCGGTCGCCGCTCGGCAGATCCAGATCGATGTCGGGCCATTCGCCGCGCTCCTCGGAGAGGAAACGCTCGAACAGCAACTCCATCCCGACCGGATCGACTGCCGTAATGCCGAGGCTGTAGCAGACCGCGCTGTTGGCCGCAGACCCGCGTCCCTGCACGAGGATGTCGTGCTGACGGCAGAAATTGACGATGTCCCAGACGATGAGGAAATAGCCGGCGAGCTGGAGCTTCTCGATCAGATCGAGTTCACGCTCGACCTGCGCGCGCGCACGATCGTGGTACGGCTGGTAGCGCTGCCGCGCTCCGGCGTCGGCCATCTGGCGAAGAAACGAGCTCTGCGTTTCGCCGGGCGGCACCGGGTAATCAGGAAAGCGATAGCCGAGATCGGCCATCGTGTACTGGAGGCGGTCGGCCAGTTCGCTGGTGCGCGCCACCGCGTCGGGATGATCGCGGAACACCGCCGCCATGTCGGCCGGTGGTTTCAGATAGCGCTCGGCATTCGGCGCCAGCCGGCGTCCTGCCGTGACCAGATCGGTGCGGTGATGGATGCAGGTGAGCACGTCGAACAGCGGACGCGACGCGGGGGTGGCGAACCGGACGCCGTTGGTCGCCAGGGTCGGCACCCGAAATGCCTCCGCGAGCTGGACCAGCGCCTCGGTATCGCGGGCATCGTCTCGACGGAAATGCCGCTGCAGCTCGACGTAGACATTGCCGCGGCCGAACAGGCCGACCAGTCGATCGAGCAGGCCGCCGACGCCATGCCGGCGGCCGTCGAGCACGATGCGCCCGGCCAGCGCCACGAGACCAGCAGTGCAGCCGAACAGATCGTCGAGCGTCAGCGCGCCTTCGCCCTTGGGCGCGCGCAGCTTCATGCGGGTAATCAGCCGGCACAGGTTGCGGTAGCCGTCCGCGCTTTCACAGAGGACAGGCAGGACAAATTTTGAAGTTTGAAGCTTGAAGTGAGAAGTATTTTTTACTTCAGACTTCTCACTTCTCACTTCCGCAAAGGTGAGTTCAGCCCCGATGATGGGCTTGATGCGGGCGGCGAGCGCGGCTTTGTGAAACCGCGGCGCGCCGTACACGCCATCGCGATCGAGCAGCGCGACCGCGGAGTAGCCGAGCTCGGCAGCGCGCTCGACGAGCGCCTCGGGAAGCGACGCGCCCTGCAGGAAGCTGAAGGCGGAGGCGGTGTGCAGTTCGACGTACACGACGTGACTCGGACGGAAAAATTTCAGATTTCAGAATTATCACTGCTGCTCGTCGGCCGAGGGGCCGTACATCGCCGGGACGGGAACACCCGTGAGGCGCAGATAGACACTGAGCTGCGCGCGGTGATGCACGTGGTGATTCAGAACGTAGCTGCGGATGCAGGTGTAGCGCGGCAGGGTGAAGAACACCTGGCTGCCGTGCTTCAGCGACCAGTTCACGGCATAGTCGGCGTCGCTGCGATCGAGCGCCTTGCGCAGCGCGACGACGTGGGTGTCGAACCATTCCAGCAACTGCGCGCGCGACGCAGCCACCCGGTTCATCTGATCGGGCGGCACGATCGCCATATCGAACTCGGTCTGGTTCATCGTCGCCTCGCTCCACTGGAGCAGTGTGACGACATGGCTGGCAAGATGGGCCATGGTCCAGGACTTGTCGTGCGGCTTCCAGGCGAGTTTGTCGTCGGGGACGCGCTCGAGCACACGCCGGGTGACGGCCAGCTCCTGATCGACTTCGGGCAACAGCAATTCGGCAATCGTCATACGCGCACTCCTTTTTCAAACAGCAATCAGCAATTTGCAATCAGCAATTTGCATTTCCGTCAGTCCACGATCGCGTCGATGAACCACGCACCGCGCGCGCGCTCCTGGAAAATTCTGTAGACAGCGCCGTCGCCCAGCGCCACGTCCCACTCGTCACGGTCCCATTCGGAAGTGTGAAGTGTGAAGTGTGAAGTCGAAAGTACGGAACGCTCAGAGTTCTGACTTCTCACTTGAGACTTCTCACTTCTTACTTCCAACTTCTCACTTGAGACTTCCCGGCCAGCCCACCACTCCCCCGACGTGCGCCACGGGCCGGCGCAGTGCAGGACCGCGCCGCCGGTGAATTCGCGGCGATCGGTGGTGACACGCACGGGTCGGCCGTCGCTCACCGCGACACGCGCCGGGACAGGCTGACGGCAGCGGCGGAGAGCAGATGTCAATGGCTGATGGCTGATGGCTGATGGCTTTGCTGACCCGGCAGTCGACGCAGAGTTCGCAGAGACCGCAGAGTCCTCTTCACAAATTTCTTCACCGAGAATATTTTCACTGCGAGTTCCGCGGGTTCTGCGTTGATCGTGGTGCTCGATGGCGAACGGCGTCATCGCGAACGCGCCGGGGCGATAGGAATCGACCGTGGCCGGAGCGCCGATGCGGTCCTGCCCCATGACCGCACCCAGGCGTGCCAGCAGCGTGGACAGCTGTTCGGGCGTGGGATGCGCGCGCGTGAACAGCGTGTGCTGCAGCACGCGGCCCGGCGTCGGATCGATCACCACGGTGACGCGATCGATCGCCGCGGCCGGCGGATGCGACTCGAGATCGAGCAGCGCCAGCGTCCGCAGCGTGCGCACGTCGCGCAACGGCGTCGGCAGTTCGAGCCGGCGCGCGTGGATCTCGCCGGGCTCCGGCCCCGGAACGACGAGCCGCAGGATCACGTGCAGGACCGCCGCACCGCGATCGCGCCGCTCGAGCCGGGTGGACAGCGGCTCGAGTAACCGCGTCAGGACGAACGACAACGGCTCGAGGCCCTCGATCGGCCACTCCAGATCGAGCGACGATTCGAAGCGCTCGTCCTCGAGCATCGGCACGAGCGGACGCCGGTCTTCGCCGCGCGCCATCGCCTGCCAGGCCAGCGCCGGGCGTCCCATCCGCGACACGAGATCGGCCGGCGGTAACGCCGCTAATTCTCCGAGGGTTTTCACCCCCCATTTTCTGAACGTAGCGATCGCAGAATCCGCTGAATGTTCAGCCGGGCCTGGGAGCTGGGGACTCGGGGCTGCTTTTCCCCGCGCAGGTTTTCTCTGCGGACTCGGCGAGCTCTGCGTTCCAGTGTCGTGGCACTTCACCAGGATCCCGATCGGGATGGAGGCGAGCGCGGCCGCTTCTTCCGCCGGTGCGATGACGGTGAGCCCTGGATGACTCAGCGCGAGCAGGTGTGCGGCCATCTGCGTGCCGGCGACGGCGACGTGCGCGCGGACACCGCGTGCGGCCGCTTCGCGGCGCAGTTCCTCGCCGATGGTCCGCGGCGGGCCGAGCAGGCGTCCCAGTCCGCTGACGTCGATCGTCACCAGATCGCCGCCGTGGCATTCGTAGCGCGGCGAGAATTCCTGCGCGATGGCGATCACAACATCCAACGCAGAACTCGCAGAAGATTGTCCAGCCGGTTCTTCTCTGCCAGTTTCGCGGGTTCCGCGTGGATCGTCGTGCGCCTCAGGCGCAGGTGGTCGATACAGACACGCGTACATCTTCCCGCTCCCGGGCACGCGCTCGCACGATGCGCGCCTCTGCATCGATGCCATCGAACCAGGAATGGCCGAACCGGCTTCCTGTCTCCTGCGTGAGCTTCAGCGTGAGCCCTGCCGAACTGCGCGCCATGGCTTCGCCGCCGACCAGCACGCACGCCGTCTGGCTGCCTTCGACCATGCGCTGCAGCCGCAGCCAGGTCGTGAACGGCAGCCGGCGGATGGCGTCGGCCGGAGCTTCGCCGACGTCGAACACGACCAGGCCGAAGTTTCCGGCCTGCAGCACGAGCGTGAGCGCGCGGATCGCCTGCTCGAGCGCGCGCTGGTTGAGATCGCGGCACGGTCCGGGATGCACGACCATATGCCCGCGGACCCAGAGCAGCCGGGTCAGGTCGATTCCGCCCGCCGACGCCGACTCGACATCGAGCATGTCCACCGCATCGACGAGCGCGGTCAGCTCGCCGCGCGCGGTCGCAGCCGCCAGCATCCGGAGCACGAGGCTGGCGCGCCCCGACGATCGGGTGCCCACAATCTCGGACAGTTGTCCGCGAGGAAACCCTCCGCCCAGACGTGCGTCCAAGACACTAAGACTGGAGGGAGCCAGAGCGGACTCGTCACGGGTGTCGGCTGCCGGCAATGCCGTGGTCAATGTCCGGTCGAGCTGGCGAGCCCGCAGGAGCGATTCGAAGTGTTCGCGTGGAAGAGCCATAATGTTTCGCTTTACTTTCGCCTTGCCGCCAGCACTATAACGCAGGCCCTCGGGACGATCAAGTGATGTAAATTGAGGCAGACTTCTTGGCCGAACCTGTCACCACAACTCAAGTCACGACCCCCGGCTCACCCGAGGCGGTAGCTCCCCCAGTCGGCGCCCGGACGCTGCGGCGAACGCTGGTGGCGTTCACGTATCGCGACTTTCGCGTGCAGTGGATCGGTGCCTGTACGTCGAGCATCGGCACCTGGATGCAGATCGTCGCGCAGAACTGGCTGATCGTCTCCTTGACGAACTCATCGCCGTTCTTCCTCGGGCTCGACGCGTTCCTCCAGCAGCTGCCGATCATCCTCTTCTCGCTCATCGGCGGCGTCTTCGCCGACCGTTACGATCGCCGGCGCACGCTGCTGGTGTCGCAGTGCGTCCAGATGGCGACGTCGGCGACGCTGGCGCTGCTGATGTATCTGCAGGTCGTCGAGATCTGGCACGTCCTCGCACTCTCGTTCGTCACCGGCTGTGCGCAGTCGTTCGGCGGACCGGCGTATCAGTCGCTAATCCCGTCGCTCGTCGACAAAAAAGATCTGCCCAACGCCGTGGCACTGAACTCGATTCAGTTCAACGTCGCACGCGTACTCGGGCCGCTCGCCTTCGGCGTCACGCTGGCGGCGTTCCGCAGGTGGGGTTACAGCGAACCGCAGGCGATGAATGCCTGCTTCCTGCTCAACTCGCTGTCGTTCGTGGTCGTCATCAACACGCTGATGATGCTGCGGGTCAAACACATCCCGCCGGCGACGTCGGGGCGGATGGGCGACGAGCTCAAGCTCGGGCTGTCCTACGTCAAGCACCACACCAGCCTCGCGGCGCTGATCGTGCTCGCGGCGGCGACCACCTTCCTCGGCTTCGCGCTGCTGACGTTCCTGCCGATCTTCGCGCAGAAGGTGTTTCACGAAGGCGCCGACACCTACAGCCACCTGATGGCGTTCTCGGGCGCGGGCTCGATTCTCGGCGCGCTGATCGTGGCGTGGCTGGGTAAGTTCCCGAAGATGGGCTGGATCGCGCTGATCGTGCAGGCGGTCGTACGGCGTGCTGATCATCGCCTTCGCGTTGTCGCGGACGCTCTGGATCAGCGACATCCTGCTGTTTCTCACCGGCGCGGCGCTGATGGTGGTGTTCTCGACGGTGACCTCGCTGGTGCAGATGACCGCACCGAACGAGATGCGCGGCCGCGTCATGAGCATCTACATGCTGGCGTTCCGCGGCGGCATGCCGCTCGGCAGCCTGGTCAGCGGCTATGCCGCGACGTTCATCGGGGCGCCGATGGTCATCGGCATCAACGGGGCGCTGCTGGTGGCGGTGGCGCTGTATTTCCTGACGCGCAACCACGGCGTGCTCGACTCGTAACCCGCCCGGCCGTCGCCATTCTCACACTGCAAGACCGATTCGGTAGCCGCCCCACACCGCGACGAGGCCGCACGCGGTCTGAACTGCCACGTTCCAGAACGCCGTGGCATGGTCACCGCCATGCCCGAGCGTGAACGTATCGAGCATGTAACTCGAGAAGGTCGTGAACCCGCCGAGGATGCCGACAAACAGGAACGTCCGCAGTTCCGTTGACATGTACACTTTTCCCGTCGCGACAAGCGCCGCCAGCAGGCCGATGACAAGAGACCCGACGAGATTGATCGCCGCCGTCGCATACGGCGACGAGCGCTCGAGCACGTGCGCGAAGAACATGTTCACGCCGTGGCGCGCCATCGATCCGATGGCGCCGCCGGCGCCGACTGCAAGCCAGATCATCAGTACTCCGTTGAAGGCTGGATTGATGCTGGAGCAACCGAAGGAGACTCCTACGGCATTCCGTAGGAGTCATTGGCCGTCCAGCCGGAGCGGCAGTTAGGTGGACTCCACCACCAGACGAGGTCTCAGGATATACCGATCCACTGCACCGGGCCACGGCTGAGTTCGGGTGCCGAAAACGCATAGTCCGTCCACAGCGCGTGTCTTACTGTCGATCGAAGTTGCCCGGCCACCGTGAAGATCCTGGGAGCCTCATGAAATCAATCTTCTCACTGGCGGCTCTGCTCACCGCCGCCATTCTCGGCACGCCCATCGTCGGCCACAGCCAACAGCCGGCGGTGAACACGCCCGCGATTGACAAGGGCGCCGTGGCGGCGCTCGACAAGATGGGCGTGTACATGCGAACGCTCAAGGCGTTCCAGGTCCAGGCCACCACCAGCACGGAGCAGGTGCTGGAGAACGGCCAGAAGGTTTCGACCGGCGGCACCGTCGATCTGCTGATCGAACGGCCCAATCGCATGCGCGCCGAAATCTCCACGGACGATCGGCACCGGATGTTCTTCTATGATGGCAAGAACTTTTCGATGTGGGCCCGTCTGGTCAACTACTACGCCACGGTGCCGGCGCCCGCCAGCCTCGGCGAACTGGCCGACACCCTGTCGAACAAGTACGACATCGAGGTGCCCCTCACCGATCTCTTCTACTGGGGCACCGACAAGTCCAAACCGGACGCGCTCAAGACGGCCATCGACGTCGGTCCCAGCCAGGTGCTCGGTACCAGCTGCGAGCACTATGCGTTCCGGCAGGACGGGCTGGACTGGGAATTGTGGCTCCAGGCCGGCGATTTTCCATTACCGCGCAAGCTGGTGCTGACCACGACCGACGATGAAGCGCGGCCGCAGTACACGTCGATCATGACGTGGAACCTGGCGCCCTCGTTCAACCAGGAAGCGTTCGTCTTCGACCCGCCACCCGAGGCGCATAAGATCGTGCTCGCCGAAGTCAAACGTTAGGGCCGACAGGAACAACATGATGAACCCCACCCGTCTTCAGTCGGCCGCGGCACTGATGGTCACCGCGGCGCTCGCCGCCACCTCGACGGGTCTGCTGGCGCAGCGGCGCGGCGGCGGGGGTGGGGGCGGCGGTGGTGCGCGCACCAGCGTCAACCAGAACGCGAACCGAAACACCAACGTGAACCGGAATACGAACGTCAACCAGAACGTCAACGTGAACCGCAACGTCAACGTCAATCAGAACGTGAACGTCAACCGCAATGTGGACGTCAACGTCCACGGCGGCTACTACGGCGGTGGCTACTACGGCGGCGGCTGCTGCTATCACCCGGTCGCGGCCGCCGCGGCGGTCACCGCGACGGCAATGGTCACCGCGGCCGTGATCGGCTCGATGGTCACCACGCTGCCGCCCGCATGCACGGTCGTCGCGATGAACGGGATCAGCTATCAGCAGTGCGGCTCGACGTGGTACCAGCCGCAATTCTCGGGGCCGTCGGTGACGTACGTGGTGGTCAACCCGCCGCGCTAATTCGACGAGCAGGACAGAGATGTAGCGTGGCCCTTTCAGGGCCGCGTCCGCGGGGCTGAAAGCCCCGCGCCACCTCCCATCCGGCCCACTTGACCCACCTTTCTACCCGGCCCATCAGCCCTATCTGCCCAGTCAGGCCTCGTCGGTCACGCAGCCGGTGCTGGCGTTCTTCACCAGCCGGATATATTTCGCCAGCGTGCCTCGCTCGGCTTTGAAGGGCGGCATCTTCCAACCGGCGCGGCGGCGCGCCAGTTCCTTGTCCGACACATCCACGGTGATGGCGTTCCGTTCCGCATCGATCGTGATGTGGTCGCCGGACTGCACGAGCGCGATCGGCCCGCCTTCCTGCGCCTCCGGTGTGATGTGACCGACGATGAAACCGTGCGAGCCTCCGGAAAAGCGGCCGTCGGTCAGCAGGGCGACCGAGGTGCCGAGACCGGCGCCCATCACCGCCGAGGTCGGCGTCAGCATTTCCGGCATGCCGGGTCCGCCCTTCGGCCCTTCGTAACGGATCACGATCACGTCACCTTTGCTGATTTCCTTCCGCTCGAGCGCGTGGAGCATGTCTTCTTCCGAGTCGTAGACGCGCGCCGGGCCGGAAAACACCAGGCCTTCCTTGCCGGTGATTTTCGCCACCGACCCTTCGGGAGCCAGATTGCCCTTGAGGATCTGAATATGCCCGGTCTTCTTGATCGGATTCGACAACGGCCGGATGATCGCCTGCCCTGCCGTCAGACCGGGTAGCTCCTCGAGATTGTCGCCAAGCGTCCGGCCGGTGACGGTCATGCACGATCCGTCGACGAGACCGGCCTCGAGCAGCATCTTCAGCACGGCCGGAATGCCGCCGACGGTGTGGAGGTCTTCCATCACGAACGATCCGCTCGGCTTGAAGTCGGCGAGCATCGGCACGCGGTTGCTGACCGCCTGGAAATCGTCGATGGTCAGCGGCACGCCGACCGATCGCGCCATCGCAATCAGGTGCAGCACTGCGTTAGTCGATCCGCCCAGCACCGTGACCAGCACCATCGCGTTCTCGAAGGCGGCCCGGGTCATGATGTCGCGCGGTTTCAGATCCAGTTCGAGCAGGCGCAGCACCGCTGGACCGGCCGCCAGGCATTCAGCGAGCTTCTTCGGATCCTCGGCCGGCGTTGACGAACTGTACGGCAGGCTCATGCCGAGCGCTTCGATCGCCGCGGCCATCGTATTGGCGGTGTACATCCCACCGCACGCGCCAGCCCCGGGACACGAATGGCGCAGGATTTCTTTCCGTTGCGGCTCGGTGATCGCACCCGCGAGAAACTGTCCGTAACTCTGAAACGCCGAAATCACGTCGAGCTTGTGGTCACCGTCGCCGTGACCGGCGCGAATCGTGCCGCCGTAGACCATCAGGGACGGCCGATTCAGCCGCCCCATCGCGATCAGGCAGCCCGGCATGTTCTTGTCGCAGCCGGGCAGTGAGATGTTGGCGTCGTACCACTGCCCGCCCATCACCGTCTCGATCGAATCGGCGATCAGATCGCGCGACTGCAGCGAGAAGCTCATACCGTCGGTGCCCATCGAGATACCGTCGCTGACACCGATGGTGTTGAATCGCATGCCGACCATGCCGGCGGCGACGACGCCCTCTTTCACTCGCTCCGCCAGCGTCAGCAGGTGCATGTTGCACGGGTTACCTTCGTACCAGACGCTGGCGATGCCGACCTGCGGCTTGTCCATGTCGGCGTCGGCCATGCCGGTCGCGTACAACATCGCCTGCGAAGCCCCTTGCGACTTGGGCTGCGTAATCCTGGAACTGAATTTATTGAGCGGCGCCATGACCAATGATTCTACGTCAGTGGGATAGAATGACCGGGCGCCCACATCATGCCCGTCCTCGAAGTGTTGACCAGTTCCGGTCTCGGCTCACTGCTCGGGATGCGTCACGCCCTCGAACCGGATCATCTCGCCGCGGTGACGACGCTGGTCGCCGGTGAGCGGAGCAAGTTCAAGGCAGCGCTGCTCGGCGCCTGCTGGGGCCTCGGCCACACCTTCTCGCTTCTCGTCGTCGGCATCGTCCTGGTGGTGTTGCGCGCCGACATGCCGCCGCGACTCGCAGACACGTTCGAGTTCCTGGTTGCATTGATGCTGATTGGACTCGGCGTGCGCGCCATCTATCTCGCGGCGAGCCAGGGCCCCGAGGGTCCAGTCCATGCGCACCATCACGGTCATCGGCATCACATCCACGAAGGTGCTCCCGCCCATGTGCACATCGGCGCATGGACGCTGGCCCGTCGTCCGTTGCTGGTCGGCGCGATTCACGGCCTGGCCGGCAGCGGTGCCCTGACCGCGCTCGTGCTGACGACGCTGCCGTCGATGACGGCGCGGCTCACGTACATGGCGGTGTTCGGGCTGGGATCGACGGTCGGAATGGCCGCTCTGTCAGGCTTGCTCGGCTGGCCGCTCGCGCAATTGAGCAGGCGCCAGGGCCTGCTGCGCGGAATCTCGCTGGTGGTCGGCTGCGTGTCGACGGCGCTCGGCGTCTGGTGGGGCTATCCGCTGCTCCACAAGGTGCTCTGAAATTTCAGATTGCTGATTTCAGATTGCAGATTGATTTCAGAAGTTTTCCTCAACTTCAAACTTCACACTTCTCACTTCATTTAACGTTGACCGTCCACGAGACCGGCGCCGATTCCGGTGGGTAGCAGACGCGGTCGTCGCACGCCTGATAGGTCACCTTTCCAGCAACCACGATGGTGTCGCCGGGCTTCACGGATTTCTCGAGCGTGATGTCCTGGGTCAGCTGGAACGCGCTCGCGAACACCGCCACCTTCTCGTCGGCGAAGGTCATGATCGTGGATTTCGGGTATTGGATTTTTCCCGGCGTCATCGTCGGCAGCGGGTTCAGCTTGATGGCGACCGCGATGTAGTCGTCCGACCCGGGAGCGTACACATGCACACCCGCCTTCGGCGTGACGTCGACCAGCAGCGACACTTTTGAGCCGGGCGCGCCCGTGACGGTTGCCGGCGGCACGGTGACGATAGCGTGCGACGGGCGCGTCGGGGCGTTGGACAGCTGCGCGAGGAGCGCACCGATCATGAGAGTTCGCATGCACCACATTGTACCGGGCCTGCGGGCCTGGAACTAGAGGCTAGAATGACAGGACATGGCCACGCGCATCCTGGTCGTCGAGGACGATCCGGACATTGCACACCTCGTGGCCCGCTATCTCGACAAAGCGGGCTACCTCACCGAAACCGTCTCGTCCGGACGTGACGCGCTGCAGGCGATCGGCGTCAAGGCGCCAGACCTGGTCGTCCTCGACCTGATGCTGCCGCAGCTGGACGGTCTCGAAGTATGCCGGCTGGTGCGCGCCAACGAATCGACTG
Source organism: uncultured Acidobacteriota bacterium (assembly GCA_963745875.1). Classification (GTDB taxonomy): domain Bacteria; phylum Acidobacteriota; class Vicinamibacteria; order Vicinamibacterales; family CAVVIG01; genus CAVQFC01. The sequence continues at coordinate 718,066 of CAVUZL010000011.1, forward strand.
CGGCGATTCCGATCATCATGCTGACCGCCCGGGCTGATGAATCAGAGCGGATCGTCGGCCTCGAGCTCGGAGCAGACGACTATCTCGCCAAGCCGTTCAGCCCGAACGAACTGGTCGCGCGGGTCCGGGCGCTGCTGCGCCGGGCTCATCGCGGCGCCAAACCCTCGTCCAAGACGCTGGCCTACGGCTCGATCGCGGTCGATACCGAACGCCACGTGGTGTCATCCGCCGGGAGCGACGTGACGCTGACCGCGAAAGAATTCCTGCTGCTCGAGTACATGCTGCAGCATCGCGGGCGGGTTTTGTCGCGCGACGTCCTGCTGACCGACGTCTGGGGCTACCGCTACACCGGCGGCACCCGGACGGTCGACGTCCACGTGCGCCGCCTGCGCGAAAAACTGCCGATCCTCGGCGAAGCGCTGGTCACGGTCAAGCAGTTCGGCTACAAGCTGCTCGATCCCGCGCCGTAGACGATATGACGCCTCGGGCCAGTTTCCAGACGAAGTTCTTCTTCGCCGCCCTGGCGGCCGCGATTCTGGCGCTGACCGTCGCTGGTCTCCTGTTCGCGACCACAATGCGCCGGCAGACCAACGCGCGAATCGAGAACACGCTGGTGGCGGAGGCGCGCTTGGCCGCTGACCTGCTGGGCCGGGCCGCGACGCCGGCAGCCGGCGCGAGCGATCTCGCGGCGTACGACGAGGAGGCCGATCGCCTCGGTCAGCTGCTTGACGCCCGGGTCACGCTCATTGCGGCCGACGGCCGGGTTCTCGGCGACTCGTCCGAAACCGTGGACGCCGTGGCGCTGATGGAAAACCATGGCCAGCGCCCGGAGGTCGTCGCCGCACGCTCGACCGGTCTCGGTCAGGCCCGTCGCTACAGCGACACGCTCAAAATCGATATGTTGTACGTGGCGGTCGCGGTGCGTGAACAGCCGATCGCGTTCGTGCGCGTCGCCCTGCCGCTCACCACGATCCAGTCTCAGCTGAGCACGGTGCTGACGGCCACCCTGGCGGCGCTGGGCGTGGCGCTGCTCGGCGGCGCCCTCATCGCCTGGATCTTTTCGGCGCGCATCGGCCGGCGGGTGCACCTCATCGCCGACATCGCCGCGCGCTACCAGCGTGGCGACCTCGAACCGCCTCGCCTCGGCTTCGGCGACGACGAGCTCGGCGAGGTGGCGCGAGCGTTGAACGAATCGGTGCAGGAGGTTGGACGCCGCCTCGAAGCGCAGGCTCGCGACCGCGCCCGGATGGAAGCGATTCTCGCGGGTATGGTCGAAGGCGTGATCGTCGTGGACGCCCATGCCCGACTGCAGCTGGTCAACGACGCGGCGAAGCAGATGCTGAAGCTCGACGAGGTCGCGGCAGGCCGGCCGTATGTCGAGACCATTCGCCTGCCGGCGATCGCCGAGCTCGTGGCGTCGGTGCTGGTCGGCCGGACGCCGGGCGCCCTCGAGCTGTCGCCGCCACGCGATCCTTCGCGCACCATCATGGCGCGCGCCGCACCGGCGGCGGGCGCGGCCATCCACGGCGTCATCCTGGTGCTGCTCGACATCACCGATCTCCGCCGCGCCGATCAGATCCGCCGCGACTTCGTCGCGAACGTGTCGCATGAGCTGCGGACGCCGCTGACCGCGATTCGCGGCTACGTCGAGGCCCTCTCCGATGGCGACGCCAGTCCTGAAGAGAGCCGCCGCTTCCTCGACATCATCGCGCGGCACACCCAGCGGATGGAGCGGCTCGTCAAGGATCTGCTGCGCCTGGCGCGACTGGATGCCGGTCAGGAAACGCTGGAATTGAGCGCCTGCGACGCGCGCGGTCTTGCCCAGGCAGTGGCCGCCGATCTCGCGCCGGCTGCCGAGGCGCGCAGCCAGCGCATCGACGTCGCGGTCGCGCCGGGCGCGGAAACCGTGCGCGCCGACGCGGCGAAGCTGCACGACGCGTTGCGCAATCTGGTGGCCAATGCCATCACCTACTCACCCGAGCAGGCCAGCATTCGCATCGACGTCGGACGCGAAGGCGCGCGGAGCGCGATCAGCGTCTCGGACGAAGGACCCGGCATTCCACCCGACGATCTGGCGCGCGTGTTCGAGCGGTTCTATCGGGTGGACAAATCCCGTGCGCGCGATCCGGGCGGCACCGGTCTGGGGCTCGCGATCGTCAAACACCTGGTGGAACTGCACGGCGGCACGGCGCGGGCCGAGAACCGGCCCGGCGGTGGCGCGCGTTTCGTCATCACCTTGCCCTAGCGACCCGACGATCAACGCAGAGAGCGCCGAGTGCGCAGAGCTTGGTGGGAGCGTTCGTCAGATCCTCAAACAACTCCTCATATTCTCAAATCCTCACTTCCTGAGATTCAGAGTCTGCGTTGATCGTCGGTGGGTCGAGCTAGTTGGCGCCGGCGAATTTCAGCAGGGTGTAGGTGACGGCGGCAATGGCGAACGCCGCGGGGATGGTCAGTACCCAGGCCCAGACGATCTGGCCGGCGACGCCCCAGCGCACCGCCGACAGCCTGCGCGACCGCGCCGACGCCGACAATCGCGCCGGTGATGGCGTGCGTCGTGCTGACGGGAACGCCGGTCTGCGTCGCGATCAGAATCGAAATGGCGGCGCTCGTTTCCGCGGCAAAGCCACCGACCGGCTGCAGCTTCGTGATCTTCGATCCCATCGTGTGGATGATGCGCCAGCCGCCGGCCAGCGTGCCGAGACCGATGGCGGCATGCGCCGCCAGCACCACCCAGAACGGAATGTAGAAGCTGTCGATGTAGTGCGCAGCGTAGAGCACGCCGGCGATGATCCCCATCGTCTTCTGCGCGTCATTGGCGCCGTGGTTCAGGCTGAAAAAGGCGGCGGACACCAACTGCAGCTTCCGAAACCAGCGATCGACGCGCGACGGTGGCATCCAGCGGAAGATCCACATGATCGAGGTCATGATCGCGAAGCCGAGGACGAGCCCGACCAGCGGCGACAGGAAGATGAAGAGGATCGTCTTGGTCCAGCCGCCGGGAATGATCGCCGCGAACCCGGCCTTGGCAACCGCCGCGCCGGCGTAGCCGCCGATCAACGCGTGCGACGAACTGGTCGGCAGACCGAAATACCAGGTGATGAGATCCCAGACGATCGCCCCGGCCAGGCCGGCGAGGATCACGGCAAAGGTGACGACCTTGATGTCCACCATGCCGGAGCCGACGGTCTTGGCGACGCCGGTACCGAAGGTGAACGCGGCGACGAAATTGAAGAAGGCCGCCCAGATGACGGCACGGCCCGGTGAGAGCACACGCGTCGAGACGACCGTGGCAATCGAATTGGCGGCGTCGTGGAATCCGTTGATGTAGTCGAAAACGAGGGCGACCAGGATGAGCCCGGCGACCGACCAGAAGAGCATCGCCGGCTAGCCGTTCTTGACCATGACGCCTTCGAGCACGTTCGCGACGTCCTCGCAACGATCGGTCGCCTCCTCGAGGAAATCGAGGGTTTCCTTCCACTTCATCACGACGATCGGATCGCGTTCGTCGTCGAACAGCTGGCTGACGGACTGCTGATGCGTGCGATCGGCCTCGTTCTCGAGCCGGTTGATCTCGATGGCGTGGGTGGCCAGCCCCTTGTTGGTCTCGAGCGCGCTCAGGGCCAGGCGGACCTGATCGGTGCACGCGGTGATGATATGCGCAAGTTCGCGGGCGCCGAAGCGGACGGTCTCGAGGCGATACAGCCGGATCATCGTCGCCGCCGCGTCAATCGCATCCATCACGTCGTCCAGCGACCGCGCCAGCGCGAAGATGTCCTCGCGGTCGAGCGGCGTGACGAAGGTGCGGTTGAGGCGCTGGATGATTTCGTGGGTGAGGAAGTCGCATTTGTGCTCGACCTCCTTGATCTCGTCGGCCTTGTCCCAGGTGGGACGTTCCGGCGTCAGCATTTCCTCGAGCAGACGGGCGCCGCGCTTCAACTCGTCGCCAAGCGCCTGGAAATCCGTGTAGAACTTTTCTTCGCGGGGAAGCAGTCTGAAGGCCATCAGAGGGCTGGATTGTAGCAGATTCGTTTACATTGTCGTTACGTGACAGCGCGACGGTCAATCTTCACAGAGGTACATTGGTGAATGCATGGCGATGAATAGCGAGACGCTGGCAATCATTCTCGGCGGCGGGCAAGGCTCCCGGCTGTTTCCGCTGACGGCGCAGCGTTCGAAGCCTGCCGTGCCGATCGGCGGGAAATACCGGCTCATCGACATCCCGATCAGCAACTGCCTGCACGCCGACATGCGGCGTATTTTCGTGCTGACGCAGTTCAACTCCGCATCGTTGAACCGGCACATCGCCCAGACCTACCGGATGGATCTGTTCAGTCCCGGCTTCGTCGAAATTCTCGCCGCCGAACAGACGCCGGACAACCCGAACTGGTATCAGGGGACGGCGGACGCCGTGCGGCAGGCGGCTCGGCACTTCGTCCGCTACGACGCGGACTACTACCTGATCCTCGCCGGCGATCAGTTGTACCGCATGGACTACGCCGAGCTCGTGGAGGCGCACATCGATCGCCGCGCCGACATCACCATTGCCGCTACCCCGGTCGCGATCGACGACGCCTCGTCGATGGGCATCCTCGGACTCGACCGCAGCGGTCAGATTGTCGCGTTCGACGAGAAACCGTCGCGCCAGCGACTGGAGGCGATCGGCCAGAGCATTCCCCGCGGCGCCCTGTTCAGCGGCCATTCGCCGGAGACGCCGTTCGTCGCGTCGATGGGCATCTACGTGTTCTCACGAGAGGTGCTGCTCGATGCGATCGAACAGGACGGCGTGACCGACTTCGGCCGTCAGATCATCCCGGCATCGCTCGATCGCTACCGGGTGAACGCGCACCTGTTTCGCGGCTACTGGGCGGACGTCGGCACCGTGGGTTCCTTTTACGACGCGAATATCTTGCTGACGCGAGCCGGTGCGCCGTTCCGCTTCTACGATTCACGACGCCCGATTTACACGCATCCGCGTTTTCTGCCTGGCGCGCGATTCGACGACTGCACGGCGAGCGAGGCGATCATCGCCGAAGGGTGTTTCCTCGATCGCTGCACGATCCAGGAATCGATCGTCGGCATCCGCACCAACATCCAGGCCGGCGCGGCGATTCGCCGATCGGTCCTGCTCGGCGCCGACTTCTACGAAGCCGACGATGAGGCGCCGGCGAGGGCGGGAAATCCACGACTCGGCATCGGACGGGATGTGGTGCTCGACCGGGTGATCGTCGACAAGAACGCACGCATCGGCGACGGCGCCAAGCTGACTAACAAGGGCAGCGTCCAACACGCCGACGGCGACGGCTACTGCATCCGCGACGGCATCATCGTCGTGCTGAAAGAGGGCGTGATCGCTCCGGGGACGACGATCTGAGCGCACTACCGCCGATGTGGGGTTCAGCCGCGTAATACTCGCGCGGACCGGCTTGCCTCGCATGGGGGACGCAACAGCTGGGCTTCGGCGGCCTCTCCCCGCGTCGAGGATTTACCCGATCGTTACGGTCTCCGGAGATAATGCCGGCGTGACCAACCTGCCCCGCTCGCTGATTGTCATCGTCGCCGTTGCCGTGGCGTGGGTTTCGGCGCACGGGCAATCGTCGGCGCCCGCGTCGAGCAAGCAGCTGATCGCGCATCGGGGCGCCTCGGATTACGCCCCTGAGCACACGCAGGCCGCCTACAAACTGGCCATGGAAATGAAGGCCGACTTCGTCGAACCGGATCTCGCGGTGACGAAAGACAACGTGATGATCTGCCTGCACGACGACACCCTCGAGCGCACGACCAACGTCGCGGAGGTGTTCGCCGACCGCCCCTCGGCCAACGTCCCTACGCGGCAGCCGGGCAAGCACTGGCTGGCCAACGATTTCACGATTGCGGAGATCAAGACACTCGACGCCGGCAAATGGTTCAAGCCGGAATTCGCCGGTCAGCGCATCCAGACATTTCAGGACGCCATCGATCTCGTCCGTGGCAAGGCCGGGCTCTATCCTGAACTGAAGTCACCGCAGCTGTACAAGTCGCGCGGGGTGGATCAGGTGAAGCTGTTCGTAGACCTCATGAAGAAGAACGGTCTCGACAAACCCGAATCGCTTCGCACCACGCCGGTGATTATCCAGTCGTTCGACGAAGAGGCCATTCGCCGCGTCGCCGTCGATCTACCGACGGTGCCGCGAGTGTTCCTGACCTCGCGCGACGAAGACATCACCGAGACACGGCTCGCGCAGCTGGCGACGTTCGCGACCGGGATCGGGCCGGAGAAGAAAGTCATCGCCAAACATCCTGACATGGTGGCGCGTGCTCATGCGGCCGGCCTGACCGTCACCGCCTGGACGTTTGCCGCCAGCGAGAAGACCGCCTATCCGTCGGTCCGCGACGAGATGGCGCAGTTCCTCTACACGTTCGGGATCGACGCGCTGTTCACGAATAATCCTGATCAGTTCCCGCGACGTTAGCGCATTTGCCGATGGGTGTGGCGCGACCCTTTGAGGGTCGCGTAAGACGCGGGCCTGAAAGGCCCGCGCCACTGGTCAGCGTGGCTTGTTCAGATCGCGCGAGACGATCAACTTGAGCGTCAGGCGATCCGATGCGTTCGTCATCCCGACACCAACGCCACCTTCGATGTCCCACGACTTCCACGTGAGATCGACCACGCCGTAAAGCTGGTGCACCTGCTCGCCGCTGGGGAGGAAGTCGTGCACAGGACCAAAATCGTCGTACTCCTCGGCGGCAAGTGCCCACCCGCCCTTAAAGTTGTAGGCGACGCGAGCCGCGGGCGCGAAATCGAGATTCTTCAACCCGTCGTATTCGGTGTCCACGATCGGGTTGAGGATGATGTCAACCGGCTTCAGGTGCCACCCGACGATCGGCCGGACCTCGGACGAGAATCGCGACGAATCCCATCGCTTCGCGTTGACGCTGAACTCGAAGTTGGCGCCGTAGAAAAACCGCCGATCATCCGCCTTCGGTACGGCAAACAGGGCGCGCAGCTTGAACCCATCGATGCCCCATCCTGCAGTGTTATCGCGGCTATAGAGAGGAAGGTAGAGCCCGGCTTCGAACCAAGGGGTCACGCCGAGGGCCCATTCGGTGACGCCGTTGAACGACTTGTCGGCGACGACGGCGCCGGGGAATGCCGGAGTCGTCTGACCGATTGGCGTGAAGTTGTTGTGCCAGGTGAGGTTGAACACGCCGACGTCGGCCAGTGCTCCTGTGTAGACCTGAATTTCGTCGGTTTGCGCGAACACCGGTCGTGCCGCCAATAACAGTAGGAACGCGAACGCCGTCGCACATCGCCGACCCAGTCGAAGAATCGTCATCAGGCAGGCATGGTAAACCATTTCGTGCGGCCGACCGATCGCACCGTCACAACGCGATCGTGGCCGCGGCCCAAGCCGCCGGGTCCTTGTCGGACTGCACCCATTGCCGCAGATCGATGACCACGGCGTCGCCATCGCGGCGAACCAGGTAGCGATCCATGTTCCGGGTCGCTCGCCCTGACGTATGCAGGCCGTCAGGCCGGTACTGCGAGTCGTGTTTGGTGCACTGGAACCGGTGATCCTTGGCCACCCATTTCACAGCGTTGTTCTGGTGTGGACACGACAACGCGAACACGTACACATGCCCTTCGTAGCGGGCGACGATGATCTGCGCGGACCGGTCGATGTTGACGCTGTCAGTGGCCGGAATCGGATAGCGGCGCTCGGTGCCGGCCTGGGTGGCTTCGGTTTCGAACATCGGCAACGCCGATGCGGCAGCGGAGGTCAGGCCGAACATGGCCGCCGCTGTCCCCAGACAGCCCGCCGACTTCAAAAACGCTCGTCGTCCGGAGTCGTGATCGTCGCGACAGTGCTCGGGGTTACACGTCGTCGGTGCTTCTTTCCCGTCGTATGGTGTCATGTGCCTAACCGATATTGGGAAGCGCGGCGCCGGCCAGAGTCGTGAGCAACCACAGCATCAGGCTCAAGACGGCCGCGTAGTGAAGTCGCGTCCAGGCGTTGGGATCGTCGCGCATGACCTGGCGCTCGCCGCGCAGCAACCACACGCCATTCATCAACAGCAGGACGAGCAGGACCATCTTCAGCCAGAACACCCGCGAGTACAGGAAGGTCTCGATGTCTGCGGCAAACAGCAGGACACCGCTGAGCGTCAGCGCGACCAGGCCGAACAACACCAGACCGTGCGTGCGCTTCAGCAGTCGGAGTTGGGTGGTCCGGGTCGAAGATCCGCCGCGAACAGCGGCGATCGTGGCCAGGTCGGCGGTAATCGCACAGCCGCCTCCTGCCACCAGACCGGCGATGTGAGCGAACTCCACGGCGGTGCGAAGCACGGGATGGTTGGCGTAGATGGATACCCACGACTCGGCCAACTGGGTCCACATCCTAGTGATTTCCAAACAGCATCAGGAGGTATCCAACCGTGCCGATGCTGACCGACGCGATGGCGAGGTTGCGGTGTTTCGTGCTATCGGCCTGGAAGGTCCGGATGCCGTTCCGCCCGGTGCTCGGCGCGCTCATGACGGTCGCGACAAACCCGACGTCTGCCGCCATCATCAGCAGGCCGTGCACGAGGCGGAGCGTGCGGCCATCGGTATCCTGGCGTCCCTCGCCGAACATGTTCCACAGGCCCGTCACCGTGTTTACACCGAACAGACCGACGATGCCGGCGCCGACGACCGCGTGTGCGGTCTTAATGCTTTGGGACTGCGTGTCGTTGTACGCGGACTGGCCGAGCGCCAGTTCAGCGGCAAACAGCGGCAGCGTTGCAAAGCTGGCGTACTTGTGAATCTTCGCGCGGGTTTGATACCCATCGCTGTGCTCAATCGCGGCGGCATGGACTGGCTGTGCCGGGTCCTGAGCGAACATCAGCGGCTGCAGGTCAAGCGAGAGCGTGCGCGACGACTCGGCGGCGATACGGCACGACGGCCACGAACCGAACGACGTGCGGAGCGGTTCGGCTGCCAACGGCATATCGAGCGCACTGACGGGCACTGCAGCGGCTGAAGTGGCCGAAGCGGCGATAAGTACCGCGCCGAAAACGACGATGAACGATCGCATTGATCTCCTTCGAGCAGGGTCGCGGAACGGCAGAGAATTCACACTGCCTCTGTTTGTGCAGCAACAATCCGGCCAGAATCCCGCCGGGCGCCGGTGGATAAATGAATGCTCCCGCTGTCCTCGACGGATGACCCGGTGTGTGGGATTCACGCGCCGTTCATGTACGCAACGCCGGTCGCCGGCAGCCTGACGACAAACCGGCAGCCGCCGGAATTCGCCGCCTCCAGCGTGACGCTGCCGTGGTGCTGCTCCGCAATCCAACGGGCGATCGGCAGACCAAGCCCGGCACCTGATTCGGCCGAGCGCGCCGGATCGAGCCGGACGAATCGTTCGAAGATGCGTTCGCGATCTTCGGGGGCAATGCCCGGCCCGGTGTCGGACACGCTGACGATGGCGGTGTCGAGCCGGCGTTGAAGCGAGACCGTGACCTCGCCTCGCGGCGGCGTGTGGCGCACGGCGTTGTCGAGCAGATTCGCGATCAGCTGCCTGAGCAGACCGTGGTCGCCGCTGACCGGCACGTCCTCCGCGAGCGTCGTCACCAACCGGACATCGCGGGGGCCCGCGACCACGGCGGCCGCGCGCGCGCATTCATCGACGACATCGTCGAGATACAGAGGGCGGAGGGTCACGCGCTGCCCGCCAGCGTCGGCTCTGGCGAGCACGAACATGTCTTCGACCATCCGGGCCAGCCGCGAGCTCTGCTCGTTGACGATCGTCAGCGCTTCCCGATATTCAGAGGCCTCGCGTTCCGATCGTTCGAGAGTGACTTCCGCCGCGGTCTGAATCACTGACACCGGTGTTCGCAGTTCGTGCGACGCGTCGGCCATGAACTGGCGCTGCGTCTGCGACGCGTCCTCGAGGCGTCCGAGCAATCGATTGAACGCGCGGCCCAATTGTCCGAGTTCGTCGTCGATGGCCGGTGTATCCAGGCGCCAATCCGCGCGTCTCACTGTGAACGCCTCGGCTTCCCTGGCCATTGAGGTCACCGGCCGCAACGCCTCAGACGCCACCCACCAGGACAACAAGGCCGTGATCAGGGCAATGAGGGGGGTCGCTACAAAGAGCACCTGCGCCAGCAGACGCTGCCGTCGCTCGAATGGCTCGAGCGCTCCCGCCACGAGAATCACATAGTCGCCGGACGCGGTGGATTCACGCATTCGCGCCACCCGCCACTCGGCGGCGCCATTGCGGGTCGCAGTGAAGCGAACATCGTTGAGCGGTTCTGCCGACCCGTCCTGCGCCGCGTAGCTGAAGCCCTGCCAGAACGCCGCCAAGGGCGCGCCGCCGGGCTCGAGTACTGCGGTGGCCCGACCGGGAACGTCCATCGACTCACGCGTCTCAAACGCCGCTTTCTTGAGGTCGCCGCTCTCCGACAGCTCCTCGTGCATCACCCGCGAAATCGCCTGGACGAGATTGCCGAGTTCGTCGTCGAACTGGGCACGGCCCCAGCGGGCGTGCAGCCACAGGACGCCGATGCTGAACACGCTCAACGCCACCACGGTGAGTGCGCTGTACCAGGCGGTCAGTCTGGCGCGGATGGACAGGATCATGGCGAGTCGTCATCCCCCTGCACCAACTGGTATCCGGCGCCGCGTCGTGTCCGGATGAACGAGTCGGGTCCGTGATCGATCTTGCGCCGCAGGCGCCGGACGTAGACATCGATGACGTTCGAACAGGGATCGTGGCGATCGTCCCACACGTGATCGGCGATCTCCTCACGGGAAATCACGGCATTCGGCCTTCGACACAGATATTCGAGCAGCGCGTACTCGCGCGCCGTGAGCTCAATCTGGTGGCCGTCGACGGCAGCCTCGTGCGTCATGGTGTTCAGCTTGATGGGTCCGCATTCGACCTGCTCGGCGATCAACGGGCGGTCGCGGCGACGAGACAATGCGCGCAGCCGCGCGACCAGCTCGCCAAAATGAAACGGCTTGGTCAGGTAATCGTCGGCGCCGGCATCGAGGCCCGCGATTAGATCGTCGACGCCGTCACGAGCGGTCAGCATTAGTACGGGTACGGCATCCCCTCTGGCGCGCAGCTGGCGACAGACCTCGATCCCGTTCGTCACTGGCAGCATCACGTCGAGAATGATCGCGTCGTACGGGTTGCTCGCCGCGTGGTCGATCGCTGAAGCACCATCGGTCGCGACGTCGACGGCATGGCCGTGCTCGCGGAGGCCTTTGGTGAGCATACGCGCCGCAGACCGTTCGTCTTCGACAAGTAAGATCCGCATAACCTCGATCCATAGGATTGATCGTGCGCCTCAGGAAAGCATAGGAACCATCCGCCGACGGCCTGAGGATGAACAGAAGATGAACATGCGGGCGGGCACGCCAGTTGCACCGTCGACCACAAAATCGCGGATCGAAAGGGAGCAGCAGTGCCTCAAGACGAGACGGTGAACCAGACGAGACGGACATTCTGCGGAGCGGCGACGATCACAGTGCTGGGCGGCGCATTGAGCACACTGCTCCAGGGTTGCGGAGGTCCCACCGGTCCGAGCAATGTGTCGTCGCTTCCAAGCGTCACGGGAACCTCCGTCTCTGGAGGCGTGACGGTTGTTGTCGATGGCAGTTCGCCGCTGGCCACCGTCGGAAACGCGGCGCTGGTCCGGAGTTCCGTCGGCGAGTTCCTCGTTGCACGAACTGCAGCGAGCACGTTCGTCGCCCTCACCGCGACCTGCACCCATCAGACCTGTACGATCACCGACGTCAGCGGCACGAGTTACGTGTGCCCGTGCCACGGTTCCTCGTTCGACACGAGTGGCCATGTGCTCAACGGTCCGGCACCGGCGGCGCTGCGGCAGTACCCGACGCAGTTGGCCGGCAACGTGCTCACAATCACGGTCTGACACTCGGCGGCCGGCGAGAACGGGATAGGAAGAGAACGGGATAGAATCGATCGCGTGATCTCGGTCGCGCGATTCCTCGACGACTATCCGGCATACGCGACGACCGCTGCGCTGGACGCGCTGCGGAAGGCAGAGTACGGTCGCCTCGACTCGCAGGGCGTCGTCTATCTCGACTACACCGGTGGCGGACTCCACGCTGATTCGCAGTTGCGCGCTCACACGGAGCTGCTGAGCGCCAGCGTCTTCGGCAATCCCCATTCCGCAAGCCCCAGCTCGGCGACCATGACGCACGCAGTCGAACGGGCGCGGTCGGCGGTGCTGGACTATTTCAACGGAACGGGCGAGTACACCGCTGTGTTCACGTTGAACGCATCCGGCGCGCTCAAGCTGATCGGCGAGGCCTATCCGTTCGAGTCGGGCGGACGGCTGCTGCTCACCGTGGACAACCACAACTCGGTCAACGGCATGCGCGAGTTCGCCAAGGCGAAAGGCGCGTCGGTAGACTATGCGCCGCTCACGATGCCTGACCTGCGCATCGATCGCGCTGCGCTGCTCTCGCGCCTCGAGGCCGCGGATGGCTCGCAACCCAACCTGTTCGCGTTCCCGGCGCAGTCGAACTTCTCCGGCGTCAAGCATCCGCTCGAGTTGATCGACGAGGCGCGCCAATTTGGTTGGCACATCCTGCTCGATGCGGCAGCGTTCGTTCCGACCAACCGGCTCGATCTGAAAGCCGTCAGTCCGGACTTCGTCGCGATCTCGTTCTACAAGATGTTCGGCTACCCGACTGGCGTCGGCTGCCTCCTGATTCGGAATGCCACGCTCGCCAGCCTGAAGCGGCCGTGGTTCGCCGGCGGCACGGTCAACTTCGCCACCGTCCAGGGACGGCTTCACATCCTGGCGCCGCGGGAAGCGGGCTTCGAGGATGGCACGCTGAACTACCTGAGCATTCCCGCCGTCGAAATCGGACTGCGCCATCTCGAGCGGATCGGCATCGACACGATTCAGACACGAATCAGCTGCCTCACCGGCTGGCTCCTGTCCCGGCTTCTTGCGCTGCGCCACGACAACGGGCGGCCGCTGGTCCGCATCTACGGGCCGGCGACGACGACCATGCGCGGCGGGACCGTGACGATGAACTTTTACGATCCTGACGGTCACCTGCTCGATTACCGCAGGGTCGAGGAGCTCGCCGGCGCCGAGGGCATCTCGCTGAGAACCGGCTGCTTCTGCAATCCCGGAGCGGGCGAGACCGCGGAGGGCCTGACCGAGGACGACATGCGCGCGGGACTGGCGGGCGGTCCCGACGTCACGCTGCCCCGCTTTCTGCAGGTGATGCAGGACCGCGGCGGCAAGAGCGCCGGCGCGATCCGCGTCTCACTCGGCCTGGTGAGCACGATCGCCGACGTCGATCGGTTCCTGACCTTCGCCGCGGGCTTCCTGAATCAGACCACGCTGACGATCGGCGCGGTGTCCTTCGATGTCGAATCGTGCCGGGTGATCCGGGACGGAAGCTAGACGCATTCAACATGGAGGACACCAAGGACACAAAGGCAAGGCCATATTTTCTCTGTGTCCTTTGTGTCCTTTGTGTTGAGGCTATTTCAGCTGGCCCGTCTGATATCGCAATGCCGCGCTCTGCGCCTCATAGTCATAGCGCGCGCTCGCCTGCTCGATCTCGGCCTTCGTCTTGTTCAGCTGCGCCTGCGTCAGCTCGATGATCGAACTGAGCCCCAGTCGATAACGCGCCTCGGCGAGGTCCTCGGCCTGCGTGGCCTGCTCGAGCAACTGGCTGGTGAGGTCGAGGCGCTGAAATCCGGTCTGCGCATCGAGAAGCGCGACCCGCACGTCGCGAGAGACCCGGTTTTCGAGATCGCGGACCCGTTGCTCCTCCGCAAGCGCCTGAAGACTGGCGACCGCGTGACGCGCCGAGAACAGGCCACCGTTGGTCAGCGGTACGTTGAGGTTGATGCCGATCGCGGCATATTGCTCGTTGAGACCGGTCTGCCGGTACGGGACGAAACCAGCGGCACCGGCCGCCGAGACGGTGGGAAACCAGAGCCGGTGCTCCGCCTCGGCAAACCGCGCCGCCGACTCGTGCTGCAGACGCTCCGCCGCAACATCGGGCCGTTCGCGCAGCGCCTGCGTGACCAGCGTCGCGACATCGGCCGGCGGCGCTGGCGGCAGCGGCTCTTCGCTCAGGACGTAGTTCGGTGTATCGGGCTGCCCTAATGCGACTGACAGATTCGCGAACTCGGCCGACAGGTCGTTTTGCGCCTGCAGTCGGAGCAACTGCGCCTCGCCGAGGTTGACCTTCGCGAAGCTCACGTCCAGTCCCGATTTGAGGTTGCTCTGCGCCAACGCGGTCACCTGATCGACGACCAGTTGCCGCGCCGCCACCGTTGCCTCGGCGACGCGCATGAATCGCCTGGGCGCGCAGCGCGCCGAAGTAGGCGCGGTCCACCCGCAACAGCACGTCGGCCCGGTCGGTCACCGCGTCCTGCTCGAGCGACTGCTGATGCAACGAGGCGGTTTGCACCAGATTCGAGGTACGGCCGAAGTCGGTGACCAGTTGCGACAGCGTCAATCCACCGGCCAGGCGATCGAGGATGATCGGATTGTTGAGGGCACCGGCCGCGATGCGGCTGCCGTCCTGGGCCGCCGCGCCGGTAACGCTGCCGAACACCGTCGGAAAATACGAGGACTTCGCCTCGCGCACGGATTCGCCGCCGGCTTGCGCGGCCAGTTGCCCGGCAATGACCTGAGGGTGGTTTTGCAGTGCGCGCGCCTCGGCGTCGCGCAGCGACAGCATCTGGCCCGCTTGCGACGCAGGCGCCGACACCGTCGCGGACTGGAGCGACTGTGCCGCAGCGGGCGATGCCAGCAGCGTCAGCGCGGCGAGGGCCGCCGCCGGATGGGTGCTCACAACGCCTCCTTCGGAATCGCCGCCCGTCGGCGATACACGATCAGGTAGGCAGCCGGAACGATGAACACGGTCATCGCGACCGAGACGAGCAGCCCGCCGATAATGGCGCGCGCCAGCGGCGCATACGCCTCGCTGCCGGTGCCGAGCTTCAGCGCCATCGGGATCAGTCCGAAGATCGTCGCCAGCGACGTCATCAGAATCGGCCGCAGACGAATGCGGCACGAGCTGACGACGGCGTCGAGCAGCGGCATCCCGTCCTCTTCAAGACGATGGGTGAACTCGACGATCAGGATGCTGTTCGACACGACCATGCCGACCATCATCAGGACGCCCATCAGCGACTGGACGTTGAGCGTGGTGCCGGTGACGATAAAGCGCGACCAGCACGCCGCGTGAGCCCAGTCGGCACGGCCAGCAGAATCAGCACCGGGTCGGTGAACGAGCGGAACTGCGCGACCAGGATCAGATACAGCAGCACCAGCGCGAGGATGAGGCCGAGGCCGAAGCTCTGGAACGACGCGTCCATGCCCTGGACCATGCCGTGCAAGACTGACGCGCACTCCACGTCGGCGGTCGTGGCTCCAGCGATCAGACGCCGGACGCCGGTCGCCACGCGGCCGAGGTCCTCCGTCGCCGGGTTGACGTAGATGTCGATCACGCGCTGGATCTGGTAGTGATCGATTTCGGTCGGCGACTTGAACGGCGTAATCCGGCTCACGGCGTCGAGCATGGTCGGTTCCTTCGAGCCGGCGGAATGCAGCGGGATGTTCCTCAGATCGGCGAGCGTCTGAATCTGCGCTTCCGGATACTGCACGGTCAGCATGTAGTCGTTGCCGCTCTTGGGATCGACCCAGTAGCTCGGCGCGATCATGCCGTTCGACGTCAGCGCCGTGATGACGTTCGACGACGACCTCGCGCTGGTTGAGCCCGAGCTGGTTGGCGCGCTCGCGGTTCGACTGTCGAGGCGCAGCGACGGGTAGTCGAGGTCCTGCGGGATGAACACGTCGCTGACGCCGGCGAGGCCGCGAATGCCACGCGCCAGATCGCTGGCAGTGTCGAATGACGGCGTCGAGGTTCGATCCGCTCACCTGCACGTCGATCGGCGCCGGCAGTCCCTGATTGAGGACGGCGTCCACCATGCCGCCGGACTGAAAATACGCGCTGAGCTGCGGCAGTTCCGTCTGCGATGGCGCTGCGCACGCGGTCCATGTATTCGTAGCTGCCGACCCTGTGATCCTCCGTCAGCGCGACCTGGATCGTGGCTGTGTGCGGGCCGGCGTTGCTGGTGTAGATCGCCGAGATGTCCGGCGTCACGCCGATGTTCGCGGTGATGAGATCCAGGTCCTTCGGATCGACGATCCGGCGCACCAGCGCTTCGACCTTCGCCACATCGGCCGTCGTCACCTCGATACGGCTGCCTGACGGCGACTTCAGATTGATGACGAACTGTCCGGCGTCGGTGCGCGGGAAGAACGCGACGCCGAGCAGCGGATACAGCAACAGGCTCAGCGACAAAGACGGCGCTGATGCCGACGATGACCAGTCCGGGACGGTGCAGCGACTGACGGACGCGGCGCTCGTAGGTTTCGAGGAGGTGCGGTGAATCGCCGGTTGAATCCGGCGTTGAATCGCCGCCCCCAGCTGGCATGAGCCTCGTCGCCGGTGTGATGGTGGCGCCTTGATCAACTTGGCGCAGAACAGCGGCACGACCGTGAGCGCCACGAAATACGACGCAAACAAGCGACAGCACGACGGCCAGGGCCAGCGCCGAGAACAGAAAGCGGCTGACGCCGTAGAGGAACATGACCGGAAAGAACACCACCGAACTGGTCAGCGTCGCCGCCAGCACCGCCAGCGACACTTCCTGGCCGCCCTGCTCGGCCGCGACCTCCGGCGACTCGCCGAGCTCGAGATGCCGGAAGATGTTCTCGAGCACGATCACGGCGTTGTCGATCAGCCGCGAAAACACCAGCGCGAGCCCCGCCAGGATCATCGTGTTGATGGAACTGCCGCCGAAGTACAAGCGCGATGAACGCCGCCAGCGCCGACAGCGGGATCGACAGAAACACCGCGACGGTGGCGCGGAAGCTGGCCAGGAAGACCAGCACCATCAGTGCCGTCAGCACCAGGCCGATCGCCCCTTCGTGGAGCAGCGTCTCGATCGCGCGCTTCACGAACAGCGACTGATCGAACACGACGTTGGTCACCAGCTCCTTCGGTATGTTGGTGAGGTGGGCCAGCGTGTCCCGTACGCCGTCGACGACGGCAATCGTGTTGGTGTCACCGCCCTGCTTCATGATCGGCAGGTAGACCGACGGCTGACCGTTCACCCGCACGACGTTGGTCTGGATCTGATACGCGTCCTTGACCTGGCCGACGTCGCCGACCGTCACCGTGGACATGCCCACCGTCTTGATCGGCGCGTCGTTGATGCCTTTCACGGTCGAAAACTGGCTGTTCGGTGTACAGCGCGTAATCGAGCGGACCGATCTTGACGTCGCCGGCCGGCAGAATCAGGTTGGCGTTGTTGACGGCCCGCACCACGTCCATCGGGCTCAACTGATACGCCTGCAGCTTGGCCGGATCGACGTAAACCATGATCTGACGGTACTTACCGCCGAACGGCTGCGGCACTGAGGCACCGGCGACGACCGCCAGCTGATTGCGGACGTTGAACTGTCCGACGTCCCGCAGCGTCGCTTCGCTGAGGCCGTCGCCCTTTGAGCGTGACGAGACACACCGGCAGGCTGGACGCGTCGAACTTCAGGATGATCGGCGGCATCGTCCCGGGCGGCAGACGCCGCAGGTCCGCCATCGCCAGGTTGGAGATTGAGTTGACGTCGGAATCGGCGTTGGTGCCGGGCTGGAAGTACACCTTGATGATGCTGACGCCTGGCAGCGACCGCGACTCCATGTGGTCGATGCCGCTGCCGAGCGTGAAGAAGCGCTCGAACTTGCCGGTGATCTCGGTTTCGATTTCCTCCGGCGGCCATGCCGTTGTAGGAGGTCGCGACCACCACTTCCGGGAGGTTGATGGACGGAAACAGATCGACCGGCATCCGGACGACGCAGGTCGCGCCGATGATCAGACACCATCAGCGAGGCGACGACGATGAGAGTAAGGGTTGCGAATGGAGAATCCGGACATTACGGCCGCTCCTTCCCCGGCTGCGTCGGCCAGCTTGGCCGTCACGGTTGCCCCGGGCTTGAGCTGACTGCGATTGCCGACCACCACGAGATCGTTCTCGCCGCACGCCCGACTTCAGCTCGACCTGTTCGGCCGACTCAGCCCCCAGCGTGACGTCGCGCACCTCAATCTGGTGGGCCTGGTTGACGACCATCACCGTCGATTTGGTGTCGCCGCGATCGACCGCCTGCACCGGCACCAGCAGCACGCCCTTGCTCTCGCCCAGCGTCAGGGTCGCGTTGGCATACATTCCCGGAACCAGCTCGAGATCCGGATTTTTCACGTCGACTTCGGTGTGCATGGTTCTGGTATCGCCGTTGACCTCGTCGGCAAAGCGCGAGACGGTGCCGGGGTATGTCTTGTTGAGCGTCGGTACCACGATCGAGACCGGTTCGTTGATATGAATTCGCGACACCGCCGACTCGGGAACCGGAAGAATCAGCCGGAGCAAGCTGTTTTGCGACAGCCTGACGACCGGCATCGTCTGCGTCTGGGAGGAGATTCCTGCCTGAATCATCGCGCCGGTGTCTGCGAATCGATGGGTGATGACGCCGGCAAATGGCGCCGTGATCCGCGCGTAAGCGAACAACGTCCGCGCCTGGTTCTCGTTGGCGGTGGCGATCGCGAGTTGCTGGCGCGCGGCTGCCAGGGCCGATTTGGCGGTCGACACCTGCGCTTCGGCGACGCGATCGCGTCCGGTGGCTTCGTCGATGTCCTGCTGCGCGACCAGCGTCGGACGTTCCTTCATGACCGCGGCCAGACGAGTCGCACCAAGGTGCGCAATCTCGTGCGCCGACTCGGCTCGCTCGAGATCGGCCTGGGCGCGGTTGATTTCCTCCTGACTGCGGCGACTGGTGGCCTCGTCCTGCGTGATTTGATCCTGCAGCTCCGGCGTCTCGAGGACCGCGAGCAACTGTCCGGCAGCGACGCGATCGCCAACGTCCACATAAATCGCCTTGACGTAGCCGGCGACCTTAGCGTGAACGTCGATCTCCTGGAACGGTCGAAATTCCGACGCCAGCGTCAGTGTCTGAGACAAATCACCGCGTACAACTTTGACGGCGGAGACGATGGTGGCGTCCGCGACAGCGGGCGCCGCGGCGTGCGAGCCGCCACAGCCGGTGACGACAGACGCAATCGTCATTACGAAACCCGCGGCGATAGAACATCGAATCGCGTTGTTCATCCCAAATCCCTCACCAGTTCGCGCAAACCGTCGATCGAGAAGCGCGACGATTGGCAAAATGCCATGACCTTTGCTTCCGCGACTGCCATTCCGGCCGCAACGGCAGGCACGTCGGCGATGACTGCCGGCGGCAGCGACAACACCCCACCACTGTCGCCGAACAGCACATCGCCGCTCGAGACCGGCAGACCACCCACCACCACCGGCTGACCGAAATCGAGGATGTGTGCGAAGGCGTGCGAGACCGAGGTACCGGCGGCGAATAGCTGAAAGCCGAGAGCCCGCACTGCTTCGACGTCACGGACGGATCCGTTCGTGACATACGCTACACAACCGAGCGCCTGGAGGATGCCGGCGTGAACCGCGCCGACGAAGGCCCCGAATCCGGGCCGCTCGTCAAGATCTTCGACAACCACAATGCGTGGAGCCGGGATCCCGACGATGTAGTTCCACCAGTCCGTGCGGTCGTGATACTGGCCGACTGGCGACGGCTCGGAGCATCGAATCCGTGCCGTGACGGCGTGGCCAACCACCGGCGCCAGCTCGCGATGGAGGCAGCGCACGGTACCGTCCGCAAAGCCTTCGTTGCGGAGGCGGACGCCAAACGTCTCGATGGCGTTGGCCACGTCGGCGCCGTTCAGGCGGCGATATGCGTCGATCAATTCAGGGGTCAGCACAGACACAGCGGCACTCCCACTCTCCCGCAGACAGGTGCGCCTGCGGCCAGCACGTTTCGACGTCGAAGACCCATCGCAAAGCGACGGATGTTTTATGCGAAACGCACAGTCGGTGGAGCGCGGAGCGGAACCGGAGCCGAAAGCGTCGGTGAATCGGGGAAGGGAACGTTCTGCCAGCGGACGTCGGGCGCGACGGGGGCCTGGTCGCCCTGGAGCATCAGCGCCACGGTGACGATCGTCGAAGCCGGCGAGACGACGACTTTTTTCGGGGGACAGTCGATGTTCTTCGCGAAGCTGGGCGCCTGCGAGATCGGCGAAACCGGCTCGAGCTTCTGGCCGACCCTGGTCAGGGCCGGCACGCACAACAGCACGAACACAAACGACAGCACGCCCGCGCGTGCGAGCAGTCGACCGTTCCGGTGAGCGTTGAGGCGTACCACCACGACTGTTACTGTCTACTGTAGCGGCGCGCCCGGCGCGAGATCAAGCGCGGACGAAAGACCGGCGAGTTATCGAGCCTGCATACGCTCGAGGCGGTGGGTGGCGATTCTCGCCAACAGCGAGCAGATCAGCACGATCGTCACCAGGACCAGCGCGCCCGCCCACGCCTGGCGATGCCAGTCCTCGTAGGGCGAAATCGCGTAGGTGAACACCTGGACGGTGAGCGACGCGATCGGTTGCGTCAGCTTGGTCGTGAAGAACCGGTTGTTGAACGATGTGAACAGCAGCGGCGCGGTTTCGCCGGCGATGCGAGCCAGCGCCAGCACCACGCCCGTAACCACACCGGGCAGCGCCGCCGGCAGCACGACGCTGAAAACGGCACGGGCGCGGGTCGCGCCGAGTGCCAGCGCGCCTTCCCGCATCGCGCCCGGCACCAGCAGCAGCAGCTCCTCGGTCGTGCGGGCGATGATCGGGATCATCATGATGCCGAGCGCGAAGCCGCCGGCGAGGGCGCTGAACTGCTTGAACGGCAGCACCGCGACGCCATAGGCGAACACGCCGATCACGATCGACGGCACGCCGTTCAGCGTGTCGGCGGCGAAGCGGACAATCGACGCGAACCTGGTCCCGGCGTACTCGGACATGTAGATGCCGCTGACCACGCCGATCGGGATCGCCATGGCGGCGGCGAGTCCGCTCAGGATCAGGGTGCCGACAATCGCGTTGCCCATGCCTCCGCCAGGCTCGCCCACCGGCTTCGGCATGTTCGTGAAGAATTCCAGATTGACCGAGCTCAGGCCGTGGCTGACGACGAAAAACAGGATGAAGGCAAGCGGCACGAGTGCCACGACCACCGAGCCGGCACAAAAGGCCACGAACAACGACGACACCAGCTTCCGCAGGCGAGTGGACATCATGCGGCCTCCGCCACCGGTTCGGTCGGTTCAGCGACGACCATCACGCTGCGCGTCATGCTCCAGATCAGCAGCCGCGAGAGCGAGTTGACGATCAACGTCATGACGAACAGCACGAGACCGATCTCGACGAGGGCCGCGAGGTAAAGCGGATCCGCGGCCTCGGTGAACTCGTTGGCGATGACCGCCGCCATCGTGTATTGCGGCGCGAACAGCGACGCCGAAATCTTCGGATTGTTCCCGATCACCATCGTCACCGCCATGGTCTCGCCGAGGGCGCGGCCGAAGCCGAGCATGATGGCGCCGACGATACCGGTGCGGGCGTAGAAGAGAGACGTACGAATCGCCTCGAAGCGGGTCGCGCCAAGAGCGTATGCGCCCTCGCGCTGTGCGGGCGGCACCGACTTCAGCACTTCGCGCGAGACCGACGAGGTGAACGGGATGACCATCACCGCCAGAATCAGCGCCGCCGAGAGCATGCCGACCCCGAGCGGCGGTCCGCTGAAGAGCGGAATGTCACGGAGTGAGTCCGGCAGCCCCACCTCAATCGCGCGGATCATCGGGACGAGCACGAAGATGCCCCAGAGACCGTAGACGATCGAGGGAATCGCGGCGAGAAGTTCGGTCAGGAAGACCAGCGGCTGGCGCAGCCAGCCCGGGCAGAGGTCGGTGATGAAGACGGCGATACCGAGCGCGATCGGCGTCGCAATGATGAGTGCCAGAATCGACGAGTAGAGAGTGCCCCAGATGAACGGCAGCGCGCCGAACTGGCCGGCCACCGGATCCCAGACCTCGGTCCGCCAGAATGCGAAGCCGAACTTCTGGATCGAAAGAGACGACTGGCGCAGCAACTCGAAGCCAATCGCGGCGACAATGACAACGAGGACGAGCGCAAACGCGCCCGTCCCCATCCGGAAACCCAGGTCCTTTTTTTCCAACGGTCTGTTGCCTCGCTCCTCGCTCGGCTGAAGCCTCGCGCTACGACGCTACGAAACCTCGCGCTGCGACGCTACGACACCTTGATCTTCGCGAGCGCCGCCATCTCGAGCTTGACGACGGACTCCGGCAGCGGTGCATAACCGAGATCCGCGCAGTAGCGCTGACCGTCGGTCAACGCCCACTTCATGAAGCCGACCATCGCCTTGCTCTGCGCCACGTCCTTCGGGCTTTCGTAGAACAGCAGCCAGGTGAACGACGACACAGGATACACGCCCTTGCCGGCAGCATTGGTGATGGACACGCGGAAGTCGGCGGGCATCGCCTTGGCGGCTTCGGCCGCGGCGGCCGTCACCGAGGCGACCGACGCCTTGACGAACTCGCCCGAGGCGTTCTGCACCGAGCCGTAGCTGATCTTGTTCTGCAACGCATAAATCAGCTCGACGTAGCCGAGCGCGCCCGGCGTCTGCGTCACCATGCCGGAGACGCCTTCGTTTCCCTTGCCGCCGACACCGGTCGGCCAGTTGACCGCGGTGTTGACGCCGACCTTCGTCTTGAATTCCGGCGAGGCCTTCGACAGGTAGTCCACCCAGATGTAGGTGGTGCCGGAACCGTCCGAGCGATGGACCACCGTGATGGCGGTGGTCGGAAGGGTGACGCCCGGGTTCAGTTTGGCGATGGCCGGATCGTTCCACTTGGTGATCTTGTTGAGGAAGATATCGGCCAGCACCGCGCCGCTGAACTTCAGGTCGACCTTCACGCCCGGGATGTTGTAGACCGGCACGACCGCTCCGAGCACGGTCGGAAAGTGCATGATCTTGCCCGGCGACTGCTGCAGCTGCTCGTCGGTCATCGGGCCGTCGGTGGCGCCGAAGAACACCGTCTGGGCCTGCACCTGCCGGATGCCGGCGCCGGATCCCACCGACTGGTAGTTGATGGCGATGTCCTTGTGCTGCTTGTTGTACTCGTCGAACCACTTCGAGTAAATCGGGTTCGGGAACGTCGCGCCGGCGCCGTTAATCTGCAGCGTCTGCGCCATCAGGGTTGCGCCCACGCTCAGTGCGACAACCGCGACCGCGGCCATGATTTTTTTCATCGTGTGCTCCGTCTTCAAAACAATCAGTTGCCGCACGTTACGGGAGGATGTAGCGGACGTTGATGTACACCATGTTCAACTTGGCGCTGGTCGGCGTGTTCACCGGCACCGAGAACGGAGTGCGCTCCACGTACGAGTACTGGAACATGACCTGCATGCCGCCGATCTTCGGGTCGCGGAACAGCGTCTGGGTCAGGCCGAAGGTAAATTCGTTGATCTTCTCGTTCGCCGACTGCGAACCGTCGATGCCGAAGCCGATCGGCGTCTTGCCGTTGGCGTCGAGCGTGACGTTCTTCGTCGCCCGGACGACGCTGTAGTAGCCGTAGAGCAACGACTTTTTAATCGTGTCTTCGGCGCCGTAGATGCCGGACCACGACTTGACCAGTGAGAGTTGCTGGTTGCCGGTAACGATGAAGTCGGGGATGTTGGCGTTGGCGATATATCGGCCGCCGCCGTTACCGAAGAAATTCGTGGCGACGAGCCGGAAGTTCGCCATCGGCTCGATGATCGCGTTGATCGATCCGGTGAAGCCGGTTGCGGATGCCGTCGAGCTGTCGGCCGGGTTGAACGTCTTGAAGCCGCGCACCAGGAACGCAGCGTCGACGTGCTGATGCGTTTTCTCCGATCTTCGGATCCCACGCAATCTTGCCGATGATGTCCGGATACGGATTCGGCACCGCGCTGGACGATCCAAGGTTGCTCACGCCGGTATCCACTTCAGATGCCGGGAACGCCGCCGGCAGCACCACCGCGCTGCCGACATACTGCTCCGGGTTTTCGAGCGCGAATCCCGCCGTCAACGAATCGTTCACGTGCGAGACGAAGCGGAAGCCCGCCACCCGTCCCCACGGCAGACCGTTCTGGTAGTTCGTGTCCACGTCCTGGCTGTAGAACAGGTCGCCTGGCACGGGTGAAATGCCGGTGCGACCGGGGACCATCATGCTCCACGACTGGCCGGCGAGGAACTCGAACTTTCCGCTGATGAACTGCGCCCAATACAGGCGGAGCCGAAGGCCGTCAGAGTTGCTCGTCACGTTCAGGTTGGTGGAGGTATTGCCGAGGAAGTCTGCTTCGACGTAGCCCTTGAGCATGGCGCTTCCCAACTTGCTCGCGGACAGCAGCGTGAGGCGCGAGTTCTGCGCCGAGAATCTGGTCTCGCTCAAGTTCCCGGCCGGATTCGGCGCGCCGGCCGCCGTCGTCGTGAACGGGATCGTCCCGAACGAGGTGCCGATGCCGGTGCCCGGATTCGTGGAGCGCATGATTGCGGTCGCATCCATGAAGCCGCCGATGGTGAAGTCCGAATCACCGACGTGAATCGTCAGCGGCGAGGTCGGGGTAGCAGCGGCGCCTCCCTGCTGGCCCGGATCTGCCGCGGGCGGCGGATCAGCTGACGGCCCGCCGGCGGCCGATTGGGCGGACGCGGCGGCAACGGTTGAGATGGCAAAGGCAAGGGCGAGCAAAATGGTCGATCGCGAACGGAACAATTGAAGCCTCCTTCTCGCGGCGCTCTGCGCACGAGGTGACTGGATGCTATCGACCGCAGATGTCCGGCATGCGTCACCCATGTTTCGGGCCTGTTAAATCACCTAGTCACGAGCTTCATGCAGTGGTGTTTACACCGCAGTTGTGTTTTGCGGAGATGACTTGAGAACGGCGGACATCAACCACTCGCCGGCGAGTACGGTGAGATGTTGACGCTCGAGGCTGCTGGCTCACCAGTTCCAACACGCTGCGAGACAGCCGACACAGGTCGGTGGCTGACACCGGTTCGCTCGCGATTCTGTACAGACGGATTGGTTTCAGCAGGGGCTGGGTGGGACCGATTAGTTCGAGAGCGCCAGCGATCGAAACCGGGCGTCGGCTCGAGCGCGAAGTCGGCCGCTAGCTCGCGAGCGCCATCGCCGGCGCGGGCAGCGGGAGCGGCCGCCCGGGGCCCGAATCAGGACCGTCGAAGAAGGCGGCGCGGACCGGGCGATGGAACAGCCCATCCCGATCGAGCAGGAACTCCGCGCGCACGAGCGTGAGCAATGCTGCCTCGCACGAGTCGGCTGACAGGTTCCACAGCCGGCACGCCTGGGGCAACGTCACGCGGAGCATCGGCCACTCGATGAAGTCAATCTGGATCAGTCGTGCCGTTTCCTGAACGTCGACCACAGCCATTGGCGATCTCCTTGAAAAGCGTATCCATGGCTACGATCTCGTACGGCAGTGAACATCGTGTGTCGTACCGCTTGCCGGTCCGTAAAATTGACGCGAGTCCGAAGTTACGCGAAGGTTACCGACGTGTCGCCCGTCCGTCGCCGCGCAGGGCTACACAGTGAGCATGTCCTACAACCTTTCGCTCGCCTGCGGGTGCCTGGTGTACGTCTCCTGTCATCCGCGGACGAGGCTCGCGCACACGCGAGTGATCCAACGCCGCGGCGCCGAATGTCAGGTTCGCCGCCACGAGGTCGGACTCCACCTGTATTTGTGGGAGATTCTGCCGGATCCGCATCACCAGTCGCGCCTGGATTGGGCCGACGCCTTCGACGATGTGGGCTGGCCGGGTGACGGCGATCGGCGCTCAGCGTTCGGCGAAAAGCGTACTGATCGAAGGTAGGCGGCAATCCGCCGCCAGGCCTCGATCTCTCTTCACCGAACTCTGACCACCGACCGCATCACGCCGCCCACGATCCGTTGCGATAGAGCGTCAGGGCGACATCGACGTTCGACCGCAGCGTCTGCGCAATCGCTTCCCAGGTTTTCTCGCATCGCAGCAGAGTCTTCCACGAATACAGGTGCTTCGGCTTGTGGAAGTCGCTGTTGGCGATGTACGGGTAGTGCTTCAGGCTCGTCACGGAGAACAGATCGTCGCGGTTTGCCGCTTCCCAGACGTCCACCAGTTCGGCCAGCCGCTTGCGGTGGTCCCACAGATAGCAGGTCCCGATTTCCATCCGCCGCGTGGTCCGGTGATGCGGGTGGCAGGCGATGCTGAGCGCGCCCTGGCTGCGGATGGCGCGCAGGATGTCCTCGGCCGGCTGATCGGCGCTGATGTGCTCGCGGATATTCAGCGCGACGATGTGCGAGTTCTTCTTGCTGCGGATGTGATTCTGGGTGATCTCGGCGCCCGGAAGCACCAGCATCCCGTAGAGACGTTTCGCGCGGCGCGCCTCGGCGGCGATGTCCTCCAGATAGGCGGCGAAACGGTCCTCGGTGACCGAAAACTCGCAGCGGCCGAGCGTGATCAGACGGCCCGCGCGCGCGAGCAGATCGCGCTTCATCAGGATATGGTCGGTGATGGCGATGACGTCGAAACGGCCGGTCTTGCCGTACAGGTCCACGACCTCGCGCAGCGACAACCGTCCGTCGCTCCACCGCGTGTGGACGTGGAAGTCACAAAGCAGGAACGGCTCGTATCCGGGCACGCTACACCCTCACATCCAGATGGCGGTCGTCGGCGGGTCGATGACGCAGGATCTCGGACCAGAAGTTGCGCACGTAGAGACCGAACACTGCGCGCTTCCCCATCGCGCGGTAGCGACGCGCCGAGGTCCACACCCAGCAGTCAGGAGACATCGCGACGCGTCCGATCGGCGTCAGGCGCCGGCCGAGATTGGTGTCCTCGCCGTGGAACTCGATGCTGCGATCGAACCCGCCGATGGCTGCCAGCGCCTCGCGTCTGACCGCGAAATTGCCGCCGTAGAGAATCGCGCCGAGGCCGAGCATGTCGTGCACCATGGCGTGGGTCGGCGGCGCCACCAGCAGATCGTAGA
This sequence comes from uncultured Acidobacteriota bacterium, assembly GCA_963745875.1. Classification (GTDB taxonomy): domain Bacteria; phylum Acidobacteriota; class Vicinamibacteria; order Vicinamibacterales; family CAVVIG01; genus CAVQFC01. The sequence continues at coordinate 745,082 of CAVUZL010000011.1, forward strand.
GGCGCACCAGGGTCCGGCCGGAGCGATCCCAATCGTAGAACTTGTAAGGACCGGTTACAGCGACGGGCGCGTCCGCTCTTGAAAACCGCGCCTCCACGTGCTCGAGCCAGGTGATCGGCGCGCGGCAGTCGGCATCCACGTAGGCGACGATGTCGGTTTGCGCGAGACGGCGAGCGGTTTCACGCGCCACCACCAGCCCTTTCTCGGGCTCGTCCACCACGCGCACGCCGGGAACCGCGCACGCCACGGCGCGCGTCTCGTCGGTGCTCGCATTGTTGATGACCAGGATGTCGTCGGGCGGACGGGTCTGGGCCCGAAGAGAATAGAGACAGCCGGGAAGCAGAGCGGCTTCGTTGTAGGCGCAGACGATCACCGCGATCGTCCGGCTCATCGTGCGGCGTTGCCCATCGACCGCAGGATAGACGGTCGGTGTAACAGCGCCGCTGCGACGAGATCACATTAGTGCGACGTTTTTTCGAGCGGTTCGAGAATGATGAACCAGCTCTCGCAGTCGGTGCGTGAGCCGCCGGCGAGGGTGGCGGTGAAGACGAGGTTCAGCGAGGGAATCTCCCACCGCTGCTTCGCTCGCCCTCCGTCCATCGGTACGCGGAACGGCTTCAGCAGGTTCTCAGGCGAGTCGTGCTCGCGATGTTCGTCCTGGACGCCCTTGAAGATGGCGAACTCGCGCCGAGGGCCCATGTGGACCTCGAACTGGCCGACGCCGTTGACGACGTGATCGTAGACGCGCTCGGCGTAGGAGCCGTCGTTTTCGCGGCACGACTGCCAGTTGCCTTCGAGCACTTTGTTGGTGTCGGCGGAGAATGGACGGAAGAGCTGAGCGGAGGCGGGTACGGCCGACAGTGCGAGCGCCGCCGCGGACAAGCCGGTCACCATCAGGAGTGTTCGAGCCAGCGACTGACGCACAGTGCTCCCTTTCCCTGAAAACGCGTGAACTTCAGCGAGGATACCATTCTTGCTCTGGTTCGTTAACCCACAATTAACAACGAGGAAACAGCGGCGCAATCTCCGACCACTACTGTCACCTCGGGGGTTGATGCCCAGACACCGCGTACTCATCGTCGAAGACGAACAAGACATTGCCGGACTCATCAAGCACACGCTCGAGCGCGGCGGCGAAGCCGAAGCGCAGATCGTGGGATCGGGAGACGCGGCGCTCAAAGCGATCGGCGAGCGTCCGCCAGATCTCGTCATCCTGGATCTGAACCTGCCGGTCGTCGGCGGACTCGAGGTCTGCAGGATTCTGCGGTCGCGTGCGGACATGCCGCACGTGCCGATCATCATGCTGACGGCGCGCACCAGTGAGGACGATCGCGTGTCCGGGCTGGAACACGGCGCCGACGACTACGTCACCAAGCCGTTCAGCCTTCGCGAACTCAATGCGCGCGTGCGTGCCGTGCTGCGGCGCGGCGTCAACGGCGCCGAACGGCGGCCGGGCGGCTACTCAGGCGAACACCTGACTGCGGATTTCGACGCGATCGCCATCACGGTGGACGGCGAGCCGGTGCGGTTGACACGCCGCGAATTCGAGCTGCTGCACTACCTGGTCCAGAACAAGAACCGGGTGGTGTCGCGCGATCGGCTGCTCGAGCGGGTCTGGGGATACGAGCGGCTGGTCGAAACGCGATCGGTGGACGTGCACGTCGGCCGGCTGCGCAACAAGCTTCGCGCCGCCGGCCGGCAGATCGAAACCGTGGTCGGCCTCGGCTACCGGTTCGTCGATTGACTGGCTCTTGGACCGTCTCGGCTGTACAGTCTGTCTAACACGTAGCCCATCCAGTGGGCGTGAGGAGGATTGTCATGGCCGAGCCTGTCCAGAGCTTTCAGAGCCACACCCGATGGTATCCGCCGTTCCATTACGTCGCCTTGCCGATCCTGTTCGCGAATCTCCTGTATCAGGCCTACCACGTATTTCAGGCGCCTTCGTTCTACACGGTCTGGGGCGTCATCTTCGCGCTGGGGTTGCTGGCATTGGCCGTCGCGACACGGCAAATGGTGATTTCGGTCCAGGATCGCGTCATCCGCGTCGAAGAGCGTCTGCGCCTTCATCGCCTTCTGTCGGCCGAGCTCCAGCCGAAGATCGACGCGCTCAGCAGGGGACAGCTGATCGCGATCCGCTTTGCCAGCGACGCCGAAGTCGAGGGGCTGGTGCGCGACGTGCTGGCCGGCAAGTACACGACGCAGAAAGACATCAAGGGCGCCGTGAAGACCTGGCGGTCGGACTTCCTGCGGGCGTAGTGGACGCGGCCCTGAAAGGGCCGCCCTACTTCTTCAGGGCCCGGAGGATCTTCGGCGTCAGCATCCAGCGCAGGTCGCCGGGGCTGACCGGGGGCACTTCGTCGAGATCGATTCGACAGATCGCGCCCTTCTTGAACTCGAGCGCGTGCCGGGAACCGATCAGGCGAGCGCCGAGCTCGCCGATGGACGGCTCGTGTCCAACCAGCGCGATGCGCTGGCGACGGCCATGCTTCTCGAGGTCCGCGATGATCGCCGCGTACGAGCCGTCGGGCGCCAGCGAATCGATATTGACGAGTGACGGCCTCGGCTCGAGGCCGCCCGCGACAATTTCCGCCGTCTGCCTCGCCCGCACCAGAGGGCTGGTCAGGACGATGTCGATGGTGACGCCGATTCGGGCGAGGCCGCGCGCCGCCTTGCGCATGCGCGACACACCGTCGGGAGTCAGCGGCCGCTTGTTGTCGTCCGGCCACGCCTCGCCGCGCTCTTCGGCAAGCCCGTGACGGATGATGTACAGCTCGTAGCGGGTAGCCACCGCCTAGCTGGCTTTCATCCGCCGCGAATCAGCGGCGCGTGCGGCGGTCCGTGCCTTCTCGACTCCGGACCACGCCGTCGTCACGTCGATGATGGCATCGCGCGAGCGCATGTAACGCGCGTGCAAACGCCGGCAGTCATTTTCGAGCGCGACAACCAGCGCGTCGAGATCCCGCCACAGCGCAAGGTTCGGTGGCGTCAGCGCCGCCTGCACGCTTCTTACGCGCTCGAGCAGCACGGCGAGGTCGTGCATCTGGCCGAGCAGTTCCTGGCCGCGCCGCAGCTGCTTCAGCGCCGCTTCGGCCGCGTCGCCGCCGCCTTCGGCCAGCAGTTCCGCCGCGTAGCGCAGCTTCTTCATCGCGATCCGAACGGCGTGCAGCCGCTCGGGCATGTACACGGCGCCGGCGTCGTTGACCGACGACAGCAGGTGCGTCGCGCGACGTGCCACCCGTGCCTCGATGACCCAGCGCCAGCTGCGATCGGCGTGCGTCGGCTCCGTGGTCTCGGCGTCGCGCAGGTCGGCGACCACGCGATCCAGCTTGCGGGCTATCCGCCGCATCTCGGCGACCGGCACACGGGCGGCAAAACGCTTGCGCGCGGCGTCGCGTTCTTTCGCGACGACCATCCCGACCCGGCCGACCGCTCCGGATCGCTCGCGGCGCGAGAGGTGCAGTTCGTCGAGCAAGTGGGCCAGCACATCCAGTTCCCGAATCACACCCAGACGCCTGGTGACCTTGCGCAGCCGCTTGCCCAGTTTGTGGACGGCCGTCGGATGTTTGACGTGGAGCGTGGGCAGAAGCTCGCGCAGACGCCGCGAGGCGACGCGGGCCCGGTGGATCGACGACACGTCGCCCTGCTCCACTCCGGGAAGAGTCTTGGTAAAGCTATCGAGGCGTTTCTTCAGCAGTGCGGCGCGGGCGGTCGAGACGGGCATTTTTGTCAGGTCGGACGTAAACAATCATTATAGTTAGAACAGGACAGCAATGCGCATTGCGGCAATCGACATCGGCACCAATTCGCTGCACATGATCGTGGTTCAGGTGCGACCCGACCTGTCCTTCGAAGTCATTGACCGGGAAAAGGAAATGGTCCGTCTGGGGGCCGGCGGGCTCGACGGCCGGGCTCTGACTCCGGAGGCCATGCACGCCGCCCTTCAGGTCCTGTCGAAATTCAGGCGTTTGGCCGAATCCCATAAGGTTGATGAAGTTATCGCCGTCGCCACGAGCGCGACCCGCGAGGCCGAAAACGGCGGCGAGTTCCTTCGCGCCGTCACCCAGCAGACAGGCATCCGGCCACGGGTGATCTCCGGCACCGAGGAAGCGCGCCTCATCCACCAGGCAGCGGTCTACGGCGTCAGCGGGGCCGGTGACGCCGCGGTCGTCATCGATATCGGCGGCGGCAGCGTCGAAGTGACGCGAGGCGCCGGCGCCGCCATCGAACTCGGACGCAGCTTCAAGCTCGGCGTCATCCGGCTGACCGAGCGCTTCGTCAAAACCGATCCGCTGGAATCGCGCGACGAGCGCAAGCTGGTCCGTCACATCGACGCCGAAATCGGCAAGTACCTCGAACCAGATCGCGCGCGCAGGCTTCGACCGCGTCATCGGGACATCGGGCACGATCATGAGCCTCGGCGCCGTCGCCGCGGCGGCCGGCGGACAAGCGCCGGGCGCGCCGCTCCGCAATCGCCGCATTCCGGCCAAGCAGATCCACGCCATGCGCAAGGATCTGGTGACGCTCGACCTCGAGAAGCGCCTGCGCGTTCCGGGCCTCGAGCCGCGGCGCGCCGACCTGGCGGTGGCCGGGGCGATCCTGCTCGACGAAGATCCTGCAGCGCCTCGGCGCGCAGGAGCTGACGCTCTGCGACCTGTCGTTGCGCGAGGGTCTGGTCCTCGATTACATCGCGCGGCACCGCAAGGAAATCGCCCAGGCCGATCGCTATCCCGACGTCCGCCGGCGCAGCGTCTTCGAGCTCGCCGAGCGCTGCAACTACTGGCCCGAGCACTCGCAGCAGGTGGCGCGCCTGGCAGTGGCGCTGTTCGATCAGACGCGCGCGCATTCACGGCCTCACCGACCGCGAGCGCGACTGGCTCGAGTACGCCGCGATCCTGCACGACATCGGTGTGCACATCAGCTACGAGGGTCACCACAAACACTCGTATTACCTGGTCAAGAACGGCGACCTGCGCGGCTTCGAGCCGGACGAAATCGAGACGATTGCCCTGGTCGCGCGCTACCATCGCCAGGCGACGCCGAAGCGCCGTCACGACGGGTTTCGCGATTTGCGGCGGCGCACCCGGCGCGCGGTGCGTACGCTGGCGGCGATTCTTCGACTGGCAGAGAGCCTCGACCGCAGCCACGCGCAGACGGTCACCGGACTCGAGCTCCACGATCGCGGCGACGACGATCTGCTGCAGCTGCGGACCTCGGGCGACGCCGAGCTGGAGCTGTGGGCGGCGACGCGTCACGCCGTCCCGTTCGAACGCCTCACCGGCAAGCCCCTTCGCATCGAAGTGAGCCACAACGCCTATGCTGAACAACCTCAAGCAACCCCACGAGTACCCGGGCAAGCTGTTCGTCGTCGAGGGCATCGACGGGTCGGGGAAGACGACGCAGCTCGGGCTGCTGGCGAAGTGGCTGACCGCCGAGGGCCATCGCGTGTTCGTCACCGAATGGAACTCGTCCGCGCTCGTGAAGGCGGCGACGAAAACGGGCAAGAAGAAAAACGCGCTCACCCCGATGACGTTCAGTCTCCTGCACGCCACCGACTTCGCTGACCGCCTGCTCTACAAGATCATCCCGCCGCTCAAGGCCGGGATGATCGTCCTGGCCGACCGCTACGCCTTCACCGCGTTCGCGCGCGACGCGACCCGCGGCGTCGATCGTCAGTGGGTGCGCGAGCTGTACAGCTTCGCAGTTCGCCCCGACCTGGCGCTGTATTTCAAGGTCCCGATCGACGATCTCGGTGGACCGCCTGCTGGCGCGTCGCGTCAAGCTGAAATTCTACGAAGCCGGCATGGATCTCGGCTGGAGCGCCAACCCGACCGACAGCTTCCGGATGTTCCAGGGCCGGGTGCTGGACGAGTATGATGAGCTCGTCAACGAATTCGGGATGGAAGTCATTGACGCGAGGGGCAGCATTACCGAACAGCAGCGCATGGTGCGGGCGGTGATCTCGCAGCACCTGGACGTAAAAGCCGTGGAGATAGCCGATGACGAGCTCGTCTGACGCGCCGAACGAAGGCGCGAACGGAAACGGCCACTCAGGCCGTTACTACGGGCAGGGCATTCCTTACCTGCCGCTCCATGCCTATCCCGGCAAGCTGATCGCGGTCGAAGGGACCGACGGCGTCGGCCGCAGCACCCAGATTCAGCTGCTGCGCGAATGGCTCGAGGTGAAGGGCTACGGCGTCATCGAAACCGGCTGGACGCGATCGCAGCTGATGCAGCCGACCATCGAACTGGCCAAGTCGAGCAACACGCTCAACAAGCTGACGTTCGTCCTGCTGTACGCGACGGACTTTGCGGATCGGCTGGAAAAGGAAATCATCCCGGCGCTCAAAGCCGGCTTCGTGGTCCTGTCGGATCGCTACATCTTCACCGCCCTTGCCCGCGCCGGCGTGCGCGGCGTCGATCGGCAGTGGCTGCGCAGCCTCTACGGCTTCGCGATCGCGCCGCACATGGTGTTCTACCTCAACATCGACGTGAAGACGCTGATCGGACGCGTGCTCGAATCGCGCGGCATGGACTACTGGGAGTCCGGCATGGACCTGAAGCACGGCGACGACATCTACGACAGCTTCCGCACCTATCAGGGCCGGCTGCTCAAGGAGTACGCCTCGATGGGCGACGAGTTCCACTTCCGCACCCTCGACGCGCGCCGCTCGATCGATCGCATCCAGGACGAGCTGCGCAAACAGGTCGGGGCGTTTCTCGCCGAGCCGGCCGAGAGGACGACCGAGCCGGTGATCATCACCAAGACGTAGCAGTCGCGCGGGCCAGATCCAGGGCCGCCCGCAAGATCTCCCGGCCAACGCAGAACGCGCAGAGTTCGCAGAGAGTCTCGAAGGGACTGTCTCCGCGGTCTCTGCGGTCTCTGCGTTGATCGTCGCGGATCACGGCATCATCGGGGAGCCGCGGTCGTGTCCGGCGCGCCCTCAGCCCGCTCCTTGAACAGCTCGAGCAGACCGGTCCAGCCGCCCTGTCCGCTGACGCCCGTGCGCATGGTATCCGCCCCGGGGCCCATCCGCTCGAAGTGGCGATGTTCGAGATCGACTCGCGTGCCGCCGCCGGCCTCGCCGGTGAAGCGAATCTCGACTTCGCTGGCCTTCGCGAGATCGGGCTGATAACCCCATTCATGGGTGATCTGCCAGGCGATCAGGAGTCGGTGCGGCGGATCCCATTCGAGGACGCGGCCCCAGTCGCATTCGGAGCCGTCCTGCTGCTCGGTGTAGCAGCGGCCGCCGACCTTGCCTTCGAGGATGCTGCGCTTCATCGGGGACTTGCCAATGTGGTGGCTGCGCGGCCACCACGTGTCGAACCCTTCGGTAAACACCGCGAACGCGTGCTCGAGGCTGGCGTTGACGGTCACGCTTCGCTTGACGGCTGTATCAACCACGCTTGACATCATGTCCTCCCTTTTCGTTTGCGGCGCGCTCCTCTGCCGCCTTCTTGAAGGCAGCGAGCGCGTGATTCCAGAACCGGTCGAAGTATTCGCGCAGTGCATCCACACCCGTCGGGTCCAGTTCGTACAACCGACGGTTGCCGCTCGGCCGATCGACGACCAGGTGCGCCTTTTTCAACACGCGCAGGTGCTGAGAAACGGCGGGCCGGCTGATCGGGAATCCGCTCGCGAGTTCGCCCACCGGCAGCGGACCGCGGAGCAGGCGCTCGAGAATCGCCCGGCGGGTCGGATCGCCGAGCGCGTCCATTTGTGCGTGTGTGTAAGTCTGCACTTACGGTAAGTATAAACTTACCTAAATCCAGAAGTCAATTTAACCCGGCGGAAATGTTGTGGCGCCCCCCGTTGGCTATCGTGATGACGTGATGTCGACGATGACCGCCACGCCCCGTGGGATACCGGCGCCGGCCGCCACCGCAGGTCCTGATCCCGCGCCCGGCAAGCCCGCCAAGATCGACGTCTCCAAACTGGACTTCTTCTACGGTGCACGCCGCGTCCTCGAACAGATCACCGTGCAGGTGCGCCCGAACGAAGTGACCGCGCTCATCGGACCGTCCGGCTGCGGCAAGTCCACGTTCCTGCGCTCGCTCAACCGGATGAACGACATCGTGCCCGGCGCCCGCGTGACCGGCGCGGTGTGCATCGACGGTCAGGACATCTACGCCCCGTCAGTGGACGTCGTCGATCTGCGCCGGCGCGTCGGCATGGTGTTCCAGAAGTCGAATCCGTTCCCGAAGTCGATCTTCGACAACGTCGCGTACGGCCTGCGCATCAACCGGCTCACCCAATCGCGCGAAGAACTGCGTGGCCGCGTCGAGTCCAGCCTCAAGTCGGCGGCGCTCTGGGAAGAGGTCAAGGATCGCCTGCACACCTCGGCGCTGGCGCTCTCCGGCGGCCAGCAGCAGCGGTTGTGCATCGCACGGGCGCTGGCGGTGGAGCCCGAGATCCTGTTGATGGACGAACCGGCATCGGCCCTCGACCCGATCGCCACGCAGCGGATCGAAGAGCTGATCTATCAACTCAAGAGCCACTACACCATCGTGATCGTGACGCACAACATGCAGCAGGCGGCGCGCGTTTCCGACGTGACGGCCTTCTTCTGGCTCGGCAAGCTGGTCGAGTGCGACCGGACCAACAAGATTTTCACCGCGCCCTCGGAGAAGCTGACGGAAGACTACGTGACCGGGAGGTTCGGCTAGATGGCGTCGCCCGAGCCGGGAGTCCGGCATTTTCAGGAGGAGCTCGAACAGCTCAAGGCACGACTGCTCGAGATGGGCGGTCTCGCCGAGGAACAGGTCCGCCTCGCGGTCAAGGGTCTGGTCGATCGCGATCGCGATTTGATCGCGCGGACGTTGATCGGCGATGGCCCGCTCAACCAGCTGCACATCGAGGTGGACAACCGCTGCTTCATGCTGCTGGCGCTGTATCAGCCGATGGCGGTGGATCTGCGCGCCATCGTGGCGGCGGTGAAGATCAACACCGACCTCGAGCGCGTCGGCGACCTCGCGATCAACATCGCGCAGGCGGCGCAGCAGTACGTCGGTCACCCACCGGTCAAGAAGCTGATCGACATCCCGCGGATGGCAACCATCGCGCAGACCATGCTGCGCGATGCGCTCGACGCCTTCGTGCGCCGCGATACCGAGCTCGCCCAGCACGTCCTCAACCAGGACGATGGGCTCGACGCGCTGAAGACGCAGATTTTCCGCGAGCTGCTCACTTACATGCTCCAGGATCCGGCGACCATCGAGCCTGCGCTCGACCTGATCCTGGTGTCGCGGCACCTCGAACGGATCGGCGACCACGCCACCAACGTCGCCGAGGACGTCATCTTCATGGTGCTGGCCAAGGACGTGCGCCACCATTCGGCCGAGGGCGCCTAGCCCCCCGCTCGCACTCGTCGATCCCGCGCCTCTGGTGAGGCGGTCCCGCAGATTCGTGCCTCGACGTCATCGATCGTCACTCCGCCCAAGAGCAGCACATCCAGCCACAGCCGCGGTATAAAATGGTCGGATGCAGCCGCAAGTCTGCGTGTTGTGCAGACGCCACCCGGTTGACCCGGCCTGGCGGCCCTTCTGCAGCGAGCGCTGCAAGTTACAGGACCTGGCGAACTGGGCCGATGGCCGCTATACGGTCGCCGGCGAACCGGACGTCGATCCCGAAGCGGACGCCGACGACCCTTTGAACGCGGATAGTTGAGACCTTTCGTCTATGACCGATACCCTTTCGATTGTCGACAACCGCACCGGCAAGAAATACGACGTGCCGATCCAGGACGGCACGATTCGCGCCATGGACCTGCGCCAGATCAAGACCGGACCCGACGATTTCGGATTGATGACCTACGACCCGGCGTTCATGAACACCGCGAACTGCCGCAGCGCCATCACCTACATCGACGGCGACAAGGGCGTGCTGCTCTATCGCGGTTATCCAATCGAACAGCTCGCCGAGGACAGCGACTTCCTCGAAACGGCCTATCTGATCCTGTTCGGCGAGCTGCCAAGCACGCAACAGCAACAGACCTGGGTGCGGGACATCACGTTCCACACGATGCTGCACGAGAACATCAAGAAGTTCATGGAAGGGTTCCGCTACGACGCGCACCCGATGGGGATCTTCCTCAGCACCGTCGGCGCGCTCTCGACGCTCAACCCAGACGCCAAACAGATCTTCGACCAGGAGTCGCGGCTGCGGCAGACCAAGCGCCTGATCGCGAAAGTCCCGAGCATCGCCGCCTACGCCTTCCGCCACAGCATCGGCCGCCCGTACAACGCCCCCGACAACGACCTCAGCTTCACCGGCAACTTCCTGAACATGCTGTTCAGGATGACCGAACTGAAGTATCAGCCCAACCCGGTGCTGGCGCGGGCGCTGGACGTGCTGTTCATCCTGCACGCCGACCACGAGCAGAACTGCAGCACGACGACGATGCGGACGATCGGCAGCTCGCATGTGGACCCGTATTCGGCGCTGGCCGGCGCGGCGGCGGCGCTGTACGGTCCGCTGCACGGCGGAGCCAACGAGGCGGTGCTCCGCATGCTGCACGAGATCGGCTCGGTGTCGAAGGTTCCGGAGTTCATCAAGAAGGTCAAGGCCGGGGACAACGGTGTGAAGCTGATGGGCTTCGGCCACCGCGTCTACAAGTCGTACGACCCGCGCGCCAAGGTCGTCAAGCGTATCGCCGACCTGGTGTTCAGCGTCACCGGCAAGAATCCGCTGCTCGAAATCGCCCTCGAGCTGGAGCGCATCGCGCTGCAGGACGACTACTTCGTCACGCGCAAGCTCTACCCCAACGTCGATTTCTACTCGGGCCTCATCTATCAGGCGATGGGCTTTCCGATGGAGATGTTCCCGGTCCTGTTCGCCATCCCGCGAACCGCCGGCTGGATGGCCCAGTGGGAAGAGATGCTGCTCGACCCCGAGCAGAAGATCGCCCGCCCGCGGCAGATCTACACCGGGGCCGTTCACCGGGATTACGTCACGAGGGACAAACGCGGGTAGAATCGGGGCACCATGATCAAGGCGCTGCTCGTCTTCGCGCTCGCGGTGCAGGTCGTCACGCCGGTCCCGAAGTTCGACGCTGGCCGGGCGTGGGAACATCTCCGTCAACTGGTTGCGATCGGGCCGCGGCCGTCCGGCTCGCCGGCGATCGAGCAGACCCGCCGCTATATCAAGGACCAGCTGTCAGCGCTCGGCGTCACCACGACCGAGCAGACCTGGGAAGACCAGACGCCGATCGACAAGGTGAAGATGGTGAACCTGGTCGCCACCATCCCCGGCGCCCACAAGGACCGCATTGTCTTTGCCGGTCACTACGACACCAAGCTCTATCGTGAGTTCCGCTTCGTCGGCGCCAGCGATGGCGGATCGAGCGCGGCCTTCCTGCTCGAACTCGCGCGCGTCCTGAAGAACCGTCACAATCCGCTGACCATCGAACTGCTGTTTCTCGACGGCGAGGAGGCGCGCATGCCGGAATGGCATGGCACCGACAACACCTACGGCAGCCGTCACTACGTCGATCTCGCCAAACGCGACGGCTCGTTGACCTCGCTGAAGGCGATGCTGCTGATCGACATGATCGGCGATCGCGATCTGGACATCCGCCGCGACACCAATTCCACGCCGTGGCTGACCGACACGATCTGGGCGGCGGCGCGGCACCAGAATCTCGACGACTACTTCATTCCCGATTCGACCCGGATCGAGGACGACCATCTGCCCTTCCTCGCCGCGGGCGTGCCGTCGGTGGACATCATCGATCTCGACTACGAGCAGTGGCACACGGCGAAGGACACGCTCGACGCGGTGTCGGCGCGCAGCCTGCAGGTCGTCGGCGACGTAGTGCTGGCGGCGCTGCCGCAAATCGAGGCGCGGATTGCCAAGGTCACGCTGACGGGACGGCGCGTCGTTCGCCAGCCCCCATACCGCACGTTGAAGGCGTCCTACACGCCGCAGCCCAAGCCACGGAAGGCCGCCGCGAAGACACTGCAGACCAAAAAGGGACCGCACCTGCCGCTGTTCCATCGGCAGTCGTCGCCGATCGTGACCGACGCGCACTAGCGGTCGTGTGACGTAGTGTCCGGCTTCAGCCGGACGATCAGCCCTGATAGCCGTTCGCGCCCAGCTGCACCCGGGTCTTGTCGATCGGGTCGTTGAAGTACAGCTGATCGCCGCCGCTGGTCCGGTTGGCCGGATTCCGATCGACCGTCGCCTGAATCCCCTGCTGTTTCAGTTTCTCCGCCATCGCGTCCGGGTCGAAGTCGTCGACGCCGATGCAGAAATGATTCACGGTGCCCGGGTTGGCAAGTTTGTAGACGCCGAGGAAGCTCGTACCGAGCCCGAGATTGATGCCGCCGTTGCCGGGCCGGCTGACTTCCTTCAGGCCGAGCAGCTTGCCATAGAACGCCGCTGATCGCTCGACGTCGGTCACCGCCAGCGACACGTGATTGATCGTCCGCCCCTGGGCAATTTGTGTCACCGGGCTTGGAGTGGCCGGCTGCGCCGATGCCGACGAGGCGCCCGCCGCCACGAGTCCAGCGAGCGTCGCCACCAACTCCCGCCGCGACAGTGTTTTCGCCTCGAACCGGCCGACCAGCTCCTCGATGTCTGCGCTCATGGATAGCCTCCAGGGCGATTCTATGCTGTGTATCCAAGTCACTGTAGCGCGGGGCTTTCAGCCCCGCGGAATGCGGCCCTGAAAGGGCCGCGCTACGTCCCCTTCGGCTAACCCGGAGGCCCCCCCACCGTCTAATCTGTGCAGATGGACGCGACCGAAGCATCAGCCGTCCTGGCCCGTGCGCGCCAGGGCGACAACGACGCGTTTCGCGCGCTCGTCGAGCAGCATAGCCGGAGCGCGTTCCGGCTGGCCTTCCGGATGATGGGGAACGAACAGGATGCCGAAGATGTGGTCCAGGAGAGCTTCCTTCGCGCGTATCGACAGCTCGGACGCTTCGAGTCGCGCGCAAACTTCGGCACCTGGCTCTATCGCATCGTCGCCAACTGTTCGGTGGATCTGATGCGCTCGAAACAGGCACGCCACGACCAGGTCCGCGGCGACAGCCTGGATGACGCCGGCGCCGTGGAGCTGCCGGACGCGAACATGGCCGGACCCGATCGACTGGCGCAAAGCGCGGAAATCAACCGACGCGTGCAGGCCGCGCTGCGCGAGCTGAGCCCGCTCGAGCGCGCGGCGTTCACACTCCGCCATTACGAAGGCCGATCGATTGACGAGATCAGCGCCGCGCTCGGTCTGGGGACGAGCGCGGCCAAACACAGCGTGTTTCGCGCCGTCAGAAAACTGCGGGTCGCGCTCGCCCCGCTGCGGAGTCTGGAATCGTGACCGAACACATCAGCGAAGACGATCTGACGCTCTACTACTACGGCGAGGGCCGGCGGCGCGATGCGATCGAGCGGCACGTCCACGACTGCTCCGCCTGCTCGACGCTGTATCAGGAGATCGCCGGGACGCTGGCGATGCTGACCGAGGCGGAGACGCCGGAACGCGGCGGCCAGTACGGCGCCGAAGTGTGGCAACGGATTCGCCACAAGCTGCCGGAAAAGGACACGCCATGGTGGACGGCGTTCCTGCGATGGGATCGCCTGGCGCTGGCGGGAGCCGCCGCGGTGCTGGTGGTGGCCGCGTTTGTCGCGGGGCGGGCGTGGCCGCATGCGACGGAGAGCGCGCCGGGCGCGGCTGCGACCGCGCCGCTGGTTGCGCGCGGCGGGACCGGCACAGGAACGACCGCCGCGGCGGGAGCGGAATCTGCGGCGGGCGTCGAGAGCCGGCAGCGCATTCTCTACACGTCGGTGGCCGATCATCTCGATCGCTCGGAGCGGATGCTCACCGACATCATGAACACCTCGGGCCACGCCGATATCTCGACCGAGCAGCGCTGGGCCAGCGACCTGCTCGATACCAGCCGGCTCTATCGCCAGGATGCGGTCGACGCCGGCGAGCAGTCGGTGGCCGGCGTGCTCGACGAGCTCGAACGCAGCCTGCTCGAAATCGTCCACAGCCCGTCGCGGATCAGCGCGGCGGATCTCGAACAGATGCGGCGCCGCATCGACGCGGCGGCGCTGCTCTTCAAGGTGCGGGTGATGAGCGACGAATTGCGGCAGCGCGAGCAGCCGCCGGAACGCTCACGTCCGCGAACGTCAACCCAGACCATCAGCTAATCACATGAACATGACACGCAGCTTTCAGATTCTTCTTGCCGCCGGCGCGATGCTGGCGGGTGCGGCCGGCGCCCAGGCGCAGCCATCCGAGGCGGCGATGGCCGCCCAACTGGCGGCGGGCAACGCGCGGATGGCGGCCGTGCACAACCTGTCGCCGCGCGTTGGCGTCGGCATGGACCTGTCGGCGGAGGATCGCGCCGACGACCTGTACAGCGAGGGCCGCGACGCCATCGAGGAAGGCCGTTACGATCGGGCGATCCAGCGCTTCAATGCGCTCATCGATCTCAAATCAAGCCGCACCGATGCCGCGCTCTATTGGAAGGCCTACTGCCAGGCGAAGCTGGCGCAGCGCGCCGAGGCGCTCAACACGCTGGCCGAACTCCAGAAAGGCTTCGCCAACAGCCGCTGGATCAAGGACGCCAAGGCGCTCGACGTGGAACTCCGCCAGGCATCCGGCCAGACGGTGTCGCCGGCGTCGCAGGATGACGAGGAACTGAAGCTGATGGCGCTGCGCGGCATCATGCAGAGCGATCCCGATCAGGCGTTCCCGGTCCTCGAGAAGATGCTGAACAGCACCAATTCGCCGAAGGTGAAGGACCGAGCGCTGTTCGTCCTCAGCCAGAGCCACTCGGCGAAGGCGAAGGAGATCATCGAAGGCGTCGCCAAGGGCAACGCCAACCCCGACCTGCAGCTCAAGGCGATCCGCTACATGGGCATGATGAACGGCGGCGACAACCGGCAGGTGCTCGCGGATATCTACAAGAGCTCCACCGACCCGGCGGTCAAGCGCGCCATCCTCCGCAGCTACATGATGAGCGGCGACCGGGAACGCCTCTTCACGCTGGCGAAAACGGAAACCGATGCCGGCCTGCGTGCCGAAGCGGTGCGCCAGCTCGGCATGATGCACGGCAGCAGCGAACTGAACCAGCTGTATCAGACCGAGTCGTCTGTCGAGGTGAAGAAGCAGATCATCCAGGCGATGTTCGTCGGCGGCGACGCCGACAAGCTGATCGCGCTCGCCAAAACCGAGACCGACCCCGAGCTGCGTAAGACGGCAATCCGCGACCTCGGCATGATGAAGCGCGAAGGCACCGCCGAAGCGCTGACCGGCATTTACGCGTCCGATACGTCCGTCGACGTCCGGAAGACCGTGGTCAACGCGCTGTTCATCCAGAACAACGCGGCGGCGCTCGTCACCCTGGCGCGAAACGAAAAGAATCCCGAGATGAAGAAGGAGATCGTCTCGAAACTGTCGAACATGAAGTCGAAGGAAGCGACCGACTACCTGATGGAGCTTTTGAAGTGATTCTTTCAGGGTGCGGCGTGCGAGGTGCGCGGTGCGACGTGCGGCGCGGGATCGTGCGAGGTGCGCTCGTGCCAGCCGCGATGGTGCTGGGTGCGGCCCTTGCCGCCCCACCGGCCTTCGCGCAAGGCCGTATCAGCGGCGCGGCCATCACCTCTCGGCCCGTCGCCCAGAATCTCGCCGCCGAGGTCCGCGCGACCGCGGGACGCAACACCGCAGGCTGGATCGGTTACCGCATGCCGATGGTCGCCGGGCCGCGGCAGATGTGCTGCTACGACTCGATCTCGCGCGGCGGTCCTGACGGCGCCGGCATCTGCCGCCTCGAAAGCGGCGGCGGCGTCTCGATGTCAACCGGCGACTCGCGCGATCTTCGAAGCGCGCGCATCGTGCTCGAGCCGCCGACCGAGTTTCTGATCCTTGCTCGTCTCGAGAACGGCGCGGTCACGCGGGTCCGGACGTTCTCGCCGGATTGCGACGTGGACGCGGCCGGCGTGTCGTTCGCCTGGCTGGCCGACGTGAAGGCGGACGACAGCCTCGCCTGGCTGGCGTCACTGGTCACCTCGTCAGCCGAGAGCGGCGAGGGGCACGACCGCGTCGGCAAGACGTCACTCGCGGCGATCGCACTGCACGAGGGCGGCGCCGCCGATCGCGTGCTGGAGGGCTTCGTCGCCCCCGACCGCCCGGAATGGCTGCGCGGCGAGACCGCGTTCTGGCTCGGCTCGACGCGAGGTCAACCGGGTGCGGGCCTGCTGGCGCGGATGATGGCCCAGGATCCAAGCGACACAGTCCGCGACAAGGTGACGTTCGGATTGTCGGTGAGCAAGTCGCCGCTCGCGTTGACGACGCTGGTGGCGGCGGCGCGGGGGGATCGCAGCACCAAGGTCCGCGGTCAGGCGTTGTTCTGGCTCGCGCAGAAAGCCGGCCGCGACGCCCTGGCGACGATCTCCGGTGCGCTCGAATCCGACCCGGACACCGAGGTCAAGAAAAAGGCGGTGTTTGCCCTCAGCCAGCTGCCCGAGCACGAGGGGGTGCCGAAGCTGATGGAAGTCGCCCGCAACAATCGCAATCCGGAGGTTCGCAAGCAGGCGATGTTCTGGCTCGGCCAGAGCAAGGATCCGCGCGCGGTGCAATTCTTCGAGGAGATCCTGCTCGCGAAGTAAGCGCCCGGCGGTCAGGTCGGAATCGAGCGCTGCGCCGCGTCCACGATCTTCTGCACCTGCTCATGTGTCAGGGTGCGGTTCGAGGCCTTGGCGGCCGCGAAGATCCGATCGACGATCTCGTCGGTGGCCGGCAGCCCGCGGCTCTCGAGCCAGAAGATCACGTTCGAACGCCCCGACACGGGACCGACTTCGATCTCCTGCTGACGTCCGACCAGCGTCGCCGGAACGGCCGCATAGACGGCATCCATCAACGCGCGATCGCCTTTGCGGAACGCCTTCAGGACGGCGGCGGCGTGCACGCCGGTCGCGGTGCGAAAGGCGTCGGCGCCGATCACCGGATAGTTCGGCGCGATCCGAACGTCGCATGCCTTCGCGACCGCTCGGCAGTAGTCGCCGAGCGAGGTCAGATCCTGATCGCGATAGCCCATCATGACCAGATTGACCAGCAGCAGGTCGATCGGTGTGTTGCCGCAGCGTTCGCCGATGCCAAGCGCGGCACCGTGCAAACGGGTGGCGCCTGCCTCGAGCGCGGCAATGCTCGAGGCGACGCCGAACCCGCGATCGCGGTGTCCGTGCCAGTCGATGCCCACGTCCGCTCCCAGTTCGGCCACCACGCTCTTGACGAACGTGACCACCGCCCGCGCGCCGGCGGGCGTCGCGTGGCCCACCGTGTCGGCGACGCACAGCCGTTTGGCGCCGGCCCGGATCGCGGTCGTGAATAATCGCCGCAGCGACTCCGGATCGGCTCGCGTGGTGTCTTCTGTGACGTAGGTGACGGTCAGGCCCTCTTTGACCGCGAAGGCGACCGCTTCCTCCGTGCACCGTTCGAGGTAGTCGAGCGTCCAGCCTTCCGCGAACTGGCGAATCGGGCTCGAACCGATGAATGCCGTGACTTCGAGCGGCAGCCCTGTCCGCTGCTGGATGGCGGCGATCGGCACCAGGTCGGCGATCAGCGTACGAGCGGCGCAGTTCGCAGCGATGCGCAGGCGTCCCTCGACGATCGCCCGCGCCAGTCGCTCGACGTCCCGTTCGACGTGCGGCCCGGCACCGGGCAGGCCGATGTCGGCGGTATCGATGCCGAGCGCGTCCATGCGGCGGAGAATGTCGATCTTCTCGTCAATCGAGGGTGTCCGCACCGATGGCGACTGCAACCCATCACGCAGCGTCTCATCGTCGAGCATGGCCGCCGGTCGGGCGGGACCCTCGGCGACCGCGTCGTGGTTCCAGTCGTAAATCAGCGGATGCGGCGCGATGCGCACACGGTCACCTGGGAGAAGGGCTGCCGGGTTGCGAGCGGCGCGACGCCTGGGCGATCGACGCCAGCCCGGCCACGAGGACGGCGGCGGCGGCAGCCGTCGCGACCCACAAACCACGACTGACCGCGGGCCGCATCCAGTCGTCCATGTTGACGGGAGATGAGAGCGCAGCGTCGCGTGCCGATCGGACGGCCGCGACCAGATACCCACGGCCGGCGACCACGATGACGTGGTCGAACACGACGTTCCAGACAACGATCGCCCACGCGACCCACAGCGCGCGGGCTATCCGGGCGGCGAGCGCCGGTTGCCTGAGCGCCGCGACACGGTCGCGTGCGGCCGCAATCAGCATATCAACGATTATGGCATCGAGTCCGACCCGGCGCGAGAGCGATGTGGCGCATCAACGGTGTGGCGCGACCCTTTCAGGGTCGCGTTTGACGCGGGCCTGAAAGGCCCGCGCCACAGTCGGGCCTCGACTGCAGGCGTGTGTTAACGGCGACGCCGCGCGTAGGAACGAAGTCCGACGATGAGAATCGCGACAACCACGGCGCCATAGGTGACGAAAGTCGGTGTTTCGCCGCCAGGCCTGCGTCCGAGCACGACCGCCAGCAGAATCACGAGCGCGACAGCGATGGCGGTCGCGATCGCCCCGGCTCGAGACCGCTGAGCGGCCGGCCGAGGGCGGCTGATATCTGGCGTCGGTGGTTGCGGCGCCGCACTTGTAGCAGATCAGCGCCTTGTCCGCGATTTCAGTTCCACAACTGCGACACTGCATACGACTCTCGACTACCGACTACCAACCGACGGTAACTATACCCTCAGACCTTGAGCACATCATCGTTGCGGGCTACGAGCGCGTACAGGACAGGCGCGAGGAAAATCGAGAGCGCCAGGCGCGACACCAGGCCACCAACGATGACGATTGCGAACGGCTTCTGCGAGTCGCTGCCGATCCCGGTGGAGATGGCGGCCGGCAACAGGCCCAGGCAGGCGACCAGCGCCGTCATCATGATCGGCCGCAGCCGCAGCAGCGAGGCCTCGTGGGTCGCGGTGACGATGTCCTTGCCTTCGAGCCGCAGCTTGTTGATGAACGAGTACAGGATGACGCTGGTCTGGACCGCCACCCCCATCAGCGCCACGAACCCGAGACCCGACGACACGCTGAAATTCGTGCCGGTCAGCTTCAGCGCGAGCAGGCCGCCGACCGGCTCGGTGACCAGCACGCTGAACATGATGATCATCGGGAACTTCAGGTTGCCGTACAGCCCGAACAGGATCAGCAGGATCAGGACGATGGTCATCGGCAGGATGATCGCCATCTGCGACCGCGCCGACGAGGTACTCCTTGTATTCGCCGCCCCAATCGTAGGTATAGCCGTTGGGCAGCGGCACCGTCGTGTCCACTTTCCGGCGCGCGTCGGCCACCGCGCTCGCCAGATCGCGGCCTTCGACACTGAACTGGATGCCGACAAACCGCGAATTCGACTCGCGGTAGATGAACGAGGCTCCTTTGCTGACCTTGATGTCCGCGAATTGACTCAGCGGCAGGTGCTGGCCGTCGGCAGTGCCGACCAGGATGTTCTTGATCGCCTCCATGTTCTGCCGAAACGGTTCCTGCAGGCGGACGACGAGATCGAACGAGCGCTCGCCCTGTATGACCTGCGTCGCCGGCGCGCCGCCGACGGCGGTCTCGATCAACGCGTTGATGTCGGCGACGTTCAGGCCGTACCGTGCGATCTTCGCGCGATCGGGTTCGATCGTCAGACTCGGCTGGCCGAGCTCGCGCACCAGGGTGACATTGGTGATGCCCGGCACCGTCGAAATCGCCTTCTGGACCGCCTCGGCCTTCGACTCGAGGGTGACGAGATCCGCGCCGAAGATTTTGACCGCCAGCGAGCTCTTGAGGCCGGTCTCGGCTTCGTCCACCGCGTCCTCGGCCGGCTGCGTGTAGTTGAAGATGATGCCGGGAAACGCCTTGACCTTCTGTTGAATGGCGGCGATCAGCTCCGGCTTGTTGTGCACCGAACCGGCCCAGGCCGGGTCGCCGTATGGCTTCAACCCGACGAAATACTCGTCGTTGAAAAAGCCGGTCGGGTCGGTGCCGTCGTCGGGCCGGCCCAGTTCGTTGGCGACCGTCGTCACCTGTGGAAAGCTGCGCAGCAGCTCGCGCACCTGAGGCCCGAGCTTTGACGCCTCGTCGAACGAGATCGTGTACGGCATCGTCGCGCGCATCCAGATCGCGCCCTCGTCCAGGTGCGGCATGAATTCGGCGCCGATGTACGGCACCAGGAGCAGCGACGCGGCGAAGACGGACAGACAAACCACGACCGTCACGCTGCGATGGCGCAGGCACGACTCGAGCGCGCGGCCATAGGCGTCGCGCACGCGGTCGTAGACCTTGACGGTGGGCTCCTTGACGTTCTTGCTGAGGAAATACGAGCAGAGCACCGGGAGCAGCGGTCAGCGTGCAGATCAACGACCCGAGCAGCGCGAACCCCATGGTGTCGGCCATCGGACGGAACAACCGGCCCGACGGACCGGTCAGCACGTAGATCGGCAGGTAGCCGGCGATGATGACCGCGATCGCGTAGAAGATCGGGCGTTCGACGTCCTTGGCCGCCGACCTGATGACGCTGATCAGATCGTATTTCTGACCATGCCGCTCCGCCAGTTCGCGGAAGATGTTCTCCACCATCACCACCGCGCCGTCGACGATGATGCCGAAATCGATGGCGCCGATCGAGAGCAGGTTCGCGGGGATGTGACGCCAGTCGAGGCAGATGAACGAGAACATCAGCGCGAACGGAATCGTCACCGCCACAATCAGCGCGGTCCGGACGCTGAAGAGGAAGATACCGAGGATCACGAGCACGAGCAGCATGCCGCGGAGCAGGTTCCGCTCGACCGTCTGCGTCGTCTCGGCAATCAGGTCGGTGCGGTCGTAGTAGGGCACGATCTTCACGTCCGGCGGCAGCACGGTGCGATTGAGCGTCGCCGTCAGTTCCTGGACTTTCTTGAGAATCACCTGCGCCTGCTCGCCGACCCGCATCAGGATGACGCCTTCGACCGCATCGTTGTCGTTCATGTAGCCGAACTGGCCGAGACGCGGCGCCGCGCCGATCGCGACGTTGCCGATGTCGTTGACGGTCACCGGAATCCCGGCCTTGGCCGAGATCAAGACGTGACCGATGTCCTCGAGCGAGCGGACAAGGCCGAGCCCGCGAACGTAGTAGAACTGCCCGCCCTGCGAATAGAAGCCGCCGCCCGCGTTGGAGTTGTTGTTCGATAACTGCTGCACCACCTGCGGGACGGTGACGCCGAACGACATCAACCGGTTCGGATCCACCTGCACCTGGTACTGCATCGTCTCGCCGCCGAGGCTGGAGTCGTCGGCGACGCCCTGAATCGCGCGATACCGGCGCTCGAGCACCCAGTCCTCGAGAATCTTGAGATCGCGCCCCGACCGGTCCGGGCTCTGAAGCACGTAGCGGTAAATCAGGCCGCTGGGGCTGAACAGCGGGGACATTCCAGGCGTGACGCCCGACGGCACCGACGCGTCGGCGATGCGCTCGAACGCCTGCTCGCGCGCGAAGTACGGATCGGTGTCGTACAGAAAGTTCATCGTGATCGACGACAGGCCGTAGAGCGAGATCGAGCGCAGGGCATCGAGCTTCGGGATACCGTTCATCTCGACTTCGAGCGGGATGGTGATAAGCCGCTCGACTTCTTCCGCCGCGTGGCCGGGCCATTGCGACACAATCTGCACCTGCGGCGGCGACAGGTCGGGGTAGGCGTCAATCGGCAGGTTCTGGAAGGAAATGATCCCCCAGATCCCGAGGCACAGCGCCGCGATGATGACGATGAATCGCTGCGAGAGCGCGAACGAAACGAGACGGTTGACCATGGCGTTACTGCTGGTAAGTGTTCGCGAACTGCAGGAACACGCTGCCCTGCGAGACCACCGGGTCGCCGGCCTTCACGCCGTCGAGCACCTCGGTCTGGTCACCCTGCTGGCCGCCCAGTTTCACCAGGCGCTGCGCAAAGCGGCCGGGTGACACCTGCATGTACACGAACGGCGAGTTCTGCTCGTCGTACAACACGGCGGCGGTCGGAACGACCAGCACGTCACGCTGCTGCTTGTCGTGGATCACGATGTCGAGGAACAGATCCTTCTTCAGCAGCCCGTCCGGGTTCTGGGTCACGATCCGCACCGGCGTGGTGCGCGTGGCCGGATCGAGCATGTCGCCGACGTACGAGACCGATGCCGTGAAACACATTCGGAATCGACGAGTGCCGTTCGTCCACCTTGTCACCTACGTGGATCGCCTCGAGGTCCTTGTCGTGCACGTGCCCCTGCACCCACACGGTGGACGTGTTGCTGATCACGAACGCGACAGTGGTGCCGGCCTGAATGAACTGGCCCGGCAGCACGAGCTTCTGCACGACGGTGCCGGACAACGGCGCGCGCATCACCATCTCCGGCTTGATCGGCACGTTCTGCTGCTCCGCCTCGGTGATGTCCGCCTGCACGACGCCGAAGACCTTCAGCGTCTGCAGCGCGGCCTGCAGGTCGGTTCCGGCGTCGTTGAAGTCGGCTTGCGCCGACTCGTAGTCGCGCTCCGACAGCGCTTTGTGATCGAGCAGGTCCTTGCTGCGGTCCAGACTGTGCTTGGCGAGGTCGAACCGGTTCTTGGCCTTGCGATAGGTCGACACCGCGGCCGTCATGTCGCCGCTGGCGACGTACAGGAGCGGATCCCCGGCCTTCACCTTGGTGCCGGTATCGGCGACGATGCGCACGATCGGGCCGCTGACCTGCGTGATCGCCTGCGTCGTATGGTCGTTGTCCCAGTCGACTGTTCCGGTGGTGCGAATCTCGGCGTTCCACGTCGCTTTCTGTACCGGCGCGATCTGAATGTGCGGCAGCTGATCGGCCGGCACGGTGAAATAGGTCGCCGACGCTGCACCGCCGCCATCCCTCTGGGCCGAATTCGCGGACGGGGTCGTCGCCGGGGCGCCGGCGGCTGATGAGGCGCCCGGCGGCACCGGTGGAGCGGTCCCGCGACAGGCGGTGCCGGCCAGGGCGAACATGATCCCCAGGGAGGTGACGAGCGCGTCCGTGACCGCGCCGCCCTTCGCGCTTCGCATCGCGCTGTTCACTGCAATACCTGCCTTCCGACCGCGAGATTGATTTGATGGACGCTGGTCATGTAGGCCGCGAGCGCCTGACGATAGGCCAGTTCGGTTGATCGATAGGTGCGCTCGGCGTCGAGCAGATCGAGCAGCGTCCCGTTGCCGTGCTGATAGACGTAGGTGGTGATGTCGAGCGACTGTTTCGCCTGATCGAGGTAGCCGGAGTTGTAAAGGGAGAGGACCTTTTCGCTCGTCTGGAACGTGGCCCAGGCGGTGACCACGTCGGTCAGCACGCTGCTCTTGGCGAACTCCTGCTGCTGCGTCGCCTGCTGCACCGCGATTTTGCTGTGCGCGATGTTGCCCTGATTGCGGTCGTTGAACGGCAAGTCGACCGTGATCGTGAACCCGATCGCGTTCAGTCCGCCGGCACGGTCGTACTCGAGGCCGCCGGTGATGTCGCGCGCTTTAATGGCGAGGGCCAGTTCCTCGGTGTGCTGGGCGAGGGTCACGCCGGCTTGCGCAGCCAGCCAATCGGGCCTCGCTTCGAGCGCCGCGCGCTTCAGGTCGTCCAGGGTCGCCGTGTATTTTCGGTAAACGAGGTCGCCGGTCACGTCGAAATCGTCGGTGACGTTCTCGTAGCCGACGTTCTGGCGCAGCGCCGCCTTGGCCTGCACCGCCGCCACTTCCGCCGACGAGAGGTCCTGTTCGAACTGCAGCTTCTGCAGGTTGATCTTGTAGAAATCGGCCTCGGCGAGGTCGCCCACCCGCAGGCGCTCGCGGTTGACGTCGAGCACGTTGTTGAAATTCTTCAGATTCTCTTTGGCAAGATCGAGGGTCGAGTTGGCGAGGAGCACGCTGACGAACGCCTGTTCGGTCTGGAACGCCAGCTGGCGTTCGGCGTCGGTCGCCGATTTCCCGGCGATATCGGTGTTGTCATGCGCCACCAGCATCCGCTTGTCGCGCTTGCCGCCACGTTCGAAGAGGTAGGTGACGGACTCGACAAAGTTCTGGTTGTAGGCGAAGTTCTCCCAGGTGAGCATGCTCGGGTTGAACACCGGAAACAGTTCGTTGGTCGACGTCAGGACCGGATTCGGCTTGAGCGCGGCGGTGATTTCATCCGCCTTCGAGATGTCCACGTTCAGGCGCGTCGCGAGCAGCTGGTGATTGCGCTCCCGCGCCAGCCGTACGGCATCGTCGATGGTGACGCGCGACAGTGCGGCCGGCGCCGGCGGTGCGGCCTGAGGCGCAGGCGGCGGGGCCGCGGCCTGGGCGCCGACGGACGCCGGAATCGCCACCACCATCATGGAGGCGGCGACGCATCGTCCAAAAGCTGACCATGCGTGCATCGATACTTACTCCTTGAGAAACGCTACGGGCGGCAGCGCCGATGCCGACGGTTGATACACGTCAGCACTCACGACGGCCGCGAGAAATAGATCACTGAGCCGGCAGTCCAACCGAAAACGGTGGACTCGACCGACTGGCTACACGGAAGCTGAGATCAGAGGTGAACGGGCGGGGAACGGCCGGTCGAACGGACCGCGAGCAGTGTGTCGAGAGCGAGGACCTGAAGCGCGACCGCACGGCCCGCGTCGGTCAGTTGCAGAATGCCGGGGACCGCAACCTCGTGAGGATCCGCACCGACGACACTCGAAGTGCAGGCAGTGCAATGTTGCGGGGTCTTGAGTTCGCAGAGAAGGTCGTGGTGCTCGAAAGGAGACGCAACCAGAAAAACGGCGTACAGCGCGAGCCCGGCAAAGCCAAGAAAGCGGGCGCGCCGATCCGTGCACCTGCCGAGCATCAGTACTTGATGATACCCCATCCAGCTCATCGACCGATGATGACCTTGAACCGCCCGGCGACACCGCCGAGGTCCGACTCGCCGGCCTGCTGCGAGATGCCGCCCTGCCCAAGAATCCCGGGGACGTGGCTGTACTCGGCATCGACCGCGAGACCGATCCATCGCTGCAACCGGAACTCGGCCCCGCCGTTCGCGACCCACCCCGCGTGGCGTGTATCAACGTTGTCGCCCGGATCCGCGAACGACGAGGTCTCCTGGTACGACCACGACCCGACGCCGGCCGCCACGTATGGCCGCACTCGGGAACTGAGCCGGAACCGATAGCCGGCCGTGACCTCGATCGGCGTGATCGTCGTCGTCAGCGGGATGCCCAGCGGATAACTGACGCCGTTGCTCAGAAAGGCGCGCTGGCCATCTTCCTGAAACCGCGACGCACTGATCTCGACGATGAACCGATCGTGGATGACGACCTGACCGCCGCCGCCGAAAAACGGACCGTAGCTGTGACCGAACGTCGCGTCGAATGTGTCAACCGCCGCAAATGACTGTTCGGCGAAGAGAAAGAACGGACGAATCGCGATCGCCGCCGGTCGATCCTCGGCTGCAGCAGTCGTGGCGAGCAGTGATCCGAACAGCAGCAGCGCGCCAATCCTCACCGGGCGAGACCCCGTCCCCGCAGCGCTGCCCGCGCGTCGATCAGCCCGAATCCAAACAGGTCGTCACGGCCAGGTGCGCCGAGATCGACCGCGCTATTCTCCAGTGCGTCCTCGATCGCAGCCGGATTGGTGATGCCCTGCTGCATCAGCATCGCGGCCACTCCGGCCACGTGCGGTGTGGCCATCGACGTGCCGATGTAGCCGACATACGCCAGCACGTCGAAACGCGGGGCTGAGTACCAGTCGGGCGGATTCAGGTAGGTTTCGGTGAACCGGTAATCGAAGGTCTGTTGCCAGACAAACCCATAGCGGTCGAAGCCGCGCTCGGAGCCGCCCGGCGCCGACAGTTCAACATAGCTGCCGGAGGTCGAGTAGTAGGCGTGTGCCTTCGAGGGATCCACTGCGGCCACCGACACCGCGCCCGGCAGCCGCGACGCGATCTCGGCGATGACCTCGACCGGGTTGCCATCCTCGAAGCCATTGCCGGCCGCCACCGCGATGAAGACGCCCTTGCCGACCGCGTAGCGCATCGCCGATTCGACGACGGGCGCGCTGCCCGCGGTCCCGGTCCGGCCGATGCTCATGTTGATGATCTTCGCGCCGTTGTCGGCGGCATAGCGGATGCCCAGCGCGAGATCCGAATCATCGCCTTCGTGCGGCGCCCCGAACAGGTAGTCCCAGGTGCCCTCGATCACCTTGACCGGCATCAGCTTGACGTTGAACGCCACGCCGGCGGTGCCGATGTTGTCGTTCGTCAACTGGCCGACGGTGCCGCTGACATGAGTGCCATGGCCATCGAAATCGAGCGGCGTGGTCGAGTCCCAGATGAAATCGTGCGGTGCGACGATGCGGCCGGCGTTGCCCGCGCCGACCAGTTGCGGTGCGGCGGCGTAAGGAATCGTGACGTTGCCCAGGGCGGGATACAGCGTCCCCTCGTCATCGCGGAACGCCGGGATGTTCGCGGTAATTGTGGCGTTCTGATACGCGAGGCCGGTGTCCAGGACCGCGACGGTAATCGACGACCCCGCAAGCGGCTGGATGTCCCACGCCGGTTCCATGTTGATGAGCGGCAGGTTCCATTGATAGGTCGAGTACATCGGATCGTTCGGCTTGAACGTCGAGTGAATGCGGTAGGCGGCCTGCGCGTAGACGACCTCGGGCCGCTGACCGAACGCGAGCGCGGCGGCCTCCGGATCCTCAGCAGGGTCGATTCGAACGATGTCGAAGTCGGCGTAGTTCGGCCGGGCGCCCATTACTGCAGTGCGCGACACCGACGACATTGCCGACGCACGAGCGCTTTCGGATGCGGTGTCCTTGAATTTCACGATCACGCGGCCGGGCACGTAACGCGCCCCGGCGCCGCCGGTCGCCGATCGCATGACCGACGCCCGAATCGCGGCGCGACGCAGGTCCACCGCTGCTCCAGGTCTGTGCGTCGAGTCAACAGCGATGCCCTCATCGATCGCCGGCAGACCCAGATTTTCCACGATCGCGAACCGGGATTCGTCCCGGGTCTGCCCGCGCAGGCCGATCGCGAGGGCGGCGGCCACGACCGCAGCGGTACCCACGCGCAGACGAATACGGTTCATGCGTGTATTCTATCGGGAGCAGAGCTGTTGTTCTGCACCACACGGTTGCCATATGGCTGACACACTTTTCCAAAAGGTCTGGGACGCGCACACCGTGCGCACGCTTCCGAGCGGACAAACGCAATTGTTCGTCGGCCTGCACCTCGTCCACGAGGTGACGACGCCGCAGGCGTTCGACATGATGCGGCAGCACGGATGGACCGTCGCCTTCCCGGAGCGGACCTTCGCCACCGTCGATCACATCGTGCCGACCAGCTCGCAGAAGCGGCCATTCCTCGATGTGATGGCGGAAGAGATGATGGGCGCGCTCGAACGCAACTGCCGCGATGCCGGCATCAGCCTCTGGGCCCCGGACAGCGAAAACCAGGGCATCGTCCACGTCATCGGGCCCGAACTGGGACTCACGCAGCCGGGCATGACCATCGCGTGCGGCGACAGCCACACCTCCACCCACGGCGCCCTCGGCGCCATCGCCTTCGGCATCGGGACGTCGCAGGTGCGCGACGTGCTGACGTCGCAGTGCCTGGCCCTCGATCCGCTGAAAGTGCGGCGGGTCGACGTCAACGGCCGGCTCGAATCGCGGCGTCTACGCCAAGGACGTCATCCTGACGATCATCCGGCGCCTCGGCGTCCACGGCGGTGTCGGCTTCGCCTACGAATACGGCGGATCGCACGCTCGACGCGATGACCATCGACGAGCGCATGACCATTTGCAACATGTCGATCGAGGGCGGCGCCCGCGTCGGCTATGTCAACCCGGACGACACCACGTTCGCCTACATCAAGGGCCGCCGCTTCGCCCCGGCCGGTGACGCGTTCGATCGCGCCGTCGCCTGGTGGCGATCGATAGCGTCTGCTCCCGGCGCGCGATACGACGACCATGTCGTGTTCGACGCCGGCTCGGTCGAGCCGACCGTCACCTGGGGCATCAATCCGGGGCAGTCGGTCGCGGTCACCGAACCGATCGACGCCAGCCCCGACGATGAGGCGTTCGCGTTCATGGGGTTTACCCCAGGGGCTCGCGTGCAGGGGACACGGATCGACGTCGCGTTCATCGGTTCCTGCACCAACGGCCGGCTGTCCGACCTCGAAGAGGCGGCGCGTGTTGTCCGGGGTCACCACGTCGCGAAGCATGTGAAGGCGCTGGTCGTACCGGGATCGCAATCGGTAAGCCGCGCGGCCGAAGCGCTCGGACTCGACGAAGTGTTCAGGCAGGCCGGCTTCGAGTGGCGCGGGGCGGGCTGTTCGATGTGCCTCGGCATGAACCCGGACAAGCTGGAGGGCTCGCAGATCTCGGCGTCCTCGTCGAACCGCAACTTCAAGGGCCGTCAGGGCAGCCCCACCGGACGCACACTGCTGATGAGTCCGGCGATGGTCGCGGCCGCGGCAATTGCCGGCGAGGTGGTTGACGTCCGCGAGATGCTCGAAGGAGTGCCGGCATGAGCGATCAGCCATCAGCCATGAGCGATGAGGCACCAGCCATGAGCCATCAGCCCTTAGCCATCAGCCATCTGAAAGGCCGCGGCCTGCCGCTGCGAGGCGACGACATCGACACCGATCGGATCATGCCGGCGCGCTTCCTGAAAGCGGTCTCGTTCGAGGGACTCGAGCGCCACGTGTTCGAGGACGACCGGCTGGCCGATCCGTCGCATCCCTTCAACAACAAGACCTTTGCCGGCGCGTCGATGCTGGTCGTCAACGCGAACTTCGGCTGCGGCTCCTCGCGCGAACACGCGCCGCAAGGCTTGCTGCGCGCCGGCATCCGCGCCATCGTCGGCGAATCGTTCTCGGAGATCTTTCTCGGTAATTCGGCCATGATCGGCCTGCCCTGCCTGGTGGCGCGGCGCGACGCGGTCAGTCGGCTTCAGACAGCTGATCGAGCAGGCGCCGGAGACAGCGATCGAGCTCGATGTGGCCTCGGGCATCGTGACGGCGGGTGCGCTGCGCGTCGACGGCGCGATTGCGCCGGCGCTGCGGGACGGATTTCTGTCGGGCCAGTGGAATCCGACGGTGATGCTGCTGAATCACTTCGACGACGTGCGGGCGGTCGCCGCGCGGCTGCCGTACATTCGCGGGTTCTAGATCACGCGACTGGCCTGGTCGACACAAAGGACACGAAGGACACAAGGGACACAAAGACAAAAATTGGCCTACGTCCGAAAATAGAGGCGTGGCGTCTGACGTCTTATGAAACGCGTGGCTATCATCGCCACGGCAATCCTCAGCGCAATCGCGCTGAACGCGCTCGGGCAATCACCGCGCGAGACACCCTCCTCGTCTGCCGTTCCAACCGTACAGATCAGCGGACGAGTGCTCGCGGACGGGACGGGAGATCCCATCGCAAACGCTCGCGTCTCACTCCTCGGTGGAGCGCACGCACGCGTCAGCCTCACCGATGGCGACGGCCGCTTCGCGTTCAGTGTTCCGTCCGGGCGCTACTCAATCTCGGCGAAGAAGTCCCGATACGGGCGAGCAGACCTGGCCGTCGTTGACCCCGCACAGCCAGTCGCATTGCGTCTGCCACGGGCCGCAGTTATCTCCGGACGCGTCGTCAACGAATTCGGCGATCCGGTCGTATGGGCACGCGTCAGCGTGCAGCGAGCGGTCGCCACGACACCCGGCCAATACACGTCGGTCGCGGCGGCTGACACTGATGACCGCGGTGAGTTCCGGGTCGGCAATCTGGAGGCTGGCACGTTCGTCGTCGGCCTCTCAACTCAGGGGCGACTCGCTCAAACGGTGGTTGGCGCGACGACAATCATCTCACCGGCCATCGCCAGACTCTACTATCCGGACGCGACGACGACGTCTGAGGCCGAGACGCTGCATCTGGAGCCTGGCGAAGAACGGTCGTCGATCGATTTTGTCGTGCCCGCCGCACAATCGGGCTTCGGGCCGTCTCTCGCTCGGGATTTCATGCCGTCCGATGAGCCCGAGGCGATTCCCGGGAACACCGGTGTCATCCGGGGCCGGGTTGCCAGCACGGATGGCCGCGGACTGCCACACGCCACCGTTCGAATCGTCGAGCGACAGGTTTCCTATCGACCGAGGCTCGCCACCGCCGACGCCGACGGACACTTCGAATTTCGCGACCTTCCCAAGGGTTCGTTTTTCGTCACGGCAGAAAAAGTCGGCTATTCGACGTCGGGAGAGACGACGCCGTTCGGCATGGTGCTGCCGACTTCGGGCACACCGGTCGACTTGTCGGATGGCGAAACGCGCGAGCGGCTCGACATCACTCTTTCGCGGTGGGGCTCCCTCGACGGCCGTGTGCTCGACGAACTCGGGGATCCGATCGAGGGCGTCAGCGTGCAGCTGATGCAGGTCCGTTATCAAGGTGGACGCAGGCAGCTCGTGGGAGCTGGAGGTGCGCCCCGACTGACCGACGATCTCGGACACTTCCGGCTCTATGCGATGCCTCCCGGGCAATACATCGTCAGCGCCGCCGTCGGCGACGTTGCGTCCAACGATGTGCCCGGCTACACCCGCTCGTATTTCCCGGGAACCGCCAGTGCGAGTGAGGCGCAGTTTGTCTCCGTCGGGCTGTCGCAGGACATCGCAGGCATCGACCTCGTTCTGGTGCGCGAGAAAACGGCGCTCGTCGCCGGCACGCTGCTGGACGCGAACGGCGTGCCGAAGACGGGAGGAAGCCTCAAGCTGATCCCCAGTCGGCGATCGAACGCGATCAGCAGTCTCGACGTCGGCGCGCGCATCACCCCCGACGGCAAGTTCGAGTTTCCAAACGTCCCGCCGGGACAGTACGTGATCCAGGCGGACCGCGGCCGCCGTGGCTCGTCGATGGAGGGCGAGTTCGGCATGCTGGCGGTGAGCGTCAACGGTGTCGACGTGACCGACCTGACACTGCAGACGACCGTCGGGTCGTCGATCGCCGGCCGCATCACGTTTGTCTCGTCGCGAGGCACGAGCATCCCGCGCCCGCAACAGATTGAGATCGTGCCGGTGCCGACCGACGCCGATCAGTCGCCTCCGAGCGTGGCATCCGCCGAAATCAGCGCGGACTGGCGTTTCGAGGTCAAAGGCGTCCACGGTCCGCGGCGTCTGCAGCTCCAGCGCGCTCCGGCGGAATGGACGCTGCAGGAAATTCGCATCGGCGGCATCGACGTGACCGACCGCGTGCTCGCCTTCGGCCGATCCGATCAGTCGCGCGCCGACGTCGAATTCGTGTTGACCGACCGCGTCAACGACGTGACCGGCAGCATCCTCGACATGCTCGGACGGCCGATCACGGGATCGCACCTGGTGATGTTCTCAACCGACCGCGATCGCTGGTATCCCGCGTCGAGATTCCTGCGCGAGTCGGCGGCCGGGATCGATGGGAGCGCCTCGATCAAGGGAATGCCCCCCGGCAGCTACTACGCCGCAGCGGTGGCCCGCCTGCCGCCAGATGGCGATGACGCGTGGCAGGATCCCGCATTCCTGGAATCGCTGATGCCGTGGGCCTCGACCGTGGTCCTCGGCGACGGGCAATCACAGCTGATCAAGCTGGCTGTCGGCGGCAAGTGAACTTCAAGTGGCCGGGTCCTTCTGCTTTTCCTGCGCCACGCCGAGGAATGCGTCAGCCGCGTGCGACCTGTGCGCCTTCCGGCAGACCAGACTCACCTGACGCCGCCGCGACACGCCGGTGACCGGCACCGCGACCAGCCGTCCGCTGGCGATCTCGGTGATGGCACAGCGGCGCGGCAACAACGCGACGCCGACCTTCAGTTCCACCGCGCGCTTGATGCCGTCGAGGCTCGGCAGCGAGACCACCATCCGCAGCGGCACGTGATGCTCTTCGAACAGGCGCAAGACGCGCTCGCGCGCCGGTGACGGGTCGTTGTGCGCGACGACCGGCTCCTGCGCGATGTCGTCCATGACGATCTGCTTTCGCGTCGCGAGCGCATGCGAGGGCGGCACAAGGAGCACCAGCTCGTCGGTACCCACCGGCACTTCGAGCAACCCTTCCTCGGATGGCCGGAACGTCAGCGCCCCAAAGTCCAGACTGCCCTGCTGCACCTCGACCGCAATCTGACGGGCAGGGACCCGGCGGACGTCGATGGTGATGTCCGGATACCGATGACGAAACCGCACAATCAGCGGCAGCAGCGTGTGCACAGCCGCTTCGTTGGCGCCGATCAGCACCCGCCCGCGGCGCAGGTCGCGCAGATCGCGGACCGCCGACTCGGTTTCCTCGGCCAGCCGAACCAGCCGCTGCCCGTAGTTCTGCAGCATGGTGCCGGCGGCGGTCAGGGTCCCGCTTTTCGACGACCGATCGAACAACTGCTCCCCGAGTTCGACCTCCAGCCGTCGAACCGCCTGGCTGACCGCCGGCTGGGTCCGGTGCACCTTGGCGGCGGCGCGGGAGAAGCTCCGTTCGTGGGCGACGGACAGGAAGATTTTGAGGGCGTTCAGATCCACGGCGGGAGAGTATAACAGCAGATTATCATTCGTTAATAATTATCACTTTGACTTCTATTCCCCTCACCGCTACAACAGGGTCATGAGCAGTCCAGCACGGGTCATCGTTTTCGACACCACCCTCCGCGACGGCGAGCAGGCGCCCGGCTTCTCGCTCGACGTGCCGGGCAAGCTGGCCATGGCCCGAGCCCTCGATGCACTGGGCGTGGACATCATCGAGGCCGGGTTCCCGATCGCCTCGCCGGCGGACTCCGACGCGGTGCGCCAGGTCGCCGAAATCATCAAGCGGCCTGTCATCGCGGCGCTCGCCCGCACCCGTCGCCTGGACATCGAAGAAGCGGCCCGGGCGCTGAAGCCCGCCGAACGATCGCGTATTCATACGTTTCTGGCGACCTCCGATCTGCACCTGGCCGCCAAGCTGCGCATGACCCGCGAGGAGTGCCTGTCGACCGCGGTGGACGGCGTCAAGCTGGCCCGGCGTTATACCGACGATGTGGAGTTCTCGGCGGAGGATGCGACGCGAACCGATCGCGATTTCCTGTGCCGCGTCATCGAGGCGGTGATCGCCGCCGGCTGCACCACGGTCAACCTGCCCGACACGGTCGGCTACTCGACGCCTGACGAAATGCGCGAGTTCTTCGCGGACATCATCACGCGCGTGCCCAACGCCGACCGCGCGGTCTTCAGCGCGCACTGCCACAACGACCTCGGCCTCGCGGTCGCCAACAGCCTCGCCGCCATTCAAGGCGGCGTGCGCCAGGTCGAGTGTTCGATGAACGGGATCGGCGAACGCGCCGGCAACGCCTCACTCGAAGAGTTCGTGATGGCGCTGCGCGTCCGTCCGGATCGCCTTCCCTACGATACCGGCGTGCAGTCGCCGAAGCTGTTCGAAACCAGCCAGCTGTTGTCCACCCTGACCAGCGAACCGGTGCAGGCCAACAAGGCCATTGTCGGACGCAATGCCTTCGCGCACGAAGCCGGGATCCACCAGGACGGCGTGCTGAAGGACGCAAGGACCTACGAGATCATGAAGCCGGAGGACGTCGGGCAGTCGATTTCGTCGCGTCTGGTGCTGGGACGGCACTCGGGGCGGCACGCGGTGCAGTCCCGTTGCGACGCCCTCGGCCTCGGGCTCACCAGCGTCGAAGTCGACGAGGTCTACCGCGCCGTCATCTCACTCGGCGAGCATCGCAAGGCGATCGCCGACGGCGACCTCCGCCGCATCGTCGCTCGCGTCCGCACCCCGACGCCGGCCGGCGCCGCGGCGGCGCAGGGACAGGTCGAAGCGGTCGGGTACGGACACGGGGTCTGACGTCTCACGCTCGCAGTGCTGATTGCTAAATGCTGATTGCTGAATGCGACGTGCTGGATTCAGCGCCAGTCTGGCGGACCAATCAGCAATCTGCCTTTCGCAATTTGCATTTGCGTAGAATGTAGCAGTGATTCCCCTGCGGGACGTGATTCCGTCCCGGACCACTCCTTACATCACCGTCACCATCATCATCCTCAACGGCCTGGCGTGGCTGTTCGAGATCTCGCTGCCGCGTGACGTCCTGCCGCAGTTCCTGCAGGTCTACGGCATGGTGCCGGCCGACTTTCACGCGCCAACGCTGATTACCTCGATGTTTCTGCACGGCAGCTGGATGCACGTGCTCGGCAACATGTGGTACCTCTGGATTTTCGGCGACAACGTCGAGGACCGCGTGGGACATGGCCGCTTCATCGTCTTCTACCTGTTGTGCGGCATTGCCGCGGCGCTTGGACAGATGGCCATCGATCCGACCTCGACACTGCCGACGATCGGCGCGAGCGGAGCGATCGCCGGGATGATGGGCGCCTATTTCGTGCTCTACCCGCAATCGCGGGTGCTGACGCTGATTCCGTGGATCTTCATCCAGGTCGTCGAGATTCCGGCCATCGTTCTGCTCGGCTTCTGGTTCCTGATGCAGCTGTTCAGCGCCGGTGCCATCGCGGTCACGGCATCAAACGGCGGTAACGGCGGCGTCGCGTTCGCGGCGCACGTGGTCGGTTTCGTGACGGGGATGGGCGGCGTGTTCGTCTTCAAGAAGCGATCGCTGGACCCCTGGGATGGCGCCCAGTATTACTGAGGGTCAGGACTTGGTGCGGAGCTGCTGCGAGATGCGGGCGATCTCGACGAGCAGCTTTTCCATTTCAGCGGCGTATTGATCGGGCGGCGTTGATTCCTTCCGCGCCTTCAACTCCTCGAACTGCGCTTCGAGCGCAATCCGCCGTTTCACCAGGACCGCCTGCGCGGCGTCGGCCGGGAGCGCCACCGGCGGCTCCGGCTCGAGATAGGTGACGCGTGCAACCGCGCCGTCGGTGCCGGGGTTCTGCGCCTCGCGTCCAATCCCGGCGCCGGTGTCGTCGAGCAGCGGCCGTTCCGTGGGAAGCTGGCCTTTCTGCTCGAACCAGTCGCGGACGCCGGCGCTGGCGTAGGTGAACGCCTCCCAAACAGACACGCGACCGTTCTTGTCCAGATCCGCGGCTGGATCGTTGAAGGCCTTGACGAAGTACTCCGGAAAGACCGTCTCGAACTGTTGGGCGGCCGCGTCAGTGGCGGTCAGGACGATACGTCCGCGGCCGGCAAGCCTGCCGAGAAAAGGAAAACTGGCGCCGGTGGTGTCGACGAAGACGACCCGGCCGGGAATCGGCCGGATCAGATCGGCCCATTCGGTGGCGCTCAGATCGGGGCCGACCAGGTTGAACTTGGCATCCTCACCGTCGATCGACGTGCCGTGCCCGATCAGCAGGACCAGCAGTTGATCGTCCTTGGTGATCCGCTTCCGCAGATCGCCGATGGCGCGCTGGACGTTTTCGCGGGTCGCCTTCTGCACGCCGTCGCCGTCCGCTTCCGCGAGCACGATGACCCGGTCGGCTGCGTAGCCGAACGTCTGCTCCAGTGTTTTCGTCAAGGCCACGCGCCATTTGTCGTATTTCTGCGCGTAGGTTTCGCCGCCCGCGGCGCCGCTCACGATCAGCGCGTAACGCTCGCCCGCGAAGAGATCGGTGGAGCACAACGCAACCGTCGCGAGCGCGGCCGCGAAGACGAGAGCACGTCGAAGGGGACCCTGTCGCGTCGGAGCCGCGAGCACGTGGAAGCCGACTTGTCCCGCCGGAGCCGCGAAGCGGCGAAGCGGGATCACCGGAGCCCCCACCACCGTCGTAACGTCCATTCCGCGGAAAGCAGAACGACGATCAGCGCGAACGCCCAGGGCTCGTGCCAGAGATCGCGTCGCTCAGGCGCAGCGTTGCGCGGAGTCGCGGTCCCCAGCCATTCGGGCACGCGCCCGGCATCCGCGGCCCGCACGTATCGGCCACCTGAGTTGCGCGCGATCCGCCGCAGGAATCCTTCGTTCAGCCGTGGATCCGCGAACTCACGGTCGGCGCCTCCGACATACAGCCAGCGATCCGCGTTGCCGAGCGTGACGTTGCCGCGCTTTGCGTCCGCGCGAATCCGATAGAGACCGGGCTGGTTGGCGCTGAGCGTCGCGGTGTAGCGGCCAGTCGTGGAATCGGCGTGGCGGAGTTTGATCGGCGCGGTCTGACCGCCGGGCGACGTCATTGTCGCCTCGATGGTTGCGTCGGTGACCGGCTGAAACAGCGCGTCGCGCGCCTCGACATCGACTGAGATGGGATCGCCGGGCTCGGGTGCGTCCGGCACCGCCACCGACACGGGATCCGGGCTTGCGGACGACAGCCACCGCGCCGCCTGCCGCCAGAAAAAGTCGTAGCTGCGATCGGACGCGGCCATCATCATCTTCCAGCGCCACGCCGCTTCACCGGCAAACACCATCGAGCGGCCCTGACCGTAGCGCTGGACCGCCACCACCGGAAATACTCCGCCGCCAGGCGCCGTCGTCAATGCCAGCACGGTGGCGCCCGGCCGCGGACCGCCCAGCGCCGCGCTCGCCGCCAGCGCCGGCAGCGCCGACCACAGCCGCCGGGTTTCGTCGGCCGAGCCGCCGATGCGCATGATCGGATGCGATTCACCTTCCGACGTCAGGCGCAGCTTGTTGTGGACCGGGAGATCGCCCGGCGAGAGCGCAGCGCGCACCAGTCCGCCTCGTCGATCCGTCAACTCGACCGGCAGCACTTCTTCGAGCGGCGTGCCGGACAAGCCACGTTGGGAGAACGAGCGACCGCCCATGACCAGCAGGCCGCCGCCCCGTTCGGAGACGAAGTCGGCCGCCATCGCGAGCTGCGCGCGGCTGAAGAAGTCACCCTCGATATTCGCGATCACCAGCGCGTCGTAGCCGTACAGCTGCTCGCGCCTGGCCGGAAAGCCGGTGGTAAGCGCGGCCGATCGTCCCTCGCCCGCCTGAACGAAAAACGTGTCCTGACCCTCGGCGTTCTTGCCTTTCCGGGTTACCGAGTCGATCTCGAGCCCGGCATCGGCGGCCCACGCACGCGTCATGAAGCTGTGTTCGAATCCGGGAGCGCCCTCGATGACCAGGACACGACGTTTCCGCCCCGATGGGCTCACCAGAACGCTGCGCCGGTTGTTCTCGGCGACGAGCTCGCCTTCATCGGCTGGAATCTCGGCGGTGTAGACGGTTGGATTCAACGGATCGGGCGAGACCGTGAACGTCTCGTCGATCGGCGATCCGTCCGCCTGCGGCACGACTCGCCGCGTGTCGATCACGCGCCCGTTCGCCAGCACGCGAACCACGAACGGCGCGCGGCCGAATCCGGAGCTGACCGCAGAGACGCGCAAATCCACCGACGATTGATCGAGACGCGGATCGCCGGCAGTGATCCCAAGGACTTCCCGATCACGCAGTCCGTCCGGCAAGCCGATGCCGATGGCGAACACCGGTGCGCCATCAGCCTCGCTGCCCGATCCACCGAGCTGGGCCAGTCCGCCCGACCCCGTGTCGGCGCCGTCCGACAACACCACGATCCCTGCCAGACGCTGCCCGCGATACCGCTCGCGCACCGAAGCCAGCGCGCCGGAAAGATCGGTCCGCCTGGCGTCCGCGGCGAAGCTGTCAACCGACGCGGTCTTGAGTCCCTCACCGAAGCTGAAGAGTTCCGTCCTGGCGTGCGACGCCAGCGCCGGCCCCAGCTTGGTCTTCACCAGCGCATTCGCAACGGCCAGGCGGCTCTGCCCGTCGGCATCGGCCAGCCGCATGCTGCGCGAGGTATCCACCAGGATCGGAACGATGGCATCGGTGTTACCTGCGGGGGGCAGCATCACGATCGGACGAAAGAGAAAGAGCACCAACAGGGCCAGCGTCACGATCCGAAGGGCGACGAGGGTGGCTCGCTGCAGCCGCGTCAACGGAGATAGCGGCCGCCGGTATTCGGCAACGACCACGGCCGCGATGCCAGCCGCCAGAACGATCGCCAGCCACCAGGGCAGCGGATACGCAAAATGCATCTACGGTTGCTTCTTGCCCGCGATGGCCTTGAAGTAGCTGTCCACCTGCTGCTGATACTGGGCGGGAGCCTTGTCGTCGGCGCCTGCGGCAAGACGATCCTTGGATTGCCTGGCCTGCAGCTTCTTCGACGCGGCTGATTCGACGTTTTCGAGCGCCTGGGTCGCCTGCCGGCGCATCGATTCCCAGTTCGCGAAATCCTGCTTGAACGCTTCCGTACCTGGAGCCGACAGGGTCATGTTGCCGGGAGCCGTAAAGGTCGCACCCGCGCCGCCGCGCGAGTAGCTGCCGTCGTCGCGACGCATCTCGTTGACGAGATCCTGGGTTTCCTGCAACTGGCGGCGATACTCGTCGCGAAGCCGATTGAGGTCGGTGCCGGTGTCACCGCCGGCCTGCTGTCCCTGTCCTGCACGGCCGGCATCGCCGGAGGCTTTTTGTCCACTCTGCCCGGACTGCCCCGACTGCCCGCCCGGCCCGTTCTGGCGTCCCATCGCGTCGAGCGCCCGCCCCGTCCGGTTCAATTGTTCTTTCAGTTCCTGCGCGCGGGCGAGCTGGCCCGACAACTTGCGCGACTCCGGATCGGCGCCACCGTTTGCAGATCCGAGCCGCTCTGCGACCTTGTCGAGCGCGCTGGCCAGTTCCTGCCCCGTCGCCGCCTGCGATCGAGGGTCGTCGCTCGAACGAGCGCCGGTGGTGCCGCGAGCCGCGCGCGAGTCGGCGGTCGCGGTACGCATCGCTTCCGCGGACTGTTGCATCCGATCGGCCAGCCGCTGACGCTCGAGATCCTTTGCTGCATCGCCGGCGGCCGCCTGCGTCTGGGCAGGATCGCTGCCCGGCGCACTGCCGCGGCCCGACACGCGGGATCCGCCCGTCGATCCCGGCTGTCCAGCATTCCCGCTCGCCTGCTGTTTCAGCGATTCCTGAAGCTGACGCGTGCGCTCGGCGAGACGCTCCTGTTCGCCGGCAAGACGCCGCACCGCATCCTTGCCGGCCTCGCCCGAGCCGGTCTTGCCGAGTTCGGCAGAAAGTTGGCGCTGCGCTTCCGCGAGCTGACGCGCCTCGAGCTGAGCGTCGCCAAGGGCGCGACGCTTCTCGTCCGGCGTCGTGGACTCGATCTGCCGCTGCAGTTGA
The DNA here is from genome assembly GCA_963745875.1 of uncultured Acidobacteriota bacterium. Lineage (GTDB taxonomy): Bacteria > Acidobacteriota > Vicinamibacteria > Vicinamibacterales > CAVVIG01 > CAVQFC01. Next base: position 784,071 of record CAVUZL010000011.1, read on the forward strand.
CGCAGCTGCTCGAGCGCCTTGCTGCCCCGTGCGCTCGCCTGGCCGGGATCCTGCCGACGCAGATCGCCGGTCGCGCTCCGCATCTCCTCGGAGACGTCGCGCATGCGCTTGCTCGTGTCCGCGGCTTGCCCGGACTGCCCGGACTGGCCACTCTGACCTTGCTGGGCTTCGCCGGACTGGCCGGACTGACCCTGCTGGCCCTTTCCGCCTGATTGTCCGGCCTGCGCCTGTCCCGATTGCCCCTGTTGACCGGACTGTCCTTGCTGGCCTTGCTGGCCTTGTTGGCCCTTCTGGCCCTGTTGCCCCTGCTGACCGGGCTTCTGCTGTCCTTGCTGGCCGCCCGACTGCTGGTTGTCTTTGCTCGCCATCTGCTGGGCGAGTTCCTCGGCCTTCTGCCGAAGTTCCGACTGCTCGCGGGTCAACTCCTCTAGCACGCGCTTCAAATCTTCTTCGCTCATCTTCGCCCGGTCGCGCGCGAGATCCTGTTGGCGCTTCAAGAGGTCGTCCTGCCGGCGGGCGAGCTCCTTGATCTTGTCGAGCGCACTCTGGGCGGATTCCTCGCGCGACTCGGCGCTCGCCTTGTTCTCGTAGTTGGTCTGCTGCGCCTTCTGCAGCTCCTTGTCGAACAGCGCCGACATGTCGTAATTGCTGCGATTGCTGCCGCTTCCACTGCCCGCCTGCTGACGCTGAATCTCCCGCCGCTTCACGTCGGCCTGGGCCTTGAGCAGGCGGTTGAGCGCCTCCATCTCGGGCGGAAGCGCGCCTGCGGTCTTCAGACTGTCGAGTGACGCGACCGCCTGGCCCATCGCTGCGGCCGCCGCGGTCATGTCGTCTTCCTCAGCGAGCGTCTGGCCGGCCTTCAGTTCAGGCGGCGGCGGAGGCAACGGCTGGCCGCCGCGTCCGCGCTGCGGCTGCCGCTTTCGCGGATCCCTCATCGTCGACTCGCGGAACGTGCTCGAGGTCTGCTCGACGCGCGTCCGCAACTCGGCCTCGGCGCGCGACACCGAGAGGATGTCCTGATCCGACTTCGCGCCCTTTGTTATCTGCGCGCGTCGATCCAGTTTCCAGGTGGCCACCACCACTTCCTTCTGCGCGTTGACCAGGTCGTCGATCGAACCGCGGCCACCGCCCGGCATCGAGCCCTGGCTCTGCGCCAGCGCGAACTCCTGCTCGTAAGGCTTCACCTCGAGAAAAAAGATGTCGCTGCGCGCCTCGTTCGGTCGGGTCCCTCGCGTGATGTCGCGTGCCCGCACGTAATACGAGATGAAGTCGCCAGGCTGCACGTCCAGGTCTTCGAGGAACAACGTGTGCCGGCCGTTCACCATCGTGCTGCGTTTCGGGATCTCGAACGGCACCACCTTCTCGTTGCCGCCGCGCACCGCGTAGACGAGGTCCATCCGTTCGATGCCGTAGTCGTCTTCCGCCTGCGCCTCGATGTCCACCTCCTCGAGCTTGGTGACACCACGGTCAGTCGCCGGCTTGAGGACCCGGACTTCCGGTGGCCGGTCGGCGAGCGTTCGGATGAAGTACTCGGTGTCTCCCGGGTTCGACATGCCTTCGCGGTCGGTGAGCGCGATGCGATACGAGTTGTCGTCGGTCACCGTCAGCGCTGCGGTCAGCTCGGTCGGTGTCGATGACGCCAGCGTAATCGGCTTGCCGTCCGCCAGCGACATCTCGCCGTTGGCTGCGGGTCGGTCGGTGATCACGTGAACCTTGACGTTGGTACCGGCCGGCGCATAAATGTCGCCGCTGTCGCTGTCGGTCCGCGGCTCGAGCTGCAGCCCGGCCGGGAAGGTATAGTCCACGTCGATTCGCAGCACGCGCGGCGGATGCGCGGCGGTCACCTCGTAGGTCGGCGAGGTGACGGCGCCCGCGACGACTCGGTATTTGAACGACGCGGGGACCGCGTCCATCGACAGCCGGAACGTGCCCGGCTTGTCCGTCGTCATCTCGATGCTGCGCCAGCCGTCACCGTCGGCGACCTGCAGTTGTGCGATCACCGGCGCACGGTTGCCGACGAGACGCGCCTGAATCGCCAGCGGCGCGCCGACTTTCACTCGCGCATTGCCCGGCGTGACTGCCAGGGCGACTCGGGACGGCAGGAGCGTCAACGAGACCGCGTCCACTGCCTGCCCTGCCGGTCCGCGTCCGACGAAGAGGACGGCGAGCAGCACCGCGGCAGCGATCGCCGCGTTGATTCCGGCGGCCCGAAGCAGAGCGGACGGCACGATGCTCGAGGCCTCGACGTCACGCGCGCGACGAGCGGCGTCTGCGATCATCGGTCCGGCCAGTCCGGGCGCCGACGCTGTCGAGTCCGCCACATGAACCGCCGTCACCAGCCGATCGTCGAGCGACGGCTCGCGCTCCTCGATGAATCGGGCGACCTGCTGATCCGTCGGCCGCCGACGCAGCGGCAGCAATCCCCAGACGACGGCGGCGAGCGTCAGCATCAATGCCGCGATCGCCGTCAACGCGAAGACGCGTGGGGCGCCGTCGGTCCACTGGCCGATGACCAGCGCGACGCCGATGACCAGCGCGGCGGCAATGGCGGCCCGCACGGTCGCACGGAGGACCGACAAGGTCAGCCACCGGGCGCGGACGCGATCGAGAAGCGCGCGAATGTCGTGATCGTGAGCCATAGTTCAGGCCGTCCTGCTCGCCACGATACCTTCCGCCGCCAGCAACAGCACCATCAATGCCAGGCCATATTGCCAGAGGTGCTGCCGATCCTCCTGCTGACGGGCTTCGACCCTCGTCTCCGATCCACCGGCGCTCGTCAGCCGCGTCACCGCCGCCTGAAAGTCTTCCGGCGAGATGCGCGCGATCTGAGCTTCCCGCGGGTCGACGTTCAGCGCCACGCGTCTGTCCCGGCCGCCGCGCGATGGATCGGGCACGGAGACGATGCCGGGGACCCTCTTCAGGCCGGCAGGGGCGTCGCCGACCAGATACTCGGCCGGATGAGCCCGCGTATTCGCAAGATACTGCACGGCCTCGTGCAGGAACGGGACAAACGTCGCGTGGACCGGAAAATCGTTCCAGCGATTGTTCAGGTCGGATGCGAAGACCAGCGCCCGCCCCTCGCCCGCCGGACACTCAATCAAGGCGGCGTCACCGGTCGTGAACCGCGCCAGCGTCTGGCATCCGGTGCCGCCGATACGCGCGGCGTTCTGAAACGTGACCAGGCCGAGTGTAGCGGCGTTCCCGGCGAACGGCTGAAACACGGGATGTCGAACATCCGCCGGCGCGAGTGTGCGCGGCCCGGGCTTCGCACCCTCGACGGTTGCGATTTTCAGCGTCGAAGCGCTGCCGAGGACATCCCCCACGATGTCGCCGTCAACGTCCGGGCCGGCGGCGACGAAGAGACCGCCGCCGCCGTTGACGTACGACGCGAGCAGCTCGCGCGCGCGGTGCTCGAGGCCGCGCGTCGACAACAGCAGCACCGCCGCCTGAGCGTTCATCCGATCGTCGGTCCACGAACTGAGATCAGCGCCGGCAACGCCGACGACCTGCAGCGCGCTATTCGCAGACGCGGCCACCGACAAAGCGTGCCGGGCGTAGAACGCTTCGCGACCGAGATCGCCGCTGCCGGTCACGACCAGGACCGACGGCCGGCTCGTGTCGCCAATCACCGCGAACCTCACATCATCCGCGGCGATACCGCCAGGGTCGTCGACCGCGACCGAGACGCCGGTCCCGCGCGGCGCTCCGGCAAAGGTGGCGTCGGCCGACTGATTCGCTCCCACAGACACGGTGACGTCGCCGGCCGGCCGGCCGTCAACCTTGAGATGCAGGTGCGCTTCGCGGGCCGGCCCGTTGTTGCGCACGGTCGCGATCACACGATCCGCCTGAGGATGGACTGCGGTCACGGCCAGATCAGCCGGTCCGACGCCGACATCCGCTACCTCGATCGTGACGCCCTCGGGCACCGACGCCCGATCGCCCGCATCCCAGCCGCTTTCCTGCAAATCGGTCACGACGACGATCGTCCCCTTGCGTCCGACCAGGTTCTGCGCCGCCGCCGAGAGGCCGGCGCGATAACGAGTGGCGCCGAATCCTGGCGCCGCTTCGTCAACAGCGGCAGCCGCGAGTACGCGGTCCACAGTCGGCCGGGCGACGGTTTCCGCGTCGTCGGCGAACGTCACGACGCCGACCATGTCGGACGCCGGCGCGTGCGCGATGGCGTCCTTTGCCAGCTGGCGTGCCCGTTCGAAGCGTCCGGGTGACGACAGACTGTACGAAGTATCGAGCGCAACCATCGTGACGCCGGTCGAAGTCGACGCAGCGCCGGTCGCGAAGAACGGACGAGCGAACGCGAGCGCAAGCAGGACCAGCGCCGTGATCCGCAACGCCAGCAGGAGCAGCTCACGAAGGCGATGCTTTTCGGTGTGTTCGACCGGCGCCTGCTTGAGCAGCCGTACGGCCGCGAACTTGACGCGCGGCTCGGGCTCGCGCTTGAGGAGATGCAGTACCAGCGGCACCGCCGCGGCAACCATGCCCGCCAGGAAGAGCGGCGACAGAAAGGTCAACACGGCTACAGCGACCTCGCTCTGGCCGACAGGTACGACAGCAGCGCGATTTCGAGCGGATCGCGCGTGTTGATCAGCTGATAGTCGATGCCGCTGGCGCCCAGCTCGCGGCGATAGCGATCGATCAGCTGGTCGATCTGTTTCAGGTAGTGCGCGCGCACCGCGCCGGGCACCGCCATGATTTCCTCGCTCGTCTCCATGTCCTCGAAGCGCGTGGCGCGATCGAACGGAAACTCGATCTCGTCAGGGTCGAGCACGTGGAACACGATCACGTCGATGCCGCGGAACTGAAAATGCTTCAGGCCGCGGATGATCTCGTCGGGATCGTCAAGCAGGTCCGAGATCAGGACGACGATGCCGCGCTTGGTGAGGGTGTTGGCGAGCTGGTGCAGCGGCTTCGAAACGTTGGTCTTGTGACCGGTCCGCAGCCGGTCGAGGGTGACCAGCAGGGCGAGCAGGTGCCCGGGGCGCGAACTCGCCGGCAGCATCGCCACGATGTCTTCGTCGAACGCGGTCAGCCCGACCGCGTCACGCTGACGGTTCATCAGGTAGCCGAGTGACGCCGCGAGACACGCGCCGTACTCGAACTTCGACATGCCGTGGTGCGAGCCGTACCCCATCGACCCGCTGACGTCGATGATCAGGTGGCAATCGAGGTTGGTTTCCTCCTCGAACTTCTTGATGTAGTAGCGATCGCTCCGCGCGTACACCTTCCAGTCCATCGTCGACAGATCGTCGCCGGGAATGTACTGGCGGTATTCGGCGAACTCGACGCTGAAGCCTTTGAACGGACTGCGGTGCAGGCCCGAGAGAAAGCCTTCGACGATGGTCCGCGCCTTCAGCTCGAGCGTGCCGAGGCGGGCAACGACCGCCGGGTCGAGAAACGGCCGGTCGTGCGCGGTCCACGGCATCGGCTACATTCCACTCTTGGGAACGGGAACCGCGGCGAGCAGTTTCTCGATGATCACGTCGGCGTTGATGCGTTCGGACTCGGCGTAGAAGTTGGTCATGATGCGGTGACGCAGAATCGGCCCCGCCAGCGCCTGAATGTCCTTGAGGGCAACATGATAGCGGCCGTGCATCAACGCGCGCGTTTTGGCGCCGCGCACCAACGCCTGTGAACCACGCAGCCCGGCGCCCCACTTGACCCACTTCTCGATGAAGTCCGGCGCGCCTTCGCTGCCAGGGCGCGACGCCGCCACCAGCCGCACGGTGTAGCGGGCAATCTCCTCGGCAATCACCACCTGACGGGACAGTTCCTGGAACTGCCTGATGTCGGCACCGGTCAGAATCTTCGCCGGCGCCGAGCGCTGCGCACCGGTGGTCTGGGTCACGACCGTCACTTCGTCGTCTTCGTTCAGATACTTGATGACCACGTTGAACATGAAGCGGTCGAGTTGCGCCTCGGGCAGCGGATACGTGCCTTCGAGCTCGATCGGATTCTGTGTGGCGAGAACGAAGAACGGCAGGTCGAGGTCGTAGGTGCGGCCCGACGCGGTGACGTGGTACTCCTGCATCGCCTCGAGCAGCGCGGCCTGCGTCTTGGGCGGCGTCCGGTTGATCTCGTCGGCGAGGATAATCTGGCCGAAGATCGGTCCCTTCACGAAGCGAAGACGACGAATGCCCTGCTCCTCATCGAGGATTTCCGTCCCGGTGATATCGGACGGCATCAGGTCGGGCGTGAACTGGATCCGCTTGAAGTCGAGATCGAGGATGTCCGACAGCGTCTTGATCAGCAGCGTCTTGGCCAGACCAGGCACGCCGGTGATCAGCACGTGGCCGCCGGTGAACAGCGCAATCAGTACCTGCTCGACGACCTCGTCCTGCCCGACGATGACCTTGCGTAGTTCGCCGAGAACGCGCTCGCGCGCCTCGGCGACTCTCTCAGCGCTGATGGCTGCAACCGACGAATCCATGTAGGTTCCTTTTAATGCGTGAGGGCGTAGACGATTTCGTTGATCCCCATGCGATAGGCCATCGCGGTGTATTTGACATAGCCGGGATAGTCTTCGGCGTTCGACCACTCCCAGCCATCGCCCATGTCGGTATTGTGGTTGATGAACATCATCGGCCGGCCGTTGTCGTCGAGGATGGTGCGCAGGTGCGGCACCACACCGCCCTTCTCCCACGTCCGTCCGTTGATGAACGAGCCGAGCCCGGGCACCTGCGGATAGCCATCCAGCTTGTAAAAGCAGCTGAACACCGGATGATCCTTCGGCACCTCGACGATCTCGCGATCGGGGAACAGAGCGCTTCATCTCGTGCGCGAAGTTGTCCCACTCGAACGGCCCGTGGAAATCGTCGAAATAGGCGGAGCCGCCGCGCAGCAGGAACTCGCGCAGGATGGGCAGGTCGCTGTCGAGCATCTTCAGGTTGCCCGGCTCGACGAAGTAAATCCACGGATTCTGAAACAGCTTGGGATCGTCGAGGGTCATGACGATCGGATCCTCGACCTGAATTGCGGTTGCCGTCTTGACGCGCCGCGACAGGTTCTGCTCGGCGGCCGGCGCGTCGATGTACCACGGCTCGCCCGCGAAGTCCTGCTGGATGTGGGTGCCTTCGGTGATGAAGTGATAGCGGATGCGAACGAAACGCCACTGCAGCCCGGCGTAACGATCGTCCGGCGCGTTCGGCAACTGGGCAGCGACGCGCGGCTGCACGGCGGGGATCAACGTAAAGAGGGCGAGCAGCAGCGCGACCACCCGGAGTCGGTCCGGCTTCAGCCGGACGTCGCCGGTCATCGGTCCACCAGTTTCAGCAGCAATCCCTGCGCGCGTTCGTAGGTCGGCGCGATCTCCAGTGCCGCGAGCGTCTGCTTCTTGGCCTCGGCCCGCTTGCCGGCCATGAGATAGCTTTCCGCGAGATCGGTATAGGCCGCGGCGCGATCGACCGGCCCGAGCGCGATCACGGCCCGGAATTCGCGCGAGGCGGTATCCGCGTCGTTGCGCTGCAGCGCGAACCGTCCGAGCATCGTGTGCGCCTCAGCATCGAATGGATCGATCGCGGCGATACGCTGATACACGGGCTGGAGCCGGGCCGGGTCCTCGATGCGCTCGAGCTGCAGCTGCTGCGCCAGCAGGCGCGCCGCCTCGACGTTGTTGAAATCCACGGCGACCAGCGCGGTGAGTTCGGCGATCGCGCGCGGCCGATCCTTCTTTTCGAGCGCCATCGCGGCCATCTGCTCGTGCGGACTGCCGACGCCGCCTGCTGCGGGCACGAGCTTGGCCGCGCGCTCGTAGGCCCCCATGGCTTCGTCGATCTGGCCGTCCTTTCGAAGCCCCCGGCCGAGAGCCACCGCCACCGGGAAACTCTGCGGGTTGGCTTCGGCGAGCGCCTTGAGCTCCGCGGTCGGCGTTCGCTGGAGGCTGTCGACGCCGGCCGGCATCGTCATCGCCCGTCGCATCGACCCGAACATCTGCTCAACCGTCTGGTCGAATCCCACTTGCAGCTGATCGAGGTCGGTGTTGAGCGCGGCCTTGAGCGATGCGTCGGTATCGAGCCCCTGACCGTAGGTGCGCAGCAGCTTGTTGAGGCCGGCTTGACCGTACGCCGTCATCAGGTGTTCGACCAGCAGCGACGCCTGGTAGTACGCGAGCGAAATCGTCTTCGGATCCTGGAACGCCGCGTTCAAGTCGCGCAGTTTGAGCGTCTCGCCGCGATTGAGCATGCCCGCGAAGGTCACGTCCATTTCGCGGCCCCACTCGGGCCGCGCACGCTTTTCTTCGTAGACCGAAATGCCCTCCGTCAGCCAGCGCGGCACCCGCTGATTCGACATCTGCAGCGTGATGACGTGGCCGAGTTCGTGCCACAGCGTCGCTTCCCACTGGAATTCGCCCGGTCGTGCGTGCGGCGACTCCATGGTCACGACCCGGCCGAAGCAGACCCCAAGGGCGCCGATCATCCCGGGCAAACCGAGTGTCCGCACCGCGAAGTCGTCGTGCTTCGGGAAGATCTCGATCAGGATCGGACCCTTCGGCGTGAACTCGTAGCGGGCGGACATCGTGTTCAGCGCCTGGTGCGAAATGGCCACCGCGTATTCGTGGAGCACCGGCGCCTCGTCGGCGTGCATGCGCAGAATCAGATCGCCGTCACGGACGGTGATGAACTTGTCGAGCCCGTCCATCATCTTCAGCAGGTTGAGCGTCAGCTTGTTGTACGGATCGGCCTTGAAGGACGCCTCCAGAGCGGTGCGCGCGGCCGGCTCGTCGCCGGTCCGCAGCAGCTGCAGACCGAGGTCGCCGAGCGCCTGGGTGTTGTGCGGGTCCAGGGTCAGGGCGCGGCGCGAGAGCACCACCGCCTGATCGAACCGGTAATTCCGCGCGGCCAGGTCGCCGGCGACGCGATAGACCTCGCCGTATCGCGGCGCGATGGCCAGCGTCGCGGCGACGCTCGCTTCGAACGCTTCTTCCTTGTCGTCGACGTAGTCCATGGCGGCGATCAAGGCGTGCGCCTCGAGGCTGGACGGATTGACCGCCAGTGCCTTTGCCAGCGTTTCCCGCGCCTGATCGCGGTGATCGGCGTCGATCGCCTCGCGCGCCAGGAAAATATGCGCCTCAACCGACGAGGGATTGATCGCCAGCGCCTGCTTGGCGAAGGTCATCGCCTTCGGCGGGTTGTCGTCGGCGAGCGCGCGGGCCGAACCGGTCAGGGCCGGCACCCATTTGGGATCCGCCCGCAACGCGTCGTCGTACGATTTCAGGGCCTCGGCAGGCAGGTATTTCTCGAAGAACAAGTCGCCCCAGCCGGTCTGGATCGCCGGATCCCCTGGCGCGGCCGAGGCGGCGTCTCGATAAGAGGCGTTCGCTTCCTGGAAGCGACCAAGCGCGCGCAGAGCACGCGCGCCGCGGGCCACCTCCGCCGGACTGTCGCTCGCGTCGGCCAGTGTCGCCACCTTTTCGAGGATCGGCGTGGCCGAGTCGCGTCCCATCATCTGGTCGAGCAGGCCGAGTTCGAGCGCGGCCTCGCTGGTCGGGGCACGCTGCACAACCGGCCGCAGCATTTCTTCGGCCGGTTCGTAACGTCCGCGCGCAATCGCCGCGCGTGCTTTGACCGCCGCCACGTTCGGATCGCGTTGGTCGAGCTTTTCAACCGCCGCATCGATCTCGTCGTACTTGCCCTCGTTGAGCAAACGAACCGCCGTCTGTAGCGGCGTCGACGGTCGCCGCGGCGCCTGCGCCGTTCCAGACGATGGCAGGACGAGAAACACCAGCGCCGCAATCAGCAGCAGGACAGAAGTACGCCGCGATGGCGGGAAATCCGACCATCCGCGCGCCGGTCGGTCAGTGGAACTCATCGCCTTTGTATTATAGGCCGCAAGGCTAAGGTCGAGCGTCTCGCGCGCCGGTCATCCGCCATGGCTTTTAGACGCGTCCGATCGTCATCGGGCCGCTTGGCTGAGCGTCCGATTCTCGACCGCGATCCGTTTGATCAGCAATCCCGAAAACGCGACGAGACCGACTGGACCGGTAATCGTGGCTCCCAGCATCGACGCGACGCCGACCAGTTCACCCACAACCCCGACGTAGTTCGGGTGCCGCAACCACCGGTACGGTCCCCGCACGACCAACGGAATGCCTGGAACGACGATGACGCGGAACGTCCAGGAGCGGCCGAGCGAGGCAATCGCCCACCACTTCAGCGCCTTGGCGCCGGCAAACACCGCAGCTCCGGCAACGGCGACGGGCAACGGCGGTGATGAGCTGCGCATCAGGCTTTCTCCGAACATCGCCAGGAAGACACCCGGATACATGACGCGCATCACGCGGTAGACATCGTCGGCCGGCTCGACACCACCGCGCTGGAACTGGATGCGCTCGTTGCGCGAGGCGCGGATCGCCTCGCCGATCATCGTGCCGAACACGATTGCGAAGAGTGCGGCGGTCATCAGGCGTGGACAAGATGACAGTCGCCGGCGCGCGCGATCACCGCGCGCAGCAGGCCTGGCGCCAGGCGAGCTCCCGCGGCAGCGAGTTCCACCGCATTCGGAGACGCGACCAGCGCCCTCAGCACCCGATTGAAACGCCATTTGCCGCCGAAAAGATGACGTCGATGGCCGTTCAGTTCCGCGTGGATGCCGGACCAGCCGTGCTCGAGCGCTCGGAGCGCCGCCGCGGCCGCCAGTTCCGCTCCACGCGTCGCAAAGCCGAGACCGTCGCCGGTCATCGGATCGATGAAGCCGCTGGCATCACCAGCGGTCAGCAATCCGTCGATCGACGCACCGGTGCCGTCCACTGCGAGCGGTCCGAGCACGACCGGCGACGCGATCCGTCGAGCGCCGGTTGCGCGTTGCTGGAGCAACGGGTCGCGTGCCAGCTCGCGATCGAGGAGGGCGGCGGGATCGCGAAGATCGGCGTCAGCAGGCTGTGACGGTCGCACCAGACAGACGTTGGTCGTTCCGCCCGGCACCGGCGAGATGCCGATGTACCGTCCCCGTCTGATGTGCATCTCGCCGAAGACGGACGGAGCCCTCGTCTCGTTGGGACCGAACTCTTCGTAGTAGGCGCCGATCGCCCAACGGCGCGGCGTGCCCGGATGACGCGCCAGCCCGAGACTGAACGCCAGCGTCGAGTGACGTCCGTCGGCGGCGATCGTCACCGGCGCGGTCCACTCGTTCTCGCCGCCAGGCGCCGCCGCGATCACTCCGCAAACCGTTGGGGTCGCGCCGCGATCGTCGAGCAGCGCGCGCCGCACCGTGACGCCGGGCTCGAATTCGCACCCGGCGGCGACCGCGCTCTGCAGCAACATCCAATCGAGGTCGCGCCGGAGAATCGCCAGCCCGTACTGGCCGTCTGGATACCGTCCTTCGACCGTGACGCCACGCTCACCGGTGACCAGCATGCCGCTGACGCGCAGACTTCGTTTGCGCAGATCGCCGGCGACGCCCAGGTGATCCAGGCGCGCCACGGTCCCCGGGTTGACGGTATCGCCGCACAGCTTGTCGCGCGGAAATGTCGCGCGATCCACGATGCACACGCGCGCCCCGGCGCGCGCCAGGATCGTCCCGGCGACCGCGCCGGCCGGACCGGCGCCGACAATCAGGACGTCGCAGCGCGCCACGTCCGGGTCACGCCCTCCCGAGCACCAGGGCGCTGTTCTTGGATCCGAAGCCGAGGCAGTTGCACAGCGCCGCTTCGACCTCTGCAACCCTGCCCTGATTGGGGATGACGTCGATGTCGATTTCGGGATCCGGGTGGCGGTGATTGATCGTCGGGGGCAGAAAATTGCGGGACAACGCCAGCGCCGACGTCACGACTCCCGCTGCGCCGCTGGCGCCCTGGGGATGCCCGATCATCGATTTCACTGACGACCCCGCGAGGTGATTGGTGTGCGCGCCGAACACTTCGCGGACGCAGCGCGCTTCGACCGCGTCGTTCATCTGCGTGGAGGTGCCGTGCAGGTTCACGTACCCGATCTGTTCGCGCGCTTTTCCGGACCGGTCGACCGCCAGCGTCATCGCCCGGACGATCTCTTCCCCGTCCGGGGCCATCTGCACGCGGTGGTAGGCATCGCAGGTCGAGGCATAGCCGTCGATCGAGGCATATATCTTGGCGCCCCGTGCGCGCGCGCGATCCTCGCGTTCGAGCACGACCATCCACGCGCCCTCGCCGAGCACGAATCCGTCCCGTCCTGCTTCGAACGGTCGCGACGCTTCGGCCGGCCGATCGTTGTACGCGGTGGACAGCGCCCGCATACGCGCGAACCCGAACATCATGCCCGGCGTGACGCATGCGTCCGTGCCGCCTGACAGCAACACGTCCACGTCGCCGGCCCGCAACTGAGCCACGGCGTAGCCGATGGCGTCGGTCGAGCTGGTACACCCGCACGACAGCACGTGGCTGACGCCACGCAGCCGCAGCGAGATCGAGATCTCGCTCGACACCATTCCGACAATCGAAATCGGGATCGCATACGGCGTGACCTTCTTGCCACGCTCGACAAAGAAGTCGTAGTACTGACGCTCGCCGACGTCGATGCCGCCGCCGCCGCTGCCGATGATGACCCCGGCATTCGGCTCACCGATGTGCTGTCCGGCGTCGGCCCACGCCTCGCGCGCAGCGATCACGCCGATCAGTGCCGATCGCGAATAGCGCTTCGGATCGGCGCGGTTGTTCTTGTCGCGCTGTTCATCCCCGTCCAGGGTCGGCAGGTCGTCGACCGTGACGCCGGTGATCGGGGCCGCGACCTGAGACGGCAGCTCCGACGCATCGAAATCCGTAATTGCTTTCGTACCGCTGCAGCCGCGGCTGACGTGGCTCCAGAATCGCTCGCGGCCGACGCCGAACGGCGAAACTACACCGATACCGGTGATGACGATGCGCGGGACGGCCGATTGAGGCATGAACTAAAACCTATACTAAGGCGAATGAGGTACGTCGCGCGGCTGTTCGCGTGGGCTGGCGGTGCAATATTCGTGACATCGCTTGCGGTGTGCGCCGGTTGCTACCTCATCGTGTGGGGACGACCAGGGCCCACGCGACCTCATCAGCCTCGATCGCGCTCGATGCCCTGCTCCTGACTTTGTTCGCCGCTCATCACAGCCTGTTCGCGCGGGAACCAGTAAAAGCCCTCATCGTGCGGGTCGTCCCCGAAGGTCAGATCCGATCCTGGTACGTCTGGATCGCGAGCGCACTATTCATCGCGGTGTGCCTCGGATGGCGAATGATTGGAGGCGAGATCTGGAACCTCACCGGAGCGGCGGCGGGTACGAGTGCGGCGATTCAACTCGCCGGCGTTGCGTTGATCGCGTTGGCGGTTCGCCATCTGGATCCGCTCGAGCTCGCCGGCATTCGTCCGACATCCGCTCACGAGCCGCTCCAGGCGACCGGCGTGTACGGTCTGGTCCGGCACCCGCTTTATCTGGGATGGGTGATGTGCGTATTCGGTGCGGCGCACATGACCGGCGATCGACTGGCCTTCGCCATCATCACCACGGCGTATCTCGTCATCGCCGTGCCGTGGGAAGAGCAATCACTCCGCCGCAGCTTCGGGCAGGACTACGACCTCTACGTCCGGAGCGTGCGCTGGCGGATCGTGCCGTTCATCTATTGAAGCGCGAATCCTCGTCGTCACCGCCGGTGTAGGTCTTTTCGGCGGCGCCGGTCTTGTCGATGAACACCATCGAGTGCTGCGATGGGATATCGAACTTCTTGCCGCAGGTCTTGCAAGTGACGCTGTCGTCGACGCGAATCATGTAGTCGCGGAGCTTGGCGTAGAGCGCGCGGTCACGCTCGTCGGCGCCGGGCGGAAGACGATCCTTCTTGGTCCGGACCACCCAGCGCATCTGGTAGTCGTTGGTGCGTTTGCAACGAGGGCAGGGGAGCTTGTCGGTCCGCGTTTCGTTCCTGCCGTTGAAGAAGTCGCGTTCGTCGAGCGCCATGTGCGGATCATACCCGATTGACGCGAGTCCGGCGGAAGCCGGACACTACGCAGCATGGCTTCGGAACCGGCGCGCACCTACCCGAGTGAACTGCCAATCCTGGCATTGCGACAGACCGTCAGCCTGCCGCTGACGCTTCAGCCGCTGGCGGTGAATCGCCCGCAGTCGATCGACGCGGTCAATCGCGCGCTCGCCGGCGATCGTCTCCTCTTTCTCGCGCTGCAGAATGACGAAAAGGACGAGCCAGGTCCCGGTGATCTGCGCACCATCGGCACCATCGCGGCGATCCGGCAAATGGCCAAGGTCCCGACCGGCGGCATCCACATCATCGTCGAGGGGCTGACCCGGGCGAAGGCAGACGCTGATCACAAAGCACGAGGTGTCGCTGCGCGCGGTGGTGTCGCCGGCGCCGGATTCATCGGAACGGACGCTCGAGGTTGATGCCTACCTCAGGCGTCTGCAGGAACTGATCGAGCGCGCGCTGTCGCTCGCGACCGGCCTCTCCCAGGAACTGCGCGGGATGGTCGCCGGCATCGACGATCCGCTGCGGCTGGTGTACCTGCTGGCCAGCCTGCTCGACATGAAGGCCGAAGAAAAACAGCTGATCCTCGAAAACGATTCGCTCACCGGAAAGCTGCAATCCGTCTCCAATGCGCTCGGCCGGGAGATCGCGCTGCTCGAGATGAAGAGCAAGATCGAATCGGAAGCGCAGCAGGAAATGACCGACGCGCAGCGTCAGTACTACCTGCGCCAGCAGTTGAAAGCGATTCAAGACGAGCTCGGCGAGGGTGAAAAGCCCGAGAGTCAGGAGTTGCGGAAGCGGTTGGCGGACGCGAAGCTGCCCGAAGCAGTGACCCAGATCGCGCAGCGGGAGCTCGATCGCCTGGAGCGGATGTCACCCGCGTCGCCCGAGTATCAGATGATCCGGACCTACTTCGATTGGGTGCTCGACATCCCGTGGTCGACGATCACCGACGACCGCCTCGATCCGATCGAAGCGCGCGCCGCCCTTGATCAGGACCACTACGACCTCGACAAGGTCAAGGAACGGATCGTCGAGTATCTCGCCGTCCAGAAGCTGAAAGCGCGCCGTACGGCATCGGCTCAGATCAAGGGGCCGATTCTCTGCTTCGTCGGACCGCCGGGGGTCGGCAAGACGTCGCTCGGCCAGTCGATCGCGCGCGCGATGAACCGGAAATTTGTGCGCATCTCACTTGGCGGCGTCCGCGACGAGGCCGAGATCCGCGGTCATCGTCGCACCTACATCGGCGCGATCCCGGGACGCATCGTCCAGGCGCTGAAGCAGGCCGGCGCGATGAACCCGGTGTTCATGCTCGACGAGATCGACAAGGTCACCGCCGGCGGTTTCCAGGGGGACCCTGCGGCGGCGCTGCTCGAAGTCCTCGACCCGGCGCAGAACCATTCGTTCCGCGATCACTACCTCGAGATCAACATCGACCTGTCCCGGGTGCTGTTCATCGCCACCGCGAATCAGCTCGGGACGATTCACCCCGCGCTGCTCGATCGGATGGAAATCATCTCCCTCGCCGGCTACACCGAGGAAGACAAAGTCCACATCGCGCGTCAATACCTGATTCCACGCCAGCTCGAGGAAAACGGCCTCGCCTCCGCTCAGTTGACGATTGACGATGACGCGGTTCGGCGGATCATCACGCAGTACACGAGAGAGGCCGGCGTCCGCAGCCTCGAGCGGCAGATCGGCGGGGTGATGCGCAAGGTCGCCGCACGCGTAGCCACGGCTGCCGACGACGGCGGCACCACGGTGGTTCACGCCCCCGATCTGCCCGAGTACATCGGTCCGCCGAAAGCCCACGACGAGGTCGCGTTCCGGGTCTCGCGGCCCGGCGTCGCCACCGGCGTCGCGTGGACCGAAAGTGGCGGCGACGTGCTGTTCATCGAGGCCAGCCTGTTGCCGGAAGGACACGGCCACATCACCCTCACCGGCCAGCTTGGCAACGTGATGCAGGAGTCGGCGCGGGCCGCCGTCAGCCACATCCGATCGAGCACCAAAGAGCTCGGCGTCTCTGCCGACTTTCTCAACTCGCACGATCTGCACATCCACGTTCCGGCCGGCGCGATTCCGAAAGACGGTCCCTCCGCCGGCGTCACCATGGCCACGGCGATCGTGTCGGCGTTGCGCCAGCAGACGGTGCGCGAAGACGTCGCGATGACCGGTGAGATTACGCTGAGCGGGCTGGTGCTGCCGGTCGGCGGTATCCGGGAAAAGGCGCTGGCGGCCAGGCGGCACGGCATAAAGATTTTCATCCTGCCGGCGCTGAACGAATCGGATCTCGCTGAACTGCCTTCCGAGGTCAAGCAAGGAATGCAATTCGTGCCGGCCCGAACACTCGAGGACGTGTTGAAGGTGGCGCTGCCCCAGACACCGCCGACGACGTAGAATGACGAACGCCGAATGCGACGTTCCCTGATCGCGGTTACCGCGCTCGTCACGACTCTGCTGACTGTCGCGCCCCGCGGCCAGACCGCCGATACCGGGAGCATCGTCGGCCACGTCACGCTCACCACCAAGGTGCGTGGCGTGCCAATGCCATCCACCTCGTATCCTGGCCGTGCGGTCGGACAGCATGAACCGCCGACCATCCCCGAGATCAAGAACGTCGTCGTCTACCTCAAGGACGTCGTCTTCCGCGGCACCTTGCCGCTCAAGAAGGCGGAACTGCGGCAGGAACACGAAACCTTTATGCCGCACGTGGTGGCCATCACCCGCGGCTCGACCGTCGAGTTTCCCAACGACGACCCGATTTTTCACAACGTCTTCTCGCTGTCGGGCGCCGCCAACTTCAACCTCGGACGCTATCCCAAGGGACAGAGCAAGCCCTGGCGGTTCAACAAAGCCGGAATCGTCAAGGTGTTCTGCGACATTCATTCGCACATGAGCGCCACGATTCTGGTGATGGATCACCCGTACTTCACCATTCCCGAGAAGGACGGCAGCTTCGAGATCGCCAACGTTCCGCCTGGACAGTACGTGCTGGTCGGCTGGCACGAGCGTGTCGGCGAGCGAACCGTAACCGTTCGGGTTGAGCGCGGCAAAGCGGTGACCGTCGATCTGTCGCTGCCGGTCGAGGAGCGGCGATGAGCGAACGGCGCACGCCGCCGCGGCTGGTCGCGAAGACGCT
This sequence comes from uncultured Acidobacteriota bacterium, assembly GCA_963745875.1. Lineage (GTDB taxonomy): Bacteria > Acidobacteriota > Vicinamibacteria > Vicinamibacterales > CAVVIG01 > CAVQFC01. Next base: position 801,134 of record CAVUZL010000011.1, read on the forward strand.
CGCGGTGACGTTCGGCACCGTCTTCCTGATTCTGCTGTTCGTTTTCGTGGTCCTTACCCTCAACGTCCGCGACCAGGTTCGGCAGTCGGTGATCGCCAACCTGGCGTCGAGCCAGCGGCTGTTCGCGGCGCTCGAGACGCGGCGCCAGCACGAACTGGTCTCGCAAGCCGCGACCTTCGCCGAGAATCCGACGCTGAAGGCGGCGCTCGATACCTATCAGGCCGAGTCGCGAACCAGCGCCGAGATCGTGCGGACGCAGCTGCTGCGGACCATCGACGGCGAACTCGAGAAGGTGGCGGCGCGCTTCGACGCCGATGCCCTGGTGCTGGTCGACATGCGCCAGAACACGCTGTCAGCCGCCGGGCGTCTGAGCGATCGGTGGCCACGCGGGCGGCCCGTCGTGTTGACGACCGCCAAGGACGGCAATCTTGATGGCATCGCGCGGATGGGCGGCGCCACGTTCCGCGTCGCCGCCGTGCCGCTGCGGCTGAGCGACGAGACAACGATTGGCACGCTGTATCTCGCGACCAGCCTCGACTCCGCTTACGCCTCTGATCTGGCGCGCGCGTCCGGCACCCCGACCGCGATCGTCAGCGACGGCCTGATGCTCGGCAGCACCCTCACGCCGCAGGCAGCGCGGCAGTTCGAATCGGCGGTCGCCGTGACCAGGCCGATTGACGGCGTGATCGCGCTGGATGACCAGTCGTATGCGTTTCGCCGTCTGGTCGGCATCGGTGACACCGTGTTCTACGCGCTCGGCTCGATCGACGGCACATCGCGCGAAGCGATGCGCCAGGCGATGTGGAACCTGACGCTCATTGCCTTCGGCGCCCTCAGCCTTGCACTGATCGGCAGCCTGTCACTGGCGCGATTGCTGGCGAAACCGATCGGCCACCTGTCCTCGTCGCTGAACGAGATGGCCAATTCGCACGCGGTCGCGGCGACGCTGCCGCTCACCGGCTCGAGCCGCGAAGTGGATGCGCTCACCGAGACCTTCAATGCGCTGATGGCCTCGGTCGCCAAGGCGGAGGCCCAGACCGAAGCGGCCTACACCGGCGCCATTCGAGCGCTGGCCACCGCGCTCGACGCCCGCGATCCCTACACCGCCGGTCACTCGGAAAGGGTCAGCGTGATCTCAGTGGCGATCGGCCGGGTGCTCAGTCTGCCGGATGACGATCTCGAGGTGCTGCGCCTCGGCGCGCTACTGCATGACATCGGCAAGATCGGCGTACCCGATTCGGTGTTGATGAAACCGAGTGGCCTGACCGAGGCCGAGTTCGCCGCGATCAAACTCCACCCGGTGCTCGGGGCGCGCATCCTCCGCCCGGTTCCGTTCCTGGCGCGGCACATCCCCATCGTCGAACTGCACCACGAGCGCCCGGACGGACGCGGTTATCCCTTCGGCCTCCGCGGCGATGACATCCCGCTCGCTGCACGGATCGTGCACGTCGCCGACGCCTACGATGCCATCACCAGCGCCCGTGCCTACCGCGCGGCGCGGCCCTCCGGCGACGCGCTCCGCGAAATCTGGCGCTGCGCCGGCACCGAGTTCCACGCCGAGATCGTCGCCGCCCTCGCCAACGCCCTGCCCGGCGTGACCTCGGACGACGGCCAGGTAACGCTTCAGGGTGTCTGAGATGGCCGGCGCCCTTGGCGGTATGACCCGTCGTGCTGGTGTCGGCCCTGTCGCCGTCGCCTGCGCGACGCTGCTCGCGATGATGACCGCGGCGCCGGTCTTCGCGCAGGGAGCGCCGGAATCCGTCGAGCGGTTTTCCCTCGACAGCGTGATCGGCATCGACTCGTTCGGAGGTCAGAACGTGTCGAGCCAACCGCAGCTCGTCATCGACGTTTCGGCCGCGGTTCGAATCGGCGACAACTGGCAGCTCTACGTGCGACCGTGGTTTCGGTTGCCGCGACCATCTTCCTCCACCGCAACGACGCCGCCCTGGGACACCGAAATCTATCAGGCCGGGGTGCGGTACGAGCGACCCGGTCCGATTGCCACGCGCATTGATGCGGGCTACATCCTGTCGCCGATCGGGCTCGGTATGCTCGACTCGCGACAGAACCTCAATGCGAACATCCTGCCGCACCTCAGCTACGTGGTGCCGATGCCCGCCTTTGCGCCGGCGGCGCCGCGCGTGCTCCCGGTTTCCAACGCGTATCCGCTTGGCGCGCAGTTGACTGTTTCAAGCAACCATTGGGACGCCCGGGCCGCCGTCGTCAACTCCGCGCCGACGCGACCGTATATTCTCGGCGCCGCCACCAATCCACGGCAAACACCAGTGTTGGTCGCGGGCGGAGGCATCACGCCGATCACCGGCCTGCGCTTCGGCGCATCGTTCGCGCACGGAGACTACGCGACGGCGGAGGAGATCACCCTGCCCAACGCGCAGGCGCGAACCGTGACGATGGTTGGCGGAGAGGGCGAATGGGCGTTCCGCTACACCAGGATACGCGGCGAGATCATTCGCAGCGCGTTCGAGGTGCCGGGCAACACCGCGGTCGCCCGCGAGTGGTTCGTTCAGGGAGTGCAGACGCTGGCGCCGCGCTGGTTCGTGGCCGCGCGCGCGGAAGGCACATCAGCACCACCGCTCATCAGCGGAATAGCGATCGGGACCAGGACGGACTTCGCGGTGTTCGAAGCCACCGTCGGCTTCCGCGTGACGCCGGACGTCACCCTCCGCGGAGCCTATGACCAACGGAAATCCTATGGCGCCAGCAGTTGGGACAACCAGGCCGCAGTGTCGGTCGTGTGGACACGTCGCTGGTGGTAGGCGGCTTCGCCGACGTAGCGAACGGCGATAATCTAGGTATTGACGCTGGCGCCGCACGAGTCGGCGCCGGCACTCGATTCCGTTCCTGAGGAGAGACTCATGTTGTCACGCCGTTCGTTCATCTCGCTCACCGGCGCGGCCGCCGCCCTGTCCGTCACTCCGTTGTCCGCGCAGCGACGCGGCGGCGCCGAGGCCTCCGGCCCTGTGCCGCCCAGCATCATGGCGCTGACCTCGATGCGGGCGCAGGCGAAGCCGATCACCGTCGAAGAGCGGCGCGCGCGGCTGGAAAAAGCGCGCCGGCTGATGACCGAGCAGAAGATCGACGCGATCATTCTGACCGGCGGGACTTCGCTCAACTACTTCACCGGCATCCGCTGGGGCAACAGCGAGCGCCTGACCGCCGTGGTCATCCCGAAGGTCGGCAACCCGTACATCGTCACCCCGGCGTTCGAGGAAGATCGCACGCGTGAACAGCTCGTTGGCGGACCGATGGAACACACCGACGTTGCGATCTGGCAGGAGGACGAAAGCCCGTTCGAACGAGTCGCGACCGGCCTGAAAGAGCGCGGCATCGCGACTGGACGCATCGGGATCGAGGAAACCTCGAAGTTCGTCTTCGCCGACAGCATCAGCGGCGCCGCTCCGGCCTTGAAGATCGTCAGCGCTTCACCGATCGTCGCCGGCTGCCGCATGATCAAGAGCCAGCACGAGCTCGATCTGATGCGCCTCGCATCGCAGGTGACGCTGAAGTGCTACGAGGCGGTGTTCAAGGCGCTCAAGCCAGGAATGACCCAGAATGACGCCAGCAGCCTGATCAACGCCGGCTACGCCCGCCTCGGCTTCCAGGGCTTCGCCAGCATCCAGGTCGGCGAGTACACGGCGCTCCCCCACGGGTCGATCACACCGCAGACCATCCGCGAAGGCACGATCATCATGATCGACGACGGCTGTACCGCCGAGGGATATCAGTCAGACATCACGCGCACCTTCGTCATCGGCAAGGCCACCGACAAGATGAAGAAGGTGTTCGACATCGTCCACCAGGCGCAGACGGCGGCGCTGAAAGCGGCGCGCCCTGGCGTGCCGCTCGAATCGATCGACGCGGCGGGACGCAAAGTCGTCGTCGACGCGGGCTACGGACCCGGCTTCAAGTATTTCTCCCATCGCCTCGGTCATGGGATGGGCATGGACGGTCACGAATGGCCGTATCTCGTGAAGAACAACATGTTCGGCTGGGAAAAAGCGCTGACCATGCAGACCGGGATGGTGTTCAGCGACGAGCCGGGTATCTACATCAAGGGCGAATTTGGCGTGCGCCTCGAGGACGACATGCACGTGACCGAGAACGGCGCCGAGTTGTTCACCCCGCAGAGCCCGTCAATCGAGGATCCGTTCGGCGCTGCCTGATCGGCCGAACGCTACGGCTGAAACGACGCAAGGTCTCTGATTTGCACAGAGACATCGCGCCTGACTTGAACGGCCGGATGACGATGGTAGGATGAAATCAGGTTCCGGCCATGGACACCGAAACGGCTGAAGTGTTTGAGCGCGTCAACGCGCGGATCGACGCGCTTGAAAACTCGCTGCGGGTTGAAATCCGTGACGGCGTGGTCGATGCAAAGCAGCACGTCCTCGGACTGCATGCAGAAGCCAGACAATACACGCTTGACCTACATGAAGAAGGCAAGCAACACACGCTTGACCTACATGAAGAAGGCAAGCAATACACGCTTGGCCTACATGAAGAAGGCAAGCAATACACGCTTGGCCTACATGAAGAAGGCAAGCAATACGCGCTTGGCCTATATGAAGAAGGAAAGCAATACGCGCTTGGCCTACATGCAGAATCCAAGCTTTATGCGCTTGGCCTGCACGAAGAGGCAAAGCAATTTGCGCTGTCCCTCCACGAAGAAGCCAAGCGATACGCTCTCGTCCTGAACGAAAGCGTTCGCGACGACATCCGCATCCTCGCGGAAGCCGTCGCGACAGCGCTGGCGAGGCTCGACGCCGGGCGCCCGTAGGCCCGCGAACTCTAGCTATTCTTTGATGGTCGTGACCAGCGACCAGATCCGCGGGACATTCACCTTTTCGATCGACACGGGCTTGAGGTCCGCCTGGACCAGGAACGCCGGCAGGTCGAGATCCGACTTGAAGCCGAGATACAGGGTGAAGGGAGCGATGATGGTCTCGAGCCAGGAGCCGAGGCGGCTCTTGCTGCGGAAGTGATTGAGGATGATGATTTTTCCGCCGGGACGGCAGACGCGGTACATCTCGCGCGTCACCGCGACCGGATCGGGCACCACGCTGATCACATATGGCGCGTAGACGATGTCGAAGCTGTCGTCCGCGAACTTCATGTTCTGCGCGTCCATCTGCAGGAGGCGGACGTTGCGGACACCCTTGCGCGCGATGCGATCGTGGGCCTTCTCGAGCATCGAGCTGGAAAAGTCGATGCCGGTGACGGCGCATTCGGCCGGATACAGCGCGGCGTTGATGCCGGTGCCGACGCCGACTTCCAGCACGCGGTCACCGGGCTTGATCGCCATCCGGCGGATGGCGTCGACGCGACCGGGATGCAGTGCCGGACCAAAGGTCAGGTCGTAGACCCACGCCAGATTTTCGTAAACGCGGGCGACAAAATCGTTCTCGACCGCGGTCACCGACAGCGCGCGCGTCGCGGCGTCGGACCCGATCACCTCTTCGGTTTCACGCGATCCATGTGGCTCGAATAGGGCCATCAGTTGCCTCAGCAGCGCTGCGCCGAACCGCTAACCCCTTGAACGCGTTCAAGCTGGAGGGTTCGGCCAGAGTGCACTGCGACTATACCTCTGGGTGTCACCGAAGTCCATCGACGGCCGCGAGCGCCGAATCGATATCCCCTGACTGAGTAGACACTTGCACGCCCTGGACCAAGCCCTTCAGGGCGCCGGCGAGCTGACGCGCGATGGCAATGCCTTCCGCCACAGCGCCACCGTCGGCGTCCGCCCGCCGCATACGTTCGAGCAAGGCGTCGGGGACGAGCACACCGGGCACCTCGTTGGCCATGAACTCGGCGTTGCGCGCGCTCTCGAACGGATACACACCCGCCACGATTGGCAGTCCGGCCTCGGCCAGACGCTTGTGAACCGGTTCGTAAGCGCCGACGTCGAAAATCGGGCGGGTGACAACGAACTCGGCGCCCGCCTGCACCTTGTACTCGAAGCGCCGCAGCTCCTCGTCGAGATTCGACGCCGTCGGGTTCACCGAGACGCCGATGTGAAAGGCGGTCGGGGCGCCGATCGTCTGTCCCCCAACGTCGTTGCCGTGATTCAGCCGGGCGACGACATTGGTCAGGCCGATGGAATCGACATCGAACACGGCGGTGGCGTCAGGGTAATCGCCGACGCGCCCGGGATCGCCGGTGACCAGCAGCAGGTTGCGCAGGCCCTGGGCATGCGCGCCAAGCAGGTCGGATTGAATGCCGAGCAGGTTGCGATCTCGGCAGGCGTAGTGCAGCAGCGTCTCGATGCCGGCCTGCTGCTCGATCAGCACGGCCAGCGACAACGCGCTGATACGCGCGCCGCCGCGCGGGCCGTCTGGAATGACGATCGCGTCAACACCGCCGATCTTCAGACGCCGCGCGTGTTCGACCACGCGATCGGTCTGGTAGCCGCGCGGCGGCAGCAGTTCTGCCGCGACGACAAACCGGCCGCGCGCCATCGCATGGGCAAGGCGCGACTTGCGCTCACGGGCGACCGGAGACGGCTCCGCCGGCGCGAGCGCGTCGAACGGCGCGCTCTCCGAACCCTGCACGCCAGGCGTCGTGCGCCCGTCGACGACCGCCGCGCGATCCGCCCGCGACGCCGGATTCTTCCCCGGCCGCGCGTGGGCGTCGCGGCCGACCGTCGGCGCCAGAGCGCGCACCGCCGCCTTGATCTGCCGGATGTGCTCCGGCGTCGTCCCGCAGCAGCCGCCGACCATGCGCACGTTGTGCAGGATGAAGCGCCGCGCGTAGGACGCCATGTAGTCGGGCGAACAGAGATAGATGTTGCGCCCCTCGACGTCGCGCGGCTGTCCGGCGTTGGGTTGCGCGGACAGTCTCAAGGTGGTGACAGCCGCCATCCGCTCGATGGTGTCGAGCATCGGCGCCGGCCCGACCGCGCAGTTGACGCCAATCACCGACGCGCCGCGACGCTCCAGTTCCGGCGCAAAGCGTTCCGGCGGCGTGCCGTCCAGCGTGTTGCCATCCTCCTCCGTGGTCATCTGCGCGACGATCGGGAGGGTCGAGACGCTTCGCACCGCATCGACGGCCGCGCAAATCTCGTTGAGATCGCGGAACGTCTCGAGGATGAAGAGATCCACACCGCCGTCGGCCAGGGCCTGGGCCTGCTCGCGGAAATATTCACGGGCTTCGTCGAGGCCGGTCTTGCCCCAGGGCTCGATGCGGATGCCCAGCGGGCCGATCGCGCCGGCCACGTACGCCTGTTCGCGGGCGGCGTGCCGCGCCAGCTTGGCGCCCTGCGCGTTGATCGCATGAAGGCTGCCGGCCAGGCCGAACGAGCCCAGCTTGATCCGGTTCGCGCCGAAGGTGTTGGTCTCGATGACGTCGGCGCCGGCGCGCACGTACTCCCGGTGCACCTCGGCGACCAGATCCGGCTGCGTCAGGTTGAGCGCGTCGAAGCTCTTGTTGATGAACACACCCTTGGCGTACAGCATCGTGCCCATCGCGCCGTCGCACACCAGCACGCGGTCATCGAGCGCTTCCAGGAACGGTTTCAACATTTGAATGTGTGTCGTTTCGGCAATCGGCTAATCAACGACCCAGCGACCAGATGAACCCAATGACCAGATGACCAATTGACCCAATGACCCAATCCTATTGGGTATCGCAGCGCTCGGTCTTGAACGTGTCAGACTCGATCAACAGATACGAATTGGTCACGACGTCGAGGCCGATCGAGCGGACGCCCTGCCGGATCGAGTCGGAAAACTCGTGGTGGTGCCCGAACAGGTGGAGACGTGGACGCATCGCCGCCAGCACGTCGTTCAGGACGGTCTTGCCGGCGTCGATTCGCTTGCCGGCCGGATAAAAGGGACGCGGCGCTTCGTGCGTCAGCAACACGTCGATCTTGACCGCCGCCTTACACGCCGCCACTTCGTCCCGCACGAAGTGGCGCCGCTTGTCGTCGCGGCTTTTTCCGAGCTTCAGCGACGCCGCCGATGGTTTGCGGCCCTTGGACGGCGGCAGGTCGGACGGCGGCGTGTTGTACCAGCTCGGCGCGAACGTCCCGCCGAGCGCGGCGATTCGCCACGGTCCCACCAGGTGGGGCGCCGCCGTTCGGCAGATAATGCAGCGTCGGCGGCGCCGGCAGACGCCCGGCGAGCGTGTCGGCGAGCACGTCGAAGTCCTCGTTGTTGCCTTTGATGAAGTGCAGCGGCGCCGCCGGTTCGAAATAGTCGCCGTCGTTGCTGGCCACGTCGCCAACCGACACCCACAGCGGCACGTCGGGGTGCCGCCGCATGATCAACTGCACGGTGTCGAATGCGCCGTGGATGTCGCCCAGCGCGCCGATGATCATTTCATCGTGAGGCGGTCGAAGCGGGCGGCGTGGCGGCGGGGACGAGCAGTTCGGTCTTGTCCCAGACGAAATCCGTTTTGCTGTATACCGCCAGCTCGTAGTCCTTGCCCATGAAGATCGCGCCGACCGGGCACGCCTCTTCGCAGTAGCCGCAGAAGATGCAGCGCGTCTTGTGGATCTGATAAACCGAGGCGTAGCGCGGCCCCGCCTGGACCGATCCGTCGTTTTCGGCCGCCTCGAGGTAGATCGCATCCGCCGGACAGGCCACCGAGCACAAGCCGCAGGCCACGCACTTCTCCAGCCCGTTCTCGTCGCGCATCAGCACCTGTTTGCCACGGTATTTCGGGAACATCGGGAACTTCTGTTCCGGGTAATTGACCGTGATCGGCTTCTTGAACATGTGCCTCAACGTGGTCGCGAACCCGATGAGGAAGGGGCGGATGACAGCCATTGCTCTCAGTTTACCCGGCCGATAAGATCAATGTAAATCCATGCAGGGCCCGCAGTTCCTATCCGGCGAGCAGATTCTTCTGACCACACTGCTGGTCAAGCTCGCCGTGGTGGCGGCGCTCGCCACCATGCTGGCGCGCTACCACCGGTTCCGCCACATCCTGATCTTCGAACGGCGCGCCCTGCCCGACCGGCTGGTCTTTGCCTTCAGCCTGGGCATCCCGCTGATGGCCGGCGTCGTAGCCCGACTGCTCCTCAACTACAACGCTGCCGACCTGACGCTGGAGGGCTCGTTTCTGGCCGGCCTCATCGCCGGGCCCTACGCGGGCGCCATCGTCGGCGTGATGGTCGGGGTGCCGCCCCTCGGCAACGGTGAGTGGGCGGCGCTGCCGTTCGCGGTCGGCTGCGGATTCGCCGGCGGCGGACTCCGCGAGCTCTGCCCCAAGGAATCGATCTGGCATTTCTCGCCGTTCGTGTTCACCGGGCTTCACCGTCGCGCCTGGCACATGCTGCGGACCATGGCCGTGGACTGGCAGGTGGTGCTGCTGCTCGCGCCGGTTGCGCTGGAACTGCTGCGCCAGGGCCTTGGACTGCGCTGGAGCCACCGTCTGTTCTCGCTGCACGCTGCGCGTCCGGAATCGGTGCCGATGCTCCTGCTGGTGTTGCTGGCCACGGTGCTGGCAGTCGCGACGCCGATCAAGATCTGGAACAACGCCCGCATCGAGCACCGGCTGGAGGAACAGGAGAAGCTGCTGCTGGCGGCGAAGATCGAAGCGCTCGCCAACCAGATTAACCCGCACTTCCTGTTCAACACGCTGACGTCGATCTCGTCGCTGATCCGCACGCAGCCCGAAACGGCGCGCATGCTGATTACCAAGCTCTCCGGCCTGCTGCGGCGGCTGATGCGCAGCACCGATCATTTCGTGACCCTGCGCGAGGAGCTCGAATCGATCGACGAGTACCTGGACATCGAGGTGATCCGCTTCGGACCGCAGCTGCGCGTTGACAAGCAGATCGCGGCGATGACGCTCGATGTCGTCGTGCCGAGCATGATTCTGCAGCCGCTGGTCGAGAACTCGATCAAACACGGACTGGCGCGCAAGGTTGGCGGCGGCCGCATCACCATCATCACCCGCGCCCGCGAGGACGGTCACACCATCATCGAAGTGCGAGACGACGGGCTGGGCATGACCGAGGAGCGCCTCGAGCACGCGCTTGGCGAAGGCATCGGCCTGAGCAACGTCAACGAACGCCTGCGCACGATTTACGGCGCGCAGTACTCGCTCAAGCTGACCTCCGAGCCCGGCAGGGGGACCTGTGTCAGCGTCGACATTCCGGATCTGGCGCTCCCCGAGCGGGTGACGGCATGAATGCGACCGCGGATCTGCGCGCGGTGCTGGTAGACGATGAGCAACTCGCGCGGGACGAGCTGAGTTACCTGCTTGGACAGCTCGGCGGTGTGGACGTCATCGGCCAGGCCGGCAACGGTGTCGAAGCATTGACGACGATCGAGCGGCTGCAACCGGAGGTCGTGTTCCTCGACGTCCAGATGCCCGGCCTGACGGGCTTCGAGGTCGCGCGACGGCTGCTGGCCACCGGAAGCCAGTCCCACATCATCTTCGTCACCGCCTACGATCGTCACGCCATCGAGGCGTTCGAGGTGAACGCGGTCGATTACCTGCTCAAACCGGTCGAGCAGACCCGTCTCGAAACGGCGGTCGATCGCGCCAGGCGACGGATGGCCAGTGCGCGCCCGGTGGATGGGCTCAACAATGCCGAGCTGGAAAAGATCGTCCAGCTCGTCGCCGAGCGGCAAAGCCGGCGCGAGCGGCTCGCGATCAAGGTCGGCGAGCGCTTCATGCTGGTGCAGGCCGAAGAAATTATTTACGCCTCTCTCGTGGAAGAAGGGATTACGGTAGTAACGAGTCAACACGCGGGTACCTCGAACTATCGCACGCTCGACGAACTGCACGAACGACTCGACCCGTCGGTGTTCTGGCGCGTCCACCGATCGCATCTGGTCAACATCAACAAGATCAAGGAGATCGTGCCCTGGTTCAGCCGGAACTACATCCTTCGGATGAAGGACGAGAAAGCGACCGAAATCCCGGTCAGCCGCACGCAAACGCGGCGCCTTCGAGACTATTTGAAACTATGAGCAGCGAAGCCGAAGAACCAGGTCTGCCGATGACCTTTGACGCCGGCGAGCCCGCGACGCCAGCCGCGAACCATATCGAGTTGCCCCCGCTTGATCATCCTGATCCGGATCTGATCCGCGTCGTGGAGCCCTCGACCGCCACCCAGGCTCACGGACCCTTCATCGCGCCCGCCCCGCGGGTGACCGGCAGCGGCATCGGGCTGGCGCAGGTCAAAGAAGAACTCATCGCCTGGGTCAAAACGCTGGTGTCGGCGGCGGTCTACGCCGTGCTGATTGTGACGTTCGGCTTCCAGGTCGCCCGCGTCGAAGGCCAGAGCATGGCGCCGACGCTCGAGGATCAGGATCGATTGATCGTCAACAAGCTGATCTACCGGATCGGCGAGCCGCGCCGCGGCGACATCGTCATGCTCTACTACCCGCTCAACCCGGACAAATCGTTCGTCAAACGCGTGATCGCCGAGGAAGGCGACACCGTGCGGATCGTCGACGGCCGGGTCTACGTGAACGACATCCCATTGAAGGACGACTATGTCGAGGCCGACTATCGCAGTCACGACGACTGGGGTCCGCAAGTGATCCCCGAAGGCTACGACTTCGTGATGGGCGATCACCGGAACAACAGTTCCGACAGCCGGCACTGGGGGATGGTGCCGAAGAAATACATCATCGGCAAGGTCCAGATCCGCTGGTGGCCGGTGCCGACCGCGCGGTTGTTCTGACGGACTGGCCTCTCCGGTGTGGCGCGGGCCTTTCGCGGATGTGGCGCGGGCCTTTCAGGCCCGCGTCGCTAACCACCCAACATTCACACCGCCTGGATCGGACTCGGCTGCGTGCTGCCGACGATCCGTCGAGCGGGAAACAGGCCGGCCATGTAGGTGTAGACGATCGGCGTCAGGTACAGCGTAATCAGCTGCGACACGACCAGGCCGCCGACCACCGCCAGGCCGAGCGGCCGCCGCGCCGCTCCACCCGCGCCGAGACCCAGTGCAATCGGCACCGCACCCACCAGCGCCGCCATCGTCGTCATCATGATCGGGCGGAAGCGGATCGCACAACCTTCGAAGATCGCATCCGCCGGACTCATGTCGTGCATGCGCTCCTGCTCCAGCGCGAAATCGATCTGCATGATCGCGTTCTTCTTGACGATGCCGACAAGCAGCATCAGACCGACGAACGAATAGACGTTCAGCTCGCTGCCGAACAACGAGAGCGTCAGCAGCGCGCCGAGTCCCGCCGACGGCAGACCCGAAAGAATGGTGATCGGATGGATATAGCTTTCGTAGAGCATGCCGAGCACGATGTAGACGACGCCGATGGCGACAAACAGCAGCAGGCCAAGGCTGCGAGTCGATTCCTCGAAGACCTTTGCCGTGCCCTCGAACGCCACCGACATCGTGGGCGGCAGGACGCGGGCTGCGAGGACGCGAATCTGCGCGACCGCTTCGCCGAGCGATACGCCTGGCCGCAAGCCGAACGATATCGCGACCGCCGGCAGCTGGCCCGAGTGGTTGATCGTCTGCGGGCTGAGATCCTGATGCGTGCGCACGACCGATTCGAGCGGCACCATGACGCCGGCCGGCGACTTGAAGGTGACGCGCTCCAGCGCGTCGACGTTGGTCTGATACCGGGGATCCAGTTCGAGCAGTACGCGGTACTGCGCAGTGTCGCCGTAGATCGTGGACGACCAGCGCGGGCCGAACCCGCTGTAGAGGGCGCTCTGGATCAGCGCCGGATCCACCTTGAGTGCCGCGGCCTTGTCACGGTCGATGGTCAGGCGGACGCGCGGGCTCTTGATTTCGAGGTCGGTGGAGACGTCCTGGACTGACGCCAGCGTAGACACCGCCTGCTGGAACTGCCCTGCCCAGGTGTAGAGCTCGTCGGTGTCCGGGCTGCGCAGCGTGACGCTGTAGCTGTTGTCGCCGGAGCGGCCGCCAATCTGAAACGCCGGCGGTAGCGTGATGAACGTCCGGAAGCCGGGGAAATTCACCAGCTTCGGCCGAAGCTGGGCGATGATTTCCTGGGCGGTATTGGGCCGCTCCTCGTGCGGCTTCATGCGCATCACCACACGCGCCGTGTTCATCGCGCCGGGACCGCCGGGTCCGTTGCCGACGAACACGACGGCACGCTGCGAGTTCGGGTTCTGACGGACGATTTCGGCGACCTTCTGAGCGCCGGCCGCCATTTCCTCGAATGCCGTGCCCTGCGCCGCGCGCAGGCCGATGTTGACCGAATCGTCGTCCTGATCCGGGATGAACCCGGTCGGAATCCGCCTGAACATCACGACCGTCGCGACCAGTACCAGCACGAACACCGCGAGCACGATCGGCCGATGACGCAGAGCCAGACGCAGGCTGCGTTCGTAGCCGCCACGCAGTGCACTGAAGCCGCGCTCGAACAGCGGACGCTGACCGGCCGGATGACGATCGATGCCGCGTAGAAAGCGGCTGCACAGCATCGGCGTCAGCGTCACCGACACCACGCCTGAGACCAGAATCGCCGCCGTGATGGTGACCGCGAACTCGCGGAACAACCGGCCGATGATGCCGCCCATGAACAGCACTGGAATGAAGACAGCGGCCAGCGACACCGTCATGCTGAGGATGGTGAAGCTGATTTCCCGCGAGCCGTCGAGCGACGCCTGCATCGGCGTTTCGCCGCGTTCGATGTGCCGCACGATGTTCTCGAGCATCACGATGGCATCGTCCACGACGAAACCTATCGACAGAATCACCGCCATCAGAGACAGGTTATTGAGGCTGAAGTGCAGCAGCCACATCACCACGAAGGTGCCGAGAATCGAAAACGGCAGGGCCAGCGACGGGATGATCGTCGCCGACGCGTTCTGCAGGAAGAGGTAAATCACCGCAATCACCAGAATCAGGGTCGCGGCCATCGTGATCTTGATGTCCTTGAACGCCGCCTTGATCGCCACGGCGCGGTCGGTGCCCTGAATCAGGTGAACCGACGGCGGCAGCTGTGACTCGATGTGCTCCCACAGTCCCTTGATGCCGTCGATCACCGCCAGCGTATTGCTGCCCGGCTGCTTCATCACGGTCATCAGCATGACCCGCACGACTTTGTCGGGATCGTAGAACCACGACGCGCTGCGGACGTCCTCGACGCTGTCGATGACCGTGGCAACCTGGTACAGACGAATCGGAGCGCCCTTCCGGTAGGTGACGACCATCGACCGAAAGGCGTCGGCGCTCATCAGCTGCCCGCTGGCTTTGATCTGATAACTCGCCTTGGGCCCGAACAGTTGTCCGGTCGGAAGGTTGACGTTCCAGTTCTGCAGCTGCGAGTCGATCTCGTTGATGCCGATCTGGTGCGCCTTGAGCCGATCGGGATCGACCTGCACGCGAACGGCGTACTTCTGGCCGCCGAGGACGTTCACCTGCGCGACACCGTCGATGGCGGCGATCTGCGGGGCGATCAGCGTCTCCGCGTATCCGTCCAGCTCCGACAGCGGCCGCGTCTCCGAACTGAGGCCGATGATGAAAATGGCCTGGTCCGCAGGATTCACTTTTCTGAACGACGGCGGCGCCGGCATCCCGGGCGGCAGCAACGACAACGCCTCGGCAATCGCCGTCTGCACGTCCACCGCCGCGCCGTCGATGTCGCGATCGAGCGCGAACTGCATCGTGACGCTGCTCAGACCGGTCGAGCTCGACGAGGTCATCGAATCGAGCCCCGAGATGGCGGTGAATTGACGTTCGAGCGGGCTGGCAATGGTCGCGGCGAGGGTTTCCGGATCGCCGCCAGGCAGGCCGGCGCTGACGCTCAGGGTTGGAAAGTCAACGCTCGGCAGATCGCTGACCGGCAGCGACCGGTAGGCGACGATACCAAACAGCGCGATCGCGGCCATGATCAGGCTGGTCGCGATTGGCCGCCTGATGAAGCCCTCCGAGATATGGGCCATTGACTACATAAATAGTAGTCACTACGTTTTTGATGTCAAGTTGGTATAATCACCTCGTGCCGAAGGAATACGGCCAGAAGTGCCCGGTCGCCAGGTCACTGGAGTTTCTCGGTGAGCGCTGGACGCTACTGATCGTTCGCGATCTGATCGGTGGCGCGAAGAAGTTCCAGGATCTCCAGGAGTCGCTGGCCGGCGTCGCCCCGGCCGTGCTCTCGGACCGCCTGAAGCTGCTCGAAGCACACGGCATCATCAGCCGGTCGTTTTATTCCGAGCACCCGCCGCGCGCCGAGTACGCGTTGACCGAGATCGGATTCGAGCTGCGTCCGGTGGTCGGGGCGCTCGCCATCTGGGGGTCGCGCCACCTGCACACCCCCTCGACACTCGTGCACGTCGACTGCGATACTCCGCTGGACATGACGTATTACTGTCCCAAGTGCGAGCGACGGGTCGGCGGTACGCACCTCCGCTTCCGGCCGACCGCCAAGCCGGCGCCGGTCAAGCCGCGCCCGCGCCGCAGCCCCGCTCGGACGTGAGCCTCGCGCCGGGCGCGGCCGCCGATCCTGGTCAGCGCTACACCTCGGTCGCGCGGGTGCTCGTTCGCGTCCTCCTGCTCAACCTCATCGTCGCCGTCGCCAAGATCGGATTCGGCTATGCATCGGGTGCTGTCAGCATTCTGTCCGACGGCTTCCATTCGCTCACGGACGCGGCGTCGAACGTCGTGGGCCTGGTCGGCGTCAACGCGGCACGCCGCCCGCCGGACGACGATCACCCCTATGGCCATCGCAAGTATGAGACCGTCGCGGCGGCGGCGATTGTGCTCTTCCTGCTGCTGGTGATGATCGAGGTGTTGCGAAACGCCTTCAACCACCTGACCGGAAAGGCCGGACCGCACGAGTTCACCGCGGCAAGCTTTGCCGTCATGCTCGTAACGGTCGCGATCAACCTGATGGTGGTGCGCTACGAATCGCGTGCCGCGACACGGCTCGAGAGCGAGGTCCTGCTGGCGGACGCGACACAGACGCGTGGCGACGTGTGGTCGTCGGTCACCGTGATCGTCGCGCTGGTCGGCGCCCGCGCCGGCCTGCCGATTCTGGATCCGCTGGCCGCGCTGGTGGTGGCCGGCTTCATCGGCTACGCCGGTTTCCAGATCGCGCGCACTACCACCGGCATCCTCAGCGATCGCATCGTGATCGCCGACGCCGAGCTCGAGCGGGTGGTGATGAGCGTACCTGGGGTTCTCGGCTGCGAGAAGATCCGCACCCGCGGGTCAGCCGATCACGTGTTCCTGGATTTGCACGTCTGGCTCCCGGCGGACATGCCGCTGAAGGAAGCCCACGACATCTCTCATGTCGTGAAGGACACGCTGATGGCGCGCCATCCGGAAATCGCGGACGCGGTGATCCACATCGAACCACCACCACGAAAAGACATGAGATTTCATTTCTTGGAAGTGAGTTTGACCTCGAACAGCTTCGGCCACAGCTTGCCGGTAATGAACAGCCGGTCGTGCGCATCGTCGTAGGCGATGCCGTTCAGTACGTCGGTCTTGGCGCGTTCGGCGGTCGTCAGCAGCCCGCGCAGGTCGATATAGCCGATCACGTTGCCGGTGGACGGAGAAATCCGGGCGACGTAATCGGTCTGCCAGACGTTGGCGAGAATTTCGCCTTTCACGTACTCCAGCTCGTTGAGATTCTTGAGCGGCGCGCCCACCGCCGTCACCTTCAGCCGTCGCCGTTCGGCGAAAGTGACCGGATCGAGAATCCGCAGTTCGTTGGTGCCGTCGCTCATGATCAGGTTGGTGCCGTCGTGCGTCAGCCCCCAGCCCTCGCCCTGATAGTGAAACGATCGCCGCGGCGCCAGCGTCGTCTTGTCGTAGACGAAGGCGACGCCGGTCTGCCACGTCAGCTCGAACAGCTCGTTCTTGAAGACGGTGATGCCTTCGCCGAAATGTTCCGCTGACACGTCGCGCTGTTTCAGGACCTTGCCGGTCTCGAGCGACACCCGGCGAATCGACGAGCGTCCATTGAGGCCGGTGCCCTCGTACAGCACGCCGTTGACGAACTGCAGCCCCTGCGTGAACGCATTCGGATCGTGGGGATAGACGTGCTGGACTTCGTAGCTGGACATCGGCAGGTTTGCGTTCTGTGACACAGGCTGCCACGCCGCGAATCCGATCGGGCGGTAGGTTGCCAACATGATGATCCCCGCTGCGGCCACCAGGATCGGACGGCTCGGACGCCGACCTGACTGAACCGTACACCCTGTTTCGTCTACCTGCCCCATCTCAATACCCCGCCACCTTATCGACCACGTTCATCAGCGGCTCATTACGCTCGAAGCGCCGGAGGTTTTCCGAAAACAGCGCCACGAGCGGCGTCCAGTAATCGTTGAGCGCGCCGGACGTATGCGGCGTCACGATCACGTTGGGCAGATCCCAGTACGGACTTGATTGATCGAGCGGCTCGTTCGTGAAGACATCGAGCGCTGCGCCGCCAAGCCGACCATCGGCCAGCGCTCCGATCACCGCGTTGTCGTCGACAAGCTTACCGCGAGCGACGTTGATCAGGAATGCGCCGCGCTTGATGCGGTTGAGCTCGGGTTCGCCGATCAGCCGTCGCGTCTCCGGCGTGTGTGGCGCGGCGAGGACGACGACGTCGCTGATGGCGAGGAGATCGTGGAGGCGATCGGGTGTCCACACGGCTTCCACGCCGTCCGGCACCGGCTCGCCGGCGCGACGGCGAATCGCCGTCACCCGCAACCCGAACGGCCCAGCCAGACTGGCGAGTTCGAGGCCGATCGCGCCGAGCCCGACGATGCCCATGCGCTGGCCACGGAGAAGCCGAACGTCCACGTGCGCACCTTCGAGATCCTGCTGGGCCCAGCGGTGTGCGGCCTGCGCCCGGACCGCAATTGGCAACAGGCGCGCCAGCGCGAGCGTCACGCCCATCACGTGTTCCGCGATGGAGCGGGCGCGAATCCCTCGGGCGGTGGTCAGCACGACCGGGCTCTCCAGCATCTCCGGAAACATCAGCTTGCCGACGCCGACCGCGGGACTCTGAACCCAGCGCAGGCGTGCCGCCGAGGCAAACGCGTCGCGTTCGACCAGCGGCGTGAAGGCGACGTCCACGTCGGCCAGCAAGCGCGAGGCGGTTTCGCGATCCCAGGCGTCGAGGAAGGTGTGATGGGGAAAATCGCGGCGGAGTTGATCGACGAAATGGCGCGGCAACACCCACGCCGGCGCCGGGCTGATCACCGCGACGAGGACCTTCATCGCCTGATGTAGGTGCCGGAGCGGCCGCCGCTCTTGCGCATCACCCGAATCGCTCCGATCACCATGGTCTTGTCCACCGCTTTCACCATGTCGTAGATGGTGAGCGCGGCCACGGCGACGGCGGTGAGCGCTTCCATTTCCACGCCGGTCTGACCGGTGGTGCGAACGCGCGCCTCAATCTCGTAGCCGCGCGCTTTCGGCGTCACCTCGACGTTCACGCTCGAGATCGGCAGCGGATGGCAGAGCGGAATCAGGGCCGAAGTCTGTTTTGCCGCGAGGATGCCCGCGAGCTTGGCGGTCTGGAGCGGGTCGCCCTTCTTCACCGCGCCTCGGCGTATCAGCGCAAGCGCCTCCCGGGACATCGTGATCGTCCCACGCGCTACCGCCTCGCGCGCGGTCACCGGCTTGTCGCCGACGTCCACCATCCTGACGCGGCCTCTGGCATCCACGTGCGACAGCCTGGCAGGCCCACCCGCCCTGTCAGGCCCACCCGCTTTACGCGCCCTGCCGGCCCTATGTCCCTTCGTCATCGCCCTGCGCGAGGAAAAACGACAGGCTCTCGAGCGACACCGTCAGGTCCACACTTTTCAGTTTCACGCCCGGCGGCACTTCAATCGTGCCGGGAGAAAAATTCAACACGGCCTTGATGCCGGCGGCGACGACCAGTTCGAGCACCGGCTGCGCCGACGCGGCCGGCACCGCGATCACCGCGATGCGAATCGATTCCTTTTTCGCGACCCGCTTCAGATTCTGGATGTCGTGAATCAGTACGCCGCTGCGCGACAGTTGACCGACTTTGTCCTGCAGCGCGTCGAACAGCGCCGCGATCTCGAAGCCTTCCTGCCGGAAACCGGGATAGTCGGCCAGCGCCAGTCCGAGGTTGCCGGCGCCGATGATCGCCACGCGCAGCTTGCGATCGAGGCCGAGAATCTGACGGATGTGGCGTTTGAGATCGCGGACGTAGTAGCCGACGCCGCGCACGCCGAACTCGCCGAAGTAGGCCAGGTCCTTGCGGATTTGCGCCGCGTTGAGGTGAAACTGCTCGGCCAGCGCCTGCGACGAGATGGTGCGAACGCCGGCGGCCTCCAGCGTGTTGAGGCACCGCAGATAAACGGATAGGCGATTGGTCGTGAGCTCCGACACCTGGTCGGCGCTCTGCTTCCCGCTGGAACTCCGGGACGCCGCTTTGTTCGAGGTTTTCACAAGCCGGTTGGCGATTGTAAGCTAATATCGCGCGCTATGGCCATCCCCGCCAAGCAGACCGGCTTTCAGCCGTACGTGCCAGCGTCGCAGACACCCGCCGAATTCACCGTCAAGGCCGTGATCATCGGCGTGCTCTTCGGACTGCTCTTCGGTGCATCAACGGTCTATCTCGGCCTGCGAGCCGGCTTGACGGTCAGCGCCTCGATTCCGATCGCGGTGCTCGCGATCTCTGTGCTCAAGAGACTCGGTGGCTCGACCATCCTCGAAAACAACATCGTTCAGACCATTGGATCGGCCGGCGAGTCGGTGGCCGGCGGTGTGGTCTTCACTATCCCGGCGCTGATCTTTCTCACCCCGGACGGTCCCGCCTATTTCAACTACTACCAGATTGCGATGCTGGCATTCGCGGGCGGCATCCTCGGCGTGCTGATGATGGTGCCGTTGCGACGCGCCTTGATCGTCAAGGAGCACGGGGTCCTGCCGTACCCGGAGGGCGCGGCGTGCGCGGATGTTCTGATCGCAGGCGAGCGCGGCGGCCAGTTGGCGTCGATGGTTTTTGCCGGCGTCGGGGTTGGTGCGCTGTGGAAGGCGCTGTCCTGGGTGTTCAACGTTTTCCTGCAGGAGCTCGATTACTCCACACCGCGAAGCAGCCAGTTTCCCAACGCGACGCTGAACGTGGACATTTCGCCGGAGTACATGGGCGTCGGGTACGTGATCGGTCCGCGCATCGCGGGCACGATGTTCGCGGGCGGCGTATTGTCGTGGCTGGTACTGCTGCCGCTGCTCTCGATCCTCGGCAGCTACATCAACGTACCGTTTCCACCGATTCACCCCAACTTCGCCAACAATCCTGCGACCGGTTCCCCGTACAAGATTCTCGAGATGACTCCGGGGCAACTATGGAGCGCGTACATCCGCTACATCGGTGCCGGCGCCGTGCTGGCGGCCGGCCTGATCACGCTCGGCCGTACGCTGCCAACCATCGTTGCCTCAGCGCGCGAAGGCATCAAGGATTTCGGCGCGGGTGCCTCGACCGCGGCGACGCTCCGCACCGAGCGCGATCTTCCGACCGCCTTCGTGATCGGCGGTTCGTTGCTGCTGGCGGTGTTCCTCGCCGTTGCGCCAAAAATGCCGATGCAGGGCAATTTTCTGGCGGCGATTCTGATCGTCATCTTTGGTTTTCTCTTCGTGACCGTGTCGTCGCGGATTACCGGCCTGATCGGAACCTCGTCGAACCCGATCTCCGGCATGACCATCGCGACGCTGATCCTCACCTGCCTGGTGTTCGTCGCGCTCGGCTGGACCGGCAATGCCTATGGCCCAATCGCGTTATGCGTCGGCGCTGTGGTCTGCATTGCGGCAGCCGAGGCGGGCGGAACGTCTCAGGATCTGAAGACCGGGTACCTGGTCGGGGCCACGCCGTACTACCAGCAACTTGGCCTGGTCATCGGCGTCGTCACGTCGGCGGGCGTGATCGGTGCGACTACGCTGTATCTCCACCACGTGTTCGGCATCGGCAGCGCCGCGGTGCCGGCGCCGCAGGCAACGCTGATGGCGACGATCATCAAGGGACTGCTCGATCAGAACCTGCCGTGGGGACTGGTGCTGGTCGGTGTGTTCGTATCGGTGACGCTCGAGCTCTGCGGCGTCAGGTCGCTGTCCTTCGCGGTCGGTTCCTATCTCCCGATCGCGACCACGGCGCCGATCTTCGCGGGCGGCCTCGTCCGTGCGTTCGTGGAACGCAAGACCGGCGAGCCCCAGGAATCCGAAGTCGGAGCGGGCACGTTGTTCAGTTCCGGACTGATCGCCGGCGGTTCGCTGTGCGGTATTCTGTACGCCGTACTCGTCGGAACCGGCCACATCGAGGGACCTCAATCGATCGGCAACATGCTGGCATTCCTGCACGAGGGAACCATCGGCTATGTCGCCAGCGCGTTGCTCTTCCTCGGATTGGCCGTCGTATTGGCGCGGGCGGGTCAAAAGAAAGTCATGTAATGCGTTCTCTGCGAGTTCTGCGCACTCTACGTGCCCTTGCCTGCCTGAGTCTTGCGATCGTCGCTTCGTCGGATGCCCAGACGATCACGCGACGCGCAACCAACATCGCCGAGATCCTCGCCTACCCCGGCTTCTACAACGGCCGGCCCATCGTCATCGTCGGCAAGGTCGAACTCGAAGACAGCGGCCGGATGACGGTGTCCGACGATGCGGGATCGATTCACCTGTTGAGCAAGAACGGCGCGCCTGATGGCCTGGACGAGGTCCGCGGCGAGTTCTGGGACGTCGGGCGCATGAAGCCCGAAGACCCGCGCCTGAACGGCTACGACCTCAAGACGACGTTCAAATTCGATCCGACCGCGGGCTGGCCGCGGCCCGGTGAAGTGACGGCGCTGGTCGCAACCGCGGTGACCGCGGCGGCGACGCCGACGGCGCCATCCATCCGCGCGATCGTGCTGCACCCCTCGCGATATCTGGACCAGAAGGTGACGCTCACCGGTCAGTATTCCGGTCGTAACCTCCTTGGCGAACAACCCGACGCGCCGGGCAAGGGGCGCTACGATTTCGTGCTGCGCTCAGCGGACGCCGCGATCTGGGTCATCAACATGCGGCCGAAGCTGAAGGACACCAACGGCAAGGACCTCGAGTTTGCGCTCGACAGCCGGCTCGACACCAGCCGCTGGCTCACCATCCGCGGCACGATAAAGGAAGGTCGTGGATTGCAATGGCTCGACGCCGAACCCGGCAGCCTGGCGCTGGCGAAAGCGCCGACGGACACGCCGGTCGCAGAGGAACAAGTCCGAGTCCCAGCCGCGCCGCCGCCCGAAGTTATTTTCAGCACACCCGCGGCGGACGAAACCGACGTCGCCATGACAACGGCCGTGCGCATTCAGTTTTCGCGTGACATCAATCCATCGACGCTGAAGGGACGGGTTCAGGCCCACTATCAGCAGTCCGCGGCAGCAGGTCGTGACCAACCAGTCGCACCGCCGATCGATGTCACGCTCAGCTACGCACCGGCGAATCGTGTCCTGGAAGTCCACTTCGCGAAACCGCTCGAGCGCTTCCAGACGGTCAGAGTGGAGTTGCTCGACGGGATTCTCGGTACCGATACGCAGCCGCTGAAACCGTGGACGCTGACGTTCGCGATCGGCGGCGCCTGAGCGACGACGATCAACGTCACGACGATCAATGCAGAACCCGCAGAGATCGCCGAGTCTTACAGGATTTGGTTCTGCGAGTTCCGCGGTTTCTGCGTTGATCGTCGTGATTACGGCACGACGCGGAACGACGCCAGCATGCGCTGACTGCCGCTCGCCAGTTCGATGACGTAGTCGCCTGGCGCCAATGGCGCCAGCGCCAGGCCTGCCGTCCACCAGTGCGACCCGTCGGCATCATCGCGGGCGGCGGCCACGACCGGCACGGCGAGCGGTTTGCCGGTCCGGTCGAGCAGACGCGCGGTTACCGGGTCAGAGGAGATTGCCGGCAGCTCGACGCGAATCTGTTCGTTACGCCGGTACCGCAGGTCGGCCGTTGGCGTGTCCTTGTTGCCGGTCGAGATCCCGCGCCGCAAATACAGGGCGCCGACCGCACCAGGCGCTGTGGGAATCGACAGGTGCATCGTCTCGCGCGCCGGAATCGACGAAGAGGCGGCGCGGGCGATCACGTTCAGCGTGTAATCGCCCGCAACAATCGGCTGCGTTGAGGTCAGCATCAGCCTGAAGCCGCGGAGATTTCGGCCGACGGTCGCCCTGCCAGTGGCGACGCTGGTATCGGAGGCGCCGGTGAGCGTCGCAGTGACTTCGAAGCCCTCATTCCACTCGTGGCCCACGACGGCCGAACTACCGAGCTCACCGACCAGCCACATCGACGCTGACGATGTGTCCCCGGGCTTCCAGCCCGCGGTCATCTGAAGGCGCAGCGGCACGTCGCGCCCGTATCCGGAGAGCGGCGCAATCGAAGCCTCGACCGCGTGACTGGCAGCAGCAGCGGCAGCCGCCTCCGGCGTCTCGACCGATTTCGCCGCGCCGCCTCCGCGCGCGGAGGTTCCCGCACTCGCAACGGTGGCAGCCAGATAACCGCGTCGCGCGCGCACCCGCACGCCAGGACGCTTTACGCGGACGGTGATCGAATGAAATTTTCCGTCCAGCTTTCCCGTCGAGTAATAACCGAGCAGGTAGTAGGACGACAGGTCGCTGACGACGCGCTTGAATCCCCTGTCGAGATCGTTGCTGTTCACGATCGCCAGGCCGTCGGTCGCTTCGGCGAGCGTCCTGCAGCGAGTAGAGGCGGCTCGAGAGCATCTGTTGATCGACGCTTGGCGGCGTGATCGTCGTCGATCCAGGTGGTGGCGCGCCTGTGGTTGGCATCGCGATCGATGTGTCGAACACGACGAGGCCGCGAGGGTCGACCGGATAGAACGACGTGTTGGCACGGTTGGCTTGATCGAGCAACGTCCGAAACTCCTGGTCGTCGTCCAGGGCCGAAAGCATCAGGCGATCGCGATCGCACGACGCCGGGTTGATCCCAGTGATCGGATCGGGCTGGCCGCCCGCCGAGAGACGCCCGGTGCGTGGATCGAAGCCAGGGTTCGGGAGTCCCGGCACTTGGCAGTTGAGTTTTCGGGCAAGGCCAGGATTCGGCTTGAACAGCAGCCAGCCATCGCTGATCGCAAGGACAGCCTTGCGTTCCTCGCGCACGCCGCGCAGATAGGTGACGAGGTTGCTGAGCGCGTCGATCGTCATCTTCTCCCGGCGTCTCGCGATCATCTCGTCGGCAACGCCGCGGTCATCGTCCGTGGTGTTGTCGGGACACTGCACCGGCAACGCACCGGGATAGCACTCCTTGTACAGCTGCTCCTGCGCATCGACGGTGCTGATCTGATCGCGCTCGCCCCAGTTCCAATGGCGCGCCAGAAATCCCTCGATCGTCGTGGTCTTGCGCGCGAAGGTGATGTCCGACGGCGACATCTCGGGCGTCATTACCGCGACGAGATCCTCCGGACCGATCAGCGAGTCGAGCGCCTTGACCAGCGGTGCACGAATCCGGCGCGACCCGTCAACATCGACGTGACCGATATCCAGGAAGATGACGAAGACGCGGGCTCGCGAGTTGGCCACCATCGCCATCGACTCACGCACGCTGTTCGGCTCGATGCGCACGTCCTGCGGCGTGGCCGCATGAATCATGACGTGTTCGAACTGCTCGACTTTTTGCGGGGCGTTGCCCTCGATGACCTCGAAGTCGTCCTGCTTGAGATCGAGTACCGGCTCGCCGTCGTGGGTTGGATAGGCGTCAACGCGGACGTAGTTGGCTTCAGTGCGGAAGGTCGGGGGCTGCGGCTCGGGCTGCGGCGGCGCGGGCGTCTGCGACGCCAGCGCGACCAGCGACGAGACGACGAGGGCCAATGCGCCCAGCGCAAAGGCGTGAGTTCCTCTCATGGTGCTCCCCGGACGCTGGCGTCGCTCAGTCTATCACCGGGCCCTGGGCAAGCAACCCGACAATGGCTTCGCGCACTCGCGCAATCAAGGCGTCGCGGTCGGCAACGTGCAACCCGGCCGTGGGAATCGGCTTCCCCACGCGGATGCTGATGGTCACCGGACGGATGATCATGCTGCCGCGCTGCATCGACTCGCGGCCGCCCGAAATCGCGACCGGCACAATCGGCGCTTCCGCCTTCATCGCCATCAGGAAGCCGCCCTTCTTGAAGGGCAGCAGCTCCGCCGTCCGGCTGCGAGTGCCTTCCGGGAAAATCAGGAACGAATTGCCGTCCCGAAGCGACTGGGAGCCGACTTCGAGCGAGCGCATCGCCGCTTCTTTATTGCGACGCTCGATCGGCACGAATCCGCCGTGACGGAACGCACGCGCCAGCAGCGGAATCGCGTTGATCTCCGCCTTGTAGACGATGTGCATGCGCGGGTGGAGGGAGGTGAAGAGGATGGGCGGATCGACGTTGCTCTGATGGTTGGCGCAGTAGACGGCGGCCCCGTCGAGTGGAATGTGTTCCCGACCCGCGACCCGCACTTTAATCCCGCAGAGCGCCAGCCCGAGCCGGACACCGCCGTGGCCGAAAATGTAGAGGATGCCCTTCCACCGGAAGATGGCCGCCAGCAGCATCCCGGTCGGCGCCGTGACCAGCACATACAGCGAAACCGCCACGTAGGTGAGCAGCGATCTGACAGCGGCGACAATCAAGGCGGGCCATCATAAACGAAAAAAGCCCGCCGGACCGTGAGGTCCAGCGGGCTCCCTAGTCTGATTGACGACTGATGACTGGCGATTGAAGACTGAACTAAGACGCGCGAGCCGCCCGACGTGGCGCAGCGTTCGCGGCGACCGCCGCGCGCGGCGCCGCAGCCTTCACCACCTTCGTCGTCGTCGCTCGCGCGGCCGTGCGAGCTTTGGCCGTGAAGCAACGCTCGAGGGCGCCATCGACGCGCCCCTCGATCGCCGCCGCCGTTTCCGACATCACTTCTGACACTTCAGAAATAATCAGGAACTTGGCGCGGTCGAGCATGCGCTTCTCGCGGAACGACAGGCTCTTGGACTTCGCCAGGAAGGTAAGGCTTTTGAGGACGTCAGCCACTTCGTAGATCGAGCCGCTGCGCATCTTGTCGGAGTTATCCTTGAAGCGCCCTTTCCAGTTCTGATGGTTGTCGATCTTGCCGTCGCCGAGCAGGCCGAAGAGACGCTCGACTTCTTCGTCGCTGATGGCGCGGCGGAGGCCGACGCCGTCCACGTTGCTCACCGGTACGAGCACTGTGGTGTCGTTCGCGACGATGCGCAGATGGTAGAACCCGCAGGTCGTTCCGAGTATGGTTTTATCTTCGATTCGCTCGACGATCCCGAGACCATGATTCGGGTAAATGACCTTGTCGCCGACTTCAAATGTCACGGTTCCCCCTGTCAGGAAGCGCTTGTATGGAAGGCTGTACGTCGTGCCAGCAGTTCTGATAGTATAGCCGACTTCCCCAGAAATTCCAACGGAAATGGCCCGAAACTCGTTCTTTTTCTACACTTTCGCCGGGCCTTCCCTCGCGCGACCGTACGGCGTTAAGTACCCTCTGTCGGCCGTAGTTGTCTCGAATTGCCGAGCTTTGGCGGGACCTGTCAGTCTTGCGCGCTGATATGATGAGTCGTTCATGAAACGACTTCTTGCGCTCTTCGTCGCTGCGTCCGCCATCACCTCCCAGGCTTGCAAGAAACCAGCGGAAACCGCTGCGGGATCGGCGCCTGCGGCCGCTGCAACAGCGCCGCCCGCGACGGCCGCGCCGGCAGCACCTCCGACTGGCCTCGCTAGTGCCGCACCGACGGCACCGCCGGCCCTCCCGGGTGCGCCACCGGCCGCCAAGCCGATGCCGCCGACCATCCCGAACGTCCTGGCGAAGGTCAATGGCGAGGCAATTGAGCGTTGGGAGTTCGAGAACGCTGTGAAGCGGATGGAGTCTCGCGCGGGCGGACCGGTCCCGCCGGATCGGCGTGACGAAGTGCTGCGAAACGTGCTCGACCAACTCGTCGCCTATCACCTCCTCGCGCAGGAATCGCGGACGCGCAAGATCGAGGTCAGCCAGGCCGAGGTCGACGCGCGCATGGGCCAGATCCGACAGAGCTTCCCGACCGAGGCCGCGTTTACTCAGGGCCTCGCAGCGCAGGGGCTGACCGTCGATCAGGTGAAGCAGCAGACGCGGACCGGCATCGAGGTCTCGAAGGTCATCGACGCGGAAGTGTCGTCGAAAATCGCGGTGACCGACGCTGAGGTCGAGGCGTTCTACAAGGGCAATTTGGATCGCTTCAAGCAGGGCGACAGCGTGCACGCGGCCCATGTCCTGATCGCGGTTCCCGCACAAGCGCCGCCCACGGCGAAAGCCGAGGGCAAGGCCAAGGCCGACGCGGTGCTGAAACAGTTGAAGGCGGGCGCCGATTTCGCGACGGTGGCGAAGGCGGAATCGCAGGACCCGGGCAGCGCGCCCAACGGCGGCGACCTCGGCTTTTTCCAGAAGGGTCAGATGACGCCGGCGTTCGAAGAGGTGGCGTTCAAACTCAAGCCGGGCGCGACGAGCGGTGTCGTCGAGACGCCGTTCGGGTTCCACATCATCAAGGTGATCGAGAAGCGCGCCGCCCGCACCGCTCCGTTCGCCGAGGCGAGCGCACAGATCAAGGAGTTCCTGGTCTCGAATCAGCGCGAGCAGAAGCTCGAGCAGTTCATCGCGCAGATGAAGACCAAGGCGAAGATCGATATGCTGGTCTGAACAACGAAAGTGAGAAGTGAGAAGTTTGAAGTGTGAAGTTGTTACGAAGAAATTACTTCACACTTCAAACTTCTCACTTCTAAGTTCCTGAAAGCCGGAGTGGTGAAACTGGCAGACGCGCGGGACTCAAAATCCCGTGGGGTTTACGCCCCGTGAGGGTTCGATTCCCTCCTCCGGCACCAAACTCTCTTCAATTTCGCTGGTTTAGCACTCTACGCGTGCGATCTGACGCTTGTTAAGCGCTTGACCTGCCCCTTGCGGGCAGCCTCCGCATCAGCTCGCTCCCCATCCACCCACAGCGCGCGTTTGGCTTCCGCGAAACTTACTGATCGATCTGCGGAAAGCATTAATAGTATGCTCCCGCCCGTACGGGGCTTCGGCGCTGAACCTCACATGAAGGGGAACGCTATGAAATCTGGAGCTGAGCTCGGTTCCTATTGGTCACTTCCTCGTCTCCGGGCCGCGATCGCCGGCCTTCTCCTCATTGTTGGCGTCTGGGCCTGCGTGGCAGTCACGAGTTCGACGCGACGCGCCGTGCCGGCAGTGAAAGGGTTCGCGTGGAAACGCGGCAATCCGTCCATGGCCGCCCTGGACAGCAAGAGAGCGCTGTTCGGCACCCACGATTCGCGCGGACTCTACACGCCAGCGGTCGAGGAATTCCTGAAGCGCGCCTATCCCAGCGACGATGTGTCGCCGGACGCGACGGTCGCCGCGTGGAACGGGTGGGCCTCACTGAACGGGAACAAGCACTCGGCTGGAACCTGGCAATTGGTGGGGCCCAGCATAGCGTCCGTCCCTGGCGTCCTGAACGCCCTCGGCGATGCGGCGCCCTACACCACCGCCGGGCGCGTCACGGCGCTGGCGCTGGCGCCCAATTGCGGCGAGGGTAACTGCCGACTGTATGTGGCGGCCGCAGGCGGTGGCGTCTGGAGAACGTCGAAGGCGCTTCACACCAATCCCTCCCAGAAGTGGGAGTTCATTTCCGCCAGCTTCGGGACCAACGCCATCGGATCGCTCCTGCTCGACCCCAACGACCCGAGCGGCAACACGCTGTATGCCGCGACCGGCGAGGAGAACGCGTCGGGCGATTCGGAGGCTGGAGTCGGGATTTTCAAGACCACCGACGGCGGCGACACATGGGCGCTGGTGCCAGGCAGCGACGTGTTCTTCCAGCGATCGATCGGCGGGATGGCATTCGACAGCGCCGGCAACCTGCTCGTGCCGATCGGCAGCGGCGTCCGCGGCATCAGCTCGGTCAGCGGCGGCGCGCTGTCGAGCGGTTCCACCGACCATGTACTGGCCACTCGTGGTCTATGGCGTCAATCGGGCGCCACGTTCACACTCATCTGGCCCTCTCCGGCTCCCGTGCGCGGCTCAACTACCGTCCAGGTCGATCCGACACATGCCGGGATCATCTACGTCAACGCTTTCCAACAAGGCATCTGGCGATCGACGAACAACGGCGGCACCTTCTCTCAGATCTTCACGCCTCAAGATCCTACCGTCGCCGCGTCGGTGACCGACCGAAGCGAGTTCACCATCACCACGCTCCCGTCGGGGGCGACCCGCATGTACGTCGGTGAGGGTCAGGGCGGCGGGACGGGACACCTCGCGAACTTCTGGCGCAGCGACAACGCCGACACGGCGGCTACATTCGCCTCGTTCGGCGGCGCACAGGTGGCGGACTACTGCACCAGTCAATGCTGGTACGACAACGTCGTCTATACCCCCGCGGGCTTTCCAGACGTGGTGTACTTGCTGGGCTCGTTTTCTTACGGGCAACTTGGAGGGGTATCGAACGGCCGCGCGGTTCTGCTGTCCACCAACGCCGGCGTCGACTGGAGCGATCTCACGCAGGATGGCGACCCCACGCACGCCGAGTTCACGCATCCCGATCAGCACGCGATCGTGACGTTGCCCGGCAACCCGTACCTTTACTGGGAGGGTTCGGACGGCGGCATCGTCAGCTCGGACGGGAATTTCGCCAACGACTCCGCGAAGTGCGACACGCGCGGCTTGAGCGCGGCGGGCGCCGCGTTCTGCAAGGGTCTGCTGTCGCGTGTGCCGAACCAGTTGGCGAACAACATCAACCGCGGTTTCTCCACGCTGCAGTTCCAGAGCCTGTCGGTGAGCGGGCAACATCCCAACAACCTGATTCAGGGCGGCACGCAGGACAACGGCACCTGGCAGAACGGCGGGAACAACGCGGCGAACTCGACGTGGAATCAGATCATGTATGGAGACGGCGGGCAGTCGGGTTTCAGCTCGACCAATGACGCCCTGCGCTTCAACACGTTCACCGGCCAGGCCAACGACGCGAACTTCCACGGCGGCGATCCCACCAAGTGGGTGATCATCTCGGCACCGATCATCACAAGTCCGGAAGGCGCCTTCTTCTATCCGCCGGTTGTCGCTGATCCACACCCTGCTAACGGCGGCACCATCTTCCAGGGTTCCTTCAGCGTCTGGCGAACGCAGGATTGGGGCGGCGATCAAGCGTTGCTCGAAGCCAACTGTCCCGAGTTCACGACGTCGGCCGCGCAAGCAGGCTGCGGCGACTTCGTCACAATCGGTCCGCCGGGAATGACCGACCTGACCGACACGTTCGCCATCAATTACGGAGCGGATCGCCGCGGCAGTGCGCTGGCGTGGATTCAACGCACAGCGAGCAACATCGGTTCGATGTGGGTTGCGACGGGCACTGGCCGGTTATTCGTCTCAGACAACACCAACGCACCTGCGGGTGCCGTAACGTGGCAGCGCGTCGATCCCAATCCGACGCATGCGAACACGCCGAACCGGTACATCAGCTCGATCTACGTGGATCCCGCCAACGCGCACCATGCCTGGATCTCGTATTCGGGCTACAACGCGAACACACCTGCACAACCTGGGCACGTCTTCGAGGCGACCTGGGCAGGATCGGGCGCGGCGACCTTCGTTGATCGGAGCTACAACTTGCCCGATTTTCCGATTACTGGGCTGGTCCGCGACGATGCGACGGGTGATCTGTACGCTTCGTCTGACTTCGGCGTGATGAAGCTTGCCGGCGGCGGCACCGCGTGGACGGTTGCAGGAACAGGTCTACCGAATGTGGAGGTGGCGGGGCTGACGATCGTCCCTTCGGTGGACCGTCGTTCATCCCAGCGTGTGCTCTATGCGGCCACTCATGGCCGAAGCGCCTGGTCGTTGCAGCTGCCGTAGCGTTGACAGGGCGGGGTAGCGCCGGCTATCCCGCCCGCTCAAAAGGAGAAGGGCACCAGCCAAGCGCGATACAGACTTCGACCACCTCCACTTGAAAGCGTCCGTGGATCGAGACTTGCTGGTTAGACGTCGTGAACAATAGGAAAGCCCGACCACGGCTGCAGCTGACACTCGGATCGCTGATGGTCGGATTTCTGGCACTCATAACTGGAGCTTGTGCCGGACGAGCCCATCCGGCAGGACCGGCGCCGAACGGCGCCGCCGGCAACGCACGTTCATTCACGGCCACCGCTTATTGCGCCGGGCGAGTCACCGCCTCAGGCACCAGACCCGCCGAGCACACCGTTGCCGCCGACCCCGCCGTGCTGCCGATCGGCTCGCGCATCAAGGTGTCGGGACTCAGACGGCCGCTACGACGGCGTCTACGTGGTGAAGGACACAGGCTCGAGCATCCGTGGACGACGAATCGACCTCTACCTTCACGACTGTCACGAAGCGGTCAGCTTCGGTCGTCGATCGGCCACGGTGTCAACGCTTCGATAAACGACCTCCCTGGGAATTGCGCGTATTGATGCGACGCGCGCCAAAACACCCACAGACGCTCCGCAGAACCGGCTTGACGCACACCGTCAGGCCGCCGCACACTGGCGCGGTTCGGTCTCTGTGGAGGTGGCCCGTGAGATTGTCCACCCTCGGCCTGCTGCTCGTCCCGTTCGTCGTCCAGCCGCCGGCTGCGCCGCCGCAGCCGTTGTCAGGCGCCTCGCCGGTGCTCGCCGTCGACCTTCAGGGCGGCAGCTTTAGTGGCGATCCGTCACAGCTCGCCT
Organism: uncultured Acidobacteriota bacterium; assembly: GCA_963745875.1. Lineage (GTDB taxonomy): Bacteria > Acidobacteriota > Vicinamibacteria > Vicinamibacterales > CAVVIG01 > CAVQFC01. Next base: position 832,741 of record CAVUZL010000011.1, read on the forward strand.
GGTCTCCCGACGACACGACCCTGTGCCTGCAGACGCTCGACGGCGATCGCCCGCCGCTCAAGACCCGCTATTACCTGATTCGCCTCGCCGAGCACGATTTTCACGGCGTCGACGTCGCGCCTGACTGGGCGGCGAAATACTGGGAGTGGAAGACGACGCGCACCCCTCCCGCGCGTCCCGAACTGGTGATCCAGGTCTTTACCGAGACCGGTGCGAAGGGTATTCCCACGCAAAGCCTGCTCGAAAAGTCGAAGAACGGGATGATGAGCAACGCGGTCGCCGCCCAGAACGAAGCGGGATCGCAGATTCGCACCTTGATGCTCAAAGGCGAAGCGATCGGTCGCTACGTTGATCAGCCGCTCGTGCCCGGCATGACATTCGGCTGGTCGCCAGCCATACTTCACGCGGTCGCGTTCGCGCGGCCGGACGGACGCCTTGCGTTGATGGACTTCGATGGAGGGACAAGCGACGTCGAGGGCGCGAAAGGCATTCTCCTGCCCGCCTGGTCGCCGGACGGATCGACCGTCGTCTACCTGCAGAAGAAGGGGCGTCACCACTATGCGTTGATGCAGGTCGCGGTGAAGCATCCGTAGTCCCGAACAAGATATGACCCCACTCCGCCGGTGCGCGGTGCGGCAGGGTGTGAATGCACGCCTCGTCGCCGCCATCTTCATCGTTCTGATTGCCGGCATTCGCGTTGTCCCCAGCCTGTGGGCGCAGAACAGATTTCGCGGCGGCATCGACCTGGTCGAAGCGGACGCCGTCGTCCTTGGCGCTGATGGGCGAGCGGCCACAGGACTCACCGTCGCCGACTTCGTTTTGTCGGTAGACGGGCAGCCGCGCGCCATCGAGTCGGTCGAGTACGTGGACGCCGCCACGGGTGGCGCCGAACGACCGGGCGCTGGCTCCGGCGCCGCCGCGGTCTCGTCTCCGCGTCCTCCGCAGCGTCACATCGTCTTCGTGGTCGACGAAGGCAATATCGGCGCGGGCGGCGGCAAGGCGGCGACCGCCGCGGCCGGAAGGCTGCTCGATCGGTTCGGGGCCGCCGATCGCGTAGCCCTGCTCTCCATTCCGAGAGGACCTTCGGCCGACTTCACCAGCGAACGCGCACCGATTCGAGCGGCGCTGGCGAGCAGCGTCGGGCGCGCGGCTCCACTGACCAGTGCCGACGATTTCACGATGAGTCTGCGAGAGGTGTTCGCGTTCGACGTCGGCGCGACGGCTGACGAACGGCAGATGCAGCAGGCCGTCCTCGTGCGCGAGTGCCCACTCGCGATGCCGGGTGGGAGGCGCGAGCTGTGCGAAGCCTCGCTACGTACCGACGCCGAGGTGAGGCTCGACTCGTATCGCACCCGCTCACGAGACGCGATCGCCGGACTCGACAAACTGTTCCACACGCTGGCTTCGATGGCCGGCCCCAAGGTGGTCGTCCTCGTCTCGGAAGGGCTGATGCTTCGTCCGGATCAGCGTGATGCGTCCACCGTGTCCCAGCTGGCGGCGCTGGCCGTCGCTTCGCGCGTGACCTTGTATTCGGTGCTGCTCGAGGGCCCGCTCGTCGATGCGGGCGAGGTCGAACGTGTTCATTCGTCCACCGGCATCCAGGATCGCGCGATCGAAGAGGACGGGTTGAAGGCTCTCACGTTCGAGTCGGGCGGCATGCTCTTTCGGGCACCCGCCGCCCCGGACGCGGCGTTCGAACGCCTCGGCGACGCGCTGTCCGGGTACTACCTCGTGTCGTTTCGTGTGACCACCGCCGACCGGGACGGCGCGCACGCGATCGCGCTGCGAACCAGCCGTCCTGGCGCCACCATCCACGCGCGCGCACGTTTCGTCGTCGGCACGACCTCGCGGCGCGCGCCGTCGGCGACGGTCGGTGGCGGCGCCTCGTCGTTCACGCTCGACAAGGCGAAGATGCAGGTCAGCACACGTGCGATCGCCGACACCAGAGGCCTGGTCCGAATCCTGTTCAGCCTGGACATGAACGACGGGACCGCTCAGACGTCGGCGTTGGCGCTGGGCTACAAGCTGACCTCGGGCGGCCGTGTCGTCGCGGACAGCGGCCGCGTGGTGCCGGTCACGCGCGGGAGCGACGGCACCGCGCAGCCGATCAGTTACATCGCATTCCAGGCGCTGCCGCCTGGCGCCTACGAACTGCGCCTCTCGGTGTCTGACGGGACGAAGCACTCCGCGTTCGTGATCCATCCGGTCTCCGCTCGCCTGCACACAATCGGCGCGTTCACGCTCAGCGATCTGTTGCTCGCGCCGTCGGCAGCGAGCGAGGACGGTCCGTTTCCGGTGCCCGCGAGGATCGCGGTCACAAAACAGGTCGTTGCCGGCGTAGATGTGGCGAGTGATGCGGCGACGACGCTCGCCAATACCGTCGTGCGCTTCGAGGTCGCGTCGACAAAGACTCAGGAAATCGTCGCATCGCGCGACGTCCCTCTCTCGCCGGGCGGAGGGCCCGGTCAGTTCGTTCGTGCCACGCTGGATCTGTCTAGTGCCGCACCAGGGGAGTACCACGCAAGGGCGTCCATCTCGGTCGATGGCGTCACCATCGGATCGATCGAGGCGCCGATGACGGTGACGAAATAGACGCTCCTGTCCGAACGCGACCCTGAAAGGGTCGCGCCACACCCAATCAAATACGGCGTCATTCCCGCAGACCGAACACGCAGAGCGACAGACCTGAAATGGCGGTCACGTACTGCTTGCCGTCCGCTTCGTAGGTAATCGGCCCGCTGACGATCTGCGCGCCGAGGCTCGCTTTCCACAACAGCGTCCCCGTGCGTGCGTCGAGCGCCTGGAAATAGCCCTCGCGGCCTCCGGTGAACAGCACGTCCGACGCGGTCGTCAGGATCCCGCTGTCGGTGACGTCGGTCATCGGGAACTTCCATTTCAGCTCGCCGCTGGCCGCATCGAGCGCGAGCACGGCGCCGGTCGCGGCTGCCTCGGTCCAGTTGTTGATCGGACCGCGCCGGATTCCGGGAACGGCAGGCGCGCCGGGAATCGGGACGAACGATCGATTGACGCCGCCGCCGAAGTTTCGTCCCTCCTGATACTCCACCGCAGTGCCGCCGAAAATGGTCGCGTAACCTTCCCATGCCGAGACATAGAACAACCCCGTGTGCGGGCTGTACGACGGCGAATACCAGTTGGTCCCGCCCTGATTGCCAGGCCAGGTCGGCTGACCCGGCGGCTGCGGCGTCTGGTGCGGACGCCCACGTTCGTCGAACGTGTCCATCCAGTTCACTTTGACGAACGGCTTCCCTACGAGGAACTTGCCGGTTTCGCGGTCGAGCACATAAAAGTTGCCGTTGCGGTTCGCCCACACCATCGCCTTCAGCGGCGCGCCACGCCACGTGATGTCGACGAGCACCGGCACCTGCACGGAGTCGTAGTCGTAATTGTCGTGCGGCGTGAACTGGTAGTGCCACTTCAAGCGGCCCGTATCCGCGTCGAGCGCGACCACCGAGTCCGTGTAGAGGTTATCGCCGGGCCGCTGCTCGTTATTCCAGTCGGGACCGGCGTTGCCGACGCCCCAATACGTGAGGTTCAGGGCAGGATCGTACGAACCGGTCACCCACACCGATCCGCCGCCATGCTTCCACGCGTCCGGATCGCAGAACGTCGCCGGTGGCGTCGAAGCCGGCGGACACGCCTTCCACGAATCGCCGCCCGGCTCGTTCGGCGCCGGGATCGTGTTGAACCGCCACGCCTCACGTCCGGTGCGCACATCGAACGCCGCAACAAACCCGCGAATGCCGTACTCGCCGCCGCCGACGCCGACGATGACCTTGTCCTTCACCACCAGCGGCGCGTGCGTCACCGAATAGCCGCCCTTGCTCTCGGCGACCTTCGTATTCCAGAGCGCCTTGCCGGTCCGCGCGTCAATGGCGACCAGGTGCGCGTCGAGCGTCCCCATGAAGAGCGTATCGCCGAGAATCGCCAGCCCGCGGTTGTTCGCGCCGCAGCAGACGATCTGGGTCGGATCGAGCGCGTGCCGGTAGATCCAGAACACTCTTCCGCTCTTCGCGTCGAGCGCGACGACGTCGTTCGGCCGCTGGGTGAGGTACATCACGCCGTCGACGACCAGCGGCGTAGTCTGCCAGGCGCCTGAGACGGCGGCCTGATACATCCACTTCAGTTCGAGGTTCTTCGCGTTGGCGGGTGTGATCTGCGTCAGCGCGCTGTAGCGGTTGCTGGCGTAGCCGCCCGAGTAGATCAGCCAGTTCCGCGCCTCCCGCGCCGCGTTCACCAGCCGATCCGTCCCGACCTGCGCCTGCACGGCAGCCGTCAGCGACGCGAGTAACAGCACGAGCACGAACAGAGGGACGCCGCTTCGCACGTAGTGTCCGGCTTCAGCTGGACCGCCAGTTGTTCGTCGCGTCATGTTCAGCGTCCTTTCAGCGTCAGCAGGTAAGCGACCAGGTCGGCGAGTTCATCGTCGGTCATTCGTCCCTTGAACGACGGCATCGGCGATGCGACGGAGATGGTGTATTCGCGAACGTCGGCCTTGCTCAACGACACCAGCTTCTCCTTGTCGTCGATCAGCTGGACCGTGTAGGTATCCTCGTTGAGCCGCCGGCCGTTGATCACCTTGCCGTCGCGCGTGACGATGTGGACGGGGCGATTGATCGGCATCATCTGGCTGGATGGATCAGTCAGGGAGCGCAGGAGCGAGCCGGCGCTGCGAGTGGCGCCGACGTCGCTGAGGTCCGGCGCGACCAGCGAGCCCTGACCACCAACCCGATGGCAGGTCGCGCAGGCGCCTTTTCCTTCAAACGTGGCGCGACCGCGGCCCGCGTCGCCCGCTTTCACCGAACCGCGGTCGAACGAATTCATGTTGCGCAGGTAGGCGATGACACCGGCGAGCTCGGCCGGATCGAACTTGAACGCCAGCATCCCGGTTCCCTGGACGCCGTTGGTGATCACGCGCGCCAGGTCCTGGTCGGTGACGGCGTTGCGGAACTTGCCGCTTCGCAGATCCACGCCGCCGACGCCGTCGCCGGTCGAGCCGTGGCAGGTCGTGCACTGCGCGTCGTAGGTGCGGGCACCGTACGCGATGTCCGCAGGCGCGTACTCGCCGGGATGTGTGGCCGGACCCTGCGCCGAGCCGACCAGCGGAACGGCGATCGCCAGGCCAAGGACCGCGAAGAACAGGCTGCGTGTCATCGTGTCACCTTCGCTGATGGGCTGAACCGTCCCGGCAGCGCATGTTGCCGCGCAGTTCAGTTCTTGTCAACGCCGGGCGTTCCGCGTGTATGATCAGGCCCGAAGGAGTGGAACGATGAAACGTTTGATATTGGGGAGTCTGCTGTCGGCAGCACTCGTGGTACCGGCGTTCGCCGCGCTGAAACAGGGCGAGATGGCGCCAGACTTTTCGGCGAAAGCCTCGCTGGCCGGCAAGGAATTCGACTTCTCGCTGAAAGCCGCGCTGAAAAAGGGACCGGTCGTCGTGTACTTCTACCCGTCAGCGTTCACTGGCGGCTGCAACATCGAAGCGCACACGTTCGCTGAGAACAAGGAGAAGTTCGACGCCGCCGGCGCGACGATCATCGGCGTGTCGCGCGACAGCATCACCCGCCTGAACGCGTTTTCGGCGGATCCGCAGTACTGCGCGGGCAAAATCGGGGTCGCGTCCGATCCCAGCGGAGCCATCGCGCAGTCCTACAACCTGACCAAGATGGACATCAAGGCGGGCATGAAGGACTCGCGTGGAGTCGAAATCGATCACGACTTCACCGAGCGCACCACCTTCATCGTCACGCCCGACAACAAGATCGCGGCGGTGCTGTCATCGGCTGACGACAAGATCAACCCGGCGGCGCACGTCGAGAAGTCGCTCGCGGTTGTGCAGCAACTGGCGGCCTCGAAATCGTCGAAGCAGTAGCCCACACCTGGTGCGTCCGCCCTGCGGCGGGCGCACCGGCCTTCACACTGCCTGCGTTCCGATCCAATCCGAGCAGGCGATTTCCTCTGGCGTCGGCTCTCGTCGAAAGGCGCAGCCCGGTTCGTCGCAGGGTGCGGACGCACCGCGGCAGGAACGACCCTCCCCAGTCGGATGGTCCATCGGCTGATGCCGGTGTTCGAGACAGACCCACCCGGTTCCCTTACATTTCTCGCAGATCCTCACGCCGGCTAGTGCGTTGACCTCCCCCGACGTTTCACCCCCTGTAACAATCCGTCCCGATTCAGCACAAATAACGACGGATGGCCGCACGTTCGTCTCGGCGGCTTCGTTTTTACAGGTATCATTCGCTCGCCAACCAAGGAGCATCACGATGGACATTGTTCAGCGCGCTCAGAAGATCTGTCTGACCCCTGCAACCGAATGGCCGGTCATCGCCGCTGAGCCAACCTCCACGGTCGAACTGATCACCGGCTACGCCCTGCCGCTGGCGGCGATCGGCGCCGTCGCTGGCTTCATCGGCGGTTCGATCGTCGGCGTGCCACTCCTCGGCCGGACGCCTTTCCTCGGCGGCCTCGTCGCCGCGATCGTCGGACTCTGCTTCGGCATCGTCGGACTCTTCATCGCCTCACTGATCATCAACGCCCTCGCGCCGACATTCGGCGCCGAGAAGAACAGCCTGCAGGCGCTGAAGCTCGTGGTGTTCGCCTCCACGCCCGCATGGCTCGCCGGCGTGCTGCGCATCATTCCGCTGCTCGGCATCCTCGGCATTCTTGCCGGGCTGTACAGCATCTACGTGTTCTTTGTCGGCCTGCCGCGACTGATGAAGAACCCCGAGGACAAAACGATTGCGTACGGCGTGGTCTCAGCGATCTGCATCATCGTCGTCAGCGCGGTCGTGTACTTTGCCGCCGGCGTCATCGGCTTCGGAGGCTTGATGGGCAGCGGCATGATGTCGGGCAGGAGCGCCTCCCGTTCCCCGGTCCAGTTCGACAAGGACAGTCCGATGGGCAAGCTGCAGGAACTCGGCAAGCAGATGGAAGCGAACAACAAGAAGGTCGAAGCCGCCACCAAGGCCGGCGACACGAACGCCGCGGCCGCCGCGGCGGCGGCCAGTCTCGGCGCTTTGATGGGCGGCGGCAAGCACGTGGACCCCGTATCGATCGACGAATTGAAGCCGCTCATTCCCGACACGCTCGGCGGCCTGCCGAAGACGTCGAGCAGGGCGGACAAGAGCGGCGTCGCCGGCCTGATGGTGTCGAAAGCTGAAGCGACCTACAGCGACGGCGCCGACAAGTCAGTGACGCTCGAAATCGTCGACACCGGCGGCATGAGCGGCCTGATGGGTCTGGCAGGCTGGGCGGGCGTCCAGGGCGAGAGCGAAGACGAGAACGGGTCGGAGCGGACCAGCAAGGTCAACGGCCGGCTCACGCACGAGAAGACGTCGAAGAACGGCGGCACCAACGAATACGGCGTCGTGATCGGCGAGCGCTTCATGGTGAGCTCCAAGGGACGCGGCGTGGACGTCGCCGCGCTGAAGTCGGCGGTTTCGTCCGTTGACCTCGCGAAGCTGGAGAGCATGAAGGATGCGGGCGTCGCCAAATAGCGCCCCGGGCTGGTGGGGCATAATTGCGGAGGCATGCCGAGTTCCACAGTCAAGCCGTCGCAGACCCAGCAACGGGTCCTGCTCTCGATCGGCCTCGGCGGGTTGCTGGTACTCCTGGTTGCGGTCGGCGCCAGCGCGGTTTCCTTCCTCAAGAAGATTGAAGGGCGGCACGAAGACATCCGGGCCGACTTCATCTCGCGGATGCGAGTTCTCGAGCAGCTCAGGAACGATGTCTACCGGTCCGGCACGCGCGTGCACGACTTTCTCCTCGAGGAAGATTCCGGCGCTGCGGCTCGTGAGCGTCAGGACGTGCTCGCCAGCCAGCAGCACATCGAGATGCTCGAGGACCAATACGCCCGCGCCCTTCGGCCGGAAGAGCGCGAGCTGTTCGCCTCGCTTCGGCGAGAAGTGCGCGTCTATTTCCAGGCGGTGACGCCGGTGCTCGACTGGACGCCCGCCGAGCGCCAGCGGCGGGTTGACGTCTTCGTTCGCGACGAACTGCACCCCCGCCGCAGCGTCATGCTGCGGATCGCCGACGAGATCGAACGGCTCAATGCTCAGGACATGGACCGCAATTCGGCGGATACCACATCGCTGTTCGTCAGTTATCGGCGACTGCTGCTGGGCCTGGTCGCTGTGACGATCGCGATCGGCATCCTCCTGGCCTGGTTCAGCCTGTCCCGCATCACCCGGCTGGAAATCGAGTCGGAGAACAGATTCCGGCAGGTTGAGCATGCCAAAGCCGAACTTCAAGCGCTGTCGGTGCAGCTGGTCGACGCGCAGGAATCGGAGCGTCGCAAGCTGTCGCGCGAGCTCCACGACGAGATCGGTCAGGGACTATGGGCGCTGATGCTCGGTCTCGGGAACGCGACGGCGGCACTCGAACAACGTCAGCTTCCCGAAGTGGGTGAGCAGCTCGGCGTCGCCAGGCGCCTTGCCGACGGGATGGTGCGGACCGTCCGGAACCTGTCGCTGTTACTCCGGCCATCGGTGCTCGACGATTTGGGCCTGATCCCTGCGCTGCGCTGGCTCGCACGAGAGGTCGCTCGCTCCGGCCCCCTCCATGTCGAGGTTGTTGCTGACGGCGTCCAGGACGATCTGCCGGAGGAGTATCGCACCTGCGTCTACCGCGTCGTCCAGGAGGCGCTCCGCAATTGCCGACGTCACGCCGAGGCAACGAGGGCGGAAGTCCGACTCGAACAGCGCGACCAGACGCTGCACCTGACGGTGTCGGATGACGGGGAAGGATTCGAACCGGCGGAGGAACGGGGGCTCGGAGTGCTCGGCATGGAAGAACGCGTCGCCCACCTCGGCGGCAGCTTTCGCATGCACTCGACGCCCGCACGCGGGACGATCGTCGAGGTACACCTGCCCCTTCGTGCGACCGCACGGGTCGCGTAGTGGTCCGCGGCTAAATCAAGCCCCGGCGTACGGCGTACAGAACGAGCTCGGCGATCGTGTGCACGTTGAGCTTCTGAAAAATGCTGTAGCGGTGACTCTCGATCGTAGACAGGCTGACATTGAGGGCGGCGGCCAGGTCCTTGTTCGATACCCCTTCCGCCAGCCGCTGCATGATTTCTTTTTCGCGAAAGGTCAGGCCGTCGTACGAATCCGTCAGATTGCGGCTCTTCAACTCGCGCACGAAATCGTCGGCCAGCAGTTTGCTGACCTCAGGGCTGAAGTAGGCATGACCGGCGCGCACGGCCCGCAGCGCATCGACCACGTCGGCCTCGCTTGACTGTTTCAACACGTAGCCGCGCACGCCGGCTTTCAGGGCGCGAAGCACATACGCTTCGTCAACGTGCATGCTGACGACGATGATCTTGAGCTCAGGTAGCGTCTCATGGAGGCGCTGGGCGGTATCGACGCCGTTGAAATGCGGCATGCTCAGGTCGAGCAGCAGCACGTCGGGCCGCTGGCGCTCGACCACCTGCAGCACACTGAGACCGTCGCCGGCCTCGCCGACCACCTCGAACTCCTGATCGCGTTCGAGCAGACGGCGCAGACCGCTCCTGACCAACGCGTGATCGTCTCCGAGCACGATCCGCAGGCGTTTCACCACCGGGACAGACAGCGCAGGCGCTCCCATTCTCTTGCGGCTGAGTCTAACATCCGTTACCGCACCGGCACGTCGGCCGTGCCCACGGCTGAATTGTTACGGTAGGCGAGGTAGAAGCCTGCCGGCACCAGGAACACGGTCAGCAGTACCGACGCCGTCAATCCTCCGATCAGCACGCGCGCCAGGGGTGCGTACGCTTCCGCGCCCTCCCCAAGCTTGAGCGCGAGCGGCAGGAGGCCGATGATTGTCGCCAGCGAGGTCATGAGAATCGGCCGCAGTCTGGCCCGGCAGGCGTTGACGATCGCGGTTCGCGTGTCCGCACCTTCGCTCGCGAGGTGGTGCGCGAACTCGACGATCAGGATGCTGTTCGACATCGCGATACCAGCCAGCATCACGATGCCCATGAGCGACATGATGTTGAGCGTCGTGCCGGTGGCCAGCAACGTGACCAGCACACCGCTGATGCCCGGAGGCAGCGCCAGCAGGATGATGAACGGATCCGTGAACGAGCGGAACTGCGCCACCAGGATCAGGTACAGCAGCAGGACCGACAACGTCAGGCCGACGGCGAAGCTGCGAAACGACTCGTTCATCGACTTGACGCTGCCGCTGACCGTCGTGCTGATGCCCTTGGGCAGCTGCGTCGCCGCCAGAATCCGGTTCACTGCCTTGGAGATGACTCCGAGATCCTCACCCTGCGGTCGGATGTAAATGTCCATCCTGCGGCGGATCTGACTGTGATCGACCTCGGTCGGGGCATTGAAGCGGGTCAACGTACTGACCATGTCGAGCCGCGTCGGACGCGCCAGGCTGGCCGCGTGAAGTGGAATGGCCCGCAGATCGGCCAGCGCCTGAACCTGCGCCTCCTGATACTGCACGGTCAGGAAGTAGTTGTTGCCGCTCTTGGGGTCCACCCACACGCTTGGCGCAATCATCTGGTTCGAGGTGAGCGCGGTGATGACGTTGGACACCACTTCCTTCTCGGTCAGACCCATTTCGCTGGCACGGGTGCGATCGATGTTCAACCGAATCGACGGGTAGTCGAGATCCTGCGGCGTGAAGACGTCCGCGACCCCCTTGATCTTCCTGAACTGGGGCGTCAGATCGCGCATCACACGATCGGCGGCCGCCAGGTCAGAGCCGGTCACCTGAACGTCGATCGGGGCCGGCATCCCGGAATTGAGCACGCTGTCGACCATGCTGCCGGAGGAGAAGAACGGTGTCAGTTCCGGCAGCTCCTCGCTCATTGCACGCTTGACGCGTTCGATGTACTCGTAGCTGCCGACGCGATGGCCTTCCTTGAGGTTCACTTGAACGAACGCGGTATGCATTGCCGCGTTGGGCGAAAAAAGCGCCGAGAATCCCGGGTCGACGCCGATATTGGACACGACCATGTCGAGATCCTCCGGCAGCACTTCGCGCCGGACCAGTTCTTCGAGTTTGGCGGTCGCCTCTTCGGTGACGTCGAGCCTGGTGCCCGATGGCGCCTTGAAATTGATCAGAAACTGACCAGCGTCGGTCTGCGGAAAGAAGGCCACGCCGAGAAACGGGAACAGCAGCAGACTCAGCAGGAAAGCGACCCCACACGTCGCCACGACCGCAGCTGGCCGCTCGAGTGCGCGCGCCACCAGCACGTCATAGAACGACAGCAGACGCTCGAACTGGTGGGAAAACCAGCGGTTGAAACGGGCGCCTGGACCGACCGCCTGAGCCGGCGCCGATGCGCCGGACGCCGTGGCTTCGCCGGCGTCGCCCGGCGCGGCGAACTCGCGCGCGCGCATGAATCGAGCGCAGAACAGTGGTACGACAGTCAACGCGACGATGTACGACGCGAAAAGCGAAATGATGACGGCCAGCGCCAGCGCGCCGAACAGGAACCGACTCACCCCGTACAACATCGTCACTGGAAAGAACACCACTACGGTCGTCAGGGTCGCGGCCAGCACGGGTAACGCGACCTCTTCTCCACCGGTTTCTGCCGCAACCGCCGGCGGCTCGCCGCGTTCGAGGTGACGGAAGATGTTTTCGAGCACGATTACCGAGTTGTCGATCAGGCGTGACAACGCCAGAGCCAGCCCGCCAAGCACCATGCTGTTCAGGGAACTACCGGTCAGCGACAGCGCGATGAAGGTGGCCAGAATCGAAAGCGGTATCGAGAAGAACACCGCGACGGTCGCGCGCATGCTGCCGAGGAACACCAGGATCATCACGCAGGTCAGAAACAGGCCGATGCCGCCTTCGTGGAGCAGCGTCTCGATCGCGGTCTTCACGAAACGCGACTGATCGAACACCACGCTGGTGCGGAGCGCCGCGGGCACGTCCACCAGATTGCCGAGGGTGCGGCGAACGCTGTCCACCACGGCGATGGTGTTGGCGCTGCCGCCCTGTTTCAGAATCGGCAGGTAGACCGCGCGCGTGCCATTCACCCTGACGATGTTGTACTGCCGGGCAAAGGCGTCTTTGGCAACGCCGACGTCGCCGGCGCGCACCGGCGACTGACCGGTCATCTTCAGAGGGACCTGCTCCACGTCCAGCGGTCCACCGAGCATGGCGTTGGTGTAGATGTTGTAATCGTAGCGGCCCATCTGGACGTCGCCGGCAGGCAGCAGCGTGTTGGCCTCGTTCAACGAACGCACGACGTCCATCAGGCTGAGCTGGTGTGCCTCGAGCTTGCTTGGATCGGCAAACAACATGATCTGGCGCCAGCGTCCGCCGAATGGCTGCGGCACTGACGCACCCTGAACGCTGGCGAGCTGGTTGCGGACGTAGTTCTGCGCGATGTCCTTCAGGGTGCTCTCATTGAGCCCGTCGCCGCTCAGCGTCACCAGGCAGACCGGCAGGCTGGAGGCGTCCGACTTCAACACGATCGGCGGATACGTGCCTGGCGGCAGATTCCTCAGATCCGCCATCGCCAGCGTCGAGATCGCCGCCGCGTCAGCGTCGGGATCGGTCCCCTGCTCGAAATAGACCTTGATCAGGCTGACGCCGGGGAGCGACCTCGACTCGATGTGCTCGATGCCGCCCGACAGCATGAACATCCGTTCAAAGTGATAAGTGATGTCGCTTTCGATCTGCTCGGGTGGCATGCCGGCAAAGAACGTCGCCACTGCGACCACCGGGATGTTCATCGATGGAAACATGTCCACCGGCAGGCGGTTGATGCTGACCGTGCCGAGCAGTGCCACCACCAGGCACACGACCACGACGAGATAGGGCGTTCTGATCGCGAAGCGTGACACGATCAGTCGCCTTTTCCCTGATTGGCGTCCCGGGTGACCGGCCTGGCGCGCACCTGCTCGCCGTCGGTCAACCCCGAGCGGCGGCCAACAATGACCGCGTCACCCTCGTGCAGGCCGCCCAACACCTCCACCTGCGTCGCTGTCTCGAGACCGGTCTTGATCGGCACGATACGAATGCGGTCGGCCTCGATCAGGTAGGCGCGGGCGGTTGCGGTGCCGAGCCCTTCGACGGCGTCGAGCGGAACCACCAGCGCCTTCGACGCGGACTGCAGCACCAGATCCGCCTCGGCATACATCCCCGGCATCAGCGTCAGGCCGGGATTCGCCACGTCGATTTCCGTGTCCATCGTTCGCGTCGACGTCTGCAGGCGGTTGGTGAAACGGGCGACCCGGCCATCGAACGTCCGATTGAGCGAGCGCACGCGGACCGTCACCGGCTGGCCGACGACAATGCCGCCAACTGACGACTCGGGCACCGGGACGGTCAAGCGCAGCATCCGGTTATCGGAGAGTCGGACGATCGGCATCGCCTGCGTCTGCGATGCGGTGCCGGCCTGAATCATCGACCCGACGTTGGCGAAGCGCTTGGTAACGACGCCGTCGAACGGCGCCGTGATTCGGGTGTATTTCTCGAGTGTTTTGAAACGGGATTCCTCCGCCTGCGCCATGCGGATGTGGTTCTCTCCTGCGGCGACCTTCGAGGCGGCTGCGGCCACCTGGGCCTCCGCCACCAGGTCGCGCGCATGCGCCTCGTCGAGATCCTGCTGCGGCACCAGTCCCTTCTCGCGCTTCGATACATCCAGAAGGCGCGCGTACGACAGGTGCGCCGCATCGTGGGCTGATTGAGCGCGCGTCATATCTCCCTGCGCACCGGCCGACTCGGCGGTCACTTCGTCGGTGCCCGCTGCGGCGCGCGCGAGATCGTCGGCCATCTCCGGCAACTCGAGGGTCGCGAGCAATTGACCGGCACGGACGCGGTCGCCGATGTCCACGTTGATGCTGTGCAGGTAACCGGCGACCTTCGCCATCACTTCGACTTCCTGAAATGGCTCGAACTCGGCGGTCAGCGTCAGCGTGTTCACGAGGTCTGCTCGCGACGCTTTGGCGGTCGCCACAGTGGGCATGCCCGCATAGCGACGGCCCCGGTTGCGCCGCCGACTCCGCAAGCCGCCGTCATCGCGGCAGCCACCGCCGCGGCGATCGTCGTGGCTGCGATCCGCCGCCGTCGGCGGCTACTGCGTGAAGCCGGCGGCATAGTTGAGTGCGGCGATGGCGATGAGATAGTCATACTTGGCTGACGCGGCAATCCGCTGCGCTTCCGACTGGTTTACTTCGCCCTGATTGAGCTCGACGATGCTGCCGAGGCCGTTGTCGTACCGGGCCCGAGCCAGGCGCACCGCTTCGTCGGCCTGCGCGACCAGCCGGGCCGTGACGTCCAGTCGGCGAAAGGCATCGCTGGCGGCGAGCCAGGCGACGCGAACGTCGCGGGCAATCTGCACCGCCATTTCCTGCGCACTCTTGCCGGCCGAGGCTGCGTGCAGTGCGGCTTCGGCCGACCGGGCGCCGAGCAGACCGCCATTCAGCACCGGCACGCTCACGTTGACCGATGCGGCGCTGTAACTCTCGCGAAGTCTCTCGTCGCGCCACGGTGCCACACCTGCCACCGCCACCGCGCTGATGGTCGGCGCTTTGAGGCGCCCTTCGGCCTCCGCGAAACGCTCGAGCGCGTCGTGATTGAGGCGAAATGCCGCCAGATCCGGACGGCTCTGCAGCGCGTGATCAATCAGGGCCTGCGCGTCCGATGAGAGGGGTTGCGGCAATGGCTCGTCCGACAGCGTGAAGGACTGGTCGCGTTCATAGCCAAGAGCCGCGGCCAGCCGGGCATGGCTCGCCTGCGCCCCGCTCTCGGCGCGCGACAGCACCAGCTCGGCTTCCGACACGTTGACCTGCGCGAAGCTGACATCGACGGTGGAGCGCAGCCCGCTTTGCGCGAGCGCGTCGACCTGGCGGAGTGTCAAGCGTCGCAGTTCGAGCGTCTGCTGTGATACGGCGAGAACTGACTGCGCAGCCAGCGCCTCGTAATACGCCACCTGCACCTCGAGTAGCAACTGGGCGCGCGTGGATTCGACGTTGCGGCCCAGCGCATCGCTGCGTAACTTTGCACTTTCGGCCAGCTTGCCGGTGCGGCCGAAGTCCGACACCAGTTGGGTGGCGATCACGCCGGTGGCGGCACGCGTATACAGACTTGACGTGGTGATCGCGCCCGCAGAAAGGGTGGCGCCCGATTCAGCGGCGGCGGCGGTGATATTGGCGTTCAAGGTCGGGAAATAAGCGGCACGCGCCTCCTTGATCAATGATTCGCCGGACTGAGCAGAGAGCGCCGCCGCGGCCAGGCCAGGATGGTTCCGAATCGCCATCTCCTGGGCCTGGGCCAGCGACAGCGCGGCGGTCTGCGCGGAGGCGGCGCCGCTGCCGAACAGCAGCGATATGAAGGCGACCAGCGTGGTCTGCGCCTGCCTCATCGCGAGGACGATCCCGACGGACTGTCCGGGCGCAGCGCTACCGCTGCCTTCACGACGGTCGTCTCCTGCGCTTCGATCACACCGTCGGTCAACAGCGTTTCGAGCTGGGGCAACAGCGCTGCGACAACCGCCGCCGACTCGATGAACTCGATCCGCAGCGGACGATGGCGATCGCTGTCGATGCCGCCGCTGCGCGAATGCCACTGATGGTGCGAACCAAACCCGGCCTCGGGCCGGGTCACGGTCGCGCCGGCGATCCCCTGATTGAAGAGAAACGACAGAATCTCGCTGCTCAGGAAATCGTGGGTCGCACTGGTGTCTTCGTTGAGGTGGATCGTGATCTTCTTGGCCGGGCCGCACGCGAGCATCAACAACGGTCCTCGTTGGCGCGGTCGACTAAGGCGTCGACGCGAATTCCATCCACGCCTTGGTTTTCCAGTCCATCGGCTCGGAGTGGCGGATGATCCACAGGCCCTCGTCGTTCACCAGGTAGATCAGGCTGCGGCTGGCGTCGAGGATGTAGCTGGAGACGTGCTCGTATTGCAGCGCGACTCGAGGCGCCGACGGATTGGACAAGTCCAGCAGACGGACAGTCTTGACCGGCATCGGGATGGCCGGAGCCGGACTGTTGTCACTCTCGACCGCGATGGTGTTGGCGCCAATGTCGACCAGGCGGCCGCTCATGCCCTGCGAGCTTGCGCTCACCCGCTGGACGATCGTCGCCCGCGCGGGCGCGGTGATGTCGACGATCGAAATGGCCTGTCCGGACTCCTGCACGACGTAAAGCAGGATCGCGTTCTTTGCGCCTTCGCGGACGAAGATTTGATCCGCGCGGTCCGCCTGCAGCGGCACGTGGGCGACCACGGCGATGCCTGGTTCAGGCGTCTTGGCGGTCTTCGGACCCGCCAGTGCCTGCGCAGCAGGCGAGGCGAACGTCATCGCCGCGGCCAGCGCCGCCAGCGTTCCGAGTCTCCATCGACCGATCATCATCCCTCCCATCGGGCACTTACCGCGGCGTTCGCCTCCGGCGAGGTCGCGAGTCCCGGGTGGGAGCATAAAAAGGATGTGCTGGGGGATCCATCGGGCCCTTGCCTGAAAGGGCCGGGTTTTTTGGGGGAGACCGCGGCGAGCGGGCCGGGAGTATACTCCGAGCGCTGTACGAGCGCCCTCGCCGAGGATCCGCTCGTAAGAGGAGGCTTCCGTGAAACGCTATGTCATCGCTCTCATACTGCTGTCGAGTGTCGCCATCGCCTACGCCCAGCGTGGCGAGCCGGCGCAGGCTCCGGCCGGGGGCGGCCGCGGCCGCGGCCTGAGCCCAGAGCAACAAGCCGCCCTGGCGGCACAGACCGAGCTCGAAAAGAACACGCCGCAGATTCCCTACGACGCGGTGTCGCTGCCGCTGATGCCGGATGGCCACACCATCGGTGAAACCGAAGGCGTCGCGATCAATTCCAAGAAGCATCTCTTCGTCTATACCAGAAGCGGCAACGCCGGCCCGGCACGCGGTGCGCAGGCGGCGGAGCTGTTCGAGTTCGACCAGGCCAACAAGTTCGTGAAGGAATGGGGCCAGAACAGTTACGGCTTCTCCTTCGCCCACGCCGTCCGCGTCGACAAGGACGACAACGTGTGGGTGGTGGACGAAGGCTCGAACATGGTGATCAAGTTCAACCCGCAGGGGTTGGTCACCCTCGTGCTCGGCCGCAAGGACGAGGCGATCGACTACCTCGAGGAATTCCTCGAGCAGGGCGCGCATAACGAACGCGGCGCGACCGCCAAGCCGGGCGCCGGCGCGGGCAGGCCCGGCACCTTCGGACGCCCGACCGACGTCACCTGGGACACCCAGGGCAACATCTTCGTGTCCGACGGCTACGACAACTCACGCGTGGAGAAGTTCAACAAGGACGGCGATTTCGTCAAGTCGATCGGATCGCGCGGCACCGAGCCGGACCAGTTCAACACGCCGCACGCAATCACGTCAGACGCGAAGGGCAACATCTACGTCGCCGATCGCGGCAACAGCCGCATCCAGGTCTACGACCCGGACCTGAACCGCAAGGCGATCTTCAGCAACGTCCGCGCGCCATGGGCGGTCTGCATGACCCCGCCGAACCCGCAGGGCCAGCAGTTCCTCTTCTCCGCCGACGCCGGCGGCAAGATCTACAAGCTGGATCTCGACGGCAAGCTGCTCGGCTGGTTCGGAACGACCGGTAAGAAGGTCGGCCAGTTCTACTGGGTCCACCAGATGCACTGCGTGAGCGAGAACGAGATCTACACGGGCGAGGCGCAGAACTGGCGCATCCAGCACGTCACGCTCAAACCAGCGCCGAAGGCGGCTACTAAATAATCTGGTCATTGGGGCATTTGGTCATTTAGTCATTGATTGTTTCAATTAGTGACCAGATGACCAGATGCCTACATGACTAGGTTTCCGGCGGCGAACTCGACTTCTGGAGCCGCCACGTGGCGAGCGCAGCGAGCACTCCTAACCCGACCAGCAACTGGCGCTCTGTTCCGGCATTGAACGGATCCTCCGCCTCTTTCAGATCCATCCGCCAGCGCGCCACCGCTGATCGATTCCGCATCCGGTAGTAATCGGCTTCGAGCATGTCGTGCGCCGTCACGGCGTCACCGTCATCGTCCAGCGCCATGGGCAGCGGTTGAGGCAGGTTCGGCAGCGCGCCGGTTGGATCCACGAACCAGTTGACGCCTTTGACCGCGAGACTTTTTCCGCTGTCCGGCGGCCAGACGAGGATCACCAGAACAGCGACTGTCCAGATGATTGACCACTGTGCGCGATTGGGTTGCCACATGGGAGCAGGAAGAGAACGCCGATCCTATCATCCGCGCGAGGCGACGCCCAGCCGCAGGCGCTTGCGCTCGATCACGTCCTGATACGCGCGGCGCGCGGCTCGTCCCACGGCGGTCCAACTGAGCTCGCGCTCGAAGTGCTCGAGGACAGCGGCGCGTGCGGACGCGCGATCACTTCTCGCAGCGCTGACGATCGCACGCCGGCACCCATCGACATCGCCGGGCGTCCAACTGACGCCAAGAGTCCCGTCATTCGTGATCGCGCGAAAGGACGGGATGTTGGTGACGACAGGAAGGCAGCCGCAGGCGGACGCCTCGAGGAGTGCGTAGCCACTGCCTTCGTGATGACTGCCGAGCACGAACAGGTCGGCGCCGCTGTACAGGCGAGGCATGATTGCGTGCTTGAGCCCGCCAAGCAGACTCACCGAACGACTCAGTGCCCGGGAGTTGCGAACCCTCTCCTGCACCAGCGGCGCGAGCAGGTCGGCGCTGAACGCCATCGTGAGCCTGGCCTCGGGTAATTCAACCAGCACCTGTTCGAAGGCAGCGAGCACGGTCAACGGATCCTTGTTGTCGTCGAGACGTCCGACCCAGAGTATTGCCGGATCCGCTGGCGCAGCGCCTCGCCGCGCCTCGCTTCGATCGATCGGCACGAGGGTCGTGCTCGCTTCCATGACGGCGTGGACGGCGTGATCCGGCCGGATCACGCCGATCTGCCGCCACGGATCGGCCTGCTCCACGGTCGAAAAGAAAAAGCCATCAACCGGGGCCAGCAGCTCGCGGTGGATCGCTCGCGTCACACGCCGTGCCGCGCTCCGATTGCGACTCGGAACGCCGCCACCGTGATGCTGCACCACGCACGCCGTTGAGGTCGGCAGCCGCCGCGTCAACGTCCATGTCGGCAGGCCGAATTCGAAACCGTTGACGTGGACGAGGTCCGGCTGCAGCGCCGCGACCGCTCGGGCGATGCGGCGCCCGCTGAACCACGCGCGAGATTGAAGGGAACCGTCCGAGCAGAACAGGTAATCGACGCCGTTGAGCCTGACCCGGTCATCGCGATGAAAACGCTGCACCACCTGCACGTCGACACCGGCGCCAAGAAGCGCCTCGCTCCAGCCGGTCAGCGTTATATATCGTTCGAGTAACCTTACGGGTTCTCTTACGCCAGGATCGAACGCGTAATTGATCTGCACGACTCGCATGGAATTTGCAGCCTTCCCCACCGGATTATCCAGTGGAGGAGCCATGAGGACGATACTTCGTCTCGCACTGATTCCGGCAATCGCGCTCGCGCTCGCCGGCTCGGTCTCCGCGCAGACTGCGGCGACACCATCGACGGTGGCGATTGCGCCGTCGGTTCCGACCAACACCCCTCCGCCTGACGTCGGGATGACGGTCACCGTCACTGGCTGCCTCGAACTGAGCCACGCGCCCGTCGTCGCTGGCGCAACTGCTGGCGCCGCCGGCGCGACCACGCCTTCGAAATACGTTTTGACGAACGCCAGGGCCGCCGGTGATGAACACGGCGCCACCCCCGATGCGAAGGTCCTGATGGCGAGCGTGAGTATCTACAATCTCTACGGCAACGAAGGCGCGATGATGACGGAGGTCGGTCACACCGTGCAAATCGGCGGCACCGTCGATCGACGGGATCGTCTCTCGCAGGACGTCAGTGAAGGGCCCGACGGCGCACCGAGCGCGCCGAAGATGGCGGTGATGTCGATCAAGACGCTTGGCGTCGCCTGCGAGAAATAGGCGCTCAATCCACTGAGGGCAGCTGGGACTCGTCCCAGCCGCCGCCGAGGGCCTCGATCAGCAGCACGCTGGCGGTCAGCCGGCGCGTCAGGATGTCGATGGCCTGTCGCTGACTCTGCAACGCCGCCGTCTGTGACGTAATGACCTGCAGGTAGTCGGTCGTACCGGCGGTGTATTGCAGCGTCACGATCTCCAGCGACTCCTGGGCGGCCTGCACCGCGTCGGCTTCGACGGCGGCTTCCTGTTCCAGAATGCGCAGCGACGACAACTGATCTTCGACCTGTTGAAACGCGGTCAGCACCGTCTGCCGATAGTTCGCGACCGACTCGTCGTACGCCGCCTCCGACAGGTCGGCCTGCGCCCGCCGCTTGCCGCCTTCGAACAAGGTCGCCGCCAGTTGCGGTCCCACCGACCAGAACCGGCTCGGGAGCGTGAACCACTGAGCCAGGCTCGTACTCTGGAATCCACCGGTGGCACTCAGCGTCAGGATCGGAAAAAATGCCGCCTTCGCGATTCCGATCTGCTCGTTCGCGGCGGCCACCGCCCGCTCCATGGCGGTCACGTCAGGCCGCCGCTCCATCAGCGTCGACGGCAACCCAATCGGGATCAACGGTGGCGGCGCGGTCAGCACCGCGGCCGGAACCGTCACACTCGCGGGCGCCTGGCCCATCAGGATGGCGATCGCGTGTTCGTACTGCGCCCGCGCCACGCCGACGTCGATGAGCTGCGCCCGCGTCGACGCCAGCTGCGTCTTCGCCTGCGCCACATCCGCACCCGACGCGATGCCGGCGTCGAAGCGATCCCGCGTCAGCTGCAGCGACTGTTCATACAGCGTCACGGTCCGTTGCAGCAGATCCGCGTCGCCGTCGAGGCCGTGCAGCTCGAAGTAAATCTCGGCGAGCTGCGACTGATATGTCAGCCTCGCATTTTCCAGATCCGCCGCACTCGCCTGCGCGGTCGCGGCGTTGGCGGCGACGCTCCGCCCGATGCTGCCCCAGACGTCGGCCTGGTACGAGACGTCCACCGGCATGGCGTAGTCAACGTTGGATCCGGAGGACACGACCGCCGCGGAACCAGAAGCGGGACTCGTATTGACGGCGCTGCCGCGGGCGAACGTGCTCGAACTGCGGACAACGGTAATCGCGGGCGTGGCCGACACCGTGGGAAACAGCGACGCCCGGGCAATCCGCACCTGATCGCGCGCTTCGCGGTAACGGGCCATCGCCGCGATCACGTTCTGGTTCGACAGGGCGACTTGTGACTCGAGGGCATCGAGCTGCGGGTCGTTGTACAACTCCCACCAGCGGCCGCGGGGAATGCCTTCGTTCGGCTGCGCCTCCTTCCATCCCTCCGGCGGCGCTTCCTTGAACGAGGGCGTGGTCGGCGCCGCCGGCCTCGCGTAGTGCGGGCCGACGGCGCAGCCGCTCGCGAGCACGGCCAGCCATGCTGCAACCAGCCGGCGGATCATGCCGCGCCTCCCGGTGCCCGCACCGGCAGCGGTCCGGCGCCCGTACCCTGCCACCAGTGCTGCAGGCGATCGAAATACAGATAGACCACCGGCGTGGTGTAGAGCGTCAGCACCTGGCTGACCAGCAATCCGCCGATGATGGTGATGCCGAGGGGGCGCCGCAGCTCGTAGCCGGTGCCACTCCCGATCGCCAGCGGCAGCGCGCCCAGCATCGCCGCCATGGTCGTCATCAGAATCGGTCGGAAGCGAAGGAGACAGGCCTCGAAAATGGCGTCGCGGGAGCTCTTGCCTTCGGTGCGTTCGGCCGCCAGGGCGAAGTCGACCATCATGATCGCGTTCTTTTTGACGATGCCGATCAGAAGAATGATGCCGATCAAGGCGATCACGGTGAGGTCGGTGTGCGTGATCATCAACGCCAGCAGTGCTCCCACACCGGCCGACGGGATGGTCGACAGGATGGTGATCGGGTGGACGTAGCTTTCGTAGAGCACGCCGAGGACGATGAACACGGCCGCCAACGCCGTCGCTACCAGCACGGGTTCACTGCCGAGCGACTGCTGGTAGGCCTCGGCCGTTCCGGCGAACATCGTATGAATCGTGGCCGGCAGGCCGACGGTCTCCGACGCCCGATCGATGGCGCTCACCGCGTCACCAAGCGCGACACCCGGCGCCAGATTGAACGAGATCGTGACCGAGGGAAACAGTCCCTGGTGCGTGATCGCCAGCGGCGCAGTCGCCGCCGTCCAGTCGGCGAACGCGCTCAGCGGCACTTCCTGTCCCTGAGGCGACACCACGAACACGTCATTCAGCGCGGTCGCGCTCTGCCAGTACCTCGGCGCCACTTCCATGACGACGTGATACTGGTTCTGCCCTCGATACATGGTCGATACCTGACGCTGACCGAAAGCGTCGTAGAGCGTGCCGTCGATCAGCGAGGGTGTGATGCCGTAACGCGCCGCCTCGTCGCGGTCGTAGTTCACCAGCGCCTGCAGGCCGTGACTCTGCTGGTCGCTGTTGACATCGCTGATGATCGGAATGTGCTGCAACTCGCTCAACATCTTCGGCGCGAACGCGGAGAGGTCGGCCAGATTGTCGCCCTGCATGGTGAACTGATATTGCGCGTTGCTCTGCCGCCCACCGACGCGCACGTCCTGTGACGACTGCAGGTAGAGCGTGGCGCCGGGAACGCGCGCGAGCTTGGGCCGCAGCCGCGCGATGATCTCGTCCGCGCGTGCGTCGCGGTTCTCGACCGGCTTCAACGCGATGAACAGTCGCGCCGCGTTGGTGGCGCCCCCGCCGCCACTGAAGCCCACGGTGTCCGCCACTGCGGGATCGGCCTTGACGATGTCGATCATCCGTAACAGCAGGCCGTTCATCGACTGGAACGAACTGTCCTGATCCGCCTGAATCGATCCGCCGAGGCGGCCGGTGTCCTGCTGCGGGAAAAACCCTTTCGATACGTGGATAAAGAGGTAGCCGGTGAGGCCGATGGTGGCCAGCAGGATCAGCAGCGTGACCATCGAGAAGCGAAGGGCGACATCGAGCGTGCGGGCGTAGCCCTGCACCAGACTATTGAACCCGCGCTCGCTCCATTGGTAGAACCGGCCGTGGTGCTCGCGCTCCGGCAGCAGATGCGCGCACATCATCGGCGTGGCGGTCAGCGAGATCACCATCGAGATGACGATTGCCGCCGCCATCGTGACCGCGAACTCGCGGAACAGGCGGCCGACGATGCCGCTCATCAGCAGCAGCGGGATGAACACCGCGACCAGCGAGATGCTCATCGACATCACCGTGAATCCGATTTCCTCAGCACCGGTCAGCGCCGCCTCGACCGCGCCTTTGCCCTGCTCGCGATATCTCGTGATGTTCTCGATCACGACGATGGCATCGTCCACCACGAAGCCGGTGGAGATGGTCAGGGCCATCAGCGACAGGTTGTCGAGGCTGTAGCCGAGCAGATACATCACCCCAAACGTGCCGATCAGCGACAACGGAACGGCTACGCTCGGTATCATCGCGGTCCGCGGGCTGCGCAGGAACGCGAACACCACCAGAATCACCAGCACGATCGAAATGATCAGGGTGCGCTCGACGTCGCGTACCGAGGCCCGGATGGTCGTCGTCTGATCGGTCACCACGTCGACGTCGATCGCCTGCGGGATTGCCGCCTTGACGCGTGGCAGGACCTCGCGCACGCCGTCCACGGTGTTGATGATGTTCGCGCCTGGCTGCCGGAAGACAATCACCATCACGGCCGGTTTGCCGTTCACGTACCCTGCGGTCCGGACGTCTTCGACCGAGTCCTCCGCCTGGCCCGACATCGCTGATCCGAACCGCAGAGCCATTGCGGTAGGCCACGATCAGAGGTTGGTAGTCCACCGCCTTCAGCAGTTGATCGTTGGCGCCCACCTCCCAACGCTGGCCGTTGGCCGAAATCTGCCCTTTCGGAGTGTTGGCGTTGGTCCCGGCGATCGCGGTACGGACCTGTTCGAGACCGATACCGTACTTGTTCAGCATCGTGGGGTTCACTTCGACGCGGACCGCCGGCAGCGCGCCCCCGCCGACCACGACCTGCCCAACCCCGCGAATCTGCGACAACGATTGCGCCATCACCGTGGAGGCGGCGTCGTACATCTCGCCCTTGCTGAGGGTCGCCGAGGTCAGCGACAGGATCATGATCGGAGAGTCTGCCGGGTTTACCTTGCGGTAGTTGGGATTCGAGGGCAGGTTCGCCGGCAGGTAGCCGCGCGCGGCGTTGATCGCCGCTTGGACGTCGCGGGCGGCCGCATCGATGTCGCGATCGAGATCGAATTGCAGCGTGATGCTGGTCGAGCCCAGCGAACTCGACGAAGTCATTTCGGTGACGGCGGCGATTCGGCCGAACTGCCGTTCGAGCGGCGTCGCCACCGCCGAGGCCATTGTCTCGGGACTTGCGCCCGGCAGGGCCGCGGACACCGAGATGGTTGGAAAGTCCACTTGCGGGAGCGGCGACACCGGCAGCAGTCCGAATGCGACGGCACCGGCCAGCCCGATGGCCACCATCAGCAGCGTCGTCGCGACGGGCCGGCGAATGAACGGTACGGAGATGCTCACGTGCCGCTCGCTGGCGCCGGTTGACCGCCGGCCTGCGGGTCCGGTCCGGCTGGCTGCGCGTCGCGTCGATGCGGTGCGAAACGGTTCGCCAGCCGGTCAAACCATAGATAGATCACCGGCGTCGTATAGAGCGTCAGCAGTTGACTCACCAGCAATCCGCCGACGATGGCAATCCCGAGCGGGCGCCGAAGTTCGGAGCCAGTACCCGATACCCAGCGCCAACGGCACACCGCCGAACAACGCCGCCAGGGTCGTCATCATGATCGGACGAAACCGCAGCAGGCTGGCCTCGCGGATGGCGTCGATCGGCGTCTTGTGCTCGTGACGCTCGGCTTCGAGCGCGAAGTCGATCATCATGATCGCGTTCTTCTTGACGATGCCAATCAGCAGCACCAGTCCGATCAGGGCGATGATGCTGAAGTCGGTGCCGGTCAGGAGAAGAAACACCAGCGCGCCGACGCCGGCCGACGGCAGAGTCGACAGAATGGTCAGGGGATGAATGTAGCTCTCGTACAACACTCCCAGGACGATGTATACGGTGACGACCGCCGCAAGAATCAACAGCGGGGTATTGGTGAGCGAATTCTGAAACGCCGCGGCCGCGCCCTGAAACTGGGCCTGGATGCTGGCTGGCATCTGCAGGTCGTCTTTGGCGCTGTTCACAGCGGTGACGGCCTCGCCGAGCGAGGCGCCGGGCGCGAGGTTGAACGACAGCGTCACGACCGGAAACTGCCCTTGATGATTGACCGTGATCGGCGCCGTCGTCGATTCCACTCGCAGCAACGCGCTGAGCGGCGCCTGGTTGCCGTTCGGAAAGGCGGTCGACGATGCCGACGGTCCGCCTCCGAATGCGCCGCCCGTCGCGGTGGTGACGGAAGACGACGGGGTGCTGCCCGACGCGCGTCCGCCGGTGCCGATTGCGGCAGCGCCGCCCGAAATCACGCCCGAGTTGCCGCCGCCGGCTGACGCCGCCGGCGCGGTGGTCGTCGCCACTCCCGAGCGGATGAACACGTCACGCAGATCCTGCGGATGCGTCTGGAACTGCGGCTCGACCTCCAGGATGACGTGGTACTGATTCAGCTGCGTGAACATGGTCGAGATCTGCCGCTGGCCGAAGGAGTCGTAGAGGGTCTGATCGATGGTCGCGGGCGTGATACCGAGCCGCGATCCGGTTTCGCGATCAAACACCAGCTGTACCCGCAGTCCCAGGGCCTGCTGATCGCTGGCGGCGTCGCGAATCGCCGGCAGTTGCTGGAGCCTGGCCAGCATGCGTGGCGCCCACGTGTTCAGCTCGTCGGCGTTGGGATCCTCGAGGGTGTACTGAAACTGTGTCCGGCTCAGGCGATCGTCTACCGTAATGTCCTGCACCGGCTGCATGTAGACGCTGATCCCGGAAATGCCGGCGAGTTTCGGCTGCAGGCGCCGGATGATCTCCGTGGCATTCGCGTCACGCTGAGCGAGCGGCTTCAGATTGATCAGCACGCGGCCGTTGTTGAGGGTGGTGTTGGTCTGGTCGATGCCCACGAACGAGGAGAGACTTTCGACCGCGGCATCCTGGCTGATGACCTCGACGGCCTGTTTCTGGAGGGCCACCATCTCGGGGAACGACACCGTCTGCGGCGCGACCGAGACGGCTTGAATCACCCCGGTGTCCTGCACGGGAAAAAACCCCTTCGGCACGACGTAGAACAACAGGGCGGTGAGCGCGAGCGTCGCTGCGAAGCCGAGCAGCATGATCGGCTGGTGGCGCAGCACCACGTCGAGCGTCCGGCCGTAGCCCGCGATGATCCGCTCGAAGGTGCGCTCGGACCACCGATAGAAACGGCCCCGCTGATTGTCAGGCGTGTGTGTCAGCAGCCGCGCCGCCATCATCGGCGTCAGGGTCAGCGACACCACCGCGGAGATCAGGATCGTGACCGACAGCGTGACCGCGAACTCGCGGAACAGGCGCCCGACGATGTCGCCCATGAACAACAGCGGAATCAGGACGGCGATCAGCGACACGGTGAGCGAGATGATGGTGAAGCCGATCTGCTCGGATCCATTCAGCGCCGCGTCCATCGGCGACTGTCCTTCTTCGATGAATCGGGCGATGTTCTCGATCATCACGATCGCATCGTCCACCACGAAGCCGGTCGAGATGGTCAACGCCATCAAGGTCAGGTTGTTGAGGCTGTAACCGAGCAGATACATGACCGCCAGCGTGCCGACCAGCGACAGCGGTACCGCCACGCTCGGGATGATCGTCGCCGAGAACGTCCGGAGGAAGACGAAGATGACGCCGATGACGAGCACGATCGTCAGCACCAATTCGAACTCGACGTCTTTCACGGACGCGCGGATGGTCGTGGTGCGATCGGTGAGGATGGCGACGCGGACAGCGCTTGGCAGCGTCTGCGTCAGCGCCGGCAGCAGCGCCTTGATGCGATCGACCACCGTGATGATGTTGGCACCGGGCTGGCGCTGGACGTTGACGATCACGGCGGGGGTGTCGTTCATCGACGCGGACTGATAGAGGTCCTCGGTCGAATCGAACACGGTCGCGACGTTGGCAAGGCGCACCGGCGCGCCGTTCCTGTAGGCGATCACCAGTTGCGCATAGTCGCCGCTCGACAACAGCTGATCGTTGGCGCCGATCTGGTAGTTCTGGTGCGGGCCGTCGAAACTGCCCTTTGCCTGGTTCACATTGGTCGCGGCGACCGCGGTGCGCACGTCCTCGAGATTCAGGCCGTACGAAGCGAGCGCACTCGGGTTCGCGCGAATACGAATCGCCGGCTTCTGTCCTCCGCTCAGCGTCACCAGGCCGACGCCCGGCAACTGCGAGATTTTCGGCGCCAGCCGTGTGTCGGCGAGGTCTTCCACCGTCGAGAGCGGCAGGCTGGCTGAGGTCAGTGCGAGCGTGAGAATCGGCGTATCGGCCGGGTTGACCTTGCTGTAGATCGGCGGCGTCGGCAGGTCGGCCGGCAGGAATGTGCCGGCGCCGTTGATCGACTGCTGCACCTCCTGCTCGGCCACGTCGATGCTCAACTCGAGGGCGAACTGCAGCGTCACGATCGACAATCCAGTCGAACTCGTTGACGTCATCTGCTGCAGCCCCGGCATCTGTCCGAACTGGCGCTCCAGCGGCGCCGTCACCGACGAGGCCATCACGTCGGGGCTCGCGCCGGGGTAAGTGGTCGCGATCTGAATCGTCGGATAGTCCACCTCAGGCAACGCGGACACCGGCAGCTGGCGATAGGCAACGAATCCGGCGAGCAGAACGCCCAGCATCAGCAGCGAGGTCGCTACCGGCCGCAGGATGAACGTCCGCGACGGGTTCATGGCTGCGAACCGAGGTCCGTCTTTGCGCGGGCGGCGTTAGTGTGACCGGTCGGAATCGGGTCGCTGCCGGGAGGATCGTCGCTGCGGCGCGTGTCCTGGTCGTCGGCCGACGCCGCCGCGACTTTCGTGCCTTCCTGCAGTTTGTCCACGCCCTGGACAACCACCCGCTCGTTCGGTGAAACGCCGGAGAGAATCTCGGACTGATTCGCATCGGTCGTCCCGACCTTGACGGTGCGGAGAGTTACCGACTGATCCGCTTTCACGACATAGACGTAAGTGGTGGTGCCGTTGCGCTGGACCGCCGCATTCGGGACCAGAGTGACGCCCTTCTTTTCCTCCACCAGCACACGTGTATTCACGAACTGATTCGGAAACAGCGCCTCGTCGGTGTTCGGCACGGTGGCGCGCAGCTTGAGCGTGCCGGTGGTCTGGTCGATCTGGTTGTCCAGCGTGGTCAGTTCGCCCTCGGCGAGCGTGGTGCGACCGTCGCGATCGAGCGCATCGACGTGGAGGCGTTTGCCCGCCTTGATCGGGGCCCGGACCTCAGCCACCTGCTGTTCAGGGATCGTGAAGATGACGCTGATCGGCTGGGTCTGCGTGATGACGACGAGTGTGGTGCTCGCGGCTGCCGAGACCAGGTTGCCGGGGTCGACGAGCCTCAGTCCGACCCGTCCACTGAGAGGTGCCTCGATGTGACAGTAGGCGATGTTCAATTTCGCGCTGTCGATGTTGGCTTGATCGGCCTTGATCGTGCCTTCGTCCTGCGCGACCGTGGCGCGCTGCGTCTGCAGCACCTGCTGCGCGACCGCGTTCTTCGTGATCAGCGACTCGTAGCGATCGAGATCGACGCGGGCATTCTGCAGCGTCGCCTGATCCTTCACGAGCTGTGCGTCCGCTTGTTCGAGTTGCACCTGGTACGGGCGCGGATCGATCTCCGCGAGCGCCGCGCCCTTGTGCACCATCTCGCCTTCTTTGTACGCGATCGTCATCAACTGACCGTCGACGCGGGTCTTCACCGCAATGGTGTTGAGTGGTGTCACGGTGCCGAGACCGCTGACGTACACGCCGATGTCCCCTTTCTGCGCCACGGCGACAACCACCGGTACCGCTGGCGCGATCTTCGGGGAGGCGGCGTGCGCCGGCTCTCTGCGATACCACAGAATGGCAACAACCAGCCCAACCACAATCACGGCTGCGACGGAGATGTTGCGCCTCAGTCGGTGCGTCGCGACCGACGTGGAGCGGTCTTGCGTTGACTCAGCGTGAGGTGGCGGATCAGGCGGTGTGGTGCGATTGGTTTCGTTCATGCGGCAGGTGCCTACCGACCCATCCGCATGGTGCAAGTTTGGTTCCGGTGTCGAAGGTTGGACTTCTTATGCCTTTGATATGCTGCGGCTATGGCAAAACACTCGACCCACATCCTCGACCTCGCGAAACGCGGCGCCGAAGCCCGGCTGCAGGATCTCGTTCACGAGGCGAAAATCCTCATCGATCTTTTTCCGCATCTGAAAGACTCATTCGACAAGGACGAGCTCCCGGTCGATTTCATCGTCGCCAGAGGCTCAGGCCGGTTGAAGAAAGATACCGATTTACGTCCGGGCAAACCGATGACGGCGGCTCAGAAAAAGGCGGTCAGCGAGCGGATGAAGAAGTACTGGGCGAAGCGAAAGCGAGCGGCCAGGTAGCGTACCGCTACCAGCGCACCTGCATGTAGCCACCGAACAGCACACCGGGATTATTCGTCAGCTCACCGAAGCGCGCGGAGCCGACCACCGCGATCACGTCGCGGGGATTGAAGTGGTTGGTCAGGTTGAACACCTGCAACCCCAGATCGAGGCTGTGGCTGAAGGCCTCGAACGTCTTGAACGCCGTCAGATCCACCGAGAAATACGTGGGCAGGCGCTGGCTGTTGGGGACGCCGACATAGTGCCGGTATTCGTCCTGCAGCGAGTACGGGAAGCCGCTGCGCCAGTCGACCGCGGGCGACATCACGATCCGATACGGCAGCGGCAGCGTCGTCCACGCGCGCAGGCGATTCGGCACACTGTAGACCGCCGGCGCTTTGCCCGCCGGCTCGATGTACGGCGTATCGAGGTTGGTGAACATCGTCCCGAAGTCGTTCACCTCGGCGTTCGTGGTCGAGTGCACGTAACTGACGAACAGCAAAGCATCGGGCCGCCAGGTCTGGCGCATCGACAACTGCAGTTCGCGATATTGGCTCGTTCCTGTGCTTCCCAGGACAACCGGCTGCCCCTGACTGACGATCACCGTCGGAAGCCCGGAACTGTCGCGGACGCGGACCGCCGCCTGCGCATCAAGTCCCGGCCGGATCGTGTGCTCCAGTTCGAGCGTGTAGCCGACCGAGCTTGGCAATTTGATGTCCTGCGACACGAACACGTTGGTGACGGCGCCAATCAGCGCGCCGGTCGCGGGATCGTACGAGCGATCGAGACGCGACGGGAACTGCGCGAATGCCGTCGCGCCGAGCGGCGCGCGGCCGACGAACCGGCCGGCGCTTGCCTTCACCGTCGTCGCGCCCGCCTCGTCGAGGAGATAGCGCACACCGAGCCGCGGTGACGGCGCCGCCGGCGAGAAGCGCTCCCACCAGTCGAGGCGCAAATCGAGATCGAGCTGGAGCCTCGGAGTGACGTCCCATAGATCGCGGAAACCGACGCCGGCCTTTGTGTCGCTTGCTTCGAGGGGCCTCCGCAGGGCCATGAAGTCAATCGACCGCATCAGCCGTCCGAGGTCGTCTTCGATCCGGATCATCTGATGGTTCATGACGCTCGACATGGTCCGGTACTGGAAATCGCCGGTCATCGAAAACGTATGAGCCCCCCAGCCCGAGATCCCCGACCGGTCCCAGGCGATCGACGCCGAGCTGCGCGTCCCGCCGGTGTCCACGTCGGAGAACCAGTTCTGCTGCCAGCCGTCAGGACGCAGGATCGCCGGACCGGCGCCGGACGGGGTGATCGTGGTGTCGTGGTCCATCACACCGACCCGTAGCGTCAGCAGATCTCTCGGACTGAGCACCATCCGATCGATGATGCCGCCGAAGAGGTCCTGAGTGCCGACGTCAGGCGCCGCCGCCGGTTGCAGCAACGGACTCAGCCCCGAGTACGACGTGTTGGCTGGAAGATACAGCGTCTCGAAAGTGATGGTGTTGCGCGGCGACAAATCGGCATCGACGCGTACGAACGACGTCACGCCGACGGCACCGGCGGCCGGCGTGCCGCCCGAGTTGGTGACGCCGGGAACGGGTACGCGCTCGAAGTTCAATTCGGCGGAGGCGAAGAAGCGCGCGTGGCTGGACAGCCGTCCGGTCGCGTAGACGCGCGGATAAAACGCTTCGATCCGGCCGAGGCCGTACTGCGCGTTCAATCGCGGACGAGGAATGAAGCCCTGGATGCCGCCGGCAAACGCTCCGGAACCGGCGGTCGTCTCGATCGACGCCATCGAACCCAGCACGCCGCTGAACGTCGCCGAGATCGGATCGCGGACCACCGCCATGCCCTTGACGCTCTCGTTCGGCAGGTCGATCGCGGTTGTCAGCGTGACCGGATCCGTCACGTCGAAGCCGTCGATCCAGAGCGACGATTCGTGCGGTCTGGTACCGCCGATCCGGAGCAGACCGTCGTTGCCGCGTACGACCGCCGGCAGCAGTGGCAGCGACTGCAGGATGCGCGGCCTCGGCGCCGGCAGACGCATCGCCAGCGGCGCAGTCATGGTGCTGCCAAGATGCTCCATCGACGACCCCGACGACATCAGTGCGTCGCCGACGACCTCGGTAATTTCACTGGCTCGCGCGAGCGGCAGCACGATGTGACGCGCGGCGCTGACCGGCACGCGGGTCGTCTCGAATCCCTCGAGCGTCAGTTCGACGATATCGTCGGCGGCGCCCTCCGCCAGGATGAAACCGCCGTCCGCTTCCGTCGTCAGGTTCTGGAGGATGTCGCTGCCGTGATACAAATCGACGCGGACACCCGGCAGCGGAAGGCCGGTCTGGTCGACGACCACGCCGCGAATCCCTTGCGCGGCTAGAGACACCGAGATCGACGTCAGCGTCAGCAGGACGCCGACCAACCGCGCGCAACGCGCCACTGGTCTCCTGTCGGAAATCGAAGAAGCGAGGCGCGATTATAGCGTCAGGTGTCGAGCCCGCGCGCCAGATTATTGAGCGCGAGTTCCAGGGTCTTGCGCGAGGTGGCGATGTTCATCCGCATGTGATTCTGGCCGCCTTCGCCGAACGTGGCGCCGGCCGACATCTGCACCTTTGCGGTCTTGACGAAATGGCGCTCGATCATCTGCTCGGGCGTCAGCGGTGGCTGCGACGGCCGGTCCTTGTTGGCTTCGGCCGCCAACGCCGTGGAATTGATCTTTCGGGCCACACCGCTGACGTCGAGCCACGCCAGATAGGTGCCCTGCGCTTTGGCCACCTTGATCATCGGGATGTTCGATTTGATGAACGATTCGACGTAGTCGTGGTTGCCGTCGATGTAGTCCACCAGCTGGTTCAACCACGGCTCGCCGCCCTCGTAGGCGGCGCGGTTCGCCACCATCCCGAGCGTCGTCAGATCGGGGCGATTGTGGGCCTTGATCCGGTTGATGTAGTCCATGTTGTCGGAGAAGAACCACGCGGTCTTCATCGCCGCCAGGCCGAACGACTTGCTCGCCGCCTTGAAGGTGATGCTGTTGTTGACGACCGCCTTGTTCGGCAGGCTCGCGAACGGTGTGTACTTGTGGCCCTTGGTGACAAAGTCGCAGTGGATTTCGTCGGCGAACACGACGACGCGGCGGCGCAGGCAGATTTCGCCAAGCCGCATCAGGTCCTCCGGCGACCAGCAGTTACCGGTCGGGTTCTGCGGGTTGCAGAGGAGATACGCGTTGGTGTCGGGGCTGATACGGCGCTCGAAGTCCTCGAAGTCGATCGAAAACCGGCCGTCCACGAGTTTGAGCAGGTTCTGCTCGGGCGTGATGCCGGTGAACCTGAAGTCGCCGAAGAAACCGTTGTACACCGGCGAGTTGATCAGGATCTTGCTGCCGCGCGGACAGAAGGTCTGCATCGCCGCGATCAGGCCGGGATGGACGCCGGTCGTGATGACCAGCGATTCCGGATTGATCGTAAGGCCGTAGCGCTTCTTGTTCCAGTTGATCACCGCCTCATTGAACGACGGTGGCCATTCGAGGTAGCCCCAGTTCTCGTGCTGCATCCGCTCGTGGAGCGCCTTGGTGATCACGGGCGCAGCGCGAAAGTCCATGTCCGCGATGCCCATCCCGGCCTGGATGTTTTCCTTGCCGTAGATGCGGATCTGCGCGTCCCAGCGTGTGCAGTCGGTGCCGATGCGGTTGAAGGGCGTGTCGAAGTCGAACGGTCCGTTGACGCTCGCGTCGGCGGCCGCCTCGGCAGCCGCACTATCGCTAGCGGCCGCGAGCGCAGCGCCGCCGGATACGGCGCTGGCAACAGCTGTCATCCCCGCGGTGGTCAGAAACGATCGGCGGTTCAACCCGTCATGGTGTGCCATGGTGTGACCTCATGATGCGGTTGGCTCGGTCGTCCGTAGCGAGGGTCGCCCGGAACGGGCTCATCCTATACGATGACGCCCATGCCGCGAGGACTTTTTGCATTCAGCCTGATCGGGGCGCTGGCGCTGACCGCCCTGCGGACTCAGGCGCTGGCGAGACTCCCTTCGCTCGACGGACAGTTCTGGGACATCCAGGACACCTCGACCTGGGCGCAGGACAGCGGCGGCATCGCCACCGGTGGCCGCGCCAATCCCTTCAACGGCTTCGGCTACCTCAAAATGCGGGTCCGGACGCCTGGCGGCGCCACGATCGTCGCCGACGAATACCTGCGCGGCTTCGGCCTCGCGCACGATCAGGGCGAGCGCCTCGATTCGATCACGCCCGTCCAGACGGGCCCGATCGTCGTGGCGCGCGGAATCTTCGCGCCGAAAAACACCAACTACCTGCGTTATGTCGATCGGTTCACGAACACCGCCGAGGAGCCGCGGCTGGTTGACGTCGCCTGGGGCGGCGCCGCCGGCGCGTTCGAGGATGGTGGACCGGTGGCGGTCGCGACGTCATCGAACGGCGATCGCACCATCGATCTCACCGACGCATTCGTGACCGTGATGCAGAACGCAAGGCGCGTGACGGACCCAAACCGCGGGCCGTCCGGCCATGGTCCGTCAGCGCACGTCCTCGGCTCGCGCGCCGGCGGACTGCTCAGCGCGATCGGCGACATGTACGCGAACCCGTTCACAGACAAATGGCCGGGATTCGATCCGGCGCACATCGCCTACGTGTTCACGTTGACGATTGCGCCGCACCAGACCGTCGCGTTGATGACGTTCGTCGTAAAGGGCCTGAGCGAGGTCTACGATCCGCGCGGCGGCTTTCCGATTCCGATCACCAATGGCATCGTCGCGCCGAAATATTCGGCGCCGTATTCAGGCGCGGACGCGAACATTCCGGCGGCCGGCTCGGAAATCGCGGCCGTGACCGCAGTCGCCCGGCAGCTCGTCGCCGAGCCGGACGTCCGTGGCCTGACGCCGAGGCAGCGCGCGGAGGTCGCGAACTGGCGCCTCGCGTCGAGTTCGCCGCCCTCGACCTTCTCCGTCGTCGAAAAAACCGCGCCGCAGATTCAGGAGGCGCTGACACGCGGCGAGGTCACATCCGAGGACCTCGTGGACGAGTACCTGCTGCGACAGACGATCTTCGACCGTCACGGTCCGACCTACCGGGCCATGCTTGCGATGAATCGATCGGTGTACGTGGAGGCGCGCCAGCTCGACGCGGAACGTCAGACGGGCCGCGCCCGCGGCCCGCTCCATGGCATTCCGATCGTCTTCAAGGACAACATCGACGTGCTCGGCCTGCCGACGACGGGCGGGTCGCTGGCGCTCGTGAACCACCGCCCCACGCTCGACTCGCGCGTTGCCGCCGGGATGCGTCGCGCCGGCGCGCTCGTCCTGGGCAAAGCCAATCTCGACGAATTCCCCTTCGGCGACTTCGGCATCAGCAGCGTCGCGGGCACCATCGGCAACGCCTTCGATCAGACATTGAGCACCTCCGGATCGAGCGGCGGCACGGCCGTCACGGTCTCCACCAGCCTGGCCACACTCGGCTTCGGTACCGACACCTGCAATTCCCTTTCGAACCCCGCATCGTTCGCGTCGCTTGCGACCATCCGCACCACGCGCGGCCTGACCAGCCGTGCCGGCGTCATGCCGCTCAACACCTACAACGACGCCGTCGGTCCGATCGCGAAGTCGGTGCGCGAACTGGCGCTGGTGCTCGACGCAGTAACCGGGCCGGATCCCGACGATGACGCGACCGCTCAAAATGGAGCAACGAGCGGCGCAGACTTCACCGCGGGGCTGAACAGCGCGGCGCTGAAAGGCGCGCGCATCGGCGTCATGCGGCAGTTGTTTGTCGGTGTCACCGGCGAACGCGAGGCGGCGGCCGCCATGGAGCGCGTGATCACCGAGTTGCGCACGGCAGGCGCGACCGTAGTTGACGTGTCGATTCCGGACCTCGATGACCAGTACCGTCTGGCGCGCGGCAGCGCGCCCGGGTCGTTGAAAGCCGGGTGGGACAGATATCTGGCGCGTGGCGCTGCGCCAGGTGAACCGGCGACGACACTCGAGCAACTGATGGCGTCGGGCCTGCTGGCGCCCGCGAGCGCACGCCGATTCGAAGATGCGCTGCGTCCGGTGCCGGTCGGCGACGAGTTACGAAAGGCCAACGACGCATTCGTGGCGGCACGCGACCAGTTCCGCCGGCAGTTCGAAAGCCCGATGGACCGCGATCATCTCGACGCCCTCATCTATCCCGCCAATCAGGCTCGTCCGGCGACGCACGAAGGCGGTCTCGCGCGGTACGGCGAAGAGCCAGGCACGTGCGAAGAAAGCGCGATGACCGGCTTGCCGCAGGTCACCGTCCCCGCCGGATTTCTCGGCGGCAAATATCCGTTCGGGGTGTCGTTTCTGGGCCGGCTGTGGGCCGACCGCCAGGTGCTCGCATTGGCTTATGCGTACGAGCAGGCGACGCATCACCGTCGTGCGCCACGTTAGATCCTCAAAATCGACCACAAAGGACACTAAGGACACAAAGATGCTTTGTTCGGGAAAGAGATAAAGAGAAGGCTTTGTGTCCTTTGTGTCCTTCGTGGTGAATCGGCCCCTCGAACCGAGAATCAGCGCCCCCGGAACGTCTCGGCCGCGCCCTGCGCCGTGAAATCGATCGCCTGTCCGCCCGCACGACCGGTGACGTGATAACGCGCATTCAGTTGCAGAAAATCCGGACCGTTCGCCAGCGCGCCTCCTGGCGTCACGATCGCGTCGTCCACGGCAATGTCCAGCGTCAGATCGAGTTCCCCGCCGCGGCCGGTGACGAGAATGCGTTTCGGCCGGCCGGTTGACGGATCGTCGGTCTCCTCGATGCGCACGCGAGCCGCGTATCCGACCGGACCGTCTGCGCCGAGGGCGACCAGCACGCCGGGGACGCGCTCCGGATCCGCGGCGTCAGCCGGTGGATACACCCGTCCGTAGACGTACGACAGCCCGTCGTGCTGAACCTGCCCCCAGCGCCACGACACGTCTTTCCAGAATCCCCAGTTGTGATCGTGGTAGCCCTGCCCCGTCAGCCGCACCTGGCTGCCGGCGACGGCCAGCGATCCGCTCAAGGCGCCTGACGTGACCGGGACGACATATCCCGACACCCAACCGCCGGCACCGCGAATCGCCAGCGGCGCGAGCGACCGGCCGGGCACCGCCTCGATGAAGATGTCGCCGGACACGCCCTCGAGATCGAGCGTCACGTGATAGCGCATGCCTTCCAGCCGGACGCGGCTGCGTCCCACTTGCAGGTCCGGCGCGGCCGCGATCAAGGCTTCGTCACTCGCCGTGTCGCTTGCGCTGTAGGTCGTCAAGCGGCCGCCGCGATCGAGCTGCAGACGAACGCCGACGAGCCGACGTCCTTCAGACAGCTTCGGGCCGGCGAGAAACGTCAGGTAGAACCGGACGTCGCCGGATTGCCCCTTGAAATACAGCCACTCGGCCCACGACGCGGCGCGCGCCGGCACGTCAGGCACCGGATGAAACCGATCCATCGCGCGGAGCACGCTCCCGGCGTCGAGCTTCGTCCAGGCCGAGTCAGCCTCGCTGTCGGTCCAGGCCGCGACACCCGACGTTTCCGGATCGCCGAGCTTGCGCTCGAGGCTCGGAATGCCGCTGCGTCCGAGCACGGGAATCACGGCGCCATTGCGCACGAGAAACAAGTCCGCGCGGCGATGCGGTGACGCGACTGCCGGACCGCCACTCGACGAACCGGCGTTTTTCAAAGCGGACAGGACAAACCGCGCCGAGGTCACCGGACCGCTCGTGCTGCTGACCACGAGGTCGCCGCCGCCGGCCAAGGCGGGCGCGCGCGCCTGATCGAGCACCACCTCGCCGACGCCGAGCAACGTCGCCATCACCGAGACGCCCAGGCCGAATCCGATGCCGAGCATCGCCGAACGCACCGGGTGCGCAACGAGCGTCTTCCACGCTAACTTCAGAATCATTTGAATTTCAGATTTCAGACTTCAGATTTCAGATTGATTTCAGATTTATCGACTACCGACTACCGACTACCGACTCCCAACTATCTCCCCGTCCGCCATGTTGAGCGTTCGTGCCGCCCGCGCCGCGATCGCAGCGTCGTGCGTAACGACGACGACGGCCGTACCGTCGCGCTGGACGCGATCGAGCAGCGCCGCGATTTGATCGCCGGTGGCGCGGTCGAGTTCACCGGTCGGTTCATCGGCGAGC
Organism: uncultured Acidobacteriota bacterium; assembly: GCA_963745875.1. Lineage (GTDB taxonomy): Bacteria > Acidobacteriota > Vicinamibacteria > Vicinamibacterales > CAVVIG01 > CAVQFC01. Next base: position 870,335 of record CAVUZL010000011.1, read on the forward strand.
AGGAGGCGCGGCCGGTTGGCCAGCGCGCGGGCGATCGCGACCCGTTGCGCCTCGCCGCCCGACAATTGCGATGGACGATGGGTCGCGCGGTGTGAGAGGCCGACGTACTCGAGCAAGTCCGCCGTCCGCCTGCGGCGCTCGCGCCGTCCGGCGCCTGCCTCAGCCTGCGGCACCTCGATGTTTTCCGCGGCGGTCAGCATCGGCAACAGGAAGAATCGCTGGAACACGAACCCGATACTCCGGAGGCGAATCGCACTGCGTTCCGCATCGGGCAGAGCGCCCACCGATTGCCCGTCGAAGATCAGGCTGCCGCCCGTCGGCGTATCCACACAACCGAGGATGTGCAGCAGGGTCGATTTGCCACAACCGGAGGGACCACGGATGGCGAGGTAGTCACCGGCCTCGATTTGCAGCGACACATCGCGCAGTGCGTGGACCGGGCCGGCACCCATCGGAAAGGTGCGAGTCAGCCCGACCGCGTCCACCAAAGGCGTCCCCGTCGCCGGCGTCACGACACCACCTCGTTTCTCAGGGTCGTCGCGATCGGCAGCGTCGTCACCAGCGCAATCGGGTAAACCGCGGCCAGGACCGCGGTGACGGCGAGCAGGACGGCGTGAAGCAGCAGCGAACGTGGCTCGAAGACGAAGAAATGCAGGGCAATCGGAATGCCCGGCATGGTTTTGAGAATGGCATCGAGCCAGATCGACAGCACAGCGCCGAGCGGAAGAGCGAGCACGCCGCCGATGCCGACCAGAAGGGCCGACTGCCACAGCACGTCGGCGGCGACGCGCGCACGCGAAAATCCGAGCGCCCGCACCGCGGCGATCTCGCCGAGCCGCTGGTTCACCGAAACCGTCAGCAGCACCGTGATCAGCAGGAATCCGAACAGCAGCGTGATGGTCGAGAGCACCGTCGAGATTTGACGGAAGTAAGTAAAGCGCGAAACTGCCAGCCGCGCGACGATCTGTTCGTTGGTGGCGGCGTACACGTCAGGCCGCCGCCGGCGAATCGCCGAGACCGCGGCGTCAGGGCCGCCGCCCTGGCGCGACGAGACGAGAATCATGTCGGCCTCGTCGCGTCCGTCCGTGTCGCAGGCATCCGTCATGCGTCCGCGCCGTACTACTCCAGACAACTGCACTGCGTCGTCGAATGGGAACTCAGCCACGCCGACGATCCGGAAGACCGATGGCGCCAGCGGCGCGCGGCCTGGACCGCAACGCACCCGGATCGACACGTCGTCACCGACCGCTGCGTTCAGCGACGCTGCCAGCGTCTGGTTGACCAGCAGTTCCCCCGGGCCGCTGGCGGCGAGGTCCTCGAGATCGCGGCCGCTGCTGACCGTCCATGGACGCCTTCCGCTGCGCGGATCGATACCGAGCAGCGAAATCGCGACCGGACGTTCGCCAGGCCGCGCAGCCTCAGCGTCGCTCATCAGGATCGGAACGGCGTCCGCCACCTCGGGAAGCGCGGCGACTTCCGCGGCGATCGGCGCGGCGTGGGCAAGCCGCGGCCCACCGATGGGACCGGCATCAGTGGCGGTCACCCGGATGTCGAACCCGTCGCGATCGAGCAGGTCGCGGAACGACACGACCAACCCCCGCGAGAGCAGCAGCATGTCGAACAGCAAGGCGCCCACGGCGGCGATGCCGAGGATGCCGAGCGCCGAACGGCCGGGCTGACGGACCAGACTTCGTGCCGCGAAAGCGAATGCGTTCATCGGCGGGTCAGGAGAAACATTTCGCGCCGCAACAATGTCCACGACGAGGCGAACGTCGCCGCCACGCCGAGCGGAACGGCGAACGCAATCGAGCGCAGTGCAATGGCAGTGGTGATGCGCACGAACACCAGCGAGGTGTCGTAACGCCACTGGAAGAACCGGTTGATGCCGCCTTCGAAGGCGACCGACAGCACGATGCCGAACAGCGCTCCGGCCGCTGCCACCACGACGCCTTCAGCCAGCACGTGCAGCAGGATGCGGCGGCGGCGGACGCCAATCAGCCGGAGGATCCCCACCGTTTCGCGCCGCTCGTCCACCAGCATCAGCATCAGCGCCAGCAGAAAGATGCTGCTGGCAATCACCGTGACGATGGCAATCGCCAGGTGGAAGCGTTCGAGCACCACGAATGGCGCGGCGCGATCGTCGCTGGCTGAGGTCGATCGGACCACCAGCCCGGGAATGCGGGACGCCAGGCGTTCGGCGAGCGCGGCGGCGTCAGACGCTGCCGGGACCGCGACGTTGATGGCGTCCACCGACTCGGACGCCAGCGGATTGGCCTCGTCCGAGGTGAGCGCCATCAGGTCCGGCAGATGCAGGCGCACCTCGTGCCGAGCGGCGCCGAGCAGCATCGGATTCGGCATCGGCTCGTAGCTCCCGGCGATGCGGAACCGCCGCGGATGGGCGCCGGTCGGGTCGGCCGAGAGCGAAACGACGTCGCCGATCGCCAGCCCCTGGGCTTCCCGCAGCTGACGCGACACGAGAATTGTGGGGATGTCATCGGCCGGCTGGGCCCGGGCTGCGGCCGTGCCGGCCGCGATGGCGATCGCGAGCACGGCCGCCAACGTTGCGAGGCGCATCAGCCGGTCTACTCCGGCTTCGCCTTCAGCTCGGCGTCGTGTTCCTTGATGAACGTCCGGATCTCGTCGGTCATCGCCAGCAGCTTGGTCCACTGCTCCTTGTAGAGCGTGACCGGAAACCGACCGAGTCCATAGACCGACACGCCGCCCTTCTCGCTGACCTTGAGGCTGACGCTGCGGCCGCGCTGCGTCTTCAACCGTTCGTTTTCCGCCTTCAAACGCTCGAGCTCTGCTCTCAAATCGTCTTCCGCCATGATCCCTCCGCGTCTGCCACGCGCATCGCAGAAATGCAGCGTACCACCGACCGGCAGGAAACCCTTACATGGTGGTGTTGGCAATCGCAACAGATCACCCAGGTAATCGCAACAGATCGCCCGGCGATTGCACGCGATCATCAGGATCAAATTTTGCACTCTTCGACACGCAACCGTGACCTCAACTGGCGTGATTGACGACTGCTTTGGCCCACGTCTGCGCCGAGAGCGCGAGCGCCGCCAGATTTCCCTGCCCTCCATCGCGGCGAACACCAAGATCAGCCTCTCGCTGCTGCAGGGCTTGGAGCGCGACGACGTCTCTCGATGGCCGCATGGAATTTTCCGGCGATCGTTCGTCCGCGACTACGCGACCGCGATCGGTCTGGATCCTGATGAGACGATCCGCGAGTTTCAGATGCGCTTCCCCGATCCGGCGGATGCGATCGAACCGGCGAACGTCACCTCGGGCACGCATCTCGCGCACCCGTCGCCTCACGCCGCGGCCGTCACGAGTGCCGCATCTGGCGACACCGCGCTCCGGCTGACCCTCGCGGATACCAGCGGCACCTTCACACGCGGACCGTTTCTTCCAGCCGTGCGGACGCGCTGTGCCGCGGTCGCGTGCGACCTCGGGGTGATCGCCGTTCTCGGTCTGATTTCCTTTATTGCGCTCGGAAGGTTCTGGCTGCCAGTCGCCGTTTCGATGGCCGTTTACTACGTCGGCGGTATCCTGCTGCTCGGCAATACGCCGGGCGTCTGTCTGTTCGCACCCGCCCACTCCGACTCGTCGCCTGGAACCGGCTCACCAGACGGCGACGGCCCGACCGTAATCGCCGAGGAAGACGATCACGGCGCGATGATGCCGGCAGGCGGCGCGTGGGCGTCCAGGTCCGCCTGAAGGCGGACACTCTGCGGCCTCAGGGTCGCGCGAACGCCTCGGCGATGGCCCGTCCAACAGACGCATCGCGGTCGTTTTGATCGTCTCCGCCCGCTTTGGCCTTCCCAAACACCTCGACAATCGTCGCTACGACGCTGCCGGTATTTTTGAAGGTGTGCTTCGCGCCGCCCTTGAGGTCGAGCACCTGGCCCGCCGTGACCTCGACCGCGGTTTGATCCTCGATCGTCAGCAGCAGCTGGCCACTCACCAGGACGAACACGTGGTACGTCGCATCGTCGTGTGAGTGCACGCGGCGGGTTGCGCCGGGTTCGGCGTAATCGCGCAGCACCCGAAAATCCGGACGGTCCATGACGACCATCGACGAAATTCCCGGGTCGCCGGCGACCGGACGGGCCTTGTCGGCGCCACCCAGAGCCTGACCGGCAGCGGGTGCCGCCGAGAGCGCCACCAGGGCCAGCGCCGATGCGATTCCGATTCGGTATCCGGTCATCATCTTTTGTCGTCTCCCTCGAGTCGAGTTGCGGTGCTTGCTCAGGACGGGTTCTCGCACAGGCGGCGCACGGCGCCGAGCACATCCGGAAGGTTGACCGGCTTGTTGAAGGCGGCCGCGGGGTGCAGGTCGCCGATTTGATCGGCGTCCACACCGGACAGGATGACGATCGGGATGCCCGCCAGCGCAGGGTCGGCGCGCTGCTCGCGGCGAAACGTCCAGCCATCCATCACCGGCATCCGCAGATCGAGCAGGATCACGCGAGCGCCGCCGCCGGTCCTCAGGTAGGTCAGGGCCTCCTGGCCATTGGCGGCTGGCACCGGCGCGAACCCTTCCAGGCTCAGGAATCTCGTCATCAGCCTGACCAGATTGGGGTCGTCGTCCACCACCAGAACCGTCGACGGCATGCTGGGCTCCTGGCTGGAAGTATGGCCCGAATTTCACTTGAAGCGGCGGCTTTCGGCATATATTCTCTCCGACGTACCACTACATTTACGTCCCTTCTACATTTTTGGGAGCTTACATGATGCGAGCAGCTTGTCGGTCCATGGCGGCGGTGATCGCGCTGGTCCTGCTGGTAGGACTGAAGCTTGGCGGTCAACCGGCCGGCCAGCCGAGTACGAAGAACGGCGACTGGACACACTACACGGCCGACATGCGGGGGACGAAATACTCGCCGCTCGACCAGATCACCGGCGCGAATTTCAACCAGCTCGAAGTCGCGTGGCGATTCAAGACCGACAACCTCGGCACGCGTCCCGAGTACAAGCTCGAAGGCACGCCGCTGGCGATCAAGGGCGTCCTCTACACCACCGCGGGCACGCGGCGGTCGGTGGTGGCGCTCGACGGACGCACCGGTGAGTTGATCTGGACGCACAGTTACCGCGAGGGGAATCGCGCCGCGATTGCGCCGCGCCAGCTGTCCGGCCGCGGCGTGTCGTTCTGGAGTGATGGCAAAGGCGACGATCGCATTCTCTACGTGACGACCGGCTACCGGCTGATCGCGCTCAACGCCAAGAACGGCTCGATGGTGCCGTCCTTCGGCGAATCCGGCGTCGTCGACCTGAAGAAGGGCGCGATGTTCGGCAAGGGTCAGCAGATCGAACTCGAGACCGGTGAAATCGGCCTCCACTCGACGCCGACCGTCGTCGGCAACACGGTGCTGATCGGTTCGTCCTTCAAAGAAGGCATGACGGTTGCGACCCACAACAACACCAAGGGTCTGGTCCGCGCGTTCGATGCGCGCACCGGCAAGCTGCTGTGGACGTTCAACACGATTCCACGTCCGGGTGAGTTCGGCAACGACACATGGGAGAGCGAATCGTGGGCGATCAACGGCAACACCGGCGTCTGGTCGCAGATCACGGTGGACGAAGAAGCGGGTCTTGCTTACCTGCCGGTCGAAGATCCGACCTCCGACTATTACGGCGGTCATCGGCCCGGCAACAACCTGTTCGGCGACAGCATCGTCTGCGTCGATCTCAAGACCGGCGTGCGCAAGTGGCACTTCCAGGTTGTGCATCACCCGATCTGGGACTACGACATGTCGTCCGCGCCGATCCTGCTCGACGCCAACGTCAACGGCAAGTTGATCAAGGCCGTGGCGGTCCCGAGCAAACAGTCGTTTCTCTATGTGTTCAACCGCCTGACCGGTGAACCGCTGTGGCCGATTGAAGAGCGTCCGGTGCAGCAGTCCGACGTCCCCGGCGAGAAGACGTCGCCGACGCAGCCGTTCCCGACCAAGCCGCCGGCGTACGGCCGTCCGTTTCTGAAGGTGCCGGACGACCTGATCGACTTCACGCCCGCGATGCGCGCCCAGGCGATCGAAAACCTCAAGAACTACCGCGTCTCCGGCATGTTCAATCCGCCGCTGCTCGGTCACACGACCGGCGGTCTTCGCGGCGCGATCAACGTCGGCAACGCGAGCGGCGGCACCAACTGGCCGGGCGCCGGCGCCGATCCGGAAACGCACACGGTCTACGCGCAGGCGGCGACGGCGTTCGTGAGCGGCTTGTCGCTGCGCGAGACGCCGAAAACCTTCGCGTCCGACATGCGGTACGTGTCGGGAGTCGAAGGCACCGAGTTCCGCGAGGCGCTCGGGCCGGGCTTCGGCAGCGCTGCCGATTCACCGCTCGCCGCGCGCGGCGCGCGGGCGGGTGCACCGCCGGCTGCGGGTGGTGACGCCGCCGCGGCTGGACGCGGTGGACGTGGCCGCGGCGCGGCCGCACCTGACGCGGCCGCACCGGCAGCGGCGCCGCCAGCCGGTGGCGGTGGCGGACTGCAGGTTGACGGCCTCCCGATCGTGAAGCCGCCGTACGGCGTGCTGTCGGCGATCGATCTCGACAAGGGCGAGCTGAAGTTCCAGGTGCCGCACGGCGACACGCCGGACAACGTCCGGAACAATCCCGCGCTTCAGGGCATGACCATCCCGAAGACCGGACAGAACGGCAGCGTCGGATTGATGGTGACCAAGACGCTGGTGGTGCTCGGCGATCCGCAGGTGACCGCGCCGCCGGGACGCGCCCGCGGCGCGATGCTGCGCGCCTACGACAAGAACAACGGGACGGAACTCGGCGCGGTGTGGATGCCCGCAGCGCAGAGTGGCTCGCCGATGACCTACATGGCCGACGGAAAGCAGTACATTGTGGTCGCCGTGAGCGGCGGCATTTATTCAGGTGAATACATCGCGTTCGCCCTGCCGAACTCGGGGCGATCGACCAGCAACGGGCAGCAGTAAGTCGTTTCTTTCAGGGAAAAGAGAAAAGAGCACAATGACACGCACAACCAAACGTCGCGTCTTCGCGGCGGTTTCCATCGCCGGCGCAGTCGGACTGATGGCGGTCAGCCCCCAGGTGACCGCAAAACTGTCGGGCCAGGCGCCTGGCTTTCCGAGCACGAAGAATGGCGAGTGGCCGTACTACACGGCCGACGTCCGAGGCTCGCGTTACTCGCCGCTCGATCAGATCAACGGCGCCAACTTCAATCAGCTCGAGGTGGCCTGGCGGTTCAAGACCGACAACCTCGGCACCCGTCCTGAGTTCAAGCTCGAAGGCACGCCGCTGATGGTCAAAGGCGTGATCTACGCCACCGGCGGCACCCGCCGTTCGGTGGTAGCCCTCGACGCCAAGACCGGTGAGCTGATCTGGGTGCACGCGGAAAAGGAAGGCGCGCGCGCCGTCAACGCGCCGCGCCAGCTCTCCGGCCGCGGCCTGTCCTACTGGACCGACGGCAAGGGCGACGACCGCGTCATCTACGTGACCACCGGCTACCGCCTGATCTCGCTCAACGCCAAGACCGGTGTACCGATCAACGGCTTCGGCACCGCCGGCGTCGTCGACATGAAGGTCGGCGCCGTCGTCGGCAAGGGTCAGCAGATCGACCTGGAGACCGGAGAAATCGGCCTGCACTCGACGCCGACCATCGCCAAGGACGTGATCCTCGTCGGGTCGTCGTTCCGCGAAGGGCTGACCGTCAAGACGCACAACAACACGAAGGGCCTGGTCCGCGCGTACGACGTGCGCACCGGCAAGACGTTGTGGACGTTCAACACGATTCCCAAGCCGGGCGAGTTCGGCAACGATACCTGGGAAAAGGAGTCGTGGGCCAACAACGGCAACACCGGCGTGTGGACGCAGATCACCGTTGACGAGGAACTGGGGCTCGTCTACCTGCCGATCGAAGATCCGACGTCAGACCTGTACGGCGGTCATCGCCTTGGCAACAACCTGTACGGCGACAGCCTGGTGTGCGTCGATCTGAAGACGGGCCAGAAGAAGTGGCACTACCAGATCGTGCACCATCCGATTTGGGACTACGACATGCCCGCCGCGCCGCTGCTCGTGGACATCAACGTCAACGGCAAGCCGGTCAAGGCCGTCGCGCAGGCGACCAAGCAGGGCATCCTCTACGTGTTCGACCGCGTCACCGGCGTGCCGGTATGGCCGATGACGGAGAAGCCGGTGCCGCAGAGCGACGTCCCCGGCGAGCGCACGTCGCCGACGCAGCCGTTCCCGGAGAAACCGCCGGCGTACTCGCGCAACGGCGTACTCGAGAGCGACCTCATCGACTTCACGCCGGAGCTGAAGGCGCAGGGGCTCGAAGCATCCAAGCGCTTCCGTCTCGGTCCCGTGTTCCTGCCGCCGGTCGTGAGCAAGGCGGAAGGGCCGATCGGCGCGCTGACGTCAGGCACCCTGAGCGGTGGCGTCAACTGGCCCGGCTCGGCGTACGATCCGGAAATGCACGCGTTCTTCACGCATGCGTGCAACGCCTGCATCGCGCCGCTTGGCCTCGTCGCTCCACCGAAGGACTTCTCGGATCTCGACTACGTGATGGGCACGGCCGGCGCCACCTTCCGTCCGATCACGGGCGGCGGCGAGGGCGACGCGGCTGACGCGCCGCGGCCGGCTCGTCCCGCTGCTCCGCCAACGCCGCCACCCGCCGCCGCTCCGGCGGCTGGGCGCGGTGCGGCACCGCCCGCCGGCGGCAACTTCGGCGCGACGGTCCAGGGCATGTCGATCGTGAAGCCGCCCTACGGCCAGATCGTCGGCATCAATCTGGACAAGGGCGAGCTGATGTGGTCGACGCCCCACGGCGACACGCCGGACAATGTCCGCAACCATCCGCTGCTGAGGGGGATCGACATCCCGAAGACGGGCCAGACCGGCAACGTCGGCGTCGTCGTCACCAAGACGCTGGTCATCGCCGGCGACCCGAGCGTCACCACGACGCCGCAGCACCCGCGCGGCGCGATGCTCCGAGCCTATGACAAGACCAACGGCAAGGAGATGGGCGCCGTCTGGTTGCCAGCGCCGCAGAGCGGCTCGCCGATGACGTACATGATGGATGGCCGTCAGTACATCATCGTCGCGGTCAGCGGCGGCAACTACTCGGGCGAGTACATCGCGTTCGCCCTGCCGCAGTCGGCGACCCGGACGCAGCACTGACCTTTCGGAAGTTGGAACTTTGAAGTTAGAAGTGTGAAATGAAGATCTGAAATCAGAAATCTGAAATCAGCAATTGGCATTTCGGTGAAGGGCTCGGGGGCGAACAGCTCCCGGGCCCTTTTCTTTTCTACACGGTCGTGTCGATTTCCGTCGCCGCCGCCGACAGCGTGGCGATGACGGACACCAGTTCAGCCGGATCGATCGGCTTGGCCAGGTGCCACTGGAAGCCGGCGTCGAGCGCCCGCAGCCGATCCTCGGGACGGGCGTGGGCGGTCAGCGCAATCGCCATCATGCGCTTGCGCCCCGGCGACTGCGTGCGAACCTTTCCCATCAGCACGTAGCCGTCCTGACCCGGCATCTCGATGTCGGACAGCAACACATCAGGCGCCCAGGTTTCGAGCATCATCAGCGCATCCTCTGCCGACGAGGCCGACCTCACGTCGGCGCCCGCATTCTCGAGCACCGCCGCCAGCATTTCGCGCGCGTTGATGTCATCGTCCGCGACCAGGATGCCGAGGCCGTCGAGGCCCGCCGCGACACGTCCGGTCGCTTTCAGGGGATCGGGCAGGCGCTGCCGCTCGGGAACCGTGCGCGTCGCCGGCCGCGCCGGCAACACGACGCGAAACGTCGCGCCCGGCTCCGGCGTGTTGTTCTCGACCGTGACGGTTCCGCCGTGGAGCTCCACCAGATGACGGACGATCGCCAGGCCGAGTCCGAGGCCGCCGTGCGCGCGCGTGGTGCCGCTCACGCCCTGACGAAAACGCTCGAAGGCATGCGGCAGGAATTCGGGTGGCACGCCGGTTCCCGAGTCGCGCACAACGATGGCGACCCCCTCGGGCACGCACTCGATCGCGACATCGATGCGCCCGTCGACGGGCGTGAATCGCACCGCGTTCGACAGCAGGTTCCACACCACCTGCTGAAGGCGCCCCGAGTCGCCTGAGACCGCGACGTTCATCTCTCCCACCGTCGTGACGACGCTGATGTCCTTGGCGTCCGCCGCCGGACGGATCGCGTCGATCGCGAACGCCACCACCTCCGGCAGCGTCACCGACTGGACGTCGAGCCGGAGCTTGCCCGACACGACCCGCGACACGTCGAGCAGATCGTTGACCAGCTGCTGCAACGCCGCCGCATTCCGCTCGATCGCGTCGATCGCCCGCGGCCGCTGCGCGTCGCGAATCTGCCCGGTGGCCAGCATCCGCGCCCAGCCGTAGATCGCAGTCAGCGGTGTCCGCAACTCGTGAGACACCGTCATCAGGAATTCGTCCTTGAGCCGGCTCGCTTCGTCGCGCTCGCGATTGCGCGCCGCGAGCGTGACCGCCGCCTGACGGATTCCGGTCGAGAGATCGTCGATCTCGGTGATCCTCGACGAGGTCGGCGCCACCGGCTCACCGCGAGCCAGCGCGTTGGCGGCGTGCGAGGCCGAGCTCATTGCACGAATCACGATGTGACCGAGCAGCACGCCCAGACCGGCGCCGACGCTGAGTACCGCGATCCACGAGAGCGCCAGGATCCAGAGGATGCGGCGGATCGGACCATCGACTTCTTCCCGCGGCAGGGCCAGACCGACCGTCAGTCCGGTCCGCGGGGATCGACTGAACGCGGAATACGCGGGCACGCCTTCCTTGGTTTCGGTGGTCCAGCTTCCCTCCGCGAGGCGGCTGGTGATCTCGACGAACGCGTTGCCCGCGGACGTCCCGATGTACGCGTCCTCCTGTTTACTTCTCGCCACCAGGCGATGCCCGCTGTCAACGACCGCCACTACGCCGTTCGGCGGCGCCTGTTGCTGGCGAAGCAGTGCGCTGAAGCTCTCAGAGCGCACGCGCGCACCGAGCGCCATGGTCACCACGCCGTCGCGTATCACCGGAATGCCGACCATCAGGAAATGACCGGTCGCGCCGCTCAACTCGTACATCGGCGAGACGACCGTGCCGCCGTTGGCGGCAACCTGACGGGCCCAATCCATCGGCTGGCCGCCCAAGGGAGTATGGCTGTCCATCGTCGGCGCGCCGGCGAGCACGCGGCCGCTGAGATCGGACAGGATAATCGCCGACCAGTCAGGCCGCCCGACAATCAGGCGCCCCGCAAGGTTGTCGAACGCGGTCACGTCCGGAACGTCGAGCGCGTGCAGCCGGCCCAGGACGTCGAGCGCGGCGGCGCTGTTGGCAACTTCCTGATCGACGGCGACCGAAATCGCGCGGACCGTGGCGACGTTCTGTTGCTGGACGTTGGCGAGCTGCCGTCGCCAGGCGCGCTGGATGCTCAATACCGAGAGGATGCCGAGCGGGGCCAGGATCGAGAGCACCAGCGCGGCGACGATCGAACGAAGACCGATGCGGCGTGGGCTCTCCATGGCCTGACCGCGCGATCTTAACGCACGATCGCGATCAGCCGTGCTTGCGGCCAGGGACGCGTCCTGCTACCCTCCACCTCGACCATTTTTTCGCCGAGGTTGATGATGCGCACAGTTGCCCTCTCGCTCGCGTCCGTCTTTGCCGTTGGACTCCTCGCCGCGCCGGCGCTGCTTCAGGAGAAAGGCGGCGAAGAAGAGACGGGGCCGTACGCCGTGGTCGAAAACTGGCCCGCGACCTGGTCGCCGAAAGGGTACATCTGGGGTTCGCAGCCTGGCGTGTTCGCCGAATCACCAAACAGGATCTTCATTGCCGCGCGCGGCGAGCTGAAACTGCCCGAGACGCTGCCGCGAGGTTTCAACGGCATCTGGGGTTCGCTCAATCAGCGCGCCACCGAACCCAAACCCGAGATGCGCAACTGCATCGTCGTCGTCGACGGCGACGGCAAGCTGGTGGAGTCGTGGACGCAGTGGGACAAGCTGTTCGAAGGCGGCGGCGGTCCTCACAAAATCCGGATCAACCCGCACGATCCCGAGAAACACGTCTGGGTGGTGAACGACGCGCGTCACCAGATTTACGAGTTCACGAATGACGGCAAGCAGCTGGTGCTGACGCTCGGCGTCGCCGATGTCGCCGGCGAGGACGCCACGCATTTCGGCCGGCCGCAGGACATCGCGTGGCTGCCGGACAGCAGCCTGCTCGTCGCTGACGGATTGCAGAATGCGCGCATCGCGAAGTTCGACAAGAACGGCAAGTTCCTGATGGCGTGGGGATCGAAGGGGACCGCGCCAGGCCAGTTCAGTGGCGTGCACGGAATCGCCGTGGACAGGAATCGCCGCGTCTACGTCGCCGATCGCACCAACCACCGTATCCAGATCTTCGATGAGAACGGCAAGCTGCTCGATCTGTGGCCTGGGTTCAGGCAAGCCAACGACATCCTGATCGCCCCGGACCAGCAGCACGTGTGGGTCGCCGACGGCACCAACTCGAAAGTGCTCGAGTACGACATGAACGGCAAGCTGCTGTACTCGTGGGGCACCTACGGCACATTCCCGGGCCAGTTCTGGGAACTGCATCAGATGTCGATCGACTCGGAAGGAAATCTCTACGGCGCGGACAGCTTCGGCGGGCGCACACAGAAGTTCAAGCCGCGCGCGGGCGTGGACAAGGCGAAGCTGATCGGCGCGGCGGTCGCCTCGTCAACGTCGGCCATGCGCTGACGAGCTCACCTGCAGTGTCCGCCTTCAGGCGGACACGCTACGCCTTCAGATGGACCCGAATCGATTCGCGGGTGTCACATATCTGCGCTACGCTACGGCCATGAGAATCCATCTCGCTCTGGCAATGGCAATTCTGTGTGGTGGAACGCTCTCCCTGGCGCAAACCCAAACGCCGCCCCCGGCCTCTCAAACACCTCCGGCCAAGGACACGTCCAAAGGCGCTGACGACAAACCGATCACGCTGAGCGGATGCGTCGGACGAACCGGCGTGACCCCGAGTCAGTTCTCGCTGTCGGATGATGCCGGTCAGCCGGTCTATCACCTGACGGGAACCGACGTGAAAAAATACTTCGGACAGCGCGTGGAGATTGTCGGCGGCGTACCCGCACCGAAGAAACTGGTGATCGCCGGAGGACTGCGGCCGTCCCCGAACGTCGCTGCTCAGGCAGGCGACATGGACCCGTCGCGTGCCATCGTCGCAGGCGCGGTGGACAACTCTGGACCCGGATGCGTTTCAGCTGCCGGAATTTCGGGTGAAGACCGTCCGGCCGGTCAGCGGGTCGTGCCCCTGACGCGGCCGGTTGAAGGAAGATGACGGGTTATTCGGGGGAAACAGAGGTGCGTCCGCAGTCGTCGCAGCGGAGATAGAGCACCGGAAGCGCTTCAGATCGTCCGATGACACGTGCGCTCGGCACGCCGCAGCGAGGACAAACAATACCCGAGGTCGAACGCTTAGCCATAGAGGTCACTCCTTACTTCTACTTAGACCCCTATGATCGCACGAAAGGTCCACAAATAGGGCAACCGCCTGCCGATCTGTCACTTTTTCAGCCGCCTGCCTGCTGAGAACCAGCGCACCTCGCACCCGCACCCCGCACCTCGCACCAATCGCTAGGACACCGTCCCCTTCACCATGATCGAGATGGCCTTGCGGTATTTCACCGGCACGCCATCAAGCATCGCCGGACGATAGCGCCACGTTTTCGTGGCCGCGAGCGCCTGGTTGTCATAAGACGGCGTGACCCCCTGGCGCATGATCGCACTCTCCACGACGCCCGTTTCATCGATCACGATCTCCATCACGCCTTGGCGGCTCAGCACGGGCAGACCCTGGAACGGCGGCAACTGCTGAGCCAGCGTGCCAGGCGGAATGACGTTGCTGTCCACCGTCGTATAGACGCGCGGCGGCATCGGTGCCGGCGGGGGCGGCGGGGGCGTAGCGACGGCCGGCGCCATCGCCACGGACGGCGGGAGCGGCGGCGGCGTGGCGGCGGCAATGCTCAGATCGCGGAAGCCGGCGGCAAGTGTGCGCAGGTCGGCCAGCGGCGGCTGGCTCACGGCCGCGGCCGCGGCCGGGTCCGCCATCACGTCGAGCACTCGGGAGAATCCCGCGGCCGACGCCGCGAACTCGTGCCGGTCGTATGCGCTCTTGGCCAGCACGTACTCCTGCTGGATGATCGACGGCAGCATCCGTTTGCGCACGTCGCTGAACGCGGCGCGCACGCGAGGCGACACTTCGTTGGCCGGCTGGTAGGTCGGCTCGCCGGTGACGACGGCTTCGATCGCCCGTTCGGCCTCGGTGTTCCGGCCGAGCGCGAGCAGACAGAAGGCGCGGTACTGCTCGATGGCGCGGACTTCCTCGGCGGCGCGGTTGTTGGGTCCCATGCGGTTCAGCATGTCGAGCGCATCTTCATACGCAGCCGAGGCGTAGAGATCGCGCGCTGAGGCCAGCGACTGCTGGCCCATCACGAACATGGACAGCGCTAAAACTGCGGCGGTCATGGCTTCCTCCTCAGATCGACGGACAGACGGGCGGGCGTGGTCGCGGAAACAGTGGTGACGTGGCGCTGCTCGCCAAGGTCAGGGTGGCGGAACACGACTTCGTGCGGGCCAATCGGCAGCGACAGGTTGCCGATGGGTGTCTCGCCGACCTTGTTGCCGTCAATCCACACTTCGGCCCACGGCACCGCGTTCAACGCGACCGTGCCGTTCGGCCACTCGAGTTTGATCGGCGCCACCTTGCCCGGCGCGACCTGGATCGTCCGGACCACGCGGTAGCCGAGCGGTTCGTTCACGATCTCGATGTCGTGACGGCCCGCGGCCACCATGATGCGATCGCTCTGACTGGTGCCGAGCAGCCGCTTGTTTTCGAAGATCTGCAGATCGACAGGTGCAGCCACCGAAATCCAACCGGATACCGGGGCCCCACCTTCGGGAGCGCCAAGCGGCACGACCAGCGCCGCCGTCGAGCCTGCTTCGACCGCGACGGTCTGACGCACGGTGCCCAGTTCGCTCTCGACGATGACGTTGTGCTGACCAGGCGCGAGATCACCTACCAGCACCGGCGAACGTCCGCGCGCAACGCCGTCCACGTTCACCTGCGCACCGGCGGGCTCGGTTCGCACCTGCAGCTGACCGAGTTTCGGCGCGACGCCGCCCGGCAGCTCGACGTATTGCGACATCTGGGCACCAGCCGTCATCGTGATCGGCAGCGTGCGCGGCTCCCCTGCGCCGCGCAGTTCGACAAGATGCGCGCCCGGCGTCAACGTGAGCACGACCGGCGTCAGACCTTTCGAGGCCCCGTCGACGACGACAGCGGCGCCGGACGGCGTGCTGGAAATGCTCAACTGACCCGTGGGAGCGGGCGCGGCGGCGGCCGAGAAGTAGCGGCGTGCACCGAACACGGCACCCACCGAGACCACGAGTACACCGATAGCCACCGTGGCGAAAAAGCCCGTGCGGCGAGTAGCGACTTGTGACATAGCCATGGGACGCTCCGGCTCCGCCTTGAACTCGAAGGGTTCGATGGCGGGCAGTGACGGCGGCAATGGCACGCGCGGCGACGGCGTCGCCGGTACGGCCGCAGCAACCGGTGGCAACGAGACGATCGGCGGTGCTGGTGTGAATGTCTGAGCCGTCACAGGCACCGGTGCCGGCGTGACCGGTCCCGGTGTGGCCGCCAGCGTCGCCATGACCGGCGTCGGTACGACCGGCGTCGACATGACCGGCGTCGGCGAAACCGGCGTCGGTACGACCGGTGTCGACGCAATCGGCGTCGGCGTCACGGGTGTAAATGCTGCCGGTGGGACCGCCGCCGGCGTGGCAACACTGGCCGTCGTCTGCCATTTGACGGACGAAGGCGTCAGCTCCGCGGCGACGAATCCCAGCGTCGACGCAAGGTGATCGGACTCGATGTCGCTCGAGGGTTTCGAAGAAACGCTCGCCCAGCTCGACGATGGCGACGGCGATACCTGGGGGGCCGCGACTGGTGCCAGGTACTTCCTCAGCGAGGCTCGAGAACGAGGTCTCGAACGCCGGGGACGGATCGTGGTCACTGTGAGAAGAGGACGTATACGTCGGGACCGGAGACAGATCGAGATCGTGGTCCGACGAGACTTCCTCGTGAGTGGTCAGTTCGACTGAATCGTCTGCCGCCGTCCCCTGGTGGAGGCTGGTCGTGTAGCGTTCCTCTTCGTCGCTCTCTTCCTGATAATTGGTGAAAGAGACTGCGGGCTGCTCCTCGTCCCGCTCCTCTTCGACCAGCGGTTCCGGCGCCGGGTCGTCGTGGATCGCCGGCTGCGCGACGCTCCCGCTGACCGACACGCTCGACGGTGCCTCGACCGTCACGTCAGTGTCGCCATCCGATTCTTCGTCCTCGCCCGACAGCACGCGATCCAGTTCGGCGCGAGCTTCGAGCGCCGTCGCGAACGAATGACGTGGATCGAGCTGCAGCGCGCGGCCGAGCCACGAGCGCAACCCGGGGGGCAACGGTTCGAGGCCGCCTCGCGACGAGATCGCCCAGGCTGACGAGAGCGCTGCATGGATCGCGGACGGATATTCGTTCTCGGTGAGAAGGCGGCCCAGGATCAGCGACAGCCCGACGACGCCGATCTGCGTGACGTCGGTTCGCTGATCGAAACGCGGGGTTTCGTCCGATGGCGGCAGAGCGACGCGAAGCTCCCGCCAGTAGCGTTCCGGCGACCAGCGCAGCTGCTCGAGCGCGGCGCCGAGCACGTATTCCGCGATCACGACCCTGGCGTTGGGCGTGACGATGATGCGTTCGGGCCCAATCGCGCCGTGCGCCAGATCGCCGCCGCTCTCATGCAGCATGGCGACGGCGGAAACGAGTTGGCGGATGAGGTGCAGCGAGGCGTTGATGTCTACCGCGACCGGCCGCTGCGGCGTCGGCGTCAGCAGATTCGACAGCCGGATGCCGCGCGTGGACTCGGACGCGATCGCCAGCGTGGCGGTGGCATCGCTCAGCCGCTCGACGCTTTTTACCCGGGCGAAGTAGGTGTGGCGAAAATTCGCGAGCCGGCTGGCACGTTCGCGCAGCGCAAACTCGAACGACGGAATCGACGTCAGTTCGCGGCGCAGACACAGGAGTTCGAGCGTGTCGCTGACCGTCGTATCGCTGACTCGACGCCGTTCGCCGAGACCGTCGTGGAAGACGACCGCCGTAGGCTGGGGACTTGTGGCGCGCGCTGGTTCCATGAGTGACCCTCGATTGAAACGGACGACCTGCTGAAATGCGCGAACCGTGCCGTTGGTGCCATTCCTGTCAGGGAACGGCAACTCGTTCACAGCGTGCACGTTAGAGCCGCGCGATCGACTAATGAAGGTGTATGGAGCCGGGTCGCGGTTACAAGTCCGTACGGTGGACGACGAATCCGTAAGGCTGAGGCACCGTTCCTTGCAGCGTCCCGCAAGCGGAGGTTGGTGATGCTTTACACACTTGCCGTGCTGCTACTGATTGCGTGGCTGCTTGGCGTCGTCGGCACCTACACGATCGGCGCGTTTGTGCACGTATTGCTCGTGGTTGCAATCGTGCTGTTTGTGGTGGGATTGATCTCGGGTCGCGAGACGGTGGTGTGACCGATCGCGCGGCTGAAGCCTCGCGCTACGACCTGTAGCGCGAAGGCTTTAGCGTGTGCTGTCTAGTTCGCTGTGGGTGTGCGTGTTTCTGCCGGCGCGTGCATCTGGTACTCGTGCGGCGGCTCGGCGTCGAGCAGATACTTCACGAAGTAATCCCACCGCCGACGAACCATGTAAGGCTCGTTGCCGAAACCGTGATTGCGATTCGGCAACATCAGCAGATCGAAGTCCTTGTTTGCCTTGATGAGCTCGTCAACGACGAGAAGCGTGTTGTACGGCGGAACGTTGCTGTCCATCGTGCCGTGCGCCAGCAACAGCTTGCCTTTCAGATTTTTGGCCACGAGCTGATTCGCCTGGTTGTCGTAGTTGGTGGTGCCGTCACCCTTGGTCTGCAGCAGCCCCTGCCACTTCTCGGCCCAATCGTCTTCGTAGACGCGGTTGTCGTGGTTGCCAGCCTCCGAAATCCCCACCTTGAAGAAATCGGGATAGCGGAACATGGCGTCGGCCGTCGCATACCCGCCGCCGGAGTGCCCATAAATGCCGGCGCGATCGAGGTCGATGTATGGATATTTCTCCGCCAGTTGCTTCATGGCGGTCACCTGATCCGCCAGCGTGTTATCCCCCATATCGCCGTAGTAGGCCTGATGAAACTGCTTGGAGCGCCACGGCGTGCCCATGCCGTCGATTTCGACGACGATGAAGCCGAGTTCGGCTAACGCCTGGGCATCGCCGCGTGACGCGGCGAAGGTGCGGCCGCCGACGCTGCCGGTCTGCGGACCGGGATAGATGTGGTTGACGATCGGGTACTTCTTCGCGGGATCGAGGCTGGTCGGCGTGTACATCAGGCCGTAGAGATCGGTAACGCCGTCGCGCGCCTTTACCGTCACCGGCACCGGCGGCTTCCAACCCGCCGCGATCAGCCGCGAGATGTCGGCCTTTTCGAGCGTCACAATCAGGCGGCCGTCGCTGTCGCGCAGCTCGGTGACCGGCGGCACATCAGGTTTCGAGTAACTGTCCACGAAGAACTTGCCCGACGGCGAGAGCGACACGTCGTGATCCGCGTCCGCCGGCGTCAGCAGTTGAAGGTTCTTGCCGTCCATGCCGATGCGGTAGAAGTGCCGGAAGTAGGGGTCGCGCCCCTTCTCGCGGCCGACGGCCGTGAAATAGAGCACACGGTTTTTCTCGTCCACACGAAGCAGCTGGGTGACGTTGCCGTCGCCGGTGGTGATCTGGTGCTTCTCGCGTCCGGTCTGCAGATCGTGGAGGTACAGCTGGCCCCAGTTGTCGCGTTCGGAAAACCAGACCACTTCGTTCGAGCCGGGCAGGAACTTCCAGCTCACCCGACCGTTACCTGATTCGAGGAACGTCTCGCCCTTTTCCTCGAGCACGTCGCGAACCGCCCCCGAACTCGGGTCGGCCTGCCGCAGCTGCTCGTGCTTGTGGTCGCGCGAGGTCGAAACGAACGCGAGCTTCGAGCCGTCCGGGCCCCACTGCACATCGTCCCACTCCCCGCGGCACGACACGTCGTCGCACAGGGTCGAGCGATGCTGATCGGGCGGAAGCTGGAGGCGAACGATCTTTCCGCTGTCCACGTCGATGACGACACGCTGGATCATCGTGATCACGGGGTCGCCGGGCAGCGGGTACTTCCACGCCTGGAGCGTCGGGTGACCGACCTTCGTGTCGACCAGATACATCTCGCCGACGCCGCGCTGGTCCTGTTGGAAGGTCGCGATTTTCTTCGAGTCGGGCGACCACAAGAGGATCGCGCGGTCGCTCGTCGTCCAGCCGGCGTTGTCAGTGGCGTAGCCGAAGTCTTTCACGCCGTCCTTGGTGAGCTGGGTTTCCTTTCCGCTGGCGAGGTCGCGCACCCACAGATTCCAGTTGCGGACGAACGCGGTGCGCTTCCCGTCCGGCGACTTCACGTCCGCCGACCGCGCCGGTGCGCCGCCACGGCCCCCGCCGGTGTTGCGCAGCGCTTCCGCGCACGCGGGCAGGTCGCAGGGCGCCTGCGTGCCTGTCGCGGCGTTGACCAGCACCGCTTCAGGTCCACGTTCGGTCGTGACGCGATACCAGAACCGCTCGGTCGGCTCGGCCGCCGTCGTTGGAATCCAGACCGGCCGCACTCCGCCTCGCAGTACAAGAGGGGCGGTGTTATAGGTCATGAACTTCTCGGCGTGCGCGTAGTCATCGGCGGTGATGACGCGCGCCGGACTCGCGGACTGCTGAGCCGCCAGAGGAAGTGATGTCAGCGCGGCCAGCCCGACGGCCCGAACGATACTCTTGAGAATCACGACAGGATTCCTTTCACGCGAAATTATAGAAGACCTGGATTGCGCGATCGTCCTCAAAATGCTGCACTCACCCGCCGAGGCGATCGAGCGGATCGATAATCGTCAAAAACATTGGCAAAATTGCCATCCTGCGATGGCAAGCCAAATGCAATTAACGCAAACATTATGAGGCTCCAACACATCGTCCCAGCAACACTGCTCGCCGCCGCCACACTGATGGCCGTTCCAGCTTTCGCCGGTCAGCAGCATGGCCATCCAGAAGGCCGTCGCGGGGCCTCCGCTCCCCAAGCCCGAGGGCAAGCGCAGCCGCACGCCCAGGCAGCTCCGGCGCCGCGTCCGCAAGGTGCCGCGCCCGGTGCTGGCCGCGCACAGGGATACGCGCCGCGCTACAACGGACAAAACAACGCGGTTGTTGGTCAGGCCGTCCCGCGCGGAGCCGTTGCGCCGCGCTACGCGCCGAACTACAACAACGGGTCGTATCACAACGCGCCGAACTATCGCTACGCGCCCAATTACCACTACGCGCCATACGCGCCGCGGTACTACGCGCCGCACGCCTACGGCTACGGATACTACGCGCCACGATACTACGGTCCCGGGTATGTGTTCAGGCCGCATCTCTCGATCGGCTTCGGGTTCTGGGCAGGCTATCCAGTGCCGTACAGCTACGCCTATCCGTACCCGGTTCCGGTCTACGGCTACGCGCAACCGCAGACCGTAGTCGTGAATCCCGGGTCGAGCTACGGCGGCATCAGTTTCCAGGTGACGCCGTACGAGGCTGACGTCTACGTGGACGGCAACTATGCCGGCCATGCCAGCGACTTCGACGGCAGCAAGCAGCCGATGACGCTGGCGGCGGGCCAGCACCACATCGAGATCGTGGCGAACGGCTACCAGACCTCGAGCTTCGACGTGAATGTGCAGGCCGGGCAGATCATCCCATACCAGGGCGACCTGCAACGGTAGACAGCCGTCAGTCACTAGTCATCAGTCCTCAGTCGCGAGTTGACTGACGACCGGTGACTGGTGACTGACGACTGAAGACTGACGACTGGACATGTTCCGGTCGCACCCCGACCCCGACCAGCCGCGCCGGTATACGGCGGAGCATCGGGAACCGCCGCAGCAGCTTCAATACGAACGGGAGTTGCTGCGGCCCTTTTCCTTTCAGGGCAGGGCCGAGAAAACGATTCTGCACGGCGAGCTGGGCGGCCTGAGTCCAGCGCGTCGGCAGCTCGCGCCTCTTCTGAATCCTCGCCAAATCCTCTTCTGAGCAGCGTCCGCATTGCAGCGGGTCGGCCAGCGCGTTGGCGGTCGCCACCGCGTCCTGAATCGCCAGGTTGATTCCGACGCCCCCAATCGGCGACATCGCATGCGCCGCGTCGCCGATGCACAACAGTCCCGGTCGGTGCCACGAGCGCAAACGATCGACGACCACGGTCAGCAGCTTGATGTCGTCCCAGACCTTCAGCTCGTCCACGCGATCACGCATGAACGGCGCGATTGAGACCAGCGTCGCGCGGAAAGCTTCGAGGCCTCGCGCCTTGACCTCCTCGATGCCGCCCTTGGGGATGACGTAAGCGCACTGCCAGTAGTCGCCGCGGTCGAGCAACACCATGATGTAACCGTTGGCGATGTTACCGAGGGCCTGTGGCGGATCGCCTGGACGCTTCGACACGCGCATCCAGAGCACGTCCATCGGCGCGCCGAAATCCTCGCTGAGGAGTCCCGCCCGTTCGCGCACGATGGAATGCCGGCCGTCCGCGCCGACCACGAGGTTCGCGCGAATTTCCTCCCGCCCGCTTGCCGTCTGGACGATGACGCCTGCGATTCGATCGCCGTTCTGAATCAGATCGACGACTTCGGCCTGTCGCCGGAGTTCAAATGCCGGTAAGGCGCGCGCCTGTTCGGCGAGAAAATCGAGGAAGTCCCACTGCGGCATCAGCGCGATGAACTTGCAGTGGGTCGGGACGTGACTGAAGTCGGCGATCGTCACCGTCTCGCCGGCGACGCTGCCTCGCAGCTCGCGCAGTTCCGTGTGGGGCCGCTTGAGGAATTCGTCGACGATGCCGAGCTCGTAGAGCACTTCCATCGTGGACGGATGGACGGTGTCGCCGCGGAAATCGCGCAGGAAGTCAGCGTGCTTTTCGAGCACGACCGTCTGCACACCGGCCCTGGCAAGCAGAAACCCGAGCATCATCCCGGCTGGTCCGCCGCCGGCGATGACGCATTGCGTGTTCATTCGGCCATGATAGGCCGCGAGAGGGTGTGAGGATATACGTAGGGGGGAGCTTGCTCCGCCGTGACGGCCGGAGAAAGCTCGGCCCCTACGTCCGAAATGGCGGTCTACTGCACTTTAACCAGCTGCCCGCGCATTACCCCGCCGGGATTCAACGACGTGTGAATGTTGAAGTAGTAATTGGAGGGGTTGTTGATGATGGTCTGCGCAAGCGCAGGGTCGACGCCCGATTGAGTCGCCGTGAAGGTGCCAGAGCCATTGGTGAGCGCAATCGTCCCAGCCTTGGCCACGGCCGGCACCACCACCGCGCCTGGCCCGACGCCGAAGGCACCCTGGTGAATGTGCGCGATCGTCACAACGGTGGTGGACGGAAATCCGAACATGCTGGCGGTGAAGTCCACGCTCGCGGTCGAGATGTTCCCCGAGGCATCCTTCGTCACGTTGAACACCATCGTCGCCGTCCCTGAGCCGACAGATTCGGCGTTGGTAATCGGCGGCGTTTCATTTGCGGGCGACAGCGTCGCCGTGAAAGTCGGCGCACCGTTGGTCGGACTCGTGGATGACGAAGACGAACCGCATCCTGCGGCGCACAGCGCGAAGACAACAGCGAGAACGGACATACTTTTCATCAGCAGCCTCCTTCGATCAGAAGAACTTGCGGGAGAGATTGAACCCGAGATACAGACTGTCGGGATTACCGCCGCGCGCGAGCTGCCCGTAGGTGACCGCGGACGAATTGGCGAACGTAATCGCAAAGACGTGGGCGCCCACACGCGTCTCGAGCGAGAACGCGAACTCGGCGTTGCGGGGCGTGTAGCCGGCCACACGCGGCGAGCCTTCCACCACGATGTAGAGTGACGGCCGGATACGGACACGGGTGCCCATGCCCACGTAGAACGTGTTCCGCACGTCTCCCACGTCCGGCAGCGTGTTGTGGACGAAGATCGGCGTCGCGTACAACGCCAGCCGCGACGCCACCGTCCGCGAAACCACCGCGCCGAACGCCGGCGCGTAACGCTCGCTGAAATTGTTGCCGCCCTCGACGTTGACGACTGCGGAGATGCCGAGCGGCATCGAATCGGTCTGCTGGAACGCGTCGATCTTGGTGCCAAGCGAGATGGTGCGATCGACGTTGGTCCGCGAGGCGATCAGCTCCACGTGCTTGAAGAGGCCGAACCGATATTCGAAGTCGATCGTGGCGCCCTCGTCGAGGCCGAACAGATTCGACAGCTGCGTCTCGAAGCTGTCCTGTGCCAGGTTCTCGTTGAAACGATGCGTCAGGTGAAAGTTGCCGGCGTGCCGTGGCAGCGGCAGCGTGGTCGGCAGATTGACCAGGCTGTAGTCCGGTTCCAGCGGACGCAGCTTGGCGTCATCGTCGTCATCGGCCAGCGCCGCCATGTCGTCGCCTGCCGATGGTGTCGCGACCGCGTCTGCGGCCGGCGGCGGCGGTTCGGGAGGCTGTGCGTGCACGGTCTTCGCGCCGGCAAGCATGAGTGTCAGGAACAGAGCTGTAGCGGTCGAGTATGAGTGTCGGATCACGATGTGCCTCCATGAGCAAGGTCCGGACCAGCCGTAACCTGCTGAGAACAATAGGGCGCGGGCAGTTCACCGTTACTTCGAACGTAAGGCTTTACGGTCTGCGATAGACGACGTTGCCGCCGACCATCGTCATCGCGACGTGCATCTGTTCGATCTGTTTGGCGGGAACCGTGAGAACGTCGTCGGGAAGGACCACGAGATCGGCGAGCTTGCCTGGTTCGATCGAGCCTTTGGTTCGCTCCTCGAATGTGAGGTACGCGTTGTTGATGGTTTCGAGCTGGAGCGCTTCTTTGCGGCTGATTCGTTGATCGGCGCCGAGCACGCCTCCGCTGATCGTGTCGCGCGACACGAAGTGGTAGATCACCCACAGCGGTGGATACGGCACCACTGAGGAATCGGTCCCGCCCGCAACCACGAATCCGCGGTCGAGATAATCGCGCAGCGGCGTCGTTCGCGCCGCCCGCACCGGTCCCCAGTAGCTGACCAGGCTCGGCCCGGCCAGGTAGAGATGATCCTGCGCGGACACGATGAGATCGAGCGCCTTCATCCGCGGAAACTGATCCGCATCGGGAATGAAGCCGTGCTCGAGCACCCAGCGCTTGCCGCGGATGGAGTGCTCGGCATTCGCAGCCTCATACGCCGCGAGCACCTCGTCGATGGCCGCATCGCCGACCGCGTGGGTGGCGACGCGCCAGCCGAGGCGATTCAGTTCCTTGACCACATCGGTATACGGCGTCTGCTTCATGGTGTTGACGCCGCGAAAAGTGCCACCTTCACCCCAAGGCTCGGCGTAGGGTTCGCGCATCCATCCGCCCTCGAATCCACCGTCCACACCGAGCTTCATGCCGCCGATTCGCACCCACTCATCGCCCTCATCCGGCTTGATTCTGGATGCGGTGACGGCCTCGCGGATTTTCGCCGCGCTGTCTGCGGCGTTGAAGCGAAGCAACTGGTTCACCCGAATCGTCAGGAGTCCCCGCTGCTCCATCTGCTGCAGGAGTCGATATTGCTCCACCGAGGCACCCGGATAGCGGATGCTCGTCAGGCCTGCGGCATTCAGCTTCCTGTGCTGCTCCTGCAGTGCGTCGATCGTGAGCGCCGGTCCTGGCGGAAGCTGCACCAGCGCCTTCGCGCGATCGATCAGCTCGCCGTTCAGTTCGCCGTCGGAACCTCGCGTGATGCGCCCTCCGGCTTGCTGCGGCGTTTCCTTCGTGATGTTCCATTTCCTCAACGCCGCCGAGTTCAGGATGTACTCGTGGCCGCCGCGGACGGCGACGACCGGGTTGTTCGGCGCCACGGAGTCGAGGTCGGCCCGATAGGGCAGGCGATGCTCGGCCAGCTGCGCCTCGTGCCAGTCGCTGTTGGTGACGATGACGTCGCCGGGTTGGCTCTGTCTGACACGCGCCCCGATCGCACGAAGCACGTCGGCGAGCGAGCGCGCATCCGACAGATCAACGCCCGGGCCGCCACCGGCATCGTGCAGATGGCCGTCAGCCAGTCCCGGGATGACGGTCTGACCGTGCAGATCGATCACCCTCGTCTGCGGTCCTGCGAGAGCATGGATCGCGCGGCTGGTTCCGACGGCGGTGAACCGGCCGCCGGCGATTGCGACGGCTTCGGCGATCGAAAACTGTGCGTCGACGGTGATGACGTGGCCGTTCACGAGAATCGTGTCTGGCGGCAGCGGTTGCGCAGTCGGGTAAATCGCGGCGACGGCCGTGAAGATCGCAAGTAGGGCGGCCCTTTCAGGGCCGCCAACGCGGGCCTGAAAGGCCCGCGCCACATCTCTCGGGCGAAAGGCCCCCGCCACAATCCGCGAGCGAAAGGCCCGCCCCAGGTCGATGCACCGCGAGAGCCGCTTGCTCACGGCGTGACCCCTCTCATCGGCGTTCGCAAGGTCCCGATGCCATCGATCTCAATCGTGACGACGTCGCCGGGCTTGAGAAATTCGGGCGGCTTGCGGCCCGCGCCAACCCCATCGGGCGTTCCGCTCGAGATCACGTCGCCAGGGTAAAGCGTCAGGATCGACGTCAGGTAGCGCAGCATGTGCGCCTCGTCCCAGATGAAGTTCCTGGTGTCGCCGTCCTGCTTCATCACGCCGTTGACTTTGGTGACGATGTGGAAGGAGGCCGGGTCGGCGACGAACTCCTTCGGCACGATGAACGGCCCGAATGGCGCCGAGCGATCGCCGCTCTTCCCGGCGAACCAGTTCGGGCTCGCAAACATCCCGGTCAGCGGCCGGCGGCCGGTACCACCACGGTCGCTGAGGTCGTACATGATGCTGTAGCCGAACACGTAATCGTGCGCCTGCGTCTCGTCGACTTTGAACGCCGTCCTGCCGATTACGATCGCGAGCTCGCCTTCCCAGTCGATGTTGCGGCCGGGAGTAATCGTGTAGGACTCGTCGGGATCGATGATGCACGAGCGCGGCGACTTGGCGAAGAACACCGGGTCTTCGCGGTTCTGGTCGGCCTCGTTCGCGGCCTTCTGCTGTGGACTGCCGGGCGCGAACATCTCACCGGCGTGCAGCTTGTAGTTGGCGGCGATTGCCAGCAGGTTGTAGGGATACTTGATCGGCGCGTTGATCACGACCTGATGAAGGTCGAATGCGAACGGCGCGCCGCCGAGCCTGGCAGCGGTGTAGTAGTTCGCAAGTTGATACAAGCGCGGCGAGACGCGCGCGTAGTCTTCGATCAACTCACGCATGCTGCCCGGCATCGCGACGACAGGCGCCCGCAGACGCCTGGAGAAATCGGCGCTCGCCCCGGCGATGTCGAGTACGCGTTCGCCCAGCACGACTCCGACGTGCGGCTTCCCGGCCACCTCAAAGGTGGCGAGTTTGAACGGCGTCTCGGGCTTCGCCGACACCACCGGTACCGCCGGCGCCTGCGCACGAATCGAGGCCGTCAGGGCCAGCGTCAGAACGAGTATCGAAACCCGGCGCATGAATCCTCCCGACTGGAGACGGATGACTGACGACTGGAGACTGACGACTGCGTGACTGACGACTGACGACTGACGACTGACGACTGACGACTGAATCTTACCGTCCAGCCGCCCGTTTGGGTGATTCATGCCGTCGCCGCTTCTGTCACGATTGCCGCATGTCCAACGACCTTCTCACAAGCTTTTCGAATCAACTCGCGGACGCCGTGTCCGCCGCTTCACCCTCCGTCGTCCAGGTTCAAGGGCGTCGGCGTCCGGCGAGCGGGCTGGTCTACGCCGACAACGTCGTGCTGACGACCGTGCGCGCGCTCGGGCGCGAGGATGGCCTGCACGTCCGGCGCGATGATGGCCAGACCCTGGATGCCGAACTGGCCGGATGGGATCCCACCACCAGCCTCGCCGTGTTGCGAGTACCGGGCCTCGGCACGCCGGCGATCGCTCCGTCCGCGGTCGCGCCGCGGGTCGGTCATCTCGCCCTTGCTGTGGCTCGCTCCTGGAGCAACGTGGTCACCGCGAGCGCGGGGCTGGTGTCCGTCATCGGCGGACCGCTGCCGACCGGACGGCGCAGGGCGATCGATCAGGTGATCCGCACCACTGCGCCGATGCACGACGGCTTCGCCGGCGGCGCCTTTCTCGACACGGCTGGCGGCCTGATCGGAATCGCCACCTCAACTACCATCCGCGGTACGGGCGTCGTCATTCCGGCGTCGATCGCCTGGAAGACCGCGGCGACCGTCCTCGAGCACGGCAGCCTCAAGCGCGGCTACCTCGGCATCGCCGGCCAGCCGGTGGCGCTCCCCGAGAACCAGCAGGTGCTCGGCGGACGCGAGCAGGCCCTGCTGGTGGTCGGCGTCACGAGCGCAAGTCCGGCCGCAGCGGCTGGCGTGCTGATCGGCGACGTACTCCTCGAATTCGACGGTCATCCTATCGAGTCGCCCGAAGAACTGCTCGATCTGCTGCTCGGCGACCGAGTCGGCCGCAGCGTGCCGTTGAAGCTGCTGCGCGGCGGCAACGTCACTGACCTTCAGGTCACCGTTGGTGAGCGACCGGTTCACTGAGCGTATGCGGGTATTGCTGGTCGGAACGGCGTCGGAGCGCGCGCGGCTTCGGGCGCAGGTGAATGGAACAATGGAGGTCGCCGGCGAGTTCGACTCGCTGGCGGCCGCTCGCCTGGCCGATCACGACCACGACGCGATTCTGGTCGCGCCTGACGCCCCGGATGGCGATGACGAAGGCTTGGACGAGCCGTTGACGCCGAGAGAAGTGCAGGTGCTGGAGTTATTGGCGGAAGGCCTGCCGAACAAGGCGATCGCGGCCCGGCTGCAGATCAGCGACCAGACGGTGAAGTTCCACGTCTCATCGATTTCCGGAAAGCTCGGCGCCGTCAACCGAACGGACGCAGTTCGACGAGCGGTCCGCCGGGGGCTCATCACGCTCTAGGAATTTCAGATTTCGAATTTCTAAGCGCTCTCGACAGGAACCACCGTCAGCTGACGGCGTTCGGCCGAGCGCAGGATGCTGAGCGTCTGCGGCACGCCGATGCGATCGGCGGTCAGCAGGCGGTGCAGATCGTCCACGCCGGTCACGGCATCGCCGGCGAACGCCAGCACCACGTCACCGTCCTTCAGGCCGGCGATCGCGGCCGGGCTCTTCTCCTCCACCGACACCACGAACACGCCGGAGGTGACCGCCAACTGGTTGGCGCGCGCGACCGCCCGAGGAATCGGTACCGTCTGGCCGCCGAGCCCGATGTAACTCCGGCGAATCCGGCCGTCGCGGATCAGCCGCGCCGCGACGAACCGCACGGTATTGCTTGCAATCGCGAAGCACAAGCCCTGCGCCGGGAGAATCGTCGCGGTGTTGATCCCGATCACCTCACCGCGGGTCGTGACCAGCGGTCCGCCGGAGTTGCCGGGATTGAGCGCCGCATCGGTCTGGACGATGTCGTCCATCAGCCGGCCCGATCGCGCGCGCAGCGACCGTCCGAGCGCGCTGACGACGCCGGCCGTCACCGAGTGATCGAACCCGTACGGGTTGCCAATCGCGACCGCGATCTGCCCCACGCGAATGCCGCGGGAGTCGCCAAGTGTCGCCCACGGCAACGCCGACCCGTCGATGCGGACCACGGCGAGGTCGGTGTGCGCGTCCCGCCCGATCAGATCCGCCCGAGCCGAGCGTCCGTCGGTCATGACGACCGTCAGCGCGCCGGTGCCCTCGACGACGTGGCTGTTGGTGAGAATCAGGCCATCGGGCGTGAAGATTACGCCGGAGCCGCCGCCTCGCTCGGCCTGAATCTTGACGACCGCCGGACCGACCGTGTCGACGGCATGAACAACCGCTGACGAGTAGGCATCCAGCAACTCGTCGTCTTTGGCGTGAGCGATCACCCGTCCATTCTAGGAAGGACGAACGGGAGCTACATCACCCGAATTGGCAGGTTCTTTCGAATGCCACCCTGGCCCACGCACAACCCGGCCGGGCTTCTGGCCGGTGTGCTCGCCGTTCTTCAAGACCTGTCTCCCATTGACCCAGACATCCCGGACGCCGATTGCGTACTGATGTGGCTTCTCGTAGGTCGACTGATCCGCGATCGTCTTCGGATCAAAGATGACGACGTCCGCGAAATAATCTGTCGCGAGACGGCCGCGCTGCTTGATCCGCAGCGTCGCGGCCGGGAACGACGTCAACCGGCGGATCGCCTCGGCGATCGGGATCACGTGCTCGTCGCGCACGTACTTGCCGAGCAGGCGCGCGAAGTTGCCGTACGCGCGCGGATGCGTGCTGGTCTTGATGAACACGCCCTCCGGGGCCATCGACGACGCGTCTGAGCCGAAGCTCACCCACGGCAGCGCGATCTGCTTCTTGACGTTGTCCTCGGACATCAGGAAATAAACCACCTGGACACGGCTGCCATCCTCGACGACGAGATCCATGGCGGTATCCTGGACGGACGTGCCGCGTAATTTCGCGACCTCAGCCAGCGTCTTGCCGGCATAGCTGCGCAGCGCCTCGTTTTTGAACCCGACCAGCAGCGTGCCCTCGCCACCAGCGGCCAGCATCAGGTTCTCCCAGGCATCGCCCGGCGTCGTCATCTCCCTGCGCACGCGGGCACGAATCTTCGGGTCGTGAAGCCGGGCCGCCCACGCCTGATAGCCGCCCTCCTGGACCCACGGCGGCATCGCGGCGTCGAGGCCGGTCGAGCCGGCGGTGTAGGTATACATGTCGGCGGTGATGTCGAGCCCTTCATGCCGCGCCTTCTCGATTTTCGCGATCGCCGCGTCGAGCTTCGCCCAGTTCGACTCGCCGCTCGCCTTCAAGTGATAGATCTCGGCGCGGATGTTCGCCTCGCGGGCGATGGTCAGCGTTTCATCGATCGCCTCGAGCAAGCGGTTGCCTTCGCTTCGCATGTGCGAGATGTACATGCCTCCCGATTGCGACGCGACTTTGGCGAGCTCGATCAGCTCGTCGGTCCGGGCGAATACTCCCGGAATGTAAATGAGCGCGGTGGTCAGGCCCATTGCGCCTTCGTCCATGGCGCGGCGCACGTGACCGCGCATCCGTTCCAGTTCCTCGGCGGTCGGCGGCCGGTTGTTGAGGCCGACTTCGTTGGCGCGAATGGTTGCCGCGCTGACGAACGAGGCGACGTTGGTCGAAATCCCGCGCGCTTCGAGAAAATCGAGGTAGCCGCCGAGCGTGTTCCAGGGAATGTCGAACTTGATGTCGCCCTGCCGCTCGATCTGCTCGCGCTTCATCTGGTCGGTGATCGGCCCCATCGAGCTCTCGCCGAACACTTCCAGCGTCACGCCTTGACGGAGGGTGCCCTGCGCCTGCCCGTCCTCGATCAGCGAGGTCTCGGAGTGGCTCAGCATGTTGATGAAGCCGGGCGCCACCGCAAGACCGGTCGCGTCCACTTCTTCGCGTCCGCGCTCGGCTCCGAGATCGCCAACGGCCGCGATGCGATCGCCCAGGATCGCAACGTCCGCTGCTTTGCCTTCGGCGCCGGTGCCGTCGTAGACGGTGCCGTGCCGGATCACGACGTCGTACCTGGGCGGCTGCGCTCTCGCGCATCCAGCGGCGAGTGACGTGATTGCGACTGCGGCAAGAAGGGCTGTTTTCATCGGAAGTCGAGTTGACGCTTACGAGATTCGCAGCGCGCCGTTGAGTCGACCGAGAGTCCGGTCGAAGGTACCGAGCGGGAGATGTCCGGCCTTCCGCGCCATTTCGAGCAGCAGACAGTCGGAGAATCCGAGGCGAGGCCTTTTCCGAAAGTCTTCGAGTGCCAGCGACACCGCGTCAGCGTCCTGAAGCGTAAGGTCTTCGTGCTCGAGCAGCATTTCGATCGCGGTCGCGATTTTGGCTGGGGTGAGCTCGTACACCGCGGACAGCACCCCTGTGGCTTCCGCCAGCGCCAGCAACGACACCCACGCGCCATTGGCCACGAACGCATCAGCGCTCACGGCCTGGGCTGCGTCGTCGCGGGTGATCAGCCGAACAAGGACGTCGGTGTCAACGGCGCGCATGGCGTTTCCGCATGAGCCTCCGAATGCCGTTCGTCATCTCGTCCGTGGTACGCGTCGCGGACGCCTTCGCAAACAGCGCACGGTGCATGTCTTCCGACGAGCGCCGCCCGGCTCGCCGGACCACGATCTGCCCGTCGGCGTCATCCCACTCCAGAACGGAACCGGGGCCGACGCCCAGCTTGCGTCGGACTGCGGCAGCAACCGAGATTTGCCCCTGTGCCGTGACTTTCGAATGAGCGACTGCCATGCAGTCAAATTACCATGGTAATGAGTGGACGACTGGACTACTCCCAGCGAAACACCTTCGCCGACAACGCGACGCAGGCGACGCCGATCACTCCCAGCGCGGCGATGTCGCCGGCATGCGAGGACCAGCGCTCGCCCGTCCAGATCCCCTGCATCAGCGAGACGGCATAGCTGATCGGCAGCAGACGGGTCACGATGCGGAGGACCGGCGGAAGTGCCGCAACAGGAAAGAACAGACCCGACAGCGCCAGCGTCGGATAGAGGAGGACGGCACCAATCGGCTGGGCAAATCGGGCG
This sequence comes from uncultured Acidobacteriota bacterium, assembly GCA_963745875.1. GTDB lineage: Bacteria > Acidobacteriota > Vicinamibacteria > Vicinamibacterales > CAVVIG01 > CAVQFC01. The sequence continues at coordinate 902,024 of CAVUZL010000011.1, forward strand.
GTGGGAACGACGCTCGCGATCACGAAGCCGATCGACAGGATGCTGGCCGTGCTGATCAGTAACGCCAGCGTGAAAGCGCCGAGCGGCACCTCGACGCCCACCGGGTAATAACGCCGGCCGGCGAGCACCGTCAACGCCAGCGTCGCGGCGGTCAACAGCAGCTTGACCAGTACCTGCGCGAGCAGAATTGTCGGCGGGCGCAGCGGCGTGGCGCGCAGACGCTTCAGGATTCCGCCTTCCCGGTACACAGAAATGATGGTCACCAGCGACAGCACGGCGCTGATCGCGATCAGCACCGACACCAGGACCGGCATCGCGACGATCAGGAACCTCGTGTCTACGACCGACGCGGGCGACACGCGGCCGCCGCCGAGGCGTCCAAGGACGACGAAGATCGCGACCGGGACGACCACCGTCCCCAGGGCGCCGAGCGGCTCGCGGAGGAAGATCTTCAGTTCGAGCCAGGTCAGTTTGAGGAGTCCACGCCACATCGGCCGCCCCCTAATCCCGAATCGAGTGACCGGTCACAGCGAGAAACACATCCTCGAGGGTCGGAACAATGGTCCGGAAGTCGCTGACGCGGATGCGGTGCTCGGACAGACACTGGATGACGTCACTGACGAGGTCGTCGCCGCGTCCGCGAATCGTGTAGCAGACGCCCTGACGCTCGACCGCATCCACGCCGGGAATCGTCCGAAAGCGATCGGCGGCGGTCTCCTCGTCGGCGGCGAGTTCGACGGTCCGCTCCGGACAATGGCGTGCCACCAGCCGCGCCGGCGTGTCGATGTCGACGATTCGTCCGTGATCGATGATCGCGACCCGGTCGCACAGCCGCTCGGCCTCCTCCATCAGATGCGTGGTGAGGAACACCGTCTTGCCTCGATCACGGATGTCGCGCACCAGATCCCAGATCGTACGCCGCGACTGCGGATCGAGTCCGGTGGTCAGTTCGTCGAGGAAGACCACGTCCGGATCGTTGATGAGTGCGAGCGCGATGAACAGGCGCTGCTTCTGACCGCCGGACAGCGTCATGAACCAGGCGTTGCGCTTGTCGGCCAGCCCGAGCTGCTCGAGCAGCCGTTCGCCATCGATCGTCTTTCTGCGGTAGAGCGACGCCCACAAATCGACCGCCTCCCACACCTTGACGCGTTTCTGCAGTTGCGCCTGCTGCAGTTGCACGCCGATCCGCTCTTGAAGTTTGTAGACGTCGCGTACCGGGTTCAGGCCGAGGACGGAGATCGTCCCGCGATCCGGCGCACGCAAACCCTCGATGCATTCCATCGTGGTCGTCTTGCCGGCGCCGTTCGGTCCGATCAGGCCGAAGATCTCGCCGTCGTTCACGTCGAACGACACATCATCGACGGCGACGGTCGAGCCATACGATTTGCCGAACCCGGAGACGTGTATGACGCGATTCGCACTCAGCAATTTGCCTGGTGCATTTTCTACGGCACCCACGCCATGCCGTCTGGACCGTTGCCGGTGGCAATCTTCTTCGTCATGGCCCACGTCTTCAGGTCGATGACCGCGATGAAGTTATCGCGGTTCACCGCGACGTAGGCGAGCCCGCCGCTCGGCGGCATGAGAACGCCCTCGGGACCGTTGCCGACGACGATCCGCTTGACGACCGTTCGCGCCTGGGTGTCGATGACGACGACATCGCCGCCTTCATCGTCGGACACCAGCGCGAACTTCGCGTCCGGCGTGAGCTTGATCCGATTCGAGCGCTTGGTTCCGATGTCGAACGTCTGCAGCACCTTGCCGGTCGCGACATCGATCACCGAGACGCCACCATCGCGGGAATGGGCGCTCCATACCGTGCGCCCGTCCGGAGAGATGTCGATGCCTTCAGGTCCCCTGCCGACCGGGATCACGGTCTGCGTCCACGCGCCCGCGACCTGGTGAATGACTGAGACGCTGTTCGAGCCGATGTTCGACGTGAAGAACGTCCGGCCATCTTTCGACGGCAGCACCATGTGCGTCGTCGCCTGGCCGGTTTCGAACTGCCAGTCGACTTTGTCGGCGACGGGATCGTACCGGGCGATCTTCTTGTCCGCCTCGGCCGTGAAGTAGAGCGCGCCGTTCACGAACGCGAGGCCGTGCGGACGCGACAGCGGGGCGACGTCAATCCGCCGCAGCTCTTTCTGTGTGGCGAGATCGATCATCGAGATCGTGTGACCGGGCGCCGGACCGGAGCCGTAGTTACTGCCGAAGGCGGTCCGGCCATCGGTCGAGACGACGAGTTCGTGCGGACCCTGACCAACCGGGACGCGGCCAAGCACGGCGCCCGACGCAGGATCGACGATCGCCAGGTCCGCATCGTCTTTGTTCAACACCAGCAGCCGCGCCGATGCGCGCTGCGCCAGCGGCACGCGACCAACCGCCACGGCGAGCGCAGCCATCGCGACGACCCACACGATTCGACGCTGCATATTTGCCATCCGACCCACTTTACCCAGCTGACCTACCTGCCCTACCAGACCTAGTCATTCCTCGCCGAGGACACGCGACGAGCGCAGCCACAAGCCACCATCGACAACCAACGTCACGCCGTTGACGTACGAGGCCGCGTCCGACACCAGATAAAGCGTCGCGTTGGCGATATCGTCAATGGTGCCCAATCGTCCAACCGGCGACTGCTTCAACACGTTCTCGAGCGACTTGCCGGTCGTCAGGCGACGCACGCCTTCGGTGTCGGCGATGGGTCCGGGAGCGATGCCGTTTACGCGGATGCGGTGCGGTCCCCACTCCACCGCGAGAGTCCGCGTCATCGAATCGATGCCCGCCTTCGCCGCCGACGCATGGACCTGGCCGATGGTGCCGAGGTACGGCAGCGTTGCGCTGATGTTGACGACCGACCCTCCCTGAACCTTCAGGTGCGGAAACGCGGCTCTCGACACGTTGAAGGTGCCCTTCAGGTCGATATCGACGACCGTCCCGAAGCCGTTCGGCGACAGGTTCTCCGCCAGACAAATGAAATTGCCGGCGGCGCCGTTGACCAGGATGTCGAGGCGTCCGAGGTCGCCGACGACCGCCGACATGACGGCCTCGACCGCTGCCGGGTCGCGAACGTCAGCCGCCCTCGCCACCACACGCACACCGAGCGCGCGCAGTTCCGCCGCGGTCGGATCGAGGTGTTCCTGTTTCCGGCTCGTGATCGCGACATCGCATCCGTGCGCGGCCAGTGCCAGCGCGATGCCGCGGCAGATGCCGGTACCGCCACCGGTAACGAGGGCGACACGCTCCCTGAGCAGGTTGGGATTGAACACGGGCGCCATCATACCCGCGAGTCGAGCGTCTTCAGCACTTCCTCGGTGTGCTCGCCGAGCACGGGAGGCGGCAGGCGGACGTCAGCGGGGGTACGCGACAGCCTGACCACCGGCGCGAGTCCATCAATGCGCCCCATCTGCGGGTGCTGCTGCGACAGGACGAGCGTGCGGCCGGCGACCTGCGGATGTTCCATCGCTTCACGCACCGACCGGACGCGGCCGCACGGGACGGTGTGGGCTTCCAGCAGCGCGGTCAGTTCGTCCACGGTGTACGCCTGGAAGGACGCTTCGAGTTCGCGCTTCAACGCGATCCGGTTGGCCACCCGCTCGGTATTGGTCTTGAACCGTTCATCGTCTCGCAAATCGGGACGCCCGATCGCTTCGCACAGCTTGGTCCAGAGCCGTGGATTGGCCGCGGCGACGATGATCAAGCCGTCGCGGGCGTGGAGCGGTTCGTACGGCGCGATGGTCAGGTGGTCGTTGCCCGAGCGAACCGGATCTTGACCGGTGGCGAACAGCACCGACAGCGGCAGACGCATCACCGACAGCATCGAGTCGAACAGCGCGATGTCCACGTGCTGGCCGAGGCCGCTGGTGTGTCGCTCGTGCAGCGCCAGCAGAATGCCCTGCACCGCATTCAGCCCGGCGAGATAGTCCGTAATCGCGACACCGACGCGTGTCGGCTCGCCATCCGGAAAGCCGGTCATGTCCATGATGCCCGCTTCTCCCTGGATCACGGCATCGTAGCCGGGCAGCTGCGCGCTCGGCCCGCTCTGACCGTAGCCGGCGATCGAGCAGTAGATCAGCCGTGGATTCAGGGCGGACATCGACGCGAAGTCGAAGCCAAGTTCCGCAAGGCTGCCGGGACGGAAATTTTCGATCAGCACGTCTGCTGTCTCGATCAGGCGGCGCAGCGCCACGGCGCCTTCGGCGGTCTTGAGATCCAGCGCGACGCTCTTCTTGCTGCGGTTCAGGGCAAGGAAGAAGCTGCCGGTGCCGCCGATAAACGGCGCCCAGCCTCTGGCATCGTCGCCATGCTTCGGCTCTTCGATTTTCAGGACCTCGGCGCCCATGTCGCCGAGCATCATCGTACAGAACGGTCCGGCCACGACCCGCGTGAGGTCGACGACCCGCAATCCGGTGAGTGGCGCCATGGCGCCAGTCTAACTGATGGGAACGCGATCGATGACCGCGTGAACGCCGGCGATCGAAAATGTCGCGATGTGATCCGCGACCTCTTCGAGATTCGCGCGGGTCGGCGTCATCACCAGGCCGAGACGTTCGGCGATCGGATTCGGACGGAAGGCCAGCGACTGCGCCTGGATACTGGCCACGCAACGCAGCACCCGCTGGTCGGACGGCGCGCAACCGGTGATTTCGGCGACCAGCCCGGACAGATACTCGACCCGCGGCCGGACACCCTGCTCGACGATGGCGTCGAGCGCCGGCGTCGGTTCGTTCATTTCGCGCGACACCAGGCGCTGCACGGTGTCGTCCTTCGAGCCGAGCAGCCGCTGCACGAAGATCGTGATGTAGCGCCGGAGCTGCTCTTCCGCGGTCTGACCCCGTCCCGCTTCGCGAGCCGCGTCGTTGGTTTCGCGCATCGCGTCGATCGCCGTCTGCAGGATTTCGCGATAGAGCCCGAGCTTGTCGCCAAAATGGTAGTTCACCGCCGCGACATTGGCGCGAGCCTCGTGACAGATCTCGCGCACCGTGACGTCCTTGAAGCCACGCGCCGCGAACAGCTTCGCGCCGGCTTCGAGCAACCGCGAGCGTGTTTCGAGATCGCGGGACTCGGTCATAGCGTGCGCTTGAACAGGAATGTCGCCGCGGTCATCGCGACCATCGAGAACAACGTGAGAAACATCAAATCGTAGGAGATGGCGCCAAAGCCGGTATTCTTCAGCAGCAGGCTCTTGAACGCGTGAACCGCGTAGGTGAAGGGATCGGCGACGGCGATCACCTGCATCCAGCCCGGGAATCCCTGCTGCGGATAGACTGCGCCGCTCGGGAAATAGAGCACCGTATTGAGCACGCCGAACATCGCGCGTGGCAGCAGCGGGTCGGTCACCCGCACCATCAGCAGGAACATCAGGCTGATCAGCGCAAAGGCGGTCACGGTCACCACCACCAGCATCCGCATCAGGCGCAACGGATCGAGCGGATGCGGAATGCCGGCGATGAACGAGCCGATGATCATCAGGAACATGCCGGCGATCACCGCCTTGATGGTTCCGGAGATGTTGAATCCCGCGATCAGCTCGAGCTTCGTGATCGGCGTCACCAGGTAGCCTTCGTGCAGCCCGCGCGCCTTGTCGTCGATGAAGATGATGCCGCCGCCGATCATCACCATCATGAAAATGGACATGACCACCGACCCCGGCAGCAGGTACTGCACGTACGGCACGTAGGGATAGACCTCGACGACGTCGAGCGTCGCCTGACCGGGCACACGAGGCGTCCGCGCCGGCGATTGAAGCCGGTCAGCATCGAGCCGAGCGTCGCCGCCAGCGCGCTCGAGACGAAGCTGTCGGTGTTGTCCTCGATCAGCGCGACCTGCGGTTCGTTCTTGGCCAGCACGCGCCGCGAGAAATCCGGCGGAATGGTGAGGACGCCGTTGACCCGTCCGTTGCGCAGGTCGTTGAGCGCCGCGCCCTGGTCCGCATACTCGAACGTGTCGATGGTGCGGCGCGCCGGACGACGATCGCTGACGCCAGCTCGCGAATCTTCACCGCCGGCACGCTGTGATCCTGATCGACCACCGCCAGCTTGAGGTGCTTGACGTTGCCGCCGAAGGCGTAACCCAGCACCACCAGCTGCATGATCGGCATGACCATCGACATCACGATCAGGATCGGGCTGCGGCGGAAGCGGCGCAGTTCGCGCTCGATGATTGCCCAGGTACGTCCCATGTCAGCCTCGCCTCATGACCGGCCCGGTTTCGAGCGGGTTGGCCGCCTGCAATGCGTCGCGAAGCGCCCGGCCCGTGTAGTGGACGAACACATCGTCGAGCGTGGTGCTCTGGACCGACAGCGAATGGACGGTGACGCCCGCGGACGCCGCCATCTCCATCAGCGCCAGCGTGGTGCCCGGACCGTTGCCGGTCGCAATCCGGAAGATATTCTCGTGCGCCGAGACCGACTCGACCTCGGGCAGCCGGCGCAGGCGCTCTTCCCAGTCCGGCGGTGTCGCCGAGAACGACACCTCGAGCGAATTCTTGCCGGGAATCGACGCCTTCAGCTTGAGCGGCGAATCGAGCGCCTTCAACTCGCCGTGATCGACGATCGCGATCCGGTCGCACAACTTGTCCGCTTCGTCCATGTAGTGCGTGGTGATCAGGATCGTGAGGTCGCGCTCGCGCTTGATCTTCTCGAGCATCTCCCAGACGTTGACGCGCGACACCGGATCGAGGCCGGTCGTCGGCTCGTCGAGGAAGAAGATGCGCGGCTCGTGAACCAGGCCGCGCGCGATCTCGACGCGGCGGCGCATGCCGCCGGAGAGGTTCTTCACCTGCGCGTCACGCCACTGCGTCAACTCGACCGACTCGAGCAGATCGTCGATCAGCCGCTCGCGCTTCTGACGCGGCACGCCGTACAGCTTGGCGAAGATGATCAGGTTCTCCTCGACGCTCAGCTCGAGGTCGCTGGTCATCGCCTGCGGAATGACGCCGATCGAGTGCCGGACGCCGTCCGATTCCTTGATCACGTCGAAGCCGTTGATGATGGCGGTGCCGCCGCTGGGCGGCAGCAGCGTGACCAGCATGCGGATCAGCGTCGATTTGCCGGCGCCGTTGGGCCCGAGCAGGCCGAAGATCTCCCCTTCGTCAACCTGGAAGGTAATCCCCTTGACGGCGGTGAAGTCGCCGAATTTCTTGACGATGTTGCGGACGTCGATGGCGTACATCAGCTGTGGTCTGCGCTAGGAGACAGGCATCATGACGTAGGCGGTCATGCCGACCGCGAGCTTGCGATCCGAGTTGTCCACCTTGAGACGAATCTCGAAGGTCTTGATGTCGCGCTTGGTGCGGCTGACGTCGCGTTGTGTCGCGAACCCGGCGTCGGCGCCGCGATAGAAAATCGTGCCCTCGCGCTCAACGCCCGACGGCAGGCGAACCGTCAGCTTGTCGCCCATGCGAACGCGATCGATGTAGCTCTCCTCGACGTCGGCGCGCACCCACAGATCGTCTTCGTTGATCAGCGTGACGATCGGCTGACCGGAGGTCACGACCTCGCCGACGCGCGCGGCGCGCACATCGACGATGCCATTGATCGGTGCGTGGAGCTCGGTATATTTCAGACGGACGTCAGCTTTCGCCTGCTGAGCCGATGCTGCCGCCTGCATGTGTTCGTTGGTCTGCACCTGGCTGCGCTTGACGGCGGTCTGCTCGGCGTTCGAACGCGCGAGCGCAACGGCAGCCCGCTGTGCCTCGACCTGGCGCTTCAGTCCGTCCAGCTTCGCCTGAGCGGAGGTCGCCGCCGTCCGCGCCTGATCCAGTTCCTGGGCCGAGACAACTTTCTGCTGAGACAGGTTCTGCGTGCGCGCGTATTGCAGCTTCAGGTTTTCCAGATCGGAGGCGGCAGCCTCGACCTGTGACTCGGTGGACTGGAGCATCGACTCGGCCTGACGAATCTGGTCGCGAGTCTGCTGCTCCTGAAACCGCAGCGCCGCTTCGGACTCGCGGACCTGCGACGACAGCCCCTGCACGTTCTGCGCGAAGTAGTTGGTGTCGGCGCGGAGTTCATCCGGAGTAAGGACCGCGATCAGCTGATCCTTTTTGACCTGACTGCCCTCCTCGACCAGAAGCTGGCTGATCTGTCCGCCAATCTGGGGGCTGACAATCACGTCGTTGGTCGTCACGATGCCGGTCAGCATGACCGGACCAGTCGGCAAATGGAGGTAGACGTAGGTGCCGCCGCCTATGGCAAGGGCAAGGATCAGCAGAAAAATCGCGCGTTTAGGCTTCATAGCAAAGGCTCAGTCGCAGGAGAATCAAACATATGTATAAAACACTTGTTTGATTTTGTCAATCCAAGTGGCTGACGCCAATCTGGTTTCAAGCCCGAGTGTGGCGGCCCTTTCAGGCCCGAGTGTGGGCGGCCCTTTCAGGCCTGAGTGTGGGGCGGGCCTTTCAGGCCCGCCACTCATCGTCGCCAGATCGGCGTGAAGGTCTGCAGAATCTCCTGCGCCGCACGCCGGTTGGCCATCGCGTTCGGGTGCGCATCGAACTGGCTCACCCACATCGTCCGCGGGTCCTTGATTTTCGAGAACGCCGGCAGGAGATCGACGCACGAAATCGCTTCGTCGGTGCAAATCGTCCGGACTCGCTCGTGCAGGTAGCCGAACGGGTACGACCCATCCGGTCCCATCGCGTCGGCCGCCGGAAACAGCACGATGCCGCACGGAATGCCCGCATGACGGGCCGCGTTGACGAACGCGTGAATGGCTGCGACCGACTGCTGCGCGTTCGGTGCGGCCGGATCCTTCAGGTTCCGCGACAGATACTGTTCGTAACTGTCCACGATCCCGAGCTGGGACTGCAGCAGAGAAAACTGCAGGTTCAGCAAGTCGTAGAAGAGCGACGACTCTTCAAGGTCGCGATGCAGCGGCGGCGGCAAAAGAGGATACGGCCGCGGCCGCTCCATCTGCGGGGTTTCGAAGTCGTTGACGTAGAGCTGCAGCAGGATGAAGTCGGGCGATATCGGCAGGACCTGCTTCAACTGCTCGAGGTGATCGGGCGTGCCAGGCTGGCCGAAGTTGAAGACTTCGTAGCGCGGGCCGAGGAGGCTGCCGACGACGTCGGAGAACCGCTCACTCGCCTCGATGCCCTGCCCCCATGAAAAAGAGTCGCCGACGACGGCGATCCGATAGCGATCGGTGTTCTTCGCGGGGATCTCGCGATCGCGAAATCCGAGACTGTTGTTGACGATCGCGGGCCCGCCGCCATGGCGTGCCACGAAATCGCCGGCGTTGCCGCTCGAGTGCTGCTGGCGGTAGACGAAGCGCAGCACGTACTCCGCGCCGATCAGTGCGAGGACGATGACCAGCACGCGAAAGGCGAACCGCAGTGCCAGTTCCGGCGCGGAGGACGCCGGACGCCTGGCGGCGATCCGGCCGGCGATCACTCCGAGAACCGCCAGCAGAAACGCGGCATCGAGCGCCAGATCGTGTGGCTGAAGCCACGCGACGCCGTACTGATCGCGAAGGACCAGCAGCGCCCAGGCGGTGACGACCAGAGCTTCACAGACGCCGGCGAACCGGCGCGCCGCCGGCCACCGGATCGCGGGCGTTTCAGGAACCAAGCTTCTTGACCGCCTCGGAGAGACAGATCAGTTCGCCGTCCTCGTCGCGACGCATCTCGTAGCGCAACGCCACGCGCGAGGAATCGTCGTGCCGCTGGAACGCGAACACCCGCGTCCGAATGCTGTCGCTGGTCGAGACATTGCCGAAATAGGCGATGCGGCGATGCTCCACACTGCGACCGGCGATCGCCTCGCTCGAAAAATGCCCGGCGGCGATCATGGCGGCGCGTTCTGCACGGTCCATGACCGTGACGTAGTTGGCAAAGTAGAACAGCCCGGCGCCGTTGGTGTCGCGGTCGATGTCGATGGCGTAGACGCTTTCGTGACCATCGAGAGGAGCGACCGCATCCCACGGGTCGCTGGTCAGCCCCAGTGTCCCCATCTCACGCGCCAGCCGGGTCAACTGATAGGGGTTGTCGTCGTTGGGCAGCGCGGCGATGCGTGAGAAGTCGATCCCCGCGGGACTGGCGACCTTCAGCCGGCTGTTGCCGGTCTCCGGCGTGATGAAGATGGTCGCCATCCGGACAAACGGATGGGCCAGGGCAGCCTCGTCAGAGAGTGACGCCGGCGCGGTCGCCAACCAGTTGCTCAGTCGCTCCTCGCGATCGAAGACGATCTTGGTCTCGACCGAGATGCCCTTGTAAGCGCGGAGGAACACCGCGAACTTGAGGCGATCGTCGAGCTGGAACGTGTCCGGCCTGGCCTGGTCGGGGAAACGCTCTTCGACGAAGTAGAACGTGGCGTAGACCTCGTGGCCGCTGGCCGTGCGCAGAGAGGAGAGCGGCGTGCCGATGGCGCGCGCGAGCGAGGTCCAATGGTAATGGCCGACCCACTGCAGCAGCAGATGCTCTGCCAGGCCCAGGTGGTTGGTATGCGGCAGGCCGAGGGTCAGCTCGTACTGGTTCATCATCCTTCGCCCGAACTACCTGACACGCTCTGCACCAGGCCTGCGATCTTGCGCACGGTGTCGAAATCGCGCACCTCGTGGGCGTTGGTGTCGATCTCGATCCCGAACGTGTCTTCGAGAAAGGCGATCAGCTCGAGTACCCCGAACGAGTCGACGATGCCGCTCGAAAACAATGGCGTGTCATCGTCGAACGCCCGTCCGTTCCGGCGTGGGCGAAACTTGGTCTCGACGAATTCGCGGACTTGTTCATCGATCGGCATGACGCTTCACCATTCTAGTTGACGAGCATCAGGCGGAGCACTCGTCCGGCGGCGGTCAGGTCGAGCCGGAAAAAGACCCAGCCGATAGTGACGAGCACGAAGGTGACGCCCATTCCGGCAATCGAAGCCGCCCGTGACTGATAGAAACGGCTCGACGCAATACGGTCGGGCAGCGCGAGCTTGTAGAAGTGAAAGGCGGTCACGAGCAGGCCGTGAAAGACGCCCCAGACCAGGAAGTTCAGCGACAGGCCGTGCCAGGCGCCGACCACCAGGAAGGTTGCAAGATAACTCGTCGCGGCGATGGCGCCGGGGCTCGCCTTGAGCCCCGTCTTGAACAACTGGCGGCCGGTGTTCGTGAACACGTAGTCGCGCACCCAGAACGACAGGCTCATATGCCAGCGGTTCCAGAAATCCTGGATGTTCGAGCTGAAGTACGGCCAGTTGAAATTCTCGGGCACTCGAATCCCCATCAGCCGCGATACGCCGATCGCGAAGTCGGAATACGCGCTGAAATCGAGGTAGAGCGACAACGAGTACGCGAACATGGCTTCCCACGCCTGCCCGGTAGTCGTCGCCGTGACGACACCGGCCGAGGCCCGAGCCAGCGGGTCGGCCAACAGGCCCTTCTTGATCAGGCCCGACAGAATGCGGAAGCAGCCGTGGTAGACGTCAACGGAGGAGCATTCAGCGGTGGCAACCGACGCCGTGAAGTCGTTGAAGCGCTTGATCGGGCCGGCGACGCGGCAGGGAAAAAACAGCGCGAACGCCGCGAAATCGACGAACGACGCCTGGCGGATGCGGCCGCGGCTGGTTTCGATGGCGTAGTGAATCAACTCGAGCGCCATGTACGAGAAACCCAGCGGCACCAGGACGCTGCCGCCCTGCAGATCGAGCGCGCCCGCGGACGCCGTCCCTGCGAGGCCGGCGGGGCGCTTGAAGTATGCGAGAAGCCCGCCAATCACGAGGATCACGATCCATTTGCGGCGTCCTGCGGACGCCAGATACGTGAACAGGATGGCGGCGGCGACGAAGACGAGCGCCTGTGGCGCATACAGCAGATAGAAGACGAGGCTCCAGGCGATCAACGCGTGCGAGCGCAGTCTCGACGGCGTCACCGCGAACGTGATCCAGCAGAGCACGGTGACGAGCACGAATCGCGGCTCGATGAACACTTTGAAGGTTAGAAGTTAGAAGTGTGAAGTATGAAGTGCGAAATCTGAAGGACGAAGGCTGAACTCTGAACCCTCAACTTTGAAGGCTGAACCCTGAAGTCTGAAATTCAGAAACCCGCGTACACAAATGGCGCAAAGCCTCGTCCCGTAAAGGACACCAGCAGCAATCCAAGCACCACCAGCACGACCGCGATCGACGCCAGCGTGAAGTCTTTCTCGGATTTCAGAAACGCCCTCACTGGTCCCTTCTTTCGAGTCGGAATCTTACCGCAGGAATTTCAGAACCGCACGCCGATCCCGACGCCCGCCCGGGTCAGGTTGATCGCCGGCCGGATCAGCGAAGATGCGATCGTATCGCACCTGCAGATCGATGATCAGATGGCTGAACAACGGCACGGCGACGCCGCCGCCGAATTCGAACATCGCGTCGTTGGAGCTTCCCGACAAGTCGGATCCGAGGATGATGTTGCCGTACTGATCCTGACTCAGGTTGGCCGTGACATCGGCGCCGGCGACCGTAAAGGTCGCCTCGCGCTTCAGGTGCGCGAGACCGAAGCCGGTCTTGATGTAGGGCTGCGCCTTGCTGCCGGCGACGCGGAAACCGTACCGGATCCCGACGACGCCGAACGTCACCGGTTCCTTTGCCACGTAGCCGACGTTCGACTGGACCTGAGCGAGGCCTCCAGCGATCGTCTGCGCCGCGGCCGAGAACGACGACGGCGCGACGTCACGTGTGGACCCGATGTCGGCGTAGACCTGCAGGTGCGGCCGAACGCTGAAGCCGGCTTCGACGCCGTAGGACTGGCTCGTCACATCGCTGAAGGCGGCCTGCGCGACTCCTTCCACGTAGCCGGCGTCGGCAGGCTGCGGACGCGGTGGCGCGGACGTCTGCGCGCTGGCCACGTCGGCGAACGCGAGCGCGGCCATCAGCAGCCCGACACATAATCTCATCCAGTCCTACTCCTCGGTCGCACGCGAAGGACAGCTGAAGGCCGTCCTTGCCTCAGTGGCTGCGCAGGTCTACGCTCCGCTCCGAATCACCAGTTCCCACGCCCCGTTGATCAGCGCCATGTAGGTATAGGGGAAACCAATGACCTGCGGGCCCGGATAGTAGACGCCAACTGTGGGATAGCCATTGCTGTTCATCCAGTTGAGGGCGCCCTGGGGATCGAACCCCTTGTCGAGCAGGTCGAACACTCGCTGTTCGTCGATCGGTGGGCTGTCGAAGACATGCCCGTCGAAGGCGACGATCGTTTGAGGAGCCCATCCCGGGCCCAGCCGTGCATGGCCCGGGGTTCCGGGCGGCACCGCGCCCGGCCAGAGCGGGTTGACGGGCGTGAAGCCTTGCGTCGAACTCGGCAGGCTGGAAATCCCGTTGGCGATGTCGAGCGCAAAGGCGCGCCAGAAGTACAACGTGCCGTTGGTCAGATCGCTGGACAGGATGAACGCGGTTTCGTTCACGCCTTCGTTGACAATCCCGGTGACCGCGACGGTCGAAAACGCCGAGGACGTCGAGATCTCGAACCTGTAGCTGATCGCGCCGGCCGGGCCGGTCCGCGCGGCGTTGGTGACGCGCAACGCCGGACGCGAGCCGGTTTGTGCGTTCGTGAGCGGAGAAATGGGAGTCGGCGCGCTGATGGTAATCGCCGGACCCACGGTGAATTTGTAGGTCGGCCCGAAGGCGCCGACCGTGCCACCGCTGGTGGCGCGCGCGTGCCAGTAGTAATCCTTCGCGGCGGCGAGCGGGTCGAGTTTCACGCTGGTCTGCCCGCCGCTGCCCTCTGCGACAGCGTCCCTGGTCTGCACTTTCGTCGCGAACGAGGCGTCGCCGCTGACCTCGAATGTGTAGGTGGTGCCGGTCCCCGTGCTGATCGCGTTCTGGACGACGAGCGACACTGGTTGATCGCCGTTCTTGATTTGCGCGCCGGTTGCCGGCGCGGTCGGACGCGGCGCGACCACCGACGCCGTCAGTGACCCGTTGCTTCCACTCGGCGCCGTGGAGTCGGTGGCACAGCCGACCACCGCGGTCAGCGCGATCGCGATCACCGAAAGAACAACTCGTCGCCTCATGGTTTCGTTCTCTGCTTCGTGACGAGCGTACACACAACGCACGGACACACGACCGTGGCGTCAGAAACTCTGGGAGTGTCTCCAGTATACTTGAAGTGTTTTGCTCCGGGATCTCCCACCTCGCGCCCGGTGGTACATCATCGCCGTCATCGCGCTCGGCGCGCTGACGTTTGGTGTGCTGCTGCCACGCGCCGCGCTCTCGCCGCTGCTTCCCCTCGTGCTGCTGGTGCTGCTGTCGTCGCTGACCTCGGCGTTCAAGGTGCAGTTTCCGATCGCAAGCGGCTCGAACATGTCGGTCTCCTACGTCGTCGACATCGCGGCGCTGATCCTGCGAGGTCCACACGCCGCGATGCTCGTCAGTGCTGCCAGCGGCTGGAGCCAGACGACGCTGAACTCGCGGGCGCCGAACCCGTTGTTTCGCACGCTGTTCAACATCGCCATTCTGGTGCTGACCGTCGAGGCCGCGGGCCAGGTCTTCCAGCGTCTGGGCGGCACGTCGGACGCCGACCCGTCGCACCTGATCATGCCGCTCGCCGGCATGGCGCTCACCTACTTCTTCGCCAATACGGTTCCGATCGCGGTGGCGATCGCCCTCACGACCAGTCAAAGCGCGTGGCGGATCTGGAAATCTGACTTCGCGTCGAGCGCACCGAACTATCTGCTCGGTGCGGTGGCGGCCGCGGTCGTGATTAAGGTGACGCAGACCGCTGGTTACGGATTGACGCTGCTCCTGACCGCCGCGCCGCTCTACCTGACCTACAAGATGTATCGCGCCGGCCGCGAGAGCGACGCACGTCAGGGCGCTATTCTCGAAGCCGCGCACGACGCCATCTTCACGCTGGATCAGCAGCTGAACATCCGCGAGTTCAACCCGGCGGCAGAGCGGATGTTCGGCCACGCGCGGCTCGACATCCTGGGCCGCAGCATCGAGGTGCTGCTGCCGGAGGCAGACCGGGCCGGGCACCTGAAGGCGCTCAATCAATATCTGAATACCGGCGGCGGACCGCTCGCACGCGGCCAGTTCGAGCTGCGCGGCCTGAAGTCCGACGACACCGACTTCCCGCTCGAACTGACGCTGGCCCGTATCGGCGCGGACAGCCGCGCGGTGATGGCCGGGTTCGTCCGCGACATCACCGAGCGGCGCGCCCTCGAAGAACAACTGCGGCAGTCGCAGAAGCTCGAAGCCATCGGCCGCCTCGCCGGCGGCGTCGCGCACGACTTCAACAACATCCTGATGAGCATCATGGGTGCTGCGGATCTGCTGCTGATGCAGCTCCCGCCCGGCGACTCGGCAGCCGAAGAAGCGTCCGAGATCAAACAGGCCGTCGATCGCGGCGCTGGACTCACCCGCCAGCTCCTCGCGTTCAGCCGCCGTCAGGCCACCCGGCCACGACATTTCGCACTCGGCGACATCGTCGTCGGCATGGACACCATGCTGCGCCGGCTGATCGGGCCGGAGGTCGACTTCGAGATCATTTCGTCGCCGGAACCGTTGATGGTCCGCGCCGACTCGGGTCAGGTCGAACAGGTGGTGCTCAATCTGGTCGTCAACGGCCGCGACGCGATGCCGGAAGGCGGCGACCTCACGGTTCGGATCGACGAGATCGAGTTGGGCGAAGCGGCGGCCGCAACACTGGCCGACGGCAAGCCGGGACACTACGCGCGGCTCAGCGTCACTGACACCGGCACGGGCATCGACGAAAAGACGCGAGCGAAGCTCTTCGAGCCGTTCTTTACGACCAAAGAACAAGGCAAGGGCACCGGACTCGGACTCTCGATCGTCTACGGGATCGTGAAACAGAGCGGCGGATACATCACGGTTACCAGCGAGCCGGGCCGCGGCGCAACCTTCCAGATCTATCTCCCGATCGCCGCCGCGCCGGCGCTCGAACCGGTCAGCGTCTAGCGCCGTTGCGCGGGCTTTCACGCTCGCCTGTGAGGCGATTCTGTCGCGCTACCACCGTTCAGGTGGCTACGGCTGTGTTTGTTTCTATCAACAATCTGTTTGTATAATCCCGCCGCTTGAGAAATTCGTCGATGCTGAAGCAGCGAAGCAAAGCTGACCGACAACGATCGACGCGTTTGCCTTCCAGGCAAGGTCCCGGCCGACCGGCCGTCCACAGCGAAAAATGGTCGAAGGTGTCGGTGGTGCTGTTCGACCGGCAGATTCACCACCTCGATCGTCTGGGTGCGGACATCCGCGGCAGGAACGGCAAGGTCTTCAACCGCACCGAGATCATCCGCGCCTTGATCGATGGCCTCATCGACAGCGGGATGGACGTCACGCCTTCCAGCTCTGAGGCCGATCTGCGCGGTCGCGTCGCGCGTCGCCTCGGCACGCCGTACCGTTAAAGCGGATTTCAGATGATGTAGGGCGACCCTTTCAGGGTCGCGTCAAACGCGGGCCTGAAAAGGCCCGCACCACGTACGGAACAATCTCTGCGGTCTCTGCGGGCTCTGCGTTGATCCTCGTTGATCGTGTTCAGGCGGGCTCGATCGGCAGGTCGGTGGTGACTTCGTGCTTCGGTACGTGAAATCCGGCCGTGATCGCCAGCGTCAGCAGCAGGCAGGCCGCGGCTGATACGTAGGGCGTCGAGTCTCCGAGGCGTTCGAGCGACGCGTTGCCCCACACTGGTCCCATTGTCCGGCCCAGACTCTCGATCGCGCTGGCTGCGCCCTGCACCCGGCCCTGCTCGTCGCCGCTGCCCACCAGGCTGACCAGACTCGACATGGTCGGATGACCAAAGCCGATCCCAAGCGCGAGCGGCACCATCGAGATCGCGAACATGGTGACGGTGTGTGAAAATCCCGCGGCAAGCAGGCCGACGATGCCGCATCCGAGCCCGAGGATAAAGGTCGGCTTGTCGCCGATGCGCTTCACCACCGGCCGGATGAAGCCACCCTGCACGACGACACCAAGCACGCCGAAGGCCGCGAAAAAATAGCCCGTCTTCGGTGCGTCGAAGCCGAATCGTCTCGCCGCGAACAGCGCGAAGGTCGTCTGAAACACCGAGAAGGCGAACCAGTAGACGAAGTCGATCGCCAGCACGCGGCGCACGAGCGGACGCCGCAGCAGCTCCGGCAGGTAGCTGAACGGATTGCCGGTGCCGGCACGGGCGCGATGCACCGTCTCCGGAAGCCACAACCAGGCCATGACGGTCGCAACGAGCGTCACCGCAGCCGCGGCCCAGATCGGCGCCGTGTAGCTGATGTGGGCGAGGACGCCGCTGAGCGCCGGGCCGAAAATGAAGCCGAGCCCGAACGCGGCGCCAATCAGCCCGTACGCTCGTGCGCGATCCTTCGGCGCCGTGACGTCGGCCACGTAGGCGCGGGCGGTCGAAATGTTGCCGCCCGACAGCCCGTCCACGATCCGAGCCAGGAACAGCATCGTGATGCTGTGCGCCATCGCCAGCATCACGAAGCTGACGACGGTGCCGGCCAGGCTGAAGATCAGGATAGGGCGGCGGCCGTAACGATCGGACAGATCGCCGAGCGCAGGCGCCGCGGCAAGCTGACACAGCGAGAACACCGCGAACAGCAACCCGACGACAAGGGGAGATGCCCCGAACGTCTCGGCGTAGAACGGCAGGAGCGGGATGATGATCCCGAACCCGACGAGATTCACGAAGATCGTAAGGAAAATGATGAGAAGCGGGCGCGTCACGAGTCAGAACATTCTATACAATCGGCGACCATGACACTGCGGTCTACGCTCATCGCCCTTCTCATCGCCAGCCCGGCCGTCACCGCCCCGGGTGCTCGAGACGGAGCCGCGCTCCTGGCTCAGAGCCGCGCGCAGGAGCCGACAGCGGTCACGGGCCCCAAGCCAGAGCCTATGCGGCCGGAAATCCTCGGCACCCACGGCATCGTCGCCGCCGGGCGCCACTATTCGGTCGCAGCGGGCGTGCGCATCCTGCAACAGGGCGGCAACGCGGTCGATGCCGGCGTCGCGTCGGTGCTGGCCGCCTCGGTCTGCGAAATCTCGCACTTCGGTTTCGGAGGCGAGGCGCCGACGATGATCTACGACCCGAAGACGCGCGAGGTGATCGTGATCAACGGACAGGGTCCGGCGCCAAAGGCGGCGACGCCCGAACTGTTCAAGGTCCGCGGCTCGGTGCCTGGCAACGGCCCGCTCGGCGCGACAATTCCCGCCATGCTCGACGCGATGTCGATCGCACTCGAAGCAAAGGGGACGCTGCGGCTCGAGCAGGTCCTCCAGCCGGCGATTGAACTGGCCGACGGCTTCCCGATGTACGAATTCCTGCGCAACTTCTTCGTCAGCGAGCGTAAGGCGACCGAACAGTACCAGTGGTCGGCGAAAACCTACTATCCCAACGGTCACGTGCCTGCCGTCGGCGAAATCTTCCGCCAGCCGAACCTGGCGAAGACGCTGCGGGCGATCGCCGCGGCTGATCATGCGGCGTTCGAGCGCACGCACGATCGCACCCAGGCGATTCGCGCCGGACGCGACGCCTTCTACAAAGGCGACATCGCGCACCGCATCGCCGACGCGGACAAGGCGGCCGGCGGGGTGTTCTCGTACGACGATCTCGCGTCCTACCATGGCGGCATCGAAAAGCCGACCACCACGAGTTTCCACGGCTACGACGTCTACAAAGCCGGATCGTGGAATCAGGGGCCGGTCCTGCTGCAGACGTTGAACATCCTCGAGGGCGTGGATCTGAAGAGTTACGGCGTGAACACCGCCGACTACATCCACCAGGTTCACGAAGCGATCAAGCTGGCCTACGACGACCGCAATGCCTACTACGGCGATCCGGCGTTTGCGTCGGTGCCGATGACCGGCCTGCTGTCGAAGCCTTACGCGGCGGAGCGCCGTAAGCAGATCGGTCCGCAGGCGTCGCTCGAGCATCGTGTCGGCGATCCGTTTCCGTTCGATCCGGCGGTGAAGCCGCCGGCGGCGCGGTACACGCCGCACTCGCAAGGCGTGAAGACGCCGGGCGCGCCCGGCGACACGACGTGCGTCGATGTCGTCGACAAAGACGGGATGCTGTTCAGCGCCACGCCAAGTTCAGGCTGGCTGCTCGGCGGTGCCTTCATCGCTGGAGACACCGGCGTGCCGCTGTCGAACCGGATGACAGTGTTCGATCTCGATCCGGTCAGTCCGAATGTGCTGGTTGGAGGCAAGCGGCCGCGCACCACGCTGACGCCGACCATCGTGCTCAAGGACGGCAAGCCGTTCCTGGCAATCAGCACGCCCGGAGGCGACAGTCAGGATCAGCAGATCCTGAACGTGCTGCTGGAGATGATCGTGTTCGGGAAGGACATCCAGGAGGCGATCGAAGCGCCGCGCGTCAATTCCGATCATCCGTTCAGCTCGTTCGACAACCACGAGAGCCAGCCCGGCGTACTGCAGATCGAAAACCGCATCCCGGCAGCGGTTCGCGATGCGCTGACCGCGCGCGGTCACAAACTGAAGGTGATTGGGCCTTACGCCATGAGCACGGGGGTCGTCGCCGTCGGCGTCGACCCCGTCAGCGGTACACTGCGCGGTGGTGCTGACGTCCGGCGCGAACGCTATATCTTTGGGTGGTAAGGGCGCCGTCACCATCATGGCTGAGCGCTAATGGCTTATGGCTGGAACGATTTCAGTCGCTGGTATTCAGCAGTCAGCATTTAGCCATCAGCATTCAGCCATGAGCCATGCTAAAGGTGCGACTGCAACGGTTCGTGCATCCGCCTGCCGTTTTCGAGTGACGTCAGGATGACGTCGGCGGTCACCGGAGCGCGACGGAAGACGTCCTCCCCTACCGCGTTGGCAATGGCGTTCATCAGCGCACCGTAACCGGCGCCGACCGGCGGCTCTCCCACTCCTCGCGCCCCGACCGGCGTCTCCGGATCGGCCATCTCGAGCACCTCGGTCGGCATCTCAGACGGGATGTCGAGGATTGTGAGCGGCTTGGTGTGGTAGAAGCGCTTCGCGAGCACGACTCCGTAGTGCGGATCGTAGACCCATTTCTGCTGCAGCGCGTGACCGATGCCGAGGTTGATGCCGCCGAGCAGCTGACCGTGCAGGCTGCGCGGGTTGATGGTGATCCCGACGTCGCCGACGGTCAGGAAGTCCACGATGTGGGTCTTTCCGGTCTCGACATCGACTTCGACTTCGGCGAAGCCGATCACGAACGAATAAGTGTCGCCGTCGTGTGGATAGGTGTCCTTCGCAACACCCATCAGGCCAAGCCCGGCGAGCGCCGCGGCGGATTTCGCCGTCATCGGATGAATGTCGGCCGGAAGTTCGTGACCGTCGAACCTGCCGCCGATCGCGATCGCGCGCGCGGCCGCCTGCGCATAGGTGAGGCCACGGGAGGGGCTATCGCGGCGAAAGACGCGTTCGTTCCCAAGCGTGTAGTCAGCCGGGGCGCCACCGAGATCTCTGGCCGCAATCTCCTGCAGCTTCAGCCGCGCATCCGTCGCACCCGCCAGATTGGCGCGCGTCATCGCGTGCGTGGTCTGGCTGCCGACCGACATCGCCGACCACGGAATGTTCTTCGCGGTGCTGCCCCAGTTGACGACGACCTGTTCCCAGGGCATTTGCAGCGTCTGCGCCGCAACGCGGGCCAGGTCGATGCAGGAGTGCGTGCCGAGGTTGCCGACCCCGGACTGCACGTACAGCTTGCCGTCCGGTCGAATCGTCATCAGCCCGTCGTAGCCGATCGATCCGGCGCCATGCGGTCCGACCGCGACGCCGATGCCTCGGACTTTCGATCCCTGCCGTTTGCCGGCGCGGGCCTTCCGCTCGTCCCACTTGAACAGTTCGGCGCCGCGATCGAGTCCAGGCTTCACGAACGCGCTGGTGATGTGCGCCCGGCTGCCGTTGGGCCGCGGCGGCCCGTACAGCGCCTTGCCTTCGGGTGAGTTGATCCGCCGGATCGCGAGCTGATCGAGCCCGAGCTTGATCGCGGCCTTGGTCACCACTGGTTCCATGATCGCGTTCGCCTGCATCGGACCGGGCGAGCGCTGCTGCGATCGTGGCGGGGTGTTGGTGAGCACCGCCACGCCGCGCCACCGCATCGCCGGCGGCTGCCAGATCAGCGACGCCGCGTTCGCGGCCGATCGATAGTCGCCCATCGGACCGTACGATCCGTTGTCTTCGACGATGAAGAGATCGAGCGCCGTGATGCGGCCGTCCTTGCTGAATCCCGCCCTGGCGCGGCCAATCATCCCGGTGCGCGCGCGGCCGATGTACTGCTCTTCCTCGCGGCTGATGCGCATCATCACCGGCGCACCCGCTTTCTTCGAGAGCAGGGCCGGAACGACCATCGAGATCGCGCCGGCGCCCTTGCTGCCGAACCCGCCGCCGCAGTATTCGCTGACCAGCACGATTTTGGCGGCGTCCATGTTCAGCCAGCTGGCGAGCGGATCGATCGTCCGCGCGACGCTCTGCGTGGAGCCGTGCAGATAGAGGGTCCCGTTCTGCCAGTAGGCCATCGCGCTGCGGGTTTCCATCGGCTGGTGACCGGTGGACTGCACGACGAACGTTTCATCGACGATGACCGCGGCATTCTTGAAGCCGGCGTCGAGGTCACCGTACGACCACTCATCCGGCACCGAGCCCATCGGCAGCGCGCCATCGGGCGCGTCAGCGAAGTCGCGCTCGGTCCATTTCAGCGTCTGGATTTTCGGCCGGTTCTGCTGCGGCGGCTGTCCGGCGGCCGGCGCCGGCGACGGTGGCGGCGTCACCCAGACGTTGCCATCGATGCGCGCGTTGGCGCCGGTCGGACGGAGGCTCTCGACCGGATCGACGACGAACGGCAGCGGCTCGAGATCGAGCTCGATGCGCTCGATCGCTTCCGCCGCGGTGCGCTCGTCGACGGCCGCCAGCGCAAGGATCGGCTCGCCCTGGTAGAACGGCTCGTTGGTCAGCGCGCGTTCTGCGCCTTTCAGATCGGGAAGGTCGTCCGCGGTCAGGATCGCCTTGACGCCAGGCATCGCCAGTGCGGCGCTGGCGTCGATGTGCCGGACACGGGCGTGCGGCATCGGACTCAGCAGCAGCTTCGTGAACAGCATGCCGTCCGCGCGGTAGTCCTCGGCGTACTTGGCTCGCCCGGTGACCTTCGCCACCAGATCTGGCGTCGTGTAGTTCCGACCGATCAGCGTCTGTTCTGACATGCGGTGGTCCTCGTACAGCGGATTATGTCGCAGAAGCGACGTAGCGCGGGCCTTTCAGGCCCGCCTCTCACGCGACCCTGAAAGGGTCGCGCCACCTCTGGTGTCCGGCTTAAGCCGGACCGGTCAGGATGCGGCGCGAATCAGGTCCTTATCCAGGAGCCACGGATACGCGCGGAAGAGCGCGTCGCACTCGGCGTCGGGCATCACCGCACGCGCCGCCGCCATCTGGTGCATCCAGAACACCGTGGTGGCACGCGAGTATTTCTCCGGTTTGCCGACCGCCGCAGTGAACCGGAGCAGCGTCGCCTCGATACGGGCAATCGCCTCGTCCACCGTCGGCGACTCGACCAGGTAGACCCACGCCACCCGCAGATGCTGGTTGTGATGAAAGCCGCCAGTCGGCAGTTCGCCGCGCTCGAAGGCCCGCGTCAACTCGACGTCAGCGTCGCGCATCGTGGCTACTGCGTGAGCCGGCCGGCGCGAGGTCCCTGGTTGTCGTGCGCCGGTGCGTGATCCAGGTTGGCGAGGCGCAGTCCCGTTTCGAGAACCATCCGTGTGATGCGCGCCATCTTGTCGAATTCGATCTTCGACACTTCGTCGGTGTTGGCGTGGTAGTCGGCGTGGAGACCGGTCGTGAAGAAGATGATCGGGACGCCTTTCGCGGCGTAGCTGTAATGATCGCTGCGGTAATAGAGTTGCTCGAGGTCGTTGGGATCGTTGAATTCGTAATTGAGCGTCAGCGGTCGGGCGATCGCGGCGTTGGCGGCGCGATTCAGATTGTGCAGCTCGGTGCTGATGCGGTCCGAGCCGACCAGATACACGGTGTCGGCTTCGCTGGCCTTGTCGTCACGGTTGCGGCCAATCATGTCGATGTTCAGCTGCGCGACGATCTCGGACATCGGCACGGCCGGATAGTCCGCGAAGTACCGCGACCCCCACAGGCCCCGCTCTTCCCCGGCATGCCAGACGAAGATCAGCGAGCGCTTCGGCTTCGGCCCTTCGGCAAACGCCTTGGCAATCGCCATCACCGCCACGGTCCCCGAACCGTCATCGTCGGCTCCGTTCCAGATGCGATCCTCTTCCTTGCCGGGCGTGACCCGGCCGGGTGCCCCGAGCAGCCTGACATTGCCGTCGGTGTGCGTGATCTCGCCTTCGGCGTAGCCAACGTGATCGAGGTGGGCGCCAAACGCCACGTAGGTGTTCTTCAAGCGCGGATCGCTGCCTTCGACAATGCCGACGACGTTTTGCGCGAACTGCGTGCGGACGATTTCGTAGTCGGCGTCCACGTTGAAGGCCAGGGTCACGCCGGAGAGCGTGAACGACGGCAGCGGTTCCTGGGCAGCGGCCTTGCGCTTGAGCTCGTCGAAGTTTTCCGGCGCCGCGCTGAAGAGAAACTCGAAGAACGCGTCCTTTCCCGACACCATCGGCGCGACTGCCACATCCAGCCGCTGCACGGTCGTGAAGTCGGGCGTCGGCGCGGGTGCGCCGCGTCCGAATGGCGCTGCGGCCGGTGCTGTGGCCGGCGCCTCGTTGCCGCGGCCGCCACGGCCGGCGCCGTTCTCGGCGACGGGACCGATGCTGGCAGCGGCACCGAGCTGCTCGGTGGCGTACCGGCTGCGGCCCGTCAGCGCACGCCGATACAAGGCCAGGTCGAGATTCTTCGGCCCGGTGCTACCGAGCCACACCACTGCGGCGCCCTTCACGTCCTTCCCCTTGAAGTCAGTGTGGCCGGCGCCTGGCGCGTCGAGGCCATAACCGGCAAAGACGACGCGATCCGCCGTCACCTTCTGCTTGCCGCCCATGTTCCTGGGAAATGTGATGGCGTCGCCGTCGGCGAACGTGCGGCTCTGACCGTTGACAGTGACCGTCACGGTCGAGTGGCTGTTGGTCTTGACGCCGAGGACCCGAACGGTCTGGATGTAGGACCCGTTGTCGCCTGCCGGTTTGACGCCCCAGCTATGTAGATGATCGGCGACGTAGCCAACTGCCAGCCCGTATCCCGCCGTAAACACCGCCCGTCCCTGCAGCTCATCCGAGGAGATGTAAGTCAGCCACTGGCGCAGATCCTGAGTCTTGACCTCCGGAAAGCCGGCGGCGCTGACGGTCAGGGCCGTCCCAACAACCAGGGCCGGCAACCACCTGTGAAGCGCGCCCAGACCTCTGACCCGACCGATCATGCATCCCCCTTGGACTCAGGTGCCAAAGGCCTTACTATAGCCTCCGCTTGCACCATGACGGGAGTTCAGGTAACGTTTTTCCCACTGATACCGGCTGCCAGCGTGTGTGTCCCTTCCATCTCGCGCTTCCCTGCCCCTTTTCCAGCATTTAGGAGAGAGTTGATTGGCCGTCCGTCTGTTCGTTGGTAATCTCGCCTACACCACCACTGAAGCGGATTTGCGTACCTACTTCGGTGCCGTGGCACCGCCGTCGCAAGTCGTCCTGCCGGTTGACCGGGAAACCGGACGGCCGCGCGGCTTCGCCTTCGTCGAGTTCATGGACCGGGCGCACGCGGAGCAAGCGATCCAGCGCTTCAACGGACAGCCGTTCAACGGCCGGCCTCTCGCGGTGAGCGAGGCGCGCGCACGCGAGGATCGCGGACCGGGCGGTCCGCCGCGTCCCGGCGGCTATTCCTCGGGACCGCGTCCTGGCGGCGGCTTCGCGCCGCGCCCGCCGGGTTCGTTCGGTGGTTCGCGTCCCTTCGATGGTGGCGGCGGATCCGCGCCGGGCAGCGTGCCTGGACGCAGCCGGAACTTTGGCCCCGACGCCAAGCCTCAACGCGGCGGCAGCGCGAAGGGTAAAGGGAAAAAAGGCGAGGACAAACCACGCGGTCCGATTCCGATGAAGAACACCGGGCGCTCGTTCAGCCTCGACGACGTCGACGCGCCGGACGAAGCACTGCCCGAGATGGACGATGTGGCAACCAGCAAACCGGCCGACGAGGTCGACGAGGAATAGACCGCTCCCTACCGAGTCAACGCGTCGAAGTCGTAGACGTGTGTGATCGTGCGCGGCTGACCGCTCCCGTTGTCCATCAGGACGACGATACGGAGCTGGTGGGTCTCGGGATCGACGACGAACGACTGCGTGGCTTTTCCTTTTCCGATCCCGTTGATTTCGGAAACGAGCTTGTCGCCGTCCCACTTGGTCTTGCGCTCGACCTTGGTGTTGTCGTCCTTGATCTTCTTTCCATCCGGCGAGAGACGGGTTGTCCGTCCATCGGCGCCGGTGATCACCACCAGCGAGTCGGTCTTGGTGATCGTCAGGTGCTGCGACGACCCGGTCAAGTCGCGCATGGCATCACGCATCCGCGCCGCCTGATCCGGATCCATGGCCTGGACGCTGTTGCCACCGCCGCCGCGGCCCATGCCTCCGCCGCCGTGGTGGCCGCCACCACCACCGCCCCTTCCGTATCCGCCCCCCGAGCCACCGCTGCGATTGGATCCATGCTGCTGCCGCTGCTGCTGCTCTGGTCGCCGTTGCCGACTTGATCGCTGAGATCCTTGTTCAGCGTCCAGGCGCCGACGATCGACGTCTTGCTTTCGACGGTCTGCGCCCGACCGTCCATCGACGGCCACAACGCGAGCAGAGCGGCGAGCGCCACGACCACTCCGAACGGACGCAGGCGAGTGCTGTTGTCGGCCGCAATTGTGGTGTCGCTGGGCGCTCGTTCCATGGATCGATTATGGCTAGACGCGCCGGGACCGGCGGTATGAAAAGACTGTGACACCCCCCGCGCGGCGACTGCGATTCACGAATGAGGATTAGCATTCCTTTATCGGCATGAAATTGCGCTGGTATCGCAGTCTGTATTGGCGGATCGCGCTGGGAGTCGTCGGCTTCCTGGCGGCGATGCTGTTCGTGCAGGCGATGGTGTTCGTCTTCGCGGTCTCTCAAACGGGACGCAGTCTTCCCGGCCAGTCGCCCGGCCGTCTCGGCATGACGGTCGCACTCGATCTGGCGAATCAACTCGAACGCGATCCGCAGGTCGATCTCACCAAGTACATCCACGAACAGTACGCGCAGTACACGCACCCGTTTTTCGTGATGCTCACCGACGGCAAGGTGATCACCAGCGGCAGCAAGACCTTCTCCGATTCGTTGATGCAGATGGCGCGCGCACGAATCGAGCACCCCTTCGAGCGGCCCTTCGATCGAGCACGCCGGCCTGAAGGGAGTCCGCGCTTCGGCGGCGGACCACGACCGGAGGGAACGCGACCTGATGCGATGCGACCGGAGAGACCACGTCCGGAAGGTCTGCAGCCCAATGGCTCGCGCGACGAAGGCGCGCCCGAGCCGGCGCCGGAAGGCACGTTTCCCGAACGGCCGCGGTTCGAAGGCCCACGGCCCGAGGGCACAAGGCCAGAACGACCTCGCAATTTCCGCCCGCCGCCTGACATGGCCGATCGTCTCGATCGCGATCTCAACGGCGGATTCGCCATCCCCCGCCCTATCCTCGTCGCCGGCAAAGTCGTCGGCGTCGTCGTCGTGCCCCCGCAGGCGCCGTTTGGATTCCTCCTCGGCCGGTTCGCGCCGATGCTCGGCCTGATTGCCGGCGGTGTGCTGATCCTCGGGGCTGTCCTGACCTCGGTGATGATTTTTGGACCGGCGCGGCGCCGACTGCGCGCGCTCGAGTCGGCCGCATACAAGCTCGGCGCCGGCGATCTGTCGGTCCGCGCGCCAAGTAAGGGCGGCGACGAAATCGCCGCGGTCGCGAGCGCGTTCAACGCGATGGCCGGTGATCTCAGCGCCCGCGCCGAAGCGCTGTCGGAGTCCGACCGGGTTCGCCGTCAACTGTTGGCCGACGTGTCTCATGAGTTGACGACGCCGGTCACCGCAATGCGCGGCTATCTCGAAACGCTGACGATGCCGGAGCTGACGCTGGACGCGGCGACGCGCGCGCGCTACCTGGCCATCATCAGCGACGAAACCAATCGACTCGAGCGGCTGATCGGCGATCTGCTGGATCTGGCGCGCCTCGAAGGCGGCGGCGGAACGTTGCGCATCGACGAGGTGCCGGTCGCCGAGCTGTTCGATCGGGTGGTCGCCCGCCACGGGCCGGCCTGCCAGCAGGCCGGCATCACGATGGCGACGGTCATCGCGCCCGGTGCGGAGAGTGTGCCGGGCGATCGGGATCGCCTCGAGCAGGCGCTGCAGAATCTGGCCGCGAACGCGATTCGCTACGCTCCGCGCGGCACCAGCGTCCGTCTGTCGGCCCGGCCGATCGACGGCGCCGTCGCGCTGGCTGTCGAGGATGCCGGGGAAACCGGCATCACGTCAGAGCATCTACCCCACGTCTTCGATCGCTTCTACAAGGCGGACGCGTCCCGTCCATTCGACCGCGCCAAAGGCGGATCAAACGACGCGGCTGCGCCAACCATCCAGTCAGGCGGTAGCGGATTGGGCTTGTCGATTGTGAAGGCGATTGTCGAGCGGCATGGCGGGACGATCTCGATCGCCAGTCGTCCAGGCCGGACGGTCTTCGAGATGTTGCTGCCGGGGCGGACGGCGCCGGCCCCGGAACTTCCTTAGGCGGCCGACTGTGTGCGCTGCTCGGCCGCGGGGGCCTGCGCCTCGTCCCGGATCCGCTCGCGCAGCCACTGCACCGGCTGCGGCTGGCGGGCGATGAACGCCTGCCATTCCGATTCAGAGAGCGTGATGGAGATGACGCGATCGCGTTCGGTTCCCATGTGGACAAGCATACGCACTGCGGACGTACTCAAAAAATAGAATGATCTGATAGAACCCATCTCATTTGATGATGGTTCGCCTCAGCTGACCGGTCCGTGTCCGCGCCGCTTCGGCGCCAGCCGCAGGCGCGGACTGATCGTCGAGAACGCGGTCAGCAACTCCTCGATCATGCGCGGCACGCGGTTGGCGCGGGCGTAGACCCAGCCGGTCTCCCGAACCAGCTCGTGCCCTTCGATGCGGGTGCAGAACAGTTGACCGGCCCGCACTTCGCGGGCGACGGCTTGGTACGGCACGATCCCGATTCCCAGTCCCGTCTTCACCATCGCCTTGATGATCTCGACGTTCTCCGTGTCCATGACGATGGTCGGCTCGAGATGCTCGCTGGCAAAGAACCGGTCGAGCACCAGCCGAGTGCCGGAGTTGACCTCGAACAGCACGAACGGCTGGCCGTCGAGGTCCTTCGGGGACACCCGCTTCCGCCGTGCCAGCGGATGGGTCGGCGGCGTGATCAGCAGCATCTCCTCACGCAGGACCGGGACGGTGACGAGATCCGACTCCTCCACGGGCAGCGTGAGCAGGCCGGCGTCCACCCGTCCGGCGCGGATTTCCTGCACCGAACGGCCGGCCGTGGCGACGGTCAGCCGCACGTCCAGGTGCGGATGGACACGACGGAGGTGTTTCAGTAGCGGCGGGAACACGTACAGGCACACCGTCATCCCGCCGGACAGGCGCAGCGCGCCGCGCAACTCGCCGGTTCGATCGGTGATCGCGCCGACCGTTTCGCGCACGTCGAGGAAGACCCGCTGGCCCAGCTGGACCAGGCTCTCAGCCGCCGGCGTCATCCTGACCTGACGTCCGACCCGCAGAAACAACGGTTCGCCAAGCTCTTCTTCGAGCAGGAGAATCTGCCGGCTGATCGCCGACTGCGAGACGTGCAGCTTGCGGCCCGAGGCGGTGAACGATCCGGTCTCGGCAATGGCCTGCAGGATTTCGAGCTGGCGCAGGTCCATAAGATCAGGCGGCGGCGTCGGTCTTGCGGAAGGAGACGCCGTGCGCCTCGGGCCCGAGCCAGGTGACCACGAAGCCGAGGACGAACACGAGCGACACCAGCCCGCCCATCGCCTGGGTGTAGGTGAAGCGCTCGCCGAGCGCCGACTCGACGTACGGAATGCTTGCCGCGAACATCACGCCGAGCTGATAAGCGAAACCGGGAAAGAACCCTCGCAAATGGTTCGGCGACAGCTCGTTGATGTGCGCCGGAATCACGCCCCAGGCGCCCTGGACGAAGAACTGCATCAGGAACACGCCGATGAGAATCCGCCAGGCACTGTGCCCGGCGATCCAGAACGGGACGACGCACAGTCCGAGAACCATGGCGATCATCATGGCGCGGCGCCGGCCGGCGCGATCCGAGTAGTAGCCGAAGACGAGGCCGCCGAGAATGGCGCCGATGCCGGCGAGCATCGTGATGTCCGCGATCTGGGTCTTGGCGTAGCCCACCGTGCCGAGCAGCGTCGGGTACATGTCCTGCGTCCCGTGCGACATGAAGTTCATGCACGTCATCAGCAGCACGAGGTAGACGAAGCGCTTCCAGTACACCGGCAGCGAACTGAGATAGCTGTTCCAGTCGGTCTTGTGTTCGTGGAACGACTCGGGCTCCTTCACATTGGCCCGGATGAAGAGCGACAGCAGAGCCGGCAGTCCGCCGAGAAAGAACATCAGCCGCCAGCCGCTGCCGGGATACCAGGCATTGAACGTCGGGTAGACCAGCCGGAACGCCAGCGCGGCAAGCAGGCTGCCGAGGGCGTAGCCTTCCTGGAGCAGACCGGAGAGCAGCCCGCGCAACCGCGGCGATGCCGACTCGAGCGCCAGCGACGCACCGACGCCCCATTCCCCGCCCATGCCGATGCCGAAGAGCATCCGCAACAGCAGGAAGACCTGATAGCTCGGCGCCAGACCTGACAGGACCGAGATGACCGCGTAGAAGATCACGTTGATCATCAGTGGCAGCCGGCGTCCGAGGCGGTCGGCCATGATGCCGAAGATGATCGCGCCGAGCGGGCGCGTGGCCAGCGCGACGGTCAGCGTGAAGGCGATGTCCGGACGCGATCGGCCGAACGACTTCGCGATGTCGTCGATGACCAGGGTGAGGATGAAGAAGTCGAACGCATCGAGGGTCCAGCCGAGAAAGCCGGCCAGGACCGCGTTTCGCTGATTCCTGCGCTGCTCCTTCGTCATCGGCGCGGCGACGCTGCTGCTCATTGTCCGGGCAGGATACTACACGTCACGATCAACGCAGAGTGCGCGGAGTTCGCAGAGCATCGTCGTCAGCGCGCAATCTCGAACCGTCGCAGACCACGCGAGAACGCGACATGCGCGGCTCCGGCGACGAAGAAGCCGACGAACCATGCGTAGTCGAAAAGCGGCTTGAGCGATGGAATCACCAGGCCGCCCCACGCGAAGAAGCATCCGATCGCGGTGGCGGCGATGGCGTGGGTGTTCCAGCCGCCATATTCGCCGGCAGCCAGGTAGAGATCTTCCAGTCGCAGCGTACGGCGCCGGATGATCCAGTAGTCCACCACCAGCACGCCGGCGATCGAGCCGAGACCGCCGGAGTACCCGAGCAGCCAGGTGTAGATGTAGCCGGAGGGATCGGCGAGCAGCCGCCACGGCTGAATCGCGATGCCGAGGAGTCCGGTGATCAAACCTCCGGTCTTGAAGCTGATGAGACGCGGAAACGCGTTGGCGAAATCGTTGGCCGGCGACACCACGTTCGCCGCGATGTTGACGGCAATGGTCGCGACCACGACCGTGAACATCGAGATCGCCACCACCACCGGCGAGGTGAATCGGCCGACCAGCTGCACCGGATCCCAGATCGACTCGCCGTAGATGATGGCCGTCGCGCTGGTGATCATCACGCCCATCGCCGCGAACAGCGACATGGTGGTCGGCAGCGCCACGACCTGGCCAATGATCTGCTGGCGCTGACTCTTGCCGAAGCGCGTGAAGTCCGGCATGTTCAGCGACAGCGTGGCCCAGTAGCCGATCATGGCCGTCAGCGACGGCACGAAGACCGGCATGAACTCAGCGAGGGTGTGAAACCTGCCCGGCTGCGCCAGCAGCGGACCGAGACCATTGGCGCGCGACACCGCCCACCACAACAGCGCCGCCGTCATCACCAGCACGAACGGCGCAGCCCAGTTTTCTACGGCACGCAGCAGGTCCATGCCGCGGTAGATGATGAAGACGTTGAGGCTCCAGAACAGCAGGAACGACAGCCATTCGGTCGTCGTGTGCCCGGCCACGCCGGCGCCCAGCAGCAACGGCCACCCCGGCATCACGGTCCGGAAAAACGTGTGCAGCGCTTCGCCGCCGATCCAGGCCTGGATGCCGAACCATCCGCACGCGACCAGCGCCCGCATCAACGCCGGCACATTCGATCCCAGCGTGCCGTAGGCCGCTCGCGCAAACACCGGAAACGGAATCCCGTACTTGGTGCCGGGATGGGAATTCAACAGGATCGGAATCAGGACAATGGTGTTGCCAAGCAGGATCGTGAAGAGCGCCTGCGACCAGTTCATGCCGGACGCCATCAGCCCCGATGCCAGCATGTAAGTGGGAATACAATGCGCCATGCTGACCCACAGCGCCGCGTAGTTGTAGGTCGACCAGGTGCGTCGGGACAGCGGAACCGGCGCCAAATCCTCGTTGTAGAGCGGGCTGGCCTCGATGCGGCGGGTGTCGATCAACTCCACCCGACCGTCCGCCAGCCATCTTTCGTTCGCAGTCGTCTGAACAGGAGTTCCGGTCATCGGGGCTCATTGTGCCACCGTGCAGGAGGTTTTGATGACGCCGTTTCCTCGTGCGATGTCTCTTGCCGCGGTTGTCTCACTGGTTGTTACCGTCCCGGTAGCAACGCAATCCAAGAACAGCAAGAAACCCCAAACGCGGCAAATCTTCGTGACCGTCACCGACAGCTCCGGGCAGCCGGTGTCAGACCTCACCGCCGGCAACTTCGACATCTCGGAGGGCGGGGCGAAGCGCACGGTGTTGCACGCGGGCCTGGCGACCAACCCGATGCGCATTGCGCTGATGGTCGACACCAGCGATGCCGCGAACGCCGCCATCGCCCACATCCGGACAGGCGTGGTGTCCTTTCTCGAGACGCTGGCGCCAGAGCAGGAAGTGATGCTGGTGACTACCGGCCGGCAGATGCGCGTCCGCGTCCCGTTCACCACCGACCGGAAGAAGCTGGTGTCGGCTGCCGCCGGGTTGTTCGGCGACGGCGCGGGCACGCCGCTGATGGACGCGCTGATTGAGGTGGATCAGCGCTTCATGAGCAAGACCGTCGACGACCGCTGGCCGGTCTTCGTGATCGTCACCAGCGACGGCACCGAGAGCAGCACCGGCGCCCAGGACAAGGAATTCAATCGCTGGGTGGAAAGCCTGCGCTATCGGGCAGCCACCGTCGAGGCGATCACAATCAAGACCAAAGGAAACGGCGGACTGCCGGAAGTAATCGCGATGAATGCGAGCACCAGCACCGGCGGCCACTACGACGCGATACTGGTCAGCAATGCGCTGCCGGACAAACTCAAGGCGCTGGCCACCCAGATGAACAGCGATTTCGAGAAGATGCGATTGCGCTACCAGATCGACTTCGAGACCGAGACGACCGGACAGTTGTCGAACGTCGAAGCCGGAGTCAACCGTGAAGGCGTGAAGCTGCAGGTGTCGTATCAGCGTCGGTTTCAGTGAACGCGGGCGACAGGGCGCGGACTATACTTTTCGCGCATGAGCGAGACGTCGATTCCCGACGCGGCGAGGGCCTCGCTGCTCGATACGCTGGACAAGGCCAACGCTCGATCCGCGGCGGTTTTCCCGGGAGAATCGCCGGCGCGTCAGCCGGTCCACACCGTTTACGGCGGCGCGCATCTCTTCGCCGCGGACGCCGCTCAGAAGTTAGGCGGAGTGGCGCTGCGCGCCCTGCGCGAGCACGCACCCGACGCGGCGACGCTCGCTGACGCGCTTCATCTCGACCCAACCCTGGCCGGCCGCATCTATCCCCGCGTCGTCGAGAAACTGACGCGGGAGCCGGTCGAGGACTTCCGCATCGACTTCGAGGACGGCTTTGGCACGCGGCCTGATGGCGAAGAGGACGGCTTCGCCCAGTCCACGGCCGATGCGGTGGCCGCGGCGCTCGAAGCCGGTACGCTTCCACCGGCGATCGGCATCAGGATCAAAACGTTCAGCGAAGAACTGAAGCGTCGCAGTCTGCGGACCTTCGATCTCTTCCTGACGCGGCTGCTCGACCGTACCGGCGGCACGCTGCCGCCGAACTTCGTCGTCACGCTGCCGAAAATCACGTCGCCCGAACAGGTTGCGGCCATGGCGTCGGCGTGCGACGTCTTCGAGTTTCGCCGGGACATGTCAGCGGGATCGCTGCGTTTCGAGTTGATGATCGAGACGACGCAGTCGGTGTTTGCTGCGGACGGCACCGTCGCGCTGCCACGTCTCGTCGCCGAGGGCCGCGGCCGAATCGTCGCCGCGCATTTCGGCACCTACGACTACACCGCCGCCTGCGGCATCACCGCCGCGCATCAGCACATGCTGCACCCGGCGTGCGACTTCGCGAAAAACGTCATGCAGGTGGCGCTGGCCGGGACGGGCATCTGGCTCTCCGACGGCGCCACCAACATCATGCCGGTCGGGTCACGGGCGTCAGTGCACGCAGCGTGGCGGCTCCATGCCGAACACATCCGGCACTCCCTGGTCACCGGGTTTTATCAGGGCTGGGATCTGCATCCGGCGCAGCTCGTCAGCCGATATGCCGCGGTCTTCGCGTTCTTTCTGGAAGGCCTCGATGCCGCATCCGAGCGGCTGAAAAACTTCGTGCAGAAGGCGGCACAGGCGACGCTGGTCGGCGACGTGTTCGATGACGCCGCGACCGGTCAGGGACTGTTGAACTATTTTCTGCGCGCGACCAACTGCGGCGCCATCGACGAGAACGAAGCCGTGGCGATGAGCGGGCTCACCCTCGACGAACTGCGCGGCCGGTCCTTCGTGAAAATCCTCGCCGCGCGTCGAGCGGCGTCGTAGACACGACCAGCTCATCCTCGGGGTTGGTCAGCATCGCGCTTCCGATGGGCCCGGCGCCTTGGGGTGATCCTGGCGACATCTAACAATCAGTTGGGCATCGGGGCAATCCGAGCGTCGGTGGCGAATCAGCGGCGCCGTCATGGTGCGCCGACGAACGGTGTGACGTCTGGCGCTCGCGCGCGCGAGGTCCGAGGGACGCAGCCACGATTCCGCGCCGAACAGCTGATAGACATAGCTCGTGTTGGCAGCGGACGGTCGTTCCGGTCGGGCGACGACCTGTGAGCCGTGTGAGAACGATCGCACCAAAACAGTCTCGTAGGCGCTTTGGGCGGCGTCGGCGATGAATACGCGCGCTGGCGGTCGGCTAACCCGGCTGCCGAACAGTCGGCTCACCGGTGATTGGCAGACCCCACACCGACGCCGTCATCGCAAGTCCATCGACGGAGAGGCTGTTTTGCCACGCGGCGAACGGGAGTGCCCGGCCGGAACGAGCGTCGCTGCCAACGCCGTCGTTCTCGAATGAAAACGCGGCGCTACGACGCGTAGCCTTCGGCCTCGTAACCACCGCGATAGTCCTTTTCGGTCGGACGACGAATCTTCGACTGCGCAACGACACGATCGCGGCGCAGGCCGACGATGTCCTTCAGGCTGGTCCATCCCTTGTCGGCGTTCCTATCGAGAAAAGTCGCGAGCCCGGTGTTCAGCTCTTTGATCACGTTGGGACCGATCGCATGGTCGAGCATCGCCGCCGTGCAGACCTGCACCGTGCCACATCCGAGCAGGAAGTAGTTCAACGCATGCTCGAACGTCGAGATGCCGCCGATACCGGAGAAGCTGCGGTCCGGGAACGCCTGCGTCAGCTGCGACATCTTCGCCAGCGACAACGGCAGAATCGCCGGGCCGCCGAGGCCGCCGGTCGAGACCAGCCCGTCGACGTTGACCTCGAAGTCCAGCGTCTCGGGATCGATCAAGGGGAGCGAGGTGAAGGTGTTGGATGACACGATTGCGTCCGCGCCGCCGAGAAAGGCGCCGCGTGCCTCGACAACGATGTCGGTCGTGGACGGTGTGAGCTTGGCCCAGACGGGAATCCGCGCGACCTCCTTCACGACTTTCGTCACGATCGAGACGAGCTCCTGATCCTTGCCGACGTTGGAGCCCATGTCCGGCCGATCCATATGCGGGCATGACAGGTTCAGTTCGAGCGCGTCGCATCCTTCGCTCTCGCATGCGGTCGCTAACGTCTGCCAGTGCCTGAGCTCGGTGTCGTTGCCGGAGCCGGCCATGATCGACGCCACCAGCACATGATCCGGGAAGGCTTTCTTGATACGGCCGAGCCGCGGCACCCACCACTCGAGCGTCTTGTCGGAGATGAGCTCCCAGTTCCACGACGAGTGCAGCGCGGCGCCGGGGCGCTTCTTCATCGACAACCGCGGCGAGTCGGCGTCCGCGCGAAGGAATTTCGTCTTCGGGCCACACACGTTGACCACCGGATGGAGACCGATCGTCTTGGTGACCACCCCGCCCCACCCGGCTTCGAACGCGCGGACGATGTTCGACTCCGATTCGGTCGGCGGCGCCGACGACAGCAGGAACGGGTTCGGACATCGCACGCCGGTGAACGTGGTCGAAAGGTCGGCGGCCATGGTTATCTCCTGACGGTGGCTTCGATCAACCCGAACGGCTGATCCGTGGCGACGAATACTTCGTTCGGGTTGTCGAGACCGAACGGCTTCAGATCCACCAGCAGATGATGCCGGTTCGGCAACGTGAGCGTCGTCTCGGTCACGTCGACGCAGGCAGCGAGCGCCGCCTCGCCCATCGCATAGAGCGTATGCTGGACCGAGCGGCTCTGATGCGCGGCGAAGGTCTCAACCAGCGCAGCCCTGACGCGGTCGCGCGCCGCGAAGTCGCTGGTGCCGGCCCGATACGTCCAGGTCGCCGTCAGCGACGTTGCGAGGATGCGGTCGTCGGTCTCGGGAAGGGTCGTATAGCGGTCGCGCGGAAATCCAGAAAATCCCGATTCGGACGTTTTCAGCAGGACCAGATTGGTGACGCCGGACGTGATGCTGGTCTCCGCGGCATCGCGGGTCACGACCGCGGTCCACTGCTCGCCTCCGGGCTGGACAAAGGCGTGGGGATGCGGCCGTCCGCCTGCCGAAAGCCGCGCCCAGGGGCTTTCAATCGCGCTGATGCGCGCGCGCGACACCTTCGGCACAGCAATAAAGTGCTCGGCCAACCGCAGCGCGAATGTCTCCACGTGGACGATCGGATCCTGCCGTGCCAGTGCATAGACCGTGTTCTTCATCGTGTCGGTCGCCAGACACGAGGCGTTGTCGCCGTCGATGTAGACCGGATCGAAGGCGCCTTCGAGCTGAACCTCGAGGGTCAGGTCGACGATCTGGTGCGCATCGGGCGAACGGCGGACCTTCACCAGACGGATGCGTGATTTTCCGTAACGATTCCAGCTCAGCTCGGGCATCGTGGTGGCAGTTCCTACGCGCCGCGATAGGTGCTGTACCCGAACGGGCTGAGCAGCAACGGAATGTGGTAATGGTCGTCCGGATCGCGGACGTTGAAGGTAATGGTCATTTCGGGAAAGAACGGCACGGAGATGCCGCGCTGCCGCTGATAGCTGCCGATGTCGAACATCAGCCGGTAGGTGCCCGGCGCCACCGGCCCACTCGGCGCCAGCGACGACAGCCGGCCGGTCATGTCCGTTTCACCGCGACCAACCGGCGCCCACTGGCTCGCCTGCCGGATTTCGAGAATCACCGTGACTCCGGATGCGGGAACACCGCTGGCGATGTCGATTACGTGGGTCGTGATCATAGTGTCGTCACCTGCTCCGTCGCTACCAGCTTCGCCAGCCGCAGCGCGAGTATGCGCCGCTGCTCGCCCGCCGCCACGCCCAGTTCCGTGCCGGGATCGTTCCGTATCCGCTGCTCGAGTCCGTCGAGCATCTCTCCCGCCGTCTTGCCGGTCGCGCAGATGATGAAAATGTAACCGAACCTGGCCGCGTACGCGGCATTTGCTTCGGTCAGCCGCCAGCGCGTCAGGTCGCCGGCGTCAGCCATGCCCGCCTGCTCCTGACCGGACCAGGCCGACGAGTCAGTGCGGCCAGCCTGCGCCGCCGCATCTCCAGGTGCCGAGCCCGCGCCGGCACCGGCGCCAATCTGCGGATGCGCGGCAAACGCCTCGAGCCAGTCGGCGGCGTCGAGCGAATCCCAGATCGCCTCGCCTCGCGCGATCATCGTCTTCACGTCGGCAAATGGTCGCGCCTCGGCCATCAAGCGTGCCCAGCGCGTCGAACCGCAGCATTGCAGGAGATGGCGCGTGGCCGCGTCGGGTTCAGACGCGTTCAGTTCCGCCAGCTGCATCGTCGAGCCTTCCCCGTCCTGCGGCGATTCATCGCGGTCGCCCGAACAGACGCAGCCGGCCGACGCCACCGTCCGGAAAAATATTCAGCCTCACATGCGTGACGTCACCGACCGAGAAGAGCTGCTCTTCGAATTCATGCCTCGCGTGCGGTTGCAGCGGCGACCGCGGCAGCATCTCCGACCATGTCAGCGCCGGATCGTCCGGGCGCTGCGACGTCGAGAGCACAGCCGCGTCCAGACTGCACGCGCCCGGCGCATTGCCCTTGAAATGGCGCGTGTCCACCTCGACGCGGCGAATCTCGCCTGCCGTGCCCAGACGCACGATCGTCCAGTCGTGTCCGGGTCCGCGGCGCCGCCTGGTCTCCCAGCCGTCGCCCATGTGTGTAGCGTCGCCGGGCATGATCAGGTTGTGCCTCGATCCGTAGAACATGTCGCTGCACGCCACGACCATGCCGCCGTACTCGGCGGCAGCCAGGTCGACATCGCCGCGGCGTTTGAGCCGATTCCAGTCGGGTGCGACATCACCGTGGACGCGCAGGCGCGCCACACCGCCGTCCGGATAAATCCGCAGACGCACGTGCGTCGCTCGCGCGGCATCGGCGATGGTGATGAAGTTGTGCGAGTCGCCGATGAGCGCGGTATGCGGCACGAGCGTGCGCCACACCGCCTGTGCCAGCTCCGCAGCCCCGGCCAGCTTGGGAAGATCGCATGCATCGATCGCGCAGGCGGACGGATAGTTGCCCTTGAAGTGCGCCGTGTCCACATCGACCCCACGCACGATGCCGGGGACGCCGAGGCGCACGATGCACCAGTCGTAGTCCTCGGCGCGAGCCTCCCGCAGCCGGCGGCGTTTCCCAGCCGTCCATCCACTTGCCACGCTCGGTGTAGACACCTTCGCGCCACTCCGGCGCAGACCCCTTGATCAGGTTCTCCTTGGCCGCGAAGAACTCGTCGTTCGCGGCCACGACCGCGCCGCCGATGCGGTCCGAGGCGAGATCCACGAGATCGAGAAAGGAAGTCGCAGTCATAGGAGCTGTCCGCCGTTCGCCTTCACCAGGCGATTTTGGTCCC
This sequence comes from uncultured Acidobacteriota bacterium, assembly GCA_963745875.1. Taxonomy (GTDB): domain Bacteria; phylum Acidobacteriota; class Vicinamibacteria; order Vicinamibacterales; family CAVVIG01; genus CAVQFC01. The sequence continues at coordinate 940,369 of CAVUZL010000011.1, forward strand.
ACACGCGCTCGCCACGCACGAACGTCGAGAGGACGGTACCAGACAGCGGGCGTCCCGCATAGGGGGTGACTTTGTGACGCTGCTGCAGCCGCGACGGATCGACGACGAAGCTGGCCGCTGGGTCCCAGACGACAAGATCCGCGTCCAGCCCCGGTGCGATCCGCCCTTTCCGGCCGCTCAGTCCGGCGAGCGCCGCCGGCGCTGCGCTCATCCACTGCGCGAGCTTCATCAAGTCTGAACGCTCATCGCTCAACTCTGAAGAACTCACAATTGCCGGTCGAGCCTCGAGACTTGAGCGTTGAGCCCTGAGACTTGTGAAGACCGCCGGCAGCGACAACTCGAGCGACGCGATTCCGCCCCAGGCTCTGGCGAAATCGCCCGGCGTCTTGAGCGCCGGTGGTGCGGGCGAATGGTCGGTGACAATCAGATCGAGCGCACCGTTCGCCAACCCTTGCCACAAGGCGCGGCGATGTGACGCCTCGCGGATCGGCGGCGCGCATTTGAACTCGGTCGCGCCGTCAGGAATCTCTTCCGCGGCGAACGTCAGGTAATGCGGACACGTCTCCGCAGTGATGGGCACGTGCTCGGCCCTGGCGGCCGCTATCAGGTCAACCGCCTCGGCTGACGAGACGTGAACGATGTGCGTCCGGACGCGCAATGCCGCGGACAGCCGAATCATCATGCGGACTGCCTCGACTTCCGCGGCGACCGGGCGGGACGCCAGGTACGGTCCGTAAGGCGAACGATCGGCGCCGGTTGCTCCGTTCGGATAACTCGGATTGACGATTCGCGCCGGATCCTCGGCATGGACCAGCAGCGGCACGGCACGGCGGGCCAGCAGCGGCATCGCGCGCCGCAGGTCGGCCTCATTGACCGCCGGGAATTCGTCAACACCCGACGGGACCAGGAAGCACTTGAAGCCGAGAACGCCGGCGTCCACGAGGGCGTCGAGATCGCCGACGTTGCCCGGCACGACGCCGCCCCAGAAGCCGACGTCCACGTGGCACTGCGCCTGCGCGGCGTCAACTTTGGTTTGATATGCCGCCGCGGTGGTCGTCGCGGGAACGCTGTTCAGCGGCATGTCCACCAGCGTGGTAACCCCGCCGGCCGCCGCCGCACGAGTCGCGGTGTCGAACCCTTCCCACGCCGTGCGGCCCGGTTCGTTGATGTGGACGTGCGTATCGATCACGCCCGGTGATACGACCAGATCGCCCGCGTTGAAGACCTCCGCGCCGGTTGGATCCTCTCCGGGATAGTCGACAATACGCTGGACGACACCGTTCTCGATCTGCAGCGTCGCCGGTCGGACGCCGTGTGGCAGAACGACGCGGGTGCTGCGGACGATCAGCATTTGCTAGGTTCGGCTGGCTCGCTTCAGAAACGAACCGCTGCCCGGCCGGCCGACGAACACACCGTTCTCGATGACGAGACGCCCGCGCGACAAGACGGTATCGGTGGCGCCGGTGACCTGTCGACCCTCGTAGGGGTTGTAGTCCACGTTCATGTGCAGCGTTTTGGCGGCCAGCGTGATCGTGCGGTTGGGATCGAAGATGACGATGTCGGCGTCCGAACCCGGCGCGATCGTGCCCTTGCGCGGGAACATGCCGAAGATCTTCGCCGGCGACGTGGACGTCAGCTCGACGAACCGGTTGAGCGAGATGCGGCCCGGCCGCACGCCGCCGTCGTAGACCAGGCTCATCCGGGTCTCGACGCCGGGCGCGCCGTTCGGGATCTTCGAAAAATCGTCCTTGCCCAGTTCCTTCTGCTCCTTCATGCAGAACGGGCAGTGGTCCGTGGAGATCACCTGCAGGTCGTTCGACGCCAGGCCGCGCCACAGCTGGTTCTGCTTGGCCTTGTCACGCAGCGGTGGGCTCATCACGTACTTGGCTCCGGCGAAGTCAGGTTCCTCATAGTTGTCGTACGAGAGGAACAGATACTGCGGACAGGTTTCCGCGTGAGCCGGCAAGCCTCGATCGCGCGCCTCGGTCACCATTTCGAGCGCTTCGGCCGCCGACAGATGGACGATGTAGACCGGCACGTCGGCGATTTCGGCGAGCGCAATCGCCCGGTGAGTCGCTTCCGCCTCGGCTCTGGCCGGGCGCGTCAGCGCGTGATACTTCGGCGCGGTCTTGCCTTCGGCGAGCGCACGCTGCACCAGCACGTCGATCACGCCGCCGTTTTCCGCGTGCATGCAGATGGTGCCGCCATTCTTTCCGGTCCGCAGCAGCGCCTTGAAAATGCTCGCATCGTCCAGCATGAAGACGCCGGGATAGGCCATGAACAGCTTGAACGAGGTGATGCCCTGGCGGACCAGCGCGTCCATCTCGCCTTCGACTTGATCGTTCAGCTCGGTGATGATCATGTGGAAGCCGTAATCGATGACCGCCTTGCTCTCGGCTTTCTTGGCCCAGGTCTCCATCGCGTGATGCAGGGTCTGGCCGCGATACTGAATCGCGAAGTCGACGATGGTTGTCGTCCCTCCGAAGGCAGCGGCTCGGGTGCCGGTCTCGAAGTCGTCGGCAGAGGTGGATCCGCCGAACGGCATGTCCATGTGCGTGTGGACATCAATGCCGCCAGGCAGGACGTACTTGCCGGCGGCGTCGATCATCTTGTCGGCGACGATGTCGAGTGATACGCCGATGACCGAGATCTTCTCGTCCTCGACCAGGACGTCGCCCTTGTATTGATCGACCGCGGTGACAATCGTGCCGTTCTTGATCAGCGTTTTCATAGTCGTCACAACTCAATCACGAAGACACGAAGAACACGAAAAACACGAAATTCTTCTGTACAAAACGGATTCGTCGTGAACTTCGTGAGCCTCGTGCCTTCGTGTCTTCGTGATTGCATTTCGTCGGTTCTCAGAACCAGCGCGAGATGGTGACCTTCTTGTCCGTATAGAACTCGATCCCGTCGCGGCCGTGGGCCTTCAGGTCGCCGAAGAAGCTGTCCTTGGCGCCACCGAACGGGAAATACGCCATCGGCGCCGCGACACCGATGTTGACGCCGACCATCGATGCGGTCGCGTGCTTGGAGAACTCCCGCGCGGCCTTGCCGCTCGACGTGAAGATCGACGTGGCGTTGGCGTTTGGATGCTGCTTCATCATCGCGATCGCTTCGTCCAGCGTCTTGACCGGGCAGATTGACGCCACCGGTCCAAAAATCTCTTCCCGCCCGATTGCCATCTTCATCGACACATCGTCGAACACCGTCGGGCCGACGAAGTACCCGTTCGGGCGATCCTCGACGCGTGTCTTGCGGCCGTCCACCAGAAGATTCGCACCCTCGCTGACGCCTTTGTCGATGTAGCCGAGGACGCGGTCGCGGTGTCCGGCGCTGATCACCGGCCCCATGGTGACGCCGGGCAGCGAGCCGTCGCCGACCTTCAGCGCCCTTGCCGCTTCGACCATGCGATCGCGCGCCTCGCGGTGGGCGTCGCCGACCGGGATCAGCATGCTGCCGGCAAGGCAACGCTCCCCTGCGCACCCGTAAAACGACTCGGAAATGATCGAGATCGATCGATCGAAGTCGGCGTCCGGCATCACGACCACGAAGTTCTTCGCGCCGCCGAGGGCCTGCGCGCGCTTGCCGGCATGGGTCGCGCGCTGATAGACGTGCCGGGCGACCGCGGTCGAGCCGACGAAGGACACCGCGCGAATACCCGGGTGGTCGCAAATCGCGTTGACGACATCGCGGCCGCCGTTCACCAGGTTGACGACGCCGGGCGGCAGGCCGCACTGCTGCAGCAGGTCCACCATCAGGCGCTGCGACAGCGGTACCTGCTCGGACGGCTTGAGGATGAAGGTGTTGCCGGTCGCAATCGCGAACGGCAGGAACCACATCGGCACCATCGCCGGAAAGTTGAACGGCGCGATCGCAGCCACCACGCCCAGCGGCTGGCGGACGACGTGACAGTCCACGCCTGCGGAGATGTCCTCGAGCCCGACCCCCTGCATCAGCGACGGCATGCCGCACGCCACCTCGACGCACTCGATGCCGCGACGGACGCTGCCGCGCGCCTCGTCGAGCGTCTTGCCGTGCTCGGTGGTGACCGTGCGGGCCAGTTCTTCGAATCGCTCTTCGCAGAGCGCCTTGAATCGGTACAGCACCTGCGTGCGCGCGTTCACCGGCGTGTCGCGCCACGCGGGAAAAGCCTCGGCGGCGGCCGCAACCGCGGCGTCCACGTCGGCGGCTGTGGACAGCGGCGTTCGGCCGATGATGTCACCCACAGCGGGATTGTGTACGTCGAAGAACTCGGTGGCACGGGCCGCAACCCAACGGCCACCGACGAAGTTGTCGAGCGTTCGGACGTTGGTGTGGCTGGCGACTTCCGGCATGTGCGCTCCCGTCGCGGACCGTCGGGTCCGCTTCATGAAAACGCGATTATACGTTCGGGAGCAGGACCGATCGTGCTTCGCGCTTCCAGCCTTCGTCCCAGGTGGGCCGCGCGGATCGGCGGGCGCCCAGCCGCAGGCGGTCGAGTTGTTTCTGATCGCCCGGGAACGTCTCGAACAGGTCGAACAGGACGCTTGCGAGCTGGGTCGCGGTCGAAAACAGGAGACCGTTGTCGCCATGCCGCACCCGTTCGGCGAGGCAGGCGCCGTAGTCGAGCGCGCAGACCGGGACGCCGGCGCCAAACAGGTCGGCAACCTTCATCGGGATGTCGAGGCCCGACGAGGATCGGTGCAGGCACAGGCCGAGGTCGGCGCTGCCGACGACCCGCGGGTAGTCGTCCGGCTCGAGCCACCGGGCACGGAGTTGTACCCGGCGCGCGGGCAGGCCGGCGAAGCGCCGTTCGAACTCCGATCGCCGGGCGCCGTCGCCGGTCACGAGCAGCACGATGTCCGGAAACCGCCGCCCGACCGAGGCCGCTTCCCAGCCCCGAATCCGCTCTTCGAGCCGGGGCAACATCTCGATCACCAGGTCGAAGTCCTCGTCCTCGGTCCAACTGGTCGGACAGACGATGAACCCGACTGCTCCGCTGTGGACGCCGAGACGGGAGAACAGCGCCTGCCTGAACTGGACGCGCTCGGCGCGGTCCATCGACGCGAACGCCGACGCCGGACGGTCGTACAACACGCTCGCGTTCGGCACACCGAATCGGCTCTCGAGAAACGCCGCCAGCCCGCGCGATACGCACAGGTTCGCGTCAACGCGCCGCGCGTCGCGGCGCTCGTACCAGCGCCCCAGACGGACCGCGGGATGCCACCGACCGAGCCGTAAGGCCAGCAAGGTGTAGCCCAGGTTGTGCCAGTCCGTCACGAACCGAACACCTTTCGCCCGTAATGAAAACCAGGTGACGGCAAGCGTAGGAAAGGCCGGCGGGTTTTGTACAAGCACCAGGTCCGGCCGCTTCAGCCCTCTCAGAATCCGCCACAGGCGGACGCTGATCCGGGCGGCGTCGAGCAGTCCGGCCGCCGCATATGTCGATCCTGACAGGCTCGGGCCGTAGCGCAGCGTGACCGGCGTGAACCGATGCAGCGTGATCCGCGGGTTGTTGGCGATGGACTTCGGAACGGACGTGCCCTCGTAACCGACGAGATCGACGTCCACGCCATCGGCGGCGAGCGCATGCGCGTGATAAAGCATACGGGCGCTGCGTCCGAGATCGGCGAGGGCGACGACGACGGCTCTCATGTGGGAAGACGCGAACGGGGGTTGCGCGAGTTATACCACGGACTGTCAGCGCGACGTCAGCATCCGGCCGAGGAGATTGGCCGCGACGCGGCGGCGGTACTGTGCGGTCGAGCGGATGTCGTCGATCGGTGCGATCTCGTCCATCAGCAGCCGCTGAGCCTCTTCGATCGAGGCGCCTGCCGCCAGCGCGGCCTCGGTGCGGCCGGCGCGGACGACGGTGGGCGCCACACTGCCGAGCGCGATGCGCGGCTCGTCGCCGGTCACGACCGCCATCACCACTTTCGAAATCGCCTGCGCCGCCCGTGTGCCGACCTTCCGAAACTGCTGGCGTCCCCGCACCGTGGGAATTTCGAGCGCCACGATCAGCTCGTCCGGACGGCGAACGCTCTGGCGGTAGCCGGTGTAAAACGCCGTGAACGGCACGCGCCGTGTTTCCGACGCGCTGCTCAACACCACGAACGCGTCGGCAGCGGCGAGCACCGGAAGCGTGTCGCCGGCCGGTGACGCGTTGGCCACGTTGCCGCCGATCGTGCCCCGATTCTGAATCTGCACGCCGCCGACTTCACGCGAGGCGGCCGCCAGCATCGGCAGACGCCGGTTGACGACGGCCGATCGGATGAGGTCGCTATGCGTCACCATCGCGCCAATGAACAGCACGCCGCCGCGCATTTCGATCGTCCGAAGGCGGTCGAGCCGCCACAGGTTCAGGTATCGCGCGTCCTTGAGCGTCCCGTAGTTGAGCGCGACGTACAGGTCCGTGCACCCCGCCATCGGGACGAGCGGTCCTTCGTCGCGCAACATCTTCAGGGCGTCAGTGAGCGACCTGGGCTCGAAGAGTGTTTTATTCGAAATCGATCCGAGCATCGATACCGGCGCCTTCCTTCATCACGAAGACACGAAGCACACGAAGAACACGAAGCCCAAAGATATCCTCCACGATTATTTCGTGACTCTTCGTGACCTTCGTGACTTCGTGATAGAGGTTCGGACTCTCGCTTTATCGCTCCTCGTTGCATTGGTTATCGACCGATAGATCGCCGAATATCCAGTGCACCGGCACAGGTTTCCCGCGAGGCCGGTTTTCATTTGATCGAGGCTGGGGTTTTTTCCGAGCGCGACCGCGGCCAGGATCATGCCCGGCGTGCAGATGCCGCACTGGGCGCCGCCGTGCTCGACAAAGGCACGCTGAAGCGCATGCCGTCCACCGAGGCCCTCGATCGTCGTCACGCGCGCGCCGGCCGCATGAGCGGCGGGCACCAGGCACGAGTTGACCGGCGCGCCGTCAACGAGCACCGTGCAGGCGCCGCACTCGCCTTCTCCACAGCCTTCCTTGGTGCCTGTCAGGCCGCAGTCTTCGCGCAGGACGTCCAGAAGGCGCTTCATCGGGTGAACCGCGAGCCTGGTTCGTCGTCCATTCAACACAAAGGACACGTTCATCTTTGTGTCCTTTGTGTCCTTCGTGTCGAGATCGTTGGCGCGACCATGATCCGTTCAGGGGTCGCCGGAATCGCCCGCAGATCGAAGCCGGCGTGCCGGAGCGCATTGATCACCGCCGGTGCTGGGCCGTCGATCGGCATCTCGCCGACGCCCTTCGCGCCAAACGGGCCGTGCTTGTACGGATTCTCCAGCATCGTCACCTTCAACGGCGGCGTATCCAGCGTCGTCGGAATGATGTAGTTGGTCAGGGTCGGGTTGGCCATCCGGCCGTCGCGCATCACGACGTCCTCGAGCAGCGCGTAGCCGAGTCCCTGCGCGCTGCCGCCCTCGATCTGGCCGGTCGCCAGCATCGGATGAATCGCCCGGCCGATTTCATGAACCGTGGTGAACGCGATCGGCTTCACCTCCCACGTGTCTCGATCGACCTCGACTTCGACGACATCGCAGCCCCAGCCATAGCTGCCGTAGGCGTCGCCGCGATAGCTGTGGTCGTCCCAGATCATCTCGGCTGGACGTTCGTAGGTTTTCGTGACGACGAGCGGGCCGTGCCGGCGCAGATACTGACGGGGCGTGAGCGGGCCCAGGCGCTTGCGCATCTCCTCGGCGCAGCGTTCGAGAATCCTCCCGACCACCATGCAGGTCCGCGACGCAACCGTCGGCCCACTGTCGGGCACGACGTCCGTATCAGCCTCGTTGACGTCCACGCTGTCGTAAGACATGCCCAGCGTGTCGGCGACAATCTGCGCCAGCATCGTCCGCGTCCCCTGACCGATTTCCGTGCTGCCAACCAGGACGTTGACGCCGCGTTCGGTCAGCTGAAGAGAGGCCCTGGAGGCCAGCTTGATTTCGCCGCCTCCGGTAAAGCCTGAGCCGTGAAAAAACAGCGAGAGACCGATGCCGCGATTCGTACCAGCCAAGGCGCGGCGCCGAGCGGTGAACTTGGTGCGCTTGACCGCTTCACGCAACACCTGACGAGCACTACAATCGCGACCGAGCAGCTGACCGGTCGCGGTGGTATCGCCGGGCCGAAGCACGTTGACGTCGCGGAAACGTATCGGATCCATCCCGAGCGCATCGGCGATGCGATCCATGTGGACTTCCGCCGCGAACTGCGTCTGCGGCGCGCCAAAGCCGCGGAACGCGCCGTTGGGCGGAGTGTTGGTCATCGTGGCGCGACCGTGAATGCGAATGTGGTCACAGCGGTACGGTCCGCTCGCATGAATCAGGCCGCGCGACAGCACTACCGCGCTGAGCGTGGCGTAAGCGCCGCCATCGAAGACCGCGTCAACGTCCATCGCGGTGATGCGCCCGTCGCGGGTCACACCCGTCCGATGGCGAATGATCGAGGGGTGGCGTTTAGTGGTAGCGAGCATGTCCTCGACACGGTCGTAAATCAGTTTGACCGCGCGGCCGGACTTCCGGGCGAGCAGCGCCGCGTGACCGGCGATCATCGACGGGTATTCCTCCTTGCCGCCGAATCCGCCGCCGGTTTCTGCCTGCACGACGCGCACGTTGTCGCCGTGGAGACCGAGCAGCACGGTCAGCGCACGGTGCACGTAGTACGGACACTGCATCGAACCATGAACCGTGATGCCGCCGCGATCGGGATAGGCCACCACCCCGTTCGGTTCGATGTACAGCTGCTCCTGATGGCCGGTCCGGTACTCCCCTTCGATGATGAGATCAGCGGTCGAGAAACCGTCGGCGAGCGTGCCCTTTTCGATCGTGATTTCCTTGAACACGGTCGGCGACGACTCGGCATCGTAGTGCGGCGGCGTCTGGCGATACTCGATCTGGACGTCCGCGGCGAGCAGGGTCTCGCGATCCGCGTGCGCGAGCAGCACAATCGGCTCGGCCGCATGACGGATCTCGCGTTCCGCCAGGCATGGCTGGTCCTCGTCGATCAACGCCACGACATTGCGGCCCGGAATGTCGCGAGAGTCGACGATCGTGAACCCGGTCGTGTCGAAGTTGAAACGAATGGCGGTGATCTCGCCGCAGGGGATCGACGAACGAATCGTCCGTCCGTAAAGCAGATCGGGAAACGCGATGTCGTCGATGTACTGAGCCGCGCCGGACGCCTTGGCGGCGCCCTCTTTGCGAAGGACGTTGCGACCGACGGCCGTCCTCGAACGCACCGGCATCGCGCTGATTATACGTCGCCGTTATGCGGTCTTCCGGAGGCGCTCGCGCGTTTGAATCAACCTGACCACCGCGCGCTCGTAAGCGCTGAGTGCGTGGCGCGCCTGCGATCGAGTCTGCGTCACCTCGATGGTGACACCGGACAGGTAGGCCTCGACGACGACCGGATGGATGTAGCACTTGCGGCACACAGCCTTGGTGTTGCCCAGCCGCCTGGCGACCGATTCGACGGCCGCGACGATGCGGCGCCTGGCATCGGCGTCCGATCGGGCGCGGTCGGTTTCCGAAAGCGCCTTCGCGGCCAGTACGGTACCGGCCCAGGTCCGGAAGTCCTTCGCGGTGAAGTCCTCACCGCTGACCTCGCGCAGGTAGGCATTCACGTCCGCCGAATCGATTGTGTGCCGTGTACCTTCATCGTCCACGTACTGAAACAGCTCGTGGCCTGGCAGGTCGCGGCAAGCCTTGACGATTCGCGCCAGGCGCACATCGTGCAGATCGATCGCATGAGCGACGCCGCTCTTGCCGCGGAACTCGAAACGTACGTGGGTTCCCTTCACCACGGCGTGCCGATCGCGCATGGTCGTCAGACCGATGGATCCGTTGTCGCGCGCGTACTCCTCGTTGCCGATTCGGATGAGCGTCTTCTCGAGCAGCTGAACGGCGGCTGCCAGTACCTTCTGGCGCGGTAATCCGGCTTTCCTGAGGTCTGCGCCGGTCTGGCGGCGAATGACCGGCAGAGATTTCGCAAACGCAATCAACCGCCCGTATTTCGCCTGGTCGCGCACCTCGCGCCATCGGGGGTGGTAGCGGTACTGTTTGCGCCCGCGAGCGTCGCGGCCGGTCGCCTGCACGTGACCGCGAGGGTCGGGACAAATCCAGACGCTGGTCCAGGCCGGCGGGATGACCAGCGACTTGATCCGTTGCAGTTCGGCGCGGTTGCCGATCGTCGCCCCGTTGGGTGCCACATATCGCACACGTGATTTCGACCCGACGCGGCGGATTCCTGGAAGGCGGGTGTCGTCCACGTGGCGCAGACCCGCCGCCTTGGCGGAATCGACGGCGGGCAGCGCGGGATGGGTCGCCATTGCAGTCGTGTTTGAGCAAGAATGACGCCGTGCGCGCCACACTTGCGACGCTCTCGGTCATCCTACTGGCGTTCTCCGCCACCTCTTTCACACAGACGCCTGGCCGCTACGACATCCTGATCCGCCACGGCCGGGTGATGGACGGAAGCGGCAACCCCTGGCAGGCGGCCGATATCGGCATCCGCAATGGCCGGATTGCCGACATGGGCCGTCTGGGAAACGCCACGGCCGCACGTGAAATCGACGCGGCCGGGCTCGTCGTGTCGCCCGGCTTCATTGACGTCCACTCCCACGCAGACGAAGGGCTCGCCGGGCGCTTGATCGAGGCGCGACAGCTCATCGCTCAGGGCATCACCACGGTCGGGCTCAACCCGGACGGCGGCGGGACCACCGACCTGCGCGCTCAGCGCGCCGGATTCGAGCAGCGTGGCGCCGGTGTCAACGTCGCACTCTACGTACCGCACGGCGCGATTCGTCAGCGGGTGCTCGGGATGGCGGATCGCGCGCCGACCGCGGCCGAACTGGCGCAGATGATCGCGCTGGCCCGCAGCGGCATGGAAGCCGGCGGAATCGGTCTCTCGTCAGGGCTTTACTACGCGCCGGGCAGCTACGCAACCACCGACGAGGTGATCGCCCTCGCGAAAGTCGTCGGCGAGATGGGCGGCGTGTACGAGAGTCATATCCGCGACGAGGCCGACTACAACGTCGGCGTGGTGGCGGCGGTGCAGGAAGTGATTCGCATCTCCGAGGAAGGCCACCTGCCGGGCATCGTCGCACACATGAAGGCGCTCGGACCGGCGAGCTGGGGCCTGTCGATGACGCTCGTCGAACGGATCAATCAGGCGCGCAATCGCGGCGTCGAGGTCTACGCCGATCAGTATCCCTACACCGCGAGCGGCACCGGCATCGTCGGCGCACTGATTCCGCGGTGGGCCGAAGTCGGCGGCCGCAGCGAGATGCTCAAGCGGATTCAGGGATCGGAGCACGCCCGCCTCGCCACCGACATCCGTCGCAATCTCGAACGTCGCGGCGGCCCTGAGATGCTGGTGGTGTCACGCTACGAACCGATACCGGCGTTTGAGGGGCAGTCGCTGGCGCAGATCGCGAAGACGATGGGCATGCCGGCGGACGAAGCGGCGATGGCGATGCTCCTGAAAGACGACGCCAGCCTGGTGTCGTTCAATATGTCAGAACCTGATATCGAACTGATCATGCGGCAGCCGTTCACCATGACGTGCACCGATGGCGATCTGGTGCCGTTCGGCGAAGGAAAACCACACCCGCGCGGCAACGGCGCGTTCGCGCGCAAGATTCGTCTGTATGTCGAGGAGCGCGGCACGATCGATCTTCCGTTTGCGATCCGATCGATGACCAGCCTGCCGGCGTCGGTGTTCGGGTTGAAGGATCGCGGCGTCCTCAGGCCGGGCGCCTGGGCCGATGTGCTGATCTTCGATCCGGCGAAAGTACGGGATACGGCAACCTACCTCGAGCCGCACCAGATGGCCGAAGGGATGGAGTACGTGCTCGTCAACGGCGTGATCGAAAAAGACGCGAACGCGTTCACCGGCAAGCTCGGCGGACGAGTGGTGACGCCGGACAGACGGTAGGGGCTGGAGGCTAGGGGCTGGGGGCTGGGGGCTTACCAGCCGACCATCGAATCCTCGAACAACGCAGCGAGATCGTCAGCGGTGGCCGGCCGGGGCGAGAGCTTCGTGACGCGGTGCTGCGGCAGCGTCCCTTCGACCAGACCGGGAATGTCGGACGAGGAATAGCCGATCGCCTTCAGGCCATTGGGCATCTGCAGTCGCTGCATGAACCACGTGATTCGATCCGCGAGAATCTTCCCGGCGTCGTGATCGCGCGCCGAACCGACGTCAGCGCCGAGTGCGGCCGCCGCCTCCAGGTGACGCGAGGGATTGGCCTGTGCCGTGAATCGGAACACCGCCGGCGCGTTCAGGATCACAGACATGCCGTGCGGCACAATCGCGTGGTCGGTGACGTAGCCGGGCGCGGCAAAGCTCTTCACGTTGCCCGAAACGGGATACGACATGCCGTGCGGCAGGTGCACACCGGCATTGCCGAATCCCACGCCGGCGTAGGACGCCGCCAGCAGCATGTTCGCCCGAGCCTCATCGTCTGACGGATCGTCGAAGGCGCGGACCAGATACTGATTCACCATCCGCAGCGCCTGCATCGACCAGATGTCGCTGATCGGATTCGAGCCCTGATACGCCGGACGCATCGCCGGCCGATCGGGCATCGGACGCCCAGTGAACGGCATCGCCGTGAACGATTCGATCGCATGGCTGAGAATATCGAGCCCGGTCGAGGCCGCCACTTGAGGCGGCATCGTTCGCGTGTTTTCGGGGTCTAAGTAGCCAAGTGTCGGCTTCAGGCGCCGATTGGCGATGCCGGTCTTCGCCCGAAGTTTCTTGTAATCGAAAATCGTGACGCCGGTCGTCTCGCTGCCGGTTCCCGCGGTGGTCGGAATCGCCATCAGCGTCTTGAGCGGACCCGGCACCGGCAGTCCCTTGCCGATCGGCGGGTTCACATAGTCGAGGAAATCAGCCGGCGGATAGGTGGTGTAGAGGTTGACTGCTTTCGCAGTGTCGATCGTCGAGCCGCCGCCAACCGCGACGATGGCATCGAACGGGTGAGCGTTGGCGAAGGCGATCGCGTCGTGGAACGACTCGTCGCTCGGCTCGACCCGCACGCGGTCGTAAAGTACGAAGGGCACGTGGTGTTGTTCCAGCGAGTCGAGAACGGTACGGACCGGCGGGAGCTTGGCAACCAACGGATCCGTAATTACGAGTGCAAGTGTTGTCTCCAGCTCTGCGAGATCGGCGCCGACTTCACGCGTCACGCCGACACCAAAACGGATGCTGGAAACCGCCATCTCGAATGCGATGTCGTTGGCCATGGGACGCAAATTATAATCAATGCGATCGCACGGAGGTCAGACCATGTTCGTGACCAGTCTGCTCGTCGCGCTCTCACTCAGTCAGGCTCCGGCCGCGGGCCAGACTGGCCGGATCACAGGGCGGGTCACCCTCGCCGGCGCAAACACACCGATAGCTGGAGCACGAGTCATGCTCGTGCCGACGAGTCGGCCAGTCACCGGACCAAACGGAGTGGTCATCGGCTCGATCGGCATGCCGCCACAGACCACCACCGACGACGACGGGCGTTACACGTTCGAAAACCTCGCGCCGGGCGGATACCGCATCAACGTGCAGAAACAGGGGCTGGCGCCGCTGACACTCGAGGGTCCCGGGGCGCCACCCAGTCCGCTGGTCCAGGTCGCCGCCGGGCAATCGGTCGAGGTCGATCGCCAGTTGCAGAAAGGCGCGATCATCACGGGTCGAGTGGTCGATTCCAAAGGCGAACCGCTGCCTGACATATCGATGATGGTGATGCGGCGCGTCAGCCTCGGCCGTTCAGGGGCGCCGGGCCGGCTCTTGCCGGTGGGCCAGGGTCAGCAGACCAATGACCTCGGTGAGTTCCGCATCGCTGGACTTGCCAGCGGCGAATACTATGTTGCCGCCGTACCGCGACCAGCGATGTTCGTCAGAACGGTGACGCCTGCTCCGACATCAGCGCCGCGGATGACGCTGGCTCGGACGTTCTACCCAGGCACGACAGACGAAGCAGCAGCGCAGTTGCTGGCGGTGACCGCCGGTAATGAACTCAACAACATCAGCTTCGCGATGCAGTCCGTCCAGGCGTTTCGCATCTCCGGCGTCGTCGTGGACGAGAACGGCAGCGCGATCGCGGACGCGATGGTGATCTTGAGCGGCGATGGTACGAGCGGTAACTTTGGGCCTGGAGGAAGTGTGCACACGGAGCCTGGTGGCCGATTCACCATCGTCGACGTTCCGCCTGGCAGCTATCGCATTCACGCCTCACCGATCGTGAACTCGGCTGGTTCTGCGGGCTTCGGCGCCGTCGTCTCCGGCTCGAGTGGAAACATGGCCGGTCAAGCTCCCCCGCCGATCGTGGTGACCGACGCCGACGTCACGGGACTGAAGGTGGTGACACCCCGGCCGACTCGCCAGTAATCAATCGCACGCGGCGCTGCAGCGAGAAGTACGCCCACGCCCACTCGGTCATGACGACGATCCGGTTGCGAAAGCCGATCAGCCAGAAGATGTGCAGGAAGATCCAGAAGACCCACGCCAGGAAACCCGAGATCTTCAATCCGAACACGTCGCCGACCGCGGAGTTGCGGCCGATTGTCGCCATGATGCCGTAGTCGCGATAGCGGAACGACTCGAGTGGTTTGCCTTCGAGCGCGCGCAGCACATTGCGGCCGGCTTGCGTCCCTTGCTGCATCGCCACCTGCGCGACGCCCGGCAACATCTTCCCGTCCTGCCTGAACGTGCACAGGTCGCCAATCACATAGATGTTGGGATACGCGGCCAGCGCGAGTGTCGGCTCGGGCGTGACCCGTCCCGAGCGATCGAGCGGGACACCAAGCGACTTCGCCAGCGGCGAAGCCGCGACTCCAGCCGCCCACAGGACCGTTTCGGCAGAAATGTGTTCCGACGGCTTCACGGTGACGCCGTCTGCGTCGATCCCGACGACGATCGCGTCCGTCCGGACCTCGACGCCAAGGCGCTCGAGCGAACGCCGCGCCCGGTCGCGCAGCGGATCCGGAAACGGCGGCAACACATAGGGACTGCCCTCGAGCAGGATGATCCGCGCGGACTCAGGACGGATGCGGCGGAAATCGTGAACCAGCGACTGGCGCGCGATCTCGGCGAGCGCGCCCGCCAGTTCGACGCCGGTCGGCCCGCCGCCGACGATCACGAACGTCAGCAGGCGCTGCTGCTTCACCGGATCGGTTTCACGTTCGGCGGCTTCGAACGCCAGCAGCACCCGACGCCTCATCTCGAGGGCGTCGTCCATCGTCTTGAGTCCAGGCGCGCGTGCTTCCCACTCGGGATGGCCGAAGTACGAATGGGCGGCGCCGGTCGCGACAATCAGATCGTCATACGCGATCGAACCGCGATCGAGGACGACACGCTTATTGAGCGGATCGATCTCGCGAGCCTCTGCCAGCAGCACCTCGACGTTCTTCTGTCTTCGCAGAATCCAGCGAATCGGCGACGCGACGTCACCCGGTGAGAGCGATGCGGTCGCGACCTGATACAGCAGCGGCTGAAACAGGTGGTAGTTGTGGTGGTCGATGAGCGTGACGCTGACGTTGGCGCCGGCGAACGCGCGCGCGGCGTTGAGCCCGCCGAATCCGCCGCCGAGGATCACGACCTGTCGCACAGTGAAATGCTATCGTATTGGCATGGCTTCACCGGCAAAACGTGGCCGCGCCACAGACGAGCGCGCACTCGGCGGACCGACCACCGTGGTCGAGACGGCATGCCCGCTCGACTGTCCGGACGCCTGCAGCCTGGCGGTCACGGTGCAGATGGGAAAGATCGTCACCATCGACGGCTCCCAGAAGAATCCGGTCACCGACGGCTACATCTGCGCGAAGGTCCGCAAGTTCGGCGAACGCGTCTACGGCCCCGATCGTCTGCTCTATCCGATGATCCGTACGGGACGCAAAGGCAGCGGCACGTTCAAGCGCGCCACATGGGACGATGCGCTCGAGCTGATCGCGACGCGCTTCGAAGAGGCCAAGGCGAAGCACGGCGGCGAATCGATTCTTCCGTACTCGTACGGCGGCTCCAACGGCCTGCTGACCCAGGACAACATCGACGCGCAGCTGTGGCGCAGGTTCGGAACCTCGCGGCTCGCGCGCACGCTCTGCGCTGCCCCCACCGGCGCGGCCAACATGGCGCTCTACGGCAAGATGCCGTCGGTCGTGTACGCCGACTACCCGGAAGCAAAAGCTGATCATTCTGTGGGGCGTGAACCCATCGGCCTCTGGCATTCACATCATTCCCTACGTCCGGGAAGCGCAGAAACGAGGCGCTACCCTCGTCGTGATCGATCCGCGCACGACGCCGTTGGCCAAGTCGGCTGACGTGCATCTACCGATCAAACCTGGCACCGACGTCGTGGTTGCACTCGCGATCCACCGGCACCTCTTCACGACTGGCGGTGCCGATCAAGCGTTCCTGCGCGACCACACGAACGGCGCCGACGCGCTGCGCGAGCGTGCCGAACCGTGGACGTTCGAGCGCGCGGCCGACGTGTCTGGTCTCGAAGCGGCGGCGATTCAGCGCGTCGCGGAACTGTACGCCGCGACCACGCCGGCGCTGATTCGCTGCGGCTGGGGCCTCGAGCGAAACCGTAACGGCGGCAATGCCGCGATGTCGGTGCTGGCGCTGCCAGCGGTCGGCGGCAAGTTCGGCGTCCGCGGCGGCGGCTACTCGATGAGCAACTCGGCGTCGTGGAACATCGAGCGGACGTGGATCGGAACGCCCGAGAACAGCGCACGCGTCGTGAACATGAACAAGCTCGGACGCGCGCTGACCGAATACGACGATCCGCCGATCAACCTGCTGTTCGTCTACAACTGCAACCCCGCCGCCACGGTACCGGATCAACACCGCGTCCTGAAAGGACTCGAACGAGAGAACCTCTTCACGGTGGTGTTCGAGCAGGTGATGACCGACACCGCACTCTACGCTGACGTGCTGCTGCCGAACACGACGTTCCTCGAAGGCTACGACTTCGCGAAGGGTTACGGCTCGATCACGATGGACCTGGGCCGCCCGGTGATCGATGCGGTCGGCGAAGCGCGTACCAATGCCGACGTCTTCGGTGCACTGGCCGCCCGTCTCGGCCTGCTGACGGAAGACGAGCCCAGGGACGAACTGGATCTCATGGTCAAAGTGCTCGGCGAGCTGCCGGAACCGATCGCGTCGGATCTCCGCGCCGGGACGATGCCCACGCCTCCCTGCGGACCGGCCCCGATTCAGTTCGTAGACGTGTTTCCAAACACACCGGATCGCAAGGTTGACCTCTTCCCGGCAGCGCTCGAATCAAGCGCCCCGATGGGGCTCTACCGATTCCAGCCCGATCCGGCCACCGAACGCTTCCCGCTGACGCTGATCTCGCCGGCAAGCGAACGCACGATCAGCTCGACGCTCGGCGAACTGCCGCGGCCCGACGTCAAGCTGCTCATGCACCCTGACGATGCGAGGGTCAGAGGGCTGGACGAAGGAGATCTGGTCCGCGTGTTCAACGAGCTCGGCGAAGTGCACGTACCGCTGACCGTCGAACCGGCGATCCGCTGCGGGACCGTCAGCCTGCCCAAGGGCATCTGGCGCCGCAACACACGAAACAAGATGACCGGCACTGCGCTCGTCCCGGACACGCTGACCGACATCGGTGCAGGCGCCTGCTTCAACGACGCCCGCGTCCAGGTCGCGTCACTGGCGACGGCGTAGGACTCTGGCGGGGCCAGCCGTAGTCGCACATCGCAAAGCTGACCAGCCACGATCAACGCAGAAACCGCTGAGTTCGCAGAGTGTGTTTTGTTCTGATCTTGAATTTCCTGCGGGCTCTGCGTGCTCTGCGTTCACACGTCGTGATCGCGGTAGTCCAGTGATGACACGGCGCTAGTAACTGAAAAAGAACAGCAGGTCGATGCCGCTGTCGAGGGCGCGCTGAAACAGCTGCTGCGTGGTGGGCGACCCCTGCAGGAAATTGGTCCGCAACCGCAGCCACTTGGTCAGCTCGTACTCGAGGATGAAGCTGGTCTGGTTCTGGTCGCCGACGTCCTGCTCCACCTTGACGTAGAGATTCTTTCCGACCTGCTGCCCCACCGTGATGTGCGCGGCCGTGCCGCTATCCGACGCGGTGCCGATTTCGAACGTGTCGAGGCCAAGGGCCTTGCCGATCGACTGGGAGATCTGGCCCGCGACCGCCCCGGTGGCGAGCTGTTGCGCGCGAGCGGCCACTGACACCTGCTGTCCTTCTCCCAGCTGGTTGATCGGCTGATTGAACACGATCAGCGACAGGACGTCCGCCTGCTCGAGCGGCGGCGTGCTGGTGAGCAGGACGATCGGTTTGGTCAACGTGCCGCGCAGGGTGACGTTCGCCGTGACGCCCTGAATCACCCGCTGCGTGCGGATGTCGAGCGCCGGATCGAGTGTGTCGGTCCCGTCGAAGCGCACGACGCCATCGCGCAGGATGTCGAAGCGACGCCCCTGAAAGTCGTAGCTCCCGCGCACGGTCGTGATGCGGCCGACCAGCCGGACCCGATCCCACGGCGCCTTGCTGACCCACAAATCGCCGCCGAGCGTGACGTTGATCGCGCCGAGGCCGATCGGCGCGCCTGGCGCCTGCAGATCGTTCGCCTTCACAACCAGATCGTTGGGGACGGTCAGATGCACCTGAATCTGCAGTGGATCGAACGGGCTGCCGGACAGCCTGGCCTGGTCGTTCGCGTACGAGACCTGGTCAGTCGCATAAGGCGAGTCGTTCAGGCGCGACAGCACCTCGTCGAGGCCGATCTGACCCGTGTTGACCGCGAGCTCGCCGTCGATCCTCGGCGCGCTGAGTTGTCCCGCGATCTCGAGGTCGCTGTCGATCCGGATGTTACCGAGCTTGTTGTCGACGATCTTGAAATCGCGCGACGTCACAAACAGCTGGACGCCGCCGATCTGGCCCTCGTGAATCGCCAGGTCGCCGGTGACCGACAGCGCCGCGTTGTGGTTGTCGAGGACGTACAGGTTGTCGATGTGAACCTTGTCGGGAAGCAGATCGAGCTGCCCGCTCATGTTGGTGTAAGCCACGCCCGTGTCTACCGCGGTAAACGCGCCGTGCGCGATTGACACGGTTCCGGTCGGCCGTGGATCGGAGGCTGAGCCGCCCACGTCGATCTTGGCTTGCAAGGTACCGGTCACGTTGGTCGCGGCTTTCGTGAAGCCCTGCACCAGGCCGAGATCGATCGGCGTGCTTTCGACATGCAGATCGATTCGATCCTCAGGCCGTGCCGAAGCGGCGTCACCGGCAATGCCGCCCTTCCACAACGCTGCAGGGACGTATCCTTTCGCCGTCAGATACGTGGTCGGGCTCTGCTGGAGTTTCGCATCGACCGTAACCCCCGCGCCCGCATACCGCACGGTGCCGTCGAAGCGCTCGTAGCGGAACTGCTGGAACCCGCCCTGCGTAACAGCGAAGGTCCCGTCCACTGACGGCGCGGCGCTGGTGCCGGCGATGGTGGCGGACGCATTGAGCCGGCCGGTGAACTGCGGCGGCCGAAGCAGCAACGCGTTGACGCCGGCGACATCGACGTTGGTGATTGTGACCGTCAACGCGTCGTTCGCACGCCCGAACGTGCCGTCGGCGGCAATCCGCTGGTCGCCGCTGGCCAGCGTGACGTGATCGACCGTCACGGCGCCTGCCCTGGCATAGCCGATGGTTGCCGGTTCGCCGCTGGCAAGCTGCCACGCCTGCCCCTGCGCTTGCAGATCGAGACGCTTCAGGTGCACTTCCTGATGATCCGCGTGGATCAGGGCCGAACCTGAGACGGCCGCCGTTCGTTGCGGCTGTTTCGCGGTGGCGTCGAAATCCAGCTGCTGATCGCGGTAGCTCGTCTTCGCCTCGAGCTCGTTGATGTTCTGGCCGCCCACGGTGACGAAGGTCGCATGACTGGTCGCTTCGAATGTCGCGCGACCGGGGTCGAGTTCCGGGATCTTCGCGGTAACCTCGCTGGCGACGGTCAGCGCGCTGGCCTCGCCATACGCAAGATCGCCGGCGGCGGCCGTGCCGGTCGCTTGAAGCTCGCGCCTGTTGCCGGTCACGGTCGCGTCCACCCGGGCAATGCCGCCAAGCGGCGCATCGACGAGCTTTCCGATCGACGCCAGGTCGGTCGCTTCCGCGTGCACCTGAAAATTGGAACTTCCGGTCTCGTCGAGCGCCAGCAGGCCATGTGCCGTCACGTTGATATCCGGGCCAACCGCCTCGAACGCGCGGATGTCGCCTGTGGCGTTCCGGTAGGTGCCATCGACGGACGCGCGCGTCAACTCGACTCCGCCGATCGTCGAGGGCCCGAGCGTCAGCGTTCCGTCCGCCTGAATGCTGTCCACTGTTACGCCGCTCGACGCGTTCGAGAGCGTCGCATCGACGGTCAGCGATCCGGACAGCGTTCCCTTCAGCTCGGGCTTTCCACTTGCCACGGCCGGGTCGAACGCGGAGAAGTCGCCGGCGGCTTTGACGTGGGCCGAGTCGTGCGCGACGGTCGCGTCGAAATCGAGATGCGGGATCTGCCCGCCGAGTCCCGCCGTATCGTTCAGCGTTCCGTGCGCCGCCAGGTCGAGATCGCGCGGCGACGTGCCGCGGCCGTTCATAGTCACGTGGCCGTTGATGCGGCTGGCGTAACGATTATCCGCCAGTGCCGTCAGCTGAAAGTCACGGCCGAAACGCTGCAGATCGAGATCGGCGATGGTCGCATCCGCGATGTAGCTGACGTCTTGGCCCGCGCGCGTGACCGTGGCGGTGCTGCCCGCTGCAATCCCTGCCCCGGCGATCGTCGTCTTCTCGAACCGCAGATCCACCCTGGTCCGGGTCAGATCGGTCGCAGGCGACTGGCCGGCGAGCGAACCGACGGCGTGATACGCGGCGTTCACGTCCGTTGTCGCCGGCGGAACCTGAAGGTTTTTCGGAAGACGGCGCAAATCGAGATGCCTGACGTCGCCGGTCAAATCGTACGCGGTCGCCCGATTTCCAGTGGCCGGCGCCGCCAGCGCAACCTCTCCCGACGCAGTGATCGCCGCGTCGTACGCAAGGGCCCGCCCTTCCGCAATCCGGATGTGCCGGCCATCGACCTTTGCCTTCACATGAATCCGCTCAGCGATATAGCCGGCAGCAACCAGGCGCGGCGAATCCAGCTCGACGTCGCCGCGCAGCGTGTCAACGTCTGCGAGCCTCTCGCCGTGCAGGTTGACTCGCGCATCGGCGGTGATATCGCTCTTCTGTTTCGGGTCGTTCAGCAACGGCGACAGATCGAGATTCCGTATGGACAGGGATCCAGCCATCGACTGGCCCGGCGCCTCCAGATCCGCGACGACCGCGCCGCTGAACCGGCCGGCCGATGACTGCGCGTTCATTTCCAGGCTCAGTCGATCGAGAGGCCCGGAGGCTTTCAGGTTGAATGACGGCTCGAGCCGGATTCCGGCCAGCGCAGGCACGACTTGCGCCACTTCCGGCAGCGATAGCTTGTCTGAACTCAGTTGCAGACTGAAGACCGGGTGGCTCAGGTACTGTTGAACCGCCCCGCTCGCCGAAAGCGACGATTCCGCCGTCTTCAATGCGAGCTTGTCGACAAAGATGGTGTCGTCCTTCACCGACACCGCGCCCGACAACTCGTTCAAGGCAATCACCGGAGCCGCGGATCGAAACGACATCCTCGCAATCGCAACCGTGTAGCGCACCGGTTCGTACTTGAACGACAGTGCGGCGTCGAGATGATCGATTCGCCTCGGCACGCAGACTCCGCCGGCATCGACCGGCGATTCGAGCACCACGGAGCCGCCACTGATGTCGATGGCGTCGATCGATATCGGCCTGGCGGGGCCGCGGCGATCGGCTTCGACGGCCTGCTTCTTGACCACCCGGCTCAGTGCCCAGCCGTCGCCGTCGCGCCGCAGGTAAATGACCGGCTGGTTCAGGCGGATCTGATTCACCGACAGCCCGCTCGCGATCATCTGGAACGCGTTGTAGTCGAGCCCCAGGCTCTTCACCGCGACCACCGGGCTGCCGTCCATCGACAACCCCACGTTCTCCATTTCGACGCCGAAGAACAGGTTGCCGCCGAGGCGCTCGATCGAGACCGTCCCGTTCAGGTACTGGTTCGCCGTCCGAACGATGTAGCCGCGCAGCCAGTTCCTGAACCATGCGGTCTGCGACACGATCGCCGCGGCGGCGGCGGCGCCGATAACCAAGGTCGTGACGATCGTCAGAACGTGGACGAGACGTCGCACCTCAGTAGGCCTGTCCGATGCTGAAGTGGATTCGCCAGCGGCGAGTCTGCGGCTCACCGTTGACCTGGAGATTCGGAATCGGGTTGAGCTGATAGCCGAAATCGAAACGCAGCGGACCAACCGGTGTCTGGTAGCGAAGGCCGGGACCGATCGCATACCGCAGGTCGGTCAGATCGAACGCCCAGGACTTCGCCCAGACGTTGCCGACGTCGACGAAGAACACGGCGCCCAGGCTGCCGCGCAGCGTCGCGCGCAGTTCCTCGCTGAACGCGAGCATGCTGTCGCCGCCGATCGGCAGCCCGGATTCGGTCAGCGGGCTGATTTCGAAGCGACCCCAGCCGCGGACACTGGTGGCGCCGCCGAGAAAATAGCGCTTCGCAAACGGAATGTTGGCTTCATCGTCGTTGGCCGGGCGCAGGTTGCCGAACTGCAGCCGGCTGGCGAGCACGAGGGTGTCGCTGATCGGCAGGTACTGGCGCACGTCGCCCGAGGCGTTCACGAAGGTGAAGCTGCCGCCGAGGAGCCTGGCCGCGTCTTCGATGTGCAGCGACAACTGATAGCCGTGATGCGCGTTCAACAGGCTGTCGGCGGTGGAGTGCTGAAAGTCGATGCCGGCGGCGCTGATGGTGCCGTTCTGCTCGCCGGTGTCCGGGTTCAACCCGAGCGCGATCAGGCTGCTCCTCAGCGAAGGATCGTTCAGGACGGTGTCCGAGATCGTGCTGCTGTCGTGCTCGTTGGTGTACGAGACGGTCCACGAGGTGTTGGGGTTCTCACGATGCGTGAGCGTGACCTTGCCGCCGGTGGTGATCGAATTGTAGGCCGGCGTGAAGGTGTACCACTGCTGGCCGTCCAAGCCGAGCGAGAAGTGCGGCTGGATGAAATACGGCTGCACGAAATCGACCCGGACGCCGCGGTCGAGTGACGACCAGCGCACGTGGACCCCGGCCGAGCGCGCGCCGCCCAGGAAATTCACGTGGTGGTACTCGGCGTCCACACGCGCCTTTTCTTCGGTGCCGTAGCCGACACCGAAGTTGACACGCTGATGATTGCCTTCAGCGACCGTGACCCGGACGGGCACGTCCTCCGGCTGCTGATCGGCGTTCAGCGGTTCGACGTTGGCGAATTGAAACAGCTCGAGCCCGTAGAGCCGGCGCTGCGAGTTCTGCACCTTGCTGCGATCGAACAGCTCCCCGGGCTTGAACGTCAGCTCGCGTTCGATGATGTTGTCGCCGACACTGGTGTTGCCGGCCACTTCGATCGGTCCGAAATGTGCCAGCTTGCCGGGATCGGCCGTGAAGGTCATCGACGCCTGCCGGCCATCGCCGCCATCGTCTTCGCCGGTGGATACCTTGGCGTACGGAAAACCGTGGTCCTTCAGTTCGTTCACGGCCATGTCGTGCGTGGCGACGACCACCTGCCGATCTCTCGGTTGCCCGACCTTCAGCGGCGCCCGGTTCTTGAGGTCGGCGAGATGTTCGGGCGGAATGCCTTCGAATCCATCGAAGGCCATGGCGGCGACGAGGACCGGTTTGCCCTCGCTGATCGTGACCGTCAGGTCGACGCGGTCCTGCTTGTCATTGAGCTTGACGTCGAACGCGGTGACGCGGGCGTCGGGAAAGCCACGGTCGGCGTAAAAAGCCTGGATGCGCTTGAGGTCGGCGTCGAAGCGGGTGCGGTCGAAGAAGTATTTCTTGCCCCACGGAATGCGGGAGCTGGGCTTGGTCGCGAGCGCGCTCTTCAGCCGCCCTTCGTCAACCGACTGGACCCCTTTGAAATCAAGGCTGTGGACGACGACCGTGCCGTCGTCCTGGCAGCCAGACATCGCGAGCGTGCACGCGAGGATCGCACACACTGACCATCTGGCACGCATCGGGAGCATAGAGAACCATACCGCGTGCCAGATGGGATCGGCGCGGTCACTTTTCTTCGGTGATTGTCGGTTTCCCGGCTGTGACCGCGAACATCACGCCGAGGCCGACGACAATCACGAGCGAGATGGCGATCCAGGCGCCGCTGATATGTTCGAGCACGCCGCCGTGCCAGAGCGCGAGAGCGGCACCGAGCACGAGCACGAAGAAGCCGATCAGATACATGCTGATGAATTTCATGAGAAACCTCTTCCAGATGGCCCCTGGAGGGATAGGGGCGGTTCAAGGTTGCCGGCCAAGGACTGGACCGGCGGGTTACGGGACGACTGACGACCGACGACCGAAGACTGGGCCTATTCGCCCAGTCTCCGGTCTCCGGGAGTTGCGCTATCTGAGGTTGACGACCAGCGCCGCTCGACGATTGAGGCGGCGGGTTTCTTCACGGCTGTTGTCGTACTTCGGACGCTCTTCGCCGTAGCTCACCGTGTGCAGCCGATCGGTCGAAACACCGCGGCTGACCAGGTAATCCTTGACGGCATTCGCGCGCCGGTCGCCGAGCGCGAGGTTGTACTCGGCGGTGCCGATGCTGCAGGTGTGGCCTTCGATTTCGACGCGAAGCGTCGGGTTGTCACGAAGCGCGGTAATCGCCTCGTCGAGCACGCGGGTCGCTTCCGGCCGCAGCGAGTAACGGTCGAAGTCGAAATACACGTCTTCGAACGTGTAGTTCTTCACGGGCGCTCTGGTCACCTGAATGTTGACCGTGTCGGACGCCGTCTTGTTGTCGGTCGGGCAGGTCACGGTGACCGTCACCGGCACGGTGCCCTCCTGGTTCGGCGCGGTCCACCGCGTCGACCGTTCGGACGGCTGCGCAACGACGCCGTTCGGCGCCGCCCAGCGATACGTCACTGTGCAGCTGATCGAATCGGTGACCGTGGCCGTGACCGTCGAACTCTGGCCCACTTCCACCGTGCACGGGTTGCAGGCGGCCTTCACCGACAGATTGTGCACTGGCGCCGGAGCCGCTGCGACCACCGGCGGCGGTGGCGGCGGTGGAACCGGCGGAACGTACTTGCGGACGCCCGGGTGGTAGCCGATGCGGAACTGATAGTCCACGTAGTCGCCGGTCACGTCCGGCTCGTTCGTGAACGCGCCGATGCGGCTGAGCGCCGGGAAGTTCCAGCTCAGACCGGCGCCGGCGAAGAATCCGCCTTTACCCTGAAACGTGACGCCCAGCGTGAACCGGGTCAGGTTCTCGGTGTTCGAGGTGATCGGGGCGAAGCTCAGATCCGTGCCGATGACCGACGTCCCGCTCTGAAGCGTGGTGGTGCCACTGCTCGGCGCCTGACCGTTCAGTTCTGCGACGCCGCGGATCATGCCGCGAGACGGGAACGCCGCACCAGCGCCCCAGCGAAACGCCGCGCCAGGTGTATTGAACCCGTCGGGATTACCCAGAAACTCGTACCCGAGGTAGCCCGCGACTTCGACCTTGTGATTGTCGGTTTCCTTGCTGAAGACCGCATCGACGCTGAAGTCCGGCTTGCCGGTGCTGACGCCCGCATCCACGCTGCCGGTCGGCAATTTGATGATGCCGCGCACGGCGATGGCCATCGGCTTCTGCTGGTACTGCGACCAGAAGTTGTACTTCGCGCCGAGGTACAGGTCGCCAACATTATCGCCCGTCCAGTACTGGTGAACCTTCGGATAGGAAGGGATGACGCCGCCAACGGTCGGGTCGGTATTGAACAATGGCCGTGTGTCGCGATCGATGCGTGTATCCACCAGGAACGAGCCGAAGATTTCGGCGCGGCCTTTGAGGCCGTACGCGAACGTGCCGGCGAAGTCGCCGACGTTCGTGTAGCCCTCTTGCCAGTTGGTGCCGCGCCGGTAGACGCTACCTGACCACTTTCCGTCGGGAAGCACCTCGGCTGTCGGCACAAACCACAACCCAGTGTCGCCGAAGAACGTGTTCGTGGCTGGACGTGTCTCCATCGGCGGCGGTGTGTTCGCCGACGAGGATGCGGTTTGGGATCCCGACTGACTCTGATCCGTGGATGTCCCGGAAGGACCGGACTGCGCGCTCGCGTTCACCGCGACCGCGCAAGCCAATGCCCAACCCAACACTACGCGTCTTACCATTGTTAGTCGCCTCCATCGCGTCTGCTCGCGCGTACTTCTCATTCACCATTGTCGGCTGGAACGCGCTCACTGATCACGTCATTATTACCAGTCTGGCTCACAATATCGCTGCTGGTCTCAGGGAGACGACCCCGTCCGCCGCGGCTGACCTGACCGCCTTTGCGCCCGGCATTGCGCGCTTCGTCGGCGGTCCACTCGTGGGCGGTGCCTTTTTCGTGCGCGGCGCGGCCACCTTTGCTCGCAATTTCGCGCTGCTTCTCTGGGGACATCGATGCGAATCCACGCCGTTCTTTTCGTTCAGCCATAGTCACCGCTCAGCCTCCGTCTGGTTACTCTCGTGGGGTCCGACCACGTACGGACCTTTGGGGTCCGGTTGCGGTGGGGGATCCTGCACGCGCGGGGGACGCGGCTCGTCGAGCGGCGTCTCCGGCGCCTGGTCCCCGTCTTCGTCGTCGTCGGCGGGGCCGTTCAGCAGGGTGGGCACACTGGACCAATATCAAACTCCGTGCCTCTTTGTGCAGAACTGGCGCGCCGCTAAATTATTGATTCTTGGGGAGGTTGGCCGCTTGGCGACCGAAATTGAGTAACCGGCGTTGCAGCAGATCGCTACAGAAGGGCTGGGGGAAGTAGCGAATGACTGCGCTAGTTGGCGAGCGGTACCGCCGCGCGAACCGGCCTGAAATAGTCGCACTCGGCACAATTGCGCACGTCGAACTGGTAGCCGACCACTGGAAACCACATCGGGTGGGCGCAGAACAACAGCTCGCCATCAGCGATCGTGTGCGAGCCGACGTCGGGAGGAATGTCGCGGGTGCGCCGGCCGTACCAGCAGGCGCGATGGCGGGCTTCAGGATCGGAAGGGCTCACTTCGCCTGTTGCGGTACGTAGCCTGGCGGCAACGCGGCGCCGTCACCGAAGAAGAAATCTTCCATGTGCTTGGCGACGAGATCCTGCGCTTCCTTCTGCCACGGCATCAGCCGGTACTCGTTGAGGATCATCTTCATGCGCTCCTCCCAGAGTTTCCAGGCATCCTTCGAGACGTTGTCGAAGACGCGCTGACCGAGATCGCCTGGCCATGGCGGCGTATCGAGGCCAGGCAGCTCCTTCTGAAACTTGACGCACATCACCTTGCGCCCGCTCGTGTTCGTGGAGGGGGGCGGCGGCGTCGAAGGCCCGCAGGAATCAGCCATGCTCGCGATTGTAGTGCATCTGCCCGGGTGCGAGCATCGGGAATTCCGCCTCGATCGCGAACGTCAGGGTGGCATGAGCCGCGCGCAGCGCCTGTTCGACGTCCCTGACATTGCGAGCGCGCGCGAAGATGAAACCGAGATAGCTGGCGCCTTCCGGCAGCGGCACCAGCATCTGATCGGCCTTCGCGGTGATCCGCACGTCGGTCACGTACGGCAGTCTGCGCGCCACATCGACGCCGGCGACACTGCGATAGATGCCACGGCGCGGGATCGGAATCATCATCACCCCTGAGGCCGACAGCTCCCGGCGATAGTACGAGGGATCTTCGCCAAGCGCGTGGCGCAGGAGCAGCTCCTCCAGCGCAATCTCGGACGGCAGATTCGGCATCTCGGATTGAAATCGGAGTGCCCTGGCACACAGCCCGCCGATCGGGCGCGCGGCGACTTCGAGGACGAAGACCCTGGTCGCGCCGGTTTCCGGCGAGACGTTGACCCGGCATTCTGCATGAACGGGCCCCTGACGCAGGCCGATCGCCGCCGCCGCGTCCGCGACCGTGACCGCGATCGCGCTCTGGACGTCGATCGATGCGGAAGACGGCGTCAGGTAAATCGTCTCCTCGAAGAATGGTCCGTCGAGCGGATCGGGCTTGTCGAACAGCGCCAGCAGTTGAAAGCGGCCGCGGTCCATCAGTCCTTCCACGGCGTACTCTTCACCGGGGATGAACTCCTCGATGAGGGCGATCTCGAGCGCGGCATCGCGTTCGGCGCGGATCTCCGGCTGCCGCAATAGCGCGCGCAGACGGCCGACCGCTGATGCCAGTTCGCTGGAGTCGTCGGCGCGGATCACGCCGCGGCTGCCGGAGAGCGCGACCGGCTTGACCACGCACGGAAAGCTCAACGGTTCGACGGGAGTGGCATCGTCAAGCGCCAGCGGGAAGAACCACGGCACCGGCAGGCCTGCGTCCCGAAGACACTCGCGCGTGTATAGCTTGTGCCGAGCCACGGCCGCGGCGCCTGGCGGGTGCCCTGGCAAACCGAGCGCCTCCGCCACCCGCGCACCGATCACCGTCGGCCGATCGCCGACCACCAGAACGCCGTCGATCGGAACCGTGTTCGAGGCGTCGACGATCGCCGCGACGGCCGCATCCTCCTCGTGGAACCGGATCGGAATGGCACGGTCCTGCCAGGGGTCGTCGAGCAAATGGCATCGATCCGTCGCGAAGACGAGCTCCGCCCCGAGCCGCTCCGCCGCTTCGCCGAAGGCGCGGGTCTGGTAGCCGGTCGTCGTGGCTAACAGTAGGACACGCTTCATGGCTGATGGCTCATGGCTCATGGCTCATGGCCGATTCGACCGAGCCAGGGCATTCAGCGTATTAGCCATCCGCAATCAGCCATCAGCCATGTAAGTGTTCTTATAACAGAGCAACCTGCTCTGCGCTGGGCTCCGCTCAACAGTACCAAGGTTCGTTCAGGTAAGGCACCGTCGCACGGGCACGGGCCGGATGTGAATCAGCGGGCGCCGCCGGCAATCCTGCCCGCTCGCGCGCCAGCGCCCTCACCTGATCGAACACCAGGCGTCGATCGGCGGTCAGACGGACGCCGACCAGGGCCATCACCTCGGCCTGCAGGCGATCGACGCGCGGGTCCGGATGCGACCAGCGATGCGTCAGCGTGGTCGCATCGAATGCGCCGAGATGCTCCCGCATCTCGGCCAGCGCCAGCAGCCGGGAACCATCAGGCACGAGCAGGCGGATGGCGAGCTGAATCGGCGCCACATGCTCGACCAGATCGAGCCGCTCGATGGTCTTGAGCAGCTCGCAGTACGACTCGAGCGTCAGCCACGGATGAAACGCCACGAACGTCGGCGCCAGTGT
This sequence comes from uncultured Acidobacteriota bacterium, assembly GCA_963745875.1. Classification (GTDB taxonomy): domain Bacteria; phylum Acidobacteriota; class Vicinamibacteria; order Vicinamibacterales; family CAVVIG01; genus CAVQFC01. The sequence continues at coordinate 969,635 of CAVUZL010000011.1, forward strand.
GACTCCGGCGTCGCGACAGACACCGACTGCTTCGACGAAGTCGGCGCGCGTGTGTCCCTTGTCGAAGAGGCCGAGCACCCGGTCGTCCACCGATTCGACCGCACTGGTCACGAACGCGCAGCCGGTTGCGGCAAGCCCCGGGATCAGATCGCGGTGGCGCAGCAGATGCTCGACCTTGATCGTGACGTCGTAGCTGACCGATGGATGGGCCTCGTGCAGCGCGGCGACAACCCGCATCGCATGGGTCGGGCCGTTGAAAAAGTCCGGATCGCCGAACGTAATGTGCCCGGCTCCGGCGGCGACCTGGGCCGCGATGTCGGCGAGGACGATCTCCGGCTGCACGACGCGAAACTGGCCGTTGTAGACCGGCACCACCGGACAGTGCCGGCACAGGTGGCGGCAGCCGCGGCTGGCTTCGGTGTAGCCGACCATGGCGCGTCCGCCGTCCTGCCGCTGCAGCGTCGCATACGCCGACAGCGCCGGCAGCCCGCTTCGGTCCGGGACCAGGAAGTGAATCTTCGGAACGCCTTTTCCTGGCGTGCCTCCGAGCGTGCCCAACCGACTCTGCGGACTCTGCGTGCTCCGCGTTCCGAGGTCTCGCGCGATTGCCGCGAGATCCTCCTCGAATTCTCCACCGAGAACGTCGGTGACGCCGAGCGAACGCAGCCACTGGTCGTTGAGCGGCGCATAGAGACCAAAGGCGCAGAGGTGGGCGGCAGGATTGCTGTGATGCACCCTGGCGATCACCGGTCCCGCGAGACGGGTCGCGGTGTGCATCGGCAGGTGAAAGGCGACCAGATCTGCGGATGCCACGTCCGCCTCGCGCCACCGTTCCTTGGCCAGATCGAGACACGCGACGCTCCAGCCCTCGGCGCGCAGCCACGCCGACGCTGACGCCACACCAAACGGTTGGCGTCCCATCTCGTAGGTGCTGATGAGGACGGCGCTGCGCGTCACGACGCAATCATTGTATTCTTCCGCCACCATGCCTGTTGCCGTCGCGGCGCCCGCTTCGTACGACCGCGCATTCTTCGGCCATCCCCGCGGGCTTTCCACGCTGTTCTTCACCGAGATGTGGGAACGATTCAGCTACTACGGCATGCGGGCGCTGCTCATCCTGTTCATGACGGCGCCGATCGCCGCGGGCGGTCTCGGTTTCGACACCGGGGTCGCCGGCGCGATCTACGGCCTCTACACGTCAATGGTCTACATGACCAGCCTGCCGGGAGGCTGGATCGCGGACCGTCTCATCGGTCAGCGGCGAGCGGTGCTCTACGGAGGCATCATCATCGCGATTGGCCATTTCAGCATGGCCTTTCAGTCGCTCGCCACGTTCTACATCGGGCTCACGCTGATCGTGGTCGGGACCGGATTTCTCAAGGGCAACACCGCAGTCATCGTCGGCGGGCTGTACGGACCCGGCGATACCCGACGCGACGCTGGCTTCTCCATCTATTACATGGGGATCAATCTCGGCGCCTTCATCGCGCCGCTGGTGTGCGGTTATCTGGGTCAGCGCGTCAACTGGCACGTCGGCTTTGCGGCGGCCGGCCTCGGCATGGTGTGCGGCGTCGTCCAGTACGTGATGGGCGGCAAGTACCTCGGGGAAGCCGGTCTCCATCCCGCGCCCGCGGCTTCGCCGGAAGCTGCGGCGAAACTCAAGTCGCGCTCGACCATCGGCGGCATTCTCTCCGCCATCGCCATCGTCGCGATCGTGTTCGGGATGTATTCCGGAGCGATGCCGATCTCCGCGAAGCAGGTCGCTGACGTCGCCGGCTACGTCCTGATCGGCATCGTGATCGTGTTCTTCGGATGGATGTTCTTCGCCGCCGACTGGACGCCCGCCGAGCGCCGACGGCTCTACGCGATCGGCGCCCTGTTCATCGCCTCGGTGATTTTCTGGTCGGAGTTCGAGCAGGCCGGCTCGACGCTGAATCTCTTCGGCGATCGCAACACGAGCACGTCGGTGTTTGGCTGGACCTTTCCGAGCAGCTACTACCAGTCGCTCCAGCCGCTGTTCATCATCAGTTTCGCGCCGGTGTTCGCGTGGCTCTGGATCAAGCTCGGCCGGCGCGAGCCATCGAGCCCCGCGAAGTTCGGCCTGGGTCTGCTGTTTGTCGGCTCCGGCTATGCGGTGCTGGTCGTCGCAGCGACGCTCGCGCAAAACGGCGTCCTCGTGTCGCCGTGGTGGCTGGTCGTCACCTACCTGCTGCACACCTGGGGTGAACTCTCACTTAGCCCGGTTGGGCTGAGCGCCACCTCGAAGCTCGCACCGACACGGGTTGTCGGTCTGATGATGGGAGTGTTTTATCTGGCCATTTCCGTCGGCAACTTCGTTGGCGGTCGCCTGTCGTCGCTGTATGGATCGATGCCGCTGCCGAGCCTGTTCGGAGCCATCGCGGCAGTAGGCCTGGCGGCAGGATTCGTGCTTTTCGCACTGACGCCGCCGATCAAGCGGTTGATGGGGGATGTTAATTAGGTGCGGGGGGCGGGGTGCGGGTGCAAAGTGCGGGGTGCAAGGTGCGGGGGGCGACCTTGTAGCGTCCGCCTTAGGCGAACATCGAAGGCCGTCTGAAGCGGCACCACATCTCTACGACTGCAGGACGCAGACTGAGGACTCGGGACTGACGAGACGACTGACGACTGAAGACTGAAGACTGAAGAAAATGGCCTTAGAGGAATATAAGAAGAAGCGCGATTTCAAGAAGACTCCTGAACCTGAGGGGACGGTGGCGTCCGGCCGAGGCCCGCGGTTCTTCTGTGTCCAGAAGCATCTGGCCAGCCATCTCCATTACGATCTCCGGCTCGAACACAACGGCGTACTGCTGTCGTGGGCCGTTCCCAAGGGACCGTCGCTCGATCCGAAAACAAAACGCCTGGCCATGCACGTCGAGGATCATCCGGTCGCGTACGGCGACTTCGAAGGCGTCATTCCGGAAGGCTATGGCGCCGGCATCGTCATGCTGTGGGATCGCGGCACCTGGACACCCGAGCAGGACGATGTGGACGCGGCGCTGAAGAAAGGCGACCTGAAGTTCACGCTCGACGGCTACAAGCTCAAAGGCTCGTGGGTGCTGGTCAAGACCAGCGGACGCTTCTACGGTGCGCGTGAAGGCGGCGAAGGCCGCAGCTGGCTGCTGATCAAGCACAAGGACGACTGGTCCGGCGACGTGGACATCGCCGAATTCGCACCGCGCAGCGTCAAGAGCGACAGCGACTTCGAGGACATCCTCGCCGAGGACAATCCCGCCATCTGGCATTCGAACCGCCCCGCCAAGGGTGGCGACACCGGCAAGATGTTCGAATCGATCATCGAGCGCGCCGCGGCGATCAAAGCCGCTCGAGAACCGGGCTCGAAGGCCGCGAAGGCGAAGACGAAGCCGGCGGCCAGCACGAGCGCCGGCAAGAAGAGTGCCGGAGGGAAGAGCGCCGCTGAGAAGAACGCCGCCAGGAAGACCGCGGGCAAGCGCGCGACGTCGAAATAACCGGTCCCTCGATGATGGCGCGCCTGCTCCTGTGCGCTTCGCTGACACTCGCCCTGGTCGGATTTCAGGACGCCTCGGTTCGACGAATCGATCTCACGCTGACCGAGGGCACGTCGATGGCCGCCGCGGCATCTCCTGACGGCCGTTTCATCGCCATCGATCTCGTCGGCGCCATCTGGGTTCTGCCGATGAGCGGCGGCCCAGCCACAAAGATCACTCCCGATCTGTTCGAGGCGCGTCAGCCGACCTGGTCACCTGACAGTCAGACGATTGCGTTTCAGGGGTACGACGATGGCGCCTGGCATGTGTATACGATTCCGCGAACCGGCGGCGAGCCAAGGGCGCTTACGAACGGCGTGTTCGACGACCGCGAGCCGGCGTGGTCGCACGATGGCAGCAGGATCGCCTTCTCGTCCGATCGATTCGGCGGCATCACCACCATCTGGACGGTGAATCTCGGCAACCACGAGCTGCGACAGGTCAGCAAGCGCGACGGCACGATGCCGTCGTGGGCACCCAACGATCAGGAGATCACGTTCGCGTCGCGCGACGAGGGCCAGCCGCCGCGCTCGGCAACGCCAGGCCTGTGGATGGTGGACGCGTCCGGGCGGGAGCGCCTGCTGGTATCCACGAAAGACAGTCACGGCATGCCGGCTGGTGCGGGCTGGAGTCCGGACGGCACCGGCCTCGCTTTCACGACCGTTGACGGCAACCTGAACGCCAGCGGCAACGGCGCAACGGCCGGCCGCATCGTCTGGCTGGCGCAGAGCGGCGACGTGTGTCCATTTCGTCCGCAGTGGATTTCCGGAACGGAATTCATTTTCACGGCCAACGGTCACATCGTTCGCGCCAGCTCATTGGGGCACCAGCAGCAGACCATTCCGTTCTCGGCGAGCGTGTCACTGCAGCGCCGGACCTATTCAATCGCGCACCGTGCGCTTGAACCCGCTGATCCTCAACGAGTCGCCGGCATCGTCAATCCCGTCGTGTCGCCGGACGGAAAGGCCGTCGCATTTACAGCGCTCGGCGACCTCTGGCTGATGCCGATCGGCGATGCGCCGATCCAGCTGACCAACGATCGAGCTGTTGACATCGATCCCGCATGGTCGCCGAACGGCCGGCAGCTGGCGTTCATCAGCGATCGCGGCGGACACATGGACCTCTGGGTGCGCGACATCGCCACCGGCGCGGACTCGCAGATCACGCACGAGAAGGGCGCGCTGTCGGGACCGGCATGGTCACCCGACGGCAGCCACATCGCGGTGCTCGTCGATCGCGTCGAGCTGCTGAGCGTACCTGTCGTCCCCGGCGGTTCGCGGGCGGGCTTCGCATCGCCGAACGGCCACGAGCTGGGTCGGCCCACGTGGTCGGGCGACGGACTCTCGGTGGCGATGGGTGACCTGCTTCCCTACTCGGAACGCTACCGCGAGGGCCTGAATCAACTGCTGCTCTACAATTTTGAGCTTCAGCTGCACACCAGCACGGTGGTGTTCCCGGAACACTCGGCGGGCAATCGTCAGGATAACGGGCCGGTATGGTCGCCGAACGGACTTCAGATGACGTTCGTCACCGAAGGCAAGCTCTGGACGGCGAACGTGGACAACAGAGGCGCAGCGACGGCTCCGCCTTTTCCGATCGCCGACGATCAGCCGGAGTCACCAAGCTGGGAAGGCGACTCGCGCCACATCGTCTACCAGACGCCGAACGGACTTCGACGCGTACTCGCGGACGGCGGGCCACCGGAATCGATTCCTCTCGACCTGTCGTGGCGCACCAGCCCGACCCCGGCGCGCGTCGTGGTGCACGCCGGCCACGTCTTCGACGCGACCATTGAAGGACTTCGCGGCGAGTCCGACATCGTCATCGAACGCGGCATCGTCCAGGAGATCGTCGGACACCGCGACGAGCTGCACGTCGGCGCGGTCGTCGATGCCTCGAGCGAGTACGTGATGCCGGGCCTGATCGAGATGCACACGCACCTCGACGATGGCTACGGCGGAAACTTTGGAAGAATCTGGCTGGCGTATGGGATCACCAGCGTACGGGTTCCGGCGATCAACGCTTACGCTGGGCTCGAGCAGCGCGAGGCCTTCGATACCGGGCGGCGGCCCGGTCCGCGATTGTTCATCGCAGGCGATCCGTTCGACGGGGTGCGGGCGTACTATCCGGGCGGCGTCGCCGTCACTTCCGACGCGCAGCTCGATCGCGAGCTGGATCGCGCCTCGCAACTCGGCATCGACTTCTTCAAGACCTACGTCCGGCTGCCCGATCGCCTGCAGAAACGCGTCGTCGACTACGCGCACAACCAGAACAAGGCCGTCACGTCGCACGAGCTGTATCCTGCGGTGGCGATCGGCGTCGACGGCATCGAACATCTGCGCGGCACCAGCCGCCGCGGCTACTCGCCCAAGGTCAGCGCGACCAACCGCTCCTATCAGGACGTGATCGATCTGATCGCGAAATCGGGCGTCACGCTGACCCCGACCATCGGCGTCGAAGGCGCCTTCAACGCGCGCGAGACCGGCGACAAGTCGCTCCTCTACGATCAGCGTCTGGCGCTGTTTCCGCTGCCGCTGGTCAGCCGGCTCGCGGATCTCGCGGCCGCTGCAGCCGATCCGGCTTTGGATCAGCAGATGAAGCCGTTCGAGGCGACCTTGAAGGCGATCAACGCCGCAGGCGGCCGGATCGTGGCGGGCACCGACTCGCCGATCGTGCCTTACGGCCTTGGTCTGCACGTCGAGCTCGAAGCATATGTGCACGCGGGGCTGACGCCGTTTCAGGCACTGCTGACCGCGACCGTCAACGCCGCGCAGGCGCTGGGTCTCGGCGACGAGATCGGCACCATCGAGCCGGGCAAGCGTGCCGACCTGACGTTTCTCGGCGGCGATCCACTGGTGGATATCAAGAACACCCGCGACGTGCGTCGCGTGATGAAGGGCGGAAGGATCTACACCGTCGCGGAACTGCTCAAGTCGCGGTAGTGTCCGCCAGACAATCACAGGCGCGCCGCGCCGGCGCCCACACCGCCAGCTAGTAGTGCGGGCCTTTCAGGCCCGCATCTGACGCGACCCTGAAAGGGTCGCGCTACGCCGAACCTGCGTATTTCAGTTCGTCGTCAGCAGTCGCCTGGAGAGCACGCTCCAGATGGCGTAGGCCAGGCGCATCCGATCGTGCCGGGCGATCTCGCCAGTCCAGAATTCCCCGCCAACCAGTTCGCAGTGATCCGGCAGCGCACCGATCGCGAGCGGCTCCTTGTGCTCGAGCGCATACCGGCCGAGCACCTGCGGCGAGGGGAATTTCGTGTTGGCGATGACGACATCGACTTTGCGTCCGGACGCTTCCTCGATTCGAGCCACCGCGTCGGCGGCGGTGAACCCGAGCATGCCCCGACCTTCCGTCAGCAGGTTGGCGATCAGCACCACCGGTCCTGCCGTCGTCGCCAGCGCATCGGCGACGCCCTTCACGAGAAAGATCGGCATCAGGCTGGTGTAAAAGCTGCCGGGACCGACAATGACCGCTTCGAAGCCGCCGATGGCCTCCGCAACGAGAGGATGAATCGAAACCGGCGGCTCGAGCCAGATCCGCTCGACGAATCGTCCGGAGGTCTGCCCCGCGTCCACTTCGACCTCGCCTCGCGTGGACGAGCCGTCACCGTACTCGGCGCACACCGACGCCTGTTCCACGCTGACCGGCCACACTCGTCCGGTGCAGCCGAGCAACGCGCGCAAGCCATCGATCGCGTCGAGGAAGTCGCCGCTGTAGCGCTGCATCATCGACAGCAACAGGTTGCCGCCGGTGTGACCACCGAGCCTGGCGTGTTCGAGCGTCGGCAGCCGCGCCAGCAGCACGCGACGTGCCTCGCGGGTGTTGCGCGATAAGGCCAGCGCGCACTTCAGAATGTCGCCAGGCGGCAGGACGCCCAACTCGTCCCGCAGCTGTCCCGAGCTGCCGCCGCTGTCGAACATCGTGACCACGGCGTTCAGCTGCAGCCACGGATTGTGTTTGAGTCCGCCGAGCAGACTCGGCAAGCCCGTGCCGCCGCCGAAGCAGCCGATATTCACGCGACGAAGATTCATTCGCCGCTCATTGTAGTCCTTGGTGCTTGGTTCTTTGGGCTTGGTCCGTCCATGGTCCCTGGTCCGTTCATGGTCCCTGGTCCGTCCGTGGTCCATGGTCCGTCCGTGGTCCCTGGTCCGTCCCTGATGCGAGACCGTCCGTAGTCCGTTGGTCCATGGACCCAGGACAGACGGACCAAGGACCAAGGACCAAGGACGGACCAAGGACCAGGAACGGACCAAGAACCAAGCCCCAAGGACCAAGGACCAGAGAAAGTCCCTGACACACAGAACCCGTACAATATCGCCATGGTCATTCCCGAAGCGGTCCAGGGTCTCGAGCGCGAACTTCGACGGATTTTCGGCAGCAGGCTGCAGTCGTTGTCGATGTACGGACTTCGCGCTCATGCCACGCACGACCCGCACGATGCCCACGGCGGCCACGAACACGCGACGCCGCAGACCCGGACGCTGGCGGTGATTGACTCGCTCACCGCCGACGACCTGCGCGCCTGCGCGCTGCTGGTCGAGTCGTGGCACGCCGCGGGGCTGGCGACGCCGCTGCTGGTCGCGTCCGGAGAGTTCGAACGATCGCTCGACGCCTTTCCGCTCGAGTTCGGTGCGATCCTCGCCGATCACGTCGTCGTTTCGGGACGCGCGCCCTTCGACTCGGTAACCGTCGATCCGGCCGACGTTCGCCGTGCCTGCGAAGTGCAGGCGCGGAGCCACCTGATTCATCTGCGCGAGAGCTTCCTCGAAACACACGGCAACGCGGGCGCCCTCGCTGTGCTGATCACGCGATCGGCGGCGGCGTTCGCCGGTCTCATCGCAAGCCTGGCGCGGCTCGACGGCCACGCCGGGCACGACGCGGCAGCCGCGGCGCGACACGTCGAGCGCCTGGTGGGAGTGCCTGGCGGACAGATCACGGATGTCACCCGCCTGGCGGGGCTGAACGATATTTCGTCGGACGAGGCGACGCGGATCTTCCCGGCCTATCTCGATGCAACCCAGCGCGTCGTTGCCTTCGTGGACGCATGGAGCCAGCGGTGAGCCGTTTGCGAGAATTTTTGAAATTCGCCCTCGCGGCCGTGCTCTGCCTGACGGCGAGCGCCGTGGCGGCAGCGCCGGATCCGGCGATCCCCGAACTCACCCAGCCGGTCAACGACTTCGCGCACGTGATCGACGCGGCCAGCGCCTCGCAGATGGAGCGGATGATCCGGGTCCTGCAGGCGGCGAGCGGCGACGTCGTGGTCGTCGCGACGGTGCCGACCATCGAGCCGTACGGCGACATCCGCGAGTACGCGGTGAAGATGTTCGAAAACCGCGGCCGCGGCATCGGGCAGAAGGGCAAGAACAACGGCCTGTTGATCCTGCTCTCGATGAAGGAGCGCAAGGTCTGGGTCGAGGTCGGTTACGACCTGGAGGAATGGATCACCGACGGCTACGCCGGCGAAACCAGCCGCCAGTACATGACGCCCGAGTTTCGCAACGGGCGCTACGGCGCGGGTCTCGCCGCGGGCACCGAACGAATCATCGGCCGCATCGCGCAGGGACGCAACGTCACGCTCGAAGGCGTCCGCGTCCCGAGCGGCAGGGTCAACCGGGGCGGCTCGGCGCCGGTCTGGCTCCCGATTCTCATATTCATCATCATCCTGATCCTCAGCCGCATCGGCGGCGGTCCGGGACGCCGCGGCACCTTCATGGGCGGCATGGGCGGCTGGTCGAGCGGTGTCGGGCCGTTCGGCGGCGGGTTTGGCGGGGGCGGCGGCGGGGGCGGGTTCGGCGGCGGCTTTGGCGGGTTCGGTGGCGGGAGCAGCGGTGGCGGCGGCGGCGGTTCCAGTTGGTAGAATGCAGGTATGAAGATGACGCGAAGGACTCTCATCCAGACGACGGTGCTGGCGATGCTCGCCCTGCCGTTGACCGGCTGCTCCTACAACAAGTTCGTGGGACAGGAGGAGGCGGTCAAGGCGCAATGGGCGCAGGTCGAGAACCAGTTGCAGCGGCGCAACGACCTCATCCCCAACCTCGTCGAGACGACGAAGGGATACGCGCAGCACGAGGAAGGCGTCTTCAAGGAGATCGCCGATGCGCGGTCGCAGCTCCTGTCGGCGAAGTCGCCTGAGGAGAGTATTGCCGCGGCGAACCGCCAGACCTCCGCGCTCGGCCGGCTGCTCGCGGTCGTGGAGAACTATCCAAACCTGAAGGCGAACGAACAATTCAATCGCCTGATGGACGAGCTGTCGGGCACCGAAAATCGGCTCGCCGTCGAACGCGGACGCTATAACGACAAAGTTCGCGAATACAACACCTCGCGGCGCGAATTCCCCGGCAACCTCACCGCCAAGCTGTTCGGCTTCAAGGACTACCCCTTCTTCGAGGCGCCGGCCGAAGCGAAGCAGGTGCCGAAGGTCAACTTCGGGAAGCCGACGTCCTAGGAAAGCCGTGCCGGCTCCGGTTGTCCTGCCATGGGAGCGGCTGCTGTGGAGCAGCCGCCCCTGGCGTCTCGCGCGGTGTTTAAGGGGCGAGCAGTATCGGCTGACCGATGCCCGGCTGCTGCGTGCCGCGCGCGAAGCGACCGACGAAATCGCCCTCGCCGACATCGGCGAGGTCCAGTGCATCGAATGCGGCGCCGATCGTTTCTTCGGCACCTCGACGCTGATCGTTACCTCTCGCCGCCCACACGTTGCTCCTCTCATGCTTTCCTCGATCCGGCGCGGCCCGCAGCTCGCCGCGCTCCTCGAAGTGCTCGGCAGCGACCCGGCGGCGCCGCGCGACCCGCAAGCCATTCGCGCCGCGCTGGCCTGGGAACCGAGCACACGAACCTTCCACACCAGTCAGGCGTTTGCAGGCTTCGCAGGGGTGCTCCTCGCGATCGCCGGCCTCGTCATCGGCCTGCACGTCAAGACCACGGCGGCGGTGTACGCTGCCGACGATCCGATTGCGCCTGGCGGCCAGAAGCGCGGTCAGGCCGACATCGCGCGGTTCATGGAGGAGGACGTGATGCCGTGGGCACGCAATGCGCTCGGGCGGCTCAAGGGCGGCGCCGATCGCATCACGTGCGACACCTGCCACGGCGTTCAGGCTGACGCGCGCGCCTGGCAGATGCCGGCGGTGGCGGCGCTGCCGCAGCCTGACCTGAGACTGCGAGGCTGGGAAACCTACAACAGCGGCATGGACGCGCAGGTGCGCAACGCCATTTACGGCTATCTCGCGGAGTCCGACAACCAGGCGAAGGCCACCTACATGCGCGAAGTCGTGCTCCCGGGGATGGCGCAGATTCTCCGGCGGCCGGCGTACGATTTCGCGCGCTCGTATGAGTACAATCGCGCCCGCCGGGCGGTCGGCTGCTATCACTGTCACCAGGTGAAATGAGACGGCGCTGGCTCGTCGTCGCGCTCGCTTGCGTACTCGCGGCGTCTGCGCCTTCCGCTCAACCGCCGCCGGCTGATCCGATCCTGATCCTGGTGTCCTTCGACGGCTGGCGCTGGGACTACACGACCGCGGAACCGGCGCCGAATCTGCGCGCCTTCGCGGCGCACGGCGTGCGCGCGACCGAACTGATTCCGTCGTTTCCTTCCTTCACCTTCCCGAATCACTACACCATCGTCACCGGCCTGTATCCGGGGCACCACGGCATCATCGCCAACATCATCGCCGACCCGGAGTATCCCGAGCGGTTCACGATGTCCGCGCAGACGTCGCGAGAGGCGCGCTGGTGGGGAGGCGAGCCGATATGGGTGACCGCAATACGGCAGGGCCGGCGAGCGGCGGCGATGTTCTGGCCAGGTGACGAAGCGCCGATCGACGGCGTGCGGCCGACCTACTGGCGTCCATTCGACACCAACGTCACGACCACCGAGCGCGTGCAGCAGGTGCTCGACTGGCTGGCGCTGCCGACTGAGCAGCGGCCATCGTTCATCGGTCTTTACCTCGAAGAAGTGGACCACGCCGGTCACGACTTCGGACCCGGTTCACCCGAGCTGAGAACCGCGGTCTCGCATCTGGACACCGCGCTGCAACAACTGCTGGATGGGGTCACGCGCGCCGGGGTCGCCGATCGCACGACGATCGTCGTGGTCTCCGACCACGGCATGGCCGCTTCGTCCGAGCAGCGGCTGGTGTTCCTCGATGATTACATCGATCTCGATACGGTGGATTTGATCGAGGGTGGTGAGTTCCTGCAGGTCGCGCCGCTCTCAGGCACGGTGGAAGCACTCTACGCGAAGTTACACGGCAAGGTGCCACACCTGACGGTCTACCGGCGCGATCAGATCCCGGCCCGCTATCACTATCGCGAGAGCCCGCGAATCGCCCCGGTGGTCGCGCTGGTGGACGAAGGATGGATTCTGACGTCGCACCGCGCTGAAGCGAAGCGGAAACCGGACGCGAAAAAGCGGAACGGCTCTCACGGATACGACCCGGCGCTCCGCTCCATGCATGGACTGTTCGCGGCGGCCGGACCCGGCATTCGCGACGGCCTTGTCGTCAGACCCTTCCAGAACATTCACGTCTACGACTTCATGTGCCGGGTGCTGAATCTGAAGCCGGCGCCGAACGACGGCGACCCCGCGGTGACCAGTGGGTTCTTTCGCTAGTGCGACGTGCAGAGCGAGCCTCGGCAATCCGCCCGGTCTATTTCCTGATCAGCGTCAGCGTCGCTTCGGCGTTCGCCTGAACGGCGGCTTCGCTGAACGGCAGGCGTATGGGTGTGTCAGCGGCGAACGGGCGAATCAGATCAGCGAAGTGCGTGCTGTCCGGCGATTCGGACTGGCCAGGCGCGTTCATGCCCTCGCTGTGATCCCAGTCGGTAGCCGGGCTGAACCAAAGCCACCGCATCCCTGCCCTTTTGCCCGACACCGGTCCGATATTGAAACGGCGACGGGCGTCTAGTGTGACGCCGAGCGGGTGCGGGAACATCAGGGCCTTCCCTGCGTCGTTGAGGCGGGCCTGTGAATCCTCGGCGATAAGAGACGCCACGATCGCCTGTTGCGCACGCAGGGACGGCGCGGCGATCAGGTCTCTGAGCAGGACGTCTGCGCGTTCGCTCTTGCCTCGTACAGCGGCGAGGAGTTCGCGCTCGATCGAGGGGCGCGATACACGCAAGCGATAATCGTTGGCGTCAGGACCGTGTGGCAAATCGGCCAGCGTCTTCCACCCCGTCCAGTCGTACGTGCGTGACCAACCCGGAACCGGCAGCGTGCCGGCGCCGCCAGCCCGAACCGGAACAAGTGCCACGGTCTGATATCCAGAGCCACCGCCGACCATCAGGCGGACGGGCGCCTTCCATCGCGAGAGCGCTGCACTGAACTCCGCCGCCGAACCTGCGACGTCCAGCGCAAGCGCGCCGAGTTCTGGCGCCGTGCCAGCCTCAGATCCACTCCATCGGACGACAAACGCCAGGTGTCGCCCCTGGTCGAGCGCGATGATTGGCCCGTGTCGGGTGAATTCATGCTCGAACGTCGATGGCTTGGCCCGGCCTTTCACGCGAATCGTCTCGCTCACGACAGTCGTATCAACCCACCGTCCCTCGTCCTCCACCTGATGCGGATTCGACGGGTTCAACTTCTCGACGTAGATGTCCTGAGTGTCTGGCTGGGGCGCCGCATCTGGAAACGGCTCTGGCGTCCACGCGACACGATCGTTGTGACCGTCGGCGACGCCCGGCCGCCACGGAGAGGTCAACCCAATCACGTTCCATCCAGGCGCGATGAGATGCACGAAGTAGCGGGGTGACGGCGATTCCAACAGGAAGTCGGCCGGGTTCGGTTCTGAAACCGTTCCACCGCCGGTTGTCGCAGGCGTTCCACGCACGGGGGCGGCCAGACCCAGAAAGAACGGTGGCGCGCTGACGCGACGCAGGCCGTCAGTCACCGCCGGGTTCACGACCGACATGTCGAGCCCCGGCGCGACGACAAGACGCTGCTCTCTCGCCAGAAGCGCGTCTGCGCGCGCCACGCCAACCGCCGCCACCAATCGCGCCCGAAACACTTCGTCTTCGGCGTCGTGCCTCGCGCGGAAATCGTCGGCGCGGTTGAGGAGATCATCAGCGGACCAGGTCTCGGGCTTCCAACCCGCCAGCACGAACAACTCCGGTGGCCGTTCTTGTGCGAACGCCACCCAGGCATTGATCCCACGCACGAACGCCGTCCCGATCGCTCGCGCATCAGGACCGTAGCTCGCCCACTCGGCATCGAGATCGCCGCGATACTGCATGCGCCGGGTCATGAGGTCGCGCGCCACGAAATTCGGTCCCAACACTTCGGCCAGGCGTCCCTGGCCCGCGCGGCGCCACAGGTCCATCTGGAAGAGACGGTCCTGCGCCTGGACAAAGCCCTGTGCGAAGAAGAGATCGTCGCGATTGCCGGCGTAAATGTGCGGCACGCCCGAGCGATCGCGGACGATGCGAACCGGGGACGAGAGGCCGGGCACGGCGAGCGTGCCGGATACCTGGGCGACTAAGGGTGGTAGTGGGGGGCCGGCGCGACGCGTGCAGGCTGTGGCCGAGACACCGAGCACGAAGGAAACACAGAGAACGAACGACCACAGAGCCATCCCCTCTGTGGTCCTCTGACTCCGTGCTAATTCGCCTCGGTGTCGCTGTGTCAGCGTTCCTGTGGTAACGACGTAGCAGCCGGCGGCGCGACCACGGTCGAGTAGAAGCCGATCATCATCTCTTCCCACGTCTGATCGCCCCAGTGCACGTCCTTGGTCGGATCGGGATTGAACTTGTTGGCCGTCGAATTGTCGTAATGCGCGATCACCTCGAGGCGCGTCCCCTTCGGCAGCGTTTTCGGTTGGGCCAGCTCGTAGGTGATCTGCCAGTTGAAGTCGTAGCGCGGCACCGAGAGAATCGTTTCCGACGTCCCGTCCGGATAGTGCGCGATGTAGGTCATGTCCTTGCCGCGCATGTGCATGTGCGGCGTCAGCGTCGTCACCACCGTGTCCTGACGGATCAGCGTCACGCCTTTCACTTCCGCGTTACCGTCGTTGGCGGGAATCGTGAAACGCGGGTTGACGACCAGACCGCCGGCCACCAGCTTGCTCGGCGGCTGCTTGGCGTAAATCACGCCGACCGTCGTCTTGTCCGCGGCCGCCGTGCCGTTCGTCGTGTAGTGCACCTGCATGACGATGTCGGTGTTGCCGCGAAGGAGCCGCGCAACGCCAGGCTCGAACGTGATCCCGGGCTTGTTCGGCGTCACGCCACCGATGTAGCCCGGACCGAGGACGCCGTTCGGGTTGACCGGCTCGCCGGCCTTCTGCGTAAAGGCGATGACGTGGTGGACGTGCGATCGCGCGCCCGGATTGATCTCGATCGCCTGAATCCATTTGTCTTCGGTCAGGTGGGTCGGCACGCGGAAGTACTGGTACTCGATGGCTCCGGACGCCGGAATCTGGAACTCCTCGTCCATCGTGAAAATCGCATCCGGCTTGCCGATGGTCCAGCCGTCGGCGAATTTCGGGACGATCGGCAGATCCTTGTCGTCGCCCTTCGGCGCGCCGGCATCGACCCAAGCGCTGATGGTCTCGATTTCCTTTTGGGTGAGCCGCGGATCGTTCTTGAAGACTCCGTGCGGGTTGTCGGAACCCCACGGCGGCATGGTGCCGGCGACGACTCGTTGCTTGATGGAGCGGGCCCAGGGGCGGGCGTCCTCGAACGACACCAGCGACATCGGCGCGAACATCGTCGGCCGATGGCACTCGACGCAGCTCTTGTAAAAGATCGGCGCGACGTCTTTGGCGAACGTAGGCGCCGGCGTATCGCCGGCGGCAAAGGCTGACGCCGGGAGCGCGAGCAGGACCGCGAAAAGAAGCGTTCTCATGACGCCCATTTTACGGGCGACCGCCCCTGCGTCCAACATCTTTGCGACGAAGGGGCGGTTTGACGCGATAAACCGGGAATTACCTGACCGTCGGGTATGAAATTCCGAGCTGTTCCAGGTAGTTCTTGTACCTGGTCGGGTCGTAGTAGTACTTCTTCATCTCCGGACGGTACTTCGCCATGGTCTGCTCGTTCAGCCAGATCGCCGGTTTGTCGGTCGGACGAATCAGCGGGACGTATTTGGTGGTCTTGGTCTGGACGTTGTTGAAATAGTCCCACGCCTGGGTCACGAGCTCCGGTTTCATCAGAAAATCGATGACGGTCAAGGCGACGACTTTGGCGCCGACCTGGATGCCTTTGTGAGCGATCGGCGTGGCCATCGAGATCGCGTTGGCCCAGTTGTGGCCGGGTCCGGCTGCCATGTTCGAGGGGAAGCGGAGCGTCACCGTCGGCACGTTCCAGGAGATGTCGCCGATGTCGTCCGAGCCGCCGCCGCGCTTCTCCTCGTCGGGAATCACCTCGCGTCCGCGCAGGGCTGGCAGCTTCGTCGGCAGTCCGATCTCGGGGACCTTCAGTTCGTGCTGCAGCGCATGGGCGAGCTTCTGGTCGGCTTCGGACCACTGCGGCAGGCCGACCTTCTCGATGTTGGCCTGCATCGTTTCGGCGATGGTCTTGTTGAAGTGTCCCGGCCAGGCGGAGCCGAGCACCGTCGAGGTGACCTCCGTATCGGTCATCAGCGTCGCGGCCTGGGCCATCCTGTCGCCGATCTCCCAGAGGCGTTTGATCTCGGGATAGCTGGTCTCGCGGAAGTAATACCAGACCGACGCGTTCGGCGGCACGACGTTGGGCTGATCACCGCCGTTGGTGATGACATAGTGCGAGCGCTGCTGCAGGCGCAGGTGCTCGCGACGGAAATTCCAGCCGACGTCCATCAGTTCCACCGCGTCGAGGGCAGATCGTCCGCGCCACGGCGCCGCGGCGGCGTGCGCGCTCTCGCCCTTGAAGGAATACTGGACCGATATCAGACCGTTCTGGTTGCCGTCACCCCAGCTGACGGCGAGGTTGTCGCTGACGTGCGTGAAGATTGAAATGTCCACGTCCTTGAAGACACCGGCGCGGACGTAGTAGGCCTTGGTGCCGACGAGTTCCTCGGCAACGCCGGGCCAAAGCATCAGCGTGCCCTGAAGGTGCTGCTGCTCCATGACTTTCTTGACCGCCAGCGCCGCCGCAATCTGCAGCGGCATGCCGGAGTTGTGGCCCTCGCCGTGCCCCGGTGCGCCCTCAATCATCGGATCGTGATACGCGACGCCGGGCTTCTGCGACGCCTGCGGAATGTCGTCGATGTCGGAGCCGAGAGCGATGACCGGTTTGCCAGAACCCCACTTCGCGGTCCAAGCCGTCGGGATGCCGGCGATGCCGTGGACGATGGTGAAGCCGTTCTGGGCCAGGATGTCGGTCAGGTACTTCGACGTCTCGAATTCCTGGAAGCCGAGTTCGCCGAAGCTGAACACCTGATCGTTCATCTTCTGGATGTTCTCGCCCATCGCGTCGACTTCCATGCCGACGTTCTGCTTGTACTGATCCAGGCGAGGATTCGTGGTTGCAGCGGTGGCTGCGGGCGGCGGAGGCAATGGCGCCTGCGGCGCCGGACTCGCCCCGAGCGAGACCGTGACCATCGCGGCAATCGTCACCACCGACCATTTCAGCAAGCGCATCCTCAATCTCCTTGCAGATGTAGCGCGGAGCTTTCAGCTCCGCGGACGCGGCCCTGAAAGGGCCGCGCCACCGCTCCACGAATACCCTTCGAACCCTTCGAACCTCTCGAACCCTTCGAACCTCTCGAACCCTTCGAACCTCTCGAACCCTTCGAACCTCTCGAACCTATTTTGCAGGCTTCACTGTCGTCGGATACGTGATGCCCAACTGCTCGAGATAGGTCTTGTACTTCGTCGGGTCGTAGTAGTACTTCTTCATTTCGGGGCGGTACTTCTCCATCCGCTCCTTGTTCAGCCAGATCGCCGGCTGATCTTCCGGGCGGATCAGCGGCACGTATTTCGTCGTCTTGGTCTGGACGTTCTTGAAGTAGTCCCACGCCTGCGTTACCAGTTCCGGGCGCGTCATCAGGTCGATGACGGTGAGCGCGACGACCTTGGCGCCGTACTGCACGCCCTTGTGCGCGATCGGCGTGGCCATGGAGATCGCGTTGGCCCAGTTGTGTCCCGGTCCGGCCTGGATGTTCGACGGATAGTTGAGCGTGACCGTCGGCACGTTCCAGGAGATGTCACCGATGTCGTCCGAGCCGCCGCCGCGCTTCTCCTCGTCGGGAATGATTTCGCGGCCGCGGAGCGGGTTGATCTTGGTCGAGAGGCCGGTTTCCGGCACCTTCATCTCGCGCTGCACGGCCTTGGCGAGGTTGATGTCCGCCTCACTCCAGACCGGCAGACCGACCTTTTCGATGTTCGCGTACATCGTTTCGGCGACCGGCTTGTTGAAGTGGCCGGGCCACGCCGAGCCGAGCACCTTCATCGACACTTCGGTGTCGGTCATCATCGTGGCGGCCTTCGCCATGTTGTTGCCGATGTCCCACAGCTTCTTGATTTCCTCGTAGCTGGTTTCGCGGAAGTAGTACCAGACCGACGCGTTCGGCGGCACCACATTGGGCTGATCGCCGCCGTTCGGGATCACATAGTGCGAGCGCTGTTGGATGCGAAGATGCTCACGCCTGAAGTTCCAGCCCACGTCCATCAGCTCGACGGCGTCGAGCGCCGACCGCCCGCGCCAGGGTGCGCCCGCGGCATGGGCGCTCTCGCCTTTGAAGTCGTACTCGACCGACACCATACCGTTGCCGCCGCTGTCGCCCCAGCTGGTCTGCATGCCGGCGCCGACGTGAACGAAGATGCAGACGTCCACGTCCTTGAACGCGCCGGCGCGCACGAAGTACGCCTTGGTGCCGAGCAGTTCCTCGGCCACGCCCGGCCACAATTTCAGCGTCCCGGGGAGGTGCTGCTGCTCCATCACCTTCTTGACCGCGAGGGCCGCGGCAATCTGCAGCGGCATCCCCGAGTTGTGTCCCTCGCCGTGGCCGGGTGCACCTTCGATGATCGGTTCGTGCCACGCGACGCCTGGTTTCTGCGATGCCTGCGGGATGTCGTCGATGTCCGAGCCGAGCGCGATCACCGGCTTGCCGCTGCCCCAAGTCGCCATCCACGCGGTCGGAATGCCGGCCAGATTTTCCTGAATCGTGAAACCGTTCTGCTTGAGAATCGTCGAGAGGTACTTCGACGTCTCGAATTCCTGGAACCCGGGCTCCGCGAAGCTGAACACCATGTCGTTCCACTGCTGGATGTTCTCTTTCATCGCGTCGACTTCGAGGCCGACGTCTCGCTTGTACTGATCGCTCTTCGCGTTCTGCGCAGCGGTGGGTGCGGGCGTCGGGGATTGCGCGGCGGTCAGCGAGACGGTGGACGCAATCGCCACACCGATCAACAGCAGTCGGGAACTACGCATCAGGAAGCCTCCGGGAATGCGCGATTGTAGCGCATGTATGATCGTTGTCATGACCGGTTTCGTGCCGCGCGCGTCCTTACAAAATGGCCACGCCATGACGCTGTACGGATGGGGCAACCCGCGCTACTTCCCGCAACTGCCGCTGCCGGTCCGGCGCTACTTCGACGTCGCACGCGCCACACGTGTTGTCGCTGATTGTCACTGGCAGGCGAAACCGTGGACCTGTCCGACAATCGTGTTGCTTCACGGCCTGAACGGATCGAGCAACGCACACTACATGCGTGGCATTTCCGCCAAGGCGTTCGCGCGAGGCTTCAACGCGGTGCGGCTGAACCAGCGGAACTGCGGCGACACCGAGCACCTCGCCGAGGGACTCTTCCATTCCGGCCTGACCGCCGACGTCGCGCAGGTCGTGCACGAACTGATTCATGTGGACGGACTGCCGGTCATCGCCGTCGCGGGCTACTCGCTCGGTGGAAACCTGGCGCTGAAGCTCGCCGGCGAGTACGGCGACCACGCTCCGGCGGCGTTCGTCGGCGTCGCCGCGGTCTCCCCGATTATCGAGATCGAGGAGTGCACCCGTTCGCTCGAGCGAAAAGAGAACATCGTCTACGAATGGAATTTCATGCGCGACCTGAAGCGCCGCATCCGCCGCAAGGCCCAAATGCAGCCGGGCCAGTACGATCTGAGCCGCCTCGACACGGTGAAGACCGTTCGCCAGTTCGACGATACCTACACCGCGCCCTATTTCGGGTTCCGCAGTGCCGAGGACTACTACTACCGCGCCAGCGCGCTGCGGGTCATCGATCGCATCAAGGTGCCGACGCTCATCATCACCGCGCAAGACGACCCGTTCGTCCCGGCGCCGCCATTCCGCACTGCCGGGCTGACCGGCAACCCGCACATCGACCTCCGCCTTTGCGCGCACGGCGGGCACTGCGGCTTCATCGGCGACCGATCGGGGATGGACGATGGTTACTGGGCGGAGGGGCAGATCCTCGACTTCGTTGACCGCAATGCAAAACGCAGAGTGCCAATTGCTGATTCGGGCCGCCGCGAAGAGCGCTCGTTATCGGCTGCGGCTGGACCCGCCCAGAATCGACCCGAGAGCTCCGCGAAGGATCGCCCGGCCCACGCCTGAACCGACCGAGCGGGCGGCGCTTCTGGCTGCCGACGTCAGCAAGCCGTCGTGATGGCCGCCGCGCGGACCGGTGGTGCCGAGCAGGATGCCGGCGAGCGCGCCCGTGATGGCTGCGCCGGCAGTGGAGGCCTCGGCGCCGAAGCCGCCACCGGTTGGTGGCTGAGCGGGCGCAGCCGCTGTACCGGAAGGACCCGATGCGGCGGGACCGCCGCCCGCTCCGGCCTGGCCGGCCGCCGCGCCACCTGAGAGCTTGTCGGTCGTGCGCGCCTTCAGCTTCTCGTACGCCGATTCACGATCGATCGCCTGCGCGTAGTGGCCGTAAAGCGCCGCGTTCTGATCCTGAATCGACTTGCGCTCGGCGGCTGTGATCGGACCGATGCGCGAGCCCGGAGCGGCGATCCATGCGCGCTCGGTGACCGTCGGGCTGCCTTTCGCGTCCAGCATCGACACCAGCGCCTCGCCAACACCCAGCTCGCTGATCACGCGCCCGAGATCGAGCGACGGGTTCGGGCGCAGCGTGTCCGCAGCGGTCTTGACGGCTTTCTGATCGCGCGGCGTGAACGCGCGCAACGCATGCTGCACCCGGTTGCCGAGCTGACCGAGCACGGTGTCCGGCACGTCGGCAGGGCTCTGCGTGACGAAGTACACCCCGACCCCCTTCGATCTGATCAAGCGCACGACCTGCTCGATTTTTTCGAGCAGCGGCGCCGGCGCGTCGTTGAACAGCAGGTGCGCCTCGTCGAAGAAGAACACCAGCACCGGCTTGTCCGGATCGCCGATTTCCGGAAGCCGTTCGAACAGCTCGGACAGCATCCAGAGCAGGAACATCGCGTACAGCTTCGGCGAACGAATCAGCTCGTCGGCTGCCAGGACGTTGACTACGCCGCGGCCATGGCTGTCGGTCTGCAGCAGGTCGTCCACGTCGAGCATCGGCTCGCCGAAAAACGACGCCCCGCCCTGCTGCTCGATCTCGAGCAGCGACCGCTGAATCGCGCCGATCGACGCGGTCGAGATGTTGCCGTACTCGGTGGTGAACTGGGAGGCGTTGTCGCCGGCGAACTGCAGCATCGCCCGCAGATCCTTGATATCGAGGAGCAGCAGGCCATTGTCGTCTGCCACTTTGAAGATCAACGCCAACACGCCCTGCTGGGTTGCGTTCAGGCCGAAGAGGCGACCGAGCAGAAGCGGACCGAGGTCAGAGATGGTGGCGCGGATCGGCGTGCCCTGCTTCCCGAACACGTCCCAGAACGCCACCGGATTGGCCGCGAACGCGGGCGGCGTCGCGCCGATCGATTTCAGGCGGTCGGCCAGCTTCGGCGACATCGCACCGGGCTCGGCGACACCAGACAGGTCGCCTTTCACGTCGGCGACAAACACCGGGACGCCGATCTGCGAGAAGTGATCGGCGAGGACCTGCAGGGTCACGGTCTTGCCCGTGCCAGTCGCGCCAGTGACGAGTCCGTGACGATTCGCCAGCGCCGGCAGGAACAGCACGTCCTCGCCAGCCTGCGTACGTGCCACGACAAAGGGTTCAGCCATGAGGGCCATGATAAACCGGACGCGTCAGGCCGGTGCTGATGACGGAAGTCCGAGATGCTGCATCAGGATGCGGCCGAACTCCGGACCCTTGCCTTCGTCCTCGTGCTTGAAATAAACGAAGACGTCGCGGCAGGCCGAGGTCTCGCGCGCGATGGTGTCGGCCCAGCGCTTGATGTCGTCCGGCGTGTAGCCCTCGTCGCGCAGGCGGAAATAGGCGTAGTCCGCCGTGATCCTGACCGGCGCCGACAGCTTCTCGCTATCGGCGACGCACAGTGCCAGATTGCGTCTCGCGAGACGCTCGAAGATCTCCTCGTCCAGCCACGACACGTTCCGGAACTCGAACGCGGCGCACACCTTCGGCGGCAGCTCCTCGAGAAACGCGTCGAACAGCGCCAGGTCCTTCTTGAGATTCGGCGGCAGTTGAAACAGCAGCGCGCCCAGCTTGTCACCGAGCGTTCCCGCCACCTGGCAGAAGCCACTGACCAGCGATCCGCAGTTCTTGAGGCGGCTGTCGTGCGTGATTCGCCGGGGCGCCTTCAGCGTCAGCTTGTACGGCACCGGTGTCTGCGCCGCCCAGCCACTCACCAGTTTTTCGGTCGGCATGCGATAGAAGGTGTAATTGATCTCGACGGTGGGAAATCGCGCCGCGTAGTAGGGCAGCATTTTCGCCGCCGGCAGATCGGCAGGGTAGAAACTGCCCTTCCACTCCGGGTAGTTGTAGCCAGATGTACCGGTCCAGATCATCGCTGCCGTCTCCCAGGTCCGCCGACTGTAAACTAGATGATATGCGTGCTTCCCTCGTTTTATCCCTCTCCCTGGCCGTCGCTCTGTCGGCGTGCAGCAAGGCGTCAGACCAGCGATCATTCACCCTGCAGGGTCAGGTGCAATCAGTCGATACCGCGCGGAAACTCGCCGTCGTCAAGCACGAGGAAATCAAGGGCTTCATGCCGGCGATGACGATGCCCTACGAAGTGCGCGACATCAAGGTGCTCGACGGGATCGCCGCCGGCGATCTGATCAATGCGACGCTGATCGTGCAGTCGAACGGTGCGTTTCTGACCGACGTCAAGAAAGTCGGATCGGCGCCGCTCGAAAAGCCGGCAACCGACGCAGCCCCCCCGTCCGCCTCGTCGGGTTTCGAACTGCTCAAACCGGGCGATCAGGTACCCAATGGGACGTTCAGGGATCAGGACGACAAGCCGCGCCACTTCAGCGACTTCAAAGGCGCGCCGGTGGCAATGACGTTCATCTATACCGAATGCCCGCTGCCGACGTTCTGCCCGCTGATCGATCGCCACTTCGCGGCGATTCAGACACGGTTGAAGGATGATCCGGCACTGAAGGCGGTTCATCTCGTGACGGTCAGCTTCGATCCGGTCACCGACACGCCGGCGGTCCTGTCGAACCACGCGCGGCGCCTCGAGGCCGACCTGACGCGCTGGACCTTCCTGACCGGGGATCGAGACGACGTCGACAAGTTCGCGTCGCGATTCGGCGTCCAGGTCTCACGGGCGCTCGACAACCCTCGCGACATCACGCACAACCTGCGGACCGTGATCATCGGCGCCGACGGCACACTGCTCAAGACCTACACCGGTAACGACTGGACCGTTGATCAGGTGGTCGCCGATCTCAAGAACATTGGCTCCTAAAAGGGGCTGGGAACTCGCGACGGCCGACGCCCGACTCGCATTCTCTGCTCGAGAGCGTCGGCTGATCACGAGCTTGAGCACGCCGGCGGCGGTCCAGCGCTACCTGAATGCGCTTCCCTACAACCAGGAACCGCACGGACGCGCGACGCTGCGCTCGTTCCGCGGCGTGGTCCGTGAAGGGTGCGCGCACTGTCTCGAAGCCGCGTTGTTCGCCGCGGTCGTGCTCGAGCAGCACGGCTACCCGCCGCTGGTCCTGAGCTTCGAATCGATCGACCAACTCGATCACGTGCTCTTCCTCTATCAACGCCGCGGACGCTGGGGATCGATCGCACGCTCGCGCGATCCCGGGCTGCACGGCCGGAAGCCGGTGTTCGCCACGCCGCGGGCGCTGGCGTTGAGCTACGCGGACCCTTACATCGACTTCACCGGCCGCATCACGGGCTACGCAGTGGTGAATCTCGCCGACGCGATGGGCGGCTACGAATGGCGGCTGGCGGATACCAATGTCTGGAAGGTGGAACGGGTGCTGCTCGACTATCCGCACCGGGCGATCGCCTCGTCCGACCGCCGCGTGGACGCGTTGCGCGCCCGCTACCGTGCGTTCAGGGCCCTCTACGGGCGCAAACCGGTGTACTACTCCGGGCGAGATCGGTGGACTCCCCTGCCGCCTGAATTCCGATCGAGCCAAGAGTAACCACGATCGAGTCGACGATCAACGCAGAGACCACGGAGCACGCAGAAAAGGAAATCTCAGCGGACTCTGCGAGCTCTGCGTTCCAAGATCGTGAGTCGATCGAGCTTGCGTAGTGAGATCGAGGAATCGGGCTCAATCCAGGTCGAAGTCGCGCATCGGTTTGGTGACAGGCTCGGTGCGTGCCTGCTGCAGCGCCTCGTCAAAACGCTTGGCGAGCACGTCGCCGCGGTTTTTCTCCGCCGCCACCGAACTCTGAAAGATCGCTTCCCGGCGCGCGGCTTCGTCGGCCAGGATCCGCTGCGCGTCGGACAGTTCGGGCTTGTTGCCGCGGTCAGGCGGCTCGTGCGATACCACTCGGCCCAGATTGGTGTCGATGACCAGCGTGGACTGGCAGCACGGGCAGTTCACTTCGATTTCCGACTTCAGTCGCGCCATCAGCGTTTTCCTCCAACTCCCCCGAGCGCGCCGTTCAGGCCGCCGGCCTCGAAGGCTTTCTTGATCTCGAGCGGCTTGCCGTCCGGCAGTGTCGCCGTCAATCTCAGATCTTTGATCTGCGCGCGCCGAAAGTCGAATCGGTAGCCGAATCCGTTGATGAAGGTGTTGAGCGGAGCGGTCAGGCGGCCACCGGCGGCAATCGACGACACGGTGGCGCGGTAGTAGGTGTTGAGCCAGATCTCGACACCGGTCCACTCCTGCGCGGAGCGATTGTTGACGATGAGGGTGGCGCCGTCGAGGACCAGCGGGTCGGGGGGAATGCTTCGGCAGGCGCCGATAGCTGCGGCGCAGACGGCCAGGCCGAGGACAAAGACGACACCGAGCCGGCGCGTGACCGTCACGCTATTCCGGCTCTTCGGCCAGTTCCATGGTCATCGGCGACGCATCGAGCACGCTGGTCACCGTCTGAGCGGCCCGTTGCGCCTTCAACTGACGCGCTTCCTCGTAAATCCTGGCCGGCACCTGCTGCATGTCCCAGACCAGTCCGAGCGCAGCCATCGCCCGCATGACGTACCACGTCAGATCGATTTCCCACCAGTAGAAGCCATTACGGGCGGCGCGCTGATAGCGGTGATGGTTGTTGTGCCACCCCTCGCCAACGGCGAAGAACGCAGTGATCGCGTTGTTGCGAGAGTCGTCCCTCGTCTCGAATCGGCGCGATCCGAACAGGTGGTTGACCGTGTTGATGCAGAACGTCGCATGCGCCAGCGTCATCGTCGGCAGGCAGAAACCGTAGACCAGCCACGGCCAACCGCCGAACGCATACATCGCAACGGCCAGCACGGTCGGCGCGACGATGTGGTACTTCTCCAGCCACGCGATCTCCGGGAACTTCCCGAAATCGCGGACGACTGGATTGCTGGCGTCGAGCTGATCGAACTTGGTGTCGTGCAGGAACCAGCCGACGTGCGCGTAATAAAAGCCGCTGATCATCGGGCTGTGCGGATCGCCTTCGCGGTCGGCAAATTTGTGATGCGTCACATGATGGCCGGCCCACCAGATCGGCCCTTTCTGCATCGCGGCAGTGCCGATCAGGGTCCAGACGAAGCGTGCGCCGCGGTTCATCTTGAACGCGCGATGCGCATAGTAGCGGTGGTACATCAGGGTCAGGCCGATCGCGCGGACGAAATGCGACGCCGCCCACAGGCCAATGTAGGCCCAGCGGAACGGTACCGTCAGTACCAGCAGGGCCGATGCCTGGACGATCCAGAAAATCGACATTTGAACGATATTGGGCAGCACGATCAGATCTCTCGCAACGCTCGGGCGACGGGTATACGGGCCGCGCGAATGGCAGGAAGCAGGCCGCCAACCGCTCCCATCAGCGCCGAAAACGCCAGCCCGCCCACCAGCAGGGCCGGGGTTATCTTAAACTTGAATGCGACTTCGCTGAAGCTGCTGAAGTTGGTGGTGCCGGTTGACAAGCCGTGAATCGGCAGCGCCAGCAGACAGCCGATCACCCCGCCAACCAGTGCCAGCGCGATCGACTCGACCATGAACGCGGCGACGATTTTGGTGCCGGGAAAACCGAGCGCCCGGAGCGTGCCGATTTCGCGCGTCCGGTAGGCCACCGCCGCGTACATCGTGTTCATCGCGCCGAACACCGCACCGATCGCCAGAATCAGCGTGACGAACGTGCCGAAGACACGCAGCACGGTAGTCAGCGCCCGAGATTGCTCGTCGTAGTAGTGCTGCTCGGTCTGGGCATCGAGGTACAGTCGAGGATCGCCCGCCACCGCCGCGGCGAACGAATCGATCATCGACGGATCGGCCAGCTTGACCGTCATCGACTGGTAGCCGTTGCGCTGAAACGCCGGCTGCATCAGATCCGCGTCTCCCCACACCTCGGACTCGAACGAGGCGTCGTCGGCGGTGAAGACGCCGACCACCTTCCAGACCGCCGCACCGAACTTCACGTCGCTGCCGAGCGTGAGGCCCTTGAAACGGCCCACCGCGGCCTTGCCGACGTTGATCTCGCGAGTGCCGGGCGCGAACCGGCGGCCCTCGACAAATTTCAGGTTGTCGCGGACTTCGAACGCTTTCGCACCGACACCACGCGCCGGGACGTTGGCGGGCTGATTGTCGGATTGACGCGGCAACGCGATGATCACCAGCAGTTCGGGCGAGGCGAGCGGACGGCCGTCAGCGCCGCGCGCCACTTGCGGCAGCGCCTCGACAATCGGCACGTCCGAGCGCAGCAGGGCGCTGGTCGTCTCGGCGGTGGATCCTTTCCGCAGCACGATCGCGTTCTGCGGCGAGCCGCTGGCAACCAGCGTCTGCTTGAAGCCCTGCGCCAGCGACAGCGTCATCACGAACACCGCCACGACCATGGCGATGCCGCCGGCAGTCATCGCCGCCGTGCCTTTACGGACGATCATCGAACGCAGGTTGTAGCTGGCGATCAGTCCCATGTGTTTTTGAACGCAGAGTCCGCAGAGCGCCTGAGTTCCATATCTTCGCTACGCCACACGCCTCAGCGCGTCGACGATTTTCAGCCGGGACGCCATCGTCGCCGGAATCAGGCCGGCCAGGACGCCGATGAGGACGCTGAGGCCAAGCGCGGCCACGACGTTGGCGCTGCTGACGCTGACAGCGGGAATCATCGCGCCGGCCTGCAGCACATCCGGGTTGACGATCAGTTTGGCGACGCCGACGCCGACCAGACCACCGACGATCGACATCAGCAGTCCTTCACCGGCAATCAGCACGAAGATGGTGCCGGCCTGGAAGCCGAGCGTACGCATCACGGCAATTTCCGTGGTCCGCTCGCGGACCGACATCGCCATGGTGTTGCCGGCGACGAAGAGCGTCGTGATCACGACCGCCAGCGCGATGCTGCTGAGCAGCAGATTGATGTTGCCGAACATCGAGACGAACGAGCTCTGAAACGCGCGTTCGGTCTCGGTCTTGGTTTCGTCGGTCGAGTTCGCGAACTTCGCGTCGATCGCGCCGGCGATCTGCGCCGCCTGATCCGGATTGCCGATCTGGGTGATGAACCAGCCCGCCTGTCCCTTGTTCAGCGAGCGCTCGTCGGCATACTTCCAGTGGAAGAACATCGACTGGTTGTCCACCGCGGAACCGCTGGTGTGATAAATAGCGACGACGTTGAAATCGAAGTCCTGCTGGCCGTAGGTCGGAATGCCGACCTTGAGCGTGATTTTGTCGCCGACCTTGAAGCCATAGGTCTTGGCGAGGCCCTCGCCAACGATGCAGGCGGTGCGATCGGACAGGAACGCCTTCCTGTCCTCGGGCGACAGCACGACCTCGGGATACATCCGCAGGTAACTTTCGGGTTCGATCGCGAACTGGGCAAAGAAGTTTCGCGGATCCTTGTAGATGCCGCCGAACCAGTTGGCCCAGGTGACGTCCTGAACGCCCGGCGTCGCCCGAATCTGCTCGGCGTGACTCGTGGGCATCGAAAAAATCAACGAGGTCGAACGCTGCGTGACAATACGCGTCGATGAACTGCCCTCGGTACCGGCGTTGAACCCGTCGAGCACGGCACGCAGCGCCGAGAACAGGAACACCGCGATCGCCACGCTGACCACGGTCAGCAATGTGCGGCGCTTGCTCCGCCGCGCGCTCTTCAGCACCAGGCCGAGGAATTTCATGCGCCGACCTCGACGGTGCCGACCAGACTGCCCTTTTCAAGGTGCAGCAGGTGCGACGCGCGCTCGGCGGCGTGCGGATCGTGCGTCACCATCACGATAGTCTTCTTGAATTCCTGATTCAGCCGCTGCAGCAGCATCAGGACTTCGCCGGCGGACTTGGCGTCGAGGTCGCCGGTCGGCTCGTCGGCGAGCAACAGCGTCGGATCGGTGACGATCGCACGCGCGATCGCGACGCGCTGCTCCTGCCCGCCGGACAGCTGTCGCGGATAATGCCTGTCGCGCTCGGCCAGACCGACGATGCCGAGTGCGGTCATGACGTGATCGCGGCGCTGCGTCTTCGACAGATTCGTCAGGAGCAGCGGCAGCTCGACGTTCTCGAACGCCGTCAGCACCGGAATGAGGTTGTAGAGCTGAAAAATGAATCCGACGTGGCGTGCACGCCACGACGCCAGCGCGCGCTCCGAGAGTCCGCTGATCTCGGTGTCGCCGATCCTGATCGAACCACGGGTCGGACGATCGATGCCGGCGAGCAGATTCAGCAGCGTGGACTTGCCGGAACCCGACGGACCCATCAGCCCGAGGAAATCGCCGGCGGCAACGGAAATCGTCACGCGCTCGAGCACCGGAATCTCGATGGCGTCGCGCTTGTAGGTCTTGGTGACATCCTTCAGTTCGATGAGCGCCATGATTCCCTCTTACGTTCCTTTCACGCGGACGCGCGCGTGGTCGGCGAGACCGGCGGGCGGGTTCAGAATCAGCGCCTCCCCGGGCACGACGCCGCTTTTCACTTCGACCTGATCGATGCGTTCGGCGCCGAGCACCAGGGTGCGGCGAAGAGCGCGACCACCGGCCACGACCCAGGCGGCGGGCTGACCGGCTTGATCCGTTACCGCGCGCTTGGGCATCAGAATCACCGGCGTCGTATTCGCCGCCGATGTGGCACCAGCCGCCTTCGGCTCCTGCAACGTGACGCTCGCGGTCATTTCCGGCTTCACGTGCTCGTCTGCATTCAGAATCGTGACGCGGACTTCGACGATGGCCTTGGCGCGATCGGCTGACGGGAAAATCTGCCGGAGCCGACCTTTGTAGATCTGATCCTGGTAGGCCTGCAGCTTCACCTCGGCGGGCATCGCCGGCAGCAGCTTGGCCACACTGTTTTCGCTGACCTCGGTCTGGACCTCGAGCTCGTGCAGATCGGCGATGGTCGCGATCGCGCCGCCTTCGCGGGTGGACTGACCGGTGACGCCGTACGGCGACACGGTCTCACCCATCTCCGCGCGCTTCTTGATCACGACGCCGTCGAACGGTGCCCGGACGTTGGCGTTCTCGAGCGCTTCTTCGGTGACCCGGACGCGGGCGTGTGCGGACGCAATCGCGGCCTCGGCCGATTTCACGCGCGCCGCCGACACGCCGGCGGCTGACTCCGCGCCGGTCAGCGCCGCGGTGGTGGTGATGCCGTCCTTCATCAGCAGGCGCTGGCGATCGAGATTGCGGACGTCCTCGTCGCGTGCGGCGATCGCCTGGCCGAGCTGAGCCTCGGCCTCGGCCACCGCGCGCTTCGAGGCCTCGAGCTGCGCGTCGATGTCGGCGTGCTCGATCTCGGCGATCACCTCGCCCTTGCGGACATGGGTGCCTTCCTCGAAGCCGATCCGCGCCAGCCGTCCGCCCATCTTCACGCCGACGTCGCTGCTGTGCCGGGCCACGACGTAGCCGGTCGCGACGAGCACGGGGAGATCGGTCGAGCCTCCGGCGGTGGCGACCACCTGGTTGACGCGCCCGACTTCGACTTCCGGTGCGCGCCGCTCTTCGACCGTGGAGCGAATCGTCGGGTATGCGGCGGCGGCGCCCGCGGCCAGAATGAAGACCACGAGCCACGGCAGCCAGCGACGGCGCGGCGGCGCATCGCGATCGATGCGGAGGCGTTCGAGGTCGTGTACCGGCGCAAGACTCATAAGGAACCGAGGGGCGGAGCTATTCTAACGGAGCAATATAACTTAGTGACTAAGATTATTAGCGTATGAGATAATTTGTCAACCGCCTATGAACCGCAGCCGCCGCCACCAGCGCATCGAACGGCTCGGGGCCCAATTGGGCCGCGAGCTCAGCACCCACACCATCATGTTCCACCAGACCGTCGCCGACTGCCTCGGGGTGGCGCCGACCGATCATAAATGCCTCGGCTTCATCGCCGACGCCGATCACCCGGTGACGGCCGGCGAGCTCGCCACCATGACTGGACTGACGACCGGCGCGATCACGGGTGTGCTGGATCGGCTGGAATCCGCCGGGCTCGCGGCGCGCGAACGCGACCCGCGCGATCGACGGCGCGTCGTGGTGACCGCAGCGGCGACGGCGCGCGATCGGGTCTGGCCGTTGTTCGAGGGGGTGGCGCGGGCATCGGCAAAGCTCGCCGCACGCTATTCGGATCAGGAGCTCGAGGTGATCGAGCGCTACGTGATCGACAGTATCGAGATGATGAAGCAGGAAACCAGGCGGCTGCGCGAGGCGCAGACGGCTCAGCTCTCCTCTTCGAACTCTTCTTCTTCGGGCGGACCGAGCCGGGTGGACGGGCGCAAAGCCTCGCGGTAGTCGAACAGCGGCAGATCGCGCACGTGCAGCGGCAGCGTGCACGCCGGCGACTTGGAATCAACGACGACGGTGACGGGACTTCCCTCGACGCCCTCGCGAAACGCGATGCGGCATCCACAGGCGAGCCGCGCGTGCGTGAATCCCTTCAGCATGCGGCGATCATACTACAGGAGCGACTTGATCTCGTTCTCGAACGCATCCTTCGAGTTCAGGCCGGTGTGCTTCGCGCACACCTTGCCGTCGCGCGAAATCACCACCGTGACCGGGATACCGAAGAGCGGACCATACGCGTCCTGGATGTCGTCGTGATCGAGACCCTGCAGCACCAGGTAGTTCATCTTCATCTGCGCCACGTAAGGCTTCAATTTCGCCACCGTGTCGTCCACTGAGACGCCGACGACCTTCAACCCCTTGTCGCCGTACTTCTGCTGGAATTCGATGAACCACGGAATCTCGACTTTGCACGGCCCGCACCAGGTGGCCCAGAAATCGAGCAGCACGACCTTGCCCTTGAGCGTGGCGAGGTTGACCGGTTTGTTGTCGATGTCCTTCAGGGTGAAGTCGAGCTTCGCCGGCTTGGCGTTCGCGGGACACGACGCGGTGCCGGGCGCGTTGGCGGCGCCGGCCTCCGAGAAATGAAACGGCCACTCCAGATCGGCGTTCAACGTCAGGAACGCGAGCGCCAGCGCACCGACCGTGGCAATCACCCAGCGAATATTCATGCGTATCATCCTCGAGTAATTGAACAGAAACCAGTCACGATCTGCGAACTCTGCGTGCTCTGCGTTCACACGTCGTGATCGCGATCCAACGACACGCGTGCTAGTGCATCGACGCGCGGACATACTGCGCGAGACGTTCGACGTCCTGGCGCGGTTCGCGCGCAATCAGGACGAAGGTGCGGTCGCCGGCGCACCACACTGCGGCTTCGTGACCGAAGACCTCCACCAGTTGCTGAGTGCGCGCGGTCTTGGGCAGCATGAACAGCGACACCGGGTGTCCCTGGTGGCGATACATGATGTGCGCGATCTTTCCTTCGGCATAGACGCAGGGCCGCGAGCCGACCAGTTCGAGTCCCGCGCGCGCCGGCTCCGACGGCAGATGCATACGCCAGTCGAACGACGCCAGCATCGAGCTCTCGACCGCTTCAGTTTCATCGTGGGTGCCGAGCACACCGTTCATGGCAAAACACTTCATGTGATCCGCCGTCAGTTCGGCGGCCATCACGCGCGCGGACTTGTCGGTCGCCTGATACAGAAACGCGCCGCCGACGCCAAGCACGAGCGACGCGGCGAGCGCGTACGGTGTGACGCGGGCGCGCCACGCGGCCAACGGCGTGGGGACCGGCGGGCTCGCGACGACGCCGCGCGGCCCGGCGACGGAAGCCACCTCCGGATGCGCCGTTGCCGTTCGCGCCAGGCTCGTGCACGCCGCGTGCAGTGAATCGGGCGCCGATTCGCGGCACAACCCGGCGCGCTGGCGAAGCATTAACTGATGCACCGCGCGCTCCGCCGACACCCGCGAATGACAGGGCGGACACTGCAGCAGATGGATTTCCACCAGGCGGCGATCGGCGTCCGACAGCGTCTCGTCGACGAATGGCGTCACGAGCGGATCGATAAGGTGACAGTTAGGCATTGACTGGTCGCAAATGATTCAGCTGCTCGAACAGCAGGCGGCGGCCCCGCGAGATGCGTGACATCACGGTGCCGATGGGCACAGACAGCATGTCGGCGATTTCGGCGTACGAAAACTCTTCCACGTCACGTAACCAGACGGCCTGACGGAAGACCTCCGGCAGCTCGTCGATAGCGGCCTGCAGCTCCGGCCCGAGCGTATCGCGAAGCAGCAGAGATTCCGGGGTCTCCCCGGGGCCTGCTGCGCCCCCGATCGGCGCCGGCGCGTCGGCGGCGCGATCCACCACCTCGCTGTCGATCGCGACCGTGTCCCGGGCCCGGTCCCGGGCGCGGTTTCGGGCCGTGTTATGGAGAATGGTGAACAGCCACGCCCTCAAATTCGTGCCCGGCTCGAACCGGTCGGCCGCGCGAAACGCCTTCAGATACGTTTCCTGCACCAGATCCTCGGCGTCTGCCGGCGCGCGCGTCAGGCGCCTGGCCGCTCGATACAAGCTATCGAGCGACGCCAGCGCCTCGCTTTCGAAAGCGGGCGACACCACTCGTAAACCCTGGCGGGGCGTCATTTATTCCAGCCTTCGCGCATCCGACCTCAGCGTGCCTCTGTGGCACGCAGTGGTGACGGTCCGCCGTGACAAACGAAACGGGGCGCGGAGGCGAACAGTATAGCCTTGTCGCCCAAAATGGTCGGGTTCCGCCGTCAGCAGAGGACAACCATCAGCGCCGGGCGCAGGTATCAATCGAGCACAACGTTTGCAGGCACCTCGGCGGCACAGTAAGATCGCTGACAGTCCCGTCTGAAGTCCCGTCTTTCCGAGGTACCGCATATGCGCCGCCGCGTGCCGCTGACGTCCGTGTTTGTGGTCTTGATGGTGGCACTCGCAACCTCCCATGCGAGCGTCGCGTCCGCTCAGACCGCGATGGTGCCGTACTTCGGCAAGAACAACATCCACTACGACACGTTCAAGTGGCAGATCTACACCACCGACCATTGCGAAATCTATTACTACCCCGCGATGGAGCAGCATCTCGAGCGCGTGGCCGGCTATGCTCGAGAGCGCGTATCAGCAGATCAGCGCCGACCTGAAGCACGACCTGTCGTTCAAGATTCCGGTCATCCTGTTCAAGACGCATAGCGAGTTCGAGCAGGAGAACGTCGCACCAGGCGCGGCAGACGAAGGCGTCGGCGCGTTCGCCGAGCCCGAGCAGCACCGCATGGTGCTGCCGATCGACGACCCACCCGATCAGCTCTACGGCCTGATCGTCCACGAGCTGACGCACCAGTTCGAGTTCGACATCATCCCGCAGCCGGACTGATTCGCCGCAGCACGCCGCTGTGGGTCAACGAGGGACTGTCGGACTACGAGCGCGGCCAGTGGAGCCCGATCGACCTGATGTCGGTGCGCGACGCCGCGGTCGCCGACATCGTGCCGAAGATGAGCGAGCTCGAAGGCTACGCCGGCAACAACCCGCGGCTGATTTACAACCTCGGTCACGCGGTGTTCGAGTTCATCGAGGCCAAGTTCGGCAAGGAAGGCATCCGCCAGTTCATGTTCGCGCTGCGCAAGAGCGTCATCGGCGGCGGCGAGGACGCTTACGAAGAAGCGCTGAAGATGAAGAAGGACGAGTTCGACCAGAACTTCGAGCGCTACCTGAAGGAACGCTTCAAGCCGTTCCGCGACAAGGAGCGTCCGGCCGACTACGGCCGCGATCTCGCGCCCAACCAGGAGAAGACCGACTTCGCGCGAAGCGCTGTCGATTGCGCCGTCGCCGTCCGGCGACCTGATCGCCGCGGTCACGGTCAACCGAAGGACCGCGAGATCGACATCGTCCTGCTGTCCGTCGAAGGACGGCTCGGTCGTCCGCAACCTGACCCGCGGCTTCGACAAGGACATGGGCTTCGATCACATCGTGCAGCTCGGCGAACGCTTCGAGATGCCGTGGATGTCGTGGTCGCCGAAGGGCGACCGGCTCGCCTACTTCGTGCGCACCGAGAAAGAGCGCACGCTGATCATCCAGAACGTCCTGACCGCGAAGATCGAAGAGCGGGTCCCGATGAAGACGGTGGACGAGCCGGAGTCGCCGGCGTTTTCGCCGGACGGCAAGACGGTGGCGTTCGCCGGCCTGCGCGGCGCGGTCGGCGACATCTTCACGGTGGATCTGGCGACCAGCAACATCACCAACCTGACCAGCGACCCGTTCGCCGACTCCGCGCCGACCTATTCGCTCGACGGCAAGTTCATCATCTACAACGCGCGGATCAGCGGCAACCAGAAGCTGTTCCGCCTGGATCTCGACACCAAGAAGAAAACGCAGATCACCTTCGGCACGCAGGACGAGACCGCGGCGCAGTTCATCGACCAACGACACGGTCGTGTTCTCGTCGACCGCGACCGATCCGGCGGTGCCGCTCGAGCCCGAGGTCGCCAAGAACGGCAACATCTACAACATCTGGACGCTCGACCTGAAGACCGACGAGCTGCGGCAGTACACCGACGCACTCGGCGGCAACTGGTCGGCGGTGGTCCTCAACGAGGGCAGCCACCAACCGCATCGCCTTCATCTGCGTACTACAAGGGCGATTTCGGCATCCACACCCTCGAGCGCAAGGAACCGCTGCACACAGCGGTCGTCCTCGGACTTCGGCGCGCCGGGCCCGATCATCGACTTCCAGGCGCCGCTGCAGCACACGCTGGTCCAGGACAACATTCACCCCAAAGGCGCGTTCGAGAAGATGTATCTCCAGGGCCGACCGCCGGTCAACGTCGGGGTCACCAGCAACGGCGACATCTTCGGCGCGACGCAGATCAGCTTCGGCGACGTGCTCGGCGACAAGCAGGTCAACTTCTTCGCCGCGTCGATCTCGCAGTACCGCACGCTGGCGTTGTCCTACCTCAATATCGGACAGCGCTTCCAGTACGTGCTGCAGGGGTTCTCGCAGACGCAGTTCTACTACGGCACCAGCAGCCAGTTCTACGCCTCGGTCTACAGCGACCTGGTGCCGCGCGATCAGGCGGTCGCGACACGATCCATCGTCGGCGGGTCGGCGACCGGCATCTACCCGCTCAGCCGCTATCGACGCGTCGAAGTCTCAGCCAGCCTGTACCACATCAGCGAGTCCTACTCCGATCCGACGCTGCAGCAGGCGTCCGAGCAATATCAGCAGCAGCAGTACGGCACGCAGGTCTTCCAGAACGGCACGTTGCTGCCGCTCAGCGCGGCGTTCGTATCCGAGACGACGGTGTTTCGTGAATTCGGTCCGCTTGCCGGCAACACCATGCGGGCGGCTTACGAAATAGCGCCTCCGATCGGCGGCCTGCTCTCGCG
Organism: uncultured Acidobacteriota bacterium; assembly: GCA_963745875.1. GTDB lineage: Bacteria > Acidobacteriota > Vicinamibacteria > Vicinamibacterales > CAVVIG01 > CAVQFC01. The sequence goes on from CAVUZL010000011.1 coordinate 1,005,183, forward strand.
GCAGACGGTCGATCTCGACCTGCGCCACTACACGCGCATCGGCGGAACGGGCCTGCTGGCCATGCGGCTGCGCGGCTTCAAGAGCTGGGGCGACGAGCCGAACTACATCTACTTCGGCGGCAACTCCGAGATGCACGGCTACGACTACCTGCAGTTCACCGGGCAGAACGTCGTCTTCGCCGACGCCGAATTGCGATTCCCGATCATCGAGGCCGCGCTCACCCCGATCGGCGTGGTGGGCGGCGTGCGCGGCGTCTTCTTCGCCAACATCGGCGGCGGCTGGTTCAACGATCAGGTCTCGCCGGACTCCTGCTCGACCGGCGGCGGCTACAAGTTCTTCACCAACGCGACCGAAACCTGCCGTTCGCAGGGCGCGCTGCCCGACGGCACGCCGGTCTACGGCCAGCCGCTGGTCGTCAACGGCTTCCGCCTGAAGGACGCTCGCGCGTCCTATGGGCTCGGCCTGGAGACCTTCGCGCTCGGCTTTCCGATTCACTTCGACTGGGCGTGGCGGACGACCTTCAACAAGACCTGGGAGGACATCACGTTCGCCGGGTACAACGGCTGCAGCATCACCGGCGCCGGCTGCAGCGACGCCTGGCGCAAAGCCCAGTTCTCGGTGTGGATCGGGTACGACTTCTAAGCGTGGGGCTCCTGCTCCGCCGATGGACCTGACCCCGAAGCGCGCCGACGAATCGGCGACCGAGACCGTCCACGTCGTGCTGCCCAACGACGCCAACCCGCTGGGTTTCATCCTCGGCGGGACGGTCATGCATCTGATCGACATGGCCGGAGCCATCGCCTGTCATCGTCACACCCGCAGCCTGCTCGTGACGGCGGCGGTGGACGACCTGCAATTTCTGAACTCGATCAAAATCGGCGATCTGATCATCCTGCGCGCCCGCGTCACCTGCGTGTTCACGACCTCGCTCGAGGTGCAGGTGGACGTGTTTTCGGAGGAGATCCTGACTGGCGTGCGGCAGGAAACCAGCCGCGCCTTCCTGACGTTCGTGTCGGTGGATCGTGAGGGCGGCCGCCTGCCGGTCCCGCCGCTCCTCATCGAAACCGACGAAGAGCGGCGTGTGTGCGAGGCGGCCCACGCGCGGCGGGCCGAGCGACTGAAGCGAAAAACCGGCGTTACGAAATCGCTTTGAGCCGCAGGACGCTGCGGTCCATGTCGATGGCGACGCGGTACTTGCTCAGGAACTTGTGGCCGACGATGCCGCCGAGCTGAAATCCGAGCAGCGCGCTCGGCGCGTTCAGGTTCAGCACGACGACCGGGAAATTCCTGTACGGAATGGCGTCGAACATCAGGTCCACGCCGGGCATCAGGAACGCGTCGGGATCCCAGCCTGACGTGCCGTACACCTTCAACGCAATCCGGCGCCCGTTCTCATGCTTGTCGAGCGTGCTGGCGGTGGCGGAGCTGATCGAGATGACCTCGCCGCCGGTGTCCACGACAAAGTTGGTGTGATGACCGTCGACCGTGCCGAGGACCGTGGCGAGGCGGTTCACGCGCATCGGCAGCTCGAAGTCGCGCGGCTCGTCGGGCAGGTGCTTGCCGAAGGTGAGCTTGTGGGTCTTGTAGTCGATGATCATCGAGTAGCCGAGCGCCAGCGGCGACAGCCCCTCGGTCTCCTTCACCGGAATATCCTGCAGCGGCGGATTCTTGATGAGGCACGGCACGTTCCGGAGCTTCAACGGTCCGAGTTCCAGGGAGTCGATCCGCGCGAGCTGCAGGCCGCGCAGTCCGACGCGTCCAACGCCGGCGCTGAGCGTGTAGGTGACCGGGGTGATGCCCAGCTTCTGCGCCGTCGGTGCGGGTGATGACGGTGTTCTCCGACCCGGTGTCCACGACGAAGTCCTGCGCGGACGCGTCGTTGATTTTCGCCCGAACCACGACTTTGTCGTTCACCAGCCGGAAATCGACGGTGTAGAGCCCTTCGTCGGCTCCCGGATCCGTTTCGAACGGGACGCGCTGGCCAAACGACCGAAGAAAGCGGATCTCCGCCCGTGACCAGTCGGCCTTTTCGCTGTGATCCTTGTTCGGCAGCAGGTTCACATAGTTCGAGTAGGCCGCCGCCGCCTCTTCGTACTTGTGCATCCGCTCGTAAATGGTCCCGACGGTGTGGTGAATCTCGAGATCCCGCGGCGACAACTGGAGCGCCGCCTGCGCCTCGTTCATCGCGGTGTCGAGATGGCCACTGGCGGCCAGCGACTTGGCGTGTCCATGATGGCCGCGAGCCGAATCGGGCTGCGTGGCCAGAACATCGCGGTAGACCGCGTCAGCTTCGTCGAACAGCCCGGACGACCACAGCGCGTCGCCGTAGAGCGCCATCGACTCGGTGCGCTTGGGGTCGGCCTTGTACAGTTTCTCGGCTTCGATCCTCGCCAGATCGAACTCCGCGACGCGCAGCGCCGACGCGATTACCCCGATGCGTGGCCGCCGCACCGAGCCGGAATCCGCAGTCTTCAGCGCCAGCTGGTAGGCGTCGAGCGAATCGCCGAACTTGCCCTCGGAAAAGAGCAGATCTCCGAGCTGCAGCTGGATTTCCGACGCCTGCGACAACGCCGTGGCGTCGGCGCGAATAACGAGCGAAGCCGCCGCGATGACGACCGACACTGCGGCGACACGGATGGCGCTCCTCATTGACCCTCCACGAGACCGACCTGGGGTGACTCTGGACCGGCCGACTCCTCTACAAGAATCGATCCGGGCAGTTTCCTTATACCGCAGGACTATGCGCCTATTGGGGGGCTTTCGAGAAGCGAAAAATATTTCAGTGGGTGTACTGCTCGATCGGCACGCCGTCGTACATCTGGTCCACGCGCAGGATCTGGGTGTCGCGGCTGTAGGTGCCCAGTTCGTAGTCCTCGCTCATGATCAGGGCCTTGATCGGCTTGGTCGGGCAGACCTCGGCGCACAGTCCGCAGAAGCTGCAGCGCGAGAGATTGAAGTCGAAGTAATCGAGGACCTTAATCTTCTGCCCGGGCTCGCGGTGACCACCGAGCGCGATCAGGTCGTCGGGGCACGCCTTGGCACACTGGTCGCAGACGATGCAGGTCTGGGCGCCGGTACCGGGCTCGGTCTGGAGGCGGAGCACGCCACGGAAACGCGGCGCCGTCGGGCGCCGTTCGGCCGGGTACTGGAACGTGAACGCCGGCTGCGGCGTGTATTTCAGCGTCAGCCACATGCCCTTGGCGAGGTCGACGAGGAAGATCATCCGGAGGAATTTGATGATGGTTTTCATGCTATGCGCGCTCGCCGTGGACGTCGAAGCGTTTGCTGTTCAGCGTCGGTTCGCTGTCGCCTGACATGATCGTGCGCTCCTTGCGAAGCACGGTGCCTTCCTTGCGGATCTTATCCTGCAGGCGCATCAGACCGTACAGCAGCGCCTCGGGCCGCGGCGGGCATCCGGACACGTACACGTCGACCGGCACCACCTTGTCGACGCCCTGCAGCACGCTATAGGTCGGAAACGGTCCGCCGGCGTTCGAACAGCTGCCCATCGAGATGACCCATTTGGGTTCGGGCATCTGGTCGTAGAGGCGGCGCAGCACCGGCGCCATCTTCTTGGTCACCGTGCCGGCGACGATCATCAAATCGGATTGGCGCGGGGACGCCCGGAACACTTCGGCGCCGAAGCGCGCGATGTCGAAACGCGACGCCGACGCGGCCATCATCTCGATCGCGCAGCAGGCCAGGCCGAAACCCATCGGCCAGATCGAGGACTCGCGGGCCCAGTTCAGGACGCGATCGATGCTGGTGGTGATGAAATTGTCTTCGAAGCTGTGATCAATGAGGCCCATCGGCTACCTCGGGTAATATTGCGCGTTTTTCGAGATGAAGTCGGACCACTTTCGCGGCGTCTCGTCGAGCGAAAAAATCGCCTCGACCGGACACGCCGGTACGCACGCTCCGCAGTCGATGCACTCGTCGGGATGAATATAGAGCATTTCGGCCGTCGCGAAGCTGGCTTCGTCCTTCCGCGGGTGGATACAGTCCACGGGACAGACGTCCACGCAGGCGGTATCCTTAACGCCGACACACGGCTCGCAGATGATATACGCCATTGGACTGATCATACTAGTGTCCTGCAATCCCGCGCTGGCGGCGCTGTTCACGCCGGCGCAGCCCGAGCTGGGACGCTACGAGGTGTGCACGTCCGGTGACACCATCGAACAGCTGGTGGCCGCCGGGCCCGACCAGGCTCTTCATTTCGGCGACATCGAGGCGCTCGAGTCACTCGACGCCTTCGGCAAGGCCGGGCCCTACGATCGCTCGCGCCTGGCGCGGCTCTACGGCGGCACGCGCGTGAAGGTGGCCCACGGATGGAGCAACGGCGCGGCCGGGTTCACGTCGGTGACGCTGCTCTCGCCCTATCCCGATCCGTCCCTGACGAGGCTGCTGCCCGGCACGATGTCCATCCGCTGGCGGACCGGGCCGGCCGGCGACACCAGCGGACTATGATGCGATCGAAGGCATGACGGTCTGGAGAACGACTGCACGGCTGGCGTGGATGTTCATCCTGTGCGCCGCGGCTGGTGCCGGGGCCCAGACCCTGCCGTCCGAGCCGCTCGCACTGGCCGACGGTCGCGTGACGGTCGGTGGCGACGTCTCGGCGTCGATTCCCTCGTCGGATCCAGGGTTCTTCAACTACACGGACTACGAGCATTCCGCGCTCAAGCTGCTCCGCCTCGATCTGTCGGCGGCCGCCAAGGCCGGGCCGCACTTCACGTTCCTCGGCGAGCTGCGGACGGAAAATCTGGATAGCGTCCTACCGTACGCGTTGTATGTGCGGATCAAGCCGTGGACGAAGCGGGACGTGGACATCGAAGTCGGACGCATTCCGCCGACCTTCGGCGCCTTCGCCAGGCGAACCTACGCGAATGACAATCCGCTCATCGGCTACCCGCTCGGCTATCAGTACCTGACCACCGTCCGGCCGGACTCGCTGCCAGCCAATGTGGACGAACTGCTGGCCAAGCGCGGTCGCGGCTGGCTGATCAGGTACACCGTGGGCAACACCTCCCCGGACCACGGAGTGCCCCTGGTCACCGCATTCAAATGGGACACCGGCGTGCAGGTGCACGGCGCGGTCGGTATCCTGAGCGCGTCGGTGGCGGTCACCGCGGGCACGGTGTCGAATCCGCTGTTCATCGACGACAACAGCGGACGCCAGATCGCCGGACGGATCGAGTTGCGTCCGATCGCGGGGTTGATCATCGGTACGTCAGGCGCGCGCGGTCCATTCGTGAGCGATGCCGCGGCGCGAATCGCCGTCGGCCCCGGGCACGACGGTGAGTTCACCCAGACCGCCTGGGGCGCCGACGCCGAGTACTCGCACGGTTATTACCTGCTGCGCTTCGAGACGATCGTCAGCGACTGGAGACTGCCGATCATCGGCGCCCCGGCGCTCGACCAGCCGCTCGGGAGCGTGGCGATCTCGATCGAAGGGCGCTACAAAATCAAGCCCGGCTTCTACGTGGCCGCCCGTGCCGACCACCTCGGGTTCAGCGAGGTCACCGGGACGCTCCAGACCGAGTCGTGGGATGCGCCGGTCAATCGCGCTGGAAGCCGGAATCGGGTATTCGCTCCAGCGCAATCTGCTGGTCAAGGTGGCCTATCAGCACGATCAGCGCGACGGCGGTCCGTTGACGACCACAGCAAATCTGGTGGCCGCACAGATCTCGTTCTGGTTCTAGCCATGAGTGCAAACCGGACCCGACACGTCGCCCTGACCTGCGCGGTCCTGCTGTCGCTGGTCGCGATCGAGATGCGCACGGACACGGCAGCGGCCCGTGGCGGCACGATTCGCGGGCGCGTCGAGGTGCGCCGGCCAGCGACGGCAGCCGAACGCCGCCCCTCGATATCGGACCTCGGCACGCCGATCGACCGCGATCTGCCCGATCTCCTTCGCTCCGTCGTCTACCTCGAGTCCGCGCCCCGCGGCGCATTCGAAACCGACGAGGCCCGGCATGTCGTGATGGACCAGCGCAACGAGACATTCGTGCCGCACGTCCTGGCCATTACCACGGGCACGACGGTGGACTTCCCCAACTCCGATGCGTTCTACCACAACGTCTTCTCGCTCTCGAAGACGATGCGGTTCGATCTCGGACGCTACGCCGCAGGGCATTCGAAGTCGATCCAGTTCGATCGGCCCGGCATCGTGCGCGTCTTCTGCGACATCCACTCGCACATGAACGCCTTCATCCTGGTCTTCGGGCATCCATTCTTCGCGCTCACCGACGCCGAAGGCCGCTATCACATCGACAACGTGCCGCCCGGCACGTACGGCGTGATCGCCTGGAACGAGGGCGTGTCGTCCGATGCCCGGCCGACCGCGGTTCCCGACGGTGGCGTCGCCGAACTGGACTTTGCGGTGCGATGAAGTTTCTGTCCTCGCTGCGGAGCCGGATCTTTCTCGCCAGCGCGCTGCTGGCGGTGCTCTGCATCAGCGTCGCGATTTATCTCGTCAACCGGACCGTGACGGCCGAAGCCGAGCGCACGCTCGAACGCGAGATCGTCGCGACCGGCGCCCAGATCGACCAACTGCGTGCCGAGCGCACGCGGACCTTCACGTTGATGGCGCACTTCCTCGCCGATCTGCCGACACTGAAGGCGGCCGTCGAGACCAACGATCCGCGCGACCGTGCAGGAGCAGGACATCGCTGGCGGCTACCGCTCGCAGTTGAACGCGAACCTCGTGCTCGTCACCAACCGCAAGGGCGACTTGCTCTACAGCGCCGGCGGCACACCGCGCGCTGGTGTGATCGCCGCCAACCAGCCTGCGGTGCGCGCCGCCCTCGGCGGGCAGGACAGCATCAGCCTGCTCCCGCAACCGAACGGCATCCTGCAGGTCATCACCGTCCCAATCGCAATCGGCCGGGCGCAGCCGGAGATGCTCGGCACCCTGAGCATGGGCTTCCCACTCGACGACGTGTTGGCCGATCAGCTCAAGAACATCACCGGCAGCGATCTGGCGTTCGGCATGGGCGGCCAGATTCTCGCGTCGACCCTGCCGCGCGCCATGAACGCCCCGCTCGCGGACGTTCTCCGCGTGTCGGGCATCTCGCGCGTGCAGCTCGGAGCCGAAGAGTACGTATCGCTCTCTCGCCCGCTCTCGGCACCAGGCGATCGGGTGCCGCTGGCCGAGCATCCGGTGGTCCTCATTCTGCGCTCGCGCACCAGTCAGCTGCAGTCGCTGTCAGCGATTCACGCCGGGCTGGCGCTAACCGCGGTGCTGGCGGTCGCGCTCGCCACCCTGCTCAGCCTCGCCGTTGCGCGCACGATCGCGCGGCCGCTGGCGGCGATCACCGACGTGATGCGCGAGGTCGCGGATACCGGCGATCTGACTCGCAAGATCGCCCTGCGCCATGGCAACCGTTGGGACGACGACGATGCGCGCCTGCTGGCGACGACGTTCAACACGCTGACCGACTCGATTGCGCGCTTCCAGCGTGAATTCTCACAGAAAGAGCGGCTCACCTCGCTCGGGCGGCTCTCCACCGTCATCGCGCACGAGATCCGCAACCCGCTGATGATCATCAAGGCATCGCTGCACACGCTCCGGCAAGCGGACGCCGGCGGCCAGGCGGTCCGCGAAGCTGCCGCGGACATCGACGGAGAAGTGGTCCGGCTGAATCGGATCGTCAACGAGGTGCTGGATTTCGCGCGGCCGATTCATTACGAGCTGAGAGAGACCGACGTCAACGCCCTGTGCCGTGAGTCGGCGGCGGCGGCCCTGGCCTCGGGTCCGGGCACGTCGATCGGCCTCGACCTCGACACCACCCTGCCGCTGGTCCGCACCGACGGCGAGCGCATGCGCATCGTGCTGGTCAACATGCTCGTCAACGCACGGCATGCGGTCAACGGAGACAACGATGCGGTCACGCTCTCCAGCCGATCGCAGGGCGATCGCCTGCTCCTGGTGGTCGCCGACCGAGGCGTCGGCATCGCCGCCAGTGACCTGGCCCATATTTTCGACCCGTACTTCACGACCAAACGCGGCGGCACGGGACTTGGACTCCCGATCGCGAAGAACATCATCGAAGGCCTCGGCGGCACGATGACGGTGTCGAGCGCGCTCGGACGCGGTACGCAAATCCACATCGATCTGCCGCTCGACTCCGCTCTGGCCGGCGCCTCGGCGCCGCTCAGGCAAGGATCCTGACTCCATGACGCATCGCGGTTCGATTCTGCTGGTTGACGACGAGGAAAAGATCCTGAAGGCGCTGGGACGCGCCCTCCGCGACGCCGGTCACACCGTCGTCGAAACTGCGAGCCCGCGACAAGCGCAGCGGCTGCTCGGTGAGCGGACCTTCGACGTCCTCATCGTCGACAACGTGATGCCCGAGCTGAACGGTCTCGACCTGATTCGCGAGTTCGTCGGATCGACGCCGGAAGTCGAGCGGCCACAGATTCTGATGATGACCGCGCACGCGACGGTCGAGAGCGCGATCGAGGCGATGAAGCTCGGTGCGCTCGACTACCTGCAGAAGCCGTTCGAGATCGACGAACTGCTGGTCGTGGTGAGACGGGCGCTCGAACATCAACGGCTGCGCACCGACTACCGCTACCTGGTCAGCGAGCGCGACGAGCAGTTCGACCACTACGGCATCATCGGGCGGAGCCGGGCCATGCAGGACGTCATCCACCGTTCCGAGCTGGTCGCGAGCACCAAGAGCACGGTGCTCATCACCGGCGAGACCGGCACCGGCAAGGAACTGGTGGCGCGTGCCATTCACGATCGCAGTCCGCAGCGCGACATGCCGCTCATCAAGGTGAACTGCGCGGCGATTCCGGAAACGCTGCTCGAGTCCGAGCTCTTCGGCCACGTCCGCGGTGCGTTCACCGGTGCGACCACGACCAAGAAGGGCAAGTTCGCACTCGCCGACGGCGGCTCGATCTTCCTCGACGAGATCGGCACGATGAGCCCGACGCTGCAGTCGAAGCTGCTGCGGGTGCTGCAGGAGCGCGAAGTCGAGCCGCTCGGGTCGGAACGGACGGAGAAGATCGACCTGCGGGTGATCGCGGCCACCAACCGCGATCTCCGCCAGATGGTCGCCGACGGCAAATTCCAGGAGGACCTGTTCTATCGGTTGAACGTCATCCCGATCGAGATTCCGCCGCTGCGCGAGCGCCGCGAGGACATTCCGGCACTGATCGATCATTTCGTGAAGAAGCACGCGCAGCGCACCGGGCGCCGCATCGAACGGATCGACGACGGCGTGCTGACCGGGCTGCAGCAGTACGACTGGCCGGGCAACGTGCGGGAACTGGAAAACACCATCGAGCGGGCGGTCGTGCTGTCAGAGGGTCCGATCATCGTGGCCAAGGCGGTGTCGGTGCTCGGCGCGACCACCCAACAGGCGACAGGCCTGCCAACGCTGAAATTGCGACAGAATATCGAGTGGGTCGAGCGCGAAACGATTCGCCGGGCGCTCGAGCAGTCGGGTGGGGTGAAAAAGGACGCGGCCGAGCTGATGGGCATCAGCCAGCGCGCTCTGTCGTACTACCTCGCGAAATACCGCCTGGAATCCTAGACAGGGCCGGATGTTACCGATCGCCGCGGCCGCGGTCTAACATCGGGGGAACTTTCCAGGGAGATGCGCATGCATCAGTTGAGGATGTTGGTCGGCGGTACGGTCATCGCGAGTGCCATTGCCCTGCTTACGTCGTGCGGCGGCGACTCGACGGCGACCGGGAGCGGCACCGCACCGTCAACCGGGTGCACGCCGAGCAGCAGTGCGGCGACGTTCGTGATCATGAACAACACGATCTGTCCCACCACCATGACGGTCACGCGCGGGACCCAGATCACGATCATGAATCAGGACTCGGTCGTTCACGAGATGGACTCCGATCCGCACCCAGAGCACACCGATTGCCCCGAGATCAACGCCATCGACTTCCTCAATCCCGGGCAGAGCCGTCAGTCCAGCAACCTCAACATCGCCAGAACCTGCGGCTTCCACGACCACCAGAATCCAGACAACGCCGCGCTCAAAGGCAAAGTCGTCATCCAGTAGGGGTCAGAAACTGACGCCCAGCTGGATCTGGAACGCGCGCGGCGTCACGAAGTGCGTGCCGCTGAAGGTCGAGAGGAAGTTATAGAGCGCGTCCTTGTTGGTCAGATTGATGACGGTGGCGTGGAGACGCAGCTTTGCACGGTTCGTTCGAAGCAGGTTGTCCACACCTGCTCCGAGGTCGAATAGATTCCGCGGCGCAATCCGCGCCGGGTTCGTCACATCGTCTTCGGTCCCGTCGGCCGGGATGACGATGCGCGTCGCGCCACGATTCGCGGAACTGCAGCTGGTGATCGGGGCACCGAGCGAGGCGAAGGTGCTGCCACAATAGAGGCCAATCGCCGACTGCTGATCGGCGGTCAGCGCGAGCGCATCCGCGTAACTGGGCACCGACCCGACTACCAGTCCCGAGTCGTAGCGCCAGCTGAGGGCGACCCACGCCCCCAGCGCCTTGTCGATGGTGTACTGCAGGTTGGTGGTGGCGTTGAACTTCTGATCGTGGTCGATCCGGAAGTCGCCGTCCGGCGCCTCGAGCAGAATCCCGCCGTTGCCAGGCGGCGAGAAGATGGCGCTGGTGTGAGCCATCACCACGAACGCGCTGAAGCCGTGATGTTCGACGAGGTTGATCCTCCCGGTGAAGCCGTTGATGCGCGAGTGATCCCACGACACGGGAAACACGATCGGCGTGTCGAAGAGGACGCTGAAATCGTAGCCATTGTCGGTGTGCTTGTTGAAATAGCCGAAGTCGACGACCACCCAGTTCCCCAGACTCTGCTGCGCGCCAACCTCGATCTGGTTGCGGCGGCCCGGCTGCAGAATCTGGCCGTCGCCGAACAGGCCGTTGAGGCCGATACCGCTCGAGAGCAGCAGGTTTTCGTTGTACGGCGTTTCGAGCGTCCTGCCGTACGAGGCGCGCAGCACCGTGTTGGTGGCCTCGACTGAATACGACACGCCCAACCTGGGCTGCACCAGTGTGGCGGTCGTCAGGCCGTCGTAGTGATCGAGCCGGACACCCAGCTTCACGGTGGCGTTGCCGGCCTTGATGTCGTCCTGGATGTACCCGGCCTGCTGCTTGATCGTAGCTGCCTGCGCGTAGACCAGCGGCGAGCCGCCGCGGGTCAGATCGTAGGGAGCGAGGGCAGGATTGTAGTCGGGGGCGTCCGGTGCGTTGAAGGCGGGATCGGTAAAGCCGATGGTGAAGTTCTCGTCGAGTCTGGTTGCGCCGATCGTCCCGCCAGCCTTCACGTTGTGCATGCCGGCCGTGTACGAGACGTCGGCCTTGACGCCGATGTTGCGCAGGGTTCGATCCTGCGACACGCTCGCCGGCTGATCGGAGAAGGGATTTGGACTCGGCGTGTAGATCAGATGGTCCTGGCGAACGAACGCGTTCGCGGTCAGCAGCGTCTTTTCGCCAAGCACCTGCGAATAGCCCGGCGCGGCGTTGAACGTGTCGATCGACTGATGCTGCGCCTGCCCGGCGTCATTCTGATCGTAGGTATTGGGCACATCGAAGTCGGACTTCGCCGCCTGCAGATTCAGGTGAAACGTCCCCGTCGAGCCGGTGTGCGCGTCGAAACGGTTGAACAACGAGGCGCTGTGTCCGTGGTCGTGCATCGCTTCGAACTCGGGCGGATCCAGGAAGCGATCGGTCTGCATGCCGCTGATCGAAACGAAGTCACCGAAGTTGTGCGAACCGCCGCCGAGGTTGAGATCGGCCGTGGGACTCATGAACGAGCCATAGCCAAGCGAGGCACTCCCCGTCGGCCTGGGCTGATCGAGACCGGACTTGGTCACGATGTGCACGACCAGGCTGCTCTTGTCGCCGTATTCGGCCGGCGCCACACCGGTGATGATCTCCATCGACTGCACGGCATCCGGCGAAATCTGGTTCGAGTAGACGCGGCTCTGCTGATCGGTGACCGGCTGGTTGTCGATCGAGAACTGCGTCTGCGCATGGTCGCCGATCGGATGGAAGAAGCCGTTCGAGTCTGATACGACACCGGGCGACGCCATCGTAATCACCTGATTCAACCCGGACGAGGATTCGAGCGGCAGCTTCTCGATCAGGCTCTGGTCGATGTCGGTGTGCGCGGTCGGATCGCGCTCGAGCAGGTCGGCGTGGCCGACCACGTCAACGCTGGTGGTTGCGCCTTCCAACGCCAGCGACAAATCGAGCGTGATTGGGACGGCGCTGCGGACGTCAACGTCACGTCCGAGCGGCTGAAAACCCTGCGCCTCGACCGCGACGTGATAGCCGCCTGGCGGCAGGTTGCTGAACAGATACTTCCCCGCCGCGTCGGTGGTCGTGGTGCGCGAGAACCCCGAAACCGGGTTGCTTATTTGCACGGTCACCGCCTGCATCACGCCGCCGGTGGGATCCTTGACCGTCCCCTGCACCGTGCCGGCGCCGCCGAGGCCCTGTGCCTGGGCCGCCACAGCGCCGAGCCAGCAGACAGTGCACAGTGCCGTCGAGCAGGTCCTGAGAGATCTTCGCGTCAACATGGGGCGACGGTAACAACCGGCGCCGTCCCGCGCGACCGAAACCACACGAATGGTCCGTGTCGGTCGGCAACCGTGGCGTTCGCCCATATGAGTGGCAGTCCACATGTGCCCCGTTCGGCGACCTACAATGAAATCCATCGGACCGCGGCTGGCGACCATTCACCGGCCGGAATCGACCGCCGAACGGGTTTGGGTTCGGTTCCGGCGCCGCCGGACGTAGGGTTGCGCCAACGAGCGTGCATGTGAGCGAACTGCTGAACCTGGTGGGCCTCGGCACCGGCATCGTGCTTTACGCGATGCTGCTGGCGATGGTGCTGCGCGCCGAGCGCGCTCCGGGCGAGCCGATCCGTTTCGATCCGCTCCTGCTGGCGACGGCGGTGCTCGGCCTGATCTGGAATCTGTGCGCGCTTCCCGCCTACGAACTGCCGAAGATCGGCATCGCCGGCCCGTTCACGTTTTTGGTCGCGCTCGGCTTCGCTGCGCTCGGCTTTCTGCCGGCCGTCGTCGTGCAGTCGGTGCTGCGGGGCGACCACGAGCGCGTGCGTGGCGGACCGCGACGCCTGGTTGCGTTCGTGGCGTATGCCGTGAGCGTGACCGCTGCTGTGCTGCACGCGAGGGCGGCGTGGGTCGGCGATCCACTGCCGTCGGCGTTCGGCATGCGCCTGCTGACGTACACATTCATCGCGCTGGTGCTGCCGCTCGCGGTCGTCACGCGCGGGCAGCCGGGCGCGCGACGGGCGCTATGGGCGGCGGCGCTGTCGATCTTCGCGGTGTCGGCGCTGCACCTGAGTCAACTGCATCGCGGAGACGACTCGTGGCCGGTCGAGTTGCTCGGCCATCACGCGTCCGTGCCGCTCGCGCTTGCCATCCTTTACCAGGATTTTCCGTTTGCGCTCGCCGACCTGTTCCTGAAGCGCGCCCTGACGCTGCTGACGCTGGTCGCAGGCGCGATGCTCGGCGTCGCCGCGGTTGGTGCGATTCACTCGCCGGAGGTGCCGGTACGCGACCCGCGCGACGTCGGCCTGCTGGTGACGCTGTGGGTCGCGACGGCGCTGCTCTACCCACGCATTCGCGACGGCATCGCCTGGTTCGTCGACACGGTCGTGCTGCACCGGCCTGACTACGGGACGCTGCGTGGCCGGATCGGCGAGGGTGCGCAACGGGTGCAGGAGGTCGGCCCGATGCTCGACGAAGCCTGCCGTCAACTGGCGCCGGCGTTGAGCGCGCGGCACGTGGGCTGGCGCGTGGCTGCCGGATCGACCGCCGGTTCCGTCGCCGCGACCGGCACCAGCGTCGCCATTCCGGTCACCGAGCCGCCGCAGTTCCAGCTGGATATCGGCGTCCTCGCCGGCGGACGGCGTCTTCTGTCCGACGATCATGCGGCGCTCGAGTCGATCGCGGCGCTCCTTGGCCGCCGCATCGATGCGATCCGCCTCGCCGACGAGCGGTATGAACGTGAGCGACGCGAGCAGAACATCGGCAAACTCGCCACCGAAGCGGAACTGCGCGCGCTTCGCGCCCAGGTCAACCCGCACTTCCTGTTCAACGCCCTGACCACGATCGGCTATCTGATTCAGACCGCGCCGCCGCGAGCCCTGGAAACGCTGATGCGGCTGACGGCTCTCCTGCGCAGCGTGCTGCGCTCCGAAGGCGAGTTCACGACGCTCGGCCGCGAAGTCTCGCTGATCGAGTCCTACCTGGACATCGAGCACGCACGATTCGAACAACGTCTCCGTGTCCGCATCGAAGTACCACAGGCGCTGCGCGGGCTACGGGTGCCACCGCTCGTGCTCCAGCCGGTTGTCGAGAACGCGGTCAAGCACGGGATCTCGCCGCTGCTGCACGGCGGCTCGGTCGTGGTTTCGGCACGCGTCGAGTCCGTGAACGCGGCAGCGTCGCTGGTGTTGACCGTCCACGACAGCGGCAGCGGTGTCACCACTGCCCAGCTCGAACAGGGACGAAGCATCGGCGTCGGCCTCAAGAATATCGAGCGGCGATTGGCCCACCAGTACGGTGATCTCGCGGGACTCACCATTCGCAGCGAACCGGGCTCGGGCACGACGGTCGAGATTCGGCTACCGGTTCAGTCGAACGCACGGACCGAGCCGGCGCCGGCACGGACGGCGTCGTGAACGGACGCCTTCGGGTCGTGATCGCCGACGACGAACGTCCCGCTCGCTCGTTCCTGGCCGCGCTGCTTCGAACGTTCGACGACGTGGTCATCGTCGGCGAGGCGGAGTCGGGACGTGAGGCGGTCGCGGCGATCGAACGTGAGCGGCCCGATCTCGCGCTGCTCGATCTGCAGATGCCGGAGCTCGACGGCATCGGCGTCGTGAGGATGCTGAAGAAGGCGGATACCCCGCTGGTCGCATTCGTGACCGCGTACGACGAATACGCGGTGCGCGCGTTCGAGATGAACGCGGTTGATTACCTGCTCAAGCCGGTGGAGCGGGCACGGCTGCGCGAGACCATCAATCGGGCGCAGGAGCGCAGCGAGCACGCCGAAATCGTCGAGGAGCAGACCAACCATCTGGGACAGGCCATCGCCGCCTACGAATCAGCCGCGAAGTCGCCGTTTCTCGAGCGCATCCCGATCCGACGCCGCGACGAAATCCTGATCGTGCCGACGGTGCAGATTGCCTCGATCGTGGCCGAGGGCGAACTCCTCTACCTGACGACGACGAAGAACGAACGTTACACGCTGACGTACCGCCTGAAAGATCTCGAAGCCCGCCTCGACTCGGCGCGCTTTATCAGACTCGGGCGCGGCACCCTCGCCAACATCGACGCGATCGTGAAGGTGCACGTGATGCCGGGAGGCACGCACGTCGCTCAATTGTCGAATGGCCAGAAGCTGCAGATCAGCCGATTGCAGTCCCGTCTCGTCCGCGATCGCTTCCTGAAGCTGTAAATACCGGGTGTAGCGCAGGGCTGTAGCGCGGCGCTTTCAGGGCCGCGTCAACGCGGGGCTGAAAGCCCCGCGCTACTTCTGGATCCCTCAAGCCGAGCGCAGCTTCGCGGTCCGGGCCTTCAGCGTTTCCGCCAGCGCATGCAGCCGCATCGCGTCACGGCCCTTCGCGGAAGACGCGTCCGCTTCCAGCTGCTTGGCCAGCGCGTCGAGCTGGTCCATCACCGCCGGCGCATTCTTTTCTTTGCCGGTGTGCAGATCGTCCGCCTTCTCGAGCGCGGACCGGATCGCCTTGGCGCGCTCCGGCTGAATCGCATTGGTGCGTGCCAGCTGATCGATGTAAGCGCGTGAAACCGCCGACGCCGCCGGCCAGACAATCTTGCCCTGTTCCTGCGGGTTGAGCTCGTCATTGCGGACCAGCAGCGCTGCGTCGATTTCGTTCTGCGACAGATATTCGGTCGGCTTCAGCTTGAAGATGTCGATGCCGCGCGCGATCTCCGAACCGTAGATGCTGCCGTTGTACCAGTACGCCGACCAGAACCCGCCGGTGATGAGCTGCTTGGCGTCGATCGGCCCGCGGTCGAAGTAGGCGATCTCGATCGGGTGGGCGGCGTCGGTGAAGTCGAACACCGAAATCCCGCCCTGGTACCACGCCTGGGCCATGATGTCGCGTCCAGGCACCGGAATCAGCGCGCCGTTGTGCGCGACGCAGTTTTCCTGCTCGCTCTGCGGCGCCGGCATCTTGTAGTAGCCGCCGAAGTGCAGCTTGTGGTCCGGACCGATATCGAAAATCGCATCCGCGCCCCAGTTCAAGAGATCGCTCGCGCGGCAACGCGGACGGGTGCCGCCGCCCCACTCGTCGGTGAAAATCACCTTGGTGCCGTCGTTGTTGAACGTCGCCGAATGCCAGTAGGCGAAGTTCTTGTCGGCCACCGCGTCAACCCGCTTGGGATGCACCGGGTCCGAGATGTCCAGCAGGATGCCATTGCCCGAGCACGCGCCGGCCGCGAGCCCCACCGCCGAAAACACCGTGATGTCGTGGCACTGGTTGGTCTGACGCGACGGCTGCGCGCCGGGGCCACGATCGCCGCCCGGCTCGAGTCCGGCGATGTTACCGGTGGTTGGATCGGCAAAAATACGCGGACGATTGACGACTGCCGCCTGCTCGGGGTGCGCCAGCGGCACTTTGATCACGTCGATGCTGAAGAGCGCGGTGTCGGGATTGTCCTTCGGGTCGCCTTCCGAACAGCCAGGCATCTCCTCGCCCGGCCGCGAGCCGCTGGTGCCCGAGCCGTACACGTAGAGATTCGCCGGATCCTTGGGATCCTCGACCAGCGTGTGGGTGTGCGATCCGCGGCAGGTCTGGACCGCCGCGACCTGACGCGGCTTCTGCAGATCGGTGATGTCGAAGATGCGCACGCCACGGAAACGCTCGGCGCTGACCGCGGTCTGAATGCCCTGCGTACCGCAGTCGATGCGGCCGCGCGTCTGCTCGACGGACATGAACAGGAGATGCCCGTGCACCGAGACGTCGCCCTGACCGCCTGGGCAAACCACCGACGCGCTCAGCTTCGGCTTGGTCGGGCGCTCGATGTCGTAGGTGTTGAACCCGTGAAAATTCCCCATGAACACATGGGTGCCGCTGAACGCCAGATCGGAATTGGCGAAGCCGAGCATGTTGGCGAATCGGGGATCCGGCGGCGCCTTGGGATCGGGTGGCGGCAACGGCGGCAGGTTCGGATCGCGCTCCGGCGGAGTCGGCGCACCGGCGGGATCCTTCGGGTCGAAGAAGCCTTCCGGCTTCGGCATGCTCGAGATCTTCTCCATCCCTCGAGAGGCTTCACCCGCGTCGTGAAGTCCGGCCTTCAGCCCGACCCGCGGATCGTTGGCATTGGCCGCGGCCGTCTTCTCCTGCGCATGACCCTGGGCCAGGACCGAGAGGACAAACGCGGAGGCACACAACGTTCTGACGGCGGCGGTCTTCATCTTCCCAGCTCCTTGAGCATCGTGCTCATGCGATTGATCTCCATGCGCTGATCGGCGTCCACGTCCGACGCGAACGCGAACACTTCGGATTCCTGCGCCGCGCCAGGCGACGCAAACAGCTCGCTCACCATCGTCAGGGCGCCGTTGTGATGTTTGATCATGCCGGCGAG
Source organism: uncultured Acidobacteriota bacterium (assembly GCA_963745875.1). Taxonomy (GTDB): domain Bacteria; phylum Acidobacteriota; class Vicinamibacteria; order Vicinamibacterales; family CAVVIG01; genus CAVQFC01. Next base: position 1,022,781 of record CAVUZL010000011.1, read on the forward strand.
GAACAGGCGATCGAACTCCGCGCCTTTGGCCGCGGCCAGCGCCGCCATTTCCTCGTCGGTCAGCATGCCGGGCATCAGCGTCGCGCCGTGCATGTGCATCGCGCCGGGCGCCGGAATCGGCTGCCCTCTCGACTGCAACCAGCCCTGCATCATCTTGATTTCGTCGATTTGCGACACCTGAATCCGCTGCGCCAGCTTTTTCATGTCGGCGCTGGCGGTCCGCGACGGCAGCAGCTCGGTCATTTCGATGGCCTGGCCGTGATGACCGATCATGCCCTGCATGAACTTGATGTCGGCGCCGACGAACTGCACTTGCGACAAATCTGTCGCGGTCTCGGCCGACACCACGTGGCTCGCCTGACCGGGAGCGCCCGGCTGAACGATCGGCGCCTTGGCGTCCACACTTCCGGTCGAACGGCACGCAGCGGCTGTGACTGCGAGGGCGAGAAACGCAGCAATTCGGCGGGGCAAGACCCTCACTATAGCAGCGTGCCGCTCAGGACGACATAGCCGACCGAGAAGTAAATGATCAGCCCGGTGACGTCCACCAGCGTCGCGACAAACGGCGCCGAGGACGTGGCCGGGTCGAACCCCAGCCGGCGCAGGATGAACGGCAGGATCGAACCGACCAGCGTGCCCCACAGCACGATGCCGATCAGCGAGAGCGAGACGGTCAGCGCCACCAGCACCCAGTGTGGACCGTAGATGGTCGAGAACATCGACCAGATCGCGATGCGCAGGAATCCGATGCTGCCGAGGATGCAGCCGAGGGCGAAACCGGCAAACACCTCGCGGCGAATCACGCGCCACAGATCCCTCAGCTTCAGTTCGCCGAGCGCGAGCGCGCGAATCACCAGCGTCGATGCCTGCGAGCCGGAGTTGCCGCCGCTCGAAATAATCAGCGGAACGAACAGCGCGAGCACCACCGCCTTGGCGATCTCCTTCTCGAAGAATCCCATGGCGGTCGCGGTCAGCATTTCACCGAGAAACAGCACGACCAGCCAGCCGGCGCGCTTCTTCACCATGCGCCAGGGCGCAATCAACAGGTACGGCTCATCCAGGGCTTCCGATCCGCCGAACAACTGAAACTCGCGCGTCGCCACTTCCTCCGCCACGTCCAGCGCATCGTCCACGGTGACGATCCCGATGAGGACGCCGCCGGTGTCGGTGACCGGCAGCGCCGAACGATCTTCACGGCGGAAGACTTCCACCGCTGACGCCTGCGTATCGGTCGCCTTCAGCACCACGTAACGGCGGTCCATGAGATCGGACACGCGCTTGTCGAGCGGCACGACCAGGAATTCACGGATGCGAATGTCGTCGATCAGCACGCCGGCGTCGTCCACGACGTAGATGACGTTCAGCGTTTCGCTGTCCTCCCCGTGCTCGCGCACGTAGTCGAGCACCTGGCGGACCGTCCAGTCCTCTTTGACGGCGATGTAGTGCGGCGTCATCAGCCGGCCGACCGTGCCCGGCTCGTAGCCGAGCAGCGTGACCGCTTCCCGTCGCTCCTCGTCGGTGAGCAGCGTCATCAGCTGCCGGGTGGCGTTCGCCGGCAGCTCGCTGAAAAACATCGTGCGGTCGTCGGGCGACATGTGGTTCAGCAGCGCCGCGACGTCCGACTGGCCCATCGCCTTGACCAGCGCCGCCTGGGATTCGGACGCCATGTATTCGAACACCGACGCCGCGGTTCGCCGGGGGAGGATCCGAAATGCCAGCACCTGGTCATCGGGCCGCCACTCGGCGAGCGCGCTGGCAATTTCCTGGGGCCGCAGGCGTTGCATCTCCTCGCGGAGTCTGTTGAAGTCGCCCGTTCGAATCAGCGACACCAGGTCGGTGGCGGTTTCCGTCATGTGGCCATTCTACGGCCGGGTGGACGGGTCTGGTGGGTCAGGCAGGTCGCCCAGCGTGGGTACAAAAACAAGGGACGGCCTGAAAGCCGTCCCTTGTGAATCGATGTCCCAAACAAGACGACGGCCTCGAGGCCGTCGCGCTATACCGGCTGCTTGGTCACGCGCAGGTACGGCTTCTTCGCGACGTAGTCGGGAAACCGTTTGCGGGCGTCCTCGTCCGACACTGCCGGCACGATGATGACGTCTTCGCCGTTCTTCCAGTCCGCCGGCGTCGCCACCGAGTGCTTCGCGGTCAGCTGCAGCGAATCGATGACGCGCAGGATCTCGAAGAAGTTGCGGCCGGTGCTCGCCGGATAGGTCAGCGTCAGCTTCAGCTTGTTGTCCGGACTGATGATGAACACCGAGCGAACCGTGGCGGTGTCGCTGGCGTTGGGATGAATCATGTCGTAAGCGTTGGCGATGCTCTTGTCCGGATCGCCAATCAGCGGGAAATTCAGCGTCTGCCCGGTGACGTCCTTGATGTCCTGCGACCAGCGTGCGTGCGAGTCGAGCGGATCGACGCTCAGGCCAATCACTTTGGTGTTGCGCTTGTCGAACTCCGGCTTCAGCTTGGCGACTGCGCCGAGTTCAGTGGTGCAGACCGGGGTGAAATCGCGCGGATGCGAAAAGAGCACGGCCCACTGTCCGGCCTTCCACGTGTGGAAGTCGATTTTGCCTTCTGTGGTGTCCGCGGAAAAATTCGGAACTTCGTCGCCCAGTCGAATCGCCATTCCACCCTCCTGCCGTTGCGTTTTGATTGTCTACAGCCCGTGAGCATACTGCGCCTACGGGAGCCGCGCCACCCGGATCGCTGACGCCGACGCGCGGCCGCTGGTCCAGACCGCGACCATGCCCCCGGCCACCGGCACGGCCATCGGATACACACCTGGCGTGCCGTCGCTGATCACTGTCGACTTGAACGAGCCGGCGGCGCGCCGCGCCATCACGATCCGACGCGTGCCGTCCTTGCCTTCGTCCCAAACCAATATGACGCCGCTGCCGTCGACCGCGATCCGCGGATGGTGCGGCACGCCTTCGGTCGGCACCTGCTCCCGCGCCGAAAACCGCCGGGCATCGCTGGATGACGCGTAGAAGATGCCGATGCCGGGCTCGCCATCCGCACTGGTCACCAGGGTGGGCCACGCCAGGTGGACGCGGTTCTGCCCGTCCACAGCCATCGATGGCCCATCGTCGGGACAGCCCTCGAGCATCCACTTGTCCTCGCTGACGCGGAGCGGCGGCGCGAACGTTTTGCCGCCGTCGCGCGACACGGTAAACGCCATATCGCGTAGGTTGCCGGGATAAACGTGGCGCCACGCCGCGTACAGCGCGCCATCGGCGCCGGCCACGAGCGCGGTCTTGCAGCAATAGCACACGCCGCCGGTGATCGCGTGCGGCTGGAGCGATCCATCGATCGAGGCTACGTAGAGCTTCGACTTCTGCGCCATCGCGACGCCGTCCGGCTTGGAGTCGGCGGCGGTGCTGTGCTCGTGATGGCTCATCGCCATGGTCGAGTCCGCAGCCAGTTCGCGATGATCGAGCCACAGCGCGTCGACTCGCCCGCCAGCTTCGACGGCTGTCGCCTGCCAGCCACGATTTCCGCTCGCGTCGCTGCCGGGCACGACGGACGAGCGCGCAAACGACTTGCCGCCGTCGTCCGATCGCGACTGGAGGAGCGTCGTGCCCCTGGCGCCCTTCGACGTCCACACGACGGTGATCGCAGGCGGCTGGCCGGCACGCGGCGCGATTGTGACCTGCGGCGCCTGTTCGCCGCTGACGCGGGCATCGCCGTTCACGCTGTTCACACGCACCGGCGCGCCGAACCCGCGTCCTGAGTCATGGCTGATCGCCGCGTAGATGTCAGTCGTCCCATCGGGCGTCGATGCGCTCCACACCACCGCCACGAAAGCGCCGGTGGCGGCCGCAGTCGGCGTCTGGCTGGCCCGTCCAGGAACGCCGAGATCCACAAACGTCGGCGAGCCGGAAACCGTGGCCGCCAGCGCAGCCGCGGTGATCGAGATCAGCGCGACAGGACCGCAAAGGTAGATCGCCGATCCGCGCATCGCTTTCAGAAACTCCATCGCGCACCCAGTTGAAATTGCCGCATGTCGCCGACGGCGGTTACTTGCTTGAAGGCCGCTGAGGGCACCGGCGTATTGCCAATCGTGTTGTTCACGTTGACGACGTTGACGTGGTTGAAGAGATTGAAGCCTTCCAGCATCAGCTCGAGTCTGTGTGCTCCGCCGAGCGCGATCACACGTGAGAGACGGATGTCGAACGACGTCGTGCCGCAGATCTGGCTCAGGTCCGAGTAACACGGAAATCGTCCGGAGTTGCGACCGACGCCGGCAGGGCGATCGTTGACGGTCGTGTCGTTGTTGTTGTCGGCGCCGGTGACGACATTGAACGGCGCGGCGGTCGCATAGGAGTAGACCCAGCCGATCTGAAATCCGAGCAGCGCCCGGCGCACCGCCGCGCTGCTGCCGTCACCAACCGTGCCGGCAACGACCAGCCGCTGACGCTGGTCGTTGTCGGACGGCCCCTTGTCAGCGAGGATGTCGTTCTGCACCTGCGGCGTCTGGAAAAATGCATTGCCCGAATCGTCTTGCGCGTCCGAGAGCGTGTACGAGACGCGGGCGCGGCCCCACGGTGCGTGCCGTGTGTCGAGCGACGCCGTGAACCCGTGGAACCACGCGTCGCCGAGCGCGTCGTACTGGCTGATGTTGCCGTAGCGCGGATCCGGCCGGCCCAGATTCGCGACCCCCATCGCGGCCGCTTGCGCCGCGGTCAACGTGGGCACGTTGACGTTGTGCGACATCAGGATGCCATGGCCGCGCATATAGGTGTAGCCGAACTGCGCCGCAAGCGACGAGCCGATCGCGCGTTCGATCTGCACGCCGGCCTGCTCGTTGTACTGATTCTGGACGTTCGGGTTGATGTTGCTGATCGAGACGAGCACGCCGGCCGGAAACGCAGGCAGCACGGCCGGCCACACCGGCGCACCGGCCTGTCCGAACGACAGCACCGCCGTCTGGTAAATGGTGCCGTCCCGCTGAATCGCGTTGGATGTCGCGCGTAGTGGGATCCGGTCGAAATACAGGCCGGCGCTGCCGCGAATGACCGTCTTGCCATCGCCCGGAGAGTACGCTGCGCCGATTCGTGGCGAGACGTTGTTGGCGTCGAGTTGAATCGGCGACGGCAGCCACTGCAGATCGTAGCGAAGTCCGGCGTCGATGGTCAGGCTCGGCCGCGCCCGCCATTCGTCCTGCGCGAAGAGTCCCAGATTGGGATTCGACTGCAGCAGCGACGTTACGCCGAAGGCCTGCTGGAACTGCGAGTAGATGCCGCGCTGGAAGGTGGCGAGCGACGAAAACGTGTACGACCCCTGCAAGGCGCCGGGAAACACAATGTTGACGCGGTTATAGAGCAGCTCGGCGCCGGTCTTGATCAGATGCGAGCCACGTTGCAGGGTCAGGGTATCGACCGCCTGGAAGACGTCGGCGTCACGCGCGGTCGGCGACGAAGTCGCGACGCCGAAGTTGGCGACACCGGAGATGGAGACGGCCGGCCCAATCGTGTCGTTCACTGGCGCCCCGAGGCCGCTGTGTGTGTACTGCGCCCGCGCTTCGTTGATCGCGCCCGACGACAACGTCGACAGGTAGTTGACCGCTACGGTCTGATCGGTGTCGTCGAGCGCCGTGCCGCGGCTCACATCCCCGAGCCCGCCGACATTGCGGGCGTTGTCGCTGGTGACGTGGTAGAAGAGATACCGCAGTTGCAGGCTCGAAGCGGCTGTCGCTTGATGATCGACGCGCCCGAACACGTTGGTGCTGTCGTAACCGGTCGGAAAATTTCCGGTGGTGATGCGCGGGCCATGGTAGCCGGCGGCGTCGAGGGTCGTGTTCACTGCGGTCACCGCGTCGGGCGCGATGGTCACCACGCCGGTGCGGTCCTGCAGCGTCTGCTCGACGTTGCCAAACCAGAAGGTCCGATTCTTCACGATCGGTCCGCCGAGTGTGAGGCCGAACTGATTCTGGTTCAGCGGATCCTTACGGATCGAGAGCGGATTCTGGGTGTCGAACGCATCGTTGCGGAAGAATTCATAGGCCCGGCCCTGGTACTGATTCGTCCCGGACTGAGTCACGACGCTGATGGTTCCGCTCGACGCACGTCCGAATTCGGCGCCGCCGCCCGCCGTCACCACTTCGAACTCGCGCACGACTTCCTGACTCAGCGACACGCCCGCCAGATCCGCGGCATCGTCGTTGGCCGATAACCCGTCGAGGACGAAGTTGTTGTTCAGATTGCGCTGACCAGCGACCGACACGCCGGTCCCGGCCACCGCTGACGTCTCGGCGAATCGATCCGTGGTTTTCAGGATCGTCCGCGACACGTTCGGCGCGAGGAGCGCCAGATCCAGGTAATTGCGTCCGTTGAGCGGAAGGCTGTTGACCTCGCCCGGCGTGATCGTCGAAGCCATTTCCGTGCGCCGGGCCTCGACCAGTGGAACCGGCGCCGCGACCTGGACGGACTCGGCCACCGCCGCGGGCTTGAGCACGATCGGCACGTCCACCTGATCGCGCACGGCGAGTGTGAGTCCAGCGTTGGTTGTGCCAAAGCCGCTCAACTGGACCGAGAGGTGGTAGTCGCCGGCCGGGAGATAAGACAGCCGGAACTGGCCGCGGGCATCGGTCACCGTCTGCCAGGTCTGATTCGTCGCATGGTTCCGGATTTCCACCGTTGCCCCAGGCACCAGCGCGTCGCTCGAATCGCGAACCGTGCCGGTCACGCTCGCGGACGCCACCGTCTGCGCGATCACCGGCGGCGGCGACGCGCACACACACACCAACGCCAGCCAGATGGCTCGCGTACGAAGTTCTGACCACATGAAAACACCTCGAGAATGCAAAAAACATGAGGCGCCACTGCCAGTCCGGGCGGATCAATCCGCTCGCGGCAGTCCTCAAGTCGCGTTCGTTGGTCGAGGTGTCAGGCTCTGGGAGGGGGCGATTCGGGACGATGGGCGCGGGCAATCGCGGACGGCGCCATCACGGACGTCAGCTCGCGAAGTTCGAAAGCGCTTACGGTCGCCGGCGGCTGTGGCAGCACACCGAGGCCGCCGGACAACCAGACGAGCGCCGCGTCAGAGCTGCCGCAGGCGCTCCGCATCTTGCATGTACGGACGCCTTCCTTGACGTGATGCATCGGACACACCTGACCGGGCAGCAGTCCCGGGCAGCATTCCTCTTCGGCGTCGTGCACGGAGGTTCCCGGCGCCGTCGGGCAGCACAGCGCGAAAGGCGCGGCGGCCAGGCCCGCGGCCTGGCTCACCAGCCAGACGCAGACGACGAAGGTGAGGCGGCGCCTCCGGAAAGTCATTGAGATGTCCAGATTAGCACTGCTTCGCTATGATGGGAGATTCCTTGCGAATTGCTTCGTTTTTGCTCGTCTGCCCTGCTGTGCTGTGCCTGATGTCCACCGTGACGCGGGCGCAGGAGCCCGATCAGCCCCACGATCACCATCAGATGACCGCCGCGCCGTCCGATGCGGGCGGCTGGATGGTGATGGCGGACGCCAACGTGTTCTACGGCTTCAACTACCAGCAGCGGAAATACGCCGACTTCTGGGCGTGGGAGTCACAGAACTGGGGAATGCTCTCGGCAAGCCATTCCGCCGGCCATGGGCAGCTCACGCTGCACGGGATGTTGTCGCTCGAACCGTTCACCATTGCCAAACTGGGATCGCCGCAGGCGTTTCAGACCGGTGAAAGCTACCAGCGCGCGCCGCTGATCAACTATCAGCACCCACACGACATGTTCATGGACCTCGGCGGCACCTACAGGCTGCCTGACGGTCGCGTCACGTACATCTTCGAGGCCGACCTGGTCGGCGCACCCGCTCTCGGGCCGACCGGGTTCATGCACCGCGAGTCGGCACGTGACGACCCCGAGGCGCCGCTCACCCATCACTACCTGGATTCAACGCACATTTCGGCGGGTGTCGTCACCGGCGGCCTCGAGGTTGCGCCATTCACCTTCGAAGTGTCGGCATTCAAGGGCGAAGAGAACGACGACGACAACCGGCTGAACATCCAGCAGCCGGCGCTCGATTCGTGGGCAACCCGCGTCAGCTGGCGTCGCGGACCGTGGCAGGCACAGATCTCCGGCGGACACCTGAAGCAGCCGGAATGGTGGGAGCGGACCGACGTGGTTCGCCTGACCGCCTCGTTCGGATATGACGGCCTTGTAAAATCGCGGCCGCTGGCGGTGACCGCGGCGTGGGGGCAAAACCGGGAATACACCTATGCGCCAAATGGGTATCTCATCGAGTGGGATTTGCGTGCGACCGATACATCGACCCTCTATGGGCGGGCCGAAGCGGTGCGTAAGGAAATCTTCGGCCTCGGTCCGCATCCGCCGGGCGTGCTGATGGAACCGATCGTCTTTTCGCGCATTGCGGCGCTCACGGTCGGTTATCTTTACGATCTGCCGAAGATCCACGGCACACGCCTCGGTATCGGCGCCGACATCACCGGCTACAACATCGACGAGATGCTCGCGCAGTACTACGGTGCGCCGCTCTCGTATCACGTTTTCCTGCGATGGCGTCCGTCGCGCTCTTCGATGGCTCACATGCACTAGAAATGCTGTTATGCTTGAGCGCATAGAGATGGCCCTGCTCGGGGACATACGTCCATGTCCGTCGTCGCCTTGTCCGAACTGCTCGGCGCTTCCGTGCGCGACGCCTCAGGCGCCGTTCGTGGACGGGTGCGTGAAATCGCGATCGCGCCGCAGGATCATCCCACCCGCGTCGCCTATCTAATCGTCACGGTCGCGGACGGCGAGCGCACGCTCACTCCCGACGACATCACGACCGCCGGTGCGGCGGTCCGGGCCAACACCAACATCGGGCAATGGGCGCGGGTCCCGGCACTCGACGGCGTGCTGCTGCTCAAGCGCGACCTTCTCGATCAGCAGATCATCGACATCCATGGCCGGAAGGTCGTGCGCGTCAACGACGTCGAGCTGGAATCGACACCGGTCAACAGTCACCTCCTCCTGAACGTCGTCGCCGTCGATGTGGGCGCGCGCGGCGCCGTCCGCCGTCTCTCGAAGGGCATCGTCCCTTCATTCACGCTCCGTGCGCTGCTGCAGCGGATTCCGCCGCGAGTGATCCCGTGGGACTTCGTCGATCTGCTCGAAACCGACCCGGCGCGACGCGTCAAGCTGAAGATCGCCTATCGCGGTCTCTCGCAGATGCATCCCGCCGACATCGCCGACATCGTCGAGGACCTGGCGCCGGCGGATCGCGAAGCGGTGTTCGAGACCATCGCTGAGGACGTCGCCGCCGAGACGCTCGAAGAGCTCGACTCGGATGTTCAGGTCTCGGTCGTCGAATCACTCGACAAACAGCGGGCCGCCGACATCGTCGGCGAGATGGACCCGGACGCCGCCGCCGACCTCCTCGGCGAACTGGCCGAAGAACGCTCGGACGCGATTCTCGAGGAGATGGAGCCCGAGGATCGGCGCGAGGTCACGCAACTGCTCGAGTTCGGCGAACACACCGCCGCCGGACGGATGACGACCGAGTTCATCGTCGTACCGGAAACGTCGGTCGTGGACGATGCGATTGAAGCGCTCAAGGCGTTCGAGGGCAGCGCTGAAGCGGTGGCGACGATCTACCTGACCGGCGCCGGACAGAAACTCGTGGGCGCGGTGCCGCTCGTCAAGATCGCGGTCTCGTCGCCGGCTATTCAACTCTCCTCGCTCAGCGATCCGTACATCGCGTGCGCCCCGGACACGCCGCAGGACGAAGTCGCGGCATTGTTCGACAAATACAACCTGATCACCCTGGCGGTCGTGGACGAGCACGGCCGCATCGCCGGCATCATCACGGCGGACGATGTGATCAGCATGCTGCGAACCGGCGACTGACGCGATGAAGTTTCTCAAGAGCTGGCGGGTGCGTCTCGCCGTGATTCTGGCCGTCGTCGGACCTGGATTCATCACGGCAAACGTCGACAACGATGCCGGCGGCATCTTCACCTATTCACAGGCGGGCGCGCAATTCGGCTATTCGCTGCTGTGGACGATGATCCCGATCACGATCGCGCTGGTCGTGGTGCAGGAGATGTGCGCGCGGATGGGCGCCGTCACCGGTAAGGGATTGAGCGATCTGATTCGCGAGGAGTTCGGCTTCCGGGTCACGTTCTGGCTGATGCTCGCGCTGATCGTCACCAACTTCGGCAACGTCGTCGCCGAGTTCGCCGGCGTGGCCAGCAGCCTGGAGCTGTTCGGCATCTCGCGCTTCATCGTGGTGCCGGCGGCCGCGGCGTTGGTGTGGGTGCTGGTCGTGCGCGGTACCTACGAAAGCGTCGAGAAGATTTTCCTCGCGGCCTCGGCGTTCTACGTCTGCTACATCATCGCCGGCCTGCTCGCGCATCCCGACTGGAAGGCCGCCGCGGTTGCGACCGTCAGCCGTCCGGCAGCGATCGGCATCCGCAACTACGGTTACCTGTTCATGGTGATCGGACTGGTCGGAACGACGATCGCGCCGTGGATGCAGTTCTATCTGCAGGCGTCGATTGTGGAGAAAGGCGTCACTGCACGCCAGTACCGGACCTCTCGCTGGGACGTCATTCTTGGCTGCCTGTTCACCGACATCGTGGCGTGGTTCATCATCGTGGCGTGCGCGGCCACGCTGTATGCCGTCGGCCACACCGACATCAAGGACGCGGCCGACGCGGCGCAGGCGCTGCGGCCGCTGGCCGGCGAGTACGCGTATCTGTTGTTCGCGGCCGGGCTGTTCAACGCTTCGATCTTCGCGGCGTCGATCCTGCCGATCTCCACGTCCTACGTCGTGTGCGAGGGTCTGGGATTCGAGTCGGGCCTCGACAAGAAGTTCCACGAGGCGCCGGTCTTCTACTGGCTGTACACGCTGCTGATCGTCACTGGCGCGGGGGTCTTGCTGATTCCGCGGTTCCCGCTCGTGCACGTGATGGTGCTGTCGCAGGTCGTGAACGGCGTGGTCTTGCCGTTCGTGCTGATCTTCATGCTGCTCCTGACCAACGACAAGGAGCTGATGGGCGAACACGTCAACTCGCGTGCCTACAACGTCGTCGCCTGGGCGACGGTGGTGCTGATGATCGTGCTGACACTGGCGATGGTGATCACCCAGCGATAGGCCGGTTAGGTCGGGTGGGTGAGATAAAGTCGGCTGAGTCAGGTGGGTCGGCTAGGTCGGCTGGGCCGGCGGGTCGCTCGGCGGTGTAGCGCGGGCCTTTAGGCCCGCGTCTTGCACTGGCACATTCTCTAACGGTTCAGATCCACCCACACGCTCTTCACCTGCGTGTAGTGCTCGAGCGCGTGCACGCTCATCTCGCGTCCGAAGCCGCTCTGCTTGTAACCACCGAACGACGCCGCCGTATCGTAGACGTTGTAGGTGTTGATCCACACCGTCCCCGCCTGCAGCTTGCGCGCGACGTGATGCGCCTTCTTGATGTCTCGGGTCCAGACCGCAGCGGCCAGGCCGTAGACCGAGTCGTTGGCGCGCGCGATCGCTTCGTCGACGTCGGCGAACTCGATCGTGGCGAGAACCGGACCGAAGATCTCTTCGCGCGCGATGGTCATGTCCGGGGTGACGGCATCGAACACAGTCGGCTGCAGGAAATAGCCTTTGCCGGTGCCGATATCCGCGCGTTCGCCGCCGGCGAGCAGTGTCGCGCCCTCTTTCTTGGCGATCTCGATATAGCGCAGGTCGGTCTCGAGCTGACGCTTCGAGGAGATGGCGCCGAGCCGCGTGCGCGGGTCGAGCGGGTCGCCGGGCTTGATCTGTCTGGCCCGGGCGGCGACCTTGTCCATGAACTCGTTCTTGATGGACTTTTCGACCAGCAGACGCGAGCCGGCGGCGCAGACTTCGCCCTTGCCGTAGAAGATGCCAGTGGTCGCTCCGCGAACGGCGGCGTCAAGGTCAGCGTCGGCGAAGACGATGTTCGGCGACTTGCCGCCCAGTTCGAGCGTGATCCGCTTCAGCGATTCGGCCGAGCCGCGCATGATCTGCTTGCCGGTGGAGGTGTCACCGGTGAACGCGATCTTGTCGATGCCCGGATGGTCGACGATCATCTGGCCGACCGACGCGCCTGGACCAGTAATCACGTTGAGGACGCCGGCCGGCAATCCGGCTTCGACGGCGGCCTCGGCCAGGGCGAGCGCCGTGAGCGGCGTCTGACTCGCTGGCTTGATGATCACGGTGTTGCCGCAGGCCAGGGCGGGAGCGACCTTCCAGGCAGTCAACAGCAGCGGAAAATTCCACGGCACGATCGCCGCGACCACTCCGACCGGTTCGCGCAGCGTGTAAGTGAGGAAGTTGCCACGAACCGGAACCGTCTCGCCGTGAATCTTGTCGGCCCAGCCGGCGTAGTACTGGAAACACTCGGCCGCGGCAGGGATCTCGATCTGCCGGGACTCGAAGATCGGCTTGCCGTTGTGCAGGGTCTCGAGACGCGCGATCTCGTCGGCCCTCGCCATCAGCCGCTCGCCGATTTTCCAGACGATCCTGCCGCGGTCGCGTGCCGACATTTTGCCCCACGGACCGTCGAGCGCCGCGCGCGCCGCCGCCACCGCGGCGTCCACGTCGGCCTGCTCGGCGGACGCGACCTCGGCGATCACGTCCTCGGTCGCCGGATTGACCACCTCGAGCATCCGACCGCCGGCGGCATCGCGCCACTCACCGTTGATGAAAAGCTGTTTGCGCATCACCGCTGTTGTTGTCACGGGTACCCCACTGAGTCAATCACGAAGTCACGAAGATCACGAAGATCACGGGCTGATTTTGTACAAAGACTCTTCGTGTTCTCCGTGATCTTCGTGTCTTCGTGATGATCGTGCGTTTACGAAGCGGTTTCGCCGGGTTTCAGCTCGAGGACCTGGATACCGCGCGGCGCGACCAGCTCTCGCAGCTTCGCCGGTGTGCCGGTCAGCGCCGGGAATGTGCCGTAGTGCATCGGCACCACCTGTTTGACGCCGAGCAGCTCGCACGCCTTCGCGGCCTGCAGTGGACCCATCGTATAGAGGTCGCCGATCGGAAGGAAGGCGATGTTCGGCTGATAGAGCTCGCCGATGAGACGCATGTCGCCGAACACGTCAGTGTCGCCCGCAAAGTAAATCGTGACGCCATCCTCGAATTTGACGACGTAGCCGGTGGCGACGCCGAGGTAGACGACCTTACCGTCCTCAACGACCGAGCTGCTGTGAACTGCGTTCACCATGGTGATCGAGAGGCCGAGCGCATTGAGGGTACCGCCCGGATTCATTCCGGTGACGTTCTGCAACCCCTTGCCCTGCAGCCAGACCGACACCTCGAACGGCGCGAGCACCTGCGCCCCGCTCGATCGCGCGACCGCGACAACATCGCCGGTGTGGTCGCTGTGTCCGTGCGTGACGAGAATCAGGTCGAGCTTGCCAAGGTGTTTGGCCGCGTCCGGCGACGCGGGATTGCCGGTGATCCAGGGATCGAACAAGAGGCGCTTCCCGCCCGGCGACTGGAGAAGAAAAGTCGAGTGGCCCAGCCACAGAATAGATAAAGACATGATTATTTGAGGATATCAGGACTTAAGGATTTGAGGATTTATCTAAGGATCTGATTTCGAGCATCTGCGCGATCTCCGGCTGCGGATCGCCAATCCCCTAATAGATCCGCAAATGAATCCTCACATCCTGAAATCCTTACATCCTCAGATCTTGCCGTTCGCCAACGTGCCTTATCTTTCAGTCCGCACGTACTCGAAATCTATTGACTGTTGATTGATGCCGCGTCGCGGCGGGGCGATGTAGTTCGCGAACTTCCCCGCCTCGTAGACCGGCTTGTCCATGATGCTGAGTAGGTACTCGGTGTCCGCCGCCGACGGCAGCCAGTCGTATTTGCGCTTTTCCCACTGCTCGGGCGACACCGGCACTCCGTTGGGATCGAAGCGGAAGCCCGAATACATGCCGATGCCGCGGTTGAACTTCCGGTCCGGCAGCCGCAGCCGATCCGAGAAGCCGTGCTGTTCGAGCACACGGTTCCACCGGGTCACGCCCGCGGCGCAGTCACCGACATACCAGTCGCGCAACACCTCGTTCATCGCGTTGCGCATCAGGACTTCCTTGGTCACCGGCTTCCCGGCTTCGAAGAACTCCATGTTGTAGTAGGCGTTCTTCACGACGTGTTCGTCGAAGGTGTCCTCTTTGGCGCGGCCCTTCAGGCCGTTGGCGAAGTACGACGCGGCGTTGCTCGACACCTCGCTGCCGTGCAGATCGAGGCTCAGGCTGAACCACTGGTTCAGATGTTTCTGGATGGTCGGGATGTCGATGCCGCCGACCTTGCGGACGTCCTCGGAGTAGCCGGCGATCTTCATCAGCTGGCAGGTGCGCTCGAGGATCCGCGCAATGCCGGTCTCGCCGACGAACATGTGATGCGCTTCCTCGGTCAACATGAACTTCGTCGTCCGCGCCAGCGGATCGAGCGAGCTCTCGGACAGCGACATCAACTGCGACTTGCCGTCGCGATCGGTGAACATCGTGAACATGAAGAAGTCGAGCCAGTTGTCGATCGGCTCGTTGAACGCTTCGAGAATACGCGGCTTGTCGCGGTTGCCGCTCTGCCGCTCGAGCAGTTCCTCGGCTTCGTCGCGGCCGTCGCGGCCGAAGTACGAGTGCAGCAGGTAGACCATGGCCCAGAGATGACGGCCTTCCTCGACGTTGACCTGGAAGAGGTTGCGCAGGTCGTACATGCTCGGGCAGCGCTGACCGAGCAGCCGCTGCTGCTCGACGCTCGCCGGCTCGGTGTCGCCCTGAGTCACGATCAACCGGCGCAGCTGATTCCGGAATTCGCCAGGCACCTCCTGCCAGACCGGCTGGCCGAAGAAGTCGCCGAACCCGATCCGGCGGTCGTGCACGGGATCGGCCAGGAAGATCCCCCAGCGGTATTCCGGCAGCTTGACGTACTCGAAGTGCGCCCAGCCTTCGGGGTCGACGCTGATTGCGGTGCGCACGTAGACCTGGTGGTAGTCCTGGAACCCCTGTGGGCCCATCTCGCGCCACCACTGGATGTACTTCGGCTGCCAGTGCTCGAGCGCGCGCTGCAGCCGCTTGTTGCCCGAGAGGTTGACGTTATTCGGAATCTTCTCGGCGGAGATCATTCAGCTCCCCCAATCTGGTCATCTGGTTACTTGGTCATCTCGTCATTGAGTGCTCAATTGATTCAATCAATGACCCAATAACCAGATGAACCAATGACCAGATGCTAGGTGCGTTTCCAGTCGAACTCGGGGCGTCCCTGCTGTCCGTAGACCTTGAGCGCGCCCTTTTCTCCCACGGCGTTCGGCCGCTGAAAGATCCAGTTCTGCCAGGCAGTGAGGCGTCCGAAGATCTTGGTCTCCAGCGTTTCCGGACCCGCGAAGCGCAAGTTCGCCTCGAGACCGGTCATCGCGTCCGGTGAAAACGCGGCGCGCGCCTCCACGGCCTGACGCACCTCGTCGTCCCAGTCGATCTCGTCTGGCGCGAACGTGACCAGCCCCGCTTCTTCCGCTTCAGCAGCGTTGTATGCGCCGTCGTGCGTAAGAAGCGCATCCACCTTTTGCTGATCACCAAGAAAGCGCGTCTGCAAACGAGTCAGGCCGTTGCTCATCACCAACGGCCCGCCGTTCATCGGCGACAGCGACACGACATTGGCCTCGTCATCGTCGTGCAGCATGTAGGAACGATCGGCCGCCAGCGCCAGCTCGAACAGCGAGCCCGCAAACGCCGACCCGGGCTCGATGAATGCGAAGAAGCTGCGCGACGTCAGATCCAGACGCTTCAAGGTCCGCTTCATGAAATGGATGATCTCGCGGACCAGCCAGTGCGATTGATGCGCGATCAGAGTCTTGTCGATCGCCAGCACCGCTTCGCCGTCACCTTCCGTGCGGATGATCACCGTACCGATCTCCAGCTCGTTGACCCGCAGCCTCAACAACGCATCGTCGAGTTCGCGGAACGCCCGCAGCGGCCAGAACTGATCGCCCGCCGCGAGGATTTCGTCCGGCGTCGTTGGCTGCGGACCGCTGGGCGCCTGCACCGTGAGCTCCGCCGTTCGCGCCGCACGGTCGATCGCGAGCGACACGGCGGAATAGGTGAGCGATCCGTCTACGACCGTCGGCTGGATCGGGGTCAACGCGATGCCGGGTCCAGTTGACGGCCGGTCGGACGCGGCCGCCAGCTCGCGCGCGCGTGCCGCAACCGCAGCCTTGAACTGACTGGTCGGATGCACCGCATCCACCAGCTGCCACTGGACAGCCCGTTTGCCTTTCATGCCTTCGACCAGCGTGCTGAAGAAATCAGCTCGATCGCGCCGGACATGACGCTTGTCCACCAGCCGAGTGAGTCCGCCGGTGCCGGGCAACACCGCCAGCAACGGCGCCTCCGGCAGGCTCACCGCGGAGTTGCCATCGTCAACCAGGATGATTTCGTCGCAGGCGAGCGCCAGCTCGTAACCACCGCCCGCGCAGATGCCGTTGAGCGCGGCGAGGAACTTCAATCCGGAGTGGGCGCTCGCGTCTTCCATCGCGAGGCGCGTTTCGTTGGTGAACTTGCAGAAGTTCACCTTCGCCGCGTGGGTCGAGCCGCGCAGCATCATGATGTTCGCGCCGGCGCAGAAGATCCGCTCCTTCAACGACGACACGATTACCGCATGCACATCGGGATGTTCGAAACGCAGCCGCTGAATCGCGTCCGCGAGCTCGATGTCCACCGCCAGATCGTAAGAGTTGAGTTTGAGCGAGTAGTCCGGCGACAGCCCGGCGTCCTCGCGGACGTTCATCGCGAGCGTCGCGATCGGACCATCGATGGTGAGCGACCAGTGTTTGTAGGCGTCCGGGCGGGTATCAAAGGTGATCATTGATATTGAACGCGCGTTCAAACTACTTTAGAGCGTGGCCACCAGCGAGTCAACATCAGCCGTGCGCGGTGCGGCCGGGAAGCGGACGCGGCGCCGGGCGAAACGCCCGCGAAACGGAGACACGCGCGCCACCACCCGGATCGACATCCTGACCAGCGCAGCGAAGGCGTTCCGACGCCTCGGATATCACGGCGCCACGGTGCAGCAGATTGCCGCGGCGCTGCATATGAAGAAAGGCAATCTCTACTACTACTTCAAGAACAAGGAAGAAATCCTGTTCGCGTGCCATCAGTATTCGCTCGACCGCCTCATGCAGCTGCTCGACGAAGTCGAACGGAGCCCGTCCGCGGCGGACCAAAAGCTTCGCCAGCTGATCGGCGCGTTCGTCCATACGATTCTCGACGAGTTGCACGGAACCGCGCTGTTTCTCGATCTCGAAGCGCTGTCCCCCGCCCATCTCAAAGCGGTGATCGCCAGGCGGGATGCCTTCGATCGCGGCGTCCGCCGGGTGCTGGAGCAGGGCATGGCGGACGGCGTCTTCCCGGCCGGCGATCAGAAACTCCTGGCATTTGCGCTGTTCGGAGCGGTGAACTGGATCCCGCGGTGGTACAGTCCCGACGGTCCGGCGAGTTCTGAACAGATCGCCGATCTGTTCGCCGACATCTTCATCGCCGGTTTCCGAAACCGAGGAGCATCCGAATGACGGTCCTGAGAGTCTGCTATCAGAAGGGCGCGCGGTTCGACGAAGCGTATTACTTCGAGAAGCACGCGCCACTGGCTGCGCCGATCATGGCGGCGCTCGGCGTGCGAAGGAGCGAGATCGTGAAGGTGTCGGGAAGCGTGCCTGGTTTCGACGCACCCTACCAGTACGTCTTCAGCGCGTACTTCGACTCGCCCGCCGACGTCGCGCGATGCATGATGGACCCGCGCATGAACTCGGTGCTGGATGATGTCAGGAACTACTTCGACGGCGCCAGCGACGTGATGGTCGGCGAGGTCATCTCAACGCCTTAATCGGATTGAGGCGCGCGATGCGCAGCGCCGGGACGAACGCCGCTGTGGCCGCAACGGCGAGCGCTACCCCAATCGCCAGCGCGAAGGTGAGCGGGTCGGCGACGGAGACGCCCCAGACCAGGTGCCGGATCGTCGACGCCGCCAGGCGCGCGCACAGGCCACCGACAGTGACGCCGACCACAGCGAGCGTCAACCCGGGACCGGCGGCGGCGAGGATCGCCTGGCGAACCGTCGCACCGAGCGCGAGACGGATGCCCAGTTCGCGCGTCCGCTCGGCCACGCCGTTTGCGACCAGCCCGAAAAGACCGACCGCGGCCAGGACCAGCGCCAGGCCCGCGAGCGCCGCCAGCAGCAGCGTCTGCGCGCGCTGGGTCGCGACGGCTTCACGACGCAGGTCGTCCACGGTCCGGAACTTCGCGAACGGCAGCAACGGATCGACACTCTCCACGGCGCGCTGCATCTCGCCGACAATCGCGGCGTCGCCTCCGCGCACGCGGACGAACCAGCTCGGCGAGAACCACGCGTGAACCATCTGGAGGAAGCGATCGCTGGTCTGCGCGACCGGAACATAGCTGGCCGGCATTGCGGCGACGGGTCCGAAATTGCCCCAGCCAGCCTTCTGCTGAATGTCACCGACGATGCCGACGACCGTTCGAGCGCCGCCCTGATTGATCTGGCGGCCGATTGGATCCCGATCCGGAGAATAGCGGGCCACGAATGCCTGATTGACGACAATCACCGGTGCAGCGCCGGCGTTGTCGGCGTCGTTGAACACGCGGCCACGCAGGACCGGCACCCGCAACGTGTCGAAATAACCCGGCGTCACGTAGGTCTCGTTCATGATCCCGATTTGGTCGGCGCCCGGCCTGGCGCCGACCCAGCGTCCGCCGACATTGAGCGCACGCTCGTACGGCAGGGTCAACGACGCCGCCGCGTTATCCACCCCTGCCATCTGCCGCATCCGATCGACGCTGTCGTCGAAGAATCGAATGACCTTCTCCGCCGATTGATACCGGGCGTCCTGAAGTGACAGCGTCGCGGTCATGACGTGGCTCGCGTCGAAACCGGCCCGCTGTGTCACCAGACGATCGAAGGAACGGATCAGCAGCCCCGCGCCGACCAACAGGACGACGCCGAGCGCGACTTCCGTAACGACCAGGACCCGGCGGGGCCAGCTGCGGGCGGCGCCCGCAATCGAAGGGCTCCCTGAGTCGACCAGCGTAGCGCGCAGGTTCACCCGGCTGGCCTGCAGCGCCGGGACGAGGCCAAACAGCACACTGGTGCCGAGCGCGATCGCCGCCGTCGCGCCAAGCACACGAAGATCGAAACCGACGTCACGAGCCGTCACGCCAAAGGCGTCCTGAAGCAGCGACCCGAACACGCGCGAACCAGCGTAACCAAGCAGCGCGCCAAGCGCGCCGCCCACCGCCGCGAGGACCAGGCTCTCGGCCATCAGTTGACGCAGGATCGCACCACGCCCGCCGCCGAGCGCCGCGCGGATCGCGATTTCGGGGGCGCGGCCCACGGCGCGCGCCATCAGCAGGCCGGCGATGTTCACGCAGCCGATGAGCAGCACCATCCCGACCGCGCTCCAGAGAATCAGGACCGGTTGCCGCACCGACTCGGTTTCGCCGCGTTGAAGCGACACGATATGAAGGCGCGCTGCGCGAGGCGAGCCGCGATAGAGATCGGCGAGGACCGGTTCGCCGATTCCGCCGACCTCGGCGTCCGCCTGCGCCCAAAGGGCGTTCGGTCGCAGCCGCGCGAGAATGGCGTAGTTCTGCCCGCCGCCCTCGCACGAACGGCAGGCCCGGACCGGCGTCCACGCGTCAATTGGTTCTCCGCTGGTGAAGCCGCCCGGCATCACGCCGACGATCGTGTACGGCTCACCGCGCAGCGTCAGGCTTCGGCCGATCGCGGCGGGGTCGCCATCGAAAAGGCGCGTCCATAATTCGTGACTCAAAATCACGGCCGCAGGCCCACCGGCTCGATCTTCGTCAGCGGTGAACTCGCGTCCACGAGCCGGCGCCACGCCGAGGACGCGGAAAAAGCCGGCCGACACGCGCTGCTGCGTGACGTATTCGGCGTGGTGTCCGACCACCATGTTGACGCCGATCGATCCGAAGCCGCCGCTGGTCGTGGCCAGGTCGAGCGACGTCACGCCGTCACGAAGCGCCTCCCACGTCCCGCCGGTCTGGCCAATCTCGCCGATCCCGCCGCCATCGAACCGCGTGACGACCTGCGCGAGGCGCTCGGGCTGCGGGTACGGCAGCGGCCGCAGCAGCACACGATCCACAACCGTGTAGATGGCGGTGTTGGCGCCGATGCACAACGCCAGGGTGAGGGTCGCGGTAATGGTGAACGCCGGACTCTTGAGCAGGACCCGAACGGCGTAGCGGAGGTCGCGCATGCTCTCCTTAGACGGGCCGGTCCGCGGAAATGTTGGCGCCGGGGGAGGCCTGACCACCGGCGCCCACGGCCCGATATAATACTGAGAAGTGCCCCGCGTCATCGCGCTCACGCCGACCGCTCCCGCTCTGCCACGACAGCCCAAACCGGAGTGGCTGAAGGTCCGTGCGCCCGGCTCGCCGAGCTACCAACGCCTCAGGGGCCTGATGCGCGAGCTGAACCTGCACACGGTCTGCGAGGAAGCGCAGTGCCCGAACATCGGCGAATGCTGGAATCACGGGACCGCGACGTTCATGATTCTCGGCGACGTCTGCACGCGCGCCTGCGCTTACTGCGCGGTGTCGCACGGCCGGCCGGCAGCGGTTGACACTGCCGAACCGGTCAGGGTCGCGGAAGCGATCCGCACTCTCGATCTGAATTACGTCGTCATCACGTCGGTCGATCGTGATGATCTCGCGGACGGCGGCGCCTCCATCTTCGCAGAGACGATTCGCGAGACGCGGGCACGGCTGGCGACATGCCGCATCGAAGTGCTGATTCCCGACTTTCAGGGCAACGAACGGGCGCTCGAAGCGGTGCTCGACGCCAGGCCTGACGTGCTGAACCACAACACCGAAACCGTGCCTCGGCTGTACCGGATGGCGCGCTCGGGCGGTCGTTACGCGCGCACGCTCGAACTGCTGGACCGATCGCGCCGCTATGCGCCGGAGATTCCGACCAAGACCGGCGTCATGGTTGGACTTGGTGAAGAGCGCGACGAACTGCTGTCGACGTTCCGGGATTTACGGGAGGCGGGATGCGGCATCCTGACGGTCGGACAGTACCTCCGTCCGACCGCGCAGCACGCGCCCATGGTGCGTTACTACCATCCGGACGAATTCGCCGATCTCAAGCGCGAGGCCCTCGCCATGGGGTTCGTCCACGTCGAATCGGGCCCCCTCGTGCGCAGCTCGTACCACGCGCACGAGACCGCCGACGCCTACGCGGCGGCGGCGCTCAGTTCTTGAATCGCTTCGCGTCGATTCCGTAGCGCCGCACCTTGTAGTTGATGATGCGCTCGGTGGTATCGAGCAGCCGCGCCGCCTTGGCGCGATTGCCGCGGGTGGTCTTCAGCGCGTCCTGAATCAGATCCTTTTCGTAGGCCGACACCGCATCGGTCAGCGCGACCCGGGTGACCGTGCCCGACGCCTCCGCGGTCTGCAGCGACGGCGGCAGGTGGTGTCCGTGCACGACCTCGCCGTCGCACATCAGGACCGCCCGTTCGAGCGTGTTCTCGAGCTCGCGGACGTTGCCGGGCCAGTGATAGCTGGCGAGCATGTCGATGGCCGGCGTCGAAATGCGCTTGATGTTGCGCTTGTGCTCGCGGGCGAACTTTTCCAGGAAGTGATCCACCAGCAGCAGCATGTCCGCCTTGCGCTCGCGCAGCGGCGGAATGAAGATGGTGAAGACGTTGAGGCGATAGTAGAGATCTTCGCGGAACGATCCGTTGGTGATCGCTTTTTCGAGATCCTTGTTGGTCGCCGCCACCAGTCGGACGCTCGCCTTGATGGTTTCGGTGCCGCCGACACGCTCGAACTCGCGCTCCTGCAGCACCCGCAGCAGCTTCACCTGCGTGGCGAGGTTGACGTCACCGATTTCGTCGAGGAACAGCGTGCCGCCTTCCGCCAGCTCGAAGCGCCCTTTCTTGCGCGCCTCGGCGCCGGTGAACGCACCCTTCTCGTAGCCGAACAACTCCGACTCGATCAGGCTGTCGGGCAGCGCCGCGCAGCTGACCTTCACGAACGGCTTCTTGGCGCGCAGTGAACTGTAGTGAATCGCGTGCGCGATCAGCTCCTTGCCGGTGCCCGATTCGCCGCGGATCAGCACCGTGGTGTTGGTGCCGGCCACCTGGGTGACCTGCTCGAAGATCTGGCGCATCGGTCCGCTGCTGCCGACCAGGTTCGAGAAGTCGTAGCGCTCGCGCAGCTCCTGGCGCAGGTGGGTGTTTTCGTCCACCAGGCGGCGCTTGTCCTCCTCGATCAGCCGATGGATCTTGAGCGCCTGCGCGATCATCGACGCGACCACGCCGAGAAACTTCGTGCTGCGCTCGAAATTGCGCTCCGGCTTGAACTTGAGGTCGATGGCGAGCGCGCCGACGGCCCGTCGATTGAGGCTAATCGGGACGCAGATGAAGCTGAGCTCCTGGTGCGCCAGCTCGGGACGCCGCGCCGCCCGGTGCAGAAACGACGGTTCGCGGCTGACCCGCGGCACGACGATCGGCTTGCCGCTCTGGACCACCCGCCCGGTGATGCCTTCGCCGACGCGGTAGCTGACGACCCGCGACGAGTCGGGCAGGCCGTCGGACGCTTCCACCCGCAGGTCGCCCTCGCCATGCAGCACCGACACGATGCCGCGCACGGCGCCGTGATGGCGGGCGAGGATCTCCAGCACGCGGTGCAGCGAGGCTTTCAGGTTGAGCGTGCCCGACAGCGCCTGGCTGACTTCGAGCAGGGTCGAGAGGCGGCGGGCCTCCCGGGTCGGCGCATCCACATCGGGAGGCGGGACAAGACGGGCGCGAGTCGTCATGGGTTCAATCATCCTACAATCCTGTCCTAGCTACAGTAAAACATTACATTGATGTCTTATTCAGACTAAGGCGCCTTACTGGGCGAACGCGGCCTGAATCTACATTTTTGTCTGAGCATTAGAGACGTCATACCTAAACGTCTGATTTGCCGTTAACAGTCGTTCGCAAACATCAAAAACAGGCCTGTTTTCGAGGCGTTTGTTTCGACGCGACTATGGAGTGCATCTTGCTCGCCATCGGTCATGCCGTGGTCGTTGCGCCGTTCGTTCATGCTGTTCTCTCTCGCCGGGCTGCTGGCCGGCGCCGCGCCGGCGACGGCGCAGGAAGAATGGCTGGCGCCGCCGCATGTGCGGCCCGAAGCCGAGCTGCGCGCGCTGTTCGACGAAGCGACCGGCCGATCGCCGACCGTGCGGGGGTTAGTGAACTGGCTGGAAACGCTCGACGTGACGGTCTACATCCGGACGCGAGCGACACTGCCGGCCGGCCTCGATGGTCGCCTCGCGTTGCTGTCGGCGAACGGCACCCACCGATACGTCGTAATCGACCTGGCGTCCGGGCGATCCGCGATCTCGCAAATCAGCACGCTCGGCCACGAACTGCGGCACGCGATCGAGATCGCCAACGAGCCGTCGATCGTGAATCGCGATTCATTCGGGGCCTACTACGCACGAGTCGGGCAACAGACCGGAGACAGCGACGGCCGGCTGACATTCGAGACGCAGGAAGCGGCGGCAACCGGAAAACGGGTCAGGCGCGAACTGCTCGCGTGGAGTACGAGGAACAGCAATGGAACTTGAACAGATCGTCGGTCGCGTGCGGGAGGAATTCAGGGAGATGCCGGGACTGCGGCTGACGCCCGCGCAGGCGATGCGGCTGTGGGGACTCGAGACCGAGCCCTGTCAGCGCGTGATCGAGGCGCTGGTGGCGACGGCGTTTTTGAAGTGGACCACGGCGGGAACGGTTACACGACTAGAAAGTTAGAAGTGTGAAGTTAAAAGTGAGAAGTTGTCAGCCCCGCTTCGGTCGGTAGACGTGTGTCGCCTGGCCGAAGAAGACCTCAGCCGATTCCATCATCGTCTCGGTCAGCGTCGGGTGCGGGTGGATCGTCAGTTTCAGGTCGGTCGCGTTGGCGCCCATTTCGATCGCGAGCACGCCCTCCGCGATCAGTTCGCCTGCGCCGGGACCGACCAATCCGACGCCGAGCAGTCGTTCCGTCTCGGGATCGATAATCAGTTTGGTCAGGCCGTCGGTCCGGTCGAGGGTGATCGCGCGGCCGGACGCGCCCCACGGAAACTTCGACACCGTGACGTGCCGGCCTTCTTTCGCGGCCTGGGCTTCGGTGAGGCCAGCCCAGGCGATTTCCGGATCGGTAAAGACCACGGCCGGAATCGCGCGCGGCGCGAACGCCACATTTTCGCCGGCCATCACCTCGACCGCCACGCGTCCTTCGTGTGACGCCTTGTGCGCGAGCATCGGCTCGCCGACCACGTCGCCGATCGCGAAGATCGAAGGCTCGTGGGTGCGCCGCTGCTCGTCGACCATGATGAAGCCGCGCTGATCGAGCTGGACCTGGGTGCGTTCGAGCCCGGGGATCTTCGAGTTGGGACGACGGCCCACACACACCATCACACGATCGAACAGCTGCTCGCTCGGATCGGCCTTGCCTTCGAACTTCACGCGGATGCCCTTCGCCTCCGCCTTCATCTCGACCACTTTGGTCTCGAGCAACACGCTCTTCATCGTGGTCGCGACCCGTTTGGCCAGGACGTCGACCAGGTCGCGGTCCGCGCCCGGCAGCAGGCCGGACGTCATCTCGACGACGGTCACCGCGCTGCCGAGCGTGGCGTAGACAGTGCCGAGCTCGAGGCCGATGTAACCGCCGCCGACCACCAGCAGCGACTTCGGGATGTCGGGAAGTTCGAGCGCCGCGGTCGAATCCATCACACGGGGATCGTCGATCTTGAGCGACGGCGGAATTGCCGGCACCGACCCGGTCGCGAGCAGCGCATGCTCGAACTGCACCTGCTCTTCTCCACCCGCCGACAGCTTCACCGTCAGGTGATGCGCGTCAACGATTTCGGCCCATCCCTGCAAGTAGTGAATCTTGCGCATCTTGACGAGCTGGCCGGTGCCGCCGGTCAGGCGCTTCACGACGTTGTTCTTGAAGGCGCGCAGCTTATCGAGATCGATCGTCGGCTCGGCGAATTCGATGCCCCAGTCTTTCGCATGGCGCGATTCGCTGAGCAGATCCGAGACGTGAAGCAGGGCCTTCGACGGGATGCAGCCGCGGTAGACGCAGACGCCGCCCGGGTTCAGTTCCGGATCGACCAGCGCGACGCTGAGCCCGAGATCGGCAGCCAGAAACGCGGCGGAATAGCCCCCGGGGCCAGCGCCGACGACGACAAGTTGAACGGAGGTCATAGTGAGCTGACAATGCATCACGAAGTCACGGATGAACACGAAGGCCACGGAGAGACTCTCGATCAGACGACTTTGTGTGCTTCGTGATCTTCGTGGCTCCGTGAAAAAAAGTTACCCCTGGAGCGACAACAGAAACGGATCCTCGAGCGCCTGAACGACCCAGCGCAGGAAGCGGATGCCGTCGGCGCCGTCAATCACCCGGTGATCGTAGGACAGTGACAGCGGCAGCATGAATCGCGGCACGAACTGCCCGCTCTCCTTGTTATAAACCGGTTCCATCTTCGCGCGCGAGATGCCGAGAATCGCAACTTCCGGGGCGTTGACGATCGGCGTGAAATAGGTGCCGCCGATGCCGCCGAGATTGGAGATGCTGAAGCAGCCGCCCTGCATCTCCTCGAGCGAGATCTTGCGCGTCCGCGCCTTCTCCGACAACTGCGCGAGATCGGCCGCGAGCTGCGTGACGTTCTTCTGGTCGGCGTTCTTGATGACCGGCACCAGCAGGCCGCGATCGGTATCGACCGCGACGCCGATGTTGACGTATTGCTTGAGGATGATCTCGTCCGCGGCCAGGTCGATCGAGGCGTTGAACTGCGGAAACACCTTCAGCGCCGCGGCGACCACCTTCACCGCAATCGCGGTGACGGTCAGGCTGCCGCCTGCCGCCTCGACCTGCTTCGCGTACTTCTTGCGCAGCTCCTCGAGGCCGGTGATGTCGGCGAGATCGCACTGCGTGACGTGCGGAATCGTCGCCCACGCCGCCGCCAGGTGCTCGGCGGTCTTGCGGCGAACCGCGCGCATCGGCTGACGCTCAATCGTGCCGAAGCGGGTGAAGTCCGGCAGCGGCTGTGCCGCCGCCCCACCGCCCTTGCCGGCGCCCGCAATCAGTCGCTTCGCGTGCGCCTTGACGTCGTCGATCGAGATGCGGCCGTCGGGCCCGCTGCCCGCGACCTCGTTGATATCCACGCCGATTTCGCGCGCGGTGCGGCGAACCGACGGTGCGGCCGGCGCCGGTGGCTGCTCGCCCGCTGCCGGCTCGGCAACGGCACGCGCACCGCGGCTGATGTCCACGACGTTGGCGCCGCGGTCCGATGCGGCCGCGCGTGGTCCAACCGAGGGATCCTTCACGCCCGATTTGTCCGGCGCCGTCGATTGATCCCGCGCCTGCACGTCGGGCTGCACGTCCGGCACCTTCTCGTCGGGCGGCGTTTGCGCAGGCGCGGCGGCTGGTTTCGCGGCCGGAGCCGCGGCTTTCGCGGGCTCGGCCTTCGGTGACGCCGCAGCCCCGGCATCGCCCTCGACCGTGAGGATGACCTGACCGACCTTCACTTTTTCGCCGACCTTCGCGTTGACCGTTTTCACGACGCCCGCGACCGACGAGGGCACTTCAATCGTGGCCTTGTCGGTCTCGAGCTCGAGCACCGGCTGTTCCTTCGCAATGGTGTCGCCCGGCTTGACCATGACGCGAAGCACGTCGCCGCCGGCGATCTGCTCGCCGAGTTCAGGGAGTTTGAAGTCAGTCGCCATTTACGAGACCGCCGGATTCGCCTTCTCGGGATTGATGTTGTGCGCCTTGATCGCCTCGTCGACCACCGACGCCTCGATTTTGCCGTCACGCGCGAGCGCCGCCAGCGTCGCGACGACGACGTAGCGGTAGTCCACCTCGAAGAACTCGCGCAGCGAGGCGCGGGTCTCGCTGCGCCCGTAGCCGTCGGTGCCCAGCGTCGTCAGCGGACGAGGGAGCCAGCGGTCGATGGTGTCCGGCATCGCCTTGACGTAGTCCGACGCCGCGATCAGCACGCCCGCGGCGTCCTTCAGGCACTGCGTCACGTACGGAACGCGCGGCGACACGGTCGGGTGCAGCATGTTCCAGCGCTCGGCGGCGTGACCGTCGCGATAGAGCTCGGTGTAACTGGTGACGCTCCAGACGTCGGCGGAGACGTTGTACTTCGATTCGAGAATCTCCTGCGCCTTGATCACTTCCGGCAGGATCGCGCCGCTGCCGAGCAGCTGCGCCCGCAGCGCCGCCTTCGGCTTAGCCGCGGAACGGAATTTGTACATGCCCTTGAGGATGCCGTCCTTGGCGCCCTTCGGCATCTCCGGCATTGCGTACTGCTCGTTCATCACCGTCAGGTAGTAGAAGATGCTCTCCTGGTCGACGTACATCCGCTTGATGCCGTCCTCGATGATGACCGCGATTTCGAACGCGAACGCCGGGTCGTAGCTGACCACGTTCGGATACGCGAGCGCGAACAGCTGGCTGTTGCCGTCCTGGTGCTGCAGTCCCTCGCCGGCGAGCGTCGTCCGTCCGGACGTGCCGCCGAGCAGGAAGCCGCGTGCGCGCGAGTCGCCCGCCGCCCAGATCAGGTCGCCGATGCGCTGGAACCCGAACATCGAGTAGTAGATGAAGAACGGGATCGTGTTGACGCCGTGCGACGCGTACGCGGTGCCGGCGGCGATGAACGACGACATCGACCCGGCCTCGTTGATACCCTCTTCGAGAATCTGGCCGTCGGACGCTTCCTTGTAATAGAGCAGCGTGTCCATGTCGACCGGCTCGTAGACCTGACCAGCGTGCGAGTAGATCCCGACCTGCCGGAACAACGCCTCCATACCGAAGGTGCGGGCCTCGTCGGGAACGATCGGCACGACCAGCTTGCCGATTTCCGGATCCCGCAGCAGCTTCGACAGCATCCTCACGAACACCATCGTCGTCGAGGCCTTGCGGCCGTCGGTGCCCTTGTGGAACTCCTCGAAGAGCTCCGGCGCGATCGGCTTGAGCGCCTCGGAGCGGACCTTGCGCGACGGCACGTAGCCGCCGAGCGCCTGGCGCCGTTCGCGCATGTACTTGATTTCGATGCTGTCTTCGGCGGGACGGTAAAACGGAGTGTGACCCACTTCGGCGTCGGAGATCGGGATGCCGAAGCGAGTGCGGAACGCCCGCAGCTCCTCTTCGTTCATCTTCTTCTGCTGGTGGGTGATGTTCTTGCCTTCGCCGGCTTCGCCGAGGCCGTAGCCCTTGATGGTGCGCGCGAGCACGACGGTCGGCGCGCCCTTGTGTTCGACGGCGGCCTTGTAAGCGTTGTAGACCTTGACCGGATCGTGGCCGCCGAGCGTCATCTTCTTCAGCTGATCGTCCGACAGGTGCTTGACCATGTCGAGCAGCCGCGGGTCGGCGCCCCAGAAATGCTCGCGGACGTAGGCGCCCGATTCAACCGCGTACTTCTGATACTGCCCGTCGACGATCTCGCCCATGCGCTTGACGAGCAGGCCGTCGCGGTCCTTGGCGAGAATCGGGTCCCACTCGCGGCCCCAGATCGCCTTGACCACGTTCCAGCCCGCGCCGCGGAACGCGGCTTCGAGCTCCTGGATAATCTGGCCGTTGCCGCGAACCGGACCGTCGAGCCGCTGCAGGTTGCAGTTGACGACGAAGATCAGGTTGTCGAGCTTTTCGCGGGCCGGCAGGGTGATCGCGCCGAGCGCTTCGGGTTCGTCGGTCTCACCATCGCCGAGGAACGCCCACACCTTGGCGTCCGACTTCGGTTTCAGGCCGCGGTCCTCCAGGTAGCGCATGAACCGCGCCTGGTAGATCGCCATCAGCGGCCCGAGGCCCATCGAGACCGTCGGGTACTCCCAGAAGTTGGGCATCAGCCACGGATGGGGATACGAGGACAGACCGCCTTCGGGCTTGGTTTCGCGGCGGAAGTTCTCGAGGTGGGTCTCGTCGATCCGCCCCTCGAGAAACGCGCGTGCGTAGACACCCGGCGCGGCGTGTCCCTGGAAGAAGATGACGTCGCCGTCACCGGCGCCTTCGCCGTGGCCGCGAAAAAAATGATTGAAGGCGACTTCGTAGAGCGTAGCCGCCGAGGCGAACGTCGAAATATGACCGCCGATGCCTTCCTCGGCTTTGTTCGCCCGGACGACCATCGCGGCCGCGTTCCAACGGACGAGGCTCTTGATCCGGCGCTCGATATCGGGGCTGCCGGGCATCAGCGACTGGTCGTCGGCAGAGATGGTGTTGAGGTACGGGGTGTTCGCGGTAAATGGCAGCTTGACGCCGTTCTGCCGCGCGTGGATAGTCAGGTCGCGCAGCAACCGGGCCACCTTTGCGGGGCCGCCGGTCTGCAGCACATAATCCAGCGAATCGAGCCACTCTCGGGCCTCGGTCGCATCGAGTTCAGCGGCGTCTTTGGGGGAGATGTATCTCACGGGAGCGGGATCCTTTCAGCTCGTCGGACAGGAAGCCTCAGTCGAACTGTCGGCCGGCGGGCGTCTACGCTGTAGACCAACTACTAATTGTACCTTGGCTTTAGGGGAACCGAAAACATGCGCCGTCAGATCCTTGCCCTGACCTTTGTGTCGCTTCCGGTAGCCGCGGCGCTGGCGGTCGGATGGGGAGGCCTGCTGCTTCAGACACCGGCCGCCGGCGCACAGACGGTCAAGTCGGGTGGCTCCGCGTCCGGCATTGAATTGGACGCCCTGGATCGCCGCGCCGATCCGTGCAACGACTTCTACCAGTTCGCTTGCGGCGGCTGGATCGCGAGCCACCCGCTGGCGCCCGATCGGCGCGCGTTCGGGCGTTTCGATGAACTGCAGGAGCGCAACAACGAGATCCTGCGAAAAATCCTCGAAACGCCGGGCGCGACCGGCGACGCGGGCAAGGCGTCCGACTTCTACGCGGCCTGCATGGACGAGCCGCGCATCGAATCTGCCGGCCTGACGCCGATCGCCGCCGACCTGGCCACGATCAACGACCTGACCAACCCGGATGATCTTCCCGTCCTCGTCGCCTATCTGCATTCCTACGGCGTGTCGGCGTTCTTCCGCTTCAGCTCGACGACCGACCTCGACCAGGCCACGATGATGATTGCCGGCATCGATCAGGGCGGCATCGCCCTGCCGGATCGCGACTACTACCTGAAAGACGATGCCCGGTCGGTCGAGCTTCGCGACAAGTACCGCGAACACGTGGCGAAAATCTTTGCGCTGACAGGTGAGCCTGTGGAAAAGGCCACGGCTGACGCCACTGCCGTCCTGCGCATCGAGACGGCGCTCGCCACCGCCTCGCTCGACCGTGTGAAGCGCCGCGATCCCGCCAGCACCCAGCATCACCAGACGATCAACGAGTTGCAGAAGCTGACGCCGAACTTCAATTGGCGCAAGTACGCGACCGCGGCCGGCGCGCCGCCGCTGCCGACCATCAACGTTTCGGTCCCGGCGTTTCTGACGGCCTTCGACCAGTTGATCGCGTCGACGCCAGTGGACGACCTCAAAACCTACCTGCGATGGGGTCTCCTGCATCAGTCGGCCGAGTGGCTGCCCAAGGCATTTGCCGACGCCAACTTCGACTACTTCAGCCGCACGCTGACCGGTCAGCAGGCAGAGCAGCCGCGATGGCGCCGTTGCGTGGCGCTGACCGATTCGCGTCTCGGCGAGGCGCTCGGCAAGGCCTTCGTGGACGCCACGTTCAGCCCGCAGGCCAAAGCCGACACGTTGCGGATGGTGCAGGAGATCAAGGACGCGATGCGCCAGGACATCGACGCCGCGCCGTGGATGAGCGGCGAGACCAAGAAGGCCGCCATGGTGAAGCTCGAAGCCGTCGTCGATCGGATCGGTTACCCCGACACCTGGCGCGACTACTCCAGCATCCGGATCTCGCGCGACGATGCGCTCGGAAATCTCGAACGGACCGCGACCTTCAACCGCGTCCGCAATCTGAAGAAGATCGGGCAACCGGTGGATCGCGACGAATGGAGCATGACGCCGCCGACCGTCAACGCCTACTACAGTCCCGATCGCAACAACATCAACTTTCCCTGCCGGCATCCTGCAGCCGCCGTTCTACAAGTCAGGGCGCGATGCGGCGGTCAACTACGGTGCGGCCGGCGCGGTCATCGGTCACGAACTGACGCACGGCTTCGACGATCAGGGACGCAAGTTCGACGCGCAGGGCAACCTGCGCGACTGGTGGACGGCCGCCGACGGCAAGGCGTATGACGAGCGCGCCTCGTGCGTCGCGGATCAGTATTCCGGCTACACCGTCGCGGGCGATTCTCACGTCAACGGACGGTTGACGCTGGGCGAAAACACCGCGGACAACGGCGGCCTGCGCCTGGCGTTGATGGCCTACCTCGCCGGTCCTGGCGCCAAGATCAATAACAAACTCGACGGCTTCACACCCGAGCAGCGCGTGTTTCTCGGATGGGCGCAGGTCTGGTGCGATACGGCGCGGCCGGAAGCCGAGCGACTGAAAGCCGCCACCAATCCGCACGCCTCCAACAAGTACCGCGTCAACGGACCGACGTCGAACATGCCGGAGTTTCAGAAGGCGTTCTCGTGCAAGGCCGGGGCGCCGATGGTGCGACCGAGCGCGTGCCGGGTCTGGTGACTCAAAGGCGGGTAGGGCTAGTAGGTCTGGTAGGTCTGATGGGTCGGGTAGGTCGGATCGGTTGGTCGCGTTAGAAATCGTTCGCGAGGCCATCGTCACCTGCGAGAAGTGTCCCCGCCTGCGGGCCTATTGCCAGGAGATCGCGCGCACCAAGCGCCGTGCGTATCGAGACGAAATCTATTGGGGCAAGCCCGTGCCCGGATTCGGCGACCCGCAGGCGCGGCTGCTACTGGTCGCGCTCGCCCCGGGTGCGCACGGCGCCAACCGCACCGGCCGCGTCTTTACGGGCGACGGTCGCGGCGGCTCTGGCGACTTTCTGATGGCCGCGCTGCATCGCGCCGGCTTCGCCAACATCCCCACCTCGACTCACAAAGACGATGGACTGCAGCTGCGCGACGTGTACATCACGGCAGCTGCGCGATGTGCGCCGCCCGATAACAAGCCGAGCCCGGACGAGCTCAGCAATTGTCGTGACCACCTGATAGCGGAGCTCAAGGCGCTTCCCAGGATCGAGGTCGTCGTCGCCCTCGGAAAAATCGGCTGGGACGCCTATTTCAGGCTGCTCAGAGAACAGGGCGTCGTGATTCGCCCTCGCCCGCCCTTCAAACACGGCACCGTTTTGACGCTGCCGAACGGCCTGACTGCGATTGCCTGTAACCATCCGAGCCGTCAGAACACTAATACTGGAAAGCTCGATGCGCGCATGATGGACGAGATTTTCGCACTCGCCAGACGGGCGCTCGGTTACACCGAATTGCGTTGACCAGCGGATGAGCCGCCTCTAGAGTCGCGTGTCTCAACCGTGTTCGTGCCGGATCAGAATCGATTGCCATGATCAAGAAATTTGCCGCTGTCGCAACCGTCCTCCTGACTCTGCTGGTGCAGCGTCCGCACGCACAATCGAGCCAGGCCAGAATCTATTTCATCGACGTCGGCACCGGTGCGTCGACGTTGATCGTGTCGCCGACGGGCAAGACACTGCTGGTTGACGGTGGCCCCCCCGGCAGCGGCACGAAGATCATCGGGCTGCTCGACACGCTCGGCATCGCGACGATCGACTTCACGGTCCTGACCCACTACCACATCGATCACATGGGCGGGCTGATCGAGGTGCTCAACGCCGGACGCGTCGCCGGCACGTCCTTCGACAACGGTGACGGAGCCGACGTTCAACCGCCCGGCACCTCCACCTCGTCGAGCAGCACCCGCGGCACGTATCTGAATTACGTCACCGCCACCGGCCACACTGGCGTCACCAGACGCACCGTCGTGGCGGGCGCGATTCCCGACGGGTTCCTGGATCTCGGCGGCGGCATGCGGGCCACGTTCATGGTGGCCGGCGGACGGTTCCTGAGCGGCGGCAGCGTCGCCATCACCAACGAGGACCTGAACTCCGAGAGCATCAGCACACTCGTCGAATTCAACTCCTTCGATTATTTGGTCTCTGGCGACATGACCGGCGGCGGCAGCACCTCGACGGCCAAAACGCCCGACGTCGAAACTTACGTCGCGCAGATGATCGGCGACGTCGACGTCGTGCAGCTCGATCACCACGGCAGCACCACCGCGAACAATCAGCTCTTCCTCAGCGCCTTGAAAGCGGAGGTCGCATTCGCACAGACCGGCGAGACCAACACGTTCGGTCATCCCAATCGCGAAACCGCGAACAAGTACCTCAATACGGCGGACACCGCCGGCCACAGTTTTCTTGGTACCGGTGTCCCGGCGCCTGGCACCGGACCGGTGTTCTACCAGAACGAGGCCAGCCCCGCCGGCGACGATCGCGTCACGCAGCAGGGATACACCGGTGCGGCGGCCGGGAACGCCGGCCACGGTACTGTCCTGCTGACGACTGACGGCTCGACCACCTACACGATGTCGAGCTTCGACGATGGCGGTGCGCGGATCAGTCCGGCGCTGCACACCTACGCGGTGGACGGCGTCTCGCCGGGAATCACGACCGACTTCAAGCCGACGGTGATCGCGCAGACGGCGCCGGCGCTGCCACGCTCGAACGAGGACGTAGTCGTCACCGCCGCAGTCAACGACAGGGAATCGCCGATCGCGAGCGTCTCGCTCGCCTACAGCGTGGACGGCGTCGCTCACACGCCGCTCGCGATGGCGCTGGCAGGCGGACTCTATCAGGCGACGATTCCTGCACAAGCCAACGGCTCGCGGGTGGATTACACGGTCACCGGTGTTGCAGGTGCGCAGTCCAGCAGCTTCAGCCTCGGGTACTTCTCGGGCGTGACGCCGATCGCGTCGTTGCGAGCGCAGACCGCGAAGGGCGAGCCGGTTTACAACGGCTATGCGGCGCGGATTCAGGGCACCGTGACCGCGTCGGGATTCAGTCCCGGCACCAACGACGACTACGTCCAGGATGCGACCGCAGCAATCAACGTCTATCGTTCGACCGACACGCCGACCGGGTTCACGTCAACGACACCGGGCCAGGTGGTCGAGGTGTCGGGACGGATCAACTTCAACGGCGGCCGCCTGCGGCTCGATCTGACTGAGTCGGTCGAGAAAACCTCGTCGCCGTACGGCATCCTGGTGTTGTCGTCCGGGGCGGCCCCGACGCCGGCGACGACCACGATTGCGGCGCTCAGCGGCAACCCTGAGTCACTCGAAGGGAAATTCGTCTCGCTCGCCAACGTCACCATCGTCAGCGGCACGATTCCCGCCACGCCGCAGTCGAACGATACGTTCGTCACCGTTTCTGATGGCACCGGCTCGTTTTCGATGAAGGTCGATCACGACACGGACGTGGAAGGCTTCACGCCGGCGACGCCGTTCACCCTCGTGGGCATCCTGCAGCAGGACGATTATCTGCGGCCCTTCGACTCGGGCTACAACGTGACACCACGCAGCCGGGTGGACCTGGGCGCTTCGGCGCCGGCGCCAACACCGCTGGTCACGATTGGCGACGCGCGAATCGATCAGGTCAACAACGTCGACGGCACGCCTGGCGCAGACCTCGTCCCTGATCGGCTCAATCAGCTGGTCAGGATTCACGGCGTGGTGTCGACCATCGATTTTCGAGGCGGCAACGGCATCGAGTACTACGTTCAGGACGGAACCGGCGGTGTCGATCTCTTCAACTCGGCCACCAATTTCGGACCGTTCGCGATCGGCGACACCGTGGAAGCGATCGGCACGGTGACCCAGTTCTTCGGACTCACCGAGATCACCGTCAGCTCGATGTCGCTGCTCTCGCACGACGCGGCTCCGGCGGCGAAGACGATCACGCTCTCGCAGCTGGCTGCGGGCGGCGGCGAGGCCTTCGAGGGACAGTTGGTCACTGTTTCCGGCGTGCGAATCACCGGCGGGTTGTTCCCGGCGCTGAACAGTTCGGGCGCCGTTGACATCGCGGATGCCACGGGAACCGGGGCGCTCTATATCGACAGCGACACGAACATCGACGGCACCGCGACGCCGTCCGGATCGCTGACGATCACCGGCGTCCTCGGTCAGCACGCGACCACGTCACTCGATAACAGCTACCAGATCATTCCGAGCGCGCTCACGGACATCGTGCCGGACGGCGGGTCGGGACCGGCACTCACTGCCGCGCCGGCGACGCTGACCTTCGCGTCCACCAGCGTCGGCAGCGTGCTGCTTGCGCCCGTCACCATCACCAATAACGGCGCCTCGTCACTCACGCTCGCAACGCCATTTACGATCGCCGGCACGGACGCAACCCAGTTCACGGTCAGCGCTCCGGCGACGACAACGCTGGCGGCCGGGGCATCGACGACGGCGTCGGTGACGTTCGCGCCGACGACGGCGGGCGTCAAGAGCGCGACCCTGAATATCGGCAGTTCCGACGGATCGACATCGGTGGCGCTCGCCGGCACGGCGACAACGCCTGGCGGAGACAGCACCTCGTCGATTGTGATCAGCGAGTTCCGCGTCCACGGCAGCGCCGGCGGCAACGACGAGTTCGTCGAGATTTACAACAACAGCGATGGTGCGGCGGACATCAGCGGCTACACGCTACGAGGCTCCAACAACGCGGGGACCAACAGCGTGCGCGCAACGGTACCGGCCAACGTGATCCTGCAGGGACGTTCGCACTACCTGTTCACGAACACAGCTGCCAACGGCTACTCGCTCGGCGTCCCCGGCAACGTGACGTACGCGACCGGCATCACCGACGATGGCGGCCTGGCGCTGTTCACGCCCGGCACCGGCGGCACTGTGGTGGACGCCGTCGGCTTGAGCGCGGGCTCCGCCTTTAAAGAAGGTTCAACGCTCGCGCCGCTGACCACCAACGCGAATCGCGGTTACGAACGCCTTCCTGGCGGCGCGGCGATCGATCTGGTCGACACCAACAACAACGCCACCGACTTTCAGCAGATCACGCCCAGCACACCGCAGAACACTGTGTTGAGCGCGGCACCATCGAACGTGAACTTCGGCGCGGCCTCGCCGGGCGATACCCGGTCGCAAACCATCACGATCAGGAATCTGCTGGCGACCTCCGTCACTCTGGACACACCGTCGCTCACCGGAACCGACACGACGGCCTTCGCGTCGGCGACGCCGTCGACGACCGCCCTCGCGGCCGGCGCCACCGCGACGATCGTCGTGACCTTCCAGCCGCTCGACAGCGGCGCAAAGGCCGCGTCGCTCGTCGTCACCAGCACCAGCGGCGGCAGCGTCAGCATCCTCCTCAGCGGCACGGGGACCGGCGGGCTCGCCGTGGCGCCTGCGTCTGTAGATTTCGGCACCGTTCAGCCCGGCGCGAGCGCCTCGTCCACGATCACCGTGACCAACACCGACGCGACCGGAGTGACGCTCACGCCGCCATTTGCCATCGCGGGCGCGAATCCGGATGCCTTCAGCGCCGGAACACCTGCAGGGCCGCTCGCCAGCGGCGAGAGCACGTCGTTCGCCGTGTCGTTTCAGCCGACCACGCCTGGACCAAAAAGTGCGTCGCTCCTGATTACCACGTCGGCTGGCGCCTCGCGGACTGTCACGCTCACCGGCCTCGGCACATGCGAGGCGATCGTTGTCGCCGGATCGTTGCCCAATGGAACTGTGGGCCTGCTATACGGAGGGGCGATTACGGCAAGCGGTGCGGGCGGGCCCTACACTTTCACGATTGCGAGCGGAGCGCCACCCGGCGGCCTGGCCATCAGCACTAACGGTGTCATTTCGGGAACGCCGACCGCTGTCGGCGTTTTTTCATTCACGGTGCAGGCGTCTGTGGCGGGTGGCTGCAACGGGACCGGTTCGTTCAGCATCATCGTCGCGCCGCCGCCGATCGTGATCACCGCTGCACCGGCGACGATCGACTTTGGCGTCGTGCCGGCGTCGACCACCGAGTCCCGGACCGTAACGCTGACCAACGTGGGCCTCACGCCGATCGCGCTGTCCGTCCCTGTTTTGAGCGGTGACAGCGCTGCGCGATTCGCGGCCGATCCCCCTGCGGCGACGGAGCTGAGTCCAGGCACGTCGACCACCATTGAGGTTACGTTCGCACCCATCGGTGGCGGCGTACAGACGGCGATCCTGAACGTGTCGCCCAACGGCGGCGCACCCGTCGCCGTCACGTTGACTGGCGCCGGCTCGATCGCAACTCCCGTCGTCATCAGCGAGTTCCGCTTTCGAGGACCGGCCGGCGGCAACGACGAGTTCGTGGAGATCTACAACAACACCGACGCCGCGATCGACATCAGCGGCTTCACGCTGCACGGATCGAACAACGCCGGCACCAATAGCACACGGGCAACGGTCCCGTTGAATACCACGCTTCCCGCTCGCAGCCGATACCTGATCGTAAACACCGCGGCCGCCGGTTACTCAGGCACGACGCCCGCCAATCTTTCGTACAGCACCGGCGTGACTGACGATGGCGGGATGGCGTTGGTCGACAGCCACGGCACGATCGTCGATCAGGTCGGCCTGAGTGGGGGCTCGCTGTACAAAGAAGGCGCCACGCTCGCGCCGCTGACAGCGTCCACCGTCGATCGCAGCTATGAGCGCACGCCGGGCGCTGCGGCAACGACGCTGCAGGACACCGACGACAACGCCACTGACTTCCAGCTGGAGACACCGAGCAATCCGCAAAATATCGTGCTCGTCGCTTCGCCGGCGAGCGTCGATTTCGGGTCGATCGTAGAGACGACCAGCACGTCGCAATCGATCGCAATCAGGAACCTTCTACTCAGCTCGGTGACACTCGACGAGCCGACCATCAGCGGCGCCGACGCGGGGGATATGATCGTCGGGATTCTCGACAGCTCAGTGCTCGCGGGCGGAGCGTCGGCAACCGTGTCGGCAACCTTTCATCCCACCACCACCGGTCCCAAGTCAGCAACTCTTGCGGTCACCAGCACGAGTGGCGGGGCGACAAACGTGCCGCTGACCGGCACGAGTCTGGCCGACACCACGGTGCCGGTACTGACCCTGCCGAGTGCGATCAGCCTCGAAGCTACCGGCCCAACGACCGTGGTCAGCTACTCGGCAACGGCGCTCGACTCGTTCGACGGTCCGATTGTCCCGGTCTGTTTGCCTGCGTCCGGTTCAGCGTTCACGGTCGGCGCCACCCCGGTCAATTGCACGGCAACCGATCCGCATGGCAACAGCGCCACCGGCGGGTTTACCGTGACGGTCACCGATCACATCGGGCCGGCACTCACCCTGCCTGCGAACCTCACTGCCACCGCAACGGCGCCTTCCGGCACGGCAGTGACGTTCAGCGCATCGGCGCTCGATCTCGTCGATGGAGTGCGTCCCGTGACGTGCGCACCGGCGTCAGGTGCTGCGTTCCCAATCGGCATCACTCAGGTGTCGTGCGGCGCGAACGATAACAGCGGCAACGCCGCGAGCGGATCGTTCGCGGTCACGGTGACACCGCCGCTGGCGCCGGGAAGAATGACCGGCATCTTCACCATCAACACGAGCGACGTCACCCACGGCCTCGCGTTCGACGTGCAGGAACGGGCCAACGGAGCGGGCGCGGGCGCCTTGCTGTACACGATTCGAACGAAGCGGCCCGGCATCGACAAGCTCGACACTTTTCAAGCGACCGCCGTCAACGCCGTGAGTTTCTTCAACGCACCGGGCGTGTCGCCGGGCCCGCGGCCGCCATCCGGACTCGACGTCGCCGCCTTCTCCGGCATCGGCCGGTGGAACTCGCAGGCTGGATACACCTTCGACGCAGTCGCGACGGACGCCGGCGAACCAGGACGAGGCCGCGACACTTTCGTGATCGCCGTCAAGGACGCGCGAGGCAATATCGTCGCGACCGTCAACGCACCGATCACCGACGGCAACATCCAGTCCTCGCCGCCGCCGCGCTGAACGGAACCTTGAACGAACCCCGGTGTCCAACTTGACGTGAGCGAATACGCTCACGTCAGGAGGAGCCATGCGGCGTTCGTTCACGCTCTTCTCCATCGCTAGCCACGCGGTTGTGATCGGGTCCCTGCTGGCGGCTCAAGCCCTTGCCGTCGGTGCGCTGC
Organism: uncultured Acidobacteriota bacterium; assembly: GCA_963745875.1. GTDB lineage: Bacteria > Acidobacteriota > Vicinamibacteria > Vicinamibacterales > CAVVIG01 > CAVQFC01. Next base: position 1,061,853 of record CAVUZL010000011.1, read on the forward strand.
CTACTCCGCGACGCGCACTGATGTTCGACAACATCCAGTTGGTCAGACTCGGAGACATCGAACTGCCGGCGCCACGTCAGGCATCCGCACACCACGAGTCCTCGAGCAGCGCCGTCGCCATGAACGCGGCACCGACGGTCATGCCAAACGCGGTGACACCGGAAAACGGACGCGAAAACGAAGGGCCCACCGGCGCGGCCGTGGACAGCGTGGAGCGCGGGCCGGGCTCGTCACTCGAAACAGTGATCGGCCAGGGAGCGCCGCCCGCTCCCCCGGCGCCACCCATTCCGCAACCTGTCGCGACAACGCCGATTCGGCTGCACTCCGGAATGACCGCGCCGGTGAAGAAGGTGGACGCGGCGCCGGTGTATCCGGCGATCGCCCAGAGCGCACGGGTCGAAGGCGTGGTGATTCTCGAGGCCGTGATCGATGTGCAGGGGCGTGTCGAGTCCGCGCGGATTTTGCGCTCGATTCCGCTGCTCGATCAGGCCGCGCTCGACGCCGTCCGGCTGTGGCGATTCACAGCGGCGCGCCTGAACGGTGACGCCGTGCCTGTGGTGATGACAGTGACCGTGAACTTCACGCTGCACGAACGATGACGCCGATCGTCCGCGAAACGGCGCAGGTCATCGCGATCGCGGGGCTGGTGACCGTGCTGGCCGCTCCCGTGCGCCGCAGCGATCAGCTGCCAACGCCGCCGGGGATGACGCTGGTGTTTCGTGCCGAACCGCCACCGGTGCGGCTGCACGCCGGGATGCCGATGCCGCGCAAGCTCGTCGATCGCGCGGCTGAGTACCCGGTCGCCGCCCGGGCACATCAAATCGACGGCAGCGTGATTCTGGACATCGTGATCGATCGGCAAGGGCGCGTCACCGTAGCCACGGTGACCAAATCGATTCCAGCGCTCGACCAGGCTGCCATCGACGCGGTACGGGGTTGGCGATTCGCGCCGTCGTTCGTGAACGGCGAAGCGGTGGCGGTCGCGACGACCGTCACCGTCGAATTCACACTGCGCAGAGACCGCTGAGGTTGTGGTAGCGCGACCCTTTCAGGGTCGCGTCCGGCGCGGGCCTGAAAGGCCCGCGCTACGGCGTCAACGCGACGCCAAAACGCGACCGAGCGTGGCGCGATCGATGTTGCCACCGCTCATCACGCACACGACCTTCTTGCCTTCGAGCTGACTCCGGATCTTCCTCGCAGCGATCAGCGATGCTGCACCCGCGCCTTCAGCGAGGTTATGCGTGGCCCGCAGCGCAAGGCGCACGCCTTCGGCCAGTTCGTCCTCGCTCAGCGTCACGATGTCGTCGAGCAGGCGTTTCAGAATGCCGAACGGCAAGTCGAACGTCACCCGGGTGGCCATGCCTTCGGCGAACGTCTCGGCCTTCTCGCCGGTCACCCGACTGGGCCCCTTCCACGATCGCGTAAAGGCATCCGCCCGCTCGGCCTGCACGCCGATCACCCTGGCGCGACTGCCGATCGCGGATCGCACGATCGAACAGCCGCTGGCGCCGCTGCCGCCGCCGATTGGAACAAGGATGACGTCAGCGTCGGGCTCGGACTCGAAGATCTCGAGCGCGTAGGTCGCGACGCCGGCAATCAGCAGCGGTTCATCGGCCGAATGGACGTAACGGAGCCCTCGCTCGTGCTGCAATCGCTCCACGTGTTCGCGAGCCTCGTCGAAGTCGCGGCCGAACTCGATGAGCTCGGCGCCGTACGCGCGCATCGCGGCGTTCTTTTCAGGATTGTTGCCAAGCGGAGTGACGATGGTGCACGGCACGCCTTCGCGATGGCAGGCCAGCGCGATCGACTGGCCGTGGTTTCCGGTGGTCGCGGTCACGACGCCGCGGCGTTCTTCGGGCGTCAGACCGCCAATCAGGTTGAGGCCGCCACGAATCTTGAACGCACCGGTGGGATTGTGGTTCTCGTGTTTGACCAGGATATCGAGGCCGGTTTCCGCGTTGAGGAGCGGGTGCGTCATCAACGGGGTCGGCCGCACCAACCGGTAGACGCGTTCGCGGGCGGCGTAGACGTCGGCGAGCGTCGGCTCCTTCATCTTTTGATTGTAAGGCGCTCTCGCAGTCTTCGATCCAACGTAGCGCGACCCTTTCAGGGTCGCGTGAAAAACGCGGGCCTGAAAGGCCCACGCCACGTCGTCCAAAGACGACGCTAACGGTACTGCGCGACCAGCGGCACGATCCGATCGGGCCGATCGGTGATCAACGCATCAACACCGCAGGCCAGCAGTCGCCGGGCATCAGCTTCAACATCCACCGTCCAGACCTGAACGCCGAGACCCGCCCGATGAGCGTCGGCGACAAAGCGCGGCGACACCACCCGGGTGGTACCGGCCCACTCGGGAATCTGATAGCCGCGAAACGCGGCGCTGCGTCTGGGCCAGCGTAGCCACGATCGATATAGCGACCATCTCACTTCCTCCCGCGACGCGCTGGTCGCAAGTCGGGGCTCGAGCGCGCGCGCCGCCCGGAGCACCCGCGTCCCGAACGAGCCAAGGCAGACACGATCGACAGCCGAGTTCGCCCGCACGACGTCAATGACGGCAACGGCGAAGGCCGGCTCATTCAGCTTGAGCTCGACGATGATCGGTGTGCGCGCATAGCGGGCGAGTACGTCGGCCAGCCTCGGAACACCAGAGGCGACGAGCTCATCCGAGCGTCGATCGGCCAACGGCCCGCGAAGGGTGGTGGTGCGGTCGAGGGTCGCGTCGTGAAAAACCATGACGACGCCGTCCGAGGATCGCCGCACGTCGAGCTCGAGTCCGTCCGCGCCACAAGCCAGACCGTTGTCGAACGCGGCGATGGTGTTCTCGGGAGCGAGCGCGCTGCCGCCGCGATGAGCGAAGACACGCGGCCGCGGCGATGAGAAGAAGGAAGACATGGTAGTCGATAGTCGGGAACCGGGAGTCAGTAGTCGGGAGTCGATAGTCTAGTTCGGATAGAATCGCTTCATGGCGGCCATTGACACGCTCGGCGCACTTCGGCAGTCCGGCTATCGCTCGCGCACGGTGAAGCAGGAGATTCGCGACAATCTCGTCGGCAAGCTACGAGCGGGCGAGACGCTTTTCCCGGGCATCATCGGCTACGACGAAACGGTCGTGCCCCAACTGGTGAACGCGGTTCTCTCGGGCCACAATTTCATTCTGCTCGGCCTCCGCGGTCAGGCGAAGAGCCGCATCCTTCGCGGCCTGGTCGGACTGCTCGATGCCGAGATTCCGGTCATCGCCGGCTGCGAGATTCACGACGAACCGCTCGCGCCGATCTGTGCGTCGTGCCGCCGGCGTGTCGCGACAGAAGGCGACGCCACACCGATCGCGTGGCTGAAGCGCGAGGATCGCTACGTCGAGAAACTGGCCACGCCTGACGTGACCATCGCGGACATGGTCGGCGACATCGATCCGATCAAGGCGGCGGAAGCCGGCCTCAACCTGTCCGACGAGCTGACCATGCATTACGGCCTGCTGCCGCGCGCGAACCGCGGCCTGTTCGCCGTCAACGAACTGCCCGACCTCGCCGGCAAGATTCAGGTCGGCCTGTTCAACATCCTGCAGGAAGGCGACGTCCAGATTAAGGGCTATCCGATCCGCCTGAAGCTGGATGTGATGCTGGTGTTCACCGCGAACCCCGAGGACTACACCGCGCGCGGCAAGATCATCACGCCACTCAAGGACCGCATCGGCTCCGAAATTCGGACGCATTACCCGGCCACCCGTCGTCACGCGATGCAGATTACGCGGCAGGAAGCATGGACCGATCGGGCGGGCGCGCTGAAAGTCGAGATTCCCGAGTACGTGCGCGAGGTGGTCGAGGAGGTGGCGTTTCAGGCCCGGGCCGATCGCAAGATCGACAAGCGATCCGGCGTCAGCCAGCGCCTGCCGATCACCACGCTCGAGCTCGTGATCTCCAACGCTGAACGGCGAGCCCTGGCCCGCGGCGAAAATCTGGTGGTGCCGCGGGTGACCGATCTGTATGCGGCGCTGCCCTCGATCACCGGCAAGTTCGAGCTCGAGTACGAGGGCGAGCTTCGCGGCGCCGAGCAGATTGCGCGCGACCTGATTCGATCGTCGGTCGGGGCGGTCTTCGCCGGGATGTTCGAGGGTGTCGACACCCGGACGGTGATCGAATGGTTCGATCTCGGTGGATCGCTTCAGCTGAGCGACAACTCGTCCGCTGACGAAGTGATCACCGGTACCCGCGGAGTGCAGGGCATCCGCGAACTGGCCGAGCGCGCGGGCGTGCCCCCCGGCGCGGCAGCCCCGTCGGTCGCGTCCGCCATCGACTTCGTCCTCGAGGGGCTCTACGCGCAGAAGAAGATCAGCCGCAGCGACGAGCGCGGTTACTCGGCCGCGGAAGCGGCCGCTCCGCGGCGTGGACCACGCCGGGAAGAGGTCTCGCTCGACGAAGAAATCCGGATGCCCACCGGGAAGAAGAAGTATTACAACTAGGGGCTGGTGACTAGAGACTAGGGGCTGGGAGCTTCGGTGAAGTATCGCTACACGAAATTCGTCGGCGACGATCTCGACGACCTGGATCTCGAAGATCTGGTCTCCAAGCTGTCGGACCTGCTGCTGTCGAGCGGGTTCGCGAACCCGTACGCCACCGACGAAAACGAACGGACGATGCAGGCGCTGCACGATGCGATTCTGGACGCGTTGTTCAACGGCGGTGTGCTGCCGGAAGAAACCATTGAAAGGCTCCTCGGCGACCCCGCCGACGGCGATCAGGAAGACGCGCGCTCGAAACTCGAGGAACTGATTCAACAGATCATCGAGCGGATGACCGATCAGGGCTACATCACTGCCCCACCCGACCTCAATGCCGAGCGCGAGCGCCGGCAGGGACGCGGCGGCCAGAATCCCGACCCCTCGTCGGTCACCTTCGAAGTCACCGACAAGGCGCTCGACTTTCTCGGTTATCGCGCGCTTCGCGACCTGCTCGGATCAGTCGGCAAGAGCAGTTTCGGACGGCATGACACGCGCGAACAGGCAACCGGCGTCGAAACCACCGGTGCCCCGAAGGCGTACGAATTCGGCGACACGCTCAATCTGGATCCAGCAAGCACGCTGCTGAACGCGGTCCAGCGGGAGGCACACGAACGGTCGTCAGTCATCAGTCGTCAGTCGTCAGTCGCCAGTCCCCAGTCGTCAGTCGTGACGCCAGAACTTCAAGCCCCCACTCCCCAGCCCCAAGGCCCGAGAAGGATCCACGTCACGCACAAGGACCTGATGGTGGTCCAGGGGGAGTATCAGAGCTCGTGCGCGACCGTCCTGATGCTCGACTGCAGTCACAGCATGATCCTGTACGGCGAGGATCGGTTCACGCCGGCCAAGCGTGTCGCGCTCGCGCTCGCCCAGCTGATCAAGACGCAGTATCCGGGCGACGCGCTCAAGGTCGTCCTGTTCCACGATTCGGCCGAGGAGATTCCGCTCGCGGAGCTCGGCCGCGTCCGCGTCGGCCCCTATTACACGAACACCCGCGAAGGACTGCGCCTGTCGCGCCGCATCCTCGATCGGCAGAGCAAGGACATGCGGCAGATCATCATGATCACCGACGGCAAACCGTCCGCGTTGACGCAACCCGACGGCCGCATCTATAAGAACGCTTTCGGCCTCGACCCCTTCATCGTCGCGGAAACCTGCGCCGAGGTGGCGGCCTGCCGCAAGAGCGGCATCATGATCAACACCTTCATGCTGGCCCGCGACTACGATCTGGTCAGCTTCGTCCGGCGGGTCGCCGATATTTGCAAGGGCAAGGCGTACTTCACGACGCCGTACACGCTCGGACAGTACGTGCTGATGGATTACATGGACAAAAAGACGAAGACAATCCATTAAGGGAGATCGACGATCGGGTGATCGGCGATCACAATCGCCAATCAGCGATCGCCACATCGCCAATGTCCGACCTCTTGCCACTCTTCCCTCTTCCGAACGTCGTCCTCTTCCCCAACGTGTTTCTGCCGCTGCATATCTTCGAGCCGCGCTACCGCGAGATGGTGGCGGACGGCGAGGCCGGCGACCGCATGATCGGGATGGTGCTGCTCCGACCAGGCTGGAAATCGCAATATGACGGGCGCCCGCCGGTTTATCCGATCGGCTGCAGCGGGGTGATGACCCACGTCGAGCGACTGCCCGACGGCCGCTACAACATCGTGCTGCGCGGCATCGAACGTTTCCGCATCCTGTCGGAAGACAACAGCCGGAGCTACCGGCAGGCGCAAGTCGAGCCGCTGGTCGAGCCGCCGCTGACGAGCGATGCACGCCGTGTGCTGCGCGGCTGCCGGACCAAACTGGAATCGCTGCTCGCGCCGGCGACCGATCGCACCGGCGGCGAGCAGACGATCCCTTCGTCCATGGGCGACGAGGACCTCGTCAACGCGCTCGCCCAGTACCTGGATCTCGAGCCGATCGAGAAACAGGCGCTGCTCGACAAGCCCTCGCTGCCGTCGCGAGCCGCATCGCTGGTGGAACTGCTCGAGATGAAGATCATGATGGCGCGCACGCCCGGACTGTCCAGCCGGGCGCACTGATGCGCGGGCTGTCCGCCCTCCTGGTCGCGGCGATCGCCTGCGGAGCGCTGCTCGCGCGCACGCAGGAACGGGCGTTCCGCCGCAACGTCGAAGGGGTGCGGCTCGACGTCCGCATCGTCGATCACGACGGCCATCTGGTCCGCGATCTCACGAAAGACGATGTCGTAGTTCTCGAGGACGGCAAAGAACAGGCGATCTCGTCGTTCGATCTGATCGACATCCCCGTCGTCACACAACCGAGAGCCGCGATCGTCGACCCTGACGTCGCGTCCAACGCCGCCGCCGCAGAAGGGCGCGTCTACCTGATCGTGCTCGACGATCTGCACACCCACCCACTGCGTTCGGTGACCGTCCGCGCGCTCGCCCGCGAATTCATCGAGCGTAATTTTGGTCCGAACGACCTGGGCGCGATCATCGCCGCCAGCGGACGACGCGAACTGGCGACCGAATTCACGAGCAATCGCGGCCGGCTGATCGCCGGCGCCGAGCGTTTCGAGGGCGGTTTCAGCGCCGGCGCCTACTGCGGAAACGACAAGGAGCCTTGCCAGGCGGACGAACACCGCACGATGCGCTATCTGGCGACGCTGGCCAAGTGGCTGGACGGCGTCGACGACCGCCGAAAGGCACTGCTCTTCATCAGCGAGGGATTCAACAGCGGCATTTCCGATGTGTTCGCGGCGGGGCAAAGTGCTCCCGACACTCCGCACGTGATCGGATCGGGCGGCCTGGGACCGACGGCGGCGAATCTCGCCGGCGTGAGCGTAGCGGCGGGTGATGCGAGGGACGTGATCGACGCCGCCACCCGCAGCAGCGTCACCGTTTACGCCATCGATCCACGCGGACTGCCGGGTTCGCCCGCATCGAGTGTCAAACCGGTCACGACGCTGGTAGACGACGACCCAGGTCAAATCGTGATCGCGCAGCAGGGCCTCGAGTCGCTCGCGGAAAGTACCGGCGGCTTCGCGTTGGTCCACTCGAACGCCTTCAGCGACGCCTTCGCCCGCGTCGTCAGCGAAACCAGCTCGTACTACCTGATTGGCTACACCTCGAACAATCCGAAGCCTGACGGTAAGTTCCGAAGCGTCCGGGTGCGTGTGAAGCGTCCCGGACTGACCGCTCGCACCCGCGCCGGCTACGTGGCGCGGAGCGAGAAACCGCCCGCATCGACGCCGGCGGCTGGCGCGATCGCGCCGGAGCTTGCCGACGCGCTGGCGAGCCCGCTGCAGATTCCCGGATTGACGCTCGCGATGTCGGCGACGGCGTTCAAGGGCGAAAAGTCGAAGGCGTCGGTGCAGGTCGTTATTGAAGCGCTGAGCCATGACTTGCCGATCGCGATGGCGATCGTGGCAGCGAATCCCGATGGCGACGTCAAGGCCGAGGAGCACGGCACGCTCGACATGAAAGCGCCTGCCGCGGCCGGGCCAGCACCTGTCGAACAGCGCGTGCGCCTCGTCTCGCGGCTCAGCGCTGTCGCCCGGGCGATATCAGCTTCGCGCCGCAGGTCGCGATGCGTCAGGCGTCAGCGGCAGTGTCCACTACGATCTCGACATCCCGGACTTCGGCAAGCAGCCGCTGATGCTGGGAGGCGTGACCATCGCGGCAGCGACCGCGGCGGTTGTGCCGACGAGCGGCACCGACCGCAGTTGGAGGGATCGCTCGCTCGGTCCGCCAACGACGCAGCGGACGTTCGCGTCGCGCGATCAGTTGTCGCTGTTCGCTGAAATCTACGACAACGGCGGGAAGTCTGGCGACCCGATCGAGGTCACGACCACGGTGACCAGCGATGCCGGCGACACCGTGCTGACGCGCGTCGAGAAGATGGCCGCCCAATCAGGAAAGAACAAAGCCACGATGTCCGAGTACGTGGCGATCGTTCCGCTCAACGATCTCAAGCCCGGCCGCTACGTACTCGGGATCGAGGCACGTCGCACCGCGAACCGCGCGAATCACGTGTTGCGGCAGATCCCCTTCACCGTGCGTTGAGCGTCGGCCTCGAGCCCTGAACGTCGCCCCTGAACGTCGAACGCAGAACGACGAACGAAGAACGAACGACGAACGAAGAACGTCTACGACCCTCGTTTCCTCGGCGTCGTCGCCTTGCGCGCCGCCCGATCGAGCAGCTCGTGTTCGGCCCGATGCCAGTCTTCGCGGTCGAGCCCGGGGCCCATGCCCCGGTTCACCCACAATTCGTAAGCGCGCCGCGCGATCTCGTCGTGCGCAGGGAACGACGAGGCCGCGGGCGCGCTCTTGGCTGATCGACTGCCGGCGCCGGCCTTTCTCGGCATGATTTACTGGCCGTGCGCGGTCGCGGTCCCCACATACTGCGTATACGCCGCCACCCAGTTCTTCTTCAGTGCCGTCTGCGCCTGCTTCAGCGTCAACGTACCGTCGCAGACCATCGCGTGCAGCTTCTGCTCGAGCGCATCCTTCTTCGCCGCGCTCCACTCGCCCTTGATCGGCTCGGGCCACAGATTCTCGACATCGTCGCTGCCGCCGAGTTCGGGCGGCACCAGATAGTCGAGCACGTCGCCCTCAGCCCGTTCGACTCTCAGGCCGTAGCGGCCGAACGCTTCTTCCTTCATCGACTCCTTGATCGGTTTGACGGTCGACGCAAAATCGGCCGCGCAAACCTGTTCTTTGGTGACCTTTTTTGTGTTACCCGGTGTGAGAAATGAATTCGGCAAACCCGCCTGTGGTGTGTCAGCCGCAACTGAAATCACCGCCGCGCCAACCAATCCGACAATCATGCCCATCTTCAACATGTGAATCTGCTCCTCTGGGGGAAGTCGTGAATGACTTCCAGGAGGTGCAACTCGCGCGCCCTGGTCGCGGCGCGCGAATTGTCAAAAACACCAGAGAAATCAGCGATTTCGCATTTTCCGGCTACGACACTTCCGTCGTATGACGGCCATGTATCGACATTTTTGTGAGAATCAGAACATCACCTTGAAACCGAGCTGTCCCTGACGCGATACGTACGCCGTGCCGCTGTTGGTGGCCGGCGTGCCGAACAGCGCCGTTGTCGCCGCGCTCGTCGGACTCAGCGAGACGTTGTAGGCGCCGTAGTTGGCATGGTTGAACAGGTTGAACACCTCTGCGACCAGCTGCAGGCGCCCGCTGCCGCCGAAGCGGATGTCCTTGGTCACATGAAGATCGACCTTATCGAGGGGCAGTCCTTCGAGCGCGTTGCGCGGAATCGTGTCACCCGAATTGATGACCGCCGGTCCGTCCCACCGATCGAGCATCGACGCCGGCACGACGATCGCAGGCTCCGGACCGCCGTTTCCTGCGAGGTTGAGGCGGTTCGTGCCGGTCTTGCCGTAGGGCGCGGTCGCGATACTCGCAGCGTAGCGGTTGCCCGAGCCGTAGAAGTAGCTGACGCTCGCGTTGATGTCCCACGGCAGCTGCACGAGCCCGTAGACGCGAATCGTGTTGCGCTGGAAGTCGAGCGAGGTCGCCCACTCGCCGTTCAGATAATCGAACGGGTTGTTCGCCGGCGAGGTGCCGTAACCGACCGTGCCGTTGTCCTTCATCTCGAGCATCAGCGTCCACGTCGCTCCCGCCTGGAAATGATTCTTCAGGCGGCGCGTCAGGCTCGACGCAATCGCCGTTTGGTCACGCTTGCCGTCGGAGGTGAACTGAAAGACCGGGCCGTAGGCCGGATTCGGACGGAAGGCGTTCGCGCCGGTCGCGAGGTTGTAGCCCGTCGCCGGGTTGTAGACCAGATTCGCGTCGAGGGTCCGGGTGTCGCGGTACTCGGTCCAGTGGGTCAGATCGACGTCGAAGCCGGTGACCGGATTGAGCTGCTTCTGGAAGCCGATGCTGCTCTGCCAGTTGTACGGTGACGTGAAATTCGGCGCGATCGAGCGCACGGTCTGCGCCGGCAGCTTCACCTTGCCGGAGAAGATGTCGTCGGACGTGATGCCGTTGGTGGGGTTGGTGATGAAATCGGAACGCCCGTCGTAGAGGAACTGCGCCGACACCAGCTGGCTGTACAACTGCGGGCTGAAGGTCACGTTCGACACCGGCGACGCGAAGTAGATACCGGTGCCGCCGCGGATCACGAGATCGTTCGAATTGCCCACGTTGTAGGTGAAGCCGGCGCGCGGCGCCACGTCCTTCCAGTCGCGGATGCCCGACTTGTAGCCGTAGTCGCCCACTCCCGTCTGATAACTCCCATACGGCGACGGCAGCTGGTTGTTGATCAGGATGTCGCTCTGGACGATTCCGGGAGGCGACGCCATGTTCGGGTCGGCGTCCCAACGGATGCCGAGATTGAACGTCAGGTTGCTGGTCGCGCGCCAGTTGTCGCCGAGCCAGATCGCATAAGTCGGCCGCGGCACGTCGATCGTCCAGTCACCCTGGGTGAAGTTGATGTTGGAGTTGGTGACGAACGAGTTCAGCAGGCTCACGTTCCACTTCGTCGGATCCAGCTGGCTGCCGGCCGGGAACGCCTGGTTGAGGATGGCGGCCGGTGGCGCCGTCGAGAAGTTGAAAAACCCGGCGCGCTGGATGTACCAGGGACCGCCGTCGTGGACGTGGATGTACTCGCCGCCGATCTTCAGGTCGTGCTTGTCCTTGTGCCAGCTCAAATCGACGCGGCCGGTCCAGTTGTCCTGCTTGAGCGTTTGCGGGTAGTTGTAGGGTGCGCCGATCGTCAGGCCGGGGATCCGGTACTCCGGCGTTCCGAGCATCGAGGCCTGAGGCGCGTTGGTCCAGTGGAACCCGTTGTAGCCGCCCTTGACCTCGAGGACTTTGTTGCCACCCTTCATCACTCTCGTCCAGCTGCCGAGCACGTTGGTCGCGTTCTTGGTCTGGTCCGACGACTCCGACGCGGGGATCGTCCCGTTGGTGACAAAGAACGGATTCGCCCACGTCCAGAACGAACCGCGGACCGACAACCGATCCGATGCCGCCAGCTGATCGTCAACGCGGGCGAGAAAGCTCTTCTGGCCGTTCTGATACGGCACCGAGACGCTCTGCCCCGCCAGCAGCGACGGACTCTGGAATGCCGTGCCCGGTTCGCGCTCGTACTCGTAGGACGCGAAGTAGTGAATCTTGTCCTTCACGATCGGACCGCCGAGCGTGCCGCCCAGCTGCTGGTTCGAGTACGGCAGCACCTTCAGGGCCACAGGATCGGGTGCGTTGAGGCTGTCGCTCCTGAAGTAGCCGTAGCCGCTGCCGCTGAGCAGGTTCGTACCGGACTTGGAGATCGCCTGGATCTGGATCCCACCCGAGCGGCCCTGCGTGATGTCGAACATGTTGGTGACAATCTGGAATTCAGCGATCGCCTCGCGGCTGAAGCGCGGCTGGCCGAATCCGGAGCCGGCCACCTTCTGCGTGATCTGCTGGCCATCCAGATTCAGCTGCCACAGGTCGTCCATGGCGCCGGTGCCGATGCTGTTGCCGACATCGTTCGCGGTCACGCCCTTCACCAGCTTGGACAGCTCCATCCAGTTGCGCCCCTGCAGCGGCAGTTGCTCCATCTGGCGCCGGTCGACGTTGCCGGCAACCTGGGACGAGGTCGTGTCCACCAGCGGCGTTTCGCCGACGACGGTCAACGTTTCGCTGACCTGGGCCAGCTTCATCGTCAACGGCACGGCGGCGTGCTGTCCGACCAGGAGTTCGACGTCGCGGAAAACGACGGTTGAGAACCCGGACAGCTCGGCATGAATCGTGTACTTGCCGGGCAGGAGATTGACCAGCCGGTATTCGCCTTTGTCATCAGTCACCGCGACGACTTGCCGTCCGGTTTCCTGATCGGTGGCGGTGACGCTGACGCCCGGCACGACGGCTTTCGTGTCATCGACCGCGGCGCCGGTGATGCTGCTTCCCTGCGCGTACGCCGTGGCCGCCAACACACTGAGCAACGCGACCATGAACGAGATGCGTAACCTTCTCAAGGGTCACCCTCCTTCGAAAGCTGTCAGTTGCCGCGCGGAAAGAAACGACCGGGATCGGGTAACGGAGACGTAAAGCGTGCCGATGGTAGCGACTTGTCCCTGCTCGCGCAACGACGGATTTGGCGCGTACGTCACGAAGGGCGACAGATATGTCGCGACGAACGAGAATCAGCGCGCCGGTGCGGTGTTGGCGGTCGGCGCGACGCTTTTCAGGAGTTGCTCGAGTTCGAAAACGCGCCCGTTGGCGACGACGCGACGAACTTTGTGCAGGTTGGCGACGCTGGCGAGCGGATCGCCGTCGATGACGATGAGGTCCGCCAGCTTACCCGGCTCGATCGTGCCGGCGTCGAGGCCGAGCGCTTTCGCCGGATTGACGGTGGCGGCCCGTAATGCCTCGAAGTTCGACATGCCGGCCAGCGTGTAGGCGAGGATCTCGCCGTGGAGGTTGATCGCATTCGGTGTGTCGGTGCCCGCCACGATCAGGCCGCCGGCGCGCTGTACATCCACCACCATTTTGCCGTTGCCGACCGCGGGATCCGACGCGGCGGCTCCAGGCGCCAGCATCTGGACGACCTGCGCCTGCATCCACTGTGGATACAACTTGAAGCGTGGATCGTCCTTCAGCCCCGGCTCGAGCTCGAATAACCGGCGCGCCGCGCCGAACATCGTCGGTGTCAGGATCCGCTGACTCTTTCCGAACAACTGCACCACATCGTCGTAGGCGCGCTGCATGGTGGCCATCTTCGGGGAATAGCCGCGCCGGCTGGTGGCGGAGGTGTGCTCGGTGTTGTCGGCGCCGACGAACGCCGCCGGATAGATTTCGTGCGTCGCGACCGGGACGCCGATGCTGTGCGCGAACTCGACCATGCGCTTCTGCTGCAGGTCGGGCAGCCGCACGTAGCTCTTGATCAGATCGTACTGGAGCACCTTTGCTCTCTGCAGCTCCATCTCGAAATGGGCGACGCTCGAGATCGCGATGCCCATCTTGTAGTAGACGCGCTGCCACTCCATGAGATTGCCGGTGCCGTAGACGCGCGGACCGACGCGCACACCGGCTTCGTTCGATTCGCGCTCCTCCACTGGCTCGTATGGCGTGTTGCCGGGACTGCGGAGGGTCGTGACGCCAAACGCCAGCCAGGCGCGCCCGGCGGATTCGCCGAAGTCCGGCTGCAGGTGCGAATGAAACTCGATCAGGCCGGGCATCACCGTCAGGTTCGAGGCATCCACCACGCGGCCGCCGGCGTGAGTGGCGTCGGCATGCGGCGCGACGCTCACGATTCTGTTGCCGTCAATAACGATGTCGACATTGGTGCGCACGTTCGGCGACTTCATGTCGACGAGACGTCCGGCGTGCACGACGAGATGGCCGGTTGGAATCGCGGGTGTGTACTTCAGGTCGAGCGGCACCGTTCGCGTCTCGCCGGTTTCGATATCAACGATCCGCAACTTGTCGAGCGACTGATACAGGATGTGGCGCGAATCGCCCTGCCAGCTCGGAGCGTGAGCGCTCTCACTCGTGACGTGACGCGGCGGCCCGAGCGGTTCGCCGGAAGCGGCGACCGGCCACACCGCCAGGACGCCTTCGTAAATCGCGGCCATCTTGGTGCCGTCCGGCGACCAGGCCGGGCCGCAGCCGCCGCGCGAGTCGATCGACAGCATCGGCACCGGCGCGTACCAGACGTCGCCGTTGTCGTCGGTCCGGCTGGAATCGGACACCGGACGTGGGGCGGGCCTTTCAGGCCCGCCGGTTCCGCGATCGCGGCCCTGAAAGGGCCGCGCTACCTCCGTCGGTATCGTCAGAATCTGATTGGTCCCCTCGCGAAAGCGCTTGGTCATCGGCGCGATACCGGCGATCGCGACGCGCTTGCCGTCAGGAGACCAGGTCGGGGCGCCAGGCTGTGGCAACGAGTCGTGCAACTTCGTGACGGTGCCGGTCGCAACATCGACGACCGACATCTGCGCGACCCGCCACATGCCGTCGACATCGAAAAACGCCAGCCGCTTGCCGTCAGGCGACCACGCCGCCCCTTGCGGCTGCGTCGTCATGTTGGTGATGCGCCGGCTCTGCCCCGACTTCATGTCGCGGATCCACAACTGCAGGTGCTCGCTGTCCTTGTCTGACGAATACGCGAGCTGTGTTCCGTCGGGCGACCACGCGGGATCGGTATCGAGCGCCGCGTCGTTGGTGACGTTGACCGCCTTGCCTCCGACGGGCATGACGTAGATGTCGCCGACTGCCGCGAAGGCGATCTGTTTGCCGTCCGGCGAGATCACCGGGTGCACCACGCCGAGCACCTGGCGAGGAACCGTCGATGTGAAATCGCGCTTGCGGCGCGTGTAGTTATTCGCCGCACGCGTGACCTGCATGGTGGCGGTGAATTCGATCGTCTCGGCGGACCGGTTAGCGCTCTTCAGGTCGCGCTTGCGAATCTTTCCATCCGACACGTAATAGAACGTCGTCGGCGACGCCCACGAGGCGCGAAATGCGAAGACGTTCTCGTCGCCGGTGATGGTGGTGTTGCCTGCCTGATATTGGGACGTTTCACGCTCGCCTGGCGCAGCGCCCCGTCCGCCAGTGGTCCGGTGGTAGACAATCTGACCGTCGCCGCCCCACGACGGCGCATCAAGCCGGCCTCCGGGCATGGCGCCGGCACTGCGCTCCGCTCCGGTCGCCACGTCTGCAATCCACAGCTGCTGACTGCCGTCGCGTGACGATGCGAACACAATCTGCCTGTCGTCAGGGGACCACGACGGCATGTAGTCGTCGGCGGGATCCCTGGTGATCTGCTTCAGGTCGCCGTTGCGGACGTCGAGCGTCCAGATGTTGTAGTCGCTGCCGAGGGAACTGCCGCGATCGGACGAGAACGCGACGTGCGTCCCGTCATGAGACCAGATCGGTTCGCGATCGTCGAACGGTCCCCACGTCAACTTGTGTTGATTCGAACCATCTGGCGCGATCGCCCAGATGTCGTAGCCGCCGTCACGGTAGGCGAAGAAGGTGATCCACTTGCCGTCGGGCGACCAGGTGGGCTGCCGCGCGTCGTTGAAGAGATCGGTGATGCGGGTGGCGGTTCCGCCAGATGCCGGGAGTGTCCAGATGCTCCCCTGCAGGTCGATGGCGAGGGTGCGGCCGTCCGGCGACACGGCCACCGCCATCGAGGTGCCTTCGTGGACGGTGACGTCGATCATCGCCGGCTTCGACACCGGCGCGGCGCCAAGTGCCGCGCAGAGAACCAGCCCGCCGATCGCGATCGTCCTGCCCGTCATACGCGGCCTCCAGTCGATGCGGCGTATTCTAGTCGAGCCGACTCGCGATGACGTCGATGATCTTTTCTCCGTGGAAGCGGCCGTTCTCGATGAAGATGGTGCCGGTGTCCACGCCGGCGATCGCGCCACCGGCGACGAACAATCCCGACACATTTGTCTCGAACGTATCCGGGTTGTGGACCGGCGCATCGCGGTCGTTGAGCGTCACGCCTGCGCCGCGCAGCAGATCGGCATCGGCGCGATAGCCGGTCAGAAGGTAGACGACGTCGGCCGCGATCTCCCGCTCGCCCGCCAGGGCGGGCCGCGCCGGCGCGGCGAAATCCTTCGAGCCATCGGCGGGAAAGACCACGTCCGGCGGCGGAGGCGGGGGCGCCGCCCCTTCTGCCGGCGCAATCACGACGGAACCGGCACGGATTTCCCGGACGACAGCGCTGAAATGCGCCGCAATGGAGCCTTCCTTGATCCGGTTCTCGATGTCGGGCCGTACCCAGTACTTGATCGTCGGCTTCAACGTCGGCGCGCGATGAACCACGGTCACCTGCGCGCCTGCGCGGTACATCTCGAGTGCCGACTCGGCCGCCGAGTTGCCTCCGCCGACAATGACGACGCGCCGGCGGAATTGCGGGTGCGGCTCGCCGTAGTAGTGGTGGACGTGCGGAAGGTCTTCGCCGGGGACGCCAAGCCGCACCGGATGATCGTAGTAGCCGATCGCCATGACGACGTTGCGGGCGTGTCGCACGCGCCGGACTCCTTTGCCCGATTCGCTCGTCACCGCGAAGACGGCGCCTTCGCGCTCGATGCTGATCGCCTTCTCTTCATACGCGATCTGCAGGTCGAACGCATCCACCACACGGCGGTAGTACTTCAGCGCCTCCGTTCGTGTCGGCTTCTCGAACGGCGACACGAACGGCAGCCCGCCGATCTCGAGCAGTTCCGGCGTCGTGAAAAAGACCATCTGCGGCGGAAAGCGGTAGATCGAATTGACGAGGACGCCCTGTTCGAGCACTTGATACTCGAGGTTGCGGCGTTTGGCGGCGATGGCGGCGGACAGCCCTGAGGGCCCGGCGCCGATGATGATGACGTCTCGAACGGACATGTTGCCTGATAATATCCCGCCCATGAAGAAGAGTCTGGTGCTCGTCTGTCTCGTCGGCGTCTTTCTGGCCTCGCCGAACGCGCAAACAAGGCGATTCATCACCGAGCGCGATCTGCTCAAGTTCACCTGGATCGCCGACCCTCAGATTTCGCCGGACGGCTCGACCGTCGCATTCGTCCGGGTGACCGTCAACGAGAAGGAGAACCGGTACGAGACGGCCTTGTTTGCCGTCTCTGCGAGCGGCACCGAGGCGCCGCGCCGCTTGACCTCGGGAACGCGCGACACGACGCCGCGCTGGGCTCCGGATGGCAAGCGGCTCGTGTTCGTTCGGTCTGCGGAAAAAGACGGAAAGGTTCAGCCGGCGCAGTTGTATCTGCTGCAGATGGACGGCGGCGAAGGGCGCCCGATCACCGATGTGGCTCGAGGTGCCGGTGGTCCGGTGTGGTCGCCCGACGGCAAAGTCATCGCCTTTAACAGTTCGACCGGTCCGGACACAGCGAAACCGTCCGAGCCTGCCTCCACCGAACGAAAAAGCGACGTCCAGGTGATCACGCGCGCGGTGTACCGATCCAACGGCAATCCTGGTTACGTCGACAACGACCACCATTCGCACGTCTTCACGATTGCCCTGCCCGCTGCGGACATGCGCCAGCTTCCGGCACCGATGCAAATTACCGATGGCGACTTCGACGAGCGCGGCATCGAGTGGGCGCCCGACGCGGCCACGATTTACTTCGTGTCGACCCGCGTCGCCGAGCCGTACTACGACGAGAGCGACGCCGAGCTCTTCGCCGTGCCGTCAGCCGGCGGCACGATCACGAAGATCACGAGCATCGAAGGCGGCATCAACAGCCTGGCGGTATCGCCCGACGGACGTCAGATCGCTTTCGTCGGCACGCTGCGCGGGAAACCGATCCGCTCTTACAGTCAGCCGGACCTCTGGATCGCGGCGACTACACCAGGCAGCACGCCGAAAAACCTGACCGCCGCCTACGATTACGACATCAGCGGCGGCATCGGCGGCGATCAGGCGCCCCCGCGCGGCGGCGGCCGCAAACCGATCGTCTGGACGCGCGACCAGCAATCGCTGATCGTAGTGTCCGCAGAAAAAGGCAGCGCCAACCTGAAGCGCGTGTCGCTGGCGACGGGCAGGGTCGAGCCGGTCACCGAGGGCGCGCAGAACGTGGAAGCGTTCAGCGCGACGCCGGATGCGGCAACGATCGCCGCCACGTTCTCGACGCAGACCAATATCGGCGATATTTTCATGGTCGGCGGCCCTGAAAGGGCCGCCCCACAGAGTCAGACCGCTGGCGCCGCACAGAGTCAGACCGCCGGCGCCCCACAGACGTCAGACCGCCAGCGCCGCACAGAGTGCCCGTAGCGCGGGCCTTTCAGGCCCGCGTCAGATCACGCACGTGAACGCCGAACTGTTCAGCGACATCCGGCAGAGCGAGCCGGAGGAGATCTGGTACAAGAGCTTCGACGGAAAGAACATCCAGGGCTGGATTCTGAAGCCGCCAGACTTCGACGCGTCCAAGAAGTATCCGCTCATCCTCGAGATTCACGGCGGCCCGCACGCGGCCTACGGCAATGTCTACACGCACGAATTCATGTGGATGGCGGCGAAGGGCTACGTCGTGCTGTTCACCAACCCACGCGGGAGCACATCGTACGGACAGGATTTCGGCAACATCATCCAGTACCACTACCCTGGCGACGACTACAAGGATCTGATGGCGGGCGTGGACGACGTGCTGAAGAAGGGCTACGTCGATGCGAGTCGCCTCGGGATCACCGGCGGCAGCGGCGGCGGACTGCTGACCAACTGGACGATCACGCAGACGCAGCGGTTCAAGGCCGCGGTCTCGCAACGCGACATCGCCGACTGGTACGGCTTCTGGTTCACCGCCGACTTCACGCTGTTCCAGCCGACCTGGTTCCGCAAGGCTCCGTGGGAAGACCCGCAGGACTTCGCCGCGCGCTCGCCGATCACGCACATCGCCAACGTCACGACGCCGCTGATGCTCGTCAACGGCGACGCCGACTATCGAACGCCGCCCGCCGACGGCGGCGAGATGATGTTCCGCGCGCTGAAGTACCGGAAGATCCCGACGGTGATGGTCCGCTTCCCGCGCGAAACGCACGAACTGTCGCGTTCGGGCGAGCCCATGCATCGCGTCGAACGCCTCCAGCACATCGTCGGCTGGATGGATCAGTGGCTGATGGGCAAGAAGAACTCGGCGTATACGACCCAGTAAATCAGGGTCTCTCCGCCGAATGGAACATCTCGAGGATCGACTCTTCTGAGGGCGGCTTGATCACGTTCGTCGCCGCGAAGCTTTCTGCCTGCGGGTAGCTCGTGGCACGAATGCGAGTGGCGGCATTCTCCAAATCGTAAGTCGTCCGTCGTAGCTCCACGCCAGGTCCGAGCAGCAGCCAGTACGCGCCCGGCTCGCCGAACGGCATGCCGACGCTGCCGGCGTTGACGATGCGCGTGGCGTCGACCGTGCGATCGAACTGCATGTGCGTGTGGCCGCAGACGACGAGCGCGGCTCCCTGACCATCAAAGATTTTGGCGAGCCGTTCGTCTGGCGTCAGGCGCGTGAAAATCTCGGTGTCGTTTCGCGGCGTCGCATGACAGAACAGGACGTCGCCGATGCCCTCGACACGAACCGTCCGCGTCAGCGGCCAACCGGCCAGTGATTGTTCATCGCTCGGCGACAGCTGCTCCGCGTTCCAGCGGATCGCGGGACGAAACGCCTCGGGCACGCCGCCGGGTTCCTCGCCGCGCATCACCGCCGCGACTTCTCGATCCCCGTTGCCGCGAATGTATAGCGTCGGAAGGTCCAGGGCGTTCAGTAGATCGATCGTCTCGCGCGGCATCGGTCCGGGAACGACGTCACCGCCGACGAGAACGAGATCCACACCAGCAGCGCGAACCTCGCCCAGGACAGCCTCGAGCGCCGGCAGATTTCCGTGGATGTCGTAGATCGCTGCGACGCGCACGAGGAGCTCCCTCTTTTACTAGGGCGCCGCCGTGCCCGCCGGCGCCTTCGGCAGGCTGAGAAGATTCGCGAGCAGCTGATACGCGCCTTCAGTGCCCGCCGGCAGCTGCCGCCAGAGCCCGAGGCCGAGGTACAACCAGCGCCCTTTGCCGACGCGGGCCTCGACCAGCGATCCCAGCTTCTCGCCGGGATTGTCCTGGAAAGAATCGGTCATGGACACGAGATCGACGTAGCGCGGGTCTTTTTCGCCAAGGAAGTACAACCCACGCTCCTGCACCCAATTGCTCCACGCCGCCTGTCCGATCGGATTCGGATACGTGAACACGGGCGAGTTCGGCACCAGCTCCTTCACCGGAACCGTTTCGTCGGACACACGGTTGCCGCTCACCTGCGCGGGAAACGGCCCGTACTGCGACTGATTGAACTCGTACTTGTTGTATTGCACGATGACCGTGCCGCCGCGCTCGGCGTAATCCAGCAGACGCCGGTTGTAGGCGCGGAGATCGGCGCGGCGTTCGTACGCGCGCACGCCGGTCACGATCGCGTCGTATTTCGACAGGTCGCCCCAGGCGAGCTCGTCCTGCTCGATGAAGGTGAGCCGCGCGCCGAGCTGCGCAATCGCCTGCGGGACCTGATCGCCGACGCCGTTGATGTAGCCGATCGAAAGGTTCGGCGCGATCTTCACGTCGACGATCTTCAGGGTGGCCTCGGCCGGCTTCATGATCTGACGCCGCTGAATGTGCGGATATTCGATTTCCTGATAACCGTCCGTGAAGCGCGTCGTGCCGGTCGCGGTCGACGTCACCACCGCATGGACCGCGTAGGCGCCGGCCTTGACCTGCGCCGGCGCGGTCACCTGAAATCGTGCCGACAGCGACTCGTCCTCGCGCGCGAACGCCACCGGAACGGTCCGCGGCGTGACCGTCCATCCCGCCGGAACCTCGAGGGCGACCGTCGCTTCAGCGGCGCCTTTGGTTCCGTTGGTGACGTCCACGTGAACCTCGCGCTCGGCAACTGCCGATCCGCTTGCCGCGGGAATCACCGACAGCGGCGGCGTCACCCGCACCGAGAACGACGGCACGACGTTCAGCTCCATGCGTTTGTCGCCGTTGTAGATGTCCTTGACGTACCGGAACTGCACCGGAAGTTCCCTGGTCACGTCCACTGTTCCCGCGGTCAGGTGAAACGTCACTCGAAACGGCGTCGGCGCGAACGGTACGCCGAACGGGACTCCAGCTTCGAAGATGTTGATCGCCGGATTCGACGGGGTCTTCCAATAGTTGTCCGAGAAATACGGAGTCGTCGGCTTCGCGTCCTTCGGGATATGTGCGTCCGCGCTGCAGGTGAAGACGGCGTCCTTCTTGATCGACGCAGCGGCGCAGGCCGACGCGCCGTCGAAACCGGCGATGGCGACGCTGCTGACGTGGACGTCCGACGCGCCTCGATTGACCGCGACCAGCGACAGCTTGATCGGTTGACCGTCGATGACCAGGCCATCGTCAGCGACCGCGTCGAAGGTCAGCCCGTGCGCCGCGAGCACCGCGTCCTCGTAGTCGCGCTGCTTGAGCGCAAGACGGAATCCGATCTCGTAGCGGGCCGACTCACTGATGCGAATCGACGGGAGCTGCGCGCGAAGCGCTCGCAGCGCCGTCAGTCCGGCTTCAATCGGCGCCGCCGTCCCGGCATCATCACCCGCGTCGAAGGCGCGCTTCGCGGCCTGGGCCTGCTGGACGATCGCAGAGACACCACTCGTCAATGCCTCGGGCGGATTGGCGCCGGCGAACTGGACGATCGACGAAAGGCTGGTGTCGATGTCATCGAAGAGCCCGGTTTCGTCCTTCTGCATCTGGCCAGGTAGCGTCGAATCGACCAGTTGATACGCGCCACCGCCCCCGCCGCCGCCGCGCCCGGTCGCAAATCCCGGCAGCGCCGGCAGGCCGGACGTGCCCTGGCATTTGTGATTGCTGTGGGCGTCGGCGCCAATCTCCGCGTAGGTTCTGCCAAGCAACTCGTCGTACTGGGCTGTGTTGACCCGCGCGATGCGAGCCGGCGCGGGCGCAGCTGCCCCGGGAGCTGCAGCAGCGCCGCCCGGTCCGCCGGCCCTGCCGGCACGGCCTCCGGCCGCGATCACTCCCGGACCAGCGGAGAAGTAAAGCTTTCTCGGCTGCCAGGCGCGCAGGCCCGCGCTGATCTGTTCCGGGTACATCGAGGGGTTTCCCGCGGCCCGATACGCTTCCCGCGCCAGCACTGTCGTCGCTTCGTGCGCGCGATCGCCGCCGCGGCCCTGGATGTTCATCGTCACCATGACGTCAGGCCGGAGGGTCCGAATCAACCGGACGTAGTCGCCGATGATCGCGTCGCGTCCCCATTTGTTCATCACTTCTTCGGGGTCGAACGAGTAGCCGTAGTCGATGGCGCGGGTGAAGTACTGTTCGGCGCCGTCTATACGGTGCGCCGCGACCAGCTCCGACGTCCGCAACACGCCGATGTCGCGAAACAGCTCCGGACCGATTTCGTTCTGACCGCCTTCGCCGCGGTTGTTCTGCACGTCCACCGAGCGCAGCCCCATGCCGAGGGTGAAATACGCGAAGAGCGCGTTCGTTTCATCGTCGGGATGCGCGGGCGCCTGCATGAAGGTGCCGGACACATTCAGTTTGCGGATCGCCAGACCCAGCGCGACGTGCCCGTTGTCCGGTGTCACCACCGAATAGGTCATGCGGTTCTGCGCCGAAATCGGCGAGTCACCGGGCAGCAACACGATCAGGGCAGCGACCGCGAGGCAAAGAACAGGCAGGAACACTCGTCTCATGTTGAGAACGAATCTATCGCCGGGCGCGCCGGTTCGGCAACGTTTTTCGGCCTTTCGTCGCTAATTGTCACGCGCGCCGTCGCGAGCCGATTAACGTCAGCATTCAAGGAGTACGCAATGACATTGATTCTGACGTTCATCGCTTCGCTGCTTCTGGCCTGGTCGCAGCCTTCGTCGCAGGCAGCGTCGCCAGCGTCTCCGGCCGCCGCGCCGCAACGTTTCGACATGCTCGTTCGCGCCGATTTCTTTGCCGGATTTGCCGGCAGCGAGGAGCGGCTGGCGAAAGCAATGACCGCGTGCGAGGCCGCGCTGGCCGCCGATCCGAAAAACGCCGAAGCGCTGGTCTGGCACGGTGCCGGTCTGGCGTTCAACGCGGGCATGGCGTTCCGTAAGGGCGATCAGGCGACCGGGATAGCGCTGTGGCAGCGTGGTCTTCAGGAAATGGACGCTGCCGTCACGATGGCTCCGGAAAGCATCGGCGTGCTGATTCCCCGCGGCGCGCTTCTACTCCAGGCGACGATGAACATGCCGCCTGAGCAGGCGCGACCGCTGCTCGAGAAGGCCGTCGGGGACTACGAACATGTTCTCGTCCTTCAGTCGGCATATTTCGATACGCTTGGCGATCACCCGAAGGGCGAGCTGCTGTTCGGGCTGGCGGAAGGATTCAGCCGCCTGGGCAACGCCGACAAAGCGCGCATGTATTTCAACCGCCTGATCGCAGACGCGCCGGCGTCCGGCCAGACGCCGAAAGCGCAGATGTGGCTCGCGACCGGCTCGTTGCCGAAGAGCCAGGGCATCGGCTGCGTCGGTTGTCACAAGTAGAAGAACCGGGGGGCGTTTCCTCACCGTGAAGCTGATGAAGAATCGATGAGCAGACGCACGTGGCGCTACTGGGCGCGAATCGCGGCGGGACTGATCTCCGCGTCGATCGTCGTCACGGTGGCGTTCAACGGCGTCACCTGGGCCACGCCGTGGCGGCAGATGCTCGAGGTCTTCAGCGTATCGTTGCTGTTTTCGCTGTGCATCGGCCCGCCAATCGCGTTCATCATGCCGCGCCTGAGTCGCCGACTCACGTGTCACCTGGCCTTTCCGTGGAACTGGGCGGTGATGATCGCGATGATGATCGGCGTCGCGGCCACCGGCAGCCTGCTGGCGATTTCGCTCCTGGCTGCGGTCGGCTACATTCGCGATGGCCGCGTCTTCGCGAACTGGCTCGGCGGATCGCTCAAGGTCTCGATTTACATGACGGTGACGTTTGGCGTCGTCATGAGCGCCTACGAGATCATGCGATCGCAACTGGATGCCGCGGCGCTGGCGCTTCGCACCAAGGAGCGCGATGAAGCGGACGCGCGTCGCCTCGCCGCCGAAGCACAGCTGGCATCGATTGAGTCGCGCGTCCAGCCGCACTTTCTCTTCAACACGCTCAACTCGATCGCGGCACTCGTCCACGACGACCCGAACGGAGCCGAGCGGATGACCGGACAGCTCGCCGCCTTGCTCCGTTCCGCCCTCGACGGCACGTCCACGCCGCTGGTGCCGCTGGACGAGGAACTCCGCGTCGTTCGCGCTTACCTGGACATCGAACGTGTCCGCTTCGGCGATCGCCTTCGATATTCCGTCGATCTCGGCGCCGGCACCGCTGACACAATGGTTCCCCGGATGGGCCTTCAGACGTTGGTCGAGAACAGCGTGAAGTACAGTGTGTCGCCGCAGCGCGCCGGAGCAGCGATTCTCGTGCGTGCAGCCGCCGGCGATGGACGTCTTCATGTGTCGGTTGAAGACGATGGCCCGGGTTTCGACCCCGCGATTCGTCCGGAGGGACACGGACTCGACCTGCTGGCACGCCGGCTCGGCATGCTCTTCGATGGCCGTGCCTCGATGACCGTCGAGAGTCGTACGGGCCGGACCCGGGTGTCGCTGGACTTGCCCGCAGTCGTGAATTCGGGTCCGGAGACCGATCGATGATCCGCGCCTATCTGGTTGATGACGAGCGGCTGGCGCTCGAGCGATTGAAGCGGCTGCTCGAAGCGACCGGCCGGGTGGAGATCGTCGGCTCGGAAATCGATGCCGAGTCCGCGGTGGCCTTTCTCAAGGCCCGCTCGGTCGACGTGCTCTTCCTCGACATTCAGATGCCCGGCCTCAACGGCTTCGAGTTGCTCGATCGCCTGGAGACACCACCGTTCGTCATTTTCACGACGGCGTTCGACGGTTATGCGCTGAATGCGTTCGGCGTCAATTCAATCGACTATCTGCTGAAGCCGATCGAACCGGAGCGGCTCGATCGCGCGCTCGACAAGCTCGAGCGGTGCGCGGGCCAGCCGCAGCCCGACATCCGTGCGCTGGCGCGACAGCTCGCCTCCGAACTGGCGCCGAGCCGGCGGCTGGAACGCATCGCGTCGCGTGTGGGCGAACGAACGACCGTCCTGGAAGTCGCGCGGATCAGCCATTTCACGGCGAAGGACAAGTTGACCTTCGCGACGGTGAACGGCCACGACCACGTCGTCGATCACACCCTCAACGAATTGGAGGCGCGCCTCGACGCTCGCCGCTTCGTCCGGATCCACCGCGCCACGCTCGTCAATATCGCGTTCGTACAGGAACTGTTTCCGGGGGTGGACGGGGTCCTGGTGCGGCTGAAGAACGAGCGGCGGACCGAGTTGAGCGTCGCGCGGGATCGCGTTCGGGACCTCAAAGAACGCCTGGGCATCTGAAAAAGGTCTGCCGGACGCCGCCTTTTATATCCGACACATCTAGTCCTATTTGCCCATTGAAATCGTTTCTTGCCCATTCGCTGCGCTTTACGGCCACTTTACCGAAATGTGATCCCTGCAAGCCTTTTCTCGTCTATGATTTACGGAATTTCCGGCGCCGACGAGCGGCGACCGGTTGCGCGAGTCAGCAGACTCGCCAGGAGAGAAACGCATGCACGCGCCCATCAAGTACTTCGAGAAGGGCCTTTCGTATCGCGGCCAACGGTGCCTGGTCCGTGTTCAACAACCTGAACAAGATCAACCAGCGTCCGTCGTTCATCCCGAAATGGTCGGACAAGCCGCTGCTGAAATCCTACGAGAAGACCAAGCCACCGCTTGGCTGGCCGCGTGAGACCGATTCGCTCTGCCCGGTGTGCACCCGCGAGGCGCGCCAGGAGATTCTCGACGGGAAGAAGGACGTCAGCGTCCTCCTCAACGAGAAGGTCGGCGAGATCAAGGCGACCATCCTCGAGCGCGACGGCAAGATCCTGATGGTCAAGGACTGCCCGCTCCACGGCCACTTCGAAGACGTCATGGCCATGGACACCGCGTTCTTCAAGCACCTCGAAGACGTGTTCCCGGGCCGCGACATCCGCGCCCACAACGACGAGAAGCTCCACAATCACGGCAGCGCCACGATTCAGCACGGCCGCGGCTCGGTGCTGACGGTCGACCTGACCAACCGCTGCAACATGATGTGCGACCCCTGCTTCATGGACGCGAACCAGGTCGGGTTCGTCCACGAGCTGTCGTGGGAAGACATCAAGATGGTGCTGGACAACGCGATCAGCATCAAGCCGCGCCGGCAGATGTCGGTCCAATTCTCCGGCGGCGAGCCGACGATTTCGCCGTACTTCCTCGACGCCGTCCGCTACGCCCGCAAGGTCGGCTACAACAGCGTCCAGGCGGCGACCAACGGCATCGAGTTCGCCAAGCGTCCCGAATTCGCGAAGGAAGCGGCGGAAGCCGGTCTCCGTTACGCGTATCTCCAGTTCGACGGCATCGGCAACGCCGCCAACGCGCATCGGCGCGTCGGCAACCTGTTCGACGTCAAGCTGCGGGCGATCGAAAACCTGCACAGCAACGGCGTCGACATCGTGCCGGTCGTCACCATCGTCAACGGCGTGAACAACGAGCAGGTCGGCCGGATCATCGAGTTCGCGCTCGACAATCCCAAGACCATCAACTTCCTGTCGTTCCAGCCGGTGTCGTTCACCGGCCGCGACGAGGAAGTGACGCCGGAGCGCCGGGCCGCGCAGCGCTACACGCTGTCGCACCTCGCGCACGACGTGAAGAACCAGACCGGCATCGGCGAGCCCGTCCGCGACTGGTTCCCGATTTCGTTCATGGGCAGCTTCACCGACTGGGCGGACGTGACCCACGGCGCCGAGAAGGAATTCGGCCAGCTCACCTGCGGCTGCCACCCGAACTGCGGCGTCGGCATGGCGATCATGATCGACAAGGAAACCAAGGAGGCGGTGCCGGTCACGGCGTTCCTCAAGGCCGAGCGGTTCGCCAAGGACGTCGCAGCAGGTCACCGACGCCGGCCGCAGCCGGTTCTGGTCGAACTTCGGCATGGCGCTCGCCGTCATCCGCAACTACGACTCGTTCAAGTCGCCGACCCACTTCAAGCTGACCGACCTGCTCAAGAAGTTCGACAAGACGTTCGGCGCGACCAAGTCGGCCGAAAAGGGCAAGTACGGCAAGGTCGAAGGCAACCGGACGATGGACGACATCGCCAAGCGGCGGGCGGACCGCTGGAACTTCCTGTTCATCGCCGGGCATGTGGTTCCAGGACCTGTTCAACTACGACTTCCGCCGCACCGAGATGTGCATCATCCCGTATGCCACGCAGCAGGGCGAGATTTCCTTCTGCGCCTACAACACCGGCATCGGCTGGCGCAACATCATCGAGAAGATGCACATGACGGCGACGCTCACCAAGTGGTACGAGGAGCACGGCCGTCACGAAATCTTCGCCGGCGGCAAGTCGGTCGAGCTCGACTCGACCGCGCACCGCCTGAAGCTGAACGAAGAAGCGGTCCGCGCCGGCGCGCAGACCGACATGGAAGACATGGGCATCGCCAAGAACGCGCGCGAAGAGAAGCTGGCGGCGCAGAAGAACAAGTCGAAGACGCCGGAGGAACTCGCCAAGGAAGCCGCAGCACAACGCCGAGATGGCCAAGCTCTACGCGCAGCACGTGCTCAAGGAGCAGCCGACGCTTCAGATTCAGGGTCTGGGCGGCAAGAAGAAGGCGTCGCAGCCGGCCGAAGTGCTTCACAAGCCGATCGTCTGACGCTGGAATTTCAGATTGCTGATTTCAGATTGCTGATTGATTTCAGGATCTAAAACAAAAGGGCCGGCGGGAAACCGCCGGCCCTTTTTCTTTTCTGGGAGCTTCCAGTCCCCAGCCCCAAGACCCCAGCCTCTATTTCGCGGGCACCACGGCCACGACTTCGATTTCGAGCATCAGCTCCGGACGAACCAGGCCGGCGACTTGGACGAACGTGCTGGCCGGCAAGGTGTCGCCGAGGTAGCGCGTGCGGACATCGCGCACAGCCTGAATCTTCGACATGTCCGTGATGTAGCTGTTCATCTTCACCACGTCCGAGAACTTCGCGCCGGCGGCCGTGAGCGCCGTCTGCAGGTTTCTGAACACCTGCTCGGCCTGCGCCTTCATGTCGCCCGCGCCGACCACGTCGCCTTTCTTGTCCGCGGCGATCTGTCCTGAGATGTAGATGGTTTTGACCGGGCCCGTCACCTCGACAATGTGCGTGTAGCCCGTCGGCGCCGACAGGTCGGGAGGGTTGACGCG
Source organism: uncultured Acidobacteriota bacterium (assembly GCA_963745875.1). Classification (GTDB taxonomy): domain Bacteria; phylum Acidobacteriota; class Vicinamibacteria; order Vicinamibacterales; family CAVVIG01; genus CAVQFC01. The sequence goes on from CAVUZL010000011.1 coordinate 1,090,042, forward strand.
CTTCACCTGGGCAAACGCGACGACCGGCAGCAGCAGAAACATTCCTGACAGGATCATTCGCATCGGTCCTACTTCTTCCTGGTCGGCACAGTCGCCGCCGGCTTCGCAGGCTTCGGCGGCGGACCCGGACGATATTCGAGCTGCACGTTACTGATCACAGCGATTGGACGACCGGGTTGCGTGTAGGTCGCGTTGCCGCCATCGACGCGGTCGACGGTGAGCTTCTCGCCCAGCAGGCTGACAGCGGCTTCGATTTCAGGGACCGAGATCGTGATCGACTCCGTGCCGGTCGGCGCTACGGCTTTCACGCCCCCCGGGCCGGCGCCGCCGCCGACTCGATCGACGAGATCGTTCGCGGTGCGGAATTCGCTTTCCACGACTGCCCTGCTGATCAGCGTGTTGTCCAGCGTCAGCGCGCCGATCGTGGCCATGTATTTGGCGTAAGCGCGCTTGGCCTTGATCTGCTCCTCCGAATAGAGATGCAGGTTGTGCAGATCGAAGGTCAGCGTCGCAGGGCCCTTGTGCGGCGGGATGCGGATGATGACGCCGGCGGCCGGATCGGTCCCGGCCACCACCTCGCAAAAGGCAATCTTGGTCTTGACGCCGAGGCCGAGCGGGGTCGGACAGGTCATGTCCGGCGCTACTTTCTTGAGCGCCGCGGGTGGCGGAGCCGGTGGTGCTTTCTTGACCGGCGGTTTTGTTTGAGCGAACGCGGGCACCGCGATCGCCAGGGCGACGAGGCATGCGGGGGCGCTACGCATGCGCCCAGTATAGTACGACCCGCGAGCCACTTATCACGAAGACACGAAGATCACGAAGATCACGAAACACGCCGGTCATCTCGTACAGAAAGAGCTTTCGTGAACTTCGTGCCCTTCGTGGTTTCGTGATGAAGCTTTTATCAGTGGCTCGCTACAGGCCCCGGTTTCAGATTCGCGGCGAAGAAGTCCTCCACCCGGTGCCACGCATCGCGCAGGACGTGCTCGCGGGTGAAGTAGTGGAACTCGCCTGGGTAGGTCATGAAAGTGACGAGCTCGCCCTTCCCTTCCTTCATCAGTTTGTCGAGCAGACGAACCGAGTGGAGATACGGCACGTTCACGTCAGAGGTCCCGTGCAGCACCAGCAGCGGACGTTCGAGCTTGTCCATGTGCGACAGCGGTGACGCGTTCGCGTAGACCGACGGGTTCTGCTCGGGCGTGCCGATGCGGCTCGCTGTCCACCCACCGTGATACGGATCCTCGTAATACATCGCGTAGTCGGCGACGCCGGCGACGTCCACGGCGGCGCGGAACAGTTTCGGTTGATCGGTCACGGCGATCAGCGTGAAGAAGCCGCCGTAGCTGAGGCCCCAGACGCCGACCCGATCCATGTCCACGTAGGGCAGCGTCTTCAGATAGTTGGTGACCATCCAGGCGTCCTTGGCGTCCTTGCCGCCGACGTCCATGTAGACGCCTTCGCGCCACGCCTTTCCGTAGCCGATGCTGCCGCGGTAGTCGGGCATGATCACGACGTAGCCCTTCTGCAGCAGGTATTGATGGAAGCTGTAGTAGACCGCGTAGTTCCGCTGGACGTGCCAGCCGTCGTAGCCCTGGTTCACGCCGTCGCCGTGAATCCACACGATCGCCGGATGCTTCTTCGTGCGATCGAGCCCTTTCGGCACGAACAGCCACGCCGGCACCGTCTGACCGTCCGGGCCTTTGTAGCTGACCGATTCAGGCTCGACAAACGCCGAACGATCGATGGACGCGGGCATCGAATCAGAGAGGCGCGTGGGCGTGGGCGGCGGCGGCAAGCGTTCTGTCCCGGTGGCGTCGAGCGTGGGCGTCGCCCGGCTGACGTCAACGACCCAGAGATCGGCTGAGTTGTGCGGATCGGTGTGCTGGTAGACCAGACGCGTGCCGTCCGGCGACCACTGCGGCGCGATGTTCGTTCCCCGACCTGATGTCACGGGCACGACTCTCCAGTGCACCGGTGGCCCGCTTTTTTCGGCGAGTGTCGCGACGTAGATCTGCCGATCGCCGTACTTGCCTTCCGAATTGGCGTCGAACGCGATGCGCGTGCCGTCGGGTGACCACTGCGGCCGCCATGCCTCGAACTTCCCCTGAGTGATCTGCGCCGCCGCGCCGCCGGACGCGGCCATCACGTACAGATGATCCCAGCCGTCCTTGTCGCTCAGGAACAGAATCCACTTCCCGTCGGGCGACGGTTGACCACCGGGATTGGCGTCACCGGTAATGCTCCAGAATTTCTCCTCGACGTCTTCGTGCAGCATCTTCGGCTCGCCGCCGGCGAGATCGCCGACGTAAATCGTTCGCCGCTTGAAGTCCGGTGAGGTGCGGTCGAACACGAAGTGCGTCGGGTCGAGCCATCGTCGTCCGCCGCCGCCGAACCCTGCGCCGAGCGTCTTGAGCCCGGTGCCATCGGCGGCGATCACCGCCGTCTCGCCCTGAACGTTTTCGCTGATGGTGTAGATGATCTTCGAGCCGGAGTACGCGGGTGTCTGCTCGTGACGAATCGTTCTCGCGCCGTCGCTGAAGACGATCGCCTTCCCATCCGGAGCCCAACTCAGATTGCCGATTGCGTGGTTGTCGGCACGAACCACCAGCGATTCTTTTCCGTCCGCGAGCGTGCGGATCATCAACTGTCCGCCGGCGCCGCCACCACCTCGTCCGCTCCGTCCGGTCGGTGTCGCACCTGCCGCGGGCGCGGTCGCGGAACGGACGAATGCGACGCGGGCACCGTCCGGCGAGAGAACGATGCCCGACTCAGCCTGGGGCGTGGACCAGACGGCGGTCGGTGCGCCACCGGTGAGCGCGACCTGCCAGAGATCGCCTTCGCGACTGAAATAGATACGCTGGCTGTCATGGCTCCAGAAAAATCCGGCGCCCTGACCGTCGGGATAGTTCGTCAGCGCTCGCGCGCTGCCAGTCGCGGACGAGCGGCCGACATCAGCCACAAAAATGTTGCCGATCCCGGCCCGTTCCGACAAAAACGCAACGTGTCTGCCGTCGGGCGACCAGACCGGGTTGGACGGATGGCGGATATCGATGAGTGTGTCGATCGTCAACGGACGCGCACCAACGGACTGTAGCGACGCTGCGCGCGGAGCGAACGCCCAAACCAGGACCAGGCAAAGCACGGCGCCAAGCGTCAGGAATTTTTTCATAAAAACTCGCAGAAAAATTTCAGCCAGTATACCGGACGATCGCGATCCAACTTTACGAACGGTGGTGCGATTTAATGATTTTTTATTCAGTCGACTGCGAACGCACGGCCGCTCGCTGATAGACTCCCATCTTCATTTTCGTCACGACAGATCGATCGGCCGAGGGATCTGTCCTGACGCGGCATTCGTCTACGTTCCGACATCAGGAGAAGTCCATGAGACAACTGTTCAGGTTCATCGCACTGCTCGCCGCCATCGGCGTCGCAGCGCCGGCGATGGCTCAGGTCCAAACGGGAAGTATTCTCGTCAGAACGACCGACGATCAGGGCGGCGCGACGCCGGGCGTGGCGGTCACGATCAGCAGCCCGGTGCTGGTCGCGGGCACGATGACCGGCGTCACCGACGCAGGCGGCGCCTATCGCTTTCCGTCACTCGTGTCCGGCACCTACACCGTCAAAGTCGAGCTCAGTGGCTTTGCAACCATCGTCCGCGAAAACATCGTCGTCCTCGTCGGGCAGACGACGCCGGTGGAACTGGCGATGAAGATCGCCTCGGTCGCCGAAACGATCACCGTCACCGGTGCCTCGCCGACGGTCGATACCACGAGCGCGAACGTGGCCGTCAACCTGAGCGAGCAGCTGATTCAGTCCACGCCGGGTGGACGCGATATCTGGGCGCTGGTCGAATACAAAGTGCCGAGCCTGCTGATCACGCGCCCGGACGTCGGCGGCACGTCGGGCGGTCTACAGGGAACCTATACCGCCCGCGGCACGACGAGTGGACAGAACTCGCAGTATCTGAACGGCATCAACGTCGGTGATCCCAGCGCCATCGGCGCCGCGGGTTACTACTACGACTTCGATGCGTTCGACGACATCCAGGTTTCGACCGGCGCGCACGACATCACCGTGCCGACCGGGGGCGTGTTCCTGAACATGGTGACCAAGAGCGGCGGCAACAAGTGGGCCGGCAAGACAACCGTCGCCTGGGAAGGCAGCGGCACGCAGTCGGAGAATATCGACGCGAATCTGCTGCAGTACGGTTTCGCGCCCAACAACAACTCGGTCAACTTCGTGTCGGACCTCGATTTCAACGCCGGCGGCCCCCTCATCGCGAACAAGCTGCGGTTGTTCGCGTCGGCTCGCGACTGGCGCGTGCACGTCAACGTGCCTGCGGCGTTCTCGACCAGCGTGCTCGACCAGACGAACATCGACTCGATTCTGCTGAACCTCACATATCAGCTGAATCAGAACAACAAGATCACCGGTTTCTATTCACATCAGGCGTACGCCAAGCCGAACCGGTTCCTCAATTCGCCGACGACCACGCTGGTCCAGGATTCTACGAGCAACGAGCAGGATCGGTTCAACGTGTATCAGTTGCTCTGGAACACCATTCCTGCGAAGAACCTGTTCATCGACGCGCGTCTGGGATACAACACGATTCTGTTCCCGACCTACGTGAACGCCACGGCGCAGTCGCTGACCGACAACGCGACAGGCATCATCACCGGCGCTTATACGGCGAACACCGTCCGCGAACGTCCGCGTCTGCAGGGCAACGCCACCGCGCAGTACTACATCGACCATGCGCTCGGCGGGCGCCACGAGTTCAAGTTTGGCTTCGATTCGACCCACGCGCCGGGCACGGTCGTCACGACCCGCAACGGCGACGTGACGACCAACTGGAACAGTCAGACGGGTCTGGCGCAGAACGTCACGCTGTATGCGACGCCGTTCGACACCGCCAGCACGATCAACAACACTGCCCTGTTCATCCAGGACAGCTATTCCATCAACCGCCTGACGGTCACCGCCGGCATCCGCTACGAACACCTGGTGGGTTACCTGCCGGCGCAGTCGAGCCCGGCGACGCAATGGACCGCGCTCGGCATTCCCGCATTCCAGAACGTGCCGCGCACGCTGGCGCAGACCCCCGTCATCAGCTGGAACAACACGGGTCCGCGCGTCAGCGCGGCGTTCGATCTCACCGGCGACGGCAAGACGGCGCTGAAAGCTTCGGCCGCCCGTTACTACTACGTGCTGCCGACGACCGGCACGCCGCTCGACTCGGTGAACCCGAACGCGACCTTCCAGGCGACCTACGGGTGGAACGACGCGAACCACGATCTGATCTTCCAGCCGGGAGAGCAGACCGGCACGCCGGTCGTCACCTCGGGAACCACGACCACGATTGACCCGAACTACCGCCGCCCGTACACGAACGAGTACGCGGTCGGCATCGATCGAGATCTGGGTCAGGCGCTGAAGCTGAGCGTGGTCTACTCGTATCGCAGCGAGCGCTACCCGACGGCGACGTTCAACCCGGCATTCCCGTTTGCGACGACGCTGTCGACGCGCCCTGACAACGGACCGGACGGTGTCCCTGGCACGGCCGACGACACGACGATTTCGTACTACAACCGGCTGTCGGCGACGAACCAAACGGTCATCACCAACGATCCGACGGCGATCCAGAGTTACAACGGTGTTGAAATCACCGCAACCAAGCGGATGTCGAACCGCTGGCAGATGCTGGCGGGCCTGACGTTGGCGAAGACCAAGATCGAGGATCTGAGCGTGAACATCACGCCGAACAGTCTGCTCAACGTGTCCGGTCCGGTGACCAGCGCGACCGGCCTTGGCACTTCGCAGACCGGCGATCATCCGTACATCTTCAAGCTGACCGGCAGCTACATCCTGCCGTTTCACGACGTCATGCTGGCCGCGAATCTGATCAGCATGAGCGGCATCGCCTATACGCGTCAGGTGACCGGCATTCCGCTGACGGCCGGCGGCACCGCGGCGGTGAACGTCCAGCCGCTCGGTTCGGAGCGCCTGTCTCCGCGCAACCAGCTCGACTTCCGGGTCTCCAAGAACTGGCACTTCGGGACCAAGGATCTCGAAGGCGCGTTCGACATTTACAACCTGTTCAACAGCAACAACATTTACGACGTGCGAACGGGCAGCGGCACGCTGACGTTCCTGCAGGGCGGGGTTCCGACGGGTACCAAGAACGTGCTCGCGCAGTTCGGCTCGCCGGCGTCGGTGCTGGCGCCGAGAATCGCGCGGTTCTCGGTCGCGTTCAAGTTCTGAAGAGAGTGATTTAGGTTAGATAGGAGTCAGGTGGGTTCACACCCACCTGACTTCTTCGAGATCGCCCCGCCGCGCCTGTCAAGTCCATTTCGATCAGACCCTCGAGCACGATCAACGCAGAGACCGCAGAACTCGCGGAGGAATTACCGCCTTACCAGATTTGGTACTCGGCGAACTCTGCGTGCTCTGCATTCAACGTCGCGCCGGGCTCTAGACGGCCGCCGGAACCAATCCCGCTCGTCCGGACAGCCTGACGATCGTCGGCGCCGAGAAGCCGCGCAGCGCGTTACGCGTGTCGACGATCGTCACGCCGCTGTTCACCAGGCCCTGCCAGTCGAACGCCGAATGCTCGGTGCAAATCACCACGCAATCAGGCCGGCTATTGAGTGCCGCCCTCTCGGTGACCGCCTCGTATTTATGACCAGCATGGTCAAGCGTCGGCACATGTGGGTCGCTATACGAAATCTCGGCGCCACGACGCGACAGGAGCTCGATGATGTCCAGGGCAGGCGACTCGCGCATGTCCGAGACGTCTTTCTTGTAGGCCACGCCGTAGACGTGAACCCGCGAGCCGTTGATCGCTTTTCGCGAATCGTTGAGCGCTTCGCCAACGCGCTCGACCACATAGTCGGGCATCGAGCCGTTGACTTGACCGGCGAGCTCGATGAAGCGGCACTCGAACCCACTCTGCCGAGCCTTCCACGACAGGTAGAACGGATCGATCGGAATGCAGTGGCCGCCAAGGCCAGGGCCCGGATAGAACGGCATGAAGCCGAAACGGCTTGGTCTTCGCCGCGTCGATCACTTCCCACACGTCGATGTCCATCTTGTGGCACATCTGCGCGATTTCGTTCACGAGCCCGATGTTGACCGCGCGGAACGTGTTCTCGAGCAGCTTGACCATCTCGGCCACTCGCGTCGAGGTGACCGAAATCACTTTCGAGACAACCTGCGAATACAGCGCGGCCGCCACTTCGGTGCTTGCGGGACCGTGGCCGCCGACGATCTTCGGGATGTTCTTGGTCGTGTAGGTTGGGTTGCCCGGGTCGACGCGTTCCGGAGAGAATGCGAGGAAGAAATCGACATCCACTTTCAGTCCATCGCCCTCGAGCATCGGCAATGCAACTTCGTCGGTGGTCCCCGGGTAGGTGGTCGACTCGAGCACGACCAGCTGGCCGGTGTGCAAGTGCGCCGCAACGCCTTCGAGCGCCTGCACGACGTAGGACAGGTCCGGATCCTTGGTCTTGCGCAGCGGCGTCGGCACGCAGATGTCAGCGACATCCATGTTCGCGAGTTCCGCGCTGTCGGTCGTGGCGCGAAGATGGCCGGACTTCACGACCCGCGCCAGCTCCTCCTGCAGGACGTCAGGGATGTAGGAGTGGCCCGAATTGATCGCGTCGATTTTGCGGCGATCGACGTCGAAACCGGTCACGTGGAAGCCAGCGAGCGCGAATTCCACCGCCAGCGGGAGTCCAACGTAGCCGAGGCCGATGACGCCGATGCGAGCCTGTTTCGACAGGATGCGGTTAAGAAGTGAAGCTTCAGTCTTGGTCACGCAGCATGATCCTTCGGAATGGCCCTGATTGCGCCCAGCAGCGCCTGCCGGAACGGGGCAACGTCGTTTGGTCGGGCGAAAAGTTCGATAGCGGACGAACAGCCGGTCACTCGAAACAGTTCACGAGCCTCGCTCGTCGTGATCACAATCGGCAGATCTCGTAATGACGGTAGACCACGGACTTCTTGCAACTTTTGCCAGTTTTCGCGGAACGGGAAGCTCACGTCGTAGACGATCCCGTCCGGGCGGCGGCGTTGGACACAGGTCTCGAGCTCGTCCACGTCAGACGCAGCTGCGCTCACAGTCAATCCCGCGCACTCGAGTACACCCTTTAGGAAGTACGCCACCGACGACTGTGGGCTGTAGGTGACGATTACGGAACTGGCAGGTGTCTCGGCCATGCCGAGGTGAAGGCAAGGTGGGTGCCAGAAACCGACTGGGAATATCGCCGCTCGCGCCGCAGAGTCTCCTTCTCAGCGAACAAATGGGCGACTATCCGAGGCTGTCCCGACTTCAGCAGGTTGGGTTCATTTTGGAGGAACGGCGACGATACGCGCCAGGCGGTCATCGATCGACGCGGGGCCCGACGCGCCTTTATTGCTAGTGCAGAAGTAAAGCGCCCCGTCGGCGCCTTCAACAACGTCCGCAAGGCGGCCGACGACGTGCACGAGGAGCGATTCGATGGGGACAACGCGCCCGGCATTGGCGGAATCAACGCGCAGACGCGTCATCTGCTCTCCGTCGAACGCCGAGACGAACAGATCGCCTTTGAACTGAGGAATCGCGTCGCCTCGGTAGAACGTGGCGCCGGATGCGTCGATGGCGGGGTCGAGATTGACGCCGCCGGAGGTCATTCGATTTCCCGCGCGCCTCACCGTGGCCTGACCGCTCGGCCCGCGAACGATGTCCCAGCGTGCATCCGTCGCCGGTTGCCAGTCGAAGGCCGCGGTCACGCCATCGTCTCCGCTTACCGCTGGCGAGGATCCGGCATTGTCGCGAGGCGTCGTCCCGTCCCGATTCAAGCGAAGTAACTTCCCCAGATAGCCGCCGACATCCCGCGGGCCGCGAGGATCGTTCTGAAACGCCACATAGAGCTTTCCATCAGGCCCAAACGCGATGTGCGGCGTTCGCGCCGGTCGCCGGTCGACCGGATCTTCGAGAATAGTCGCGGCTTCTCCGAGGATATTTCCCACCTCGCGGAATCGCACGACACGGTTGACAAAAGCCCCGCCCGATCGGGCGGTGTACGCCAGGTACAATTGCCGGCTCTGCGCGAAATCGGGAGCGAGAGTGATCCCGACCAGGCCCGCGTTGGTTCCGATGGCCGCGTCTTCTGAGTGGAAAGCAGGCTGCGCAAGAATCGAACCGTCCTGCCACACTCGCACGTAGCCGGAGCGTTCGGCGATGAAGACTCGTCCGTCCGGCGTTCGGGCAAGGCTCGATGGGGCGTCCAATCCAGTCGCGAGCGTTTCCACCTGCAATGAGACGCCGTCGCCGGTCGTAAACGTTGTCGCGGAAGGAGCACGCGCGACTGAATCGACGGGGACGGCCAGCGGAACGACCAGAAGACTGAGCGGCGTCGATCGAGGACCCTCGAGGCGGTCGCCGTTCGACAGTATCGCGGCCGCGACGCTCAGCCTGTGCTCGCCGGCGGCCATGGGCGGGAGTCGAGCGTCGCACTGAAAGTCGACGGCACCGCCGGCAGCGCGGCAGGCCGCATCGGGAAGCGGCTGGACCACAGCTCCATCGTCCAGATAGGCGACAAACTGGTACTGGTTGATGTCGCCTCCGCTGATTGCGGTCGACTGGTCCCAGGCAAAGTGCTCGGTGCCGTTCACGACGATGGGAGGTTGTGTCGGCGGCGCGGATGTCGTGCCGCCGCAGGCGGTTACGACGAGCGACGCCGACACAGATGAAGAGGGGACCGACCCAAGATGTCTGGCGAAGAGTCACTGGATGGTTCCGGATCCTATCAGCGATTGCCCAGGGGTTCGCGTGGCGACCGACCAGATGAAGTACGGAATCCGGGACCGGGATCGGCGGGCGAAGAGGAATGTCTGCCCGCGAGGAGACTGCTGGGCGCCAAAACGTGCAACATTCTCTGAATATCGGCAGAAATCGCGGGATTCCGATTGGGGCCTGTCTCTTGCTTCAGTATGGGCAACACGGCGTTTACATACGCCCGTTTTGCTGGAGGCAGTGTTGAGAAAATTTCTGACGGTCGGTCTGCTCACGGTGATTTCGCTGTACGCGGCGCCGAAGGCTGAGGCGACCGACGTTAACTTGACGATGACCGGGATCGGCTTGAACAACGCACTTGGGCGGAGTCTACATCGGGCCTTACACAGTCCAGGACAGTGCGGGCGGCCTGTTCCAGGTAATTTGCGACGACTTCGTGTCGGATACCTACATTGGCGAGTCCTGGACGGCAGCAGTCTCCACCTTCGCGGGCCTCTCGGACTCGAACCCGGCGGCAAGCCCGGCAAAGTTCGACGGCACGGCCGGCAGCATCCAGAAATACGACGAGGTCGCCTGGCTGGCGACGCAGATGCTGAATCCGACGCTGAACATCTGCACCGGCAGGCGTGAACTGCATCGGAGACATCCAGTACGCGCTCTGGCAAGTCTTCGCACCCACAAAAGACGTTAACGCCCTAGACTCTCTGGGTGTCATCGGCAGTGCCAATCGCGATACCGCGCAGGCGTGGCTGGACGCCGCACAGGCGGCCGTAACGGCCGCGAGTTTCAACGCCAGCCAGTATCTGAACGTTGTCATCCTGACGCCGACCGCTTGCCTGAGTGGCTGCAACGGCTCGTTGCCGCAGGAATTCATCGCCGTTCGCAGCGTTCCCGAACCCGGCAGCGTCCTTCTGCTCGGTACGGGTCTGGTTGCTCTTTACCTGTTTCGTCGTCGGCAGGCTCCGCTGAACCAAACTGCGATCTAGCCCGGACGACGTTCCGCTTCGCTCGACCAAAGGGACCTGAGCCTCTCAGGTCCCTTTTCTTGTACTTCCTCGAAATGTCCGCCACATCGGAGCCGCCAGGCTCAAGAAACGTGACAAAAGTCATCCGATAAGTAAACAATCGTGTCGGCTATTGGTACTGATAAACCGCACGACGTCAGGTAAACATCTCATTTGATGTAGGTTGTCTGCTTAGACACGCCCCGTTTACTCGCGGACAGCAGCTTGCTCTTCCTAGACCTGTCAATGCACAGCGAAAACCGGCTTTACGTCACGTTTATCGTAGCCACCGTTGCCCTGCTCGGCGCCTGTCATCAGGATCCTCAGGTTGCCAGTCGGAAGTTCCTCGAGAGTGGGAACCGATTTGCCGCGGCGGGAAAATACAGCGAAGCGGTCATCGAGTACCGGAACGCCATCCAACGCGATCCGCTCTCGCGTGAGGCGCACGAGAAGCTGGGCGAGGTGTCGCTCAAGAACAGGGACGTTCGGACTGCCGTCGCCGAATATGTACGTGCCGCGGACCTGGCCCCGAACGATGCGAACTTGCAGGTCAGAGTTGGCAATCTGCTTCTGGTCGCGGGCAGCTTCGACGACGCGCGAGGCCGCGCCACGAAAGCCCTGGCAATCGATGGACGGAACGTCGAGGCTCAGATCCTCGCCGCCAATGCTCTGGCTGGACTGAAGAACGTCGATGCCGCCGTTGAGCAAGCCGAGGACGCGCTGCGCGTGGATCCGACACGGGGTTCGACTTACTCGGCGCTTGGAGCCCTCGAACTCGGTCGTGGCAAACGTGACGCCGCTGAGCAGGCGTTCAAGAAGGCCGTCGCGATGGAACCGGACTCGGTCGGCGCCACTCTGGCACTCGGGAATTTCTACTGGACAACCGGTCAAAACGGGGCGGCCGAGGAGTCGTTGAACAAGGCGTTGACGATGGCGCCGAAGAACGTCACGACGAACCGGGCCCTGGCCGGCTTCTATCTGTCGAGCAAGCGCCCAGCCGATGCCGAGCAGCCGCTCCGAACCATCTTCGAGGTGACCAAAACGCCTGAATCGGCGCTGTCCCTGGGCGAGTACTACATCGCCATGCAGAACGAGGAAGCCGCACGAGGTCTGTTGCTTCCGTTACTGACCGATGCACGCTGGTCTTCAGCCGCCAACCTCGATCTCGCTGCGCTCGACTACAAGCACGGGCAGACGGACCAGGCTTTCAAGCGCCTGGCGACAGTGCTCGAAAAGGATCAAACGAATCTCGACGCCCTGCTCCTCAAGAGTGCGATTCTCTTGTCGGAAGGAAAAGCAGACGAGGCGTTCGTCAGCGCGAAGGCGGCGACCGAGCAGCATCAGAGCTCGACGTCGGCATTCTTCGTTTTGGGCCGCGTGCAGGCGGCGCGCAAACTGTCAGACGAGGCAGTCCAGGCGTTCGAGGAAGCGTTGCGGCTCAACCCGCGCGCCACCGCGGCGAAGATTGCGTTGGCTCAACTGCACCTGGCGGCCGGCCGATCGGAAGCGTCTGTGGTTCTCGCCGCGGAAGCGCTGTCGAACGAACCGACCAATGCGAACGCCCAGCTGGTTTATACGAGAGGATTGCTGCGTCGTGGCGAACTCGATCGCGCCGCGGTTGAATTGAAGCAGCTCTCGGCGAGGTTTCCGTCCTCTGCAGTCGTGCGAACCGAAATGGGCATGCTGCTCGGTCGCCGGCACGACTACGCTGGAGCGCGCGCAGCCTTCGAGCAAGCGCTTCAACTCCAGCCGGACAATCTCGAGGCGCTCGACGGGCTGCTGGCGCTCGATCTTCAGGCAAAAGACTATGTGCGCGCCAAGGCACGCGTAGACGCCAGAATCGCCACTGAGCCGACCGCCCCCTTGCTAACTGCGGCTGCGCGCACCTACGCAGCGACCGGAGATCTGGCAGGCGCCGAACGTTTCCTTCGCCATGCTCTCGATCTAGACAGCAGCAATCTCGCCGCATACGGCGGGCTGGGCCAGTTGTACACAATGCAGAAGCGGCTGCCCGAAGCTCGCACCGAGTATCAGAGACTGGCCGAGCGTTCTCCAAAGTCGATCGTTGCGCCGACGATGCTCGGCATGATCGACCAGGCGCAAGGCGATCAGAAATCGGCGCGCGAACAATTCGAGCGCGCGCTGCGGATCGATCCGGAGGCGGCCGTCGCCGCCAACAACCTGGCCTGGATGTACGCGACGACCGGAGGCAATCTCGACATCGCGCTGCAACTCGCGAAGACGGCCCAGCAGCATCTGCCAGATCTTCCGGAAGTCAACGACACGCTCGGGTTCGTTTACTTCAAGAAAAATCTCACCGGCCTCGCGATCAACAGCCTGAAGCTCAGTGTCGCCAAGGATCCGGTGAACGCGACGTATCAGTACCATCTCGGTCTCGCCTACGCGGGCGAAGGCGATGCCGGCCACGCGCGCCAGGCGCTGCAGCAGGCGCTCAGTCTGCAGCCCACCTTCGATGATGCGCCGCACGCGAAAGAGCTGTTGGCATCGCTGCAGGAATGAATCCGCTCTTCTGGCGGTCGCTGTCCGAGGGACTTCAGGCGTTCGTTCCAGTCGCTCTGTATCTCGCCTGGGCAGATCGCAATCACAACAGCCAGGAGATCCGCGGAGTCCGCTGGGGCATGGTCGCAGCCGTACCGGCGACGATCGCCGCCGGTTTCGTGTTTCAGAGCAGTCCCCGACAATCACTTTTGGAGTTCGGATTCGCAGTAGCTGCGCTGTTACCCGCAGCGTGGTTCGCACGAATCGCGTGGAGTGGACGCCAATCGCCGTCAGACGTCGCAGGTCCGAACGCTGCGATACCAGCGGCGATAGCGTTGACGTCGATCGTCATCATCCGTCAGACGATGCTGATCTTCGCGGTGCTGACGGCCGCGCTGGCGCTTGGCTCGTTCGAGGCGACCAGCGCGATTTGCATGGGTGCCGCATCGGCGGTCGCGATTGCCGTGCTCGTTGCTCCGATCGCGCGTCGCCTCTCGCGCGAGGCGCTGTTGAAAGCGGCGCGCGCGTGCTCTCTGGTGTTTCTCGCCGAAGTGGCACTCTACGCCGTTCACAAGGCCGCGGAATCGCGGCTGCTGCCGTGGAGCGAGCCGATTGAAACGGCGACCGAACCCTACGGGCCGGATGGACTCTACGGCCTCTACATCAGCTACTTACTGATCCTCACGCCCGCAACAGCGGCTGGCGTCACCACGGTTCTCAATCGCCGCAAAAGGAACCCGGAGTCCGCGACGGTCGGCTCGGCGGGCCGGGCAGCGCAGGTGGCCGCCGCCATCGCCGCTCTGGCTGTCGCTGCTGTTGCATTTGGCATCGTCACCGGAGTTTGGCGAACGGACAGCGCTCCCGTCGTGGTAACGACAGAGCGGTCGGCAATGCCGGCGGATGTTTCGAGCCTCTCCGCATCACCGCACCTGCTGTTCCGCCACGTCGCCCTCAAAAGCAGCGAGCGTTACCCCACGGCTACGTCCAACCCGGCGTCGCCGTATGCGACGACGCTGTCGACGCGTCCTGACAACGGACCGGACGGCGTCGCCGGCACGGCAGACGACACGACGATCTCGTATTACAACCGCCTGTCTTCAACAAACCTGACGCTGATCACCAACGACCCGACGTCGAAGCAGTCTTACAACGGTGTTGAGATCACGGCGACCAAGCGGATGTCGAATCGCTGGCAGATGCTGGCGGGCCTGACGTTGGCGAAGACCAAGATCGAGGACCTGAGCGTAAACATCACGGCCGAACAGTCTGCTGAACGTGTCCGGTCCGGTGACCAGCGCGACCGGCCTTGGTACTTCACAGACCGGCGACCATCCCTACATCTTCAAGCTGACCGGCAGCTACATTCTGCCGTTTCACGATGTAATGCTGGCCGCGAACTTGATCAGCATGAGCGGCATCGCCTACACGCGTCAGGTGACCGGAATTCCGCTGACTGCCGGCGGCACTGCGGCGGTGAACGTCGAGCCGCTCGGCTCGCATCGTCTCGACGCGCGCAACCAGCTCGACTTCCGCGTGTCGAAGAACTGGCACTTCGGGACGAAGGATCTCGAGGGCGCGTTCGACGCCTACAACCTGGACGGGGCCGGTGGCAAAATCGCCTGGCTGGTCAACACCTACGCGTCGACCATCCACGCGTCGGGGACAAACCAGCAGGCTG
>CAVUZL010000012.1:0-80451 GCA_963745875.1 uncultured Acidobacteriota bacterium
ACGGAAGCGTGACCCTTGGGGTCCGTGACCGTGAAGGTGGCGTGGGTGACATTGCCGTTCGCGTCGTTTGTCAGCTGAATCTGCATGACCGAGCCAGCCGGAATCTGGCTTGACGGCGCCGACCCGAACGAAGTGAGCATGTAGTCGTTGGATATACAGGGCAGCCACGGTGACGTATTTGGCGGATTTGGGCATACCCCGGCGGCCACCGCATGGTGTCCGAGTAGCTCTTCGCGTTGGCCCAATACTGTATCTCCCAGCTGAGTTGGCCATCGAGAACATAGATGATGTACTGGAACCAGTCGAGCGGCTCGCCCTGGCACGTTTGCCCGGGCTGCGGATAGGAATTCAGCTGCAGTGAGAATCCCTTGTTGCCCCACGTCACCAGATCTTCGGTGACCTGCAGCGTCACAGTGAGGTTCAGCAGATTCTGGCAACCGTTTACCATACAGTATTGTTGCTCCCGCCCAATGGCCACCATGCAATCCTTGTGAAGTTAGTGAAGGCCGGCGGGAAGCGTTTCACAGAAACTCAGAAATTTCAGGAAGTCAGTGAAATCTGATCACTGTGAGGGTCGCGTCCCTCCATGGCCGATGGCGATTGTGGCCGTTCGGAATTATTGAGGACCACAGCCGCCGTAACTGGCGCCAGATGTCGGCCCGATGTTGTGACCGCGACGCACGACACGGAGCTGGGGCTGGCTGAGCTGCTACCCACGACGCATCCGGCAGTCTTGGCATTCCGCGTGTAGGGTCAGTTGCCAGCAGATTTTCAGGCTGGGAATTATCGCCGCATCTCAACTATAAGTTGGCCGGGTGGAGGCAGCGATGTTCCAGGATTCAGTGAAAAGCGATGCGAGGGTTTCGATTTGGGTGCCGGCGATTTAATTCAAGGCGTGAGGGACGAGACATTGCGGCCAGGAGGATTCCTTTAGCGCATCAGCGACCAGAGTGTCTGACCGCTCTCGATCAGCGACGTCATCCGCTGCCGCTTACCAGGATTCTGATTGTGCCTAATTAGGCTGGTACATGTCGTGCAGGAGTGCTTCGGCCTGCGCAAAATACGAGTGCCCTAGTAGATCGACGTTGAAGTTCGGAACGGCGATGGTATCGATGCCGGCGGCAATGGTGAACGGAAGGAAGCGCCCGGCCCGCGGCGCATCGTGCACCCTGGACGAACCGTCCACCGCCAGATCGCGATGCAACGCATAGATCGTCTGTCCGCGCCGCGTGTTCGGGATAGAGGTGGGCAAGATCCAGGAAGAGATCGCGATCCACGTCGGGCGCGGCGAGGAAGATCTGGGAGAACTTCAAGCAACCGCGTGTCTGAGCGTCGGCCGCAATCCGCTGCAGCGCGCGCAGGAACCCGCGATTGCCCATGCTGTGGGCGATGACGTGCACGTGTTGCGTCCCGCAGTTCGCCGTGGGAAATCCAGCAGGAATTCCGTGATGGCGTCCTCGCTCGCCTCGATCGTCGCCTCGTCCACGGTGTAGGCATGGACGGTGCCGCGCGACGGCCAGTTGAAGAACGCCGTCGGGCCCGGCACCTTCAGGTCGTAGCTGATTTGCGCCGCACGGATTGCGGCCTCTTCAAAGCTATTTCGGAATCCGTGGATGAAGACGAGGGCCTGCGGTTCCGGCGTGTCCGTCCGGGCCGCGTCGACGGTGGCCCTGATGGCCGCGAAGGCGTCGCTCTTCGATTGCGGCTCGACGTGCGTGACGCGCAGCTGATCGTCGCGGAGATCAGCCGCCGCAGTCGCTTCCAGAACGACGACCCGCTCTCGCCGAAGCGATGCGCTCTCGGTACCGACACGTCGGCCCGTCCGTAAGTGGTGCGATCGTACCGATTGCCGGTGAAGCCCCGACTGGTCGAGATTCGGCTTGCGATTCGTCCCGAACCACACCGGGACCACCACGCCGTCAGACGTCGGCGTGCCGGCGCTCAGCTCGCCGTCGAGCGTCAGCGTCTTCACCGGGGAACAATCTGCTCGCGGTCGACGTCGAGGCGCTCGACAAGCTCGCGCACCCGGCGCTCCAGGGTCTCCCGCTCCTCCGCTTCCATGCGCAGCCGACGCGCCATCTCCTCTTCCAGTTGCAAGGCCCTCGCTATCGCCCGCCGCGACAGCGGCCTCCAGCGCCGCCAGTATTACCGCAATCGAGCGTTCCGTGCCGTTAAGGGTCATCGTGAGACTCCACTCGCCGCGTCACACGTCGCCGACGACGTGCAGCCCGGCCCAGTAATAAGGATGCGCAAACGGTTGGGGCGGCAAGCCCAGAATCCTTGTCATCAGATCGTCGAGCTCGGCTCCCGGGGACACGACCTCCTGAATCCAGTCGACGAGCGCATCGCGCGTCAGCCGCATGACGATTCGCTGCGCGTCGCAGAGCGCGCGGCAGACGCCTGCCGACGGATTGCTGATGATTTTCAGGTAGTGATCCACGAGGACCGCAGTTGCCAGCTCCGGAATCGTCCAGAGCGCGCCCACCACATACCGGACGCCCGACGACAGCATCGCGCTCGGCAGGCCGATTTACTCCGCCCCGACCTCGGCGCGCGCGAGTCCGCTGTCGCAGGCGCCCATCATTACGCTCCGGCAGCTGGACAAATCGAGGTCAGCGAACACCCGCGAGAACAGCACCTGGCCATCTTCGCGGCCACGCGCCAGCCGCAGCCAGCTGCCGTCGAGGTTGTCGGGATCGAACTCGCCGTGGCACGCGAAGACAGTGTCGCGCGCCGGCGTCCGGCGCAGCGAGTCGACGAGCTGCGGCCACGATCCGGCCTGGTCCACGACGCACGACTCGCCGTACGCCGTCCGAACCCGCGGCAGAATCCGGTCTGTACCACCCCACATCATCGCCCATCACCATCCGAAGCGCGGCGCGCGAACCGGCGGAGGCGGCGCCGTGCGACTCGCATGATTCTCGAGGAACAGGCCAAGCGTCTGGCCGTAGCTGATCGCGTCGCAATGCTCGAGCAGGTACTTTCCCTCGAAGCGGAGCGCGTGGAGCGCCGCGCCGTTCATCTGCAGGCGCGGAAAGATCTTCAGGTGACGGCCCGGCAAAAACGGGAGCAGCCGTTCCAACACCGGTCCGAGAAGCTCGTTGTAACGTGTGCCAAGCGCATCGAGCGCAAGTCTGCGCGTTTCGGGATTGCTCTGCAGTGGCCAGATACTCCTCGTGAATCGTTCTGAGATCACGTTCGCCGAACTTTGCGGCGAACGGTGCGACGGTGGACGATTCAAGGTCGAGGATGACGACCTGGCTCATTCGCTCGCCGACATGAAAGAGCAGGAACACCGTGCGCGGCAGCTTCAGATTGAGCGCACGCTGCACGATGAGATCCGGCGACAGCGCCTGCGCCACTGGTCCGGTGATCGCCCCCACCATCTTCAAGTACGCGCGTCGTTCCGCGCTGTGCGCAACAATATCCGACAGGTACTCTTCGAAGCTGGCCGGCATTGTACTCGAGCGTCGAGTAGGACATCGCGCGGTTGCGGCGGAACGCCGCGAGCGAATCGGAGTTCATCTCCTCGACGGCCGACGTCTCGGCCACCAGTTCCGTCACTCCACGGGGACCGGCGACTTCGACCTCTCCGAGGATGTCGGACACGCTTTGACTGAGCGCCGCCGCCTGAATGGCGTTCGTGGAGAACGAGCGGAACGTCGCCTGCTTCCCGGCCCGCGCGACGGGAACCGGTGCTTGCCCGCTCATGTGTCGGCTCAGGAGCGACCGCGCAGCCCGAAACGCCCGAAGCGCCGGCTCGAGAGCGACTTGCGGCTGATCGATTCTGACCGCCGTTTGTCCCGCGGCAACCGCCGTGTCGACGACGGGCCGACCCGCGGCGCGGACGATCGTGTTTCCGAGCTCGCTGGCCGACAGCGCCTGCCAGAACATCGTATACATCGCCACCGGCTGGAGCTGCTCGTACGCCAACGCCTGCTCGAACTGATGCCGCGCTTCCGTGAGATCTCCCAATTCCCGCAGCGCGCCACCGAGCAGACGCGTTAGGTGCCCAATCTCGGTGTCGAGCTGCACCCGGCGCGCTTCTTCGAGCGCGTCGTGATAGTGCTCGGCGGCGAGATCGTGCCGGCCGCGGCCGCCGTGCAGCAGCCCGAGAAAACGCCTTGCGACAATGCGATGAAACGCGAAGGCGTCGCCGCCTGCCTCGCGCACGATGCGCGACAGGGCCTCTGCGTTTCGCGCGTCGAACGGCTGATCGTCGTCTGTCGTGTCAGCTTCGAGCCACGCGTGGCTCAGGCTTGTGTAGAGATGATCCGCGCATGGGTTTCCTGCCATGTACTCGAAGGGCCGCGACCACGTGTAGTAGTGCGTGTAGTAGAAGAGGAGTCTCCGTGCGAGTGCGTCGCGAACCGGCGCAAATGCGGGGCCGAGCGCGCCCTGATTCCGAGCGTAGTCGGTGTACGCCACTTCGAGCGACGAGAGCGCATAGTCGTCGGCGAAGCTCGTTTGTGCGTCGGCATACAACGCGCACGCACGGAAGTGCCAGATCGACCCGCGAGCCTGCGTCACCAGCTGCAGGATAAACCCCAGCCAATAGGCGGGGACGCGATACCAACGCACCCACTGTTCGAGCTCATCGCACCAGTCGGAAAGTTCGGCGTCCCCGCCAGGAAACGCCTTCACGATGTCGGCGAGCAGCGGATTCAGCTTCGACCGCAGGAAGCCGTTCGCCGCGAGCAACTGCAGAACAGATGCAAGGAATGGACGATGGTCGGGCGACAGGTGCGATCCGTCAGGTGGCGGACACGGTTTCACGACCAGAGTCTGTCACACCTGCGGTTCGGAGACGTGCGGCGCGCGGAACGAATCGGGAATGGTCGTGATGTTGCGTTTGTCGCGATGACTTTGGCGATGGCGTACCTATCCAAGAAAACCGTCTTCTGCGGCTCCAACTGAAGACCCAGCGACTGCTTCTCACCGACGACGATCGCCGACGGCTAGCCGCGCGGGCCTATCGAGTCGGCCGTGCGGCCTTACGCGAGATCGCCACGATCGCGACGCCGACACGCTGCTGCGCTGTCATCGGCCTATGCCGAGGTCGTGCCGGCCGGTGCCGCCCGGCCTGCGCGGCGTTCTTGCGCCGAACGCTCCCTGGTGTCGCCGACACGGCGTGCAGGTCCGTCGCTTGCTCACGGACAACGCGATGGCCTATCGATCTCGCGCCTTCTGCGGCGTCTGCCGTACCTGGGCGTCCGCCAGCGCTATTGATTGAGGCTGCCCGACAAAAACTGAATACCGTCGCGGCAACGGCCAAATTGGAGTGAGAACTCTCGATAGCGCCGAGGCTCACCGCGCACCAATTGCGACCACGACCACGTGGACCATTTTGAGGTGAGCGTGGCATCGGTAGCCGTGGCCGAATGTAACCCCAGTCAGATGCCTGAGACACTCGTCGCCGAGTGCAACCCCGGTGTAACCCCAGAGCAATTCCGGAAATTGGCCGACTTACGATGCTGACTGTAATTGTTGTAGATAAAGTAATTATGTGGTGGGCCCCCTGGGGATCGAACCCAGGACACCGTGATTAAAAGTCACGTGCTCTACCACTGAGCTAGGGGCCCCACTCGGCGGGAAGCCACGATTGTACTACGGCGGCTTTCCGCTATACTGAGGCCACGCGCGCCGGACGGACGTCGCGCCACCCGACTATGACCAAGGATGTGACGCGGCTCGTGCTGGTGGTCGAAGACGACGTCTCGGTGCGACGGCCACTGGTGAAGTTTCTGGAAATGCACGGCTTCGTGGTCGTCACCGCCGAAACCTCGGACGAGGGGCTGGAGCAGCTGCGCAAGAACCGTCTGGTCGCCGCGGTGGTGGACCTCCGCCTCCGGAAAGGCTCCGGGCGCGACGTCGTGGTCGCGACGCCTCCCGACGTCCCGGTGATCATTTTCTCCGGCGTGCCGTCCGAATCGGCCGAGCTCGAACGGCTCCGGCCCCGCACCCGCCTGATCGAGAAGCCGTATTCCCTGGTGCTGCTGGTCGAGACGCTCGAGGAAATGCTCGCCGAAGCGGGCGCCGGCTCACAGAATATTCATCCCTAACGCCGACAGCGCCAGCTCGGTGCCGAGCTCGGCGGTGATGTTGCGCACGTCCAGCGTGGGGTTGACCTCCACCAGATCGAGCGACGTGAGCAGCCCGGAGTCGGCGACGATTTCCATCACCATGTGGGCTTCGCGGTAATCGAGCCCGCCCTTCACCGGTGTCCCCACGCCGGGCGCGATCAACGGATCGCACACGTCCATGTCGAACGACACGTGGATGCCCGCGGTGCCGTTGCCGGCCAGCCCGACCGCCTGCTCGATGATGGCGGCGATGCCTTCGCGATCGATGTCCTTCATCGTGAAGACGTGGACGCCGGCGTCGCGAATCGCAACCTTTTCTCGAGCGTCCAGATTCCGGATCCCGACGAGGACGGTGTGCGCCGGCAGCACCTTCGGTGAAAATCCGCCGATCGTAGAGAGCGCGGCCGGTTCGGGGCCAAGCAGCGCCGCCAGCGGCATGCCATGCACGTTGCCCGATAGCGATGTCGCCGGGCGTGTTCATGTCGCCGTGCGCGTCCACCCACACCAGTCCGATCGGCAACTGCCGCGTTCGTCGTGCCCAGTCGGCCGCCGCCGCCACGGAGCCGGCGCCAAGGCTGTGGTCCCCGCCGAGCACGATCGGCATCGCGCCCTCGTCGAATGACGCCCGAGCCGTCTGGTACACCTGCTGACAGACCTGGGCGATCTCGTGCACGTACTTCTGGTGCTCGTCGCGCAGTTCCTGTGTTTCGGGAATCGGCGCCGGCAGGTCGCCTTTGTCCACGATCCGGTAGCCGAGCGCCGCGAGGCGTTCGCCGAGTCCGGCGATCCGAAACGCGGACGGCCCCATGTCGACGCCGCGCCTGCCCCCGCCAAGATCCAACGGCACGCCGATGATGTGAAGGGGCTTCTTGGACATTTCAGATTTCAGATTTCAGAGTTCAGATTTCAGAGTTGAATGTTGACTTTCAGAGTTGGGAGTTGACCTCGCGGTTTCAGATTGCCAACGCCGGGATGCTTGGTTCGCGAACCAGCTGCGCACGGCGTCGGCGGTTCGTCTGGCGTCAGCGATGCAATCCGGAATGCCAACAGCACGAAAGCCGCTGCCGGTGACGAACAGTCCAGGATGCCGCAGCAAGGCGCGGTCGATCGCCGCCGTCCGTACGAGATGACCGACTTCGTGCTGCGCGTTTGCGCGCATCCAGCGGTACACGCGCGTGAACAGCGGCTCGCCACGAACGCCGATGAGCGGCTTCAACGCCGCGAGTGACAGTGCGACGAGTTCGGCGTCTGAGCGCTCGAGTGCCTGCGGATCGCGCGCTCCACCGACGAACGTCCGCAACAGCACCCGGCCCTCGGGTGCACGATTCGCCCATTTGGACGACAGCCACGAGGCCGCCAGCAGTCCTGTCTGCTCTGCGCGGGGCACCACGAACCCCGAGCCGTTGAGCGGATGATCGATCGCGTCGCGATCGAAGGCGAGCGCAATAGTTGCCGCGGAAGCGTACGGAATCTCGCCGCACAGCCTGGACAGCGTCTGGTCTCGATCGGCGGTCAACGCGCTCGTGACGTATGCGGGGGTCGCGAGGATGACCGCCTGCGCCTGCACCACCTCGCCGCCGGTGGTGCGAACCTGAAACGGACCGCCGCCTTCGATCGCTGCGACGCCGACGCCGAGGCGCACTCGCGATTCGCCGATCGCCGTCACCAGCGCGCGAATCATTTCGCTCAAGCCGCCGGGCAGCGAATGGAACGCGCCATCGGAGGACACTGCCGGCCGACGGAGACGAAACGCGCGCAGCAAGCTACCGTGCTCGCGTTCGGCCTCGACGAACCGTGGAAACAGCGCCTGCACCGACAGCCGATCAACGTCGCCGGCGTGAATACCCGCCAGCAGCGGTTCGGCGAGGTAGGTCGAGGCTTCCCGTCCGAATCGCCGCGTCATGAACGCGCCGATCGATTCGTCACTGTCGTCGCGACGCCTCGGCACGAACAGTTCGGCCGCCATCCGCAGTTTGCCGCCCCACGAAAACAAGGCGGTCCGCGCAAACGGTCCGACCCGCGTTGGGATGCCGAGCACTGACGCGGCCGGCAGCGCATGCAGGCGTCCGCCCCGCTGGATATAAGCGAGCCGCGGCGGTTTAGTAGTGATCAGTCGATCGCCAAGGCCGATCTCGCGGCAGAGTGCGGCGCCTTCAGCTTTCTGGATGAGCAGCGAATCAGGGCCGCCGTCGATCGTGAACCCGTCAATCTCTTCGCTCAGAATCACGCCGCCGGCACGCGAACCCTGCTCCAGCACCACGCATGACGTCCCGCCTCGCGACAACTGGTAAGCCGCCGCCAGCCCGGCAATCCCGCCGCCGACGATGACGACGTCAACGGAGGGTTTAGAGGCTGGAGACTGGGGGCTCACCGACATTGCGTCCACAGATCCTGACAGCCAGCCCCTAGCCCCGAGCCCCGAGCCCAAGCACCTGTGTTCTGACCAGATCCTCGAGCATGGCGATGAACAGCGGGGACGTATTCAGCGACTCGCTCCGTCTCAGCGTCGTCGAGAACTGACGGGCAACTTCGGCGGCCTGCACGTCGATGTCGAAGAGGATTTCGGTGTGGTCGCAGACGAAACCGACCGGCACCGCGAGAAATTTCCGAACGCTCACCGACCGCGCGTCGATCAGTTGATCGAGGGTCGGCCCGATCCACGGCTCCGGCGTACGGCCGGCGCTCTGATAGGCGAGCTCGTAGCTCGCGAGCCCGACGCGCTCGGCGACGCCGCGCGCGGTGGCCGCGACCTGGTCGGCGTACGGGTCCCCGGCATCGATGACTCGCTGCGGCAGACTATGCGCCGTGAAAATGACCAGCTCGCCCGGCGCCGGAGCGGCCGCGCGCAGGCAGTCGGCGAAGGCGTCGAGGAGCAGCGGGTGAGCGTAGTAAGGCGGGACTGCCTCGAAAGCGACGCCGGGCGGAAGCGCCGCGGTAGCAGCGTCCAGATATTTCTGTACGCTCAGCGATGAAAACTGCGGCGCCATCGGCACGCCGATGATCCGCGTGACGCCCCCGGCTGCGAGATCCGCAATCGCGTCCTTGATGAACGGGCGCCAGTTCCGCATGCCGACCGCCACCGGCATTTCGCTGCCGAGCCGCGCCTGCAGCGCGGCGGACTGCGCCAGGGTGATGTCGGTCAGCGGCGATCGACCGCCGATGGCCTCGTAGTTGTGACGCATCTCGGCGACGAGCTCGTCGGACGGCGGCCGCCCTCCGCGCACGAGTCGCAGATACTCGGGCATCTCGTCCATCGACGAGGGCGTGCCGTGCGCCATCAGCAGCACTCCGACCCGGGACATGTTCAGGACCTCTTCACATCCGTGTCCGCTGATGAACGTGGCGCGCCAGCGCCTGAACGTGCTCAACAGGGGTACTCGGCAGAATACCGTGACCGAGATTGAAAATGTGCCCCGGACGCCCGCCGGCGCGTGAGAGCACCTCATCGGTCGCGGCGAACATCCGATCGACCGGCCCGAGCAGCAGCGTCGGATCGAGATTGCCCTGGATGCCGCGGTCGGGGCCGATTCGATCCCACGCCTCGTCGAGCGGCGTCCGCCAGTCGGCGCCGATGACGTCGCCGCCTGCAGCGCGCAGCTCGCCGAGAATCGCGCCGGTGCCGACGCCGAAGTGAATCGTCGGCACATCGGGCCGACGCTCGAGGTGGGCGAAGATCTTCTGCGTGTGCGGCAGAATGAACTCGCGATAGTCGGCGGCATTCAGCGCGCCGACCCACGAATCGAAAATCTGTACGCAGTCAACGCCCGCGTCGATCTGCGCCACGAGATAGTCGCCGATGACGTCGGCGAGCAGGTCGCAGAAGCGATGCCAGGCGGCCGGAGCGCCGTACATCAGCGACTTCGTGTGCCCGAAGTTGTTCGAGTGGCCGCCTTCGATCGCGTACGAGGCCAGGGTGAACGGCGCGCCGGCAAACCCAATCAGCGGTAACTGCTCAGGCAGCGCCTGGCGGATATCGCGGATAGCCTCGAGGACGTATGCGAGCTCGTCCCGCGGCTCGAAGGTGTGCACGGCGTCGAGATCCGATTCGTGGCGGAGCGGTTTCTCGATCGCGGGACCTTCGCCACGGACGAAATCGAACGGAATGCCGAGCGGCGCAAGCGGAAGCAGGAGATCCGAAAACAGAATCGCGGCGTCCACTTCGATGCGGCGCACCGGCTGCAGCGTGACCTCTGTGGCCAGTTCGGGTGTGCGGCAGATCTCGAGCAGGGAATAGCGCTCGCGGAGGGAGCGATACTCGCTCATGTACCGCCCTGCTTGTCGCATGAACCAGACCGGCGTGGCGTCGACCGGCTCCCGCCGGCAGGCTTTCAGGAATCTGCTGTCGGCTGCCGTCAGTGGGTCACCTTGAGCAGGTTACGTGCGAGGCCGACCAGATCTTCGAGCCACAGCGGCTTGAATCGGAGCTCGGCGCCCAGATCGCGCAGCTCCGCCGCCACTGCATCGTCGAGGAAATAGTCGCCGGTGACGATCGCCACGGGGACGCCACGGTGGTCTTCGTTCGAACGAAGCTTGCGCAGGAAGCCGAGTCCGTCGAGCAGCGGCATTCTCAGGTCGAGAATGATGGCGTCGGGGTGGGTGCTGTCGGCTTCCTGGAGTCCGGTCTGCGCGCTGATGGCGGTCGCGACCTGGTAGCCCTCGAGACGCAGCATCCGGGCGAAGGTCTGCGTTACGCCCTCGTCGTCGTCTACGATCAGGATCTTGGCTGTTGCCGTCTGGTCCACCACTGCCGCCACGCACTAAATTCTAACCGATGATGGCTCAACGGCATACAACGATGTTGAGCCCGACCTCTTCAAATCCATGTTACACTTCGCGGTTTAATTTCGGTGCTAATCCAATCTTTTGGAGGCGGTCGGTGAGTCCTATCTTGGTTCGGCCCGTTCGAGAGCAGCTGGAACACGACCGTCTCATCCGCCTGCTCCATGGAAAGTTCCGCCGTAAGTACGAGGCTGGAATGAACCCGGGCGTCGAGCAGAACATGGCCGTTGGCGTCGGGCCCGCGGCGGTGTATCCGGACCTGGTGCTGCTGTCGCCGGATCGCGGCCGGCGCCTTCAGGCGGTGATCGAGGTCGAAACCGGCGAGTCGGTCAACCACCTCGAGGCGCTCGCCCAATGGACTGTCTATTCGAGGCTCAAAGCCGCGTTTCATCTCTACGTACCGGCCGGGATGGTGGACGTCGCGCGAAGGCTGAGCGAGGACAACAACGTCCATCCGTCCGAAATATGGAGCTATCACATCGTCGGTGACCAGCCGAGGTTCACGCTCGTGCACCGGAGCCGGGAGACGCCGACGCCGCGACCGGCCGCACCAGCGCCTGCTCGTGTTGCCGCAGTCCACAACAAACCCGCCGCAAAACCGGCATCGAAGGCGATCAAGCCGGTGAAGCCTGCGAAAGCAAGAAAAGCCGCGAAGCCGGCGAAAATTTCCTCAAAGGCGGCGCGACCCTCGAAAGCCGCGAAGCCCGCCAAAGGCGCCAAAAAGAAGAAGCGGTAAGGCGGAAGCATGGCTTTTCTTCGCTTCAGCCGGGACCGGCGCGGCAACGAGAACTTTTATCTCGTGCAGCCAACCGTGCGTCGCGGAAAGTCGCGGACGCGCATCCTGTACTGGTTTCACTCGCCTCCGAACGTCAGGGTCGGACGAGTGCCGTTCGATGACGCCACGCGCAAGGCGCTCGAGGCTCGATATCCCGACATCGTTTTCGACTGGAAAACGATCACCGAAACGCCGATTCCGTCCGCCGATACCGAGAAATGGCGCGAGCGCCGGCGGGTCGAGCGAGCGCAGAAGCAGGCCGCGCTGGAGGATGACGCCGCGGAAGCCGCCGCCGCTGAGGCCGATGTGGCAGGCGAGCCGATGGCGGGTGTGGACGAGGACGCCGGGATGATCGAGAGCGAGGCGTCCGCGGTCGCGCCGGCATTGTCGGCCGTGCCGTCGTCGCCTTCGCCTTCAGGCGCCCCCACAGCCGATCCGCCGCGCCGGAACCGGCGCCGCCGCCGCGGACGCCGCGGTGATGGACCCCGGGCGCTTCAGGCAGGCGACACGCCTTCCGTCAGCGCTCCGCAGGAGAGCGCCTCACCGCCCGTCACGCCTCCAGAACCCGCTGGTGACTGACGCCCCAGCCGTGCGGTTTGGCCGCCGGGCATGGCTGACGGTCAGCGCCCTCATCGCGCTCGGGCTTGCGTTGTGGGCAGGGCAGCAGGCCGCTCCCTATTTTCTCGAGCTCGTTCGCGGCACGCGCGGTCTCGGCGCTGAAGCGCCGGTGGCGTTCATCCTCGCGTACGCCGTCGCGGTTGCCGCTCTGATTCCGGCGTCGATCCTGACGATTGCAGCCGGTGCAGTCTTCGGCGTTGCGAGAGGCGTCCTCTATTCACTGGTCGGCGCCACACTCGGGTCGTCCGCTGCGTTTCTGCTCGGCCGCCACGGGGCACGGCGGTTTGTTGCGCGCTGGCTGGCGTCGATGCCGCGCTATCTCGCGATCGAGCAAGCGGTGATGGCGCAAGGGGCTCGCATCGTCTTCCTGCTGCGCTTGTCGCCTGTGATGCCATTCAACGTGTTGAATTACGCGCTCGGCCTCACGACGCTTTCCCTTGCCGATTTCGTGCTCGCCTCATCCGGAATGCTGCCTGGCACGGTGGTTTACGCCTACTTCGGGAAGATGACCGGCGAAGCACTCGTTCTGGCGGGACAGACTCAAGTGCCGCACGACTCGTCTTACTACGCACTGCTGCTCGCAGGCTTCCTCGTGACGATTGCGGTTACCGCCGTGGTCGCGCGGACCGCCCGCCGGGCGCTCCGGGGTGTATAATTCGGCTATGCGTTTGAAAACGAACGGCTTGTGGTCCACTGTAACTCTGGTGGCTCTCTCGGCAGCACTGTCTGCCCAGACGCCGTCCGCACAGCCGCCCGCGCCGTCCGCGCCGCCTGCGCCGCAAAGCAAACCGACCTTCAAGGTGTCCGTCGATCTCGTCACGAGCGACATCATCGTGCGCGACGAGAAGGGCAACTTCATTCCCGACCTGAAGCAGGACGAGTTCGAGATCTACGAGGACGGCGTGAAACAGGACGTCATCTCGATGAGCGTCATCGCCGGCGGGCGTGTCACGAACGTGCTGGCGGCGCCGCCGCCGCCTCCGCCGGAGGGGATCATCCTGCCGCCGTCGCGTCCGAAGAACGACGTCTCAGGCCGCATCTTCCTGTTTTTCGTGGACGACCTGCACCTCCAGTTTCACAACACCGGACGTGTGCGCCAGCTGTTCCAGAAGATTGCCAAGGATCTCGTCCACGAAGGCGATATGTTCGGCATCGTCTCGAGCGGTCCGTCATCGATCGCCGTGGACATGACCTACGACAAGAACCGCCTCGACGAAGCGATCAAGAAGATCGCGGGCAGCGAGTTGAGTCCGACCGACATCATTCAAGGGCCGTCGGGAGCTGAAGGACCGAGCGAAGTCCGGTATCGGGCGCACGTTGCGTTCTCGACCGTCAACGACCTGCTGAACAACCTCGAGTCGGTGCACAATCGCCGCAAGGCGCTGGTGTATGTCAGCGACGGTTACGACTTCAATCCGTTCCAGGATTCACGCCTCGGCACGATGGATCCGAATTCGCCCTTCCAGCAGAACAATTTTGCGCAGCAGCAGAACCAGGCGAATCAGAGCGCTGACGGCAGTTCCACCGGCAGCGCAGTCGATCCGATGACGCAGCAGCAGAAACAGAACGAGACCTTCGCGGACGCCGACCTGGCGCGCGAGCTGGGCGAGCTGACCCGTCAGGCCAACCGGTCCAACGTCACGATGTACACGATTGACCCGCGCGGGTTGGTGGGGATGGGCGACATCGATCAGAACGTCGATCCCACGCAGTGGAACGACTTCATCCGCAAGTCGCAGGACAGCCTGCGCGTCCTGGCCGAGGAAACCGGTGGCATCGCCGTCGTCAACCAGAACGACTTCAGCAAGGCGCTGAAGCGGATCGACGCCGAGACGAGCGACTACTACGTGCTGGGGTATTACTCGAAGAACCCGGACGCGACGCGACGCCGTCGCCAGGTCGAGGTCAAGATTACCCGGAAGGGCGCCAGCGCCTGGTTCCGGAAGGAATACGTGCTCAAGCCCCCGCCCGCACCCGTTTCGTCCTCGAAGAAGTAGCCGCCGGAAGGGTCGCTTTCTTCATCCGTGCGACGCCCCGACCGGGCAGGGCTACCGTTGCCCGTGTCATCGTCGCCTGTTCCGCGCGTTCGACAGCCACCTTCAGATAGCTTTCGTCGAGGTCCGAGCCGACGAAGTTGACCCCGAGTCGTGCGCACGCCACCGCCGTGCTGCCGAGGCCCGTAAACGGATCCATCGCCAGCTGAATACGGTCGAGGCCGTGCAGGCGCAGGCACTGTTCCGGCAGCCGTGACGGGAACGTGGCCGGATGCGGCCGATCGCGGTCGCGCCGCTGAATCGTCTCGTACGGAATGAACCAGGTGTTGCCGCGGCAGCGGACGCCCTCGGCCCCGGCGCGCCACCGGCCGACGTTGGACTGATCCTGGTACGGCACGCCGAGCGCCAGGCGGTCCAGCGCCGTCGATCCGTGCGGCGTGAAGTGAAAAATGAATTCGTGGCAGTCGTTGAGGAATCGGTCGCTGTTGATCGGTTTGTAGTGGCCGACCGCCAGGTCCCGGGTCAGACCGGCGGCAGCACCGGCCGACGATCGTTCAATCGCAATCGATTTGATCCAGTGAATCAGGTTCTGGAGCCGCAAGTGCGGGCGCACGGCCTGGGCCACATCGAGTGCCGTCCACGGGTCGCTCGGCTTCGCGCCAACGTTGAGGAACAGCGAGCCGTCGGGCCGCAGCACTTTCGCCGCCGCCGCCACCCACGTGTCAATCCAGGTCAGGTACTCAACCGCGGACAGCGTGTCCTGGTACCGGTTGTACTGAATGCCGAGGTTGTATGGTGGCGAGGTGATGATGACGTCAACGCTGTGAGGCGGCAGCTCCTGGAACAGCTCGAGGCAATCGGCGAGGTAGAAGCGGCTGATGGCGGAGCCGGTGGGGACTCGGGCGTACGGTTTCAGGATGACGGACACGCCATCCTTTCGGCACGAAACGGCCAGTACGTTAGGAGAGGGCCGGAACCCGGCGCGAGCTAGGAAGCCTTGCTCGCGAGCGGGAGCGTGTTCACGACGGCAAGCCGGTCGGCGGCGATAGTGTGGTTTCGCCGGTGACCATGGCTACCGCATGCGGTACCTTTTTCCTCAACGTAGGTGACTTCGCGACTGGTCGCCAGTTCGCGATATCTGCCGATGACGCAGCCGCACCCCAGAGTGGTAAAGCCTAGAAGCCTGACGAGACTCATCGCGATCCTCCGTATCGTCCTGACCTTTCCTCAGCAATAGACGTGCCGCTCAGTTCGAGGCTTTTCATCGAAGCGTCCGCACTGCGATGGACCTGACGTACGACCTCAGAATTGTTCGCACGTACCCTGATTATTTGAATGCGGCTTCAGAACTTTGGAGTCAGCTGCGCGGGGACAGGCTCGCTCTCGACTGCGCCAGGCCGTCGCGAGCGGGTTTCGAGGCTGGATCAATTGTCAGGGCTCGAGCGAAGAAGTCCGACGCCGCGGACGCATGCGCCAATTGAAGCGAGACCAAGCCGGCATTGATGTAGCCGGCAGCATCGCGCGGGTTGGCCAGGATGGACGCCTCGAAGGCTGTCAGCGCGCAGTCGAGCCTGCCGAGAGCGGCGCACGACGCGCCAAGCAGATTCTGCGCTCGGGCATGAGCCGGATCTCTCGTCGTCACGAGCCGGACCTTCGCAATCGCGTCTTCGTGACGGCCGCGTAAATAGAAGGCGGTCGCCTGATAAAAAACGGGATCGAGCCGGTCAGGAAACCGCCCGGCCAGGGAATCGGCGAACTGCGACAGCCGCTCCGCGTCGCCGGCATCGGCCAAAACCGCCGCCACCTGCTCGCCCGCGCGAGGGTTGTCCGGGGCCAGCGTCATCGCCTCGACCGCGACCTGGACCGCTCCCGGGCCGTCCCCGGTGACGGCTCGCACGCGCGACAGTTCGATGCGCACATCGGCATTGCGCGGTTCGTTCCCCGCAAGCGTCTGGAGCCATTCCCGTTCCTCCAGCAGCTTGCCCGAACCACCCGCCGCGTCGGACAGTCCCGACAGCGCGCCGACATTTCTGGCATTCAGCGACACCGCGCGGTGGAAGGCATCGTAGGCCTGACTGAATGCTTGCGCCCGCATCGCCATCTGACCGACCGAGGTCCAGTCCTCGTCGGTCGCCTGGGCGATAGCCTCGGCGACGACGGGTGGCGGGTGGGTGTCGAGAACCCGGATGGCCACGGCGTTATCGTCGCGGCTCCGGCCGTAGATACCGCGGGGCGCGGAGTATTCGAGAGCGGTCCGATCGTCGGTCTGAATCGTGGCGCCGCCGCCGTAGCGGACTAATTCCGATGGACCACCCGTAAACTGTGACAGCAGCGCAAAGGACGCGGTGCCTTCGGAGATGCCGACATCGACGAGCGCCTTGCTGACAGAACTCTTCTTGGCGCCCGAGGCGAGCGCCGCCAGCCGCGGTTCGATCGCGCCATCCTTCGCGCCGATGAGCAGCAGGTCTCCGCCGCCGACAATCCACATCGTCCCTTCGGGAAAAACCGACCAGAACGTCCGGACGATCGACTGCAGGTCGGCGCTGCCGATGTCGTAGGTGTGCGCCCACTGGCAGAGCAGACCCTCCGGTTTGAGCCGTGCGCGCGCCGCCTCGAAGAACTCCCGCGTGAACAGTGTCGCCACCCCCGCCATCCACGGATTCGACGGCTCCGAGACGATCACGTCGTAGCGCCGCGGGGTGTGCAGTAAATGCGAGCGGCCGTCGCCGACGATGAGACGAACGATCGGATTGGCCAGTGGACTACCGCTCTCGCGTTCGAAGAAGCGTGACGCGCGAACTACGGCCGGCGAAATCTCCACGACGTCGGCATGCTCGACCGTACCGGACGCGAGCGCCGAGCCGACGGTGACGCCGCTGCCGAGGCCGATCACGCAAATCTCCCGTGCGTTCCCATGCACGAGCACCGGCAACAACCCCAGCAGACGCTGGGTCAGCATGTCGCCGCCGTTCGATGCGTCCACCTTGCCGTCGATCGCGAGCGACGTCGTCCCATTCAATTGGCGAACGCTGACGGTGCCCGCCGGGCCTTCTTCGTAGAATGCGAGGGTGCCGGCGCGCAGGACCGCGTCCACATCGCTCGAACCGAGGTACGGCGCGTACTTGTAAGCCCCGCTCGCAAGTAGCGACCGGTCCCACTGAGGCAGGGCAGCGATGAACCCGACTGCCCCGAGGCAGACCAGGACAGGCCAGACCAGGGCGGCTCGTCGCCATCGGGGGTTCCGTCCCGCCTCGACGGCCAGTTTGGCGCTGCCTGCTCCATGGAGCGCGGGCTTTTCACGTCCGCCTCTTGGGGCGAGCTCGTACGCCAGACACGCAGCGGCGCAAACGGTGGTGAAGATCGCCGACGTCTCGATAGTGGCGCGCAGGCCGAGCGTGGGAATCAGGAGGAAGCCGCCTGTGAGGGCACCAGCGATCGCGCCACACGTGTTTGCGGTGTAAACACGCGCCGCGTCAGGTCCGGCTGTTGAGGCACCGCGCGTGGCGACGGCCAGTGCCAGCGGGAAGGTCGCGCCGAGCGCCAGGGTCATCGGCAGCAACAGGACGAGGATGCCGATCGCCTGAGTGAAGATGACGCGATCGAACGTCACCGCCGGATCCGCCACCTGCACGGCAACCGACAGCGGCATCTGAGTCGCGGCATACCAGGCGGTGCCGGCGGCCGATACCGCCGACACGATGAGCATCGCGGTCATCCAGATCGCCGGCCGGCGGGCGCGCCGCGCGATGCGCGTCCCAATCGCGGAGCCAATCGCCAGTCCGCTGATGAACGCTGCCGCCATCGTCGCAAACGCGTAAGTCGTCGGACCGAGTACGAGCGCGACGAGGCGCGTCCAGGTGACTTCGTACACCAGCGCCGCAAAGCCTGAAATCGCGACGACTACACAGGCGAGGCGGGGGGCGGGCGAATGAACCGGCTCCGCCGTTGACGCGTGCGGAGCGCGCGAGGGACGGTTCTTGTTCTTCCGGGCCGGCGCGTGGCTTGGTGCAGGCGCGGTTGTCGGGACATCGAGCGGGCCGGTTGCTGCCTGCGATGACAGCCACCATGCGCCCGCCGCGGCGCTGACGTTCAGCATGACGCCGACCCAGATCGTGCCGCGCAGGCCGAGTGCCGGAATCAGCCAGAAACCGGCGGCAATGGCGCCGCACGCCGCGCCGGCGGTGTTGGCCGTGTAGAGCACGGCGGCATCGACACGCGTCCGGTCCCTGAACGACGCGGCGCAGTCGGCGGCGACCGGAAAGGTCGCGCCCATGGCCGCGGTCGGCAGGCCGAGGAGCGCCAGGCTGATCGCGATCCGGACGAGCGTGAACGTGGCTGGTGCGGTGCCGTCAGCGTAGGCCCAGGCGAGGATTGGTGCGGTCGCCGCGAGGCCAAGCGGCAGCAGCAGCGCCGCGACCGCAATCACGATCTCGAGCGTCGCGTACGCCCGAAGGCCGCGAAGACGCAGCCGCGTCGCCAACCACGCGCCGCACGCCAACCCGCCCATGAATGCAGCGAGAACGGTGCTGGCTGACGCCACCGTGTGACCGAGTTGCAACGTCAACAGCCGAGTCCACGCAACCTCGTAGACGAGCGCTGCTGTCCCGGATGCTGCGTAGAGGAGAACGAGGAGACGC
This sequence comes from uncultured Acidobacteriota bacterium, assembly GCA_963745875.1. Lineage (GTDB taxonomy): Bacteria > Acidobacteriota > Vicinamibacteria > Vicinamibacterales > CAVVIG01 > CAVQFC01. The sequence goes on from CAVUZL010000012.1 coordinate 18,887, forward strand.
CGTCCCCGGACCATGCTGCGGGCGCGAGTCTATCAAAAACGTCGAGAGATGCCCCACCGCGCCGGCCTTGCGATACCATTCTGCAGGCTCTTGTCAGGAGGTATTCCGTGCTGCGATTCGTGGTGGCGACCGGTTTGGGGTTGACGTTGTCGCTGGGTCTGGTCCGGGCGCAGGGCGCGTCATCGACGAACGATCTGTTGAAGGATCCCGCGGTGAGGGCGGCACTCGACGCCGCAAAAGCGAGCGAGGCGCAGACCGTAGAGGATCAGATCCGTTTCTGCGAAATTCCGGCGCCCTCGTTCAAGGAAGAGGTCCGCGGTCAGGAGCTGAAGCGCGTGTTTCAGCAGCTGGGTCTGCAAAACGTCCGTGTGGACAAGGTCGGCAACGTGCTCGGCGAGTACGCCGGCGCGGCGCCGCATCCGCATCTGGTGATGGCGGCCCACCTCGACACCGTGTTTCCTGAAGGCACCGACGTCAAAGTGAAGCGCGACGGCGCGGTCCTGCGCGGACCGGGCATCGGCGACGACTGCCGTGGCCTCGCGGTGCTCGTACAAATCATTCGCCAGATGAAGAAAGCCAACGTCAGGACGCCGGGCTCGATCACGTTCGTGGCCAACGTGGGCGAAGAGGGCCTCGGCGACCTGCGCGGCGTGAAGGAACTGTTCAAGGTGACGCTGAAGGATCAGATCGACCGGTTCGTGTCGATCGACGGCACCGGCGTCCACGTCACCAACGTCGCGGTCGGCAGCCATCGCTATCGGGTCACGTTCAAGGGCCCGGGCGGCCACAGCTTCGGCGCGTTCGGCATGGCGAACCCGATGGGCGCGATGGGCCGCGCCATTGCCAAGATTCAGGAGATGCAGGTGCCGAAACAGCCGAAGACGACGTTCAACGTCGGGCGTGTCGGTGGCGGGACCTCGGTCAACTCGATCCCGTTCGACTCGTGGATGGAAGTGGACATGCGTTCGTCGGATCCGTCGGCGCTCGCCGCGGTGGACGCGAACTTTCAGAAGGCCGTCGATACCGCCGTCGTCGAAGAGAACCAGCGGTGGGGTGGAGCCAAGACGATCACGGTGGTGAAAGAACTGGTCGGCGATCGGCCGGCAGGGTCGACGCCGGAGAATTCGCCGATTGTCCGGGCCGGTCTCGAATCAGCGACGTTGCTCGGGTTCAGCACCAACCTCGGTGAGGGATCGACCGATTCGAACACGCCGATGAGCATGTCGATTCCGGCGATTACCATCGGCGGCGGTGGCCGCGGTCGTGATGCGCACGCGCTGACCGAATCGTTCGATACGACCGACGCCTGGCAGGGCACGCAGCACGCGATGCTCGTGGCGATTGCGCTCGCGCAAAAATAACGCGACCGTGGTCCGGCTGAAGCCGGACTCTGCATGCTTCGTCGGACGCCACTTCAGCGAGCCATCGGTCGTCAGGCGGATTCGCGGCGGAGTTGCTGAAAGCGCTCCAGATCGATCGCGCGCTGCTTCGCCGCCGTCTGCCTGGCCACGATGATGCGAAGCGCAAAGAGCGCGTGCGCGCCACCGACGAAGAGCAGTTCCGCCCTGATCGGCTGCAGGAGAAGCGCCGGTACCAGATTGAAGCACGCGGCCAGCACGAACACCGCCACGAAGAGTGGATCCGCGGTCGCGGCGCCCGGGGGGCGGCCGAAGGCCATCGCCGTATGCTCCCACCTCGGTGCGTCTGGCGCCTGCTCGTAAAACACCTGCACGTACCGGCCGATCCGTTCGACGCCGATGTGCAGGGCGTAGACAGCTTCGAACGACGCGCCGAGCATCAGAAGCGGCAGCAGCGTCGCGACCGGCGTGGACGACAGCGCCGCGGTGGCCGCCGTCAGGACGGCCCAGGCGAAGACACCGGCGACCACCACCCACACACGGGCGGTGCCTCGCTCACGGATCGTGTCGCGCATCGCGCGGTATTCGTCTTCCCGTAGGCTCATGAGACGCGCTCCTCTGAAGGGATGGGCTCTGGGCGCCGATACTATCCGTACTGAGTTGTCACGGCTGGCGCAGATCCGCGCTGGTCGAGCTGGTCGGTAGCGATAATTCCCTTGTGCTCTATGAATTATCTGCTAGACTACTTCGCGTCAACTCTCTGTAAACCCTTGTTCGGGGCCGTCTCTGTGCACAGATTCGTGAATCCAAAACGCGCCATCTGCGTGGCTTCGTGTGTACTGCTGAGCCTGCTCAGCGTCTCGGTCGCGCCGGTTTTCGCCGCGCAAGCGCCGACGGAAGTCACCAGGAAGAAGGCGACACCGAAATCGAAGTCGGCGACCGCGCACGCGACAGTCGCGAAAACGACGAAACCAGTGGTGCGCACGACGGCGTACTCGGCCGAGCGATCGGCCTCGCGCAAGACGACGCTGGCGCGCGCGCGGGCGATGGCGACAGCGCGCGAGATGGCGGATACCGTCCTCCCGCGCTACAAGGTGGACGCGAGCGGCGACCTGGTTCCCGACGTCCGCGCGGCGGCCGCGATTATCTACAATCCCGAGACGCACCAGGTGCTGTGGGAAGAGAACTCGACCGACCAGCGTTCCATCGCCAGCATCACCAAAGTGATGACCGCGACGGTGTTCCTCGAGAACGATCCCGACATGTCGCAGGTGGTCACCATTGCCCACAGCGACGTCTTTCAGGCCTCCACCACACATCTTCATCAGAACGACAAGGTGACGACCGACAGCCTGCTGCACCTGCTGTTGATTGCGTCCGACAATGCGGCGGCGCGTGCTCTGGCGCGCGTGTCTCCGTACGGCTCCGACGGCTTTATCCGCCGCATGAACGAAAAGGCCGCCGAACTGGGCCTGGAGAGCACGCACTACGCGGACCCCTCAGGCCTGCTGTCGGAAAACGTATCGTCGGCCTTCGACATGGCGCAGCTCATCACCCACGCGTCACAGGACGAGCGCATCGCCTCGGTGATGCGGATGTCCGAATTCACCGTCTACAGCGGCAAGCGGCCGATTACCTTCCACAGCACGAACCACCTGCTGGGCCGGACGGACGTCGAAGTGCGGGCAGGTAAGACCGGCTTCATCTCGAAAGCTGGTTACTGCCTGGCGACCGTACTCCGGCTCCCGGAGAGCGGCCAGGAAGTGGCGGTGGTGGTGTTCGGCGCCCGCTCCAACGCCGGCCGGTTCATGGAGTCGCGAAATCTTTTCAGCTGGGTGTCGTCCAAGGCATCAACGCTGTTCGCCGCCAAGCCGGTCACGCCGCAGCCCGAACCGTAAACGGTTCTACCCGACATACCCCCGCTGCATCGCTGCCGCGTCGAGCGGCAGCGTCGCGATCGAATCCACCGACACCATTACCGGGCGCGTCGCCCTCCTGGCGTCATAGGCCTTCAGGTACCGTTTGCACACGTCGCACGCGTAGACGCGGTAACGCCCATCGCGCGTCGCGAATGACGTAATCAGCGTGCGATCGTCGTTCATGCAGAACGGGCAGGTCAGCGGCGCGAATTTCCACTGGGCCAGACAACGGCCGCAAATCAGATGACGGTCGGCGTTCGGCGCCACCACGGCGAAGTCGGGCTCCCAACCACAGAACGGGCAGTGTCCATGGCCCCAGGCGGAGAGTTCGACGCGCTGGGCCAATGATTCGACGGAGCGGGCCAGGAACGGACGAATTGCGAGGAGCAAGACCTGATCGAAGCCGGCCGGCAAATCCTTCGGCAAGGCCGTCGTGATGGCGCCGGGGTGCCCGGAGGCCGGCCGACCGTCGACGCCGGAGGAGGACGCATACCAGGCGTTGACCAGTGGCTCGAGCGCGTTGCCGTCTCGTCCGAGAGCCACGATCCGATCGTGATCGGCCCGCTCGAGCGCTTCGAACCGCAGCAGGATGTCGGCGGTCTGCCGGAAGGTGAGCCGGAAGTCGGTCCACTCGATCGGGATGTCGCTGAAACGAACGACCGGACGTCCGGCCGCGCGTTGGGCCTCGTACCACGCCGGATCCACCTGAATCCACGGCAACGGCACGCGCGATTGCACCCGACGCTGCATATCGACGAGCGCGATCTGCATGTCGACCGCTGGTCCCAGCTCGGGCTGTTCGGTCTTGATTTGTCTGAGTTGGATGATCTCGGGCGTTTCAGCGCGCGGCGGGCGAGGCGGACGTTCGGTCACCAGTGGATTGTAAGGGCAGACAGGCCAAGCTGGACGGGTGAGCGGGATGGGCAGGTGGGTGAGACCCACCTGCCTGACCCACCCAGCCCCGTCAGAACGTGTAGCGGAAGCCGAGGCGCGCGGTCCGGGGTGTGATCCAGGCGTTCGGGTTGCCGAACGTGGATCCCTGACGCTTCGATCACGCCCGCGCGGTTGCCTGAATCGATCTCGCCCTGGTTGTTGATGTTGAACAGATCGAGATAGACGCCGATTGATTGACTCAGGCCGAGCGGGAATGTCTTTTCAACACGGAAATCCATGTTGTTGACCGCTGCGGTGCGGCGGGTGCCCAAAGGCTCGATGCGGACCGTTTCCGTGCCCTGTGCAAGACCTCTGATCGTAGCGGTGCGGCCCCATGACAGCCCGGTGGCGTAGCGATAGACCGCGCTGATGTTGAAGCCGCCGAGCCACGGGGCGCGGTATGTTCCATCCAACTTTACGGAGTTGGTCGGATCGAAGCGCATGTCCCCGTTGATGTTGATCAGGTGGTTCGGGTCAGCAAAGCCTCCCGTCTGTCCGAGCCCCTGTGTGCCGCCACCGCCGGAGTTGGTTCCGCCGCGGTTGTCGACCGTGCCGCTGGCATGCGACCACGTGTACGACAGGTTTGCCTGCCAGTTATGCGAATAGCGTTTGCTGCCGATCAACTGAAAGCCGTTGTAGTCCCGATACGCGTTGTCCGGGTTGGTGAACAGTTTGAACTCGTGACCCGGATTGGTCAGGTTGTAGACCGTCAGCAGGGCGCCATCGTCGGCCGTGCCGTTCTTGCCGTCGGGTCCGGGGTCCTGTTTCTGCACTGGCACGTAGACCGAGCCGGTGTCGATGAACCCCATGAAGTCGCGGAAGTTCCGTTTGATGTACTGCACGGTCGCCGAGAAGTCCGGCATCAGTTGTCGTTCGAATCCGACGATGAACTGATCGACATACGACTGCCTGAGGTTCGGGTCGATGCCCACGTTGGTCGCCGGCGTTCGCCGCGTCAACTCGGTGAAGTCATTCGGCCCGTTGACCAGCGCGGTGATGTGCGGGTTCTGGTCGGTCAGGTCCATGAACTCGAACTGGCCGCCGTACAAGGAATCGTAGTAGCGCCCGTAATGCGCCTTGAGCACCGTGGTGTGGTCGCCGAGCAGATCGAAGGCCAGCCCGACGCGCGGCGCCAGAGCGTGGTTGGCGAGGACCTGTCCTTCAGGAACCGAGCCGCGGTTGATATCCAGCCGCAAGCCGGGGTTGATGGTCAGGCGATCGGTCACGGTCCAGGTGTCCTGCGCGTACAGTGACGTCCGCTTCAAGGTGGCGTTCGTGACGTAGCCGTTCCAGAGATAGACTTCGTACGGACCGCCGTAATCGTAGTAGTAGCGTCCACCGGGGTAGCCCGACTCGTTGCGGATTTTCGAGTGCTCGAATTCGAAGCCGAACTTGAACTCGTGACTCTTGCCCGCGAAATGGTCGGCGTAACGCGTCAGCGTCGCCGCGGTGACGTTGCGCGTGCGATCGAACCGGCCGTAGTACGGCACGTTCTGCGTGTAGACCTGGCTCAGGCCGTCAAAATGCGGATAGGGTCCATTGATAGTCTGCGGCGGCGTCGGGTCGACGGGGAAGTAGCCCGAGTATCCGCCGTTGCGCACGTTGAGCATGGTCTTGGAGTTGATCGTCCAGGTGGCCTGAACGTTCCAGTTCGTCTCCGGAGACGGCTCGAGCGCGGTGACATCGGTGGTCGGGCGTTTGACGCTGGCGCCGCGGCCCGCGATGTTGTACTTGTCCCACTCGACGAATCCCTCGACGCGGACGTTGGGCGATGCCGCCCATGTCAGCTTGTTCATCGTCCGCGGATCTTTCTCACTCGTGAAGTCGCCGTTGAAGCCGGCCGGGCGATCCTGACGGTTGAAATACTGGAAGCCCGAGAAGAAGAACAACTTGTCCTTGATGATCGGTCCGCCAACTTGAGCGCTGGTGTCCCAGTAGCTCTTGATTTCGCGCGGCGCGAAAGTGCTGCGGATGGACGCCGGCAGCGAGCCGGTATTGTCGGCGAGCCACGCGTTGCGCTCCCTCAAGTACTCGGCCATGCCGGTGAACTTGTTGCCGCCGGAACGGATGATGCTGTTCGCGGCGACGCCGGTGAACTCACCGTACTCGGCGCTGGCGCCGAGCGAGACGACCTGAACTTCCTGGACCCAGTTGTAGTTGAAGAACGACCACGGTGTGCCGCCCTCCGGGTCACTGACGTCTACGCCGTCCATGAGGAGCGCGTTCGAGCTCTGCGCGCCGCCGAAGGCGACGTTGTTGTTCACGCCCGGCGTCAGGTTGATGATGTCAGGCTGGAAACGGCCGGTCGGAAGGTTCTCGAGCATCGCCGTCGTGAGCTGGGTGTTCGACGCCGAGCTCTTCACGTCGACGATCGGCGATTCGCCGGTGACTTGAACCGTTTCGCTAACCGACGCGACATCCATTTGCACGTCGATCGTGGCGGTTGTGCCAAGGGCGAGCCTGACGTCCGCGCGTTTGACGCTCTTGAATCCGGAGAGCGCCGTTTCCATCGTGTAAACGCCGGGATGGAGCGCAGGAAAGCGATAGAGGCCCTGCGAGTCGGTCGTGCTGGTCTGCACGCCGCCGACCTGGGATGGACTGGACACCGAGACGGTGACTCCAGGAAGAACGGCCCCGGTGCCGTCTTTGATGGTACCGGCGAGCGCGGCGGTCTGAACAGCTTGCGCGAAGAGCGGGTTGGCCGTGCCGATTACTGCGAACACGCACGCAACAATCGGGACCGCCCGTTTCCACATCATGCAGGTCCTCCCTTGGCGCGGCAGTATACACTTCCGAACACTGTTCGCTAATGCAATTTTGTTGGAATTCGCACTTTCTTTTGAGGATCTCCTTTCTTGGATGCTGCGTCGGCCTCCTGGTGGGGTCGTGCTCTCAGCAGCGGACGCTCGAGCGACCGCCGAAGTCACGTGACCTGATCCTGGTGACGATCGATACCCTGCGATACGACCGCGTCGGTGTGGACGGTGGACCGCACGACGTGACGCCGACTATCGACCAGCTGGGTCAGCACGGCGTCGTATTCCAGGATGCCACGGCGCACGCGCCGCTCACTCTTCCGTCGCACGCGTCCATTCTGACCGGCCGGTTTCCGGCATCGCACGGCGTGCACGACAACGCAGGGTTCGCGTTGCCTGCGACCATCCCGACGCTGGCGACCGTGTTACGTGCGGCTGGCTATCACACGGCCGCTTTCGTCTCGTCTTTCGTACTCAGGAGAGCGACCGGCCTGGCTCGCGGTTTCGATATCTACAACGATCAGTTCGAAGGCTCCGGACGGTCGCATCTGTCGTTGTCGTCGCTCGAGCGGCGCGGTCCGGCCGTCGCGCGCGATGCGAGCGAGTGGCTCGCGTCGGCGCCAGGTCCGCGGTTTGTCTGGGTGCATTTCTACGACCCTCACGCACCGTACGACGCTCCCGAGGCGTTTGCCGCGAAATTCCCCGGCCGGCCATATGACGCGGAGGTCGCCACCGCCGACTTCGCGCTGTCCACGCTGCTGGCGGGCCTGTCGCCTGAACGGCGGGCCGAAACCATCGTCGTCGTGACCGGCGATCACGGCGAGAGCCTTGGCGAGCACGGCGAGTCCGAGCACGGCATTCTCCTGTACGATGCGACCCTCCACGTGCCGTTGATTCTGGAAGGTCCGGGCCTACCGCGCGGCGCGATCGTCAAGCGCCAGGTACGACACGTCGATCTGCTCCCGACCCTGACTGAGCTGCTGGGCGTTGCGTCAGCCTCGCCGGTCGATGGCGTCAGCCTCTCGCCGCTGTGGAAGGAGTCTGCTCAGGGAAGATCGGGGGACGCGCCGGTGTCGTATGCGGAGAGTCGATTCGGAGAGCTCCATTTCGGCTGGAGTCCGCTGCGAAGCGCCCGCGACGGGCGGTGGAAGTTCATCTCCGGTCCTGACGCGGAGCTTTTCGACCTGAAGGACGATCCGGGCGAACGGGCGAACCTGCGCGCGGCGCGACCCGACACCGCTGCCGGATTGGCCCGTGCGCTCGATTCGCTCGTCCCTCAGGCGCCCGCCAGCGCCCAGGCGCCAGCTGCACTCGATACCGACACCGCCGAGCGGCTTCGCAGTCTGGGTTACGTCAGTGGACACGTCTCTCTCGGACAAACGAGTGCGGCCGCGGGTCAGGGAGATCCCAGGCGTCAGATTGCGCGCTACGAGGCGTACGTTGCCGCGTTCAACACCGGCATGACAGAGCTTGACGAAGGACGCACCGCGGACGCGGAAGTCACCTTTCGACGTCTGGCGCGCGACTTTCCGCAGGCGTTCGAGCCGCACCAGTATCTGGGTCGCGCCCTGGCCGGGCGGGGTGCGCTGGCGGCTGCGGTCGCCGAAATCGATCTCGCTATCGGGCTGAGCCCTCGCTCCTCGGTGCTGTATTTCGACGCGGCGCGCACCCTTGCTGACGCTCGCCGCTTTGACCGCGCGCTCGCACGCGTCGACCAGGGCCGGGCGCTCGAGCCGGATTCGTTTTACGGCGCGCTGACCGAAGGCCTCGTCGCCCACGCTGCTGGCCAGCCCGCCAGGGCTGAACACGCGTATCGCGACGCGATTCGCCTGAATCCGGCTCTGGCGATCGCGCACCTCGAACTCGGACGAATCGCCGAAGCGGCCGGGGATCGTGACGCCGCGACGCGCGAGTATCGGGCGGCGATTGACGGCGATCCGGCGCTCAAGGACGCCCGGCAGGCGCTCGACCGGCTTGGCGCCGGCGAACACGGAGGACGATGACGCGGAAGCGTCGCGGTGGACGACCTCAGACACCGGCGGCCGATTCACGTGCCGCGGCGGGATCTCGAGCGCCGCGTTACCGGAATCGCATCGTCGCCGTGACCATGGCGGTGGCGGCCGGGTTGGTGGTGCTGGTGGTTTGGGCGCGCCTCGTCCCACACACCGTAACCTCGGTGAACGGCGAACCGCTCGGACATCTGGCCGGAGGGGTCAAGCCGTCCGCGTTGAACCTGTTGCTGGTGACGCTGGACACGACGCGCGCCGATCGGATTCATGCGTACGGATTTGACGGCATCGCTACGCCGAACCTCGATCGCCTCGCGCGCGAAGGCGTGTTGTTTGAGGAAGCAGTGGCGCCCGCGCCGTTGACGCTGCCGGCGCACTCGTCCATCTTCACCGGAAAGTTTCCGCTGGCGCACGGCGTCCGCGACAACGGCGGTTTCTTCCTCGACGACCGCGAGACGACGCTGGCGGAACGTCTTCAGACCCACGGCTTCGCGACCGGCGGCTTCGTCGGCGCGTACGTGCTCGATCGCAAATGGGGTGTCGCTCAGGGCTTCCAGACGTATTTCGATGACTTCGATCTGACCAAGTACCAGTCGCTGTCGCTTGGCAGCGTCGATCGTCCGGGCAACGAAGTCGCCGACAAGGCGTTGGCGTGGCTCGATGGCGTCGGCTCGAAGCAGTTCTTCGGGTGGGTTCACTTCTACGATGCCCATTCGCCTTACCAGCCTCCGGAACCGTTCCGCTCGCGCTATGAAGGCCGCCCGTACGTCGGCGAGATCGCCTTCGTCGACTCTCAGGTTGGGCGGCTGCTGGCCTATCTCGACGCCCACGATCTCGCGCGCAACACGGTGGTCATCGTGATGGGCGATCACGGCGAGAGCCTCGGCGAGCACGGCGAAGCCACCCATGGATTCTTCGTCTATCAGTCGACGATGCACGTGCCGCTGCTGATTCGAGCGCCGTTCGACACTATGGGAGGCCGGCGGGTTGCCGACGTCGTTCGCAGCATCGACATTCTGCCGACCGCGATGGAGCTGCTGTCGATCAAGACCGGCGAGCGCTTCGAGGGCACCAGCCTGGTGCCCCTCATGACGGGTGCAAAGAAAGAACTGGGCCTCGCCGCGTACTCGGAGGCGATTTACCCGCGCTTCCATTTCGGCTGGAGCGATTTGCGGGCGCTGACCGCGGGCCGCTACAAGTTCGTCGCGGCGCCCCGGCCCGAGCTGTACGACCTGCAGCAGGATCCCACCGAGTCGAAGAACATCTACCTGGAACGTCAGGCGCTGGGCGATCGCATGAATCAGGAGATGGTGGCGCTCGAGGCGCGGATGACGGCGAATGCGTCGCCGGCGAAGGCCGCGGTCGAAGTCGATCCGGAGGCACGCGAACGCCTGGCCGCGCTCGGCTACGTCGGCACCTTCGTCACTGCCGTGTCCCCCGATCGGACCGGACTCGCCGATCCGAAAGACAAGATTCAGCTCTTCAATCTGATGACCCAGGCGCGCGAAACCGCCCGTCACGAGACCGATTCGGAAGAAGGCGCGAACGCGCTCAAGCGGGTGCTCGCAGAGGATCCCAGGATCATCGACGCGTGGTTCATGCTCGGCAACGAGTACCTACCGCAAGCACCAATTCGAGGCGGCGATCGCGCAGTACAAGCGCGCGCTCGAACTGAAGCCCGACTACGACCTGGTGGTGATCAACATGGCGAACGCGTATCGCGCACTCGGACGCGACCAGGAGGCGATGGTCGGCTACCGGCGCTTCATGGAACTGGACCCCAAGAACGCGCAGATCCGCTACGAGACCGCCCAGATCCTGATCGACAACGGGAAGCTCGACGAGGCACAGACCGAACTGACGCACGCGCTGCAGCTCGAGCCCAAGCTCGCCGCCGCGCGCAATGCGCTTGGGGTGCTCGCGCTCAAACGTGGCGATATTCCCGGAGCCGAACGCGAAATCCGTGAAGCGATCGCACAGAAGGCCGACGTGCGGCTCGCGCACTACAACCTGGCGCTGCTGGCCGAGCAGCAGGGCGACCTGCAGCACGCGATTACCGAGTACAAACAGGAAATCGACCTGCACGCCAACAGCTACAAAGCGGCATTCAATCTGGGAAAAATCTACGAGCGTGTCGGTGACCGGGCCGGGCAGATCGACGCCTACAAACAGGCGCTCGACATGAATCCCAGCTTCGCGGAGGGCTATCTGTTTCTCGCGAAGGCCTATCTCGACGCCGAACAGAACCTCGACGAAGCCGTCCGGCTGGCCCGCAAAGGCATCGATCTCGCGCCGGATTCCGAGTACGCGCCGCTCGGCTACTACGTGACGGCGGATGTGTTTTCGCGCCAGGGCCGGGGCGTCGAAGCTGAGCAACAGGCGGCCAAAGGCCGTGCCCTGGAGCAGCATAAAGCTCGACGGTAAAGATCTGGCGAAGGTTGGACCCGCAAACTATGACAGAATGGGGGACTGCTAGCATGCAAAGCGTATCAAATTGAGACGGGAGTCCGATCAAATATGAAGGTTCACCTCATCAATCCCAGCGCGTTGGCGTTCGGTATCGGCGTCATCACGCCTCGGTGGTTGTATGTGCTCGCGGCGGCGACGCCGGAAAAATACGGTGATCCGATCATTACCGATGAGACCCTCGAGCAGTGGGATCCCACTACCGTCTCGCCCGGCGATGTCGTCGGCATCGGCATTCACACCGGTAACGCGGTGCAAGGTTACGAGATCGGCAAGGTTGCCCGCGAGCGCGGCGCCTACGTCGTGTACGGCGGCATTCACGCGACGCTGTTTCCGGAAGAGGCGACCACCATCGGCGAGGCTCACGCCATCGTCAAGGGCGACGGCGATCTGATCTGGGCGCAGGTGATTGACGATTGCGTTCGCCAGGCAACCGCTCGCCATGTATGACGGCGGGAAGGTCGAAGGCAGCGACTTCAAGCCGGCACGGTGGTCGCTGATTCCCCGCAACAAATACATGTGGGCCTCGGTGCAGACGGTTCGGGGCTGCCCGAAGCATTGCTCGTTCTGCTCGGTGTGGAAGACCGACGGACAGAAGCCGCGGCAGCGCACGGTCGACGCGGTCATCGACGAGATCGTTGAGCTGCGGCGAGCTCGGGTTCCGCTTCGTCGCGCTCGCCGACGACAACTTCTATCCGGTCACGCTCGACGATCTGGCCAAGGCCAGCCGGCGCGCAGGACAAGAGCCGGTTCGAGCAGCTCAGTGCGATGCGCGCGGAACGCTTCGAGCTGATGGAGCAGCTGGCCCAGCTGCCGGCCGACATGGTGTTCTTCACGCAGATCACCATGGAAGCAGCTGAGGATCCGGAGTTCCTGAACGCGATGAACCGCGCGCACATCAAAGGCGCGCTGGTTGGCGTCGAAGCGGTCACGCCGGAAGGCCTGAAGGACGTCTACAAGGACTTCAACTACAGCGGCCAGCAGCTGATCGATCGGCTGCGCGCCTTCCGCCATAACGGCGTGCACGTGCTCGGATCGTTCATCTTCGGTCTGCCGAGCGACAAGCCGGGCACCTTCGAGCTGACGGCGAAACTGGCGGAAGCGTCCGGCGTCACCTTCGCGCAGTTCGTGATGCTGACGCCGTTCCCCGGCACCGTCGACTTCGCCGCGTGGGAAAAGTCGATGGAGTCGGACCAGACGCGCATCGACGGCATTCCGCTGACCCGGCACTGGCTGATTCCGAAAGGCAAGCAGCCCAAGGTCTACGTGCCGCACCCGATGATGTCGGCCGACGAAATTCGCACGCGGACGCAGGGCGTGTGGGATCGGTTCTACAGCTGGCGCAATGTCTGGGAACGCGCTCACTGCGTGCAGACGCTGAAGTCGCGCATCGCGTTCGTGCTGATCTCGAAGCTGTACCGTCAGATGTACGCCAACACCGGAATCGCCACCGACAGCGCGCGCATCAACCGATCGGCGAGCTGGGCGCGCTGGATTGCCAAGCCGTGCCAGAAGCTGTTCTCGGCGCCGCCGATGCCCGAACTGCAGGCGCCGCGCACTCTGGCGCGCGAAGTCCGGGTCGCCTAGCGACAACACGCACAGGCCCCGATCGATGGCGAAACGAGCGAGACCGTCTCCACGCTCGGTTCTGATGATCGGCTCCGAGGCGCAGCCCTTCGCGAAGACGGGAGGGCTGGCCGACGTGCTGGGCGCGCTGCCGTCCGCAGTCGCCCGGCTGGGATGGCAGGCCACGGTGGCGCTGCCGAAATATCGCGGCGTCCGCGGCGGCGAACTCGTGGACACGTTCCCGGTCAGCATGGGCGGATTCACCCGCACGGCGAGCTTTTACGAGGCGCCGCTGGCCGACGGCGCGCGCGCCATCCTCATCGAGTGTCCGGAGCTCTACGACCGCGACGCACTGTACGGTCCTCAGAACGCCGACTATCCCGACAACGCGCGGCGGTTTGGGTTTCTGGTCCGGGCCGCCTTCGAGTTTGCAGCGCGGCAGAAGGTCGCGCCCTCGATCGTTCACGCCCACGACTGGCAGGCGGGTCTGGCGCCGGTCTATCTCCAAACCGTCTATGCGAACCATCCGGTCCTGGGCGGTACGCCGAGCGTCTTCACCATCCACAACCTCGCGTATCAGGGTTTGTTCGAAGCCGATTGGCTGCCGAGGCTCGACCTCAATTGGGATCAGCTGTCGATCGATCGACTCGAGTACTGGGGACGGATCAGCCTCCTCAAAGGCGGCATCAACGCCGCCACGTTGATCACGACGGTCAGCCCACGATACGCCGAGGAGATTCAGACGCCGGAACTCGGGTTCGGCTTCGACGGCATCCTGCGCGAACGCCGCGACAGACTGATCGGCATCCTGAACGGGATCGATACCCACGACTGGAATCCCGCGGGTGATCCGTTTCTGCCGCGACCCTTCGATGCGTCCGATGTGACGGGGAAGCGCGCCTCGAAGTCGGCGGTCCTGGCGCGCTACGGTCTGCCCGGCGACCCAGCCACGCTGGCGCGTCCGCTGGTCGGCATGGTGTCGCGGATGGTCGATCAGAAAGGCTTCGACCTGATCGCTGCGCTCGCCGCAGACCTTCCGCAGTTGCATGCCTCCTTCGTCGTGCTCGGTACTGGCGAGCCCCGTTATCAGGCGCTGTGGACGACCCTCGCGAAGGCATATCCGGACCGGATCGGCGCGCGCATCGGATTCGACGAATCGCTGGCGCATCTCATCGAAGCCGGCTCGGATTTGTTTCTGATGCCGTCGCGATTCGAACCCTGCGGCCTGAATCAGATGTACAGCATGCGGTATGGAACCCTGCCGGTCGTCCACGGCGTCGGCGGACTGGCCGATACGGTGGTGGACAACCGCCGTCCGGGTCGGCGGAAGGCGACCGGCTTCGTTTTCAAGGAATACACCCCGGCGGCGCTGCTCGAGACGCTGACGCGCGCAATTGCCTTGTTTTCCGACCAGACCAGCTGGCGTCGGCTCCAACAGGCCGGCATGGAACGCGACTTTTCCTGGGACCGTTCAGCCAGGGAGTACGTCAAAATATACGATCGTGCGATCATGAGGCAGGCAAGGGACTGAGCCCGGGGACCTAAGGGAGACGAGATGGCTACCGAAAACGTGCAGACTTTCACGGACGGCAACTTTGACGACACGGTGCTCAAGTCGGGCGCACCCGTGCTCGTGGACTTCTGGGCGGAGTGGTGTGGCCCCTGCAAGCGGCTCGGACCTACGGTTGACGCGCTCGCGACGGAATACCTGGGCAAGGTCACTGTCGGCAAGCTGAACGTGGACGAGAATCCGAACGTCTCGTTCAAGTTTCAAATCCGCGGGATCCCGACGATTCTCATCTTCAAGGACGGCCAGGTGGTAGAGCAGGTGGTCGGACTGGCGCAGAAGGAAGAATTGAAGAAAGCGATCGACAAGCACATCTAATGGCGACCCGCAACGTCATCATCATCGGGTCAGGCCCGGCTGGCCTGACCGCCGCCCTCTACACCGCGCGCGCCAACCTCCAGCCGCTCGTGATCGAAGGCATCGAGGCCGGCGGTCAGCTGATGCTGACGACGCTGGTCGAAAATTTTCCCGGCCACAGAGACGGGATCATGGGTCCGGACCTGATGGCGGAGATGCGCTCGCAGGCCGAGAAGTTCGGCTCCGAGATCATCCAGGGACAGCGTCACCGCGGTCGATGTGTGCGTGTATCCGTTCCGGGTGACGACCAGCGAGGCCGAGTATTTCGCCAGGGCGCTGATCATCGCGACCGGCGCCTCGGCGCGACTGCTGGGACTGCCGTCCGAGCGGGCGTTGATGGGACACGGCGTGTCGACCTGCGCCACCTGCGACGGCTACTTTTTCCGCGGCCAGGAAATCGCGGTCGTCGGCGGCGGCGATTCGGCGATGGAAGAGGCGGTGTTCCTGACCCGCTTCGCGTCGAAGGTGACGCTCGTGCATCGGCGCGAGACGCTGCGGGCCTCGAAGATCATGCAGGACAAGGCGCGCGCCAACCCCAAGATCGCGTGGCAGCTCGATAGCGAGGTCGAGGAGATCAAGGACCACGGAAAAGGCGAGGTCGGCTCGATGGTCCTGCGTCACAACAAGACCGGTGTGCGGACCGAGATTCCGGTATCAGGCGTGTTCGTGGCGATCGGCCACACGCCGAACACGTCGCTGTTTCGCGGCCAGCTCGAACTCGATCAGAACGGTTACATCGTCACTCACGACGGCGCGAAGACCAACGTGGCCGGTGTGTTCGCCTGCGGGGACGTCCAGGATCACATCTACCGGCAGGCGATCACCGCGGCCGGATCGGGCTGCATGGCGGCGCTCGACGCCGAGCATCACCTCGACAACATCCCGGAACACCTCGCGTCGGTCTGACGAACAACGCCGAACGACCCTAGTCGATCCACCCCCCACCGACGACCGCATCCCCCTCGTAGAAAACGACCGCCTGGCCTGGAGAGACGGCCGACTGCGGCGCGTCGAACACGACTTCAGCACGCGCCGTCGCCGAGATCGCGGACTGTCGCCGGCGCCGCCTGGTGGCGATGCCGAATCTGCGCGTCCACACGGCGAGCCGCTGACGGTCGTTCGGCGATCCAGTTCACGCCGAGACGCGGTCAGCTGCGTACGCTCCAGCGAGGCTCGGGTCCGACCACGACCTGCCGCTCGGCGGGCCTGAGAGCAAGGACGTACATCGGCGAGCCCGTCGCCGTCGCGCCCAGCCCGAGACCCTTCCGCTGGCCGACCGTGAAGCGATGGATGCCCTCATGGCTGCCGAGCACATGCCCCTCCTCGTCCACCAGCGCGCCGGCCCGCTCGGCCTCCGGCACGCGTTTGGTCACGAACGTTCGATAGTCGTGGTCCGGGATGAAGCAGATCTCCTGGCTGTCGGGCTTGTCGCGACCGGCAGGCCGCGCTGGCGCGCGTACTCGCGCACGGCGTCCTTCGGCTGATCGCCGACGGGAAACGCCGCGTGCGCCAGCTGCTCCTGGGTGAGCGAGAAGAGAAAGTAGGACTGGTCCTTGGCCGTGTCCACGCCGCGGCGCAGCACGAAGCGCGCGCTCGACGGGTCGCGCTCGACGCGCGCATAGTGCCCGGTGGCGACGACGTCGGCGCCGAAGCCGCGAGCGCGATCGGCGAGCGTCGCGAATTTCAGATCGCTGTTGCAGTGCGCGCAGGGCAGCGGCGTCCGGCCCGCGGCGTATTCGTCGACGAAGTTCGACACCACCTGCTCGTCGAACTGACGTTCGAGGTTGACGATGTAGTGGGGGATGTTGATGGCGGCGGCGACCCGTCGCGCGTCGTGCAGATCGTCGATCGAGCAGCAGCTGCCGAACGACGTCTGTCCATCGCTCTGATCGTAGAGCTGCATCGACATGCCGATGACGTCGTGACCCTGCTCCGCGAGCAGCGCGGCGGCCACGGATGAATCCACGCCGCCGGACATGGCAACTACGATACGCATGGATATTGCTGCCGATTGCTATCACGAAGGTCATTCTCTTCGTGCACTTCGTGGTTCTTCGTGACTTCGTGATGGAGCTCGGTCATGGAGCACCCGCGTGCGCTGGTCGGCGCGTCAGACCTCGCAGCTTCTCGACCAGGCGCGGCAGGACCTCGATCACACGGTCCACTTCCGCCTCGGTCGAGAACATGCCGAGGCTGAACCGGAGCGAGTTCTGGGTGCGATGGGTCGGCAGCCCCATGGCCCGAAGCACGTGCGACGGTTCGAGCGTGCCGGATGAGCAGGCGGATCCGGTTGAGACCGCAATCCCTTCGAGGTCGAGCGCAATCAGCAGGCTCTCGGCCTCGACGCGCTCGAAGCTGATGTTGGTCGTGTTCGGCACGCGCGCGTCACGCTGGCCGTTGACCGACAGTGCCGTGCACACGACGCGAGGATGCCGGCCTCGAGTCGATCGCGAAGTGCCGCGAGACGCGCCGCCTCGGCCGCGAGCTTGCCGGCCGCGAGCTGCGCGGCCGACGCCGAGTCCGGCGATC
This sequence comes from uncultured Acidobacteriota bacterium, assembly GCA_963745875.1. Classification (GTDB taxonomy): domain Bacteria; phylum Acidobacteriota; class Vicinamibacteria; order Vicinamibacterales; family CAVVIG01; genus CAVQFC01. The sequence continues at coordinate 36,347 of CAVUZL010000012.1, forward strand.
GCCGGCACATTCTCGGTGCCGGCTCGACGATTTCGCTCGTGCTTGCCGCCGGTGAGAATGGGTGAGAGTCGTGTGCCGCGCTTGATCCAGATGGCACCGGCGCCCTTCGGCCCGTTGAACTTGTGCGCCGACAGCGACAGCAGGTCGACGCCAAGCGCGCGAACATCCACCGGAATCTTCCCCGCCGACTGGACGGCGTCGGTGTGCATCAGCGCGCCCCGCTCGTGCGCGATCGCCGCCAGCTCCGCGATCGGCTGAATCGTGCCGATCTCGTTGTTCGCGTGCATGACCGACACAAGCGCGGTGTCGTCGGTGATGGCCGCCCGCAGCCGCTCAGGAGCGACGACACCTGACACGTCGAGCGGGAGGAGCGTCGTGCGCCAGCCGCCGCTTCGCGAGCGCCTTCATCGTATTCAGCACCGCTTCGTGTTCGATCGCACTCGCGATGAGATGGCGACGGCCCGACGGACTCGAGCGCCTCGGCCGCGCCGCGAATCGCGAAGTTGTCGGACTCGGTGCCGCCGCCGGTAAAAACGATTTCAGAAGGATCGCCGCACACCAGCGTCGCGACGCTCGATCGCGCATCGTCGATGACGCCTTTCGCCTGCTGTCCGAAGTGATGAATGCTCGACGCGTTGCCGAATACGTCGCGCGTGGTGCGCGAGATGACGTCGATCGCTTCGGGCGAAAGGGGGGTCGTGGCGTTGTAGTCAAAGTAGACACGCATGGTGAATCGTTCATTGTAGCACTGCCGCTAACCATCGGTAACGAAAGGACTAGACAACGTTTTGCACGACCCATATACTGAGCGGAAGTTCGACCCGATATTACGCACGCAGCGACCCCAGACGTTCCAGGAGTCGCCAGGGCGGAGGACTTTGGTCATGTGGAAACGCGATGAATCGGTCCGGCCGACAGGCGGACAACCGACGGCGCCGGCCCAGCCGGCCGCGCCAGCTCAGGCAGGAGCAGCTGCTCCGCGTCCTGCGGATACCAGCCATCACATGGAGAAGGACATCGTGAACATAGGGAAGTCCGTCGTCATCAAGGGTGAGCTGAACGGCAGCGAGGATCTCACCATCGAAGGGTATGTCGAAGGCACGATTCAGCTGAAGGAGCACGTGCTGACGATCGGTCCGAACGGCCGCATCAAGGCGCAGGTGTTCGCGAAGTCGGTGATCGTGCTCGGCGAGGTGACCGGCAACGTGACCGCCACCGACAAGGTCGACATTCGCGACAACGGTTCGGTCGATGGCGACATCGTTTCGCCGCGCGTGGCGATTGCGGAAGGCGCACACTTCCGTGGCGCGGTCGACATGCAGCGCAAGGCCGGCGCGACCCCGGCCGCCAAGACCGACGGCAAGTCCGCCTCGACGCCGGCCGCGGCGGCGCCTGCTGCGCAGGCGGCTGGTACGCCACAGCGCGTTGGCGTGTAGCACTTCAGGGTGGGACTGCTAGATCGTCTCGCACCGCGAAAAGCCGACCCCGACGGATCCGTTCAAAGTTCGTCGGGGCTCGCTGACGATCCGGTTTTCGCGACCAAGGCGCTGAAGAAGTTCCTCTCCTGCCTCACGTCCCGCGAGTCCCCGGCGCTGCTCGACCTCGGTCCGGTGGTCGGCAGCAACGTCAGCTTCTTCGGCGAACAGCTGGGCTGTAAGATTTTTGTCGAGGACATCTTCGCGGACCTGGATCGCCACGTTCGCGAAGGCAAGCTCGACGTCTTTCCTGCGTTCCTGACCAAGCGCTTCCCGCAGCTTGCGGGGTCTGTGGACGGCATTCTGTGCTGGGATCTCATCGACTATCTCGACCGTCCCTCCGCCCAGGCGCTCGCCGCTGAATTGATGCGGGTGCTGCGGCCCGACGGTGCGCTGCTTGGATTTTTCGGTACCGCGCAGCCGCGGGCGGCCGCCTACACGAAGTTCATCGTCGCCGACGACACCAACCTGAGGCATCGCGCCTATCCGGCCGCACGCGGACGCCAGGCGATTCTGCCGAACCGCGACATCATCCGGCTGTTCCCCGAACTCCGAGTGTCAGATTCTTTTCTGCTGCAGAACAACCTGCGCGAAATTCTTTTCCGCAAGACAGCCTGAGGCGCGTTCGCGCCTGATCACACGTCGATGACTGTGCCCGGTCCGGGCGGCGGTGGGTCTGCTTTGCGCCGCAGCAGAATCACCAGCGCGACGCACCCAGTCCAGGTCGGCAACAGGTCCGCGATCGGCAGGAGTTCGAGGACGAACGTCGGCAGCAGCAGCGGATGAAATCCAATCGTCAGCGAGATCAGGATTCCCGCGACGACGTCGAGGACCTCATCCGGCAGCATCCAGCCGACTGGTCCGAGTAACCACTGACAGGCGTCGACGCTGCCGGCGATGGCGTAGGCGAGCCAGATGCGCGCCCGGGTCAGAGCAATCGTGCTGGTCGTCCAGGCTCCGAGATTCACGTCCACGAGTATTATCGCTCTCAGGGCCTGTGGGAGTAGCACGCAGGCATCCGGCAGTTGATCCAGACGCGCCGGCGGGTGCGATTCGATAAGCTAGGCGTATGGCTAGGCCGGTCATCGCGCTGCTCACCGACTTCGGTACCCGCGATCATTATGCCGGCGTGATGAAGGGCGTGGCGCTGGGCATCTGTCCCGACGCGACCCTGGTCGACATCTCGCACGATCTGCCGGCCCACGACGTGCTGGCCGGCGCGCTCGAGCTGGCGGCGACCTACCGCTATTTTCCGAGTGGGACGATTTTCCTGGTGGTGGTCGATCCGGGCGTGGGCTCCAGCCGGCGAGGCATCGCCGCCGACACCGGCGACTACACATTCGTGGCACCGGACAACGGGGTCCTGACCGCCGTGCTCGACGAGCATCCTGCCCGGCGCATCGTCGAACTCACCGAACGCCGTTACGCGCGTCCCACCGTCAGCCGCACGTTCGAGGGCCGCGATCGCTTCGCCCCGGCCGCGGCGTGGCTCGGCAAGGGCATCGATCTGGCCGCGCTCGGCCGGCCCGCCGGCTCGATTCACCGGCTCGAGATCCCGACGCCGCACGCCGACGCCGATCGCATCGAGGGCCAGGTCATGCGGGTCGATCGTTTCGGCAACCTGATCACGAACATCGATCGCAAGACGTTCGAGAAGCTTTCCGGCGGGCCGATGGAGATTCGTGCCGGATCGCACGCAGTGCCGAAGATGGTCTCGACATACGCGGACGGCGCGGCCGGTGATCTGTGCGCGCTGTTCGGCAGCACCGATCATCTGGAAATCGCCGTAAACGGCGCCAGCGCCGCCGACGCGCTCAAACTGGATCGCGGCGCTGTCGTGCATATCGCCCATCGCGCGTGATACGATTCCCCGCTTATTTCGCGCCGGGTCGGTGATCCGTGGGTCGGGTAGGTCGGGCAGGTGCCCGCCGCTCTTCCGCGTCAGCGACCGGGATCACTCGACCCACCTGACCATGATCGATTTCAGTCTTACCGAAGAACAGCGACTCCTCGAGCAATCGGTTCGTGAATGGGGCGCGCGCGATGTCGCGCCGTACATCCGCGAAAACGATCGCCGTCATCATTTCGATCGCGAACGGATTCTCAGCGGCATGGCGAAGCTGGGCCTGCTCGGCATCTCGGTGCCGCAGGAATACGGCGGCGCCGGCATGGACTACATCAGCCTCGGCGTCGCCAGTGAGGAACTCGAGTACCTGGACACGTCGCTTCGCGTCATCATGTCGGTGCACGCCGGCCTCAACTGTCTGTCGCTGCTCTCGTGGGGCACCGAGGATCAGAAGCAGCGCTATCTGGTGCCGCAGGCGGTAGGGACCAAGCTCGCCGGCTATGGGCTCACTGAACCGGGCGCCGGCAGCGACGCGCGATCGATTCAGACCACCGCGATCCAGAAAGGCGATCGATATGTCCTGAACGGCGAGAAGAGCTGGATCTCGCTGGCCGACGTTGCCGACAACTTCCTGGTGATTGCGTGGACCGACCTCGAGAAGAAGAAGAAGGGCGATCCCTCCGGCATGAGCGCGTTCATCGTCGAGCGGACGTTCAAGGGGTTTTCGAGTGGACCGATGAAAGAGAAGTGGGGCATCCTCGCGGGCAACACCGGCTGGTTCAAGATGGACGACGTTGAAGTGCCGGAAGAGAACCTGCTCGGGCGGCCCGGCGAGGGCTTCAAGATCGCGATGTTCGCACTCGATCAAGGTCGCTTCACGGTAGCCGCCGGCGCCACCGGGCTGATTCGCGCGTGCCGCGACGCCAGCGTCAAGTACGCCAAGGAGCGGAAGACGTTCGGCGTCGAAATCGGCCAGCATCAGCTCGTCAAGGAGATGATCGCCGGGATGGAATCCGACTATCAGTCGGCGCGTCTCCTGTGGCTGCGCTCCGGCTGGCTGAAGAACAACGGCCAGCGCAACACGCGCGAGACCGGGTTGGCCAAATGGTTCGCGACCGTCGCGTCGGAGCGCGCCGCCGGCGACGCGGTCCAGATTCATGGCGCGAACGGCTATTCCGACGAGTATCCGGTCGGCCGCTTCTATCGCAACTGCAAGGGTGCGGTGATCTACGAAGGCACGCGCGAGATCCACAAGCTGATGCAGGCCGACTACCTGCTGGGGTATCGCGTCGATCGTCCGACGCGGTGTGAACTTCCTCCTTTTGGGAAAGCCTAACCACGTGGACTCAGATCTTTCACTCGAATTCCTGCGCGTCGTCGAACAGGCGGCTATCGCCTGCGCCCACACCATGGGGCAGGGCGATCGCCACCACTCCGATCAGGTCGCCGTCGAGGCGATGCGCAAGGTGATGGACACGGTGCCGATCGACGGCACCATCGTGATCGGTGAAGGCGAGCGCGACGAGGCGCCGATGCTCTACATCGGCGAAAAGGTCGGGATGGCGCACTTGCAGAAGGCCAGTGATCCGACCCGTTTCGCCGAGATCGATATCGCCGTCGATCCCCTCGAGGGCACCAACCTGTGCGCGACCGGCGCCTCGAACGCGATCGCGGTGCTGGCGGCGTCGAACCGTGGCGGCCTGCTTCATGCGCCCGATCTCTACATGGAGAAGCTGGTCGTCGGGCCCAGTTCGAAGGACGTGGTCAGCCTCGACGCGCCGGTGCACGAGAACCTCAAGGCGATCGCCGGCCGGCTCGGACGACGGGTCGAGGACCTGGTGGTGATCGTGCTCGACCGCGAGCGTCACGAAAAATTGATCGCGGATATCCGCGCCACCGGCGCGCGCATCCGGCTGATCGGCGACGGCGATCTGTCGGCCGGCATCACAGCCGCGGTGGCCGGGTCGGGCGTGCACGCGGTGATGGGGACCGGCGGCGCGCCGGAAGGTGTGCTCACGGCAGCCGCGATGCGCTGCCTCAACGGCGAGATCTTCGCGCGCCTGGTCGTGAGCAAGCCCGAGCACGAAGAGCGCTGCCGCGCGATGGGCATCACCGACTTCAAGAGAATCTATCGATCGAAAGACCTCGCACCCGGCAAGAACATCATCTTTGCCGCGACCGGTGTCACCGACGGAACGCTGATGAAGGGCGTACGGTTCTTCGGCGACGGGATCCGCACCAGCTCGGTCATCATGCAGAACGATCCGCACCAGATCCGCTTCATCGACAGCATCCATGTGGCCGCGGTTCCCGACGTGAAGGTGCGCTTCTGATCCATCATCGCCGGATTCGCTGATGCGTCGTGTGTTCGTCGACCCGGAGGCACCTCAGCGCGACGCGATCGAGGAAGCCGCGACGTGGATCCGTCGCGGCGGGCTCGTCGCGCTGCCGACCGACACGCTGTACGGCCTGGCAGCCGATCCGTTTTCCAACACTGCCGTGACCCGTCTGTTCGAGGCCAAGGGACGCGCGGCGGAGCGCGCGCTGCCGTTGATCGCGGCTGATAGCGCCCAGGTCGCCGCTCATCTCGGGCGGCTGTCGGGGGAGGCCGAGCGCCTCGCCGCCACATTCTGGCCCGGACCCTTGACGCTGCTCATCGCCGCTTCGTCCGCGTTGGCGCTGGCCGTGACCTCCGGCACTGGCGCTGTCGGCGTGCGCGTTCCGGCCGACGAGGTGGCGCGGCGCATTTGCGCGGCGTGCGGTCACCCGGTCACCGCCACCAGCGCGAACATCAGCGGTCAGCCGGCCACGGCGGATCCCGACGAGGTGGAGCGTTCGCTCGGCGACCGTATCGACCTGTTGATTGACGCCGGCCCGACGCGAGGGGGCGCGCCGTCGACGATCGTGGACGTCTCCGGCGCGTCACCGACTCTGGTGCGCCTCGGCGCGATTCCGTGGGAAGACATTCAGCTATGTCTGCAGAACGAACGCAGCGCTCCGCGGGCCGGTCGGGCGTAGCGCGGCCCGAGCGCGCCGCACTGGTCGGGTTGATTACCGGTCAGGCGCGGCGTCTCGAGGCCGAAAATTCGCTCGACGAACTCGCCGGTCTGGCACACGCCGCCGGCGCCGACGTCGTGCTTCGCGTCCTGCAGGAGCGTCCGAAGCCGGACGCCTCGACCTTCCTCGGCTCAGGCAAGATCAAGACGCTCGCCACCTCCGCCGCCGAGATGGACGTCGACGTCGTGATTTTCGACAACGAGCTGACGCCGGCACAACTGCGCCAGATCGAGCAGGAAATCGGCCGCAAGATCGTCGATCGCACGCAGCTGATTCTCGACATCTTCGCCCGGCGCGCCCGTAGCCGCGAAGGAAAGCTCCAGGTGGAATTGGCGCAGTTGAAGTACCTGTTGCCTCGTCTGGTCGGATCGAACGCGGCGTTGTCACGTCTGGGCGGCGGCATCGGGACCCGGGGACCCGGCGAAACGAAGCTCGAGGCCGATCGACGTCGAATCCGCACGCGGATTCACGTCCTCGGCGACGACATCGAGCAGGTTCGGCGGCGCCGGTCGCAGCTGCGCGATCGTCGCCACAAGACGTCCGTGCCGACGGTTGCGCTCGTCGGGTACACCAACGCCGGCAAGACGACGCTGTTCAACGTGCTGACCAGCGCCGACGCTGACGCCTCGGACGCCCTCTTCGTGACGCTCGACCCGCTGGTGCGTCGGCTGCGGTTGCCAGACAGCCGAGAGCTGCTGGTGTCGGACACCGTTGGCTTCATCGATCGGCTGCCGCACGCGCTGGTCGCCGCCTTTCGGGCGACGCTCGAGGAAACGGCCGAGGCTGACTTGGTTCTCCATGTGATCGACGCGGCTGCCTCCGACCGGGAACGCCGCATGAATGCGGTCCGGCGGGTGCTCGAGGAGGTTGGCGCGACCGACGTGCCGATGCTGGAGGTTTACAACAAGAGTGACGCGCTGACGCCGGACGAACGCCGCCGTCTGCAGGATCAGGATCCTTCAGCGCTCCTGATCTCCGCCCTGCAGCGACAGGGGATTGTGGAGCTGGTCGAAACCATCACGTCGCGCCTGGCGCTCGACGTGCGTCGTGTGGTTCTGAGTTTCGATCCCGACAGCGCGTCCGACCGCGAGCGTATCGCCCGGGTCTACCGTCATGCCCGCGTACTGCTGCACGAGGCTCGCGACGGCCAGGTGTCGATCACCGCGGACGTGCCGCGCCGGTTGTTGAGTCGTCTGGGACACGCCGAAGAGAAGTAAACTTTTCTCAATGCGCAAGGTTTTGTTGCTGGCGGTCTCGGCGTTGACGGTGGCATCCGCCGCGTGTACGCCCAAAACGGTGCCGGCTCCCGCGGTCACCGTGCCAAGGTTTCCCGAGTTCATCCGTCCGACAGTTCCCGATCCGTTTGTGAACAGTCCGGTGGCGGAGGTCCAGGCGAGAGGGTGGGCGTTTCTCCAGACCGGCGACCTCAAGACCGCAGAGCGGGAGTTCACCGCGGCGCTGAAAACCTCGCCCACATTTTTCCCGGCGGACACGTCGCTCGGCTACGTCGAGCTGGCACGCAAGGACGCCAAAGCGGCGCTTCCGCATTTCGATCGCGTCGTGGATCAGCAGGCAAAGGACGTAGCCGCGCTGGTCGGGCGTGGACAGGCTCTGGTGGCGCTCGGCCGCGACGCCGAGGCGGTCGTGCCGTTCGAGACCGCCGTCGCGCTCGATCCGAGCCTGACCGACCTTGCGGTCCGCGTCGAGGTGCTCAAATTCCGCGGCGCCGAGCAGGGGTTGACTCGTGCCCGTGACGCAGCGAAAGCCGGACGGCTCGACGATGCCGTGCAGGCGTACACGAGCGCCATCGCCAGCTCCCCCGACAGTCCGTTCCTCTACCGCGAACTGGCGGCGGTCGAGAAACAGAAGGGCGACAGCGACGCCGCGCTCGCGCATTTCCAGAAGGCGGTGTCGCTCGATCCCGCTGACGCGAAGTCGCTGGCGCAGATTGGCGAGTTGCTCGACGCCCGCGACGACGCGGCCGGCGCCGCAAAGGCCTATTCCGACTCGCTCGCGCTCGAGCCCAACGCCGACGTCGCCAAGCGGTTGGAGGAGCTGAAGTCGAAGGCGGCGTTGGCGGCGCTGCCGGAGGAATTCCGCGCGATCGACCAGGCGCCGCAGGTCACGCGCGCCGATCTCGCCGCGCTCGTTGGCATCCGCCTGGCGCCGCTGCTGCAGGCCGGCCGGCGGAGCGACGCGGCGTTGATTACCGACGTCCGCGGCAACTGGGCGGCAACGTGGATCATGTCGGTCGCGCGTGCGGGCGTCATGGAGCCGTTCGCCAACCACGCGTTTCAGCCGAAATCCACCGTCCGGCGCGCCGACCTCGCCCAGACACTGGCGCGGTTGCTGGCGCAGGTGGCGCAGCAGAATCCGACCCGCGCCAAAGCCTGGGACTCCGCGCGGCTGAAGTTCCCCGATCTGCTGCCGAGTCATCTTGCTTACCCGGCGGCGTCTGTTGCCGTCGCGGCGGGCGCCATGACGGTAGGGCCGGATGGCGCGTTTCAACCCGCGCGTCCGGTCACTGGCGCTGAGGCCGTCGCCTCGATCGCGAAGATTGGAAGCCTCGCAGGGCTTCGATGAACGCGCTGACGTTTGCCAACCAGCTCACGCTGCTGCGGATGCTGCTGATCCCGGCGTTCGTGATTCTCGTCGTCTATGGGCATCTGGGCTGGGCGCTCGCCGTCTTCGTAACCGCAGGCGTTACCGATGGCCTGGACGGGCTGATCGCGCGGCTCTCTGGCCAGAAAACCCAGCTTGGCGCCTGGCTCGACCCGATGGCTGACAAGCTGTTGCTGGTGACGACGTTCGTGGTGCTGACGCTGCCCGGATTGAATCTCGCGAACCGCTTTCCGACCTGGCTGACCGTCTGCATCATCAGCCGCGACGTCGTCATCGTCCTGACCGTGGCCATCGTCAACCTGGCCATCGGCCACCGCACGTTCCGCCCCTCGATTTTCGGGAAAATCGCCACCGCTACTTACATCGTCACCGCCGTGGCGGCGATGTCGTTCAACTACCTCCAATACCGTTCGTCGATGGTCGAGGTGCTGGTCTGGGCGTCGCTGGCGATCACGATCGTCTCGAGCCTGCATTACATCTGGCACGCGCGACGAATCATCGAAGAGCCGGTCCACAGATGAAGCGTCTGCTCGCTGCGCTCGCCGTGATCGGAGCGGCCTGCGCGGGTGATGTCGTCGGCATCGCTCAGACGCCGCCGCGTCAGGCGGTCGTCGAGACGACGGCCGGCACGTTTGTGATCGATCTGGACCCCGCGGCAGCCCCGAATCAGACCGCATACTTCACCCGGCTCGCGACGACGGGGGCCTACGACGGTACCGTGTTCCACCGCGTCGTGAAATACGGGATGGTGCAAGGCGGCGATCCGCTGTCAAAGGATCCGGGAAAGCGAGCGCTATACGGCACCGGCGGTCAGAACGCGGTGAAGGCCGAGGCGAGGGCGCCAAAGATGACGCGCGGATCGGTCGCCGCCGTGCTTGTGCCGGGCAAGCCGGACAGCGCCGGCGCACAGTTCTTCATCGTGCTCGCCGATCAGCCGGCGCTCGACAATCAGTATTCGGTGTTCGGCCACGTGTCGGATGGCGCCGAGGTCCTCCAGAAGATCTCCGAGGCCGCGGTGGACGACAAAGGACTGGTCAATGAGCGGATCGAGATCAAGCGCATCGCCATCCGCGACACGCCGGCCGAACCGTTCGTCAACGAGACCGCCGAGGAGCTCGGTGGCTATCGCGCCGTGCTCGAGACCAGCGCCGGTCCGATTACGATCGAATTCTTCGCCGATCTGGCGCCGAACACCGTCCGCCAGTTCATGCGGCTGGCCGCAGCCGGTGTCTACAACGACATGGCATTCCATCGCGTGGCGCCAGGGTTCGTGATCCAGACCGGGGCGCTCTCGAGCCGCACCGTCCCGCTGACCGCGAAACAACAGGCACTCGTGCACAACCTTGCGCCTGAGTTCAACGAGACCAAACACGTGAAGGGTATCGTCTCCATGGCGCGCGGTGACGCCCCGGACAGCGCCACGACCTCGTTTTTTGTCTGTACTGGCACGTCCACGGCGCTCGACGGCGTCTACACCGCGTTCGGACGCGTGGTGGCTGGCCTGCCCGCGGTCGACGCGATCGAGGCCACGCCCCGCGACGGCGAGGCGCCGCGGACGCGCATCGAGTTGAAGAGCGTCAGGATTGAGAAGAAGTAGGGACGACGCGGGTCACGCGGACCGCCTGACCGACCAGGTACTCGACTTCGATCCGATCGCCGGGCTCGAGGTTGGTGCCGATCACGGCTTCAGGACCGATCCGCGCCGCGGTGATCTGCCCCTCGGGATCGTCGACATCGGTGAAGAAGACGTCCCACGAAACCTGCCCGTGGATGCTCACCGGTTGAATTCTCTTCAGGATGCCGTCGCGCGTTCCCTTAAGCACGTTGTCCCCAACAGAGTATCCGCTTGAACGGAAAAAAGCACGGCCGCCCCGGATCGAGACGCTCGAGGCGGGGCAGCAGCCGCTCGCGGTACTCCGCGACGAAGCGTCCGAACATCTCAGGCGACAGGTGACGCTCGTATTCGGTCAGCAGCGTCCCCTTCACCCATTCCACAACGTCCTCGGGTCCGGCCAGGACATGAGGATAGACGATCAGGCGGACATTCGGATCGGCGAAGCCGAAACGATACAGCAACCGCGAGTAGTCCTCGGGCGCCAGGACTGACTGGACGCGCCGCCAGCCGTCCAGGACGGTCTTGAACGGTTCGTGTCGCGCGACTTCTTCGGCGGTGATGTGCGTGACGGTATCGTGCTGTGCCGGCACCTGAAAGGCGAGCTGGCCGCCGCCTCGCAACGCAGCCGCCAGTCGTTGCAGGAGCCGCTCGTGGTGGTCAACCCAGTGGAGCGAGGCGTTGGCAAAGATCAGGTCGTACCGTTCCCCCGTTTCGGCACTCGATTCCGGCAGGGTCGATACAAACGCTTCGATGGTCGTGGCCTCGAATCGCAGGCCGGGTGGCAGCGGGCCTGCCGAGGCGCGTTCCAGCATGCGCAACGAGCGATCGATGCCGACCGTTTCGCGGGCGGCGAGCTGCGTGTGGAGATCGCGGGTCAGCTTGCCGGTGCCGCAACCAAGATCGACGATCCGCATCCCCGGCTCGGGACGAATCATCGCTGTCAGGTCGGCGAACGGTTGCTCGCGCTCCCGTTGAAACCGGTCGTACTGCGTCGGGTTCCAGGTATCGGTCATTTCGGTCCGCGCCCGGTGACGCTCGGGGCGCCGGCCTCGTCAGCGCCGCTCCCCGCATCGTCGAATGGAAGGCGGTCCGGCGCATCAGCGGCGGGTTGCAGGTCGCCGCGAAAATTGTGGACGCTTACGCCGAGCAGGCGCACCGGACGTCGTCCGGCGTCGGTCTTGTCGAGCAGTCGGATCGCGCGCGCGATCAGATCCGCCTCGTCGCGGGTCGGCGGCGCAGTGTGACTGCGTGTGATGGTGGTGAAGTCGTCATAGCGAACCTTCAGCGTGACGGTTCTGGCGAACATCTGTCGACGATCGAGCCACCCGATCGCGTGGCTGGCCAGTTCGGCGACCTCCGTGCGAATCGTCTCGAGGCTCGTCAGATCTTCGGGATACGTGCTTTCGGATCCGGACGACTTGGCTTCGCGGTTCGGCGACACCGGCCGGTCGTCGATGCCGTTGGCCAGTTGCCGCAGCCAGTCCGCGAGGCTGCCAACCGTGTCGCGCAGGAGTTGAAGTTCGGCGGTGCGGACGTCCACCAGGCGCTCGATCCCACGCGCGCGGAGTTTCTGCTCGGTGACCGGTCCGACGCCCCACAGCGCGCCGACCGGGAGCTGTTGGAGGAACGGCTCGACGCGTTCGGGGCTGATCACTGTCAGGCCGTCGGGCTTCTTCCAGCCGGACGCGATCTTCGCCAGAAACTTGTTCGGCGCCACTCCGGCCGAAGCAGTGAGGCCGGTGTCGGCGCGGATCCGTTCTTTGAGGCGCCTGGCGACCGCGGTGCCCAGCGTCTCGCCCCAGGCGTTCTCGGTGACGTCCAGGTAGGCTTCGTCGAGCGAGAGCGGTTCGACCAGCGGCGTCACCTCGCGAAAGATCGAGAACACCGCTGTCGACGCGGCCTTGTAGCGCGCGAAGTCAGGGCGCACGATGACGAGAGAAGGGCAGAGTCTGACCGCGCGTGACATCGGCATCGCCGAAAAAACCCCGAACGCCCGCGCTTCGTAGCTCGCCGCCGCCACCACGCCGCGACCCTCCGGGCGTCCGCCGACGGCCAGCGGTTTCCCGCGCAGCGAGGGGTTGTCGCGCTGTTCCACCGACGCGTAGAACGCGTCCATGTCGACGTGCAATATCCTGCGGATCATGAAAATGCAAATTGCCGGGTGCCGATTGCTAATTTATTGCAGAATGGTACGCTACTGACATCGCGATTCGGTCGAAATCCATCGATCAGCCCACACCAATCAGGCATTTTGCATTCAGCAATCAGCAGTTAACGATGCCCCAGTTCATCTACACGATGAAGGGTCTCGGGAAGGTCCATCAACCCGACACCAAAGTGCTCGAAGACATCTGGCTGTCGTTCTATCTCGGCGCCAAAATCGGCGTCCTCGGCCTGAACGGCGCGGGCAAGAGCTCGTTGCTCAAGATCATGTCGGGCGAGGATCAGAGTTTTATCGGCGAGGCGTTTCCGGCCGCCGGCACGTCGATCGGGTTCCTGCATCAGGAGCCGAAGCTCGACCCTGCCAAGACCGTTCTCGGCAACGTCGAGGAGGGCGTCGCCGAAACCAAGGCGCTGCTCGCGCGGTACGACGAGGTGAACGCGAAGCTGGGCGAAGACCTGTCTCCGGACGACATGGAGAAGGTCATGGACGAGCAGTCGAAGATTCAGGACAAGATCGACGCGTCGAACGCCTGGGATCTCGATTCCCGCCTCGAACTGGCGATGGACGCGTTGCGCCTGCCACCGCCGGATGCCGAGGTCACGACCCTGTCCGGTGGCGAGCGGCGCCGGGTGGCGCTGTGCCGTCTGCTGCTGCAGTCGCCCGACATCCTGCTGCTCGATGAGCCGACCAACCATCTCGACGCCGAGTCGGTAGCCTGGCTCGAGCGCTTCCTCAAGGACTACGCCGGTACGGTCGTCGCGGTCACGCACGACCGCTATTTTCTCGACAACGTGGCCGGGTGGATCCTCGAACTCGATCGCGGGCGTGGCATTCCCTGGGAGGGCAACTATTCCTCGTGGCTCGAGCAGAAGTCGAACCGTCTTCAGCAGGAAGAGAAAGCCGAAACGCGCAAACAGCAGACGCTCGATCGCGAACTCGAGTGGATTCGCATGTCGCCACGAGCGCGCCAGTCCAAAGGCAAGGCACGTCTGAACGCCTACGAAGAACTGCTGCGCGAGGAGGGCACGAAGAAGATCGAGACGGCGGAAATCTACATCGCTCCCGGTCCCCGCCTCGGCGACATCGTCGTCGAAGCGCGCGGTGTGAGGAAGGGCTTCGGCGACAACTTGCTGATCGATAACCTCGACTTCACGCTGCCGCGCGGTGGCATCGTCGGCGTGATCGGTCCCAACGGCGCCGGCAAGACGACCTTGTTCCGGATGATCACCGGCGCCGGAGACACCCGACGCCGGTACGCTGCGGCTTGGGGAGACCGTGCGTGTCGGCTACGTGGACCAGAGTCGCGACGCCCTCGATCCGAATAAGACGGTGTTCGATGAGATCACCGGAAGTGTCGAGGAGATCGAACTGGGCAAGCGCAAGGTGCCATCGCGCGCGTACGTGTCGTGGTTCAACTTCAAGGGCGGCGCGCAGGGACGCAAGGTCGGCACGCTCTCGGGTGGAGAACGTAATCGCGTCCACCTCGCGAAGCTCTTGAAGAAGGGGAGCAACCTGCTGCTGCTCGACGAGCCGACCAACGATCTCGACGTGGACACGCTTCGGTCGCTCGAAGAGGCGCTGCTGTCGTACGCCGGCTGCGCGGTCGTCATCAGCCACGATCGCTGGTTCCTCGACAGGATCGCCACGCACATCCTCGCCTTCGAAGGCGACAGCCAGGTGGTCTGGTTCGAGGGCAACTATCAGGACTACGAGGCCGATCGCAAGCGGCGTCTTGGCGCCGCGGCCGATCAGCCGCACCGGATCAAGTATCGAAAACTGACGCGTTAGGATCAGACGATGTGCAGAAACATCAAGACGCTGTTCAACTTCGACCCGCCGGCGACCGACGAAGAAGTGCGGGCGGCATCGCTGCAGTTCGTCCGGAAGCTGAGCGGGTTCACCGCGCCCTCGCGGGCGAACGAGGCGGCGTTCAATCGTGCGATCGATGAAGTCGCGGATGTTGCCCGCCGGCTGATCGATTCGCTGTCCACGAACGCGGCGCCGCGTAATCGTGAGGAAGTGGCGGCGATCGCGCGGGCCCGCTCCGCCGAACGCTTCGGCCGCTGACTACTTTCGGTGCAACAGAAGCTTCTTCGCGTCAGGCCAGTATTCGTCCCAGAGATTTCCGCCCAGGCGTCCGAGGAAACCGCTGGCGGATCTCCAGATCGTGGCGCTGACGGTGGTCTGGCTGGGCGGCAGCCACGCGTTCTCGATGATGTTGTTGAAGACGTTGCCCGCGTAGCGTCCCCACGCCGGCTTCAGCGCGCCATCGGGCCGCGGCGCGACGAAGACCGTCTTGGCCGCATACCCGGCACGCCGCCAGATACCTTTCTTGCCAGAGGGAATGTATCGCGGGTCTTCGCCCCACAGCGCGCCCAGACCGCCTTCAATCGTGCTCGAAATAGCGACGTCGCCCAGTCGCTGAACGTAGCGTCTGCCGAAGCCGCTCCACGATTGACCCCACTCCGGCGGGGTGTTGAATGCGGTGTTCCAGCCTGCGGCCAGTGGACCGATGACGAACAGACTCTGTGTGCCGATGGTGCCGAAGACGATCCATTCGACACGTTCCTTGCCAGTGATCGGCGTGTAGGACTCGGCCGTGAGAGGCGGCTCAACGGCGGCCGGCTGCGCGGCCGAGCTTGGCGACTGCGGGTCCGATATCGACTGGCAGAAAACCATCCGCGGCGCAGAGCAGATGATCGCGAGCAGAAGAAGATGGATGCGGCCTAACGACATGTCAGAGGATTATCGTCGATTCCCGAACTTCGCCGGTTGAATCACCAAAAACGAAATCGAGTCGATCGCGATCATTCCTCCGCGCGTCTGACTTTTGTCGCCACCGGTCGGTTTGTGCGGTTGAGCCGAGGTGTTTTTCACGCAATTCGCTTTTCCCGCATTGACTTCACATTTGCGGACGCATAACGTGTCGAACGCCGGAGGACAAACTCGATGTATGGAACATTTCGACGCGCGTTAGTACTTTCCTCGACGATATTCCTTTCACTGTTCATCGCGGCGGCGCCGAGCAGCGCCGCGACGCTGGGTCGTGGGATGGAACAACTGGTCTCTCTTTACGAGACCGACAATCCGAAACTACAGTCCGCACTGCGCATTCACCTGACCAGTACGGCAGGCGATCCGCTGGTGCAGATCAGAATTGACGCTGGCGCAAAGGCCGCGGACGTGCTCGCCGCTTTGGCGCGCAGCGGTTTCCGTCTGACCGCGGTCAGCCAACTCGATCCGACACTTGTGGAAGGCTACCTGCCGCTGGCGAACGCTCGCACCGCGGCCGGCGCCGCCGGCGTCGTTCGTGTCCTGGCGGTGCAGCGGCCGTTCGCGTTCGCGGGCACGGTGCAGAGTCAGGCGGTCGCGGTACAGAAGGCCGACAAGGCGCAAGCCCGCGGCATTGACGGCACGGGAATCAAAGTCGCCGCGCTCTCCGACAGCTATAACGCTCTGGTCGGCGGCATGACGACCGCACCGCAGGATGTCGCCAGCGGCGACCTGCCGGCCGGCGTCGTCGTGCTCGAGGATCTGCCGCCGGGCGCCGGCGAGGACGAGGGCCGCGCGATGTTGCAGTTGATCCACGATGTCGCTCCGGGCGCCAAGCTCGCCTTCGCCACCGCGTTCAACGGCGAGGTCGATTTCTCGAACAACATTCTCAACCTGCGCAGCATCTTCAAAGCCGACGTAATCACCGATGACGTCGTCTACTTCGACGAGCCGATGTATTCGGACGGCCTGCTCGCGCAGACCGTCGATAAGGTCGTGTCGATGGGTGCGGCCTACTTTTCGTCAGCCGGCAACAATGGCCTGGAGGCCTACGAATCGACGTACGCGCCGGTGTCGTTCGCCGCGGCACAGCAGCTGGTTGCGACCGGCAAGGAAAACCTGGATCTGGCCGCACTGGCTGCTCATGGCCTGGGCGCAAAGAGCTTCCACAATTTCCGCAATCCCGACGGCAGTACCAGCATCAGCCAGCGATTCACCTCGTATTTCGGTGACACCGTCGATTTCCAGTGGGACGAGCCGTTCGATCTCGGGAAGG
Organism: uncultured Acidobacteriota bacterium; assembly: GCA_963745875.1. GTDB lineage: Bacteria > Acidobacteriota > Vicinamibacteria > Vicinamibacterales > CAVVIG01 > CAVQFC01. The sequence goes on from CAVUZL010000012.1 coordinate 53,174, forward strand.
TCAAGACCGACTACAACATCTACGTGTTCGACGCGGCCGGGCACTTCATCGACCCGAACGACCCCAACTCCAACGCGTTTTTTACGAGTGACGACAACATCGCCTCCGACCAGGCGATCGAGCTGCTGGCGGTCAATCCGGGGACGTACCAAATCGTCATCGCCAAGGTCAACGACGGCCCGGCGAGTCGAATCAAGTACGTCGTCGTCAACGGCACCGGCGAGAGCGATCGCGAGAACGCGCCGTCGATCTGGGGACATACCGCGGCAAAGCACGGTCAGTCGGTTGCGGCGATGTTCTACGGAATCACCAACTTCCCGGAGGACTTCAGTTCGCCGGGCCCGGTGACGATCCTGTTCGACAAGGAGGGCAACCGCCTGTCGCATCCGGACATCCGGGAAGTGCCACAGTTGACGGCCATCGACGGCTCGGACACGACCTTCTTTCCGCCGGGCGGCGACCTCGACGGCAATGGCTTCCCGAATTTCTTCGGAACCAGCGCTGCCGCTCCGAACGCGGCAGCGGTCGCGGCCCTGGTCCTTCAGTCGGCTGGTGGTCCCGGCAGTATGGAGCCGAGCGAGGTCTACGAGCGTCTGCAGAAAACGGCGACGCCAGTTCCGTTGTCGATCAACCGGACCGTCGCGGCATCATTCGCCGGTCCGTTGATCGCGGCCGCCGTTGGCGATTTCCCCCGCGAAACAAGCTACTGGCAGCTTGCCGTGCTGCCGTTCGTCACGAAGGCCACGGTGACGAGCGTCTCAATCAATCTGACCAACCCGAACATGCACTGGTCCAATCCGTTGTCCCCGACAACAGGCTTCCACGTCGGATCGGTGCGGGGCTTGAGCGCCACCGACGTCACGGCGACCCGCAGCGCCGACCTGACCACGTTGACGCTCACCTTTGCCGCCGGTAAGTTCGGAGCGGGGGACTCGCTGACGTTCGCGAATTTCGCGTTTCCCGTGCTGTTGCCGGTGCAATTCGAGGTGGACGCCGATCGCGTCGAAGGCGGGCAGGTGACCGTGAAGTTCTCGGATGGCACCACCAGGACCGGGACGTATCTGGTCGCGCCGAAATTGCCGGTGAATTCGTTCACCGGCTTCGGGCTCGTGAACGCAGACGCGGCGACCAGGGAGGACGACTCGCATCACCACCGCTAGTATTCGACGGTCACGGGCGCAAATGACGCGCCCGTGACCTTTCTTCACTTCCCCACGTCGCGCGAGCCGTTTCATCACGACGTGACAGGTGACCGCCGACGTCCTTCCTTCTGAAGAAAGGTCCGCTACGCCTCGGCACCCCAGCACGAGAGGCAGTTGGCGAAGCCGTCATTGAAGAGCGCACCCGGACGTCGATCGCGCAGTCGTTCCACGACCGCTGATCCTTGCATCCCCAGTTCGATCAGGATCAATCCGGCGACCAGCGCCGAACGGTTAAAGCCCATGCCGCAGTGCGACAACACGCGATGACCCTGCGCGATCAGGGACGCGGCCAGCTGCGCGATGGCGCGCAGCCGGACCATGTCCGGAAGCGCGTCGGGGTCGTCATCGATCGGGAAGTAGATGTACAGGCAGCCGTTGAGCGTCGATGGAATACAGGTGTCCAGCCCGCCCTCGAGGTCGATGACGACGTCCACCTTGTAGTGAGCGACGGAATCCCAGTCCTCGATCGCCGGCGAAATGAACAGCCTGGCCTCGTCGTCAACCTGATAGAGCTCCATGCCCGACAGCTTACCAAAGCCCGGGTTGCCACGGCGCCAGGCTGACGGTATGTTTTACCGTCATGTCGAGCCTGTTCCACGATGCGCGGTACGGCTGGCGCGTTCTGAAACGCGAGCCTGGCTTTGCACTCGTCGCGATGCTGACGATTGCGCTTGGCGTCGGCGCGACGACGACGCTATTCAGTGTCGCCAACGGTGTCCTGCTGAAGCCGCTGCCGTGGGCCGACTCCGAACGTCTGGTTCGACTGACAGAGACTCGTCAAGGCAAGCCGGCTCGGATCCGCGGAACCATCACCAACGGCACATTCCTCGCCTGGTACAAGGACTCGGCCGTGCTCGATGGTATCGGCGCCTACTCGACGAACATGGTGACCGCGGCCTCGGGTGATGGCGAGCCGGCTCGCGTGCAGGTCGGCAACGTCACTGCGTCGATGTTCGCGGTGCTCAAGGCTCGTCCAATCCTCGGTCGCCTCTTCGACGATTCGGACGCGCCGATGGCTGGCACTGGGCAGATGCCGCCCCTTGGCAGCGTGATTTTGTCGTACGGCCTGTGGCGGGAGTGGTTCGGCGGACGCGACGACGCCCTGGGGAAGTCGATCGACCTCGATGGAACGCGCGTATCCATCGTCGGCGTGATGCCGCGCGAGTTCGCGTTCCCGGATGCGGAAACGCGGGCATGGACACCACGTGGCATGCCGTCTGTGCTCTTCGAGGGCGGCGGTCAGCGATTGCAGATCTTTTCGGCTCTGGCACGGATGAAGCCCGGCGTGACGCCGACGCAGGTCGGTATTGAAGGCACGGCGCGCGCACGGAGCGCGCCCGATCCCGGATTGGCCGCGGTCGGCATGTTCGGGAGCAGCGCGCCACCGGAAATTTCCGCGCAACCGGCGGTCGAGGCATTGATCGCCGACGTCCGGCCAGCGATTCTGCTGTTGCTCGCGGCGGTGGTGCTGTTGATGGCCGCTGCCACAGCAAACGTCGCCAGCCTCCAACTGGCGCGCGCGATGACCAGGCGCCGCGAGATCGCGGTCCGGGCGGCAATCGGCGCCGGCACCGGCCGTCTGACGCAGCAGCTCCTGGTCGAGAGCGGACTCATCGGAGTGGGTGGGGCGGCGGCCGGTATCGCGGTTGTCTTCGCGCTTCATCGCGCGTTGCCTTCGATCCTGCCCGCCGACTTTCCACGAGTCGATGCGGTTGCCATTGACGGTCGCGTGTTGTTGTTCGCGGTCGCCACAGCGCTCGCAACCAGCATGGCTTGTGGCCTGCTGCCAGCTTTTCAGGTGCGGCGTCTCGAGCTCACCGAGGCGCTGGCCGATGGCAGCGCCGGCGCGACTGGCGGCATGTGGCGTTCGCGAACCGGACGGTGGCGCGCCGTCATCATGGCGGGGCAGGTGACGGTCGCCTGTGTGCTGCTGGTCGGTGCCGCGCTGCTGGCGCGTTCGTTCACGGCGCTGATGCACGCGGACCGCGGCTACGATCCGGCGAACGTGCTGAGCGCGAGGATCGATCTGCCGCAGTCGTACACCGCCCCGCGGCGCGTGGTGTTCCTGGATACGCTGGTCGAAAGGCTGAAAGGAGTGCCGGGCGTGGCGCACGTCGCGGCCGGAAATTCGCTGCCCTTTGTCAGCAATGGCGGCGTCTTCGCGTTCTCGATGCCTTCGCCGACGGATCCGGCTGTCAAGCAGCAGGTGCAGACATCGACGCGGGTCGTCGGTCCTGATTATTTTCAGGCACTCCGCCTGCGCATGCTCCAGGGGCGGCCGCTGGCCGAGACCGACTCCAGCGTCAGCAGGCCGGTCATTGTCGTCAACCGCACGTTCGCCCAACGCTACCTCGGCCAGACACCGATCGGCGCGCGCGTGCCGATGCCGTTCGGCGATGGCAAGCCGGATTGTGATGTTGTCGGCATCGTCGAAGACATGCGGCAGAGTGACGTCACCGAAGCGCACACGCCGGAAATCTTTGCATCGTATCGCCAGATGTCCAATCGCCTGGTTCGGGCGTCGATGTTCGTGGTCGCCCGGACGACGGGCGATCCTGAGACGCTGATTCCGTCACTGCGGGCTGCGGTGCGCGAGCAGGACCGGATGCTGGTGGTCGATTCGATCATGACGCTCGACGAGCGGATGCTGACGAGCCTGGCGCGCCCGAAGACCTACGCGACGCTGCTCGGGGCCTTCGCGCTGTGCGCGCTGGCGATCGCCGGCGTCGGGCTGTTCGGGGTGCTGTCGTACGGTGTGGCCCAGCGTGTGCGCGAAATCGGGGTACGGACCGCGCTTGGCGCCCAGCCGGCGGATATCATCGCGCTGGTGCTGCGCCACGGGATGATGATGGCCGGCGGAGGGATCGTCGTGGGGCTGGGTACGGCGCTGGCCACGGCGCGCGTGCTGTCGTCGTTCCTCTACGGCGTCACCGCATACGATGCCGCAAGCTTCGTGGCGGTGGCGATCGTGCTTGCCGCGGTCGTGGCGCTGGCCTGCATTGTGCCCGCTCGCCGGGCGGCTCGCGTCGATCCGCTCACGGCGTTGCGGTCGAACTGACGATTGCTCGGCTGAAGCCTCGCGCTACGGCGAACCGCTCGAACCCGTCGAACTTCTCGAACCCGTCGAACTTCTCGAACCCGCCGAACCTCTCGAACCTATCGAACCTTCGTCCTGAAAGTAATCAATAGTCTTCGTGAGGCCCTCCTCGAGCTGGACCTTCGGCTCCCAGTTGAGCAACGTGCGCGCACGGGTGATGTCAGGGCGCCGCTGCTTGGGATCGTCGACGGGTAACGGCTGGTAGATGACCCGGCTGGTCGCGCCGGTCATCTTGATGATCGTCTCCGCGATCTGGCTCGATCGTCATCTCGACCGGATTGCCGATGTTGACCGGATCGTTTTCCGACGACAGCATCAGCCTGATGATGCCGTCCACCAGGTCGGTGACGTAGGTGAAGCTGCGCGTCTGCGTGCCGTCGCCGAACACCGTGACGTCCTCGTTGCGCAGCGCCTGGGACATGAACGCCGGTACGGCGCGGCCGTCGTTGATCCGCATGCGCGGCCCGTAGGTGTTGAAGATGCGGACGATCTTGGTATCCACCCCGTGGTAGCGGTGGTACGCCATGGTCATCGCCTCGGCGAAGCGCTTGGCTTCGTCGTAGACGCCGCGCGGACCGACCGGGTTGACGTTGCCCCAGTAGGTTTCCTTCTGCGGGTGCTCGAGCGGGTCGCCGTAAACCTCGGAGGTCGAGGCAATCACGAAACGCGCACCCTTGGCTTTGGCCAGGCCCAGCGCCTTGTGCGTGCCGAGCGCGCCGACCTTCAGCGTCGGAATCGGCAGTTCGAGATAGTCGATCGGGCTGGCGGGGCTGGCCCAGTGCAGGACGAAGTCCACCGGCCCGTCGATGTAGATGTAGTTGGTGACGTCGTGCTTGATGAACGTGAAGTCGCGGTTCGCCAGATGCGCGATGTTGGCGGTGTCGCCCGTGGAGCAGGTTGTCGATGCCGACCACGGTGTAGTCGCGATCGAGCAGCGTCTCGGCGAGGTGCGACCCGATGAAGCCGGCCGCACCGGTGATGACGACGCGCGGTTTAGTAGGCATGCTTGTGAAAGAAACCCTTCAGGACCGTGAGCCAGATGATTTTGAAATCGAGCCGGACCGACCAGTTCTCGATGTAGTAGAGGTCGTACTCGATGCGCTTCTCGATGCGAGGTGTTGCCGCGCCAGCCGTTGACCTGCGCCCAGCCGGTCAGCCCGGCCTTGACCTTGTGGCGCAGCATGTACTGCGGGATCTTGTCCTTGAACTGCGCGACGAACAGCGGACGCTCGGGGCGGGGGCCGACGATCGACATGTCGCCCTTGAGCACGTTCCAGAGCTGCGGCAGCTCGTCGACGTTCGAGCGCCGAAGCAACTTGCCGAGCGGCGTGCGCCGCGGATCGTGTTCGCTCGCGAACACCGGCCCGGTGGCCGCCTCGGCGTCATCGAACATCGAGCGGAACTTGTAAATCATGAACGGCTTGCCGTCGAGGCCCATTCGCTCCTGGCGGTAGAACACGTCGCCGCGCGACGTCAGCTTTGATCAGCGCCGCCACCGCCGCGAACGGAATCGTCAGGGCGATCAACGAAGCGGCGGACATGGCGACATCGATCACCCGCTTGACGATGGCGTTCAGGCCCTGCAGCGGAACATCGTTGATGTTGATGACCGGCAGGCCGTCGAGATCCTCGAGGCGGGCGCGCAGCGCGATGACCTGCAGGAGATCGGGAACCACCTTCACGTCCACGCACTCGCGGCTGGTGCTCTCGATCAGCGCGAGCATCTGCACGTGCTGTTCCGGCGGCAGCGCGACGTACAGGTGCGCCGACCATTTCGCGGGTCGCGATGTCGGCCGCCTCTTCGATGGTGCCGAGCAGCGGCAGTCCCCGATAGCCGAGATGGTCGCCGGTGGCCCGATCGTCCACGAACCCGACGATCTGGTAGCCCAGCTCGCGATGCTCGATGATTTTGTCGGCGACGAGGCGACCGAGTTCGCCGGACCCGGCAATCAGAATCCGCTTGAGCCCGATGCCGGCCCGCCACCGCCGCTCGAGGACCTCGCGCACCAGCTCACGCGAGGCGTAAGTGAGGGCGACGTTGATGACCAGGAACAGCGCCCACACCGCCTGCGACACTTCGAATTCGCCACGTGCCTTGGCGGCGCTCGTCGCCACATAGGTCTGCACATAGAGGGTGGCGACGATGCCGAAGACGACGGCGAGGATGCTGCCGACGAAGACCGCGAAGAAATCGTCAACGCGGGATCGGCCGCGGCGCAGGCGATACAGTCCCTGCAGCTGGAATCCCAGCGGCACGAGGACCGCGACGAACGGCAGGTCCTGGATGTATTGCCGGAGCGGCGGCACGCCGCGCGTAATCGGAATCAGGTGGGTGACGAGATCCGTGTGGAAGCGCAACGCGTAGGCGATGATGAACGCCGACACGCCGAGCAGCGCGTCCGAGAGGACATGGAACGTCGCCAGCAGCCGGTTGTGGCGGTTCACCATTGGTCGGGCTGGCTGATGAGCGCGGCCATCTCGTCGCCAAACCGCGTTCGGCTGAAGCGTTCGGCATGCGTACGGATGGTGCGGACGTCGAACCGGGCATTCATCGTCGAGGTGATGGCGTCGGCGAGCGCCTCCGGAGCCAGGTCCGCGACCAATGTCCCGGTTTCGCCATCGATCACCGTTTCGGTCGCGCCACCGCGGGCGAGCGCGACCACCGGCCGTCCGCAGGCTTGCGCCTCGAGGGGCACGATGCCGAAATCTTCCTCGCCCGGCAGTAGCGTCACGGCCGCACGTCGGTAGAGGTCGCGAATCTCGTCGTTGGATCGGCGGCCGACGAAACGCACGTCACCGCCGCTGTCGACTGCCGTTCGTTCGAGCCGGGCCCGGTCCGGGCCGTCGCCGACCACCGTCAGCGGAACGTCGGCGATGCGGCAGGCCTGAATCGCGGCTTCCACGCGTTTGTAGGGGACCAGCGCCGACACGACCAGCGCGAAGCGCTCCGGCGTGCTGAAATCCGGTTTGAAGAAGTCGGTGTCGACCGGGGGATATACCACACTCGCCTCGCGATTATAGTATCGGCCGATCCTCCCCGCAACATAATGAGAGATAGCGACATAGCGGTCGGCGCGCATCGACGTATCCCGGTCCCACCGGGCCAGCCGCGCCATCACCGGACGCATGAGCCGGCTGCCGGTCGGCGCCGAGCGCGATCCGGTCCGAAGTACGCGTCGAACTGATCCCAGGCGTACCGCATCGGCGTCAGGCAGTAGCAGAGGTGCGGCACGGTCGGCCGGGTGCACGATGGACTTGGCGGCGCAGTGGCTGACGCTCACCACGCAGTCGAATCGATCGAACGAAAACTGTTCGATCGCGGTCGGGAAAAGCGGCAGGCAGAGCCGGTAGTAACGGTGGACGAACGGCAGCCGCTGGACCAACGACGTGTGGGTCGTCAGTCGCTCGATGGTCGGCGAGACCGAACCGCGCACGTGTACCAGCGTGAACAGTTCGGCATCCGGAAAGCGCTCGCACAGCACTTCGAGCACCTTCTCGCCGCCGCGCATGCCGGTCAGCCAGTCATGGACCAGCGCGAGTCTCATCCCACCTCGCGATAGATGTCGTGCACGCGCTGCATCGACTGCTCCCACGAGAACTGCTTGGCACGCGCCAGTCCGCGGCGGCGCAAGTCGGCACGGAGTCCTTCGTTGGTGAGGATGCTGGTAGATGCCGTCGGCAATCGCCCGGGGATCGTAGGGATCGACCAGCACCGCCGCGCCGCCCGCGACTTCCGGCAACGACGAGACGTTCGAGGTGACGACCGGCGTGCCGCTGGCCATGGCCTCGAGCGGCGGCAGCCCGAAGCCCTCGTAGAGCGACGGAAAGACGAACACCCCGGCGAGCCGGTACATCACGGCCAGCGTTTCTTCGGGAAGGTAGCCGAGGAACCGGACGTACTTGTGGAGCTGATGCTGGTGCACGGCGCGCCGCAGCGCGGTGTACTTCGAGATGTCGTCGCCGATCAGCACCAGCTTCAGGTGGTCGAGGCCGCTCTTGCGAACCAGATCGAACGCTTCAATCAGCCGTTCGAGGTTCTTGTGCGGCTTGACGTTGCCCGCGTAGAGCACGAACTCGTCGTGCAGCTGATACCGCTCGCGCACCCGCACCACGTCGGCCTCGAGCGGCTCGTCGCCGAAACGCTCGTCGTAGGCGTTGTAGATGACGTCGATCTTCTCCGGCGTGGTATCGACAAACCTGAGAATGTCGCGCTTCGAGCTCTCCGACACCGTCATCACGCGCGTTGCGCATCCTCGCCGCCAGGCGGATCGAAGTTCGGGCGTAACCGAGCGCGATCCGGTTCGGCAGGTACTGCGGAAACATCAGGTGGATGCAATCGTGGATCGTCACGACCGATCGGCATCCCACCAGCGGCGGCAACACGTAGTGGGGTGCGTGGAACAGCGTGACCCCTTCACGGCGGACCGCAAGAGGAATCCGCACCTGCTCAGCGAGCGAGTAGTTGCCCGCCGTTTCCCGCACAGCACGAAAGTTCTCGCCCAGCGTGCTCACGACCGCGACGTCGTCCGGACGACAGAGGATCACGAACTCGGTCTCGCGATCGAGTCGGGCCAGTTGTCGAAGCAGGTTCCGGATGTACGTGCCGATGCCGAAGTCGTGCAGCTTGCGGGCGTCGATGCCGATCCGCACGCTACATCATACTCAACCGGTCCGGCCTATCGTTCCCAGCCGGCGTAGTCGAGTCGCAGCCGTTGGCGCAGATCGCGCCGCGTGCCGGGAAACACACCGGCGCGGCGCGCCATGTCGTCCGCGGCGCGCATCAACGTGCCGATGCTGTCCGCCTGGCGCTGCAGGTCGTTCAGCGCCGGCGCGCAGTTCTGCGGGGCGCGATGCAGCAGGCTGGCCGGATCGTACAGTCCGAACCACTCACGGGTGAGCCCGATGGGGACGTTGGTAATCCCGCAGTTCTGCCGGTACCGGATCCAGTCAGCGTCGAGGCGGTCCGCGCGTTGGGCCACCGACCCGAGATCTCGTTCGAACTGCGTCGTGCCATTCTGGCGGGCGACGTCAGTCTCCGACGCGCCTGGTGGGTTGGCTGAAGGGGCGGGTGCAATCGGTGCGGCGGACGGGCTCGTTGCCGTAACCGCGAGCGGCGCCATCCCGGCCGCCGTCTCGATGAACACCTTGACATCGTCGATCGGTACAGCCAGACCGCCGCTTCCATCGTTGTACCGAAACGTCGAGATGCCGACGACCTCGCCGGCGCGGTCCACGATCGGGCCACCGCTGTCCCCGGGATGCGGCGCCGTATCGGTCTGCACCAGCTGCCGCGCGCCGTCGGTGCGAAGGCCGGTGACGATGCCGCGTCGCACAGTACTCTGGTCGGGCCCTTCAGCCCACCCGAGTGCCACGATTCCCTGGCCCAGCTTCAGCCGTGCGGAGAGCCCGAGTGGCACTGACACCGTTCCCTGACTCGAACCGCCAATCTGGATGACGGCGACGTCGTACTTCTCCGACGATTCGAGGACACGCCCAGCCATGCGCTGGCCAGATTGTGTCGTCACCGTCACTGTGCGCGCGTTGCCGGGAACGTGCGCGTTCGTCACTATCAGCGTTGACCGCACGAAGAAGCCGCTGCCGCGGCTGGTGTCGGTCTCGACGCGGACGACGCCCGGCATCACACGCTCGATGATGTCTTCGAGCGGCATGGCCGACGGCTGTGGCAGGTCATCCGGTGAAGCGTTCGGCGGCGGCGTATCTTCGAGCGGATGCTCCGCCGGAAGCGACACGTCCGACGCCGTTGTCACCATCGTGGCAAGCGGGACCGTCCGGTTCGTCTCTGGCTGCGGCGTGACGATGCGCTTTCGCGCCGGAGGAGTTGGCTGGTGGCGCGAGTACCACAGGCCGCCGGCGCCCGCGGTGATGGTGAACATCAACGCGGCGGCTAGCTTGAGGCGTGCGAGGCCGTTGGAAGTCATGGGTGCGCCTTCCTAGCTATCGGCTCCGCGCATCCGCAGATACAGGCGGAGCAGCGGAACCCAGCGGGGATGGTGCTTGGCGTAAAACGCCAGCTGGCTGCGGCGATAGCCTCGCGCGGTCGCCTCCGGTGCGCTTGCGGCCGATCGCCCGCGCAGGTGGACCACCTCGACGTCTGGCGTGAAAAGGACCTTACGGCCGAGCGCCCTGACCGCGGCGCAGAAGTCCACGTCCTCCGTGTACATGAAATAGCGCTCGTCGAGCAGGCCGGCAGCTTCGGCGTCGGCGCGCCGCACCAGCAGACAGGCAGCGCTCACCCAGTCGGGATGTTGACGCCTGCGGGTTCGCTGTTCGACGTCACCGCGGGCACGCCATTGCTGTCGCAGCTCGTTGATCGGGCCGATCATCGGACCGAACGACAGTTCCGCACGGCCCTGGCCGTCCACGAGGCGCGGACCGACAATCGCGACGGCGGCGTCGCGATCGAGCTCCGCGACGAGGGCGTCGATCGCGCCCGCAGGCACGATGGTGTCGCTGTTCAGCAACAGGATCAATTCGCTGCGGCTGGAGCGGATGCCGAGGTTGTTGGCGCGCGCAAATCCGACGTTCGCGCCGGCGTCGAGGACTCTGACCTCGGCCTGGCTTCGGGCGAGGTCGGCGCTGCCGTCGGTCGAGGCATTGTCGACGACGATGATTTCGGTTGTAGCGACGGGACGAGCGTCGCGCAAGGCCGCAAGACAGCGCCCCAGATCCTCGCGTGCGTTGAACGACACGATGACGATCGACACCTTCGTCACGTTGGCTCGCCCTGTGACGTCGAGACAACCCGTTCCAGCAACGACAAAGTGTCGCGCGCCGCGTCGGACCAGTTGTATTTGGCCAGTTCGCGAGCGGCCGCTGCCAGAACCCGCGTCCGTACCGCTTCGTCGAAGAGCGCGGCGTTCAGGGCGGTGGTCGTCGCCTTCAGATCACCAGCCTCGACATACAAGGCGGCGTCGCCGCAGCTCTCCCGCGCAACCGCCGTGTCCAGCAGAACCGGCGGTACGCCGGCGGCGAGTGCCTCGAGCGGGGTCAGGCCGAGCCCCTCGTACTCCGACAGGAACGCGAATGCGCGCGCTCCTCGGTACAACTCGGCGAGTTGATCGTCGGTCACGTAGCGATGCCAGTGCACCTGTTGATCAAGTTCCTCGACGTGAATGGTCCGCGCCAGATCCTCGAAGGGGTAGGTCCGGTTGTCGCCAACCAGGTCGAGCCTGGATTCTGGGTGAGCGCGTGCAATCGGAGCGAAGGAGCGAATCAGGTCGGTCACGTGACGGCGATTGAAAATGGAGCCGGCGTACAGGAGCCGGGGCGCGCGTGCCTCCGATTCGCGCATCGTCGCAATCAGGGGGGGCCGGCGCTCCAGGCCTGTGCCGCCACCGTCGATGCCCGGAGGGATTACGTGGATCCTGGCCGCGCTGACATCAAAACGATCGATCAGTTCGTGCTTTGAGAATTGCGAGATGGTCAGGACGGCTGACGCGCGCGCCGCCGACGCTCTCGTCAGCCAGCGCCGCCTGATGCCCTCCCTGAATCGAAACCACTCGGGATGCGCGACAAACGACAGATCGTGGATGGCGACGACCGAGGGAATGGCGAGCCGGAGCGGCAACGTATAGGCCGGCGAGAACCAGACATCGATCCGGTCCTCCGCGACGGCGCGGGGAAGCCGGATCTGTTCCCACCACGTGCCTGCGGCACCAGCGAGAATACGGATTGGGAACTGTCGCGAATCGAGCGACATCTGGATCGACGCCGGGGCGTACAGGACGAATTGATGGTCCCGGCCGGCGGGACCGGACCAGCGAGACAGCAGGCCGCTCAGATAGCGACCGACGCCGGTCGCGTGACCGCAGAGCTCGCGCGCGTCGATTCCGATGCGCATGCTAGGCGGATCGGGCCGTCCGGCCGCGCGAGTCGATGGCCTGTTGGTAGGTCTCGTAGACCAGGCGTGCGGTCCGGTCCCACCGAAACGACGCGGCGCGGGCGACACCGCGCGCGCCGCACTCGGCGGCGTAGCCGTCGTCGTTCAGGATGCGTGCGATCGCGTCGGCCATGACGGCCGGCTGCTCAGGATCGACGAGCGGACCCGCGTCGCCCAGCACCTCCGGCAGCGATCCGCGATTCGCGGCCACGACCGGAACGCCGAGCGTCATCGCTTCGAGTACGGGCATCCCGAATCCCTCCTCGAACGACGGCTGCACGAGCAGGCGAGCGTTCTCGTACAGCGCGCGGCGTTTCGCGGGATCGACGTAGCCGAGGTGGCGAACGAATCCTTTCAGCGGCGGGTGAGTGAGGCGCTCGAGCCATGCCGCGGCCTCCGGCGTGGCTCGGCCCGCCAGAATCAACTCGGGAATTGGCCGTCGCGATCCCGCTGTGTCGGGCGCGGCCTGCGGGCCGGTGGCGAGCAAGCGCTCGTACGCGTCGAGGAGTCCGCCGATGTTTTTCCGTGGCTCCAGCGTCCCGAAGAACAACACGTATCCATTGGGCGGCACAGCCGTTCGCGGCGTCCAGTCGGGTGCGCCAGGCGGGCAGATCGACAGACGTTCCGCGGGCACGCCAAGCCGACGCTCCACCTCTTCGGCAGTGAACCGGGAGGGCACCATGATTTGGTCGGCCCGCTGTGCGTGCGCCCGCGCCAGCACCGGATAGTCGCGGCGGATTTCGGCGCGAGTCCGCTCGGGATGGGTCAGGAAATCGAGGTCGTGAATCATGATCACCTGCGCCGCGCCACGCGCCGGCATGAGCAGTGGGTGCATCGAGTGCACGACGTCGAACCGCCGGCGGGCAAGCGTCTCGGCTGGCGGCCACTCGACGCGATGCCAGAGCAGGTTGAGCAGGCCGACCGGCACCGCACGGTCCACGATGGCGGCGCCAGCCCGGTCTGGTGACGGCAGCAGGCGATCCTTCCAGGAGCTCGAAAAGAGGGTAAGGTCGAGCGCCAGACCCGGGTCAGTCGTGCGCATCGCCAGCAGCGACTGGACCAACCGCTGGGTGTACTCGCCGACGCCGCTCGGTTCCCGCAGCGCGGGACGGTAATCGATCAGGACACGCACTTGTGTAAGTCTTTCTGAGTCAGTATCTTATTGTCTAATGAAAATAGCTGTCGTTGGAACGGGGTACGTCGGCCTCGTGCTGGGCGCATGCCTTGCCGAGAACGGCAATACGGTCGTCTGTGTCGATAATGATCAGTCGAAAGTCAGCATGCTCAAGGACGGCAAGATGCCGATCTACGAGCCGGGGCTGGAAGAAATTGTCCGCCGCAACGATCAGGAAGAGCGGTTGAGTTTTACGACCGATCTGGCGTCCGCGGTGCGGGCCTCGACGATCGCGTTCATCGCGGTCGGCACGCCTCAGGGCGAAGACGGCTCGGCCGACTTGCAATACGTGCTGGCGGTAGCGCGGGACATCGGGCGGGCGATGCAGAACTACACCGTCATCGTCGACAAAAGTACCGTGCCGGTCGGGACCGCGAAGAAGGTGCGGGCGGCGATCGCCTCCGAGACATCCCTCGAGTTCAGTGTCGTCAGCAATCCCGAGTTCATGAAACAGGGGGCGGCGATTGAAGACTTCATGAAACCAGATCGCGTGGTCATCGGCACTGAAGAGAACGACCAACGCGCCGCCGATCTCATGAAGGAGCTGTACGGCCCGTTCACGAGGACCGGCGCACCGATTCTGACGATGAGCACGGCCAGCGCGGAGTTGTGTAAGTACGCTGCGAACTCGATCCTGGCGACGCGGATTTCGTTCATGAACGAAATCGCCAACGTCTGCGAAGTCACCGGTGCGGATGTGGATCACGTCCGCAAGGCGATCGGCTCCGACCGCCGCATCGGCACGTCGTTTCTGTTTCCGGGGGTTGGTTACGGCGGCAGCTGCTTTCCGAAGGACGTCAAGGCGTTGTTGAAGTCGTCGCAGGATGAGGGCTACGATTTTCGCATTCTGAGCGCGGTCGAGGACGTCAACCGGTCCCAGAAGGAGCGGCTGGTCGAGAAAATCGCGAAGCATTTCGGTTCGCTCAAGGGGCGTACCATTGCGCTCTGGGGCCTGGCCTTCAAGCCGCGCACCGACGACATGCGCGAAGCGCCTGCGATTCCAATCATCGAGCGGCTGCTGGAGGCCGGGGTGCGGGTGCAGGCCTACGATCCGGCCGCGATTCCCGTAGCGCGGAAAATTTTCGGCGATCGGATCACGTTCTGCGACAAGAGCTACGACGCGCTGGCCGGGGCCGACGCGCTCGCAATCGTGACCGAGTGGAACGAGTTCCGTGAGCCTGACTTCGCCAGGATGCGAACGCTGCTGAAGGCGCCGGTCGTGTTCGACGGCCGCAATATCTACTCTCCCGAGCACATGCGCGCGCTCGGCTTCAGCTATTTTTCCATTGGCCGTTAGTTCACGCGCGGTTCTGGTCACCGGCGGAGCGGGCTACATCGGCAGTCACGCGGCGAAAGCACTGCAGCGGGCCGGGTATCGAGTCGTGGTGTTCGACAATTTCGTCGCCGGTCACCGGGCCGCCGTCAAGTTCGGCGATCTGGTCGAGGGCGACATCACGGATACTGTCGCGGTGCGCGAGACGATTCGCCGCCACGACATCTCGGCAGTGATGCATTTTGCCGCGTTTCTCGACGTCGGCGAGTCGGTGCGCGAGCCGGTCCGTTACTATCGCAACAACGTCGTGGGGGCATTGAGCGTGCTGGAGGCGATGGCCGCGGAGCGCATTCATCCGTTCGTGTTGTCGTCGACGTGCGCCACTTACGGCGAGCCGATTGAGACGCCGATTGCCGAGTCGCACCCGCAGAACCCGATCAACAGCTACGGCGAGACCAAGCTGGCGGTCGAGCGGGCGCTGCCGCACTTCGAGCGGGCATACGACATCCATTCGGTCGCGCTGCGGTACTTCAACGCGTCCGGCGCCGATCCCGACGGGGAAATCGGTGAGGATCATTCCCCCGAAATTCATTTGATTCCGCGGGCGATCGAAGCCGCGATCGGCGGCCCCGGGCTGCAGGTGTTCGGCGACGATTATCCGACGCCCGATGGCACCTGTCTCCGCGACTACATCCACGTGAGTGATCTGGCGGACGCCCACGTCAAGGCGCTCGAGGCGGTGATCGACACTCGACGATCGACCGTTTATAACCTCGGCACCGGTCATCCGCACTCGGTCCGCGACGTGATTGAAACGGTTGGTCGGGTCACGGGACGACCGGTGCCCTGGACTCTGGCGCCGCGCCGGCCCGGCGATCCGGCGGTGCTCTACGCGTCCGCTCAAAAAGCCCGCACCGAACTCCACTGGACCCCGCGTCACGATTCGCTGGATTCAATTGTCCAGACCGCCTGGGACTGGCACCGCCAGCATCCCCGCGGATACGAGGATCGGTGAGCGCGGATCGGCAACGGACGCTGCGCCGACTGTTCCGGTACTCCAGGCCCTACCGCGGCCGCCTGCTGTGGGCGCTGGCCGGCATGGTCGTCTACGCCGCTGGCGCCGCCGGCCTGGCCGCGCTGATTAAGCCGATTTTCGACAGCGTCCTGCCGTTGCAGGAGAACGTCGGGGTGATCGCGCGGGGCATCGTGGCGGTGTTCTTCCTGAAAGGCATCGGATCGTTCGCCTCGTCGTATCTGATGGCCGACGTCGGCCAGCGCGTGGTGATGGACCTGCGCAACGCCCTCTATCGGCACATCCTCGACCAGTCCGCCAGCTTCTTCGCCCACGGACAGACCGGACGACTGCTGTCACGGATCAACAACGACGTCGGCCAGGTCCAGCAGGCAGTGTCAGAAACCGCCGGCGACCTCGCCCGCGAAACGCTGGCGCTGGTCGGCTACGCGGGGCTGCTGTTCTGGTACGACGCGCGGCTGACGATCGTGTGCCTCACCGGCGCGCCGCTCATCGTTTACCCGCTGGTTCGATTGGGACAGCGCGTGCGCCGCACCACACGGCGAAGCCAGGAAGCGCTCGAGCAGATTTCGCATCTGAGTGCGGAAGCCTTCACCGGCCATCGCATCGTCAAGGCATTCGGCACCGAGAAGCTCGAGGCCGAGAAGTTCAACCGCGCGGGTTATCACCTGTACCGCACCAACATGAAGGTGACCGCGGCATTGTCGAGCCTGCCGCCGCTGATGGAATTGCTCGGCGGCGTCGGCATGGCTGCCGCCGTTGTCTACGGCAGTTCGCAGATTGCCGAAGGCCATTTGTCGCCGGGCGACTTCGTCACCTTCATCGGTACCCTGCTGCTGATGTACGGCCCGGCCAAGAAATTGAGCCGCGTCAACGCCGACCTGCAGCAGGCGACCGCCGCGTCAGAGCGCATCTTCGAAATGCTGGATACCCACACCGAGGTGCTCGAGCAGCCAGGCGCCGCGCCGCTTGCTCCATTCCAGCACGCAATCGAATTCCGTGACGTCAGCTTCCGTTACGACGATGCGGCGAGCGCCGATCCTGAGCAACGTGTCGCTGACCGTCCGCGCCGGACAGATGATCGCGATCGTTGGACGCAGCGGCGCCGGCAAGACCTCGCTGGTCAACCTGCTGCCACGCTTCTACGACGTCGCCTCGGGCGCCATCCTGATCGACGGCGTGGATATCCGTCACGCGACGCTGGCGTCACTGCGGCGCGCGATCGGCATCGTGACGCAGGATACGGTTCTGTTCGACGACTCGATCGCCGGCAACATCGCCTACGGGTCGCCGCAGGCGTCGCGGGCGCAGATCGAGGCCGCCGCGCGCGCCGCCAACGCGCATGACTTCATCGAAGGGCTCGCCCACGGGTACGAGACCACGATCGGCGAGCGCGGCCAGCGCCTGTCGGGCGGTCAGCGTCAGCGGATTGCGATCGCGCGGGCGCTGCTGAAGAACGCGCCGATTCTGGTGCTGGACGAAGCCACCTCGGCCCTCGATACCCAGTCCGAGTTGCTGGTGCAGGAAGCGCTGACCAACCTGATGATGAACCGCACCTCGTTCGTCATCGCGCACCGCCTCTCGACCATTCGCCGCGCTGACGCCATCATCGTCCTCGACCGTGGCAAGGTGAAGGAGTTCGGCCGGCACGACGACCTGGTGTCGAGGCCGAACGGCACCTACGCGTCGCTCTACCAGCTGCAGTTGCTCGAGGGCCGCAAAGGCGAAACCCGAATGGTGCCATCGTGATCAAGAGCATGACCGGGTTCGCGTCCGTGACGCGCGAGGACGAACGGGTCACGATCGGCATCACCATCAGGGCTGTTAATCACCGACACCTCGATCTTCAATTGCGTCATCCGCAATCGCTGGCGGCGATCGAGAGCGAACTGCGCGCGCTGGTGGCGGCCCGTGTGGCGCGTGGCCGGGTGGAATTGAGCATCTCGCTCCAGCTTCGACAGACCGCCGGCGTCGATGTCGAGTTCAACGAGGAGTTCGCCCGGGCGCTCGGCGTAGCTCTCGATGCAGCACGCGAGCGCGGGCTCATCGCTGGTCCGCTCACCCCCGGCGATCTGTTGCGGATGCCGCAGGCGATAACGATTCGCGACCGTCAGCCGGACGATGACGAGGAGACGGTGCGGGCGGTGGCGGCGCAAGTGCGCGACGCCGTGGCGCAGGCGCTGACCGAACTCGACACGATGCGCTCCCGGGAGGGCCTGTCTCTCCATGGCGACCTCGACGGCCGGAAGAAGGCGGTGGCGCAGCTGGTGGAACGCGTGGCGGCGGCGGCCGACGAGGGCCGGGCAGCGCTGGAACAGCGGCTCACCGAGCGGGTGCGCGATCTGCGGACTGCGCTGCAGGCTGACGAGACGGCGGTGGCGCAGGAAATCGTCCGGATGGCGTCGCGCTCGGACATCAGCGAGGAACTCGAGCGCTTCCGTGGCCACGTCTCCCACTGGACGGCGCTCGCTGACGGTCCCGAGCCGTGCGGCCGCAAACTGGACTTCCTCCTCCAGGAGATGAACCGCGAGGTCAACACGATGGGCTCGAAGGCCGACGGACTTCGGGTGTCGGAATTGATCATCGCCGCCAAGGCGGAGCTCGAAAAGATGCGGGAACAGGTCCAGAATGTCGAGTAGTCCGGGCCTGCTCTTCATCGTCTCCGCACCATCGGGCGCCGGCAAGACGACGCTGGTCGAGCGTTTGGTGGAGCAGACGCCGAATCTCAGGATGTCCCGCTCGTACACGTCGCGTGCCGCTCGAGCCGGCGAATCCGACGGGGTGGACTATAATTTTGTGACGCGGGATCGCTTCGAGGCGATGGTGGAAGCCGATGCATTTCTGGAGTGGGCCGACGTGTTCGGCAACCTCTATGGCACCGGCGCCGCTGATACCGACCGACTGCTCGCCTCGGGGGACGATGTGGTGCTCGTGATCGACGTGCAGGGCGCGCGCAGCGTCCGGGCGCGGTCGATTCCGACCACCGGCGTGTTCGTGATGCCGCCATCGTTCGCCGTCCTCGAGCAGCGGCTGCGCGGGCGCAGCAAGGACAGCGAGCAGGCGATTCAACGGCGGCTGCAGGTGGCGCGGGATGAAGTGGCCTCGTTCACCGAGTACGACTATGTCGTCGTCAACGACGACATCGGGGCGGCGGTCGAGCGTCTTCGCAGTATTGTCGTCGCCGAACGCGCATGTCTGGCGCGGATGCGGGCGGCGGCCGAAACGATAGTCAGGACTTTCTGATGATTGACAGAAGTAGATTACCCAATTCGTTCGAGTTCATCGTGACCGCCGGGGCACGGGCCCGTCAGTTGCTCGCCGGATCGACGCCACGCGTGGACGCGAGGAACCGGAAGAAGACGACGGTCGCGCTGGAAGAGGTCGTCACGAAAGCGGTCGAGAAGATCGACGAGGACTAGACCGTCACATGCTGATTGCTCTCGGGGTCACGGGCGGAATCGGCGCATACAAAGCCGTTGAAGTGGCGCGCGGCCTGCAGAAGCGTGGCCATGAAGTCGTCGCGGTGATGACTCACGGCGCGACGCGGTTCGTCGGCGCAGTCACCTTCGAAGCCATCACTCGTCGTCACGTCATCGTCGATCAGTTCGAGGTCGGGATGAACGCCGACATCGAACACATCGCGATCGCCTCCACGATCGATCTCCTGCTGGTCGCCCCGGCGACCGCGAACATCATCGGCAAGTTCGCGAACGGCATCGCTGACGATTTCCTGTCGACCCTCTACACCGCGACCCGAGCGCCGCTGCTGATCGCGCCGGCGATGAACTCGCAGATGTTCGCGCACCCGGCGGTGCGACAGAACATGGACACGCTCGTCCGCCGCGGCGCACGTTTCGTCGAGCCGGGCGAGGGCTACCTGGCGTGCGGCTGGATTGGCAAAGGCCGACTCGCCGAGCCGGATGAAATCGTCGCAGCGGCCGAGTCGGTGCTCCGGCCGGACGGTCCGCTGCGCGGGCGCCGCGTCGTGGTCACTGCAGGGCCGACCTACGAGGATTTCGATCCCGTCCGCTACATCGGCAACCGCTCGAGCGGTCGCATGGGCTACGCGATTGCGGCGGAGGCAGCGCATCGTGGCGCACAGGTCACCCTGATCACCGGTCCGACCACCATCGCTACTCCGTCAGTGCACGAGGTGGTGACGGTCCGGCGTGCGGTCGAGATGCGCGACGCCGTGATGAAGAGAGCGGCGGACGCTGACGTGGTGGTGATGGCGGCTGCTGTCGCCGACTATGCGCCGGTGGACCGCGCCGAGCAAAAGCTGCCGAAAGGCAGCGGCCCGCTGACGCTGGTGTTGCAACGGACGCCGGATATCCTGGCTGAACTCGGCCAACGGCGCCTGACAGCCGGTGGAGGACCGCTGCTGGTGGGCTTTGCAGCGGAAACCGCTGAAGTGGTGGCTCGGGCGACGGCTAAACGCGAGCAGAAGCACGTCGATCTCATCGTCGCCAACGATGTGTCACGGGCCGACGCCGGGTTCGACGTCGAAACCAACGCGGTCACCATCGTCGGAGCGAGCGGCGCAGAATCGTTGCCGCTGCAGTCGAAGTCCAGCGTCGCCGTGGAACTCCTCAATCGTGTCGAACCGCTGCTGATCGCCCGGCCCGTCAAGGTCTAGTGGATCGCGATCACATCAAGGAGCATCTCGCGTTCGCGGCAGAGCTCGGTGTCTCCGGCGTCAGCCGGGACCCGAATTGGCGCCGGCGTCCGAAGAGCGGCGCGGCGGCAGACGCGAACGCAGGGCGGCCGGTCATCAGCTCGAGCGACGGGGGAGACCACACGATCGACGCTGACCCGGTACCGGTGGCACTCTCCAGGAATGCCGCCGAGGCCCTCGCCACGATTCGCACCGATCTCGGCGACTGCACGCGCTGCAAGTTGCACACACTGGGACGCACGCAGATCGTGTTCGGCGTCGGCCGGCCTGACGCGGACCTGATGTTTGTAGGCGAGGCTCCTGGCGCCGACGAAGACATTCAAGGCGTCCCGTTCATCGGCCGCGCCGGCCAGCTGCTCACCAAGATCATCGAAGCGATAGATCTGAAGCGCGAGGACGTGTACATCGCGAACGTCATCAAGTGCCGGCCGCCGCAGAACCGCAATCCCGAGCCGGATGAAGTCGAGACCTGCGAACCGTTTCTGTTCAGGCAGATCGACGTCATCAAGCCGAAGGTCATTGTCGCGCTCGGCAAATTCGCCGCGCAGGGGCTGTTGCGCTCGCTCGATCCTATCTCGCGATTGCGGGGACGCGTATTCGACTACCGCGGTGCGAAGCTGATCCCGACCTTCCATCCCGCCTACCTCCTGCGCAACCCCTCATCGAAGCGCGAGGTGTGGGAGGACATGAAGTTGGTAAAACAGTTGTTAAGTGAGAAGTGAGAAGTCTGAAGTGAGAAGTACGGAGTCGCTCTCACTTCTCACTTCTCACTTCTAACGTCTCACTTCAGAATTGCCGTGTTGGTCCTCGTTGCCGTCCCGGTTCCCGGTCTCGATCTCCTGACCTATCGCGTGCCTGAAGGCGTGGCGACGCCCGCGGTCGGCGCACGCGTTCTCGTGCCCCTGGGGACGCGCGTCGTCACCGGCGTGGTCGTAGAGGCCGATGTGCGGGCCGCGCGCGACGCTGATCCCGCCGGACGGGCGCTCGGCACACCGGCGATCAAACCTATTCGCTCGGTGATGGACGCCCACGCCTTCGTCCCGGCCGACGTTGTCGCGCTGGCGCGGTGGACGGCGGAGTACTACGCAGCCGGCGTCGGCGACACCATCACCGCGCTGCTGCCGCCGATGGCGCGGGGCGGTCGAGTCGATTCGCACAAGACTACGCGAGTGGCGACGATCACGATCGCCGGAACCGAGGCGCTCGCCTCGGCGGAGGCGCTGACCGCCAAGCAGCGCGAGGCGCTCGAGTTGCTGGCTGGCGCGCCGACCGGAATGGCGACAACTGTCCTCGCCGCCAGGGGAATCGCAGCCGACGCCGTGTCGCGGCTGGCGAAGCGCGGTTACGTCAGCCTGCGTCAGGATCGGATTGATCGGGATCCGTTCAAGGCAGCCGAAGCCCAGTCCGCCCCTCGGTACGGCGACGAAACGTCAGTTGACGATGGAACAGGGCGCGGCGCTCGGTCGGCTGCAGGCGCTTGCGGCAGCAGGCGCGTTTCGCGTCGCGTTGCTCCATGGCGTGACCGGGAGCGGCAAGACCGAACTGTATCTGCGCCTGGCCGCGTCAGTCGGTGCAGCGGGCCGTCGCGCGCTGATGCTGGTGCCTGAAATCGCGCTGACGCCGGCGGTCGCTTCCTTGTTCCGGGAAGCGTTCGGCGAGCGCGTCGCGATTCAGCACAGCGGCTTGTCGGACGGCGAGCGCCACGATCAGTGGCAGCGCATCCGGCGCGGCGACATCGACGTGGTGGTCGGCACGCGATCCGCGGTGTTCGCGCCGCTCGAGCAGGTCGGGCTGATTGTCGTGGACGAGGAACACGACGGCTCTTACAAGCAGGACGAAAGCCCTCGTTACAACGGGCGGGATGTGGCGATCGTTCGCGGTCAACACGCGGGCGCCCTCGTCGTGCTCGGATCGGCCACCCCGTCCATGGAGAGTTATCACAACGCCATGACCGGCAAATACGAGCGCGTGGTGCTCGAGCGTCGCGTGCTCGATCGGCCACTGGCGTCGGTGACGGTCGTCGACATGCGCGAGGAATACGCCGCCGAAGGGCCGGACGTGATTCTGAGTCGTCGGCTGCGGGAGGGAATCGAGACCAGGCTGGCGCGCAGCGAGCAGGCGCTGGTGCTGCTGAACCGGCGCGGCTTCGCGACCGCGATCTTCTGCCGCCAATGCGCCGGCACGCTGGATTGCCCCAACTGCAGCGTGTCGCTGGTGGTTCACGGCGAAGGAGCGTCGCGACGGGCGCGCTGTCACTACTGCAACTACACGGCACGGGTACCAGCGGTCTGCCCGCTGTGTGCGGGTCCCTATCTCGAGCAGGCGGGATTCGGGACCGAACGCGTCGAAGCCGAGGTGAAGCGGGTGAGTCCGGGGGCGCGCGTAGCGCGGCTCGATCGCGACGCGATTCGCCGCCGCGGTTCGCTGACCTCGCTGTTGACTCGATTTCGCGACGGCGACATCGACGTCCTGGTCGGCACCCAGATGATTGCGAAAGGCCACGACTTTCCCAGGGTGACGTTGGTCGGCGTGGTCTCGGCGGATGTCGGACTCGGCGTCGCCGATTTCCGCGCCTCCGAACGCACCTTCCAGTTGCTGACGCAGGTGGCCGGACGCGCCGGCCGCGGCGAGCAGCCAGGTGAGGCGATTGTGCAGACGTTGTACCCCGACCACTACAGCATTCAACTCGCCCGCCAGCAGGATTTTCCGGCGTTCTACGAACGCGAGCTGAAATTCCGCCGCCAGATGGGCTATCCGCCGTTCATCTCGCTCGTCAACACCATCGTCCGCGCTCGAACGTTCGCCGGGGCGATGGACGATGCGGACTACCTGGTCGGACAGTTGCGCCGGTCGGAAGGAAAGGGGCTGCACGTGCTCGGGCCCGCGCCAGCGCCGCTAGGCAAATTGCGGGGCGAATACCGTGCGCAACTGCTGGTGAAGGGGACGAACCGCCGCAAAATCCGCGAGAGCCTGCAGGCCGCTCTGGCCTCGCGGCCCGAACTGCAGCGACGCGTCGTCGTAGACATCGACCCGCTCTCGGTGCTCTAGAAATTCAGATTTCAGAGCGGTGTAGTGCGGGCCTTTCAGGCCCGCATTCACGCGACCCTGAAAGGGTCGCGCTACAATCCGCCTGAGATTTCACCGTCCAGTAAGATCGGCCATCGTGATCGGCGCCGGGGTGAAGCACAGCGCGAAGATCACAATCGCGCAGAACGCGAGCAGCAGCCGCCCTCGATCGAGCGGCACGTGTTCGTCCCAGACCATCGGATGTCTCGGTCCGAACAACGCCAGCATCGCGATCATCAGCAGCGTGAAGAAGATCCATGTGCTGGCGAAGAACGTCAGCCCGGCGACGACCGTCAGGGCCGCGAAGGTGACATAAACCGATCGGCGGCCGAGCGCGGCGTAGGCGATGTGCCCGCCATCGAGCTGGCCGATTGGGAAAAGATTGAGCGCGGTTGCAAGCAAGCCGAACCAGCCGGCGAAGGCCATCGGATGGAGGTTCAGGGAAAAGCCTCCCGGCGTCGGCCCCCAGATCGCACGGCTGATCAGCTTGAATAACAGTGGCTCGCCCAGTTCGTCGCCGACGAACCCCGCCGGGATTCGGACGACCGGCGACATCGCGATGCCTAAGATCAAGGCCGGAACTGCGACGAGAAAGCCGGCGATCGGACCGGCGATGCCGATGTCGAAAAGCGCCCGTTTGTTGGGGAACGGCTCCCGGATGCGGATGACCGCACCGAGCGTGCCGGTGAGGGCCAGCGGCATCGGAATGAAGAACGGCAGCGTGGCGTCCACGTCGTAGTAGCGGCACGCGAAGTAGTGGCCGAGCTCATGGCTGCCGAGAATGGCGAGGATCGTTCCGCTGTACCAGAGGCCCCGAAGGATCAGTGCCGGGATTGGCATCGGCAGCACGTGCGTGTCGAGCGAACCGAAGCTTTCGAGAAAGCCCAGGTACTGAAACGCGCCGGCCACAGTCGTGGTGCCGAGGGTGAGCGCGAGCAAGAGGACGTGCAGCCACACGCGATCCTGGAACTTCGATCGCTGCTGCCACTCGACGACGGTGGGTTCCAAGTTACCCGATGTTCTGGAGCTCTTTGCCCGGCTTGAAGCGGATCGTACGCCCTGGCGGGATGCGAACTTCCTTACCAGTCCGAGGGTTACGGCCGATTCCGCGTTTGCGCGGCTTCACTTGAAAGACTCCGAACCCGCGTAGTTCGATTCGCTCGCCCCTCTGCATCGAGGTCCGCATCGCATCGAAGACCGCGTCCACAGCTACCTCGGCCTTAACCTTGGTAATGTCGGCGATTTTCGACACTTCGTTGACGATGTCGACCTTGATCATGCTTAGGGTCTCCAGGAGTCTTGTAAATACTATAGATTGTGGCACTTACGCTGTCAAGCGTACGGCTAAGTGTCTATGGTAATCCCGCGCCGGCCGTGCGCGGACAGGCTACACTCATCCACATCGCAATGGCCTCGCACACTCCCTCCGTCGTTCTCGTCGGTCGTCCCAATGTCGGCAAGTCCACACTGTTCAATCGGATGACCGGGAGCCGGCGGGCGATTGTCGCGCCTATCGCGGGGACGACGAGGGACGCGCTGGCGCGACCGGTGTTCTGGCGCGGTGCGATGTTTCAGCTGTTCGATACAGGCGGGCTCTACGGTGAGAGCCAGGACCCGCTCCACGAGCTGGTGGTGGAGCAGGGCAAGCGCGCGATCGTCGGCGCGGACCTGCTCGTGATGCTGGCGGACGGGCGTGAGGGACTGATTCCCGGCGACGAACGCATCGCTCGCGAACTCCGGGAAACCGGCCGGCCCGTGCTGCTGGCGATCAACAAGACGGACGACAAGCGATCGCTGAAATCGGCGATGGAGTTTTTCCAGCTCGGCTTCGACCCGGTCCTCGAGATCTCGGCCGAGCACGGAACCGGCGTCGCGGAACTGCTCGACGAAATCGTGGCGCGGCTGGACCCCAACCGCACCAAGCCTTCCGTGCTGGAGCCAGGCGTCAGCGACTCGGGCATCGAGCAACAGGCCGAGCCGACGGGGCCGCCGGCTGCAAGTCCCGACACGCCCTCCGAGACCAAGTTCGCCATCATCGGTCGCCCAAACGTCGGAAAATCGTCGTTGGTCAATCGGCTGTTGCGCGAGGAGCGCGTGCTGGTGAGCGACCTGCCCGGTACGACCCGCGACGCGATCGACGTGCCGCTGCTCTGGCATCGCCGGCGCTTCCGCATCATCGACACCGCCGGCATGCGGCGGCCGGGACGGGTATCGGGCG
The DNA here is from genome assembly GCA_963745875.1 of uncultured Acidobacteriota bacterium. Classification (GTDB taxonomy): domain Bacteria; phylum Acidobacteriota; class Vicinamibacteria; order Vicinamibacterales; family CAVVIG01; genus CAVQFC01. Next base: position 78,812 of record CAVUZL010000012.1, read on the forward strand.
GTGGCAAGGTCGAGATGGTCAGCGTGGCGCTGGCGAAGGAGTCGATTGCCGACGCGGACGTGGTGGCGCTGGTGATCGATGCCAGCACCGGCGCCGCTGATCAGGACGCGGCGATTGGTGGTGAAGCCGACCGCGCCGGCCGCGGCGTCGTCATCGTCGTGAACAAGTGGGACCTGGTCAAGACCCAGGACAAGGACTTCGTCACGATCTTCGACGACAAGCTGCGCCACGGCATGCGCTTTCTCGACTACGCGCCGATCCTGCACATCTCGGCGAGGACCGGCGAGCGCGTGACCAAGGTACTGGAGACGATGGACAAGGTGGCGGCGGCGCGACGGATGCGCGTCCCGACGCCGGCGCTGAACAAGTTCATCGAAGGCATCGTCGCGGCGAACCCGCCGGTGAGTCCCGGACGCAAGCACGTCCGCATCATGTATGCGGCCCAGATCGGCGTGGCGCCGCCGTCATTCGTGTTTTTCACCAACGTCGCGACGACGTTCCATTTTTCATACGAACGGTTTCTCATCAATCAGCTGCGCGAGAAGTTCGGTTTTATCGGGTCGCCGATTCGCATCCAGGTCCGCCGCCGCGATCGCAACACCAACGTCGGCGGGGCGCCGAAACCACGCAAGCGATTCGACGCGAAGAGCTGGGACGACAAGCAGGCCAGGAAAGTGCGGACCGACCGTCGCGCCGCGAAAAATCGCCGCGACAACAAGAAGGACTGAGAGGCGCGTGCCTCGCGATCTGATCCGGCTCGCGCTCAGCCTCGTGGCCGTCGGCTTGCTCACGCTGGCGGACGTCCAGTGGCTGCAGGTGAGCAATGGCACCACGGTCGCGCTCGGCTTTCTCCTGATCGTCCTGGTCGTCGCCACCACGTCGCCGCTGTGGGTCGCGATCACTACCTCCGTTGCGGCGATGGTCAGCTTCAACTTTTTCTTCCTGCCGCCGGTCCGGACCCTGACGATCGCCGACCCACAAAACTGGGTCGCGCTGTTCACGTTTCTGGCGGTGAGCCTGGTCGCCAGCAACCTGTCCTACAGGGCGCGGTCTCGCACGGAGGACGCGCTGGCAAGGCGCGACGAGATGACGAGGCTGTTCGATGTCAGCCGCGACGTGTTGCTGATGACCGACAGCCGGCAGGCCCTGTCGGACCTGGCGAGAGCGGTCGCGCGCCGGTTCGATCTGGACTACGCGGCGATTTGCCTGCCGCGAAAAGACGGCTGGGATGTGGCGGCTGGCGGCACGCTCGACGCGACGCTGGATCCGACGCAGCTGTCGCGGGTGTTTGCCGACATTGACGCGAACGAGTCTGGCAATGGCGTCCGCGCGGAGACGCCTCGCGCCATTCAGGTCAACGGTCAACTGCTTACGATGATGCCGCTACACCTCGGCGCGAAGCCGATCGGTTTGCTCGCGATGTCGGGGGCCGTTCCCGAGGCCGGCGCGCTCGACGCGTTGAGCGGCATGGCGGCGATCGCGATCGAGCGGGCGCATTTTCTCGACGAGTTGAAGTCGGCCGAACTGGCTCGTCAACGGGAGGAGTTGAAGTCGGCGCTGCTTTCGTCTCTCGCGCACGATTTGCGGACGCCGCTCACCGCCATTCGCGTCGCCGCCAGCAACCTGCAGGCATCGTGGCT
>CAVUZL010000013.1:0-36013 GCA_963745875.1 uncultured Acidobacteriota bacterium
GACTGATGCTGACCGTCGCGACCAGAGCGATTTGGTGCTGACCGAGGTGGGACGGCTGACGCGCCTTTTCGATAACATCCTCGAGATGGCACGCATCGACGCCGGCGCCATCGCGACGACGCAGCGCTGGGTCCACCCGTCGGAGATTGTCGAGGCGGCCCGCGACCAGGTCGGACAGGCACTGCAGCGGCATCCCATTGCCGTGTCGGTCGTCACCGACGCACTGGTCCGTCTGGATCCCCGGCTGACGGCAGCGGCGCTGGCCCGGCTGCTCGAGAACGCCGCGCAGTACGCGCCGGCCGAGTCGGCGATCGACGTCGGGGTGTCGGTGTCGGCTGGAGGGCTCGAGATCAGCGTGCGGGACCGCGGTCCTGGCATCGCGCCGGCTGATTCGCTGCATCTGTTCGAGCGCTTTTTCCGTGGCACCGCGTCGCGGGGACGTGCCACCGGTACCGGCATGGGGTTGTCGATTGCGCGCGGGCTCCTCGCGGCCGAGCAGGGCCGTGTCTGGGCCGAGAATGTCGCGGATGGCGGCGCTAGGTTTACGATTGCAGTGCCGGCACACACGAAGTCAGCCGACCCGGACGCCGAGACCGCATGACACGATCCGCACGCATTCTCCTCGTTGACGACGACGTCCCGATTCAAAAGGCCGTGGCGCCGCTGCTGCGTTCGCGCGGTTACGAGGTGGACGTCGCCTCGACCGGCAGTGACGCGCTGAAAATGACCGCCACACATCCGCCCGACCTGATCGTCCTCGACCTCGGACTGCCCGATCTGGAAGGGACCGAGGTGTGCCGGCGCATTCGCGCCGATGCCTCGACGCCGATCATCGTGCTGTCGGCGCGCGGTTCCGAGGGCGACAAGGTCGCGGCGCTGGATCTCGGCGCCGACGACTACGTGACCAAGCCGTTCAGTCCAGAGGAGTTGCTCGCGCGTATCCGGGTCGCGCTCCGGCGGGTGTTCTCGACCGACGATGCCGAGGTCGGCCGGGTCACGCTCGGCGATCTCACCATCGACTACGACCGCCGCAGGGTGCTGCGTGGCGAGGACGAGATCAGGCTGACGCCAAAGGAGTTCGAACTGCTCGCGCTTCTGGCGAGGAATGCAGACCGTGTGCTCACTCACCGAACCATACTCAAGGCGATCTGGGGCGCTAACGCGGTCGATCAGCCCGAGCACCTGTGGGTGCTGATGGGCCAGCTCAGAAAGAAGATCGAGCGGGATTCATCCGAGCCGCGCTATTTACTGAGCGAGCCGTGGGTCGGCTATCGACTGGTTACCGAACCGGAGCGGGCCCGGTAGAGTAGACACTGTTGACCTTCGCCGCTCTGCTCACATTCGTGCTGTTCGTCGCCGCCGTGACCGTCGTCGTACGGCCGCTGGGCGGCTATCTGGCCCGCGTGTTCGAGCGTCAGGCGACCAGAATGGATCCGATCTGCCAGCCGGTCGAGCGACTGGTCTATCGCGTGACCGGCGTCGATCCCACGAGCGAGATGACCGCCGCCGAGTACGCCTTCTGCTTTGTCGCTCTCGGCGTGGTCGGTAGTGCGGTGCTCTTCGTCGTCCTTCGGATCCAGACCTGGCTGCCGTGGTTCTACCCGCAGTTTCAGACGACGCCAATGCCGCCCGATCTGGCGCTGAACACGGCGCTCAGTTTTGCGACGACCGCGACCTGGCAGGCGTACGCGGGCGAGAACACGCTCAGTTACACCAGCCAGATGCTCGGCCTGTGCGCGCAGAACTTCATCGCCGGCGCCGCCGGCCTCGCGACCGGCATCGCTTTCATCCGCGGCTTCGCCCGAGAGCGCTCGGCCACCATCGGCAATTTCTGGGCTGACCTGACGCGCGGACTGCTCTGGGTGCTGCTGCCGGCGGCGGCATTCGGCGCGGTGGTGCTGGTCTGGCTGGGCGTGCCGATGAACTTCAGTCACTACACCCTGGTCAGCGCGCTTGACGGCGGACACCAGGTCATCGCGCAGGGGCCGGTGGCGGCACTCGAAGCGATCAAGAATCTGGGGACCAACGGCGGAGGCTTCTTCAACGCCAACGGCGCGCATCCGTTCGAGAATCCGACCGCGCTCGCGAACCTGTTCGAGCTGCTGGCGATCGTGCTGCTGCCCGCCGCACTCACACATGCCTTTGGCCGGATGGTCGGCGACCCGCGTCAAGGTTGGCTGCTCTACGGCGTGATGCTGTTCATGTTCGCCGGCGGCCTCCTCATCGTCCAGCGCGCCGAACTGGTCGGGCGTTCAGGCCTGGCGCAGGCTCAGTCGAACATGGAAGGGAAGGAGGTCCGCTTCGGCATCACCGGTTCGACGCTGACGGCGGTGGTCACCTCGAACGCGGCGACCGGCTCGGCGAACGTCGCTGACGACAGCCTGACGCCGATCAGCGGGATGGTGCTGCTCGCGAACATGCTGATCGGCGAGGTGGTGTTCGGCGGCCTCGGTACCGGACTGTCCAGCATGGTGATGGCGGCGCTCATCGCGGTGTTCCTGGCCGGCCTGATGATCGGGCGCACGCCAGAGTACATCGGCAAGAAAATCGGACCGGAGGAGAACAAGCTCATCGTGGTGTACACGGTGATGGCAACCTTGGCGATTCTTTCGCTGACAGCCGTCGCCCTGATCACGCGCCCCGGGCTGGCCGGCCTGACCACCAACGGCGGCCCGCACGGGCTCACCGAGGTCCTCTTTGCCTACGCCTCGTCGTTCGCCAACAATGGTCAGACCTTCGCGGGCCTGAGTGCGAACAGCCCGTTCTACAACCTGACGACGGCGGTTGCCATGATGATCGGACGCTTCGGTCTCGCGGTTCCGGCGCTGGCGCTGGCGGGCATGTTGGCGCGACAGGGGCGAGCACCGGTGACGATCGGTATTCTGCGCACTGATTCCCCGACCTTCGGCGTGCTGCTCGTCGCGACACTGCTGATCGTCGCGGGCCTCAGCTACCTGCCGGTGCTCGTGCTGGGTCCCGTGCTCGAGCAGTTCATGCAGTCGGCGCTCTAATCTCGTTCGGACTTTCCCGTGCGCAGCGCCTCTTCGTTCTTGCGATACGGCGTCGAAGCGGTCGTCTGGTGCGGCATCGCTGCGCTGACCTACGCCGTCCTCATCAAGGCGCCGCCGGGTCTCGCGGCGCTCTCGCCCGACGTTGCCATCGACCTGAGGATCTCAGCGCTGCCGCACTACGTCGCGCTGTCGCTGGCGCGCATGGCCCTGGCGTACGCGTTCAGCGTCGCGTTCACGGTCGTCGTGGGCTACGCCGCAGCGCGCAATCGAATCGCCGGCCGGCTGGTGCCGCCCGCGCTCGACGTGTTGCAGTCGATTCCGGTGCTGTCGTTTCTCCCGGCGGTGCTCATCGCCGTGCTCGCGCTCGCGCCCGGCCGAGCGGGCCTCGAGCTCGCGAGCATCATCCTGATCTTCACCGGGATGGTCTGGAACCTGACATTCAGCTTCTATTACGCGCTGCTGACGATCCCGCCCGAACTGATCGAAGCGTCGGCCATGCTGCAACTGTCGTGGTGGCACCGGCTGACGCGGCTCGAACTGCCTGCGACCGTGATCGGGCTGGTCTGGAACAGCGTGATGTCGTGGGCCGGCGGCTGGTTTTTCCTGATGGCGAGCGAGTCGTTCACGCTCGCGAACCGCGCCTACGCGCTGCCGGGGATCGGCAGCTACCTCGCGCGCGCTGCCGGCGACGGTAATCTTCGAGCGGTCTTCGCCGGTCTCGTCGCGCTCATCGTCGTCGTCGTCCTGCTGGATCAGTTGCTGTGGGTGCCGCTCATCGCCTGGAGCCGGCGATTCAAGATCGAACTCGCCGATGCTGACGATGGCCGCCGATCGCTGGTGCTGAGAAGCCTCAGCCGATCGCGGGTGCTGGCTTGGCTGGGGGCTCGGGTGGTGCGACCGATCGCCGAACGGCTCGACCGCGCCTTCAGCCGTCCAGGGAAGCAGTCGAAGTTGCCGTCCCAGTGGCGACGAGCGGGGCAATCTGGGATGACGGCCGTCGGGGTGGCGATTACAGTCGTCATCATCGTAGGCGGCGCGCGTTCGATGCTGGCTCTGGTCATCAATCTGAAGGGCAGCCAGTGGGGGACGATCGGGATCGGCGCCATCGCCACGACGCTGAGGGTCGCGCTGGCGCTCGCCGTAACGTTCGCGTGGACCTTGCCGGTCGGCGTGGCGATCGGTTCGCGGCCCCGGTTGGCGCGCCGTCTCCAGCCGCTGGTGCAGATCGCGGCGTCGGTGCCGGCGACCGCGCTCTTTCCGGTGCTGCTGCTGGTGCTGCTCCGATCGGGCGGCGGACTTGGCGTCTCCTCGGTCGTGTTGATGTTGCTCGGCACGCAATGGTACGTGCTGTTCAACGTGATTGCCGGCGCCAGCGCGCTGCCTCGCGACCTGCAGGAGGCCGTGGTGCTGATGCAGATCCGCGGCCTCACGAAATGGCGAACTTTTCTTATCCCCGGCATCTTTCCGTTCCTGGTGACCGGCGGCATCACAGCGCAGGGCGGGGCCTTCAATGCCAGCGTCGTGTCGGAATACGTCGCTTTCGGCGGCCGCACGCTGCAGACTGTCGGACTCGGCGCCCTGATTGCCTCGGCGGCCAGCGCGGGCGACTACCCGTTTCTCGCCGCGTCCACGCTGGCGATGGCTGTGCTCGTCGTCGCACTCAACCGTGCGATCTGGCGGCCGCTGGCCAGGCTCGCCCACGAGCGTTACCATCTCTGATCATGTCGCTGGCCAAACCGCCGACGATTCTGCTGCAGGCCCGGGACGTCACGATCCGGTTCGTCAGGCCCGGTGCGGAGCCGGCCGTGGTCCTCGACCACTTCGACCTGCAGATTCGCGCCGGCGAGGTGCTCGCCCTGCTCGGACCGTCGGGTTCCGGCAAGTCGACGCTGCTGCGCGTGCTCGCGGGCCTGTTGCCTCCCTCGAGCGGGAGCGTGCTGTCGTCGGGGCGAGACGGCGGCGAACGGGCGACGCCGAATATCGCGATGGTGTTCCAGAGTTTCGCCCTGTTTCCGTGGTTGTCGGTCGCTGACAATGTCGAACTGGGTCTGCGCGCCGCCGGCATTCCAATCGAAGAGCGCCGGGCGCGCGCGAAGGCGGCGATTGGTCTCATCGGTCTCGACGGTTTCGAATCGGCGTACCCGAAGGAATTATCGGGCGGCATGCGCCAGCGCGTCGGCTTCGCCCGCGCGCTCGTCCTGGATCCCGACATCCTGATGATGGACGAGCCGTTCTCTGCGCTCGATCCGCTGACGGCCGAAAACCTCCGGACCGATCTCCTGGATCTGTGGATTCAGCGCCGGATTCCCACCCGCGCCATGGTGATTGTGACTCACAGCATCGAGGAGGCGGTCTTTCTAGCAGACCGCATTCTGGTGCTGAAGGGCAGCCCGGCGCACGTCGTCGCCGACGTGCGGCCAGAGCTGCCACACTGGCGCGATCGGGAGAGTCGGGCGTTTCTGCAGGTGGTGCAACAGCTCTATGCCGTCGTCACGGAGCAGGCGACGAGGCCGCGTGTGGAGCATCGCGCGTTGCTGGTTCGTCTGCCGTCGGCGCCGGTCGGCGCGATGACCGGCATGCTGGAGCGCCTCGCTGACGATGACGGGCGCGCGCCGTTGTCGAGGCTCGCGGCGTCGCTGCAGTACGACATCGAGGATCTGCTCGGATGCGTGGATGGCGCTGAACTGTTGGGATTGGCCGTGTCCGTGGACGGCGATCTCGAGCTGACGACGTCGGGTCGCGCGTTCGTGGAGGCCTCGATCGAGAGGAAGCAGGACCTCTTTAGAGAGGCGTTGCTCGCGCGCGTGCCCAACGTGCGTGACGTGGTCGACCAACTGAGCACGACGGAGAACCATCGGCTGACCGTCGACGAAGTTCTGGACCGTCTGGAACTGCACTTCAGCGCCGAGGAGTCGCGCCGCCAGCTGGAGGCGCTCATCGAGTGGGGCCGCTACGCAGAGGCCTTCGCATTCGACGCGCCCGCCGGGCTTCTCACGCCAAGGGAGCAGCTGCATCATAAATGATGCATATTTGGCACAGTTCAGAACGCGATGTAGTCTGTTCAGCCTTTGTTATTGCATCGTGACGAGCTGATCGTGCAAACTGTGCACATGTTGGCATCCATCACGATTCTGTATCTGCTGGCCTCAGCGGTGCCTGTGGCGACCGCCACCCAGACCCCGAATTCCACGGCGTCGAGTGGCGTGTATCTGACCGCCGCTGATTACGCGAACGGCGCGTTGACCGATGCCGGGAGCTGCCAGGCATCGTCGTTCAAGGTGGCCGTCCACGACGTCCTCAATGGGCCGTACATCGAAGTGTCGCGCGGCTCCGACAAGAAGCAGTACGTGAAGAACGAAATTTTCGGTCTTCGGATGTGCGACGGGCATGACTACCGCCTGTCGGCGAATCGCCTGTACCGAATCGTCGCCAAGGGCGACCTCTACGTCTACGGCGTGGAGCGTCCGGTCAGTCAGGGCAAGGGCTTCCGCGTCACGGTGTCCTACTACTTCAGCTCAGGCGCCGGCGGCGAGGTCCGCACGCTCACGCTCGAACACCTCCAGGAAGCTTTTGCGGCGAACCACCGGTTCATCGACAGTCTCGATCGACTGTCGGAGCAGGACCTGGCACAGTTCGATACCTACCACCAGCAGTTCAAGATCGCGCGCCTGCTCGCCGAATCAAGTGATCGCTAGAGCGTTTTCCGATCCCGCGCGCCGACTGAACTCGCTTCACCAGGACTGAACGTCACCACTGACGAGTTCTTGCGCGCCGCAGGCTGCGGCGCTTTTGAGATCTGTGTCTGATCGCAACGGCGTTCGCTTCCTCTGAGTCGAGTGCGCGCGTCGGCGTTAGGCATTTCTCAGCCACTCCTTTGTCGTTCCTCAGGTTCCGTTTTCTATGCTCTCCCTCATCCGAGGAGAGATGCAATGAAGGTCGGGAGTCTTGTCGTTGGTCTGATCGTGCTGACGCTCGCGCGCGGCGCGAACGCGCAGTCTACTTTCGGCGCCATTATCGGTACCGCACAGGACCAGTCGGGCCTGGCGTTGCCTGAGTACCACCGTCACGCTGCGCAGCACGGACGAGAACACCGCGCAGTCAGCGGTGTCCGACAGCGCCGGTGCCTTTCAATTCCTGAACCTGAAACCGGGCGCCTATGAGATTGTGGCCGGCCTGTCAGGGTTTTCCGACGCGACGCTTCGCAACCTCCGTCTCGAAGCGCGCCAGACGCTCCGGATCAACGTGACGCTCGCGATTGCCGGCTTATCCGAAGACGTCAGAGTCTCGGCGGAGGCGCCGACGATCAACACCGAGAACGGCACGCTCTCCGACTCCAAGACGTTCGCGCAAGTGACGCAGCTGCCGTGAACTATCGCGGGAGCACCACGAGCCCGCTCGCCGCGATCGACACCGTGCCAGGCGTCCAGCAGGACGGCAGCGGGAACGTCTCGATCGGCGGCGGTACTCCGGCGATGGTTCAGTATTCCGTAGACGGCATCTCCGCCGTGAACGTCCGGGCCAACGGCGCGCTCGGCAAGCTGAATCCTTCGTCGGAGCTGATCCGGGAGTTCAAGGTTACGTCGTACAACAACGACGCCGAGTTCTCGCAAATGGGCGACGTCACGATCACCACCAAGAGCGGCACCAATGCGTTTCACGGCAGCCTGTTTGAGTACCTCCAGAACAGCGCGCTCGACGCCGATGCCTACGGATTCGATACCAAACCACCCAAGGCGTTCAACACGTTCGGAGGCAGCGTCGGCGGCCCGGTCGACCTGTCCCGGCTCTACGACGGGCACAATCGCACATTCTTCTTCGCGGACCTCGAGAGCAATCGGCGGCGCACCTCGATGCCGCAGCAGCTCTCGGTGCCGACGGCCGCCATGCGCGCAGGCGACCTGAGTGCATTTGGCGGAGCGATCGTGGATCCGAGCACCGGTCAACCCTTTCCTGGGGGCCAGATTCCGGCCAGCCGCATCAACGCGGTCAGTGCGCGCTTGTTGACCACCGACGTCAGTACGCCGGCCACGTTCGGCAAAACGACCAGCGTTCAAACCGCTGAGAACGCCGGCAATCGCACCGGACAGCTGGGTTTTCGTTTGACCTTCTAGTGACAATTTAGTCGGTTTTGAGGCGCTCTTTAGGGGTCGGCGTTCATGCTGGGTCTTGCGACTTGTAAGGAGACTCACATGAACTCGACATGGATGACTACCGTTGCCCTGGCCCTCGCGGTCGCGGCGACTTCCGTTCCGGCTCGCGCTCAGACTCAGGACGTGCCCGCTACCTCGTCCGATGGCGGCGTGGCGGCTCCAGCCGGCCAGGCACAGCCGGCTTCGGCAGCTGCCGAACAGAAGCGGGCAGATCCGTTCGCTTTCGCCGATTTCACCTGGCTGACCGGCAACCCTCGTACCAAGGATTCACCACTCGACTCGAAGGTGTTCACGGGCGAGTTCCGTGCGGACACCAGCTACACGTTCTCGTTCAACCATCCGCAGGACGACACCATTTCCGGCTCGAGCGAGATCTTCCGATCGGGCGAAGTGCAGGTCACCCAACTCGGCGTCGGCGGCGACTTTCACTACGACAACGTCCGTGGGCGTCTGATGACACAGTTCGGCATGTACGCCGAGACCACGCCGCGTAACGACGCCAGCCCGGCGCGCGGTCAATGGAATCTCGACAGCGCGTATCGCTACATCTCCGAGGCGTACGGCGGCTACCACTGGGACAAGATGCACGGCATCAATGTCGACGCCGGCATCTTCATGTCGTACATCGGTCTGTACAGCTACTACCAGTTCGACAACTGGTCGTATCAGCCGTCCTACGTGTCGTCGAACACGCCGTGGTTCTTCAACGGCGTTCGAATCCAGTTCTTCCCCAGCGAGAAGCTGAAGATCGAGCCGTGGATCATCAACGGCTGGCAGTCGTACGGGCGGTTCAACAACACGCCGGGCCTCGGCGGCCAGATCCTCTACCGCCCGAACGGCTCGGTCTCGATCGTGCTGAACAACTACTGGGGCAAGGATGCGCTCGGCAACCCCGACCGCAAGCGCGTGCACACCGACGACAGCATCCAGGTGAAGTACTACGATCAGCCCGACAACGCGATCAGCAAAGGCGCATTCACGTTCACGTTCGACGCGGGTTGTGAGTCGGGCGGCGGCGTGGTCTGCTCCGGCGGCGACCCCGCGACGCCATCGCAGTACTTCCTCGGGTTCATGGCCTACAACCGCCTTTGGTTTGCGCACGACCGCTACGCCCTTACCCTCGGTGGCGGCGCGATTAACAATCCGGGACGCTATCTGGTCCTGTTGCCGCCGATCAACGGCGCGACAGCGGCCTCAGGCACGCCATATTTCACCGAGAATCCGGGCGATCCCTACAAAGCGTGGGACGTGTCGGTGACGTTCGACTACATGCCGAGTCAGTTCGTGACCTTCCGTTTCGAGGGCAACCATCGGGCCGCGAACGTCCCGTATTTCACCGGTGAGGGTGGCGTCACGCCTCCTGGGGGCAACCAGGGTCCGCTTGGATCCACGGTCGTCGATGCCAGCGGCGCGCTCTGGAACCCGGACCTTCGCAAGACGGAAAGCCGGGTCACGGCGGCCTTGCTGGTCAAGTTCTGACTTTAGGGTTTTCTTAGGCTCTCTTTGGGTAGACGTTAGGCAGGGGACCCTAGGCTCGATCCGGGGCCCATGCGAGTGCATCAGCAGATCATGACTACGTCCGTTCTTTTCCTCTCCATCGTGTCGTGGCCGCGTCCGGTCCGAGCGCAGACGCCGACGGATCAGGAACTGCTGCGCCGGATTGACGCCCTCGAAGCCGAGCTAGCGGATTTGAGAAACCTCGTTCGGGCCCGAACGCTGGACCAGCCGAAGGTCGAATCCGCCGAGCTCTCGAGCACACCGCCACAGGGCGCACTCGGCAGCCTGGCACACGACGTCGTCTATGCCGGCGGCCTCGACATGTATTACGGCTTCAACTTCAATCGTCCCGTCGGACGCGTCAACCTGCTGCGCGCGTACGACGTCACGAGCAACAACTTCAGCCTGAACCAGGCCAGCGTGCTGATGGAAAGCGCTCCCGATCCCGCCGCGGGGCGGCGATTCGGTGGACGTCTCGATCTCCAGTACGGCCAGGCGACGGAAACGCTGCAGGGAAGCTCGGTTAGTGAGCCCCGCCCCTGGGTCTACCGCAACATTTTTCAGGCGTACGGCACATACGTATTTCCGCTCGGCTCCGGTCTCACAGTCGACCTCGGGAAGTGGGCGAGCTCGATCGGTCTCGAGGCCAACTACACCAAGGATCAGGCGAACTATTCCCGTTCGTACTGGTTCGACTACTTGCCCTTCTACCACATGGGTGTCCGGGCGACGTATCGCTTCAACGATAGCGTCGCCGCGAACTACTGGTTGACCAACGGAACGCAGCAGACCGAAGCATTCAATGACTACAAGGATCAGTTGTTCGGCGCGGTGCTCAACCCGTGGAAGTCGGTGACGTGGACGACGAACTTCTACATGGGACAGGAGCATCCGGACGTTGAGCCGATCCTCTCGCCGGGCGAGCCGACGGCGGCGACGCAACCAGGTTTGTCGATCGTGCCGATCGTTCCAGCGATGGACGGCCGCCTGCACATCTTCGATTCGTATGCCACTTGGCAAGCGAGACCGAGCACCTCCTTCTCGTTCGAAGGCGACTACGTCGTCAGCCGTGCGTGGAACGAGCCGGGGCCCGGCCGTTCGACAACGCCTTCGCACGTGTACGGCGGTGCGGTCTACGGACGGCAACAGGTCGCGCAGAAGACGGCGGTCGCGGTCCGCGCCGAGTATCTCCGGGACGATGGCGGCCTGTTCAGCGGTGTCACCCAGTCGCTGAAGGAAGTGACGGCCACCTACGAATACAAGGTTGCCGAAGGATTTCTGATGCGGGCCGAGTGGCGGCGCGATTTTTCGAACGTTCCGTTCTTCCTCACCTCTGACTCGGGCGTGCTCGAGCCGGCGCAGAGCACGGCGACATTTGGCGCCGTGTGGTGGTGGGGCAACAAGCGCGGCGCGTGGTGAGGTAGAGACGTGCTCGACATCTTGTTCATCGCGATTGCGGTTCTGTTTTTCGTGCTGGCCGGGGCCTACGTGGCCGGCTGCGAGCGGCTGGAGCGTAAGTAGCCAGAGTTGCTTATGACTGTTGATTATCTTATCGGCCTCATCGTGACCGCTGGCCTGCTGGTCTACCTGACGTATGCGTTGCTGCGTCCGGAGAAGTTCTGACATGACCCTGAATGGTTGGCTGCAGATCGGCCTCTTCCTCGCGGCGACGCTTGCGGTCACCGCCCCGCTCGGCCGGTTCATGACGCGCGTCTTCAGACGCGAACGCACCTGGTTCGATCCCGTGCTGCGGCCGCTCGAGCGGCTGATCTACCGGGTCACCGGCGTGGACGAGGCGCACGAGATGCGCTGGACCGAGTACGCCATGGCCATGCTGCTCTTCAGCGCCGTCTCCATGCTGCTGCTGTATGTGATGCAGCGCATGCAGGCATGGCTGCCGTGGAATCCGCAGGCGTTCGGGGCCGTGCCGCAGGATCTGGCGTTCAACACCGCCGCTTCGTTTACGACCAACACGAACTGGCAGGCCTACAGCGGCGAGAACACGATGAGCTATCTCACGCAGATGGCCGGGCTCGCGTACCACAACTTTGCCTCCGCAGCGACCGGCATCGCGCTGGCCATCGCATTCATCCGCGGCATCGCTCAGAAGGAGAAGGACAGCCTCGGGAATTTCTGGGTCGACCTGGTGCGCTGCAGCCTGTGGATCCTGCTGCCGTTCTGCGTCATCGGATCGCTCGTCCTGGTGTCGCAAGGCGTCGTCCAGAACCTGCGCCCGTACGACAAGGTCGCATTGATCGATCCGCAAACCGTGACCGCACCGGACGCGTCGGGCAAGCCGCAAACGACGGTTGTGAAGGAACAGGTCATCGCGCAGGGGCCGGTGGCGTCGCAGGAAATGATCAAGGAGTTCGGGACCAACGGCGGCGGCTTCTTCAACGCCAACAGCGCGCACCCGTTCGAGAACCCGACGCCGTTCACGAACTTCATCGAGATGTTCGCGATCTTCGCCATCTCCGCCGGTCTCACCTACACGCTCGGTCAGATGACGGGTTCGTCGCGGCATGGCTGGGCGGTGTGGGGCGCGATGGCGTTTCTGTTCGTGGCCGGGGTGACTACCGCGTACTGGGCGGAGGCGCGCGGAAACCCGCTGCTGACGAAAGCTGGCGTGGACCAGTCGGTGGGCGAAGGCACGTCCGGCGGCAACATGGAAGGGAAGGAGTGCCGGTTCGGCATCGCGAACTCGGCGCTGTTCGCCACCGTGACGACCGACGCCAGCTGCGGCGCGATCAACAGCTGGCACGACTCGTTTACGCCACTCGGCGGCCTGGTCCCGCTCGTCAACATCATGCTCGGTGAGGTGATCTTCGGCGGTGTCGGCGCAGGCATCTACGGCATTCTCGTGTTCGTCATCCTGTCGGTGTTCATCGCCGGCCTGATGGTGGGCCGCACGCCGGAATATCTCGGCAAGAAGGTGCAGGCGTACGACGTACAGATGGCGATGCTCGTCGTCCTGGTGTTCCCGCTGACGATCCTTGTACTCAGCGCGATCTCGCTCGTGTCGCCCGGCTTCGGCACGTCGAGCATCCTCAATCCCGGACCGCATGGGCTGTCCGAGATCCTGTACGCCTTCACGTCGGCCACCGGCAACAACGGCTCGGCCTTCGCCGGCTTGAGCGCGAACACCAAGTGGTACAACGTGACGATCGGCTTCGCCACGCTGGTCGGCCGCTTCTTCATGATCATCCCGATGCTGGCGATTGCGGGCAGCCTCGGTCGCAAGAAACGCATTCCGCCGTCGCCCGGCACGTTCCCGGTGACGACGCCGCTCTTCGCGGCCCTGCTCGTCGGCGTCATCGTGATTGTCGGCGCGCTCACGTTCTTCCCGGCGCTCAGCCTTGGCCCGATCGTCGAGCATCTGCTGATGGCGAAAGGCCAGGTGTTCTGATGGCGACTACCGCACGAGCGAAATCCAAGTCGATCTGGGATCCAGGCATCGTCCGAGGCGCGATCATGGACGCGCTGACCAAGCTCCATCCGAAGACGATGGCGAAGAACCCGGTGATGTTCGTCGTCGAGGTCGGCAGCGTGCTGACGACCGTGCGGTTCGTGATCGACGCGATCGCGCGACGGCCGGGGTTGGGCTTCGAGCTGCAGATCACGTTCTGGCTCTGGCTGACCGTGCTGTTCGCCAACTTCGCCGAAGCGATGGCCGAAGGACGCGGCAAGGCGCAGGCCGACACGCTGCGCAAGGCGCGGACCGAGACGACGGCGAATCGAGTGGTGGGCCCGACCATCGAGATGGTCCCCGCGACGGCGCTTCGGAAGAACGACGTCGTGATGGTGGCGGCCGGGGAGGTGATTCCGTCTGACGGCGAGATCATCGAGGGCGTCGCGTCCGTAGACGAGTCCGCCATCACCGGCGAGTCGGCGCCGGTCATTCGCGAGTCGGGCGGCGATCGGACGGCGGTCACCGGCGGCACGCGGGTGCTCTCGGACTGGATCAAGATCCGCATCACCGCGGATCCGGGTCACACGTTCATCGACCGCATGATCGCGCTGGTCGAAGGCGCCGAGCGGCAGAAGACGCCGAACGAGATCGCACTCAACATCCTGCTGGCCGGCCTGACCATCATCTTTCTGCTCGCCGTCGTCACGCTCCAGCCGTTCGCGATCTACTCGGGTGCGCCGCAATCGGTGTTCGTCCTCGTCTCGTTGCTGGTCTGCCTGATCCCGACGACGATCGGCGGATTGCTGTCGGCGATCGGCATCGCCGGCATGGATCGGCTGGTGCAGCGCAACGTGCTGGCGATGTCCGGCCGCGCCGTCGAAGCCGCCGGAGACGTGCACACGCTGCTGCTCGACAAGACCGGCACGATTACGCTCGGCAACCGTCAGGCGACCGAATTCCTGCCGTTGCCGGGCGTCACGGAGCAGGAGATCGCCGACGCGGCGCAGTTGTCGTCGCTGGCGGACGAGACGCCGGAAGGGCGATCCATCGTGGTTCTGGCGAAGGAGCGGTACGGGCTCCGGGGGCGAGACCTCGCCGAGCAGGGCGCGGAGTTCGTGGCGTTCACGGCGCAGACCCGGATGTCTGGCGTGGACCTCGACGGTCGCGAGATCCGGAAAGGCGCGGCCGATTCGATCGAACGCTACGTCACGTCCAACGGCGGAGCCACTTCGCCGGAGCTGCGGGTCATCGTCGATCGGATCGCCCGGGCGGGCGGCACGCCGCTGGTCGTGGCGGAGCGCACGCGCCCGCTTGGCGTCGTGCACCTGAAGGACATCGTCAAGGGCGGCATTCGCGAGCGGTTCGCGCAGCTGCGCGCGATGGGCATCAGGACTGTGATGATCACGGGCGACAACCCGTTGACCGCGGCCTCGATCGCGAACGAGGCCGGCGTCGACGACTTCCTGGCCGAGGCGACGCCGGAAGACAAGATGGCGCTGATCAAGAAGGAGCAGAAGGACGGCAAGCTGGTGGCGATGACGGGCGACGGCACCAACGACGCGCCGGCGCTGGCGCAGGCTGACGTCGGCGTGGCGATGAACACCGGCACGCAGGCCGCGAAGGAGGCGGGGAACATGGTGGACCTCGACTCGAGCCCGACCAAGCTGCTCGACATCGTCGAGATCGGCAAGCAGCTGCTGATGACGCGCGGCGCGCTGACGACCTTCTCAATCGCGAACGACGTGGCCAAGTATTTCGCGATCATCCCGGCGATGTTCGCGGTGGCGTTCCCCGTCCTGGCGACGTTGAACGTGATGGGGCTGAAGACGCCGCAGTCGGCGATTCTGTCGGCCGTGATCTTCAACGCACTGATCATCGTCGCGCTGGTGCCGCTGGCGCTGCGCGGCATTCAGTACCGCGCGATGAGCGCGGAGGCGCTGCTGCGGCGCAACCTGCTGATCTACGGCGTCGGCGGCATCGTGGCGCCGTTTGTCGGCATCAAGATCATCGACGTGGTGATCACAGCGATGGGGCTCGCGTAGAGACGCGAGGACGTGTAGCGCGATCCTTTTAGGGTGGCGGCCACGGGCCTGAAAGGCCCGCGCCACACGGCCTTGCGGGAGACATATGAACATCACCAAAAACCTGACTCGTCGCGGTCCTCATGACGATCGTCACCACGCTGCTGCTCGGCGTCGTCTACCCGCTGGTGGTCACCGGCATCGCGCAGGCGCTGTTCGCCGACAAGGCCAACGGGCAGTTGATCGAACGAAACGGCAAGGTGGTCGGCTCGCGGCTCATCGGCCAGGGGTTTTCGTCGCCCGGCTATTTCCGCTCGCGGCCATCCGCCGCCGGTACGGGTTACGATCCACTGAATTCCGGCGGCACGAACCTGGGGCCGACCAACAAGAAGCTGATGGACTCGGTCAAAGCAGCCGTCGACGCGGCAAAGCAGGAGAATCCGTCGGCGCCGGTGCCGGTTGACCTGGTGACCTCGTCGGCGTCCGGCCTGGACCCGCACATCTCGCCCGCGGCGGCCTTGTTCCAGGTCCCGCGAGTGGCGCGCGAACGCGGTGTGCCAGAGGAAGTGGTCCGGCAATTGGTGGAGGCTCACACAGCCGGGCGCCAGTTCGGATTTCTCGGGGAACCGGTCGTCAACGTACTGGAGCTGAATCTGGCGCTCGACGATCGCCATCCGATGCTGAAGAGCTCGCGGCCCTGAAAGGGCCGCGCCACATGCTCGTTGGAGACACCAGACGCACTGTCCCGAAAGGGCCGCGCCACCGATGAGTGACCCGCAGCCGCCGTCCGTCGCCGAATCGCTGCTCGCGCGGGCGCAGGCGGAAGGACGCGCCCGCCTTCGCGTGTACATCGGCGCGGCGCCTGGTGTCGGCAAGTCGTACCGCATGCTCGAGGACGCCCACGAGCTGAAGCGGCAAGGGCTCGACGTGGTCATCGGCTTCATCGAGCCGCACGGTCGTGCAGACACGCTCGCGCGTCTCGGCGATCTCGAGCGCGTGCCGCTGCGCGAGATGCCGTACCGCGGCGTCACGCTCACCGAGATGGATCTCGACGCGGTCAAGGCTCGGCATCCGCGAATCGTGGTCGTCGACGAGCTCGCCCACACCAACGCACCCGGGTCCACCCACCAGAAGCGCTACGAGGACGTGGTCGATCTGCTGGAAGCCGGCATCAGCGTCATCACGGCCGTCAACATTCAGCACATCGAGTCGCTGAACGACGTGATCGCGTCCACTACCGGCGTCCGCGTGCGCGAGACCATTCCCGACTGGGTGCTCACGCGGGCCGACGAGGTGGTGAACGTTGACGTATCGGTAGAGACGCTTCGCGAGCGGCTGCGTCAGGGAAAGATATACCAGCCCGAGAAGGTCGAACAGGCGCTGGCGAATTTCTTTCGCAAGGGGAATCTGACCGCGCTGCGCGAGCTGGCCCTGCGTCAGCTCGCATCCGACCAGGCCGGCAAAGCGAACGCGTATCGCACCCGCGAAGGGCTCGATCGTCCCGTCATCCCGGAGAAGGTGATGGTGGCGATGGCGTCGCGCGGCAGCGCCAAGACGATCCTGCGCGTCGGCTCGCGCATCGCCGGCCGGCTGGCCACCGATTGGTACGCCGTGTATGTCGAGACGCCGCGCGAAGGCCCGGGGCGGATCACGCCGCAGGAGCACGTGGCGTTGACGGAGAACATGCGGTTTGCGCGGCAGCTCGGCGCGCAGGTCGTCTGCCTCAAGAGCTCCCGCGTCGCCGACGCCCTGGTGGACTTTGCCAAACGCGAAGGGATCACCCACGTGGTGTTCGGCCAGTCCGCGCGGTCACGATGGGATCTGCTGATGCACGGCTCCATCGTGGACCGATTCCTGCGGGACGTGCGCAACGCGACGGTCCAGATTGTTCCAGTGGCGTCGCGGCCGGCGGGATCGAGCGACGCGCCAGACCCGGGCGAAGACGAGGGGCAGTCGCGATGAGGCTCCGGACCAAGCTGCTCCTGGGCTACGTCGGATTCATCGTCGCCCTTGGTGTGCTGGGCGCCTGGAGCGCACGAACGCTGCAGCAGATGAGCGCGGTGTCAGGCCGAATCATCGCGGAGAACTACGACTCCGTGATCGCCGCACAGGACATGACGGAGAGCCTCGAGCGCATCGACTCGGCGGCGCTGTTCGCGCTGGCCGGCGACGGGCGCAGAGCCACGCAACAGGCGGCCGAGCATCGGCTCCGGTTCGACGCGGCGCTGGCGAGGGCGGCGGCCAACATTACCGAGCCTGGCGAAGGCGACGTGGTGAACGCCATCCGCGATGGCCGCGACGATTACCTGCGTCGCTTCGACGAATTCCTCCAGGCGCCGGGCGATCGCGTTCGTCGCTACTTCGACGAGCTCGAGCCGCGCTTCGACAACGTCCGCGCCGACTGCGACCGGCTGCTGCGTCTGAATCAAGACGCGATGCGCCGCAAAGCGGACGCCGCCTCTCGCATCGCCCGCCGCTGGTTCGTGATGACGGTGGTGCTGGTGCTGATTCTGATGGCGGGCGGCATCGGCATCGAGCTCAGCCTGTCGAATGCCATTCTCGGTCCGGTGCGACAGCTCACCGACGCGGCGACCCGGATGGCCGGCGGCGATCTCGACGCCGCCGTTCCGGTGCACTCGGCCGATGAAATCGGCACATTGGCGACCGGCTTCAACCGGATGGCCGCGCGCATCCGCGAACTCCGGCGGTCGGACCTCGGCCAGTTGCTGGTCGCGCAGCAGACTACCGAAGCGGCGATCGATTCGCTGTACGACCCGGTGCTCGCGACAGACGAGACCGGCAGGCTGACACGAATCAACCCGGCTGCCGAGCGTCTGTTCGGCGCCAGGCGCGACGTCATCGGCAAGCCGATCGTCGAGGTGGCGCGCGATCCGCGTATCGCGCAGGCGGTGACCGACGTAATGCAGTCGCAACAGGCGTTCGCGTCGGAGAGCGCGGCCGCGGTGCTGCCGTGGGCCGTGGACGGCGCACGGTTGGCGTTCCGTATCCGGTCGACCCCGATGCGCGACGCCGACGGCCGGCTGGTCGGCGTGGTCACGCTGCTCGAGGACATTACCCATCTCAGCGAAATCAGCCGCCTCAAATCCGAGTTCATCGCCGCCGCCTCACACGAATTGCGGACACCGCTGACCAGCGTGCAACTCGGGCTTCACCTGTTGCTCGAATCCGGTGCGGATCCGCTGACCGACCGGCAGCAGGAGATTCTCTACGTCTGTCGCGACGACATCCTGCGGCTCGATCGGCTGATGCGCGAGCTGCTCGACCTGTCCCGCATCGAGTCGGGTGCGGTTGCCCCCGTGCGGGCGCCGGTGCGAACCGCAGCGATGCTCCGTGAGGCGGTCGAGGCGCTGCGGCCACAACTCGATTCGGCCGGCATCCGCGTGATCGTGGATGCCGCGCCCGACCTGCCACCGGTGTTTGTCGATCGCGGACAGATTGAGCGCGTGGTCTCCAACCTGGTCACCAACGCTCGTCGCGCGACCCCCGAGGGCGGCTCGATTACCGTGTCAGCCGTCGCGGTCGGGAATGACGTGGCGGTGTCGGTGGCCGACACCGGGACCGGCATTCCGCGGGAGTACCTGGCGAAGATCTTCGAGCCGTTCGTGCAGGTGCCGGACGCCCCGGCAGGCGGGGCCGGGCTCGGCCTCAGCATCTCTCAGCGAATCGTCGAAGCGCATGGCGGTCAGCTGAGCGTGCAGTCCGAACCGGGCAAGGGATCGCGATTCACTTTCACCATACCGATCGCGAAGAAGGCGGAGCCATGAAGATTCTCATCGTCGACGATGAAGCGCACATTCGGCAGATGATGCGGCTGACACTCGAGGCGTCGGGATACGAGGTCCTCGAGGCGGTGAATGGCGAGCAGGGCCTGATTCGGTTCGGCGACGGCAGCGGCATCGACGCGGTGGTGCTGGACCAGCGGATGCCGGGCATCGACGGGCTGCAGACGCTGCGCGAAATCCGCGCGCGTGCCCCTGGCGCCGCAGTGCTGATGGTCACCGCGTTCGCATCCGTCGAATTGGCAGTGGAGGCGATGAAGGTTGGTGCGGCTGACTTTCTGAGAAAACCGATGACGCCAGACGCACTACGCGCCGCTCTCGGCGCCGCGCTGGCTGGCGCGCATTCCGCAACCGGCGAGCGCATAGTACCGCGGCCGGAGCAGAAGCCTCGCATCGAGATGGTGACGCTCAATGGCTTTCGCATTCGACGAGCGTCCGCGGCGCGCGAACTCTCGAATCCGGAGCACCTCTTTCACGTGAACCGCTTTCCTGACGACACCGGTACGCCTGTCACCGTCTCGATTGCGCCGGAAGCCGTGGCCCGCATTGAACGTCTGACGAAGCGCCTGCTGCCGCCTGGCGGTGCGTTCTGGCACGAACAGGCCGAGCGGCTGCTGGCTGCCGTCCTCTGGAGCGAGGGTCGCGTGCCCGACGACGGTCGCCTCGTGGTCAGCGACGTGTCGCGCGACGATCTCGATCTCGCGGCGGCCTGGACGTCTGATTGATGGAGTAACATTTCGGAGTGATTCCGCCATTCGCCGTCCAGGTTCGTCGGCTCCCCTCGTCCGCAGGCCTCGCGCTTCCCGCATATCAGACTGCCGGTTCGGCCGGCATGGACCTCCATGCGGCGATCGAGGACGACCTC
This sequence comes from uncultured Acidobacteriota bacterium, assembly GCA_963745875.1. Lineage (GTDB taxonomy): Bacteria > Acidobacteriota > Vicinamibacteria > Vicinamibacterales > CAVVIG01 > CAVQFC01. Next base: position 19,754 of record CAVUZL010000013.1, read on the forward strand.
ACAATCGCGCCGGGCGACATCGTGCTCGTGCCGACGGGGCTTCAGGTGGCGATTCCCGATGGCTTCGAGGGGCAGGTCCGGCCGCGCTCGGGGTTGGCGGTGAAGCACGGCATCAGCCTTCCCAACACGCCGGCGACGATCGACGCCGACTACCGTGGCGAGATTCGCGTGCCGCTGATCAACTTAGGACGCGAAGCGTTTCTCGTCTCGAGAGGCATGCGGATCGCGCAGCTGGTGATCGCGCCGGTGGCGCGCGTCTCGTGGGATGAGGTGAGTGAACTGCCGCCGAGTGGTCGCGGCGGACAGGGCTTCGGCCATTCGGGCGTGTAGCTGGTATACTTTTCAAGCTTTTCATGCCGGACGTTGCTGCTCAGGTCGAAATTCCGAAGCGCGCGCTGTTCAAGGCGGCGGAGGTCTGCGACCTGGCAAAGGTCCAACCGTACGTGCTGCGGTCGTGGGAGACCGAGTTTCCGGAACTCGGTATTGCGAAGAATGCTGGTGCGCCGCGGGTGTACCGCCGTGGAGATGTCGAGCAGGTGTTGCGAATCAAACACCTGCTGCTCGTCGAAGGCCTGACGCTGGCGGGCGCCCGACGCCGTCTCGACGAGGAGGGCGCGCCGGTCGTCGCCGATGAGCCCGAACTGGCTGAGCTGATCGGACAGAACGCGCGCGAGCGGCTGACGGCGGTGAAGCGCGGCCTGCAGTCGATTCTCGACCTCCTCGCCGGCGCTCACGGCGCAGAGGAGTTTAAGCTGGCGGCGCCGGCAGCGGCGCCATCACGTGTAAGATCAGTGGCTGGCGCGAAGGTCAAGCCGTCGCGGGGCAAGACGACCTCGTCGCGGAACGGATCGGCAAAACTCGCGGCGCGCGGCCCCCAAACGCGCCGGAAGCGATCCGCGTAACGGTCGCGGAGGCGAGTCGAGCAATTCAGTACGGATAGCGCGAGGCTTCGGCCGAGCGTGACGACAGACGCAAGTTCGGGATGTAGCGAAGCCTGGTTATCGCGCCTGACTGGGGGTCAGGAGATCGGCGGTTCGAATCCGCCCATCCCGACCACTTCCCCCAAAGCCTTACCGCAGACTTGGAAGGCTCCCCTTGCCCGGCAAAGCGGCAACCGATCGCTGCGTGTTCTTCTGGGAGTGCCCCGCCTGTCACGTGGTCAGCCGTCCCACGGGAACCGACTGCTGCGTGTACTGCTCGGTACGGCGACAAGCGATGTCCGTTCGTGCAGGACGATTGCGAATGCCCCGATTCGCGATTGTGACCTCTGCCAACTCGAAGGCTCATCGGACAGGAAGGGCACTGACCAAGCGAGCGGCACCGCTGATCATGCTCGCCTGCGCGCTGGCGGCCGGGCGCGCATCGGCGCAGTCGCCGGCCCCGTCAGAGGACGTCGATCACGCCGTTGTCTTTGAATTGGGCTGGGAAGGCGATTGGTCGAACGGCGAGGGGTGGCATCACGGCGGTACGGTCGCAGTGGAAGTCACGCCGATTGAGCACTGGCTCGAGTTGGAGTTTGGTGTCTCCGCCCTTCGTCAGCCGTCGGGCACCGAAATCCCGATCGACCTGCTGTTCAAGAAGCCGTGGCGGATTTCTCGCCGCGTGGAGTTCATGGCCGGCATCGGACCTGAACTCGTTCACTCGACGGCCGACCACGACACGTGGTGGGGCTTGTCAGCCGTGGCTGACTTGATGGTCTGGCCCTCGAAGAGTGTCGGGTGGTATCTCGAACCGGGATGGGAGCGGGCGTTCCAGCACGGCTCCCATCAAGACGGCCTGGCTGTCGCTGCGGGCCTCATCATCGGTCGGTAGGCAGGCTCTTTCCGAATTTCCCTACTTCTTGTCGACGCTCCTGTTGTCCTTCGCCAACAGCCTCTTATGGAGGCGACAGATGTTGTCGCATCTGATCTGCTCTTGTCAGACCCCGGGGGCGCCGGGCCATGCGTACGCGTATCGAGTGGCGTTGTATGATCGTCGTCGCCGCGGCACTCCCGGCCCGAAAATTTATCGGGCACGAGCATTTCGCAGCTATGCCACGAACGCTGCAGGCCTGACGATGGCCACGCGCTATCGGCCGATACAGGTCTTCGAATTTACGCTGTTTATAGGGCTGGATTCGAACGCGTCGTTTGTTGATGGATCCGTCACCAGGGTCCTTGCTGACAGACTGCCCGGCGCGCTTGTCCAGCCCTGAACGTCGAGCGGAGAGCGCAGGGCCTCTGTTTGCGCAAGGTACAGGGACGAACTGATGTTTACGTGGTTTAAACGCAACGCGGAATTTCTGGGATACGAAGCGCGGCAAATCTCGACGAACCTCTACGAGTTGGTCGTCCGGCTGGCGGACGGCACCGAGCGCGTGGAACGATTTGACGGCCAGGCCGCGCTCACCGAGCGCCAACTGGCCTTGCAACGCGAGCTGGAAGAGGAAGGCTGGACCGGCCCGCACGGCTGGAACATGTAGCGGGTGCAACGTCCGCGAGGCTACAACCCGTGCACGACGCGGTCGCGGCCGGAGTCTTTGGCCTGGTAAAGCGCCGCGTCCGCCCGATCGCATGCGACGCTCAGCACTTCGTCCTGGCGTCCCGCCACCACGCCGCCGCTGATCGTCAGCTTCACGGTATCGCCGCGGTGGGTCAGTTCGAGTTGGGATACCGCCAGCCGGATGCGGTCGCTGACCTGTCTCGCGCCGTCCAGCGCTGTCTCTGGAAAGAGCAACGCGAGTTCGTCGCCGCCGTACCTGCCCAGCAGATCCTGCCGGCGCAGTTTTTCGCGCACTGTCTCAGCCACCATCCGCAGCGCTTCGTCGCCCATTCCATGGCCATACCGGTCGTTGACGGTCTTGAAATGATCGATATCGAGCAGCGCCACGCACAGCGGATGCTGATGACGTGACGCACGGGTCCATTCGAGCTCGGCCAGATCGAAGAAATGCCGACGAGTCAGCGCGCCGGTCAGCGTGTCGGTCGTGGCCAGCGCGCGCAGCTGATCCTCGACGCGTTTCTGCTCGGTGACGTCGGTCAGCGTGAGCATCACGAGCGTCTCACCGGCGCTGACGAGCGTGCGCGCATTCAACAGCGACCAGAAGCTCGAGTCGCGGCCGCGAGGAATCTCGACCGCCAGTGCATCGATTCGGCGATCGAGATCGAGCCGGTCGCGAAACCGTCGCCGCGCCTCTGGGCTCGGGTGCAGGCGGGGCGTCAGCCGGCCGACCATGTCGCCCACCGTGGTGCCGAAGAGATCGGCCGCCCGCTCGTTGCAGAACCGCACGCGGTCGTCGTCGAGTCCGATGAGGAGAATTGGCACCGGCGCGGTCGCGAGCAGCGTCCGGAAATTGTCCTCACTCTGCTGCAGTTCAACGGTCCGCTGACTCACGATGCGCTCGAGCCGCTGACGGTCTTCTTCGGCGCGGCGCTCGTTGGCCGCGACGAACGTCCCGAGCTCCGAGATAGTGTTGTTGACGAGAAAGGCCAGGACGTCGATGGCATCGCCGCCGTGGTCGCGATCCACTTGGACGGTGAAGTCGCCGGCGGCCACGCGCACGAGCGCGTCGGACAGATGCGCGACCGTCCGCGAAAGGCGCTCCTCGCGGCTTCGCGACGCCAGAATCAGCCGCTCGAGCTCTTCCGCGACGGTGTTGAAGAAGAACGCGACGGTGTCGTCGGCGTCACGGGTCAGCGTGCGGGGCAGACGATACGAGAACTCGCCGTGGCACAGGCGAAAAAACCCGTCCACCAGGGCCGTCGGTAAATCGCCGGGAATCAGCGCGCTACCGTCTGACGAATCCACGCGAGCGCCTCCTCGTAGGTTCCGAACATCCGCGTCGGAACGCGGGGCGGGTGCAGGCCCATGAAAATCGATGCAACCGCACGGCCGAAGACGGTGCTCCCGACCAGCGCGAAGCACGCTTGAAACGTCGGATCGGGGGCATCGCGGTAGACGTCGCGCGCGCCGGAAGTCTGCGATACCACCCGGTCCATGAACACCACGACACCCGCGCGCTGGCCTCTGGCGCGAAGGTGTTCGAGCTGAATTTGAACGCTTTCGGCGGCCGTATCAGCCGTATCGCCCGAACCGTCGAAGGGCACTACTGCCAAAACTCCCGGTTCGATCTCGTAAAAGTCCGCGTTGGCTGACCGGCCTATGGCCGACCATGCAGTGACGTCAGGCGTCATTTGGAGACCGTCGTCGTGGGCCGCAGGGAGGCGCACCACGCTGTCGCGGCATCGACCGAGTCGAACAATTTCGTGGGGACGGCCGGCCGGGTCAGGCCCAGAAAGAAGCTGCCGATCGCACGCGCCAGCGGGTTGGTGACGATGAGCGCGGCGGCAAAGAAGAACGCGGGCTGCATGCCGGCGGCGTAGATGCGCCGCGCCTCGGCGTCCTGCGACGTCAGCGAATCGATGACGACAACGACCGCGCACCGGCGGTTGAGCATCCGGGCGTACGCCGTCTGGAAATCGATGTTGACCCGGGCGGACGCACCGTCGTCGCGGAGGCCCTGATCGGGCAGCACGATCATCACGTCATCGGACGCCAGGAAATATCGCGTGTTGTACGTGCGCCCGACAGCTTTCCACTGCTCGGGGACGACCGGAGGCGGTGTCATGCTCGTCGCTCCTCACTGCCGAACGAACTTCTGGACGCGTTTTCCTTCGTAGGTTTCGGTGATGAACAGGTCGCCTTTCGAGTCCACGGCGAGATTGTGGGCGCCGTAAAACTGCCCGGCCCAGTGGCCGGCGCCACCGAACGTGCTGACGACGTCGAGCGTCGAACGCCGCACCACGTAGACTTGCTGGTTGGTGCCGTCGGGCACGATCAGGAACGTCTGCTCAGGATCGACCGAGAAGCCGATGTCCCAGACCGATCCGCTGCCGAAGGTGTCCTTCGCGATGAACACCTCCTTCACGAACGTGCCGTCCTTGCGGAACACCTGGATGCGATCGTTGGTCCGGTCGCAGACGTAGACCAGCCCATCGCGCGAAATGCGCACGGCGTGGACAATCCGGAATTGCGGCGGCGGCGGTCCGTTCGGGTCGTACTGGCTGGGCTTGTTCTCGTTCTGGACGGCACCGCTGAACGGCCCGGGCAGTCGTTCGCCTGCCTTCGCAAAGTAGGAGTCGTCGGGCCGCTTGCCGTAGGCGCCCCAATGCCGTTTGTAGGCGCCGGTCTCGCTGTCGAACACGATGATGCGATGGTTGACGTAGCCGTCCGCGACGTAGAGTTCGTGTGCGGCTTCGTCGACCACCATGTTTGCCGCCGCGCCGAGATTGCCCGTGTCGTTGCTGCCTTCGCCTTTGCCCTGATGTCCGATCTGCATCAGGAACCTGCCGTCGCGCGTGAACTTCAGGATGTGCGCGTCCTTATCGCCTCCAGCGCCCAGCCAGACGTTGTCCCGGTCGTCGACGTAGATGCCGTGTTCGAGCTGCGGCCACTCGTAGCCGGATCCAGGTCCGCCCCATGACGAAATAAGGTTACCAGCCTGATCGAACTCGAGGACCGGCGGCGCGGCCTTCCAGAAGGATCGCGTCTCGTTTGGCTGCAGTGTGGATGGCCGGTGCGTAATCCAGACGTGATCGCGTTTATCGACGGCAACGCCTACGACCGCGCCGACCAGCCAGTGATTGGGCAGCGGCTTCGGCCATGCCGGGTCCACGGCGAACGTTGGTACCTTCATGGGTGTCTGGGCCCCGACCGCGGCCGCGAGCAGTGCGCACGACGCGACTCGGAGCATTTTAGTCCGCTTTCTTGATGTCGTCTGGCGTCGAGCCGTCCGCGATCAGCGGCATCGCCGATCCGACCGAAGGCGACAGCAAGCCTGACTTCGCGTAGGTCAGCAACTTGTCGCGCGTATCAGTGATGTCGAGGTTTCGCATCGTCAGTTGTCCGATACGATCCTGCGGCGAGAACACGCTCGCGCCTTTTTCCATCGTCAGCCGCTCCGGCTTGTAGGTCAGGTTCGGGCTGGTCGTGTCGAGGATGGAGTAGTCGTTGCCGCGCCGGAGCTCGACCGTCACCTCGCCGGTGATCAGGCGCGCGACCCACCGCTGCGCCGACTCGCGTCGCATCAGCGCCTGCGAATCGAACCAGCGGCCTTGGTAGAGCAGCCGGCCAAGGTCGCGGCCGTCGTGGCGGTACTGCTCGATGGTGTCCTCGTTGTGGATGCCTGTGACGAGACGCTCGTAGCCGATGAAGAGCAACGCCAGCCCTGGCGCCTCATAGATACCGCGGCTCTTGGCTTCGATGATCCGGTTCTCGATCTGGTCCGACATGCCGAGGCCGTGACGGCCACCGATGCGGTTTGCTTCGAGCAGAAGTTCGACCTGGTTGACGAAGGACTGGCCATTCAACGCGATCGGCTGTCCCTCGTCGAAGCGGATCGACACCGTCTCGCGTTTCACGTCCACATCGTCGCGCCACGACGCCACGCCCATGATCGGCTCGACGATCGTGATCCCCTTGTTGAGGAACTCGAGATCCTTGGCTTCGTGCGTCGCCCCGAGGATGTTCGAATCGGTCGAGTACGCCTTCTCCGTGCTCATCCGGTAGGCGAAGCCCGCCCTGGTCATGTACTCCGACATCTCCTTGCGGCCGCCGAGCTCGTCGATGAACTGCTGATCCAGCCAGGGCTTGTAGATGCGGAGGTTGGGATTGACGAGCAGGCCATAGCGGTAGAACCGCTCGATGTCGTTGCCCTTGAATGTGCTGCCGTCGCCCCAGATGTGGACGTCGTCTTTCTTCATGGCGTCCACGAGCATCGTGCCGGTGACGGCGCGGCCGAGCGGCGTGGTGTTGAAGTACGGCACGCCGGCGGTGGAGATGTGGAACGCGCCGGCCTGTAGCGCGGCGATCCCTTCCGCGACCAGTTGCGCCCGGCAGTCCACCAGGCGCGCCTTCTCGGCGCCGTACTGCAGCGCCTTGCGGGGAATCTCGTCGTAGTCGGCTTCGTCCGGCTGTCCGAGGTTCGCGGTGTACGCGTACGGGATCGCGCCCTTCTGCTTCATCCAGTGCAGCGCCGCGCTGGTGTCGAGGCCGCCTGAAAACGCAATGCCGACTTTCTGTCCGGCAGGAAGATTCTGAAGAATGGTCGCCATATCAGTGTCGTCAATCTCTCGGAATGAACCGCGCCGCGACGCTTTCGTCGGCGGTCGTGTTCAGGAGGTGGTAATCGAATCCGTTCTCGCCGTGCGACGCCGAAACCGTCATGATGGCGTCGGTCTGCCACTCGACGGTCTGGAAGCGATCTGCGGCGCCGACTTCCCAGCGCGAACCGTCCTCGAGCGTCAGATACTGCCCCTCGGCGCTGATGCTGCGCAAGACATGCCCGCCGCCGAACGCAGTGTAGGCGAACGGTGGAGTCGCGGCGGTCTGGTTCAGATGCGACGGCGATCCGGTCGTGCACGCCGCCGCCACGAGTCCGGCAGCGGCGATCAGCGCGGCACTCAGACTATTTCTTGAGCTCGTCGTACACCGCCTGGATCGATCCCTTGACGCGGTCGTTCTTGTAGCCGGCGTAGCCGTCCAGCTTGAACGACGCGGTCGCCTCATCGACGGTCTTGTTCGCCTTCATCGCATCGATGGCGTGGGAGAGCAGTGCGGCGGTGAACTTCTGGTACTGCTGCAGATCCTTGGGCGTCATCATCGGACTGTGTCCGGGGATCACGACGTCGACGTTCTTGATGGTGGCGAGCGCCTTCTCGAGTGTGCGCGGAAAGGCGACGCAGCTGCCGCCATTGCCCCGATCGCATAGCGGCCCATCGAGCCACGCGAACATGTCGCCCGTGTGCAGCACGCGCAAGGCCGGAAACACCACAAAGGTGTCGCCGTTGGTGTGGCCGGCGCCGAAGTAGTACAGGTCGATTCGATCCTTGCCCGTGCCGATGGACTTCTTGTCGCTGTAAGTGTTCGACGGCAGGAACTTGGCGTTGTCGCCCTTGAAGGCGTCCATCTTTGCCATGTTCGCCTTGGTGTTCTCCTGAGCGACGATTTCGACCGTGGTCCCGAAGAAGCCGTCGTTACCGGTGTGATCGCCGTGCGTGTGGGTGTTGATGATGCGCGTGATCGGTTTGTCGGTCACACCCTTCACCCGATCCAGGACGGCCTGGCCCCAGCCAGCCAGCTTGGTGTCGACGAGAGTGACCCCGCTATCGGTGATGAACACGGCCACGTTGCCGCCGCTGAAGGTCGCCTGATTGCCCGGCGTCGAGCTGGTGAGAACGTACAGGTTGTCCTTCAGTTTCTGAATGTCGATCACCCGCGGGCCCGCCGGTTGCGCGGGCTGAGCCGCCAGCGACAGCGTTCCCACGGCAAGCAGCAGACCCAGTAGTGCGCTTCTCTTCATCTCAATGTCTCCTCGCCCTGCCGAGCCTTACTTCAGCTCTGCGTACAGCTGTCCGATGAACCGCTCGCCGGTGGTGCCGACCTGCGGAACCTTGGCGTCGTAGTCCGCGGCCACCTTGGCGGCGATCACTTCCTCGAGCGTCTTGCCTTGCTTGATCAGCGCCGACACCCGATCGCGGATGGCGATGATCATATCCCGGTGTGCCGCGACCGCGGTTTTGTCGACCGTGGCGCCGTGGCCGGGGATGATTTTGGTCGCGGGCCCGGCCAGGTCGACGACCGCGTTCAAGCCAGCCAGCATGCCGCGCAGAGTGCCGCCGTTGGCGCGGTCGATGTTCGGATACCCGACCGACCGGTAGAAATCGCCCGTCATGATCACATCGACGCCGGGAAATCGGACCATCGTGTCGCCGTCGGTGTGCGCGGCGGGCACGGCGATCGCCTGGACGTCCTCGCCGTCCATGTGGAAGGTCATGGCGACCCGGTACGTGAGGAGCGGCAGCGCCGCAGGAGGCGCGCCGCGTCCGTTGGTCCCGGCTGCCAGGCGCGCACGCAATTCGTCGCGCGAGACGATGGTCACGCCCATTTTCCCGAGGTTCTCGTTGCCGCCGGTATGATCCGGGTGCAGATGCGTGTTGATCATGAAACGGATCGGCCGATCGCTGATCTGCTTGATGGCGGCGACGATCTTGTCGGTCAGCGGCGCGAACTGTGAATCGACCATCAGCACGCCGTCCGGCCCCGCGAGCACTCCGATCGTGCCGCCGGAGCCTTCGAGGGTGTAGAAATTCGGGCCGATCTTGGTCGTCTTGATCTCGACCTTGCTGTAGTCAGTCGGCGTCTGAGCGGCTGCTGGCACGCTCAGGCTCGCCACCGCGCCGGCCGCCAGGATCCGTTGGAGCTTGTTCATGTCGTGAATATAGCAGCTAACGCTAGCGGGCCACTTCGGTGACGCTGATCTGATACTTGAAAGCGTCGGGCGACAGGCTGTCGAGAGCGCCGTTCGCGGTCTCGGCGTACGGATACATGAAAAAGGGAAGCGGCTTGCTGTTCGATCCCGGCAGCGCCACATCGTTCGCGAAGTTGTACGCGAACCAGTTCATTTCCCACGACCCGAACAGCCTGCTTCTCGCGCTCAGGACCTTTTCGTCGTCCGGCGCCAGATGGCCAGGAGGTTCCTCGAGCATCACCTTCCCGACGTCCGCAGGATCGACCGGTACCCAGCCGTAACCGGTCAGGTAGGCCTCGGCGCGGCAGTGCTGGCCTCTGGTAGCGTCATCCGTCGACAGCCCGAGGCTGCGCGCGCCGGTTCTCGACTTCGCGACGCGCAGGCCGTAGAGCGTGCGCGCTGGAATGCCGGCGGCGCGAGCCAGTCCGACGAACAGCGCGCTGAGGTCGGCGCACTTGCCGCTGAGATCCTTTGACTCGAGCATGTAGCGGATGTCGCCCAGGCCACAGCCGGGCGTGACGGGATTGCGACGGGTGTGGTCCACGATCCAGTCGTAGATGGCGCGCGCACGTTCCAGATCGGTTCCCGCGCCTCGTGTAATCGTGTCCGCCGTGCTCTTGACGATGCCGTCGGTTGGAATCAGCCGCGTCGGTCGCAGAAAACGCGAGAGTCTGGCGATGTCGATCGGCGGTACCGTCGGCCTGGTCAGATCGGCGGCGTGGCCGGTGGTCGCGACCCGGCTCGTCAGGGTCAGGACAGCGTCGTCGCCGGCATTCCAGGATGCGGCCAGGATGTCGGGATCGTTCGCGTTGGTTTCGATCATGACGACGTTGCCGGCGCCGGCGACGTAGGTGTCGCCGAGCGTTTTCTGGAACGGCGTCTCCGGCATCGGCGTCGGAAGCCAGACGCGAGTCACGCCCGACGGCTGGAGCACCTCGACGCGGGTGATGATTTCGAACACTCGCCAGCGATCGCTCGTGGTCGTGTCTTGCCCGAGCAGAGAGCGGTCGAGAAAGGCGAGACCTGCGGCGGCGCCTGCGCGGCTCAGGAAATCGCGGCGATCCATAGGTCGCTGATTGTAGCGTGGGCTGTGGCTAGTCGTCGCTGCGACGGGCCGGGCCGCGAGCGGACTTGACCTCGCTGCGGCGCTTCTTCGAATCGAGACGTTTTTCCTTCGAGGCACGGCCCGGTTTGGTCGGGCGCCTCGTCTTGGGTCGCTTCGCGGCCTGTTGCAGGAAGGCGACCAGCCGCGCCCTGGCCGCCTCGCGATTCTGGGCCTGGGTCCGATGTTCGCGGCTGTCGATGAGCAGGACGCCTTCGTCGGTCATGCGGCTGCCGGCCAGCGCGGTCAATCGCTCCTTGACGTCGGAGGGCAGCGCTGACGCGCGCACGTCGAAGCGCAGTTCAACCGCGGTCGATACCTTGTTGACGTTCTGTCCACCAGGACCCGACGCACGAACGAACCGTTCTTCGAGCTCGCGGTCGTCGATGGCGATGGTGTCGGTGACGCGAATCATGCAGAGTCCATCGTAGCAAGCGATCGCTCGTAGCGCGAGACTTCAGCCGAGCGTGTCAGGTGTCGGTCTTCGTCCGTCTGCGCTCTGATCAGAAAGACGCGAACGCCAGGAACGCCCAGCCAAGCAGGAAGGCGACGCCGCCAAGCGGGGTAATGGCCCCGAGCATCGTGATGCCGGTGGTGGCGAGCAGGTAGAGGCTGCCCGAGAACAAGACGATGCCGGCGACGAAGCACCAGCCCGCGGCCTGCACCAGCCAGCCGCTGTCCCGCAGGAGCAACGAGACCAGGATCAGCGCGAGCGCGTGATACATCTGGTACTGGACGCCAGTCTGGAACACGCTCAACATTTCCGGCGACAGGCGACCACGCAACCCGTGCGCTCCGAACGCTCCGAACGCGACGCCGAGAAATGCCGCGACAGAGCCCACCAGCAGGAACGTTCGACCCATAGCCAACCATTCTAGCGTGGCAGCCGTCTATAGCCATTGACACTATAACCACACCGGCTATAGTCGATGCTTATGCTGCAGGCTGCCACCTTTCACATCCTGCTCGCGCTCGCCGAGGAGGATCGGCACGGCTACGCCATCATCCAGGACGTCGCAGCCCGGACCGGCGGCGAATTGAAGATCAGTGCCGGCACGCTCTACCGCTCGATTCAACGCATGCTGGAGCAGGGCCTGATCGTCGAAACCCGGGAGCGGCCGGCACCTGAGGATGACGACGAACGGCGCCGGTATTACCGGATCACGCCTCAGGGCGCCGCGACGGTCAGGGCTGAAGTGCGCCGGCTCACGCAGCTGGTCAAGATGGCGCGGGCGGCCGGGTTTGCCGGAGCGAAAGGCTGAACATGCGTTTCTACGATTGGCTGCTGCGCTGTTATCCGGCGTCGTTCCGAAACGAATACGGTCCGGAAATGCGCTCGTTGTTCGCGCGGCGCCGGCTGGAAGCCACGGGGCCGCTCAGCGGCGCGGCTCTCTGTATCTCGACTATCGCCGAAGTGACCGGCAACGCGGCTCTGGTGCATCTCGACATCCTGCGGCAGGACATCGGCTACAGCTGGCGGATGGTCCGGCGCGCGCCCGGATTTGCGATCACGGCGGTCGTGATCGTCGCGTTGGGGATCGGCGCGACAACGGCCGCATTTTCCGTGACCGACTTCGTGCTGCTGAGGCCGCTGCCGTTCCAGGAACCGGACCGCCTCGTGAAGTTGTACGAACGCACGCCCGGCTATTCGCGCCTCGAGCTGTCGGCCGCGAACTACCGCGACTGGAAGCAGGGAAGCACGGTGTTCGAGAGCATGGGGCTGTATCACGACACGGCCGCCAACCTCGTCGGCGCCGGCGAACCGATGCGCGTGATTGGATCGGCCGTCTCCGCAGACCTGTTCCCGACGCTGCGCGTCAGACCGCAGATCGGCCGCTTGTTCGCATCGACCGACGATCAATCGGGCGCTCCCGGCACGATCCTTCTCAGCTATCGCCTCTGGCAGACCCGATTTGGCGGCGATCCAGGGGTGGTTGGCCGCCAGGTATTCCTCGATGCCGAGGCTTTCACGGTCGTGGGCGTGATGCCGCCGGACTTCCGCTTTCCGACCAGCGAGGCGACGTTCTGGACGCCCCTGCGCTTCAGCGAAGAGGCCTACGTCGATCGCAACGACAACTGGATGTACGGCGTTGGACGGCTCCGCACCGGCGTCTCGTTGTCTCAGGCGAGGGCTCAGCTGGACGTCCTCGCCGCCGCCTCCAGAGCCCAATATCCCGCTGACAACAAGGACGTGGGTGCGAATCTGATCCGCTTCGGCGACGAAGTGTCCGAACAGTCGCGGCTGCTGCTGTACGCGCTGAGCGGCGCCGCGGTCTGCGTCCTCCTGATCGCCTGCGCGAACCTGGCGAATCTGTTGCTCGCCCGCGCGCTGCAGCGGCGTCGCGAGCTGGCGGTGCGGACCGCGATGGGCGCCGGCCGCGAGCGAATGATTCGACAGCTGATGACGGAGAGCCTCGCACTGGCTGCAATCGGCGGTGGCGTCGGAATCGCGGTCGCCTATGCATCGGTGCCGTTGTTGAACCGGCTGGTGCCGGTCAGTCTGCCGCTGGCGACCACGCCGACAGTGGATCTTCGGGTCCTGGCGTTCGCCACCGTGCTGACGGCCGTCACCGGAATCGCGTTCGGCCTCGCACCCATCGTGCGCGTCGGCGGCGAAGCCGATCTCGCCGGGTTAAGGGAAGGCTCACGCTCCGGCGGCGGCCGCAAGGAGGGGGCACGTTCGATCCTGGTGGTGATCGAGATCGTCGCGTCGGTGGTGCTGCTGGTGTCCGCCGGCCTGCTGATGCGCGCGCTGTGGACGGTCCAGGCCGTGGATCCGGGGTTTCGCTCGGAAGGAGTGTTGACGCTGCAGACGCCGCTGCCGATGCCGCAGTTCGGAAGGGTTTCGGTCCGTGAGGCGTTCTACACGCGCGTGCTCGACGACCTGCGCGCGCTGCCGGGCGTGACCAGCGCCGCCTTCGTCAGCTTCCTGCCGATGGGCACGATGAGAGGCGGCATCTGGCCGGTCTCGCTCGACGGCCGTCCGGTCAACCGGTCGGAGAACCAGAACGCGTTCCTGCGCTACATCACGCCGGGATACTTCACGACGCTGGGCATCCCGATCAAGAGCGGACGCGATACCGCCGATTCGGACACCCACGATCGTCAGAACATCGCGGTGATCAGCGAGTCGTTCATCCGGCGGTTCTGGCCGAACGAGACCGCGGCGTCGGTGCTTGGCCGGCACTTCAACTTCGCGCTGAAGGATCGCGTCGTTGCTGGAGTCACCGGTGACGTGCGCATGCGCGGCCTCGAGCGCGAGGCCGAGCCACAGGTCTACCTGCCATTTCGGCAGGTCGACGATCTGTTCATCATCGGCTACATCCCGCGCGGCCTGGTGATCCGCACATCCGCGCCGCCCGCCACTCTGGCACCGGCGGTGCGCGCGATCATCCAGAACATCGATCCGACCATGCCGGTGACTGACGTGAACACCCTGGTGGACCTGGTCGAACGCGACACCGCTTCACGGTCGGCGCAGTTGAGGGTGCTCGGCGCGTTCGCCTTGATTGCATTGGTGCTTGCGGGTATCGGCATCCACGGACTGCTGTCGTTCTCCGTGTCGCAGCGGTCGCAGGAGATTGGCGTGCGGCGCGCGCTCGGGGCGCAATCGGCGGACATTCTGTCAATGGTGGTCGGGCAGTGCATGAAGCTGGCCGGCGTCGGCGTCGTTCTCGGCGTCGCGCTGGCCTATGCCGCCGGCCGCAGCATGCAAGCGCTGCTGGCCGGGGTGAAACCCGCCGATGCCGCCACGCTTACCGCCGCCGTCGTGCTGGCGATCGTCATGACCGCGATCGGCAGCTTGATGCCGACGATTCGCGCGCTGCGAGTGGATCCGAATACGGCCCTTCGGGCCGAATGACAGTCAGGACGCGTACGCTTCAGGCAGCGCCGTCGAGCGTTCGAGAAAGGCATGATCGCTCGTGTCATCGTCTCGTAGCCATTCGGTGACGAGCGCGACGATTTCATGCGCGGCCGCGGCGCGGTCGTTCGCGCCCGCGACCCGGACCGTCACCTCGCAGGCGCGGGGCCCGACCACGGCGAGCTGAATCCACCAGTCGTGCTGGACGCGTGTCACCCCGAACACATACAAATCCCAGATGTCCTTGTTGACGACGATCGACAAGGGTTCGTGGTTGGCGCGAAGTTCCCGGTTGACGTCGATACGCATTCTGGCTCCCATGACGGTTTCGACGGGGGCCGTGTGCGCGTGGCTTGGCAGAATTGTGAAAAAAACCTGACGAGACCAGCCGGCTCAGTCTGCCCGGAGCGCCAGGTTGGGGTCGATCCTCGAGGCACGCAGTGACGGAAAGAGACAGGCGAGCGCAGCCACGAGGGCGAAGGTCGCGCTGACTCCGGCATAGACCAGCGGTTCGAGCGGGCGGACATCGAACAGCAGACTCTGAATCACGCGAGCCGCACCAGCGGCTCCCGCAAGTCCGAGCAGCAGTCCGACCGCGACCAGCTTGAAACCGCTCCGCATGATCATTCGCACCACCTGCGCCGACTGGGCGCCAAGCGCCATCCGAATGCCGATCTCCGCCGTGCGCTGAGCGACGGCGTAGGCCAGCACCGAGTAAAGTCCGACGACCGAGATCGCGAAGGCGAGCCCGGCGAAGATGATGGTCAGCGACGAGACAATCCGCTGCGTCCCGAGACTGGTCGCGACGTTGGTTTCGAGCGTGGCAAAGAACGAGATCGGCTGGTCCTTGTCGACTTGCGCCACAGCGGACCGGATGACCGCCTGCAGCGTGGCCGGGTCGGCGGTCGTCCGTGCGACGACGTTCATGCCCGGGCGGCCAAGTTGTCGCATCGAGTAGTAGATTTCGTCCGGCACCGGGGCGTTCAGGCCGTTCGTCTTCACATCGTCGATCACCCCGACCACGACACTCTTGATGTCGGCATTGCCACCCCGCAGCAGAATCTTGCCGATCGCCGACTCGCCGGGAAACACGTGCCGCGCCAGTGATTGGTTGACGATGCAGGCGTTGACACCGCCGTCTCGATCATTCGAGGTAAACGGACGGCCCTCGGCAAAGCCGATCCGCATCAGTTGGAAAAAATCGTCGCTGACGATGTTGAAGCCGGCCAGCGGCCTTTGCGAAAGCGGCAGAATGGTTCGGCCGCCGACGCTGTAAGGCGCGCGCGGATTGCCCGTCAGCGGAAGGCCCAGCGCCGCGGCGGCGCCAGTGACGCCCGGCGTAGCGCGCAGCCGTTCGATCACCTCATTGAAGAACGCCGACTGCTGCGGGTTGGTCGGATAACGGGTGAGTGGCACGCCGACGAACGCGCTTGCGGCACCCGCCGGTTCGAACCCGGGCGGCGTGTGCTGCAACTTGATGAAGCTGAGAAGCAGCAGGCTCGAGCCGACCAGCAGCACCACTGAGAGCGCGACTTCCGCGACGATGAGCGTGGATCGGAAACGGCCGCCGCGCTCGCTGGATGAGCCGCGGGCGCTGTCCTTGAGGGCGTCCACCAGACGTGCCTTGGATGCCTGAATCGCCGGCGCCAGGCCGACGAGCAGGGCGCTAATGAGAGTTACGCCGGCCGTGAACGCCAGCGCCCGCCAGTTCAGCGTCAGCAAGGTATTGGGCGGCAGCTGCGAGGCGACGGTTGAGGTGATTGCCGAGAGCGACCAGAGACTGGCGAGCGTGCCGAGTCCACCGGCGACGGTCGAGAACACCAGGCTTTCGATGAGAAATTGACGGACGATCTGCGTCCGCGTGGCGCCGAGCGATTGGCGGACGGCGATCTCCTTCTGACGTGCGGTGAGGCGTCCGAGGAACAGCGATGCCACGTTGGCGCAGGCGATCAGCAGGACAAAACTGACAGCGGCAATCAGCGTATAGAAGGCCGGCTCGAGATTACCGAC
>CAVUZL010000014.1:0-1349095 GCA_963745875.1 uncultured Acidobacteriota bacterium
CCGAATTCGACCCGCCCCCCGCGGGCGCGGAACGCGTCGAGCATCGGCTGCAGCTGGTCGCTCAGGCTGGTAGACGCGATCCATTCGCCGTCGAGGATGCGCAGCACCTCCACGTTGCACAGCTCGTGCTCGATTCCGCGCAGAAGCTCTTCGACCGACGGCGTCCGGAAATCCGCCGGCGGCTCACCCATCCACTCCTGATGGTCGAATGCCGAGCCTTCATTCTCGGCTCCTGCGCGCATCTGGTGATTCACGCTCTCCATGAACATGCCGCGGCACGACAACTCCAGCGTCCGGCCTTTCGGCGTCGGCCGCAGTCGGAGGAAGTCGCGCCGGTTCATCTCAGGCCCGCGCCGCCAGCTCGAAAATTGTCCGTTTGACCATCGCCCTGGTCAGCGGAATCTTGTACCCATTCTTCGACAGCGGCCGCGCTCCCGCGACAGCCGCCTCGCCGGCCTGCGCCGCCAGCGCTTCCGTGATGCGCTGACCGGTCAGCAGTTTCTCGACCTCCGGCAGCCGCCAGGGAATCGGCGCCACGCCGCCGAGCACGACGCTGGCGCGCCGACAGAGCTGCTGATCCATCTCCAGGACGACCGCCGCGCTGACCACGGCATGCGTCCATGCCTCGCGGTCCAGAACCTTGTGATAGGTGCTGCGCGTGCCGGGCTTCGCGGCGGGAATCTGCACCGAGACGAGCACGTCTTCGTTGCCGAGCACGTTCTCGTGCTCCGGGTTCTGCCGCGGCAGCACGAAGAAGTCGCGAGCCGTCAGCCGGCGCTCGCCTGATGGACCGACGATCCGGAAGGTCGCGTCGAGCGCCATCAAGGCCGGGGCCGTGTCCGACGGATGCACGATGTAGCTCGGGCCGCCCCCGAAGATCGCGTGGAACTGATTCTCGCCGGCAAACGAGAAGCACTGATCCCCGCCCGCCTTGTAGCAGGGAAATCCATTCCTGAAGTACCAGCACCACGGCCGCTGGCAGACGTTGCCCGACAGGGTCCCGACATTGCGAATCTGCGGCGTCGCGACCCCGCCGGCCGCTTCGGCCAGCACCGCATGCTGCCGCTTGATCAGATCGTGGTGACTGAGCGCATCGAGCGTCATCTCGCCGCCGATGGTCACGCCGCTTGCAGTGGAGGTCACCTGATTGGCGTTGCGGAGCGCGCGCAGGCTGACGATGACATCGGGGCGGACGATGCGTTCCTTGACCAGCCCGAGCAGATCGCTGCCGCCGCTCGAGAACGACACCGCTTTGCCGTCATTGTGAGCGTCCTGCGCCAGCTTGACCGCCTGCTGGACGTCGTGGGCAGCCACGTGTGCAAAGGTCTTCACGCCAGTGCTCCCAGAATCTTGTCTCGCGTGATCGGGAGATCCTTCATGCGGCGACCGATCGCGTTGAAGATCGCGTTGCCGACGGCGCCGGGCGACAGGATGATGCCCGACTCGCCCATGCTCTTGGCTCCGTACGGCCCGAACCCATCGTCGGATTCGACGAACGTGACTTCGATGGGTGGCGCGTCGCGATGCGTCGGGATGCGGTCGAAATAGTAGCCGGGCGTGAGCGGTTGGCCGGTCCGGGCGTCGTAGAGCAGGTTTTCGTGGAGCGCCATGCCGATGCCCTGAATGGCGGCGCCCTGAATCTGGCTCGTTGCGGTGAGCGGATTCATGATGCGGCCGCAGTCGTGCACCGTCGTGTATTTCGTGATGCGCACGTGGCCGACTTCGGTGTCCACTTCGGCCTCGACGAAATGCGCGCCGAATGCGCTGCGGACGCGGTTGTCCATCCGCGGCTGCGGCGTCGCCGACGACACCAGAATCTCGGCGCCGGTTGGGCGTTCCCTTCTCGGCGATCTGCTTCTTCAAGCCGCGGACCGCTTCGATCACCGCGTAGCCGGTCATGATCGTCGTCCGGCTGCCCGATTCGCCTACCGAGTACGGACAGCGATCGGTGTCGCCCCAGACGACATCGACCTGGGACAGCGGCACGCCCAGTTCATCGGCTGCGATGATCCCCATCGTCGTCTTGGCGCCGGCGCCGACGTCGGTGACACCGACAAACAGGGTGTACTTGCCCTTTGCGTTGAGCTGCACGACGGCGCTGCTCGAGCCGAGGCCTGAGCGGAACACCATGTAGGTGAAGCCTGCACCGCGCTTGACCGGCCCGCGATCCGATCCAGGCTCCGCTTTCCAGCGCCGCTTCCAGTCGAAGCTCTCGGCGCCACGGTGAATGCACTCTTCCAGCGTGTAGTTGGTGTACGGCACCGTGTCGCGCGACATCCGGCTCATGTTCTTGAGCGCGAACTCGACCGGGTTCATCTTCATCTTGTACGCGACGTCATCCATCATCGACTGGATGCCGAAGAACCCCTGAGGGAATTCCGGTCCGCGGAAGTTCCCCGACACAGTTTTGTTCGTGTACACCGGATAGATGGTCGTCTCGATGTTGGCGCACTTGAAGAGCTCGACACCGGCCTGCGCGCCGGAATTCTTCCGGTAGCCGCCCATGCCGCTGTAGCCGCGCTGCTCGATCGCGGTCAGCCCGCCGTCCGCGTCGACGCCGACCTTGTAGTACTGAGTCGTCGGCCAGCGGCCGTGCATGCCGACGAAATCATCCCGGCGCGACAGTTCGAGCTTGACCGGCGCGCCCGCTTCCTTTGCCAACGACGCGGCGATCAGGTCGGCATCCTGGTTCTGGTTCTTGTTGCCGAAGTTGCCGCCCATGTACTGGCAGACGACGCGCACTTTGTCGTCCGGGATGCCGAGATCGCGTGCCATGTCGTGCCGGCAGTTGGCGATGCCCCCGGTCGGCGTGTACAAGCGTGAGCTTGTCGCCTTCCCAGTGCGCGACCGCAGCGCGAGGCTCCATCTGGGCGTTGTGCACGAAGGTCGTCGAATAGCGATCCTCGAATACGTGCGACGAACCGGCGAACGCCGCCGCGACGTCGCCGCGCTTCTGCGATTGCGGCGCCGCCTCGTTGCGGTTGTTCAAGCGCGAGATTCCCTTCGGGCCACACCTTCGGCGCGTCAGGCTTGAGCGCATCCTCCTGATCGAGGACGAACGGCAGCACTTCGTAGTCCACCGCGATCAGGGTCAGCGCTTCTTCGGCGACGTGACGATTGACCGCGGCCACAGCGGCGACCGGCTCACCCACGAACCGCACGGGGTTGTTGAACGCGTACCGCCGCTGCTTCGTGTTCTTCTTCACCTCGTCGCTGTACTGCTGGCCGCCGGCTATCGACCCGGCGCCCCACACGACCTGGCAGTTTTCATGCGTGAGCACTGCCTTGACGCCAGGCAGCGCGCGCGCCTTCCGAAGTGTCGATCGACTTGATCCGGGCGTGCGGATGCTGGCTGCGGAGCACTTTCGCGTAGAGCATGCCCGGCAGTTGCACGTCGCCGGTGTACTTTGCGCGTCCTGTCACGCGCTCCACGGCGTCGATGCGTGGAGTGGCGTGGCCGATCACCCTCATCGGCGTGACGCCGGACGGCGTTGCGCCGGTCGCAGAGGCGGCAGCCGGCGCTTGCGGATTCGCCTGAAGCTTCATCGCGCACCTCCCGCGCTGTTCGGCCGCGCAGGCGCCGTGGCATACGCCACCACGGCCTCGATGTAGCGGTTGTAGTTGGCGCAGCGGCACAAGTTGCCGTACATCGCGGCGCGCGCTTCATCGGCGGTGGGATGCGGATTGCCCGCGAGCAGCGCCTTCGCGCTCATCAGCTGTCCCGACGTACAGAAGCCGCACTGGGCGGCGTCATGCTCGACAAACGCCTGTTGCAGCGGATCGAGCGCGCCGTTCCTGGACAGGCCTTCAACCGTCACCACCGACCTGCCGTCGGCCCAGATCGCGAGGTTGCTGCACGAGTAGACTGGCTTGTCGTCGAGCAGGACGGTGCACGCGCCGCACTCGCCGCGATCGCATCCGATCTTGGTGCCGGTCAACCCGAGATGATCGCGAAGCAGTTCGACCAGCGTCCACCGGTCTTCGACCGTCACGCGGTGCAGCGTGCCGTTCACGGTGACGCGAATGGCCGTCCGCGGCACGGCCGGGTCGGCGACGATGGCCGGGGCCACGGCGGGCGCGGTCTCTGCGTCGAGCGCCGGGATCGCGGCGGTGACGACGACAGCGGCTCCGGTGGCTTCGATGAACGCGCGACGAGAGAGCTCAAGTTCGCTCCTGGTCACTCCGGTCGGGGTCTTCTTTTTGCGTGTGCTCATCGCTGCTTCCCTGTCGCCCGTGAGGTCGCGAGGACGCCGCCTTATCGTAAGCCCAGAGGCATATTTCCGAACCGGCTTTGTCCGGGATAATGCTTGCCGCCCGCTGCAGGCCGGCCTATGCTGCCCAGCGGTAAACCAAGTACCTGTTCCATAAAAGGAGTGAACCCCATGTTCCTCGTTCGCAACGTGTTTCGCACCCATCCCGGAAAGGCGAAGGAACTGGTCAAGAAGTTCCAGGCCGCCGCGCCGCACTTCAAGAAGATCGGTATTCACAATACGCGGGTCCTGAGCGACGCGGTCGCGGGCTTCTGGACGGTGGTTCATGAAGTCGAGGTCGAGGACATGAACGCGTTCTTCAACGCGCTCGAAGCCCGCGCGCCCGACGAGGCGCTCCGCACGGCCCTCGCTGGATATATGGATCTGATAGAGACCGGCCATCGCGAGGTGTTCAAGATCGAATAATTGAGGTGGACGGAGTCGACCTTCAACTCGAATGACGCGGGTGGCGGCGCACATCGAGCTGCCAGTCACTTCCTTTCGTGCGACGGCGAATGGAAGTACCGATGATCGCGTGCGTCACCGGTGGATTCTCCTCACCGTTGCTCTGATGCTGGCGCTCGCAGCGACGGCTTTGGCGCAGTACGGCGGACCACGCGGGCCTTTTCGCGAGTACCCGAACATTCCGTACGACGGACGCTTCACCTTCGCCCGCATCAAATATCAGACCGCGCCCGGCGGCAACTGGTACGGCGGCTGGCCCGGCTGGGGCCACGGCTACCCGCTCTCAGAGCAGAACCTGATGAGCATCATGCACGAAGTGACCTACCTGGCCCCGCACGTCGAGGAGATCAACGCGCTTGCGTTCGACGATCCCGCGCTGTTCCGCTATCCGATCGCGTACATCATCGAACCCGACTGGTGGTCGATGACCGAGAGCGAAGCCGTCGCCATGCGCACCTACATGCAGAAGGGCGGCTTCATCATCGTCGACGACTTCAAGCCGATGCGGCGGCGGTTCCCGGGATGGAGCTCGTACGATGAGCAGCGCGGCGTCACCTACGGCAGCGGCTGGAGCGTCCTCGAGACCTACATGAAGCGGGTCATGCCCAACGCGCGCTTCTACGATCTGGACGCAACCCATCCCATCTTCCACTCATTCTTCGAGATCGACGACCTCGACGTCGTGCCGCAGATTTTCAGCATCGGCGGCCGTCCGGTGTTCCGCGGGCTGTTCGAGGACAACGATCCGTCCAAGCGCCTGCAGATGGTCGTCAACTACAACACCGACGTTTCGCAGTTCTGGGAGTGGTCGAGTTTCGGGCTGCGTTCAGTGAGCGAAACCAACGAAGCGTACAAAGTCGGCGTCAACTACGTGATCTACGGCCTCAGCCACTGAGCCGCCGGCCTTCAGACTGTTTCACCGGGGCAGACCGGCTGCCACCCAGTTCCGTCTTATCCCTCATCTGGCCACAGTCCCTGCCCAACCCGCCGCGCCTGTTCACCGCACATTCTCGCGGTCCGTCGGTCCACGCAGGTGGCACGCCTACCAGCGACTTCGCCGAAAGTGCGCGTTAAGATTGGCGAACTGCGGAGACGCCTGTGGTCATTGACGGGTTTGCGGAAGATGTGCGGTACGGGCTGCGCGGTCTGCGTGCACACCTTGCGTTCTCGCTCACCGCGATCCTGACCCTCGCTGTCGGTATCGGCGCCACAACCGCGATCTTCAGCACCGTCAACGCGGCCCTTCTTCGTCCGCTACCCTTTCCGCATCCGGAGGATCTCTTCGCCGTCTCCACACCCGCCACTGACGGCCGGTTCACGCTCGGCAGCGCGTCAGGCGTCGAGATCGCACGGCTCAACACGCCTGACGTGTCTATCCTTCGAGCAGCCGGCGCGACGCGCATCGATACCACGATTCTGCGCGAAGATGGCACCCCGGTGCCGTCAGTCGCATGGGGCGTGACCGAAGGGTTCTTTGACACCTTCGGTGTGCCGATGATTGCTGGCCGCTCGTTCACGCACGACGAACACAAGCCTGGCGCGCCGTGGGAAGCGGTCCTGTCGTACCGCGTCTGGCGCGATCTGTATGGCAGTGATCCGGGCGTCATCGGCAGGACGATGCGGCTCGCGGTCGGTCCACCGTCGCCGACCACCATCATCGGCGTCGCCGCGCGTGATTTTGCAATGCCGAGCGGCGCCGACTTCTGGATTCCGCTGGCGATCACTCCGCAGGCGACCGGCCACGGCTTTACCGCCTACCTGCGAATCAAGCCCGGCACACGACCTGAGCGCCTGCAGCACGAAATGGCCGCCGCGATGGACGGCATCGCACGCGACTACGGTACGCTCGGCAGGAATCGTCGATATGAACTGCAGCCGCTGGCGAGTGCGCTGGTCGGCGACTTGCGAGCCACACTCGTCCTCGTGCTCGCAGGCGCGGCGCTCCTCCTCGCGCTGGCGTGCGTGAACGTCACCAATCTGCTACTCGCGCGCGGCACCACACGCGCCCGCGAAATGGCGGTCCGCGTCGCCCTCGGCGCCAGCCAAGGCCGTCTCATCCGGCAGATGTTGACGGAATCGTTTGTCCTCGCCACGGCCGGCACGATCGCCGGATGCGCGATCGCCTTGGTCGGGGTCCGGCTACTGTTCGCCCTCGGTGCCTCCACGCTGCCCAGGCTCGATCACGTACCGCTTGACGGGCGCGTTCTCGGTTTCGCGTTCGTCACATTGGTTGTGACCGCCCTCGTCGTCGGCTTCGCGCCGGCGCTGCGGCTGGCAGGCACGAGCGTGAGCGCGTTGATGAACGACAGCAGCCAACGTGCGACGGGCGGACGAGGTGCCGCACAGATCCTGAGAGCGATGACCGTCGTCGAAATTGCGCTGGCCATTGTGCTCGTCGCCGGTGCCGGCTGGATGGTTCGGAGCTTCGCGAACCTCGGCGCCACCGACGCGGGGTTCACGGCCAAGGGCCGATTGATCTTCGACGTGGTGATGCCGGCGGCGCGAATCCTGCCGCCTCCCAGCGCAGAGCCGTTGACCTTCCCGTTCATCAGCGGACGGCTCGCCGTCTGGACTCACGAACTCGGGGAGCGTCTTCACGCAATCAGGGGCGTGACGGCCGTGGGGACCGCAGCGACGTTGCCGTTCGAGAATGATCACGACGGTGCGCTGTACATCGGCGTGCACGGCGATCTCGTCGATCCGGAACACCCACGGGTGACGCGCTCACATCGGGTCAGCCCGGAGTTCTTCGACGCGATGGGCATCAGGGTGCTGGCGGGACGCCGCTTCACGGCCGACGATCGCGCCACGACGCAGCCAGTCGCGATCGTTAATCGCACGTTTGTACGGCGGTATCTCAGCGACAAAGATCCATTGACCACCACGTTTACGGCCGGCTATCCGGACGTACCGGCCGCCCCGCTAATCAGCATCGTCGGCGTGGTGGACGACGTGAAGTACGTTTCGCTCGCGCAGGCCGCCGACCCGGCGTATTACATACCGCAGGCGCAGTCGCCCTACTTCGTCCAGACTTTCGTGCTGAACACCACCCTTGCGGACCCGATGGCCATCGCCACGGCCGTACAACAGACGGTCCGGCAGGTGGATCCGCTGCTGCCAATCACACCGCGGTCACTCGATGGCCTGGTGTCCACTTCGCTGCTCCGCCAGCGCCTCGGCATGACGCTGATGCTGCTGTTCGCCGCGGCGGCGCTGGCGCTTGCGGCGGTTGGCATCTACGGCACCATCGCCTATGCGTCCTCGCAGCGTCTCCCCGAAGTCGCCACCCGGATCGCGCTCGGCGCGACGCAGGCAGACATCTTCAGGCTCCTCATGGATCAGGGGCGGCTGCTGGGGATCGCCGGAACCGTTGTGGGCGTGGTTCTCGCGTATGCCACGGGGCGCGCTGCATCGAGTGTCTTGTACGAGGTCCAGGCATCCGATCCGCTCATCCTGATCTCCGCCACGGCGGTGGTCGCCGGCATCACGTTCGTGGCGATTCTCATCCCGGCGCGGCGTGTTTCACGAATGGAACCGTCTCGCATTCTGCGTCAAGGCTAGCGACGTCCGACCTGGTCGGTGTCCGAGATCGTCATCCTTCATAGTTTCGACGAACTTGAACGAACTGCGTTCGAGGAACACGGAGTCGCCGAACTCGTGCCTCCGGTAGCCGCGCGCTTCCGCCTCCGATTCCATCCGCTCGAGCGTGTCGCCGTCCTGAAAGGCGCCGAGCAGCTCGTAATGACTGGTTCCTCGTTCGTGCACGCCGGACACAATGGCATCCACGACACGAAGCGGTGTGAGCGGACCGACGCGTTGGGTCGCAATCCCGTTCCCCGAGCGGATCGTCCCATCAGGGCGCGCGGCGTGCTCCAGAGCCCGTACGACGGTTGTGCCAATCGCAATCACCCGCCCGCGACCGCTGTTGGTGGCAATCAGTGCCGCCGTCGATGATGGAATGTGATACGGCTCATCGAACGGGAGAAGCCGATCGAGATCGGGATCGCCCGTTGATGAAATTCCAGCGGCGTGCGTCAGGGTGGCGAACCGCACGCGACGTGAACGAAGTGACTGAATCATGGCCCAGTCGAGAATGAAGCCTGCTGACGGAGGCTCGAACGCGACCGGCTGGCTGGCGATTCGCGTCCACGTATCCCAAATCTCGAGCGGTTGTGAGACGTGCGCATACTGGATGGGCCGCCCATAACGCGCCAGGCCCTCCCAGATGGCTTCGACCGAGCCCTGAAATCGCATCTCGATCAGGCGTGGATGCGCGAGCACGCTCACGACATCGGCGCGTAGCGGCCCCAACTGGAGTGCGTCCCCGGGCTGCAGGACCGGAGGGGGTGGCCGGTGTTCCGTCGGCGTGCGAAAATCGCCGGCGCCGAATACGACGGCCACGAAGCTTCTGACGCGCTCGGGCGACAGCGAATCCCGTCCGGCAAGGCGCACCTCCACCGCCGCCTCAGTCGGCACGTGAAAGCCCGACAAGCTTGCCGGCAACGTCGCTGCGTCGTTCGCGATCACGAGGTCGCCTTCGTACACGAGGTCTGGAAACTCGGCTCGGGCATGATCCGTCACGGCTCCTTCCCCATCGACGAGGAGAAGCCTCGAACTGGCGGAGCGCTGGATCGGAACGCCGGCTGGGATCATTGAAGCACCTCTCGTCCCGTTGTGGCGTCATCCGTCAAGACATCCCGGTTTCGTGCTTCGATCACATCCGCGAGTTCCCTGGCCGCGGCTTCCGGGCGCTTCAGCGTCGAGCGGTCTGCATCGGGCACGGCAAATGCGTGCAGCGGCGTGTCCATGTCCCCCGGGTCGAAAGACGTGACACGGATGCCTTCGCCGGAGAGCTCTTCGTCCCAGATGCGGCTCAGATGACGGAGCGCCGCCTTGCTCGCGCCGTACGCGCCCCACGTCGGGTAGGCGTTGATGGCGGCGTCGCTCGAGACGTTCACCACCAACGGGCGACGGCCCTCCCGCGCCGACGCGGCGAGCGATCCGAGCAGCGCTTTCGTCAGGCGAAACGGGCCGAGCACGTTGGTCGCGAGCGCGAGGTCGAGATCTTCGCACTCGGTGTCGCCGAGCGGGACCAGCGGAACCGGCCCGAGCGACGACGCGTTGTTGACGAGGACGTCGAGGCCGCCCAGCGCGCCGAGTATCTGGACCGCGATCGGGTGGATGTCCTCCTTCCGGGAGACGTCTCCAACGATGCCGTGCACGTCGGCCCGGTTCCGGGCAGCGTGTTCGACGGCCTCGCGATGTCGTGCGACGAACGCGACGCGGGCGCCGCGGCGATGCAATTCATTGACGAGCGCGAGGCCGAGTCCGGATGTCCCGCCGGTGATCGCGACGCGCAGCCTCGGGCTGTGCTGATTGGTCATGTGTGCTCTCCTGGTTGATGGATCCGCTTGACGTATCTCCAGGCTACAAGTTAAAGTTAACTTTAAGTCAAGCGGATTTCTTCGAGTGTGCTGATGCCCGAGCTCCTGACCATCACCGACGTGGCGCGGCGCAGCGGCGTGGCCTCCTCTGCGCTCCGGTTCTATGAGGAGCGCGGCCTGATCGCTTCGCACCGGACCGGCGCCGGCCACCGCCGCTATCCGCGGGCGGTCCTCCGGCGCATTGCCTTCATCGTCTTTGCCCAGAGGATCGGTTTATCGCTGGACGAAATCGGCGCCGAGTTGTCGAAGCTGCCGGACAATCGTGTACCGGAGCCTTCGGACTGGGCGAAACTCTCCGCCGGATGGACCAGGCGCGTCGACGAGCGGATCGCCGAGCTGCAGCGTTTGCGGGCGGGGCTGACCCAGTGCATCGGTTGCGGATGTCTTTCGCTGCAGCAGTGTCAGATGGCGAACCCCGCCGATCGCGTCGGCCGCGCGGGACCGGGACCGCGGTTTTGGGTTGGGCAGGAGAAGCCGCGCGCCCGGCGCCGCGGAGCGCGGACGGCTTAGTCGTCGTGGATCAAAGGTGATGAGCGCAATGGAACAGCTTGCGGAGAAAAAGGCGAAGCTCTTTGGCAACCACGTACTGTTGGTGACGCCGCTGACCCCGGCGGGCGACATCGACGTGGAATCCACGAGGAGCCTCGTGGACTACGTCATCGACAAAGGCGTGCATGGGATCCTCGCGCTTGGCAGCACGGGCGAGGTGTTCTGCCTCACCGACGACGAGCGCAAGCAGTTCGCGGAGGTGGCGATCACGCACGCCAACGGCCGGGTGCCTGTTGGCGTCGGCGTGATCCACTCCGCGAGCGACACCAGCGCGATGCTCGCCAGGCACGCCGCCGGTGCCGGCGCAGACTATATCTTCACCACCGCGCCTTACTACCATCCGCACAGCGCGGAGGGCATCTACCGCCACGTCAAGTATGTCGGCGACGCCACCGAGCTGCCGCTCATGATCTACGACGGCGGCGCCGGGATCGAAATTCCACTGCCGCTGCTGAAGCGCATGGCCGACAACATTCCGACCCTCCATTGCGCCAAGTTGTTCCTGCCCTATCCAGCCAAGATCGCCCAGTATTCTGTGGCGACCGACGGCAGGATCCAGGCCTGGGCCGGCCACGACCAGATGAACTTCCTGATGCTGCTGTACGGCGCCCATGGCATGACCTCGGCCGCGAGCTGCGTGGTGCCGCGCGAGCAGAGCGAGATTTTCGAGAACGTCCGTGACGGCAACGTGGAGAAGGCGCGCGACCTGTTTCACAGCGTCGTCGGCCCCCTCAACTCCATCGCATTCGCCAACGTCCTGCAGTACCCGCAATGCTACAAACGTGCGTTGAAGTGGATGGGCGTGATCGCGCACGACACGTGCAAACCGGTGATGGAGCCCATTGATGAAATCCGGGCTCGGGAACTGCGCGCGGTTCTGGAACGTATCGGCAAGCTCTAGAGAGTTAAAGAGTATAGTCATCCCCGATGATTCGATCGCTGGTGCTCGCGCTGCTGACCGTTGTGACCGTCGCTGGTCCGGAGCCTCAACGGATCTTCTTCTCACGTGTCTTTCCGAATCCCGGCGAACTCGGTCTCTTCATCGCCAGCGCCGATGGCACGGGCGAACATCCGCTGCTCGCGTCGCAGGACGTCGACTACGACGCGGCGTGGTCGGCTGACGGCGCCTGGATTGCGTTCACATCCGAGCGAAATGGATCGGCCGACATCTACCGAGTGCGTCCGGATGGATCCGGTCTCGAACGGCTGACCGACAGTCCCGCGTACGACGATCAAGCGGCCTTCTCGCCAGATGGCCGGCAGATCGTCTTCGTGACGACGCGAGCCGGTGGCACGGCTGATCTCTGGACGCTCGACGTCCAGACCCACCGCGCAAAAGCGCTCACGTCAGGACCCGGCGGCGATTTCCGCCCGGCGTGGTCGCCGGACGGCCAATGGATCGCCTTCTCCTCGGATCGCACCACAGGGCTGCCGTTCTCGCACGGCCGCTGGGAAGCGCTGCACGTCACGGACATTTATCTGATTCACCCGGACGGGTCAGGCGTGAAACGGATCACCGACCACACGGCCACCTGTGGCAGCCCGAAGTGGTCGGCCGACAGTCGCCGCGTGATCGCGTACTGCAACGCTCAACAGGAGACGATGAATGTCCGACAGGGGGAGGGAGAGATCGACGGCGGGACGACACGCGTCATCACCATCGACGTGGCTACCGCGAAAGCTACAGAGGTGTCCGCGGGGCCGGGCGTAAAGATGTCGCCCGCGTTCGTCGCCGGCAACGACATCGCGTTCATCCGCAAAGACAAACCGGCCGGCATTCAGTACGTGAGCGGCAAGACTGGTCCGAAGGGACCATTGCTCGGCGCCGCATGGTCGCCCGATGGTTCGCGCGTGGCTTTCCACAAGGTGCTCGGGGCCGCGCCGCCTTACGGGAAGCCGATGTGGAGCCGCCTGCCTGCGTACGATCTCCGCCTTGGCGGGATGCAGCCGTCGTTTTCACCGTCCGGCGACCGCTACGCGGCGGCCGACTATGTGCCGTCGCCGGTCGGTGGCAACACGCTGTCCATCGTGGATGCGGCGACGAACGTCGCCAGCCCGCTCTTTCACGAGAAGGGGCGCAGCGTCCTCGGTCCGCAGTGGTCGGTGAAGGGCGATCAGATCATCTTCGGCATCGGCCATTTCGGCGCGTTCTTCAACGGCTTCCACGATCTCTTCCTCGGAAAGCCCGATCGCGTAGACGGTGGAGCGCAGATCGCGGTAATCAACGTCGATAGCTCCGGCTTTCGCGAGTTGACGACTGGGCCGAACAACAATGGCTTCCCATCGATGTCGCCCGATGCCACCCTCGTCGTCTATCGCACGTTTGGTCCCGCCGGTGAGGGCTTACGCATCCTGAACATCGCGACGAAGGCCGTCACCACCCTCACCGACGGCTACGACAACTTCCCCCTCTGGTCGCCGCGCGGCGACCTGATCATGTTCTCGCGCCTCGAGCAGGGCGACTATGAGATTTTCACGATTAAGCCTGACGGGACAAACGTGAAGCGGCTGACGCACACGCCCGGGAACGATGCGCACATGGGTTGGTCGCCCGACGGTGAACACATCGTTTTCACCAGCGCGAGGATGGGATTCAAGGACGAAGTGATCTACACGAACGCGCCCCAGCCCTACGGCGAGCTGTTCGTCATGCGCTACGACGGCAGCGACGTGCAGCAACTCACCGACAACCAGTGGGAAGACGGCACGCCGGCCTGGCAGCCCACCCGGCGGTAGCAGCCAGAAAGTTGTGCTCGAGTTCCCGATGCTCGGACACTGATCACTTTGTTCCATGAAGGGTCGCCCGCGAACCGTTCTCGCAAGCGAGATGCGCGAATTTGCTAGGAAATAGTGCGCCCGGCGGGATTCGAACCCACGACCCCCGGCTTAGAAGGCCGGTGCTCTATCCAACTGAGCTACGGGCGCAAATGGACGTGAAGTGCTTAGTCTATCGTGACTGCTTCTCGTTAGCGTTCGCGTCGTTGCCACCGGCGGACTAGCGACGACCTCAGCCACCTCGCCGATTTAGTCTGCGCCGAACGCTCGCCGCCCCAAGTCGAACACGCCGCCGCCAGCATCCACCCAAGATTCCGCCGCTGCCGACTACTTGCGCACCGTAGACCGATGACATTGTGCCCGCCGTGACACCCGGCGCGTTGGTGTTCGCCGCCATGACGCGATCACGGACGCCCAGTTCGAGGCGGTTGCTGACAGCCCCCTGCGCGACGCCGCCAAAGCACTCGGCGTCAGCCACTCGGTCATGCACCGGTGGCGACTGTCACGAAACCCTCGCAACGGGGCTCGAGACGTCGCAAATTCCTCAGCGATTTTGACGGTCGCGGCGTGACCGCGGCGTCGTGCGGAGAGTTGTTTTCGGGACGCCGAACCTGTTCGCCGTCTGCTCTGGCTCGCACCGGGGAACCCCGAAGCAGGCGATACACCCCACGACACACCGTCAGGAGCCGTGAGACAACTCGCAAACTCGCTGGACACTGCCACCGCCCACGGCGGGACCCGACCTTGCTTAAGGTGCACTGCGACGCTTACGGCCAGCATGCCGATAGTGTCGGCCCCCTTCCGTAAAGGACTGTCGCGATGTTGTTTAAGGTGACGATCGAGGCTTTTTCAAACACCTCTCTCACCTTCGGCGATCACAATCGGCCGTGAGTAGGCGGGCTGGACACCGAGGCACCCTCTCTAGCAAGCGGGTGTTCGTCTGCCTTCTCTTCGCCACGATTCTCTTCCTGTGGCAGTCGAGCGCCGCGCAAACGGGGCCAACGGGGTACGTGCAACGCCAGGTCGTGACGACGAACGGCGCCGTCACCTTCGTCGGCAACTCCCTCGGCCTCAATAAGGACGGCACGAACGACAGACCCGGAACATCAGGAAGCATCGGCGCGTTCATCACCACCGACACGAGTCTGCAGAAGAATCCGGCGTGGCCGCCCGGCACAACTGGTGACTGGCACTTGAATAGCTCCTCGGCGGTTCTCAGCCTGTTGTCGGAGAGCCACATCATCTACGCGGAGCTGATCTGGGGAGGTTCCTATCTGTTCGGCGGCGAAGACGTGTCCGCCTTCCTGAATGATCCGATCAACTTCACCACACCGGCCGGAACAACCCAGGTGACGCGCGACCCAGCGACGGCCGTCACGCGATCCGGTCCCCAGCAGAACTACTACGTTCGTACAGCCAACGTCACGGACCTCGTGAGTGCCGCGGGCAACGGCACGTATACGGTTGGTCGCGTTCCCGCGACGCAGGCAACCGCCGAAGCGAACTTCAACGCCGCCGGCTGGACGCTGGCCATTCTCTACGAAAACTCAACCTTTCCTGCCCGCAGCCTCTCGCTGTTCCTCGGCCTCGAACCGCAGGGAGGCGCCATCGCCTCGGTCTCGGGCATCTGCACGGCGAACAACAACGGAAATCCGCATCAGGGGGCGCGCGTGGCCGTGAGCGCGAGCGGGGGCGACACCCCCGACCCCGGCAACACTCGCGACTCGCTTCGATTCGGCCCTTCCAGCGACCTCAGTCAGGACAAATTCCGCCTCTCAGGACCCAACAACCCGACGGCGAACTTCTTTGCATCGCAGATCAACGGCGACACCGGCAACCTCGACACAAATGGGACGTTCGGAGACCGCAACAACGACTTCAACGGCAATTTCGCCGGCGGCCGCCAGGGCTGGGACATCACCAACGTCGATGCCTCGCCGCAACTGGTCAAGGCGCAGACGGTGGCCTTCGCGCAGGGGACGGCGGACGCTGACGACTTCTTCATCAACGCGCTGGCGATGCAGATCGATGTCATCGGGCCGGCGTTCGGCTTCCATTCCGCAACCAGTGTCAGCAGCGCGACGGCGCAGGTCGGCGACGTTCTTACCTACACCGTCGGACTGGACAACTTCGGCGCCACGGATGCCAACAACGTCGTCCTGACGGTGCCACTCCCCGCCGGCATGTCATTCGTCGCCGGCAGCTTCAGGCTGGACGGCACGGCGACGGGCGCCAACCCGGTCACCGGCGCCGCGATTGGCACCGTGGCACAAACGCAGCGTCGCGAGGCGACGTTCCAGTTTCGGGTGGATTCCATTCCAGCTGCGCCGGCGCCCGCTCGATACCAGGTCACGCCGACGTGGACGTACACGTACACGTCCAAGGGCTGCGGAGGCCAGACGGCGCAGTCTGGCTCCGCAATCTCGAACACGGTGACCACGGAGATCGCGCGCATTACCGCCACCAAATCAGCCTCGACACCATCGATTCGGCCGGACGAGATCCTGACGTACACGATCAGGATCTCGAACACCGGCACGGCGGCAAGCCACGACACTCTCGTCACCGACGCCATTCCGACGGGTACGACGTATCGGCCCAACACGACAACGCTCAACGGAGTCGCGGTCGCTGACCAGTCGGGAACGTCGCCTCTCGTCATCGGCATGCTCGTGAACAGCTCAGCGGTGGCTGGCCTCAGCACTCCCTCAAACTCGCCCGGCGTCATTGGGCCTGGCCAGTCGGCCATCGTCTCGTTTGAAGTCATCGTCAATTCGTCGACGACAGCCCCCGTCGGGAATACCGCGACGATCGAGCCCGATGGAATAAGCGGACCGCTCCCGGCTTTTCCGGTCTCGGTGACGACGCCCGTATTCGCCTCCAGCGATCTGGCGGTCAGCATGGCAGGCCCCGTGACTGGGGCCGCTGGCACCAACATCACCTACACCGTTACGGTGAAGAATGCCGGGCCGTCCGCGGCCGACGCCGTGTCGCTGTTCGATGGCACCCCGCCGGGCTTGACGCTGGTGTCGGTGACCGGCGCCTGTACGGTACTCCCCTGTAGCCTGGGCACCCTTGCAAACGATGAGACGCGCACGGTGTTGGTGACCTATTCCATCCCCGCGAACTACTCACTCAATACCATCGTGAACACCGCGACGGTGACGACGACGTCGCAGGACCCGCTCCCCGACAACAACTCAGCGTCGGCATCGACGGCGATCGGTGCGCCGGTTGCCGACCTGATGATCACCAATACGAATGGCGTGTCGGGTGTGATCGTCGGCACGGCGACGACCTATACGATCACCGTTACCAACGCAGGGCCGAGTACGGCCGCCAACGCGGTCGTCACAGATTTGTTCCCCGCGGGTTTGACGGCAGTCACCTGGACTTGTGCGAACACTGGCGGCGCAGTCTGTGGCGCCCCGGCGGGAACGGGCAACATCAATGCGATTGTGACGGTTCCCGTCAACGGTATAGCCACGTTCACGGCCACGGGAACCATTGACCCTGCCTTGACCGGCACGATCGTGAACACCGCCCGTGTCGTCCCTGCAGCTGGCACGTCGGATCCCACTCCGGCAGTCGCCACGGACAGCGATCCGGTTGAACTCCAGGCCGACCTGTCAGTGACCCAGACAGGTCCCGCAACCATCGTGGCCGGAAACCCCATCACCTACACCCTCTACTGTGCACAACGCCGGGCCATCCGCGGACGAAAACGTACTGCTCGAGGAAATCGTCCCTGTGGAGCTGACCTTCGTGTCCGCGACCGGCCCCTGCACGGCCTTTCCGTGCAGCCTCGCGACGCTTGCGGCGGGCGCGACCGCCAGTCTAGAGATCACGTACGCCGTGCCCGAGATTTACCTCCCTGACAGCGTCGCCAGCGCGGCGCGCGTCTCGAGTTCGACCGGCGACCCGAACGAGAGCAACAACACGTCGACGACGACGGCGACGGTCGACCGGAACGCGGACGTGGAGATCATCAAGCAGATCTCACCAGACACCATCTCGCTGCTCGGGGAGGATGCGACTTTTTTCGTGACCGTGACCAATCACGGTCCCGCGCCCGCCACCGGTATCGTCGTCAAGGACCTGTTGCCGGCGGGCCTGACCCTGGTGTCGGACCATGTGTCTCAGGGAAGTTACGTGCCTCAGACCGGTCTGTGGATCGTCGGGACGTTGGCGGATGCAGGAGTTCGCGACGCTCACGCTCATCGCCACCCTGACCGTGGCCGATTCAATCACGAATCTGGCCGAGGTCCTGGGACACAACGAGCCCGATCCTGTGCTCAGCAACAACTCTTCGTCGGCCGTGCTGAACGTTGCCGAAAACGCCGACGTCGGTGTCGACATCGCGGTCGACAAGCCTGCGCCGTCGGTGGGCGAGAACGTGACGTTCACGGTAACGGTGGCCAATAGAGGCCCCAGCCCTGCGACCGGGCTTGTCGTCGCCGATTTGTTGTCTGCGGGTCTCACGTTCGTCGAAGCTACGGCCTCGCACGGCACGTTCGTGGCGCCGGACTGGACCATCGGTACGCTGAGCGCAATTGATCCTCCCGTCACGCTGACGATCGTGGCCAACGTCACGGCGCCAGGCCCTCTGCTCTCTGCCGCGACCATCAGGCAGCAGACGGAAGCGGATTCGAATCCGGCCAACGACCGCGCGAGCGTGACGCTCAACGCGGCCGAGTCCGCCAACCTAAAGGTGATCAAGTCGCTGACGCGATCGTCGCCACATGTCGGAGAACTGCTGACGTTCAACGTCAGTCGTGGTCAACCAGGGCCCGAGTCCGGCGACAGGCGTCGCGGTCACGGAGGTGTTGTCGGCGGGGCTCGCATTCGAGTCGGCGGCCGCCGTCGCAGGGCACGTACGACTCGTCGACGGGTCTCTGGACCGTGGGATCGATCGGGAACGCTGGCAGCGCCGTGCTGACGCTGACGGCCCGCGTCACGCAGGCGGGCACGGTCACCAACACGGCGAGCGTCACGGCCAGCGATCAACCGGATCCCGACCTGACGGACAACTCGGCGACCGTGACGCTGACCACGGAGACGATCGCCGACCTCGCCGTCACCAAGACGTTGACCGGCCCGGCGATCCCGGGACTGGCGACGACCTACACGATCGTGGTGACGAATCTCGGGCCGAGTCCGGTGACGGCGGCGAGCGTGAGCGACCTATTTCCCGTGGCGCTGGTCGCGCCGGCGTGGACCTGCACCGCGGACGCGGGATCGAGCTGCGCCGCCGCCGCGGGCACGGGCACCCTCGCGACCACCGTCACGCTCGAGGCCGGCGATCGCGCGACGTTCGCCGTGACCGGCGTGATCGCGGCGAGCGCGACCGGCCTGCTCGTCAACACCGCCACCGTCACCGCGCCGGCCGGCGCCACCGACCCCGATCCGGCCAACAACACGGCGACCAGTTCGGTGGCGCTGACCCCCTCCGCCGATCTGCAGATCACGAAGGCGGGTCCGGCGAACGCAGTCGCCGGCACCACTATCGTCTACACGATCACCGTCACGAATGCAGGGCCGTCCGATGCGACGGGCGTCACGCTTACCGACCCGACACCCCCCGGCCTGACGTTCGTGTCGAACGCCGGGAACTGCTTGACGGCGTTTCCGTGCGATCTCGGCACGCTGGCTCCCGGCACGACGCGCACGATCGCGGCGACCTTCGCGGTCCCGTCCGGCTATACCACGCCCAATCCGATCGCCAACACCGCGACGGTGACGAGTGCGACGCCGCCGGCGATCAGCCAGAGCGCGACCACCAACACACCCGTCGCGGCGCCGGTGACCGACCTCCACATCACGAACACCAAC
The DNA here is from genome assembly GCA_963745875.1 of uncultured Acidobacteriota bacterium. Classification (GTDB taxonomy): domain Bacteria; phylum Acidobacteriota; class Vicinamibacteria; order Vicinamibacterales; family CAVVIG01; genus CAVQFC01. The sequence goes on from CAVUZL010000014.1 coordinate 19,316, forward strand.
GGGGTCAACGGCGTGGTCGCGGGGCTGCCGACCACCTACACCATCACCGTCACCAACCCGACCGGTCCGAGCGACGCGAGTGGCGCCACGGTCACCGACACGTTCCCGGCGACGCTGACCGGGGTCTCGTGGACGTGTGGCGGCACGGCCGGCGGCGCGTGCCCCCCGTCGGGCAGCGGTGCCATCAATACGGCGGTCACCGTGCCGGTCGGCGCGACCGTCGTCTTCACCGCCACCGGCACGGTCGATCCCGCGGCCACCGGCGTGCTCGTGAACGCGGCCCAGGTGGTCCCGCCCGCGGGGCTGGCGAACCGCACGTCGGCAAGCGCCACCGACAGCGACCCCATCACCGCGCGCGCCGACCTGAGCCTCACCAAGACGGGACCGGCGTCCATCGTTGCCGGGAACAATCTGATCTACACGATCACGGTGACTAACAACGGGCCGTCGGATGCCGCGGGCGTCGTCGTGAGCGATCCGCCGCCGGCGGGATTGACCTTTGTGTCGAATACCGGCGCGTGCACGACGGCCTTTCCATGCAACCTCGGTGTGGTGCCCGCCGGCGCCACCCGCACGATCACCGCGACCTTCACCGTGCCGATCACGTATCCCGGGCTGGGCCCGATCGTGAACGTCGCCAGCGTGTCCGCCACCACGCCTGATGACACCACGACGAACAACACGGCCAGCGTCGAGACGCCGCTGAATCGCGATGCCGACGTCGCGATCAGCAAGACGGTCTCGCCGGCGTCGGTGCTGGTCGGCCAGCCGACCACCTTCACCGTGGTGGTGACCAATCACGGGCCGGCGCGCGTGACCAGCCTCGTCGTCCAGGATCTGCTCCCAGCCGGCCTGACGTTCGTGTCCGACGCTCCGACGCACGGCAGTTACGACGAGGTCACCGGCGCGTGGACGATCGGGACCCTGCTGAACACCGAGTCGGCGACGCTGACGCTCGAGGCGACCGTGACGGTGGCCGGCGCCATCACCAACCGCGCGCTCATCGTCGGGCGTGACCAGCCCGACCCGGTGGCGAGCAACAACTCGGCCGCGGCCGTCGTCAACGGCACCGCCAACGCCGACGTCGGCGTGAACATGGCGGTCGACACGCCGGCGCCGTCGGTGGGCGACACCGTGACGTTCACGGTGACGGTGGGGAACGCGGGCCCGAGCCCCGCCACCGGCGTCGTCGTCACCGATGCGTTGCCGGCCGGTCTCACGTTTGTCGACGCGACGCCGTCGCCGGGTACGTCGTACGCGGCACCGGACTGGACCGTCGGCACGCTCAGTGAGACGGGCACGCCAGCCACGCTGACGCTGGTGGCGACAGTGACGGCGCCCGGCACCCTGGTCAATACCGCGACGACGACGCAGACGGAACTGGATCCCAATCCGGCCAACAATCGGGCGAGCGTGACGCTCAACGCGGCCGAGTCCGCCAACCTCACGGTGACCAACGCGCTCACGCGATCGACGCCCCATGTCGGCGAGCTGCTGACCTTCAACGTGACGGTGGCCAACCAGGGCCCGAGTCCGGCGACGGGCGTCGCGCTCACCGAGGTGTTGTCGGCGGGGCTGACGTTCGACACGGCGGACCCGTCGCAAGGCACGTACGATAGCGTGACGGGCGTCTGGACGGTCGGCGCGCTCGCCAACACCGGCAGCGCGGGCTTGACGATCACGGCGCGCGTCACGCAGGCCGGCACGGTCACCAACACCGCGACCATCACCGCCCACGATCAACCGGACCCGGACCCCACGGATAACACGGCGAGCGTGACCGTGACCACGGAGACGATCGCCGACCTGGCGATCACCACGACCTTGACGGGCGCCGCGATCCCGGGGCTGGAGACGACCTACACGATCGGAGTGACCAACCTCGGGCCCAGCCCGGTGACGGCCGCGGGTGTGACCGATGTGTTTCCGGCCGCGATCGTCGCACCGGCCTGGACCTGCATTGTCGACCCCGGATCGAGCTGCGCCGCTGCCTCGGGCACCGGCAACCTCGCGACCACCGTGACGCTCGAGGCCGGCGACCACGCCACGTTTGCGGTAACGGGGACGATTGCCGCAAACGCCACCGGCCTGCTCGTCAACACGGCCACCGTCACGGCGCCGGCCGGCGCGGTCGATGGCGATCCCACCAACAACAGCGCGACCAGTTCGGCGGCACTGACGCCTTCCGCTGATCTGCAGATCACCAAAGCCGGTCCGGCCAATGCGGTGGCCGGCACCACTATCGTCTACACGATCACCGTCACGAACGCGGGACCCTCGGACGCGACCGGCGTCACGCTCACCGACCCGACGCCCGCCGGCCTGACGTTCGTGTCGAACGCCGGGAACTGCACGACCGCGTTTCCGTGCGACCTTGGCACGTTGCCCGCCGGTGCGACCCGCACGATCACCGCGACGTTCGCGATCCCGTCCGGCTACACGACACCCAATCCGATTGCCAACACCGCGACCGTGACGAGTGCGACGCCGGACGGCGCGGTGGGCAACAACAGCGCGACCACCAACACGCCGGTCGCCGCGCCGGTGACGGATCTCCGCATCACGAACAGCAACGGCGTCAATGGCGTCGTCGCCGGACTGCCGACGACCTACACCATCACCGTCACCAACCCGCTCGGGCCGAGCGACGCGACTGGGGCCACGGTCACCGACACGTTCCCGGCGACGCTGACCGGCGTCACGTGGACGTGCACGGGCACGGCTGGCGGCACGTGCCCCACATCCGGCAGCGGCAACATCAATGCGGCGGTCACCGTGCCGGTCGGCGCCGCGGTCGTCTTCACCGCGACGGGCACGGTCGATCCCGCGGCCACGGGCGTCCTCGTGAACTCGGCCCAGGTGCTCCCGCCCGCGGGACTGGCGAACCGGACGTCGGCGAGCGCCACCGACAGCGACCCGATCACCGCGCGCGCCGACCTGGGCATCGCCAAGACTGGACCGGCGTCCATCGTCGCCGGCAACAATCTGGTCTACACGATCACGGTGACCAATACCGGGCCGTCGGACGCCGCGGGCGTGGTGGTGACCGATGCCACGCCGACCGACCTGGTGTTCGTGTCGAATACCGGCGCGTGCACGACGGCCTTCCCCTGCACGGTCGGTGTGGTGCCCGCCGGCGCCACCCGCACGATCACCGCGACCTTCGCCGTGCCGATCACGTATCCCGGCCTGGGACCAATCGTGAACGTCGCCAGCGTCTCGGCCACCACGCCCGATGACACCGCGGCGAACAACACCGCCACCGTCGAGACGCCGCTGAATCGCGAGGCCGACGTGGCGATCACCAAGAGTGTCTCCCCCGCTGCGGTGCTCGTGGGCCAGCCGACCACCTTCACCGTAGTGGTGACCAACCACGGGCCGGCGCGCGTCACCGGCCTCGTCGTCCAGGACCTGCTCCCGGCCGGCCTGGCGTTCGGGTCGGCGTCTGCATCGCTCGGCAGTTACGCAGAGGCCACTGGGGCGTGGACGATCGGGACCTTACAGAACACCGAGTCCGCAACGCTGACGCTCACGGCGACGGTCACCGTGGCTGGCGCCGTCACCAACCGCGCACTGGTCGTCGCGCAGGACCAGCCCGACCCCGTGGCGAGCAACAACTCGGCCGCGGCGATCGTGAACGGCGCCGCTAACGCCGACGTCGGTGTGGACATCACCGTCGACAAGCCGGCGCCATCAGTGGGCGATACCGTGACGTTCACGGTGACCGTGGCCAACAGCGGCCCAAGCCCCGCCACCGGGGTGGTCGTCACCGATCTGCTGTCGGGGGGTCTCACGCTGGTGTCGGCCACGCCCTCGCAAGGCACGTTCGTGGCGCCGAACTGGACCATCGGTACGCTGAGCGAAATTGGTCCCCCCGTCACGCTGACGATCGTGGCCAACGTCACGGCGCCGGGCCTGCTGTTCACTGTCGCGAAAATCAGGCAACAGACGGAACCGGATCCGAATCCGGCGAACAACGGCGCGAGCGTGACGCTCAACGCCGCGGCCTCCGCCAACCTCACCGTGACCAAAGCGCTGACGCGCGCGTCGCCCCATGTCGGCGAACTCCTGACGTTCAACGTGAGTGTGGCCAACCAGGGCCCGAGTCCGGCGACGGGCGTCGCGGTCACGGACCTGTTGCCGGCCGGCCTCGCATTCGAGTCGGCGGCCGCGTCGCAGGGCGCGTACGACTCCGCAACCGGCGTCTGGACGGTCGGATCGATTGCCAACACCGGCAGCGCGGGGTTGACGCTCACGGCCCGCGTCACGCAGGCCGGCACGGTCACCAACACCGCGAGCGTCACGGCCAGCGATCAACCGGATCCCGACCTGACGGACAACTCGGCCACCGTGACGCTGACCACGGAGACGATCGCCGACCTCGCCGTCACCAAGACGTTGACCGGCCCGGCGATCCCGGGGCTGGCGACGACCTATACGATCGTGGTGACGAATCTCGGGCCGAGTCCGGTGACGGCGGCGAGCGTGAACGACCTATTTCCTGTGGCGCTGGTCGCGCCGGCGTGGACCTGCACCGCGGACGCGGGATCGAGTTGCGCCGCCGCCGCGGGCACGGGCACCCTCGCGACCACCGTCACGCTCGAGGCCGGCGATCGCGCGACGTTCGCCGTGACCGGCGTGATCGCGGCGAACGCGACCGGCCTGCTCGTCAACACCGCCACCGTCACGGCGCCGACGGGCGCGGTCGATCCCGACACGGCAAACAACAGTGCCACCAGCACGGTGACGCTCACTCCTTCCGCGGATGTCCAGGTCACCAAGAGCGGCCCGGCCACCGCGGTGGCCGGGACCAATGTCGCCTACACGATCACGGTGACCAATGCCGGACCGTCGGATGCCACCAGCGTCACGCTCACCGACCCGATCCCGCCCGGCCTGACGTTTGTCTCGAACACCGGCGCCTGCGCGACGGCCTTCCCGTGCAATCTCGGCACCCTGCCCACCGCCGCGACCCGTACGATCACGGCGACCTTCGCGATCCCGTCCGGCTATGCGACGCCCGATCCGATCGCCAACACGGCCACGGTCTCGAGTACGACGCCGGACGCGGCAGCGGGCAACAACAGCGCGACGGCGACCACGTCACTCGCCGCGGCGGTGACGGATCTCCACATCACGAAGACGAACGGCGTCAATGGCGTCGTCGCCGGGCTGCCGACGACCTACACCATCACCGTCACCAACCCACTCGGGCCGAGCGACGCGAGTGGCGCGACGGTCACCGACACATTCCCGGCGACGCTGAACGGCGTGACGTGGACCTGTGCCGGCGCCGCGGGCGGCACCTGCGTGGCCGCTGGGAGCGGCGCCATCAACGCGTCCGTGACCGTACCAGTCGGCGCGACCGTCGTCTTCACCGCGACCGGCACGGTCGATCCCGCGGCCACGGGCGTCCTCGTGAATTCCGCCCAAGTGCTCCCACCCCCGGGACTGGCGAACCGAACATCAGCGACCGCCACCGACAGCGACCCGATCACTTCGCGCGCGGACCTGGGCATCACCAAGACCGGGCCGGCGTCCATCGTGGCTGGCAATGATTTGATCTACACGATCACGGTGACTAATACCGGGCCGTCGGATGCCGCGGGCGTCGTCGTGGACGATCCGACGCCGGCGGGCGTGACCTGGGTGTCAACCTCCGGCGCGTGCGCGACGGCGTTCCCGTGCGCGCTCGGCGTGGTGCCCGCCGGCGCCACCCGCACGATCACCGCGACCTTCGCCGTGCCGATCACGTATCCCGGCCTGGGACCAATCGTGAACGTCGCCAGCGTGTCGGCCACCACGCCCGATGACACCGCGGCGAACAACACCGCCACCGTCGAGACGCCGCTGAATCGCGATGCCGACGTGGCGATCACCAAGAGTGTCTCGCCTGCCGCGGTGCTGGTGGGGCAGCCGACCACCTTCACCGTGGTGGTGACCAATCACGGGCCGGCCCGCGTCACGGGCCTCGTCGTCCAGGACCTGCTCCCGGCCGGCCTGGCGTTCGTGTCGGACACCGCCTCACAGGGCAGTTACGCAGAGGCCACCGGGGCGTGGACGATCGGGACGCTGCTGAACGCGCAATCGGCGACGCTGACGCTCACGGCGACGGTCACCGTGGCCGGCGCCATCACCAACCGCGCGCTCGTCGTCGCGCAGGACCAGCCCGACCCCGTCGCGAGCAACAACTCGGCCGCGGCCGTCGTGAACGGCGCCGCCAACGCCGACGTCGGCGTGACCATGATCGGTCGACCGGCCGGCGCCGCTCGGTGGGAGAAAGCGTGACGTTCACGGTGACGGTAGTGAACGCGGGCCCGAGCCCGGCGACCGGGGTGGCGGTCACCGATGCGCTGCCCCTGGGTCTCACGTTGGTGTCGGCGACGGCGTCGCTGGGCACCTACACCGCGCCGACGTGGACCGTCGGCACGCTCAGTGAGACGGGCACGCCGGCGACGCTCACGATCGTGGCGACGGTGACGGCGCCCGGCGCCCTGGTCCACACCGCAACGATTACGCAGCAGACGGAACTGGACCCGAACGGCGCCAACAACAGCGCCAGCGTGACGCTCAACGCGGCCGAGTCCGCCAATCTGACGGTGACCAAAGCGCTCACGCGTGCGTCGCCCCATGTCGGCGAACTCCTGACGTTCAACGTGAGTGTGGCCAACCAGGGCCCGAGTCCGGCGACGGGCGTCGCGGTCACGGACCTGTTGCCGGCCGGCCTCGCATTCGAATCGGCGGCCGCGTCGCAAGGCGCGTACGACTCCGCAACCGGCGTCTGGACGGTCGGATCGATTGCCAACACCGGCAGCGCGGGGTTGACGCTCACGGCCCGCGTCACGCAGGCGGGCACGGTCACCAACACCGCGAGCGTCACGGCCAGCGATCAACCGGATCCCGACCTGACGGACAACTCGGCCACCGTGACGCTGACCACGGAGACGATCGCCGACCTCGCCGTCACCAAGACGCTGACGGGCTCGGCGATCCCGGGGCTGGCGACGACCTACACGATCGTGGTGACGAATCTCGGGCCGAGTCCGGTGACGGCGGCGAGCGTGAACGACCTATTTCCCGCGGCGCTCGTCGCGCCGGCGTGGACCTGCACCGCGGACGCGGGATCGAGTTGCGCCGCCGCCGCGGGCACCGGCACCCTCGCGACCACCGTCACACTCGAGGCCGGTGATCACGCGACGTTCGCCGTGACGGGAACGATCGCCACGAACGCGACCGGCCTGCTCGTCAACACGGCCACCGTCACGCCGCCGGCCGGCGCCGTCGATGGGGATACGACGAACAACACCGCGACCAGCTCGGCGACGCTGACGCCCTCCGCCGATCTGCAGATTACCAAGGCGGGTCCGGCCAACGCGGTGGCCGGCACCAATGTCATCTACACCATGACGGTCACCAATGCGGGACCATCCGACGCCGTGGGCGTCGTCGTGGCCGATCCGACGCCGCCCGGCCTGACGTTTGTCTCGACCACGGGCGCCTGCGCCACCGCCTTCCCGTGCGCGCTCGGCATCGTGCCCGCCGCCGCGACGCGTACGATCACGGCGACCTTCGCGATCCCGTCCGGCTACACGACGCCCAATCCGATCGCCAACACCGCCACGGTGTCGAGCCTGACGCCGGACGCGGCAACGGGCAACAACAGCGCGACCACCAACACGCCGGTCGCCGCGTCGGTGACCGACCTGCGCATCACCAAGAGCAATGGCGTCAACGGTGTGATCGCTGGTGACACGACGACCTACACGATCACGATCACCAACCCGACTCGGGCCGAGCGACGCGACTGGGGCCACGGTCATCGATACGTTCCCGACGACGCTGACCGGCGTCACGTGGACCTGTGCCGGCACCGGCGGCGGCACCTGCGTCGCCGCCGGGAATGGCAGCATCAACACGTCCGTGACCGTGCCGGTCGGCGCGACTGTCGTCTTCACCGCGACCGGCACGGTCGATCCCGCGGCCACGGGCGTCCTCGTGAACTCGGCGCAGGTGGTCCCGCCCGCCGGACTGACCAACCGTACCTCGGCAAGCGCCACCGACAGCGACCCCATCACCGCCCGCGCCGACCTGGGCCTCACCAAGACCGGGCCGGCGTCGATCGTCGCCGGCAACCCGCTGGTCTACACGATCACGGTGACCAATCCCGGGCCGTCGGACGCCGCGGGCGTCGTCGTGAGCGATCCGACTGCCGGCGGGATTGACCTTGGTGTCGAATACCGGCGCGTGCACGACGGCCTTCCCGTGCGCGCTCGGTGTGGTGCCCGCCGGCGCCACCCGCACGATCACCGCGACCTTCGCCGTGCCAATCACCTATGCCGGCGCCGGACCCATCGTAAACGTCGCCACCGTCTCGGCGACCACGCCCGATGACACCGCGACCAACAACACGGCCACGGTCGAGACGCCGCTGGATCGCAATGCGGACGTGGCGATCACGAAGGGCGTCTCGCCCGCCGCGGTGCTCGTGGGCCAGCCGACCACCTTCACCGTGGTGGTGACCAATCACGGGCCGGCTCGCGTCACCGGCCTCGTCGTCCAGGACCTGCTCCCGGCCGGCCTGGCGTTCGTGTCCGACTCTCCGACGCTGGGCAGTTACGACGAGGCCACCGGCGCGTGGACGATCGGGACGCTGCTGAACGCGCAATCGGCGACGCTGACGCTCACGGCGACGGTGACCGTGGCCGGGGCGATCACCAACCGCGTGCTCGTCGTCGCGCAGGATCAGCCCGACCCCGTGGCGAGCAACAACTCGGCCGCGGCGGTTGTGAACGGCGCCGCCAACGCCGACGTCGGCGTGAACACGGCCGTCGACCAGCCGGCGCCGTCGGTAGGCGACACCGTGACGTTCACCGTCACGGTAGGGAACGCGGGCCCGAGCCCCGCAACCGGCGTCGTCGTCACCGATGCGCTGCCGGCCGGTCTCACGTTCGTCGAGGCCACGCCGTCGCTGGGCACCTACACGGCGCCCACCTGGACCGTCGGCAGCCTGAGCGAGACGGGCACGCCGGCCACGCTCACGATCGTGGCAACGGTGACGGCGCCCGGCGCCCTGGTCCAGACCGCGACGATTACGCAGCAGACAGAAGTCGATCCGAACGCGGCCAACAACAGCGCGAGTGTGACGCTGAATGCCGCGGAGTCCGCCAACCTCACGGTGACCAATGCGCTCACGCGCGCGTCGCCCCATGTCGGGGAGCTGCTGACGTTCAACGTGACGGTGGCGAACCAGGGTCCGAGTCCGGCGACGGGCGTCGCGGTCACCGAGGTCCTGTCGGCGGGGCTCGCGTTCGACTCTGCGGCCCCGTCGCAAGGCGCGTACGATCCGGCGACGGGCGTCTGGACGGTCGGCGCGCTCGCCAACACCGGCAGCGCGGGGTTGACGATCACCGCGCGGGTCACGCAGGCGGGCACGGTCACCAACACGGCGAGCGTCACGGCCAGCGATCAACCGGACCCGGACCCGACGGACAACTCGGCGAGCGTGACCGTGACCACGGAGACGATCGCCGACCTGGCGATCACCACGACGCTGACGGGCCCGGCGATCCCGGGGCTGGCGACGACCTACACGATCGGGGTCACGAATCTCGGGCCGAGTCCGGTGACGGCCGCGAGCGTGAGCGATCTGTTTCCGGTGGCGCTCGTCGCGCCGGCCTGGACCTGCCTGGCTGATCCCGGGTCGAGTTGCAGCGCCGCCTCGGGCGCGGGCAATCTGGCGACCACGGTCACACTCGAGGCCGGCGATCGCGCCACGATCACGGTAACGGGAACGATCGCCGCAGGCGCTACCGGCCTGCTCGTCAACACGGCGACCGTCACGGCGCCGGCCGGCGCCGTCGATCCCGATACGGCCAACAACACCGCAACCAGTTCGGTGACGCTGACCCCCTCCGCCGATCTGCAGATCGCCAAGGCTGGTCCCGCTAATGCGGTGGCCGGTACCAATATCGTCTACACGCTCACCGTCACGAGTGCGGGACCATCAGATGCGACCGGCGTCACGCTGGCAGACCCGACACCCCCCGGGCTGACGTTTGTCGCGAACGCCGGGAACTGCACGACGGCGTTTCCCTGCAATCTCGGCACGGTGCCCGCCGGGGCGACGCGCACCATCACGGCGACGTTCGCGATTCCCGCCGGTTACACAGCGCCCAATCCGATCGCCAACACGGCCACGGTGTCGAGTCTGACGTCGGACGGGGCAACGGGCAACAACAGCGCGACCACCAACACGCCGATCGGCACGCCGGTAACCGATCTGAACATCACGAACACCAACGGCGTCAACGGCGTGGTCGCGGGCCGCCCGACGACGTACACCATCACCGTCACCAACCCACTCGGGCCGAGCGACGCGAGCGGGGCGACGGTCACCGATACCTTCCCGGCGACGCTGACCGGGGTTACGTGGACCTGCACCGGCATGGGCGGCGGCGCGTGCCCCGCGTCGGGCAGCGGCAACATCAACACGCCAGTGACCGTGCCGGTGGGCGCGACCGTCGTCTTCACCGCCAGTGGCACGGTCGATCCCGCGGCCACTGGCGAACTCGTCAACTCAGCGCAGGTGCTCCCGCCGGCCGGATACGCCAACCGGACCTCGGCGATCGCCACCGACCGCGACGCCATCAGCACCGAGGCCGACGTGGCCATCACCAAGACTGTGGATCAGGCCGCCATCGTCCCGGGCAACCCGCTCGTCTATACGATCACCGTCACCAACACCGGGCCGTCCGACGCCGCGGGCGTGGTGGTCAGCGATGCCACGCCGACCGGACTGGTGTTCGTGTCGAATATCGGCGCGTGCACGACGGCCTTTCCATGCGCGCTCGGTATCGTGCCCACTGGCGCCACCCGTACGATCACCGCGACCTTCACCGTTCCACCCGGCTACAGTGGCCCGTCGCCGATCGAAAACGTGACCGGTGCGTCCTCGACGACGGCGGACACGAACACGGCGAACAACGCGGCGACCGCCGTAACGACGCTGAATCGCAATGCGGACGTCGAGATCACGAAGACTGTGTCTCCGTCCAGCGTGTCGATCGGTGACGAGATATCGGTCACGATCAATGCGCTCAACCATGGTCCAAATCCGGCGACCGGCATCGAAGTCACCGACAGCCTGCCGGCCGGGTTCGACTTCGTGTCCGCGGCGGCGAGCCAGGGCGCGTACGATCCGGCGACGGGCGCTTGGTCGGTTGGATCGCTGGCGGTCGCCGAAACCGCGCAGCTGGTCCTGACGGCGAAGGTGACAGCGTCCGGTGCAATCACGAATTTCGCCGTCAAGACCGGCCAGAACGAGCCGGATCCGATCGTGGGCAACGACTCTGCGGCGGCTGCCACCACCGCGGCACCTGCCGCTGATCTCCAGGTCGACAAGGACGTCGATCGCCGCACCGCGCAGGTGGGCGAGACGCTGACATTTACCGTCCGCGCAACGAATCGCGGACCGAGTCCGGCGACGGGCGTCACGATCAAGGATGCGTTGCCCACCGGCCTGACGTTCGTGTCGGCGACCTCGTCGCAAGGTTCGTACGACTCGGCGACGGGCATCTGGACGGTCGGGGCGCTCGATTGGCTTGCGCAGGCGACGCTGACGCTGGTGGCGACGGTCGACCAGCCCGGCGCACTCGTGAACAACGCGTCCGTGGCGTCGCAGGACCAGATCGATCCGAATCCGATCAACAACAGCAACGCCATGTCGATCAACGCCGCGCCTGCGGCCGACCTTCGTGTGACCAAGGCCGTCAGCGACCCGGCGCCTGGTGTCGGGGCGCTCGTGACCTACACGATTGCGGTCACCAACCTCGGTCCCGACGACGCCACGAGCGCAGAGGTCAGCGACCTGCTGCCCGCAGGCGTGGCATTCGTGTCTGCGAAAGCATCACTGGGCAGCTACGACGCGGGAACGGGCATCTGGACACTCGGCGCCGTACCGGCGACCCGGACCGGGATATTGACGGTGACGGGGCGAGTCACGGGAACCGGCACTCTGGTCAACACGGCGACGCGCCAGTCGAGCACACCGCCCGATCCGAACGCGGCGAACGACACCGGCACTGCGACGCTGACATCTTCAGTCATTGCCGACCTCTCATTGACGAAAACGCCGAGCGTGCCGGTCGCCGCCGCGGGCACTGCCTTCACGTGGACCGTCCTCGTCGTCAACAATGGCCCCAGCACGGCAGTGGGAGCGTCGGTCGCCGACGCGTTCCCGGCGCCGTTCACCGGCGTGACGTGGACGTGCACGCCCAGCAGCGGATCGAGATGCACGTCACTATCCGGAACAGGGGCGATCGCCACGACGGTCGACCTTCTCGCAGGTGGGAGCGCGACGTTCGTTGCGACCGGTCTCAGCGCGCCCGCCGCTAGCAGTCCGCTCGTCAACGTCGCGACGGTGACGGCCGCTGCCGGCACGACAGACCCCGATCTCTCCAACAACAGCGACACGAGCGCAGTGGGATTGGTTCCTCTGGCCGACGTCCAGGTGACGCAGACCGGGCCATCGTTGCTGGCCCCGGGCACCTCGGGCGATTACCACGTCACGATCACCAATGTCGGACCATCGCGGACCGCCAGCACGACCCTGCTGATGCCGGCTCCGAGCGCCTCCGTGCCGATGACGGTTCGTGGCGCATGCTCGAGCCTCCCCTGCGCACTTGGAGAGCTTGCGCCCGGCGAAACGCGCGAAGTCATTGCGACGCTCTCGCCGCCCGCCGATTATTCGGGTCCTCCGACGTTGATCGTGCAGTCGCTCGCGGTGAGCGCTCCCTTCGATCCACGTCCCGAGAACAATACCGCCAGCGTCGTGACGACGGTCACACAGCTCGCGGATCTGTCGATCACCAAGACCGGGCCGACAACCGCCGCTCCTGGCGGCCGAGTGACCTATGCGGTCACGGTCGCCAATGCCGGACCCTCTGACGCGACCGGGGTCACCGTGGATGATCCGACTCCGCCCGGATTGACGTGGGCGTCAACGAGCGGCGACTGCACGACCGCCTTCCCCTGCAGTCTGGGGACAATGGCGCCTGGTACGACGCGAACCATCACCGCCACCTACACCGTGGCGCCGGGAACGGCGGCTCCTCCGGACATCACCAACGCGGCGACCGTCTTCAGTGGAATCAGTGACCCGAACGCGGCCAACAACCGCGCCACGATCAGCACAAGGGTCCGCAGCATTGCGAAGTGCGATGTCGACGGCGACGGTGTGGAGGACCTGATAACCGGGGCTGGCCCAGGCGGCGGGCCGCACGTGGAAGTGTGGAGTCTCGCGGGCGGCGTCGTCAGGCAGTTGGCCGGTTTCTATGCCTACGACCCGCTCTTCGCCGGCGGCGTGTATGTGGCGTGCGGTGATGTTGACGGTGACGGCCTGGCCGACGTGATCACGGGTGCCGGGCCCGGCGGTGGCCCGCACGTGCGCGCGTTCAGCTTCGCCGGAGGCGTCATGAGGGAGATCGCCAGCTTCTACGCGTATGACCCAAACTTCAGCGGCGGCGTTCGGGTGGCGGCGGCCGACGTGAATGGCGACGGCATGGCCGACATCATCACCGGCGCCGGGCCCGGCGGCGGCCCGCACGTGCGCGCCTTCAGTCTCGCCGGCGGTGGCGTCACGGAGCTCGCCAGCTTCTACGCCTACGATCCTTCATTTACGGGAGGGGTGTTCGTCGCGGGCGGTGATGTGAACGGCGACGGCAGCGCCGAGATCATCACCGGGACCACCCGAGAGGGCGGGCCCGTCCGGGTCTTTACGATCGGGGGACCGGGGCAGGTCGCCGAGATCGCCAGCTTCTTTCCATACTTCTCCGAATTCCAGGGCACCGTCCGCGTGGCGGCCGCGGACGTGAATGGTGACGGCCTGGCGGACATCATCACCGGGCCAGGGCCTGGTGGCGGCCCGCACGTGCAGGCGTTCAGCCTCAGCAACGGATCGATCATCAACCTCGCGAGCTTTTACGCTTACGATCCGTCGTGGTGCGATGTCAACCCTGATGTCGATCCCGTGCAGTGCGATGGCGTATACGTCGGCGGTGCAGATCTCACGGGCGATGGACACGCGGAGATCATCACGGGCACCAACCGCGAGGGCGGGCCGCTCCGCGTGTTTCAGATCGGTCCCGACGGCATCAAGGAGCTCCTGAGCTTCTTTCCCTACTTCTCCCTTTTCCAGGGGCCGGTTCGCGTGTCGCCCTGATCCAATGTGGTCGCTCACTGACGTCTTGGGCCTACGCGAGTGGCTTAGAAGGCCGGTGCTCTATCCAACTGAGCTACGGGCGCCTGTGAAGCGAAGCCTTAGTGTAAGACGAGCAGCGATCGATCAGCCCTTCGAGGTCGGCGTTTCGCCGCCCGCCGGTGTCTGCTCACCAGCCTTGCCGGACTGCAGCCCGCCGGCCGCGATGTAGGTGACGGTGTCCCATGCGTTGTGGATCCCGACGCACAGCAAAAGCAGCGCGCTGCCGGCCACGGCGAACAGCGCCCCCGTCAAGCTCGCGTGCATCGTCGCCGCGGCGCCGAGCAGAACGATGTAGGCCACCAGCGGCAGTATCGTGTGCCACGCCCAATCCTCGCCGACCGGTTGATAACCGCTCTGCCCGCGTACCCGGCGAATCACGATGACCCCATAGACGATGCCGGCGAGACCGCAGCATCCGACACTGACCCGCATCAACCCGATCGCCGGCCACGGTGCGCTCTGGATCAGCGACAGCACCAGCACGGCGATGAAGTGGATCACGGTCGGCGTGCCGAACGCAGCGATCTCCCGCTCGCTGCGGACGCCGCCGCCGGCATCCTTGATCAGCGTCATGACCACGAACTGCAAGCCGATCAGAGCGCCGGCGGACCCGCCGATGATGACGTAGAAGTTCTCCCAGCCCTTCAACGCCGTCGATACCATATCCATCGGCGTAGAGTAGCCGACCTCCCCGCCCAAGTGGGATGGTCTATGCTTTCGACGCTGACGCTCTCATGAACGCCGCCGACACTTCGCGAACGTGGCTCCCGAACCGGCTTGCGCCCGGCTGGCGGGAGCGCAAGCTGCACACGCCGATCTACATCCTGGCCCTGGCATCAATCTGTCTTCTCTCTCGACTTCCCCAGTTGCGCAGCCCGAACCTCCTCGCCGACGGAGATGAATGCGTCCTTGGCCTGATGGCCAAGCACGTGCTCCAGGGAAAGGAGTTTCCGATTTTCTTCTACGGACAGCACTACGCCTTCTCGCCGGTGGAGACGGTGGTCAGCGCGTTGACCTTTCTCGTCGCAGGCGTCGGCGCCGTGCCGCTGAAGGTCGCCGGCCTATCGCTGTGGACCGTCGGCGTCGTCTTCCTCTTCCTCGCCCTCTCGCGCGTGCTGAGCGCGGCGCGAAGCTTCTGGATCGCCGTGGTCCTCGTTCTCAATCCTGCATGGGCGGTCTGGTCGATGCGGATGGGCGGCGGATACCTGACCGCGTTCGCGGCTTCGTCCGTGCTGGTGTGGCTGATCCTGGGCGACCGCGATCGCGAGACCATGTGGCGATGGCTCGCCGCGGGCGGCCTGACCGCCGTGATCTACCTGGCGCAGCCGCTCTGGTTGCCCGGTCTGCTCCCCATCGTCGGCGTCGTGCTCGTGTCGCGTCGCCGGCCTTCGTGGGCACTCGCCTACTTGTCCGTCGCAGGCGCACTGACCCTCCTCGTCAAGTTCGGCACCGTGACTCCTGACTTGCCGTGGAACGGTCCGACGATGGGGAACCCTGCGCTGCTGGCCTCGCTGCCTGATGTTGCGCGTCAGATTTATCTGGCGCTGACCGGCTCGTACTACCTGTACTGGGCGATCGATCCGCCGGGACCCGCGACGATCGCAATGGCCCTGATCTGGTGCGGCGCGATCGCGGCGACAGTGCTGGTGCAGTTGTACCGATTGTTCCTGCGACGCCACTCTTCGCTGTCGGCGCTGCTGTGTGTGTCAGTGGCAGCGACGCTGGCCGCCGAATGGGTGCTGCTCGCCGTGCGCGACGCCAGGTATCTGCTACCGCTCACCGGCCTGCTGGTACCGCTCGCAGCGATCGAGCTGCTCGACCTCGCGGATCGGCGTCTGGTCCCAAAACAAGCGCTGTTTGCGATCACCGCGGTGATGGTCGTACTCGGGGCCGTGTCCGCGAGCGAGTTCAGGGCGTTCAACTTCCTCTGGACCAATCCTCCGCAGCGCTGGAGCGAGGCGAAGCGGCTACAGCAGGTGTTCAATTACCTGCACGTCAAGGATGTCCGCCGCGTCTTCTCCAAGAACGGCATGCTGGACCCACAACTGACCTTCTATAGCAACGAACGCGTGCTGTCGCGGTCCGATCCACTGGGAAAATATCCGCCCTACGTCAAAGAAGTCGATCGGGCGCTGGCCGGCGGCGAGACAGTGGCCGTCGTCGGCTACACCAACCAGAGCGGCGCGCCGGGCTGCTGGGATGTTCCGATCTGCACCGGTGGGATCGACCACCTGGTCCCGAACCCGGAATCGATTTTCGTGGTGGACGACAAGTATTTCGTCTACGTCGGCGCCAACCGGGAGTTGCTGACGAGGCTCGGCTTCCGGTTCTGGGATTAGGTCGAACGGTAGAGGCGACGGGGATACGTAACGTTCAGGCCGAAGCGATCACTAACGCTTCAAGTAGGTGAAACGCCGTTACAAGGAGTAGAACCGTGACGAACATCCTGCTGCACGATGGGCCCCCACCTCTCACTTCGGACGCGGCCGACGCCGCGCTCGACGCGATCGACTTCATTGCCGCCGCGGTCCGCGGCGTCGATCTGATTGACGTCACCCCGATTGTGCGCCCGCTGTGGCACACCCACCTCGCGACCTGGTATCCGTATCTCCCGCCGCCGACGCGGGCCTGGTACGCCAGCGCGCCGATCATCCTGCAGTCCATTCGCGGCCAGTGGCCGCTTCTCAATCCGTGGCAGCGTGCGCAAATCCTGCAGCAGTGGACGTTCGAGCTCCCCCAGATGCTGGCGATGCTCGACCCGGTGCTGGCGCAGGCGCAATCGATCGCGATGAGCCAGGCCGCTGCGGCGCAGGTGGCGGACCTTCGACAACAGGCGACCTCATCGCCAATCACGTATACACCGCCGCCCCAGACCCAGGCTGCGAACGAGGTCTCGCGGCAAAACGCCATAACCAGGTCGCTGATGGACCACAACAACCGGATGGCGGACCTGACGACCGGCTTGATGCGCGCGATGAACCGTCACTGAGCGAAGGCTGGGTCAAAACGCCGCGAGCTTGCGCAGCGGCTCCAGCCATCCGAAGAACGAGCCGCCGATTTCCGGAAACAGCGAGCCGATGACGGCGAGCATCGGCAGCACGCCGTACAGCGCGACGCGCTTGGCGAAATCCCAGCTGAAGTCGATGCGGTCCGGCGTGCCGCTGCGAAGCAGGCTGAGCGCGGCGTCGCGCTCCATTCCGATCACAATCGGAATCGCGACGATCGCCATGACCACCATTGCGAACAGATCGATCGTCAGCAGCGACGACCGGCCCGGGAACAAGTAGAACAGGTGGGCGCCGGCCAGGAGGGTCAGGCACAGCATCGCCGCGAACAGCGGCGACATGGTGCGCGCCAGGATGTCGCGCACCACGAAGGCATACTGGATGGCGACGAATTCCTCGCACTCCCGGAACCACGTGGCGATCGCCGTGCTGTCAGTGGGCCGAGGCAGGCCGTCGGCGTGCGGCGCCGGCGCTGCGTCCGCCAGCATTTCCGGACAGCGCTGCCAGTGCGTCTGTTCGAGCAGGGTGACGAGGTTGTCCGAAACGTCCCACAAGCCGAACCACGCCTCGCTCTGAAGCAGCGGCGCCGTCCGGTGGACCACGATCTCATCGCGCAACTGACCGACGGTATTGTGCTCGCTCAGCGCGTGAGTCAGGCCGGCGAGATCCTGCGGCCGGACCGCCAGGCTGGATGCGCACCACGCGGTCAGGACGTCCACGCTCTGCGACGTCCGTCGATTCGGAAAACTGTGTTTGACCTTCAGGCTCAATCGCCGGTTGCCGATGGCGATCATGCCGTCGCGTAGCGTTTCGGCGCGCGCGGCGAGCGCCATCAACTCGCTGAGGTGCGGCGGCGTGATCGACAGATCCCATCGGACCACGTGACCGATGCGGCCGAACGTCTGCGCAATCCGCGCATGAGCGAGCCGGGTCAGCTTGGGTTTCAACGAGCTCCAGGTCGAGGCGGCCTGGCCCGCAAGCAGCGCCGTGGCGACGAGGATCGAGAGCGTCGCCAGCGTGACGAATTGCGAGAATGCGGGGCCGTCGATGGTGGCCAGCCAGCCCCTGAGAATCCAGACCACCGCAACGATCAGTGTGCACACGCCGACGAGGTACGGTTTCGGCAGGTTCTGCACCGGCATGTCGAGGAGGGCCGCAAAGTACCGAAGTTCGGTGCCGCGCTCATCGTCGCAGGTCGCTCCGGTGCCGAACGATGAACCTGGAAACTCGCGTGGTGCTCCGGTGAACAGTCGAAAGGCCGGAGAGTGGTCGGCAAGTGCCGTGTATCCCCGCCCGACCATGGACAGCCGGCGCACGCCGGAGACCATTCCAACAAACAGCGCGCCAAACAGCAGCGTCGTCGCTGGCAGTGGTGAAATGATTCCACCCGCCAGCAGCCGGCTGGCTTTGAAGGCGGCTGCCGGCGCCGCGTCCGGTGCGGACAGATAGTTCGTCGCTTCCAGGAACCGGACGAAATACCAGATCGTGCCCAGCATGAGCATCGAACCGACGCCGACCATCGCCTTGTTCCAGGACGGCAACGGAGCCTGAGCCACCGCCTGAATCACCGGCCTCGTCGGGTCGCGGCGATACGCTTCCCACAGCACCGCCATTCCGGGCGACAACACCAGCACGAAGACGGTCCAGGCCACCACGTTGACGAGAAACAATGGTCCGCCGACCTGAAGAATCAGTTGTATGGTCAGGACCTTCGCGATCCAGCAACTGAAGCAGGCGAGCAGCAGTGCGCTGAGGAAGACGGCGAACGCGTGCAGCGTGACCACCTCGTGGTAAGTAGCCGGCCGGGCGATCGCACGCAGGAACGGCAACCGCCATTTCCGCTCCGGCTGCAACACCCCGAGAAAGAGATACATCGACGCCCACACGACACTGCCGACCAACAGGGTGAGAGCGATCGCGGTCAGCCCGGCGGCCGTCGTGATCGGCGTCTGATGGTGGGGTGGCGGAACGGCATCAGCGGCGAGGTGCACGACCTCAGCGGCGGCGCGTTGTTCGTCGGACGGCGGCCCGCTCGGTTCGTAGTTCAACGGCCAGTATCCGTCGTTGCCGATGACCGTGACCCAGACGGGAGGCCGGCATGGCGCCGGCGTCGATCCGATGAAGTTGACCGAGGGGTCGCAGTAGTCCACCAGCTGATTCGCGGCTTGCAGCTGGATCGACGTCGCGTTGAAGACGCCGGCTGCGACGAAGCTGGGAAAGGCGTCCCGGTCGGTCGTGCGGCCGACGGTCCGCTGTGTTCCAAGCGCCAGCGGATAGGGTGACGCGACGAGGGCGCCGCGCATGTACGGGATGTACTCCGGCTGCAGGTACAGCAGATAACTGCCAACGAAGAACAACTGGACGTCCGGGGCCGCCTTCCTCACTTCGCGAGCGAGAAACAGCACGTCGCGGGGGTCGGTTGCGACGATGCCGACGACGTCGAGGTCTTCGTGGCGGATGTTGTCGAGGATGTTGTCCACCGTCGCCTCCGCCACCGATGAGGCCAGCTGCGGCCGCAGCGCCGGCAGCTGATCGGACGCCGGCGTGGTGTCGCGGAAACTCAGCGGGACGATCGGTGTCGGCAGCAGCGATACCGGCGCCGGTTGCGACAGGGTCGCGTCGCTTCGCAGCTGAGACACGTGCAACGGAAACCGATAGACGGTCGCACATGGAAACGCCCCCCGCGAAATCGTCACGTTCGGAAAGGAGGGACATGCGGTCTGACCGGCGGACATCGCCTTCGGGCCGGTGGGCGCCGCGCTCTGCCCGAACGATGTATTGCTCTCCACGAGTAGAGCGACATGCTCGCCGCTGGGCCAACCAGGATTCATCCGCCCGAGCGCCGTGCTCAACGCGTTCATCTGCGCCGACGTCGGCTGGACCGCTGCTTCATATTTGATTCCGGGCGCGATCGCCGCGACGATGGATGGGTTGACGTCGGCCATGGCGGAGCCGGTCACGACGCTGACGGAACTGAAGAAGCCTGGCCAGGGCTTCAACTCGAGCGCCAGTGAAGGGATCGACCCCGAAAAAGTCGGGGCCACCATCCGCAGTGCCGAAGGCGCGTTCGGGTCCTTCGTGGACGACCATCTGTAAATGAAGTCGATGGCGTTCGCCAACGACTTCCGATGCACGCCCGTCGTCGGCGTTTCCAGAACGAGCAGCACTACCTGGAAGGTGATCCGTTTAGCGGTGGTTTCGTCAACCTTCCGGAAGATCAGCGCGCCCGGCTGGCGTTCGTGAAGGCGGCTGTCGGTGGCCACCCCGTCGGGGCGGGTGTTGTCCGCCCGGACCCAGTCGATCAGCTTGAAGCGATCGAGGACAAAGCCGGCGTGGCTCATCGCCGACTGGATGGCGCCGATGGTTTCGTCCGCGACCCAGCCGCTGTTCGAGTCGACATAGTCAGGAATGGTCGCAAGCAGGAACTGCACGTCAAACTCCGGAAATTCCGGAGGCGTTGCCGTCTGCGTGGCGGCGACCAGCCGACACAGAGCTTCGTGATTGTCGAGGTCTTCGAGGAAGCTCGCGGCGACCTGGGATTGCAACTTGCGAGAGCCGGTGTCGGGACTGACTTCCGATCGAAGGTAGGCATCGAGCAGAGGCGCGGATGCCGCCGCGGTCTTGGCGGTGGCGGAACCGCTTTCGCACCAGGCCTGCTCGAGCGCTGCATCCCGCTTCTGATTGGGGTCGAGCAGCGGTTCGAGGTTGCTCATCGCCCTGGCGACGTCGTCTGCGCGAGCCTGACCGGCGCCCTTGCCATCGGGACGCAGAGCGCGCAGCGCCCGCTTCGTCTGATTCTGATCGATCGAGATGCCAAGCGATTCGCCGATCAACTCCATGACCGGTCGAAGGTCGGCGAGCATGGAGCCCGGTCCCTGGTCTGACTGATCCGTCGCGGCCTTCCGTCCGCGCATTGGTGGACGGTTTGTTCGGCTCACCCGTTCCGGGACGCAGCATGGTGGCTGAGAACACCCCAGCGACCAGCGCCAGCGCGGGTACGAGTCCACCGAGAGACGATTCGATCTTCGCCATGCGTACTATCCCCGTCTTGTGCGAACATCGGCACTCGAACTCAGCCTTGCGGCCGAATCAGACTGCGGTTTCTCTGGTCGATTGCGCGGAGCGTACTTCAACCGTTATCGTTCCCGCCGGAGATTTGCCTCTGAAAAAGCGGTCATTCAACCCCCGTACATTTACCAGCAAGCTCGTCTAAATCCGTTGTGCGTCCACGTATGATTGGACGGCCAAGAGGACGGCATTGTCTGGAGAGAGACGATGAGACTACGCGCTGTGCTGTTGATTGGTGTCGCCGGGCTGGCGATCGTTTCGACCGGTGTCACTGGCCGCGCCGATCAGGGACAGGCGGCGCAATATCCGGTGACGCTCATCCCGCCCGGCAAGGGGCCGTTCACCTTTCCACCCGGCTACCAGACGCCGTGGGAGAAGATTCAGATCATGGTGACGGCGAAGATGGCGCCGAACCTGTTCGTCCTGCACGGCTCGGAAGGGCTCGACCCCGCGCACCCGGACGCCTCAGGCGGCCGCGCGATGGCGCTGTTCGGTCCTGACGGCATCCTGCTGGTGGACACCGAGAACCGCCAGGTCGCTGACAAGACGCTGGCTGCGATCCGCACGTTCTCCGCGGCTCCGATCAAGGTACTGGTCAACACTCACGTACATCCTGATCACACCGGCGCGAACGCGTTCTTTGCGAAACAGGGCGCGCTGATTTTCGCGCAGGACAATCTGCGCAGCGAGATGGTCCGTCCGCCGTCCCGAGGCGGTGGCGGCGCAGTGACCGAGACGGCCGCGATTCCGGTCAGCACCTATAACTACAACCGCGCCACCTCGGGCGAACCGGCCGTGACGCTCAACATGAACGGCGAGACCGTGGACTTCATTCCGATGATGCCCTCGCACACCGCCGGCGACACCATCGTCCGCTTCCGCAGCGCAGACGTCATCTACATCGAGGACTTCTACCGGAATTTCGGCTATCCGTTTGCCGATCAGGCCAACGGCGGTTCGATCAAGGGCATGATCGAGGCGGTCGACCTGATCGAAAAGCTGGCCGGGCCCGAGACGACGCTGGTGCCGGGGCACGGCACGCTCGTGAAGAAGCGCGATCTCCTGCCCTACCGCGCGATGATCGTGGACGTGCTGGCGAAGGTCACCCGGTTACGCAGCGAGGGCAAGTCGCTGAAGGAAGTCCTGGCCGCGAACCTGACTGCGCCTTACGACAAGACCACGGAGGGCGATACCCAGCAGAGCAAGGACCGCTTCATCACCGAGGCGTATGACGAGGTGAAGGACTTTCCGCCGGTGGTGGATGGCAAACGCACGATGCCCAGCCATCCGTAAGAGCGTCCTAAATCAACGCTGACGGACGCCGCACCCAGGCCTTGCCCTTCTCGGGCGCGATGCTCTCGACGTCTTTCACGTAGGCACCCGCCTGCGTCAGGATGTGATGGAGATCGTTGCCGACGCTGATGAACCGGAATCCCTTACCGATGAATTCGGCGACCCGCGACGTGCCGAACAGGAAGATGCCGAGGATGATGTCGTGCCGCGCTGCCGCGGCAATGAGCTTGTTGGTCGCGTCCCCGAGCTCGGGTGATGTGTACATGTCGGGGAACTGATACTTTTCGTAGAGCCCCATCGACATGCACAAGTCGTTCTGCCCGAGAAAGAGCATGTCCACACCGGGGACCGCCGCAATTTCGTCGATATTCCTGATGCAGTCAGCGGTCTCCACCTGCAGCGCGACGATGACGTTGTCGTTCGCGGCGCCCGCGTAGCCGAGCAGACCGCCCTTGTTCATGCTGCGCTGCGGAAAATACACCGAACGTGTGCCGGCGGTGGGATAGCGGCAGCAACTGATCGCCGCACGGGCCTCCTCGGCGGTGTTGATATAGGGCACGAGCACGCCGTCGGCGCCCATATCCAGCGATTGCTGGATGCCTGAGCGGTCAGCGTAGCCGCCGACACGCACCAGTGACGTGCCGCCACCGTTGGCGATGGCGGCGAGCATGGCGGAGAGCTTCTCGTAACCCATCGGGCCGTGCTGCGTATCCACCAGCAGCCAGTCGTAGCCGCTGTGCGCGAGTTGTTCGGCCACGGTCGGACTATGTGAGTTCAGGAACAGTCCGAGTTTGGTCGCACCGCTGCGCACCTCGCTCTTGAATTCCGCTCCGGTCACCGCTGTGCTCATCGGAAACGCTCCGCCTTCTACTGGTGCTGCGACGTCGTCATGGTGACGACGTGTTTTTCGGCGGCGACCGCGGCGGCGACTTCGGCCAGCAGCTTCTGCGCGTCGTAGACGATTCCGTCCTTGATCGTGTACTTCACGCCGCCGACCTTCTCCTGCTTGTTGGTCTGCGGGTTCAGGCGCATGTGACCGGTGCCGTAGAGCACCTTCAGGTTGCTCAGCGGATTTTCCGGAACGATGACCAGGTCCGCGAGCATGCCCGGCCTGACGATGCCCATTGGCGCGGCTTCGCCTTTCGGTTCGTACAGCGTCTTGGCGCCCCACATCGTCGCCGAGCGAATGATCTCGAGCGGCGAGAACCCGGCCTCGCGCATCAGCTCGAGCTCCTCGATGTAGGCGAAACCGTAGGTCTTCCAGATGAAGCCGGAGTCGGTGCCGACGGTGACGCGGCCGCCCATGTTCTTGTAGTCGTTGATCAGCCGCATGTAGCGCTGATAGAAGTTCTTCCACGCCACTTCGTTCTCGGTGGTCCAGTCGTAGAAGTAGGAACCGTGGTTGTCGCGTGTGCTCTGAAAGTAATTCCACAGCTGCGGCATCGTGTAGATCGGATGCCAGTCGGCGTTGCGCGCGCGCATCACGTCGCGTGACGCGGCGTAGATGTTGAACGTCGGATCGAACGTGACGTGATTCGCCTTCTGGTGCTCGAGGTATTCGATCCACTGTGGCGAGCCCGGCTCGTAGGTCTGGTCCCAGATGCGGGCGATGTCGCCGAAGCGATCCTGCTCGTTGTTGTAGTCGTAGCCGATCGGAAAGTCCTGAATCGTCTTGTTCTTCAGGAGCGATTCCATATGGCCGTAGTAGTGCGTCACGGTGTCGAGGTGGGCGTCGCCGGCCTGCCGCGCGTTGAACATCGCGACGTTGTTCTGCGACAGGTGGGCGACCGTGCCCATCTTGTTCTTGTGCGCTTC
This sequence comes from uncultured Acidobacteriota bacterium, assembly GCA_963745875.1. Taxonomy (GTDB): domain Bacteria; phylum Acidobacteriota; class Vicinamibacteria; order Vicinamibacterales; family CAVVIG01; genus CAVQFC01. Next base: position 43,754 of record CAVUZL010000014.1, read on the forward strand.
GTCGATGGCGGCGGTGTCAATCTCCGGCGTCTCGTCGCCGCGGTTGAAGAACTTGATGCCGTCGATGTTGTTGGCGGCGGCCCAGCGGACGTACTCGCGCGCTTTCTCGGGTGTCCTGACCGGCCCTTCCGACCAGCCCGAGCCCAGCGTCTGGTAGTTGAAGATGCGCGGCGCGACAATCTCGTTTTTCGCCGAGCGATCCTTTTCCGAGCTGCTGGTCGCAGCCGACGACAACGACACGCCGCGAACGGTCGTGACGCCATGCGCCAGCCACAGCTTGTAGGAGTAGCTCAGATCCGGCGCCTTATCTTTTCCGGCGCCGTGCACGTGCATGTCCACGAAGCCGGGCATCACGTACATGCCCTTGCCGTCGATCTCGTAGTCGGCATCTCGCGGTTCGCGATTGGCCTGCTGCGGCAGCCCGGGCCAGCCGGCCTGACGCACCGAGGTGATCCGGTTACCTTCGATGACAATGTCCATTGGGCTGAGCGGCGGACCGCCGGTCCCGTCGATCAGCGTGACCCCGCGGATCACCATCTTCTTGAAGGGACCGACGCCGTCGCCCTGCTTGCGCGCGGGCGCGGCGCTGTCACCGCCATTGCCGCCGCGGCCCTGACGCTGGGTTTGCGCCGCCGGCGCTTGCGCGCGAGCCTGCGCCAGCGAGGTCTGAGTGTAAACGGCTGTCATCGCCGCTGTGGAGACGACGATGGCAGCCGTGGAGAGCAGTGCTTTTGTTTTTGGGCTCATGAGAATTCCTCGCGGTGTATGAAGAGCACTAACTTTACCGCCTCACTCGCCCTCGCGCCATAGACCAGTTTTCAGAGGCCCCGCAGTGCGGGCCTTTCAGGCCCGCATTTTCCGCGACCCTGAAAGGGTCGCGCTACATCGATCGGAAATCCGCGCTATTGTGCGCCCGCGGGCGCGGCGTCGGCAGCCGGTGCATTTCCACGACCGCCGCCGAGTCCAGGTGTCGGCACGCCGGTCGGCGGCTGACGCAGCAGTAACGGGTAGACCCAGCCAGCCGGCAGAACGCGATCGGGATCCGGACGATAGCTCAGGTACTCGATGTGATCGGTCACACCGCTCCATCCGTGCGCCACCTTGTTCGGGATGATGATGATGTCGCCGGGACCAACGCGACGGCTGAACGCGCCGGGTCCGGCGACGCCGCTGCCGCTCGGACCATTCATGGTGTTCGGCACACCTCCGCCCGCACGCTGGTTCAGAATCACGCCGCCGGTCGTGAGGATGCCCGATCCGGACGTGATGTAGTAAATCTCCGGCGTGTAGTCGTGCCACAAGACCGGCACGGGATCACCCGGCTTCTCGTTGGTCGGACCGCGACGGATGATGCCGACGCCGAGGTTGTACTTCCCCATGTCCACGACGCGCAGCTGCCGATCGGGTGGATTGGCCGGCGCGTTCTTCAGCACGTAGTCGATGTCGGCCTTGGTGATGTCGAACGCGTAGTTCGGCGCGTCGCCCGCCTGGATCTTGACCGCGGGCGGAGGAAACGGCGCCTGCGAACCCGGCGCCTGCGCACCCGAGACCGCACCGTATGCCGCGACGCCGGCGAGCGCCATCGCCGCTGTGATCAATTTCTCTTTCATGCTGGCCTCCTGAGCTGGTGGATGAAAAGTGCCGGTGGAGTTATACACCCGATGAGCGGCCATGGCCGAGCCGGCTCTCGAATGTGAGCGCGGGACGAGCCGTAAGCGCCACGAGCACTGTGCATTGCGGCAGATGCACGCCTGGCGCGGGCGCTTTATGCCAGACTCCGATCTTTACGTTTGTCTTGACATCGGAGGATGTCGTCGCATGAGCTCGGTCTCGGATTCCGGTCACGCCTCCCGCACTGAAAACCGTCAGCACGAGCCACCCAAACGGAGCCCTGATCGTCTTGACCGCTCCGCTGACCGAAACAATCGATCACGCCGGATATTTCATCCAGATGAGCATGGCTTCGCTGCCGATCTGGCTCGAGGGCATCCTCAATCGCAAGTACCCGAACTGGCGCAACCTCGAATACAGCGACGATGGCTCGGCGCGTTACATGCCGGCGGGCCTGCGGGTGCTCGAGGCCGCCCTGCTCCGTCACTTCGCGCCTGAAGACGTTGTCGCCTGTTATCCCGACGACCTCGACAAGTTCATCGGCCCTGCCACGCGCGTGGTGGCGATCTCGACGCACAACCCGCTCGGCGTCACCTTCGCGGCAGGCGTCTACACGTCGATCTTTGGCGAGTCGAAGCAGCCGATCAACTCGCACTATTCGCGGCAGTTGTTCGACAAAGTCAAAGGCAGCCCGCATCGCGGCCACTTCAAAGTCCTCGTCGGCGGCTCCGGCGGATGGCAGATCACGCAGACCAATTCCTGGGACGAGCTCGGCATCGACTGCGTCGTCGAGGGTCGCGCCGAGTCGGCGGAAACGATCACGCTGTTCGAGAGCGCGATCACGGGTGACGCGCTGCCGCGTCAGATCGACGTTCACCATCCCAAGGATCGCGACAGCATTCTGATCCCGGATCGACGCACCACGTTCGGTGTGGTCGAGATGACGACCGGCTGCGGACGCCGGTGCCAGTTCTGCGTCCCGGACCTGAACCCGCAAATCGACGTGGCGAAAGATCGGATCATGCACGGCGTGGACGCCAACGTCCGCGAGGGCAACAAGCAAATCTCGCTCGCCACCGAGGACATGTTCATCTGGGGCCAGGTCCACACTGACACGCCGTTCTATTTTCCGAACCGCGAGGCGCTGCTCGATCTGTACTCGAGCATCGTCAACACGCCCGGAGTGGAACAGCACGTGTTGAGCCACGCGACGATCGCGCCGGCGGTGGTCGATCCGGTGCTGATCGAAAAGCTGTCGGAGATGCTGCTCGACAAGAGCCCGATCCGGCTGCCGCTGCTCAGCAACCACAAGGAGCACCGAGCGCTGGTGCCACTGATCGGACTCGAGACCGGATCGGTGCGTCTGGCCAAGCAGATCATGCCGAGCAAGGGCGTTCCGTTTTCGATCGAGGACTGGCCGAGCGTCGTCGTCAACGGTTTGAGCGTACTGAACAAGCACAACTGGTTTCCTGCCATGACGCTGATCATCGGCAGCCCGGGCGAAACCGACGAGGACACGCAGGCGACCCTCGATCTGATTTACGAGGTCGAGCGCCGCGGCCTGTTCGCGTTTTTCATCCCGTCGGTGTTCACGCCGCTGCACGACACGCGGCTCGAGCACGCAATGGGCGTGACCGAGACGCGGAATCTCACGCCGCTCCAGTGGCAGCTGATGATGAAGTGCTGGAAGATGAATCTGCGGCCCGGTCAAATCAGCTGGTGGGGTCCGACCGCGTGGCGCGCCGGGGCGATCGGACTGTGGCTGTACAAGCTGCGGAAGTTGAACGGACCGTCCTTCACGTGGCCGCTGCTGATGTTCTCGGGCGCCATGCCCGAGTCGCTGATGGCCCGGATGGGCAAGATTCACGTCGGCCGTCCGATAACGATCAAGAGCAGGAAGGCATTGCTCGAAACCGTCAGGCCGACGCAGCTCAGGTACTTGCGCCCGGACACGGGCGACGTGCCGGCAGTGCCGCCGATGCCCGAGGGGCCGCGAATGCTGACGGTATTGCCGCAGAGCGCCGCCACTGTCCCGGGCTAGTGCCTTCCTGTCGGTGTCGCCGGTTCGGACCCGAGGCGAGTTCGTTCGCCTGCAGCCGTGAGTACGGCGGTTCGGTCGCGGCAGTCCGGTGCGGGTGACGATCCCGCGTCCCCGGCCGGCTCGCGCGTCACCCGCGTCCGTCGGCCGTGTGCTGCCGATGGGCCCGGCGCCTGGGGCAGTCCGCACGACATCTGACAATCAGTTGGGCCACCGGGTGATCCGTCGGCTGGTGGCGAATCAGTGGCGCCGGTTGAGCATTGCCGACGGACACCGGGTGACGGCTGTCGCGCGCGCGCGAGGGCCGAGGGACGCGGGATCGCCACCCCCACCGGACGACGGCGGCGGACCTGGGACTCGGGCATTGATCGATCCAACGCCGAGTGCGACACGCGCCTCAGTCCAGTCCACATAACCGCGGACGGCTGACGGTCGTTTCGGTCGGGCCCGACCTGTGAGCCGCGTGATCAGGATCGCACCAACACGTCCCGGAGGCGTAGCCGGCGGCGTCGGCGATGAGTACGCGCAGGTGCGATCGGCGAACCCGGAGGCCGAACAGTCGGCTCACCGGCGATCGGCCAACCCCAACCGACGCCGGTCGTCGTGAGTCCGGCGCCGGAGGGGCGGTGTTGCCACGCGGCGAACGGGAGGGCCCGGCCGAAATGACCGACAGCCGTCCACGCGCGGAGCCAGGGGTCAACGTGATGCGCCATCACCCGCGGCGGACACTAGACCCAAGGGGGAACCGTTCTAAGACACGACCTGGTTCTGAAAACGGCCGTAGAATAGGCCGTCTTTCGGAACAGGAGCGAATCATGCGACGTCTGGTCCGTCACCTCCTCACGATCTGTGCAGTTTGCGCGGTCGCCGCCTCTCCGGCCGCGGCTGCGCCACCAAACTGCGAAGCGCTGAAGAGCCTCAAGCTCGCTGATACCGCGACGCTCGAAGTTCGCTCGGTTTCAAGCGGTCAGTTCACGCCGCCGGGTGCACGAGCGAGAGCGATCGATGCGCTTCCGCCGTTCTGCTCGGTGCGCGGCGTCCTCAAGCCCACACCTCAGTCGTCGATCCAGTTCGAAGTCTGGCTGCCCGAGACCAACTGGAACGGCAAGCTGCAGGTGGTCGGCAACGGCGGCCTCGCCGGCACCATCAGCTATCCGGCGATGGCGTCGGCGCTGCGCGACGGCTTCGCGACCGCGAGCACCGACACCGGCCATACCGCCGCGGAGCCGGCGGCCTGGCTCGAGAATCGCGAACGCCTGATCGACTACAGCTACCGCGCGCTGCACCTGACGACGGTGAATGCGAAGGCGATTTTGAATTCGTATTACAGCCAGCCGGCCAAGTACGCCTACTACACCGGCTGTTCGACCGGCGGCAAGCAGGGACTGATGGAGGCGCAGCGCTACCCCGCCGACTTCGACGGCATCCTCGCGGGCGACGCCGCGAATTACTGGACCCATCAGATGGCCAGCGAGGTCTGGAACGGCGTCGTCACCAGTTCACCCGAGACCAACCTGCCGAAGGAAAAGCTGCAGCTGGTTCAGGATCGCGTCATGGCGGCGTGCGACGCGCTCGACGGCGCGAAGGACGGCATCATCAGCGATCCGATGCATTGCCGCTTCGACCCGGGCGTGCTGCAGTGCAGCGGATCAGACTCCTCGAACTGCCTGACGGCCGCGCAGGTGACCGCGGTGCGGGACATTTACAGCGGTCCGCGAAATCCGCTGACCAGGGAGCCGATTTACGCGGGCATGTATCCCGGCGGCGAGATGGGCTGGGCCAGCGGCGTGGTGATCAACCGGACCAACACGTCTGGCGTGAGCTCGAACGATTTCTGGGCCTACGGACTGTTCGGCAAGCCGGACTGGGCGTTCCGGACGTTCGACTTCGCGCGCGACATCGAGCGCGCCGACAAGGAACTCGCGCCGATCACGAACGCCACCGACGCCAATATCGACGAGTTCCGGAAGCTCGGACACAAGATGGTCTACTACCATGGCGCGGCCGACCCGCTGATTCCGGCTCAGAACGGCGTGAACTATTACGAGTCGGTGGTGAAAGCCGAGAAAGGACTCGATCGCACCCAGGCCTTCTACCGAGCATTCCTGGTCCCTGGGCTGTATCACTGCGCTGGAGGTCCGGGCCCGATCGCGTTCGGCACATCGGAGCCCGCTCCGGCATCACAACGCGATGCGGATCACGATATCTTCCGCGCACTCGAGCGCTGGGTGGAATCGGGAACGGCGCCGTCCAAGGTGGTGGCCACCAAGTATGTGGACAACGATCCGGCCAAAGGAGTCGCCTTGCAGCGACCGCTCTGTCCGTATCCAGAAGTCTCACACTACACCGGGAGCGGCGACATGAACGACGCCGCGAATTTCAGCTGCGCGGTACCGAAGTAGCGCGCACTATGCAGCACCACGCACGACGCAGCTAGTGGCTATTTGATCCCGACCACCATCGAGTCGGGCCCGACCAGATGTTCGACGAAGGTCTTGCGGAAGCCGGCCTTCTTCATCCAGGCGGTACAGTCGGCGCCTGAATAGTCGAACCCCGAGTGCGTCTCGATGAGCATGTTCAGACTCATGAGCAGTCCGAACGCGTTCTTCGAGCGGTCATCGTCGATGATCGCCTCGTATACGATCAGCGCGCCGCCCTTGGGCAGCGCGTCGTACGCCTTCTTCAGCAGCGCGAGCTTGTCCTCGAGACCCCAGTCGTGGAGGATGTGGCCCATGATGAGCACATCGGCTGACGGCATCGGCTCGTTGAAGAAGTCGCCGGCCTGAAAAGTCAGACGCCCCTCGAGGCCGAACGACTTCACGTAGTCCTCGTAGACTGGACCGACCGGTGCAAGGTCGAATTCGCCGCCGCGCAGGTGCTGGTGCGCGAGGGCAAGTTGGACCGACAGGCAGCCCTGCGCGCCACCGATGTCCACGAAGGTCTTGTAGTTCTTCCACGGAAACTTCTTCGCGATCGCGATCGCGGCGCCCATGCTGATCCCACTCATCGCAGAGAGAAACTGACGCAGCCGATCGGGATCCGCGTAGATGGTCGCGAACGGGTTGCCGCCGCCGTGCTTGACCTCGTTCTGCGGCTGACCGGTACGAAGGCCCTCGGTCAGCGAGCCCCAGAATCCATACAGGCGCGAACCCGCCATGTCGAGAATCCCGCCCACGTAAGAGGGCTTCGCACGATCGAGGAACACTTCGGTCTCGGGCGTGTTGGCGTAAGTCGTGCCCTTGCGACGAAGCAGGCCGAGCGCGACCAGCGCGTCGAAGAAGTCGCGGGCGCCTCGCTCGTGGAGTCCGAGGCGGCGGCGGAGCGCCTGCGATTCGGACGCCCCCTTGGCCAGTTCGGTGAACACGCCCAGCTCGATGGCAGTCAGCAGCGTCCGGGAGCCCCAGAAGCCGAAACCCAGTTGGAGGATATGGTCCGGCGCGAGCGGTGGTTTCGATGATTTGTGCCGGGCTTTCTTCAGGGCTGTCTTCGCTGACTTCTTCGGCGCGTTCTTCGCCGACACCTTCGCTGGTTTCTTCTTCTGAGCGGCCATTGAGGCTCCTTGGTGGATTCGAAACGGCAGGTCGATACCCAACCTGAACCGTTGCCGAGGATTATAGACGTAGAATGCGGCCTGACCGGCGCGCCCCCATCACGTCAAAGCCTCAGGAGATCAGCCATGACTGCTCGTCGACTCTCGGTTTGCGCGTTCTTCATTGCCGGCGCGGCGTTGCTGATGCCGCGGACGGATGCGCAGCAGGCCAGGCGCTTCATCTACGCGGCGTTGCCCGGCGTCGGCGGCGGCAACAACATGTCCTACGGCGGCGCCGGCATCCTGGTCTTCGACATCGATCACGGCCACAAGTTCGTGAAGCGGATCCCGCTGCAGGGCGCGCCACCGCCGCCGCCCGATCCGTCGGCGACCGGACGTGGACGCGGCAACGCGCAGGAAGCGATCAAGGGCATCGCGGCGCATGCGGGGACCGCGCGACTCTACGTCTCGACCAGCCGTCGCGTGGCTGCGTACGATCTTCTGACCGACAAACTGGTGTGGGAGCAGAGCTACGATGGTCGCGGTACCGACCGCGTCGCGGTCTCCCCCGACGGGAAGACACTGTACGCGCCGGTGATCGGCGCGCCGAAGTGGATCGTTGCCGACGCGGCAACGGGCGCCGCGATTACGTCCATCGACAAGCCGGGCAGCCCCCACAACACGCTCTTTTCGGACGATGGCGGGCGCGTGTATTTCGAGTCGCAAGGCGGCGTCAGGACCATGTCGGTCGTTGATGCGAAGACGCGCACCATCGTCAAGGAAATCGGGCCGTTCAGCAACGTGGTGCGGCCGTTCACGTTCAACGGCAAACAGACACTGCTGTTCGCCAACATCAACGATCTGCTCGGCTTCGAGGTTGCCGATCTGAAGACCGGGGCGATTCTGTATCACGTCGCGGTGCCCGACGTGGTCCCGGGCAAATCGCCGACCCACGGCATTCCCAGCCACGGCATCGCCATGACGCAGGACGAGACCGAGATCTGGGTCGCCGATAACGCCAACAACTACCTGCGCGTGTTCGACGCCACCGTCATGCCGCCGACGATGAAGACCAGCATCAAGGTGCGGGACGAACCCGGCTGGATCACGTTCGGCATCGACGGCGCCCTCGCGTACCCGTCAACCGGCGATGTCGTCGACGTCAAGACCAAGAAGATCGTGGCGACGCTGCAGGACGAAAACGGTGCGAACGCCGAGAGCGAGAAGCTGCTCGAAATCGACTTCGCCGGCGGCAAGCCGAGTATGGCGGGCGATCAATTCGGGAAGGGCAAAAAGCGGTAACCGCGATCACGACTATCAACGCAGAAACCGCAGAGCACGCAGAGACCAATAAGACACGAACGTCACGCGCCGGCGAAGCGAAGAACAGGTGACGAAGTCAACGCAGAGTCCGCCGAGTTCGCAGAGGTCGGCAACCGTACCAGGCGCCAGGAGCGACGCGGGCGGCGGACGGTCATTCCGACGGGCACTCCCGTTCGCCGCTTGGCGAAACCGCTGGACTGACGAAGAACGGCGTCGCTTGGGGTTTGCCGTCGCCTGCGGCCGCAGTGGCATAGTGTCCCGGCTTCAACCGGACGCTGAGTTAAGACGATGACGATCGCCGACGAAACTACGGTCGATCGCCCGACGGCCACGCTGCCGGCGGACGCTCATTCCGGTCGGGCACTCCCGTTCGCCGCGTGGCAAAACAGGCCCTTCGGCGCTGGACTGACGACGAACGTCGTCGGTTGGGGTTAGCCGATCGCCGGTGAGTCGACTGTTCAACTTCCGGGTTAGCCCTTCGCCGGTGCGCGTACTCATCGCCGACGCCGGACGCAACGCCTGCGAGCCTGTTTCGGTGTGATCCTGATCACGCGGCTCACAGGTCGTCGCCCGCCGGAACGACCATCCGCCGTCAGCGATCCGGCGACCGTAGTGTCCGGCCGCAGCCGGACCGACTATCGATCAATACCAAATCGCGATCCGTCATTGGGCCGGTGGTGTGCCGATGGCGCATCGTCGTTACGACGGCACTCCCGCTCGTCGCTTGGCGAAACAGGCCCTTCGGCTATGGACTGACGACGGCAGTAACGATGGACCGTTCGGAGTTGCCGATAACGTGCTGAAACGGACTTCCCACAACTTAAGCACGGACCCGGGAGGGACGAAGTCTCAGCGATCTACAGACGCGGGAAGGCGGAAAACGCGCCGAGTCCATTCAAACCAAAAACGAAACTGAACAAGGAGACGAGCTAAATTCGTGGCTTGATTCGTGTTCGTCGCGATTTTTAAACGACTTGGCCATTGGTCAAGGACAGATCACAACGGCAGCAAAGACGCCTAGATGAGTCCGGCGCGTCCACACGCGAGCGCTGGGCGGCGGATGGTCGTTTCGGTCTGGCGACGACCTGTGAGCCGCGTGATCGGGTTCGCACCAAAACCGGACCGGAAGCGTTGCGAGCGGCGTCGGCGATGAGTACGCGCACCGGCAATCGACCAACCCGGGTGATGAGCAGTCGGCTCACAGGCGATCGGTTGACCCCAGCCGACGCCGTCATCGTCAGTCCAGCGCTGGAGGTCTGGTTTTGCCACGCGACGATCGGCATCGTCCGGAATCACCGTCCGGCTGGAGCCGGACACTACGCTCGAACACTTTCTCGTGTTCGCTGTCTCGTTCGTGCTCTTCGTGGCCTTCGTGACTTCGTGATGCCTGTACCAAGACGGCTCTGCGGTCTCTGCGCGCTCTGCGTTCCAACGTCGTGACTGCTCCTACTTCGACGGATCGAGCGCGTTCAGCACGACCTGACCGTTGCTCATGATCAGCAGCGGACTCTGCAGCACCCAGATGTGCTCGAGTGGATTGCCGTCCACCGCGATCAGGTCGGCTTCGAATCCCGCCTGAAGGCTGCCCGTCTTTGACGCGATCCCGAGCAGCTCGGCGCCGCTGATGGTCGCTGCCTGGATTGCCGCAAGCGGAGTGAGTCCGGCGTCCACCAGATAGGCGACTTCACTCGGCACGCGCGCGACGCTCTTCTTGCTGTATTCGGTGTCGGCCCCGGTCGCGAACTTGACGCCGATCTTGATCGCACGCTGGATGGCCACGCGCAGCTGCGGAATCATGAAGCGGGCGCGGATCTGCAGGCCCGGATCGTCGTAGTCGCCGCCGGTGTCGCCCATGTCCGCAAGCGCCGAGTAGGTCGGCACGAACCAGACGTTGCCCTCCTTCATCATCCGCAGCGTCGCCTCGGACAGGAAGGTCCCGTGCTCGATGCTGCGGACACCCGCGCGCACCGCATTGGCCGCACCCTCGTCGCCATGCGCATGCACTTCGACCGGAATCCCGCGCCGCTGCGTGGTTTCGACGATGGCGCGGAGCTGGGTTTCGTTGAAGAGAAAGTGCCGCGGGTCGGTGTCTGGCAGACCGGCGCGATCGGTCGCACTCGTCTTGATGACGTCCACCCCGTGATCGATGTTGACCTGCGTAGCGCGACGAATCTGCTCGGGTGAGACCAGTCCGCCGACGAATTCGAACAGGCGCGGGTCGGCGAGCACATCTTCGAGATGCGGTTGCAGATGGACGCCCGCGGCCAGGATGTCGGGGCCCGCCAGGTGTCCGCTCTTCACCATCTCGCGGAGCGCGACGTCGGCATACATCGGCACACCCGCGCTCCGAGCCGTGGTGACGCCGGAAAGCAGCGCGGTTTTCGCGCCTGGCAGATCGGAGATGTGGGCGTGGGCGTCAATCAGCCCGGGCAGGACGACGCGGCCGCGCGCATCGAGGATCTCGGCGCCGGCGGGCGGCGCCGCCGTGCCGACCGAGACGATCATCCGTCCCTGGACGACGACCGTCGAATTCTCGGTCAACGCCCCGGTCCGAACGTCGAGCACGGTGGCGTGCGTCACGGCGAGCAGGCGCGGCTGCTGGGCACTGAGGCTCGTGATGGTGGCGATCGCCGCGGCCGCGACCGTGGATGCGACAAACGGCCGTCCGACACTTTTCATGAGATGACTCCTGTGCGGTGCAGTATACGCGCCGCTATGACGGTTGCTGAGTCGATGTGGGCGGGCGCCGAAGGCGAAACGCGCTACGCGGGCAGCATCAGGTGCGGCACGAAGCAACTGGTGCCGCTGGTGACGAGATCGGCGGACTCACGGATGCCCATGCCGGCGGGCTCGCCGTCCACGACCCACGACCCCAGCACCGGACGCTGTCCGTCCAGCGTGGGGATGGGCGCGATCGCCTGGTAGACGAATCCTTCTTCGCCATAGTCACCGGGCGTGGTCGTGGTGCCGCCTGCGGTCACAACGGTGATGTTGGCGCCCTCGCGCGAGAGCAGCGGCTTCCGGACGTATTCGGTCAGGCCATGCGGATCGGTGAGGAATGCCGGCAACAGGTTCGAGTGACCGGGGAACAGTTCCCATAAGACCGCGAGCAACGCCTTGTTCGACCAGAGCATCTTCCACGCCGGTTCGATCCACTGAATGCGAGGATCGGGCGCCAGCGCGTGCGGGCCAAACGCTTCGTGGGCCATCCATTCCCAGGGATACAGCTTGAAGATGGATCGTATCGGGCGCTCGTTCAAATCGACGAAGCCCGACCCGGGATTCCAGCCGATCTGATCCATTTGCAGGATCTCTGTCCGCAGCCCTGCCTGGACCGCGGTCTCGCGGAGGTAGGTCGCGGTCATCAGGTCTTCACCCGATCCCTGATCGGCGTGAGCAAAGTAGAGCGGCTCGGTCAGGTACGGTTTGAGGTCGGTCCATTTCGCGATCAGGCGTTCGTGCAGCGAGTTGAACTGGTCGGCATGAGGAAACCGCGCCTGCAGCCAGTCCCATTGAATAACGCTCGCCTCGAGCAGTGCGGTCGGCGTGTCGGCGTTGTACTCCAGCAGCTTGATGTCCTGTCCGTCGAACGCCAGATCGAAGCGTCCGTAAATCGCCGGAGGCTCGGCGTCCCAGGTGCGGCGAATCGCATCCACGGCCATGGACGGAATGCCGAACTCGGCAAAACGGTTGCGGTCGATGATGTGCTGCCCTGCCTCGAGGCACAGCCGCTGCAGTTCGCTGGTCGCCGTCTCGAGTCGATCGACTTCCGCGGCGGTGAATTCGTAGTACGCGCTCTCGTTCCAGTACGGGCGATCGCCGGTTTGCGCGTACACCAGGCCACGAGCCTGAACCTGCTCCACCCAGTCCGCGCGCGGTTCGATGGTTCGACGCTGCATGGTCAGCTCGAGGAGCCGCCGTGTGACGCGGCCGACGACCCGAAGCCACCGCGCGTGGTTGCCGAGCGGCTGCTGGTTCCAGAGAAGCGGTTCGACGCGAACGATCGACTGCCGAAGAAGAAGCCGCGTCCCCGGAACCAGTGCCAGTAGTATGGCGACCCGGGACGCCGCTGGCTCACCGGCATCGAATCGTCCCAGGCCTGTCCCGCACAGTTGCTGTCGGCCACGACCTGCTGGTTCTGATCGACGCAGGTCTTCTGTGCGGTTTCGCAAGCGGTGAGAAACAACGCCGCCGCAATCGGCACGATGTGCAGGGACACTTGTTGCGAGCGTCTCATGACTACTGCGGTGCGCCGCAACCTTCCGCCATCCGAGGCGATCTCATACGGTCATGCTGGCGGCGTTGAGCAGGCCGATCGCGATCGACAACGCCGTCAGCACGATGCCGCTCGCCACCTGGTCGTCCTCGATCGCCTTGCGCAGGTGCGGCAGCATGAGCGACGCGGCGCCGTAGGCGAGCATCTGGGTGACGAAGGCGATCGCCGCCCACACCAGCAGGTCCACCAGACTCGTGCTCTGCGCCACCGCCTTGCCGACCGGAATCACGAAGCCGACGACTGCGCCGCCGAGAGACAAGGCGGCTGCCTTGTTGCCGGCTCGAATCAAGGTCATTTCGTGATGCGCGGTCATCGCGCTGTAGAGCGCGACGAACAACGCCAGCACACATAAAGAGACGACGAAACTGAGCAGGAACGCGCCGCTTCCGCTCAGCAATACCTGAAGTCGTTCCATAGGGGAGCCTCCGGCGGCCTGAGAATATCATCGGCAGCCCATCCAGACCGATCTCTGCCGTTCGACCGCTGAAACAATTCGGTCGCTGACGTCACTAATCCCCTGAATCCTTGCGAACCAAGAGGACTGAGGGTCAGGTCATGGAGAACGTTGACGCCACGCCGCTGTCGCCGTCCTATCTGGAGGACGCCCTGAAAGACGCCGAACGGCTGCTGAAATATGCCGCCGAAGCCGGCGTCGACATCGAGCCGGACATCCGTCACAGCGTCGTTCAGGCGCGCGCCTTCAGCGGCGGCGTCTGGAAAGAAGACGCCGCGGCCAGCCTGCTGATCGCTCTCACGAAACTGGCGGCCAAACTCAAGCCGGTGACCGCGGAAAGCCTGAAGGCCTGCCACGACGAGCCGCGCAACGCGATCCGCAGCTATCTGGGCTGGGCGGTCTGCCTGGCGCTGGTGATCGTGCCCTTCTCCATCGGCAGTTTCGTCACCTCCGGCTTCTCCGACGCGATTCGCAAGGACATCGTCAGCGCCAACGACCTTTCGGTGAAGCTGGTGGCGCAACTGCACCCGACCGGCGCGGGCAAGACGGGCGACGCGCATCTGGAAGGTCCGATCATGCCCGCCGGCCTCTCGGTGGCGGAGGTCGTCACGGAACTGCAGGAATTCGCCGGCCTGATTCGATCCATCGACTATCGCGCGCGGCGCCTGAACGCCTTCATGCTGTTCCTTGAAACGGATCCGTTCGCCAGGCAGCGAAGCAATCCGCAGGCGCTGCATGACCTCTTTCAGCTTCCGCCGGAACTGCCGAGTCACCTGGAGACCGCGGCCGACGAGCGGGTGACGAGATATCAGGACGTCCGGTATTTTGCGCAGAGCCTGCAGGAAGACGTGGCGATGTTCTACGGCGCGCTGGCGAATTGCCTGCTGCCGGTCCTCTATGCGCTGCTCGGAACCTGCGCGTACCTGCTCCGATCGTTCGAACGGGATATGTCGAACCGGACCTACGTTCCCTCGAGCGCCAACTCGGCGCGGTTCCTGATCGCGGCCATCAGCGGCGGTGTGGTCGGTCTGTTCAACAACTTCACCAACTCGCCTGGCGCGTCGGTGCCGCCGCTGGCGCTGGCCTTCCTCGCAGGCTATGCGGTCGATGTCTTCTTCTCGTTCCTCGAGAGCCTGATCAAGTCGTTCACGAGGACCAAGGACACGTCCGAAGAACCGCCGCAGCCCAAGAGTCATCCGCCACTGTCGATCGTCCCGCCGTCCGAGGCGCAGGCGAGGGTGGCGTAGCCTACTTGCCCTGGTATTTGGGTGGCCGGCCTTCGGCTTCGGCGCGCCGGCCCTCGACGAAGTCCTCGGTTCGATAGAGCGCGCTGTACTGCGCGTCGAGCTTCGACAATGCGTCGGCCTCGACCGGATCGACCACCTGATGGGCTGACGCCAGCGTGGCCTTGATCGACAGCGGACCGCACGCGGCGATCTTCTGCGCCACGGCGATTCCCGCTTCGAGCGCAGCCTGCTGCGTTGGCGCAATCTGCTGCGTCACACCCATGCGGTAGGACTCCTCAGCGCTCCAGTGATCGCCGGTCAGCATGTAGCGCATCGCGTTGCCCCAACCCGCCTCGCGGACGAAGCGCACGGTCGCTCCCCCGCCCGGGAAACGTCCGTGCGTGTTCTCGTCCTGACCGAAACGCGTGTTGGCGGCCGCGATCCGGACATCGCAGGCGAGGTAGATCTCGTGTCCAAGATTCCAGGTGTCGCCGTGGACGACGACGACGACCGGCTTCAAGAGATGCGGCTGCGACTTGCCGAGCAGATCGATCGCCTGGGATCCCGTCACCGTCCGGCGTCCCGCAACGATCGCCGCTTGTGACGCGTCCACGTCGATGCCGCGCGAGAAATTCTCGCCGTGGCCGAACAGCACCGCCGCGCGCAGCGAAGGATCGTGCTCGTACTGGTAGAGCGTTTCCGCCAGGCGCAACCGGGTCGGCGGATCGAGGCGGTTCTGAATGAACGGCCGGTTGAAACCGAGGAGGACGATCTCGCCGCGTCGTTCAACGGTGAGCGTCGCCGACGCACTGAGCGGGACATCGGCAAGAGTGGTCGCTGCCGCGGCCGGCGGCGTCTGATCCTGTGCCCGCACCGCGACCGCTGCCGCCGTCATCGCCGCGCCCGTCAGCAATGCCCGTCGTCCGACCTTCGGCGTTTGGTTCCGCATGGCTCTTCCTCAGTTGTAGCGTCTGCGTTCTCTGCTGTTCTATCGGGCGGCGACGCAACGCTCCGGACCACCCGACTTGGCTGGCTCTGTCGGCGCCGCCTTTACCGTTCCCGAGCTCGCAAGCTGGTCGAACGCGACCTGCTGCAACGCTTTAGCCTCCGCCCGCGACAGCCCCAGCTCGAAGGCCGAACATTCGTTCTGTCCGAGCGAGCGCGGATCGCGGCCGGTCACGCTGCCGAAGATCACGAGCGCCTCGAGGTAGTAGCCGTGCGTGCTGGCGTGATAGTTGTCGTAGGTCCAGAGATCCAGCTTCCCGGCTTCGATGCCGTCGTACGGATTCGGATCCGCGACACCCGTCTGGATGGCGCGATTGAAGGCTTCCCCGACCGGAATCACAGCCTTGACCGCAGCCGCGGCGGCGGCCTTGTCATAGGCGACGCGGATGTCTTTCGCCATGGCGTCGATTGGCTGGCCCGCCCACGCGCCCTTTGCTGGATAAGTCTGATCGGCGCGGGACCACGTCGCCATCAGGTACAGCTGGACTTTCGGATTCTTGCCGCGGAGAAAGTCCGCCATCTCCTTGCTCGTGGCCACGAGCTTGGCCGGATCGCGAGGCTTGTCGGCATCGAGCGTGCTGTAGCCGTGCATGACGACCGTGTCGTAGCCACGCTGGCCGATCACGCCGAGCTTGTTGGCGAGATGGAAATCGAGGCCGATCCCGCCGCGCGTCTCGAGCGAGACGTCGTAGTCGAGGCCGGCCTGCTGCGTGAAGGACTTGAACAGCGCCGGCACCCCGCCGATGCCTTCGTTGTTCAGGTCGGTGACGGTGTTGGCGCGGTAGAAGCGAACCGCCGAGCCAGAGCCGAAGATGAAGCTGTTGCCGATGAAGAGCACGCTCGTGCCGGCCGCAGCACCCGTGGTGCCCAGCGCCAGAATCACAGTTGCCACCAGACCCGATGTGAACTTCATGTATCAGCCTCCTGGAGACCCGCGGTCCCGCGTCGAGGCTGAATGTAACCTATTTTCCCCGCCGGTTGCGTCTCACTCGCAGCGCAGTGCCTCCAGCGGATCGATCGCCGCGGCGCGCCGCGTCGGCACCCAGCAGGCAACGGCCGTGACGCCGCCAAAGAGCAGGACGGCGGCGCCGATGGTGACCGGATCGGCGGGCGCCACTTCGAAGAGCAGCGACTGCAACACGCGCGATGCCATCACCGCGCCAGCGATGCCGACGAGGATGCCGCCGGCGACCAGGCGAAACCCTTCGCCGAAAACAAGGTTGCGGATGTCGCGTCGATGGGCCCCAATCGCGGTACGGATTGCGATCTCCCGCCGCCGCGAGTCAACCGACAGCGCCAGCACACCGTAGACACCCACGACGGTGAGCAGCGTGCCGACGATGGAGAACCCGACCAGCAGCTGCTGCGCGAAGATGCGTGATGCCAGCGAGTCGCTGCGGACCTGATCCAGCGTCTTCACGTGCTCGACGGCGACCGTCGGATCGACGGCGCGCAGTTCGTCCCGGATCGCACCGACGACCGCGCGGGGATCGGCAGCCGTGCGTACGACGAGATCCTTGGAAAAGGCGGTGGCCTGCCAGAGCGACAAGTAGATCTCCGGCGACGGCGCTTCGGTGAGGTCGCGGGTCCGCGCATCGCTGGCGAGGCCGACGATTTCCGTCGAGTGCTGATCTCGTCCGTTCAGCCAGAATTTCTTGCCGATGGGCGACGTGCCGCCAAAATAGCGGTCGGCGAACGCCTGGTTGACCACGGCAACCGCAGGAGCGTTGTGATCGTCGGTCGATCGAATGTCGCGGCCGGCGGTGAGCGTCAGGCCGAACAGCGCGAAGTAGCCCGGCGTGACCGCGCGGAGCGGCAGCGCGAATCGGTCGCCCGGTGTGGCGACCGGATGATCTTCGATCTCCACCATCGCCGGCCAGTCGTTGCCGGTCAACGGTGTGCCCCAGGCGAACGCCGCTTCCTGCACGCCCGGCACACGCGCGACGCGTTCGAGCGCGCGGCGGTGGAAATCGGACCAGTCGCCCTGCACCGCGGTCACCGTCATGGTCAGGACCCGATCGAGCGAGTATCCGGCTCGAACGTTGGCGACGTTGTGGAGCGTCCGCACCAGCAGACCTGCACCGACCAGCAGCGCCAGCGTCAGTGCGGTCTGGATCATCGTGACCGCGCGCAACAGGCGCCGCTCGGCTCGGCCGGCGCTGCTGCGTCCTCCCGCGCTCTTCAACGCGTCGATCGGATCGAGAGCGGAGGCGCGCAATGCCGGCACCAGCCCCGCGAGCAGCGCTGCGAGCAGGGCGGACAGGAATCCGAAAGCCAGCAGCGGCCAGCCGGCGGTCACCGCATCGAGACGCGGAATGGCGTGGCTGCCAATCGCCTTGAGCACCTTGACGATGGCGAACGCGAGACCGACGCCGGCGACGCCGCCGATCAGTGCCACCGACAGGCTTTCGATCGACACCTGGCGAAACAGTGCCAGCCGTCCGACGCCAAGCGCTGTCCGCACCGCGTACTCCTGCTGCCGCTGCAAGCCGCGGACGAGCAGCAACGCCGCGGTGTTGCCGCAGGCGATGAAGAGCACCAGCGCTGCCGCGCCGAACAGCGGCAACAGCACGCGGCGGCCGTCGCGGTTCATTTCCGAAGTCAACGACAGCAGTCTCGGCACGCGACCGTCGAGATCGGGCTCGGCCTGCGCTTCTCGCGCGCTGAGGACCTGCAGTTCGGCCTGCCCCTGCGCGGCAGTCACGCCCGGTTTCATCCGCGCCACCACGTCCCACATCGATTGCTTCAACCGCTGCGGATTGGGGCTGCCGGGCAGCAGGAAGTCGACCATGCTGTCGACGTCGTAGTTCGGTTCCTGCGAGGCAGTTGGCGATGGCAGGAAACGAACCCCGGGCGGCATCACGCCGATGACCGTCGGCGGCGTGTCGCGCCGGCTCATACGGATCGTCTTGCCGACGATGTCGGGGTCGCCGTTGAACCGGCGCCGCCAGCAGTCGTAGCCGAGAATGACGACCGTCGCGGGCGGCACCGCGTCGCGCGGCTCGAAGGCGCGTCCGATCAACGGCTGCACGCCGACCACGCGGAAGTAGTCCGGCGTCACGACCATGCCTTCGAGCGACTGGCTGCCTTCCGAGTCGATGAGGAAGCCGAACGTCCAGACGTACGCCGCGATACTGTCGAATGAGGTCGCCTGCTTCTGCCAATCCATCCACTGAATGGCGGGCGTCGCCTCAACCCGTTCGATGCGCCGGCTGTCGGTGCGGATCGACGGAACGAGCATGAGGCGATCGGGTTCGCGGTACGGCGGGGGTGTCAGCAGCACGCCCTGGACCAGGCTGAAGACCGCGGCCGGCGCACCAATGCCGAGCGCCAGTGTCAGCGCCGCGACGGCGGTGAAACCGGGCCGCTTGCGAAGCATCCGAACCGCCAACCGAAGATCCTGCAGCATACGCTCCCCGCGCCATCGAGCTTTGGCGTCTTAGACGTGGCCCGGACGCCGACCGTTGGCAAAGGGAGTGGACAGGCTGGACTACAGCGAAAGCGTGAGCGCCCAGGGAATGAGGGCTGAGAACACGTAGAGCACGGTCAGCGACGCCAGCACGAGATAGGCGCGCGCGACGTGGAGGACGGTCGCCAGCGCGACCGCAACTCCCTTGGCCAGGAACAGGACGCTGGCCGCCCCCACGACCCGCATCGACGCTGCGAGGAGCGGATTAGATTCGATCAGAATGCCGAAGCGGGAGATGCCCGCCAGGGTCAGCACCAGATCGGCAGCCTGGATGACGGCGAACAGCGCGACGATCGCAAAACCTCGGGTCCGCGAACCGGGGAGCGTACCTGACACCATCGACTGCCACGTCATGCTCATCGTCATGCTGGGGATCGGTGAGGCAAATGTGAAGCCACTCGTCGGCACGGCTGTCGAGCCGAAATGCACGGGTAGAAAGCATCCAGCGCCGCGACTTTTCTCTCGCACATCAGCCGGAGCGCGAATCGATTTACTCAGTTAATCCGTCAGAATGCCCTTTTTGCCGGTTACAAAATTCGACCGGGCGAATCTCGACGTATCCGTTAAGGTGCTCGTTCCGGCGTCTGAAAGACCGTGAGGATGTCGAACGAGCCGCGGTGCTCGGTGGCAACGATCCGGCGGCCGAGCCGGGCGAGATCGACAGCCGCGCTGTCGGCCTCGGCGTGCCGGACCAGCACAACCGCCGGGGTCCCTGGCGGCCGCGGCCACAGATCGTCGGTCGCCTCCGATCGAAATGCGAGGCCGTAGATTGGCGGATGATCGTACCCGTCGCCCAACGTGAGATTCGCGTGGAAGACGGCGGGCCAGACAGTCCAGTAGTCGCCGGCAATCACCGCTGCACGCGTATTGGCGACCTCAGGCGTGAGCAACCCGAGCCGCCGATCGAGCGTCTTCCGGATCTGCGTAGGCGCCGGCACTCCGTAGGCCAGGCCCGTGACGCCCGCGAGCAGCAGCGCAGCGGCGGCCGTAGTCGTGACCGTGTTCGAGAATCGGCGGCCGGCCAAAGCGACGAGCAGGATGGACACGGATATCCCAGCAAACAGAATCGACGGCAGCGCATACCGTGACGAGTAGCCGTTGGTTCGCACGTGTCCCAACGCGCCGAACACCACCGCCTGGATGAGGGCAGCGCCGAACGAGACGGCCGACGCCTGCACATCACGTCGATCGCGATGGCTGACCCATAGCGCGACGGCGGTGGCTGCGGCGGTTCCCCCGACCACCGCAAACAACGCGCGATAATCGGTGATACGCACGATCTCGCGGGCGAAGGCGGACCACGCGGCCGGCCACTCGGCGATCGGGAGAACTCCGAGGTCGGTGCTGCCCCGGCCCACCGACTGCTTCAGGACAAGTCCACCGGCGGCGCCGACCGCAGTGATCCATATCTTTCGCAGCCGCGGCCGCCACACCAGGCACGGTCCGACGCTGACGAACACCGCGGCGTTGGACCAGTGTGCGAGCAGCATGAGCGCGCACGCGATGATCACGGCCGTCACGCCGCTGCGTTCCGCTGCCAGCAACGCGGCGAACGCGAGCGCGATGGAGAGGGCGTAAGGCTGCGTGGCGAACCAGTCAAAGACAAACGGCAACGCCAGCAACAACATCGTCGCGCCGGCGAGCGCACCGACGGCAATCCATCGACGATCGACGACGAAATAGCGCGCGACCACGAACGGCGCGATCAATGCGGCGAAGATCGTCAGCGCGTTCTGCACCAGCAGATTCGCGAGTGGCGAGCGGATCGGAACGGCGAGCAGCGGCACCAGCATGCCGAATCGATCCTGGCCCCAATAGAACGGCGTCCAGTGCTGCAGGCTCACCAGGATCGGGAGGATGGAGTCGGCGTTCTGAAGCGCGTGAAAGCGACTGAGGTCGATCCACAGCGCCTGCGCGCCGACCAGGGCGACCAGCCAGGTCCATGCAACCGCGTCGAACGCGTTCAGCTCGACAAACGCGTCAATCGAGTGGTCTCTCGCCCTGACGTTCACGACGCGATAGTCTAGCCCGCGACGCTGCCTTTTCTGGTTGAGGTGGCGTCACGAAACGGTTATTCAGGAGGCGCACCAATGAGAGTCGATGCAGGTGGACAAGCCGTCGGGCTCCGTGGGATTGCGGTGGTCGCTACTGCCATCGGCGCGGTTGCGGTCGGCGCGGTGGCGATCGGTGCCTTCGCGATCGGCGCGCTGAGCGTCCGGCGGCTGGCAGTCCGCCGCCTCGCCATGGACGGCGCCCACATCAGGTCGCTGTCGATCGGCAACCTGACGGTGACGCGCCTTCGAGTGTCCGAACTCTCCGTAAGCGATTCGATCGAACTGCCGGCGGATCGCCCGGACCGCAACGGTGGCGCGTGAGACGGTGGCGCGGATGAGCGAACGGATCATTGAGTTGAGATCTGGCGACGAGGAGCACCGCGAGCAAGCGGCAGTCCTGCTTCGCGATAGTTTCAAGGGGCGGACCGGCGAGTGGCAGGACCTCGACTCGGCGCGGGACGAGGTCACCGGATCGCTGGAGCAGGAAAAGATCAGCCGCGTCGCACTCGACGTCCATGGAGCGGTCGTCGGCTGGATCGGCGCCTTCCCGACCTACTGCGGCCAGGTGTGGGAGTTGCATCCCCTTGTCGTTGCCCCGTCACGGAGACGTCAGGGCATTGGCCGGGCGCTGGTGGAAGATCTCGAACGGTTCGTGGCAAGCCTGGGCGCGCTCACCCTCTGGCTCGGCAGCGACGACGAGAACGGCGAGACCTCCGCGAGCGGCATCGACCTGTATACGGACACGGCCTCGTCGATCCGTGATTTCAGGAGACTCAGGGGCACACATCCACACGAGTTCTACGTACGGCTCGGCTTTCGCGTGGTCGGCGTTCTGCCCGATGCAAACGGCCGCGGACGGCCCGACATCTTCTATGCGAAACGCGTCGGAGTTTCCTAGCGTCGTCGTTCGATTCCATGCCGGCGGGACCACCTCGAGACAAGACAATTGTCTCCGGTCGTAATGTTGCCAATCGGCGATGGTCGGTCGCATACTTGCCCGGAGTTTTATTCCTCTTGTTTCATTTCGAAGGAGCGTTCGATGAGCGGTGATCCAACCACGCTGTTCGCTGATTTCGATCGTGGAAGACTGTCGCGCCGGCAATTGCTTCAGGCGCTTGGGCTCGCCGTCGCGGTCCGTCCCGCGGCTGCGCTCGCGCAGGGCCAGTGCGGCGGCGCCCGCGCCGGGACTCCCGACTGCGACACCACGCCGGCCAAGCTGCCGTTCGAATCGACCGGCTGGAAAACGGTGCTGCTCGATCGTCTCTCGTGCCAGGTCGTGGACTATCCGAAAGAGGCCGCCTACTACCAGGCGCTGATGAACTGGAAGATCCGCAGCGACGATGGCAAAGAGGCGATGCTCGATATCGGCGATTGGGGCGGCCTCGTCCTCCGCGGCGGATATGTAGCGCCGCCTGCGCCACCCGCTCCGCCGGCCGGCGATCCGGCTGCGGCAGGCCGCGGCGGCGGTCGAGGCGGAGCACCTCGCGCGCCACGCCTCGCGGTGTTCGACAGCTTCTGCTGGGGCATTGATCCGTGGGACGCCAAGAAAGTGGAAGCCGAGCTGAAAAAACGCGGGCTCTCGCCCGTCGCCGATAATCACGGTAAGGACTTCGAGAGTTTCCACGTGAAGGATCCGGACGGTTTCGATCTGCAGATCAGCAACGGCAGCCGGAAGAATCGGCATCAAGGCGCCGCCAGTGGGAAGACGTCGGCGCCGGCGCCCTTCGAATCGACCAACTGGAAGACGATCTGGCTCGATCACCTGTCGTTCGAGGTCTCGAATTACAAGGAGACAGTCGCCTTTTACTCGGCGCTCCTCGGGTGGAAGCCGGGAATCGACGAGGGCAGCCAGAGCCAGTGTGAAATCGGCAGCATCGGCGACATCATCATCCGTCGCGGCGGCGGTGGTGGACGCGGTGCGGCGCCCGCCACTCCCACGGCGCGACACGCCACCATCGGCCATATCGCCTTCGGCATCACGCCGTTCGATCCGGACAAGGTGAAGGCGGAACTGGAGAAGCGCGGGCTCACCGCTCGCGAAGACACCGGCGCGCGTGGCGACATCCACACAGCGGCGTACAAGAGCTACCACACGACGACGCCGAACGGTTACGACCTGCAGATCAGTTCGACGACGATGGCGACGCGAAATCCTGGTTAGATAAATCATGACCGCCTGCCGGTGCGCGTCGCATCTTCGACGGCGCGCATCGGCGGGATCCTGCTGAAAATCCCCTTTCGCCCCTCCAGAAAATCGAATCCGTCAGTGCGTTACGAATCTGTAACCGACCTCTCGTAGAAGAAGCATTCGTGAACTCCGCGTTCGGCGATCGGAGCTGACTTCAGCTGCAGCGGTGGAGATGTCGCGCCGATAATCGGGAGAGCGCTGTAATTCGCAGAAGTACGTTTTGATTCGCCCGGTTGAAAAGCGCACAATCGACAGCGGACATTTGATGAGAACCTCAACCGTTATTGTCGCTGTTGCCATCGCCGCCGCGAGTTCGTCGCTCGTGGCCCAGGAAAAGAAACCGGTGCCGAACGACTCGGTGCGCGTGTTCATTCCCGGCTGCACCAAGGGCTACGTCTTCACCGCCGGCCCCAAAACCATCGACGAACCCGGCAGCGCCGAGATCACCGAAGGCATGCATCTGCGCATGAACGGACCGAAGAAGGTGATGACCGAGATCAAGGCGCACGAAGGCTCGATGATCGAGCTGACCGGCATCATGAAAAAGGGGCAGTACAAGGACGGCGTCAACCTCGGTGGCGGCGTCCGGTTATCGCCGGGCGCGATGCCATCTGCCGGCGGCATGCCCGCGAACGGCGCCGGCAGTCAGATCGAAATCGATGTCGAAGGCTGGAGGCCGATCGCTGGGGCCTGCCGCACCTAAGAGGTCAGGCCACATGAAGGTCGTCACGTTCCTTGCCGCGTCGATCCTGGCCCTCGCTGTGGGAAGCCACGCGCTGACATCTGCCGGCGGCACCAACGTCCTGACCTATCACAACGACAACGCACGCACCGGTCAGAACCTGACGGAGACCATCCTCACTCCGTCCACGGTGAATTGGTCGTTGTTCGGCAAAACCGGCTTCTTCACGACCGACGGCAAAGTGGACGCGCAACCGCTGTTGCTGTCGGGCGTGGGGATTCCAGGAGTCGGCACACGGAATGTGCTGTACGTCGCGACCGAACACGACAGCGTCTACGCCTTCGACTCGGATTCGGGCGCGGTGATGTGGCAGGTGTCGACGCTCGCTGCCGGCGAGATGCCGAGTGACGGTCGCAACTGTTCCCAGGTGATTCCGGAGATCGGCATCACCTCGACGCCGGTCATCGACCCCGCGCGCGGGACCCACGGCGTGATCTACGTCGTCGCGATGTCGAAGAACGCTGCGGGCGTCTACGTTCACCGATTGCACGCGCTGGATGTCGCGACAGGCGCCGAGCTGTTCGGCGGCCCGAAGGTGATTCAGGCGTCGGTGCCCGGCACTGGCGCCGGAAGCAGCGGCGGCACGCTCCCCTTCGATCCCAAGCAGTACGAAGAACGTGCGGCGCTGACGCTCGTGAACGGCACGCTGATCACCGCGTGGAGTTCGCATTGCGATATCGATCCATACACCGGTTGGATCATGTCTTACGATCCCGCGACGCTGGCGCAAACCGCGGTCCGGAACGTCACGCCGAACGGATCGCGCGGCGCCCTGTGGATGGCCGGTGCCGGACCCGCGGCGGATTCGGCCGGCAACATCTACGTGCTCGACGGCAACGGCACCTTCGATACCACCTTGAACGCCGGCGGGTTTCCCAGTCAGGGGAACTTCGGAAACGGCTTCCTGAAAATCGCGACCACCGGTCTCGTGGTCACGGATTACTTCGCGACCTTCGACACGGTGTCGAAGTCCAACGCCGACAGCGATCTCGGTTCGGGTGGCGCGCTGGTTCTGCCGGATCTGCTCGATGCAGGGGGGCAGGCGCATCACCTCGCGGTCGGCGCCGGAAAAGACGCCCACATGTACATCGTCAATCGCGACTCGATGGGCAAATGGAACCCGACGTCCAATGCCATCTACCAGGACGTCACCGGCGGGTTGAGCGGCGGGGTCTGGTCGATGCCGGCGTACTTCAACGGCACGCTGTACTACGGTGCGGCCGGCGACAACCTGAAGGCGTTCCAGTTCACGAACGCGAGAATGTCGTCAACCGCCGCTTCGAAGAGCGCGAGCGCATTCGGCTACCCGGGGTCGACTCCCGGCATCTCCGCCTCCGGAAGCGCGAACGGGATCGTCTGGGCGGTCGAGAACTCGAACCCCGCAATCCTCCACGCCTACTATGCCGCGGACTTGTCGTACGAGTTGTACAACTCGAGCCAGGCCCCAGGCGGGCGCGACGCGTTCGGCGCCGGCAACAAGTTCATCACGCCGACGATCGTCAACGGGCGCGTCTTCGTCGGCACCGCCACGGGTGTCGCGGTGTTCAGCCCGGGCCCCGGCGCGCCGACCGGACTACGCCTCACACGATAGCCGCTCGGCGCCTCGGGTGCATCGACGTAGCGCGACCCTTTTCACGGTCGCGTCCGCTTTCGTTCGAGTAAGATGGCGCGCATGAGAGCCACCTTCATGCGAATCGCCGCGGCGCTGCTGGCGCTGCCGACCATTGTCTTCACCCAATCCGCGCCGGCTGACGGCGTGTCGGCGCGCGCGAAGGAGCTGCAGAACCGCGCGATCGTCATCGATTCGCACGACGACACCACGCAGCGCCTGTTGTCGGACAAGACCTTCGACATCAGCAAGCGCAACCCGAACGGCAACATCGACGTGCCGCGGATGCGCGAGGGCGGGCTCAACGCGCTGTTCTTCTCGATCTGGGTGCCGAGCGAGATGACCGGCCCTCCGGCCGTGAAGAAGGCGATGGATCTCATCGACTCGGTCCGCGAGGCGGTGCGCCTGCACCCGAACGATCTGATGCTGGCCACCACCGCGGCCGACATCCGCCGCGCCAAAACTGAACACAAGGTCGCCGCCCTCATGGGCATGGAAGGCGGCCACATGATCGACGACGACCTGCGGCTGCTGCGCCTCTACGCGTCGCTTGGCGTGCGCTATCTCACCCTGACCCATTTCAAGAACAACAACTGGGCCGATTCCTCGACCGACAAGCCGGCGCACAACGGCCTGACACCGTTCGGCAAGGACGTGGTCCGAGAGCTGAATCGCCTTGGGGTGATGGTGGACATCTCGCATGTGGCGGACAAGACGTTCTACGACGCGGTTGAGATCAGCCGCGCACCGGTGATCGCGTCGCACTCCTCGTGCCGCGCCATCGACAAGCATCCCCGCAACATGACCGACGACATGCTTCGCGCCCTGGCCAAGAACGGCGGCGTCGTGATGATCAACTACGAGGTCAGCTTCCTGAGCGAAGAGTACCGCGTCGCCAGCGACAAGACGACGGGCGGTGTGGTCGAGCAGTTGGCGGCCCTGTCCAAAAAATGCGGCGGCGACGAAGCCTGCTCGACCCTCGAGTCGGCCCGGGTCAACACCGCGGCGATGATGAGCGGACAACTGCCCAAGGTCAGCTGGGAGAAAATCGTCGAGCACATCGACCACGCAGTGAAGGTGGCCGGCGTCGATCACGTCGGTCTCGGCTCGGACTTCGACGGCGCCACGATGCCGATCGGGATGGAAGACGCGTCCAAGCTGCCTAAGCTCACCGAAGCGCTGCTCCAGAAGGGCTATTCGGAGCAGGACATCCTGAAGATTCTTGGCGGGAACATACTTCGGGTCATGGAAGCGGTCGAAAAGGTGGCGGCCTCGCCCGCGCGCTGAACCCTCAACGAATCCGGAACGCGATCTTCTTTACCACTCTGTAACACGCGTTCGCTTAGACTGGTGAAGGATCGAGGGAAGCATCAGCATGCAACTGGGAATGATCGGGCTGGGACGCATGGGCGGCAGCATGGTGCGCCGGCTGATGCGCGACGGCCACGCGTGTGTCGTGTTCGATTCGCAGCCGGCCAGCGTGGCGTCGCTGGCTAAAGACGGCGCCGCTGCCTCGAGTTCGCTGGCCGAGTTCGTCAACAAGCTCGAGCGTCCGCGCGTCGTCTGGATGATGGTGCCGGCAGCGGTCGTAGACTCTACGCTGAACAATCTCTCGCCGCTGCTCGAGTCAGGCGACATCGTCATCGACGGTGGGAATTCACATTACATCGACGATATCCGGCGTTCGGAGGCCCTGGCCGCACGCGGCGTCCGCTATCTGGACGTCGGCGTCAGCGGCGGCGTCTGGGGCGACGATCGTGGCTACTGCCAGATGATTGGCGGAGACGCAGCAGCAGTCGCCCATATCGATCCGATTTTCAAGACGCTGGCGCCGGGCATGGGCACCGAAACCCGGACTCCCGGCAGTGAGGCGCGGAAGAGCACCGCCGAACAGGGCTACCTCCATTGCGGACCGTCCGGCGCGGGCCATTTCGTCAAGATGGTCCATAACGGCATCGAATACGCGCTGATGGCCGCCTACGCGGAGGGATTCAACATCCTGGCGCACGCCAACGTGGGCGCGACCGCCAGAACCGCGGATGCCGAAACCGCGCCGCTCCGAAATCCCGAGCACTACCGCTACGTCCTGCCACTGCCGGATGTCGCGGAGGTGTGGCGCCGCGGCAGCGTGATCGGCTCGTGGCTGCTCGACCTGACCGCCCGGGCCCTTGTCGAACACCCCGATCTCAAACAGTTCTCCGGTCGAGTTTCCGACTCCGGCGAAGGGCGCTGGACCGCCAGCGCGGCGATCGAGAGCTCGACGCCCGCACCGGTGCTGACTGCCGCCCTCTTCGCGCGGTTCAGCTCGCGAGGCGAGGACGATTTCCCCAACCGGCTGTTGTCAGCCATGCGCTTCCAGTTCGGCGGTCACCTCGAACGACCGCCCGAAAAATAGCCGCATGTCCCTCACCGAGCTTCCGGCCTGGCTCGCACTCCGGGCCCATTCCGAGCAGCTGCGCGACGTCCACCTCCGTTCGCTGTTTGCAACCGATCCGGGCCGGGGCGAACGGCTCACCGCCGAAGCGGCCGGTCTCTTCCTCGACTACTCGAAAAACCGCGTCACTGACGAGACCATTCGCCTGTTGATCGCGCTGGCCACGGCCTGCGGGGTGCGCGAGCGGATCGACGCGATGTTCAGCGGCGAGAAAATCAATACCACCGAGGGACGAGCCGTCCTCCACGTGGCGCTTCGGGCGCCGCGCGGCGCTTCGATCGTGGTCGATGGTCGCAACGTCGTACCTGACGTGCACCAGGTGCTCGACCGGATGGCGGCGTTCGCGAATCAGGTCCGCGACGGCGTCTGGCGCGGCCACACCGGTCAACGTATCCGCGCCATCGTCAACATCGGAATTGGCGGATCGGATCTCGGCCCCGTGATGGCGTACCACGCCCTGAAGCACTACAGCGCGCGGGACATGACGTTCCGTTTCGTCTCGAATATCGACGGCACCGATTTCGTCGAAGCGACACGCGACCTCAGCCCGGCGGAAACGCTGTTCATCGTGTCGTCGAAGACGTTTACCACGCTCGAAACGATGACCAACGCCCGGACCGCGCGTCAGTGGACCATCGACGCGCTCGGCGACGAGCGGGCGATCGGGCGTCACTTCGTCGCCGTCTCGACCAATGCTGAGCAGGTCGGGGCGTTCGGCATCGACACCGCCAACATGTTCGGCTTCTGGGACTGGGTCGGCGGCCGCTACTCGATGGACTCGGCGATCGGCCTGTCCACCATGATCGCCATTGGTCCGCAGAACTTCGAGGCGCTGCTGGCCGGCTTCCACGCCATGGACGAGCACTTCCGGACCGCGCCGTTCGACCGCAACCTCCCTGTCCTGATGGGCCTGCTCACGGTCTGGTACGCCAACTTCTTCGGCGCGTCGACAGTCGCCGTGCTGCCCTACGACCAGTACCTGGACCGCCTCCCCGCCTATTTGCAGCAGTTGACGATGGAGAGCAACGGGAAACATGTGAGGCAGGACGGCGAGCGGGTCAATTACGAAACTGGTCCGATTTACTGGGGCGAGCCAGGCACCAACGGCCAGCATTCGTTCTATCAGCTGATCCACCAGGGTACCCGGCTCATTCCGTGCGACTTCATCGGCTTCTGCCGGTCCCTCAACCCGGTCGGCAACCATCACGACCTGCTGATGGCCAACGTCTTCGCCCAGACCCAGGCGCTGGCGTTCGGCAAGACCGCCGACGAAGTTCGCGCCGAGGGAACCGAGGAGCGATTGGTGGCGCATCGCACCTTCGACGGCAACCGTCCGACCAACACCATCCTGGCCGAGCGGCTGACACCAGAGACGCTGGGCGCGCTGATCGCGCTCTACGAGCACAGCGTCTTCACGCAGGGCACGATCTGGGGCGTCGATTCCTTCGATCAATGGGGAGTCGAGCTGGGCAAGGTGCTGGCGACGCGAATCGCTCCGCAGCTGACCGCCACGGAACCACCGCACGAGCGCGACGGCTCGACCAACGCCCTGATTACCCGCTATCGGCGGTTGAAGGTCACGCGCGATTGACCGGCGCCCGCAAGAAATCCGCGCGTTCTTCGTACGTGAAATTCCACAAACTAGTTATCATTGCGACTCATGACTGTTTCCATTAAACGATCCCGTTCGGCGCACGAAGTGGGCGACGCCTGGACGATTGCGGACGCCACCGAACTGTACGAGATCGAGCGCTGGGGCAAGGGCTACTTCGCCATCGGCGAAAACGGACACGTCAAGGTTCACCCGACCAAGGACCCGACCCGATCGATCGACCTGAAGCAGCTGATCGACCATCTGCAGCTACGCGGCATCAACCTGCCGACGCTGGTGCGGTTCCGCGATGTCCTGCAGCACCGCCTCCAGGACATCCACGCCGCCTTTCAGGCGGCGATCACTCAGCACGAGTACAACGGACGATACATCTGCGTCTACCCGATCAAGGTCAACCAGCAGCGGCAGGTCGTCGAAGAGGTCCTCGAATTCGGCAAGCCGTATCGCTTCGGCCTCGAGGCCGGCTCCAAGCCCGAGCTCCTGGTCGTGGCCGCGCTCGCGGACAACGACACCCCGATCATCTGCAACGGCTTCAAGGACGCCGAGTTCATCGAGATGGCGATGCTGGCGCAGAAGATCGGCCGCAACATCATTCCGGTGGTGGAGAAATACACCGAGCTGGCGCTGATTCTCGAATACGCCAAGAAAGTCGGGGTCCGGCCGACGATCGGGATGCGGGTCAAGCTCGCTGCCCGCGGCGGCGGACGCTGGCAGTCGTCAGGCGGCTACCGCTCGAAGTTCGGGCTCACGGTCGGAGAAATGCTGCGCGGTCTCGAGGAGCTGAAGGCGCTCGGCATGGAGGACTGTTTCCAGCTGCTCCACTTTCACCTCGGCAGCCAGATTCCGAATATCCGCATCGTCAAGGGAGCGTTGAACGAGGCGGCGCGAGTGTATGTGGAGCTCGTCAAGGCGGGCGCCGGCCTGCAGTACATGGACGTCGGCGGCGGACTCGGGGTGGACTACGACGGCACCCAGACCAACTTCGAGTCGAGCGTGAACTACACGATCGAGGAGTACGCCAACGACGTCGTCTACCACATCCAGAGCGTGTGCGACGAAGCGAAGGTGCCGCATCCGACCATCGTGTCGGAGAGCGGGCGCGCGATTGTCGCGTATCACAGCCTGCTGGTGCTGAACGTGCTCGACGTCTCCGAGCTGGGCGACGAGTTCGTGCCGAAAGCCGCGGCGACCGCAGAAACCGAGCAGCCGCTGATCGACCTGATCCACGCCTACGACGAGCTGAGCGCGAAAAACGCGCTCGAGAGCTATCACGACGCCCAGCAGGCGCTCGACATGGCGATGAACCTGTTTTCGGGCGGCTACCTGCCGCTCGATCAACGGTCGCTGGCCGAGAATCTCTACTGGGCGATCTGCATGAAGATCAAGAAGCTGACCCAGTCGATGGACGAGGTGCCCGACGACCTGAAGGGCCTCGACGACTCGCTGTCGGACACCTACTTCTGCAATTTTTCGCTCTTCCAATCGGTGCCCGACAGCTGGGCGATCAAGCAGTTGTTCCCGATCATGCCGATCCACCGGCTCAACGAACGGCCGGATCGGATGGGCGTGCTCGGCGACATCACCTGCGACTCGGACGGCAAGGTCGATTCGTTCATCGATCGGCGGACCGTCAGGCGGGCGCTGCCGCTGCACCGCTTCTCGGGTTCACCGTACTTCCTCGGCGTGTTCCTGGTCGGCGCGTATCAGGAGATCCTCGGCGATCTGCACAATCTGCTCGGGGACACGCACGCGGTGCACGTCAGCCTCGACGCACAGGGCGACGTCGTGCTCGACGCGGTGATCAAAGGCGACACGGTCCGCGAGGTGCTGAAATACGTCGCCTTCGACACCGACGCACTGGTCGCGAAGCTGAGGGCCGACGTCGAGACGGCGGTGCGGGCCGGCCGGCTCGACTATCAGGAGTCCGGGCGCCTGCTCCGGTTCTACGAGGACGGCCTGAACGGCTACACCTATCTCGAAGAGCGGCAGAATCGCTGAGGCGATTGAGGCGGGGCGAATGAGACGCGCGCTGTCGATCGCGATCGTCGCTGGTGCATGCCTGTGTCATGCGTCCGCGACCGCCACGGCATCACTCGACGCCACGGTCAAGTTCGTCGCGTCGCTGCGCGGCCAGCCTTCACTCGTCAGCGCCGCCGGCGTCACGCGAAGCGAGACGCCGCTCCTCACCCTCGAAAACCCGGCGGCGTTCGATCCGGCTTCGACCAGGCTGCGCCTCGTCATTGTCGGCGGCCTGGACGGAGACGAAACCAGCGCGCAGGCGGTGTTGGCTGCGGTGCGATGGCTGAAACGCGAGGCGCCGGTGACCATCCGCGATCGATGGATCGTGTCGGCACTCCCCATGGCCGATCCCGACGGCCACGCGAAAACGCGCCGGTTTCAGTTTCCGCCGGTCAAAGGCTTCTACGAAGACGCGGAACAGCCTGAGAGCCGCTATCTCTGGCGCTGGGTCGCCTATCAAGCGCCGGATCTCGTCATCGAAATCCGCGCCGATGCGGCGAGCGGCGACTCGCCTGATTCGCTGACCGCGGCCCTGCGCGACGGCGGCGCCACCGGGCTTGGCAGCACGCCGGCGGCGGTGGTGCCGGCCTCGGCCCCTCATGCACAATTGGGGGAGGCTATCGCGCGCGTGACCGAGCGCTCGCTACTGCATCAGGCCATCGCTCGACGGCTCGCGCGTCAGCCCAACGAGGTCGCGCGCCTGCTCGCTGAACGCTATCCGGGATCGCCGTCCATCAGCTACATCCCCGCGCTTGCCTGGACCAACACGCTGAGGCTGTCTGCCCTGACTGGTGACGCCGCCCTGCGAACGAAGGTCATGGCGCAGGTTCAGCCGTGGCTCTCCGGCGCAAAATCGCTGCTCGGCGACCGCATTCAGCTGACGACGGTGGCCGGCACGATGGTGTTCGCGGACATCGCGAACGCCGATCCGGCCAACACTGCGGCGCGATCGCTCGCCATCGAGGGCGCCGAGGCGGCGCTGAAAGAAAAGGCCGACGGCCTACCGCAGTACGGACAAGGCTGGACCGACGACATGTTCATGGCCTCGGCGATCCTTGCGAGGACGGCGGGTATACCGGGACGCGAACACGACCTCGATCGTGCCTCGCAGCTGCTGGTCGCCTACGCTGCCAGGCTGCAGCAGCCGGACGGCATCTTCCACCACGCGACCGACGGTCCGGCGGCATGGGGTCGCGGCAACGGGTTCGCGGCGTTCGGCCTGATGGAAACGCTGACCGCCATGCCCTCGGCGCATCCGTCGCGGCAGGCGCTGGTCGATATCTTCGCCAGGCAGATGAAGGGGCTCGCCGCGTGGCAGGCGCCCGACGGCATGTGGCGTGAAGTGATCGATCGGCCGGGAGCGTATCGCGAGGAGACGGCGACCGCGATGATCATGACCGCAATGGCTCGCGGCGTGCGCCTCGGATGGATCGATCGCTCGTACACGCCGATTGTCGATCGGGCGTGGCGTGCGCTCGCGGCCCACGTCACCGAGGACGGCGGGCTGGTCGATGTCTGCAGCGGAACCGGCGCAGGCCCGACAGTCCGTTACTACTACGACCGGCCGGCGGTCGAAGGCGCCGACGATCGCGGCGGCGCGATGGCGATGGTCGCCGCCATGGAGCGTCTGGCTACGCGATGATCTCGTGAATCACGTTGCCTGACACGTCGGTCAGCCGGAAATCGCGGCCGCTGTAGCGATACGTCAGCTTGGTGTGATCGATTCCCATCAGATAGAGAATCGTGGCGTGCAGGTCGTGCACGTGGACCGGCTTGTCAACCGCCTTGAAGCCGAAGTCGTCAGTGGCGCCGTAGACCGTCCCGCCTTTGACGCCGCCGCCGGCGAGCCACATCGTGAAGCCGAACGGGTTGTGGTCGCGTCCGTTCTGCGTGCCGCCCGCGCCGCCGCCGACTTCCATCACCGGGGTCCGGCCGAACTCTGATCCGCACACGACTAATGTGTCCTTGAACAGGCCGCGCGACTTCAGGTCCTTGATGACCGCGGCGAACGGCTGATCCGAGTCCTTCGCGTTCTTGCGGTGCGCCTGGATGTCCGAGTGCGCGTCCCACGGATCACCCTTCGCGTAGTAGACCTGCGTCATCCGCACGCCACGCTCGACCAGGCGGACCGCCATCAGGCAGCTGCGTGCCGTGCTCCCCTGCCCGTACAGTTTCAGCGTCGCTTCGCTCTCCTTGCGGATGTCGAAGACGTCCGGCGCTTCGGTCTGCATCCGGTAGGCAGTTTCCATCGACGAAATTGCCGCTTCGAGCTTGGTGTCGCGGACCGCTTCCCGCTCCATCTGCGCGCGATTCAGTGATTCGAGGAGATCGAGCTCGCGGCGCTGTTCGGTGAGCGTGAACTTGTCGTTGTGGATATAGGAAATCAGCGTCTTCGGATCGAAATCCTTGCCGACCAGCACGGCGTCGGTCTGTTTCTCGACCTTGTCGGCGATGAACGTGCCCTGGTGGACGGCCGGCAGGAACGCGCTGTTCCACAGCGGCGGGCCGACGGTGGTCGGCACGTCGGGGCAGAGCACGACGTAGCCCGGCAGGTTCTGGTTGTCGGTGCCGAGACCGTAGGTCAGCCATGATCCGATGGATGGGCGCCCGACCTGGGTGTGGCCGGTGTTCATCATCAGCATCGACGGTTCGTGGTTCGGGATGTCGGTATACATCGAGCGGATGAAGCAGATGTCGTCGGCGCATTCACCGACGTGCGGGAAGAGCTCGCTGACCTCGATGCCCGACTTTCCGTACTTCTTGAACGTGAACGGCGAGCGCATCAGCGCACCGGTCTTACGCTCGGTGGCCACGGTCCCGCCGGGAAGCGGCTGGCCGTGATACTTGTCGAGCATCGGCTTGGGATCGAAGCTGTCGACCTGCGACAGGCCGCCGTTCATGAACAGGAAGATCACGCGCTTGGCGCGAGCCGGATGATCGAGCTTGCGGTGATCGACGGAACCATCCTGCGCCAACGCTCCGGTCGCGCGGACGATCGATTCGTTGACGAGGCTGGCGAAGGCCAGCATGCCGAAGCCATTGCCCATGCGGCACAGGGCGTCGCGTCGGGTCAGCGGCTGTCGGGATTTATGTGGTGCCATGGCAATCAATCCACGAAGAGGAATTCATTCGAGCTGAGCAGAACCTTGACATAGCGGCCCCAGGGCGTCGACGGCAGCAGCTTGGCTGCGTCACTCTTCTTTCCACCGCCGCCAATCACTCCGGCCATCATCCCCTCGCCGACTTTTTCCATCTCATCGTCTGCCCGACTGTCGTTATCCTTTGTGTCCTTTGTAGCCTTCGTGTCCTTGGCGTCCTTTGTGTCCTTCGAACCCTTTGTGTCCTTTGTGTTCTTGGCTTCCTCGTAGGCCTTCAGCGGCTCCGTGGTCAGGAAGGTCAGGCCGGCCTTGACCTCGAGTTCGCTCGGCGCGCGGCCGAAGATCAGCCGATACGCCTTCTGGATGCGCGCACTGTTGTCCGGTTCGGCGGCCACCCGCCGCGCGATCAGCTCGCCCTGCTGCTGCATGAAATCGCTGTTCATGAAGAACAGCCGCTGCAGCGGGACGGTGGTGGTGAAGCGGCGCTCGGCGGACAGATTCGGGCTCGGGAAATCGAACAGCTGCAGGTAGTCGTCGAGCTTGTAGCGGCTGACTTTGCCGTAGACGGTGCGGCGGTTGAACGACGGCGACAGCGGCGTCGATGGCCCGCCCATCTTGTCGTCGAGGGCGCCGGACACCGACAGCAGCGAGTCGCGGATCTGCTCGGCCGTCATGCGATGGCGATCGGCCCGCCAGTACAGCCGGTTGCCGGCATCCTTCTCGAAATTGGCTGCAACGTAATCCGTGCTGAGCTGATAAACCGCGCTCAGCATGATGTCGCGGTGCAGCTGCTTGATCGACAGCTTCTGGTCGACGAAGCGCTGCGACAGATATTCGAGCAGCTCGGGATTGCTCGGACGCTCGCCTGCCACACCGAAGTTGCTCGGCGTATCCACCAGGCCGGTGCCGAAATGTCCCTTCCAGATGCGGTTGACGATGACGCGCATCGCAATCGGCTGGCTGAGGATGTCGTCGGCCAGCTCGAGACGACCGCTGCCTTTAGCGAAGGGCACCGGATCGCCCGGCGACAGCACCGACAGGAAGTGTCGCGGCTCCTCGTCGCCGAGGTTGTAGGGGCTGCCGCGCTTGCTGACTTTGAGATTGATCGGCGTCTCGACATCGGCGACACCGTGCACGAACGCGTACTTAGGCGGCTGCGCCTTGCGCAACGCCGCGATATCGGTACGGAGGCCGTCGATGTAGCGGCGCCGATCGGCGCTCAGCTGGCGTTCGAGTCCCCAGCCGCGGAACGCCAGCAGTCCCGGCTTGTTCGCCTCAGGCGATTGCGCCGGATCGAATCCCTGCGCGAGGTCGCGCTGAAAGACGTCGGTCCAGAGGTTGTTGCGTTCGATCGGCAGGCTCTTCAGCTCGAGGCCGCAGCCGGGACAGAAATCGTCGTTGGTGACGAAATCGCTCGGCAGCTTGGCGGGCTCCTTCTTCTTGGTGCCGATCTGCGCCTTTGCCGCGATGACGTCGTTCTCTTCCTTGATTTCCTTGCGGTCGAACATCACGTCGAGGACGGTGGCCTGAAACGCGTCAGCGAGCTTCGCCGCCTCGGCCTTGCTGCCGCCGGCCTTGATCATCGCCTGCCAGTCCTTCAGGTACGGATAGAACTGCGGCGGCTTGACCAGGAACTTCAGCCATCGGTCGAACAGTTCGTAATCGAGCTTCTCGGCGTCCACGACCTTCGGCACCTCGTCCTTCGGTTCGCCGAGGACGCGCCACGCCGCCGTCATGTACTTCGACGACTGCAGCGCCAGCGTCTCGCGCAGCTGCTTCGATTCGGTGTCCAGGAAATCCTCGAGCAGCTTCTCCTTCTTCTCGATCTGCTTGTCGTGCGCGTTGTACTCGTCGACGACGGTTTTGGGGGCGAGCGGGTATTCGCGGTACGACGTATTGAGGAACACGCCGGCGAGCGAGTAGTAGTCCTTCGTCGGAATCGGATCGTACTTATGGTCGTGGCAGCGCGCGCAGCCGACGGTCAGGCCGAGGAAGCCTCGCGACACCACATCAACGCGATCGTGGCGTTCGTCGGCACGCGTCACTTCGACCGCCCCGTTGTCGTAGAACCACGGGCCAAGGCCGAGGAAGCCGAGTGCGGGCAGTGTGCGCGCCCGGGTGGCCGGATCGCCGAGCAGGTCGCCGGCCAGTTGCGCGCGGACGAACTGACCATAGGGCAGATCGTCGTTGAACGCCTTGATCACCCAATCGCGATACAGGTACGCGTTGGGATACGGGTTATAGCCGCGGCGCTCGGGGTCGAGCGAACGGTAATCGTCTTCGCCGTAGCGCGCGACGTCGAGCCACAGCCGGCCCCAGGTCTCGCCGTAGTGAGGCGACGCGAGCAACCGATCCACCACCTTCGCAAACGCATCCGGCGAGTCGTCTTTCTCGAAGGCGTCGATTTCGTCCGGTGTCGGCGGCAGGCCGATTAAATCGAGCGTGGCGCGGCGCAGCAGGATCCGTTTGTCGGCGGCACGGACCGGCGCCAGTCCCGCGTGCTCGAGCGATGCGAGCACGTAGCGATCGATGTCGGTCTTCGGCCACGATGTGTGCGACACGGCCGGAACGG
This sequence comes from uncultured Acidobacteriota bacterium, assembly GCA_963745875.1. Lineage (GTDB taxonomy): Bacteria > Acidobacteriota > Vicinamibacteria > Vicinamibacterales > CAVVIG01 > CAVQFC01. Next base: position 81,013 of record CAVUZL010000014.1, read on the forward strand.
GTGCGACGTGAATCGGCTGGAAAGACCAGAACGCACGCTGCTCCGGCTTGATCACGTAGGCCGGCGCCGCGGACGGCTTGGCATCGGACGCAGGTGCCGCGGTGGTGACCGCCGCCTTGCTCGCGGATGCGGCGGCCGTCGTCGTCGCCGCCGAAAACCACGGCGCACCGGCACGTACCCACTCGGCCAGAGCGTCGACTTCGGCGGGCGTGAGCTGCCCGCCTTTCGGCATCTTCAGGTTGTCGCGGGTCTGCCGCACCGCGACAATCAACAGGCTCTTGTCGGGATCACCGGGAACGATCGCGGTGCCGGACCGGCCGCCTTTCAGCAGCCCTTCGCGCGAATCGAGCCGCAGGCCGCCCATCCTCTGGTCGGTGTGGCAGTCGTAGCAGTTCGCCGCCAGCACCGGGCGAACCTTGGTCTCGAAATACTCCGCCGTCGCCGCGGTGGCCGTTGCCGGCGCGGTTTGCCGCGCCTCCGCCACCATCTGGTAGAGCAGCGGCGCGGCGGCCAGGGCGAACAATCCCACCCGGGCAAGACTGGGTCGGCGAATCATGTCGCGTTATTATGCCCCCTTAGCCGAGGCTTGTGACGGTGGGTATTTGTAGGTGCGGATTGCTGGGTTCGTCAGCAGATTTCTTAGCGGATTCACTGCACCTTATCGGGCGGCGAAAGAAGACAGTTCGTTGACGAGTTGCTCGGCTTCCAACCCTTCCCAAGATGAAATCGGCGCACTGTGGATGCGTCCGTTCTCCACAGCAAAAGCCCCAATCGGGCCGTATCCGCTGGACATCCGAACGAACATCTGTTCCGCAGACGACCACTTCAAGAAGATGACGAAGTCTTGCCCGACTGCGTAAGGCTCGGCTTCGTCGTTTTCCGTATACCGCACGAATGTCAGCGCCTCAGATGTGTTCAAGTTGGGATTTCGTTTCCAGACACTCACCAACGCGGCACGATACCTTGGCTGTGGATTGGCGTCGTGCCCAATAATCCGAACGCGCACCACCGCATCCGCTGCGTGCCACAGCGTAGCGAGTGTGTCGGGAAAGATGAGGCACTCGCACATCCCAGCTCTGGGCATCTGAAAATCGACGCTCTCTGACCGACCCGGTGCAACACTCAGATTGTCATGGGTAACGCTGACGAACCCATGCACTCTTGCGAACACGAAATACGAACCTGCGGGCACGTCGGGCACGGCATAGCACCCGCGTGCGTCGCTCTGGACGATTCGATGTCTACCGTCGCCGCCAACATCGACCTTCGCGTCCGGCAGCGGTTGACCAGTGCTCTTCTCGGTGATGCATCCTACGACGGTGCCTGCGTCCTGTGTGTGGGCTGCGCTATACACCGGCATCACGCAAGCGACCGCCACAGACGCCGCTGCGAGCAACCGCTTTAGAGGAGTTGTGTCCGTCATTCGTAAACCTTACCGCCACGCCTCCGGTCCGCCGATGCGGTCAACGAGTCCGGGCAATCTTCCCAAGGCGTCCGGGAAATCATTTCGCAGGATGACGGTCTTTGTGCGGGTGCCAATCCGCAACGTCAACTTCTTTGAAGGCTCCTCCGCGCGCTGCCGTAACCGTAGAGTTCGAGCATATTGCCTTTGCGAACCAATAACGAGCAGCAAGCCTCGTAGTTGTCGAACGCGTTTAGAAACCGTGCTCGCAGGAACTCGTTGACGAGCGATACCACGTCATCGGGAGCAACAGAGCGTGTGTGAAACCCTTGTAACGGCCCGCCTTGGAACTCGACGGTGCCGTCGCCACGGATGGTCACCGTGTAGTTGTCGGTGCAATAGTCGATGCACCCGCCACCGCCCTGACTGCGCACTAGCCGCACTTCAATCTCTGAGAGCGACATCTGCGCAGCTCCTGCGCTACCCATCGCGACGAACAGTGACGCGAGGACCATCCCCTTTAGCAACATCGCGAACATCGTTCGGGTTGTCATCTCTAGAAAGCCCTGCTAGCGTGCCGTGGCCAGTCCGGTGCGCACGTGCGCAAGAAGGCATCCGTTGGCCGAACGGTCATCAATCCGTTAGACACCGCTCCGTGTGGCTCGGACTGGACGACAGCGCCTGCGCGAACGCCGGTCTGCTTCCGACGGTTTTGAAATCGGATTACGTTATCGTCGGCGTAGATGAGCCGACCGTTTTCCAACTTCCGATGTCGCGGGACGTCCTGGCAGATGTGTCGTCGTTATCTGATGGCGGCACAGTCTGGGTCTGGCCCACACGCATTCAGCCGATAATCGGAGCATGGGGTCTCACTCACGTGTGAAGCGTCAACGAAACGCGGTGGTGATGACAGTCGTCCTGTTGCTCTACGCGCCGAAGGGCAACAACGTCGTGGCGCAGGCTGGCGACTTCGGCTTTCGCTTCGAAGTCGGTGACTGTCTGACAGAAAGGCTCGACACGTTCGATGGTTCGTTCACGAAAGACCTTGGTGGCGTGCCTGCGCGAATCGTCACCGCACACATCGCACTCACCGATGCTCAAATGACAGCAATTTACCGCACCATTGAGGACATCCGCTTTTTCGACTATCCATCAACATTTGACGGCGTTCCCACCGACGTCCGGGACGGCGTCCGAGACGTGATAACAACCGTTCCCTATGACACCTACCGTTTGGAAGTGCGAAACGCCGGAGTCGTTCACACCGTTTCGTGGGAGGATAAATCCAAACCGACGACGGCGGAAGCTGACCGCTTGCGGGACCTGTTTTCGATGGTGCTTGGCTTCGTCCACGAACATCCCGCGTTCAAGGTTCTCCCACGTTCGACGATGGGGTGCATGTAGAAACGGCAGCCGGTTCGCTGCGGCAGCAGTCGCACGGGGAAGCAAACAAGCAAGGAGGTTTTCGCCTCCTTTGTATAATGCCCGGTTATGAAGACGATCGGCATCGCGGTTCTGGTGGGTTTTTCGCTCGGGCAGACGCCTCCCGCACCCAAACCCGGTGTGAAAACGCCTGGCGTGAAGATCCCGATCGAGCGCCTGCAACCCGACACCGTCTTTCCAGTTCCCGGTTCGCCCGACTGGATCGCTCCTGACGAGAGCATCTGGATTTCGAACAAACCCAAGAACAGCGTGACCCGGCTCGACCCGAAAACCAACACGGTCGTCGCAACCATCGAGGTCGGCAAGGGGCCGTGCTCGGGCCTCGCGGCCGCCTTCGGCAGCTTGTGGGTGCCCAACTGCGGCGACAAGACCATCACACGCATCGACCTCAAGACCGGAACGGTGACGGCCACGTTCCCGTCCGGCATCGGCAATTCCGAAGGATCGATCGTCGCGGGCGCGGAGAGTGTCTGGCTGATCACCGACGCGAAAGGCACGCTGGTTCGCATCGATCCGGCCACCAACCTGCCGGTTGCCGAGATCTCCGTTTCACCGGGATCGTACGGCCTCGCCTTCGGTGAAGATGCGCTCTGGGTGACCAGCAGCGAGCGCAACACCGTGACCCGGGTCGATCCACGCACCAACCTCGTGGTCGAGACGATTGCGGTCGGCAAGACGCCGCGGTTCATTGCCGCCGGCGGCGGCGCGGTGTGGGCGTTGAATCAAGGCGACGGCAGCGTGTCGCGGATCGATCCGTCCACCAACAAGGTCGTCGCGACAATCGAGGTCGGTGTGCCCGGCGGCGGCGGCGACATCGCCGTTGGCGAAGGGTCCGTGTGGGTGACCGCATTCGAATACCCGCTATCGCGCATCGACCCGTCCACCAACACCGTGATGCAGCAGTTCACCGGCAAGGGCGGCGACGCGGTCCGGGTCGGCCTCGGATCCGTGTGGCTGTCGAACCTCGAAGCCGGCAACGTGTGGCGGATCGATCCGCGACGTGTGCTGGCCACGCTGCCTCAATGACGAACGCACGATTCGGCCTGCTATGATCGACATGCCGTCCGCATGGTCGCCCCACGCTCTCGACTCGGTCCGTACGAAGTTGTGTCGCTGCTCGGCGTGGGCGGGATGGGCGAAGTCTACCTGGCGCGCGATACGCGACTCGATCGCGACGTCGCCATCAAGATTCTCGCAGGACCGCTGGCCACCGATCCCTCGCGGCGCGAGCGATTCGAGCGCGAAGCGCGCATCATCTCGTCGCTGAACCACCCCAACATCTGCGCGCTGTACGACGTCGGCCGCGAAGGCGACCAGGCGTTCCTGGTGCTCGAACATCTCGAAGGCGAGCCGCTCGACCGCCGGCTCGCAAGGTCGAAGGGCGGGCAGCTGCCGCTGGCGCAGGCACTGGCCATCGCCACCCAAATCGCCGACGCGCTCGACAAAGCCCATCGCGTCGGTGTCGTCCACCGGGATCTGAAGCCGCAAAACATCTTCCTGACGAAGAACGGCGCCAAGCTGCTGGATTTCGGTCTCGCGAAGATGACTGGAATGGTCCCGTCCGCGGCGGTGGTCAGCGGCGCTCAGCCAGCGTCCGCGGCCGCCGTCGCCGCCGGCAACCTGACCGTTGACGGCACGATGGTCGGCACCCTGCCCTACATGGCGCCCGAGCAGATTACCGGTGCCGACACGGATGTCCGCACCGACATTTTCGCCTTCGGAGTGGTGTTCTACGAGATGCTGACGGGCCGCCGTCCGTATCCCGATCAGAATCCAGCGGAGCTCAACACCGCCGTCTTCGACTGCGAGCCGACCCCGATCGCGATGAGCGTTCCGGTGATGCCGCTCGGCCTCGATCGTCTCATCAGCACCTGCATAGCCCGTGATCCGGACGACCGTTTCCAGTCCGCGCACGACCTGCTCCTGCAGCTTCGCTGGGCTGCGACTCCAACGTCCGACATCGTCGTCGCACAGCGCCGTGCCAGGGCGACGCGCCGATGGCAATTCGCCGCACTGGCGGCCAGCGTCGCGCTCGCGGGAACCGCGGTTGTGGGCGGCCGAATCCTGCTCAACCGCACTGCCCGGAGGACGCCCGAGACCGTCACCCGATTTTCGTACGCGATGCCGCTGGACCAGAACTTCACACGGGCTGGACGCCGTCCGCTGGCAATCTCGCCGGACGGTACTCAGCTGGTGTACGTCGCGAATCGTCAGCTGTACCTGAAACCCACCGCCGAATTGACTTCGGCGCCGATTCGAGGATCCAACGACGACCCGTCCGACGCGATTTTCTCGCCGGACGGACAGTGGCTGCTCTACTGGTCCGCCGTCTCCGGCGAACTGCGAAAAATTGCCGTCAGCGGCGGCGCCTCGACACTCGTCGCGAAGACCTTGAACCCGTCAGGAATGTCCTGGTCAGGCGACCGCCTCTTCGTCAGCCAGGGCAAACGCGGCATCGTCGAATTCGCGGCGGCGGGCGGAGCAGGGCGGCAGGCGATCAAGGCAGGACCGGACGAGAACCTGTTCGGCCCGGAGCTTCTCCCCGACGGCGACACGCTGATCTTCACCGCCAAGCCGGACGCGGCCATGCGATGGGACGATGCGGAAATCGTTGCAGAGTCGATGACGAGCGGCGTGCGAAAGACGCTGGTGCATGGCGGCACCGATGCCCACTACGTCGCGCCTGGCTACCTCGTATACGCGCACGACGCGGCGATCGTCGGCGTGCCGTTCGATACCCGCCGTCTGGAGGTCACCGGGCCGCCAATTTCGCTGGTCAACGGCGTAGGCCAGGCCGCCTCGAACACAACCGGCGCGGCATTCTACGCGGTGTCGGCGACCGGCACGCTCGCGTACGTGCCTGGCGATGCGGGTCAACAACGGACGCTGGCCGTGCTCGATCGTCAAGGCCGCGAGACCACACTGACAGCGCCGGCGAAAGCCTATACGCGAGCGCGTTTCTCGCCTGATGGCACACACATCGCAATGGACGTCCGAGAAATCGACACAGACATCTGGCTGTGGGACATCGCGCGCGAGGTTGCCACGCGCCTGACGTTCGGCCGTTCCGACGAAGCGAACGCCATCTGGACTCCGGACAGCCGGCGCCTGGTCTACTACTCGAATCAGGGCGGGAGGTTCGGCCTGTACCGGCTGACGATCGACGGCACCGGAGAGCCTGAGCTGCTGATCACATCGCCGAACGTTCTGGCGCCGCTGGCGTTCTCACCTGACGGCAAGGTGCTGGCGTACTTCGAGCTCAAGCTGGGCACCGCGGCGTATCAGATCAACACGTTCGAGCCCGACGGCGACCGCACGCCGCGGTCGATGCTCGGCGCGGCGTTCACCGATCCCTACATCGCGATCTCTCCGGACGGACGATGGCTCGCGTTCACGTCGAACGAATCGGGTCGCAACGAGGTCTATGTGCGGCGCTTTCCCCGGCAGGACAACGACGTGCCGCAGCAGTTGGTAACTGGCGGTGGCAGTTACCTGGTCTGGCCCAGGGGCGGCCACGAACTGTTCATGCTCGATCCGGAGCGGCGCATCGTCTCGGTCCCGGTGACCACGGGCGGCGTCTTCTCCGCGGGCAAACCCGAACCGCTGTTCGTCGCGAACTATCTGTCGTTGCCGATCGGCCGGGCCTTCGACGTCAGCGACGATGGGCGCCGGTTCCTGATGATCAAGGAGCCGCAGACCAACCGTCAGTTCATCTTCGTGCAGCACTGGCTCGACGAACTCGCGCGTCGGATGCACTGACCGTCGCCGGTTCCCCGCCACACCGGCGGTCGCCGCTCGGGAACCGGCGTGGCTCGTGAGAGACTATGCATCGTGCCTGACTCCAAACCACCTGCTCGCCCGGCCGGACCATCGCTGGGCGCGCTGCTGAAACCGTACCGGCCGCTGATCGGGGCGATCGTCCTGTTGACGATTGCCGCCAACAGCCTCAACCTGGTGGTGCCGAAGCTGATCGCGCGGACGATCGACGCCTTCAGCGCGGGTCAGCTGGCGCTGGGGACGCTGGTCACAGAATTCATCGCTGTCGCCCTCGGCATCTTCGTCTTCACCTACCTGCAGAACATCGCGCAGACGTTCGCGTCCGAGCGGGTGGCGAGAGACCTCCGCACCAGCGTGGCCGCGAAGCTCTCTACCCAGGATCTCGCCTACATCCAGCGCACGACCACCGCCAAGCTGCTGACCAACCTGACCTCGGACGTGGACGCCGTGAAGCTGTTCGTCGCACAGGCGGTCGCGTCGCTGGTGTCGTCGGTGTTCCTGATCCTCGGCGCCAGCGTGCTGCTGCTGTCGATCAACTGGAAGCTGGGGCTCGCGGTGCTCGCCGTCCTGCCGGTGATCGGCTTCACGTTCCGGTTCGTGCTCGGACGCGTGCGCAAACTGTTCACCAGGTCGCAGCAGGCGATCGACTGGCTGAACAAGGTGATCAACGAGAGCATCCTCGGCGCCGCGCTGATCCGCCTCGTCAACTCGCAGCAGTCCGAGTACGACAAGTTCCTGGCCGCCAACACCGAAGCCCGCGACATCGGGCTCAGCATCCTCCGACTGTTCGCCAGCCTGATCCCGATCATCGTCTTCTCGACCAACCTGGCGACCTTGATGATCCTCACGCTCGGCGGTCATTTCGTGATCACCGGCGCCATGACCCTGGGCGACTTCACGGCGTTCAACAGTTACCTGGCGATTCTGATTTTCCCCGTGATCCTGATCGGCTTCATGAGCAACGTGATGGCGCAGGCCAGCGCGTCCTACGCGCGCATCGGCAGCGTCCTGGTGGCGCCGGCGCCGAAGGACGGCGGCTCCACCATCGCCGATCTTCGCGGCGACATCACGCTCTCCCACATCGTGGTCAAGTTCGGTGAGAAGGCCGCGCTCAACGACGTGTCGGTGTCGGTCAAGGCGGGAACGAGAACCGCGGTGATCGGCCCGACCGCAGCCGGCAAGACCCAGCTGCTCTTCCTGCTGACAGGGCTGCTGGCGCCAACCTCCGGCACCGTTGAGTACGACGGCCGTTCGATCGACGAGTACGACAAGGCCACACTTCACGAACAGGTCGGCTTCGTGTTTCAGGACGCGACCATGTTCAACCTGACGTTGCGGGAGAACATCGGCTTCAGCAAGACCGTCAGCGACGCCGCCCTCGAGAAAGCGATCGCCACCGCCGAACTGACCGACTTCATCAGGGGCTTGCCGCTCGGGCTCGAGACGGTGGTCTCCGAGCGCGGCACCAGCCTCTCCGGCGGGCAAAAGCAGCGCATCATGCTGGCGCGCGCGCTGGCGCTGAACCCGCGCGTGCTGCTGCTCGACGACTTCACGGCGCGCGTCGATGCCACGACCGAACGCAAGATTCTCGAGAACGTCCGGCGCAATTATCCGCACCTGACCCTGTTGTCGGTGACGCAGAAGATCGCGCCGATCGAAGACTACGACCAGATCGTGCTGCTGATGGAAGGCGAGGTGCTGGCATCAGGCACCCATCAGCACCTGATGGAGACATCGCCCGAGTACGTGCAAATCTATGACTCCCAACGAAGCACCCGCCACTACGAATCCGTACAGGCTTAGCGAGGCGCCGGCCGGCCAGCACAGCGCCTCGATCATCGGCGCGCTGAAGCGGCTCGCGCCGGTGATGGCGGACCAGCACGCCAGCGTCGTCGCGGCGTTCGTGGCCACGATCGTCGCGTCCACGGTAGCGCTGGTGGCGCCGATCATCATCGGCCGCACCGTCGATACGTACATCCGCAATCGCGACTTCGGCGGCGTCATGCAATCGGCGGCGGTCCTGCTGCTCGCCTACCTGACCGGCCTGGTGGCGACCTATGTGCAGACGCAACAGATGGGCAGCGTCGGCCGCCGGGTGCTGTTCAACCTGAGGAACGCGCTGTTCACCAAGCTGCAGGCATTACCGCTCGACTTCTTCAACCAGAACAAATCGGGAGATCTCATCTCCCGAATCAACAACGACACCGACAAACTGAATCAGTTCTTCTCGCAGGCACTGGTCCAGCTCGCTGCCAACCTGTTCCTGATGGCCGGCGCGGCGATTTTCATCCTGACGCTGAACATCCGGCTGGGACTCGCGGCGCTGGCGCCGGCGGCGGTCGCCCTGGCGCTCACGCGCGCCACCGGCGCCTGGGTGAAGCGGCGCAACCTCGCCAGCCTGCAGGCGCTTGGCGGCTTGAGCGGCGAGATCCAGGAGAGCATGAGCAACTTCCGGGTCATCGTCGCGTTCAACCGCGTCGATTACTTCCTGCAGCAATTCAACGTCGCGAACGAGCGTAATTACGCCGCGTCGGTGCAATCGGGCCTCGCCAACAACATCTTCATCCCGCTCTACGGGCTGGCCTACAACCTGGCGCAGCTGGTCGTCCTCGCCTACAGCATCTATTTGATCAGCGCCGGCAGCATGACCGTCGGCTTGCTGATCGGCTTCCTGCTGTACGTGAACAGCTTCTACATGCCGCTGCGTCAACTGGCTGCGGTCTGGTCGTCGTTCCAGCTGGCGATGGCCAGCCTGGATCGCATTTCCGACATGCTGGCGCTCGAACCCAACATGCCTCAGCTGCCGGCGCCGGGCGGTCAGTCGCCGGCCGTCCTCACCTTCGACCACGTCGAGTTCAGCTACGTCGCGGGACGCCCGGTCCTGCGCGATGCCACCTTCGCGCTCGACGCCGGGAAAACCTACGCTCTGGTCGGTCCGACCGGCGGCGGCAAGACGACGACCGCCTCGCTGATGGCGCGGCTCTATGACCCGACCGGTGGGCGCGTGCTGCTCGACGGCCGCGACATCCGCTCGTATTCACCGGCGGAGCGCGCCGAGCGAATCGGCTTCATCCTCCAGGAGCCGTTTCTCTTCACCGGCACGGTCCGCGACAACATCGTCTACGGCAACGAGGCGCTCCAGCGGCTTTCCGACGATGAGATTGCGGCAAGGCTGACGGGGAAGAACCTCGCCGGACTGCTGGCGCGGTTCGAGCAGGGTCTGGCGACAGCCGTGACCGCTGGCGGCGACGGCGTCAGCCTCGGCCAGAAGCAGCTGATCGCCTTCATGCGCGCCGTGCTGCGCGAGCCGCAGATTCTGATCCTGGACGAGGCGACCGCGAACATCGATACCGTGACCGAACAGCTGCTCGAACAGATCCTGCGCGAGCTGCCCGCCTCAACGACCAAGGTGGTCATCGCCCACCGGCTCAATACCATCGACAACGCCGACGAGATCTTCTTCATCAACGCCGGGGAGATCACCCCGGCCGGCACGATGGCCGACGCGCTCGATCTCCTCATGCACGGCAAGCGCGACAGCTGACGAGAGAAACGGCAAGACATGGAGGGCATATGGGATTATTCGACGGCATTCTTGGCGGCCTGGTCGGCGGCGGCATGGCCGCCGCAGTGGGTCATCTGATTGACGAACAGGGCGGTGTGAGCGCCATCGTTGCAAAGCTTGAACAAGGCGGCCTGGCGGAGACCGTCAAATCCTGGGTGAGTACCCGGTGCCAACGCGCCGGTGTCCGCCGATCAGCTGCACCAGGCGCTGGGACCTGAGCTGATGCAGCAGCTCTCGGCGAAAACCGGAATCTCGAGCGAGGTGCTGGCGCAGAAGCTGTCGGAGTTGTTGCCGCAGGTGGTGGACAAGCTCACGCCGGGCGGCGTGATGCCGAAAGCGTAGCGCTCTTCAGTCGAACAGCCGACGCCCGCCATAGCGGCGGGCGCGGCTGCTCGTCCCTTACAAGGAGCGCAGGAAGTTCAGCAGGTTCTGTTTCTGTGCTTCGCTCAGCTGCGCGAACGCCGCGACCGAACCGTTCGCCTCCGATCCCTGGCTCGCATGCTGACGAATCGCCCTCAGCAGGTTCGAGGTTCGGCCGTCGTGCAGGAAGAAGATCCGCTGTCCAAGCCCCCAGAGCGGAGCGCTGCGGAATTCTCGCGGACCCGCCTGCCCCTGGCTGACGCCATCTGCGAGTCCGACCCCCATGTCATGCACCAGCAGGTCCGAATACAGATTGACCGTCTGATTGCGCAGCGCCGCTATCGACGTATTCCCGGTCGTGAACGACGGCGTGTGGCAGAAGACGCAGCCGACGTCATTGAACGCGACACGGCCTGCGGCAATCGACGTGGCGCCACCGGGCGTGTCGGGCGATGGGACCGGCGGCGCAAGGAAACGCATGAAATTGCCGAACAGTTCCATGCCACTCAACGTCGTGACCGGGGTGGTCGCGTCCGCATTGGTGATGTCATTGGGAGTCGTGGCCATCTGGCAGGCTGCGGTCTCGTCACGCTCGGTCGGGAACAGTTCGTTGCTGATCCCCATCTCCACGTTGTAGGCCTCGCCGGAGAACATCATCAGCGACTTGTTCTGCGCCTTCCAGCCGAATCGCGCAACGGTGCCGTCGTTGCCGTTGTTGTTGCTCTGGCCGCTGATCGTCCGCCCGGACACCGAGAAGTTGGCGCGGCCGCGAATGCCGAACGACGACTTCGCGCCGCCATTCACCGCCTGGTTCGCGAGAATCGCCGAGTCCGGAATTTGCTCGATCAGTCCGAGCCCGAATTCAGGCGTCGGAATCCGGAAGATCGCATTCCGGTTGGCGACCGCGGTGGCGAAGTCCGGCTGTGGGATCTGGCAGCCGTCGGCGCCGAGCCGCCCGCTGATCGTGAAGATCGCGTGGACGCCGCCATCGGGCGTGCCATCGGGATTGGTCACGAAGCGCACTTCGCGCACCGGCCCGTTGGCGGAAAGAAACGATGGCGGTGTGTCGGTTCCGCCGTTCTGCGTGGCAAACGCGATCTGCGGGTTCACCGCTGGGCTCGAGCCGCCGATCGCGGGTTGCGAGTGACAGCCGCCGCAGCTGTCAAGGTTCATGCGCGGCCCGAGTCCTTCAGCGATGCTCTCCGCTGCGGTAAACTCCACCTGGCCGGCATTGAAGTATTCGAGCTGATTGGCGGTCAGGCCAGCCAGCGGACCGCCAACCGCCGGTGCGCCGCCACGGACGCCGGGATCAGTCGCCGTGAACGAGGCCGCCGCCATCGTCGCTTGTGCGACCGGCGCCTGTGCGTTGACCGTTGGCGACGCCATTTTCAGCTGCGCGGCGACGACTCCTACCGCGACCACCGACACCACCAGCGTCGTCGAAGACACCTTCGTCTTCATCATTGTTTGCCCCCGGTAATTTGGTGTTCGAGAAGTTCGAACGCGTGTGCCGCCCACGTGCGCAAGTGGCGATCCAACCCGGCGAAGTCGATGAACGTTGGAGTTTTGTGACAGCCGGAGACGCAGCGCTAAGGCTGGGTTGGCTTTGCCGACTCAGCGTTTGCGAGTCCCTTACACACCCGAGCTAGTAGCTCTTCGGCTGGAGTGCGAAAATGCGCCAGATTTCGCGATTCGATCCGACTCGGCCAGAGTAACCGCGCGAACCGCCGAGTCGTGATTGACTACGAATAGGAAAGGGATGTCGCACTGCTGAGCAGAGAAATCGCGTCCCGTGTCGGGATCGCGAACTCGGCCGCGCCGGCACTTGCGGAACATCGCAATCAGATATATCGTAATTCGTAATATGGCGCGCAAGCCCGCGAACGGCCCCGCATCCGACCCCGAACTGCTCATCCTTTCGAGCCTGGCGTCCGGCCCCAATCACGGGTACGGCATCATGAACGACATCGAAACGTTCGCCGACGTGACGCTCGGCGCCGGCACGCTCTACACGGCAATTACGCGATTGGTGGAGAAGAAGCTCATCGCGCCGGTTTCGTCATCGGGTCGTCAGCGTCCCTACCGGTTGACGGCGTTGGGTTCAGCGAGTCTCGCGGAGCAACTGAAGAACATGCGACGCGTCGCCACGGTCGGCCTCGCGAGGTTGCGTCCCGCATGAGCGCCCGCTCCGCGGTCATCCGGACGCTGCTTCTCGCCTACCCTTCGAGCTGGAGGCGCGAGTACGGCGCCGAGCTCGAGGACGTCCTGACGTCCCGCCCTCTCGGTCCGCTCGTCGTGGCAGACGTCGTCATCAGCGGCCTCTCCGAGCGTGTCCGATCGACCGACGCCTCGACCTGGCTGGGGATAGGCGCGCTGCTGGCGGTCCTCGCCGATTTGCTCTGGAACATGACGGCCGCCCCGAGCACCAGCCAGGGTTTGATGGCCGTCGTCGTGCAATCGCCGAAAACACTGCCGACGGTGGTCGTCCTGCCATTGATGTCGGACGGCTACGCGCTGTTCCTGATTCTCTACGGCGTCTGGATGCAGTGGCGCGGTCGCGGCAGCGTCTCGGACTGCGGCCGGGCGGCCGCGAAGATCACGTTCATGGCCGGCGTGCCGGTCGTCCTCGTCGGCTTACTGATGTGGATCGGAGGCCTCGATCTCGCAGTTCAGGATCAGGCAGGAACGTCGCCGATCTGGCTGAAGCCGTGGGCCGTCACCACCGCACCGCTCTTCCGGTTGCCGGCCGCCTGGGTGTGGGGCGCGCTCGGCGGTCAGATGGGACGATGGGCGGCGCGGGTTAGGGGATGAAGCGATCGGGCACGGCAGACCTGCCGCTGCACGGTGGCAAGGTGCCGGCGTGGCTGGCGACGCGGATGACCACGCTCGGCACCGCGATCAGCGAGAGCGTCATCCATCACTACGGGCGCTCGGCGCTGTTATCACGCCTGAGCGATCCATTCTGGTTCCAGGCCCTCGGCGCCGTCATGGGGATGGACTGGCATTCCTCCGGCATCACCACCTCGGTGCTTGGCGCGCTCAAGCGCGGGATGAATCCGCGCAGCCACGAACTGGGCGTGCACTTCTGTGGCGGTCGCGGGCGCCATTCGCGCAACACGCCGGACGAATTGCGGCTGGTGGCGGACCGTCACGGCTTCGACGCCGACGCGCTGGTCAGAGCCAGTCGTCTGACGGCGCGGGTAGACAACAATGCCGTCGCCGACGGTTTTCAGATTTACCTTCACGGCTTCGTTGTCACCGCTGAAGGCGAATGGGCCGTCGTTCAACAGGGACTGAATCCGGCGTCGCGCCTGGCCAGGCGCTACCACTGGCACTCGCCCAGCGTTCGCGACTTCACCTGCGAACCTCACACTGCCATCGTCGGCCAGCCGGGCGGGTTGATTCAGAATCTGGTGGACCACCGCGCCAGGCCTGCGCAAGACGCGCTGCTGACGATCGCGCGATCCGACCCGGCGCATACGCTGCGCGACGCCCGCGCACTGGTGATGCCGGCGCATCACGACGTCCGCCCCAAGGACGTGGATCTGAAGCGGCTCGGCGCGGTCCTGGCGGTCGCACACGAGCGCGAGCTGCGCGACTTCGCGTCGCTCCTGCTGGTCGAACAGCTTGGTCCGCGGACGCTGCAATCGCTGGCGCTGATCGCCGAGGTCGTCCACGGCGCACCGAGCCGGTTCGAGGATCCCGCGCGCTTTTCGTTCGCGCACGGCGGCAAGGACGGACATCCGTTCCCGGTGCCGCTGACGACCTATGACGAGTCGCTGGGATTCCTCCGTCGCAGCCTCGAGGCGGCGCGGCTGGGGGACGCCGACAAAATCGACGGCATGGCACGACTCGACCGCTACGTGCGCACGGTCGAAGCCCGGCGTTCGCCCGAAGCCGACTTCGACGAAACGCTGCGGCACGAACATCGGATCTCCAAGTCGTTGAACGGCCGGACCGTCTTCGACGACCGGCCGCAGAACCGGCCAAAGCCTCGCCGCGGGCAGCTCGGACTCTTCGAAAACAGTTAGCGCCAGCCGTCAGCCGGGCGTTCGTGCGCGCCGACTCCGGTTATCATCGGCCATGAAGTTTCCATCCTTTTTCATCTGCACTCTTATCTGCCTCTCTCTTGCCACCCCGATCGCAGCCGATTCACCTCGTGGCAGCATCACCATCGAGCGCATCTCGCAGATCAAATATCCGTCGGCGCCGGCGTGGTCGCCCGACGGCAAAATGGTCGCGTTTCTGTGGGACGCCTGGGGCAAACAGGATCTGTTCGTCGTCACGCCTGGACAGAAGCCGGCGGCGCTGACCGACTTCCCCGTCGATCCCGACATCAGGACGTCGGACATTTCAGCGTTCGCCTGGGTGTCGCCGAACGAGATTCTGTTCTCGAGAAACGGCGTGCTGTGGACCGTGTCGCCCACCGCGGCAAAGCCGGCGCGTATGCCGGGCGGGCTCGCGGACGCCGCGAACTTCACGCTGTCGCCCGATCGAAAGGTCATCGCCTTCACGCGTGGCGGGCAGATCTGGGCCGCCTCGCTCGAGAAGCAGACGCAGCGGCCGGTGACCGGACTGAATCCCGCAACCGCATCGAATCCGGTGTTCTCCGCCGACGGCGAGTGGATCGCGTTCATCTCCGGCGGCGGCGGGCTTCCCGCGGATCCAGGACTCCTGCCGTTCAACGGCGATCGCACGCGCATCATCGGCAACAGCAACGGCGTCGTGGCCGGCGGCGCGACCGAGCGACGGCTCGGCGTCGTGTCGGTCTACGGCGGCGACATTTCCTGGATACCGGCGGTGGGTAACCCGCGCACAGTGCAATTCACCGCGGACGGATCGGTGCTCTGGTCCGAGGACTCGGCCAGTGGCAAGACCCGCGAGATCAAAGTGTGGAACCTCGCCACCGGCGTCCGGGTTCTGTGGCGCGATCATGACGAGCGCTGGTTCTCGCCGACCGGACGCGACTCGAAGGTGATGGTCTCGCCCGACGGCAAGTCGGTCGCCTTCATCAGCGACCGCAGCGGCTGGATTCACGTCTACGTGATGCCGGTGACCGCCACCTCCGAGTCGCAGGCGAAGCAGTTGACCACCGGCAAGCATCTCGCCGGGCTCGGCGCATGGTCCACCGACAGCCGGAAAATCGCCTATCACCGCAGCGTTGACGGTAATCAGATGGAGCGCTTCGTCGACATCGTGGACGTGGCCAGCGGCAAGAGCGAGCCGATCGTCACCGAGCACGGCGTCAACTACGACCCGTCGTTCTCTCCTGATGGCGCCAGCCTTGTCTTTCACCGCACCGACGTCGAAAACGCGCTCGATCTCTACACCGTCGCGGCGCGACCGCAGTCACGTTTCGTGCGGTTGAGCGATTCGATGCCGGCTGGCCTCGACAAAGCCGATCTCACGCCGCCGGTGCTGGTGTCGTACCCGAGTCGCCTCGACAAGGCGCCGGTACCCGCGTCGTTGATGGTCTCGAAGACCATCGATCGCAGCAAGAAGCATCCGGCGCTGGTCTGGATTCACGGCTCCGGATCGGATCAGAACTTTCTCGGCTGGCATCCGGGCAGCTACCGGATGTACTACTCGCTCTGTCAGTACTTCGCGCAGCAGGGCTACGTGATTCTGACGCCTGACTATCGCGGCAGTTCCGGCTACAGCCGCGACTGGTCCACCGGGGTCTACATGGGCGTCGGCGTCAACGACACGGCGGACGTCGCATCAGGCGCCGACTATCTGAAAACCCTGAGCTACGTGGATCCCGATCGGATCGGCGTATTCGGCCTCAGCTACGGCGGATTCCTGACACTGCAGGCGATGACTGTCGATCCGACGCTGTGGCGCGCCGGCGTGGACGTCGCGGGTGTCGTCGACTGGGCGACCTATGGATCCGGCTACACCACGCCGCGGCTCGGGACGCCGGTGCAGAATCCGGAGATTTACGACATCTCGGCGCCGATTCAGCACATGGACAAGCTGGTGCGGCCGCTATTGATCCTGCACGGCACCAACGATCGCAACGTATCGTTCGCCGATTCGCTGCGGCTGTTCGACGTGCTGATCAAGCTGGGTAAGCCGTTCGAGTCGCAAATCTATCCCGGCGAGATTCACTTCTTCCGGCGCGACATCGTCCTGCGCGACGCGTGGAGGCGGATGGAGGAGTTCTTCGATCGCACGGTGAAAAACGGGCCGCCGATGCCGAGCCAGTCGTCAAGTACACGACACTAGCGCGGATGTCGGACAGCGTGTGGCGCGACCCTTTCAGGGTCGGGTGAAATGCGGGCCTGAAAGGGCCCGCGCTACTTCATAAGAACGGAACCATCTCTGTGGTCTCCGCGATCTCTGTGTTGATCGTCGTGTTTTCTGTTCACTGAAGCGACGCGGTGAACAGTTCGAGCGCCGCCCACCGATACGGCGCGGCCGAGGCACCGCCGTCGGCGATCATGGCGCGCTTCGCGTCGCGCAGCGCACGGCCTGGCGCGTGGCCTGCGGCGATGCCGGCATAGAAGCGATCCATCAACTGCGGCGTGGTGCTGTCGTCCACGTCCCACAAGCCCGCCACGACATTGTGGGCGCCGGCCTTGAGAAACGCCCAGGAGAAACCCACCAATCCTTCGCCGGTATACGCCTTGTCGCCGGCGCTCCGGCAGGCGGAGATCGTCACCAGTCGGGCGCGAAGCGGCAAGGCTGCGACCGTCCGCGCGTACAGCTTGTAACGATCCTCCGGCCCGGACAACACGACGACGGAATCGAGTGGAGACTCGCGGTTGGTGGCGGCGTGCGCCGTGAAGTGTACGTAGGCGAACTGTTCGGGCTTCGCACCGGCATAACCGGCCGGCGATGCCCGGTCGCCGTCGAGCGTCGTCACCGCCTCAGCGCCGAAGTGCGAAGCGATGTTCGACATCTCGGCTGCCGCATGCGCGAGCTTCGGAAAGTCCGGCGCATGGCCGGCAGCGTTGCCGACCAGTAGCAGGCGCGCGGCGCCCTTCTCGATCGGCAATCCCAGCGCCGTAAGTGCCCCCAGCGACGGCGCCAGTTCGACCTGGACATCGTCGATCCAGTAGTCGGTGCGTCGCCGCCGGAACCGTGAGTGTCTCGAAGTTGATTTCGTGAAGCGATCCGTCAGGAACGACGATGACGCGGGCGTCTTTCGGAATCCACTGAGCGGCCGGCTTGACCAGCATCTCGTACAGCTTGTCGCCGGGCATGTTGAGCGCCGCAAGTGGGTGGCTCATCGCATCCGCAATGACGGCTTGGTGCTGTCGAACCAGCGCGTCGATTTCACCAGCGCCGGGCAGGGTAATCAGATGCAGCCCGACTCGGCGCCACAACCCACAGGTACGACTCGCCGGGAGTCAGCCAGTACGAAAGCAGCACCGCGCCGGAGTCGCGAGCGACCCGCTGGAACGCTGGCACGCCTGAGCGCAGTGGCGCCGCGGTCGCTTCCCGCTCTGCCAGCAGCTGCCCACGGCTTGAGTCCGCGATCTCGAGCGCTTTTGCGACCTGGCCTTCCGCGACGAGGGCCGAGACGTATGACTGATAAAACGAGATTAAACGGGTCAGATACTGAATCTTGTCGTCAGTGCGAATCAGTCCGGCGCGAGTCGTTTCGATAACGTGCAGTGCCGCGTCGAACTCCTTGGTTGCGCGAGCGGGTTGACGGCGCGTCAATTCCACATTCGCGAGATCGAAATGTGCATCCCAGAGCACTGAGGGAGGCAGGTTCGGTGTCGCGATGATCTTCGAAAGTACATCCGCCGCCTCGTCCAATTGGCCGCGTCCCTTGGCAATCACAGCGCGGTTGAGCAGGTGGTAAGCGGACGGCTCCTTGTGATCCTTCAGCCACAGGCGCTGTGCCTCCTGGTTATGCTGCTCGGCGGCGTCCCATCGGCGCAAATCACCCTCGACGCTGGATAGGTTCCCGGCCAGGCGAGCCGCATCTGACGAAAGATTGGCCGCCAACGCCGTGTTGAATGCGCGTTGGAGAAATGGAACGGCGCGATCGGGTTCACCGCGCAACGCATACAGGTTGCCCATCTCTCCAAGGGCCTGTACGAAGTATTCGCGCTTGCCTCGCAGCTCCTGGGCGGCCACCGCCCGCTCTTCGACCACCATCGCCTTGTCGAACTGTCCGAGACGCTGATAGCAAATGCCGGCGTTGTGAGAGGAAACTGCATAGATGCTGTAGTCGCGAATGTCCTGCATCGCCATGACTCGCTCAAAATATGGCAGCGCTTCGTCGTAGCGGTTGCGGAGCATCAAACCGCGCCCGAGATCGTTCGCCGAGGTCGCCTCGTGATACCGATCCGAGGCAGCGGCCGCTGCCGACATTACCTGATGCAGCAGGGCGTCGCCTTCTTTCACCTGACCGAGGCGAAGCAGCGATTGGCCGTCGAGCCGGTCGATCTCGAGTGCCGTCTCGGGGTCCCCTGCGGCGATTTGCCTGGCGGCCGAGAGCGTCTCGTGCCCGTTGCGGATGTGTCCCTGCTCGATTTGAAGTTTCGCCTCGAGAAGTTTCTGAAGGGCGTGGAGCCGGTCGTAGATCGGCACCTGGTGGAATCGCGGCTTTCACCACTGTGTCAGCCGCGGCGAAGTCTCGATTCAGCACCGAGATTTCACCGGAGAGCAGCCGGAAGCGCCAGTACCAATCAGGGTTCGCGCCCGTAGAGGTACGCGAAAGCGCGCCACGAGCGATCTTTTCCGCTTCAGCAAAATCGCCGAGCCAGATCGCGTGACGCGCCTGTTGGTATTCCTTTTCAAACTGGTGAGGAGAGCGGCCGCAGGCCGGAAGCAACAAGATCAATAGCAGGATCGTACGCAGGCGCATGCGAAACGCCTGGAAATCAGGGCGACCAGCTGCCGTTGCTTTCGACGTCACCGGCACTGGCGCTCCCGCCGGCGTCGGAGCCCATCGCCATACGCGCCATGGTCAGCCGGCGCGAGTACTCCGAGATCAGAAGTTCGCCGAAGAACACCCGACCGAAGTCAGGCAGGATGACCATGTTGTCGTGAATCTCAGACTTCGGGAAGGGCTTGCCGTCCCAGACAATGGATTTCACGATCGTCGCGTAAATGGTCGCTCCCGAACGAATCAGTTTGCGGAACGCCGGTTTCTCCGGCGTCGCTCCCTTACGCGTCGTCGCCCCACCGAATCGCTTCGACATGAACAGTCGCTCGCCTGATTTCGCGACGAACTTCGGATCGTCGGCGGCGGCGAGCACCTTGGCGTGCGTGTCGTTCTCGCAGAACGGGCCGAGCTCGAGCGTCACCTTCAGCCGAAAACCATCGATCGAGATACCGTCAATGATGGTGTCCGCCCCGATTGTGATCGATGGCTGGCCGCTGTGGCCCGCGCTCCTGTTCGTGAGTTCCGCGCGGATGCGGCCGATCGTCAGGCGCGGTTTGCGGCCGATGGACAGCCCGTTCACCTCGGCGCGCGCCGTCGACACCGCGGTGAGTGTCTGTTCCTCTCGACGATGTTGAGTGACCTCGATGAACTTCTTGGGATCCTCGTACAGCCCTTCTGCGAAGGTCTTCGCGCTCTGGACCTCGAAGAACTCATCGATGCGGGTCGGACCGAGTTCGCTGACGCAGCGCCCGCCGGTGACGACCAGGGCGCTGGCGCCGCCGGCTTCGAGCACCAAGTTCTTCGGCCGGACTATCTGACCGCCGAACGCGGCGGCGTGGCTGTGGAACGCGTAGCGCAGTGGATGATCCATAGAGTGTGAAAGCTGACGGGCCTGTCGCGTCTAGGGAGTCCTAACCCTAAATCGGTAAGTCTGCGGCGTCAAGGTCCGCGACGTGGAATCGTGAAGGGTCAGAACGTAATGGCTGTCGCTTGAGACAGCCTGAGCGGGCATCATTAACAGCAGGGCCGCGCCGGCCACTGGCGTAGGGGCGGCTCCCGACGCGACCACGCGGCCATCGGCTGAGCTTAGCTCGTAGGCGACGCCGCCCACGTATTGAGTCGCGCCGAGATCAACGGCGAGCGTCAGCACGCCACCCGGCCCCGGCGTCACTACCGCTTCCTCACCCCGGCTGGCCGGGCGCAGGGTCGCCGGCGCGAGGGCGACCGCACCGGTCAGTGTCGTGGAACGGGCCGCTCCGAAGGGCCCTTCGAGTGTTTGATAACCAAGACCAACGGCCAGCAGCGCCGCCGCGGCCCAGGGCAACGCGATCGAACTGCGCCAGCCGGTGCTCTTCGGCCGGAACGCGGCGACCTTCGTGCGATCGCCAATCGAAACCACCTCGCGCGCCCGAGCGAACCCGGCGGCGGCGCCGTCCTGCATCATCGCTGCGGCTCTGGCGTCCTCGGCGCACTCGACACACGAGAAGTAGTGATCCTCGAACGCATCACGCTCGGCGTCGTTCATTTCCCGCAACAGGTAGCGCTCCATCGCCAGCGTTTCGACGGCTTGGGGATGATCCATATGGCTACTCCGTAAACTCCTGCGTGAAACGTTCCCGAAAGCGGTTCTTGGCGCGGTGCAGCAGGACCCGCAGATAGTCGCGGTCGATCTTCAGGTCGCGGCAAATCTGGTCCTTGTCGCGCTCCTCGAAAAACAGCCAGGTCAAGAGTTCCCGCTCCTTCGGCGGCAACCCGACCAGCGCCGCCCTGACCCGTTCGCGATCCTCGCCGGCGGCGACGGCCGTTTCCGCATTGGGTTGACGCTCGTCGGCTGCATCGAACTCGTCCTCCAAAGGCTGGGCCCTGGCCCCCGACCGGTACATCTCGAACACGACGTTGTTGCAGACCGAGTTGACGAAGGCGCCGAGGGCTTCCGGGGACTTGACCCCCGCCTTGCGCCTGAGTGAGGTGAACACCCGCGCAAAGGTTTCCTGCTTGGCGTCGTCGATCTGTTCGCGGGACCGGAACCGGGAACGCAGCTTCAACGTGAGCAGGTCGCCGAAGTAGCTCGTGAAGTGCCGTTCGGTGTCCGGATCCCCGGCGATCAACCGCTCCAGGTAGGCGCGGTCGAACTCGTAGCGCGGCAATCGGGACAAGGCCAGCTATGGTAGAGCGCGCCGTCCGGCCTCCGCAACCCCCGCACATCAAGCTGGTGACAGCCGATTCGGAATCGTTACAAGCCGGCTCGTCCGTTTGCGTGCGTGCTGTAACGACTGGGCATCTTCCTGCACCAATTAGGTGCGCAACGGCGCAAGAGGGAGCGGGAGGCATGCTCGCAATGACTTCGCCTGAGACGGTCTCGTTTTCGGAGATGGCGCTGCTGCAGCTGCTGACGGCGCACAGCCGCCGGCCAAACCTCCTGATCATGAACAAAGGGGCCACGCTGGAATCGGTGCTCGATCGCCTGACCGTGGTCTGCCGCCCGCCGTTTCGGGTGTGCCGCTTTCCCGGACGCCTCGATCTCCCGCTGGCTGGCGACAGCACCCTCGTCCTGGGCAACATCGATCACCTCACCATCGGCCAGCAGATTACGCTGCTCGATTGGCTCTCTCGTGAGGGAAGAACCGTGCAGATCGTGTCGGTCACCGATGCCCGGCTGCCGGACCTGATCGCCGAAGGGCGGTTTCTGGAGGGGCTGTTCTACCGGCTCAATACGGTGGTGGTGATGGCGCACAAGGGACGCGCGCCAGCCGTGTCGTGGTGAAGATGGACTCAGGTCCGCGAGAGCGGCTCCGGCACGGGCTGCGAAACCAGCGAGTGGGAATCCCAGCGCCGGCGTCCCCCTCGCCGCGAGGAGCGGCGGTCGTACGATCCGGGCTGCCGGCGATCGGCGTCCGGCAGCGGCGCATCGATATAGGCGGGCAACGTCACCAGCAGCCGCTGCGCCAGGTCATAAAAGGCGCCGGCGTTCTGAATTTCGCGCGCTAACCCCAGATCGGTACGTTCGTCGTAGACCACAACATGTGTACGGGACTGCGCGCGCTTGGTCAGATACGCGAGGTGCACACCGTTATACGCTTTGAGCCGTACATTCGTGACCAGCAGCGAATACGTGTTCGATTCCACGCACGATCGCGCCGCCTGAAACGACAGACACACGTCGGCCTCGACGAATCCGGCAGCCTGACGCAATGCGGCACCCCGTTCGGGGTCCGGCTCCACGATCAGTAGACGCGGGCGAAGGGCGAAGGCGCTCACAAGAGTGTCGAGAGACGCATGAAGCATTCAGATGATACGCCAGATGGCCGAGATCCCTTTCACACATCATTTGCCTTTTCACACATCATTTACTTCGCGCGGCTGCGAGCGTCGTATACTCTGTGCGAAGAGTTTAGTCTCACCCGCGCGGGACTTCTTCGTGGTAGGTGATTTAAGTATGCAGACCGATTCAGAAATCTTACGGCGACATCAACTGAGTACGGGCTTCCGTCTCGCACCGCTGGACGATTGGCGAAAACTCCTGCGCACGGGCCTGAACGTGATGGTGACCGGGCCGGACGCCGCACTCGCCGCGTTTGCCGGCACCGCCCGCTCCGAGCTGCGCGAGCCGGTCAGGGTGGTTTCCTGTTCTTCGCCGCTCTTCCTCGAAGGGCGCACGCTGCTGCTGACGGATGTCGAGATGCTCGACGAAGCCGGACAACTCCGCCTGCTGCGGTGGATGAGCGAGCCCCGGAATGCTGATACGCAGGTGATTGCGCTCAGCTCCGACCCGCTGTTCCAGAAGGTCTGCGCCCAGCGTTTCAGCGCTGACCTCTACTACCGCCTGAATACGATCCTCGTCGAACTCCAGGCAACGTAGCGGCGCATCGCGCGAGCGCGGTCGCCGGCTTCAGCGCTGCGGCGTAGTGGCCGGCTTCAGCCGGCCTCAGAAGTCCGCCTCAAGGCAGACACTACAAGTTGCTGAACGACAGCGTTCAGCGCGCGACGGCAACCACCCGCGCGATTCGCCTGGTCGAGAACATCGCCGCCATGTAGGTGTAGACCACCGGGGTCAGGTACAACGTAATCAACTGCGACACCAGCAGCCCTCCGACAATCGCCAGGCCCAGCGGCCGCCACGCCTCGCCGCCCGATCCCGCCGCCAGCGCAATCGGCAACGCCCCGAACAGCGCCGCCATCGTCGTCATCATGATCGGCCGGAACCGGATCACGCAGCCCTCGTAGATGGCGTCGGCCGGCGACTTGCCGTGGACCCGCTCGGCTTCGAGCGCGAAGTCGATCTGCATGATCGCGTTCTTCTTGACGATGCCGATCAGCATGATCAGGCCGACGAAGCCGTAGACGTTCAGTTCGTGACCGAACGCCCACAACGTCACCAGCGCGCCGAGTCCGGCGGTGGGCAGGCCCGAGAGAATCGTGATCGGGTGAATGTAGCTCTCGTACAGAATGCCGAGCACGATGTAGACGACGCCGATGGCGATGAACAGCAGCAGAGGGAGATTGGTCATGGACTGCTGGAACGCCTGGGCCGTGCCTTCGAAGCGAGCCGTCACCGTCGCCGGCAGGACCGTCGCGGCGAGCTGGTTGACGGCGTCCACGGCCGTGCCGAGGGCGACGCCGGGCCGCAGACCGAACGACAGGCTCACCGACGGCAGCTGCCCGGAATGATTGATCGTCTGAGGGCCGACGCTCTCCTTGAATTTCGCCACCGACTGCAGCGGAATCCACGCCCCGTTCGGCGCCTTGAAGCCGATGCTTTCGAGCGCATCGACGTGCTGCTGGTATTTCGGATCGAGTTCGAGCAGGACTCGGTATTGATTGTCGGTACCGTAGATGGTTGACGACCACCGTGGTCCAAAGCCGCTGTACAGCGTGTTCGACAACTGCGCGGCGTCCAGTTGCAGCGCCGCGGCCTTGTCGCGGTCGATCACGAGATCGACGCGTGGACTCTTCATCTGCATGTCGTCGGTGACGTCCTGGATCTGCGGCAGCTTGGCCATCTCCGCCTCGAGGCGGCCCGCCCAGCTGTACAGCTGATCCGGATCGATGCTCTGCACCGTGAACTGGTACGACCCGTTGCCCGAACGGCCGCCGATCTGAATGGTCGGCGGCACGATCACGAACGCCTGGAAGCCGGGAAACCGGCTGACCTGCGCGCGCATCTGCTGCGCGATTTGCGC
Organism: uncultured Acidobacteriota bacterium; assembly: GCA_963745875.1. Taxonomy (GTDB): domain Bacteria; phylum Acidobacteriota; class Vicinamibacteria; order Vicinamibacterales; family CAVVIG01; genus CAVQFC01. The sequence goes on from CAVUZL010000014.1 coordinate 105,588, forward strand.
CGCCGAAAACGGCCGCTCGGCGCGCGGCGTCAACTGAATGATTTCGCGCGCGGTGTTCATCGCGCCACCGCCGCCGCCCGCGCTGAGCATCACTGCGGTCACGTAGGGGTTGGCGTGCAGAATCTCCGACACCGCCAGCGCGCCCTTGGTCATCTCGTCATACGAGGTGCCCTGCGCCGCGCGGAGGTTCATCATCAGCCAGTCGGCGTCCACGTCTGGAATGAACCCCTTGGGCACCACCTGGAACATCATCACCGTCGCCGCGAACACCGCTGCGAACCCGACCAGCATGATCGGACGATGGCGCAGCACCCAGCCGAGGCTGCGCTCGTAGAGGGCCAGCAGCCGCGCGAACAGCCGTTCCTCGAGCGACGGCCCCTTCGCGTCGTGCTTCTTTGCGCTCAGGAAGCGGCTGCACAGCATCGGCGTCAACGTCACCGACACCACCCCCGAGATCAGAATCGCCGCGGTAATCGTGACCGCGAACTCGCGGAACAGCCGTCCCAGAATGCCGGTCAGGAACAGCAGCGGAATGAACACCGCCGCCAGCGACAGCGTCATCGAGACGATGGTGAAGCCGATCTCCTTCGAACCCTTCAGCGCCGCCTCGAGCGGCGTCTCGCCTTTCTCGACGTGGCGCACGATGTTCTCGAGCATCACGATCGCATCGTCGACGACGAAGCCGATCGAGAGGATCAGCGCCATCATCGACAGGTTGTCGAGGCTGAAGTTGAACAGCGCCATGACCGCGCAGGCGCCGAGCAGCGAGAACGGGACCGCCAGGGCCGGGATGATCGTCGCCCAGGCGTTGCGCAGGAAGACGAAGATCACGGCGACCACCAGCACCAGCGTGATCAGCAGCGTCACCTGGATGTCGCGGAAGGCGCCGCGGATCCAGACCGCGCGATCACGCATCAGGGTGAGGTGGACCGCCGGCGGCAGGCGCGAATTGAACATCGGCAACTGCCGCTTGATGTCGTCGGTCACCTCGATGGTGTTGCTGCCCGGCTGCCGCATGATCTGCAGGCCGATGGTCGGCACCCGCAGGTCGTCCTTCATCCACAGCCACGACGCGGTCTTGTCGTCCTCGACGCTGTCGATGACGTGGGCGAGCTGCTCGAGCCGCACCGGCGCGCCATGGCGGTAGGCGACAATCAGCGGCCTGAAGGCTTCGGCGTTCATCAACTGGCCGCTGGCCTTGATGTTGAACGTTCGCTGCGCCGCGAACAGCTGTCCGGTCGGGAGGTTGACGTTCCAGTTCTGCAGCGCCGAGTCGATCTCGTTGATGCCGATCTGCTGGGCCCGCAGCTTCTCCGGATCCACCTGGACGCGAACCGCGAACTTCTGCGCGCCCATGATCCCGACCTGGGCGACGCCGTTGACCATCGAGATCGTCGGCGCCATCAGGGTTTCGGCGTAGTCGTCGATCGCCGATCGCCCGACCGTCTTCGAGTTCAGCCAGAGCAGCAGCATCGCCTGGTCGGCGGGGTTGTACTTGCGAAACGACGGCGCCGAGGGCATGCCCTGCGGCAGCAGCGGCATCACCTCCGCGATCGCGGTCTGCACGTCGACGGCGGCGCTGTCCAGATCGCGATTGAGATCGAACTGCAGGGTGACGTTGGTGCTGCCGTTGTTGCTCGACGAGGTCATCGAGTCGAGCCCGGCGATGGTGGTGAACTGACGCTCGAGCGGGCTCGCAATCGACGAAGCCATCGTGGCCGGGTCGGCGCCTGGCAGCGACGCGCTGACGTTCAGCGTCGGGTAGTCGATGTTGGGAAGGTCGCTGACCGCGAGCGAGCGGTACGCGAGGACGCCGAACAAGGCGATCGCCGCCATGATCAGGCTGGTAGCGATGGGGCGACGAATAAAGATTTCCGAAATGTTCATCTGATCCGACGAACGCCCTTGATTCGCGACTGGTTCGGATTATATGCGGGCTCTGTGACAGCGCCGGGCGTGTCTCCATGTGTCTTTTTAACGCGACGCCGGTCTAAGATTCCCGAGCTTCACCACAGGGAGGATTCATGAAAATCGGCGTCATCGTCAGCCTGGGATTCAGTCTGTTCGTCGCAGCAACGGCGCTCGCGCAGCGACCGCCGGAAAATGTCAGCGCGAAGAAGCATCCGAACATCGCCGCGGCGCAGCGCTTCGTGGAGCAGGCCTTCAACAAGATCACGGCGGCGCAGCAGGCCAACGAGTGGGACATGAACGGCCACGCCGCGAAAGCGAAGGGATTGCTCGATCAGGCGAACGCGGAGTTGAAGCTCGCCGCCGAAGCGGCGAACCACAAGTAGAGGCGAGGAGCGGTAGCGGAGGCGGTCGCGATCACGCCGGCTGAAGGAAGATCAGGACGTAGCCGTCGGGATCGCGCACGCTGAACTGGCGGCCGCCGTAAAACGGATCGTAGAGTTCCTCGACGAATTCGACCGGCTTCGACTTGAAGAACTGGTGCAGCGGCTCGATCGCGTCGGTGTAAAACCACAGGCTCGCGTCACGTGCCCCAGAAGCTGACGGCCTCGGCAGACCGTTTCCGCTCCGAGGTCCAGCGGACCCGGGCACCAGGCCCAGTTCCGCGTTGCCGAACCTCACCATGCCCCAGTTGACGCAGCCGTCATCATCGAAGCGATCGACCTCGGTGAAGCCGATCGACGCATACCAATCGAGCGACGCCGCGACGTTGGCCACGCTGATCGCCGGCACACCCTTTCTGATCGAATCCGCCAGCGCGGTCATTACTTCTTGCGCTTCTGCATCTCGGCGAACACCGCGGCTACTTCCTTCTCCATCGCCGCGGCCAGGGCCGCCTCTTCGGTCGAATAGCTCTCCTGGTTCTTTCCAGACGCGCGGTCGAGGAGCTTGTAGACGTTGTTCAGCACCGGATCCGACGTCTGACCGAGCGCTGCCGCCGACGCACCGCCGTTCATCGCCGAGAATGTGCCGATGAAGCTGTACTGCGCCAGGAGCAGCGGCGCCACGATTTGCGCCACCCGTTTGGCGGCACCGACGGCTGTCTGCAACGTAGACGTGCCGCTGCGCTCCGAACCGGTCAGCGCTGCCTTGGTCAGACCCGGTGATACCAGCGTGTAGTCCACCTTCGCGCTGATCTGGTCGCTGGACGTGCCGGAGATTTTGCCCAGCACGCTCTTGCCGGGCTTCTTCAACTCGGTGACGTTGGTCTCGAGCACGAAGTCGCACTCCTTGCTCTTCGCGTCGGCCGTCAGTGCCGCCGGCGTGCCGCCGGAGAGGGCCACGATGTCGAAATCCGACGTGCTGAGCGACTCGCCCAGGGCTTCGCTCATGCGCGCGGCGTCGAACGGCTGATCGGTCTTGTTGCTGATCACGACGACGCCGACACGAATCACACCCGGCTTTTTCGCGACGATCTCGCCAGGGCGGTGATCGGCCATCAACTGGGTGGCGTTCTTCACTTCGAGGTAGCCGTCGGGCAATTCAAACGATGACGGGGGTATGGTCAGCGTTTTCAGCGAGGTGGTTTCGAGCGTCGTAACCGCCGGCTTCTCGGTCCCGCCAGTCGCCGTCATCGTGTACGTCACCGGGTAACCGACCACGGGCGTGGCGGCTCGGACGAAGTGCACCTCGTCGCGACAGTTTGTTTTCGGATCGATCTCGACGCGGGCAGCGGTCTGACGCACGCCGGTGCACGACAGCGCTTCCGGGAAGTCGACGTACCAACCGTCGGTCTCGATCTTTTCCGGCTTCTTGTTGCAGGCCGTGGCACTGGCCTCCTTGGTCACCACCGTGATCAGGTGACGGGCAGGATAGCCGAACATGTCTTTCTTCTCGCCGGTATCGGTGACGGTCGTGGTGTAGGTAATCTGTCCGCCCTTGCTGTTGGCCGGCGCAGGCGGCAGCGGCGCAGATGGATCCTCGAACGGCGTGGCGAGGTAGGTCAGCGTCTTGCCGTTCAACTCCAGGGTCTGCTTGGCGTCGCACTGTTGCAGCGTGACGAGATCGTTGCCGTACTCGATGCGGCGGCGCTCCCCCTTAATCGATGCCACGCTCGTCGCGGTCTTGTCGCCGGTCGTGTAGGTCGACTCGATCGTCACGTCGGTCGGCGGTGGCGGCTTGGGCGCGGGTGGCGGCGCCGCGTCTGGAGTTTTCGCGGGCGCCTTGGCCGGTGGCTTCGCCGGCGCCTTCTTGACCGGCGGCTTCGGCGTCTGGGCGTGGGCCGGCGCGACCATCGCACCCAACGTGATCACGCCGATAACCAGGGGGATCAGCATCGTCGCCGGGCGAAATAGTGACTTCATGGGCACGAATTCTGGCACAGCCGAGATGCGCCGAACGCAAAATCGATGAGGTGTGATTTGGCGTGGCACGCCCTGTCAAAACGCTCTAGACTGTGCCCCACCAAACTCGGACTGTGACCACGCTAAGAGGTGTGTAATGAAGCGATTTGTCTGGATACTGACCATTTTGACAGTGACTCTCGCACTCGGGTTTTCAGCCGGAATGAGCGCCGCCGCCAAGGCTTACCAGTTCACCGGCACGGTCAAGACCAACGACGCCGGAACCATGACCGTTCAAAAAAGCGCGACGGAAACGTGGACGTTTTCGAGCGACAAGGACACCAAAGGAACAGCCAAAGTCGGCGACAAGGTGACCGTCTACTACAAGATGGTCGCGACCGAAATCGAGGCCAAGCCGGCCGCCGCGACACCCGCGAAGAAAAAGTAACCGAACGGAGTCAACGATGACCAGGATGATTCGAAGATTGGTCCCGGCGGCGGCGGCGGTGGCAATCGGTCTCACGTGGTGGTCGGTCGGTGCCCAGCCCGCGGGCGTTCCAAGCACGAAGAACGGTGACTGGATCGCGTACACCGCCGACGTCAAGGGCTCGAAGTATTCGCCGCTCGATCAAATCAAGGGATCCAACTTCAATCAGCTCGAGGTCGCCTGGCGGTTCAAGACCGACAACCTCGGCACGCGCCCCGAGTTCAAGCTCGAAGGCACACCGCTGGCGATTCGCGGCATCCTGTACACCACCGCCGGCACGCGGCGATCGGTCGTGGCGCTCGACGGCAGAACCGGCGAGCTGATCTGGTCGCACAGTTACCGCGAGGGCAACCGTGCGGCGATCGCGCCGCGTCAGCTCTCGGGCCGCGGCGTGTCGTACTGGACCGACGGCAAGGGTGACGAACGGATCCTGTACGTCACGCCCGGCTACCGCCTGATCGCGTTGAACGCGAAGAACGGCGCGATGGTCCCGACCTTCGGCGACGGCGGCGTCGTCGATCTGAAGAAAGGCGCGGTGTTCGGCAAAGGCCAGCAGATCGATCTCGAAACCGGCGAGATCGGATTGCACGCTACGCCGACCGTGGTCAAAGACACCATCATCGTCGGCTCCTCGTTCAAAGAGGGCACGCAGGTCATCACCCACAACAACACCAAGGGCCTGGTGCGCGCCTTCGACGTGCGGACCGGCAAACTGATCTGGACGTTCAACACCATTCCGCGACCGGGCGAATTCGGCAACGACACGTGGGAAAACGAGTCGTGGGCGCAGAACGGCAACACCGGAGTCTGGACCCAGATCACAGTGGACGAAGAACTCGGCCTCGCCTACCTCCCTGTCGAAGATCCGACGTCGGACCAGTACGGCGGTCATCGTCCCGGCAACAACCTGTTCGGCGACACGCTGGTGTGCGTGGACCTGAAGACCGGCGTCCGCAAGTGGCACTTCCAGGTCGCCCACCATCCGATCTGGGACTACGACCTCTCGTCCGCACCGATCCTTGCGGACATCACCGTGAACGGGAAGGCGATCAAGGCCGTCGCGCTGCCGAGCAAGGAAGCATTTCTTTACGTGTTCGATCGCGTGACCGGCGTGCCGGTCTGGCCGATCGAAGAACGGCCAGTTCCGCAGTCCGACGTGCCGGGTGAGAAAACCTCGCCGACGCAGCCATTCCCCACCAAGCCACCCGCGTACGCGCGACAGGCGATCACCGTTGACGAGCTGATCGACTTCACGCCGCAGATGCGCGCCGAGGCGCTCGAGTTGGTGAAGCAGTACCGCATGGGACCGATGTTCCTGCCGGCCGTCGTCAGCAAAGTCGGCGGTCCGCTCGCGTCGTTGACGATCGGCACGCTTGGTGGTGGCACCAACTGGCCCGGCGCCTCGTACGATCCGGAGACGCACACCGTCTACGCGCAGGCCGCGAACGCCGGCGTCTCGCCGCTCGGCCTGGTCGAGCCTCCGAAGGGTTTTTCCGACATCCGCTATGTCGCTGGCGTCGCCGGACGTGAGTTCCGGATCAACGAGGGACCGGGCTTCGGCAGCGCAGCCGACGCGCCGAAGGTCAGCGTCAGCCAGCAGCGTCTGGCGTCCATCGGAGCCGCACCGACGACTCCGCCGCCAGCTCCAGGCGGCGGCCTGACCGTCGAAGGACTTACCCTCGTCAAGCCGCCGTACGGATTGCTGTCAGCGATCAATCTCGATCGCGGCGATCTCGTGTGGCAGGTGCCGCATGGCGACACGCCCGACAACGTCCGCAATCATCCGGCGCTCAAGGGCCTGACCATCCCGAAGACCGGCCAGCAAGGCAGTGTCGGCCTGATGGTCACCAAAACGCTCGTCGTCCTTGGCGATCCGCAGGTGACGACGACGCCCGAGCACCCGCGCGGCGCGATGCTGCGCGCCTACGACAAGACCAACGGAACGCAGGTCGGCGCGGTGTGGATGCCTGCTCCGCAGAGCGGCGCGCCGATGACGTATCAAGCCGGCGGCAAGCAGTACATCGTCATCGCGATCAGCGGCGGCAATTACTCGGGCGAGTATCTCGCGTTCGCCCTGCCGGCGTCTGCGACGGGGACGACCGATCGGGCCGACGCGCGGTAGACAATCGCTGACTGTAGCGCGGGCCTTTCAGGCCCGCGATCTCCCGCGACCCTGAAAGGGTCGCGCCACACCGATGAAGAACCGCGGGCGACATTCTCGTCGCTCGCGGCCGCTTGACACTCTGCCCTGCCGCGTCTAGCGTACGTCCCAGTCTTCGTGAACGTTTCCGAGATATTCATCCGGCGTCCGATCGCGACCAGTCTGCTGATGGCTGGCGTCGCAATCTTCGGGATGCTCGCATACGCGGGTCTGTCGGTCAGCGACCTGCCGAACGTCGACTTCCCAACCATCACGGTCAGTGCCGGATTACCCGGCGGCGATCCGAACATCATGTCGTCCGCGGTCGCCAGCCCGCTGGAACGGCAGTTCACGACCATCGCCGGCCTCGACTCGATGACCTCGCGCAGTTCGCTCGGCGGCACCAACATCACGCTGCAGTTCGCGCTCGACCGGGACATCGACAGCGCCGCTGTCGACGTGCAGACGGCAATCGCGGCGGTGATGCCGCTGCTGCCGCCGGGCATGCCGGCGCCGCCGTCGTTCAAGAAGTTCAACCCGGCGGATGATCCGCTGATGATGCTCTGGCTGACGTCGTCGACGATGCCGATGTACACGCTCGACGATTTTGCCGAGACGCTGGTGGGACCGCGGATCTCGATGGTCAGCGGCGTCGCGCAGGCGCAGATTCAGGGTGCGCAGAAGTACGCGGTGCGCGTCCAGGTCGATCCGAATAAGCTGCGCGCCCAGGGAATCGGCATCAACGAAGTGAGCACGGCGCTGCAGAACTGGAACGTCAACCTGCCAACCGGGCAGCTCTACGGATCGGCGGCAACGTTCAACATCAAGACCAGCGGCCAGTTGATGGACGCCGCGGCGTTTCGATCGCTGGTGCTGTCCTACAGGAACGGGCGTCCGGTGCGGCTCGACCAGGTCGCAACTGTCCTTGACAGCGTCGAGGACAACCGCACCTCGTCGTGGATCGAAACGCCTGAACTCGGGCGGCCTCGGGCGATCGGATTGCAGGTCAGCCGACAGCCGGGCAGCAACATCATCGACCTCACAGACACGATCAAGGCGCTGCTGCCGACCTTCGAGGCACAGCTTCCACCCACAGTGCACCTGACGCTGCTGCGCGAACGCGCGAAAAGCATCCGCGCCGCCTTCCAGGACATCAAGACCACGATGGTCATCACGCTCATCCTCGTCGTGGCCGTGATCTTCCTGTTCCTGCGCAACGCATCGGCGACGCTGATCCCGGCGCTGGCGCTGCCGTTTTCCATTCTCGGCACCTTCGCCGTGATGCAGATGATGCACTTCACGCTCGACAGCCTGTCGATGATGGCGCTGATTCTCTCGGTCGGTTTCATCGTGGATGATGCGATCGTGATGCTCGAGAACATCGTGCGCCACATCGAACGTGGAGAGCAGCCGCTCGAGGCCGCGCTCAAGGGCTCGCGCGAAATCGGCTTCACCATCCTGTCGATGACGGTATCGCTGGCCGCCGTGTTCATCCCGATCCTGTTCATGGCTGGAGTGCTGGGCAGGTTGTTCCGCGAGTTCGCGGTCACGATCATGACCGCGATCCTGATCTCGGGAGTGGTATCGGTGACGCTGACGCCGATGCTGTGCGCGCGATTCCTGCGCGCGACCTCGCACGCCAGGCAACCGCGCTGGTCGGCGTGGTGCGATCGCGCCTTCGATCGCCTGCTCGCCGCATACGAGCGCAGCCTTCGGCTGGTGCTGCGCCATCGGCCGGCGATGCTCGCGATCAGCGTCAGTGTGCTCGTGGCGACGGTTTGGATGGCCGGCGTGGTCCCGAAAGGGTTCATTCCGGATCAGGACATCGATTTACTGAACGTCAGCGTCCGTGCCGCTCAAGGCACGGCGTTTACGGACACGATGGAGTACGCCAAACAGGTCGCGGATATCCTGCACCGGAACCCGCTGGTCAAGACGTTCATGATGAGTTCCGGCGGCGGCGGCCAGGGCTCGATGAACACCGCGAACTTCTCGGTGCAGACCTCCGCGCGCAGCGAGCGGAATCTGTCGATCGTGCAGGTGGCGCAGCAGCTTCGCGGCCAGACCAGCCGGATGCCCGGTGCACAGGTATTCGTCACCATTCCACCGGTGATTCAGATCGGCGGCCGCGCCGGCAACAGTACGTACCAGTTCACGCTGCGCAGCCTCGACTCGGATGCGCTCTACACGTGGGCCGGCCGCCTCGAGACGGAAATGGCCAGGATTGCCGACATCCAGGACGTCAACGACGACATGCAGATGAAGAGCCCGGTCATCAACCTGCATATCGATCGCGACCGCGCCGCGCAGCTCAAGCTGGATCCATCACAGCTCGAGGACGCGCTTTACAGCGGCTTCGGGCCGCGATGGTCGTCGACCATTTACGGGCCGACGAATCAGTATCGAGTGCTGCTCGAGCTCGATCCGCAGTACCAGGCGCATGCCGATTCGCTCGAGAAACTCGGCTTCAAGACCAACACCGGTGCGCTGGTGCCGCTGGAGTCGGTACTGAGCTTCAAAGAGGACGTCGGACCGCTCACCGTCAATCATTCCGGGCAGCTGCCGTCGGTGACGCTGTCGTTCGCGCTACGGCCTGGCATCGCGCTCGGCAACGCCGTCACGCAGATCAACGAACTCGCGGCGCGCGTGCTCCCGCCGACGATCTCCTCGAGCTTCGACGGCACGGCGAAGGTGTTCGAGGACTCGATGAAGAACCTGGGTCTGCTGCTGTTCGTCGCCATCGGGGTCGTGTACATCGTGCTCGGCATGCTCTACGAGAGCTACATCCACCCGATCACCATCCTGTCGGGCCTGCCGGCGGCCGGCCTTGGCGCACTGGTCATCCTCTGGGCCAGCGGCAACGAGCTGAACATCTACTCGTTCGTCGGCCTCATCATGCTGATCGGCATCGTCAAGAAGAATGCCATCATGCAGATCGATTTCGCCCTCGACGCCGAGCGGCGTCACGGCCGATCGCCGGCCGATGCCATCCTGGACGGATGCGTGATCCGCTTCCGTCCGATCATGATGACGACGATGGCGGCGCTGTTCGGGGCGATTCCGATCGCGCTGAGCTCGGGCGTCGGGAGCGAAGGACGGCGGCCTCTTGGCCTTGCGGTCGTCGGTGGGCTGATCGTGTCGCAGTTGATTACGCTGTACCTGACGCCGGTCGTTTACACGTATTTGGCCGCGCTGTTCCCGACGCGGGTAGCCAGTGCCGTCGGCAGCGTCGAAGCCGCGCCGGCATAGCGGTCAAGCCAACACGACGATCAACGTAGAGTCCGCAGAGCTCGCGGACATGAATCTGCTGCATTCATCACGAAAACACGAAGATCACGAAGGTCACGAAGAGTCTGCTGTACGAAATGTTCAACGTGCACTTCGTGGTCTTCGTGGTCTTCGTGCCTTCGTGATTCAAGGCACTCTTAAGAGGCTCCGCTCCTATGCGCGACGCGCGACGCCGGTTCGGTGCGCGGCCTGCTCGACGTCGCGCGCCACTGCTTCGGCGACGCGTCGATCGAACACCGACGGCACGATGTACTCGGGCAGCAGTTCCTCGTCCGAGATGATGCCGGCGATCGCGTTGGCGGCCGCGAGCTTCATCTCCTCGTTGATGGTCGTCGCCCGGCAGGCGAGGGCGCCTCGGAAAATGCCCGGGAAGCACAAGACGTTGTTGATCTGATTCGGGTAGTCGGATCGTCCGGTCGCCATGACGGCAACGTACGGCCCCGCCGCCTCCGGCATGATCTCGGGAACGGGGTTGGCCATCGCAAACACGATCGGCTTCGCCGCCATGCTCCTGATGTCGTCGACGCCGATGACGCCAGGAACGGACAGTCCCAGGAAAACGTCGGCGCCACGGATCACGTCACGCAGGGAACCGCGCTCGCCGTTGGGATTGGTGTGCTCGGCATACCAGTTTTTCTGCCAGTTCATGTGCTCCTGCCGGCCGCGATGAATCGCGCCGGTCGAGTCGCAGCCGATCACGTGCCGGACGCCCGCGGCCATGATGATCTTCGTGCAGGCCACTCCGGCGGCGCCGACACCGGACACGACCACCTTGATCTCGCTCATGTGCTTGCCGACGATCTTCAACGCGTTAGTCAACGCCGCGAGCACTACGACGGCGGTCCCGTGCTGGTCGTCGTGAAACACTGGAATGTCGAGCTCGGCTTTGAGCCGATCCTCGATTTCGAAGCAGCGCGGCGCCGAGATGTCTTCGAGGTTGATGCCGCCGAATGCGGTCGAAATCAGCTTGACGGTCCTGACGATTTCATCGGGATCCTTGGTGCTCAGGCAAATCGGAAAGGCGTTGACGCCGCCGAATTCCTTGAACAGCATCGCCTTCCCTTCCATCACCGGCATCGCGGCGGCGGGACCGATGTCGCCAAGGCCGAGCACGGCCGTACCGTCGGTGACCACGGCCACGGTGTTCTTCTTGATGGTCAGCGTGAACCGTTTCTCGGGATCCTGGTGAATGGCTTCGCAGACCCGCGCCACACCCGGCGTATAGGCCATCGACAGATCGGCGCGCGTCTTCAGCGGCGCCTTCGACACGACTTCGATCTTGCCGCCGAGGTGCATGAGGAAGGTGCGGTCGGACGCGTGGATCACGTCAATCCCGTCGAGGCTGCTGATCGCCTGAACAATGGCGTCGCCGTGGCGGCTGGAGGCGGCGTTTACGGTCATGTCGCGGGTGATCGAATCGCGGTTGACGTCCACGAGATCGATCGCTTCGATGTTGCCGCCGGCCTCGCCGATCGTCGTGGTCAACCGGCCGAGCATGCCGGGCCGGTTCTGGAGCCGGATGCGAAGCACCAGGCTGTAACTTGAATTAGGGACGCCTTCGATGGCGATGTGCTGCACGTCGGTCACTGCTGTTCTCCTCTAGGACAAAACACAATTGTAGCGTCCGGCTTCAGCGAACCGGCGTCGACACGTCACCGCACGCTGCAGCGCGGTTGACTGCTCGGCCGCCGAACCTGTCGAACAACGCCTGACCGCGATCGGATGACCAGGCGAACCAGCCGGCGCCTCGAGCGAAGGTGAAACGCTCGGGATGGGTCGGGCCACCGGCCGGATCGTACGGCTCATACTGCAGGACGAGGATCTCCCGTGTGCCAAGGTCATCGGTGATGACCCGCGCCGGTTCGATCCACGCGCGTTGACGATAAGGGAACGCGTGCGAGCGGCTGGAGTCGACGACGCATAACGGCGTCCACCAGGTGATCGCGTTGCGACGGACGTCGAGCGTCCAGACGCGATTCGACGCCAGATGTCTCGGCAGCCACCGTCCGTCGGAGAAGGTATACGAGGTGCCGGCGCCGCCGTCGATTGCGTGATCCACCTCGTGATAGATCCACGCGTCATCCCAGCGCCAGCACTCGAACATGTCGGCGCGGCCGTACTTCACCCAACACACTTCGTGTTTCGCGAGATCGACGATCTGGTGCTGGCGTTGGGTATCGCGACGCGGCCAGGTGGATGCGTCGCCGAGGACGTAGTCGAGCGTGTCGATGTCGGTTGACGGCTGCGACGGCGCAGCTGGCGTCGGCCTGGCGCCGCATGCGGCAGTGCACGCGATCGCCAGCACCAGCCAAATCCGGACCATCACCCGAACGTATCACGCCGCCGGTCCAGTCTGCTGCAGAGTCGCGTGAGACGACCGGTTTCTGGTGTAGTGCGATCCTTTGATGTCGATGTGGCGCGACTCATTCATCTCGCTGTGGCGCGACCCTTTCAGGGTCGCGCAAGAGCGGGCCTGAAAGGCCCGCGCCACATATTCAGGCTCGCACCAGATCGCGCCCTACTCGTAGTGCAGGGCAACGAGCGGATCGACGCGCGCGGCCCGTCGCGCGGGGATGTATCCGGCGATCGTGGACACTACGACGAGGACGAGCATCGCCGCGGTCATGGTCAGGCCGTCTGTCGCCGCCAGGCCGAACAGGAGGCTGCTGACGAGACGGCTGGCGGCAATCGCCGACACCAGGCCGAGCATGACGCCAACGATCACCAGCGTCATCGACTCTCCCATCACCAGACGCAGGACGTCGCGGCTCTGCGCGCCGAGCGCCATCCGGATGCCGATCTCGTTGGTGCGCTGGGCGACGCTGTACGACATCAGGCCGAACAGGCCAATTGACGCCAGCAGCAGCGCCAGCGCGCCGAACATCGCGTAGGCCTGAGCGAAGACGCGCTCCTGCCCCAGCCGCTTCTCGATCTGCTCGACCTGCGTCGAGATGTTCATCAGCGGCAGGTTGGGGTCGATTTGACGCACGGTCTCCCGGATCGCGCCAATCGACGCCAGTGGATCGCCCGCGGTCCGGACGTGAAAGACCACGCTCGGCACACGAGTTTGCAGCTGTGGCACGTACAGCGTCGGCGGCACGGCGTCGCGGACGCTGTCGTATTTGGCGTCGCGAAGAACGCCGACGATTTCCAGCTGTCCGGCGTTCTCGATGCTGTTGCCGATGTGCTGTCCGATCGGGTTCTCGTTCGGGAAGTACCGGCGCGCCGCGGTCTCGTTGATGATCGCCACCTTCTGCGCCTGCTGATCGTCGTGCTCGGAGAAGCCGCGCCCCGAACGAATCGGCATCTCCATCGTCTCGAAGAAATTGGCGGAGGTCACCAGGCGATTGATCGAGTCGCGCTGACCGTCAGCGTAGGTACGGCCGCGGACGAAGATGCTGGTGGAGTTGACCGCCGCCGACAGCAACTGGACGTTGGCGATCGCCGTCTCCCTCACTCCGGCGACGGCATCGAGGCGATCCCGCATCTGCCGATACAGCGCGTTCGTGTGTGCCTCGTCGTATCGATTGAGCGACGGGTTGACTCGAAACACCACCAGGTTTCGGGTGTTGAAGCCGACGTCCACATTGCGCAGGTTCTGCAGCGTTCGAAGAAACAGACCGGCCGCAATCAGCAGGACCAGCGAAATCGACACCTGCAGGACCAACAGCGCCTTGCTGAGGAAGCTGCGCGATGCGACGACCGAGCGGCTGCTGTCTTTGAGCGCCGCGTTGACGTTCATGCCAGTGGCGCGCAGCGCCGGGGCAATCCCGAACGCCAGACCGGTCACACCGGTGACGACCAGCACGAACGACAGCACGCGCCAGTCGAGCGGCGCCGGTTGACCGACGTTGCCCGGCAGCAGCTGCTGCCCCCAGCGCCCGATCAGGACGCCGAGCGCACCGCCCATTCCCGCCAGCAGCAGGCTCTCGGTCAGCAGCTGGCGAACCAGCCGTCCGCGCGTGGCGCCCAGCGACAACCTTATCGAGATCTCGCGGTGTCGCGTCGCGGCTCGTGACAGCAGCAGATTCGCGACATTGGCGCAGACGATCAGCAGAATCAGCACCACCACCACGCTCAGGATGGTGACCGCACTCTGGTCCTGCACGTTGACGTCGTAGAAACCGCGGCTGCCCGAGTCCACCTTGAGGTGCGGCACCTCGGTCCGATTGCGATTCCTGGAATTGGCTCGCCCCTCCGCCGAGAGCGTGCCGAGATAGGCATCGAGTCCGGATCGCGCCGTGTGCTGGAATACCCCGTCGAAGTTGGCGTGGACCTGGGCCGATGTCGCACCAGGCTTCAGCCGACCCATCACCTGCAACCACCAGGTCGTCGGCTGCTGCAGGCGCGGCGGCTGCACCGGCTCGCCGGGAAGCGGCAGACCGGTGTTGGTCAAGGCTGAGTCCAGCGCGAGCGGCACGGCGATGTCCGGTTCGTCGCGAACCGCCTGCTGCGAATCGGACAGCGTCGTCATCACGCCAACGATCGTGATCGGGGCGTTGTTGACGTGGATCACGCGGCCGACAATGCCGGGATCGCTCGCGAAGCGCGTGTGCCAGTACCTGCTGCTGATCACGGCGACCGGAGGCGCGGTTGGACTGTCGTCTTCGGGCACGATGGTCCGTCCGGGATTGGCGGTGAGGCCGAGCATGCGGTAGTAGTTGCCCGACGAGATGAACGTCGTCGCGAGTTCCGCCTGGCCGGCAACCACGACATTGGTCCGTCCATACGGCGCACAGGCAAACAGATCCACCAACGTCTGGTTGTCGGCGACGAACTGGCGGAACATCGGATACGAGAACGTCGACCGCACCTGCAGGCCCGACGCGTCCTTGTTCGAAAACCCGTACTCGCTCGAGTCGGTGACCATGTCGTTCTTGCCGGCCCACTTCAGGCGAACCAGCGAGTCGGGGTCGCTGACCGGGAGCTTGCGGAGGAACAGGCTGTTGACCGCGCTGAACAATGCCGCGTTCGCCCCGACGCCGAGCGCCAGCGACACGATGACGACGGCGGTCCAGACTTTGTCGCGCAACAGGGTGCGCACGCCGTGCTGCAGGTCCTTGAACATCGACACCTCCGCTGTCCTGCCTTAGACGGTGGAGTGTGTCACAAGGTTGGGAGCGTCAGCGATTGGGACGGTCGGCTGTCGTGTGCTCGTCACCGGTCTGGAGCATCGCGGTGATGATGCGCTTCGGCGTGTAGCCGACCGGAATCTTCGTCACCAGCTTCATGGCCTTGACGTCAACGACCGCGGTCCGGTCTTCGCCGGCGACGCCGACGTACATGCTCTTGCCGTCTGGCGTGAACGTGAGCCACTCAGGCCCCAGACCGACGTCCACCTTGCCGAGGAATTTGAGGTCGGGCATCGAATAGCAGTAGGCATAGCCGAACCACTTACTGGTGGCCCACAACGTCTTGCCGTCCGGTGTGATGCCGATTCCATGCGACGGCGAGCCCTGTACGCCATCGAGGTTCTTCACCCGATCGGGGCTGTCGGGCAAGGTGATGCGATTGATCTCTTTGTGCGTCGCGAAGTCCACGACAGCGAAACCGTGGAGTTCGGAGATCTGGACATACATCCGCTTCGTCGATCCGTCTGGATTCTTCTCAAAGGTAATCGGCCTGACGCCGCCTTCGAACGTCATCACCCATTCCGGCTCTTCCGTCTTCTGGTTGATCACGGTCAGCGTCTTGCCGGCGACCGACCCGGCAATCACATACTTGCCGTCAGGCGTGATGAAGGTATTGTGGACCGCGCCCTTGATCGGGATGCTCTTGGCGTTGGTCAACGTGGCGGTGTCGATGACGTCTACGGCGCCAGGCGCGACTGCCACCGCCACGTAGACGCGCGCGCCGTCCTTGCTGATCGCGACGTTGTTGGGATGACCGGACAAGGGAATTCGCTTGATCACCTTGAGGCTGACGGCGTCGACCACGTCGAGCGTGCTGCCCGATTCATTGGTGACATAGAGCTTGCTGCCGTCCGGCGCGGCGGAGGCGCCGTGGTTCGCCTCGATTCCGTGAATGACACCGACCACTTTGTTGGTTGCCGGATCGATCACGCTGACGGTGGTACCCGCGGAGTTGGTCTGGACGATGCGCAGCGCGGGTGACTTCGCTCGCAGCGGCGAAATCAACAGCAGCGTCGTCGCCAGCCCGCACAGAACACCGCGCATCGCGTACTTCCCAATCGTCATTTGACGTCTCCTCTGTATCCGACCAAGCGTGTCTGCCGCCGACCGGTTCGGCTACCTGGCGGCCGAACTGAGAGTCTGTCCCTTGACCCAGGCGGCGAGCACCTGCCACTCGGGATCGCTCTGCGAGGTCCAGTGCTTGCCGCCGGTGTGAAACGGATCCCCGCCGGCCGACGCCGCGAGCGGATGCATCAGTAACCGGCTCGCCAGCGGATCGCCTGGCGCAACCAGACGTTTGACCGCCTCGAAGTTCTTGCGCGTTTCCTCGTCAGTCCACGACGTCACGCCCGGCGCCAGCCGTACCAGGCCGAGCGGTGGGCCATGACACGAGATGCACCGCGCGTGTTCGCCGCGCGGCGCCATGAAGATCGGCTGCACGCGAACTTTGTAGAAGTCGAAATCGAGCACCGGTGCCGACGATGCGGTGGCGCTGGCTGACGCGTTGCCCGAACGGACCCATGCGGCGATGGCCTGCCATTCCGGATTGTCCTGTGACGCCCAGAACTTTCCGCCGGTGTGCGTCGGATCGCCGCCAGCGTCCTGTGCCAGGGGGTGAAGGAGCAAAGGGCTCTTCATCGGATCGCCTGGCGTCGCGAGACGGCTGACCACCGAGAAGTTCTGGCGGGACTGATCTTCGGTCCACGCGGTGGCGCCCGCGGCGAGCGGCTGCAGCCGCATCCGTGTCGCCATCGTGGTGTGACACTGGAAGCAGGCATTGCCGCTGCCTTCGGTCGGGGCGCGCGGCTTCAGAAACACCGGTTCGACTGTGCTTCGATACACGTCGAACGAGAACGGTGACGGCGCGGCGGCAGTCGTAGTGGCCGACGGTCGCGCGGCGCCGCCGCGCACCCACGCCGCAAGCACCTGCCATTCGGGATCGGCCTGCGACGACCAGTGTTTGCCGCCGGTATGAAACGGATCGCCGCCGGCCGACGCCGCCAGCGGATGCATCAGCAGACGGCTGGCGGTTGGGTCGCCCGGCGCCACCAACTTCACCACCGAGTCGAAGTTTTTTCGCGACTCTTCCTCGGTCCACGTCGCCTGCCCCGGCGGCAGATGCTGCAGCCGCAACTGGCCGGCTCCAGGTGAGTGACACGAGATGCAGCGCGCGTGCTCGCCGCGGACGGCGAGAAAAATGGGCTGCACCTGCGTTCTGAACACCTCGAAGTCGAGCGACGTCGCAGGTGCGGCAGGCGCCTGCGATGGCACCAACCACGAGACGATCAAGACGAGGACGGACGCAAAGGTCATCGAGTGCCACTCCCGGTCACGGCCACGGTGACGTCCACCGGCACGGGGAAAATCGAGTCGTCGGCATAGCCACGAAGAACGTAGGTGCCGGGCGCGCTGAACTGGACCGTCGTGGACGCTTTACCGTCTTTCACGGCAACCTTCATCGGGTCGAAAGTTACGTGCGCGGCATCGCCGCGGTAGACCACCCAGATCACGCCGAGCGCCATCCCCGGGTCGAGTTTCACGACCGCCTGCGTCAGCGGGCTCTCGCGACGCGGACCGGCGGGCGCGGTCGCGGCAGCTCCACGGCCGGCGCTGATGATCGCACCGTCAGAATCGCGAATCGGCGCCGAAGCCGCCCGGCCTTTGCGTGGCGGCGGCAGTCCATCGTCGGTGACTTCCACCGTCAGCGACAGCTTTTCAGAAACCGCGACGGATCTCGACGCGGCTCCGACCAGCTTCGCGGTCGGCGGTTCGTCCTCGTCGCCGAGTTCGCCGGCGCCACCGCGATTCTCCTGGTAGACACCGGTGTCCAGTTCCCAGACCGGCCAGAGCGAAGCGAACGCCTTCTCGGTTTTACCCCGCGAGACCAGCGTCCAGACCAGATCCTTCTTGCCCCAGTCTTTGGGGACGCGGACCTTGAACACGAACTGCTGCCGACGATTGTAAAAATGGGTCGGCTGACCCTGATCGCGACCGCCCGGCTCGAAGCTGTTGTTTGGCCCGACTGGAATGTCGAGCGGCTCCTCGTAGTTCCGGTTCATGTAGCCGAACACCATGTTGAAGGATCCGTCCGGGTTTCGCTCCCATCCTTCGAACACGGGCACGACATCCTGACCGACGGCATACCGCGTCTGGGCGTGCGGTGCGATCGATGCGGCACACAGCAACACCCCGAACACAGTGAGCCGTCGCCACGCGCTCCAATCGATCATCAAGAAGCGCTCGCTACTGCTGCCCGGCAGTGTTGACCGCGGGCCTGGCCGCGTTTCGAGCCGCGACTTCCGCGGCGAACTCGCTGTCGGTCATCGTGTAGTAGGTCAGCCAGTGACGCGACATGTCGTCGGTGGTGCGATTACCAAACCCGACCCAGTTGCGCGGGTCCGGATTGTATTTGTTGGCGACTGAGTTGTCGTGCCAGCTGGTGACGTGGATGATCGTCCCCGCCGGCAGCAGCGGCGCCACATCATCCGCATAGTTGTAGACGATCTGCCAGTTGAAGTCGTAGTTCACGCAGTTGAACTGCTCGGTCATCATGTTCGGGTAAATCGCTTCGATGCACTGGCGCTTGCCGCGGTTGTGCATGTGCGCCATGAACCCGACCAGGCGCGCGTTCTTGTCGATCTTGTAATAGGCGTCGCTGCGGACGTTGTCGGCGCCGGCCGGGATGTCGAGGTCGTCCTGATTGGGCGCGAGGATGGTCGTGATCACGTGCTTCGGCACATAACCCTTCGGGTAGAAGATGATGCCGACACTCGTCTGGTCGTTCACCGGATGGCCGACGGCGTGGTAGTGCATGTTGAAGCGGATCTTCGCGCCCGCCTTCATCAACTTGCCCGAGCCTTCGGTGAAGATGTCCCCGTTCTTGCCGACCGCGTACTCGACCAGCGTGCCGCCGCCGTCGCTGCCGTCTTCGTTGATCAGGCTCTCGACCGCGTGATGGACGACCTTGATCGCAGCCGGGGACGGCTTGGCCTCCACGGCTTTGATGTAACGATCCTCGGTGAGCCCGGAGTCCGCGGTGAAATTGCCCCACCAGTCAGCGGCTTCCGGCTTGATTTCAAAACTGCGCGGCATCGAGACGACGAGGTCGGGCTTTCCGATGTGCCACTTCGACGAATCGTCGAACACCTTTGCCACGGGCATGTCGGCCGGGTTGCCGCGCGGCGCGCCGGCGTCCACCCAGGCCACGATGGTCGCGATTTCCTTGTCGCTCAGTGACGGATCGTCCTTGAACTTGCGGATGCCGACCTGACGATCGACGTGCCATGGCGGCATCTGCCGCTGTTCGACGCGCTGTTTGATCGAGCGCGCCCATGGCCGTGCGTCCTCGTAGTTGATCAGCGACATCGGCGCGATCGAATCGGGCCGATGGCAGTTCTGGCAGGAGCGCTGCAGGATGGGCGCGACGTCTTTGGTAAACGTCGCCTGGCTCGGATTTGCGGTCTGACCGGTTGCCGCGATCTGCTCACCCGACGTCACCGATACAGCGGTTCCCGCTACAACCAGGACACCCAGCGCTTTTGCGAACGACCTGACGTCCATCGCTGCCTCCTGACGGACAAATTCGCACGTGCCACCGCGTTTGTGGCTCGTCGCACACGATACTCTCGGCACCGTGCCGGGCTCAATACCCAAACGACGGCCGGAACGCCGCCTCTTCAGGTATTTGCGCTTATTTTTGCGCCGGGATCGCCGAACGTCGCAACCGAAGGCCCCCATGGACGAGGAGCGTCGGGGCGCCTCAGAACTTGAAGCGCGCGCCGAACCACGCGCGCGTGGGCGCGCCGGGCGCGTAGAACGTCGCCTGCTGAACCGGGAATTCGCCACCGACGGCCGGAAACGGCCTGGCGATGAAGCTGCCGTTCGCGGTGAAGCCGGTCGGCCCGAGCACGGCCGCCGTGTAGTAATGCGTGTCGAACAGGTTGTTGATTTGCGCGACCAGCTGCAGCCACGACAGGAGCTGATAGCGCGCGCCGAGGCTCACGACCGCATACGCGGGCGACGCTCCCGGCCCGAGATAGTAGACGCCGTCCGGCTGATGCGCGTTGTTCTCGTTGCCGCGCGCGTACGACGCGGACGCCGAGACGAGGTCGAGATCGACCGACAGCCTGCTCGTGGCCTTGATGTCGGCGTACGTCTTGAACGAGTTGCGCGGGACGAGCGGAAGCCGATCGCCGGGCTCGATGTCGATCGTGCCGTCGAGACCTGATCCACCGGCCACCGCGCTGCTGTTCGTGCTGTTCCCGGTGCCGCCGATCGTCTCGGGGCTCTGATAGGTCGCGTCGAGATAGGTGTAACCGGCGCCGATTTCGACGCGGCCGAGACGGCCGCTCAACCCGAGCTCGATCCCCTGGCGTTGCGTGCGGCCGAAATTCTTGAAATAGCCGAAACCGGTCTGGGTGGACGACACGAACAGAATGTCGTCGCGGTTCACGGCGTGGAAGACACCGGCGTTCCAGCTCCATGCTTCGCGGCTGCCGCGAACGCCAGCTTCCCACGTCCGCGTCACGACCTGGTTCAGCGGTGGGTCGCCCGCCATCGCGTTCGGCAGCTTGCACGGCTCATTCGGATCCGCGCAACCAAGTTCGATCGAGGTCGGCGCCCGGCTGCCTTCGCTGTATCCGACATAGAGATTGATCGCACGCGACGGGCTGAATGTCAGTCCGGCGGCGGGATTCACACGCCCGTAAACGTAGTCGCCGTCGAGCGACCCTGGGCCGCTACCGGGCTGAATGTTGTCGTGATTGGAAATCCCGGATCGGTTGTAGCGCGCGGAGAGGGTGGCGTGCCACGCGTCGCCCTTTGACAGCGTGTCGGTCGCATAGAGACTCCACGTGGTGATGCTGTCCGGTCAGATCAACGCGGGTGTCGTACGGCACGCCGTCGACGTTGCCGCCGGTCACTCCACCATCGCCGTAGGCGTCGACGCCGGTGATCGACCGATCGGGATTCAGGTAACCGAGTTGCGTGGATTGCTGAAAGGCCACGTGACTGCCATCAAAGCCTCCGCCCGCCATGAACAGGTTGTGCGTGCCATGCAGCGACGAAACAGCGGTGACCTGTCCGAACGCGCCGTAGTTGTGCTGCGCGGTATGGGTCGTGTTCAGCAGGCCGTTACACTTTTCCCCCGGCTCGTCGTTCAGGAGCACGTTGCCGATGCAGCGCCAGTACGGAAATGGCGTATTCGAGGCGTTCGCGCCGCTGGTCGGATAGCCCGTGTAGCCGGCAGCCTTCAACGCGGCCTGCTCCGCCGCGCTCGGCTGGTAGAGCGACTGATCGAGCGAGTCGTCGTTGATGTCACCGTTGAACGCGCTGGTTCGAATGTCGCGATAGTAGGCGTTGCCGGACCATGTGATTGTCTTGCTCAGACTCTGCTTGATTGTCAGATTGAAGAAGCCGGCGCGATTGTCGGTGGTGTCGGGAATCGTATAGACACTGGCGTAGTCGCTGGCGAGCAGGCGCTGCTCCTGAAGGCCGTTGCCGGTAAGCGAGTTGTCCGCGTACGACCCGCTGAACGCAAGGTCGGTCTTCGTGTCGTGCCATCCGAGCTTGCCGAACAATTGGCCGACGTTTGACGGTGACGCCTCGCGCCAGCCGTCTTCGGCGAACAGGTTGCCGGCGAGGTACCAGTTCAGACCCTCGGTGTGGCTGCCGCCGGTCTCGAACTCGATGGCGCGCCGCGCGTTGCTGCCATAGATGGCCTGGACGGAGGTACCGGCGCTGTTGCGGCCGTCCTTGGTCTGGATTGCGAGCGCGCCACCGAGCGTGTTCAGGCCGAAGAGCGGATTGGAGCCGGGCATCAGCGCGATCGAGCCGATCGCGATCCGCGGGATCAGATCCCAGCTGACGACATCCCCGAACGCCTGGTTCAGACGAACGCCGTCCATATAGATCGACAGGCCCTGCGGCGTGCCGAGCAGCGGCGACGCGGTGAAGCCGCGGTAATTGACGTCGGGCTGAAACGGATTGCCCTGCATCTCGTTGACGAAGACACCGTTCATGCGCCGATTCAGGAAATCGGCCAGATCAAGTGCGCCGCTCGCGTCGATGTCGCGCGACAAGGCGGTCTGCACCGGCGCGGGGATTTCCTGGAGCAGCAGGTCGACGCCGGGTAACGGCGTGGCGCCGATCACCTCGAGCTTGAACGCTGGCGAAGGCGGTTGCTCCGCAACAGGCGGCGCCTGTGCCGAGAGCGTGGCCGAAAGGAACGACAGGGCGACACCAGCGATGAACGAGGTAGAGCGCGCGCGAATCACGTTTGACAGGTATCCGTCCAGTACATTCCCGGCACCGCCGCGTTGTTCACGGTTTATTTCTGAATCGGCCGACTGGAAGCCCGTTCCTGACGCGTTCTCCGTGAACCCCGCTGCATGTAGAATCGGCGTCGCCCTCATGTCCGCGTCGAACGCACCCTCGCTCGTCCACGTGCCGCTGCTCGGCACGCTGGAGGAGTCGAATCACACCGCAGAGTCGATCGAGCAGGAGGTGCTCCTTCTCTTCGACCGCTGTGCGCCCTCGCTGCTGCGCTATCTCGCTTCGCTCGGCCTCACCGCCGACGAAACCGAGGACATCGTCCAGGACGTGTTCCTTTCCCTGTTCCGGCACCTCAGTCTCGGGCGTTCGCGCTGCCACCTGAAGGGCTGGCTGTTCCAGGTCGCTCACAATCAGGCGATGAAGCACCGCGGACGGCGTCAGCGGCAGCGACGTTTTGCGTGCGAAGACGAGGCGGCAATCGCCGCCTATCCCGATCCGGCGCCGAGCGCCGAGACTCAACTCGTCGAACAGCAGCGCCGGCGACATCTGGTGTCGGTCGTCAACGCGCTTCCGGAACGGGATCGCCGCTGCCTCTTCCTTCGCGCCGAAGGCGTGCGGTATCGCGACATCGCGGCCACGCTCGGCATTTCGCTCGGCGGCGTGGCGAAAATCGTGGCACGGACGATGGCGCGGCTGGTCAACGCGGACAGGAGGTGAAAGATATGCCTCATCACACACCGAACTGGACGCCGCATCCGTCTGACGAGGCGCTGCTCGCCGCGATCGACAAGGAACTGCCGCAGTCGCGGGCTCTCGAGATCGATTTGCATCTGGCTTCCTGCGAGGCCTGCCGGCGACAACGTGATCGGCTGGAGTCGGCGTCCACCGATCTGATGGCCATCGCTGATGCGAGCGGCGGCGAAACGAGTCAGCGCACCGCACAACTGCGGGCACGGCTGTCCACCAGATTGGCGACGATGCCCGAGCCGCACGCGACCTGGCTCCCGGCGTCGATGACCACGACAGCGGCTCTTTTCGCCGCCGTGATCGGTCTCGCAGCCGTGCTCTGGCTCCGATCGGGACTGCTTCAGCGGGACAGCGCATCAGCGTCGATTGAACCTGCCGCCAGACCGATCCATGCGGTGACGCCTGGCGCAGTGCAGCCGATCGACGTCGCCGAACTCTGCGCCGGCCGGGTGCCGGTTCGTCGAAGCAGTCACGCCGGAAATTCGTCAGGCGATTCTCCACGACTACCAGATGGAGACGGTCAGGCCGGACGAGTACGAGCTCGATTACCTGATCACGCCCGAGCTCGGAGGATCCAGCGATCGCCGGAATCTCTGGCCGGAGCGCTATGCATCGCGAGTGTGGAACGCACGAGTCAAAGACGACCTCGAGCGTCTGTTGCCCTCGCTCGTCTGCCAGGGCACGCTCGATCTGGCGACCGCGCAGCAGGACATCGCCACCGACTGGATTGCGGCGTATCAGAAATATTTTCACACCGATCGACCGGTTCAGACGCGCGCCGGTCGCGATGCAGACGACGACCGGGACGATCATGATGGGGAGCTGATGTCGCTGGCGATGCCCGCAATGTCCTCGCCATGGAGATGAGCTGCGCTCGGAAAAACGGCTCGGACAAGAGGTAGTTTGCTTATGCGCATGTCTACGATGAGTCCAGGCGCCGCGGCGGTGGCGGCGATGTTCTCGCTGGCGATCGGCACGATCGGCTGCGGCGGTGCAACACCGCCTCCGCCGGCGAGCACGCAGACAGCGGCCAGGCCGGCCGAACCGGCGGCGCTGCAGATCCCCGCCGTCGGGCTGTATGTGACCAACGAATCGTCCGGCGACTTGACCATCATCGATGCCGCCACGCTCGCGCCGGTCGGGACGATCAAGCTCGGGAAGCGCCCTCGTGGCATCGCCGCCAGCCCCGACGGCGCGCGCCTGTACGTCGCGCTGAGCGGATCACCGAACGCCGGCCCTGGTGTGGACGAGAAGACGCTGCCGCCGCCCGATCGCAGCGCGGACGGCATCGGCGTGGTCGACCTGAAGCAGGGCAAGCTGCTGAAGGTGCTGCCGAGCGGCACCGATCCGGAACAGCTCGCGGTGAGCCACGACGGCACGC
The DNA here is from genome assembly GCA_963745875.1 of uncultured Acidobacteriota bacterium. GTDB lineage: Bacteria > Acidobacteriota > Vicinamibacteria > Vicinamibacterales > CAVVIG01 > CAVQFC01. The sequence goes on from CAVUZL010000014.1 coordinate 130,285, forward strand.
GCGTGTTCATCGCCAACGAGGACGCCGGTAAGGCCAGCGTCGTGGACGTGGAGAGCGGGCAGATCCTCGAGACCTTCAAGATCGGTGACGAGCCCGAAGGTGTGTCGGTCGAGCCGTCCGGCAAACGCGTCTGGGTCACGTCCGAGGAGGACGGCGCCGTCTTCGTGCTCGATCTCGCGGCTCACAAGGTCGCGAAATCGATCAAGGTCGGCCCGCGGCCGCGTTCGGTGGCGTTTCTCCCTGATGGATCGCGGGCCTACGTGCCGTCGGAGAACGGCGCCTCGCTGACGTTGATTGACGTCGCCCACCTGCGGCCGATGAAGACGATCGCGCTGGCGGCCGGGATGCGGCCAATGGGTACCGTGATGGCGGCTGACGGCAAGCACCTGTACGTGAGCACCGGTCGCAGCAAGATGGTGCTGATCCTCGACACCGCCACCAACGCGGTCGTCGGTTCGATCGAAGCCGGTCCGCGGCCCTGGGGTATGGCGCTGTCGTCGGACGGAAAGACGATCTACACCGCGAACGGACCCTCGAACGACGTGTCGGTGATTGATATCGCGACCAAGGCCGTGACCGCCAAAATCCCGGTCGGCCGCGGCCCGTGGGGAATCGCCCTGGTCCGCCAGACTGCGGCGCAGCCCTAGAGCGGTTTCACTTCGGCGTTGCGTCCCCTCAGCTATCGGACCAGCGCACGACCCATGTTTTCAAGTCGATTGCCGTCAGAATGGACCGAGCAGGGGCGACAGAAGGTCATTCCGGCCGGGCCCTCCCGTTCGCCGCGTGGCAACACCGCCCCTTCGGCGCAGGACTGACGACGCCGGCGTCGGTGGGGGTCAGCCGATCGCCGGTGAGCCGACTGTTCGGCACCCGGGTTCGCCGGTCGCCGGTGCGCGTACTCCTCGCCGACGCCGCAGGCCACGCCTGCGGTACGGTGTTGGTGCGATCCCGATCACGCGGCTCACAGGTCGGCGCCCGACCGGAACGACCGTCCGCCGCCCGCCATGACGTGAATCGGTTCGCCTGATTCGCGCGCACCGGTGGACGTCGGATCGATCGGGGGCCAGATTTGCCTGCCGTCGTCGGCCGGTGTGGGTGGCGATCCCGCGTCCCTCGGCCCGAGCGCGCGCGCACGACAGCCGTCACCTGTGTCGGTTGGCACGCCAGAACCGGCGCCGCGGATTCGCCACCAGCCGACGGATCACCCGGCCGCCCAACCGATTGTCAGATGTCGCGCGGATCATCCCAGGCGCCGGGCCCATCGAGAGCGTGCGGCCGACCGACGCGGGTGACGCGCGAGCGGCCGGGGACGTGGGAGCGTCACCCACAGTGGACGGCGACGGCCAACGGCGACGCTGCTCCTGGACGAAACGGACCACCAAGTGCGTGCTTGCGGTTCGAACAGATGCGACACCGAACTGAAAATGATCCAGCGGCGCTGATTGTGGTTGCCGGCTACTGCTGCTGTTGTTGCTGCTGCAGACTGGACTCGGTCTCGCGGACCGGAGTGGCTTCGCGCGACATCCACGGCACCATCGGCGTCACGTCGGCGCCGGCCGCCCATGCCGTGCCGACGGTCACCGCGACACCGAGTTCGCTGTGGACCGCGCTCGCGCCCTTGAACACCCCGCGGGTCGGCGGCACGTCAGCGTAGTCGCGTCCGATCGCGACGCGGATGTGCCGCTCATCGGCCACCAGATCGTTGGTCGGATCGAAGCCGACCCACCCGAGATCGGGCAGCAGCGCCTCGATCCAGGCGTGGGTCGCCCCGTCGGTCGATCGCACATCCTGATTCGGCTGGCGGAAAAGATAACCGCTCACGTAGCGGCACGGGACACCGAGGCCGCGAACCAGCGCGATCATGATGTGCGCGAAATCCTGACACACACCCTCGCGGGCGCCCAGCGCATCGTCGATCGGCGAGTCCACGCGAGTGGACTGCGGGCTGTATGCGAAGCGCGTGAACATCTCGGTGGTCAGGCGGCGCAGCGTCTGAATCGGATCGGATCCGCGATCGAGCTTGAGTTCGTCCTTCAGTTCGGCGAGCAGCGGCGTCTGTTGTGCGAAATGGCTTGGGTTCAGCAGATCCCAGAATTCGCCCCTGGCGGTGAGCGCGTCGACACGATCCCAGGCCGCGACACCGAGCGATTCCGGGAGCATCTGCGCCGGTTTCATTTCGACCAACGCCTCGGCAGTGACCGTGAGTCGGGAATGGCGTCCCGGAATGTTGAAGTGGTGCACCGTGTTGCCGTCGCGGTCGTCGTACATCTTCACCCGCGACGCCGGCGTGGTGCTGAGGCCGAACCGGACGCATCGCTGGATGCTCTCGGTGCGCGGCTGCATCCGCACTTCCATGACGCTCTCGCGGACCGGCGTCTCGTAGCTGAACTTGGTGACGTGATGAATGGTGTAATGCACGGTTCAATGACTCAGGCCGGCAACGCCGATTCGATGGGATACGAGATGTAGCTCTGGTGAGCCGCATCGTGGATCTGCGAGCAGTAACGCACGATGCCTTCGAGGTACGCGTGCGGATCCTCGCCGAGGATCTCATCCACTTGCCCGTAGTCGAGCGACGCGTGCAGCCGGCCCGCGAGCCGCTCGGCCCGGCCGCCCGCTCCTCGTCCGGTGACCTGGGCGATGGCGCGCAACGCCGCCTCGACGCGTTGAGCCGCGAAGCGGACCGACCGTGGGAATTCCGCGTTCAGCAGCAAGAACTCGGCGACCCGATCCGGACGGACATCGGCGGTGTAGTGGCGGCAATACGCTTCGAAAGCGGCGCACGACCGCAGCAGGCCGACCCACTCGACGTGATTGGCCGGCAGGCGCGGCGACTCCTCGAACTGCAGATCGACCAGCGCCGCGGTGGCGGCGGCGCGCTCGATGAAGCGTCCCACGCGCAGCAACTGCCACCCCTCGCCATGGCCCATCGTCGAGTCGGTCACGCCTTCGAAGAGATGCACGCCCTCGAAAATCAGACGGGACAGATAGTGTGGCCGCGCCGACCAGGTGCCTTCGCCGCGGACCTGCTTCAATCGCAGGTACAACGCGTTCAACTGCTCCCACATGTCGGTGCTGATTTCTTCGCGGACCTGACGCGCGTTCTCGCGCGCCGACGTGATGCACGCCAGCACCGACCCGCGATTCGCGGGGTCGAACACGAGCATTTCGACCAGTTCGGCCGGGTTGGACGGTCGCTCGTGCTCCGGCGCGCATTGCACGGCGGCACACAGGCGGCTGAAGTTCCAGCCGTCGACGCCTTGACGCCGATCGAGCTCGAGGTCGAGGCGGACGTCGATCAGGCGGATGGTGTGCTCCGCCCGCTCGAGATAGCGCCCGATCCAGTACAGCGAGTCCGCGACACGAGACAACAGCATGGAATTTCTCACTCCGCGAGCACCCAGGTGTCCTTGCTGCCACCGCCCTGCGACGAATTGACGACCAGCGATCCCTTTCTCAACGCGACGCGGGTGAGACCGCCCGGCACGATCGACACCTGGTCGCCGTAGAGCACGTAGGGCCGCAAATCCACGTGCCGGGGCTCGATGCGTCCGTCGATGAAACAGGGCGATCGCGACAGCGACAGCGTCGGCTGCGCGATGAAGTTGCGTGGGTCGGCCTCGATCTTTGCCTTGAACGAGGCGCGCTCGGCGGCAGTGCTGTGCGGACCGATCAGCATGCCGTAGCCGCCGGACTCGCCGACCGCCTTCACCACCAGCGAGTCGAGCCGCTCGAGCACGTACTTGCGATCCGACGGATCGGCGAGCAGATAGGTTTCGACGTTCGGAAGAATCGGCTCCTCGCTCATGTAGAACTTGATGATCGCGGGGATGTAGGCGTAGAGCGCCTTGTCGTCGGCCAGCCCGGTGCCGATGGCATTCGCCAGCGAGACGTTGCCGGCGCGATACGCATTCAGCAGGCCGGCGACGCCGAGATGCGAGTCGGGCCTGAACGCCAGCGGATCGAGGTAGTCATCGTCCACGCGCCGGTAGATGACGTCCACCCGCCGCAGGCCCGCGGTAGTCCGCATGTAGACGACGTTGTCATGGACGAGGAGGTCGCGCCCTTCGACCAGCGCGATGCCCATCTCGCGAGCGAGGAAAGCGTGCTCGAAATATGCGGAGTTGCCGACGCCCGGGGTCAGCACCACGAAGGTCGGGTCGGACGCGGTCGGCGGCGCGAGGGCGCGCAGCGTCGCCAGCAGCGCCTGGCCATAGTGCGCCACCGGGCTGACGTGGTAACGGTCGAACAATCCCGGCAGCACTCGCTTGGTGGCTTCGCGGTTGGCGAGCATGTAGGACACACCGCTCGGGACGCGGAGGTTGTCCTCGAGGACCACGAAGCGGCCGTCCTCGAGTCGGATGAGATCGGTGCCGGCCACCGAGACATAGATGTCGCGATGCACGTGCACGCCGCGCATCTCGCGGCGGTAATGCTTGCAGCTCTGGACCAGTTCACGAGGAATCACGCCCTCGTCGAGAATCCTCTGGTCGTGGTAGATGTCCTTCAGAAAGAAGTTGATCGCGGTGAGCCGCTGCGTCAAACCGCGCTCGAGCGTCCGCCATTCAGCGGCCGGGATGATCCGTGGCAACAGGTCGAACGGAAAAATCCGCTCCGTGCCCTGGTCGTCGCCGTAGACAGTGAAGGTGATGCCCTGGGTCAGGAAGGCCTTGTCGGCCTCCATCTGCCGTTGACTGAGTTCGGACTCCGACGCGGTGCGCAGTTCGTCGAACAGGCCACGGCAGTGCGGCCGGGCAATCCCGGTGGACTCGAACATCTCGTCGTACGCGCGATCGAGCAGGTATTCGGTGAAGAGGGCACCAAACGGGTGCGGCAGCGCGTTTGATTCGGCGGTCAGCGACATCTGAGCTTCCGTGGCTTCGAATCAGGACACAATTGTCGGTACGCCGCGCAGTGGCGACCGAAATGTCCTAAGCGACGACTCGCGCCACGTTGCTGTCTGGCGTCGCACCGGAAGGCCGCGGGTTCGCAGCTCGAGAGGAGCAAGACCCACGCCACGGTTTCCGCCACTTCGCCGTTGTAATTGCGTGAGTTACGGGCGCAAGCCTCACCTCAGTCGGCGCCATTATGACATTCATGTCGGCTGCCGACGCCAACCGGACAGGGATGAGGCACGCTTCAGGCCGAATGTGGCGTTCGTTTTGCTGACCTGAGGGACATGGGTCAGATGACGCTCGAACGGCAGGTCGGGGTGTTGCTGGTGTTAGCGATCCCGATCGCGTCGATCGCATGGACGGTGACGCATGAAGAGGTGTTCCGCGAGCCTCGCGACTGGTGCGCCTCGAGAAGCAAGACCTGCCGCCGGCTGCTCTCGCGCAAGTTGTTCTATCTGTTCACCTGCGAGTACTGCTTCAGCCACTACGTGGCTGCGGCGTTCCTGGTCATCACCCGCTTCACGCTTCTGTTCGACGACTGGCGCGGCTATCTGATCGCGGAATTCTCGCTGGTCTGGGTGGCAAACATCTACATGAGCTTCTTTGGCCGGCTGCGCCTCGAGATTCAGGAAGAACGTCTCGAGATCGCCGCCAGCAAGTCCGACGGCACGAGGTAGGCGACGTCGCCCACCGCCCTGAGCGCGCCGATCGCGACGCCACCAATCGCGATGGCACCGATTGCAACGCCACCAACCGACAGGCCCGCTCCCAACGCGACGCCGCCGACCGCCGCCAGCGCACCGAGCGAGCAGCCGCCAATCGCGATCAGCCCGCAGGCGACGCCTCCAATCGCCACGATGCCAACGGCAACGTTCCCAATCGCGAGGATGCCCCGGGCAATCCGCGGACGCAGGGTGACCGGATCCATTCCGCTGCTGATGTGCAACAGCGGCCATCCGGCAATCGTCAGCGCCGACTTGTACTCGTATCCGTAGCCGTACGATCCGTAGAGACCGATTCTGCGAATGGGTGCAGGACTGTCGCTCATGATCATTTCGCTCCGGCCGCGCGCGTGAAGTTCAACGGAATGCTGGTCGTGCCCTCGGTCCACTGCCCGACGATCTCGCCGCCTGGGCCGAGTATGCCGCGATAGCTGCCCGGCGCTCCCGGCACGTCGAGTTGCAGCTGCGTGTCACGCACCGTGACGGTGGTGACCGGAATCTCCTGGCCGCTGCCGGCGTCGCGGTCGCCGGTGATCAGTGTCGCGAGCGCGGTCCCATCCGCCGCTGAGGTCATCTTCAGCACGACCCGCCGGGCCTTGCCGCCGGGTTCCGCGACGCCTTCCCATGTGCCCTCGAACGATTTGGTCAGCGCGCTGCTCGGCGGCGGCACTTTGACGTGCGCGTCGCCTTTGCGCTCGAGCTGAAACGGGACGGCGCCGTGCTGATTCGATGCCTCGCCGGAGAGGTGGTTCGAGTCGGGAAGGAACCTGGCTTCGAACACCGGACTATCCGGCAGACCGGCCTGAAACCGGACGCCGATGACATCCACGACAATCTTGTATACGGGCACCTCGACAGGCGCAGGTCCCGGAATGGCTAATGACCCCACCCAGGCGTCACTAGGGTCTTTCGCCAGATCCACGGCAACTGCAACTTCCTGCTTGCCCATGTGAATCACGCCTTCCCAGTGGCCGGCCACATTGGCGCTCTGGGCCCAGGCGGGCGAGCCGCACGACACGAGGAGCAGCGCAACCGGAAACAGGGACGAAAGTTGACCGCGCATCAAGGCCTCCTTAACATATCGCATAACGACATATCGCCTAGGAGTATACGCACCACGTCGGAAATTGTTCGACGTATGCTCTCCGGCAGACCCAGTGACCGCTCTGCCCGCCCGGACCCGCCAACAGCTGCTCGCGATCGGCGCCGCCGTCCTCTTCGTCCTGTTCCGCAGCTTCGTCCCGACCTGGTACGAAGGCTTCTACTTCGATTCGGACCAGGCCATTGTCGGACTGATGGCCCGGCACGTCAGCACGCTCCACCGTTTCCCGCTTTATTACTACGGGCTCAACTACCTGATGGGCGTGCAGGCGTGGCTGATCGCGCCGTTTTTCTGGATCTTCCGGCCGTCGGTGACGGTCATGCGCCTGCCGCTGGTCCTCTTGAACGCCGCCGTGGCAGCGTGGCTGATCGCGGCGTTCGGCAAGCGGTTGCGTCTTGCTCCCGCGATCGCCTTCGTCGCCGCGCTTCCGTTCATCGTCCCAACCCCGGCGATGAGCAGCCAGCTGCTGGAGATGGCCGGCGCCAGCATCGAACCGTTCGTATACATCCTGCTGCTGTGGCAACTGCGCCGGCGTCCGTTCGCGTACGGCTGCCTTCTGGCATTCGGAACGCTGCATCGCGAGTTCACCATGTTCGCGCTGCCCGCGATGCTTGTAGTGGAAGCCTTCAGCGGCGACTTATGGGACTGGGCGAACCTGCGGCGCGCGTCCTGGATGCTCGCCGGTTTCGCGCTGGTCTGGCTGATCGTGGACGACCTGCGGATGCGCCAGACCGGGTCGTCGCTGGCGCTGCAGGTGTCGTCGCTCGGTGGCCAGATGTGCTTCGACGCGACGCTGCCGCGCCGGATCGAATCAGTCTTCCTGCGAGCGTTGCCGGCAGTCTTCGGCGGCCTTCGCGCACCGCTGGTCGCGTGGCGCATGAGCTCGACGCTCGAGATCGGCCGGCCGTGGGTGTGGTGGCTGCTGGCGGCGGCGCTGATCGCGATGATGGTGCGGCTGCTTCAGGTCCGGTGGCTCTCAATGCGGTGACAGAGCAAGCTCCGCAAGCCTGCGAGCGGACGACGACCGAGCAAGCCTTCGGGTTGTATCTGGCAGGCATCGGCGCCCTCGCCGCGTGCGCGTATCCGCTGTCGTGCAATGTCGTCTTCGAGTACGCGCCGTTGCTCCGCTATCTGCCGTTCGCGCTGCTGCTGCCGGTTGGGATCTTCGCGACGTACATGATGCGTGAACCGTCGCGGGTCCCGCGCACGCTCGCCGTCTCGGTGTTCGTGTTCCTCGCAGCAATCAACGCGTTCGACAACGGGCGACTCGTCGTCTCTGCGGTTCGGAATCCGCCGGAGAGCGAGCATCGGGTGCTGGTCAACTATCTCGCCAGTCATCACATCCGATACGCGACCGCGATCTACTGGGACGCCTACCTGATTGATTTTCTTTCGCAGGAGCGCATCACGGTCGCGTCGACCGACGTCGTCCGCATTCCCGAATATCAGGACGAAGTCGAGGCGCACGCACAGGACTCGGTGAACCTCGCGCGGCTGCCCTGCTCCGGCTACGACACCGTCGCGTCGTGGTGCATCCAGCGCCGGTAACGACTGGCGCGTCTCCCGCTATTTTCCGACGACGAGAATCGAGAAGGAATCGGGGACCATCGGCCCTCGGCCGCCGCGTCCTGCCGGCGCGCCCGGGGCTGGCGGCGTCGCGGGCGCCGGCAGTGGTCCGAACTCCGCCGTCATCGTCACGATGTGGTTCGTCTTCGGATCGAGCGTGAGCGTCTTGGCGCCGACCATCGTCTGCAGATTCTGAAGAACCTCGAAGCTGGTCGGGCTGTTCTCCTTGACGATGGTCAGGGTGCCGTTCCCTTGCGAGCTGAATGCCTCCCGCGTCGCCGGGTTGAACACCGCGCCATCCGAGCTCCCGGCAAGCGGCAGCGTCGTGATGATTCGGCCGTCGTTGGCGTCGAGGATCACCATCACGCCCGGCTGCGGCAGCCGGCAGGCGACGAAGAGGATGTGATTCTTGACGTCGATTGCCAGGCCGGCGAGCCCCGCGCCCTTGTCGCCGAGATCGTAGTGGGCCGTGACCGCCATCGTCTTTGCGTCGATCACGGCGACGTTCGCTTTATCGGAGACGTCGACATAGATGCGTCCCGCGCCGTCACTGACCGCCTGTTCCGGCGCGCCGCCGAGATCGATGGTGCCCAGTACCGATCCCTCTTTCGCGTCGATCACCGTCACGTGCGGCGCCGCGTGGCTGAGGACGTAGATGCGCTGGTTGAAGGCGTCAGCCAGGATGCCGTCCGGATTGCCCTGGACGTCGATCGTCTTGATCACGGCGAGTGTCTTGGCATCCCACATCGCCACCGGCTTGCTGCTGGCGAAGCCGTGCCCGGACTTCGCGTCGACGACCGCGCCGTTGGCTCTGGTATTCGGGATTTCGCCCACCGGCGCGAGCGTGTCGAGGTCGAACACAGTGATGCGAGCGGGCATGGGCGCATCGCCCTGAGTCGCGCCGCGTGGAATGTACAAACGGCGGCCGACCGCGTCCGCGTACACGTAATCGAAGCCGCCGGTACCACCGACTTTGGTCGTCTTGAGCACGCGGTAGGGTCCGGCCGTGGGTGTCTGGCCGGCCAGTCCAACCGACGCCGCGATTGCGATTCCAACTGCCGCCACGAGAGAGAGTCGCCGCATGTTCAGCCTCCAGTTACTGTAGCCGCACAGTGTAACAGCCACATCATGAACATGACGTGAATACGCTAGGATCCACGTCACGAGCCTCGGATGGCACACCTGATCAATCGGTTACGCGAGCGCCCTGAATGGCAGTTCTTCAGTGTCCTGCCGCGAGCTGATCGCGTGCTCGCCTGGACCTGGTGGATCGTGCTGGTGCTGCGTGGCGTGTTGCCCGCGCTGTTCGCAATCGCGATGGGCGTGCTGGTGGCCGCCGTTCACGATGGCGGCAGCCTCGCCCAACCCCTGACGCTCGTCGGCGTGGTGTTCGTGCTGCTGCAGACCCTGACGCCGATTCATACCGCGGTCGGCACCAACCTCGGCGACCGGACCGCCGCGTGGTTGTACGACCGTTTGACCGACGCGTGCGTGGCGCCGCCGGGGATGGGTCATCTCGAGAACCCGTCGCTGACGAGCGATCTCGCCGTCGCCCGCGACTTCGACCTCGGCATGACCGGCCCGCCGCTCTCGATCTCGATGGACTTCATCGCCAGCGGGCTCGTCGAACTGATCGGCGGCATCGCGTCGGCGATGGTGTTGGCGGCCTACGCCTGGTGGGCGGCGATTCTCCTGGCCGGCGCGTGGCTGGCGACGCACTGGCTGCTGCGCGAGAGCGGCGTCTGGCGCGATCGCAACACCGAAGAAGTGCGCAGCGCTCAGCGCGACGCTGACTACGCCTATCGCCTCGCGGTCGATCCGCCCGCGAGCAAGGAACTGCGCATGTTCGGCCTGGCAGGCTGGACCCTGGATCGCTTCGTGGCGCGGCGAACGCGCCTGCACGACCTGCAGTACGCGGCGACGCGGCTGAGGGAGCAGCCGATGACGTGGAGCCTGGTGATCGTGCTGGCGGCGAACCTCCTCGTCTTCTGGGCACTCGCGCGGAGCGCGGGCGCAGGCACGATCAGCCTGGGCGCCGCAGTCATCTTCGCGCAGAGCGCGATCGGAACGTCGATGATTGCATTCGGCGGCCTGAACTGGGCCCTCGACACCGCGGCGGCACCGGTCGCCGCGGTGCTGCGGCTCGAGGGTCCCATGGGCATCGCCGGCGCCCTGAGCTCGGGACGACGCGCCGCAACCGGCATGCCTGCGCGCGAGATTCGCTTCCGCGACGTCGGTTTCGCCTACCCGACGCCGGGCGCGCCGTCCGGCGCGCCAGTGCTCGAACACTTCGATCTGACCATTCCGGCCGGCTCGTCGCTGGCCATCGTCGGCCAGAACGGCGCCGGCAAGACCACACTCGCGAAGCTGTTGTGTCGGCTTTACGATCCGCAATCCGGCGCGATCGAAGTGGACGGCGTGGACGTGCGCGATCTCGAGCTTGGCGAATGGCGTTCGCGCATCACGGCCGTGTTTCAGGACTTCATCCGGCTCGAAATGCCGCTGCGCGACAACGTCGCACCGGCCGGCGCCCCTGACGAGGTCGTGCACCGGGCGCTGGAACAAGCGGGCGCGAGCACCCTCGCCGGACTCGATACCGTACTCGCCCGCGGCTACGACGGCGGAACCGACCTCTCCGGCGGTCAGTGGCAGCGCATCGCGCTGGCGCGGGCCCTGTGCGCGGTGGAACTCGGGGCCGGCGTCGTGCTGCTCGACGAGCCAACCGCCCAGCTCGATGTCCGCGGCGAGGCGGAGATCTTCGAGCGGCTCCTTGTCGCGACACGCGCGTGCACCACGATTCTCATCTCGCATCGGTTCTCCACGGTCCGGCAGGCCGATCGGATCTGTGTGCTCGAGCGTGGGCGGGTCGTCGAGATCGGCACACACGATGAACTGATGGCGCTCGGCGGCCGCTACCGCACTATGTTCGATCTCCAGGCGCAGCGTTTCACGGACGCCGACGGCGAGGAGGACGAGACGCATGACGTCCTCTGATCGCGAGGTCAAAGCGAGCGACGACCTGCCGCCGGCATTGCCGTCGATGTGGCGCCTCTGCAAGCTCGGCTACCGTCACGAGCCGCGGCTGATGGCGGCGGCGTTCGGGCTGTCGCAGCTCGCGGCGCTTCCAGATGCGCTGATGGCCTTGTGGCTGATGCTGCTCGGCAAGGGCGTGCTCGATCACCGCAGCGGGTTGATCCTTGCGGCGTCGGTTGGCCTTGGCGTCTCGGCTACCGCAACGTGGTTTCTTCGCACCGTCAGCACCCGCGTCCAGCGACGGTTCAGGGACAAGGTGACGATCGCGCTCGAGTCGCACGTCGCTCGTTTGCAGGCGACGATTGCGACCATCGCCCACCAGGAGCGGCCCGATATCCTCGATCGCCTGGCGATGCTGCGCGATCAGGTGTTCGTCCTCGATCACATGTACATGTCGCTGTTTTCCACTCTCGGGTGGATTCTGCGGCTCGCGATTACCGTGTCCTTGCTGGCGTCAATCCATCCGGCGTTGATGCTGCTGGCCGTCTTCGCGCTGCCGACGGTATTGACCTCGACGTGGCGGCCGACCATCGAGCGCGCCGCGCAGGAACGCGGCGCCCAGTCCAGCCGGCTGGCGCGTCATCTGTTCACGATCGCCACGACCGCCCCGCCCGGCAAGGAACTACGGGTGATCGGTCTCGGCGCACGCCTTGCGCGGGAGCGCCGCGAATCGTGGGAACGCTGGTACGGTCCGGTCGCCTCCACGCGCTGGGGATCGGCGGCCTGGTACACGCTCGCGTGGGCGGTGTTCGGGCTGGCCTATATCGCCGCTGTCGTCTTCGTGGCGTCAGGGCTGCACGCGTCCGCGAGCCAGCTGCTGCTGGTGCTGGCGGCCGGTGCCCGCCTCTCGTCGTACATCGGCGCGACCGTCGGGGAAATCGGATTCCTGCGCGGTTTCTGGATGTACGGCTCGCGCCGGCTCGCATGGCTCGAGGACTACGCGACATCGCTCGACGCGACTGCGGATCTGAACGCACCTGTCGCACTGCAACGCGGCATCCTGATCGATCGTCTCTCGTTCGCCTATCCAGGCACCTCGCGCCTGGTCCTGGACGATCTCTCGCTGACGCTGCCGGCCGGAGCGGTGATCGCCATCGTTGGTGAAAACGGCGCCGGCAAGTCCACGCTGGTGAAGCTGCTGGCCAAGATGTACGAGCCCACCTCTGGCGCGATCTTCCTGGACGAGACGCCGCTGGCGCGCGTCCCGGCGCAACAGTGGCGCGAACGGTTGGCCGGGGCATTTCAGGATTTCTTTCGTTTCGAGTTCCGTGCCCGCCACACCGTGGGACTTGGTGACGTGCCGCACATGGACGACGAGACTGCGGTGACGCTGGCCGTGGATCGGGCGGGCGCCGCGGACGTGGTGACGCGGCTGCGCGCCGGTCTCGAAACGCAGCTGGGACCGACCTGGCCCGACGGCGTGGACGTATCGTTCGGCCAATGGCAGAAGCTGGCGCTGGCACGCGGCTTCATGCGCGAGCATCCGCTGCTGCTGGTCCTCGACGAACCGACCGCCGCACTCGACGCCGAAACCGAACATGCGCTATTCGAACGCTATGCCGTGGCCGCTCAGGGTGAAGGCCGCCGCGACGGCCGCATCACGATTCTGGTTTCGCACCGTTTCTCGACCGTCCGAATGGCCGACCTGATCGTCGTCCTCGACGGCGCACGACTCGTGGAATTCGGGACGCACGACGATTTGATGGCCAGGAACGGACACTATTCCGAGCTCTACGCCATCCAGGCCGCCGCTTACCGTTGAATTTCCCACGATTCCTGCAACTATCCCGCTGCCGAAACCGTCTCTATCGCTATGCGATACGTCCTTCGCCGGCTGATCCACATGCCGCTGTTCACCACCGTCGCGGTCGTGACGCTGGCGATCGGCATCGGCGCCAACGCCGCGATTTTCAGCGTCATCGAGGGCGTCCTGCTCAAGCCGCTGCCGTTCGCGCAGGCCGATCGTCTGGTCAGTGTGGGTCACACCGCACCCGGCATCAATATCAAGGAGCTGGGGTCGGCGCCGTTCCTGTATTTCACCTATCGCGACGAGTCGAAGACGCTCGAAGACGTCGGTCTGTGGCAGGGCGACACTGCCTCGATCACCGGCCGTGCCGAGCCGCAGGAAGTCGAGTCGATCGACGTCACCGAAGGAGTGCTGCCAGCGCTCGGCGTCCAGATGGCCGTCGGTCGCGCCTTCAACGCATCGGACGCCACGCCCGGCAGTCCGGAAACCGTCATCCTGTCCTACGGCTACTGGCGGAGCAAGTTCGGCGGCGATCCCTCCGCGGTGGGCCAGCCCTTGATGGTGGACGGCAAGCCGCGGGAAATCATCGGCGTCCTGCCCGAGCGGTTTCATTTCCTCGATCGCAAACCGGCGGTGCTCACGCCGCTGCAGCTCGACCTCTCCAAAACATTTCTCGGTAACTTCAGCTACCAGGGAATCGCCCGTCTGAAGCCGGGCGCCACCATCGCCCAGGCCAACGCGGACGCCACGCGAATGATCCCGATCGCGATGGGACGCTTTCCACCGTTTCCCGGGTACAACGCCAAGATGTTCGAGGACGCGCGCCTCGCCGCGGACATGCGGCCGCTCAAGGAACAGCTGGTCGGCGATGTCGGCAGCGTGTTGTGGATTCTCATGGGCATGATTGGACTAGTGCTGCTGATCGCCTGCGCCAATGTCGCCAATCTGCTTCTGGTTCGCGCCGAAGGGCGTCAGCAGGAACTCGCCATCCGTGCAGCGCTGGGCGCCGGGCCAGACCGCATCGTCCGCGAGTTGCTGCTCGAAAGCACGACCCTCGGCGTCATCGGCGGCGCGCTCGGGCTCGCGCTCGCGTACGGCGCGATCCGTGTTCTCATCGCGATCGCTCCTGCCAACATGCCGCGCATGGACGAAATCTCGATTGACGGACCGGTGTTGCTTTTCACGTTGGGGATCTCGGTCGTCGCGGGCCTGCTGTTTGGATCGATCCCGGCGCTGAAGTACTTCGGACCCCACCTGCAGACCGCACTGCGCGCCGGCGGCCGCTCGGCCAGCAGCAGTAAAGAGCGTCACCGCGCCCGAAACGTGCTGGTCGTCGTGCAGGTCGCGCTCGCGCTGGTCCTGCTGGTTGGTTCGGGCCTGATGATCCGAACGTTCCAGGCCATGCGACGCGTCCAGCCCGGCTTCACGCAACCCGAACAGCTTCAGACACTGCGGATTTCCATCCCCGAGTCGCAGGTGCAGTCGGGCGAGGGCACGATTCGAATGGAACAGGCGATCGTCGATCGCATCGCCGCCGTGCCTGGCGTTGCCTCAGTCGGGCTGCTCAGCAACCTGCCGATGATCGGCAGCGGCTGGACCGATCCGATCTACGCGCAGGACCGCACCTACGACGAATCGAAGATTCCGCCGCTCCGGCGCTATCGATTCGTGTCGCCCGGATTGATCAAGACGATGGGCAACCGGCTGATCGCCGGACGCGACTTCACGTGGACCGACATTTACGAGAAGCGCGAGGTCGCGATGGTCACCGAGAATCTCGCGCGAGAACTCTGGAAAGAACCGGAGGCCGCGATCGGCAAGCGGATCCGCGAGGCGCTCAAAGGGCCGTGGCGGGAAGTGGTCGGCGTGGTCTCCGACCAGCGCGACGATGGCGTCGACCAGAAGGCGCCGACGGTGGCGATCTGGCCGATCCTGATGGATAACTTCGAAGGCGACGTCGTCTCGATCCGTCGGACGCTCACATACGTCGTCCGCAGTCCACGCGCGGGATCGAGCGCCTTCGTAGAGGAGATCAGCCGCGCCGTCTGGTCGGTGAACCCCAACCTGCCGCTGGCCAGCGTCCGCACCATGCAGGAGGTCTATTCGCGATCGCTGGCTCGGACTTCGTTCACGCTGGTGATGCTCGCGATCGCGGGAGCGATGGCGCTGCTGCTCGGCGTGGCCGGCGTCTACGGCGTCATCTCGTATTCGGTGTCGCAGCGGACGCGCGAGATCGGCATACGCATCGCGCTCGGCGCACAGCGCGACGAGGTCACCCGACTGTTCGTCGGGCACGGCCTGCGGCTGGCGGCGATCGGCGTCGCGTGTGGCCTCACGGTCGCGTTCGCGCTCACCCGCCTGATGTCGTCATTACTGTTCGACGTACGGGCGACCGATCCGCTCACCTACGGCCTGGTGTCGGTTGGCCTCGCCACCGCCGCCGTGCTGGCTAGTTACGTGCCGGCGGTGCAAGCATCCGCCGTCGATCCGGTGGTCGCCCTGCGAGCTGAGTAACGGCCGGCGTTCGCGCGCGACAGGATCAGCCCTTCACGAGGAAGCCCCTGGTCATCAGGGTCGCCCGGACCCGATCGCGCAAGTCACCTTGCAGTTCGATGGCGCCTTCGGCAACGGCGCCGCCGGTGCCGCACGCACGCTTCAGCTCCGAGCACAGATCCTTGAGAAACGCCGCATTGTTCGGCAGGTTGTAGACCACCGTCACGGTCTTGCCGCCGCGACCTTTCTTTTCCATCCGCAGCTTCGCGACCACGCGATCCGGGACCGTTTCGCGAGGGACGTTGTTGCTGCTGCACTTGCAGTCGCGATCCGGCCAGCCGCAGCCGGGACAGATGCTTCCGACACCGGTCGAGTAGACCAGCCTGCCTTTCCCCCCATCGCTCATGCCGTGATCATACGATGGGGACAACCACGGGACAGTCCCAGTCTCGGTCATGCCTCGCAACAGCCGCAATGACGTGTACGATCGTACCGTGCCCGATCCGCCCCGCATGCTGACCGCCGACAGAGGGGACGCCGGATTGCGCCTCGACCTCGTCCTCAGGCGTCATCTTCGGGACCTGGACACGGCGACGCGCACCCGCGTCCAGTCATGGATCGAAGGCGGCCTGGTCTCGGTCAACGGACGGCTCGTACGCCGCGTATCGACGCGGACGGCGATCGGAGATGTCGTGGCGGTGAGGCTGCCGGACGCGCCGCCTCGGCAGGTGATGAAGCCAGAGGACGTCGCGATTGATCTCCTCTACGAAGACGACCAGCTGCTCGCAGTCAACAAACCAGCCGGCGTCGTCGTGCACCCGTCGTACCGGAACTCGACCGGCACGCTGATGAACGCGCTACTCTGGCGCGCCCGAACATGGCCGGCGCCGCAACGACCGTCGCTGGTCGGACGCCTCGACAAGCTGACCTCCGGGATCGTCGTCGTGGCGAAGAGCGCGAGTGGCCACGCGGCGCTGCAGCGCGCAATGTCCGGGAGCCAGAAAGATTATCTGGCGGTCGTCTACGGACGCGTGCAGGCAGCGCGCGGCGAGATCGACCTGCGTATCCTCCACGATCCGGACGATCGACGACGGATGATGACGTCGACGACGGCGGGGGCGCCGAGCGTGACACGTTTCGAACGGCTCGCGCGCGCGTCAGCACCCGGCGTGGGTCTGGCTCTGCTTCGATGCGGTCTGATGACCGGACGCACGCATCAGATCCGCGTCCACCTCGCGGCTCGGGGATGGCCGATCGTCGGCGACCCGGTATACGGCAGCCCTCGCTGGTCCGCGGTCCAGGACGAGGCGCTGGCCGCCTCGCTCAGGGCTTTCCCCCGCCAGGCCCTGCATGCGTGGCGCCTGGCGTTGACGCATCCGGTCACGCGCAAGGCGCTCGTCATCGAGGCGCCGGTGCCGGAGGATATGAAGACGCTGCTGACAGCGTCGGGATTAGACGAATTCCGCGACCGGGGTGACCGTGTCCTCGGGCGTGGGGCCGGGATCGGGTCGGCCTGACCCTTCAAGATGCAGCAAGGCGCGAACCGACATGTCGTGGTCACACACGATCTGACACGACAACCTGACGCCGGTAAGGCCCTTGGCGATGAGCTTCTCCTGCTCAGCCACCGTATGGGTGGCCGGCTCGCCCTCGATGAACTCGACGCGACAGGTGGTGCACCGCGCGAATCCGCCACAGGCGTGCAGGATATCAACCTTGGCGTCC
Source organism: uncultured Acidobacteriota bacterium (assembly GCA_963745875.1). Lineage (GTDB taxonomy): Bacteria > Acidobacteriota > Vicinamibacteria > Vicinamibacterales > CAVVIG01 > CAVQFC01. The sequence continues at coordinate 147,568 of CAVUZL010000014.1, forward strand.
TGCTCGATCGCCTTCACCAGCCTCTTGCCGGCTGGCACCTCGAACGTTCCGTATCCCTCGACCGTAAGTTTCGGCATGGGGATCATTGTATGCGGCACGGGTTCCGATTAGGCTGGATCCGTGGGCATCGGCAGCGATCAGACCGACGGCGCGGTCAAGGAACGGACCAAGGTCGAAAAGAAAGACCCGACCTTGTACAAGGTCATCCTCCTGAACGACGACTACACGACCATGGAGTTCGTGCTGCGCGTGCTGGAGTCGCTGTTCCAGAAATCTCCGGCCGAGGCGTACCGAATCATGATGCAGGTGCATCTAAATGGAAGTGGGATTGCCGGCGTCTATCCCTGGGAAGTCGCCGAAACAAAAGTGGAGACCCTGACGTCGATGGCTCGTCAGGCCGAATACCCGCTCCGGGCCGCCATCGAAGAAGCGTGAGCTGACCGTGTTTTCCGCCGCCCTCGAACTCGTCCTGACCATCGCCTACCGCGAAGCGGTGTCGCGCCGCCACGCCTACGTGACGCTCGAACACCTGTTGTACGCGCTCGCGCACGACAACGACGGCGAGCGGATTCTCGCCGCCTGCGGCACCGATTTGCCGAAGCTGCGTCGTGATCTGGATGCCTATCTGCGTGACTCGATCGAGCAGCAGAAGCGCGGCGATCAGCGCGAGCCCGAGCAGACCGCGGCGTTTCGCCGGGTGCTGCAGACCGCGGTGCTCCACGTCCAGAGCGCGCAGCGGACCGAGGTCGAGGCCGGCGACATCTGCGCCGCCATCCTGCAGCAGCCCAAGACGCATGCGGCCCAGCTGCTGGCGGAACAAGGCGTGACCCGTCTCGACGTCCTCGAGTACATCGCGCACGGGATTTCGAAAACGCCGCCGAGCGGATTGCCCGGCGCACCCGATCACGGCACGACCGCCGGCGGCGGTGACGAAGGATCGGCGACGGCGCGCGATCCGCTGGCCGCCTATTGCACCAATCTCACCGAACGCGCCAGGAACGGCCTGCTCGATCCGTTGATCGGGCGGACCGAGGAACTGCAGCGTACGATCGAGGTGTTGTGCCGGCGCCGGAAGAACAACCCGGTCTTCGTCGGCGAGGCGGGCGTCGGCAAGACGGCGATGGCCGAAGGACTGGCGGTGAAGCTGCTGGCCGAGGATGCACCCGCCCTGCTCAAGGACGCCGAAGTGTTCGCGCTCGATACCGCGGGCCTGCTCGCCGGCACGCGCTTTCGCGGCGACTTCGAGGAACGCTTCAAGGCGGTCATCGCGGCGCTGGGCAAGCGGCCGAAGGCCATTCTGTTCATCGACGAGATTCATTCGACAGTGGGTGCCGGATCGACCACCGGCGGCACCATGGACCTGGCGACGCTGATCAAGCCGATTCTGACTGCCGGCGAGCTGCGGGTGATTGGGTCGACCACCTTCGACGAATTCAAGCAGATCGAAAAAGATCGCGCGCTCGCCCGCCGGCTGCAGAAGATCGCGATCGACGAGCCGTCGATCGACGAAGCGATCAGGATTCTCGCCGGCCTGCGCAGCCGCTACGAAGAACATCACCACGTGAAGTACACCGATGCCGCGCTCGACGCGGCGGTCAAGCTGGCCGGGAGGCACCTGCGCGACTATCGGCTCCCTGACAGCGCCATCGACCTGATCGACGAATCGGGATCGGTGGCCCGGCTGGCCGTCCCGCCCCAGGAAACCGTCGACGCGGCGGACATCGAGCGCATCGTCGCGCGCATCGCCCGCATCCCGGCACGCCAGGCTTCCTCGTCGGATCGCGAGCGGCTGCGGACGCTCGAGGAGTCGCTGCAGCGAGTCGTGTTCGGCCAGCAGGAAGCCGTGCACCTGGTCGCACAGGCGATCAAGCGCTCGCGCGCCGGCCTCGGCCAGCCCGATCGGCCGGCCGGCTGCTTCCTCTTCACCGGCCCGACCGGCGTCGGCAAGACGGAGCTGGCCAGGCAGCTCGCCATTCAGCTCGGCAACGAATTCAGCCGCATCGACATGAGCGAATACATGGAGAAGCATGCGGTGGCGCGGCTGATCGGGGCGCCTCCCGGCTATGTCGGATTCGAGCAGGGCGGGCTGCTGGTGGACATGGTGCGGACGCATCCGTACAGCGTCGTGCTCCTCGACGAAATCGAGAAGGCGCACCCTGATATCTACAACATCCTGCTGCAGGTGATGGACCACGCGGCGCTGACCGACAACACCGGCCGCAAGGCGGACTTCCGAAACGTCGTGCTGATCCTGACGTCCAACGCCGGATCGCGCGAGATGAGCGCGACGTCGATCGGGTTCGCCGACGTCGGCGGGGATGCGCACGACGAGCGAGTCCGCAAGATCGCGGCGAACAAGTCGAAGAGCGCGATCGAGAAGGTGTTCAGCCCGGAATTCCGCAATCGGCTCGACGCCATCGTCACATTCCGGCCGTTGAACGCGTCGGTCATGGAAGAGATCGTCGAGAAGTTCGTGTTGCAGCTCGAACAGCAGCTCGCCGAGCGGCACGTCGCGATCACGCTGGCGCCCGAGGCCCGTGGCTGGCTGGCGGTAAAGGGTTTCGACCCGATATTCGGCGCACGTCCGCTGGCGCGCGTGATTCAGAAGGAAGTGCGCGATCCGTTGACCGACGAAATCCTGTTCGGCACGCTCGAGCACGGCGGCACGGTGACGATCGGACTCGCCGAGGACAAGCTGACGTTCGCGTACGAAGGGCGACCCGCGCCCGTCGCCGCACCCTCGCCACCGCTCCCGCCGGTCAGCGCCTAGGCGTTCTCGCGTCAACGATTTCTGTAGAGCGACCCTTTCAGGGTCGCGTCAAACGCGGGCCTGAAAGGCCCGCGCTACGTCATTCTCACGAAGCGTCAGGGGATCGGTCCACAGCCGCCCGGGTGACGATGACGAAGTCACGGCCGGGATCAAGATCGCCGTTGTTGACGTGCGTCTGACGCGGCTGTTTGGCCAACACCTCGCTCGCTTTCAGCTCGAGCTCGAGTCTGTAGGTCCCGATCGGCACCTGAACCGTGTAGCCGCCGTTGGCTCCCGTCGTGGCGTCGACGCGCGTGCCGGTGGTGACCTCGATCGCGGAGACGCGGCGCCCAGGAACGGCGACATTCGCATCGCTGGTTTTCACGATGCCGGCAATCGTCCCTCCGACAATTTCCGGCTTCGCCGCAATCGGACCGGGGTGACAGCCAGCCGAGCCAATCGCGACCATGACCGCAGCCAACAGTAATCTCACGCGCCACCTCCCGCGCCGATCATTGCAATGAGCAGGCCGTAGCCGGGCCGCCCGACCGGAAGCCATGTATTCTTGGCCGCATGAAAGCTCATCACATCTTCGCGGTCGGAGCCATCGCCGCCGGCTGCCTCTTCGCGCCGCGTCTTACAGCCCAGCAATCACCACGGCCCGCACCGCAGAGCTATCCGGCACTGCCGAGCGATACGCCGACGAAGTTCGATGAGGTCACCGACACTTTCGACTACGTCAAACGCGACGTCATGATCCCGATGCGCGACGGCGTGAAGCTGCACACCATTGTCCTCGTGCCGAAGGGCGCGAGCCACGCGCCGATTCTGCTGACCCGCACGCCGTACAACGCCACCGAGCTGACCGGCTACGCGCACAGCGCGCACCTGGCGCCGACCCTGGCCGGCTACGACAACGCGCTGGAAACGATCATCGAGGGCGGCTACATCCGGGTCGTGCAGGACGTCCGCGGCAAGTACGGTTCGGAAGGCGACTACGTGATGAACCGGCCGCTGCGCGGACCACAGAATCCGACACCGGTCGATCACGCCACAGACACCTACGACACCATCGACTGGCTGGTGAAGAACACGCCCGAAAGCAACGGCAAGGTCGGCATCCTCGGCATTTCGTACGACGGCTTCCTCCCGCTGATGGCGCTCGTCAACCCGCACCCCGCGCTCAAGGTATCTGTGCCGATGAACCCGATGGTCGACGGCTGGATGGGCGACGACTGGTTTCACAACGGTGCGTTCCGCCAACAGAACATGGCCTACATCTACGAACAGGCCGGTACCCGCGCCAACGACGCCAAATGGTGGACCAGCAACTTCGACGACTACGACATGTTCATGCAGGCCGGATCGGCGGGCGAACTCGGGCGCCGGCGCGGACTCGAACAGGTCGGCTTCTGGCGCAAGCTGCTCGAGCATCCCGCCTACGATGCGTTCTGGCGGGATCAGGCGGTCGATCGGCAGCTGGCGGCGCTGCCGCTGACGGTGCCGGTCATGCTCGTCCACAGTCTGTGGGATCAGGAAGACATTTACGGCGCCATCGCCGTCTACAAGGCCATCAAGCCGAAGGACATCGGCAACGACAAGGTGTTCCTGGTGATGGGGCCGTGGCATCACGGTCAGGAGATTGAGGACGGCAGCACCCTCGGCGCGCTGAAATTCAACAGCGACACCGCGCTGTATTTCCGACGCGAGATTCTGCGGCCGTTTCTCGATCAGTACCTGAAGGACGATGCCCCCAAGTCGGATTTGCCGCCGGTGATCGCTTACGAAACCGGGACCAACGCGTGGCGGCGTCTGCCGGCGTGGCCGGCCGGCTGCGCCAGCGGTTGCACGGTGCAGGCGACGCCGCTCTATCTGCGCGGCGGCCTGACGGTCGGTTTCGCGGCACCGTCGAACGCGGACACGGCGTACGACGAATTCGTATCCGATCCGGCCAAGCCGGTGCCGTTTCGAGCGCGTCCCATCCAGCCGGTCGGCTACGACCACGGCCTGACCTGGCCGCAGTGGCTGGTTGACGATCAGCGTGAAGCGTCGGGTCGTCCGGATGTGATTGCCTACCAGTCGGAGGTGCTTCGAGCCGCGGTCAAGATCAGCGGTCAGCCGGTGGCGAATCTGATCGCGTCAACCAGCGGCACCGACACTGACTGGGTGGTCAAGCTGATCGACGTCTATCCCGACGAGGTGGCCGGACAGCCGGCGCTGGGCGGTTATCAACTGATGGTGTCGGCGGATATCTTCCGCGGCCGCTACCGCGAGAGCTTCGAGGCTGCGAAGGCGATCGCATCAAACCGGCCGCTGGCCTACCGGTTCGCACTGCCAACCGCCAATCATGTGTTTCTGCCCGGTCACCGGATCATGGTGCAGGTGCAATCGAGCTGGTTCCCGCTCTACGACCGCAACCCGCAGACGTTCGTGCCGAGCATCTTCCGCGCGACGCCGGCGGACTACCAGAAAGCGACTCAGCGGATCTATCACGCGCCAGGACAGGCCAGTTCCGTCGAACTGCCGGTCGTCACCCGGCCCTGAAACGAGTGCATCTTCTTCGTGGCCTTCGTGCACTTCGCGACTTCGTGATAGATAGCCACCGTTTCCAGCCAGACTCAGGCGGGCCACTGTTCGCGTGCGCGCAGCGCCAGCCCGGTCGCCACCGATGTCAGTTCGCCTCCGCCCGCAAGCCTGGACGCGCCGAACCGATCGATGAAAATCTGCCGGACCGCAGGAACAAACGATGAGCCGCCGGTCAGAAACACGCGGTCGATATCGTCGAACCCAAGCCCTGAGGCCGCGATCACGCGGTCCACGCACTGCGATATCGCCCCAAGTTCGGCGGCGATCCAGTCCTCGAAGTCGTCGCGCGTCACGACCTTCCGGATGGTGACCGGCCCGGACACGAAGGCGAATTCCGCTTCGGTGGCGGCCGAGAGCGCGAACTTGGTCTGCTGGACGGCCTCGTGCAGCTGATAACCGAGTTCGTGCTTGATCAGCAGCACGAACGCTTCGAGCCGTTCGGGCGTCGAAGCGGTCCGCTGGATGCGCTCGAGCATCTCCAGCGTCTGAGGCGACTTCAGGAACGACAGATAGTGCCACCGCTCGAGCCGCTCGTAGGGCCAGCTCGGCACCGGCAGGAACTTGCTCGGCGGCGAAACATACTCGCCGCCCATGCCCAGGCGCGGCGCGATCAGGTTCCGGATGATGCGCTTGTCGAACGCATCTCCAGCCACCGGTACGCCGTCAGTGGCGATGATGTCAGCGGCGCGGCGGCCGCGGGCACGCACCCCCGGTCCGACCGAGATGATGGTGAAGTCGCTGGTGCCGCCGCCGAAGTCGCCGATCAGGATCCGCTCATCGTGGTCGAGCCTGGCCTCGTACGCGTACGCGGCGGCGACCGGTTCGTACTCGAACACGATGTCGTCGAAGCCGGCCAGCCCGATCGCCTGTTGCAGTCGTCCCACCGCGAAGGCATCGAGCGCCGGATCCGGCGGGTTCGAGAAATGAACCGGCCGTCCCAGCACGATCCGTCGTGGCGCCGGCCACGCGAAGCCGAGCTGCTCGCGCATGTGCTGGCCGATGAGGGCGATCAGTTTTTCGAGCGTGTAGTGGCGGGTGCCGATGCCGGTGCCCTCGAAGCTCGGTTCAGCAAGGTAGGTCTTGAGCGACTGGATGAACCGTCCCTTGGTCTCTGACGCGAGGTACCGTTCGATTGCCGCCTCACCGGCCAGCGACGCCGCCTTCGGCTCGAAGTAGAGCACGGAGGGAAAAGTCGACCGCGGACCCTGTTTCGAGGGAAAAGCAATGAGGCTGGCGCGGCCGTCGGCGTCTGCTGTCGCGACCGCGCTGTTGGTCGTGCCGAAGTCAACGCCGACCCAACGCGGCTCGGGTCCGTGGCGCTGTGTCACTGTCTACAAGGGTACCGTCACTCGTGCTTGAACGCCACGACCACGTCGCCAAGCGTCGCGCGTCGGGCGGGCAGCCAGCTCGCGCAGGCGGCGACCAGCAGGAGCAACGCCGGAACGCCGACGAACACCGAGAGGTTGATGACTCCGCCGAGCAGGTGCAGGGCGACGACGAACATCAGTAGCCATCCCGCCGATGCGCCGGCGCCGACTACGACGAGTGTCTCGCCGATGATTTGCCGGACTACCCGCGGAGCGGTTGCGCCAAGCGCCATCCGGATCCCGATTTCGGTGGTGCGCCGCGACACCGAATACGAGACCACGGCATAGATGCCGATGGCCGCCAGCACCAGCATCAGCGGTCCGAGCACGACGAACATCCGTGCCGGTATGCGGCGCAGGAACAGGTTCTTGTCGACGTGCTCGCCCAGCGTTCGCACGTCGTAGACGGGCAGCGTCGGATCCAGTGTGTGCACCACCCGCTCGATCGCCGGCCCCAGCAGCGATTCGCCACCAGGTCGCGTGCGCACGTGAATCTGGCCCATCGAGGCGGGGCGGTCGCGATAAGAAAAATACATCACCGGCGTGGGCTTCTCGGTGAACGACTCGCTCAACGAGTTCCGCACCACGCCGACGATGACGTAGCGCCGGCTGCGGGTGACAAGGCCGCGTCCGATCGGTTCGCCCTCGACGACGAAACGGCGGACGAATTCCTCGTTCACCACCACCTGCGGCGGCGCCACGCCATCGTCGAGCGCAGCGAAGTCCGTACCTGCGCGAAGCGGTATCCCCATCGTGGCGAAATAGTCGGGTGTCACGATGTTGCTGAGCGCGCGGTCGGGTGCGGCGTCGACTGACGCTCGCCCTTCGAGCGCGAATCCCCGCAGCGGCAACCCATGAATGTCGAGCGGCACAGAGGTCGCGATGGCGGCCGATTCCACACCGGGCAGCGCGCGCAGCCGGCCGAGCAGCCGGCTGGCGAAGTCGCGGCTCGCGGTGGCGCTCGTATCACGACCCGAGAGATCGTATTCCGCCAGCAGCACGCCGTCGCGCCGGAAGCCGGGATCCGTTTCCCTCGCCTCGCTGAAATTTCGAACGAACAGCGCCGCCGCCATCAGCACGAGCAGGGTCAGCGCGACCTCGGCAGCCATCAGCGCGTTGCGGACCGGGCTCCGACCTGATGATCGCGCGCCCGCGTGCAGCGCGGCCTGGGGCTCGATCCGCGCCAGTTGCACGGCCGGGGCGACGCCGAAGAGCAGTCCGCAGACGCTGCCGAGGGATATGGCGAAGGCGAGCCCGTACAGATCGACGTGGGTCTGGAACTTGATCGGGACCGCGCCGATCATCGGCGCCGCGCGCAGCGCATCGGTGGCCCACATCGCTATCGCAATGCCCAGCAGCGAGCCGAGCAGCGCCAGCATCAGGTTCTCAGCGAGCAGCAGCGTCGCGACCCGCCACGGACCGGCCCCGAGGGCGAGGCGGACACCCACCTCTCGATGACGGCTGCTGGCGCGCGCCAGCATCAGATTGGCGGTGTTACCGCACACCGCCAGCAACAGCAGCAGCATCACCGTCTGCAGAATCGCCAGGGCGCCGACCAGCAGCCGTTGCGGGCCGCGCGGCGATTGCCAGAACGGCAGCACCTCGGCCCCGATGTCCTTGTTGCTGTCAGGATGGTCGTGCGCAAGCTCGCGCATTGCGGCATCGAGCTCGGCCTGCGCCTGCGCGCGCGGCGTCGAGGCAGCCAGCCGGCCGGCCATGTAGTAGCCGCGCTCGCCCCGGTCTTCGAGCTCTCGCGAACCGGACAACATCGTCGGCGCGAGCGTCGCCGGCAGCCACAAGTCGAACGCCAGCGCGATTATGGTGCCCTGAAACTGCTCGGGCGCCACACCCACAATCGTCAAGAGGCGGTCGTTGACGCGGAGCGGCGCACCCACTGCCGATGGCGCGCCTCCCAGGTGCGATTGCCAGTAGGCGTAGGAGACGACGACGACGGGAGAAGCGCCGGCCACTTCCACTTCGTCGGCACGAAGAAACCGCCCCAGCGCCGGCCTCAGGCCAAGCGCCGAAAAGTAGTTGCCCGACACGAACAGCGCGTGCGCGCGTTCGGGCCGGCCCGACTCGCCGACGCTGAGCGGGACCATCCGGAACGCGAACAGATCGGGAAACGCGCGCAGTCGCGATTTCAGGTCCCTATACTCGGTCCACGATCCGCCCGGACTCGAACCGGTCGGCGCGTGCGGCTCGACCAGGAGAACTCGAGGGGCGTCGGCGACACCCGGCAGCGGCTGGAGCACCATCGCCTGAACCCAGGAGAAGACCGCCGTGTTGACGCCGATCCCGACGCCCAGCGACACCACGACCACGCTCGCCAGCACCGGCATGCGGACGATCGAGCGCCACGCGTGACGAATGTCCATGGCGTCCAGACTAGCGGCGGGAAGCTGAATGGTGGATGAACGGTGGTGTCGGCGTGCCTACGCGCGTCCAGCGAACTCGCGCGTCTCGGAGTGCACTTTGATCTTTTCGCCTTCTTTGATGAAAAGGGGAACCCGAATCTCCATGCCGGTCTCGAGCGTCGCCACCTTCGTGACGCTGCCGCTCGCGGTGTCTCCTCGCGCGCCCGCCTCGGTCGACGCCACGGCAATCTCGACGTGGGGCGGGAACACCAGGGCGATCGGCCGATCGTTGTAGGTGTGGATCTGAATCAGCAGGTTGTCGACCAAAAGGAATCGATCGTCGCCCACGACCTCGGCACTGAGCGTCAGCGTATCGAAGGTTCGCTGGTCCATGAAGTTGTAGCCGGAGGCGTCCGCGTACAGGTATGACGCCTGCACGTAGGCGAGATCGGGCTCCTTGAACTTCTCGCCGGCCTTGAAGGTCCGATCGAAGACCGCGCTCGTCAGCATGTTGCGCATTTTGATCCGGACCAGTGTCTGCCCGCCGCGGGCGGTGGGCTTGGACACCTCGACTTCCAGACAGTGATACGGCGCGTCTTCGTATTCGAAGAACATCTTCCGCTTGATCTCGATCGCTTCGATAAGGCTGGCCATAGCCAGCCATTTTAGCCTGCCACGTTGCCTTTCAGGTCGAACGCGCGTTCGCTGTCGCCGAACCGGCTCAGATCGTCGAGACCGAGCGCGTGCAGCACGCCCAGCATCACGTCAGCCAACGGTGTACCGTTGCGCGCCTTGAAGTGCAGTCCGGCGCTCAACGCGCCGCCCGCGCGGCCGACGATGAAGAACGGCACGCGCTTGTGGTTGTGCAGGTTGGAATCACCCATCGGCGACCCGTACAGCACCAGCGTGTGGTCGAGCAACGTGCCATCACCATCGGGGGTCGATTGCAGCCGTGCCAACAGATGCGGGACCAGGCTGACGTGATAGGCATTGAGCTTCGCGAACTCGAGGACCGGCCCTTCACGACCGCCATGATGAGAAAGATTGTGGAATCCGCCAGCGACGCCGCTTTCGGGATAGCTGCGGTTCGAGGCGTCGCGCCCCATCTTGAAGGCGAACACTCGAGTCACGTCCGTCGCGAACGCCAGCACCTGCAGGTCGAACATCATCGCGACGTGATCGCTGAACGAGTCCGGGACGCCCGCGGGCGCTTCAGGGAGCGCCCGCTCGTCGCCGGTCAGGTTGCGTGCTTCGATGACGTGAATCCGCCGCTCGACCTCGCGGACCTGCTCGAGATAGTCGGCCAGCCTGGCACGATCCGTCGGGCCGAGCCTCGCCCGCAGGCTCGCGGCTGACGCCAACACCCAGTCGAGAATGCTGCGCTGCTGGCTGAGTTCTTCGCGACGCGCGGCTTCCGGCATACCTGGCTCGATTCGCCCGAACAGCTCGTCGAAGACGATGCGCGGATCGCGAATCATCGGCAACGGCCGGTTCGGTGCGGCCCAGCTGATGGCGTCGGTGTAGGCGCAGGAGTAGCCGTAGCCGCATCCGCCGGCCTGATCGACCGGCTCGATGCATACCTGCATCGAGGGAATCACGGTGTCCTGGCCGACCCGCTTCGCATACAGCTGATCCAGCGACACGCCTGCGAACAGGTCGGCGCCTTGCGTCTGCTTGGGGTGAGCCTGGGTCAGAAACACCGCGCTCGATCGAAAGTGGTCGCCGCCGATTTCGGTCGCGGTGAACGGATTCGCCGGATCGACGTCGGTGTTGCTGACAATGGTCAGGTGATCGCGAAACGGCTGCAGGGACCGAAGGCTGGTCGGCGTCAGATCGAAATCCCGGCCAGTCGCCGCCGGCGCCCACAGATTCTTCGCCAGGCCCGTCGCGGCACTGCCGGCCGAGCCATGGACCATTTCGATGCAGACCAATCGCGTGAAAGGACTTGAGCGAGCTCGCGATGCGGCGTGCGCAGGCACCATCGCATCAAGAAACGGCAGCGCGATCGCCGCACCCATTCCCTGCAGGACGGTACGGCGCGATAACGGCGTCATTTCCGCTCTTTCAAACGCTCCGCGGTATAGGGCAGTTCGTGGCTACCGACGGCGATCGTGCCTTCGATGACTCCCTCCTCGTTCAACGCACCCTTGATGGTGATGTCCGTCGGCTCCTTCGCGCTTTCGACCTTGCCGGACAGAGTGATCGATCCGTGGGTCGCTGCTCCAGTCAGGAGGACTTCCACGGTCTGACCGATGGTCTGCGTCGGCATCGCCAGTGTTCCGGTCAGCGCCGCGCCTTCCTGCTTGAGTACGAGCGCGACCGGAATCACGTGACCGCCTTGCAGTCCCATGTTCCAGGTCCCGGTCAGGCTCGGTGCCTCGTTCTTCTGCGACGTCGCGCCTTGCGCGCCCGCCAGCATCAACAGCGCCACGATCGTCGTCGAGTATTTCGTCATGGATGGCTCCCCTCACCGGAGACCTTAACGACGGACGGCTGAACCGAGGGTGAACGCGGCGTTCAGCCGCCGTTCAGGCGCGGCTGCGGTACGCTGTTCCCGGATGCGGGTACTGGTGGTCGAGGACGAAGCGCGGTTGGCTGACCAGTTGGCGGCGGCGCTGGCTGATGCCGGCTATGCCGTCGACCGCGCGGACGATGGCGAACGCGCCGATTTCATGGTCCACACGGAACGATACGATGCCATCGTTCTCGACCTCGGGTTGCCGACGGTCGATGGCTTGACCGTGTTGCGTCGGTGGCGTCAGTCCGGCATCGCCGTCCCTGTGCTGATCCTCACCGCGCGAGCGAGCTGGCACGAAAAGGTGCAGGGGATCGACGGCGGCGCCGACGACTACGTCGCCAAGCCATTTCAGATCGAAGAGGTCATCGCACGCGTGCGCGCGCTGATTCGCCGCGCCAGTGGACATGCCACACCGGAGCTGCGCTGCGGCCGGTTGGTCCTGGACCCCAGGACCGCAAAGGTGACGGTGGACAGCGTGCCCATCAAATTAACCAGCCACGAGTTTCGCGTGCTCTCCTACCTCATGCACCAGAGCGGACGAGTCGTCTCGCAGAGCGAGCTGACCGAGCACATCTACGCACAGAGCGCCGACCGCGACTCGAACACGGTGGAAGTGTTCGTCGCGCGTCTTCGACGAAAACTCGGCGGGTCGTTCATCGACACCGTTCGCGGGCTGGGCTACCGCATCGCGGCGGAATCATGACGGCGTTCCGCTCGTTTCGCGCCCGCATGATCTTCGGTTCGGTGCTGTGGACGCTGGGGTTGCTGGTGATCACGACCCTGATCGGGATGGCCGTCATCCACAGCTTCCCGAACATGGTCGTGATTGTTCACACCTCGGCGCTGATCATTTCCGCGACCGTTTGTGTGGTGCTCGGCGTGTCGCTCCTCCGCTACGGCCTGTCGCCGTTCGATGCGTTACGGCAACGCCTCGCGGCGGTCCGCGACGGACGAAGCCGGCGCGTGGACGGCGACTATCCGAGTGAGGTCCAGCCGCTGGTTGACGATCTCAACACCCTGCTCGAACACCGGGAGATCGTGGTCAGCCGCGCCATCTCGAAGGCCGGCGACCTTGCGCACGGCCTGAAGACTCCGCTCGCCGTCCTGCGACACGAAGCCGTCATCGCGGCGGCGGACGGGCACGGCGAACTGGCGGCGGTGCTCAATCAGCAGATCGACCGCATGCAGCGCCACGTGGACTATCACCTGGCCCAGGCACGCGCCGCCGCCTCGGGAGCCAATCCCGGAGCTCGCTGCCTCGTCGAAGCGTCGGCCGAGGGACTCGCCCGCACGCTCCGCCGGTTGCACGCCGAGCGTGGCATCACCATTCGGGTTGACGTGCCCGACGTGCACTGCGTCCGCGGCGAGCGAGAGGATCTCGACGAAATGCTGGGCAACGTGCTTGATAACGCCTGCAAGTGGGCCCGCACAGAGGTGCGCATCTCCTCGTCCGTCAGCGGCGCCGACATCATCATCACGGTAGACGATGACGGTCACGGTCTCGAGGCCTCGAAGCGCCAGGCCGTCTTACGACGCGGGGTGCGCGCGGATGAGGCCGCACCCGGGTCCGGGCTGGGCCTGGCCATCGCCGGCGATCTCATCGAGGTCTACGGCGGCGCGATCTCACTTCACGATTCGCCACTCGGCGGACTCCGGGTCCGGATTCAGCTCCCAACCTGCTAGTTTTACCGGCCGACGGCCGCAGCCCGGCTCCAAAATCTTGAACGAAACGAGCCGGACGGTATCGTTGAAGCGTGAAAAGAGTGCGGCGAACGCCAGTCATCTGCACCGACCGATACAATATTGGCGAGCCCTTATCTTGATCCAGTCCATTCGAATCCGAACCCTCGTGTTCGCGCTCATTGTTTTCGTGTTGGCGGCGCGGCCGTCGCACGCCCAGGATCATCCGGAGGTCGAGGAAACCACGCCGGAGCGACTCGCCGTGGTCAAGCATCAGATCGACGTCGGCGATCTCTGGCATCTGGTTCGCCACGAGGAACTGGCGCCCGTCGTTCCACCACCGCCCGGGTCGCACGACCGACGCTACCTGGTAGTCACGCCCTCAATCGGGTCGAAGCCGTCCACCGGCCTGACTGCGGGGGTCTCCGGAAACGTCGCTTTTTTCCGCGGCGATCAGACTACGACTCATATCTCGTCGATCTCGGGCGGCGCGAGGATTTCACAGAAGGGCCAATTCATGGTTGGCGCTCGTCTCGGCATGTTCACGAGCGACGATCGATGGTTCCTCCAAAGCGACAACCGTTTGCAGCTGACCTCGCAAAATACTTACGACCTCGGCACCGATACGGTGGCCAGCGACGACGTCAACCTGAAATACAACTACTACCGGCTGTTCGAAACGGCCTATCGCCGCATCAAGCCGGGTCTGTTCGTCGGCGGCGGACTCAATTACAGCATCCACAACGACGTCAGATCCGGCAACGGCGGCAACTCGAACATCGACGACTCGGCCTATCTCTCCTACACCGAGAAGTACGGCTTCGACCCGGACGGGCAGAACTCGGCCGGCATCAGCTTCGGCGTCCTGTACGACACGCGTGACAACGCGATCAACGCGAGCAAAGGCTGGCTGGCGAACGCGGTGTACCGGACTTTTTTCGACGGGTTCCTCGGCGGCCAGGCGACGTGGCAAAGCGTCAACATGGACGTCCGCACGTATCATTCGTTCACGCCGCGCAACAAGCTGGCATTCTGGTTCCAGGGCAACCTGGTCACCGGCGGGGTCGCGCCGTATTTCGATCTCCCCGAGATTGGCGCTGACGGCCGCTCGGGCCGAGGCTACGCCGAGGGCCGTTACCGCGGCGAGCAGTTGCTCTACGGCGAGATCGAATATCGCGGCACACTGACGTCCAATGGTCTGCTTGGCATGGTGGCGTTTCTCAATGCCACCACGATCAGCGACACTGAAAACGGCGAGAAATTGTTCGACTCGGGTGCGCCGGGCGCGGGCTTCGGGTTCCGCATCCTGTTGAACAAGCGTTCGCGCACCAACCTCTGCACCGACTACGGCTGGGGCAAGGATGGATCGCGTGGCTTCTACCTTTCGATCCAGGAAGCTTTTTAGATCTTGGGATTTTGGGACTTTAGGATTTGAGGATTTGTTTGAGGATCTGCGATCTAAGGATCTGCGATCTGGGGATTTGACGATCTGAGGACCTGTGATCTTGAGGATCTGGGCGCTCGGCGCGACGCTGGCCGCTTTCCTGTCCGTGACGACAGTAACCGGCCGCGGACAAGAACCTCAGCCTCCGCATTCACCTGACATTCACTTCGCCGCCACGCCGCAGCCGATGGCGGACGCGATGCTGCAGCTGGCCGGCACCACCTCCCGCGACGTCGTCTACGACCTCGGCTCTGGCGACGGTCGAATCGTCATCCTGGCCGCGCAGAAATACGGCGCCCGCGGCGTCGGCATCGAGATCGACCCTCGACTTGTGGATATCTCTCGTCAGGTGGCGCAGGAAGGCGACGTGGAAGATCGCGTCACCTTCATCGCCGGCGATCTCTTCACAGCCGATCTCTCACAGGCGACTGTCGTCACTCTGTGGCTCTCCACAACGGTGAACCAGCGGCTCGAGGCAAAACTGAAACGCGAGCTCCGTCCGGGCGCGCGGATCGTGTCGCGGCAATTCCCGATCGGCGACTGGTCGCCTACGCGAATTACACTGTTCGAAAACGAACAGCTGTTTTTGTGGACCGTTGGGGCACCATAACGCGTCAGACTGGACGCGTACAGAATCAACGCGAAACGGTTAAGGGAACGTTATGAGTGCATTCAGCGATCTCAAGTTTGCCGTTCGTTCTCTCGCGCGAGTCAAGGGCCTCACGGCGACCATCGTCCTGACGCTGGCGCTCGGAATCGGCGCCAACGCCGCGATCTTCAGCGTCGTGCGCGGCGTGCTGCTGCGGCCGCTGGCCAATCGTGACGAGAACCGGCTGATTTATATCCGTCAGAGCGCCCCGGGACTCGGCAACGAAAACACGACATTCTCGGTCCCCGAGATCATCGATCTGCGCGACCGCATCAAGAGCGTCACGCAAATCGGCGACTTCTCGACCGTCGGTTTCACGATGATCGGCCTCGGCGAGCCGCGCGTGATCCGCGCTGGCGTGGTCAGCAGCGCTTACTTCGACGTGATCGGCCTGCGGCCGGTCATGGGCCGCCTCCTGAACGCCGGTGACGATGGTCCCAACGCCGCGGGCGCGGCGGTGCTGACGCACCGATTCTGGACCACCGGGCTGAACAGCGACCCGACCGTGCTCGGCAAGACCATCCGCCTCGGCACCAAATCGGCAGTGATTGTCGGCGTGCTCGAGCCCTCCGTGCCATATCCGTCCGAAACCGAGCTGATCGCGAACGTCATCACCAGCCCGCATCACATGTCGGCGACGATGGTGACTGGACGCGAGCACCGGATGACGGAGTTGTTTGGCCGTCTGGCTCCGGGCGCCGAAGTCGAAACCGCCCGCGCCGAATTGCGCGCGATCCACGGCGCCATCGTCAAAGAGCACCCCGAAGCGTATCCGGTCAAGTCCGACTTCCGCATCGATGCGGTCAGGCTGCGCGATCAGATCACCGCGAGCGCACGCACCGTTCTGCTTGTGCTGATGGCGGCTTCCGGACTGGTGTTCCTGATTGCCTGCTCGAATGTCGCCAACCTGATTCTGGCGCGCAGCGTGCGCCGCGAGTCCGAGCTCGCGGTGCGCGCCGCGCTGGGTGCGAGCGGCTCCGCGCTTCGCCGTACGCTGCTCGCCGAGAGCCTGATTCTGTGCGGCGCGGGCGCGGCGCTCGGCGTCGTCATCGCGCGCCCGATGGTCGCGGTCCTGGCACGTTATGCGGCACGCTTCTCGGTTCGCGCGCTCGATCTCACGCTCGACGCGAGCATGCTCTGGGTCGGCGTCGGACTCGCGCTGGTCGCGGCGGCGTTGCTCGCGTTCGTACCGCGGCTGCCGTCAACCGACACATCGCGCGGCTTCGGATTGACCAGCGGCGGCCTCCGCATCACCGGCGCTACGAATCGGCGGCTGCGGCTGTTCGCGGTCACCCAGATCGCGGCATCGTTCGTCCTCCTGTCCGGGGCCGGCATGCTGGTGCACACCCTGCTCGCCCTGGAGGCGGCGAAGCCCGGCTTCGAGACCTCGCACGTACTGGCGGTCAACGTGCCCGTGAGCTCGTACGGCCGGACGCCCGAAGAAGTGCGTGGTTTCTATCGGGAAATGCAGCGCCAGGTACGGCTGCTCCCCGGTGTCGAGCAGGTGGCCTTCGGCAGCAACGTACCCTGGCGCGACGCCGGCAGCTTCGGCAGCGGCTTTCAGTTCTCGGTCGAGGGGCGAACCCGCGAGGACGGCGTCGACGACTCGCGAGCGCTCTTCCGCACGGTGTCGCCCGGCTTCTTCGCCTCGCTGGGGATTCCGGTTCTCGCCGGCCGCGACTTCAACGACGCGGACCGCGACGGCGCCGAACGGGTGGTGGTCATCAGCGCCAACCTCGCGCAGCAGCTGTTTCCCGGGAGGGATCCGCTCAACCGCCACCTGACCTGGACCGATGGGGTGATGAAGTTCATCGGCATCTCGCCTGAACAGCGCCGCATCGTCGGCGTCGTCGCCGACATCAACGACGAACGCATCGATGGACGCTCGGTCATGACGGTCTACCATCCGTTCGAGCAGGAGCTCGGCGGCGGACGATTGTTCGTCCACACCAGAAGCGATCCGTACGCGCTGGTGCCTGGCATCACGCGTACGATCCGCGCGATGGCGGCCGATCAGGTCGTCGAGCGCGCCGCCACGCTGGATGATGTAAAGGCGGAGGTGCTCGCCCCGGATCGGCTCAACGCCATCGTCTTCGGCGGATTCGCGGCTGTGGCGCTGGCGATCTCCATCGTCGGCGTCGCCGGCGTGCTGGCGTTTTCGGTCAGCGGACGCACGCGCGAGTTCGGAATCCGCCTGGCCGTGGGATCGCAGCCCCGATCGATTCTCGCCAGCGTGTTGAGCGAGGGTGTGGTGATGTCAGCGCTGGGAGTGGTGGCGGGTGCTGCTGTCGGCTTTGTCGTTGCCCGCATCATCGGCAGCTACGTCCAGAAAATTCAAATCCCGGGCGTGCTGCCGATCGCCGGCGCCGCGACCGTGCTGATTGTCGCGGCGATCCTGGGCGCGCTGCTGCCTGCCGCTCGCGCCGCCCGCGTTGACGTGGTGCAGGCGCTCCGCGCCGATTAGCTACTTCGCCGTCTTGATCCGGTAGGTGCCGTCTTCTAGCCGTTCGCGATAGGCGCCGTGGCAGCTCGCGCACGATTGCCCGAGGGTGGTCGCCGGAGCCTTGGCATCGTCCCATTTCGCCGCGACCGTCGCCGCCGCAATCAGGTCCACCTGTTTGCGCGCATCGGCCGCAAATTGCACGGCGTCGGGTTTCGCTTTCGTCTTCCAGAAGGCTTCGGTTTCGGCGAAAGTCTGCTTCAGGACCGCCACGTTCTTTGCGGTCGCCTCGACGTTGCTGGCTTCGATGCCGGCCCGCAGCGCCGTGAACGCCGGTCCGACCTGCTTCATGATCTTGCTCAGAGCGATCTCGTCGGTCGTCATCGGCGGCAGCGGCTTCTTCGCCAGGTCCACGAACTTTTCGTTGATGACCTGGGTCGCGATCAGCACCGGACGGCCGCTGTACTTCGCGATCACCTCCGGTGACAGATCCAGTTTGTAATCCTTGGCCTGCTTCGCGACCTGTTCCGGACTGAACTTGACGAGATCACCGATGACGGTGACATACGTGTCCGGATCCGGCGACGTGATCAACGTCGGCGCGATCACGAGAACATCGGTCGGGCCTTTCGGCTTTGCCATCGTCTGGCCAATGCGCTTCTGATCGACCGAGAACGCTGACTTCGACAGCACCGCGCCAACCGCCGCGGTGATGGTGACGCCCTCCCCGTAGAACTCGTCGGGGTTGGCGGCGATCGTGTTGGTGGCCAGCGGAACCAGCGGCTTCTTCTGCCCTGCCGCAGCGCCCTGCGCGGGAGCGGCGCCTTGCGCGGCGACGGCGACGTAAGAGGTGATCAGGACTGCGATGAGTGCGCCTGCCGAGTTGAATGATCGAGACATCGACGAACCCTTTCTAAGTGCGTGTACCTCGATGATAATCTACGCGGCGAGGATTCGTGAAGCAGACGACGTCACAACCGGCGCAGACGGCGGCGGAAGCCTGGACCATCGTGCTCGCGGCCGCGCGCGATGCGCCGCGCATCGCTGACGCGGGAGAGCCGGTCGCGCTGACACTCGTAGACAATGGCGTCCTGCAGCCCATCAATGCCGGTCATCCGGACGCGATGATTGCCTGGTGCGCCGCTACCGGCTGGCGCACGGTCCTGCCCTCGGACGACCCGCGGAGCGCGATGATCGACCTCTACCTGCCGTTCTGCACCGCACAGCCGATGGTGGTCGGCCACCTCGGGCAGAGCCTCGACGGGTTCATCGCCACACACTCGGGCGAATCTCAATACGTGACCGGCGAGGAGAACATCCTCCACCTCCATCGCATGCGAGCGCTGAGCGACGCGGTCGTGGTCGGCGCGGGCACGGTGGCCGCCGACGATCCACGATTGACGACCCGGCTGGTCCCTGGACCGAACCCTTTGCGCGTCGTCCTCGATCCGGCGCGACGTCTCGGCGATCACTTTCGCGTATTCACGGACACGGCTGCGGACACGCTCTACGTCTGCGCCCGATCGCTCGCACAACAGGGAGAGGATCGCTTCGGTCGTGCGACGCTCGTGGCCCTGGACGGCGATGAGGACGGCGTGGACGTCACCGAATTGCTGCGCATGCTGCGGGCACGCGGCTGTCGGCGGATTTTCGTCGAAGGCGGCGGCGTGACCGTCTCGATGTTCCTGGAAGCGAAGCGGCTCGACCGTCTCCAGATTGCGATCGCTCCACTACTGATCGGTGACGGCCGTCCGGCCATTCGCCTGACGCCGCCCAGCGCGCTGAGCGATTGCCATCGTCCGCGCTATCGCGTGTTTCGGATGGGCACGGACGTCCTGTTCGATTGCGAGATCGGACCGCAGCCTCAGGACGAGCGGGGCGATTCGAACGACGACCAGCCCGCCATCACGCGAGTGATCTGACGGCTGAAGGGTTGGCTGGCGGCAAGCCGAGCAGATCCTGATGTCCGACCGTCAGCGACGACGCACCGCGCGCGATGTGCTCCAGGCGGCGACGCCGCCAGGCGCCGATCGTCGTCTTCTCCGAAGGGACCAGCTCCGCTGCTGCAGCGGCCCATCCATCGACTAGTTGTTGCTGCAACGCCGCGTGCGCCGGGGTCAGCCGCCAGTCGCTCGAATCGACACTTACCTCGTAGCCCAGTCGTTTGAAATGCGCGGCAGCGATTGCGGTCGCGTCGAGCCCAAGCGCCGGACCCAACCCCTTGTCGGTTCGCTGATGACGGTTGACGAGAGCGCGGATGGTCTCGTCCTCGGAATCGGCCGGCGCGCACTCGATGCGGCCATCGTACGACAGCGCGAACAGGACGGCTGCACCGGCTCCGCGGCATTGATCGGCCAACAGTCGTAGCCACGCATCGGAGACCAAGTCCAGCAGCGCCGACGCGGTCACGAGATCGCGCGCCGCGAAGAGGTCGCCGAATTCGCTCAGCCGTGCCAGGTCGGCTTCGACGACGTCGATCCGGCACGTTGAACGGTCAATGCCTGCTGATTCCGAGGCACGGGCCAGCAACGCCGCATCGTGATCGACCAGCGTCCATTGCTGTTTCGACGGAAGGCGACGGGACAGAAATCGAGCATTCGAACCTGTCCCTGCACCGAGATCGAGGACGCGAAGAGGCCGTTCGACAGGGAGCGCCCGCGCCACTCTGTCGGTCAGCGTCAACGAGCGCGCGGCAGCATCGGCCGGCTCGCGGAGCGCCAACCACTCCGGGGCGAAGCCACTCATCGGCCGCGACTCACGCTGGCGCCAAGCACTGCTGCCATACGGTCGCAGGCATCGTCCCACGTCGGCAGCCGGCTTCGCCTCTGCCGTGCGCCGGCAGCCAGCCGCGCGCGATACTTCTCGTCTCCGATGACCCGCGACAGCGCATCGGCGAACTGACGCTCGTCGCCGGGCGGCAGGACGATTCCAGCTGGTGAGCCACCGGCAGTCACGAGCTGCTCGATGGCGCCCGTCGCGGTGCTCACGATCGGCAGCCCCCGGGCGAGCGCCTCGGCAACCGCCATCCCATAACCCTCGTAAAGCGTCGGCAGCACGAAGAGATCGGCGGCGTCATAGCAGACATCCAGCGCCGGCCGCTCGAGATCGCCCACGAACTCGACACGGTCTGCGAGGCCGCTGCGGTCAAGCTGACGGCGAAGGCGCTCGAACGTCGCCGGATCGCGATCGACGCTGCCCGCGCACGTCAGCCTCCAATTGCGTTGCGGTATCGACGCAAGAGCACCGAGCAGCAGCTCATGACCTTTCCGCGGCGTCAGTGTCGCGACGCACAAGAGTACGACCTCCGAGGGCGTCCGGCCGCCATGGGCGATCGGTGCCGGGTCGGTTCCCGGCTCAACCACCGTGATGCGCTCGGTGCTCACGCCGTACGCACTGAGCGATCTGGCGGTCCCCTGACTGGTCACCACGACCGACCGGACCGCGGCCAGCGCACGACGCTCGCTGCGTTCCAACGCCGCGATTGTGTCCGGGCGGAGACCGGTTTCTGCGGCGAGCGGATGATGCACGAGACCGACGATCCGCAGGCGTTCTGCTTCGCTCTCGACCTCCGCCGGCAGCACACCGAGCGCGAGGCCGTCAATCAGCACCGTGGCCCCGTCCGACACCGACGCCAGCAAGCGAACGGCTTGGTTCCGCGCCTCCGGCGATGGGAATGGAAAGCTGTCGGCGAGACTGACGACGTCGACGCTCCATCCCCGGTCACGCAGTCCGGAGACGATACGGCGGTCGTAGCCATACCCACCGGTCCGTGTCTCGAGCTGGCCGGGAACGATCAGCGTCAGCGCCGGCATCGACTCAGATCGATCCCTCGAACGACGCTGACGCTACGTGCGACTCGTGGAGCGTGACCCGCAGCCCATCGACCAGGCGCGAGCCAGGCCCGAGTTCACCACGCAGAATCGCCCCGACGATGCCATCGAAGACAGTACGCGCGAGCACCTCGGTCGTCGTGTTCCGTCCCGCGAACGCCGGGTCATCGTCGAGATTCCTGTAGTTCAGGGTCCCGAGCACGGTCTTCAACGCGTGCGTCGCCAGACCGATATCGACGACGATGCCGTCGGCATCGAGATCGGTGCGGCGGAATTCGAGGTCCACGACGAAGGTCGCGCCGTGAAGCCGCTGCGCCGGACCAAACACTTCGCCACGAAAACTATGGGCGATCATCATGTGATCGCGGACGGTCACTCTGTACATGTCGTCATCCTCGATACCGAATCCGGTGGCAGAGCGTGTCGCCGGGCGCCGCGGACAACCGCGGCATCAGCGCCGGCAGATCTTCGAAGTCGCTCTCGCCGGTCAGCAACACATCCAGTGTGGAATCCTCAAGCAGCGTCAGTGCCAGCTGCATCCGCCGCCGCGAATCCCAGCGCGCGCGCTGGGACGCCGCGACCCGGCCGACCTGCGACGAGGCGATCGTCAGGCGGCGGGAATGAAATCCTTCGCCGAGCGCCAGCGGCACCGGCTGGCTGCCGTACCAGCTCATGTCCACGACCGTCGCCTCGAGGCCCGCTAGTCGAAGCGCCAGCGCCAGGCCAGCCGGCGATCCGCTCGTGTGCAGCACGACGTCAGCGTTCTCGGTCGCGTCGCCAGGCAGCGCGAAACGCACGCCGAGCGCGGCGGCGACGGCGGCACGACTCGGATTGACGTCCACGAGCTCGACATCGCAGCCGCCGATGCGTCCTGCCAGCCAGGCGACCAGACAGCCGACGGTGCCTCCGCCGATGACGACGATGCGGTCGCCGATGTGAGGACGAGCGTCCCAAACACCGTTGATCGCCGTCTCGAGGTTGGCCGCCAGCACCGCGCGTTGGGCCGGCACCGCATCGGGAAGAGGCACCACCGAAGCGGCGGAGATCACATATCGCGTCTGATGCGGGTAGAGCGCGAAGACCGAGCGTCCCTGCAGCTCGCGCGGGCCGTCTTCGACCTCGCCAACGCTCGAGTAGCCGTATTTGACGGGCGCGGGAAACTGACCCGACTGAAACGGTGCGCGCATACGCTCGTACTCGCTGACCGGCACACGGCCCTCGAACACCAGCGTCTCGGTGCCGCGACTGATGCCGCTGAAGCGGGCCCGGACCATCACGTCGCCGGTGTCCCTCACCGGCAGTCGTTCGGTGCGAATTTCCCCGCGCCCGGGCCCGGCAACCCAGAACGCGCGCGCCTCATCGATCGTCATCGACAGTCATTCTGTGGCTTTTGACCACGCGATACAATCGCTCGGGGCATGTATCCCATCACAGCCGGTCTGGTCTTCGCGACCATCATGGTGGTCGCCGCCGGCTTCCGGCGCGCGCGTCACCCTCTTGCAGGTTTCGGCCTCGCCAACCAGATCACGGCGTTGCGCGCGCTGCTCGTCGCCTTGGTCGCTGCGGCAATCGGCGAGCCGGTGGATCCACCGGTAGCGGCGGGCGCGGTCGTCCTCGCTCTGCTTGCGACATTTCTCGACGGCGTGGACGGCTGGCTCGCCAGGCGGACCGGAACCGCCGGCGAGTTCGGCGCGCGATTCGACATGGAAGTCGATGCACTGCTGATTCTCGCCCTCGCGACGCTCGTCTGGCGGTACGAGAAGGCCGGTGTCTGGGTGCTGCTCTCGGGTCTGCTGCGCTATCTGTTCATCGGTGCGGGCTGGATGATGCCGTGGCTGAGCGAGCCGCTGCCGGCCTCGCGGCGGCGCCAGACCATCTGCGTCGTGCAGATTGGCGGCCTGATGCTGGCGCTGACGCCGGCGATCACGCCACCGGCGAGCACGCTCCTCGCGGGGATCGCGCTCGCGGCACTCTGCTACTCTTTCCTGGTCGACACCCTGTGGCTGTGGCACCGCGCTCCCTGAAACTCGTCCTCGCCCTCGCGCTTCTCAACGCATCGCTGGCGTTTCAGAATCTGTGGCCGACACCGGCGATTCGCTGGGAAGGCGAGCTGTCGATTGAATTCGCGCTCGTCCTGCTGCTGCTCGCGATCTCCCGGCGATGGCTCGGCCCTCCGTCCGCCGCGTTCATCCGCATCACGGCGATCGTCTGGATCGTGTTGACGATCGGGCACTACGCGGACGTCACGGCTCCCGCCTTGTACGGCCGCGAGATCAATCTCTACTGGGACCTGCAGTTCATGCCGGACGTGGCGGCGATGGTCGTGCGGGCCGCGCCGGTGTGGCTGGTGGTTCTGGCGATCGCGGTGGTCGCGATCGTGCTCATCGCTCTCTATCGGCTCTTCCGATGGGCGCTACGGCTGATTGCCAGTGCGGCGGCGAACGACGCCCAACGCCGCGCGATGGTCGTCCTGGCGAGCCTCATCGTGGCGTTGTTCGCGGCGCAGTGGCTGCCTGGAATCGGCCCGGCGGTGACCGCCAGTCAGGTGGTGGCGACGCCGCTCACGTCCACCTACGCACGGCAGGTCCGGTTCATCGCGGCGGCGATGGCTGGATCACGTCCGATGGCGGCGAGCCCGGCGATGGACTCGGATCTGTCGCTGGTCCAGGACGCCGACGTCTATCTTGTCTTCATCGAGGCCTACGGCGCCGTGGCGTTCGAGCGGCCGGACATCGCGCCCGGACTGACGACCGCCCGCGCGACGTTCGAGGAAGCAATCCATGCGACCGGGAGACGAGCGGTGTCGGCGTTCGTGGATTCGCCAACCTTCGGTGGATCCTCCTGGCTGGCGCACATCAGCCTGATGTCGGGAGTCGAGGTCCGCGATCCGGAGACGAATGCGCGGCTGATGACGGAAAAGCGCGAAACGCTCGTCACGCAGTTCGCTCGTCGCGGTTTCGAGACGATCGCGCTGATGCCCGGACTGCGGCAGCGGTGGCCGGAGGGCGCCTTTTACGGATTCAGCGAGATCGATGATGCGACACGGCTGGACTATCGAGGCCCGGAGTTCGGCTGGTTCGCGATTCCGGATCAGTATTCGCTCGCGAAGTTCGACGCGATCGCCGGCAATCGGACGCCCAGGCCGCCGCTGTTCGTGTTCTATCCAACCATCAGCACGCACTTCCCGTTCAGCCCGACGCCTCCGTACCAACCGGACTGGAGCCGGATGTTCGACGCCCATCCCTACGACGGCCCGGCGATCGTTCGCGCGTACGCCAGGCAGCCGGACTGGACACATTTCGCGCCGGGGTACGTCGATGCCGTCTCGTACACCTACGCCACGCTCGGCGGATACCTGCGCCGCCACGCCGATCGCGACTTCGTGATGATCCTGCTCGGCGATCATCAGCCGGCAGCGGCGGTCAGCGGCGAAGGCGCGTCGTGGAGCGTGCCGGTGCACGTCATCGCGTCGCGCCCCGAAATTCTCCGGCGCCTGGTGGCTGGAGGATTCCGGGAGGGCCTGACCCCGGCTCGGCCGGCGCTGGCGCCGATGAACGCGCTGCTCCCGGTGCTGCTCGACGCGTTCGGCAACCGACCGTAGGGCGGAGCAAGCTTCGAACCCGTCGAACCCTTCGAACCCTTCGAACCTTTCGAACCTTTCGAACCTATCGAACCCTTCAACGCTTGCGCGCGCGAATCGTGACCTTGTAGTTGTTCTCGGCGTTCAGATTGATCAGCGAGACGAAAGCGCGGTTATCCCGCAGCCCAATCGTGCCGGACTGCGACACGGCGGTGACGTCCCATCCGGCCGGCAGCACGACAGTGTTGCGCAGTCCATGCAGGCTTCGCTCGAACACCAGCTCGCCGCCGGCCAGCTTGTAGCTCCCGTCCTTGATCGTGCCGGTGATCTGGATGTGGGCGCTCTGCTTGTCGTCCACGATCGGCACGTCCAGCTTCACTGTTGTCGCGGATCCCACCTTGGTGGTGGTGAACGGCTTCGCGGTGTCGAGATCGACAACGCGCAGGTCGGTCAACGGCAGATAGGCGAGCGAGTCCAGTCTGGCGATCGCGCCTTTCCGGTAGTCGCTATAGGTTTCGTCGACCTTGATGGTGCCGGTGTCCGGCGCATCGAGCTCGTAAAGCGTCTTGATGTCGTCGAAGAACATGTCGGTGTAAGCCAGCGGTGGAAATGTCACGGCTGTCTTGCGCGCATGAATCGTGACCGGGTTGCTCTGGCCGCTCGGATTCGCAAAGGCGATCTTCAACCGCCCTTCCGCGTCGGTCGTCAATTGCGCCGCCACGTTCGACGAGATGAACGAGAACCCCTTCGGCAGCAGCACGCCGAGACGGTAACCACTCAGGCTGCGGACCCAGACGATGTCATCACCGTGCATCATGTAGGTGCGCGGATCCTTGTAGGTCTTGTAGATCAGCACGCGGCCGATGCCACCCTCCGGCACCGGAATCGGCAGCGTCGCGTGAATCGCGTGATTGTCGGGATCGTTGCCTTCCTGCGCGTAGGTGAACTTGAGCGGCTTGCCAGTGCGCGGGTCGTACACCTCCACGCCGGAGCCTTCGCTGCCGCCGCGCGTGGCGTTGACCAGTTCGGTCGCGCCGACCCGCGTTTCCTCTGGCAGGAAACGAATCCGGAACTCCTCGCTGCCGGGCGTGAGGATCGCGTATTCGGTGTAGGCGTCCTGCGAGAAATACCGCGTCACCGGTGGCGTCGGGCGCAGCGACCCGTCCGCGTTGGCGCCGCCCGGAAACGGGTTGTCGGCGCCGCCGCGGCGCTGCGCGAGGATCAGTCCGGGAATAAGTGCCACCGTTAATACGAGCGCGGCGCGAATCACGATCTTTCTCGAAAACATCACGTTATCCCTTCAGGCAGTCGTCATCGAAGCGTCAATCACAGAAAGAACCGGCGCGAGTTCGGCAAGCGCGCGAATACGCCGACAGTCGCAGTCGGCGTAGAGATCGGCCACGTCGAGCAGGACCGGCGTGATCGCGGCCGATCGGGCACCGGCCACGTCCACATGGTAGAGGTCGCCGACGTGGACGGTCGTGCCGGCGGTCGCGCCGCTGCGTTCGAGCGCCAGCTGAAAGAATCGCGGATCCGGCTTCTCGATCCCCTCGTCATAAGAGTCGAATACGGCGTCAAAGGCGGACGTCAGGCCCAGCCGGTCGAACAGCCGGTGCAGAGTACCGTTGGCGTTCGACACCACCACCAGCCGTAGGCCGCGGGCACGCAGCGACGCCAGCGCCGGCGCGACCTCGTCGGGAACCGTCTCCCACAGGTTCTCCTGCTGGTGATATGCGTGCAATTCGGCGAGCGCGGCGGCGGTTTCCTCCGACAATGGGATCCCGGCCTCGGTCAGCACGAGGTTGAAGTAGGTCCAGCCGCGCTGCTGATCGTTGGTGGCTCGAATCGTGTCGCCGATGTCGAGGCGCCGCTTGGCGCGCGGTTCGGCGGCGGCCAGTGCCGGCGCAGAAATGTGAACGCCGTGTGCGGCCAGCCTGTCGCTGACGCGGGTCCAGTTGGGGTTGACCAGGACGCCGCCGGCGTCGAGGAACACGGTTTGAATCGACACCGCTTCAGCTTACACTTGTCTGTGATGAACGGTCTGCCATGAACGGACGCCGCGCCGCACTCCTGCTCGTCATCGTGCTCGGCAGCCTGGCCATGTTGTGGGCGGCATCGCGCTACTCGGCGCAGGTGGCCTCGCGTCAGTCGAGCGATGCCGTCGCATCGCCGGAGCCCGACCGCAGCGGCCAGGCGACACTGCGGTTCTACAAGAACCCGATCGCGGTTCCGGTCTTCACCGCGCGCGACCTCGACGGCCGCGAGGTCTCGAACACGTCGCTGCACGGCAAGGTGCTGATCGTCAATTTCTGGGCGACGTGGTGCCCGCCCTGCCGCGCGGAAATTCCCGACCTCATCGCGCTGCAGGAGAAGTATCGGGATCAAGTGCAGATCATCGGTATTTCCGAGGACGAAGCTCCCGTGGAAACGGTGAAGCGATTCGTTGCCGACCACAAGATGAACTATCCGGTCGTGATGCTCACGCCGGATCTCGAGAAAATGTTTCCCGGCATCAGCGCCCTCCCCACGTCGTTCATCGTCAATCGCGACGGACGAATCGTCCAGAAGCATGTCGGGATGCTGACCGCGCACGTCACCGAGCAGGAAGTGCGCTCGCTGGCCGGGCTCCCCGTGAATGCCGCCGTCGAACTGGTCGATCAGACGCAGGGGCTCAAGCTGGATAACGGCGCACAGGCGATGACCATTCCTGGGATCGATCTGGCGAAGCTGTCGCCCGCCAAACGGGGCGAGGCGCTGCAAAAGCTGAACGCGGCGCCGTGCACGTGCGGTTGCGACCTCACCGTCGCCAAATGCCGCGTCGACGATCCGACCTGCGGCGTCAGCCTGCCGATCGCCCGCGACCTCGTCCAGCAGGTGTCCGCGCAACCATGACCTCCGCGCGCGCACTTGTCGCGGCCGCAGTCCTCGTCTACTGCTCGGTCGCGGCCTGGGCGCAGTCTCCCGTCCCTGCACCGTCGGCAAAGTATGTCGGGTCCGCTGCGTGCGAAAGCTGCCACGCACCGATCTATACGCGCTGGCAGAAGACGCGGATGGCCAACGTGGTTCGCGACCCGAAGCAGCATCCGGACGCGATCATCCCCGATCTGTCGACGCCCGATCCGCTGGTGACCTTCACGAAGGACCAGATCGCGTTCGTGTATGGCAGCAAGTGGAAGCAGCGCTACTTCACGAAGGTTGGTGACGACTACTTCCCGCTCGGAGCGCAGTGGGACGTCACTCACAAGAAGTGGCTCCGCTACTTCGTGCCCGACGGCACCGACTGGTGGCTGCCCTACTATCCGGCCGACAACATGAAGCGGCCGACCGGTCCGACCTGCGACGGCTGTCACTCGGTGGATTACGACGTGCGGACCAAGCAGGTCGCCGAGTGGAACGTCGGATGTGAGAAGTGTCACGGGCCCGGCAGCGAACACGCCGCGAGCCCGGCGCGGACCAACATCTTCAACCCGTCACGGGTCGATCCCGTGCACGGCAGCGACACCTGTATCCAATGCCATTCGCAGGGGCAGCCGCTGAAGAACCCGTTCGAGGGACGCTATTTCGACTGGCCGGTCGGCTTCCGCGTCGGCCTCAACCTCAAGGATTTCTGGAAACTCGAAGAGCCCGAACTGGGCAAGACGACGTTCACACATTTCGCAGACGGCTCGGCGCACAAGAACCGGATGCAGGGCAACGACTTCGTCACCAGCCGCATGTACGAGCGCGGCGTCACTTGCGCCAATTGCCATGACGTCCACGGCACGTCGAACAACGCCGACCTGGCGCGGCCGGTTGCCACCGTGTGCCTGCAGTGCCACGGCCCTGCGTCGCCGAACGGGCCGCACACCGCGACGCTCGAACAGCACACCCATCATCGCGCCGGCTCTCCCGGTAGCCAGTGCGTCGAATGTCACATGCCGAAGATCGCGCAGCAGATCGGCGATGTGATGGTCCGCAGCCACACCTTCCGCTTCATCCCTCCGGCCGAAACCGAGCGGCTGAAGGTCCCGAACGCCTGCATCGCCTGTCACACCGACAAGTCGAACAGCTGGGCGTCGGATGCGCTGAAAAGCTGGCCGGAGTTCTCGCCCTGGCGCGTCGGCCCCTGACCGATCGCCGGCGGCCGCAGCTACAGGTGCGGCCCCCCAAGTCCTGAGATCCTTACTCTGCGTGCTCCGCGGACTCTGCGTTGATCGTTTGCCGCGATCGCAGTGGCAGGGGCGCACCTGCGAACCTGCCTTCTATGGACGTGGCGGCCGGTTGCGCGCCATCTCGTCGATCTCCGCCGACAGCGTGGCGTAGCACGTCGGGC
Source organism: uncultured Acidobacteriota bacterium (assembly GCA_963745875.1). Lineage (GTDB taxonomy): Bacteria > Acidobacteriota > Vicinamibacteria > Vicinamibacterales > CAVVIG01 > CAVQFC01. The sequence continues at coordinate 177,080 of CAVUZL010000014.1, forward strand.
AGATGCCGTGGCTGAACTGCGCGTCCGAGTGCTCGGCCACGTAGCCTTCCACCTGCTGCCAATACTGATCGTCGCCGCGGATCCGCTTGCAGTAGCTGCAGATCGGCAGCAGGCCGCGCAGCTGTTTCACGTTCGAGAGCGCAGTCTGTAGCTCGGCGACGCGCTCGGCCAGTCTTTGCTGCAGCGCCAGGATGCGGAAGCCGACCGCGACCCGTGCGCGCAGCTCGTCCGGATCGAACGGCTTGATGATGTAGTCGTCTGCGCCGGCGTCGAGACCCGCGACGACATCGGCTCGGCTCTCACGCGCGGTCACCAGCAGCAAGTACATGTTCGCGAGAGTTAGATCGTCGCGCACCCGGCGGCAGATGTCCGGGCCGTCCATCTTCGGCATCATCCAGTCGAGAATCGCCAGCGTCGGCTCGGTTGCCGTGCGCAGCCGATCCCAGGCCTGCTCGCCATCGTGGACGATCGACGATTCGTAGTTCCAGCGCCGCAACGTGCGGGCGAGAATTTCGCCGGTGACCCGATCGTCTTCCGCGATGAGAATCTGCATTTGCGCCGAGTATAGCAAGGCATCGGTGGCACAATACGTTCATCCGCGCGAGGCCGCGCGGACACCCACACGATGAATCGCTCTCTCTTGAGGCGTCTGGGCCTTGCGGTCCTCTGCGGCACTATCGGTCTGGCGCTCAACACGTGGCGTGCCGGAAGCATTGCTCCACTCCTGCTCGGCCGTATCGTCACCCTTCCGGTCGCCATCCTGTATGGTCCGTGGTTCGGCGCGATCGCGGCGGTGATGGAGGCCGTTGTTGCACAGGGTCCATTCGGCATCGCGCTCGTCATCCTCCCGATCGAAGCGCTGGTGATCGGGACGTTCGCGCGGCGGGGGCGATCGCCGCTGCTCGGCGGCGTCGTGGTCTGGACCCTTGCTGCGCTGACCATCGTGGCCGCTCCGCAGTTGGTCGGCGCCGGTTATACGCGCGAGATGGTGCTGCCGATCGCGCTGCAGGTGATCATCAGCGGACTCGTCGCCGTGGTGGTCGCCGACCTGATCGCGACCGGGGCGTCGGCGCGGCGTCTGGTCGAGCAGGACCAGCGCCCGGTGCGGCGCCTCCGTTCGTACGCCTTCCACGCGTTCGTGCTGGTGGCGATCCTGCCGGTGCTGCTGCTCGCCGCGGTCAGCGGTCAGCTGACCTCGACGAAGCAGGAATCGGACGGCGCCGCCCGGCTGCACGAAGCGGTGACCGCGCTCAGCGAGCACATCGCCGCGTACGTAACCGATCACGAACGAGGCATTCAGACGCTCAGCGCCGCGCTGGCGGCGCAGGCGGGCGCCACCAACCACGAGGCGCTGCTCGAGCGCTATCACGGCGTCTATCCGGGGTTCGTGACCATTTTCGCCGCCGACCCGGGCGGCGTGGTCCACGACATCTACCCGCGACGCGAGGCGAAGCCGCCGGCGATCAACGATCGCGAATACTTTCGCGAGGCGCTCTCCACGCGGGCGCTCGCCGTGTCCGACGTCATCGTCGGACGGCTGTCGCACGTCACGGTCGTGACCGTCGTAGTGCCATTTCTCGACGCCGGGGGCAACATCAAGGGCGTGGCCGGAGGGTCGCTCGACCTTTCGCGCTTCGACCGCTTTCTCGAGGGATTTCGCACGCTGCCCGGCGTCCACATCACGGTGGTCGATCAATACGACCGGGTGATCTACACCAGCGGCGCCGGCGACTTCGCCACGCTGCAGAATCTTGCGAAGGATCCGCTGGTCGCGTCGAGCACGAAGACCGACAACGGCGTGTTCCGTTATCCACGGATACTGCCGGAAGGGGGCGAGTCGCCGCGGCTGGCCGCGGTCGCCGTCGTCGCGCCGACCGGATGGAAGGTGTTCGTCGAGCAGCCGCTGATGACGCTGCGGCTGCAATCGTACGGCTACTACGGATCCACGCTGGCGTTGATGCTGCTCGCGCTCGCCGGAGCGGTGCTCGGCGCACAGGCATTCTCGAGCGCCGTCACGCATCCCCTCGAAGAGGTCGTCGCCGTCGTCCGCAGCATTTCGGCGCACGGACTCCAGGCGGAAACCAGGGTCACGGCCAACCCGCCAGCGGAGATTGCCTCGCTGCTCGCGGACGTGAACGGCATGCAGGTCCGGCTCGGCGACTCGTACCAGCAGCTCGAACAGGCGCTGGCGCAACGCGAACAACTCAACTCGGAACTGCGTGGGCTGACCGAGCAGCTCGATCGAAAGGTGCGCGAACGCACCGCCGAGCTCGCGGCAGCGACGCGCGTCGCCGAGGAAGCGAACCAGGCGAAGAGCGAATTCCTCGCCAACATGAGCCACGAAATCCGCACGCCGCTCAACGGCGTCATCGGCATGACCGAGCTGGCGCTCGATACGACGCTCACGACCGAACAGCGCGAGTACCTGACGATGGTGAAGGGCTCGGCGGATTCGCTGCTCAGCATCCTCAACGACATCCTCGATTTCTCGAAGATCGAAATGCGCAAGCTCGATCTCGAGGCGTTCCCCTTTTCACTGAGGGATCATCTCGCCGACCTGCTGAAGCCGCTGGCGTTACGGGCCGAGCAGAAAGGCCTCGAGGTCGTCTGTCACGTACTGCCGGACGTGCCGCGGGTCGCCGTCGGCGACCCGGGGCGGCTGCGCCAGGTCATCGTCAACCTGGTCGGGAACGCGATCAAGTTCACCGAGCGGGGACAGGTACTGGTGCAGGTCCAGGTGGAGGAGACGACCGCCGACGCCACGCTGTTGCACTATTTCGTCAGCGACAGCGGCATCGGGATTCCCGCCGACAAACAGCAGGCGATCTTCGAGCCGTTCCGTCAGGCCGATGGATCGACCACGCGCCGATTCGGCGGCACCGGCCTGGGGCTCGCGATTTCGACCACGCTGGTCGATCTGATGGGTGGACGGATCTGGGTGGACAGTGCGCCGCACGAGGGCAGCACGTTCCATTTCACGGTGCGCCTCGGCATCAGCGACGCGCGGCCCGAGCCAGGTGCGCTGAACCTCGACGACCTGCCGGTACTGATCGTAGACGACAACGCCGTGAACCGGCGGGTGCTGCACGACCTGCTGCTGCGCTGGAAAATGCGCCCGACCGTGCTCGACAGCGGCGGCGCCGCGATTCGCGCGATGACCGACGCCCGCGAGCGCGGCCAGCCGTTCGCGCTGGTACTGCTCGACGCGAACATGCCTGACATGGACGGATTCGAAGTGGCGCGTCGAATCCAAACCGACGGGCAGCTGGGCGGGGCAACCATCATGATGCTCAGCTCCTCGGGCCACTACGACGAAAGCGCTCGCTGCCGCGAGGTCGGCATCGCCAACCACCTGACCAAGCCGGTAGACCAGCGCGACCTGCTGTCCGCGATCGGCCGGGCGCTGGTGCGTGAGCAGACACCGCGCGTGCCGCTGCCGGCGTCGATGCTGCCGGCCGATCTGCCGGAGCGGAGGCTGCACATCCTGCTCGCCGAGGACAACGTCGTCAACCAGCGCCTGGCCGCGAGCCTGCTCGAGCGGCGCGGGCACCGCGTGACCATCGCCGCCAACGGCCGCGAAGCGGTGATCGCCTGCGAACGAAACAGCTTCGACGCGGTGCTGATGGACGTTCAGATGCCGGAAATGGGCGGCTTCGAGGCCACACAGGCGATTCGCACCCGCGAGGGCGTCACCGGCACACGGGTGCCGATCGTCGCAATGACCGCGCACGCGATGAAAGGCGACCGCGAACGCTGCCTGGCGGCCGGCATGGACGACTACCTGACCAAGCCGCTCGACCCGCGGCAGTTGTGCACCCTGGTCGAGGCGATCAGCGCCGGTCGTCCGCCGGCGCCGGACGATGTGCTGCCGGACATTTCGGATCGGGTGCTGGCGCGGGTCGGCGGCGATCGCGAGCTGCTGGCGGAAATCAGCCGGCTGTTCGTTGACGATGCGCCAAGACACCTCGAACAGATCCGGCAGGCGATCGACGATCACAACGGCGAGTCGCTCCGTCGTGCCGCACACGGTTTGAAGGGCGCGGCCGCGAATTTCGACGCCGACGGCGTGGTGAGTGCGGCGCGGACCCTCGAAGAAATCGGCAACAGCGGCGATTTCGCCGAACAGGAAGCCGCCTGGCGGGCCGTCTCCATCGAAACGGACAGGCTGATCGCGATGCTGCGCGCCGTCTATTCCTGAAGGCCGCGCGCAGGACGATCCGCGCCCCTGTGTTCGGCACGGCATTTGTAGACGTCATCACGGTTGACCGATATGGCTGAGCGTCTCGCACGCGTTGACGGCACACGCCTGGAGGCCGGCGACACGCAGCCACAGACGCGGCCGGAGCTTCAAGCGTGGGTGCGCGAGCGACTCTCCCTTGGCCCCGGGGATCAGGCCGCGCTCCTCGCAGCCGTGGACGCGGTACTGTCACGCCATGAACGACTGTGGCAGGAATCAAAACAGGAAGCGATTCAGGCGCTGTCCGCCGGCTTTGCCGAAAAGATGGCGCACGTGCAGACCGAGCTCTCCGCCAAGGACGCCACCGTTCACAGCATCGCGCTGTATTTCGAGGATCTCGTCGCCGACCTGACCGACCGTTCGCATCGCGACCCGAAGACCAAGCTGATGCATTTCGGTCGCTTTACCGAGCAGCTGGAATCATTTCTCGCGCTCGAGCAGCGGGGACGATGGTGCGCGGTCGGGCTTGTCGATATCACCGGGTTCAAGTGGTACAACGACGCGCTCGGCCATGCCGTCGGCGATCTCATCATCGAACGGGTCGCTCAGTTGCTGCGCGAGCAGGTCCGCTCGGACGACCTGCTGGCGCAGGATCGCGGCGGTCCGCGCGCGCGCGATCTGCACGCGCGCTTTGGCGGCGACGAGTTCTGCTTCCTCGTCCCGGACCTCGCCGGCTGTCACGAAGCGCATGCCGTCGGCGAGCGGTTCCGTGATGCGGTCGCGCACTACGACTGGACGCTCGAGGACGAGCGGCTGGCCGTGCAGCCGGTGCGGGTCGATGTTGGCGTCGTGTGCCTCTCGATGGGACGCGTCAACGACCGCCGGTCGATCGCACGGCGCCTGGCGTCGGACCTGATTCAGCGTGCGGACGCGCTGATGTACGAGGCCAAGACGGCCCATGCCGACCACATCCACCTGCTGCGCGCCAAGCTGGGAAGCGGCGGGCTGGTGGACCTGGGCGACGAGGACCCGACCGCGTTGGAAGAAGCGCAACGCTAGTGCTACACTTTCAGGTTCATTCCACCGTACGGTGGGTGTAGCTCAATGGTTAGAGCGCCGGTCTGTGGCACCGGAGGCTGCGGGTTCGAGTCCCGTCATCCACCCCATTTCCTTGATCTCCTAAATCTTCGTCATCAAACGAGTTGTCGCTGTCTGCCGTCTCTGCGCTCGCGTTTTCCGTGACGGGCAGAACTCCCGACTGTGAAGGAATTGTGAAGGCTTGGCCGCTCTCCAGGAGTTTGGCCGCAGCCATGAGTGCCGCCGGAGTCTGATTGTCGTACCGCTCCGTTGTCACGATTGAAGCGTGTCCGAGAAGGTCCCGGACCTGCGAGAGCGGGACACCACGTTCCACCCGCATTAGGCAACGCACCCTGCAGCGCCGGAAGCGGGAGAATCCAGACGCCGCATCACCGCCATTCGCTCAGAAGTGTCCACTCGATGACGATTGACAATGCCAAAGCCACCCACCGTGCATGACGTGCCCATGGAGAATGTGAGCTGGGCCGAATCGAAGCATCCGGTAGGCGCCGTAATTCTCACGAGCACCTTGGTGTTCGTCCTCACGCTCATCGCCCGAATCCACGGTGTGAGCCAGCATTTCTGGCTGCTCGGCGATCAGATCCGCGACTGGGGGATCGCGTTGCGGCCGTTCTCTGAACTGCCACTCGTCGGTCCACCCACCCACGTCGGCGGCTATACCATCGGTCCGGCCTTCTACTGGATTCTCTGGTCCCTGCGTGTGCTGTTCGGTCCGTGGTTCGACAACCTGCCTCACGCAGGCGGCATCGGCGAGGCCGCGCTCCAATCCGCGGCTGACGCGCTTCTGCTCGTCGCGATCTGGCGGCGAACAGGCTCGCCGTGGATCGCACTGGCAACGATCGTTATCGTCGCAACAGCGGCGTTCGATGTCAGTCTCGCGGCGCTGGTTTGGACTTCGCCAATGGCCGCAGCCCTCGCCAAGCTCGCAACCGCCGCGGTGTTAGCCGACTGGCACCGTCGATCGGTTGTGCATGTTGGGGTGACGGCAATGATCACGTGGAGCGCCGTCCATGTCTACACCGGCGCAATTTTCGTCGTGCTCGGCGTGTTCGTGGCCATCCTGATTGATCCCTTCGTGCGGGGCGATCGACGGCTCTCGTTGCGCAATGCTGCCGTGATCGGTCTTGTCGTCCTGCTGCTTCAGCTGCCGCTGATCGTCTTTCAGTTCACGAAGCCGCACGACGCCGCCATGGGGGCGGTGACAGACGGCGTGAGCCGGGTGCTGTCTGGACAGAGCGCGCCGGAGATGGCGAAGAGTCTCAACGGCTATGTGCAGGCCGTCCAGGTCATCGAGTTCATGCCTGGACATGTGACTGGCCTTGGATGGCTACTACTGATCTCCGCCGGCATCGTCACGCTGCGGTACGTGAAAGATCTGCCGCTCCTGTCGGTGACGGTCCTGCCTCAAATAGCAGCCATTGCTGGTTACTCGCTGTTCCTCGAAAATCTCGACGGCTACTACTACCTGTCGCTGATGCCCGCCACGGTTCTGACGTTCATGCTCGCGGTCACGGCCATCGCCCCTTCACGGTTCGCGCGAGCGACGGCCATCGTCGCGCTCGTTGTCGCACTCGCTTTCGTCCCGACCCGTCTTCGAAATGCGGCCACCATGTTCCAGATGCCGCAGTACCGAGTTCTGGTCGATGCCTCGCGCAGGATTAAGAGCTTCGGACAGCCGATGCGGCAGATCCGGACGGACTTCGCCATTCCGCCCTCGAGCGACGCCGAGTTTCTGTTCGAAGTCCTGGGCGGCACGATCGACCGACACTCGCCGTGGGTTGGTGTCATTCGCACAAACGGCGAGGTGACCTTTCAGCAGGTGCCCGTGTCATGACGATGCCCACGACTTTTTTGTCGGGCGTTTCAGCTTATTGCGAGGAGTGGACTATCAATACGTCGCATTCAGACGAGCGACGGTTCCGCCGAGCCTCATCGTGGCATCTGAACGAACCGCCCGTCGGTGGTGCAAACGATGAGGCGTGGCGGTCGCAGCGAAGATGTGGGATCGGGCCGTCGTGTGTCACAACCGCGGCGCGATCGTCTCGCCGGCCTCCGCTGACGTCATGACGGGAAGGACCTCGAACTCCACGAGGTCGCTCCAATTGGCGATCCACTGATCCAGCAACGCACGATCATCGGTTTCCATGATCTGGTAGCAGCGTCGCAACTCGACGTCCACCCAGCTGGAGATGTACGACAGCCCCTCCGGCGCGAGCCGGCCACGATCTCGAAACCGCCGATAGACCGGCACGGCGTCGCCGCCCTTGAAGTGCTCGATCACCATGTAGAGGGTTTTGTCCATAGTCAAAGGCCAAACGCTCGCGGGTACCCGACGGTCCCGCAGATGCCGTCGAGCCCACCGGACACCAGCGTCAATGCCATGAACGCGTCCGGCGGGAAGGGCGTCACCAGATTTCTGGCGGCGGCTGACGTGAATCCGAATCGCGAATAGTACTTCGGGTCTCCGAGAACAAGCACGGAGCGCTCTCCACGTTCTCGCAGTATCTCCAGTCCGGATTGAATGAGTGCAGTCCCGATACCTTGGCGCTGATGCGAGGGCAGAACAGCCATCGGTGCAAGCGCCACCGACCGAACGCTGCCGGCATCGCGCTCGATCACGACGCGGCTGAAGAGGATGTGGCCGATGATCTGCTGATTCGACTCCGCGACGAACGAGGCCAGCGCTTCGCCCTCCCGCTGCAGATTCTCAACCAGGTCGGCTTCAGCCGGACGTCCGAACGCAGCCTCGTTGACCGCTCGGACTGCGAGCCTGTCGCTTGCGCGGTTCCAAGCGGATTTGCATCTCGTCCGGCGCCATCGCCCACAGTTTACTTGCCTTCCGGCGTAGCGGTAGACGCGAAGCCTCCCGGGCCGCGTCGGACGGTGGGCTGATTCCCGAACAACCTCGACCCGGAACCGTTCGTCCATCACTTCGTCAGCGAGTCGTACAGCGCCGGAGACTTGTCCCTCAGCATCTTCACGCCCACTTGCATATCGCCCAGGGGGGCCGGCACGAGACAGTCGGTAAGCGGCGACGACCCACACTCCGTGATCCCGAAAAAGATGAGGATGCCGTCCATCGGGACGCCGGCGGCGTGATACGTCAATGCCTCGCCGAGAACGGTCGCTGCTTCGTGGGCCGAACTCGCCACCGACTTGAGGGTCAACCATGACAATTTCAGATACGTGGTTTCGCCGCTCATGGCTGGATTGGCAAGATAGCGGAACTCACGCGATGCATTGATGGCGTTGATCAGCGTGGTTGTCATCCGCTCGGGAGCTTCAGGGCGTGTACCGTCGACGCTGTCGAGGTCAATGACGATGGGAATCGGTTTGCGTGCGGCGTCCTGCGCGAAGGTCGGCGACGAGGATGCGGCGATGGTGACGGTCAAGACAGCCAACCGAAGCCCGTTCGTCATGGTGCCCTCCCATCGGGCTTAGACGCGGTCAGACTTCATTCGGCTTGAACAGCCGGTCCGCCACCATCGGCGCTATGATCGCAGCAGGCCGTCCGCCACTTTCACTGGCTGACGGATTAGGGGCGTTCCGTGTGCTTCTAACACCCGGGGCGTCCCGTCTTGGTTGAGAAGAAGACCGAAGCGGATCCTCACGAACGAGGACGGCCGAAAAACAATACGTAGCCGTCAACGTCCTTCAGCTCGAATCCACGCAACCCATCGTCGGTGTCTTTGAGCGGCTGGGACAACTCCACATTTCGCGATGCGAATTCGCCGGCCAGCGCGTCCGGATCTGGGACATTGACGTACGCGTCCCAGCGCGCCCCGGGCTCGCGTCGAGAGTTCGGAAGCGGATCGACGCCGACGTCCTTGACCATGATCATCGCGCCGCCCCGCTGGACAATTCCGAAGAAGACGTCGTCTGCGGGCCCCTGGAACGTGATCTCGAATCCCAATCGGTCGCGATAAAAAGACAGCGCGGCAGCGACGTTCCTGACGATGAAGAACGGCGCGATGCCGGAAACGTCCGGTTCAGCCATGTGACTTTGGGGCGTTTGTCGCGTCTACCCGGAGTGTTCAGTGGCTTTCGCGACGGTCCGATCGCTTCGCTAGCGCGATCAGAAGGAGACCCGTCACACCAGCGACGAGGCCGCAAATCGCGGCGCGCGCGGCTATGTCGTAGCTGCCGAATTCACCACGCGGAAGCGCAGCATTCACGAACCCGGCGGCGGCGATGGCGGCGATCGGGAGAAGGCGTTTCATGGTCTGTGAGATATCTCACGACTCCGAGGTCAGTGTCCAGTCTCCCGTTCTAGCCAGGGCGCTTGGGATCACGGTCGGAACAGCAGGTACTCCTGGACCTTGCCGTCAGGGCTGCGGTACATCAGCGCATCGAGAGGGCCACTCGCGAATGTCAGCCGCACGGAACTGACCTCCATGCCGCCGCGCTCGGCCACCGATCGAAGGGCCACGCCGGTGATGGTGCCGTAGGCTTTCAGACTATCCGCGGCCGCGCGCACTTTGGCGTCGGTGACGAACGCGCTGTATTCCGCACCGAGGGCCGCCCGATTCAATGCACCGGCTTGCAGCGCCTTGAACAACGCCGACGCCTGCGCGCCAGGTTCGGGGCCGGCGACGCGCGGAATCTGCCCGCGATCCTCGCGCGCTCCCGACGGTCCGGTCGTCACCGGCAGATTCGCGGCGCGCGCCGGCATCACAGCTGCGAGGGCGCGATCGACGAGCGCGTTGGCCAGCGGGCCGTCTTCGTTATTGATCACGACCACGACCGCGGTCTTCGTCTCCGGCACGAACGTGTTGCGCGCGATGAAGCCGCTCACCGCGCCGCCGTGCGTGAGCACCGTCACGCCGTCGCGGCTGCCGACCGACAACCCGCAGCCGTAGTTGCTCGACTGGCCGTTGGCGAGAATCCGCGGCTTCGTCATCAACGCCCACGACTCGGGCTTGAGCACGCGGCCGTTCATCAGTGCAATATCCCAGCGCGCGATGTCGGCTGCCGTGGAATAGATCGCGCCCGCGGCGCCGACCCAGCCCTCGCCTTCGCGAACGGCGCGCGTCAACGGCGTCAAGGCGAACGAGGTGTAACCCGGGGCGACCCGCCGGTCGTCGTTCGACGGGTCGTACACCGTGTGGGTCATGCCGAGCGGCGCGAAGATGCGCTGGGAGAACAACGCCCCGAGTGGCTGGCCACTCACCTTCTCGAGAATTCTGCCGAGCAGCACGAAGCCGGTATTCGAGTAGGACCATCGCGCCCCCGGTTCGAAGTCGAGCGGCGCGCCGGCGAACTGGCGGATCAACCGGTCGGGTTCGATCTGCTGCTGCATCGGGCGATCGACGAAATCGAGCGGATAGTAGTCGCGATAGCCCGAGACGTGATTCATCAGATCGAGCAGCGTGATGTCATCGGCTCGCGTCAGGCCGGGATAGTACTTGGCGACCTTGTCGTGCACCGACAGCTTTCCCTGCTCCGCGAGCAGCAGCGTCGCCGCCGCGGTGAACTGCTTCGTCACCGACCCGATCCCGAACAGTGTTCCATCGTCTACGGGCGCCGACGCGTCAAGCGAACGGCGTCCGAAGCCGCGAGCAAGAAGAAGTTGGCCGCTCTCGACCACCGCGACGGTTGCGCCAACGCCGCCGCGACGCTCGATCTCCCCGGTGATGGCCTGCTCGAGCGCGCTACGCTTCCCGGCCTGCTCCGCCTGAACGGCGGCAGCCGGGTGCACGCCGCCAACCACAACCGACGCCGCTATCGTCGCCACGACGATGGAGAATCCAACCGTTCGATTCAGCACATTCCCGCCTTTCGGTGACGACACCCGCTATCAGGTTCGCATGCCGGGCGCTTTGATTCTCGCCGCACCCCAGTACAAATATGCCGGGATGCCGAGGGCGACGATCACCAGCCCAATGACAGACTCGGTCGGCCGCTCGAACACGGTGTTGACGACGAGGACGCCGAGGCCCACCACGAAGACGATCGGCACCGCCGGGTAGCCCCACACGCGATAGGGCCGATGGACGTCCGGCGCGATGGACCGCAGCCTGAAAATCGCGAGGCCGCCGAGCACGCCGAACGCAACCGATGCGAAGGTGACCCACGTGAACAGCTGTTCGTAGCTGCCGGTCAGTGTCAGCAGCGCCGACCATCCGCACGTCATGGCAATGGCGATGTGCGGCGTCCGGTGCTCGGAGTGAATCGCCGCCGCGGACTTGAAGAACAAGCCGTCAGCCGCCATCGCGTAGCACGTGCGCGACATCGCTATCACTGACGCGGCATTGCAGCCGAGCGTGGACACGACGACGGTGGCGGCAACCAGCGCGGCGCCCTGCGATCCGACCAGCGCGGAGACCGCCTTTTCGGCGATGCGCTCGACACCCTGGATCTCCGAAAGCGGCAACGCCAGCATGTACGCGATGTTGACGCTGATGTACACCGCGATCAACGCCAGGATGCCGAACACGAGCGCGCGCGGGATCGAACGCTGTGGATCGGAGATTTCTCCGGCGCAGAACGGCAGATAGTACCAGCCTTCGTACGCCCACATCACCGCGATCATGACGATGCCGAAGGCCGCCGCCGGCGCGGCGATCGGCGGAACAATCGGCGTGAACGAAGGTGTGACCGGACGCAACGCGAGCGCGATGACCGGTAGAGCCACCAGAGCGGCGATTTTCAGGACAGTCAGCACGACCTGGAGGCGGTTGCCGCTGCGCACTCCGAAATAGTTGACCCAGCCGAGCGCGAGAATCGACCCGGCTGCCAGTATCTGTCCTGCCGAAATCGACCATAGTCCCCACGGCATCGGAACGGAGAGGACCTGGTTGGTTGTGGCGAGGGCGGGAACGAAATAGCTGAAATACTTCGCGAAGCCGACCGCGACCGTGGCGACGCTGCCGGTGAGGATCACGACCATCGACGTCCATCCGAAGAGGAACGCCACCAGCGGACCGTAAGCCTCTTCAAGGAACACGTAGAGGCCGCCGGATCGCGGGTACATCGCGCCCATCTCGGCGTAGGTCAGGCCGCCGCACAGCGCGATCACGCCGCCGGCAACCCAGGCCACGAGCAGCAGCGACTCGGACGGGAGCGTGGCCGCCATCACGCCGGGCGTCAGGAAGATCGCCGAGCCGATGACGTTGGTGATGACGAGCAGCGTGGCGCTACGGACACCGATACCGCGGATCAGGGAGGCGTCGGATTCTGCGATCGCGGAGTCTGCCGGCACGCTGGGCGCAGACTATCCCACCACGCAAGCCCGTGTCATGCACGATCAGGAAACGGTCTTGATCGTGCGGAAACCGAGATGGTTGGCGCCGGTATCGTAGTCGCCTTTGCCGCGCGTGCCGACCATGTAGCGCGAGCAGTATTGATCGGTGCACAGAAACGATCCGCCCCGGTGGACACGCTTCTGCGCCTTCGGCTCGCCGGGATCGTAAGAGGCGTCGGGCCCGGTGGGATTGCGCGCCACGCCGCCGGTAAGGGCCAGCTGCTGGTAGTAGTCGGGCCGATACCAATCGCTGGTCCATTCCCAGACATTGCCGGCCATATCGTACAGGCCGTAACCGTTCGGCGGAAATTGCGCCACCGCCATCAGCCCGACCGAGCCGTCCTCGCCCTGATCAGTGACCGGAAACGTTCCCTGGAACGTGTTGGCCATCCACTTCCCGTTCGGCCGGAACTCGTCACCCCAGACGAACGGCTTGCCGGTGAGGCCGCCGCGCGCGGCGAATTCCCACTCAGCTTCAGTCGGCAGCCGGGCGCCCTTCCACTTCGCATAGGCGACGGCGTCTTCGTAAGACACCGCGACCACCGGATCGGTGTCTTTGCCCTCGATCGAGCTCCTGGGACCGAGTGGATGACGCCAGCTGGCCGCTTTCACGTACGACCACCACTGGAAATTGTCGTCGAGATTGACGCGATGATTCGGCGGAGTGAACACCACCGCACCGGCGTAGATGTTTTCGGGAGGCGCGCCGGGAAAGTCCGCGGCCGTCGGCGTCCGTTCGGCGACGGTGACGTAGTTGGTGGCACGGACGAATTCCGCGAACTGCGCGTTGGTCACGACCGTCGCGTCCATCCAGAAACCGTCCACGTAGACGCGGTGGATCGGCCGCGAGTCGTTGGTCGCCTTCATCCCGACTTCGTCCATGTCGGGCGGATCGGCGGCGCCCATCGAGAATTCGCCGCCGGGTATCCACACCATGCCCCTCGGGGCGGAACCGGTCGGCGGTGCGGCGTTCGGAATCGTCGGCCGGAAGCCCGCATCGCTCGCACTGTGCGTCATCGCCGCGTGATCGTGAGATCCGGTCGCGACCGGGACGGCCGTACCTTGCGCCGTGCCGCGTATGGCAGAACTCGCCGATGGCTGCTCAACGCGACCGCGCAGGGACGTCGCCGCAATCGTCAGGCCGGCCACGGCCAGAGCGACGCCGACTGCGAGGAACCTCCATCGACGCATGCGGGGCCTGTTTCCGGCCTTGGAGAGATCGCGACGCGAGCGCTTGGGGCCGGCCATTTCGGGTGGATGTTGCAAATGACAGTCCGGGCCACGAGCACCGATTCAGCTGACATCCTGTGTGGATTTCTCAGGAGCCCGCACGAAATGTCGTGCGCCCTCCGACGGGGCGGAGGCACAGAAACCCGAGATGCCCGCTTTATCCAACAAATCGCGTGGCTTGACTGTTGCTCCCCGGAAGCTCACCGGACTCTTTGGCCATCGCCGCTCTTCGACGAGTGGCGGTGACAACGCGACTCGCCCTCACAGTGGAGCAAACAATGAATCGTCTGAACGCACGTGCACGAACGCCGCTGACCTCGAGATTGGCGGGAATCGCCGCCATCGCGTTGGGGATGGTCTTCGGCGGGGCGTCTTCGGCCCACGCACAGGGAAAGCCCAACATCATCATGCTGATTTCCGACGACACCGGTTGGGGCGACCTCGGTCCCTACGCCGGCGGCATCGGCCGCGGCATGCCGACGCCGAACATCGACCGCATGGCCAAGGAAGGTATGACGTTCTATACCTTCTACGCGCAACCCAGTTGCACACCGGGCCGCGCCGCCATGCAGACCGGACGCATCCCCAACCGCAGCGGTATGACGACGGTTGCATTCCAGGGGCAAGGCGGTGGCCTGCCGAAAGAGGAATGGACGCTGGCGTCAGTCCTGAAGACCGGCGGCTACCACACCTTTTTCACCGGCAAGTGGCACCTCGGCGAAGCCGACTACGCGCTGCCGATCGCGCAAGGCTACGACGAGATGAAGTACGTGGGACTCTATCATCTCAACGCCTACACCTACGCTGACCCGACCTGGTTCCCCGACATGGATCCGAAGCTGCGCGCCATGTTCGCCGCCGTGACGAAGGGTTCAATGTCGGGTACGGCGGGCTCGCCGGCGAAGGAAGACTTCAAGATCAACGGTCAGTACGTGGACACACCCGACAAGGGTGTGGTCGGCATTCCGTTCTTCGACGGTTACATAGAGAGAGCTGCCGAAGAGTATCTGGACAAGGCGTCCAAGACCACTGGTCCATTCTTCATGAGCATCAACTTCATGAAGGTCCACCAGCCGAACATGCCGCACCCTGACTACATCGGCAAATCGATGTCGAAGAGCAAGTTCGCCGACTCGATCGTCGAGCTCGACGCGCGCATCGGCCGCATCATGGACAAGGTCCGCTCGCTCGGCTTGGACAAGAACACGATGGTGTTCTACACGACCGACAATGGCGCCTGGCAGGACGTGTATCCGGACGCCGGCTACACGCCGTTCCGCGGCACCAAGGGCACCGTGCGTGAAGGCGGCAATCGCGTCCCGGCGATCGTCTGGATGCCTGGAAAGATCGAGGCCGGGGCGAAGAACTACGACGTGGTCGGCGGGCTCGACATGATGGCGACGTTCGCGGCGATGGGCGGCGTCAAGCTGCCGACCAACGACCGCGGCGGCGCGCCGATCATCTTCGACAGCTACGATATGTCCCCCATCCTGTTCGGCACGGGCAAATCTGCCCGCGACAACTGGTTCTACTTCACTGAAGACGAGCTGTCGCCGGGCGCGGCGCGCGTCGGCAACTACAAGGCGGTCTTCAATCTCCGCGGAGACGATGGCGCGGTGACCGGCGGCGTGGCGGTGGACTCGAACCTGGGCTGGAAAGGCGCGGAGAAGTACGTCGCCACCGTGCCGCAGGTGTTCGACCTCTGGCAGGATCCGCAGGAACGCTACGACATCTTCATGAACAACTACACCGAGCGGACCTGGGCGGTGATACCGGTCCTCGCAGCCGTCAAGGATCTGATGGATACTTATCTGAAGTATCCGCCGCGTCCGCTGCAGAGCATGGGGTACACCGGCCCTGTGAAGATATCGGACTACGAGAAGTTCAAGGCCTTCCAGCTGCAAATGCAGAAACAGGGCGTCAAGATCACGATCCCGCAGTAAGCACCCAGCTCAGCACCGTGCGAAGTTCCCGGCACGATTCGCCGGGAGCTTCGCGGTGCCAGCTATCGGCTGGCGATTGTCAGGCGATCGCTGACCGACGAGACGCCGTCGGTTTCGCGCGCCAGCGACACCGCACGCGTGCGCTCCGCGGACGAGCGAACCGTCCCCGTCAACGTCACTATCGTGCCGTGAGTCGTGACGTCGATCGTCCGCGCCGTGATCGTGTCGTCGAGCACCATCTTCGCTTTGATTTTCGAGGTGATCGCGCCTTCTTCCGCGGCACCCTTCATTTTCTCGGCGGCCACCGCCACTTTCTCGCCGACCTCGGCGCCGCGCTCACGCGCCAGCGCAGTATCGATCTGCGGCGTCCCCGCGACCGGCCGCAGTTCCGGCGAGAAATGGAATCCGGATGCCGGGTTGAGGTAGTTGAACGCCACAAAGGCAACGATGCTGAGGAGGATGACGATAAACAGCCCACGGATCAGGCCCATAACACACCTCTGCCGGTACTACCTTCAAGCACGTTGCCACTCGAAGGACCTCAACAACCCAGCCGGCAGGCGGCACGGCCGTTGCGATGCACACGTGCGGAGGTATCGATGACCGCAGTCGAGCTGGTGATGGCCTTTGAATATCCGAGCGTGACGTTCGGCGTCGGTGTCGCCGTGGCGATCGCTCTTGTGCTGGTGGTGGCGCTGCTGGTGCCTTACGTGATGAACGAGCTGCGGCGCGGCAAAGTGGACCTCGGTCCGCGCTTTCCGGATGGGACCGGTGATACGCATCCCGGTCGCCGCGGCGATCCAGCGCCAGGACAGGAAGACGGACAGGTCGATCCGTACGATCCGCGCTACCAGAAATAGGAGCTACCGCGCTGTGTCGGGCGGCGGGGGCGGTGCGGGCAATTCGATCGGCGCCGGCGGATCGGGTACGTCGTGTTTCGGGGCGCTCGGGGCCGGAGGGACCTGCTCCCACTGCACCACCGCGCGCGCGACCTCGTCCTGGTACATCCACAACGCCGACGCCGCGCCCGCGGCGAGCAGCGCCAGCAGCAGGATCGTGATCGTTGCCATGCGGCGATCGCGACGGGCCGGCGCGGCAGGCGCGACCAGCTCCAGCTCGGTGGCGGCGGCGTCGATGGCTGCCGCGTCGATCGTGGATGGCGTCGTCGATCCCTGTCCTGGCTCGTCGCGCGAAAGCGCGCGAGCGCAGAGCAGGTTCACGGTGCGCGGCAACCCGCCCGAAATCTCCTGAATGCGCGCCAGCGCATGTTCGCCGAACACGGCGTTCGAAACGCCCAGCGCCATCCCGGCACGATGAGCGACGTAGCCACCGATTTCATCGGCCCGCAGCAATCCCAGGCGCGTCCGGTTTCCAACCTCTTCGCTCACGAGTCGCAGCTCGGACCGCTCCAGGATGTCGGTGAGCTCCGGTTGTCCGACGAGCACGATCTGAAGCGGCCGCGCCGATTCCCCGGCGGCGTGCGAGATGGCGGGAAGGCCTTCGAGCACTTCGATCGGCAGATGATGCGCCTCGTCGATGACAACGACCGCAGTCGCCTCGAGCGAATCGATCGAGGCCAGAAACGCGCAGAGCGTCGCGGTCATGCTCTGACGCGTCGCGGCCGGAACCCGCACGAAGTCCGTGAGCGACGCGGCACCGAACTCGACGAGCATGGTCTGCAGCAGGCGCTCGATCGACGACACGCCGTCGAGAGCCATCGCCACCAGCAGACGGCGATCGGCTTGCTCGGCGATGGTCCGGCACAGGAGCGTCTTTCCGGCGCCGAATTCTCCGGTCAGGACCACCAGCCCGTCGCGGCGCCCAATCGCCGCCAGCAACTGCTCGGCGGCGGCGGCATGCGCGGCGCTGTTGAACAGGAACCGCGGATCGGTCGAGAGGCTGAACGCGTCCTCGGGTCTAAGGGGATCGCGACGCGGTCGGGCGGAGGGAGCGGGATGGACGGCCGGGCGCGGAGGAACGGGCGTTGCGGGGTCGGCGAGACGGTCGCCGCTCACGAGCCCGCGATCCAGGTTGGAGAGACTGGCCAGGAAGTCCGGTTCGTCGGCAAACGAGCCTTTTGCAGGCGGCCTTTCCACGGCGCCTCAGTTATACCCGGAATTACGGCGGCTGGTGAACTCGGCTCGGCCACGCGTGTTACGAAAGAGCACACGACGTACCAATTTTGCGCATTGCACGTAACCTCTTCCGTTTCCAGTATCTTAACTTGACATATCCTCGTTGGAGCTGACTATATTGTCGTATATACGAACATAAACACCGGCAAACAGGCGGCTTTAATTCGAGTTAACACCTGCTCTCACGTAGGGTTACAGGCATTATCACCCGTGGCGTTAAAGTTGCACCTCCTGACGCAGCGTGGAGTGGTGTCGCTCTGCGCGATCAACTGAGATGACCGCTGATCCGACGCGCCTGACGGCGCCTACCTGGCGCGATGAATTACCGACGCTGGCCGGACGGGTGGTCACACTCCGCGAGCCGGCGCCGCAGGATCTCGGCCCGCTGGTCGATTTGCTCGCGCTCGGCGACGCGACGCATTTCGGCATCGACGATCCCGTCACCGACGTCGGGGTACAAGAGTTCATCGAGCAGGCGCCGCGCGATCGCGCCAACGGCATCGCGTTCAGCTACGTCATCACACTGACCGCTTCGCGCACGGCAGTCGGCCTGGTGCAGGTGCGTCAACTTGATCCGGCGTTCGAAGCGGCCGAGTGGGAATGCACCATCGCGCCCTCTGCGCGGGGTATGGGCATCTTCATGGACGCCGCCCGCCTGGTCGGATCGCTGGCATTCGGTTCCGTCGGTACACATCGGCTCGAAGCGCGCGCGCCCGTGCAGAACGGTCGCGCCAACGGCGCCCTCCGCAAGCTGGGCGCGGTGCAGGAGGGCGTGCTGCGCCGCTCGGCTCGTCGCGGTGGCGAGTATGTAGATCAAGTGCTGTGGTCGCTGTTGAAAGAAGACTGGGGCGAGCATTGGGTGTCGACGGCACCCCGGGTTCACTGATGGCCCCGCTGCCGCGCGCCGCTCGCGTCTACGTCACCGCCGTCATCGTCTGCGGCGTGCTGCTGTTCGCGGTCTGCCTGCCGTTCGCCAGATTCCATCAGCCGATCCTGTTCGTCGCGCTGCTCCTGATCTCGTCGCTTTCGGCGGCGCTAAAGGTCACGCTGCCGTTGATGACCGGCGGCTCCACGATGTCGGTGTCGTACGCCGTGGACTTCGCGGCGCTGCTGCTGCTCGGTCCGCACGAGACGATGCTGGTCGCGGCGGGCAGTGCGTTCAGCCAGTGTCACATCAACAGCAAGGAGAACAACCCGCTGTATCGGACGCTGTTCAGCGTCGCGTCGCTGGTCATCACCGTTCAAGGCGCCGGCCTGGCCTTTCACCTGCTCGGCGGCACCTCGTCGGCGATGCCGTTTGCGGAACTGGCGAAGCCGCTGGTGGGCGCGGCCACGGTCTACTTCCTGCTCAACACCGGGCTGGTCGCGACCGCGATCGCGTTGTCGAGTGAACAGTCGATCCTCACCACCTGGCACAACAACTTCCTGTGGAGCGCGCCGAGCTATTTCGTCGGCGCCGGGTCGGCGGCGCTGGCGGCCTCGCTGCTCGAGCACGCCGGCTACTGGGTCGCCCCGTTCACGTTCGCACCGCTCTACCTCACCTACCGGACCTACAAGGTCTACATGGGGAGGATCGACGACGAACAGCGCCACGTGCAGCAGACGTCGGACCTGCACCTCGCCACCATCGAAGCGCTCGCACGAGCCATCGATGCCAAGGATCAGACCGCGCAGATGCACATCCGTCGCGTCCAGGTCTACGCGACCGGCCTCGCGAAGGCGGCCGGCATGTCGGACCACGAGATTCAGGGCGTCAAGACCGCGGCGTTGCTGCACGACATCGGCAAGCTCGCAGTGCCTGAGCACATCCTGTCCAAGCCGGGTCCACTGACGCAGGAAGAATTCCAGAAAATCCGCATTCATCCGCAGGTCGGCGCGGAAATCATCGCGGCGGTGCCGTTTCCGTATCCGGTGGCGCCGCTGATTCTCAGTCATCACGAACGCTGGGACGGCAAGGGCTACCCGCAGGGGCTGGCCGGCACGGATATTCCCGCCGGCGCGCGCATCCTGACCATTGTGGATTACTACGACGCGGTGACGACCGAGCGGCCGTACCACAAGGCGCTGAACAGCGAGAGTGCAGTCGGCCTGCTCAAGCACGAAGCCGGACGCGCGCTCGACCCGACACTGGTGCCGCTGTTCGTCGAACTGCTGCCGTCGCTGAGCGAGCAACTCACGCCAGAGGAACGGCCGACCACGAGAAACGAGGCCCTCTCGGCGTTGCTGGGCGGTTCGACCGCCGCCGGTTTGATCCCGATCAGCACCGACGCGTTCGAGAACATCGCGCTCGCCCATCGCGAAATCTACGCGCTCTACGAGATCGCGCAGTCGATGGGCACCAGCCTCGGCGTCGCCGACACCATGGCGCTGATCTCGTCCAAGCTGTCCAAAATCGTGTCGTGGTCCGGCTGCGCGTTGTACCTGCATCAGCCCGAGACCGACACGCTCAAGTGCCGTTTCGCCACCGGCGTGGACGCGCCGAAGCTGCTGCACTCCACGCTCAAGAGCGGTCGCGGACTCCCCGGCTGGGTCGCCGCCAATCGACGGACGCTCGTCAACGGCAACCCGCGTGTCACCTTCGAAGCGGTCGGCCTGGTCCAGGAGATCGCGCTGAAATCGGCGATCGTCTGCCCGCTGCAGTTCAACGACACCTTCATCGGCTGCTTGTCGCTCTACCATGTCGAGGCCAATCACTACACCGAGGATCATCGCCGGCTGATCGAACGAATCGCCGAACAGGCTGGCGCGGTCATCCACAACTCCATCGTCTTCGAGCGGACCCAGGAGGATTCGCTGACCGATCCGCTGACCCTGCTGCCCAACCGGCGGTCGATGTTCGTGCACCTGTCGCGGGAACTGTCCCGTGCCGAACGGCTCAAGAGCGAAGTCGCCATCGTCGTCATGGACGTGGACGGCTTCAAGGAAATCAACGACACCTACGGCCACAACGTCGGCGACGAGGCGCTGCGCCAGGTCGCCAAGGCGCTGGGCGGTGCGCTGCGGCCGTACGACCTGTGCGTGCGTTACGCCGGTGACGAGTTCATCGTGGTGCTGGCGGATTGTTCGCGCGAGGCCGCCGATCTCAAACGGCGCGAACTCCAGGCGCGCATCGCCGAGATCGAGATCGACGTGCGCGGCGGGCGCCGCCTGCGCCTTGCGGCCAGCGCCGGCGCGTCGGTGTTTCCGGAAGACGGCTCCACCTACGAAGCGTTGCTGACGGACGCCGACCAGCGGATGTACCGCGACAAGGCGGCGCGCCGCGGCCTGGTGACGGTCTCGCACGCGACTGGTTCGGCGG
The DNA here is from genome assembly GCA_963745875.1 of uncultured Acidobacteriota bacterium. Classification (GTDB taxonomy): domain Bacteria; phylum Acidobacteriota; class Vicinamibacteria; order Vicinamibacterales; family CAVVIG01; genus CAVQFC01. Next base: position 198,204 of record CAVUZL010000014.1, read on the forward strand.
AGTTCCTCGCCGCCGACATCTTCGACACCGCGCCGTCGATCGAACCGACGATCCCCCTGCCGCACACCCTCGGATAGCGCTCACGACGTTTGAACGCAGAGCACGCGGAGCTCGCAGAGAATTCAAGGCAAAAAGATGAACAACGTCGCCGACGCGGTCGGTTACCATGGCGGCATGGCGACCGACGACCTCGTTGCAAGGCGCTTGAAATACATCCAGCGGCAAATCGCCCTCGACAAGAGCGCGGTGGACGTGCAGTTCATTGGGAAGAAGCCGCTCGGCAGCGGGCCCACCAACCGGCACGGCATGCCACAGTTGCCCGTCGGCCAGCATCAGGTCCGCAACTGGCCGGTACTCGATCTCGGCGAACAGCCCGAGGTGTCCACGGACAGCTGGAAGCTCGAAGTCGTCGGACTCGTCGAGAATCCGCTGACACTGACGTGGAAACAGTTCCTCGAGTTGCCGCAGACCGACGATGTGAGCGACTTTCATTGCGTGACGACCTGGAGCCGCTACGACAATCACTGGCGCGGGGTGCGCTTCAACACCATCGCGGAGCTGGCGGTGCCGCGCGACCAGGCCCGCTTCATCCTGTGCACCGGCTACGACTTCATGCCCGGCAGCTACATTCCGTATACCGTCAACGTGCCGCTGGCGCGTGCGGTGGACGATGACGTACTGCTGGTGCACACGTGGGAAGGCGAGCCGCTGCCGCGCGAACATGGCGGCCCGGTCCGGATGATCACGCCCAAGCTGTACGCATGGAAGGGCGCCAAGTGGATCCGCAAAATCGAATTTCTGGCGGAGGATCGAAAGGGCTTCTGGGAGATGCGCGGCTACTCGAATTCCGCCGAGCCGTGGTTCAACGACCGCTACGCGACGTAGGAACGCGGAGCACGCGGAGTTCGCACAGAAGTCACGCTCGCTAGGGCTTCGGATCGAACCGGTATACCAGGTAGCTGATCGGCCCGTCCAACTGGCTCATGCGATGCGGCATCCCCGCCGGCACGATGATGACGTCCTTCGGTCCAACACGGCGGCTGTCGCCGCCTTCGTGAACGCCGGTGCGGCTCGGACCAGCGCCGAGGCGGGTCAAGTCGCTGGGCTTGGCATCGGACAGCGACCCGCCGGTCACAATGGTTCCACCGCCCTCGATAATCTGGTAGATCTCGGTGACGCGATCGTGGATGAGCGCGGAGGTTTCCGCTTTTGTCCGGTGCAGCATCGCGACCGAGACGCGGTAGCCGTCAACGCTCCACGCCTTGATCGGCTGATCGACGACGTTGTTCGCGATCGAATGCTTGAGGGTCTCGGCTATCTCGTCGGCGCTGACGAACATGCCAGTGGGAATCGGCGGGGCCGGCGGCTGCGCCGCCGGAGCCTGCGGTGTGAACGCCAGAGCCAGCAGCATCGCAAGCAGGTTCTTCATGGCGGCGATTATGCCCCGGCGTGGCATCAAACGTGAAGCAGCATTGATCATGGCAGCACGAGCATTGTGGAAAGGCGCGATTTCCTTCGGCCTGGTCAGCATTCCGGTCGAACTGCACACCGCCGTCCGGCAGCAGCGGCCGTCGTTCCGCATGCTGCACGCGAAAGATCACTCGCCGGTGAAGTTCGAGCGGATCTGCATCCGCGACGGCAAGCCGGTGGCGTGGGAGGACCTGGTCAAGGGATACGAATACGCCAAGGGCAAGTTCGTCGTCCTCACGAAGGACGATTTCCGGGCCGCGGCGGTCGAGAAGACCCGGACGGTGGACATCCTCGACTTCGTGAAGGCGGATGCGATCGACGATCGGTTTTTCGAGACGCCGTACTACCTGACACCGGGCAAAGGCGGCGAACGCGCCTACGTGCTGCTGCGCGAGGCGATCCGCGGGTCGGACCGCATCGGCATCGCGACGTTCATCCTGCGCGACACGCAGCATCTCGCCGCCGTCGAGGTCATCGACGAGGCGATTGTCCTGTCGGTGCTGCGTTTTGCTGACGAGCTCGTGGACGAAGAATCGCTCGACTTCCCGAAGGCCGGTGAGGTTCGCAAGGCGGAACTGGACATGGCGAAGGCGCTGGTCAACAGCCTCGCGGCCGACTGGAAGCCCGCGAAATACACCGACCAATACCGCGACAACCTGATGGAGATCATCCGCGCGAAGATGAAGGGCAAAACCGTCACAGTGGAGGCCGCGTCCGAGCCGCGCCAGACGAAGGTGGTCGATCTGATGGAGCGGCTGCGTCAGAGCCTCGCGCAGGCCGGCAACGCACGCGGATCGAGGAAAAGGGCCACGAAAAAAGCCGCGAAATCGGCATAATCACCCGTGGCCTTCGACCTCCGCCCGATGCTCGCATCGCTGACCGATGCGCCGCTGGCCGACCCGCAATTCGTCTACGAACCCAAATACGACGGCATCCGGGCCATCGTCGAGATCGCGCCCGGGGGTCAGGTCCGCCTGTGGTCGAGGCTGGGCAACGAAAAGACGCGTCAGTTTCCAGAGATTACGCGGGCGTTCGAGGGCTGGGCACGCCGCCGAACCTCCCCGCTTGTCCTGGACGGCGAGATCGTCGCTCTCGACGCGGAGGGCAAGCCGACCGGCTTTCAACAGCTGCAGGGACGCATCAACCTGGGCGGCGGGTCTGATGCCGAACCAGAGTCGAAAAGGAGCCGCGGCAAGCGCGCTGCCGCGGACGAGCGCTCTACGGTCGCGATCCTGATCTTCGATCTGCTCCGCGACGGCGATACTGACTACCGCGATCGTCCGCTGACCGAGCGTCGGGCGGCGCTCGAGCGCCTGTTCGCTCGAACCAGGTCACCGGTTCTCCGCATCAGCACGCAGGTTCGCGGCGACGGCCGTGCGCTGTACGACGAGGCGATGGCGTCCGGCTGGGAAGGTCTGATCGCCAAGCACGCCTCGTCGCTGTACAAGTCCGGCAAACGGACCCCGGACTGGCGGAAGATGAAGATCGTCCACGAACAGGAATTCGTGATCGGCGGGTGGACCGAACCACGCCAGTCGCGCGGCTACTTCGGCGCGCTGCTGATCGGCGTCTACGACGATGGCGCTCGCGGCGCTGAAAGGGGCGCGCCACAACATGGCTCAGCGAACCGGAAGCAGCTGATTTATGCCGGACACATCGGCACCGGGTTCAACGAACGCGAGCTGGCGCGGGTCAAGGCGCTGCTCGAGCCGCTCGAAATCGCCTCATCGCCGTTCGTGGAAACCCCGAAAGCCAACGAACGGCCGCATTGGGTGAAGCCGGAGCTGGTCGCGCAGGTCAAGTTCACGGAGTGGACGACCGACGGCAGACTGCGCCACCCGGTTTATCTTGGACTCCGCGATGACAAGAAGGCGAAAGATGTGACGCGCGAAAAAGAGACGAGGGTCGTTCGACGTTCGACGTTCGACGTTCGGCGTTCTGAGGCGGCGGCGCCTGCAAAGAAGGCGGGACGCGATCTGTCCGGTCTCCTTGCCCAACTGACCGACCTCGAGTCAGCCAGAAAAGACGGCGTGCTCACGCTTCCTGGCGGCGGCGAGCTGGCGGTCACCAACCTCCACAAGGTGTTCTGGCCGAAGCAGAAACTGACCAAGGGCGACCTGTTCCGCTATTACGTGCGAGCCTCGCCGTTTCTGTTGCCGGCGATTGCCGACCGCGCGCTGGTGATGAAACGGTTTCCGAACGGCGTCTCCGGGCCACCGTTCTACCAGCATCGGGCGCCCGATGTTCCCGCCGGCATCCGCACCGCCGTGGTCGGCGGCGAGCAACGGCCGCAAATTGTCGGCGGCGAGCTGAAAACCCTGCTCTACACGACGCAGCTGGCAGCGATCTCTCAGGATCCCTGGTTTTCGCGCGTCGAGCATCCTGAGTTCGCCGACTTCGCGGCCTTCGATCTCGACCCGGCTGACGGCGTGCCGTTCGAGAAGGTTCTCGAGGTGGCGCGCTGGATTCGCGACGAGCTCGACACGCTCAACGCCGATGGCGTGCCGAAGACGTCCGGCGCCGACGGGCTGCACATCTATGTGCCGATGCCGCCGGGCACGCCGTACGATGCCGGATTGTTGTTCTGCCAGATCGTCGCGGCGATGGTCGTCCAGAAACACCCGAAGCTGGCGACGACCGAGCGCGCGGTGAAGGCCCGCGGCGCGCGCGTTTACATCGATTGCCTGCAGAACATCATGGGCAAAACGCTCGCCGGTGCGTACAGTGCAAGGGCGAGCGACTACGCCGGCGTCTCGACGCCGGTCACCTGGCAGGAAGTGGACGAGGGGTTCGATCGCCAGGCGTTCTCGATCACCACGGCGCCGGAGCGATTCGCGCGCGTCGGCGACCTGTGGGCAGCGCTGCGCAAGTCGAAGGGTGTCAATCTGGAAAAGGTGGCGCGACTACATCAGAAGTTGAACGCTTGACGTTGAATCAGCAATCAGCATTCTGCAATCAGCAATTTTTGTTGGTGCGCCCGACTGGATTCGAACCAGTGGCCTACAGCTTCGGAGACTGTCGCTCTATCCAGCTGAGCTACGGGCGCACGTTCAGAAGGTTATCATGACGCCGCTTCGGTACTCCATCGCACTCCTTGCCCTCGTCGCACTTCTGTCCACCCGCACGCCTGCGCAACAGGCCGGTGTGGCCTCGAGCGAATATCAGGCGCGGCGTGCGACGTTCGCGAAAACCATCGGACCCGACGCATTCTTCGTCGCGTTCTCGAGCGACACGCCTCGGCGGACCGGCGACGTCGATTGGCCGTTCCGCCAGGAAGACAATCTCCTCTATCTGACCGGCATGAACGAGCCGGACACCACGCTGGTGATGCTGCCGGGCGAGCGCGAGCGCAGCGAGATGGTGTTTTCGCGCGATCGCGATCCCGCCAACGAGCGATGGACCGGCATCATCCCGTCGAGGGAGCAAGTCACCGCCGCCACCGGCGTCAAGGATGTCAGCTCGTCACGGCGCTTCAACGGTTTCGTGGACGCGCTCTTCCAGGGACGCGGCTTCGGCGAACCCGGGCAGCGCAGCTACTACGCGACGCCCGTGATGCCGGCGTTTCTCTCGGCGTTCCGGACGGGCCGGGCTGAGGTCTGGCTGGTGATGCACGACACGAACACGCTCGGCGGCGCACCCACTCGTGAACAGAAGTTCGCCGACGATCTGCGCCGGCAATATCCGTCGGTGCGATTCCGCGACGCCTCGCCGGTGCTTCTTGCCATGCGCGAGATCAAGAGTCCGACGGAGTTGACGCTGATCCAGCGCGCCATCGACATCACCGCCGCGGCGCAGAAGGCGGCGATGACCCGCGTCCTCACCGCGACCCACGAGTACGAAGTGCAGGCGACGATCGAATTCACGTTCCGGAATCTCGGCGCCTGCTGCTGGGCGTTCCCGTCGATCGTCGCGTCCGGCCGCAATTCGACGACACTGCACTACGAGAGCAACAACGAGCCGATCGTCCGAAACGGATTGCTGCTGACCGACATCGGCGCCGAAGTGGACGGCTATTCCGCGGACGTCACCCGCACCTATCCGGCGAGCGGCCGCTTTTCAGCCGAGCAGCGCGCGCTCTACGACGCCGTGCTGGCGGCGCAGAACGAATCGCTGGCGCTGATGCGGCCCGGACACAAGCATGTCGAGGTCAACGACAAGGCGATCGAGGTGGTCGGACGCGAGCTGCTCAAGCTTGGCCTGGTGACGAAGAACACGGCCGAGCAGGCGGGCTTGTATCTGTTTCACGGCACCGGCCATCCGCTCGGTCTGCAGACGCACGACGTCTACGATCGGATGCGGACCTACGAGCCTGGCATGGTGTTCACGAACGAGCCGGGGATTTACGTCCGCAAGGACGACATTCTCGCCGGCGAGGTGTTCGCGAAACTGACGTCGTCCGAGCAGCAGTCGATGCGGACTGCGCTGGAGCGTTACGACGGGATCGGCATCCGGATCGAAGACGACGTGCTCGTCACGGCCGGCGATCCGAAGCTGCTCTCAGGAGCCGCGCCGCGAACGGCGGCGGACATCGAGGCGTGGATGGCGGCGTCGAAGAAGTAGCCGTTCAGTGATGGCGCTGCTTGCGCTGGTGCTCGATCTCCTCGGCCGTCTTCAGAATGGCGGCGGCGAGCTCGAGCGCCTGGCTGGTCTTCTCCTGGACTTTCTTGGTCGTCTTGTCGGCGGCCTTCACCAGCCGCTCGAGCAGGTCGGGAATCTTGTCGATTGCGCCGATGCGCATCGCACGAGGACCGTCGTTGAACAGCCACTCTTCGTGCGTTTCCTCTTCGCCCTTGTGCCGTCCGCTGCGCACGCGTAACGCGATGCCCCAGGTGCCACCGACTTTCGCGTAGCCGACGTCCTCGCTCCAGTAGTTGCCGTTGCCGTCATCGTCGGTTCCGCTGATGCCTTCCCACGCCGAGATCCCGAGGTTCAACAGCTTGAGCGCACCGTCGAGCACCGAAATCGACTTCGAGAACTCGTCGGACGCAGCGGTGAGGATGTCGGCGGATGCGGCGAGACGTTTATAGGACGCGGCAGTACGGTCGGAGGCGGACATGACCTCGGCAGCCATCAGTCGGCCCTTTCTGAGCCACTCGACAAGTGGCCTGCTTCCGTCGGCGGATACCGACGATGATTGCGTCCGGCCTGGGGGACGGCCTCAATCTCACCGGGAACGATAGCATACGGCGCTGGGAGAATCGCTCGCGATCGGCGTTGTGATGAAGCAAGATCGCACAGTTCTGCGATCCAAAATTGCACTTCGGCCGCCAGAATTGAAATCGAGTTCGATCGTCGCGATCCTCACTCAGATCCGGACCACTGACGCGTCCACGGCGATCAACGCAGAGACCGCGGAGTTCGCAGAGAAACTTCGGAACGGCGATCTCTGTGACCGTTCGCAATCGTTTAGTGCTGACGACGGACGATCAACGCACAGACCGCGGAGTTCGCGATGGCACGTGAGCGACGTGAGTGCGGCGGTCGAGGCCGGCATCATAGCTGCGGTTTGGCGATGTCGCTTCGGTGGCGCTCTCGCGCGCGGCAGGGGCGATCTGGAGGGGACTGGTGCGCCCGGAGGGACTCGAACCCCCGGCCTACTGGTTCGAAGCCAGCCGCTCTATCCAACTGAGCTACGGGCGCAGTACCGATAAGTGTAGTGCAGCCGGCGCGCGGCGAACAACTTCCCGGTCGCAGTTGCGTGCGTTGCAGCTGATCACTGTGCTAAAATCAATGTTTCCCCGCGTGACGAAACACCGACGTGGGCCGGTAGCTCAATTGGCAGAGCAGCAGACTCTTAATCTGCGGGTTGACGGTTCGATTCCGTCCCGGCTCACCACAAAATCCTCAACAAAAACACGCAAATCGCTCAGCGGCGTGACGTGAACGCCGTCTGGCGCGTGATGTGGCCCGGACGAACGACCATCGACGATCGCCCCGACTAAGATCGACGTTGAGCGGTCAGCAGTCATCAGTCGGCAGGTTGAGGCACCAGCTTCCCAGGCCAGGCAGCCTGGGTTCCCAGCAGCCAGTCCTCCACCGCGCACCGACCGATGACTGCTCACAGCTCACAGTGGCCGCACGAATAGCGCCTTCGACGTGAGTCGATCAGTCATGGCCAACGTATCTCGATGGTGGTGGCCCACGCTGTAGGGTTTCGCCAGATTTCTTGTAAGTGAACTGGCCCGTCCCTCGTGGGTCGCGGGAGGCGGGCAGCCTATCGATTATCGAGAAGGACGCTGCCAGCGTCGCCTCGACGTCCGATTGCAGGTGGGGTGGGAATTGTTAACGGGCGCGTGCCGGCGTCGAGGGTCCGTAGACATCGACACTGGCTAGCTGCTCCGGCGTTACGTCCAGCCGGGGTAGTCTGCGTCGTATGATTCCGGGAAACTCCGGTGCGATATGCACCTGCCGAGCGACTTTTCAAAGATGGTATAAACAATGTCAGCCGGAAACCCGACACGACACGCGGAACGGCACTTGCTGGGCAAAAGCCGTCCACTCAGCTGGCCCCGGATGTCAGCCGTCACGGAGGTCACGATGCTTCCCCTCAGACGTCTCGCCGTTGGAGTTCTCATCGTCTGGTGTGTCGCAGCTCGTGCTGCTGACGCGTCGCCGATCTCCTATCTATACACCGGCGCTGCATTCGCGCCCAACCTTCAAGACTTCATCCCGATCGGCAGCCCCGCCACCATCCTCCTGACGGTGGACCCGGCTGATAACCTTGTGGGCGACTTCGGTCCTCCCAATTACTATCCTCCTAATGTTGGCTCATACCGCTTCAGCGCAGTGCTGGATTTGACGGGACGCGAGTACACGTTAGGTGGATACCTGGAAATCAATGCGGATTTAGCCGGTGGCATCCTCCTACCCGGAAATGTTGATCTTGTTGAGACGAGTCGAGTGGAGGGTCCGCCTCTGGTCACCGATCATCCTCCTCTTTACGGACCAGCCCCATGGTGCGGATTTACCATTTGCCGAGTTGACAATTTTGGCCGCTCTGATCCCACATCGCCCGCGCTGCCGTTCTTTCCATTTGTGAGCATTCCGATTAGTTTCGAGATCCCTGGTGCAGACCCAAACCAATCCCCATTTGCCCGAGTGACGATTTCTGGATCCAATCCGCAGGTTGTTGCCGAGCCGTCCTCACTACTCCTCGTCGGTACCGGATTGGTCGCAGTTGCGCGCCGCCGGCTGACGCGCTCGAAGAACTCGAAGGTCGTATCAGCGTGAACTGCGGCCAACAGTCGCTGCGCTCGAAACGATGCGCGCCGCTTCAATCCACTCCACATGCATGATCGGCGGGGGTATCATGACCCATGCCCGACGAACTGGAAATCAATACGGAGCACCTGCAGGAGACGATTCACGAGCCGCCGACCGACTCGTTGCTCCGCAACATCGCGTTGACCACCGCCTTGCTCGCCGCCCTCGGCGCCGTCGCGGCGTTGCAGGCAGGCGGCACCGTCAATGAGGCGTTAGTCTTGAAGACCGAGGCGGGGCGGCTTCAAGCCGAAGCGTCCGACCAATGGAGCTACTATCAGGCTAAAGGGATCAAAGCGACGGTTCAGGACACGGCACGCACCACGTTGATCGCGGCCGGCAAACCGGTGCCTTCCAGTGTTGACGCTGCGATTCAACGATACGGGTCGGAACAGAGAGACATTGAGCAGGCGGCGCATCAGAAAGAACGCGAGCGCGATGAAAAGTCCGTGGCCGCCGATCGCCTACTGGCCCGCCACCATCGCTTTGCGACCAGCGTGGCCGTGCTTCAGGTTGGAATCGCGCTCGGAGCGGTGGCAGCGCTGACGCGCCAGCGTATGGTCTGGCTCGGATCGGGCATTCTTGGCCTCGCAGGAGCGGGGCTCTTCCTGCTCACCTTGATAACGGCAGCATCGCGGTAACCCGCCGGAGCTCGCGGGCTCAACCGTGCCCAGGAGTTCTTTACGCCACGCGAACGTCTGATGTGGGACCATCGTTAGGTCATCGTCACTTCAGGAGTGTCATCATGCTCGGTTCCCTCGGACTGCCAGAACTCATCGTCATTTTCGTGATTGCGTTGATTATCTTTGGCCCGCGCAAGTTGCCCGAACTGGGTCGGTCGCTTGGGCGCGGCATCGCCGAGTTCAAGAAGGCGACGAATGAGTTACAAAATACGCTCGAACGCGAAATCGACGCCGACGCGGAGCGCACCAAGCCGAGCGCAACTCAACCCACGACGCACGACGGCGTGACGCCCCCTACTGAGACGGTCAGCAAGAGCGCGTAGCCGGCTCACCCGCAGCGCCTTGGCGCGACATTTCGGTGCTGGTTGCTGGTCTCTGCGCCTGTTCGAGGCAGCAGTTCTTCCGATGACTTTGCCGATTCGATGATCCTGGAAGAGTCACCGTTCCTGACCGCTGAATGGCGTCACTTGGTGATGCTGAACTTCGAAGTTGATCCCGCAGATACTGCGGCCCCTCGTGCCTCCTGGAACCGAGCTGGATCTCTGGCAGGGCCGACATTTCGTCAGCGTCGTCGGTTTCCTCTTTCTCAACACCCGCGTATTCGGTGTTGGGGTTCCCGGCCACCGGGACTTCGAAGAGGTGAATCTCCGCTTCTACGTTCGACGCCACGCGTCTGACGGATGGCGGCGAGGGGTGGTCTTCGTCAAGGAGATCGTGCCGCGCATCGCGATCGCCATGACGGCCAGGGCTCTTTACGGAGAGCAATACGTTGCCCTCCCGATGCGTCATCGCATCGAACGGGATGCCGACTCCGCTACGCCTCGAGCGGTATCGTACTCGTGGCGGTTTCGCGGACAAGACAACCGAATGGAGCTGTCTGTTGAGAACGCCTTCGCCGACGTCTCCGAGGGAAGCAACGTCGAATTCATCACCGAACATTATTGGGGGTACGCTCGCCGGCGCGGCGGAGGCACGACCGAATACCGCGTCGCGCATCCGCGTTGGCGGGTGTCCACCGGAACGTCAGCGCGGCTCGATTGCGACGTGGCTGGCCTCTATGGAAGCCAGTTCGTGGAGTTCTTGAGCGGCCGTCCGGCCTCTGCGTTTCTCGCGGACGGCTCCGAAGTCGCCGTTTTCAAAGGGATGCCGCTGCGCCGTTGAGCGCATGCGCTTCGAGATGCGCGTCGATGAAGCCGGTCGAGTAAGCCGACCGAGGCCGTCGATGACGCCGGTCGAGTGGGCCGCCCGGGTCCCATAATCCGAAAGTCGTATTGACCGCTGGCCCCTGTCGTTTGTACGGTCGCCGTCATGGCACTCCGATTTACGGCGCCCGATACAGAAGAGATCCCGGTTCCGAATGCGCACCCGTGCACGCGATGCTTGACGGGCGCCGGTGAGGCGCAACCGCCGGTGACGGGCGCCGCCTTCCAGTGGTTTCATTGCCGGCGTTGCGGGCATATCTGGCCCGCGCCGATCGTCGGTGCGATTCCAGTCGCCCGAATGGACAAGCGGAGCCCCTTCTCGGGCCGCTAGAGGAGAACGAATCCGTCAGTGCGGTGAGGTGAGCGGAAGGGCTCCGAACCCCGGATCGATCAACGTCATGGCGGTGCACACCATGAATCGCGCGTGCAGGACCATCCTCCGCCGAGTCGCGATCCCCAGCCCGTATGACAACGCGAACAGCGCCGCCAGCGCCAGCGGAACGTAGGCGCCGAGTAGATCTTCCCTCGCCGCGTTGTGTGTCTTGCTGTGCGCGAGCAGGGCCATGCTCACCACGACGAGCGGAGCGACCACGTACGAAACCCGCCCGAGCATCCGATGCAACGCGAGTTGGCGGTTGCGGATAGCGAGCGGCTGCGCTACCAGCAGCAGCATCCACGACGAGGCCGTCGCCGCGTGAAGATGCGTATGGCGGGAGGCTCTCGCGATTTGCGACAGATAGGTCGGCCAGAAGGCGACGAGGGCGACCAGAAACAGTCCGGCGAAATACGGTGCGCTGCCGACGAACGTGAGTGACTTGCCCCGTTCAACCGGCGTCGCGGCTTCCGAGATCACCTGGGACGTCATGTGGATTCCGGAGACGGCCGAGGATAGCATGGCGGACGCGCAGTTCCTCCTCGATCACGCGCACTGACGAGCGCGTGGCTTCCGCCGCTCTGTCACACACGGGCCGTAGGTGGCGCGGTCGTCACTCCACGACGTACGGCTGGTGGAGATGCACAGGCTTCACACTGCGGCGTCTCATCCTGAGGTTCACCATCTCGACGAAGACCGAGAAGCCCATCGCAAAGTAGATATACCCCTTCGGGATATGCAGGCCGAGGCCGTCGCCCACCAGTGACAGACCGACCAGCAGCAGGAACGAGAGTGCGAGCATCTTCACCGTCGGGTGGCGGTTGACGAACACGCTGATCGCCTCGGCCGAGAACATCATCACACCGACCGCCAGCACCACCGCCGTCACCATGATCGAAATGTCCTCGGCCATGCCCACCGCCGTGATGACCGAGTCCAGCGAGAAGACGATGTCGAGGAGCATGATCTGCGCAATCACTGCGCCGAACGATGGCATGACGCGAGCCGAGCCCCGGCCTTCTTCGCCCTCCAGCTTCTCGTGGATCTCGAGCGTCGCCTTGCCGAGCAGGAACAATCCGCCGCCGATCAGGATGACGTCCCGTCCAGAGACGGGCTGCCCGAACGTGGTGAACAGCGGAGCGGTGAGCCGTATGACCCATGCGATCGAGAGGAGCAGCAGGATGCGCATCACCATCGCTGCCATCAGCCCGGTGCGCCGCGCCCGGCTTTGTTGCGAGGCCGGCAGCTTGCTCGACAAGATCGAGATGAAGATCACGTTGTCCACGCCGAGGACGATTTCGAGGAACGTCAGCGTGACGAGGGCGAGGATACCGTTGGCGGTGAGGAATGCGTCCATATCGGCCGGGTGCTGATCCGTTTCCGGCCTTCAGCTTAAGCGATCTCGGGCAGCCGGCCGGTCGCGGGCACGCGCGAAGGGTGCTGATGTTATTGCGGATGAATGGAGCTTATGACCCGGGCCGCTTGGATGGCGGCGGACCGGGCGCGGCTTCTTCGAGTGTCGCGGTCCAGTCCACGCCATCCGAGTCGATCACGAGGTAGGACATGCGGGGATCATCGGTGACGAAGCTGACGTCGCTGGCCACACCGTGCGTGTCGACCAGCGTCTGCAGCAGACGTCCGCTAATCGCGCTGTTGAGCGAGACGCGGAAACGTCCTTCGCCAGGCCTCTGCTCGTTCGACGTCGACCAGCGCAGTCGAAGCGCCCCCGTTTCCACGCCGAACGATCCGGTTTGACGACTGCCCCGCCCGGACCACTGTCCGAGCGGCCGCCACACGGCGACGCTTTCGTGGCGCTCCGCGGCGGCCACCGGCGCAGCCGCCTCGCGGCACGCCGGTGCCGTCAACGCAAGCGCGGTCAGCGCCACGGCGCGCAACATCCCCGTCGTCACGACTCTTGCCCGTCCCTCACACGTGCGCGGCCAGCGGATTCGAAATCGGATGTCCCTCGAGCGCCATCAGGATCGCGTCGAGGCCGACCGGCGCGCGCCGATAGATCTCGTCGCCGAGCGCGTCCGACAGTGCGTTGAGCACCGCGCAGGCGCCGGCCGCCACCGGCGGCTCGCCGATGCCCCGCGCACCCACCGGCGTCTCGGGATCGGGAATGCCCAGCGCTTCCCAAGACATTTTTCTCGGGACGTCGAGAATGGTCGGCGGCCGGTTCTGATAGAAGCGTTTCGCGAGCGGCACGCCGTACTGCTGTTCGTACACGGTCTTCTGCGCCAACGCGTGCCCCATGCCCAGAATCGAGCGGCCCAGCACCTGCCCTCCGAGCGCGCGCGGATGAATCACAGTACCGACGTCGGCGATTGCGGTGTAGTCGAGCAAGTGGTACTGCCCCGTCTCGAGATCCACTTCGACTTCGGCGAATCCCGCGACGAACGAGAACGTGACGCCGTCGCGTTTGTAGTTGTCGCGCGCGACGCCCATCAGTCCCTGTCCCGCCAGCGCGGTCGCGGACCGAACCGTGAACTCGTTGATGTCCTTCGGCAGCTCGTGGCCGTCGAAGCTGCCGCCCAACTCGATCGCCTTCTGCGCCACCTGCGCCAGCGTCATGCTGCGGCCGCCGCCACTCACCCGTCCGTCGGCCACCTGATACGACTCAGGCTGCCCGCCGAGCGTCTTCGCGGCGATCTGCTTGATCTTCGTCACCGCGTCCGACGCCGCCGCGTGCGCCGCCCGCGTCATCGCGTGCGTCGTCTGACTACCGCCAGAGACACAGGTCCACGGCAGGTTGTTGCCCGTGTTGCCCCAGTTGATCGTGACCTTCTCCCACGGCATGCCGACCATCTCGGCGGCGACTCGATGCACGTCCGAAAACGATTCGGTGCCGAGGTTGCCGATGCCGGACTGTACCTGCATGGTCCCGTCCGGCTTGATCACGAAGAGCCCATCGAACCCGGTGGAGCCCGAGACGAACGTACTCACCGACACGCCAACGCCGCGAACCTTCGATCCATTGCGCTTGCCGCTGAGGGCCTTGCGCTGCTCCCAGTCGAATGCCTGCACGCCGCGATCGAGCGCCTCGCGGATGAACGCGCTGGTGCAGTGCGCCCGGTCGCCCTTGGCGTTCGGCGGGCCGAACGGCGCCTTGCCGGTCGGAACGTTGATGCGGCGGACGGCCACCTGATCGAGGCCCAGCTTGCGCGCGGCCTTCGACATGATCGGCTCCATCAGCGTGATGCCCTGCATTCCACCCGGCTGGCTCTGCGCGCGACGCGGTGGCGTGTTGGTGAGGACGGTGATGCTCCTCGCCCGCATCGCCGGCGGTTGATACAGCAGCGACACGATGCGCGGCGCCTGACCGCCGTCCCCCTGCGGCTCGTAGGCGCTGTTCTCCGCCACCACGAACATGTCGATGGCGGTGATCCGTCCGTCGCGTGCGAAGCCGACCTTGAGGCGTCCCTGGATCGCCGGACGGATGCCGCCAATCGACTGCTCCTCCTCGCGGCTGATCCGCATCATCACCGGCGCGTTGGTCTTCTTCGAGAGCAGTGCTGGAATGATGCACGTCACCGAGCCGGTCGCCTTGCTGCCGAAGCCGCCGCCCGTGTATTCCGTGACGAGGACGATGTCCTGCGTTTTCATACGGAGCCAGCGGGCAATCGACGCGACCGTCTGCACGGCGCTCTGCGTGCCGGTGTGTATATAGAGCTTGCCGTTCTGCCAGTACGCCATGGTCGAACGCGGCTCGAGCGTCTGATGATGGTTGTTGGAGGTCGAGAACGTCTCGTCCAGCACCAGCGCCGCGCTCTTGAAGCCGGCGTCGAGATCACCGAACGACCACTCGTCCTGCGGCTTGCCCATCGGCAGCCGTCCTTCGCCGGCGTCGGCGAAGTCCGCGTCGGTCCACTTCACCGCCTGCACGTCGAGCGGGCCCGGCGGCTGTCCCGGCTGCGACGGCGGCCGTCCCCACACATTCCCATCCACGCGCGCGTTCGGCCCATCCGGCCTCAGGCTCGCGAGCGGATCGACGACGAAAGGCAGCGGCTCCAGGTCCAGAACGATGGCCTCGATTGCGGCGGCCGCAGTCTGCTCGTCCACGGCGGCCACTGCGAGGATCGGTTCCCCGAAATAGACGGGCTCCCTGGCGAGCGCGGTCTCGAACTTGGGATTGGCGCGGATGGTCTGGCCGAGGTCGGTGACCGTGTCGGCCGGCGCCGGCAGGTCGTCTCCGGTGAGGATGGCCTTGACGCCCGGGATGGCCATCGCGGCCGAGGTATCGATGCTGCGCACGCGCGCGTGCGGCATCGGACTGAGCAGGAGTTTCGCGAAGAGCATGCCCTCGGCGCGAAAATCCTCGGCATATTTCGCCTTGCCCGTCACCTTGGCGACGAGATCCGGCGTGACGTAATCCTGGCCGACGAGCTTGGTCGGTGCCATAACCCCTCCCGGACAGCGGCGCCGACATCAGCGCCGCCGGCAACGTGCGGGGTGAACTGGCCGCCCTTCGTCCTCGAAGGGGCTCCTGTAAATCCGGCTCTCCCCCGTAAGACGCGAGAGTAGCATGGCTTCATCGGCCCGATCGACCCATTCTGTCTGAACTGCCGCTCAGCCTTCGCGCACCACCAGCACCGCTACCTCCCGTCGTTCCGAGGTCACGACCAGGCCCAACTTGTCACACAGCACACCCAGGAAGTCGCGCGTGTCGTGGGCCTCGGAGTGCACTTTGACGACGTATCTTTCAGTCAGCCTCGTCTCATCGACCACGGGACGATCGAGCCCGCTCTCGAGCAACTGACACAACTCCTGCATGGTCAGGGAGTCGGCGAGACTGTTGATTGCCGTGCCTCGGCGCATCGAGCCGTGGGACATGCGCAGCAGTGCGCTCTTCATCGCGCGCATGCTTTCTTCGGGTGTGTCCTTTGCCTCGGAGGGAATCATGTGAAGGTTCATGATCTCCATCAGTTGGAAACCGCCGAGTCCAGCTGGGCCGATTCGAGCGTCTTCGACAAAGCCCATCGACCCGAAACCCATCCCGAACAGGTCGTCTCCGGCTACGTTCGCCCGGATGCCGTTGGGTGCGGTCAGCACGTCGACGTCCATCGGCCTGAGTTCGCGCGTCACGTGGAATGCGTGCTCGATGCTTTCGCGCATCAGGCGGATCATCGTTTCTCGCGACACGCTCTGCGAGAGCACGAGGACGAAATCGTACGCGAGTGAGTCGAGGGCCGCTGCCAGGTCAATCCTCGCTTCGGGGATGTCGTACAGGTTGGCCAGGGCCGGCCGAAGCGGCGCACCTTCGATCACCCAATAGTCCGGACCGCTGCCGCCGGCTGGACCAGCACCAACGCCACGGCGTGTCGGCGTGATGCGAGCCCGCGATGACGGTGGCACGTCAGGTTTCCGCAGTGGCGGCTCCCGGTGCATGGGTGGTGGCGGAATGTGCGGTGCGCCACTCTCAGGTTTTCGTGCCGTGGCCCGTGAGTGACGAAACCCATAGGGTCCGGGAGTGATGCTCAGGCCACCGATCTGAGGAAGTCCCGCCAGCGCGGCGGCGAGCTCAATCTGCGCAAACAGGCGAAGCGCGGCATCGGGGATTCGCGCGAGATGCCTGACGGCGCGGCGGCCTTCATGCTGCCCGGCCTTGTACAGGATGTTTCGGAACTCGCCCGCCGACGGCCAGCATTCGCGCGGCGCATCGTTCGGCTGTTCAGGATCGGTGTCAACGAAATAGGCACGCAGCGCGACGTCAAATGCTTCCTTGAAGTCGGTACTGACTGCCTCTGGAATCGGAATGAGACGACTGCCGACGAGGATGTAGTGGGGTTGCTCGATCGGCGGCGCCGCCGGCATTTGCGAATCCCGCTGTCGGGCGGCTGCCTCGATTGACTCCTGGCCGTGCGGGTAGCGCGCTGCTGCAGCCGCGAGCTGCGGATGCTTTTCGATCAGCGACTGTGCGAGTTGCGGGTCCAGCCGTTGCAGAGGACCAAGCAGTTGAAACAACTGGTGCGCCTGCGTTGAAGAAAACCTGACGTCCTGGGCGCTCGCGCGGATGACTTCATCCGGTCGACCGAGAATCGCACGAACGAGATCACGAACGACCGCCGCCGCTTCGTCGGAAGGCAGCAACCCGTACCACCGGCTGAAGATCTGCGTGCCCCGCTCATGAACGAATCGAACGACACCCGGCGTCTGGCTCTGGCGCCGCATCGCCGCGAGCGCACCGCGCACGATCCGCAGCCGCGTCACGTCGTCGCTCGAGCGACCGATGGCCTGGCGCGCGGCATCGAACGGATATTCCCCGCTCACGTTCGGCGCGGTCAGGTAGTCGATCGCTTCCGCGACGTGACCATGACTCATCATGTCGAACAGCGCCTTTTGCATGACGCCGCCCGGCATGTCATACGAGATGGACGGGGCGAGCTGCAGAGCGCGCTTCGGCGATACGGTGGCCACAAGCGACACCGCCTGCGCCAGAACGACCTCACGGTCTGGATCCGGCAAAGCCTGGACGAGCACGAGAGCACGCTCCACCAGGGTTTCAGCTCCGACCTGATCGAACGCATTCGTCACCCGCGCAATGTGCAGCAGCGCCGCGGCTCTGACGGCCGGATCCGAGCGTTCTGCCTCCTGAAGGGACGCCGACAAGAGTTCTTCGGGCATGTCCTGAAGTATTTCCCGGCGGCGGCCTCGATATTTCGGAGATCTTTGAACTAACGTGATTTTGATGACTCTGGGGAACGCGATCCCCTGCACGATGTAGGTGATAATTCCTGACCGGAGGAACGGTCATGACACCAGCCAACCGTCGGTGGCCCGCTCTCACGCTCGCGGTCGGTCTGGCCGCGTTCATTCCCTCAGGCCTCGCAAGCTCGACCGACGGCCAGGCTTCCGGCGCTGCGTCGGTCGCGATTGACGCCGACGACATCGGTGGCGTGGTGACCGGGCCGACCGGCCCAGAGGCCGGCGTCTGGGTCATAGCCGAGACGCACGATCTTCCCGTCCGCTACATCAAGATCGTCGTCACCGACGATCAGGGCCGCTACCTGATTCCCGATCTGCCCAGAGCGCGCTACGACGTCTGGGTCCGCGGCTACGGACTCGTGGACAGCGCGAAGTCGTCCGGCGAGCCGGGAAAGCTGATGAACTTTTCCGCGACACCCGCGCCGACGCCGGCGGATGCGGCACGCTACTACCCCGCGATCTACTGGTATTCGATGCTGCACGTCCCGACGAAAGCCGAGATGGCGGCGCACGAGGGATTCGTCGGCAACATGACGCAACAGCGGTGGCTCGGCGCCGTCAAGAATCTCGGCTGCGTCGGCTGCCATCAGCTCGGTCAGCTTTCGACGCGGACCATTCCCGCGTCGCTCGGTACCTTCGCATCCGGTGCGGACGCCTGGCACCGCCGCGTTCAATCGGGCCAGGCCGGCGAGATGATGTTCGGCCAGTTGAACGGACTCGGGCCCGCGTCGTTCAAGTGGTACGGCGACTGGACGGATCGCATCGCCAAAGGCGAGCTGCCGCACAGCCGCCCGAGCCGGCCTCAAGGCGCCGAGCGCAACATCGTCGTCACGCTGCGCGACTGGATGAACGAGAAACAGTACCTGCACGATCTGATCTCGAGCGACAAGCGCTATCCGACCGTCAACGGCAACGGGCCGCTATTTGGATCGCCGGAGTACAGCTCGGACCTGATGCCGATTCTCGATCCCGTCGAGAACAAGGCGACGACATTCAGGATGCCCGTGCGGGATCCGCAGATGCCGCTCAGCCTCGGCCCGGGACAAGCCGCAGCACTCAAGCCGCTTGCGGCGTCGCCGTACTGGGGCGACGAGGCGATCTGGGATACGCGGGTCAACAACCACGACTCGATGCTCGATCGCGACGGGCGTGTCTGGCTGGCGGCCGCCGTGCGCGGAGCGGCCAACCCCGCGTTCTGCCGCGAAGGCTCTCAACATCCCTCGGCGAAGCTCTTCCCGATCGATCAGAACCTCCGACAGGTCGCCGTGTTCGAACCGAAAACGAAGAAGTACACGTTCGTGGACACGTGCTTCGGCACGCATCACGTTCAGTTCGGCTACGACGCGGATGACACGCTGTGGTCGAGCGGCGGCGGTCCGGTGCTCGGATGGGTGAACACGAAGCAGTTCCTGAAGACCGGCGACGCAGCGGCGTCGCAGGGCTGGACGGCGTTCGTGCTGGACACCAACGGGAACGGCAAGCGCGACGCGTATGTGGGGCCAAACGACCCGGTGGATCCCACCAAGGACAAGCGGGTGGTGACGCCGTTCTACGCAATCATGCCGAGCCCGGTAGACGGATCGATCTGGGGCGCGGTGATGGGGAATCCCGGCAGCGTCGTGCGCGTGGCTCCGGGATCGCATCCACCCGAAACCGCGTTGACCGAGGTGTACAACGTGCCGCTGCCCGGGTTTGGCGCGCGCGGCGCCGACATCGACAGCAACGGCGTCGTCTGGGTGTCGCTCGCCAGCGGACATCTGGGAAGTTTCGATCGACGCAAGTGCAAGGGACCGCTGAACGGCCCGAAGGCGACCGGCGATCACTGTCCCGAGGGATGGTCCTTCCATCAGTACCCGGGCCCCGGCTTCGAGGGCATCGGCGAGAACAGCGCCGAATCGAGCTACTACACGTGGGTCGATCAGCACGACACGTTCGGCCTCGGACCGAACGTACCGATTTCCACCGGTAATTTGAACGACGGGCTGATTGCGTTTGCCGGCGGACGGATGATCGTGCTGCGTGTCCCGTATCCGCTGGGGTTCTACGCGAAGGGCCTCGACGGCCGCATCGACGATCCCAACGGCGGCTGGAAGGGCCGTGGGCTCTGGGCTGCGAACGGCGATCGCACGCCCTGGCTGATCGAGGGCGGCAAAGGTTCGCGGCCGCTGGCCGCGCACTTCCAGTTGCGACCGAATCCGCTCGCCAAATAGCTCGACGAGCACTAGAGTTCTTTTTCATTTCGGTGTGTCGCATTGGCTTCGGTCCGGTCCTGGTCGGCTCGATGCCGCAGAACGAGCGCCCTTTCGATGCGCCGCCGTCCGGTGTGGGTGCCGCTTCCGCGTCCCCGGCCGCTCGCGCGTCACCCGCGTCGATCGGCCGGACACTCTCGATGGGCCCGGCGCCTGGGATGATCCGCGCGACATCTGACAATCAGTTGGGCGTCCAGGTGATCCGTCGGCTGGTGGCGAATCGGCGGCGCCGGTTCTGGTGTGCCGACCGACGCGGGTGACGGCTGTCGCCTGCGCGCGCGAGGGCCGAGGGACGCGGGATCGCCACCCACACCGGCCGACGGCAGTAGTCGAATTGGGCCTGTGATCGATCCGGCGCCGGTTCGCGCGAATTAGAAGCGGTCCCGGTCACAGCGTGGCGGACGGTCGTTCCGGCCGGGCCCGACCTGTGAGCCGCGTGATCGGATTACGGCATGCGCGCTCGCGGTCCGCACCGACGGCCCGGCAGTCGTAGCAGGTCCCATGCCGGCCGGAGCGGCGGTGTTGCCACGCGGCGAACGGGAGGGCCCGGCCGGAATGACCGTCGGGCGCCCGCGTTCGGATCCACCGTCGACTGGGTGACTCCTCGCCGCGGCGGACGCGACACCCAAGTGAAAACCAATCTAGTGATGTTTGAACGATCGACTCAACGTACCCTGAATGATGCCCGGCAGTTCTTCGTACATCCCGATGGCGATCATCAGAGTTCCGGTCAGAGCGGCGCTCGCGACCAACATCCAAAGCAGCACATGTTCCAGCTCACGCATGGGACACCCCCTGCGTTCAGTTTGAACTCCAATGTTGTTCCGTTCTATCCTGTAAGGTAAGCGAGACGTGAGCGGTCGACAGCTCATCCATCTCTCTCGCTCGAGCCACCCTTTCAGGCCAGCGCTTTACCGTACAGCATGAGCAGACGGCTCCAGGCCTTCTCCGCCTGCGGCTCGTTGTAGACGCCGGAATCGGGCGGGCACCAGCCGTGCGCGGCTCCCGCATACACTTCGATTTCCGCGGACAGCTTCGCCTTCTCGAACGTCTCCTTCAACGTCGTCTTGTCGTCGGGCGCGCGCTGGTCGTCGTTGGCGGCGATCGCCACCAGGAACTGCGCCTTCGTCTTCGCGGCTTGAAGATGCGGACTGTTGGGAGTCGGCGTCACCAGTCCGCCGCCGTGGAACGAACCGACCGCGCCGATGCGATCGGGAACCGCCGCGGCGGTACGAAATGCCATCGGACCGCCCATGCAGTAGCCCTGCGTGCCCATCTTCCGGTTTTTGGCAACCGCCGACTGTTGATCCAGCCACCCGATGAATGCCTTCGCATCGGTCATGTGCGTCGTCTCGTTGAGCGCCTGGGCGAGCGGCATCAGCTGCTGAATCGGCGTGGCGGCGCCGGCATCGGCGGTCGGCGCTTTCTTGGTGCGATAGAACGGATTCACGACCAGGACCGCATAGCCCGATTCGGCGAGCCGCTTGCCCATCTGCCGCATCGCCGGACGGAGGCCGAAAATGTCCGGCCATAACAGAACTCCCGGCGCGGTGCCGCTGGCCGGATGCACGAAGTAACAGTCGGCCGTGCCGTCAGGCGTCGTCACGTTGACGTCGGCCTCGGTGACCCCGACGGCGTTCACGACGCCCGGCAGCATCATCGCCACGCCGGCGCCGAGCAGGACGCCAAACTGCCGCCGCGTCACCAGCCCGCGCGCTTCGAACTCCTGCCGATCCTTGTCGTACTGATCCTGATCGCACATAAAATCGCTCCTGGTTGGAAAACGCGAGTTCTGCTTTTTTCGACGATCACTCTACCCTACCTGTCGCGAAGCGGGTCGCGCTTCGACATCGCGGCCTCGATTTCACCTGCGGTATACGGGAGTCCCGACGTCAGGACCTCGTAACCGGTGCTCGTGACCAGGATCATGTCTTCGAGATAGAAACCGTCGCCGTCAACGGTGAACATCAGTTCGTAGGCCACAGACATTCCAGACCGGAGTACTTCGGGCAACCCTTCTGCATCGTCAAGCCCGACGCCGTGCAGCTGCCACGCTTCGGTTCCCTGCGGGCCGAGCAGTATTTCCGCGGCGTGTTTGCCCTGCTGCGTCTTGAGTGACGGCTCGAGACGGCGCACTTCAGTCAGCGCCGCAGCGAACACGGCTTTCGGGCTGGCGTGGTCCTTGAGCGCTGGGAGGCCGGCTCGATATCCGGCAATGAACAGATCCCACGCTTCGCGCTGCCCGTCCGTGAACCTGCCGGAAACGGGAGCTGTCCGACCGACGTCGCCCATGTAGTGATCGATCTGACATCCGACGTCCACCCGCACGACTTCGCCTGTCTGCATCTGACGATCGACGTGGTCGTACGACACAAAGCTGTTCCAGAGCGAACGGAAGTCCGCGTTCGGCCCGCTCATGGTCCATGGCCAGAACGAGATGCCGCGCGCGCCCGCCGCACGACAGGCGTTGACGACTGCAAGCTCTGTCTCGTGCTGCCACTTCTGCGGCGCAAGCGAGCGAAGGCCTGCCAGAAACGCTTCGCCGCTGGTGCGGCCCACCTCACGGAGTACCGCGATCTCGTTGGCGTCCTTGATCGCCCGTAGCGGGCGCAGCACATCGACGGCCGGCTTGACGACTGCCGCACCGAGCGACGTGAGCCACGCCTGCCATCGAGCAACCGACCCCGCCATTGGCAACGGCGCCGCAACCGGACCGCGCACATCGGTCGCCGCGACATACACGGTTGAACGCGCTCGCCCGAAACGCTGCCGCAGCCACGGTTCGAGCCTGTCCACCGGCAGGATGCCGGAGAGCTGGAGTCTGTGAGCAGACTCTGCGTCAGTCGTGATTTCGGCGCGGGTCAGCAGCGGATTGCGCGGCTGGACGAACAACGTGGACGTTGACGCCGAGCCATCGAGGACCAGCACGGCGCCGACCAGTTCGTCGAGCCCGGTCAGATACTGGAAGTCCGCCGTCTGGACGAACCCCAGCTGGTCATCCGCGAGAAACGACGCCCGCGCAGGAACGATCAGCAGGTCACCTGCGATCGCCGAAAGAGCGGCCGCTCGACGTCCGGGATAGGCGGACGTCGGAATCTGCGCGGCCGCAGCGGCGACAACCAACACGGATGCGAGGACGCCGACGCCGATCCGTTTCATTTCGTTCCCGATGGTTTGTTATAGAGGCCCAGCCAGTTCGCGACTTCACGGAAGACGTCACGCCGCTGCTCCCATGCGCTCGGAAAATGTCCCGAGCCCGGGTAGGTCACCATGCGTGTCGTCTTGCCACGCGCCGCGAGCGATTCGTAAAATTCGCGACCCTGGTAGGTCGGCACACGGCGATCAGCCTCACCGTGGAGCACGAGCAAAGGCGTCGTGACCTTGTCGGCCTGAGCGACGGCCGAAAACTGCGAGAACGCCTGCGGCTCGCGCTCAGGCCAGCGCGCGTCGTAGTCCCATTGCGACACATCGCTCGTCCACACGAAACTCGACCAGTCGGTGATGCCGGCGCCTTCGATGGCGGCCTTGTAGCGATTCGTCTGGGTCACCGTCCACGACGTCATGAAGCCGCCGGCGCTCCAGCCGAATATCGCAAGACGGTCAGGGTCGGCCCATCCCTGTGCGATGGCGAAATCGGTCGCGCTATCGACATCCCGATACGCGCGGTCGCCGAAGTGCTGATAGATCGCCTGCAGGAACGCGGTCCCGTAGCCGGTCGACCCGCGATATTGCGGTTGAAGGACCACGTAGCCGAGACCCGCGACAATTCGTGAGAATCGATCGAGCATCAGGAGGTCGTTGGCCTCGGGTCCGCCGTGCGGGAGCACGAGAAACGGGTAGCGACGGCCTTCCTGGTAACCGGACGGGAAGGTCGCGATGCCTTCGAGCGCGATGCCTTCCTTGCTCGTCCACTTCACGACACGCACCGGTCCCAGCCCGATTCGCGCGACGGCGGCGTCGCCTTCTGTGGTGATCCGCTTCAGTGCGTCGCCGGACGCCACGGCGGCGTTCGGCGTGTGCGTGGGATCGGCGACGGACATCACGAGAAAATCCGAGCGCGCTCGCAAGCTCGGAAGCAACGGGCAGGCCGAGCACAGTGCCGGCTGGCCATTTGAAGCGTGGTTGCAGCGCGCCATTTTCGAACGCGTCGATCTCGTTCTGAACACCGCGCGCGACGACCACCCACACATGACCTCGAGCGTCGGCGCCGAGTGAAACGGCCGATCCGACCAACGCCGGCGTCCGATCGACAGGGGCGCCGCCGGCAACGGACACGGTCCACACGTGATCGGGTGTGAGCACATTACTCGTCGTACTCAGAAACGCCAGATCCCTGCCGTCACTGCTCCACGCAATGCCGCTGACACTGTTGGGAATGTTCGCGACGTGCCGCACACCGGCGGCGCTGCACACGTCGATCGACGACCGCGTTTCCTTGAATCCGATCTTCGGATCGGTTGAAACGACAGCGAGCGACGCACCGTCGCGCGACCAAGCCAGCGCACCACCCGAAATCGGTCCGTCAGCGATAGTGGTGAGTGACGGACACCACCAGGCGCCGCCTGTACCATCTGCGTTGACGACATAGAGGCTCGTCTGCTCCGGCCCGACCACCGTCCTGACGTCGTCGAGTAGATCGGGCGGCTGCGGCGACGCGAGAATCGCGAAACGCGCGCCATCCGGCGAGATCAGGGCGGAGTGCATGCCGCGCGGCAGCGGCACGATGCGGGACGGCGTGGCCGCAACCACACCAGACGAGATTCCGACCGTCGCGAGCTGGTCGATCGTGTTGACCCGGAAAGAACCGTAGAGACCGCCGTCGCGCGTGAAACCCGACGGGGTGAAATGCTCCGGCAGTTCGACCGTGCGCGACACGCTGCCGTCAGCCTGCGCCAGCCTCCACTCGTGGTGCGTCGGTCCCTTGACCGCGCCGACATCAACGCGGACGAGAATGGTCCGGCCATCCGGCGCCACGGCAACAGGTGCCGCGGAGCGGAGCGAGGCGTAGTCGTCGAACGTGAATGGGTGGCCCGACGCGTCCTGGGCGGACGCGCTCAGCGCCCGCAGACACAGCATGATGGCAATAACGGCGGGACGTGTCATGGCGCATGCTCCAGTCGAAAATCGAGACGGCGTGGTGGCCTTATCCGGCAGATCCTGCAAGCCCGAGAAAAACCACGACGGCGCGATTGACACGCACGATGTCCTGATCGGAGAGGCGTCCGATCCGCTTCTCCAGCTTCGTTCTAGCGACCGTCGTCACCTTGTCGATCATCAGATGACTGGCGGTGCGAAGGGCGTTCCGCTCGGACGGCACAATCGGCAGCCGTATCAGCGGCGCATCGACGATATGTGTCGTGAACGGGCAAACAGTGACCGATGCGGTGGCGGCGAAGGCGTCCGACTGCAGGATGACCGCGGGCCCTGGCTTCCCTGCATAGTCGCTCCCGCCGGCAACCGTCCAGATTTCACCGCGTTTCATTTCCGCGGCCACTCAGAGACCGCATCGACGAACGCCTGCTCTTGGCGCTCCGCAACCGCGGCGCTGACCAGCAACGACTGGCGGCGCGCTTCGCGTGCGAAAGTCCTCGAGCGAACATCGGGAATCCAGATCTGAATCGGTCGCAGGCCGCGGCGGCGAAGCCGTTCGCGGTGCGCACGAACCTTGTCGCGGGACGGAGAGCGGAGTGAGGTCACGGCCATGACAATGCCTTATGGTTACATGTAACCATAACATGGACGGTCGGACGGTTTTATCGGAAGCGGTCAGTGGGAATGGAGCCTAGCTTGGCCAGCAGAGCCGCCTGGCGGCTCGGATCGTCCTCACTCGACTCGACCCAACGGCCACGAATCCAGATGATCAGGCCAATGAGGAGGACACCGATGCCGATGGCGAACTTCATGACGATCAGCATACGTGGGACCCGCGGCAGAACCTAATATTGCGTTGGCACTGGAGTCCGCGCCCCTTGGAGTAATCGCCATTGAAACGTTGGATTGTCGGAACTCTGTCGGCCGCGGCGCTGATCGTCATGACCGTGATCGTCGGCGGCGCCGTCAGCGCGCGGCACCGCCTGCCGGATCTCGAGCCGTGGCACCGCTATGTGCCGCCGGACGTGACCGCGGCGGAGCTCGCCTCGGCGACATTCGCCGACTACCTGCGACGGGAAGACGATGTCTTTCGGGCGGTGCGCGATCGGATCGAGAGCGCAGCCACGACATCAAGCACGCCGGCATTCAATCGCTACGACCCGGGCAGCCGATCGTCGCCGTCGCGGCTTGGGTCGGATCAGGGCAACCGAACGTTCGAGCTCGTGCCCGCCGGCGAGCCGGTCGCCGGAGCGCTCCTGATTCATGGCCTCACCGATGCGCCGTACAGCATGCGTGCGGTCGGCGACGTCTTGAAAACGAGCGGCTACTACAGCCTCGCGCTGCGGATGCCCGGACATGGCACCGTTCCCGCCGCGCTCACCACCATCGTCTGGGAGGACTGGCTCGCCGCGGTTCGCATCGGGGTTCGCCGCGTCCGCGAACGAATCGGGCCTGACAAGCCGCTGGTGCTGGTCGGCTACTCGAACGGCGCTGCGCTCGCGCTCAAGTACGCGCTGGACCAGGTCGAGTCCGGTGACGGCCTTCGCGCCACACGCCTCGTCCTGATCTCGCCGATGATCGGGGTCGCGCCGTTCGCGTGGATGTCGCGGGTCATCAGCCTGCTCGGGCCAATCCCGTATTTCGAGAAGGCGCGCTGGCTCGACGTCATGCCCGAATACAACCCGTTCAAGTACAACTCGTTTCCGGCGAACGCCGCGTTGCAGTCGTGGCGGTTGACGACCGACCTGCAGGATCAGATTCTCCGGCTTGGCAAACAGGGCCGGCTCAAACAACTGCCGCCGATGCTGGCGTTCCAGTCGCTGGTTGATTCGACGGTCAGCACCAGCGCAGTGGTGCACGCATTATTCGATCAGCTCGAGGCGAACGGCTCGCAGCTCGTGATGTTCGACATCAACCGGTTGTCAGGGCTGGCGCCCTTCATCGATCCCGAGGCCGCGACACTGCTCTCGCGCCTCACGGACGCGTCACCGCGTCGTTACGATCGAA
Source organism: uncultured Acidobacteriota bacterium (assembly GCA_963745875.1). Taxonomy (GTDB): domain Bacteria; phylum Acidobacteriota; class Vicinamibacteria; order Vicinamibacterales; family CAVVIG01; genus CAVQFC01. The sequence goes on from CAVUZL010000014.1 coordinate 225,244, forward strand.
CGCTGGTCACGAACGCCGACCGGGACTCGCTGGACGTGGTCGAACGATCGATTGCCGCCGGGCAAGCACAGATCGCCACGCATCCCCTGGGCCTCTCCTGGCCATCCGAGATGTTCTCGCTCGCGCACATCGCGCTGCCGTTCGCGATGGACGATGAGGTGTACGGACAGACACCGCGGCGCTCGCCGGGCGACATCGTGCGTCTCGGCACGCTCAGTCCCAGAGGCGAACGGGCCGTGCTGACGGTCCCGCTCGACACGCTGATGCGGGTGTCGTGCAACCCGTTCTTTCCCTACCTCGCGGCGCGGGTGACGGCGTGGACAGCCGCGGCGCCGATCGCCGGCCGGCAGCCGTAGGCGGTCTAGCGCCAACGACGTTGTGTGACGTCGCGGTACGCCGCGCTGCGGCTGGCGTTGGCCGCCTTCGCGCGATACATCGCGGCGTCCGCCTTGCGCAGCAGATCGTCGGGGCGATCGCCGTCGCGGTCGTTCATCGCGGTGCCGACACTCGCGGAAATTTCGACGGAATCGCTGCCGATCACGAACGGACGATCGAGTTCCCGTTTGATGCGGTCGGCCATGACCGCGACGATGTTCGCATCCATGATGCGCTCGAGCATGATCGCGAACTCGTCGCCGCCGAGCCTGGCGACCGCGTCTCCGGGACGCACGCACCGGCGCAGGCGACGGCCGGTCTCGACCAGCAGGCGATCGCCGACCAGGTGACCCAGGTTGTCGTTCAGCGCCTTGAAATGATCGAGGTCGATGAACAGAATGGCGATCGACCCGCCGAGTTCGCGGCCGCGCACGATGCCTTCCTTGAGCCGATCCATGAACGCCGATCGATTCAGCAGCTTGGTCAGGCCGTCGTGCGTCGCACGGAACGCGAGCTGGTTCGCGCGACGTTTCTGGCGGGTGATGTCGCGAAGGAACGCCGTGAACCACGGACCGTCCGCGGACGAAATCCGGGTGACAGAGAGCTCGGCCGGAAAGTTCGTGCCGTCCGCCCGCACGCACACCAGCTCGAGCCGGCGGCCAATCAGGCTGTCGTCACTCGAGGCGCGGTAACGCTCCAGTTGTTCGCGGGAGCGGTCGCGTTCCTCTGCTGACACGAGCACATCCATCGCGTGGCGGCCGAGGATCTCTGCGGACCGGTAGCCGAAGGTCCGCTCCGCCGCCGGATTGAACTCGACGATCCGGCCGTCCTGATCGACCGTGATGATGCAGTCGATCGCCGCGTTCAGCAGACCCGCCTTGCGGGCCTCGCTCTCCTGGATTTGCTGCTCCATCCGCTTGCGCGCCAGAAACTGGCCGACCTCGGCGCCGATCGCCGTGAACATCCAGAGCAGATCGTCATCGGGCCGTCGGACCCGGCGCGAGCCGAATTCGAGGACACCGACCACCTCCCTGCCCACCGAGATCGGGAAGGCGAAGGCACTGCGGATTCCCGCGAGCGCAGCGCCGTGTGGCTGCGGCAGGTGCGGCTCGTTCGCCACGTCGGAGATCCACTGCGGAGCGGCGTAGGCCCAGACGTGACCCGCCAGATCTTCCCCGGGACCGCACACCTGGGCCCGACTGGCGTCGATCAGCACCGGAAGACGCGCGCCGCTCTTGCGCCTGATCTCGCCGCAATGCAGCCGTCGCGTACCGGGCTCGACGGACCACCACCGGCCAACATCCCAGTCGAGATCAGTATTGATGACGTCGATGATTCGTCCGATCGCCGCGTGCCCGGTGGTCGCGTCCGCGAGGATGCGCGTGACCGCATGTTCGGCGTCCCGGCGTCCGAGCGCAGCGGTGTGTTCTGAAATCGCCGCACCGAGCAGCAGTCCGGTAATCGCCACCACCGCGATGAACAGCTGCTGCAGCAGCAGATAGTCGGCGACGGCGCCGGAGGGGTTCGGACCGAGGCCATGCACCGCACTCCAGATCGCAATCGACGCGGTCACCACGTTGGCTGCCGCGGCACCAGCGGTGCCGAACCTGATCGCAGCCCAGATCACGAACGGGAAGACGATGTATTCGAGCGAGTAATAGCGGGTCGCCGCGATCGTCCCGAACAGGCCGCCGAACACTCCGGCGCAGGTCAGCACCAGCCCGGCGAGCAGCACGACCGCTTCGCCAGTCCGGCCTTGCAGCGCGTCCCGCCACCGGTGCCAGGTCAAGACCGCCGGCACGATCAGAAGATCGCCGGCGGCATTGGCCAGCCACCAACTCCACCAGACGCGGGGAAACGCCGTCCACGGCTGCAGACCCGAGACGCAGAGACTTGCAACGCCGATGGTCGCACCCACGATCGTGCTGGCCACGGCGCCGAATACGACCAGGCCGAGCGCCTGGCGCAGCGTGTCGAGGGTTCGGTCGATGCGTACGTAACGGCGAAGAAGGCTCGCGGCGATCACCGCCTCGAGCGTGTTACCGACGGCGACGACCGCCGCGACCGGCAGCGGATCGTGTGCACTGACGCTCGCGACAAGGGCACCGAGCAGAATGCCGGGCCAGACGTCCGCGCCCAGCACCAGCAACGCCGACAACGCCACGCCGCTCGGCGGCCACACGAAGGTGACGTGTTCGGCGGTCAGCGCGGTCGCAAACCCGAACCGTGCGGTGACGACGTACACCGCGGCGATCGAGGCGACAACGGCCAGGCGTGATGGAGTCTTCATCTCGCGCACGCGCGCTCACGAAGGAACGGTCAGGGCAGGTCGGCCAGAGCGCGGACCTCGACCACCGCAGTATTGATGCGATAGTACAACGCCGACGAGAACCGTCCGTCAAGCACCTGGGGGAACAGCGGTGCACGCGCCATCGCCAGCACCTGTACACAAGGACAGTAGGTGCTCATCCACTGCATCAGGCGCTCCTGCTGGCGTTCCTCGAGTCGATCGACGTCGCGAATCACCAGTGTTCCCGAGGTCAGGTCCGGAACGTCGAACGCTTGCTCGGGCGTCCACCACACCATCGGGTGCCGGACGCCGGTCGCGATTCCCGCAACCGCCGCGGTGGTGAGATGAACGGCGCCGACGATGAGAGCGTTGACGCGGAGGGTGCGCAGGATGGTCCATTCAGGCAAATGTGATAGACCCGCGCATCTGAGAGTGGGAATCTCGTCGAAACGTTTTGACACGTTCCTCATGATGGCCTTCCAGGGAAGCCTGCTCGATGGCCGGACTCTACCGACAGTCGATCCGGCGGCCAATCGGGAACACGCCGACGCGGACTAGGGAAGATCCCTATGGGTGCGGGAAGACGCTGATGTGACTGGGCTTAGCGCGCCGTAAAAAGTCGAGAAGCGGTCAGGTGTTGTGCAGCCAACCCTGTAGTGCGGCGTATTTCATGATGTCGATTCGCCCGTTCAGCCCGAGCTTCCGCATCGCGTTGGCCTTGTGCGCTTCGACGGTCTTCACGCTCAGCGACAAGCGCGCCGCGATTTCCTTGTTGCTGTAACCGGCGGCGATCGACCGCAGAACTTCAGATTCGCGGGCGCTGATGGTCGCGGCGGAACGGCTCTCGCGATTTCCCGGCTTCCCGACAAACGCCGCGGTCACTCGCGCGGTGAGCGCCGAGTCGAGGTACTGGCGGCCACCAGCGGCCGCGCGGATCGCCTGCAGTAGTTCGCTCGGCGCGCTTTGCTTCAGCACGTAACCCGAGACACCCGCCCTCAGCAGCTCCTGCAGATACGCATCGTCTGCGTGACGCGTCAACGTCACGATCGCGACGCCTGGCTGCAGTTGCTTCAGCTTGCGCGTGGCCACCAGCCCGTTCATCCCGGGCATCGAGATGTCCATCACGATCACGTCCGGCTTGAGGGCAAGAGCGCGCTCGACCGCGGCGTTCCCGTCGCTCGCCTCCGCGACGACGGTCATGTCCTTTTCAGCCTCGATCAGCAGCTTCAGACCGTGACGCACGGTCACATGATCGTCCGCGAGCAGGATGCGAAGCCGCGACTCAGTCATGGCCGGCTCGATTCTCGATCGGTACGGCGGCCATGCGTACCAGAATCGTCGTGCCCTTGCCCGCCGCCGACTCGACCTGGACCTTCGCCCCGACCATCGACGCGCGTTCCTCCATGCCAGACAGACCGAGCCCCTGTCCGGTCGTCGCGGCGTCACCCGGATCGAATCCGACGCCATCGTCCTCGACGATCAGCACGACCTGATCGGCCCGGCGCTCGACGATCACGTCCACGTGTCGGGCCCGCGAATGTTTGGCGACGTTGGTGAGCGCTTCCTGCGCGATGCGGTACAGCGTCGTCTCGGCATGAGAGGCGAGGCGATGGTCAGTCAGACCGGAGACATGCAGTTCGGCGGCGATGCCTGCGCGTTTCGACCACGTCTGGATGTGGGTCGCCAGCGCGGCCTGCAGCCCGAGATCGTCGAGCGCGGTCGGGCGCAATTGCCAGACGAGATGATCGACGTCCCGATCGAGTTGCTGGGCGACCTGCTCGAGCGCCTCCACCGGTCCGCGCAAGTCGCCTCGGTCGCCGCACACTGTCTTGAGCGACGCGATGCGGTGATTGAGCGCGGTCAACTGCTCGCCGAACTGATCGTGCATCTCGCGGGAAATGCGCCGCCGCTCGTCCTCCTGGGCGAACACCAATCGCGCGATCAGCTCCGTCCGGGCGCGGTCGGCCCGCTCGCGCTCTCCAATTTCGGCTCGCAGCGACTCGTTGACGCGGGCCAGTTCGGCAGTCCGCTCGCGGACCCGGACCTCGAGCTCCTCGTGCGAGCGGCGCAGTTGCGCTTCGGCCTGTTTGCGCTCGGTCAGATCGAAATGGGTTCCGACGATGCGAATCACCGGGCCGTCCGGCGTCCGACGAACCGGGAATCCTCGAGACAACACGTGGACGTAGCGACCATCCTTGTGCCGCAGCCGAAACTCCGCCTCATAGGTCGGCTCGCCTCGAGCTACGCTGTCGTTGGCCTCGTCTGCACGCGGGCGATCGTCGGGATGCACCAGGCGTTCCCAGGCGCTGATGTGCGGTTCGATTTCGTCCTCAGCGTAGCCGAGCATCTGTATCCAGGTCGGCGAATACACGACAGCGTTGGTCTCGATGTTCCAATCCCAGACGCCTTCGCGTGCGCCGGCGAACGCCAGCGTCAGCCGCTCCTGACTTTCGCGCAGTGCCTCTTCGGTCCGTTTGCGGCTGGTGATATCCAGGTGTGTTCCGACGATACGGACGACCGGCCCGCCGGATTCCCGGCGAACAGGAAGACCGCGCGAGAGCACATGGATGTAGTGACCGTCCTTGTGCCGCAGTCGAAACTCGCCTTCGTACGTCCCACCGCCCTGCGCGAGGTTCTCGCTCAACTGATCCGCGCGAGCCTTGTCGTCCGGGTGGAGCAGACGCTCCCAGGCGCTGACGTGCGGCTCGATTTCGTCTTCAGCGTAGCCGAGCATGTTCTTCCATCTCGGCGAGAACACCACCGCGCCGGTCTCGAGGTTCCAATCCCACACGCCCTCTTGAGCGCCAGCGAAGGCGAGCGTCAGCCGCTCCTCGTTCTGACGGAGGATGGCCTCGGCGCGCTTACGCTCGGAAATGTCGCGCATGATGACCTGAAGGCTGTCGCCTCCTGGCTCATCAAGCCGCGTCGAGTTGACCTCGACATCGGTGACGCCGCCATCCAGGCGGACAATCTTCGCTTCCGCCGGCGGGACGGCCTGGCCGGAAATCATCCGACCGATGCGTTCGCGAATGAGGGCGTGACTGTCAGGATGGAAGAGATCGAACGGCGCTTTGCCCAGCACCGGCTCCGGTGCTGACGCGCCGAACAGCCGCACGCCGGCGGGATTCAGAAATACGAGGCGACCGTCCTGGAAGATCAGTATGCCGTCTGGCGATCGCTCCACCAGGCGAAAATGGCGGTCGCGGGGCTCGCTCTCCACGTCGTCCGAGTCTAGCACTCCGCGCAGACCCGTCATAAGCTACGCCAATGAATCATCTGAAGCCCATCGTTGCGGCGTTCGTTCTGGTGATCGGGTCCGTCATCCCGGCGCGGGCGGCGGGTCCGCCACAACCGAAGGTGCGCGCGATCACGGCGTTCGTCACGATCGACGCGAAGTCCTACGTGGCGCAGCTGACCGAGGCGGTCACCTTTCTCAATCAGGTCCGCGACGCCGTCAAAGCGGCAGGGTACGACGTGGCAGGCATCCGGATTTCGACGCAGCCGTTCCCCGAGTACACCAGAGGACTGAGCCACGCGGATGCGCTGGCGATGTTGCGCGGCATCGACGAGCTGTCCTCAAAGCTGCGCTTCAGCCCCAATATCGGACCGGCCATGATCAAAGACGGTGACGACATCGCGGCGGTCGACTTGCTGGCGGAGATCCTGTCGATTCCTGGCAATCGCCTGAATGCAAACCTGATCGTCGCTGGAGACGATGGGATCCACTGGAAGGCGGTGCGTGAGGCAGCGCGCCTCATCAAACGCGTCGGCGAGCGCAGCCCGCACGGACAGGGCAACTTCAACTTCGCCGCCATCGCGATGCTCAAGCCTTACGGGCCGTTCTACCCTGGTGCGTGGCATCCCGGCGGCGCGCGAACCTTTGCGATCGGCCTCGAATCAGCGAACGTGGTGATGGACGTCTTCGCGAAGGAACACGATCCGATCGCCGCGGGTAAGGCGCTCGCCGCCGCGCTGTCGCTGCACGCCAACGCCGTCGAAGGAGCGGCGATCAAGGCCGCCACCGGCAGCGGATGGACCTATGCGGGAATCGACCCGACGCCGGCGCCCGGAGGCAGCGTGTCGATCGGTGCGGCGATCGAGGCGTTCACCGGCGCACCGTTCGGATCACCCGGAACCGAGACCGCCGCCGGCATCATCACACGAGCGGTGAAGAGCGTCCCGGTCAAGCAGACCGGCTACTCAGGCCTGATGATTCCCGTGCTCGAGGAGACCGTGCTGACGCAGCGATGGACTGAGGGCACGTACGGTCTGGATTCCATTCTCGCCTACTCGGCGGTGTGTGCCGGCGGCGTAGATACGGTGCCGCTTCCGGGCGACACCAGTGAGTCGATGATCGCGCGCATCATCGGCGACGTCGCCACGCTCGCGTTCAAGTGGGACAAGCCGCTGGCCGCTCGTCTGCTGCCGTCGCCGGGAAAGACCGCCGGCGAGATGACCGAGTTCAGCGGCGCACTGGCGAACGCGATCATTCAGCCGCTGCCTGGTTCGGCTCGCAAACAATGAATGCTAGAAGGACACGCCCAGAGCGGCGACGACGAAATGATCGGTCGAGCCGGGATTGAAAAAGTAGACGGTCCCGGTCACTTTCGAGACCGTTACGCCAACGAACGGACCCAGTTGTATGTCGCGCGGCGTCTGGTACGCGCGAGTCCGCTGCGTCGTCAACCCCGCCTGAAGCCACGTCACCGGCCGGATGCTGACCTGCGACCAGTTGTACAGATAGTTATTAGCGCGATCACCTGGGTCAATCACGAACTCGCCTTCGGAGTAGATTTCGAGCCAGCGCCAGGCGAAATCGAATTCGAGCGCCGGAATCAGTCCGTTGGTGTCTCCCACGAGCCCGCCGAGCATCGGCGTCAGTTCCAGCGTGACTTTCTCTCCGAAGTCGAAGTTCCAGCCGATGAACGCGGACAGCGAGTTGCGATCCTCGTAGTTGTAGCGCGTTTCAAGATGCAGCGCGCCGCGATCGGCGGTGATTGTCGGCTGCACGTAGTTGTCGTGGTTCGGGAAGACGTACGTCAGAGCCGTGATGTCGAACGACCAGGACGGCCTGGTTACGGCAGCTGCGGCATCCTCGTTCGCGATAGCGTCCGCCGACTGCGCCTGCACGGCGGCCGGCGCGCACGTCAGCCACACAGCGAGCAGCACAGTGCGTCCGGATGTCGGCATCGTCATGTGTGGCGGCGGGAGCGATTGTCTCGTGATTCGCGGCATGATGAAAGCACGCGACACGACAAGTGCGTAATGGTGTCGCGGAAAAGCGCGCGGTTGGTCTGCCCCAGGATGGAAATATCGAGAAAATCGCCGACAAAACGCATCAACTCAGTGGCCCGGAACTTGCCTCTGATAATGCATTGTGCCCAGCATTCGCCGCTCGCCCGTTGCGTCCCTGATACTGCTCACCATCATGTTCGCGACGGCGCTGGTTTCAGCGTCGAGCACAATCGGCGGAGCCTTGCCCGCTCCGCTGCCGTTGTTCCCCTCCGACAACTGGTGGAATCTGAACATCTCCAACGCGCCGGTTGACCCGGCGTCCGCCGCCTACATCTCGTTTGTCGGCGCGACGCGGCAACTGCACCCCGATTTCGGAGGGGATGTTTCACCCGGCAGCGCTCAAGGCTACGGGTTTCCTTTCATCGTCGTCGATGGCTCGCTGACCAAGAAGGCGGTCCAGTTTCAGTACGGCGACGAGAGCGACGGCGTGAACCACACGACCGGCGCGAGTGTGCCGTTCTACCCGATTCCTGACGAGGCGATCACGCAAGCGCACTGGATCGAAGGCGGCGATCCCGGGAACGTGGATCTTCGCAGCAGCGCCGATCGACACATGCTGATCGTCGATCGCGACAACCGCTACCTTTACGAGCTCTACAACGTGTTCTTCGACGGCAGCCAGTGGCAGGCGGGATCAGGCGCGTTCTTCGATCTGAAGACTGACGGACGCCGTCCTGATGGCTGGACCTCGGCCGATGCGGCGGGACTCGCCATTCTTCCGGGACTGGTGCGCTACGACGAGGCGTTCGGATCGGGCGACATCCTGCACGCGTTCAGAGTCACCGTCCGTGCGACCAATGGATACGTCTACCCCGCATCGCACCGCGCCGGCAGCACCAGCGGCGCACTGCCGATGGGCGCGCGGCTGCGGCTGAAGGCGTCGAAGGATCTGTCGGGGTTCACGCCGGAGCTGCAGCGAATCTTCCGGGCAATGAAGACCTACGGATTGATCGTGGCGGACAATGGATCGGACATGTACATCAGCGGCACGTACGATCAGCGCTGGAACAACGACGTGCTGAATCCGGCGTTCCGCGCGCTGTCCGCGTCCGACTTCGAGGTCGTGGCAGTCGGCTACCACCCGCCCGCCACGCCGTCGGCGCCGACAGGGTTGAGGATAAAAGTTACTGGGTGAGCGGTTTTCCCGGCGACAGCACGACTTCGATGACCTTGCGGTACTTGACCGGCTGGCCGTTGCGTTTGGCTGGCACGTACTGCCAGGTTTTGGCCGCGGCAAGCAGCGAGCGGTCGTAAGGCGGGAATACTGGTCGCGTCATCACCGCCGCGTCGACACCGCCGGTTTCGTTGACGATGACCTCGAGCAGGCCAGAGTACGGCGTCATCGCGGCCACCCCGGGCGGCGGATTCCATTTCGGAAAGTTCTGCACCATCACGACTGGCCCGACGACGTCGGTGTCAGTTCCGCCGAAAATTTTCGCCGACGTAGGTGCGACAGCCAACGACGCGATGTCGGGAGCGGCGGGAGCGGCGACCTCGGGCTTCGGTTCCGCAGACGCCGGTACGTTGACTGCGGCTCGGGCGGATGCCTGTTCGGTCAGCTTGAGAAAGCCGTCAGCGAGCATCTTCAGGTCCGCGAGCGATCCGTCGTTCGGCAGGTCGGCGGACGAGACAATCGCCACGACTTCTTTGAATTGCGCGGACGCAGCAGTCAGGTCGCCCCGTTCGAAGTTCGCCTTGGCCGACGCGTAAAGCGACTTGGCCGCAGGCGGCAGCAGCCGGCGGCGCGCATCGCGGTACATCGTGACTACCTTGGGCGACTCGCTCTCGTCGAACTCCATCAGCGGATGGCGGGCGATCAGGCGATCGATGGCGAGTTGTGCGTCCGGCGCTCGATTGAGACCGAGCAGACAGAGCGCGCGGTACTGATCGACTTCGTCGGCGTTGGACTCAGGCGGCGGACTGTTGAGCGCGACCAGGGCGGCTTCGTAAGAGGCCGAGCGATAGAGCGCCTTGGCGGCATCCAGCGGATCGTCGGCCGCAGCCCGGGCCGCGGTGCCCAGGCAGGCGACAAGAATTAATGTCGCGCACTTGCCCTGCATGGTTTATCGCCTCAAGTCTGCACTCACGCGAGTCGTTTTCTGAGCTCCAATCAGTACGGTTTGGTGTTTTTCGCCCAGCTGCGGGTGGCGCCACGTCAGCTCGTGACTCCCGACGCGGACCGACACGTCGCCGAGCGGCGTCATCCCGAGACTCCGGCCGTCGATAAAAACTTCGGCCCACGGCTGGGCGTTGACCGACAGGGTCCCGTTCGGCAGAGGCACATCAACGCGGACGGATTTTCCAGCCGCAATCGTGACCGTCGAAGGAATCCGCAGGTCGATGCTTTCGTTGACCAGCTCGAACTGATGTCGGCCCGCCGGCAGCATCAACGGTTCGGCTGTCGACAGTCCGATCAGGCGGCCGCCCTCCATCACTCGAAGTTCCAGCGGCGATTCGAACGCGACCTTGCCCGCCCCGCCGCGCGCTTCAGTCGGCAGCGCCACGAATACCGTCGCGGTGGCGCCAGCGGTGACATCGACAGTGCGCGTGACGACGCTATCGCCTTGCTTCACGGCGACGATGTGACGGGCCGCATTCAACTTGGGAACGGTCAGGGGCGTGACACCCGCCGCGCTGCCGTCAATCGTCACGCGAGCGCCCGGAGGATCCGAAGTGATTTCGACCTGGCCGGACGCAGCGACCGGCGGCGGCAGGTCCACGTGCTCGGACAGGCGGACACCTTCCTCGACCCGCAACGGCAGATGACGCTCGGTCTCGCCGGTCCGGAACACGACGTCGTGGTCGCCGGTTGGCAAATCGATATTGAGCGGCGTGACGCCGAGGCTGGCGCCGTCCACCAGCACCTGCGCGCCTTCGGGACGCGAGCTGAGCGTGACGTGGCCGATTGCGGCAGCCGGCCGTGGCGGCGTACGCCGCCACGGCGAACGTACATAGAGGAAACCCAGGGCGGCAGCCATGCAAAGCGACCCAACGCCAATCGCGGCGGGCATATAACCGCGGCGACTTGGCTTGGGAGCGGCCGGGGGGGCCGGTGCCGCCGGAGGAACCGACTCCAACTGGAAGATGTCGAGGGTGTCGCCGCCCTCCTCGAGGTTCGGGCTGATCAAGCGGACGTTGGACTCGCGCGCACGTTCGGCCAGGCGCTGTAGTTCGGCATTCGCAACCGCGGCGTCCGATCGATCCGATTGAGAGGCGGCGAGTTTACCCATTGGAGCCCGGTCGAAAACTGTAATGCAATCTGGTGCCCGTACGAGCGACCCCACCTTTTAGCCGAATCCGACCGAGAAGTCATCCCCCTGTCAGATATTTCTCAGCTTGATCAGTACTGTCGCGGGCGTTTTACTGTGGAAGGATCGTGATCTGGTCGCGTTAGTGCACGTCAGGATGTAAGTTCGCGTGCACGCGATCTCACAGTCCGGCGTGCCGTCCCGTGCCGCCCGAAAGGCTCCATGAAGACCATTCTGATTCTCATATTGACCGGTACGCTACTCGGCATTGTGATCGCGTCTCTGGTGGTGCCTCCCGCGCTATCGTGGTACTCGGCGCCTGGAGGCCTGCCCGACGGCGCGAAGATTCAGGCGGTGGTCGAGATCCCCGAGATCATTCGCTACTCGACCGGCAAGCTGATGCGTGGGCAGGCGGTTGGTGGAGTAATTGGCGCGATGATGGGTCTGGCCGCTGGTATCTATTTCAGCCGAAAGGCCAACGTCCCCGCCACGTAAAGAACGGCGCTCAGGGACGAGCGGTGGCGCTCAACTTCTGGCCAGTGTTTCGGTCATCAGCCTGAGGTCGCGAACGATCAGCGGGCTCACCCACGGCAGCGTCGCCGGCCACGATTCGAGGTTCAGCTCGACGTGCAGGATCCCCTCGTCGAGGCGCACGAAACCAACCGCGCCCGGATTCCGCACGTGAACCGTATTGCCACGCCAGGTGTAGGTCGCCATGAAGTGCGCCCACTTGCTGTTCAGCTCGGCCGTCATCTGCTGCTTGAACAGCTCGAACGGTTTTTGTGTGCGGGCCTTGAAGACATGACGACGGCCGCCGTTCGACACGGTGTGGTCAACCATGGTCCGCCTGAACGTTACGCCGGGTGCGGGCCGCTCACAATAGCCGGAAGCTACTAGTGCGTGGCGTCGCTTGGCCGGTTCCTTTTCAAGCGTTACGCGGCACTTGACTACGGGGCCGGGATCACCAGCCGCCGTGCGGTTGGATGTTGTCCCAGAACTGATTCGCGTCGAGCTGATACTCGGTCTTGCCGGAGATTCTGAGCTTTCCGGCTTCTTCCTTGACGTCAGGATTTTTCAGGCCAACCGAGTTGGCCAGCTGGAAGAGATCGCTGTACTTGCGTCTGAACCCGTCCCGATTGCCAGCGCAATCGACTGACGATACACGGTGTATCAGCGCAGAGCCTTCAAGTCGATATGGATCGCCTCGACCTGCTTGCCGTCCAGCAGAACGATGGCCTGGTAGCCGTTGCCATCGAGCGCGGCACTGTCGAAATCCGATTCGATGACGCCGGCGATCAAGATCCCGGCGTCGGAATTAATAGGATTCCGACGCACGGTGATCGGTTGAAGCAGGCGCGGCCCGCGAATCCTCGCGTCGATCGCCGGCAGCTGCGGATTGAATCGCATCGTCGGGAGGATCTGGACGTTCACGGCGATCGACACCTTGCCGAGCCACGGTTTCAGCGCCTCCCTGACGTCGCTGAAGCCGCCGCGGCCGAACGAATCGTTCAGGTTCGCGTGGCCGACCCCGATCAGTTCGAGCCGCCGGAACAGCGTGATGACTTCGAGTCGATCGATGCGGTAGTACGCGTCGGCAGGTTGAATGTTGAGGGGATGGACGTACGGCTCCTGAAAGCGCAACTGCGCCGGGACGTCGCCGCGCGCGATGGCCAGCGCTTCGCCCATCTGACGTTCGGTCAGCGTTGGCAGGAACGCCGAGACCGCTGACGCCAGAGACAGCGAAGTGAATCCAGCGACGAGCCAGGATCGACCGACACCGGCTGCCCGCATCCGGCGATTGTACGATTGGCGCGCCAAAAAGCCGACCAGCACGACCGTTGGCGCGTAGAATGACCGAGGAGGCATCCATGACACGACGGCAGGTGATGACGGCGGCGCTGACGATCGTGCTGGCCGCCGGCGCCGTGAGCGCGAACACAAAATTTCTGAGCACCTGGAAGGCGCCTGGCCTGCCGCCCCAGAGCTTCGGCGGACAGACCGTCGTGGCTCTCGTCATCAGTGATGACATGTCGCTGCGCATGAGCACCGAAGAGGCCATGTCGCAGGAGCTGACCCGCCGCGGCGTCAAAGGCGTCGCCGCCTACCGCGTCATCCCGACGCCGGAATTGAAGGACCCGCAAAAGGCAAAAGGCTGGTTCGAGAAAGCCGGCGCCAGAGGCGTCGTGGTGATGCGCCTCATCGACATCAGGAAAGAGCAAGACAAGGCGCCGGTGGTCTGGAACAGCTATCCCTATAACTCGTTCTGGGACTACTACCCCTACAGCTGGAGCTCGACGATCATCATCGTCAACGCTCCGGACGATACGAAGGTGACCGTCGAAACCGTAGTGTACGACCTGGCCCACAATCGCCTGCTGTGGTCGGGAACCAGCGAGTCCAGCAACCCTAAAGGGGCGCGCAGCCTGGTGGAAGGCATCATCGACTCCACCGCCGAGGAAATGAAAAAAGAAGGCCTGATCGCGAAGTGAGGCGGTGTTAGGTTCTCCCGTGCGTACTCGAGCCGCTCTCTCTTCGATGTGTCTGGCGCTGATGCTGCTCTTTCCGGTGCGCGGCCGCGCCCAGATCAAGGCCCAGCTGCCGGCGACGATTACACCGCCGTGGGACAAAGGCATCCTGCCGATCAGCCGCGAGAGCTACTGGAATGCGGTGGCGTGCGGCAAACAGGGCGGCGCGCGTCCAGCGTGCGTCTTCTACGACGCCGACGTCTGCAAGAACAGCGATTTCACGCTCGCGCTATACACTCCGTACAAACAAGTCGCGTACGAGGTCTGGCTGGCCGTTTCACAGCATCAGCCCGCACCGACGCCGAGCTTCAGCGCCGCCGAGCGCACGCGGATTACCGTCGGCATCACGCCGATTGCCGCGGCGAAGAATCCGATTTCCTCGGTCGTCATCAAACGCGGCGACGCCGTCGTCAAACCCGCGACCCAGTCGCTCGACGGCGGCGGTGGACGCTTCATCTTCGACTTCGCTGCATTCGCCGCCACCACGGACATCTCAATCGAGATGATCGGCAGCGCGCGCACCCGATCGTGCGCGGTCGAACAACCGGTGCTGAGGTTGTTTCGCTGACGGAGCCGTGAGCCACTCGTGAACGCGCGTCGTATTTCTCAAACATCGGCGGCGACCACCCGCGCGGCAACGATCCGGCGGCCCGGTCGCGAACGGCTGCTGACGGCGCGCCAGGTGATCGCGAGCCCCGAGACACGGCTGCGTTACCGCGATCGATCGGCTGCTCGGCGAAGGCGGTTTCGGTCAGGTCTACCTCGCCACCCGCATCGGGCGATCGACCACAGTGCCGGCGACGGTGTGTGTCAAGGCCAGCGCGCGGATCGACGGCTGGCTGCGGGAGGCGTATTTCGGCCAGTTGCTCGACGACCATCCGCGGGCGATCCGCATCTTCGACGCGTTTCCGCTCATCCGCCCCGACGGCTCGGTCCTGTATTGCCTCGCGCTCGAGTACGCGCGGTTCGGCGACCTGAGCCTGTACTTCCGAGGCGAGGGCCGCGGCTGGACCGAATCGGTGGTGAGGCGCGAGATCGCCGGCATCCTCGAAGTGCTCGGCAAGCTGCATCGCGGCCACATGCTCCACCGCGACCTCACGCCGGTCAACGTCTTCGTCTGCGAGAATCGGCGGCTCAAGCTCGGCGACTTCGGGATCGTGCGACAGCAAAGCGACCGGCGCGGCATCACCGCGCGCACCATGAACGCGCTCACCGCGCCGAGCGACATCCTCGCCGGCGTCGCGCCGAAGTGGCAGGCGCGCGACGATGTCTATCAGGTAGGGCAACTGCTGGGGATGCTGATCAAGGGCGACACCGGATCGCGCCTGCGCGCGCACGACGTGCGTGACCTGGCGTGCAGCGATCCGCTCAAGGAAATCGTCCATCGGTGCATCGGCGAACGGCGGAAGCGGTACGAGAGCGCCGACGAACTGATCGCGGCGCTCCGGCGTCCGGCGCCACGGTTGAAGAGCGGCGTCCTGCGATCGCTGAAAGGCGTCCACCTCGCCTTCACCGGCATCCTGACCAAACGCCGCAGCGTCGCCATCCTCGCTGCCAAGCGCGCCGGCGGCATCGTGCACGGCATGCCGTCCGCGCTCACCCGCGTCGTGGTTCGCGGCAAGCCCAACCCGCAACAGGCGGTCGGGCGCGACGCGGGGCTGAAGCTGATGGAAATCAAGCGGCTGCGCGAGAAGGGCCACCGGATCACCTTGCTCAACGAAGCGCAATTCTGGCGCTTGACGCAGCGGCGCTGACCCGCCGCGTCACGCCGTGACCGGTCACCCCAATCTGCTAGACTTTCGCGCCACCGATTTCACAAGGAGTCATCTCAATGCGATTGTCCCTGAGGTCATTGTTAAACGCCGCAGCCCTCGTGGCTGCGTTCGCTGGATCGGCCGCGGCGCAAACGCCAACCCTGCCCTACGACCATATCCATCTCAACGTGCCCGATCAGGCGCAGGCCGTCCAGTGGTATGCGAAGAACTTCGGCGGCAAGCCGACCACCGAGGCTCCTGAACGGTTGATGTTCGGCAGCACGCGCCTGATCTTTCTCAAGAAAACAGACGCGACGCCGAGCGCCGGCAGCTCGATCGATCACATCGGCTTCTCGTTCGCCGATCTGGACGCGAAGATGAAGGAGCTCGAGGCGGCGGGCGTGAAAATCGTGACGCCGGTACGCGAGGTCGCCGGCCTGTTCAAGCTCGGGTTCGTCGAGGATCCGTGGGGCACGCGCATCGAAGTGGTTCAGGATCCCGAGCTGCTCGGCCTGCACCACATCCATCTGCGCGCCGCTGATCCGGAGGTGATGTTCTCGTGGCTGCTGGCGAATCTCGGCGGCGAGCGCACCAAGCTGAAGGGCCGGATCGACGCCGTGAAGTACAGCGCCGCCGGTTTCAGCGACATGTGGGTGCTGGTGCAGAAAGGCGAATCGACCCCGAGCGAAGGACACGCGGTCGATCACATCGGCTGGCGCTCGAAGGACCTCGATGCCAGCATCGCCGGAATGAAGGCGAAGGGTGTGAAGGTGACGAGCGAGCCTCGGCCACTCACGCTGGCCGACAAGACCGTGATCCACTTCTCCTACATCGAAGGACCGGGCGGCACGAAGATCGAGCTGGTCCAGCGGTAGCGGAGGCTTCAGCCGTTGTAACGCACCAGCACCGCGGTGACGTCGTCGTTCTGCGTGGCGCCCTCGCAGAACGTGTGGACGTCGGCAAGTAACGCTTCGAGCACTTGCTGGGGACTCTCGCCGCGGTGTGCCTCTGCGCAGGCGATCAAGCGATCGTCGGTGAACTCGTCTCCGGCCTGGTTCATCGCCTCGGTCACGCCGTCGCTGAACGCCACGATGATGTCGCCGGGCGCCATCGTGATCGTCTCCTCCTCGAACGACGCGCGCTCGAACATCCCGAGGACGACTCCGCCGGTTTCGAGCCGGCGGATGCCGGAGGCCGTCACCAGCAGCGGCGCGTTGTGGCCGGCGTTGCAGTAGGTCAACGCGCCATCTGACGCCAGCATCCCGTAGAACCCGGTCAGAAAACGCGCTTCGATGGCGCGGCGGAACAGGCCGAGGTTGAGGCGCGTCACCAGCGCTGCGGCGCTCGGCTGATAGGTCGCTTCGGCGCTGAACATGCCGAGCACGGCGGCCGCCAGCAGCGCCGCCGGCGATCCCTTCCCTGCGACGTCGCCCACGATGAACCCGAACTGGCCGGATGGAAGATCGACGTAGTCGTAGAAGTCTCCGCCCACCGCGCGGCACGCAAGCGACGCGGCAGCGGTGGAGAAAAACGCGCCTTCGCGATTGGCGACCGGCAGCAGCGATTGCTGAATCGCTGCGGCGACCTTGAGCTCCTGCTCGAACTTGGCCTTGTCGAGCGCCTCGCGATACAGCCGCGCGTTTTCGATCGCCAGCGCGGCCTCCGCCGAAAGCGTGTCGAGCGCCGCGTGCGCCGAAGCGGATCGAAGCGCGCCGCGCTCGCGGCTGTCGAGATAGAGCACGCCGATGATTTCTTCGGCGCCCTTCTGCTCAGCCCGCTCGACATAGCGAATCAGACGCAGCGGCGTGCACAGCACCTGGCGGATGCCGAGCGCGACCGTGCCGGTGTGCAACTGTGCCAGATCGCCGTCAAACAGATCCTCGACGATCGTCTGCTTGCCGGTGGCGAACACCTGCTCGGGAATCTTACGGCTGGTTTCGAAGGTCCGGCCGGACAGGGTGACCTTACCGCGGGCGCGGGCCAGCTTGAATTCCAGCGTTCGGGACCGGTCGGCGAGCATGATGAACCCGCGCTCGGCGCTGGTGACTTCGATGGCGGAGTCGAGCACCATCGCCAGCACCTCGTCGATGACCCGCCCCGAACCGAGCGCCCGCAATCCGTCGAGGAGCGCCGCCATCTGTCGCAGTTCGCCTGCCGCCGACACCGCGCTCTTCTCGACCGACGGCGCCTCATCGTCGACGAAGAAGACAATTTCGGTGTCGCCGGCCTGGCCGAGGCGGATCTGGTCACCGTGCGCCAGCGTCTTCTCGGTGATCTTGGTGCCGTTGACGAAGGTGCCGAATCGCGACTCCTTGTCGCGGATGGTACAAGTCCCGTTCTGGTCGGTGATTTCCGCGTGTACGCGGGAAATATCGGCGCCGGACAGACGAAGGTCGGTCTCGCTGCGGCGTCCGATGGTGAAGACCGGCTTGTCGATGTTTACGATCCGCCGGCCGAGGGCATCGGTGATGACCAGTCGCGGCGTCTTTACCTGTTCGTCCATGGGAAACAAAATTATAAGCGAACCATCGCGCGCGCCGTCTCGTCTGAATCTAGAATCGGGAGGATGTCCATGCCATCGATTCGTCCGCTCACACTCGTCATGCTGTTGACGCTGGTCGCGCCGGCGCCTCGGGCCGTCGCCCAATCGAACCCGGCCACCGGTGCGTCGAATGCGCCGTTCTGGACCGGCATGTCTGATGCCGCCGCCTTCGAGCGTGCGATGGATGCCCGGCTCGCACACGCGACGGAGCTCCTCGATGCCATGGTCGCGGCGACCGGCGCGCGGACCGTCGCCAACACGCTTCGAGCGTTCGACGATGTGCAGCTGGAGCTGGACGCGGTCAGCTCGCAGGCCGGACTGATCCAGTCGGTCCATCCCGACGCAAAAATCCGCGAAACCGCGGAGCGCGTCTCGCAGAAGGCGAGCGCGCTCATCACTCAGATTTCGCTGAACCGCGGCGCCTACGATGCGATTCGCGCCATCGATGTCAGCGCCGCCGATCCGGAAACGCGCTACTACGTGCAGCGGACGCTGCGCGACTTCCACCTCGCGGGCGTGGACAAGGACGAGGCGACACGAAAACGGATCCAGACGCTGCGCGACGAGCTGGTGCAGGCCGGCCAGGCGTTCGACCGCAACATCCGCGAGGACCTGCGCACCGTCACCGCGAAGTCCGAGAGCGATCTCGAAGGGCTGCCACGCGATTTCATCGCCCGGCACAAGCCTGACGCCAACGGCAACATCACCCTGACCATCGACTATCCCGACTCGCTGCCGGTGTTGTCGTACGCGCGCAACGAGGATCTCCGCAAGCGCATGTTCATGGAATACACCAACCGCGCCTACCCGAAGAACATCGCGGTGCTCGACCAGATGATGACGAAGCGCTTCGAGCTGGCGCGGCTCATCGGCTATCCCACGTGGGCGGACTACATCACGGCCGACAAGATGGTGGAGACCGCGAAAAACGCCTCCACCTTCATCGACCGCATCGTCGCCGCCTCCGGACCGCAGTCGAAAGTGGAATACGCGACGTTGCTCAAGCGGAAGCAACAGGACGTCCCCGGCGCGACCGCCATCAACGCCTGGGAGAAGACTTACTACAGCGAGCTGGTGCGCAAGGCCAGTTACGACTTCGACTCGCAGTCGGTGCGGCCGTACTTTCCGTTCGATCGCGTCAGGCAGGGGCTGTTCGATGTCACCAGCCGGTTATTCGGGGTGACCTACCGGCCGTTGAAAGATGTGGCGGTGTGGGATCCGTCAGTCGAGGCATTCGAGATGCTGCAGGACGGCCAGGTGGTCGGCCGGTTCTATCTCGACATGCATCCACGCGCGAACAAGTACAACCATGCGGCGGAGTTCGGGATTCGCACCGGCGTGGCCGGCCGGCAGCTGCCGGAAGCGGCGCTGATCTGCAACCTTCCTGGCGGTCAGGCCGGCGATCCAGGCCTGATGACGCACGACGATGTGGTGACGTTCTTCCACGAGTTCGGCCACCTCGTGCACGCACTACTCGCTGGCCACCACGAATGGGTGGGGATCGGCGGCAACAATACCGAGCAGGACTTCGTGGAAGCGCCGTCGCAGATGCTCGAGGAATGGACCTGGGATCCGGCGACGCTGGCGACCTTCGCGAAGCACTACGAGACCAACCAGCCGATTCCGGCGGCGCTGGTCAAGCAGATGCGCCGCGCCAACGAATTCGGCAAGGCGCTGGGCGTGCGCCAGCAGATGGTCTACGCGCGGCTGTCGCTGTCGATTTACGATCGCGACCCGCACGGTTTGGACACCACCGCGATGGTCAAGCAACTGCAGACCGAACTGCTGCCCTTCCCGTTTGTCGACGGCACCCACTTTCAGACCGCCTTCGGTCACCTCGATGGCTACTCGGCGGTCTACTACACCTATATGTGGTCGCTGGTCATCGCGAAGGACATGTTCAGCCAGTTCGATCGCGCCAACCTGCTGGCGCCCGGCGTCGCGCACAAATACCGCGACACGATTCTCGCGCCGGGTGGATCGAAGCCCGCGACGGCGCTGGTGCACGACTTCCTGGGCCGTTCGTTCGACTTCAAGGCCTGGGAAACCTGGTTGAACCGCGACGAGGAATAGGACCGCCGCCGCGACTGAACGACCGTGCCAGAATGATCCGTGCCGCGTTTCAAGCTGACCATCGAGTATGCCGGCACGAACTACAGCGGCTGGCAGATTCAGAAGAACGCCCGCACGATTCAGGGTGAGATCGATCGCGCGGTGCGATCGATCACCGGCCGCAAGGATTTCGAACTCTACGGATCCGGCCGTACCGACGCCGGCGTCCACGCACTCGGTCAGGTCGCCCACCTCGATGTCGCAACCGCTGTGCCGGCGGACGCGCTGCGCCTGCGCCTGAACGACGAGTTGCCGGACGACATCAACATTCTGGGGATGGCGCCCGTGCCGCATCGCTTCCACGCGCGGCACCACGCGGTTGGACGCCGATACCTGTATCAGGTTGCGAAGCGCCGGCCCGGGAACGCAAAGGCGTTCGTCTGGTGGGTGAAGGAGCCGATCGACGTCGGCCGGATGCGCGAGGCGACGGCGGCGCTGCTCGGACTCCGCGACTTCAAGTCGTTCGCTGCGAGTGCCGACCGGGAGCCGGGAGAACCGCCACCTTCGACGCTGGTGCTGATGGAGAAGCTCGAGCTGGTGGACCACGGCGATCTCTTGCTGATCGGCGTGGAGGGTTCGCACTTTCTCTGGAAGATGGTGCGGCGCATCGTCGGCGTACTGGTCGAGATCGGCCGCGGCCAGCTGACACCGGCGGCGACCGCGCAGTTTCTTTCCGGACCGTCCGCCTTGCCGGCGCGGCTGACCGCTCCCGCGGCAGGGTTGTTTCTCGAACGCGTGTACTACCAGGGTGATTCGCGCGACACGCCACTCCAGCCGGCGACGCCGCTTCGTTAGCGCCGTTTTCAGACGCCGTGGCGCGGGCCTTTTCAGGCCCGCCTTACGCGACCCGGAAAGGGTCAAGCTACATCGAATCGAAACCCGCGACAGCGCCTGGAAGCGTCAGCGTAGGAGCGGCGTGCCGTCGGGAGACACGCGAACACCCAGAACGAGTCGGACCAGTTCCGCGTAGCTGGCAGTGCCGCTCTCGATGTGGTTGGCTTTCAAGTAGCTGTCGTAAATCCGCCACCCGACCGTCGCAACGCCCGGGTTGATCTGCTGCTGGCGCCGCGCGATCGCCAGCAGATCGCTGCGGGGACCGGGCCCCAGCTGCGCCGCGATCTGCGACCGCTCACGACCACGCACGGTCGCGCCCAGCTCGGCGTAGAGCGCGAGCGAGCCGCTGTACTGATGCGACGGGGCGCCGCGCAGGCAGGTCAGCCAGCCGACGAAGTTGGCTTCGCCCTCGTCCGCGATGCCCGCCAGATGACTCCACTCGTGCGCCATGACGAACGGGCGCTCGGATGGCAACAGGTCGCCCGCGATCAGCGTTTCGAGAAAGTACGGATCGGTCATGCCGTCGACACCGGCACGCCGGAAATACGGGTCGAGCAGCGTGTGCTTCGGCCTCCCCGGCAGGAACACGGCCGGGCGGCCGAGCGCCTGAAGGGTGCTGCGGAATGCGGCCGCCAGCGACGGATCGACCGCGGAATCCGACAGCGCTCCATCCACTACGTGCGCGTCCGGGTACAGCTGGTTCAGCCGTGCCACCGTCGCCGTGGCGAGTGAGCGCGCGCGCTCTGGCGATACGGCGCCGGCATCGAACTGCACCGTTTCAATGAGCGGGACTCGCCGGTAGTTCAGTCCCCACGACACCAGGAACCAGACGTAGAGCGCCGCGACCCAGAACGCGGTGCGCACGACAATCCGCATCACACCGGACCGTGTGAAACCACGCGCCACGTCCCGTGCGGCGACCGCGATCCAGATCGCGATGGCGCCGAGCAGCGCCCAATCGAGGACTGCGATCGAGGTGAGATTGGAAACGCGCGTCGCCAACGGTTGCCACGCGGGATAGAAGGACGACGAGTACAGCGACTCGATCGTGCGCGGTGGAACGGGGAGCAGCGAGGCGCCAGCCGCGACGGCGACGGCCACGCGCAACAGCAAACGGAGTCGATCTCGCATTGTCCGGTCACCGGGGAAGGAGTACGCTAAAATCGGCGGGCGAAGTGCCAGTATTTCAACAAGTTAGAATAGGTCGCCGCTCTGGCGGCATGACTACCAGTTGAAATCCTGAACCTGCCAATGTATCAATCTACACCGCTACAGGACCATTCGTGGTGTTAAAGTTTCTCAATGTCATATATAGTCATATCGAATAGGGTCCACTGAAAGCTCGGCATTGAGCCGATACACCGGGTAGAAACAAGTATGCACCGCATTATTTTGGCCGTCGTCACCGGCGTACTGCTCGGAACCACATTTCCAGCCGCGCAGACAGCCAGCGTCTCTGCGGCGCGCGCCCTGCCAGGTACGCGGCCGAACGTGCTCGGCGTGATCCAAGGTAACGCGCTCAACTCCACTAACGGACCGCTCGCGAACGCGATCCTGCGCCTGCGCGACGCTCGCAACGGCCGGATTGTCGATAGCCAGATCAGCGACCGCGACGGCCTTTTTACCTTCAAGGGCGTCGAACCCGGCAGCTATATCGTGGAGATTGTCAGCCGCGATCAGAAGACGCTCGCCGCCAGTGAGATGTTGAATGTCAACGGCGGCGAGCGCCTTTCGGCATTGGTGCGGCTGCCCCTGCACATTCCCGCGGCCGCCGCTGTGGCCGCCGGCATGATGGGCCAGAGCACGCCCGCGATCGTGGCCCTTGCTGCAGCCGCCGGCGCCGCGCAGATTCTCGCGGTCGCCGCGACGACCTCCGTCACGCCCTGACCCAGGCGAAGCGACACGCGAGTGGCCACGAACAAGATCACGCCGTCTCCCAGCGCCAGATCGGAGTCGCGCGCCAAAGCTCCAGGCGCGGCGACGCCGGCGGGGCCAGGTGGTGCGTTCGAGGTGGACGGCGAAGTCCACCTGCTCGACCGTCTGGCGATCGTCTACCGCTATCGCACGATCGCGATCGCGGTGTTCATCCTGACCACGCTGGCGATCGTGATCCAGAGCTACGGGACCATTCCGATCTACGTCGCGCAGGCGCGCCTGCTGATCGAGGACGAACGTTCGACAGCGGTGCCCGGGCTCAATCCGGACAACACCTACTACCAGGACCCCGAGCCGTACTACCAGACGCAGTACAAGATTCTGAAGGGTCGCGATCTCGTCCGCCGAGTGGTGCGCCAACTGAAGCTCGAGACCATTCCGGAATTCAACGGGACCGCGGCAAAGCCCGACACGCCATTGACGCTGCTGACTGATCTCCAGCACCGAGTCACCGGACTGTTCAGAAAGTCTGCGCCGCCGCCGGCGGTAGAACCGACCAGGCCCGATGAAACCCCGGACGAAGCGGCGCTGGTCAGCGCCTTCACCGGGCGGCTCGGCGTCGAGCCGGTGCGGGGCAGCCGCCTCGTCGACGTGACGTTCCAGTCGACCGACCCGGTGTTCGCCGCGCTCGCGGCCAACACCATCACCCGCGAGTACGTCGATCAGAACCTCGACCTCAAGACGTCGGGGACGGCGAACATGCTCGACTGGCTGGACCGCGAGCTCGCCAACCAACAGAAGAAAGTGCAGGAGAGCGAGGCGGCACTGGCCGATTACCGCGATCGCAAGAACGCGATGTCGCTCGACGACAAGCAGAACATCATCGTGTCGCGCGTCAACAAGCTGTCCGACGATGTGGTGATTGCCAAGACGAAGAAGGCGCGGGCGCAGGTCGCCTGGGACCAGATTCGATCGGTGCCGCCGGCCGGGCTGTCCGACGTGCCGGCGATCGCCCAGAATCTCGCGGTGGCCAATGCCAAAGCCAAGGTGCTCGACGCTCAGCGCGATCGCGCGCGCCTGGCGGATCGCTACGGCGAAAAGCACCCGGAACTGCTGAAGGCCGTCTCGGCGCTGGCCGAAGCACAACGGCAGTACGACCTCGCGGTGACGCAGGCAGCGCAGTCGATCCGCAACGACTTCGACACAGCGGTGCTCGAGGAACAGACGTTTACCCAGAACCTCAACGCGGCGCGAGCCGACGCGCAGGATCTCAGCAAGAAGAGCGTCGACTACAACGTCATGGAGCGCGAGGCGAAGAGCAACCGGCAGGTCTACGAGTCGCTGCTCCAGAAGCGCGACGAGCTCCGCGTCTCGAGCAACAGCCGCGCCAACAACGTCCGGATCGTCGAGGCGGCGGAGGTGCCGAAAGGACCGATTTCGTCGGGCGGCCGCCGCTCGTGGCCGGTGGCGATCGCGTTCGGCCTGGTGCTCGCGCTGGCGGTGCCTTTCGGTCTCGACTACATCAACGACACGATCAAGACTCCCGAGGACATCACCCGGAGGATGAAGCTCAGCTTCCTCGGTCTGATCCCGTCGGTCCGAGGCGACAAGCATCCGCTGCTCGCGTCATCGCATGTGCCGCACGACTTCAGCGAGTCCTTCCGATCGCTGCGCACGGCGCTCATCTCGAAGTACGACGCGCCCGAGACCAAGATCCTGATCTTCACGAGCGCTCAGCCGCTCGAAGGCAAGACCACGACCGCGGTGAACATCGCGGTGGCGCTGGCCTACGGCGGCGCGCGCGTGCTGGTCATCGACGCCGACATGCGGCGGCCCGGATTGCACCGGCCGCTCCGCCTCACCAACGAGCGCGGGCTGTCGCAGGTGCTGATCGGCCACGCCCGGGTCCGCGACGTGATTCAGCGGACGGTCGATCCCAACCTGCTCGCGATTACAGCAGGGCGCACTCCGCCGAATCCCTCGGAACTGCTGGCGTCGGAGCGGATGAAGACGCTGCTGACCAACCTCGCGCACGGTCCGTTCGACTGGATCATCATCGACACGCCGCCGGTGTTGGCGGTGACCGACGCCGTGGTGCTGGCGCCGCAGGTGACCGGCGTCACCTTCGTGGTCGGCGCCGAAATGACGCGCCGGCGCCTGGCCGAGCGCGCCGTCGAGACCATCCTGTCGACGCGGCCCAAACAGTTCGCGGTGGTCCTCAACAAGGTCGATTTCGCGCGAAACAAGTACTACTACTCGCGCTACTACGGACATCAGTACAAGAACTATTACGCCGAAGCGTCGGTCTAGCGGTTCGCCGCGGCTCGCCGCCCTCTGGCTCGCCGGCGCGGTGTCGTGGACGCTGTTTGCGCTGGCCGGCGCCTACTGGTGGACGCTGGCGCCGACCGCCATCGCCGTCGCGATCGCCACGGCGCTACTGCCCCCGCGCATTCTCACCGGACGTCGCCGGTGGCTCGATGCCAGCCTGCTCTGCTGCGTCGCCTGCGGGCTGGTGCAGTTGGTGCCGTTGCCAATCGCCTGGCGGGCGCTGCTCTCACCTCACGCCGGCGACTTCGACCGGGCGATCCGATTCGGTCAGGCCGCGGCACCGCTGACGGCTCCGATCTCGATTGCTCCGGCTGCGACGATCAAGGCGGTCATCATGGCCGCGCTCACCGTCCTGGCGTTCTGGTCCGCACGAGAGACCGCCGGCCGGGGCGTGCTGCGCACGCTGGTCCGTCCGGTCGCGTGGAGCGGCCTGGTGGTGTCGGTGGTCGCGATTTTCTTCCGCGCCGAAGGCGCCGATCTGATTTACGGGATCGCGCCGGTCGCATCGAATGCTGTCCCGTACGGACCGTACGTCAACCCCAACCACCTCGGCACCTGGCTGATCATGGCGTTGCCGCTGACCTGCGGCTATGTGGTCGCGCGGGTCCGCCGCCGCGCGAACGGGCAATCGCTGGCCTCCAACCTCGACGCGCCGATGGTGTGGCTGCTCGGGTCGGCGGCGCTCATGCTGATGGCCGCCATCATCTCGTTGTCGCGTTCGACTGCGGTCGGCTTGTGCGTCGGCGCCATGGTCGGCGCGGCGTGTGCGCTTCGCCGCACACCGCGTGCCGCCGGCTGGATCGCGGCCGCCGCCGTCGTCGCCGTCGCGATCGCGTTGTGGCTGCCGGCGACGATGCGGCTGGCGTCACGATTCGACAAACCGGAGTTCACCGCGACCTGGGCCCGGCCGCAAATCTGGCGCGAGACCATGCCGATCGTTCGCGACTTTGCGCTCACGGGCACTGGCATGGGCGGGTATAGCACCGCCATGCTGCTCTATCAGAAAACCGATCGCACGCTGTTCTTCAACCAGGCGCACAACCAGTATCTGCAGTTCGCCACTGACGGCGGCCTGCTGCTGCTCATCCCTCTGATCTGTGCGGCGATTGCATTCGGCCTCGCCTTGAGCCGGAAACTGGCGGCGGACCGGGCCCCGATGTTCTGGATACGCACGGGTGCGCTGGCGGCGATCGCTGCGGCGCTGGTGCAGAGCCTCTGGGAAACCGGACTCCGCATGCCGGCCAACGCGCTGTTGTTCGCGCTCGTCTGCGCGATCGCGATCGCCGATGAACACAACTGACCGGTGAAGCGCGTTTCGTGTTGATGCGGACGCGGTCGACTGCAGCACGTCCGTGGTGCTTGGTGCCGAGTTCTTGGTCCGTTCCTGGTCCTGAGCGGGTCCTCAGTCCGGAAACCTCTATGCACCGAGAACCGGACGACGGACCAAGGACAAAAGTACGGACCAAGAGCACAGGCCCAGGTACCGCGGACCGGCGGTTAGACCGCTCTCAAAACCGCTTCAGCTGCGGGCAGGCCAGAGGATCCGGCGGGCGGGAGCGTGGCGGAGCAGCGCCTGGATAAGCGGGCGGTGATGATTGAACGTAGCCGTGCGTTCGACGATCGGCATCACGCCATCGGTCAGCGCCAGGTCGAACAGCGCGTCCATCTGGCGGTCGTTCATGCGTTGCGCCAGGTGCCGCAGCGCCCACTGCGCGTGGAACTCGCGAGCGAGACGCCGACGCCACTGAGTTTCGTAGGGCTTGAGGTCCGCTGCGGCCAGACGATTGGCGGCGAGCGCGCGCGTCGCCACGCCTGACGCGATGTCGGCACTGAGCACGCTGTAGTAGATTCCGCCGCCCGTGGTCGGCTTGACCAGTCCGGCGGCGTCGCCGACGACCAGAAGTCGATCGCCGTAGGTTCGCTGGATCGAACGCAGCGGGAGAAACTTCAGGCGCGGACGCTCGTCATCGGCGCTGATGCCCCAGCGCGGCTGCAGGCGCGCAAGCATCGCCTCGTACCAGTCTGGGACGGCGTGGGTAGCCATCACGCCGACCCGGACGCGCAGGCCATCGGGACGCCGAATCGGCACCGCCCACGCAAATCCGCCCGGCGCGACCGCCCGTCCGAAATGGAGCTCGACGTCGCCGACCGAGTCCGCGGGAAGCTCGCGCTGCGCGGTGTGGAGATGCGCGCGGGGAAGACCCAGTCCGACGCGACGATGGAACACGTACGATGCGCCGGCGGCCAGCACGACCAGCCGCGCACGAATTTCGGACCCATGAGTCGTGGCGACCACGTCGGTCGACGTCACTGACAGCGACTGAATCCGTGCGCCGAGCCTGATCTCGGCACCGGCGGCGGCCGCTTTTTCAGCCAGGCTGCGGTCGAAGGCGCCGCGGTCGATGACCACGGCTTCGAGCTGCGCCGGCGAGTAGCGCACCTGCAATCCGTTCGGCGAGATCAACCGCACGGTGGTGAGAGGATTGAGGATGGTCGAGCGGGGCAGATCGAATTCGTCGAACGCGGCCGCACTGAGGACGCCCGTGCAATGCACCGGATCACCGATCGCGTCGTGATCCTCACAGACCACCACAGAGAACCCGGCTTCGGCGAGTCGGCGCGCCGCAAATAACCCCGCCGGTCCACCGCCGATGATCAGCGCGTCATAACTCATCCGCGCAGCATTATAACGACCCTTTCTTATGTTTCACTAACCCCGGTCGATCGCGTCGCTCCCATTCGCCACGCCCGCTGATCCAGAACGACATGGCGATGAGCTTGAGATCGAGACAGAGGCCGGCGTTCTTGATGTACAAGCGATCGAGACGGAATTTGGCTGCCCGCGGCAGGTCCCGCACTGCGTACACCTGAGCGATGCCGGTCAGGCCAGGACGCACGAGATGACGCTGCCGGTATCCCGGGATCTGCGCCAGGTCGATCAAATGTCCGTCGGCGGCAAGCTCGATCTCACCAGGACGCAACGGCCGCGGCCCGACGAAGCTCATGTCGCCGATGAAGATATTCCAGAGCTGCGGCAACTCGTCCATCGCGGTGTTGCGGAGCAGATGCCCCACTCGGGTGATTCTGGCGTCTCCGGCGGTTGCCTGGACGGGTCCGCTGCGAGCCTCGGCATCGCGGACCATCGAGCGAAACTTGTACGCAAAGAACACGCGTCCGTTACGGCCAACACGCTGCTGACGAAAGAACACCGGACGGCCGTCCTCGAGCAGAATCGCGATGGCGATCAACGCCCAGACCGGGGACGACACGAGCAAGCCGACGCCGGCCAGCATGACATCGAACACACGCTTGATCATGCCGCGTCGCCCACTCTGGTGATGCGGAGGAACAGATCGTGATAGGCCAGTACGGCGGCTCGTCGATCGAAGCGAAGCGCCAGTTCGCGTGCGTTGACGCCCATTTGTTTCGCGCGCATTGGATCGGCGGCCAGATCGAGCACTGCCGCCGCCAGCGCATCGACGTCGCCAGGAGCCGCGGGCACACCGCACTGATACTGTGCCGCCAGCCGCGCGACCTCACAGCTTGGATCGACCGCCGCGACGTACGGGCGGCCCGCGGCGAGGATGCCGTACAGCTTGCTCGGCACGATGTAGCCTTCAACGCCAGGCTTGAGGGAGACGAGAAACGCGTCAGCCGCGGCGAACGACTCGTGCAGGAGCTCCTTCGGCTGATACGGAAAGAAGCGGACATTAGCCAGCTGACGTTCGAGAACGAGGCCCTCGAGACGTTGGCGCAGCGCGCCGTCGCCGACGATGGCGATGACGATCCGGGCATCGTCGCGTAGTCTGCTGGCGGCTTCGATGAGGACGCCGAGATTCTGGGACATGCCGACGTTGCCGGAGTGCATCAGGACGAATTTATCGACCAGCCCGTGCGCACGTGAGAAGGCGTTGTCTTTCTCGCCGGGCCGGATCGCCTCACAATCCGCCCAGTTG
Organism: uncultured Acidobacteriota bacterium; assembly: GCA_963745875.1. GTDB lineage: Bacteria > Acidobacteriota > Vicinamibacteria > Vicinamibacterales > CAVVIG01 > CAVQFC01. The sequence goes on from CAVUZL010000014.1 coordinate 254,378, forward strand.
TGGATCACCTGCACGCGCGCCGGGTCGGCGCCTTTTTCGTCCACCAGCCGTTCGCGCATGCGCTCGCCGATGGCGACGGTCGCGTCGGCTTCCCGCAGCAGCATCCGATTGAGCTGGTCGAGCGATCTGCCGATCAGGGGCTGATCGAAATGGTCCAGCAGCTGGGCCACTTCGGGAAACACATCCTCGCAGAGGAACACGAAACGCGCGTTGGTCCGTCGCGCCGCGGCAATCGCGAGCCGACCGATGATCGGTGGATCGGTCATCGCCACGACCACGTCGGGACGGCCAATCTGCAGGCTGGCAACGGCCGCTGACAGGGCGTAGGTCGCGTAATTGGTGACACGGCCCGCAAACCGCGCCGGGCGAAGTGTGGTGCTCGCCGAGCGAAGAATCCGCACGCCGTTGTGTGTTTCCGAGCGCACCGGCCGGAGGCGCCGCTGGTTCTGTCCTGCCGAGTGCAGCGCCGGCCCGGCGACCACGGTGACCTCACAGCCGAACCGGGACACCAGATCCTCGGCCAACTCGGTGAGCAACTGGCCGGTGGCGGCCTGATCGGGCCAGTACGACCGGTTGAAAAAGCAGATCTTCACGCGACGCCGCCGCCCGCTCCGCGTTTGACCAGCACGTGGCCACCCATGACGAGCACATCCATGTTGGTACGCAGAAAGCAATCGAGCGCTTCGGCGGGACGCAGGACGATCGGTTCGTTCTCGTTGAAGGAGGTGTTCAACAGCACCGGCACACCCGTCAGAGCCTCGAACTCGTGAATCAACGTCCAGTAGATCGGATTGGCGTCGCGATCGACAGTGTGCAGGCGGCCGGAGCCGTCAACATGGGTCACTGCCGGAATCAGGTGGCGTTTGTCTGGACGGACCGAGACGACCTGCATCATGAACGGATCAGGCACGGCGTTGACGAAGTACTCGTCGATGGCCTCCACCAGAGTCGAGGGGGCGAACGGCCGGAACTTCTCTCGCATCTTGATCTTGGTGTTGATGATTTCGCGCATGTCGGCGCGCCGCGGGTCGGCGAGAATGCTGCGGTTACCGAGGGCGCGCGCGCCCCACTCCATGCGGCCCTGGAACCAGCCGACGATCTGTCCGGCCGCCAGATATCTCGCAGTCAGCCGGCATACCGCGCCAGCGTCCGTCATCACCTGATGATCGTAGAGGCTGCCGGTGATGTGGGCCGCGCGCACCGCGATCGTTTCTGCAATGGCGCGGTCGTCGAACCACGGTCCCCAGTAGCCGTGCGTCATGACGAACTGGCGGGGCGCGCTCGACAACGTGTGCCAGACGTGGAATGCCGCGCCGAGCGCGGTGCCGTTGTCGCCAGAGGCCGGCTGCAGGTACACCTCGCGGAATGGCGTGCGCTCCCGGATCTTGCCGTTCGCGACGCTGTTCATCGCGCAGCCTCCGGCCAGGCACAGCCGTGGCGATCCGGTTCGGGCGTGAGCAGCGTTGAGGACGTGGAACGCCGCCTCTTCGAAGACGGCCTGAAGCGACGCCGCGATGTCCTCGTGCTCGCCGGTCAGCTTCTGGTCGGCGCTGCGCGCCGCTCCGAGCAGTGTCTCCAGCTTCGGTGCGAAGACGCGGCCGATCGACGGCTCCCCTTCGTCCCAGGTCATGTCCACGCCTTCGGTGGCGTGCCGGAAGTACGATAGATCGAGCTCGAAGGCGCCGCCCGGCAACAACCGGATCAATTCGCGAATCGCCTTCTCCCGGCGCGGCTCGCCGTACGGCGCCAGCCCCATCACCTTGAATTCGTCGCCGTACTTCGGGAAACCCAGGTACTGAGTTACCGCCAGGTAGAGCAGGCCAAGCGAGTGTGGGAAATACACGCGATCGAGCATCCGCATCTTCGTGCCAGCACCATGCGCAACCGAGGTACTGACGAAATCGCCGAACCCGTCGATGGCGCAGACCGCGGCCTCCTCGAACGGCGATACGAAGAACGTGCTGGCCAGGTGCGATGGGTGATGCTCGACCCAGTGCAGACGTGAGCGCACGCGCGACTGATCAAGACCGAGCGACGCGGCCAGCGTGTCGCCAATGCTGCTGATGCGCCGCAGGTTCCGGGCCCGATCGGTCACCATCGCCGCTTTCGGGCGGCGCCGCAGGACGAACCACGCCTTACGGAGCCAGTTGGCGCGTGGATTTCGCGAGATGCCGAAGCCGTCGATCTGATCCGGCGTCACCCCGGCCATCGCCAGGCATGACCGGATCGCCTCGTGCGGAAACCCGGCCCAATGCTTGACCCGATTGAACCGCTCTTCTTCGACCGCGGCGACTAGCACGCCGTCCCGAACGAGAGCAGCCGACACGTCGCCGTGATACGCGTTGACGCCGAGAACAATCATGCGGTCATGGCAGAACGAAGGACGGACGAGGCGCCAGGCCGCGCACCCAGGCGTAGAGATCGAGCACCGACGTGGTGACGGTTTGCCACGCAAAGCGCCGGCGCGCGAAGTGACGGCCGCGCTCGCCCATCGCGTGCAAAGTCGCTGACGGCCGACCGAGCGCGTCGGTCAGCGCGGCAGCCAGAGCGTCGGCGCCGACCGGAATCCACCAGCCACACTTCTCCGCCTCCAGACTCGCCCACGGGGACCCGTGCGTCGCGATCACCGGCACGCCGCGCACCAGCGCTTCGGGCACGACCAGGCCGAAGTTTTCGGACGGTGACGGCAGGACCAGGAGATCGGCGCCGGCAAGCAGCCGGTCTCGCTCCGACCCATCCACCGGCCCGGTGATTCGCAGCGAGTCGCCGAGACGAAGTTCGCCTGCCAGTGCCTTCAGCGTCGCCGCATAGTGTCCGGCGTCGTATCCCGCGAGCACGAGCCGCCACGATGGAAACCGCCCGATGACGCGCGCCCAGGCGCGTAACAGCGGGTCGAGCCCCTTGGTCGGATGCAGACGTCCCAGGAACAGCACGACGCGCGGCCGGTCCGGCGATTCCGGTTCCAGCCGATCCGCTGGCTCATGCTCAGGGATGTCGACGCCCCAGGGGATAATCGCAATCGGCCGGTCGATGCCGAACGACCGGATTTCGTCAGCCTCTGCTTCGGCCGTCGCGTGGAGGCAGTGCGCCGTCCGAAACACTTCATCCTGAAACACGACGCGGCCCACGCGCTTCAACAGCGCTCGCTGGCGAAGCGCCGGACGATGCAGCATGCCGTGGACGGTGACGATGACCGGCACGCCATTTCGACGGGCGAAGCCCGCGGCCTGCGCGAAGTGCGCGCGCCACAGGCCCTGAAGATGGACAACGTCAGGTGCCGGCAGGGACGCGAATCGGCCGCCAAGCTCGCCGCTGTACCCGAGGCGTTCCGGCCACGCTGCCGCGCCACGAACATCGTCGACGGCAGGATCGAGCGGCCAGCGCGGACGAGGATCGCCGGCCTGGTCGAGCGAGATCGCAACGACGCGGGCACCCGCGCGTGAGAGGTGATTCGATAGTTGCGCGCTGGTGGCGGAGATGCCGCCGAACGGTGCGGCGAAGCTCTCGCACACCTGCCACACCCGCACCGCGCCATCGCGCGCGGGCGTCTCGTCGCTATGGATTGGCAATGGCGTCGTCGAACGACGGCGACGCGTCGTCGTCTTCCGGATCGTAGTGGTCGTCAGACGAATCGTCCGACTCGTCGTCCAGCGGTATCGGCGCCAGCAGACGCTGCATGGGCGGAAACAGCTTCCAGGCGATCAGCAGCACGATTGCTGCCTTCACGACGTGATTGAGAATGTCCTCGAGATTGAAGCCCGGCTCGACGCTCGGCAGCAGGACCGTCGAGGCCACCGCCCACCACAGGGGATTGCCTTGCGCCCGGTCGGCAAAGAACAAGAAGATGCAGCCGATCGCCAGGCCATAGACGAAGGTTCCGAGCACTCCGCCCCATTGCCCGAAGTTGGCGTAGAACTCGCCGATGATGCCGAGGCCCATGCGGGTGCCACCGATCAGCTCGGTGCCGGTGTACAAGGTGAAGATCTTCTGGGAAGCGCCTTGCAGCTTGCTCGGCACCAGGAACCTCGGAACGATCGAGAAGAGCACAGCGTCGCTGATGGTCTGACCCATCGCATAGGGCTGCTCGTCGGGCACGTGCTTCATGATGCGCGAGATGATCCAGCCCTGGTTGAACCGGACCAGTGCATCGCCGGGATCGGTTTGTGGATCGACGATCTGGCCGGTTCGCACGCGCTCCCACAGCAGCGTGGCCAGACGCTGAAACGAGTCGAGCGGACTGGTAACCTCCTGTTCGGCGATTGAGACCCGCAGCGTGGGTTTCACCGATTGCAGAAGCGAGAGGCCAATCAGACCCACGACCAGCGCCACCGCCATCTGCCAGCGCCAGCGCTTCATGAAGGCGTAGACCAGCAGAAAGTAGCCGCCCCAGTGCACCACAAGATAGAACAGGCCGCCGGTACTCTGAATCGCGGTCAGGTGCACGAGCACGAACCCGACCCGCCACTGCCATCCCGGCGTCCGAGTCACCATCCATCCGAGCGCGCCGACGAACCGGAACGACGAAATTAGGTAGGCAAGGAATGCCCATTGGATCGGCGCATAGTCCACGAAGAAGTCGGCGACCAGACCAGCGACGATCAAGAGATCCAGTGAGCGCTGCACGCGGCGGTTGAGGAATCCGATTTCCGGCAGCTCCCACGTCTTCGACAGCCGGCGGCTGGCCGGCAGGTGCAGTCCCACCCACAACGCCACTGTCGCCGGCAGAGCGTAACGCAGGTATTCGTCCGCCGGTATCAGCATCCGGAACGTCACCAGATTCGGCTGATAGGTTTCGGACAGCCACGGCGCAATGATCCATTGCAGGCACGCTGCGGCGGCGATCAGATCGGGAAAGGCAACGTATCGTCGCGCTGTGAGGCAGAGGTGGCCAATGACGAGGACCGTGAAGCCGATGCCGAGCCCGGGCCACAGGCCGACATCGTCGCGCGCGAAGCTGAGCCACGCCACAACGGCCGTTGCGCCGAGCAGGAGAATCGTCCACTCCTCGTTGGTCAGTTCGAGGAACCGGGTGCGCGGCGCGTCAGGAAACAGCGTCGACATGGTTCGAATTCGGTGACCGGCGATCGACCTGGCCGGAGCTCAGCGCGGTCATGGCGTTAACGACGCCCACGGCGGCGGCATGTGGGGAGTATTGTGCGATGCGATCGAGGGCGGAACGGCTGAATGACGCACGCGCGGTCGGCGTTTCTGAAGCGAATCGCGCCATGCACCGGGCCAGCGCCGGGACATCGCCACACGGGTAGATGAAGCCGGTTCGGCCTTCGTCGATGAGATCGGGTCCGCAGCCGGCCGCGTCGCTGACGATCGCCGGCGTGCCGCACGCCATCGCCTCGTTCACCACAAGTCCCCAGGTCTCGCCCCCGTCAGAGGGCAGTACCAGCGCGTCGGCGGCGACGTAGGCCGCGGCAATTTGGTGCTGGTTGAGGAATCCGAGCAGGACACTACCGGTGTCGTGCTCCCGCTGAAACACTTCGATCTCTGATCGCATCGGACCATCGCCGACGATCAACCCGCGGACCTCGGGATGGGCGCGTCGCACCTCAGCCAGGGCCGCGAGAAAGTCGAGCGGGCGCTTCTTGGCAATCAGCTTTCCGACCAGGGCGAACACAATCTCGCGGTCGCCGATTCCGGCGGCGCGGCGGATGCTGCTGTCGTTCGTCCTGGCGATGGCTGCAGCCACTGAGAAGAATTCGTTGTCAACACAGTGCGGCGATCGAAACATTTGATCGTCCGCGACGCCGTAATGTCGATAGTAGGCCTCGCTGCGGCGCCCCACCGTGAGAAACGCGTCGAAGGATCGCAGCAGCCGCGGATAGGTCAGCCGCTTCACCATGCGTCGTGGACCGCCGCGCCCGGTCACGAGTTGCGAATCGCCGCGCACCATGACCGGCACTCCGGTGCGATGGGCCGCGGAGATCGCCTGCCAGTACGACCGCAGATTCCAGCCGTTCACCACGACCGCGTCGAAGCCGCGGCTGATTCGCTCCGCGACCCCTGGCGTGTCACATCCGAAGAATCGGTCGATGCCGGGTCGCGAGGCGACGTTGTCGAGCCACTCGGACTGGTAGCCGTCAAAAAGCGGGACGTCCCAGTCGAACGCCACGCCGAACCCGGCCCGGCCCTGCTCTTCGGCGCCGATCCGGTGCGCGAAGAAGACGCGGAGGTCGGTCATCGTCGCCAGCTCGCGATACCACGGCACCTGGTACTGGACCGGATGCGAGGCGACGATCGCGAGCGACTTCATACGGTGCTCATCCGGCGCGGCGGCACTGCGAGGATGTTTCCGCCCACGTCCTCGAGCCGCGCGATCGGCGCGGGCGGACGGCGTGCATCGAGCATGAACAGACGGTAATGGGCGGCGTCGAGACACGCGTTGAGATCGGTGGCGCTCCCGCCGCATCTCGCCACGTATGCGGGGTCGTACTCGAAAACGATCGCCGGGGCGAGTGTGGCGAGCGTATGGCTGGCGCCGCGCAGCACCGAAAGCTCCCAGCCCTCGACGTCGATTTTCATGAAATCGAGGCGGTCGAGACTCCGCTCCACGACGAACCGGTCAAGCGTCACGCATGGGACCGATCCGCCGCTGCGACCGTCGCCCGTCGCGCTGGTCATGTGCCCGGTCCCATCCCAGAACTCACCCGCCTTCGGCGCGGCAAACCCGGTGGTTCCGATTCGATCGGAGAGCGCCCGCGAATCCACGACTACCTGGTCGAGGTGGTTGGCGTGGATTCCGCCGTTCAAACGCTCGCGCGTGCTGTCGTTGGGCTCGAACGCAAAGACGCGGCCGGCCGGCCCGACGACCGTCGCCATCAGCAACGCGTGCCAGCCGACGTTCGCGCCGACATCCACCGCGCATCCTCCCGGGGTCAGCCAGCGCCTGATCTGTGTGCGGACCTCGGGCTCGTAACTGCCAAAAAAACGCACGTGCCAGCCGATCAGCGTTCCCGGGTCGATCGGAAAGAGATAGCCGTCCGGCATCGGAGTCTGCCGGGGTGTAGCGCCGACAAATCGCGACGGCGGCGCCAGCGCGCGGACCACGCGTTCCCATCCTGGCGGCTTTCCAATCGCCCGGCCGATGCGGACCAACGCCTCATCGACGAGCGGCATGCACGGTCTCCTCTTGCGATCCGCCGAGCAGGACGCGTTCGTGACGTTCGGCCACCACCGCCATGCTGAACGTGGCAGCCCGGGCGCGCAGCGCGCGCGGATCGGCCGTCAAGCGTCCGCTCAGCACATCGTCCATCCGCTCGGCGATAGCCGGCGCAGAGTTGTCGGTCGCCAGCCACGCCTGCCAGTCGGGCCCCATCACCTCGGGAATCGATCCGACCGGGACGCCGACCACCGGTATGCCGCAGGCAAATGATTCGAGCACGATGAGACCAAAACATTCGAGCGCACGGGTCGGGAGGACGAAACAGTCGGCCGCAGCGAAGGCGTCCACGAGATCCTCCTCCGGAACCCTGCCGAGGAACGCAACGCGATCGCCGATCCCCAAGGCTGCCGTCTGCGCTTCGAGAGCTGGACGCTCTGGACCATCGCCGCCGACCACCAGGCGGAACTTGCGCCCGCGCGTTGCGAGTTGCGCGGCGGCTTCGAGCAGCGTGTCGAGGCCCATACGCGGAACCAGACGCCGGAGGGTGAAGAACGTCGGAGAACCAGCCACCCATGGGGCGCCCAGCCTTCGCCGAAGCTCGTCGCGGTTCGTCGACGATGGACGAAACCGGCCATCGTCCACCCAACCGGGCAAGACGATGCCTTTCCCTCGAGTCGCCTGCGGATAGTGATCCTCCATGTACTTTTTCGTGAACGCCGAGTCGTAGTGAACGACGTCTGAGACTTGAAGCAGCCGGCGCTCGATCCAGCGTGCGCCGCGCCAGAAGGTGCGCTGTTTCAATGTCGGTACGCCGGTCGCGCCTTCGCGCAGTTCCGCTTCGAAGGGCGAGTGCACACCGTAGCATCGCCGCACGTCAGGACCAAGCCGCCCGGATGCGGCCAGATACTGCAGCGGCGAATGGCCCAGGAGCGCCTTGACCGGTGTCGCGCGTGTCACACGCATGGCGATCTGCTGCGTCGCGCGCCAGTGTTCTTTCAGATTCCGCAGGCTGGGCGAGGGCGCGGACGGCGACGGATAACGATGCAACTCGACGCCTTCTGTCATCAGTGCCGTTCCATTGGCGGACGGCGAGGGACAGATGTACGCCACACGGTGACCGCGGCTCGCGAGAAACCGCGCAAAGTCGGTGGACAGCTTGGTCGCGCCACCGGGCTGATCGTCGTGCCATCCGCCAGCGGCGATCACCACCGCGCCGTCGGCGATCCCCGTCGAAAGCTTCTGGGTCACGATGCTCGCCTAGCGCGCCGGCCTGCGAGGCCATCGAGGATCGCCGCCAGCTGCCGGCCGGACGCTCGCGCACCAAACGGTTCTATCGCCGTCGCATCGGGTCGCCGCGGCGGTCGCGCGGCCAGTGTTTCAAGCGCCCGACCGATCTCGTCGCCGCGGTTTTCAAGGTCGCCATCCGTGTCGAACGTCACGCAGCACCCTGCGTGGGTGTCCTCCATCACGCGCCGCATCCGGGACTCGCGATGGCACAAGGCGAGAATCGGCCGCCCCGACACGAGCGCTGGATATAACTTCGAAGCGTCGTATTGCGCCGCCGACGAGCCCATCACCACCACGACGTCCGCTGCGGCGAGCACCGCCAGTGCCTGCAGATACGGGATCCGTTCCGGCGTCTCCGCCACGACATCTCCGAGCCCCATCGCCCTCGCCAGATCGAGCACCGCATGTCGATCGTGGCCCCAGGTCAGATTGCTCGTGCCATAGAACCGCAGCCGAACCCGGCGGCCGGCGGCCGAGCCGCTGTCACGCAAGGCGCGCACACCGGTGAGCGTCGCCCGGAGCAGCGCCTGCCCCCTGGGCTGAATGGCGCCCGTGAAGCACACATTGAACGCATCGCCCGCCGAGAAGTCCGGCGGTTCGATTCCCAGACGAGCCGCGGCCTGCATGTCGTCGGGATCGGCGCCGTACGGCATCGCCGACATCCGATCGCCGTCGAGCCACGGGTAGCGCGTCCTCAGCTCGTCGAGAAATCCCGGTGAGACCGCGGTGATGTGAGCGGCGGATCGCAGCACCACAGGCTCGATCGCCTTCGCGGCTCGATGGTAGAACCATCCCTTGGTCGGAAACGGATGCGACGCAGTCCAGTCGGACATCCACGGATCGATGTAGTCCACCACATAGGGTGTTCCGAAGCGGCGGCGCATCAGCGGTCCAAGAGCGAACGAAAACCAGGGCGGGCCGAACAGGACGATCGCGTCGGCCTCGCCTCGGCCGGCCACAGCGCTGATTGCGCGGGCGTGGTGCCACAGCGATCGGATGCCGATATCGCCGATGACCCGAATCGGCCGCACCGGCAGCGCGCTCGTGCGGATGACGTTGAGCATCGGATCGACGAGCTCTTCGAGCATCGGATCGAGGGGACCTTCGATCGCCTCGCGCTTGATCGTCAGGACCGTGGGTGTCCATCCAAACTCGGGGAGATGCCGGGCGAGCAGGCGCGGCCGATGGGCGCCGGCGGTGTTGGCGGGCGGAAACTCGGGCGCCACGAGAAGAACTCTACTCACGACGCCATCGTCTCGAGTGCGGTGCGGAAGACGTCAGACTCCCGATCCCAGTTGTCGTGCGTCTGACCAGCGCACCATGCCGCCTCTTTCGCGCTCAGCAGAACGTCAGGATCGCCCGCGTAACTTCGGAGCGCGCTCGCGAGCGCCGGCACATCGCCTGGCGCGCAGACCGCTCCGGCGCCGGGGGCGCGTCCCAGCGCCTCGCGGTGGCCCGGCGTGTCAGTCGCGACCAGCGCGAGGCCGGCCTGCAGGTAGTGATAGACCTTGTTCGAAATCGTCAGGCTCCGATTCAGGCAATTGTTCGAGTCGAGCGTCAGGCCGACATCGAAGTGCGCCAGCGTCGGCATGATCGCGGCGTGATCGAGCACCGGGTGAACCGCGACCCGATGGGCGACACCCCGGTCGCGCACCAGACGAAAAAACTCCGCTTCGAATGCCGGGAGCATGCGGCCGAACAGGGTGAGTCGGACGTGATCCGGAAGCAAGGCGAGCGCGCGAACGGCGTCGCCAAGTCCTCGCCCGGCGCCGATCGCGGCGGAGATCCACACCAGGTCCACCGTTCGCTTCGATGGCCGCTGACGCGGTGCCGGAACGCCGTCCAGATCGGCAAGCGGGAACACATTGCGGACGACCAACAGTCTCGCGAGCCCGTACTGTGATTGGAGATATTCGGCCATCGCCTGAGACGTGGCGGTGACATAGGATGCGAGCGGCAGATAGGTCCGCTCGATCTCGAGAATGGCACGTCGCTGACGCGGTCGCTGCAGTCCGTCGGCGGCTTCTTCGGCGAGGAGATCCTCGCAATCGAATGCAAATGGAACGCCCCGAACCGCCGCGGCGCGCGCGGCAATCGGCAACGCACCCTGCGTGTGCGCGATATAGGCGTCGGCCGACGTATCCACAGCGGCGCTCAGGACTTCAGAGAAGCCGCGGTAGTAGCCGACCTCAGCAAGCCGACGATTGCCGGTCCACTCGAAAGCGCGCAGGGCCAACTCGCTGTGGAGCGCCGTAGCCAGCCAGCGCCGACGTCCCTCGCGATGGTGCCTCAACAGATTGACGCGGGTCGCGCTCCAGGCCTTCGCAGCGAGCAACGATTCGTCCGGACCGTCGGACCACGCGTGCACGCGTTTGGTGACGACGTGAACCTGGTGACCGTGAGCAACGAGCCAGTCCGCCTCCTTGACCAGACGTGGGTTGATCCACGGGTGTACCGACGAGACGAGACAGACCCGCATCTCAGTGAATCCGGGACTCCACGACACGAACCACCGGGCGCCGACCAAAACGTGCGACCGTCGTCAGCAGCGAGCGCTCGATGCCTTCGACCGTTCGGTCGAGCGTGAAACGACTCACGACATGCGCACGAGCGCGTTGACCGAGTGTCGGATCGCCGGTTTGCCAGTCCGCAAGACTGGTCATGCGTGACGCCAGAGCTACGACATCCCCGGCGTCGAACAGACCGTCGGCAAACTCTCCGGTCAGAATCTCGGGGATGCCGCCGACGCGGCTGGCGACGACCGGCGTTCCACACGCCATCGACTCGATCACGATCCGGCCGAACGGTTCCGACCAGAGGCTCGGAAGAACGGTCAGGTCGCTCGCACGCAACAGCCGCGGCATGTCGCCCTGATTCGCGATCCAGGTCATGGCGTCGGCGATTCCGAGGGTATTCGCATGCGCCCGCAACTCCGCCACGTAGTCGCGCGGATTTCCTGCGGCGTCGAGGATCGGCAACGGCGGTCCGGCGATGACAAGGCGGCTGGGTCGGTCACGCGCAATCAGGCCGAAGGCCTCGAGCAGGACTTCGATGCCCTTTGCCGGATGGAGACGCCCGGCGTAGGTGACGATGAACGACTCGGCCGGCAGGTTCAGCCGGTGACGCGCCACCAACCGATCTTCCCCCTCGTCGAAACGCGCTACGTCGATACCGTTGTAGACCAGATCGATCGCGTCAGCTCGAAAGCCACGCGCAATCCAGTCGCGACGCGTCTGTTCTGAAATGGCGATCAGGCGCGAGGCCTGCCCCATGCCGACCCGGAACTGACCGCAGAAGACATCGGGTGGCGGCAGACGCAGGTGGCAGACGAATGGGATCATCAGCAGGCGCCGGACCGCTGCCGCAAGGAGACTGTCCTGATACTGATTGGCGTAGACGACGTCAGGTGCTGATCGACCGACCGCCCACAGCGACGTGATCCATTCGGCGGCCGATGCCATCGTCCTGCTGCGATCGATCGAATACGTAGGGACCCGGATGATACGTTCGCAGAAGCGCTCGTAGCGAGGCAGCAGATCGCCGGAGGCCACATAGGCCAGAACGATTGAGTGCCCGCGCGCGGCGAGCCCTTCGCAGACATCGAGAAGGCTCAATTCCTGGCCACCACGCCGGGAGGTCGTCTCGTTTTCCAGCACGAGCACTCTCATCGCTGCACGCCGGCCACGATTGGCACGTCCCGGATATCTGCCAATGCCCATTCATTGCTGACGGCCATCCACACCAACGGATCGCCTGGTAACAGGCGCGAACGCGGTTGCAGAATGGCCACGACGCCTCGATCGCGAAGAGCGCGGATGGCGCGTCGGGCTCGATCGGGATCGCGCAGCACGGCAGGATCCGGAATGTCGGCCGTCACCTGACTGTTGGACAAACGAATCGCGTAGACGCCGAGCCACGTACCCGCAACGGCTATGCGGTGCCGCCCGCCACCGCCAGGTAGACCCTCCAAGGCCGCGGCGAGCGCTTCGGAATCCTCCAGCGCCTCGAACCGGGCGCGCTCGTCAGAGCGCCGCAAGCCGCTTGCGGTAGTCAGTACCGCCGCGATCGCGAATCCGGACGCGACGATCCAGGCTGCCCGCCGGCGCTGAGCGTGCGGGATGGGATCGTCAATCGAGCCGGCCACCATCGCGAGGTAGATTCCCATCAACAGCGGAATCAGATAAGGCGGAAGGTAGTAGCCGAGCGAAAAACTCACGAGATGCATCGCCACGCCTGCCGCCCCGCAGACAACGAGGAACACGCTGAGGCGACGCCGCAACTGTCGATGCGGCGACGAGTTGTCGCCGTCGAAGACGCCAACGCCAAACATGATCGGCGGCCAGACCGCCCACAGCAACGGCCAGAACAGTGCGAACGACGGCGACCAGTAACCGAACAACGTGGCCCTGACCGAACGCGCGACCGCCAGCATGGCCTTCGTCATCCGGAACGGCACGATCGCATCGTCGTACTCGCGACCCGGCTCGTAGAAGCCGGGGAAGTTGAGGTCGCGGGCGTCGGTGAACACGCGGACGTCACCGCCGCTCGCGACTACCGGCCACGACTGGCCATTCGGCCAGACGGCGCCGTACGTCTCCGCGAAGACCAGCTTCCCTGATTCGCCTAACGTGAAATAGCCACGAGCCGACGACAAGGCGTACACCTGCGGGCCGACGATCGCGAGCAGTCCGAGCGCAAATGCACCGTACGCCATCCAGCGCTTCGCCAGACGCACGCCAGGCGCACACACGCACGCCGCGGCGGCCGCGACGAGTGACCAATGCAGGAGATTCGCGCGCGCGAGAAACGCGGAACCACTCAAGATTCCGGCCAGCCCGGCCCATCCCGGATGAAGATCGTCGCCGATTGCACGACACCACGCCCACAGGACCAGGGTCGTGAGGCACGTCACCAGCGCATCGGGCATGCGAAGGCCCACGCGAAGCACGCCGAACCCGAAGAACAAGGCGAGGCCGCACCCGCACGCCAGCCATGCCAGAGCCGCGTCGCGCCGGTCCGGAAAGCAGCGCCGGGCGAGCGATGCGTAGGCCGCGCCGACGATCGCGCACAGCGCAATCAACAGCGCAGCGTCGGCGACCAACGTGACGTGCGCCTCGGTCGCCATCGTCTGGCCGGCGAGGGTACGCGCCGCCAGCACGTAGAGTGGATACAGGGGCGACCAGTGCAGCGGAAGCGCCGCCGCGTATCCGACCCGTTGAATCTGGTCAGCCAGCTCGAAGTACGCGATCGAATCGGCGCCGGGCTGCGAATCGGCGAACACGAGAAGTTGTGTTCCCGCGATGGCGAGAGTCAGGAGGATGAAACCGGTCAGCAACGCCGGCGTCGAACGGGTCATCGCTTTCGAAGACAGATCTCAACCGCGGACACCAGGAGTTCATCGAAGGCCGGCACGCGAGCGCGGAAGCACGCCGGGTATCGTGTGACGAACTCCGCGCCGACGGCACCGGTTGGATGCTCGTGATAGTAAAGCCGATCAAATCGCGACGCGCGGTCGGCGAAGATGCGGCGGTATTCGGTCATGGTGACGCCGTTGACGTAAGGCCACGCGGTCGGAAGGCCCTTGCCGGCGGCGTAGGCCCTGAGCACCGCGTCGGAAAAAAGGTAGTGGCAGTAGGGCACGGGAATCTGACGATAGGCGTGCAGGCCGAATGGCGAGGTGTAGACAGGGCCGAACGACAAATAGAGATGACCGCCGGGTCGCAACACGCGCCACGCTTCGTCGACCGCGGCAGCCGGATCGGCGAAGTGTTCGAACGCCGCGAACGAATAGACCAGATCCAGCGAGGCTGATGTGAAGGCCAGTTGCGACGCGTCGGTCTGGAGAAAACAGACGCCGGCTGCACGGGCGCGCGGATCGATGCCCCCGGTCAATCGATCTGCCCCGAACGCGGCAATGCCGCGATAGTGTCCGCGGAGCGAGGCGAGCACCATCCCGTCGTAGCAGCCCAGCTCGACGCAGGAGCGGACGCGGTCCATCGGCACATGACGTGTGAGCCACTCGACTTTCTCGACCGCTCTCAACGCCAGGCCATCAGGGTCGTACCGAATCACCGCCGGCGCCTCGTATCCGCGACCCATCAGATCCTCGAGGACCTGCGGCTCGAGGGTACTGCCCGGGCGCGTCGGAAGGCAGCGACTCGAACGCGCGGCGGGCGCTTCGCCCCTTGGCCCGCGCCACCACCGTGCCCCAGAGATGCCGGATCGGTTCAGGCGCAACCGCACGCGCCGCACGCTTCAGCGGTTTCAACATGACGCCGGTACCGCCCTCGCCCTCACGACGGCTTTCGACACCAGACCAGCACGCGACCACCGCGTCCGGTCAGCACATCGGCGTAGTGCAGCGCGTAAAACGCGAGCTTCGATCGCCAGCTGCGAAATCGATAGCGCGGCAACTTGTCCGCCAGCGATGGGGTATAGACCCAGCAGCGAATCACTTCGAGCCCGTGCCTGGTCATCAGCCGCGACAGGCTCCGGCCGGAAAAATAGAACGTGTGATGGGTCGCGGTCTGGAATTCGGGGAGCCGCCGGCCTTTCAACCAGCTGCGCAGCCGACGAAGCACGACCCAGACATTGTGATGATTCTCGGTACCGATCACCGCGATTCCGCCTGGTTTCAACAATGCGTAGATGTCGCCGGCGAACTGGTGCAGGTCGAACACGTGTTCGATCACCATGTACGAATACATCACGTCGCAACACGCGGCAGGCCAGTCGCGGGCGTCGAATAGTCCATGGCGCAGGCCGGAGAGGCCCATCACTTCGCGGCCAAACCGTGCGGCCTGCTCTGACGGCTCCACTCCGGCGACCTCGAAGCCCAACTGACGAGCGCCGTCCAGCATCCCGCCGAAGCCGGCGCCAATCTCGAAGAACATCCCGCCCGTCTTATACGGCAGCACTGAGCCGCGCAATCCCTCGGCCTCGCGCCGGCCGCGGGCTCGAATCACGTCTTCAAGATCGGGGCGAGACGGGTTGAATTCGATCTCGTGATCTTCGTAGTACGAAGAACCGTAGAATCGCTCCAGTTCGGCCGGCTCCGCCATCGGGTTGCTGAACACCAGATCGCAGTCGAGACAGCGGGTCTGTGCGTAATGCATGTCGCGCCCGCGCTCGGCCTCGACCGTGAACGAGAAAGGGCGAAACCGCTGGCCGCCGCACCCGGGACACTCGGTGATTGTCGTCATCGAGTCTGCCCGGCAACACCGAGCGGGCTGGTCGTCACTCGACCGGCGGCAACCGGGCGGACCCGACTGAAACGCGCCACGTCGAGCACCTGCGACGTGCGCCTGAACCGGGCCACCAACGCGCGCGGCATCAACGGCAGCGCGCGCAGAAAGCCGACAAGCGGGACGGTGTCGCCTCGTAGCAGCGGCCTCAGCGCACGCATCGGCAGCAGCACCAGGAATCCGAACAGGAAGGCGGCGCCGCCGACATTCTTGACAGTGAACAGAATGTGATTGCGGTAGAGCAGCCGCAGCTTGCCACCTTCGCCGAGCCGCCTCACCATGCTGACGCTGATCTTGTGGAACGACTTGCTGTCCGGTTCGTAGTGGACTGCCCAGCCACGCATCCAGGCGCGGTACGAGAGGTCCATGTCCTCGAAGTAACCGGGCCGGTACAGGGGATCGAACCCGCCAAGTTCGACGAACATGCTGCGCCGATAGGCCGCGGCTCCGCCGGACGCCTCGAGCGTTTCCGCCGGTTCCTGCCGATCCAGCTCCCACCACTTGTAGAACCAGCAGAACGTCAGGCGCGCGCAGCGTGGTCCGACCGTGTCGGCTGCGCCGTCCCATGTCCGAATCGCGGCACCGACGCCGAACACGTTCGGATCGTCGAAATGCGGCAGCAACGCCGCGACGAACTGCCGATCGAAGCGCATGTCGTTGTTGACGATGACCACAATCTCTTCGGTCCGGGCACGGACCACGCCGTTCAGAGTGAAGAGAAAGTCGTTGATCGGGGCAATCACGATTTCCACCATCGGGAATCGCTCGCGTGTGAACGCCACGCTGTCATCAGTGCTTCGGTTGTCGACCAGCACGACCCGGCAGCCGACGCCCTCGGCTGCAGCGGCGACCGCGGATCCGAGACACTCCTCCAGATGCTCGCGCCCGTTGTAGTTGAGCACCAGAACACAGGACGAAAAGGGCGGCAACGACATCATCAAGCAGCGATGGTCGACCCAAGCAGCTCGCCCGCCGCATTCATCACCAGCGCCGGTGTGACTTCGGAGAGACATTGCAGCCGGTTCGGGTTCGTGCACTGCAGCGCCCCGCTGTATGGCCGGTAACACGGACTGCAGGAAAGATCGGCCCGCACGACCCGGAAATGCCGGGGCTCCGCCCATGGCCCGCAGAAGGCCGGATCGGTACCGCCGAAGATGGCCACGGCGTTCGTCCCCGCTGCACAGGCCAGGTGCATGAACGCGCCGTCGTTCGAGATCGCGCAGTCGACGTCGCGCAACGCCGCGAATAACGCCACGATCGAGTCCGGGGCGAATTGATCGACCGCGCCATGCGGCAGGAGGCCGACAATTTCAGCGGCGCACTCACGCTCGTCCGGACCGCTGACCATGGTGACCTGGGCGTCGAACCGCTCGCGAAGCTGCCGGATGACCTCCGCGAATTTCTCCGGCGGCCAGCGTTTCCACGACATGCCGGCACTGCTTCCGGCATGGACGAACACCCGCGGTCGCGATTGCGGGACACCGCTCGCCCGGGTCACTCCCAGGAGTGTCCGTGGGACTGCCGGCATCGGCTGGCCACCAAGCAGCGGCGCGAGCAGTGTCAGGTCCTGCTCGCATTCGTGGCGTCGAGGATCGATCGTCATGGCGATGTCGTGAAACAGCCGGCTCGAGGTATGCCAGCCGACCTGGTGCCGGAAGCCGATCTTCACGTTCGCCGGCACCGCATGGACGAGTCGATCGCCGTGGTAGGTTCGCGATGCCGACAACAGGGCATCGAACGCCTCGGTCTCGCAGTCGCGCCCGGCGCTCACGACATGGTGACGTTCGATCAGGCCGACCGACTTCAGCACATCGCCGTCCTGCGGCTGCTGAGACAGCAGATCAATCGCCGCGTGTGGCCACTGCCGCCGCATCACCTGCAACAGCGGACCCATCATGATGCCGCTGCCGATGCCGCCCTGGTGAAACACGGCGAGTCGAGCTCCATTCGCGCTCAGGCGGTCGATCACATCGTCGAGGCGTCGGCTGCGGGTCGTCGCCTCCCACACCAGACTCCGCGAAGTCAGCAGCGCGAACCTCAGTCGATAGGACGGCATCAGGCCCTCTGCTCGAGTCGCGCCATCACCGGTTCGAAGGCCCGCGTAAAATTCCAGCGTGCGTCGTAGACTCGTGGAATGCGCGCGCAATAGCCCTCGTAGTCTCGTCGGACACGCCGCACCGCATCCGGGATACCCGCGGTGTCGGTGACGCAGACGCCGCAACCGTCGCGTTCGATCCACTCCAGCGACGGCTGCGCCGTCGCGATCACCGGCAACTGGTTCTTCATGTAGAGCGCAATCTTGCCCGCCGCGGTGCCGATCTGCCCGTGCCCGACGTCGCGCGTCGAATACAACGCCAATCCGACGTCGGCCGACGAGGTCGCGTAGTCGAGGAGTCCTGAGGGAAGGATGGTCTCGCACAAATGCACTCGGTGACCGGACTCGCCCCGGGGCTCGGATTTCAAACGTCCTTGAAATACCAGCACCGCGTCGTGGTCCCATTCGTCGGCCACGTCGGTCACGGCGTTGAATTCGCGCTGCCACCCCCAGCTGCCGGAATGCAGAACGACGAACTGGCTCGGATCGAGGCAGAGCGTGTCCTGATAGTAGCGACTGCGCAGCCGGACCGCCGGGCCTGGCGCCGAGTTCGGCACGACGAACATCTGGTGGGCGTCGCCCAGCTCATTCTCAGCGCGAATGAACGCCGCACGTTCCTCGCTCAACGCGATGGTGAAGGTGCAACGCTGATGCGCGCGGCGTTCGCGCGCCTTCCACTTTTTCTGTGCCGGGGTGGTGGCCTCCGCCTCGGTCATCAGCTCGTCCGAAATGCAGACCAGGCCGGCGCCGATGACCCTCGCCGCAACGCTCGCGTAATGCAGGCTCCATTGCGGCGGCGCGACGATCCACTGATAGCGGGGCCGCTGGCGCACCAGGCCCGCCACCAGCGCGACGGTGCTCGAGAGGCTGACGTCGATCGGCACCAGCCGCACTCGAGGGTGGGGGAAAATCGGTGCGCCGTGCATCGGCGACACTCTGGTGTAGAGGTCCACCTGCCAGCCGGCATCGGCAAGGGCACGAATTGGCTCGCGAAAGCAGGCGACGGCATCCACGTATGGATGGGATACGACGAATGCGATCGACTTCGACGCGCCCATCACGCCTGCGACGCCTCGCGGCGGTTGGCTATGGTCGCGCTGACACACAGGAACAGCCCGACCTCGCCAGGCGGAACGGTCGCCTCCTCGATTCTCAGCCGGACCAGCGGCCCGAACTTTCGATAACGATCGAAGCGGTGGCCGCGTTCGATCGCGCCTTCGAACTCTCGCAGCGCGTACGGACCGCGAAACAGCGCCCACAGATGAATGTCCCGGAATCCGCGCTGCTCCAGCATCGCCGTGATCTCGGCCGGCGTGAAATAGGTCAGCACAGAGGCGTCGGCGCGATGTTTGGCGATCAGCACCGGGTCGGTCAGCGTAGCCATGCTGTCCACGCTCATGCGGAGCACGCCGCCGGGCTTCAGGACATCGGCGATCACGTCGAGAACGGTGTCGCGGTTCGCGATGTGCTCGAAGACCGAGAAGCTGACGACTTTGTCGAACTCGCCGCTCCTGAAGCCGGCGCGCTCGATCGATGTGCACCGGTACTCCAGAGCGCGACCGCGCGCGTAGACCGCCGCGAGGCCGCGGGCCCGTGCGATCTCGCTCGCAGACACGTCGATGCCAACAACCCGCTCGGCGCGCCTGGCCAGCAGCAGGTCCTGCGGTCCGCCGCCGCAGCCAACATCCAGAATGGCGTCGGTCGGCCGGATGTTCAGCCCGTCCGTCAGCGCGCCGTACTCGACGATCTTGAATGGATTGCGCCACAGATAACGCGAAGGCAGCAATCCACTCGCGATCAGCGCACTGCGCGCAACGTCACGCAGCGCCACGTCGACTCCTCGCCGGGCCAAGTCCCGGCCGCGACAGCCACGCTGTCAATTCGGCAACCAGAACGTGTTGAACGGTTCGTCGTCTCGACCGAGAATACTAGCGAGATCGGGCGGCAGCGCACGGGAATCCTGCGCGATGACGCCGGTGCATCGATGGGTGCGGGACAGAAGAGCCCATAACTCGCTGCTGGAAGATTCCGCCGCGGACAGCGCCGACGCCAGGAATTCGACGACGAGTGCCGCGTGGCCGTTCGCGAGGATTCGTTCGGCGCCGGCCAACGCGCCAGGCTCGTGACCCTCGACGTCCATCTTCATCAGCGCCACCGCTTCGGCCCGATCGCCGCAGAGATCGTCGAGGCGAACCAGCGCCACCGGCGTGGTCGTCGTCGCCGCCTCGGTGCGCGCATCGACCAGGTGCTGGTGCACGTCATGATTGGCATCGCTCGTCACCAGCCGGCCCGTGCCATTGACCGGACCGGCGGCGGCCTGCACGAGTTGAACGTTCGCGAGGCCGAGGCGTGCGCAGGTTGTGGTGAGCTTGGTAAACGTGTTCGGGCCGGGTTCGACGGCAATCACCTGGCCGCTCGTCCCGACCGCGCGCGCGCAGGTGGCCGTGTAGAGGCCGATGTTGGCGCCGACGTCGAGTACGAGTGTTCCCGGCTTCGAATGCTCGCGGGCGAATCGCAATTCGGTTCCCTCGAAGTCGCCGTACAGAAACATCCGGCGCGAAATCCAGTCCGACGGGTGGTAGACGAAACGCCCGGCGGACCGGTGCGTATACGTGAAGCTGCGCTCGCCGCGATCGGCGCGATCAGCCCGTGCCTTCCGGAGGCGCCAGCGCAGATGAGAGAGCGACATCCTAGGCGGTGCGTGCGGGCTCCAGCGCGTTGACCTGCCACAACGACGGCACCTGAATCGGACCCAGCCCCGGGGTCTGATCGACGTAGCTGCCATCCTCGTGGTCGAGCGGCGCGATCGAGATGGTGCCGAAGTGCACCAGGTAGTCGTGATACTGCCCGCCTGAGTACACGCTGACCGACAGCAGGTACCGTCCGGGCAACAAGCCGAACGAGGGGATCGTCAGATCGATCGCGTAGCGTCCGCCGGCAACCGTCGAAATCGGGACGCCCTCACGCCTGGAGTCGAAGGTCACGACGCGCGCACCGTAGAGGTCGTCGATGCCGATCGCGCAGGCCATCGACTCGAGGACGACCTGACTGCTGAACTCCAGCCGGAATCGAAGCGGCTCGCCGAAGCGAAATCCGTCCGCGCGGGCCATGGTTGTCGCCATGCGGTCCAGGCGGACGAGCGTGGCGAGATCGGCCATCTTGCGCGGCACCCCGGCGAGATCCCAGGTCGCTGCGGAGTCGGCGAGGTTGGTCTCGAAGTAGTGCCGAACCGCGTCGGCTGCCGCCCCATCGAACACCGGACGCCCCCCCGCCATCACCAGCGCGCGCGTGCACAGCGCCGAGATTGCGGACATATTGTGAGTGACGAACATGACCGTCCTGCCGCCGCGGCCGACGTCCTGGATCTTCCCAAGGCACTTCTGCTGAAAGGCGACGTCGCCAACCGCCAGCACTTCGTCCACCAGGAGGATCTCGCCGTCCAGATGCGCGGCGACCGCGAACGCCAAACGCAAATACATCCCGCTCGAGTAGTGCTTCACCGCCGTATCGATGAAACGGGAGACTTCGGCAAACTCGACAATGTCGTCGAACTTGCGACGGATTTCCCGGCGGCCCATACCGAGGATCGCGCCGTTGAGGAACACGTTCTCGCGACCGCTCAGGTCCGGATGAAAGCCGGTGCCGACTTCGAGGAGGCTGGCGACGCGCCCCCGCAGCTCGATGCGCCCGCGGGTCGGCTCGGCAATGCGGCTGAGGAGCTTGAGCAGCGTGCTCTTGCCGGCGCCGTTGCGCCCGATGACGGCGACAATCTCGCCATGCTGAACGTCGAAGGCGAGATCGTCCAGGGCCCAGAACCAGCCATCGTCGGTGGTGCCGCGGAGACGTTTCAGGCGCCGCAGCGGTGCCTTGATCACGTCGGTCATCAGCTCGCGCAACGAGTCGCGCTGGACCTGACGCTCGCCAAGCAGGTAGCGCTTGGACAGGTGTTCGACGCGGATGGCCGGCAGCATGCGGAACAGGACTCAGAGCAGGTCGGCGACGCGTCGTTCGATACGGCGGAAGTAAGCGAGCCCGAGCCAGCCGCTCACGATCGTCACCGCCCACCCCGTGGCAATGGCCGGAACGTTGAACGGCAGTCCGAGCAGCGAGGCGCGGAACCCGTCGATGGCGCCCGCGATCGGATTCAGATAAAAGATCCATTGCCAGCGTGCCGGTACGAAGTGCACCGGGTAGATCACCGGCGACGCGAACATGCCGAGCTGCAACAGGAAGGGAATCACATAACGCACGTCGCGATACACGGCGCACAGCGCCGCGAGGGCCGCGCCGATCGCGAGCGACGCTGCCGCTGTCAGCGCAATGAACACCGGCAGGAAGACGACATGTGAGGTCAGACCGACGCGGTACCAGACGAGCATGCCGAACATCACGACGAGTGCCACCAGCGCGTCGACCAGGCCGGTGCCGAGACACGAGATAGTCACGAGCAGACGTGGAAAGTAGACCTTGCTGATCAGGTGGGTATTGCCGATCAGGCTGTTGGCGGAGCTGGAGACGGTGTTCGAGAAAAACGTCCAGGGAATCAGGGCCGCGAAGGCGAACGGCGCATACGGCAGTCCATCCGACGGCATCTTCGCCAGGCGGCCGAATAAAAAGGTGAACATCACCATCGTCGACAACGGCTGGAGGATCGCCCAGGCCGCGCCGAGCACTGTCTGCTTGTAGCGGACCTTGACGTCGCGCCAGACGAGAAACCCGAGCAGCTCGCGGTACTCCCACAACTCGCTCCAACCAATCGGCACCCAGCCGGTGTGAGGCTCGAGGACGCGCAGCACGTGATGCGCGTCCTCGCGGCCGATCGTTGAAGAAACCGCCGACATCAGAACAGACGCTGCTTGACCTGAATGGTGTCGTTGGCCTGCACTTTGTCTTCGAGCTTCAGCGGGATCTCGGTGCGCTTCCCGTTGACCATTCTGGTGGAGGCGAGCCCTCGCGTAGAACCGCGCTCGGTCAGGCCGCCGGCGAGAGCGATCGCCTGCTCGATGGTCATCCCCGGTTCGAGCACGTAGTTGCCTGGATTCCGCACCTGACCTTGAATGTAAAAACGCTGCGCCTCGGGAACGTTGATGATGTCGCCGTCGCGCAGAACCACGTCCTGGCCCACACGGCCGAGTTCGAGGTCGCGGCGATTGACGCGAATCTCCTCGTTCCCAGCGGTCGCGTCGAGCGCCGGCGTGGTGCCGGCGGTGTTCGGCTTCTTCGGGTGGACCAGGATGACTTCGTTCGCCGCGTCCGCCGTCGGCGAGCCCGCCAGCGCGAGTGCTTCGAGCAGCGTCATCTGCGTGCCAGTCATCTGAACCTTGCCGGGCGTGCGGACCTTGCCGATGACATACACGCTCTGGCTCTTGTAGATGTCCATCTCGACCCGAACCTGCGGGCTCTTGAGATACCCGTTCTGCAGCTGCTTGGTCAGCTGGATCTGCAGTTCGTTGAGCGTCAGGCCGGCGGCGGCGACGCGGCCGAGATACGGATAGGAGAACATCCCGTCGCCGTCGACGCGGAATTTTCCGGTGAGATCCGCTTCGTCAACGACGGTGATCGAGATCTGGTCCTGCGGACCGATGACGTAGTTGGCGCCCGGCTGTGTGGCCGGTGCCGGCGCCGGCGCCGGCGTCTGCGTGTCACCGGCGGGAATCGCGAAATCGGGTTTGTATGGCGTCTTAACCACCTGGCCGGCAGCGGCAGGCAGCGGCAAGGCAAGGACGGCGGTGAACAACGCGGTGATGAACTTCATGACTGCTCTTCGCTTCCCGATCATTCGATTCTTCGCTTCCCGATGATTCGATGTTTACCTGCCGCCGGCAACGTTATTCCGACAGACGCGCGAGCGGGATCCCGAGCTGCCGCGCCTTGCGGTACAGGTTGGGACGTTGAATCCCGAGTGTCTGTGCGGCGGCGGCCATCCGCCAGCCGTGGTGCTGCAGGACCGACGCGATGTAGTCACGCTCGAATCGCAGCCGCGCATCGCGCAGGTTCCCGCTCGGCACGAACGGCGCCCGCGCGCGCTCGAGCTGCAGCGCCGGCAGCAGGTGTTCGATCTGGATGACGTCGTCGTGCGTCTCCGACAGGACCCGTTCGATCGCGCCACGCAGCTCCGCCAGATTGCCGGGCCAGTTCAACGCCCCGAGCAGCGCGAGCGCAGTCTGGGTGAACGTGCGAACGGGCTGGCCCTGAGCGGCGCAGGTGTCGTTCAGTAGACGCATCGCCAGCGCCGGCACATCATCGGGGCGATCGCGGAGCGGCGGCAGGTCGATGCGCACCATCGAGAGCCGCCGGTAGAGATCGCTGCGGAAGCGGTGGCCGTGCACTTCGGCTTCGATGCCGGGCGCGGCGCTGCCGACAATCCTCAGCGCGGTGGCAACCGGAGCGCCGTCGATGCGGACTTCGCCGTCGCGGGCGACGCGCGCCAGCTGCGCCTGCGCCGACGCTCGCAGTTCGGTCACGTTCTGCAGGAACAGCGTGCCGCCGCGCGCGGCAGCGATAGAGCAGTCGCTCGAAACGGCCTCGAGGTCAGTCGCGGAGTCCGTCGGCGGCAGGCCGAAAAGCAGACGGTCGACATCAACAGGATCGCTGGCGTCGCATTCGACCACGACGTAGGGCGCGTTCGAATGACGGCTCCGCAGGTGAAATTCGCGCGCCACGGACGCCGCGTCGGCCCCGGGCTCCGCGGTGATCAGGGCGCCACCTTCGAGCACCGCTCCGCGACGGACGAGTTCCTGCACGCGCGTGATCGCCGGGGACCGTCCGGTCAGTTCCACGGCACCGTCGCCGGGTCGGACAAAGCGCGAGGCGCGGACATCCGCGAGCATCAAGGAATCTGGCATAACTCACTTCTTTGAAAACTGTGATGGGTACAGCTCCGCCCCGTCAGTCACAGAGCGACGGGAACGGTATCGAGACATGCACGGCTCGAAAATGACATTGAACGACTTAATATGCCACTAACGACGCTATGTGTCAATACCGATACCGGCGCCAATCTTAGCCGATACATCGCCAGCAGGAGCCACCCCGGTAACCATGGCGCGGTACTACCTTACAAGCGTATAGAGATCAGTGCTTTAGAGTGAGACCTGGCGGCGGACGCCGATGATCTTATCGGCCGGGAGGGGTTGTATCGGTATGGAAACCGGGCGTGTGTCGGTTCCGACCTCAGTCGTGGCGAACTGGATCGACCGGACGAGGCGGCGGGGGCGGCGGCGAGGTGAACGTTCCCGGTCCGGCCAGGGGCCGATCGACAGGGTTTTCGAAGAGGCTGTTGACGAGAAAGGCGGCGCCCATGATGACGAGAAATCCACCTACCCCGATCGCCGCGCCGGGCTCGCCGCCAGCAAAGCCAATCATGACCATCAGGCCGAAGCCGACGCCCATCAGGGTGATTCCAGCCCGACGGTGACGTCCGGTGCCACGACGCTCGAGCAGATTCATGGCCCGGTCGAAGCCGCGCGGATCGACCTCGGGTGGCGGCACGAGGCCGCGCTCGATCATCGCGATCCGCTCGCGCACTTCCAGCTCCCGGACCCGCGACTTCGCGAGCGTCTGGATGATGGCGTAGGCGAAGGCGCCGACGATGGCGACGATCGGAATCACGAAAGGCGAGTAAAACACGTCGCTGGCCTCCATCGAGCCCCCTAAAAGTACTCGGCTGAACAGATTAGACTGGAACCGATCCTGAATTGTTTCACGTATCCGCCGTGAAACAAATCGCGTGACCGCGTGCTCTAATACGAGGGCGGATGGACCACGGCAACGAGAGCGACCTCGTCGAGCGCTGCCGGCTTGGCGATGAGGACGCGTTTCAGGAGCTGGTCGATCGCTACAAGGACCTGGTGTTCGCGCTGATCGCCCGGACCGTGCCGGATCGATCGCGCGCCGAGGATATCGCGCAGGACGTGTTCCTGCGCATCCACCGCGGACTGCCGTATTTTCGCGGCGAAGCGCGATTGTCCACGTGGATCTACCGGATCGTCGCCAACGTGTGTCTGCAGGATCACACGCGTGGGCGGCCCAGCGTGTCGCTCGACGATGACCGCCACGCAAGTCTGGCACCGTCGGGCTCGGATCGGCAGTTCGGCGATCTCGAGCTTCGCGATCGCCTCGAGAAGGCGGTGGCGCGGCTGCCGGCCAATTACCGGCTGCTGATCGCGGCGCACTATCTGAAGGGCGTGAACTACGAAGATCTGGCGGACGCCCTGCAGTTGCCGCTCGGCACGGTCAAGACCCAACTCTATCGGGCGAAGCAACAGCTGCGACGCCTGCTGGAGACAGAGCTGAAATAGAAGGATCCCGTGTTCTGCGACGAAGCACTCGACGCGGTGGAAGCGATCGCGTCCAACGATCTGGCGCCTGACGGCCGCGTGGCGGCGCACCTGTCCACGTGCCCGAACTGCGCGGCGGCGCTGGTCAGCGCCCGCGCGCTCGAACAGATGCTGCAGCGACGGCCGGCGCCGCCGGCGCCGTCGCAGTTCACGTCACGAACGCTGGCGCGGGTGCGGCGGGCGCGCTGGCGAAGCGATCAGTTCCTCGACGTCGGATTCAACCTCGCGATCGGCGCCGTCGTGCTCGCGCTCCTGATCGGCATCTGGGTGCTGGTGGATCGGAGCGGCGTGACCACAGTCAGTAACCAAGCCGTGGAGTTTCTCGGCAGCCGTCTGATGGCGTTCGCGCGGCGCGTCGCGCCTTCCCTGCCGCTCTATCTCGGCGCGACCGTAGTGCTGGCGTCAGTGCTGGGTATCTGGTGGTGGGCGGAACGGGACGCCACACTGTGATCGCGAATTGGGTCATTGGGAAATCTGGTCATCTGGTCATTGAGTTGTGAGCATTGAACGCAATCGCTCAATCAATGACCCGATGACGAGATTGGCAAATGCGCCAATCCGTCCGTTGTTGAAATGGGCCGGCGGCAAGCGTCAACTGCTGCCGCAGCTGCGCCAGCACTATCCGGCGGCGTTCGGGCGCTACATCGAGCCGTTCTTCGGCAGCGGAGCGGTCTTCTTCGATCTCTACGGCGCCGGGCGCCTCGCCGGCCACGACGCCGTCCTGATCGACTCGAACGCGGATCTGATCGGCGGTCACGAGACGGTACGCGACTCGCCGGAAGCCGTGACACGTGCACTCGAACAGCTCGCGCAAGGCCACGCCCGCGACGGCCGCAAACAGTATTACGCCGTGCGCGATGGGCGGTTCAATCCGGAACGGGATCGCCTGCGGCGCGGCGATGGCCGCATCGCCTACACCCCGGAGCTGGCGGCGATGCTGATCTATCTCAATCGCACCGGGTTCAATGGACTGTTTCGCGTCAACGCTCAGGGCGCGTTCAACGTGCCGGCAGGACGCTACGAACGCCCCAACATCGCCAATCGCGAGCAATTGGCGAGAGTCGCCGGCGCGCTGGCCGATCCGCGGGTGCGGCTGCTCTGGGGGTCCTTCGAAACCGTGCTCGACATCGCCGAGCGCGGCGATTTCATTTACTTCGATCCGCCGTACGCGCCGTTGAGCCGTACCGCGAACTTCACGTCGTACACCGCGCGCCGTTTCGACGGCGACGACCAGGCCCGGTTGCAGCAGACGGTGATCGCGCTGGCTCGTCGGGGTTGCCATGTGGTCGTCAGCAATTCGACGGCCGACGAGATCGTCGCGCTCTACGAGCGCAGCGGCGAGGCGCGCGCCGCCGGGCTGCGCACGATGCGCGTGCCGGCGCGCCGCTCGATCAACCGCAGCGCGGTCGGTCGCGGGCAGATCGACGAGTTGCTGATCTCAAACGTGCAGCCGTCGTGAGCCCGACGGGACAGACGCCTACGACATTTGAACGCAGAACCCGCAGAGTTCGCAGAGGGTCGGTACAAAAACAATCTCCGCGGTCTCAGCGGTCTCTGCGTTGATCGTGGCCGTGATTTGCAGTCTCTCTTATTGCTGCTTCGACGCGAGCACCCACTCGTCTTCAGCGCGCTTGAGCAGCTGCGGTTTGTCCTCGGCCAGGACGTAGCCGCCTTTGACGAGGTTGTCTGCCGCTGCTTCGACGGCGGTGATGTAGGCCTCGCGCGACGGGTAGCGTTCGCCGATCGACGGTCTGGGGTCCTTCGACGCAGCCCGGTCGGCCGCCGCCTTCGGCAGCGGGATCGACGATCCCATCAACGACACCAGCTCGTTGGTTCCGCCCACGGACTGGTTGCGGAAATTCCAGCCGGTGTAGGTGGCCACCGGAACCACGATATCCGGAAGCCGGATCCCGGCCAGTTCGTTGCCGTCCGGACCGACCTGCGGCACCAGCAGCGGAATCGGCGTGCCGTTCTGACGCCCGTGCGGGATGATTTTCGGCGACTGCACGCCGGGGATCGACGGAAACGCCACGGTTTCGATCGGCACGAGCGTGCCGTCCGCGAGCCGCGGCACCTGACTGGCGGGTGGGAGCACGCCCTTCCGCACCCACTGATCCATCGCCACCATGATCGCCCGCATCGGCCACCAGTAATTCACCGGATTCACTGGCTCCTGCCCGGTCGTCGTCGCCGGCGGAAACGCGGCAGGACTGTGCTGCGTGCCGGTGAGAAAGTAGACGCGTTCGTTTGCCGGCAGCGTCAAATCCGAGACACCGTCCGGCGTCGTGTGCAGCAGCGCCGCCGAGCGGCCTCCGCCCCAGTACTCGACAGCGGTGTTGGTGAAAATCGTCTTCGGTGTGTTGCCGTGCGCGTGGGGGTTGTCGAGTAGCCCTTCGGTCTGTCCACTCAGCGGGTCGCGCATGCTGGCGTTCGCGAACGGAAAACGTGCGCTCGTGTACAGCGTCAGACTGGTCGGCTGGGCGAAGCGTTCATTCAGGCTGATCTTGCCGGCGCCGGCGATGTGCGCCCACACCGCGTCGAACACCTGGCGGCCTTTCTCATCGGTGTTGCATCCCTCGTACAGAAATTCGCGCAGGAAGCGTCCGCTCTGCGATTCCCCGAACGCGTACGTGTATTTGGCAGTGGCCGGAGCCTGCGGCGAATGACGCACCCAGGTCGCCACATCGCGATACGCCAGCAGGCCGACGCCGGCGACGGGAGGGTCGGCCACCTTATACGACAGCTGATAGGTCCGGCCAGGCTCGAAACCTGCGGCCATCGTGACGGTGTTTCCGCGGACTTCCCACTTCTCTCGTGCAATGGTCTCGGGACGGCCAAAGGCGCCGTCGCGCACGGTCAGAGAGGTATCAGGACCACCGGGCTCGGCAGGCGCGTAACCCGCCAGGTCACCGACGTTCTGCTCGGCGTTCCGGTTGTTCGGCACGAAGTCGCCGTGGACGATACCGGTCACGCCTTTGGCGATCGGCGCGGCGATTCCCATGGCGCCGTTCTGCCGGCGCACGTCGAATTCCCAGCCAACCCAGACGATGGTGTATCCCTGCTTCATCAGGAAGCCGTCGCCAAGGTCCGCCTCGGATTTCGGGTCGCCGGCGCCGGGACCGCTGGCGCGATTGAAGTTGAGGGCGATCTTGCGACCGCGATTCAACACGTCCACGATGGCAACGCCGTTGGACCTGGCCTCGTCCTTCGGACGCAGGATGTACAGATCCGCTGAGAACTCGACATGGCCGGCGGCGTTTACCGGCGCCTTGTCGAGATCGACGATCACCTTGTTGTGTGGATCTTTCGGGTTGATGTCGAAATAGACGATGCCGACGATTTTTTCGTAGCCGGTGCCGGCGACATCCGCTCGGGTCGCGATCTCGACCCGGGTGACCTCGGCGTGCGCGCTCGACGCGGCGAGCAGGAATGCGGTAACCAGCGACGTCGCAACAGTTCGCATCATGGACATCCTCACCTTGGAAAACCGGCCAGGCAACGCGACGCATTCTACCCGTGGACGGCCGGCGCCATCCGCGCGACTTTTTCGAGTGCGGGTGGTAGCATAACCAGAGATGTCCGACCGCGAAAGTGGCGGAATTGGCAGACGCGCCGGACTTAGGATCCGGTAGCCGAAAGGCTATGGGGGTTCGAGTCCCCCCTTTCGCACCATTCGACTCGACCTCGGCGCTCGCCGAGGTCTCGCTCATGGTCGAAGAACATCAGGTTCCCGTTTGAAAACACCGAGATGAAAACAGAATTCGCAGACGTCAACGCGACGCGCAAGACCGTGCGCGTCGAGATTCCCACCGATGTGGTCGACACCGAAATCGAGCGCGTCGCGCGCGACTACTCACGCAAGGCGCGGGTGCCGGGATTCCGACCCGGCAAGACCCCGCCGCGAGTCATCAAGCAGCGCTACAAGGACCAGATCCTCCACGACGTCGCCCACGATCTGATTCCGCGGGCCGTGGACGATGCGCTGCGGGAGAACGGGCTGGAACCGGTCGATACGCCGGACGTGCGCGACGTCATCATCAACGAAGGCCAGCCGCTCACCTTCACCGCGTCGTTCGATACGGTGCCGGCGTTCGAGCCCGGCGACCTCGCGGCGATCTCGTTCCGCCGCGCCTCGAGCGCGATCAACGACGAAGCGTTCCAGTCGGCGATTCAGCGCCTGCGCGATCGCGCGGCGCGTTTCGAGCCGGTCGAGGGGCGCGGCATCGATCACGGCGACACCGCGGTGGTCGATCTCGAACGTCAGGATCCGAGCGGCAAGCCGGACACGCACAAGGACGTCAGCATCGAGCTCGGCGCGAAAGCCAACCCTCCCGGCTTCGACGAGCAGCTGCTCGGCCTCGAAGTCGGCGCCACCAAGTCGTTCACGCTGCATTATCCGGCCGACTACCCGATTGGGGAGCTCGCCGGCACCGATGTCTCGTATACAGTGACGGTCAAGGGGTTGAAACGCCGCGTGCTGCCCGAGCTCGACGACGAATTCGCGAAGGATTTGGGAGAGTTTGAAACGCTGGACGCTCTCAAGACACGAGTTCGTGAGGATCTCGAGCACGAGGCCAAGCACGCCGCCGAACGCGAGGATCGCGCCGAGCTGATGAAGCAGCTGGCGGCGAAGCTGCCGTTCGACGTGCCGGCGTCGATGATCGAGCGCGAGATCGACCGCCGCCTCGAGGAGTTCGCGCGGCGCCTGATCGATCAGAACGTCGATCCGCGGCAGGCAGGCATCGACTGGAACGCGTTTCGCGAGAGCCAGCGCGACGTGGCGCGTGAAGCGGTCGCGGCAGCGCTGGTGCTGGACGAAGTCGCGCGGCGCGAGAAGATCGCGGTCACCGACGGCGAGCTCGACGCGGAGGTTGGCCGCTACGCGGAACGCAGCGGCCGGACCCCGGCGGCGGTGCGAGCCGCACTCGAAAAAGAGGGCGGAATCTCCCGGGTTCAGGCAGGGTTGCGGCGGGAGAAGTCGATTGACTTCGCGATGGCGCGTGCTACAATTCAAGGAGACTCGTAACACACCCCGCTCACTGAATTCCCCGACAACTCCGCAGTCAAAATTTCTATGGGATACCCGTTTGAAGGCCGGAACCAGTTGGTCCCCATGGTGGTCGAGCAGACCAACCGTGGCGAGCGCGCGTACGACATTTACTCGCGCCTGCTGAAAGACAGCATCATCTTCATCGGCACGCCGATTGACGATCAGATTGCGAACCTGGCCATCGCCCAGATGCTGTTTCTCGAGGCCGAGGACCCCGACAAGGACATCATGCTGTATATCAACAGCCCAGGCGGGTCGATCACGTCCGGGATGGCGATTTACGACACGATGCAGTTCATCAAGCCGGACGTGCAGACCATCTGCATCGGCCAGGCGGCCTCGATGGCCGCGGTCCTGCTGGCGGCCGGGGCCAAGGGCAAGCGGTATTCGCTCCCCAATTCACGGATTGTCATTCACCAGCCGCTGATGTCTGGTTTGGCGGGCCAAGCGACCGATATTGATATTGCGGCCCGTGAAATCCTGAGGATGCGGGAGCGCATCAACGAAATCCTGGTCCACCACACGGGACAGAACGTCAAGCGTATCCAGGATGATACTGAACGGGACTACATCATGTCGGCCGATCAGGGCAAGGAATACGGTATCATTGACGATGTCATTCGGAAGAGGGCGTAGGTAAAGGTTTCGAGTAAGTATGTGTAGCGCAGGCCTTTAGGCCTGCCAACGGCGGGCCTGAAGGTCCGTGACTACACCAGGAATCAGCATGGTGAAAAAGGCCGGGGAAACCGAGGTCCTGCGCTGCTCGTTCTGCAACAAGGACCAGAACGACGTCCGGAAGCTCATTGCGGGGCCCACGGTCTTTATCTGCGACGAGTGCGTCGAGGTCTGCAACGACATCATCGCCGACGACAACCGTTTCGAGAATCGCGGCGCGCGCTCGTCGCTGCCGACCCCGCAGGAAATCAAGAAGTTCCTCGACGAATACGTGATCGGCCAGGAACGCACCAAGAAGAAGCTGGCGGTCGCGGTCTACAACCACTACAAGCGCATCGAAATCCAGAAGCAGCCGCGCAGCCGCAACGACATCGAGCTGACCAAGAGCAACATCCTGCTGATCGGCCCGACCGGCACCGGCAAGACGCTGCTGGCGCAGACCCTGGCCAAGCTCCTCTCGGTCCCTTTCACGATCGTCGATGCCACGACGCTGACCGAAGCCGGCTACGTCGGCGAGGACGTCGAGAACATCATCCTCAAGCTGCTGCAGGCGGCGGGCGGCGACATCGAGAAGTGCCAGCAGGGCATCATCTACATCGACGAAGTCGACAAGATCTGCCGGAAGGACGAGAACCCCTCGATCACGCGCGACGTGTCGGGTGAAGGCGTCCAGCAGGCGCTGTTGAAGATCCTCGAAGGCACGGTCGCCAACGTGCCGCCCCAGGGCGGCCGCAAGCATCCGCACCAGGAGTTCTTCCAGGTCGACACCAGCAACATCCTGTTCGTCTGCGGCGGCGCGTTCGTCGGCCTCGACAAGCAGATCGATCGGCGCGTCGGCAAGAAGACGCTCGGCTTCAAGGCCGACGTCAAGTCGCTGCGCTCGCGCGATGTCGGCACCACGCTCGAGCAGCTCGAACCGCAGGACCTCATCAAGTACGGCCTGATCCCCGAGTTCGTCGGCCGCCTGCCGGTCATCGGCACGCTGCACGAACTCGACAAGCCGGCGCTGATTCAAATCCTGACCCAGCCGCGCAACGCCATCACCCGGCAGTACGTGAAGCTGTTCGAGTACGAGAACGTCAAGCTGCGGTTCAGCGACGATGCCCTGGAGGCGATCGCCGAGTCCGCGCTCGAACGCAAGATCGGTGCGCGCGGCCTGCGCATGATCATCGAGGACCTGATGCTCGACCTGATGTATCAGGTGCCGAACCAGAAGAAGGTTCGTGAAGTCACGATTACCCGCGACGTGGTCATGGCCAAAGACAAACCCATCACGTTGATAGAAAAGGCTGGATAGCGAATCAGGTAATTGGGTAATTCGATGGTCTGGTAATCGGCAAACGATTCCAGAGTACGAGATTACAAAATTACCCGATTGCCAGACACGCTATGGAGAACCCGTTGGAAGTGTACGAAACCCTCCCGATCGTCCCGCTCCGCGACGTCGTCGTTTTCCCGCACATGATGATGCCGTTCGTGATCGGACGGCCCTCGTCGACCCGGGCGCTGGAGCACGCGCTGCTGAAGGACAAGCGGATTTTCCTCGCCGCGCAGCACGACGCGTCGGTGGACGACCCGCGCCCTGAAGACATCTTCACGATGGGCTGCGTCGCCAACGTGGTGCAGAGCCTGAAGCTGCCCGACGGCAACATCAAGGTTCTGGTCGAAGGCGTCGAGCGCGCGCGCGCGGTCGAATGGAAGGAAGACAAAGGGTTCTATCGCGTGGTCGTCAAGGTGCTGCCCAAGCAGCGCGAGACCAGCAACGACGCCGAAGCGACGATGAGCCGGGTGGTGACGCTGTTCGAGCAGTACGTGAAGCTGTCGAACAACCTGCACTACGACGCGATGATCGCGGCGGTGCGCGTGGACGACCCGGGCAAGCTCGCCGACACCATCGCGGCGCACCTGCTGATCGGCGTCGACGAGAAGCAGAACCTCCTCGAAATCATTTCCCCGCTCGAGCGGCTGAACCGCATCGCCGGCATTCTCGAAATCGAAGTCGACAAGCTCCAGGTGGACCGCAAGATCCAGTCTCGCGTCAAGAAGCAGATGGAGAAGGCCCAGAAGGAGTACTACCTCAACGAGAAGATGAAGGCGATCCAGAAGGAACTGGGCCGCAAGGACGAAAAAGGCAACGAGGTCGACGACCTGAAGAAGAAGATCGAAACCTCGAAGATGCCGAAGGACGTCGAAGAGAAGGCGATTCAGGAGCTGAAGCGCCTCGAGGCGATGCCGCCGATGTCGGCCGAAGCGACGGTGTCGCGCAACTATCTCGACTGGCTGATCGCGGTGCCGTGGCACAAGAAGAGCCGTGAAAGCCGCGACCTGAAGCGCGCCGAAGAGATCCTCAACGAGGATCATTACGGTCTGGACAAGATCAAGGAGCGCATCCTCGAGTTCCTCGCGGTCCGCGCGCTGATCAAGAAGCCGAAGGCGACCATCCTCACCTTCTCCGGACCTCCCGGAGTCGGCAAGACCTCGCTGGCCAAGTCGATCGCCCGCGCGATGAACCGTCAGTTCGTGCGGCTGTCGCTCGGCGGCGTCCGCGACGAAGCGGAAATCCGCGGCCATCGCCGCACCTACATCGGAGCCTTCCCCGGCCAGATCATCCAGATGATGAAAAAGGCCGGGACGATGAACCCGGTGTTCCTGCTCGACGAAGTCGACAAGATGTCGATGGACTTCCGCGGCGACCCGTCGGCAGCGCTGCTCGAAGTGCTCGACCCCGAGCAGAACGGCACGTTCCTCGATCACTATCTCGACGTCGAATACGACCTCTCGAACGTGATGTTCATCTGCACCGCCAACGTGCTGCACACGGTTCCGCAGGCGCTGCGCGACCGCATGGAAGTGCTGCAGCTGGCTGGCTACACGGAAATCGAGAAGGTGCAGATCGCGCAGACCTTCCTGTCGCCGAAAGCGATCGAAGGCGCCGGTCTCACCAAGGAAAACATCTCGTTCACTCCGGAATCGTTCTCGACCGTCATCCAGCGCTACACCCGCGAAGCCGGCGTGCGCAATCTCGAACGCGAGATCTCGTCGATCTGCCGCAAGATCGCGCGCAAGGTCGTTGCTGAAGGCAAGACCTTCAGCGAGGAGATCACCCCCGACAAAGTGACGCAGTATCTCGGCGTGCCGCGCTTCCGCAACACGATGGCGGAGGAAACCAACGAGATCGGCGTGGCCACCGGTCTGGCCTGGACCGAAGTCGGCGGCGAGATTCTGGTCACGGAAGCGACGCTGATGTCGGGAAAAGGCCACCTGACGCTCACCGGCAAGCTCGGCGACGTCATGCAGGAATCGGCGCAGGCAGCGATGAGCTACGTGCGGTCGAAGGCCGAGGAATACGGCATCGCCAAGGACTTCAACAAACGGACCGACGTCCATATCCACGTGCCCGAAGGCGCCATCCCGAAAGACGGCCCCTCGGCGGGCATCACCCTGGCGACGGCGCTGGTCTCGGCGCTGACCCGCGTGCCGATCCGCAAGGACGTCGCGATGACCGGCGAAATCACGCTCCGCGGCAAGGTGCTGCCGATCGGCGGCGTCAAGGAGAAGGTGCTCGCGGCGCACCGCGCCGGCATCAAGAACCTGATCCTGCCGCGTGACAACGAGAAGGATCTGGCGGACATTCCCAAGAACGTACTCGACACGCTGAACGTCTACATGGTGCAGACGGTGGACGAGGTCCTGAAAATCGCGCTGGCCGAGCCGCTCGCCGGGCGGCTGCCGGCACAGCCAGAGACCGAGCCCGTCGATATTGTCGACGACACGATTACCCATTAAGCGACAGGGCAGGCATTTCAGATTTAGGCACTTCAGATTTCAGACTGCGAGCTTCATCACCATCGGTCTGCAAATCAAAATCTGCATTCTGAAATCTGCATTCTGAAATCTCGTTGAACATTGACGCCAGCTTCGTTCGGAGCGCCGTGTGCGACGCCGATCTGCCGCACGACGGGCTGGCTGAGATCGCGCTGGTCGGCCGCTCGAACGTCGGCAAATCGAGCGTCATCAACGCCCTGGTCCGTCAGCAGCTGGCGCGCACCAGCGCCGCACCAGGCAAGACGCGGCTGGCGAATGTCTACCGTATCAAGCGCGGCGGGGCCGCGCCCCTGTATCTGGTGGATCTCCCGGGCTACGGTTACGCGCGCCGGTCGAAAGACGGCACCGGCGACGCAGGGTTCGAGGCGCTGGCGGCCACGGTGTTCGAACGTCGGCCCGCGGGTCTGCTGCTGGTGGACGCGCGGCATCCCGGCCTCGAGCCGGATCGTCAGGCGTGGAGCTGGCTGCAAACGGCGGCGGGAGCCTGCGCCATCGTCGCGACCAAGATTGACAAGTTATCGCGCGCCGAGCGGCTGCGCGCGATGCGGGCATGTGAAGCCGCGTTTGAAAATTCCGTGCTGCCGGTTTCGGCGGTCACGGGTGAAGGACTGGACGAACTGTGGACACTGATCGACCGACTACTGACTCTTCGACCAACTCAGGGTCATCCCGAGCAACGTCGAGGGATGAACAGCAACCCGCCGCGCCCCAGCCGCCGGCCGCCAAACCCAATGGCGCCGCAGGCCACGGACAGGCGGCCACCCCGCGCGTCGAAGGGCCGCCGCCGGAAAAGCTAGAGCTGTCGACGCTCAAGGACATGAGCGTCGGCGCGCTGACCAAGATCGCCAAGGGCCTCGATGTGCCGGGCGCGACCGGCATGCGCAAGCAGGAGCTGATCTTCGAGATCCTGAAGGCGCGAGCCGAGAAGAGCGGGCTGATATTCTCGGAGGGCGTGCTCGAGGTGCTGCCGGACGGCTTCGGCTTCCTGCGGGCTCCCGACTACAACTACCTGCCCGGTCCCGACGACATCTACGTTTCCCCTTCGCAAATCCGCAAGTTCGACCTCCACACCGGCGACACGGTGTCGGGCCAGATTCGCCCGCCCAAGGACGGCGAGCGCTACTTCGCGCTGATCAAGGTGGAAGCGGTCAACTTCGAACCGCCGGAACGGGCCCGCGAGAAAGTCTTCTTCGAGAACCTGACGCCGCTCTACCCGCAATCGAAGATTGCGCTCGAGACCGACGCCGAGAACCTGTCGGCGCGCGTGCTCGACATGATGGTGCCGATCGGCAAGGGCCAGCGCGGCCTGATCGTGGCGCCGCCGCGGACCGGCAAGACCATGCTGCTGCAGAACATCGCCAACAGCATCACGCACAACCATCCCGAGGTTTACCTGATCGTGCTGCTCATCGACGAGCGGCCGGAAGAAGTCACCGACATGCAGCGCTCGGTGCGCGGCGAGGTGATCTCGTCGACCTTCGACGAACCGGCGCAGCGGCACGTCCAGGTCGCGGAGATGGTGATCGAAAAGGCCAAGCGCCTGGTCGAGCACAAGAAGGACGTGGTGATTCTGCTCGACTCGATCACGCGCCTCGCGCGCGCCTACAACACCATCGTGCCGCCGTCGGGCAAGGTGCTGTCCGGCGGCGTGGACAGCAACGCCCTGCAGCGCCCGAAGCGCTTCTTCGGCGCGGCGAGGAACATCGAAGAAGGCGGGTCGCTGACGATCATCTCGACCGCCTTGATCGACACCGGCTCGCGGATGGACGAAGTCATCTTCGAGGAGTTCAAGGGCACCGGCAACCTGGAAATTCACCTCGACCGCAAGCTGACCGATCGCCGGGTGTTCCCGTCGATCGACATTCAGAAGAGCGGCACCCGCAAGGAAGAACTGCTGATTCCCAAGGAAGAGCTCAATCGGGTGTGGGTGCTGCGCAAGGTGCTGACGCCGCTGTCGCCGGTGGAAGCCATGGAGCTGCTGCTGTCGCGGATGTCGAAGACCAAGACCAATGCCGACTTCCTGTCGTCGATGAGCAGCGGCAAGGGGTGAGCGACTCGCGGCTCAGGCACGCCTTACGCAACCTCGAAGGTCGGCGTGGTCGTGCCGATGTGGAATTCCTCCAGGCCAGTGATCTGGCGTAAAGGAAGTCTTATAATCGCTGTATCCCAAATCCTGTGAGATGCTCGCGCACCGCGCTGATGCGTAAGGCACGAACATAGGCCGTGGAAACGGCGGGCCAGAATCAACCGCCGAACGCGGGGCTGAAGAGAGCCCTGCGATACACGGCGTGGGCGATCGGCGTCGTCTGCATCCTCGCCAACCTCTCGATTCTCGCAAGGGCGCCGATTCCGTGGATCGACGAGGTCTACCTCGTCTCGGTCGCCAACTCGATCGCTCACAACAGCGAAGGCGTTGAACGCCTCTCACCGCGGCCCGAGTGGGTGGACGGCTACGAGAAAGTCTACGGCCCGGTGTTCTTCCAGGTCGAATCTGCCTTCATCAAACACTTCGGTTTGTCGCCGCTCACCGGCCGCGCCACCGCTTTACTGGGCGCGATTCGATGGCCGCTGCCGCGGCAAGGCTCGTAGGCATCGTCGGCGGGTCGCCGGAATGGACGGCAATTGCGTTCGCGCTGGTGACGCTGACGCCCGAATTCTCGCTGGTGTCCAGGAACGCGCGGATGGACTCGCTGGCGCTGGCCTTCGAGCTCATCGGCCTCGCGTTTCTGCTGATCGCCACGCAGCAGCGCCGACGGCGCTCGCTCAGCGCGGCCGCCGCAGGGTGTGTTCTGGGCGCTGGCAGTCCTGACGACGCCGCGCACGCTGCCGTTTCTCGCGGGGATATTTGTCGCCGCGCCGGTGCTGCTGGTCCCTGCCGAGACGCGGCGCGGCATTCGCGCGCGCGATCGCGGTGCTGGCCGCCTCGGTGCTGGTCGGTCTGGCGTTGTGGTCGCAGAGCGAAGGGATCACCATCATCGGCTGGGCGTTGTGGTTCTGGGACAGCGTCAAAGACGACGCCTACAACATCGCGCTGCCGGGGCATCCGCGCTACTGGGCGTTGGGAATGCTGACGGCGGTGACGCCGATGGTGGTCGATCTCCGGAGCCATGGTGCTGGGCGCCGTCGCCGATTTGCAGCTGCTGGCCCGCGTCCACCGGCCGCGCCGTCCAGCGAGGCGCCGCCGTCGCCGGTGCGCCTGGCGATCTGGTATCTGTTCGTCGCCGCGTTCTTCAACGGCGCGTTCTACCTGATCGTGGCCAACTACGCGTTCGGCATCAGCCAGTACTTCGTGCTGCCGATGTTCGTCGTCGTTCTCGCCGCCACGGCCGCGACCGCGCAACGACGGCCGCGTGCCTACTGGCCGATGGTGGCGGGAACGATCGTGATTGCGCTCGGCTTCGGGGTGATCCAGACGGTGAAATTTCTCGAGGTGTGGCAGACGTGGAGGGGCGCGATCCGAAAGTCATGCAGCAGTTCATCGAGCGATCGGTGCCGCGCGGATCGATCGTCTTCGGCTTCGATGAATACTATTTCTACGCGGTCGAGCAGGCGGGTTCGACCTTCCGGACGTTCAACCTGACCAATTCGGGTCTCAATCAGTTGAAGGTCCGCCTGCCGCCGCCCGTTCCCGAGCCGCCGATTTGGCGCGCGCGTTTCTGCTCTGGCCGGTCGGCAACCCGAACGCGCCGTTTCCCGAATGGTTCAACTGCGCCAGGCCGCACGTGGTCTCGACATTCGAGGCGAATGTTCAACCGGTCGGCATCGAGAGGTATCTGCCGGGCCTCTTTCAATCGTACCGTCACGGCTACCCCCCGACCGTGCTGTACGACGTTCCGGAAGGCTGCCCCACCTCCCGCGCCCCAGCTCCGTTCTAGAATCTCACCATGCGCTATCGACGATTCGGACGAACCGGCTGGCAGGTCTCGGAAATCGGTTACGGTCTCTGGGGAATGGGCGGCTGGACCGGCTCGGACGACGAGGAGTCGCTCGAAGCGCTGGCGCGCTCGTTCTCGCTCGGCTGCAACTTCTTCGACACGGCGTGGGTCTACGGTCTCGGAAAGAGCGAACGCCTGCTCGGCGAAGCCCTGCGTCGCCGCGGCGCTGACGCCGAACCGGCAATCGTCGCCACCAAGATTCCGCCGAAGAACATGAAATGGCCTGGCACGGCGGACTACCCCGTCGCCGACGTGTTCCCGCCCGATCACATTCGCGAGTACACCGAGAAGAGCCTCGAGAACCTCGGCGTCCCGGTCATCGACCTGCAGCAGTTCCACGTCTGGAGCGACAGCTGGGCCGACGATGCGGGATGGCAGCGGGCGGTGGACGATTTGAAGCGCGAACGCCTCGTGCGCGGCATCGGCATCAGCGTGAACCGGTGGCAGGCGTCAAACGTGCTGCGCGCGCTGCGGACCGGGCTCATCGACAGCGTGCAAGTGGTTTACAACATTTTCGATCAGGCGCCGGAAGACGAACTGCTGCCCTACTGCGAAGCGCACGACATCGCCGTCATCGCGCGTGTGCCGTTCGACGAAGGCAGTCTGACCGGCACGCTCTCCCCCTCGTCGCGCTGGCCGGATGGTGACTGGCGGAACGTGTACTTCAACGCCGAACATCTGGCGGCAACGCTGAAGCGGGTCGAACGCCTCGAGCCGCTGGTTCCCGAAGGCATGGATCTCCCGGAGCTGGCCCTGCGGTTCATCCTGGAACACCCGGCGATCAGCACCACCATTCCGGGTATGCGGCGGCCCCGGCACGTCGAGCGCAACCTGGCGGCCAGCGACGGCGTCCAACTACCACCGCGCCTCAGGGATGCGCTCCGAAGTCACCGGTGGGACCGTGCTCCGGACGCCACCCCGTAGTGCCGTGGTATAATCGGGGTTTCAGGATCAGGGTCAGGAGCACGCAATGAAGGAAGCCATTCATCCCACGTACCACGAAGTCGAAGCGCGCTGCGCGTGCGGCGCCACGTGGAAGACGCATTCGACCAAACCGGAGTTGCACCTCGAAATCTGCTCGAGCTGCCACCCCTTCTTCACCGGCAAACAGAAGCTGCTCGACACCGAGGGCCGGATCGTCCGGTTCACGAAGAAGTTCGGCGCGCAGACGTCCGAAACCAGGAAGAAGGCCGCCAAGAGCGCCAAACCCGCAACCATCGCCGGTCCGCGACTCAAGAAAGAGTCTCCGGTTTCTGCGGTCTCCGCCGAGCCAGCCAAGGCCGAGTCGGCAAAAAAAGAGTCAACCAAGAAAGAGTCGCCGGCGTCCGCCAGCTGATTCAAGCCTCGAACTTCAGGCTCTCGAGCCTGAGTTCGTCGTAAGCGATTTTCTTCTCCAGGCGCGCCACACGGTGGCGCGCCGCTTCTCTCCAGGCCAGGTCCGGGCCGTGCTCCACGCTCAGTAACGCAAACGTCTTCGCGGCCATCAGATCACGTTCACGATGCTCGTGATGGATCGCCAGCGCCTCGGTCGCCTCGCGGACGACCGCCGGCGGACAGCTCCGCATCTCGAGAATCCGCCGCCAGCATGCGGCCGCTTCCGGGTAGCGGCGCGAGCGCCGCAGCAGGATCGCCTGCATCCGCAGGCTGTCGATTTTCACCAGCGCCGACGAAGCGCCGGAGGGACTGCGATCGCAGGTGGCCACGGCCTGCTCCAGCGCGGCGATCGCGTGATGGTCACGGCCGGATCGCGCATAGGCTCGGGCGAGCGCCAGCGCTTCGCGGCCGTCCCGCGCCGCGGCCGGCCCGGAGTGCGCAAGGTGCAGCAGTCTGGCGGTGAGCGCCGCCAGGGTCAGCAAATCGAGACGATTGTGCTCGAGCACGGCTTCGAGCGGCCGCGCATCGCCGCCGCGGACGAACTGAAAATAGCGGCCCGGAATCTCGAACCCCGGGACGTCACCGGTTCGACGCGATCCCAGAATCTGACGCTCGAGCGTGACCAGCGAGCAGCCACTATCGGAGTCGCGCCCCGGCAGCTCTCTCCCGAGGGCTGAATAGCCGCGCGGCGACTGCCGTTCGAGCGGCCGTCGCTTCCAGAACTGACGTGCGGGATGCAGCACGTCCACGTGCGGCATTCCGGCTCCTGCCCAGGGAAGACGATGAAACAGGTAGCGCGTTTCGAGCAGCGGCGCGTCGAACGACTTGCCGTTGAAGCTGACGAGGGCCCCGGCGTGAGCGAACTGCGCGGCAACCGACTCCAGCAGCGCGCGTTCGTCGGCGTATCGGGTCAGCAGAAACTGTCGCGTCCGGAATGCGCCGTCGGACTCGAACCACGCGCAGCCGACCAGAAACGCGAGCGTGCCGGCGCCGCCGCTCAGCCCGGTCGTCTCGAGGTCGAAGAAGACGAACGGCGTCCGCGGTAGACCGGCAGCGAAGAGCACGGCCTCGTGCGCGCAGCGATCGAGGCCGGCTGCCATCGCGCCGATCTCGTCGCGGCCATGCCGGGCGCCCGGTTGCCATCGGCGATCGACGACGAACGATCCCGACTGCCAGCTTCCGCCAAGCGAGGACAGATCGATCGAGTCGGGAGTCCGTAGTCGGGAGTCAGGCGTCGGGAGTCGCGAGTCAGCGGGCGGGAGTCGCGAGTCGGGAGTCGGTAGTCCGGACTCGCGCGTCGCGCGGTTGCCGGTGCTGATGACGCCACGGATTCGATCGGCCAGCGAGCTCAAAACGGCTGGACCTCAGACTCACTGACGTCGGACGCGGCGGAGAGTGCGGACGGCGCCTGCTGCAGCAGATCGAGGATCCGCAGCGCCGCGACCTTTGCCAGCGGACCGGTATTGCCGATCGGGCCGACGCAGCCTGGGCATCCGTTCTCGCACTCGCATTCGGCGATCAACCGGCCGGTGGCGCCGAGCAGTTCGTCGTGCAACCCGAACAGCGGCGCGCTGAAGCCGATGCCGCCCGGGTAGTTGTCGTACACGAAAATCCGCTGCGGTCCGGCGGCTGCCACCGGCGCTTCCGCTTCGTCGCTGTTGATGGAGATGCCGATGTCGTGTCCGTCGCACATCAGCAGGAGCTGCGCGACCTGCTTCAACGCGAACGCCAGACCGACGACACCATCGCGGCGATCGTCAGACGCGTACGGCAGCGCGGCCATCACCTCGGCGGGAATGGTCAGCCAGTACGACGTCGTGTGCATCTGCTGCTCCGGCAAATCGAGCTCGCCGGAGCCGATGTTCTCGTTCGTGTAGAACTTGATCTTCTTGAACCCGACCACGCGCGACACGACGTGGACTTCCCCATGGCTTCTCTGTGCCGTGGCCGGTTCGAGGCCGCGATCGCCGCGCTGAAAGCCCGGCGCTACTGAACCGCCTTGTGCCGCGGCCGCGTCCGTGCCGCTATGTGGCGCGGCCCTTTCAGGGCCGCGATCGCCTGAATCCGAAGCGAAGGTGTCGATCGTGGTCACCTTCGTATACGTGATCGCGGTCGTGTAGTAGTCGCAATCGATCGACCGCACAAACGCCTTGCGTCCTTCGAAATCGAGCTTCTCCACCTGGTACAGCTGTCCTTCGACGATGTAGATGGCTTTGGGGTGGAGCGTGCCAGGCCCGCTGGTGAAATCGGTCTCGCCGATCACCCGCGCATCGCCGGTGATATCGACGATCACGAAATTGTCCGACGATACCGAACGCAGGCTGACGGCATCCGCGGGGTACGATTCGTTGGTCCAGGTCCAGGGCGACGTCTCCGACGCCCGGTGCACCAGACCCTGTTCCGCGAGCAGCGCCAGAATCTCCTGAACATCGTGGCGGCCGAACTGCTCCTCCGGCGTGAACGGCAGCTCGAACGTCGCGCACTTGATGTGATCGACCAGGATGTGGAGGTTGTCGGGATCGATCAACGCCCGTTCGGGCGACGCACCGAAGAAGTACGACGGGATTGCGCACGACGAACTGATCGAGTGGCGCACTGCTGGCGACCATCACTGCCGCCGATCGGCTACTCCGGCGCCCGGCCCGACCTGCCCGCTGCCACGTCGAGGCAATGGTGCCCGGATAGCCTGCCATCACCGACACGTCGAGGGCGCCGATGTCGATGCCGAGCTCGAGCGCGTTGGTCGACACCACCGCGCGCACCGCGCCCTCGCGAAGCCCTTTCTCGATCTCACGCCGGCGCAACGGCAGATAGCCGCCGCGATAGCCGCGGATCTTCTCCGGTGCGCCCGGCACGCCTTCGAAGTCGTCCTTCAGATACGTCGTCAGGATCTCTGTCGACAGCCGGCTCTGCGCAAAGACGATCAGCTGCAGGTTGCGCTTGAGAAACTCGGATGCGATGCGCCGCGTCTCGCTGAGATACGAGCGGCGGATGCCGAGCTGCTGATTGACGACCGGCGGGTTCACGAACACGAAGAACTTCTCGCCCCGCGGCGCGCCGCTGCGATCGACAATCTCGAACCGCTGCTCGGTCAGCCGCTCCGCCAGCTCGCGAGGGTTGGCGATGGTCGCCGACGAACACAGGAACACCGGGTCCGACCCGTAGTGACGACACACCCGTCGCAACCGCCGCAATACATTGCAAAGGTGGCTGCCGAAGACGCCGCGGTAGGCATGCAGCTCGTCGATGACGACGTAGCGCAGGTTCTCGAACAGCTTCGCCCAGCGCGGATGGTGCGGCAGGATGCCGGAGTGCACCATATCCGGATTGCTGAGCACCAGATGCGCACGCGATCGAATCGTCCGCCGCGCGTCCTGCGGCGTGTCGCCGTCGTAGGTGAAGACGCCGATGCTCGGCGACGAATCTGGCTCCGCACCGCCTCGACCGGCTTCCGGCGCCGCCAACTGCTCGCACATCGCCTGCAGTTCGGCGAGCTGATCCTGCGCCAGCGCCTTGGTCGGAAAGAGGTACAGCGCACGGCTCGAGGGATCCTGAAGAATGGCGTTCAGCACCGGCGCGTTGTAGCCGAGCGTCTTTCCGGAAGCGGTCGGCGTAATCACCACGACGTGGCGTCCCGCCAGCGCGTGTTCGATCGCCTCCGCCTGATGTGTGTAGAGACGATCGACGCCGCGCGCCTGCAGGGCGTTCGTCAGACGCGGATCGAGACCCTCGGGAAAAGGCGCGAATTGCGCCGCCACTTCGGGCAGACGCCGGATTGCAGTTACGTGCAGATCTGGTGTGTCCGGACGCTCGGGCAACCGGCCCGGCGCCAGACGGTCCAGGGCGGCGTCGAGCGCGCCGTCGCGCGCGGAACGTGTGGCAAGTCCAGCACTTGCGGCTAGATCGCCGTTCGGCATGGCGAGAATCGTATCAGCAGGCCTGGGGGCGATCAAGTGGTGAAAGTCCA
Organism: uncultured Acidobacteriota bacterium; assembly: GCA_963745875.1. GTDB lineage: Bacteria > Acidobacteriota > Vicinamibacteria > Vicinamibacterales > CAVVIG01 > CAVQFC01. The sequence goes on from CAVUZL010000014.1 coordinate 299,283, forward strand.
GCCAGACGGCCGTGCTAGTCTGGCGACGCATGAGCGACAGCGACCGCACTGCTCCGTTCCGCTCCGAAAAGCTGCCGCGAACGCTCGGCCTGTGGAGCTCCGTCGCGCTGGTCATCGGCATCACGATCGGCTCAGGCATCTTCCGATCGCCCGCCGGCATCGCGCAGAAGGTGCCGCATCCCACGGTCATGCTTCTGCTCTGGGTCGTCGGCGGCGCCGTGACCTTGTGCGGCGCGCTGTCCCTGAGCGAGCTCGCATCCGCGCTGCCCGAGACCGGTGGCCTCTACGCCTATCTGCGGGAAGGCTGGGGGCGGCGTCCGGCATTTCTTTTCGGGTGGTCCGAGCTCGTGCTGATCCGCGCCAATGCCCTCGGCGGCATCGCGGTGGTCTTCGGGGAATATCTGCTCCGCAGCATCGGAGTGGATCCGATCGAACACTACATCGCGGCGCGGTGTCTGTCCGCCGGAGCCATCGCGTTCGCGGCCGCGGCCAATATCCGCGGCGCCGGCCTCGGCGCCTTCATCGTCGGCATCGCGACGTGGGCGAAGTTCGCGGCCCTGCTCGTCCTTGCCTGCTCGGCGTTTCTCCTCGGCAGCAGCCATGGCGCCACGATCGCGCACCTGACGACGGGGACCGGTGCGCCGCTGGCGTTGAGCAGCATGGGGCTGGCACTCGTCAGCATTCTGTGGGCGTACGACGGCTGGGCCGATCTATCGTTCGCGTCCGGAGAGGTCAAGGATCCACAGCGTACGCTGCCGAGAGCGATCATCATCGGCACCCTGGCGATCATCGGCATTTACCTGCTGACCAACATCGCTTATCTCTACGTCAACCCGATCGAGACGGTCGCCCAGTCCAGACTGGTGGCGGCGGACACAATGTTGGCCATCTTCGGCCGCGGCGGCGTCGTCCTGGTGTCGATGTTCGTCATGATTTCGTCGTTCAGTTCGCTGAACGGCAGCATGCTCGCCTCGCCGCGCGTCTTCTTCGCGATGGCCGACGATGGCATGTTCTTCGAGACCATCGCGAAGGTCCATCCGAAGTACAAAACACCGTACGTGGCCATTCTCCTGGCGGCGCTGCTGGGGATGATTCTGGTGATGAGCCGCAGTTTCGAAGCCCTCACCGATACCTTCGTGCTGGCGATCTGGCCGTTCTATGCCCTCGGCGTCGCCGCGATCTACCGGTTGCGGAAATCGCGGCCCGACATGCCACGGCCTTATCGGGCTATCGGATACCCGGTGATTCCAGCCATCTTCATCGTGTCGGTCGCCGCCTTCGTCGTGAATGCGCTGGTCCAGGACCCCGTCTCAACCGGCCTGACCTTCGCGCTCATACTGGCGGGGCTGCCGGTCTACCAATTCGCGTTCAGCTCGCGGACGCGCTGAGCGCGGTTCTTTTTCTTTTTTTCCTTGATCGTCCACGACGTACTGTTACTCTTTTTTCCGTGAGGCCATCACGGCGACATCCGAGTCGTGGCGCGGATACAAGTGAGCCGCGTGTGCGGCGGCGGGGATTCTTCGTCCAGTCGTCAGACGCAGAGGCCGACGGCGGTGATCACGAAAGCCCGGAGGGCCTGTTCGTTCGAGTGAGCGTCCCGATTGCGACCCGGTCGGGTGGGATGCTCGGCGGCGGCTCGCGTCAGCTGGCGGGAACGCAGGGCGGCGGCCGATCTCAGCGCAACCGCGAAACAGTCCAGAGCGACGGCGAAGCGGCGATCAGATCTGGGAGCGTGACTGGCAGCCGTCAACGGGCACACTTGCCCCGCTGATCCAGCTGGCCCGCGGCGACGCCAGAAACGCGACCACCGCTCCAACCTCTTCGGCTTTGCCAAATCGACCGAAGGGCAATTCCCTCCGTACGAACTCCGCCATCGCCTTCGGGTCTTCGAGGACGCGGCGATCCCACGAACCACCCGGGAAGCGAATCGATCCGGGCGCAACGCTGTTGACCCGGATGTTGTCGCGTGCGAGCTGCTGCGACATCGCCTTCGCCAGACTGATCTCGGCCGCCTTGACAGCGTTGTAGGTCATGCGGCCACCCGATTCGCGGCCCCAGATCGACGCGATCATCAGGATGACGCCGCCGCCGCGCCGCCGCATCTCCGGCACCGCCAGCCGGGACGCGCGCGTCGCCGGGAACAGCGTCTGCTCGAACGCCTCCTGCCACTCCGCATCGGTGGTGCCGACGATGTCGGTGCCCTTGGCCGTGCCGACGTTATTGACGAGGATGTCGAGACCGCCAAAGGTCGTGACCGTCTGGCTGATGACGTGCGCAACACCGTCAGCGGTCGCAAGATCAGCGGTGACGGCGAGCACGCGATCGTCGCGGCCGGCGAGCGTGCGAAGCTCGGTGGCGGCCGCGTCGAGGCCAGCCGCGCCACGAGCGCACACCGTGACGCGACAGCCTTCCTGAATCAGCGCCCGCGCGCACGCGAGACCGATGCCCTTGCTCGACCCCGTGACGATGGCTACCTTGCCTTCGAGTTCCAGATCCAAGCTCAGCGTCCCCCGCGTCCGGTCAGGTCGTTGAGTGTCCAGTCGAACGGCTTGTAGGAGAGCTGGAAGGTGTTCGCGGTCAGCATCTCTTTCTCCATCGGCAGCACGTTCGGCAGAATGAACGCGACGACGGCGCGCTCGATGGGGCTGCGGCTCGACAGCCCTGGAGGTGCCTTGTCGGCGTACGACGTGACGAATTCCTTTTCTCGCCACGAGAAAATTGAGCTGACGGCTACTTTCCCGGCCGAGCGATCGATCTGCGAACACTGCGCCCGGCCGGTGCACTCCGCCGCGGATTCGGCCAGCTGCTGTTCGAGGCGATCGCCGACGAATGCTTCGCTGCGAAGCCGTCCGCTGCCGACGGCGCCACGCCCGATGGCGAAATACACGCGGGGATCGTTATATCCGGAAAGAATCGTCTGCTCGATCTGATCCAGTGTCACGGCGCGGCCGCCGGCCTGGTGCTTCACGGTCTCGAACGCGCCCGGGATCTGGCGGATGCTCTTGGCCGGATAGGCAGCGGCCTTGCCCTGGATCGGATAGTGATCGATGACCGTGCGTAACACGAACGCGTCGTAAGCGTTGAGCCAGAAGGCAATCTGTTCGGCGCGTGGAAGTTTGTCGACCTCGACGCTGGCAATCCCGCTGATGAACCCGTCGAGCTTGCCTCGATCGGATTTCAAGGCACGGTAGTAGACGTCGCCGCCACGCACGTATAGATCGAGGAGTTGATCGAGCGAATGCGCCGGTCCTGTGACGGAGGCCGGCGTTTGCGCGCGGGGCGCCGGCACAATGATCGAAACCGCGACGAGCGTGATGAGCAATCGCATGGCGATCGACTATACCCGATGGTCGAGGAACCGCGCGAGAGCCAGGTTGAACGCCGCAGGCTGCTCGATGTTGGACAGGTGGCCCGCGCCCTCGATCACCGCCAGTTCGGAACCCGGAATCGCCTGGTGCATTTCTTCGGACAGGAGACGAGGTGTCACCCGATCCTCGTCGCCGACGACGATCAGTGTCGGTACGTGAATCGACGCCAGCAGCGGCGTTGAATCTGGTCGGCTCATCAGTGCGCGAATGGCGCCGCCGATCGCCACGGTGGAATTCGCCTGCACCAGCGCGCGCACCTGCTCGACGATGTGTCCTCGCGCCGTCAGGGTGGTGTCGCCAAGCAGCTTGGGCAGCATCTCGTCGGCAACAGCCGAGGGACCCTTCGCCTCGAGGGTCTCGAGCATTCGCTGGCGAGCCACGACGGCCTCTGGCGTGTCCGCCTGCGGCTTGGTATCGGCCAGAATCAACGCGTGGATGTAGCGCGCAGCCAGCCGCAGCAGCGCGAAGGCGACGTAGCCGCCCATCGACAGCCCGCCGACGACGGCCTGCTTGATGTGGAGCGCGTCGAGCAGGTCGATGACGTCGCCGGCGTAGTCGTCCATGGACGAGGCCGCAGGCTCGGCTGAGACGGTGTCGAATCCACGGAACTGCGGCACCAGCACGCGCCAGCCACGCTCGGCCATCGCGAGCTGGTCCTCCCACATGCGCGCATTGAGCGGGAACGCGTGGAGCAGCACGAGCGCGCCCCGCTGACGCTCGGCCGCGGCGCCGATCGGGAGGGCTTCGAGGTATCGGAGTCGGCCGATTGAAGGCATTGTGGCATTCTGACACCAGTACGTATGCTCACACTCTCGACTCTCGGCATGTTCGCCTACGGCGCGTATTCGATCGGGTGGGCCCTTCTGGATCTGGTCCGTGGCGCGAGGCTCGAATGGTGGGCCGAGTGCGGGCTGGTCGGCTTCGGCGCGCTGCTCATCATGGCCGCGGCGTTCGTCCGCGTCCGCCTGCCAGGCGGGCTGGCGTTTGCCCTGGGTGCACTGCTCGGACTACAGGCGCTCGCGGTCCACGACGCGGCGCATCTCGACAGCGGCCTGACCGCGCAGATCGCGCGTGGCATGATGGCGCTGCTGCTGGTCCTGCTCGGCTACGTCGGCGGGATCAGCGCTTCTCGGACCTGACCAGTGCGGCGAGCACCCGATCCTGATCGTGGGAGGAGTGGATGCGATCGGCGGCCGCGACAAACGCCTGCCGGCTCTCAGACGTCAGCGGATGACTGCGCAGCACCGCCAGCAGCGTCTCGGCGCGATCGTAGTCGGACGAGATCGACGAAGTCGTCTCGAGCAGCGACTGCAACACGTCGGCGCTGAGCGGCTGCCTTCCCCCGAGTTCAGACAAGACACGCCGTCGGTCGTAGTCGGACGACATGGTGCGCACGGCATCGAAGAAGGCCTCGCGCGTGGCGGAGTCGACGCCGTACTTGCGCACGAACGCCACCAGTACCTGACCGCGATCGTAGTTCGACTTCACCGCATTGGCGGCCGCGAGCAGGGATCGCCTGCCTTCCACGGTCATGGTTGCGCCATCGACCAGTTCACTCAGCACGACGCGCTTGTCGTAGTCCGACTTGATATGAGCGACCGCCGGCATCAGCGCGGCGCTGTCATTCATGGCCGCGGAATTCTTCATCACCGCCAGCAGCACCTGACGCTGGTCGTAGTCGGACCGCATCGCCGATGAGGCTTCGACATACGCCGCCAGCGAGCCCGCATCCAGCGTGACGCGATCCGCGACGGTCGTGAGGACCTGACGTCGATCGTAGTCGGAGGTCATCTCGCGGCGAACCACCAGGATGACCGGCCTCACTCCAGCGGCATCGAAGTGCGCCTGATCGACGAGCGCGATGAGATACAGCCGCCGTGCGTAATCGCCACCGAGCAGCTCGACCTCGTCGAGTACGCCCTGGACGCCGTCTTTCTGGAAAATCGTTTTTACTCGCGAGTCCGCGCCCAGACCCGAGCGGCGCACGAACGCCGGCAGCTGGTTCGACAGCCAGCGCTGGGCTTCGTCGTTCCACGGACGGGGCAGTCCGCCGATGTACAGAGTGTGCGAGAGCGAGCCGCCGGTCGATCGAATCTCGATCGTGTACGGGATGAGATGACTCCAATCTCGCAGCTTCAGGTACCCATCGTCCGAGAGACTCTGGACATCGGTGAGGTCGTCCCTGAACACGATCGAACCGTGCAGGATGACGTCAACCCGCCGGCCGTCCGAGCTCCACTGCATGTGCGTTTCGCCGCGGCTCGAGCCAGCCTGCGCTGGTGGCGCCGGTGGAGCGGGCGGCGCCGGAGGAGCGGGAGGGGCTGTTAACGCAAGCGGCGCTGGAGGAGCCGCTGGGGCGGATCGCGCGGGCCGTGCCGGCGGTGCGGGAGGAGCGGGCGGAGCGGGCGGCGCCGCCAGTGCCGCAGGCGCCGGCGCTGCCGAAATCGCAGGCCATGGCGGAGCGGGCGGCGCCAACGGCGCGACGGGCGCCGGCGGCGCATCGGGCGGTTCAGGCACCCTTGGTGCTGCGGGTGGCGCCGGCGGGTCGGGTGGTTCGGGTGGTTCCGGCGCCTGCATCCGACCAGCAACGCCGTCCGCGATCCCGCGCGCCACACCCTCGGCGATACCGCCATCAATCCCGCCTGCTACTCCCGACGCGACTCCGTTCGCGACGCCGCTGCTGAGTCCTTCACCGGCGCCGCTGCCGTTGCCGTTGCCGACGCCGACGCCGACGCCACGGGCAGGCATGGGCGGAGGCGATGCCTCTCGAACCTGCGAAGCAGACTCGGCGTGCGCATCCGATCGAACGGTCAGCCATCGCAGCTGATGAATGCCACCCGCAGCGACGGAGAACAAGAGCGTGAGGGCGAGCGTGACGATCCAGCCGGGCGATCGCGACTCGTCGGTCTGTGGAACCTGCAGGATGCGACGCACACGATCGAGCAGCGGACCACCGGTCGCCGCCATCGCAAACCTCGGCGACCCGGACCGCCATCCTTCGAGCTCGGCGAGCGCGCGCGCATAGCCCACGGCGTCGCCGCACAGCGCCACCGCGATCTCGTCGCAGCAATGCTCGCGTTCGACCCGAATCCGTCCGGACATCCACCAGACGGCCGGGTGATAGAACAGCAGCGTCTCCGCGAGCGTCTGCAGAACGTTGACGAGGTAATCGTGTCGTCGAATGTGCGCGAGTTCGTGCGCGAGCAACGCCTCGACCTGGGCCGGGGTCAGGACCGCGAGCGCGGCTACCGGCAGCAGGATCGCAGGACGCAGCCAGCCGACGACCGTCGGCACGTCAACCAGCGGGGACTCGACCACGTGTGCTGCGGCCGGCAGACCGAGGCGGTAGGCCAGCCGCCGGCAGACTGACTGCCAGCGCGAGGAGTACGACCGCATCGCTGAACGATGCAGGCGCTGCACGTGCCAGATGCCGCCCGCCATACGCAGCAGAAGCAGTCCGACACCGACCAACCAGAGCACCGTGACCACGGGCGCCACGCGATCGACAACCGCGAGGTTGATCACCGGCACGATGTCGCCGGCAGGTAATCGACGGGCGATCGGTCCGGGCGTCACGGCCGGCGTGATCGCGCCGCCGCGTCGAAGCTGTCTCACGGAGCGGTCAGGCGATCCGACGCGCGCGTCACCATGGAAGCTGGACTGATCGCCCGAAACCGTTCCGGCGTCGGCCCACAGGACTCGTCCGGTCACGACTGGGGCGGCGATCATCAGCGCCAGGCCGGCACCGGCCACCGCGTAGCGCACGGCGGCCGCCCGCCGCTCGGTCAGGCGGAGCGCAAGGGCGGCGATGACGGCGATCGCGCAGCCTTGCCAGACAAAATGGATCAGCGACCAGCCTGCGATTTCGAGCAGCGGCGTCATTGTGATCCTCCCGACTTTGACTCGAGCAGCTTCCGGATCGCCGCCAGCTCGGCCGGCGACGTTTTCTTCGCCGACAGCGCCTGCAGCACCAGCTTGGCGGCCGAGCCGTCAAACGCCCGATCGAGCAGATCGGTCACCAGCTGGCGCTGGGTCTGATCCTCGGTATACGCAGATCGATAGATATGGGTTCGCTCGGATTCGTCGCGAACGACCAGCCGTTTCTCCGTCATGATCTGCAGGAGCTTGAGGACCGTGGTGTAGCCGATTTCGCGGCCCAGGACCTCCCCAATCTGGCGGACCGTGCTCGGTCCCCGCGTCCAGAGGACGCGGAGGATGCCCAGTTCGGCGTCGGTCGGCTTGCGGCGCGGCGTCTTCATGATCGGGGATTATCTACGACGCCCTTCGTAGATGTCAATACGAACGTCTTCGTATATCGCCGCGACCAGCGGCCGGCTCTACGATCCAGACACCACTTCACGTAGTGTCCGGCTTAGCCGGGACAGAGAACCCATGTAGCGTCCGGCTTCAGCCGGACCGATATCCATTCGCTGTTCGGCTCGGACCTACCGCCGCAGCACCGCAGCCATGACCATGCTGCCGGTGACGTTCTCGGTGGTGCGGAACATGTCGGGGATGGTGTCGACCGCGAGCAGGATGCCGATGCCCTCCAGCGGCAGGTTCGCCGCGACCAGCACGGGCACCATCGCGATGATGCTGCCGCCCGGCACGCCTGGCACAGCGAAAGTCGTCAGAATCACGGTGACGACGACCGAAGCCAGCTGCGCCGGCGACAGCGAGACGTCGTAGAGCCGCGCGAGAAACAACACCCCGACCGGGATGGCGACGGCCGCGCCGACACGGAACACCGACGCGGCCAGCGGCAGGATGAAACGCGCGACAATCGGCGGCAGCTCGGCGCGTTCGGCGCTTTCGACCATCGCCGGCAGCGCGGCGAGCGACGACCGCGACGCGAACGCCACCGCCTGGGCCGGCGCACAGAATGACAGAAACGCCGACGGTGACAGACCGCTGGCGACGATCCCAACGGGATACAGAATGAGGACGCCGACCAGGAGCGTGATCGCCACCACCAGGACGATGTACGCCAGCACCGCACCGGCCGCTGAGAGGCCAAGCTTCGACGCAAGCGGGATGGCGAGGGCAAACACGCCGATCGGCGCGAGCTCGAGAATCATCGACACCAGGCGCTGCATCGCGTCGGCGATGCCCTGCACCACCCGCAGCACGGGCTCGCGCCGTTCAGCGCCGACACGCGCGAGCGCGGCACCGAAGAGGACCGAGAACACGATGATCGGCAGCATCACGCCGTCCGCCGCCGACTTGAAGACATTCTGCGGAACGAGGTCCACCAGCCATTGAGCGAACCCCGGCGCTGTCGATCCGGCCGCGGCGCCAGGCCCGGCCACCGATCCGCGCAGCGCCGTCGCTGCGGCGGCGTCGATGTGAACGCGTGCCAGCACCGGCTGGGCGATCAGCATCGCGACGATGGTGGCGGCGAGCAGCAGGGCCACCGCGATTGCGGCGGCGCGGATGCCGGCGCGGCCAAGCGCGCCGGTCGAGGCCATCGAGCCGACGCTGGCCACCAGCATCGTGACCACCAGTGGAATCACCGTCATGCGAATCAGGTTGATGAAGATGGTCCCGACCGGAGCCGCCACCGCGACGAGCGTCACCGCCACCGTCGAAGTGGTCCCGGCCAATGCCAGGCCAACTGCAAAGCCGGCCACCAAACCGATCAACACACGCGTGGTCAGTGACATAAAAAGTAAAAGGGCGGACCGTCGCCGATCCGCCCCCTCTCGACATTTCAGATTTCAGGTTTCAGACTTCAGATTTTTCCGACTTCCGACTTCCGACTTCCGACTTCTAACTTCTGACTTCAGTTATTGCCTCGTCCGCGTCCGGCCATCGCACGCTCGGTCGAGGGCGGGACGATGTTCTTGGAGCGGAGGTAGACATAGGCTGTGCCGGCCATTTCGTTACCGTGAACGATGACGCCGTACAGCGAGGCCGCGCGAGTCTGCTCGTTGGGGCCGGCCTTCACCATTTCGAGCGCGTTGGCATCGGTCACCGCGTCGAACGCCTTGTCGCAGAGCGCGAACGATTCGGCGAGCGCCTTGGTGATGTCCGCCTTGGTCGTCAGATCCTTCTCGAGATTCTTGCCGGCCATCGGGTTCGGCACGCCGGTCAGGGCCGAGCACTGACCGAACTGGCTCTGCGCGATGTGCGTAATCACCTGGCCGTAGTTACGCGCTTCCGGCGTGGTGCCGGGCTTGAAGTTGTAGTCGGCTTCCGGCATCTTGTCGGCGGCGGCGGTGAAATTGGCCTTGAGGCCCGCATAGCCACGCTGCAGGCTGGTGGCGAGACCGACTTTCTGGCCGGCGGCCGGTGTTTGTGCGAACACCGTCGACGCGCAGAGAACAACAGCGGCCGAGGTAAACGAGGTGAAACACTTCATTCAGATGCTCCTTGAAAGAGACGACTGCAACAGGTGACTGTACGCCAAGCGTCGGACCCGGTTCAAGGGACGCGCGAGTCGCCGGCCGTTCCGACCCGCAGCTCGCCCGCCACCGAGGCGTCGACGTCAGCCGCGGCGACGGCGAAGCGCCGCGACCACGGCCGCGGCCGTCCGAATACGGACACCAGCGCCCGTTCCTCTGTGACCGAGATGCCGACCAGGCGGCCGAGGTCCCGTCCCATGCGACGGATGCGCGTGGAGCGGCTCAGAAGCAGGACATCCCTCACGACCGGCATCGGCCCGACGTCGAGCGTCTCGCGCAGTTCGATTTCCCCGTCTTCGTGCACCACGCTGATGGTCGCGAGCGGTTCGGATCCGATCTGCGGCCCGAGCTCGCCGTCGGCGCTGAAGATGATGCGCCTGATGCGCAGGTCGAGCGGTTCGAGCTCGAACGCGGCCAGGCGTCCGGTCCGCCGCCCGTGCTCGCGAACGTACGACCCGAGCAGCAAGTCCATGGGAAAATTCTATGTGCCTCTTGACCCTCACGCAACGTCAGGGCTGATCATCTCTGCCGAGGCCCGCATGAATCGTCCGACCGCCGCGGTGTATCGGATTCGGGAGTTTGCCGCGCTGGCCGGAGTCACGGTCCGGGCGCTGCACCACTACGACCGGCTCGGCCTGTTGAAACCGGGCGGCCGTTCCGGCAGCGGTTACCGGCTGTATCGCGACAGCGATTTGGCCCGCCTCGAGCAGATCGTCGTCTTGAAATTCCTCGGCTTGCCGCTGAAGCAAATCGGCCGGCTGCTGCAGCGCAAGTCGCCGCTGGCCGAGACGCTGCGGCGTCAACAGCACGTGCTGGCAGGAAAACGCCGCCAGCTCGATCTGGCGATCGAGGCGATTTCACAGGCGGAACGATCGGTTCAAACCGGTACGGATCCGGACTGGGATCTGTTCAAACGAATCGTGAGGGAGATTGAAATGCAGAACAGCACCGACTGGTCGAAGAAGTACTACAGCCCTGAGGCGCAAGCCAAGGTCGAGGAGCGCAAGGCGCTCTGGAATCCGGAACTGCAGGAGCAGGTAACCAGGCAGTGGACCGAGCTCGTCGGCGACGTGACCGCGGCGCTCGGCGAAGACCCCGCTGGTCCGACGGCGCAGGCGCTCGCTGTGCGCTGGAAGAAAATGGTGGCGGGCTTCACCGGCGGCGACCCGGAAGTCCAGAAGGGCCTGAACAAAATGTGGGCCGACAAGCAGAGCTGGCCTGCCGAGGAGCGGTCGCGATTTCAAATCGATCCCCGGGTGCAGGAGTTCATCGTCACGGCAATGAAACACCTTCCGTGAACGACGACCAGGCAGCGACAGCGGTTGGCGCGCTGATCGATTTCGAGGTAGCCTCAGCGGATATGACGCTCGAGGAATTCAAGGCGACCGTCAGCGCGTCGAACCCCCCGTCGGTTTCCACGGCGCTCCAGGCGCTCTGGTACGACGCGCACGGTGACTGGGACCGCGCGCACGAAGTGGCCGACAGCGTCGAGAGCGAAGCCACCGCGTGGGTGCATGCGTACTTGCACCGTAAGGAAGGCAAGCCGGACAACGCGTCGTATTGGTATCGCCTCGCCGGCCAGCCCGAGGCGGTTGACTCGCTCGAAGCGGAATGGGTTCGCATCGCTGCGGCACTGCTCGCGAAGGCGTGAGCGCGGCATCCCTCAGCCAATCGCCTTCAACAGCCCTGTCAATTTCGCGAAGGCGCGTTCAGCCTGGGGGGCGTTGAAGACCGGACTGTCCGGAACCGTCCAGCTGTGGTACGCGCCTTCGTAGACCTCGCTCTCGTAGCCGCCGCCCCAGCTTGCCAGCGCCGCGTCGAACTTCGCGATCGCGTCTGGCGGCATGCCGCGATCCTCGACCGCATGACCGAAGTAAAGACGCGCCTTGATGCGTGACAGGAGCAGGTGCGGACTGGTCGCGGCATCCGTGCACAACCCGCCGCCGTGAAACGACGCGGCGACGCTGATGCGATCCGGACGCGCCGCCGCCGTCCGCAGCGCCATCGCACCGGTGAAGCAATAGCCAACGATCGCGAGCGGACCCTGGGTGACGGTCGGCAGTGCGCTCACGAAATCGACGAAACTCGACGCGTCACGTTCGATCGCTTCGGGCGTCAGCGGCGCCGCCAGCTCGCCGAATCGTTTCATGTCCTCGGGGTTCTTTGCGTCAGGGCGCTTCGGAAAGATCGGCAGGCGAGACGAGCGGTAGAACACGTTGGGCATGAACACGGCGTAGCCGAGTTCCGCGACCCGCCGCGCGACGCCGCGATTGGCCTCGCGGATGCCGCCGATGTCGGTGAGGAAGATCACGCCCGGCAGCCGACGCTCGTCTTCGGCCCTGAACAGGACGCTGTCGCACACGCCGTCAGCCGTCGGCACCTCGATCTGTTCTTCGATCATTCCCCCTCCAACGACGATTCTCACACGGCAACGGTAGTGTGCGGCGCCCGATCTGACAACATCACCGCTGACATCTGAGAGCAGGCATCGGCGAGGCGACTCTGCGTGCTCCGCGATTTCTGCGTTCAATCGCGACACGCAAATCCAGCTGCGACAAAAAAAGGGCGGGCCCCTGAGGACCCGCCCGGTGTTGCAGTCTTTCCGATTTCTGCGTGCTCGGCGAACTCTGCGTTCAGCCGTCGTGATCTAGGCGCAGCCTGAGGTATTGCCGCAGTTGCTGCACTTGTAGCAGGCGCCGCTGCGAATCATGATCGACCCGCAGGTCGAGCACGGCGGCGCGTCTTCCTGATTCTGAATCGTCGAGTAGGACGTCGCTGCCGTCGACGTCGGCGGCGGCGGCGAAACCACCCGCGCCGGTTCGGCCGACTGCGTCAGCGACCCGCTGACCTCCGGCTCGCGTCCGTTCACGCCCGCTGCATACTGCGCCTCGTTCGACAGGAACTTCGACGCCAGCCACCGGAAGATGTAATCGACGATCGATTTCGCGAAGCGGATCTCCGGGTTGCGCGTCATGCCCGACGGCTCGAACCGGACGTGGCTGAACTTGTCGACCAGCGCCTGGAGCGGCACGCCGTACTGCAGCGCGTAGGAAATCGCCTGCGCGAACGCGTCGGCGAAGCCCGAGATGGTCGAGCCTTCCTTCGCCATCGACCAGGAAGATCTCGCCGGGCTGGCCGTCCTCGAACAGGCCGACCGTGATGTAGCCTTCGTGGCCGGCGATGTCGAACTTGTGGGTGATCGCCTGACCGCTCGTCCGGCAGCTTGCGCCGCGTCGGCTGGGTGACGAGCGCCGCGGCCGCGGCCTGCGCAATTTCCGCCGCCGTCTTGTCCTTCGACGTGTTCAGCGGCTGGGTGCGCTTGCTGCCGTCGCGATAGATCGACACCGCCTTGGCGCCGAGCTTCCACGACTGGATGTAGGCCTGCATGATGTCTTCGACGGTCGCCGCCTTCGGCACGTTGACCGTCTTCGAGATCGCGCCGGAGATGAACGGCTGCGTCGCGCCCATCATCTTGATGTGGCCCATGTAGTGAATCGAGCGCTCGCCCTTCGACGCCTTGAACGCGCAGTCGAACACCGGCAGGTGCGAATCCTTCAGGCCGGGCGCGCCTTCGATGGTCTCGTTCCGGTCGATGTACTCGACGATCGCGTCCACCTGCGGCTGCGAGTAGCCCAGCTTGCGCAGCGCCATCGGCACGGTCTGGTTGACGATCTTCATCAACCCGCCGCCGACCAGCTTCTTGTATTTCACGAGCGCGATGTCGGGCTCGACGCCGGTGGTGTCGCAATCCATCATGAAGCCGATGGTGCCGGTCGGCGCCAGCACCGTGGCCTGCGCGTTGCGGTAGCCGCTCTCTTCACCGAGCTCCACCGCATCGTCCCAGGAGCCCTTGGCGGCGTTGTAGAGATCGGACGGCACGTTGCGGCCGTTGACGTCGCGCATCGCGTCGCGATGCTTGCGCATGACCCGCAGGAACGGCTCGCGGTTCTTCTCGTAGCCGGAGAACGGACCGCCGTGATCGCGCGCGATGCGCGCCGACTGCGCGTAGGCCTCGCCGGTCATCAGCGCGGTCAACGCCGCCGCGTAATCGCGGCCGCCGTCGCTGTCGTAGGGCAGGCCGCGCGACATCAGCAGCGCGCCCAGGTTCGCGTAGCCCAGCCCGAGCGGCCGGTAGGCGTGGCTGTTCTTCTCGATCATCGGCGTCGGATAACTCGCGTTGTCGACGATGATCTCCTGCGCGGTGATCAGCGTGCGAATCGCCGCCTTGTAAGCGACGACGTCGAACTCGCCGTCCGCTTTCACGAACTTCATCAGGTTGATCGACGACAGGTTGCACGCCGAGTCGTTGAGGAACATGTACTCGGAGCACGGGTTGCTCGCGTGGATGCGATCGGTCTCCGGGCAGGTGTGCCACTCGTTGACCGTCGTGTCGAACTGCATGCCCGGATCGCCGCAGATGTGCGTGCCCTCGGCGATGAGGTGCATCAGCTCGCGCGCCTTGTAGGTGTCCATCACCGCGCCGTCGCGCACCGCTTTGGTCTCCCACTCGCCGTCGTCGAGCACCGCGCGCATGAATTCGTCGGTCACCCGCACGCTGTTGTTCGAGTTCTGGAAGAACACCGACGAGTAGGCCGGCCCCGTGAACGAGCCGTCGTAGCCGGCGTCGATCAGCGCCCAGGCCTTCTTCTCTTCCTCGACCTTGCAGTTGATGAACTCGACGATGTCGGGGTGCTCGGCGTTGAGGATGACCATCTTGGCCGCGCGGCGCGTCTTGCCGCCCGACTTGATGACGCCGGCGAACGCGTCGTAGCCCTTCATGAACGAGACCGGGCCGGACGCGGTGCCGCCGCCGGCGAGCAGTTCCTTCGACGATCGGATCGGCGAGAGGTTCGTGCCGGTGCCCGATCCGAACTTGAAGAGCATGCCCTCGGTCCGCGCCAGCGTCAGGATCGAATCCATCGTGTCCTGGACCGAGTTGATGAAGCAGGCCGAGCACTGCGGCGCCTTCTCGAAGCCGCAGTTGAACCAGACCGGGCTGTTGAACGCCGCCTTCTGGTAGACCAGGATGTGCTTCAGGTCGTCGCTGAACGCCTGCAGGTCGTCGTCGCTGGCGAAGTACTTCTGCGCGCTTCGCCCACGCCGTGATCGTGTCCACCACGCGGCCGATCAGCTGCTTGACGCTGCGCTCGCGCTCGGGCGTCCCGATCTGGCCGCGGAAATATTTCGAGACGACGATGTTGGTGGCCTGCTGCGACCAGGCCTTCGGAATCTCGACGTCGCGCTGCTCGAACACCATCTCGCCGCGATCGTTGCCGATCGCGGCAGCGCGGATTTCCCACTCGACCTCGTCGAACGGATCGACGCCGGCTTCGGTGAAGAAGCGCGGAAATGTCAGTCCAACCACCGCGGCCGTTCTGGTCTTCGCGCGCGGCTTGTCGGCATCAACCGTGAACGGCGGTGCGGCGGCTCCGCTGCTCTCGACGCTCTGCTGGGTGGCACCGGCGGCCTGGTAGGAAACGCGCTCTTTCATATCTGTCGACTCCGTTCAATCCAGGGTGGTCCCTGGATCGGCGACGATCGCCACCCGCCCCGGAAGCGACCCTCGATGCATGTGTTGGAAAAACCTCGGCCGATCGGAACCCGTATTACCTTCGCTCACTCGCGAGAAAGTGGGATTTCCTCGCTCGTTCGCTGTGTCTCGGCCGGCGGATCAATATGCGCTTGGTCGCAAGGTTTGTCAAGCGAGTAACACCACATATTGTGCTCCGCTTTTAGGTCACTCGCAAGATGTTGACATCTGGATTCATCTGCCGCCGAGCTGTGCCGCGAGAGTTGCTGCTTTTTCGGCCAGATTTTTCGCCATGACCAGATTCTTGACGCGCATGGCTTCCTCGGCCGTACTGATGAAGCGTTTGGCGGTGTCGTACTGCGTCCGTGCGTCCACATTCAGGCTGCGATAGTCCACCCGGTTGAGTTCGTTGGTCGCCTTCGCCAGCGAGGCGCGGATTCCCCGTTCGACTTCGCCCTCGACCTGGGTCGGCGCGGTCTGCAGGACCGTCGGCTTGGGCGGTTCCTCGGCCGGTTTGGCCGGCTCGGACGGCGCCGGTTCGGGTTTGGCCGGCTCCGGCTTTGGCGCATCGGCGCGCGGCTGTTCACGCACCGGACGCGCGAGGGTCGGCGTGTTGTGCGCCGGTTCCGGAACCAGCGACACCGGCGGCGGCGCTTCGGTATCACTCGGCGCGACATCGCGCGGCGGCGGCGCCGGCACGTCGAGCGGTGGCGCGTCCGCGACCGTCCTCGGACCGTTGTGAGTGCAAGCGCCTGCCGCGCACAGCGACACCAGCATCAACGCCAGATGCGCGCGCCGCCCGGTGTGCGCGAGGGGGTGGAACCACAGTCGCTCGCGGCAGAACGTCATCATGCTTGTGGGAGGAGGACGCGGAACGTGGTTCCGCTGCCGGGCGTGGACTGCACTTCGATCTCACCGTCGTGCATCTGCACGGTCCGGTAGACCATCGACAGCCCGATGCCGCTCCCCTTCTCCTTGGTCGTGAAGTACAGGTCGAAAATCCGTTTCAGGTGATCCGGCTGGATGCCACTGCCGGTGTCGGTGAACGCGATCGACACGCGGCGTCCACCGCTGCGCGCGAAACGCTCCGACTCGCACTGGATCCGCAGCGTGCCGCCGCCCGGCATCGCCTGACACGCGTTGAGCGCCAGGTTGAGAAATGCCTGTCGCAGCATGGTCGGGTCGCCGTTGACGTCGGCCGCGCCGGTGCACTCGCTGACCAGTTCGACGCGCGCGCGATCGGCTTCGGGACGGACGATCGCGATGACTTCGTCGAGCAGCGGACGCAGCGGCACCGGCTGCAGCTTCAGATCCTCCGGCCGCGCGAAGTTGAGGAAGCCCTGCATCACTTCGTCGAGCCGGCGGATTTCGTTGGCGATGACGTCGACGTGCTGCATCGCCGCGCCGCGATCGACCGGCGCCTCGGCGACCGACACCGCGGCGCCGCCGCGCACGCCGATCGCGGCGGTGGTGCCGACCTGCTGGCGCAGCAGTTCGAGGTGGATCATCATCGCGTTCAACGGATTCTTCACTTCGTGCGCGACACCAGCCGACAGGCGTCCGAGCGCCGCGAGCTTGCGCGAATAACGCACCGTCGACTGTACCTGACTCAGGTATTCGACGTTCCGCGCGACCAGCATGATCCCGACCAGCGCACCCTTCGGATCGTTGATCGCGTGCGTCATGACCAGCCGCTCGCCGCTTTCGCCGAACACCGCCGAGAGCGGACCGCGTGAGTGGCCACCGACCAGCGTCTGCTCGGACAACCGTCGCAGCGGGTGATCGGCGGCCAGCAGGCTGTCGAGCAGCACGCCGGTGGCCGCCTGCGGGAGCAATGTCCGCATCGCCGGGTTCGCGAACATCAACGCGCCGCGCGCGTCGATGATGCCGACCGCGTCCTCCAGGTGTTCGACCGCCGATTCGAGGTTGGCCATCTGGCCCGCCATCTGCGAGCGATCCGCGGACAGCTGTTCGCTGACGGTGTTGAACGACGTGCCGAGCTCGCCGAATTCGTCGTGCTGATTGAGGTCCAGGCGCACGCCGAGCTCGCCGCGGCCGAGGCGAGTGAGGCCGCTGCGCAGCACGTGAATCGGGCGCAGCACCAGTTGCGCGAGCAGGATCGCGACCAGCACGGCGATCGCCAGCAACAGCAAGGCGGTCGCCATCGCACCGCCGAGCGAGTCGGTCATCTCACTGCGAATCAGCAGCGTCGAGACGCCGACGCGGATCGATCCGAACTGCTTGTCGCCGAGCAGCAGCGGCTCCTCGAACAGGAGATTGGTACCCTGGCCGGAGTAGATGGCGCGGACCTGCTTCCACCATGGCTCCGACAGCACGGTGCGGAGGTTGCCGCCGGCCGGCAGCGCCTGTCCTTCGAGCGCCTGATCGGCGTGGACCGCTGCCTTGCCCTCGAGATCGGCGATCGCCGCAAACGTCACGTTCTTGGCGAGCAGGCTCGCCGACAGCATCGAGCGCAGGCCCGGATCGCGCCGCAGCGATTCAAACGGATCGACGCCGGGCACGATCACTTCGCGGGCGCGGCTGTAGATCGCGCCCGCCAGCAGCTCCGCCCGCGCCTGGCTTTCCTCCAGGCTGACCCTCGCCAGGTTGACAAGATTCAGCACGCTGAGCACCACGACCACCGCCCCGACGAGCGAGGTGACGCTGAGGACCTGCTTGCCTTTGATGCCTAGACGCATAGAAATGGGGCTCGGGCCCAGAGGCCAGGGTCTAGAAGTGCCCAGTGCCGGCGCGGCCAGCCCCCAGCCCCAAGTCTCCAGCCCCTACTCAGTTCTCTTCGGCCGCAGCCGCAGCTTGTTCAACTTGTTGTGCAGCGTCTTCAGGCTGATGCCGAGGATTTCCGCGGCCCGCGTCTTGTTGTCGCGGGTGTGCGCCAGCGTCATCACGATCAGGCGCCGCTCCGCTTCCTCGACGGTCGTCCCGGGCGCGAGCGCCACCTGCGGCTGCTGCAGCACCGGCGGCTCTTCGGCCAGTGTCGGCGGCAGATGCTTGGCCTCGATGAACGGACCCGGCGCGAGAATGGTGGCGCGCTCGATCACGTTTCGCAGTTCGCGCACGTTGCCGGGCCAGGCGTACTGCTCGAGCATCCGCATCGCCTGCTGTTCGACGCCGGCGATCGCTTTCTGATTGCGGGTGTTGAACTCGTTGATGAACGCCTGCACCAGCAGCGGCAGATCCTCCTTGCGCTCGCGCAGCGGTCGGCAGACGGAATGCGAACACGTTCAGCCGGTAGTAGAGATCTTCGCGCAGCGTGCCTTTCTGCACCGCTTCAACCGGATCGATGTTGGTCGCGGCAATCACCCGCACATCGACCGACTGCTCGGTGCGTCCGCCGAGCCGGCGGAACTTGCGCTCCTGCAGCACCCGCAGCAGCTTGACCTGCGTCGCCGGCGTCATCTCGCCGATTTCGTCGAGGAACAGCGTGCCGCGATCGGCGAGCTCGAAGCAGCCCTGGCGCCGATCCGCGGCGCCGGTAAAAGCGCCTTTCTCGTGACCGAAAATCTCGCTCTCGAGCAGCGTTTCCGGAATCGCGGCGCAGTTGATCGCGATGAACGGAAAGGTCGCGCGCGGGACTGAGCTGGTGCAGCGTCTGCGCGACCAGTTCCTTGCCGGTGCCCGACTCGCCGGTGATGAGCACGGACGCCGAGGTCGGCGCGGCCTGCTCGACCACCTGATAGATCTTGCGCATCTCCGGACTGTTGCCGATCAGCGGTCCGAACGTGCCGTGCTCGCGCAACTGACGCCGCAGCGCCTTCACTTCGCGCATCGTCTCCAGCCGCTCGACGATCTTGTCGAGCAGAATCTTCAGCCGCTGGATGTCGATCGGCTTGGTGAGGTAGTCGTAGGCGCCTTCCTTCATCGCCTGCGACCGCCGTCTCGACCGTGCCCTGCGCCGTCAGCAGCAGCGTCGTGACGTCGGCGCCCTGCGCCGGCAGCGCGCGCAGCAACGCGAGGCCGTCCATGCGCGGCATCACCAGGTCGGTGATCACAATCGCGGGGCGGAAGCTGGTGACTTTCTGCAGCGCTTCCTCGCCGTCGCCTGCAGAGTCAGCAATGAAGCCCCAGCTCCGGACGAGTTGTTCCAACCCCACGCGCGCGGCCGAATCGTCTTCGACGATCAACACCCGTTCAGACGTGACCGCCTGGGTGTCCTCCATCGTTCCGGTTTCGCCGGCCATCGTGGTCGTCATTCGTTGAGCCTCAACCATGTCATTTTTACATTCTGGCTGCCGATGTCCCAGGATGCAAGCTGAACATTTGAATCTTTTCGTTGGCTATCTGCTTGCACGGCGCCGGCTGCCCGGGTCGGAGGCGCGTCTGCACTACTCTTAGTTCCTGGTGCTGCCAGCTTCCGATCCCGGGTCGCGCGATTTTCAGTCCGATTCCAAGCCTGGGCCTGTCCTGCCCAATTCCGGCGATGCCGGCCAGCGCGTCGTCGCGCTGATTGAAGTAGTGCTGTGTTCCGACTTCGTGACCCAGATCGCGGTGGGCGGCGCCCTGGCTGCGCTCGGCATCGCGCCCTACGTGAAGGGGACGACGAGGCTGAGCGTGCCGTACGTGGTGGCGCTTTCCCTCGGCGACGCGGCGCTTTTGATCGGCTTGATGCTGATCATCCTGCGTGCGCACGGCCAGAGTCCGCGTGAGGTGTTTCTCGGCAGGCGGTCGGTGATCGTCGAGACGATGATTGGGCTCCCGCTGACGTTCGTCGTGCTCGGAATTGTTGCGGTCGTCATGCTCTCGGTGCTGCGATTTGCGCCTTCGCTCCATACCGTCGCTGACAACCCGCTCCAAAGCATGCTGAGGACGCCGCGCGACGCCTGGCTGTTCGCGCTCGTGGTGGTCGTGGCGGGCGGCGTGCGCGAGGAAATGCAGCGCGCATTTCTGATGACTCGGTTCGAGCGGTGGCTCGGCGGCGCCCGCCTCGGCGTCGTCATCATCAGCGTCGGCTTCGGCGCCGGCCATCTGACGCAAGGTGTTGACGCGACGATCGCTACGGGACTGCTGGGGGCGTTCTGGGCCGTGATCTATCTGTGGCGCCGCTCATGCGTGGCGCCGATGGTCAGCCACACCGCGTTCGACCTGCTGCAGATCCTGCAGTTCTTCGGCCGCGGCTAGCGCGATTCGACGCTGTGGTGCGGGCCTCTCAGGCCCGCAGTTCACGCGACTCTGAAAGGGTCGCGCTGCACATTTAGGATCCCAGATAGAGATCGATCACATCGGCGCGGCGTCGCAATCCGGTCATCCAATCCTCGATGAGCGTCTGACGCCGGTCCGGTGCGGCAGCGAAGCGCTGGGACAAGTAGGCGGCGATCCGGAGGTTCTGCCGCAGCGTCTCGCGCAGGTGCAGCTCGTCGATCCCCGATCGGATGAGCGCGGCGTTGAAGGCGTCCGCCGACGGAAATCGTTCGTGCACGATGCGGATCTGATCGTCCACCGCGGCAGTGGTCGGCTCGGCCGGGGCGTAACGATCCACCTCCGCCAGCACGAGATCGCGGTCGATCAGCTTCGTCAACACCGCGCGGATCGGATCCCCGGTGGCGGGCGCCGTTTCGAGACCGAGTTCGAGTGCCGCGTTGACGTCGCTGAGAGTAATGAGCTGCTGGGCGACCACTGCCAGCACGCGATCGATCATCTCGGCGCGAACCGCGACGGTTGAACAGACGATCGCCAGCCCAATTGCAGCGAGTGCTCGGCAGCCAATCTGAAATCTGGCCTTCGAAATCTGAAATCTGAAGTCTGAAATCTGCAATTTCATGATCTAAAACGCCTGGCCAAAACTCACGTACCAGGCGGTCAGCGATTCGCCGGGTTGCGGATGAATCTTGAACCCCAGATCGATTCGAATCGGACCGACCGGCGACTTGTATCGCACGCCGCCGCCGACCGCGCTGCGCAGTTCGGTGAAGTCGATGAACGACGCACGGGCGAACACGTTGCCGGTGTCGACGAAGCCGACGACACCAAGGCCGCCCTGGACCGGGACCCTGAGCTCGGCGTTGAAGATCACCAGTCCGTCGCCGCCGATGGGAAAGCCGTCGACGTTGATGGTGTCGTGAATCAGATCCGGCGGGATATGGCGTACACCGAGCGCATCGAGCGCGAAGCCGCGCACCGTCGTGTCGCCGCCAGCGAAGAAGCGCTCGGGCTCGGGGATCGGATCCTCGAAGTTGAACTCGGCGGCGAGACCGACCCGCGCGCTTCCCGCCAGCACGATGCCGTTGGTGTGCGGCAGCAGGTGAAATCCCTGCGCCGTGAAATACGACTTCACAAACCCGACCTGCGACCCGATCGCCTCGGCGGCGATCTGCCCGCTGGCACTCAGGAAGAGCCCCGATCTGGGGTTGAACTGATCGTCACGGGTGTCGTCAACCAGTGACCCCGTAAACGACGACAGCCGCAGCGGCTCGGTCGAAAACAGACGATCGATGAGCGGGTCGGACTCCGCGATCTTCACCTCGAGCAGCTCGGTCCGCTGCAGCTGATACGAGCCGGTCGCGCTCAACGACCGGGTCAGGCGTTTGGAAATCTGCGCGCTCGCGCTCGCCCGACGGTAATTGAAACTCGAGCGGATCTGCTGTTCGATGGTCACGTTTACCAGCGCGTCGAGCGGCGTGTCGAACAGGCGCGGTTCGCGGTAGGTGCCGACGACGCGGTACTCGGTGAGGCCGTAGGTGTTGCCGGTGGGCAACGGCGCCTCGGTGGTGTCCACCGATCCCTTGGGATGCAGGCTGATGCTGCCGAACAGATTGAGCGATCGATTCTTCCCGAACAGATTGCGCCGGCCGATTTCGAGCGAGGCGCGCGGCGCCGCCTCGTAGACCTGATCGGCGTTGCCGGTGATCGCGTTGGGGACGGTGATGCGGCCGATTTCGAAACCGCCGCCGTAGGCGACGGTCGTCGGTGGCGCCTCTTCGATGGTAATCAGCAGGTCGCGGGTGTTCTCTTCGCCGTGCGGCAACTCGGTGATCTGAACACGGTGGAACAGCCCGAGTTCGGTCAGGCGTCGCTGACTGTCGTTGATCGCGCTGACGCTGAACGGTCCGCCCTGCTTGACCTGCAGCTCGCGCTCGATGGTTTCAGTGCTGGTCCGCACGTTGCCGACAATCAGGATGTGCTCGACGAAGATCTGCGGTCCTTCACGGACCGCGAACTGCAGCGTGACGTGGGTGTCGTTCTGGCTGAACTGCGGCACGACGTCCACCGTCGCGCTCCCGTAACCGAGGTTCTGATAGCGGGCCTGCACCCGTTCGCGATCCGCCGCCATCTGGCTCGGGACGAACGGCGCGCCAGGCTGGAGCGCGACCACGCCGGCCAGGGCGGTCTCGTCGATCGCCGTGTTACCAGTGAAGGTGACACCGTCCACCACAGTGCGCACGCCTTCGGTAATCGCGATCGTCACCGCCACCGGCACCGGCGTGACGGCCGGCGCCACCGCCTGAACTTCCACCGCGGGCCGCGCGGTCGCCGATGCGTAGCCGCGGCGCCGGTAGAAATCCTGAACCGCCGCGGCGTCGGAATCGAGCCGCTCCTCGGAAAACGCTTGTCCGGCGTGGAGCCGGAGAATCGGCTCGAGCTCGGCCTGGGTCACCTCGGTGTTGCCGGACACATTCAAGGACGACACCCGATACTGAGGGCCGGCCTTCACGTCGAAGGTAATCACCAGTTCGCCCTGGCTCTCTTCACGGGAGTGCGCGGCGGTCGCGTCGCGATAGCCCTGCGCTCGCAGCCCCTCTTCGATCCGGTTGCTCGAATCCTCGAGCAGATCTTCATCGACCGAGCCTTCCCGCTCCACCGGCACCAGATCCTCGCGCTTGGTGGACGGCAGCGGATCGCCGGTGAATTTGACGCGCACCAGTGGTCCGGGCGCCACCGTCAGGGTGATGTTGGCGATACGGTCGTCATCGACCAGCTGTACGACCGGCACGACCTGGGACTCGTAGTAGCCGCGCTTGCGCCGCTCCTCGATATATTTCTCGATGCGCGCATTGAGTGCCTCACGCCGGTATGGCGCCCCGGTGGTCAGGCGCAGACGCGACAGGAATTCCTCGGGTGAGACCGTCGGACGCCCGACGATCTCCACCTGTCCGATGGCGGTGCGCGGGCCGGGTTCAATCGTGAACACCAGCGTCGCGTGCTCGGGCGTATGCGCGACCTCGGGGCGCGGCGTGATCGAAGCGCGCAGATATCCTTCCTCGTGCAGTTCGTTGCCGATGATGCGCGTCATGTCGGCGAGCCGACCGAGTGGTGGTGACGCGCCGTAGCGATCGACCACGGCGCGGCGCAGTTGCCCGACGTCCACGCCGGGCACGTTGAGCGGCCCCGCGAAGCGAATCCGCGTGACCGGGTGGATCGGCACCAGGTCGTAGCGCAGCACGACGCGGCCGTCTTCGAGCGTCGCGTCTACCCGCACATCCTCGAACCGCCCCAGACTGAACAGGTGCGCGATGCTCTCACGCACCTGCGCCATCGACAACGGTTGCCCGGCCACTGTCTCCACGACTTGAGTCAGCAGCGGATCGGTGGTCTCGCGCCCTTCGGTCAGCAGACGCACGGACGCGATCGACCGGCCGAGATAGTCGCTGACCGCGGCGGCAGCGCGAAGCTCACCGCCGACAACCACCAGAGCCAGGACAATCGCGCGCCCAATCGCCGATCGCGCCAACGCCGATCGCCGATTCATCAAAACACGTGCCTCACCCGGAACTCGAGCGCGTAGGTCTGCGAATCCTCGTTGCGCGACAGCACCCAGGCCATTCGCTCGCTCTCGTCGTACTCGATCAGGATCAACTGATCGTTGACGGAGGTGTTCACGCTGCGCGAGAACGTGAGGTAAATGCGCTCGGAGATGCGCTTGCCGATGGTCACGCGCGCGGTCGGGTTGAGCCGGGCGGTCTGCTGGTTGAGCTGATTCGGATCGACGAACGATGGCGTCACCTGAAAGTTGTCCACGCCAAGCGTCTGCTCGACGACCCGGCCGACTTCGGACGACAACGGTCCGGCGATCGCCTGGGTCGCTCGGGCGGTGAGAATGTCGGCCTGCGCCTGGTTCGGATTCAGCGCGCGCAGCTCCGGCGCGGTGTCCTGCGTGCCGCGGCGCACATCGCTGAGCAGGAGCGCCAGCACGTCCGCGGTCGGCAGCCAGGGATCGGAGGTGATGGTCGGCCGAATCTGCTCGCTGGTGCCGGCGAACGCCACGGTCACGTGATAGGTCTGTCCCGGCACGCGCACGTTGGTTTCGGCCTCGACGTCGAAGAACGGCTCGATCTTGGTCGGGTTGGCGAAGCCAATCGAGCCGCGCGTGATGCGGTAACGCAGCCCCTCGAAGGTGACCTCGCCGCGCTCGATGTCGGCGTGGCCGGAAATCACCGGGTGCTCGTAGGTGCCGCGCAGCGTCAGATCGGCATTCGCCACCATCCGCGCCAGGTTGTTCTCGACGCGCAGCGTCGACGGCACCAGGATCTGGACGTCGAGCTTCAGCGGAACGATGGCCGGCGCTTCGCTCGGCCCGCCGCCGCTGGCGGCCGCCGCCCGGGACGCGGCGATGTCGAAGATATTGCCAGGCGTGTCGATGCGCCGGCTCCAGAGCGCGTTCTTCACCGTCACCAGGCCGGACAGCGTCGGCGCCTTCACCGTGCCGCTCACCGCCAGATCCATGTCCACCACCGAGCGGATGCCTTCCGGATAGCGCAGGTGCATGTCCTCGCCGCGTGCGGTGACGTTGAGGTCGGTCGGAACATAGCCGTCGAACCCGATGCGTCCGCCAAACCGCACCTGTCCGCCGCCCATCGTCGCCGACACATCGTCGAGTCGAATGCCGCCCTCGTCGAACTGGATCATGCCGTTGATCGCGTCGAGCGCGTTCGGCAGCGCGAGGTGACGGAGCCGGCCGTTCACGATCGTGGCGTTGCCGGAAAACTGGGGTCGCCGCAGCGGGCCGTCGATGGACGCGGTCAGCTGCGCGCGGCCGGACGCGCGCACGTTGCCTGGATACAACCCCTGCAGGATGCCGAGGTTGGCGTCGCCGGAGGCGCGAACCCGAACCCGATCGTGGTCGAGGTCCACCGAGCCGAACACTTCGAGCCTCGTGCCGTCACCTTCGAACTTCAGCGGTGCCGCTTCGGTGCCAAGCAGGATCTGGCGCTTGTCGAAAACGACGTGCAACGGCCCGGCGTTCCTGACGGCGTAGTCGAGCAACCGCACGTCGAACGAGTCAACGGTGCCGTCAACGGCGAGGCGATTGAAGTCCGACAGCTCGCCGACGACGCGGATCGATCCGCTGGCAACAGCGGTGGTGAACTCCGACAGGCTCGGCTCGAACACCCGCACGTAGGGATCGAGTGAGCTGTCATGAAAGCGGAAGGTGATCTCGGCGTCCGCCTTCGGCGTCAGAGCGATGTGGCCGGTGCCGGTAATCGCCAGCCGCGGCGACGCCGCATTCACCTCGCCACTCAACTCCTTGCCGCGCAGCGCCAGCGTGCCGGTGACCTGGCCGACGCTCTCGTCCGCGACCGCGAAGTTGTCGACGCGGAACCTGACGTCGTTGCGCGGTTGATCGAACGTGCCGCTCCCGCTGGCGGTGAACTCGGCCACGCCGGTCAGGGCCGCGCTGCTGGTCGTGAGAAATGCGAGGTGATCGACTGGAATCCGCCGGCCATCGGCGTTGAAGGAATAGGTCGAATCCCAGCCGACGAATGCTGCGCCGGTCACTGCTCCGGCATCCTTCGCGAGCGTCAGATTGTCGAGCCGGACGCCGGCGCCGTCGAAGCGCACCGACGCGCTCATCTTCTCGAACGGCTCCTTGTACGCGACGCCTTCGTCAATCGACATCGCGCCGAAGCCGACCGGACGTTCGTACCGGCCGGTCAGATGAAACTCCCCCGAGACGAGGCCGGACACCGGATAGTCGTCGATGCCGAGCGCGTGGCGCAGGCTGTCGATGTCGCGGCGGGTCAGCCGCATCCGCGTATTGATCTCCTCGCCGCCATCATCCCGCGGGTAGCCCAGAGCGAATCGTCCGTCCGCGCGGATCTCTGAATCACCGCGGCGGACGACCCCATCGGTCACGTTGACGTAACTGTCCTCGACCACGATGCGGGCGGAACCGTCGCCCCAAAGGGTGTCGAACGCACGCATGCCCTGGCCGGTGAAGGTACCCTCGATTCGCGGACTGCGAAAAGCGCCGGTCATCGTGCCGTCGAATTGTCCCCGGCCGCCGAAGAGCACCGGCCGCTTCGGCGATCCGAAGTCGGAGATGATGCCGGCGAGCAGCTGATCGCTCTCCTGCCAGTCGCGGCTGGTGACGTGAAACGGCAAATGCGAGCCGTTGCCCCATTGGGTGCTGCCGCCGAACGAGACGTAGGTGCGCTCGGTCGCAAATCGACCCTGCTCGATCGTCACCTCGTCTGGGCCGTATCGATAGATCAGCTCGGCGGCGACCGGCAGGTGCACAGGCAGTGCGAGCGTCGTAAAGGGACCCCACTCGGCGCGAGCGTCGCCGGCGTCGGCCGGTGTCGCGGTCATCGGCGTCACGCCCGCCGGCGGTGCGACGACCAGATGTCCTTCGCCGCGATGCCGCGAAAAATCGCCGGACGGCCACTCGAGAACATTGGTGAGCGAGCCGGCGCCGGCGAAGCGGAGTCCGCTCAGTTGTTCGAAGTCACTCAACTTCGCGACGTCGACATTCGTCAGTGTCGTGCCGAAATGGTGAGTTGGAGGAGTCGGCGATCCAAACGGCTTGATGTTGTAAGTGAACTGGGCGTCGCCACCGAGAAACTTCGAGCCCGCGTTCCAGACTTCGAAAGACTGCCGCGTCCATCGCAGCGACCCATATAGCGCCGGAAAGCGGTACTCGTTGAGCCCGGCAAGCTCGCTCCTGAACGTGCCGGTGAGGTCGCGATCGGTGTCCTCACCGCGCTTGATCAGGCGGAAGATGCCGGTGAAGTCGCCGTCCCCGGTCAGATCCCACTGCGCGTCCTTGAAGAACAGCCGGCGCATCCGCGGAAAGTTGACCCGCGACTGGACCGTGTAGGTCTGGGTCGGCCAGTGCGCCAGGTCGACGTCGCCCTGCGCCAGCGTGGACGCGCCGTCGGTGTCGAGATCGATGCGGCCAAGTCGGATGTGCGACCCATCGATCACGAACTCGGCCTTCATCTTCGCCGACATCGGCACGAAATCCTGGATGGAGACGGTGCCGTCGGTGAAGGTGGCGGTGCCGTGATAGTTCGGCAGGTTCTGGATGTTGACGTCGAGATTGCGGCAGACGACTCCCCACGGCGTTTCGTGGTCGTCGAACGTAAACTGGCCGCGGTAGGCGCGCAGCCAGCGCAGCGTCACCGTCACCGGCCGCGGCCGCGACGGCTTGCCATCGTCGTGGTTGAATCGCGGAAAGTTGTGCGCGCCGTCCCACCGCTCGACCAGCATCTGCCAGTCGGTCATCTCCACCGAGGAGATGGTGATGTCCGGTTTCCGGGCGATCGCGGGAATCCAGTCGAGGCCGAGCTCGATCCGCTTCGCGGTGAAGAACGGACGATCGCCTTTATGCAGGCCGTCGATCTGGAGATCGGTGACCAGCACTTTTCCGGTCAGCAGACGGATGTGCAGCCCGCCGATGTGCAGCGGACGCTCGATGTACGCGGATCCCGCCGTCTCCGCCCGTTGCCGGACCACCGGTCCGAGATCGATCGTCACCGACGCGACGATCGACGCCGCCAGCAGCGCGACCAGGATCGAAAGGCAGTAGCCGACGTAGCGAAGAGCCTGGCGGGCGCGGGAACGCGTGAACACTTTCACTGAATGACGACGAGCAATGCGCCGGCCTCCACCGAGAGACCCTCACGAGCGTGGACCTCGGTCACGACCCCTTCGCGGCCGGCACGCAGCTCGTTCTCCATCTTCATCGCTTCGACTACGACCACTGCCTGACGAGCGGTCACGCTGTCGCCGGGCTTGACCAGCAGGCGGACCACCTTGCCCGGCATCGGCGCGATCACCCGGCGCGGCCCCGAGCCGCCGCCCGCCGCGTCTTCCTTGCGGCCCCAGCGGCGCCGACCGTTGAGGGTGACCGCGACCGGCGTCGCTCCGACACGCACCGCCAACGCACCGGCGACATCAGCCGCCAGTGTCACTTCGTAACTGCGGACTCCGTCGTTCGGCGCCACGCCGTCCAGCAGCAGCGACAGCGTCTGCGGATCGATCCGCGCCGCGTCGACATGCTGCGTCCGACCGTCGACGGTCACGGCGAAACCGCCGCCAGCCCCGGTCGCGCGCGCGATCGACACCTGGCGCAGTTTTCCGCCAACCTCCACTTCGTATTGCATCAGCGGAGTCCGTCCAGCCGCGCCTGAGTGCGCCAGCGGCGCGCCACCAGATTCTGCGCCTGCGGCGCCGGCGCGGGGGTCATCGAGCCCGACGACATCGCTGCCTGCAGCGCGGCGCCGATGGCCGCGAGTTCCTCGACCTCGGCCGAGGGTTCGACGAACGGCCGGCCGTTCCGCGACTTCAGTTCCTGGTCGAGATACGTCGTATGAAAACGTCCGTCGATGAAGGCGGGCTGCTCGAGCAGCCACGAGAAGAACGGCAGCGTCGTCTTGATGCCGGTGACCAGATATTCTGAGAGCGCGCGGCGCATGCGCGCGATCGCCAGCGGCCGATCCTCGGCCCACGCGACCAGCTTCGAGATCATCGGGTCGTAGAAGATCGGCACGTCGAGTCCGGCGCTGGCGCCGCTGTCGTCGCGAATGCCCGGACCGCCAGGCACGCGCAGATGGGTGATGCGGCCCGGCGAGGGCAGGAAGCCGTTGTCGGGATCTTCGGCGTAGATGCGGCACTCGATCGCGTGGCCGACCGGCGCGAGCAGGCGCGCCGGATCGAGGTCGAGGCGTTCGCCTCGCGCGATTCGAATCTGCCAGCGCACCAGATCGACGCCGGTCACCATCTCGGTAATCGGATGCTCGACCTGCAGCCGCGTGTTCATTTCGAGAAAGTAGAACTGCCCGTCTTCGTCGAGCAGGAACTCGATCGTGCCGGCGTTGGTGTAGCCGACCGACCGCGCCACGGCCGCGGCCGCCGACGTCATCGCGGCGCGCAGGGCGGGCGTCACCTGCCCTGACGGCGATTCCTCGACCACTTTCTGGTGCCGGCGTTGAATCGAACACTCCCGCTCGACGAACGGGAGCACCGTGCCATGCATATCGCCGAGCAGCTGGACCTCGATGTGCCGCGGCCGCGTCAGTTGCCGTTCGAGATAGACCGAGGCGTCGCCGAACGCCGTCGCCGCTTCCGAACGCGCGGCACGGACCGCGGCGGTGAGATCGGCCGCGTCGGCCACCGTCCGCATTCCCTTGCCACCGCCACCTGAGACAGCCTTGACCAGCAGCGGGTAGCCGATCGACGTCGCGATCGCGGCAATCTCCTGGTCCGCGACGTCGGCGCCCAGCGGCGACTCGGTCCCCGGCACGACCGGCACGCCTGCACGCATGGCCGCAGTCCGCGCCGCGGTCTTGCTGCCCATCGTCTCGATCGCTTCGGCGGTCGGACCGATGAAGGTCAGACCGGCGTCGCGGACAGCACCCGCGAACTCTTCGTTTTCCGCGAGGAAGCCGTAGCCGGGATGCACCGCATCCGCGCCCGCCCGCCGGGCCGCGTCGAGCAGTCGATCGATGTGCAGATAACTCTCACGCGGCGTGCTCGGCCCGATCGCGTACGCCTCGTCAGCAAGCCGCACGTGGAGCGCGGTCCGATCGCACTCGGAATACACGGCGACCGGCGACACCGCCATCTCGCGGCAGGCGCGAATGATCCGCACCGCGATTTCGCCGCGGTTCGCGATCAGAACTTTCTGAATTGATCGGGGTGGCAGAGTCTCGTCCTTTGTTCTTCGTTCTTGGTCCTTGGTCCGTCCCTGGTCCCTGGTCCTAGGTCGCTGGGTCCGTCCCGGTTCTTAGTTATTCGGACCAGGGACCACGGACGGACCAAGGACCATGGACGGACCAGGAACCAAGGTCCAAGTACCAAGGACCATTCTATCGTCAGCGTAGTGGCGGCGTGGCCGTCGGCGGACGTCGGTGGTGGGTCGCCTGTTCGTACGCAGTACGCGAGCGCCATCAGGCGGGCTTCGCTCCAGGGCCGGCCAAAAAACTGCAACCCCGCCGGCAGCGTCCCTGCCCGCGTGAACCCCATCGGTACCGTAATGGCGGGGAAACCGGTCGTGGGCGAAAAGAGCTGGTTGTTGTCGCCAGCGGGCGTATTGAGGTCGCCGATCAGCCTCGGCGGATTGCTCCAGGTCGGGTAAACGAGCGCGTCGAGCTGCTTGCCGTCCATCAACGCCAGGACCGCAGTGCGGAACTTGTCTCGGTTCGCCTCGCGAGCCAGGCAGCCCGCAGATTCTCCGGGCACATCGTTGCCGGCCTCCGCACTCTCGAGCCGCGCCTGAATCGACGGATGGAACTTGCGCGACTTGATAATCTCCTCGAGCGAGTGAAGCGGCGCCTTGTCGCCGAGCGCCAGCAGATAACGGTTCAGGTCGTATTTGAACTGGTTGCAACCGGCGCCCTGCTGACGCCGCAGCGCATCGAAGCCCTCGAGCGGCGTCGGGTCGATGACTTCGGCGCCGAGGTTTCTCAGCTCTCCCGTCGCCCCGCGAAAGACCGCGTCCATTTCAGGATCGAGCGTCGGCGTATCGTACGCCTCGTGCAGAACTCCGAGGCGCGCACCCTTGAGCGCGTCGGCTCGCAGCGACGCGGCATAGTTCGCGGCGATGTGATCGCGTCCCGTCAGCGTGACCGGATCGGTCGGATCGGGACCGGCGATCACCTGCAGCACGGCGGCGGTGTCGGCGACCGTGCGGGTGACCACACCCGCGATGTCTGCGCCCAGATTGAGCGGCACCACGCCAGACCGGCTCACCAGCCCCATCGTCGAGCGGAGCCCGACCAGATCCTGATGCCCGGCCGGACCGCGAATCGAATCGCCGGTGTCGCTGGCCAGCCCCAGCGCGGCGAAGTTCGCCGCGACGCCGGCGGCGGATCCGCCGCTCGATCCGGCGGTGACGCGACTGGTGTCGTAGGGATTTCTGGTGTAGCCGGGGAGAATGGAGTTGACCGTCTCGATCGGGCTGAACGCGAACTCCGCCATGTTCGACTTCGCGATCATCACGGCGCCGGCGTCGCGCAGCCGTTTCACGACGAACGCGTCCTTGCCGGTCATCATGCCTTTCAACGACAGCGATCCCGCCGTCGTCGGCATGTCGGAGGTTTCGTAGTTGTCCTTGACGAGGACCGGGACGCAGTGCAGCGCTCCGACCGCGCCGGATTGCTTGAAGCGCCGGTCCAGATCGTCGGCGGTTTTCAGCGCGGCATCGTTGACGAGCACGATCGCGTTGAGCGCAGCGCCCTTCTTGTCGTATGCGTCGATGCGCGCGAGATACTGCTCGACCAGCGCCCGGCAGGTCAGCGAGCCGTCGCGCAGCGACGATTCGATTTGCGCGATTGTGGTTTCTTCGACCCGGAAGCGCGCGGGAGCTTGTGCACGCGGAGCCGCAACAAACCAGATGGCCAGGCAGGCCGGAATCACCACGCGCAGCAGTCGTCGCATGCGCGCTAGTTTATCTCGGCAGACCGGCCTGGCAGACCGGACATATATCTATCCCATCGGGCTCAGCCTGAACGCAGCCCTGAGGCAGCCAGCCGGATCCGTGCAAACGACGTTGAACGCTGAACCCGCCGAACCCGCAGAGAAAGAACGACTCTCAGGATTTCTGCGAGTTCTGCGTTCAACGTCGTGTTGGCCACGTCAGAACATTATCTTCACAGCGAACTGAGTCTGCCGAGCCGATCCAGAGTCGCCGGTCGGGAACCGCGTGTTGCTGATCAGGCCGAACGACGTGCTGCCGACCGTCGCCGTCCGTCCGGGTTGGCCGAGATTCGCCTGGTTGAACAGGTTGAAGACCTCGACCCGCAGCTGGATGCGAGCGCTGCCCTTCAGCGTCACGTTCTTGATCAGGGAGAAGTCGGTGTCGCCGAATCCCGGTCCGTAAATCACGTTCCTCGGCATGCTGCCGAAGTGCGCGACACCGGCCGGGCTGTACGGCAGCGCGAACACCGAAGAGGATGTGCACGAGCCGGCGACGCGCGGATCGCAGACAGTGTTCCCCGCGAACCAGGTGTAGCTGGTGACTGCGCCCGTCGCTGGATCGAGTACCGGTGTCGGCGTGATCGCGGGAAGCGCGCCGATGAGATCCGGCCGCACGGTGGCGGTGCCCGTGATCGTCGTGATGTTGGTGACGACGTTCAACGGATTGCCGGTCTGCGCCTGCTCGACGACGACGACCTGCCAGCCGTCCTTCCAGCGATTGCCGCTGAACGGCAGATCGTACGACGCGTTGACCGATACGCGATGGCGAACGTCGAAGTCCGACGGCCCGACACTGCCGGCGAGATTCGTGTTGTCCTGCGCCGTCAGTGTGCCGTCATACGAGTTGGTGTCCGTGGACTTCGACAGGGTATACGAGCCGGACAGCTGCAGGCCCTTCGAGAGACGCCGGTTGGCGGTCAGCCAGAGGCCCTTATAGTCGGACCAGCCGAGGCTGGTGGTCTCGGTGATGTTGCCCAGCTGCGTGCCGGGCAGGATCGGGCTCGAGGCCGACAGCTTTGGATAAGGACGGGCGATGCCGCCGGGCGTCGTGAACTGGTTCAGGTTGATCGGGATGCGCTGGCGGTCGCCGTGCGATCCGAAGTAGCCGACCATCACCCCGGTGCCGCCGAACTGGCGCTCGAGGTTGACGTTCCACGTCTGCAGCCGGCCCGGCAGAAAATTGTAATCGGTGAATGACGGTCCCAGCGTGGCTGCGCCGGCACTGGTTAGCGCGGTCCCGAGATTGATGTTGCTCGCGGCCGTGCCCGACGCCTGCCCTGATAGCGGCGTGACCAGCGGTGGATTGTTCGACTCTCCAACGAAGTAGCCGGTATTGGTCTGGTTCACCATCACGGCATACGCGGCCCGGATCGCGAGCTTGCCATCGGACCCCGGCGTCCAGACGACGCCGAGCCGCGGCTGGAAGTCGCTCCCGTTCTTGGTGACTTGCGTGAAGCCGTTCGTGCCGATTTGAATCAGCGACGACGTGCTGGGATCGAAGGTGACGAGCTTGTCGTCGGCTTCGGTCGGCGACGGCAGATAGTCGTAACGCAGACCGACATCCAGCTTGATATTCGATCCGAGCGATATGGAGTCCTGCACGAAGGCGCCAATCGCGTTCACGTAGGCGTTGTAGTTGAGGCCGCCGAGCGAGATATTGAGCGCGCTGCCGAATCCCTGCTGGAACGCGGCCACACTCGGAAACGTGAAGGTGCCCGGATCGCCGTTGGCCGTGTTGTGCTTGACGTGACGGATCTCGCCGCCGAACTTGATAACCTGGCTCCCGTGCAGCCAGGTCGCCGTGTCGCCGACCGCCACCGTCGTCACGTCGCGCGTGCTCGGAAAGCCGCCGGGACCGCCGATGTTCAAACCGGGACCCGAAATCGTGATCTGCGGCAGAGCGACCGGAACCGTTTGTCCGAGGTTGATCCCGAGCGCGTTGGTGTCGACTTGCAGGGTCGGATTGAAACTGATCTTGATCTTGTTGTAGCCCGCTCGAACTTCGTTGACCAGCGCCGGGCTGAAGATGTGCGTTTCGTTGACGGTCAGGATCTGGCGGTGGCCGCCGCGGTCGTCGCCGAAGCCCGGCACGGTGTTGCCCTGCGCATTCGGCTCGTGGCGGAAATCACTCTGAAACGCGTAATAGAAGTGCAGATCGTCGCTCGTCCCGATGGTCTGCCGCACATCCCCGGTGCCCTGATCGATAGTGACGGGGGCCAACTCCGATCCGATCGCGCGCAGGCCGGAGTTGTCGTTCGCCTTCGGGATGTACTGCAGCAGGTTCTTCGACACCGGATCGGTGACCGCCGCCCGCTGCGCGTCGCTCAGCGTCCCGGAGTTGAGGTCAACGCCCTGCAGATGGCGCAATCCTTCGTAGCTGCCGAAAAAGAACGTCTTGTTCTTCACGATCGGTCCGCCGAGGTTGACGCCGAACTGCTTGCGGTTGAAGGTCGACTGCGGCGCCGGCGGCGGGTTGAAGTAGTTACGCGCATCGAAGTCCTGATCGCGGTAGAAGTCGAATGCCTCGCCGTGAAGGTCGTTGCCACCCGAGCGCGTCGAGACATTGACGATGGCACCCGAGTTGCGGCCGTACTCGGCGCTGAACGTCGAGTTGTCCACCTTGAACTCCGACACGGTGTTGATCGACGGCTGGAACGTGACCTGCGAGTTCGAGAGGTCGTTCAGGTTGATACCGTTGACCATGAAGTTCACGGACGTCTCGCGGTTGCCGGCGGTCATGAACGAGAACCCGCCCTGGCCGCGCAGCGGCGCGCTCAGGCCGGCGTTCTGCGGCGAGGTGCTGCCGCCCGGCATCAGCGGACCGAGGTCCACGAAGTGCCGGCCGTTCAGCGGAATCTCCTGGACGGTCTTCTCAGCCATCACCTGTCCGACCGACACGGTGGCGGTATCGATGAGCGGCGCGGCGCCGCTGACGGTGACGTTCTCTGCCACGGCGCCGACGCTCAGTTTCACGTTGAGTTCAACGGTCTGCGCCGGACCGAGATCGATTTCGCGCTTCTGTTCCTGGAAACCGTCGATGTGCGCCGTCACGTCGTAGTGCCCTGGCGCCAGCGCCGCCACCGCGAAATGGCCGGTCGCATCGGTGACGATAGTGCGATCCTGGTTGGTCGCGCTGTTGTGGACCGTGATCGACACGCCGGGCATGACGGCGTTCTGTGGATCCGTCACTGCGCCTTGCAGCGTGGCGGTGGACTGTGCGTAAGCCGACCCGATTCCGGCGAGCGAGACCGCCGCGAGTAGCACCGCATTCAATTTCCATCGAAACATGCGCTCTCCTCCATCGGTAAACACTTGTAACAAGATAGGCGACGTATAAATACGTTCAGCGACACGGCAAGTCAATCCACAAGAATGTCGGCTTGCACCGCGAATGGTGTGTTTTGTCGTTGCTGAGGCGCCGGATCCAAAAATCCGGCGGAGTTCGTCTAGAGGGGGATGTTGCCGTGCTTCTTTGGCGGATTCTTTACGCGCTTGCCTTCGAGGTTCCTGAGTGCGGCGATCAGCTTGCGCCTGGTTTCGCGCGGATGGATCACTTCGTCCACGAACCCGCGTGAGGCGGCGATGTAGGGGTTCGCGAACTTCTCGCGGAATTCCTCCACCTTTTCAGCGCGGGCGGCCGCGGGATCGGCGGCCGCGTCGATCTCGCGCTTGTAGAGAATCTTCACCGCGCCTTCGGGACCCATGACCGCAATCTCGGCCGTCGGCCACGCGTAGTTGAAGTCGGTGCGGATGTGCTTGCTGGACATCACGCAGTACGCGCCGCCGTAGGCTTTGCGCGTGATCACCGTGACCTTCGGCACCGTGGCTTCGGCGAACGCAAACAACAACTTGGCGCCGTGCCGGATGATGCCGCCGTATTCCTGCACCGTTCCCGGCAGAAACCCCGGCACGTCCTCGAAGGTGACCAGAGGAACGTTGAAGGCGTCGCAGAAGCGGACAAAACGCGCCGCCTTCACCGAGGCGTCGATGTCGAGCGTTCCGGCCAGCACGGCCGGCTGGTTGGCGACGATTCCGACCGGACGGCCGTCGAGCCGCGCGAACCCGATCGAGGATGTTCTTCGCGTAGTGCTGGTGCACTTCCAGAAAATTGCCATCGTCCACGATCGTGTGGATGACGTCGAGCATGTCGTAGGGCTGATTCGGCGAGGTCGGCACGATCCGGTCGAGCGCCTCGTCTTCGCGGTCGGGCGAATCGGTCGCCGCCGCGCGTGGCGGATCGTCGAGGTTGTTGCCGGGCAGGAACGACAGCATGTCGCGGATCAGCGCAAGACACTCGCGATCGTCGTCAACGGCGAAATGCGCCACGCCGCTGGTCGCGTTGTGGGTCATCGCGCCGCCGAGCTCCTCTTTCGACACATCCTCGTGCGTCACCGTCTTCAGCACGTCCGGACCGGTCACGAACATGTAACTGGTGTCCTTCACCATGATCGTGAAGTCGGTGATCGCCGGCGAGTAGACCGCGCCGCCGGCGCAGGGCCCCATGATTGCGGAAATCTGCGGCACCACGCCCGACGCCAGGGTGTTGCGGAGAAAGATGTCGGCGTAGCCGCCGAGCGAGAGGACGCCTTCCTGGATGCGCGCGCCACCCGAATCGTTCAGCCCGACGATCGGCGCGCCAAGCTGCATCGCCAGATCCATGATCTTCACGATCTTCGCGGCGTTGGTCTCCGACAGCGATCCGCCGAACACCGTGAAGTCCTGGGCGAACGCGAACACCTGACGCCCGTCGATCAACCCGTGGCCGGCGACCACGCCGTCGCCCGGCACGATCTGCTGCTCCATGCCGAAGTCGCGGCACCTATGCGTGACCAGCTTGTCGAGCTCCTCGAACGTGCCCGGATCGAACAACAGTTCGATGCGTTCGCGTGCAGTCAGCTTGCCGGCGGCGTGATGTCGATCGATGCGCTCCTGGCCACCGCCGAGATCGGCGCGGCGCTCGAGGTCGGCCAGCGTCTGCAGGGGATCTGTCATCGGCCGGACCTCAGCCATCTTCAGGCTTTCGCTCCCTGCGACTTCTCCCAATCCTTGAGGAATTTCTCGAGACCGATGCTGGTCAGCGGATGGTTGAACAGCATGTCGATTACCGCCGGAGGGCAGGTGGCGATGTCCGCGCCCATTCGCGCCGCTTCGGTGACATGGATCGGATGGCGGCAACTGGCGACCAGCACTTCGGTGGTGAAGTCGTAGTTGTTGTAGATGTCGACGATCTCGCGAATCAGATCCATGCCGTTGGTCGCGATGTCGTCGAGGCGTCCGACGAACGGGCTGACGAACGTGGCGCCCGCTTTCGCGGCGAGCAGCGCCTGCGCTGCCGAGAAACAGAGCGTGACGTTGACCCGGATGCCCTCGCCCGACAGCGCCTTGCACGCCTGGATGCCGGCGCGCGTCAGCGGCACCTTGACGATCATGTGCTCGTCGATTTTGGCGATGTCGTGGCCCTGGGTGATCATGCCGGCGAAATCGGTGGCGGTCACTTCGCCGCTGACCGGCCCCTTCACGATCTGGCAGATCTTCTTGAGGTTCTCCTTGAAATCGCCCGGCTCCTTGGCGAGCAGCGTCGGGTTGGTGGTCACTCCGTCGATGATGCCGATCGCCGCGAGCGTCTCGATGTCCTTGATGTTGCCTGAGTCGATGAACAGCTTCATGGTGCTCCTGACACTTCGGAATTTCAGATTTCAGATTTCAGAATTCAGATTCTCAATCTCAGACTTCAGACTTCTACC
Source organism: uncultured Acidobacteriota bacterium (assembly GCA_963745875.1). Taxonomy (GTDB): domain Bacteria; phylum Acidobacteriota; class Vicinamibacteria; order Vicinamibacterales; family CAVVIG01; genus CAVQFC01. Next base: position 336,979 of record CAVUZL010000014.1, read on the forward strand.
TTCAAACTTCATTTTCAACCAGGTTCCGCAACTCGCCGACGCCTTCGACCTTGACCGTGACGAGGTCGCCGGCGCGGAGCGGGCTGACACCTTCGGGCGTTCCGGTCGAGATGATGTCGCCCGGCTCGAGCGTCATGACGAAGGTGATGTACTCGATGAGGTGGTCGATCGGAAAAATCAGATGCGCGGTGCTCGACGCCTGCCGGCGCTCGCCGTTGACCCACCCTTCGACCGCTCGCGGGTCGCTGCCGAGACCGGTCGCGATGCACGGCCCGACCGGCGCAAAGGTGTCGAAGCCCTTGCAGCGCGTGTACTGCGCCTCTTTCTTCTGCATGTCACGCGCGGTGACGTCGTTCACGCACGTGATCCCCAGAATGTACTGCCAGGCATCGGCACGCGGCACTCGATGCGCCCGGCGACCGATGACGATGGCCAGTTCGGCTTCGTGATCGACGCGGCCGACCCCGGGCGGCAGACGGATGGGATCGTCGGGGCCGATCACGGCACTGGATGGCTTCAGGAACAGCAAAGGTTCGGGGGGAAGCGGCTTGCCGGACTCGGCCGCGTGATCCTTGTAGTTGAGGCCGACGCAGACAATTTTCGAAGGCCTCACCGGTGCGAGCACGCGAAGCCCGGACGCCTTCAACCCACCGGCGATGACATCGCCTGGCGCGTAGGCGCCGAAGATGTCGCCCGATACGGTATGGAGCGCTCGGTCGCGCTCGACGGCGTACTGAACGCGGCCCTGGTAGTCGATCCGATACAGGCGATCCATGGACGGAAATTCTAGATCATTACCGCGCCGATTCCTCGACGCGGTCCGAGATCGCACTGACATTGCCGGACTTGTCCACGGCTTTGACTGCGTAGACGTAGCGCACGCCGGCCGGGACGACGTCCTTGAACGACGCGTCGGTGAGCGGCTCCTTCGTGATCGGCTGAAGATCACCGCTGGGTACGGCGGCGCGCAGCACGACATAGCCGGCAAGATCCTTCTCGGCGCTCGGCTCCCAGATCAGAGTGATCACGCCTTCGCTCGGCACCGCGTTCAGCGCTTTCGGCGGCGCCGGCGGGAAGGTGTCCTTCAGCGTCTCGCATGATTGCGCCGACGCGTCGCTCTCGATTCCGACCGCGCTGACCGTCTCGGCCGTGCGAACGACATAGCAGCGCTTCTCGCCAAACACCACCCGGGGGTCGGTGAACGTCGGCTCGGCGACCGCCGTCGCCGTCAGCTTGACGCTGTCGGCTCCGGACACGTCGTACACGTTGTAGGCAATCGTCGGGCTCGAGGCGTTGAGGGCCGTCGAGGGCAACACGCCGGCGGCGGCCGCCGGTCCGGTAACGGGCGCGGCGACCGGCGCCCATTTCAACGTGACCGCTTTCTCGTCGTAGGCGAAACTGACCGCCGTCGGCGGCGGCGGTGGCGGCACCAGCGGCACGGTGACGCGTTTCGACAGCGGGCCCTTCTTGCCCTGCGTCGAGACGCCGACAAACGCGTAAGTGCGCAGCGTCGGCGTCGGCGGTGAACCGGCCAGCGGCAGCAGACGATTCGCGACCGCAGCGGCCTTCTTGTCCTTCGGAATCTCCGCCGGCGTCATCATCGCCGGCGTCAGGGTCTCGTGTACGTGGGCGGCGGCGCCTTGATCGAGTCCTTTGCCTTCGAGCGGATCCGTCACCTCGTCGGGTTCGTCTTCGTCAACGGTCGCGTCCGGATCGGCGGGCGCTTTCACCGCAACGGTGGCGACCCTGGTCGCCATTTTCAACAGCTGCGCCTCGCTCAGCGGCGCTGCGGTCAGCGGCAGCGTGACCGCGTACACGTCGACGCTCGAGATGTTCGCAGGCCGCGAACCGTCGGTGTTGGTGGACGGGACGGTCAGCGTGACGTCCACCTGATCGCCTCGCCGTTCGGCGCGCATCTCGCCGGGCGGCGCCGGCAGTTTGACCAGTGGCGGCAGTGGCGGGCCCTTCTTGCCGCAGGCAATACAGATCAGGCACAGAACGATCAACGCAGAAATCGCGGAACCCGCAGAGCCCGTCTCTCTCTGCGCGCCCAGCGTGTTCTGCGTTGTACGTCGTCGCCTCACAGAATGTACCGGGACAGATCTTCGTCCTTCACGATGTCCGCGAGCATCCGGATCACGTAGGCCTCGTCGATGGTGACTGCCTTGTCGGGCAGATCGGAACCTTCGAACGACACCTCGTCGAGCAGCTTCTCGAGCACCGTGTGCAGCCGCCGCGCGCCGATGTTCTCGGTGCGCTCGTTGACGGTGGTCGCGAAATCGGCAATGCGGCGAATCGCATCGTCGGTGAACGTGAGCGTCACCCCTTCGGTGTCCATCAACGCGACATATTGCTTGATCAGCGCGTTGCGCGGTTCGGTGAGGATGCGGACGAACTCGTCCTTGCCGAGCGCCTCGAGCTCGACCCGGATCGGAAAGCGCCCTTGCAGCTCCGGAATCAGGTCCGACGGCTTCGACACGTGGAACGCGCCGGCGGCGATGAACAGGATGTGGTCGGTCCGGACCATGCCGTACTTGGTATTGACGGTCGTGCCCTCGACGATCGGCAGGATGTCGCGCTGCACACCCTCGCGGCTGACTTCCGGACCGTGCGAACCTTCGCGTCCGGCGATCTTGTCGATCTCGTCGAGGAAAATGATGCCGGCCTGCTCGACCCGCTGCACCGCGGCGCGCGCGACGCTGTCCATGTCGATGAGTTTCTGTTCTTCCTCAGCGGTCAGGTACTCGAGCGCCTCCGGCACCTTCAGCTTGCGCTTCTTGTTCTTTCCCTGGAACAGACCCGGCAGCATGTCTTTCAGGTTGACGTCGACTTCCTCCACCGAGGAGCCGCTGATGATTTCCAGCGACGGAAAGGACTTCTCTCGCACGTCGATCTCGACCACGCGAGCGTCGAGACGCCCGGCCCGGAGCTGCTCACGGAAGCGTTCGCGGGTCTGCGACTGCGCCTCACGCGCCGCCGCCTGGTCCTCGTCCGGCGCGATCGGGCGCGCCGGCGGCAGCAGGATGTCGAGCAGCCGATCCTCGGCGTTCTGCCCCGCCTTGCCCTTCACTTCCTCGAGACGCTCCTCCCGCACCATGTCGACGCCCAGCTCGGCGAGGTCGCGGATCATCGACTCCACGTCGCGGCCGACGTAGCCGACCTCGGTGAACTTCGAGGCTTCAATCTTCAGGAACGGCGACTGTGCAAGCTTGGCGAGGCGACGGGCGATTTCGGTCTTGCCGACGCCGGTCGGGCCGATCATCAGAATGTTCTTCGGCGCGATCTCTTCGGCCAGCTCGGGCGAGAGCTTCTGGCGCCGCATCCGGTTGCGCAGCGCGATAGCGACGGCGCGCTTGGCCGCCGCCTGGCCGATGACGTGCTTATCGAGTTCGGCGACGATTTGCCGCGGCGTCAACGACGCGGTCGACGATGACGTGACGGCGGGAAGGAGGATGGCCACTACAGCTCTTCGATCGCAAGCTGGCCGTTGGTGTAGATGCAGATTTCGCCGGCAATCGTCATCGCCTTCTCGGCAATCGATCGGGCGTCCAGTTCGGTGTTGGCGGCGAGCGCCTTGGCCGCAGCCAGCGCGTACGGTCCGCCCGATCCAATCGCCACGATTCCATCGTCAGGCTCGATCAGATCGCCGTTTCCCGACAGCAGGAAGGTGGAAGTCTTGTCGAGGACGATCAGCATCGCTTCGAGCCGCCGGAGAATCCGATCACTGCGCCAGTCCTTCGCGAGTTCGACGGCGGAGCGCTCGAGATTGCCGCGATACTGCTCCAGTTTGGCTTCGAACCGGGCAAACAGCGCGAACGAGTCGGCGGCCGAACCGGCAAAACCCGCCAGGATGCGGTCGTTATAGAGCCGTCGAATCTTTTTGGCTTTCTGTTTGACGACGGTTTGACCGAAGGTGACCTGGCCGTCGCCGGCCAGCACAGCGCGCTCCTGATGTCGGACGGCGAGGATGGTTGTGCTGTGAAACATCGATTTTCTGACTGTATCGGCCGGGGGATCGGGGTGTCAAGAAAACGGGACGGATGGCCTCCGCGACGGACAGAGTGCAGTGCTTCGCGCGTGCAAATCCAACGTTTTAGGCCAATACTCTAGGCACCCTCGGAGGTCGGACTGGCAGCAGTGTTGCTGCTTTCCTTACGAAGAGGTCTGGCCATGAGCAACAACCCGCGCACATTTGGCGTCGCAGCTCTGGCAATTGCCACGAGCGTGTGGTTGGCGAATCCGTCGCTCGCTAGTGGCGTTCAGGCGGCGGCCGCAGCTGCTCCTGCCGGCTCATCCGCGGGAGCGAGTGGCGGCGGACACTCCGGCGGCGGATCGTCGGGTGGCGGCCAGGCCAGCGGCGGCTCATCGGGCGGCGGGCACGCCAGCGGCGGCGGCTCGTCGAGCGGAGGAGGCAGTCACGCGGGCAGTGGTTCGGCCAGCGGCGGGGCGTCCGGTGGTGGTGGCGGACACGCGACCAGCGGCTGGATCAAGCGGCGGCGGACACGCCGGCGGTTCGCCCAGCGGACAGTCGCAAGGCAGCGCGGCGTCGAGTCCCCGCGGCAGCGCGGGCGGCGATAACGGATCCTCGCGCGGCAGTCACTCGGGCGCGAACGGTGCCACGCACAGCGGCGAAACCGCGGTGTCTCACAACGGCGCCGGCGGCTCGGTCTCGACAACGCCAGCGGCGACCACAGCTCCGGTCGGCACCGCGACGACCACCGGCAGCGGTACGCCGATTCGACGAGGCGGATCCGATCGCTCCGCCACGAACGCGGCGGGCGGCGGCAACAGCACTTCCGGCTACCGCCGTCCCAGCGACGGCTACCCGGTGGGCACCGCTGTCCCGCGCGGCACGAAGCCGCCGGTCAACGGTGGCGTCATCATTCCTCCCGGCTACTACGGCGGCTATTACTATCCGTGGTGGTTCGGTGTCGGTTACGGCGCCGCGTACGCGAGCGGCTACTACGGTGGGTACTACGATCCGTGGTACGGCGGCGACCCCGACGCTGGGAGCTGGGGCGGTGGCGGACAATCGAATTACTCGTCAGATGACGAAGGCTCGCTGCACCTCAAGATCAAACCGCGCGAAGCCGAAGTGTACGTCGACGGTTATTACGTCGGACTGGTAGACGACTTCGACGGCATCTTTCAGAAGCTGCACATCATCTCGGGCCCTCACCATGTCGAAGTGCGGGCAGCCGGCTACGAGCCGCTGGTGTTTGACGTTCGTATCACCGCGGGCCAGGGCACAACGTATCAAGGCGAGATGAAACGAATCCAGTAATGCAGATTTCAGACTGCAGATTTCAGATTGGAATCGGCGATCGGTAACGCGCGACTTCGAACAATCGCGGCGGTATCGGGCGTCTATGACGCCATCGTCGGCATCGCCTTGCTGGCAGCCCGACCGCTGCTCGCGCAGGTCTTTGGCGTCCCGCTGCCCCAGCCTCCGATTCACGCGGATCTGAACGGGCTCTTTCTGCTGGCCGTCGCCGGCGGATATCTCATTCCGTACCGCGACCCCGTCTCGCGGGCCGGCCGGACCTACCTCTGGACGATGAATGTGTTGCTGAAAGGGGCGGGCGCGACGCTGTTCCTGGTGGACCACTACCTGCGGCAATCGCCGGCGTCGTACCTGCTGTTCGGCGCCAGCGACGGAGCACTGGCCCTGATCACGTTGTGGGCGCTACTTCTGGAGTAGCTGACGCGTGATCGGGTAGGTCCCCACCTTCACCCACTGCGACGATCCGTATTTCACGAGCAAATCGACTTTGGCGTCCACGAAGTGTGAGTTCTGGAGCATGTCCGTCCGCGATTGATCGCTGCCGGTGTAGCCGAGTTGCGATTTGATGGTGATGGCGCCGGTGGTCTCGCCCGGACTCAACTCTTTCGACCCGACGATCACGAAGCCATTGCCCCACTCGTCGTTTTCGGTGACGCGGCGGAACAGTGCCTGCGCTTGCAGCGCGTACAGTTTCTGAGTGGACAGGTTTTTCAGCGTGAAGGTGACCGAGGGGACCAGCTTGTTCTGGCCGTTGTTGACTCCGGCATCGAGCCATCCGGAGGTGACGATTTCCACCTCGAGCCCCTTGGTCAGATCGACCGGCGGGCTGCAGGCGGCGCAGAATACGGCGAACAGCAGGCAGACGAACGCGCGCATGCGCGTATTCTAGAACACCCGCACCTCAATCCGCTGCAGGGCGTCTTCGCGGGACATCTTGCCGGCCAGAAAGTCTGCGAGATCCGAGCCGCGCAACCGCAGGATGCGGGTGCCCGCACCGGTGTCGGCCGGGGCGAGGCGCGACCGATCGTCGTTACCCTTCGCGGCAATGGTCAGCCACTCGTTGGCGCCGATGCCGAGCGAGCTGCTGTAAGCGAGCATCGCGTCCTTGAGCGCCTGCGTCACTTCAGTCCGGTACGCCTCGGCGGGATCGGCGAGGATCGGATCGTCCGCCGGCGCGCCCTTCTCTATCGGCGAGCCCGTTGATGCAGCCGAGCCGGTCGCATTGCGCGCACCGCTGGTATCGGGCACCGAGCTGCGCGCGAGCACGGCTGGATTGACCTGGAGTTCGACGCGCTTGAGCGCCTGCTCGAGATTGGGATCGCCGGCGGTCTGGATGTGCGATTGCAACGTGCGCAGCGCACTGTCGAGACCGAGGTCGGCGTTGTCGAGCGTGCGCAGGCTCCACGTCCACGTCGTTTCGAACGACGGCACCACGACGTCGAAAAACACGCCGTAGCCTTCGAGACGGAAGCCGCGGACGTGGGCGTTGTCGCTGACCAGCGTATCGGGCTGCGCCTGGGCCAGCGCCTGGACGCGATCGCGCGTCACCGCGAGTCCGTGCTCGACCGCGCCTTCGAGGACGCGCTCCATCTGACCGATCTGGTAACGCTGCTCACCCGCCACGCGCGCGGCGGCCGCCGTCGACGCCGTGGATTGTGCGTACGCCGAGCCGCTCGCCGCGACCGTTCCTGCCATGACCATTGATGCGAGCCGTTTCACGATGCCCCCTGCTCAGACACTTCGAAATTTCAGATGTTCAGATTTCAGAGTTCCAACTTCACACTTCACACTTCTAACTTCAAACTTGAAAACGTCACTGTCGCTGAGATGCGCGATACAGCAGGTTCAACGATTGCCGCTGCTTCATGACCTCGACGCCGAGGTTGTTCTGGACGGCGCCGAGACTGCGATCGATCTTCACGAGGTCCGCCTGCCGCTGCGAGCTGACGTCCCGCAGCACTTCGGCGACCCGCAGCGCCAGTTCGGTGTGCTGCCGTTTTTCGCTTTCGTCAACGAGCGCGCGGACGCGTCGAATCAGGTCGGCGTCGCTCGCGGAGACGGCACGCGGCGCCGTCGCCAGTGACGCATGCATCTCGTTCTTCATCTGCTGTTCGAGCGCGGCCAGATCGGCGCGCCACGGCGCCGGGTCGACGGCCACCGGCGCTGCGGCCGGAACCACCGTCGCATTCGGCGCGACTCGCGCGGCCTCAGCAACCCGGCGATCGGACGCCGACGTCGACCATCCTGTCCGCACGCTCAAACCGCTGGCGTCATACCGGATGTCGAGGTTCGCGATGCCGGCTGACACGCCGAGGAACAACAACGCCGCGGCGACCTGCGCCCACACCGGCACCTGCCGCCACCACGGCGACGACGACCGTGGGCCAGGGGCTTCGGCCTGGGGGCTCGCAACCGCTGTCGGCTGACCGACGACTGAAGACTGACGACTGATGACTCCGAAAGAGGGTTCCGGCGGAGTCCATCGCGAAAGCTGCACCCGCACGCCGCGGAGCAGGTCGATTTCGTCGCGACACGCCGGGCACACCGCCACGTGAGCCTCGAACGCCGCGAGCTTCACCGGATCGCCATCGTCGTAAAGTGCCGCGATCAGCGCTTCGTCGCGATCGCCCGGGTATGAACAGATGGATGCAGTCATAGCGTTGCTTTGGCGTTCTTCGCCAGCTCCCGACGTAAAACAGTGAGCCCCTGATAGAGGCGGGTTTTTACCGTACTCAGCGGGCAATTCGCCAGATCCGCGATCTCCTGGAACGTCAGCCCGTGATATTCCTTCAATACGATCGCGGTTCGCTGCTCTTCGGGCAGCAGCGTCATCGCGCGTTCGACCAGCCGCGACAAGTCCTTGCGCGCGACCAGTTCCTCGATCGATTCGGACGGCTCGGTGGCCGCCGCCAGCTCCATCAGATCGACGTCTTCGGGCGGTTGGACCACCGGCGTGCGGCGCTCGCGCCGCATCCAGTCGCGGCACAGGTTAAGTGCGATCCGATAGAGCCAGGACGAGAATTTCGCCTGCCCGCGAAATCCCGGCAGTGCACGAAACGCCCGGAGAAACGTCTCCTGGCACACGTCCCGTGCATCCTCTTCGCGCCCGATGGTTCGGTACGCGAGGGCGTAGATGGGCCGCTCCCATCGCAGGACCAGTTGATTGAAGCTCTCAGCGTCGCCGCCTATCGATTTGGCGACGAGCTCTTCGTCCGTCCACGTCATGCGGAGCGCGGAAGGCCTCTCTCGGGGATGACCGGGCCGGTGTGCGTCCGGCCTCATCGATCCCTCGCGTACTAAGACGGCGGATGACCGTCGGCAGTCGGGTCGCCGGCCTGCTTCTCAATTATATTCCGGGCGTCTCTCTAAGCGGCTGATACTACACGTGTTGCGGCGAGAGCCGGGCCGCGGCCCGACCGTTCCTTCGATTGGATCGACCCGTTCGATCGCTGTAGAATCGCCGGACACGGCCCGGTCCGGCCCCACCAACCCTGAATGTCCCGAGACACCCCAGCCCGCCGAGCAACGCGTCCGGACTCCGATTCGGCTGAGGGCGGGGTGTCGGTGGTCCGGCCAACTCTCGCTTCGCTGCTGGCACACACGGGTAACGCGCACGATCTGCTGCCGCATCTGCATCAGCACGCGCTTGACGTGACCGGCGGCTCGTGTTCGCTGCTGTTTCAGGTCAACCCGCGAGACGGAATCCTGCAGGCGACCTCGGGCTTCGCGCTCGACACGTTGCGCACCGAGCCGTGGCTGCCGGGACCCGAGGAAGCGGGATGCGTGGGCGGCGCGTTCGACCGCGGTGCGCCGACGCTGATTGCCGACGCCACGCGTCAAACGCCTGACCTCGCGGCGAGACTGGGGACGGCGACCGCGCTGCTGGTGCCGCTGGTGCGGGCCGGCGAACGGCTGGGCCTGCTCGCTGTCGGCTTCGCCGCGCCGCCGGCAGCTTCGGACATCGGCGAAACGGTTGAAGCGGGCGATGCCTTCGTCACCGCACTCGAGTTGATGCGCCTGCGCCAGGGCGTCGATCTGCAGCGTGACGTCCGCGAATTGCTCGGGGAGTTCTCCGCCAGTCTGTCGGCGACCCTGAACCTGGCCGCTGGACTCGACATCTTCTGCCACGGCGCCAACCGGCTGTTCGCCGCGGATCGCACCTCGGTGTGGATTCACGACCGCCGGGCGCGACAGCTGGTGTTGCGCGCCTCGTCTGATCCAACCAGCGTGGTGCGCGGCGTCCGGATCAGCAGCGACGACGCCACCGCACCGGCCGCCGCGGCCATGCGCGCCGCGCGCGCAGAAATCACCGTGACCGCCGACGAAGCGACTGCGCTCGCCACCGTGCCGCTGCGCGGCACGCGCCGGGCGCTCGGCGCGATCGTATTCGAGGGGGTTCGGGTCGAGACCGGCGGCGAGCTCGATCTGCTCGAATCGCGCCGACGAGCTCGGCCGGCAGCTCTCAGGCGCGATCGAGAACATGCAACTGCTCGACGATGTGATTCGCTCACGCCGGGAGCTGGAGAACATCTTCGACTCGATTTCGCACCTCGTCGCCGTCTCCGACATGCGCGGCCACATCGTCCACGTCAACGCCGCGTTCGCGGCGCGCCTCGGCAAGCAGAGGGACGAGCTGATCGATCAACCGCTGGCCAATCACATCGGTGCGGAGCTCGCCGGGTGGATCGAGCGGCACCGATCGTCGCCCGGCCGATCGGCCAGCGACTCGGCGATCACGCGAGAGGTCCACGATCCCGCGCTCAACGGACCGTTCACCGTCACGGTTACAGATCTGTTGAATCAGGATCGCGAGCTGGTGGGAAGCGTGCTCGTCGCCCGCGACATGACGCCGCAGACGCAACTCGAGGCCGAGCGCGAGGAACTACGCAAGCGACTGACCCAGACCGAGAAGCTGGCCGGCCTCGGTCAGTTCGTGGCGGGGATTGCGCATGAGCTGAACAATCCGCTGCAGGGCGTTCTGGGGCATCTGGAGCTGCTGCGTACGACCGGCGCGTTCCCCAAGCAGATCAGACGCGAGGTCCAGACCATCTATCGCGAAGCCGACCGAGCCGCGAAAATCGTCCGCAACCTGCTGGTCTTCGCCGGATCGCGGCGTTTGGCGCGCCGCTCGGTGAGCTTGAACGTCGTCCTTCAGAAGGTGCTGGCGCTGCGGGCGCCCGCGCATCGTGCCTGCGACATCGAAGTCGTGCGACACTATGATGAGAAGCTACCGCGCGTGCAGAGCGACCCGCTGCTGCTGCACCAGGTGTTCCTCAACATGATCATGAACGCGGAGCACGCCATCACCGCGACCGGCCGGCCCGGACGCATCGAAATCAGGACCTCGACGACCGCCTCGCGCGATCGGATCGTGGCGACCGTGCGAGATACCGGCGTCGGAATTTCGGAGGGCACCCTGTCCCGTATCTTCGAGCCGTTCTATACGACGAAGGAAGTGGGCCAGGGCACCGGCCTCGGATTGGCCATTGCGTACGGGATCGTGCAGGAGCACGGCGGACAGATCGTCGCCGCCAATCACCCAGAAGGCGGCGCCGTGTTCACCGTGGAACTGCCGACCGCATCATCTCCGGGACGCGAAGCATGATTGACGAAACGTTTCTGACAACGGAAGAAGTCCTGGAGTATCTCCAGGTCAATCTGCGCACCGTCTATCGGCTGATCAAAGCCGGCAAGATTCCCGCGGTCCGCGTCGGCCGTCAGTGGCGGTTCCGCAAGCGCGACATCGACGCCTGGCTCGACAGCCAGCGTCCACGCGGCGGCGGTGCCCGCACCGCACCGGCCACGCCGGGCCGTCCGGCAACCGGCACCACCCGTCCCCGCGTGCTCGTCGTGGACGACGAGGCCAGCATCCGGGATCTGCTCGGCAAGACCCTGGCGCTTGCGGAGTACGACGTGGACGTCGCGCCGGACGGCCGGTCCGCACTCGAGCGCATGCGGCTGTATCCCTACGATCTGCTGATCGCGGATCTAAAGATGCCGGGCATGGACGGCCTCACGGTGATCCGGGAGGCCAAGCGCTACAAGGCGGACCTCCCGGTCATCATCATCACCGGCTTCTCCACCGAGTCGAGCGCGATCGAGGCGGTCAACCTCGGCGTCGCCGGCTACCTCACCAAGCCGTTCCGCGTGCCCCAGGTGCTCGCCGCAGCTGCGAAGGCGCTCGGCGAATAACACTTCGCCGTAAAATGGCTAAGGGCTGAAGGTGATGGTTATGGTCGATGGACTCATCCATCTTCCATAGCCAGGAGCCATTAGCCATCAGCCATGATTCAGCTCTCAGAATTAACCAAAACATTCGGCGACCGCGTTCTGTTCGACCACGTCACGTGGCAGATCACCGATCGCGAACGCGTTGGCCTATGCGGCCCGAACGGCGCCGGCAAGACCACGCTCCTCAAGATGATGGCCGGCATCGACGAGCCCGACTCGGGAGCCGTGCTCAAGCCGAACGCATTGACTGTCGGCTACCTGCCGCAGGACGGTCTGAATCACTCGGGTCACACCGTTTTCGAAGAGGCGTCGAGCGCCTTCGCCGACCTGATCGCGATGAAGGCGGAGATGCACGCCATCGAGGATCAGCTCGGGAACCCGGAGATTCCGGAGGCCGAGCACGACGCGATGCTGCATCGCTACAGCGACCTGCAGGACAGCTTCCGGCTCCGCGACGGCTACAGCATCGAGTTGAAGACGGCGACGGTACTCGGTGGCCTCGGCTTCAAGCCGGCTGACTTCGAACGGCCGACCGAAACCTTCTCGGGCGGCTGGCAGATGCGGATCGCGCTGGCGAAGCTGCTGCTCGGCCAGCCCAATCTGCTGCTGCTCGACGAGCCGACCAACCATCTCGATCTCGAGGCGCGCAACTGGCTCGAGGAGTACCTCAACGCCTACCCGCACGCGGTGATCCTGGTCTCGCACGATCGCTATTTTCTCGACGCCGTCGTCACCCGCATCGCCGATCTCACGCTGCGGACGCTGACCGACTACCACACCAACTACAGCGGCTACCTCGCCGAGCACCACGAGCGGATCGAGGCGATGCGCAAGGCCAAGCGCGAACAGGACGAAGAAGTCGCGCGGGTCAAGATGTTCATCGACCGCTTCCGCTACCAGGCGACGAAGGCGGCGCAGGTGCAGAGCCGGATCAAGATGCTCGACAAGGTGGTGCCGCTCGAGGTGCCCGCGGAGCGGAAGAAGATTCACTTCGATTTTCCGTCATGCGGCAAGAGCGGACGGATGGTGATCGAGCTCGGACACGCGCGCAAGGCCTACGGCGACGTCGTCGTGTTCAAGGACTTGAGCCTGCACGTCGAGCGCGGCGACCGGATCGCGCTGGTTGGCCCCAACGGCGCCGGCAAGTCGACGCTGATGCGGATGCTGTCGGGCGAGGAAGCGCCGGACGCAGGGACCCGCACGCTGGGCCACAACGTGGTCATGCAGTACTTCGCCCAGGACGAAGCCACGCGGATGGATCCGGCGCCCACGGTCTACGAAACGCTGCAGGACGGATCGCCCATGAACATGGTGCCGATGATCCGGAACATCCTCGGCGGGTTCCTGTTCTCGGGCGACGATGTCTACAAGAAGGTCAGGGTGCTGTCGGGCGGCGAACGGACGCGGCTGGCGGTTGCGCGCATGCTGCTCCGGCCTTCGAATGCCCTCCTGCTGGACGAACCGACCAACCACCTCGACCTCGATTCGAAGGACGTGCTGCTCGACGCGCTGGTGGACTACGGCGGAACGATGATCTTCGTCTCGCACGACCGCTACTTCGTCGAACGGCTCGCGACCAAGATCATCGAGATCAACGGCAGCGGCGACGCGGTGATGTACCCGGGCACCTACGCCGAATTCCTCTATCGAAAGGAACACGGCGATCGCCCGGCTGAGAGCCTTGCACCGCACCACAAAGCGGGAGGCCAGCGCCCGAAGGCGCCCGCCGACCATGATCGGAGCGCCAAGGCGTCAGCCGAGCAGAAGCGAAGCGTGAAAGCGCCAGCCGATCAGAATCGTAACGCGAAGGCTTCATCTGAACGCGCACCGGTCGCGAACCCTTCGACTGACACCAGCGCGACGGCTTCGGCCGATCGGTCGCCCAAGCAGACTCACGAAGAAAAGAAGCGGCAGGATGCGGACGCCCGGAAGAAATCGCGCGAGCTGCAGGCTCGACGGACCCGCGTCGACCAGATGGAAGCCCGGATCGCGGAGTGCGAGGCGGCGATGCGCGAGATCGAGGCCCGAATGGCCGCGCCCGGCTTCTACGAAGACCACGCAACGGCCCAGCCGATCATCGATAAGCATCAGGCGCTGATGTGGCAGCATGGCGACCTCATGCACCAATGGGAAGAGCTCCAGTCCGCCGCCGACCTCGCCACCGAAGCCTGACAAAATCGTAATTCGATTACAATAACGATACAAACTGCCAGGGGAAAAGTTCCCTAACAGATTGATATCACGCGGGTTTCTGGGGCCTTACGAGGATTCTGGCTCAGGCATACCGTTTGCCCTTTCACTCGCTAAGTACCAGTGAGTCTCATGACCCACACGCCTCCCCGACTTGATTCGCGTGCCTCGCGGCGCAAGGGAAACTCGTCCGTTCCCGCGGCCTCCGCCGACCGTGAATCGGCCCCGGCCGCCCCGGTGCCGGCTCTCCCCGAAGACAAGTTCTTCCGTCACATCGTCAGCAGCATGCGCAACGGTGTGATCGCATTTCGACGCGACGGCACCCTGGCGCTGATGAATGCCGAGGCGTACCGGATCTTTTCCATCGAACAGCACGCCAACGACGTCGGGCGTCCGTTCGGCGACGTCCTGCGCGATCGCCCGGAGATCCTGCGGATCCTGTCCACCGCGTTCGAGTTGAGTCACCTGCCGAATCGCGCGGAAGCGCGGCTCCGCGACCTCGACCGCGTCATCGGTTACACGCTGTCGCAGGTCAAGAGCGACGATGGAACGCCGATCGGCGCGGTGTTGTTCTTCAAGGATCTGACGCAGGTCGAGCAGCTCGAGGAACGCGAACGCCTGCGCGATCGACTCGCCTCGCTCGGCGAAATGGCCGCCGGCATCGCCCACGAACTGAAGAACCCGCTCGCGGGTATCGAGGTGATGGCGGGACTGCTGCGGCGTCAGGTGCCCGATTCGAAGGACGCGCAGTCGCTGCTCGCCGACATCCTGAGCGAAGCCAAGCTCGCCAACGCCATCGTGGTCGAGATGCTCGAGTTCGTCCGCCCGGTGCGCCTGCAGGTCGAGCGCACCGATCTCGCGGACGTCGTGCAGCAGTCGGTGACGATGGCCGAGTCCAAGGCGCGCCGTGGCCAGGTGACCGTCGCGGTTCACGTCGAGCAAGGCCTGCCGATGATCGAGGCGGATCACAACCAGTTGTCGCAGGTGTTCACCAACCTGCTGGCGAACGCGTTCGAAGCGCTGGTCGGCAACGGTCACATTTCCATTTCGGCGGTCGCCGGCTCCATCGAAGGCGATCCGGCAGTGGCCGGCGTCGTGCCGCCGATGCCGGCGGTGGTGGTGGACGTGATCGATGACGGCCCGGGACTGCCGGCCGAGGTGACCGACAAGATTTTCAATCCGTTTTTCACTACCAAGGTCACGGGCACAGGGCTCGGCCTGGCAATCGTCAGGAAGATCGTCGACGCGCACGACGGGCGCATCGACGTCAGCAGCACTCCGGGAGCGGGCGCGCGGTTCCGCGTCACCCTGCCGGTCACGAGCGCGTCGGGATGGTTCAAGTAGGGCTGCAAAGGGCCGGCACGGCTTCGATGAGCCGGTAGGGCAGGTAGGGCTGGTGGGGCAGGTAGGCCAGCGAGGGAGAAGACGATGGGTCGAATTCTGATTGCGGACGATCACGATGCGCTGCGGCGCGGGCTCGCCCGCGGCCTTACCGAGGCCGGGCACGAAATCGAAGAAGCCTCGAACGGCAATCTCGCCATCGAGCGGCTGACCGACAGCTACTTCGACGTCGTGCTGAGCGACCTCAAGATGGGCGGCAGCGACGGCATGGACGTGCTCCGCACCACGCGCGCTCTTCACCCCACGACAGCGGTCATCCTGATGACGGCGTTCGGATCGGTGAACACTGCAGTCGAGGCGATGAAGATCGGCGCCTTCGACTACGTGCAGAAGCCGTTCGAAATCGAGGAGATGGAGGTCAAGATCGAGAAGGCGCTCGAAGTCCGGCGCTTGAAGAACGAGCTCGCGTACCTCCGCGGGACACAGCAGGACATCTACGAATTCGATCGCATCGTCGGCTCGAGCCCGCCGCTGCAGCGGGTGCTCGACATCGTCAAGAAGGTGGCGAAGAGCAACACCACGGTGCTCATCCGCGGCGAAACGGGGACCGGCAAGGAACTGATCGCCGGCGCGACGCACCACAACTCGCTGCGTGCGGCGCGGAACTTCGTCAAGGTGAACTGCGCGGCGCTGCAGGAGAACCTGCTCGAGTCCGAACTGTTCGGTCACGAGAAGGGCGCGTTCACCGGCGCCGACAAACAGCGCATCGGCCGCTTCGAGCAGGCGGACGGCGGCACGCTGTTCCTCGACGAAATCGGCGACATGAGTCCGAGCACGCAGGCGAAGATCCTGCGGGTACTCCAGGAGCACGAGTTCGAACGGCTCGGCGGCACCCGGACGCTGAAGGTGGACGTACGGCTGATTGCCGCCACCAACCGCGATTTGTCGGCGATGGTGCAATCCGGACACTTCCGCGAGGACCTGTACTACCGCCTCAACGTGGTGTCGATCGAGATGCCGCCGCTGCGCGAGCGCAAGGACGACATCGTTCCGCTGGCCCAGACCTTCATCCGCCGGTTTGCCGGCGAGCTGAAGAAGAAGATCGACGGGCTCGAACCGGAAGCACAGAAGCTGCTGATGCGCTACAACTGGCCGGGCAACATCCGCGAGCTCGAGAACACCATCGAGCGCGCGATCCTGCTGTCGGAGGGAAAAGCCATCGCTTCAGTCGATCTGCGGCTCGGCGAGGCACCGACCGCCGGAAACGCACAGACCCACACCTCGGTGGTCAAGATTCCACCGACCGGCATCGCGCTGGAGGACATCGAGCGGCACGCGTTGATCGAGGCGCTGAAGATGTCCAACTGGGTTCAGAAGGATGCGGCGGAGCTGCTGGCGATCAGCCCGCGCGTGATGAACTACAAGATCAAGACACTGGCGATCGAGTTTCCGCGCGGCCGTCGTGCTGCGCCGCTGGTCGCTGCGGCCAGCTAGCGCGGTACCGTTTCATCACGAAGACACGAAGATCACGAAGGGCACGAAGATCATTCAGGCAGCCGCCTGTTGGTTTTCGTGCCTTCGCGTTGCCTCCTTCCGACTGACGACTGCCGACTGACGACTAATCACGCTTTCGAATTCGAGCGATCGTGATGGGTCACCTGTCCGAGCGATCCGGCGCTGCCCCAATGTCCCACTTTGTAGATCCTGATGCTGACGCTCCGGGTTTCTGAGATTAGCGTGCCGTCGGCGGTATAGCGGAAGTAACCGGCCAGCGTGTGCGCCTTGTCGTGGGTCGCATGAATCACGACCGGGCGGACCGGGCGATCGCGAGTGTACGCATAGGTGCCGACCGCTCCGCCGGCCAGCTCGTTGAACTCCGGCAAGTTCGTGTCGAGCGCCCGGTTCTGCGTTTCCGCACGACGGGTATTCACGGTCAGGCGGCTCTTGACGCCTTTGACCTTCCATCCCGACATCGGATGCCCTTCGCGCGCGTCCCGCGCACGTTCGCGCGGCCCATAGCCGAAGTTCACGCTGGCGGTCCGCGTCCCGATCGGGAATGGCGGCTCGTAGGTGCCGCGGCTGGTCGTCGGATCGTTCAGGATCGCTTCGTTGCCGTACCCGAACGCTCCCAGGTAGTTCTGCTCCGCGCGCGTCGTCGCGTTCTCGGCGTCGGGATAACTGATCCCGATGAAATCGACCTCGCGGATGATCGTCGAGGCCAGCTGGATGCCCCAATGGCCATCGTTGTTCGTCACCGAGTAGACACCGTCGCAGACCAGCAGCTTCTGTCCGTCCGGTGTGTATCGCGTGAACGACAGCGAGAATGCCGCGCCGACCGGGCAATACAGATGGACGTTGATGCTTTCGAGCAGATCGTACGAGCCGCGCAGGATCTTGCTCTTGCCCGATCCGGTGGCGTTCAGCGAGGGAGGCGGTGTGGCCGCGAACTCGGCGGCGGACTGCACCACGATCGGCTCGATGTCCTCGTAAATGGCAAATGGAAAGTGGAGCGTGCGAGCGACTCCCTGGACGTCCCGCTGGCTGAGCGCGGTGAAGTACTCCGTGATCAGCCGGAATCCTTCAGACACCGGTGTCGCGAAGCTGACCGGGAATCGCGAATCGAGTTGGCCGCCCGGGCGTAACCCTGCGGGTTTGGCGAAATCGTCCGGCCCCGGCGGCGGCGCGGGCCGAGCCTGGGCCCCGGCGGCGGCCTGCGCGCTCAGCGATCCGAGTTCGCCGGCGCCACCAACGGCGCCGATGATGCCGGCGGTTCCGACGGTCTGGACGAATTGACGCCGATCAAGATGCCGCGATTTCATGACCGTGCTCCTGTGCCCGTTTCGTTCGGCCTCGTATGTTCGTGTCGTCGTGATCTACGTGGAGGACTTCGCCCGCGGGTGCGCCTTGTTGTACACGTCGAGCAACTGCGCGGCGTTCACGTGGGTGTAGCGCTGCGTGGTGCTGAGTCTGGCATGACCGAGCAGCTCCTGAATCGCGCGCAGATCGGCGCCGCGCTGCAGCAGATGGGTCGCGAACGAATGCCGCAAGGCGTGCGGGCTGATGCCGGTTCGCGAACTGGTGGCGGCGACGTGTTGCCGCACCAGACGGTCGACGCTGCGGACCGTGAGCCGGGTGCCGCGATAGTTCACGAACAGCGGGTCGCGTTTTCGCCGGTCCACCTGAAGGCGGACACTACCACCGTGGTGTGCGGGTTTGTAGTGTCCGGCTTTAGTCGGACCCGCCGCGCTGTGTTGCGCGGCTTTTGCCGGACCTTTCATCGCGCCGCGCACCAGCAGCTCGCGATCGTTCAAATACGCGCGGATTGTCCTGGCGGTGGCGGTGTTGAACGGCACGATGCGCTCTTTTCCGCCCTTGCCCATGACGCGGACCATCTTGGCGCCGAGATTCACGTCTTCGAGATCGAGCCCGACCAGCTCGGCGAGACGCAGACCCGACGCGTAGAACAGTTCGAGGATGGCGCGATCACGGCGTCCGAGCGGCGTGTCGGCTGGAGCGTCGAGCAGCGCGCCCATCTCGCCCTCCGACAGGTGCGCCGGCATGCGGATATCGCGTTTCGGGGTCGGGACCAGAGAGCCGGGATCGTCGGCGATCAGTTCCTCGCGCCGGAGATAACGCAGGAACGTGCGCACCGCCGCGAGCTTGCGCGCGGCCGACGCGCGCGCGTGCCCGGCTTTGTGCAGCTCGGCGAGAAAACTTCGAATCGCCGCGCGATCGAGCCGTGCCGGATCCAGGTCCGCCCGCTTGACTCCGGCGGCCGAGGCGACGTGCGCGATGAACTGCGACAGGTCGCTGTCGTAGGCGCGCACCGTGTGCGGCGACACATTGCGGTTCAGCGCAAGAAACCGCAGGAACGACTTGAGATGCTCAGTCATGGAACATCGGACGGCCTAAAGGCCGTCCCCTACGAAACGCTGGCCTTCCAGGCCGCGAGGTCCGCGAGCGCTCGCTCCGACAATGCCTGGTTCCGAAGCTTCTTGCTGCGCATCCGCTGCTCCGGCGCCGGCATGATCCCGAAGGTGATGTTCGACGGCTCGTAGTGCGCCGGGTTTGCGTGCGACACATAGTACGCCAGCGCGCCAATGGCGGTGGTGCGCGGGGCGGAAACGACCGGCCGGCCCTGCGCAAGCGCGGCCGCGTTCATTCCGGCCAGAAGGCCCGAGGCGGCCGACTCGACATAACCTTCGACGCCTGACATCTGCCCGGCAAAAAACAGGGTGGGACGGCTCCGGACCTGCCAGGTTTCGGTGAGCACGGTGGGCCCATTCACGTAGGTGTTGCGGTGCACCATCCCGAACCGCACGAACTCGGCCTGTTCGAGGCCGGGGACGAGCCGCAGCACCCGCGCCTGGTCGCCCCATTTGATCTGCGTCTGGAACCCGACCAGGCTGAAGTGATCGCCGGCCAGGTTGTCCTGACGGAGCTGAACGGCGGCATACGGCTCACGGCCGGTCCGCGGATCGGTCAGTCCGACCGGCTTCATTGGCCCGAATCGCAGCGTCTCACGGCCGCGATGCGCCATCACTTCGATCGGCAGGCAGCCTTCGAAGAATTTTTCCTTGTCGAAGTCGTGAACCGTGGCGGATTCGGCCGCGACCAGCGCGTCGTAAAAGCGCTCGTACTCGTCGCGCGTCAGCGGGCAATTCAAGTAATCGCCGGCGCCATCGTCCACGCCGCACGCCGCCCCCTGCGGCTCGGCACCTCCCACCGCCGCACCTCGCACCTCGCGCGCGCTTTCCGCGCCGAGATTCCGATCCCAGCGCGACTGGCGGAATACCTTCGATCGATCGATGCTTTCGGCGAGGACGATCGGGCTGATCGCGTCGTAGAAATACAGTGCGCCCTGTCCCACGATCAACGCCAGATCGGCTGCAAGCGCGTCCGACGTCAACGGTCCGGTCGCGACGATGACGGGCTCGCCCTCGCTTGACGCGGGAATCGCGGTGATTTCTTCGCGGACGATGGTAACGAGGGGATGCTGGGAAAGGGTCTGCGTAATCGTGTCGGCAAACCGCTCGCGGTCGACCGCCAGCGCCGCGCCGGCCGGGACGCGGCTGGCTTCAGCCGCCCGCATCACCAGCGAATCGAGCCGCCGCATTTCTTCCTTCAGCAGCCCGACGGCGTTGTCGAGTTTGTCGCCGCGAAAAGAATTGCTGCAGACCAGCTCGGCGAGCCGATCGGTCTTGTGGACGGCGGTCGCGCGCACCGGCCGCATTTCGTGGAGCGTGACCGGGACGCCGCGCGAGGCCACCTGCCAGGCCGCCTCGGATCCGGCGAGGCCCCCGCCGACAATCCGGACCGCCATCAGCTCGCGCGCTTGCGAACCGCGCGCTTCCCGGCCGCGACCTTTGATTTGGCCTTGGACTTCCCTTTGGCTTTCAACGCCGGCTTCGCTGCCGCTTCTTCGATTGGCTTAGCGGGACGCTTGGCGCGTCCGCGTGAAGCGGCGCCGGGGGCGCCCCGACGCCCCCGGCGTGGCTCGCGGGGCGGCGCGCCGCGGCGGGCTTCGAGCAGCGCCTGCGCTTCTTCGAGCGTGATCGTCGCCGGATCCCCGCCCTTCGGAATCGACGCGTTCACCTCGCCATCGGTGACGTAGGGACCGAAGCGCCCCTCGAGAACCTGGAGCGCGTTGCCACCGTCAGGCACTTCGATCTTACGAATCACACGTTTCTGCGCCTGTCGCGACGACCGCTTCGGCGCGGCCAGCAGCGCCAGCGCGCGCTCGAGATCGACCGTGAACAGATCGTCAGTGGCCTCGAGCGAACGGTAGTCGTCGCCCTTCTTGATGTACGGACCAAACCGGCCGAGGCCGGCGACGATGACCTCGCCGGTTTCCGGATCGGCGCCGAGATCGCGTGGCAGCTCGAGCAGCTTGAGCGCATCCGCCAGCGTGACGGTGGACTCGGTCAGGCTGCCGGTGAGTGACGAGCGTTTTGGCTTTTCCTTGATGCCTTTCTCCGGCGTCTCGCCAAGCTGGACGTAGACTCCGAAGCGGCCATTGATCACGTAGACCTTCATGCCGGTCTTCGGATCGTCGCCGAGCGTGCGCGGGCCCTCGGCCTTCGCGCGAATCAGCGTCATCGCCTTGTCGATCGTCAGGTCGGCGGGGGCGAGCGTCGGCGGTAATCCTGCGGTTTTGCCGGGACCGCCCTCGCCGAGCTGGAGAAACGGACCGTAGCGTCCGATGCGGACCCGGACGTCCTCGCCCGACTCGGGGTCGGTGCCGACCGCGATGAGCGGGTAGTCCGCGTTCTCCTGCGCCTGCCTGACCGCTTCTTCCAGACCGCGATGATGCTTGTCGCCGCGATAGAACTGCTTGATGAAGTCGAGCCACTCGCGCTCGCCGCGCGAGATCTGATCGAGATCCTCTTCCATTTCCGCGGTGAACTCGGTGTCGATCAGGTCGCCGAAATGATCGCGCAGCAGGCGGGTCACCGCGAA
Source organism: uncultured Acidobacteriota bacterium (assembly GCA_963745875.1). Classification (GTDB taxonomy): domain Bacteria; phylum Acidobacteriota; class Vicinamibacteria; order Vicinamibacterales; family CAVVIG01; genus CAVQFC01. The sequence continues at coordinate 358,484 of CAVUZL010000014.1, forward strand.
GGCGGTGAAGCTCGGCACCAGCGCCTTGCCCTGACGGAACACATAGCCGCGCCGCTCGATCGTGCCGATCGTTGCCGCGAACGTCGAGGGCCGACCGACGCCGATCCGCTCGAGCTCCTTGATCAGCGACGCTTCCGTGTAGCGTGCCGGCGGGCTGGTCTCGTGGCTCTTGGCGTCGAGCGACGCCAGCCTCACGCGCGTGCCGTCGCGGGCGATGCGCTCGCCGACGGTCAGCGTCGGCAGCACCGTTTCCTGCTCTTCGAGCTCCGCCGACGGATCGTCGCTGCCTTCGACGTAGGCGCGGCGGAAGCCGGCGAATTCGATCGCCTTGCCGGACGCGGTGAAGATCGCGCTTTGACCACTCCCTGCCGGCGCTGAAATCTCGGCGTTGGTCCGCAACACCCTCGCGTCCACCATCTGCGACGCCATGGTCCGCTTCCAGATCAGTTCGTAGAGGCGGAGGTCGTCGCCGCTCAGCACCCCGCCGAGCGTCGAAGCGGCGCTGGTGAAATTGGTCGGGCGGATGGCTTCGTGCGCTTCCTGGGCGTTCTTGACCTTGGTCTGATAGCGGCGCGGGCCGGAATAGTAGTCGTTGCCGAACAGTTCGCGGATCGCCTGGGCCGACTCCGACAGCGCTTCGTCGCTGAGCGTGGTCGAATCGGTGCGGTGATACGAGATGTGGCCGTCCTGAAACAGACGCTGCGCGGCCTGCATCGTGCGCTGCGTCGAGAACCCGAGCTTGCGGCTCGCTTCCTGGGTGAGCGTCGAGGTGGTGAACGGCGCGGCCGGACGCTCGACGCCTGGCTTGGCTTCGACCGACGTCACCGTCCACGGCAGGTTGCTCGTCAGGGTGCTGCCGAGCGTCTGCGCGTCGGCATCCGACAACAGCCGGACGTTCTTTCCGGTGAGCACGCCGTTGGCGTCGAAATCCTTGCCGCTTGCGATGCGGGTATCGCCAACGCGCGACAACGCTCCGGGAAAATTGCGGCCATCGGCGGAAAACAACGCCTCGAGATCCGCGTACTTGGCGGTCTTGAACGCGAGCCGCTGCTCTTCGCGATCGACGATGAGGCGGACGGCGACGCTCTGGACGCGTCCGGCGCTCAGTCCGGTCTGAACTTTCTTCCACAGCACGGGCGACAAGGTGTAGCCGTACAGCCGATCGAGGATGCGGCGGCTTTCCTGGGCGCGCACCAGGTTGTCGTCCACATCGTGCGCTTCCTTGATCGCCTGCTCGACGGCCTTCTTGGTGATCTCGTGGAAGACAATTCGCTTGAACGGGATCTTCGGCTTCAGCACCTGCAGCAGGTGCCAGCTGATCGACTCGCCTTCGCGATCCGGGTCGGTTGCGAGCATCAGATCGGTCGCGCCCTTGAGCGCGGTCTTCAGCTCCGCGACATTCTTGCGCTTGTCGTCCGGCACGACGTAATACGGCTTGAAGTCGCCATCCGTATCAACGCCGAGACGCCCCCACTTCTGCTTCTTGATTTCCGGCGGCACCTGGCTCGCCGACTCAGGCAGATCTCGGACGTGACCGAAACTGGATTTCACGCTGTAGCGATCGCCGAGGAATCGCTCCAGGGTCCGCGCCTTGGTCGGCGATTCCACGATGATGAGGGTTTTTGCCATACTCCCGCTTCACCCTAACACGTTCTATCGATCCGTACGAACCGCCCGCCGCCGACGCGCTGCACCAGACCCTGCAATTCGAGCTCGAACAACCGCGGCAGGAGCCGCGATGGCTGGAGCCCGGATCGCTCCGCGATGGCGTCGAGATCGCAGGCTTCTCCCGGCGTCAAACACGCGAGCACGGGGTCGAGCGGACGAACCTTGCCTCCGGCCTGGCCGGCGCTGTCGGACCGCGAACTCTTGATCCCATGGTTCGGCGGATTCGGGGCCATCCCGAGCTCTTCAAGGATATCGTCCGCGGACTCCACAATCTTTGCACCGTCCCGCAAAAGCCCGTGGGCACCGCGGTTACGGCCATTCAGGACATTCCCGGGCACGGCCAGCACGTCGCGTCCCTGTTCGAGCGCGCATCGCGCGGTGATGAGCGATCCGCTCTTCTCGCCGGCCTCGATCACCACCACCGCCCGCGACAGACCGCTGATGATCCGGTTGCGCAGCGGGAAACACCACTGCAGCGGCGGAGTGCCTGGCACCACTTCGCTGATCACCGCTCCGTCAACGCACATTTCCTCGGCGAGCGACGCGTGTTCCGGCGGATACATCACGTCCACGCCTGAGCCGAGCACGCCAATGGTCGCGCCGCCGCCGTCGAGCGCGCCGCGATGCGCCGCGGAATCGACGCCACGCGCTAACCCGCTCACGATCAGCAGGCCGCGCGCGGCGAGGTCCGCTGCGAGCTGCGCGGCCATCGACAACCCATAGGGAGAAGCCGCCCGCGATCCGACAATCGCAACGGACGGCAGATTGAGGACATCCGGCTGTCCCCGTATCCACAACAACGGCGGCGGATCCGCAATCGTGGTCAACGCGACGGGATACGCGGCATCCGTCCAGGTGATCGCCTGGATGTGTCCCTCGCGCGCCCGGTTCGTCGCGGATTCGGCCTGCGCGCGCAGCGCTATGGCGCGATCGGGTTCGTCGCGCCAGTGATCGAAAACCACTCGCTGCAACACTGCGTGTGGAGAATCGCCGGCTCGGAGAAGTTCGGCGGTACGCGACCGGAGCCAGACCGGCAGAAGAGACAGGGCAACGAAATCGAGCAGGTCGGTCATACGGCGCTCCAGCGACGCGGCGCCGTCTCGACCAGGAGTCCGGCCCGCGCCACGATGCGCAGGGTCTGACCTCCCGACTTCTTCATTATACGGCCCGCGCTCTGGCGGCAGGCGACGAATCGGGGAGAGTCTGCACCACGTTTCGTAAATCGCTCACGCAACGATCGTTGGAAACAGGCAGCTTTTCGTGCTGAGCCGTGGCATATCGCTTGCTTTTCCCTGTCGGTGAGTACGGTATAGTGATTTGTAATCAGCTATGAAACTGCAGGTTGCGCTCTTCGTCGCCTGTATCGCGACGATGACGGCGGTGCCGTCGTTCGCGGACGCGAGGACCGACGCGAAGTCGCAGGTCGAGTTCGGCATCAAGGTCGCGCAAAAAGGCCTGTGGCGTGAGGCGATCTATCGCTGGGAGAAAGCCACCGAGGTCGATCCCACCTACGGCGCCGCGTTCAACGACCTGGCGATCGCGTACGAGCACGAGGGTCAACTCGACAAAGCCCGGAAAGCGTACGAGAAAGCGATCGAGCTCGACCCGAACAACGCGCAGGTCCGCCAGAACTACGAACTGTTCAAGGAAATCAATGATCGGACGAGTTCTGGGAAGCAGCCGCAATAGCTTCGCGGTGACGGAGCCCGGGCGCAGGAACGTCGGGCGCACGAACGCCGCGCGCACCCGCCGGCGTCTCGCGCTGACGGCCGTCGCGGCAGGCGTCGCGGCGGTCGCGATTGCGTGCGGACCCGAGACTTTCGAAATCCCGATCGAAACGCCGATTCAGGCCAAGCTTGACGTCTCCGCCTTCCAACGGGTGCTCGTCGCCGGCTTCGTCGCCGGCGGCAGCGAGGACCTCGACGCCAACCAGGAAACCGTACGGCTGCTGCGCAGCCAGCTTCGGACCAAGTCGTCGCTGCGGGTGATCGACGCCGACATCCTGCCGCTGATGGAAGTGGCTAACGAAGGCCAGACGCCGACCACGCCTCCGGCCGCGCCGGCGACGCCGTCAACGCCGACGGTTCGGCCCGCAAACGGCGCGGCGCCGGCAGCGGGTGGCACTGCGGCGGCGCCGGCAAAGGACGCGGCCGCGGCGCCGGGAACCCACATCAAGGACGAGAAGGATCTCGAAACCTACGAGCGGCTGTTCGCGAACACCGCGTACTGGAAGCGCATCGGCGAAGAGTTTCAGAATCCGCTGATCGTCACCGGCACCGTGCTGTTCATGAACCGCTCGACGTCGGGCTTCGTCCAGCGCGACCAGGAAGTGTTCGACAGCCTCGGACGCCGCCGCGTCGTGCCGGTACGCACCTATCAGGAGCGCAAGGGCTACGTCCTGCGTCCGAAGTTCGTCTTCATCGACGGCCGCAGCGGCGCGACCATCTATACCGAGAGCTACCGCGAAGAGATTCTCTACAACGCGCAGCAAAATACGCCGGCGCTGTCGTCGTATTTCGAGTTGATGGACCGCCTGGTTCCGAACTTCCTCAGCGCGCTCAGCAGCCAGAAGATCAAAGGCACCCGCGTCCTGCTGAAGTAGAGCTGAACGCGATGCGAGGCATCGGCCTGGCGCAGCTCGTCACCATCTTCGTCGCCGTCCTGGCGATCTGGTCCGTCTATCATCGCCCGCGCAACGACTAGCCGACCTTACCCATTTAGCGGTCGCGGGCTACTTTCCTTCAGTCTCGGACGAGGAGGGTTGCCCGAGACGGCAAACGCCACGAAACAGCCGGACGCCAAAGCGACCGCTGCGCCGACACGCAGTAGCGCCGTTCCCTGCATCGTCTCCCATTCGAGGACTGTTCGCGCGCGATCCGGCCCCATGACCGTCGCCGACAGCGCCTGCAGGCACATGACCGTTCCCAGCGCACGGAGAGTCATTGGCGCACGAGAAGCCGGGGCACCCAGAATGACCGCGAGTCCCATGGCGACGCGAATTGCGGCGGCCGCGTAGAGTCCCGCACGCGTGGCGAAGTACAGATGCCGAGCCGTTGTCACGCTTTCTGGCGAAATGAGGCCCACGAGGCCAACGACGATGGTGAAGACAGCGACGAGCAGTACAGCTACTTTCACTCTTTCGCCGCCAGTCCGTTGGAGTGGATCAATTTGACTCTGGCGTTAGAGGAGCCTGCGTGCCGATCGGCGCGCGGATAGTCTTCGCAACATCGGTGAGAAGCTGGACCTGCCGGTCGTATTCGGACTGGGCGACCGGCTTCGGCTCCCAGGGCAGCGGTTTTCCTGGAGCAGGGTCGTCGAGATATCTCGGCACCAGGTGGACGTGGAGGTGCGGCACCAGGTTTCCGAGCAGCTGGTAGTTCATGTGGCACGGCGCGAACACCTGCTCGATCATCTTCGCGACGCTGTGAATGTCGTGCCAGTACGCGGCGACTTCGGCGGTGCTCAGGCTCGTGAAGTCCGCTACGTGACGGTCTCGAAAGACAACGATCGCATGGCCACGAGCGATGGCGTGCCGCTCCAGGTGTGCGTCACCTGCGATTCCGGCGTAAAACGGCTGACCGAGCTGTTTCGCACAAAACCAGCATCCTGTCCCTTGTTTCCGGGCGTCCCAGTCCTCTGGCCACGTTCGTGTCATTGCCTTTGCCTGCGGCAGTGTCGCACGCTCAAAACGAATTGCAAAGGAGCCCAGCGGGCCGGCGGGTCACTGAATTCCCGGAGCGAGCAGCGGGGGCGGCCCTGCGATCCATCCGAGATGTTGGGCGACAGCCAGGAGTGCGATCGCGAGGACACCGATCAGGATCATGGCGATTCGCCTGGAGGTCTTACTCATTACGTTTCTGCCTTCCGTTCCCGCTAGACACCGTCCGCGTGCTCCTGGCGCAAGCGGCGACCCGAATGCTTCTTAGAGTTCGCCGAGCTGATGTTTCACCAGCAGGAACGCAGCGAGAGCGGTCTGGGACGCGAGGCCGACTGCCCACACCATGCCAGTTACCGTCCCAAGATATTGCGCGGCGAGCGCCAATAGAAACCAGCCAGCGAGAAACAACGGTGCTCGTCCTGAGAGTCCGCCCTGAGCCCAGAGAAAAGCCATCAGCGCAGCCGATGCGATGGCTGGCACCCAGAACAGCTGAAAGTAGGTCTTTAAGTCCATCACCCACCTCCGCGGCTTTTTGGGCCTGTGACGTCGGCGGTGGGCGTCCGCCGTTTGACGTCATTGGGCATTCAGTGGCCCAGCCATCGCTGCACGGCGTCCCAGACGACGATCAGTAGAACGCCGCCAGCGAGCGTGACACTGATGGTGTCCTTCCATCTGCTCCACCATGGCCGCTCACTCCACGGCTTGCTCAAGAAAAGGCCGTTGCTGCCTGGCTTGTTCGCCATAGCCGGTAAGATAGCGCATTCGTAGCTTCATGAAGTCCAACCTGAGTTACCTGCGCTCAGGCGAAATCACGCACTACCCCCACAGAGAGGTAACTCTTTACATCTGAGCCACTTCGGTTATAAACTAACCCCTTTGGATAGGTGCCGATTATGTACGCAATCATTCAAGCAGGCGGCCAGCAGGTCAAGGTGACCCCCGGCGGCTACGCGACGCTGGCCGGTAAGGCCGCACCCGCGGGCACGGAAGTGGTCATCGACCAGGTCCTGGTCGTCGAAAAGGACGGCGGCGAAGTGCTCGCCGGCGCCCCCTTCATCGCCAACGCCCGCGTCGTCGCGGTCGTCGAAGGCGAAACCCGCGGCCCGAAAATCCGCGTCTTCAAGAAGAAGCGCCGCAAGGGCATGCGCCGGACCAACGGCCATCGCGCCTTCCACACGCGCGTCACCATCAAGGAAATCCTTCTCTAGGGCTCGCCCTACTGGAACTAAGCAATGGCTCACAAAAAAGGACAGGGCAGCTCCCGCAACGGCCGCGACTCCAACTCGCAGCGCCTGGGCGTGAAAGCGCACGACGGTAACGTGGTCACCGGCGGGACGATCATCGTCCGCCAGCGCGGCCGCCGCTTCCAGGCCGGACTGAACGCCGGACTCGGCAAGGACGACACCATCTTCGCGAAGACCGCAGGACGCGTGAAGTTCGAAGACCACGGCGCCAAGGGCCGGGTCATCAGCATCCAGCCGCTCGATTAACTTGTTCGTCGACGAAGTCGACATTCACGTCGAAGCAGGTCACGGCGGGAGCGGCGCTCTCGCCTTCCGTCGGGAGAAGTTCGTACCGCGCGGCGGTCCGAGCGGCGGCGACGGTGGTCACGGCGGCAACGTCTTCATCGTCGTCTCGCCCCACATCAACACCCTGATCAATTTCCGGTTCCACAAGGAGTTCGCGGCGCAGCGCGGTCAGAACGGCGCCGGATCGAACATGACCGGCCACGGCGGCGCGGATCTCGAGCTGGCGGTGCCTGTCGGCACGCTCGTCTACGAAAAGATCGCCGACCCCGAAAACCCCGGACAACCTTTCACGCTCGTCGCCGACCTCACCCAGGAAGGCCAGCGCTTCCTGATCGCGAAGGGCGGACGCGGCGGCCTCGGCAACGCGCAGTTTGCGACCTCCACCAACCGCGCGCCGAGAAAATTTCAGCCGGGCGAGGAAGGCGAGAGCAAAGAGCTGCGGCTCGAGCTGAAACTGCTCGCCGACGTCGGCCTGGTCGGCTTCCCGAACGCCGGCAAGTCGACGCTGATTGCTCACATTTCAGCGGCGCGACCCAAGATTGCCGACTACCCCTTCACGACGCTGACGCCGAATCTTGGCGTCGTCCGCCTGAGCGAGGATCGCAGTTTCGTCGTCGCCGACGTGCCCGGCCTGATCGAAGGCGCACACCGCGGACTCGGCCTCGGCCACCAGTTTCTACGCCACCTGGAACGGACCAAGGTGCTGGTGCACCTCATCGACGTGTCGGGCACCGGACGCGACCCGGTTGCCGACCTCGAGACGGTTCGCCAGGAACTACAGCTGTTTCAGCCTACGCTCGCCGCCAAGCCTCAGATCGTCACTGCGAATAAGATAGACGCGGTGGACGATGAAGAACGCGTGGCGGCGCTGGAGGAGCGGGCGAAGGCGCTGGGCCTGCCGTTCTTCCGCATCTCGGCGGCCACCGGTCAGGGTCTGCCCGTGCTCCTCGAAACGATGTGGCACCGGTTGAGCGAGTCGCGCCAGCCAGCGGCATGAGCGGGCGACGCGTCGGCATCCTCGGCGGCACCTTCGACCCCATTCATCGCGGCCACCTCGACGTGGCGGACGCCGCGGCCCACACGCTGGCACTCACCAGCGTCTTCCTGATTCCGTCCAACATTCCGCCGCACCGTCCGCAGCCGTTCGCGTCCGCGTATCACCGCTTCGCGATGGTGGCGCTGGCGGTGGCCGAGCGTCCGGCCTGGCGCGCGGTCGATCTCGAACTGCGTTCGACCACACCGTCGTACACGTCCTCCACCCTCGGGCATCTACGCAATCGCGGATATGCGCCGAACGAGCTGTTTTTCATCATCGGCGCCGACGCCTTTTGCGACATCGCGTCGTGGCACGACTACCCGGCGATCCTGAACGCCGCGCACTTTGTCGTGGTCTCGCGCCCCGGATCGGCGGTCAGCGCGCTGGCACAGCGGCTGCCCGACCTGGCCGCGCGCATGATCACGGCAACCCGCGCAATCTCGCCGGCGGGCCCAGCGATCATTCTGGTCGACGCGCCGACAGCGGACGTGTCATCCACTGCGATCCGGCAGACGCTGGGCGAAGGCACTCCGATCGACGAGATGGTTCCCGCGGGTGTCCGGCAACACATTGAGCAGCACGGACTTTATATTCCTGGCACGCCTGGACGCCGGGCGTCGGACGGGCTGTATCCAATCGCGGCAGGCAGGTTGCATGGCGAAGACTGAGAAACGCGCGACGAAATCCAAACCGTTCCCCGCCCAGGTGGCGCTGGCGGTCGCGGCAGCCGAAGACAAACAGGCGAAGCAGATCGTCGTGCTGGATCTGCGCAAGGCCGCCGGGTTCACCGACTTCTTCGTCGTCGCATCCGGCACGAACACGCGCCAGGTGCGGGCGATTGCGGACTCGGTCACCGAGCAGCTCGCGGCGAAGGGGGTCAAGCCCGCCTACGTCGAGGGCTACGACCGATCCGAGTGGATCCTGCTCGACTACTTCGATTTCATCGTGCACGTGTTCGCGCCGGAAACCCGCGTCTTTTACGATCTCGAACGGCTGTGGGGCAGCGCGGAGCGGACGGCGGTCCCGTAAGCAGAATGCTAATTGCAGAATGCTGATGGCAAAATTCCGGGAACCAAGCCATTCAGCATTCAGCAATCTGCAATTTGCATTTCTCAAGTCCTGCGACGCGCTCGTCTCCGTCCTCTTCGCGCCTGCGTGCGCCGCCTGCCAGCAACTCCTCGAACATCCGACCGAAGGTCCGGTCTGCTCGTCGTGCTGGGCGTCGATTCTGCCGATCACACCGCCGATCTGCGATCGCTGCGGCGACCCGTTACCGGCGTGGCGCACGATCAGCCGACCGCTCGATTGCTGTCCTCGCTGCCGGCGACTGCCGCGATTCGTGGATCGGTCACGGGCGATTGGCGCGTACGACGGTGCGCTGCGGGCGATCGTCCACGCGCTGAAATACGAAGGCCGGCGATCGCTCGCCCGGCGGCTCGGCGGGTTGATGCGTGTGCGAGGCGAGGAGATGCTGAACGGCGCCGCGTGCGCGATTCCCGTCCCGCTTCACCGATCGCGCCTTCGTCATCGGGGTTTCAACCAGGCGGCCGACTTGTCGCGGCAGCTCGGCGTCCCGTCGGTCGCGGCGCTCCGCCGAATCCGCGCCACGCCGACGCAGACCGGGCTGCCGGCGGCCAGGCGTCACCGGAACATGCGCGATGCCTTCGCGATCGCTCCGCGATCGGCTCGACGGCTGGCCGGCGCGACGGTCTTGCTGGTGGACGATGTCAGCACGACGGGAGCGACGCTCGAGGCGTGCGCGCGTGTGCTGAAAGAGGCGGGCGTGCGCGAGGTGCGGGCGCTTACGGCTGCCCGAGTCGTGACGTCACGGCCTTGAACACTTCGGCCGCTATCGCGTCCTTCGGTTGCTCGCCGTCGAGCACGATCCATCCGCTTGCCGCCGCCTGACGGCGATAGCTTTCGCGGACCCGGCCCTGCATTGCGAGATCGCGTTCGTAGCGGTCGCGGTCGACCGACTTGCGCTGCACGGCGGTTTCCGGTGCGATGTCGAGCATGATCGTCAGCGCCGGCGGCGGCAGGAATTTCTGCATCTCGATCAGCCACGCCGGGTCGAGGCCCTGCGCTTCGCCGTACGAAACACTCGACGCCAGATAGCGATCGCAGACCAGAATCAGCCCGCCATCGAGCCACCGCAGCAGGTCCGGCTTCCGCTCGTACCGGTTGGCGATATAGAGCAGCTGCATCACGTCAGGCTGGTACTCGCGCTCGCCCTGAAGCGCTCGGGCGAGCTCCTCGCCGATCGACGTGCCGTAGTCTGGAAACGACACCAGCCGCGACTTCCGGCCGTCCGCTTTGAGTCGGTCGCGGAGCAGTTCGGCCTGCGTCTGCTTACCGCTCTGGTCAAGGCCTTCGAAGGCAATCAGGGAGCCAGTCATAGGCGTTCTCAGTTCGTCGTTCTGCGTTCGTCGTTCCAGGTTCTACGTTCGGCGTTCTACGTTCGGCGCTCCGTGTTCTGAACGAAGAACGCAGAACACCGAACGAAGAACGACTGTTATGTCTCCAGCCCCAGCTGATCGTCGACCGTCTGCCGTCTGCGGATGACGCGCCAGCCGCCGGAATCGACCATCACCTCCGGCGGCAACGGACGCCGATTGTAATTGGAGGCCATCACCGCACCGTAGGCGCCGGCGTCACGAATCGCGACGACGTCGCCGATCGCGAGGGTTGGGAGCATGCGGTCGCGTCCCACCACGTCGCTGCTTTCACAGACCGGACCGACCACCTCGTAGTGATGGTCGCCGGCGTCGGCCGCGGCAATCGGTTCGATTGCGTGAAACGCACCGTACAGCGCCGGGCGCATCAGCTCGGTCATGCCGGCGTCGATGATGACGAAATCGCTGTCGGCGGTCCTCGGCTTCAGGTCGATGACGCTGGCCAGCAGCACGCCGGCGGACGCCGCGATCGCGCGCCCCGGCTCGACCACGATCGGCAGGCCGGTCCGGCGAATCTCGCCGACCAGCGTCGCGACGTAGTCGGCTATGGACGGAACGTCGCGGCCGTCGTACGACACGCCGAGTCCGCCGCCAAGGTCAACGTATTCGAGCGGCAGCCCCTGCGATCGGAGCTCGAAGCTGACCTCGGCGGCCAGCCGCGCGGCCTCGCGCAGCGGTTCGAGGCTGGTGATCTGCGACCCGACGTGGAGGTGAATCGCGACCAGCTTCAGCCAGGGTCTCGCCGTCAGGGTCTGCAGCAGCTCGCGCGCGGTGTCGAGCGGCACCCCGAACTTGTTGATCTTGAGTCCCGTCGAAATATGCGGGTGGCTCTTGGCATCAATATCGGGGTTCACGCGAACGGCTACGCGCACCACCTTGCCAACTCGGGATCCGATAGCCTCGAGGCGCGCCAACTCGCCCGCCGATTCGACGTTGATCGCCTTGACCCCGAGCATCACCGCGCGTTCGAGCTCCGCAGGCGACTTGCCGACACCAGTGAAGACGATCTGCGACGGATCGAAGCCGGCGCGCTCAGCGACCTCGATCTCCCAAATCGAGTTGGCGTCCACGCTGCTGCCGAGTTCGCGCAGCAGCCTTGCGATCGCCAGCGTCGAGTTCGCTTTCAACGCGTAGTGAATCGCGTGCGGGTAGTCCGCAAACGCCTTGTCGATGGCGCGAAAGCGCTCGCGCAGGGCCGCGGCGCTGTAGACGTAGACCGGCGTGCCGACGTCGCCGGCAATGGCAGCCAGCGACACGCCGTCGCAAACAAGGTTCGTGTGATGGCCGCCGGCTTGCCTGAAGAAGCCAACGGGTTCGGTCGGTGCAGGCAACGTAGTACGCTATTCTACTCAACAATCTTCATGTCGCCGGACACGCCGATCACCTCTGGAACGCCAACGCCGTCCGGAGAAGCCGTCGAGATACTGATTCAGCGCTGCCTCAAGGGCGATCAGGTCGCCTGGGAGCTGATCGTCCGGCAGTACCGGCGCAAAGTGTTCAACGTCGCCTACAAGTTCGTCGGCAAGCACGACGAAGCCGAAGACCTGACCCAGGACATCTTCCTGAAGATTTTCAAGTCGCTGAACACCTTCGATCGGCGCGCCAATTTTCAGACCTGGCTGATCAGCATCAGCCGCAATCTCTGCATCGACCACTATCGCAGCGTGCGGAAAGAACGCGAAACCATCGACCGCGACGTGGACGCCAACGAGCTGTCGCCGCTGTCGCACGATCCGGGGCCAGTGGCCGCGCTCGAGCAGCAGGACCGCGTCCAGCTGCTCAAGCAGGCGATGGCGGCGCTCCCCGATACGCTGCGGACGGCAGTGTTGATGCGCGACATCCAGGAACTGTCCTACCAGGAAATCGCCGACAAACTGCGGCTGCCCGAAGGCACCGTGAAGTCACGCATCAACCGCGGACGCACCGAGCTCGCCCGTCAGATCCGCGCCCTGCGCGGCGACGACTTCGGGCCGGGCGACGCGGCGCTGAAACGTACGGGAGCCAATTCATGAATGTCACCACCGAACAGATCGGCAAGATCTCCATCGTCCGCGTCGGCGAAGGGCGGCTGATGTATCCGATCCTTTCCGATTTTTCGTCCGCGGTCAGCGCGCTGATTGCGGCAGGCCGCCACGAGATCCTCATCGATCTGTCGCCGGTCACTTACGTGGACAGCGCCACCATCGGCTGCCTGATGGACCTCTATCGACAAGTGCACGCCGCGGGCGGGCACCTCAAACTCTCGGGCGTCCAGAAACGCGTCGAGACCATGCTGACGATGACCGGCGCACAGAACTTCATCGAAATCCACGCGGACGAGCCGACCGCCGTCAACAGCTTCGAGGCTTAGCCATGCGCACCATCAAGACCGCCAGCGGCGTTCCGATCGTCCTCGACGGCGACCTGCTCGCCATCATGGAAGTGCTGCACCAGGAAGTCACCGCGAAGCGCGAGTTCGAGCGATCGTTCGAGGACATGGTGAAGGAGATCCAGCAGCTCATCGAACAGATGGACGACAGCGAACGCCGGACCTACCTGGCCGAGAGCCTGTTTCTCAACACCGTGAAATACGAGAACGACAAGCTCGAGGCCTACATGAAGAAACTCACCAGGAAGTAGCCGGAACCCGCGGGCGCGCATGTCACTGAATTTCCTGGCGACCCGGTTCCAGTGTTCGTGGCCCTGGAGCACGCTGGTCATGCTCTGCGACGGCCGGATGGTCTGCGGTTGCGCCGATCCGTACGGCAAACGCGTGCTCGGCGACATGCGCAACGGGACGGTCAGCGGCGTGTGGTCCGGCGCGGTTGCCGGTCAGCTGCGTCAGGATCTGAACGCCGGCGGCTCGAAATTCTGCGGCGACTGTCCGCTGAAGCTCCCGTTGAAGAAGGACGAAGCGATACCGGTCAGATCGATTGATGCCGGGCCGCTGCCGTCGCGGCTGTACATCGAGTGCACGGCGGCCTGCAACATCTCCTGCACGGAGGCGTGCTGCGCGCCGGAAACCGGCATCACGCGAACGCGGCAATCCGGCATGCTCGATTTCGACCTGTTCAAGCGGGTCGTGGACGAGGCCGGGCCGTCGCTCGGGCGGATCGACTTCTTCAACTACGGCGAAGCGTTCCTGCACAAGCGCGCGGTCGAGATGTGCGAGTACATCAAGGCCAATTTCCCGCACATCTATCTGTATACCAGCACCAACGGCCTGGCGCTGTCCGAGGCGCAGGCGCGCCGGCTGGTGCACTCCGGCATCGACGAGGTCACGTTCTCGATCGACGGCGCGACCCCTGAATCGTACGTGAAGTATCGCCAACGCGGCAAATTCGAGGTGGCGCTGGCGAACCTGCGCGCGATGGCGGACGAGAAGCGCAAGGCCGGGCGCGATCTGCCGTTTCTCAACTGGCGCTACATCCTGTTCGTCTGGAACGACAGCGCCGCGGAAATGGACCAGGCGCGTGAGCTCGCCGCCGAGATCGGCGTGGACCGCCTGTGCTGGGAGTTGACCGACCATCCCGAGCACGCTTATTCGCGTCGCGTCGTTCCCGGATCGGTCGAGTTCGAGGCGCTGCGCCACGAGATCTGGGACGACAACAACCTCGGCAACGCGATCCCCGGCGCCACGCCGAAGGCACGCATCGACATCCGGACGCTGGTGCCGGGCGTTCCGCTAATCGCCAGGGCAGGCCAGCCGCTCGCGGTGCGCACGCGCGTGCACAATCTCTCGACTCGCACGTTTCCCGCCCAGGCGACCCACGGCCGCCGCCTCGTGCGCCTCGGCGCGCAGTTGTGCACGGCAGAAGGCGCGATCATCAATCGCGATTTCGCGCGCGCATGGCTGCCCCAGTCACTTGGACCCGGGGATCAGACCGACATCGCCATCGAGATCCCAACACCGGGCGAGCCGGGACGCTACGCGCTGAAGTTCGATCTGGTCAGTGAAGGGATCGACTGGTTCGAGCGCTGCGGATCGCCGACGACGATGCGCAGTTTGTGGGTGAGATAATCACAGAGTCGGTAGTCGAGAGTCGGTAGTCTGTAGCGGGAGTCGGTTAGTGGCGTGGGCCTTTCAGGCCCGCGTTATCTGAGGCAACCTTGCGACGCGGCCCTGAAAGGGTCGCGCCACATTGAGTGAGAAAGGGTCGCGCGGCATCAGCGCAATAAAATCAGCGGGCGAGCCGGGGGACGACCTGCTTGACGCCGGACGGAATCGGCGCCAACGCGCCTTCGGTCGGCGACTCAACCAGACGCCAGGCACTCGCTTCTTCGAGAATCTTCGTGGCGAACTCGGTGTGCAGTGCGTGCCCGGCGCGATGCGCCACCAGGTGGCCGATCACCGGGTAGCCGACCAGCGCCAGATCGCCGACCGCATCCAGAATCTTGTGACGCACGAACTCGTCGTCGAACCGCAGTGCGTTGAGCACGCCGGTTTCGCCGAGCACGATCGCGTTTTCGAGCGAGCCACCGAGCGCCAAACCGTTCTGGCGCAGCATCTCCACGTCCTTGAGGAACGTGAACGTCCGCGCCGGGGCGATGTCCTCGGCGAACGATTCTTCGGTGATGGTCAGGGTGCGATGCTGATGACGCAGCAGCGGATGATCGTAGCTGATGCTGTAGGTGACCTTGAACGAATCCGAGGGGTAGAGCGCGATTCGCTTGTCGCCGCGCGAGATCGAAATCGGGCGGACGATCTTCAGGTATTTACGGGGCGCCTGCAGGCGCTTCACCCCGGCTTCCTGAATGAGGTAGAGGAACGGCGCGGCGCTGCCGTCCATGATCGGCACTTCCGGCGAGTTCAGCTCGACGATGACGTTGTCGATGCCGACGCTGACCAGGGCCGCCAGCAGATGCTCGACGGTTTCGACCGACACCTCGTTGCGCTGCAGCCCGGTCGCGAGCTGGATGCCGTTGAGGTTCTGGACCGTCGCCGGCACTTCGTGATCGCCGAGATCGGTCCGTCGAAACCGGATGCCGAAATCAGCCGGTGCGGGTTTTAGAGTGAGATTGACCTTGTTTCCGGAGTGAAGACCAATTCCGTTACAAGAAATCTGACGACGAAGTGAGCGCTGTGCGTCCATTAGCCTCTCAGGCAACAGGGGACGTGCAGGGCCCTTAAAAGCAAAGACGATGCCTCTACGAGGCCTAGCGTGGTCCTCGACGTAAGGCTCATTTTTGTAAGGCTTTACACGGCATACATACCCCACCAGACACACACCGGAACACGGTTTTGTGGTACGCGCACCACAGCCGTTCGACGCAAAATTGTGGCGATCTTACCACAATCGATTGTCACGCGATGCTCCGGACCGCCCGTTTTGAACCCGGCGACAGCAGTTCGACGAGGAACCGTCCGGTCGCCGACTGTTCGTGCTTCGCGACGTCTTCAGGAGTGCCGGCGGCGATGATCCGTCCGCCACCCGCGCCCCCTTCAGGTCCCAGATCAATAACGTAATCCGCCGATTTGATCACGTCCAGGTTGTGCTCGATGACGACGACGGTGTTGCCCTGATCGACCAGCTGCATCAGCACGTCCAGCAGCTTGTGTGTATCAGCGAAATGCAGTCCCGTCGTCGGTTCGTCCAGAATGTAGAGGGTCCGGCCGGTCCCGCGTTTCGACAGCTCTTTCGCCAGTTTCACCCGCTGAGCCTCGCCGCCCGAGAGCGTCGTTGCGGACTGTCCAAGCGTGACGTAGCCGAGGCCGACGCTCTGCAGCGTTCGCAGCTTGTTGGCAATCGCCGGGAAATTCTCGAGCAGCGGCATCGCCTGATCGACGGTCAACTCGAGCACGTCCGCGATCGATTTGCCGCGGTATTTGATTTCGAGCGTCTCGCGGTTGTAGCGACGGCCCTTGCACTGCTCGCAGGTGACGTAGACATCCGGCAGGAAGTGCATCTCGATCGCGATGACGCCGTCACCTTGACACGCTTCGCAGCGGCCGCCCTTCACGTTGAACGAGAACCGTCCCGGCTTGAAGCCGCGCGTCTTGGCATCCGGCATCCACGCGAACAGGTCGCGGATGAACGTGAACAGGCCGGTGTAGGTCGCCGGATTCGATCTCGGCGTGCGGCCGATCGGCGACTGGTCGATCTCAATCACCTTGTCGATCAGCTCGACGCCCTCGATCGCGTCGTGCGCGCCTGGATCGTCGCCGGCGCGGTAGAGGGTCTTGGCGAGCGACTTGTACAGGATGTCGTTCACGAGGGTCGATTTTCCCGAGCCGCTGACACCGGTGACGGCGGTCAGCGTCCCGAGCGGAATCCTGACGTCGATGTTCTTCAGGTTGTTCTCGCGCGCGCCGCGGATGACCAGTTCGCCCTTCATCGGTGCGCGTCTGGTCGCGGGAGTGGCAATCGACTTCGCACCGGTCAGGTAAGCGCCGGTCGTCGATCCTTCGTCGCCATCCGCCGCCGCCATCAACGCCTCGGGAGTGCCCTGGAAAATGACGTGTCCGCCCAGATCGCCGGCGCCGGGACCGAGATCAATGACGTAGTCGGCGACGCGAATCGTCTCTTCGTCGTGCTCGACGACGATGACGGTGTTGCCCAGATCGCGCAGGCGCGCCAGCGTCGTCAACAGCTTGCGATTGTCGCGCTGGTGCAGGCCGATCGACGGTTCGTCGAGAACATACAACACGCCGACGAGGTTCGCGCCGATTTGCGTCGCCAGCCGGATCCGCTGTCCTTCACCGCCGGAGAGCGTCGCAGCGCTGCGCCCGAGCGTGAGGTAGCCGACCCCGACGTCGTTCAGGAAGCGAAGCCGCTCCTGGATTTCCTTGAGGATCCGCTCGGCGATGATCGCCTCGCGATCGGTCAGCTGCAATCCGTCGAACACCTCGAGCGCTTCGGCAATCGGCAGGTTCACGTAGTCGGAGACGCTGCGGCCCTTGACCCGCACCGACAGGCTTTGCCGTTTCAGCCGCTGACCGTTGCAGGTCGCGCACGGACGCAGCGAGCGGAACCCTTCGAGTTCCTCCTGCTCCGCCCAGCTGCCGTCCTCGTAGCGCCGGCGCAGGTTCGGGACCAGGCCTTCGAAGCCCTTGCCGGCACCGAACATCAGCACGTCGCGCGACTTCCGCGACAGTTTCGAAAACGGCACGTCGAGGCCGATCCCGAAATCCTTCGACAGCGACTGCAATGCCTCTTTCACGAACTTGCGGTCGCCCTTCGCCCACGGAAGAATGGCGCCGTCGAGCAGCGACTTCGACTCGTCGGGGACGATCCGCTGCGGATCGAAATCGACCATCGCGCCGAGGCCCTGGCAATCGGTGCACGCGCCGTGCGGCGAGTTGAATGAGAACGCGCGCGGCGTCATCTCGGGCATGCTCAGCCCGCAGTCCACGCACGCCAGCCGCCGCGAGAACAGGCGATCGCCACCTTCATAGGTATTGATCACGACGATGTCGTCGGCGAGGTTGAGTGCGACCTCAACCGAATCGGTGAGCCGCTTCTCGATGCCGCCGCGGACGATCAGTCGATCGACCACGACTTCAATGGTGTGGTTGCGCCGGCGATCGAGCTTGATGTCTTCCTCGAGCGAGCGGAACTGTCCGTCGATGCGCGCCTTGGTGAAGCCACGTCCGCGCAGCCCGGCGAGCTCTTTCTTGAACTCGCCCTTGCGTCCTCGTACGATCGGGGCGAGCACGTTGATCCGCTCGTCCTGCGGATACAGCATCACCATGTCGACGATACGCTCGAGCGACTGGCTGGCGATTTCCTTGCCGCAGTCCGGACAATGCGGCACGCCGATGTTGGCGAACAGCAGCCGGAGGTAATCGTAGATTTCGGTGACGGTGCCGACGGTCGAACGCGGGTTGGAACCGGTGGTTTTCTGCTCGATCGAGATCGCCGGCGAGAGCCCTTCAATCAGATCGACGTCGGGCTTCTCCATCTGCTCGAGAAACTGGCGGGCGTACGCCGACAGCGACTCGACATAGCGTCGCTGTCCTTCCGCGTAGATGGTGTCGAAGGCGAGCGACGACTTGCCCGAGCCGGACAGGCCGGTGATGACCACCAGCTTGTGCCGAGGGATGTCGACATCGATGTTCTTGAGGTTATGAACGCGCGCGCCGCGAACCGAGATCCAATCGTGCGCCATACTGTTGAGAATCGCCTGGCTCGTTGAAACAGATATCGTATCACGATGATCACACCTGAACCGTTCGACCCGGCCGCCTTTCACGAGTTCGAGCGGACCGGATGGGAACGCGCCTCAGCCTTTTATGGGGACGCCTTTGGTGGGCTGACGCGACAGACGGCACCCGACCTGCTCGACGCGGTCGGCGCCGGTCGGGGCCTCCGGCTGCTCGACGTCGCCACTGGTCCCGGGTTCATCGCCGCCGCCGCCGCGGCACGGGGCGCGGAGGTGATCGGCATCGATTTTTCGGCGGCGATGGTCGATGCGGCCAGGCGGACTCATCCGGGCGTCGAGTTTCGAGAAGGTGACGCCGAGGCGCTCTCGTTCGAGAGCGGCCGCTTCGACGCGGTGGTCATGAATTTCGGGCTCCTGCATCTGGCGCGGCCGGACACGGCGCTGTCGGAAGCGCACCGCGTGCTGCGCCGCGGCGGACGCTACGCGTTCACCATCTGGG
Source organism: uncultured Acidobacteriota bacterium (assembly GCA_963745875.1). Classification (GTDB taxonomy): domain Bacteria; phylum Acidobacteriota; class Vicinamibacteria; order Vicinamibacterales; family CAVVIG01; genus CAVQFC01. Next base: position 377,409 of record CAVUZL010000014.1, read on the forward strand.
CGCCGCCGGAGCGGGCGGTCGGCTTCGGCATGGTGCTGCGAGCGGTCAACGCGCTCGGACAGTCCAACGTGTCGCTGCCCGAAGGCCCGCCGTTCTTTCGTTTCAGCGATCACGACGAGTGCCGGCGCGCGCTCGAGGCGAGTGGATTCGACGCCGTCGAGGTGCGCGAACTGCCGCTCGAATGGCGCCTGGCGTCCGCCGACGCGGTGTTCGACGCGCTCTCACGCGGAGGCGTCCGGACCGCGGCGGTGCTGCGCGCACAGGCACCGAAGGCGCTGGCGGCGATACGAGGCGCCGTGCGCGCGGAAGTCGAGCGCTACGCGCGGGATGGTGCGTTCGTCGTCCCGATGCCCGCGGTGTTGGCGTCAGCGACGGCGCTCTGAAAAAGTCACACCGGCCGCGCGAAGTTGCGCACGGCGTGTGGCGTCGATTCCGACTTCTTCGAGGACGTCATCCGTATCGGCGCCCAGCCGCGGCGCCTGACGCACCACTGCGCCGGGGAGTGCGACGTGCTCGAGGCCCGACAGGGTCGAAATGGCTCGCCGGGCAATGATGTGCGGGTCGCCGGCGACCTCATCCGGATCATGGATCGTGGTCAGGCACACGTCGCTGTCGGCGAACCACGCGAGCCACTCCGCGCGCGTGCGGGACCGCATCACGCCGCGCACCTCGTCAACCACGCGCGCCTGTTCGTCGGCGCTGGTGTGTTGCGAGCCGATCAGGCCGGGCCGTCCGATCCGTTCGCAGAAGCCGGCCCAGAATTTCGGCTCGAGCGCGCCCAGCGCCAGCCACTTGCCGTCAGCCGTCTCGTACAGGTTGTAGCAGGCACTGGCCAGCTGGCCCGTTTCAGGGAACATCGACCAGGCCATCGCGGCCTCATGGATCGAGACGTCGATGACGCTGCCGCAACCGGTCCGATCGCGCTGAATCAACGCGGCGAGGATCCGCAGGGCCGCCTGCGTCGCCGCGCCGATGTCCCCGATCAACGGTCCGGGCAACGCCGGCGGCCGCAGCAGTCCCGCCAGTGCCTGGTAGTTGAGATCGTGAGCGGCCCGCTCCGCGTCGGGTCCGCTCTGACCGAACCCGCTGATGGAGCCGCAGATCAGGCGCGGATGGGCCGCAGCGAGGGTGGCGGCGTCCACACCGAGCCGGCGAGCCGTCGATGGACGAAAGCTGTCGATGACGACGTCGCTGTGGGACGCGAGCGCGGCGAGCACGGACGCCGCGTCCGGCGAACGGAGGTCGAGTGTGATGCTGCGCTTGTTGCGATTGAGCAGTTCGAAATAACGGGTGCGTCCATCGCCGAGCGCCGGCAGGTTGCGCATCGGATCGCCGCGGCGAGGATCCTCGACCTTGACGACGTCGGCGCCAAGGTCCGCGAGCAATAGCGTGGCGTACGCGCCTGGCAACAGCCGCGTCAGATCGAGGATGCGAACACCGTCAAGCGGTTGCACGAGCCTTCACAACGATCAACGCAGAACTCGCAGAACTCGCTGAACGCTTCTTCTGCTCTGCGTGTTCAGCGGTTTCCGCGTTGTGCGTCGCGATCACCTTATGCGCGCTTGCGTAGCTTGCTGTGGGTGAAGCCATACGTAAAGTACAGTACGAGGCCAATGACGAGCCAGATCCCGAACCGTTCCCAGGCGGCGCCGGGTAATCCGTACATGATGAAGACGCAGCCGAGCGCGGACAGCACGCACACCGGCCACACGAACGGCACTTTGAACGGGCGCGGACGATCGGGCTCCTTGTAACGCAGCACCAGCACGCCGATGCTCACCAGCATGAACGCGAACAAGGTGCCGATGTTGGTGAGATCGTAGGTTTCGCCCGCGTCACCGATCAGCGACCACGCCGCCACGAAAATGCCGGTAAACAGGGTCGTCGCCCACGGGATGCGTGTCACCGGGTGAATACGCGCCGCCCACTGCGGCAACAGACCGTCGCGCGCCATCGCAAAAAAAATGCGCGGCTGCCCGTACTGAAAGACCAGGAGCACGGCCGACATCGACACGGTCGCGCCGAGAGCGACCACCCACCCGACGGTACGGAAGCCGCCCAGTTCGAGGGCGCGGGCCAGCGGATCGGCCACCGCGAGCTCCTTGTACGGCACCATGCCAGTCAGCACGAACCCGACGATGACGTAGATGATGGTGCAGATGGCGAGGCCGCCAAGAATGCCGATCGGCAGGTTTCGCTGCGGGTTGACCGTTTCCTCGGCGGCGGTCGAGATCGCGTCGAAGCCGATGTAGGCGAAGAACACGATCGCGGCGCCCTGGTGGATGCCCCTGAAGCCGTTCGGCGCGAACGGGTGCAGGTTTTCGGCGTGCAGGTGGGTCGCACCGACCGCGACGAACAGCGCCAATGCCATCAACTTGATCACCACCATGATGTTGTTGGCGGTCACGCTCTCGCGCGCGCCGCGCAGCAGCAACCAGGTGATCAGCATCACGATCGAAAACGCCGGCAGGTGGATCAGGATGGGGATGCCCGCCACGTGCGGCGCCGACGTCAGCAGGCCGTGGATCGCCGGGTCGGAACTGAGTAAGGCCGTACGATAGCCGGTGGTCAGCCACACCGGCAGCGCGACATTGAATCCGCGCAGCAGCGTGTTGAAGTAGTCGCCCCACGAAATCGCGACGGCGACGTTGCCGACGGCGTACTCGAGAATCAGGTCCCAGCCGATGATCCAGGCGACCAGTTCGCCAAGCGTCGCGTACGAGTAGGCGTACGCGCTGCCAGCCTGCGGAATCATCGCGGCCAGTTCCGCGTAGCAGAGTCCGGCGAGGGCGCACGCGGCGCCGAGCAGCAGGAACGAAAACACCAGCGCGGGTCCGGCGCCGACGCGGATGACTTCGCCGTTGGGACCAAGCTGCCCCGCCGCCGCGGTTCCGATCGCGCCGAAGATGCCGGCGCCGATGACCGCGCCGATCGCGAGCATGATCAAGTCGCCCGCGCCGAGCGTGCGCTTCAGCCCCTTTTCGCCTTCGGTGTCCTCGATCAGGGCCGCAATCGGTTTGCGCTCGAACAGTTGAGACATAGGCGAGGGAATTCTACTCCGAGGCTCGAATCACGGAAGGATTTCGAACAGCGTCACGTGCTCAGTGCCCGGTGGACGGAAGAAATGCTCGCCGCCTCTGATCGCTCGCGGATTGTCGTACGCCACGCGCAGGAACGGCGTCAACGTGTCGGAGAACGCCCACGGCGAAGCCAGCAGGTGGGTGATTCGCTGACGCCGGCACGCCGCAAGAAAGAGCGCCGGGTCGTTCAGTTCTTCGAACGAGAGCTCCATCTGGTAAGTGGGACCGAACGAGAGAAACGGGATTTCGAGGTAGCCGACGTCCACGAAAATCGAACCGACGCGGTGGACGCGGGAATCGAGGTGCGTGTTGATCCACTGCAGGTCGGCGTATCGCTCGGTGTATTCGTAAAGAAAACCGGCGGGATCGCGTGCGTATCGCGCCGCTCGCATCACCCCGACAACTGGAAGCAGGAGCAGCGGGAGCGCCAGCGCCGCGCCGCTTGCCCAGGCCAGCGGCCGCCAGCGGCTGACCCACGGCACCAGGACGTCGGCAGCGGCCGGCGCCAGCAGTACCGCGGCCGGCAGCAGGAGCCGCACGTTCTCGAGTGAAAAAAACCACCCGACGTAGAGAACCGAAGCGATCAGAAACAGCGGTGCGCTGCGGCGCCGGATCGACGCGATGCCAAGGCCCGCCAGTCCCACGTAGACGACCGGGTTGAAAAGAGCGGCGCGCCCGAGATACAGGTCAGGTTGGATGAAAACGCGCAGTGGCGTCGAGACAAACGCCCGAAGGTCGTGTTCCCGGCCCCATCGCGAGAGCAGGTCGTTCACGCTCGCCATGCCAAGCGGTGTGCCACGCGCGCCGAATACAAACGGTGCGACGGGATTGCCGAAACGCCACGAGTTGAGTGCGTACCAGAGTCCGCCGACCGCAATCGTAGTCAGCGCGAAGGCAGTCGACGCTCGCATCTTCTGACGCCTCGTTGTCGTCGCCACCCAGACGACCGCCGCAATCGCGACGCCGAGACCGGAATACTTCGTGCCGGCAGCGACCCCCGCGAACAATCCGGCGGCCACGAGATCCTGCGCCGCCAATCCGTCGACGTCTCTGGACGAATGCGGTCTGATCAGGCAGAAGCCGACGGCGGCGGTCGCGGCCACGAGCAGCAGATCTTCTTTCGCGGTCGAGATCTGGAACGCCACCACCGGCGCCGCAACCGCGAAGGCCACGGCCACGGGAACATGCGACGACCGGGCGCACGCTCGTCTTGCCAGCGCGCTCAGCACGCCGATAGCGGCCAGCCACTCGAGTGCGGTCACCGCCATCAACCGTGTGCCGCCGAGGCGAAGCACGTACGCCAGCAACACCTCGTGGAAGAGCGGCCACATCGATCGCGCCTGATCGGTCCACACGCGCAGGTGACCGGTAGCGGCGATGCGGGCCGCAATCGGCACGACGTAGGAGAGACCATCGTAGTCGGTCACCGGGGTGATGAGGCCGACGCAGGCGATCGCCGCGCAAGCGAACAACGCGATTGTCGAGCGCCGGACCCACGGCGGATCGTCCCGGAGTTGCGACCACGCCCGCGGCCCGCGCACCCGCATGACAACCATGATGCCGACCATCGACAGGAGCACGAGCAAGGGTGTCGAAAGAAAGAAGAGTCCGACGAGAGCCAGCAGCGACAGACACAGCGCGGTCAGGCCGAGCCCGGCGGTCATCTCGAGGCCGAGTCGTTCGTAGCGCCGCAGCTCCGGCCAGTCGCACGCCATGAGCGACAGACGGCCGAGCGTCCAGGCCGCTCCGGCCAGCAGCGCCGTCGCCACGACGGTCATTGCAGGTGATGGGTGTCTGCGGCGGCGGCGAGCCGATAGGCGGTCTCGTTCGAACAGACCACCAGGCCGCCGGCGCGGTCGAAGGCCAGACCAATCAGCCCCGAACCCGCAAGTACGAGCTCGGGCTCGGTACCGGCACGCACGCGGTAAAGACCGTTCGAGCCAGCGAGCGCGTCGACGACGAAGAGCGCCCCGTGCGCATCGAACGCGAGACCCTGCGGCCGGCCGAATCCGTCGGCGTGCACGGTGACGGTGCCGTCCCACGTCACGCGATAGAGCGAATCGCGCGACGACAGCGTCGGACCGGTGACGTAGAGGGCGCGGTCCGGCCCGATCGCGAGATGAAACGCGGCGATGCTCTCAGGCAGCGTCGCAACCACCGTCGCTCGGGCATCGGGGTCCACACGGAAGATTCTTCCCGAACGATCACCGACAAACATCGTATCGTCGGGGGCGAACGCAAGACCGCATGCGACACCGAGATCGCGGACGAACGCCTCGGCCGAACCATCCGGTCCGACCCGGTAGACGACCCCTTCGAAGCGGCTCGACACGTGGAGGCGCCCCTGGGAATCGAACGCCATCGACGTCGGATTCACGATCGCGGACGAAAACGGCTCGCGCGCACCGTTGGGCCGCACTCGAAAAATCGAAACCGGCACCTGCTGGCCGCGCGTGCCGCTGTAGGTGACATACAGATCGCCGTTGGTGTCGAAGACGGGGTTGTCTACCTGATGAAGACCGGTCGCGAACGGCGCCGCGACATCCACGAAGGCGTCTGCGTCCATCGCTGAGAGTGGCGCGCCGGCGACGCGAATGGCGGCGCGGCCGCGCTCGAGGCCGGAAGGCACCAAGGCGGCCATCCGCGTCGGTGACGCGTAGACCACGCGCGCTACGACTCCGCCGATTCGCACCTCCGGCAGAGACGACTCGTCGATCGGAAAATCCGTGCCGTCAATCGCGATGCGGCCGCCTTCAATCGCCTGACGCGGATGGACGGCGGTCACGCCTGGAGGGGACATCCGTCAACTCTCAACTGGCAAGGCTCAACTGTCAACTGAACGTTGCGACTTGAAAGTTGAGCGTTGAGAGTTGGTTTAGGTGTCGTCGAGTTCGGCGTTCCAGTACAGGTAGTCGCGCCAGCTCTCCGGCGCATTACGCAGGCCGATGGTGATGCGGATGGCCGGCGCCGATTCGGGGCGCCTCGGCATCCGCATCAGATGCATGCCGGCTTCAGCCGGCGTCCGCCCCCCTTTCCGGCGATTGCACGTCACGCAGCAGCTGACGATGTTTTCCCAGTCCTTGCGGCCGCCCTGGGCGACCGGCACGACGTGATCGAAGGTCAGTTCGCTGGTCGGGAACGGCTTGGCGCAGTACTGACAGCGATGATCGTCCCGCGCATAGATGTTCGCGCGCGAGAACGGCACGTAGTCGAATCGGCGCTTGATCTTGATGTAGCGCAGCAGCCGGATGACCGACGGCAGCCTGACGGTGAAGGAGACCGCATGGATCTCCCGATCGTACACGTCGATGACCTCGACCTTCCCCTGGCACAGAAGCGTGATGGCCTTCTGCCAGTGGACGATCTTCAGCGGCTCGTACGTCGCGTTCAGAAGCAGCGTTTGTTCCATCGCCGTTCGAATGAATTTTGCCCGACGACTGTCGAGGTGTCAAGACAGTGACGCTGACAACACCTTGTAACATCACTGGTTAGCGTCCCTGTGGTACAACCGCTTCGAGGCCGATAGCCCACAAGAATGTCTCGATGCCCTCTCGCCCGCCGCGCCTGTCTGGCGCTCGCGACACCGGCGCTCGCTGTGACCTGCGTCGCCTGCGCCTCGACCGGCGCGACACCGCGGCCGTTTCCGATGCCCGGCGGCGGCTCAGCTCCGCATGCCTCGGCAGCAACGGGCGCCCCCGCGAAAACGCCGGCGCTGGATACCTACGCATTGGTCGGCACCGCACTAGCCCTTCGCGGCGCCCCGTATCGTAATGGCGGCGCCGACCCGCAGGGTTTCGATTGCAGCGGGTTCACCCAGTACGTCTACGCGCAGTACGGCGTGGCGCTTCCGAGGGCGGTTCGCGATCAGTACCAGTCCGGTCAGTCCATCGACCCGAAGGATCTCGCGCCGGGGGATCTCGTGTTCTTCACGACGACCGATCCTGGCGTGTCGCACGTGGCGATCGCGGTCGGCGGCGACGAATTCGTCCACGCACCAAGTTCGACCGGGGTCGTGAGAGTGGAGCGTCTCAGTTCGAGCTACTGGTCGCCGCGATTCGTCGGCGCTCGCCGCGTCACTCCAATGCCGTGAGTGCGCGAGCGGCTACGCGGCGCGGAAGGCGCCTTTTCTGATCAATCGGCGGGAAGCGTCTTTACAGAACTCGCGAACGTGGAGGTCGTCCTGCGAGTAGCGCGTCAGCTGCTGCTGGGCGCGCAGCGGTTCCACCAGCACACCGTCGGCGTCGGCTTCGCAGGGCGGCTGGACTGCCAGCCGCTCGATGTAGCGCTGCGGGAACGACGGGAACGTGCGGAAGCTGGTACCGACCACTCCGCCATGACGCGCGTTCAGCGCCGAGAAATCGTCGCGCAGAAAATCGTAGCTGGACTGCGGTGGGCTGGTGTTCAGGTACGCGTGCACCATCTCCGCGACCTGCTCGAAGAACTGCTGGCCGTGGCAGTTGGCGGAATAGGTGCCGTCCTCGCGCTCGATGCGTCGGATGCCGGCGAGATCAGGATCGATGTGATACAGCTCGTGCACAACGGTGTCGAGCTTGGCGATCCACGGATCCGCGCCCGGATAGAACTTCTCTTTTCGCGATCGATCGAGCGATTGATCGCAGAACCGCGGCAGCGCGAACGAGATCATGTATTTGATTTCGTGCGTGCCGATCGTGACCGACGGCGACCTGGTCACGAACCATTCCGATCGCCGCGTCAGTTCCTGCGTCGTGCGATCGCGCCAGAAATAGTAGCCGGGTTCGCTGGCTGGAAGACTGAGGCAATGACAGGTCGCGAACGCGCCCTCCGCATTGGTTCGACCGGATCGCGCGAACACGAGCACGTCCGACATGTCGATGAACGACAGTGCCGGAACGCGCGCGACCACGTCCTGCATCAATAGCGTGAGACGCTCGGTGTAGTTGATCATTCAGACGCACGTCGCCGACGAAGCGAACCGTAAGAGACAGCTTGTCGAGAGTGGCAAAAGCCCGCAAAGCATAGCCAAGGGCACGCGCGAGTGTCAAGCTGATCGGGGCCTAATTGCTTGTCAGCGTTCAAGTTGAGCTGACTCCACCGGCGGCGTCACCGACCCCATTCGCCTGAGGATCAACTGCTGGCGCTGCAGCAGCCGGTGCGTCGGGTGCACCAGGTTCATCAGGCGTGGATTGACGATGGCGCCCGCGAGCAACGCGGCCTCCTGTGGTCCGAGATCGGCCGCCGGCTTATGGAAATACGTGCGTGAGGCCGCTTCGGCGCCGTAAACGCCGTCACCCCACTCGATCTCGTTCAGGTAGAGCTCGAGGATTCGGGCCTTCTTCAACTCGGCTTCGAGCCGTCGCGCGATGACCAGCTCGCGCAGCTTGCGAATCGGATCTCTCGATGGCGACAGGTACAGGTTCTTGGCCAGCTGTTGAGTGATCGTGCTCGCGCCGCGGACCAGGCGCCCGCGCTGCCAGTCAACCTGCAGCGACTCCTGCAGCTGCTCGAAGTCGACTCCTTCGTGCTTCCAGAAGGCATCGTCTTCGGCGATGAGGACGGCGCGCGTCAGGTTCGGCGACAGATGGCTGTAGCTGACCCAGCGCTGGACCCGGCGCGGCTGCTCCCCTTTCGCGCGCGCTTCGGCGTCACGAAGCTCGATGAACGCGGTCGTGGTCGGGTTGGACGTTCGCAGCGGCCGGACATCCGGCAGCGTCAGGTACGCGTACGCAAGTGAAGCGAAGGCGAGCGCACCGGCGCCGTACAGCACGCGCAGGATGGTGACGGCGCCCCTCTGCTTCATCGCGTCTTCATTGCGCCGGGGCGGGCACCGATGAACGCGCCAGCGGCATCGCGCCCTGGCGGGCGAGCGCGCTCTCGAGCGCGCCGCGCAGCAGGACGATGAGGCGAGGCGAGGAGCTGGCGCCCATCAGTCCGACGCGCCAGATCTTGCCGGCGAGCGGGCCGAGACCAGCGCCGATCTCGATATTGAACTCGTCGAGCAGATGCAGGCGGGCCGCGGCATCATCGACGCGCGCAGGAACACGGACGGCGTTCAGGGTCCACAGCCGTTCCGCTTCCGGCGGCAGCATCGAGAGACCGAGCGGCGCGAGCGCCGTCACCAGCGTGCGATGGTTGCGCTCGTGCCGGGCCCATCGTGCTTCGAGGCCTTCCTCCTCGATGATCGACAGCGCCTCGTAAAGCGCGTACACCAGTGTCGACGACATCGTGTGGTGGTACTTGCGGCGCAGCCAGTAATCCTCGAGCAGCGAAAGATCGAAATAAAAGCTGCGGCAAGTGACGCGCTTTTCGAGCGCCCGCGGACCGAAGACGACCGGCGCCAGACCGGATGGTCCGCCCAACCCTTTCTGCGTGCAGCTGTAGCAGGCGTCGATCCCCCACGCGTCGACTTCGAGCGGCATCGCGCCGAGCGACGTGACCGCGTCCACGATCGTCAGCGCACCGTGTTCGCGCGCGATCGCGGTCAATTCACGAACCGGATTCAGGACGCCGGTGGACGTTTCCGCGTGCACCATCGCCACGATGTCCGCGGGCGTCGTTTTCAGATGAGTGCGAAGGGCCGCAGGATCGCACGCCCGGCCCCACTCGACGTCGAGCCGCGATACGGTCGCGCCGTAGCGCTGGCAGATCTGCGCCAGGCGATCGCCGAAATAGCCGGAGACGACCACCGTGACACGCGAGCCCTCGCGAACCAGATTCGCGACGGCCGTCTCCATTCCGGACGTTCCCGTGCCCGACACGGCGAACGCGAACGAGCCGTCGCCGGCGCGGAATACGCGGCCGAGACGCGCGCGCACGTCGTCCAGCAGGCGCATCATCAGGGGATCGAGGTGACTGACGGTCGGTGCGGCCATCGCGCGCATCACGCGTGGCGCGGTCAGGCTGGGGCCGGGCCCGAGCAGGATTCGATCGACGTCGGGAAGCAGGCTCATGCCGGAATTTCCTCAAAATGGGCGAGCGCTTCGCGCAACGCCGGAAGGGCAGCGTCGTCGACGGGTGTCAGCGGCGGACGAGGGAGGCCGACGTCGTAGCCAAGAAGATTGAGCGCCGCCTTCAGTCCCGGCACGCCGTGAACCGGACCGAGCAGCCGCGCGAGCGGCACAAGTTCGCGCTGCAGCGCGAGGGCCTCGGCGTGGCGTCCCGCCGAGGCGAGATCGAAGAGGCGCCGGCACGCATCAGGCACGGCACAGCCGAGGGCAAGGATGCCGCCGACCGCGCCCATGCACAATGCTGCGTAAAACGTCGTCGTCGTGCCCGCCAGCACACTGAACCGCGCCGGCGCACCGGAAACCAGTTCGGCGATTTGCGCGACGTCGCCGCCGGATTCCTTCATGCCGACCACGTTCGGATGGGTGGCCAGTCGCGCCACCGCGGCCGGCAGCAGGTTGACGCCCGTCAGTGCCGTGAAGTTATACAGCAGCACCGGGACCGGCGACGCGTCGGCCACCGCCGTGTAGTGGCGAACGAACGCGTCGGTGGTCATCTGGGTCTTGAAAAATCCTGGCGTGCGCACCAGTACGGCGTCAGCGCCGTGTTCGGCGGCACGCTTGGTCGCGCGGATCGCCGCCTGCGTTGATTCGCGTCCGGTGCCGACGATGAGCAGCCGATCGCGAGGGATCGCTTCCCGCGCGGCGACGATCACCTGGTCGCACTCGAAATCGTCCATCAGCACCGCTTCGCCGTTCGAGCCGAGGACGACGAAGCCGGTCAGCGGGCGCGTGATCCATCGCGCCAGTGCCCTGCGCAGCCGCGCCGTATCGACGCGGTCGTGATCGTCAAACGGCGTGGGAACGGGAGCGAAGACGCCGGCCAGATTCATCGGGTTCATTGTAAACGACCGCACTCGAGTGCTGCAGTGCCAGGTTCAGGCCGAACACCACGACGAACATCGCGACCGCCGGACTGAGCAGCCACGGGAAATCCGCAAACGCGCGGATGTTCGACGCATCGTGGAGCATCGTGCCCCAGCTCGCGATCGGCTCGGGAAATCCGAGGCCGACGTAGGACAGGGTCGCCTCCGCGACGATGAACGCCGGGACGAGGAGTGTGATCTCCACCGCCAGAAAGCCGCGCGTCGCGGGCAGCAGATGATGCAGCAGCACTCGCGGCTGGCTGGCACCGAGCGCTTCCGCGGCGGCCGCATAGTCGAGCCGCCGCTCGGACCGCACGATCCCGCGAACGCCGCGGGCGATGAACGGCGCGCCGACGATCGAGAAGATCGCTGCCAGCAGAGTGAACACCAGGTGCGGCGCGAGCACCAGCGGCAGCACCGCGCGCAGTGCCAGCACGGCGTACATCGCCGGCAGCACCATCACGAAGTCGCTGACCCGCATCAGCGCATCGTCGATCGCGCCGCCGGAATACCCGGCGACGCCGCCGATCGACGTGCCGATCAGCAGCGCTCCGAGCGCGGCGACGGCAGCGAGGCCCAGCGAGACGCGCGCACCAAACAGGAGACGGCTGAACAGATCGCGACCGTAGCTGTCGGTGCCCAGTCCCAGCAGCGGCATTCGTGCCTCGTCGGCGGATTGAACCAGACGACCGCTGGAGAACCAGCCGAGCGGCACCGGCGCGGATCGGTCCAGTTCGTAGCGCTGTTCGAGCTGGTTCACGAGCCGCCATCGGTAAATGAACGGTGCGCGCCATTCGCCCGCGTCGTCGATCAAGTGGATTCGAGTGGGCGGCGCGTTGAGCAGGCCGTCGAAATGAGTCTCGGCGTCATGCGGCGCCAAAAGCGGTGCGCCGACCGCCGTGAGAACAGCGATGCCGACCAGCGCGAATCCGATACGCCGCGGCAGGTCCACGGTCACGGCGTCGCGCCCTGACGTTCGCTGACGCGCGGATCGACAAGCGCGAGCGCCACGTCGGACAGCAGCGTGCCGCACGCCAGGAAGACGGCGCCGGTGCCCGCGCACCCGGCCACCAGATAGACATCGCGTGCACGCAGCGCATCCAGCATCAGGCTGCCGAGGCCCGGCCACGCGGTGATCACTTCCACTGCGAACGATCCGCTGAGCAGCGTACCGATGATCAGCCCGTAGACCGACGCGACCGGGCGAAGCGCCGCCTTGAGCGCGTCACGCCAGACGATGCGCGCGCGCGGAACACCGCGGGCAAAGGCCGCGAGGACGAACGGCTCGCCGATCACCTCGCTCATCGCCTGGGACTGCAGGCGCTCGAGCATGGCCGCCAGCGGCAGGCCGATCGCCGCCGCCGGCACCACGAGGTGACGCAGCAGGTCGAGCGCGGCACCGCCGGCCGGCACGTTCACCGAGCGCATGCCGCCGATCGGCAGCCAACCGGTGCGCGCTGCCAGGAACACGAGCAGCAAAGAGGTCAGCAGTGGCGGCAACGACAACAGCACAAGAGAGAGCGCACGTACGCCGCCAACCAGCGCTCCCCCGCGCCGGCTGCCGGTGACAGCGCCAAGCGGCAGACCGATGACCGTCGCGATCAGCAGTGCGCTGACCGAGAGAATCGCGGTGTTGGCCGCGCGCGCGGGAATCAGATCGCCGACCGGCCGGCCGTACAACATCGAGTCGCCGAACTGCAGGCGCGCAGCGTGCGACACCCAGTCCCAGTACTGCGCGCCGACGGACTTGTTCAGGCCGTAGCGTTCGCGCGCCCGCTCGATTGATTCGCGGCTGGCGTTCACGCCGACCGACGCAGTGACGTAGTCGCCAGGTGCCAGTCGGGCAAGGACGAGCGAGGCCGACGAAACAGCGAGGACGAGAAAAACCGCGAAGGCGATCCGCCGGGCGAAATACGCAGTCAATGGACTACGGCCACCGCGTCGGGTCGCCACAACAGCTGGGGACGGGACACGGCGGGGATCACGTTGGTCATGCGCATCGAAGACGCGACATAGATTTTCGGCGCGACGAAATACAGGACCGGCACGTGCTGCGAAAAAATCTTCTGAACGTCGTTGTACAGCCGTTTGCGCTCGCCGGCGTCCGGGACCGCGATCTGCCGGGCCATCAGCGCGTCGATCTGCTTTTCCCAGTCGGTCGCCGGCGCCTTCTCCTGCAGGTTCCAGACGTGGGCGCTGCCGGAACTGAGCCAGAAGTCGAGGTTGGTGGCCGGATCCATGTCGGTCTTGTCGATCGCATAGTAGACGGCGTCGTACTTGGCGGTCAGGAACGCCTTGATCACCGAGCCGGAATCGACCGCAACCACGTCCACGGTGAGGCCGATTTTCTTCAGCTCGTCGCGAATCACGGCAGCGGCGCGTTCGAGATTGGGCCGGCCCTTCTGTGTCAGAAGCGTAAAATGCGCGATCTGATCGTGCGCGTCCACCAGTCGGCCGTCGCCATGACGATTAGTCAGCCCAATGGTCGCCAGCAGACGTTTCGCCGCAGCGGGATCGTGCGGGGTCTGGGGCAGCTCCGGCCAGTACCACTGCTTGTTCGCCGGCGTCTCCGGGCCGTAGACCGGGACGCCTGCGCCCAGAAACACGGTGTCCGCGAACAGCTGGCGATCGACCGCCATCGAGATCGCCAGCCGCAGCTCGTCTCGCTGCAACCAGTCCGCGCGCGGATCGCCGGCCATCGCACCCGGCTTGAGGTTGAACCACAAGCCGTCCGCATTCTGCGAGACGCCGAGGTCGAGCAGTTTCATGCGACCCTCATCAGCGGCGCGCTTGAGCGGCGCGTAGTACTCCGCCGAGATCTCGCTGGTCATGGCGTCGAGTTGATTCGCTTCGAGCCGCAGGAGCGACGCATTCTGGTCCGGGACGATCTCGACGACCAGACGGTCCAGATAAGGGAGGGCGCCTCCGTCAGGCCCCTTCAGGAAGTAGTGCGGGTTCCGGGCGAACACCAGGCGCTGACCGGGCGTGTACTCGGCCAGGACGAACGGTCCGAGGCCAACCAGATCGCGCGGCGGCGTGTCGAGTCCCCACGCTTTGATGAATCGCCCTTCCTTCAAAGCCGGTTCGAGGAGGTGGCGGGGCAGAATCGGCAGGTTGTCCAAGACCCGGAGGCCCGGAGCAAACGGTTCCGGAAAGGTGATCGCGACGGTGTAGGGATCAGTAGCGGCGACGTCCAGCTTCCGGCCACCGACGAGCAAGGTATCAGCAATCGCGCTGTCGGTCTTCTCGTCGTATGCCGCCTGAAACGAAAACAGGACATCGTCGGCGGAGAACGGGTGGCCGTCGGAGAAGGCGACGTTCCGCCGGAGAGAGAGAACATAGTGGCGTCCATCATCGGACGTGGTCCAGGACTCGGCGAGCCACGGCTCGAGAACCTGGGTTGCCTGGTTGATGCGAACGAGCTTGGCCTGCATCAGACCGGAGACGAAGTCCGTGCTGGTATCGCGCCCCGCGTGCCGGTTGAAGCTTCTCGGTTCCGACCGATCCGAAACTGTAAGTTGGCCCCCGCGAGGGACGTCGCCGCCTATGCCGGTGGCCTCTGGTGGCGGCGTGGATCGACAGGCCGCGAGGAGGACGGCAAACGGCAGCGCGCTCAACAGCGCAATTCGGCGCGCGTGTCCGTTCAAAACCTGTCCAGCCGGCCAATAAATTGGCCGCTCCTATTTGCACGAAATGACGCCAGCGCATCTGTTTCAGCGTGCAAATCTGACAGCGCGCCCGACAACTCTCGGATCATTGGCTAGCTTCTTGGCTGGTTACTTCTACAGGTCGCCGACGCGGATTCCTGTCCTAAACCCATAGCAATTGTAGTCTCCGCAAGCACTTAGAGACCGTTCCGCGGTTCGATCCAATTTTCTGGCACCCGTCGTGCCCTTACGTTCGCCGTCGGGGAGATGCAGATGACCTCACCAGAAGCGGTTGAACAAGAGTTCGAGACTCGTATCGGTCGCAGCATTTCGCTGGACCACGCCGCGCAGTTGCTCGGCGTCTCGAGGCGGACGATTTACAACCGCATCCGCGAAGGCCGGCTGCAGACCATTCGGACACTTGGCGGGTCTCAGCGCGTATTGCTGGACTCGGTTCAAGACAACCGAACTGTGACCGCCGCCGTCGGCGTTCGTTGATGACCCCGTTCTTCGTTGCGGATCCGTCGGTGGAGCATCCTATGGCCAACTCTTTCCTGCTGTCGTCGCAATCCCGCCGCCTGTGTGGCGTTGCCGTCGCAGGCGCGCTCTTTCTGGCTGCGGCGAGCCCCGCGGCGGCGCAACACAGGGCACGGCTGAGTGCGGACCTGGCGGATCACGTGTCGGTCGGATCGCAGGCCATCGACGTCATCGTTCATGGCGACCCGGCGACCGTCGAGGCGATCGCGAAGCGCTACAACGTCCCGGTGAAGCGGCTCCTGACCAGCGGCGGCGTCCTCCACGTGAACGCCGGCCAGTTGGTGGCGCTGCAGCAGGACGACTCCATCGATCACCTGTCGGGAGACGTCATCATCCGCTCGTCGGTCGACGAGGTGACGCTCGAGAGCATCGGCGCCGATCAGGTCTGGGCTGGGGACACCGACCGGCGCGCGCAGAATGGCCGCGGCGTTTCGGTAGCGGTCATCGATTCGGGCATCGACACGCGTCACAACGCGCTCAAGAACCGGGTGCTGGTCACCCACGATTTCACCGGCGGCGACGGTTCGGACGGGTACGGTCACGGCACGCACGTGGCGGCGATCATCGCCGGTCAGGGCGGGCGTACGTCCGAGGCCTATCAGGGCATTGCCCCCGGCGCCTACCTGCTCAACCTGCGCGTGCTGGGCGATGACGGCTCGGGCAGCGCAAGTAACGTGATTGAGGCGATCGACTGGACGATTGCGCACCGGCGCGACTACAACGTCGCGGTCATCAACCTGTCGCTCGGCGCGCCGGTCCTGCAGCCCTACCGCGACGACCCATTGTGCGAGGCGGTCGAGCGCGCGGTTCGGGCAGGCATTACGGTGGTCGCGGCCGCCGGCAACTTCGGGAAGACGGCGGACGGCAAGTCGGTCTACGGCGGCATCACGTCGCCGGCCAACAGCCCGTATGCGATTGCGGTCGGCGCGACCGACACGCATGGCACCGCGGCGCGGTCGGATGACACGCTGGCGACGTTCAGTTCCAAGGGTCCGACGCGCTACGACCTGATCCTGAAGCCGGACGTGGCCGCGCCTGGCGTTCACATTGCCTCGGCGGAGGCAGCGGGTTCGTATCTCTCGACCACCTATCCGGATCACCACGTCTCTGGCACCGGTCCGAATGCCGTGATGCAGTTGTCGGGCACGAGCATGGCGGCGGGCGTGGTGAGCGGCGCGGTGGCGCTGGTGCTCGACGCGCGTCCGGTGCTGACGCCGCGCGAGACGCGGACCGTGTTGCAGGTGACCAGCAGCTACATGGCGTCAGCGGGACTGCTTGGCGCGGGGGCGGGGAATATCGACGCCCTGACCGCGGTTGAAATGGTGCTGACTAACGGCGTGCCGACCGCCACGATCGGCGGCGAGACCGTGGTGGTGAGCGGGCTGTCCACCGGGCCCAAAGGATTTGGGCAGGTAGCAGCGTTAACCGGACAGACTCGACGGGTAGCCACTCAGACTCATCCGAAGTCAGTCTCTTCGGACTCCATCCTGTGGGGTTCCCGTTCGATCCTTTGGGGATCGAACGCCGACTCAATTCTGTGGGGATCTGGCTCAATCCTCTGGGGATCGAGTTCCGACTCAATTCTGTGGGGATCTGGCTCGATCCTCTGGGGGTCGAGCTCCGACTCGATTCTGTGGGGCTCGGACTCGATCCTCTGGGGCTCCGATTCGATTCTCTGGGGTTCCGATTCGATTCTCTGGGGCTCAGACTCGATCCTCTGGGGTTCCGATTCCATTCTCTGGGGCTCGGATTCAATCCTGTGGGGATCTGACTCGATTCTTTGGGGCTCGAGCACCGATTCGATTCTCTGGGGGGCCAGCTCCGCATCCATCCTTTGGGGATCCAGCGCCGATTCGATCCTCTGGGGGTCGTCCGATCTGTCTTTCTAAGAATTAGAACTCGTGAAATCTGATCTAAAACACTATCAGTCAACATTTTAAGGGGGAACAATGAAAAAGATCATTCTTTGGGACTAGTTGAGCCGATAGATAGGACGCCAATGGTGTCCAAGTCTGGTTTGACGCAGTTCGGCAAGGCTTACGTCTGGACGATTATCGTCGCTGGCTTTTTGGTCGTCGGCGGCTCGATCTATCAGATGTACATCGAGCCAATCCACAGCCAGTGGTTCATTCTGGCTGCGTTGACGCTCATTAGCGGTTCGGCGACGGTCAGGCTGCCGTCCACCTACGCGTCGATCTCGATCTCCGAAACATTTGTAATCACCGCGGTCCTGCTGTACGGGCCAGCTGCAGGAACGGTGATCGTCGCGCTCGATGGCCTGGTGGGTTCCTTTTGGATTTCAAAGAGGAACAATGAGATTCACCGCGCGCTGTTTAACGTTTCCGCGCCGGCTCTTTCAGGTTGGACCTCAGCACATCTCTTCTTTCTTGTCGCAGGCATAGCCCCCCTCGTCAAAGAGCCCTCACCCACCGACGCAATTCTCCCAGCGCTGGTTGTCTTCGCGCTCAGCTACTTCGGTCTCAATAGCTGGCTCATCGCGTTCGCGATTGGGCTCGAAAAGCGCTTGTCCCCAATGCGAGTCTGGAAAACTGGTTTCGGTTGGCTTTCTTTAAATTATTTCGGGGGCGCGTCTGTTGCATTTCTCTTGGTTGGGTACAACAGGACGATCAACCTTGGATACGTTGGCGCAATCATTCCCCTGTTGCTGGTGCTGTATTTCACTTTCAAAGCGGCAATGGGTCGCGTCGAAGACGCGGACAAGCATGTCGAGCAACTGAATCGCATGTACCTTTCGACGATCGAAACACTGGCCATGGCGATAGATGCGAAGGATCAGGTGACGCACGGCCACATTCGACGCGTCCAGTCTCACGCCACAAGTCTGGCTCGGGAAGTTGGAGTGCACGACGACAAGTTGCTCAAGGCAATCGAGGCAGCGGCGCTGCTGCACGACATGGGTAAACTGGCTGTGCCGGAGTACATCCTGAACAAGCCCGGAAAATTGTCCGAGGCCGAGTTCGAAAAGATGAAGCTCCACGCCAGTGTCGGCGCGGATATCCTCTCGGCAATCGACTTTCCGTATCCGGTTGTGCCAATCGTCCGACATCATCACGAAAACTGGGACGGCACTGGTTATCCAACCGGCATCAAAGGCACCGACATTCCGATCGGCGCCCGTATCCTGTCCGTTGTCGACTGCTTCGATGCACTGACTTCGGATCGGCCTTACCGCGCCAGACTCTCCGACGAGGAGGCGATCGACATCCTGCTTCAGCGCCGCGGAACGATGTACGATCCTCTCGTCGTCGACACGTTTCTCAGGGTGCATTCGAAGGTGCCGACGCCAATGCCCCGCAACGGCCCTCCCAGCGACGTCCTCAACACCATTGCGCATTCTAGACGAACTGCCCCAGCGGAGCATCGCATCGCCAGCGGCGACGAAATCACGACAAGTGCAGACGAGATGCTTGCGATTTATGACATCGCCAGAGCGTTGGCCGGACAGGTGAATCTTGGCGACGCTGGAGACGTAATCGCAAAGCACCTCCGAAGGCTGATCCCGGCATCGCTGTGTGTGTTCTACCTTTACAGTACCGTCAATGATGAGCTCGAAGCGCAACACGCCGTCGGGGACGGAGCGGCCCTCGTGCGGGGGTTGAAGGTCTCGCTAGGTCAGCGCCTCAGTGGCTGGGTGGCCGCTAACCGACAAACAATCTCGAACTCCGATTCATTTCTTGACCTTGGCGACATCGCTCGTGCGCCGGCATTGATGTTGAACAGCACACTCAGCACGCCGCTAATCGCGGACGACAAGTTAGTCGGTGTCCTCGCTCTGTATTCGAAGGACCACAACGGCTTTCACGACACTCATCGTCGCATCATCGAAATGGTGGCACGCGAAATTGCCCGGACGCTTAAACGGGCGTCGGAATTTGAGAGTTCCGCTCGGCGCGACATGGTCACCGGCCTTCCAAACGTCAGGCAGCTTGAGCAATTCGTTGAGTCGACTGGCGTTGACCGCATTGCAAAGGACACACAGTTTACGCTTTTGATCATCGACGTGGTCAACCTCAGAGGGATCAACATCACTCACGGCCGCGATACCGGCGACGAGGTATTGCGTCACGTAGCGCGGCAAACGACTGCCGGCTTGCGAGTCGCGGACATCCTGTTCCGATATGGGAGCGATGAATTCGTTGCTCTGCTAAACGAGACCAGTTCTGAAATAGGGCGCGCGATCGCGAATCGCATTCGCGAAAACATCTCATCCAATTCGCTGGTTTCAACGATTAATGACATCGTGGCCGTCGACGTCGTAGTCACTGCTGTGTCCACGCCGAGCGACGGTGGATCGCTACAAGAGTTGATGGCGGCTGCCCGGTTACGAGCAACCGACGCGGCTTCGGATCACCGCTCAACCCAGGTTGGATAGCGTCCTTCGAGTCAGTCCGGCGCCTTCGTCAGTTCGTCAGTTCGTCAGCGTTGTGACGTAAACGCGCCTATCGAAACCCACAAGTCTCGGCCCTTCTTTGGCCTCTCTTCGGTTCGTCTCTCCGCTGCAAATCGGCAAGCCCACAACGTTGGTTCCGACCAGCTCCTACAAATTGCACGATTAGTGCTCAATTTCGACATTTCTTATTGGAGTTTTACGTTTTCATTGTAAAAATGCACCAATCGTCTGATCAGCGTATTGGAGGAAGCGTCGATGGACTTACTCGACAGTGCCAAGCAATTTCGAGACGGCGGACAGTATCGCCGTGCCCTTGAAATCATGGTGCCGTCAAATGGGCGGCACGAGCGCTCTCCATGGGCCGCGCTCAAAGCCGAAGTGCTCGAACGCAGCGGCTTCACTTCCCAGGCCCAGCAACTTGCGGAACACGTTCTCAAAACACGGGAGGCAAGCCTAGCTGATCGTGCAACCTGTGAGGATGTAATCGGGAAGGTACTCGCGGAGCATGGGGATGTCGAGGGCGCACTAGAACGGTTTCAGCGTTCAGCGTATCTGGCTCGGGAATCCGGCGACCTGCGCCGTTTATGCTGGTCACAAATCTCTTTGCTTGTACTCGTCGCAGACCGTTCGGGGCCCGAGGCCGCCAGTCCTCTTTTGCTTGACGCTAGACGCACTGCCATAAAGCTCGGCGATCCACGGGCCACTGCCGCCCTGCATTTACACGTCGGAGAATTAGAGGCAAAACGTGGATTGTTTGACGGAGCTCTACGACACGTCGCGATAGGCCAAAAACTTCTGCAGGGATTTCCCAATCTCTGGCTAGACGCCTTTGGCGAGAACGTCAAACTCGCAATTGGCATTCTCCAATCGGATTTTCTAACAGCGCAGCTTCACGGACTTCGGGCCGCTGAACTTGGTGAGCAGTCGGGAGTAGCCTCAATTTCTCGCTCTGCACTTGCAAATCTTGGCTACTGGTTCTATGCGACCGGCGATTTCGACGAAGGCGTTTGAACATTTCGACCGATCGGAGAAGCAGTTACCAACGAGCGGCGAAAAAACGAATGCGAGAATCGATTCATTCGCGAAGATGTTGCTCGCCCAGAACCGATTGGAGGAGTGCGCGGCGCTCCTCGATACCATCGACCGATCGATTCGGTCTCCGAAGGATCGTGTTCTAAGTGGCAACCGAAGCTCGGAACTCACGCGCGCTCAATTGTGGGCTCGGCTGGGCCGGACGACCGATGCGATCGCAAAGGTCGGGTTCGTGTTGAGCCTTGCCGAACAGGCTCGGGACACTTACCTCTCCGGCACGGCATCGCTTGCAATGGCCGAACTCCTGATCGAAGTTGATCGATCATCCGAAGCCATAGCGTTAGTCAACGAATCGATCCATAACCGAACTGTGCAGTCGCCGGAGCTGTATGCTCGCAGCGAACGAATTCTTGCTACCGCTCTGGCCAAAGCGAATCGCCACTCCGCCGCCGGTGTTCACTATGAACGCGCTCGACGAATCTGCACCGCGGTCCAGTGCGTTCCAGAGTTGCTGGAAGCCGAACGTTGCTGGCGAAAAGTCGCGCAACAGCCGCTCGGGGCATCCGCGGCGACGGCACGAAACGCGGCGCTCGTAGACTGCGACTTAGGGGAAGAACTCAAACGAAGCGTGGTCCAAGGCGCGGCCGCGGCCGTGCTCTATCCCAATCGACCGGAACTGGTAGCTCGTGAGCTGCTCGAACTGCTTCGCACCACCGACTGCGTCCATTCCGCCGCCGTTGTCGCCCGCGCCGCGGACGGAACCGAAACAATCCTCGCCGACATCGCGGCCCGCTGCTCGATCGGCGACGCTGACGCCGCCCCGCTGCGGCGCCTCTCGGTCGGGTTCGCACACGACCGCGCCATCGACCTCGTCGTCCAGCCGAAAGCCGACATCGAGTCCGCCGCTACGGTGAACGCCGTCACCCTGCTGCTGTCGACGGTCCACAACCTCGAACGCGCCCGCCTCGAGCGCGAGGAACGTGCCACCCTCTGGCCGATCGAAGAACTGCCGATCGAAGGCGAACACGCCGTCATCGCCGGTCATATGCGCGAGCGCATGAACCTGGCCCGCCGTGTCGCCCCGGCCAAGGTCATCGTCCTGGTCACCGGTGAAAGCGGGACGGGAAAGGAAATCCTGGCGCGCGCCGTACACGACTACTCCGAACGCGCCTCAAAGCCGTTCGTCGCGTTCAACTGCGCCGCCATCCCTCGCGACCTGCTCGAAAGCCAGCTGTTCGGTCACCGCCGCGGCGCCTTCACCGGCGCCGACCGCGACCACACCGGCGTCATCCGCAGCGCCCGCGACGGCACCCTTTTCCTCGACGAAATCGGCGAGCTGTCCCTGGACCTGCAGCCCAAGCTGCTCCGCTTCCTCGAGTCTGGCGAGATTGCACCGCTCGGCGAACCACCCACCACGGTTGACGTCCGGCTGGTCGCCGCCACCAACAGCAGCCTCGAAGAAGCCGTGCGCGCGGGAAAATTCCGCGAGGATCTGTTCTACCGCCTCAACGTCGTCCGCCTGTCGGTGAAGCCGCTCCGCGAACGCCGCGACGAAATTGCCGGACTGGCCCAGTATTTCGTGTCGCGGGCGGCGCTCGAATACCACAAGGGCAACATGCGGATCTCGGACGAGACCATCGAGCGCCTCCTGTTGTATCGATGGCCGGGCAACGTGCGACAGCTCCAGAACGAAGTGCGCCGCATGGTGGCGCTCGCCGAGCCGGACTCGACGCTCGAACCGGACGCGATCGACGAGGACATTCTCGGCGCGCTGCCGCTGCGGTCCACGCTCAACGGCACCGAGATAGCGATCTCGCTCCACGACAAGCTGACGCCAACCCTGGCCCGGATCGAATGCGAGATGATCAAAGCCGCGCTCTCCCGCCACCGCGGCAAAGTGGACGTCGTCGCTAAGGCGCTGGGGATCTCCCGGAAAGGGCTGTACCTGAAACGCCAGCGCCTCGGGCTCTAGCCCAGGCCCCCGTCCCCTGCCGAACCCCTTCACGCAATAACGACTCGATCGACGCCAGCAACACCCGCTGCGATCCGCCCACCGTGCGGATCGTCTGCAGCTTGCCGTCGCGGATCCGGTAATAGACCGTTCGCCGCGAGACCCCGAGCAGATCCGCGGCGCGGTCAACGAGGACCGTTTGCACCATGCCCGTGGGCTTCGCATGTTTGGTACCGGCCGCAGTCCTGCGGTTTTGCGCGGGTTTTGCACGCGGATTGATTCAAGAGTCCGTCGCCGTCGGCGAAGGCCTTACCCCCTGGAGTAGCCGCTTCCCGTCCGCGAGAGACGATGGCGGATGAGGTTGGAATACAATCCGCGGCATGCATGGCCTGATGATGGAATTTCCGCTGACGCTGTCCGCGATCTTCCGCCGCGCGGAGGCGCTATTCGGCCGCCGCGAAATCGTTTCACGCCGGGTCGACCGATCGCTCCACCGCTACACCTACGCGGATTTCGCCCGGCGCACGCGACGACTCGCGGCCGCGCTCGTCGACCTCGGTATCCAGCCGGGCGACCGTATCGCCACGCTGGCGTGGAATCATGGCGCGCATCTCGAAGCCTACTTTGCGATTCCCCTCGCCGGCGGCGTGCTGCATACGCTGAACCTTCGTCTTCACCCCGACGAACTCGCCTTCATCGTCAACGACGCGGACGATCAGGTCGTGCTGGTGGACGAAAGCCTGCTGCCGCTCTGGGAGCAGATCCGCCCGCGCGTGAAGGTGCGAACGACGGTGATCATCGGCGCCACGCGGCCGCTGCCCGCCGGCGATCTTGATTACGAGACGCTGCTGGCCGGGGCTCCGCCGGGCATCGATCGGCCTGACCCCGACGAGCGTGCCGCCGCGGCGATGTGTTACACGACCGGAACGACCGGCAATCCCAAAGGCGTGCTCTATTCGCACCGTTCACTGGTGCTGCACACCTTCGGCCTCGCGCAGGCCGACTGCATGGGCATTTGCGAAGCCGACGTGATGCTGCCGGTGGTCCCGATGTTCCACGCCAACGCCTGGGGCATGCCGTTCGCGGCGGCGATGGCCGGCGCGAAGATGGTGATGCCGGGGCCGCATCTCGACGCGGCAAGCCTGGTGGATCTGTTTCAGGGAGAACGCGTCACCGTCACCGGCGGGGTGCCGACGATCTGGATGGGAGTCCTGCAGTATCTGGACGCCAACCGGGGGGTCTTCGATCTCTCGAGGATACGCGCCATGTTCGTCGGCGGCGCGGCGGTGCCGCGCGCGATGCTCGAAGCCTTCGATCGCCACGGACTGAAGATCGTCCACGCCTGGGGCATGACCGAGCTGGCGCCGCTCGGCAGCATCTGCCACCTGTCGGCCGCACTCGCCGACGCTCCGGACAACGAGAAATATCAGTACCGCGCCAAGCAGGGCCGGCCGTCCGCGTTCGTCGAAATCCGCGCCCGCAGCGAGGATGGCCTGGTGCCGTGGGACGGCGCGTCGATGGGCGAACTCGAGGTCCGCGGACCATGGATCGCCAGCGCCTATTTCAATCGGACCGACTGCGCCGACCGCTTTACCGACGATGGCTGGTTCAGGACCGGCGATATCGTGACGATAGACGAGGACGCGACGATTCAGATTCAGGATCGCGCCAAGGATCTGATCAAGTCCGGCGGCGAGTGGATCAGCTCAGTTGCGCTCGAATGCGCCCTGATGGGGCACCCCGCAATCGCGGAAGCGGCAGTCATACCGGTGGCGTCGATGAAATGGGGCGAACGGCCGTTGGCGGCGGTGGTGCTCAAACCCAATTGCACGGCGACGCCGGCCGAGTTGAAGAGCTTTCTGGCGCCGCAGTTCGCAAAATTCTGGCTGCCCGACGCGTTCGAGTACATCGACGCGATTCCGCGCACGTCGGCCGGGAAGTTCAAGAAGAGCGCGCTGCGCGAACGATTCAAGGACTACCAGCTCGCGGAGTGAGGCGGCTGGCGCGAGCTACGGTTTTTTCGTGGCGGCATCGAGCCGCTCGATCACCTCGTCGGTGATGTCCGCGGACGGCGCCACCCACACGATCAGCTGCTGCGGGTACTCGAAGACGATCCCGATGTGATCGGCGTTGACGATCTCCTTCAGAATCGGCGTCAGCCGCTTCTCGAAATCAGCCTGAATCTGCCGGGTCAACGCCGCGTAGTCCGTTTCGGCGTCCTGCGTCGCGCGTTCGAGTTCGACCTGCGCGCGCTGGATCTCGGCGGCATCTGCTCTGGCCTGATTCAACCGCTGAATCGCCGCCTGCTTGTCGGCGAGCGCCTTGCGCTTCTCGTCCTGGAACGCCTGCAGTTTCGCCGTACCGGCCTTGCCGTCAATCGATTCGGCAATCAGTCGCGGCACGTTCACGATCCGGCTCGGGTAGGCGGCGTCCTGGGCCGTGGCCGCCGGCAGTTGCAGGGCAATAGCGAGTGTCAGTTCAAGGATCACGAGGTTTTGGACGCCGCCTTCGGGCCCCCGGCCGGAGGTTTCTGCAGATGTCACCGGATCGTGATATTATTTTGATTAGTCAAAATATTCATCGATGGCATCCCAAACAGACATCCCCATCAAGTCGAGAGGCTGGCGACTTCCAGCGGTGAGCTTGAGCCTGCCGGAGGTCCACGGTTCCGTGGCCGTTCCGATCGGCGCGGGGTTCTGGCGAAAAATGTTCGCCTTTGCTGGTCCCGGCTACCTCGTGGCTGTCGGGTACATGGATCCCGGCAATTGGGCAACTGACCTTGCCGGGGGCGCGCGCTACGGCTACACGCTGCTCAGCGTGATCATGATTTCCAACCTGATGGCGATCCTGCTGCAGGCGCTCTCAGCCCGGCTGGGGATCGCCAGCGGCCGCGACCTCGCCCAGGCCTGCCGGGACAGCTACTCGCGGCCGGTCACCATCTTCCTCTGGCTGCTCTGTGAGATCGCCATCGCCGCCTGTGACCTGGCGGAAGTGATCGGCGCCGCCATCGCGTTGAACCTGCTGTTTCACCTTCCGCTCCTCTGGGGCGTGATCCTGACGGCCCTCGACGTCCTCATCGTGCTGTTCCTGCAGCATCGCGGCTTCCGCTATGTCGAGGCGCTCGTCATCGCGCTCATCTGCCTCATCGCCGGGTCGTTCGCAGTGGAGTTGTGGCTGTCCGCGCCGAGCCTGACTGGCGTCGCGGTCGGATTCATCCCGCGGACCGTCATCCTGCGCGATCCGAACATGCTCTACATCGCCATCGGCATCCTCGGCGCCACGGTGATGCCGCACAACCTCTACCTGCACTCGTCGATCGTGCAGACGCGAAAATACGCCGACACCATCGATGGCAAACGCGAGGCGATCCGGTTCGCCTCCATCGACTCGGCCGTGGCGCTGATGTTCGCGCTGTTCATCAACGCGGCGATCCTGATCATGGCGGCGGCGACCTTCCACGGCACCGGCCATCAGGACGTGGCCGAAATCGGCGACGCCTACCAGCTGCTCTCGCCGCTGCTGGGCACCACACTCGCGAGCGTGCTGTTCGCGGTCGCGCTGCTCTGCTCGGGCCAGAACGCGACGCTCACCGGAACACTGGCCGGTCAGATCGTGATGGAGGGCTTCATCAACCTGCGGCTGCGTCCGTGGCTGCGCCGGCTGATCACGCGGCTCATCGCGATCGTCCCGGCCGTGATCGTGATCGCCATCTACGGCGAACGAGGCACAGGACCGCTGATCATCCTCAGCCAGGTGGTCTTGAGTCTGCAGTTGCCCTTCGCGGTCTTTCCCCTGGTGATGTTCACGGGCGACCCGCACAAGATGGGTCCGTTCGCGAACCCGCTCTGGGTGAAAGGCCTCGCCTGGACGGTTGCGGTTATCATCGCGGCATTGAACGTATATCTCTTGTACCAGACGTTCGCAGGCGCGTAGATGTACAGACGCATTCTCGTCGCGGTGGAAAACTCACCGGCGGACGCGACCATCCTGACGCACGTCTGCGAGCTGGCCCGCCTCACCGGCGCGGCACTCCTGCTGGTGCACGTGGCCGACGGCTGGGCGGCGCGCAATTTCAATCAGCTCAAGCTGCGCGAGTCGGAGGAGATGAAGTCCGATCGCGCCTACCTGACCCGGATTCGCGCCGACCTCGAAGCGCGCGGCTTCACCGTGGAGACGCGCCTGGCGATGGGCGATCCGGCCACCGAACTGATCAAGGCGTCACAGGAGCTCGAGGTCGATCTGATCGCGATGTCCACGCACGGTCATCGGTTCCTGGCGGACCTGTTCTTCGGCGCCACCGCCGATCGCGTCCGCCACCTCGTCAAGGTGCCGGTGCTGCTGCTGCGGGCACAGTAACGAGAGGTTCGAAAGGTTCGAGAGGTTCGAAAGGTTCGAGAGGTTCGAGAGGTTCGAAAGGTTCGAGAGGTTCGAGAGGTTCGAAGGTTCGAAAGGTTCGCAGCCCTCGCACCCCTCGAACCCGTCGAACCATTCGCACCCCTCGAACCCCTCGAACCCCTCGAACCATTCGAACCATTCGAACCCCTCGAACCATTCGAACCATTAGCCCCAACCGAATCCCGCCCCTGTGTGTCTACTGTCTGTGTGAACGACGCCGACCTGGTTGCCCGGGCGCGCGAAGGCGACCACGCCGCGTTCGGCGAGCTGGTGGACCGGCATCGCGGCGCCGTCTACCGTGCCGCGCTGGCTGCCTTGCGATCGCCGGCAGATGCCGAGGACGCGGCGCAGGATGCGTTCGTTCTCGCCTATCGCCGGCTGGCGTCATTTCGCGGCGAGTCGAGCTTCAGGACATGGCTGTTGTCGATTGCCTGGCGCCAAGCGATCAATCGCCGGCGGATGTCGCGATTGTGGCGTGCGATCGTCCGGCCGAAAAGTGAGGCGGAGGCGGAGATGCTGCTGTCGACGATCGTCAGCTCCTCAGCGACGCCGGAACAGGCGGCTGAAGCCGGCCAGCTGCGCGCCGCCATCCGCGACGCCATCAGCCGGCTGCCCGACAAGCTGCGGCAGCCGCTGCTGCTGGCGCAGGCTGGTGAGTATCGCTACGAGGAGATCGGCGCGATGTTGAAGGTGCCACTGGGAACGGTCAAGTGGCGTGTGTCCGAAGCGCGGCGGCGGATACGACAGGATCTCGAGACTCGCGGGTTGATGCATGCGGACTGACGAAACGCTGGATTCGATCGTCGACGAGGTGGCGCGGCGGATGACGGAAGAGGCGCCGGGCGACGACTTCACGTTGAAGCTGATGCGCCGCCTGGCCGATCCGCCGGGGCAGGGGCGTCGGCGGGCGCGGTTCATCCTCGCGCCGCTGGCGGCGGCCGCCACACTGGCCATCGTCATCTTCGGCGCGCGCACCACCGTCGACCAGCGCCAGGTGAAAGCGACCCCTCCGTCGCCGCCAGCGAGCACGACTCGCCCCGAGGGTCGCAGCGGGAACGAATCGCCGTCCCGCGACCCGATCGCGCAAACGGCCATAGCCGAAGCGGCGCGCCCGGACACGATTCGGATGACCACGGCGCAGATGGGGACGCGCGCGGCGCCGGCGCGCCGCGCGTCACCGATCGAGCCGATGACGGTGCCGCTCCTCCATACGCCACCGTTAACGATAGAGGCCATACCTGCCGATCCGATCGCGGTCGATCGACTCGAGCCGATTCCCCTGCTCGCGGTCCCACCGCTGGCAACAGATGACGATCAAAGGAGACGAGAATGAAAACGCAGATGGCGTTGATGACGGCAATCCTGGTCCTGATGCTGGCGCCGGCAGGCGCGCAGCAGGCTCCCGCAGCACCGACGGTCGCACCGGGGGCGCGCATGGCGATCCCGCCACCCCCGCCTCCGGCTCCGCCTGTCGCAGGCCAGACGCCGGCGGCGCGGCGCCCGGGTCAGCCAGTCAATATCCAGATCGAATTCACAATCACCGATCAGCGCGACGGCGTGCCGGCCGTCAAGCGCACGGTCAGCGTGATTGTCGGCGATACCTACACGGGGCAGATCCGCTCACAGGCGGACGTGATGGCCACCGTCCCGCTCGGAAATATCACGCCGGTGACGCTCAATATCGATGCGACTCCCGAGCTGTTGGCGGACGGCAAGATCCGCGCGGGCTTCAATCTTCAGTACCGACTGGATCCTGCCGCAAGCCGAGGGCAATCCGCCGCCGCGCGGCACCGTCATCAAGACATCGCTGCGCGACACGGTTTCGCTGATTCTCGAAAGCGGTAAGGCGATGATTGCCGCGCAGTCAGCCGATCCCGCCGGCGACCGCAAGGTCACGGTCGAAGTGAAGGCAACCATACTGAAATAGGAAATCGGCGATCGGGTGATCGATGATCGGCGATGTCAATCGGAGATCACGCGATCGCAGATCGCCGATTCACACGAGCGCCCTACCCTTGATTTTCTCGAGCACGCGAAGCGGCGAGCGTTCCGGACTCTGCATCGCCTCAACCGGCAGCAGGAACGTCTGCTCGAGCTGATACTGACCCGCCATCGCCGCGTGGCTCACTTCGTCGGTGAACGCCAGCCACGTCGAGCCCGCCGGAAAGTCCACCGCCGTCTGCGGCGACGCAGCCTGAAAATCGTCGTCGCCTTTCATGCAGTCGTGCAGCTGCAGCATCAGGCCGTCGTAGCGGCTGCGGGGCGACTTGGTCACGCGCGCCAGCGCCAGCAGATAGCCGAGCCCGGGCAGCGGCATCCTGAGTTGTGGCGCAAAACGCTGCGCGACCGCCGCGAAGCTGTCGCCGACCCGCCAGCAGCGGGCACGGCCGGCAGGGTTGACGTTGCTGAACACGCGCAGGATCCGTCGGCCGCCTGAAGGTGTCGCCGGAAAGCTGTCCACGTGCAGTCGCGTGTCGTCTTTTCGCCAGGACGAGACGCGGCCGGCAATTTCGGCGGGACGAAAACTGGCGCGACCCCTCGCCAACTGGCCCCGATATTCGGGGAACATCTCCTGCGTCAATGTGTTCGCCGCGTCCGAGAAGCGCGCGATCAACGCCCCGAGCGTTTCAGCCTCGGTCCCGCTCGCGGTCGTTCCTCCGAGCCGGCCCGTCCGCGGATCGAAGCTCGCGTTTTTCGAGCTCCCGAGAATCGACGGGGTGAACACCGACGTCTCATGCGTACCGATCTCGAAGCGCAACTGCGGCAGGAACAGGACATCGCCTCCCTCGAGCGACCCGGCGAACGACTCCGAATGAGCCAGGCTGGCGCGCTGATCCCAGCGCGAACCGGCGATTTGTCTCACTCTTGTCATCGGAATATAAAGATAATGTAAAGAGACATCAAATGACGTATCAGGAAGTAAATAGCGGGGCCTTTGGTCCCGTATCCTCCTGTATTACACACAGGCACGCTCGGTCTGCCGATCTGTTGGGGAGTTCAACGGTGTTTAGACGCGCACGCATCTGGTCCTTTATT
Source organism: uncultured Acidobacteriota bacterium (assembly GCA_963745875.1). Classification (GTDB taxonomy): domain Bacteria; phylum Acidobacteriota; class Vicinamibacteria; order Vicinamibacterales; family CAVVIG01; genus CAVQFC01. The sequence goes on from CAVUZL010000014.1 coordinate 407,347, forward strand.
ATCGTCGCTGGCGCAGCCAGCGTGGCCGCTTCCGCCTGTGGCAGCAATTCGTCCGCGGCAGGGGCGGGCGGCGGCGGACGTGGCGGACGCGGACGCGGCGACGCCGCGGCGGCGCCGGTGGTCACGGCCAAAGTGACACAGAAGGACGTGCCCGTCGACATCGCCGCGATCGGCAACGTGGAAGCCTACGCCAGCATTTCCGTGCGCTCGCAGGTCACCGGTCAGATTACCGAAATCGCGTTCCACGAAGGCGATTCGGTCCGGGCGGGACAGCTGCTCTTCTCGATCGATCGGCGGCCGTTCGAGGCTGCTCTCGCGCAGGCCGACGCCAACCTGCTCCGCGACAAGGCGCTGCTGTCTCAGGCCGAGGCGCAGCTGACGCGCGATGCGGCCAATGCCGAGTACATGCAGATCAGCGCCGAGCGCCAGACCCAGTTGAACCAGCGCGGCATCATCTCGAAGGACGTCGCCGAACAGATGCGCGCCTCCGCCGATTCGACCGCAGCCGTGGTCAAGGCCGATAAGGCCAACATCGAAAGCGCGCGGGCGCAGATTGTGTCGCAGCAAGGCGCCGTTGACGCGGCACGGGTTTCGCTGGACTACACCACCATCAAGTCGGCGATCGACGGCCGCACCGGCATCCTCAGCGTCAAGGTCGGCAGCCTCGCTACGGCCAACCAGACCGAGTTGACGACGATCGCGCGCGTGCAGCCGGTGTATGTCACCTTCTCGGTCCCGGCCGTGCACCTCGGCACAATCAAGTTGCACATGACCGGAGATCGGCTCAAAGTGGCGGCCACGCCGCAGGACGCCGACACGGAGGCCGAAACCGGGCAGTTGACGTTCGTGGACAACGCGGTGGACATGACCACCGACACGATCAAGCTGAAGGCGACCTTCGAGAACTCGGATCATCGCCTGTGGCCCGGTCAGTTCGCGCGCGTCTCGCTGCGGCTGGCGACGCTGTCCCAGGCGATCGTCGTGCCCTCGCAGGCGGTGCAGACCGGACAGGAAGGCCAGTACGTCTTCGTCGTCAAAGGCGATTCGACGGTCGAGCAGCGAGCGGTCACGCCGGGACAGCGCGTCGGCGACGACATGGTGATTGAAAAGGGCGTCAAGCCCGGCGAGACGGTCGTGACCGAAGGTCAGCTACGTCTCGAGCCGGGTTCGCGCGTCACGACCGATCTCACCGGTCGCGGTGGCGGCGGACGTGGACGCGGCGGCCGGGCCGGCGGCGCAGCGGGCGGTGGTGCCGCCGGTGGCGGTGCAGCCGGCGGCAATCGCGACGGTGCGGCGGGCGGAGCAGCACCAGCCGGTGGCGCTGCTCCAGCGGCAGCCGAGGGCGGCGGTCGTAAGTAGCGCGGGCCTTTCAGGCCCGCGTCAGATGCGACCCTAAAAGGGTCGCGCCACGATAAAGGATCGCGCCACTAGAGTCGACCGTCCGCCCGAGCGGGCCGGACGGCAGGAGCACTCGTGAACGTCTCTGAAGTCTTCATTCGCCGGCCGATCGCCACCAGCCTGTTGATGGTGGGGATCGCTCTGTTCGGCGTCATCGCCTACCGTGCGCTGCCGGTCAGCGACCTCCCGCAGGTCGACTACCCCACGCTGAACGTCAGCGCCAGCCTGCCTGGCGGCGACCCCGGCACGATGGCCTCGTCGGTGGCCAGCCCGCTCGAGCGTCAGTTCACGACGATCGCGGGTCTCGACTCGATGACCTCGCGGAGCAGCTCGGGCAGCACCAACATCACCCTGCAATTCGATCTGAATCGCGACATCGACAGCGCGACCGTCGACGTCCAGACCGCGATCGCGGCGGTCATGCCGCTGTTGCCGGCCGGCATGCCGTCGGCGCCATCGTTCCGGAAGAACAACCCGAACGATCAGCCGATTCTGATGCTCAACCTGACGTCGAACACGCTGCCGCTGTCGGCGCTCGACGACTACGCAGAGACGATGATCGCGCCGCGCATCTCGATGGTCAGCGGCGTGTCGCAGGTGGTGGTGCAGGGCGCGTCGAAGTACGCCGTCCGGGTCCAGCTCGACCCCGATCGCCTTCACGCGCAGCAGATCGGACTCAACGAGATCGACACCGCACTGCAGAACTGGAACGTCAATCTCCCGACCGGCCAGCTGTTCGGGCCGACCTCGACCTTCAACATCAAGGCGGCCGGACAGCTGATGAACGCCGCCGCGTTCAGGCCGATCGTCGTCAGCTACCGCAAAGGCGCGCCGGTGCGGCTCGACCAGGTCGCCAACGTCATCGACAGCATCGAGAACGTCTTCAACGGATCGTGGTTCTACACCAAGCCCGACGGTCCGACCGGGGCTCCACTCAAGCAGACCGCGATCACGCTGCAGGTGATGCGCCAGCCGGGCAGCAACACCATCGAAGTCACGGACGCGGTTCGCGACCTGTTGCCGTCGTTCGAAGCGGAACTGCCGCCGTCGGTGCACCTCACGCCGCGCCAGGACAAGTCGAGGACCATCCGTGCGGCGTTCGCCGACATCCAGGTGACCATGCTGGTCACGCTGTTCCTGGTCGTCGGCGTGATCTTCCTCTTCCTGCACAACGGCTCGGCGACCCTGATTCCCGCGCTGGCGCTGCCGTTCTCGATTCTCGGCACCTTCGCGGTGATGCAGGTCCTGCACTTCAGCCTCAACAACCTGTCGATGATGGCGCTGATCCTCTCGATCGGCTTCGTCGTGGACGATGCGATCGTGATGCTCGAGAACATCGTGCGTCACATGGAGGAAGGCGAGGCGCCGCTCGAGGCATCGCTCAAGGGTTCGCAGGAAATCGGCTTCACGATTCTGACCATGACCACCTCGCTGGCCGCGGTGTTCATCCCGATCCTGTTCATGAGCGGCATCCTCGGCCGGCTGTTCCGCGAGTTCGCCGTCACGATCACGACCGCGATTCTGATTTCGGGCATCGTCTCGGTGACGCTGACGCCGATGCTCTGCAGCCGCTTCCTCCGCGTCGTCCACACCAAGAAGGGCTTCGCGGGTCTGATGGACCGCGGTTTCGATGCGTTGCTGCACGGCTACGAAGTGAGCCTGCGCGCCGTGCTGCGCCACCGGATGGCGATGCTGGTGGTGTTCGTGGCGGTGGCGGCCTCGACCGTGCACATGTTCAACATCATCCCGACCGGGTTCATCCCCGATCAGGACAACGACTCGATGTTCGTCAACCTCCAGGCCGGCCAGGGCACGTCGTACTACGACATGGCCAAATGGACACAGGACACTGCCGACATCGTCATCAAGAACAAGTACGTCGATTCGTTCCTCGCCTCTGTGGGCGGCGGACCGGGCGGCGGATCGAACAACGGCCGCATCATGGTGCAGCTGGTGCCGCGGGCACAGCGCGACGCGACCGCGCAGCAGATCGCCCAGCAGATCCGCCCGTCGCTGCTGCGGTTCCCCGGCTTCAAGGGATTCGTCGGCCTGCCGCCATCGCTGCAGATTGGCGGCCGCATGGGCAACCAGAACTTCAGCATCATGATGCAGAGCATGGACACCAAGGAGCTCTACGATTGGGCGCCCAGGCTCGAACAGGCGCTCTCGGAGCAAGTGTCCGACATTCAGGACCTCTCCACCGACATGGAGATGAAGAGCCCGCGCATCAACCTGGTCATCGATCGCGACAAGGCCGCGATTACCGGGCTCAACGCGACGACCGTCCAGAACGCGCTCTACGACGCGCTCGGACCGAAGTGGGTGACCACGATTTACGGCGACGTCGCACAGTACCGCGTGCTGCTCGAGCTCGACCCTGCGTATCAGGGACACATCGATTCGCTGGAGAAGGTGGCGTTCAAGGCGCCGAACGGCTCGCTGGTGCCGCTGCAGTCGGTGATCGACTTCAAGGAAACCGTCGGTCCGCAGTCGATCAACCACTCGGGCCAGCTGCCGTCGGTGTCGGTGTCGTTCGGGCTGAAGCCGGGCGTGTCGCTCGGCGCTGCCACGGCGCGCGTCAAACAGGTGGCGGACAAGATGCTGCCGCCGACCATCACGACCAGCTTCGAAGGCCAGGCCAAAGTGTTCCAGCAGTCGATGGCCAACCTCGGCTTGCTGCTGTTCATCGCCATCGGCGTGGTTTACATCGTGCTCGGCGCGCTCTACGAGAGCTACATTCACCCGATTACGATTCTCTCCGGGCTGCCCTCGGCCGGCCTCGGCGCGCTGGTGACGCTCTACCTGTTCGGCAACGAGCTCAATATCTACTCGTTCGTCGGCCTGGTCATGCTGATCGGCATCGTGAAGAAGAACGCGATCATGCAGATCGACTTCGCGCTCGAGGCCGAGCGCAAGCACGGCAAGTCGCCGACCGACGCGATCTACGAAGGCTGCGTGATCCGCTTCCGTCCGATCATGATGACCACCATGGCCGCGCTGCTCGGATCGATTCCGATTGCGCTCGGCTACGGCGCCGGCGGCGAAGCGCGGCGGCCGCTGGGTCTGGCAGTGGTCGGCGGCCTGGTCGTGTCGCAGCTGATCACGCTCTATCTGACACCGGTCGTCTACACCTACATGGCCGGTCTATTCAAGACGCGGAAGATTCGCGAAGCGGTCGCGGCCAAGCCGGCGACGGCTTAGCAAGTTTGAAGTCTCAAGTTTGAAGTTAGAAGGCTGACGTCTCTTCGAGTCTGAAGTCTGAAGCCTTCCGAATCTGAAATCTGAACTCTGAAATCTGAAATTCCCGAGGCCCGATCGTGAACATTTCTGAAGGATTCATCAAGCGGCCGATCGCCACCAGCCTGCTGATGGCGGCAATCGCGCTGTTCGGCCTGGTCGCCTATCGCTCGCTGCCGGTCAGCGACCTGCCCAACGTGGACTTCCCGACGCTGCTGGTCACGGCGCAGCTGCCGGGCGCGAGTCCCGAAACGATGGGCGCGTCGGTGGCGACGCCGCTCGAGAATCAGTTCTCGATGATCGCCGGCCTCGAGTCGATGACCTCGGTGAACTCGCTCGGCTCGACGCAAATCACCCTCGAGTTCGACCTGAATCGCAGCCTCGACGGCGCCGCCGTCGACGTGCAGGGTGCGATCACCCAGGCGGCGCGCCTGCTGCCGCAGGGCATGCCGACGCCGCCGACCTTCACGAAGGTGAACCCGGCCGACCAGCCGATTCTCTATCTCGTGATCACCTCCACCACGGTGCCGCCGTGGACGCTCGACGAGTACGCCGAGACTCGCATCGCCCAGCGCATTTCGATGGTCAGCGGCGTCGCTCAGGTGCAGGTGCTCGGCAGCCAGAAATTCGCGGTCCACGCCCAGCTCGATCCGCACGCGCTCGCTTCACGCCAGATCGGCATCAACGAGGTCGAGGCGGCGCTGCGCAATTGGAACGTCAACACCCCGACCGGCTCGATCATCGGGCCGCACAAGTCCTACACGCTTCAGGCCACCGGACAGCTGATGACGGCCGAGGAGTACAAGGACATGATCGTCACCTACCGCAACGGCGCGCCGGTGCGGCTGGGGCAACTCGGCACGATCAAGGACGGCGTCGAGGACGAGCGCACCGCGTCGTGGTTCTACAACCAGGACGGCGAGCAGCGCGCCATCACCCTCGGCATCCAGCGCCAGCCGGGCACCAACACCATCGCCGTCGCCGACGCCGTGAAGGCGCTGATGCCGCAGTTCAAGCTCGAACTGCCGTCCAGCATCCACATGGACGTCCTCTACGATCGCTCCGACACGATTCGCGAGTCGTACCGCGACGTGCAGTTCACCATGCTCCTGACCCTCGCGCTGGTCATCATGGTGATCTTCGTATTCCTCCGGAACGTCTGGGCGACGGTCATCCCCAGCCTGGCGCTGCCCTTCTCCATCATCGGCACCTTCGCGGTGATGTACATGCTCGGCTACAGCCTCGACAACCTGTCGATGATGGCGCTCATCCTCTCGGTCGGCTTCGTGGTGGACGATGCGATCGTGATGCTTGAGAACATCTACCGGCACGTCGAGATGGGTGAGGATCCGCTCGAGGCGTCGCTGGTCGGGTCGCGCGAAATCGGCTTCACCATCGTGTCGATGACGCTGTCGCTGGCCGCCGTGTTCATCCCGGTGCTGTTCATGGGCGGCGTACTCGGACGCCTGTTCCGCGAATTCTCGGTCACGATCTGCGTCGCGATCCTGATCTCGGGCGTCGTCTCGGTCACGCTGACGCCGATGCTGTGCAGCCTGTTCCTGAAGAAGCCGAGCCATCACGGTAAGGAGAATGCGTTCGGCCGAATCACGGAGAAAGGCTTCGACAGCCTGTTGAAAGGCTACGACCGGACGCTCCAGATCGTGCTGCGGCACCGGCCGGCGACGATGCTGGCATCAGCGGTGGTGCTGATTGCTACGGGCGCGCTGTTCGTGTTCATCCCGAAGGGATTCATTCCCGAGCAGGATACGGATCAGATCGCCGTTACCACTGAAGCTGCTCAGGGAACGTCGTACGAAAAGCTGGTCGAGTATCAGCACACCGTCGCCGACATCATTCGCCAGAATCCGAACGTCGAGGGGCTTGTCTCCACCATCGGTGGCAGCGCCGCCGCAACGCTCGGCGGCCCGAACCTCGGACAGATCGTCGTCCACCTCAAGCCGCGCGGCGAGCGCAACGAACTCGCCAACGACATCATCGCCAAGCTGCGGCCGCAGATGGCTGGCGTCGCCGGCATGGAGGTCTACATGCAGAACCCGCCGACGGTCCGCATCGGCGGTCAGGTCAGCAAGAGCCTGTATCAGTATTCGATGCAATCGCCGGATCGCGAACAGCTCTACGCGGCGGCGATCAAGCTGCAGAAAGCGCTCGGCAACGTCGCGGGTCTCGAGGATCTGACGAGCGACCTCGAAATCGCCAGCCCGCAGGTCAACGTCGAGATCGATCGCGACAAGGCCGCGTCGCTGGGAGTGACCGCGAACCAGATCGAGAACGCGTTCTACGACGCCTACGGTCCGCGCTGGGTGTCCACGATTTACGCGCCGGTCAACGAATACAAGGTGCTGCTCGAACTGGCGCCCCAGTTTCAGTCCGATCCGACCGCGCTGTCACTGCTCTACTTCAAGACCACGCCGGGCCAGGGCGGCGGCGCGAGCAACGCCGGCGCCAACGCCACGACCACGACGGCGCAGACCGCAGCCGGCGCCACCGGTGGCGCGCTGGGCGGCGTGCCGGCCGGCACAAGCACCACGAACGGCACCGTCGTGCCGCTCGACACGCTGGCGCACATGAAGCAGGTGGTCGGGCCGCAGACGGTCAACCATCACGGGCAGTTGCCCGCGGTCACGATCTCCTTCGGACTGGCGCAGGGCTCGTCGCTCGGCGACGTGCTGACGCGCGTCCGTGAGGTCGCCGACCAGACGCTGCCCGACACCGTGACCGGATCGTTCCAGGGCGCCGCCAAGGCGTTCCAGAGCTCGCTGAGCAATCTCGCGGTGCTGCTCGGCATCGCGATCATGGTCGTCTACATCGTGCTCGGCATCCTCTACGAGAGCTACATTCACCCGCTCACGATTCTGTCGGGGCTCCCGTCGGCGGCATTCGGCGCGCTGGTTACGCTGCTGCTGTTCCACATGGACCTGAACATCTATGCGTTCGTCGGCATGATCATGCTGATTGGCATCGTCGAGAAGAACGCGATCATGCAGATCGACTTCGCGCTCGAACAGGAGCGCGCCGGGAAGGCGCCGGAAGTCGCGATTTACGAAGGCTGCCTGATCCGGTTCCGGCCGATCATGATGACGACCATGGCGGCGCTGCTGGGCGCGGTGCCGATCGCGGTCGGTTACGGCGCCGGCGGTGAAGCCAGACAGCCGCTCGGCCTCGTCGTGGTCGGCGGCCTGATGTTCTCGCAGCTGGTCACTCTGTATCTCACGCCGGTGGTCTACACCTACATGGCTCAGTTGCAGGGATGGATGAAAGCTCGTCAGGCGGCGCGGCAACCGCTGCAGCCGGTCACCGCGGGCAAATGACAGGGTAGGCCGTAGCGCGACCCTTTCAGGGTCGCGGAGGAAGCGGGCCTGAAAGGCCCGCACCACGGGTTACGTGACCGCAGGCACGGCACGTGCAGCATTCATTAGCGAATGCGCATTCGTGCCGCTGAGCTAACCGCCGCCGCCCTTCTCGTTCTCTCACTGCAATCCTGGGCCGGCGCAGCTCCGCCTGCGACCGTGCCGCGGGCAAAACCCACGAGAAACGGCGCCAGACCGGCTTCACCCGCTTGTGGCGATTTGCTCGGATTCCAGGTCCTGCTCGACCGCCAGGGATTTTCGTCAGGCCAGATCGACGGCAAACCTGGACCCAATTTTTCCCACGCGCTGACCGCCCTGCAGAACGCACGCGGGCTGACTGCCAGCGGAAAGCCCGATTGCCCGACGTGGAAGGCGCTGACCAGCGACGACGCAGGCCAGGCAATCACGACGTACACCCCCACGAGTGGCGACCTGGACGGCCCGTTCGAGACGAAGATTCCACCCCGGCTCGATCAACAGGCGGCGTTGCCCGCGCTCGGCTATCAGTCCGCGCTCGAGGAACTTGCCGAGCGTTTTCACTCATCGCCCGCGTTGCTCCAGCAGCTGAATCCCGGCCTGTCATTGAAAGCGGGCACGTCGATCCGCGTGCCGGCGGTGACGCCATTCAATCCCGTTCTCAAACCGGCCGTGGATCCGGCGGCGGCCGACGTCACAATCACGGTGTCGCGCAGCGATTCGTCGCTGCGAGCGACGCGTGCCGACGGCACGATCCTGTTCTACGCGCCGGTCACGACCGGAAGCGTCCACGATCCGCTGCCGACAGGCGACTACAAGGTGCTTGGACTGCGATGGCGCCCCTCGTTCCACTACAACCCGGACCTGTTCTGGGATGCACAGGATGCCGACGAGAAAGCCACCATCAAACCCGGTCCCAACAACCCGGTCGGCATCGTCTGGATCGCGCTCAACCTGGAACACTACGGTCTCCATGGAACGCCGGAGCCCGGGCGAATCGGACACGCTGAATCGCACGGATGTGTGCGATTGACCAACTGGGACGCAGCGCGCGTCGCCGCGCTCGTGAAACCGGGGACGGCAGTACAGTTCCGATGAGCAAGGTCAGGAATCGACGCTCGTTGCGGCTCTTCGCGCTGTTCGCCGCCTTTGTGGCCGGTGCGCTGGTGGACACGCTGCTTCGAACCTACGGTCCGCCGATGCCTGCTGGTGACACACATCTGGTCGCAGCGGCTCGAGTGACGGACGGTGCCGTCACCTCCTCCGTCGATTCGGTCGGCTCTCTCCAAGGCGAAGCCGATCAAGCCACCGACGAGTCCGACGGCAGCAGTGGTCGCTGCGGCGCCGGTTGCGGCGAACGGCGTGGTGTCGGCCCCGCCTCTTCGTGTGCCGATCGACGGAGTTGCGGTGGACACTTTCAAGGGCGGCTTCGCCGAACACCGCGGCAGCCGCCGCCACGAGGCCGTGGACATCCTCGCGCCGCGCGGCACACCGGTCCACGCGGCCCAGAACGGTCGAATCGTAAAACTCTTTCTCAGCAAGCCTGGCGGCATTACCATCTACGAATTCGACCCTGAAGAACGTCTGTGCTTTTATTACGCCCATCTCGATCACTACGCGGATGGATTGCACGAGGGTCAGACCATCGCGCAAGGAGAGGTCATCGGCTTTGTCGGCACTACCGGCAATGCGCCTCCGAATACACCGCACCTGCACTTCGCCGTGTTCGAACTGAACGCGGATCATCACTGGTGGCAAGGGCGGTCGCTCGATCCCTACGAAGTCTTTTCGAGATAGCCGACCCGCTCAGCCTCCCAGGACGGCCGTTATCCACGGCTGCTCGTCTTACCGTTCGGACATAGATGCGGCGGATCGCATTCTTCGTCGGACTCGGTGTCGTGCTCTCCGCCGGTGGACTGAGGGTGCGGGCGCAGGAAGGCAGCCACCCGCCGGCGGCCGGACCGGGGCCCGCTCACGATCCGGGCATCGAGTTGCTGGTCGAGGCCGCTGGAGCCGCGCCGGCCGAATTCGCGTCCGACGCGCTGCTGCGAATATCGACTTCGTCCCGCGTGACGCCGGCCTGGCGCCGCGAGTTGATCGAGGAGGCGTTCGTTCGCGCCTACGGATCCCAGGAGCCCTATCGGCGAACGACGACGCAGCCGGTATCGCCGGACACGAGGCAGGGCGCGAACCTCCTCGCGTTCAGCACGGCGCTGTCCCGGGTTTCGCTGCAAGTGCGCGCGACGCGCCTGATGACGTTCGTCGATCCCGATCGTGCGCGAGAGTTATTCGAGTGGATCGAACTGAATCCGGCGCCGGCGACCTGTGACGATCCGCTGGTCCCGGATGTCGAGGAGTACTACGTCGCGCTTGGACAGATCGCCCGCGAGACCTATCCCGGCGATCGCCCGGGTGCGTTGCGGTTCTTCGAGTTGTACCTGTGGCGCGCCTACCTGCCGACCGAGATGCCCTCGGTGGCCCGCGCGATCCAGAGCTTTCGGCGCGGAACGATCGAAGCCGCGTACCTCGAAGGACTGCTTCGCTGGCTGCTCGACGCCGGCCGCGGCGACGCTCGCGGGTTTTCGTCGGCGAGCACCGACATCGTCTCCCGGACGGCAGACCTGGAAGCCGCGGATCGCAGGATGGGCATCAACAACTGGTATCTGATGGAGGCCCTCCGTGACTACCTGGTCGTGCGGCTGCGCGATGCGCGTTGCGCAGACAGCACGTCGGAATCGAGAACGCCGGCCACCTTCAACGGCGCGTTGGGACGTCTCGGTGGCAGCCTCGACGTCAAGCCGCTGCCGCCAGACGTGGTGCCGACGCTGCGGCGGGAATCAGTCCGGGTCGATCAGTACTGGCAGACCGCCGACAGCCGCAGGCTGCACGATGCCGCTTCGCGTCTGTGGGGCCCGAACAAGGCACCGGTGTCGCTGCAGATTCGACGCACCGAGGAGTGGCGAGCACAGGCGGAACAGTTTCTCAGCGCGCTCGAACCATGGGCGCTGGCACGCGAAGCCAGCGATCGCGACCTGTTTTACCAGAAAGCGGTGCTCTTCACGGTCCTGATGGACCTGGTGCCGCCCGGCCCTCTGCGGGCTCGGACGATTCGGAGCTACGTCGAATTCCTGCGCCACACCGAAGGGGATCGCGATCGGCGGCTGCTTTGGTTCGCGTTCGTCAATCGTCTGCTCGAGGCGTCGCGCGACGCGGGCCAGCGCGAGATCCTGAACGCGCTCACCGACACGCATCATCCGGTGTTGTGGTTGTACGCGCAGATGGAGCGCACACTCCCGCAGACAAGGCAGTAGCGTGCATTCGTAGTGTCCGCCTTCAGGCGGACGTCGAAGGGCCGCCTGAAGCCGGCCACTACCGTTGCATCAGGACTGCTGTCGCGTCAGGAGCACGACCGCGGACCACTGACGATCGCCGACATCGCCTGACGGTTCCGGGAGGGTCGCCAGCATGCGCAGCGACAGCGGCAACCGCCCCAATTTACCGGCGGTCCGCATCAGCGATCGGCTTTCGTGAGCCCGCCACCCGTACTGGCCGAAGAACGCAGCGCCGTCCGACGGCGCAAACAGAAACGGCGCACCCGCTTCCTCCATCACGTCTCCCAGCCGCTCGCGCATCAGGTCGAGCGCGCGCGGTGATGCGAGATCGACGAGCCAGTAGTCGAACGTCGGCGGTGCGGCCAGATCGCGAGCGAGTTCAGCCACGGCGTGCGGCATCAGGTACACAATCAAGCCTTCGGACAGGACGGCAACGTGCTGCGCGCTTCGCCCAAGACGCGCGAACAGGCCTCGCCGGGCGTCCTGGTTGGTCAGATCGAGGCGGACACGTTCGACCTCGCACGCCGGCTGCGCGTTGCCGAGGACTTCTTCCTTGTAGTCGAGGATGTCGGGAAGATCGACTTCCACCCATCGCAACGAAGGCGGCAGCGCCATGCGGTACGGACGGGTGTCGAGGCCGGCCGCCAGGTTGACGATCAGATCGACGCCGTGCTCCACGAGGCGAGTGACAAACCGATCGAACAGGTAAGTGCGGGCGACGAACGGCCATCCATGCTCGAGGCGCTCGCGCAACTGCTGCGCGTGAGCCTCGCCCCACTCACCGGCGAGCGTGGCGGCAAACGGATCCTTGAACGCCGCGTCGGGACGGGCGGTTTCGCTGGCGCGGAACGCCGCCGTCCAGCGAGCCGTATCCGAGATGTCGCGAAACAAGGGATCGGTCAGCGCAGGGCCTCGGCGAAAATTATAGGGCCAGCGGCGCTATACTGCGCCGCGAGGCGGGACAGAGACAACCATGAAGAGCATTGCAATCGCGATCGTCGGATTTCTGGCTGCGGCGCAGACACCCGCGGGCGCACCGCCCGCCTTGTATCTGAGTAATGCCGAGCTGATGGCCACACTCAAATCGGCGGCGCCGGCCGCGCCGGACATGCACACGGCGCCGGTGAAAAACGCCGACCACTACCGCATCAACGTCGTTCAGCGCACCAAAGCACAGGGGGCGATCGCGCATCCCGGCTTCATGGAGGTACATCACATCATCGACGGCAGCGGTACCCTGGTGACCGGCGGCGCGATCGTGCGGCCGGCGGGCGGAGCGGCCGGCACCGCGACCATCCAGGGCGGTGAAACTCGTCATGTCGCGAAAGGCGATGTCGTGCTGGTACCGGCGGGCGCACCGCACTGGTACAAGGACGTCGAGGGCACGCTGACCTATCTCGAAGTACGGTTCGAGGAAGTAAAGTGAGGTCTCAAATGGAATTGCGATACGGCGGCGAACGGCCTCAGAACCACGTCCGTCGCTTGTAGTCGCGATAGGCGTCGCCGAACTTTGCCTCCAAGACCTGCTGTTCTTTGCGCACGCGGAACACCTGCAGCGGGAGCAAGGGCACCCAGATCAACAGCAACCACGGGCGATGAGCGAAGACAAAGATTCCCACGCTCATCAACCCGCCGAATACATAGATCGGGTTGCGGATGCGTCCATAGATCCCGGTCGTCACGAGCGTACTCGCCTTTGCTTTGATACTGAACGCACGCCCCAGCTCGATGCGTGCGAGCACAAATAACAGGAACGCCGGGACAAAGATCGCCAAACCCGCTATCTGCCAAGGGGTCCATACCAGCTTCCAGACGTCCCGGACCAGGAGGAAGCCAAGAATGACGACCGCCAGAAGCAGGGTGCCGAAATTCAGTTTCAGCGATCCTCCGCTCTAGTTCTTGACGAGCTTTCGAACGGTGTGCCCGGTGACGGTCTCGCCGGTCTTGCCGGTGACGGTTTCGCCGACGTAGATCGATCCGTCCGGCCCCACCACCACCCCCTCGGCGAGGGTTGAATCGATCTTGTAGCGGATCGACCCGTCCTTCGCGCTGCCGATGAACAGGCCCATCTTGTCGTTGTAGTCCACGACGTACAACGTATCGTCCGGCGTGATGAAGATGCCGCTCGGCGATCCGAACTGCGCCCACTCCGCGATGAAGCCGCCGTCCTGATCGAAAATCTGGATCCGTTTGTTGGATCGATCGCCCACGAACAACCGGCCGCGCGAATCGAAGGCGATTGTGTGCGGCACATTGAATTCGCCTGGCGCCGAGCCCTTCCTGCCCCAGGTCTTGATGAACGTGCCATCCTTGGAGAACTTCACGATCCGGGCGTTGACGTGACCGTCGGCGACGAAGATGTCTCCGTTGGCGGCCACGGCCACGTCGGTCACGCCATTGAACGTATTGGGACTGTCGCCGGCGACGCCTTTGGTGCCGAGCGTCATGACCAGCTGTCCATCGCGGGTGTACTTGAACACCTGCTGGCCGATGCCGTCGCGCGCGCGTCCGTCTGTGATCCACAGGAAGCCGTTGCGATCGACCCGCATGCCATGCGGCCAGACGAACAGCTTCTCGCCCCAGGCCTTCAGGACTTTCCCCGACGTGTCGAGCTCGATGATCGGGGTGTCGGCGCGGGTAAACGCGAACACCCGGCCGCTGGCGTCGAGCGTAATCGCCGGCGTCTCCCCCCAGGTGAGCGGCGGCGTGAGCTCGCCCCATCCCGGCACCAGACGATACGGCGGATCCTCGCCGTGGATCGCCGTCCCGGTGATGGTGGTTGCGACGGCAGCGGCGATGAACGCGGCGCCGAACATCCACGTCAATCGAAGGGCCTTCGTCATGGCCGCATGATACGCGATCGGAAACCGCGGGCGGAGGGATCTACACGGACACTTCAGCGCGGGCGGTCAGGCCCTTCGCGGAATACATCCGCGCGTCGGCGACCGCCAGCAGCTCGTAATACGTCTGTCCGTCGGCGGGAAACATCGCGACGCCGGCGCTCGCGCAGAGCGGCAGCGCCTGCCCGGTCGGCCCCTCGAAGTCGAGCCCGGCCACAGCCGTGGTAATCGCCTCCGCGCGGCGGCGCGCCAGTTCCGCCGGACAGTTGCTGAGGACCAGAGCGAACTCGTCGCCGGCGTATCGGCAGCAGACGTCGTACGAGCGCAGGACGCTGCGAAGACAGGCGGCCACCGCAACCAGCGCCTCGTCTCCCCGCTGGTGCCCGAACCGATCGTTGATCGACTTGAAGCGGTCCAGGTCGACGATGATGAACGCGAACGCCTCGCCGAGGCGTTCGGCTCGCGCGATCTCCTGGACGGCGTGGTTGGCGAGGAATCGACGGTTCGGCAAGCCGGTCAGCGGATCGGTGAGCGATTCGGCTTGCGCACGTTCGACCTCGACGTGGAGTTCCTTGTTGCGGCGCGACATTTCATCGACGCGCGCCAGATACAACCTGTAGAGGCGGTACATCAGCAGCAACGGGAAAATCAGGATCGCCGACTTCCAGCCAAGGCGATGCACTCCGGCAACACCAACCGTCGCGGCCAGCGCGCCGATGAAATAGTTCGGCAGCCCCCAGATGAACTCGCGGTCGAGCACCTCGAGCGGCGAATGGCCCGTGGACAACCCAATCGCCAGCGCCATCAACGCGGCGTTGACGAGAAAATACACCAGCGCCGAGGCCACAATCGCGGGCACGACGATGTCGGCTGGGGCGGTGAGGACGCGGCCGCCGCTGATGTTCAGCGCCGCGCTGGCGGCGAGCGTCGCCAGGGTCAACGTCGACATGCTGAAGGCGGTGCGATACCACGGGTTGCGCTGACGCGTGTTCAGTGTGCACTGCGCCCACCCGCCTGACGCGGCCACCCACACGCCCATCGCCGGCCCGAACTGCAGCAGGGACGCGAAGTTCACGGTATAGCCGATCGACAGCGTCGAGTACGAGGAACTGAGCGGCAGATCGGTCTTCAGCGTTGCCGCGGCGACCGACACCAGCACCAGGCCGATCACGATCACGGGATGCTCGAACGCGCCGGTGGCGACGGACCAGCCGAAGGCGATCGTGCCGGCGGCAATCACCAGCGCGACGTGAACCTTGGCGGCAGTCGGCAGTTCGCGGAACGTCATCGTGCGCCGGCCACGGAACTGAAGAGCATCCGGCTCACCTATCGGTCCATTTTTGTAACTGCTGCAGCGAGCGATTACAGGACGGCACGGTTCTGCACACGGTGACGCGGCGGGCAAAAAAAGAGGCCAGCAGAATGACCTGCTGGCCTCGACGATCGCGGCTGACACGTGAGGACCGAGCTTGCTCGGCCCAACGAAGCGATTACTGGTGGGTCGCGCCTGTCCGCTTGGCGGCCGTCTGCTTCTTGATCTCGTTGACCGTGTTGTTCACGCCGAAATCGAAGACCACCTTGCCGATCTCTTTGGACGATGGATGCGGATCGCCGGTCAGGCCGTTGTTGACCTTCGCCGCGCCATCGGCATTCTGGCCGCGGCCGCCGGTGCGAGCGGGCTGAGGCGGTGGCGGATTGCCGGCGGCAATCGCCGCGGCACGGGCGTCACGTGCATCGCGCGCGGCCTTCCACTGCTCCGGTGTCTGGCCGGTCGGATCGAACGGCACCGTCTTGTAGACGTCACGAACCAGCATGCCCGGCACCGGCTGCTCGTAGAGCATCTCGGACGTTTCCATCATCGCGCCGTGGCCGGCGATCGGCAGCTTGTGCTCGTACATGTACATGTCCACATCGTCGTGCGTCTTCTGGTAGAAGTCGTTGATGTAGTAGACGTGCACGCCGGCGCTCGAGAACTTCGGGTTGGCCTCCGCTTCCTCGACCGCCGCCTTCAGCTCGGGCTGGCCGCCGCCGTGATCGCCCATCACGTAGATGTCCTTGAAGCCGTTCATCCGCATGCTGTCGATCATCGCGACGAAGATGCCCTTGAAGACCGGCGGCGGCACTTCGATGGCGCCGGGCTGATCGGTGTTCTCTTTCAGGCCGGTCGGCTGCGGCGCGAACGGCACGACCGGGGCGAGGAACGCATTACCGAGTTGCTTGCAGATCGCGATGCCGCGGTAACGCGACATGATGGTGTGGCCGCCGAGGACGTTTTGCGGTCCGCGTTCCTCGGTGCCGCCGGCGATCAGCAGCACGGAGGTCATGCCGGCCTTCTGCTTGGCGCGCAGTTCGGTATGCGTCAGGTACTCGAGTTCGACCGTCGTGTTCGGATCGAACTTGGTCGGCGCCGGCGTCTGGGCGAACGCGACCGCACCCAGTGCGAGGATGGCAACGGGAAGATGGAGTTTCTTCATAAAAGGCCTCTTGAAGGTTTCAGATACGGCATCTTCTCACAGGTCGCGAGAAGGCGGCCGTAGAGCGGCTCAGCCGTGCCGCTGGGATAGCGAAGTGGGAGGAACGGCGCGCGTGATGCGTGCGCGCCGTTCCTCCCGGCAAGCGACTAGAAGTTGACGGCGAAGCCGACCCGGATGATCCGCGGCGACAGAATCACGCTCGGATAGAGATACGTCGGGCTGACCGCCGTATTGAGCGTGGTGACTGGTGACGCGTTCATCAGGTTGAAGAAGTCGATCTCCGGCTCGATACGCCGGCCACCCGCGAAGTGCCAGGCGCGCGAAATGCGGAGGTCGAGCGACGTCACGGTCGGGAAGCGCTCGTCGCCACGATCGCTGAGGAACACGCTCTGCGTCGAACGGGTCAGGTTGACGCCCGCGGCCGCGGCCAGCGCGCGCGTCACCGAGTAGGTCGAGACGTACGGGAAGCCGCTGTTGGACACCAACGTGCCGGCCAGGACGATCTCGTAGGGCGCGCGGTAGCTGCCGGACAGCCGGAACGCGTAGGTCGAGTCGTTGCCGACGATGCCGCTGGTGTAGGCGATGTTGTTGGGATCGTTCAGATCGGTGGTGCCCGACTGTCCGGAACCCGTGCCGGCGGTGTTGAGTCCGCCGGTATTCTTGCCGGCGCTGAAGCCCGCCACCATCTGCCAGTTATGCGACATGCGCTTGGTCGCGGTGATGTCGACACCGTTGTAGGTGGTGTCGAGGTACGGATCGTTGTCGAGCACGTTCGCCTGCTAGACCGTTGAACGCCGGCTGCAGGTTGTACACCGTCACCTGTGGTCGGGCCGTTCGGACCGTTCGGCACGCTGATCGGTGAACGGCGTATACGCCTCGACGGAACGGCGGTGTTGCGCTGTCCGATCTGGTCGCGGTTGGTGCGGTGGTAGTACATCGCCGCGACGCGCATGTCCTTGACCAGTTCGCGTTCGATGCCGGCCGTGAACTCGTCCGAGTAGGGCCAACGCGGACCGTTCGGCGACGCGTATTTGATGGTGAGACCCGGGAAGCCGCTGCAGCCCGTGCCGTATTCGTTCGGCTCGGCGATGCCGTCGTTGTTCGGGTCGGTCCACGGGCAGGTCTGGCTCTGCGCCGCGAACGGGTTGACGTTCTGGACGCGATCGATGCCGACCTGCAGGCCGTAGCGGCTGGCGCTCACCTTGATCGCGGTCTTGCCGTCGCCCATCGGATCGTAGGACGCACCGGTGCGCCACACGAACAGGTTCTGCTTGATCGGGGTCGACTCGGCAATGCTGCGCGCCGGAATGAACGGTCCGCCCACGGTCGACTGCGCCGGCAGCGTGCCGGTGTTGTGGTCGAAGCGGATGCCGAGGTTGAGCGTCAGGTTGCGGCTGACCGCCCACGTGTCCTGGCCGAACAGGCCGAGCACGTTGTCGACGTTGACCGATTCGGTCGGCGTGTTGAACTCCTGCACGTTGGTCGCCTTGCCGTTCGTGTAGTTGTAGAAGACGTTGTTCAGCACCTGATACTTATCGTCGAAGTAGAGCCGCGCGTACTGGACGCCGCCTTTGAACAGGTGGTCGCCGCCCCAGTCCGACTTGCTGTACGACACCGAGTTGTCGAACTGCAGGCGCGAGTTCGGCTGCTGCTCGGCGCGTGCCGCGGCGTTGGTCCGCCGTGTCCGAGCGAGTAGTCGACCACACGAATCGCGTTCGCCGGCGTGCCCGGTTGGTAGGCGTAGTCGGTCTCGCCGTTCATGTAGCTGAACGACGACTCGAACACCGTCTTGTTGTGGATGCCCGTGTACTTCGCCTGCGTGGACGAGGCCGGGTTGGTCTGAACCAGCGAGGCGATGTCGGTCTGGATGGTCGGCGGCGTATCGCGGCGATGGCCGCGAATCTTGTTGTTCCAGTTGTAGGAGACCGCGAACTTCTGGTCGGCCGAGAGCGAGTACACGCCCTTGCCCGAGTAGTTCTTCAGCAGGTTGTCGTCGATCGCCTGCGTGCCGTCCGGGTTCTTCGCGCTGACCAGCTTGTTGACGACCCAGCGGCGGATCGAGCCGTTGACCCACAGCTTGTCGGTGAGCATGGCGCCGCCGCCGGCGAGGTTGAAGTCGTAGGTGTTCTGCGTCGGGACGCCGAGGAAGCTCGGGTTGATCGCCTTCGCGTCCGACGAGTTGTCGCTTTCGAGACAGCCCGGCTTCGGTTCGGACGGCGTGAGACAGCCGGTCGAGAAGTTGTAGCGCATGTCGCCGCGCCACTTGTTGCCGGCGTCCTTGGTGACCATGTTGATCGAGACGCCGCCGGCCATGATTTCGGCGGGGATCGCCGACGTCATGTAGTTGACCTCTTCGAACATGCCCTGGTCGTAGTACAGCATCGTCGCGCCGCCGCCGCCGCCCGGCCAGTTCACCGACGAGCCGTCGATGTTGTAGTTGACGTCGTTGGTGCTCGAGCCGTGCGCGGAGAGCGAGCTCTGCTGAATCGACTGGGTGCCGCCGACGTCATAGGTCGAGACCTGCACGCCGGGGATGACCTTGGCGACCGACCAGGGATCGCGGCCCGACGGGATGCCTTCGAGCACCGCCTGGGTCATGACCGTCTGCTGGAGGTTCGACTTGGTGTCGACGGTCGGCGACTCGCCGGTGACCGTGATGGTCTCGCTGACGCTGCCGACCTCGAGCTTGCCGTTGATGGTCGCGGTGAAGGCGGCGCTGATCTGGACGCCTTCGCGCTCGATCGTCTTGAAGCCCTGCAGTTCGATCTTCACTTTGTAGGCGCCCGGCGGCAGGCGGTCGAAGCGATAGGAACCGCTCGCGTCCGACGTCTGCGTCTGCACGCCGCCGATCAGTTTGTCGCCCGAGACCGAAACCGTCACACCCGGCAGCACGCCACCGCTGGCGTCGGTAATCACGCCGGTGATCGATCCAGTCTGGACCTGGGCCGAGGCCGCCACCGCGACCGCCAGCACACACAACGTGCTCAAAAGAATTCGTCGAACCACGCTCATCACCCCTCGCTTTCGATTGAAAAACGAGTGCCGATCTTAAGACAAGCCGGGCCTTGAAAGCCCGTACAGAAACGTCGTTTTGACCGTTTCCACGTCAAAGTTTGTCTCTGATCCAATCCTTTAAACTTCGAGGCCGGGTCAAATTTTGTCTCCGCGGCGATCTGGCGTCACGCTCCCAGCCGCAGCTTCTATACTGAGCGCTGCATGAACCGAATCGCCCTGGCCCTTGCTGGAATCGGGACGTTGAGTGTGTGTGCGTTCGCCAGCGGACACTCCTCTGGCGCCACCGCGGCACAGACGACCCCCTCCAAACCGCCGACGACATCAACCAGCGGCGCGACGGCACCAATCGCTCCGGTCCCGGCCCACACGGTCGCGCGCCCTAAGACCGCGACCCCGGCAGCGGACACGGCGGCAGCGGTGGAGGCGCAGAACCTGCTCGTCAAGCAGTACTGCAGTGGTTGCCACAGCGAGAAAGGCAAGGCCGGCGGTGTGTCGCTGGTCGGCTTCGACGCCGGGAAAGCGACCGAGAACGTCGTCGTCGCCGAGAAGATGATCCACAAGCTCCGCGCCGGCATGATGCCGCCGCCGAACGCGCGGCGTCCTGACGAAGCCGCCCTGACCGCGCTGGTCGATTCGCTCGAGACGCGGATCGATCGCGCCGCGGCGCTGCACCCGAATCCCGGATCGCGATCGTTCCAGCGGCTGAACCGGGTCGAGTACGCACGGGCGGTGAAGGACCTGCTGGCGATCGACGTGGACGTCAACGCCTACCTGCCGCCGGACACCATCAGCCAGGGCTTCGACAACGTCGCGGACTCGCAGGCGCTGTCGGCGACGCTGCTCGAAGGCTACCTGCGCGCGGCGGGCAAGGTAACGGCGCTGGCGGTCGGCGATCCCGACGCGGAATCAGCCGAGGCCCACTACCGCGTCCCCAAGACCTCGTCACAGCTGACCCGCGTGGACGGCGCCCCGATCGGCACGCGCGGCGGCATCTCGGTCATTCACACGTTCCCCGCCGATGGCGACTACGTCTACCGCATCGATCTGCACGGCAACGCCGATGGCTTCCTGTTCGGCGGGCCGGCCCCGGGCGAACAGCTCGAGCTCTCGATCAACGGCGAGCGCAAGGCGCTGCTCGACATCGATCCGAAGATGGCCGAGGTGACCACCAGCCTGTCGCTGCGCACTCCGCCGATTCACGTCGCGGCCGGGCCACAGCGTGTCACCGCGGCGTTCATCCAGCACTTCGAAGGGCCGGTGAACGATCTCGTGGCGCCGGTGGACCACACGCTGGCCGACACGCAGATCGGCGTGGCCTACGGCGTCACGACACTGCCCCACCTCAAGGACCTGAGCATCATCGGCCCGCAGCGGGTCACCGGCGTCTCGGACACGCCGAGCCGGCGCAAGATTTTTACCTGCCGGCCGACCAACGAGCGCGAAGAAGAGACGTGCGCGGTGCAGATCGTCAAGACGCTCTCGACGCAGGCGTTCAGACGCCCGCCGACTGCACGCGACATCCAGGGCCTGATGCGCTTCTACGCGGACGGCCGTAAGGAAGGCAACTTCGAAACCGGCATCTCGTCGGCGATCGAGGCGATGCTGGCCAGTCCGCAATTCGTGTTCCGCGTCGAGGAGACACGGCCCGCCGCGCTCAACGCGCGCGCCGGCGCGCCGGTCCGGATCAGCGACTTCGAACTGGCGTCGCGACTGTCGTTCTTCCTGTGGGGCACCTCGCCCGATGCGGAGTTGCTGAAGGCCGCCGAGCAGGGGCGCCTGTCGGCGCCGGGCGGCGTCGAAAAAGAAGTGAAGCGCATGCTGGCCGATCCACAAGCCAGCGCGCTGTCCACCCGCTTCGCGGCGCAATGGCTGCGCCTCAACGACGTCGAAGGCATGCTGCCAGACGCCGTGCTCTATCCGTACTTCGACCACACGCTGGGTGAAGCGTTCGTCAAGGAAACGGAACTCTTCTTCGACAGCATCGTGCGCGAGGATCGCAGCGTCCTCGACTTGATCACCGCGGACTACTCGTACGTCAACGAGCGAATCGCGCGGCACTACGGCATTTCCAACGTCAGCGGACCCGAGTTCCAGCGCGTCATCGTCCCGGACGAACGCCGCGGCCTGTTCGGCAAGGGCAGCATTCTGGTGCTGACCTCGGTCGCCGACCGGACCTCGCCGGTGATGCGCGGGAAATGGGTGATGGAGGTGATGCTCGATTCGCCGCCGCCTCCGCCGCCGCCCGACGTGCCGCTGCTCGAAGCGACCAGCGCGTCGGCCGGAGGCAAGCGCCTCTCGGTGCGCGAGCGAATGGAAGAACATCGCAAGAATCCGGCGTGCCAGTCGTGCCACCGCGTCATCGATCCGATCGGCCTCTCGCTCGAGGTGTTCGACGTCACCGGCAAGCTGCGGACCAAGGACAACGAAGTGACGGTCGATGCCGCAGGCGTGATGTACGAAGGCACCAAAGTCAACGGCCCGGCCGGGTTGCGGGCCGCGATGCTCAAGCACCAGGACGTGTTCCTGCAGACCTTCACCAAGAACCTGATGGTCTACGCGCTCGGCCGCCGCGTCGAGGCCACCGACATGCCGACCATCCGCGCCATCGTCAAGCGCGCCGCCGCCACCGACAATCATTTCTCGTCGTTCGTCCTCGGTATCGTCAACAGCGCCGCGTTCCAGAAACGCGCCGTTGAGGTCGTCGAAACGACCACGGCGAGCCGGCCGTAGGAGCAGGAGCCCGATGTTCATCACAGGTAAACATCTCGACCGCCGCACGGTGCTGAAAGGCCTCGGCGTCACGCTGGCGCTGCCGCTGCTCGACGCCATGGTGCCGGCCGGCGCGTTTGCGCGCGACACCGCAAGCTCCGCCAAGATGCGCCTGATCGCCATGGAGATGGTGCACGGCGCGGCCGGCAGCACCACGTTCGGCCTGAAGAAGAACATGTGGTCGCCCGCTGACGCGGGATCGGCGTTCGATCTCAGCCCGACTGCCCTGGCGTCGCTCGAACCGTATCGCAACTACCTGACGATTATCAGCAACACCGATTGCCGGAATGCCGAGGCGTTCGTGCCGCCCGAAATCGGCGGCGATCACTTCCGGTCGGCGGCGGTGTTCCTCACGCAGGCGCACCCGCACCAGACCCAGGGCTCGGACATCCACGCCGGCACGTCGCTCGATCAGCTGTTCGCGAAGCAGTTCGGTCAGGACACGCCGATTCCGTCGATGCAGCTGTGCATCGAAAACGTCGATCAGGCCGGCGGCTGCTTCTACGGCTACTCCTGCGCCTATACCGACTCGATCAGCTGGGCCTCGCCGACCGAGCCGCTGCCGATGATTCGCGATCCGCGTGCGGTGTTCGATCAGCTGTTCGGCATCGGCGCGACGCCGGAAGCGCGCGCGCATCGCCGGAAAAAGGACAGCAGCATCCTCGACTGGGTCACCGCATCGGTGAACGACATGAAGCGCAACGTCGGTGTCAGCGACGGCGCCCGGCTCAACGACTACCTCGATGATGTGCGCGAGATCGAGCGGCGAATCCAGAAGGTGGAGGCGGCCAACCGCAGCGGCGAGCCACGCAACCTGCCGTCGGCGCCGGTCGGCGTGCCCGACTCATACGATGAGCACGTGAAACTGATGTTCGACCTCCAGGTCATCGCCTTTCAGGCCGACATCACACGGGCGTTCGCGCTGAAGCTCAGTCGCGACGTGTCGAACCGCGTGTTCACGGAGGCCGGCGCCACCACGGGCTTCCATATCGCCTCGCACCACAACGATCGCGAAGATCGCATCACCGACTTCGCGAAGATCAACAAGTACCACGTCAGCCTGGTGCCGTACCTGCTCGAGAAGATGAAGAACACGCCGGACGGCGACGGCAACCTGCTCGAGAACTCGCTGATCGTCTACGGGTCGCCGATGGGCAATCCCAACGTCCACAACCACAAGCGCTGCCCGCTGTTCTTCGCCGGTCATGCCGGCGGCCGCATCAAGGGCAACCTGCACATCAAAGCCGGCGACGGCACGCCGATGGCCGACGCCATGCTCGGCGGCCTGCACGCGGTCGGTGTGGACGTCGAAACCTTCGGCGACAGCACCAGCCCGATGGACCTGAACAGCGCGAAGACGACGTAGCCTGATGATGAAGCGCATGAGCACACGAACACTCGCCCTCGCGTGCGTCGCGGCCGTCTGTATCGCCACCGCCTCGCTGACCATGTCCGCCGCGCCGCGCGGAGACGGAGCGGCCACGCCGGTGGCCGCTGCCGCCGAACGCCAGGACGTCAAGGCGATCAAGGCGCTGCTCGCCGCGGGCGGCGATGTCAACGCGTCGCAGGGCGACGGCATGACCGCGCTGCACTGGGCGGCCATCAACGGCAATACTGAAATCGCGGCGATGCTGCTCTACGCCGGCGCCAACGCGCAGGCGACGACGCGGCTCGGCGGCTATACGCCGCTGCACCTGGCCAGCAAGGCCGGCAAGGCCGAGGTGATCGCGGCGCTGCTCGATCACGGTGCGAAGGTCAATGCGACGACGTCCACGGGCGCGACCGCACTGATGCTCGCCGCAGACGCCGGCAGCGCCGAAGCCGTCCGGGTGCTGGTCGAGCACAAAGCGGACTTGAACGCGGCCGATACCGCGAACGGCGAAACCGCGTTGATGTTCGCGGCCGCGCAGGATCGTGTGGACGCGGTCCGCGAGCTGCTCAAACACCAGGCTGACGCCGCCCGTATCTCCAAAGTCACCGACCTCGCGGGCGTCGTCGCACCAGAGGAATTCCTGCAGAACTCGATTCGCGACGCGCAGAACGCGAAGAGCGCGGCGGTCAACGGCACCAAACCGCCCGCGCCGGCCCCGGCCAACGCCGACAAAGGCGTCGCCGGCCTCACCCGCGGCTACTCGTTCAACGAGCTGATCGGCAAGCAGGGCGGGATGAGCGCGCTGCACTTCGCGTCACGGCAGGGCAGCATGCGATCGGTGCAGGCGCTGGTCGAAGGCGGCGCGCCGATCAACCAGGTCAGCGCCGATGGCGTCAGCGCGCTGCTGATCGCGTCGATCAACGGCCAGTTCGACATCGCGAAGTACCTGGTCGAGCACGGCGCCGACCCGGCGATTGCCAACGCCGGCGGCGTCACGCCGCTGTATGCCGTCCTGAACATCGAGTGGGCGCCGCGCATGTTCTATCCGCAGCCGCGGGCGCAGCTGCAGCAGAAGACGGCGTATCTCGAGATGATGACGCTGCTGCTCGACAAGGGCGCGGATCCAAACGCCCGCCTCAACCGCAAGACCTGGTTCACCCAGTACAACTTCGATCTGCTCCGCATCGACGATGGCGGCGCGACGCCGTTCTGGCGTGCCGCCTATTCGAGCGACATCGACGCGATGAAGCTGCTGCTCGCCTACGGCGCCGACCCGGACGTGCCGACGATGAAGCCCGCGGGCAGGACTCGAGGGACGGAAGTCGATCGCGAAGCGCCGGTCGTGGACGTGTCGAAGAAACTGCCGGTACCGACCGGCGGTCCCGGCGTGCCGCCGCTGGTCGCGGCTGCCGGCGTCGGATATGGCGAGGGCTTCGCCGCGAATGCGCACCGCTTCGCGCCGAGCGGGATGATGGCCGCCGTGAAGTATCTGGTCGAAGAACTGCACGCCGACGTCAACGCCGAGGATCACGAGGGCAACACCGCGCTGCACAACGCGGCGTCGCGTGGCGACAACGAGATGATTCAGTACCTCGGTCTCGAAGGGCGCGGATCCCAAAGTCGTGAACCGGGCCGGCCAGACGACGGTGGACATGGCCAATGGTCCGGTGCAGCGCACGCAGCCCTATCCAGACACGATCAAGCTGCTCGAGAGCCTCGGCGCGAAGAACAACCACAAGTGCGTGTCCTGCTAGAAGCCAGCGGCCGGCTCTAAGAGTCCTTTTTGCTCCGGTGTTGCATCGGTCGGACCGTTCGCGAACCGAGACTGGTTCGGTCGCGGCAGCCACGCCGTTGATGCGCGCCGCCGTCCAGTGTGGGTTGACGCTCCGGCGTCCCCGGCCGCTCGCGCGTCACCCGCGTCGGCCGGCGGACTGCTGTCGACGGGCCCGGCGCCTGGGGTGATCCGCGCGACATCTGACAATCAGTTGGTCCGCGGGGGAATCCGCAGGCTGGTGGCGAATCCGCGGCGCCGGTTATGGCGTGCCGACCGACGCGGGTGACGGCTGTCGCTCGCGCGCGCGACGGCCGAGGGACGCAGGATCGCCACCCACACCGGCCGACGGCGGCAAGCGAACGTGCCACGTGATCGATCCGGCGCCGAGCGGGGCGCTCGCATCAGACCGAGAGTCCACAGCAGGGCGCGTGGCTGACGGGCGTTCCGGTCGGGCCCGACCTGTGAGCCGCGTGATCGGATTCGCACCAACACGTCCCGGAAGCGCACCGTGCGGCGTCGGCGATGAGTACGCGCACTGGCGATCGGCGAATCCGGGTGCCGAACAGTCGGCTCACCGGCGATCGACGAACCCCAACCGACGCCGGCATCGTAAGTCCTGCTGGCGTGTCCGCCCGTCGGTCGCCCGCCTCCGCATCATCGTTGACCGGCTCCTCCATCCGCCCCGCAGACGCTACACCCAGGTGAAAACTGTTCTGGCCTCCTTCGGGGCCTGTTCAGATCTGCGAACGCGGATCCGTGGCGACCTCATCGTCTCGTGACGTCAGCTTGAGCGTGACGACGGCGACCGTTCGCAGAATCAGGCCGATCGTGATGCCGATCAAGGCTGCGCCGCCGCCGTAGGCGATGACATACGGCGGCGCGTCCGCGGGCCGGGTCTCGATGCCGCGACGCAGAATCCAGATCGCGATGAAGAAGCCGAGGACGCCGGCCTCGAACACGCCCCGCCAACCACCGCCTTCGAGATTCCGGTAGCGCCGTGCGTGCACCCATGTCCGCCATCCGGCGATAACCGCAAGCGGCAGGAAGAGGACGACGAACAGCGCGACTGCGGCGACGCCAAGAAGCATCCGCTCCGGCAACGGAGTCGCGTGGGCCGTGGTGCTGCTGTTTGAAGGGGTCAGCCACATGCCGATTGATGCGGCAATCGCCAACCCAACCGGCACCAGCAGAACCAAGGTCGCGTTCACATATGCTGCGACGGTCTCCGGCTGACGCGTTTTCACATCGTTTCTTGCTCGGCTAAAGCCTCGCGCCACGCGGTGCTACGGAACGGGGCTCTCGCGCTTCTCGAGGTTCGCCTCGACGTCTTTCCTGTCGCGCCACACCGGGTGCAGCTTCTTCTGCACCATGAACGGCAGCTGGTCCTCGAGGTGCGGCGAGCCGGTCTGGCTCGAATTGCCGTAGCCGAGCAGGCACTGCGCCTGCTGCGCCTTGCCGAACTCGATCGCGCAGACGATGGTTTCGCCGTGCGCGGCGTAGAAGCGATTGCCTTTCTTCTCCGTGTAGGCGATGGTGCGGAACAAACCTGACCCGCCGGCGCCGCCGTTCCCAGGCAGATCCGCGTTGCCGCTCGCGAATCGATACACATCGCCCCATTTGACGTCGAGCGACCCGTAGCGCTTGGTGCACTCGACGGCGACCGACGCGAGGACGGTGAGCGCACCCGCCGGATCGGACAGTCCGTACGCCGATTCGAGCGGATGCGCCGGGTCGTACTTGACGCGGAGTTTCCGGTCGATGCCGCCCGCGCCGGTGAAGTACTTCTCGACGAACATCTGGAACAGCACGCCGCCGCGGCTGTCGACGTCGGTCATGTGATCCCAGTGTTCGAGGACACTCACCGTCTCCGGCGTCACGACGCACGGCGGAAGCGTGCCGCCACAGGACGCCGCGGCCTTCAACAAGTCAGGCAGCACCTTGTCCGCCAGTTCCATTCGCGTCGAGTGCTTCTTGGCGATCAGCTGCTCGTAGCTGATCTTCGGATCCTCGGTGATCATGTGCAGCGAGCGGAGCACCCGCATCTGCGGCAGGGTGTCCCCCGGCGGCGCCACGTACGGCGCGTACTTGGTGCGATCGAGCTGAGGGATGGTGGTGAGCCACGGCGGCTCGTTGGCGTTCTGATTGAACCCCGCCGGCGGATCGATTGACTTGGGGAGTTCGTCGAACGACAGGTAGTCGCTCCACATCGTCTCCGAGGTGTCGCCGGCGACGACTTTGTTCCAGTACTGGTAGTCGTGGCCATTGCGCTTCGGGACCAGGCCGTCGAACACGAACATGATGTGGCCCTGGTCGTCCGCGTAGTTGGCGTGCCACATCGGCACCGACATCACGCGCAGCGCGTCCTTGAATTCTTCGAGATTCCGCGCTTCGCCCATCCTGAACCACTGCTCGAGCATTTTCGGGCGGTCGAGCCCGGCGACGCGCATCGCGAGGGTGGTGCCGTCCTTGTCGTAGACGACGGGCCCCTGGATGCTGCGCCGGATGTCGATCGTGGCGGTCTTGAACGAGCCGTCGGCCTGTTTGATCTTGATCGTCCTGGTGTCGTGCTCGAACGGACGCGGCTTGCCGTCGTAGAGGTACGCGCCGTCCTTCACGGTCAGCTTGAAGAAGTCCACGGTGTCGATGGTGTTGACGGTGCGGCCCCAGCCGGCGTGCGGGTTGAAGCCGACGACGGCGACGGGGAATCCGATCTGCGGGGCGCCGTAGAGATCGTAGTTGGGACCGACGACGTGCACTTCCATGTAGCGGTAGAAGGTGTTGCCCCAGGCAAGGTGTGGATTGATCAGCAGCATCGCATTGCCGCTGGCCGAGCGAGGCGGACCGATCGTCCAGGTATTTGAGCCGGGCGTGAGTTCCTCCGCCTCGAAGTCCTGCGGCGGCTGAGCCTCGCCGCGCAGCAACGCCCTCAGCTCGCGCTGCATCCGCTCCTCGGAAGCCATATATCCGTAGTGCACGACACGGAGCGCGTGCCCGACCACGTCCACGCCCGACACCGGCAGCACGACGCGATTCTCGACGCTGATCGAGTCGGGGTGAGCTTTGGCAAAGTCGTTGATGCCGCGGGCGAACTGGTCCATGTAATTGCGGAAGGTCGGATCCTGAGCCGCGTACCAGGTCTTTGCGAGGTCGGGCATGCCGTTCAAGACCAGCCAGCGATCCAGACTCGCGTTGGCGTCGCCGCCCCAATACTCGGCGGCGCGTCCGCGCGATTCGCCGTACAGGTGCAGGAGCAGGTTGGCCTGCGCCTCCATCTGCGCCCAGCCGTGCGCGTGAAACATTTCGTCGCGGCTGGTGGCGAAGATGTGGGCGACGCCAAACCGATCCCAGAGAATCTCGGTCCGGTCGGAGGCCGCTCGGCGCGGCCGCAGAGATGAATGCAGGCGAAAAGAGGAACGCCGCGAGTGGCGAAACCGCGGCGCAGCCGAGCACGAAACGCTTCATTCTGACCTCCGGTAACCGCACGTTCCGGAGACTATACGCCAGAGTCAGGCGATGGGGCGGGCTTCGCGGCAACAGGGCCGGAGCGCTATTTGCAGGCGCCTACCAGTTTGGCCTCGGTCTTACCGCCGGTGGTGTCCGTGCCCTCGGAGTGATCGCCGTGATAGGAGGTGGTCACGGTTTTCACGGTCTTCTTCGCGCCGCCGTGCACGAGGCGGTATAGACCACCTGGCTGCCTTCGGCTTTGACGTCGCTGATCGCGCAGATTTCCGGCGGCACGATGGTCTGCAAATAGGCCTGGATTGCCTTGGCGTCGCCGTTGATGCCGGCCGCCTCGCCGCCGACAGGCAGCTCGAGGTCGGATATGTCTTGCCACCGACCGTGGTCGTGCCGACCCACTGCCCGGCGCGCACGCGGTCGGCCGCCCGCGCTGACGAGCGGCGCCGGTCGCGACGAGCAACGCAACGATCGTGAAGATGCGATGAGCCGGCATTCAGTTGTGACTCCTGAGTGAGGTGACGAGAGCGGAAGGTAACCAGGTCGACCATCGCGACGTGTCGACCGGTGCGGACGCATTGTATGCCCAAAGACCACTCGACACGACGGACCGTTCCGCTAATCAGCGGTACTCGTCGGCTTCGGACGAGCGTCCCAGCTTTCGGTACAGCGTGACGAGCCTGGCGCGGTCCGCGGCGAGCTCGCGCCCCTGCGGCCCCGGCAGCGGCTTCAGTCCGTTGGCGGCGGCCACCATCAACGGCTCCGCTTCCGCGTACCGCGCCTGCGCGAGCAACGACGCCCCGAGCAGGCTCCTGGCCTGCGCGATCCGCCAGTCGCTCGCATCGAGCATCCGTTCGCGCATGCCCAGCACCTGCCGGAGTGCCGGCTCGGTCGCGGCGCCGGCACCGCGAGCAATCTGGACGCGCGCGAGGTTCAGCGTCATGAGCGCGACGCGTGGGTGCTGATCGCCAAGCTGGGAACGCGCGATGGCGATCGCCTGCTCGAACAGCGATTGCGCATCCGCCAGCCGGCCCTGCACCTCGATGGCGGTTCCGAGGTTGTTGAGGGTCGTCGCGTAGGCGACACTCCTCTCGCCGAAGACCCGCTGTTGCGTGGCGAGCGACTCGCGCAGCAACGCTTCACCGGCCGCGGCATCGTCCTGCGCGATCAGCAACAACGCGAGACTCCCCTTGGCTGAAGCGACATTGGGATGATCCTCGCCGAGAGTCCGTCGGGTGGTCGCGACGTTTTCGCGCAACAGCGGCTCCGCGCCGGCGAGGTCGCCGCGATCCAGCAGCAGCAGTCCGAGCTCGTTCTTGCTGGTGGCGGTTTCGCGGTGTTCGTCGCCGAAGATTTTCGTGCGAATCGCCAGCGCCTCGCGGATCGGCGCTTCGGATTCCGTGGAGCGTCCGCGATCCCTCAGCACTCGCGCGAGCTCGACCAGCGTAATTGCGACGTCGTTGGTGTCGTTGCCGAGCAGACGCCTGCGCGTCGCCAGGCTCTCGCGAAGCAACGGCTCGGCCGCTTCGGGATTGCCCAGGTCGCGCTCGAGCACGCCGAGGTCGTTCAGGCTTTGCGCGACGCGCACGCTGTCCGATCCAAACGCGCGACGGCCGATCGTCAGCGCCTGCTGCAACAGCGGCAACGCCCTGGACTGAAGACCCATGCGTGAGTAGGTGCGCCCGATGACGGTGAGCATCTCGGCCTGGGTGTCGGGCTGATCCCCGAGTTCCCGGCCGATCCGCTCCGCGCCGATATCGAGCAGGCTCTGCACCGTGGGTTCCGTGGCGTCGGGGGTGCGGTAGGGATCGGCGCGCGTGAGCAGGCCGGTGAGCAGCTCGCTGAGTTTCGACGCCTTGTCGGCTTGCGTCCGCGCGCGATCGCGTTCGGTGGCGAGCCGCACGGTGTAAAAACCGCTGACGCTGACCAGCGCCACGATCGCCACCGCCGCGGTGGTCAGGCCTCGCCAGTGGCGCCGCCCGAACTTCATCGTGCGATAACGCACCGAGTCCGGCCGCGCGCCGATCGGCTGATCGTCGAGATAGCGACGCAGGTCGTCGGCGAATTCGCCGACCGACGCGTAGCGTTCCGCCGGATCCTTCTTCAGTGCCTTGCCGAGGATCGTCTCGAGGTCGCCACGCAGCAGGCGGCGCAACCGGTCGGGAGTAGTCGCGCGCTTCGATGCGAGCGCCGCTGCCGCGTCGGCAGTGCCGGCATTCTGAAACACGGTGGACAGCCGCAGCGGCTCGGCCTCGGTCACTGCCCTGACGAAATCCGACGGCGACTTCAGTGCAGCGCCGGCGGGGTGATAGCCGGCGAGCAGCTCGTACAGGAGCACGCCGAGCGCGTAGACGTCGGTGGCCGTCGTGATCGCGCCACCTGCGATCTGCTCGGGCGCCGCGTATTTTGGCGTCATCGCCGACCCCGACTCCGGCGTCAGCAGCGTCGCCAGTGCGGCATCCTCTTCGATCAGCTTGGCGATGCCGAAATCGAGCAGCTTGACCTCGCCGGCGGCGGTCACGAGGACGTTCGACGGCTTCAGGTCGCGGTGGACGATCAGATTGGCGTGCGCATGGGCGACCGCTGCCTGCACATCGAGGAACAGGCGGACGCGCGCGTCGACGCTGAGACGCTCTTCGTCGCAGTACCGGTCGATGTGGCGACCGTCGATGCGTTCGAGCACGAGGTAGGGCTGACCCGCGTTCGAGACGCCGGCGTCGATCAGCCTGGCGATATTCGGATGCGTGAGCCGCGCCAGGATCGTGCCCTCGCGCTTGAAACGCTCTTCGCCGCCGCGCCCGACCAGCGCTGCGTTCAGCAGTTTCAGCGCCGCCTGACCCTCGAAGCGGCCATCGCTGCGTGACGCCAGCCACACCGTGCCCATGCCGCCGTGGCCGATTCGCGACACCAGCGTGTAGGCGCCGATGGTGAGGCCGACCAGCGGCGCTTCCCGCGGTTGGAGCGGCAGCGCCGATTCGAGAAACCGTTCGGCGGTGAGACGGCGGTGCTCGCCGAGCAGCGACGCGACGTCAGCGGCGGACTCCGGGTCGTCTTCCTGCAGCGCCGCAAGCCAGGCATCCTGTTCGCCCGGCTGCAGTTCCAGGACCCGATCCAGGTGGCCGCTCGCCCGCAGCCAGCGGCGGCTGTCCATTGTGCGCATTCGTGCTCTCCGATCAGAGAGATCGGAAACGACTGTCAAAAGACGACATCACAGCGGTACCGCCTCATCCTGCAGCGCGTGGTGCAGGTAGATGCGCGCCTTTTCCCAGTCGCGCTGCACGGTGCGCTCCGACACCCCGGACATCGCGCCGATCTCCGCGAACGAGAAGCCGCAGAAAAACTTGAGATCGACGATGCGAGCCAGGCGCGGATCGACGGTGGCGAGTTCGTCGAGCGCATCGCTCAGGGGGGCTAACTGGGCGGCGTCTGGAACCGCTTCGGCCACGTCGGTGCGGATTGAGGTGATCTCGAACTGGCCGCCGCGCTTCTGCGCCTGCCGGCTTCGCGCGTAGTCGATGATCAGCCCGCGCATCACGCGCGCGGCGTAGGCCATGAACCGGTTGCGGTCCGGGAACGCCGCTCCCTCCCGTCCCGAGATATCCAGATAGGCGTCGTGGAGGAGCGTGGTCGCGCCGAGCGACATGCCCGCCGCGCGCTTCGACAGCTCGCGCCGTGCCATCCGGTGCAGCTCGTCGTAAAGCACGGTGAAGAGCGCGTCCGCCGCCGCGCGATCGCCGAGCTCGGCGGAGGCGAGAAGCGTCGTGATGTCGGATATCACTGCCGGTTCACCGCAGTATAGCGCGCGCGCCGACGCCTGCTGGAGTGCCATCACCAGAGAGATCGTAAACGCCCGTCAAAAGGCGACACGCGAGGCGATGTCGTCTTCCCTCGACGCTTTTCGATATCTCAAGTGCGGGCATTCCGCCGCGAAACAAGGATTCCTACATGGCAAGCACGGCAGTACTCGACGCTCCGTCCGTTTCGGAGGTTCCGGAGGAGGAGCACGGACTGAGTCATCTCGCATTCACCCGATTGCTCGAATGGCTGGACAACGGGACGGACTCGCACGGCGAGACCTATCTCGAGATGCGTCGCCGGCTGACGGCGTACTTCGACCGTCGCGATCGTCCGTTCCCGGACGATCTGGCCGACGACACGCTCAGCCGCATCGGCAGGACGCTGGAACGCGACGGCGCGATCGCCGTCACCCCGCAAGCGCGCTATTGCTACGTGGTCGCGAAGTTTGTGCTGCTCGAAGACATCCGGCGCGAACGACGGCACCCACATTCGGTCGAGTCATCCGGCATCGGCAGCGATTCGTGGAACGGAGGGCGTGTCGCATCGTTGACGCGGGACGAGGAGTCCGCGGATCGCGAAGCGCGTCTCGATTGCCTGGATCGCTGCCTGCAAGAGATCGGTCCGCAGCAGCGCGCGCTCATCATCGACTACCACCGCGAGGAGGGACGTCCGGGGATCGAGCGCCGGCGTGAGCTGGCGAAGCAGATGGGCATCTCGATGAACGCGCTCGGTATTCGGGCGTGCCGGATCCGAGCGGCGCTGGAAGCGCAGATGGCAGTGTGTTGCGGCGTGCGGCAATTCGGTCGTGCCACCATCAGGCGGTGACACGACCGCAACGCGAAATGAAGTTATCTCGAGTCGCCGCCGCGGCGCGCGATGCCGACGGCGCTCCCTGCGAAATGGCCGGTTGGTGGCGGCACGCCGTCCCGTGCGCGCAGCACCCCCATCAGTGAGGTACGGAGCATATCGCCCGGAGCACCGATGCGGACGGTCTGCGAATCAAGGTCGAACCGTCTGGTTTGGCTGATCGTATTCAGATTGACGACTGTGAACGTCTTTTCAACAGTATCGAGGATCACCTGCTGCCGAATCGTCGAGGTGAGGATCGGTTCCCCACTCTGAAATGAATCTGGAACCGTAAAGGTCGCCGGTGCCGTGTTCCGATAGAGCGTCGTCGTCCCTTCTCTGATGATGATCGTGAACGGTCCGTGCGGCGTCGTGCGGGTCGTCTTCACGTCGGTGAAGAAGGTCAACATCGCCGTGGTTTCATTCTGGTTGGCCGGTGTCGGATCGGTGAACACGCTATCGATCCCCTCGAGGTACGAGACGTAACCGAATTGCTGCGATGATCCCAGGGGAGCGTCGGCCGTGGCCGCCAGGTTGTTCACTTCACCGGCGACCTCCAGGACCACGTGCCCTGTTTCTATGGCGATCGTGTCGTGATGAGACTCTGCCGACACCCGAGACCGGGATGAAACGGAGCCGGCGAGCAGAACTGTGGCGAACAATACAGACGTGTTGCGGAGCGTGTTGCCGACCATGACCTGACCTCCATGAAGGATGTTCAACCGCGGACGTGAAGCGCGACTATCGCGGGTTGAGCGTGAGAGGTCGATGCACGGAGCATCTCCACACCGTCTAATGTTCATCTCCTGAGGCGATTGCGAGTGGCTTGTCCCGAAAACCGGACATGCTAGACTCTGACGCCGCCACGCGATGGGCACACCTCCAACCGGCCGCATTCGATTCGCGGGTTTCGAAGTGGATCTCGACGCTTGCGCATTGTCTCGCGCGGGTGTTCCGATCAGGCTGCAGCAACAGCCGTTCGACGTGTTGGTGGCTCTTCTCGAACGCCCGGGGCGGCTGGTGTCGCGGGAGGAGTTGCGACAGCGGATCTGGCCTTCCGACACGTTCGTCGATTTCGATCACAGCCTCAACATTGCCGTCAACAAGGTGAGGGCGGCGTTGGGCGACTCGGCCGACACACCGCGTTTCATCGAAACGCTGCCGCGGCGGGGGTACCGATTCATCGGGACGCTCGAGTCTGCGGCCGCGCCACCGCCGGATCCGCTGGCCGAAACAACCCACCGCCGTGTGCCGCTCTCCGCGGTCGTCTGGACGGTCCTGGCGATCGCGATCGCCGTCGGCTTGTCAGCCACGTGGATTCTCCGCCGAAGGCCGGCGCCGGTGACCCAGTCATTTCGATCGATTGCCGTGCTGCCCCTCGACAACCTCTCGGCGGATCCTGCCGAGGCCTATCTGGCTGATGGTATTACTGACGAACTGACGACCGATCTTGCAAAGATTTCATCGCTGCGTGTCATCTCGCATACATCGGTGCTCCAGTTTCGAGGCGGACGCGTCTCGTCGATCGAAATCGGTCGCCGCTTGAATGTCGAGGCGATCGTGGAAGGTTCGGTGACCAGATCTGGCGACCGGGTCCGGGTGACGGCACAACTGATCGATGCGGCCGGCGATCGCCATCTGTGGGCAGAGAGCTACGAACGCAGCTTGAACGATCTCCTGGCGCTGCAACGCGACGTGGCGGCAGCGATCACGGACCGTGTGCAAGCCAAACTCACCGCCAGGGAGCGTGCCGCGATGACATCGGCACAACAGGTGAACCCCGATGCCTATCTCGCCTACATCAAGGGACGGTCCTTCTGGGCCCAGAGAACTCGGCCGGCGCTCGAAAAGGGAGTGGTGTCGTTCGAACAGGCCATCAATGCAGATCCCGGCTACGCGCCTGCCTACGCAGGCCTCGCCGACTGCTACACGGCGCTCGGCTATGGCAGCTATCAAGCGCCGAGCGTCGCGTTCGAGCGCGCGAAGGGAGCAGCGTCACGAGCGATCGCGCTGGATCCGGACCTTGCCGAGCCACACGCATCGCTCGGCTACGTGAAGTTGTACTACGACTGGCAGTTCGCAGACGCCAATCTGGAGTTCCAACGTGCTCTCACGCTCAACCCCAATGCGGTCACGGCGCTCGACTGGCACAGCGTGTATCTGACTGCCATGGGCAGGTTCGACGAAGCACGGGCCGAGATCCGCCGGGCTCAAGGACTCGATCCGCTCTCGGTGGCAACAAATACCGACGTGGGATTCGTTGACTACTACGGCGGCCGTTACGACGAGGCCGCGAAGCAGCTTCAGGCTACGATCGAGATGGGTCCGTCATTTCCATTGGCCCACCTCTGGCTTGGCCGCACCTACCAGGAACAGCGCCGATATGACGAGGCGATCGCGGAGTACACCACCGCCGGCAAAGTGCTCGTCAACTGGCCGGTCACAATGGCGGCGATCGGCCACGTCTACGGGATATCGGGCCGTCGTCAGGACGCGCAGCGCGTACTGAACGATCTGCAGGCGCTGTCCGGCCACGAGTACGTCACACCGTACGGCGTCGCACTTGTTTATGCGGGGCTCGGCGACACGGCCTCCGCATTTGAATGGCTTGACCGCGCGGCCGGCGATCGGTCGAACTGGCTCGTGTGGCTGAAGCTCGACCCGAGGTTTGTGAGCCTGCACGGCGATCCGCGGTTCGACGCGCTGCTCCGTCGCGTCGGTCTTTGACTGACCCAAGCTATCGCGCCGCTTGTGCCTCGAGTTCTTTCAGGTACCCCGTTCTCAGGTCGTAAACCCACGCATGCAACCGGAGAGAGCCGTCCGCCATGGCGTGTTGCACGACGGGCATTTGCTCCAGGTTTTCGATTTGAGCCGCGGTACTCAGTTCGACCATCCGATCGAGACGCGAGCCGTCATCCGGAATTTTGTCGAGTTCAGCCGCATGTCTGATGCGCAGCCCTCTTAGCTGCTCCAGCCACTGGTCAACCGGGCCGGCTCCGCCCTGTTTCATGGAGTGGGCCACACCACCGCAGTTGTAGTGCCCGCAGACGATGACGTGCCTTACGTTCAGGACGGCGATGCCGTACTGAAGCACGCTGGTCAGACTCAGATCGGTGCTGATGACCTGATTGGCGATGTTCCGGTGAACGAAAAGGTCGCCTGGCCCCGATCCGGTAATCTCCTCCGCCGGCACGCGTGAATCCGAACAGCCAATCCAGAGGCACTGCGGCGTCTGGGCACGAGAGGATTTCTCGAAAAAATCCGGGCGCAATTCCAGCCGTTCCTTCACCCAGGCCTGATTGAACAGCAGCATTCTCAGATAGGTATCCATCACCTGTCCTCCGGTCCTGGGGTCTTGCCCTCGAACTGATTCAGTTCGACGGTGATGCCTTTGTGGACCGCGAGTGTCTTGAAGTCTGCCACCAGTTCCGCGATGTCACGATCGACATACGAAGCCTTGGTTGCGTCGATCAGCACGTTGGAACCGTCCGCGATGGCGCGCAGCTTGTACCTGAGTTCGTTCTTGTTCACAAACGTCACGTCTTTGTTGAAACGAACGAGATACGCGGATCCCTTGCTCACGACGGTTGCCGCGCTGTGATGATTGCTTCGGATCACGAAGAACAACCCACATGCCAGGCCGATCACCACCCCTTCGAGAAGGTCGGTGAAGAGAATCGCGACAACCGTGACGACCAGCGGGATGAATTGATCCAGGCCCATTCGATAAGTCGAACGGTAAAGCGACACCTTCGTCAGCTTGTAGCCGACCATGATCAGTACTGCGGCGAGGCAAGCCAGAGGGACGAGGTTCAGCACGCGTGCCAGCAATGTGGCGGCGCCAAGCAGGAGAAGCCCGTGGACGAACGATGCCTTCCAGGTCTGCCCGCCGGCCGCGACGTTGGCCGACGTGCGAAGCACGACTGAAGTGACAGGCAGCCCGCCCAGCATTCCGGACACAACATTTCCGACGCCCTGGACCCATAGTTCGCGATTCGGCGACGAGATGCGCCTCTGCGGGTCGATCCGATCGGCGGCCTCGAGCGACAACAACGTCTCGACGCTGGCCACGGCGGCGATCGTGAACGCCACGGTCCACACCTGAGGGGACGACAGCACCGAGAAATCAGGAAACGTCAGCTCGCCCAGTAACGCGCGAAACGATCCGGAAGGCAGGCTGACGAGGTGAGTT
The DNA here is from genome assembly GCA_963745875.1 of uncultured Acidobacteriota bacterium. Classification (GTDB taxonomy): domain Bacteria; phylum Acidobacteriota; class Vicinamibacteria; order Vicinamibacterales; family CAVVIG01; genus CAVQFC01. Next base: position 445,194 of record CAVUZL010000014.1, read on the forward strand.
GGGTCGCTGATGTACAGGCCCGGAGCAAAGCTCCGGAAGCCCAGGTTCATCACGATTCCCAGAATCACTACGACCAGTGGTCCTGGCACCAGTTTGAAGAGACGCGGGCCGCCGGCCGCCAACTTATCCCAGGCGATCAGCACCGCGATGCTGCACGCCGCGATGACCACCGGTCCGCCGGCCATCGCTCCAAGGGCGCTCGCAATGCTCGAAAAAGTATTCTGCCCGCCGTGTTCCGAGAAGCCCAGGTCGCCGATCCAATCCAGGTCGTGTCCGAGCGCGTGCGGGATCTGTTTGAGAATGATGTTCAGGCCGATGCCCGCCAGCATGCCCTTGATGACCGCGTTGGGAACGTAGTCGCCGATCGCGCCCGCGCGCAGAAGCCCGAGCGCGATCTGCGCAACTCCAGCGAGGACGGCGGCGGCGAGGAATGCCTGGTACGAGCCGAGTGATTGGATCGAAGCAGCCACGATCACGGCGAGGCCGGCCGCAGGTCCGCTGACGCTGACCTGCGAGTCGGAGAGCGCGGCGATGACGCATCCGCCGACGATCCCTGAAATGATGCCCGACAGCAGGGGCGCGTTCGAAGCCAGCGCGACTCCCAGGCACAGCGGCAGTGCCACGAGGAAGACGACTAAACCGGCCGGAAGATCATTCTTGATGAGGGTGTCGCGACCAGTGGCCATGACTGAAGAGTTTAATCGCAAGCGCACGCCGACGCTGAATCGCCTGCGGCGTCAGGATTGCCGCATCCCGACGAACAACGGAACGCGTCATCCGCGCGTGAAGGTCAGTCCCTCCCCTGCCACTGCGATGGTAAGCCGATCCCCGGCTACCCAGGCGTCGGCGGCTCCGGCCTTGCCGGTGATGTCTGCGCACAATCGTCCCGCACCATCGACGGACCAGTGCCCGTCTCTCTTCACGCCGAGCACATTCGTGGTCACCGTGCCGGCGGCCGTGAATGTCACCGTCATCAATCCGTTGGTCCATGTGCCGACAAGCAATTCAGCGAGCGGACGCGGGTCGCGGTCCTGCGGTGGCGGCGCCGCGGTTGTTGGCGTCATGCTGGTCTTGAACGTCTCGCCGACATTCTCCAGTTCCGCCCGCACTTCGTTGCGCCGGCGGCGACTGCCCGAAAGCAGCGCGCTGCCGAAGGATGCCGCGAGGCCTGTCACGGAAATGTCGTTGGGCAGCGGGGGGTTCGCGAGGCGTTCCAGGTTCACGAGCCTGCGACTGAGCGGAAGAAAGTACAGGCGGACGAACCCCGCGTCTGGCGCCTCTGTGTATGTGGCACGAGACACCTGGAAGGCGTTGTCACCAACGTCGAGAAAATAGGTCGACCTCGATCTGGATCCCGACCGCCGGCGCTTGCCGATCGCGCCTTCGACCGACTGGACCTGCACACGCCGCAAGTCGCGAGTGAGCGGGTCACTACCGGTGACGGACCGCACGATCAGAAAGATCGCGCTCGCGAGGCAGATGAATGTGAGAAGCGCTCGCATCACGACGGAAGCAGTTGGGGAGGCAAAGAACGCGAAGATGAGCGCGCCGCCTGCGAAAAATGCGGCGATGCTCAACTCGTTCCTGCGTCTGAACCTCGATTGAGCCTGGAGGTTTTGCAGTTGCACGGCGGACAACTCGCCGCGGCGGTTGGCCTCGAGGGCCTCGAGTGGGAACGGGTTGACCGTGGTGACAGGCATGCTCGAGCCGGTCGTCGAAAGCGTTCACCTACTGTAGCGTTTCTCGCCGGTCAGCTTTCGGATTGGCGGCTGACTGCTCGGCGAGCACCGCCTTGAACATCGCTTCCTGGATGTCGGCTTCGCGCGTGCACGTCGCGGGGTCGATGAACGGGTTCGGGCCGCCTTTCTTCAGACGCCCGTACTTTTCCGTCATGTTGTATTCGGACGGATGGTCGCCGACCTGCACATCGCATGGCAGCGCGCGCACCACCGCAAACGAGTGCGTCATCTCCTGCACGACCGCGGGCGTCAACGCGCCGCCAGCTCGCAGGCTGCAACTGAAGACCATATCGTAGGTGCGTCCACCCTCCTGTGCTTTCATTGTCCAGGTCGTACCGCCGTGGGTGTGGCCGGCCGTCAGATGCGCCACTAGCGTGACGCCGCCGAGGGACACGGTGTCGCCGTCGTGAAGGATTCGGTCGATCGGATGCGCTTTGCCGCCCGGCGTGATCGCCTCGAGCGCCGGCACATCCTCAGCCATCGCCATCACCAGCGCGCCGGTCATCTGCTTGACCAGGGCATCGCCTTCCTGGTGATCGCCGTGCGCGTGGTTACCCAGCACGATCTTGATGTCGGAGAACTTGAAGCCGAGATTCGCGACCGACTTCTCGATCGTGTGCACGTTCCGTTCGTAGGTGCTATCGATCAGGATGTTGCCTTGCGGCGTCACGATCAGGAACGAGCTGAGGGTCCTGGTGCCGACGTAGTAGACGTTTCCGACAATCTTATGCGGCGGAAACGCCGTCGTCTGATCCGCTTCGCTGCCCATGTTGCGCGCGAGGATCGACTGCGGCGAATAGGTCTGGCCGTTGACGGTGACGACCGGATGGTCGGGCGGCCCGTTTTGCGCCTGAATCGCGTTTGCACCAGGCACCAGGACCGATGCACAGAGAAGACCGAGCAACGAGGCGATTGTTCGAGCCGTCATGGGCCGCATTGTAGTGCGGCGCGGCAGCTCGAGCCGAGGCGATTTCCGTGCGGTTAGAGTTTCTGCAGGACGGCGGCGAGCAGTTTCTGACTCGCAGACCAATTACCGGTTTTGCCCTCCGAGGGGCTCCCGACCCAGGCGACGACCAGCGTGTCGCCTTTCATGGCGGCCGCCTCGATGTGGCGCTTGACGTAGAAATCGCTGGTTTGGGCCAGCGTGACCTGGGGCGCCCACATCAGGGTGAATTTCGCACCGGGACCATTCGCAGGAGCGGCCGCCAGAACCCGCCGTCACGTAGGTGCACGTTGAGACCGTAGACTCACCGCGTGTGGTTACCGGTGATGAACCCGCCTCGAAGACAGCCATCTCAGCGCCGACGACGCTGCGGACCTCAATGAGCGACAAGACGTCGCACGCCTTGCGCGGGGCGGCTGTTACGTGGCCGCCGCCTGCGACCATCGTGCTGGCGCCGGCGATGAGACCAAGAAACGCTGACGACAACCGGTGGATCTTCATGTACATGCCTTTCTGAAACCGCGGCGCTCCCATCGAGAAGCGAAGCGATACTACTCTAGGAGTGCGCCGGTCGCGAGTGACGGCGGGAAAGTGCGCTGATGTCGGATGTGGTGATCACGAGTGGTTCATTCAGCTTCGCTGCCCGTTTCGAAACCGAGGCGGCGCCGCTGACCTGCGAGGCTTTCCTGAAGCTGCTGCCGTTCACGAATCGGCTGGTGCATGTGCGCTGGAGCGGCGAGGCGGTCTGGGTGCCGCTCGGTGATCTGGCGCTTGGTGTCCCGGCTGAAAATGCGACGAGCTACCCGTCTCCGGGGCAGGTGATCCTGTACCCTGGCGGCGTCAGTGAAACCGAGCTCCTGATTGCTTACGGCGCGACCCGCTTCGCGAGCAAGGCGGGACAGCTCGCCGGCAATCACTTCCTCACGATCGTATCGGGCATCGAGCAGCTGCGAGCGCTCGGCGTCGCGGCGCTGTGGAACGGCGCCCAGCCGATTGTCATCGACCGCGCATAGGTTGTGGCGGCAGTGCCAAACGGCGTGATCAGGAGGATTAGATTTGGCGGAGAGAGAGGGATTCGAACCCTCGGTAGAGTTTCCCCTACACACGCTTTCCAAGCGTGCTCCTTCAACCACTCGGACATCTCTCCGTTTAGAATCAATCACTTGCGAGTGGTCTGGAACAGTGTAGCGCAAACCCCTCCTTCAAATCTTAGCGACCTGCTATTCCATTTGTATTCAGCTGGTTGCGGCCATCACGCGATCGCTTCTGCGCTGAAATTGTGTAAGACCTCGCAATGTTGTTCGATCACTTACGGCGATTTCGTTGGGCTTGGTCAAATGGTACGGCGGCCGGCCGCGCGGGAGTGTGGATCGCGATGGGAAGCGTTCAGTGGCCGCTCTCGTCCGCTGGTTCGCAAAATGATCCTGACACCGCGCCTGTGGGACCAGCCGGCGAGCATCTCGTGCGCAGCCCGTGCGTCGCGTAACGCCGCCCGACGGATGCGCTGCAGCGATCGAGCCGTGCTGTGGTGAATTCGCCGGTCAGCTGTTGCCAACTCGCGTCAGAAAAGCTGGGAGGATTCAGCCTTCGTCAATACACAGTCGCTGGATAGTCGACAGCAGGTCTTCGGACGCGAGTTTTGATACGAAGGCAGATGCTCCCGCCCCGAGGAACGCCTGGCTGGTCGCCTGATCGGCCATCGCCGTGAACATGATCACTTTCGTCGCAGGGTTCACGCGCCTGATCTCGCGGCACGCCTCCAACGAGTCAACGTTCGGGAGGTTCACATCGAGCACGATCACGTCAGGCTGGAGTCGTTGCGCCGCCTCCAGCAGTGCGCTGCCGTCTGCGACGCTGCCTACGATCTCGCAGTCCGGTGCGAGCAACCGTCTCACGGCTTTCACCATGTCGGGGTAGTCCTCTGCCAGTAGGACGCGTGGACGCAAGGACAACCGGAACTCCATCGAGACCAAGGATCTGCTCGACGAGATCATGGCGGTCAACCGTCACCGTCGACTTGCTTTCAGAAAACACGGCGCTGCCGTTCTGTTGCGCCGCTCCAGTATGACATTTCGTGCCTGGCCGTCCGACGATGATCGGCGAGGCGGCCTGCTGGGCTGGTCCAAAACCCGCCGCTGAGAAGATGTCCTCGCGTCGCATCACCGACGATGATGCGCCGTCACGTACGGTCTAGGGCAGTCGGTCTTGGCTCCTTCGAGGCAAGGAGCGTGCCCGCGACCGTGCCGCAGGCGAGCGTGAGCGGCTCAGTCGCCGCGGGGTTCGAGCGGCAACGTGAAGACGAAGGTCGCGCCATTGGGAGAAGACTCGGCCCACACGCGTCCGCCATGCGCCTCCACGATCCCCCGCGCGATGTAGAGCCCGAGGCCCGTTCCCTCTCCTTTCGATCCCCTGGGTCGCCAATAGCGATCGAATATGTGCGCCAGATGTTCGGGAGCGATCCCGCGTCCGGTATCCTCAATCGTGACCGAGAGCACTCCGTCGCGCGACCGCGCGCGAAGTGTGATGGTCCCGCCCTCGGGGGTGAACTTGATCGAGTTGCCGAGCAGGTTCGAGAGCACCTGCGAGATGCGATGCGGGTCGGCGTGGATTTTCGGCGGATCGATCAGATCGAGGACGAGGGAGATGTGCTTTGCGTCCGCCAGTGGTTGCGCGTCAGTCCGCGCCTCTTCGAGCAGATCGCGGCTCTCCACAGGCTGAACGTCGACCGGAAAGCTCTTCGCCCCGAGCCTCTCAAGCTCGAGAAGATCGTCAATCAGCGCCTTCATCCGCATCGTCGATCGTCGGATGAGCTCTACGGACTCACCCAACGTGCGGGTGCGCTGGTCTTCGCTCTCCGGCAAGTGCCGCAAGAGGTGAGCGGCTTCGAGCAGAATCACGGAGAGTGGGTTCCCCAGGTCGTGGGACACTACCGCGAGCATCTCATCGCGCGCGCGCACGGCGCGCTGTTCGCTCAAAAGACGACGCTGGAGATCCACTTCCGTAGCGCGCCGTTGCAACTCGTCGGCGGCCTCGAGATCGCTCGGAGTCCACGGACGCGAGCGGGCGCGTACCTCCTCCTTCCACAAAGCGAACGAATGGCGCGGCCGCAGCCGCTTGCCGGCCTCCGCATCAACGGGCTTGGTTGGATCGCCGCCCCAATTCACCGTCTGGATGACCTCCGGGCGGAACCACATCAGCCGCGTGTCGGGCAGCGCGAACGTGAGCAGACCACTTGCGACTTCGCTCGCCGCGAGCGCCGGCGGAAAGTGGACCCCGAGTGAATCGGAAGAGAACGGCCTGAGATCGCCCCTCTCCTCGAGCCAGCGTGCGATCTCGCGGATGACGTCCGCCGGTGGAACGCCGCCGCACGTGACGGGCTCTCCATTCTCCACGACGGCGACCCCACCAGCGTCGACCAGATCCATCAGTGCCCTGGGCTGAGCGAGAAGCGCCGCGAGTACGCTCCCCGTGGCCTCCTTCATCGCGGAATGCAACGCGTCCTCAGTCGCTCTCCGTGATGCGCGCGAGACGATCAGTTCGCGATCCTCGAACGAGGCGATCTGAAGCGACGCCAGGCGGCCCATGAACTCGCATGCCGATCGCATCCGGTGCGAGACGCGCCGCGGACCTGTGTGGTTCAAACAGCTGATGAGTCCCCACAGCTGATCGCGCACGATCAGCGAGATGCTCATCGACGCGCGCACGCCCATGTTCTTCATGTACTCAATGTGAATCGGCGAGACGCTTCGGAGGATCGAGAAGCTAAGGTCGAGTGGGACTCCAGTATCTGGTCGCAGGGCCGGAACGATCCGCGAGGGCTTCTGGTCGGCGTCGAAGATGAGACGCAACCAGTTCTGGAGATAAAGCCGGCGTGCCTGCACCGGGATGTCGGACGCGGGATAGCGCAAGCCGAGGTACGGCTCGTGCACTGCATCCCTCGATTCGGCGTCGACGGAGCCGCTGCCGTCCTCGTGGAATCGATAGAACATGACGCGCTCGAATCCGGTCGTTCGCCGCATCTCCTCCGTGATGATCGCGGCAAGCTCGTGTAGCGTGCTCGCGCGCTGCACGCGCAAGAGCGCCGCGCGAAACGGGTGATGGATCGAACTCTGGTCCGGAGTTTCTGGGTTTGGCTCGAGCTCCAGGATCGCGACGCCCTCATGACGGTGTACGATCCCGTCGAATCGCTTCCCGCCCGCGCTGAGACTTAGGGGGTTCGCGTCCTGCCAGCGCCGTTCGCGCAGCACCGAACGCACCTCTTCGGCGCCGGCCCGATCCACGATCTCTGAGAGCGGCCGGTCGAGGGCTTCGTCCACGCCCAACGAAAGATGATCGCTCACGTTGTCGCTGACCTGCGTGACCTTCAACCCCTCATTGAGCGCGAACAGCACACCGAAGGGCTGAATCGTCCCAGGTATGTGGATCGGCTCGCGATCGCAATCGTTCAGATCGACCACGGCACTCCCGCCCGGGCGACCGCCGCCCATCGCGCGAAGGCATCGAAGGTCGCCGTCGCGGCACTGATGATCTTTGTGGTTGATGCGCCTGCGCGCGGCAGTCCATCGATCCATGCGACGATGAGGGTCCACCTCGGAAGCGTTGACTCCTCGTCGCCGGCGAAGAATGCCGCACCGCTCCGTTTCGTCAGGCCGAGTCGCCGGTGCAACAGCGGGCTGAGGACCTGTCCGCCGAGACAGGCGCCTTCGAGCACGTAAAGACAGCCGGCAAGATCCTCGACGCATGACAGCTCAGGTCGGTCGCTACATAGTGGGAGTGCGGCGATATCCGCCGGAGACTGGCCGAGCGCCAGGAGATCGCGCTCGATGAGCTCGGCGCGAGCCCGCAACGGAAACCCGAGCGGCAATTCCGCGGCCGCGCGTCGCCTCACGGCGGCCTCGACGGGGACGTAGAAGCCGTAGAACGCCTCGAGCACGCGGAGATACCTGTGCACGTCGAGGCCGGGATTGAGCAGCCCGAGCTGGGCCTCGAGCTGCTGATGTACGGCAGTGGTCTCTCGCTTCAAGCGCTGCCGCAATGAAGTCTCGGTGAGCTCCGTCTCGGTCTTGGCCATGTAGAGATAATGACGCAAAGAGCTCAATCCAGCTTCCGGTACATGATGTGTCCGCATACCCTGGTCCTTGTCTCGTTAGGCTGCCGCCGAGCGCGAGGGGTCACCCGGTCGCGTCGAACCGGCCGGATCACGGGGCGGTGGAACCTGTCGTCGAAAGTGTTTGTGGACGACCAACGCGCAACACCATGGCCGCTGCGGCAGGATGTTCGTTACATGCGGCTGCGTGCTCCCGCGCGAAAGCACGCATTTCTGACTCGGATCAAAGGAGGCCCGTCTGGCCGGTCCTCAGGAACTGCTCAATGTGATGGTCGCTTACCGATGAACACCCTGACGCACGGCGGCAAGTGAGAATCAGAACTGTGTAGAAACTGTGTAAGGCCGCCCTGAACCGCCGACAAATACCGACGTTTACTGGTTCGCATCGAGACGCATTCTGTGGCGGGAAGTCGTTGAATCGATTGCGCGGAGAGGTGTTTCGGTATCACTTGGTGGGCGTCGCCGGAATCGTTTTCCAAGCGTGCTCCTTCAACCACTCGGACATCTCTCCGTTGAGTCGAATCAACAGTTTAGCGGAACTGCTCGGAGGCGTCCAACCGGATTGTGAAGTGATTGTGAAGTGACGGGCTCATTGAACGGTCGCCGCGTCGTCCGCTGCCGACGCTAGCAATGTCGAACCCGAGTCGTGCGCTCTCGTGCAAACGGCGACACGCAGGACTTAATTCCCAAGCGCCTGCGAACGCGCACGCGGTCGCCACGGGAGATAGGCGAGCATACCGCCAAGGAGCGCACAGACTCCGCAAGCGACCGGCGTCATCGCCATCCTTATCGCGCCCACTACCACGAACCACGTCGCAAGAACGACGACGACCGCGAGGGCAATGCGGGCAACCGAGTCCTTCCGACCGGGAACGACCGACACGCCCACACTGACAAACGCCGCCGCCATCAAGAAAAACCCCACGTTCGTCCCGATCACCACACGATGAACGTCGTGGCCCGGGGCTACGTTGAAGCCGAGGATGAAACCGTCAAGCCTCACCACCGCGACTGCCGCGAGCATCGCCAACGGAAGTGCGGCACCCCCTCGAAGCGCGGGCATGCTGGTCGTCATAGTCGTCCTCTCTCGTAACGTGGTGTATAGCCAATCCCAACTGACATGCCGCATGAACGGCAGGAGAGCCGCGCTGCCTTCACGCTGCATCACATCTCGCGCACCCGTTCGGAACACGACCAGCATCTCGCGACGGTAGTCGCCTCGAAAGTCGGGCGGGTACGCCCACAGCATCAGACCGTAGACGCGACAGAGCCACCGCAGCCATTGGTCTTGCGAAGACGACAGCATCAGAGCCTCGTCCCCGCCAGCGCCAGATTCTTCCGAGAAAATAATCGTTTGCTTCGCGCTGCCGACACGGCGCTGGCAAGTCGGTCGGCTTCGGCTCTCAGCACGCCCGCACCGAACGTGGTGATGCGGTAGTACCGCCTGCGTTCATCGTCAAGTTCCGGGTCCGGGCGTTCGTCTGATTCCTCGACTAGTCGGGCAGACAGCATGCGCTTGAGACAGCCGTAGAGCGTGCCGGGACCGAGTTGCAGAGAACCGCCCGCGTCCGCCGCCACCTCCTGCATGAGGGCGTAGCCGTGCCGCTCACCGTCCGAGAGCGCGAGCAAGATGTGGAAGACAGCGGACCGCAGAACTTCGTCAGCTCGGAAAACGCGAGCGGGCCGCGTCGTGTACTTGTTACAAAAGACGGGCGCTGGTTGGCAGTTCGCAACGGTGTGATCCACGGGGCGGATGACGCTTTTCGTCCCGAGTAGACACCTGGCGGACGATCATTCAAGCCTCCTCGTCGTCGCGCTCGACGTCACCCTCCTCGCGGGAGCCGGTGCCGGGTCTCACGACCGGCGTTTCCGTGACGCCAAGTGTGCCGAGGTCAACTTGAGATATCTTCAGGCTTGTCGTGGCGCTCACGCCCGGGACTCGATTCGGCTCGTACGAAGTCGCCGCCCTGATCGGTACGGGCGGCATGGGCGAGGTCTACCGCGCGACCGACGTGAACCTTGGACGTCACGTCGCGATCAAGGTCCTGCCGCCGTCGTGGGAGCAGGACCCGGACCGGCTCGCGCGCTTCACGCGCGAGGCCAAGGCGCTCGCGTCGCTCAATCATCCCAACATCGCCATCGTCCACGACTTCGAACGAGCGGGCGACAGACGCGCGCTCGTGATGGAGCTCGTGGAGGGCCCCACGCTTGCCAGCGATTCCTCGCGCTGGTGCCGGCTCCAGCGCGCGGCGATGCCGGGTTCACAGTCCTCACGAACTGGCAGACGACGCTGAACGGCCGATAGCGCTTCCCGCGAAGGACGAATGACAATCACCAACAGGCTCTGTAGCGGGGCGACAGTCCCCAGATTTGTCCCCGTGACGCGCCAAGAACACGCTTCCACAGCCAACGCCAGCCAAGAGGTTCGATTGAGAAAGTAGACTTCGCTGTGCCGCAGGGGACCAGTTTCAAAAAGCCGCTTCCTGACGAGCCCGAGGCGCTCGAGTCTGTCAACGACCTTCTCGTATACTCTTCGCATCCTGCTTGACGTCGCCGTCGCGCATCCTCGTCAGCCGCGGGCGCTCCGGGCGAGTGGTGGCGACCTGTGCGGCGTCGTGTCGGACACCAAGTTCGGGCAGTGTGTGTTGACCAACAACTTCGATCCGGCGATTCTCAACGGGTGGGCTGTCCGGCAGATGAGGAATCTCATCGCGGGCTCGCGCAACTACGGATGTTGGTATCAGTACTTCAACGGCATCGACGCGACGCTCAACCTGCGTGCCGGGGGCTGCACGGTCATCGGCGGGACGAGCACGGGACAGACCGTGGCCGACGGCGTACCGTGGCCGCGGCCCAATACCATCCTGACGCCTCGCTTTTTCCGGATTAGGTCGAGACTGATTTCTGACATGGCGGGCGCATGCTGACCGTGCGACGTGGCGTTCGGCGTCAAGCGTTGTTGGCAGTGGCCCTCGCGGCGTGCGCCCTCGCCCCTCTCGCGAGTGCGCAAGACGCCAACCGCTCGAAGCAGGTACTCGTCCTCAACTCGGCGCGCCCGAATGAGCAGTTCTACGTGGTCTCGGAGCGAGAGATGCCGCGGCTACTCACAGAAGGCCTCGGAGATGGTGTGGACTTGTACACCGAATACTTCGACGTTGGCAGGTTTCCGCATCCTGACTACGAGACTGTGTACCTCGACTTCCTGCGCCGGAAGTACAAGGAAAGGCGCCTGGACCTCATCCTCGTGATGGGAGACCCCGCTACGGATTTCGTCAGCAGAAATCGGGACGTCCTCTTCAGCGACACGCCTGTGGTGTTTTATACGCTCTCCCGACCGCCCAACCCCATCGCCAATTCCACGGGATTGCTCAACAAGCTCCAGTTCGGCCCTTCAATCGCGCTCGCGCTGGCGCTGCAGCCCGATCTCGAACATGTCTACGTGGTGGTCGGTACGACCGGGCTGGACCCGAACCGCGAGAGCCAGGCGAGGGCAGAATTCCGCCCATACGAGGGCCGGGTCGAATTCACCTATCTCTCGGGACTGATGACGAAGGATCTCGAAACGCGACTCAGAACGTTGCCCCCGCACTCGGCGGTGTACTACGTGGTCGTGAGTAAGGACGGCGCGGGCGAGCTCGTCCAGCAGATGCCCTACCTCTCCCGCGTCGCGGCCGCGGCCAACGCGCCGACTTACAGCTGGGCGGATATCGCCGTCGATGCGGGCATCGTCGGCGGCTGGCGCCGCGATCAGGTGGCCCAGATGAAGGCCATCGCCACGATCGCGCTTCGCGTGCTTCGTGGAGAGCGAGCCGACGACATACCGATGTCCTCGCCAGACACGGATGTCGATGCGGTGGATTGGCGCCAGCTGCGCCGCTGGGGGCTCGACGAGTCGCGTCTGCCAGCGGGTACCCGCGTCATGTTCCGGGAACCGAGCATCTGGGATCGATACCAACGCTACATCGTCGGCGCCGTCGTAGTGATGCTGGCCCAGGCGGCCCTTATTGCCGGCCTGCTCGTGCAGCGGCGCGCACGGCAGCGGGCCGAGATCGAGAGCCGAAGGAGTCTGGGGCTCGCCGCCGACGCCGGCCGCCGCCAGACGATGTCGGCCCTAGCCAACTCGATTACCCATGAGCTCGGTCAACCGCTTAGTTCAATCATCCACAACGCCCAGGCGCTGCAGATGATGATCACGGCCAATCGGGCAACCTCCGAAACGATCGGAGAGATTCTGTCAGACATCCAGACCCAGGGCGCCCAGGCGACCCACATCATCGATCGCCATCGGACCATGTTGCGGACTCGTCAGGTGGACATGAAACCGATCGATCTTCACGCGATCATCAATGACAGCCTTGTCCTCGTCGACCACGAGGTAAGGACACGGCAAATCGCGGCAACCGTTCAGTTGTCTGCGAATCCGTGCGTCGTGAACGGCGATCCGGTACTCCTGGAGCAGGTATTCGTCAATCTGATGATGAACGCGATGGACGCGATGGCCGAGATGCCGCCGTCCCGGCGCTACGTCACGATTAGAAGCGACGTCAGGGCTACCGATGTCGAGGTCTCGGTATGCGACACTGGCACGGGTCTCCCAGCACCGGTCAATGGCACGCTGTTCACACCATTCGTCACCACGAAATCGCACGGGCTCGGGATCGGCCTCACGATCGTGCGGACCATCGTCGACGCTCATGGTGGCACAATCGACGCGCGCAACAATCCCGACGGTGGCGCGATCTTTAGCGTCACGTTGCCACGCAGCGACATCCGCGAAGGCGCGTCACTCGCGACAGGCGCAGCATGACGGATCTTGCGCCGGCCCCCTGACTGTGGTGCAGGTGCCATGAGCATGTCGAAGCCACCCCAAGTCGTTGGTCACCACACCACCGATTATCGTGATGACCGCCAGCCACGAAGCGGTCATCCGTACGGCGCGGAGCAGAACGGCTGCGTCGGATTTTTCTGGAAGCCAATCGACGGACATACACCGATCGCCACAATCAAATCGCTGACCGACATGCCGTAACCGAAACGACCCCGTCGCGCGTTGGCGCGCCATGCCCACATTGGTGGGAAGGCGACAAATTGTTGCCACGGCGCCGCGTGCTAGCTGCTGACGATCATCCGAAAATGGCGAAGGGCGTCTGCCGACTGCTGTCGCTGGACTGCGACGTCGTGGGAAGCGTTGCCGATGGAAGCGGCACAACGACTTCAGCCCGACGTCGTGATGGTCGGTGTGAACCTTCCCGAACGTCGATGGGATCCCGAACGGCACCGAAATTGTGTCAGACCTCTTAATGTCGTCCGATCACTTACGGCGATCCTGTTCAGACATCATCGGCGGGCAATGTCCCTGAAGACTCAACGCTTCGCAGGCTGAAAGAGTTCGATCGGATTGCCGAACGGATCGTCCAGCACGATCTGCGAGCCGCCTGGTCCCGTCACGATATCGCTCCGAAACGACAGGCCCGCTGTTCGTAGGCGCTCGACTTCACTCTTCAGGTCTTCGACGATGAGATGAATGCGATTCCAACCTCCAGGTACGGGCTTGCGCCCGTCCGGCAAGGGTCGCCCCCCGGAGCTTGTCGGCCCGCTCAAGAGCAACCGCAGGTCGCCTCGTGCGACATCCGCAAAAGCGGGCAAGGCACTCGTCAAAGAGCTGAAACCAAGATGCGTGGTGTAGAAGGCGATCGCGGCCTCTACATCATCGACGATGTACCGGACACTGACCATGGCCATGGGGTCTCCTTAGAATTCACGACGAAATCAGGCGCTTTGACTTTGCCTGGCATTGCAGATAGCCTCTAATTCCGATATCGAGTTTAGATTACGAATTTCGATGATAGACCGCAACCTCTACTCTGGATTCATCCGGCTTCACATCCTCCATCACGCTGCGGAGGGTCCGATCTTCGGCCAGGCGATGATCGACGAGCTTGGCCGGCATGGACATCGACTCAGCGCCGGCACGCTTTATCCGATCCTGCACAGCATGGAGCGACAGGGGTACCTGCGATCCCGCCTGACCCTCAATGCCGGCCGCAACCGGCGGGAGTATCGAGCGACGCCTGCCGGCCGAAAGGCGCTGGCGATCGGCCGTCAACGGGTACGGGAGTTGTTCGGCGAAATGTTCGAGCACGAGTGATGGCCGTTGAACGGGCTCGCTTGATGCGATCGGCCGCGCGGATACTCGCGATCGTGACGGTGATGTGTCCCGCGGTGGCGTCAGCGCAGGGAACGCTGACGCCACCACAGCCGCTGCCACCGGCGAGTCTGACACTGGAGCAGGCGCTCCAGTACGCGGTCGATCACTATCCAACGGTGCGGGCCGCGCTCGAGCAGGTCAATGTATCAACCGCCAGCGTCAGCGTGGCGCAATCCGCGTATCTGGCCGCGGCTCGATTCGCTCTGGCAGTCGAACCGAGGCACGGTCAACAACATCTTCGGCCAGGTGCTTCCGCAGTCGGTGATCCCCGCGATGTCCGGTCCGGTCCTGACGTCAGCGTCCAGCGGCAGCGTCTGGGGAAGCGCGACAGGCGCGCTCTTTTCATGGGAGCCGTTCGACTTCGGCCTTCGTCACGCCGGCGTCGCCAGTGCCGAAGCGGCGGTGGCTCGTGCGCGGGCGGACGAAGAACTGACGCGCCTCGACGTCCAGATGGCTGTCGGCACCGCCTTCCTCAACATCGTCGGGGCTCAACGCGCGGTGGCCGCGCTGCAGGCCGATGTCGACCGACGGAACCTCCTGGTCCGCGCGGTCCATACCCTTGTGGATAACCAGTTGCGGGCTGGGGCCGAGGCGTCCCGCACCGACGCGGAGCTTGCCGCCGCGCGCACGCGACTCATCCAGGCCCAGCAGGCCGTGACACTGGCGCAGATTACGCTGGCGCGCGTTTTAGGAACGACTGCCGCCGTCACCATCGATCCGACGACGCTGGTCGATCGACTTCCAGGCGATGCGCCCACAGCCCCTTCGACGACGCATCCGCTCACGCAGGTCCGCCAAGCGGCCGTCGACCTCGCGCGCGCACAGGAAGACGTGCTGTCGCGAACGGATTGGCCACGCGTCTATTTTCAGTCGAGTGTATTCGCGCGTGGCAGTGGGGCGAACCCGAATGGCCAGCTCGATGGTGGCGTCTCGGGGCTCGGTCTGGACCGCGCCAACTGGGCAGCCGGCGTGCAGGTGGTGTTTCCCAACGCCTTCGACTTCTCGAACCTGCATGCTCGAAAGGCAGCGGCCGCCGCAACGGCGCGAGCAGAAACGGCGCTCTATGACGAGGCGATGCTGACGGTGACCAGCGAGCAGCAGGCGGCCGCTGCGATGGTCGAGGCGACTCGTGCCGTTGCAGCAAACACTCCGGTGCAACTCGCCGCCGCGCGGCAAAGCGAAGCGCAAGCCACCGCGCGCTATCAGGCAGGGCTGGCGAGCATCGTTGAAGTGGCCGATGCGCAGGGGCTGCTCGCGCAAGCCGAAGTGCAGGACCAGCTCGCGCGGATCGACGTATGGCGGGCGCTGCTGGCGCAAGCGGCCGCTCGAGGCACGTTGACGCCGTTTCTCACCTTGGTAAACCCGTCCGCAGGAGTGCGCTGACCGATGTGGCTGATCCGCGCGGCGCTGCGTCGACCCATCAGCGTCCTGGTCGCGGTCATCGCGGTCGCGCTGACGGCGGTGTTTGCGGTGAGCCGAATGAGGGCGGATATTTTTCCGGATCTCGATCTGCCGGTCATCTACGTCGCGCAGCCCTACGGCGGGATGAGCCCAGCTCAGATGGAGGGGTACATCACCTATTACTACGAGTACCACTTCCTCTACGTCAACGGCATCGAGAGCGTCGAGTCCAAGTCGATCCAGAACACCAGCCTGTTGAAGCTGACGTTTCATCCCGGGACCGACATGGCGGAAGCGCTCGCGCAGACCATCGGCTACGTCAATCGCGCGCGCGCCTTCATGCCACCCGGCACCGTCGGCCCGTTCATCATGCGCTTCGATGCCGGGACCGTTCCCGTCGGCTACCTGGTCTTCTCCAGTGACAGCCGCAGCCTCGGCGAGATTCAGGACCTGGCGCTCAACCGTGTGCGACCGCAGTTCGCCACGCTGCCAGGCCTGACCTCGCCGCCGCCGTTCGGCGGCAGCCAGCGAACCATCGTGATCCGCGTGGATCCGGATCGGCTCCGGTCGTACAGCATGTCGCCGGACGAAGTGATCCGCGCGGTGACGTCCGGCAACGTCATCATGCCGTCTGGCAGCGTCAACATCGGCGATGAAACGCGTATCTCGGCGATGAACTCCGTGGTCTCGAACATCGACGATCTGCTGGACCTCCCGATTCGCACGGGGACAGGACCGCCGGTGTCCATTCGTGACGTTGGCAGCGTCAGCGACAGCACCGACATCCCGACCGCGTACGCCCTGGTCAACGGCCGGCGCGCCGTCTACATTCCCGTGACCAAGCGCCCGAACGCTTCAACGTTGGATGTGGTGCGCGAGGTCAGAACGAACCTCGGTCGCTTTCAGGCGTTGGTGCCCGACGATATCAAGGTCAGTTACGAACTGGATCAGTCGCGCAACGTTTCGGCGTCGCTGCAGGCGGTGCTGCGCGAAGCGGCGCTCGGCGCGTTCCTGACGGGGCTGATGGTGCTCCTGTTTCTGCGCGACTGGCGGAGTGCCGGCATCGTCGTCGTGACGATTCCATTCGCACTGCTTGCCGCCGTGATCGCGTTGTGGGGAGCAGGGCAGACCATCAATGTCATGACGCTCGGAGGCCTGGCGCTGGCGGTCGGCATTCTGGTCGACGAAGCCACCGTCGCCATCGAGAACATCCACACGCATCTCGCGCGTGGCGTGCCCGTAGCTGAAGGCGTGCTGGACGCGAGCCACGAAGTCGTCGTCCCGCGACTCCTGGCCATGCTCTCGGTCGTGGCCGTGTTCGTCCCGTCGTTCTTCATGACCGGGGTCTCGCGCTCACTGTTCGTGCCGCTCTCGCTCGCCGTAGGCTTCTCGATGATCGCGTCATTCCTGCTCTCGAGTTCTCTCGTGCCGGTGCTGTCCGTCTGGCTGCTCGGAAGCCGTAGCGCATCTGGTAAGGAGAGCCACGCGGGGGATTGGGTCGATCGGCTGCGCAATCTCCTGGGACGGCTCCTGGAGCGTGTCGCTCCGGTTCGCTGGATCCTCGTGACCCTCTACGCCGCCGTCACCATCGGCGTCGTCGTGGCGGTTGGTCTGACGCTCGGGCGTGAGATCTTTCCGGCGGGGGACGTGAGCCAGTTCCAGCTGCGTGTCCGCGCACCAGCCGGCACCAAGTTCGAATCCACCGAACGGTTGGCCACTGACGTACTCGAGGAGATCAAACAGGCGGCGGGTCCGGACAATGTCGCAATCACGCTGGGGTATGTCGGGGTCCAGCCGTCTTCTTATCCCATCAACACGATCTTTCTGTGGACCGGTGGCTCGCACGAAGGGGTGCTGCAGGTCGCGTTGAAGCCGCAAGCCGGCATTCAACTCATACCGTTTGAGGAAACGCTGCGACGACGATTCAAAGCGCGGTTTCCGACGGCGCAGTTTTCGTTCGAGCCTGGTGACATCGTCAACCGGATCATGAACTTTGGGACGTCGACCCCGGTCGACGTCGCGATCACAGGCCCTGACTTCCCGGCCAGCCGGACGTTTGCCGCCAAGGTCCGAGACGAGCTTGGGCGCATTCCCGCGCTTCGCGATTTGCAATACGGCCAGGCGCTCGACTACCCCGCGATCCAGGTCGACGTGAACCGTCAGATGGCGGGGCAACTGGGTGTCACGGTCGACCAGGTCGGGCGCTCGTTTGCCGCCGCGACCTCGTCCAGCCGCTTCGTCGCGCCGAACTATTGGGCAGATCCGCGCACAGGCATCGCGTTTCAGGTGCAGATTGAAGTTCCCCAACCGCGCACGACCAGTCTCGAGGATCTCCGCGTGATTCCGGTGAGCGCCGAACGCGGCTCGCACGCACTGCTCGGGGATGTCGCGACGATTGGGAACGCCACGATTGTGGGCGAGTACGACCGGATCAACGGTCAACGGATGGTCACGCTGACGGCGAACGTCGCCGGGCAAGACCTGGGACGGACCGTCGGCCAGGTCGATCAGGCGATCGCACGTGCGGGCACGCCTCCACGCGGTGCGTCTGTGACCGTCCGAGGGCAGATCGGCGCCATGCGCGAGACCTTCACGAACATCACGGCCGGTCTCGTGGTCGCGGTTGTCGTCATCTTTCTGCTGCTGGCGGCAAATTTTCAGTCGCTGCGTCTGGCGTTCGTCGTCGTCTCGACCGTGCCCGCGGTGCTGATGGGCGTGGTCGTGGCGCTGGCGATCACGCGCACGACGCTCAACGTTCAGTCGTTCATGGGCGCGATCATGGCGATCGGTGTTGCCGTCGCGAACGCTATCCTGCTGGTGACATTTGCCGAGCAGTCGCGCGGCCACGGCACATCGCCGCTGCAGACTGCGATCGACGCGGCACGCGCTCGCATGCGGCCCGTCTTGATGACGAGTGCCGCGATGATTGCCGGCATGATTCCGATGGCGCTCGCGTTGGGTGAGGGTGCGGAGACCACGGCGCCGCTCGGTCGTGCTGTGATTGGCGGGCTCGCCGCCGCTACGGTGGCGACTCTAATCGTCCTGCCCTCTGTGTATTCACTGGTGCAGCGGTCGGCGCGGGTTGGATCCCCGTCCATGGATCCCGATGATCCAGCGAGTGCATATCGTCGACGGGTAGCGGTATGAGGAAGCAGAGGAATTTCCTACGCGTACGAGCCGCGATCGGCGGGCTCTCGTTGCTCGCGCTCGCGGGGTGCCGCGGCAATGCGCCGGCCCAGACCACCGAGAGGGCGGCGACGACTGGACCACCAACCGTCGACGTGGTCAAAGTCGTCGAACAGCCGCTCGACGTGACGTTGTCGCTCCCTGGCGAGCTGACGCCCTACCAGACGGTCGCGCTGTATTCGCGGGTCACGGGCTTCGTGAAGAGCATCACGGTGGATCGCGGTTCGCGCGTCCGGGCGGGCCAGCAACTGGCCACACTCGAGGCGCCGGAACTCGCCGCACAACGGTCAGAGGCGCAATCGAAGCTCCAGAGCGCGGAGGCACAACTCGCGGCGATCCGCGCGAAAGCCGACGCGAGCGCAAGCACGTACGAGAAGCTGAAAGCAGCGTCCGCCACGCCAGGTGTCGTCGCCGGCAACGACGTCGTCCTCGCGCAAAAGGCGGTCGAAGCCGATCAGAGTCAAATCTCGGCCGCTCTGCAGAACGTCGAGGCGGCGCGCCAGGCGCTGGCCTCGGTCAGCGACATCGAAGGGTATCTTCGGATCACCGCCCCGTTCAGCGGCGTCGTGACCGAACGTAACGTGCATCCGGGAGCACTCGTCGGTCCGACAGGTGGACCAGGCACTTCGTTACCGATCGTTCGAATCGTCGAGAGCAATCGACTGCGGCTCGTGATTCCCGTACCCGAGGCGTACACCGCCGGCGTGACGAACGGCACGTCTATCACATTCACGATTTCTGCCTACCCTGGACAGACGTTCACCGGCGTTGTGTCACGGATTTCTCAGGCAGTCGACGTCACCACCCGAACCATGGCTGTCGAACTGGACGTGAACAACGCAGACGGCCGACTTGCGCCTGGCACGTTCACACAGGTCAAGTGGCCTGTACGCCGTACGGCGCCGTCACTCCTAGTGCCAGCTGGCAGCGTGGCCAGCACCACGGGGCGCACGTTTGTCATCCGCGTACGAGGCGGGCGCACCGAATGGGTCGATGTCAAGACTGGGCTCACGTCCGGTCCGTTAGTGGAAGTCTTCGGCGATCTCAAACCCGGCGATGAGGTCGCGGCTCGAGGCACCGACGAACTCAAGGCCGGCGCGTCCGTCCTAGTCAAACAAGCGAAGCCCGCGTAGCAGACTTCGCGACCGTTGGAGACGAGAGGTATCTATGAAACGAACATTCGCTATGATTCTCGCCGCCTTGGCTGCTGCCGTTCTGTTCGTGGGGCTTGTGCATGCCGTGCTGGTGGTCGCGCATGTTTCCGAGCCAGCCGCCACCACGGTTTACGGCCTGACTCTCCGGCGACTCTGGGCCACCGCCGCTGCTGCGGTGGCACTGGTCGGCGTGGTCATCGGTGGGCTTGCGCTGGCCCGCTCCGCCAGTCGTTTCGGCCCCACACCCGGGCGCCTCGGAGCCATCGTGGCCCTGGCGGCAGGACTCATCGCCGTGGTCAATGGCGGGCTGAATTTGGCCATGGCCAACGGCGGCCCCGGTACCGGCAATGGAGTGATCGGAGGCGCAGCGGCGTTCGTGTTGGGGCTGATCGCTGTGGCTCTCGGCGGTCTCGCTCAGGTCCGTTTGCGACGCACCCCTTGAGCCTGGGCAAATGACGTGAACTCCGCGCCGCTGTTGGGTTCCGCTCGTTCAGGTAGGTGATCCCCTCGGCGATGCAGGCGATCACCTCTTCGGAGTAGGTAGCGCAAAGTCAAACCGCTATTCTCCCGTGCTTCGACCGTCGAGCAGAATTTTCGGAAACGATGTCGATTTCCGGCAAGCTCGTTCGACGTCCTGATAAGACGCCAAATTCGGCGGGCTCAAACAAGGAGACAGACGATGCGGGTGATGGTGTTCGCAAAAGCTACCGAGGGCATGACATTAGGCGAGCCGACGCCGGAGGCGCTCGAGGCGTTCGCTGCGATGGACCGGTTCACCGAGGAGCTGGTCAAGGCTGGCGTCTTCGTGGCCGCCGCCGGGCTCAAGAACGACGCCCAGTCCAAGCGCATCGTCTCTGATCGCTCCAGTCGCACAGTCATCGATGGGCCGTTCGCCGAGAGCCGCGAGCTGATCGTGGGCTTCTCGATCTGGGAGGTCAAGGACATGGACGAGGCGATGGCCTGGGCGAAGCGCTCTCCTGTCATGCCGGGCATGAAGACCGAGATGGAAATCCGACCATTCTACGAGGCGGCGGATCTGGCCGACTTTGTGTCGCCCGAGGAGCTCTCGGCGCCCCGTGACGGGGAGCGCGGCAAACTCGGCGTCGCCTGATACCGTCTTGTCTCGCCTGCGGCCCTTCGCCGAAAATGCGGTGTGACCGCAGGCGAGACACATCAGGCGATCGAAGCGACCTTCCGCATTGAACGCGCCAGGCTGATCGGGGGCCTGGCCCGCATGGTCCGGAACGTCGACGTTGCCGAGGAGCTGGCGCAGGACGCGCTGGTCATCGCCCTGTCCGAGTGGCCGAAGACCGGCGTTCCCGACAATCCCGGGGCCTGGCTGATGGCCGTCGCCAAACGGCGGGCCGTGGACACCTTCCGGCATGACAAGATGCGCGAGCGCAAGCACGAAGAAATCGCGCGGACGCTGGACGAGAGGCGCGACGGCTCGGCTGAGGCGATCGAGGCGGCCATCGACGATGACCTCGGCGACGAGCTGCTCGGCCTCATCTTCACGGCCTGCCACCCCATCCTGTCGCCCGACGCCCGCGCGGCGCTCACGCTCAAGATCGTCGGCGGCCTGACGACCGACGAGATCGCGCGCGCCTTCCTGTCGAGCGAAGCCACGATCGCGCAGCGCATCGTCCGCGCGAAGAAAGCGATCGCGAAGGCAGGATTGGCCTTCGAGGTGCCGCGCGGGGCCGAGCGGACGGCGCGGCTGTCTTCAGTGCTCGAGGTCGTCTACCTGATCTTCAACGAAGGCTATGCGGCGACGGCGGGTGACGACCTTGTCCGGCCGGGTCTGGCCCAGGAGGCGCTGCGGCTTGGCCGAATACTGGCGGCGCTGATGCCCGAGGACGCCGAGGTGCTCGGTCTCCAGGCGTTGATGGAGATCCACGCGTCGCGCCTCGGGGCGCGTACCGGGCCGGACGGCGCCTCCATACCGCTGACCGAGCAGGATCGCGCACGCTGGGATCATCTGCTGATCCGCCGGGGCCTCGATGCGCTGGCTCGCGCCGAAGCGCTGGGCGGCGACGGCCCCTATGTGCTGCAAGCCGGGCTCGCGGCGTGCCACGCTCGCGCGCGCCAGGCCGCCGATACCGACTGGCCGCGCATCGCCGCGCTCTATGACCGGCTGCGCGTCGTCGCGCCCTCGCCCGTGATCGATCTCAATCGCGCGATCGCCCACAGCATGGCCTTCGGGCCCGAAGCGGGCCTCAGACTGCTGGACGAGATCGCCGACGCCGACGCCCTGCGCGGCTACGCGCCATTGCCGGCGGCGAGGGGCGACTTTCTGTTCCGGTCCGGTCGTCTGACCGAGGCGCGTTCAGAATTCGAGGCTGCGGCCGCGCTGACCCGCAACGCGCGGGAAAGAGCATTTCTCCTCGCACGGGTTGACGCCTGCGACGGCACGCACTGAATCCCGTTTTCAAGGCGCCGCCGACGCGACCCGACTTCAGAACTTGAAGCCGAAAGAATTCGACCAGCCGTAGTCGTTCTGGGAAAAGCCCTGCGGCGGTTTGTTGTCGTAGTTGTCGAAGAAGCCAATGCGGAAATACCAATCGCCGGGAAGGTTGAAGTCCAGGTCGAACCGATAGGTCAGGCGGTACCTCCCGGAAATCGTCAGGCTGGGATAGTAGGTGAACCGCGTGATGAAGTCGGTGATCTTCACCTTTTCGGTCATGAACTCGGTCGAGAGATACGCCTCGGCCGAGTTCTTGGTCGGCAACGTCGGCTCAGTGTAGTTCTCGTTGGTCCAGGCCAGGCCGCCGCCAGCTGCCAGGTACTGCGACGCCGAGCGCGTCAGGTATCGACCGCCGCCGCCGCCGATGGTCGTCCGCAGGTCCAGGCCCTGTTCCTCGCTGTTCAGAAATTCCTGTGTGGTGTTGACGTACCAGCGACTGCCCAGGAAGCGGCGGAAGTCATTCCCGAGATCCCAGCGCTGCGTGTCCGGTGCGTTGTCCTGAGAGCTCCTGAAGACGGTGGCAAACAACACATCGTAGTAGTGCTCGTCCCGGTAGGAGAGGTTCGACCCGAGCGAAAGTTGTTTGGCCGAGTTGGTGCGCGTCATGCTGTAGCCGAAGTCCAGCGCCGCGTCGAACCGCGACCAGAAGTTGCGTTCGAACGGGAGCACCGCCGATACCTCCGCCAGGGGTACGCTCGTCCCATCGACCAGCACAACGGCCTTGGTGTTCGGATCCGGCTTCAACGAACCTGACAGGCGCCTGCCGTCGAATGTCTCCACCAGGAACTGGCGGCTGCTTTCAAGCGACACCACCTTGTCCCACTCGATCTTGAAATCGACATCCGAGTAGCCGGTGGAGAACGTCAGCACGTCCTTCTCGACGCGAATGATCTCTCCAACCAGCCGGTCACCCGTGGTGGTGACCACCACGTCCTGAGCCGCGTACGCCATCGTGGAATGACCCAGAAAGACCACAGTCGATGCGACGACTACTCCAGTCCTCGCGACCATCGAGATCCACCCTCCGCGGGGTCGCCATGCGCTGATCATTTCGGTCCTCCCAGACGAGACGCGCCTCGTGCGTCTGACAGACCGATATTCAGGATGACCGCGCGCTTACACGCTATGCGGATTCGGCACAAGCCGCGTCGGGGCCTTCGGGTGCACCCGGACGCGCTCGGATCGAGCGGTCAGCTCGCCGGGCTGCGCAAGACCGGTTCAATGGCGTTCCATCCGCTTTTTGGTGATCGCGAGCGAAGCCTGCATCCCCTGTTCGGCTTCGCCCTGCACTTTGCCGCGGATGAGTGAGCCCATGAAACCGCCAAGCCCATCCGATCTGCTGCGACTGACGTTGGCGAACCAGAATCCTTCTCCGCGCGCGGGATCCGGCACGAGGACTCGCAGTTCGATCGCCGTCCAGAAGTAGTGGCTGGCGTACAACATTTTCGAGACGACCGCGACGTAGGACGGCCACGTCGCGATCGTGAGGTGACTGATGCGGATCGTCGGCTTCAGCCCGAACTGGGCGTTCTGCCAATACAGAAAGGATTCCGCGTTGGGCAGCGTGACCTTCGGATAATCGAGGAGGTACTCTTTGAGATCGGGAAGATGGTCGGTCATTTCCGGCATGCGATCGACCATGGCCGCAAACTCCTGCGCAACAAACGTCGGGCGTTTCGCGTCACGGTACACGGCGAGGCGGCTGTTGCCGCCATCCAGGTATGCGGTCACGTACTGGTACGCCAGCCTTCGCATCGATCGATTCACATCGGCAGATGCGCTCGGTTTCGACCAGTCGGTCTCCTTTTGAATGCGCGTCAACGCCGCTTCGCCTAACTTGACCTCGCAATCGCCAACCTTGCAGGTCCTCAGGTCCGCGATGTCGTCAGGTGGAAGCGAGAGCTGATCAAAATCATCGAGTCGGGGTGGATCGCTGATGCGCTTCGTGACCAGAAACTTGTCGCCTTGTTCCAATGACTCGATGTCCTTCACGGCGGTGAGGTAACGAGTCGTCGGTGCATCGATCCATACGGCGCCGAAGATGGCCACCTCCTTCGCAGGGTCCGTTTCGAGGTGCTGCGTCACGGGCTGTCCGGCGAGGAGTTGCCGGTATTTGTCGGCTGTCAGTTTGACGTCAGACTTGATGTACGAATCGAGCATGGCGGGAAGCGAAGGCTGGCCTTGCGCCGCAAGAGGCTTCCCATCTGGGCTCGGGCCGCGTACTGCGACGAGCACAGCCAGCGAGAACAGGAGCACTCGTGGTCCGGCGTTCAGTCGAGTGCACGGTGGCTTCATGTTGGTTCCAGCTGAGATCAACCTCATCATCAGGTTGGCACATGCGGAGACGCCGTCCCCACACTAAAGGGAGCAACAATGCAAGACGCGGGACAGCACCCCTACGTCCATGTTGATCGTACCGCTGAACCACCTTACTGCGCGCGTTGACGGCAGTCAGTTCCCGAACTTGCGAACAAACCAGACCTTCACGACCTGCGTGAGAGCCACATAGCCCAGCAGCATCATCGCCAGCAGGAACCAGTACAGTGGCGGAAGCGGTACGAATCCGAGCGTGTTGGCCAGCGGCGAGACTGTCAGCCAGCAGCCCATCACGACGATGATCAGCGAGGTCGCGATCAACGGCCAACTCGCCCGACTCTCGATGAACGGGATTTTGTTCGTGCGGATGACGTGAATGATTAAGGTCTGTGTGAGCAGCGACTCCACGAACCAGCCGGTTTGGAAGAGCCTCGGATTGGTCCAGCAGTTGAACACGTACAACAGAATGAAAAACGTCAGGTAGTCGAAGATCGAGCTGATCGGACCGATGAACAGAATAAACCGCTGAATCTCGCCAATCGTCCACTTGCGCGGCCTGGTCAGCCACTCGGCGTCAACCGCGTCGGTGGGAATGGCCGTTTGCGAGAAGTCGTACAACAGGTTATTGGTGAGCACCTGGATCGGCAGCATCGGCAGAAACGGCAAGAAAGATGCTGGCCCCCAACACACTGAACATGTTGCCGAAGTTCGAGCTGGCGGCCATCTTGATGTACTTGATGATGTTGCCGAATACTCGGCGGCCTTCGAGTACCCCCTCCTCGAGGATGAGCAGGCTGTTCTCCAGCAGGATGATGTCCGATGATTCCTTCGCAATGTCCACGGCGCTGTCCACCGAAATGCCGACATCGGCCGCTTTCAACGCCGGGGCGTCGTTGATCCCGTCACCCATGAAGCCGGTCACATGGCCAGTGCGCTGCAGCGCCCGGATGATGCGCTCCTTGTGCGCCGGGACCAGCCGAGCAAAGACGGTGTTCGTGCGTACGGCGTCGCCCAGCTCCTCGTCGCTCATCGTCTCGATCTGGGAGCCGAGTAGCATATGCTCCGCCGGGAGCCCGACTTCCCGGCAGATGAAGGCGGTCACGATTTCGTTGTCGCCCGTGAGGATCTTCACGTCCACACTCAGACGGGCCAATTTCGTGAGCGCGGCTGTGCAGGTGTCTTTCGGTGGGTCGAGAAAGGCGAGGAACCCGAGCAGGATCAGCTCCGACTCATCCCTCACGGAGTAGACCGGATCGTCTGACCCACCCGGCATCTGTTTGTAGGCGAGGGCGATCACTCGGAATCCCTGCGCGTTCAGCTCGTTCGCCAACTGCCGGCGCGCGACATCGTGTTCGGCCTGCACATCAGTGATCGCCCCCTTCATGTCCACGCGCGTGCAGCGGGTTAAGACTTCATCCACGGCGCCCTTGCAGATCAGCGTGTTCAGTCCCGTGTCGTCTTCCACCACCACCGACATCCGACGCCTCACGAAATCAAACGGGACCTCGTCGATTTTCTTGAACTTCTCTCTCGCCTTCAGGTGCGCTTCGAGGTCCCCATGGTTGAGGACCGCCTCGTCGAGCAGGTTCTTCAGCCCCGTATGGAAGTAGCTGTTCAGGTATCCGTACTGCAGGACCTTCTCGCTGGGATCGCCATGCGGGTCCAGATATTTTTCGAGGACGATCTTGCCCTGCGTGAGGGTCCCGGTCTTGTCGGTGCACAGGACGTCCATGGCCCCGAAGTTCTGGATGGCGTTCAAGCGTTTGACGATGACTTTCCGGCGAGCCATCGCCAGCGCGCCCTTGGAAAGGTTCACCGTGACGATCATGGGCAGCATTTCCGGGGTCAGCCCGACCGCCACCGCCATCGCAAACAGCAACGCCTCCAGCCAGTTGTGCTTGCTGAATCCATTGATCAGAAAGACCGCCGGCACCATCACCGCGATGAAGCGAATCATCAGCCACGTGAAGGCGTTGACGCCTTGATCAAAGCTGGTGAGTTGGCGTGGCCCGACAATGCTCGCCGCCAATGACCCGAAGTAGGTCGCATCGCCGGTGTAGAGGACGACGGCTGTCGCCGATCCGCTCACGATGTTCGAACCCAGGAAGCAGATAGTGGTCAGTTCCAGGGGATTCTCAACGTCCGCGGCCGTCGGCTCGGCTCTCTTTTCGACAGGCAGTGCTTCGCCGGTGAGGGCCGCCTGGTTCACGAAGAGGTCCTTCGCGGACAGCACCCGAACGTCGGCCGGCACCATGTCACCGGCGGACAGTCGGACGATGTCTCCCGGCACGAGGGTCTTGAGCGACAGTTCTGATTCCTGCCCATCGCGCAGGACCGTCGCCGTGTTACTGACCATGGCTTTCAGCCGCTCGGCCGCGTGATCGGCACGCAGTTCCTGCACGAACCGCAACACCACGCCGAGGACGACCATGACGAAAATCACCGTCGTGGCACGCTGATCCCCGGTCAGGAACGACACCGCACCCAGCGCCGTCAGCAGGATGACCAGCGGATTCTTGACGTTGCTCAGCAGCCGGAGCAGGGCGGATGGGTTCTTCTCCCGGGCAATCTCATTGAACCCGTACTGTTTCAAACGGGATTCGGCGACTGCCGTGGTGAGTCCGGTTGACTGCGAGGTCAATCGTTGGAGGACGTTCCCAATGTCGGCGCGTGCCTGGTCCAGCAACTGGCCTGACGCCGGCGCGCCGGTGCCAGCCGGATGGTGATCCACGGGTTGCAGCGGCTTCAGAACACTCTCCCTGACCAGCCGCGTGCCGCCCGGGGCAGCAGCGTACGCTGGTCTCGCTCGCCGTCCAGGGTCGTGTCCGGCGACGCGTGTTTCGGGGGCACTCATCCGCATCGGTTCGATGCTCTGATTGTTGATCCAAGTGCCGGGCGACGCGCATCACCCGCTTCCGAATGACACTGCGGACCCATGTTCGGCTCCCCGTGGCCTGTCCTCAATTGAACAGCGCGAACTCTGTAACTGACGCATCGTGGTAATGCCATGATCACCTTGAGAAATGTTCTCATTGCCACTGACTTCAGCGAAGCGGCCGATGCCGCGTTGGCCTACGGACAGGCGTTCGCCCGGACGTTCGGAGCCACTCTTCACGTGCTGCACGTCGTCGGCGACGTTTCAAGCTTCGCGTACGGCGCCGACGGCTACGTAGCGACGCTGCCCGACATGCAACAGGAGATCGAGGCCGCTGCACGCCAGCAGCTTGACGCGCTGGCGATCAACCAGGACACGCCGATGCCGACGCGACGCGTGTTACTGCGATCGAACGGGCCGGCAGTGGCGATCGTGGAGTACGCCACTCAGCAGGAGATCGATCTCATCGTGACCGGGACACACGGCCGCGGCACGGCCGCGCATTGGCTGCTGGGCAGCGTAGCGGAACGAGTCGTGCGGTTGGCGCCGTGTCCGGTGCTGACCGTTCGCCAGCCTGAGCGTGACTTCGTGCAGCCCGATGCCACGGTCGCGAGCGCTCACGCATAACCTTGACGCTCGCTGACAGGAGTGCTCCGGTGGCCACACACGCCGTCGTCTGGATCGATCATAAGGAAGCGCGCATTTTTCACGTGCACCCGGCTTCAGTCGATGACACCACGGTGCTGTCGCCGCAACACCACCTGCACCGTCACCCCAAGGGTCGTGGAGCGCCGACGGAACATCCGGCGGACGCGCACCATTTTTTCGCGGAGGTCACCGCAGCGCTCCACGACGTCGACGCAATTCTGATCGTGGGACCATCGTCGGCCAAGCTCGAACTGTTTCGCTATCTCCACGAACACGATCGCCGCGTCGAGGCGCGGGTGGTCGGCGTTGAGTCGGCGGATCATCCGACCGATGGAGAGATTGTCGCGCGCGCGCGGACCTGCTTCAGCCAGAGTGATCGGATGGCGTGAGGCTGAAATCCGCCGTGGTCGGAACCGGCGAAGGTCGATCGTGAAGACATCGCCAACCCCTAACATTGGACCTGCCCGGAGGAGACCGTCCATGATTCTGCTCAAGCAAATCCTCGTCGCCACAGACTTCGGCGCGGCGTCCGACGCGGCGCTCGAGTACGGCCGGGTCCTGGCACAGACGTTCTGCTCTTCGCTACACCTCCTGCACGTGACCGATAACCCGTTTCTGCGCCCTGTGTCCGCCGATCCCGGCCTGATCGAGGCGGTCATGCGCAAGCATCTAACCGAATGCCTGACCGAGCACGATCGGACAACACTGGACGCTACGGCCGCGCTCAAGACCTCTGACCGGCCGGCCGAGGAGATCGTGAACTACGCCAAGGGCCACGACATCGACCTCATCGTCATGGGCACGCACGGTCGCGGCGCCATGGCGCAATTGCTCGTCGGGAGCGTGGCGGAGATGGTCGTCCGGACGGCGCCCTGCCCGGTCCTCACCGTGCGACATCCCGTGCGTGACTTCATCAGGCCGCGGACACCCGATACTCGCATCAACCCGCCTGGAGGAAACCTGTATTGATCGCCCTCAGGAATATCCTCGTCACCACGCATTTCAGCGGGCGTCAGCATCCATCGATGCACAGGCGCTTGATGGTCGATAGCAGGTCGCCAGACGAGAGTTTCGATACGAAGGCAGCGGCGCCGGCCTCGAGAAACATCTGGCGGGCGTTCGGATCGTCGAAAACCGTGAACATGATCACTTTCATCCCGGGGTTCACGCGGGTAATCTCGCGGCACACCTCGACTGAGTCGACGTTCGGCAGGTGCATGTCGAGCACGACCACGTCCGGCTGGAGTCGGTGCGCCGCCTCCACCACTTCGCCTCCGTCGGCGACGCTTCCGACGATCTCGCAGTCCACTGCCAGCAACCGGCCGACGGCTTTCGTGAGTTCAGGGTAATCGTCTGCCAACAGCACGCGGGGCCGCGTGGCCAAACACTGACCTTCCTTCCTTCGGTACGATCGATTTGCTCGCGACGCGTGGTCGCACTCGGGCGCCTAGTGTAACCCGTCCGCAATCGACCGTCCGAAGATCAGGGATCGATCTTTCTGATGTTGTTGCCCTGGATCCCGAGACCGCCCATCAACCCCTTCTGGCTGAAGATGAAGGCGTAGATGTCGTCGTTCATGGTCGTGGTCGTCGTCGTTTTTGCCTTCCCCTCGTCCATGACGACGACAGTGGGGCCGACGCCGACTTCGAACCCGTTTGCCACATCCAGCTGCTGCAGGGCCTGCTCGTTCATGAAGAACATCGCGTAGCCATAGGTCTGCCCGCCTGCCTGGAGACCGAATGACGCGCCCGACGTGCTGTAGTACCCGACCGTCTTTCCATCTTTGATCAACGCGCCGTCGCCGTGCTGGCCGCCGATGCCCAGGCCCGCCTTGGTGACTTTGGGAAAAACCAGGATGGCGTGCGCCTTCGCGCCCAGTGCCTTGGCCGCGGGCACTTTCGCATAGAGCGACGCCAGCGCGGCCTTGGAATTCTTCGTGAGTTCCGCGGCGTCGTCTCCGGCCATTGCGGGACCCGTTGCCGCGGCAAGCGACGCGATCATGATCACGCTGGTCAACGTTCTCACTGACATAACCAAGCTCCCTGGTTGCTCCTCACCAGCCGTAACCAAACTTCAGATACACGCCGCGGTTGCCCTGGACGCCGGCGGCGTATTCGAGATTGACCAGCATTCGCTCCACCGGCTTGATGACAAACTGAAGGCCCGCGCCCCATGCGGGGTACACGGTTCTCTCGGCAGCGTCGGTGCTGTCCTGACCGTACAGACTGGCCACGCCGCCGAACAGCGTCGCGCCCCATCGCCGGCCGAAGGCCAGTCGCTCCTCGGCCTCGAACTCCGACATGTACGGCGCGAGATACTCGCCGAACTTGTAGCCACGCAGGACGACCGACGCCTGTGCGGCTGAAGGGGCATCGTGTGTCAACCAGTTGTACTGCCGGAACGCCAGGACGTCGCCGCCCCAGTGCGACCAGAACGCCCGCAGGTCGATGCGATAGGCACCGAAGGTCGATGCTCCGCCGAGCGCCTCGCTGTAGGCGAAATTGTTCACATTCAAATACCAGCCCAGCGTAGGCATATCCTGGTTGTCGCGCGAGTCATGCATCACGACGGCGCCGAGCGCCGCCGACTTGAATCCCTTGACACCCAGCGTCTCCAGTGCGAAATCGTCCTGCGCGGAGTCGCCGGTCACCTGATAATTCGTCGCGGTGCCTTGCGCACCGATGAACCAGTCACCCGTCACACGGTAGAGATATCTGCCCGATCCGGCTTTGAGGTCGTCGTTGGTCTTGAGCGGCTGGCCGGTGCCGAGATAGTCCTCGTAGTCGTTCTTGATGTAGCCGAACACAGCGATGCCTATGATCCGATGGTGGTCTTCGTGAAACGATGTGCGGGCAAATGCGGCGGCAACGGTGGAGTGCGTCGACGTGTACTGGTAGGTGACGCCGAACATTGACATCTGGCTGACGGGGTCGAATTGATGCAGGTACGCACCCATGGCGCCAAGGGACGTCCCCAGTTTCGGGCTGGAAGAAACCACCGGCACCAGGAGCCAAGGCGACGACCCAGATTCCGACGACTTGTCAGCGGCTTGTTCGACCGGGGCGTCGTCTGGCGCCGCGACCGTTGCCGGAGGCGGCGGTCTGCTGTGCCGCGCCGGCCATCAGCGGCACCCCCGGAAGCATCCACGCCAGCGCGACTCCGACAACGACCCGGCGCCATTTACGACCGCGCGTTCGATCCCGCATCGTTAGAGCAGTCCGACCTTTTTCATCTCGCTCGCCGCTCCGGCCGCCAGTTCGCGGACGAACTCGTCGATCTTCGACGGATTGGTCGTCTTGCTCTGCCCCGCCCACAGCAACTTGTTCTGCTTGAGTGAATACACGAGCGTCTCGACGGTCACGATGGTATCGGTTCGGATGTCGGTCGTCGCGCCACCCCACGCCCCGCCCCAGCCGTAGCCGTAATACCCGCCCCAATACGGACCGTACATCGGTCCGCCGTACATCGACATCGACGTCGTGCTGCTAATCTGCTGGTCCTTCGCGACTGGACGCATGACGACGACGCCGGTCGCGCCGGACGCTTCGATGGCCGCACGTGCCCTGGCTTCGTCGCGCACCATGTCATCGGGCACGATCGTGTAGCCGGGCACGCCCTCGGCACCCTGGGCGGTCACGGCCTTCGCCAGTGCATCTTCACCGGAACGGCGCATCGAGACGTCCTTCGTCACGATGATGGCGACGACTTTCTGCCCCTTGAGAGAGGTGATCGGCTGCGCGTCTGGCGCGCGCCAGCTTGACGTATAGGTCGTCGTTGCGCATGCGCTCAGACCAATCGCAGCGCAGACGACCAGCGTACGCGGGACACAATGAAACATGGAATTCTCTCCTTGACCGACTGTCCTACTTGCCGTCTTCGAGCGAGAGAATGAAGGCTTCGGTCCAGGTGATGTCGAGCCTGTCGCCGACCTTGACCTTCTCCAGCATCTTCTTGTCCTCGACGCGGCTGCTGTACTTCCAGCCGTTCGGTCCGGTAAACGTGATCGACGGCACCGCCTGATCGATCGCCACGATCGTTGCCGTTATCGTGCGCTGGTGCGAGAAGGTGGCGGCCGGTCGTCCTTCGGCCTTGACGAGACCCGCCGACGTGGTGTCCACGGCCTGTTCGCCCGGCGCCTTCACGCGCAAGATGATGTTGTCGTAGTACTTGGCGTTAATCTTGTCGCCGACCTTCAGCGTGTCGAACCGCTTGATGCTGTCGGGAAAGTAGAACACGTCGTAGGTCCCGTCCGGCTTCTTCACCGTGACTTCCCGCGTCGCCTTCTCGATGGCCTCGACGCTGGCGGTGACCATCTTCGTTTCGCCGGGAATCGTCTTGGTTTGCGCTGCAACCGGGATCGCCGTCAGAGCCAGAAGTCCGGTAACCGCGAACATGCTGAGTGTCTTCATGGGAACACCTCTCTCCTTTGTCCGTTCCTTTGTCGTGCGTTTGCGTCTGCTATCGCCGTCGTCCGCCGCCTCCGCGCGGCGCGCTGCGCGCGCCACCGCTAGAAGGCCTGTAGCTGCTCGAGCTCGTTCGCCCGCCGCCGGTCGCGTTGTAATCGTTGGTCCGCTGCGCGCCTTCGGCCCGCGCCGCCGAGTCGCGATTCAGCTGATTGACCGTGGACGAATCGGCGCCGGATCGCGCACTCGAGGCACGGTCCTGCGCGTCGGCCCGCTGCTGGGTGGACGGATTCGGCTTCTCGACGTTGTCCCAGCCGCCGCTGCCGTTGGATTGCTCCCAGCCGCCGCCGGATTCCTTGCGATAGACGTTGCCGTCGCGGCCGGCATAGACATCGCCGCTGCCTGTGCGTGCGACGCCGCTGCCGCCAGGTCCGGGCGTGTTGCGGGTCGCGGCGGCGCCGCCGCCACTACCCTGCGTCACGCGAGTGGTGGTGCCGGTGGCCCGATTGGTATAGCGGGACGTGGACGCCCACTGATCGCCGCGGGCGACGGCGGTCTGTCCCCAGCTGCCGTATACGTTCGATCCCTGTCGGGTTGTGCCAACCGCGCCGGTGCGTGGGTTGTACGCAGAGGCGGCACCGCGCGCGCCGCCCGGACCCCACGCGACCGCGCCGCGTGAGTAGGTTCCGGTCCTCGGGTTGTAGCGCGCGCCTACACCAGCGCCGCCGTACGGACCGTACGCCGTGACGCCACGGCTGTAGGCGCCGGTCCATGGATTGTACGAAGCGTGATAGCCGTAGGTCGGATAGTACGGGCGGTACATCGGATAGTACCCGCCGTAGCCGACGTACGGCGGGTAGTACCAGCCACTGCCCCAGACCACACAGCCCCACGCGATCATCATCCCGGTGTAGGCAGCGGCCGCCACATAGACGGCGGTATCGTCGTGATCCTCCTGCACCGTCACGTAGGTGACGGTGTGCGAGGGCGAGCTGGCCGGAATCGTGTAGATCTCACCGGGAACGGAACCGGTCGCTTCCCAGGGACCGGTCGGGCTCTTACCCATGAACCAGACGCCCTGGAAGCACATGTAGTAGAGATCGCCGACCTTGATGATGTCCTTGTCGGTGTTCGCGGCGCGCTGGAGGTTCGTGTTCTCGATCGGTTGAAATTGCGGCGTGCCGCCGTCGTACTGCACTTCGGGCGCCTTGACCTGCTTCTTGTTGACCGTCGCTGTCTGCGGGACCTGCGCCAGCAGCACCGCTTCGGCGGCCTGATCGGTGCCGGGGACCGATGCCAGGACGCGCGAGCGATCGTGCGAGAGCGGAATCTTCTTGAATTCTTCAGGCAGCGACTGCGTCGCGAACGTCCAGGGCCCGGTGAAATCGGGCGCACTGAACCAACGGCCCGACACCAGGAAGTACACCGTGCCGGCCTTGCCCAGCCTGAACACGTCGCTTTCGGTGTTGTTCACCCACAGCAGCTTCGTGCTGCCGACGACGAGATAACTGGGCGCGCCTCGCAGCAGAATCAACTCGGCGGGTTTTTCGCTCACGAAGACCTTCGGCATGGCGGATGAACTCAGCGACTCGCCCGGGAGCGCCTCCTTCACGTCTTTCCAGTTGCCGTCGTCCGGCAGTTTCTTGAAGCTGTCCGGCAGCGTGTCGGTGTCTTCCCATGGGCCCTTGACGTCCTTCGCGGTGAGCCAGCTCTTCTCGTAACGCAGAAAGTACGCCTTGCTCGGCGTGTCCTGAAACAGATCCCAGTTGGTGTTGACCGCGAACTTGAGATCGTTTCCCTTGATCGGGCTCCAGATCGGCTCGCCGTCGATGTTCACGAGCACGGCCTTCGTCGTGCTGTAGAAGATCGGCGGCGGGTCGGCTTTCACGTCGGTGAGGTTCTTCGGAATGATCTGACTCTTGTCGACGCCCGCCAGCACACGATCGAGCGCGATGACCAGTGCGCCGTCGGGGACCAGCTTGATCAGGTCGGCGACCACCGCCTTGTGCTCGTCAGGGGAGAGGGTTGGAAAATTTGATTCGGTGATTTTTGCGTCGGTGAAGTTCACCAGGCGATCGTCGATCGCGACCGACGTGCTGGCTTCCAGCTTGACGCTGCCGAGCCCCGGCTTGGGGGCGCCCTTCGCCGCGAAGGACACGGCCGCGTAGAAGACGATCTTTTGCTGTCCGTCCCAGCTCGCGACCTGCGGCTGAAAAATCCGGAGCGCACCGCCGTCCGCGGTGGTGTAATCACGCGGCCAGCCGCCGTCAACCTCGCGAGGGCGCGCGGCCGCCGTCGCACCGGCCGGTTTGGCGGTCGTCGCGGGAGGCTTGGCCGTCGTAGCCTGAGGTTTGGCGGTCGTGGCGTCGGCAGGCTTGGCTGCTGGCGCCGCCGTCTGCGCCTCGAGCAGCGGCGCGATCGGTGAGAGACACATGCTGCCCGCAGTCAGCAGCGCGACAAACGGACGGGACGTTCGGCGTGGAAACCCCATTTTGATACCGTCCTCGATCTGAAGCCGCCGCGAAGTCACACAATTCCCCCCAGTCTTCGAGCACGCTCCGTGCCGCCTCAGGTGCGCGTGGTGAACGCCCGCCAACGGGCTCGGACCGGCGGAATTGGAACGAATGACTGGCTAAATTGCCAGAAACAGGGCGTGCTTCTGCGAAACGGTTTGAGAACTTCAGGGCGTATGACGCCTGACCAGGATGCGAGACTCCGGCCGTTCGGAGTCTCGGACAAACCTCGGAGGCGTACCCCCTGATTCAGCGCGATTCTCGGAGCCGCCTCCGACACGCCGGAGATCCCCGAGGGTCCAGGCTCCCTCCGACCCCTGCTCGATCGTCGAACATGCTCTCCAGCCGCTATTTATCGTCACCGCTCAAAAGCGGTCGAATGGCAGCCGTCTTGCTCGTGCGAACCGCTGCGGTAGGGGTGCGTCACTATCGTGGCGCGAGCACTTCAAATCCCGAGCGCGTGACGCGCTACACCGCGAAGTTCGTCCCCCGAAAAGGAGAAGAGGTCATGATGCGGCATCGAACCATCATCACGGGAACGGCCCTGCTCGCCTTGCTCGCCGGTCCGGGAGTCCTCTGCGCGCAGGCGCAGACAACCACGCAGAAGACCAAGGGCTCGATCCATGTCGAGAGCACAAGGATGACGGGAGTCGTCGATTGGATTCAGGGCAACACGCTCGTCGTGAAGATGCGACCGCATGGCGAGTACCGCGTGTTCATCGTGCCGGCAGATCGCGAATTCGACATCGACGGTCAGATTAAACACGTCGGTGATATCAAGCGTGGCACCGTCCTTACCGCCACGGTGTTGACGACGACACAGCCAGTGACCGTTCGCACGACCAGCTCGCTCAGCGGCACCGTGGCATGGGTCCAGGGCAACTACGTGGTCCTGACGCTGGAAAACGGCGAAAACCACGAGTACCACGTCCCCGCGTCATTCAAGTTCGTCGTCGACGGCAAACCGGCGTCAGTCGCCGAGCTCAAGCAGGGCATGAAGGTATCGGCCACCAAGATCGTCGAACAGCCGCACACCGAGCTCTCGTCGAAAATGACTGTGACCGGCACCGCGCCGAAGTAAGCCTCCTGGCGAGCGCGGGATTCCGCGCTCGCCGAGCTTCCATGTGAATACGAAACCTGATCGCCGTACGCGCGTCGTCGCGGCCTCGTTGCTGGCTGCGGCGCTGATGGCCGTGCCTCGCAACATCACGTCCGCGCAGCAGGCGCCTGCCGCTCAGCCACCGCCCGCACAGTTTGGCGGTTCCTATTCGGCGCTGGACCCACGCCGCCAGCACCTCGTGGACGACTTCGTGCTGCGCTACGCTGCGGTCACCAACACGAAGCCGGAACCGGGGCCGTTCTATGACGAGCACGTCGCGATGTCGTCGAGGACCACCTTCGACGCCATCACCTACGCGCTCGAGCGGACGACGCTGTCCGATGCCTCTGGGCAACGCCTGGGTGACGCGCTCGACCTGATCGAGCACGTCGAATCGATTCACGGGCAGATCGACAACGCCTCGGGCGACCATCAGTTCCGGATGTACGCCGTGCTCAAGGAGGGCACCATCGATCGGCTCAGCCGCTCTCAGGAGTTCAAGCGCGAGGGCGACAACACGGTCTATCACCACGGCTACCCGATCAACTACCGGCAGAACGGCGGCGCGCCGTCCATTCAGTTCTCGATCGCGCTCGACGGCCGGCGAGCCGACATCGACGTGGACTACCGCTCCTCGAGCTTTCCGGCGGCGCTCTTCAACGGCCATCTGACCGCGGCGAACTCCGACGTGCGGGCCGGCAACAACTACGACCGCCACACCGGCCGCTGGAACGGGTTTCAGAACTGGTGGCGTAACTTTTTCGGCATCGGCTTGAACGGGTCGTCCGACAACGTGCCCGACAATCGCTCGCAGATCCTGCCGCGGACGCCGCGCATCGGCGACCAGGACGTGGATGTGATGATGGCAGACTTCCTGAAAGCGTGGCTGATCGAGGGCAATGTGCCCGAGGCCATGGCCTACGTCTCGCCGCGCTCCTACGCCTGCCTGACCGAGGACAGCGACGATCCGTTCGCAGTCGATCGCGGCACCGCGCCGTTCATCATGAGCGGGAACCTGAAGGCCGCGTACGATGCGCTCGGCCCCCACACCTCGCTCGAGGGCCTGACCGTCGGCGTCCGGCTGACGCTTCCCGCGCTGCGGGTCGTCAAACAGCCGCACCACGCGCAGTACGTCATCTACTCGGTACCCGACGATGTGGCGATGGCCTTCAACTGCGAGAGCCGGCTGCGGCTGGACGATCCGAAGAAGTCCCGTCGGCGCTACGGCAATTATTTCGGGGCGATCTTCAACGTCAACACGCCGGCCGGCAGGGAACATTCCATCGCCTTGTTGTGGACTCGCGAGGACGACTACTGGAAGATCGTCTCGTGGAAGGCGGAACCAGGCGGCGACGATCACGAGCAGCGGGATTTGTCGCCCGCCGTCAAGACGGTGAGGATCAAAGCCGACGACACGCTGGTGGCGGCGGCGCGCGGCTTCCTCGAGAGCTGGCTGCTTCACAAGGACTACGACGCCGCCTTCGAGTACGTGTCGCCGAAGGCGTACGCGTGCTACGACCTGGTCCGGGGTCCCGATCAGCCGGCGGCCACCTCTCTCGAGGACGCCGGGCGGAAGATCCGCGCCAATCTCGCAAGCGCCGGCGACCGTATCGGCGAACGGCGCAGCGTCGATGAAATCGTCGAGGGCGTCCAGCCGGTCCATCCGTCCGTACGTGTGATGGAACATCGCTACTCACGGACGTTCGCGCTTGGCAGCCTGCCGGTGGCCCTCTCAGAAGCGTCCGACTGCTCCTTCCGCGCCCGCGGCGGCACCTTCAACGGCGACCTGCAGCCCGAGTACGGCAACGCGTTCGGCATGACCGTACGGTTCAAGACAGCCGGCGGCGAGGCGCCCGTCCTGCGGATGCTGTGGCAGAAAGACCCCGAGGCCTGGCGCATCACGGCCTACAGCATCGAAACACCCTGACGCACCTTTCCTTTCACCGATAGCGCGGGCCCTTCTGGCCCGCGTCTCACGCGACCCTGAAAGGGTCGCGCCACGCCGAATCGAAAGCCGAGCTGGAAGCGTCCGCGACGGTCGTACAATCGTCTTCGACGATGCCCGGGCGTCGTCGAACACCACGCGGGCGACGACCAACGACTACGAATCGGCGGTCAGGGAGAGATCAACATGAACACTGACGACCTCCGGGCGCTGCAGGCGCCGTTGAAAGACAAGTACCGAGACGAGCCGGCGGCGGCGCTCGTCACCTTGACCGCGCGCGGAGAGATTGGCGACGGAATTTCGTGCAGCGTGCAGACAGGACGCGCCCTCGTCAAGGCAGGTCTGCATCCGGCCACTGGCGGCACCGGCGCCCTCGCCTGTTCAGGCGACATGCTGCTCGAGGCGCTGGCCGCGTGCGCCGGGGTGACGTTGAGCGCCGTCGCTACTGCCATTGGCGTCAATCTCAGAGGCGGAGCCGTCAACGTCGAAGGGGACCTGGACTTCCGCGGAACGCTCGGGGTTTCGAAGGAGGCCCCAGTGGGATTTCAGGCGATCCGACTCACATTCGACATCGACACCGACGCGTCGCAGGAACAGCTCGACACGCTCCAGCGTCTGACCGAACGTTATTGCGTCGTCTATCAGACTCTGTCCCGGCCGTTGTCGATCGAGGTAACGCGGACGCAGCTGGCCACCGCGACTGACGGGAACCAGCACCTGTAGTCCGGCCGGATCGGCCGGCGTCGTGTTCGAGTCCGGGCAGACGATGTGGACTATGATGCCGCCAACGCGGAGCCGCCACGGGGCGGCATTGCCCGGGAGCGGCATCATGGCTGTATCAGCCTCGAGACTCGCCGGCGTCATCACCCTTGCGTCAGTTGTGGCGGCGGCCGCCGCCGCGGGCATCGCGGACACCCCGCGCGGCGCCACCGACTGGCCCAGCACCAACTACGATCAGACCGCCAATCGCTACAGCCCGCTCACCCAGATCACGCGACAAAACGTCGGCACGCTGCAGCGCGTCTGGAGCATCCACCTCAAGCCCGCCGGCTATACCGGCCCGATGCGGGAGGACGAAGCCATTCCCATCGTGATCGGCAACACGATGTACCTCGCATCGCCGTACGGCACCATCATCGCGCTCGACGCCACGACCGGCGTCGAGAAGTGGCGATATCAGCTTCCCAACAATGAAGTGCCGGCGAAGCGCGGCGTCGCGTACTGGCCGGGCGGCGGCGTTCCCGCGCTACCGCCTTCGATCATGTTCGGATCCACGACGGGCAAGCTGTACTCGCTGAAGGCGGCGGACGGCACGCTCAACGAATGGTTTGGCGAGAACGGCCTGATCACGCTCAAGACGCCGGCGGTCATGCAGACCGGGATGAACGCCGCGTACTCGCTGCTGTCGTCACCCACCATCTACAAGGATCTCATCATCACGGGCGCGGG
This sequence comes from uncultured Acidobacteriota bacterium, assembly GCA_963745875.1. Classification (GTDB taxonomy): domain Bacteria; phylum Acidobacteriota; class Vicinamibacteria; order Vicinamibacterales; family CAVVIG01; genus CAVQFC01. Next base: position 484,644 of record CAVUZL010000014.1, read on the forward strand.
CACGGGTGAAGGGCCAGGCGGCTCCAACGGCGGCGCGGGACCGGCGGGCGACACGCGTGCGTGGGACGCCAGGAGCGGCAAGCTGGTGTGGACGTTCCATACGGTGCCGCGGCCGGGGGAACTCGGCTACGACACCTGGGGCAGCGACAGCACCAAGAACCGATCCGGCGTCAACGTCTGGGGCTACACCTCACTCGATGCAGAGCGCGGCATCCTCTACATGCCGCTCGGCGCGCCGAACAACGACCGCGTCGGCATCGACCGCCCCGGCGACAATCTGTTCTCGTCGTCAGTCGTCGCGGTTGACGCGAACACCGGAAAGTATCTCTGGCATTTTCAGCTCGTGCACCATGACATCTGGGACTACGACACGCAGTCGGCGCCGCTGCTCGTCGATCTGCGCCGGGACGGACAGCTCGTGCCCGCGGTCATCATCGTCAACAAGACCGGCTTGATGTTCACACTCAACCGCGTCACCGGCAAACCGATCTTCCCGATCGAGGAGCGCCCGGTGCCGAAAAGCGAGGTGCCCGGCGAGCAGGCGTCTCCGACGCAGCCGTTCCCGGTCAAGCCCGAGCCGCTGGCGCAGAACACGATCGCCCGCAACAATCTCTACAAAGGCGAGCCGCAGCATCAGTCGTATTGCGAACACCTGGTTGACGACAACAACATGAAGCTGGGCGGACCGTTCATGCCGATTGCGCTCAACCAGTACAGCATCTCGCCTCCGGGTCCGGCCGGCGGCATCAACTTCTGGGGACCGTCGTACGATCCGGAGCTGCATCTGTTCATCTCGAACACCAGCAATATTTTTCAGCCGATGCGCCTCGTCAAGCGCGATGACGGTTCCTACGCCAATTCCGGACCGCTCGCCGGCACTCGGCGCTTCGGCGATCCGGATCGGCACCTGCTGTGCGGCCCGACACCGTGGGGAGAACTGGTCGCGGTCAACATGGACACCGGCGATATCGCCTATCGCAAGACGCTCGGCGTCTCCGACGTGCTGCCGGCCGGGCATGCAGGACACCGGTCGTCCAAGTTCCGGCGGCGTCGTGCTGACCGCGAGCGGCCTCACGTTCGTTGGCGGAACCGACGATTTCAGGTTCCGCGCCTTCGCGACTGCCACCGGCGAGAAGCTCTGGGAGATCAAGCTGTCCTCGTCGATCGAAACGACGCCGATCACCTACCAGGGAGCCGACGGGCGGCAGTTCGTCACCGTGGTCAGCACCGGCGGCGGGCTGACCGGATCGCAAGTGACCAACGACGAGATCATCGCGTTCGCGTTGCCGAAGCAATGACGCTGAACCGCGTTCACGGCTCGATCGGCACCCAGAGTTCCAGGCCGCCGAGCCCGGTGCGGGCGTCGAACGACTTGCCATATCGCTCGAACGCGGGGCCGTCACTGGCTCGGAGACCGCCGTCAGCGAGGGCGTGATTCCAGATCGCCTGCCACCTGGCCGACACCGTCGAGATGTGTTCGCGGTGATCGAAGACGGCGTAGGTCTGTGGCGGGATTCGCAGGCGCGCGAACTCGCTGGGATGTGACGGGAACTCGCTCACGCGAACGCCGCAGATGTAGTCGATGCTTCCGCTCTCATCTGTGTTGCAGATGACGCCGTAGGTTTCATCACCCGCCTGATGTGCGATGTGCCCGAGATGCGGCAGGAAGCGATCCCACTGCGACGGAATGCCGGCGTTGCTCCGCTGATATCGCTGGCTGAGGCCGAAGATCAGCAGGTCGTCCCCGCGAACGATCCGGGGCGGATTGATCGACGCTGATGTGCTATCAGTCATTCGGATTGGCTCCTGAAGATGAAGTCCTGCGACAGACCTGCGTTCCCGCACAGCATCGGGTGTCAGCTCGAACTGCTGGCGGAAGGCGCGGGTAAACGCTTCGTGGGATCCGTAGCCGGCATCGAGCGCGACGGTTAGGATGTCCGGGGCGGTGTCGGCGAGCCGCCGGGCCGCTTCGCTGAGACGCCTCGCGCGCACGTATGAGGCAAGCGCGCAACCGACGCTCAGGCCGAACGCCCGCGAAAGATGAAATCGCGATACCCCGACCGAGTCAGCGATGGCCTCGAGAGAGTTGTCTCCGCTCAGATGGCTTTCGACATACCACAGCGCCTTGGCCGTCACGTTCATGACGATCGATCATGCCCGGTCGGCACACGACCCGCTTGATAGTTCTTGCGGTCGGTTATTTCCGTCACTGGCACGATCCTTGATGGATCGCAGCCATGGCCAAGTCACGTTGGGGATTGTGCTCGGAGTGCAAGTGGTGGCAGCTCGAGCCTCGAGCGAGAACGAGCGCGCACACACTCGGTTTGTGCATCGACGAAAAACTGCAGCCGTTTCGCCTGCGCGTCTCCGGCGACAGCGGCTGCAACCGATTCATGGACGGTGAACCGGCGCGGGCCAAAGGCTCGTCCACCGCGCCGCCGAAGGCGCGGCCGGTTCGATAGGCTCACCGATCCTTCGAGTAGCCGGAAAACGTGAAGTCGAAGGCTTGCGGCGTGGCGCCGGGCGTGAACGCAATGCGCAGCTTCAGGTTCAGCGGCAGCGTCGCTCCGGCGATCGCTACTTCGAGCGTGCTGACCGCCGGACCGCGCGCGAGCTTGACGGGCGCGCCGCTCTCCTGCCCGTTGCTGTCGGCCTTCGCCACCGTACCGGAGAATTCCGCAGGAATCGGTCGGGTCAGATCGTCGTAGAAATAGACGCGAAAGACGTTCGGCTCGACGAACGTGCCTTCGACGTGATGCCACTGATCCGCCGCCATGAACAACAGGCCCCCGTGGCGGGGATTGTGATCGCCGTGTGGCACTCGTTCGTACGACTTGATTCGCGCGCTGCCATCGGGACACGAGCCCGGCGTCAGCTCGCGAACCGCCGGCTCGCCCTTGCAGGTGAAAATCAGCGCCGCGGTAATCGGCACCAGCGGCGTCTTGTCGACCGGACAGGTCCCGGGACCTTCGCGGATCAGCTGCACCCGCAGACACGAATACGCGGTGACGAACCGGCGGGGGACCAGCGCCGCACCGGACTTCGGACACTTCCCCGGCTTGTCATCGAGGACTGACTCCTCGCCCGGAGACAAACACACGTACGAAAGCGCCGGGAGATCGCCCACCGGCGCAGTCGTGGATGCCGCCGAGACGACGCGAACGTTGTAGAGCGTCGAGGTGTCGCCGTCGCGCACCGTCGCGGCAATGCGGTCGCCCTTCTTCAGTTGCCCGAGCACCTCGGCCTTGTCAACGCGAAACGCCATCGTCATCGCGGCCATCCAGCCCGGGACGTTCTCGCCGTTGACCATCACGGTGTGGGCACCCAGGTCGACGCTTTCAACCGTTCCGGTGAAATCGTGCGTCTTCGCTCCGTTCTGCTGGCCTTCGACACGGGCCATCGCCAGCACAGAGCAGATCGCCACCGTCGTCATCGTCGTCCTGGCGAATCGCTTGAGCATCCAGCCTCCCACGCTCTCATTCAACCACAGGGCGGCTGCAATGGTCGGCCTTAGCACGAACGTAGTGGCCGGTTTTAGCCGGCCGTGTAGCGCGACCCTTTCAGGGTCGCGTGCGACGCGGGCCTGAAAGGCCCGCACTACACGGTTCTGAGAGCAATGCGGGCCTGAAAGGCCCGCGCTACAACGTAAGGGGAAACGGCGCTAGAATCGCGCACAGCCGGCAGGTCGCCGGTGCCCGCAACGAGGTCGAGCGATGAAGAAACAACGGCAATCGCGCAGAGAATTTGTCAGTCGAACCGCCGGCGGCTTTGCCGGACTGGCGGCGGCACCCTGGTTGAGCGCGCGCGCGGCAGCGGCGCCGGCTCAGGCGGGACGCCCAGCCGCGAACGATTCGCCGCAAGCCGATCTCATCGTCATCAACGCCAGGGTCTACACCGTCGACGGACGAATGCCGCGGGCCGAAGCGTTCGCGGTGAAGGCGAACCGCTTCCTCGCCGTCGGCAGCACTGCCGACATCAAGGCGCTGGCGGGTCCGAACACCCAGACCATCGACGCGAAGCAGATGGTCGTGGTTCCGGGGTTCACCGATTGCCACAACCACGCGACCGGCACGGTGCTGCTCTACGACGTCCTCGTCGGCAATCCCTACGAGGTGGAGTTCGTCACCATCCGCAGCATCGTGGACAAGCTGCGCGCGAAGTCGAAGGAACTGCCGCCCGGCACCTGGGTGGAAGGGTATTTCTTCGACGACACCAAAGTGAAAGACAAGCGCGAGCTGAACGTGCACGACCTGGACGAAGTGTCGAAGGATCATCCGGTCGTGGTCCAGCATCGCGGCGGCCACACGTCGTTCTACAACACCAAGGCGCTCGAGATGGCCGGCATCACAAAGGACACGCCGAATCCGCCGGGCGGCACGTTCGATCGCGACGAGCAGGGCGATCTCAACGGCCGCGTCACCGACCGAGCCCGCGGCGTGTTCGGCAAGGCGGGCACGCGCGAGAAATTCACGCCGGAGCAGACGCAGCAGCGCGAGCGTGACGGCCTGGCGTTCATCTCGAAGCAATTCGTCCGCTACGGGCTGACCAGCGTCCACCACGAAGGCGGCGACCTGTTCGCCCTGCAGCAGGTGCGCCAGCGCGGCGATCTCCTGCATCGCGTCAGCTACGAGGCCAGTGGCAGGGTGTTGGAATCGATGATCAACGGCGGCATCGCCACCGGGTTCGGCGACGAATGGATCCGTTTCGGCGCCACCTCGGAGCACACCGTCGACGGCTCGTTCTCGGAGCGGACGATGGCGCTGAGCGTGCCGTATGTGGGGATTACACCACCCTACAAAGGTAATGTGACCGAGACCCAGGACGACTTGAATGCCTGGATCGAGCGCGTCCACCGCGCTGGGATCCAGACCAACTGTCACGCCAACGGCGACGTGGCGATCGACATGGTGCTGACCGCCGTCGAGCGCGCGCAGAAGCTGTTCCCGCGGCCGGATTCACGACCAAAGATCACGCACTGCACGCTGGTCAACGACGATCTGATCCGGCGGATCAAGGCCACCGGTACGATACCTGCGGTGTTCACCACCTACGCGTACTACAACACCGACAAGTTCCACTTCTATGGGGAAGACCTGATGAAGCGGAGCATGGCCTTCCGCTCGTTCCTCGACGCCGGCATCCCCGCCGCCGCAGGGTCGGACTTCAGTCCCGGACCGTTCGCGCCGCTGATGGGCATCCAGGGCATGGTGACGCGGCGCGGCTGGGATGGCGAGACCTGGGGCCTGAACCAGCGCATCAGCGTGGACGAAGCGATCACGATCAACACCATCAACGGCGCCTTCGCGTCGCGCGAGGAAGCGATCAAGGGATCGATCACGCCGGGAAAGCTGGCGGACTTCGTCATCCTGGCTGACGATCCGCACACCGTCGATCCGGAGAAGATCAAGGACATCCAGATCGTGCGTACTGTCGTGGGAGGATCGACGGCGTACCAGGCGTGAGCATCCCGTCTCCGGCGTCGCTGCTGTCGAAGCACCGCCTCGAAGCGCTGTCGGACGGCATCTTCGCAGTGGCGATGACGCTGCTCGTCATCGAGCTGAAGGTGCCGAACCACGGCGTCACGACGTCGGCGCAGCTCGGCGACGAAGTGATCCGGCAGCTCCCGACGTTCCTGGCCTGGGCGATCAGCTTCTTCGTGCTCGCGATCTTCTGGACGACCCAGAGCCGCTTATTTCACTTCGTGGGACGAGTGAACGAGCCGATGACATGGTTGATGCTCGTCTACCTCGGTCTCGTCAGCCTGATGCCGTTTACTTCAGCGCTGGCGGGCGAATACGGCACCCTGCTGTTCGCGCAGATCGCCTACTCCACCCACATGATCCTGCTGGCGGTGTTCTCGCTGCTGCTGGTGCGGTATCTGTGCCACCACCCCGAACTGTGGGCCGGCGAAGTGCCGTCGCGGTTCTACCACGGCGCGCGGTTCCGCACGTTTTCGCTGATGGCTGTCGCATTGACCGCGATCCCGATCAATGTGGCGGCGCCGGGTTTCGGCCCGTGGGCCTTCGCCCTGATGTTTCCGCTCACCCGCATCGGCCGGCGCCTCGAGCGCGGCTAGCGCAGCTTCGAGCCGTGTAGTGCGGGCCTGTCAGGCCCGCAAGTCACGCGACCCTGAAAGGGTCGCGCCACAGCGAAACCCCAGAGAATTCAGAGCTACTCAGCCTCGGTCGAGCGATTCGCGGAGTGCGAGGAACGCGGCGAGCATCTCCGCGTAGCTGAAATTCGCGTTTCTGCCGCTCGGATTGGGCAGGACGAACACCTTCGCGCCTTCGAACAACTCGGGGCGCGGTCCGAGCGCCACGCGCTGTTTCGGCCTGATGCCAAAGACCGAGCGGAACAGCGTGACGCCGATGAATGCCACGACCTCCGGCTTCAACCGCCGTACTTTCCGGCGCAGGATCCGCTCGCCGGTCACGTACTCGTCACGCGCGAGCGTGTCGATCCCGGGAGTTGCCCTGGCGATCAGGTTGGTGATGCCAAAGCCCCACTCCGGCAACCGGCCGTCGTCCTCGCTCTGAATCGCTTCGGGGATCAGCCGCGATTCGTGGAGCAGCTTCCAGAAACGATTGGAGTAGCCGGCGAAATGATGACCGATCGTCGCCGAGCGGATGCCCGGATTGATGCCGACGAGGAGGACGCGTACCCCTGGCGCGATCCGGTCCTTCAGCAGCATGGTGCGCATTTCAACGGTCCGTCGCTTGTGGGTTAGCATGTCTCGGCCAATGGCATCACCGGCGGGCTACTACGAATCGCGATTCACCTACGATCATCGTCGGGATGTCGTCTGGGGCGAAATCGTACGCGACCTGGCTCGGCGCCGGCTGGTGTCGCCGGATGCCGTGGTCGTCGAGCTCGGCGCCGGGTACTGCCACTGCATCAACCAGGTGAAGGCGCGGCGACGGATTGCCGTCGATTTGAACCCGGACTTCGCACAGTACGCCGCAACCGGCGTCGAGGCCCTCGTCCAGTCCAGTGAAGCCGCCCTCCCGATGGAGGACAACAGTGTCGACACCGTCATCGCCAGCAACCTCTTCGAACACCTGACCCGCGAACAGTTGACGCGGACTGCCGCCGAGGTCCGGCGCATTCTCAAGCCCGGCGGACAACTGGTCGCCATCCAGCCGAACTACTACTACTGTTACCGCGAGTACTTCGACGACTACACCCACGTGTTCGTCTTCACGCACAACAGCCTGCGCGATTTTTTCGTCGCCGAGGGGTTCACTTCCTCGTCGATCGTTCCGCGATACATCCCGTTCTCGATGCGGAGTCGCGCACCCAAGGCGCGGCTGCTGGTGTCCTTGTACCTGCGGAGCCCGATCCGGCCGTTTGCAAAGCAGATGCTTCTCGCCTGGCGAAAGCCCCAGGCCTCGGCCATTCAGGCCGCAGCCACGACCGAGCGTCCCGAGCGGCGGTAGAATGCCGGCATGAACTGGCTATTCAAAGAGGAACCGTCGAACTACAACTTCGATGCGCTGGTGAAGGACAAGAAGACGGTCTGGAGTGGTGTCAGGAACCCGGTCGCGCAGCGCAACCTGCACGCGGTGAAGAAGGGCGACCGCATCTTCTACTACCACACCGGCGACGAGAAGCAGATCGTCGGCATCGCCAAAGCGCTGGCGGACGCCTATCCTGATCCCGACGATCCGGACGGCAAGGCGGCGGTCGTCGATGTCGGACCGGTCAGGAAGCTGGCGCGGCCGGTCACGCTGAAGGAGATCAAAGCCGACCCGTACTTCGCCGACTTCGCCCTGGTCAGGATTGGGCGCCTGTCGGTGATGCCGGTATCAGACGACCAGTGGAAGAGGATCGAGAAACGAGCGGAATAGCCGCCATGTACGTGTAGACGACCGGCGTCAGGTACAGCGTGATGAGCTGGGACACCATCAGCCCGCCGACCACCGCGAGACCGAGCGGACGCCGGGCTTCCCCGCCGGCGCCGTAGCCGAGCGCGATCGGAATCGCCCCCAGCAGCGCCGCCATCGTCGTCATCATGATCGGGCGGAAGCGGACCAGGCAGCCCTCGAAGATCGCTTCCGCCGGCGTCTTGCCGTGGTGCCGCTCGGCCTCGAGCGCGAAATCGATCTGCATGATCGCGTTCTTCTTGACGATGCCGATCAACATGATCAACCCCACGAACGAGTAGATGTTCAGCTGATCACCGAACACGTAGAGCGTGACCAGCGCCCCGAGTCCGGCCGACGGCAGCCCGGAGAGAATCGTGATCGGGTGAATGTAGCTCTCGTAGAGCATCCCGAGCACGATGTAAACGACGCCGATGGCGACAAACAGCAGCAGACCGAGATTGGACATCGACTGCTGAAACGTCTTCGCCGAACCTTGAAATTCAGTCGTCACCGTCGGCGGCAGCAACGCGGACGCGACTTTGTTGATGTGATCGACTGCTGCTCCCAGCGACACGCCAGGCCGCAGGCCGAACGACAACGACACCGCCGGCAGCTGACCGACGTGATTCACTGACTGCGGCCCGACCGTTTCCTTCAGCGACACCACCGACTCGAACGGGATGAGTGTGCCGCTGGAGGTCTTGAACGCGATCTTCTCGAGCGAGTCGGCATGTTCCTGATAACGCGGATCGAGCTCGAGCAACACTTTGTATTGCGCGGCGCTGCCGTAGATGGTGGACGCCCACTGCGGACCGAAGCCGTCGTACAGCGCGCCTTCGATGTCGCTGGCGTTCAAGCCGACGGCCGCGGCAGTGTCGCGGTCGATCACCATGTTCACGCGCGGACTCTTCATCTGCAGGTCGTCGGACACGTCCTGCAGCTCGGGCAGGTCGGCGATCGCGGTTTCCAGCTTGGCCGCCCAGTCGTACAGGATCGAGGTATCGGCGCTCTGCACGGTCAGGTTATAGGCGCTGTTGCCGGAGCGGCCTCCGATTTGAATCGCGGGCGGCAGGCTGACGAACGCACGGAATCCGGGAAAGCGGAGCAGCTGCGGCCGAATCACTTGAGCGACCTCGGCGGCGCTCAACTGCCGCTGACGCCGTGGCTTCAGCTGCAGGTTGAAGCGCGCCATGTTCATCGAGCCCATGCCGCCGCCGGTGCTCGCGAAGAAGGTATCGACGTTGGGATTGGCGTTGATGATCGCGGCGATCTTGCCGGTGTAGTCCACCATGTCGTAGTACGAGGTGCCCTGCGCCGCCATCACGTTGATGTTGAGCGAGTCGTTGTCCTGATCGGGAATGAATCCCTTCGGCACGATCTCGAACATCGCCACGGTCGCAACCAGGACGACGACGAACACGCCGAGCATGATCGGGCGGTGGTTGAGCACACCGCGCAGACTCCACTCATAGAAACGGTAGGTGCGCTGGAACAGATTCTCCATGAACCGCGCGAATCGTCCCTTGCTGTGGAGCGACGCCGCGCTCAGGAAGCGGCTGCACAGCATCGGCGTCAACGTCACCGAGACGATGCCCGAGATGAGAATCGCCGCGGTGATGGTGACCGCGAATTCGCGGAACAGGCGGCCGAGGATGCCGCTCATGAACAGAATCGGGATGAACACCGCTGCCAGCGAGACGGTCATCGAGACGATGGTGAAGCCGATTTCCTTGGAACCCGACAGCGACGCCTCGAGCGGCGTCTCTCCACGCTCCATGTGACGCACGATGTTCTCGAGCATCACGATGGCATCGTCCACGACAAAGCCGATCGACAGAATCAGCGCCATCATCGAGAGGTTGTCGAGCGTGAAATTGAGCACCTGCATCACCGCGAAGGTGCCGAAGATGGAGAACGGCAGCGCCAGCGCCGGGATCAGCGTGGCCGAGCCACTGTGCAGGAACGCGAAGATCACCAGCACCACGAGGATCAGCGTGATCAGCATCGTCCACTGAATGTCGCTGAAAGCCTCGCGGATGTTCTTCGACCGATCGCCGCGAATCGTCAGGTGCACCGCGGGTGGCAGCTCAGACTCGAACGACGGCAGCAGCGCCCGAACCGCGTCGGTCACCTCGATGGTGTTGCTGCCCGGCTGACGCATCACCTGCAGGTTGATGGCGCGACGCGCGGCGGCTTTGGTATAGAGCCACGACGCGTTCTTGTTGTCCTCGACGTTGTCGAGCACGGTCGCAACCTGGCTGAGCCTGACCGGTGCACCGTTCTTGTAGGAGACGATGATCGGCTTGAACGCATCGGCGTTCATCAACTGACCTTCGGCCTTGATGTTGAAGGTCGCGTCCCTGCCGAACAGCTGTCCGGTCGGGGTGTTGACGTTCCAGTTCTGCAGCGCCGAGTTGATCTCGTTGAGGCCGATCCCCTGCGCGTGCAGCCGGTTCGGATCCACCTGAACGCGGACGGCGTATTTCTGCGCGCCCTGCACCTGCACCTGCGAGACACCGCTGACCATCGAGATGCGCGGCGCGATCATCGTCTCGGCGTAATCGTCGAGCACATACATCGGCACCACATCGGAGGTGAGGCCGAGAAACATGATCGGCTGATCGGCGGGGTTGAACTTGCGGAACGACGGCGGCGCCGGCATGCCGGCCGGCAGCAGCGGCATCACCGCGGCGATCGCGGTCTGCACGTCAACCGCCGCGCTGTCGATGTCGCGATTGAGGTCGAACTGCAGCGTGACGTTCGAGCTGCCAGTGGAGCTCGACGAGGTCATCTCGTCGAGGCCGGCGATGGTCGTGAACTGACGCTCGAGCGGGCTCGCCACCGCCGAGGCCATCGTGCCCGGGTCGCCGCCGGGCAGTCCGGCGCCGACGTTCAAGGTCGGGAAATCGACGTTGGGCAGGTCGCTGACGCCGAGGGCGCGATACGCGATGATGCCGAACAGCGCGATGCCGAGCATCAGCAGGCTGGTGGCGATCGGCCGCTTGATGAAAAGCGCGGAAATGTTCACCTCTCGATCGTAGCGCTCGCATAAGGGACGGTCCCGTAGTGTTCGCGCAAGAATTCGAGAAGGAAGTGGTCAATGTCTTGCGATGTCGTACGGCGTCACGCGACGTCACGAATCGCGAGGTATTGATGGGGTGGATGATGGAGATTGTGTGACTGGCGGAACCGGCAGGAAGGGCGGCACCGGCCGCCCTGCGATCAATGCTCGCCGCGCAATTGACGACCGACCTGATCGACCTGGTCGAGCAGACGGAGGATGTTCTCGCCGAGGATGTTCCTGACGTCGGTCTCCGAATATCCCTTCGCGAGCAGCGCGGCGGTGATCTTCGGCAGCTTCGAAACGTCCTCCATGCCGTCCGGCACCGTCGAGCCGTCGAAGTCGGAGCCGAGTCCGACGTGCGTCGCGCCCACCAGCTTGACCGCGTGATCGATGTGATCCACGATCCGCTCCCACGACACGCGGGGCTGTTCCGCCGGCGGCACTTTCTTCAGGATCGCCTGATAGAGATCGTCCGAGAGGAACTCCGTGTAGTAGTTGATCATCACGACGCCGCCCTTCGCCGCCAGGGCCTTCACCATGTCGTCGGTCATGTTGCGCGGATGCCCCGACAACGCGCGCATCGAGGAATGCGACGCCACCAGCGGCGCCTTGCTCGTCTCCATCGCATCCCAGAAGGTCTTGTCGGCCACGTGGGAGATGTCAACCATCATCCCGAGGCGGTTCAGTTCGCGCACCACGTCCTTGCCGAAATCGGTCAGGCCGTTGTGGACCGGTTTGTCGCCGGACGAGTCGCTCCAGTTGGTGTTCACGCTGTGCGACAACGTCAGGTAGCGAACGCCCAGCCGCTGATAGTCGCGCAGGACCGACAAGTTGTCGTCGATGATGTGCCCGCCTTCCATGCCCATCAGCGCCGCGAACTTGCCCGCCTTCTTTGCGGACCGCACCTGCGCCGCAGTCGTCGCCAAAACGATCTGGTCCGGATGCTGCTCGGCCAGGCGGTGGACGTTGTCGATCATCACGAGCGCGCGCTTCACCGCTTCGGGACCCGTGACCGTACCGGGCATGTAGATCGAAAAGAAGGCAGCGCTCAGGCCACCTTCCCTGATCCGCGGCAGATCGACCTGATTCTCGTCCTTGTCCGGCACCGGCTGGTGCCGCTCCATGAAGTCCCAGCCGGGACGCCCCAGCATCTGCGTCGTGTCGATGTGGGTGTCGACGATGATGGCCTGCCTCTGAATGCGAGCCGCGCGGACTTCGATGGACTCCGCCGGCGCCGGCTTCTTTGTTGCCGGGGCCTGCGCTGAAAGCACGACCACGGCCGAAACAGCGACGAGCGGCGTCACCAATTTGAGCATGCCCTACTTGTTCTCCTTGAAGCCCGCCGGCACCGCGACGTCCGCCGGCGAGACCTCGGTCACGACCTTCAACACTTCGGTGGTGCTGGTCATCACCGTCGAGCGCGGGCCGCTGGCATCGTCACCGCCCGCCGCCATTTTCTTGGCCGCGGCTTTCTTCGCAAACGCCCCCATCAGGCCGCTGACCGTCGCCGGTGTTTTCGTCGACGATGTGCTGTCCGCCTGCTTCGCCTGTGCTTCCTGGGCCACCTGCTCGGCCGACTTCACGCCATCCATCGTCGTTACCGTGGAGATGGAGGTGCCGTTCATCTTCGTGCCTTCGGTTCGCATCCTCGCCAGCGCCGGCGCCATCAGCGGATACATGGCGGTGGCCGCGGCCACTTCGTCAGCGGACGCGCCGGCGACCATCGGTCCGAACAACTTCTGGGCGTAGCGGATGTCGAAGTCCTGGATCTCCTTCATCGCGGCGATCTTCGGCGTCAGCCACATGTCCGACGTCAGGACCATACCGCCGCTTTCTTCGAGCTTCTTGCCCTTTTCGCGCAGCGTGATCGTCATCACGACTTCGTGGGTGTCGAACCCGTTGATCACCTTCTTCTGGCCGGTGTCCTTCACGTCGAAGTCGATGTCGATGTTGTTCTCGGGCGGCGCCGAACTCGGCTTGCTCGCCTCTTTGGCCTCTTCCTTTTGCGCGTTGTCCTGCGCTTTCTTCTTCGCGTCTTCCATGCGCTGGCGCATCTGGGCAAAGGTCGTGACCTTGTAGGTCTTCTTCTTCATGTCCAGGTCGTAGACCTTCTCCTCGGCCAGGTCGACGATCTGACCGGTCTGGTCGCCGATGGTGGCCTTGCGATCGCCTTTGACGGCAACAGTTGACGACGTGCCTTCCTTGGCGGCTTTTCCGCCGAACATGTTGACGATGCGTCCAAGGGCGCCGGCAAACTCGGTGTGCGACTTCTCATCCGCACGCACGTCGGCGCGGACGGCCTGGGAAGCCAGCAAACATCCGATGACGGCCACAGCAGAAGCAGTACCAATCCGGTGCATAGGATCTCCTCTCAAGGTGAGCGGTGCGATTGTACTCTCCACACCAGCCAGGTGACGATCAGGAGGGCCGGCGACCACGCCAGCGTCAGGCGTCCGAAGCCGATTCGCTCGAACAGGAATCCGCCGAGTGCGGGACCAACCAGCAAACCGGCGCCCCACGCCACGTTATAAATGCCGTAGCCGACCCCGAACGAGCCGACGCCGGCGGCTGAGGTCGCCTCGGCCATGTACGCGAGCGATGGCGTGATGATGAGCGCCACGGTGGCGGCTTCGAGCACGAACAAGGCGATCGCTGACGGGTAGCTCCACATCCGGCTGACGATCGGCAGCACGCACGCCACCAGCGCCAGCCCCACCATCGTCAATCGGCGTCCGCCGAAGCGGTCCACGAGGCGCCCGTAAATGGGATGCAGGATGGTCGTGGCCACGGCGCCGGCGCCGAAAACGAACCCGATGCGGGTCGGTCCAATCCCGAGCTTGGCCGACAGAAACAGCGGCAGCACCGGTTCGAGCATCGTGATGGTGGCGGCGGCGGCAAGCACCGCGGCCGCGCAAGCCGCGACCTCCGGCACCCGAAGCACGGTCGTAATCGGCACGCTATCGACCGATCGACCATGGGCCGGAATCTCGAGCCAGCTGAAAGCGACGGCGGTCACGATCGCCAGCGCGGCCACGAACAGGAACGGCAACTGCATGCCGCCGGCTTCGTACAGCCACCCGCCGAGCGTCGGTCCGAACATGAACGCGAAATTGGTGCCCGACATCACCAGACCCATGACCCGCCCGCGTTCGTCCTGTATGTAGAGATCGGCGATCAGCGCGAAGCCGACCACCCAGGTGACCGCGTCGGCGGCGCCCTGCGCCAGCCGTGCGGCAAACAGCCACGGCAGCGTGCGCGAGAACGCGAACAGCACGGTCGCCGCGGCCAGCACCAACATCCCGCCGACCAGGGGGAGGCGACGGCCGATGCGATCCGAGGCCGCGCCCATCGGCATCGACACCGTCAACAACGTCACGCCGAACGACGCGAACAGGAAGCCGATCATCGTCGGCGACGCGCCGAGCCGGCGGCTCAGGTCAGGCAGTACCGGAACCGCGATCGAGTAGGCGACGATATCAGTGAAGGTCGCCAGTGTGACGAGCGCGACAGCGGTAGCGCGGGAATTGCGAATGGAGGCCATGAAATTGACGCGCCGTTATCACGAAGACACGAAGAACACGGAGATCACGAAGAGATTCTTGTACGAATAATGCTTCGTGAGCTTCGTGGCCTTCGTGACTCCGTGATGAAGTTCACCGGCGACGCTTCAACACCAGGCAGCCGAGCGGCGGGATCGTCAGGCGCAGTGACTGATCGAAGCCGTGGTCGGCGATCGGTTCCGTATGAACTGCTCCGCCATTGCCGATATTGCCGCCGCCGTACAGAGCGGCGTCGCTGTTCAGCAGCTCGGCGTACGACCCCGCCTCGGGCACGCCGATCCGGTAGCGCTCGCGCGGCACCGGCGTGAAGTTGAACACCATGACGAGAAATTCGCCGGCGTCGCGGCCGTAACGGACGATCGACACCACGCTGTTCTCGTTGTCGTTGCAGTCGATCCAGCGAAAGCCGCCCGGGTCGAAGTCGCGCTCGTACAGCGCGGGCTCGCCGCGCATACAGCTGGTTGAGATCCTGCACGTAGCGCCGCATCCCGGCGTGGGCGAAATCGTCCAGCAGGTGCCAGTCGAGGCTGCGATCGTGGTTCCATTCACGCCACTGCCCGAACTCGCTGCCCATGAACAGCAGCTTCTTGCCGGGGTGACTGTACATGTATCCGTACAGCGTCCGCAGCGTGGCGTGCTTCTGCCAGACGTCGCCAGGCAGCTTGTCCAGCATCGCGCGTTTGCCGTGAACGACTTCGTCGTGCGAGAACGGCAGGATGAAGTTCTCGGTGTGCATGTACAGCGCCGAGAAGGTGACGAGCGTGTGGTGCCACCGCCGATGGATCGGATCCTCGTGCACGTATTGGAGGATGTCGTGCATCCATCCCATGTTCCATTTGTATGTGAATCCGAGTCCGCCCAGGTGCACCGGCCGGCTGACACCGGGCCACGAGGTTGACTCCTCCGCTGCGGTGATCGTCCCCGGATGTTCACCGTGCGTCAGGCTGTTCAACTGCTGCAGGAATCCGATCGCGTCGAGATTCTCTCGACCGCCGAAGCGATTGGGAATCCATTCGCCGGCCTTGCGCGAATAATCCAGGTACAGCATCGACGCGACCGCATCCACGCGAAGGCCGTCAACGTGATACTCCTCGAGCCAGAACAGCGCGTTCGACAACAGGAAATTCCGGACCTCGTTGCGTCCGTAGTTGAAGATCAGGGTGCCCCAGTCCTGATGCTCGCCCTGACGCGGATCCTCGTGCTCGAACAAAGCGGTGCCGTCGAACTGCGCGAGCCCATGCGCGTCCTTGGGAAAGTGCCCGGGCACCCAGTCGAGGATGACACCGAGTCCTGCCTGGTGACACGCGTCCACGAACAGCTTGAAGTCCTCGGGCGGGCCGAAACGCGCAGTCGGCGCGAAGTAGCCGAGGACCTGATAGCCCCACGAGCCCGAGAACGGATGCTCCATCACCGGCAGCAGCTCGACGTGGGTGAAGCCCATCTCCTTCACGTACGGCACCAGCCGCTCGGCCATCTCGCGATACGTGAGAAAACGATCGTGGTCTTCGGGGACGCGCATCCACGATCCGAGGTGCACCTCGTAGGTCGTCATCGGCTGCGCCAGCCACGCGCCCCGTGCTGGACGCGAGGCCTCCCACGCCTGATCGTTCCAGCGATAAGTCGAGGTGTCGTGGACGATCGCGGCGGACTGCGGCGGCGCTTCGAACGCCCGCGCGAACGGATCGGTCTTCTTCAGAATCGCGCCGGTTCGGGTGCGAATCTCGAACTTGTACTTTTCGCCGTCCGGGAGGTCGGGGATGAACACCTCCCACACGCCCCCGGGGGCGAGCAACCGCATCGGATGGACTCGGCCGTCCCAGCCGTTGAAGTCGCCGATCACGCTGACACGGTCAGCGTTGGGCGCCCATACCGCGAAGTGGACGCCGGTCGTGGAGCCGACGACGATCCGGTGCGCGCCGAGCTTGTCGAACACCCGCTTGTGCGTGCCTTCGCCGAACAGGTGCAGATCGAAGTCCGTCAGCACGCGCCCGTAGCGATACGGATCGTCGATCTCGATCACGTGATCGTGGGGAAACGTGATTCGAAAGCGATAGTCCGGCGGATCGTCGGGTTGGCCCTGATCGAAACGGACCTCGAACACGCCGGCCGGATGACGCTTCATCATCGGGAGGAGCGCGCCGCTCGAGACCAACCGCAGTTGCATGGAGACCGCCGCCGGCTGAAACGCACGGACGACACCGTCGTGCGGCCCGAGAATCGCGAACGGATCGCGATGCGTGCCCGCCGTCAACGCGGCGATGGCCGAATCAAGCGCGCTGACGGGGCGGACCGGAGGCATGCAGGAATCTTATCGGCTTTGGAGTGGAAAAAGTCCGGCTAAAGCCGGACACTACATGACGCAGTCTCAAAACATCATTCATCCGAGGACTCATGCCCAAATCCAGGGATTCCATTGGACGCCGTCGTTTCATCAAAGCCGTGCCGGCAGCTGTGGCCGCGACCGTCACCCTGCCAAAAATCGTCGAGGGTCAACGCGGTGGCGGCGCACCGCCGCGCTTCGGGAAGGACGCGCTGAAGTGCGCGGAACAACTCGACGGAGTGGCCTTCACCGACGCCGAAGATGAGATGGCAGCGGCGAGCGTCAGCCGCAATCTCGATAGCTACGAAGAGCTGCGCAAGCTCACGGTGCCGCTCGACACGGAACCGGCGATCACCTTCCGGCCGTACCTGCCCGGCAAGCAGCCGACCGGCAAGTCATCCCGCGGCGCAAAGATCGCGATCGCCAAGGCGCCGGCCGTGCCGGTGACGCCCGGATCGCTCGAGGATCTGGCCTTCCAGCCGGTCACGGTGCTCGCGTCCTTGATCGAGAGCAAGCGGGTCACCTCCACCGACCTGACGAAGATGTATCTCGGCCGGCTGAAGCGATACGGCGATCGGCTCCACTGCGTCGTCACGCTCACCGAGGAGCTCGCGCTCGCGCAGGCAGCCACCGCCGATCGCGAGATCAAGGCCGGCAAGTACCGCGGTCCGCTGCACGGCATTCCCTTCGGCGTGAAGGATCTCTTCGACACCAAGGGAATCCGGACGACGTGGGGCGCGAAGCCGTACGAGCACCGGATCGCCGAAGTCGACGCGACGATCGTAGAGCGTCTCCGCGACGCGGGTGGCGTCCTGGTGGCGAAGCTGTCGATGGGCGCGCTCGCGCAGGGCGGCGTGTGGTTTGGCGGATCGACGCGGAACCCGTGGTCGCCCGACAACAGTTCCAGCGGATCCTCGGCCGGACCAGGCTCTGCGACCGCAGCCGGGCTCGTCGCCTTCGCGATCGGCACTGAAACGCGCGGCTCGATCATCTCGCCCTCGTCTACCTGCGGCGTCGTCGGATTGCGCCCGACCTACGGTCGCGTCAGCCGCTACGGCGCGATGGCGCTCAGCTGGACCATGGACAAGATCGGACCGATGTGCCGGAGCGTCGAGGACTGCGCGCTGGTGTTCAATGCGATCTACGGCAGCGACGGGCGCGACGAGACGTGTGTGGACGCGCCGTTCAACTGGAATCCCGAGACACCGCTCGGCAGCCTGAAGATCGGCTACATCGCAACCGAGTTCGACGCGATCGGCGGACCCGGCGGCGGTGGCGGACGCGGCGGCGTCAGCCCGGAGGAAGCGCGCCAGCGTGCCGAGGAACGCAACCGGCTGCTGAAAGAGGCGCTCGACGTGTTGCGCGGAGCCGGCGCGAAGCTCGAGCCGATGACGCTGCCGGAGTTTCCGGCGAACGCGCTCGGCTTCATCCTGAGCGCCGAAGCGGCGGCGGCGTTCGATGACCTCACACGCAGCAAGGGCATCGACGAACTCACCGAACAAGGTCCGGGCGCGTGGCCGAACACGTTCCGGTCGTCGCGGTTCATTCCCGCGGTCGAGTACATCCGGGCGCAGCGGGCGCGCACGCTGCTCAATCGACAGATGGACGTGCTGATGTCGCAATACGACGTGTTCCTGTCGCCGACCGGCAGCGCCAGCCTCGGCATCACCAACCTGACCGGACACCCGGCCGCCTGCCTGAAGGCCGGCTTCGTCAACGGACTGCCGCAGGCGCTGATGATCACCGGCCGTCTGTACGACGAGGCCAGCGTGCTGCGCGTGGCGCTCGCTTACGAGCGGGCGACCAAATGGCACACCATGAACCCGCCGCTCGACGACAACCTCAAGAACATGAAAACGGCAATGAATCGGGGCATCGGCGATCGGGTGATCGGCGATTGAAGTCACGATGAAAAGAACCTGATCCCGCAAAACGAAAAAGGGCGGACCCGCGAGGGTCGCGCCCTTTTTTGAATGTCTGTCAATCCGCCGATCACCCGATCGGCCGATCGCCGATGTCCTATTTCTCGAGCGTCGCCTTCTTCACGTAGTCGAGTTTCGGGAACGTCGCCTTCAGGTAGACGTTGCCCTGCGACTGGATGCTGCCCTGGTTCGGCTTCTCGCCGGCGTCGGCGTTGATCTTGTCCACCGCGTCCATGCCGGAGACGACCTGACCGAACGGCGCGAACCGCTGCGAGTCGAGGAAGCTGTTGTCCTTGTAGTTGACGAAGATCTGCGTCGAGCGTGAGTTCGGCGCGCTGGTCTGCGCGAACGTCACATAGCCGCGCTTGTTGCTCTCCTTGACCGGATCGTCCTTGATGCTCGCTTTGAACTTCGCCTGCACCGCCGGGTCGCCGGCGATCCCGAACTGGACCATGAAGTTCGGCACGACGCGAAAGAAGCGAGCCTCGTCGTAGAAACCGGCTTTGACCAGGGTGTAGAAATGATCCGCGGCATTGGGCGCCCAGGCGCGGTGCACTTCGACAACGAACGGTCCCGCGCTCGAGTCGAACTTCACTTTGTAGGTCGCCGGGGCCGTCTCGTCGGCCTGTCCGAACGCGGTCAAACCGAGCGCTCCAACGGCGAGTGCCGTTGCCACAAACTTACGGATCATGCTTTGTCTCCTTCGGAAAAATTACCGTGGCATTCTGCAATCTGCATTCAGCAGGCTGCAATGTTCATGTAGTTTACAGGTACAGCGTCCCTTCGCCCGCGAGGACGGCCTCGCCGCCGACCCGCACGCTCGAGATTTGCCCGGCGCTGAGCCCGATCGAGATGTGCACGTGGCTCGGCCGGCCCATCTTCGCACCCTGCAGGCTGAGCATCGCCTCGGTCTTGGCGTTCGGGGCCAGACCGTGCCGGACCAGGTAGCACCCGAGTGGACCGCTGGCGCTGCCGGTCGCCGGATCTTCGTCGATGCCCAGCCCGGGCGCAAACATGCGGCTATAGGCGGTCGCGCCCTCCGGACCTGGTTCCGCTGAAAACAGGAACACGCCGTGCGCGGCAGACTTGGATGCGCGCAGGAGCTCGCCGATCGCCGCGCGATTCGGAGACGCTTCGTCCACCGCCTGCCGTGTCTTCAGCGGCACGAACACGAACGGCACGCCGCAACTGATCGCCTGCACCGGCCGTCCACCGTCGAGCATGGCTGACGCCGGCAGCGCCAGCGCCTCGGCGGCGAGTCTCACATCAGCGATCGGATCGCTGAAGATCGGCAGGCCCTGCGTCATCCACGCAAAGCTGAGGTCGTCGCCATTCCATGTCAGCGACACCGGAGTTGGACCGACTCCGAGACCGAACACCAGCCCGGCGCGAGACGGATCGATGACGCCCGTCCGCGCGAGCGCGAATGTCGTGCCGATGGTCGGATGGCCCGCCATGGGGAGTTCCTCGCCGATCGTGAAGATGCGCATGCGCACGTCGGTATCCTGCCGCTCGGCCGGCAGCACGAACGTCGTCTCCGAAAAATTCATCTCCTTCGCGATCGCCTGCATCGTGGCGGACGACAACCCGCGGCCGTCGAGGAACACCGCGAGCTGGTTTCCGCCGAACAGCTCGCCGGTGAAGACGTCGTAGTGAAGGTAGCGGTATGATTTGGCCATGCTATACGCGCATTTTACGACGAGTGACGGCAAGTTCACGGTCAAGCTGTTCGACGCAGAAGCGCCGAACACAGTGGCGAATTTCGTGGGCCTGGCGGAAGGATCCAAGGAGTGGACCGATCCGCGAACCGGCCAGAAGGGGAAGAAGCCGTACTACAACGGCACCGTCTTCCACCGCGTCATCGACGGCTTCATGATCCAGGGCGGCGATCCGCTCGGTCAGGGCACCGGCGGTCCGGGCTACAAGTTCGCCGACGAGTTCCACCCGACGCTGCGCCACACCGGCGCCGGGACCCTGTCGATGGCCAACAGCGGGCCGAACACCAACGGCGGCCAGTTCTTCATCACGCTCGCCGCGACTCCGTGGCTCGACAACCGCCACAGCGTCTTCGGTGAAGTGGTCGAGGGCATGGATGTCGTCAAGAAGATCGGCTCCACGCCGACGAGCAAGCCGGGAGACCGGCCGCTGAAGCCGATCACCTTGGAGTCGGTGGTAATTGAGAAAAAGTAAAAAGTGTGAAGTGAGAAGTTAGAAGTACTTCAGACTTCCAACTTCACACTTCTAACTTCCGAGCTCCTAGGCGCCAAAGCGCCGAAGGAGCGCGGCTGCCTCGCGGTGATTTTTTTCGGTCGCCAGCGACAGCGCGGTCAATCCCTCGTTGTTCGCAGCGGCGACATCGGCGCCTTGCGCAACGAGCGCCTTGATGGAGTCGAGGTTGGCGTTTGCAGCGGCGAGGTGCAGCGGCCGCCAGCCCTGAGCGTCAGGGCCGTTGACGTCGGCGCCCGCACCGATGAGCAGGCCGGCGACGAGCTTGTGGTTGCCGGCAAGGGCGGCATGCAGCGGGGTGTTGCCGTTCGGGTTGCGAGAACGGGCGGATACGTCGGGATTGCGGGCCAGCAGCATCTCGACGATCTTCGCGTGACCGAAGAACGCCGCCAGATGCAGCGGCGTCCAGCCGTCACCGCTGTAGTGGCCGAGCGCGGCGGCATCGTCGGCCAGCAACCGTTCGACCCGTTCGACTTCGCCGGCGGCGCACGCTTCGAACAGCGACAACGCCGCGCCGCGGGCCACCAGGAGGTTCACTATTTCCTTTTGGCGATGGTAAACAGCGGTTAGGATCGCGCTTTCACCCGTTCGGCTGCGCGCGTCGATGAGCGTCGGATCGCCCGACACCATCGCCTTCACGCGTTCAAACTCACCAGCCTTAATCGCGTCAATGAAGGCGGCGCTACTGGAAGTGGCTTCCGGCATGCTCCGATTCTATCCCGCCCGGCCGGGCATGACAGGTTCGCTGACCGCGGGACTCGCCGCCTTGCTTCTCTTCAGCGGACGCGCAAACGCGCAGGCGCCACCGTCGACGCCGCCACCGGGGCCGATCGAGAAGCGGCCGCCGCTCGGCGCAACACTCACGGTCGATACCCTCGGCATTCTCCCTGTCGCCGGCAGCATCTTCTCGCTCGCCGACACCGTCGTCCCGGACACGATCGTCGAACGGATCGAGCCCGGCGCCTCGAACCCGGGCTCGGCGGCGCGTGTGGGTGCGCACGGCAGTACCTGGACGCAGACCACCTTCCGCGTTGGCGATGTGGACATCACCAATCCGATCGGCAACGGCGCACCACTATTATTTCCAGGCGTCGAGTCGTGGGACAGCGTCGAGGTCGCGACCGGTCTGATGCCGATCGACGTCTCGGCGCCGGGCATGGCCGTGACGCTGATGCCGCGGCGGCCGGCATCGCAAGAATGGATGCGGAGTCTGCAGTTCATCGGCTCGCCGCCGGCCTTCAACGCCGGCAGCTCCACGGCATCGCCGCCGGCGATCTCGCGGGTCAATTCGTGGGCGAACGCGGATCTGTTTCTGAGCGGACCGCTGGTGGCGGAAAAAGTCGGCGCGTTGCTGTCCGCCACGTGGACGCGCTCGACCCGGTTCGATCGCAGCGATCCGGTCACGCTCAACAGCAGCCTGGCGTCCGTATTCTTCAACCTGGTCAGCACGCCAACCAAGGCGGACGAGGTTCGAATCGTCGGATGGGTGCAGCGCGCCCGCGATGCGGCACCCAATGGCCTGGTGTACGGCCAACCGGATGCTGCGCAACACAACAGCGGGCTGCACCTGCAGAGTTCGTGGCAGCGCCTGCTGGGGAACGGCGATACCGGCGTGCGCGTTTTCGGCAGTTACACCATCGGCCGGCGATCGACCGACCTCCTGTCGCCTGGTTCAGTCGTCGCCGACAGCGTCACCGGCGTTCCGATTCCTGATCTCCTGAACCCTGGCGTCGGCGGCGATCACACCTGGACGTTCGGCGGACGGATAAACAAGTCCATTACCACCGGCGGCGGCACCAGGAACGATGTCATGGTGGGCCTCGACTACACCGGCGCTTCGTCCACGAACCAGTCGATCCCACCGAGCCGGGTCGGTGAACTGGTGAACGGTATTCCGGCCCGCGTGTGGGACTTCACCGATCCTGTCGCGATCTCGCAGTGGCGTTCGTCCAACATCTCGTTTTTCGCGAGCGACACGGTCGAACTGCTGCCCAGCCTGACCATCAACGCGGGATTCCGCTTCGAAGGCATCAACGGATCCGCGGAGGGTGGCGCGACCTCGATCAGCTGGCGCAACGTGATGCCGCGCGCCGGCTTTCACTGGGCGATGCTCGACTTCTGGCATCTTGCCGCCTTCGGTCAGTACGGGCAGTACGCGCACCGCCTGCCGCTTGCGGCACTTGCCTACGGCGACCCCGCCGCACCAACCGCTGCCGTCTATCGATGGACGGCGACGACCGCAGGGTTGCCGCAGCCGGACACGATCGGTCCGCTGGTCGAACGCTGGGGGCCGGGAACCGGCGGCGACCCCTCCTTCTCCGCGATCGATCCAGGGCTGAAGCGGCCGGTCATGCACGAAGCCGTCCTCGGGTTCGAAGCGCACCCGCGACCCTCAGCGTTCTTGCGCCTCTCGGCGATCGGCCGGCGGGAAACCAACATCATGGGTGCGATCAACGTGGGCGTTCCGCTCTCGTCCTACACCACGGTCGCTGTCCCGGATCAGGGCGTGGACACGGTCGGCTCGGGCGACGATCAGACCTTGATCTTCTACAACCGCTCACCGGCCACGTTCGGTGGTGACCGCTACCTGCTGACCAACCCCGCCAATCCTGCTGGTGACGAATCGACCTTCGTCGGCGCGGAACTCGTCGGCCAATGGCGCCATCAGAACTTCTTCGCGATGGCCGGCATCACTGCCGGACGGTCGGAGGAGATCGCCGGCAACCGCGGCTTTGGCCCGCTCGAGAACGATGAAGGCGTGCTCGGCGACGTTTACTCCAATCCCAACTCCGGAACCAATCCCGAAGGCCGCGTCTTCACCGAGCGCGGCTACACCATCAAGACCGCGCTCACTTACCTCTTCTCACACGACTGGTCGTTGAGCGCGATCGGCCGCTATCAGGATGGCCAGCATTTCGCGCGCATCGTCATCGAACCGGATCTGAATCAGGGCGCCGACTTCGCGCGCGCGTTCCGCAACGGCCGCACGCGCTTCACCTTCTCGATGACGGTGGACGCGCGGCTGCAGAAAACGTTCACCATCGCCGATCGCAAACTGACGGCGATGATCGACGCCTACAACCTGTTCAATCAATCGCTCGAGGTCGAGGAGGATTCGGTGACCGGACCCTCGTCACGCCTCACAACCGCAGTACAACCACCGCGCGTGCTGATGCTCGGTGTTCGCGTTCCGTTTTGAGATGACGGGACGGGAGGCCAAGTGCGCCTCCCGACGTGGGGGTGGGTAGTTTTTCATCCCGCAGAATGCGGAACGAGGCTGGCGCTCATTCATAGAGCAAGCGGTGTGCCGCCGAAAGTCAATGCGTAGCCTTCGATAATCCTGAATAAAACGGCCCATTTTTGATTGATGGGAGCCGATTGCTCACCGCCAGCTCGACCGCGATGGGCAACGCGGTGCGCACATGTGGTCGCCGCGTCCATCGCGATCTGCTGGCGAATCAGCGGTTCGATCGGCACCGGGCGTCACTTCTCATCGCTCGGCGTTAATCACGGCTATCTCCTTCTCCATCTTTGCCGGCGTCAGCAGGATCTCCTGTTCATCGCCGGCGCCCGCCACGACCCTGGCCAGGAAATAGCGGCCGCCGAACTTGTCGAACACCAGGTGGGGCGTGGTAAACGGCTCGAGGGACGTTGCCGGCTGCGCCAGCGTCACCGCCGCGAAGCGTCCGTCGTCGCTCTCGACTGACATCACCCCGGTTACGTCGACGACGCTCTGCACGAG
Source organism: uncultured Acidobacteriota bacterium (assembly GCA_963745875.1). Lineage (GTDB taxonomy): Bacteria > Acidobacteriota > Vicinamibacteria > Vicinamibacterales > CAVVIG01 > CAVQFC01. The sequence continues at coordinate 509,343 of CAVUZL010000014.1, forward strand.
ATAGTCGCCCGCCGGCATGACGGTCTCGCCAACGATGAAGTCGAACGGAACCTTGGCGGCCACTCGCGTTTGCGCGCTGGCGATCGACACACCGGCCGCGCTCATCACCAAGACTGCGGCCATCACACGTGCCGCCCTTCTGCTCATCCTGATCGTGTTGCTCATCCTCTTCATGACCTGCCTCACTCTCCTTCGGCGCTGGCTCTCAATCAGGTTCGACGGAGCACAGTTGAACGAGTTGCGACCGGGTGGTGACACGCTCGTGACGCGATGTCTCGCCGTGTGTGCGCGAGCGGCGCGCGACGATTTCTTCACGCCCTCCTGATGCTCACGCTCGTGCTCGATTGGGGACACGACGACATCGTTCGGCGACACGTCAATGCGCACAAAGCGGGCGCGGCATTCAACTCCATTCGCCATTGCTGGCGTCGGCGGCTCGCGGCGCCCTGGCACATCGGTTGCGGAATTCACGAGTGAGCAGTTGATCCCGCGACGTCACGTCTCGTCTCCGGAAGTCAGTGCGATCGCACTCCTGACGAAATGTTGTCGAACTGCTTATGGCTGCGCGGGCGGAGGACGGTATGCGATCGATCGTGATGGCGGCAACACTGACACTTCTCTCAGCGGCGCCGTTGCTGGCGCAATCCGAACGCGGCTACCTGAACGGAGCCGGCGGCTTCGCCACGACGTCGGAGACGACCACCGGCGACTACCTCATCGAGGGCGGCTGGCGGATCGCGCCGAACCTGATGGTGTTCGGCAACTTCGGCCAGTACCACAACCTGCAGCCGTCCGATGCGCAGCCGGCCGTCGACACCACCACTGGACTGCTGTCCACCAGTCTCGGCCTCACCGTCACCGGCACCGCTCGCGTGCCGGCGGTGTACTCGGTCGGCGGTCTGCGCTACCAGATTCCGATGTCGTCACATTTCACGCCGTACGTCCTCGGCGGCGTCGGGTTCGCGCATCTCTCGCCCACTGCAGACTTCACGTTCGCGAGCGGCACCGGGACGCTGCCGGACGGCAGCACGCCCACGACCGGCGCCAACGTCACCGCGGCTCTGGTCAGCGCCGGCGACTTTACCGCGCCGCCATCATCGACAGCTTTCATGTACACGCTCGGCGGCGGTGTGCAGGTGCCCGTGGCGGCGCACTGGGCGGCGGACATCGGCTACCGCTTCTCGCGCATCGAGGCCGAGGACCCGTTGAACGCACAGGGCCTCACGTTCGGGTTTGGCTACCGCTTCTAAACAAGGAGACTCGTCATGTACACCATCGCGCTCGTTCTGACGCTCGCCCTCGGGGCGCCGCCGGATCTTTTTTTGATTCAAACGGATCTTCAAGGGCTGTACGACGAGATCAGCCAGGCCGTGCTCCAGTTCGCCACGACCCAGGATGCCGACCAGTTTTACGAAGTGCTCTACACGCCGGACTGGGCCTTCGTGGATGCCGCGGGCCAGCGGCACGCGTGGCCGGAAGTGCGCGAACAGATCATGCACGCCGCGCCGGTTGACTCGACCGAACAGCCGATCCAGAAACTCGCGCTGGTACCGGGCGGGGCGGTCACTACGGTCAAGGCGTCAACCACCCGCGCCATCGTGGACACCGAAGGCCGCTACGGAAAGCGTGGCGAGTCGCACACGCTCGACGAGACGATTACGTACCGAGACACCTGGGTCCAGGTCGGCGATCAGTGGAAGCTGAAGCTCAGGGAGCAGATCGGGCCGCCCAAGATACACATCGACCCGTCGATTTACGACTGATCGCGAGGCCCGCGACGAGCGCCGCGTCGTTCTTTTTCCAGCGGCGCCGACGCATGTTTTCGCGCACAATTCGTCGTGATGAAGATATGGACGTCTCTCGCCATCGCGCTGGTGCTGACCGCGGCGCGTCCCGCTGCCGCGCAAACCGCGGCGCCGCACGCCGCCGAGCATCACGAGTTCGTGATCGACAACTTTCACACCGAAAGCGGCGTGACGCTCCCCAAAGCGCGCGTCGTCTACGGCACGTATGGCCGCCTGAATGCTGCGCGCGACAACGTCGTACTGCTGCCGTCGCACTACATGGCGAACCACCATGGCTACGAGTGGCTGATCGGTCCGGGACGTGCGCTCGATCCGGCGACGCTGTTCCTGGTTGCGACCGAGCTGTTCGGCAACGGCTTCTCGTCGTCGCCGAGCAACACCCCGGAGCCATTTCACGGTCCGCGCTTTCCAGTCATGACGATTCGGGACAACGTGGACGCGGTCCACCGCCTGCTGGTCGAGGATCTCAAGGTCACCCACGTGCGCGCCATCATCGGCTTCTCGATGGGCGCGGAGCAGGCCTTTCAATGGGCCGTGAGCTATCCGGCGTTCGCAGATCGCATCGTCGCCACCTCAGGTACGGCTAAAGCGTGGCCGCACGGCATCGTCCGCCTCGAGGGTCAGATCGCGGCGCTTACGACCGACCCGGCGTTCAAGGGCGGCGATTACACGGAGCAACCGAAGAAAGGAATCGAAGCGTACGGCATGGTGTGGCTCGGCTGGCTCTATTCGCAGGAATGGTGGCGGCGCGAGCTCTGGAAAACCACCGCACCCGATCGAACCCTCGAGCAGGAGATCGAAAGCCGGCGCAAGACGTTCTTCGCGAACAACGATGCCAACGACCTGATTCTGCAGGCGCGCACCTGGCAGAGGCACGACGTCGGAACCACGCCCGGCTTCAACGGCGACGTCGAGCGGGCGCTCCGGTCGATTCAGGTCCCGGTCTTGTACATGCCGTCGGAAACCGACCTCTACTTTCCGGTCAGTGATGCGAGGTTCGAAGCGCAATTCATCCCGCAGGTGTCGCTGCTGCCGATTCCGTCGTTGTGGGGCCATCCGGCCGGCGCCGGCGGCAACCCGGCCGATCGCGCGTTTCTCAACGACAACATCGGACGTTTCCTCGCCGGCGGCGCAGTCGGCGGTCCGCCCAGGCCATAGTTGACAACGACGCGGAGAGGACGAAAATTGGCCTATGCGCAATCAGCCCCTGGCCGCTTTCGTCGGATCCATCACCGCGGCGATCGCGGCCGCGGCGTTCGCCTCGACATCGCTGGTCGCCCAGGCGCCTGGTGCGCCGGCGCCGAAGGCGCCGGCCCGGCCATACGTCGCGCCGCGCACACCGGATGGGCATCCCGACATTCAGGGCGTCTACGACGTCGCGACGATGACGCCGGTCGAGCGGCCGAGCGGCGTGAATCTGATCCTGACCGAGAAGGAAGCGGCGGCCCTCGAACAGTACGAAGCCGATCGCCAGGTGAAAAACGACGCGCCGCTCAAGGGCGATCGCGAGGCGCCACCGGTGGGAGGCGACACCTCCCCGACCAAGTCCTATCTCGAAGTGCTCGAACGCGCCGGCGGCGGTGTGGTCGGCGGCTATAACAATTTCTGGCTGGCCGGCGGCACCAAGATGATCATCGTCGACGGTCAGAAGCGGAGCTCGCTGGTCGTCGATCCCATCGACGGCAGGGTCCCGGCGATGAAGCCGGAAGCGCGGCGACGAAACGCGGCGTTTCTCGCCGGTGCGGTGGCACCGGACGCCGCCGAAGGCGCTGCATCGGGACCTCCCGGAGCGTTCGACGGTCCGGAACTGCGGCCGCTCGCCGAACGCTGCCTGCTCGGGTTCGGCTCGACGTCGGGACCGCCGACACTGCCCAACTACTTCTACAACAACCTCAAGCAGATCGTGCAGACGCCGACCTCGGTGATGATCCTCAACGAGATGGTGCACGACGCGCGCGTGATCCGGATCGGTGGACCGCACCTGCCGCCGACGATCAGGAAGTGGATGGGCGATTCGGTCGCTCACTGGGACGGCGACAGCCTGGTGATCGACACGACCAACTTCACGAACAAGACGCAGTTTCGCGGCTCGAGCGATCAGCTGCACGTCGTCGAGCGCCTGACCCGCACCGGACCGGGCACGCTGCTCTATCGCTTCACCGTCGAGGATCCGCTGACGTGGGATGCGGCGTGGACGGGCGAGTATCCGTGGAACGCCACCGCCGAGAATCTCTACGAGTACGCGTGCCACGAAGGCAACTACTCGCTGGGCGGCATGTTGCGCGGCGCGCGCGCCAAGGAAGCCGAGGACGCGGCGAAGTCAGCCAAACAGTAGCGTCACCGCGCGTTCGAGCTGCGCCGACGTGAACGGTTTGGACAGCAGCGGTGCGCCGGTGTCGCGAATCCGCCGCCGCGCCTCCGTGACGGCGGTGTGACCTGACATGAAGATCAGAGGCAGCTTCGGGTTCAGGGCCCTGGCCGACTCCGCCAAATCGAGACCGCTCATACCGGTCGCCAGCACGATGTCCGTCAGCAACACGTCCGGCGCGCCCGGTCCCTGCAACAGCAACAGCGCTTCGGTCGCGCCCTCGGCGACCAGCACCCGGTGACCGAGGCTCTCGAGTTGCCGGCGTACGACGTGGCGCACATCCGCTTCGTCCTCCACCACCAACACCGTTCGCCTGATCGCCGGCTTGCCAACCGGATCGAGCTCCACGGCTTCGGGTAACGGTTCGCTTGCCGCGAGCGGCAGAAACAGCTTCACCCTGGTGCCTCTTCCGACAGACGAAGTCACCGTGACGGTTCCGCCGGACTGCCGCGCGAAACCGTAGACCATGCTCAATCCCAGTCCGGTGCCACGGCCGCTGCCCTTGGTGGTGAAGAACGGCTCGAACACCCGCGCCAGGACGTCCGGCGGCATGCCGCTTCCGGTGTCGTCGATCTCGATCAGCGCGTAACGCCCCGGTGTGAGGTCGTCGTCGTTTCTCGGCGGGGCGGTGATCGTCGCCGTGGACGTCCGGATCGTGAGCGCGCCGCCGTCGGGCATCGCGTCGCGGGCATTCAGCGCAACGTTCAGCACCGCGGCTTCAAGCGCGGCCGGATCGGCGAACGCCATTCCGGCTTCGTGGGTCGCGGTGGTGGTCACCTGGATCGTCGCTCCCAGCGTCCGGCTCAAGAGGCGGACGACTCCACTCACCAGGCTGTTCACGTCCACCGGCTGCGGGTTCAGCAACCGCTGACCCGAGAACGACAGCAGGTGACCGGTAAGTTCCTTGCCATGGAGCGTCGCCCGGACGACCGCATCGATGATCTCGTCGGTCTGGGTCTGACGGGGCAGCAGGATGCGCAACAGTTCGGCGTTGCCGAGAATGATCGCGAGGATGTTGTTGAAATCGTGCGCGATTCCGCCCGTGAGCTGTCCGACGGCCTCCATTTTCTGCGACCGGAACAGCGCCTCGCGCGTCGCCGCCAGCGTCTCGTTCGCCTGCGTCAGCTCGGTGATGTCGTGCGAGATGCCGTAGACGCCGAGAATCGTTCCATCGGGATCGCGGTAGACGCCTTTGGTCACGAGATACGTCTGTGGACCGGCCTCGCCGGTTGCGGTTCCCTCGAACACCTGCGCTTCACCGGTCGCGAGCACCTGGCGATCGGCGTCCACGAAATTGCGCGCATCTTCCTCTGGATAGAGCTCGAAATCGTTGCGGCCGACGATGTCGGCGAGCGATTTGCCGATGAAGCGCACGAACGCTTCGTTCACCAGTACGTAGCGACCCTCGAGATCCTTGATGAAGATGGCGTCCGGCGTCGCCTGGATCACCGCCTGCAAAATGTCATAGCTGTTCGGGATCGCCATCTGATCACGGACATTATGAAGGCCATGGTCTCCGACGATGACGACGATTTTCGGGACTTCGCTGACGGTGTTTCAGGGAGTGACTGAAATCGCCTGTCCCCAGAGCGGGAGTCCGCTCTGGGCGTCGTACAGTTGCACCGTCACGGTGGTCAGGACCGTCACCACCGTCGTCGTCATCGCAAACTGAAACGTGGTGCTCGACGGCGGCACCATGATCGCCGGGACTGTGACGCTGGGATCGCTGCTGGCGCCGAGAAGCTTCCAGCCCTGCGCCGGGCTCGGCCCTGACAGCGTGCCGGTGCACTGCACGGTGGCGCCTCCGCTCGGAGTGGTCGGCGAACACGACATGGCCACGACGCTCGGATAAGCGACCACGGTCAACGTGGCCGACTGGGAAGCGCCGGCGTAGCTCGCGGTGATCGCAGCGGTGGTCGTCGGTGGCGCGTTGGTGGTGTTGATCGTGAATGTCTGCGACGTCGCGCCGGGCGGGACGATCACCGTGGACGGGACGGTCGCGCTCGGGCTGTTGCTCGACAGCGCGACCACCGCGCCGGCATCAGGCGCGGGCGACGGCAGGCTGACGGTACCGGTCACAGCGAGTCCGCCGGGGACCGACGCTACCGGCACCGACAGCGCGATGACACCGATCGTGAAGCCAGCCGTTTGCGTCACCCCTCCGTAGTTGGCGATCACCGTGGCCAGCACTGGTGACGGCCCGCCTGTGGTGTCAACCTGAAACGTCTGGCTGATGTTGCCCGATGGAATGGTCACCGAGGCCGGCACGTGTGCGAGCGCGCTGTTGCTCGACAGCGCGATCGTCAGTCCGCCTGCGGGCGCCGGCGCCGTGAGCGTCACCGTGCCTTGCAGTGGCGCGCCACCCGCAGTCACGCCGGAAGACAGCACGAGCGATTGCAGCACCGGAACCGTCACGACCGTCACGGTGAGCGCCGCCGTCTGGCTGGTGGTCAGATAGGTGGCCGTGATCGTGGCCGTCGCCGCGGCCGCTGTCGTGGCAATGGTGAATGACTGGCTGGTGCTGCCGGCGAGAATGGTAACCGCCGAGGGCACCACTGCCGACGCGCTGCTGCTCGTCAGCGTGACGGCGGCGCCGCCGGTCGGCGCGATCGCGGTGAGGGCGACAGTGCCCACGACGTTGGTTCCACCCACCACCGTGCTGGTCGAGAGCGTGACGTTCGACAACGCGGCGGTCACTGTCGCAGTGGTCGTCGTATCGCTGCAGCCCGGCGCCACGGCGACCAGGATCAGGAACGCGCACGAGCCGAGCGAGGCGCACGACGACCGAACGGGCGTTGGGAAAACCGACCATGGACGATGGTTACCGAAAGCCTCGACCGTGGTGCGACAGGAGCGTGGCGACGTTGTGGCAGGTCTGTGAAGAATCTTCGACGTAACATACCCATTCAATGCCAGCATCTCCCCCGACCACCATCGGCCAGGCCGCGCGTCCGCTCAATAGCCGCGATTACCGAACGTTGTCGCTCGCGGCGCTCGGCGGCGCGCTGGAGTTTTACGACTTTGTTGTTTACGTGTTCTTTGCGCCGGTCATCGGCCAGCTCTTTTTTCCAGCGACGATGCCGGACTGGCAGCGGCTGCTGCAAACCTTCGGCATCTTTGCCGCCGGCTACTTGTCCCGTCCGCTTGGCGGGATCCTGATCGGCCACTTCGGCGATCTGCTCGGCCGCAAGCGGATGTTCACACTCAGCATCTTCCTGATGGCGGTGCCGACGCTGGCGATCGGTCTGCTCCCCACCTACGCCGCCATCGGCGTCGCGGCGCCGCTGCTGCTCCTGCTGATGCGAATCCTCCAGGGAGCCGCGATCGGCGGCGAGGTCCCGGGCGCCTGGGTCTTCGTCGCCGAACACGTGCCGGCGCAACGCTTCGGCCTCGCGGTCGGGACACTCACCGCGGGGCTGACGCTGGGGATCCTCATCGGCTCGCTGATGGCCAGCGCGATCAGCGTGGCGTTCAGCGCCGGGGACGTCGCCCGCTACGCGTGGCGCCTGCCGTTCATTCTCGGAGGCGGTTTCGGCCTGGTGTCGGTTTACCTTCGCCGATTCCTCGAGGAGACGCCGGTGTTCAAGGAGCTGTCGGCGCGCCGATCGCTCGCGCGCGAGTTGCCGCTCAAGTCGGTGCTTCGCGAGCACCGCGCCGCCACCTTGCTCGCGCTCGCCCTCACCTGGGTGCTGTCCGCCGGCATCGTCGTCGTCATCCTGTTCACGCCGACCTACTTGCGCGAGGTGCATCACATCCCCGCGACCCTGGCGCTGCCAGCAAACAGCCTCGCGACCCTGGCGCTGGCGATCGGCTGCCTGGCATTCGGCTGGATCAGCGATCGCGTCGGCACGCGGCTGACCATGATGGTCGGATTCGCCGGCCTGCTGGTGACGAGCTCCACGTTCTACGCAATGCTCCCGGGCACGCCGACGAGGGATGGTGATCGGCTACGCCCTCACCGGCTTCTTCGTCGGCGTAGTGACGATGGTACCGACGGTTGCCGTGCGATCCTTCCCGGCGGCCGTTCGCTTCACCGGCCTCTCGTTTTCGTACAACGTCTCGTACGCGATCTTCGGGGGACTGACGCCAATCGTGCTGCAGTGGTGGCTGAAAACGAACCTGATGGCGCCGGCGTATTACGTGGCTGGACTGGCGATTCTGGGATTCCTGCTGGCGCTGGCGCCGATGTCGGACAGCCGGCGCTGACCCGGATTGCGTAGCGTGTCCATTTCAGGGTCGCGTGCTCATTCTTTCAGGAGCTCCGCGAACGCGTTGAAGTCGGGAATCCGCTCGCAGACGGCTTTCATCGCCGCGGTCATCGGGACGGCTAGCAGCAATCCCCAGACTCCCCAGATCCATCCCCAGAACAGAAGGCTGACGAATACCGCGACCGCGTTCATCTCCCCGACGCGGCTCATCAGCCACGGGGTCAGCACGTAACCCTCGAGGAACCCAATCGCCGCACCCGCGGCGAACACCGCCGCGCCCATGCCGATCGATCCAAATTGCACGAAGGCCGCGAGCGCGGCGGCAATAACGACGACGGTCGGGCCGACGATCGGAATCGCGAACACCACGGCGGACAGCACGCCCCAAACGCCGGCCTCCTCGAGACCGAAGAGTCGGAAGGACAGCCAGATAGCGACGCCGATGATCGCGCTGATCGCGACGCGGGCGAGCAGGAACCGTTCGATCTGCCGATCGATTTCGGCGAGGATCTGGACCGTGATTTTCTTGTTGGTCAGCGTCGGCACGATGTGCACCATCTTGCGCTTGTAGAGATCGCCGGCCGCGAGCATGTAGTAGACGAGAAAGAGCACCGCGACCATCTGTCCGGCAAACTCGAGTGCACCGTAGGACCCTTGCCAGAACCAGTTCGACCATTGAAACGTCGGTTCTTCGATGCGCACCGGGGTGACGCCGTCATGGGCGTCTTTTTTCTTGGTGGCGGTGTTTGCGGCGGTCTCCAACTCGCGTGCCGCTTCCTGCACTCTGGCCACGGTGCCAGGCGCCCCGCGCGTGGTCCCACGCACAGCCTCGGCGACCGTGTGAGCAGCCGACGGCAGGTGATCGAGGAAGGCGATCGCCTCGCCGCGAAGCGCATATGCGGTGGCGCTCGCGGCGGCGATCAGCGAACAGATGATGATCGGAACTGCTACCGCGCGACGAATGTGCCAGCCTTCCAGCCACTTCACGATGGGCTCGAGCGCGTAGCTGATGAGCACGCTCAAGACGATCGGGATGAATACCGCCTTCGCCCACCACAACGCGGCGGTCAGTGCCAGAGCCGGAAGAATCCACAAGGCGGAGCTTTCGATTGTGGCTTCAGCCTGCGCGATCGGTCCGGCTGGTTCCACATTCGTGGATGCACCAACGGCGGCCGGAGGCTCTACGGCCAGTTTTTCCGGCACGACGACGATGGAACGTGACCCGGCACTCACTACCGAGGTTGTTATCAACAACGATGCCAAGCTCAACCTCGTCACCACCTCGTGTGTGGGCTGAATCGCAGGCGTTGGCCATGTCCTTGCTGTCATTAAGGGATCGAGGAGGGAAGCATGATCACGATTCTTCTCGTGGTGCTCCTGTTGATGATGATCGGCGTGGTGCCGGCATGGCCGCACAGTCGCGATTGGGGCTACATGCCGAGCGGCACGTTGGGCCTGCTGCTGATCATTCTCCTGGTGCTTGCCCTGACCGGAAGGATCTAGCGAGGTCCTTGTGCTGAACGGGGAGCCGCATCCGACAATCCTGGTCGTGGACGACGACCCGGACACGCGCGAGCTGATGAGCGTCTGGCTCGACGCGGAGGGTTATCGCGTTCGGACCGCGACCAACGGCAAGGAAGCGTTGAAGGTCCTGCAGCGCGAGGTGCCGTGCGCGATGCTGGTGGACTTGATGATGCCGATCATGGACGGCGCGGAATTCCGGCGTCGAGTCCAGTCGATGCCTGCCATCTCGTCGGTGCCGTTCATCCTGGTGAGCGCGGCCCACAACGCGGCGTGGGTCGCGCGCGACCTCGACATCGATGTGGTCAGCAAGCCATTTGACGCGGACGAACTGCTGGCGCTCGTCGCTTCGCGCTGCCACCACCCACACTGATACCTGCGAATCGCTATTGACGTTCTGGCGGGACCGAGAGCTCCGCCGCCTGCGATAGTCCAGCGGCCACTTGCGGAAGAATTCCCATCCTCACGTAAATCGGACGGACGGCGCTTCGAATGGCGGGCAGCTCGCTGCGGAACCAGGCCGCGCCGCCGACACAACACAATCCGCCAACGAGCAGCGTGTGTGCCGCTCCGATCCGAGACGACATCCACCCGGCGATCAGGCTCCCGAACGGAGCTGTCCCCAGGAATGCCATCATGTAAAAGCTCATGACCCGTCCCCGCTTCTCGTCGTCGACGATCGTCTGGATGATCGTGTTGCTCGCGGCCATCTGCACGATGAAGCCGCAGCCGGCGACAACCAGACAGGGCGCCGCGAGTGACAGCGTCGGAGCGAAGGAAAAGGCCACCAGCCCGCCGCCGAACGCGACGCCGGCCCAGGCGATGATCCGGCCGAGGCCGATGACGGTTTTTCGTGCGGCCAGCCAGAGCGCGCCGGCCAGGGCCCCGCAGCCCGACGAGGTCATGAGCAGGCCGAGCGTGTGCGGACCGCCGTGGAAGGTCTCGGTCGTGAAGATCGGCATCAGCACCGAATAAGGGACGCCGACGAGGCTGACCAGCGCGAGCAGCAGGATGATCGATCGGATCGGCCTGAAACCGAACGCGTACCTGAAGCCTTCCGTGAATTGCTGCAGCGCCCCTGGCCTGTCGCGGGCCGGCACGGGCCGGGCCGGCACCCGCATCGCGATCAGCGCGGCGATGACGCCGAGGTAACTGACGCCGTCGATGAAAAAACACCAGCCTTCGTTGGTCGCCGCGATGACCACACCGGCAATCGACGGTCCGAGCAGGCGCGCGACGTTGACCATCGACGAGTTCAGCGCGATCGCGTTGCCCAGATCGGCCTTGTTCTCGATCAGCGCAATCAGAAACGCCTGCCGTCCCGGCATGTCGAAGGCGTTGACGACGCCCTGCAGGATGCTGAGCCAGACAATCGCTCCGACGGTGATGTGCCCGCTGAAGGTCAGCGCTGCCAGGGCGAACGACTGCAGCATCGAAACGACTTGCGTGCCGATCAGCAGCCGGCGGCGGTCCCAGCGATCGACGAAGATGCCCGCGAACGGACCGAACAGAAACGCGGGGAACTGCCCGGCGAAGCCGACAATGCCCAACAGCCACGCCGAGCCGGTGAGGCGGTAGACCAGCCAGCTGGTGGCGGTGGTGGTGATCCAGGTTCCGGCGAGCGAGACGATCTGACCGCCGAAGAACAGCCGGTAGTTGCGGTAGCGCAGCGCTCGCAGCATGAACGCCACGCTGCTCTTCGGCGGCTCCGTCACATCTGCCATCCTCCGCCGAGCGCCCGATAGATTTCCACGAGGGCGGACAGCTCGTTCAGCTGCGACTGCGCCAGCCCGATCTCCGCCGCGAACAGCCGGGTGTCGGCGTCCAGCACTTCGAGGTAGCTGGTGACGCCGCCTTCGTAGCGGACCTGCGCCAGTCGTCGAGCGTCCCGCGCCGATTCAGTCAGCAGCGCCAGCTGCGAGCCGGCTTCGCGCGTCTTCTGGTAGCCGATGAGCGCGTCCGACACTTCGCGAAACGATTGGCGCACCGTCTGCTGATACGCGATCGTGGCCTCGTCGCGGCGGGCCTCGGCGATCGCCACGCGCGACTTGGTGCGGCCGGCGGTGAAGACCGGCTGCGTTGCGGTGGCGGCAGCTGACCAGATGATGTTGGTGGCCGAGAAAAGCGCCGACAACGCCCGGCTCTCGAAGCCCCCTTGCCCGGTCAGCGCGATGTCCGGAAAGTAGGCGGCGCGCGCGACGCCGATCTGGGCATTCGCGGCCACCAGTTCCTGCTCGGCGCGCTGAACATCCGGCCGTCGTTCGATCAACGCGGACGGCAGACCGGCCGGGACTTCCGGCTGGTGCGGCTGGTCGGTCAGGGCCAGTCCGCGCGCCACCGGACCTGGAAACCCGCCGAGCAGCACGCTGAGGAAATTCTCCTGCTGCGCAATCTGTCGCTCGAGCGATGCAATCTCGCTGGTGGCGCCGTAGACCAGCTGCTCGGCCTGACGGACATCGAGCAGCGAGGTCACGCCGCCGCTCTCCCGCACGTTGGCGAGTTGCAGTGATTCGAGCCGTGACTGGAGCGTCCGCTTCGAAATGTCCAGTTCGAGGTCGAGCGCGCGGAGGCCGAAGTAGCCGCTCGACACCTGGCTGATCAACGTCGTGACGACCGCGCGCTGCGCCCACTGGCTCGCCAGCAGCTGCGCGCGCGCGCTTTCGGTGGCGCGCCGGTACTTGCCCCAGAAATCGAGCTCCCACGCCGCGGACGCCTGGATCTCGATCGCGCCGAGATTGGTGGACGGGAATCCGAGCGCCACCGATGGACGTTCGCCCAGGACATTCACACCGGCGCTGACGTTCGGGAATTGATCGGCGCGGGTGACTCCGAGTTGCGCCTGCGCTTCCAGAATCCTCGCCGCCGCGATCTGCACGTCGTAGTTGTGTTCGAGCGCCGTGCGGATCAGCGTCTGCAGCGTTTCGTCCTCGAACACCTGCGACCACTGTTGGTCGGCGAGAGAAGCAGCGGCCGCGGGAGTGCCTGACGGGGCTGCCTGGTTGCCCGCATCCGCGGTTCTGAATGCGGCAGGCGGGTCGACGAGCGGACGCTTGTAGTCCGGGCCTACCATGCAGCCGGACGCCGCCGCCGCGATCACCGCGACCGCGCCGATCGCGGCCAGCTTTCGAAGGGAATACCAGTGGACCGGAAGCGCGGTCATGTTACGGACGACCCTCCCCGGACACGAGGTCCGGCGCCACCACGGACGCCGCGGACTTGCGGTGCGACAACCGTTCGACCAGGACAAACAGCAGCGGAATGATGAAAACGGCGAGCAGGGTGGCCGCGAGCATCCCGGTGACGACGACGGTGCCGAGAATGCGGCGCGAGGCCCCGCCCGAACCACTCGCAAACCACAGCGGCGCGCAGCCCAGAATGAACGCGAACGACGTCATCAGAATCGGGCGCAGCCGCAGTTTCGCACCCTCGAGCGCAGCGTCCACGAGATTCTTGCCTTCGTCGAGACGCTCCTTGGCGAACTCGACGATCAGAATCGCGTTCTTGGCGGCCAGGCCGATCAGCATGATCACGCCGATCTGGGCGTAGACGTCGAAGTCGTACTTGCGGATCAGCAGTCCGACCACCGCGCCGAACACGGCGATCGGCACCGACAGCAGCACCGAGAACGGCAGCGACCAGCTCTCGTAGAGCGCCGCCAGAATCAGGAACACGAACGCGATCGACAGCGCGAACACCGGGCCGGAACTGCCGGCCTTCTTCTCCTGATACGACAGATCCGACCAGTCGTAGCTGATCTCCTTCGGCATCGTGTCCCTGGCCACCTGCTCGAGCACGTCGAGCGCCTGGCCCGGAACTGTAGGCCGGCGCGGCGGCGCCGGTGATCAACGCCGCCCGGTAGACGTTGAAGCGATTGGTGTACTGCGGACCGAACGCCGGCCTGGTCGACTCGAGCGTGGACAGCGGCACCATCGAACCGTCGTTGTTGCGCACGTAGAACTGGCCGATGTTGGTCGGCGAACGTCGCTCCCCGCCCTCGGCCTCGAGGAACACCCGCCACTGGCGCCCGAAGCGGTTGAACTGATTCACGTAGAGCCCGCCGAGGAACGCCTGCATCGTCTGGTAGACGTCACCGAGGGCAATGCCCTGCTTCAGGACCTTGTCGCGATCGACGTCCGCGTAGAGCTGCGGCACCGCCGCCGTGAACTGCGTCGTGACACCGACCAGCTCGGGCCGCTTCCGCGCCGCCTCGAGAAACTTCTGCACGTTCTGGTTCAGGAAGTCGAGGCTGCCGCCGGTGCGGTCCTGCAGCCAGAACGAAAACCCGCCCTGGGTGCCGAGACCGGGAATCGACGGCGGCATCACGGCGAACGTGGCGGCTTCCGGCACCAGCCGGCGCAATTCGACGTTGAGGTGATTGACGATCTGGCGCGCGTCCAGGTCCGGCCTGGTCCGTTCGTCCCACGGCTTGAGACCGATGAAATAGAAGCCGTAGTTGCTGGCGGTAACGCGCGACAACAGGCTGAAGCCGGCGATGGTATTGAAGTTCGCGATGCCTTCGGTATGGGAGAGGAGGTTGTCGATCTTGCGACACACGGCGTCGGTGCGTTCAAGCGACGCCGCCGCCGGCAGCTGCACGTTCAGCAGGAAGTAGCCGTAGTCCTCCTCCGGCACGAAGCTGGTCGGCAGACGTCGTCCGATCATGGCGGCCATGACGGTAAAGCCCAGAAGCAACGCGATGCCGACGAACGCCTTGCGGACCAGTCCGTGACTCACGCGCACGTAGCCATTGGTCACCTTGTCGAAGCCGCGGTTGAACCAGCCGAAGAAGCGACTGAGGAGGCCGGTCGTCTTCTGCCGCGGACGCAACAACATCGCCGCCAGTGCCGGTGACAGCGTCAGCGCGTTGAAGGCCGAAATCATCACCGAAATGGCGATGGTGATCGCGAACTGCTTGTTCAAGCGCCCCTGGATGCCGCTCAGGAAGCCGACCGGGATGAACACCGACGCGAGAATCAGCGCGATGCTGACGACCGGACCCGACACCTCGTCCATCGCTTTCAGCGTCGCATCCTTCGGCGCCATCCCTTCTTCGATGTGGTGCTCCACCGCTTCCACCACGACGATCGCGTCGTCCACGACCAGACCGATCGCGAGCACCAGGCCAAACAGCGAGAGGGTGTTGATCGAGAATCCGAGCAGCGGAAACACCGCGAACGTGCCGATCAGCGATACCGGCACCGCGACCATCGGAATGAACGTGGCGCGCCAGTTCTGCAGGAACAGGTAGACGACGAAGATCACCAGCACGATGGCGATTGCCAACGTGATGAGGATTTCCCTGATGCCCTCCGAGACCGGCAATGTCGTATCGATCGAGTAGCGATACTCGAGATCGGTCGGGAACCTGGTCTGGAGATCCGCCATCACTTTCTTGACGCCTTCGGCGACGGCCAGCGCATTCGATCCCGGCTGCTGGAACACGGCGACGGCGCAGCCCTGCTGACCGTTGACGCGGCCGATCTGCTGGTAGTTGAGCGCGCCCAGCTCGATGCGGGCGACGTCGCGCAGCCGCACCATCGAGCCGTCGGGATTGGAGCGAACGGCAATCGCGCCGAACTCCTCCGCCGACTGCAGCCGTCCCTGCGCGCGCACGGTGTAGGTCATTTCCTGACCGGTCGGCACCGGCTGCGCGCCGATCTGGCCCGAGGGATTGACCGTGCTCTGTTGCTGAATGGCGCGCACCAGCTCCGGCACAGTGATGCCCAGCTTGGCGAGCTGGTCCGGCTTGACCCAGATGCGCATCGCGTAGTCGCCGGCGCCGAAGATGCGGACGTCGCCGACGCCGGGCACGCGGTAGAGCGCGTCGATGATGTTGATGTTCGCGTAGTTGGCGAGGAACAACGAGTCGTAGGTGTTGTTCGGCGACAGCATCGAGACGATCAGCATCGGAAAGCCGGTCGCCTTCCTCATCGTCAAGCCGTAGGTATTGACGTCCGGCGGCAGGTTCGGCTGCGCCTGCGCGATGCGGTTCTGGACGTTGACCTGATCGATGTTCGGATCGGTCGCGACGTCGAACGTCACCGTCAGCTGCATGGTGCCGTCGTTGGCGTTGGTCGACGCCATGTAGAGCATGTTGTCGACGCCGTTGGTCTGCTGCTCGAGCGGCGTGGCGACGGCGGATTCGATCGTCAGCGCGTCGGCGCCGGTGTAGTTCGCCGACACGCTGATCTGCGGCGGGATGATTTCGGGGAATTGCGCGATCGGCAGCGCCTGCATCGATACCAGCCCCGCGAGCACGGTGACGATGGCGATGACGATGGCGACGATGGGGCGGCCGACAAAAAAGCGCGACATGACTCAGTGCGCCTCGGCCGGCGCCGTAAACGGTTCGGGAATGACGACGGTGCCGTCGCGCGGCGCGCCTTCGACGACAACACGGGCACCGGGATCGAGACCACTTTCGATCACCCATCGGCTGCCGAGCCGCTCGCCGACCTTGACCGTCTTCGTGCTCACCTTGTTATCCGGGCCGACGACGTGGACCTGAAACGATCCCTGCAGCTCGCTGACGGCGCGCTGCGGGACCAGCAGCGCGTCCTTCTGCTCGCCCGTTTCGGCGCGAACCCGGCCGTACTGGCCGGGCCGGAGGATGCGATCCGGGTTGGGGAACGCCGCGCTGATGCGAATGGTGCCGGTCTTGACGTCGATCTCGCGGTCGGCGGCGAGGAACTTGCCCGTGCGCGGGTAGACCGTACCGTCGCCGAGGACCAGCTTCAGCGTCGCTCCGCCTGACATCGACGACTTGTTCCCGCGGGCGTTGATCAGGCTGGCCATGTGCATGTATTCCTGTTCACTCAGCGGGAAATACGCCTTGATCGGATCGACTTGCGACACCGTCGTGAGCAGCGTGCCCGGACCGACCAGATCGCCAATCTGACCGGTGGCAATCGCCGCGACGCCGTCCACCAGCGAGGTGACATTGGTAAACGCCACGTTGAGCTCGGCGTTTTCGACGGCCGCGGTCGCGGACTTCACGGCCGCCTGCGCAGCCAGGTTCGCCTGGACGTCGTTGTCCAACTGACTCTGCGCGATGGCGCGCTGTTCAGCGAGCGGCCGATCGCGTTGCAGATCGCGGTCGGTCTTGCCCAGTTGCGCCTCGGCTTCAGCGAGCTGTCCCCTGGCCCGCGCGAGCACCGACTCGAACGGGCGGCGATCGATCTCGAACAGCACCTGCCCCTTGCGCACCTCGGCGCCTTCTTCGTAGTTCCGCTTGAGCAGGTAGCCGCTGACCTGCGGGCGAATCTGGGCGTTGACGTAACCGTCGAGCGTCGCGATCCACTCGCTGGTGATTGTGATCGGCTCGGGTGCGATCGTGACCACCTTGACCGTCGGCGGCGGCGGAGGAGGCGGATCTTTCTTCTTGTCGGCCTCGCAGCCGGCCAGCAGAGCGGAGACGACGAGAGCCGGGACGAGGCGGGCCGTAATGCGAGCGTGTGTCATGCGGTTACCGTGTGGAAGCCCGGCGCGGGCGCGGGCGAATGCCGTGCTGCAGCAGATCGAGACTCGTGTCGAAGAGACGATCGACGCTGCACGGCGCGAACCGGCGGACGCCGAGGTGCACGTGAAACATCGCCTGGTGCGCCAGCGCGGACACGATCAGCCGCGCCGTCACCTCGGCGTCGGCGTCACGCCGGAACTCGCCGCTCGCCTGGCCTTCCTTGATCAGCGCCTCGACCGATCGCCACTGCTCGACCAGTCCTCGTGCCCAGGCCGCGAAGACGTCCGGCGCTTCGGCCGCCATTTCGCCAACCACCAGGCGCTGCCAGAGTCCGGACTGCGTAGTGAGCGAGTGGATCCAGTAGTCGTGAAGAAACAGACGAAGTCGATCCGAGGCGGTGCCGCCGGCGTGCGCTAGCCGGCGCGCAACCGTCTCGCGCTTCTCGGCCATCCGGCTGGCCACGCTGCGGGTGAGGAGATCGTCCTTGTTGGCGAAGTAGTGATAGACCGTGGCCTTGCAGACGCCGGCATCCCTGGCGACGTCCTCGAGACGGACGCGGCGATAGCCGCGGCGCTTGAGCAGTTTGAGCGCCGAGGCCATCAGCAGGCGCGGGCGATCGTCGGGCCGCCGCTGCCAGCGCTTGTCGTCAGTGGCCACCGCCGCCGTGCGGGTCATGGATCGAGTATCCACCGTAATTGACCCGCGGTCAATTACGCATGTAGGACATGGCGGTATGAAGCTGGGCAGCGCGGGCGTTGCCGCCGCGCCTGGCGACCCTGAAAGGGTCGCCCCACGGTGTTGGTGTGGCGCGGGCCTTTCAGGCCCGCGAGATCTAGACCGGCGGACGGCCGAAGATCAACGACGCGTTGGTGCCGCCGAAGCCGAACGAGTTGGTCATGACGTGCGCCATCTCCTTGCGGACAGCCACGTTCGGCACCAGGTTGAGGTGGTTTTCCTCGTCCTGATGATCGAGGTTGATGGTCGGCGGCGCGATCTGATCGCGCAGCGCCAGCACGGTCAGGCCGGCTTCGAGTGCGCCGGCGCCGCCCAGCAGGTGACCGCTCATCGCCTTCGTCGAGCTGACCAGCAGACTCGCCGCATGATCGCCAAACACCCGCGCGATCGCGTGCGCCTCGGCACGATCGCCGAGCGGCGTGGACGTCGCGTGGGCATTGAGGTAACCAATCTGCGATGGCACCAGGCCGGCGTCCGCCAGCGCCGACGACATCACGCGCCCGACCCCGTCACCGTCTTCGGGCGGCGCTGATGGATGATGCGCATCCGCACTCATCCCGTAGCCGACCAGTTCGGCGAGGATCGGCGCATTGCGCGCCACCGCGTGGCCGTATTCCTCGAGCACCAGCACGCCCGCGCCTTCGCCGACCACGAAGCCGTCGCGGTCAACATCCCACGGCCGGCTCGCCCGCGCCGGCTCGTCGTTGCGCGTCGACAGCGCCCGCATCGCCGCAAAACCGGCAATGCCGAGCGGCGTGATCGCCGCTTCGGCGCCGCCACAGAGCATCGCGTTCGCGTAGCCGCCCTGAATCAGCCGGAAGCCGTCGCCGATGGCGTGCGCGCCCGTCGTGCAGGCGGTCGCCGGCGCGGTATTCGGACCCTTGGCGCCGTACCGCACCGACACCTGCCCGGCGGCCAGGTTCGAAATCGCGGAGAGAATGAAGAACGGCGACACGCGATCGGGACCACGCTCGAGCAGGGTCCGGTGTTCGCGTTCGATGATCTCGAAGCCGCCGATGCCGCTGCCGATCGCCACACCGATGCTGGCGGCGTTCTCCGGCGTGATCTGCAGCCGGCTGTCCTCCATTGCCATCGCCGCCGCGGCCAGCGCGAACTGGATGAACCGGCCGCACTTCTTCACGTCCTTCTTGTCGATCCAGTTCAGCGGATCGAACCCCTTCACTTCCCCGGCAAATCGCGCCGAGTGGCGCGAGGCGTCGAACAACGTGATCGGGGCCACGCCCGGCGTCCCGGCCAGCGCGGCTTCCCAGTTCTGGCGGGTGCCGATGCCAAGCGGCGAGACCAGGCCGATTCCGGTGACGACGACGCGTCGCTTCGCGATGTTCACTCGAATGTTCTCCCCACCGTGGAGCAGGCCTGCGGCCCGGTCCTGGCGTTCCGTCGCTGCTCGTTCAGCGGGCGTTCACGATCATTATCAATCACGATGACGCCGAACTGCGCGCGATCGATTGAGGCGTCAAGAAAGACAGCCGCCGCCTATAATGACGGCGCGCGAGGCCCCCGATGCGACAAATCGCAGTCGTCACCAGGAAAGGCGGTCGCCAAAACCACGACCGCTGTGCACCTCGCCGGGGACTCTTCGATCACGACGACCATGCGTCGCTCCGCTGACCCTCGTGTCGAGCATCACCACAGAACGCACGCCTCCCATTGAAGTTGTGCCGCGGATCTACTTCAGGGCGTCTACGAGGCTGGCGGCACTCATGGTGGTTCTGACCCTCCTGAGCGACACGGCTCTCGCACAGTCGCAGACAACACCGTGGCAGATCGCTGGTGAGTTCTCGGCGTTGGGACTGGATCGTGTGGCCGCTGACGGTACTGTCAGGTACCTGGAACCGCCGGTGCTGGGCTTCGCGCCGAATTCACGTTGGCGCCGCGCGTGGAAATCGAGACCCGCGTCACCTGGTTTCCGTCGGACCTGGTGCAGGAATTTCAAGCGCAAGGCGGCCGCACACTGCAGCTGGCGGCGGGCGTCCGCGGGAAATTATGGGCGTCGCCACGTTTCTCGATCTACGGACTGCTGCTGCCAGGTCTCATCCATGTCACCAATGCAGTGGTCGCTGAGACGGGACTGCACGTCGAGAGTGGCGGGGCGACCCATTTCGCGTTGGACACCGGAGTCGGGTTCGAGTGGTACGCCGGCTCGCGGTGGACGGCGCGCGTGGAAGTGTCAGGTCCGCTGTACGGTGCACCCGGCGGAGAAATCGATCGCTCACCTCCCGGCCCGCACGGACAGGTCGCCATACTGTCGGTTGGCGCCAGATTTGTGAATCCGTGGCAAGTCAGCACGGGCGTCGGCTATCGCTTCGGGTCGCCACGTTCTTCCGAACCCGGGCGACCGGTGTCTGGCCGATGGGAGGTCGGCGGGGACCTGGCGCACATCACGGCGATCGACGCCCTGGGAGTGAGCTCGTCGTTTCAGCGCTTCCCCGCACTCGGCGTATTCGCGGCGTACCGATTGGGACCCGGGGTCTACGCAGACGGCGCGGTGCACGTTTCGCAGCCGCAAGTCTCGGAGGTGGTGACACCTTTCGATGGTGGCCGTCTGCTGCAGGCGTTAGCCGGCGCCAAGCTGGGCGTTCGCCGGGACGGCTACGGCGTCTTCGCGAAGATCCGGGCCGGTGCGAACCATTACTCGGACGCGTTTGCTGCTGCGGACACGACTACCGGCACGACTCGGACGCGCGGGTCGAATGTCACCGCCGTTGATGTCGGCGGTGTCGTCGAGCGATACGTGGGTCGGCGGTGGCTGATCCGGTTCGATGGCGGCGATGTGATTTCGATCTTTCATCCAACTACGATCGTCATCAACGGGGCGACCATCGCCGCTGGTGCCCCGACACACACCGATAGCATCCAGTTGGTCGTGGGCGCCGGCTGGCGATTTTAGCGGGCCTGACCAGCCGCGAACCTTGGAAGACGAGACGGTGTCTCTTCCAACACTCGGCTGAAGCCTCGCGCTCAGCGCAGCGCGGTGGTTGCCGGGCCGCGACCGCTCGAGCGACGCCGCGCCGATTGTCGTGCGCAAGCCGTGACCGCCGCTTATAATGAGGGCGCGCGAGACCCTCCCATGCGACAAATCGCAGTCGTCAACATGAAAGGCGGGGTCGGCAAGACTACGACCGCCGTGCACCTGGCCGCGGGACTCGCGGCACGCGGATCGCGCGTGCTGCTCGTGGATGCGGATCCACAGGGCAACGTCGGCCACGCGTTCGGCATCCACCGCACCGCCACACTGCGCGAGCTGATGACCGGCGAGCGCACGCTCGACGACGTCATCGTCCGCGACGTCCGACCGAACCTCGACGTCATCCCCTCGACGCCGGCGTCGTTCTCGCTCGAAGCCCAGCTGGCCGGCGCGCCGCAGCGCGAGATGATCCTGGCGCGGCGGCTCAAGGCGATTGCGGCAGGTCGCTACGAAGCGATCATCGTCGACTGCTCGCCGGCGATGAATCTGCTCACCTACAACGCGCTGCTGTTCGCGACCGAGATCGTCATCCCGGTCGCCATGGACGGCATGGCCATCGTCGGCGCCCGTCAGACCCTGGCCGGTGTGCACGAAATCCGGGATCTGTGGCCCGATCGTCCGCTCGATCTGCTCGCGGTGCTGCCGATCGCGGTCAACGCGACCAATGCGACGCGGGCCGCCTTCGATGCCATCGAGGCCGACCCGGAAATGCGGGAGCGGCTGTATCGGCGCGGCATCCGCCAGTGCATCGATGTGACCTATGCCCTCACGCAGCACCAAACGATCTGGGACTACGCGCCGCGCAGCCGCGCCGCCGAAGACTTCGATGCGTTCGTCGGCTTCATCGCCGGAGACTCGCGCGGAGAAGGTGCCGGGCACGACCTCCAGCCGGAAGCGCGCGTCGAAAAAAGCCCGCCCGTCATTTGACGTCGCCATCGAACCGGTTGCGACCACGAGCGCCGGATGGGTCTACCGGTCCGAGCCCAACGGGGCGATTCCGGCGGCTCCCGCTTCGACGCCGACACCTGCTCCGCCGGCATCCGTCCACGACCTGCAGCCCCGCGCCAGATCCGGCCCTGCGGCTCGTCCTCGATCTGCCGATAACGTGAGTGTGGCTACCGGTGTGCCTGAGGTCGAAGAACGTGGCTGGTTCATGACCGGCATGTATCTCATGACGTTGCCGCTGACGCTTCCCCTGAAGCTGGGGATGACGATCATGTGGGCGCCGGTGTCGTGGCTGCTCGGCCCGAGCAGCAAGCAGACCTCCTGATGAAAATTGTCGCGATCTCAGACCTGCACGGCCATCTCCCGGAGATTCCGACGTGCGACCTGCTGCTCATCGCGGGCGACCTCTGTCCCGACTCGTTCGGGGATTCCCGGCAGGCGCGCGAGTACCCGGAGGTCCAGGAACCGTGGCTGCTCGGCCCGTTCAGCGACTGGGTCAGTGCGATACCGCTGCCGCGGGAGCGCAAGATCGCCACCTGGGGCAACCACGATTTCGTCGCCGAGCGAGGCCGCGCCACTCTCGCCGGTGAACTGCCGCTGACCATCGCCACCGATCGGACCGTCGATGCGCTCGGCTTGAAGATCTGGATCAGCCCGTGGTCGAACAACCTGCCCGGCGAGTGGGCGTTCACCCGCGAGCCGCAGGATCTGGTCGCTTTGTACAGCGGCATTCCGGCCGGCACCGACGTCATCGTCACCCATCAACCGCCGCATGGGTATGGCGATCGCGAGTTGACTGGACCGAAACGGCTCGAGCACGTCGGATCGCTGGAGCTGCTGCAGGCGCTGGAACGGGTGCGGCCACAGGCACTGGTCTGCGGGCACATCCACCGTTCGTTCGGTTCGTACAGTCATGAGGGCGTACCGATCTACAACGTCTGCGTGATGGACGAAAACTATCGACCGACCCACCCACTCACCGTGTTGAGCCTGACGCCGGGCGGTCAGCTCCTCTCCGCGGAGCGTGATATGCTGCCACCTTCTCCCACTTCAAAATAAAGGGGCTGCCGAGAGTGGTCGATCTCGACTTCCTTGCCACGATTCAAATCTTCAGCTTCTTCACGAGGCCTGAGCTCGAAGCGGCGACGGCGCTGTTCCGTGAAGTCACGCATGCGAAAGGCGACGAAGTCGTCAAGATCGGCGATCCGGGCGACACGTTCTACGTCGTGCTCGAGGGCGAGCTCGAGGTCTGGGACGCGAGCACGCCACCGCGGCAGACCGGGACGCTGCGCAAGGGCGATTTCTTCGGCGAGATGGCGCTGCTGCAGGGCGGCAAACGCACCGCCACGGTCCGCGCCGATCGACGCTCGCACCTGCTGGCGGTAGACAAACCCGCCTTCGATCAGCTGTTCCTGAAGAACCCGAAAGCGATCGAATACTTCGCGCGGGTGCTCTCGAAGCGGCTCGCCGGCGTCACCCGCGCCGACCGCATCCGGCGCGCGACCACGACGATTTCCGTCGCCAGCCCGCGCGGGCTGCGGGGCGAATCACTGTGCGCGTTCGCGGTTGCGGCGCTGCTGAAGCAGCTGACCAAGACTGAAGTCATCTACGTCGAGGTACGGCCCAGCGAGGAAGCGCCCGACCCGATGGTGCTCGACCTGCTGTCCGACAGCCTTGGCTCGGCCCCCGAACGCTACACGCTGCCGCACCAGGGCGACGGTCCGACCCACCTGCGGATCACGGTACCGACCGAGCTGAACGAAGCCCGCTACGGTGATCTTCTTTCCAACCTGGTCTCGCGCCTGAGCGATCGCTTCAGCTTCATCGTCTTCGACCTCGGCTCGAGTTCAGCCGGCCTGATCCAGTCAGCTCCCGCCTTCTCCGACGTGTTCGTGTCGATCGTGGACGGCGCGGAGGAACCGGCCGGCATCTCGAATCCACGGTCGATGAAGGTCTACCGGGTCGTCAACCTGTTCAATCCGACGTCGCGGCCGCTGCCGATCAGCAGCAGCGAGCCGTTCGTGATGCCCTACAACGAGATCTACGCCGCGCCGGCTTCCGACGCCAGCCTGCGGTTGTTGAAAAACACGCGATCGCCCGCGGCGCTTCCGTTGTACCGCCTGGTCCACAAGCTGCTCGGGACCTCGATCGGCCTCGCGCTCGGCGGCGGCGCCGCGTTCGGTCTGGCGCACCTTGGCGTGATCAAGGTGCTCGAAGAAGGCGGCATCCCGATCGATCTGGTGGCCGGCTGCTCGCAGGGTTCAATTGTCGCGGTCGGCTATGCCTGCGGGCTCGCGGTGGACGACATGATCACGATCGCTCGGGAACTCGGGGCAAAAAAGAACTTCCTGTTCGCGTCCGACCCGACGTTCCTGACCAAGCCCGGTATCCTCGCCGGCCAACGCTTCCTGACGATGATGCGGCCCTACTTGAAGGGCAAGGAGACGTTCGAACAGCTGCTGCTGCCCTGCAAGACCGTGGCGACCGACATCCAGACCGGCGAGCGGGTGGCGATCGGCTCGGGGCGGCTCGAGACGGCGTTCCGGGCGAGTTCGTCGGTGCCGATGGTGATGGCGCCGCTGCGCAGCGGCGAGCGGGTGCTGGTGGACGGCGGCGTCGTCGATCCGGTGCCGGCCGAAATCGCCAGCCAGATGGGTGCGGACATCACCGTCGCGGTCAACGTCGTGCCGCCGATGAAGCGCGGCGTCGAGACGGCGTTGTCGTACTGGTACCGGCGCCTCAACGCCTTCAACCCGTTCTCGTATCTCTCCAGCGACACCGGGGACATGCCGAGCCTCTTCGACATCGTCATGAACTCGATGCAGATCCTGCAGTACGAGCTCGGCAACTTCAAGGCGATCACCGCTGACGTGTTGATCAACCCCGACCTCTCCGACTTCACCTGGATCGAGTACTACCGCGCGGACGAACTGATCGAGCGCGGCGCCCAGGCCGCCGAGCGCGCGTTGCCCGCAATCAGGCACGTCGTCGAGTCGAAGATCGTCCCGATTCAGCAGGCCGCGCCGAGCGGACGATCGAGCGACGCCGTCCCCGCATGAGTCTGCTCGCCGCCGTCCTCATCACGACCCTGGTGTGGGCCGTGCTGTTCATTGCGTTTCTGGCGGCGGTGCGCGGCCGCTGGCTGGCCAGGTTCCACCGCGGCTTCTTCATCCAGGTCGGCATCGCCCTGCTCGGTGTCGCGCTGATGGCGACGTCGGTCGTCGGCGTGTGGGGTTATTTCGCGGCGCGGCAGGTCCTGGACGACGAGCTCGAAGTCCAGATGCAGGACATCGGCAAGCTGGTCGAGGGACAGGTGGCCCACGACCTCGATCGCATCGAGCGTCAGATGCAGAGCCTCGGGAACTCGCTGGCTGCGGCGAGGGCGAAAGGCGTCTCGACCGCCGAGCTCAAGGGATTTCTTGCCGCCGCCCAGAGCTTCGAAACCAACTACGTGCAGATGCGCTTCATCGACGCCGACGGCACCATCCTCGCCGAGACCCGTACGGTGCAGTCGAGCGGCGAGCCGATGAACCGCATCGGTATCGCCTACAACCAGGAAGGCAAGCCGTTCGTTTCCGACGCCTACTACTCCGAGACCTTCAAGCGAGAGATCCTCCTGGTCAGCCTGCCGATCAAGGACGAACAGGGCAAGGTCACCTCGATGATCATGTCCCGCTTCGATCTGGCGGCGGAGTTCGCCGAGCTGATCAAGGACGCGACCTTCAACGAGAGCGGCTTCGCCACGCTGGTGGACGGCGACGGCCAGATCATCGCCCACCCCGATTCGTCGCGCCTCGAAGAAAACGTGTCCGACTGGCCGGCCGTACAGGCGGCGCGTCAATCGAACGACACTGGTGCGCTGGTCGCGCGCAACAAGGCCGGACAGAACCGGCTATACGTCTATCGCGCGATCAGGAATCCGTCGACCGTCGGCAGCAAGCCGTGGGTGCTCCTGACCGAAGTGGATCGCGACGAAGAACTCGCGGGACTGCGCCGGCTGCGCCGCGAGCTCGGTTTCGGCGTGATGCTGGTGCTGATCTGCGGCCTGCTGATCGCCCACCAGGTCTCGAGCTCGGTGACCGAGCCGCTCGAGAGACTCGGCGATTTCGCCAAGCGCATCGGCACCGGCGACCTGACGGCACGCACCACCATCGCCGGCCGTGACGTGTCGGGCCGACTGTCCGAGCGTCTGAACGACATGGCCAACGGCCTGCAGGAACGCGATCACGTCAAGGAAGTGTTCGGCCGCTACATCGCGACCCAGGTCTCGGACAAAATCCTCAAGGGCGAGGTGAACCTCGGCGGCGAGAGCAAGCGGGTGACGATCCTGTTCTCGGACATCCGCAATTTCACCGGCATGTCCGAGTCGATGGCGCCGCAGCAGGTGGTCACCTTCCTCAACGACTACTTCTCCGAGATGGTGGATGCCGTATTCGAACACGGCGGCGTGCTCGACAAGTTCATGGGCGACGGCCTGATGGCGGTGTTCGGTTCGCTCGAAGACACCGAGCACGAGCTCGGCGCGGTCCGCGCGGCGCTGCGGATGCGGGCGCTGCTGGCGAAGATCAACGGCGTCCGGGCGGTGTCCGGCATCCCGCCGATTGCGATCGGCATCGGCATCCACACCGATTACTGCATCGTCGGCAACATCGGTTCGCGCAAGCGCCTCGAGTACACCGTCGTCGGCGACGGCGTGAACACCTCATCGCGCCTGCAGGCGCTGAACAAGGAGTACGGCACCACGATTCTGATCAGCGAGACGACCTACGAACGGATCAAGGATCAGTTCGACTGCCGTCAGATGCCGGACGCGCAGCTGCGCGGCAAGACCAAGAACCTGCATTTCTACGAAGTTCTCAACGCCAGGCTGGCCGCCGACCACCAGTAGCGAATATCATCAACGACGATCCAACGCGGGCTTTCCGACCCGCGCTTACGCGACCCTGAAAGGGTCGCGCCACAGGTATCCACAGCGCGCCTCCGCGGCGATCTTCAGGAAGCCAACCTCCAAATGGACTCTCTCACTCGACAGCCGGCAACCAAATTGGTGCGCATGGTCGCGCGCGGCGAGATCAGCGCGGTCGATCTGGTACGGGCGCATCTCGATCAGATCCAGCGCCTCGACCGGAAACTGAATGCGTTCGTCGAACTGCGTGCCGACCAGGCATTCGCGGAAGCACGCGCGCAAGACGATGCGGCGGCGGCCGGACATGGCCGCGGTCCCCTGGGCGGGCTCCCGATTTCGATCAAGAGCGCCATCGAAGTCAGCGGGTTGAAAGTGGAAACGGGGTCGCCGTCCCGCAGGGGAATCGTCGCGGCACAGGACGCGGAGTGCGTGGCGAGGCTGCGCGCCGCCGGCGCGATCGTGCTCGGTACGACCAACGTCGCCGAGATGTTGATGGGCTATGAATCGATCAACCCGCTCTACGGTCGCACCTCCAATCCGTGGGACCTCGAGCGAACCCCGGGAGGATCGAGCGGCGGGGAATCGGCGGCGATCGCCGCGGGGTTGTCCGCCGGCGGGATTGGCAGCGATGGAGGCGGCTCCATCCGTGTGCCCGCGCATTTCACCGGCATCTGCGGGTTGAAACCGACGCCGGGCAGAATCCCAGGCACCGGACACCAGCCCGGATGTCTCGGTCCGTTTTCGTTGATCGGCGTCGTCGGACCGATGGCGCGGACGGTCGCGGACGTCTACGCGATGTTCGCGGTCGTCGCCGGCTGGGACGCCAGCGATCCGATGGCGGTGCCGATGCCGGTTGCACCGCTCGGAGGCGAACCACACGCGAATGTGCGTGTCGGATTCTTCGAAGATGATGGCCGAAACGCGGTGACGGCGGAAACCAGGGCGGCGGTCCGCTCCGCCGCCGCGGCGGCAGCGCGCAGCGGCTACCCGGTCGAGGAGTTCCGGCCGGACGGACTCGATCGCGCCCGCGAACTCTGGGACGCGTTCTTCTGCGGCGTGGGCTTGCTCGTCCTCAAGGAGCCGCTGCAAGGGGCTGAGGAACAACTGCCGATCCTCGAGGCGTTTCTCCGTGCCGGTGGCCGCCCTCCCGCGACCGCCCTGGATCTGACGATGGCGTGGATCGGACGCGATCTCGCGCGAGCCGATCTGCTGAAGCAGATGGCCACACACCGCGTCCTCGTCTGTCCGGTCGCATCGGTGCCGGCCTTCCGGCACGGCGAACGCAGTTGGCGAATCGACGGTCGCGATGTCGGCTATCTCGACGCGATGGCGCCGACTCAGTGGTTCAACATCCTCGGCAACCCGGTAGCCATCGTGCCGGTCGGGGCGTCGCCCGAAGGACTGCCGATTGCCGTACAGGTGGTGGGCCGGCCGTTCGAAGAAGAAATCGTGCTGTCGGTCGCCGCCGACATCGAACGCGAATGCGGCGGCTACCGGCCGCCGCCGATCAGTTGAAGTGGACGCAGCAGCCGTTGGCCTTGCAGTCGTGGCCGATGGCGTCGCGGTAACCGCGTTCGATCAGGCTGGTGACGCGCGGGCGATGGAAATCGAGCATGCCGAGCGCACCACCCATGTCTTCGACCGGCCGGTAAAGGTGAATCTCAATCGCCCTCCGGTGGCGGTCTTTTCCCGACTTCACGTCCGCGTTGACCTTCGCCGCCACCTCGAGATCCCGACGCATCGTGGCCGCGAAACTCGCAACCAGCATCCGGCTCATCGCATCCACCATGCTGCTGAGCGGACGCATCGGGATCGCACCGGGTGATGGATCCAGGTAGATGACGTGGAGGACGTCCGCGCCACCCTGAATCGCCGGACTCAGCGGCGTATTCAGCACCACGCCGCCGTCAACGAACAGCTCAGCGCCGATCGGGACCGCGGGAAAGATTCCGGGGAGGGCGCCCGAAGCGCGGACGATCAGCGCCGCTTTGTCGTCGGTAAAGTCCCGGTTTTCGAAAACTCGCAGCGTCCCGGTCTGCCACGCCGTCGTCGTGACCCGAAAATCGACACGGCCGGCCAGATCGCGGATGCGTCCAGCGTCAATCGACTCCTGGACCAGGCTCGCACTGGGTTCGGCGGTCAGGAACTGACTCGCATCGAACAGTTCCGCGACGCGACCGGCCAGCCCCGCGGTGCTGCCGACGAAGCCGGCGACGCGCGCGGTCCAGTCACGCGCGAGAAACATCGCATCGGCGGCGAAGTCGCGCGCCGGCCCCATCGGGTCGTGCATGATCTGGTCTGCCCAGTCGATCGGGTTCATGCGATAGCGCATCACGCCGTTGCGCACGGCCACCGATGGCGACGCCATACGCTCGACCCACACCTGCTCCAGCGCATCCACGGCGGACGGCCAGCTATGATCCAGATTCGACAGCAGCACCGACCCGTTGAACGCACCGATCGACGTGGCGGCAATCGTGGACGGGGTCAGCGGACGATGGTGGGTCGATGGCGAGAGGCCGCCGATCAGGGCCTTCATCACGCCGAGTTCGTAGGCGCCGTTCGCACCACCACCCGACAGCACAAGGGCAGTGCGCGAGTGTCCGTGGTGGGTAGCGTCCTTCATTGAGGTGATCCAGTCGGCGTGACCGATGTTGTGAGCGGTCGCAGCAGGCGCAGCGCAGGGCGGGTGTTGTATTCCTTCCGATACTGACGATGAGCCGCATCGTCGGGGTACGCCTCACCCGCGGGATAGGGATACGCGCTCATCGCATGAAACGGCAGCGGCTCCACGCTCTGCGAAAACGCGGTGTTGGCGTCGGCATCCTTGGCCCAGCCGTCCACGAGCAGCAGGAAATCGCGTGTCCAGCCGGCCTTGAGTGGCGGCAACGAAGCCGCCGGAAAGGTCAGCGTCAGCTCGTCGCCTGAACCCATGATCACGAAGCGATCGTCGATCGACTGGAGCAGCGGCGTCACATCGCCGTATCGCGTGTAGAGGCCGGGCGTTGGATTCCACATCGACAGCGGCATCTGATGCGCGTAGTCGAAGGCCTCCGGCTGCTTGCGTTCGGGATGAATGGTCGGCGTCGAAAAGCCGCGATAGTGCAGGTCCACGGCCGACGCGTCCATCCTGGTCATGACATTCGGCGGCGCCGCCGAATTCTCGGCCAGGAAGATCTCGTCCCAGTAGAGGCACAGGTTGGTGACGATGCGCACTTCGCGAGACGAGGAGAGGAACTTTCCCGTCAGATCGACGGCGATCGTCTTCGGCTTCCCGGCCGGAATTCCCATGTCCTCGACGACGGTCACCCACTTCCCAGCCGCATCCTTGACCTGGACGGACGGAAAGATCAGGCCACGCGGGTCTTCCTGAGAAACGCCAAGAAATGTGCTGCCGTCCGCCCAATCGACCCAGCCACTCAGGATCAGGACCGCCTGGTTCGACTTCGCCGCGTCGCCGAAATCCAGATCCAGCGTGTGCAGCTCGGCGACACCGGCGAAATCTCTGGTGAACGCGTCGGCGTAGGTCTGATCCTTCGCAAGCAGGCTGGCGCGAACGTCGCGACCGTGACCGTCGTGGGCGCGCACCGGATGGACGCGGTGTTCAGCACCGAACAACCGGAACTCGGGAAACGGCGGCGACTTGAACTTGTCGTTCGTGAAGAGATCGATCGCCTTCGGATGATCCACGGCCACGAGCTGAATCTGATCGAGATACGACACTTCGCGCAGTTCTTCGGTAATGCGCACTTCGTAGGCGCCGTCTTTTACCTTGAGCGCGTCGCCGGCGATCTGCACGTACTCGTCGTGATCCACCGGGAAGAAGGTGCCGTCGCCCGAGCTGGCGCCGAGTGGCGCGACGCCCAGCACATCGGTGATGTAGCGGTATTCGTGCCCGTCCCAGGTGAAGATCATCGGGCACGAGCCCGACAGCCGCTGCGCTTCCTTGTAGATCGAAGCGCGATTGACCGGTTGACGGACTTCGTTCTGGATTAGCCCGTTCGGCCAGGTGATCCGGACGGTGTCGATTTCCTTGACGTCGCGCAAACCGAACGTCAATGGCGCGCCGGTGAAGGTTTTCTTCTGGTACTGCGCACCGCTCTTCACTTCGACTTGTGCTTCGGGTGACAGTTTCGGATTCTTGACGCCGGTCAGCGTCAGGCGCAGCCACGCGTTCGCGGTGACGGTGTCGTTATGCAGGACATGGAGCGAACCGTCGGCGCCGATGGCCGCCGCGTCCACCTTTCCGTCGTTGTCGAAGTCGGCGGCGACCAGAGCGACCGCGCCGGTCAACACCGGGACAGCCGGAGCCGCGAAACGGCCGAGACCCTGATTCCGGGCGACGCGGCCGTCGACGACGAGGTCGCTGAAGGCGCGGTTCTCGAAATCGGCCAGCGCGACCGACGTAGCCGATCCGCCCTGCGTGCCAGCCGCCGCCGTGAAGACACCACGTTCGTTCAGCAGCACGATCGGGCCCGCGGGAGTCGCGGCGATCAGATCGAGCCAGCCGTCGTAGTTGATGTCCTGCGCGGCCATCGATCGGGCATTCGCCGGTAGTGCCGGCAGTGCGTCCGCGGCGAATTTGCCGGCGAGCAGGTCGCGATAGAGCACGCCTGGATGATCGGCGTAGGCGACCGCCACGTCGTGACCGCTGGTGTCGTTCACCACGTCGAACACGATGGCGTCAGTGGCGCGGCCGGTCGCGAACGGGACGTCGGCGGTCTGGTCGCTGAAGCCGGCGGTGCCGTTGTTGCGAAGCAGGCGGGTGGTGTCGCCGACCAGCAACAGGTCCATGTCGTAGTCGTGGTCGTAGTCGAACCACACGGCCTTGACGAACGAACCTGACGCCAGCGTCAGCGGCGATTTCGCGAACGTACCCTTGCTGTTCACATACAGCACCGGGCCGGCGTCGGTGACGATGCAGAGATCCGGCAGGCCGTCGTTGTTGAAGTCGCCGGCGGCGATCGAACGAATCTTCTCGATGCCGTCGAGGCCTGCGTTGGCAGTCAGCGTCTCGCCGTTCTTGTAAAGGCGTGCGCCGGCGGCAGACCACGCCAGCAGATCCATGCGGCCGTCGCCGTCGGCATCGAGCGCCAGGACACCGGCGCGATCGCCGGTAAACGTGCCATCGAGCACATGATCGGTGAATTTCAGAGACGCCGGCGGCGCCGTGTCGGACGCCTGGTTCGGATCGATCGGATCGAGAATCTCGGCGTAGACGCTCCAGTCGAGATCCTCGGGCACGGCGGCGCCGGCCTGTCGCCGCTTGATCTCCTGGAAGGTCTGTTGTTCGCGGGTCGCGTCTTCGGCGCGTCCGGCTTCGCGATAGGCGTTGAACAACTGAAAGTGCGGTCCGGCGAGGTTGGGATCGAGCTGCGACGATCGCTCGAACTCGCGCAGTGCCTCGGCCGGCTTTTCGGTGAGCTTGTAAAGGTACCCGAGGTTGTAGTGTGAAATGGCGTCGTTGGGCGCCAGCTTCACCATCTGCTCGAATTCGACGATCGCCTTGTCGTACTGCGAGTCTTTCTTGAAGGCGATGCCGAGATTGAACCAGGTGTGCGGAATCGCGGGATCCTGCTGCTGCGCGCGCTGCAGTTCGGCAATCGCGTCAGCGGTCTTCCCCGCCCGCAGCAACGCCAGGCCGTAGTTCACGCGCTCGCGCGCCGACGCCGGCGAGAGATCGAGCGCCTTTTTGAACTCGTCCACGGCCTGTTGCTGCGTGGTGGGGTTTTCGTAGAACGCCTTGCCGAGGTTGCGATAGTGCCACAACTGGTCGCCGACCACCGGTGCGGCGCCCTGGGCCGACAGCCGGCCGGCGTTCTGAACGACGGCGAGCGACCCTGCCGCCAGCAGCGTGGCGGCGAACAGGGTCGAACCCAGGGACACGTGACGCATGGCGCTCCTGCTGTGGCGGCTGCCGGTCGATCTACCGAGACGAGGAGGACGCGGTTTCGGTGATGGTCGTGATCTTGTCGAGCGGTACGGTCGCGGTCTGGGTGACGCCGCTCGGCCAGCGGATCGTCAACGACTGAATCGCGTTCGCCGCGCCGAGTCCGAAGTGAATTCGCTGGCTGCTCTGCCCGGCGTAACCGTTACCGCCGTCCACTTCGCGAATCATCGACTTGTTCCCGGCTTTGACGGTGACCCGCGCGCCGATGGCGTCGCGGTTCGACCGCGTGCCGACCAGCTTCAGCTCGATCCAGTGACCAAGGTCAGTGCCGGCGTTGTGATACAGCAGCGACGTCTGCTCGGCATTGGCCTGGTAGAAATCGAGCTTGCCATCGTTGTCGAAGTCGCCGACGCCGATGCCGCGGCCGTCCTTGTCGTTGTCGACACCGACCGCGTTCGAGACTTCCTTGAAGCTGTGGCCGTCGAGGTTGCGGAAGAACTTCTTCTTCTGGTACCCGCTCCACGTCATGTTGCCGATGTTGGGCCAGCCGTTGACGTCGGTGAAATCGACACCCGGCTTCGTGATCAGGTCCACCAGGACCGGGATGTAATTGTCGGGTCCGGCCGACCGCAGTCCGTTGACGACGAAGATATCGAGGAGACCGTCGTTGTCATAGTCGCCGAATTTCGCCGACCAGCCCCACAGCGTTTCGCAGGTGCCGGTCTCACGCGAGAGATCGGTGAAGGTCTTGTCGCCGTTGTTGTGCCACAGCATGTTGCATTCCTTCATGTACTCGTCGGTGATGTTGGTCACGTAGATGTCCAACAGGCCGTCGTTGTCGTAATCGCCGATATCGACGTTCATCCCCTTGCGGGTGTCGATGCCGATCGACTTCTCGGTGGTGTCGGTGAAGGTGCCGTCGCCGTTGTTGAAGAAAATCCGATCGGTGCCGTAGTCGCACGCCAGGTAGACGTCCTGCAGGCCGTCGTTGTTGAAGTCGCCGTGGCCGACGTCGAGCGTCCAGCCGGTGTGCTTGCCGAAGCCGGCCTTGTCGGTGACGTCCTCGAACTTGCCGTTGCCGAGCGAATGCCACAGCGTGACGCCGCCGCCGTTGACCGCCGCGTCGAGGTCGTTGGGCAGCACGTGCGGATCCTTCTTGATGCCGTCGACGTCGAGCAGGTTCTGCGGCTTGAAGTAGTTGCCGAACAGCAGATCGAGCTTGCCGTCGTTGTCGTAGTCGAAGGCAATCGCCGCGATGGTGTTGCCGAACTTGGTCAGGCCCGATCCCTTGGTGACGTCCTTGAAGGTGCCGTTGTGCTCGTTGTGATACAGAATCGGCGTGCCGAAGCGGATGACCAGGAGATCGCGCCAGCCGTCGTTGTCGTAGTCGAACCAGAGGCCGTCCGCGACGATCGACATCGGGTCGTTGCCGCCGCCAACCCCGGCCTTGGCGGTGACGTCGGTGAACGTCATGTTGCCGTTGTTGTGATACAGCTTGCTCGACGTCCCCTCGGCCGAATTGGTGACGAACAGATCGTCGAAGCCGTCATTGTCGTAGTCGCCGACCGCGACTGCCGCGCCACCCGAGGTGAACATACCAAGGACGTCCGCCGCCGGGCCCTTGTACTTGCGGGTGTGGTGCATGAACTCGACGCCGGCCTGCTTTGCGATTTCGTCGAAGCGAAGCGTCGCCGGACCGGCCGCGCGGCCGTGGCTGCCGCCGGCGGAGACCAGGGCAAGAGCGAATGCGAGTGTGGACAGTGCGCGCTTCATTGGTTGGACCATAGATCCTGCAGGCTGGTATCGACACGCTTGGCCGGGTCGTACGAGCCGTCGATCAACGTCTTGAGCTCGTCACCCTGTTTGGCCAGCCGCCCCTGGAGCATCGCGTTGTCCGGATATTCGGCCAGGCCCTCTTTCCAGGTGCTCGTGGCGGTGGTCAGATCGTCGATCTTCCAGTAGCCGTCGCCGAGCGCCACGTACGAGCGCGCATAATACGCGCGCTTCTTGTCGGCCTTCTGAATCTTCATCGCTTCCTTCAGGTCGGCGATCCCGAGGTTGGTGCGGTTGAAGATGCGCGGCCAGAACAGGTAGCTGTTGCCGCGCGTGTAGTAGCCGATCCAGCTGGGCTTGATCTCGAGCGATTTGGTGAACTCGCCGAGCGCGTTGTTGGCGAGTATCACCTGGGTGATGGCGCCAGCCGCGGGAATCTTGTCGACGTAGGCGAAGCCGTAGTTGAGGTGCGCACTCGAGGCGCTCGGGTTCGCCGCGACCAGCTTCTGGAAGAAGGCGATCGCCCGGTCGTACGACGCCATCTGGTTCACCTGAACCACCGCCATGCGGTAGTCGTTCGCCGGGCGAAGTTCGTCCGGCTGCGCGGTGACGGCGGCCTCGAGCGAGTCGAGGCCGGGCGCCTGCGCCGTGGCTGCGGATCCCAGCGTCAGGATCACGACGCTGGTGGCGAACACCGAACGAATGCGTGTCATGGCTTGCTGCCCTCGCTGATTTTCATGATGCGGTCAACCGGAAGCTTCTCCAGCGTCTGTTTGAGCCCGGACGGCCAGCGGATTTCGAGCCGGTCGATCACCGTGGCGTCGCCGAGGCCGAAATGCACGCGCGACGACCCCTGGCTGGCGAAACCGTTGCCACCGTCTACGAACCTGAGTGTCGTTTTGCCGCCGATCGTTACACGCAGCTGCGCGCCGACGGCGCCGCGGTTCGATTTCGTCCCGGTCAGGGCGAATTCCGCCCAGTGTCCGACCGGCGTGACCACGTTGTGGTAGAAAAACGGGTCGCCGTTGGCGTTGGCGACGAACATGTCGACCCGGCCGTCGTTGTCGAAGTCCGCGGTGGCGATGCCGCGGCCGTCCCGGATCGAGTCCACCCCGTACATCCCGGCCCGATCGCTGAACGCCTGGCCGCGCTCGTTGTGGAACAGCCGCTTCTTCTCATAGCCGCTCAGGCTCTTGTTCCCCATCGGCGGCCAGTTGCGTGCGTCCGAGAGATCGATGTTCGGCTTGATGATCATCTCGAAGACGTCCGGGACGTAGTCCTCTTTGCCCGCCGACACCCAACCGTTGGTGACGTAGAGGTCGAGCCAGCCGTCGTTGTCGTAGTCGAAGAACTTGGCGCCCCAGCCCCAGCCGGTGTCGTAGGTGTTGGTCTCGCGCGAGACGTCGGTAAAAGTGAGATTGCCGTTGTTCTTCCACATGAAGTTGCCCTCCTTCATGTAGTCGTCGGTGATGTTGGTGACGTAGATGTCGAGCAGGCCGTCGTTGTCGAAGTCGCCCCACTCGGCATTCATGCCCTTCTTGGTGTCGATGCCGATCGCCTTCTCGGTGATGTCGGAGAAGGTGCCGTTGCCGTTGTTGACGAAGAAACGATCGGTGCCGAAGTCGCAGGCGACGTAGAGATCGTCCCAGCCGTCATTGTTGGCGTCGCCGTGGCCGAGATCGAGCGTCCAGCCGCTGGTCTTCAGGCCGATCTTCTCGGTGACGTCGGTGAACGTGCCGTTGCCGTTGTTGTGGAAGGCGATCACCCCGCCGCCATTGTTCGCGGTCTCGAAACTCTCCGGAAAGAATCTGGGCGTGTCGGGGTTGAACAGGTTGACCGGCTGGAAATACGCGCCGATGAACAGGTCGACGAAGCCGTCATGGTCGTAGTCGAAGGCGACCGCGGTGATGGCGTTGAGATAGCGATCGAGCCCCGACCCCTTCGAGACGTTCTTGAACTTGCCGTTGCCGAGGTTCTGATACAGCTGGTTGTGGCCGAAGCGGACGACCAGCAGATCGGGCCGGCCGTCGTTATTGAAATCGAACCACAGCGAGTCGGCGGACGCGTTGACCTCGTCGTTGCCCGAGTCGATGCCGGCCTGCGCCGCGACGTCGGTGAAGGTCAGGTCGTGGTTGTTGTGATAGAGATGATTGCGGCCGTCGATCGACGAGTCGGTGACGAAGATGTCGTCGAAGCCGTCACCGTCGTAATCGGCCGCCGCCGCCGAGGCACCAAGCGCCGTGTACCCGGCCATGATGTGCGCGTAGGGATTCTTGAACGCGCGATTATGGTGCGGTTTGTTGACGCCCGCCTTGACGGTGATGTCCTCGAATCCCGGCGTGATCGCGGCGGCCGCTCGCGCCACGCGCTCGACGGGCCCGGCGGCCGCGAGCAGCGCCGCGGCGGCGATCGCAGCGACTGTTCTCACTGCTTCGTCCGCGCCCCGGCGACGTGATGCGGCTCGACCAGTTCATCACGTCCCTCGGTGACCGCGACGATGCGATCGGTCGCGACGTTGTTGAAGGTCTGCGTGATGCCCGACTTCGGCCACTTGATCACCAGCTGGTCGATGGTGGCGTGCTCGCCGAGTCCGAAATACTGGCGCGCCGAGTTCTGCGAGCCGTAGCCGTCGCCGAACACCACCTCGCGCATCTGCTGGCTGCTGCCGATCTTGGCGTAGACCCGCGCGCCGACCGCGTCGCGGTTCGACTTGGTGCCGGTCAACTCGACGCCGAGCCAGTGACGGCCGGAGGCGATCTGGTTCTTGAGCAGCGCGTGCTTGTCGGTCGATGCCGCCACCGCGATGTCGAGCTGGCCGCGGTTCCAGAAGTCGGCGACCGCGATGCCGCGGCTGTTCAGCAGCAAATCGGTCCCGGCCGGACGGCCGATCTCGGTGAAGGTACCGTCGCCGTTGTTGCGCAAGTGACGGTTGCGCTCGTAGCCGTGCCAGGAGCGGCGGCCGAAGTACTTGGGATCGAAGAAGAGTCCGGTCTTGTAGACGTCCTGCTTGCTGACGACGTTGTTCAGGAACTCCATCTCGATTTCGGTGCCCGGATCGTTGTAGACCCAGCCGTCGGCGGAGTAGATGTCGAGCCAGCCGTCGTTGTCGAAATCGGCGAACGACGATCCCCAGAACCACCCGGGTGGGTTGGCGTTCGATTTCCAGGTGACGTCCTCGAACGTGCCGTCGCCGCGGTTGCGCATCAGCGTGTTGCCCGAGGCCATCTGCCGGAACACGTCGACGAACTGCAGCCCCGACTGCTTCATGATCCCCATGTAGAGCGGCATGTCGCTGTACCACACGCCCTGGCGCCAGCTGTTCAGCATGTAGCGCATCACGGTCGGCGTCTCGGCGTACCAGCGGCTCTCGGAGCGGATGTTCGCGACGTAGATATCGAGCTTGCCGTCGTTGTTGTAGTCGCCGAACGACGCGCTCATGCCGGCGCCGTAGTCGAGCGTGCCGCTCTTGACCGTGACGTCGGTGAACGTGCCGTCCCGGTTGTTGTGATACAGCGTCTTGCGGCCGAAGTCGTTCACCACATACAGATCGAGGAACCCGTCATCGTCGTAGTCGCCCCACACCGTGCCGAGGCAGAGGCCAATCTCGCCGACGCCCGCCTTTTCGGTGACGTTGGTGAAGGTGCCGTCGCCGTTGTTGTGGTACAGCTGATTCGGCTCGCCGTTACGCGCGTAGAACGTGGTCGGGATCTTGGTGCGCGGATCGAGGTAGCGGCCCACGTACAGATCGAGCAGGCCGTCGTTGTCGTAGTCGCCCCACGACGCCACCGTCGTGCAGCAGTCCTCGCCGATCTGCGACTTGGCGGTGACGTCGGTGAACGTACCGTCGCCGTTGTTCCTGAACAGCTGATTGTGCTTGAAGGTGCGGCCGACGAAGAGATCCTTGAAGCCGTCGTTGTCGAAGTCGGCGAACACGCCGACGCTGACGCCGTCGAGGCCGCTCAGGCCGGCGGCCGCGGTCACGTCGGTGAAGGTGCCGTCGCCGTTGTTGCGATACAGCCGCGACGCCACGCCGTCCGGCACGAAGAGATCGTAGAAGCCGTCGTTGTCGTAGTCCACCGCGGAGATGCCGCCGGGGCCGTAGCGGATCATCCCGAACGCCATCTTCTCGTTGATGAAGGCCGGGTAGTACTGGTTCTTGAAGTCCACGCCGGCTTCGTGCGCCACGTCCACGAACTGCGGTGCGTCGCTGATCAGCCGATCGCCGTCGAGAAAGGTGGCCGACTTGATGTGGAGTCCGCCGGCGCCACGATCGAACGTCATCCGGAAGCGGGCGCGGTCGATGCCGGACTGGGGCGCGCCTTTCGGCGTGCCGATCACTTCGAAACGAATCGTCGCGCCGAGTGTCGAGCCGCCCCATTGCTCGAGCTGATCGATGTGCAGTTCCGCGGTCTCGACCGACGCAAACCCGTCGCGATAGGCGTGCCATTCGGCGAGGGCCGCCGTCCGATCCTGCGCCGCGTTGTCCGACTTCTGGATGAACTGCCTGACGCCGTCCTTTACGGTCGGGGCGTCGCGCGAGGTCAGACCGAGCCGCGTCCCGGCGAAGTCCGCCGCGTAGAGCCGATCCATCGCCGCTGCATCGTTGGCGGCGAGCGCGTTCGCGAACGGATCGAGCGCGCCGGTCACGATATCGTGACCCGAGTCGAAGAAGGCAACGCCGCGCCGGTCGATCCAGATCGCGGCGATCAGCATCACGGCGACGAAGGTGAACAGGATGACCAGATAGCGGCGCCAACGGCTTCGCGGCCGATCGGCCGGACGGGTAACGTTGCTGGCGACAGTATGCACAGTAAATTTGAAAGGATGGCGAACGAGTTAACCCACGTGAACCGCGGTGCAGGGTGGCAACCCCGTTCCGCAGCGTGAAACCGGCCTCTATGATGCCATGACGACCGCCGGCCGGAGAGGCGGCTGCGAATAAAAAAGTGAGGCTAGTCCGAAGACACTATGAGGACCAACGATGACCAGACGGGTGTTCCGGACGCGCGATTCGTCACCGCGCGCCCGGCCGGACCGCGGTGACTACACTTCGTGAATCAGCTGATTGACCATCTCGGGCGACGGAGGATTGGCGGCCATCTCGGGATGCGCCATCTTCGCGTGGATGCCGACGTGCTGCATCAACTCGTCCTTCGTGTCCGTGACCACTTCGAATGGGCACTTGGCCCCGGTTTCCGCGCACACAAGCTTGTAAGCCATGTTTTCTCCTCCGGACGAATGGTCCCGACGAAACAGTCGAGCTATTGAGGTCGGATTATTGCGCTTTCAGCGCGATCCCAGCACACCCGTCACCATCGGGGCGACGACCAGGGTCGTCGCCCGCCGAATTCTGCTCGAATTCACCTGACTCCTAGAAGTGGAAGTTGAGGCCGATCAATGCGCTGATCAATTGGTTGGATTCGTCGATCGTTCCGAGGACGTTGTTCTGCAGGTCGGGATAGGGTCCGACGATGTGCTGGCGCGGGACGTAGTAGGCCGCCGCTTCCGCACTGAGGAACGGGAAGATCTTGATGCCGACGCCGCCGGTGATGTGATGCTGGAACGTCGCCGGTGCGCCGGTCGCCGAGATGACGACTTCCGGCCGCAGCGGCATCTGGCTGTAGTTGTAGCCTGCGCGCGCCGTGACCTTGTCGGTGAACTCGTGCTGGACGCCGGTCTTGAAGGTCCAGACGTTGCGCCATCCGAACGGCTCGACCACGCCGTTGACGATGCCGCCGGCGCTGCCGAACCCGGCGACGCCCGAGTACTTCGTGAACATGCCGTCGATCGCCACCTGGGTCTTTTCGCCCTTGAGACCGACGCCCCAGCTGGCCACCAACGGACCGTCGAGATCGTAGGTAAGCGTCCGGGCCAGCCCGTACGACGGCGACGTGGGATCGGAAATCGTCGAATTGAAGGTGTAGGGCGAATAGTTCTGGGGCGTCGTGATCGACGCACCGACGCTGACCTTCGGGGTGGCCTGATACATGAACCCGAATTGTGCGGCGACGGCGAACTTCTGGCTCGGCTTGCCGGCTTCGGGATACCAGCGAGCGCCGTTGGCCGCCGTGTCGAAGGTGCCGTCAGGCAGCGGCGCGACGTAGAACTGACCGACATACACGTTCAGGGACGCGCCGAT
Source organism: uncultured Acidobacteriota bacterium (assembly GCA_963745875.1). Lineage (GTDB taxonomy): Bacteria > Acidobacteriota > Vicinamibacteria > Vicinamibacterales > CAVVIG01 > CAVQFC01. The sequence goes on from CAVUZL010000014.1 coordinate 550,081, forward strand.
CGACAGCTTCGGGTTCACCTGGTAGCCGAAGGCGACGGGTATCTTGGTGACCTGGTAGCCGGTGTAGATGCGGCCGAATCCGTTCGGCGGCTGCGCGAACAGAATGCTGGCGTTGCTCTGCGGGTAGTCGGTGCCGAAGCCGGCTACTGCGATCAGGCCGAAGCCGAGCGCCAGCTTCTTGCTGGGATCGCGCAGCATCCATCCGAACGACGGCGCGATCGACAGGTGGCTGGTCGGGTTGGCGTCGCCCGACTGGGAGCCAAGCGTCGTGTGGATCTTGATGTCGTCCTCGAAGAACTCGGTAGTGAACGAGATCTGATTCCCCTGGACCGCGGTGACGAGCGCCGGGTTGAAGCCGAGCGCGTTGAGAGAGTCTTCAGGCAGGGCCACGCCGGCACCCGCCATGGAGCTGCTGATCGGACCGAAGCCGTGCAGGGATGCGCCTTGAGCCATCGCCGAAACCGGCACCAGCGCCACGCACAGGAACAACACCATCTTTCGCAGGCAGTTCATCGTCACCTCGTAAATGCAAGGAATCGTTGCGCTATTTTGCAAAATACGCCTTGAGCGGGTTCCAGTAGTAGTCGTACCACCCCTGTCGATAGCTGTCCGCCTGTTCGGCCGGGACGTTGGAGTGCACCATCCGGATCTCGGTTCCATCCTTGATTTTCTTGAATGTGAGGGTGAGCAGCGAGTCCGGGGCGCCTTCAGGCCACTGTGTGGTATGCCAGTCCTGAACGACTTTCTTACCTTTCACCAGCTGGCGATGGACGCCGGTGATGTAGCCGCCGCACGCGGTGAAGGACCCGCCCACGCGCGCGGCGCCGCTGGCCGGCGAGTTGGTGAATGCCGCGTGTTTCTTGGCGTTCACGAACGCTTCATACACTTTGTCTGGCGGCGCAGACACAACGACCTTCTGAGTGATAGTCCGGGCGCGGGCCATGGCGGTTGATCCTTCCTGACGCGAATAGAAATTTGGGGAGCGGTGTAGATGCTAAGATTCCACGCGCTCACTGTCAACCGGGGAGTCTTATGCCATCGAACTCTCACTCTTTGAATCCGGTCACGTTTGTCGCGCTCGGCGACGGACTGACCGCCGGCGCCGGCGACTTCGGCATGAGCGAAGAGCTCCAGCCCTTTAGTTTTCCCTCGCAGGTCGCGCGGCGGCTAGCGACGCCGTTCCCGCAACCCGAAATGGAAGCGCCGGGCATCGGCCCGGTGATCGGATTCGCCGATCTTCCCGTTCGTCTGCCACAGCCGATGCAGACCACCGTGCTGAAGGAATTTCCGCCAACCGGTCTGTACTCGAACGTGTCGATTCCCGGTCTGAAACTAATCGACGCGCTGACCCGCCGGCCGATCTCGCCGCTCATTCACCGGAGCGATGGACTGCAGACGGCCATCAACTTAGTGCTGGGACTGCCCGGTTTATTACTCCCGGGCACGGCTCAATCGCCGACCGCGGTCGAATACGCGCTGTTCCGCCGCCCGACGCTCACGTTGGTCGCGCTCGGCTGCTTCGACGTCATCGACGCGGCGATGAAGGGCGATCCGGCGTGGATACCCGACGCGGTCACTTTCCGGATGAATTACGCGAGCGTGCTGACGCCGTTCGGCCGTGGCGCCGGCACACTGGTCGTGTGCACGCTGCCGGATCCGTGCGACACGGCGTGGTTCACGTCGTTCGCGGCGGCGCCGCGGGTGTTGAAAGCAGACGGTGATGTGCTGGCCGCCATGTTCGGGCTGAACCAGGCCGACAACCTGACGCCGGCCGGTCTCGTCGAGGCCGGGTGTCGATTGATCGCGAAGACGTCCGGGCCGCTGCCCGAGGGATCGGTGGTGCGCACGCCGGTGCTCGCTCGCATCAGCGAGCGTGTGGCGTCACTCAACGTCCAGATCCGTGCCCTCGCCGAGGAACACGACGCCATCGTCCTCGACCTGCATGCGCTGTTCGCGCGCGTCAAGCGCGACGGCGTCACCGTCGGCGAGCGCCGACTGACCGCCGACTACCTCGGCGGATTCTATTCGCTGAACGGCGTCTCCCCGGGCGCCACTGCTCACGGCGTGATTGCCAACGAGATGCTGCGGGTGTTGAACGAGAACTGCGGCGTGGCGCTGGCGCCGATCGACCTTGGCGGCCTGCTCGCTATCGATCCGGTGACGGAGTACCGCCTCGCCCCTGGTCCGGTGCGAACGCGGCAAGACGTCGCGGTGATGCGGCCGCCGCAGGCAGCGCCCTCACCCGCTCCGAGACCGCGCGCTTCCGCGATGACGCCGCCACGTACCCACATCACGCTGCCCGACAGCATGGAAGCGACGCTGACGCTGAACCAGGAAGCGAGCTACGTCGGCGACGCGCTGCGCGCGGCGCACACGAGTTTCGAGCGTGACATCCCGTTTGGCAGCGCACCCAACACGCTGTTCGGCGGCCTGTGCCTCACCCAGACACACCTGACGGGCCAGGTCAGGTTTCGCTTCAGCCCGCCGCACGACGGCATCGCCACGTTCACGATGTCGCTCGGCGCCGGCCTGAAGGGCGAGGACGGCGTCCTGACCGCACCGCAGTACTACAAGCTGCCGTCACTCGACGCGACGGTGACAGACGTCGAAGGCCTGGCCTCGGTGGGCAAGCTGAACCTCGCCACCGGCGAGGTCACGGACGTCAACATCAAGGTGTCGATCATGAATTCGGCGCTGATGGCGCTGGTCAGCGTCAATCCCAGGCTGCCGCCGACGCCGATCGAATTCTCGACCGAATCGCGGCCGGGTCCCGACAACCCGCACTACGGTTCCGCGTTTGCGAAGTTCGAGCAGCGCGCCGACGGCACGCTCGACTTCACCATGGCAGGGGTCGAGTTCCTGCCGCTGGGAGGAGGCTTCGGCGGCGACATGCTGCGTTTCCCGCTGCCGTTCGCCAGCGCCGACTGGCAGTTTGCGAGTGTCCCGGCCGTCAGCACGTCGCTCCATCCGCACATCAACCTGAGCTCGAAGGCGCTCGAGGAGCCGACCGCCGACTTCCTGCTGGCGGGACGCCTGCCGGAGATTCCGGTCAACACGGTGCGCGAATACACGACGTTCTCGCACAACACCGCGTTCGGCGACAAGTTCACGCTGAACGTGCCGGAAATGGAAGGCGGCGCGACCGGACGATCGCACCTGGTCGGCCGCCTGGTCATCCAGTTCGGCGAACGGACAGGCAACTCGGTGCCGTTCGTGATGTCGTCGCTCCTGCCCGGCGGCATGCTGGCCAAACCGCCGGACTCGCCGGTCGCCAAGGCATTTCCGGGCCGGCTGTCGATCGGCTTGCTCGGACATGACGAGATCCTGCGGTTCCCGAAGATTTCGTACAACATGCAGGGTGTCTGCTGGGTAGACGATCCGTTCGAACTGTCGATCGGCTCGGTCGACGTGAAGACCGGCAAGGTCATCGGCGGCCTGCTCTATCGCGGGTTCATCGTCCAGAGCGTGCTGCTCACGCTGCTCGCGGTCGAACCGCGGACGCCGAAGGCGTCGTGGTACATGCGCGGCACGTCCGCGTTCGAGCGCGACCCGAACGGCCAGACCATCTTCGGATTCTGCGGCAGCGCCCACATCGATTATCCCGAGGGTTACTCGTTCCCGCAGCCGGACCTGAAGTCGGCGTTCACGGTCGGCGCCAAGTCGGTCCTCGACCCGTATATCTATCTGCAGGGAACCGACGGCATCGCGCCGCCGCCGGCGGGAAAATCGGGCCAGGCGCACAGCATCCTCGCCTCGAACGGACAGCGCTTCTCGTACAACTTCTCGATTCCGGGCTATCCGTCCGGGAAGCCGGCCGCGTTCGAGTACGTGAACGAGACCACGGGCGGCACCTTCCGCATGGGCAGCCTGGTATGGGTCAGCTTCAGCAACGCGAATCGACGCGCGAATCCAGGCGATGTCGACTGCGTCAGCTTCACCGGCATCGGCCTGTGGAGTCTCGACATGTCGGGCCCGCACATGGCCACCGTCCAGATCTGCACCGCCCCCGACGCGCCGTTTGTCAGCATCGTCATCGACGGCGGTTCGATCTCGAACGTCAACACCAAGCCGGCGCAGCCGACTATGCCGTTCGCCGACATGGTGTTGTTCGGCTGACCGGACGCGCGTGTTTTTCGAGGACTTCGAACACGCCGGTCCGGCGACGTCAGCGACCCGGACCATCTCCGAGGCCGACGTCGACGCCTTCGCGCGGCTGACCGGCGACTTCGTCAGGCTGCACACCGACGAAGCCTACGCGAAGACGACCAAGTACGGTCAACGCATCGCGCACGGCGCGCTCGTCTTCAGCATCGCGATGGGACTGTCGACCGAGCTGCAGCTGTTCGACGACGAGCTGATCGCATTCGCCGGCGTCGACAAGTTGCGGTTCGTCGCGCCGGTCTTCTTCGGCGACACCGTGCACGTCGTCAAGACGGTGCGGGAGCGGAAAGAAATGGGCGCCGCGCAGGGCACGGTGACGTTCGACACCCGGGTCCTGAATCAGCGCAACGAGCTGGTGCTCGCTTACCTGGACAGGCTGCTCATCAAACGGAGAACGAGCAACGAAGAACCACGAACGTAGAACGACATCGTTCTACGTTCTGCGTTCGTCGTGCTACGTTCGGCAGAACGCCGGCAGCGTGGTGTCGTCGGTCCAGTCCGGAACGGTCCGCCAGACCAGCAGCGAGCTTCGCAGCATCTCGTAGTTCTGCAGGAAGTGCTGCACCAGCATGCGTTTTTCGAGCACGCTCTTCGAGTAACCGAGGCGGGTGGCGGCCATGCCTCCGGTAACGGTATTCGCCATCCAGATGTAGGTCGAGATCGGATCGAGGCCGCTCACGCGCAGCGGCAGCGTGTCGGTGACGGTTTTCACCGGCGCCATCACTCGCGAGGCGATGCCGAACGTCAGCATGTCGGCGAAACGGAAGCTCCAGTCGATCGGATCGATATCGACCTGCGCGATCTTCCCTGGGCGATTGACGACGAAGGCGGTGCGCACCCGGATCTCGCCGTCGGACACGATCGTGAAGTCCACGTTCTGAATCGCGGCGGTGAAGTGCCCGGGGCCATAGGCGATGACGCCGGGGCCGTCCGGCGAGTACGGGACGAACGCGTAGCCGAAGCCGTACTGGCCGAGGACGCCCGGTTCCGGATTTTCCTGGTTCTTGATGAAGGGCGGCCCGATCACCACGTAGGTCGGATCCTTGATCGGCATCTGCAGCGTCGGCGCCTCCGCACCAAACGGTGCAAACGACAACCCGAAGTCGAAGACGTCTACCTTGATCAGAATCCAGTCGTACACCGAACCGATGTCGCGCAGATCGACGACGGCGGAGCGCTCGTCGCCGACAAACTTGCCGATCTCTCCCGAGTCGCGCCGCTTGTAGTACAGCTGTTCGCAGCCGCTGCCAACCCGGCGCTCGTTGCCTTCAGGAAGCCAGCTCAGGACACGCTGGAGGCGACCGAGCGGAGCGGGTTCGGCTTCCGGCGCCGGTTCGGGCTGATAGAGATGACTGACCCGCAGGAAGTATCGGAAGATGAACTCCCGCATCTGATTGCGAATGGTCTCGCCCGGCGCCATCTTCTGGCGATCGAAGAACGTGTCCTGGACGATGCCCATCACCGGCAGATCGGCGTTGCCGACGACCGCGGTGTCGAAAAACCCGAAACTGCGGCCGGCGTCGACGTACTCGCGCACCACGTCGAACCGCTCGGCGTAATCGTCGGTCCGATCTTTTTCCTCCCACCAGCGCGCCAGGGCCAGGCCGTCGGCGAGCGTCCGCTCGACACGGCGCAGAATCGCGCGATCCAGGTGCGTGACGGCGCTCGCGAAGGCGTCGGCAAACCGGAGGCTCGCGGCCGGCGCAGGTTCGATCGGCCGATCTGCGGTCTGCGTGCGCGGCGCGCGGTAGGTATCGGCGTCAACGGCGCGGAACCGACCACCGGGATCGGCCAATCGCAACGAGTACAAGGTGCGGGTCGATCCGTCGGCATCGACGGAGCTGTCGAGGGTCAGCACGCCGCCCGCTCCCGTCAACGCGCCGGTCCCGCCCGTCGCCGGGCCGTAGGCGCTGAGGCGGTTCACGGTATGACCATCACGCTGCTCCGAAAACGCGGTGCCTTCGAGACGAGTGGCGGTGATACCGCCGATCGGCCGACCCGCCGGATCGGTGAAGATAATCGTGCGCGACGCACCGGGGAGTTCGTGCGCGGATCGGAGATCGTCGGGGTCAAACGCGAGCGGACCGTGCACATTCCCGACATGCAGGCCGATCCGGCACAGGCTGCGGATCCGGGTGCCGTCGCCAAGGTCGTTGCTGATGCGGGCGATGCTGACGCGTTCGACGCCGCCGGCTTCTGATTCGCCGAGCAGGTTCAGTACCGTCGCCGGCGCGCCGGGTCCGCTCATCTCGAGCAACGGCTCGAGGATGTCGTCGAACGGCGCCGCGGCGGTCTCGAACCTCCCGGTAACAGTGAGCGCGACGACCGACGGCGGCGTCACTTCGCCGCTGATGGTCAACGTCCCCCGCGTGCCCGTCAGGGTTCCGGTCCCGTCGATGATTGTCGCCGTGCCCGCGAACAGCAATCGAGGCTGACCGTCGGTCGTCGCCGGGTAGGTCCGCCCGGCTCCGAAAAAGCGAATCGCGCTGCGACCGCGATCCTGAAAGGTGATCGCGCCGTCCACCATCGTAAAGCGTTGCGAGCTGGTCTCGTGAATCTCAGTGGCGGTCAGCGGCGCCTCCGGCGACGTCTCGAAGCCGTCGGGAACCAGCCGCCATTTCATCGACAGCAGCGCAATCGTCTCGCCGATGCGGTTGGCGCTCGACACACCGCGCTCGAGCGTGGGCGGATGCAGGTTGGCGTCGAAGCGGTGGAGCGGTTCGTGGATGTCGAGTCCGGTCAGGCCGGCCGGCAACAGTGCCGCTATCGACGAAGTGACCGCGGACGCTCCGGACGGCGCGATGCCGTTCGCCGGCCGCCTCCCCGAAGCGCGATGGCCGCCAAAAAACACTGCGGTGGTGGCGCTGACTGCAGGACGCGAGCCGAGCGACAGGTAGACGTCCCTCGTTTCTGCGTGCGCGTGCGCGGCACTCCCGTGACGATCGGCGCCGGCCTTGCGTCGCGTTGATTTGCCGCCGGTCTCCGGCTTCATATGGCGGCTACGCCTGGACAGACGAAGTCGCTGCCGCCGTCTTCTTGACGGTATCGACGGCCTTGTCCACGGCTTCCTGGATCACGGTCATGCCGGTCTGGACCATCTTGCGCGGATCGGCCGTGGTGAGCAGCGTGCGCGGGTCGAGCGCCTCGGCGATCTTGCGCGGATCGAGCGACTGCATCGACGCCGCATCGAAGACGACGTCGACGACGCGGCGCAGCCATTCGTCGCCGGCGCGAAACTGGATCGCCGCCGCCCCGAACAGGTGGCTCTGCACCGCGCGCGACACTTCCTCGACTTCGGCGGCGGTCAGGTCGCCAGGCTGCGGCGGCGACGAGGTGATCACTTTCGACAGCTGCTGCACGCCGAACAGCGACACCGCCCAGCCGAATCCGAGCATCGATTTGGCGACTTCGCGCATCTCCATCTCCGTATTCCCGCCTCTCTGCCGAGGTTTCGATCGCTATTTTAACCACATCGCGCCGCCATCGGCGGACTATGACTGGCGTGAACCAGCGGCGCGCTGGGCAGGAGCGTCGAAGATGTCACCGCGGAAAACCGACTTGCGCCTCAACAGCATCTCGTCGATCGCCGCCTGCATCCGCTGGCGCACTTCGAGCGACAGGCGCCGGTAGATCTTCGGGTCGTCGGCGGCCTCTGGGCCGTAGTCGCGTTCGATGTGCATCGGCGGCAGAAACTGCGTGTGCCACTTCGACGGCAGGGGAAACGGCGCGGCGGTGATCGGCAGGAACGGCCACTCGGTGTAGCGCGTGAACCAGGCCCAATCCACGCGCTTGAGGATGGGATAGATCTCGGCGCTGCCGACGGTCACAAACGGCAGGATCGGGGCGCGGTTGCGCAGCGCCGCTCGGACGAACTCGTCTCGACCGAACTTGCCGAGCGTGTAGGCGCGGTCGTACATCGTGAAGGCGCCGCGGATCCCTTCAGGGAAGATCCCGAGGATCTCGTCGTGCGACAGCACCCAGTCCATGTTTTCCTGACACGCCATCACCCCACCGAGCTTGGCCATGAAATCGGCGAGGAACGGCGACTTGGTCAGGCTGGGGTGAATCAGGAAACGCGGAATCCGGTTGCGCTTGGTGACCAGTGCGAACAGCGCCATGACGCCGTCGAACGGCATGAAGCCGCGGTGCATGCCGACCAGGACGCCACGTCCTTCGGTCGGGACGTTCTCGATGCCGTCGAGTTCGACGCGCCAATAACCGTTGTGCAGCCACTTGAACAGATGTCCGCAATATCGACGGATGTAAGCGGCGTCCATGCCGAAGTCGTCGTAGTTGCCGTGCGGCGTGCCGCCGCGGCCCGCCAGTTCGAGAATCGCGTCTTCACTCGTCGCGGCGGACGCGAATCCCAGCCGGTTTTTCAGCGCTGCACCCGACACGGTCCACGAGTACTGGATGTACTGCAACTGATCGGCCGGGGCCGACAGGCTCGCGCTCGACGCAATCGCGCGCACGCCGTTCTGGGCGAGCCGTCCGAGCGGCAGTCGCGGTACCTGGGCCACGTGCAGCGCCGCCTTCAGCGGGATGCCCGCCAGCGGCGCGACGTTGAAGACACCGGCCGCGCGCTGTTCGATCGCGGCGGTGACCGCGCCGGCAAGATCGCGCGGGCTGAGCAACTGGATGGTCGGATCGTGACCGGGATACGTAATCGCCAGCCGGCCAGTGAGGAGACGGCTGAAGTAGTCTTCGCCGTCGAGCACCGCTGCAGGACGAAGGATGGTTCGGACAGTCGGCGCCGCACCCGAGTGCTCGCCGATCTGAAGACTCAGTCGCTCGACTTCCTGCCAGCCGTCGGCGATCGCGCTCTTTCCTTGTGGAAGGAAGGTCGTCTCGTCGACGAGTCCCGCGTTCTGGTGACTGGGAGTGTAAACAGCGGCGCTCGAGATGATCACCGCCTGCGTCAGGGGCGCCGACGCCAGCCGCGCAAACAGCGCGCGGGCGGCCGCGACATCCGGTCCGGTGGTCGAGCTGTTGGCAGGCAGCGCCGAATACACCAGCGTGTCGAACTGGCTGAGGACGATCGCGTCGATCGTGCCGTGCTCGTGCACCACACACGATTCGACCTGCGGCGAGCGCGTCAGCGCCTCGACGAGCGCAGTGGCGATCCGGGCGCGGTCAGCGACGACTGCGACGCGCGCCGGCACAAAAGCCGCTAAGCCTTGACCGCAGCCAGATATTCCTGGACCGCCGTAATGGTGTCCTGGACGGTCTGGATGGTCTGGAAACGCTCCTCCGGAACCTTGATCTTGAACGCGTACTCGATGTCGACCATCACTTCGAGGGCCGACAGCGAATCCAGGCCAAGATCCTCGCGGTAGTTCGAGGAGTCGTTGATGTCTGCGACGGCGATGCCGGTAATCCGGTTCACGCTCTCGCGGATGGTGTCACGGATGCGGTCTACATCACTCATGTTGTTTGATAGTCCGAGGCACCGAGATATTGGCACAAGGCCACGAAAAAAAATAGCCTAACTGGTAATTTGTCGAGCGACGTCGACCGCCGACACGATCACCGGCGTGATGCCGCCGCCCGGACGCGTCCAGTGGCCGCAGAAATGTAGGTTTTTGACGCGTCCCGTCATCGCCGGCCGCGACTCGCCCAGCTGACCCGGCGCCATCTCCCAGCCCAGCATCGCGCCCTGCGTGTTGAGCGTGAAGCGGTAGGACGTGAACGCGGACGCGCTCTGCCTCGTAACGATTTTCGTGGACAGGCCCGGGATCAGCGCCTCGACCCGCGTCAGGAGGTCATCCTCGACGCGCTGCTTGTGCGCCGTCCAGTCCCGGATGTTGTCGTAGTTGATCTCCATGATGCGCTGCAGAATCAGGATCTGCTCGCCATCGGGCGCCATCTTCGGCTCGTAAATGGTCGGCACGAAGATCTTGAACGCATCGAGCGCCACATCGTCCGCATTCCACGACCGCCAGTGATAGCCGGTGTGCGGTTCGAGTTGCTCGGCGCTGACGCCTTTCAGTCCCAGGTGCGTCAGAAAACAGGGCATGGTCGGCTTGAGCTGCCGCAGGTTCGCGATCGCGGCAGGACCGACGACCTCGGGACCAAGCAGCTTTTCGTAGGTCAGGGTGAGATCGGCGTTGGACACGACGGCGCCGGCGGCGACGCGGACGGTGTGGCGGGCCGCGCCAAGGCCGGTCGCGATTTCCACCGCCACCGCCTTGCCGTTCTCCACGACGATGCGGTCGACACTGGCGCGGAGGAGGATGTCGCCGCCGGCGTCCTGGACAATGCGGGCGAGATCGTCGGCGAACACCTGCGAGCCGCCTTCAGGGTAGTAGTTGCCGAGAAAGTACGACAGCCGCAGCATCGAGTCGAACACAAACGACGTGGTCGACGGCCGCGAGCCCCAATGCGCGCAGTCCGCCGACAGCAGCAGGCGCAGCTTCGGATCCTTGAACTCGCGTGCCAGCACGCTCTCGAGCGACAGCGAAATCATCGAATCGAGCCGTCCGTGGCGGCGGCCACGGAAGTAATACAACAGGCCGTAAACGTAGGCGTCGCGCGCGATCGCGAAAAAGCGATCGATCGCCTTGGCCTCGTGCGGAAAGGCCTCCTTCAGCGCGTCGATGTATTCGTTGAAGTCGGCCGAGACCGAAAAGCTGCTGCCGTCCGGGAAATGGAAGTGATCGACGGGATCCATCTTCACCCAGCGCGTCCGCGAGCCGAGCGAGTTCAGGACGCTGCCGGTCATGGTCGCGGGATTGCCGAGCAGCGGATAGAAGTGCGTCGCGGCGTCGAAGATGTACGGGCCTCGGCGGAAGGTGCTGCAATAGCCGCCGACCATGTAGTGCTGCTCGACCAGCAGCACTTTCTTTCCGGCCTGCGCGACCAGCCCCGCGCAGATCAGCCCTCCGATACCGGCGCCGATGACGACGACGTCGTAGGACGACCCCGGATCGTGCGCGAGCGCCCGGTACGGCCTCATGGAGCCGGCTGGGGACGGTTCCGGCCGTAGGATTCGTGCGCGTTGACGAATTCGCCCGAGGTGATCGCGCCGGCCATCGACAGTTCGCCGGCCAGCACCGCGGCGGCGACGATCTCGGCGAACTTCGGCGCGTGGCCGGGCCCGGCGCATCCCAGAATCGCGAGGCACTCGGCGCTGGTGCCGAGCATGGTGCCGCCGCCGACGGTGGCGACGGTGAGCGCCGGCAGCGTCACGCTCGCGTAGAGATCGCCCTCAGGCGTCAGCTCGAAATCGGTGATGCCGACGGCGGCGTTGGCGACGTTGGCGACGTCCTGTCCACAGGCGATGAAGATCGCGGCGAGACCGTTGGCGATGTGCGCATTGTGGCCGATGGCGTTTGCCTGCAGATGGCCGATGACCGTGTCGTGCCACATGTCCACGATCTGGCGCGGCGTAATCCGCATGTAGGACTGCAGCACCTCGGCCGGCACCCGTGCCCCCGCGACGACGGTCTTGCCCTTGCCGCCGCTCAGCAGAAATCCGCTCGCGCGCTTCTCGCTGCTCATCCCGCTGAACACCTTGTAGCGCTTCGCGTGCCCGTTGCCGACCAGCCATTCCGACGCGCGCTCGGTGGCCTTCACGATCATGTTCATGCCCTGCGCGTCGGCGGTGTTGTAGTGGAAGCTGACGATGACCGCGCGTCCCGAGACCCGAGCATCCACGCTCGTGAGTCGTCCGTGCCTGGTGGTCGATTCCGCCTCGGCGCGCAGCTGTGCCAGATGGCCGGGCACCGCGGCCGCGAACGATGCCGCTTCCTCGATCGATTCGAACGAGAACATCGGGCAGACCACGTTTTCGTCGACGATGATCCGCGCGCTCACGCCGCCCGCTCGCGTCAGCATCACCATGCCGCGTTCGTAAGAGCGGACGAGTGCGCCTTCCGACGTCGCCAGCGGTACATAGAACGCGCCCTGCGCGTGGGTGCCGTTGACGAGAATCGGTCCGGCGATGCCGAGCGGCATCTGCACCGAGCCGATCGGGTTCTCGACGTTGCCCCGCATCGCCGGGCCGTCGATCGCGCAGGCGCTGACCAGCGGCAGGGTCACGTCAAGCTTGCGCTCGAGCCAGGCCCGGCGCTCGCGGACGTGTTCTTCGGAGTAGCCCTGGTCCTTGTAGCGAGGGACCAGTTCGATGCCAGCCGCCGGCGTGGAAGTCGGGTCGGCCATCAGTCGATCGCCACAATCAGCGCACAGCAGTTGCCTTCGGGACTGATCGCCGTGACCAGCGCGCGGGTCGCCTTCAGCGGACGCGTGTCCGCGGCAATGTTGAGCGGGATCTGCGCATCGCGTTCGATCAGGCCGGCGATGCCCGGGACCCGTCCGGCCTTCATGGATTCGATGGCGAACAGCGTCTGCAGCGCACCCGATGCGCCCAGCGCCTCACCGGTCATCGACTTGATCGCCGTCACCGGCACCTCACCGCCGAGGACTGCGAAGATGCCGGCGGCCTCCCGCGCATCGAGCAGGCGGCTGCCGCTGGCTGATGCGGCAACCAGCCCGATGTCCTGGCCGGCGATACCGGAAGCGGCAAGCGCGCTCCGAATCGCGGTAGCCAGCGCTCCGGCGTCAATCGCGTCAGGTTCATGGGTGTCCGGATCGTAGGCGCTGCCGAACCCGAGCACACGCGCCAGCACCGGCGCGTTTCGCGCCCGGGCAGATGCCGCGGATTCGAGAACCAGGAACGCCGCGCCCTCACCCATCAGTGTCCCGTTGCGACCGGCGTCGAACGGCGCGAGCCGTGGTGCACCGTGGCCGTTGGCGGACGCCAGCCGTCCGGCTTTGAAAAAACCGTAGAACGATTCGTAGCAGACTTCCTCGGCGCCGCCGGTCACCAGGGCGTCGGCACGGCCGCGCTGGATCAACTGCGCGCCGTACCCGATGGCGTGCAGGCCGGAGGTCGCGCCGGTGGCGATGGTCGTGTTCACGCCGCGCAGCTTTTCCCAGATCGCCGCCTGCCCTGCCGCGGCGTTCAGCACCGTGTTCGAAAAATCCATCGGGCTCGCGTACTCGGGACCGGCCTCGAGCGCGCGGCGATCGAATTCCGCAATGGTCTTGACGCTGCAGAACATCGTCCCCAGGATCAGGCCGAGGGCGCGGGCCGCCCGCGCCTCAGCCGACCAGCCACTGTCAGTCAGCGCCAGCTCGACGCCAACCAGCGCCAGGCGTCCAGTCCGATCGAGCGGGCGGATGTTGCCGGTCTTGAGGTAGGTCTGCGGCGCGAAGTCGCGGACCTCGGCAACGTCCACGCCCGGCGCGATGTCTGCGCCAAACAGCGTCGGCGGTGCGAATCGACGGTCGCCGCGGCACAACGCGTCGAAAATCGCCTGAGGTTGGTCGCCGAGCGCGCAGACGGCGCCACGCCCGGTCACGCAGACATCCTGGCGAACAGCGCTCACGCGTGGTGCTTCCTGAAGATGACGGACGCGTTGTTGCCGCCAAACGCGTAGGCATTGTTCATCGACAGCTCCACCGGCACCTGACGCGCGGCGTTGGGGACGATGTCGAGATCGCATTCGGGATCGGGGGTCTCGAAGTTGATCGTCGGCGGAATGCAATCGTCACGGACGGCGAGCGAGCACGCGGCCGCTTCGATGGCCGACGCGGCACCCATGGTGTGGCCAAGCATCGACTTGATCGAACTCATCGGCACGCGATACGCCGCATCGCCGAACGCCTGCTTCACCGCCATCGTCTCGATGCGATCGTTGACCGCGGTACCGGTGCCGTGCGCGCTGATGTAGCCGATCTCGTCGGGTCGGACGCCGGCATCGGCCATTGCCATCTGCATCGCGCGGGCGGCGCCGTCGCCATGAGGCGCGGTCATGTGATTGGCGTCGCAGGTCAGCCCATAACCGACCAGCTCGGCGTAAATCGTCGCGCCCCGTTTGACCGCGCGATCGCGGTCCTCGAGCACCAGAATCGCCGCGCCTTCCCCGGGCACCATGCCCTTGCGCAGCTTGTCGAACGGCTGGCAGCGCTCTGGCGCGATCGCACCGAGCCGCGCGAATCCGGTGTAGGTGATCCGCGAGAACGCATCGGATCCGCCCGCCAGCATCAGCGTCGCCTCGCCGTAGCGAATCGCGTCCGACGCGTGCGCCAGCGCGTAGTTGCCGGCGGCGCAGGCGGTCGGGATCACCAGGTTGGGTCCGGCGAAGCCGAGCTCCGACGCCACGTGAGCCGCCAGCACGTGACAGGGATACTGCTCGATGAACTGGGCACCGATGGTGTCGCGGGCGCCGGTGGTCTCGCGATCGTTGAAGTACTCGATCATGGTCGGCTCGCCCGAGGTGGTGCCGAGCGACACGCCGCAAGCCGCCGGCTCGAGCCCGGCCGGATCGAGTGCGGCGTCGGTCAGCGCAAGGCGGGCTGCGGCAATCGCCAGCTGCGACGCCCGCGAGATCGTCCCCGGACGCAGCCGTTCCACGAAGCCGCGCGGATCGAAGTTCTTGACCTCGCCGCCGATGTGCACGGCGAAGCGCTTCGGGTCGAACGACTCCACGGGACCGATGCCGCACTCGCCTGCCAGGATGGCGCGCCAGAACGGCTCCACCCCGATGCCGACCGATGTCACGACGCCGATGCCCGTCACCACCACGCGTGGACGGGGTTCCATTTCGCCGACTAGTATATTCGCGCAACCGGAAAAATGGCCTCCACGAAACGCCCGACGCGCGGTTCCACCCGCTCACCGACTTTTGGTCTGCTCGTCGGTCTCATCGTCACGCTCACCGCCGTCGTCGTCGACGGGTGGTACATCACCAGGCAGGTCGCCGGGTTGCGGGCGCTTCAGACCGATCTGGCGGATCGCAGCCGGCGGGATTCGCTGCAGCTGCTGCGCATCGAGAACGACCTCAACACCGCCGCGCTGGCGATGCGCGACATGATCGACACGTCCGACTATCCGCTGACGGCCTGGCGCGGCCAGTTCGATCGGATTCGCGACGACCTCGACGATGCGCTGCGGCGTGAGGAGCAGGTGGCGGTCGCGCGCCGCACGCCCGAGCAGCAGCGCTACCTGGCCAGCTCGCTGTCGCAGTTCTGGACCGCAGTAGATCGAATGTTCGTCGCGGCCAAAGAAGGCACCGATGAAGACGCACGCTCCCAGATTCGCGTGTCGCTGCAGGCGCGCCAGGCCGCATTGAGCACTGCGGTGGCGCGAATGCTCGTCGCCAACAACGAAAGCGAAGAGCAGACCGCGCGTCAGGTGCAGGAAATTTACAACCAGGTCCAGCGCCAGGCCTACCTCTTCGTGGGCGCGACCCTGGCCACCAGCCTGATCACCGGGCTCTACGTGATCCGCGCGAACCGGCGTCTGTTCGCGGAGCTTGGCGACTTGTCGGAACGCCGTCACGAACTGGCCGGGCAACTGATCACGACGCGCGAATCGACGCTGCGCGAGATCTCACGCGAGCTCCACGACGAGTTCGGTCAGATTCTGACCGCGATGGGCGCGATGCTGAACAGCGCCGGCCGCCACGCGCCCTACCCGCTGCGCGGCGAACTGCGCGAAGTGAACGAGATCGTGCAGACCACGCTGAACAACGTTCGCGGACTGGCGCAGTCGCTGCACCCGTCGATTCTCGAGGACGCCGGCCTGGACGATACACTCGATTGGTATGTTCCGCAGGTCGCCCGACAGCTTGGACTGCGAATCCAGTACGACCGGCCGCAGCCGACTCCACAAATGAACAGCGCCACCAGCATTCACGTGTACCGCGTGCTGCAGGAAGCGTTGAACAATGTCGCGCGGCATTCCGGCGCGGATGAGGTCTCGGTCCGCTTTCGCACCGCAAATGGAGTCCTGGTGCTGGAAGTACAGGACCGTGGCGTCGGGATCGACGCCGCAACCGAACGTCAAGGTCTCGGCATCGTCACCATGCGCGAGCGCGCCGAACTCGTTGGCGGTACGATTGAATTCCTGCAACCGGCGGAAGGCGGCACGCTGGTCAGACTCCAGGTACCCACACAAGCATGATCACGGTACTGCTCGCAGACGATCACACGCTGGTTCGGCGCGGCTTTCGGCGCATGCTCGAGGACGATGCCGAGATTCAGGTGGTGGGCGAAGCCGGCGACGGCGAGGAAGCCATCCGCCTCGCCGCGAAGCTGCGTCCACGCGTCGTGGTGATGGACTGCGCGATGCCGGTCACCAGCGGCCTGGTGGCCACGCGCGCGATCCTGCACGAGAATCCCGACGTCGCCGTGCTGATCCTCAGCATGCATTCTGAAGAGACGCTGGTCCGGCAGGCGCTCGAGGCGGGGGCGCGCGGATACATCCTGAAGAGCGCGCTGGACCTCGACCTCGCCGCGGCAATCCGGCGCGTGGCGGCCGGCGAGCGCGTGCTCGATCCCAATGTGTCAGGCACTGCAGCGCTCAAAGGCGAGCGCACCCAGGCGCTGTCGCCGCGCGAGCTCGAAGTGCTCAAGATGATCTGCGACGGCAAGTCGAACCGAGAGATCGCCGCCGAGCTGAAGCTCAGCGCCAACACCGTGGCCGTGCACCGCGCCAACATCATGAACACACTCGGCATTCACAAGACCGCCGAGCTGGTGGTGTACGCGATCCGTCACGGCCTGGTCCACATCCAGTGAACCGCCGGTCGTTTCTGGCTGGAGCCGCATCGCTGGTGGCGTGGCCGGCGATGGCCGGGCAACGTGCGCGGACGCCCGGCTTCCGCCTGACCGACGTGACCAACCAGGCGGGCATCGCGTTTCGACACAACAACGGGTCGGCCGGCGACAAGCTGCTGCCGGAAACGCTCGGATCAGGATGCGCGTTTCTCGACTACGACGCCGACGGCTGGCAGGACATTCTGTTCGTGGACGGCTGCGACTGGCCGGCGGCCCGCCGGCGGCGCAAGTCGAGCCTTCGCCTGTATCGCAACAACCGCAACGGCACCTTTACCGACGTGACGCAGGCGGCGGGCCTCGACATCGAGCTGTACGGCATGGGCGTCGCCGTCGGCGATTTCAACAACGACGGCTTCCCCGACGTCTTCATCACCTGTGTCGGTCAGAACCGCCTGTTCCGCAACACCGGCAAGGGCACGTTCGTTGACGCGACCAGGGCGAGCGGCCTCGCGGAACGGACCGGATTCAGCACGTCGGCGCTGTGGTTCGACTACAACCGTGACGGCCTGCTCGATCTCTTCGTCTGCAACTACGTGAAATGGTCGCGCGAGCACGACGTCTTCTGCAGTCTCGACGGCAAGCAGAAGTCGTACTGCACGCCCGAAGCGTACCGCGGCGATACCTGCTGGCTGTTTCGCAATCGCGGCAACGGCACCTTCGAAGACGTCACGGCGACGAGCGGCGTGTTCGACACCAGCTCGAAATCGCTCGGGGTCGCGATGCTGGATGTGGATCAGGACGGCTGGCCCGACCTGGTGGTCGCCAACGATACCCAGCCCAACAAGCTGTATCGGAATCTCCGCAACGGGACCTTCAAGGACGTGGCACTCGAGACCGGCGTCGCGTTCAACAGCGACGGAAAGGCGCGCGCGGGAATGGGCGTGGACGCCGGCGACATCGACAACTCCGGTCGCGACAGCATCGCGTTTACCAATTTCGAGAACGAAATGGCCGGCCTCTATCGCCAGACGCGGCCGGGCGTGTTCGAGGATGTGGCGCTCAAATCCGGCATCGGTCAACCGTCACGGGCGACGCTGGGATTCGGCTGTCTGTTCGCGGACCTCGACCTCGACGGCCAACTCGATCTCATCGTCGCCAACGGCCACATCGACGAGACCGTGCGCGGTATTCAGGGGAACGTCGGCTACGCCCAGGCGCCGCACCTGTTCATGAACCAGGGTGGTGGTCAATTCATCGACCAGGCGTCAGCGGTCGGCGACGATTTCGCGCAGCCGAAAGTCGGACGAGGGCTGGCGTGCGGCGACTTCGACCGTGACGGCGATATCGATCTGCTGCTGACCAGCAACAACGGTCTGGCCCGGCTCTACCGAAACGATCGGCCGGTGGGCAACAAGTCGATCCGGTTCCATCTGCGGGGCACCGAGTCGAACCGCGATGCCATTGGCGCCACCGTCCGCCTGTTTCATGGCGGCACGTCGCAGTCGCGGATGGTGAGAAGCGGTTCGAGCTACCTGTCGCAATCCGAGCTGGCCGTCACCTTCGGTGTCGGCGCCCGGGATCGGATCGATCGGGTCACGATCGCCTGGCCGAACGGCCGGATCGAGGAATTCAAGAACGTCGCGACCGGGCGTGCTCACGACTGCACCGAAGGCGCGGGCATCGTGCCCCGCAACGGGTTTTAGGCAGTAACGCGTTTGCGTTATTGCGCGAACGCCGCGGGGCCGTTACTTTGAGCACAAATGAAGAAGATCGTCGTCGTCGCGGTAGCGCTATCCATCTGTCTCTCGACCCGGCAGGCTTGGGCCCAGGGCTGCATCCTGATTCGTGAGTCGGCCCCGATTATCGGCGCCGCCTCGAGCACGTATCTCCGGCCTGGCGAATGGCAGTTCGACATCGGGTTCCGGAACTCGACTGCCGACCAGCACTACTCCGGTGACGTTTACCAGGCGCAGCGGACAGAACTCGGCACCAACGTCATCAACAACCAGAATCAGCTGCTGTTCGACATCAACCATCAGGTGACGCCGCGGTTCGGTTTCGCGGTGCTGGTCCCGTTCATCAAGGCCTCATGGTCGGTGCCGAGCCCGATCGCGCCGACGCCTGGACCGCGCGCCGTCCAGCACGGCGCCGGCATCGGCGACATTTCCGGCATCGCGCGCCTCTGGGTGCTCGATCCACTCACCCATCACAGCCGCAACTTCTCGGTCGGTCTTGGTCTGAAAGTCCCCACCGGCAACGCCGACGATCAGGACACATTCGTCAACATCACCGGCAACAATCCGTCGGCGAAGGCTGTCGATCAGTCCGTACAACCGGGGGACGGCGGATGGGGCACTCAAGTGGAGGTGCAGGGATTCAGCCGGCTGGGCCCGACCTTCCTGTTCGGATCGGCGAATTATCTGATCAACCCGCGCGACACCAACGAGACGCCGTCGGTGCTGGTCGGACTCGGAGTGCCGAGCGTGCTGCTGCCGATCCGCAACGTCAACTCAGTGCCCGATCAATACGTCCTTCGCGTTGGTATCGGCGTGCCGATCTACAAAGGTCTCGGCGCCTCGGTCGCGTGGCGGATGGAAGGTGTCCCCCGCTACGACCTGATCGGCCGCAGTGACGGCTTCCGCCGTCCCGGCAACGAGCAGTACATCGAGCCGGGTGTGTCGTATGCGTTCGGGCGCTCGGTGCTGCAGGTGAATATTCCGCTTGGCTATTCGTTTTACCGTGCGCCGGATCCGTATACCGGTGCACCCGGTGACGCGACCTTTCCCGGCGTCGTCGCCACGGCGTCGTACTCGTGGCGGTTCGGTGAGGTGAAGCACATCGCGATGCCGGGCGACCACACCGTGCCAGATCCCGGCGTGATCAAGCGCGACGAAGCCAAGGAATAGCGGAGCTCGACTCAGGCAATTCGCGTGTCGCGTTCGACCATCACGCGTTCGGTGTGCACGACCTCTTCCTGACGCGGCAGCCGGCGCTCGACGTTGTAGAGGAAGACGATGAACTTCTGATCCTCGGACGGAACGCGCCAGCCATCGCGGTGGGAGGGGCGCGGAGCCGGCGAAGACATCTCGTAACCGATGGCGTCCTTCGCCGATTCGACCGGGTAGCCGCGCTCGAGCCACGATTCGGGCTTCCTGCAGTGCCCATGACGTGCGCCGTCGAGGAATCGGGCAATCTTCAGCGCCGCGTACGTGTTCGGATCGGCCGCGTAGTTGACCAGCTCTTCCTGCTGGGTCTGCAGGACACACTCGTAGCCGGGCTTGGTGAACACCAGCGACCAGATCACGTACTTCAGGTCGTTGCCGCCGAGGTCCTGGTCGCGCATGACGCTCCGGCCGCCCGAGAACAGCGAGGTCCATCCGGGCGTCGCGCGGCCGGCCGGCGCAGACGAAGTCGTTGACGAAGTGGACGCATACGTCGTCGTGCCGAGCGGCGAGGCGTAGGTGCGACGGGACACGGAAACATCGTCGCGGGCACGCGCGCTCGTCGCCGCCATGCGCTGCACCCCGTCGATGACGAATTCCATCGTCGCCCCGGTCATGCGTATCGGCCAGCGCACGAACGTCTCGACCACGGCGTCGGTCAGGCTGGCGGTCCCTATAGCCCGCGAGCCGTTGTAGGCTGATTCAAACGCCATGACGAGTCCTCCGTCATAACCGACAGCAAGCCGGGTGCCACGACGCCGGCAGCTAGTTCATTCCTATCATTGCGGCTGGACCATTCCGGCACTTAGAATTCACGAACCAGACTGTCGGATTCCCGGGCCCCATCAGCGAGCGGCAGCCGCTCGACGAGGACACACTGTTATGCGCCCCGCACTGAAAACACTTGTCGGCCTCGGATTCGTCCTGCTGCTCGTCAATACGGGCTACATCGCCGCATTTGCGAGCCCGACGATTTTTTATGTCGGCAACGTGGTGGCGCACCTCGTGCTCGGCGTCGTGCTGGCGTTCATGTTTGCCGCGCTGCTCGCACAGGATCCGGACATCAGGCGCTGGACCGCAGGGTCCGCCCTCTTCTTCGCGGTCGCGCTCGGCACCGGGCTGTGGCTGACGATTTACGGGAACGTCCACGATCACGCGTCGGTGCTGAAGGCGCACATCTACGTCGCGGCGCTCGGTGTGGTGGCGCTGCTGCCGTACGCGGTGCGGGCGGCGCGCGGTATGGGCGGCTCGCGGCTGTTTGGCCGCACGATGGAGGTCGCAGCGGTATTCGCGCTGGCGTTCCCGCTGATCGTCGGCGCCTACTACAAGAAGTACCCGCCGCCGCAGAACCGCATCGTCAACCCGCTGACCGCACCGCTGACGATGGACGGCGAGGGCGAGGGACCGAAGTCGCCGTTCTTCCCATCCTCCTCGAAGACCAACGTCGGTGGCATCATCCCGTCCAACTTTTTCATGGACTCGAAGACCTGCGGCGAGTGCCACAAGGACATCTACACGCAGTGGAACAGCTCGGTGCACCACTTCGCGTCGTTCAACAACCAGTTCTACCGGAAGTCGATCGAGTACATGCAGGACACCATCGGCACGCAGCCGAGCAAGTGGTGCGCTGGCTGCCACGATCACGCAGTGTTCTTCAACGGACGGTTCGACAAGCCGATCAAGGATCAGATTGACACGCCGGAAGCGCGCGCCGGCCTGGCGTGCACGTCCTGCCACTCGATCACGCACGTGGACAGTTCGATGGGCAACGGCGGCTTCACCATCGAATATCCACCACTCCACGAACTGGCCAACAGCAAGAACCCGTACATCCGTGCCTTCGATCGGTTCGTCACGTATCTGAACCCGGAGCCGCACCGCCGCTCGTTCATGAAGCCGTTCATGCGGCAGGATGCGTCCGAGTTCTGCTCGGCGTGCCACAAGGTGCACCTCGACGTCCCGGTGAACAGCTACCGATGGTTCCGCGGCTTCAACGATTACGACAACTGGCAGGCGAGCGGTGTCTCGGGCCAGGGCGCACGCTCGTTCTACTACCCGCCCAAGACGTCCACCTGCGTCGATTGCCATATGGCATCGGTGCCGTCGGACGATCCTGGACACCACACCGACGGCACGATCCATTCGCACCGGTTCGCCACGGCGAACACGGCCGTACCATTCGCCAACCACGACACGGAGCAGATCAAAACCACCGAGGACTTCCTCAAGTCGGGCTTCATCTCGGTGGATATCTTTGCGATCTCGCCGGAAGATCCGAAGAGCGAGCGGACGCCGATGATTCGTCGCGCGGCGGCCGGCGATAACACGCCGAAACTGTCCACCGGGATGGCGATCGGCGAAGAAAGCGATCAGACCGGGCCGGTGGTGATCCGGGACGTCGGACTGGTGGCGGCGCCGATCGACAAGGCGCAGCCACAGCTCGCCCCGGGATCGACCGCGCGCGTGGACGTCGTCGTTCGCACGCGGAAGATCGGTCATTTCTTCCCGGGCGGCACGGTGGATGCGCTGGACATCTGGCTCGAACTGCAGGGACGCGATTCGAATGGCAAGCTGGTCTACTGGAGCGGCCAGGCGTCCGAAGGCGGTACGGGACCGGTTGAAGAGGGCGCCCATTTCTATCGCGCATTCCAGCTCGATGGCGAGGGCAACCCGATCGACAAGCGCAACGCCTGGCAGGCACGCAGCGTCCTGTACGTCCGGCTGATTCCGCCGGGCGCCGCCGACACCGCGCATTTCCGTGTCAAGGTTCCGAACGACGCGAAGGGAAAGATCACCTTCACCGCGAAGTTGAACTACCGGAAGTTCGGTTCGTACGCGAAGTTTGCCTACGCCGGAAAGCCGAAGCCCGGTCAGGATCCGAAGCTGATCAACAAGGAGTTCAACAGCGCCGAGTACCTGGTACGACGCCGCCAACATTCCGCAGAACGTGTCGGGCGAGATCAAAGGCGAGGTCCCGAAGCTCCCGATCACGGTGCTGGCACAGGCGACGGCGTCAGTACCGATTGGCGACGGCAAGACGCCGACGGTGTGGACCAACACGCCCAACAAGGCCGATCGCGAGCGGTGGAACGACTGGGGCATCGGCTTGTTGCTGCAGGGCGATCTGAAAGGCGCCGAGTACGCGTTCAAGAAGGTCACCGAAGCTGAGCCGGGTTACGTCGATGGCTGGATCAACGTCGCCCGCGCGCTGATTCAGGAAGGCGAGAACGACGCCGCCAAGCCGTACATCGAACAGGCGATCAAGATCGACCCGAAGCTCGATCGCGTTTATTACTTCAAGGCGCTGATTCAGAAAACCGACGGTGACTACGACGGCGCGCTGGCGTCGCTGCGGCGGACCGCCTCCAAGTACCCGCGCGATCGCGTGGTCCTGAACCAGATCGGGCGGATCCTGTTCCTGCAGCGCCAGTACGCCGAGTCGATCGAAGCGCTGAAGCAGGTCTCACTGGTCGATCCTGAAGACCTGCAGATGCACTACACGGCGATGCTGTCGTATCGAGGCCTCGGCAAGACCGAAGAGGCCGAGCGCGAGGAAAAGCTGTTCCAGCGCTTCAAGGCGGAGGAGTCGGCGCAGTCGATCACCGGCAACCGCCGACTGATCAAGCCGGCGGAAAACAACGAGCGCCAGCAGATTCACGAGCACGAGAGCGTACCGCTCGACGAACCGGTCGCGCTCAAATCGAAGACCGTCGTGGCCAGTGCCAGGCCGGCGAAGACCAAGGGAGCCGCCAACACCGGCGGGATGAATCAGTGAAGATGCCGGCGTTTCGATCCAGTCTCTCGACTCTCTCCATCACGGCGGCGTGCGCGTTGCTGTTCGGGGCCGCGGCCTCGACCGCGGTGCCGACCGGAATCACGTTCACCGACGTCACGACGGCCTCGGGGATCAAATTCACGCACAACAGCGGACGGTCGGGCCACAAATACCTGCCCGAGACGCTCGGCGCCGGCGCGGCCTTTTTCGACGCCGACGGCGACGGCCTGCCCGACGTCCTGCTCGTCAACGGCAAAAACTGGCAAGCCGGCGGGAAGAAGACGCCCAGCGCCTTGTACAAGAACAATGGCAACGGAACCTTCACCAACATCACCGTCGGCAGCGGCCTCGATATCGACATCTACGGGCTCGGCGTCACCGTGGCCGACTACGACAACGACGGCCGCGAAGACGTCTACATCACGGCCCTCGATGGCGACCACCTGTTCCACAACGAAGGCAAAGGCCGGTTCCTCGACGTGACCAAGGCGGCAGGCATGACCAATGCGGCGTTCGGCACCAGCGCCGCCTGGTTCGACTACGACAAGGACGGTCTGCTCGATCTCTTCGTCGGCAACTACGTGCAGTGGACGCAGAAGGGCGACATCTGGTGCTCGCTCGACGGCGTCAGCAAGTCGTACTGCACGCCGGAATCCTACAAGGGCACCTCCGCCAAGCTGTATCACAACCTCGGCGGCGGCAAGTTCGAAGAGGTCGGCAAGAAGGCCGGCATCGACGATCCGACCAGCAAGTCGCTCGGCATCTCGATCTTCGACTACAACGGCGATGGCTGGCCGGACATCTTCGTCGCCAACGACACGCAGCCGAACAAGCTGTATCGCAACAACAAGAACGGCACCTTTACCGAGACCGGCATGTCGGCGGGCGTCGCCTACAGCGAAGACGGCGTCGCCAAAGGCGCGATGGGCACGGACACGTCGGACTACGATCGCTCGGGCCGCCCGCACCTGCTGGTCGGCAACTTCTCGAACCAGATGCTCGGCCTCTACCACAACGAGGGCACCGGCCTGTTCGTGGACGAAGCGCCCAAATCAACGGTCGGACGCGCCAGCCTGTTGTCGCTCACCTTCGGCGCGTTCTTCTTCGACTACGACCTCGACGGCTGGCCAGACATCCTGGCGGCGAACGGGCACATCGAAGAAGAGATCAACCGCGTGCAGCCGAAAGTGCAGTTCAAGGAACCGCCGCTCCTGTTCCACAACACCGGGCAGAAAACCTTCGAGAATGCGAGCGGATCGGTCGGCGAAGCGTTCCAGCGCGCGATGGTCGCGCGCGGGGCGATCTATGCCGACTTCGATCGCGACGGCGACCTCGACGTGCTGGTGACGACCAACCACGGACCGGCCTACCTGTTCCGCAACGACGGCGGCAACAAGAACCACTTCGTCAACATCAGAACCAAAGGCGTGAAGTCGAACCGCGACGGCATCGGCGCCGTGGTGCGGATCGAAAGCGCGTCGGGCAAACAGTGGAATTCGGTCCGCACCGGCTCGAGCTACTGCTCGCAGAGCGATCTCGCGCTGACCTTCGGACTCGGCAAGGACACCACCATCAATGTCATCGACGTCGAGTGGCCGAGCGGCGCCAAAGATCACCTGACCAACGTGCCGGCCAACCAGTTCCTCACCATCGAGGAAGGCAAGGGCATCGTCGCCAAGGCGGCGCCGGGACAGAAGACCAGACATTAGTCCTTGGGTCTTGGTGCTTGGTTCTTGGTCCGGACTTGGTCCGTGGTCCGGACTTGGTCCGTGGTCCGGACTTGGTGGGTGGTCCGGATTTAGTCCGTGGTCCGGATTTAGTCCATGGTCCGGACGAAGTCCGTGGACTGGATTAGCTGCGTGATCCGCTCTCACCACTCAGTTCTGCGACGGGACCAAGGTCCAAGGACGGACCAGGACCAGAAACGGACCAAGACCGAAGCACCAAGCACCAAGGACCGAGCGCGGCCCCGGCTCTCTAGGCAACGTGATCGGCGGTGTGGTGCCGGACGTCGCGGGCTTCGACGATGAAGATGACGTCCTCGGCGATGTTGGTAGCGTGGTCGCCGACACGTTCGAGGTGACGCGAGATCAGGATCAGGTCGATGCCCGGCTCGATAGTCCGGGTGTGACCAAGCATGTAGGTCAGGAGCTCGCGGAAAATCTGATTCTTCAACCCGTCCAGCTGATCGTCCTGCTCGAGCACCGCTCGCGCCGCGGTCACGTCCGATGAGACGAACGCGCTGAGCGCGTCATTGAGCATCCCCTGCGCAATCGTCCCCATCCGCGGGATGTCGATCAACGGCTTCACCGGCTCGTGGCGGATATAGCGTTCGGACGCTTCCGCGACGTTGACGGCCAGATCGCCGACGCGCTCCAGGTCGCTGTTGATCTTGACCGCCGCGACGATCACCCGCAGGTCGATCGCCATCGGCTGATAGAGCGCGAGCAGCTTGAAACAGCGATCGTCGATTTCGAGGTGCAGCCGGTTGACCGCATCGTCGCCCCGGACGACCGTCGCCATCGCCTGGGCGTCGCGATTCACGAGCGCCGTCATCGCCAGACGGAGACGCTCTTCAGCCAGCGTGCCCATCAACTGCAGCCGCACCTTGAGTTCCTGCAGCTGGTCGAAGAAATGAGGAGTGTCCACGGACTTGAAATGGTAAGGCGGCCCGGTAACGCGCATGTAAACGGCCCCGGCGCGACCGAGGCGCACCTGCGCGCGTCAGCGGACGGACGCTGGGCGCGTGACGTCGGTGTAGTCGAGATAACTGTGACCCGCGGCGCGCGAAATGTGAGCGGTCAAACGATAGCTGCCGTCGGCCGTCTGCACGGTCTCGAGAGCGTGCTCGACTCCGACCGACTCGATGGCGGGGCCGTCCCTCAGCGCTTCATCGATCACTCGTCCGGTCATGCCGGCGGTTGGGCGCATGCCGAGCAGGCGCAGCAGTGTCGGCGTGATGTCCACGTTGGCGGTCGGCACGTCGCTGACCGCGTGTTGGCGAAAGTCCGGACCGGCAGCAATCAGGGTGTTGTGAATGTCGAACGGGCTGGACGTGCCATGTCCCGCCACGCCGCTATCGGTGGTCTTGCCATGCCAGCCGAAATTATTCGGGTCACCGTTCCAGTTCGCCGACACCAGAATGTCGCCGGCGCGCGGATGATTCCAACGGATGACGTCGTACGACAACGTGCCGGGAACCGCGCCCTCCGGGTTTGGCCCGCCGCGACTGTCCGACTTCGGCCGCGTGAAGATCGCGCCGACTTCCGGCCGCTTCTGCAACGCCGCGACAATCGCCGCCACGCGTGCCGGATCCTTTCCGGAGCGCAAATAAATCGCGCCTTCCACGATCACCAGATCCTTCGAGCCATCGGCCATCGGTTTCGCGAACGGCTCGACCAGCGTCGCCAGTCGCAGGTGGCCGTTGTGCGTCGAGAAGCCGTGATCGGAGGTGACGATGATGTTGGTGTCGTCGAGCAGGCCGCGAGCGCGGAGCGTGTCCTCGATGCGGCCGATGCCGGCGTCCACCAGCGCCAGCGACTTGAGAGTGATCTCTGCGCCGATCCCGTGGCTGTGAGCGGTGCCGTCGGGATCGTTGAGCCACATGAAGGTGACGTCCGGACGCAGTTCGGTCAGGCCGACCTTCAAGTAGGCGTCGATGGCGTAGTTGTTCAAAGGATCGTTCGGCGTCGCCTTCGCCGGCGGCGGACCGAGCAGCTCTCTGGTGCGCGCGGCCAGCGGCGGCGGCGACGCGAAGCTGTAGTGGATGATCCCGCCGGTCGCGACGGTGTGATTGAGCAGAAAGACCGACCCGGTCGATCCGCTGCTCACCGCGAGCAGCGTTTTCCCCGCCGGCTTGAGCAGTTCGCCCAGGGTCGGCGCGGTCAGCAACGTCCCTTCGGCCCGCGCGACGGCTTCGAGGTTCGCCTTCTCGCCGGTGTCCAGGCCCTTCGCCGGCATCGACCGCAGGAATGTAGATCGTGTTGCCGAGCAGTCCGTGAGCCTCGGGGTACACGCCGGTGACGAAAGACGAGGCGTTGACGCGGGTGACCGTCGGAAACACCGAATGGTGAGCGCGGAACACGACGCCGCGTTGTCCCAGCCGGAAGAGGCGCGGCATCACCTCGCGAGTGACGTAGTCGGGTCGAAGCCCGTCGACCACGATCACCAGTTGGGTGTGCCGCTGGGCGGACTGAGCGAGCGGTCCGCTGCCGCCAGCCGGGCTCAACGTCAGCAGCGCCAGCGCAACCGCAACCGATATCCTCACGATGTCACCATCGCGACCAGCGTACAGCCCGCCCGCACGCGGGCGGCATTAAGTCCCGGTAAAATTTTCGAGCGGCCGGGCTGGACTGGCGTCGTGTCGTCGTGAATCAGTAACAACTACGACGTTGAACGCAGAGCTCGCAGAGGAATTCCGGAAAAAGAACAGTCTCACTACCGACGGTCGTGATCGTGGTCGCGATCGCGAAGCAGATCGCGGTCGCGGTCGCGATCCCTGTCGCCGGCGCTGGCGCCGGCGTTATCATCGGCCGCCGGACTGCCCGACTCCCGCCGCGGCGCAAAGGCACTGCGCCTCGGCGGAGGCATCGGCGATCGCGCGCCTTTCACCGAGCGCCAGATGATGTCGTTCAACTCGACTTCGGGCGTCAGGTCGGCGTCGGTGAAATTCATCCTCAGAGAGGCTTCCGCGCCGAACGCCGAGGGCAGGTTCTTTTCGTTGGTGTCGACCGAGGGAATCTGGCGCTGGAAGCCGGCCAGGTTCGGTGTGGCCTGGAACGCGGCGTACATCGGCGCGGCGGCGCCGTCGTACAGGCTCATCGGCGGCAGACCGAGCACCAGCTCGATCGTACGCAACATGCCGGTCGTCGTGTAGAAGGTGTGATCGACGAAACCGCGCTTCGCGAACGGACTGGCGACCAGCGCGACCGATCGATGTGAATCCACGTGATCCGCGCCGCTCTGGGCATCGTCTTCGAGCACGAAGATCGCCGAGTCTTTCCAGTAGACGCTGTTCGAGATGTCAGCCACCAGCCGGCCGAGCGCGATGTCGTTGTCGGCGACCATCGCTCGCGGCGTCGGCGTGCCCGGCACCGCGCCGTTGGTGTGATCGTTGCCGAGACGGATGATCGACAGCCGCGGCAGCTTGCCGCTCTGCACGTAGCCCGCGAATTCCTGCTCCCATGCGTCCATTCGCGACTGATCGGTGATCGACAGGTCGAAGGCGGCAAACGTCGGCGAGGTGTTGCCGGCGAGGCCGGGAACGTTCGCGGCGACGGTGGCCGGCGCCAGCGTCGTTTTCGGAACGTTCATCGCAAACTCGCCGTAGCTGCGGACGCTGACCTGAGCGCGCTGTGCGTAGTCCCAGAGGTAGCCCTGGGCCGGGGCGGAAATGTTGCCGAACGCGTTGCGCATGAACCAGCCGCCCTCGCCGATATAGAGCGCGCCGCGGTGACCGTAGTAGGTCTGCCAGATTTTCTGGACGAAGTCGGTCGCGTACCCGGCCATCGAAAAATCGTGACCGTCGTAGCTGACGTCGGCGTCGACGTAGAAGTTGTCCATCAGCACGAAGTTCTCGGCGATCGCGTGCGCGTTGGGCGTCACGTCGCGGCCGAACAGAGTGAATGACGGACGACCGTTGCCCTGCGACAGATCTCCGAACACCGAGTCGTAGGTCCGGTTCTCCCGGATGACGTAGAAGACGTGTTTGATGGGCGAAACGCCGCCGACGAAGGCCGGAATCGGCGATCCGATCGGCGCACCTGCCGGATGAAGGCGCGTATCGTCGGTGTACGGCATGAGCGCGTAGACCTTGCGTGTGTAAGCGGCCAGCGTCGTGCGGTCGGGTGTCGGCACCGTCGAGATGGTGCCGGTCAGCCGCTGCTCCATGCCGGCGTTGTTCATGTTCGTCGACGGCGTCAGGCCTTTGCCGCTGAGGATGAAGATCTGCTGACCGTCGCGGCTGAACACGGCGTTGGTCGGATACCAGCCGGTCGGGATGAAGCCGCTGACGAGACTCTGCCCGCCGTTGGTGACATCGACGACCGCCACCGCGTTGGTGTCGGCATTGGCGACGAGCAGCGTCTTTCCGTCGGGCGACAACGCCAGCGAATTCGGCGTCGAGGTTGGCGGCGCTTCGGGAAACAGGCTCATCGAAATCTGTTCGATGGCGAGATCGGTCCTCGTGTCGTAGGTCCAGACCGACGCGCCGTTGCCGCAGGCCACGAACAGCCGATTGCCGTCCTTCGACAGCAGCAGCGCATTCGGATGTTCGTCAGTGAACAGGTCGTCGACCAACGTCAACGACGCCGCGCGATAGACCTGCACGCGCGAGCCGCCCCACAGCGAGACGTACACCGTCTGGCCGTCGGCCGAGACGACACAGGTATACGGCTCCGCGGGCAGCGTCACGGTCTTCACGACCTGGCCCGAAGCGACGTCGATTGACGAGAGCGTCCGCGCGAACACGCGCGTCGCGAACAGACTCTTGCCGTTGGTCGACAACGCCAGGCCGCCGGTAAAACTCTGGTCGTCGTCGACGGCCGGCAAGGCGAACGTCCGCTTGCGGGTCAGGACGCCGTCCGCGAAACCGAATTCCTGGACTGAGTTCTGCGCCGCGCCGGAGGCGTAGACGAAGGCGCCGTCCGGCGACCAGACCAGACCGTACCAGGTCGTCTGGAGCGGCATCGTGTTCTTGACCGTCCAGCTCGGGACGTCGACGACGCTGAACGACGGGTTGGTCAACCCCTGGTTGGTGACGACGAGGTAACGCGAGTCGGGCGACTGCGAAAGGTTGAGCGGCAGATCGCCGAGCGCGAGATGCTTGCCGACAGGGGACAAACGCCACCCTGTAGGCAAGAGCGTCGAACCGTCAGCCAGTGTGCCGGGTACGTCCGGAGGCGGCGGCGGAAGCTGCCCGCGAATGGTTGCGCCGCCCGCGACCGCTACGAACATGGCGGTCAGGATGATCAACGCGTGGACGACAACGACACGAACAGCGACAGCCCGATCGACCATGGACTCCGGCTCTCATGAACCGCCGACTTAATATGAATCGCAGACAGCTGGACGATATCGGGTCTCCAGCCGACCGGGATGGCTTATGGATAACCATAATCATACATTAAGTACTAAATGAAATGCTGAGCTAAATTGAACGCGGCAATCGTCGGCCAATAAGAGCGGCTCAGCAGATTACTGGGCGGCCGCGACCGCGAACATAGCTGCAGGCGGCATCCCAGCATGCTCCGCCGGCTCTGCGTTGATCGTCGTCCGAGGCGGACCTGAACTACGGCTGCCAGGCGGTCTTGAATTCGCGCAGCATTTCGTCCGCGGCGATCCGGTTCGCTTCGCCATTGGGGTGGGCGTCAAACGGACTGACCCACATCGCGCGCGGATCGGGAAACGTGGAGTAGGCGTGAAGCAGATCGAGGCAGCGTACCTGTTCGGCGGCGCATAACTGCTGAACGCCGTCGTGCAGGTAACCAAACGGGTACACGCGTCCGTGGGCCGCGAGTGAATCGGTGGCAGGGAAAAGGACGGCGCCGGCCGGGACGCCGGCGGCGCGCGCGCGATCGAAGAACTCACGCAGCTGTCCGAATGCCTCTCGCGAGTTGTCGCCGTTGCGATCGCCAAGGTTCCGTCCCATGTAGTGCACGTAGGTCTCGGACAGCCCGAGCATGCCCTGAACGGTCGTCCACTGGTTCTGCACCAGCCCGTAAAAGATCGACGACCCTTCGAGCGTCCGTCCGAGCGTCCCCGGCAATAACGGATATGCACGCGGCCGAGCCATCGCACGTGTCTCGAAGTCGTTGATGTACAACTGCAGCAGGACAAAATCCGGTGACACCGAGAGCGCCGGTTCGAGCCGGGTGAGATGCTCGGGCATGTTGTCGCCGGGAATCCCGAAGTTGAGCACCTCGTATCGGGGTCCCAGCATCCGCTCGAGTCGATTCGAAAAACGCTCCTCGCGTTCGATCCCCTGTCCCCACGTGAACGAGTCGCCGACCACTGCGATTCGATAACGCTGTGGCGATTTCGCGGGAATCTCGCGCTCACGAAAACCCAGACTGTTTGACGGCCCCGGCGACCACCCGCTGTTCCTGCCGATGAAGTCGCCGGCATTGCCGCTCGTGCGTGCGTGCCGATATTGAAAGCGAAGGACATACTCCGCGCCAACCAGCGCAGCGACGGTGACACTGCACAACAAGGCCAGCCGGATCATCAGCCCGAGAAAATGCCCGGTCCACGTCCCGCCGCTGGGCCTCGACAACGCCGCGGCGTCAGTCGGCATGCACCAGCTCCGCCTTCCAGGCGTCGTCCTCGGCCAGCGGCGCCTGCTGATCCTTCTCGAGCAGGTAATTGCCGAGCAGCAGGGCGTCCATGTCGGTGCGCATGAAACAGCGATAGGCGTCGGCAGGCGTGCACACGATCGGCTCGCCGCGCACGTTGAACGACGTGTTCACGATCACCGGACACCCGGTGCGGCGATAGAAGGCATCGATGATGTCGTAGTAGACAGGGTTGACGTCGCGGCGCACGGTCTGCACTCTCGCCGAGTGGTCGATATGGGTGACGGCAGGAATCGTCGATCGCGGCACCAGTACCCGATCGATACCCCACAGGTCCTGCGCCTCCGGCGGCGTCGGGATGCGCCGCTCCGGCAGCACGTCCGCCACCAGCAGCATGTACGGGCTGTCGCCGGCGAGATCGAACCACTCGGTCGCGTGTTCGCGCAGGACCGACGGCGCAAACGGGCGGAATGACTCGCGGAACTTGATCTTCAGGTTCATCACCGACTGCATCTTCGGTGAGCGCGCGTCGCCGATGATCGAGCGTGCGCCGAGCGAACGCGGACCGAACTCCATCCGTCCGACCACGAGACCGATCACCTTTTCCGCAGCCAGCAGCTCCGCCACGCGTCCGGCGACCTGCCACGGCTCCAGGCGTCGTGCCTGATATCCGTGGATCGACACGAACTCGGCGATGTCGCGCTCGCTGAATTGCGGACCGAGATACGAGCCGTTCATCCCGTCGGCGTATTTCGGCACGGCCGCGCCTGCCTGAGTCGAACGCTCCCAGGAGCCCGCCCATTCGGGGCTGATCCGTGGTTTGTTCAAATGGCGGTGCCAGAGCGCGAGCGCCACGCCGACCGATCCGCCGGCGTCACCCGCTGCCGGCTGGATCCACACGTGCTCGAACCGCCCTTCGCGCTGGATCCGGCCGTTGCCGACGCAGTTGAGCGCGACACCGCCGGCGAGGCACAGGTCGCGCATGCCCGTCTCCCGATGCGCGAACGCGGCCATCTTCAGCATCACCTCTTCGGTGATTTCCTGAATCGACCGCGCCAGATCCATCTCGCGCTGGGTCAACAGGCTCTCGGGCTGGCGCGGCGGCCCTCCCAGCAGCCTCTCAAATGCCCCGCCGGTCATCGTCAGACCGTGCGGATAGGTGAAGTAGTCCATGTTCATCCACAGGCTCCCATCGTCTCGAATCTCGACGAGGTGTTCCTTGATGAGCGGGACGTAACGGGGCTCGCCGTACGGCGCCAACCCCATCACCTTGTATTCGCCGGAATTGACGCGGAAACCCGTGAAGTAGGTGAAGGCCGAATAGAGAAGGCCGAGCGAGTGGGGGAATCGCTGCTCCCGCAGCAACTCGAGCTCGTGACCGCGTCCGACTCCGATCGACGAGGTCGCCCACTCCCCGACTCCGTCGATGGTGACGATGGCGGCGCGCTCGAAGGGCGATGGATAGAACGCCGATGCCGCGTGGGACTCGTGGTGATCGCCGAAGAGGATCTCGCCGTCATAGCCCGCGAGCCGATCGCGAATGTCGTCGCGGATCCAGAGCTTGTCGGTCAGCCACAGCGGCAGCGCCGTCAGGTACGAGCGCAGTCCCTTTGGCGCGCACGCGATGTAGGTTTCGATCAGCCGCGAGAACTTCACCAGCGGCTTCTCATAGAAGCCGACCAGATCCAGCTGTCCCGTGGCAATGCCGGCTTCGCGCAGGCAGTAGTCGATCGCCTGCGTCGGAAAGCTCGCGTCGTGTTTCTTTCTGGTAAATCGCTCCTCCTGCGCCGCCGCGACGATCCGGCCGTCCTCGACCAGGCAGGCGGCCGAATCGTGGTAGTACGCGGAGATGCCGAGAATGCGCGTCGGCATTCAGAACAGTGTGTAGATGAACGGCGCCACCGCGCTCGACTGGGCGAAGATGGTCAGCAGTCCGAGCAGGACGAACACGACCACGATCGGCAGCAGCCAGAACTTCTTCTCCTGACGGAGAAACTGCCAGGCCTCTGATAGCACGCGGGCTTTACTCATCGTCTCTCTAGTACATCCGGAGGTAGTGGGCGCGGTTGCGATGGGTGTCCGGCGCCGGCAGCCATCCCGGCCATCGATCCTTGCGCCGGCTGAGCGGATCCTTGCCGGAGAGTCGCCAGAGCAGCGAGAGCGGGAACAGGAGGAGCGCGAAGACAACGGTCAGCAACACGCGGGCATTGACGTGCCCGAGCGCCCGCGCAAATCGCCACCACCAGGCGCTCGGCCGCCGCAGCAGGGACGGCAGGGCCAGCCCGCAGATCAGCAACACCACACCGAGCCCGCCGACGATTTCGGCACGGTAGATCCGCGTGCGCCAGAGCAGCAACATGGCGATGAGGCAGAGCAACGATCCGACCGAGACGCCGAAGGATCGCTCAGGATTGCCGAGCTCTGTGACCGCCATCGAATTTGACCGCGACTTAAGAATCGGCCGCCGCATCACGGGAGTCAAAATGTAAATTCATAAAGACGACGGATATGTTCATAAATAATCGAGAAAATCGAATTCCGAGCGCATTTCTAGTGAATTTAATCCGGCGTTGCTACGGTTCTTACCACCGACGTGATATATTGAAGGTCACTCCGCACTGCCTCTACCCCGCGACAAAGTTTGTCGCCCTGGTCACCACGTCTCGAGGCGGGACGTATTCGCGGCGGCGCGCATCAGGCGCGCGTCCTCGCACGGATGTTGTGTTATGGTGTCGTGTTGGTTGTTTCGTGTTCTCCCTGGCGGCCCTGGTCGCCGCCACCGCCTGCGGCAGCAGCAGCACTTCCGCGACCACTACAGTCGGCCGCGACCACGTCGGACGGCGGACTGACCGCTTCGGTGTCGGCGCCCAAACCGGTGTCGCCAGGCAACAGCCTGCAGATCGCGAACGCATCGCAGCCGGTCGCGCTTGCGGTCCAGAACGCCGTGGTCACCAAGACTGGCACCAACTCCTACACTTTCGAGATTGCCAACGACGCCGCGTTCACGCGCGAACGTGATCACCAAGACCGCTGCCGAAGGTAGCAGCGGCCAGACCGCGGTCAAGCTCGATACTCTGCCCGCGGCCAAGGACTACTACTGGCATGCACGCGTGAGTGGCGGTGGCACCGCCGGCCTGTTCGGCACCGACCTACAAATTCACTATCGGCCCGGCAATCGCGAGTCGGGACACCGACGCCGATCTCGCCGCTGAACGGTGGCAGCCACGCCCGCACGGCCGACGCTTCGCGTCACCAACGTCGACGCGGGTCGGCACCACCGGGCCGATCAGCTATCAGTTCGACATCAGCACGACCTCGACATTTCTCTCAATCCTGGTGAGTGGAACCGCCGGCGAAGGGATCGGGTGAAACCGATTTCATCCCGCCGCTCGATCTGCCGTCAACAGGCACGCTCTACTGGCGCGCGACCGCGATCGACGCCGCCGACGGCGCGTCGGGCGCATCGAGCACGGTGCAGAGCTTCACCGCGAGCATTGCCTCGCAGGCCCAGAACATCGCCAATCAGCTGGGCGTCAAACTCTGGCCCGGGCGCACAGCCGCCGGGCGTCGACGGGTCACGCGATCATGGGCAAGCGACTGGAAGCGTCGAGCCGATCACGTCGTTCGATGGCGTCACCTTCCTGAACCCACCGCTCGACGAATTACAGATCTTCGATCTCCTCGATCGCGGTATGAGTCCGCCGGATGCGATCGCGTGGATGCGCGACAACGGCTACTTCAGCGTCGGCACCTGGTATCCGGACGTGCAGGTGATCGCCTTTGCCTTCGAGTACATGGCATACGATCAACGGCCAGTGGAGCATCACTATCCGAGTGGGGGCCTAGCGCATGCGATCGTTTGTTTTCGTCCTGCTTGGATCACTGACGCTGACTTCTGTGGCCTCGGCGCAATCCGCCGCCGCGGCGGATAAAGGCTACATCGAAGGCGTGGCGCAGTCGGCCATCAGCAACGTCACCAGTCAGTCGTTCGGCGTGGAGGTCGGCTTCACGGTGATGGCGCACGTGCAGATTTACGCGGAGGTCGGCCAGGTCAGCAACGTCGCGACCGCTGACATCAGCAACGCCGCTCAGCAGATTGCCGGCGTCATCTCGCAGACTCAGTCGAACGTCGGCTACAACGTCAAGCAGCCGGTCACCTTTTTCGTGGCCGGCGGTAAGTTCCTGGTGCCGATGGACGGCAAGCTGCAGCCCTACGTGATGGGTGGCTTTGGCGTGGCCAAAGTCAAGCAGGACGTAACGTTCAGCGTGAACGGCGCCGACGTCACCAGCAATCTGGCGCAGCCGCAATACGGCAGCGTCCAGCTCGGCTCGGACCTCTCCGGTAGCTTCACCAAACCGATGCTCAGCCTCGGCGGCGGCGCGATGTGGCCGGCGTGGAAGCAGCTCGTGGTCGATATCCAGTACCGCTACGGTCGGGTGTTCGCACCCGACTCAGGCATCAACATCAACCGTTTCGGGGTCGGCATTGGGATCCGCTTCTAGTCGGTCGACGAACGGAAAGCCGACCGCGCCGGCTCATCACGCCAGGCGTGGCCGGCCGTCGAAATTCGGGCGGCCGAGCTGCGTCGTCGCCCTGACGCTGCCGACCGATGTCGTCAGAGGCCTGCGCAAGATGGACACGGATCTCGGGTGGGCGATCGTCGGCATGTTCGAGAAGAGGCCGGCGCGGGCGTCGGCCTCACACCCCGAGCAGGACGCGGATCTGGTCACCATCGCCGATCGCAAGTCGCTGATCGTCGTCAACCGCGAGGCGTTCAGGCACCTGCCGGGTATCCACGTCGTGCCGCTGCACGGGAACAAGGCGTTTCTCGCCCTCGACGTCGGACGCGGCATGACCGACCTCGAGATCGCGGTGGTCGATCGGCTCGATGAAGCCATCGATCCGGGCGAACGGAAGGCGCTCTCGAAGCTGCGCTCGCAGTTGAAGCACTGGCGGAACGATCGTGGCCTGCGCTTCCAGAGCCGCGCAATTATCGTCGTCGAGCATCGGCGCCAGCCGAAATCGCGCGCCTCCTAGGCGTTCACGGCGCCGGGCCGTCGTTGTCAGGCGATCCGGTCGTTGCGAATCAAATCGTCGAGATCGTCCACCTTTTCCGAAAGCCGGTTCATCTTGGCGGCGAGCGCCTGGATGTCCGCCGCGGCACGTCGATTGACGTCGTAGTCAAGTTCGCCGCGCAGCCGATCCTTCGTGTCCTGACGGTTCTGGCTCATCATGATCACCGGCGCCTGCAGCGCTGCCAGCATCGACAGGAACAGATTCAGCAGAATGAAGGGATACGGGTCCCAGGCCGACCGGCGCAGCGCGATGTTGGCGCCCGTGTACACCACCAGTGTCCCCAGGAACGTGAGGATGAACGTCCACGAGCCGCCAAAGCCGGCGACGGTATCGGCGATGCGTTCCCCGAACGTCGCGTCCGCCTCGATCAACTCGTTGGGGTTTCGCGCTGCCCGGCCGCGTACCAGCTGCTGCGACGCGTGCAGCTGCTGGCCGAGCACGGTCAGCATGTCCAGTCCGGAATGGGGCTTCTGCAGAATCAGCGTGGCGATGTCATCGCGGTCGACCTGGAGACACTCGGTGCTCTCGAGGGCGACGGCGTTGGTCTGGTGCGCCGTCTGATCGAGCATTGACGCGAATCCGAAGAACTGTCCGGGCGCCACTTCGTCGACGATGACATCCTGCTGATCCTCGTCGATAGTCGAGACGCGAACCGAGCCGGCGACCACGACGAATGCCGTCGCGCCAGGATCGCCGATCTTGTAAATGCGCTGCCTCGCGGCAAACGAGCGGAATTCGATCCTCGCCGCGAGCACGTCGAGCTCGTCATCGTCCAGCAGCGCAAAAAGCGGTACGTCCCTCAACAGCTGCCTGTCGCACGCCATCGGCTTCCTCGCGTTTCTTCAGAGCGATTTCCGCTGAGGAAGAATACAACAGGGTCAGGCCAATGCCTGATCGTCTGTCGTCCCGCCCGCTCGC
Organism: uncultured Acidobacteriota bacterium; assembly: GCA_963745875.1. Taxonomy (GTDB): domain Bacteria; phylum Acidobacteriota; class Vicinamibacteria; order Vicinamibacterales; family CAVVIG01; genus CAVQFC01. The sequence goes on from CAVUZL010000014.1 coordinate 587,809, forward strand.
TGACGCTGCTGCAGTTCCGCGTACAGACCGTTGCGTTCGAGCAGCTCCCGATGGGTTCCGCGCTCGACGATATGGCCGCCATCGAGGACGAGGATGAGATCGGCCTTCTCGATCGTCGCCAGCCGGTGTGCGATGACGAACGTGGTTTTGCCGGCGAGCAGGCGATCGAGCGCCTCGAAAACCAGCCGCTCAGACTCGGCGTCAAGACCGGAACTCGGCTCGTCGAGCACGAGAATCGCGGCGTCGCGCACCATGGCTCGCGCAATCCCCAGACGCTGCCGCTGACCGCCGGAAAGCATGAGACCACCCTGGCCGACGATGGTGTCGTAGCCGTTGGGCAGCGCCTCGATGAACTCGTGCGCCTGCGCCAGCTGCGCGGCTCGAATGATCTGATCGCGAGTCGCGTCCGGCTGGCCGTAGGCGATGTTCTGCCAGATTGGGGCGTAGAACAGCTGCGTGTCCTGCAGCACGAAACCAATCTGCCGCCGGATCGACTTGACGGTCACGCTCTTGAGGTCGTGGCCATCGATCGTCACCACCCCGGACACCGGGTCGTAGAAGCGCGGAATCAGGCTGACCAGCGTCGATTTGCCGCTGCCGCTCGGCCCGACCAGGCCAATCATCTGACCGGGCTCGGCGACGAACGAGATGTCGACGAGCACCGGACGGTCGGGAGCATAGCCGAAACTCACGTCCCGAAACTCCACGCGGCCCTTCACCGGACCGATGGGGTGCGCGCCGGGCGCGCGCGGCATCCGCTCGTCGGCGTCGAGGACGGCCTGGATGCGCTCGAGACCAACGGCGGCCTGCGCGACGTTGGTGCTGGCCTTGGCAAGATCCTGAATCGGCTGAAACAGCTTGCCGAGATAGGTCATGAAAACGACCAGCGAGCCGGCCGTCATCGCGCCCGCCAGCACCATCCGTGCACCAAACCAGAGCACCGCGGCTGTCCCGAACGCCACCAGGCTGGTCAGCACGGGTCCGAGCACCGAGCGGACGCGCCTCGCGTGCAGCGCGGCTTCGACGCTCTCCACGCTCTTCTGGTCCAATCGCCTGCTCTCGAACTTGCCCTGCGCGAACGCCTTCACGACCCGGATCGAGCCCAGGCCTTCCTGGACAATCGAGACGATCTCGCTCTGGCGCCGCCGCACGTCGCGGGTGGCCTGCTTCACGACCCCGCGCAGCCGGAACGCGAACACCGCGACCAGCGGCGTGACCGCGAGCGCCACCAGCGTGAATCGCCAGTTCAGCGTGAACATCACCGCCAGCATGCCGACGATCGTCACCACGTCGATGACGATGTCGAGCAGCGACGTCGACGCGAAATCCTGGACGGTGTTGATGTCGTCGGTGATGGTGCTGATCAATGGACCGATCTGCTGCTTGTCGTAATAGGACATCGACAAGCGCTGAAGGTGTGAGTAGACCGAGTGACGCAGGTCGTGAGCGATCCACTGACCGATGCTGACGGTGTAGTAGGCGGTCAGGTAGGCGCTCGCTGCCTGCAGCAAGGCGATCACGACGGTGGCTACGACAGCGACCCCGAGGTGGGATAACCGATCGCCGCCGACCGCGAACCACGCGAAGAATCGCGGCATCGGCCTGGCGTCGAAGACGGAGTCGAGAACGATCTTCAGCGGCCAGGGCGCCGCCAGCCCCATCGCCGCGCCGAGCAGCATGGCCGCGACGACGATCGCGAGCCACCTCGCGTAGGGTCGAACCAGCCGTGCCGAGAAACGGATCACTGGGCCGGTTCGGTGAGCAGCCGCTCGATCAGATCGCGGACTTCCTGCGTCAGCCGCACGTGTTCCTCGCCGGTTGCGGCGCTGGCGAAGCCGGCGTGGACGCTGCGGACGCGGCCGTCACGTCCGAGCACGATCGTGGTCGGGTAGGCGCCGAAGTTGACCAGTTGCGGCAGCGCCTCGGCAATCGTCTTCGACGTCGGCGAAGCCTCTGTCGTTCCGGCGATAAGCATCGGGTACTGAACCGAATAGCGCTTGATGAAGGTCTGCACCCGGGGCCGAGCGATCGCGGGATCCGGATCGTTCTCGAACATCAGGCCGACGATTTCGAGGCCGCGCGCGTGATATGTCTTGTACAGCTCCGAAAGAAAAGGCGCCTCGTCGTGGCAATTCGGACACCAGCTGCCACCAATCGCCAGCATGGTCACCTTCCCGCGGAAGCGCGTGTCGGTGTCCGAGACCACGGTTCCCGTCAGATCCGGGAACGCGAAATGAAACGGCTCGGTCGGATTCTTGACGTTGGTATAGCGCGACGGATCCGGCGGCTCCGGAATTCCTTTGTCGCGTGCCTCGCTGCTTCGCACCAGAAGGTAGTGGGCGTTGCCGTTCAGCGTCGCCGCGAGCGTGCCGTCGGCGTTGCGCGTCGCCTCGAGCAGATTTGGACGTTCACCGGCGAAATGACTGAGCACGAGCTTGTCCTTCTTCCACTCGCCGACGAGGGTGCCGGTGTCGCCGTCCACTCGCAGGATGGTGCCGGACAGCGCCGCGCCGGACTGGCGGAGATAGACATGCCAGGTGCGGGTGTCCCGCGGCGCTGAGACCTCCGCCGCCAGGCGGCGCATCTCCCAGCTGCCGGCAAGCTCTGGCGTCGTGCCCTCCTCAGGCGCGGGCGCCGCAAAGCGGCGCATCCGGATCGCCTGGACGCGAGAGCCGGCGCGCAGGTTTCTGTAGGTGCCGACCAGCTCGTCGCCCTGCAGCGTCGCTTCGAGCGTCGTGTTCAGGAAGTCGTAGTCGAGTTTCAAGGCGCCATCCGCAAAGCGGCCCGACGATGAGCCGACCTTGCGATCGCCTTCGAAGAAGAAGCCCTGTGCGTCGGACCCTCTGGTCGCCAGTTCGAAGCGGAACGGAATCGTCGCCTCGCCCACCACGACCGTCGCGTCCCAGAGTCCGTCGAGCGGCGGCGCGGCCGCAATCGGCCGGCTGCCGGCCAGGGCACCGGCGCATAACAGGGCGGCAATCGCAGCTCTTCTTTTCATGATGCTCTCCACGGCACCGAGCGTACCTCTTAACCGGCTTGACGGGCTATCCATCATAGTGGACACTGAATCCATCATGGCGGAAACGGCCACCCAAAGCATCGACCAGTGCATCGCCGCACAGGTGCGCGGCCTCCGCGCTGCCCGCGGCCTCTCACTCGATGCGTTGGCCGGCAAAAGCGGGGTCAGCCGTTCCATGATCTCGCTCATCGAACGTGGCGAAAGCAGTCCGACTGCCGTGGTGCTCGACAAGGTGGCGACCGCCCTCGGCGTGACGCTCGCCTCGTTGTTCGATGGTCCATCCGCTGCCGGCCTGCCCAACGGACCAGTGTCCAGACGTGAAGACCAGGCGCAATGGCAGGATCCGGCTTCGGGCTATCGCCGTCGCAACATCTCGCCGGCCGGATTCCCGCAGCCGATGCAGATTGTCGAAGTCCACTTTCCCGCGGGCGGCCGTGTCGCTTTCGAGACCGGGACACGCGACACGCGGATTCATCAGCAGGTCTGGGTACTGCAGGGCGCGATCGACATCACGGTCGGGCCCGATCGGCATCGCCTGCGCCAGGGCGACTGTCTGGCAATGGAACTCGACCGGCCGACCATCTTCCACAATCCGACGCGCAAACTGACGCGATACGCGGTGGTGATCGTGTCGGAGCCGAGAGCGAGGCGATGATGACAGCGAACTGGTCGTTGCGGCGACTCGAGGTCGTCACCGACGCGCAGGTTGATGCGCTCGCCGACGTCCTGATCGACTGCGTCGAGGGCGGCGCGTCAGTCAGTTTCATGCATCCGCTGACGCGCGATCGCGCAGCGGCGTTCTGGCGGCGTGTCGCGACCGAGGTCGCGGCCGGCGAACGCGCGCTTCTGATTGCCGAAGACGCCAAGGCCTGTGCGGGACGGTGCAACTGGTGTTCGATCTGCCCGAGAACCAGCCGCACCGCGCCGACCTGGCGAAGATGCTGGTCCATCGTCGCGCACGACGCCAGGGACTCGGGGCGGCGCTGATGCGCGCCGCGGAGGCCACCGCGCTCGAGTGCGGCAAGACACTGCTGGTGCTGGACGCCGTTACCGGTGGTGACGCGGAACGTCTGTACCAGAATCTGGGATGGCAACGGGTCGGCGTCATTCCGGGCTACGCGCTGATGCCGCGGGGCGAACGCTGCGACACGACCGTGTTCTATCGCAATCTGGGGTGAGCACCTCAGTGGCGCGATCTCGTTCTGGCCCGCGCCTGGTCCGACCTCGTTCGAGTCAGGCGGCGGCAAGGACTTCAACCGGCCAGGTTCGACCCAGTCGTGAGATGCCGCGCGTGTTCGGCGAACCATGCGGCCATCCGCTGATATTCGATCGTCTTCGAGGCGCGCTCGGGTGGATCGATGCCGAAAATCTCGGCACACACGTCGGCGTTCTCGAGCGCGCCGTGCAGATACGTTCCAATCACACCCATCCCGCGGACTCCCTCGTGCGCACCGTCGGACAGCGACGCAAACGGAGCCATCGCCGCAGTCGCGTCGAGCGTCGTGACGCCGAGATGAATCTCGTACGCGCCGAACCTCACGCCGCCGGCCGTCGTCGCGGCGACCGCGCGCGTCTGCTTGTCGCGAGTCAGCTCGGTGACCGCTGGAATCAGTCCGAGGCCGTCGGCGGCGCCGGAGGTTGATTCGACGCCCGCCGGATCCGTAACCGTACGCCCGAGCATCTGGTAGCCACCGCAGATGCCGACAATGGTCGTCCCGCGCCGATGCTGGTCGAGCAGCCAGTCCGCCAGTCCCGCCTGCCGGAGCCACGCGAGATCGGAAAGCGTGTTCTTGCTCCCCGGCAGAACGATAAAGTCGAATCGCTTCGGCGACGGCGCGGTAATCCACTCGGCCCATGTCAGCAGCGAGAAATCGGTGGCGTTGGATAAAAGCGGGAACCGTACGATCGCGATCCGCGCGCCTGGGGGCGACGCCGCGCGCGGCTTGGTAGCGAGAGCCAGGCTGTCCTCGGCGTCGAGCCGCAGGTCGTCGGCGTACGGGAACACGCCGAAACAGTGCGACCTGGTCTGCTCTTCGAGGATCCGCACGCCGTCATCGAACAACGAGCGGTCGCCGCGGAACTTGTTGATCGCGAACCCCCGGAACAGCAATCGTTCCTGCGGCGTCAGGAGTTGGACAGAGCCAATCACTGATCCAAACACGCCGCCGCGCTCGATATCGGCGACCAGCAGCCAGGGCGCCTGAATCGCGGTCACCAGCCAGAGATTGACCAGATCGTGCTCGCGCAGATTCAGCTCGCTGACGCTGCCGGCGCCCTCGATGACGACCACCTCGAAGCGCCTCGCCAGATCCCGGTAGGCGTCGAGCACCGTCTTACGTAATTCGCCGGCATGCAGGTAGTACTCGCGCGCGGAAAGCGTCTTCCACAGGCGGCCGTTGACCACGACCTGGCTCGTGCCGTTACCGCTCGGCTTGAGCAGAATCGGGTTCATGGCCGGCTCCGGCTCGAGGCCGCATGCTTCCGCCTGCGCGACCTGGGCGCGTCCGATCTCGCCGCCGGTGGTGCACGGGTACGAATTGTTCGACATGTTCTGCGCCTTGAACGGCGCAACCGACACGCCTTTGCTTCGCAGCCACGCGCACATCGCGGTCGTCATCCAGCTCTTGCCCGCGTTCGAGGATGTGCCGCCGATGAAGAGCGGCTGCGCTTTCAAGCGGCACCTCTGCGGCCGGCGCGTTGTGCCACCTGACTCATGTCGCGGACCGTTGCCGAAGGACCCACACGAGATACGGTCCGCCGAGAATCGCCATGACCGCTCCGGCAGGGATCTCTGACGGAGACATCACGATCCGGCCAATCGCGTCGCACACCGCCAACAGCACGCCACCGCCCAGAAAAGCGCACGGCATCAGCACGCGGTGATCGGCGCCGATGCGGGAGCGCACCAGGTGCGGCACCACCAGGCCGACAAATCCAATCGGGCCGGTCAGGGCGACAGTGACCGCGGTCAGCAGCGATCCCGCGGCGTAACCGCTGAGCGTGAGTTGCGTGACGCTGGCACCCCGCGTGGCTGCCCAGGATGGATCGACCGCCATCAGGTTCCACGATCTGGCCTGACGGATCACCACGATCGCGGCGATGCTGACCACCGCGACGAATCCGGCGAGTGTCGGATAGTCAACCGAGTCAACGCCGCCAATCAGCCACCGTGAGATGGAAAACGACTTGGTCGCGCTCACCAACCCGAAAATCACGATGATGAACGCGGAGCAGACGCTGTTGGCGGCGAGCCCCGAGAGCAGGAGGCTGAACGACGAAAGCCGCCGCTGCCGTAGCGCCGCACCCACCACCAGGACCAGGACGATCGTCGCGCCCAGCAGCGACGCCAGCCAGAGCGCCGGCACGCCGGCCAGTTGCTGCCAGCCGAACCAGATCGCGACAACCGCGCCCAAGGACGCGCCGGCCGAAATCCCGAGCGTGTACGGCGTGGCCAGAGCGTCGCGCAGCATTGCCTGAAACAGCGTGCCCGCCAGCGACAGTGCGCCGCCCGCGAACAGACCAAGCAACGTTCGCGAGACCCGCAGCTGCACGAAGATCGACCAGTCGGGCTCCTGATGAAGTCGGACTCGTTCGAGGCTGAGCGCAAACGGCCCGACAAACGGCAGGAGCGCCGCCGCCACACAGAACAGCACGCCGAATCCGCCGACCCATCGTCCGACGTGCCGCGGAGCGGCGCTCACGAGTACGACACCCACGGACGGCCGGCGGCGGTCGACGAGAGCACCAGCCGCGGTGAAAATAGCGACAGCCAGCCCGGTGCACGCACCGCCTCGTCAACCGGCGCGTCGAGCGCGACACGCCCGTCCGCCAGCACGATCAGCCGGGTGGCGTACGCCAGCGCCAGATTCAAATCGTGTGTGACCGCGAGACAGGCGGCGCCGCGCCTGGTTTCGTCGCGCAGCAGCGAGAAACAGTGCAGTTGCTGATCGATGTCGAGATGGGTCGATGGCTCATCGAGCAGCAACAGCTCGGGCATCTGTGCAAAGCACGCCGCCAGCAGCACACGCTGCCGTTCACCGCCGCTCAAGGTCTCCACCAGCCGATCGCGCAGATCCCAGCAGTCGCTGCGCCGCATCGCCTGCTCGACGGCCGCCCGATCCGAGTCGGACTCGAACCAGCGATCGGTGTGGGGATAGCGTCCCATCAATACCAGTTCGCCGGCGAGGAACGGGAGATCGGGCCGGACCGACTGCGGCAGGTGCGCGACCAGGCGCGCGCGCGCCCGCGAATCCCACGCCGACACTGGCCTGTCGTTGAGCAGCACCTGCCCACCGGAGGAAGTCTTCAGTCCCGCAACGATGTCGAGCAGCGTGCTCTTGCCGGCGCCGTTGCGGCCCATCACCACCGCGAGTTCTCCCTGGCCGACAGTCAGCGAAACGCCAGACAGAATCGGACGCGTGCCGACATGCCACGTCACGTCCTGAATCTGCAGACGGATGCTCATCGCGAGGATCCGCCACGGATGAGGGCCGCCACCCATTGCGCGGCCTCGACCACACGCGGTCCCGGGACCACCAGCGCATCGGTCGTCGCGGCATGGAGCCGGTGCGTCCGGACCGCGGTCAGCATCGGATAGGCGCTCCAGAGTTTTTCGTTAATCGGCTGCCGGGCGAGGCGTTCGGCGTCGGTGTCGCCCATGTCCACCGTGTCGATGATCACATCGGGGTTCAGTCGCAGCACGGTCTCCATGGAGATATGCGGATACTCGGGTTGACCGCTGATCGCCAGCACGTTGATGCCGCCGGCGATGTCGATGAGGTCGTTCAGATACGAACCGGGGCCGACGGCGACCAGATCGGCGAGCATGCCGGGTCGGCGTCCGATGATGAACAGCACACGCGGCCGTGGTGCGGCGGCGCCCGCCTGGCGGATGGTCTCGAGGCGCCGCTCGATATTCGCCACCAGCGCATCGGCGCGCTCGGGCACGCCGGTGCGTCCCCCGATCTGCCGAATCGAGGAGAACACGCTCGCGAGCGTGCCGCGATCGACGATGAGAAACGGGATGCGCAGCGACGTCAGGCGGCGGTCGATACCGTTCGCCACTTCGTGGACGATGACCAGATCGGGCCGGAGCGCTGCAATCAACTCGGCGTCGGGCTTCAGAAAGCTGCCGACCTTCGGCAGTGTCATCGCCTTTGCCGGAAAACGGCAGTAGGCGGACACACCGACGACGCGGTCGCCAAGCCCGAGCGCGAACAGCGTTTCGGTGATGCTGGGGGAAGTCGAGACGATGCGCTCCGGGACCGCTGCCTGCAGCGCGCCCCGGATCATCCCGGCGCACAGAAACAGCAGCAGGCATGCGAGGCGGCGTGACACCTTCATCGAGTCATCACCACGCGCGCGAAAAGCGGTTGCCGCTCTTGCCGGTCGCTTCGCGCAACGATCCGCTGACGCCGGCGTCGTGCTCGAGCTTGCGGCCGAACAGCCACAACACGTCGGACAGCCGGTTCACGTACGCGAGGATCGCCGGCTGGACGATCGCGCCCGCCTCCTGAAGCCGGACCAGACCACGCTCGGCGCGGCGGCAGACCGTTCTCGCGACGTCGAACGCAGCGGCGGCGCGATGCTCGCCCGGAATCGACCAGTCCGCCAGGATCCCTTCGATTGCCTCGATGCGATGGACCTCCGCGGTCAGCTGATCGATGAGCGTCGGATCGATGACGATTTGCGGCTTCGGACTCTCGCTCGGTGTGGCCAGCGACGATCCGATCCTGAACAGGTCCTGTTGGACCTTCTTCGTGAACGCCGCCACGTCCGCGTCCTCGCAGATCGATCGCGCGAATCCCAGACTTGAATTCAATTCGTCGATCGTCCCGTAGGCCTCCACACGCGTTGACGCCTTCGAGACGCGGACGCCGCCGGCCAGGCTGGTTTCCCCGCTGTCGCCACGCATCGTGCTGATACTCATGACACTCGGCTCCTTCTCCGCAACCACGCCGCCAGCGAGGCGAAGTCCTTACCGCTGGCTTCGGTTCCGTTTTGCGACCAGCGCCAGCCCGATTCGCTCGCGACGACAATCGGGACCCCGTCGGCGGCGGTCTCCACCTCCACCGCAAATCCCTCGCGCTCGAGCACCGACTTCGCCATCGCCGCGTGAATGCCGTAGCCTCGGACGGCGGCCCTGCCGGAATCGCCGGTGAGCCAGCGGAAGCTCCGCTCCTCGCCGTGAAAGCGGACATGCCGTCCTTCGAACGCGCGGGCGATGCCGCCCGATACGATGACGTCTTCCGGCGCACCGCACCGCAGCTCTCCGCCGGGCATCAGCAGCCAGACGGTGTCGGCCGATCGCAACGCCAGCTCGAGGTCGTGCGTGGACACCACGACCGCGAGTTTTCCCGAGCGGGTCAGCTGGCGCAGCAGCGCCATCAATTCGACCCTCGATGGCACGTCGAGAAAAGCGGTTGGCTCGTCGAGGACCAACAGGATCGGCTGCTGCGCGAGCGCGCGCGCGACCATCACCCGCTGGCGCTCGCCGTCCGACAGCTGACTGACGTCGCGGTTGGCGAGATGGCGCGCACCGACGGCGTCGATCGCCCAGTCCACCACCGCGTGATCGGCATCAGTCAGTCCACCGAACCAGCCGGAGTACGGATAGCGCCCGAGCTCCACGATTCTGCGAACCGACAGCGCCTCGACCACGATTCGCTCGGTCAGCACGACGCCGACCAGACGGGCCAGCTCGCCGGACGACATCGTCCGGATTTCCGTTCCCGCCAATTCGATCGAACCCCAGAGCGCCGGCTGCATGCGCGCCAGCGTACGAATCAACGTCGACTTGCCGATACCATTGGGCCCGAGCAGGCATACCAGCTCGCCGGAGTTCACCGACAGGTTCACGTGTTCGAGCACTGCCCGCCGCACGCCGCGGCTGCGATAGCCGATGGCGAGATCGACGGTACAAAGTACCGTCTCGGGTTCAGGGTCCGGCCCTGCCTGCGCGGGCAACGAGACGTCGGCGGTCACCCTGCGAACGCTCCACGGCGGCTGCGCAGCAACACCGCGACGACGATGGGCGCGCCCATCAGGGAGGTGACCGCGTTCAACGGCAGAATGCCGGCACCGCCCGGCAGCAGCGACACGATCTGCGCGACCAGCGCTACCGCGCCACCCATCAGGACGACGGCGGGCACCAGGGTTCGGTGATCCGAGCTGCCCAGCAGACCGCGGCACAGGTGCGGAACCGCAATCCCGAGAAACGAAATCGGTCCACAAAATGCCGTGACCACCGCGCCGAGCACCGACGCGCCCAACATGGTCAGGAGCCGCGCGCGCCTCACCGCCAGGCCCATCGACCTCGCGTAGTTCTCGCCGAGCAGCAGGGCGTTCAACTGCTTGGTAGTGGTCGCCGCGATCAGGATCCCGAACAGCGTCAGTGGTCCGAACAGGCGCAGCCGCTGCCACGTGACTCCGGAAAACGATCCGAATCCCCACTGCGCCCACTGCTGCAGCCGTTCGGGCTGGCTCGCACCAACCAGCACGGTGACGACCGCTGACACGGCGTAGCCGAACATCAGACCAAGAATCAGCACCGTCGTCGGATTGGCGATCCGGCTCGAGACGATCAACACCAGCGTGAGAACCGCGCCGGCGCCGACAATCGCCGCCGCCGTGATCAGTGCATCCCCGCGCATGCCCATCGAACTGCCGAATGCGATCGCCGGTCCATAGCCGGACCCGAGAATCACGAGGGCGACGCCGAGGCTGGCGCCTGACGAAATGCCGAGCGCAAACGGATCGGCGAGAGGGTTGCGGAACAACGTCTGCATCTGCAGACCGGCGATGCTCAGCGCCGCGCCGGCGAGCATCGCGGTCAGCGACCGCGGCAGCCGAATCGTCCGCACTACCAGGGCGACGGAATCGTTGTCCGGCGAGCTGCCGAACAACGCTCTCACCACACTCGGAAGGGGCACCGCCGTCGATCCGAGCGCGAGCGACAACAGCAACACCGCGGCGAGCAGCACCACCAGGCCAACGAGGATCAGCGCCTCGCGTTTGTTCATGCTCTACCGGGCCGGGACCTGCATGTACCATTCGAACGCGTGATCGGCGGCCAGAGCGGGATGGAAGATCTTCACCAGGTCGGCCAGCACCAGATCGGGATTGCTGACGCTCCGCGACCAGTAGTCGTTGGCGCCCTGCGGGGTCTGACGACGTTCGTAGACCCAGACCTGTCCCTGCCGGTACGCCTTGAACGCCGCATACCGCGGCTCATCGTCGAGCATGTCGGCGAGATTTTTCCAGCCGCCGCCGTTGATCCAGACATCGGCGTTACCCGCGCGCTGGAGTTGCGCCTCGAGATCGACGACTGACGCCGCCACCGACGTGTTGTCCGCCCACGCATAGCGGCCACCGGCGTCCTTGATCAGCGCCGCGACATACGAGCGCCCACCGGCGACCGTGAACTCTCCGCGCGTGCTCCGTCCGGTCATCACCAGCGGACGCGTTGACGCCGGCTGGGCCACCGCTCGGCGGCTCAGCGTCTGGTAGCGATTCTTCATCGCGCCGTATTGTGCTTGCGCACGACGCTCTTCGTTCAGAAACACGGCGAGATACTTCAGCCACTCCGCGCGGCCGAGCGCTGTCGGTTCGAGCCACTCGGTGTTCGCCACGACCGGCACACCGGCGTTCCGAATCACGTCAAGCGTCGCCGTGGACGTGCCACCGGCCATCAGTAACGACGGTCTGGCCGCCACGACCCGCTCGACGTCGATCACGAGGCCGACCTTCGCGAACTCGATCACCTTCCCCGCCTTGATGCGCGCGGCGGCCTGCGGATCGGTCACCAGATCGCCTTGCGCAACGCCGGTCAGCACGTCGGTGCGATCGAGATCAGCGAGCAGGGAGAGATGGGTTGTCGAAAACACGAAGAGAGAGGTAATTGGTACCGTGACGATTTGCGCCGCCGTGAGGTTACCAGCCAGCTTCGGCATTGGTGCGCCGCACTGCACCAGAACGTAGCGCTCGGCCGGACCGCCCGGATAACCTTCCTTCACCGTCAACACCTTGTAGGACTTGTGGTACTCGACGCTGAAAGTGGTCGCGTCCTCGATCGCCGCCTTGTCCGGAAAATAGTCAGCGGATGCGTCGAACCGTTCGACGCATCCCCGCGTCAGGTTGCCGCCTGCGGCGGCGGCGCTCACCGCCGCCGTCGCCGCAACACCCGCGATCAGTGTGCTCAGGCACACTGGCCACAGGCGACCCGATCCCGGAAAGGTGCCTGCCACCGCTAACGACCACCAAACGTGAACGCGACGCCGGTCCTGGCGCCGCGGGTCAGCGCCGGGAATCCAAACGCAGAGAAGTAATCCTGGTTGAGCAGGTTTTCGACACTCAGGTACCAGCGGACGCTCGGCACGATCCGGTACGACGCGCTGAAATCGACCTTCTGATACGCCGCGTCCAGGTTGTGATTCGGCAGCAGCATGCTGTTGCCGAAGTAGCCGTCGGTCATGAACGTGCTGTCGTCGGCCTTGCCCGAGAAATAGGCGGCAAGCGCGACCTGCGCCGGGCCCTTCGCGACGGTGACCATCAGGTTGCCAAGATTCGTCGGGCGCCGAAACGGCGCCGCGCCGACCAGCGGACCGAACTGACCGATCGGCACATTCGGGAACGCCGGGTTGATCGCCGGCGCCAGCGCGCTGCTCGCGAACGACTTGGTGATCACAGCGTGCACGTAGGTGTAGGAGCCGATCACTCGGACCATCGGTCCGAGCTTCGCTTCGACCGATGTTTCCAGACCGCGCGCGTAGTAGGACGAGGAGTTGACGTAAGCGCCGAACTGGCTCGACGTCAGCGAACCGGCCGGGATGCCGAGCTGGGGCAGCACACCCTTGCTCACGTACTCGATCAGATCCGAAAACTGATTGTCGAAGTATGACGCCCGGGCGCGGGCTCGCCCGGCCCAGAATCCCTGTTCGACGCCGGCGTCGAAGCTGCGATTGCGTTCCGGTCCAATCGGTTCGAGACCGGGCACCGCGGCCTGCGAGCCACTGCTCTGCACCAGCGTGTAGAGCGAGGACTGTTCCTGCGCAATGCTCGGCGCCTTGATTCCGGTACCCGCGTTGAGGGTCAGCTTGGTGTCGCCGAACATCTCGGTCGGCGACGGATCGCGCAGATACGCGGCGACCGATACTCGGGGGGTGACTGCCGACTTGAAGACCGCGTTGTGATCGTAGGCCAGTCCGGCGTTGATGAACACCTGGCGCAGGGTGACGCGGGCTTCGCCGTACACTCCGCCGTTGGTCCGCGTGGTCGCGGACGGGTCGCCGCCGGCGAACACGGTCGAGCCGTCTTCGTGCTCGAGGCGCGCCCCCGCCGACAGATCGAGCATCGCCGAGAGATGCGCGGTCGTCTGACCGTAGATGCCGCGACGGCTGGTCGTCGTGTCGTACGGCTGCGGGTAGGTGCCGTTGTAGTCGAGAATCCCCTGGCCCGTCACCGAGTAGCCGTTGCCGCCGGTGATGGTGACAACACTGCCAAGGTAGTTTGGGAAGCCGGAGTCGAACGGATCGAAAGGCTGCCCGGTGGGCGTCGGATTGACCGCATGTGAGTCCTGATCCATCGAGGCGAACCGCACCGTGGTCTGCCAGCGTTCGTGCATCGCCGACTGCAGTGCGACGCTGACGTAGGTCGCGTTTGCGGTCTGAGACGAATCGTCGGCGATGCCGTAGAGGGCGATCCCGTTCGGGCTGCCATAGCTGCTGTTCACGTGACGAACCGTCGCGCTGAGGTTGGTGTCGCGACCGAACGCCCATCCGACGCGGCTTGCGAAGGTGTTGTTGCGGTAGGCGTTGTTCTGAACCGTGTTGTCGGTATTGAAGTGCGAGAAGTCGCCGAAATAATCGAAGCGTTCGGCCGCGCCGCCGATCGAGACGTCTTCGTGACCGGTGCTGAACGATCCGCCGTCGAGCGCTAACGACACTTCCGGCACGCGCGTGCGGCCCTTCCGCGTGGTCAGGCTGATGACTCCGGTCAGCGCATCGCTGCCATAGAGCACACTGTTCGCATCGCGCAGCATCTCGACACTCTCGACGCCGGTGGTCGCGACGTCGGAGAAATTGAACGCCCCGCCGATATCGTTCGCGGGTACACCGTCGATCAGCACCTTGTTGAAATTCGAGGCGCCGCCGCGAACCGACACCGAGGTCGCCCCTCCGCGCGCTCCGGTCTGCACGACGTCCGCGCCGGGCACGATCCGCAGTGCTTCGAGCACGTCGGTTTTTGCGAGCGCGTCCAGCGTGCCGCGATCGACCACGGTCACCGATGCGCCGACCTGCGACTCAGGCACTGCGGTGGCGGACGCGGTGACGACGATGTCCTGCTGGAGTTGTCCGATCTGCAGCGACACGTCGACAGTGGTCCTGCCGCTGCCGACGAAAAATGGTGCGCTCGAATGCGGCTCGAACCCCGTCGCCGTCACCACGATCTGATAACGATCCTCGGCGACCGAATCGAATGTGAAGTCGCCCTGAGCGCCGCTGACTTTCTCCGCGGTTTGTGCGGCGCCCTGTCGCGTCAGGACAACTTTCGCTCCGGCCACGCGCGCGCCCAGCGGATCGAACACAGTGCCCGAGACAGTGCCGGACGCTGGTTGTGCGGCAACACGTTCGACACCGCAGACGCCGACGGCGATGAAGAGACCGAGGACGAGGATGATGCGCGAGGAAAATCGACTGAGGGCAGAACGACGAAAAGAGACTTGAACCATGACGACGCCTCCGCGGGCAGGCGGCAGACTGACGTCAACGACAGCGAGTGCAGGAGGTACGGCGAAAGCCGGGAAATCCAGTGCACACTCTCTGTCGGCGCAGAAAGTCGACCGCAAGAATGTTTGGGTAGGTCTCCTGGCTCGGAAGTGCAAAGCAACCAGTTTGCTCTGCGACTGCTTCACCTTCCCCGGCCGAGGCCGAGTGGTGTTACGAAGCAGCGTCTTCGCTTACAGTGGCGGGACCGCGCCGGTTTTGCACCGGCTTCCCTGTTATGCCCATCGCGGGCACCCAAACGAGATCTAGGTTATATCACGACGATGAAACGCACGGTGGCGGTGGCGGAGAGGTAGGGATTCGAACCCTAGATAGCCTTACGACTATAACGGTTTTCGAGACCGCCGCTTTCGACCACTCAGCCACCTCTCCGCGAACCTGTAATTCTAACATTCAACGCGCCGCGCAGGCCAGATCAGCCGCGCCTGGCCTTGAAGAATTCCTGCATGATGTCGCGGCATTCGCTCTCGCGGATGCCCGACGCCACCTCGAACCGGTGATTCTGTCCAGGCAATTCGGCGCCCCGGATCATCGAGGCAACCGCGCCGGATCGCGGCTCTGCGGCGCCGTAGACGAGGGTTCGGATCCGCGCGTGGACCAGCGCGCCGACACACATCAGACACGGCTCGATCGTGACGCATAGCGTCGCTCCGGTGAGGCGGTAGTTCCCGATCCGCTGCGCCGCGTCACGGATCGCGACGATCTCGGCATGCGCGGTGGGATCGCGGGACGAAATCGGCTGGTTGTACCCGCGCCCGACGATGACGCCGTCGAGGGCGAGGACCGCACCGATCGGCACCTCGCCCGCATCACGCGCTCGACACGCCTGGTCGAGCGCCGCCGCCATCAACGCGTCGAGATCGAGCGGATGATCCGCACCCGGCTCGGTCATTTTTTCGGCCAGACCACGCCCTGATCGAGCGACGTCACCGGCGCCAGCCCCTTGTAGACGAACTTCTGCACGCGCTGGCCGCGATAGGTTTCGGTGGTGTAGACGTTGCCCTTCGAATCAGTGGCGATGCTGTGGACGCCGTAGAATTCGCCCGGCTGACGGCCGCCTTCGCCGAAACTGGTCAGCACTTCGAGCGTGTCCCGCAACAGCACGCGGACCTTGTCGTTTTCGCCATCCGCCAGATAGATGTATTTCTGCTGCGGATCCTTGGAGAACGCGATGTCCCAGACCGAACCGGAACCGAGCGTGTTCTTTGCGAAGAACGCCTCCTTGACGAACGTGCCATCCGGCTTGAACACCTGAAGCCGATCGTTCACGCGATCGCAGACATAGAGCAGGCGATCGACCGAGAGATCGGCGCAGTGAACCGGATTCCTGAACTGCTGCGGCGGCGGTGCGCCCGGATCGTATCGTCCCAGGTTCCCATCGTCCGGCTTGTGGCCGTACGCGCCCCAGTGGCGCTTGTAGGCGCCGGTTTCCGCGTCGAACACGATGACGCGATGGTTGCCATAACCATCGGCCACGTAGACCTCGTTCGCCTGCTTGTCGATGAAGGTTTTTGCCGGGAGCCTGAGATTGGCGACGTCGTTGCTGCCCTTGCTCGTCGCCGGCTTCCCGATCTGCATCAGGAACTTTCCGTCCTGCGTGAACTTCAGCACCATGTTGTCGTAGAAGTAGCCGTTGACGCCGGCCTGGCTTTCATCCTGCTGCTGGTTCCGTCCGGCGGCAGTCTCGCGCGGTTGCGCGGCGGTCGGCGGTTTGCCGCGTCCATTGCCGGCGATCCAGACGTTGCCTTTGTAGTCCACGGTGATGCCGTGATTCGAGTCCGGCCAGTCGTAGCCGGCACCGGGCCCGCCCCAGTGCCCGATCAGGTCGCCGGCGGCGTCGAACTCCAGAATCGGCGGCGCCGGCGCGCAGCACTGCGCCGTCGGCGGCGTCGTTGTCGCGTGGACCTCGCCAGGCTCGAGCGAACCGGCGCGGTGGATGATCCAGATGTGATCCTGCGCGTCAACCGACACGCCGATGGTCTGCCCGAGAATCCATTTGTTCGGCAGCGGCTTCGGCCACAACGGATCCACTTCGAACCGCGGCGCCTCGACGCCCGCAACCGAAGCCGCGGCGGCCCTGCGCGTCAGCCACGCCGATCCGGACGCCAGAGCGGCGATCAGCACGACCCCGAATGGGAGAGCGATTTTCCTGTTCATGCGTCCTCTTCTCTACTTTCCGCCGCGAAGATCGGCTTTCGCCGACGCTTCATCCTTGAGCGGGGTGACCTTGTCGGGATCGATCCGGACCATCAGGTAGGTGATGTGATCGTCGATTCTCGTGAACCAATGTCCGGTGCCCGCCGGAATGACGATGACGTCGCCAGGCTTCAACTGATACGTGACGCCATTGCGAATCGACGCCGCATTGTTGCCCGGACCGTTCAACAGTCGGACATTTTCGTTTTCAGCGGGCCGGCGGATCGGGTTCACGAGATCCGGACCAGTGACCAGCGTCCCCGAGCCGTCGATGATGTGATAGACCTCGCTGACCAGGTCGTGCTCCGCCGCGGACTGATCCGCCGGAGTCGCCAGCTTACCCCTATACACCAGGCCGACGTCGACGTTGGACTTGCCGACGTTGACGGCTCGCATCTGCTGATCGGCGACGACTCCGCCGCGCGCGATGCCGCGCGCGACGAACGCCTTCACTTCGTCGTCGGCGATGTAGGTCGCCGGACAGCCGGTGCACGTCGGCTTCGTCTCCTGCGCCGACAGGGTCGGAGCTTGTCCTGGCGCGCGACCGGCACCCGACGTCCACACGATCGCGAGACATGCCACGAGTGCTCGCCGCGAGACCACCGCTGTTGGTTTCGAGCTCCTGACTGCGTTCGTCACCATGCCGCTCCTTTCCGAAAACAGGATGAGCCTAACAGAACCGATACACTGTGGGCACAGCCTCGGCTGCCCTGACGATGAAATGGCAGACCATTCTCGCGGCAATCGCCGGCGCGGTCACGCTGATCGCGCCTCAGGGCCTGCCGCTCGACGAGCCGCTCTCGGCCACCACCCATACGATTTACGCTCCGGCTGGCGATCTGGCGGCGCCGAGCGATGCCAGCGAGCTCGGGCTGCTGTCGCGCGTGGCTCGCGTCGGTGCGATCCCGTTCGGATTCGAAGCCGACGCAACCGCACCGCGGCCGACGACGGGCGCCGCTGTCGAGGCGCACGACCTCACGGCTCACACCCTGCGCGACGCACTCGACGGCTTCGTCAGGATGGATCCCCGATACGAGTGGCGGGATGTGGCCGGCGTGCTCGTGATCCGGACACGTCTCGCGTGGACGACACCCCATGGCGTGCTGAGCCTTCCGGTGCGCAACATCGACTGGCGGGACGTCGACGCGGTCGAGGCATTTAATCGCGTCGCGCTTCTGCTTTACCCCGACAGCGCGCATCCGCCATTCGAAGGTCTCGCGATTTCTCGAACGCGGCTGCTGACCGTGCACCTGGACCAGGGAACGATGCTCGATCTCCTCAATGCCGTCGCGCGAGCGGACGGGCAGCTCGGCTGGTCGATCGTCTACGGTGAATCGTCGAGCGCGAAGCGCGTCACGCTGACGATCGGGCACTACGGTAATGGTCCGAGCTACGGCTGGCCGACGCTCCCGCCCGGCGTCAGCTGATCGTCAGTAAGGCGCCGGCGGTCATCAGCGCGACGCCCAGCGCGGTACGGGGGCCGATCGGTTCGCCGAGGAAAATCGCAGCCAGGACAACGGTGATCGGCAGGCTCAATTTGTCGATTGGCGCGACTCTCGAGGCCGGTCCGAGCTGCAGCGCCCGGAAATAGGCGAGCCACGAGACGCCGGTGGCGAGCGCTGACAGCACGAGAAACAGCACCGACCTCCGCGAGATCGTCGTCAAGGCTCGCTGCTCATTCAGACCGAGCACCATCGCCCATGCGAAGATCACGACCACGACTGTCCGGATCGCCGTGGCGAGGGTGGACGGCACTCCTTCGACACCGATTTTCGCGAGGATGGCGGTGAATGCCGCCGCGACAGCGGAGACGCACGCGTAGAGCAGCCAGGTCATGCTCTACCTATACCAGACACGGCCGCCCTACCGATGCTGGAATTCCGGCGAGCCGAGGACGATCGCCGTCCTCATCGTCAACGGCATTTTAGCGACCAGCGCCTCCTCCGTGCGGGTGGACAGATCGCCGCCGAGGATCGCTCGCGCGAACCGATTCAGATCCTCGTCGGTGCGAGGCACATCGACTTTCGAGGCGTTGGCGCCGTTGGCCGTGAGCGACTGCGCGAAATTGAGCCGGCTGACCAGGGTGCCGGTATTGATCCACACGCGCGATCGGTCGTCGTAGCCGGTCGGCGGCTGACACTGGTAGAGCGGCTCGCCGATGTTCGAAATCGTGCCCACGAAGTTGCGCGGGCTGGTGATGGTGGCGTTGGTCGCGCGCAGTGCGCTGGCCACGTATTCGAACGGCGATTTCACCTTGGCACGGTAATCGGACGCGTCCAGGAACTCGCGCGAGGTCAGGATCGTGCGCATCACCTCGCGGAGATCGCCGTCGGTTTTGCGAAAGGTCCTGGCGGCGCGATCGACCAGCGCCGGCGGTGGATCGTCTGCGACAAAGTGCTGGACGAGCTTCGAAGCGATGAAGTGCGCAGTCGACGGATGCCTGGCGAGGATGTCGAGCACCTGATCGCCGTCCTCGACTCCCCGTCCCGCCTTGAGGGTGTGACCGAGGACGTGTTTCGCTGCGTGGTCGTGCTTCTTGATGTCGAAGAAGAAACCGGAGCCGTCGTGCGGATTGCGCAGCGTCCAGCCGGTGAACGCGCGCGCGACCTCGGCGACGTCGCGCTGGGTGTAGCCGCCGTCGACGCCGAGCGTGTGCAACTCGAGCAATTCGCGGCCGTAGTTCTCGTTGACGCCGCGGCCGGTCCCGGCGCTCATCCAGTTGTCGAGGTAGAACAGCATCGCCGGACTGTGAGCCGTGGCTCCGAGCAGATCGCGGAAGCGTCCGAGCACGCGAGGACGAATCACTTCGCGCTCGTATTCGACGACGACCGGACGATCCTCGATTTTCCGCGCGTCGACATTGAAGTGGTTGAACCAGAAGTCCACGAGAACTTCCTGGAGCTGCCGTTCGCTGTAGACCGCGCGCAGCAGTTTCTGCGCCTGGAGCTGGTCGAAGACGTCCTGATTCTCGCGCTGGAACCGGATCTCCTCCTGGGTGACGGTCGCCTGCTGAATCGCGTTGATTGGCTTATCGCCCGGCAGCGTCATCGCGGCGATCGGCTGCAGATGCCATCGCAGATAGCGGAGCGGCGGACCGCCGGCTCTCAGCTTCTGGGTGTCGGTGAACTCCTGGCGCGCCACGTTCATCGGCTGGTAGTAGTCGGCCGCAAATGCGCGTGGCGAGATCTCGAGCGCCTTCAGATCGGCCAGGCGCCGGTCGAGATCGGTGTCGGCGATGCGCTCCGGATGGAGTTGGACCTCGATGTAGGCGCGGAGTCCGGTCGCCTGCACACGCTCGATGCTGTCCGGACGCGGCCCGAACGCCAGGCGGTTCAGCAGGTGCGCCGCCGCGCGCGGATCGACGGCATGGCTGCCGCCAGGACCGGCGGGGCTCGGATTCGAGGAGCACGCCGTCGCGCCGATGGTCAGCGCCAGCAGACAGTGGTGGACGGCCTTCATCCCTTGTTTGACTGCTCGACCGACCCGGAAGTTACGTGTCCGGATAGGATGGTGTGAGCTATACCACAGCAGGAGACGTCATGACCGACGGACAGATTCAGGCAAAAGCCATCATTGCGGCAGCGATCATCCAGAGTCGCGGTATCGATCCCGAAGGGCTGGCGTCCACGAACAAAGACATCAGCAACAAGAAGTTGTCGCATCTACGCGAGCTGACCGACCGGGTCTACCACGCGCTGACCTCGGACGTCCCGGCATAGCCCGAGCTCAGCCGGGACCGGTTCTCAATCGCATCCGCCCCGTGCTGCGGTACGATCGCCTTGCCGTGCCCAGGCTCACCACGCTCGACAAACAATGGCAGCAGCTGATGGCGCTGTGCGAAAGCGAATCGAAGTTCCGCAGCGAAGGCCAACACCCGCGGCTACTCAAGCTGATCGTGTCCGACATCGAGCGCCTCGCGTCGGATATGGGCTTCAGCCCGCGGCGCATCGCCAGCCGCGATTTTCGCGCTCAACGCGAACGCGATCGGATCGTGGGAATCATCGAAGACTGACGTCGCGTCGCTGTGCCCTGAAAATCGACGCCGCCAGGCGTTGAAAGTCGGGCATGATACGCGCCATGACGCGCCGTTTCCTGATGGCGGTCGTGACGATCGCGCTCGCCGCCCAGCCGCGGACTGCCGCCGAACGGCTGCCGCTCCGAAGCTATCGCACTGCCGACGGCCTGCCGCACGATCGCGTCAAGTCGATCCTGCGCGACTCGCGTGGTTTCCTGTGGTTCTCCACCGTCGAGGGCCTCGCGCGATTCGACGGCGATCGCTTCACCCGATATACCGTCGATGACGGTCTGCCCAATCAATCGGTCAACGACGTCATCGAAGGATCACCGGGCACCTACTGGATCGCCGCCAACGGCGGCGGCCTTTCGCGATTCGATGCGGACGGCGTGCGCTTCACGACGATCGCTTTGAGCGAAGGATACCTGTCGAATCGAGTCAATGTGGTGCGTCTCGATCGAGCAGGACGGGTGTGGGCCGGCACGGACGAGGGACTGTTCTGGGTCGATAGTCGCAACGCGTCGCCCGCGCCGCATCGCGAGCAGCTTCCCGCCGACGCCGGATCGGCCATCGTGCTGCTCGTGGCCGGCGGAGACGGAAGCCTCTGGATCGCCACGGGCCGGGCGCTCCTGCGCCGGCTGCCGTCAGGCGAATATCTGAACTACCCCGTAATCGAGGTATCCGGTCCGGTGCTGGCCCTCGCCGAGGACGCAAGCGGACGGATCTGGGCCGGCGGCACCAAGGGCCTGCTCGCCTTTCGACCCGAGCCGATCGGATCGGCCGGACACGGCTCGATCGCGCTGACTTTCCGCCACTCCGGAAACGAAGGCGCGATCGACCCGCCGCAGGGAACGGCTGTCGTCGCCGATACCGTCGGGGCGGTGACCGCCCTTCTGGCTGGGTCAACCGGCGTCCTCTGGATCGGCACGATGGAGGGTGCGCTGCTCACCTTCGACGCCGCCCGGTTCTCGCGCTACGACTCGAGCCACGGATTTCCCGAGAACCGGATCATCGCGCTCACCGAGGATCCCGATCGCAACCTGTGGATTGGCACCTACAGCGCCGGTGCGTTTCGCCTCGCGCGCGCCGGCCTCGTCAGCTATGGCCGCGCCGACGGATTGCCCGATGCCAACATCGCGGCCGTTGTCGAGGACCGAGCCGGGCGGCTGATCGTGGCCACGCACGATGGTGCGTTCAGCCGCTTCGATGGCCGTCGCTTCGTGCCAGTCCGCCTGCCGCTGAACACGGTCACGCGCTACAGCGGTGAGATTTGGCAACAGTTCGTGCTGCAGGCGCGCTCCGGCGACTGGTGGCTGCGCACGCCGGCCGGCGCCTTCCGCCTGCGCGACGCGCGAGGCGAGCCGTCGGCGATCGTCGAGGACTTCGGTCGTGGCGGCGCGTTGGCCAATCGCTTCATCGAGCGGCTCTACGAGGATCGACGCGGTCACATCTGGATCGGAACGCGACCTCACGAAGGGAGCAGTCTTGCGGAATGGGATCCGGCCGGCGGCCTGCGCATCTTCGACGCCAACGACGGGCTTCCCGCGAGTGGATATCCGACGACCTTCGCGGAAGATCGCGAGGGCGCACTGTGGATCGGCTTCTCCGAGAATCGCGGCCTCGCTCGACACAGCGCCGGACGGTTTCAGTCCTGGACCAAGGACCAGGGTGTCCCGGCGGGAGAGATTCGCGCGGTGTTTCGCGATCGCCGCAACCGCCTGTGGGCCGCAGCCGATGTAGGAGGGCTGTGTCTCATCGCGGGCGAAGACACCGACCATCCGCGATTCGACAAGTGGACCACAGCGCAGGGGCTTTCCAGCAACAACACGCGCGCGCTCGCCGACGACGACAGCGGCCGCGTCTATGTCGGGACGGAGCGCGGCGTGGACCGCATCGATCCGGACACACGGGCGATCCGGCACTACACGACGGTCGACGGCCTCGCCAGCAACGAGGTCGACGTCGCCTGGACGGCGCGCGACGGCAGCGTCTGGTTCGGAACCTACAACGGGCTGTCGCGCCTCGTGCCCGACCGCGACCGCGCTGAAAGCCCACCGCCGATCTGGATTTACACGGTTCGCGTTGCCGATACGCCGGTGCCGATCGGCGCGCTCGGCGCCACGCAGCTGTCGCTTGCCCCGATCGAACCGCGCGACAACCGCATCGCCGTCGAGTTCGGCAGCCTCGAATTCGGCGCGCACGGTGCGGTTCGCTACGAGTACCGTCTCGACGGCGTCGATCGCGACTGGCAGCACGCCGGCGACGAGCACCGCGTCACCTACGCGCGCCTCGGCGCCGGACGCTATCGCTTCCAGGTGCGCGCGGTCACCGAGGCCGGCACCGCGAGCGTGGAACCTTCGGTGATCGACTTCTCCGTGCGTCCGCCGCTGTGGCTGCGCGCCTGGTTCATCGGCCTGGTCGGCACCGCGATGGCGTTGGCGGCCTACGCGCTGCACCGCGTCCGCGTCGCCCGGCTGGTGGAGATCGAACGCGTGCGGCTCCGCATCGCCGTCGACCTGCACGACGACATCGGCGCCAGCCTGTCGCGAATCGCGATTCTGAGCGAGGTGGCACGACGCGAGGCGTCCGGTGGCGGATCGAATCTCGACGGCCCGCTCGCGCGCATCGCCACGACGTCGCGTGAAGTCGTCGATGCGATGACCGACATCGTCTGGGCGATCGACCCGCACCGCGATACGCTCGGCGACCTCACCCGGCGCATGCGGCGATTCGCCAGCGACGTCCTCGCCTCCCGCGGCATCGAGCTGCAGTTCGTGGCGCCAGACGAGGTGGCGCAGCACCTCGGCCACGATCTGCGACGGCAACTGCTGCTCGTGCTCAAGGAGTCGGTCACCAATATCGGCCGCCATGCCGGCTGCTCGCAGACGTTCATCGAGCTTCGCGCGTCGAGCGACGCGCTGACGCTGGTGGTGCGCGACAACGGCTGCGGCTTCGACGCTGAGGTCTCGGCGTCCGGTCACGGGCTCGCCAGCATGCGCCAGCGCGTCGCCGGGCTCGGCGGAGCGATCGAGATTCACTCGAGCCCAGGCAAGGGGACAGAAGTCGTCGTCACCGTTCCGAGCCGCGCCCGTCTGTCACTCGACTACCTGCGCAGGTAGTGGCCGAGGCCGCGCAAGGCGAGTAGGCTACACGACGTGGCCGATCCGATTCGCGTCGCAGTGATCGAAGACGCTGGCGAAATCCGCGACGGCCTGGTCGCGCTGATCGGCGGCACGCCGGGCTTCGTCTGCGCCGGAGCATACGACCGCATGGAGCCCGCGCTCGCCGGTATCGATCGCCAGCCGCCCGACGTTGTCCTGATCGATCTCGGGCTGCCCGGCATGTCGGGGACCGACGGCATTCGCATCCTCAAGCAGCGCCATCCGGGGCTCGCGCTCGTCGTGCTGACGATCTACGACGATGACGATCGGATCTTCCAGGCGCTGTGTGGAGGAGCCTGCGGGTATCTGTTGAAGAAGACGCCGCCCGAGCGGCTGGTTGACGGCATTCGGGACGCGATGGACGGCGGCTCGCCGGTGTCGCCGGAAGTCGCACGTCGCATGATCGCTTTGTTTCGCGATTTCCATCCCCGGCCGGCGTCCGAGAGCGAGCTGACGCCGCACGAAGTGCGGGTGCTGCGACTGCTCGTGGACGGTCACAACTACAAGACCGCTGCGGTCGAACTGAGCGTCAGCGTCAACACGATCGCGTTTCACATGAAACAGATCTACGAAAAACTGCACGTGCATTCGAAGTCGGAAGCCGTCGCGAAGGCGCTGCGTCACAAAATCGTTTCCTGATCACATTTCTGACGCGCGATCCGCGCGCGATTC
Organism: uncultured Acidobacteriota bacterium; assembly: GCA_963745875.1. Classification (GTDB taxonomy): domain Bacteria; phylum Acidobacteriota; class Vicinamibacteria; order Vicinamibacterales; family CAVVIG01; genus CAVQFC01. The sequence continues at coordinate 612,655 of CAVUZL010000014.1, forward strand.
CTACCCACACAGGTGGTGACGCCTTCTGCCTGCGGGCCCACACTCGTCGGGTCCCCCAAGGAGGCATCGATGAATCGAGCACGCATCGTTACATTCGGTATCGCCGGCGCGATTGCGGTCGCGTCCGCCGCTCTCGGCGTCGGCGTCGCACACCTCAAGGCGTTCAACCCGCAGCCCGATCCGCCCCGATTCGGGATGGTCGGGATCGCCGAGGGTCAGACCGCCCGCCTGAACCTGGTCAACCTGCTTTCCCCGGGCGCAGCTACGATCCCGCCGGGTCCGTGTCGCGCGGAGCTGCAGTTCTTCGATGGCGACGGCAACGTGGTGGCTTCTCGGCTGGTTCGGCTGGAAGCCGGGCACGCGGCGTTCCTCGACTTCACACCGACGTTCGTGCCAGTCAACACCGGAGACGTCGCCGCGCCGTTACGCGCCGAGATCCGCGCCAACGTGGAACTGGGCGTCGCCGGGCTGCCACCTGGCCCATGTCGCGCGACACTCGAGATCTTCGACAACGCAACGGCGCGAACGACGATCTTCGTGGCATCCGGTCCGCGCGCTTGTCCGGCCAGTGCTCCCGGTGTCCCGCCCGGTCCCTGTGTCGTCGCCAGTCAGGACCCCAACGGGCAATAGCAGTCGCCGGCCACAAGGAGGCATCGATGAACCGAGCACGTATCGTTACATTCGGTCTCGCCGGCGCGACCGCGGTCGCGTTCGCCGCTATCGGCGTTGGCGTCGCACACCTCAAGGCGTTCAACCCGCAACCCGATCCGCCCCGCTTCGGCATGGTCGGGATCGCTGAGGGTCAGACCGCCCGCCTGAATCTTGTCAACCTGATCCCGCCGGGTCCACCTGATGTCACGCCGGATCCATGTCGCGCGAAACTGCAGTTCCTCGACGGTGATGGCAACGTCGTCGCCTCGCGGCTGGTTCGGCTGGAAGCCGGGCACGCCGCCTTCCTCGACTTCGCACCGACGTTCGTGCCGGTCAACACCGTCGGCGACGTCGCCGCACCGGTGCGCGCGGAGATCCGCGCCAACGTGGAGCTGGGTGTCGCTGGACTCCCACCTGGCCCATGTCGCGCGACACTCGAGATTTTCGACAACACGACCGCGCGAACGACGGTCTTCGTGGCATCCGGACCTCGCGCGTGTCCGCCCGGTCCTCCCATTGCGCCGCCCGATCCGTGCATCGTCGCCAGTCAGGACGCCAGCGGCCAATAGCGCACGTGGAGGCGGGCGCTCCGCCGCTCGCCTGAGAGGAGCCGGAGATTATTGGGAGCCCGCACTCGTCGGGTTCCACAAGGAGGCATCGATGAACCGAGCACGCATCGTTACCAAGGACCCAATACTGACGACGATCGGCCCCTGACCGAGATCGGGAACCGGCTTTGTCGTCTCGGTCGATGCCGCGTTGCAAGGACCCGAGGTTGCGCTATCATGGCGCCCGTTCGTTCTGCCCCGGAGGGACGAGATGAAACGCGGCCTCATCGCAGCGGCGCTCCTGATCGCAGTCGGCGCGGCCACCCGGCTGTCGGCCCATCACTCCTTCGCCGCCACCTATTTCGAAGACAAGACTCAGACAGTCGAAGGCGACATGGTCCAGTTCGTGTTCAGGAACCCGCATTCTTACGTCCACCTGGAGGCACCAGACGAGAGCGGCGCGATGCAGCGCTGGGCGGTCGAATGGGGGTCGGGCATGTTGCTCAGCACGCAGGGACTGAGCGCCACGACCTTCAAGGCCGGCGATCACGTGATCGTGGTCGGCGCGCCGGGCCGAAACGCGGACGATCACCGGCTCCGCATGCGCAGCATCGAGCGGCCCAAAGACGGCTTCAAGTGGAACGGCACGTTCCAATAGCGGGAGCAGCTCTGATGCACGACCGAAGTCCGGCGGTGGGGACGCGGCGCACGATGCCGAGCACGGCGTCGCGATCGAGGCATACGTTCGCCATCGCGCTCGTCGCAGCCGGCGTGCTGCTCAGCGTGCCGGCGTTCGCCCAGACCGACTTTTCCGGTCTGTGGGGCGTGCGCTATCACGAAGACCAGGAAGAGCGGTCGCCCGGCGGCGAACTGGGCGACTACACGGGCCTGCCGCTCACCGACACCGCGCGGCTCCGCGCCGATACGTGGGACGCGGCGCTCTACGGCCTGGCCGAATGGCAGTGCCGACCGCACTCGTCCACCTACATGTGGCGCAGCGTGCATCCGGTCCGGATCTCCAAGCAGATCGAGCCGGTCACCGGCGAGGTCGTCGCGCTGCACGCGAACTTTCAGGACCTGATCGATCGCGTGATCTACCTCGATGGCCGTCCGCACCCGGGCGACGACGCCCCGCACACGTGGGCGGGCTTCTCGACCGGACGCTGGGAGGGCGACATGCTGACGGTCTCCACGACGCATCTCAAGGAATACATCGTCCGGCGCGACGGCGTGCCAATCAGCGATCGCGCGACGATGATCGAGCACTGGATCCGCCACGGCGATTACCTCACCATCATGCAACTGGTGACGGACCCGGTCTATCTAACCGAACCGCTGGTCCAGTCCACCGACTTCGTGCTCGACCTGCACGGCACTGACGCGCCGGAACTCTGCGAAGTCGAAGAAGAAACCGAGCATCCGGCAGGATGGGTCCCGCATCGGACGCCCGAACAGGCCCAGCGCGACGCCGAGGAATTCGCCAAGAAGCACGGTATTCCGATCGAGGCCGCACGCGGCGGCGCGGCCACGATGTACCCGGACTACCGCAAGCAAATCACTCACCCGCAGCGATGACCGCCAATTCCCGCTCGCGACGATTCACGCTTGTCGCCACCGCGCTCACCGCGTCTGTCGTCGTCATGCTGACCGCCGCGGCGTCGCGCGCGCAGGCTCCGGCGACGGCGCCGTCGCCAGCACCAACCGCGGCTCCGAGCCAGGGGCGGGGCCGGGGCGGAGCGCCGACTACCGCGCCCGGACAGAGCGCGGCCGGCGGCGTCCGTGTGTTGAAGGTGCGCCCCAACGTCTACATGCTGTCCGGCACCGGCGGCAACATCACCGTGTTCACCTTCGATGAAGGGGTGCTGCTGGTCGACACCGGCACCGCGGCGATGGCCGACCAGGTGCTCGCCGTGATTCGCGGGCTGTCCGACAAGCCGATCGCCCACATCATCAACACGAGCGCGTCGGCCGATCACGTCGGCGGCAACGAGAAGCTGGCGATGGCGGGCCGGCGGATTCCGGTCGAAGTCGTGGCCGGCGAGGGCCCGATGGTCGTGGCGCACGAAAAGGTGATGACGCGGATGAGCGCGCCGGACGGCAAGGAAGCCGCGGCGCCCGCACGCGCCCTGCCGAACGAGACCTATCACCTCGACACGATGAAGTTGAGCACGCACTTCCACGGTGGGGAAGCGCTCGAACTGATCCACGTGCCGGCCGGCCACAGCGATGGTGACAGCCTGGTCTGGTTCCGGCACGCCGACGTCATCGTCGCCGGGGACGTGTTCCTGACGACGACGTATCCGATCATCGACGTGGCGCACGGCGGAACGGTCAACGGCGTCATCGACGCGCTGAACCGGATCCTCGACGTCGCGTTCCCCGCGTTCCGCTCCGAGGGCGGGACGATGATCATTCCGGGCCACGGGCGGCTGACCGACATGGCGGACGTCGCGTACTACCGCGACATGGTCACCATCATTCGGGACCGCGTGCGGGATCTGATCAAGAAGGGCCAGACACTCGCGCAGGTGAAAGCGGCGAAGCCGACCATCGACTACGACGGTCGGTTCGGCGCCACGACCGGCGCGTGGACCACCGACATGTTCGTCGACGCCGTCTATCAGACGCTCAGCCCGAAGAAGAACTAGTGTCCCGAGGCACACGCATGCGTCAGGCTCGCATCCGGTCCGCGATGCTTCACATCTCGATGCTCTTCGTCTCGACGCTGGTCGTGCCGATGCTCGGCTTCACGGTACCGCTGGCCGCTCAACGCGGCCGCGGCGCCGCCGGTCCGCCGCCGACCGCCAAGGCTCAGGCGCCGATCGACGTGACCGGCTACTGGGTGTCGGTCGTCACCGAGGACTGGCGGTACCGCATGGTCACGGCGCCGAAAGGCGACCACCCTGGCCTGCCGCTGAGCGCCGAAGGGAATCGCGTCGCCAACGCCTGGGATCCGGCGAAGGACGAAGCGGCAGGCACGCCCTGCAAGGCCTACGGCGCCGCCGGGGTTATGCGACTGCCCGGCCGCCTTCACATCACCTGGAGTTCGGACGAGGCGCTGAAAGTCGAGACCGAGGCCGGCACGCAAACGCGCACGTTCGCCTTCGGTGCGCCGACGGCATCAGCTGCGGCGTCGCTGCAAGGGTCCTCAGTCGCCTCCTGGGAGATCACCGCGAGGCGTGGCCGCAGCGCGGCGCCGCAAGGCGGCTCGCTTAAGGTCGTCACCACGCACATGCAGGCGGGATATCTGCAGAAGAACGGTGTCCCCTACGGCGAGAGCGCAACCCTCACCGAATACTTCGCGCGCACCACCGAACCGAACGGCGACAACTGGCTCCTTCTCACCCATATCGTCGAGGATCCGCAGTACCTGTCGCAGCCGCTGATCCGCAGCACGCACTTCAAGAAGCTGCCCGACAGCGCCAGCGCTCTGTGGGCGCCGGAACCCTGCTCCGCACGCTGAAGGCAATGGATCGTTGCGCGAGACTCTCGGCCTTAGCCTGGCGGCTGGCGGTGGCCGCCTGTCTGGCGACGAGCGTCTCCTGCCGGGGTTCGAACAGCGACGTGACGCAGGCGTTGATTCGACTCGAAGAGGAGTGGAGCCGCGCCAGCATCGCGCGGGACGCCGCGGCGCTCTCGCCGTTCTACGCTGACGAGTACACCTTTACCGACGGCGACGGCGTGCTCTCGACCAGGAGCGAAGAGATCAAGGAACTGACCCAGGGCGACTTCCGCCTGAAGTCGAACGACTTCGAACACCTCGCCGTGTCGGCCTACGGCGAGGTCGCCATCGTCTCCGGCGGCGTCACCATCTCCGGCACTCGCGAAGACGTCGGGCGCGACGTCCACGGTTCGTATCGCTTTACCGATGTGTTCGTACACCGCGACAACCGCTGGCAGTGTGTCTCGAGCCAGGTGAGCCGGCTTCAGGAACACGAGTAGAACGACCGCACTCGCTGGGTTTACTTCGTGGTGCCGCGGCGTTCGGCCCCACCCCGCTTCTCGACCCGCCCTCGCCCGCTCTTGTATTCCCTCACCGCGGCGGCGTCTCCCGGATACCAGTATTCGAGGTGGCAGCTCTCACAGGCTTCGTCCACGTCTTCGCTCGCGGCAAACAGCGCGTCGGCATTCCGCTGCTTCACGACCTCGACGATTTCGAGCGCGGCGTTCCGCATCGCCTGGATCTTCGCGTCCCACAACACCGGATCCTTCTCGAGCTTCGCCTGAATTTCCGTCGGCGACAGTTCCGGCGGATGCGGCCCGGTGCTGTTGTTCACGTCGCCGGCCGGCGCGAACGGACGGGGAATCTTCAGCAGGTAGATACCCTCGGCAAGCGTGATGGCGCCCATCTTCACCTTTTCCCAGTCGTCGGGCGTCTGCGGCTGGTGCTTGACGACGCCCGTTTTCGTCGTGTCCCACCACACGGCGTCGAAGATGTTGTCCGACATCGGGTCGATCATGTAGTGCATCAGCTCTTTGACCGACACCACCGGCGACATCGGTCCGAGCGGCCGCGACGTGCCGGAGTCTGCGCCGATCGCCGCAGGCGCCGTCGCGGGCCTGGCCGCGGCGGTCGTATGCGAGTCGGAGGCCGGCGCCTTCGAGCACTGCGTCGCCACGACGCTGGTGACAAACAGCAGACCGGCCCCGACGATGAGATGTCCGCTTCGACTGAACACGTCAGCACCCTTGAATCGTTCGAGCATCAGCCGGTGGATCGCCCACGGCCTGCATACCCTACCGGTTAAGCGGTCCAAATGAAACCCTTGAAACGCCCTGGTCTGGTAAAGTCTCGCATGACCTCGAAGGCATCGCATCCCATGGAGAGATCGATGAAGTTCCGTCCCGCCACACCCGGCCTTCTCCTGGTCATCGGCGTCGTCGCACTTCTGGCGACCGTCGCATTAACCGCACAGACGCCTACGACGCAGATGTCGGAGCAGGCGTTCAAGAACGTACAGGTGCTCCGGGGCATCCCCGTCGACGAGTTCATGGGCACGATGGGGCTCTTCGCGGCGGCGCTGAGTGCTGATTGCTCCGAGTGCCACACCGGGGCCGGCACCGAGGATCCGAAGTGGGACGACGACACGCCGAAGAAGCGGACGGCGCGCCGGATGATTCAGATGGTGACCGCGATCAACCGGGACAACTTCAACGGCCGGCAGGTGGTCACGTGCTTCACCTGTCACCGCGGCAGCCGGTCGCCCATGGTCACGCCGACGCTCGACCGGATGTACGGCGAGCCCACGATCGAGATACCCGACATCGTGGCCCGTGCCGCATCGGGTGAACCGACGGCGGACGCGATTTTCGACAAGTACATCCAGGCGCTCGGCGGCGCCGCGCCTCTGGCAGCGCTGACCAGCTACTCAGCGAAGGGCACCAGTACACCGTTCGGCGACGTGACCAGCGGCTACGCCGCCGAGGTGTACGCGAAGGCGCCTAATCAGCTCGCGACCATCGTGCATCAGCAGGAAGGCGACATGGCGCGCACATTCGACGGCCGCACCGGCTACTTTATGCTCCCGTTGACGGTGGTGCAGGAGTATCCGTGGACCGGCGGCGCGCTCGAAGGGGCAAGGCTCGATGCGGAGATCGCGTTCCCGGCGCACGTGAAGGATTACCTGACCAACTGGCGCGTCGGCTACTCGACCCAGTTGAATGGCACGGACGTGCGCGTGGTGCAGGGCACGGGAGCGGCCGGGTTGCTCGCGACGCTCTACTTCGACAAGCAGACCGGGTTACTTGTCCGAATGGCGCGCTACGCCACGTCGCCGCTCGGCCGCGTGCCGACGCAGATCGACTACTCCGACTACCGGGCGGTGGCCGGCGTCCAGATGCCGTTCAAATGGTCGTATACCTGGCTGAGTGGTCGTGACGACTTCGCGCTCACCGACATTCAAGCGAACGTGACGATCGACCCGGCGAAGTTCGGAAAGCCCGTGCCGGTGTCGCGCGCGATCAAATAGACGAGCACGATGTGCGCCACGCCCTCTGCGTTGGTAGAATCCGTTGACTTGACTTGTCAGGAAACCCCCGCAAACCTCAACGTTTACAGTACACACCAATCGAAATGGCTCTAGCATGTGTGGCATAGCCGGAGTCATGGCGCTGACCGGAATCCTGCCGCCACAGATCCGCGGGGCCGTCCCGGCGATGACCGACACGCTCCTGCACCGCGGTCCGGACGGGGAGGGGTTCTTCTCGGATCCGGTGGCGGCGCTCGGACACCGTCGGTTGGCCATCATCGACCGAGAAGGAGGTCGACAGCCGCTCTCCAACGAAGATGGAAGCTGCTGGGTCGTGTTCAACGGCGAAATCTACAACCATCACGATCTCAGACACCTCCTGACGGCCCGTGGCCACACGTTCCGAACACGGTCCGACACCGAAGCGATCGTGCATGCGTACGAAGAGTTCGGTGCCTCCTGTGTGGATCACCTGGAGGGCATGTTCGCCTTCGCGGTGTACGATCAGCGGAATCGTCAGCTGCTGCTGGCCAGGGACCGGTTAGGGGAAAAGCCGCTCTTCTATGCGGAGTTCGGCGGCGTTCTGCATTTCGCCAGCGAAATCAAGGCGCTTCGCGCCAGCCCGGCATGGGACGGGGCGCTCGATTTCGAGCAGCTGGAGTCCTACCTGAGTCTTGGGTACTTCCTTGGGCCCGACACCGTGTATCGGAAGGTTCGCAAGCTTCTGCCAGGTCACTGTCTCAGCGTTCGCCACGATCACGTGACAGTTCGTCGGTACTGGGACATCGAGCGGTTCGATGACTGGGTGGGCACCGAAGACGAGGCCGTGGCGCTTCTCGATGCGCAGATTCTCGAACACGTCCGAGAGCGGCTCGAGAGCGACGTCCCCCTGGGGGCATTTCTGTCCGGGGGGATCGACTCCGGCCTCGTCGTCTCTTGCATGGCCGAAAGCCACACAGAGGCCATCGTCACCACCTCCGTTGGCTTCGGCGAGTCCGCGTACGACGAGCTGGGCCTGGCGGCGTTGACCGCGCGCCGATACTCGACCGACCATCACGCCCACGTCATTTCGCACCAGATCGATGAGGCGTTCGACGCGGTGGTGCGGGCGTTCGATGAGCCGTTCGCGGATTCGTCGAGTCTGCCCACCTGGTACCTCTCACGGGAAGCCCGGCGCTACGTGACCGTTGCGCTGAGCGGCGATGGCGGCGATGAGGCCTTCGGCGGGTACGACTTCCGGTACGTTCCGCATGGCGTGGAACAAATGGTTCGGCGGTTCTTACCCAGCCCCGCGCTTCGTCGTGCCGTCGGCTGGTGCGGCGCACGGTGGCCGCGGCGCTCATGGATGCCACGTGCCATGAGGCTCGGAACGCATCTCGAGAACATTGGCGACGACTCGGAGGCGGCGTACTACTCCGATCTGTGCATCGTCAAACCTGACAGCGCGCGGGCGTTGATGGGCCGCCCGCCGACGCGCAACCCGCGGGAGAGTCCGGTCTACGAGGCGGTCACCGCACCGTACCGCCAGTGCGGGTCAAGCAATGTCGTGCAAAGGGCCGAATACGCCGACCTGAAGGTGTATCTCACGAATGACGTCCTGGTGAAAGTGGACCGAATGAGCATGCAGCACGGGCTCGAGGTCCGTTGTCCGATGCTGGATCATCGACTCGTCGAATTGGCGTTTCGCCTGCCGCAATCGATCAAGCGTGCAGATCGTCGCGGCAAGCACCTGCTGAAGCAGGTTGCCGCCAAACGTCTGCCGACTTCGGTAGCGCGCGCCCCGAAACACGGTTTCTCCGCGCCGATGGATTCATGGATGCGCGGACCCCTCGCCGGCCAATTCAAGGACGAAGTGCTGAGGAAATCGTCGCACATCGAATCCATGCTGAATGTGGCGTACATCCGGCGCGCATTGGGGGAACACGAGCGAGGTGAGTCCGACCAATCGTCCCTGCTCTGGGCCGTGTGGGTGCTCGAGCGATGGGCCGCGTTGAACTCGGATTCACCAGCGACGCTCAATCCTGTCCCACAAAGAAGCAATGTCGGCTCAGCAATGCTTTCCCCTGCCCCTCGTCGCGCAGCCACAGACAGAACGCATTCAGCGCCTTGATGTAGGTGTTGCACGAGATGGGTTTGACATCGCGCTGCCGCAAGCGCACGACGAACTGTTGCAGCGACGATTTAGTGAGGGCCGGGTCGCGCGTGTCGTGGGCGCGTTGGAGCGCCTTGAACGCCGTTTCATACCACTCAATGGTGCTGGGCGTGACGTTTTTCAGGTAGCGGCGTTGGTCGAGAAATTGCGAAAACAGAAAAGACGTCGACAGGAGCTCCATAAGGGTCCTTGCCCACTGTCTTTCTATTTGGTTTTTCTCTTAACTCGTTGCGTAGCAACGTGTTTGGTGCGCCTTGCAGGACTCGAACCTGCGACCTCCTGGTTCGTAGCCAGACGCTCTATCCAACTGAGCTAAAGGCGCGTAGTGAGGGCGGACGAAACCCTGATCTTAGACGGTTCAGTTAACGCTGGTCAAGGCGCTCGACGAACAATCGATCGTCCGCAAACAGCGCGTTGAGCCGGACAGCGAGCTCGCTGGCGGAGCGACAGTCGTGCGGGTCCAGTCTGGTGGTCGCGGCGCCGCGCTTCGCCAGCCACGAAAAGACCAGCGCCGAGTCTCCGTCGCCTGTCGTCTGTCCGCCGGATGGTTTGAAAAACGTCTTGAGCCGCCGCGAGTGGACGCCGAGATCGGCGCCGTTTCTCCTGCTGCGCTGAATGATCCAGCCGCCGTCCGCGCGCGCCGCGGCCAGCTCCACCGAGTCGGCCTCGATCGACGGCAACACCAGCAGCACGTCCCGAACCAGTGCGCGTGGAATCGCACGTGTCTCGAGCCCCGGACGGCCGACCTGAACGTTCACCGGCGGGCGCAGTTCGCGAATCAACGCCGCCTCGCGCAGCAGCGCCTCGATCTCCGAACCGACTTCGCGCCACTCCGCAGCTGCGGCGCGCGACATCCCGGCTTTCAGCGAACGCCAGTGCGCCTCCGCAAAGTGCGCACGCAGACGCCGGCGCAGGTTGATCGCCTTCCCGACGTAGAGGGGTTCGCCGTCGGCGTCACGCAAGACGTAGACGCCTGCCGTCGCCGGCGCGTTCCGGCATATCCGCTCACCCGCCTGCCGCCATGCTTGTCGCCGATCCTCGATGACGAGTGCCTGCGCGACGAGCTTGCGCGCAAGCTCGATCGGGGCGCCGCGGATACCAAGGACTTCGGCGGCGAGGAGCTGATGGTCGGGCGAGTCGCCCATCTCAGCAAGGCGAGCGATCAACCTGTCTCGAAGCATCGCAAATCAGCGATTTCAACGGCGCTTATGGGTGCGGCCGGTCGATCCCCTGCCCCACTCGAAGCTGCGGCGACAGCGTGATCGGCAGCCGGCCGCCGATCGCCGCCTCGCCCTCAATCGCTCGGGCCGCGGCGCGCTCGGCCTGATCGTAGAAATCGTAGGTGAGCAGCACCGTCGGTAACTCCGGGACGAACGACGGCACGTAAGGGTTGCCGAAAAACGTGGCGACGAGCGGCGTGCCGGCGCGGTCGGTGACGCGTGCCAGGTCCTTCAACAGCTTGATCAGGTCGGGCGCGAGATCCAGGCGTCCGCTTTGAGACGAGGCGCGCACGAACACCGAGACGATCACAGCGCCATAGCGCGGCGCCACCGCGCGCACGAGGTCGAGCTCCGCCATCGGGGTGTGATCGGACACTTCGATCGAGGTCAGCTGCGGCCACCGCTTCTTCAGCTCCGGAATGAAGGTGCGGCTCGGCGCGGCAATCTGCCAGCCGCCCGGATAGTCCAGCACCGACAGATACAGGATCGACGTGTCCCGAGCCGCGGTCAGCGGCACCTGATGACGATCGTCTTTGACCAGCGTCACCGCGCGAGCAAACGCCTCGGCGGCGACCGCCTCGTGAGTGCGGCCGCCAACTTTCGCCGCGACCGACTCGAGATCAACCGTGCGCTGCACGTGCAGGCCGACCGACGCTTTGGCGCGAAGCACGCGAGTCACCGAACTGTCGAGGGCGGCTTGACTGAGGCGACCGCTGGCGACCGCCGTCTTCAGCCCGTCGAACGCCGCGATCGGGTCGGGCGAATCGAGCACCTGATCCGCACCGGCCAGGACGGCCCGAACCGCGGCCTCACCAGGCGTGGCCATTCTGGTGATCGGTTCCATCGACATCGAATCGGTGTAGATCAATCCCGAGAATCCGAGGTCGCGTCGAAGCAGATCACCGAGAATCGTCCGGCTGAAGGTCGCCGGCGTCCCGGGCGCAGGGTCGAGGGCGGGCAACTCGATGTGCGCCGCCATCACCGCCGCGGCGCCGGCGTCGATGCCGCTGCGGAACGGCACCAGTTCGAGCGACTGCAGCCGGGATCGGTCGAAGCTGACGACCGGCAGACCGAGGTGGCTGTCGACATCGGTATCGCCGTGTCCGGGGAAGTGTTTCAGCGTCGCAATCATGCCGCCTTCGCGCGCGCCGGCGAGGTAGGCCTCGACCAGTGCGGCGACTCGAACCGGATCCTCGCCGTACGAGCGGGTGTTGATCACCGGATTCCGCGGGTTGTTGTTGACGTCGGCGATCGGCGCGAGGTTGACGTGGACACCAAGTGCGCGCGACTCGAGGGCGGTGATGCGCGCCTGCTCACGCACCAACCGTCGATCGTCACCGGGCGAAATGGCGCCCATGCCCATCTGCCGTGGAAACGACGTCGCGCCGGTGATTCGGAAGCCGGCGCCGGTTTCGAAGTCCGCGGTGTTGAGCAGCGGGATGCGCGCCAGCGCCTGCAGCCGGTTGAACAGCGAGGCGGCTTCGAGCGGCTGGCCGAGGATCACGGTGCCGTAACTGGCATCCAGCAGGACCGGCGGCGCCGGAATCTTCGCGCCGAAGACGAGAAAGCCGCCGACGTGGTAGTCGCGGGTCAGGCGCGCCAGCCGGTCGAACGCGTCGCTGTCGGTGCTGAGGAAATTCGAATCGAACGACGGAACGATCAGCTGGCCGATTTTTTCGTCCGGCGTCAGTCGCCGGAACGTTTCCTCGACCCAGCGTTCGCCGGCCTTGTCGAGCGTAAACGGATCGCGCGGCGCGGTCAGAACCGGAGAACCAACCAGCAGCACCCCGATCGTCGCGGCGGTCGCCGCGGTAATCGTCGCGAACAGGCCGGACCAGCGCAGCGACATTCCGCGCGGTTGCGGCCGCTGCGCGCCTCGGCTGAGCATCGGCAAATCGTAGCATGCGGCGCTACAATGGCGCGGAATGAGCCAGGACGAGCACAAGGCGCGCGCGCCGCGATCGGTTCGCTGTTTCGTGATCACGGTGAGCGATACGCGCACCGAAGACAACGATACCGGCGGCCGCGCCATCGCGGATTTGTTGACCGCCGCGGGTCACGAGGTGGCCGGACGCACGATCGTCAAAGACGATCCGGAGCTGGTGCGTGGAACCATCGAACGTCAGCTCGCCCATCCCGACGTCCAGGCGATCATCCTCACCGGCGGCACCGGGATCACGTCCCGCGACAGCACCTACGAAGCGGTGACGACACTGCTCCAGAAACGGATTGACGGCTTCGGTGAACTGTTCCGGCGCCTCAGCTACGACGCGATTGGGCCCGCCGCGATGATGAGCCGGGCCTGTGCCGGGCTGGTCGCCGGTCACATCGTGATTTCATTGCCTGGCTCGGAAGGCGCCGTCCGGCTGGCGATGGAGAAACTGCTGCTCCCCGAGCTTGGGCACCTGGTCGAGCAGGCCACGCGCTGACCGGCCGCTCGGCTGAAGCCTCGCGCTACGCTGACATGAGACCATTCACATCGACCATCTCCCTCACCGAAGCTCGACGCCGTCTCGACGCCGCAGTGCGGCCGATCGAGCGGACCGAACGCGTGAGACTCGAAGATGCGGCCGGCCGCGTGGCCGCGAGCGACGTCGCGTCGCCGATCGATGTGCCGCCGTTTTCGCGGTCGGCCATGGACGGCTACGCCGTCGTCGCTGCCGACATCGCACGCGCCACCCCCGCGACGCCCATCGCCCTCCGCCTGCTGGATCGCATCTACACCGGAGAGCTGTCGTCGGCGCAGGTGGCACCCGGCGCGTGCGCGGAGATTGCCACCGGCGCACCTTTGCCGTCAGGCGCAGACGCGGTGGTGATGGTCGAGGAAACCGCGATCGGCAGCGACGGGCGGATTCAGATCCTTGCGGCCGCGACCGCGGGACAGAATGTCGGCCGGCGCGGCGGTGACATTACCGCGGGCGATCGCGTGGTGTCGGCGGGCGACGTCCTTTCGCCGAGCCGGGTCGGCGCGCTGGCCGCCGTCGGACACTCGACCATCCATGTCTACGCGCGGCCTCGTGTGGCGATTCTCTCAACCGGCAACGAGGTGGTCGAGCCCGGCAGTCCGCTCCCGCCTGGTCATATCTACGACGTCAACCGTTTCACGCTGGGAGCCGTGGTCGCGAGCCACGGCGGTGTCGCCGTTCCGATGCGGCCGGCGCAGGATACGGTGGAGGCGCTCGTGGCTTCGCTCGACGCGCGCGGCGAGGCCGAATTGGTGGTGTTCTCGGGCGGGAGTTCGGTCGGCGAGCGCGACCTGGTCGTCGATGCCATTGCGGCGCGCGGCGAGATGATCTTTCATGGCATCGCCGTCAGGCCGGGCAAGCCGACCGCGTTCGCCATGCTCTCCGGCACGCCGTTCTTCGGCATGCCGGGGAATCCGACGTCCTGTCTCTCGAACGCTTACATCCTGCTGGTGCCGTTTCTGAGGCAACTCGCCCGCCTGCCGCCGCACCGGCCGCGCAGCGTGCGGGTGCCGCTCGGACGCCGCATCGCCTCGGCGGTCAATCGGCATCAGTTCTACACGGTTCGCCTGGCGGACGGCGTCGCCTGGCCGGCCTTCAAAGGATCCGGCGACATCACCAGCCTCTCGCAGGCCGACGGCTACATCGAGATTGCGGCCGATGCGAATGGCGTCGAGGAGGGAGCGTCGGTTGACGTGACGTTGTTCTGAGCGGCCGACGTTCGGCGTTCTGCGCTCTACGTTCGGCGTTCTACGTTCTACGTTCTACGTTCTACGTTCTAAATCGCCGATCACCAGATCACCCGATCGCCGATTCAACGCCTTCCAATCCGCCGTTCGTATTCCAGTTCGAGAACGTCGGCGGTATGGAGATCGAAGCCGACCCGGTTGACGGGATAGGCGCCGCGGAACTCCGTGTGGCAGGGATAGCAGACCGCGACGTCGCCAAGGCGCCCGTAGACGAACAGGTCGATCAGGGTCGCGGCGCCGAGGATGCTGTAGGCGATCACATCGCGGCCGAACCAATAGAAGCTCGCGCTGATCAGCGCGCCCACGATCACAACGCTCAAGCCGATTTTCGGATCGAAATCCTTGCGAAGGTAAAAATCGCTGCCGCCGCAAACCGGGCACCGATCGACTGCGGAACCGCTCCTGACCGCCTCGCTCCAGGTCAGCGGAATGTCGAGACCGCAACCACCGCATTTGATGTCGGCCGGCGCGGTCGCGGCGCTGACAGGCAGGCCGGCATCACACTTCGGGCACTTGGCAACAATTTCCACGACAGTCGATTATGACATTCGAAGGGTTCGATGGGTTCGATGGGTTCGAGGAGTTCGAGGGGTTCGCCGTCCGAACCTTTCGAACCTCTCGAACCTTTCGAACCTCGAACCTCTTCGAACCTATTTCCCAGGAAAAAACGATGGCAGCGCGAGATCGCGCATGGTGTGCAGGCCGGGTGCGGCGGCCAGCACTTTCGGAATCGAGTTGACCGTGATCGAGGCGGTGGCGATGTCGCCGTGGATGCCGCCGGCGATCTTCGACGAAAGGTTCGGCGAGCCCTCAATGTCCACCGAGTCGTACGACTCCGGCGCTCCGAGGTACGCCTCCATGTGCAGCCGAATCACCGGCTCGTTTTTCCGGTACCCGACGCCGTCCTGGATGATGCCGCAGACGTACCCGGGATCGACCGCGAGGAACTCGCTCGAAATCGTCACCTGGGCCAGCTTCGGCTGGATGTCGTCGGTGATGCGGTCGAGCCGCCACCCCATCGCGTCGGCGATCATCGCGATCGACTCCGTCAACCCGACGTGCCGCACGCTGCCGTCGTCGACTTTCTTCTGGAACTGCTCGGTGGTCAGCCCGGCGCCGATCTTCTGCTGAAACGGCAGGCGGCGGATCCGTGCGTCCTGAATGCGGTTGATGACGATGCGGTCGACGCGTTCACAGACGGCGGTCAGCGCAATCGGCAGCGCGTCCATCGCAAAGCCGGGGTTCACGCCGGTGCCGAGCACCGCGACCTTCGCCTTCTTCGCCATCGCGTGAATCTGCCGTGCCTGACGAACGTGCGTATAACCCGGGTATGACAGCTCTTCGGTGGTCGAGACGATCGCGGTCTTCGTCTTGAGAATGCCTTCGATTTGCGGCAGCACCTTCTTGATCGAGGAACTGGTGCACAGCACCACGACGTCGGGCTTCGATGACTTCAGCGCCTTGGCGGCATCGCCCGAAACCTTCACGCCGATCCGCTTCGGCAGACCGATCACATCACCGAGGTCGCGGCCGATCTTGGCAGGGTCGATGTCGATGGCGCCGACGATTTTGAATCCGGAACGCGCGGCGACCTGTTTCGCGATGGCCGCGCCAATCGGGCCGAGCCCGAAGTGCATCACTCGAATGTTTGGCATAACGTCGGGATTATAGCCCGAGCCTCAGGGCTAGGCTGCACCCCGGTATCGAGTGGCGGGCGCGAGGCTTCATCCGAGCGATCCACACAATGATAGGATGCCGCGATGAGTCAGCCCGGCGCTCTGACGCGCGAGCACGTGATCTGGGCCTACCGCCTGCTGCTCGACCGCGACCCCGAGAACGAAGACGTCATCGGCCCGAAGCTCGCGGGATCCCGTAACACGGCCGAGCTCCGTCACCATCTCATTACGTCCGCGGAGTTTCGCGACAAGAACCCGGACTTCGCTCACACCAACGACTCGACGATCGTCATCAGGGAAATTGCGCCCGGAGTCCGGCTGCTGATCGACCTCTCAGATCACGTCATCGGACTCAATATCCTGCGCGGCCGCTACGAGCAGGACGAAATCAGCCTGGTGCGCGGACTGCTGAAACCTGGCGACGTCGCAATCGACGTCGGCGGGCACATTGGATTCTTCACGATGCAGATGGCCGCAGCCGTCGGTCCCGCCGGCCGCGTTTACGCATTCGAGCCGCTCGACACCAATGCGAACCTGCTCGAGCGATCGGTCGCAGAGAACGGCTTTCAGGACCGCGTAGTATTTCAGCGCGCGGCGGTCGGTGCGGCATCAGGCACCGCGACACTCACCTTTCCACTCGAGACGCTGAATTCCGGCGGCGCCTATCTGTTGCGCGACGGCACCGACGCGCTGACCGGCAACCAGCGAAGGGACGTGCCGGTCGTCACGCTTGATACGATCGAGCTCCGCCGGCCGGTGCGCTTCATCAAGATGGACGTGGAGGGGGCCGAGCCGTTGGTTCTACAAGGCGCAAGCCGTCTCCTCCGCGAGGACAAGCCGATCATTCTTTCGGAGCTGCACCCGACACAGCTCGAGCGCGCCTCCGGGATCGGCGCACAGCAATTCCTCGAACAGATCGCTGCGCTCGGGTATCGCGCGCACAGAGTCGAGAACGGTGCGATTGGGCGCCCCGGTCGACCGCGCGCCCGCCGAAGCACTCGTCTCGGTCGTGCTGACTCCGAATCACTGACATGCGATCCACGGCTCTGCTGCTTCTCGCCGCGGTGGCCGGTTCGGCGGCGTCAGCATCGGCGCAATCCAATGGAGCGATGACGCCGGCCCGGTCTCCACGCAACGCCAACTACACCATCACGGCGCGGCTCGATCCGGTGGCGCGCACGATCACCGGCTCCGAGATCGTCACCTGGCGGAACATAACCGCCAAGCCGGCGACGGACCTTCAGTTCCACCTCTACTGGAATGCGTGGAAGAACACGCGCAGCACATTCATGCGCGAGCTCGCGCTCGGTTCAGGCGCGTCGAATGAGGACCGCCACCGCCGGCCGGACGAATGGGCCCGCATCGACGTCTCCTCCATCCGTATCGGCGGCCGCGATTTCGCCTCAGCCAAGCGCTTCATCGCCCCGGACGATGGCAACGCCGACGACGAGACGGTGATGATGGTGCCGCTCGATCGGGCCGTCGAACCAGGGGCAACGATCACGATCGAGATCGCCTGGACAGCGCACGTGCCCCGCACGTTCGAGCGCACCGGCGTGATCGGCAACTTCTTCTTCATCGCGCAATGGTTCCCGAAGCTGGGGGTCCTGCAGGACGAAGGCTGGAACTGCCATCAGTTTCACGCCGGCACTGAGTTCTTCTCCGACTACGGCGTCTACGATGTGTCGTTGACGGTGCCTACCGGCTGGCCGCTCGGCGCCACCGGCGTCCGCCGCTCGAACGCGGACGATCGCGCCGCTGGCGCGACGACGCATCGCTATTACCAGGAAGATGTGCACGACTTTGTGTGGACGACCAGCCCCGACTATCTCGAGCGGACAGCGCGCTTCGAGCATCCGACCCTGCCTCCGGTCGAGATGCGACTGCTGCTCCAGCCGGAACACGCGGATCAGGCCGAACGCCACTTCGACGCGACGCGCACGACCTTGAAATACTACGGCGAGTGGTACGGAGCGTACCCGTACGGCCACATCACGATCGTCGATCCCGCGTTTCAGAGCGACGCCGGCGGTATGGAGTACCCGACCCTGTTCACGGCCGGTACGCGCTGGCTCGCGCCAGCGCGGGTGACCACGCCCGAAGGCGTGACGGTGCACGAAGCCGGTCACCAGTTCTGGTACGGCATCGTCGGCAGCAACGAGTTCGAGGACGCGTGGATGGACGAAGGCTTCAACACGTTCTCGACGGCACGGGCGATTGCGCAGGTCTACGATCCGAATCCGCTGGCGCTGCGCTACTTCGGCGGCTTCATCCCGTGGGTGGTGAAGGACATTTCGATCAGCCGCGAGACCGACGGCAACCGGCTGCGGGGCTACCGGCACGACGCGAAGAGCGACGTTCAATCCACGCCAAGCTATCGATATTTCCCGTCAACCGGCGGAAGCATCACCTACAACAAGACGGCACTGTGGCTGAACACGATGGAGCGCTGGTTGGGGTGGCCGACTCTCCAGCGTGTCATGTCCGCCTACTTCGAGCGCTGGAAGTTCGCCCACCCGAAGCCGTCGGACTACTTCGCCGTCGTCGATTCGGTCACCAATCGGGATCTGGGGTGGTTCTTCGATCAGGTCTATCGCAGCTCGAACGTGTTCGACTACGGCGTCCAGGATCTGAAGAGCACGCGCGAGGGCGATCATTTCCGGACCAGCGTGGTCGTGCGCCGATACGGCGAGGCGTTGTTTCCGGTGGACGTGGTCGTCACCTTCCGCGACGGTGAACGCAGCGTCGAACATTGGGACGGTCGCGATCGGTGGAAGGAATACGTGTACGACCGATCGGTGCAGGCACTGACCGCGCAGGTCGATCCCGATCGGGTGCTGCTGCTGGACGTCAATTACACGAACAACTCGCGCACGCTCGAACCACAAGGCAGCGCAGCGGCGACCAAGTGGTCGATGACGTGGATGGTCTGGCTGCAGGACAACCTGCTGTCATGGGTGAGCCTGCTGTGAAGGCCTGGCGTGACGGCATGCGTCGGGTGAATCGCGCTCCGGCGATCCTGCTCGGCGTCTGGGTACTGACGCTGCTCGTCAGCGTGCCGATGGCGGCGGCGGTTCGCGGCATGCTTGCGGATCACCTCGGCGCCAGCCTCGCGGCGGAGACGGCCGCCAGCGGTGTCAACTACGACTGGATGCAGGAATTCGGCGACCAGGCCACCGGGCTTGGCGTCACGTTCAGGCCGACGATCATCGGTTTCGGCGCGGTGCTCGACAATCTCAGCGCCTTCCTCGACAACAGCACACGGCCGGTCGTCATCGTCGGGGCGGCGTCGGCGTATGTCGTGCTCTGGATATTTCTCGAGGGCGGCATTCTCGACCGCTACGCGCGCGATCGCCCGACGCGTCCGGCTGGATTTTTCTCGGCGTCGGGCGTGTTCTTCTTCCGCTTTCTCCGCCTCGCGGCGGTGCAGTGGCTGACCTACGCGCTGCTCTTCAGCGTCGTGCACCGGTGGCTGTTCGACGAGCTGTACCCGCGTCTCATCCATGAATTCACGGTGGAGCGCAACGCCTTCTTCGTCCGTCTCGGGTTGTACCTGCTGTTCGGCGCGATGGTCGCGGTGCTGACGACGATCTTCGACTACGCAAAAGTGCGGGCGATTGTCGAGGACCGCCGCAGCATGATCGGCGCGATTCGCGCCGGCATCGGATTCATCACGCGGCACGCCGGCGCGGCGATCGGAGTGTTCCTCGTCAACTTCGCCGCGTTCATCGCCGTCGTCGCTGCCTACGCTCTCGTCGCGCCGGGCGTGTGGCAGGCAGGCATCATGACGGGGATTGCCTTCGCCATCGGTCAGGCGTACGTGCTCGCACGGCTGTGGGTCAAACTGGTGTTCTGGGCGTCAGAAACCGCGCTGTTCCAGAGTCACCTGGCCCACGCGGGATACGTGGCGAGAGCAGAGCCGGTGTGGCCGGAGTCACCAGCGGCGGAGGCACTCGGCCAGATGTAGAGCGACCCTTTCAGGGTCGCATGACGCGGGCCTGAAAGGCCCGCGCTACGTCCGATCGGCGCCGCTCGCGTTGATGATCACGGCCTTGATGGCGTCAGCGTCGAGCGATTCGACGACCAGGAGCTGTTCGGCCATCGCACGGACCGCGCCTCGATGCTTGGCGACGATCTGCCTCGCCGTTTCATAGCCGCGCATCACGATCTCGTGGACTTCCTCGTCCACCTTTTGCGCAGTCGCCTCGCTCATACCGGCGCCGCGATCGTTCTCCCACGGATTTCCGGCAGCGCGATAGGCGAGCGGGCCGAGCGCCGCCGACATCCCGAAATCACAGACCATGCGGCGGGCGATCTCGGTCGCCCGTTCGATGTCGTTGCCCGCGCCGCTGGTCATCTGCCGCAGGAACAGCTCCTCCGCTATCCGGCCGCCCATCAGAATGGCGATCTGCGCCTCCAGATACTCGCGCGAGTGCGTGTGCCGATCGCCTTCCGGCAGCTGCATCGTCACGCCCAGGGCGCGGCCACGGGGGATGATCGTCACCTTGTGCAGCGGGTCGGCGTTCGGCAGCAGCGCCGCGACGACCGCGTGGCCCGACTCGTGATAGGCGCAGGTAATCCGCTCGTGTTCGCTCATCGAGAGCGACTTGCGCTCGGCGCCCATCAGGACCTTGTCACGCGCCTCATCGAAATCCCTGTCGGTGACGATCTGCCGTCCGCCGCGCACCGCGAGCAGCGCCGCCTCGTTGACGAGGTTGGCCAGCTCGGCGCCGGAGAATCCTGGCGTGCCGCGCGCGATCTGACGCAGGTCCACGCCGCCATCGAGCGCGACCTTGCGGGCATGGATGCGAAGAATCTGTTCGCGGCCCTTGACGTCCGCGACGCCGACGGTCACCTGCCGATCGAACCGGCCGGGACGCAGCAGCGCCGGGTCGAGAATGTCCGGCCGATTGGTGGCCGCGATGACGACGATGCCCTGGTTGGGTGCGAAGCCGTCCAGCTCGACCAGCAGCTGATTGAGCGTCTGCTCGCGCTCCTCGTGGCTGAGCGAGTTGCCGCCGCGGCTGCGGCCGACGGCGTCGAGCTCGTCGATGAATACGATGCACGCCGGATGGCGACGTGCGTCCTTGAACAGCTTGCGAATCCGCGAGGCGCCGACGCCGGCGTACATCTCGACGAAATCCGATCCGCTCGTGAACAGGAACGGCACACCGGCCTCGCCGGCAATCGATCGCGCGAGCAGCGTCTTGCCCGTGCCGGGAGGGCCGACCAGGAGCACGCCCTTCGGAACCCGTCCACCGATCGCGGTGAAGCGTCCCGGCTGGCGAAGGAAATCCACGATTTCCTTCACCTCTTCCTTGGCTTCGTCGACTCCGGCCACGTCCTCGAACGTCACCGACGAAGCGTCAGCCGCGGCTTCGCGGGCCTTGTTTTCGAGCGCCGGAATCCGCCCGGTGGTGACGCGGTACATCGCCACGCCGAGAACGCCGAGAAAACTCAACCCGACGATCAGGGCGAGGTAGTTGACCGCCGACGGCTCGTTCGCGGTTCGCACCTCGATGCGCACCTGCTTCTTCGCCAGGTCGGTGATGAACGCGGGATTGGCGGTGACGTAGTTCGACGGCGCGACGGTGTGAAACGCGCGTCCGCTGGTCAACGTGAAATCGAGCGCGTCGCCGTCAACCACCACGGCCGCCACGACGCCGGCGTCGAGTTGATGCAGGAGATCGGAGAACGGCACCTGTTGAACAGCGACTCGATCGCGGCCGCGAAGCGCCAGCCCGCCGATCACGAGCAGGGCCACGATGACGCCGGTGGCGATCACGAACAGGCGGCGAGAATTCTGACGAGCGGACACAGCACACTCCCGTTGAGCGGTCGGCGCGACTGGTTGTGGAGAGGAATTTTCTGCGGGTGACGCAGAAAATATGCCGAGATCTTACACGAGGCGGAATCGATTGTAAACGCTGAGCGATCAATAGTTTAGAAACTCAGCCTTATCCCTGGGCCTCGACGGGCCGCACATGGCGATCGTCTAGACATCGGCGAATTTGTAACCGACACCCCAAACGGTAATCAGGAAGCGGGGCAATGCGGGATCGGGCTCGATCCGGCGGCGCAGGCGCTTCACGAGCGTGTCCACGCTGCGGACGGTAACGAAGGTATCGCCGCGCCAGATTTTCGCGAGCAGCGCCTCACGGCTGAACACGATGCCGGCGTGCGTCGCCAGCAGGTGCAGCAGCCGGAATTCCTGATCGGTCAGCTCGACGTCGCGCGCGTCGACGCGGACCCGACGCCGCGCCGGATCGATTTCGATGCCGTGAATCCGGACCGGTGGCTCGGTCTCTTCTTCCCGGCCGCCCGCCTGACGCGGACGCCGCAAGAGCGCGCGGGCCCGCGCGACCAGTTCGCGCACGCCGAACGGCTTGGTCAGGTAGTCGTCAGCGCCGCTTTCGAGACCGACGACCTTGTCCGGTTCCTCGCGCCGTGCGGTGAGCATCATGATCGGAACGTCGTGATTCGTGCGTCCGTTGCGCACGGCCCGGCACAGTGACAACCCGTCGATCCCGGGAATCATCACGTCGAGGACGAGCAGGTCGAAGCGATCGGCTTCGGTGCGTTTCAGCGCTTCGCGTCCGTCACCGACCGCCTCGCAGGAGTAGCCCTCCAGGCCCAGGTGCAGGCACACCAGTTCCCGGATGTTCGGCTCGTCCTCCACCACCAGCACTCGCGGCGTCATGCTTTTGTCACCGTTTGTCCATTTCACCGACATGGGATGCCCGTCACACTACACGAAGGGAGAATGACATGACTGCACACGCAAAACGCCTGGCCCTCAGCATCGGCGCCGGCGTGCTCACGCTCGGGCTGACCGCCGGGGTGTTTGCTTCTACACAGAATACGAGTCAGGAGCCTCCTCCGTTTAGGGGGCAGGGTGGACGAGGTCCGGGCGGCCGGATGGGCGGTCCCGGCGGGCCGGGCGGGCCCATGGGCATGCTGCCCATGCTCGGACCGCAGCTGCAACTGACCGACAACCAGCAGGATCAGATCAAGGCCATCGTCACGGCGCACAAGGACGACTGGAAGGCGCTCGCCGATCGCGAGCGGACGGCGCGCGAGGCGCTGAACGACGCGGTCACCGCCGACACGATCGACGAATCGCTGATCCGCTCACGCAGCGCCGATACCGGCATCGTGGAGGCCGACATGGCGGTCGCCCGCGCGCATGCCTACAGCGAGGTGCTTCAGATCCTGACCGCTGATCAGAAGACCAAATTGAAGGCGATGCAGGCGGAGATGAAGAATCGGATGAAGAACCGGCAG
Organism: uncultured Acidobacteriota bacterium; assembly: GCA_963745875.1. Lineage (GTDB taxonomy): Bacteria > Acidobacteriota > Vicinamibacteria > Vicinamibacterales > CAVVIG01 > CAVQFC01. Next base: position 635,867 of record CAVUZL010000014.1, read on the forward strand.
TCCGCGCGGCGGGAACACCTGAAGGAGCGGCTGGAAAGACTCGGGATTTAGAACGTTCTACGTTCTGCGTTCTGCGTTCGGGAACGAAGAACGTAGAACGCCGAACGAAGAACGATCCCTGTGTGACCTATGTTCGCTCCACCGCTTCGACGATGTGCTTCGCCGAGATGCCGTAGCGGTCGAGCAGTTCGTCCGGCTTGCCGCTACGGGCGATTTCGCGCACCGCCAGCCGGTGAACGGTGAACCCGGCATCAGCGACCGCTTCCGCGACCGCATCGCCAATCCCGCCTGCCGCATAGTGATCCTCGACCGTAATCAACCGGCCCTTGGTGGCCTTGGCCGCGGCGACGAGCGCGGCGCCATCGACCGGCGCAACCGAATAGAGATCGATGACGCGAATCGCCGTGCCCTTCGCCTTGAGCTGGTCGTAGGCCTTCAAGGCCTCGAACAGCGTGACGCCGGCGCCGATCACCGTCGCGACGTCGTTGGCGCTCTGGCGCACGACCTTCAAGCCGCCAATCGGAAACATTTCGTCGTTGCCGTAAATCACCGGCGTCTTCGGACGGCTGGTCCGCATGTAGGCCGGGCCGGGGTGATATGCCATCGCCGCGATCAATCGTTCGGTGCTGACCGCGTCGCACGGATACAAGACGGCATAGTTCGGTTCGCTGCGGCACATCGACAGATCCTCGAGCGCCATCTGGGACGGACCGTCCTCGCCAATCGACACGCCGGCGTGGGAGCCCGCCAGCTTGATGCTGACGTTGCTGATCGCGGCCATCCGGATGAAGTCGGCGGCGCGCGATAGAAAACAGGCGAACGTCGAGGGAAACGGAATCGCGCCGCGGGCGGCCAGGCCCATCGCCGCACCGACCATCACCTGTTCGGCGATGAAGTTCTCGTAGAAGCGATCCGGAAACGCCTTCTCGAACTTGTCGCTGAACGTCGAGTTCTTTACGTCGGCGTCGAGCGCGACGACCCTCGAATCCGCGGCGCCCAGCTTGGCGATCGCGGTGCCGTAGGCTTCGCGTGTCGCCACTTCCTCGCCCAGCTTGTAACTCGGTGGCGCGATCGGTTTGGGGTCGTCCTTCGCGCGCGCCGGTGCCAGCGGTTTCGGGATCCGGCTGGCCACACTCATCGCGCCCGGCGTCACCGGCACGAACTGCGTCTCGAGCTCCGCCAAGGCGCTGTCGAGTTCCTCGCCTTTCTTGAACGCGCGCCCGTGCCAGCCGTCGCGTCCCTCGGCGAAGGAGACGCCTTTGCCTTTGATCGTGCGCGCCAGGATCATCGTCGGCTGACCCTTGATGGTCTTGGCTTCCTCGAAGGCATCGAGAATCGCCGGGATGTCGTGGCCATCGATCACAATCGGATGCCAGCCGAACGCCTTCCAGCGTCGCGCGAACTGATCCATGTCGTGCTGCCACATCGTGGCGCGGCTCTGTCCCAGGCCGTTGACGTCGGTGATGCCGCACAGACTGTCCAGGCGATCCATCGTCGCCACGTCGGCGGCTTCCCAGACCGAGCCTTCTGCCGACTCGCCGTCGCCGAGCAGGACGTAGGTGCGGTAGGGCGACGCGATCCGTCGCGCGTTGAGCGCCGTGCCGATCGCCGCACAGATGCCCTGGCCAAGCGAACCGGTGGCGACGTCGACGAACGGCAGCCGCGGCGTCGGATGGCCCTCGAGGTCGGATCCGATCGTTCGCAGCTTCATCAGCTCCGCGCGATCGAACAGACCGGCTTCGGCCCACGCGCTGTAAAGAATCGGCGCGGCATGCCCTTTCGAGAGCACGAACCGATCGTTGTCGATATTGTGAGGGTCCTTCGGGTCGAAGCGCATTTCCGCGAAGAACAGCGCGGCCATGACGTCCGCCATCGAGCAGCAGCTGGTCGGGTGTCCGCTGCCGGCCTCCGAGGTCGATCGCACGGAATCGATTCGAAGCTGCGTGGCGATGTTGGTGAGTGCGGCGATCAGAGAAGCGCGGTCAGTAGACATAGGAACGCAAATTCTATTGCAGATTACCCGCCGTGGCGAGCCATTCACCGAGCGCGACGCCGTAGACGGCGCCCTCGTCCAGTTCGCCGCCGAGCGCGGGCGCGAACTGCGCCAGCAGCAAGCGCGCGGCATCGCTTCGATAGTCAGCATCCTCAGCGACGACGGCGGCGCCGCGATAACGCGGGTCGGAGTGCAGTGCCGCCAGGCGGTTGAGGACGCGAGCCGTCTCGCAGGCCAAACGGACGTCGCCGGCCGAGGTCGGGTCACGCCGCACCGGCTGTATCAGCTCTTCGGCGAGCATTGAATACGGCAGCCGGCCGCTATGCTCGAACGCGGTGAGCAGCGCCGACGCCGGACGCACCTGGTCCGCGGCCGTGCCCCGCTGATGCGCGTCGCCGTGAATGGTCGACGCCATGCCGCCGCCCGGTCGATAGCCGCCGCCGACGATGCGCTCGAGCTGATCGATGGCGGCAGGCACGATGTCCTGCGGATCGATCAGCCCGGACGCTTCAGCGGCGCGCAGGCACGCGTCCACCGAGGCCGCGGCTTCCGCGACGTTGTTCGCGGAGGGCCACTCGTTTCGCAGGCCGGCGATGAGCATCGTTGCGACGTCGGTCAGCCGTAGGTCGTCCGACAGTGCGGTGGCTTCGGCGAACAGCGTCAGCCACGACGCCCGAACCGTGACGTCGACCGCCTCCGCCGCAATTGCCAGCGCGGCCGCGAGCGCGTTGCCGACCGCGTCACCGAGATCGTCCCTCCCGGTGGCGAGGTAGTGGCGCAGCAGGAACGTCAGGGGCATGGCGCCGAGCGATTCGCCACGCGCGATCGCGTCCAGCAGGCGCGCGGCGATGATGTCCAGATCGACGATCCGTGCTTCGAGCATCCGGTGTTCGGCAATTATAATGAGGCAACCACCAACATGAGCCACACCATCACCTTGATCCCTGGCGACGGCATCGGTCCCGAAGTGACCGATGCGGTGCTTCGCATTCTGAAATCCTCCGGCGTGTCGATTGACTGGGAGTCGCACACCGCCGGCGTGATCGCGTTCGAGCGCACCGGCCAGGCGCTGCCGGTTGAGTTGATCGATTCGATCCGCCGCAACAAAGTGGCGCTGAAGGGGCCGGTGACCACGCCGATCGGGCAGGGCTTCACCAGCGTCAACGTCGGCCTGCGCAAGGCGCTCGATCTCTATTCCAACCTGCGGCCGGTGTGGAATCTGCCGGGCGTCGCGGCGCGTTTTCAGAACGTGGATCTGATCATCGTCCGCGAGAACACCGAGGATCTCTATGCCGGGCTCGAGCACGAAGTCGTACCTGGCGTGGTCGAGAGCCTGAAGATCATCACCGAGAAGGCCTCGACGCGGATCGCGCAGTTCGCGTTCTCGTTCGCCCGCCGCAACGGTCGCAAGCGCGTGACCGCGATCCACAAGGCGAACATCATGAAATTGAGCGACGGCCTGTTCATCGATTGCTGCCGCCGCGTCGCCCGCGAGTACACCGACATCGTCTACGACGAGCGGATCGTCGATGCCGCGTGCATGCACCTGGTGATGAACCCCAGTCAATTCGACGTCCTGGTCCTGCCCAATCTGTACGGCGACATCGTGTCGGATTTGTGTGCCGGACTGGTCGGCGGACTCGGCGTGGTCGGCGCCGCGAACCTCGGTCTGGAGTTCGCGGTGTTCGAAGCCGTGCACGGCAGCGCGCCCGACATCGCCGGCAAGTCGCTGGCGAACCCGACCGCGCTGCTGCTCTCCGCGGTGTTGATGCTGCGGCACATCGACGAGCGGCCGGCGGCCGATCGCATCATGCAGGCGCTCGGCGGCGTCCTCACCGCCGGCGCCGTGCGGACCCGCGACCTCGGTGGATCGGCATCGACGAGAGAGTTCGCGGACGCTGTGTGCAAGGCGGTCGAGTCGATGTAGGGCCGTCGCCGCGTGTTATAGTGCGAATGCGCTCACATGCTCGATGAAGTCTCCCAGGCGGTCCTCTCGCGCGAGGAAATCCTCAAGTTTCCGCGCGATCAGGTCAACGCCTTCCTCGACGAGCTTCGTACGACCCAGCGCCACAAGTTCTATCGCGCCCTGCAGCATCCGCTCTATCCGATCCTGCGCAAGATCGAGCGCAAGCACGAGCACCTGCACTACGTCACCACCGCGGCGCGCACCAAGCGCATCGTCTACGCCTCCAATCACAAGAGTCACACTGACTACCTGGTCGAGCCGCTGGTGCTCGACGACAACGGCATTCGTCCGCCGCTGATCGCCGCCGGCATCAACCTGTTCGGCGGACCGCTCGGCCTGATCCACAAGCACGTCACCGGCGCGATCCCGATCCGCCGCAACATGAAGGATCCGGCGTACCTCACCACGCTCAAGGCCTACGTCGCCGAAATTCTCAAGAAGCACGACCTGTTCTTCTACCCGGAAGGTGGACGGAGCTACAGCGGCGAGCTGAAGCCGGCGAAGACCGGCCTGTTCAACGCCGCACTCAGCGCCGAGCGGCCCGACCTGGTGGTCATCCCGGTGGCCATCGCCTACGACCTCGTGCTCGAGGATCACATCCTCGCGCACCAGAGCCTGAAGCGGCGGCAGCGTCCGTTCGGCCGCGAAGTCGCCGAGATGGTGCGCTACGCGGTCGGTTACCGCTCGCGGGCGTTCGTCACCTTCGGCGCACCGATCGATGTCGGCGACCGCGACGTCCATTCGCGCAGCGACGTCCTGGAACTGGCGCGGCTGGTGCGGGCGCGAACCGGCATGTTGTACAAAGTGCTGCCGACCGCGGTGTTCGCGGCGGCGATGCGGCCGTCGATCACCCGGCGCGATCTCGAGTCGCGCATCGATTCGCTGATCGAGGAACTGGCGGCACGTCACGCCAACCTCGGCGTGACCAGCGGACGGCAGGCGATCGAGGAAGCGGTGGAACCGCTCGAGACGCGCGGCATCATCGTCGCCGAGCGTGGACGCTTCCGTGTCCGCGAGCGCACCGTGCTGCGCTATTACGCGCGAACCATCGAACACCTGCTCACGACCACCGGCCGGACTCACTGATGCTCGATAGCGCGTCGAAAACCTTTTTCCACCTGCTCGCTCAAAGCGCCTCACTCAAGAAACTGGCTTCGCGGTACGGAATGCGAAAGCCGTCCAGTTTCGCGCGCCGCTTCATCGCCGGCGAGACGGTCGAGGAAGCCATCGAGGCGGCCCGCGCCGTCGAAGGGCGCGGCCTTGCGATCTCGCTCGACCTGCTTGGCGAAAGCGTGCGTAACCTGCAGGAAGCCGAAGCCGCCACCAAAGGCTATCTCGCGGTAATCGACGCGATCATCGCCTCCGGCATCGAACGCAACGTGTCGCTCAAGCTCACGCAACTGGGGCTCGACGTCGACAAAGCCAGTGCCGTGGACAACCTGCGCAAGATTCTCGAGCGGGCCGACCCGGCCGGCTTCTTCGTGCGCATCGACATGGAGAACTCGCCGTACACCGACGTGACGCTCGACATTTTCGAGACGCTCTGGTCGCACGGTCACCGCAGACTCGGCGTGGTGCTGCAATCCGCCCTCTACCGCAGCGAGGACGATGAGCGGCGGGTCACAGCGCTGGGCGCGCGGGTCCGGCTGGTCAAGGGCGCCTACAAGGAGCCCAAGAGCGTCGCGCATCAGGCCAAGGCGGACGTCGATGCGGAGTACGCGCGGATGATGAAACGCCTGCTGTCCGAGGGCGCCTATCCGGCGATCGCGACGCACGACCCGGCGATGATCGAGCTGGCGCGCGCGTTCGCGCGCGACCACGGCGTCACCAGCGATCGGTTCGAATTCCAGATGTTGTACGGTGTCCGCCGCGACCTGCAGGCGAAGCTCGTAGCCGACGGCTACCGTCTTCGCGTCTACATTCCGTTCGGCCGCGAATGGTTTCCTTACTTCATGCGGCGCCTCGGCGAGCGCCCCGCCAATGTCGGTTTTGTCGTACGTGGCGTGCTGGGTGAACGTGGGTAATTCGCTACCCTGATAAGTCCGCCGCCTTCCGGTCTAAATACCCCTCCAGGCGAGCACTGTCCGGCTGGCCCCCCGGCCGGCATACTCAGCAAGTGTCCTCACAGCAGCTAGTTACAGCCTCGAACGCCGCTCCGGCACAGCTCTTGATATTGAAGGGATCCCGAGAAGGGCCGGCGGCATCCTAGAAAACAGGGCCGGGGCGGCTGGAGGGACCGGGACATGGTGACGAACTATCCGCAATCGATGGCGCACAACGGGCTGCAGACGCGTAGCGACGCAGCGGGCGTCGGTGTGCTGGTTCGCATGCGGCAGGCGTTCTGCGGCTTGCACGGTCACGACACGTTGCTGCATTTCGAGCAGGAACGCATGTCGTTGCGCTGCGTGTCGTGCGGCCACGAGACCCCGGGCTGGAGCCTGGACGAAGCAAAGCCCACCGTCACCGTCCGCGGCGACGCGCGGCGGCACCGTCTGGCGCGCCCGCAGCTCGTCGGCGAGCGCCGGATCGCGTAACGCGCGTCAGGACTCGAGAAATCGCCGTCCTGACACGACAAGCGCATCGCGGCACGTCGTGACATCCGCGATGCGCACGTATTCCTCGACCGAGTGGAGGCCGGCGCCGCCCGGTCCGAACAGCACCGACGGGATGCCGGCGTGGCCGAGCACGGCCGCATCAGTCCAGAAACTCGCACCGTTCACGCTCGTCCCGCCCGCGACGCGTGCCATTGCGTCCTCGAGAGCGCGCACGATGGCGTGATCGCCCGGCGCCTGATACGCCGGCCGGCTGAACATGGCGGTGGCGGTCGCGCGAAACGTCGGATCCGCAGCCGATAGTTCGTCAAGAATTGCCTGCACTTCAGTCAGCGCGGTGACCTCGGGCTCGGTCGGCAGGATGCGGCGCTCCATCTGCAGCGTCGCCCGATCGGGATAGCTGCTCAACTCTCGGCCACCGTTGATCATCGACGCGTGCAGCGACCCGGTGCCGAGAAGCGGGTCCGCCGGGCGCGCCTGAATGGCGGCGTCGAGCGCTTCCAGTCGCGCCAGCACCCGGCCCATCCGCAGGATCGCGTCCTGCCCTTCAGCGGGACGGCTGCCGTGCGCGGCTCTTCCCAGGACGTCGATCTCCACCCACGCAAAACCCTTGTGCCCGATCGCGATCGCGAGATCGGTTGGTTCGGTCACGACCGCGGCGTCCGCGCGCCAGTTCCTGACGAGCGCGTCGGCGCCAATGCTCAGATGCTCCTCGTCGACGATGGCCGCGACGACGAGGCGCCCGGAGGCGAGCCCGCCGTCACGCGCGATCGATGCGGCGGCATCTATCATCGCGGCAACGCCACCCTTCATGTCCTGCGATCCGCGACCGTAGAGCCGTCCATCGCGCTCGATCGGCACGAACGGATCGCGCATGCCGGCTACACCGACGGTGTCGGTGTGACCGCAGAACATCAGCGTGCGCCCCGGCGCCTTCCCGTCCAGCACGCCGACGACATTCGGCCGTCCCGGCGCGACCATCTCGATCGTGACGTCGAGGCCGGCGCCGCGCATTTGCGCGGCGATGAACTCGGCGATCTCACGCTCCCCGGCCGCTCCAGGCACGAGCGTCGGGTTGACCGAGTCGATGGCGATCAGTTCACGGAGCAGGCGAATGCACGAGTCCATTGGGTGGGTCCTTGGTTCTTGGGACTTGGGGCTGGGTCCGTCCTTGGTTCTTGGTCCGTCCTTGGTCCTTGGTTCTTGGTCCGTGCTTGGTTCAAGTGTGGCGCGACCCTTTCAGGGTCGCGTGAAATGCGGGCCTGAACGGCCCGCGCCACTTCCCCGAAGACGACCTGCGAACCAAGGACGATGGACCAGGAACGAACCAAGGACCACGGACCCAGGACGGACCAGGAACCAAGTCCCAAGCCCCAAGGACCAGAATGTTATCCTGCCGCATGACCCGGGTGATCGCGATTACCGGCGGCTCGGCTGGCATCGGACGCGCCACGGCGATCCGGCTCGCCCGCGATGGTGCGGCGATCGTCATCTGTGCGCGGCGAGCCGATCGGCTGGACGCGGTCGCGGCGGAGATCATCGCCGCCGGCGGCCAGGCCCTCGCCATCGTCGCCGACGTGACTCGCGAGGACGAGATGCACACCCTGGTCGCCCGCGCCGTCGAGCGGTTCGGGCATCTCGACGTAATGCTGTGCAACGCCGGATACGGCCTCGCCGGCGCGATTGACGACATCTCACCCGAACAGATGCATCGACTGATGGATGTCAACTACACCGGCACCTATCTCGCGACGCGCGCGGCGCTGCCGCTGTTCCGCCGACAGGGCTACGGCCACATCATCATCGTGTCGTCGATCGTCGGCAAGCGCGGCGTGCCGTACATGGGCGCCTATGCGGCGACCAAGTTCGCGCAGGCCGGTCTTGCGGAGTGCCTGCGATCGGAAGTGGCCGGCTCTCGAATACGCGTCACCGTCGTTTACCCCGTGTCCACCGACACGGAGTTCTTCGACGTGATGACCCGCGAGACCGGGCGAGCCGTCACCCGCGCGTCAGGTCCGCGTCAGCACGTCGACCGCGTGGCCGATGCGATTGCCCGCGCGATCGATCGACCGGTGGCCGAGGTCTTTCCGCATCGATCGTCGCGGGCACTGGTGTGGGTGAACGCCTTCGCTCCGGCGTTTACGGATCGATTGATGAAGCGATTCGGGCGGAAACCGATACCACGATGAACGCAGAGTTTGCAGAGCACACAGAGCCAGATGGGCTTTCTCTGCAGACCCGGCGGTCTCTGCGTTCTGAACAACAATGAGGCACTTGGAACACGCTGTAAGTCTCGCTGAATCGGTTCGCGCCGCGGGCGGCCGCGCACTGATCGTCGGCGGCTGGGTTCGCGATCGGTTGCTTGGCCTTGCGGACGAAGCCAGCAACATCGACGTCGAGGTGTTCGGTCTTCCTGCCGACCGCCTCAAGGCGCTGCTCGAGTCGTTCGGCCGTGTCGAAGCTGTCGGCGAGAGCTTCCAGGTTTACAAGCTAGGCGATCTCGACGTGTCGCTGCCGCGCCGGGATTCCAAGTCCGGTCGCGGTCATCGCGGTTTCGCCGTCACCGGCGATCCCGACATGTCGATAGACGAGGCCGCCCGCCGGCGCGACTTTACGATCAACGCCATCTCCTGGGATCCGCTGACGCGCGAGCACTTCGATCCCTGCGGCGGCCGCGCCGATCTCGAACGGCGGATCCTTCGCGTCGTCGACCGCCAGACATTTGCGGACGACAGTCTGCGGGTGCTGCGAGGCGTGCAGTTCGCGGCCCGCTTCGATTTCACGCTCGAGCCGGAGTCGGCGGAGATCTGTCGCGCGATTCCGCTCAACGATCTCCCGGCCGAGCGGATCTGGGCCGAGCTCGAGAAATTGCTGTATGCGCCGAAGCCGTCGATCGGTTTTGCGCTGGCGTTGGAGCTGGGGGTCGTCGCCAGTCTGTTTCCCGAACTTCAGGCACTGGTGGACTGTCCGCAGGAACCTGAGTGGCATCCTGAAGGCGACGTCTGGGTGCACACGCTGCAGGTGATCGATCAGGCACGAACGCGCATCGACGACTTGCCGCGATCGCAGCAGATCGCCGTGATGCTGGGCGCGGTCTGTCACGACTTCGGCAAGCCCGCGACGACGGCGTTCAGCGACGGCCGGATCCGGTCGATCGATCACGAAGAGCAGGGCGTCGCTCCGGCGGCCGTGTTTCTCGATCGCCTGTTGATCTTCACCATCGACGGCTACGACGTGCGCAAGCAGGTGCTGGGCATCACCGCACAGCATCTCAAACCCGGCATGTGGTTCAAAGCACGCGAGCGCAACGAAGTGGGCGACGGGGCGTTCCGGCGGCTGGCGCACAAAGTGGATCTCGAGCTGCTGGCGCGGGTCGCGAAGTCCGATTGTCAGGGACGGCAGCCGGGAACCTTCGACTGCACCGCGATGGACTGGTTCCTGGAACGGGCGCGTGCGCTGGGCGTGTCGAATCGCCCTCCTGAGCCGATCCTGCTCGGACGTCATGTTCTGGCGCTCGGCGTGAAGCCGGGACCTCGCGTCGGCGAGATCCTCAAGGCGGTTTACGAGCAACAGATGGACGGCGCCGTCACCAACGTGGACGAGGCGATTGCCGCCGCCGCCGCGCTGATCGAACCACACTGACGCCGGCAGGCGGCTGTGGCACAATCACCCCCGCCGTGAACCGACTTATCACCGCGCTCGTCCTGGCCGCCGGACTGGCGACCGCCTCCCCGTGCGTGGCCGAACCGAAATGGACCATCCTCCATGACGGCGCGCTCACGGTGCTCGGCGACCAGTCACCGTCAAGCCTTCGCGAGATCTCGATCCAGATTCAGCAGTTTCGCGCGGTCGTCGGTGGCCTGATTCACAATGCCGATCGTCCGCTCTCGGTACCGACCGTCGTATTCGTGCTGGGCACGCACAAATCGATGGAACCGCTGCTGCCGCTCTACAAGGGGAAGCCCGCGACGATTGGTGGATATTTCGGTCAGGCCAGCGACTCGAACTACATCATCATGTCGCTCGAAGGGTTCGAGGAATCGTCCGAAATCACGTTTCACGAATACACACACCTGCTGGTCAGGAACGCGGTCAAGGCGTTGCCGGTCTGGCTGAACGAAGGGCTGGCGGAGTACTACAGCTCGTACGCCGTCGTCGACCACGGCAAGGCTGCGGAAGTCGGCCGCGCCATCAAGCGGCACATCATCCTGTTGCGCCAGCGCTACGTGCCAATCGCCGAGCTGATCGCGGTCGATCAGTCGTCGCCGATGTACAACGAAGGCGAACGGCGCTCGATCTTCTATGCCGAGTCGTGGGCGCTCACGCACTACTTGTTGCTGGCCAGGCCCAACGGCGCGACGGCCATCAACAGCTACGCCAACGAGATCGCGGAGGGTCGCGCACCGGCCGACGCGTTCAAGTCGGCCTTTGGATCGTCGCCGGCTGATGTGGACAAGGAGCTTCAGGAATATCTCCGGCACCTGACCTTTCCGGCGATCCGGTTCACGTTCTCGACCCAGCTGGCGTTCCAGGGACCCGCGGCAGGCCGGCCGATGAGTGCCGGCGAAGTCGAGGCCTGGATCGGCGACGCGCAGCGCCGGGTTCAACGTGCAGAGGAAGCGGCGCCGCGCATCGAGAAAGCGGCGGCGTCCGAGCCGAATACCGCCATTACTCAGCTCGCGTTGGGACACCTGCGGGTGACGCAGCAACGGACCGACGAGGCGCTCGCGGCATTCGACCGGGCTGCCGGTCTGGCGCCGGATGACTTCCTGACGCAGTACGTCAGCGGCGTCTCGCGACTTCGCGCGGCGCCGACAACCTCGACGGAACAGCGAACGGTAACGCTCGCCGCATTGAAGCGGGCCACCCTGCTCAACGGCGCCTCGTCGGATGCCTACGCCGCATTGGCATACGTGCAGATGCTGTCCCGCGACTCGCTGAAGGATGCGCGCACGTCGATCGAGCACGCGATCGCGCTCTCACCGGGACGCCTCGATTACCGCCTGCGCTACGCGGACATTCGAATCCTTCAGGGTGATATCGGTGCCGCACGCACGCTGCTGACGTCGATTGCCGCGATCACGGCGGACGCCGCCGCGTCGAAGCAGGCGCAGGTGCGTCTGGAGGCGATTCTCGAACACGAGCGTCCGGCGACGCTGCGAGCCGATCCCTCACCTTCGGAACCGTCAGCTGCCGCTGCGGGGGCACCGGGCTCTCCGCCGCTGCCGTCACGATCGAAGACGACCGTCAACCGGGGCGGCTTCATGATGCGTGCGGTCCGCTCCGGCGAATCGCAGGCGTTCGGAACGCTTCGAAATGTCGATTGTGCGGGTGACAGCATCCGCTTCACGATCGAGAGCGATGGCCGAACGGTGGTCGCGGCCGCCGCCAGAATGGAAGACGTGGATCTCGTGGCTTTTCTCGACGAAAAGGACTTCGCGCTGGCCTGCGGACCGCACGCATCCTCGCACCGCGTCTACCTCACGTGGCGACCCGACACGAAATGGGGCAGCCAATCAGTCGGTACGGCAGTGGCGCTGGAATTCGTCCCCGCCAGCCACGTTCCCTGAGGGTCGGCGGCGAAAATCAGTGCGCCCCTGCACAGGAGTGACAACTGCCTCATCACGAAGCCACGAAGAACACGAAGAACGCTGCCCTGTTGTTGCCGGCGAACATCGTTGCGTCCCTCATTTGGGGACGCACCAGTTCTGGGGCACCGCAACATCCTTGATGCTGGCGTTTCTCGCGTCACAATGGTGGCCGGAGAAACGACGGCCGATCGCGCGGACCACTGACGCGATCGAGTCGTGACGCGCATGTACAATCGGGCATGGCTCGATACACGCTCGTCTACGGCGTCCGCCTGGTCCCGATTGACTCGCTGAAAGGCGTCGACGACGCCACGCTGAAGCTCGCCGACGGCACCACCGCCGGCCTCACGCTGCACACCTTCGACGGCACCATCCCCCAGCTGCGGCGATCGCTCGACCGCAGCCTCGACGCCTTCTTCGATCTCCTGCCCGGCGCCGAAGATGACGACTTGCAGAAGTTCGGAGACTAGCCTGGTATCCCAGGATTGAACGCCGGTCACGACGTGGAACGCAGAGCCCGCGGAGTCCGCAGAGTTCCAAATGATGACAACAGCCTCAGCGATCTCTGCGGTCTCTGCGTTGATCGTGTCAGGCCCTCTTCAGTCGGTACTCCCCACCAGTAGCTCCGGATGATTCGCGCCATCGTCTCGTCGCCGCTCAACGTGCTGCTCGTGTTGGCGCCGTTGTCCTGGTATTTGGCAGCCAGCGCGCCGGACTCGCCGTGGGTGTTCGTGACCGCGGCGCTGTCGCTGGTGCCGCTCGCCGGCCTGATCGGCCTTGCCACCGAGCAACTCTCGCAGCGCGCCGGTCCGGCCTGGGGCGGGTTCCTGAACGCGACGTTCGGCAATGCCGCTGAATTGATCATCGCTGTGGTCGCGTTGCGCAGCGGCCACATCGCGCTGGTCAAGGCGTCGATCACCGGCAGCATTATCGGCAACCTGCTGCTCGTGCTCGGCCTTTCTTTCTTCGCCGGCGGCATCGGCCGGCGCTCACAGACCTTTCATCGCCTGTCCGCGAGCAACACCTCGGCGATGCTGTTCCTTGGCGTCGTCGCGCTGGTGATGCCGGCGGTGTTCGACCTCTCGCTCTACGGCAGCCTGGCGCCACAACCGCCGGCGATCAACCGTCTCAGCTTCTGGAGCGCGATCGTCCTGATTGCCGCCTACGCCGGCAGCCTGGTCTACGCGTTCACCTGTCAGCGCGATCTGTTGCGACCGAGTCGCGACGCATCGGCTACGCCGAAGTCCGGCACGGCGCGAGCGAGCCATGAATCGTTCTCGCCCGCAGCCTCGATCGTGTTGCTCGGCATTGCGACGGTCCTGACCACCGTCCAGGCGGAGCTGCTCGTCCGCGCCCTCGGACCTGCGCTCGTTCAGTTCGGCTTCACTGAATTGTTCGTCGGCGTCATCGTCGTGGCGCTGATCGGCAATGCCGCCGAGCACTACTCCGCGATCGCCGCAGCGAGACGGGACGAGATGACGCTCGCAGTCGAGATCGCGATCGGCAGCAGCGCGCAGATCGCGTTGTTCGTCGCGCCGGCGCTGGTGCTTTACTCGTTCGCGATTGGACGGCCGATGTCGCTGCTGTTCGACGCGTTCGAGATCACCGCGATCGCGCTCTCAGTTCTGGCGACGTCTACGGTGGTGGCGGATGGCCAGAGCAACTGGGTGGAAGGACTGTTGCTGCTGTCGATCTATACGATTCTTGCGCTGGCGTTCTATTTCGTGCCGGCATCGCTCGGATAGACGGGCGATCACGACGTTTGAACGCAGAGCGCGCGGAACTCGCTGAGAGTCTCAAGGAAGGAAACGGAATAATCTCTCTGCGGTCTCAGCGGTCTCTGCGTTGATCGTGGCTTGCCCCGCTAGCTGCGCGACGCGCGCCATTCCTCGAGCAGCCGCGCGGCGTTGCCGGCGACCGAATGCAGCGTTGGCGCCCAGCCGAGCGCACGGGCGCGCGGACTGCGCACGAGTTGATCCAGCGCCAGGGCATCCGCAAACGGCCCCATCTTGCTGCGCGCTTCCTCGATCGGCACATAGCGGACGTCCGGCTTGACCGGCAGGTACGGCCTGATCGCGCCAACGATGTCATTGACGCGCTCGTCGCCTTCATCGTTGACGTGGTAGACGCCGCTGGCCTCAGGGTTGGCGGCGAGGCGAGCATAGAGATCCGCCAGGTCGCGATCGTAGATGAGCGGCCAGTGGTTGTTACCGTCGCCGACGACCCGGACCAGTCCGTTGCTGGCGGACTTGAAGATGTCGCCGACCATTCCGCTGCCGCCGCCGTAGACGACGCCTGGCCTGACGACGATCGTGCGCAGTTGATCGTTCGCCGCGTCGAGTACGAACTGCTCCTGTGCCGGACGAAACGCGACCAGCGCAATCGGATTGATCGGCGCGTCTTCCGTCGCGGGCTCTGGACTCTTGCCAAGGACCCAGACACCTGAGGTGTAGATCAGGAATCGTTTCGCGGGGGTCGCAGCATTGGCGGTGCGCGGACGCTTGGCGGCGGCAATCAGCGTTTCGAGCGCCGCCTGGTTGATTTCGGCGCCGCGACCCGACGTGGTGTCGAACGCGGCGTGCACGTAGCCGTCCTGACCGTCGGCACTGCCGCGAAACGATTCCGGATCGGCCAGGTTGCCGATCACCGGGTGACCGCCCCGCTTGGCGACGCGCCGCGCCTTCTCGTTGTCTCGCACCAGCGCCGTCACAGCGTGCCCGGCGCGCACCAGCGCGTCGAGTACGGCGGATCCGATGTAGCCGGTGGCGCCGGTCAGGAAGATTCGCATCGCGGTCGCTTATCATAGTTCACACGTGGCCCGCGACACGCTGATTGACTTTTTCGCCGATCTCTCCACCGCACGCGGCGAGTTCCTCGTATACGACGATGGCTTCCGCAGCCGCGGCTACTCGTACGCGGAAGTCGCACGCGCGGCGCGAGGCTGTGCGGCGCGCCTGCACGCGCTCGGCATCCGTAAGGGAGACAAAATCGTCTTCTGGAGCGAGAACCGTCCCGAGTGGATCGTCGCGTTCTGGGGCTGTCTCCTCAACGGCATCATCGTCGTCCCGATCGACTACCGGGCGTCGCCTGATTTCCTCGCGAGGGTCACGCGCATCGTCGCCGCCAGGCTGATTCTGGTCGGACAGGACGTGCCGGCTATGGACCACAGCGCGGGCGGCGTGCCGGTTTGGAAGCTGCAGGATCTGGACTGGAGCGACGGGGTACCGCCCGGCGTCGCGATTGCTCGCGACGATCTCGTCGAAATTATTTTCACCTCCGGCGCGACCGCCGAACCCAAGGGCGTCGTCATCACCCACCGCAACGTGCTGGCGAACATCGTCCCGGTCGAACGGGAGATCCTGAAGTACCGGAAGTGGGGGCGACCGTTCTTTCCGTTGCGGTTCCTGAACCTCCTCCCGCTCAGCCATATGTTCGGCCAGGCGATGGCCACGTTCATCCCGCCGATGCTGCCGGGAACCGTCGTTTTCATGCGCGGCTTCAACCCGGTGGAGATCGTCACGCTCGTCAAGCGCCGGCGGGTCTCGGTGATCGTCTCGGTGCCCAAGATCCTGGACGTGCTGAAGGAGCACGTCGAACGCGTTGACCATGGGGCCAAGGCAGATGTGGCGCGGGCCTTTCAGGCCCGCGATCGCGGCGCTGAAAGCGCCGCGCCACACCGGGAGGCCGCACCACCTCAGAACCCCGCGCCGAACAAGAAAGAGCATGTCGCCCTGCGCTGGTGGCGCTACCGGCGCCTGCATCGCGCGTTCGGGATGAAATTCTGGGCCTTCGTCGTCGGCGCCGCACCGCTCGACGCTGAACTCGAAGCGTTCTGGTCCGAACTCGGCTTCGTCGTGATTCAGGGCTACGGACTCACCGAGAC
The DNA here is from genome assembly GCA_963745875.1 of uncultured Acidobacteriota bacterium. Taxonomy (GTDB): domain Bacteria; phylum Acidobacteriota; class Vicinamibacteria; order Vicinamibacterales; family CAVVIG01; genus CAVQFC01. The sequence continues at coordinate 651,852 of CAVUZL010000014.1, forward strand.
CGCGCCGATCGTCACCTTGAATCATCCGTTCGGCACCAGGAAGGGATCGGTCGGGAAGGCCATCGCCGGCGTCGAAATGAAGGTCGCCGAGGACGGCGAGATTCTGGTGCGCGGCGAAAACGTGACGCAGGGCTATTTCAACGCCGATGCGGAGACGGCGAAGGCCTTCGAGGACGGCTGGTTCCACACCGGCGACATCGGCGAGATCGGCGCCGACGGTCAGCTTTACATCCGAGGCCGCAAGAAGGAAATGATCGTCACGCCCGAGGGGCTCAACGTCTTTCCGGAGGACGTCGAGCGGGTGCTGAACCAGGTCCCTGGCGTGCGCGATTCGGCAGTCGTCGGGCTGACGCTTGGAACGGAAGAACGCGTGCACGCGGTGTTGGTGCTGGATCCCGGCGTGGATCCGGACGCCGTCGTTCGACAGGCCAACGGCACATTGGACGACCAGCAGAAGATCCGGCGCGCGCTGGTGTGGCCCGAGGCGGAACTACCGCGCACCGACGGCACGCGGAAACTCAAGCGCGCGGCGATTCGCGAATGGGCGCGCGGCGGCAGTCTCGTGCCGCAGACAGCATCGGGCAGCGGCGACCCGCTCGGGGCGCTGATCGCGAAGTACGCGGGCCGATCGGACGTCCCCGCCGACACCACCATCGAGGAGCTGGGTCTGAGCTCGCTGGATCGGGTCGAGCTGATGGTCGCGCTCGAGGACGCGTTCCACACCCGCGTCGACGAAGGATCGTTCGCGCAGGCGAAAGACCTCGGACAACTGCGGTCGTTGATGGAGCGCGCAGCGACCAGCGACACTGCGCCATCAGAGCCGGTGAACTTTCCGGCCTGGAACCGGTCGTGGCTTGCGCGCACGGTGCGGCGCGTCAATCTCTCGACCTGGATTCTTCCGCTCGCGCACGTCTTCGCGTGGATGCGCGTGTCCGGCCTGGAGCGACTGCGCGATCTCGAAGGCCCGGTGATTTTCGCTGCCAACCATCAGAGCTTCATGGACGGCCCGGTGATCATGGCGGCGCTGCCGAGTCGATGGCGTCACGCGGTGGCGCCGGCGATGGGCAAGGAGATGTTCGCGGCGCATTTCTTTCCAGCGCAGCACGGCCGGCTGGCGTGGTTCACCAACAGCCTGAACTACTACCTCGCGGTGTTGCTGTTCAACGCGTTTCCGCTGCCACAGCGTGAGGCAGGCGCGCGACAGACCTTGCGATATATCGGCGAGCTGCTGGCCAGCGGCAATTCGGTCCTGATCTTTCCCGAAGGACGCCGTTCCGAAACGGGCGCGATCGATACGTTCCGTCCGGGCATCGGCATGATCGCGTCGCGCCTCGGTGCCACGGTCGTCCCGGTCCACATCGACGGCCTCCAGCACGTCCTCGGCGTGGGCTATCACATGGCGCGTCCCGGCCGGGTGACGGTGAAATTCGGCGCCCCGCTCCGTCTGGTCGGTGACGACTACCAAACCCTGGCTCAGCAGGTCGAGGCGGCCGTGCGTGAGCTGGGAATGTCCCATTAAGCGGACGCTCATCCACTCGGTGTCAGCGTTTAGCGGCTGTCGCGGCCAGAAACCGTGGCCTCGAATCGGGGATGGATCTTGCACTTCCTCGAAACAGAGATGAGGAGGTTCCAAATGGGAATCAAACGAGGCTTTGCCGCGTTTCTCGGAGCTGCGATTGTTGCTGGCACGCTGACCGCATCCGAAGCATCGGCGTCCACGCGGGTCTACGTGAGAGTGGGTCCGCCCGCACCGATCGTTGAAACGCGGGTCGTTGCCCCCGGACCAGGCTACGTCTGGGTCGGCGGCTATCACCGTTGGGAAGGCCACCGCTACGTGTGGGTGCCGGGACGCTGGAATCGCCCACCGCACAGGCACGCCGTATGGGTGTCGCCGCACTGGTCGCATGACCACCACGGCTACTACATGACCAACGGACACTGGCGTTAAAGGACGCCGATCTGGTGATTGGATAGTGGGTCATCTGGTCACGGAGCCGCCGTGGCCGGATGGCCCTTTTTGTTGCGCAGGGCCCGAGGCCTCGTCCATCCGCCTCGTCCAAATGACCCAATCTCCAAATGACCCAATCAATGACCAAATGACCAAATAACCAAATGACTAGATCAACTGGCTCACTATGTGGCACAATCTTTGTTTGAATGAAAGGACGTGCTAGCAGTTGAGCAAGGATGATCTCATTGACATGCAAGGCACCGTGGTCGCCGTTCATAGCGGCGGGTTATACCGGGTGCAGTGCGACGCCGGCCACGAAGTGCTGGCACAGCTCAGCGGCCGTATGCGCCGCTTCCGTATCAAGGTGGTTCCGGGCGATCGCGTGACCGTTGGCGTTTCGCCGTACGATCCGGTCCGGGGCATCATCACCTTCCGCGCACGCTAGCCAGAAACAAGTTTGAACTCGAACACAACCGACAGGGGTCGCTCGAGCCACGGTCCCCGCCGCCGTCCCGGCGGGCGGCCCGGTGCTTCGCGGAGGCCCCAGCACACCCAGACGCCGCGCGTCTCGACCGTGCCGGCACTCGAGCCGACGCCGTGCGACACCACGCCGGTGCCGTTCGCGAGCCTGGCCCTCGATCCGCGCCTGCTCGAAGGCATCCGCGACCTCGGCTACGTCGACACCCGGCCGATTCAAACCGCGGTGATTCCGCTGGCGCTCGGCAACGACGACCTGATCGCCTGTGCCGAAACCGGCACCGGCAAGACCGCGGCGTTCGTTGTCCCGACCCTGCAGCGGATCCTGACGTCCGGCGCGCGGACGCCGCCGGTTGGCGAGGCGATCAAGAGCCGCGTCCTGGTGCTGGCGCCGACACGCGAGCTGGCGGTCCAGATCGAGGACGAGATCCACGGCCTGGCTTATCACACCGGCGTCACCAGCGCCGCGGTCTACGGCGGCGTCGAGATGGGCATGCAGGAACGCGCCCTCAAGGCCGGCGTCGACATCATCGTCGCCACGCCGGGGCGGTTGATGGATCACATGCGGCAACAGAACGCCGACTTGAGCGGCATCGAGCTGCTGATCCTCGACGAAGCGGACCGCATGATGGACATGGGCTTCTGGCCCGATGTCCGTCGCATCATCACGGCGATGCCCGCGGTTCGCCAGACCCTGCTCTTCTCGGCGACGATGCCGAATGAAGTGGTGGAGCAGGCGCTCGAAATCACCCGGGGCGCGAAGTACGTGCAGGTCGGGCAGCGCAGCGCGCCGGCCAAGAGCATCACCCATCGGGTCGAATCGGTCGGCGCCAACGACAAAGTCAACTGGCTGATCGATCACTTGAAGCGGCCTGAAGGGCCGGTGTTGATCTTCACCCGCACGAAGATCGGCGCCGATCGCCTGGCCCGCCGACTGGCGGCCGCCGGCGTCAAGTGCGCGGCCCTGCACGCCGATCGCAGCCAGGATCAGCGCCGCATCGCGGTCGAGGGATTCAAGGGTGGTAAGTACAAGGTGCTGGTCGCAACTGACATCGCGGCGCGGGGTCTCGACATCGACGCCATCCACACGGTGATCAACTACGAAGTGCCCGATTCGCCCGACGCCTATGTGCATCGGGTCGGACGCACCGGGCGCGCCGACGCGGTCGGACAGGCGATCACGCTGGTCGCGCCAGAGGAGCGGCGCGCGCTCGCGTTCCTGGCGAAATCCGTCGGCGTTGTTTTAGAATAAAAAAAGAAATGCCAGATCCATTCAGCGAATCGCAGCCGATCGCTCCTGAGCCGCCCGCGGCGCAGTCGGGCGTCGACGCCCCAGCGGCATCGGCTGCCGTGGTGCGATTCAAATCGTGCCGGTGGCGGCGCCCGCCCGAAGACGGTCCGGAATGCTGCGGCCACCGCGACGTGCTGCCGATGGCCGGCACCACCGGCTTCGATCCCGAGGCCTGGTGCCCGGACTGCACCTTCTACAAGCTTCGCCGCACCCCGAAGAAGCGCGACCCGAACGAATACCGCTACTGACGCGGGTCCCTGAGACTTAGGGCTTGGAGCTTGGTCCGTCCATGGTCCCAGGTACGTCCTTTGGTCCTTGGTCCTTCGTCCGAGCTCGGTCCTTCGTCCATTGATCAGGACCTGGGACTTAGAACTGAGGACGGACCACCCCCCGGGGACGGACCAGGTACCGGGTCCCAGGCACCAAGTCCCAGAAATCTCTACTCCGAAAACTCGCGCGCGAGCGCGACCCATTCGCCGTTGGGCGCCAATTGCTGATACGAGCGCCAGTGCGGCCGCGCCTCCGGCGACAGCCCCATCTTCTCGAACGTGACCGCGAGGTAGAAGTGCGCGTCGGCGTAGAACGGGTTCAGGCGAAGTGACTCGCGATAGCAGGCCTGCGCCTCGGGAAAACGCCCGAGGTCGTGATAGATGTTGCCGAGGTTGAAGTGCGCCTCGAAAAAGTCGGACTCGAGCCCAATCGCGCGCTCGTACAATGCCTGCGCTTCGGCGAGCTCGTCGCGGCCGTAGTGAATATTCGCGAGGTTGATGAGAGCCGCGGTCAGGTACGGATCGAGCTCGAGCGCCTTCCGATACGCCGCCGCAGCCTCGTCCTTCGTCGAATCGTCGCCTTCGTCGAGCAACGACGCGGCGCGGAAATATTCCTCGGCCAGCTCGGTATCCCGGCCCGCCACCACACCCTCCGAGAGCGACGGCGGCGCAGGGCGATTCACGGCCGGCCGCAACGCGATGATTTTGGCCGGAGCCGCGTCGAGGCGGAAATCGAGCTCGAGCTGGCCGTGCCGCGCCGCAATCAGGGTGCGGACAATCGCGCGGAACGGCTGTCCCTGACTCAAACCTTCGTTGGCCTGCTTGATCGTCGCCAGATCCGGAAACGAAAAGAACGTGTCGGCGTTCGTGCGCAGGACCGGACGCAGGATGCCGCATTTCACGAAATAGCGCAGGTGATCCTCGCGCAGTGAGCTGTAGCGGGCGAGCAGGTCGCGGGTCGCGTGATACTGCCGCTTCAGCGTCTCCGGAGTCGGCACGCCGGCGAGCACGCAGAACGCCTCCTCGGTGAGAATCTGAATCGTCGGGGCGTCAGGTTGCTGCGCGTTGAGTTCCTCGGCTCGTTTGAGCTTGTTGCTCTTTTCCCGGACGGTGCGGCTGAAGCCCGACGCGGAATCGACTGCCTGCTCGGCGGTCGGCGGAGGGCCGAATCCTTCGGCGCCCACCACCACCATCGTCGTCTTCGCGTTTACATCGTCGGCGACCGAACCGCCGAGACGCGCCACCAGCGCGGCCGCGTCCTTACGCCCGAGCGAGCTGAGTTTTCCGGTAAAGACAACGAGCTGCCCATCGAGGGGCAAGCGGCCCATGGAATCAGGTGAGGGGGAAGGCAAGCAGCCTCTTCGAGTGATTCGCTCCGCGAACAGCGAACGCGAGCAAAGATGATGGAGAATGATCACGAAGTCAATGCCAAACTTGCTGCTCGCGGGAGACGTCGGTGGAACGAAAACACTGCTCGGCCTGTTCGAGCCCGCGACACCGCGGCCGCGTTCGCTGCTGACGCGATCGTTCGGCACACTCGAGCACGCCGATCTTCCCGAGATGATTCGCATCCTGGCGCATGACGGCGGCGTGCAGAACGCCGCGATCACGAACGTCTGTTTCGGCGTCGCCGGGCCGGTCATCGATCGAAGAGCCGCGCTGACCAACGTGCCGTGGCAGGTAGACGCCCGTGAGATCGGCGAGGCCTTCGACTTTGGCCGCGTCACTCTGTTGAACGATCTCGTGGCGATGGCTCATGCGGTCCCGGTTCTGCAGGCCTCGGAGCTGCACGTGCTGCAGAAGGGCACGCCGGACGCTGACGGGAACCTGGCGCTGATCGCCGCAGGTACCGGGCTCGGCGAGGCGCTGCTGCACAACATCGACGGACGGATCGTGCCGTCGCCCTCGGAAGCCGGTCACGGCGACTTCCCGGCAAGGACGGAGCGCGACATCGTCCTGCTTCGCGAGCTGACGTCCCGGTACGGACGAGCCGACATCGAGCACGTCATCTCCGGTCGGGGCCTGATCAACATTCACCGGGCGATGCATCGAGACGCTTGCCTGGCGTCGATCGATCTCGAGAGCGCCGATGCGCCGGCCCGCATCACGGATGCGGCCGTGAATCGACGCTGTCCCGGCTGCGTCGAGACACTCGATCTGTTCGTCGAGGCCTACGGCGCCGAAGCCGGAAATCTGGCACTGCGATCGGTCGCAACCGGCGGCGTGTTCATCGGCGGCGGCATCGCTCCGAAAATCCTGCCGGCGCTCGCGGCCGGCGGTTTCATGCAGGCGTTCCGCGCCAAGCCGCCGCTCGACGCGATGGTGGCGGCCATGCCGGTCCACGTGATCCTGAATCCAGAAGCCGGGTTACTCGGTGCGGCGGTCTTCGCTCAGAGCGCGCGCTAATCTTGCGGCACTGAATCGCCACGAAGGACACGAAGGACACAAAGATCAATGTGGCTCTTCTACGAATCTGAACGTTTGTGTCCATGGTGTCCTTTGTGGTGATTCGGCCTACGAATTACCCTGAGGCCCCCCGCACCGACCTGATCGAGACGCTCCATGGCGTCCCCGTCGCCGATCCGTTTCGGTCGCTTGAAACGGCGGACAACGTGGAGACAATCGCGTGGGTTGAAGCCGAGAACGCGCTGACGCGCAGCCTGCTCGACTCGCCACTCCGCGATCGGCTGGTGACCCGGCTGCGCGATCTGCATCGCGTGCCGCGAGTGTCCGCGATCGCGATGCGCCGCGATCGGCTCTTCTTCACCGAAAACGACGGCATGCAAAACCAGGCTGTTTTGTATGTCGCAGAAGCCGGGGGCTCGGGTCTGGAGCCTGATCAGGCGAGGACGCGCCCGCGCGCCCTTGTCGATCCCAACCCGCTCGACGACGCCGGCACGACCGCGATCACGGTGTTCGAACCGGACAAGACGGGCGAGCGGCTCGTCTACGGGCTTTCGCGACGTGGCAGCGACGCGCAGGAGCTGTTCGTGCTCGACGTCGCGGATGGACACGCACTCCCCGACCGCCTCCAGTGGGTGAAGTTCGCGTCAATTGCCTGGCGGGCGGATGGATTCTTCTACACGCGATATCCGAAGCCCGGCACCGTTGCGGCCGAATACGAGCAGTATTTCTGCCAGGTCTGGTTTCACCGCCTTGGCGATCCCCAGAGTGCTGACGTCCTGGTTTATCACCGGCCCGATTCTCCGGAAATCGTGTTCGACGTGGCAGTCACCGCCGACGATCGTCATCTCGTCGTCACCAGCCGGCGCGGCGCCAGTGATCAGGCCGAAATCGACCTCGTCGAATTGGCAGCGACGGTCAAGGCAACGCCGGAAACGCGTCGTCTGGTCAGCGGCTTCACGTCCGGGTGGCATTTCATCGACGGCTCCGGCGATCAGTTCTATTTCCGCACGGATGCGGGAGCGCCGTTTGGATGCGTCGTGCGCATCGACCTGAACTCCGATGGCACGCCGCCGACGCCGGTTCTGGTGGTGCCCGAGTCTCACGACACCATCATCGACGCCGTGATGAGCGGTCAACGCCTTCTCGTGAGCTCGTTAAAGGCGGCGTGCAGCCGGCTCACGCTCTGGACACTCGACGGCAGTGAGCCCCGCGAATTCCTGCTTCCGGGCATCGGCACCATCGCGGCTCTCGCCGCGTGCGCGCACGATCGCCGCGCATTCCTGACGTTTACGTCTTTCACGAGGCCGCCGGAGATTCTCGCGCTGGACCTGGACGACCTGCGGGCATCGCCGCTGAGGTCGCGGTCGCTCCCATTCGATCCGAACGCCTACAGCATCGACCAGGTGTGGTATCCGTCGAAAGACGGCACCTCGATTTCGATGTTTCTGGTGGAGCGCAAAGGCGGCAGCATTGTGAACGGGAGCGCTCGGGGCGCAGTGCTGCTGTCGGGATACGGCGGCTTCAACATCAGCATCACGCCATCGTTCGACCCGTCCGACTTTCTGTGGCTCGACGCCGGCGGCATGATCGCGGTCGCTAACCTGCGCGGTGGCGGCGAGTACGGCGAAGACTGGCATCGGGCGGGCATGCGCGGGCGGAAGCAGACAGTGTTCGACGACTTCATCGCAGCCGCTGAGTGGCTCGTCAGCAGCGGACGCGCAGAAACGGGACGCGTCGCCATCGAAGGCGGCAGCAACGGCGGTCTGCTGGTGGGCGCCTCGGTCGTGCAGCGACCCGATTTGTTCGGCGCGGCGGTCTGCCGGGTGCCGGTCGCGGACATGCTTCGTTACCATCTCTTCACCGTCGGCCGCTTCTGGATTCCCGAATACGGCTGCGCGGATCGCGCCGAGGATTTCGACTTTCTTCTAGCTTATTCGCCGTACCACAACGTGGTGGACGGCGTCCGCTATCCGCCTACGCTCGTGATGACGGCGGACACCGACGATCGCGTCGCGCCGGGCATGGCCAAAAAATTTGCAGCGCGTTTACAGGAGGCGGCGCGAGGCACCGACGCGGGCCCAATTCTGTTGCGCGTGGAGACGGGCGCCGGCCACGGTGCAGGAAAACCGGTCGTCAAACAGATCGACGAGCAAGCTGATTTGTGGGCATTTCTGTTCACCTTCCTGACACGAGCGTCAGTCATTGAACAGTGACGACGAAAGATGCAATTCAATGACAAAACCGTTCATCGCCACGCGACGAGGGTTGTTGTAAAATCCACAGCTCGATGATTTGGTTTTTCGATCGCAACGGCGAGAAGCTCCGCTACGAGATCAGCCGCGACCGCCACGATGGCCGGTACCGGGTCGTCATCACACACCCGGATGGAACAGAGTCGGTCGAAGAAGTCGACGAACCGACCGAGCTCATCGAACGGTCCGGCGAGTTCATGAACGCTCTACGCGCGGACGGCTGGCAAGTCGCCTAGCACGCACCCCACGACGAATCAGTCCCCATCACACATGGGGAAACGACTGTCCGCCGAGCAGGTGGTCGAGCCACAGGCTGGATAGTTTTTCCTGCACCGTGTTCTGCTGCAGACGCGCCGCCAGGTTCGGGAAGTCGACCCGATCCATGTCCTGATCCTGATTGAAGCAGGAAAAAATGATCGATTCCTTGCCCGGTGGCAGGGTCCACGTGCTTCTGCAGGCACTGCGCGCAGACTTCCTTCATCATGCACTGCATCGGCGAGTTGATGCTGGCGATGCCGACGTGCCCCGACTTCAGAAACGGCGCCAGCGCGCCGTGACGCGCTGCTTTGACCGCCGCCATCATGCGATCGGATCCGATGGCGATGATGCGATCGACTGACTCCAGCGGCACCAGGCACGCACCCAGCTCGCCGCGCTGATAGGCCAGCATCGCCTGCACGATGTTGCCTCGAAAATGCGCGTCCTGCGGGCGTCCCGGCGCGATCGCCGCGCCGATGTCCGTGCTCCAGATCACCTGATCGGTCGCCGCCTCGATCTCCTCACGCTTGAACAGGTCTTCGCCCTTCTTGTAGCCGGCGAAGTAGATCACGTTGTTGCCGTGATCGCGCATCGCCTTGGCGATAGAGAACAGCACGGCGTTGCCGAGGCCGCCGCCGAGCAACAGCACATTCTGGCCCTCGGGGATCTCGGTCGGCGCCCCGGTCGGTCCCATCACCACCACGGGCTCGCCTTTACTCAAGTACGCGACCAGGCGGCTCGACACGCCAAGCTCGAGCGCGATCAGCGACAACAATCCGCGCTCCCTGTCCACCCACGCGCCGGTCAGGGCGATGCCCTCCATCAACAGCGGCACCTGTCCCACCCGCCGGGCCTTCGACTCGTAGTTCTGAAGCCGGTAGAACTGGCCGGGATGAAAATGCCGTGCCGCCGCCGGCGCCTTGACGATGACCTCGACGATGGTGGGTGTGAGGCGGACGACATCTTCGACGTGTGCCTCGAGGTCGAAGTCGAGTCGTCCCACCAGGCGATCCCACGCCGCCGCACGTGCCGGTTGCTGCTCTGGATCAAGTGACGCGATCGCCGCGGCGAATAGTTTCGTCACCTGGCGAAAACCGTCTTTCGCGGAGGCCATCGCCTTGACCACGTTGCCGGCATAGCGCGGGTGGTTGTCGCCGTAGTAACTGACGAACCTGCCGTCAGAATCGTAGGAGGTGAAGAAGCCGTTGGCATCAGGCGTCAGATGAAAGCGGCCGCCGGTGTCAGCCGTCACGGTGTACGCCTGGAAGAACTTCTTCTTGGCGTCCATCTGAAACGTGCCGGGCGCTTCCTTCTCGCAGGTGACGTTCGGCGACGTCCCGGCGGCGACGAGCGCGGTTCGCGCCGGCAGCGTCACCAGTTCGGCCCGGCCGTCGATACTGTCACGCGCGCTCTGCGCCTCGCGCGAGAACACCATCGAACGTAGCGCACCACGGGCATCGGGAACAGCCTCGGTCGGGTTCAGGTTTTCGGCGAACACGATGCCTTCCTCGAGCGCCTTCACGACCTCTTCGTGATTCAGACGATACGCGGGCGAATCCACCAGTCGCTTGCGGTACGCGATCGTGACGCCACCCCATTCCCGCACCAGCGGAACGAAATCCGGCGCCTCGCCGGCTGCCGCGGCGCGCGCCCTCTCCGCACGGACGGCGCGGCCGTGCAGGATGTACTCGTCGAGCAGTTCGAGCTCTTCTTCGTTGTACGAGCCGCGGACGTGCGCCTCACCGAGCTCCGCGACCAGGCCCTCGTACTGCGTCAGCGCCTTTTCCACCTGCAACGGGTAGTACGCCATCAACTCGGTCGCGGTGTCGATCGCGGTCAGGCCTCCGCCAATGACGATCGCCGGCAGCCGGGTCTGCAGGTTCGGGAGCGCTTCGCGCTTGAACGCGCCGGTCAGCTGCAGCGCCATGAGGAAGTCGCTGGCCTTGCGGATGCCGCGAATCAGGTTGTTCTTCATGTCGATGACGGTCGGCCGCCCGGCGCCCGCGGCGATCGCAACATGATCGAAGCCATAGCTCCACGCGTCCTCGATCGGCAGCGTGCCACCGAAGCGGACCCCGCCGTACATGCGCAGACCGCGCCGGCGTGCCAGCGTCAGGTGCAGCAGCGTCAGGAAGTTCTTGTCCCACCTGACCGTGATGCCGTATTCCGAGACGCCGCCGAACCCCTCGAGCACGCGTTCGTCGAGTTCGCGGTAGATCTCCGACCAGTCTCGAATCGGCTGCGGGCCTTCAGCGCCGAGTCCGACGAGATCGTCTGGCAGCGGCTCGATCTTGAGGCCGTCTATGCCGACCACGCCGAAGCCTTCGTTCACCAGATAGTGCGCCAGCGTGTAACCGGCCGGACCCAGACCCACGATCAGGACGTTTTTGCCGTTGTACGGCAGTGCGAACGGGCGCCGTACGTTGAGCGGGTTCCAGCGGGTCAACAATCCGTAGATCTCGACGCCCCATGGCATCCGCAGGACGTCGGTGAGCACGCCGGTCTCGATCTGCGGAATGTTGACCGGTTCCTGCTTCTGATAAATGCACGACTTCATGCAGTCGTTGCAGATCCGATGACCGGTGCCCGGGCACATCGGATTGTCGACGATGACCAGCGCCAGGGCGCCGAGCGCATCACCGGCCTTCCGCAGCGTGTGCATTTCGGAGATCTTCTCGTCGAGCGGGCAGCCGTCGAGATCGATGCCGAGCGGGTTGGCGACGACCTTCCCGTCCTTGTCGTGAAGGCCCTTCGAGCACGAGTCCTTGTTGCGGTCGTGGCAGAGCACGCAGTAGTGAATCTCGCTGAGCGTCTCGCGCGGTTGCATGCGGGCGTCAGTCAGACGAAAGCCGTCGCGGCGACGCAGACGCGATATCGGTCCAACCATCGCCTCGGGCAAATCGGGCTGCGAGCGTGCCACCTCCACCAGATGGAAGTAATCGAGGGTTTCGGGAAACCGGAACACGACCCAGTCGCGAAATTCCTTGTCGTGGATGCGCGCGGCGCACCAGCGCTTCAGCGCCTCGACGTCGGGGCTGGGAGCTTGGGGCTGGGGGCTGACTGATGTCCGACGGTGACTGATGACTGACGACTGATGACTGATGACTGTGACTGAGACTGATGACTGACGACTGATGACTGCGCCCGTTCGGCGTCAAGCAGCGCGCACCCCGCGCGCGCCAGCGCGAGTTCGCGATCGACACCGGGAAACGCGCCAATCATCGCCTCGACGCTGGCATCGTCTTCGGCCGATCGGGCGGGGTGCGCGCCCCCCTTCAGCAGCGGCAGCGCGCGCTTGCGGACGAAATCGACCTTGAAGCGAAACAGCGCATCCTGAGCGCGGGTCGCGTCCGCAATCGCGGAGGCCGGCGTGTCTACGTCGAACAGCCGCGCGACGAAGCGGCTGACGTGCGGCGCCATTTCGATCAGCAGGTTGGACACCGCCAGCGGAGGTCGCGGCGCGTCCGGCATCTGCCGATAGGCGTCCCAATCCCGCCAGAAGACGGGATCGGCAGCCTGGACTTCTTCGCAAAACCGTTCGTAGAGGGAAGCGAGACGCTCGGGATCGTGCAAATCCGCAAACGTATATCCGGAAACGCCCAAAGGCGCCTGCGCAACAGTCATAGGTGTGAGTGAAAAGTTACTACATCGCCTCGACGAGCGTCAGGGCGAAGCCGTCGGCGGCGTCGGTCCACTGCTCGACGCGACGGAAACCGGTCGCCTCGAGCGAGTGGATGATGCCGGATGGCCGGTACTTGTAAGAGCTTTCGGTCCAGATGATCTCGCCGTCTTCGAATGTAATGTCGAGGGACGCCTGGCGAATCCTGACCCGCTGACGGCCGACCGTAACCAGGTGCATTTCGACCCGGGAGGCCTCGGCGTTCCAGACCGCGCGGTGCTGGAATGCGTCCAGATCGAAATCGGCGTCGAGCTCGCGGTTGATGCGGACGAGGAGGTTCCGGTTGAAGGCCGCCGTCACCCCCAGCGGGTCGTCGTACGCCAGCAACAGCTCCGATTCGGGCTTCACCAGATCGACGCCGATCAGCAGCGCATCGCGCGGAGCCAGCGCCGCGCGAATGCTGCGAAGGAAGGCGTTCGCGCCCGGGCGATCGAAGTTGCCGATGTTCGATCCGAGAAACAACGTCAGCAGGCGGCCGTCGCTCCGATGGCCGCGGGCCACCTCGCGCAGACCGGTTTCGTAGGTGGCTTCGTGCAGCACCGTCTCGACCGCGTCGAGTTCGCTGAGCGTGCGGTGCGCGAGGTCGAGGGCGGCGGCGGACACATCCACCAGGTGGACCGTGAGCGGCGAGCGGCGGCTCCTGCCCGTGCCGATCAGCGACGCCAGCTTCTCCCCACTCCCTGGTCCGAGCTCGACCAGCGTCCTCAAGGGCTCGAGCCGGGAGAGAATTTCGCGGCCGTGACTGGCGAGCAGCCGCTGTTCGGCGCGGGTGATGCGGTACCAGGGCAACTGGCAGATCGCTTCGAACAGCGCCGAGCCCAGCGCGTCATAAAAGTACCGCGACGGCAACTGCCTCGGCGTCAGGTTCAGGTAGTAATGGACGTCGCTGACGAGCGACGCCTCGGCGGTGGTGCTATCGGGCGCAGCGAAATGTGGCGTAGACATAGGGGTACCGGGCGCGAAACCAGTTACGGAACGTCGGCCGCAGCAACTCGCGGGCCGTGGCTGGCGACGCCCCTTTCATGACGAAATGTTCGCCGTCGAAGAAATCCGCCGAATACTCAGGATAGGAAGCCATCGCATGAAAGCCCGGGAACGGCGCGAACGGCGTCGCCGTCCATTCCCAGCCGTTGCCGACCAGATCCTCGACCCCCCAGGCGCTCGCGCCGGCGGGATGGCTGCCGGCGGCTTCGGGATCCCAGCTGCTGAAATCGAACACACCGTGCTCCGCGGACGGCTCCGCCTCTCCCCACGGATGACGCCGTTCTCCCGCGGGCGAGCCGTAGGCAGCGCGCTGAAACTCCGCCTCGGTCGGAAGACGGGCGCCGCGCCAGCGAGCATAGGCCGACGCTTCTGCCTGGCTCACGTACACCGGCCAGGCCGGCGGCAAAGGAATCAGCTCGAACATCCCGCGCCAGAACCAGCTCCCACCGGCACTGGTCCGCTCCCAGAACAGCGGGTGTGTGACCCGTTCCTGTTGCACCCATTGCCAGTCCTCGGGACGCCACCATCGAGGTTCCGCGTACCCGCCGGCTTCGACGAACTCGAGAAACCGCGCGTTGGTCACGTCGTGGCGCTCGATCGAAAACGACGCGACATTGGCGACGAGCGACGGCGACTCGTTATCCCAGCCAAAGGCGAGCGCGTCGCGATCCGCGCCAAGCGTCGCGCAGCCAGCCGGAATCGTGATCCATTCAGCCGGCGGCACGACGCCCTCGGTCCGGGGACGATAGTTCGCAGGTTTTCGCTTCTGGGAAAACGGCAGGCGATGCCACATGTAGAGCAGCGTCTCCTGGTGCATCGCCTCGTGTTCGAGGATCGTGAACACGGCCGCGCCGCGATCGAGGAGCGTGTGGCCAGGACGATCGAGATCCGCGTGGGTCAGTGCATCGACGAGCTGACGATCCGCTTCCGCAGCGAACCGATGAACGACCTCGCGTTCGGGCCACCCGCCGCGATCGTCAGCAGGCGCTGCCCCGCCCGACTCACCCGGCTTACCAGACCCGCTAGGCCCACCCGGCCCAGTAGACCCACTCGACCCTTCGTGCGGGTCGATGCCGCGTGCGAACAGCGTCTCGAGCTGGCCATCGATACTGGGACGGCCCAGCCCGTTCTTGATCAGCGTGTTGAAGCTGAAGCCCGGGAGGTGTCCTTCGTAGAACACGATGGGATGACGAAGCGCGATCGGCTTGCTGTAGTAGGCCTCCGGCGCGAGCAGGTCGAAGAGCTCCCGCGAGCGGGCGCGGTTCCGGCGGTACTGCGCGATGAGAGCGGCGCGATCAAGTCCCACCGTTCGATCTTTATCCGAAACTGCGAACGGGCAGCTGTAAATTCGACCTTCGCCATCCCGACCATTCCGAAACCCGTGCGTTTCCGCGCGCTGCTGCCGACTCCAAACTGGTCCGTGAGCAGATCCACACCGGCTCGATGCACTAGAATGAGCTGCTGAACTTGCAAATCACGCTGAATGGCGACAGCTTCGATGTCGCCGGGCCTTTGACCGTGACGGAGCTGCTGACGCAGCTCGAGATCGATCCTCGTCGCGTCGCCGTCGAGCTCAATCTGGTGGTGCTCAAGCGCGACACGTTCGCCGAGACCACCGTCCGGGCCGGCGACGAGGTCGAGATCGTCAACTTCGTGGGCGGTGGATAGATCGATGGATCCCTTTACAATCGCCGATAAAACCTTCAACTCGCGTCTCATCGTCGGCACCGGCAAGTACTCCTCGCCCGCGGTCATGGTGCAGGCGCACGACGCCTCGGGCGCAGAGATGATCACGGTTGCGGTCAGGCGCGTGAACATCTCCGACCGCAGCAAGGAATCGCTGCTCGATTTCGTGGATACATCGAAGTATTTCATCCTGCCGAACACCGCCGGCTGCTTCACCGCCGAGGAAGCGGTGCGGACCGCGCGCCTCGGGCGAGAGGCCGGCCTGTCGAACTGGGTGAAGCTCGAGGTGATCGGCGACGAGCGCACGCTGTTTCCCGACAACGAAGCGTTGATCGAAGCGACGCGGATTCTGGTGCGCGAAGGATTCGTCGTCCTGCCCTACACCAACGACGATCCGATCGCCTGTCGCAAACTGGAGGATGCGGGAGCCTCAGCGGTGATGCCCGCCGGGGCGCCGATCGGATCCGGCCTCGGCATCCAGAACGCGAACAACATCCGCATCATCCGCGAGTTCGCGCGCGTGCCGCTCATCGTGGACGCCGGCGTCGGCACCGCGTCCGACGCCGCGCTGGCGATGGAGCTCGGCGCCGACGGCGTGCTGATGAACACGGCGATCGCTGGTGCGCAACATCCGGTCGCGATGGCGGAGTCGATGAAGCTGGCGGTTCGGGCGGGACGACTGGCATATCTGGCCGGCCGCATTCCGCGCAGGATGTACGCGAACGCGAGCAGCCCGGTCGAGGGGTTGGTTGGCCGCTGACAGAAACGCCGGTCACGACGACTCCGGCAGCGTACGGCCGGAACAGGACCTGCGAGACGATCTGCCGCGTCTCGCGGCGCTGCGCGCCGAGGCCGACCGCCTCTACAACGACGCGCTCACCCGACTCGACGGCGCCATCCAGCAGTTGCCGGCGGATTTTCCGCACCCGCCTCCCGGCCCCGACGAACAGCAGATCACGCCGCTCAACCATCTGTGGAAGATTGACGCCCCTTCAGCCAGCGGCGGCCTGAAGCGCCGGTTCGTGGCCGCAGTGCGACAGGCAGTAGCGCCGATCGTCGAACAGCAGCAGGCGTTCAATTCGGCGCTGGTCGAACACCTCAACCGCAACGTTCCAATCGACCGGCAGACACGCGAGTCGATCGACAGCACGCTGGCGGTCGTGCGGACGCAACTCGAGGAGCTGATTCGCTTTCAGAGTCTGCTGGTCGTGTTTCTCCAGCAGATCACGCCCTACGTGGACACCCGCGATCGAGACGTCGCGGGCCTGCTGCGCGGGCTGTCCGGAGCAATCAACGCCGTCGCCGACGAATTGATGAAGCGTTCGGAGGCGCTGCTGGCTCGCGACGCCCGCCGCGAGCAGCACGACCGCGACACGGCCGATCGGGTCGTGGCCTTCGACCAGCGGCTGGCCGCGCTCGAAACGTCCATCGCTGAACTGCGCCGACACCTCAACCGATCCGATCGGCTCTGATCCGAATCAGCGCGCACGGAGTGGGAACGAGCGCTACGACCACGACCTTCAGATCGCGGCGGAACTCGGTACGCTGGCGCGGTGGCGTTCGGCTGGACGATTGGCGCGGCTCTATTGGAGCCGCTTACCCGCGCGGTGAAAGGGGGGATCCCGCCTCCGACGCTTCGGTCGAGGGCCGTGTCAGGTGCAGTCGCAGGCTCAGCAGATCGACTTCGTGCGCGGCGCACCGGCGCTCGAGTTCCTGCATGCGTTCGACTGCCACCAGATGCGTATTCACCACGACACAGTCGATGTCGTGGCGTTCGATCATCGACACCAGCTGGAGGTAGTCGCCGAGCACCGAGTAGCCGCCGACCCGGGTGTTCCGATGCACCGGATCGTCATCGATGAAGCCGACGATCTTGGGCCGCACCTCGCCGAAGGCTTCCCGAATCGTCGAAAGCGCCGCCCCGCCGGTACCGTAAATCACGCATCGTTCGCCGGCGGTATTGCGGCGGAGGATGAACTCGCCGACGACCCTGAACGAGGCCCGAGTGCCAACCAGCAGCAACATGATCAGCGCCGCGTAGATGACGAACACTTCGCGCGAATAGCTCGCAAAGTGATACATGAACACGAGCGTGATGATGGCCGCTGCCGTACCCAGCAACACACCCTTGGCAAACACGATCGCGTCCATCAAACCGAAGAATCGCCAGGTCCCGCGGTAACCGCCAACCACGAACAGCGCGATCAACTGAGAGGCGACGACGATCGGTAGTGACTCGATGAAAAACGGGTAGTTCACCAGCAGGACCGCGGGCTCAGGGAATCGCAGATGGTACGCGCTGTAGTAGGCGACAGGAATCAGGCACAAGTCGAGCAGCACCTCGGCGACGCGCCGCTTGTACATGAAGTCGGCGACCAGCGGCGTCAATCGCGTGGCCGAGGCTTTTTCGATCTCTGCGTCGTCGTAGACCCGGATCCGCGCAAGGTAGACCGCGAAGATGATCATGGCGAGGACGAATATCGAGACCAGCAGCCAGGACCAGCTCTGATCGGCCATCTGCAGCGATAACGCGATCACCCCGCCGAAGATCGCCAACGCCCACAACACTGCGACCGCGGTCGATTCCGGCAAGCCGATCGCGACCAGGCGGTGCGAACTGTGATCCCGCCCGCCCTGTGAAGGTCTGCGGCCCGACAGCAGGCGCATCACCGTCACCAGCGTCGTGTCGAAAATCGGGATCAGCAGCAGCAGGACCGGACCGGCGACGATCGACACGATGCCGCTCGAGCGGACGCCGGTCTGGCCGTTCACGAGCGTGAGTGCGGCGAGATTCAATCCGAGGAACAGACTGCCGGTGTCGCCCATGAAGATCGACGCCGGATGGACGTTGTAGACGAGGAACCCTGTCGTGGCGCCGAGCAGCGCAGCCAGATACGCGGCCGACGGGGTCGAGCCGGACTGATGGACAATGCCGAGCAGCAGGAAGAGCCCGGCGATCAGCGTCGTGCCGGCGCAGAGACCGTCCATGTTGTCGAGCAGGTTGAATCCGTTGGTGATGCCGACGATCCAGAACAGCGTCAGCATCGCATCGCCGACCATCGATCCGGTCCAATGCAGGCGCAGGCCGAAGAACACGAGCGCCGACGCCAGCATGATCTGCGCGATCAGCTTGGTTGAGGCCTTCAACGGCAGAACATCGTCTACCAGACCAAAAGCGGCCATCAGGAAGCCACAACCCATCAACTGCCACACCCGCGCGTCCGGCGACAGCGTCAGACCGAGCACAAGGGTCGTGAGCGCAATCGCTACCCCGCCGAACATCGCCGTCGGCTGCCTGTGCCAGCGCTCCTCGCGCGGCCTGGCGACGAAGCCCAGACGCCGCGCGATCAGCCGGCAGACCGGTGTGGCGCCAAGCGAAATGGCCAGCGCGGCGAGGAAGTATCTGGCAAGCAGTTGCACTATCGCGTGCCCTTGAACCAATCGACGGTGGCGGCGAGGCCGGTTTCGAAGTCAGTCCTGGCCTCGAACCCGAACTCGAGACGGGCCTTGGTGGTGTCCAGACGCCGGCGGGGCTGACCGTCCGGTTTCGACGTATCCCACTCGAACTGACCCGTGAATCCGGTCAGCCTGCCGATGGTCGCGGCCAGTTGCTTGATGTCGATTTCCTGGCCGGACCCCAGGTTGATGGGGCCGGCACCGTCGTAGCGCTCGGCCGCCAGTGCGATCCCCTCGGCGCAGTCGTCGACGTAGAGAAACTCACGGGTCGCGCTGCCTGACCCCCAGACGCTGACTTGCTTCAACCCGCCATCGTTGGCTTCGACGCACTTCCGGATCAAGGCGGGGATTACGTGGGAACTCTGCGGATCGAAGTTGTCGCGCGGCCCATAGAGATTGACCGGCATCAGAAAAATGGCGTTGAGGCCGTATTGCTGTCGATAGGCCTGTGCCTGCACGAGGTTCATCTTCTTGGCCAGACCGTATGGTGCGTTGGTTTCTTCCGGATAGCCGTTCCAGAGATCCTCTTCGCGAAACGGAACCGGGGTGTGTTTCGGATAGGAACAGACCGTGCCGATCAGCACCAGCTTGGCGACACCGTGCAGGCGGCCCTGCTCGATGACGTTAACGCCCATCATCAGATTCGAGTACAGGAATTCACCGGGGTTCCGTTGGTTCGCGCCAATGCCACCAACCTGCGCCGCGAGGTGAATCAGCACGTCGGGCCTGGTCTCTCGATACAACCGATCGACCTCGTCGTTCTTCACGAGGTCGTAGTCACGCGAGCGTGGGATGGCAATCGCGGTACATCCGCGTTGTTCCAGCTGCCGCACGACAGCCGCGCCGAGGAATCCGGCGCCGCCGGTGACGGTCACTCGCTTCTCGCTCCAGAAGCCCACCTGGTTCTCTCCGTTCATTCTTGGTGACGTTTCGCCGTCAGCGCAAACCCACGTGCGCCCGGCGCCTGCTGTCGACCTATCCGCCGGAAGGCACGCCTGCCGCCTCGGTCGGCTGGCGCAGCGGCAGGATCTTCTCCCGCGGCACCCCCAGCCGAATCAGGTCGTCCATCTCCGTGCCCTGACGGTCGAAGCTGGCGAGGACCAGCAGTTCGTACGGCACCTGCCTGTGCTCCGTGATCGAACGCACCGGCATGCCGAGAAAATGACCGCTGCTCCGGTCGAAGAAGGCCAGCGGTTCGAGGCCCAGCTCCCGTAAAGACAGATAGGCGATCTCCGCCGCTTCACCTCGCCCGAAAATGGCGACGTGACCGTTGCCGCGGGCGCGTTCCTGCAGCACCGCACGTAGATGTTGACGTACCTCACCGTACAATTTCAGCGAGTAGTCCATGAACTCGTAAGTCAACCGCATCTTCTCGGCGGTGCCGCTCGGGGTGATGAGGTAGGTGATCCGGTTTGGCTGCACGTTGACGCACTTGATGAAGCCTTTGCGCGTCAGCCGCTTCAGGTAGATGTTGGTCAGGCCCAGGGCGATGCCGAGGCGGGTGGCGAGCCCGCGCTGAGTCACGCGAGCGTTTTCCTCCACGGCTTCGAGCAGCTGGAGGTCGCGGCGGGCTTCGATGTCCATGTGAGGGATTTGTCGTATCGCCGGCGGGCTTCCGCTCTCTCGGTCACGGCCTCGAGGCCGGAGGGACGCCTGCGTTCACGCCAGTGAACGACAATGTTCACCAAATGAACACTGTTATCGTCGTACAGAACCCTGGGAGTGTCAAATGGCGGCGGGTCAGGAAGCTCGGCATGAACATCGCGCGGCCGCACGACGCCGCGGTCTACAGGCGGAAGATCGACGGGCTCTGATGCTGCTTGAGCGCGTTGCGCGTATCCACGATCAGCGTCCCGCTCTGGAGCAGTGCGTCGTAGTCGAACCCGCTGTGGTCGGTGCAGATCACGCAGCAATCGGGAGTCGTCGCGAGCGCCGCCGGCAGGTCGACCGACGAGTGGTCGTGGCCGTCATGCCTCAAGGCCGGCACGAACGGATCGGAGTAGGTCACCCGCGCGCCTCGTTTCGACAGGAGCTCCAGAATGTCGAGCGCCGGCGATTCGCGCATGTCGTTGACGTCGCGCTTGTAGGCAACGCCAATCAAGTGCACGTGCGATCCGTTGATCGGCTTGCGAACGGTGTTCAAGGCTTCGGCGACTCGTTCAACGACGTACTGCGGCATCGAGGAGTTGATCTGCCCGGCAAGCTCGATGAAGCGGCACTCGAAGCCGGACTGGCGCGCTTTCCACGACAGATAGAACGGATCGATCGGGATGCAGTGACCGCCCAGGCCCGGTCCAGGGTAGAACGGCATGAAGCCGAACGGCTTGGTTTTGGCCGCGTCGATGACTTCCCACACCCCGATGCCCATCTTGTGGCACATCAGCGCGATTTCGTTGACCAGACCGATATTCACCGCGCGGAAGGTGTTCTCGAGCAACTTCACCATTTCGGCGACGCGCGTCGAGCTGACCGGCACCACGGTCTGCACGGTCGCGCCGTAAAGAGAGGCTGCCGCCTGCGTGCTCGATGGGCCGACGCCGCCGACAATCTTCGGGATGTTCTTGGTGTTGAACTGCGGATTGCCGGGATCGACCCGCTCGGGCGAAAACGCCAGGAAGAAGTCCTGGTCGGCCTTCAAGCCACCCTTTTCGAGCATCGGCTGCACGACTTCGTCCGTCGTGCCCGGATAGGTCGTCGATTCGAGGATGACCAGCTGACCCGCTTTGAGGGTCGCCGCCACCGCCTCGACCGCCAGCACGACGTAAGAGAGATCGGGGTCCTTCGTCTTCCGCAGCGGCGTGGGCACGCAGATGTCGATCGCGTCCATCCCGCCGAGCTGCCGCATGTCGGTCGTCGCCTTCAGCGTGCCGGCGCGCACGCACGCGGCCAGGTCAGCCTCGGGAACGTCGGGGATGTAGCTTTTCCCCGCGTTGATCTGCGAGGTCTTGCTCGGGTCGGTGTCGAATCCGGTGACGTGGAAGCCGGCGTGGGCGAGCTCCACCGCCAGCGGGAGGCCGACGTAGCCCAGGCCGATGACGCCGACATGAGCCTGTTTCGAACGAATGCGATCGAGGAGTGTCGTGATGACAGGCGCGGCCGTCATGGGTTGCTCAGCCCCGGCGGCGTCGCGGCGACGCGGCCGAGATCGGCGTCCACCATCATCTTGATGAGTGCCGGGAAATCCACCGACGGGTTCCACCCAAGCTGCGTGCGCGCCTTGCTGCTGTCGCCAATCAGGTGCTCGACTTCCGCCGGGCGAATCAGTTTCGGATCGAGCGCCACGTGTTCCCGCCAGTCGAGGCCCACGTGCGCGAACGCGACGTCAACCAGGTCGCGCACCGAGTGGCTGATGCCGGTGGCGATGACGTAGTCGTCGGGCTGCTCCTGCTGCAGCATCAACCACATCGCCTGCACGTAGTCGCCGGCAAAACCCCAATCCCTCTTGGCGTCCAGGTTGCCAAGCGAGAGCCCTTTCTGCAGTCCCAGCTTGATCCGGGCGACACCGTCGGTGACCTTTCGGGTGACGAACTCGAGGCCCCGGCGCGGCGATTCGTGATTGAACAGCATGCCGGACACCGCGAACAGGTTGTAGCTCTCGCGGTAGTTGACCGTGATGTAGTGGGCGAACACCTTCGACACGCCGTACGGACTGCGTGGATAGAACGGCGTCAACTCGGTCTGCGGCACTTCGCGGACCTTGCCGAACATCTCGCTCGACGATGCCTGGTAGATGCGTATGGAGGGATCGACCTGCCGAATGGCCTCGAGCACGCGGGTCACGCCCTGGGCGTTGAACTCGCCGGTCAGCATCGGCTGATCCCACGACGCCGGCACGAACGACATCGCCGCGAGGTTGTAGAACTCCTGCGGCCTGACTTCGTCGACCAGGCGGATCAGCGACAATTGATCGAGCAGGTCAGCCGGCTTGATGGTGATGCGATCGAGCAGGTGCTGCACGCGCCAGAGGTTCGGCGCGCTCGAGCGTCGGACCGTGCCGAACACCTCGTAGCCCTTCGAGAGCAGCAACTCGGCGAGGTAGGATCCGTCTTGCCCGGTGATTCCGGTGATAATGGCCCGTTTGGACATGATAAACCACGGAATTTTAGCATGACTACGGAGGATCGCGAACCGCTCGACGTCGTGGATCGCGCGCGGCGCGACGCCGACCGCCGCTACAACGAGTCGTTGACCGCACTCGACGCGGCGGTGATCGCCGCCGACGGGCACGAACTCACCCGGGCCGATTTCGATCGCGTCGCCACCGCGCTGATCGTCTTCCTGCAGCAGATCACCGCGTTCGTCGAGAGCAAGGACCGTCAGGTCGCGGGTGAAGCCGGCGCACGACTGGACACGGTGGACCGATCGCTCTCAGCCGTCAGTGAGTTGCGCACGCAGGTAGGCGTCCTGCAGCGGGCGATGGAAGCTCTGCGGCGAACAGTCCTCAGTCTTCAGTCGCCAGTCGTCAGTCCTCAGTCGTCAGTCGTCAGTCTTCAGTCGTCAGTCATTAGTCCTCAGCCGTCAGTCCTCAGTCAGCAGTCCTCAGTCCGGAGCCCCGAACCCCCAGCGCCGAGTCCCCACATCGTTGCAGCGAGTGACGACCTCAGGTACGTCGGCTTCGAAGATCAGTTTCGCGGCTCGGACGAGGTGATCGCGGACCGTTTGCGCGCCTACCTGCCGATCTTCGAAGGACGATCGAACGTCCTCGATGTCGGCTGCGGACGCGGCGAGTTCCTAGCGGCGCTGAAGGCGTCGGGCATCAGCGCGCGCGGAATCGACACGAACGCCGAGATGGTCGCGGTTGCCCGGGATCGTGGACTGGACGCGACCCACACGGACGCGGTCTCGTACCTGCGGTCGCTGCCGGATGCAACGCTCGGCGGCCTGATCGCCACACAGGTCGTCGAACACCTCGAACCGCCGTACCTGATGCGGCTGCTCGACGAAGCCGCCCGGACGCTCGTGCCCGGTGGACCAATCGTCCTCGAGACGATCAACGCCGCGTGCTGGCTGGCGTTTTTCAGCAGCTACATTCGGGACTTCACCCACGTGCGTCCGGTCCATCCGGAGACACTGCAGTATCTGGCGCGCGCCAGCGGATTCGAGCGCGTCGAGATCCGCTACAGCGCGCCGGTTCCCGACGCGGTGAAGATGAAGACCATCGACCTGCCGGCAGACGTGCTGACGTCAACCGACCCGACGTCCACCGCGCTGACTCGAATCGCGCACACCGTCAACGCCAATGCGGTCGTCCTCAACAACCTGATGTTCACACATCTCGATTACGCTATCGTCGGCTACCGGATCTGATCCGGACGCGCGAAACTGGCGACGGTACGGGGACGATGGAGCGCATTGACGTAGCGGTGATTGGCGGAGGCGTGAGCGGCCTGGCTTCAGCGCGGGCGATTGCCGGGCGCGGACGATCGGTCTGTGTCCTCGAACGGCATCCGCGGCCGGGCATGGACACCAGCACCCACAACAGCGGGGTCATCCATGCCGGCCTCTACTATCCGGCAGGATCGCTCAAGGCTCGGCTCTGTGTCGACGGCCGCCGTCGCTTGTACGAGTTCTGCGCCGAGCACAACGTGCCGCACCAGCGGTGCGGCAAGCTGGTCGTGGCGCACGACGAGCACGAGGTTCGTCAACTTGAGGCCCTGCAGGCGCGGGGCAACGGCAACGGCGTCACCGGTCTGACCCTTGTCGACCGCGCATTCATCGTCGCCCGTGAGCCCGCGGTCAACACCCGGTTCGCGCTGTGGTCGCCGGACAGCGGAGTCGTCAACGCCGAGGAGCTGGTGAAGGCGTTGCTTCGAACCGGCGCCGACGCCGGAGTGATGGTTCTTCCCGGCACGCGTCTCGAGGGCGCCGACCGTCACCAGGATGGCATGGTGCTGATCACCGAACGCGAGACCATCCTCGCGCGCGTCGTGGTCAACGCCGCCGGACTTTATGCCGACGATGTGTCGCGGATGCTCGGCGGAGAGGCGTTCACAATCTATCCGTGCCGCGGGGAATATGCGGAGTTCACACCGGCTAAACGCTCGCTGGTGAATGCGTTGGTCTATCCACTGCCGCACGCGTCCGGTCATGGCCTGGGTGTTCACCTGGTCCGCACCACCGGCGGACAGGTGTGGCTGGGGCCGACGATTCGCTATCAGGATCGGAAAGACGACTACGAAAACGATCGCGAGCCGCTCGAGTCGTTCGCGGAGTCGGCACGCCGCCTGATCGACGGCGTTACGATCGACGACCTGCGACTGTCCGGCAGCGGCATCCGCGCCAAACTTCACCCACCGACCGAGTCATTCGCGGACTTCATGATCCGGCGCGATCGCGAGAATCCGGCGGTGGTGCAGGCCTCGGGGATCGATTCGCCAGGACTGACGTCGTGCCTCGCCGTCGGCGAGATGGTGAGCGACCTCGTCGAGGAGACCCTGTCGTAGGCCTTTCAGGCCGATCCGAGGCGCTCGACGTACCGGCGCAGTCCGTCCTGCCATGAAGGCATCTCTGCACCGGCGTGCCGAAGCTTGTCGTTGGACAGCGCGGAATAAAGCGGCCGCGGCGCGCGGAGCTTCATATCCGTGAAGCGGACGGGCTCGAGCCGGGGCTCGACGCCCAATCGCCTGGCCAGCTCCTGAGCGAACTCGAACCAGGTGCAGCGTCCGGAGTTCACGCAGTGATACAACCCGGACGGCGCCGCAGATTCGATCAGCACTCGCGTCGCGCGCGCGGCATCGGGTATGTACGTCGGTGTGATCGTCCGGTCGGCAAACACCTTCGGGGTACCGCCTGCCTTCAGCGCGCGCACAATCCCGGCGACACTGCCCTTTTCAGGCCCCGCATCCGGCGCGCGGCCGAACAGGCTTTCGACGCGCAGCACGAATGAGCCAGGCACATCGAGCGCGAACCACTCACCAAGCAGTTTCGACATCGCGTAAGTACTGCGAGGGCTCGGCTTCTCGTCTTCCGTGTACGGTGTCGTCGCCTGCCCGTCGAATACGAAATCGGTGCTGTAGTGGACGAGCACCGCGCGCTGGGCGCGCGCCGCCGCCGCCAGCGCCCGAACCGCAAAGGCATTGAGGTTCAGGGCCTCGACCGGACGGTCCTCGGCGCCATCGACGTCGTTGAACGCTGCGCCGTTGACGATGACGTCGGGCCGCGCGCGATCCATCGCCGCCGCCACCGCGCGATCGTCGCAGACGTCGAGCTCGGACCTCGAGAACGTCACGACCTCGTGGCCGGCACGGCACTCGGACACGACTGCCGCTGCCAGCTGACCCGCCGCTCCGACCACGGCAATCCGCATCAGGCGGCCCTGGATCCCCGGTCCGACGCAAACGCTCTCATCTGCTCGTCGTCGAACACGCCTTCCCAACGCGCCACGACCGCCGCGGCAATGCAATTGCCCATGACGTTGACGGCGGTGCGACCCATGTCCATGATCTGATCGATCCCCAGAAGAATTGCCGCCCCCTCGAGCGGCAACGAGAATTGGGTGAGCGTCGCGGTCAGCACGACCAGGGCGGAGCGGGGCACGCCGGCGACGCCTTTGCTCGTGAGCATCAGCGTCAGCATCATGACGAGCTGCTGGCCGAAGGTCATCGGCACCCCGGCGAGTTGCGCAACGAACACGCTCGCCAGCGACAGGTACAGTGTGGTGCCGTCGAGGTTGAAGCTGTAGCCGGTCGGCAGCACGAAGGCGACAATCCGCTTCGGCACGCCGAACTGCTCCATTATCTCGAGCGCCTTCGGCAGCGCGGCTTCAGAACTGGCGGTCGAAAACGCGATCAGGAACGGCTCGCGAATGGCTTTCGCGAAGGTCAGAAACGGCACCCGAATCAGATACGACACGCCGCCAACGACCACAAGGACGAAGATCGTCAGCCCGAAGTACATCAACGCAATCAGCTTGCCGAGCGTAAAGAGAATCGCGAGACCCTTGGCGCCGACCGTCGCGGCAATCGCGGCGAAGACGCCGACTGGCGCGAACGCCATCACGTAGCCGGTGACCTTGAACATCGCCTGAGCCGTGCTGTCGAGCACGTCCAGAATCGGCTGCCCCTTCTTGCCGATCGATGCCACGGCGATCCCGAAGAACATCGAGAACACCACGAGCTGGAGGATGTCGCCGCGCGCCATGGCGTCGATGACCGACGTCGGAAACAGGTGCAGGAAGATGTCCCACGCGTGCTGCTGGTTCTGCACCATCGCCTGAGCGGCGGTGGTGTCGGCGCCGATCGGAATCGCCAGACCCGCGCCCGGCTGGAAAATGTTCACCAGCGCCAGGCCGATGAACAACGCTACCGTCGTCGCCGCTTCGAAATACAGAATCGCCTTGAATCCGATCCGGCCCATCGACTTCAGGTCGCCGGTGCCGGCAATGCCGACCACCAGCGTTGCAAAGATCAGCGGCGCGATGATCATCTTGATCAGGCGCAGGAACGCATCGGCCAGCGGCTTCACCCCAACACCGAAGGCCGGGAAGAACACGCCGACGATGATGCCGAGGAGCAGGCCGATGAAGATCTGCGTGGTCACGCCGGGCCAGCGGCTCGGAGGCGCCGGAGTGGACGTGGTCTTTATCACCGGGTCGCTCCGACGTTGCGGTGGACGAACTGGCCGATGACGGATACGACCGACTGCTGTTGCGCCTCGGTCAATTCGCCGTATATCGGAATCGCGAGACACTCGTCTGCGGCGCGCTCGGCGTGCGGGAATGCGCCGCGGCCGTAGCCGAGGTCCGCAAAACAGGGCTGCAGGTGGAACGGCACCGGATAGTAGATCTCGTTGCCGATGCCGTGTGCGTCCAGATGCTGCTTGAGCGCGTCGCGCTCGGCCGTCCGGATCACGAACTGATTGAAGATGTGCGCGCGATCGGCCGACTCGGCCGGCAGCCGTACCGATTGATCGAGTCCGGCGGCACGGAAGAGATCTCTATAGCGGGCGGCGTTGGCGCGACGAGCGTCACTCCACCGGGCGAGGTGCGGCGCCTTGACGCGCAGGACGGCAGCCTGGATCGCGTCCATCCGGAAATTTCCGCCGACCAGGTGATGGTAGTACTTCGGCTGCATGCCGTGGTTGCGCAGAAGGGCGGCACGCTCGGCCAGCGCCGAATCGTTGGTCGTGAGCAGGCCGGCGTCGCCGAAGGCGCCGAGGTTCTTGCTCGGAAAAAATGAAAAACATCCGCAGGCCCCGATGCCGCCGAGCGGACGGCCCTGGTAGGTCGCGCCGATGGCCTGAGCCGCGTCCTCAATCACGGGGACGCCGGCGCGGTTCGCGGCGTCCATGATCGGATCCATTGCCGCGGCGAGACCGAAGAGATGAACCGGGATGATCGCCTTCGTGCGCGGGGTGATCGCCGCCGCGACCTGCGCCGCATCGATGTTGAATGTCACCGGATCGATGTCGACCAGGATCGGGCGCGCCCCGACGCGGACGATCGCTCCCGCCGTCGCGAAAAACGAGAACGTCGTCGTCACCACCTCGTCGCCGGCCTTGACGCCGAGCGCCATCAGCGCGAGCAGCAGCGCGTCGGTTCCCGATGACACCGAAACGGCGTGGCGGACACCGAGCATCGACGCGAGTTCGCGTTCGAGCGCATCGACCTCCGGCCCCATGATGAAGCGCTGGCTGTCGCGAGACGCGCGTCACCGCCGCGAGAATCTGGTCGCGAATCGGCTGATATTGCGCCTGAAGGTCGAGCAGCGGCACCCGCATGGCGGCTATTCTATCGCGGTCAGTGGGACGGAACGGCTCGAGCGTTTTTCGTTTCGCTGTCGCATCGGCTTCGGACCCTTCGCGAACCGAGCCCCGTCCGATTGATGCGGCAGAACGAACACCGTCTCTGGGCGCCGCCGTCCGGTGTGGGTGACGCTCCCGCGTCCCCGGCCGCTCGCGCGTCACCCGTGTCGGTCGGCCGCACACTCTCGATGGGCCCGGCGCCTGGGATGATCCGCGCGACATCTGACAATCAGCTGGGCGTCCAGGTGATCCGTCGGCTGGTGGCGAATCGGCGGCGCCGGTTCTGGTGTGCCGACCGACGCGGGTGACGGCTGTCGCCTGCGCGCGCGAGGGCCGAGGGACGCGGGATCGCCACCCACACCGGCCGACGGCAGTAGTCGAATTGGGCCTGTGATCGATCCGGCGCCCGCCGGTTCGCGCGAATTAGAAGCGGTCCCGGTCACCGCGGGTGGCGGCCGGAATGACCGTCGGGCGCCCGCGTTCGGATCCAACCGCTCTAGCCTAGCGGTGCGACTTGACCGCGGCGCGCGTCTCGCGATCGGCTTCGCGCCGCTTGACCGTCTCGCGTTTGTCGTAGTCCTTCTTGCCCTTGGCGAGACTGATCGAGACCTTGACGCGTCCGTCCTTGAAGTAGAGACGCACCGGCACCAGCGTCATCCCTTTTTCGACGGTTTTGCCAATCAGCTTGCGGATCTCGGAGCGGTGCAGCAGCAGCTTGCGGCGGCGCAGCGGCTCGTGATCGGCGTAGCCGCGGTGACTGTAGGGACTGATGTTGACGTTGTAGAGGAACACCTCGTTGTCCTCGACGCGTGCGAAGCTGTCGCGCAGGTTGACCCGCCCTTCGCGGATCGCCTTCACTTCGGTCCCGAGCAGCACCAGCCCCGCCTCGAATGACTCGAGCAGGTGGAAATCGTGGAACGCCTTGCGATTTTCGGCGATGCTCTTCTGCGCTTTTTCGCGCTCTGTCAGTTCGGCGGCGGACATGTCGGGCTCTGGAATTTCAGATTTAAGAATTCAGATTTCAGACTTCACACTTGAACGTTCAAGTTTTCACCGTGGCCAGCCTGGCCGCGAGCAGCACTGCCGCAATCATACTCTCCGGGTCGGCGACGCCCTTACCCGCGATGTCGAATGCGGTGCCATGGTCAACCGACGTGCGGACGATCGGCAGTCCCAGCGTGACGTTCACGGCCTGCCCGAAGGCCACGAGTTTGACCGGAATCAGTCCCTGGTCGTGGTAGCACGCCACCACGACATCGAACTCGCCGCGGCGGGCGCGGACGAACACCGTGTCGGCCGGGAACGGCCCGGAGACCTCGATGCCGCGTGTCCGACAAGCGTCGATCGCCGGCCTGATCGCCGATTGTTCTTCGCCGCCGAACAGCCCGTGTTCGCCGGCGTGCGGGTTCAGCCCGGCGACCGCGATACGAGGACGCGCCACACCGAAGCGCGGCAGCTCCCTCGCCGTCAGATCGATCGTCGCCTCGAGCGACGCCCTCGTCAAGGCACGAGGCACGTCGGCCAGCGGGATGTGGACCGTCGCCAGCACGACGCGAAGCGCTTCGGATTCGAACATCATGGCAACGTGGCTCGATCCGGTGAGGTGCGCGAGCAGATCGGTGTGGCCGTTCCACGGCACGCCTGCGAGCCGGAACGCTTCCTTGTTTATCGGAGCAGTCGCAATCGCCTGCACGACGCCGCGCTGTGCGTCACCAACCGCCCGGACAATGACGTCGTATGCGACGCGGCCGGCGAGCGCACTCAACACGCCCGGAGCCACCTCGATGCGGTCGGGCGCGTACAGCACCGGATCGCAGACGGCGAGCACGCGCGGGTCCGCCGCTGCCTTGGCCGAAATTTCAGGACCAATGCCCGCGGGATCACCGACCGTGAGCGCAACGACAGGCTTCATCAAGTCCAACAACCTTGAGATTTCAGAGTCAAGAATTCAGATTTCAGATTGATTTCAGATTGGCGTCAGCTGACTGACGACTGACGACTGATGACTGACGACTGATGACTGACGACTGATGACTGATGACTGATGACTGACGACTGTTTCAATGCCCGCACGATCCGCATCCACCCGTGCCACATCCGCCAGAGCCGCAGCCCGAGGGGTTGCTGCAGCCACCTTCGTCGCCGCAGCCGCCGTGAACGACGCCCTTCGCGTTGGGCAGTTCGTAACGCAGGCAGCATTTCAGCCGGCCGCACAGGCCCGAGAGCTTCGACGGATTAAGGCTGAGATCCTGCTGTTTGGCCATCTTGATCGAGACCGGCTCGAACGACTGCAGGAACGTCGTGCAGCAAAGCGGGCGACCGCAGCTGCCGTAGCCGCCGTACAACTTCGCCTCGTCGCGCACGCCAATCTGCCGCATCTCGATGCGCGTCCGGAATTCCGCGGCCAGCTCGCGTACGAGATCGCGGAAGTCGACGCGCCCGTCTGCGGTGAAGAAAAACACCAGCTTCGATCCGTCGAACGCCTGCTCGACGCGCGCCAGCTTCATGCCGAGACCGCGCTCGCGGATCTTGAGTAAGGCGATGCGATGCGCCTCCTGCTCACGATGCTGGTGTTTCAGCCGCGCAACCACGTCCTCTCGCGTCGCCAGCCGGACCACCTTCTGCGGCGAATCGGCGGCCGGACGCCGCCTGGCGTCGAGTTGAGGAATGGCCCGAACCACTGTGCCGATGGCGGTGCCGGACTCGTTCTGAACGACCACGCGATCGCCAGGCCTGGGCGTCACCCCGGCGGCGTCGGCTGGCAGGAATGTCTGGACTCGCCCGACCGGTGTCAGCTTGACGGCGACGAGCGGGGCGGAATTCGGGATGGCCATGGCTGATGCCTCAGAGCTGCAGGACCAGCCAGTCCGCGACCAGTTTGACGCCGGCATTGCGCTGCAGTGCGGCCAGCGCCTCGTCGACCGCGGTAAACGCCTGTCTGCCGCGCTCGCCCTGATAGACGCCCGCGAGCCGTTCGAGCTCGGGCTGGACGTCGGGGTTGGCGAGCACGCGAGCGTCAGCACCCGTGGCCAGAACTTCCACGTCGCGAAGCAGGGACGACATCGCCCGCAAGTGGGTTGACAGGTGGTCGCGATCGGTCGCGCCGCCGGCGCCGGTCTTCGCGAGCAGTTCCTTCGCGCTCTCCAGCCGCCGCCCGGCGTCGCGCGCCGACGACACCTCGGCGAGGACGCGCTGCGCGACGTCGCGCGCATCCACCAGTTCGTCAGCGCTCGCCTCGAGCGCGCGTCCGAGGCTGCCGTCCGCGGTCGCCGCCACCGCACGCGCTTCGGTCTCGCTGTAGCCTCGCGCGACCAGCGCCCGCGCGATATCGTCAGCGGTCAGCGGCCGGAAACGAAGCTGCGGGCAACGCGAACGGACCGTCGGCAGCAACACGTCCGGACGTGAAGTCACCAGCATGAACACCGAGGAAGGAGGCGGCTCTTCGAGGGTCTTGAGCAGCGAGTTCTGCGCCGCGGCGACCAGGGTGTCGGCCTCGTCGATGATGACGGCGCGGCGACGTCCTTCAAATGGCCGGTATTGCGCGCGGTCGATGACGTCGCGCACCTGATCGATTTTGATGCTGCCGTTGTCGCCAGGCACGAGCAGCATCACGTCAGGATGCACACCGCGCGCGATCCGAGCACACGCCGCGCAGACACCGCAGGCATCGAACTTTGAACTGTGGAGGTCCGGGTTCAGACAGTTGAGCGCCTGGGCGACGGAAAGGGCCGCGAGGCGTTTACCGATGCCGGACGGTCCGGCCAGGATCAGGCTCGGCGGCAGCGAACTGCCGGCAACAGATCGCGCCAGCAGGTCGATCAAACGGTTGTGGCCGATGACGTCCCGGAAAGGCACGGTAGCGGCATGCTACCACGCGCTAGCCGCCGCTTTTCTTCTTCGGTGACGGCGTGGCGTCCTGCTTCTCCACCGCATCGTTCTTGCCGCCGCCGAACAGGCGGGACCAGAAGCCGCGCTTCTTCTTTGGCTGGGCGGCCGGCGGATCGTCGACCGCCGGGACGACCGTGTTGGCCGCATTCGACCCCGGCACAAACACATCGTCGGCCCGCGGCGGTGGGGCCGCCGGTTTCTCGGTCGCGCCGAAGAAGCCGGCCAGCTTCGTCATCAGACCGTGGGTCGGATGCTGATCGCAGATCGCTGTGGGCTCGGTGCCACGGGCGAAGTACTCGGTATATACCATCGACCGGCGTTCGAGCTGCCCGGTTGGGCTCACGACCTGGGCGTCCTGGCAGCCGTCGGTCGCGAGCTTGCCCGACAAACGGCAGACGCTCGCCGTGGTGATGCCGGCCGGCGCCTCGAGCCACTCGGGCTTGTCGTCGCGGGTCGCGATCTTCATGAACTTCGCCCACATCGGCACCGCGACGTCCGCGGCGAATCCACCCGGCAAAATCGTGTGCGGCTGATCGAAGCCCACCCACACACCGGTCACCAGCTTCGTGGTGTAGCCGACGAACCACGCGTCGTTGAAGTCGTTGGTCGTGCCGGTCTTACCTGCGGCCGGCAGGGTGAAACCGAGGCTGCGCGCGCGGCTGCCGGTGCCTGCGTTGATGACGTCGGCCAGCATCGAGGACATCATGAATGCCGTCGTGTCGCTGATGGCGCGCGTTGACGAGTCCTGCGATTCGTACAGCACAGTGCCGTCGAGATCTTCGACGCGCCTGATGAGGATCGGCTGCGGCACCAGGCCGTGGTTTTCGAACGCGGCATACGCCGCGGTCATCGACTGCAGCGTGACCTCGCCGGAGCCAAGCGCGAGCGACGGGACGCTCGGCACGTCGCCGATCCCCATGTTCTTCGCGTTCTCGACCGCGCGTGGGATGCCGACTTCCTGCAGCAGCCGCACCGCAGCGCGATTACTCGACGTGCGGAGCGCGGTCCTGAGGCTCATCGACGTCGCGGTGGAGTGCTCGTCCTCCGGCGTCCACGCGCCCTGCAGCGTGGCGATCGACTCGTCGAGGTGACTGACCACACTCGCGGGCGAATACCCGGCTTCGAGCGCGGTGGCGTACACGAACGGTTTGAACGCAGACCCGGGCTGGCGCTTCGCCTGCACGGCGCGGTTGAAGTTGCTGGCTTCGAAATCGCGGCCTCCGACCATCGCTCGAACGTGGCCGGTGTCGGGCTCGAGCGCGATCAACGCGGCCTGGAGCGGATCAGCGGGCACGGCATCTGCCGGTGTTTGCGAATGGGCTGCTTTGGGGTCCGCGGCTTTGGCGCGTGCTGCCGCGCGTTTTGCCTGCCACGCGGCACGCTTCTCGTCGAGCACCTTCAACTGATCGGCGACGACGGTTTCCGCCGCAACCTGTGTCGGCATGTCGATGGTGGTGAACACCCGCAGCCCGCCTTGATACACACGCTGCCAGCCGAAACGGTCCACGATTTCGCGGCGCACCTGCTCCTTGAAGTACTGGCCGTGCGGCTCTTCCGAGCGCAGCGTATCGTGCAGCACCAGCTTCGACGCTCTGGCCGATTTCCAGGCGGCTTGATCGATGGCGTTCGATTCGAGCATCGCCTGGAGCACGATGTTGCGGCGCGTCATCGCTCGCTCACGGCTGACGGTGGGCGCATAGCTCGACGGCGACTTCACCAGACCGGCGAGCAGCGCCGCCTCGGGCACGTTCAAGTCCGACGCGTGCTTGCCGAAATAGCCACGAGCGGCGGCTTCGGCGCCGTAGAGTCCATCGCCGAAGTAGACCTTGTTGAAGTAGAGCTCGAGGATCTGGGGCTTGGTGTAGATGCGTTCGATGCGCGACGCGAGAATCAGCTCCTGAAACTTGCGCCGCAGCGTTTTGTCCGGCGTCAGGAAACTCTGACGCGCGAGTTGCTGCGTGATCGTGCTGCCGCCCTGCGCCATCCGGCCGTGACGGAGGTTGGTCAACGCCGCCGACGCGATCCGGACCAGATCGAAGCCGCGGTGGTCGTAAAACCGCTGGTCCTCGATCGCCACCAGCGCGTGCACCAGATTCGGTGACACCTGGGCCAGCGGCACCTCGATACGCTGTTCCTTGAAAATCGTGAACGCGAGCTTGTCTCCGGCGTCGAAGACCGCGGTGGCCTGGTCCATGTCGCCGATCCGGCGAAGCGCCTCCACGTCGGGGAGTCCGGTCCGCAGGCTCGCCAGGAACCACAGACTGCCGCCCAGGCAAACCGCCGCCACCAGCGCGAGTGCGGCAATCACCCCGCGCAGAAGCTGTGGATGCTGTTCCCTGGCGTTTCGCCACTCCTGCTGAAGAGCGGTCACCCGATTCTTTACGTCGAAGTCCATCAGTACTTTAGACGCTGCAACAGGCGCGCCACGAAAGTCCGTTTCGGCGGAGCCTTACCGCAGCGTGGCACTGCGGTTGCAACTTCAGCCAGCGGAGCCATTTGGTGAGGACTTTCCCGCGGCTTGTTCTGGTCGGCGCTGTTCCACTTCTTGTCGGCGTGGTGCTTTTTACACCCCGGTTCGCCAGATCGTCGGGATCCCAATCACGGGCGCCGATGGCGCACCGGCCGGCTCGCATCGAGCGCGTGGCCGGGGACAACGACGTGTCGGTCGACCTCCACGGCAACGATGTCACCGAAGCGGTCGCGCGTTACTCTCTGGATCCGGCGGGAACTCCGTACGAGGTCCACTCACCGCAGACCGAACTTCCCCGCCTCCCATCCCCCAAAAGCTGAGTCGGCGCCTGCCACTCGCATTATGATTGCCGCGACCGAACTCAGGAGCGGCATGCATGCGTCCTCTCAAGTGGCTGTTTGTCCTGGTTGTTGCAAGCGCAAACGTCGGCGGCCTGTACGCGCAACAAGCGAGGTCGTTCAAGGCGCGCCTGTCTCCCGTCCCTATCGACGCGTCGATGCTGGCGACCGTCGCCGGAGCCGGATCGCTGTCGGCAGTCCTCAACGGCAACAAGCTGACGATCACCGGATCGTTTGAGGGTCTTCGATCGCCGGCCACGATTGCTCAGGTCCACAAGGGACCGGTGCGTGGCGTTCGTGGTCCGGTGGTCACCGACCTCACGGTCACGAAAGCCGCAGATCCCACCAGCGGAACGATTGGCGCCACGCTGGATCTCACTGCGCTGCAGATCGCCGACCTCGAGAAAGGCCGACTCTACGTCCAGCTTTCGAGCGAGAAGGCGCCGGACGGCAATCTGTGGGGCTGGCTTCTGCCTCAGGAGAATCGACGATGACCGCTGAGCGATGGAAGATTGGGACCGTACTTCCGCTGGCGCTGGCCGCACCGCTGGCGATGACGCTGCTCGCGGCTCAACAGTCGCCTCCGTCGGGCCAGGGCGTGTTCACCGCCGGTCAGGCTGCTGCGGGGCGAAGCGTCTATCAGGCGAGCTGTTCGAGCTGTCATCTTCCGGATCTCGCCGGGCGCAATGAAGCGCCCCAGCTCGCGGGCAACAACTTCATGAACACCTGGCGCGCACGCTCGACGCGCGACCTCTTCGAATTCATCCAGTCCACGATGCCGCCGGCCTCGGCGAGCCTGAACGACGAGCAGTACCTCGCGGTCACGGCGTTCCTGCTTCAGGCGAACGGCGCTCCGGCTGGCGCACAACCGTTCACGCCGACGACGGCGGTGCCGGTCGGGAGCACGGCAACAGGCACGGCACCGGCTCCCTCGGCCGCGGACACGGCAGGCGGCGGACGCGCCGCCGGCGCCGCTGGTCGCGGACAGGCACCCGCCGGCGGTCGAGGTGCCGCGCCGGCCAACGCCGGACCGCTCGGAGTCACCGTGACCGGCACCGTCAAGAATTTCGTGCCGGTATCGGATGACATGTTGCGCGTGCAGGATCCGGCCGACTGGCTGATGGCGCGGCGCAACTATCAGGGCTGGAGCTACAGTCCTCTGACCCAGGTCACGCGCGACAACGTCAAGGAGCTGCAGCTCGCATGGGTGTGGGAGATGAACGAGGGTCAGGGCAACGAGCCGAGCCCGCTCGTCCACAACGGTGTCATCTACCTCACCAACCTGATGAACATCGTGCAGGCGCTCGACGCGAAGACCGGCGAGCTGATCTGGGAAAACCATCTGGGTCCCAACGCGCTCATCGGCCTCGCCGCGATGCGCAACATGGCGATCGCCGGAGACAAGGTCTTCGTCGCCACCACCGATGCGCGAATCGTCGCGCTCGACGCGCGGACCGGCAAGACGATCTGGGATACGCCGATCGCCGATCGCACCAAGGGCTACGCCAACACGGCCGGCCCGATCGTAATCAAAGGCGTCGTGATCAACGGATTGGTCGGCTGCGATCGGTACGGCAACGACGGCTGCTGGATCAGCGGCTATGACGTCAACACCGGTAAGCAGCTGTGGAAGTTCAACACCATCGCGCGCACCGGGATGCCGGGCGCCGAGACCTGGGGCACGCTCGCCGATAACCTGCGCATCGGCGGCGAGACCTGGATTTCCGGTAGCTACGATCCCGATTTGGATCTCACCTACTGGGGCGTGGCGCAGGCAAAACCGTGGATGCGCGCGACGCGGGGAACCACCAACTTCGATAACCTGCTCTACAGCAGCAGCACGCTGGCGCTGCACCCGAAGGACGGGACGCTGGCCTGGCACTATCAGCACGCGCCGGGCGAATCGCTCGACCTCGACGAAGTGTTCGAGCGGGTGCTGGTGGACATCGGCGACCAAAAGGTCGTGTTCACGATCGGCAAGCCCGGCATCCTGTGGAAGCTCGATCGACGCACCGGGCAGTTCCTCGGCTACAAGGAAACGATCTTCCAGAACGTGTTCGATTCGATCGATCCGAAGACCGGCGCACCGCAGTACCGCCCGGACATCCTCGAACAGCAGACCGGCCAGTGGGTCGATGCGTGCCCGAGCACCGAAGGCGGTCACAACTGGCAGGCGATGAGCTACAACCAGCCGAACGGGCTGCTGGTGATCCCTCTCAGCCAGTCGTGCATGGCGATGTCGGGACGCAAGCTGGAAATGACCAACGGCTCCGGAGGCACCGGTGCGGATCGACGGTTCTTCGAAATGCCCGGCAGCGACGGCAACGTCGGACGGCTTGTCGCCTACGACGTGAAAACGATGAAAGAGCTGTGGAGCCGTGAGCAGCGGTCGCCGTTTCTGACCGGCGTCATCACCACCGCGAGCGGGGTCGGCTTTGTCGGCGATCTCGATCGCACCTTCCGCGCCTTCGACGTCAAGACCGGCGAGACGCTCTGGCAGACGCGGCTCGGAACCACCGTGCAGGGATACCCGGTGACGTTCAGCGTCGGCGGCAAGCAGTACGTCGCCGTGACCACTGGCGCTTCGAGTGGCGGCAGCCCGCGCGTCGTGCCACGGACGATCGTGCCGGAGGTCAAGCAACCGCAGAGCGGTAATGCGCTCTACGTTTTCGCACTGCCCGACAAGGGCAGGTAGGCCTCAGTGGTCGGAAAGGCCAGGTAGGGCGAGTGGACGAGGCGCCGGACGTAGCGCGAGGCTTCAGCCGAGCGAGGGAGAAACCATGAAACGCGCATTGCTCGCGGCGGTCGTCTGTGCGCTGACCACTGTTGCTGCGCACGGCTTCGCGCCGGCGGAGCCAACCACGAAGGCGCAGATCGATCGATGGATGACGGAGCTCTCCAACTGGGGCCGCTGGGGCGCGACCGATCAGATCGGGACGCTGAACCTGATCACCGCCGACAAGCGTAAACAAGCGCTGAAGCTCGCACGCGACGGCGTGCCGGTGTCGCTGGCACACACCATCGACAAGGAGAAAACGGCGGACAATCCGCGACCGCTCGGTCAGGAGATGGTCCTCGACGCCGGCGGTCACGCGATGGATCTCTACACCATTTGGTACCACGGCTCGGTCATCACCCACATCGACGCACTCTGCCACTACTCCTTCGAGGGAAAAATCTACAACGGCTTCCTGCGCTCTGCGATCGCGCCGGGACCCGGCTGCCCGAGCAACGGCATCGAGAACCAGAAGAACGGCATCATGACCCGCGGCATCATCGTCGACCTGCCGCGCATGAAGGGCGTCCCCTACCTCGAGCCGGGCACGGCGGTGTACGCGTCCGATCTGGAGGCGTGGGAAAAGTTCGCCGGCGTCAGGATCGGCAGCGGCGACGCCGTGTTCCTGCGCACCGGCCGCTGGGTGCAGCGCGCCCAGAAGGGACCATGGAACGTCGCCGCCAGCGCGGCCGGATGGCACGCATCGGTGATGCCGTGGCTGAAACAGCGTGACGTGGCGTTGCTCGGCAACGACGGCGTCAACGACGTGCAGCCGTCAGGAGTCGAGGGCTCGCCGCGACCGATTCACCAGCTGGCGATCGTCGCGCTCGGCCTGCCGCTGATCGATGTGATGGATCTCGAGGCTGGCGCCGAAATGGCGGCGCGACTGCATCGCTGGGAGTTCCTCCTGACGGCGGCTGCCGTGCCCGCGCTCGGCGGCACCGGCTTCCCGCTCAATCCGGTCGCGACCTTCTAGCGCGTCGTTCGAGCGCCGAGGTTTTGTGGGCCTGAGAGCGCTCTGCGAACTCCGCGAGCTCTGCGTTCAACATCGTGATCGCGCGTCAGCGCCGACCTGCCCGTATTTCATCCTCCCGTGGCGACGCCGCGCCACAGTCAACACTTTTGTGGCGTTTCGGGGGCGAAGACGAACCCCGCCCTATAATTCGATATGGCTCACGCGTCGGAGTTCGTCGAACAGGGCGGCGGGATTGCATTTCGATTCAGTCATGGCATCCTGACCGTGCTGCTGGTCACGTCGCGGCGCGATCCCCACGACTGGATTTTTCCAAAGGGCCACATCGAGGCGGGCGAGCGCGCCGCTGACACCGCACTGCGCGAAACCCAGGAAGAAGCCGGCGTGGACGGGACCATCGTTGGACCGGCCGGGACGCCCCGGGAATATAACTGGAAGGGCGAACGCTATCGCGTCCAGTATTTTCTGATTCGCGCGACGTCGGAGTCGTCGTCTCCGGAAAACAGGAAAAAAGCGTGGTTACCGATCGATGAGGCGCTGGATCGACTGACCGTCAAGGATCTGCGTGTGCTGCTGCGCGGGGCCGTGCCGACCCTGAAGGAACAAAGCTGAATGCGACCCGACGTCGAAATCTACGACACCACGCTGCGCGACGGCACCCAAGGGCACGGCATCTCCCTGTCGGTCGCCGACAAGCTCCGGATCGCCGAGCGCCTGGACGCCTTCGGCGTTCACTACATCGAAGGCGGCTGGCCTGGCTCCAACCCGAAGGACATCGAGTTCTTTCGCGAGGCACAGCACCGGACCTTCCGCCATGCGCGGTTGGCCGCTTTCGGGTCGACGCGGCGAAAGGACGTCGCCGCGAAAGACGACGACCAGGTCAGGTTGCTGGTGGAAGCGGCGACTCCGGTGGTGACCATCTTCGGCAAGACTTCGCTTCTGCACGTCCGGGAGGTGTTGCAGACCACGCCCGCCGAGAACGCCGCGATGATTGCCGATACCGTTGCGTTCTTGAAACAGCACGGCAAGTTCGTCGTCTACGACGCGGAGCACTGCTTCGACGGCTTCAAGGAGGATCGCGCCCACGCTATCGCCACGCTGCAGGCCGCCGAACGAGCCGGCGCCGACATCGTCGTGCTCTGCGACACCAACGGCGGGTCGCTGCCGTCAGAAATCGCCGAGATCACCGCATTGGTACGAGGCGGGATCGGTGTCCGAATCGGCATCCACACGCACGACGACATCGGCCTCGGCCTCGCCAATGCGCTGGCCGCGCTCGACGCGGGCGCGACTCACGTCCAGGGCACCATCAACGGCTACGGTGAGCGCACCGGGAACTGCAACCTGACCTCGGTCATTCCAGTGCTGCAGTTCAAGCTGAAACGATCTTCGGTGCCCGCCGAAGCGCTGGCGTCGCTAACCGAGTTGTCGCAGTTCGTGGACGAGCTCGCCAACCTGCGGCCGAACCCGCGTCTGCCCTGGGTGGGCGCGGCGGCGTTCTCACACAAAGGTGGCACGCACGTCAACGCCGTGTCCAAAGTGCTGAGCAGCTACGAGCACATCGAGCCGTCGCTGGTCGGCAACACCCGTCACGTGCTGATCAGCGACCTTGCAGGCCGGAGCAACATCGTCCTGAAGGCACGCGAGCTGGGCTTCGATCTGTCGCACGACACGCCGGAACTGAAGGCGATGCTGGCGACGATCAAGGACCTCGAGCACCGCGGCTACGAGTTCGAGGCTGCTGACGGGTCGCTGGCGCTGCTGATCCGTCGCGCCATGAGCCACGCGCCGACGCCGTTCACCGTCGATGCGTATCACGTCTCGATGCGATCCGAAGGCGCGGCGTCGGTGTGCGAAGCGACGGTCAAGGTCCGTGTCGGCGATGAACGCGCCCATACGGTGGCCGACGGCGACGGTCCGGTCAACGCGCTCGACTCAGCGCTGCGAGCCGCGCTGGTCGGCTTCTATCCCCAACTCAAACGGGTCAGGCTGACGGACTACAAGGTCCGGATTCTGGACTCGACGACAGGTACCGCAGCGACGACCCGCGTACTGATCCAGTCGAGCGACGGTACGTCGGAGTGGGGAACCATCGGCGTCAACGAGAACATCATCGAAGCCAGCCTGCAGGCGCTGGTCGACAGTCTGGAATGCGCGCTGGCGCGCGAAGTGAAGGCGGCGAACGTGTGATCAGCGCGCGCGGCCGGGTCCCCACAGGGCGCGCCCCGGCTTCTTGCCGGTGTGCTCGCCATCCTTCAGGACCAGGACGCCGTTTATCAGCACATCCCTGACTCCGACTGCGTAGGCGTGCGGCTTTTCGAAGGTTGCTTTGTCCGCCACCGTGAGCGGATCGAAGATGACGATGTCGGCAAACATGCCGGGCTTCAGCTGACCGCGGCGATCGAGGCCGAGGTTCGCTGACGGCAGCGCTGCGAGCTTGCGGATGGCGTCAGGCATCGAAAGCACATGCTCGTCCCGGACGTACTTCCCCAGCACCCGCACGAAACTGCCGTATGCACGCGGGTGGGCTGACGATTTCAGGAACACGCCTTCCGGAGCAATCGATCCAGCGTCGGACGCAAACGACACCCATGGCAGTGCAATTTCCTTCTTCACGTTGTCGTCCGACATCATGAAATAGATCGTGCCGACGCGGGACTGGTCTTCGAGCACCAGGTCCATGATCGTTTCTTCCGGCGACTTCCCGCGCATCTTCGCGACCTCGGCCAGCGTTTTTCCGGTGAGCGGCTTCAACGCGTCGGTCTTGAACTCGACCAGCAGCACACGATCGGGCGAGCCGGTCGCGAGATACAGGTTTTCCCACTTCTCGGTCGGCGTGCGAATTTCTTCGGCGATGCGCTTGCGCGTCTGCGGATCGCGCAGCCGTTTGTAGAGCGCGTCCATGCCGCCGTCCTCCGTCCATGGCGGCATCGCGGCGTCGAGGCCCGTGCCACCGGCCGTGTAGGTATACATGTCCGCGGTAATGCGCTGGCCGTTCTTTCGCGCGGTTTCGACCAAAGCGATCACCGTGTCGAGCTTCGACCAGTTCGACTGGCCGGCAGCCTTCAGGTGATAAATCTCGGCCGGCAGCCCGGCCTCGCGACTGATGCGGATCAATTCCTGGACAGCTTCGACCAGTCGATTGCCCTCGCTGCGCATGTGCGAGATGTACATGCCTTTGTGTTCGGCCGCAGCCTTGCTGATCTCGATCAGCTCTTCGGTGTTCGCGTAGAAACCCGGCGCGTAGATCAGCGCCGAGGCGATACCGAGCGCGCCCTCCTTCATCTCCCGGTGCACCAGATCGCGCATGGCCTGCAGCTGATCGGCGGAGGCCGGCTTGTCGTCGAGGCCAATGACGTTTTCGCGGAGCGTCGCCGCGCCGATGAACGACGCGAAATTCGGCGTCACCCCGCGCTTCTCGAGATCGAGCATGCCCTCGTGGAGGGTTGACCACTCGATCGGATATTTCACATCGCCTTGCGCCGCAAGCCGACGCCCACGCATCGCCTCGGTGAGCGGTCCCATCGAGTCGCCTTCGCCGAAAATTTCTGTGGTGACGCCCTGCTTGAGATCGCTCATCGATCGCCCATCAGCTCTCAACGCATCGTCGCCGGACATCATGTTGACGAAGCCCGGCGTGACCGCGAGGCCGTCGGCCCGGATCGTGGCCTGCGCCTCGGCATCGTGAAGATCGCCGACCGCCTTGATGGTGTCGCCGACGATCCCGACGTCGGCGCGAACGCCTGGATTACCCGTTCCGTCGTAGACCGTTCCGCCGGTAATGACCACGTCGAATCGGTCTTTCGGCGCGCGCGAGCAGGCAGCGGCGGCCATCGCCACCGAAGCCGCCAGCACGAGCGCTCGGCCGGAACGTGGAAGGGCGCGCCGTGTGTGCGAAACAGTCATTCGTGAACCTTTCGAAGAAGCCTGCATTTAGGCCGCGGGCTTGGCGACGGCGACGGGCTTCCGGACG
Organism: uncultured Acidobacteriota bacterium; assembly: GCA_963745875.1. GTDB lineage: Bacteria > Acidobacteriota > Vicinamibacteria > Vicinamibacterales > CAVVIG01 > CAVQFC01. The sequence continues at coordinate 694,720 of CAVUZL010000014.1, forward strand.
AAGCGCGCGCCGAAGATTTCGACGACCGCCGGCTGGCCGTCGTCGTCCAGAACGAAATTAACCAGTTCCGGGGCGCGCCAGGCCGCGTTCCAGGTGGCACGGAAGGTGTTGTAGTGCCAGTGCGCGAGCGTACCGACAAAGGCGGAGCCGTACTGGAGACGCAGTCTGCCGGCGTCGGCGGTCACGCGCAGGTCTCCGCGCAGCGGATCGCTGTAGTCGCCGACGAGGCGTTCGAGCGGAACCGACGGAGTTGTGCCGCTGACACGGCGGGCGTCCTTCTCCGCCTGTTCTTTGTCCGCCTGTTTCTGGATGTTGCCGTACAGCTCGAGGAAATCAGCGCTCCAGTCCCGGCCGGACTGGGACTGACCGTACCGGTCGAAGACCGAGTACATCAGCGCGTGTCGCAATTCGGCGTGGTCACGATTCGCGAGCACGTAGACGCCGAGATGCTCGTCGCGAATCAGTCCGTGAATTGCGACCATGCCGTCGATGCTGCCGGTGTGGAAATCGACCGCGCGCCCGTGATAGTCCTGTTGAAACCAGCCGAGACCATAGGTCATCCAGTGCGGCCTGGTCAGCCTCGTCGTCGGATACATGTCGTACGGCGCAATCGTCTGAGGCGTGAACAGTTCCGCGAAGGCCGCTTCTGACAGCAGCCGCTTTCCAGTCAAGGGGACGCGGCCGCCGTCCAGCATGAATTGCATCCACTTCGACATGTCGCCGACGCTCGACCAGACTGCACCTGCGGCCGCGACCGGATCGACGCTTGCGTTCTCGATCACGCGCACTTCGCCATTCACGATGTCGTGCGGAGAAGCGACGTTAGATTGTCTGGACAGCGTGCCCGCCGTCGCAATCGTGCGGTGCATGCCGAGTGGCTCGAAAATGCGAGTGCGGATCATCTCGGCCCACGGTTTTCCCGAGGCGGCCTCAATCACCGCTCCAGCGGCTGCGTACATGATGTTCTGATAGATGAAGCTCGATCGAACCGGGTAGGCCGGATCAATCAAACGGACGCGGTGAAGGATCTCATCGGTCGAGTTTTGCTGGCCGTACCACAGATAGTCGGCATTTCCGAGGCCTGCGCGATGAGTCAGCAGGTCCCGCACCGTCAACTCGCGCGTGACTGCCGGATCCTTGAGCTGAAACCAAGGCAAGTACGTCGTGACCGGTGCATCCCAGGCGACCTTTTTCTCGTCGACCAGCATACCGACGAGCGCCGCCGTCATCGCCTTTGTGGTCGAACCGATCGCGAAGAGCGTGTCGGTATCGACGGACGCGGGCTTGCCTCGTTCACGTACGCCGTAGCCGTGGGCAAACACGAGATGCTCGTCCTTGACGACCGCAATCGCCAGGCCAGGCACTTTCCAGTCGGCAACCGCTTTCGTGACGTAGGCGTCAAAGCCGCTCAGCGGATCCGCCTGCGCCGATACGAAATGGACCGATATGAGTGCGATGCAGACGATGAGGAGCGCCCGACGATGGACAGGAGGCATGGCGGGACCTTTCGCGGTGTCTAAGGACGCTGGATCTTCTTGATCGCCAGGTTGGCGTTCCAGGTCGCCCTGGGAATCTTCGTCATGTCGCGCAGGGCCGGCAGCGCCCGCGCGGCAGGCGGGCCGATGTCGCCGAGCGCGTCGGCCACGCTCCGAAGTACATGCACGTTTTGGTCGGGCACAGCCGCGGCGGCGATCAGCGCGTCGATGGTCTCAGGATCTCGGAGCCGTCCGATCGCCTGCGCCGCCATCATGCGCACGCCGTCCTCATCGTCTTTCAGTCTCGCCACGAGCGCGTCACGGGCGGGCGCGGCAGCGAGTCCGGCATTCCGCAAGGCAACGGCGGCCAGGCCCCTGACCACTTCGTCAGTGTCGGACAGCGCACCCGCCAGATCGTCGATCACGGTTCGCGACGGATGCGACATCTGACCGAGCGACCACGCGGCTGCCTCCCTCACCTCGGGCTCGGAATCGTGGAGCGCCGCCATCACCTGGTTTCGATCCGCAACCGACACCATCGCCGCGCCGCCAATCGCTCTGATGGCGTCCGCGCGCTCGCCGGCGACATCCGCATTCCGTGGCGCCGCAACGTTCGCGAGAATGAAGGTGTCGATGCCAAGGTTGTAGGCAGTCGCGGCGGGATTTTTGCCGACGCACACAAACGTCAGCGTGTGACGACCTTTCGCGAGCGTCGCCCAGCCGATCAGGTGATCCTCGGCGACGTATGTTTCAGTGAAGTACGCATCGATCCGGCCCGTATCACCGGTGTTGGCGCCGGGTTCGTGCTCCAATGTGTCCGCACTGGTCGTGGATTTGCCGTCGAGCTCGGTGACGTAGGTGCCATAGTCCGGGCTGTGCGCGAGCTGGGCCACCACCTCGTACCGCCCATCCGCGGGGACGTCGAAAGGAACAGTGATCTTCGAGCCCGGTCCTTTCGCTTCGAGAAACAGAATGTCCTTGGACCAGAACACATCCTTCTGGACCGAGACCTTGCCGTCCTCTGCCGTCACGTCGGCAAGCGCGTTTTCCACTTCGATTTGGCGCGCGTTACCGATCGGCAGCCGGCGCGACCCGTATGGAACCTTCGGTTGATCGGCGGCGATACCCGCCTGATACCAGAACGCGACGCTGCTGAAGAGATCGGCCCGCTCCTCGAATCCTGATCGCACCGATCCGTCGGCGTTATACGTCCAGCCTTTGTGTTCGATATCGAGGCGGAACGAGGTGTGGAACGGAACCGGATCGACGATATGCCACCGGTACGCGGACATGCGCGCGCCGACGCCGGTGCCGTCGGCCACCGGCACGCCCGTGTAGAGGCCGTCCGACAAACGGAAGCTCCATGCATCGTTGAAATAGTCTTCGGTGCCGGTGCCTTCGATGCTCGGCCGCTTTTCCCCGTCGACGAAGAAGTGCTCATCGCCTTCGCCGAACCAGCCGGGCTGATTCTGCACCACGCTGAACACGGTGCCGACGTACTGACCGTGACCCTTGACCGACAGAATCTCGTAGGGGTGGCCCGGTTGTGCCGGGAGTTCCTGACGATAGCGGGCGTGAAAATATCCGGTATCCGCCGGCAGCGCCGGAACCTTTTTCCAATCGACGTGAAAATACAGATTGGCCACGCGTCGCCGGCCTTCGTTGGTGACGGTGATGCGGACGCGACGCCGGAACGGCATCTGCCAGTAGCTGTTGCGCGAGCGTCCGCTGGAGCTGTCGCGAATCATGAGCGAATTGACCGGGCGCTCGAATCCGTGTCCGACGCCGAAGAAGTCGCCGACCGGGCAATCGACGCTGGGCGTCGAGCTGCCGTCATAGTAGACGCGCAGTCGCAGGAGTCGCGGCCAGGCGTATTCGTTCGCGGCCACGGTGAACCAGATGTGCGTGACGACGCCGGGCCCGGCCAGGTCGGCGAGGACGACGGTTTCGCCGCCGATCGGACGCCAGCTGTCGTCGTTCGAGTCTTCGTCAGGGTTGTTGCTCGAAACCCGCTCGGCGACGAAGTTCTTCAGCCGCGTCAAGTCCTGTGGATCAGGGGCAACCGACGGCGTCTGCGCTGCGGCAGCGGCACTCAGCGAGAGCGCGAACAGGACGGTCTTCAGCATCGGCACTCCTCGTTGAGTCGAATACTACGGGACTTTCACCACAGTGCAACGCCTCGCGTGGAAATCCAACCATGCGACTACAATCGTGTATGTCTTCGGTTCCCCGGCCGATTGACGCAATTCGGGAACGGGCGGAAGCTCTCGAGCGATTCGCCGACTGGGAGGCAGCTCATCCCGTTCGGCGCTCGCCGGGTGCAGCGCTCGAGTCCATCGGCTCGTTGTACGACCTGCTGCCATCGTCCGCACGGCGCAGAGCGGCTGACGCCGACGGCATCATGGCGCTGCACAGGATGCTTGCGCGCGTTTGTCGATGACCGCGCTCGAACGAGCCGTTGTCGAGATTGCCGACGCGCTCGAGGCGATGGCGGTCGAGTACATGATCGTCGGCGGCATCGCCAACGCGATCTGGGGTGAACCCCGCGCGACGATCGATGTCGATGTCACCGTGGCCGTCGCCAATCCACGAATGGCGACGACGATCTCGGCACTCGTCAAGGCCTTCACCGCGGCGGTGCCGGACCCGGATGCTTTCGTCCGCCGGACCAGGGTGCTACCTGTCGACACGTCCGACGGGATCCGGATCGACATCATCTTCGCGCTGTTGTCGTTCGAACTGGAGGCCGTTCACCGCGCCGCAAGCGTTGTCGTCGGCGGCCGGACTGTGCGGGTCGTCACGCCGGAAGACCTGCTGTTGATGAAGATTATCTCGGAGCGGCCGCGCGACCTCGGCGACGCTGAAGCGTTGACGCGAAGGCTGGTCGACACTCTCGACCGCGTTTACCTCGAGCCGCGAATTCGCGAGTTCGCAGCATCGCTCGAGCGTCCCGAGATCCTTGAGTACTGGCGGGACTGGACGTCTTCACTCGGCTGAAGCCTCACGCCGCATTCAGCGATCTACGTGCCGAACGGATTCGGGGAAACCGCCTGCGTCAGCACGAGGGGGTTGAGAATCAGTGCGCCGATGTTCGTGGGATCGGTCCCGCGTCAGTGCGGCAGGTAGTGCAGAAGCTTGAGCACGTCCGAAAAGACGCCCATCGCGGTCACGTCGGCGCCAGCGCCCGGTCCTTGGACGACAAGCGGCGTGCCCGAGTAGCGCTTGGTCGTAAACGCGATCAGGTTGTCGCTGCCCTTGGCCGATGCCACCGGGTGCGTCTTCGGGAACTCCCTGAGGCCTGCACTCGCCTTGCCTCGTTCGAGTATGCCGACGTACCGAAGCACGGCGCCGCGCGAGGCGGCGCGCTTGAGGCGCGACGCGAATCCTGCGTCCGCGCGCTCGAACGCCGTGAGGAACTTCGGCGAGTAGCGGCCGACGGCGAGCGGCTTCGGAACGAGGCTCTCGACCTTGACTTCGTCGAGATCCATCGCCAGGCCGATCTGCCGCGCGAGAATCAGCAGCTTGCGCGCCACGTCCTGACCCGAGAGATCTTCGCGCGGATCCGGCTCGGTGAATCCCATTCCGTGCGCGTCACGGACCAGCGCACTGAACGGGACGCTGCCATCGAAGGTGTTGAACAGATAGCTGAGTGTGCCCGAGAGGATTCCTTCGATCCGGACAATCTCGTCTCCGCTCGCGATCAGATCGCGCAACGTCGAGACAACCGGCAACCCGGCGCCGACATTGGCTTCGAAGAGAAAATGTCGCTTGCGCTGCTCGAGTTGCGCCATCAGTTTCGAATAGCGCGTCCAGGGCAGCGCATTCGCCCACTTGTTAGGCGTAATGATGTGCAGGTTGGCATCGATGAATGCGGGGTACGCGTCCACGATCGACGGCCCGACCGTGCAGTCCACCAGCGCGGCGTTGGTGAGATCCATCGCGGCAATGCGTTTCGAAAATACCGACGGATCCATGCGGTCGCGCGCGGACCCGAGCGCCTGCTTCCAGCGCGACAGATCGATGCCGTTGGCGTCGGCGACGAACTTCTTGCTGTTCGCGAGACCGACCACCGACACCTCGAACCCCCTGGATCGCAGGTAGCGCTGCTGCTGCTCGAGCTGCCTGAGCACCGCGCCGCCGACGTTGCCGACGCCGATGATGGCCAGCGCCAGCCGCTTGTGTGTGCCGAAAAACCCCTCGTGAATGGCGTTGAGGGCGCGCTTTTGTTCCGCGCCGTCAATCACGCACGAGATGTTGCGCTCCGACGCGCCCTGGGCGATGGCGCTGATGTTGATGTTCTGGCGGCCAAGTGATTCGAACACCTTTCCGGCCACGCCCGGCCGGCCCTTCATGCCTTCGCCGACCACGGCGAGGATCGCCTGGTCGTCCCGGACGTCGATGCGCATCGACTGCTCGTGGAACTCGAACTGAAACGCCTGACGAATCGCCTCGATCGCCCGGGCCGCGTCAACGCTTTGCACACCGAAGCAGATGGTGTGCTCGGACGAGGCCTGCGAGATCAGCACGACGTTGACACCGCTCGCGGCCAGCGTGCCGAACACCCGGCCGGCGACTCCCGGCACACCGACCATCCCCGGCCCACGCAACGTCAGCAGCGCCAGATCGCCAACCGAGGTGATCCCCTTCGCCAGTTTGCCGTCAGCGTCGGCCTTGCGGGAAATCAAGGTTCCCGGCGCACCCGGATTGAACGTGTTCTTGATCAGGATGGGGATGCGTTTCGCCACCGCCGGCGCCATCGTCGACGAGTGCAGCACCTTGGCGCCGAAGTACGACAACTCCATCGCCTCTTCGTAGGTCATCGTCGCCAGCACGAAGGCTGCCGGCACGACCCGCGGATCGGCGCTCAACACGCCGTCCACGTCCGTCCAGATTTCGATCACCGAGGCTCCGACCGCGGCGCCGACGATGGCCGCGCTGTAGTCGGAGCCGTTGCGTCCGATGGTGGTGGTCTGGCCGTCCTCGGTTGCACCGATGAAGCCGGTGACAATCGGCATGGCGCGCGGCGCGCCCTTGAACAACGCCGCGAAATGGGCTCGGGCGCGACGATTGGTTTTCGCGAAGTTCACCGCCGCGTGCGTGAAGTCGGCGTCGGTCACCAGGAACTGGCGCGCGTCCACGAACACCGCACGGTCGGTCGGTTCGAGATGGGCGGCGACGATCAGCGCCGACAGACGTTCGCCGAAACTGGCGGTCATGTCGAGGGCGCGCAGCGGACAGTGGCGGAGGAGGTGGATGCCCTGCAGTGTGCTGCGCAGCTCGTCGAGCAGCGCATCCACCTGGGCGCGAACGCGGGTGCGCCGGCGCGGTGCGATCAGACGCGCGACCGCGGCGCGATGTCGCCGGGCGATCTGTTCGAGCGTCTCCTCGTAGCGCGAATCGGCTCGCTCGGCAAGCCGCGCGCACTCGAGGAGCTGATTGGTGACGCCCTGAAAGGCGGAAACAACGGCGATGACCGGTTCGCTACGTCGCGCGTCGCCGAGAATTCGACCGACACCGCGGACGGTGACGGGCGTCGCAAGCGACGACCCGCCAAACTTGAGGACTCTCACGCGTCGTAGTTTAGTGTTTCCCGGCGGCCGCTTTCACACTGACAGCGACGTGCGCATTCGACCAGCAGCACTGGAAGCCGCCGCCGCCCTGACCGGTCGAATCGTTGCTCTCGAGCCGCAGAATGTACTCGCCCGGCGCGCTGAAGGTGGCGTTCACGACCGATTTGCCGTCGGTCTTGTCGATGGCGGGCTTTTCCTTGTCGAACTTCACCTCGCCCGGCCCGCGGAATTTCGACCAGATCACCGCGATCGGCGGAGGCGGCGTGAACTCTGGAGCGGCCGCTGCAGCACGACCACCGCCTGCAGCCGCATCGCCGGCCGCCGGCGCCGCACCACGAGCCGCCGCGCCCCGTCCGGCGGCCGCCGCGTCGCCGGCCGCAGCGTCACCACCGGCAGCCGCTGCGCCTCGTCCTGCCGCACCGCGTCCACGTCCACGTCCGGTACGGTCCGGGATGTTCAGTTTTGGCCCTTCGTCGGTCACCCAGACGGTAATCGGCGCCGGTACGCCAACCGTGGCCGTGTAACTCGCCGCGATGCCGTTCGGCGGTCCCGTGAACGTCTTGCCGTTCGGATCGAACTTCACCTTCGGCGGCGTGTTCTTGCTGGCGGCGTCTTCGTACGGCTCGAGGACGTAGTCTGCGTGGGTGTGGAGCACGATCGTGTTGGTGAAACCGTTGGCGACGATCGTCCAGGTCATGTTGCCGGGGAAATCCTTCGGCACACCGATGGTGAAGACGCCCCAGCCGCGGCCCGGATCGAAGTGCGTCGGTTGCCCCTGATCCGGGTTGCCGGGCTCGATCCGGTTGTTCGGCCCCGGCGGAATGTCGAACGACTGCTTCATGTTGCGGTTGAAGTAGCCGAGCATCAGGCGGATGCTGCCGTCCTTGTCGTAGTACCAGCCTTCGAACGCAGGCGTGACGCTCGACCCTTTGTCGCGAATCGTTGGCGTCAGTGGCAGGCCACCCGGGGTCTGGCTGACGCCCTGAGGCGCCGCTGGCGCAGCCGGCTGTTGTCCGGCACCGACGAGCGTGCTGCCCGCCGCGCACACGATCAACGCCCCGATGGTGGTGATTCGACGTCCGCGCATTTCCTGCTCCCTGATCCCGAAAAAAAGGCGCCGTCCGAATCCGGACGGCGCCTTGACCGTTTTTTACGACCGTGACGCTCGGCTGAAGCCTCGCGCTACGTAGCTTCGCGTGGAGCCTCGCGCGCCGGTTACTGCTGCTGCCGGTCGCCGGCTGCCGTCGAGGTGACCGTCTTGGCGGCGCGATTGTCCTTCTCGATCTTGAAGTCGGCGTCGTTGTAGTAGGTGATGTTCAGCCACGCGTGGCCCATTTCGTCAACCGTGCGATCGCCCCAGCCGACCCACTGGTTCGGATCGGGGTTGGACTTGTTGGCCTTGGTGTTGTCGTACCACGCCAGCAGGTGGATGATCGTGCCCTTCGGCAGCAGCGGCGCTGCGTCGTCGGCGTAGATATACATCGTCATCCAGTTGAAGTTGAAGTCGGTCACCTGGCTGAGCATCTCGCGGCGGCCGTCCGGATAGAGCGCTTCCATCGACATGCCCTTGCCGCGCAGGTGCATGTGCGCCTGGAAGTTCTCGATGCGCGCGTTCTGCTTCAGCGTGATGAAGCTTTCGGTCGTCGTGATCTGGTTCGGCGCGATGTCGAGGCCGCGCGAGCCGGGGACGTTACCCGAGAACGAGTTGAACAGGCCGAGCACTTCGCGGTGCTTCGGCTCCTGGCCCTTCGGGTAGAACCACACGGCGAGCTCGGTGGCCGCGGTGACTTCCTCGCCGACCGCGTGGTAGTGCATCTCCCACACGATCTTCGAACCCGGCAGCATCAGGCGGCCCGAGTCTGGACGCATCTCGTCGCCGTTCTTGCCGACCGCCCATTCCATGAAGAGGCCGTCGCCGGAGACGTTCGGATCGTTGGTGAAGAGCGCCGGATCCATGTCTTCCGGTTGCTGGAGACGCGCCAGCGCGTGGTGCGTGATCTTGCGCGAGTTCTTGCCGACCGGCCGAATCTCAATCGCGCGAACCCAGCGTGGCTCGGTGAGACCGGTTGGCACGGTCGGACGCCACCAGGCGTCGGTCGCAACCGCCGGCATCGTGTACTCCGGCGACTTGACGATCAGGCTGGGCTCGCCGTACTTGTTCGACATGCTCCAGCCGCTCTGATCGGTCCACACCTTCGCGGGCGGCATGTCTTTCGGATCGCCCTTCTGCGCGCCGTCGGCGACCCACTTCTCGATGACGTCGATCTGCTCGTCGTTCAGCGAGCGATCATTCTTGAACTGCTGGATACCGACCGTCTTGTCGATGTGCCAGGGCGGCATCTGGCGCGAACTCACGCGCGCGGCGATCGACTTGGCCCACGGCCGTGCCTCTTCGTATGTCTGCAGCGACATCGGCGCCATGTTGTTCGGCCGATGGCACGACTCACATTTTTCCTGGAAGATCGGCGCGACGTCCTTCGTAAACGTCACGGTCGCTTTGTCCGCCGCTCCCGCGGGGACCGACGAAACGAGGAGGGCACTGCACGCCAGCGCCGCAGAAACACGCAACATCACGGGCTCCTTTCAGACGACTTGCCGATCGGGACACTCGTCAAGAGTATCCAGCGGCCATAGTATCGGCTAAAAGCCCTTGATTTGTACCCCCGGCTAATGCCTTCTATTGTCACCGGCTGGCATCGCCTCACGAATCACCTTCCTGCGTTGGGATGCGCAACGACATGGCAGACACGTGTCGCCGAACGCATGAATAGCAGCAATGGTGCACATCGAGTTACATTACTGACCGGTTGACCTCGCGCGTGATCGCCAGATCATGAAGCAGGCTCGAACCCATCGCCCAGGGCAGCCCGTCTGACGGCCTGTAACGAAATCCAATTTTTCCGCACTAGTTTCGAGAAGAGTACGTGAAACAGGACTGTAACGGACTTATTGTTCGTTTAACGGTTGACAAAGGTACGGCCCAGCCGGTATAAAGTGTTGGGCAGCAGATAAACGGCAGACAAAAGACGGCATCATGGATAACTCGGTACAGATTGTTGGGGCCAGCGCGGTCATTCGGGATATTGAACAAGAGGTCGTCTGCGCTTCCCGTTCGGAAGCGAAAGTTCTGATCACTGGAGAAAGCGGCGTCGGCAAGGAAATCGTCGCGCGGATGATTCATCAGCGCAGCCGGCGCGCCCACATGCCGCTCGTCACGATCAACTGCGCGGGCGTCCCCGACTCATTGCTGGAGTCCGAGCTCTTCGGCCACGTGCGAGGCAGCTTTACCGACGCGTACCGCGACAAGCGCGGCTGGCTCGAGCAGGCGCAGGGCGGCACGATTTTCCTCGACGAAGTCGGCGAGATGAGTCTGCGGATGCAGGCTCTCCTCCTGAGATTTCTCGAAAACGGCGAGATCCAGCGCGTCGGTTCCGAACGTGTCGCGACAGTGGTTGACGTGCGCGTGATCGCGGCGACGAACCGAAATCTGCTGGCGCGGGTTGGCGAGCAGAGCTTCCGCGAGGATCTGTACTACCGCCTCAACGTCATCCACGTGGCGATTCCGCCGCTCCGGGAGCGCAAGGAGGACGTCGCTCCACTGTTCGGACATTTCTTCCGCACGTTCAGCAAACAGTACAGCGTCCCCCAGCCGAGCATCGCCGAAGACGCGCTGCGACAGCTGACCTCGTATCACTGGCCCGGCAACGTCCGCGAATTGAAGAACGTCGCCGAGCGCCTGGTCGTTCGGAGTCAGACTGGCCTGGTCTCCGTCGCGGAGTTGCCGCGGGAAATTTCCGGCGGACACCATGCGGAGTCGGCGGCGACCACTGCCAAGGTACCGGCGAAGCGGACCGCGGACATCCTGCTCGAGCGCATGAGCAGCAACGGCGAGTCGTTCTGGTCAGCGGTCTACGAGCCGTTCATGCGAAGGGACATCACGCGAGAGGACGTTCGCGCGATTATCAGCAGGGGTCTGGATCGGACGCGGGGGAATTACAAGGCGCTGGTGGTGAGCTTCAATCTCGAGTTGGACGACTACAAACGCTTTCTCAGTTTTCTCCGAAAATACCAGTGCCATATGCCGTTTCAGCAGTTTCGAGCGGCGCGTGTTCGTCTGACGGACGAAGCACCGGCTGAAGAACGGCTTTTGGCGAAGGCCTGATCGGGCGCCGGGCGCCGGCGGCCTTCACGATTGCCTGAAGCTCGTCTGACTCGACAGGGCCGGCCAGATAGTAGGCGCCGAAGCGGTAGGCTTCAGATTCGCTGAAGGCGTCAGCTGCGTTGTCCACCACAATGGCCGCGACGTGGGCGCAAAACGACTGCGTGTACGACACCAAGTGCAGACCGTTGTAGGCCTTCAGGCGACGATTCGTAATCAACAAATCAAAGTGCTGCTCGCCGTGGAGGAGCATCTCACGCGCAACCTCGAACGTCTGCGCCTGAGTTACTTGATGGCCGGTCCGACGCAACAGCTCGAAGTGCGCCGCAAGGACCCGGTCGCCTCCGTCAACGGCTAGGATTGTCATCGACTGCATACTCCCTGGACCACACCTGTCTCGGGCCCAGCGGGTTTAATGGTTTGCAATTACCGAACCACACGCCTTCAGCACTTTAGGGTCATTTCAGCCGTGTAAACGTCAGCATGCTGACACTGAGCGTGTAATGTCTACGCTCTACACACCTGGACGCGGACTGAAAGGCCGACTGAAATCTGAGTGCGGAAGAACTTGTGAAGGCTTGCTAAAGGGCCCTCGGAGGGCCTATCAGAGGCGCAAACGCGGGGAAAACGAACCGACCGGGCTGTCACTCCCGGTCCGACTCGAGCTTGCTGACTTGGATGTTGGCGGGGTCGACGGGACTCGAACCCGCGGCCTCCGGCGTGACAGGCCGGCGTTCTAACCAACTGAACTACGACCCCGTAGAGACTGATGATATTGCAGATTTCAAATTTCAAAAGATTTCAGAGTGGAATTTCAGAATTGAATCTGAAATTTGACGTCTTAAATCTGAAATCTCAAACTTCTGATTTGGGCGGTACAGGACTCGAACCTGTGACAGCCGGCGTGTAAAGCCGGTGCTCTACCAACTGAGCTAACCGCCCGGCCTGACCTATTGCGTTCCGGCTGCCTGCCAAAACGCACCATTATACGACGCCTTCAACGCCAGCAGCAACATCGCGACCAGCAAGCCGACAACCGCCCGGTACTCCCGATTCGACACCGCCTGCGCCACACTGAACTGTCGCGGGGACGCCTGCGTCCGCGCCGCCGCTACGCCCTGACGATAGAGGTCGTACTGATCGCCGAAGGTCCGCCGCAGGAACGCTTCCTCGCTCTTCATCGCCGCCGTCAGCGTCGTCGCCAGGTAGAGCGCGATGACGACCGCGACCGTCACGCTCCGACACGAAATGGCAAGGCCCAGTCCCATGATCGAAGAACCGACGTACAGCGGGTGCGCGGTCCATCGATAGGGGCCCGATACGGTGACCTCCCGCGATTTGTGGAGGTGGCCGGCAGCCCAGATCCGCAGCAATTCACCAGCGACCGCCACCAGCATCCCCGCAACCAGTGATCGTCCTGACGGCTGCGCGAGCACGAGAACCAACGCTCCCATCACGAATCCGAGAGCGACCCTGAGCCGCGCCAGCACCGCGATCATTCCGCCCGGAAGCGTCGGTCCGCGACTAACCACGAGCGGGCGCCCCGGCCAGCCGCCGATCGACCGCGGCGATCACTTCGGCAGCGCCGATATCCAGCAGGCACATCCGATCGAGCCGGCAACGTCGCAGATGGTGACACTGACAAATCGTATCGCGGGAAACGGTGAGGTCGAGCGGCGAGAGCGGTCCGTTGCGTACCGGACGTGTCGGCCCGTAGATGCCGATGAGCGGCGTGCCCTGAGCCGCGGCGATGTGCGTGGGCCCGGTGTCCCCGGACACCATCAGCACGGCGTCGCGCGTCAACGCTGCGATATCCGCGATCGTCGTCTTTGGCGAGAGGATCGCGGCACCGCCGGCGCCCGCCACGACTTGTTGCGCCAGCTGCTCTTCGCCGGGTCCCCACAAGGCGACCGACTTGAGGCCATATCGCTCGAGCAGATGCATCGCCACCGCGGCGAAACGTTCGGGCGGCCACCGTTTGTTGGGCCACGCGGCACCGGGGTTGAGCACGGCGAAACGCCCACCAGCCTGCTCGCGCAATCGATGCAACGCCGCCGAATCGACCGGCTCAATCGGAAACTCCGGCGGAGCCAGAGGCACGCCGAGCTGCTCGAGCATCCCCAGATTGATCTCGACCACGTGACGGGTTTCTCGCGGATGGTACAAACCGCCGCGGCCGGGATCGTACGACTCGGTGTAAAAGAGGCTCGCGAGGCGCTCGCGGGCGTAAGGCGCCGCGAAGCCGATCACACGGGGAGCCCCGGATCCTCTGGCCACGAGCGCCGACTTCAGCAGGCCCTGCAGATCGATCGCCACGTCGTACCGTGCGTTCCGGAGCTCCCGCACATCGGCGAAAAAATTGTCGAGCACGAGACGACGATCGATGACCGGCACGAGGTCGAGAATCTCGCGATGTCTGGCGCTCACCAGCCAGTCGATTCGAGCGGAGGGAAAGGCACGGCGCAGGGCGGCCGCCACCGGGATGGCGTGCACCACGTCACCCAATGCGCCAAGACGAACGATAAGGAAGCGATCAGTCACCAGTCGTCAGTCACCAGTCGTCAGTCGCCAGTCGTCTGGCGGAGGCGCGCCAGCAATTCCCGCGTCGCATGCGTCTTCTCATCGCCGACGATCGCCGTCCGGCCGCCGTAACCAGCCACCACCGCCCGTTCCGGGACGGTTTCGATGGTGTAATCAGTACCTTTGCAATGAACGTCCGGCTTCAGTAACAGCAACAGACGCTCGACGTCGGCATCGCCGAAGACGACGACGTAGTCGACGCCACGAAGTGCGGCGACGAGCTCGGCACGATCGGACGCCGTCAGAATCGGGCGCCCTGGCCCCTTGAGGCCGGCGACTGACCGATCGTCGTTCACGGCGACGATCAGGCGATCGGCTTCCGCCGCACACGCCTGCAGGTAGCGAACGTGTCCGACGTGGAGCAGATCGAAGCAGCCGTTCGCGAACGCGACGGTTCGACCCGCGGCGCGATCCCGAGCCACGGCGGCTTGCAGCTCATTCTCGGAGAGGATCAGGCCCACTCGGATCTCACACGAGAGATCGGCGGCCCTGCGCCGGACCTTCCTGCGACCACGATTCGGCGGGCGCGTGGTGATCGGTCGTCACCGCGTCGGAAATCTCGCGGGCGGTGACCGTGGCGGTCCCTCGTTTCATCACCACCAGGCCGCCGGCGTAGTTCGCCAGCCGGGCGGCTTCGTAGAACGATCCTCCGGCTGCCAGAGACAGGGCGAACGTCGCGATCACCGTATCGCCCGCCCCGGTGACGTCGGTCACTTCGTCCGAACCGAAGATCGGCACGTGCGCGGTCGGCTGTTTCGGCTGAAACAGGGCCATGCCGCGGCTGCCTCGCGTCACCAGCACCGCTTGCATCCCCGTCTTTCGCAACAGCAGTCGTCCAGCCCGTTCGAGCGCCGCCGGGTCGTCCTTGATCTCGATGCCGAGCAGCTGCTCCACCTCGGACTCATTCGGCGTGCAGGTGGCGAGCCCGCGATAGTCGAGCAGGCGATACCGCGAGTCGATCAGCACTGGAACCGGGCGCCGCCGTCCGCTGCGCGCCAGCAGACGACGGATGGTGGCGGCCAGCGCGGATGTGACCAGCCCGGATCCGTAGTCCGACAGCACCACGGCGTCGCAGGTCTCGAGCGCCGGGCCGATTTTCTTAGCCAGCGTCGAACTGACCGCCTGCTCGAGCGGCCAGCCGCTTTCCCGATCGATGCGCACGACCTGCTGACGTGCGGCGTGCACGCCGCCGGCCAGGATGCGGGTCTTCACCGGCGTCCGATAGCCGCGGGTCCGGACCACATGCGTCTTCTCCACGCCCCGGTGAAAGCTCGAAAGCAGGCGACCGCCTTCTGAATCCGTGCCGACGAGACCGACCAGCCTGGCGCGCGCGCCGAGCGCCGCGACGTTGTTGGCGGCGTTGCCCGCTCCGCCTGCGACCATCTCGGTGTTGTCGTAGCGCAGGATGAGCACCGGCGCCTCTCTCGAGACGCGGGCGACCTCTCCGTAGATGAACTCGTCCGCAATCAGATCGCCGACGACCAGCACCCGGCGGCTCGAGAAGCCGTCGACCAGCGCGAGCAGCCGCTCCCGACGTTCGGCTTCGCCTGGCAATGGATGAACGGATCGGGAAATCGGCATCTCTTCTCTTGTCTCGTCTCTTATCTGGACAGAATCCAGCTGGCCGCCGCAACGAGGTTGTCGACGATCGCGTCAGCCGTCACGCCCGGCAATGGATGCGCCTCTTCGCTTGCTCCCACACCGGTGCGCACCAGAATGCCGCGTCCACCCATCGCACGGCCGAGCGCCACATCGAGCCAGCGGTCGCCGACCATGACCGACCGCGCCGGATCGAGTCCCAGATCGGCTGCCGCGCGGTCCACCAGCGCTCGCCCGGGTTTGCGGCAGTCGCACGTGCTCGCGAACGCCGCGACGCTCCCGTCCGGATGGTGCGGACAATAGTAATACGCGTCCACATGCGCGCCACCGGCCTCGAGGCGGGCGGAAATGACACGATGGGTCTCCTCGACGAACGAGTCCGTGAAGATTCCACGCGCGATGCCGGACTGATTCGTGATCACGACGACCGGAAACCCGGCGCGGTTGAGCATTCGGACGGCGTCAACGGTCCATGGAAAAAAGGCAATCCGGTCGATGGCATCGAGATAGCCGACGTCCGCGATCATGGTGCCGTCGCGGTCGAGGAAGACCGTGGGACGCAGGAGGCGCGACGCGGTCGTCACAAGGTCCTGCGCGCGGCGTCCAGAACCACGCCCGGAGCGACTCCGCGCATGCAGCCGTGATCGAGCGGACACTCCCGCAGCATGCAGGGCCGGCACCAGATATCGTGCGTGAGCACGACGTGCGCGTCGCCGAGCGGACGCGTCGCGCGCTCGTTGGTCGGACCAAAGACCGCGGTGACGCTCACGCCGGCCGCCGCCGCGAGGTGCATGGCTCCGGAATCGTTGGTCACCAGCGTGCGAGAGAGAGACAGCACGCCCGCCAGCGTCGCCAGGTCGGTGCGCCCCATCAGGTTCAACAGCGCTCCACCGGTAAACGCGCGCGCCACGTCATGGCCGGTGCCGGCGTCGGCCGGACTGCCGACCATCACGCACGAAATGCCGTCTGCGGCCAGGGTCGAGGCCAGTTCGGCGAATGACTCCGAGGGCCATTTCTTGGCGCCGCCGTACGCGGCACCTGGGGCCAGCGCGACCAGTGGTGCACGGCCGTCCCATCCGGCTTCGGTCAGCGCGGTTCGGGCAGCGTCGCGCGCGGCACCTGGCACGTTGACTCTCGGCTCGCTCGATCCGTTCGCGCAACCGAGCGCGTCGACAAGGTGCTGGTAGTAGGCGATCTGGTGAATCCCCGATGGAGGGGCGATGGCACGAGTCAGGAACCGACCGCGCCAGTTGCCGCGATAACCCCAGACGTCCGCGATTCCCGCGCGATTGGCGATCAAGGCGGAATGGATCGAGTTGGGCAGGAGCAACGCTGCCTCGAAGCGGCCACCGGCGAGTTCCGCCCCCATCTCCTGCCACGTCGACGGGCTCATCATCGACGCTGCGCGCGACAGCACGATGGTGTCGTCCACATCGTCGACCATCGCGAACAGCGGGGCAACCGACGAACGAGCGGCGATCGTGATGGTCGCCTCCGGAAAGGCGCGCCGCACGTCGGCGATCGCCGGCAGCGCCATGACGGCGTCGCCGAGCCAGTTCGGCGCGAGAATGACCAATCGGTTCACGATCCGGTTCGCGCTGCGGTTCATGGTGTAATACGTACGTGAAGCCCGTACGTGACGAGCGTAGCACGGCGCGTGATGAAGATCGCACTGCTGCAAATCAACCCGACGGTCGGTGATCTCGCCGGTAACGCCGGTCTGATTCTTGACGCCTTGCGTACGGCGCAGGCGGCAGGCGCCGAACTCGCGGTCACACCAGAGCTCGCGCTCGTCGGGTACCTGCCGCGCGACCTGCTGCTCAGCGCGGGTTTCGTGGGCCGCAGTTGGGAGGCGCTGCACACGCTCGCGCGTGCGGCGGCGGATCTTCCGCCGGTTCTGGTGGGCCTGCCCGAACCCAATCCATCCGACCAGGGACGCCCGCTGTTCAACACCGCCGCGCTGCTGCGCAATGGACAGGTCGAGCATCGCTTCCGCAAGGCGCTGCTGCCGACCTACGACGTCTTCGACGAGGATCGCTATTTCGAGCCGTTTCATGGTCCGCAGGTGCTCGACCTCGGCGGCACGCGGATCGGCATCAGCATCTGCGAGGACATCTGGAACGATCGCGATTTCTGGAAGCGGCGGCGGTATCACCACGATCCGGTCGAAGAGTTGATCAATGCCGGCGCCACCGCGGTCGTCAACCTGTCCGCCTCGCCCTTCTCGGCCGGGAAGCACCTGCGACGCGAAGAAATGATCAGCAGCCTGGCGCGGAAGCACCACGTGGTCGTGGCTTACGTGAATCAGTTCGGCGGCAACGACGATGTGGTATTCGACGGCCGCAGCTGCGCCTTCAACGCTGAAGGCGCGCCGATTGCCCGCGGCCGTTCGTTCGGCCCCGATGTCGTGATGTGCGATCTCGCGGACGCGCGACCGATTGCGCCACCGTCGGACACCGGCATCGAATCAGAAATCTGGCGCGCGCTCGTGCTCGGCACCTTCGACTACGTCCGCAAATGCGGCTTCTCGAGCGTCGTCCTTGGGTTGTCCGGCGGCATCGATTCCGCACTGACCGCGGCCATCGCTGTTGAAGCGCTCGGCCCGAAGAACGTGCTTGGCGTCCTGATGCCGTCCCCGTACTCGAGCAAGGGCAGCATCGACGATGCGCGGGAGCTCGCGGGAAATCTGGGCATTTCGACACTGACGCTGCCGATCGAACCGGCGATGCGCGCGATGCAGGCAACCCTGCGCGATGCATTCGGCGACCAACCCTCGAGCGTGGCTGAGGAGAACATTCAGGCGCGCATCCGCGGCAACCTGCTGATGGCGCTGTCGAATCAGCGCGGCGCGATGCTGCTCACGACCGGCAACAAGTCGGAGCTGTCGGTCGGATACTGCACCTTGTACGGCGACATGTCCGGGGGGTTGGCGGTGATTGCCGACGTCCCCAAAACCATGGTCTACCGCGTCGCGCAGTGGCGCAACCAGATCTGCGCGGTGATTCCGGAGGCGAGCCTGACCAAGGCGCCGTCGGCGGAGTTGCGGCCGAATCAGACCGATCAGGATTCGCTGCCGCCTTACGAGGTGCTCGACGATATTCTGCAGCGGCACATCGAGCGGCACCAGCCGGCCGACGAGATCATCGCCGCCGGCTTCGACGCCGATACGGTCCGGCGCGTCATGGGACTGGTCCGGCTGGCGGAGTTCAAACGAAAGCAGGCGGCGCCGGGACTGAAAGTGACCGACCGTGCGTTCGGCACCGGCTGGCGCATGCCAATCGCCGCAAAAACATAGAGGCACGGGGGTGCCTCACTCGCCGGGATCGCTGTCTCTCTGCGCGGATGGGAACATCCCCGGCACCGAATCCGCCGCCGGGCCATCGTCGCGCCAGCGCCGATGCATCCACAGCCAGAGATCCGGATGGCGGCGGACGTACATCTCGAGCACGTCAGTGCATCGCTGCGTGAAGTCGTGGACGGCGTCCTCGCTCTCGCCGGTCGGCGGAGCGACCGGGTGCTCGTAAATCAGCCGATACCGGCCGCCGGGGAGTGGAAGGGCGAAGACCGGAACCACGGGCGCACCGGTGCGCAGAGCCAGCGCCGCGACCGCCGACGTCGTGGCTGCGGGCCGCTCGAAGAAGTCCACGTAGATCGCGTCCCGGGTCATCACGTGTTGATCGATGAGCACGGCGACGCCCTGCCCCGCCTGGAGCGCTCGCATCACGCGCCGAATCGTCCCCTGACGGTAGATCACGGTGTTCCCGGTGCCCTGCCGCATCTGCTCGAGCAGTTGATTGAGCTCGGCGTTGTCGAGTGCGCGTGCCAGCAACCCAATCGGTTCGATCTGAAGCGCATGCACCATCGCGTGCAGCTCCCAGAATCCGAAGTGGCCGGTGATGAACAGGACGCCTTTGCCCTGGGCATAGGCGAGACGCGCGCGCTCTTCTCCGTCGAACTCGACCCGCGCCAGCATCTGCTCGCGCGACAAGGTGCTGAACTTGAGCAGCTCGAACAGCAGGCGGCCGAAGTGCGCGAACGCCGCACGTGCGATGACCCGGCGATCGGCCTCTGAGCGCGCCGGAAACGCGGTCGCCAGGTTGCGCTGGGCGATACGGCGGTGTGCACGATCGATTGTGTAAAAAGCGATCCCCAGCGTCGTTCCGCAGGCGCGCACCATCGCGTCCGGCATCGCGCCGACAACGGCGACCAGCGCCCGGACGATCAGGTACTCGAGACGGTGTCTCATCGCGACTGGTTCGAGGTGCTCGGTGCGTGGTGCGAGGTGCCGGGTGCGGGATGGGCGGTACGAGCGGCGGCCAGGCGCGCGAGCAGCCAGTCGCGGAACGCCTGCGCCGGCTCGATGCCTACCACCAGCGGCACGGCGGCGACCGGCAGGTCGCCGAGGTTGCACACCGCCAGGCGCGTCGCGTCTTTCTCAGTCGTCAACACAATCGCCGCGCCGGCTCGCCGTGCTTCCGCGGTGATGCGGGCGACGTCGGCAGGGTCGAACCGATGATGGTCGCGAAATTCGATCATGCCGACGATTTCCCAGCCGGTACCGGCAATGTCGTTGACGAAGCGTTCAGGTCGCGCAATTCCGGAGACGAGGAAGACGCGCGATGCGTGCGGCACCACCACGGTGTCGCGGTCGCCGCCGATCATTCGCGGCGCGCCGATCGCACGGGTGACGCGAAACACCGTGTCGATGTGGAGCGCGCGCCCTATCCGCTCCGCCGCGGTGTCGTAGCCTGCGGAAACGAGCGCCGCGTCCGCGGCCGCTCCCGCGGCGAGGCCCTCGCGTAGACGGCCCGCCGGCATCGGCCGATCGTGCAGGTCGTCCTCCGACACCAGCAGCAGATCGAGATCCCGCTCCAGTTCCAGGTGCTGGAATCCGTCATCGAGGACATGGACCGTCGCGCCAAGGCGATGCTCGGCCAGGCGGCCGCACAGATACCGATCCGATCCGACCACAACCGCAACGCCCGGTAGCGCGCGCGCCAGCATCAGTGGCTCGTCGCCGGCGACGTCGAGACCGGCATGCGCACCGCTTCCGTCCGAGACGACGGTGCTGCCGTCCTCGGCGCGGCGCCGGCCGTAGCCGCGCGTCAGGATCGCGGGACGTTCACCCTCCTCGAGCAACAACTGCGCGATGTAGGCGGCGATCGGCGTCTTGCCGCTGCCGCCGACACGCAGGTTACCGACGCTGACGACCGGGCGCGTCAGACGTCGCCGCCTGGACGGATCCGCCGAGTACCATTGCCGTCGCCACGCCGCGACCGCGCTGTACGCCGCGCTGAGGGCCTGGATCAATGCACCAGTCGGAAGGGACGAACGACGCCGCGACGGCCGTCCTCGGGTGGCAATAACTCGGCGATGACATCGAGCGTCTTGTTTTTGGCGCCGCGATTCGCATCGACCAGCGCCCGCGCCGCCGCGCCGAGTCTGGCCCTGCGCACCGGATCGGTGACCAGGGCCACCAGCGTCTCGTCGAGCTCGGACTCCGACGGCACCTGGACCGCCGCGGAATTGCTGAGAAAGGCCGCGGCAATCTCCTTGAAGTTCTGCATGTGCGGGCCGAAGACGATCGGCTTGCCGAAGATCGCCGGCTCGAGGATGTTGTGTCCGCCGTAATCGACGATGCTGCCGCCGACGAAGACCGCGGTGGCGAGCTGGTACAACTGCGCGAGCTCGCCGAGCGTATCCAGCACCACGACGTCTTGTCGCGGCTCGGCATCGATCGGGAGCTGCGAGCGGCGTGTGGCCACGAACCCGGCGTCGCGCGCGAGCCGCTCCACCTCGGCAAAGCGGTCTGGATGTCGCGGCGCCAGAACCAGCAGCGCGGTCGGCGTGGTGGTCTTGATCCGGGCAAATGCACGCAGCACCGGCGCTTCTTCGCCGCGCATCGTGCTGCCGGCGACGATCACGGTGCGCGCCGGCGCCACCCGGAAGAACCGCAGCACCCGCTCGCGCGGGCGTCCGTGGACGGCCGGCGCCGGCAACTCGAGCGAATCGAATTTCAGACTCCCGGTCACGGTGACGTGCGCCAGGTCGGCGCCGAGGTCCGTGACCCGCCGTGCCGACTCCTCGCTCTGCATGCAGAAGCGGTCCACGTCGCCGAGCACGCGCCGGAAGAACGGCCGCACCAGCCGATATCGCGAGAACGACTGCGACGAGATGCGGCCGTTGATCATCACGGTCTTCACACCGCTGCGCCGGCACTCGTGGAGGAGGTTCGGCCAGATCTCGGTCTCCATCATGATGAACAGCCGCGGCCGCACCAGGCGCAGCGTGCGACGGACGATGAAGGTCCAGTCGAAGGGAAAGTAAAACACTTCGTCCACGCTGGTCAGGCTCTTCTTCGCCACCTGCTGTCCCGCCATCGTGGTCGTGGACAGAAACACGCGCTGGCGCGGATAGCGGAGCTTGAGGTCGTCGACCAGCGCGCGGGCGGTCAGCGCCTCGCCGACCGAGACTGCGTGTATCCAGATTGATTCTTCGCCATCGATATTGAACGAGATCGGCAGGAAGCCGAGCCGCTGCCGCAGGCTGCCGATGTACTTCTTGTACCGCACCGCCTGGTACAAAAAGTACGGCGATACGGCGACAAACAGCGACGAACGTGAGCAGGCTATAGAGGACGTACATCGCGGCAGGCTTATTGTAGAATGAAACGTTTGTCCCGGAAGCGGGTGGCGCTTCAGGCACGCCCGCGCCGAAACGAGCAGGGCCATCGGAGAAAAGAGGTCAGCGATGCCGGTCAGGGTTGGCATTAACGGGTTCGGACGCATCGGCCGCAACATCATGCGCGCCGCGCTCAGCGATAAGAACATCGATTTCGTCGCAATCAACGATCTGACCAGCGCGCACACGCTCGCCCACCTGCTGAAGTACGACTCGGTGCTGGGCAACCTGCACGCGAAGGTCGAGGCCAAAGCCGACAGCATCGCCGTGGACGGCGACGAGTTCAAAGTGCTGTCGCTGCGCGACCCGGCCCAGCTGCCCTGGAAGGATCTGGGCGTCGACGTCGTGTTCGAGTCGACCGGTCTCTTCACCGACCGGTCCGGCGGCGTCGAAGCACATCGAGGCCGGCGCCAAAAAGGTGATCATCACCGCGCCGGCCAAGGGGCCAGACGTCATGGTCGTGCTCGGCGTCAACGACGAGGCCTACGACCCCGCGAAGCACCAGATCATTTCGAACGCCTCGTGCACGACCAACTGCCTCGCGCCATTGGCCAAGGTGCTGCACCAGTCGTTCGGTATCAAGAAGGGATGGATGACGACGATCCATTCCTACACCAACGACCAGCAGTTGCTCGACCTGCCGCACAAAGATCTTCGGCGGGCCCGCGCCGCCGGACTGTCGATGATCCCGACCACCACCGGGGCGGCCGCAGCGGTCGGCGAAGTACTGCCGGAGCTGAAAGGCAAACTGGACGGCATCTCGATGCGCGTGCCGACGCCCAACGTGTCGTGCGTGGATCTGGTCGCGCTCCTGAACAAGACGGTGACCGCCGAGCAGGTCAACGACGCGCTCAAAGCTGCCGCGGACGGCCCGCTGAAAGGCATTCTGGCGTGCTCGTCTGAAGAGCTCGTGTCGATCGACTTCAAGGGCAACCCGCACTCGTCGATCGTCGATCTGCCGTACACAAAAGTGATGGAAGGCGACTTCGTGAAGCTGCTGTCCTGGTACGACAACGAGTGGGGTTACTCGAACCGCTGCGTCGATCTGCTGCGGAAGATCGTGGCCAGGGGCCTGTAGCGCTTCGTCCCCGAGCGTCAGCCGATTGGCGGCGTCCCGAGCGGTGGCGCGAGGCTTCAGCCGAGCGAAACGATGAAACTCTCAGTTCGCGACCTCGACCTCAACGGCAAACGCGTCTTCATCCGCGTGGACTTCAACGTCCCGCTCAAGAATGGCGTGATCGGCGATGACACGCGGATTCGTGCGTCTCTGCCAACCATCCAGTACGTGCTGGATCGTGGCGCGACACCGGTGCTCGCCAGCCATCTGGGACGGCCAAAAGGTAAAGTCAATCCGGACATGAGCCTGAAGCCGGTCGCCGATCGCCTGGCCAAGCTGCTCGGCAAACCGGTGGTCTTTGCCCCGGATTGCGTCGGCGAGGCGGCGCGACAGGCGGTTGACGCCGCACGGGCATCTGGCCGGGCGGTCCTGCTGGAAAACCTCCGCTTTCATCCCGAAGAAGAGAAAAACGACCCCGCGTTCGCCGCCGCGCTGGCGTCGCTCGCGGACGTGTACGTCGACGATGCCTTTGGTGCGGCTCACCGCGCGCACGCCTCGGTCGAGGGCATCACCCATCACGTCGCGCAGGCAGCGGCGGGTCTGTTGATGGAACAGGAACTGCGTTACCTCGGTGGCGCCTTGCAGGCGCCTGAGCGGCCGTTCGTGGCGATTCTCGGCGGCGCCAAGGTGTCCGACAAGATCGACGTCATCCAGAACATGCTGGGCAAAGTCGACCACCTGATCATCGGAGGGGCGATGGCCTACACGTTCTTCAAGTCGCGCGGCATCGCGGTCGGCAAATCGCTGGTCGAAGACGACAAGCTCGATGAGGCCCGCGCGATCACGGCGGACGCGGACAAGCGGGGCGTGAAGCTTGGCCTGCCCGTCGATCACGTAGTGACGAGCAAGATCGACGGCAGTGCCGGCGGTGAAGTGCTCGCGGTTGGCGATGTCGCGATCGGCGATCGCATGGGTGTGGATATCGGCCCGGCGACGATCGCCGCCTACACCACCGCAATCGCCGGCGCCAGGACCATCGTCTGGAACGGGCCGATGGGCGTGTTCGAAGTGGACGCGTTCGCGGCCGGCACCAACGCGGTGGCCCACGCGGTCGCCGACGTGAGCGGGACCACGATCATCGGCGGCGGTGATTCGATTGCGGCGGTGAGGAAGGCGGGCATCGCCGACCGGATCACGCACATTTCGACCGGCGGCGGTGCGTCGCTGGAATTCCTTGGCGGCAGTGTGCTGCCGGGCGTCGCGGCGCTCACGGATAGTCAGTAGTCGAGAGTCGGTAGTCGACCATCACGAGTGTCCGGCTTCAGCCGGACCGGTAAACGCGGCGGACCCGCCGCGCGAGGCTTCAGCCGGGCGAAATCCCATGCGCACACCATTCATCGCGGGCAACTGGAAAATGTTCAAGACCGTCAGCGAAGCGGTCTCGTTCGTGGGCGATCTGCACGCGGTGGTCAGAGACGTCAGGGGCGTGGATATCGTCGTCGCGCCGGTGTTCACCGCGCTGCATCCGGTAGCGGAGGCGCTCCGTGGCACGAACATCGCGGTCGCAGCGCAGGATGTGTACTGGGAGCGCGAAGGTGCATTCACCGGCGAGGTATCGCCGGCCATGGTCAAGGAGGCCGGCGCGCCTTACGTGATCGTCGGACACTCCGAACGGCGGCGGCTGTTCGGCGAATCCGACGCGATCGTCAACCGCAAGGTGCTTGCGGCGATCGGCGCCGGCCTCACGCCGATCGTTTGCATCGGTGAGACGCTCGAAGAGCGAGAACGCGACGAAACGTTCGCCGTGCTGGATCGGCAGATCAAGGACGGCCTCGAACATGTGTCGGCCGCACAGGTTGCCGCACTCGTGATCGCTTACGAGCCGGTGTGGGCGATCGGAACCGGCCGGACCGCAACCGCGGCGCAGGCAGGCGAGGCCCATGCACACATTCGCAAGCGGCTGCGGCAATGGCTGGGGGCGGATGCGGCCGACGCCTGCCGAGTGATCTACGGCGGTAGCGTGAAATCGGACAATATCCGCGAAATCATTGCCGAACCGGACGTCGACGGCGCGCTGGTCGGGGGCGCGAGCCTGGACGTCAGGAGCTTCGGGGAGATCGTGACAAAGAGCCGCCAGCCTGCTGTATAATCGGGGTTTCGCGTGCTCGAAAGTTAGCAGTTTATGGTCCTGTATTATCTGATCTCGACGTTCTACGTGCTGATTTGCCTGGTGTTGCTGATGGTCATCCTTCTGCAGCAGGGCAAGGGCGATATGGCGGCCGCCTTCGGCGGCGGCAGCAGCCAGTCGGCGTTCGGCGCCCGTGGCGGCGCGACGTTGCTCTCGAAGGCGACGGCGGTACTCGCAGCGCTGTTTATGATTTTCGCGCTCGCGCTGGCGATGATCGGCCAGCGTGGACCTGGATCGCTCGTCAGCGGCACATCCGCTCCGGCGCCTGTGAAGACGGCACCGGCACCCGTTACGCCCTCGACGCCTCCGGCAACACCACCGGCGCAGCCGCCCAAGTAACACACTCGAATCGGCGCACGGACTTTGTTCGATCGACCTCAGCGCGGAAGTGGCGAAACTGGCATACGCACCAGCTTGAGGGGCTGGCGGTAGCAATACCGTAGGGGTTCGAATCCCCTCTTCCGCACCACCTTCGACATTCAATCATCTCTTCGCGAGACCCCCCGCGCCGTTGTTGACGGCGTTGGGTGTAGCATGCTGCCAGCTCGAGCGTGAGCCGACTGGCCATGTGGGCCCGTCGATGCACGCTACTGCTGGAGGCCGTGATGCGCACAGCGTTCTGGTCTGCAACGGCAATCGCGCTCGCGGGATGGCTGGTCTCGGCCCAGGGCGCGCGGACCACGCTCGACATCTACTTCATCGACGTCGAAGGCGGGCAGGCGACGCTCATCGTCTCGCCAACCGGCGCCTCGATGATGGTCGATGCCGGCTGGCCTGGCTTCAATGGGCGCGACGCGGATCGCATTGCCGCGGCCGCGAAGCAGGCCGGCCTGGCACGCATCGACAACCTCGTCGTCACGCACTACCACGGCGACCACGTCGGCGGCGTCCCTGCGCTTGCCGCAAAGCTGCCGATCGGCACGTTCATCGATCACGGGCCGACGGTCGAGGAAGGCGCGCAGCCCGCTGCGCTCTATCGCGCGTATGTAGACACGCAGGCAACCGGGCGCCACCTGATGGTCAAGCCTGGCGACTCGATCGCGGTTGCCGGCCTCGACGTTCGCGTCGTCTCGGCGAACGGCGTCCTGACCAGCAAAGCGCTGCCGGGCGCGGGCCAAGCCAATCCACTCTGCAGCGCCTTTACGCCGAAAGATCCGGACCCGACCGAGAATGCACGCTCGGTCGGCATGGTGATCGCGTACGGCCGCTTCCGGATGCTGGATCTCGGCGATCTGACGTGGAACAAGGAGCACGATTTGATGTGCCCGAACAACCTCGTCGGTCCGATTGATCTGTACCTCACGTCGCACCACGGACTGGATCAGTCCGGCGCGCCGGTCCTGGTTCATGCGATTCAGCCACGAGTCGCCGTGATGAACAACGGCGCGAGGAAGGGCG
Organism: uncultured Acidobacteriota bacterium; assembly: GCA_963745875.1. Lineage (GTDB taxonomy): Bacteria > Acidobacteriota > Vicinamibacteria > Vicinamibacterales > CAVVIG01 > CAVQFC01. The sequence goes on from CAVUZL010000014.1 coordinate 721,427, forward strand.
GCGTGGCGTCGGCGTGGCAAATCGTCCACGATTCGCCTGGGCTTCAGGATCTGTGGCAACTTCACTACGCCGTCGCCGGCGGGACCGATCACAACTCACCGGAGGCCTTGATCGCGAACGTCGACGAAACGACCGCGTTCGGGATCAAGGTCTCAGCCAACCGCGATGGCAGCTTCAAGGTGACCAACGCCCGCAACGGCCTGACAAAGCAGTACGGTCCCCGCCGCTGACCGGGATGCCGAGGCCGCGTCAATGCAACAGACGATGAAGCTGCTGATCCTGGTGCAGGCGGCGGCTGGCGCCGGCGTGTTGCTGGCACAGCAACCGACATCCGACGTCACGAGAAACCCGCTGGCAACCAATCCCGCAGCGGTGACGGAGGGTCAGCGGGTCTACAACCAGACCTGCCAGCCGTGTCATGGAACAGCGGGCCAGGGCGACCGCGGGCCCTCGTTGACGACGACGCACTTCGTGCACGGCGACGAGGACGCGGACGTGTTTCATACCATTCGCGAGGGCGTGGCGGGCACGCAGATGCCGCCGTTTCGCGGATTGACCGACCAGCAAGTCTGGCAACTCGTCACCTACATCCGCAGCATGCAGGGTGCACCGCCACTCGAGCGCGCCAGTGGGGTGGCGCCCACCGCTGCCGACGGTAGCGCCGCCGCCGGCGAGACACTCTTCAATGGAAAAGCGGCCTGCACCAGCTGTCACGAGGTGAATGGACGGGGAGGAATCGCCGGTCCAGATCTCTCCGGTGCCGGAAAATTGTCGCCCGCGGCGCTGCGGCAGGCGATCGTCGATCCCAATAGCGGCGCGCCAAAGGTCACGGTGGTCGTCACGACACGCGACGGCCGCACCATTCGCGGCGTCCGCCGCAACGAAGACACTTTCTCGGTGCAGCTGGTCGACGCTGCTGGTCAGCTGTACCTCTTCGACAAATTGACGCTCGCCTCGGAGCGTGTCGACGATCGGTCGCTGATGCCGGCCGACTATGCCACGCGTCTGTCACCGACGGAGATCACCGATATCGTCGCCTACCTACGGACGTTACAGGGCCGCGACTTGAGCAGGACGCGGGCGCAGCCGATGCCGGGGGGCGTCACTTCCGATCGCCTTCGCGCCTCTGCGACCGAACCGCAGAACTGGCTCATGTACTGGGGCGACTATCAGGGCACGCATTTTTCACCGCTCGCGCAGATCGATGCGAGCAACGTGCGGCAGCTCCGGTCGGTCTGGGCGCTCCCGCTGCCGGGTGACTCGGTCCTCGAGGGAACCCCGCTGGTCGTTGACGGCGTGATGTATGTGACGGGCGGCGGCAACCCGGCCACCGTCACTGCCGTTGACGCACGCACCGGGCGCCAGATCTGGCGCTGGGTGCGCCCGCAGCGCGTAGTCAACCCGTACGAAATCAACCGATTCAGCCGTGGCGTGTCGATCCTCGGAAACCGCTTGTTCGTCGGCACGCTGGACGCTGCCCTGATCGCGCTCGACGCGCGGACCGGACTGCCCGTGTGGGAGACGCAGGTCGCCGACACGATGGACGGCTACAGCATTACCAGTCCGCCGCTCGTCGTGAAAGACAGGATCATTCTCGGCGTCGCCGGCGGCGAGTTCGCGACGCGCGGCTGGATCGACTCGTACGACGCCGCAACCGGCGAGCGCCAATGGCGATTCAACACGATTCCCGGCGTGGGCGAATTCGGTCACGACACCTGGAAAGGCGACAGCTGGAAAACCGGCGGCGGCGCCACCTGGCTGACCGGCACCTACGATGCGCAACTCAACACGCTCTACTGGCCTGTTGGCAACCCGGCGCCGCAAATCGATCGGTCCGTTCGTGGCGATCTCGACAACCTGTTCAGCGATTCGGTCGTGGCCCTCGACCCCGACACCGGTCAACGTAAATGGCACTATCAGTTCACGCCGAACGACGGTCACGACTGGGATTCCGTTCAGGACATGATCCTGGTCGATCGCATGTGGCACGGCCAGAGCCGCCGACTGTTGCTGCATGCGGACCGCAACGGGCATTTTTATGTCCTGGATCGCGCCAACGGCGCCTTCCTGTCCGGCACGCCGTTCGTCTATCAGAACTGGAACAGGGGCTTCGACAAGACCGGGCGGCCGATCTCCATTCCGGGGGCGAATTCAAGCAGTGAAGGCAGCTTCCTCGTCTATCCGACCGTCGGCGGCGCGACGAATTTTCAGGCGCCGTCCTATAGCCCGCTCTCGGGGTGGCTGTACCTTGAATACTCGGAAGGCGGTCAGCAGTACGTCAGCGCGCCAGCGGACATCGAACGCGGCCGGCAGTACCTCGGGCGGAGCCCCGCGATGGGTAAACCGGTCGAGCGCGGGCCTGACGATCCGCCGCCGAGCGCGGGCATCAAGGCCATCGATCCCGAAAACGGCAAGACTGTCTGGGACTTCAAAGTGTTCCGCGGCTCGCTCACCAACGGCCTGATGGCGACCGCAGGGGGCGTGGTCTTTGCGGCGTCGCGCGACGGCAACCTCATCGCCCTCGACGCGGCGACCGGGAAGCATCTGTGGCATTTCCAGACCGGCGGCAGCCTGGCGGCCTCCCCTATGAGCTACGCCGTGGACGGGCGGCAGTACGTCGCCGTCTCTGCGGGTAACGTGCTCTTCAGCTTCGCGCTCCCCGAATGACTGCGTCAGCGCGGCGCCGCTTCGCGCTCGCGACGCTCGAGGTTGTCGCCTGTATGGCGATCGTTGCCGCAGCACCGGCACCAGTCGAGCGCTACTCGACTCGGCAGCACGACGGTGTCATTCAGCTCGAGGACTCCGGCACGCACACCATCGTTTCGATCGTGCCGTCAATCGGCAACATCACTTTCGAGATGAAGGTCAACGGTCAGCAGATCCTGTGGTTCCCGTACGCCTCGCTCGACGAGTTCAGGCAGCGCCCCGCGCTGGCCGGCATTCCTTTGCTCGCGCCGTGGGCGAACCGGCTCGACGAACCAGCTTTCTACGCGAACGGGAAGAAGTATGTGTTCAACCTGGATCTTGGCAACGTCCGCGGACCGCATCCGATCCACGGTCTCGCGAGCTTCACCGACCAATGGCAGGTCGTTGAGGCGAGATCCGATGGGACCTCTTCTCAGGTGATCAGCCGACTTGACTTTTTCCGGCAGCCGGCGTGGATGGCGCAGTTCCCCTTTGCGCACACGATTGAAGTGACGCACCGATTGCAGGACGGTGTCCTCGAGATCAGCACGCGGATTCACAACCTGAGCACCGAACCGATGCCGGTGGCGATCGGATTCCATCCTTATTTTCAGTTGACCGATTCACCGCGCGACGCGTGGACGATTTCGGTCGCCGCTCGCACCGAGTGGCTGCTTGCGCCTGACAAGATTCCAACGGGACAAACACGTCCGATTGAGCAGCTCCTCGCCAATCCACATGCGGCCGCGTTGAAGGACTACGACCTGGATCACGTATTCGGAGATTTGATCCGCGACCCGTCCGGTCGCGCGGTCATGTCCGTCAAGGGAAAATCGCAGCGGCTCGACATCGCATTCGGGCCAAACTATCGCGCCGTCGTGGTGTACGCGCCATCACCGAACGCTCCGAATCCGAACGCGCAAAAACGCGATTTCATCTGCTTCGAACCGATGGCATCGATCACCAACGCACTCAACATGGCACACCGCGGCCTCTACCAGGACCTGCAGAGCATTCCCGCAGGGCAGACGTGGGAAGAACGATTCTGGGTGAAACCGGGCGGTTTCTGAGCAACAGAGCGAAGGTCGCCCTTCAGTTATCGACTGAAACAATAGCAGCCGTACGCATACGGCTGCCCAATCGCGTCGCAGGCGGTCCATGCCACTGGCTAAGGAAGTGGCGATCCAGACATCCCAGAAGTTGCCTCCAGAGGCGACTTCTTCCACCCGCCTCGCGCCCAGAGGAGAATCAGACAAGACTTTACGATTAGGATATTGATCTCTTATTGTTTGAATATAATTCCTCTCGGTCTTGACACAACCTCCCCGAGCTGACGTCGTTCCTTGCCAACCAGGAGTTCACATGATGTTGCACTCGATGAAGCGTTTCGCCACGGTCGCCGTTGCCCTGGGCACTGCCATGACGCTGCAGAGCACGGCGGCACTGGCCGCTGATGGGCACGACGGCCACGGCCGCGGTCATCGGCCGCACTGCGATCGCGTGGAAGGCAAAGCGGTCTGGACGCTGATTCCGGCGCCGAACGATCCGCTCGGCCGCGTTCTCGGTCCAGCTACGGGAGATTTGAAGGCCGCGGTCTCCGCGTACCTGACGTCGCTCGGTCCTCAGCCCGACGGCACGCTGAAAGCCACCAGCGTTGAGACCTGGGTGCTCGGAGCGCAGGACGTGATCACATTCGACGGCGTCGCGATCTTCACGCCCTTCGGCACTGACGGCAATGTCCGTGACGCACTCACGCTGACGGTCAGCGGCGGCTCCGGCGACTATGCCGGCGCGACCGGCCAGATCGAGGTTCGCGGGATCGGCTACAACCTTCTTGGTCCCGGCGCCGGACCCGGCAGCAGCTTCTTCGACGTTCGCTACAAGGGCGCGATCTGCACGGATTGACCGCCTCCGATTCGCCGCATTCCCCCAGGGTTCCTGCACGTGCGGCGACGACAACTCACATCGATCTCGAACGTCGAGACACGCCCGGTCAATAATCAAGCGGCATGCTCGATCTGCCGCCGGCCTGCGACGTGGCGATCGTCGGAGCCGGCGCCGCCGGTCTGGCAACCGCAATCTTCACGCTTCGCTCGAATCGATCCCGTTCAGTCGTCCTGCTCGAAGGTGCGCGGCGGCCGGGCGCGAAAATACTGGTCAGCGGCGGCACGCGCTGCAACGTCACGAACGCCAGTGTGAGCGAGCGCGATTTCTGGGGCGGACGCACACCGACAATCCGCCGCATCCTGCGCGCGCTTCCGGTCGCGGAAACAGTGGCGTTCTTCCGCGAGCTTGGGGTCGCCCTTCACGAAGAAGCTGATGGCAAGCTGTTTCCGGATTCCAATCGCGCGCGTGACGTGCTCGATGCGCTGCTGCGCGAAACCGAATCGCTCGGCGGCACCCTCGCGAGCAGCCAGCGGGTCACCGCCATCGAGCGATCCGCGGACGGCTTTCGGATCGTCACGGAGCGCGGCGAGCTGCGCGCGGCCGCCGTCGTGCTGGCGACCGGCGGACGGTCGCTGCCGAAGAGTGGCAGCGATGGCGCGGGTCTCGACTTCGCCGCCGCGCTCGGCCACAGCATCGTTCCCACGTCCCCGGCGCTCGACCCGTTCGTGCTGAATGAAGACGACCGCATGCACGGCGACCTGTCCGGTGTGTCGCACGAGGCCGAGCTGGCAGTGTGGATCGACGGCGGCGTCGCGATCCGGCTGACCGGCTCACTCCTGTGGACGCACGTCGGCGTCAGCGGTCCGGTCGCGCTGAACGCCTCCCGGCACTGGCTGCGCGCACGTCTCGAGGGACGGTCCACCGCAGTGACGATGTCGTTTCGCCCCGGTCAGCTGTTCGAAGCGATGGACGCGGAGTGGGTGGCGCGAGCGCGCGCGAACCCGAAGTCCGCCGTCCAGAGCACGCTCGGCTCCATGCTGCCGGCGTCGGTAGCAGCCGCGTTGCTGCGCGAACTGGGGATCGATACGACGACGCCGTTGGCGCACCTGTCGCGCGAGAATCGACGACAGCTCGCCCGGGCCCTGGTGGAATGGCCGCTGCCGGTGGTCGGGACGCGCGGCTACAACGTCGCGGAAGCGACGGCTGGAGGGGTCGCATTGACCGAAATCAACCCGGCGAGCATGGAGTCGCGGATCTGCCCCGGGCTATTTGTGGTCGGCGAGGTGCTCGACGTCGATGGCCGGCTCGGCGGCTTCAATTTTCAGTGGGCCTGGTCGAGTGGTTTCGTCGCGGGACGCGCGCTGGCGGGCAAGCTCCAACCATCGGCATAGAAGAGAAAACGCCGGACCACACGTCAATCGACGTGCGATCCGGCGCTCGTGATTCTAGGCTTCGGCGGCTTTCTTCTTCTTCACCGCACGCTTGCGCGTGGCGGCCTTGTGCGGGGCCGGTTCGTTCGACGCCTGCAGCGCAACGAGTCTGGTCGCAAACGTCTTGCGGCCACCCTCGTCGAAATCAATCACCGTGTGATGTTCGTTGACCTCGACGAGCGTACCCGCCCCGTAGGTAGGTTGCGCGACGCGATCGCCTTTCGACCAGTTTTTCATCGTATCCCTATGCTACCGCACTACCAGCGTGGTTCCCGGCGTCCGCCGGCGCCACCGCCGCCGCCGCGGTTGCCGCCAAACCCGCCGCCACCGCCGCCAAAGCCGCCTTCCGGCTTGGGCCGCGCTTCGTTGACCGTCAGCGCCCGGCCGCCCATCTGGAACTGATTGAGCTCGCTCGCCGCCTTCTGGGCCTCATCGTCGGTCGACATTTCGACGAACGCGAAGCCGCGTGCCCGTCCGGTTGCCGCATCGCGCATCACCCGCACTGACTCGACCGTGCCGGCTTTGCTGAACAATTCCTGCAGCTCCGCTTCGCCCGTGGTGTACGGAAGATTCCCGACGTAAAGCCTTCGACCCATCATTCACTCCTCGTTCGCACCAGGCCGCTTGCGCGCGCTCCCGTGCCGGTCACCGAACAAGGTGGCTACGGCGCGTCGGCTGCACGTTCACTGGGAGGGAGCGAGTCGGACGGCTCGATCGGCTCTCGGCGCGGGCGAAGCAGGCGGGGCGGACCACCAAGGGCGGGTAGTCTATCAACGCCGCCGGACCAGAAGCAAGTCAGGCGACACATATAATCGGGCCATGGCGGTAGTACTGGGCTCTGACCGATTACTGGCCTCCGGCCGGCTGTCGGGGCGGCGGGTCGGGGTGGTGTGCAATCCCGCCTCGGTCGATATCGACCTCCGCCACATCGCCGATCGCCTGGCTGCGCAGGACGGCGTCACGCTGGCCGCGATCTTCGGACCCCAGCACGGCTTCCGCTCCGACGTGCAGGACAACATGATCGAGACGCGTCACGGCCAGGACGAGGTGCGCCGTGTGCCGGTCTACTCGCTCTACAGCGAGACGCGTGAGCCGACGGCGGCGATGCTGCGCGACATCGACGTGCTGGTCATCGACCTGCAGGACGTCGGGGTCCGCATCTACACCTACATCTACACGATGGCGAATTGCCTGAAAGCGGCAAAGGCGCACGGCGTGAAGGTGATCGTCTGCGACCGCCCGAATCCGATCGGTGGTGCCGCAGTGGAAGGCATGACGCTCGTGCCTGGAAACGAATCCTTCGTCGGGATGTATCCGATTCCGATGCGGCACGGCATGACGATCGGCGAACTGGCGCGGCTGTTCAACGAGCAGTTCGGCATCGGCGCCGATCTGGACGTGATCACGATGGACGGCTGGCGGCGCGACATGTATTTCGACGACACCGGCCTGACCTGGATTCTGTCATCGCCGAACATCCCGACGTTCGATTCGACGCTCGTCTATCCGGGCACGGTCTTGTTCGAGGGGACCAACGTGTCGGAAGGACGCGGCACAACCCGTCCGTTCGAACTGGTGGGCGCGCCGTGGGTGGTGGCCGAACGATTTTCGGGGGCGATGAACGGTCGCGGGTTGCCCGGGGTCTTTTTTCGGCCGGCGCTGTTCGAGCCGACCTTTCAGAAGCATGCCGGTACGGGTTGCGCCGGGTGCCAGATTCACGTGCGCAATCGGGAGACGTTCCAGCCGGTCGCGGTCGCGGTCGCGCTGCTCGAGGCGTTCCGTGCCGCTGGTCCGGACCAATTTGGCTGGAAGAATCCGCCCTACGAGTACCGAGTACGATCGGATGCCGATCGACTGCCTCGCCGGTTCACCCGAGCTGCGCGAGCAGATCGACGCCAATGTCCCGGCGCAGGAGATCGCACGCTCGTGGGAGCCCGGCGTCGAGGCGTTCAAACGCCTGCGCGAAAAATTCCTGTTGTATTGATCTTCATCACGAAGACACGAAGATCACGAAGGACACGAAATTTTTCCTGTACAAGAGGCTCTTCGTGAGCTTCGTGGACTTCGTGCCTTCGTGATGAGGGGCTATCAGACGCGGGTCTTGGCGATGCCCGGCGCCTTGGATTCCTGGGCGCTGACCGGATCGAGGTGGTTCTCGATCAACTGATCGCGTACGTACTCGAACGCGTCGATCGGCGAGTCGGCGTAATGCAGCAGTTCGAGATCCTTTTCTGCAATCGCTCCCCACTCGGACATCGGATCCAGCGAGAGCACTTCCTTCCAGTACTCCTGGCCGTACAACACCACGCTGATCTTCTTCGACAGCTTGTCGGTCTGCACCAGCGTCAGGATCTCGAACAGCTCGTCGAGTGTGCCGAAACCGCCCGGAAACACCACCAGCGCCTTCGCCAGGTACGCGAACCAGAACTTGCGCATGAAGAAGTAGTGGAACTCGAAGTGCAGCCCTTCAGTGATGTACGGGTTCGCGCCCTGCTCGAACGGCAGGCGGATGTTCAGGCCAACGGTTTTGCCACCGGCTTCGTGCGCGCCGCGATTGGCGGCCTCCATGATGCCGGGGCCACCGCCTGAGGTGACCACGAACCGATGGTTGTCGGACTGCAGGCTGCCGCTCCACGTGGTCAGCAGCCGAGCCAGTTCGCGCGCCTCTTCGTAGTAACGCGCCCACTCGACCGCCTTGTGGCTCTTGGCGAGTTCGATCCGATAGTGCTCGTCGGCGTCGGCCTCGCCGCGCGCGCGCAGCGTGTGCAGCGCCCGCTCGGCACGCTCGCGACTGTCCACCCGCGCCGAGCCGAAGAAGACCACGGTGTCCTGAATCTTCGCTTCCTTGAAGCGGCGCAGCGGGTCGAGATACTCGGCGATGATGCGAAGAGGACGACCCTCTTCGCTCTCGAGAAATTCAGGATCGAGGTAGGCGAGCGGCTGCTGCGTCATAGCGGCCAATGTACCATCAGAATGCTATGATCCGGCCGTCCCGGGGAGTATCCGCGTCATGATGCATTCCATATTTCGTCGCGGCTGGCCGCTGGCGATCGCCGCACTCGCCGTCGCCACTCTGACTCAGTTCGTCACCAACGCACAGTCGACGCAGACGACGCCTGCCATTCATGCCCGGGCAAATCGCCGCATGGTCATCAGGAACGCGATGATCATCTACGGCAACGCCAAGCCGCCTTACGGCCCGATGGACATCGTGGTCGAGGACGGACGCATCGCATACATCGGCTCCTCCTCGTTCCGGTCTGCTCAGTCGGCCGCGGCCGCCGGCGATACGGTCATCGACGCCACCGGCAAATACGTGATGCCGGGCATCGTCAACGCGCATATGCACTGGCACGAGGAACGGCAGCCCGGCATCGCGCAGCCGATCCAGTACGAGCGCAATCTCTACCTCGCAGCCGGGGTCACCACAGCGCGGGAAGTCGGCGGCGACTTCGACAAATCGAAGCGGTGGCAGGCGGAGAGCAACGCGCACACCATCGTCGCCCCGCGCATCCTGGTCTACCCGTTCGTCAGCAAGGGCAAGACCGGCGCGCCCGCCGAAATTCGCGAGTGGATTCGCGACATCAAGCAGCGCGGCGCCGACGGACTGAAGATCATCGGCATGGATCGCGATCAGCTCGAAGCGATCATGGACGAGGCCCACAAGCTCCACCTGAAAACCGCGACGCACATCGCCGTGGAAGAGACGACCGCGAAGGACTACGCGGAGCTGGGCGTCAATTCGATCGAGCACTTCTACGGCGTCGCTGACGCCGCCCTCAACGGCATCCAGGACTTCCCGCCCGAGATGAACTACGCGGACGAGATCCACCGCTTCGGCCGCGCCGGCGAGCTCTACGCCCAAGCCGATCCCGAGAAGCTGCACAAGACCATCGATCTGATGGTGGCGAATCACGTCGCGTGGGATCCGACCTTCTCGATTTACGAAGCCAGTCGTGACCTCATCCGGGCGCAGAACCAGCCGTGGTTCAAGGATTATCTGCACCCGTCGCTCGAGGAGTACTTCAAAGGCTCGCTCGACAACCATGGCTCGTACTTCCTCGGCTGGACCGGGACCGAGGAAGCGCGCTGGAAACAGCAGTACCGGATCTGGATGGATGCGGTCCGAGAATTCGCCACCAAAGGCGGGCTGGTCACCACCGGCGACGATGCGGGGTACATCTATTCGATGTATGGATTCGGCATCTCGCGCGAGCTCGAGCTTCAGGAAGAGGCGGGATTCGCACCGCTCGAGGTGCTCGAGCACGCGACCTGGAACGGCGCGCGCCTGTTGGGCATGGAAGATCGCCTCGGGAAAGTGCGGGAGGGCTTCATCGCCGACCTGCTGGTCGTCAACGGCAACCCGCTCGAAAACCTCAAGCTGCTCAACCCATACGGCGCCGACGTCATGCTGCTCAACGGCAAACCAGCCTCGAACTATTCAGCGATCGGGCCAGGCGACAAGGTCGAGGCATCGCATGGCGGCGGCATCGAATGGACGATCAAGGACGGCATCCCGTATCACGTGCCGACGCTGATGCGCGAGGTCAAGGACATGGTAGCCAAGGCCCGCGCCGAACGTCGTCCCAGGGCGACCGCGGCGGGGCAGCGCTAGAATCTGGTCATTGGGGAATCTGGTCATTTGGTCATTCATTGGGTCATTGATTGTGAAATTGGACAGTCGAGTGATCCGATCAATGACCAGATCAATGACCAGATGACCAAATAACCAAATTACCAAATGCCCCCACCCAGCGTAGTCCCGTCTCTCAACGTGACCGCCGTGATCGGCGCGCCGCTCGGACGCGTGATGAAGGCATTCTTCGACGCGGACGCGTTGGGCGCCTGGTGGCAGGTGGCGCGGTCGGTGACCACGCCGCGGATCCTCGGGCCTTACGCGATCGAGTGGAATCCGACCGACTTCCGCGATGACGTGCTCGGCCGTCTTGGCGGTGTGTTCCGCGGCACCATCGTCCAGTTCAGCCCCTCGGTCGGGTTCGTCGTCGCCGACGCCTTCTGGCTGCCACCCGACGGCGATCCGATCGGGCCGATGGCGCTCGAAGTGAGCTTGCGCCCGGAGGCCTCCGGGACGCTGGTCCGGGTGACGCAGACCGGATTCGAAGAAAGCGCGCGCTGGCGGCGCTACTACGAAGTGGTCGGCGTCGGCTGGGAACGCGCGCTGGCATCGCTCAAGTCCCTGATCGAACATTGACCGTGCGGCGGGGTCTCACGACCGTCCAGTTGGGTCGCACTACGACGAACTGGCGCCGGTTCTCCTGCGGGCACGGATGATCAGATACGCCAGGCCGGCACCCACGGCCGCAGCGCCCGCGACAAGCGCCGCGGCCGCGTAGGTAACTGGTCCCGGCGGCGGTGGAATTTTCTGACGCGCCTGATCGGACGAGGCCCGGCGACGAGCGAGCTCGAGCCTCAGACTCTGCTCCCCCTGGGCCATCGCCCATCGGTGGTTGGATTCGAACAGCGGTTTGATCAGCCACGACAGATTCTGAAGCAGCGGCTTCTTCGCGGCCAGCCGCCAGTCGTAGGTGGCGTCCACGAAATTCCCGTCCTGCGTGAACGTCCAGACCCCGAGGCCCTCGAAATCGCCGGTGGCAACCAGCGTGAGGCCGTACGGATACCGCGTCTCGACGATCTCGCTCTCCCACTTCAGCGTGTAGGGCAGAAATCCCCTGGTGTGCAGCCGGACGCGGCCGCCGAGGCCGCGCGCATCGCGCGCTCGCACTTCCTCGACGTCGACATAGACCGCCGGCCACCAGCGTGGCAGTCCAAGTGGATCGCCGAGGATGTCGGCGACCTCGCCGCAGGTACCCTCGACCCGCCAACGCGAGAGAAACTGATATTGATTGTCCAAACGTCGATGCGCTCTGCGTTACTGCGGCGCGGAAATCGTTTTGCCGGCGGTATCCAGGAACACGATGTCTTTGAACGCCGACAACTGGTCTTTGACCTTGGCGTAGTCGCCGACGATCACGATGATCGAGTTGTCGGATCCCAGCAGAACATCTGAGGCGCTCTTCACCTGCGCGGCGGTCACGGCCGCGACCTTGGCTCGGAACGTCTCCGGATAATCCTTCGGCAGTCCATAGACATAGACGTTGTTCAGCGTCGCCGAAAGTCCGTTCTGGCTGGCCGTCTGAATCGGGAAGATCCCGCGTAGATAGCTCTTCGCGCCCTGGAGCTCAGCGCCGTCGCTGCCTTCAGTGCGCATCTTGTCGATCTCTTTGTAGACCTCGGTGAGGGTCGGGCCAGTCACCTCGTTCCGCACGTCCGCCGCGAATCGATAGAACCCGGCATCAGAGAAGCCGGTGAGCGACGACTGCGGCGAATAGGTATAACCCTTTTCCTCGCGAATGTTACGAACGATGCGCGAGTTGAACGCGCCGCCGTAGATGGTGTTGGCGAGGTTCAGCTCGAACCAGCGCGGATCGCTCCGCTTGATCGCCATGTTGCCCACGGCGATGGACGACTGGATGCTGTTCGGCCGCTGCACGAACACCACGTGACGCCCGGTCAGAGTCGGCGGCGTCGTGAACACCGGTGCCGGCACATCGGCCCTGGCCCAACCGCCGAACGCCTTTTCGGCCGCGGCCATCATCGCGTCGGGATCGATGGCGCCGACGATCAGCACGAACGCGTTGTTGGGACGATAGTGATCGTGATGGAAGGCGACCAGCTTGGTGCGGTCCATGGCGTTGAGCGACGCGGTCGTCTCGCTGGTTCTGGCGTAGGGATGGCTGCCGAACAGCGTGCGCCGGAATTCGCGGTTGGCGACAAACTGCGGCGACGCCTGCTGCTGCTGCACCGACTGCAGGTGCTGCTGCTTCAGGATCCCGAGTTCGTCCTCGGGAATGGTCGGGTTCATCGCCACGTCGGCGACCAGATCGAGCAGCCGTGGCGCGAATTCCGAGAGCCCGCGGACCAGCACGGACGTGAAGTCCTGCGACGAGGTCGCCGAGAGCGTGCCGCCCATGCCGAAAATGTCGCGGCGAATCTCGCGGCTGCTTCGTGTTTTGGTGCCTTCCTGAATCAGCTCCGCCGTCATCGACGCCAGGCCGGTGAGATCCGCCGGATCGCTTGAGTAGCCGGACAGCACCGTCAGCGTGATCGAGACCTTCGGAATCGCGGTCTGCCGCGTGACGATGACCCGCAACCCGTTGGGCAGCGTACGCTCGAGCCGCGGCGCCAGCTGGAATGGCCGTTCCGGCCCGACCGCTGGGCGCTCGGTCTGAGCGTTCGCTCTGAGCGCACACGAAGCGAACGCGAGCACGAGAATCGCCGATCGGGCAAGTCGGCGATCGCCGATTCATCGCCGCAGTCGCCGCCCGTTTCCAATCAGCAATCAGCAATTTGCCGTCAGCAATTCGAGACCTCACTGTGCCCCTCCCGCCGGACGGCGGTCGATGATCGTTCGGTTGGTGGGTACCAGATACTTCTTCGCCGCAGCCTGAACCTGCGCCGCGGTCACGGCGTCGATGTCGGTCAGGATCGTGTTGATTTTGTTCGGATCGTCGTCATAGAGCGCGAGCGCGGCGAGAAGATCGGCGCGGCCAAAGCCGCCCTGGCTTTCCAGGTTCTCGAGAAACGAGGACCGGAAGTTGACCTTGGCCTGTTTCAGCTCGTCTTCGGTGATGCCGTGCTCCTGAATGCTGGCGATCACCTTGTCGACGACCTTCAGGACGTCAACGCCTTTGAGATCCGGACGGTAGTCCACCCGGAAGGTGTAGAGCATCGGGCCGTTGTAGTCGAAGTTGTTGCCGAGTCCGTAGTTGAACCCGCCCGACACATCCGACGCGATCTGGTTTTCCTTGATCAGTGCCTGATAGAGTTTGGCGCTCTCGTCACCCACCAGCAGCGGGTCGAGCAGCGACAACGCGAAGAAGTCCCTGGTCATGCGATCCGGCAGGTGGTAGCCGAAGGCCACCGCCGGCGTCCGCGCCAGTTTATCGCTCTCAGTGAAGCTTTTTTCCGCCGTCTGCGGCGGCTCCTTGATGTCCGGCCGCGGCGGGAGCGGTCGCGATGGAATGCTGCCGAACTGCTTGGCCGCCAGCTTCATCACTTCGTCCGGCGTCGTATCGCCCGAGACGACCAGCACCGCGTTGTTCGGCGCGTAGTAGGTCTCGTAAAACTTCTTCACATCGTCGAGGTTCGCGGCTTGAAGGTCGGACAGGTCGCCGTAGAAATTGTGCGCGTTGTACCAGTTGGTGTTCGCCTTCTGCGGCAGCCCGAGCCATTCGAATGCGCCATACGGCTGGTTGAGCACGTTGACGCGGACCTCTTCGCTGACGACGTCCTGCTGGTTCTTCAGCGTCTCGGCGGTGATTTTCAGCGCGCGCATCCGATCGGCTTCGAGCCACATCCCGAGCTCGAGCGCGTTGGACGGCATCACCTCGAAGTAGTTGGTGTGATCGAAGCGCGTCGATCCATTCAGCGTGCCGCCGTTTTCGTTGACGATGCGGACGTGCTCGAACTTGGCGACGTGTTCGGAACCCTGGAACATCAGGTGCTCGAACAGGTGCGCGAAGCCGGTGCGATCCCTCGGCTCAATCCGGAAGCCGATTCGGTACATCACTTCCACGACAACGACCGGTGCAGCATGATTTTCGCTGACCACCACGCGCAGGCCGTTCGGAAGCTTGTTGTAGACCACTGGCACCGAGAAGGTCGATTGCGCGGACGCCGCGGTCGCGGCGACCGCCAGGAGGCACACAGCGAGAACAGAAGTGCGCATATTTCGTGACTTTACCATACGGTTTTCAGACGATCGGACGGAGCAGGGAGTTCGACAGCGCGCTAAGGACAACGTACTAGGTCCGGACCAGGTCCCAGGTACCGGACCAGGAACCGAGGCCGAAGGACTAAAGGACCAAGTTCGGTGTCCGTTTACTTCGAAAACGGACGGATCTGCCGGCCGACGAGCATGTTGAGCAGGCGACGCCGCAACTCGTTGGCGATTGCGCCCTGGTTGAGCGGATGGGTTCGGAACTTCATGGTGATGGTGGCGGCGCCGTCAGCCAGTGACGTAATCCCGGCGATCTCGAGCGGCGCCTGGATAAGAGCGCCCAGGTTCTTGTCGTGTTCGATCGATTCGCCGACTTCCTTGATCGTGCCCATCACCCGATCCATGTTCTCGTTATAAGCGACTCGAATCTCGACCACCGCGTAGGCGTACTGCTTGCTCAGATTGGCAAGCGTGTTGATGGTGCCGTTCGGAAACACCTGCACGCCGCCTTCGCCGTCGCGAAGAACAATCGTGCGCAGGTTGATCTGCTCCACCGATCCGGCGACGCCATTGATGCGCGCCTGATCGCCGACCCGCACCTGATCCTCGAGGATCAGGAAGAAGCCGGAGATGACGTCGCGGACCAGATTCTGCGCGCCAAAGCCGACCGCCAGCCCGACGATCCCCGCGCCGGTCAGGATCGGGACGATGTCGATGGTCAGCTCGCGCAGCACCATCAGCGCGGCGACGAAGACGACGCCGACCGTGACAATCCGGGTCAGGATCCCGCTGACGGTTGCGGCACGCCGCTGCCATTCGAGATCGACGCCGCCGTGACGTCGCCCCAGGTTTAACTGGAGGTGCTCGATGCCGATGCTGGCCGCGCGAATCGCTACATAGGCGCCGACCACCACGATGACGAGGTTGACGCCGTGCGTCAGTGACCAGTGCAGGAGATAACGGGGATCCCATTCGGGTTCGTCGAAGCCGAATCGTTCGATGGCGAACGACACACTGGCCAGTCCTGCCGCGCCGTAGAGCGCCAGCGTCAGCGCGCGAGTCAGCTGTTTGGCGCGAGCGTGAAGGAGGTCGCGGTTTTCCGCGTTGCCGGTGTCGAGTCCGCCCACTGCGCGATGGATCAACCGCCGCACGACGAGCGCACCGATTGCCGCAACCGCGAATGCCACCAGAAAGGCGCCGATGAGGTCCCAGCGAAACGCCGACATCAGATGGTGTGAATCTTCAGGTAATTTGCGTCGTTACGGGTGAGGTCGTGGCTGATGCTGACAAACACCACCGCGGCGCCCCGCTCGACGAGTCCTCGTTCGACCAGCTTCGTACCAATTCGCGTGCTGGCATCGTCGAGATTGTCGCCGATCGGCATGCAGATCGGCACTACTCCCCAGTAGAGGGCCAGACGCCGCGCGGTCTGCTGACGTTCGGTGGCGGCGATGATCGGCGCTCTCGGCCGGAGCGCCGACAGCCGGCGGGCAGTGGTGCCGCCTCGCGTGACCGCCACAATCGCCTGAGCCGATCCGTGATCGGCCAGGGTCACCGCCGCCTCGCACAACGCTTCGGCGTGATCGTCATGGCGGCGATCGGTGGAGCGGGTCAACTGCTCCACCGGAGGCGCCGCCTCCGCGTCGCGAATGATGGCGTCGAGCGTCTGCACCGTTCGCGCGGGATAGTGACCCGCGGCGGTCTCTCCGGCGAGCATGATCACGTCCACGCCGTCCTCGACCGCGTTGGCGGCGTCGTTGACCTCGGCCCGGGTCGGGCGCGCGCCGGTCGTCATCGATTCGAGCACCTGCGTGGCGACGATCACCGGGATGCCGCGGCGTCTGGCGCCGCGCGTGATTTCCTTCTGCGCCCGCGGCACACGTTCGAGCGGCAGTTCGAGCCCGAGGTCGCCGCGGGCCACCATCACCGCGTCACAAACATCGAGGATCTCCTGCAGGTGCTCGATCGCCTGCGGCCGCTCGAGCTTGGCGATGATTGGCACGTCCGCGGCGTTGGCGTCGAGCATCAATTGCCGCGCCTGGCGCACGTCCGCCGCACTCTGGACGAAGCTGAGCGCGACCATGTCCACTCCGAGCGCCAACCCGAACTTGAGGTCCTCGACATCTTTCTCTGTCACCGCCGACGCCGGCAGAGGCACGCCGGGAGCGTTGATACCTTTGTGCTCGCCAATCTCGCCGCCGTCGATCACGGTGGTCTGGATTTCGCGGCCATCAGTGGCATCGACGCGCAATTCGATGAGGCCGTCCGCCAGCAACAGGCGATCCCCGGCGTGGACGCTGCGCGCGAGACCGTCGAAGGTCGTGAATACTCGGCCCGGGCCACCGACGCCGTCGCCGGTCAGGATGTGAAGCGACTCGCCCGGCGTGACCTCCAGCGGACGTCCGCCCTCGAGCCGGCCGGTCCGAATTTTCGGGCCGCCGAGATCCTGGAGAATCGCCACGGTTGCTCCAGCGCGCTCGGCCGCCGCGCGCACGCGCGTATAGGTCGCAGCCTGCGACTCGTGTGTGCCGTGCGAGAAATTGAGGCGGACGATGTCCGTGCCAGCCGCGATCAGCGCATCGAGCACCGAGTCGGAGTCGCTCGCGGGACCAATCGTGGCGATGATTTTGGTGTGGCGCATGACGTAGGATTTGATTATGGGCCAGATCGTTCCGGATGCCATCGAGCACTACCTGGCAGGACTCAATCGCGCGGGCGACGCAGTACTTGATGAGATTGCTCGAGGCAACCAGACGCGCGGCCTTCCGCTCGTCGATGCTGAAGTCGGTGCCTTGCTGCGCGTGCTCGCCACCGCGATCGGCGCCTCACGCGTACTCGAAATCGGGACTGCCATCGGCTACTCCGGGATCTGGCTCGCCGGCGCACTGCCTGCAGGCGGCATGCTGCTGACGATGGAGCTGAACGATGAGCGGGCGCGCGAAGCGCGCGACAACTTCGCCCGCGCCGGAGTTGCCGACAAGGTCAGCGTCATCGTCGGAGACGCGCAGTTGAAGATTGCGAAGGTGTCCGGTCCGTTCGATCTGATTTTCCAGGACGGCGCCAAGATGCTGTACGAACCGCTGCTCGACCGACTGGTCACACTGCTCAGACCAGGAGGCCTGCTGGTGACCGACAACGTTCTCTGGAGCGGCGAGGTGGTGCCGGGATTCGCTAAGACGCCTGTCAACGACGCCGCCGACACGCAGGCGATCGTCGCCTACAACGAACGGGTGGCCTCGCATCCCGAGCTGCTGACGTCGATCGTGCCGTTGCGCGACGGCGTGTCGATTTCGGTGAAGCGCTCGTAGTCTCGGATGTAGTGTCCGGCTTCAGCCGGACGTGAGGAACCTGATGACGATCGAAACGTGGCTGCGGGACGCGATTGCTGACGCCGAGCGGCGCGGCTTGCCCGAGCTGAAACCGATTCTCGAAGGGCTCGCCGCGTCGACACGGGCGCTGCGCGCGGCGGACTTCAACGACGATGCCTCCGGGCGCTTGGAGTCGACGCCGGACGGCCGCCGACCGGCCGGCGCCGGGCCGTCCGCTGCCTCGAGCCCGCAGCATCCGGACATCGGTGGCGCGCGATGGTGACCATCGAGGAATTCGGCCGACGGCTGCGCGCCAGGCAGCTCACCTCCGAGCGCGCTACGGAAGACTGCCTGCGGCGCATCGAAGCGGAGAACCCCCGCCTGAACGCGTTCATCCTGGTGACGGCCGACGAAGCGCTGCGCCAGGCTCGTGAAGCCGACCGGGAATTGGCCGCGGGCCAGGACCGCGGTCCGCTGCACGGCGTGCCCATCTCGATCAAGGACCTGCTCGACATCCGCGGCCTGCCGACGACCGCAGCGTCGCGGGTGCGCGACGGACACGTCGCGCTTCGTGACGCGACAACGATCGCGCACCTGCGTCAGGCCGGCGTTGTGTTCGTCGGAAAAACCAACCTTCACGAATTCGCGTTCGGAACGACGAGTGAAGACTCGGCATTTGGTCCCGCGCGGAATCCGCACGACTCCACCCGATCGCCAGGAGGTTCGAGCGGAGGCTCGGGCGCCAGCATCGCCTCCGGCATGGCGATGGCCAGCGTCGGCACCGACACCGGCGGCTCGATCCGCATTCCCGCCGCCGCTTGCGGCATCGTCGGGCTGAAGCCGTCACTGGGCGAAGTCGCGACCGACGGCGTCGTACCGCTGTCGCGAACGCTCGATCACGTCGGCCCGCTGGCGTTGACCGTCACCGATGCGGCACTCCTCCATCACGCGCTGCTCGGACACGTGAAGGCCGTGGCGCCGGCGCCGACTCCCGTGAGCGGGCTCCGGCTCGCGGTGCCTCGCGCCTACTTCTGCGATCTTCTTGACGACGAGGTGCGCGCCCGGTTCGAAGCGGCGCTCGAGCGGCTGCGCGAAGGCGGCGCGCGGATCGATGAGATCGAGATTCATCATGCCCGCGACATCGGACCGGTCTACCTGCACCTGGTCCTGAGCGATGCGGCCGCCTATCACGCGGCCACTCTGGAGTCGATGCCGGAGAAGTACACACCGCCGGTCCGGCTGCGGCTGGAAATGGCGCGATACGTCCTCGGCGAAGACTACGTCCGAGCTTTGGCAGGGCGCGAGGTGCTTCGGCGGGAAGTGGACGCAGCGCTCGCGGAGCATGATGCAGTCGTGTTGCCGACCCTGCCGATTCCCGCGCCGCTCGTCGGCGCCAGCGACGTCGAGATCGGTGGCCGGCCGCAGCCGATTCGCAATGTGATGCTGCGACTGACTCAGCTCTTCAATGTCACGGGCCATCCGGCGCTTTCCCTGCCGAGCGGTCGAACCGCCACCGGACTGCCCTGCTCAATCCAGCTGGTCGGCCGCCGCATGCAGACCGATGCGCTGCTGCAGGTCGCGCTCGCCTGCGAGGGTCAGATCGGCGCGGTGCCGCCCCCGTCTGGTTCGGTCGGCGTCTGAACGTCCGGCGTCCCGGGTACGGGAATGTCTGGCGGGGGAACGGGTTTGATGTCCGGCGGCGGCCGATCGATGGGATCCGGCGGTCGCGGAAAATCAGGTGGCGACGGTTGCTCGATCATGCAGCGACCAGCTGCAATTCCCGAGCCTGACCTCAGACGTCGAGCCCGATCGCGCGCATGAGCGCGAGCGCATTGCTGTGCTCGACCACTCCTGGCCGCATGCGGTAATCGAAGATCATGCGGCCGTTCTCCAGACGATCCTCGAAGTGCATGTTTACGGCAGCTGAGCCGAGCATGGACGTGAGTTCGGTCAATGCCAGATCGTGCGTCGTCACCAGGCCGATCGCGTGCATCGAAACCAGCGCGCGGACGATGCCTTCGGCACCCGCGCGTCGATCGTACGAGTTGGTGCCGTGCAGGATTTCGTCCAGCAGAAACAGCAGCGGTACGCCACCGCGGCCGGCGTCCACGATGGTTCTGATGCGGAGGATCTCGGCATAGAAGCGCGAATGACCCGCCTGAAGCGAATCCTCGATGTGCAATGTCGCGCCGAGCACCAGCGGCGAAAGGCGCAACCGGGCGGCACGCACCGGGGCACCCGCCAGCGCCATCACCACGCTGACGCCGACCGATCGCAGCAGTGTGCTCTTCCCCGACATGTTCGAACCGCTGACGATCAGCACGCGCGGTCCGCGGTCGCCGAGCCGGACGTCGTTGGCGATCGACACATCACCTGGCATCAGTGGATGACGGAGATCGACCGCGTCGTAGAGCGCCGCATACCGTCCACCGTCCGGACCGGTGGTCTCGACGAGCTCTGGAAACGGATCGTCAGGCTGCTCGAACGCGTAGGTACCCAGGGCCGACAGCGCTTCGAGTTCGCCTACGGCACGCAGCCACTGCGCGACCGCGCGCCCGTAGCGGTCGTGCCATCGATCAATCGCCAGCGCCAGTTGCGGCCGGACCAGCAGCACGTACGCGATCGCCGAAAACATCAGGTTGTGAGTCGAGTCGAGCCACGACACGAGGCGTCGCAGCTGCCCGATTCGGCGTGATGGCGGCACGCCAGCCGTGACGAACGTCTGCTGAAGCGCGACCAGCCGAGGTGAGCTGAAGTGCTCGCGCTCCACTCGCCCGAGCAGTTCTGCCAGCAGTCCGAGGTCGCGCTCAGGGGTTTCGATCGCGTGCAGGACGTGCCTGATTCGGCGACGACCGATCGACTCGACTGCGATGACGACGAGGAGCCAGATAATCAGCCATACCGATGCCACGATCTCCGAATACACCGCAGCCGCAAGTCCAACCATCACTGCAGCCGTTGCCATGAGCAGAACGCGATGCCATTCAGGGAATCGCACCGGCTGCGATGCGGCCCATGCGGCGAGCGGTCCAGTGCGTCCAACCGGCGACTCCGACGCCAGCACGGCAACGTCCTCGCGAAATTCGATCAGCGTCCGCAATTCGTGGACGCCGACCTGGCGAGGGCGGACGTCATCGACCGGCGCGGGAGCCCGCAGCCAGTCCGCCAGCGTGGCTTCCCCAATCTCGGTGCGCGCGGTGTTGAGCAGTTCGAAGAGCGAACCGCGACCGAACAGGTCGAGGTCGCCGGCGTAGGGGTGGTCGGACAGGAAGGCGGCGCCGTCACGGCCGGCGCCGGGCCAGCGGCCGGCGAGTCGCTCGAGTCCGCGAATGTACAGGCGTTCGGCGGCCCGGGCGCGCTCGAGTTCATTCAGCAGGCGCGCATGGACGACGGCAACCGCGCCGAATCCGATCCAGGTCGCGATCGGCCAGGGCCACGCGATGCTGTTGCGGACGAAGGCCATCCAGAGCAGAACGGCGCCGACTCCGCCGATGACGAGGCGGAGGTTCGAGAGCAACACGTGTCTGGAATCGAGTTCGCCGATTCGTGCCCGCCAGCGGGCGAGTCGTGAGTCGTACTCGGCGCGTGGGCTGATGTCGGTCACGGTTGGTCAGTAGTCAGTAGTCGGTGGTCAGTAGTCGGTGTCAGTAATCGCCCGCCGCCACTGAGACCGGTCGAGTGTAACGCAGGCGCGTTGGCCGAAAGTGCGCGTGCTGCTCAGGCCAGCAGCGATGTCGCCAGCGCCACGTAGTGCCCGGCGGCAGCTTCCAGTTCGGCGATCGACACGAATTCGTGGGCGGTATGAGCGACGTGAATCGAACCCGGACCGAAGAGCAGCGGCTCGCCCCAGTTCGCCAGAAACGGGATGTCGGTGGTGTACGGAAATACTTCCGTGTCGTAACCTGGAACCGTGCGCAGGCGGACGGTGGGCACCTCCAGCACGTGTTCGATGGCGACGCGCCGTTCGAGCGGAGCGACGGCGCGCCGGACATCGGCGGCATCGCCGACGGTCCGGAACATGACTTCGGCGCTGGCCGACGGCGACACGACGTTCGGCGCCACGCCGCCGCTGATCAATCCCACGGTGTAGTGCGTGCGCCCGAGGACCGGATCGTCAGGCAGCGCAATCGAGCGCAGGTCGATGAGCGCGTCGAGCAGCTTGTCGATCGCCGATTCGCCGAGCTCGGGGAACGACGAGTGCGCCGCGCGTCCGCTCGCGTGCAGCCGCAGCCGGAGAATGCCCCGGGTACCGCGTCCGAGGCGGTTGTCGGTCGGCTCGCCGTTGATCAGGAACCGGCAGCCCTTGGCGGCGGCGTCGGCAACGCGTGCGCCATCGCTGCCCCGCTCCTCGCCGACGACGAACACGAGGCCGACGCGAGATTCGCCGGCACGCCAGAGCCGATCGGCAGCGGCGACCTGAGCGGCGAGAATGCCCTTGGCGTCGCACGATCCACGACCGTAGAGGCGATCGCCTTCGATCCGGCTCGCGAAGAACGGGGGAACACAGTCGAAATGCGTGGAGAACACCACGGCGGGATCGCCGGGACCGGGCGTCGCGATCACGTTGAAGCGCGTTTCGTCCACACGCTGCTCCACGACGGTGCAGCCGCGGCCGCGCAGGTAGTCGGCGAGCCAGCGTCCCGCTGCGCCTTCGCGGCCGGTGGTGGAGTCGATGTCAACCAGCCCGCGCGTCAGGGCGACGATATCGACGGAGTCCGGTGTCACGCTGCGATCCTGTCTCCGACGCTCAACGCAGAGCTCGCGGAATTCGCAGAGCCAGAATTACTCTGCGATCTCTGCGGATTCTGCGTTAATCCTCGTCGTGACACCGCGATCCTGTTCACCACGTATAACGAAGAACCCGCTGAGTTTTTCTGCGTGTTCTGCGAGCTCTGCGTTGATCGTCGTGGCGTCACCGGATCCATGTCTCCAACTCGGTACGGGTGTCGGTCCGCGAATCGCGGTACTTGACGATGACCGGCGTAGCGAGCGAGATGCCCCACTCAACGCCCTTGCCTGCGGTGACTGCGCGCGCGCCGGGAACAACCACCGCGCCCTCAGGGATAATCAGCGGACGGTCGGCGGTCGGCTTGATGATCTCGCCGCGCACGAGGTCGTAAACCGGCGTTGAACCGGTCAGCACGGTGCCCGCGGCGATGACCGCTCGTGCGCGGACGATCGCGCCCTCGTATATACCGGTGTTGCCACCGATCAGTACTTCGTCCTCGATGATCACCGGGAGCGCGCCAACCGGCTCGATGACGCCGCCGATCTGCGCGGCCGCGCTGACGTGGACCCGCGCGCCCACTTGCGCGCACGAGCCGACCAGCGCGTGCGAATCGATCATCGATCCTTCGCCGACGTAGGCGCCGATGTTCACGTACATCGGCGGCATGCAGATCACGCCCGGCGCCAGAAACGCGCCGTCGCGAATTGCCGATCCTCCCGGCACAATGCGAACGCCGGCGGCCAGTCCGGGCTTCTTCAACGGCAGCGTGTCCTTGTCGTAGAACGGCAGCTTGCCGTGGTCCATCGACTGATCGGTGATGTCGCCGAAACGGAAACCAAGCAGGATGCCCTGCTTCACCCACAGGTTGACGCGCCAGCCGATCGGGCTCGAGGCATCGGGCTCGGCTGCCCGCACGGCGCCGGACGACAGCGCCGCACGCAGCCGCGCGAATGTCTCACGCGCGGCCTCGCGATCGGCTGAAGCTCCGGCGGCGACGAGATTCGTGATGTCGGTTTCCAGCATGCGGTTAGACCAGCGCCGCTTTCAACAGGCCGAGATCCTTGAGCACGCTGACGATCTTCGCTTTCGATTCCGGCTTGGGCGATACCATCGGCAGGCGATAGATCTCTCCGAGGAGTCCCATCGCGGCCATCGCCGCTTTCACCGGCACCGGGTTCGATTCGACGAAATTGATCGACATCAGCGGCAGAATCCGCGCGTGTACGGCGCGTGCGGCGCGGAAGTCGTTGCGCTCCGCAGCCTCCACCATCTGCACCATCTCCGATGGGATCTCGTTACTGGCCACGGATACGATGCCCTGACCGCCGATCGCCATCAGCGGCAGCGTCAGCGCATCGTCTCCAGACAGGACCAGAAAGTCGTCCGGCACCGCGTGCCGAATCTCGCACATCTGCGCGACATTGCCGGACGCCTCTTTGACGCCGACGATGTTCGGGATTTGCGCGAGGCGGGCCAGCGTGGCGACCTCCACGTTGACGCCGGTTCGTCCGGGTACGTTGTAGACGACGATCGGCAGCGCCGTGCTCTCCGCGAATGCACGATAGTGCTGGTAGAGACCTTCCTGAGTCGGCTTGTTGTAGTACGGAGTGACCGAGAGGAAGCCGGAGGCGCCGGCCTTCGCCAGCTGACCGCCGAGGTGGATCAGTTCCCTGGTGTCGTAGCCGCCGGCGCCGGCCAGCACCGGAACTCGACCCTTAGCTTCGTCGGCCAGGATTTCTACGATCCGGATCCGCTCGGCATCGCTGAGCGTCGGATTTTCACCGGTCGTACCGCAGGGACACAGAAAATGGATGCCGGCGTCAATCTGTCGCCGCGCCAGCCGGCGCACCGCCGATTCGTCGAGCTGACCGCCGGCGGTGAACGGCGTCACGAGCGCGGTACCGACTCCAGAAAATGGTGTTCTCATAGTGCTCTCCGGCAGGGCTCAAGCCCTGCGACCCGCTCGGCTGAAGCCTCGCGCTACGCGTCCCCGACCGATCGACCTATCCGACCCACCCGACCTCCGCGACCCACCAGACCTATCCGCCGCTGAGGCCGAGCACATCCCGCATCGTGAACCAGCCGTGCTTTCCCTCGACCCAGCGTGCTGCCGCGAGCGCGCCACGTGCGAACGCAGTCCGATCGCGCGCCGCATGCGACAGCGTGATCGTCTCGGCCGGACCGTCGAACCCAATCGTATGCGTTCCGGGGATGAAGCCGGCGCGCGTTGACGAGACGGCGATCGGACGCGAGTAACCCGCATCCTCCATCGTCCGCTTCAGCAGGAGCGCAGTCCCGGACGGTGCGTCCACTTTCGCGGCGTGATGAGCTTCGTGCAGAAACGCACCGAACTCAGCCTGCGGCGCGAACAGTTTCGATGCGTGCGCGACGATCGCCTCGAAGATCACCACGCCGGTCGAAAAATTCGGCGCGGCGACCACGCCGATATTGCTCGCCGACGCCACGGCGCGCAACGCGTCCTGGTGCGCAGCCCAGCCGGTCGTGCCCACCACCAGGTTGATGCCGCGTCTGGCGAGCGTCGTCGCGTTGCCGACCACCGCATCCGGAGTCGAGAAATCGATCGCGACGTCCACGCCGGTCCAGCGTAGATCGTCCGGACCGCCGCCGTGCTGCGGCGACCCAGGATCGATCACGCCGGCGACTTCGCACCCGTACTGCGGCGCCAGTTGACCGACCAGCTGTCCCATCTTGCCGTGACCGACGAGAACGATTCGCATGGCTGAATTAGACCGCGATTTTCATCACGAAGGCACGAAGGTCACGAAGAACACGAAGCTCTCTTCATTGTACTGAGAGATCGGATTCTTCGTGATCTTCGTGGCCCTTCGTGTCTTCGTGATTAAGGTTTCTGAAAAAACTGCTCGTGCAGCCGGGTCATCGCGTGCGGCACATCAGAATTCCGCAGCACGAACGTGATGTTGCGACGCGATGCCGCCTGGGACACCAGCCGCAAGGGAATCCGCTCGAGCGCAGTGACCGCCCGGCCAAACAACGTCGGATCGCTGCGCAGGTTCTCGCCCACCGCGCAGATGATCGCCATCTCGCGCTCGCAGCTGGCCTCGGCGAAGTTGCGCAGGTTGTCGAGAATGGCCTCGAGGCGCCGGGTGTCGTCAACGGTGACCGACACGCTCACCTCCGAAGTGGTCACGACGTCGACGGCGGTCTTGAAGCGTTCGAACACTTCGAAGAGCCGACGCAGGAAACCGTGTGCGCCCAGCATCCGGGTGGACGTGATGTCCACGACGGTGACGTCGCGCTTGCAGGCGAGCGCCGTCAACTGGCCTTCGGACGGCCGGCCTTCGGCCGTGATCATCGTGCCGGGATTGTCGGGACGCCGGGAATTGAGAATGCGGACCGGGATGTTCTTCGCGACCGCCGGGAGGATGGTGCTGGGGTGCAGGACCTTCGCGCCGAAGTAGGCGAGCTCGGATGCCTCCGCGAATGACAGCCGGGACACCAGACGCGGCTGCGGCACGATACGCGGATCGGCGGTCAGCATGCCGTCGACGTCCGTCCAGATCTGAATCTCGTCGACGCCGAGCGAGGCGCCGAAAATGGCGCCGGAGTAGTCAGAACCGCCGCGGCCCAGCGTCGAGGTCACGCCGTTCGCGGTCGCGCCGATGAACCCGCCCAGTACGGCCACTGTGCCGGCATTGATCGCAGGGGCAATCAACTCGCGCGAGCGTTCCGCGGTCTCCATCATGTCGGGAACAGCGGCGGTGTGTTCGGTGTCGGTGATCAGCACCAGGCGTGCATCGACCCACAGGCTGGGCACGCGATGATCGTTCAGCGCGGCGGCGACGATGCGGCTGCTGACGAGCTCTCCGACCGCAAGCACCGCGTCGCGTGAGCGCGCCGACACCTCCCGCAGCACTGCGAGCGCGTGAACCAGGCCGCCCAGTTCCTCGAACTCCTGGTGGACTTCTGTCAGCAGACGGGCGCGACTTTCGCTGGTCACCGCAGTGGCGACAGCGACGTGTCGTTCGGTCAGCGCACGCAGTTCCGCCGCTGCCTGCGCCGCTTCGCCGTCTTCGGCCATCTGCGCCACCGCCACCAGTTTGTCGGTGACGCCCGATAGCGCGGACACGATCACGACCGGTGCCGCGCTGCCCGGTGTCCGTTTGTTTGCCTGATCGCGGACAATGGCGATCAGGCGGTTGATGGCGTCGGGATCGGCGACCGACGTCCCGCCGAACTTCATGGCAACGCTTCCAGTGCTCACAGCAATCCTTCGCGATGCATCAACTCGGCGTTGAGGATCGCCGCGCCCGCCGCGCCGCGAATCGTGTTGTGACCGAGCGCCACGAATTTGTAGTCGAGAACCGGGCAGCGGCGCAGCCGTCCGACGCTGACCGTCATGCCGCCGTCGCGATTGGCGTCGAGCGCCGGCTGCGGACGGTTCGGCTCGGTGAGATACACGATCGGCTGCGGCGGCGCGGACGGCAGGCCAAGCTCTTGCGGCTTGCCGCGAAAGCTATTCCAGGCGGCGATCACCGTAGCGGCGTCCGGCTGCTGCTCGAGCGCCACCGATATGGAACCTGTATGGCCGTTGTGCACCGGCACGCGCGTGACCGCCGCGCTGACAGTGACTGGATGATTCTGGATCCCGCCGCTTGCCAGCGTGCCCAGAATCTTGTTGGTCTCGGTTTCGATCTTCTCTTCCTCACCGCCGCCAATGAACGGAATCACGTTACCGAGAATGTCCCACGACGGCACGCCGGGATAGCCGGCGCCGGAAATGGCCTGCAGCGACGTGATCATCGACTTCTTCAGGCCGAACTGACGCAGCGGTGCCAGCGCCATCGCATACACGACCACGACGCAGTTCGGGTTGGTGACGATGCGGCCCTTCCAGCCGCGCGCGGCCTGCGCGGTCAGCAGCGCCAGGTGATCCGCGTTCACTTCGGGAATCATCAGCGGCACGTCCGCTTCCATCCGGTAGTTGCGCGAGTTGCTGACGATCACGTGACCGGCCTGCGCGAAGTCGGCTTCGATGGCGCCGGCCACCGACGAATCGAGGCCGGAAAACACCAGTTTCGGCGCCCGCCCTGACGTCGCCGCATCAACCGTCAGTTTCGCGACCGCGTCCGGCAGAGGATTGGGCAGGCGCCACGCGCACGCGTCGCTGTAGGGCTTGCCGGCCGAGCGTTCGCTGGCGCCGAGCCAGGTGACTTTGAACCACGGATGTTGCGCGAGCAGCGCGATGAACTGCTGGCCGACCATGCCGGTCGCGCCAAGGATTCCTACTTCAATTGAAGCCATGTCTTTTTCCAAAAAAAAAGCCGACGCGGTTTGTGGCCGGTCGGCAGCTGGTCGCTCGCTGGTGATTTGAAATCAGTGCTCGAGCACACACACTCCGACGCATTCAGCCTTGCGGGCATTGTTGGCCCGCTTGCGACCGAGGCGCTTTCGATTGTCGGAGGTGAAGCACATGAGGCAGCCAGTATAGCATGGGAGCGAATGCTTCAGGCTTTGTTCCACGCGTGGGAGCGGCAGCTCTCGGATGTCACCAAAGATCGCGTCGTTCGGCCGTTCGAATGGGGCCTCGACTGGATTCCCGAAAACGGGCATGCGCCAGGCGCGTTGCCGCCACAAGTCATTGCGGATTGGGTGTCGGGTGTGATGGCCGACACCGACGCGTTTTTTACGCCGCCGCCGATCACCGATTACACGAGACGCTCAGGCCCTGACGGCGACGTCATCACGTTTCCGAGCGCGCTCGTCACGCCCCACGAGTCCAACAACACGGTGTACTGCCGCTACTTTCCGTCCGCGGATTCGGCTCAGCCCGAGCCTCGCCCGACGGATCCCGGAGTCGATCATGTAGCGCGAGGCTTCAGCCGAGCGGATCGCTCCCGCCCACTGCGCGCCGCCGTGCTGGTCATGCCGCAATGGAACTCGGACGCCGGCGGCCACATCGGATTGAGCAAGCTGCTCGCCTGGAGTGGAATAAGTGCGCTGCGCCTCAGCCTGCCCTATCACGATTGGCGCATGCCCCCTGAACTTCATCGCGCCGACTACATCGTCAGCGCCAACGTCGCGCGGACGGTGCAGGTCTGTCGCCAGGCGGTGCTGGACGCGCGTCGGGCGATCGCGTGGCTGGCGATGCAGGGATACGACCGGATCGGGATTCTCGGCACCAGCCTCGGATCGTGTCTCGCATTGTTGACGTCGGCGCACGAACCGCTGATTCGGGCGGAAGCGCTCAACCACATCTCGCCTGACTTCGCCGACGTCGTGTGGCGCGGCCTGTCGACGCGCCACGTGCGCGAGGGGCTCGAAGGCAACATCGATCTCGAAACGCTCAAAGAGCTGTGGTCGCCGATCAGCCCGCGCTTCTATCTCGATCGCCTGCGCAGGTGCCAGACGCTCCTGGTCTACGCGAAGTACGACCTCACCTTTCCGGTCGACTTGTCGAGAAACCTCGTGCGCTCGTTCAGCGACCTCGACCTGCCGCACGAAGTCGCCGTCCTGCACTGCGGCCACTACACCATCGGCAAAGCGCCGTTCAAGTTCCTCGACGGCTACATCCTGACGAAATTCCTCAGGAAGGCCCTGCTTGGCCCGTCAACGACGGTTTCGTAATCGACTCGCGAAAATGAAACCGGAACTGGGCGCGTAGCCGCAACGAAAACGGGAACCTCAGCGGTCTGACGCTTGCACACTAAAGCCGTCAGAAATGTCTCCGGTCGCGTACCTGACTTCCAGGCGCCTGCGTCTCTACCCGATCGCGATCCTCATCGGTGCGACGATCGGCTGGACGTTTTTCATCGCGGCCAGCACCGATCTTCGCGCCGGTCGGGGCGGACGCGTCGGCGGTGACCTGCCGGCCTTTTACGGCGCCGCGCGAATCGTTCGAAGCGGAACGCCGAAGGCACTCTACGATCCGACTGCCCAGCGGGAAGCGCAGTCGGACCTGCTACCCGACAACGACGGCGGTTGGATCCATTTCGCCTACCCGCCCTACGTCGCCGTCGCCTACGTTCCGTTCACCTGGCTCGGTTTCAAGACCGCGTACGTCGTGCACACGCTGCTGATGGTCGCGTGCGTTCTGGCGGCGCTCGCGTTCCTCCGCCCGCTGCTGCTGCCGCTTCGCGTGGAATTTGCTGCTTGCGCGGCTGCGGTCCTCACGTTCTACCCGCTGTTCCGAAGCATCGTCGGAGGCCAGAACACCGCCCTCAGCCTGTTGTGCGCGGCTGGCGCGGCGGCGATGCTGTCGCGGAATCGCGACGTGGTTGCCGGGCTCTGGATCGGGCTCTGGATGTTCAAGCCGCAATACGCGATTCCGGTCGGAGCGCTGATCGCGGTGTGCGGGCGTCCACGAATCGTCGTCGGAGCCGGCATCGGCACCGCCCTCTGGTACGTCATCGGTGCGTCAGTCGGCGGTTGGGATTGGCCGATCTGGTGGTGGCAAACGGGCATCGTGCCCTTCGCCGCCCTCGACGCGGTCGTGGATCGCGCGAACGGTGTGTCGTTCCCGCAGGTCGCGTCCGCGCTCGGTGTGCCCCTGCTCGGATGGCTGGGTGTCGTCGCTACCGCGTTGTTTGCGATCGCGACGGCGTGGCGGTCGCGCGCCGAACCGATCGTCGGCGTCGCGATTGGATCAGCCGCGTGCGTACTGACCGCTCCGCACGCGCTCTACTACGACGCCGGGCTCGCGGTTCTTGCATTTGCAGTGGCCGCCAACACGCTCGGTCGCCGCGCGTTGCCTGTTCTTATTACCAGTTGGTGTTTCGCGGCAGTACAGCCGGTCCGGTTTTCTCCGATACCCGCCGACATGCTCGTCCTCGCGGTCTCGATATTTCTACTGTCGCGAGCGGCTGGTGTAGCGCGACCCTTTCAGGGTCGCGTGAAGGCGGGCCTGAAAGGCCCGCCCTACGTCGTCATAGGTACTTGAGGATCCCGCGCAGCGCCACGAACAGGACCTGCGCAAGGTTGGTGACCAGCGGCGAAATCTCGCCTTCGTTCACTGCGTTGGCGACAGTGACCGGATTGGTGACGAACAACCAGATGGTCGCCGCCGCCAGCACGATACTGACGATGGCAATCAAGGTGAACAGGCTGACGCCGACGCGTTGAAGGCTCATGGCACGTCGAAAGCGGCGGTACTCGGCACGTCGTCGACATGTTCTATGACGACATCGACCGGGCGGTTGTTCGTTTCAGGGACGATCCGGTCCGCGAGACCCCGCGTTCCAGATGCTATCTCAGAAGCCGTCGGCGGGCAGGACGATCGGCTCGCCAAGGTCGAGCCTGGCGATCTCCGGCCCGACCACCTCGAGGTCACCAACGATGAGGGTCGTCAGCTTTGCCGGATTGAGATGCCGCGTCATCACGCGCGACACCTCGTCGGTCGTGACGCGTTCGATGCGCGGAACGAACTGCTCGAAATAGTCGTCAGGCAGGTCATAGACGGCGAGCTGCAGCGCCGCGCGCCCGATCTGCTCGCCGGTCTCGAAGCTGCGCGCGTAGCCGCGCGTCAGCGCGGCAATGCCGAGTTCGAGTTCGGCGGCGGTGACCGGCCGCTCGCCACGAATGCCCGCGATTTCGTTGATCGATTCCTGGACTGCGCGCGCAGTACCCGCGGTGTCCACGCTCGCCTGAAGCACGAACGGTCCCGACAGACGACGAAACTCGAACGCCGTTCGGGCGCCGTAGGTCAGGCCTTTGTCTTCGCGAAGATTCAGGTTGATGCGGCTCACGAACTGGCCGCCGAGAATGGTGTTGGCCACGACGAGCGGGTGGTAGTCGGGCGTGTCGCGTTTGACCGCTACCTGGCCGATCCGTAACTCCGACTGCGGCGCGTTTGGACGACTCACGATGTGGATGCGGGCGGCCAGGGGCAACGCGTCGGCGGCGGCGATCTCGGCGATGCCCGACCCGGTCCAGTCGCCGAACGCTTCCGCAGCCAGCGTGACGATCGCGGCGTGGTCGCAGTCGCCGACCGCGATCAGCGTGGAGACCGACGGCCGAATCGCCCGCAGGTGAAATGCCCGGACATCGTCTGCGTCAATGCCCGTGACTGAAGCCTCCGTACCCATCGGCGAATGCCCGTACGGGTGCGTACCGTAAATCAGCTTGAGAAACGCCCGGTCGGCCACCGCGGCCGGAACGTCTTTGACCTGGGTCAGACGATGGAGCCGGAGCTGACGTACGCGCGCGAAGTCGGCGTCGCGCATCGCCGGCCGGGCGACCATGTCGGACAGCAGTTCCAGCGCACGCGCGGTGAATCGGCTCAGGACGGTGACGCTGGCGACCGTCGCATCCGATCCGATGTCGGTGTCGAACTGCGCGCCGAGCTTCGCGAGCGCCTCGTGCATTTCGATCGCCGAGCGATTCCCGCTGCCTTCGTCGAGCATGTCGGCGGTGAACGCGGCGAGGCCCTCCTTGCCGGCCGGATCGGAGGCCGCGCCGCTCCGGACGAGCAGCGTGAACGCCACCAGCGGCACCTGGGTGTGACGCACGGTCCAGATCCGGAGTCCGTTTGGCAGCGTCGTCTTTTCGATCGCCGGAAAGGCGAGCGTGCGGGTCGGCGCCGGCTCCGGCAGGCGGCTGCGATCGACCGTCACGCGCGGACCGTGATCACGAAACCACCGCTCGCGTCGAATCGGGCGCCGCGAGCGTGGTTCGGCCCTTCGGCACGATGCTGAGGGTGGCGCGACGCTCCGGATCGAAGTAGCGCGCGGCAGTGTGCTGGAGCGAGTCGTGGGTCACGACCTGGTAGCGGGCCAGATCGCGGTCGAAATAAGCGGGGTCGCGCAGGAAGACGTTGTAAGCGTTGAGCTGATCGGACTTGCCGCCGAAGCCGCCGACCGTCTGCAGGCGAAACATGAACTGCGCTTCAGCCTGAACCCGTCCGCGTTCGATCTCCTCGTCGCTGGGACCGCCGGCCGCCAGCGTCGCGATCTCCTCGAGAATGGTCCGTTCGATCTCCGCAAGCGTGTGGCCCGGCGCGGCGGTCGCCGTGATCTGCGCGTAGCCGGCCATCTCGCGTGAATTCTGCGACGCGGACACGTCGGTCGCGATCCGCTCGTCGAACACCAGGCGGCGGTAGAGCCGCGAGGTCTTGCCGTTGGCGAGCAGGTCAGTAGCGAGATCGAGATCCGCATCGCCGCTGGCGAACATCGCCGGGGTGTGCCAGGTCATGTACAGTCGCGGCAGCTCGACTCGATCCTCGATGAAGACCCGCACTTGGCCGGGCAACGCGGCGGTCGCGTGGACCGGCTCGACACGCTCGCCTGCGGCGATCTCGCCGAAGTAGCGATCGACCAGCGCCAGCGCTGATGCCGAATCGATGTCGCCGGCGAGAGCGATCGAAGCATTGGCGGGATGATAGTAGCGGCGGAAGAACGCGTGCACCTCGTCGAGCCGGACCGCCTGCAGGTCCGCGATCTCGCCGATCGTCGTCCAGTGGTAGGGATGATCGGGCGGATACAGCGTCGAGAGGAGCGCCATCGGCGCCAAGCCGTACGGGCGATTCTCGTAGTTCTGCCGCCGCTCGTTGAGCACCACGTCGCGCTGATTCGAGAACTTGGCCTCGGTCAGCGCCGGCAGCAGGTAGCCCATGCGATCGGATTCCATCCACAGCGCGAGCTCGAGCGCGCCCGACGGCACCACCTCCCAGTAGTTGGTGCGATCGGCGTTGGTCGAACCGTTGAGCGTCGCGCCGGCGCCCTGCAGCGGCTGAAAATAGCCGTGATCGTGATGCTGCGAGCCCTCGAACATCAGGTGCTCGAACAGGTGCGCGAAGCCGGTGTGGCCGGGCCGCTCGTTCTTCGAGCCGACGTGATACCACACGTTCACCGCCACGATCGGGCAGGCATGGTCCTCGTGCAGGAGGACGTCGAGCCCGTTCGCCAGCGTGTGCTTCGTGAAGGAAATGTTCACCGGAAGCTGCCGCAGGTTGGCATTTCTTTGCCGTAGTACGGATTCTCGATGGTCGCGGACGCCTGCAGCCACGGTTTGTTGACCATCGGGCACGTCGCGACCTTGATGCCGTCCGGCGGCGTCAGGTGCAGCCCGGTCATGTAGGTGTCGATCGCTTCGCTCAGCGCACCGAACTTGTCGCGAACGGCGCTGATGTCCGGCGGGGTGGCTTCGGACGCAGCCGCCAGCTGTAGTGCGGCGCCGTCGATCTTCATCGCCGGCGCACCGAGCGACGTCGCCGCGGTAACGATGCTGCCGGCGTTGGTGTGAATGCCCTCGGTGCTGTCGTCAGCGAGCGCTGCTTGAATCTTGAGATACGGGTCGATGATGGTGCGCGGCATCTGCGTCCCCGCGGCCGGCGTCTTGTCGGTCTGTGGTGCGGGCGCGCACGCTCCCGACAACATCGCCGTACAGGCGACAATGAGCCCCCAGCCCCCAGCCCCGAGCCGCTTCGTTGCGAAGTGTGTCTGCATCATTTCACCACCGTCAGCTGAATGGTTGGCCGGTTGAAGCTGGCAATCGACACTTGAGCGGCAGCGCGCTCGGCCGCAGCCATGAAGGCACGGCCGGCCGGCGATTCGGGCTCGCTGATCATCAGCGGAACGCCGCTGTCGCTGCCTTCGCGGATCGGCTGGTAGATCGGCAGACGCCCGATGAACGGAATCCCGAGGTCGGTCGCCATCTGCTCACCGCCGCCGTGGCCGAAGATGTCGGCTTCATGGTGGCACTCGGGGCAGGCGAAGTAGCTCATGTTCTCGATGATGCCGAGTGTCGGGATGTTGAGTTTCTTGTACATCGCGACCGCGCGCCGCGTGTCGGCGAGCGACACCTGCTGCGGCGTGGTGACCACGACCGCGCCCGCCACCGGAACCGTCTGGCTCAGGCTCAGGACGACGTCGCCGGTGCCCGGCGGCAAATCGACCACCAGGTAGTCGAGATTCGTCCAGGCCACCTCGCGGAAGAATTGCTGGAGCGCGCCGTGCAGCATTGGTCCGCGCCAGATGATCGGTGCATCGTCCCCGGTCAGGAAGCCCATGGAGATGACCTGAAGTCCGTATTTCTCGGCCGGCACGATCTTCTGTCCGTCGGTCGTCAGCTGCGTCTTCAGGCCGAGCATGATCGGCACGTTGGGTCCGTAAATGTCGGCGTCGATGATGCCGACGCGGCCGCCGGACCTGGCGAGGGCGAGCGCGAGATTGACCGCCACCGTCGTCTTGCCGACGCCGCCTTTGCCGGCGCCGACCGCGATGACGTTCTTGACACCGGGTACCGTCTGACGCGTGCCGTCAGCGCCGACCGCTTCGCGAACCCGGGCGCTCATCTGGACATCGATCGACGTGACACCCGCGACTTGCTGCACGGCAGCGCGCGCCTGATCGCGCATCTGATCCTTGACCGGACAGGCCGGCGTGGTCAGCTCGATGGTGAACGCGACGTGGCCGCCGTCGATCTTCAGATCCTTGATGAAGCCAAGTGTGACGATGTCGCGCTGCAGATCGGGGTCGCGGACGACCCTCAGCGCGTCGAGAACAGAAGCGTGCTCAACCGGCATATGGTCAAGATTAGCGTACAGTTCCCGGATCGAAGAGCGCCTTGCCTTTTTCGTGCAGCAGCACGTACAGCGCGTAGACGCCGAGCGCGGTTCCGTACGGGAGCAGCACCAGATCGACCGAGCCGAGCGTTAATGCGACCAGGCGGGACCAGGGCCGGTAACGCCGGAGCGGCACGCCGACGGCGACGTGGGCCGCGCCCCAGAGGATTGCGATGATCGCCAGCGTCGTGAAGACGAAGGCGGTCAGGCCGGCCGCGAACTGGCTGCCGCCGCCGCTCGACGACGCAATCAGCGCGACCGCGCCGACGCCCAGCGCCAGCGTCGACGCCCCGACGAGAATGGTCAGCAGCCCCCACAAGATGAAGAGCATGCCGAGGAAGTCGACTTGGGAGAGCACGGAATTGATGATCGCTGATTGATGATCGCTGATTGCCGATATGATTGCCGATTGATGATTGCCGATTGATGATTATCGACGATGGCTGCCGACTGCCGACCGATCGGCGCGACTGACGACTGACGACTGATGACTGATGACCGGTGACTGACGACCGGTGACTGACGACTGACGACTGACGACTGACGACTGACGACTGACGACTGATGACTGACGACTGACGACTGATTTAAGTCGTTGACGAACGGATGGCGACGCGCATCTCCACCCGCACAGACGTCGCGTCGGGCGACTTGAGGCGGAACCGCACGCAGGCGCCGTCGACGATGCCGGGCGGCACCGGCACGCGGACGGCCCGGTGCATGGTCGACGCGCCCGATCCGTGGCAGAGGTGGCACGGTTCGGTCCAGGTTTCGCCCCGCCCGCCGCAGTTGGGGCAGGTGATGCGGACCGGTACGCTCAGCGACACCACACGGCCGTCGAACGCTTCGCGTTGCGACAACGAGACATCGGCGCGGAGCACATCCGCGTCCACGCGCTCGCCGAGAAAGGCATTCCGCATGCGATCGACGACACGTTCGACCGAAGGAAAGTCGATCGCAATCTCGTCCGCAAAACATTCGTAAGTCATCGAGGTCCGTTAACGATAGGAGCCGATCCCGCGCTTGTCAAGGCAACCTCCGGGTGTTACCTTCAGCACAATACATGCCCGCAACAAGGGAATGTCCGATGTGCAACGGATCGATGGTGCTGCAGCGGGCCGTGGCCACGGTTCGGGTGCCGGGCAACGTCGCAGACACGACACGTCCAGCACCCGAATGGGTCTGTCCCGACTGCGACTATTTTGAAGACGCGGAAGAAGAAGAAAGGTAGAGACCGGGCGCCCGCGTCAGCGCGCGCCGATGGTCAGCAGGACTTCCTTGCGGAGCGTGTCCTCGAACTCTTCGAACTTGAGCGCGGACTCGCACTCGTCGCACAGCACTTCGAGCACCGCCGGCCGGCTCTCTTCCGAGACTTCCACGCGGCCGCCTTCGACATTTACAACGTGCATCTGCAGCGTTTTGACCAGAAAGTTCCGGTCGTTGCCGCAATTCGGACAGGTCAACGTCACTTAAGACTCCTTAGCCTTTCGATTCTATGAAATGGTCGGGGCCGACGCAACGTAAATCCGCCCAAAATAAGCAGATCTTCGCGAAAACCCGCCAAATCTGGTAGATTCACAATCGACATGCCGACGCCCTCGGGAACCTACCAAGTCCACACCGAAGCCCGCGGTCCGCACTGGATCGCCTGGATCAGCCGGGATGGAAGCGGAAAGCCGGAACGATCGGTGGTCCTGGTTGCCGAAAACCGCGAAAAGGCTGAAGCGCGGGCGCGGCAGTGGGCCGAGCAGTCACCTTATTAGACCCGTCCCCTGGTCCCCTCGTTGCGCGGTTTCAGCAAATTCATCAGGATAGCGGCGCGAAATCGTCAATCGGCGGAGTGACCTTCGTCGAAGTCCGGATCAACCCGGGCTCCGACGTGGAGTCGGTCGTCGCTGTCTCGCCTGCGGCCGTCACAAACCTCGTCCTGACGCTGCCCGGCAGTACCTCGCCAAGGCTCCCGCGTCCCATCCGGCATTGTCCGTCCTTGACCGTCGCCGACAGATACAGCCGATCCCGCGCCCGCGTCAGCGCGACGTAGAGCAGACGCTTCGATTCCTCACGATCGCGCGCCGACGCATCTTCGTCCGCTTCTGACTGGTAGTCCGCAATCGCCACCGCTGCCTCCCCGACCGCATCGTCCGTCACGCGGATCGGTGCACGGATGCCGCCGGTGCCGCGACCCATGTTGACGACGAAGACGATCGGAAATTCGAGACCCTTGGCGGCGTGCACCGTCATCAGGCTGACCGCGTCCACCGCGTCGATGGCGGCGTTGGATTCGTCGCCGACCGCGAGCCGTTCGAGATGATCGGCGATTCTGGCAAGCGTCGGATAGCCGTGGTTCTGCGCGCGGCGGATCATGCCGCGCAGCTTCTTCAGGTTCTCGCGCGCCTGAGCGCGACGTGACCCGCGGATCTCATACGCAT
Organism: uncultured Acidobacteriota bacterium; assembly: GCA_963745875.1. Classification (GTDB taxonomy): domain Bacteria; phylum Acidobacteriota; class Vicinamibacteria; order Vicinamibacterales; family CAVVIG01; genus CAVQFC01. Next base: position 759,173 of record CAVUZL010000014.1, read on the forward strand.
ACGCCGTCTCGCGCAGGACGGTGTCGAGCAGTTCGGACGGCGCCAGGCGATCGACACACGCCAGCCAGAGCGGCACCGACATGCGAAGGCGGTTCATGACCCGGCGGTCCTCGTCCGCGAGTGAGTCGAGGACAGGCGGTGGCTCAGCTTCGAGAATCACGTCGGCCGCGCCCGACGCGAGCTGGGCGACGGCGTGATCCGAGAGGCGCACCAGCCGCGACCGCAACAGTGTTGCGGCACGCAGATTCGACAACGGGTCGGCAAGGTAGCGCAGCAGCGCGACGGCGTCCTGAATCTCGTCAGCGTCGAAGAATCCGAGCCCCTTGTAGACGTAAGTAGCCACTCCACGGCGATCGAGCGCCGCTTCGAAGTCGCGGTGACTGTCCCGCGAGCGAAACAGGATCGCGATATCCGCCGGCCGCGCCTCGCGATATATACCGGTGACGCGATCGCGGACCATGGTTCCGTTCAAGAGCCGGACGATCTCGCCGGCGACGCGATCCGCGGCAGCCTGCACTGTGTCGCCCACGAGAAATTGGACAGGCGAGGGTTCGATAGGTTCGATGGGTTCGATGGGTTCGCGCCGGACCGGAAACCGATCCTGGTCACCGTAGCGGAACGCGTCACGACGCGCGGCGGCGGCGGTCTCCGCGCCGACAATTGCCGCGAAGACGTCGTTGACGAACTCCAGGATTCCCGGCGCCGATCGGAAACTCACGGTAATGGCCTGCGGCGGCAAGCCATCCGGACGCAGCGCTTTGATGAAGCCGGACGCTTCGTCCACGACCGCGACGTCAGCGTCGCGAAAGCCATAAATCGATTGCTTGCGATCGCCGACGATGAAAATTGACGGCGGGATCGCATCGGCCGCGGCGCCGAATCCCTCGCCCCAGCTCTTCACCAGCTGGCGCACCAGCTCCCATTGCGCGCGGCTTGTGTCCTGGAACTCGTCCACGAGCACGTGACGATGACGCGCTTCGAGCCGGAGACGGCTCTCGGCGAATTCGTCCATCTCCTTCAGCAGTTGCACGGCCCGTTCGAGCACGCCCGAAAAATCGAGCAGGGCGTGCGCATCAAGGGTGTGCTGGTATTGACGAAGGGCGAGGGCGAAAATCTTCCACACGCCGCGCGACATCACCGCGTTGAGATCGCGCCGGAAGTCCTTGACCGCGCGCGCCACCAGCGGCGCCAGCCGGAAGGCCTCCGCGCGATGACGCTTCCAGGCATCCGGGCTGTCGCAATCGGTCGCGGTGAACCCGGTGCCGGCGAAGTTCTGTCCGCGCGGCTTGCCTTCCTGCGTCAGGAAATATGCACGAAGCCGATCGACCAGGACGCGAAACGCAGCCTGATCGTCGGAGACAGCTGTGGCCGAGCGCATCAGACGCCGGATGTCGTCCGCCAGCATGGCGAACTGCGGGTGATGGATCGGGCCGTCGTTCAGAAACGCCTCGAAGCCACCGCGCGCGTCCGCAAACAACATGCGAACTGAGGCGGCCGCGGACTCGCAGGCGGCGGCCGCGGTCAGATCGCGCGGCCCTTTCTGCAGAAATCGCCGCAGCGCCTGCGGCGCCACCAGCCGGCGATCGAGGAGCGCGGCGATCCCCGCGCGGAGGCGCCGCTCGCCGAGCTGCGCAAAGACCAGCGCCACATCTTCATCGTCGCGGGCGGCAGCGCGGCTGATCCGGAACGCCTGGTCGAGCGATTCGCCGACGAGCCGCGGCACTTCGGTCGCGTCCGCCAGATCGAACCCCGGATCGACGTCCGCTTCGAGCGGGAACTCACGCAGCAGCGACAGGCAGAAGGCGTCGATCGTCGAGACCGCGATGTCGCCCAGCCGTTCCTTGAGATCGCGCCAGCGGCCGGCATCGAATTGCGATAGCCGGCTCGCCTCTTTGAGCCGCTCGATGATGCGCTGCCGCATCTCGGCAGCGGCCTTCCGGGTAAAGGTGATGGCGAGGATGTGGTCCGGTTCCACGCCCGCCCGCAGCAGGTTGACGTAGCGCTCGACGAGCACGCGGGTTTTTCCGGTGCCGGCCGAGGCCTCGAGGATCACGTTGTGCGACGGATCGACGGCCAGGCGCCGCGCATCGGCGTCTGGTAGATCGACCGGCGCGGGGCTCTGCTGTGGCGCGGGGCTTTCAGCCCCGCGGTCGCGGCCCTGAAAGGGCCGCGCCACATCCGGCTCGGGCAGGACTACGGGCTCGTCATCGAACGGCAGCATCGGATCAGACATCGCCGACATAGTCCTTGCGGCAGACCGACGCAAAACTGCACGTCTCGCAGCGCCACACATCGTCCGGCGTCGGCGGGAACTCGCCCCGCTCGATCGCATCAACTGTGGCAGCGAGACGTTCCTGCGCCTCGCCGAGGACCTTCGCCCTTTCGACCGGCGACGAGAACAGCGGCACGACCCGCTTCGGACCCTTGAACGCGAGGTAGGCTGCTTCGCCGAGCATCCAGCTCCGCCCGCGATGAGACGCGAGGCTCTGTTCGGCACAGATGCTGTAAATCGGCAGCTGCAGCGCCCGGGTGCGAGTGGGCGGCCAGCCGAGCTTGTAGTCGATCAACCGAAACGTGCCATCAGCCAGTAGATCGAGCCGATCGGCTTTGCCGCGAATCGCCACGGTCCGCGGACCATCAGCCGTCGTGATCGTGAAGTCGCCTCTCAGCGAATGTTCGAGCAGGCGCTCGACCACGGCGACGGGCCGTTCGGCTTCCATGCGGAACACGGCCTCGCCAAGGCCGGCCGCTGCAGGCGAGCCCAGCAGCCTGGTGCGTTCCAGCCCTGCCTCCGCCGCGGGCAGACGTTCGAGGGCCCGATCCGCGACGCTCGTGAACATCTCCCGCGCCGCGTCGAGATTCGCCGGTGTGATGCCGCGATGGCCGGCGCCCTGCCACGCCGCGAAAAACGACTCGAAGACGCCGTGCACGAACTGCCCCTGACGCCGCGGATCCATCACTTCTTCGTCGTCGGGCTCCTCGTCGAGCCTCAACACGTGCTGGGCGAAGAACTTGAACGGGCAATCAAGATAGGTTTCAAGCGCGCTGACCGACCATGCGCGGGCCGTCGTGCCATGGACTGTTCCGTGAAACTGCGGCGAATCGGCCGACGACCGCTCCGTTCGCAGATTCGCCCACCTTGCCGCCTCGCCACCGAGCGGTGCGAGCGTCAGCGGATCGAGCGAGAGCGCTTCGTCCACGAACACGCGAGCAGGCTCGTCAGCCTGGCGGGCGATCACGCTGAGCCCGGCCCTGGGAATCTCGTCGAGCTGGATGGCCCTCGTGACCAGCGCATCTTCGTCGAGCGTGAACGTCGAGACGATCGTCCGCAGCGCCGCCGAGGCCAGCAGGTCGAGAAACGACGCATCTGCGCCGGCACGGCGATCTTTCTCCGAGGGCCAGCCCAGCGACTTGAGCAGCGTTGGCGGGTAAAAGATGTTGCGGCGCGGACGCTCCGGCCATTCCGGTTCGACCGTGCCGACGATGGTCACCTCGTCGAAGTCGCCATATCGCGCGGCCTGATCGTCCGCGAGCTGAACCCCATGTGCCGACGTCTCGAGCTCGAAGGTCTGCCCTTCGATCGCGCGACGAACCGCGATCCCGAGTTCGTCGATCGTCCATTCGCGATCGTCGTGCGCCGCATGTACCGAGGCGAGGGTGCTCAATGTCTCGGCGATGGCCGCACGCGCGCGAAGATCGCGCGACGCCAGCGGATCGTCTTCGACGAGCGGACGCAGCCGGCTCATCCAGAACTCGAGCAGAGTCTCGAGCTGCTGCGACGCAGGGCGCTTTTCGGCCAACGGCGCCAGCTCGGTGGCAGTCGCGACGGCCACCAAGAGAGCCGGCATCGACGCCGCGTCGCCCCAGTCGGCCACCCGTCCGGCAAGACGATCGCGGTCGCCGAGGTAGCGCGCCTTGCTCAACGCGCGGTCGAGCGCGCTCACTGATTCGCGCGTCAGGGCAGCGCCGGCGTCATCGAAAGCAAAATGCGGCGAACGCAACAGTCCGATCAGCGATCCCCGCGTGAAGTCGGAGGCAACAACGTCGAGGACAAGATCGAGGGCGCCGGCGGTCGGCTCTGCGGCTAATGGCAGAGCGTCCGAGGTGCCATACGAAATGCCCGCCGCGCCAAACACCTCGGTGGCGAGGTACAGGTAGGGCAACGGGTTCTTGAATACCACAGCCGTACGCTCGAGAGCCGCCGATTCACCGTTCCGCCGATCCGCTTTCAGACGCCGCGCAATCGCGACGAGCTCTTCCTCACGATCCCGAAACGTCCACCACGGCTCGTCCGGAGGCGCAGCCGGCGGCGTCACCAGCTTCGGCTTGACGCGTGGAACGGGTGTCGGTTCGACTTCGTCCAGGCCAGGCCACCAGTTGTGCAGCCGTTCGTGAAACCCTGAGCCCAGCATCGCCTCGGTAGCGACGATATCGAGCCGCTCGAGCCCGGGGAGCCGCGTGAGCAGATCGAAGTCAGCGACGTAGAGTCCCTGATCGTCGGCAATCCAGTCGGCGACCGTGACGACGACGTGCCGGATCGGGGCGATGGCCGCCTCGGCGATCAGGCGTTGGCGAAGCGTATGCTCGTCGCAGCCACCGGACGACACGACGCGCCGTTCATACTCGCGAAACGCATTCGCGAGAAAGCTCGTCTGCCGGCGCATCCGCTCGGCGGCACGATCCAAATCGTCGGACCCGAGCGCCATCGCGATCAGTTCTTCGAATCGCGTCACGGTCTGCGACTGGCGGCGGAGCTGATCGTAGAAGCGCAGCAACTCGGCGACGAGTCCGGGACGAAGCCGGAACGACAGCTCGGTCGCCGCTGCGGCCGCGGTGCGAGCGGCCGCCTGCGCCATCACCTCGCGCTCGAGCGAGCCGAGACGGCGAGGGGGATTGGCGAGACGTCCGTGCAGAACGTCGTAGAGCTCGTCGCGCGTGACGAGCGCCGGACCGTCGAGGGTGCGACGAAGCTGTTTCGCGGCGCTGGTGGTCGGCACGACCACCACCTCGTCGCCCGACGGTTCGAGCGAGCGTCCTGTCGCGGAGCAGAGCTCCGCGATGGTATGGCGAAAGGCGTGCAGATTGGGGACGCGGACCAGTTGCGTCCGGCGCGGCGTGATCACTGGATCTTTGGCGGACGAAGCAGGGTGTGGATGTCGCCGCTCGCTTTTGCGCCGAGCATCAGCGCGCCGGCCGCGGCGGACGAAGCATCCCAGGCGCGGGTCATGTCACCGGCGAGTGTCGCCTCGCGGCGGATTTCTGCCGCGTGTCCGGCGAGCTGGACCGCACTGATCAGCAGCGCGTGCGCGGCGGCGAGCTCCTCCGGCGGTGCGATAGTCGAAATCAGCGTCGTGATGCGCGCCACCGTTCGCTCCACGTTCGCGAGCGTCGCCGGTCCTGATCCCGACAGCGCCTTGATGCCCTCGAGCGCCGGGTTGAGCCGGGCGAGCAGGTCCATCGGGGTGGTGATCGCCGTGCCGTAGGCGCGCAGCACCGGCGCGCGCAGCGCCCAGCGATCGTGCGCCAGCTGCACCTGGCGAGCGGTGTCGAGGCGCGCCTGGACGGCGGTCAGCAATGCCATCACCGCTTCGGGGCGCTGGTGGCCAAGTGTCTCGTCGCGCTGGGAGATCGCGCGCAGGACGCGCTCGACCCCGAGCACATCGCCGGACCGTGCACGCTGACTGGCCAGCGTCATCATCCGCGTCGTCAACACGGAGTACGAGCGATCGAGATTCACTTCCGCCTGGATCTTCGCCTGCGCGTTGGCGCGGGTGGTGGACGCCCATTCGGCCGGCAGCGCGCTCTTGTCGCGATCGATCACGGCGACAGCCGTCGCCAGCAGCGACACCCGCTCGGCCGAACTGTCGACAACGCGGGCAGCGCCGAGCAGTTCTTCAACCGCCTCCTGAGGCGTCGGCGGAGGCAACAGCGGTTCGGGGATCGACGGCGGGTCCGCGTAAGCGGACAAGTTGATGTCGAACCGGCGGTCGCCGCGGGCCGCGCGAAGGTCCGCGATCGCCGCATCGAGCATGGCTACCATCTGGCTGACATCGCTCTGGCGGAAGTTGTAGTGATTCGGCGGCCAGTCGGCGAGTTTCTGCCGCGCGCGTTCAACGGTGGCGAGCCGTTCGCCGGTGTCCGTCAAACGCGCGACGTCGTTCAGCGTCTGCGCGAGCTCGTTCGAGAGCGCGGCGTAGTCCGCGTCGGCCTGTGTCGCCACATAGTGCGCGGCGCGAGCCGCGGTTGCATATCGATTGGTGCGATCCCAGTCCACTTGAGCGATCGGCAGATCAACCAGGTGCAGCGGAGGGTTCGGCGTCGCAGCCGTCGGCATCGAAAACACGACCCGGTCGCCGACGCGCGCCGGCTCGCCGAAGCTGACGAGCGACGTGCCGTCCTTGAGGAACACGCGGAGCAGTGTTCCCTCGTCTGCCGACGCGGGAAGCGTCCGCAGGACGAGCGAAATCGCGAACAGGGCGACCCCCAAACCACGGCAGGACATGAGGTTTTAGCGTACACCAGCTCGTGCCGCGCTCTCACGATGATTGACTGGACGGTTCTGTGGAAAAGCTGTGGACGGATGGTGAATATCCTGTTGACGGAACGCCAACGCAAATTTATTTCCGGCGCGCACCCCTCGCAAGTTCCCGATGGCGACGATGTGCATCGGCTTTCGCGATGCGCTTCGCTTGTTTGCCGCGAAACGACGCGTAGAATGGTCGTCGCTTCCAATTTTCAGGGTATCTCCGCCGACACTGTGACCTCCGCCGTTCATCGCTTCCAGGAATCCATTGCAGGACGCCCCTACCTCATCGAGGTGAGCGCCGTCTCTAAAGATCGGTGGCGCGCCTATATCGTCCGGCTTCCCGGCGTGCCGACGGCGCTGATGCCGTTCTACGGAACGACGCCGGCCGATGCGTGCCGTCAGCTGTGCGAGTGGCTGACGCGCGCCCATGCAAAGGCGTCGAACCCGACCGGCTCAGTGTAGGATCTGCGCATGCGCAGACTCGCCTTTTCGCTGGCGGCAACGATCCTGTTGTCGGGCCTGACCAACTCGACACTTCAAGGACAGGGACGCGGCGGCGGCGGACAGTTCGGTCCGCCCGACTTCGACAAACAGGTTCGCGATCAGGCTGAAACAGACAAGACGTGGCGTGCGGCCAGCGAAGGCTTCATGCAGATGGAGAAGATCACCTACCGGAGCAAGGTCGGTGACATGGACATCCCCGCGTTCGTGTTCCAGCCGCTGAAGCTGCGCGGCGCGAAGAGCCATCCCGCCATCGTCTGGGTACACGAGAACATCCGTGGCCATCTCTACGAGCACTACATCCCGTACATCCGTGAAGCCACTGCGAAGGGCTACATCGTCATCGCGCCTGAATATCGCGGCAGCCTCGGTTACGGCAAGACCTTCTACGATGCGATCGATTACGGCGGCAACGAAGTGGACGATGTGGTGACGGCAGTGGACGTGCTGAAGGCGAAATACTCCGCCGTCGATCCGGCGCGGATCGGGATCATGGGCTGGAGCCACGGCGGGATGATCACGCTGCTGTCCATCCTGCGAAACCCGACGATGTTCAAGGCCGCGGTCGCGAACGTGCCGGTGACGAACCTCTTCCAGCGCCTGGCGTGGAAAGGCGTCGAGCGCCAGCATCAGGCGATCGACCCGGCCAACCGCTACGGCGGTCTGCCGAATGAAAAGCACGATGTCTACAAGGACCGATCACCGCTCTACCAGATCGACAAGCTGCAGATTCCGCTGTTCGTCGGTGTCACACGCAACGACGAGGACGTCAACATCGAGGAGGACATGCAGCTGGTCGACGCCCTTCGCTCGCGGAAATCATCGCTGGCGGAAACCATGATTTACGACAATCCACCGGGCGGTCACACGTTCGACCGGCGCGTCGATCCAAAGACGTGGCAGCCGGAGAACACGCGTGAGCAGCGCGATTCCTGGAACCGCGTGTGGACCTTCCTCGACTGGAATCTGGATCCATTTCATGCCGAAATCCATCCGTCAACGAAGTAGGCGCGCTCTGCCGGCGCTCGTCGCGCTGATCGCAATCGCTCTGGGCCTGCCGGCGCGATCGTCGGCCCAGGACGTCCCGAAGGTGCGCCTGGTCGCGACTGGCGGCACGATCTCGAACAAAGTCGGTGGACGACTCACGGCTGAAGAGCTCGTCAAGTCGATGCCGGGCATCGAGCATTACGCGAAGCCCGAGTTCGAGCAGTTCACCAACCTCGCGAGCAGCGAGCTGACGCTCGATCAATGGCTCGCACTGTCGAAACGGCTGAACCAGATCTTCACCACCGAGCCGGACATTGCCGGCCTGGTCGTCACCAGCGGCACCGATACGCTCGAGGAGCTGGCGTATTTCCTCGACCTCACGGTCCGCAGCGACAAGCCGGTCGTGGTCGTTGGATCGATGCGGAATCCAAGCACGCTCGGCTATGAGGGCGCGGCGAATCTGCTCGAGGGCTTCCGCGTCGCGGCGTCACCGGACGCGCGCGGCAAGGGCACGCTGGTGGTGCTGAACGACGAGATCAACGCCGCCCGCGAGGTGACCAAGACCGACGCGCTGCGCCTCAACACCTTTCAGACGCGCGGTTACGGCGAGCTCGGCGTCGTCGACGCGGATCGGGTCGTGTTCTATCGCACGTCGCTCAAGCGCCACACCGCGGCGAGCGAGTTCGACATCACTTCGGTGACGAAGTTGCCGCGCGTCGATGTCGTGCTGGTCTATCAGGGCGCGGACGGCGACGTCATCAAGGCGGCCGTCGACGCTGGTGCCAGAGGCATCGTCATCGCCGGCGCAGGCGCGGGCGCGACCAGCGGCACGCAGCCGGCCGGCATCGAGTACGCGACCAAGAAGGGCGTGTTCGTGGTCACGACAACGCGAACGGGGTCCGGACGGATTGCCGCAGGGCGCGGCGGCGGCCGCGGTCGCGGTGGCGCGGACACGCCGCCGTCCGACGACATCCGTCATCGCATCGCCGGCGAGGATCTGGCGCCGGTCAAGGCGCGGCTGCTGCTGATGCTCGCGCTCACGCGCACCAGTGATCCGGCCGAGATCCAGCGGATGTTTGTCGAATACTGACCTGACAGTTTTGCAACCGGGCCCCGGTTTTAGGACGGTCCGGTTGTCGGTTTTGCACGAATCCCGTTGAAATAGGGCGGTATTGTCTTTGCTCTGACTCGTGATGGAGCGATGCCATGAGACGCCTTCTCGCGACCGGGCTCTTCCTGCTGTTTGCCGGCACGCCGCTGTTCGGCCAGCTCGACAAGCCGGGAATCTTCATCCCGCCCACGGGTGACGGTTTCGACGTCTACATCGCTGCGGCCATGGTCAAGAAGAACGTCCCCGCGACGGTCGTCTCGACGCCGAAGGGAGCGCATCTGACGCTCAAGGCCGCCCAGGTGGAAATCCAGCGGGACTCAGCGAAGATGAAGTTCGCCAAGTGCCTGCTGCAGTCGTGTGCCAATACAGAAGATCGCGCCACGACGTCAGTGCAACTGCTCGACGGCAGCGGCGCAGTGCTCTGGTCGTATGCGGTCGAGCGTGACGACAGCTCGAAGAAGTCGATGGCGGAGACGATCGCCAAGCGCCTCAAGCGCGACTACTTCGGTCAGTAGTCTCCGTCCCGCCTCGGCGCTCAGCCGATTGGGCCGCGCCGAGCGGACGATCAGCGCGAACGTCTGGATCGCGGCGGCCCGGGACATGCAACTGAAGTCCGCGTGATCACCGACGCGCCACACCAAGCATCATCGCCGTCTCGAACGGCTCTGCAGCATGCCTCGCGGATAGTGCTCGGCGGATTCCTCTTGGGCGCCGGCATCGGTCACCTGACGTTTCTCCGTCGCGAATTCCGCGCGCAAGTGCCGGACTGGGTGCCGCTGCCGGTTGACGATACTGTCGTCTTGTCCGGCGTCGCCGAAATTGCGATCGGGGCGTCGTTGATACTGGTCGATGGTCCGCGACAGGCCGAGCTGGGTAAATTCACCGCCGCTTTCTTTGCCGCGGTGTTTCCCGGAAATCTGTCGCAATGGTTGAACCGACGCAGCGCGTTTGGCCTGGACACGGACAACAAGCGCTTCGCGCGCCTGTTCTTCCAGCCCGCGCTGATTTACTGGGCGCTCAAAAGCACTGAGCAGCCCCAGTCCAGTTCTACGCGCGCCGATTGATCAGGAAGTTGGCGGTATCGCGGAAGAACCCGCGCAGGCATGCATCCGCTTCCGGCGCCAGCGCGGCCTGGTCCAGGGCGCGCTCCATCAGCATGACCCAGCGGTCGGACGCGGCCTGACCGATCGGAAACGGAACGTGGCGGGCCCGGAGGCGAGGATGGCCACGGCGCTCGGCATAGCGGGCGGGACCGCCGAACCTGCCGACGAGAAAATCGCGCAGCCGCTCTTCGGGTTCCGAAAGATCGCCGCCGGGATACATCGGCCCGAGGATGTCATCGGCAGGCACCTGCGCGTAGAACGCTCGCACCAGCTTGTAAAATCCGGCCTCGCCGATCGCACCATAGACGTCGCTGTCGGTCACTCGAGGATGATAGCCAAAACATTGACCGGGACTCGATCAGGGCGTTACCATAGGGATTCGATTCCCGCAGTCAGACCTCTCAGTGTGGGCCTGTAGCGCAGTTGGGAGCGCGCATGAATGGCATTCATGAGGTCACCGGTTCGATCCCGGTCAGGTCCACCATCCTTCAACCTGCTACATCTCTTGACGTTCTGGCGATTGTCCTTCGCTACATGGGGTGACTAAAACTTCGCCGTCGGCTCGCAGACGCAGGTCGGGTCGAGTGAGTGGACCTTCGCGCGCCGCGCCAACGTCGGCGAGCAGATCTCGTACAGCGGCACGCGCCTGATGCCGCCGCTCAACGGCGGCTGGGTGTACGTGACGACGGTGATCGCTCGGCCATGGCACCCTCGCCTGCCAGGTGCTGGGGTTGCCGGTCGCGCGGGGGAGACACAAATGGCGGACGACGACGATCCGGTGGCGAAGGCCCGGCAACAAGGGGAGGCGATCGCAGCGCTGCGGCGGGACCTCGAGGCGCTCGCGCGCGCGCACGCCGACCTGCTGGCGCAGATGCAGAAGCGCCCGCCGCGGTGAGGGCCCGATGAACAAGCGCAAACGACCCGCCCCCGAGCCGTTGCCGATCATCCGCGCCGACACCCCTCAGCATCTCGCCGAACTCGAGCGGCTCGATGCGGCGGGCCGGCTCGCGTCGGGCGCGTCGTACCCCCCCCTCGCCCTCGCGATTCACCCTGCGCGAGATCCCGCTCCCGCTCCGGTCGCCAAAAAAACACTTGCACATCAACAAGGAGCGGCTTCCGGTCACGGTCGGCCACTTCTGGCGGTGGTTGGCGTCAGACCTGCTGAATAACACGTTGCGCGGCAGGCTGGTGGAGTTTGCCATTGGCTACGCGATCAGCGCGCTCGATGGCGCCCGCGTCGAGTGGAGTGACGGCGACCTGCGGCATCCGCGGACCGGCTGCTGGATCGAGGTGAAGTCGTCGGTGTACGTCCAGAGTTGGGGCGACCGGCGGTTGAGCAAGCCGATGTTCGGCATCGCCCCCAAGCGCCTGCTCGATCCGGAGACCGACGCCTACCCAGGCGAGCCGTGTCGCCCGGCCGTGGTCTACGTCTTCGCGTTGCTGACGCCGAGGGACCGGGACACAGTCGATCCGACCAACCTGGCGCAGTACCAGTTCTATATCGTGCCGACCGCGCGCTTGCCTTCCCAGAAGGTGATGAGCTTGGCCACGCTCAAAAAGCTGGCCGAGCCGACGGAGTTCAGGCAAGTGTCGGCCGCGATTGACGAGCTGCTCAAACGACTGCCTGATGCGCCGGCTCCGCGAGCCGATCCGCACCGCTCGTAACTCGTTGCGCGGTTGAACGACGAATCTTGAGGGGTCCGGCTCCGTCGCGCCGGTAATTTGCAGGTACTCGTCAATCGCACCGGCGTCGATGATGATCTTTCCGCGGCCGGCCCAGTGACGATCGCCGCCCTTCTTCTTCACGCCTGAGAGTCAATAGCGTTCGGTCGTTTCAACGTCGTAGTAGTTGCCAGACAAGCTCTGCGTGCTGCGCTTGAGCGCCTTTCCGTTGAAGTACAGCGTTCGACCTGACTTCGACACGCGACTCTTGCGATCCACGCAGGACCCCTCATCGTGATAACCCGACTTGATCCCGATGGACCGAATCATGGATATCGCCGTTGGCCAGCGAATATACCGCGCCATTGTTGCGGCCATCACGAAAACGCAAACGACGGGTTGCGCGCAGGCGCGGTCAAGGCCCGAAGAGCGCCTCGGAACGCGGGCGAAGCACAGCGACGCGGCCTTGACGGCGCTGAGCACAGCGACATGATTAAACGCGTGATGGCAGCGGATAGAACGCATCCGGATCGGCCGCCCGAAGCAGCCCTATGCCGCTCGCACCGGCAGGTAGTCGTGCTCGCTCAAGGGCGTCTCCCCGAGCTCGCTGAGGAGTCGATTCAGGCGATCCAAAGGCACTGCTGAAGGTGCGGTGATTTCGACTCCGATCGCCTTCCCATTCTGCCCGTGATCGACCACGAGCAGACCGTCGGCTGACGGAACTGTCCGGGCGCTCTTTTCTCCCGTCTGATGCGAGAGATGCAGGTACGCAGAGAACGGCCTGCCTTTTCTGTACGTGACCTGAAGGGATCGCTCAGTCATTCGGAGACCTCATACGCGGTGACGACAACCAAGAGCGACGCGTCGGTGTCAGGCTCCACGATCACGATCCACGGTCGGCTGTCCCTGGCGACACGGATCATGAATCGGCCCTCGACCACGCTCGGTTCGAACGCGGTTGCTCGCTCCAGCATAGCGCGTACGTCCACCTCCGTCACGCCGCGCTGTTCCATGCGCAGTTCGGCGTGCGGTGTGAACGAGAGTTCCCAATTCCACCACGCTGGAAAGGCAGGCTTCGAGGGCATCTGTTCTCTCCGATGATATCAACCGAATCCACCGCCAGAATTGTCTGCAATTGCGCGGCGCAAATCACGTGCGCTTTCGGCGCGGCTTTCGGGCAACGAATCCACGTGGTTCGAATCACCAGCAGCCGGGCGTGAGCGACCCCGAACCGACCCTGGGGTGAGGGTGCAGGGTCCGCGGGTGGGGTCGCTTACGTACCGGCTGCTCTCCGGCGCCGTCCATTCGCGCGGCGAAGAACGCCGTGCGGCCTGCCTGGAAACATGCGCGACGGATGTCGGCAAAGCAAACGCTCTAAAGGAGAAATCCTCGAAGGATGCCGATGCGATCGTCGGCGTCACACGAATGTGATCCAGGCGAATCGGCCAGCATGCTTGAGGGGAGATGAGCGCCCTGGGTCCATCTCCCCCTCCCCCTCCCCTAAGCCGGCGAACAAGCAGAGACGGTCGACAGTAAAATTGCTTCGTCACGGAGCCACCGGATGCCAGAAGCCGATGAACTGGAACGCATACTCAAAACGGGTCGCGAAGGGCGCGCTGCGGAGTTTAAGCAGACGCTCTCATGGGCGGAGAACGCCACTCGGGCAAAGGTCGTGAAGTGGGCCCTTGGAACCGCAAATCTGGCTGACGGTGGCGTGCTTGCGTTCGGCCTGCAACGCGTCGATCCCAATCCTTTGTACGAGTTGTCTGGAATGTCGCAGGCGGACTACGAGTCGTTCAATCAGGACAGCATCTCCACCACCGTTAACACCTATGCGACGCCTCATGTCGATTTGTCGGTGATCCATTTGCCGCTGGACGACAAGCTGTTCGTCGCGATCATCGTCCGCCAATTTCTGGACCACCCGGTGATCTGCGCCCGCGATTTCGTCATCGAGAATCGTGCGGTCGTGACGAAGGGCCGCGTTTACTGCCGCAGCCGACGTACGCCGGAAACAACCGAAGTCCAAAGCCCAGAAGACATGCGGGACATCATCGAGTTGGCGACCTCGCGTGGGCTTGAGCGCTATTTCCGGCTCCGCGAAATTGAACGTCGTGCGGAAGGTCCGCCGGCGCGAGAGCAGTTCGAGCGGCAGGCTGAGGACTTGCTTCGATGAGCGACCTTTCAGACGGGATCCGTTCTCGCGGCCACTGGCGAGTACAACTGCGTCCAAACGCGTTCAACGAGAAGCGCGTCAGCTCGCTCGCTGAACTTGAGCGTGCGATCGAAAGGGCGCATGTCGAACTGCGCGGATGGGACTATCCGCACGTCTCGCGGCAGATCGATCGTCACGCGGATTTCATTGAGGGGACTGCAAATTTCGAACGACACCAAGAGGTGTGGCGTCTCTACCAGTCCGCGCAATTCGTTCATCTCTTTGCGATGACAGAAGACTGGATGAATGATCCTCGTGCCGGTTGGTCGAGCGGACCGATTCAGCCAGGCACACTTCTCGAAGTCACATCAACGCTCTGGACGTTCACAGAAATGTTTTTGTTCTTCGCGCGTTTGGTCGAAGCCTTGACACTTGGTCCCGAAGTAGTTGTTGCGTACCGACTCATCGGGCTAGGCGGCCGACAGCTGCGAACTCTCGATCCGCGTCGCATGCCCCTGCATGATTGGAGGAAAGCAGCGGACGATCTCAGGGAATTTGGCCAAGAGCTCACGCTACCAGTCTCGAAACTGATTGCCTCGAGTTCAGAGATCGCTGTCGATCAGGCTTTGATGCTGTACGAGCGGTTTCATTGGGAACCGGACAGAGCATCCGTGATTGAGGAACAGCGCAAACTGCTTGAGAGACGCTTCTAATAATCGGTCCGGCTAGACGCCTAGGGTTCGTGGTCACGCGGCTTCGGCAAAGCAATCCGACGCCACGTTAGGGACGGAGATAGATTCGGAATCGTGGATCGGAAGCGCCGTGCAGAGATGCTGATCGTTCAACCGCAACCCAAACGTAACTGGTATCGGTACTCAAGCGAGCAGATGTCCAGCCCGCTGCCGGGGACTGTGTACAAATACCTTCCGGGCCACTACGCCGCCGCCATGGTCGATCGAGGTGAGCTAATGTTTTCGACCCTCGCCTGGTTTCAGAATTATGAGGGCGATCAGCGAGGCGATCAGTTCGAGGGAACGCGAAAGTACTTTCCCGTGGGCGGCCTCGACATCACTCCCACAGAGCGCGGCGGAAAGACACACCAGCCGGTGTCCTTCAAATCGCCTAGTGAATCACTTCAGTCCCGCGCAACAGGTCACAATCACATTTTCATCTATTCAACATCGTTGCAGCCCCGGCTCGCGTTCGACGGCGCCGATGCGTGCGTCGAGATTTTCGACCCAGTAAAGTTCGCAGCGCGGCTGCGCTCGCTTTGCAGACTCACGGTAGCGCAAAGGCCGAGACGCTAATTCATGACGAGGTGAAGTACTACGATTTCGCCTCTCCGCCTGACAATGCGTGGGCATTGCCGCACCTACTCGCGATGCACAAGCACAATGGCTTCTCCGGTCAGTGCGAATACCGATTCGCCTTTGGCATCAGGCGAAGTGTGTTCAATTTCGAGCACGTCGATTGGGAAACGTTTCCGATTCTTGACCTGGAGCCCTCGCGTCATCGCAACTTGATCAAGGTCGGATCGCTCTCTGACTGTTGCAAGTTAATCTGAACAATCAGCGCGTGGCTCGCTCGCCGATCCGGAAGCAATCGAGCTGCCTCAACCATGCGACCGTTTGGTTCCAACTGGCGCTCATCAGGTCCACCATTCTTACTTGGTCTATTCGGGTCACTTGGGTGACAGTTCAATTCCGAGCACATCGGTAACACTTTCGGGATAAACGGATTCTCGATCGGTTCCAGCCGGCACGTCTCATCGCCAAAATACCCCAAAGCGCTGCGCATGAAGGTGACGACCCAGACGCACTCGCCGACCTGCGTGATGCCGACGTTCTGGCCGGCGAAGACGTGACTGAGATTCACCTTCCGCGCCTTGAAGCAGACGCGCTCGCACTGGGTCACAGTGAAGGCGTTGCAGAAAACAGGAACGCTACAATCGCGCGCTGAGCCCCCTGTGACAGTAAACTGACGACAAAATGTCCGACGGGGATTCATGCGTTTCCGGCGCCCCGCGTTCAAACGCGTGGCGAAAAAGAATCGCGTTTCTCTGCCTCGCGCTCATCGGGGTCCTGATCGCCGCCTACTCAGCGCGGTGCGTCCTGTTGCTCAACGTCGCAAGAGTAGTTCTTGATCGCGATGCCGCACTCGTCGCGCAGGAAAAGGCAGATGGCGTCACCATGGTCTTCGGCGCGCGCCCGTCAGCGTGGATCACGCCGATGAAAAATCTGATGAACCCGATATGGCAGCCTATCGGGGCGACGGGCGTCAACTATTACACCTTTGCAGGACCCGCTCGAGTGCTCCGTTCCTATAGCGAACGGTCCAATCCAACGTCGCCCTATTACCAAGCTTGGGTTGGCGGGTACGTCACCAAAAGGCAAGATGGGACGTTACCGGCCGACCTGCCGGCGTGGGCGAAGCAAGTGACGGAACTGGATCAACGCTCGTGGCTTGCTGCTATGGGCGACCGCCATCCGCTCGCCGACTTCTCTGTGCCGACTGTGGTGCAGAACGTCGTGATCGATGGTCACGCGTTGCAGCTCTGGCACGGCACCATGCGCAGCCATAGCGACCTGAGTGACCATCCCGAAGGCGCCCTTGCGACGCTGGTCGGGATGCCACCTAAGGCGTCGTGGCCCGCAGGCACTCGCTCGTTTCATGACTTGACGCTCGATGGTTACTTTGTGTGCTGGTCCGACTCGACACACAACGTCTCGGTCGTCATCTACGCAGTCGCCGCGATACCGGCGGGGCAGTCTGCACGTGAGCGTGACGAGACTCGTCGTATCCAGGACGAGCTCTTGAGCATGATGAGAGCCGTGAAGCTCGACTCCGTCCGGTAACCGCTGACCCCGAAAAGCCTATTTCGTGCACGCCGCCGAGACGCATTCAAACATTCACGTATCCGAGCCTCACCGATGAAGCCGTCGCCGATGCAGATCACGAATATCGCGCAAGATTCGAAAAGTTCGTGGAACTGAAGGCGAAGAACCCTAGGCGAGCCAGCTTTCGCATAAAGCGCCCATCGTGGTGTCCGTCGCACGCACCGGCCTGACCTCTAACGTCGTGCGCGTGTCGAGACGCGCAACGCCGGCCACTGTCTACGCATCGCTACGAAGGAGAGACCGGTCTCTTGAACGAGTACCGAGCCGGCCTCTCCGCTTGCAAAGTCGCGAGTGCGATCGACCTTCAGTTGACGAACCCGACTACATTGACTTCGAAGAGCCCAGGGGGGCCTTCGGCCGCAATGCACGAATGTCCGTTGACCGCCGGAATGACCAACGGAGTCGGGAAGGGTATGTTCAGCGTTTGATTCGGCTGGAGCCTCAGGGTCATGAAAATGCTGAAAGGTCCACCGCCGCCAGTGATCGGCCCAAAACACGTGCTCGCGTTGGGGCTCAGCACCGGCTGAAAGATCTCGACGGTTGAGACGACGTTGTTGAAATTGGTCACAACCAGGTTGGTGATACCGAGCGTGCCGTCCTCAGTACCAGTCCCGAAATGGATGTCGTTGACCGTGACGTCCGTTTGGCCGAAGAAGGGCTTGCTTGGCAAGACGATCTCGACGACGGCGGACTTGATGGCCGCAGATACTCCGGGAGTGAAAGCCGCGCTGCAGGCCAACACTCCGACTACACACGCTGCGGTCCAGAGTAGACGTTTCTTCAGATGCATTCTTTTCCTCATCTCTACCAGGAGAATTCGAGTTTGGTCGCGCACGTCCGACATGCGCGACTCCCTACCTGGTAGGTCGTCTTCGGAGGAATCTTTCGGGGCTCGAGATCGTTCGAGGCGATCCTACCGTCGCGCGCCCACGTTCCCGAGGCGCCCATCCCGCCGCATGATCACCTGCCGTGCGGGATCGATGTCCACGGTCTGCACCCTCGCCAGGCGTGCGGCGGTCAGTACTGTCTCGGTCAACCCGACGCTCGCGGCATGGCTGCTGTCGGCCAGCGGCGGCGGCTGCGGTGAGTGCGTGGCCTGCAGGCGGGCGCGGCTGTCGAGCGCCCAGAACGTGATCCACGCGACGAGCGTCGCCGCGAGCAGCACGAAGCCGCGAAGGCGACCCCACACTTCGCCCCAGTCCGGAGCCGTCGCCGTGGTGAACTCGAAGATCGGCGCGCGGAAATAGTCGTACGCGAGGTAGAGTCCCTCGCGCAGAAAATAGCCGATGAGCAGCCACGCGCCGAGCGTCATCAGCACGTCGCGTACCTGCATCCATGTAGGTGCGCGCGTCCGAATGATCGGCGATTCGACGGGCGGACGGACGGACTTCATCGCACACCCCGATCGGGACTCACCCACGTGCCCGGCGAGGCCCGCATCAGACGAACGATCGCCCGCGGCACCCCGACGACCGCGGTGAACGCCTGCAGCATCCAGAAGAACAGCGGGTACCACGCCTGCCAGACGATCACCCGCAGGATCCCGTGCTCGAACCGGCGATCGAGCAAAAGGCTGACCGATGCCTGGAGCAGGTACGTCACCGTCAGCAGGGCGCCCCATCCCTGTGGCACCGGGCTGAACGCCGGGTAGTGGACGATCGGCGCCAGCGGCGTCCAGCGGAGGCACCAGGCGAGAAGACCGGCGAGCATCGTGTAGGCCCACAGCACGCTCACGAGATAGTTGAACCACACCAGCCACAGCCGCCAGAGTCGTCGATGAAACATCCGCGACGTGAGCATGAGCACCGTCTGGGTACCGCCTTCCGACCACCGGAGCCGCTGCCGCCAGAGACCGCGGAGCGTCTCGGGCATCAGAATCCAGCAGAGCGCCTTGGGCTCGTACGCGACCGTCCAACCTGCCATCTGGATTCGCCACGTCATGTCCACGTCGTCGGTGAGCGTGGCAGGTGACCACCAGCCGCCTTCGTACAAGGCCCGCTTGCGGAATGCGCAAACGACGCCCGAGACGGTGAACACGCAGCCGAAGAGCGTCTGGGCACGCTTGATCAGTCCGACGATGGCGGAGTACTCGCCGACCTGGAGCCGGGCCAGCAGCGACGAGCGGTTGCGGATGCGCGGGTTGCCGGTGAGCGCCCCGAGCGTGCCGTCGGACAGGAAACGGCGTACGAACCACGTGACCGCGTCGCGGTCGAGGAGCGAGTCGCCGTCGATCGCCACGAGAATCTCGTGGCGCGCGGCAATCGCGCCCGCGTCGAGTGCGAGCGCTTTGCCGCGGTTGGTCGCGAGATGCACGACTCGCATGCGCTCGTACTTGCCGGCCAGCTCGTCGAGGATCGTCCCGGTCTCGTCGCGAGAGCCATCGTTGATCCCGATCATCTCGAAATCCGGATAGTCCACCGCGTCGAGCGCCGCGAACACCTCGCGGACGTTCTCGCCTTCGTTGTGGCACGGCACGAGGATGGTGACCGGTGGATACGACTCGAGCGGCGGCGGCTCACCCGGAAGTGGTTCGTACCACCCGCGAACGAGGCGGTGGAGGATACCGCCAGTCATCCAGTACCACGCCATTACGAACGGATATCCGAACGTGAAGCCCGGAACCATCGAGACGAGGAGGGCCCACATCGATCAGAACTTCACGGGGAAGAGGCTCGCCGACACGACCGGAGCGACGGTAGCCGCCCGGGGCCGGTCGGCCACCGGATCGTCAGGACTCCAGCCCAGGGCGGAGCCGCCCTCGCGCTGAAAACGTCGCGCGATCTCCATCAGATCGTGGTCGGCGGGTGGACGATCGCTTTCAAGCCAGAGGCCGACCCGTCGTGCCGATTGCGGCGACAGCCAACCGGCTCGCACCATCTCGTCGATGGTCCGGCCGGCCGCGCGTGGATCGGGTGTCGTTCGCACCAACGTGACATCCGCAGCCACACCAGGACCGCGGGGATCAGGAGCGCCATCCGTGACCAGCGCGAGCTGGAGACCCGGCAATTCGCGTTGTACGGCCCTGAAGCAAGTCAGGACGCGTCGCTCCCGCCTCGGCAACTGAGCGGCGTCGATGGCGCGCCGCGCCGCAGCGACCTCCCACCGCGCGCCGGAGCCGACGTTTCCAGGCCCCACCAGCGCGCTGACCTCCTCGACGAGGAGACCGTCCACTGAAGTAAAGATGCCGAAGTCGCGGCAGATGCCCTCGAGCTCGGCGTCATCGAGGTCGAGCGCCGCCGCGGGGAACCGTCCGTACACGAGCACCCCCGCGCGCCTCTGGAATTGCCACGCGAAGCGCAGGTAGACGTCGGCCCGGACGGGTATTGCTCCGGTCGGGAACCATGCCGCAGGATGTCCGTCGGCGTCCGGCTCGACGGCGTCGATGACGACCGCGGTCGCCCCAAGGGTACGGATACGCTCTATGGCGGCGCCAAGCAGACGCTCGGTCTCCGCGGGATCCGGCCGCCACAACGATGACGGGCGAAGGCGCACGAACCGTTGAACACGCGGCAACATCTCGCCTGCCTGCAATCGCTCCACGAGCGCGGGCAGCGGCGCACCGGTGGAGACCGAGAACCTCGCAATCGCGAGCGGGCGGTTCGCCAGGGCCGGCTCCGGATCAAACGTCAGCGCGAAGCGAAAGCCGAGGTCTGCCGCAATCTCGACGGCGCTCTGCGTGTAGCGGCCATAAGGCCATGCGATGGCTCGCGGCGCCCGTCCCAGTTCTCGCGTCATCACCGCGATCGACTGCTGCAAGTCAGCTCCAACGCGGCGGCGGTATGCCTCGTCGTCCTCGTAGCCGCGTACGGGGTCGAAGATCCGGAACGCGAACGCAGGAAGCTGGCTCTCCTGCGGATTGGCGCGGATCGCGCCGTGCAGGTCGTAGCCGTGGGACGCGAACTCGACGAGTCCGCTCTGTTGCATCTCGCGCGCCTGCGCCCACGTGAGCACCGACTCGCCCGCAGGACCGTGTCCCCGAACCATCCACGCGGCCGGGGCCGCGATGATCGCCGGCATTCTTGTCGCCAGCAGCAGCGGGTAGACGCGTGTGTAGTTGCTCGCGTTGGCGTCATCCATCGTGATGAGGATCGACTTCTCCGGGAGCGTCGTGTCTCCGCGACCTGCGCGAGCGACCTCGTCGAGCGTGATCGCATGCCAGCCATTCGAGACGAGGTACTCGAAGAACGTCACGAGATCGCTCGTGGTCGTGCTGTCCGCGTCGAGCTTTGCTCGCTCGTCCACGACGTTGTGGAGCACGACCGCGAGGAACGTCTGTGCGTCCTTCGCACTCGGCGCAGCGCCGCGCCCGGACGTGGCGGCGAGCATCAGCGCCGCGATGACAAACGGCAAGGCGCGCATCTGCTTCATCGAAATCGGTGTCCTACGTTAATCCACACGCGCAGGTCCTGGACCGGTTGCCCGTCATACACGTTACGCCCGTAGCCGAGACCGTAGTACAGCGATGACTCTGTCGTCAGCTTCAAGATTTGCTCGTAGCTGACCGAGCCGGTCCACCGAGTTGGGTTGGCCTCCTGTGCGAACGCGCCCGCCGCGACTCGCAACTCCTGGTGCAGGCTCCGCTCGTAGCGCCGCCACAGCAGGTGGCGCGCGGCGGCACCCAAGGTGGCGGAAGCGGACCGGAGAGGATTGAAATACGGCGCATCGAGCCTCGTGTTTGTGCCCCACCACAGCTCCGGGCGCAGCTCGACCGTCAGACTCGGACGTTCGACGACGCGCGACGTGAAAAAGCCGCTCGCTTCGAGCCGGTCGTTGCCGTCGGTGAACCACGAGCGCCGCAGCGACGCGGAGGCAATCGTTGCCGAGTCCCACGCGTAGGTGACGCGCACGGCACCGTCGTTGGCGGAGATCCCGTAGTAAGTGGCGCGCAGTGGCGTGTCGCCCGAATAGAGCTGCCCCTCGCCCGCAACCTGGAGGTGGTCACCAATCTCCCAGGTACCGGCAACGCGTCCGCCCAGGCGGTCGAGGGTTCCCCTGTTGATCCACGCCGTCGCGTCGAGCGACGCATCAGGCCAGTCCGTCTCGACGCCCGCGCCATAGCGCGTCCGGACGATGACGCCCTCGACGGGGCTGGCCTGCGAGAACTCGTACGCGGCTTTGAGGCGCCAACGTTCGGCAATCGGCGGCGCCAGCAGCGCCGATCGGACGTCATAGCCCGAGCCGGGACGGTCGGCGGCGTCGCCGTGCTCAGTGCGGGAATCCGACTCGATGCGCAGCTCCGGGGCGTCGTGAGCCCGCACGCTCTGGCGCAAGCGCTCCACAGCCTGGTCGCCGGGAAAGAGCGAGACGAGCGCCGACGTGCGCTCGGCGGCCTCGTCGTAGCGCTTTCGTGAGAGCGCCGCGTCAACGAGTGCAATCTCGGTGGACCGATCCACATGCGTGAGCTCGGCGGCGATGTGGGCCTCCTCGTCGGCGAGCCGCGGCCAGCCGCGCGCGTTCGCAATCTCCGATTTCGCCGACCGCAGGAACGACAGCGCCGGCGCGCCGTCCACCAGCGGCTGCAGCCTGCGCCACGCCTCATCGTATTCGCCGACGTAATATCGGGCGAGGACGGCGAACGCCTGATCGTCGAGCCAGTCCGGGTTCGGTGACGGCACGGGCGATGCGCCGCGCCACATCTTCGGGCCGCTCTCAGCGGCCATCGCGTCGGCCAGTGCGAGCGCGTCACTCAAGTGCTCGCCTTCGAGCAGCGCGAAGAACAGCCCGACACGCGCGGATCGCGATCGGGGCTCGGCCGACAGGACGTCCTGGTAAGCGGCGCGGGCCTCGTCCGGCCGCCTCAAGGCGAGCAACGCGTCAGCTTCGGCCTCGCGGATGTAGACCAGGATCGGCCGTCCTTCGTGCCGCAGCGCGGCCACCTCGCCGACGACATCGAGCCACCGCTCGCGATCGCGCAGCGCCACGACCCGGTCGCCTCGCAGCCGGACGACGAGGCCATCGTCCATCGGCGAAGCTGCCCTGGCCTCGACGAGCAACGACTCGAGAACTGAAAGCGCCGCGTCAGTCCGGTCGAAGCGATGTTCGGCGTCGAGAGCCGGAATCGCTGTGGCCTGGTTGACGAGCGCCGCGGCCTGGCGCGCCTCGATTCCCGGATCGCGTCCCGTAACGTGAAGGCCCGCGGCGAACGGCGCTCCGATCTGAACCAGGATGCCGCTCACTTCGCGCCGCAGCCGATCGTCGTCAGGCGCAAGCAGTCGAGCCGCGAGGTATGCGCGGAGCGCCGCGTATGAGTCCCCGGCTTCGACGGCGGCGCCTGCTTCAGCGAGTCGCGCGGCGAGTGGCCACTCGGCGCTGTCGGGGAATCGCCTGCCACCTTCACCCGCGAGTCCAGCGGCATCCGCCCAGCGCTGCTGGTCGCGATAGGCGCGCGTCATCGCGCTAAGTACATATTCCGGCGCCTCGGTGGCCTGCATACCCTCGAAGACATCCGTAGCTTCGCGGGACCGCCCTGCCCACTGGAGCACAACCGCCAGGTCGAACCGTACGCCGGTATCGGAGGGCGCCGCCTGCGCGAGCGCCTGAAGTGAAGAGATCGCCGTCTCGTATTCGCCGCGCCGCGCGGCCTCGACCGCGGCTTCGCGCGTCTGGGCCGCAACTCTGCCGGCGCTGCCGACGAGGAGGCTCACCGTCATCATGTATACGAGCGCGCGACCGTCCACGTCTACAACTCACGATGATTCTATCGCCACGCTCGAGTTGGCGGCGGGTTCTTCCCCCGGTGAAACGGCGGGTGCTCGAGCCTCACCATCTCCAAGACACGGTCGCGTCCGGCGCGCATGTGGCGCACGCAGCACGACCATAAGGAGAAGGCATGGCGACAACGAACGCTCGCGGATCAGAAAAGTTGATGGCGGCGTGGAAAACCCGGGCCCTGACGGAGGAGGCCGTCCGGGAAATTGCGACGCAGTTCGAGAAATCGCCGGCCAAGGTGGAGACCGCCGACGTCGTCGGTGGCGCCACGCCTACCGGCGTGCGGGTGTCGGCGAGCTACGACGGTGACGATGGGCCGTGGTGCGGGAACGACATCCTGTTCTGGCTCAAATGGCACCAGGTGCACGGCGGCAACCCGAGGCCACCGCGGATCATCATCAACGGCACGCCGTATCCCGAGTTCGTCAAGCTGCAGTTGGATTTCGGCCACGTCCCCGAGCAGGACATCAAGGACGCCGGCGGCGCGATCGCCGGCGGCGGTTTCGGTGGCTAACAGCAGTCCCACCGGCGTCGCACCGGTGCTGCAGGTGCATCCCCTGCGCCGATGCAACCTTGCGTGCGCGCACTGCTACACAGCGTCGGGACCGACGGCACGAGAGGAGCTCCCGCTGGAGCTCCTCTCGGCCTGCCTCGAAGATGCCGTCCGCCTCGGATATCGGCAACTCGCCGTCTCCGGCGGCGAACCGTTACTGTACAAGCCGCTGCCGCGCCTGCTCGCGCACGCCCGGTCGCTCGGCATGATCTCGACGCTGACCACCAACGGCATGCTGGCGACGCCGGCAACGTGGGCTGGGCTTGCCCCGTTCGTTGATGTGGTCGCGATCTCGATCGACGGCACACCTCGAGAGCACGACACGATTCGCCGGCGCGAGGGCGCATTCGCGAGAACCCTCGCCAATCTCGACACGATTCGATCCTCCGGCGTGCCCTTCGGGTTCATCTTCACGCTCACTCAGCACAACGTGGACAGCCTCGAGTTCGTCGTGCGCCTGGCGGCGGATTTTGGCGCGCGGGGTGTGCAAGTGCATCCGTTGACGCTGCAAGGACGAGCGGCAACAGACATGTGCCACGCGCGTCCCGACGATCTGGAGTTGGCGGCAGCGCTCGCGGAAGCGGACGAACTGGGTCGCGTCCACGGTATTCCCGTTCAAGTTGACAGCGTCACTCGCGCGCAGCTGCTCGCGCACCACAACCACTTCGTGCCGGCGCGTCCGGTTGAACGACTCGCCGACGTCGCACCGACGCTGATCGTGAACGCCGACGGCGCGGTGGTACCGCTGACGCAGGATGTCGCGCCTCGCCTCGGACTCGGTACGCTGACGAAGGCTTCGCTGACGTCGCTGGCAGACGGTTGGATTGCCCGAGGATCCGGCGATTCGCTGGCGGAGGCATGCGACGACACCTGGCAGGCGCTCACGAGTAGCAGTGGACCGCACGTCCTCTACTGGTTCGACGCGGTGGCGGCTCGGACGCTGGAAGCGTTTGGACGCGATCGCGAGCTGACGATGCTCCCCGTTTTGAGACATCCGCAAGTCGCGTAGCGTCACCGAGCGCAGGCGCAGGCGAGGACAGTGCCGACCTGTCCTGACCCGCCGGAATCACGATTTTCATCCGCGGCTCCTTCACTCCACGAAACGGCTTCGAAACTCGGGATCGGGCAACTGACACTGGTCGTAACGCCCGAAGACGCGATAGCGGTATCGAGCGACAACGTCGTACGTCCTGTCGAGCAGCCGTTTGGGAAGCACGCGGGCTGCCTGCAGCGCCTTCCACGGCCACCCGAGTTGTCCGGCGACGAACAGGGCAGCGTCGCTTCGGGTCAGGGCTCTCGCGTCTGCCGTGCGGAAGTTGGTCAGCACATAGAAAGAGTCGAGGTCCGCTGGGTTTCCGCCGCTGGCGGCGACGGTCGCCCGGCCGAGCGGACTCTGAAGCGATGCAAAACTGAAAACCGCGCCGCGGTCGTGCTGGAGGAGAAACTGCACCAGCCGGCTGCACAACCCGCAGACGCCGTCGTACAGCACGAGGTGCGGGCCGGGAGCCGCTGAGGGGGATTGCGCCGCCTGCCCAGTCATGTTTTAATATTAATGAACATGTTCACCTTAAATGTCAAGCCGCGAAAGCGGGGCCGGCCCGCCGGCGAGACCGCTCAGGGTGCGGCCGCCCGCGAGCGGCTGTACCAGGTGGCGATCGGGATGATCGCGAAGCGGGGTTACGAGGCGACCACGCTGCGGGATATCGCCAGGGAAGCGGACGTCAGCGTCGGCCTGCTCTATCGCTACTTCCCCGGCAAACAGGCAATCGTCCTCGCGCTCTACGACGAACTGTCGGCGGACTACGCGCGTCAGGCGGCAGCGATGCCGGACGGGCGGTGGCGCGACCGCTTTCTCTTCGCGCTCACCAAAAGTCTGGATGTGCTCCGGCCCCACCAGGTCGCGCTTCGCGCGTTGACACCGGTCATGGTCGGCGACCCGGAGGAAGGAATCTTTTCGACCCGCACGGCGTTCTCACGCCTCCGCGTGCAGCGCGTATTCGAAAATGCGGTCGTCCAATCAAGCGATGCGCCGAAGCAGCCGCTGGCGCGAGGCGCTCGGCCGTCTGCTCTACCTCGTGCACCTGTCGGTGCTGCTCTGGTGGCTGCTCGACAAGAGCGCGAATCAGCGCGCCACGAGGGCTCTCGTCGCCGTGACGGAGCAAATTCTGCCTTCTGCGACTCTCGCGCTTCGTGTGCCGCCAGTTCGACGATTCGTGATCGCCGTTGACGGACTGATAAGAGAAGCGCTGTTCGGCAGCCCCGTTTCGGCCTGAGGCACTGATGTTCTTCAAGCGCGCTTGCGGCGCGACTCAGCGATGGCCATGAAGCGCGCGACGAGTATCGATCTTACGTAATCCGGTCCCTTCAAGAATAAGTTGGGCCACGCCGTGTGGATCGACCCACATCGGCACGTGACCCCACCCCGGCTTCATCACCCACCTCGTATGTGGTGGCAGCCCGTCACGGCGCCGTGCTCGCTTCGTGAGAATCCAGTCGCGAGTCCCGAACGCGACCGTCACCGGGACGCCAATATCCCTGGCGACAAAGGGCGTCCGCGTGCTCTCGAAGGTTTCTTCGAACGTAGACGCGGCCGCGAGCTCGTCGATCGTGCGCACGGCGTCGGTCACGGGCATGCGGTGGCTCCCCACTGAGAGAGGTACGGAGAGTACGATCTCGCGCAGCACCGGATTCTTCAGCATCGCTTTGAGAAGGCCGGGCACCTTCGTCGCCGCGAAGCGCAGGGCACCGAAAATGTACCTGAGCTGAGATGGAGCGTGCACCTTCCACAGGCCCGGTGGCGAAATCGCGACGACGCTGCGCGCCAGGCCACGCCTGGCTGCCTCCAGAGCCATGGTCGCACCGAGCGAATTGCCGGCGATGTCGACCGGGGTTGTGATACCGAGCGTGCAAATGGATCGCTCGAGGGCGTCAACCAGATGAGCGACGGTCGGGACGGTCTCGCCGGGAAGCGGTGGCGTCGATCCGAATCCGGCAATGTCGAACGCGATGACCGCGCGGGTCAGCGCCAGCTGCGGTATCACTGCATCCCAGACAGTGTGTGACATTCCAATCCCGTGCAGAAGGATCAAGGTCTCGCCCGACCCGGTCTCGCTGTAATTCCACACTGCTCCTGTCCTCCATCGCGTTCATACCTGCCGAAAACAAGACGACCCACTCCGGCAGGACGTGACAGACCGTCGTGACGATTTCTGGCAACTGCGGGCGCTGTATACTCGCGCGCGATGCGTCCTCTGATTCTCCTTGCTGTATGCGTCGGCGCGCTCTACACCTCGGCCGGAGCGCAGCAGCCTGCGCCGCCGCCGGCCTTCCCGGCTACCGACATCTACCTCGTTCCACTGAGCGGTGGGTTGGCGTCGATGAAGACGGCGAAGCCATCGCCGATGTCGATCGCGGCTGGCTACGACAACCAGCCGATGTTCAGTGCGGACGGCGCCCGGGTTCTGTTCGCCGCGAACCGCGATGGCAAGCAGATCGACATCTTTGTGTACGACCGTGCCGCTAATCGCGTCCACCAGTTGACCGAGACGGCAGAAAACGAGAACTCGCCCACGTTCCTTCCTGTCGGCGTCGGCGCGCCCGGCGGCTTCAGCGTCGTACGAACGGAGCCAGACAAGTCGCAGCGGTTGTGGCGCTTCGATGCGCAGGGCCGCAATCCGGAGGTCGTGCTCGCGAACGTGAAGCCGGTCGGCTACCACGCCTGGGTCGACGCAGACACCGTCGTGCTTTACGTCCTCGGCTCGCCGGCGACTCTGCAGATCGCGCACGTCAAGAGCGGCACGGCGGAGATCGTGGCTGACAACATCGGCCGTTCGCTGCATCGAGTCCCCGGCACAGGCTCGGCGAGCTTCGTGCAGCGCGAGCCGTCCGGAGAATTCTGGGTCAAGCAGATCGACGTCGCCTCGAAGAAGATCGATCCGCTGGTCAAAGCTGTCGACGGCAGCACGGATCGAGACATGGCGTGGATGCCTGACGGACAGACGATCCTGATGTCGTCCGGAACGAAGATCTTCTCCTGGACGCGAGGGTCGTTGAGCTGGACCGAAGTGTTCGACGCGGCTTCTCATGGTCTCGGCGCCGTTTCCAGACTGGCGGTATCATCGAAAGGCGACACGGTCGCCATCGTGGTGGCCGAGCCGAAGAGGTAACACCATGGGTCCTTACCCGCACGACGCGCCGCCGCCGGTCATCTCGCCCGAGAATCCAATGGGCACCGACGGATTCGAGTTCGTCGAGTTCTGTCACCCCGACCCCGCCGCCCTGGACAGCCTGTTCAAGCGCATGGGCTGCGTGCCGGTGGCGAAGCACCGCTCGAAGAAGGTGACGCTCTATCGTCAGGGCTACATCAACCTCATCGTCAATGCGCAGCCCGGATCGTTCGCGGCGAGATTCGCCGAGAAGCACGGACCATCCGCGCCGGCGATGGCGTTCCGCGTCGTGGACGCGAAGCATGCGTTCGAGCGCGCGCTCTCGCTCGGCGCCAAACCGGTCACGGAATCAGCCGGCCCGAACGAGCTGGAGATCCCCGCGATTGAGGGCATCGGCGGACTCCACATCTACCTCGTCGATCGCTACGGCGCGAAAGGTTCGATCTACGACATCGACTTCGAGTGGATCGGCGAAAAGGATCCGACGCCGGCGGGCGCCGGGCTCTACTACATCGATCACCTCACCCACAACGTGCATCGCGGCCGGCTCGACGAGTGGGCGGGGTTCTACGAAACGATGTTCCAGTTCCGTCAGATTCGCTACTTCGACATCGCCGGCAAACATTCCGGCCTGCACTCCCGTGCGATGACCAGCCCTGACGGCAAGATTCGGATTCCGATCAACGAGGACGCGGGCGAGCGCGGACAGATCGAGGAATATCTCCAGCAATACAACGGCGAAGGCATCCAGCACATCGCGCTCGGCTCGCACGACCTCTATGCGTCGATCGAGACGCTGATCGAGCGCGGCGTCGACTTCATGCCGGCGCCGAACAAGGTCTACTACTCGCGCATCGACCAGCGCCTGCCGAATCACGGCGAGGATCTGGCGCGGCTCGAGCGCACCGGCGCGCTGATCGACGGCGAAGGCGTGGTCGAAGGCGGTTTCACCAAGGTGCTGCTGCAGCGTTTCGGCAAGACCGCGATCGGACCGATCTTCTTCGAGTTCATCGAGCGCAAGGGAGACGATGGGTTCGGCGAGGGGAACTTCAAGGCGCTGTTCGAGTCGATCGAGGAAGATCAGATCCGCCGCGGCGTGCTGAAAGCGGACGCGTCCAGATAGATGTCGTGGACCTTCGCCGCCAGCGTGGACGAGATTGTCGGGCGCGACATTCTCGGAGTCGATTGCGGTGGCCGCCGTATCGCGTTGTACCGGCTCGACGGCGACTTCTTCGCGACCAGTGATACGTGCCCTCATCAGGGCGCCTCGCTCTCCGACGGCTGCATCGTCGACCACTACGTCGAGTGCGCGGCCCACTTCGCGCTCTTCGACATCCGCACCGGCGCCGCCGATGGCGGTCCGACTACCACCAGCCTGAAGACCTATCCGACGCGAGTCGAGAACGGCGAAATCCATGTCGACATCGACGGGTAGCGGTGGCCTGACGCCGGGATACATGTCCGGATTCGGCAACGGCTTCGAGACCGAGGCGTTGCCTGGCGCCTTGCCGATTGGCCGGAATTCTCCCCAGAAGTGCGCCTACGGCCTTTACGCCGAGCAACTGAGTGGATCGCCGTTCACCGCGCCTCGAGCCAGCAACGAACGGTCGTGGCTGTACCGCATCCGGCCGACCGTCGCGCACATCGGCAGCTTCGTGAAGGCTGACATCGGGTTGTGGAGAACGGCGCCGTGCGCCGAGGTGGACGTCCCGATCGCGCCGATGCGATGGGATCCGATCGCGATCCCGAACGAGCCGCTGACCTTTCTTCAGGGCGTGCGGACGATGACGACGGCGGGAGATGCGGGCGCGCACGCGGGCATGGGCGCGCATTTGTATTTCGTAACCCGTTCGATGACCGACGAATACTTCTACGACGCGGACGGCGAGCTGCTGTTCGTGCCGCAGCACGGCGAGCTCCGGCTCTGGACCGAGTTCGGGATCATCGACATCGGACCCGGCGAGTGCGCGGTGATTCCGCGCGGCGTGAAAATCCGCGTCGAAGTCCGCAACGGTCCGGCGCGCGGCTACATCTGCGAAAACTACGGCGGTGGATTCACGCTGCCGGAGCGCGGCCCGATCGGTGCCAACTGCCTGGCCAACCCGCGCGACTTCCTGACTCCGGTCGCTGCATATGAAGACCGCGACACGGCGTCGCGGATGTATGTGAAATGGGGCGGCGCGTTGTGGGTCACCGAGCTCGAACACTCGCCGCTCGATGTCGTCGCCTGGCATGGGAACTACGCACCCTACAAGTACGACCTGAGGCGCTATTCGCCGGTCGGCCCGATCCTGTTCGACCATGCCGATCCGTCGATCTTCACCGTGCTGACCTCGCCGTCCGAGATGCAGGGCACCGCGAACGTGGACTTCGTGATCTTTCCGGAGCGCTGGCTGGTCGCGGAGAACACATTCCGTCCGCCCTGGTATCACATGAACGTGATGAGCGAGTTCATGGGGCTGGTGATGGGTCAATACGACGCGAAGCCGCAGGGGTTCGTGCCCGGCGGCATCTCGCTGCACAACATGATGCTCCCGCATGGTCCTGACGACGAGGCGTTCGAAACCGCGAGCAACGTGGAGTTGCGCCCGCGCAAGCTGGAAGGAACACTGGCGTTCATGTTCGAAACGCGCTTTCCGCAGAAGGTCACGGCTTACGCGGCTAAAACCGATGCGTTGCAATCGTCCTACGGCGGATATGGGCGACGCCTGAAAAAGCACTTCGACCCGACGCGGGCCTGAAAGGCCCGCGCTACACGATACCGACTGATGACGGGCGCGACTACAACAGGGCCGACTGAGAACGTGGCGCGACCCTTTCAGGGTCGCGTCCAATACCGGCGTTGGCCTACGCTGCACACACATGGATATCGACACGACGCACGACCCGACGCTCCGAAGCTGGGTGAAATCCGCCAACGGTCATGCCGACTTTCCGATTCAGAACCTGCCGTTCGGCGTCTTCTCGACGACCGCTGATCCGACGCCGCGCGGCGGCGTCGCAATCGGCGACGACATCCTCGATCTCGGTGCCGCCGATCGAGCAGGTCTCTTCGACGGTGCCGCGGCGAGGGCGGCTGGAGCGGCGTGCCGGAATCAGCTCAACGACTTCATGCGCCTCGGCGCCGGTCCCCGGAACGAGTTGCGGACGCGCATCTCAGAGCTGTTGCGCGATGGCGCTTCCGAGCAATCGCGACTCGAGGGCCTGTTGCACGATGCCGGCGACTGCATCATGCACCTGCCGGCAGCCGTCGGCGACTACACGGACTTCTACGCCGGCATTCACCATGCGACCAACGTCGGCCGTCAGTTCCGCCCGGACAATCCGCTGCTGCCGAACTACAAGTACGTGCCGATCGGCTATCACGGCCGCAGTTCGTCGATCCGTGTGTCGGGGACTCCGGTGCGCCGACCCAGCGGACAGCGTAAGCCCGGCGCAGAAACGGTGCCCACCTTCGGTCCGTCGCGCAACCTCGACTTCGAACTGGAACTCGGCGTCTGGATCGGAGCCGGAAATCCGCTCGGAGAATCGATTCCAATCGCGGACGCGGCGGAGCACATCGCGGGCTTCTGCCTGCTGAACGACTGGTCGGCGCGCGACATTCAAGGCTGGGAGTATCAGCCGCTGGGGCCGTTCCTGGCCAAGAGCTTCTGCACTTCGATCTCGCCGTGGATCGTGACGCCGGAGGCCTTGGCGCCTTTCCGTCTCGCACAGCCACCCAGACCCGACGGCGATCCCGAGCCGCTGCCCTATCTGCTCGACGATCGGGATCAGCGCATCGGCGCACTCGATATCGAGATCGAGGTGCTGCTGCTCACTCCGGAATCAGCGGCGGCTGGTCTGCCGCCGCAGCGTCTCTCAGTCAGCAGCACGCGACACCTCTATTGGACAGTCGCTCAGCTCGTCGCTCATCACAGCAGCAACGGCTGCAACCTGCAGCCGGGCGATCTGTTCGGTTCGGGAACTATCTCGGCACCGACACCGGACGGCCTTGGCAGCCTCCTCGAGATCACCGAAGGTGGGCGACGTCCGCTCGATCTCGGCGATGGTCAGACCCGCCGGTTCCTGCTGGACGGCGACGAGGTGATCTTCCGTGCACACGCGCGGCGCGACGGATT
This sequence comes from uncultured Acidobacteriota bacterium, assembly GCA_963745875.1. Taxonomy (GTDB): domain Bacteria; phylum Acidobacteriota; class Vicinamibacteria; order Vicinamibacterales; family CAVVIG01; genus CAVQFC01. The sequence goes on from CAVUZL010000014.1 coordinate 791,660, forward strand.
TGCGTCAATCGGATTCGGCGAGGTGCGGGGACGAATTATCGCGGCCGCCGAAGTTCCTGGAGAAGCGCAAACCCGATAGGCCAGTCACCCAGACCACTCTGACTATTGATATGGCCGGCGGCGCCGACCGAAACGAAACGGCTGCTCCAGGCCTGAGCAAAAGTGTGTGCCCGCACGAGCGTCACATACGGGTCATCACTACTCGCGACGACGATGCTCTGAAACGGCAGCGGGCGCAGCGGCATCGGCGCGAATCCAGTCGGGCCGGCTGGATAGGATGCAGCTTCGGGATCGCTCGGCGCGACCAGCAGGGCGCCGCTGACCTGCGGCGCTCCTGACGCATCCGCCCAACGAGCAACCAACGCGCACGAAGAACTGTGCGCCACCAGAACGGCGCCTGGTGTCGCCGCCACCGCAGCGTCGAGTCGCGCGACCCAGTCCGCGCAGCGCGGGTTATCCCAGTCGTCCTGCATCACGCGACGGAACTCCGGGTGGGCTGATTCCCAACGACTCTGCCAGTGTTCGGGACCTGAATTGTAGAGACCCGGCAGAATCAGGACCGGTGCGTCATTCATTCGTTCTCCTCACGACCAACGATCTTAGGGCAGCCTCGCGGCATGAGCCTCCGCGCGCTCGGATTTCGCAGATTCCGAGGCAGGAGGTTCCATGCGTCGAAGTCGTCAACTATCGCTCTTCGCGATCGCCATCTGTCTCGCGGCGGCACCGCTGCGCGCCCAATCCGCACCGCTCGTCACCGTAGACGACTACCGATCGATCGCCGACGTCGCGGTCGGGGTCACGCTGCAGGCGCCACCGGACGTCAATCAGCCGCCAACGTGCGTGCATCTCGATCTTCCGTGTCTGTCCCCGCAAACCTTCACCGGCTTTGGTTTCGTCCTTTCGGCCGGCTTCTATCCGAATGCGTTTGTCGGGATCGTCGGCGAATCGAACGCCTACCCGGACGATTGGGCGTCCTACGACCCTGGGTGTGACCGCAGGCACTCGGGCTGTGCGCTCGATCAGACCAACCATGTGCGCGCCGCGCTCGCCGGCGTAAGAGTACGAACGCCACTTATCACAGGCTGGTCTACTCGCGGGCGCTTCTTCGCGCAGGCCATGGCCGGGCCTCAATGGTCGGACATCGGTCCGCGCCAGCGCGTCTGGCAGCCCGGTGCCGGCTACGACGGCTACTTTCGGAACGGCATGGCGATCCGCATCGAGCTCGACTATCGCTTTGCGGCCAATGACATCCGCGACCTCTCGACCAGCCGCGTCCTCGCAGCGATCGTCGCGCCGTTCGGTTCGCGCTAATGCCGCAGAGGTTGTTCTCTTGCTCTTGAAACTCTGCGATCTCAGCGTGCTCTGCGTTCAAACGTCGTGATCGCTGGCACGCTGAACCGCGCTGTCAGTCGCTCCGCTTCGCGTGGCCGTCGCGAATGAGGTTCGCCAGCAGCACATTCAACCTAATTTCCCGAATCCATCGACGCAATCTTCAGCTTGATGTCGTCAGCCTCGGCGGTGCCGACCGCCTTGGTCTTTTCGGCGTCGGCCCGTTGGTCACGTGTCTGCTCCAGTCCAGGTCGGGTTCGAGTTCCCCGGCGCCGATATCTTAGTGCCGCTGGGCTGGCCGGAGGCCGTGTACTACTGAAAATTCTGCCAGCACCAGCCGTAACCGACTGTTACCAACGGCCCTGCAGGGCGGCCGTAAATTGATGCCGGATCTGCATACCCATGCGGTCGCGGCGTCTCTACGATGCAGGCTCGGGTCCTGACAGGGCCTGGTGTGCCCGGCGCCACATAACAAGACGGGCAGTGGGAACAAGGGAGCTGATGCCATGAACACAGATTTTCGTACCAGACGCTGGTCTCTCGTCGGCGCACTCGTGGCAACGGCGTGTCTGGCCGTTTCCGCGGCCAGTTTCGCCCAGGAGGGTGTCAAGGAAACCGAGGACTTCATCAAGGCGGGCGGCAGGACCTCGGAGGCCGTCGGCGAGGCGAAGACCCAGCTGCAGACCACGCTCACGAACTACAACGAGCTGCTGGGCAAGGAAGCCAAGGACATGAAAGACAGCTACAACAAGCTGCGCAAGAATCTGAAGGACTTCGACGAGAAGACCGCCGACGCGCGGACGCGCGTGACCGAAATGCAGACGACCGGGACGGCCTACTTTGCAGGCCGGGCGGCAGCCGTCAAGAAGATTCAGGATCCGGCGTTGCAAACGCAGGCCCAGCAGCGCCTCGACGCCAGCCAGAAGGGCTTCGCCGGCGTCATCGCTTCCCTCGGCCAGACGCGCGAGGCACTCGAGCCGCTGCGGAAGGAGCTTGCCGATCACGTCAAGTATCTCGAGAGCGATCTCTCGCCGAGCGGCACCGCCTCCCTCAAGTCGCAGGCCGCGACGGCTAACGCGAAGGCCGCGACGGTGTTCGCAAAAGGCGACGAAGCGATTCAGACGGCCAACGCCTACTTCACTGGTCTCCGGGCCCGCTGAGGGACCTTACGGTCCTCCGGTTGGTGCACGGCTGAAGCCGGCGCCAACCCGTTTCAGCGCTCGACCGCCGTCGCGGCTCCGCCTCCAGGCGAGCCGCGACGCGGATTACGATCCCTTCCGCACGTTCGCCAGTTCCGGGACCGCCGGGGTTTCACAGTGAAGACGCTAGACTGACCGGGAGGAATTGGCGAATGCATTGGCGTACTCGAATCGTGGATCCGGCGGCTCACGCGCCGGGCGGGTTCCGGTCGCTCGTCACGCCGGTGTATCGCGGCTCGACGACCGTCTTTCAATCGGCCGCGGACGTGAAAGACACCTGGGATCACGATGACGCCCCGTACACCTACGGCCTGTACGGCACACCGACCACACTCGAACTCGGCGCGAGAATCGCCGCCCTCGAGAACGGACATCGTTCCTTCGTCACGCCGGGCGGCCAGGCGGCGATCGCACTCACCTATCTGGCTTTTCTCAGCAGCGGTGACCACGTGCTGGTGCCCGAGAACATCTACGGTCCCAGCCGGGCGTTGGCAGACGACCTCATCACGCGATCCGGGATCACGGTCGAATACTATGCGCCGACCATCGGCGGCGCGATCGGCGATCTGATTCGCGACAACACGCGCCTGATCTGGTGCGAGAGTCCGGGCTCCGTCACGCTCGAAGTCCAGGACGTACCGGCGATTTGCCGCGCCGCTCACGCCCGCTCGGTGCCGGTCGCGATCGATAACACCTGGTCGGCGGGCGTGCTCTTCGACGCCTTTGCGCACGGCGTTGACGTCAGCGTCCAGGCTCTGACGAAATACATCGGAGGACACAGCGACATCCTGCTCGGTTCAGTGACGCTTCGCGATTCGACCCACTACGAGCGGATCGGACGGACGCATCAACATCTCGGACTCGCGGCGTCACCGGAGGACTGCGCGCTCGCTCTGCGTGGTCTGCAATCGCTCTACGTCAGGTTGACGACGATCGAGGCGTCCGCGCTGACTGTGGCTCATTGGCTGGCGCAACGATCGGAAGTCGATCGCGTCCTTCATCCCGCGCTACCATCGTGTCCGGGCCACCACATCTGGAAGCGCGATTTCAACGGATCCTCCGGTCTGTTTTCAGTCGTATTCCGCGGTGATGTCACCACCGCTCAGGCCGCGGCGTTCATCGACGCGCTGAAGCTCTTCGTCATCGGGTACAGCTGGGGCGGGGTGACCAGCCTGGCGGTGCCGTTCGAGCGCGGCGCCAGAGCGGAATGGCCTCATCGCGGGCCGCTCGTGCGGTTCAATATCGGCCTCGAGGATCCGGCGGATCTGATTGCGGATCTCGAGCACGCTTTTACGAGCGTCGCATTCTAGTCAGAGAGAGGTTCTTCATGGGCGAGACGGCGCAACAATACATCGAACGGATTCTCGGTAACGTCCGGGACGCGGATCCATGGGACGTGCTGAGCACGACGCCGTCGCGTCTTCGTCGGCTGGTCGATGGACGCACCGATGCGGACCTCTCCCGCCAGCCGGAACCGGGACGCTGGTCGGTGCGCGAGATTCTCGCGCACTTGGGGGACACGGAACTGGTCACGAGCTGGCGGATCCGGAGCATTCTCGCCAGTAACGGCACCGCGTTGCAGCCCTACGATCAGAACGAGTTTGCGCGCGTCTTCAAGTACGCGGAGGCGCCGGTGAGCGGGTCGCTCGATCTGTTCGAGGCCAACCGGCGTGCGAACCTGCGCCTGCTGCGCGCGGTGGATCCGGCGTTGCACGACAATTTCGGCATGCACGGCGAACGCGGACGCGAGAGTATCGCGCATTTGATCCGACTGAATGCCGGCCACGACTTGAACCATCTCGGACAGGTCGAGCGTCTGCTCAGCCCTTCCACGCGACCCTGAAAGGGTCGCGCCACACATAGCGCGGCTGCACACGTAGCGCGGCTCCACACGTAGCGCGGCTCCACACGTAGCGCGGGCCTTTCAGGCCCGCGTCCCGGCGACCCTGAAAGGGTCGCCCTACACCACACGCTGGAAGCCCCAGGTCACACCAGTCAGCTTCTCGGCGGCGTCCCATAACTGGCTGGCCGCACTTTCGTCCTGCGCTGGCTTAGGGATCGAAATCGGCACAGGATCGCCGCGCATCTGGAACAGGCCATCGGGCCCGTAGTAGCTGCCGGAAATCGCATCAAGAGCGGTGGCCGCGCGCAGCGTCGGAAGTGCGCCGTGAAACGCATCCTGCGACAGCAGCTTCTCGGTCACCTTCTCGACCAGGTTCAGCGGCCGTCCGGGTCCGCTGGTCTGGAGGTTGGTGCGCGCATAGCCTGGATGCGCGGCGTCGCTCGTCAGCGGAATCCCGGCGGTGGCGCAGCGACGCCCCAGTTCCAGCGCGAACATCAGATCGGCGAGCTTGGTCTGACAGTAAACCTTCCAGGCCGCATAGCCCTCGACCCATTGCAAATCCGCGAAGCGGATTCTCCTGATTCCCATGTTCGCGGCGCCGCTCGAAACCGTCGTCACCCGCGGTGACGCCGCGCGGCGCAACGCCGGCATCAGCAGCGCCGTCAGCGCGAACGGTCCGAGGAAATTCGTGCCGAACTGCAGCTCGAAACCGTCCGTGGTAGTTTGCCGCGTCGGGACCAGCATCACGCCCGCGTTGTTGACGAGCAGATCCAGGCGCGGTTCCCGATCAACGACCGCGGCGAAGGCACGAACGGACGCGAGCCTCGCCAGATCGAGAATCGCCGAACGCACGCGAGCCCGGGGAGCTTCGCGGAGGATGCGGTCGGCGGCGTCCCGGCCCTTTGCTTCGCTCCGCGCCGCGAGAATCACCTCGCTGCCTGCGCGCGCCAGTTCGAGCGCAGTGTACCAGCCGATGCCGCTGTTGGCGCCGGTGACGACCGAGAGGGTTCCAGCGAGCGGAGGGATGTCCGTCGTCGTCCATTTGTGCACGGCCATCGCAGAATAGCGCACGAACGTCCGCGGCGTAAGGAACTGCAGTGCCTGCCCGCGGCCGGTGTCTCTGTTATTCTCACCGTGACGGGCTCATTCGATGAAGTGGGTGCCAACCTCCAATCGCCGCCGCACGGCGCTGCTGACGCTGGCGGTGCTGGTCTGCCTGGTTGCCGCAGCCGCGGCGCAGCGCCAGTTTTTCTATGGCTGGGACGAGAGCGTCCGCAACATTTCGTATGACGGGCAGTTCACCTTCGTCCGTGTGAGGTACACAGGCGCGCGCGGCGGCAACTGGGCCGGCGGACGGCCGTCGTGGGTCCATGGTTACCCACTGGCCGAGCGCAACCTCATGAAGATCGTGAACGAGATCTCCTACCTCAACGGGCACGCGGACGATATAAACGTGGTCACACTCGACGACCCGGAGCTGTTCAGGTATCCGATCGCCTACATCATCGAGGTCGGCTGGTGGACGCTGACCGAGGCCGAGACGGTGGCGCTGCGCACCTATCTTCAGAAAGGCGGCTTCCTGATCGTCGACGACTTCAAGGTGGAAGGCTGGCGCGGAATTTCCGGCGGCGGCTGGGAGCCGTTCGCGAACAACGTGAAGCGCGTCTTTCCGAACGCGAAGTTCTTCGAGATGGATCCGGCCGATCCAGTGTTTCACTCGTTCTTCGAAGTCACGTCGCTCGACAACTTCCCGCAGGCTTACACCAGCGGCAAGGCGGTGTTCCGCGGCATTTACGAGGACAACGACCCCACCAAGCGGCTGTTGATGATCGTCAACTACAACACCGACATTTCACAGTACTGGGAGTGGTCGGGCCGCGGCTTTCGTCCGTTCGACGATACCAACGAAGCCTATAAGCTCGGCGTGAACTATCTGATCTACGGATTGACGCATTGAACGCGGAGCACGAGACGATCACCGTCGCCGGACGGGACATCGCCATCTCCAATCCGAACAAGGTGCTGTTTCCGCAGGCCGGCTACACCAAGCTGGATCTGGCGCGCTACTACGTCGCGGTCTCGCAGGGTGCGATGCAGGCGGCCGGTCATCGCCCCAACGTGCTGGTCCGTTATCCGAACGGCACTGGCGGAGAATTCTTCTTCCAGAAACGCGCCCCGCAGTCCCGGCCCGACTGGGTCGAGGTCGTCACGCTCGCTTTTCCGTCAGGCCGCACCGCTGAAGAAGTGGTCCCGCGCGATCCGGCCACGTTCATCTGGATGGCGAACCTCGCCTGCCTCGAACTGCACCCGCACCCGGTGCGCGCCGACGACCTCGATCACCCTGATGAACTGCGCGTCGATCTCGATCCGGTGCCTGGCGTCGAGTGGCCGCAGATTCGCGAAGTCGCGGCGGTCGTCCGCGCGGCGCTCGCCGACGTCGGCCTGGTCGGCTGGCCGAAGACGTCAGGATCGCGAGGCATCCACGTCTACGTCCGCATCGAGCGGCGCTGGACCTTCGACCAGGTACGCCGCGCCGCCCTCGCCCTGGCGCGCGACGTCGAACGCCGTGCCCCGCAGATCGCGACCAGCAAGTGGTGGAAGGAAGAGCGTCACGGCGTCTTCCTCGACTACAACCAGAACGCCAAGGATCGCACGGTCGCGGGCGCCTATTCCGTGCGGCCGACACCGGACGCGCGTGTGTCGGCGCCGCTGACGTGGGAAGAGATTGACGTCAGCAATCCGGCCGATTTCACCCTCGCGACGATGCCGGCGCGGTTCGCGAGCGTGGGCGATCGGCACGCCGGGATGGACGCGAATGCAGGATCGCTCGAGCGGCTGCTCGAATTGTCGGCGCGCCAGGAAGGCGAAGGCCAGGGCGACGCCCCGTGGCCGCCGCACTATCGCAAGCAGGCCGGCGAAGCGCCGCGCGTGGCGCCGTCACGTCGCCGGAAGTCTGTCCACCCGCTCCTCGAGATCGGACGCGCGCGCGACAAGACCGACGCACTCGCCGGCTTCGAACGATGGAAGGCGCGTCACCCTGAGGCCGCGACGCATCTTCAGCCGGCCGACGTGCTGGTGGATGCGCTACGGGGACGCCATCGGACCTGGACCCGCGTCCGTCTGAACCTGCAGCACGTGCCGGACGCGCTGCGGCCGGAGCAGGAGGCGCTCGACCCGAACGAAGACATGGCGGAAGAATGGGTCGGACCGACGCGGCGCCATCCTGCGGCTGACGGGATCACCGATTCCGGCCGGACGCGCCGAAGACCTTCGCGAGCTCGTAAGGAGTCGTGACCTCGAGCTGATCGTAGCCGCACTGTTCGGGCGGCTTGTCCGGACGCCAGCGCTGAAACACCGCCGCGTGTCGAAACCGGTCGCCCTGCATGTGGTCGTACTTCACCTCGCAGACGCGCTCGATCCGCAGCGGCTCCCACGACAGGTCCTTGCCGGCGCTCCAGCGGCTCTGGCCACCCGGCATCCTCGACGGTTGCGCTGCGAACTCGGCGCCTGCGTCAGCCCATTCACGCCATGGGTGTCCATCGAGCGCACGCTCGCGTAACGGCGCCAGTTCCGCGACCAACTCGCGCCGCATCCCCATGGTGAACGACGAGGTCACGCCGACGTGCTGGAGTCTCCCCGTCGCGTCGAACAGTCCGAGCAACAGCGACCCGACCAGCTCGCCCTTCCCCGCCTTGTGCCAGCGAAAACCGGCGACGACGCAGTCGGCGGTGCGGGCGTGCTTGACCTTGATCATCGCGCGCTTGCCTGGCTGGTAGGTGCCGTTGGCCGGCTTGACCATCACGCCGTCCAGGCCCGCCCCTTCGAACTGCGACAGCCACTCGGATGCCTGACGGTGGTCGGCGGTCAGCGGCGTGAGGTGGATTGGTGGCTTGGTGTGCGCGAGCAGTTTCTCGAGCTGCGCGCGCCGTTCGTGCTGCGGTCGCCCGCGTAGATCCTGACCGTCCGCCGCAAGCAGGTCGAAGGCCACGAACGACGAGGGTGTCTGTTGCGCGAGCTTGGCGACGCGCGACGCCGCCGGATGCAGCCGCATCTGCAGCGCATCGAAGTCGAGACCTCGCGCGGTGGCGATCACGATCTCGCCGTCGAGCACCGATCCGTCCGGCAGGCCGGCAACGAGCGCCTCGTGCAGCTCGGGAAAGTAGCGGTCGAGCGGCTTCAGATCGCGGCTCTGCATCAACAGCTGGTCTCCGCCGCGAAACACGATGGCGCGGAAGCCGTCCCACTTCGGCTCGTAGAGCAGGCCGTCACCGGCCGGAAGCTCGGTGGCCAGCTTGGCCAGCATGGGTTCGATCGGCGGAGCGATTGCGAAGACGTCGGTCGGCACGCGTTGACAGACTAGCGCAGGAACGCGTGCCCGCGGACCTGGGAAGTGCGGGACGCGAGCAGACGCGGCATCCCGCATCTGCTCGTCATCCCCTGCCTGCTGCTGACGTTCATGTTCGGACCGATCGGATTCATGGCGTACTACGCCCTGCGCGCGATCGGCGCCGGACGATTTACGCCTGCTTTGGTTTCCACATCCCGATCGCCGCACCCGTCGGATCGATGACGACACTGATCCAGCCGGATCCCATCACTTCGGTGACGTCCAGCATGACGTTGCCGCCGAGTGACTTGGCCTTCGCGGTCGAGGCCTTGATGTCGTCGACCTGCACGTAGGTCAGCCAGGCCGAGGGCATGCCCGGCTGCGGCACCTTCTGGATACCGCCGACGCGTCTTGTCGCCGGTCTTGATCATCGTGTAGGTCATCGGTCCCATCGGGGTGTCTTCGAGCTTCCAGTCGAACAGCTTGCTGTAGAAATCCTTGGCCTTGCCGACGTCGGTCGTGTTCAGCTCCGAGTGCACGAAAGCGATTCGCCATTGTCCGTCTCCCTGTTAGGTGTTTACCAGCCGTCGACTTTATAGACGATCCAGGTAACGGAGACTCGACAAAATCTGCGGCTCAGCTAGGAGCGTGGTACCACGATTGCTATCTTCTGCTGAACCGTCCAAATCCAGGGCCGACCGGCCGGGACGGGGATCAAGTGTGGAAGTGAAAGTTCGAATCAGGGAAAAACCCAAGGAGAGCGAGCTCGACGGTGTTCGGCTCGATGGCTTCATGCCTGGCATCGTCTACCAGGTGTCGGCCAGCGTCGGCGCCTGGCTGATCTCCAATCGTTACGCCGATCTCGAGATGCGAAAGCCGTCACAGGCCGAGGACGGCAGCTTCTCCGGAATCAGCCAGATCCACGAGGCGAAGGACCATCCCCACCGCCGATCGACAGATCGGTGATCGCTCTCGCGTACTCCTCAGCCGTATCGATGTCCCGAAATGCGCCTTCGTCGGCGATTGCCAGATCGCCGAGCGTTGAGGCGTGCGCGCGAACGATGGGCTTCGCTCCCGAATCAGGGTCGGCAGCGCGGAGTGCAGCAAATACCGATCGATCGATGATCAGTGGATGGCCGTGGCGCGTGCCTGAGGTCGGCCGGACGATCGGAGCTCGAGTCCGCCGGTAGTGATCGACCACCGCGCGGACTGTATTCGCAGACACCAACGGGACGTCCACCAGCGTGACCAGGACCGCGATCACACCTGGGCGATCGACGAGGTTGAGGCCGGCGACCAGCGACGACAGTTGTCCGCGATCGTAATCAGGGTTGAGCGCAATGCGCGCCGACAGGTTCGCAGTCGAAAACGTACGGGCAATCGCGTCGGCGTCGTGCCCGAGGACCACCACGACATCGTCCACTTCGGCCTGAAGGAACGTGCGAACGATGCGAGTCAGAAAGGTGTCGCCGCCGTCGAGCGGGAGGCTGGCCTTGGCGCGGCCCATGCGCGACGAGCGGCCCGCCGCAAGCACCAGCGCGGGGATCATTGGCTCAATGTTATAGAATCGCGGCCATGAGCGACGTCGATATCCACATCCGCTGCATGCGCTGCGGCGCAGCTATGGAGATGCGCGATCCCGGACCGGGCCAGCCGTGGACGCCCGATCAGTTCTGGGTCTGCAACACGTGCGGACGTCACTTCTGGACCACCTACCCGCCTCCGGCGCCTCCGAAACCGAAGCCAGCGACCGAGCCCGCATCATGATCCGCGCGGATGACGACGAGCCCGACGACGACATCGACGACGAAGACGACTTCGACGAAGACGACGAGTCGGACGATGAAGACGAGGCTGACGGCGAAGAGGAGGAAACCTGGCAGGTTTTCTCCTCAGAACTGCCCTAAAGAACACTCTTACCTTGACTTCGGGTGGTGAACTGCCTAGACTGGCCGCGTTTTGGACCAGCTCATCAAAGGGCTGGACAGATTCGGCCGGCATCGTGTCCCGATGGCTTGTGAGTTTCGCAGGCTCGTAACCGGCTGACTTCCCTTGGGATATCCCTGGGGGTTCGGAACGGAGGGCTTGTTATGCCAACCGGGACTATCGCGCGACTGCTGATCGATAAGGGTTTCGGATTCATCCGAGACGAAGGCGGCATCGAACACTTCTTCCATCGCAGTTCGGTGCGCGGTGCAGTGTTCGAGTTGCTGCGCGAAGGGCAGAGGGTCGAATTCACTCCCGAAGACTCGCAGAAAGGTCCACGGGCGGGTGATGTTCGCCTGATCGAAGGCTGAAGTCCGCTCCGGGGTCAGACCGCGGTCTGACCCCGCCGCTTCCCTCCTACTACAATTGAAGACACGGAAGTGAACGGGGCCCGGTGGCCCTCCCGGTCTTCAAAATCGGTCGCTCCTCGCTCACGCGAGGAGGCTGGGTTCGACTCCCAGGCGCTTCCGCCATTTCATGTGGCGCGGGCCTTTCAGGCCGGCTTCACGCGACTCACGCGACCCTGAAAGGGTCGCGCTACGTCATCCCGCGCTACGTCATCCCGCGCTACGTCATCCCGCGCTACGTCATCCCGATCCCAAGCGCCGCAATCACCGCGATCGTGTCACTGAGATCCTCGAACACGACATCTGCACCGGCATCCCGCAACTCGTCGACACTGTGCCCGCCGGTTGCGACGCCGATCGAGCGCGCGCCTGACGCTTGCGCGCACGCCACATCGAGCGGCGTATCGCCCACGACGATGGCCTGCGCGGCGGCGATTTCCAGACCGTCGCAGGCGAGAACACGCGCGAGCGCGCGCGGCAACAGACCGTTGCGATCGGGTGCATCGTCACCGAACGCGCCGCACTTGAAATAGCGCCACAGATCGAAGCGCTCGAGTTTCATCTGCGCGGAGGTCTCGTAGTTTCCGGTCAACAGGGCGAGATACACATCGTCGCGATCCGCGAGCACGTCGAGAAGCTCGCGCACGCCGGGCATGACGCCGTTTCGTTTGCCTGGCGGCGCAGCCCGGTTGAGCTCGCGATCAAGATGACGGAAATAGACGGTGGGGAAACGCGTCAGTGCGGGGCTGCCGGGAGGAATACCGTGCGCAGCAGCGGCGTCGGAAAGGATCCACGCGTCCGTTCGACCCGCCATCGGCTGAGATCGCATGGCATCGGCAGCGCCGAAGAGCTCTTCGAAGGCATGCGTCATTGCGCGCCCGCCGGCGCCGCCGGTGAGTACAAGAGTACCGTCGATGTCGAAAAGCAGAAGCGTGGGTGCGTTCAGTGCGTCAGCCTTCGCTGCGAACGTTGCCGGCGCGGGGGCCCTTCGCCGACGGTTCCTCGTCGAAACTAACCCGCTCGCCTTCGTTCAACTGGTCGAAGCTTCCAGCCACCGAACTGCGGTGGAAGAACCATTCCTGTCCGGCTTCGTCCCGAATGAATCCAAACCCTCTGTCGCGGACAAGTCGCTTGATCGTTCCGGTCGCCATCCGAGTCTCCTTGGGCGCCGAGAGCGCCCAAGGGATCGGAATCAATTCCCGTTCCACCAGCCCGAGGGTGGAAATCTGCGGATTTACGGCCGAGCGCAGTAGCTCAGCGGTGACGAGCGGCGAAAACGCATACGCGTGTGTACAAGAAAAGCGGACGAACTGCTACTTGACCGTGACAGTGATCGTCGCGCAAGCGCCCGCGATCGTGTTGTGCAAGTCGTCGCCGAGCTGAAGCGAAAGCTTGTGCTTCCCGGGTGTCAGCTGGCTGTCGAACACGTCCTTGCCGTCGCCGAAGTGCACCCACGACGGCGTGCCCTTGACGATGGTCTTGCCGGGCGGCAGACAGGCCTCATCGATCCCGACGTGATAGTGCCCGACACCGGGACGCGTCTCCTTGACCTCACCGGCGGGCACCGGCGAAATCTGGATCCCTTCCGAGCCGAACTTCATGTGCACCGGGCTGGTGACGCTCGCGCCGTTCTTCGGCTCGATGAAGAACACGCGGACCTTCTTGGCCTTCATCATGCTCTGCGCACCGGCGACGGTACCGAATCCAGCCAGCATCACGACGATCGGCAGCACGAGCTGCTTCTTGAGTGTCATAAGCGATCTCCTTTTCGCGGTCACATCATAGCCGCACTCGCCCGGGCGCGTAAGGGCCGTCAGGCCAGGTCTGCTGTCAGAACCAGCGGGAACCACGGCCCCGGCGGAGTCGGCCGGTCGCCGGCTCCAGCGTCAGCACCTGACCGGCCGCCGCCGACGCGAACGCCTCGTCTGCGGTCACGACAACCACCGCAAGACGACGTCGTCCGGCGATCGCCCGGATCTGCGCAGCGAAGCCGCTGGCGTCTGAGCGGTCCAGCCCGGCGCTCGCATGTTCCAGCAGCAGGACGGATGGGTCGAGGGCGAGCGCACGACCCAGCCGCACGCGCATTCGTCCGCTGGGCCCGAGTTCCGCGACTGCTCGCGTCCAAGAGTCGGCTGCCAGACCGACTTCACTTGCCAGCGCTTCGGCCTGCAACCGCACAGCGTCGGACGGTGGCTCGACCGCCAACGTAAACGGCATCGCCAGATTCTGGACGGGGGTGAGCTGGTCGAGCAGCACGGCGCGCTCGCTGACGATGCCGAAGCGATCGACGGTCGCGAGCCAGTCGGCACTGTCGGCAATGGCGGCAGTCGAGCGTCCGAACGCGAGCACCTCGCCGGTATCGGGCAAGGTGGCGCCGGTCGCGAGGTTGATGAACACCTCGGCGGACACCTGATCGAACCCGAGGAGTGCGACCTGCTCGGCGGCGCCGACGGTGAGCTGCTCGATCCTGAGCGGGCGCAGACCGTGATAGTCCTTCGAGATGCCGGCGAACTCGAGTACCGGCGGCGTCACGACTGGATGCGTTGATTGACCTCGTTGACCACGCGGCTGGACTCGGCGATCGCCGAGATCTCGATCTTCACGGCCGCGAGGTTACAGGCGATCGCACCGTAGGCAAACATTGCATGAACAATCGGCGGCAGGACGTTGGTGTCCACGAACACACCCAGAAGCGCGGCGCCGATGGTCGCGCCCATGGCAAACGTGCCGACCGAAAAGACCGGCACCCGTGCCGCAGCGATCCGCCGGTAGTAGTCGCCGGCGACGTTGTGCTCGGCCATCGCGTCCTTGACGGCTTTTCCCTTGCCGATCAGATAGAACATCATCATCGAGTGCGCGAGCAGCGTAATCAGCGTCGAAAAAATGCCGAACGAGATGTGACGGGCGACGTCCGTGCCGCGAAGTCCGAAGACGGCGGTGGTGACGAGTCCGGTGAGGCCGATGAAGACAGCGGTAAGAAGGGCTTGAGCCAAGAGCGAATTATGCCACCTTCATCGCTGGTCGTGAGGCGAGTCGGCCAGTCGCGACCGCCGGAGCACGGCGCGGCGCTGCAGCCCGTCGAACGCCTGGCGCGGCAGAGCGACGCTGCCAGGTCCGAGTCCGCCGTGCATGTCGTCGGCGTGAAAGTCGGAGCCGCCTGACATCGCGAGATCGAGACGATCAGCCAGCGCTCGATACCGCGCCACCGCCTTGTCGTCGTGTTTGGTGTGATAGACCTCGATCGCATCGAGACCGGCCGCTGCGAACTCGGGGATCCGGTCATCGAGGCCCATCAGCCCGGGATGCGCCATCGAAGCGATCCCGCCGGCTTCATGAAGCCGCGCAATCACTTCGGCTGGCGCTGCGGCGGCGCGCGGTACGAAGGCCGGACGCCCTTTCGACAGCCATCGGTCGAAAGCTTCGTTGGTGTTCCTCACGTGTCCGGCGGCGACCAGCGCCCGCGCGATCCAGGGCCGGCCGACCGATCTGGTTGAATCCTCGATCCCCGGAGCGAGGATCACGTCCGCGTCCAGGCGGATTCCGGACGAGGCGAGTCGATCGATCATGTGGCGGACGCGATCGACACGCCGCAGGCGCTGCTCGGCGAGAAACGCCGCCAGTACCGGCGACCCGGTGTCGAAGAAATATCCGAGGACGTGGACGTCCGCATCATCGAGGACCGCCGTGACCTCGATGCCCGGGATCAACGTCAGGCCGGCGTCCAACGCCGCGGCAGACGCGTCCGCGCATCCCGCCACGGTGTCGTGGTCGGTGACGCTCAGCACCGTGACACCGGCCGCCGCCGCGCGAGCGACCAGATCGGCCGGCGTGCAGCGTCCGTCGGATGCGGTGGTGTGCGTGTGTAAGTCGATCATCGGCCCGAGCGGGCCGTGCGCCGGGAAGCCGATCGCGTTGCCGCGCCGCGTTTGGGCCGCGGCGCCTGGCCGGAGCGTTTGCCCGGCACCGCCTGCCGATCGCGGAGCGCGCGATATTCGCGGAGCAGCAGGTCGAGATGGGCGCGCTCCTCGTCGGCGAACTCGAGAAAGATCTGCTTGCCCTCGGAATCCTCGAAACGCTCGCCGTACCGTTTGAAGAAGCGATGCGAACCGCGCTCGCAGCGAATGCCGATCAGCAGGGCTTCGAGGTCGTTGACGCCCTCGCGCAGCTGCTTGGCACCGTCCGCGAACAGTCCGCTCGCGGCGCCCTTGAAGAAGAGAAAGGTCGGGCGCGACTCGAGTTCGGGATCGCTCGCCAGCAGCTGCTCGTAGCGCGCCTGCAGCGTGCCGAGGTGTTCACCTTCTTCGGCCGCCAGTTTCTGAAACACCGATCGTCCGCGCGGATCCTTGGTCTGGGTGGCTGCGCGCGTGTAGAAATCGAGACCGCTTCGTTCGGTCGCGATCGCCATGCGGAGCGCGTCGCGCGCAAACACCAGCTCGGTGGTCGGGCCGTCGAGGTTCGGCACCTTCTTGCCGGTGCGACACTCTTCGCAGGTGCCGTAGATCTGCACCACTGAATGATTCGGCGCGAACTGGCGCGCTGCTGCGATCTCTTCCATCAGCGTCTCGACGTCGGAGCTCAGGAACTCGGACGAGGAGTGACAGGTCGTGCAGACCAGATGAAAGTGGCGGGGGTGACGATACGCCGGCTCGAAGCGCGAGCGGCCCTCGCCGAAGTCCACTTTTCGCGCGATGCCGGCGCCGACCATCCACTGGAGAGTGCGATATACCGTGGCGCGGCCGATTCCGGACGCCTCGCGGCGGACCTGGTCGAACAGATCGTCGGCGCTGACGTGGCCTTGCTGGCGCAGGAATACCGCGAGGATGCGATCGCGTTTGGTGGAGCGCTTGCCGCCGACCGGGCGGAGCGCGTCGAGATCGGGAAGTGGACGGTCCATGTCGAAATCGGCGGTCAGTGAGTGGGTGAATTGGCGACGGTGATCACCAATTCACCGAGTCACCGATCACCAATTAATCGACGGAGAACGACGAGCCGCAGCCGCAGGTCGAGGTCGCCTGGGGATTCTTGATCGTGAATCCGCCGCCGGTGACGGTGTCGACGAAATCGACTTCCGCGCCGGTGAGGTAGCGGATGCTGATCGGGTCGACGAACAATTTCACGCCGTGCGATTCGTAGACCTGGTCCATGGCGCCCTGGCCGTTTTCCTCGATCATGAGCCCGTACTGGAATCCCGAGCAGCCGCCGCCCTGGACGAACACGCGCAGCCCGCTGCCGGCTTTGTTCTCTTCGGACAGCAGCTCGTTGATTTTCGACGCCGCCGTTTCTGAAACGTTAATCATGGGGACATTATAGCAAGAACCCGGTTGGTATACTGCAGCGCGCCCCATGCCGTATGTAACGATTCCTGCGATTTCCCGGTCAAATCTGCTTATTTCGGCGGAACGGCGGTGGGCGGCGGTCCGGCTGGCGCGTCCTGATCTGGAGCCGGCTCTGGCACTCCAGCAACGGCTGCTGACCTTGATCACCGACCTGACCGTGGTGCTGGAGGGCGGCCGGATACCGAGGCTGTCGCTCCCGCCGAAATACCTGGCGGCCAAGCTGGCGCGCGGCGTCCCGGTGTTTGCCGGCGAGCCGATTCCGCTCCCCGCGCCGGCGATGCGTCCGGCTCTGCTCGGATTGTGCGACGCGCTCGAGTCCGGCGGCGCCGGCGAGGCAGCCGCGCACATCCGCACAGTTATAGACGCCGGCGAGATCGACGCCGGTTCGTTATTGACCGCCTCGTTCAACCGGGACCAGACGGCGATTCGCACCGGCGCGGTCCACCGCGGCCTGGCGCCTGACCTCGTGTGGCTGGTCGCCGAGCTCGCCGTCAGCCCCTTCGCCTATCTGCTGCAGCGGACGCTGCTGGGCGGCGAGGTCGCCGGCACGCTCGACGCCGCGCTCAACAACTGGCAGCACGGCTACTGTCCCGCGTGCGGCTCGTGGCCGGCCATCGGTGAGGTGGTGGGCGGACACCGGACGTTGCGCTGCTCGTTCTGCTCGAGCGCGTGGGAGTTGCGCACGTACGCCTGCATCTACTGCGCCGAGAGCGGCGAGGCGTTCGTGACGTCGGCGCCGGACCGCGATCGCATCGATCGTCGTCTCGAGCTGTGCTCGTCGTGCGGCGGCTACCTGAAGACGGCAGACCTGCCCGAACTGTCGCCGTTCCCGCTGCTGTCCATTTCCGACATCGAGACGACCGATCTCGATGTCGCGGCGATGGAGCACGGATACGGGCGCCCGCCGCTGAAGGATTTCACGACCAAACGCTGATGTCGTCGCCGGCCGGGGTCTGAGCGCGCCATTGGTGCACGCGCCATGCGTCGCGGGCCGCCGCCTCCGTCCCGCGGACGGCTCGTGCTGCAAACGCGTCCGCCAGCGCTGTGCTGACGATGAGCACGCCGCTTGGGATAGTCCGAGCGACAGCCAACAATCAGGTCAGCGTTCGGCTGAAGCGATCGTCAGTGGCGAATCAACAGCGACGTGCGCCGGTTCGCTGGCGAACACGTTTGCCGTCTGACGTTCGTCAGCCCGAGGTCCGAGGGACGGCGGCCGCGACCCGTGACTCCTGGCGCTCGGATCCTGGCGGCGCGGCGATGGTGTCGTCACCGGCCGAGGTCTGAGCGTGCCGTTGGCGCCGCGAAGCCGGAAGTCGGGCGTAGCGAGCCATCGCAGCGACTTCGTTACGCGTGATCCGGAATCCTCGACGCAAGTCGGACGGTGCATGCGCGACCGACCCACGCTGAAGCCAGCCGATAGTCGCTGCGCCACCGTCAGCGCACCGAAGCGAAGGCCGACTTCCCGGCGCGCGAAGCGGAGGCCGGTGACGACACCATCGTCACGCCGGCGTCGATCCGATCGGCATGTCGCCAGCCTGAACGTGCACGCGCCAGAGCCACGCGCGAATCGCGGCCGCGACCAGCGAGGCCTGATGCGTTCTCCGAAACTTGAACGGCCCCCATTTGTGCCTTCGTCACGCCGCCACGGGCCGGCGCGCCCGCTGCGCGTCGGTGATGTGACTGCGGTGGAGCATCTGGTGCAACGCCAGCGTCATGAAACTCCGGCCGTAGGTGGCGAACTCGCGCTCGCGACCCTTCGGCGGGGCATGGGTCGGCTTGTCGAGGTCGTCCTCGCTCAGCGACCGCAGCAACGCCAGATTCCGTTCTCGCAACTGCCGGTATTTCTCGCGGACCTCGGCGAATGGCGGGTACGCGGCGGCATCGGTAACCGGAACGGAGCCCTGGCCGAACTGGGCGGACCACTCCGCAGCCGGATTCGCTTCGCCCTTCAGAATCGCCGGGATCGATCCCTCGATCAGCGTCAGATGACCCAGCACCCAGAGCGGGTGGCAGCCGCCGTTGGCCGTGGGAAACGTTGTCGGCGAATCGCGCATCTCGTCGATCGCACTGAGCACGGCTTTGTCCGACAGGGCCAGGGCAAATTCAATCGTCTCTTTGGTATCCATGTCGCTCTCCTTGATTGATCGCTGTCAGGTATTACGGCGCTCCCGCGAGCGGGGATACGCCGGCTACGCGACGGGCGAGGGAGAAGACTGATCGAAGACGACGGAGCGCGCCGCCGGCAGAATCCACGAACAGTGGGTGTAGTCGGCGATGCGTGCGATGCGGCCGGCTGTGACGCCGACACGAATGGCCGCCTGCGGTGTCCAGACGCCGTCATGCTGGCGCAAAGCGATCAACGTTTGGTCATCGTCGACTCGTCCGAGCACGAGGCGGACAGTGCCAGCCTGGCGCTCGTAGCGTTCGAAGTACGGCGACTCACTGATGGAACCGAGGAAGCGATCCATCACCTGCAGACGCGCGTCGGCGCTGATCAACTCGCGAAGCCCGTCCCAGTCCCGGCGATTGAATCGATCGACGTACAGCGTGAGAATCTGTGCCGCCTCGAACGAGGCGGCCGGAGGCGGCGCGGGTCGCT
Organism: uncultured Acidobacteriota bacterium; assembly: GCA_963745875.1. Taxonomy (GTDB): domain Bacteria; phylum Acidobacteriota; class Vicinamibacteria; order Vicinamibacterales; family CAVVIG01; genus CAVQFC01. The sequence continues at coordinate 810,626 of CAVUZL010000014.1, forward strand.
CGCGCAGCGGCTCCAGCTTGGCGCGGCCACGATTGAGGGCCGCCTTCACGCCGCCGACTGTAGAGTCGACCAGAGCTGCGATTTCCTCGAGCGTGTAGTCGAAGACGTCTTTCAGCAGAACGCAGGCGCGTTCCTTCGGCGGCAGTGTCAGTACCAGATGCTCGACCGCACGGCCGAGATTGAGTGGCGGCGGATCCGCCGGCAGGACGATGTCCGGCTCCATGACGGCGGTTTCGGCCTCGATGCGCACACCGCGGCCGCGGAGGAAGTCGATGCAGCGGTTGTGCGCGATGCGGAACAGCCACGGCGACAACGGACGACTGTCGTCGAAGCTGTCCAGCTTTCGGTAGGCCTGGAACAGCGCCTCCTGCACGAGGTCCTCGCCGTCCAGCACCGAGCCGGTCATCCGCGCACAGTAGCGATGCAGACTCGGCCGAAGGTGCGCAATCGTTTCGAGGAATGCCAGGTAGCGGGCCTCGAAAGCCCCGGAGGGGTCAGCGTCGATGAGATCTGCCATGTTGATCTCTACGCATGCGCCCGTCGGCGGGATACGTCGCCTCTAATCCGTCGGAAAAATGATTCTCGGCGAACTCAGCGAGTTCTGCGTTGATCGTTGTCTTAGCCACCGATCGTCGCCAGGTGCTCGCCGGATTCCTGCTCGATGTCCTTGTGCAGGCTGTTTCCATGCGCATCCATGGTGACAATGGCGGGAAAATCTTCGACGTCGAGGTGCCACATCGCTTCGGGCGTGCCGAGCTCGAGCAGCGACACACCGTCAACCTTCTTGATCGAGCGCGCGTAGAACTGCGCCGCGCCGCCCACGGCGTTCAAGTAGACCGCGCCCTGTTCCTTCAAGGCGGCAAGTGTCTTCGCGCCCATGCCGCCCTTGCCCATGACGACGCGAACGCCGTAGCGCTTGATGATTTCGCCCTGATACGGCTCTTCGCGAATGCTGGTGGTGGGGCCCGCCGCCGTGACCCGCCAGCCCTCGCCCTCCTTCGTGACGACCGGACCACAGTGATACAGGACCGAGCCGCGGAGATCGACCGGCGGCTCGTGCTTCATCAGGTAAGAGTGGACCGCATCACGGCCGGTGAACATCCGGCCCGAGATCATCACGACATCGCCGACCTTCAGCGCGCGGACATCGGCGTCGCTGAGTGGCGCGCGCAGCGCGACCTCCTTGCCGGTCCGCTGGAATCCCGCCTGATCGAGCATGGGGATGATCGGATTCGAGGGATCGCGATAGAGCCACTGCTCGATCGCGCCGCTCGACGCGTTCAACTCGACGCCAAGGCGGCGGAAGGCCCAGCAGTCGTAGGCCACCGACACGAAGAAGCTGGCGGGCAGACGGTTCAGCGCGCCGATCTTGCAGCCGATCAGCGTCACCTTCCCGCCAAACCCCATCGTGCCAATCTCGAGATCGTTCACCGTCGCCATGATCGAGGCTTCGAGCTCGGCGAGGCGCGGATCGGGGTTGATGTCGTCGAGCGTGCGAAACAGCTGCTCCTTCGCGCCGGTGTAGCCTGAGGTCCTGTCGCCACCGACGCAGACACCGACCGCTCCTGGCGCGCAGCCTTTGCCTTGCGCGTTCCAGACCGCGTGCAGGATGCACTTGCGCACGCCGTCGAGCGTCCGATCGGCACGTCCGAGATGCGGCAGCTCCACCGGCAGCGCGTACTGGGCGTTGGTGTTCTCGCAGCCGCCGCCCTTCAGGATCAGTTTGATCTCGATGGCGTCTTTCTCCCACTGATCGAAGTGGATGATCGGCGTACCGGGTCCGAGGTTGTCGCCGGAGTTTTTTCCGGTGATCGAGTCCACGGAGTTAGGCCGGAGCTTGCCTCGGAACGTCGCCTCGGCGACCGCTTCGCGGATCTGGCGCCGCATCCAGATCTGGTTGGCGCCGACCGGGGTCTTGACCTCGAAGGTCGGCATGCCGGTGTCCTGGCAGATGGCGCCTTCGTTGTCGACGGCGAGGTCGATGTTCTGCGCGATGATCGTCAGCGCCTGCGACGAGCGGGTGCCTTCGGGTTCCGACACCAGCGCATGTTTCATCGCCGCGCGCACGTCCGGCGGCAGATCGGTCGAGGTTCGAGTGATGAGCGTGAGCACGCTCTCGAAAAAGGTGGGCAGCATACGGGAAGTATACTGACGTTCGATGGCCGAAGGCTTTCGCAGCGAAACCGATCCGCTTGGTCAGCTCGAGGTGCCGTCGGACGCGTACTACGGCGTCCAGACGCTGCGAGCGGTCCGGAACTTTCCCATCAGCGGACTGCGCGCGCCCGCCGATCTCGTCACCGCCACCATCCTGGTCAAGAAAGCCGCTGCGGAAGCGAACCTCGGCCTTGGACGGCTGGACGCCGACGTCGCCGGCGCGATTCGCATCGCGGCTGACGAAATCCTCGGCGGCGCGCTGCGCGATCAATTCGTCGTGGACGTTTACCAGGCCGGTGCCGGCACCTCGCACAACATGAACGCCAACGAGGTGCTCGCCAATCGCGCCGGCGAATTGCTCGGCGAACCGCGCGGCACCTACCGCCGTGTCCACCCCAACGACCACGTCAACATGGGCCAGTCGACGAACGACGTGTACCCGACCGCGACGCGGCTGGCGCTGCTGCTCGGCGCGGCGCCGCTGGTGGCCGCGGCGCGAACGCTGGCGGACAGCCTGGCGCGCAAGGCAGACGAGTTTGCGGACGTGATGAAAACGGGGCGCACGCATCTGCAGGACGCCGTGCCGATCACCCTCGGACAGGAATTCGGCGGCTATGCCGAGTGCGTCCGCAGCAGTGCGGCGGATGTGGCGAGAGCCGCCGAGCAGCTGCACGAGTTGAACATCGGCGCCACGGCGGTCGGCACCGGACTGAATGCCGGCGACGACTATCGGCGCCTGGTGATTCAGCATCTCGGGCGCTACACGTCGCTGCGGCTGGTGTCCGCGCAGAACCTGTTCCGCGTCACGCAGAGCATGGGCGATGTGCTTGCCTATTCAGGCGCGATGCGGCGGCTTGCGGTGGAGGTCGGAAAAGTCGCGAGCGATCTGCGTCTGCTCAGCATGGGGCCGCGCGCGGGACTCTCCGAAATCACGCTGCCGGCGGTGCAGCCGGGCTCGTCGATCATGCCGGGCAAAGTGAATCCGTCCGTGCCCGAGATGGTGAATCAGGTCTGCTTTCAGGTGATGGGCTGCGACGCGACGATCGCCATCGCCTGCGAGGCCGGGCAGCTCGAGCTGAACGTGATGATGCCGGTGATCGCGTGGAACGCGCTGCACGCATCGACGATCCTGCGGGAAGCGCTGAAGGTGTTCCGCTTGCTGACCGTGGACGGCGTCGCCGCGAACGCGGAGCGCGCGCGCGAACTGCTCGATCGCAGCACCGCCGCCGCGACGGCGCTCAGCCCGTACATCGGTTACGCCGCCACTGCGGACGTAGCGAAGGAGTCGGTGAAAACCGGGAAATCGATCCGTGCCATCGTCCTCGAGCGACAACTGATGGACGAGAAAAGGCTCGATGCGATTCTCTCGGTGGATGCGATGACTCGCGGAGGAATCATCGGAGAGGGTGAGACGAAATGATGGTGCGGCGTGCGAGGTGCGGGGTGCGGGGTGCTCGACGCGCCAGCGTACGCCTTGTCGCGGTCGTCCTGAGTCTTGCGCTCTCGGCCGCGGTGCTTGGCGCCCAGCGCAAGCCGAAAGGGCGGCTGTTCGCCGCACAGGATCTCGGGCTGCTCGAGGCGCCCGACCGCGACCAATGGCAGAAGCCGGATCAGATCATGGACGCGCTCGGCATCGCGGATGGATCGGTGGTCGCCGACCTCGGCGCGGCGGGCGGGTGGTTCACGCTGCAACTGGCGCGGCGGGTCGGCCCGAACGGCCTGGTGTATGCGGAGGACATCCAGCCGCAGATGATCGAAGCCATCAGCCGGCGCATGCAGAACGAGAATCTGCTGAACGTGCGGCCGGTGCTCGGCACGGCCAGCGATCCGCGATTGCCGTCAAGCCTCGACGCGGCGGTGATTTCGGACGCCTATCGCGAAATGGACGACCCCGCCGATCACTCGATCGTGGTGACGCTGCTCGCGAACGTCGCGCGATCGCTCAAACCACAGGGCCGTCTCGGGATCGTCGATTACCTGCCGGGCGGAGGCGGCCCTGGACCGGCCGCGGATCTGCGCGTCGATCCGAATGTGGTGATTGCCGCGGCGCGCGCCGCCGGACTCGAGCTGATCAAGCGGGAAGATTTCCCGCCATTCGTCTATCTGCTGTCGTTCGGACGGACGCCTAGCGGTCGCGCGTCCCCGTAATCCACCACAAGCCCGGCATCGCCGCGGCCGCGACCAGTAGTTTCAGCAAATCAGGAACGATGAAGGGAACAAAGCCGGTGGCGAGCGCGCCGGAGAATCCGCGCGCCGGTTGTATGGCAAGCGCGAGCCACGACACGCCGCCTGCGAACACCACGACCAGGCCGGCGATCATCGCGGCGACTGCGGTCAGATAGCGGCGATCGAAGCCGCGCTCGCCGAGCCAGCCGGCGACGAAGGCGGCAAACGGATAGGCCATCAGATAGCCGCCGCTCGGACCGAGCAGGCGCGCCGCGCCCGGCGGCAGGACCGGCGACGCCGCAAACACCGGAAGTCCGGCGATACCGAGCGCGAGATAGAGGATCTGGCTCGCCATCCCCAGCCGCGAGCCCAGCGCCGCAGCGCCGACCAGCACGACCATCGGCTGGAACGTGAAGGGAATCGTCGTGAACGGCAGCGGCGCGCTGATTTGCGCGGCGATTGCTGTCAGAATCGTGACGAAGAGGACCGCCCCGGCCTGCTCGGCGATTCGATAACGCGAATCCGCCCGGGCCGTCACTGTGTCGAGCAAGGTGGAGTGCATGAACGCGGATCTTAACGTATGCGCACAGCGCTGACAATTGCGGGGAGCGATTCGAGCGGCGGCGCCGGCATTCAGGCCGATCTCAAGACGTTCGCGGCGTTCGGCGTGTACGGCACCAGCGCGATCACGGCGATTACGGCTCAGAACACGCTCGGAATTCAGGCGGTGGCGGCGCTGTCGGCGGATTTGGTGACGGCGCAGATCGAAGCGGTCGCCGGCGACATCGCGATCCACGCGACGAGAATCGGCATGCTCGCCACCTCGGCGATTGTCGAGGCAGTGGCCGCCGCGATCAAGGAGCTCGAACTGCCGCTCGTGGTGCTCGATCCGGTGCTGGTCTCGACCAGCGGCGAGCGCCTGCTGGACCAGGATGGCATTCGCGCGCTCTGCGCGGAACTGATTCCTCAGGCTCGCGTGGTCACGCCAAACGTCCCGGAGGCCGAAGTCCTCAGCGGCCTTCGTATTCGTTCGATGGAAGACGCGCACGAAGCAGCGCAGCGGATTCTCCGGATGGGCGCCGCCGCGGTCATCATCACGGGCGGCCATGCGATCGGCGATCGGCCGTCGGCATCGGACAAAGACGATGTGGTGGGCGAGGTCGTCGATCTGCTGTTCGACGGACCCACGCATCACGAATATCGAACGGCGCGCGTCAACTCGAACCGGACGCACGGGACCGGCTGCACATTCGCGGCCGCGGTGGCGGCGGGGCTGGCGCTCGGCCGAACGCTGCCGATGGCCGCCGAGCAGGCCCAGCGCTACGTCGCCGGCGCGATTGCGCACGCGCCCGCGATCGGCCACGGCCGCGGACCCCTCGATCATTTTTGGGGCGGTATACTGAAAGGGTGAATCCGCTCCTGGCAATCGGCCGCGACCCGCTCGATCTGCAGCGGATCGCCGCGGCGCTGGATGCCAGCGACGCCGATTCCGGGCGTGACGGCGCGGTCGTCTCGTTCCTGGGACTGGTGCGCAACCACAATCTGGGGCGAAGCGTCCGATATTTAGAGTACGAAGCGTACGAGCCGCTGGCGCTGAAGGCGTTCGAGCGCATTCTGAGCGAGATCGCCGGGCGTTGGCCGGGCGCTCGGCTGGCGCTGCATCATCGCATCGGCCGGCTCGACATCGGCGAGGCGAGCGTCGCGATCGTGGTGCGCTCGCCGCATCGCGGCGACGCGTACGCGGCCTGTCGTTATGCCATCGAGCGGATCAAACAGATTGTGCCGATCTGGAAGCGCGAGTTCTTCGACGGCGGCGACGTCTGGATCGAAGGCGCGACCGCGGATCCCGATGACGAGCGGGCGCGGGCGGAAGCGGAGCGAATCGCGTGCGTGTGACGGTGCGGCTGTTCGCGCGGCTGCGCGATATCGCGGGCGCATCGGAACTGACGCGCGAGACCGTCGCCGGCGCGACCATCCGGGACGTGTGGCGCCAGCTGGCCGACGACTTTCCGGAGCTGACCCGGTACGAACGTTCGATTTCGAGCGCGGTCAACGCCGACTACGCGCGGATGGATCAGGTGATCGCCGACGGTGACGAGGTGGCGTTTCTGCCACCCGTTTCAGGGGGATGACGACGATCAACGCAGAGATCGCGGAGCACGCAGAGATTTTTTTGTCTCTGCGGATCCCGCGGGTTCGGCGTTGAATGTCTTGACGATATGTTCGATAAGTTAGACGCGGAAGAACAGCGCTACGAGGACCTGACCCATCTGCTCGGCACCAATGAAGTGCAGAGCGATGCGTCAGCGTACCGGAAGCACGCCAAAGCGCTGGCCGAAATCGAGACCCTGGTCGAGCGCTACCGCGAATACAAAGTGGTCGCCCACGACGTCGCGCAGACCGAGGAGTTGATGGCGGGCGGCGACGCCGATATGCGCGACCTGGCACGCGAAGAACTGAAGTCGCTGCTGGTCAGGCGCGATGCCCTCGTCGCCGAACTGAAAGTCCTGCTGATCCCGAAGGATCCGAACGACGAAAAGAACGTGATGCTCGAGATTCGCGCCGGCACGGGCGGAGACGAAGCCGCGCTGTTCGCCGCCGAGCTGTTCCGGATGTACAGCATGTACGCCGAGCGCCACAAGTGGCGCATCGAGGTGATGTCGAGCAGCGACACCGGCGGCGGCGGACTCAAGGAAGTCATCGCGATGATCGAAGGACGCGGCGCCTACAGCAAGCTCAAATACGAGAGCGGCGTGCACCGCGTCCAGCGCGTACCCGCAACGGAGGCCGCGGGCCGCGTCCACACGTCGACCGTCACGGTCGCGGTGCTGCCGGAAGCCGAGGAAGTCGACGTCCAGATCAACGACAAGGATCTGCGCATCGACACGTTCTGCTCGAGCGGGCCGGGCGGCCAGAGCGTCAACACGACCTACTCCGCCGTGCGCATCACCCACCTGCCCACCGGCGTGGTGGTGTCTCAGCAGGACGAGAAGTCGCAAATCAAGAACAAGGCGAAGGCGATGAAAGTGCTGCGCTCGCGCCTCTACGACATCGAGCTGAGCAAGCAGCAGGAAGCGATCGCGAAGGACCGCCGGAACCAGGTGGGTACCGGCGAGCGCTCCGAAAAAATCCGCACCTACCATTTCAAAGACAACCGCGTCACCGATCACCGCGTCCACTTCACCTCTCATCGCCTGACCGAAGTGCTGAACGGCGATCTCGAAGAGGTACTCGACAACGTGATCACGCACTATCAGTCCGAGAAGCTCAAGGACGCGACGGCGGTCTCGTGACGATTCATGCGCGGGTCGGCGCTGCCCGGCTGCAATTGCGCGCCGCAGGTGTCTCACCGGTTGAATCCGATCTCGACGCCCGATTGCTGGCCCAGCATGTGCTCGGCTGGACCACAGAGCGTTTCTATACCGATGCGAACAGCGCGGCGCCAGACGACTTCGCACCCCGCTACGAGACGCTGATCGCCCGCCGCGTCACCCGCGAGCCGCTCGCCTACATTGTCGGCCACCGCGAATTCTGGGGGCTGGACCTCGAGGTGAATCCGGCGGTGTTGATTCCGAGGCCCTCGACCGAGCTCATCGTCGAGGCGATTCTCGAGCTGTTTCCGATCCAGCAGGCGCCGTTGAACATCGCTGACGTCTGTACCGGCTGCGGCTGCGTGGCGGTGGCCATCGCGCACGAACGCCCCGCGGCCACGATCGTGGCCACTGACATCTCCGAGCAGGCACTGGCCGTTGCCCGCCGCAACGCCGTGCGCCACGGGGTTGCCGATCGGGTCAGCTTCCGGCACGGCGATCTGCTGGCCGGCATCGATGGCACATTCGACGCGATTCTCGCCAACCCGCCTTATGTGCTCGACCGCGCCCGTCCAGCGCTGCAGCCCGAAGTCCGCGACCACGAGCCGTCGGTGGCGCTATTCGGCGGCGCCGACGGCATGACGCTGCTGAATCGGCTGGTCCACGAAGCGCCGAGCCGGCTGCGGTCTGGCGGCTTCCTGATCGTCGAGTTCGGACTCGGCCAGGACATCGAGATCGAGACCCTGTTTGCCGGCGCGCGCGAGCTCACCCTGACCGGGATTCGAAGAGATCTCCAGGGGATCGCGCGGACCGCGATCGCGACGCGAGCCTAGACCATGGCTGATTGCCTGTTCTGCAAGATCATCGCGCGCCAGATCCCGGCGTCGATCGTCTACGAGGACGACCGCGTGATCGCGTTCAACGACCTCAACCCGCAGGCGGCGACCCATGTGCTGGTGGTTCCGAAGCAGCACATCGCCACGCTCAACGACCTCTCCGCCGATCACGACGCGCTGGTCGGTGAATTGGTCCGGCGGGCGGCGGCGATCGCCGAGGAGCGCGGCATCTCGTCGGGCGGCTTCCGAACCGTCTTCAACACCAACCGCGATGCCGGCCAGACGGTGTTCCACATCCACCTGCACCTCATCGGTGGCCGCAGTCTCGGCTGGCCGCCGGGATAGGACCCGCTCCTTTTCGCCAACCGGTTGACCGCGCATCCGTCCAACCGTCGATGGCTCTCGGCCTCCTGTGGAGCGACCTTCGACTCGCCGCGCGAAACGCGTTCCAGCGACCGGGATTCACCGTCCTCGTCGCCCTGACGCTGGCGCTCGGGATCGGCGTCAACAGCGCCGTCTTTGCGCTGCTCGATGGCGTGCTGTTGCGGCCGCTCCCCTATCGCGAGCCGTCGCGCCTCGTCTTCGTCTGGCAGACGCTGCCGTCGCAGAATGTGCTGGAACTGGAAGCCACGCCGTTCGACTACGACGCGTGGCACGGCCTGCGCTCGCTGTCCGCCCTTGCCCTGGTCTACCCGGACACCTACACGCTGACGGGCGACGACAATCCCGAACGGATCCGCGGTTCGCGTGCGACGGCCTCGCTGATGCCGATGCTGGGCATCTCGCCCCGACTCGGACGCGCCTTTACAGCGGCCGAAGATCTGGACGGCGCCAGCCCGGTGGTGATTCTCGGCGACGGTGTGTGGCGCCGCCGCTTTGGCGGGGACCAGCACGTGCTCGGACGCACCGTCCAGATCGACGGCGAATCGCGAACCATCGTCGGCGTGATGCCGCCGCGCGCCGCGCTCCCGGGCCCGCTCGCGGAAAGCGACGAACTGTGGCTGCCGGCCCGACTGACGGCCGAGGAACGGGTCAACGAGTCGTCGCACAACTACCGGATTCTCGGCAGGCTGGCCGACGGCATCACACTGGAGCAGGCGTCCGCCGAACTGCATGCGTTCGCGAGCCGGATGGCCGGCGAGCGTCCCTCTCACAACAATATGAACGCGACGCTGGTGGCGGTCCCCGAGCAGACCGTGCGCTCGGTGCGGCCGACGCTCCTGCTGATCGCGGGGAGCGTCGCCTTGCTGCTGCTGGTGGCGAGCGCCAACGCCTCGACGCTGCTGCTGGCGCGGGCATCGAATCGACAGCACGAGCTGGCGGTGCGAATCGCGCTCGGAGCCACACGCGGACGGCTGCTTTCGTTTGCGGTCGCCGAGTCGGTGGTGCTCACCGGTCTCGGCGGCACGGCGGGGCTGGTGCTCGGCGCCTGGACCCTTCGCGGGCTGCTCCCGCTCTTCGCCGAGGTGCTGCCGCGAGCGATGCCGATCGACATCGACGCGCGGGTCACGGTTTTTACGCTCGCGGTCTCCTGCCTGCTCGCGCTCATCTTTGGCATCATCGTTTCCGTTCATTCGCTGGATGGCGGTCTGGTCGAACGCTTGAAGCGATCCGGGCGCGGTGTCACTGGATCCACAGGCCGGGCACGCGGCGGGTTGGTCGTCGCGCAGGTCGCGCTTGCCGTGGTGCTGCTCTCGGCGGCCGGCCTGATGGTGAACAGCGTCGTGAAGCTGTCGCGCGTCCAGACCGGTTTCGATGCCGATCACCTGCTCACGTTCAAGGTGGCGCTGACCGGTTCGCGCTATCTGGGCGAGCCGTCACGGGTCGCATTCGCCGCGAGTCTGCTGGAGCGACTCGATCGGGTTCCGGGCGTGCGCACCGCCGCGCTCAGCACCGTGATTCCGTTCAGCGGCGCACGAGCCGGCAACGCGTTCACCATTGAAGGACGCCCGCGTCTGCCTGGCGAACTGCTGATTGCCGACCAGCGCCACGTCTCCACCGACTACTTCAAGGCGATGCACATTCCGCTCGTGAAGGGCCGGTTGCTTGAAGCCTCCGACGACAGCCGGAGCGAGCAGGTGGTGCTCATCAATCGGACGATGGCCGCGCGTCAGTTCCCCAACGAGAATCCGATCGACCGCCGGGTCAAAACCTTCGACTCTTCCTGGCTCCGGATCGTTGGCGTCGTCGAGGATGTCCGGCATGTCGGGTTGACGCGAGACCCGGTGGCCGAGATGTACCGTCCCATCGCGCAAACCGCGTCGCCGGTCTTCACGCTGGTGGTCAGAAGCGAACGCGACCCCGCGGCGCTGGCTCCGGCGGCGCGTGCGGCGGTTCAGACGATCGACCCCGACCTCCCGATTTACGACGTGCGAACGATGGAAGAGCGAATCGCGAGCTCGATCGCGCAAACCCGCGGGACCATGCTGCTCCTGCTGGTGACGGCGGTACTGGCGGCCACGCTCTCAGGCGTCGCGATCTACGGATCGATCTGGTATTCGGTCAGCCAGCGGATACCAGAGATCGGCGTGCGGCTGGCGTTGGGCGCAAGCCGGGCGTCGGTGTTTGCAGGCGTCCTGCGCCGGGCCCTGTCGCTGACCGCCACGGGAGTCGTCATCGGCGTCGCCGCGGCAATCGGCGCCGGCCGGCTGATGGCCGGGCTGCTGTTCGAAACGCGCGCGACTGATCCTACGACGCTGACGATGGTCGCGTGTGGAACGATGCTGGTTGCGGTCGCCGCCGGGATCGTACCGGCGCGCCGCGCCATGAGCGTCGATCCGATCATCGCGCTCAGGAACGATTAGTGCGTGTTCTGCTTGGACCACAACCCTGATCACGACCTTTGAACGCAGAGCACGCGGAGTTCGCAGAGTTCAAAGCAAAAACAATCTCTGCGGTCTCAGCGGTCTCTGCGTTGATCGTTGCCGTCTCGTTCAGCGGGACGCGCGACTCGTCACGACTGCCCAACTAGCAGGTAGGTTCCCTTCCGGGCCTTGCGGTCGAGGAAGAACTCGACCGCGTGATAACCACGCTCGAAGTAGGTGGTGAAGATCTGCCGCGTCGCCATGCGCCAGGTCAATGCGAGATCCGGCGCGCTCGAGAGCATTTCGCTGAAACCGGTCGGGATGTCGACGCCGATCCGCGGCGCGTCGAAGGTCAGATCCCAGGATCCCGGCTCGAGCCAGTCGCCTGCCGGGCGCATGCGAACGACCGGTTCCACAGTCAGTACGGGCGCCATCGGTGCCGAACCCGCGAGTCGCTGCTCGACTCGGGGCGTCCTCACGTGCCACTCGGCCACGAAGCGATCGGTCGGGTTGCCTTTGTGCAACGGGCTCGATGATTCGCCGTAGACGTTGATCTCGTATTCCTGCGCGCTCACGCCGAGTTTGGCGAAATTGAGATGCGCGTTGAGCGCCTGCATCGGATCGTAGGTCCACTCGATCAGATCGAGGCCCATCGCGAGCGTTTGCTCGCGCTGCAGCACCTTCAGCCGATGGCCAACGCCTGCACTCCGATAGTCATCGAGCACGCCGAGCATGTGCGACCACTGGGTCGGCCTGCGGTGCTTGATACCCGGCAACGAGTACACGAAGCCGACCATCCGATCGTCGTCAAACGCTCCGATGAGGATTCCGCCGCGCAGTACCGTGACCGCGAGTATCGGAACTGGTACCACTTCGTCGTAACCCGGTCCCCAGATGGTGCGTTCGAGTTCGACCACACCTGTAAAATCTACGAGCGTCGTCAACGCCCGATAGTCGATCGATCCTTTGGTCACAGCCCGAACTGTGCCACCATCGCCTCCTCATGTCCAAATCGTTGCTGGCGTTTGTCCTGAGCGTTGCGATCGTCGCTCCAGCCAGGGCTCAGGATCCGCCACGGGAGAAGGTCGGCGTGGCGTTTGGCGGCGGCAGTGCCCGGGGCATCGCGCATGTCGGCGTGATCAAGTGGTTCGAGGAACATCACATTCCCATCGATCTCGTCGCCGGCACCAGTATGGGCGGGCTGATTGGCGGCTCGTTTTCCACGGGCATGGACGCGGCCGAACTGGAAAACTTTCTCCTTGGTCTGAATTGGGACCTGCTGTTCGACTCGTCGAACTATGCCGGCAAGAACATCCGTCGAAAGGCGGATGCCCGTGCGTACCCATCGGGGCTCGAGTTCGGAGTGAAGGGCGGCATCGTGCCGCCCTCTGCGCTCAACAACGGCGAGCAGGTCGACCTGATGGTCGACGGAATCGCCGCACCCTACTACAACCTTCGCAGCTTCGACGACCTGCCGACGCCATTTCGCGCGGTCGCGGTGGACCTCCTGACCGCGTCTCCGGTGATCCTCGACAAGGGGCCCCTCGACTGGGCGATGCGCGCCACCATGTCGCTGCCGTTGATATTTCCGCCGGTCCAACTCGATGGCCACGTCCTCGTCGATGGCGGCGCGATGAACAACGTGCCGGCCAACGTGGTGAAAGAGATGGGCGCCGGGCACGTGATTGCGGTCAATGTCGGAGACCTCTCGGACCTCAAGAAGGTGAACTACTCGGCGCTCGGTCTGGTCGCAGAGACCCTCGATGCGATGATGCGCGCCAACACCAAGGCCGGGATGAAAGCCGCCGACATCGTCATCGACGTGCCGCTGCAAGACTACGGCTCGCTCGACTGGCGGCGCACACCGGATCTGATCGCCGAAGGCTATAAGGCGGCAGAGGCGATGAAGGATACGCTCCTGCCACTGGCGATCAGCGAGGCCGAGTACACGCGCTGGAAGGCCGCCCGGCAGAGCCGACGGCGGACGACGCTGCCGATCCCGCGGTTCACACGGCTGGAGGGTTTCGGCAGCAACGACGAAGACCGTCTCAAACAGCTGCTGAATCCGCTGGTCGGTGTTGCCTTGAATGTCGATCAGTTGACACGTGACCTCGGCGAGCTCTCCGGCCTCGACCGCTACGAGTCGATCACCTGGCGGATGGTCGACAACGACACGGGCGAGAGCGGCTTGCTCGTCTCCGCTCGCACCAAGACCAGCGGTCCGCCGTTTCTGATGCTCGGAATCAACCTCGAAAACATCACCAGCGACGAATTCAGGGTGTCGCTGGCGGCGCGCTACCTCGCCTACGATGTGGTCGGGTCTGGCTCCGAACTGCGCATCGACGGCACCGCCGGGTCGAATCCATCCATCGCCATCGAGCTCTATCGACCAATCGGCTCGACCCCGCTGTTTCTGGCTCCCTATGCCGGTGTGCAGACCGCCACGCTCGACGTGATTCAGGACGAGGAGGTCACGGCGAGATACGGCCAGACGTTGACTGCGGTCGGAATGAATATTGGCGTGAATCTCGGACGGCTGAGCGATCTGCGGGTCGGCGCCTACATCGGCCACGTCGATACGAATGTGCTCATTGGCAATCCCGGGCTGCCGGCGTTCAGCGGTGAGCAGACGGGCGCGCAGGCGGTGTGGCGCTACGACTCGCAGGACAACCCGGTCATTCCCAGCCACGGCAGCACCGCCTTCTCGACCTTGCGTCACATCTTCAAGGATCCGGAAGTCACACCGCCACTGCCAGACGGCCGCACCAGCGACGGCCTGACACAACTGAGCGGAGAGATGACGAAGTTCTGGTCGGTGCGCAACATCGATCGCGTCTTCGTGCTCGGAGGACTCGGTACATCGTTCTCCGGCAGTCCATTGCCAACCGATCAGTTCGCGCTTGGTTCACCGCTTCATCTCGGCGCCTACAGCAACGGCGAAATCCGCGGCGACAACTACTACATTGTGACTGCCGGCTATCTCAAGCACGTCGCCCGGCTGCCGGATTTCGTGGGCGGACCAATCTATGCCGGCGCGTGGCTGGAAAACGGCGACGCGTTCAACCTTTGGAGCCAGGCGACGCTCAGGACGCAGCTCAGCGTCGGCGTCGTGATGGAATCGATCATCGGGTCGGTACTGGTCGGAGGATCGGCGGGATTCGACGGCCGCTGGCGGACGTACGTCGCGATCGGGCGGCTGTTCGGCCCGCGCTAAGCCAGTAGCTTCGGCAGTTCCCGCAATGACTTGATCACCGGCACGCCGAGCTCGGCCGCGCCCGGCGCCGTGGGGGTGTCGCCGCGGTGAAGCAACACACCGCGCATGCCGGCGCGAAGCGCGCCTTCGACGTCGTGCTTCAGGCTGTCCCCCACCATCACCGCTTCGGTCGCTTCGACGCCGACCAGCTGCAGCGCCGCGGCAAAAATACTCGGGTGCGGCTTCATGTAACCGTGGTCCGGCGACGACAAGGTCGCGGCAATCAGGCCATCGAGCTCGAAATGGGACTCGAACGCCGACAGGCTGCGGTGCGAGTTCGAGATCAGGCCGACGCGAATGCCCGCCGCCGCGATCTCGCGAAGCACGTCCGGCACATCGTCGTACAGCTCGAAATGGTGGCACGCGGCCCACTCCCGATAGATCTCCTCGGCGCAGGCATCGAGATTCGGTCCGGCGCCGCCCATGCCTTCGATAATCTTGCGCGTGTAGACGACGAAGATTTCGTCGCGATAAGGCGCGTCCTCGTGACCGTCGAGCAGCGGCGCCGCGCCGGCGACCGCGAGCGGAAACTTTCCGGCGTCGATGTCCATGCCGTAGCGCGCGGCAAACGCACGGTAGCCCTCGCCGCGGAAGGTCGGGCCCGGGTAAATCAGCGTGAAATCGACGTCGAAAAATACAGCTTTGGCAGTCAATGGCGCGACAATGACCAACTCAATGACTAGATGACCAGATTACCCAATGATCCAATGTGCTGAGTGTCGGCGTATGGCCCCGCGATCACCAGGGTCGCTCGGTCCGGATCGAGCGCAGCGCGCGCCACCCGGTTGACGTCATCGATCGTGACCGCGGTCAGCAAGGCCGGAAGGCGCTCATCGTAGTCGAGGCCGAGGCCGAACAGCTCCGAAGTCTGCAGGAAGTTCGCAATCGCGGCGTTCGTCTCGAGCGAGCGCGGGATCGAGCCAATCAGATAACGACGCGACTCGTCGAGTTCCTGCGCGGTCACGCCGTCGCGGATCAGTCGAACGATCTCTTCGTCGATCGAGGCAATCGCCTTGTCGACATTCGCCGGGCTCACCCCTGCACGAATCGCCAGCGGACCCGGAATTACGTTGGCATCGAACGAGCTCGATGCGTAGTACGCCATGCCCTGCCGCTCGCGGATGCTGTCGCCGAGACGGCCGCCCATGGCGTACTGTCCGAACACGACATTCATCAGCCAGTACGCGTAGTAGTCCGGATCCTGACGCGCGATCGTGATGAACCCGTACGCCACGTCGGCCTGAGACTTGTTCATCATCGGGATCGTCCGGCGTTCGCGGGTTGTCGCCCGCGCCACTGAGGCCAGGGCAATCGGAGCCGGCGACGGCTTCTTCCAGTCGCCGAACACCCGTCCGGCCACGGCCTGCGCGTGCGCCGGATCGACGTCGCCGACGATCGCGGCCGTCAGCTCGCCCGGCGCGAATCGCTCCGCGTGCATCCGTTCCAGGCACTCGCGAGTGAGGCGCTCGACGATGTCGATCGACCCCTTGGTGCGACGCCCGTACGGATGCCCACCGGGATAGAGCATGGCCATCAGCTCTTCGAGCGCTCGGACCATCGGATTGTCATCGTCCTGCCGAATCGCGGTGATCACCTCGCCCTTGCGCGTCGCCAGTTCCTCTTCCGGAAGCGACGGCGAGATGACGATATCGGCCAGAAGCGTCAGGACCGGTTCGAAGTCCTCGGCCAGGCAGGTGCAGACCAGCGAGAACAAGTGGCGGGTGACGTTGATGGTCAGCGTGATGCCCCGGCTGTCGAGCTCCTCGGCGATATCGGCGGCGGAGCGCGTCGCCGTGCCGCGGTCGATGGTGCGTGACAGCAGCCAGGTCGCGCCGGGCCAGCCCGCGGGATCCGCGATCGATCCGGCGCGAAGCGCCACGTTGATCGAAACCGCCGGCGTGGTAGTCGTCCGTTTGACGAGAAGGCGGGCGCCGTTGTCGAGTTGTGCGCGGATCGGGCTCAGAGACATTTCAGAATTCAGAGTTCAGATTTCAGATTCAGAGTTCGGATTTCAGGCTCGGACTTCGGATTTCTAACTTCACACTTCTAACTTCTAACTTCCCGAAGGGGTCGGTTCGAACGAGCCAATCGTCCGGTTGGCGGCAGCGAACACGGTGCGTGCGGCGGCGGCCGCTTCCTCGAGCGTCACCGCGGCAATCCGCGACGGCGCGCTGGTGAACAGATCGACGCTGGCAATCGTTTCGTAGTATCCGAGCTGGTGCGCGATGTTGGTGACGCTGTCGCTGTCGAACACCAGCCTGGCGCGCAGCTGGGCTTTCGCTTTCGCGAGCTCCGCCTCGGTGATGCCATCGCGCTCAACTTCGGCCAGCGCCTCCGACAGCGCCGCTTCGACCGATGCGAGCTGATGCACCTTCGTTCGCCGTCACCGACACCGTGTAGAGGAACGGCTGCTCGGTCGGCATCAGTCCGCCTGACACCGACGAGGCGAGTCCGCGCTCGACCAGTGCTCGGTAAAGCCGGGCGCTGCGCTGCGGCGGTGGAACCCGGAAACTGGACCAGAGGTTCAGTCCCTTGGCGCCGGTCAGCACCGCATCGAGAATCAGCAGCGGAAAGAAATCGCGGTCGGTGGCGGCGGGCGCGTGATAGCCGAACTTCAGGTACGCCGTGGTCCCCTCCTGCCGGATCGCCAGGCGACGCTCGCCGGTCTGCTCGGGTTCGACGGTGCGGATCCGCTCCGGCTCCGTTCCCGGCTGAATGCCCCGAAGTGGTGGTCGACACGGCGCAGCGCTTCGTCGGTATCCACATCGCCGACGATGACCAGCGTCGCGTTGTTCGGAACGTAGAAGCGGCGGTAGTACCCGTACAGATCGTCGCGGGTCATCGTCTGCAGATCGGCAGCCAGCCGATGGTCGGATGACGATACGGATGCGCCTTGAACGCGGTCGCGGTCAGTTCCTGATCGAGCAACTGATCGGGATCGTTCTCGCCGCCCTGGAGCTCCGAGATGATCACCGTCCGTTCGGACTCGCAATCGTCCGGGTGATAGAGGCAGCTCGCCATGCGCTCGGCCTCGATGAACAGCATGCGATCGAGCGCGTCGCGCGTCGCGGTCTCGAGATACGTCGTCTGATCGATCCAGGTGTAGCCATTCCAGCTGCCGCCGAACTGCTCGATGATGCCCTTGACCTGATCGCGCGGGATGTTGGTGCGTGCCCTTGAAGTTCATGTGCTCGCACCAGTGCGAGACGCCGGTGAGGCCGGGCCGCTCGTCCTTCGAGCCGACCTTGTACCAGCACCAGACCGAGGCGAGCGGCGCGGTATGTTCTTCCTGAATGAGGACCTTGAGACCGTTGTCGAGCCGCGTCGCGCGCATCGGATCATTATAGAATCGGTAGATACCGATGCCTGAGTGGAAAGACACCGTCAACCTGCCGCGCACCGACTTCCCGATGAAGGCCAATCTGCCGACCAGCGAGCCCGAAACGCTGGCGCGGTGGAACGCGATGGACCTGTACGGGAAGATTCGCGCGCGCCGGAAGGGCGCGCCGAAGTTCGTGCTGCACGACGGACCGCCCTACGCCAACGGCAACATCCACATGGGCACCGCGCTCAACAAGATCCTGAAGGAGCTGGTCGTCAAGTCGCGCTCGATGGCCGGCTTCGACGCGCCGTACGTCGGTCGGCTACGACTGCCACGGCCTGCCGATCGAGCTGAAGGTGGACCGCGAGCTCGGGCGCGAAGAAGCGCGACATGTCGGTCGCCGATTTCTGCCGCGCGTGCCGCGCGTACGCCGAGCGCTACGTCGGCACGATGACCGAGCAGTTCCAGCGCCTCGGCATCCTCGGCCACGTGGGACGCGCCGTACCTGACGATGAACTTCAAGTACCAGGCGGCGATCGCGCGCGCGCTTCGGCAAGTTCGTCGAGCAGGACCTGGTCTACAAGGGCAAGAAGCCGGTGCACTGGTGCATCCACTGCCGCACCGCGCTCGCCGAAGCGGAAGTCGAGTACGAGCGATCACACGTCGCCGTCGATCTACGTCGAGTTCCCGCTCGCGGCGGAGAGCGCGGCGGAATTCGCCAAGCGCGTGCCGGCGCTGACCGGCCGCGACGTCTCGGTCCTGATCTGGACGACGACGCCGTGGACGATTCCGTCGAACCTGGCGATCGCGTTTCATCCGGAGTTCGACTACGCGGCCTACGACGTCGACGGCGCGCGCCGGTCGATCGTCGCCGAGGCGCTCGCGCCGAAGGTCGCCGCCGCCGGCGGCACGGTGTTCGGCGCGCCGCTGGCGCGGATGAAGGGCGCGCGAGCTCGAGCAGCATCCGCTTTCAGCATCCGCTGTACGCGCGCGACATCGCTCGGCGTGCTCGCCGACTACGTGACGCTCGACGCCGGCACCGGCGCGGTGCACACGGCGCCCGGGTCATGGCGCAGACGACTTCAACACCGGCGTGCGGTACGGCCTGGAGATCTACGCGCCGATCGGCCCGGCGGGGCATTTCCTCGACACCGTGGAGCTCTTCGGCGGCCAGCGGGTGTTCGACGCGAACCCGAAGGTGGAAGAGGCGCTCAAGGAACGCGGCAGGCTGTGGCATCGCGAAGCGTTCGCGCACACGTATCCGCACTGCTGGCGCTGCCACAACCCGGTGATTTTCCTGGCGACGTCGCAGTGGTTCATCGCACTGGATAAGCCTGGGGCTGGAGACTCGGGGCTGGGGGCTCAGAACGGGGCGACGGAGGGCTGGGGCTTGGGGCCAAGACGCTGCGCGAGGCGGCGATCGACGCGATCGATCACAAAGTGCGCTGGATCCCGGCCTGGGGACACGACCGGATGTACAACATGGTCGCGCACCGCCCGGACTGGTGCATCTCGCGCCAGCGCGTGTGGGGCGTGCCGATCCCGGCGGTCGACTGCACGAAGTGCGGCGAGGCAGTCACGACGCCGGCGCTGGTCGAGAAGACCGCGACCGTGTTCGATCGCTACGGCGCCGACGCCTGGTACGAGCGGCCGACCGAAGAGTTCATCCCCGAGGGACTGACGTGCGCGAAGTGCGGCGGCACGTCATTCGAGCGCGAGATGAACATCCTCGACGTCTGGTTCGACTCGGGATCGAGCCACGAGGCGGTGCTGTCGCGTCAGTCCCGAGCTGACCTGGCCGGCCGACATCTACCTCGAAGGCAGCGACCAGCATCGCGGCTGGTTCCAGAGCTCGCTGCTCGTCGGCCTCGGCACGCGCGGCCGACCGCCGTTCGAGCAAGTCGTCACCAACGGTTTCGTGGTCGACGACGACGGCAAGAAGATGTCGAAGTCGCTCGGCAACTCGATCGAGCCGGAGCGACATCATCAAGCAGAGCGGCGCCGACATCCTGCGACTGTGGGTGGCGATGAGCGACTACACGCGAGGAGATCCGCATCAGCAAGGAGATCCTCGCGCGCGTCGTCGAGGCGTACCGAAAGCTGCGCAACACGCTGCGGTACCTGCTCGGCGAACCTGTACGACTTCGATCCCGCGCAGGATCTGCTGCCGCTCGCGAAGATGGAAGAGGTCGATCGCTACATCCTGGCGCGCTACGCCGGGGTGGCGAAGAAGGTGCTCGCCGCCTACGAGGAATACGACTACGGCGCGATCTCCCAGGCGCTGACGCAGTTCGCCACGGTCGATCTGAGCTCGTTCTACAACGACATCTCGAAGGACGGCCTGTACACGCTCGCCGCGGGATCCCCTCGAGCGGCGCTCGGCACAGACCGCGCTGTACCTGATGGCGGACGGCCTGACGCGCCTGCTGGCGCCGATTCTGTCCTTCACGGCGGACGAGCTCTGGCGCTTTCTGCCGGGCAGTCGCGACGAGTCGGTCCACGTGGCGCTGTTCCCGACCGTGGCCGATCTGGATGCACTCGCCGATCCGGCGCTGGTCGAGCAGTGGGACGGCTTCTGGCTCTCCGCGAACGTGTCCTCGCCGAGATCGAGCCGCTGCGAAAGAACAAACAGATCGGCAGCTCGCTTCAGGCGAAGGTGGTGTTGACGGCGACGCCCGGCGATCTCGCGACGCTGCGGCAGCACGAACGGCACCTCCCGATGCTCTTCATCGTCTCCGACGTGGAGCTGTCGGCATCACCCGCAGACGTGATCGGCGCGGCCGGCGGCGCCACTGACGGCAAGCCGGTCATCACCATCGCGCGGGCGTCGGGTATCAAGTGCGAGCGCTGCTGGCGCATCGTGCCGGCGGTGTCGTCGGCGCCGGAGTGGGCAGGGCTGTGCGATCGCTGCCAGGACGCACTGGCTGTGAGAGCGGCGCGTGGATAACGCCCTCGACGAGCCGGTCGCCGAGGTCGAAGCGCGGGTGGCGGCACGACCCTCCCGCTATCTGGAGGTCTGGCTGCCGGTGCTGATCGTCGCGCTCGATCAGGCCAGCAAAGCCATCATCCGCGCCACGCTGCCGCTGCACGACAGCGTCACGGTGATCCAGGAACTTCATGGACTTCACCCA
The DNA here is from genome assembly GCA_963745875.1 of uncultured Acidobacteriota bacterium. Lineage (GTDB taxonomy): Bacteria > Acidobacteriota > Vicinamibacteria > Vicinamibacterales > CAVVIG01 > CAVQFC01. The sequence goes on from CAVUZL010000014.1 coordinate 831,603, forward strand.
CGTGCTGAACAGCGGCGCCGCGTTCGGCATCCTGAGCGGCGCTGATTTTCCGTTCAAGACCGCCGTGATTGCGGTCGTGGCCACCGCGGCCCTGATCGGCGTCGGGCTGTACGCCTACAGCCTCGGTCACCATCAGCTGATCGCGCGCGTCGGTCTGGCGCTCATCCTCGGCGGAGCGGCCGGCAATCTCATCGATCGCATCGCGACCGGTTCGGTGGTCGATTTCGTGGACGTGTACTGGCGGACCTACCATTTCTGGGCGTTCAACGTCGCCGACTCGGCGATTACCGTCGGCGTGGCGATCATGATTCTCGATATGCTCGGTACCGGACCCCATGTATCCAAGACTGTTTGACCTCGGCCCGCTCACCGTCTACACCTACGGCGTCCTGCTGGCCGCGGCGTACCTGCTCGGTCTGAAGCTGGCGATGGTTCGGGCAGCGAAGCGCGGGCTCGACGCCAATCGCGTGCTCGACCTCGGCATCTACATCATCATCAGCGCGCTGATCGGCGCGAAGCTGCTGCTGCTGGTCACCGATTTCCGCGCCTACATGGCCAATCCGCGCGAGCTGCTGACGATCGTCCGCTCGGGCGGCGTGTTCTACGGCGGCCTGATTCTCGCCGTCGTCGTTGCGCTGATTTACATCCGCCGGATTGGGTTGCCGCTGTGGACGACGTGCGACGTGTTCGCGCCGGGCATCGCGCTCGGCCACGTGGTCGGCCGTTTCGGCTGCCTGTTCGCCGGCTGCTGCTACGGCAGGCCGACGACGCTGCCGTGGGGCATCACCTTCACGGACCGGTTCGCCCCGAGAACGTCGGGACGCCGCTCAACGTGCCGCTGCACCCGACCCAGATCTACGAGGCCGGCGCCGAGTTCCTGATCCTGATGATCCTGCTCTTCACCGAGCGGAAAGGCCGGCCCTTCGCCGGCCGCACGTTCTGGATTTACATGCTGCTCTACGCCATCTCGCGGTTCATCATCGAGTTCTTCCGCGGCGACGAACGCGGCAACGTCGGGATGTTCTCGACCTCGCAGTTCATCTCGTTGCTGCTCGCGCCGCTGGCCGTGGTGATGCTGGCGTACCTGTCGCGGGCGAAAACGCCGGAGCCGAAGCGCGCGCGGAAAGCGGCGTGATCCGGACCATCACCGTTCCCGACGACAGCGAGAGCGTCCGTCTCGATCGGTTCCTGGCGTCGATGCTGCCGGAGCATTCGCGGTCGCAGATTCAGCGGTTGATCAAGGAAGGCCACGTCCAGGTCGCAGCAAAGGCGGCGAAAGCGAACCAGTCGGTGAAAACCGGCCAGGCCGTCACCATCGACATTCCTGAACCGACTGATCCGATCCCGCAGGCGGAAGCGCTGCCGCTCCCGATCCTCTATCAGGACAAGGATCTGATCGTGGTGGACAAGCCGGCAGGCATGGTGGTGCACCCGGCCGCGGGACACGAGACCGGCACGCTGGTGAATGCGTTGCTCCATCACGTTGACGATCTCAGCGGCATCGGCGGCGAAAAACGTCCGGGCATCGTTCATCGTCTCGACCGCGGCACCTCCGGCCTGATGGTGGTGGCGAAAAATGACGCCGCGCACGAGGAACTGGCGCGGCAGTTCCACGACCGCGAAGTCGAAAAAGAGTATCTCGCCCTCGTATGGGGCGAGGTGATGGCGGGACGCCGGATCGATGCGCCGATCGGCCGCGACCCGAACGACCGGAAGAAAATGTCGGCGGCGTCGCTGCGGGTGCGGCGAAGCCGGTCGGCGGTCACTCGCATCGTAAGGGCCGAGCACTTTGGTCCGGCCCTGACCCTCGCACAGGTGGCGATTCACACCGGCCGCACCCACCAGATCCGCGTCCATCTGAGTGAGATCGGCCATCCGATCGTCGGCGATGCGGTGTACGGCGGCGTCCATCGCCGGGTGCCGGGCGATCTTCGCATGCTGACCCATCTGGAGCGTCCGTTCCTGCACGCGGCGCACCTGGTTTTCAAGCATCCGGAGGACGGCCGCACCATGGATTTCACCAGCGCGCTTCCGGCGGATCTCCAGACCGTGCTTGACGCCGTGCGCGCGGTATTCGATCCACCCGATGTGTGACGGCTTAAAATTCAGATTTCAGACTTCACACACTTCACCTTCGATGTAGAGGCAGCCATGTCGATCGTGTTCACGGGTCGCGTCTTTTCGGTCGAAGTGGACAGAAGGAGGTACCCGAACGGCGAGGAGCACGACGTCGAAATCGTGCGGCATTCGAAGTCGGTCGTGTTGATTCCCTGCGAGGACGATGGGCGGGTGGTGATCATCCGGCAGTATCGAGCGCCGCTCGACCGCGAGATCTGGGAGTTCCCGGCGGGACGGCTCGATCCGGGTGAATCACCTGAGGCGGCGGCGCGCCGCGAGTGCGAAGAGGAAATCGGACGCGTGCCGCACCGCCTCGAGCGAATCCGAGGGCTCTACCCGGCCCCGGGCTTCTGTGACGAGGAACTGATTTTCTTTCGGGTGTCGGATTTGCGTCAGCCGCCGGCCGATTCACCGAACCATCCGGACGAGGACGAAGACATCACCACACGCACGGTCGACATCGCCGAGGCCCGTAGGATGCTGGAGCGCGGAGATATCGTCGATCTCAAAACCGCCTACGCGCTGTCGCTGCTGTAGCCAGCGTTCTCGTGCCCTTCGTGTGTCCTCGTGACTTCGTGATGACGGGCAACCGCGCTGACGGCCTCTTCGATCGTCGCGGCATGGATCGCGACGGTGTCGTCGACGCGCCTGGCGTAGCCGCCCGCGAGGGTAATCACCAGCGGCACGCCAGCCGCCCGGACCGCGTCGATCACCAGCCGATCCCTTTCACGCAGCCCGGCCTTCGTCAACCGCAGTCCGCCGAGCTGATCGTCCTCGTACGGATCGGCGCCGGCGACATAGAAGACACTTTGCGGCCGGTGGGCCATGACGGCCGGTAACGCGCGGGTCAACTCGCGCAAATAGGTTGGGTCGTGTGCGCCATCGGACAATCCGATGTCGAGCGATCCGCGCGGCTTGAACATCGGGTAGTTGTGCTGCTGGTGAATCGAGCAGGTGAACACTCGCGGGTCTGACTCGAACGTGAACGCCGTGCCATTGCCGTGGTGGACATCCAGATCGACCACCGCGATGCGCTCGATTCCGCGTTGCTGGAGCACGCGAACGGCAACCGCGACATCGTTGAACGGACAGAAGCCTTCGCCGTGGTTGGGAAAGGCGTGATGCAGGCCGCCGCCGAGGTTGGCCGCTACGCGGAAGTCTGAAGCCTCAAGTGAGAAGTGTGAAGTTGCCGCAGCTCCACTTCCGACTTCGGACTTCTCACTTTTAACTTTCTGACCGCAAGCGAGCAGCGCGGCGCGGATAGTCCCTCCGACCATCAGTCGAAAACCGTCGACCATCCCGGCCGACCACGGCAGCTCGAGCTGCGCCTGCTCCTCGAGCGACAACCTGCCGTCGCGCATCTTCTCGAGATATTCGGTGGTGTGAACCAGGGCCAGTTCGTCCCAGGTGGCCGGCTGCGGTTCGATGACGTCGGCTGGTCGGACGACCCCGGCGTCGAGCAGCCGGTTCAGGACGAGTTAATACTTGCGGGTGGGAAAGACATGCAGCCCGATATCGATCTGATATCGGGCTGCATGGACGATCGGAATCACGGACGCACGGCGACGGGTGTGCTCGACTTGGGTTCCTTGGGTTCCTTCGGTTCCTTCCGGGCCGGCCGCACATCGGACGATACCGGTTGCAGCGCGAGGGCGAGCACTTCGTCGATGGTCGAGACCAGGTGGACGATGAGGTCCTTGCGCAGTTCCGGCGTCAGGTCCTCGTTGATGTTCTTGGCGTTCTGCTTCGGCACGATGACTTCGTGGATGCCGAGGCGGCGTGCCGCCAGCACCTTCTCCTTGAGCCCGCCGATCGGGAGCACTCTGCCGGAGAGGGTAATCTCGCCGGTCATCGCGACATCGCCGCGGACCGGACGGCCGGTGAGCATCGACGCCATCGCGGTCGCCATGGTCACGCCAGCCGAGGGGCCGTCCTTGGGAATCGCCCCCGACGGCACGTGGACGTGCATTTCAGCCTTGGCGAAGAAGTCCGGGTCGATGTTGTACTCCTTCGCGTGCGCGCGCAGCCACGACAGCGCGGCGCGGGCCGACTCCTTCATCACGTCTCCGAGCTGCCCGGTGAGCGTGAGTGAACCCGTGCCCGCCATCCGCGACGCCTCGATGAACAGCACTTCGCCGCCGACCGGTGTCCAGGCCAGGCCGATCGCCACGCCCGGATCCTTGGTCCGCTGCTCCATCTCTTCGTCGAGGAACTTCGGCGCACCGAGCATCTCGACGACGACATCCGGGGTGATTTCGACCGGCACCTCGCTGCCTTCAGCGCGGCGACGGGCGACCTTGCGGCAAAGCGCGCCGATTTCGCGTTCGAGATTGCGGACGCCCGCTTCGCGGGTGTAGCCGCGAATCACCTGGCGCAGTGCGTCAGGTGCGAAGTGGATGAATTCCGGCGTCAGGCCGTGGTTCTTGACCTGCTTGTCCACCAGGTGATCGATCGCGATCTTCAGCTTCTCGTCCTCGGTGTAGCCCGCGATCTCGAGCACTTCCATGCGATCGCGCAGCGGCGCCGGCACCGGGTCGAGGATATTGGCGGTGGTGATGAACAGCACCTCCGACAGGTCGAACGGCACGTCCAGGTAGTGATCGCGGAAGGTGTTGTTCTGTTCCGGATCGAGCACCTCGAGCAACGCCGACGAGGGGTCGCCGCGGAAATCGGACCCGAGCTTGTCGATCTCGTCGAGGATGAACACCGGGTTCTTCGACTCGGCCCGGCGCAGGCCCTGGATGATCTGTCCGGGCAACGCGCCGATGTAGGTCCGGCGATGCCCGCGGATTTCGGCCTCGTCGCGCATGCCGCCGAGCGAGACTCGGACGAACTTGCGGCCGAGCGATTCAGCGATCGACCGCGCCAGCGATGTCTTGCCGACGCCCGGAGGGCCGACGAAGCAGAGGATCGGTCCCTTCACTGCGGGATTCAGCTTGCGCACGGCGAGGTATTCGAGGATGCGATCCTTGACCTTCTCGAGACCGGAATGGTCCGCGTCGAGCACGGCCTTGGTCTTCGGCAGATCGATCACCTCGTCGGTACGCTTCGCCCACGGGAGCGCGACCAGCCAGTCGAGATAGGTCCGCGAGACAGTGTATTCGGCCGCCGCCACCGGCATCTTCGAGAGGCGATCGAGCTCGCGCAGCGCTTCTTTTTTCACCGGCTCGGGCATCCCGGCAGCATCGATCTTCTCGGCCAGCTCCTCGACTTCCTTGGTCTGGTCGTCGCCTTCGCCGAGCTCTTTCTGAATCGCCTTCATCTGCTCGCGCAGGAAGTATTCGCGCTGGTTCCGCCCAACCTCGGACTGCACCTGCGACTGGATCTTCGATCCGAGCTCGAGGACTTCGAGTTCCTTGATGAGGATCCGGTTCAGGCTGTCCATGCGGGCGCGGATGTCGAGCGTCTCGAGCACTTCCTGCTTGACGCCGGTGCTGATCGTCGACAGCGACGAGGCGATGAAGTCGGCCAGCCGGCCGGGCTCGGTGATGTTCGAGGCGAGCGTCTGCAGGTCGTCGGACAACAGCGGCGATAGCGACACCACCTGCTGGAAGTTGGTCTTGATGTTGCGGGCCAGCGCGTCGATCTCGAGGCGGTCCGCATCGAGCGTGTCCTCGGCCGCTGCTGACACGCGAGCGCGCAGATACGGCTGCGTCGCCAGGACTTCTTCGAGTTTCAGGCGGGCCAGGCCCTGCACGATCAGCCGGAGGCTGCCGTCGGGCAGCTTGAACATCTTGTGGATGTGCGTGGCGGTGCCGACCGCGTAGAGATCGTCCTGGCCAGGTTCTTCGATCGACGCGTCGCGCTGGGTGAACACCGCGATCATCTTCCCGTTGGCGATGGCATCGTCGATGAGCCGGACTGAACTCTCGCGGGCAACCGCGAGCGGCATGAATGAATTGGGAAACAGGACCGTGTCCCGAAGCGGCAGGATCGGCAGCTCCGATGGAATCGAAGTGGTCCGATCGCCGATCGAGACGTCCTCTTTGAGGTCCTCGATGTGATCGCTCATGGCGACCTCTCTTTTTTGTCTGGTCATCGGGTCATTGGGTCAATGGGTCATTCATTGGGTCATCGATAGATAGATGACCCAATGACAAAATAACCAAATTTGCCAATGACTAAAGTGGGGGGCCGGTGGGGGAGTGACGGGCTCCGCCACCGGCGGAGCCCCCGAACTACTGGGACGCCGGTTTCTTACATGTCGAGGAACAGCGAGCTCGATCCACGACGCTGGAGCTGACGCTCGCGCTGCTCGGCAACCTCGCGCGCTTCCTCACAGGCCTTGCAGCGGACCGCAAACGGCAGCGCGCGCAGCCGCTTCTCGGCGATCTCGTCTCCGCACTCGAAGCAATTGCCGTAGGTGCCCTGCTCGAGCCGCGTCAACGCGTCGGTGATCTTGTTCAAGGTCTCCGACTTCATTTGAACCAGCGAGAACTCGATTTCTTCCTGGATGTCGGCCTCGGCGCTCTCGACCGCGTCGAGCACCTCATTCAGCTTGCCGCCCCACGAGCCTTCCTCGCGAACACCGCGCATCTTGCCCTGGACTTCGGCGTGAATTTCACGACGACGATCGTCGAGCATGTCTTTCAACTCGGCGTAGCGGGTTTTGGACGTGCCCGGTGCCGACGCGGTTTCAACTTTCTTGGTAGCCTTCGTAACGCCCATAACGCCGCTCCTTCCGTTCCCGGCCATCCGGGTCGCCGCTTAAGATTGCCGCTTACTGCAAATGAGTTGCCAATCCTATACTGAACTAAAGTCCTATCGCAAGTGTAACGATTGCCAGCCCTCTCGCCTCTGCCGCAACCGGTCCTGAGACCAATCCGTGCGCGTTTTTCCGGACATTCTATCGGCTCCAGGCCTTCAACACATTCATTGACAATTGGTTAGGCGCTTCTTTCTGCGGTTCTTAACCGATCGTTCAAAATGAAAGCTACGAGTTAGACGCCACCAGGCCTTGTACGGTTCTGTCCTTTGTGGATCTCTTTGTCACTTGAAGCGGACGCTCCGGATATCCGAACCTACGACGGATTGACGGTTCAGGTACGGCGATTCCGCACAACTCGACCTCAACCGTCCCTCGGCCGGTGGCCGTTCGAAACGGTCGAGCGGGGGCATAATGACCCGTGCTCTGCCCCCTTTGCGGCATCCGGCGGGCTCGACGCGGGTGTCCGGCGCTCGGTCAGCAAATCTGCCCGGTTTGCTGCGGAAGTAAGCGCCTGGTCCAGATCGCCTGTCCCAGCGACTGCAGCTGGCTGGCGAGCGCCCGCGACCATCCCCCGGCGGTGGTGGTTCGCCAGCAGCAGCGTGATGTCGGCCTGCTGGTGCAGTTCGTCAACGAGTTCAGCGAACGCCAATCCCAGTTGTTCATGCTCATCAGTACATTTCTGGTGCGTTATCGACCGCCCGAGCTGCAGGCGCCGATAGACGACGACGTGGCCGAAGCGGCCACTGCATTGGGGCGAACGCTCGAAACCGCCGCGAGAGGCGTGATCTACGACCACCGCCCCGCGTCGCTGCCCGCCGAGCGGCTGGTCGCAGCCCTGAAGCCCGTGCTGGCCGAGGCGGGCCGCGGTGCCGCCGGCACCGCCTTCGAGCGCGATGCGGCCGTCGTCTTACGCCGTCTGGCCGATGCGGTCGCCGAAACTAGAGCGACTGATCAGCAGAATCGCCGTGCCTTCCTCGATTTACTGGGCCGGGTCATCGCGGCACCGGAGGTTCAGCCCCATGGCGAGCCGAACGCTCCGCCCTTGATAGTCCCTTAGCTGGACGGCTATAATCGGGGTTTGTGTTCGTCAGCTGAAAGCCGAGAGTAGGTTTATGGCCAAGCAATGTGCAGTGTGCGGAAAGAGCCCGGTTGTGGGGCGTCAACATAGTCACGCCAACAACGTGAGCGCGCGGCGGTTCGAGCCGAACCTGCAGGCCGTCCGGGCGATGATCAACGGCGGGGTCAAGCGAATTCGGGTGTGCACCCGCTGCCTGCGATCGAACAAAGTCATCAAAGCTGCCTGACCCGAGGGTTCCGGTCGCCCAGCCTGATTCCATGAACCAGATCGTTTCGAGTCCGGACGCGCCCAAGGCGATTGGACCGTATTCCCAGGCGGTTCGGGCGGGCCAGCTCCTTTTCATGTCGGGGCAGGTGCCTCTCGATCCGGCAAGCGGTCTGATCGTGAGCGGCGACATCACCGCTCAGACCCGGCGGACGCTCGACAACATCAAGGCGGTGCTCACGGCTGCCGGCCTGTCGCTCGCCAACGTCGTGCGCACTACGATTTTCCTCGCCGATATGAACGACTTCGCCGCGGTCAACGAGGTCTACGGACAGTACTTCTCGCAGCCGTTCCCGGCGAGGGTCACGGTGCAGGTCGCGCGTCTGCCCAAGGACGCGCGCGTCGAGATCGACGCCATCGCCTCGTTCGAATAAATACGGTCCATCACGAAGTCACGAAGACACACGAAGCTTAGAGTCTCGCGCTGCTGGTTCTCTCCACCCCGATCACGCCGTCCACGCCTTTCAGCGATTTGATCACCTTCTCCAGGTGATTCATGTCGCTGATCTCCAGCGTGACGTCGATGCGCGCGTGCTTGGTGTCGTCGGTGCGGGCTTCCATGTTCTTGATATTCGAGTTGACGTCGGCGATTCGCGCGCTGACCGCCGCCAGCAGTCCTCTGCGGTCCTCCACCTCCATCGTCAGCTTGACCGTGTAGCGCGATAGCGCGTCGCCTTTGTCCCATTCCACGTCGATGCGACGCTCGGGGTCGTAGAGCAGGTTGACGACGTTCGGGCAGGTCGCCGAGTGGACCGAGACGCCTTTGCCGCGGGTGATGTAACCGACGATCTTCTCGCCGCGAATCGGGTTGCAGCAGCGGGCGCGGAACACCATCAGATCGTCGAAGCCGTGCACCTTGATCTTCTCTTCGCCGGCGCCGAACACGCGGCGCACCGCTGAGACGACGGCGCCCTCGGGCGGCTTCTCGTGCATCTGATCCGCAGGCACCAGCTTGCCGAGGATCTGCTTCGGCTGGAGCTTGCCGTAGCCGATGGCGGCGAAGAGCTCGTCCGCCTTCGTAAACGACAGTTCGCCGAGCACCCGCTTGAATTCGTCGCCCTCGACCAGCGTGCGCGGATTCAGATCGTAGCGGCGCGCTTCCTTGTCGAACACTTTGCGGCCGAGATCGCGCGCGTGCGACTTCTCCTCGAGCCGGATCAGATGCTTGATCTCGTAGCGCGCGTGAGAGGTGACGACGAAATTCAGCCAGTCGCGGCTCGGCTTGTGTCCGGCCTGCGTGATGATCTCGACGATGTCGCCGTTCTTGAGGCGCGCACGGAGCGGCACCATCTTGCCGTTGACGCGCGCGCCGACGGTCTGATGTCCGACATCGGTGTGAATCGAATAGGCGAAGTCGATCGGCGTCGCGCCGCGCGGGAACGCCTTGACCATTCCCTTTGGCGTGAACGTGTAGACCTCTTCCGGGTAGAGCTCGACTTTCAGGTTCTGAATGAACTCCTGCGGGTCGCGCACTTCTTTCTGAATGTCCAGCAGCTGTCGCATCCACTGGAAGTAGCGCTCGTCTCGCTGCGTTCCGGCGCGCCCTTCCTTGTATTTCCAGTGCGCGGCGACGCCTTCTTCCGCCATGCGGTGCATTTCGATCGTCCGGATCTGAACCTCGAACGGCATCCCCTTCTCGCTGATCACCGAGGTGTGCAGCGACTGGTAGCCGTTGGGCCTGCGGCATCGCGATGAAGTCCTTGATCCGCCCCGGCACCGGCGACCAGGTCTGGTGGATGATGCCGAGCGCGGCGTAGCAGTCCTTCACGCTGTCGGTGACGACCCGCAGTGCGATGAAGTCGTAGACCTGCTCGAGCTCGATCTTCTGCCGCTTCAGTTTCTGGCTGATGCTCCACAGACGCTTGATGCGGCCGTCGATCTCGACGACCGGCACTTCCGCCTCGGCGAGCTTGGCGGTGACCGTGTGTCGCAGCTGTTCGATCAAGCCCTCTGCGGCGCGGCGCTTGGCGTCCACCTTGATGCGGAGCGCCTCGTAGGCCTCCGGCTCGAGGTGCTTGAACGAGAGCTCCTCGAGCTCGTTCTTGACCTTGCTCATGCCGAGGCGATTCGCGATCGGCGCGTAGATGTCGCGCGTCTCCTGCGCAATCTTGACCCGCTTGTCGTCGGGAAGGTGACCGAGCGTCCGCATGTTGTGCAGGCGATCGGCGAGCTTGACGAGAATCACGCGGATGTCGTCGACCATCGCCAGCAGCATCTTGCGGAAGGTCTCGGCCTGCCGCTCCTCGCTGGACGAGAAGGTGATGGCGCTGATCTTGGTGACGCCTTCGACGACGTGAGCGACTTCGGGCCCGAACAGCTCACGGATGCGTTCGATGGTGGTGAGCGTGTCCTCGACGACGTCGTGGAGGAGCCCGGCGGCGATGGCCACGGCGTCCAGCCGCATGTCGGCGAGGAAATCGGCGACCGCGAGCGGGTGAATCAGGTAAGGTTCACCAGAGTGGCGCACCTGTCCCTTGTGCTCGAAGGCCGAAAAGACGTAGGCCCGCCTGAGCAGTTCGACGTCGGCGTCGGGGCTGTAGGCCCGGACTTTTTCCAGCAGATCCTCGAAGCGAATCATGAAAAACGGTGTCTAAACCTTCTAAATGGTTGTCAGCTTTTGTCTTCTTGACGTACGTTTTTTTGCTTCACTATACTGGCCCAAATTGACTGGGCCACGTCGGCCACGGTTATTGTCACTGTTTTAAGGGGGCTCAATGCGATCTTTGTCGGGAGCATCGTTGACGTTCGTGACGGTGCTGGCCCTGGGGTCAGTCGTGTCGTCGGTTGGATGCGCGAAGGTTGGCGAAATCAAGGCCAAAAAGGCGTTCAAGGCGGCGAATGCGGCCTATCAGCAGCAGGACTACAAGAAGGCGGCAGAACTGTACTCTGAGACAGTTGAATCTGATCCTAACCTGAACAGTGCCTACTTCTTCCTGGCGAACAGCCAGGACAACCTCTATAAGCCAAGCAAGAAGGGCGACGCAGCCAACGACGCCCTGATGACCAACGCGGTGGCGAACTATCAGAAGGCGGCGGAGAGACTGGCGGCCTCCAGCGATCCGGCCGACAAGAAACTGGGGAAGCTCTCCCTGGAGTATCTGGTGGCCTCCTACGGCGCGGACAAGCTGAACGACCCGGCCAAGGCCGAACCGGTCGTTCAGAAAATGATCCAGCTCGAACCGGGCGAGCCCGCGAACTACTTCGCGCTCGCCAAGATCTACGAGGACGCCGGCGCCTATGACGAAGCCGAGAAAATGCTCCTGGCGGCGAAAGCGGCGAAACCTGCAGACCCGGCGGTCTATATGACACTCGCTGGCTACTACAACCGTCAGGGTCACTTCGACAAGACGATCGAGGCGCTCGAGGAGCGGGCGGCCAAAGAGCCGAACAATCCCGAGGCGTTCTACACCATCTCGACCTACTACTGGGATGAGGCCTACCGCGACTTCAAGCTGAAGGACAACGAGAAGAAGGACATGGTCGCCAAAGGGCTCGAGGCGGTGGACCATGCCCTGCAGCTGAAGCCCGACTACATGGAAGCGCTGGTCTACAAAAACCTGCTCCTCCGTTCGCAGGCACTCCTCGAGAAGGACCCGGCCAAGCAGGCGGCGCTCATCAAGCAGGCGGATCAGCTGCGCGACAAGGCGCAGGAGCTGCGCAAGCAAAAGGCTGCCGGAATCGGCAACTAGGCAACACAAACGTAGGCTTTCCACGCTCTCCGAGCGGTTGGATCGGACGGCCGCCAGGCACCCCTGGCGGCCGTTTTTTTGTACGGGACATTGAGCTCTGCCGAGTTAACATATCGCGTCCTTTTGGCGCAGAACTTCACGCCGGCGGACAGCCGATAGACAGGGTCCGTTTCGTCACCAAGTCGTTACGTCACTTGACTAGTCTTTCGCGCAGGCGGCGACGCCTCGAGCGTTGCCGATGAGACCTTTCCACGTTTTCTTGGAGCACACATGATCCGTACGACTTCCAGGGTTCTTTTCTTATTGATGTTGAGCGCCCTGCTCACGCCGCTTGGCCGCGTTTACGCGCAAGGTGTGACCACCGGCACCATCACCGGCATCGTCAAGGACCCGCAGGGACAGATCGTTCCAGGCGCCACGGTGACGGCTACGCATGAGCCGTCGGGCACCACGTACGAAGGTTTCACGCGCGCAGACGGCCGCTTCGCCATTCCAGGCATGCGCGTAGGCGGCCCATACAAAGTGGAAGCGTCACTAACCGGTTTCACGCCAGACACGAAAACCGAGATCACGATTTCACTCGGCGTCGCCACCGACCTCGACTTCACACTGAAGCTCGCCAACGTGGCGGAAACCATCACGGTTGTCGGCGTCAGCGATCCGGTGTTCAGCTCGGGTCGCACCGGCGCGGCGACCGCGGTCGGTCACGCGGAGCTCGCGGTGCTGCCGACCATCACCGGGCGCATCACCGACGTGATACGTCTGAGCCCGCAGTACGGCGGCAGCGGCTCGTTTGCCGGCCAGGACAATCGCGCGAACAACATCACGGTCGACGGTTCGTATTTCAACAACTCGTTCGGCCTCGGCGTGACGACCGGTGAAATCGGCGACCGCACGGGCGTGGCGCCAATCTCGCTCGAAGCGATCGAGCAGATTCAGGTGAACGTGGCTCCGTACGACGTGCGCCAGGGCAACTTCACCGGCGCCGGCGTCAACACCGTGACGAAGAGCGGCACGAACAACTTCACCGCCACCGGCTACTACCGGTATCGCAGCGAAGACTGTTCGGACCTGACCAACGTGAACACCTGCTCGGGCTTTGTCGGAACCACCGCAGCGGGGCTGCGGGTCAACCCGGGCGACTTCAACACGAAAGTGGGCGGTTTCACGGCCGGCGGCCCCATCGTCAAGAACAAGCTGTTCGCCTTCGGCGCCTGGGAAAAACAGGAAGACACCCGGCCGCTGACGACGTTCACCTCGAACCCGGGGGGCGCCCCGGTTGCCGGCAACACGACCCGCGTCAATGCCTCGGACCTCTCCGCGCTCAGCTCGTTCCTGTCGTCGAAGTTCAATTACGACACGGGCCCGTTCGATAACATCCAGAAGATCACGCCGGCCAAGCCGTGGATGCTGAAGGGCGACTACAACCTGAACAACAACAACAAGGTCACCTTCCGCTACAACCAGCTCGGCTCGACCAGCCCGGTCGGTCAGTCGGGGTCGTCCTCGCTCGGCATCACGCGCGCAACCAACTCGACGCAGTTCCTCAGCTTCGCGAACTCGAACTACGCGATTCTCGAGAACCTGAAGTCTGGCGTCGGCGAGTGGAACAGCGTGATCAACAACACCCTGACGAACAACCTGCTGATTGGCTACACGCACCAGGACGAAAGCCGCGGCCCGCAGGGTCAGACGCCGGTGTTCCCGTTCGTCGTCATCGGCGACGGCTCCGGCACCTCGCTGACGTCGTTCGGCAATGAGCCGTTCACGCCCTACAATCTGCTCCGCTACAACACGTTCCAGCTGCAGGACAGCTTCACGAAGTTCGCGAAGAACCACTCGATCACCTTCGGCGGCAACCTCGAGAAGTTCCACTCCGAAAACTCGTTCTACTTCGGCATCCAGAGCTCGTACTCGTACCACTCGCTGGCCGACTTCTACACGGACGCGAACAGCTACCTGGCGAACCCGAACCGCACGACGTCGCCGGTCACGCTGGACAATTTTGCGGTCAAGTACCTGCTGCAGCCCGGCCAGACCACGCCACCGCTCCAGCCGCTCGACGTGATCTACGCCGGCGGCTACATCCAGGACGAGTGGCGCCCGCAGTCGAACCTTACCGTGACCGCCGGCATCCGCATCGACGTGCCGAAGTTCGGCAACACGGCCTTCGACAACCCGGTCGCCGACAAGCTGACGTTCCGCGATCAGGACGGCTCGGCGGTGAAGTACAACACCGGCGCGCTGCCCGAAGCCACGCCGTACTACTCGCCGCGCGCCGGCTTCAACTGGGATGCGATGGGCGACCAGAGCACGCAGATTCGCGGCGGGTCTGGCCTGTTCTCCGGCAAACCGCCGTATGTCTGGATCTCGAACCAGATCGGCAACACCGGCGTGCTGTACGGGTTTATCAGCACCAACGGTACGAACGCCTACCCGTTCAACCCGAGCGCCGACAAGTTCAAGCCGGCGCCGACTGGCGGCACCGCGGCCAGCTACGAGCTCGACGTCACCGACAAGGGCTTCCGCTTCCCGCAGACGTGGCGTAACAACATCGGCCTCGACCGCAAGCTCGGATGGGGGCTGGTCGGGTCGATCGACTACATCTACAACCGCGACCTCAACGCGCCGGTCTACGTCAACGCGAATCTGCCGGCGCCGACCGGCACCTTCACGGGCGTAGATAACCGGAACCGCTGGACCGCGACTCCGGCCGGCACGGCGACGGTGCCGGGCGTCACCGTCGCCCTGCCGCCTTGCGCGGCAAACGGCCAGGTCGGTCCCTGCAACCTTCGGTCTGAACAACGCGCCCGGCGACCAGATCACCAACAACTTCGTGATCAAGAATCAGAATCAGAACCGCTCGCAGAACATCTCGGGCTCGGTCACGAAGACCATGACGAAGGGCTTCGCGTTCCGCGGCGGCTTCAACTACGGCGTCTCGAAGAGCCTGGTCGAGCCCTCGTCAACGGCGAGCAGCTCGTGGGCCGGCACGTTCCAGGGCATCGTCAACGACCCGAACAACCCGCAGCTGGCGTATTCGCAGAACTCGCCCGGCAAGCGCGTGTTCGTGCAGGGCAGCTACAGCCACGCGTACTTCGGCTGGGCCCAGACGACAATCGCGATGTTCTACGACGGCCACACCAACGGCAATACCAGCTACCTGTTCGCCAGCGACGCCAACGGCGACGGCCAGACCAACGACTTGATTTACATCCCGGCAAACACCTCGGAGATGAACTTCAGGACACTGACGACGGGCGGCAAGACCTACACCGTCGCCGACCAGGTCGCCGCATTCGAGCAGCTGATCGAGAACGACAGCTACTTGAGCTCGCATCGCGGCCAGTACGCGGAGCGCAACGCTGTGTTCCTGCCGATGGTCAACCGCATCGACCTGAGCCTCATGCAGGACCTCTTCCACAGCGTGTCGGGCCACAAGCAGTCCGGCCAGATCCGGCTCGACATCACCAACTTCGGCAACCTGTTGAACAAAAGCTGGGGCGTCGGCCAGCGCCTCGTCAATCAGCTGATTCTGACCAACCCGCAGGCGGACGCGACCGGCAAGCTGACCTACAATCTGCAGACGGCCAACGGCGCACTGATCACCTCGCCGCTGCAGACGTCAGCCACCTTGTCGACGACGGGTGCGTCGGACGTTTACGTGATGATGCTCAGCTTCCGGTATACCTTCCAGTAAGGACTGGATGCTGGTGATTCGGGGCTCAGAATCTGAAGTCTGAGGCCCGAAATCTGAACTGTTGGAGGCCCGCGGTGAGCAATCATCGCGGGCCTTTTTGTTGTCTGGATCCTTCATCACGAAACCACGAAGGCCGCGAAGCTATCCCCGACCTGTTTTCGTGAGCTTCGTGTTCTTCGTGGCTTCGTGATTAGTCGCTCGCGCCGGCGGCCTTGCGCATGCCGTCCGTCACGAGCTGGTCGTAGATGCTCCGCAGCCAGACCTCCAGGTCGCTCAGTTTGACCACCTCCCGTTTCACCGATCAGCTGACGAGATCTTAGGAGTTGAGGAACTCAGGACTTGAGGATTTGTTTGAGGATCTGGAAGCGACGTTCGGCGCGTCTGCGAGGGGCCGCTTGATCGCTCCGCGATTGCTCTTTACGAGCCAAGGTTCTGTGTCCTTGGTGTCCTTTGTGTTGATTCAGCTTTCCGTGTTGATTCAGCTCCGGAAACGCAACGAACGGCGATCCGCCTGAAACGAAAAACGGCCGCTCCCTTGTGGGAAGCGGCCGTTTGAGATTGCGATGGGTCTAGCCGATTAGTTCGTGGCGCCGCCGGCCTTACGCATGCCGTCCGTCACGATGCCGACCTTCTCGACGCCTGCGCCCTTGGCCGCGTCGATGATTTCCACGATGTCCTTGTAGTGCAGCGTGCCCGCACCCATGATGAACATCGTCTTGTCCTTGCGCTGGTCGTAGATGTTGCGGAGGCGCTGCTCGAGGTCGTTCAACTTGATCTCCTCGTGGTTCACGGAGATCGTCTTGGCCGCCGAGTAGTCGAGCACGATCTGACTGACGTCCGGGGTCGCTTCTGATTGTTTCTTGCTCTCCGCCGGAAGGTTGATGTCGAGACCCTTCTGCGTGAGCGGCAAGGCCGCCATGAAGATGACGATCAGCACGAGCAGCACGTCGATCAGCGGCGTGATGTTCATGTCCGAGCTGGCATGCGGGACCGAGCCCGTGACGACCTTGTCGGCGCCGAGGTGATGATGCGCGTGAGCCATTACTTGCCTCCGTCGGTCTTCTTCGGGTCGGTGATCAGGCCGACGTCCTCGATGCCGGCCTGGTGCAGCTGGTCGAGTGCCGCCATGACCGCGCTGTACTCGGCTTCCTCGTCCGCCTTGATCAGAACGACCTTGTCCTTCTGGTTCTCGAGGATTTCAGTCACTTTCTGGCCGAGCTCGCCTTCGGGGATCTGCTTGGCGTTCAGGTACACCCCCTTGTCGCGCCCGATCGCGATCACGGTCTGGCCCTGCACTTCGGGCTTGTCAACCGTGTTGGTCGCGATTGGCAGCTTGACGCTGACGCCCTGCTGCAGCATCGGCGCGATGATCATCATGATGATCAGCAGCACCAGCATGACGTCGCAGAGCGGCGTGACGTTGATGTCGGATTTGATTCCGCCCTTTGCGCCGCCAAGGTCCATTGCCATGGCTAAGGTCTCCCTGAAATTTCAGATTTCAGACGGCAGATTTCAGATTGATTTCAGATTTTGAATCTGAACTCTGCAATCTGAAGTCTGCAATCTGGACCGCGTTACTACTACGCCGTCTTCTTGATGAAGTAGTCGACGAGCTCCGACGACGAGTTGTCCATCTCGACGTTGAAGTACTCGATGCGGCCGCTCAGGTAGTTGTAGAACCACACCGCCGGAATCGCGACGACCAGGCCGAGCGCGGTTTCGACGAGCGCTTCCGAAATACCAACCGACACCGCGCCGATACCGGCCGAGCCGCTGGCGCCGATGCCCTGGAACGCGTTGATGACGCCGACGACCGTGCCGAGCAGTCCGACGAACGGTGCCGTCGAGCCGATGGTCGCCAGGGCCGAGATGCCCTTCTTCAGGTCCGATGCGGTCAGCGCCGCAGCGCGCTGAATCGAGCGGCGCACCGTGTCCATCAGGTCTTCACGGGTGAGCGTACCGCCGCTCTCCTGCTGGAACTGATATTCCTGGAGACCGGCCAGCACGACCTTCGCGAGGTGGCTGAAACGGTAGTTCTTGGAGGAGGACAGCGCGATCGCGTCCTTGAGCCGGCCATCCTTCAGGTGCTTGGCTACCTGGGGCGCATACAGCTTCGACTGGTTGCGCGCCTGGGTAAACGTGTAGATGCGTTCGATCGCGACGCCGAACGACCACATCGACATGAAGAAGAGCACGAAGGCCACGGCTTTGGCGACGACTCCCATCGACTGCCACATAGTAACTAAATCCACGTTCCAACCTCCATCGAGACGGGCTCGAATGTTTGAGTACGACGAAAACTACAGAGCAATGTCGAGCGTCTGGTTTATTGCAAAGTGAAATTGACGGTCACGGTCATGATCACAGGCACAGGCACGCCGTTCAGCGTCGTCGGCGTGAACTGCCACTGCTTCACCGCGTCGAGCGCGGCCGCATCGAGCAGCGGAATCGAACGCAGCACTTTCGCTTCCTGCACCGCGCCGCTCGGTCCGATCGTCGCTTCGATGATGACGACGCCCTGAACGCGCGCCGACTGGGCGATCGCCGGGTACACCGGCTTGACGTCCTTCACCTTGGTCGGCTGCTTGATGTTGCCGCCGACGCGGACCGGCGCAGCGGGCGGCGGTGGCGGCGGTGGGGGCGGCGGCGGCGGCGCTTCGGCGAGACCTCCGACGATACCGCCGGTCACGCCGCCGACGACGCCGCCTTCGACGCCAACGACAGCGCTCTTCTGCTCGAGGCCCGTCTCAGCCTTGATTTCCTTCGGTGCTTCAACTGGCGCCGCATTCGGATTCGATACCTCGACCGGCTTGGGCGCCGCAGCGGCTGCCGGTGGTGGAGGCGGTGGCGGTGGGGGCGGCGGCGGCGGTGGGGGCGCCGCGACGAACGCCATCATCGACGGCGGTGTCGGCAGCACATCGGCTGCCATCAGCGGGATGATGACCACCGCACCGATAATCGCGGTATGCACGATGATCGAGACGGGGACGGTGTACCACTTCTTGCTCCCCACCTTGATCGACGGCTCCACGATGTCGCCAAACATGTCACGTGGCACGGGTTGCTCCTAGTACGCCGTCGCGCTGTTGCGTGACGGCGCTCCTCCTCGTAGGCAGTTCAAATCGGTGCGTATAGAAGGCGCCGATTATAGTCAGTCCAAAAACTGAGAGTCAACGAAACTCGGAAGGTTAGACACCAGAAACCGAGAAATGGCTCACGGCTTCCGGCGTCTGAACTGATACGGGATGTAAAAGTACGTCACCGGCTCAGGCGCCGGAACCGATCCGCATCCCGTAGAACGAGCGCCAGACAAAAATGGTGGAAAGCACGAAGAAGATGAGGGCCAGCGCGTGACCGAGCATCGGCCCCTGATCGACGCGCAGCCGCACCGCCAACTCGACCGCGAGCAGCCCGAACAGCGTCGTGAACTTGATGATCGGGTTCATCGCCACCGACGAGGTGTCCTTGAACGGGTCGCCGACCGTGTCGCCCACGACCGTGGCCGCGTGCAGCGGCGTCCCCTTCATCTTGAGCTCCACCTCGACGATCTTCTTCGCGTTGTCCCACGCGCCGCCCGCGTTGGCCATGAAGATCGCCTGGTAGAGACCGAACAGCGCGATCGAAATGAGGTAGCCGATGAAGAAGTACTCCTCCAGGAAGGCAAAAGCCAGCGTGGAGAAGAACACTGTCAGGAAGATGTTGAACATCCCCTTCTGGGCGTACTTCGTGCAGATCTCGACCACTTTCTTGGAGTCTTCGATCGATGCCTTCTCAGCGCCGCCGTCGAGCTTGATGTTCGTTCTTGATGAACTCGACCGCCCGGTAGGCGCCCGTGGTGACCGCCTGCATCGACGCGCCGGTGAACCAGTAGATCACCGCGCCACCGGTGATCAGTCCCAGGAAGAACGGCGCGTGCAGAATCGACAGTTTCTCCATGTTCTGCGTGAGGCCGTTGGTCAACACGAAGATGATCGAGAAGATCATCGTCGTCGCGCCGACCACCGCGGTGCCGATCAGCACCGGCTTCGCCGTCGCCTTGAAGGTGTTGCCGGCGCCGTCGTTCTCCTCGAGCAGATCCTTGGCGCGCTCGAAGTGCACGTCGAAGCCGTGGTCGCGCTTCAGCTGCTCCTTGATGCCGGGCAGCGTCTCGATCACCGACAGTTCGAAGACCGACTGCGCGTTGTCCGTGACCGGGCCGTAGGAGTCCACTGCGATCGTCACCGGACCCATGCCGAGGAAGCCAAAGGCGACCAGGCCGAACGCGAAAATCTGCGGCGCCAGCATCAGCGTGCTGAGGCCGAACAGGCTGATGTAGTAGGCCGCGCCCATCAGCGACACGATGCTGAGGCCGAGCCAGTAGGCGCTGAAGTTACCCGCGACGAGGCCCGAGAGGATGTTGAGCGACGCGCCGCCTTCACGCGACGAAATCACCACTTCCTTGACGTGACCCGACTCGGTCGACGTGAACACCTTCACCAGTTCCGGGATGATCGCGCCGGCCAGCGTGCCGCACGTGATCACGGTCGAGAGCTTCCACCAGAGCGTACCGTCGCCGAGATCCGGCACCAGGAAGTAGGACACCACGATACGTGATGACGACCGAGATGAACGAGGTGAGCCACACCAGCGAGGTCAGCGGCGCCTCGAAGTTCATCTTGTCGACATTCTCGTACTTGCCTCTGGCGATCGTCTCGTTGATGAAGTACGACAGGCCGCTGGCGATGATCATCGCGATGCGCATCACGAAGATCCACACCAGCAGCTGGACCTGGACCTTCGGATCGCGAACCGCGAGCAGGATGAACGAGATCAACGCGACGCCGGTGACGCCGTAGGTCTCGAAGCCGTCGGCGCTCGGGCCCGACCGAGTCGCCGGCGTTGTCGCCGGTGCAGTCGGCGATCACGCCCGGGTTCCTCGCATCGTCTTCCTTGATGTTGAAGACGATCTTCATCAGGTCCGACCCGATGTCGGCGATCTTGGTGAAGATGCCGCCGGCGATTCGCAGGGCCGCGGCGCCGAGCGACTCACCGATGGCGAAACCGATGAAGCATGGACCGGCGAGCGAACCCGGGATGAACAGCAGGATGCTGAGCATCAGCAGCAGCTCGACGCTGATCAGCAGCATGCCGATGCTCATGCCGGCGCGCAGCGGGATCGCGTAGATCGGGAACGGTTTGCCGCGCAGGCTGGCGAACGCCGCGCGCGAGTTGGCGAAGGTGTTGACCCGGATGCCGAACCACGCCACGCCATAGCTGCCGGCGATGCCGATCAGGCTGAAGAGCAGGATGATGACGACCCGGATCGGTTCGAGCCGCTCGAGCAACCCGAAGTACAGCACCATGATCGTGCCGATGAACACTTCGAGCAGCAGGATGAACTTGCCCTGCGTCACGAGATACGTCTTGCAGGTCTCGTAGATCAGCTCGGAGACTTCGAGCATCGAGGCGTGCACCGGCGCGTTCTTCAACTGCATGAACGTCATCAGTCCGAAGAGCAGACCGAGTGCACAGACCACGAGCCCGCTCATGAGCAGGAGCCGGCCGTTGATGCCGTGGAAATCGACTGTGGACAGATCCGGCAAGACCAGGTTCGCTTCGCCGCCCTGATGCGCGGACGCGCTCTCAGCCTGGCTCGCCGGCTGGCCACCAGCCGCCAGCACCGGCCGCGACGCGGCCAGCAGGACCGCGCACAGGAGAACGCCGAACATCGGAACGGCAAGCCGTCCCAGGAGTTTCTGAACCGTCACACTCATTGCACCTCGCACAAAAGGTCGGATTATAAGCGCAGGCGGCCCGGCAGCGCCATGCCGCCGGTGAGGAAAATGTTGATGCCGTCCTCGACCGAAATGTCGGGAAAGCTGACCCGCTCGCGCTCGCAAATCACGATGTCGCCCAGATAGAGGTGATTAGTCGGCACGTACACCGCGAGCAGCGTCTGGGAACCCGTCGCGCGCTCGATCGTGAACTCGCGGGTCAGGAATCCCAGCACGTAGCCGCGGCGAGCATCTTCGACCATCACCACACGCTTGAAGCCGGACTCGTTGTCCGGAGAGAACGCCGCAATCAACTGCCGGATCGGCGCGTAAATCGTCCGGAATCCCGGCACCTTCAGCAACCAGCGCTCGGCGGTCGCCAGGACCCGGCGTCCGATGACGTTGCGGGCGAAGGCGCCGACCAGCACGATCGCCACCGCCGTGGACGCCGCCCCGAGCCCTGGAATCCGCCGGCCCAGCAATTGGTCGTACAGCGGTGTCGTCAGGCCATCGACCACGCCGAAGACCCAGACGATCGCGGCGACGCTGATGAACAGCGGCACGACGACGAAAAAGCCGGTGATGAAGCTCCGGCGCAGCCACTGCATAGGCGATCACCCGCGAATCAGCCACACCACCACGGTCGCTGCGAGCGCGAGACGATACCAGGCGAACACGTCGAGCGAATGGTTCGCGAGATACCGGATGAAATACTTGACCGCGGCGTAGCCGACGATCGCCGAGCTGACCACGCCGATCGCGAACAACGACGCCTCGTCGCCAAGTCCGGCTTTCAGCAGCTTCGGTCCCTCGCTGGCGGCGGCGCCGAGGATCGCCGGAATCGCCAGCAGGAAAATGAACCGTGCCGCCTCGCCGCGCCGGAGTCCCAGCAGCAGCGCCACGGTCAGCGTCGCTCCCGATCGCGACACCCCGGGCACCAGCGCAATCGCCTGCGCGCAGCCGATCAACAGCGCCTCGCCGAAGGTGAGCGAGCTCTCCGTCCGCGTCTTGCTGCCGCGCCGCTCGGCGAACGCGAGCAGGATGCCGCCGATCGCCAGCGTCTCGGCGGCGATGGTCGGCGTCCGCATGTGATCTTCGATCTGATGCTTGAACAACAGACCGGCAATCACCGCCGGAACCGTCCCGACCACGATCAGCCAGATCAGCCGCGCGTCCAGATCGGACAGATCGAACAGCCGCGGCAGCGCCGCGACCATCCGCGCCAGATCCTTCCTGAAGTAAATCAACACCGCGATCAACGTGCCGACATGACAGGCGACGTCGAAGGCCAGCCCGAACTTGTCCCCGTCGAACCCGAAGAACGCACGCGCCAGAATCAGGTGCGCGGAGCTCGACACCGGCAGGAACTCAGTGAGCCCCTGCACGATCCCCAACAGGGCCGCTTGCACAGTCGTCGGCATTGTCACTTGTTGGAAGTTAGAAGTGGGAAGTGAGAGGTAAGAAGTTGAAATCCAAAAATACTTCTTACTTCACACTTCGTACTTCTAACTTTAAGAAGCCCGTGCCTTCCGTTGCGGTTTCGAACGACGGGCGGGCTGTTGCGGTGTGTCGGCAATCGCGCCGCCGGGCGCGTGAGCGGCGGCGCGGGTCGGCGCCGAACCACGCCAGAAGCTGACGGTTGCCGCCGCGATGAAGATGCTCGAGTAGGTGCCGGTGATGATGCCGACGACCATCGTGAACGCGAAGCCGTGCAGCACTTCGCCGCCGAAGAAGAACAATGCCAGCGCGGTCAGGAGCGCCGTGCCCGCGGTGATGATGGTCCGGCTCAGGGTCTGGTTGACCGACACGTTGATGATGTCGTGCAGCGAATCGCGCCGCATGCTGCGCATGTTTTCGCGCACCCGATCGAAGATGACGATCGTGTCGTTGGTCGAGTAGCCGGTCATCGTCAGGATCGCGGCGATGACGTTGAGCGACAGGTCGTAGCGGAAGAACGCCAGGAAGGCCATCGTGATCAGCAGATCGTGAATGGTCGCGACGACCGCGCCGACGCCGAAACTGAACTGAAAGCGAAAGGCGAGATACGCGAGGATGCCGACCAGCGACAGCACCGTCGCGAGCAGCCCCTTGGACTCGATTTCACGTCCGACGGTGCCGCTGACGATTTCCGCGCCCTGCCGCTTCGGCGTGCCGAGATTGCCTTTCTTCAAGGCATCTTCGACTGCCGCCGCGGTCGTGCTGAGCGACGCGCCCTGCTCGGCGCCGACTTCGGGCACGCGAATCATGACCATGCGCTGCGCCGGATCGCCATAGGCCTGCACCACGGCGTTGCCGCCGCCGCCCGGGTAGTTGCGATCGAGCACCGTGCGGACCTGGTCCACCGAGACCGGCTGATCGAACTGCTCGATGACCACGGTGCCGCCGGCGAACTCGACGCCGCGCGGAATGCCCTTGGTCACGGTGACCGCGATGCCCGCGATGATGATGATCCAGGACGCCGCGATGGCGTGCCAGCGCCACTTCAGGAAGTCGAACTTGGTGTTGTGAAAGATTTGCATGGCTAGATCGACAGCGTGGCGGCCTGACCGCGGCCGGCCAGCTCCACTTCAAAGAGCGTTTTCGAGACGAAGATCGACGTGAACAGGTTCGAGATGAGGCCGATGACCAGCGTGATTGCGAAGCCACGAATCGGCCCGGTGCCGAACTGGAACAGGAACGCGCACGAAATCAGCGCCGCCAGGTGGGTGTCCACCAGCGTCCAGAACACGCGGCCGAAGCCGGCGTTGATCGAGGCGCGCACGCCGCGCTGCGCCGCAAGCTCTTCCTTGATGCGCTCGAAGATCAGCACGTTCGAGTCGACACCAATGCCCATCGTCAGCACGAAGCCGGCGATGCCGGGCAGCGTCATCACCGCGCCGATATACGCCATCAGCCCGAGCAGGATCACCAGGTTGAAGATCAGCGCGACCACCGCGTTCACGCCGGAGAACTTGTAGTAGACCAGCATGAAGAACACGACGAGGAGGAGACCGACGACCGAGGCGAGCACGCCGGACTTGATCGAGTCGGCGCCGAGGCTCGGCCCGATCGTTCGCTCTTCGAGGTAGGTCAGCGATGCCGGCAGCGCACCGGACCGCAGGATCAGCGACAGGTTCTGCACTTCTTCCTGCGTGAAGCTGCCGGTGATGCGGCCCTCGGTCGAAATCCGCCCGTCGATCCGTGGCGCCGACTGGACGCGGCCGTCGAGGACGATGGCAAGCTGGCGGCCGATGTTTTCACCGGTCACCTTGCCGAACTTGCGGCCGCCTTCGTTGCTCAGGGTGAAGCTGACCGCGGGCTGGCTGTTCTCGTCGAGCGATCCGCGCGCGTTACGCAGATCCTGACCGGTGACCGCCGCCGCTTTCTTCACGAGATAGAACACCGTGTTGGCGTCGCCGGGAGTCCCGGTCGCGCCCGGGATCACTTCCATTCCCTGAGGGACCTGATTGTTGACCAGCAGCGCGTCCTTGGTCGGCGCCGGGCCCTGCTCCACAATTTTCAGCTCGAGCAACCCGGTCGAGCGGATGATTTCCTTGGCGCGCTCGACGTCGGTGACACCGGGCAGCTGCACCAGGATCTGATCGCCGTTGGTGCCCTGCTGCGCGATGCTCGGTTCGGTGACGCCCAGCTCGTTGACGCGGCGTTCGATGGTCTGCCGCGCCTGGACCACCGCCTCGTCGCGCAGGTTCACCTGCACGTTCGGCTTCAAGGTAAAGGTGTAGGCCCCGTTGGTGCCGGCGCTTCGATCGAAGTTGGTTTGCACTTCAGCCGCGGCCGTCCGGAATGCCGCATCGTTCGCCGGCTGGATGCCGTCCACTTTGAAGTGCGTCGAGTCCGGCGCATCCATCGTCGTGTAGGAGATGTTGCGGGTCTTGAGCTCTTCGCGCAGCCGCTCCATCTCCTGCTCCGTGGTCAGCCGCAGGGCGTCGTCGGTCTGGACGCGGAGAACGAGGTGGACGCCGCCCTTCAGGTCGAGGCCAAGCTTCAGCTGCTTGTCCATCAACAACGCAGGCGAATGGATGCCGTAGCGTTCGGCGATCAAGGGATAGACCCCGACTGCGAAGAACACGACGAAAACAACGAAAATCGTGAGGACCTTCCAGCGAAGGTTCGTCATAGCACTGCTCCGGGAAACGTCCCCGGCCTCTCTTCTTTATGGGTTGTCTGGCTCGACGACCGGCGGTTGACCCTGCAGGCCGCCGATAGCCGCCCTGGACACTTCTATTCTCACCTTGTCGGCGATTTGCAGCTGCACGCTCTGATCGCCAAGACGAGTGACCTGCCCGAAGATCCCGCTCGTCGTGATGACCTTGTCGTTCACCTTCAGGCTGTCCAGGAACTCCTGCACCTTCTGCTGTTTACGCTTGCTGGGCAGCAGAATGATGAAATAGAAAATCCCCAGGATGAGGACAAACGGCACGACCTGCAGAAGAGGGCTTCCGCCCTCAGCTGTCGCGCCCATGGCGAACACGGGACCAAACTCGGGAATCATCATGAAATGTGCGGCTGGCGGGACAAGCTCCGGTAGAACGCTAGCCTGAAACTTTCAAACCGCCCAAACGCTATAGCGTCCCTAATCCGACGCATGGTGTCAAGGTAAAAGTTCAGGTTATGCAACGTGTTAAGGGTAGCGGAGTTGATTTCGCCGGCCATGAAGAGATGGCGTAAATAGGCGCGCGAACAGGTGCGGCAGGTGTAGCAGCCGCAGGTCGGATCGAGCGGGCGGTCGTCCTCCGCGAACTTCGCGTTCTTGATGTTCAGGCGACCCTCGCTGGTGAACAGCTGGCCGTTGCGGGCGTTGCGGGTCGGCAGGACGCAGTCGAAGAGATCGATCCCGCGAGCCACCGATTCGATCAGGTCCTCGGGCGTTCCGGTGCCCATCAGGTAACGCGGGCGATCCGCCGGCAGCACCGGGGTCGTGCGGGACACCATCTCGTACATGACCGGCGGCGGTTCGCCGACGCTCAGGCCACCGATCGCATACGCCTCGAAGCCGATCTCGACCGTTTGGCGCGCGCTCTCCTCGCGCAGTCCGGGAAAGACGCTGCCCTGCACGATGCCGAACTGCGCCTGACCGGGATTGGTCGCGAGGACGCCCGCCGCCTGACCGGACTGAATCGTAAGGAAGCGTTCGCGTCCACGGGCCGCCCACCGCAGCGTGCGCTCCATCGAGTGTCGCGCGGCCGATTCATCCGCCGGATGCGCCAGACACTCGTCGAGCACCATCGCGACATCCGATCCGAGCTGCGCTTGAATGTCGGACGCCTTCTCCGGCGTCAGGAGGTGGGCGGAGCCGTCGAGGTGCGAGCGGAAGTGCGCACCCTGCTCGTCCACCGTGCGGCGATCGGCGAGGCTGAAGACTTGGTAGCCGCCACTGTCGGTCAGGATCGGCTTGTTCCAGCCGATGAAGCGATGCAGTCCGCCGCGACGCGCGATCAGATCGTCGCCGGGCCTGAGATAGAGGTGATAGGTGTTGCTCAGGAGGATCTCGGCGCCGGCCGATTCGAGATCGCGATGGGTCACGCCTTTCACGGCGCCCTGCGTGCCGACCGGCATGAACGCCGGCGTCTCGACCGGCCCGTGCGCGGTCTGCATCCGGCCGCGGCGTGCGGCGCCGTCGGTGTGCGTCACCTCGAAACTGAACTCAGTGGGCATCGCGTAGAGACTACAATTTGCTCCGAGGCGCCGATCCAACACAAAGGACACCAAGGACACAGAGGGTCATTACAATTTCTCTGAGCTCTGTACGGCTTTGGCTTTGTGTCCTTAGTGTCCTTTGTGTCGAATCGGCGGTGAAAACCATGAAAAAACTCCGAGTAGGAATCATATACGGCGGTCGCTCCGGCGAGCACGAAGTGTCGCTCGCTTCCGCTGCGGCGGTGTTCCAGAACCTCGATCGCGATCGCTATGATCCGATCGCGATCCGCATCGAGAAGGATGGCCGCTGGGCGCTGCCCGAACGTCCGCCGACCCTGGTCTCCGCCGCCGACGTGATCCACTCCAATCGCAAGGAACTGACCGACCGCACCCGCGAGGCGCACCTGGTCGCGCACCCGGGCGCCGAGACGCTGATGACCATCGATCGTCAGCGCGAGCAGCCGGCTGTCGTGTCCGGGCTGGCGCTCGACGTCGTGTTCCCGGTGCTGCACGGTCCCTACGGCGAGGACGGCACCGTGCAGGGCCTGCTCGAGCTCGCCAACGTGCCCTATGTCGGCTCCGGCGTGATGGCGTCGGCGGTCGGCATGGACAAAGCCGCGATGAAGCTGGCGTTCGCCGCCCGGGGGCTGCCGATCTGCGACTACGAGGTCGTCCGCAAGCGCGACTGGCTGCGCAACGAGGCGTCGGTGATGCAGACGGTCGTGTCCCGGCTCGGATTTCCGGTCTTCGTCAAGCCGGCCAACCTCGGATCGAGTGTCGGCATCTCGAAGGCCAAGCACGCCACCGAGCTGCGGACCGCGATTGCACTCGCCGCAGAGTTCGATCGCAAAATCGTCATCGAGGCCGCGGTGCCGCAGGCCCGCGAGATCGAGGTCGCCGTCCTCGGCAACGACGATCCGGAAGCGTCGCTGCCCGGCGAGATCATTCCCGGACGCGAGTTTTACGACTACGAAGCGAAGTACCTCGATGGCGGATCGCGGGAAGTGATTCCAGCCGAGCTCCCACCGGCGCTCGCCGACGAGATTCGTGCGCTCGCGGTCAAGGCGTTCACGTCGCTCGACTGCGCCGGCATGGCCCGCGTCGACTTCCTGCTCGCCGGTGACAGCGGCGCGCTCTATCTCAACGAACTGAACACCATTCCCGGCTTCACCACGATCAGCATGTACTCGAAGATGTGGGCGGCGAGCGGTGTGTCGTACGCGCAACTGCTCGATCGATTGATCGCGCTCGCGCTCGAACGTCACGGCGAAAAACAAACGCTGCGCACCAGCATGTGAGTCGGCGCGCGACGAACGATTTTTTGACTTTTACATGCACATTGTGCTTGACACTGTCGTGCAGAGGTTCATAATCTACATCTGGTATGAGGGTGGCGGACTTAGACCATCCCTAGTGAAGCCCAACTGAAAAGTTGAGCTCACTCTTTCGAGTCTGCACGCAGATTCGGAAGATGCCCCGAAGCGGCGGGCGCCGACATCGGGTGAGCGTGCCAGGCGGCAGCCACCGCGATGCGCGTGAGCGCTCTCGCAGTATCCCAACATGAAGGGGGGGATAACAGACAATGGCGAAGAAAGCCAAGGGCGGGAAGAAGAAGGCCGGCAAGAAGCGTTAAGCTGACCTCACCCGTCGATAAAAGGGGGCGGCCGTCGCCCCCTTTTCAATTTCCCTCAGCGAATTTCCTTCCGATCAACCAGCCAATCCGACGATCACGACTTTAAACGCAGAAGTATCAGCCTCTGCGTTCTCAGCGGTCTCTGCGTTGATCGTGTCTAACGATTCGTCATCGTGACGCCATCCCAGACGCGAACCTGGCGGATGACATCCCACTGCTGAATCTTGTCCACGACGTCCATGCCGGCGATCACCTGTCCGAATACCGTGTACTTCGCATCGAGATGCGGCTGCGGCGAGTGGGTGATGAAGTACTGGCTGCCGCCGGTGTCCGGCCACGGATCGAGCGCCATGCCCACGGTGCCACGCAGGTACGGCCGCTCGTTGAACTCGTCGCGGATCGTATAGCCGGGTCCGCCCTCGCCGTCGCCGCGGGGATCGCCATCCTGCATGACGAAGTCGGGAACCACGCGATGCACGCTCAAGCCGTTGAAATAACCCTTGAGCGCCAGGTTGATGAAATTCTGTGTCGTCAGCGGCGCCTCGTTCACTGCGAGCTCGATCTGAATCGTGCCGCGATCGGTGTCGAGATACACCTGGGTCGAGACCGGCGGCGACACCAGCTTCGGCGAGGTGTAGAGATCGGCCGCCACCGTCGTCGGCGCGGGACGTATGAGCGCGTCCGCGTCAGCGCCCGCGGCGGCATCGATCTGCTTCAGCAACATTGCCGCCCGCACCCGGACCGCCCAGTCCTTGTCCGCGAACGCGCGCTTCAGCACCGGAATCGCCGACGCCGGATCGTATTTCGCGAGCGCCGCCAGTGCTGCCGCACGTGCACCGTAGTTGGGATCGCGCTGGCCGAAGTCGTACGCCTCCGCCAGGGCAACGGCGGTGCCTGGCGGCTTCAACTCGCCGAGGCCTGTCGCAGCCGCCGCCCGCACCACCGCATCGTCGGCCTTGAGGTGCTCGAACAGGACCGTGGACGCGTTCGGCGCTTTCAGTTTGACGAGCGACGCGAACACCGCCGGCAGGACACGCTGGTCGCTGTCGTTCAGCATCAGCTCGAGGCGCGGCAGGCCCGATTCAAGGGTCAGCCCACCGAGCAGTGAGGCCAGCGTCGAACGCACCTGCCAGTGCGTGTCGGGGTCGAGGCCGGAGAGAAGGATCACGAAGCTCTCGCTGTCGAAGTTCGACAGCGAGCGGAGGGCGGCGCTCCGTATCGCCGGGCTCGGGTCGGCGAGCACGTCGATGAGCGCGTCGGACACGGCCGGCACGTGGACGCCGCCGATGGCGCCGACCGCCTCGAGCCTGACCGTCGGATCGACCGTTGGGTCGTTCATCA
This sequence comes from uncultured Acidobacteriota bacterium, assembly GCA_963745875.1. Lineage (GTDB taxonomy): Bacteria > Acidobacteriota > Vicinamibacteria > Vicinamibacterales > CAVVIG01 > CAVQFC01. Next base: position 861,524 of record CAVUZL010000014.1, read on the forward strand.
GGCGCATGAGCGGCTCGGCCGTAGACGGATCGCCGATCCGCCCGAGCGCACGCACAGTCTCGACGAGCACGTTGCGTTCGCCGCTCGAAAGAAGCGGCATCAATACCGGGAGCGCGGCGCGATCCTTGAGTGCGCCCAGTCCTTTGACGGCAAAGGCGCGCGTGTAGGGATTCGGATCCTTGGCCAGCGTGATCAGCGCCGGCAGCGCGGCCGGGTTTTCGAGGCGTTGTAACGCAAACGCGACCGGCCACCACTTCACGCGAGGCTCAGCCGAACCGTCGAGCACTCCAGAGGCCAACGGCCCGTACGCCTTCAGCCGGACCAGCGCGTAGATCGCCAGGCGGCACGCTGACGAGGACGTATCGCGACGCAGGTCGTCATCGTCGCCGGGAACCTGCGCGAATGTGGTGGACTGCACAACCCGCGCGACGAAGCGTCCGAGTGGTGCTGCCGCCGCGGGTTCGCCGATCAGACCGAGCGCCTCAGCGGCGCTTCCCTGAACGATCGCCGCCGGATCCTCGAGCAACGCGATCAACGGATCGACTGCGCGCTTGTCGCCGAGCAGACCGAGCGCAAACGCCGCCATCTGCCGGACCTCCGCGTCGGTGTCCGCGAGCGCCTCGATCAGCGGCGGAACACCCTCGGCAAGGCCGACGTGCCCGATCGCCAGCGCCGCACGACGGCGCACGCGCGCCTCCTCGTCGGACAGCAGGCGGACCAGATCGGGCGGCAGCGTCGCCGGTGCTGCGGCGGCAGGCTGTCCGCTGGCAGTGGCGGGCGGCGGCAGCGGCGCCAGCGTCGGACCCGGATCCCGAAGCAGACGCTGATCCTCGAGACGGAGCATCCACCCCATCTTCTGCTCGAAACTTGGCCCGGTCGGCTTGACCGGCGCCGGCGGCGCTGGCGGCGCCGACGCGCAGGCCGACGCGGCCAGCACACACAGCACGACCGCAGTGCGTTTCATCGCGCTCATGAAAGTTTCTCTCGCCGGACGGACCACGTCAGGGCTGGACTCCTCCGGCAGACGCGGGCACCGCCAGGCGGCGGAGCGTGGCGCGCTCGACGCGATCGAAGTCGATGGCGACGCCCAGGCCGGGACCATCGGGCACCGCGATGGTGCCGTCCGCGGCAACTTCAATCGGTGGATCGATCAGGTCAGGGTTGAAGTAGCGCTTGCTCGCGGCGATGTCGCCGGGCAGCGTGAAATTCGGCAGCGTGGACAGGTGGATGTTGGCGGCGCGACCGATGCCGGACTCGAGCATCCCGCCGTGCCAGACCGGAATGCCGTGCGCCGCGCACAGGTCGTGCAGCCGGATCGATTCGGTGAAGCCGCCGACACGCCCCGGCTTGATGTTGATGATGCGGCAGGCCCCCGCGGCGATCGCGCCCTCGGCGGCCTGGACCGTCTTGATCGATTCGTCGAGGCAGATCGGCGTCTTCAACCGCCGCTGCAGGACTGCGTGGTTGGCGATGTCATCGTAGTCGAGCGGCTGCTCGATCATCATCAAATCGAACCGATCGAGTTTGGCGAGGTGCTCCATGTCCGCGAGCGTATAGGCGGCATTGGCATCCACCATCAGCGGCACGTCGCCGACGCAGGCGTGCGCGGTTTCGACGGCGTCGAGATCCCAGCCCGGTTTGATTTTGATTTTGATCCGCCGGTAGCCAGCGGCCAGCTCGCGCTTCACTGCAGCGGCCAGCTCGGGCAGCGAATCCTGAATCCCGATCGACACTCCAGAGGCGATTCGCTCGCGAGTGCCGCCGAGTACCCGGCTGAGCGGCACGCCCTGCAGTCGCGCGTAGAGATCCCACGCCGCCATCTCGACCGCGGCCTTGGCCATGTTGTGACCGCGGATCGGCTTCAGCGCGGCGAACACATCCCGTGGATGCGCGAACGTGGCGCCGACGACACGCGGCGCGATGAACTCCTCGATGATGTGCCACGCCGTCGCGTTGGTTTCGGCGCTGTAGTACGGATCCTGATCGGCCACGCACTCGCCGTAACCGGCCAGGCCGTCACCATCCACACGCACGACGATGAAGTGTTTGTCGTAGATGCGGCCGAAGCTGGTTTCGAAGAAGTGGACGAGCGGGAGCTGCACGAGGCGGAGCTCCAGACGTTCGATCTTCACCGCGCGATGATATCATCGGCCCGCCTTGCCGTTCCGCTACATCGCGATCGAAGGGCCGATCGGCGCCGGTAAAACAGCTCTGGCCGAGCGCCTCGGCACGCGGCTCGACGCCGCGGTCGTGCTCGAGGAGACCGAGAATCCGTTCCTCGCGGATTTCTACGCCGACCGTCCCGGCGCCGCCCTCCAGGCCCAGTTGTTCTACCTGCTCGGACGCCACCGTCAGCAGACCGCGCTGCGCCAGGCCGATCTCTTCAGCCAGACCACGATCTGCGACTACGTGTTCGACAAGGACAAGATCTTCGCGTATCTCAACCTTGACGACAACGAGCTCTTCATCTACCAGCGGCTCTACGAGCTGCTCGCGCGCGACGTCGCGCCGCCCGACCTCGTCGTCTATCTGCAGACGCCGACCGACGTGCTGCTCCGCCGCGTCCACAGCCGGCGCATGGACGCGGAAGCCGTCGCCTTTCAGCCCGACGACGAGTACCTGCGCGAGTTGAACGAGGCGTATCACCACTTCTTCTTCCACTACACGACGACGCCGCTGCTGGTCGTCGAAACCTCGCAGTTCGACTCGGATGCCAGCGACGAAGCGCTCGACGATCTCATCAAGCAGATCCGCGCCATGGGCCCTGGGACGCGGTACTACGTGCCCAGGACGAAATAGGGTGCGAGGTGCGAGGTGCGAACGTACATCTGAAGCTAAATCTGAAATCTGCATTCTGAAATCTGAAATGCTAAGCTCGCAGTGATGGCCTGGTTCAAGAAAACGCGTAAGCCGATGGCCTCGGCGGCGAAAGAGAAGCCGAGCCGGGTACCGGAAGGACTGTGGGTCAAGTGTCCCGGCTGCGCGCAAGTGATCTACAACAAGGATCTCGCAGCCAACTTGAGTGTGTGTCCGAAGTGCGCGCACCATTTCCGCCTGACCGCCTCGCAGCGGCTGCAGATTTTGTTCGACGGCCCGTGGACCGAGTACGACCAGGATCTGGTCTCGACCGATCCGCTCGCGTTCACCGACACCAAGTCCTACCAGAGCCGCCTCAAGGCCAGCAGCGAGCTCACCGGCATGAAGGACGCGGTGATCACCGCGTCAGGCGCCATCGACGGAATCGAGACGTCGGTGGCCGCGATGGAGTACCGGTTCATCGGCGGCAGCATGGGCGTGGTGGTCGGCGAGAAGATTACCCGCGCGATTGAGCGCGCCATCGCCGGGCGCATGCCGGTCGTGATCGTCGCCTGCTCGGGCGGCGCACGGATGATGGAAGGGGCGCTGTCGCTGATGCAGCTCGCCAAGATTTCTGGCGCGCTCGCGCGTCTGGATCGCGCGCGCCTGCCGTTCATCTCTGTTCTCACCGACCCGACCACCGGGGGCGTCACCGCCAGCTTCGCCATGCTCGGGGATCTCAACATCGCCGAGCCCAAGGCGCTGATCGGTTTCGCCGGTCCACGAGTCATCGAGCAGACCATCCGCCAGAAGCTGCCGGAAGGATTTCAGCGCAGCGAGTTTCTGCTCGACAAGGGCATGCTCGATCTCGTGGTCGACCGCCGCGAGATGAAAGCGGTGATCGCCGGCGCGTTGCGATTCATGGGCGCCGTGGGTGTGTCCCCGGTCACGGCAGTCCCGCCGGCTGAAACCGCCGCGCCGGTCCCGGCTGCGCCGGCGACGCCCGCGTAAGTTGGATCCGCTCCAGTATCTCTTCGGCCTCGAACAGTTCGGGATCAAGTTCGGCCTCGAGAACATCTCCGCCATCGTCGCCCGGCTTGGTCATCCCGAGCGGACGTTCAAGTCCGTGCACATCGCCGGCACCAACGGCAAGGGGTCGGTCACCGCGATGGTGGACGGTGCGCTCCGCGCCGCCGGTCATCGCTCGGCGCGCTACACCTCGCCTCATCTCATCGACCTCACCGAGCGGTTCGTCGTCGACGGACGACCGATCGGTCAGGACGCGTTGGTCGCGGTCGTGGCCGACGTCCGCGATGTCATCGACGGTTTGCGCGCCGACGGCGGGCTGGAGGTTCAGCCGACGTTTTTCGAGGTGACCACGGCGGTCGCCTTCGAGCTGTTCCGGCGCGCGCGGGTCGACGTGGCCGTGCTCGAGGTCGGCCTCGGCGGTCGGCTCGACGCCACCAATGTGGTGTCGCCCGTCGCGACCGCGATCGTCTCGATTGGATTCGATCATCAGGCGTATCTCGGCCGCACGCTTCGAGAGATCGCCTTCGAAAAAGCGGGCATCATCAAACCCGGTGTGCCGGTGGTGATCGGCGAGTTGGATCCGGAAGCACACGATTCGATCGCCGCGATCGCGCGCGAGCGGCACGCCGAACTGGTCGAAACGACGGCCCGCGACGTGGACGGATTTGCGGTCGGCCTTGCGGGTGCGCATCAGCGCGGCAATGCGGCAGTCGCGCTGCGCCTGCTGACGATACTGGACGGCCTCGGCGTTGCGGTCCCGCCGAGCGCGATCGCAGACGGTCTCGCGCACGTGGAGTGGCCGGGCCGCCTCGATCGACGCCGTCTGCCAGACGGGCGCGAGGCGCTGCTCGATGCGGCGCACAATCCGGCCGGCGCCGCCGCGCTCGCGTCCTACCTTCATGAACAGGGCGAGGGCCCGCGCCCGCTGGTGTTCGCGGCGATGCGCGATAAGGATGTCGACGGGATGTTCGCAGCGCTGCTGCCGTCAGCGAGCCATCTGGTGATCACCCGGGCCTCGAACACGCGCTCGGCCGAGCCTGCGGCTCTGGCTGAGCTCGCGCGAACCATCGCGCCCGATCTGCCGATCACGATCGAAGCGTCGCTCGACGAAGCGCTGGCGATCGCCTGGCGGCTGTCGCCGCAAATCGTCGTCGCTGGATCGATCTTCCTGCTCGGGGACGTCCTGAAGCGTCTGCGGGCCTCGTGATACGCTTCGATACCCGGTCCCCTTACATGGTCAGAGCGTGCTTCCGCATTCTGAGCGTCTGCGCCCTCGCCCTGCGTGCAGCATCCGCCGGCGCCCAGCAACCGGCTCCGGCCACTCCTCAGAGCGAGACCCAAATCAGCGATTCGATCGAGCGCATCAGCGAGAATCACATGAAGCGCGTCGGCAACGTCGAGATTCACCGACTCGACGGCCTGGCCATTCACGCTGACGAGGCAGAAATGTTCCAGGACGAACATCGCGCCATCCTGATCGGCAACGTGCTGTTCGCGCAGGGCGACAACCGGATCACCGCCGAACGCGCCGAGATCAACACCGAGACCGGCCTCGGCACGTTTTACAACGCCTACGGTTTCTCGACCATGAAACCGCCGAAACCGCCGGCGCCGCGACCGGGCGCGATGGCGCCGCCGCCGATGGTGGTCCAGGACAACACGGTCTATTTCTTCGGCGACGTCATCGAGAAGGTGGCGCCGAAGAAATACAAGATCACCAAGGGCGGTTTCTCGACCTGCGTCCAGCCGACGCCGCGCTGGGACCTGCACGCCGATACCGTGATCCTCAACCTCGATCACTACACCATCCTCAAGAACGCGATTCTCGAGGTCAAGGGTGTGCCGATGTTCTATCTTCCTGTGCTCTATTACCCGACCAAGAAGGATCAGCGGGCCACCGGTCTGCTGATTCCGGCGTTCGGCACATCGACGCTGACTGGCACGTCGCTGCACAACGCGTTCTTCTGGGCGATCAATCGCAGCCAGGACGCGACGTTCTATCACGACTGGTTTTCGAAGACCGGACAGGGTGCCGGCAGCGAGTACCGTTACAACTACGGCCCCGGCGAGAACGGCAACATCCGCGCGTATTATCTGGATCAGAAAGCGGTCGACTATTCCGCTGACGGCGGCTCGCAGCTCGACGCGAGCCAGAGTTACGAGATTCGCGGCAGCGCCAACCAGCAACTGCCGGGCAACCTGCGGGCTCGCGCCAACGTCAATTACTTCTCCAGCATCCAGACATCACAGACCTTCAACACGAACATCTACGACACCTCGCGCAACGACCGCACCTTCGGCGCCAACGTCGTTGGTGGGTGGGGCTCGTACACGATGAACGCCACCGTCGAACACGACGAGTTCTTTTATTCACAGACCCAATCGGCGCTGTCCGGCAGCTGGCCCCAGGTCTCGTTCGCGAGGAATGAGCGTCCGATCGGCGATTCGCCGGCGTACTTTTCTTTCGGCGTCGACTTCGCACGCCTGCTGCGCGAGACCAAGGACGAAGTCGCCGGCAACGTGGATTCCGGTCTGGGCCGGGTCAACGTCGCCCCGCAACTGCGCTACCCGTTCAAGAAATGGCAGTGGTTCACCGTCAACTCCACTGTGGGCTGGCGAGACACCTATTACACCCGCAGCCTCGACCCCAATAATCAGAGCATTCCGGTGGACGTGCCGATCAACCGGCAGTTCTTCACCGTGCAGTCGCAGATTACCGGGCCGGTGTTCAATCGGGTGTGGGACACACCGGACAATGGCTACGCCGAGAAGTTCAAGCACACCGTCGAACCGTTCGTGAACGTGATGTACACGTCTGGCACCAACGACATCAACCAGATCATCCAGTTCGACTCCATCGACTCGGTGGTGGCCGGCACACAGCTGACCTACGGATTGAACAACCGGTTCTTTGCCAAGCGGTCGCAGACGCCCGGCGCTCCGGCTCAGTCGCGCGAAATTATCGACGTCTCGTTGACCCAGTCGTACTACAACAACCCGCTCGCTTCGATCTACGACCATCAATACCAGACCACCGGCCTGGCCCCTGAGAGTAATTATTCACCGATTGCGCTGAGCGTCCGGGCGCTGCCGACCAACGATTTCAACGCCACGGTCAGCGCGGAAATCGATTCGCACTACCTCGAACTGCGGACTGTCTCCGTACAGGGCAGCTACTCGTGGACCAACCGCTTCCAGACCATGATCGGCTGGAGCAAGAAGGCCTTTATCGCCGGCCTGCCCGGTTTCGACACAACCGACCAGCTCGACCACTACATCAACACGTCGTTCAACGCACACTCCGCCGACAACAAAGTCGGCGCGGTCTACAACTTCAACTACGATGTCCTGCACTCACTAATGGTTCAGCAGCAAGTATCGGTGTTCTACAACTCACAGTGCTGCGGCATCGCGATGCAGTACCAGACCTACAACTACGGCCTCAACTCTTTTTCGGCGCTCCCGTCGGATCACCGCTTCTATCTCTCGTTCACGCTCGCCGGCCTCGGGAACTTCTCGCCCTTCAACGGGGCCCTCGGCAGCACGCCTCACTAGTCAGTACACGATGTCGAGCCCGATCCTCGTCACCGGCGCAGCGGGCTTCGCCGGCAGCCACCTCCTCGATCTTCTCGCCACAGACCAGGCGAACATCGTCGCGTGGCGCCGGCCGGGCGCCGCACCGGCGCGGACATTGCCTGGCACACGATGGGACGGGGTCGATCTGCTCGACGCCGCGGCGGTCATGGAAGCGATCGGTAGAATCCGGCCTTCAGCGGTCTATCATTGCGCGGGTGCCGCCCACGTTGGCCGGTCCTGGGATACGACCTGCGAGACGTTGGCGACCAACGTCCGCGCGACGCACTACCTTCTGGATGCGCTCGAACGCACCGACTCCCCGGTCCGCGTGATGATTCCGAGCTCTGCCCTGGTGTACGCACCGTCGAACGATCCGTTGACCGAGGATCATCAACTCCTGCCGGACAGCCCATACGGGGTGAGCAAGCTGGCGCAGGAAATGCTCGGCGAGCGGACCAGTGACGCGTTGACCGTCACGATCGCCCGCTCGTTCAACCATTTCGGTCCGCGACAGGATTCACAATTCGTCGCATCGGGCTTCGCCCGTCGCATCGCCGACATCGAGAAAGGACGCGGCGAGGCGGAGATCGCCGTGGGCAATCTCGAGGCGCAGCGCGATCTCACGGATGTCAGGGACACCGTGCGCGCGTATCGACTGATCCTCGAGCGAGGCCAGGCGCGGCGTCACTACAACGTGTGCTCCGGACGCGCCATTCAGATTCGCCGCCTGCTGGATCTCCTGCTCGCCCGCGCTCGCGTGGCGATCAGGGTGACGGTGGATCCGGCGCGCTACCGGCCGAACGACGCGCGCCTCGTGGTCGGCGACGCCGACCGGATGCGCCGGGAGCTGGGGTGGACGCCGACGATTCCGCTCGAGCAGACCCTGGACGATCTCCTCGAGTACTGGCGCACCCAGCCATGAACGTGCTGGTGACGGGCGGAACCGGCTATCTGGGCCGGGCCCTCGTCGAGGCACTCGCGGCGCGCGGGCACCGGCTGGTGATCTTCGGGCGCAGCGCCAGCCGCAGCCGGCTGCCGGGAACGGCAGTGGACGGCGACATCCGCGATCGCGAAGCCCTCGAACGCGCCGCCGCCGGCTGCGACGCGATCTCGCACTCCGCCGCGCTCGTCAGCATCTGGCGCCGTCGATCGGCGGACTTCGACGAGATCAACGTCGGCGGCCTCCGCAACGTGATCGATGTCGCGACGTCTCTGCGGATCCCGCGCCTCGTCTACACCTCCTCGTTTCTCGCGCTGCCGCCGAGTGGCCGGAGCGAACCGCTCGAAGCGAACGACTATCAGCGGACCAAGGTCGTTGCCGATCGGCTCGCCGACGCTGCCGTCGCGGCTGGTTGCCCCATGGTTCGCGTCTATCCAGGCGTCCTTTACGGTCCCGGATCGTTCACCGAAGGAAATCTGGTCGGCCGTCTCATCTCGGACCATCTCCGGCATCGGCTGCCGGGCCTGATCGGACCTGAACACCTCTGGTCGTACGCGTATCTGGACGATGTCGCGGCCGGAGCGGCGGCGGCGATCGAACGGGGCCGCATCGGAGCGCGATACGCGCTCGGCGGGGAAAACGTCCCGCAATCGCGCGTGTTCGAGATCGTGGCGGCGCTGACAGGACGCGGCACGCCGATGCGTATCCCGTTTGGTCTCGCCCATGCGCTCGGGCGGGTCGAGGAAGTCCGTGCGGCGGCACTCGGCGGCACGCCGCTCGTGACCACGGGCGCAGTGGACATCTTCAGGCACGACTGGCCGCTCGACAGCGCCGACGCGATTCGCGAGCTCGACTACCGGATCACGCCGCTCGAGGAGGGCATCCGGCGCACGGTCGCATCGATCGTGAATGCGGCCGGTAACCGGAAGGACGCGGGCGCGTGACGGAATACTCCGAACGCGTGCGCCAATGGATCCACATCGGGTCGGTCACCTTCGCGCTGCTGCTGCGCGTGCTGAATTGGTGGCAGGCTGCAGCGTTCGCGGTGTCGGCGGTGGTCTTCAATCTCCTGATCCTGCCGCGGGTGGGCGGCCACCGTCTGTACCGGCCCGTCGACGAGGCCCGCGGCTTCCCGCTCGGCATTGTCCTCTACCCGCTGGCGGTGCTGGGATTGGTCTTGGCGTTTCCGCGGCGACCGGATATCGCCGCGGCCGGGTGGGGAATCCTCGCACTCGGCGACGGCGCCGCCACGCTCGTCGGTCGCCAGGTGACCGGGTCAAGTTCCCTGGGGTTCTCTACGCTCTCTGCGAACTCTGCGTTTCGCCGCCGACTGCCATGGAATCGCGAGAAAAGTGTTGCCGGGACGTTGGCGTTCATCGTGTTCGGGGGTTTTGGATCGCTCGCGCTCGAACTCTGGACCCGACCGGCGGTCGTGCCGGTGCCCTCGCTCACGTTTGCGATCGTCGCGCCGCTCATCGCCACGATGACCGCGGCATTGGTCGAGTCGATCCCGATCCGGCTCGATGACAACATCTCCGTTCCGTTCTCCGCGGGATTCGTGATGTGGCTTGTGAGTCTGATGGATCGCGCGTCGATCGACGCATGGGCAGCGGCGATCTCCTCAATACTGCCGTGGGCGGTCGCCGCCAACGCCGTCGCCGCCTGGGCGGGCTATCGCGCTCGATCAGTCTCAGTGTCGGGCGCAGTCACCGGCTTCGCGATCGGCGTCATCATCTACGCCGGCGCGGGCGGCGGCGCCTGGGTGCTGCTGATGATCACCTTTCTGCTGGCGTCGGTGAGTTCGCGCCTCGGCCTCGAGCGCAAGACGCTGCTCGGCATTGCCGAGGAGCGCGGCGGCCGCCGCGGCGCCGGCAACGCGATCGCCAACTGCGGCGTCGCCGTGCTGGCGGCCATCGCAGTCGCGACGACTCCAGATGCCGGCACGGCCTCGATCGCGCTGGTAGCGGCGTTGACCGCCGGCGGCAGCGACACCGTCGCCAGTGAAATCGGCAAGGCGTGGGGGCGCTCGACGTTTCTCGTCACCAGTCTCCGGCGAGTCCCGCCAGGAACTCCTGGAGCGATGTCGCTCGAGGGGACGGCGGCCGGACTGGTGGCGGCGCTCGCGCTTGCCGCTGCCGGCGTCGCGGCCGGACTGGCGCCCGCTTCATGGATCCTGACGATCGTGGTCGGAGCGACGGTGGGGGCGCTGGTCGAAAGCGCGCTTGGCGCGACGCTCGAAGGACCGGGTATTCTCAACAACGACATGCTCAATTTCATCAACACCGCCGTGGCCGCGGCCGTCATCGTGGCGATGGCGTGAGGGTCCGGGCGTATGTCGACCTCGCGCGCCCGTTCACGCTGGTCGCGCCGGCGCTTGGTTTCATTTCGGGCGCGTTGACCGCGGTCGGCGCCGCGCCTCGCGAAGCGTGGACGCCTTCTCTGCTCGTGGCGCCGATCATCGGTGCGGCGATGGCGGCGCTGCTGAATGCCGGCAACAACGCGCTGAACCAGATCTACGACCTCGAGATCGACCGCGTCAACAAGCCGAAGCGGCCGCTGCCAAGCCGGCGCCTCTCGGTTCCGCAGGTGTGGACGTTCACCGTCATCACCTATGCCGCGGCGTTGGCACTCGCATGGCTGGTCGCGCCGGGCGGACGCCACGAGTGCTTCTGGCTGGTCGCCGCGGCGGTGGTCTTCACCTACATCTACTCGGTACCGCCGCTGCGTACCAAGCGCCTTGGCATCTGGGCGAACGTGACGATCGCGATCCCGCGCGGAGTGCTGCTGAAAGTCGCCGGGTGGTCGTCGGTCAAGACGATCGTCGGCGTCGAGCCGTGGTACATCGGCGCCATCTTCGGGTTGTTTCTGCTGGGTGCGACGACGACCAAGGACTTTGCCGACATGGCGGGCGATCGACAGGGCGGTTGCCGCACGCTGCCGATTCAGTACGGCGTACGTCGCGCTGCCTGGATGATTTCGCCGTCGTTCGTCATTCCGTTCATCATGATCGCGGTCGGCGCCTGGATCGGAGTACTGACCGGCAACTTCTGGCTGCTGCAACTGCTCGGCCTGGTGATGACCTGCTACGGACTGTATGTCTGCTACCTGATGCTTCGGCGACCCGAGGATCTCGCGGTGGAGGAAAACCACGTCTCGTGGGCGCACATGTATCGGATGATGTTCGTCGCCCAGATCGGCTTCGCCCTGGCCTACCTGCTGTAGCAGCCCGGCGTTAAGAAATCGTCGCCGTGGGCGCGGGAATGCGATATCGTACGAGACAATTCTCCACATGTTTGTGAAAGGTGACCGATGACAGGTAAGACGTTGAAGCCGTTGCTGGCCGCTCTGATTGCCGCAGTGGCGATGTGTTCGAGCGCGGAAGCCGCACCCAAGAAGCCGGTGCATCCTCGCGCCAAGCACTCCTCCCGTGTGTCCACCGGCGCGTCGGCATCCGGCAGTTCGGCGGCGGCAAAACCATCTGCGTCAAAAGCGAAAAGCGGCAGCACGGGAAGCGCGGCCGCAGGCAAGCCAGCACCCAAAACGCAGACCGGCGCCAAGCGCCCTCCGAGCACCAAACCGCACTGAATCATCGCGCTTGACACCGGGCGCCCCGGGCCGGATGATAGGCGAAACAAAGGCGAATCGCCTCTGTTTCCCTGAGAGTTCGGCCCCATGCCTTCCTTCCCCCTGCTCTTCGACCTCGGCTCGACCAGACCTACGACGCGCGACATCGCCAGAACCGTCAAGGCCGGTGGCACCGCTGCCCTGACCGAGGCCGATCGCCGCGCCGATGCCGCCCGCTACCAGGAGGTGACGTGCCGTTCGGCGCTGAACCGCGTCGAGGGGATGCCGTTCAAGTGGACGCTGAACCCGTATCGCGGCTGCACGCACGGCTGCCATTACTGCTTCGCCCGCCGCTATCACGTCCAGTTCGAGATGAACACCGACGATGAGTTCGCGTCGGTAATTCTGGTGAAGCACAACCTGACGCGAGTCCTCGCACGCGAGCTGGACCGGCCGTCGTGGGTACGCGAACAGGTGGCGGTCGGGACAGCGACCGACCCGTATCAACCGATCGAAGGGCACTACACGCTGACCCGCCAGGCTATTCAGGCGCTGACTCGCGCGAAGACGCCAATCGGTCTCATCACCAAGGGCCCGATGATCGTGCGCGACCTCGACGTCCTCGTCGAACACGGACGCGCCGCACGCTCGGCGGTCTACATGAGCATCCCCACCGTTGACGAGGACGCCTGGCGCCAGCTCGAACCGGGCACCGCACATCCACTGCAGCGGCTGCGCGCGGTGCGGCAGCTTGCCGATGGCGGCGTGAATGTCGGCGTCCTGATGGCGCCGATCGTCCCCGGTTTCTCCTCGTCGCGCAGCAAGATCGAACGCACCATCAAGGCGATCGCGGATCACGGCGCCCGCTTCGTCGGCTGCAACGTGATGTACCTGCAGGACGGGACGCGGACGCACTTCATGCGTTTCATCGAGCGCGAATTCCCGGCGATGACGCCGCGATTCGAAAAGCTCTATCGGGGAAAATATCCGCCGCCTGCCTACCGGCAGGAAGTCCAGGGCATGGTGCGGACCCTCCAGAATCGCTACGGCCTTGCGCCGCGCAAGCACGCCGGCCAGGAAGCGCCGCCGGAAGAGGCCGAGGCCGAACAGGTCGGCTTCGCGTGGTGAAGACCAGGCCCGCCCGAAGGCGGAGACTACGGTCCAACACGGTCCACCTGAAGGCGGACACTACAGCATCGCTACGTCAAGTCGCCGAGCGCTAAGGCATTACTCGCCGTGGCAACGGTCGCGACGCCAGGTTCGACGAGGATGTGGCCGTCCACCACCTTGACGTCGAAGTGCGAGCCGTCCTTCCACCGCGCGCTGATCGGCACCTTGATCTGTTCGTCGATCACACGCTTCAGCATGCGTGCGCCAAACGCCAGACTGTAGCCTTTCGCCACCACCATCTCGAGTGCGGCGTCCTCGACCGCCAGCGTCTTTCCCGCCCGTGCCATCGTCGTCGTCACTTGTTGCAGGTAGTGCTTCGCGACTTCGCGAACTTCCTCGTGAGTGAGCGGAGCGAAGACGATGACTTCGTCGATGCGATTGCGGAACTCCGGCGGGAAGCGACGCTCGAGCTCGCGCATGACCTCGACCTCGACCTGATCGGCGCCGATCGTCTTCTGCAGGAATCCCAGCGGGCTGGTGAGTTTTCTGAAGCTCTCAGCGCCAAGATTGGAGGTCATGATCACGATCGCGTCGCTCAGGTAGACGCGCTTGCCGCGACCATCGGTCAGCCAGCCTTCATCGAAGGCCTGTAAGAAGAGATGGAGCGCGTTCGGGCTCGCCTTCTCGACCTCGTCGAGCAGAACGACGCAATACGGATTGTCCTTGAGTTGATTGGTCAGCACTCCGCCGCGCTCGCTGCCGACGATGCCGCGGGGCATGCCGATCAGTTTGTCGATGGAGACCGCGCCGTCCTGGTATTCCGACATGTCGACGCGGATCATCTTCTTGTCGTCGCCGAACAGGTATTCCGCGACCGCCTTGGCGAGCTCGGTCTTGCCGACTCCGGTCGGACCGAGGAACAGCAGCACGCCGTCGGGTCGATCGAAGCCGTCCTTCAACGGACCCTTGTTCAGCACCAGACGACGCGCAACCGCATCGATCGCCTTGCGCTGGCCAACCACGCGCTGCTGCAGCCGGGTCTCGATGTCCGCGAAACGCTCGGTCACGTCGCGGAAGACCATGTCTTCTGGGATCTGCGCGACGTGCGAGATGACCGCCACCACGTCCTCGGCGCGCACCTCGCGGCGGCGATCGATCTCGGAACGCACGGCCGCGGTGTCCAGCCAGCCGATGACCTTGTCCGGCAGGTGCAGGTGCCGCATGTAGCGCGGCGCCAGATCGAGCGCGGCGTCGATCGCTTCGTCGAGGACCCGAACCGAGTAGTTGCGTTCGAGGCGCGGACGCAGGCTGTAGAGAATCCGTCGCGTTTCCTCGATGCTGGGCTCGTTGACCATGACACACCTGAAACGCCGCGCCAACGCCTCGTCTTCCTGGATGTATTCCTTGTATTCGCTCAGGGTGGTGGCCGCGATCATCCGGATTTCCCCGCGCGCCAGTACCGACTTGAAGATGTTCGCGGCGTCCGACGGAGCGCCGAGCGCGGAGCCGGCGCCAACCATGGTATGCGCCTCGTCCACGAACAGGATCAGGTTGGGCCGCTCCTTGATTTCGCGGATGACGTTCTGGATCCGATCTTCGAACATGCCGCGCAGCATCGTTCCGGCGACCATCGAATTCATCTGCAGGTTGACCACCTGGCAGTCGCGCAGTCGGACCGGTACCGTGTCAGGCTCGAACTCGATCCGGTGGGCCAGGCCTTCGGCAATCGCGGTCTTGCCGACGCCGGGTTCGCCAACCAGCATCACCGAGTTGGCGCGCTCGCGATGACAGAGGATTTCGAGCACCTGCTGAATTTCCTTGTCGCGCCCGAACACCGGCGGCAACTTCTCCTGACGCGCCAACAGGTTCAGGTTGGTCGCAAAATGTTTGAGGAATGCCGGCAGCTCGAAGCGTTTCTTCAGCCGCTCTTCCCGCAATTCGAGGTCGCGCATCCGGCTGTTCAGCCGCGTCATCAGCAGATCCGGCTCGACACCGTTCCGCCGGAGGATGGATCCCGAGACGCCCTGTGTTTCCTCGAACAAGGCAGAAAACAGGTCGATGCTTTCAACGAGCTGACGTCCGGCACGGCTGGCGTGATGGAGAGCCAGCTTGAGGACGAGCTTGGTCGCGGGCGATACACGAAGGTCGTGAGTCTGGAACGACGGCATCGTGTGGAGATGTTCCTCCAGTGCCTGCAGGACGACGTGCGGGTTCAGGTCAACATCGCGCATCACCCCGGCGAAGGTGTCCCATTCGACCTGAGTGAATGCCAGAAACAGATGTTCGTTGGTGAGAAGCGCGTGATCGCGTCGCCGCGCTTCCTCGAACGCTCGATCGACGATGCGCTGCGCGGATTCGCCAATCTTGCTCGGTGCGATATCGAGATCGTCTACGTGCACAACGGCCTCCGTCAGATTGAGAGGCAGCAAGAGGTACGCCAGCGGTCAGCGTGGTTCTGCGACCACAGTCGGCCACCTCGGCGAACGACGGCTTAGAGGCGACCGGACCGCCGAGCAAGCTCGGCCGCTCGGCCCTCTCTGATTCCTTACGACCGCAGGAGCGCCTGGATCCGCTGCTCGGTCGGCGGGTGTGTGCTGAAGAGTCCCAGCAGCGCGGATGGATTGAACGGCTTGATGATGAACATGTGCGCCGTCGCGGGGTTCGCGTCGAGCGGCACAACCTTCGACGCGGCTTCGATCTTCTTCAGCGCGCTCACTAACCCGAGCGGTCCACCGGCCATCGCCGCGCCGCCAGCGTCGGCGTCGTACTCACGCGACCGCGAGATCGCGGCCTGAATCAGCATCGCCGCGATCGGCGCAAGAACGATGGTCGCGATCATCGCAATTGGGCTCCCACCTTCCCGACCATCGTCGCGGCTGCCGCCGAAAAACATCGCAAAACGCGACACCATCATGATCGCGCCCGCCAGCGTGGCCGCGATCGAGCTGATAAGGATGTCGCGGTGCTTGACATGCGACAACTCGTGGGCGAGCACGCCTTCGAGCTCGTGATCGTCGAGGATCTGCAGGATGCCTGCGGTCGCGGCGACCGCGGCGTGGTTCGGGTTGCGACCAGTGGCGAACGCGTTCGGCGACGGATCCGGAATTATGTAGCAGCGCGGCATCGGCAGGCTGGCGCTCTGTGCCAGACGCGCCACGGTCTGATACAAACGATGACCAGGTCCGACCTCTTCCGCGTTGTACATGCGGAGGACGATCTTGTCCGAGAACCAGTACGAGCCGAAGTTGGTGGCGACAGCGAAGAGAAAGCCAATCGCCATGCCCTGACCGCCACCCAGTGCGCCGCCGATGAACATCATCAGCGCGGTGAGAACGCCAAGCAACAGCGCGGTTTTGACGATATTAGTCATAGTGCGGCCCGAGACGCGCGACAAGTCCGGCGACAAGCGCGGCACGATCGGTCAACGTGGCCACCTCGACGTGCTCGTGCAGGGCGTGTGCGCCATCGCCAATCGCCCCGAGACCGTCCAGTGTCGGTATCCCCAACGCTGCGGTGAAGTTACCGTCTGACCCGCCGCCCGTGCCGCCTTCGGCCAGATCCTGGCCGAGTTCGCGTGCGACATCACGCGCTTGTTTGTACAGACGCGCAACCAGGTCGGTCCGTTCCAGCGGCGGCCGGTCGAAGCCACCGTCAACCGTGATGGTGGTCCGCTCATCGACGGGGCGAAGATCCCGGAACGCCGCCGCCATCTCGGCGGCGGCCGCCAGCGTTGGAACGCGGACGTCCACAACGGCGTGCGCTTCGTCTGGAATCACGTTCGACCTGACGCCGCCCGACGTCTGGACGACGTTCACCGATACACCGCGCGACAGATCCTGCAAGGCGTTGATGCGCAGCGTCTGGTGCGCCAGTTCCTGAATGGCGCTTGCGCCCTTCTGTGGTTCGATGCCGGCATGCGCGGCGATACCTCTGATCTGGATCCGATAGCTGCCGCAGCCCTTTCGCGCGGTTTTGACGCCCCCGCCCGGCAGCGATGGCTCGAGCACCAGCACGGCGTCGCTGCGCCGGGCTTCGTCCTCGATGGCAGCGCGCGACGTTGCGCTGCCCATCTCCTCGTCAGTCGTCCACAGCATGACGATGCGGTGCGACAGCGAGGCGCCGGTTTCGAGCAAGGCGCGAGTGGCGAGCAGGGCGATGGCGATGCCGGCCTTCATGTCGAAGATGCCGGGGCCGTGCAAACGCCCGTCGGATCGACGGAGCGGCATGCGCTCGAGCTGTCCGACCGGCCAGACGGTATCGAAATGGCCGAGGAGGAGGACCTGCGACGCGCCGCAGCCAAATTCGGTGAGCAGATGATCACCGCGGTCCGGCCTCGTCAGCCGCGTGACGCGGCCGCCGGCCGCCTCCAGCCGTCTCGCCAGCTCCGCGCCACAGCGATCAACCGCGGCTTTATCCGTCGTCGGCGACTCCAGCGAGACGAGCGCCTCAATCGTTTCGAGCAGGGAATCCTCGTTGGCGCGACAGAAATCACGAAGGCTTATAATCGGTGTCATGTTGATCGCGCTCGTTGTCGGGATCGTTTTGCACGCGGAGCCCGCCAGATCGTCACCATGCGGTCTCTGCCGACCCGACGTTCACAACTCATTCTTGCTGCAGCAGCCGGTTCCGCAGCCATTTCCCCGCCCCGGCAGCGGGGTTCAGCCGCCGCCCAGCCGGCCGGCGCCGCCGCCGGCGACGGCACCGAAACAGCCTGCCCCGTCCAACGATGCGCAACCGGCGAAGCCAGCAGCGGCCGCCGAAGCGGCCCCTTCCGAGGCCACGCTCGGCATCCCCGTTTTCCCGGGCGCGCAGTTCATTCGTTCGTACGACGCCGGTCGCGGCCAGCGCTACTACATCTTCGGCTCGGCAGCGTCGTTTGTCGATCTGGTTTCGTACTACCGGACGATGCTGAAGGACAAAGGCGAGCTGGTCTACGAAGTCCCCGCGACGCACGAGTTCGACGTGGGCAAGTACAACGAAACCACGATGGCGTTCCCGCCCGGGGTCACGATCAAGGATTTTCAGTCGGACATTTCACAAGGCTATCCGAACCCGAAGCCGGGCGGGCAGCCGGCGCGGTTTCCCACGCTCATTCAAATAGTGCCGGTCGCGCGAGACCGTTGAGATTTGAGGATTTGAGGATCTAAGGACTTGAGGATTTGTCTTTCGATCTAATCTTTGGATCTATCGAAGCTCGCCAAGTCGATCGACTCAGCTCGCCCGAAGTTTCTCAAATAAATCCTCAGGTACTCAAATCCACAATTCCTGAGATCTTCAGCGCGTCGCGACCACTCCAACCATTACGCCCAAAGTAAAGGGCGGCACCACGCGGGAGACGCCGACATCGATGCGTCGGTAGCGACGTCCTCCCTGAGCCGGCCTCAGCGCCAGTCTCGTCTTCACCCATGCAGCGGGGTCGATCAAATCCACCGTGCCGACTAATTTCCCATCGGCCCTCACCTCGACCTTCACCGGAGTACCGTTCGGTCCGGGGAACACGGCGCGCATCGGGAGGGTCATCTCAGTCGCGGCGGCGGGAATGAAAAACGTGCCGCGGCCGGTCGTCCAGCGGAAGCGCGTGCCGGGTGGATCCTCTTCCCAGGCGCGCATCCCCGAGGTGACGTCGCTGATCCACGGCGGGTCGTAGAGGTAGGCCAGGCAAGCCGCCGACGCCAACGTCATTACCGCAGTTACGATCCAGCGGCGGGTCATCGGAATTTCAGAAACAGTTCCTGATACTGCGCCCACGTGGTGTCGGCCAGCGGAAGGATGCCGAGCCAGTACTGGAACATCTGCGCGACTGACAGGAGCACCGCTGCCGTCGCCACCACGGCGACCAGCGGAACGACTCGGCGATGGTGCGAGGCCCACTCGAACGTGGACGCGATGAAAGGTGCGGCCAGCGCGAAGCCGTCAGTGAAACCGCGGTGTCCGAAGCTCGCGCCGAACTGCCACACCGCCCAACTGGCGATCAGATAGGTCTGCAAGACGAACAGAACGACCGCTGGAAGCACTAACGCGCGCGTCTTGCCGCGCGCCAGGAAAACCCCGGCGACGCTGAGCAGCAGTACCGGCGACCAGAAGAACAATCCCTTTTGTGTGCTGAAGAGCACCGCTATCAGGTGCGGCGAGCCGAAATCGAACCCCATGTCGTGGGTGTCGTAGGCATTCACGAACCAGCGGCCGGTGATCCATTTGTAGAGTGCGAGCTGCGGCAGGGAAACCAACAGGCCCGCCACGGACGCGGCCGCGAGCAACCGCCATCGATGCGCCAGCTCGTAGGCCCGCGCGCTGACGTCGCGCCAGTGCACGATGCCGTACAAAGGCAGCACCAGTACGAAGATGGCGTTGGTGTGGCGGACGAGGAAATTGAGTCCCGCGATCGCGCCGATCGCCAGCGAGCGCCACACCGTCGGCCGCTCCCACCACTGCTCCACCTGCCAGACGAACAGGCTGACGAGGAAGAACGCGAAAGCGTGGCTGAAGACGCCGTCGAACACGCCGTAATGAAACAGGTTGGTGCCCCAGGTCAGGCAAATCAGCGTGGCCAGCGCCACACCGTCGCTGAACTGTTCGCGCAGCATCCGGCGAACGATCGCGAGCCCGAGCAGAAAATAAACGAGGCCGGCGATCGCGGCGCCATGCTGGTAGTACAGCGAGAAACCGTCGCGCGGCAGGTTCGACCAGCGGCTCAGGAGATCGGCGGCGAGGAAGAACGGAGCAATCAACACCGCGGTGCCGATCGGGTGCAGGTTCATCAGCCGGTTGGTCACCGGCCAGCGGCGAATCCCGGTGAACTCCGGATAGAGACCGCCGTACCAGTCGTCCTTCAGTTTTTCGAGCGTGACGTCGTGATAGAGGAACGCAGAGGGCAGGTAGACGTAGTAGCTGTAGCCGTCGGAGCGAATCTGCTGGATCGAATCGAGGCGGCCGTAGATCGAGACGTATGCCGCCGCCGCCAGCAGCGCCGCAGCGGCGACAAAATGGCGGACGGCGAACGCCATCAGATCTTCACGTAGATGTCCTTGGCCTTCCTGAACTCGACCGACATCTCTTTCATCCCCTGCTCCGCGTAGTCACGGACTTGCTGCGTCAATTCCATCGAGCAGAACTTCGGCCCGCACATCGAGCAGAAGTGCGCGACCTTGGCGCCATCCGCCGGAAGCGTCTCGTCATGATACGAGCGCGCGGTGACCGGATCGATCGCCAGATTGAACTGGTCCTCCCAGCGGAACTCGAATCGCGCCTTCGACAGCGCATCGTCCCACTCGCGCGCACGCGGGTGCCCCTTCGCGAGATCGGCGGCGTGGGCCGCGATCTTGTAGGCGATCACGCCGGCCTTCACATCGTCGCGATTGGGGAGACCGAGATGCTCCTTCGGCGTCACATAGCAGAGCATCGCGCGTGCCGTACCAGCCGATCATCGCGGCGCCGATCGCGGAGGTGATGTGGTCGTACCCGGGTGCGATGTCAGTGGTCAGCGGCCCGAGCGTGTAGAACGGCGCTTCCTTGCACCATTCGAGCTGCTTCTCCATGTTCTCCTTGATGAGATGCATGGGGATGTGACCGGGACCCTCGTTCATCACCTGGACGTCGTGTTCCCAGGCGATGGCGTTGAGCTCGCCCTGCGTCTTGAGCTCCGCGAACTGGGCTTCGTCGTTGGCGTCGGCGATCGACCCGGGACGCAGGCCGTCGCCGAGCGAGAACGACACGTCGTAGGCGCGCATGATCTCGCAGATTTCGCGGAAGTGCGTGTAGGTGAAGTTCTCCTGGTGATGCGCGAGGCACCACTTCGCCATGATCGAGCCGCCGCGCGACACGATGCCGGTGACGCGGCGGGCGGTCATCGGGACGTAACGCAGCAGCACGCCGGCGTGCACGGTGAAATAGTCCACGCCCTTGCTCGCACTGCTCGATCAGCGTGTCGCGATAGATTTCCCAGGTGAGATCTTCCGGGCGGCCGCCGACTTTCTCGAGCGCCTGGTAGATCGGCACAGTGCCGATCGGCACCGCTGAATTGCGCACGATCCACTCGCGGGTTTCGTGGATGTTCTTGCCGGTCGAGAGATCCATCACTGTGTCGGCGCCCCAGAGCGTCGCCCATTGCAGCTTGGCGACTTCCTCTTCGATCGACGATGACACCGCTGAGTTGCCGATGTTGGCGTTGATCTTCACCAGGAAGTTGCGGCCGATGATCATCGGCTCGAGCTCGGTGTGGTTGATGTTGCTCGGGATGATGGCGCGTCCACGCGCCACTTCGTCGCGAACGAAATCAGCCGGCAGGCCTTCGCGGATGGCGATGAACTCCATCTCGGGCGTGATCTCGCCTCTGCGCGCGTAATGGAGCTGGGTGACGGCCTCGCCCCTCTTCGATGCGGCGCGTCTCGACGCTACCCAGGGTTCGCGCAACTTCGGGAGGCCGAGCTTGACGTCGTGATCCTGAGGGCCGCTGGTGTCGTACACACGAACCGAGGCGGCACCATCGGCGATCGTGATCTCGCGCATCGGCACGCGAACGCCCTGCGCGCCATCGACGAATACTTTGGTTGAATTGGGAAACGCTGTGGCGAACTCGGACATCTCCGCACTCCCTCCGCCGGTTTAAACCGGATCAGGTTCCAAGGGTTTATCTCAATCCCGGCTGGCGGGGATACCCCTGGCGGCAGATTCGACTATAGCATGCGCGTTCCGCGCCGCCGTCAGCGGCCCAATACGGTCAGCTCTGCGATCGCCCACCCGTTTGTCGGGTCGGCGGACGTCTGACGAAGCCGGAGGTACCGCGCAGCCGTCGCCGTCACGGGAATACGGATCACCGGGCTGAGCGGCGCATCGATGGCCGCCCTCATCGCCAGCGCCGTCGAAGAGCCGCGCCAGCATTCGGTCCACTGCTGCTGGTCGGCCGAACACTCGATCAGGAGGGCTCGTGGAAAATCGAGCACGAACGGGCCGAGCGCCAGGGCGAGACCTGTAACATCGCGCGGACGTCCGAGGTCTATCAGCACCGTTTCGTTCCCCGCTTGCACTTGACCGGTGCTCCAGGCGGTGGTGGCCTTGCCGTCGAGCATCTGGCCAACGGCTTCGTTACGAAAGTTTGCGGTCACCGACTGAATCGACAAGGGCGCGCCAGTCTGCACTGGCGCCCCGCGACCGGCCGCAATCCGATAGAGTCGCCAGTCGCTGTCATCGGCAATCACCGGACGCTGCCCGACCACGCCGGTCCATCGGTCGAATTCGTCGTGACGATCGACGGCAACGATGATGTCGCGATCGCGGGCGAGTTCGTCGAGCACCGCGCCGTCGTTCAGACGCAACCCGATCTTGAGGGCTTGATAGTGGCGCGCGTCATAGCCGCTGTAGCCGTTGATACTCGGCCGTCCGTGGACCAGGCCCCGATACTCCGCGGCCGAATCGTGCTCGGTACTCCCGAGCGGCAGTTCAATCACCGGCGCGTCATCATGGATCGCGGACAGTGCGGTGATCGGTGACGCCGGTGGCGTCATCGTGATCCGGGGCCAGCCTTCGACCAGCACTCCAAGCAGCACCAGGGCGATCATGGCACGACGGGTCGATGCCGACAGGCCCGACGTCAACCGCGCGAAACCGATGGCCGCCGCAACCGAGAGGCACATGATGAACAGCATGCCGAATCGTGCCGGCACGCGTAGCTCCGAAAAGCCCGGCAGTTCCATCAGCCACGCGTAGGGCGCTCGAAACAGCACCGGCGTACCGGCGAACGACGGCCGCGGACCAAAACTCAGAACCAGCATCGCCGCCGCACCGAACACGTAAAACCAGAACACCGATCGGCGTCGCCACACCAAACGGAACGCGGGCAGCGTCACAAACGCGCAGAGAAACAAGACCGCCGCGATGGACAGCGGCTTATCACTCGCAGCGACCGAAACGATCGTCGCCGAACCGATGGTCCACTTCCATGGACCGAGCACAGGAACGCTGATCGCGATCGCCAGAAACACCGACCCAAGCGTCGTTGTGATCATTCTCGCCACCCGCCAGCCGGCCGCGTCAGGGTTTGACTGCGATCGAAAATGCCAGGCGGCGAGCGCGATCGCGGCCACGACCAGGACCATGCAGATCAGACCGGGGAAGAGTTCGCCTTCGGGGCGCGACCATCGCGAGAGTGAATGCCAGGCCAGCGAATCGGCCGACGCCGCGAAGACTGCAGTCATGTCGGCGCTCAGCGATTCGATTTCGTTGATGCTGCGGCTGAGCCCCATCGCATCATGAATCTTCTGGTAACCCCACAGGACTGGCACCAGCGGCAGCGTAGATACGAGCCAGGCCGCGGCGATCAAGGCGACGCTCTTCATGTCGCGAACAAACCAAAGCACCCACGCCACGACCAGGATAGGGAAGAACAGCATGAAGTAGCCGTTCGCCGCCGCCTGAAGCAGCCAGGCTGCGCCGAACAACACGAGCCAGCGGCGCCGACCGTGATCGACGAAGCGGTGGAGCGCCATCAACGCCAGCGGCATCGCGAACACCCACATCATCTGAAGGTGGGCGAACTGGCCAACGCGATACGGACTGAAGCCGAACGTGCATCCGGCAATCGCGGCGACGTCGTGGCGCTTCACGCAGGCAAACGCGAGCGCGTGCGCCGCGAGCGCCGTCAGCGGAAATGCGCACACGAACGCGATGTTGGAGGCGGTCAGCGGCGATGCTCCGAGCCACTGCAACGGCGTCGTCAACAGGCTGATGCCGAGCAGATGTTCGGATAAGGCGAGCGCCCCGTGCGCCGGCCAGAAGATCGGCGCGTCCCACCACGCCTGGCTGAGCGGAACGCCGTGCGCCTCCCAGGAGAGGATCACCGCGTTCAGCGCCGAGTCGTAGGGATCGTGCGGAAACGCTGACGACAGGTGCGTGATGATCGGCCAGAGGTAGACGACCGTCAGCGCCGTGTAGGCAGCGGTGGCGATCAGCCAGGGACGGGCGTCGCTGCTCGGCTTGTCGCTGGTGCCGGTCACACCAGAGCGCCTCGCGCGGAAAGCGGGATGACGAATTTTTCCGCGGTGTGGGTCGCCGAGAAGCCGACGACCTTCACGTCCACCAGGCCCGCGGCCTTGCCCGCGGCCATGGTGGCTCGCTCGGAGATTTCTGGACGTCCCTTCGGCCGGATAATCCAGAGCGCGCCGTTCGGCTTCAGTGACCTCTTCAATTTCCCGAGGCGTGACAGGTCGCCTTCTCGAGTGACGCCGAAAAAGATCGCGTCGCAACCCTTCCCGAGATGACCGATCGAAAGACGCGCGCACGCACCGCCGAGCTCTTTCAGGAACGCTGCATCGTCAACGCCAATCGCGCAGGCGGACCATTCGGGCTTCACGCCGATTTTCTGCAGGCGGGACGGCGGATTCCTGATCTTCTCGACCCACTTGGTGGCGGCGTCTCCGAGCGCGAACGACGCCGTTCCGTGGGTGGAGGTGACGTTCAGCGCTCCGGATCTGGCGACGACCGTTCTGATGTCTCGGAACGGAATCGCCAGCCTGACGTCACCGCCGCGAAAGTGCAGGACTTCGGTCTCCAGCCTGGCTTTGCCCGCGGTCGTCGTTCCCTTGACCCGGACCGTGCACATCAGTTCGGCGCCCATGTTCGCACCTATCGTGCGGGCCTTCGGGCCCGCGGCCAGGCGGCCCCGAAAGAGCCGCCCTACGTCGGTCTACTCCGCGTGTGGCGCGGGCCTTTCAGGCCCGCGTGGCGGCCAGCGACGCACGCCGCTTCCCGTCCGGAAACCGCTCGATGGCGTAGCGAACCGTCGTCCGTGGAATCGACGGTCCGTGATCGCGCAGGTAGCGTTCGAGACGCGGCATGTCCGTTTTTCCGGCCTCGCGCAGCGTCCAGCCAACTGCTTTCTGGATCAGATCGTGGTCGTCGGAATGCAGCCGTTGAGCGTTGTCGTACAGCCGATCGAGGGCCCGGCCCTTCCGCGCTGACGAGATCAGCCCGACCACGGAAGCGCGGCGCACCCATAAGCTCCGATGCCGCGTCCATGGTTGAAGGCGATCCGCGAGTCCCGGATGCCGGACGATCAGTGGACCGAGAAGTGCGCCGCACAGCGAGTCCGTCGTCGCCCAGTTGGCCGCCAGACCGTTCGCCAGCCACCGCTTGAGCACTGGCAGGAGCGACGGCGTGAAGTGGCGCTCGAATCGCGCCAGCACTTCGATCCCGACCGCCTTGAACTCGAAGCAGCGATCAGCTATCAGAAGACTCGCAAACTCGATCGCGTCGCCGATCTTCCAGCGATCGCGTTGCTCTCGATAGATCGACGTGGCGACAGCGCGCATCGGCGCCGTGCCGGTGTTGAGGAACACGAACGGACCGTCGGCTCGCAGGTAGTGGCTGTAGTCGATTTGGGGAGATCGGGCGATTCGGCGTAACGACGCCTTCGCCGCCAGCGCTGCCTGTCGCGGCGAAGTCGATCCGCTCACGCGAGCTTCCGCAGGATGAAGCATTTCAGGTAGTAGGTTTCCGGCACGCCGAGCATCACCGGATGATCGCGACCCTGCATGCGTTTCTCGAGCACCGTGACGTGGACCTGCGCGTCCACTGCCGCGTCGTAGACGATCTCGCCGAACATCGCCTCGTTCACGTTGTACGAACAGCTGCAGGTGACCAGTGTTCCACCGGGATTCAGCAGCTTCAGCGCGCGCAGGTTGATCTCTTTGTAACCGGCGCGGGCGTTGGCGACCGCGGCCTTGTTCTTGGCAAAGGCCGGCGGGTCGAGCACGATGGTGTCGAATCGTTCGCCGACGCGATCGAGCCCGCGCAGCTCGTCGAAGACGTTCCCGGCTCGCGCATCCACGGCGACGCGATTACGTGCGGCATTCTGCCTGATCCGGACCACCGCATCTTCCGAAACATCGAAGGCGATGGTGCTGGTGGCCTGCCGTCCCAGCACCAGCGCGAAACCGCCATTGTAGGAAAAGCAGTCGAGCAGCCGCCCGCGCGCGTACTGGGCGGCGGCGGCACGGTTCTCGCGCTGATCGAGGAACAAGCCGGTCTTCTGCCCGTGACGCACATCGACGTCGTAGTCGATACCGAGCTCGGTGACCGGGATCGTCTCGGGCACTTCGCCGGCGAGCACGTCCACACGCTGGTCGAGCCCCTCGAGGGTCCGTACTTTGGGATCGTTACGCGCGAGAATCCCCAGCGGCTCGAGCAGATCGTTCAGCGTTGAAACGATGAACGGCTGCAATCGATCCATCCCCTGCGACAGCGTCTGGATCACCAGGTAGTCGCCATAGCGATCGACGATCAGCGACGGCAACAGATCGGCCTCGCCGTGCACCAGACGGTAGGCGGTCGCGTCGATGTTCAAGCGACGTCCGGAACGCCATCGCGGCGGCGATGCGGTCGCGAATCAGCGCTTCGCTGGCGACCGTCTCGCCGTACGTCAGCATGCGCAGCGTGATCTGCGATCGATCGCTGAACATCGCCGACCCGAGTGTCCGTCCACGCGGGTTCCGGACCTCAACGATGTCGCCCGCCGAGGCGTGCGCGTCGGCGACATCGGCGCGATAAATCCACGGATGGCCGCCGCGGAGCCGCTCTTCGCCACGCGCTGAAATGACAACCGTTGACGACATGTTTTCAACGGAGAGCGTACAGTACAATCCGGACGTGCGCATCGCTATCGGCTCCGATCACGCCGGGTTCCTGCTCAAAGAACACTTCAAGGAGACGCTGGCACGGCTTGGCCACAGCGTCGACGATCACGGCACCGACAGCGAAGCGCCGGTCGACTACCCGCCGATCTGCATCGCGGTAGCCCGCGTAGTGGCTGCCGGGAACGCCGATCGCGGCATCGTGCTCGGCGGCAGCGGCCAGGGCGAACAGATCGCCGCGAACAAGGTCCCCGGCGTGCGCGCCGCGCTCTGCAACGATCTCTACACCGCGCGTCTGTCGCGGCAGCACAACGATGCCAACGTCCTCTCGATGGGCGGCCGCATCGTCGCCTTCGGGCTGGCGGACGAGATTCTCGACGCTGTGGCTGAACACGGCGTTCGAAGGCGGACGCCACCAGCGCCGGATCGATCAGATAACCGATGCGGAACGGTCGCGGCCCTGAAAGGACCGCGCCACAATTGAAGTAGCAACGTGAGCGCTGCACGCGAGCGTCGGAGATTTACGATGACCAACACCACGACCCCAGCGATGTGGCGCACTCTCGCCGAGACCGACCCGGAAATCGCCGAGGCGATTCGCAACGAACTGCATCGGCAGAACCACGGCCTCGAGCTGATCGCGTCCGAAAATTTCGTCAGCCACGCGGTGCTCGAAGCCGCCGGATCGGTGATGACGAACAAGTACGCCGAAGGCTATCCGGGCAAGCGCTACTACGGCGGCTGCGAGTTCGTGGACGTCGCCGAACGGGCCGCCATCGCCCGCGCGAAGACGCTGTTCGGCGCCGAGCACGCCAACGTGCAGCCGCACTCGGGCGCGCAGGCCAACATGGCGGTGTACCTGACGCTGCTGCAAGCCTGGCGACACGGTCCTCGGCATGAACCTCGCGCACGGCGGCCACCTCACCCACGGCCACGCCGCTGAATTTCTCCGGCAAGCTCTACACCATCGTGCCCTACGGCGTTCGCCAGGACGACCGAGCGCATCGACTACGACGAGCTCGATCGTCTCGCCGACGAGCACAAGCCGAAGATGATCATCGTCGGCGCCAGCGCGTACCCGCGCGTCATCGACTTCGCGCGCATCCGCGCAGGCTGCCGATCGCATCGGCGCGACGATGTTCACGGACATGGCGCACATCGCCGGCCTCGTCGCCGCCGGGCGTGCATCCCAGCCCGGTCCCGCACTCCGATTTCGTCACGACCACGACGCACAAGACGCTGCGCGGACCGCGCGGCGGCATGGTGCTGTGCCGCGAGCAGTACGCGAAGGATCTCGACCGCACCGTGTTTCCCGGCGTCCAGGGCGGACCGCTGATGCACATCATCGCGGCCAAGGCGGTGTGCTTCAAGGAAGCCGCCGAGCCGGACGTTCGCGGTCTACCAGCGACAGATCGTCGCCAACGCCAAGCGCCTGGCATCGGCGCTCGTCACGGCCGGCTTCCGTCTGGTCAGCGGCGGCACCGACAATCACCTGATGCTCGTGGACGTGTTCTCGAAGGGGATCACCGGCAAGGTCGCGGAAGCCGCGCTCGGCAAGGCCGGCATCACTGTGAACAAGAACGCGATTCCGTTCGACAAGAATCCGCCGATGGTCGCGAGCGGCATCCGCGTCGGCACGCCCGCGGTCACGACACGCGGGATGCGCGAGCCGGAGATGGACGTCGATCGCCGAGCTGCATCAGCCGCGCGCTGCAGACGCCCGAGGACGATCGCGCGCTCGGGATGGTGCGCGCTGAAGTCGAGACGCTGTGCCGGAAGTTCCCCCTCTACCCGGAATAGCCGGAGCGGTTTCCGCCGTCTTCGGGCCGGACGGTGCGCTGGCGCGCGCGATGCCCGACTTCGAGCCGCGCGCCGGCCAGCTCGAGATGGCCGCGGCGGTCGCTCGCGTCTTCGAGGACGGCGGCGTCCTGCTCGCCGAGGCCGGCACTGGAACCGGCAAGACCCTCGCCTACCTGGTGCCGGCAATTCTCAGCCGCGAGCGCGTGCTCATCTCGACCGGCACCAAGAACCTGCAGGAACAGATCTACTTCAAGGACATCCCGGCGCTGCGCGATGCGCTCGGCATCCCGTTCACCGCCACCTGCATGAAGGGCCGGGCGAATTACCTGTGCCTGCACAAGCTCGATCAGTTGAACGACGGCATCGGACCGGCGGTCCACGACGTCTTCCTGCCGATGATCCGCGAATGGTCCACCAGGACCGAGGCCGGCGACCGCGCGGAGCTCGCCGATCTGCCCGAGGACCTGGCCTTCTGGAACGACGTATCGGCGACTGCCGACACCTGCCTCGGCACCGAGTGCCCGCGCTACGACGACTGTTTCGTCACGCGGATGCGCCAGCGCGCCGCCGCATCCGACGTCGTCATCGTCAATCATCACCTGCTCTGCGCCGACGCTGCGGTGCGGCAGAACGCGTTCGGCGAGGTGATTCCGGCGTGCACCCGCGCAATCCTCGACGAGGCGCACCAGCTCGAGGACATCGCCACGCAGTATTTCGGGTTCAACCTCAGCAACTACCGCGTCGAAGAACTGGCGCGCGACGCCGAACACCTCCCCTTCGAGAGCCACGACGCGAAGATGGAGGTCCTGAAGGCCGTGGACCGGCTGCGCGAGCATGCCAAGACGTTTTTCGCCGACGTCGCGTTCGCGCATCGCGGTGAAGGCCGCGCCCGCAACGAGGAACGCGTGCGGGCGTCCGCGGAGTCGATGGGTGAGACGCGCGAGTCCGCGATTCCGTTGATTGGCGCGATCGAGGTCCTCGAGGCGACGCTCGCATTGCTGCGCACGCCGTCGAGCGACGACGATGAACCAGCGGACAAGGCCGACGATGCCGCGACACTGGCGCGACGGGCAGGCCAACTGCGCGACGATCTCCGCTTCCTCCTCCGCGTCGGCGACGACAGCTACGTCTACTTCGTCGAATTCCGCGGCCGCGGCACGTTCCTGCGGGCGGCGCCGATCGACGTCTCCTCGATCATCAGCGAGCTGCTGCTCGACCGCATGACGACGACGGTCCTGACGTCAGCGACGCTGACGGTGGACGGCGCGCTTCGACTACGTCCGCGCGCGGCTCGGTATCAAGCACGCCGACGAAATCCGGCTGGCGTCGGAATTCGACTTCCGGCAGCAGGCGATTCTGTACCTGCCGAAACAGATGCCGGATCCGCGCGACGATCGCTTCGCCGTCGCCGCCAGCCGCGAGGTCATCGAGATCCTCAAGCGCACGCGCGGCCGCGCCTTCGTGCTCTTCACCAGCTACGCGACGATGCGGGCGGTGCAGGGAATGGCGGAGATGGCGCTGGACTATCCGATTCTGGGCCAGGGATCGGCGCCGCGATCGCAGCTGCTGAATCAGTTCCGGGCGACGCCGCACTCGGTCCTGTTTGCGACGTCCAGCTTCTGGCAGGGCGTTGACGTGGTCGGCGAGGCGCTGAGTTGCGTGATCATCGACAAGCTGCCCTTCGCGTCGCCCGGCGACCCGATCACGGCAGCTCGGGTCGATGCGATCCGCGCACGCGGCGGCGATCCGTTCGGCGAGTACCAGGTGCCGCTGGCGATTCTGGCGTTGCAGCAGGGGCTGGGGCGGTTGATTCGTCACCGACGCGACCGCGGCGTGCTGGCGGTGCTCGATCCGCGGCTGCGAACCAAGGGTTACGGGCGACGCTTCATCGCGTCGCTGCCGCCCGCGCCGGTCGTCCACGACCTGGCGAGCATCGAAGACTTTTTCGCCTAGCCTAGAGAGCCGTTTCCACTCGGGTGGAGCGCCTGCTGCGCGGGTCGGCAGCCGGTCGATGATGCGGACGGACGACCGACGGGCGTTCCGGTCGGTGCGGATCGATCACATGGCACTTTGCTTTCCGCCGTCGGCCGGCGTGGGTGACGAGCCCGCGTCCCTCGGCCGTCGCGCGCGCGAGCGACAGCCGTCACCCGCGTCGGCCGGCATCCCACAACCGGCGCCGCGGATTCGCCACCAGCCACCGGATCACCCCGCGGCCCAACTGATTGTCAGATGTCGCGCGGATCACCCCGGGCGCCGGGCCCATCGACAGCAGTCCGCCGGGCGACGCGGGTGACGCGCGAGCGGCCGGGGACGCGGGATCGTCACCCACACTGGACGGCGGCAGACAGAAACGCCGAGGCCGCCGCGACCGAACCGGTCTCGGTTCGCGAACGATCCGAACCGATGCTCGACGCCGAAGTTAAAGGACTCTAGCCGGCCTTCTCGATGTGGACCAGATAGGCCTCGACCATCAGCAGGTTGCGTTCCCCTGACTGCTTGATCACGCTCAGCAGCCGGTCCATCTTCACGACTTCTTCGAGCTGCTCGTCGATGAACCACTGCAGAAAACTCTGCGCCAGGTAGTCGTCCTGCTTGACCGCGAGCGTCATGAGGTTGGTGATCTGCTGGGTGACGTCCTGCTCCCACTTGAGCGCCGCCTGCACGGCCGCTTCCGCCGACTTGAAATCGGCGAGCGGCGCCGGTGTCGCCGGAATCTTCAGGTCGCCTTTCGTATCGAGGACGTACTGCACGAATTTCATCGCGTGCAGGCGCTCCTCGTCGGCCTGCTTCAGAAACAGCCTGGACAGCAGGGTCAAATGACGCTGGTTGAAATGCGCGGCGATGCTGACGTACTGCATGCTGGCGCCAAACTCGTGCCCTATCTGGGCGTTGAAGGCCTTGGCAAGGTCGGGGCTGATGAGCACGACACTCTCTCCTCTGTGAATCGGTCGGGCGGCGACGAGCCGGCTCGTCGGGCGCCCAATGCTACCGCCTGACGAGGGAAGCCGGATCAGGGTAAACTAATCGGCACGCGAGAGTTGTGCTAATTTTTCAGGAGGATTCCATGGTCCGCCGATTGAACGGCCGGCATGCGTGGCTGGTGGCGTGCGCCGCCCTGGTCGCCGTGACGATGGCAGTGCCCGCTTCAGCCCAGTCAACCGGAATGATTCGGGGCATCGTCAAGGACGCCACCGGCAAACCGGTCGATGGCGCAAAGGTCACGATCGACGCCGAAGGCAACAGCCGGCACTTCGAAACCAAAACCGACAAGAAGGGCGAGTTCGTCCAGATTGGCCTGTCGCCAGGCACCTACAAGGTCACCGGCGAGAAGGACAAGGTCGTCTCGGCGCCGGCGACGCTTTCCGTGCGCATCGCGCCGGGCAACCCGGTCACCCTGATTCTTGGCGCCGGCGGTGCGGCGGGCGTGTCGCCCGAGGCCGCGGCAAAAGCTGCCGAGATGAAGAAAACGTTTGAAGAGGGCGTGGCCGACAGCCGCGCCGGCAATCACGCAGCGGCGATCACGAAGTTCACGCATGCGGCCGAATTGAATGAGAAATGCCCTGACTGCTACTACAACATCGCCTACTCCGAGAACCAGTTGAAGGAGTACGAGAAGGCCGAAGCGGCCTACAAGAAGGCGATCGAGCTCAAGCCGGATTACGCGGAAGCCTACAGCGGCCTGGCCAACACCTATAACGCCGAGCGTAAGTTCGACCTGGCCAGCGCGGCGAGCGCGAAGGCGGTTGAACTGGCCGGCAGCGGCGGCGGCGCGGCGGGCGGCGGCAGCGCCGACGCCATGTTCAACCAGGGCGTGATTCTGTGGAACGCCGGCAAGATTCCGGAAGCCAAGAAGCAGTTCGAAGCGGCGGTCGCGGCCGATCCCACTCACGCCGAGTCGCACTATCAGCTCGGCATGGCGCTCGTGAACGAGGGCAACCTGGCTGGCGCGGCGACCGAATTCGAGACCTATCTCAAGCTCTCTCCGAACGGACCCAATGCGGCCACGGCGAAGGGAATTCTGGGCACGATCAAGAAGTAGTGCCCGACGCCGCTGCGCTCCACACCCGGCTGGCTGACGTCCGCGCTCGAATCGCGCGGGCTGCCGGCCGGGCGGGTCGCGACCCCGCTACCGTTCGTCTCGTCGCCATCTCCAAGACTTTTCCCGTCGAGTTCGTCCGCGTCGCCGTCGAAGCCGGGCAGATCGACTTCGGCGAAAACAAAGTCCAGGAAGCGCTCCAGAAAATGGATCGGACCGCCGATCTCGACATCCGCTGGCACCTCGTCGGACACCTGCAATCGAATAAAGCCAAGATGGCCGGGCGTTTCGACATGGTGCATTCGATCGACAGCGCCGCGTTGCTGCGGAAGGTCGATGAGTCGGCGGCGGCCGCGGGGCGACGGACCGAACTACTGCTGCAGGTCGACCTCGCCGGGGAGGCGACCAAGCACGGCGCGCGTACTGACGAGCTGATGGAGATCATCGACGCCGCTCGCGAGGCGAAAATGTCGCGAATGGTCGGGTTGATGTTGCTGCCGCCAGCCGTCGATACTCCGGAGGAGGCGCGGCCCTGCTTCCGGAGCCTGCGCGACCTGCGCGACAACCTGGTGGCGCGAGGCGTGGACCCGTCCCTGCTGCGCGAACTGTCCATGGGAATGAGCCACGATTTCGAGGTCGCCGTCGAAGAAGGCGCGACCCTCGTCCGCGTCGGCACCGCCATTTTTGGGAGCCGTACCTATGTTTGACCCAGCTCTGTCGCCAGCCCGATCAGCGACCGATAAACCTGAGCGGGGAGAAGCATCGGCTATGAATGTCAGCCCACTCGATCTGCGCCAGCAGCGATTCAGAAAGTCGTTCCGTGGATACGACCCTGTGGAGGTCACGTCGTTTCTGGCAGCGGTCGCCGAGGACTACGAGCAGGCGCTGCGCGAGACCGATCGGTACCGCCAGGAACTGATGCGCTCGGAAGCTGTGCTCAACGAGCATCGCGAACACGAGAAGAACCTGCAGAACACGATGACCACGGCGCAGAAGCTGTCCGACGACATCCGGGCGGCCGCCGAGGTCGAAGCCAAGCGGATCATCCGTGAAGCCGAGGGCCGGTCGGACCTCCTGCTCGAGAAGACGCAGGCGCGGCTCGAGGACATCCAGCGCGAGATCGATGGCCTGAAACTGAAGCGCAAGGACGTGGAAATCTCGATCGAAGCGAATATCGCCACGCTGCGCAACACGCTGGAATTCGTCCGCGAGCAGGAAGCGCGCGAGCGAGACGAGAAAATTCTGCTCCACCGCCCGCGCATCGTCGAATCGTCCGAGAGCCGGGACGTTCACGAATCGCGCAAAATCAGCGGGTAGTCGCGTCGAACCGGTCCGCTCCCCCGCCCTACAATAGGGGCGTGGTCGCGGACCTCCTGATTCACAACACCTCCGAAGTCCTGACCTGTGCAGGACCCGCGCCCCGGATCGGCCGGCGTCAGGGTGACGCCGGCGCGCGGCCGCATGCCGTCGTGGCGTCGCTTGAAGGCGTGATCGTCTTCGTGGGCAGCGAAGCCGACTGGGCGAGGCAGGGCAGCCTTTCCGGCGGCGCCCGTGTCCTCGATGCGGAAGGCCGCGCGGTTGTGCCCGGTTTTGTCGATCCCCATACCCACGCGGCGTTCGCCGGCAACCGGAGCAACGAACTGCGCCGACGACTCGCCGGTGCCACCTACGCCGAGATCGCCGCGAGCGGCGGCGGCATCGTTTCCAGCGTCAACGCCACCAGGGCAGCAGGGAGCGACGAAATCACGGCCGGGACGCGCCGGCGCCTCGACGAGATGCTGCGCTGCGGCACCACGACCTGCGAAATCAAGAGCGGCTACGGGCTGACCACCGAAGCCGAGTTGAAGACGCTGCGCGTCATTCGCGCGCTGGCCGCGGATCACCCGATCGAGATCGCCCCGACCTTCATGGGTGCACACGAAATCCCGCTCGAATACCGCGACGATCGGGGCCGCTACATCGACCTCCTGATTCAAGAGATGATTCCAGCCGTGGCCCGCGAGCAGCTGGCCGAGTGGTGCGATGTCTTCTGCGAGCGCGGCGTCTTCACGCCGGAGGAGTCGTCTGCGATCCTGAGCGCGGGCCGTGGCGCCGGAATGCAGCTGCGAATCCACGCCGACGAGCTGGGCGCGACCGGCGGATCACGGGTGGCGGCTGATCTTGCTGTTCGCTCAGCCGATCATCTGATTTACGTTGACGAATCGGGTGCCGAGGGCCTGGCTGCGGCCGGCGTCGTCGCCACTCTCCTGCCAATCGCTGCGCTCTATCTGAAACTTGGCCGCTTCGCACCAGCGCGAATGCTGATCGATCGCGGGGTCGCGGTGGCGCTGGCGACGGACGTCAATCCCGGCGGCGGTTTCTCGCCATCGATGCCGTTCGCGATGACCCTGGCGTGTTTCAGCATGGGACTGACATTCGAGGAAGCCCTGGTGGCGTCAACCATCAACGCGGCATACGCCCTCGATCGGCACGAACGAGTCGGCAGCCTCGAAGTCGGCAAACAGCTGGACGCGGTCATCGTCGACGGCCCCGCCATCGAGCTGATGCGGGTCGGCGCGTCCACCATTCACACCGTAATCAAGAAGGGACGGGTCGTTCATGCTGGTTGATCGCAGTGCCCGCGATCTGCTCGAAGCGTTCAGTTCGTCGGACCCCACGCCGGGCGGCGGATCGGCGGCGGCACTGGCCTCCGCACTGGGGGCGTCGCTGTTGATGATGGTGGCATCGCTGCCGAAGACCCGCAGCGGATCGGACGAGGATCGGACGACGCTTGCCGCGTCGGCGGCGGTGCTGGGCGGTCTGCGTGAGGAGCTGACTGAGGCCATCGACGCCGATACGACCGCATACATGCTGGTGGTGGCGGCGTACAAGCTGCCAAAGACATCGATCGAGGAAAAGGAGTCGCGGCAGGCGTCGATTCAGGCGGCGCTGCGCGCGGCGACGGACGTGCCGCTGACCGTCATGCGTCTGTCGGCGCTGGCGCTCGAGGAAGCGGTCCACGTCGCGGGGCACGGTCACCGGCCGGCGGTGAGCGACGTCGGCGTCGCCATCGGCTTGTTACGCGCCGGTCTGCACGGCGCCAGGCTGAACGCCGAGATCAACACCAGCAGCCTGTCCGACGCGGCCTATGTCGGCACGGTGAAGGTCGACGTGGGGCGTTGGCGGGAGCGAGGATCGCAGGCGGCGGACGCCGCGGATCTGAGGCTCGGCGAGCAATGACACGACCATGTGGTGCGGGCCTTTCAGGCCCGGATCTCACGCCACCCTGAAAGGGTTCGCGCCACGTCGGTCTGAGGCCGGCGCTAGGGCTTCGCCGCGACCTCGGAGAAGGTGTCCACGTGCACTGCGAACGTCCAAGGGTAGATGACGCGCGGAAACAGCTCGATCTGCTCTTCGTACGTGCCATCCACATAGGTGTGCTGCGGCATTCCGGTATCGCGACGCACGTTCAAGTTCTCGTCCGTGATCGGCACCGAGTACTGCGAAGCGATGTCGAGCACGCGGCGCTCCAGCTGCGGCGACGACAATGTGGTGCCGAACTGCGAGGCCTGGGTAACCGCGTCCTTGAACCTGAAGTAGGTCAGCCAGACCGACGCCACGTGCCAGCCGGCGTTGGCGATCGCCGCGGTGAGCAGCAGCTTCAGGATCGTCTTCATGGCTAGCGAATCTGGTGAAACATCCGGTCCCAGCGCGTGCGCGTGAAGAAGTGCGCGAAGACCGAAACCAGGCCTTTCACCGTCGCGCTGGTGCTCTCGTCCTGGTAGTCTTCGCGGTCCGATTCGTACGACCAGTAGATCACCAGCGCCTTGCCCTTGATGTAGTCGCGCGGCAGAAAGCCCCAGTAGCGGCTGTCGGCGGAGTTGTCGCGGTTGTCGCCCATCATGAAGTACTGGCCGGCAGGAACCGTGACCGGTCCGTAGCGTTCGCGCACGTCGAACGACGTAACTTCGTGCAGCTCGCCGCCGCTGCCCGGCGGCTGGAGGAAGTGGACGTACGGTTCGTCGAGCGGCTGGCCGTTGATGTAGACCTTCTTCTCGCGCAGCTCGACGGTCTCGCCTGGCAGGCCGATGACGCGCTTGATGAAGTCGCGGTCGGGTTCTTCCGGATACTTGAACACCAGGACGTCGCGGCGCTTGATCGTGCTCGACCGGCAGCAGCGTCCGCTCGAGCGCCGGTCTCGGTCGGCCCGAGCGCGAACTTGTTCACCAGCAGGTGATCGCCGATGAGCAGGTTGTTCTCCATCGATCCGGTCGGGATCTTGAAGGCCTGCACGACGAAGGTGCGGATGAACAGCGCCAGAATCACGGCGATGACGATCGACTCGAAGTACTCGCGCAGCGTCGATTTCTTGAAGTCAGCCGTCATTCGCTGTCGGTTCCCATCTTGAGCACGGCGAGAAACGCCTCCTGCGGGATCTCGACGCGGCCCGACCTGCTTCATGCGCTTCTTGCCTTCCTTCTGCTTCTCGAGCAGCTTGCGCTTGCGCGAGATGTCGCCGCCGTAGCACTTGGCCAGCACGTTCTTGCGCATCGCCTTCACCGACTCGCGCGCGATGATGCGGCCGCCGATCGCCGCCTGGATCGCGACCTCGAACATCTGGCGCGGAATCAGCTCGCGCATCTTCGCCGCCAGCATGCGGCCGCGCTCGTAGGCCATGTCGCGGTGCACGATGATCGAGAGCGCGTCCACCGGATCGCCGTTGACCAGGATGTCGAGCTTGACCAGCGGCGACGGCCAGTAGCCGGTCACATGATAGTCGAGCGACGCGTAGCCGCGCGAGATGGTCTTCAGCTTGTCGTAGAAGTCGAGGACCACCTCGTTGAACGGCAGCTCGTAGGTGACCAGCACGCGGTCCGACGCGAGATACTCGAGCGTCTTCTGCACGCCGCGCTTGTCCTGACAGAGCTGCAGGATGCCGCCGACGTGCTCGGCCGGCGTCAGAATCATCGCCGTGATCACCGGCTCCTCGATCACCTTGATCCGGCCCGCGTCCGGCAGCTTCGCCGGGCTGTCGATCTCCTGCACCACATCGTCGGTCGTCGTCACCCGATACAGCACGCCCGGGCGCTGTCGTGACCAGGTCCATGTTGAACTCGCGCTCGAGCCGCTCCTGGACGATCTCCATGTGCAGCAGGCCGAGGAAGCCGCAGCGGAAACCGAAGCCGAGCGCCACCGAGGTCTCGGGCTCGTAGAAGAACGACGCGTCGTTCAGGCGCAGCTTCTCGAGCGCGTCGCGCAGCTCGGGATACTCGTGGCCTTCGACCGGATAGAACCCCGCGAACACCATCGGCTTGAGCGGCTTGAATCCGGGAAACGGCTCGAGCGCCTGGCGGCCGGTTTCGGTGATGGTGTCGCCGATTTTCGCGTCGCTGATCTTCTTGATGTTCGCGACCAGGAATCCGACTTCGCCGACGCCGAGCTCGTCGGCCGGAATCGCCTTGGGCGTGAAGATGCCGACCTGCAGCGACTCGTAGTCCTGCCCTTCCGCCATCAGACGGATCTTCATGCCGGGACGGATCACGCCGTCGATCACGCGCAACGACGATCACGACGCCGCGGTAAGGATCGAACCACGAATCGAAAATCAGCGCCTTGAGCGGCGCGTCCGGATCACCGGCGGGCGGCGGCAGCCGCGCCACGATCGCTTCGAGAATTTCCGGTACGCCGGTGCCGGCCTTGGCGCTGGCCAGCAGCGCATGATCGCCGTCGAGCCCGATGATATCGGTGATCTGACGCCGCGCTTCCTCGGGCTGCGCGCTCGGCAGATCGATCTTGTTGATGACCGGGAATGATCTCGAGGTTGTTCTCGACCGCGAGATAGGCGTTGGCGAGCGTCTGCGCTTCGACGCCCTGCGAGGCGTCAACCAGCAGCAGCGCGCCTTCGCAGGCGGCCAGCGACCGCGTCACCTCATACGAAAAATCGACGTGCCCCGGCGTATCGATCAGGTTCAGGACGTACTTCTCGACCGTCCTTCGCCGTGTAGTGCAGGCAGACCGGATGCGCCTTGATCGTGATGCCGCGCTCGCGTTCGAGATCCATCGCGTCGAGGACCTGCGCTTCCATCTCGCGCGCCTGGAGCGCGCCGGTGACCTCGAGAAAACGGTCGGCGAGCGTCGACTTGCCGTGGTCGATGTGCGCGATGACCGAGAAGTTGCGGATGAAACGGGCGTCCATGAAGTGGGTGAGGCGCTGATGATCGTAGCAGAGGACTCTTTCAGGATCCTCTTGACGGTTGATCTATTTGGGACTTAATATGACTATATGGCTCTTCGCGAACCGGTGACCGGTCATCCCTCCGCACTCGCGGGACGGTTCGGCGGATTCCGAAAACGCTCTGCAGGCCGAACTGTCGGCCATGCGCGACATCGCCCTGGTCCTCGCCGAGCTCGACGAAACGACCCGCGCCCGCGTCATCAAATGGGCGAGCGAGCGATTCGGTCAATCGTCGCCTCTCCCGGCACCGGCGAATACGAACCCCGTCACCAGCGATCGCGCCGACGCCACCATGCCGATCGACCCGGCTGACGCGCTGTCGGTCGACAGCCTCGACGACCTGTTCGACGATGTCGCCCCGAACACGCCGCGTCCATCGTCGCTGACGGTCGATGATGCGCTCGACGGTCCTGGCGAATCGGTTGCCGGAATGGTCCACGAGTTCGTCACCGAGTTTCAGGAAATCGTGCGGCAGTGGAACGGCGCCTGCGACGACGCCACGGCCCAGCCCGTCGCCGAAACGCCGGCGCCGCCGGCCGCGGCCGAGCCCCGTCTCTCGCTCGTCAC
This sequence comes from uncultured Acidobacteriota bacterium, assembly GCA_963745875.1. Classification (GTDB taxonomy): domain Bacteria; phylum Acidobacteriota; class Vicinamibacteria; order Vicinamibacterales; family CAVVIG01; genus CAVQFC01. Next base: position 900,778 of record CAVUZL010000014.1, read on the forward strand.
CAAACGCCCCGATCGTCAGCGGACGTCCAGCGCCGTATAGCGCTGCGGATACTCCGGCCCGATGTATTCGGCGCGAGGCCGAATCAGCCGGTTGTTGGCGTACTGCTCGAGCACGTGGGCGGTCCAGCCCGACACACGGCTCACCGCAAAGATCGGCGTGAACAGATCGGTGTCGATGCCAAGCGAGTGATAGGTGGACGCGGAATAGAAGTCGACGTTCGCGTTCAGTTTCTTCTCGGCCTTGACCAGCGCCTCGATGCGCTGCGACATCTCGAACCAGATCGGCTGTCCCGCACGCTGGCCGAGGTCGCGCGACATCTGCCGCAAGTGCGTCGCCCGCGGATCCTCCGTGTGGTACACGCGATGTCCGAAGCCGGGGATCTTCTCCTTCCGCGCCAGCTTGGCGCGGACCACTTCTTCGGCCTTTTCCGGCGACCCGCCCTCCCCGATCTCGAGCAGCAGCCGCATCACGTCCGCGTTCGCGCCGCCGTGCAGCGGTCCCTTCAAGCGTGCCAATCGCCGCGACGATGGTCGAGTGGATGTCGGTGAGCGTGGCGGCGGCGACACGTGCCGCGAAGGTGGAGGCGTTCAGCTCGTGGTCGGCATGCAGAATCAGCGCGACGTCGAAGGCGTGCGTCGCCAGGCCGCTCGGGCGCTCGCCGGTCAGCATGTAGAGGAAATTGGCCGCGTGTCCGAGCACCGGATCCGGAGCGATCGGACTGCAGGCCTTTGCTCATTCGGCCGATCGCCGCCACCAGGGAGCTGATCTGCGACGTGATCCGCACGGCCTTGCGATAGTTCGCCTGAGGCGAGTTGTCCGCCGCGTCGACGTCGTAGTGGCCGAGCGCAGAGGTCAGCGTCCGCAGCAGGTCCATCGCGTTGCCGGCCGGCAGCGACTTGGCAGAGCCGCAGAACGCCTTCAGGGATCGCCCGCGACGCGACCAGCTGCGACTGCAGATCGCCCAGCTCCGCGCGCGTCGGCAGCCGGCGGTGCCACAGCAGGTAACACACTTCTTCGAACGTGGCGTGACCCGCCAGATCGTGAATGTCGTAACCGCAGTAGGCCAGCACGCCGCGATCGCCATCGAGATAACAGATGGCGGACGACGTGGCGACGGTATCTTCGAGGCCCGCTTTGGGTTTATCTGGCGGCGTCATTGATTTCGATGATAACTCAGAGAGGAAGATGGTGCGAGGTGCTGGGTGCGAAGTGCTCGGTGCGAAGCGCGGGCACTGGGTGCGAGGTGCAAAGGTGCTTCGAGGTGGCGCGGCCCTTTCAGGGCCGCGTTCTCGCGAGGCTGAACGCCGCCGCACCGGTCAGCGAGGTTCACCAGCGAGCGCGCTAGTGAATCGTGGTCGACGGGAGCGCTCCCGCCGCCAGCGACGAGGGCAGATCCGGCGGAGCACCTTGCGGACCGTACTCGGCGTAGCGGAGGAACATCTGGCCCCAGGCGGTCGTCTCGCACCAGCGCTCGAAGACGCGGCGGTCGACCAGCGGCCAGCGGTAGAAGTCGTGGTAGACGTCGCTCGCCAGGATGAAGCCGTTGACGAGCGGCGTGTGGAAGAACAGCTTCTGAAAACGCTTCAGCGGTCCGAACCAGATCAGGTCGCCGCCGCCCATGCGCACCAGGTTCTTGCCGACGTGAAACTTCCAGTTCTCGCGCGCGGCGTCCTCGTCGCCGACGATCTCGATGTCGCTGCGGATCGCCGACGCCGAGCCCGTCCTCGTGCGCCAGGCGGATGTAGTCGAGCGACATCGGATCGAAGCCCATCATCTTCGCCGACACGGCGTCGATCGCCACCTGATCGGCTGACGCCAGCATCACGTTCTTCACGACCGGGAACATCGTCCGCGGACCGGGACCGTTGCCGGCGGTGGTGCCGTCCATGATCGCGAACAGCCCGGAGTGAATTTCCTTCTGGATCGCGAGCAGGTCGACCAGCGTTTCGTGAATCCACGAGTGCGTGTAGTGCCGCCGCGTGTTGAGCAGCCCGCCGAACGCGTTCTTCATCGCGCCGGTGGTCGTCGTGTAGATGTGGCACTTGGTGGTCGGCAGGTGGACGATGTTCTTGCCGAAGAAGTAGTCGGGGATCTGGATGCCTTCGGGAAAGATGCGATCGAGGACGCGCATCTTCGCCTTGGGCCGGTACTGCACCCAGGTCATGTCCTCGTCCTTGAAGTTGTAGAGGACCGGAATCTCGTACCGCTTGAAGATCGGAACGTAGTGGTTCAGGTCCTCGCCTTTGAAGGCGTTGGTGACGACCGTCTTGTTCTGCACGCAGACCTGATCGGTGAAGCCGCGACGCGCCAGCGCCTGGATGGTTCCCTCGAGCTGCCACGGCGTGGTGTTCGCCGCCGGAAACGGGAAGTGCCAGGAGATGTTGTCTTTGAGGATGGTCGTCTTGCCCGCCGCGAGCGCGGTGGACACGCCGGCCAGCTCCACCAGTCGATCGATGTCCTGACAGGATCGTTTCGGGCGTGACGCGGAGAACGGCGACTTTGGACTTTGGCAACTTCTCTATTTCAGATGTCAGACTTCTAAACTTCTAACTTCTAACTTCCAAGGACCCTTGTGCGACGACCTCCGACCCTGCGTACTGCTGCACGATCGACAGCAGGCCGGTGTAGAGGAAGCCGACCTGGAAGAGCACCAGGAACGGCATCGTCGCGTAGATACCGTTGGCGAGCGCGTAGAACACCGTCGCGGTGAAGTAGAGGCCGAGCGCGAGCTCGACCAGCGGCTGCACCGCGACCGACTGGCGGTACTTCTTGCCGACCCACTCGTCGCCGTCGCCTTCGATGCGGTACTTCGGCGTGCGCGTGAACTCGCTCTGCTTGTTGAAGAGCGCCTCGAACACGGCGCGGGTATTGTTGACCGACAGGCCGATGCCGACCGACATCAGGAACGGCACGTACTTCAGCCGCGCGACCCAGTCGCGTGTGCAGCTCGCGCTGGCAGACCATGTAGAAGTTGCAGAACGAGAAGGTCGCGGCGAAGAACAGCGGCACGTCGATGAGGATCATCTCGTACCAGCCCATGTTGTAGCGGATCACCATCGACGGGAACATCAGGATGCGACAGCACGCACATCAGGATGTAGTTGAAGTTCGCGGTCAGGTGGAAGAACGCCTCGGCCTTCACGCCGAGCGGCAGATCCGACCGGAGGATGCGCGGCAGCAGCTTGCGGCAGGTCTGAATCGAGCCCTTGGCCCAGCGGTGCTGCTGCGACTTGAATGCGTTCATCTCGACCGGCACTTCGGCCGGCGCGATGACGCCGGGCACGAACACGAACCGCCAGCCGCGCAGCTGCGCGCGATAGCTCAGGTCGAGATCCTCGGTCAGCGTGTCGTGCTGCCAGCCGCCCGCATCGTCGATCGCGATGCGGCGCCAGACGCCGGCGGTGCCGTTGAAATTGAAGAAGCGGCCGCCGCGGTTGCGGCCGCCGTGCTCGAGGATGAAGTGGCCGTCGAGCAGAATCGCCTGGATCTTCGTCAGGAGCGAGTAGTCCTGGTTGATGTGGCCCCAGCGCGCCTGCACCATGCCGACTTTCGGCGTCGCGGAAGTGCGGCATCAGCCGCATCAGGAAGTCGGACGTCGGGATGAAGTCGGCGTCGAAAATCGCCGACGAACTCGCCGCGAGCGACCTTCAGACCGGCCTCGAGCGCTCCGGCCTTGTAGCCGGTGCGGTCGGCGCGGTGAATGTATTTGATGTCGACGCCCTGCGGCCGCGAAGCGCCGCACTGCCAGGTCGGCGATGCTGCGCGTTTCGTCGGTCGAGTCGTCCAGCACCTGGATCTCGAACAACTCGCGCGGGTAGTCGATAGCGACAAACTGCCTCGATCAGGCGTTCCGCGACGTACATCTCGTTGTACAGCGGCAGCTGGATGGTGACGACCGGCAGAGGATCGAGCGCGGGCCCTTGCGTTCGGCTCCTTGTCCTTGTTCCTCATGTACAGGTACACGAGGTAGTACCGGTGCCAGCCGTAAATCGCCAGGATGATGAGGACGAAGAAATAGGTCGGCGAGGGTGAGGGTTTCAGCAGCAGTCATGGTTTGGAGACGGAGGAACCCCCATCAAGACAACAAGTTATATTACTGTTGGGTCGGAATGACGTCAATCAGACAACTCCAGGATCTTCTCGAGCAGGTTGCCGCCGGGACGCTCGACACCGAGACAGCGCACGAACAGCTGCTTGCGGCCTTCCGTGCCAGTCCTTACGAGGACCTTGGGTTTGCGCGCGTCGATCATCATCGGGCCATTCGTCAAGGCTTTCCCGAAGTCATCCTGGGCCTAGGCAAAACCCCTGCCCAGATCGCGGCCATCGCTCAGGAAATCGTCAAACGAGGTTCCAGCCTCCTGGTTACGCGGGCAAGCGAGGCCGCCTACGCCGCCGTGCAGGTGGTGGTGCCTGCGGCGGCGTATTACGCCGATGCAGCTGTCATCACCTTGCGTCAGCAGGACGTCGCTCCCGGGCACGGCACGATTGTGATCGCCGCGGCGGGAACGTCAGACCTCAGGGTGGCCGAAGAAGCCGCGCGGACCGCCGAACTGATGGGAAACGAGATCGTCCGGATGTACGACGTCGGCGTCGCGGGCCTGCACCGCCTGCTCGGCGAACGCGAACGCCTTGCCGCCGCGCGCGTCATCATCGTCGTGGCCGGGATGGAGGGTGCGCTGCCGAGCGTGGTCGCCGGCCTGGTGAGCGTGCCGATCATCGCGGTCCCCACCAGCGTCGGTTATGGCGCCAGTTTCGGCGGGATTGCGGCGCTGCTCGGCATGCTGAACAGCTGCGCGTCAGGGGTCTCGGTAGTCAATATCGACAACGGCTTCGGGGCCGCGGCGACCGCTTCGCTGATTAACCACTTGTAAAGGGCTGATGGCTGATGGCTCATTGCTGACGGCCGCGAGGGGCGTGCCGCGGTACTACCGCGTCCTTACCAAGCCATGAGCCATTAGCTCTCAGCCATGTCGCGCTTCGGGCGCTGTACGGTATCATCAAGGGTTCCCCGCCTTTCGTTCAGGCGCGGCCGGCTTCCCTATGCAACCAGGCGCCCTGCGAGCCCTCGAATTCGATCGCATCGTCGAGGCAGTTACGGCCTGTGCGCAGACCCCGATGGGGGCTGAGCGACTGGCCCAGCTGCAGCCATCGACCGATCCGCTTCGCGTCGCGCAGGCGCTCGCGGCGACCACCGAAACCGCGCGATTCGTCACCAGCCACGGCGGCTTCTTTCTGCGCGCGTCGGAAGACTTGCCGCAGACGCTTGGGGCGCTCGCCGTCGAAGGACGCGCGCTCGAAGCGCTGCGCCTGCTCGCGCTGGTCGCCTTTCTCGACTCGGTGGATGAGGCACGCGTCGCAATTCGCCGCGCGCCCGGTTCGTTTCCGCTGCTCGAGGCGGCCAGCGCCGGCGCCGCGTCCTTCAAGGGTGAGTCGGCAAACACCCGCGACAAGATCGACGCCGTCGGGCGATGTGAAGGATCATGCGAGTCCCGAGCTGCGCTCGATTCGCGATCGGCTCCGCAAGCAGAGGACGCGTCTGCGCAGCACGCTCGAGTCGTACCTTCGCGGCAAGGACACGTCGAAGTACCTGCAGGATCAGGTCGTCACCGAACGCAACGGCCGCTACGTGATCGTGGTCAAGGCCGAGCACCGCGACGGGATTCCCGGCATCGTGCACGGCACCTCGACCAGCGGCGCCAGCCTGTTTCTCGAACCGCTCAGCACCGTCGAAATCAACAACGACATCGTCGCGCTCGACGAACAGGAAGCCGAGGAAGTGCGGCGGATTCTGCTGGCGCTGACCGACGCCTTCAGGCTGCGCGCCGCCGACATGACGCGCACGATCGAGGCCGCGGCCGAACTCGACGTCCTGCAGGCGCGGGCGCGGTTTTCCGAGTCGATCGACGGCATCGAGCCGGCGCTGTCAACCGACGGCGCGTTCGAACTGCAGGCCGCCCGGCACCCGCTGCTGAAGGCGCCCGTGCCGGTGACCATCAAGATCATTCCTCCCGCGACGGCGTTACTCATCACCGGACCGAATACCGGCGGCAAGACCGTGGCGTTGAAGACCGCGGGATTGCTCGCACTGATGGCGCAGGCCGGTCTGCGCATTCCCGCCGCCCCGGGATCGCGACTGCCGGTGTTCCGCTCGCTCTTTGCCGACATCGGCGACGAGCAATCGATCGAGGCCAGCCTCAGCACGTTCTCGGCGCACATCACCAACATCGCCTCCATGGACCGCGGGCTGGCAACGCCCGCGCTGGTGCTGCTCGACGAGGTCGGCTCGGGGACGGACCCGATCGAGGGTGGCGCACTCGGTGTCGCCATCGTCGATCACTTCCGCCAGCGCGGTGCGACGCTGATCGCGACGAGCCATTACGACGCGCTCAAGACCTACGCGTCGACCACGGCGGGCGTGGCGAGCGCAGCCTTCGGCTTCGTGGCCGAGACGTTCGCGCCGACGTATCAGCTGCTCTACGGCAGCCCCGGACGGAGCCTGGCGCTCGAGATTGCCGGCCGGCTGGGCCTGAATCCGGCAGTGGTCGCCGCCGCGCGCGAGAACCTCAGCGCGCGCGACGCCCAGCTCGCCGAACACCTCGCGAAAATCGATCACGACATCCGGGCACTCGAGCACGAGCAGCGACTGGCGACGCGCGAACGCGAAACGCTGCGCGCCGCCGAAGAGCGGATGCACCAGCGGGAAGACGCGCTGAGGCAGCGCGAAGAGACGTTCCGCCGGCGACTGAACGAGGAGCTCGAGAAGCACGTCCGTCAGGCGCGGAAAGACATCGACGTCGTGATCGAGGAACTGAAGACCAAGACCGACGCCATCGCGCGCGGGCCGCGGCTGGTGACCACCGGCGACACCGGTCGTGCCCGGAGCGATGCGCGCGCCGCCGTGGACACCGTTGCGCAGCGGATTCTCGCCGGCGAGGAAGCGTCGCTCGCCGGGTCCGGAGCTGCGGCAATCAGTGGTTCCGGATCGATCAGCAATCAGCAATCAGCCATCAGCGATGTCGTTGTCGGCAGCCGCGTGATCGTCGGCGGACTTGGTCTCGAAGCGACCGTGACGTCGATACACGACGGCACCGCGGATCTCGACGTGCGCGGCAAGCGCATGCGCGCGAGCGTTCGCGACCTGCGGACGATCGGCGGCCCGCCCGCGGCGGCGCGCGTCAGCGTGAATGTCGAGCTGAAGCCTCGCGAGGGCAGCGCCATCGACCTCAACGTCATCGGCTGCACGGTGGACGAAGCGATTTCGCGCGCCGAACGCTTTCTGGATGAGTCGCTGCTCGGCGATCAACGCGTCGTGCGGTTCATCCACGGCTACGGTACCGGTCAGTTGAAGCGCGCGCTGGCCGGTTTTCTGCAACAGCATCCGCTGGTCGCGCGATTCGCGACCGCACCGCCGAATCAAGGAGGCGGGGGCGTAACGGTGGTGGAGTTAAAGGAATAGGCATCGGATGAACGGCGATGTGTGATGGTCGATTGAAATCCCGATCACTCGATCGCGAGATCGCCAATTCGGTATGGGTCTATTTCCCCAGACGTTCATCGACGACCTCCGGCTGCAGGCCAACATCCTGCAGGTCGTGCAGGAGTACGTACCGCTCAGAAAAGCGGGGAACGTTCACAAAGGCCTGTGTCCGTTTCACAACGAGAAGACGCCGTCGTTTCAGGTCAGCCCGGACAAGGGATTCTTCCACTGCTTCGGTTGCCACGCCGGCGGCGACGTCTTCAAGTTCCTCGAGCTGCACGAGAAGGTCGGGTTTCAGGACGCCGTGCGGATGCTGGCCCAGAAAGTCGGGATGTCCATTCCCGAACCGACCGACGGATCCGACGATGGCCGGCGCGATTCGGCGTTGCGTGAGGCGCTGCTGAAGGCGCACGAGATCGCGGCGGCGTATTTCAAGGAGCAGCTCGAGGCGCCGGTCGGCGCGCGGGCGCGGCAGCAGCTGAAGGATCGGCAGGTTGCCGCGCAGACGATCGAGCAGCTCGGTCTCGGTTACGCGCCCAGTTCGCGCGACGGCCTCAAGGCGCGCCTGCTCAAGCAGGGTTTCGCCGAAGGCGTGCTGCTCCAAAGCGGCCTGGTGGCAAAGCGCGACAGCGGCGAAGTCGTCGATCGATTCCGGAACCGGCTGATGGTGCCGATTTGCCGCGACACCGGCTCGATCATCGCCTTCGGCGGTCGTCAGATGGACGCGGACCAGGGCGGCCCGAAATACCTGAACTCGCCCGAGACGCCGATTTACTCCAAAGGCCGGACGCTTTACGGCCTGAACCTGACGAAATCACAGATCCAGAAGGCCGATTTCGCCGTCCTAGTGGAAGGGTATTTCGACTTCGCGCAGGTTTTTCAGTCCCAGGCGGCCCCTGCGGTCGCCTCATGCGGCACGGCGCTGACCGCGCCAGCAGGCGCAGCTGCTGCGGCGCTTTACCTCGAAAGTCGTCCTGAGCTTCGATCCCGACGCCGCCGGCCAGGGCGCCGCGGTCCGCTCGTGCGAGCTCCTCGTCTCCGAAGGCTTCGACGTCAACGTCGTGGTGCTGGACAAAGGCGAAGATCCCGATACGTTCATCAGAAAGCTTGGCGGCGACCAGTACCGTGCCCGGCTGCGCACGTCGCAGCCGTACCTCGAATATCTGCTCGATCAGGCCGCGAAAGGGTTGAATCTGGCCAGCGACCACGGGCGGAATCAGCTGCTGGGAAAGATGTTGCCGATTGCCGCCCGTATTCCGGACGCAGCCGGCCGCGACCAGTTTGGCGACCGAATTGCCCATAAAGCCCGGATCACAGAAGACGTCGTCCGAGCAGAGATCCGTAAAGCTGCCGTGAACCGGCAGACCACGGTCACGACCCGGGAACTACCGTCGTTCGGACAGCTCAAAGAGGCGGAAAAAGCACTGATCTGGGGTCTGATCAACAATACTAAGGTAGCGGTGCAGGCCCTGGCCGAGCTGGACGCGGACGATCTGCAGACGTTGGCCGGCCGGCACGTGCTGGAACTGGCGGCAAGTCTGCACGCAGAGCCCTTGGATCGCTTACCCTCGACGCTTTTGCAGCGTCTAAGTACGGTGGACGCCCAGCTGGTGACGAGAATTGCCGCTGTCGAGAAATCGCCAGCCCCCCCCGCCGAATGCGTCCGCGCGCTCAAACGGCTCAGATGGGAACGAGAGCGTGCGGCAATCAAGCGCGAAATCGATCGCCTTCAAGAACTCGGCATCAGGGAATACGGACACGAGATCGACACCCTCTCTCGGCGACTGCTGGCTGTGGCCGTGCAACTCGACCGGGATCTGAACTAGAACGAGAGACGAATAACTATGGCAGCGGAAAAGAAACCGACGGCAACGCATCGAGGACCAGACGTACCGGGGGCGCCGCACCTTTCGATCGAGGAAAAGTACGACGAGGTCAAGCAGCTCATTAACATCGGCAAGGAGAAGGGCTACCTCCTCTACGACGAAGTCAACGAGATGCTGCCGGCGGACATCACGTCCTCCGACGAACTCGACGACCTCTTCAACACCTTCGGCAGCGCACGGCATCGAAGTCATCGACTCCGATCAGAAGTACCTGCGCGACGATGTCAAGCCGATCGATCGAACGGCGGAAGGCGCCGAGGAGCTCGAGCTCGACCTGACGCCGGGCGCGCTCGACAAGACCAACGATCCCGTCCGCATGTATCTCCGCGAGATGGGCACGGTGCCGCTGCTGACCCGCGAGGGCGAAGTCGAGATCGCGCGTCGCATCGAGCGCGGCAAGCTCGCCGTCATCAAGTCGATTTCCCGCACCCCGCTGGTCGCCAAGAAGGTCATCGAGCTCGGCGACCATCTGCACACCGGCGAGCGCACCATCCGCGAGCTGGTGATCTTCAACGACGAAGAGATCACCGACGAACGCATCCAGGAGCGCTCCAAGCAGGTGCAGCGCCAGATCGACAACGTGCGCAAGGCGCGCGCGGTCTACGAGAAGCTCGACGAAAAGCTGCAGGAAACGCCGAAGGGCGCGACCACCCGCGACAAGCGGAAGTATCGCAAGGCCAAGTGGGCGGCGATGCGCGCGCAGATCGACGTCTCCAACTACATCCGCAAGATCGAGTTCACCGAAGCGGTCAAGCGCCGGCTGATCGAAGACATGAAGGACGCGGTCGAGAGCGTCAAGTCGGTGCAGCGCGAGGTGGACGGCTTCGAGCGGGTCCTCAACCCGAAGAACCGCAAGACCAAGCTGAAGGAAGACGACAAGAAGAACTTCCTCCGCCAGGTCAAGGAGCTGAAGGTCAAGATCAAGGCGTTGACCGACGGCCTCGAGCAGTCGCCCGACGAACTGAAGCAGACGCTCGACGTGATCCTGCGCGGCGAGTACCAGGCCGAGAGGCGCCAAGAAGGAGCTGGTCGAAGCCAACCTGCGCCTGGTCGTCTCGATCGCGAAGAAGTACACCAACCGCGGCCTGCAGTTCCTCGACCTGATCCAGGAAGGCAACATCGGCCTGATGAAGGCGGTGGACAAGTTCGAGTACCGCCGCGGCTACAAGTTCTCGACCTACGCGACGTGGTGGATTCGCCAGGCGATCACCCGCGCGATCGCCGACCAGGCGCGGACCATCCGCATCCCGGTCCACATGATCGAGACCATCAACAAGCTGATTCGCACGTCGCGCGCGCTGGTGCAGGAGCTCGGCCGCGAACCGACCTCTGAAGAGATCGCCAAGCGAATGGACATTCCGGTCTCAAAGGTCCGCAAGGTCCTGAAGATCGCGCAGGAGCCGATTTCCCTCGAAACGCCGATCGGCGAGGAGGAGGATTCGCATCTTGGCGACTTCATCGAGGATCGTCAGGTGGTGTCGCCGGCCGAAGCGGTGATCAATCTGAACCTCAAGGAGCAGACCGAGTCGGTGCTCAAGACGCTGACGCCGCGCGAAGAGAAAGTCATCAAGATGCGGTTCGGCGTCGGCGACGGCAGCGAACACACGCTCGAAGAAGTCGGACAGAGCTTCGCGGTCACCCGCGAGCGCATCCGCCAGATCGAAGCCAAGGCATTGAGGAAGCTGAGACATCCGTCCCGGAGTCGCAAGCTCCGCGCCTTCCTCGAGGGACGCACTTCATGAAGTTAGAAGTGAGAAGTGAGAAGGTAGAAGTGAATCCGGGCGAGCACGCTGGAGATCATTTCTTACTTCTCACTTCCAACTTCTTACTTCATACTTCCCCTGGGCCCATAGCTCAACGGTTAGAGCCGCCGGCTCATAACCGGCCTGTTCCAGGTTCGAATCCTGGTGGGCCCACCATTCGACTCGCGATGCGAAGCGAGCGACAACCGATCTGGACTTCAGGCTCCGCTTTTTAGCGGGGCCTTTTTTTTGCGCAGAGGACTATGAACGCCGATCTGGAACGACTCATCGCGTTACAGGCACTCGACTCCACCGCCGACGCGGCCCGGAAAAAGCTCGCAGCCGAACCCGAGCACGACAAGGCGCTCGAAGCGCTGCTCGAGGCGGCACGTCAGCGCCTGGCGACCGCAAAGGAACAGGCGGCCACCAACACGGCGGCCCGGCGTGCCATCGAGAAGGACGTCGCGGTTCAGCAGGGACGCCTGTCCAAGTACCGCGAGACGGCGATGGCGGTGAAGACCAACGTCGAGTATCACGCGGTGCAGAAGGAAATCGCCTTCGCGCAGACAGAGATCAAGGCGCTCGAGGACAAAGAGCTCGAGTTGATGGTTGCGGCAGACGAGCTGACCGCGGCGGTGAAGAAGGCCGAAGCCGATCTCGCATCGCAGCAGAAGATCACCGAAGCCGATCGCAAGGCCACCACCGCCGAGCACGGCGAGCTGCAGACCGCGCTCGAGAAAATGGCGGCGGAACGATCGCGCCTCGTCGAGGGCATCGACAAGGCGGCGTTGCTCACCTTCGAGCAGGTGTCGCGCAAGCGCAACGGCGTCGCCGTCGCGGAAGCGCGCGACGGCATCTGCACCATCTGCCATGTGCGTCTGCGCCCGCAGGTGTTCAACACCGTGCTGCGCAACGACTCGATCATGCAGTGCGACAGCTGCAATCGCATCCTGTTCTTCTCGCCCGCAGCGCCCACGGCGGCCACGCCCGGCGACAGCGCCTCGCCCGCTTCATGATCGTCGTCTACATCGATGGTGGCGCCCGCGGCAATCCCGGGCCCGCCGGATACGGCGTTCGCGTCGAGCAGGAAGACGGGGCGCTGATCGAGGAATTCGGCGACTCCATCGGCATCGCCACCAACAACGTCGCCGAATATCAGGCGTTGATCGCAGGGCTCGAGTGGGCGAAGCGCAACGATCAGGCGCACGTGCTGGTGCGCTCGGACTCGCTGCTGCTGGTGCAACAGATGCGCGGGGTCTACAAAGTGAAGAACGCCGGTCTGCAGCCGCTGCACGCCAAGGCGCGGCTGCTGGCGCACGCCATCGGCCGCGTCAGCTACGAGCACGTCGGCCGCGCGAAGAACGCGCATGCCGACCGGCTCGCCAATTCGGCGATGGACGCCGCCGGCAAGACCTGAAGACGGCTGGTCCAACCACGATCAACGCAGAGACCGCAGAAGCGGTGCTGTTCCGATCCGGAATTCTGCGAGTTCCGCGTGTTCCGCGTTCAAACGTTGTGCTCACCGGCCCGCGTTCGGGGGCGAATCGCCGCGGCCATACGTCCCGCGGCCTTTCCGTCGCGGCGGTACGAGCACAACCACTGGGGATGGCTCGCCGAACACAGTTCGGCGACTGTGATCTGCGCCAGCGGGACACCGGCCGCTTCGAGCTGATCGCGTGCCGCTCCCCAACCGTCGAAGTACTCGTGTCCGGCGCGAGGCGGGCCGAGACCTGGCATCGGCGGATTGACCGCTGACGGCCGCGGTGTGGACACGAACCAGCGATCGATTCGTGCCTCGGAGAATCCGCTGCCTGCGAAAGCGGCGCGAACGTCCCCGCCCACTTCGTAACAACACCAGGAAATAGCCGGCCCGATCGCGGCGACGAGGTCGTCCGGCCGGCTGCCGAACCCGATGGCCATCGCCGCCACCGCGACTTCCGGAACACGCGCGGCGAGTCCGCGCCAGCCGGCGTGGGCCGCACAAATCGCACCGGTGCGGCAGTCGGCGAGCAGAAGCGGCACGCAATCCGCCGTTTGAATCGCGATCGCCCGTCCTGGCGCATCCGACACGATGATGTCGGCGTCGCTGAGATGATCGGGATCAAAATGGTCGCCCGACCTGAGCCGGAGCACCGCGGCGCCGTGAACCTGACGGACGCGGACCAGATCGCGCGGTTCGACGCCGACCGCTTCGGCGACCTCGGCCCATCCCTCGCCAGCCGCTGCGTTGACAGCGGATCCAATCGTCCAGGGCCGCGTCGTAAAGACATGGCCGGCGAGCGGCTGCAGCGCGTCGCAGACCAGGGCCGGCCGCGCGCCGGCTTGCACCCACGCGAAGCCGTGGTTAGGCTTGGGAAGCATTCACGTCCTCGTCTGATTCAATCCGCTCGAACCACGATGCCAAACATCATCGGCCTCGGCCTGGACGCCACTGACATCCCGCGCATCGCCGCCACCCTCGAGCGATATGGCGAACGCTTCATGCACCGCATTTTCACCGACGGCGAGGTGGCGTACTGCACCAGGCGGCGTGTTCCGGCGATCAATTTTGCCGGCCGCTTCGCCGCCAAGGAGGCGGCGATGAAAGCGCTGGGCACCGGCCGCTCGCACGGCGTGCTGTGGCGCGACATCGAAGTAGTTCGACGCGGCGGACCACCGCAACTGCGGTTGCACGGCGGCGCCGCCAGGCGCTTTGCATCGATGGGCGGACGCTCGTCTCTACTCACTATCACCCACTCCGACGATCTGGCCCTCGCTCAGGTCCTGATCCTCGGCGACTGACGTCAACTCGCGTTGTCGTTTTCGCCGCCGCGAGGAGCACCCGACACCCCCTCCCCTCATCACCCACCCCATCGTCTGCTTTTCCAGTCGGTTACGGCCGCACGCCTGCTGCCGTTCGCCGGCATCCCGCTTGAAGTGTGGCTGGCTGAGGAGTGTCACCGTGACGATCAAGATTACGCCAAACGACAAGGGAAACCCGCCGGGCAAACTCGCTGACGCCGAACTGCACTTCAGCGAGGGGCCGCTCGAAGGTCTGAAGCTGATTGGTTTTTCGGTGTGGGAACGGCGGGGCGGCAACGGCCGGAACGTGACCTTTCCGGCCCGCCAGTACGCCGTCAACGGCGAGAGGCGAAGCTTCGCGCTGCTGCGGCCGATTGTCGATACGACGGCCCAGAGCAAGCTGCGGGAATTGATTCTCGAGGCGTTCCAGGAGTACGAGGAGCGCGCCGCGATCGCGAGCTGAGTCTCGCCAGAGGAGTCTGCCCGAGGTAGTGTCCGGCTTCAGCCGGACAGGGCCTACTGAATCACGGGCAGCAGTTTGACGTTTTCCTGCGCGCGCTTGGGCGGCAGCGTCCATTCCTCTTTGAGTCCCTTCGCGAACTCGGACTCGAAGAACGGGCGCTTCATGCCGCCGTCGATGATGTCCCAGGGCAACGCCGCATCGCGGCTGCGGTCGCGGAAGATGTAGAAGTCGCCGTCGATGCCCGCTTCGGCCACCGCGGCTCGCCAGTTCTGGCCGTTGCGCTCGGCCGCGACGATCGCCGGAGCGACACGGCGGTCGCCAAGGGACAGCAGCGCCTGGAAGTAGGAATGGCGCTCGGACTTGATGTTGAAAAACACGTTGTCGATGTCCGCGGTCAAGCTCCGCAACCGCTTGATCTTGCGATCGATCATCGCCGGGTCTTCCATCGGCAGCCATTGATAGGCGGTACCGGGCTTCGGAATCAGCGGGTTCACGCTGCCGATGATCCGGCCGACCTGACCGCGAACCCGCGCGTGCTTCATCATGCGGTCGCGGATCTGAAGGGTGAGGTCGCGAATGGCGATCAGGTCCTCGTCGGTTTCAGTCGGGAGGCCGATCATGTAATAGAGCTTCAGGTTTTCGATGCCGCTGGCAAAAATCAGATCGGCCCGATCGAGGATTTCGTCGTTGGTGACGGTCTTGTTGATCACCCGGCGCAGGCGGTCGGACCCGGTTTCCGGGGCGATCGTGATCGTCCGCTCGCCGCTGTCGCGCAGCACGCGGACGATCGACTCGGTCAGGTCGTCAAGCCGTAGCGATGCCGGACTGATGCCGTAACCCATCTCGAGAAGCCGGGCCAGAATCCGTTCGATATCGGGGTGATCGCACAACGCGATCGACACGAGCCCGACCCGATTGGAATGGACGCGCGCCGCTTCCGCGAGCTCGAGGATGCGTTCAGTCGGGAAGGAACGAACCGGCAGGTAGTTGTAGCCGGCCCAACAGAAGCGGCACAGGTTCGCGCAGCCACGCACGACTTCGACCAGAAATCGCGATCCGAATTCGGTGTCGGGTGTGAAGATGCCGGTCGCCGGTGGATCGACGGCTTCGGTCGTCCGCAGCGCCGCCTTGCGAACCGGCACGGGCGCATCCACGCCGGGCCGTACGGACCATCCGGTCATGGTGCCGTCCAGTGCGTATTGGGGTTCGTACAGCGATGGCACGTAAAAACCCCGCTCGGCGGAGAGCAGGCGGAGCAGGTCCGCACGATCAGTCGCGGCAGAGAACGCACGGCGCAGGCCGGGAACGAGCGCCTCGCCCTCGCCCGCCGCGATCACGTCCGCGAACGGCGCGAGCGGTTCGGGATTCACGAACGTGACGGCGCCGCCGACGATCACCAGCGGATGCCGCATCGTCCGTTCCGCCGCGTAGCTCGGCATGCCGGCGAGTCGCAACAGCGTCAGGACGTTGACGTAGTCCCACTCGAACGACACGGAGAACGCGACGATGTCGAAGTCGGAGACGGGTGTCTGGGACTCCAACGTGACCAGCGGGGCGCGGCTCGCGGACAACGCCGCGAGTTCCTGCTTCGGCGGCAGAAAGAATCGCTCGCAGACGATGTCGTCTTCGGCGTTGAAGAGTTTGTAGACGGTCTGGAAGCCGAGGTTCGACATCCCGACCCAGTAGGTGTTGGGAAAGGCCAGCGCAATGCGCAGGCGACCACCGTGCGGCTTCCTGGTGTAACCGACTTCCTTCGAAAGGGTTTCGCGTGCGCGCTCGCTCTGTTCCCAGGATTTCATGTGATGGTGCTGACGAACGGGCCGGCCCGGAGCGGGCGGATGTGGTCCGGGCCTTGACGCTCAGACGCCGGCGTTCCCGCGTGCCGTGGATCTATCTACTTTACCACCGGGAACACCGGGCAGGGTCCGTTTAGGCCGTTTCCCGAGGAAAACGGCCCAGGCCGGTCAACCCTCCTGCCGGCGCAGGAATGCGGGCACGTCGAAGTTCGAACTCTGGTCGAAGTCAGGGTCCACCTCGAGTTTGCGCATGTCGTCGAGACCCATCGACGGCTCAGCCAGCGTCATCGCCTCACCCGCTGACGCGAGGCTGGATCCAGTGGACCCGGTCGCGGCGGGTGGCGCCATCGGTGTCGAGAGCCCTGCAGTGCCGGCGGCCGGCGCGGTCACACCAGTGCCGCTTGCGGACATCGGCAGGTCGAGCAGCGGCCGGCGGGCGATCGACAGCCTTGGCGACGCTGCGCTCGCGGCCGCAGCCGCCACTGTCGCTGCAGTGTTGTCGGCGCGGACGCGAGTGTTCTCGGCGTAGAGCGACATGTCCACGGGTGTGTGTGCGCCCGTGGTGGATGCGGGACGCACGGCGACCGGCGGTCCGAAGCCGGTCGCGATCACCGTGATCTTGACCTTCCCCTTCAGGTCCGGGTCGACGACCGCGCCGAAGATGATGTTCGCGTCCTCGTCCGCGGCCTCCTGGACGATGGAGGACGCTTCGCTGACTTCGACGAGCGACAGGTCGGGGCCGCCGGTGACGTTGATGATCACGCCGCGCGCGCCGTTCACTGATGCGCCCTCGAGCAGCGGACTCGAAATCGCGCGGCGGGCCGCCTCGATGGCGCGGTCCGGCCCTTCGGCGACGCCGGTGCCCATCATCGCGAGGCCCATTCCCGACATGATGGTCTTGACGTCGGCGAAGTCGAGGTTGATCAACCCCGGAACCAGAATCAGATCCGAAATCCCCTGTATCGCCTGCCGCAGCACATCGTCGGCGGTGGCGAACGCCTCGGTCATCGGCGTCGTGCGATCGATGATCGTCAGCAGTCGCTCGTTGGGAATGGTGATGATGGTGTCGACGCAGTCGCGCAGCGCCTCGAGGCCGCGCTCGGCCTGAATCTGCCGCTTCTTGCCTTCGAACTTGAACGGCTTGGTGACGACCGCCACCGTCAGCGCGCCGAGCTCGCTGGCAAGGCTGGCAATCACGGGCGCGGCTCCGGTGCCGGTGCCGCCGCCGAGGCCGGTGGTGACGAAGATCATGTCGGCGCCGTCGAGGGCCTGGATGATTTTCTCGGTGTCCTCGAGCGCGGCGTGCCGGCCGACGGTGGGATCGGCTCCGGCCCCGAGCCCTTTGGTCAGCTTGCTGCCGATCTGCAGCTTGATCGGCGCCGCATTCGCGGCCAGCGCCTGCCGATCGGTGTTGGCGACCATGAACTCGACACCGTCGAGTCCGACTCGGACCATGCGGTTGACCGCGTTGCCACCGCCGCCGCCAACGCCGATCACCTTGATGCGTGCGCCGGCGCTTCCCTCTTCCTCGAGCTGCAGCCTCAGGCGTGTAATGTCGCCCATCAGATCGGCATCCTTGTAATCATCCATTCGTCGCTCCTGTCGAACGGGCCGCAGCCCGTCTAGAAAAATTCTCTGAACAAGCCGCGCAGCCGTCCGGCCACGCGCACGAACGCACCCGCGCCGACCGGCGCGCGGGCCGACTCTCCCATCGAATTGCGATGTCCGTAGAGCACCAGACCGACGCCGGTGGCGAAGGTCGGGCTGTTGACGTGATCGGCGAGACCGCCGACGCCGGCGGGACAGCCACGCCGGATCGGCAAGTCGAAGATCTGCTCGGCGATCTCGGGCATGCCGTCGAGAATCGCGCCGCCGCCGGTCAGCACGATGCCCGAGTTCAGGCTCTTCTCGTAGCCGGCTCGGCGGATCTCGTCCCACACCAGGTGAAAAATCTCTTCGGCTCGCGGCTGCAGAATCTCGGACAGAATGCGCCGGGCAATCACGCGCGGTTTCCGGCCACCGACGCTGGCCACCTCCATGGTTTCGTCCTCGTCAACCATGCTCGAGAGCGCACAGCCGCATTTGCGCTTGATTTTCTCGGCGTCCGGCACCGGCGTGCGCAACCCGACTGCGATGTCGTTGGTGAAATGGTCGCCGCCGACGCCGATCACCGCGGTGTGCCACAGGCTGCCGCGCTCGTAGATCGCGATGTCGGTGGTGCCGCCGCCGATATCGACCAGCGCGACGCCGAGCTCTTTCTCGTCCTCGGTCAGCACCGATTCGCTCGCCGCCAGCTGCTCGACGACGGTTTCGGCCACGGTGACGCCGGCGCGGTTCACGCACGCGACGATGTTCTGGGTCGAGCTCTGGCTGCCGGTCACGATGTGGACGTTGACCTCGAGGCGGGCGCCGGTCATGCCCACTGGCGCGCCGATGCCATCCTGCTCATCGACCACGAAGTCCTGTGGCAGCACGTGGAGAATCTCGCGACCGGTCGGCAACGACACCGCCTTGGCTGCATCGATGGCGCGCCGCACGTCCTCGCGCGTGATCTCGCGGTTCTTGCCGGCCACCGCGATCACGCCACGGCTGTTGAAGCCCTTGATGTGCGGTCCCGACAGCGCGAGATGCACGGAGTCGATCTCGACCCCGGCCATCAGCTCGGCCTCTTCGATCGCCTTCTTGATCGAGTCGACCGCGGCCTCGAGGTTGACCACCACGCCGCGCTTGATGCCGCGCGACTCCGCGACGCCGAGGCCGACGATGTCGAGTCCGTCGCCGTCGAGCACCTCGCCGACGACCGCGGTCACTTTCGAGGTGCCGACGTCCAGCCCGACCAGATAGCGCTCTTTACGTGCCACTCAGAATCCCCCAAACCGCGGTGTCGCCACCCGCGCTGTTCTTTCCGCCGGCCGACGACTGCGCGCGCGCCGCATCATTGCGGATGGCCCACGCCAGGTTTGCCGTGCCGCGGCGCCGAAGAGGCCGCAGCGGGACGGACGTAAATCCGATCGTCGAACCGCAAATCCACATAGTCGATGTCCGCCATGCGCTCGCGGAGCGCCTCCGCCAGGCTCAGATACGACTGCAGCCGCGGCAGAAACTGATCGTCGCCGAGCTGAATGCGGGCGGCGTCGCCGGTCAGAATCACCGAGGCGTTGTGCAGGTCGGTGACGTCGATCTGCGACAACCGCCGCGCCACCTCCGGCTTGGACTTGAGCGCCGCGATGACACGGGCGGCGAGCTCGGCGCGCGATTCGTCGGTCATCGAGCCGGTGTCGGACTGTGCCGTCGAAAGGCCGTCGACGATTGGCAGATCGAGATCCGCATACTGCGGCCCGTATTGGTCGACGATCACGCCGTGCTCGTCGACCAGATACATGTCGCCGTTGATCCGGCCGATGCAGATCGGCCGCCGTTCGACGACGACCACTTCGATGGTCGAAGGCAAGGCGCGGCGCAGCGCCGCATCGCGCACCCACGGTGACGCCAGCAACCGGCGGCGCCACGCGTCGAGGTCGGTCCACATCACGCTCTGCCCGCGAAGGCCGTTCAACACCGCGAGGACTTCGCCCTGGGAGAGCCGATCGTTGCCGCGCACCACGATGCGATCGATTTGCAGCATGTGCGCCGACGCCGCGACCCCCGAGGCGCGATACGCGCCATACGACAGCACGAGCGCCGCCACTCCGTACCGCAGCGCCGGGCCGACCACCGACCGCCAGTCGCGTCGGCGGCGCGACGGTTTGACGTGGGCGCGCCGGAATCGGCGATCGGCGGGGGCCGCAATCGCACTCACGACGGAGCTCCATTGGTTGCAGCCCGATTCTCCAGCGCGGCGACGAGGCGGTCCGGCACGCCGCCGATCGAGCCGGCGCCGAGCGTGATCACCAGATCGCCGGGACGCGCGATCGCTACCAGCGCGTCGACCACGTCGTCGACACGCGGCACCACATCGACCGGGACCGTGACGCGGCGGCGGATGGCGGCCGCGAGCGACTCGAGCGTGACGCCGGGAATGGGATCCTCGCCGGCCGCATAGATATCGGTCAGCACGACGTGGTCCGCGCCCGACAATGCCGGACCGAACGCGTCCATCAACGACGCGGTACGGGTGAAGCGATGCGGCTGAAATGCGACGATGACCCGGCGGTTGAAGGTCCGTGCGGCGGCGAGAACAGCGGCGACTTCGGTCGGGTGATGGCCGTAGTCGTCCACGACCAGAATGCCGTTCGGTTCGCCACGGACGTCGAAGCGCCGCTCGGCGCCACGGAAGTCGCGCATGCCCGCCGCGATGCGATCGAATGACAGCCCGAGCTCGAGGCCGACGGCAACCGCGGCCAGCGCGTTCTGCAGGTTGTGGCGGCCCGGAACAGCGAGCTGGAGGAGGCCGAGCGTCTCGATGCCACCGCCCGGCACCTTTGCCGATCCCGCACGTGCCCGAACTCGCCGCTGGACGGTGGCGGTGGCACTGAGCGGTCCGAGCGAAATCTCGGTAGCCGTGATGTCGGCGTCCGGCGCGTCCAGGCCATATGTGGCGACGCGACGGGTCATCCGCGGCACGACGGCAGCAAGGTTGGCATCGTCGAGGCACGCCACGACCGCGCCGTAGAACGGCACCTTGTTGGCAAAGTCGACGAACGCCTGCTGGAGGTCGTCGAAGCTGCCGTAGTTTTCGAGATGCTCGTGGTCGATGTTCGTAATCACCGCAATTGTCGGAAACAATTTCAGAAACGAGCGATCGCTCTCGTCCGCTTCAACCACCATCAATTCGCCGCCGCCCAGCCGCGCGTTGCTGCCAAAGGCGCTCAACCGCCCGCCGATCACCGCCGTTGGATCGAGACCGGCGCGCTCGAGCACCAGCGCGATCATCGAAGTCGTCGTCGTCTTGCCGTGCGCCCCGGCTACCGCGACGGCGGACTTGAGGCGCATCAGCTCCGCGAGCATTTCCGCTCGCGGAATCACCGGAATTTGCCGCCGGCTCGCCTCGGTCACCTCCGGATTCGTCGGCCGCACCGCCGACGAGATCACCACCACGTCCGCATCGCCGACATTCGCCGCGTCGTGTCCGAGCGCGATCCGGATCCCGAGCGTCGCCAGGCGATCGGTGGTCGCCGAGCGGCGCTCGTCCGACCCACTGACGATGTAGCCGAGATTGGCGAGCAGTTCGGCGATGCCGCTCATCCCGATGCCGCCAATCCCGACAAAGTGCACGCGCCTGGTCGTTCCCAGCACTACCGTTTCTCGCGTAGGGCGGGCCTCTCGGGCCCGCCTGGTTGGCGGACCTGAAAGGTCCGCTCTACAACCGCATTAATTCCAACGCGCGATCGACGATGACGCGCGCCGCGTTCGGCCTGGCCAGCGAGCGCGCCGCCGCGCTCATCCGCTGCCGGCGGTCCGGGTCGCTGGCGAGTGCCTGTATCCGCGTCGCCAGCAGCTGCCCCGACACGTCCTGCTGCAGCAGCAACTCGCCGGCGCCGGCCGCGGCCAGCGCCTCGGCGTTCCGCCGCTGGTGATCGTCGGTCGCGGTCGGCAGCGGAATCAGAATCGCTGCCTTCCCCGCCGCGGTCACCTCCGCCAGCGTCGTCGCACCTGCGCGACAGACGATCAGGTCGGCGATGCCGAGCTGCCGGCCCATGTCGAAGAAGAACGGTTCGACATCGGCCTGAAGCCCGGCTTGCCGGTAAGCGGTGCGGACCATTTCCACGTCTCGTTCCCCCGTCTGGTGGACGAGACGAAGAGACGGACCGCCGGTCGCCAACTGCGGTGCTGCCTCCACCATGGCCAGGTTGATTGCGTGCGCGCCCTGAGAGCCGCCAAAAACTAAGACCCGTGTGACGGACGCCTGTTCATCGCGTGCCGACTCCTGATCTGGCCCACCCGCCGCGAAAAACTCCGGGCGAACCGGGTTACCGCTGACGAACGTCTTCTGCCCGAAAAACTCCTCCGTCGAATCGAACGTCACCGCCGCCGCCTTCACGAACCGCGCGAGCAGCCGGTTGGTGAGTCCCGGCACCGCGTTCTGCTCCAGCAGCATGGTCGGGACGCCACGAAGCGCCGCGACCAGGACCACCGGTCCCGAGCTGTAACCACCGACGCCGATCACGAGATCGGGCCGCCGCCGCGAAACAATCCGCCACCCGTCGAGCAATCCGAGCGGGACGAGCGATGCCCCGGTCAGTCGATCGGTCAGCGATTTGCCTTTGACGCCACGGCTCCGAATCACGTCCAGCTCGAAGCCTTCGCGCGGCACCACCCGCGACTCGATGCCGTGCGCGGTACCGGCAAACGTCACCTTCGCATCGGGTCGGCGCGCCAGCAGTTCGCGCGCCACCGCAATGCCCGGATACAGATGACCACCGGTGCCGCCACCGGCAATCACCACTCGAGGGGATGACGTCATTCGTCATGCCTCTGAGGACACGTGCTGCGACACGTTCAACAAAATGCCCATGCCGATCAGGTTGATGAGCAGCGACGAACCGCCGGCGCTGACGAACGGCAGCGGAATGCCTTTGGTCGGCATCAGGCCGAGCACCACGCTGATGTTGATGAACGCCTGCACCGCGACCATCATCGTCAGCCCGAGCGCGAGAAAGGATCCGAACTGGTCGGGCGCACGCAACGACACACGCAGTCCGCGCCAGGTCACCACACAGAAGCAGACCAGCACCGCGGTGGCGCCAATCAAGCCCAGTTCCTCGGCGATCACGGAATAGATGAAGTCGGTGTGGGGCTCGGGCAGATAGAACAGCTTCTGCACGCCGTTCATGATTCCCCTGCCGGTGACACCGCCGGTACCAACCGCGATCAGCGACTGAATGATCTGGAAGCCGTCACCGAGCGGGTCCTCCCACGGATTCAGGAACGCGAGCGTCCGGCGACGCCGGTAGGCGGAGCCCATCACCACGACGTAGATGGCCGGGAGCGCGCACAGGAACGCGCCGATCACGTAGCGATAGCTGAGCCCGGCCGCGAATACCATCACGGCCGCGACCAGCAGGATCGACATCGAGGTGCCGAAGTCGGGCTCGGGAAGAATCAGCGCAACCAGTCCGAGCACGACGATCGCAATTGGCAGAATCGAATAGGTGACCTCGTCGATACGGTGCATCCGGCGCTCGAGCAGGGCGGCGATGAACACGATCGCCACCAGTTTGGCCAGCTCGGAGGGTTGCACGCCGAGGCTGCCGACGCCGAACCAGCGGCGGGCGCCGTTCACGGGTGCACGGAAATACACGGCCAGCAACGCCAGCGTCACCAGGCCGAGCGCGCTCCAGATGAATGTCGGCTCGCGGTAGGTGCGGTAGTCGATCCGCATCACCACCGACAGCATCGCGATGCCGAGGACCGACCACATTGCCTGGGTGATCAGGAAACGCGAGCCTCGGCCGTAGCGCTCCAGGGCCATCGGCGCCGAGGCGCTGTAGACCATGACGATGCTCAGGGCCACCAGGAGGATGGTGGCCAGAAAGAGCACCTTGTCGGATTTGAGTTTTCTCGCCATTCTGCTCCGCGCCTAAAGCTCCCGGTCGTTCGTTCCGAAACTATCCTCGGCTTCGCATTACGATTGCGATGAGCGGTCAACAGTCATCAGTCGGCCTCGGGCCGAGGCACCAACTTCCCAGACCGGGGCAGCCTGGGTTCCCAGCAGTCAGTCCTCAACCGCGAGAACCGACTGACGACTGTTCACCGCTCACACACGAAGAACCCTGTCATGGCTGAGGGCTCATGGTTGAGGGCTCGCCATCGACGATTGCCAGCGATCAGCCATGAGCAATCAGCCATCCACCCTCTCCGACAGCCGCTTCACCTCGTCTTTGAAGCGGCGTCCCCGTTCCGCGTAGTCCCGAAACATGTCGAAGCTCGCGCACGCGGGCGCGAGCAACACGGTTCCTGACGGCTGCGCCAGCGCAAAGGCGCGCGCCACCGCTTCGTCGAGCGTCTCGGCCTCGTGCACGTCCACGGCGCCGTCGAGCGCTTCGCGCACCAGCGGACGCGCTTCGCCGATGGCAACGACCGCCTTGCCGCGTTCCCTGAGCGGCTCGCGGAGCAGCCGCAGATCGCCGCCCTTGAAGCGTCCGCCGATGATCGCCACGAGATCGCGGTCGAAACTCTCGATCGACCGCAGCGCCGACTCGACGTTGGTGGCCTTCGAGTCGTTCACGAACCGCACGCCGCTGACGTCGGCCACCAGTTCCATTGCGTGCTCGAGACCGTGAAAGCCATCGACCGCGGCGGTCATCGCCTCGCGCGGAGCGCCCGCGATCGCGCCCACCGTCGCTGCCGCCATCACGTCATTGACCAGGTGCGGGCCGAGCAGGTGAATGGCGGTGAGCGGCACCAGGCGCGTCGTGGTCGCGCCGCGCCGATCGACGATCCATCCGTCATCCACAACGGTCCCGTCGGCGATCGCGCCGGCGTGCGAGAACAGTCGCCTCGCGGCGCGCCCGCGATGCGCCAAGCCGAGCACGCCCGGATCGTCGGCGTTGATCACCGCGAAGTCACCGGCATCCTGGTTTTCAAAGATGCGAGCTTTGGCCGCGCCGTACGCCTCGACGTCGCGGTGGCGGTCGAGGTGATCGGGCGAGAAGTTCAACATCACCGCGATCCACGGATGGAACGTGTCGATCTGCTCGAGCTGAAAGCTGCTGGTCTCGACCACGTGAAACGTGTCCGGCGTCGAGTCGGACACCTGCGCGCTCAGCGGCGCACCGATGTTGCCGCCGACCGCCACCTTGAACCCGGCCGCCGCCAGCATCCGCCCGGTGAGGGTGGTGGTGGTCGACTTCCCTTTCGTGCCGGTAATCGCGATCACTTTTCCCTGCAGCCAGCGCGAGGCGAGCTCGATCTCCGCGATCACCGGAATGCCCTTGTCGCGTGCGGCCTGGATCACCGGCTGATCCGGCGGCACGCCAGGACTCAACACCACGAGGTCGGCGTCAACGAAGGTCTGGCGGGTGTGACCACCCAGTTCGATGGCGATTCCGAGCGACCGCAGGTGATCGGCCTCGGCCAGCGACGATCGCGCGTCCGACAAGGTCACGCGCGCGCCGCGGCGCGCGAGCAGCTCCGCGGCTGCCAGCCCGCTCCGCGCCGCCCCGGCGACGGTCACGCGTTTGTTTGCGACGTCGAATCCCACAGTCTGTTCAGTCCCCAGCCCCAAGCCCCTAGCCCCTAACGAAGTTTCAGCGTCGCCAGACTGCACAACGAGAAGATGATTCCGAGAATCACGAACCGCGTAATCACCTTCGGCTCGCTCCAGCCGCTCAATTCGAAATGGTGATGAAGCGGCGCCATGCGGAAGACACGCTTGCCGCCGGTGGCCTTGAAGTACGAGACCTGCACCACGACCGACAGCGCCTCGAGCACGAAAATGCCGCCGACAACCGGCAGCAGCAGCTCCTGCTTGATCAGGATCGCGACGATGCCGAGCGCGGCGCCAAGCGCCAGCGAGCCGACGTCGCCCATGAAGATTTCGGCGGGGTAGGAGTTGTACCAGAGGAACCCCAGCGAGGCGCCAACCAGCGAGCCGCAGAACACGGTCAGCTCCGCCGCCTGTGGAAAGCGGACCAGCAGCAGGTACTCGGCGAACACGCGGTGGCCGGTGACGTACGCCAGCGCCGTGTAAGCGCTGGCGGCGATCGCAAAGACGCTGATCGCAAGGCCGTCAAGGCCGTCGGTGAGGTTGACCGCGTTCGACTCCGCCACCAGGACGAAGACCGCGAAGACGAGGTAGCCGTAGCCGAGATCCGGAATCAGGTTCTTGAAGAACGGAAAGACCAGCCGGGTGCTGTAGAGGCCCTTGTACTGAAGGAACAGCAGGACGCCACCGACCGCCACGGCGATCAGGATCTGGAATCCCATCTTGTAGCGCGGCAGCAGTCCGTGATGCGAACGCCGGACGATCTTCAGGTAGTCGTCGGCAAAGCCGATCGCGCCGAATCCCGCCGTCGTCAGCACCGCGATCCACACGTAGGCATTGGTCAGATCCGCCCACAGCAACGTCGGCACGAGCGCCGCGGCCAGAATCAACAATCCACCCATCGTCGGCGTCCCGGCCTTGGGCCGGTGGCTCTGCGGGCCGTCGGCTCGCACCACCTGTCCGATCTGGAACTCGCGCAGCTTGCGAATCAGCACCGGGCCGAACACCAGACTGATCGCCAGCGCCGACAGAGTCGCCGCTGCAGTCCGGAACGTGATGTAGCGCGTCACGTTCAGCACCGACAACGACGGATACGTGTGGAAGCGGTAGAGCAGCTGATACAGCATCAGGCCCGCTCCGCCTTCAACCGATCGACCACGCGATCCGTTCTGACACCGCGCGAGCCTTTCACCAGCACCAGATCGCCCGGTCGCACCGCCGCGGCGACGGCATCAGCAGCCGCGTCGCTCGTGGCGTAATGGCGCACGCCGTCGGCGGACATTCCGGCTGCTATCGCCGCGCCGGCGAGCGCTGCCGCGGGCGCTCCGCCAACCGCAAACAACAGATCCACCGGCGCGGCCGCCGCGGCGCGGCCGACACCTTCGTGCAGCTCCACCGCTCGAGCGCCGAGCTCGAGCATCTCGCCGAGTACGGCAACCCGTCGCGTCGCGGTACTTCCCGCCAGGACCTCGAGTGCGCGCCTGGTCGCGGTCGGGTTGGCGTTGTAGCTGTCGTCGATCACCGTCACGCGATCGTGCAGCTGAATCACTTCCCCGCGGTGCGCCGCCGGTTTCAGCTTCGCGGCTCGATCGCGAATCACGTCCAGCGGAACGTCGCATTCCAGCGCCACGGCGGTGGCTGCCAGGACGTTCGACAGGTTGCCGCGGCCGATCAACGGCGAGCGAAGGTCGATCTCCCCCTTGGCGGTCGTGACCCGTGCCGCCACTCCGTCGATGCCCCGGTCGATCAGGTCACGCGCCCTGACGTCGGCATCGCGTTCGATGCCGAAGGTCACCGTCCGACCGGCGAAGCTCCCGATCCGCGCCATGATTCGCTCGTCGTCGGCGTTCGCGACGAGCACGGCTGAGGCATCGGCGCCCTCGAGAATCTCCGCCTTGGCGTCGGCGATGGCATCGAGCGACGCGAAGAAGCCAAGGTGGGCTTCGCCCACGTTCGTCCATACCCGGACGTCCGGTTCAGCGAGGCGCGTCAGTGTGCTGATCTCACCGGCGTGGTTCATCCCCAATTCGACGACAGCGATCTCCGGGCGCTGCCTCAGCTCGATGAGCGACAGCGGCAGGCCGATGTGGTTGTTCAAGTTCCCACGGTTGCGAATCACCCGGTACCGCGCCGCGAGAAACTCGCTCGTCACTTCCTTGGTCGTGGTCTTTCCGGCGCTTCCGGTGATGGCCACCACCTTCGTTCCCGATGCGCGACGAATCGCGCGTCCCAACTGCTGCAGCGCATCGGTCGTGTCGTCCACTTCGATCACGACACCACCGTCGCCCGAGAAATTCGCCGGCTCGTGACGCGGCCCTTGCTGGGCCACCTCCCGCGGGGCTGAAAGCCCCGCGCCACGTCCATCGGCGAATCCCGCCGTCCAGCCGCGTGGCACCACGACGCCACCCGCGCCGGCTTCGATCGCCTTCTCCGCGAACGCGCTGCCGTCGAACCGCTCACCGCGGATCGCGACGAACAAATCGCCGGCCATCAGCGTGCGCGTGTCGATCGACACGTTCCCGAATTCCCGATGCCGATCGCCCCGCACGATCGCGCCGCCTGTCTCGTCCGCCACCCAACCGGCCACGAGCGGGATCGCCGCCGCCGACGCCGGGGTCATACCACGCCCGAATTCGTGCGTCGCCGCGCCAGCGCCTCGCGCGCCACCTCGACGTCGTCAAACGGCAGCACCCGGTCGCCGATCACCTGATATTTCTCGTGCCCCTTGCCGGCGATGAGCACCAGATCGCCGGGCCGCGCGATCTCGATCGCCCTGGCGATCGCGGCACGGCGATCGACGATCGCCATCAGCGGCTGTCCCGTGTCCTTGCGCGTGTCGGGCGTAATGCCCCGCCGGATCTCCTCGATGATTCGGCCGGGATCCTCGCTGCGCGGGTTGTCCGACGTAATCACGATGACGTCGCTCAGTCGCCCGGCCACCACGCCCATCAGCGGTCGTTTGGTCCGATCGCGATCGCCGCCGCAGCCGAATACGGTGAGCAGCCGCCCGCGCGTCAGCGGCCGCGCCGTTTCGAGCAGGTTGCGCAAGGCATCGTCGGTGTGCGCGTAGTCGACGATGACGGTGACCTCGTCGTTCGAGCCCGACACTTTCTGAAAGCGGCCGGGCACGCCCTCGAGCCCCTGGAGTCCGCGTTCGATCGCGTCAAATGGCACATCGAGCGCGACCGCCGTCGGATACCGCGGCGAGGATGTTGTAGACGTTGGGCCGGCCCACCAGCTTCGACCGGACGTGCAGCGTGCCGCGCGGCGTCCGTACGTCGAACGACAACCCGTCGAGCGAAAACGTCAGCGGACCGGGCGAAATATCCGCGGGACGATTGATGCCGTAGGTGACCGGGCGTCCGCCGACCTCGACGAGTGAGGGGCCGCGCGGGTCGTCCACGTTGAGCAGACTCGGCGCGTCGTGCGGCAGCATCTCGAAGAGCCGCCGCTTGGCGCGGAAGTACTCGTCCATGTCGGCGTGGAAGTCGAGATGGTCGCGCGTCAGGTTCGTGAACACCGCCGCGGCGAAGGTGATGCCGTCAACACGCCTGAGCGACAGCGCGTGCGACGACACTTCCATCGCGCACGCACCGCAGCCGCGGTCCACCATTTCACGCAGCAGCGCCTGGACGTCGGGCGCCTCCGGCGTGGTCCGCGTCGCCTCCCGCGTCTCGTCGCCGATGCGATACGCGACGGTCCCGAGCAGGCCGGATCGGACGCCCGCCGCTTCGAGAATCGCGGTGATCAGGTACGCGGTCGTGGTTTTGCCGTTGGTCCCGGTGATGCCGATGACTCGCATCTCACCGCTCGGATCGCGGTAGAAGGCGGTCGCCAGCAGCGCCAGCGCCAGCCGCGCGTCGTTGACGACGACCCAGGGGACCTGGATGCCGGTCGGCGCAGGCTGTTCAGAAACGATTGCTGCCGCGCCGCGTTCGATCGCCTGACGAGCGAAGGCGGTGCCGTCCGCGTGGAGCCCTTTGAGTGCGACAAAGACCTGACCGGGCGTCACGACGCGGGAGTCGTAGGCGACGCCTGTAATCGCGGCGTCGGCGCTGGCGGCAGCCGCGACGCTGCCGGCGAGACCGCGACCAACCAATGCCGTCTGCAGCTCAGCCCAGGTCATGGCTGTGTCGCACGGGCGGCATGGTGCGCGGGTTGACGTTCGAGCACCAGACGGCAGAGACCGTCCGGTTCGATGGGCGTGCCTGCCGGCGGACTCTGCGAGACGACTACGCCGTCGCCCGACAGCCGCGGGTTCAATCCCAGCGTCACGAGTTGGCGGACCGCCTCTCGCGCGCTCAGCCCCTCGAGGTTCGGCACCGTGCCGGACGGTGCGTCGGTCACGAAGCTGACGCGGGTCGGATCGCCAGCCGTCGGCACCGGCTCGGCGCCGTTGTTGGCCGCGACGAGCACCGGCGCCGCAGGGTTGATGGTCGGGCCGATCCCGAGATATTGCAGCGCGGCCTCGGCGATTCGCTTGAACACCGGACCGGACACCGGCCCGCCGGTATTCAGTCCGGCATGCGGTGAGTCGGTGACGACGATGATCGCGAGCTCCGGATTGCGCGATGGAATGAATCCGACGAACGAGCAGTTGTAGTCGGTGGTCGAATAGTGGCCGTTGACCAGCTTGGCGGCAGTGCCGGTTTTGCCGGCGACGGTGTAACCCGGAATCTGCGCCGTGCGCGCGGTGCCGCGATCGACGACACCTTCCATGATCTCGGTGAGCGTGGCCACCGTCTCCGGCGTCACCGTGCGGCGCACGACCTTCGGTTGCACCGCGTAGCGCCGGTTGTCGTGGTACACGGCGCGGACGACCCGCGGCTCGATCATTTCGCCGCCGTTGGCAACCGAGCTTACGGCTGTCACCATCTGGAGCGCGGTCACACCCACCTGGTAGCCCATCGAGACTGATGCCAGCGCGCTCTCGTTCAGTTTGTCCACTGGCCAGACGATGCCGGAGCTCTCGCTGGGAAAATCAACCGAGACCGGATGACCAAAGCCGAAACGGTCCACGTATCGGCTGATCCGCTCGGCGCCGACCTTCCAACCGATTTTGATCGCGCCGATGTTGCTCGAATGGATGATCACGTCGGCGAACGACAGCACGCCGTAGTCGTGGTGGCTGGCTTCGGTGATCGGCTTCGGGCGACCAGGGACATGGAGGATGCCGGGGTGCGTATCGATCATCGTGGTGATCGGCATCACGCCCTCTTCGATCGCGGCCGACGCGGTCACCAGCTTGAACGTCGATCCCGGCTCGTAGAGGTCCTGCACCGCGCGGTTGCGCCGCTCGTCATCCTCGTAGTCGCGATACGCGTTGGGGTTGAACGTCGGCTCGTTGGCCATCGCCAGAATCTCGCCGGTGTGCGGATTCATGATGATGGCGGTGCCCCCGACGGCGCGGTTCTGCACCACGCCGGCGTGCAGCTCCCGTTCGGCGACGTGCTGCAGGTATTCGTCGATGGTCAGTTCGACCGTCGAACCGGTCGTTGGCGGACGTTCGAAGCTACTGAACGGGTGCCGCTTGGCGTCGGTCTGCACCATGATGGTGCCGACCTTGCCGCGGATCTGCGAGTCGTAAGTCGATTCGATGCCGCTCAGTCCGCCGTTGTCGACGCCGACGTACCCGAGCAGATGGGCGGCGAGCTCGCGATTGGGGTAGAAGCGCTTGCTCTCCTTGACCGAACCGATGCCCTCGAGGTTGAGATCGGCGACGCGGCGCGCGACGTCAGGCGCAATCTGGCGCCGGACATAGGCGAACTGCTTCGACCTACCCAGCTTTTCGGTGAGCGCCTGGCGCTCCTTGCCGCTGCAGTCGCCGAACACGTCACACAGCTTCGCCACGGTCGACTTGACATCGTCGATCTCGCTTGGAATGGCGACGATCGTGTCGGAATCCACGCTCATGGCCAAGACGCGGCCGTGGCGATCGAGAATGTCCGAGCGCTTGGCGGGCAGGATCTGGGTGCGCTCCTGCTGGCGGCCAGCGCGCGCCACCAGGTCGGCGTGCCGGTAGACCTGCAGGAAGACCAGCCGCGCCTCGATGGCGCCGACCCACAGGCCGAGCACCAGCGCCACGACGCTGAGACGCCGTGCGAGCAAGCTGTGCCAGTTGGCGGACGCCGGAGTCTTCATCACCGCAACGCAACGATCGATTTGGCCGGCGGATCTGCCGGCTGCACCCGCTCGATCACGACCGCGTCGCCGCGCGCCGGTGCGACGAGGTGGAGCTGTCCGGTCGCGATCGATTCAATCCGCTTCGGCGAACGCAGGGTTTCGATCTCGAGACGCAGTCGTCGTCCTGCCTCGTCTTCTGCTGCGCTCTGCCGCTTCATCGTCTCGATCTCGTAGCCATGGCGGAGCAGCTCGAAGTGCTGCCACGCCGAGAACAGCAGCACCAGCACCAGGAAGCCGGCGACGCCGACCGACTTCCACAGATCGCGCTGCCGTGCCTCGTCAACCTCCCGGACAATCGGGTTGTTGCGGACGTCCTTCTTGACGGCGTATTCGAAGGGCTCCATCAGGCCATCCTTTCAGCGGCGCGAAGCTTGGCGCTGCGGGCGCGCGGGTTCCGCGCCAGCTCGTCGTCCCCAGCGACCATCGGCTTTTTCGTCAGGACCTGCACCAGGCCGTCGCGCTGGTGCAACGCGCGAAGCGTGTGCTTGACGATGCGATCCTCGAGCGAATGAAAGGTGATGACGACCAGTCGCGCGGCGGCGCGGAGGCGACGCGCCGCGGCGGCGACGAAACGGTCGAGACCCTCGAGTTCGCCATTGACCCAGATGCGTAGCGCCTGGAAGGTGCGCGTCGCAGGATCGATGCGCTGGTAGCCGCGGTGCGGCACCGCGCGGCGGACCAGCGCCGCCAGCCGGCCGGTGGTGTCGATCGGGGTCTCGTGCCGCGTTTCCACAATCAGGCGCGCGATGCGGCGCGAGAAGCGCTCTTCGCCGAACTGGAAGATGGCATCGGCGAGATCGCGTTCGGTCGAGCGTGCGACAAGGTCGGCGGCGGTGTCGCCGGTGGTCTGGTCCATGCGCATGTCGAGCGGCTCGTCGCGCTGGAAACTGAAGCCGCGGCCCGGCGCATCGAACTGCATGGACGAGACACCGAGGTCGGCCAGGGCACCGTCGATGCGATCGATACGGCGCTCGTCGAGAACGGCGTCGATTGCGCGATAATCAGCGTGCACGAGCTCGACGCGGTCGCCCCACGGCGCCAGCGATTCGCGGGCGAGCGCGAGCGCGACCGGGTCGCGGTCAAATCCGATGACGCGTGTCGCGCCGGCCTCGAGCAGCGCGCGGGAGTGGCCGCCGAGCCCGACGGTGCAGTCAACGAACAGCCCGCCCTGCTCCGGGCGAAGATGCTGGAGCGCTTCGGCGGTCATGACCGGAACGTGCGTCATCAGATGCCGAACTCCGACAGCGCCTTCGCGTCATCGTCGGTGTACGCGTCGCGTTGCAGCTTGATCAGGAACCGGTCGTGGTTCCAGACTTCGAGGTAGTTGTATTGGCCGAGCACGTCGACGTCGCCGCTCATCGTGGCGGTTTCGCGAAGCCGGGCGGGAATCAGCACCCGGCCCTGGGTATCGAGTTCGGCGACCTGGCCGAAGAAGTTCACGCGATCGAGGAAGCGGAGGCGGGAGGGATGGGTCGAGGGCATCTGGCCGAGTTTTTCTTCGATCTCGAGCCACACCGGCATCGGATAGAGACGCGCGTACTCACCCGTCAGGCTGGTGAGAAAGAGCTCACGCCCGTACTTGGTCTCGAGGAACGAACGGAACACGTTCGGCACCTTGAGTCGGCCCTTGTCGTCAACGCGAGCCTGCTCGTGGCCTCTAAACACACCACGCCTCTAGATTCCGACCACTTTTCTCCACAAATTTCCACGAGGATGGTAAAAGAGGGCCTCGATGATGTCAACCGCAAAATCCTGCGCCTCAGTAAGTTACGCCAAATTTTCGCCTTTTAATCGCCAAGGGGTTTTGCCCCACTTTTGACCCCTTGACCGCGTCCGACGAACCGGTCGGTGTACGATGCCGCGTCGGACCGGTTCGGGGTCTCCCGAACCGCGCCCTCAACCACATCGCCGCATGAAAACCGTCCTCGTCTGCGAAGCGCAGGTCCCGTTCGTCCAAGGTGGGGCCGAGTTGCTCGTGCGCGGCCTGGTCGGCCAGCTGCGCAAGCACGGCTATCGCGCCGAGAGGGTGTCGGTCCCGTTCAAGTGGTATCCCAAGGACGAGCTGCTGACGAGCGCGGCGGCGTGGCGCATGATCGACCTGTCCGAGTCGAACGGCGTACGGATCGACGCCGTAATCGCCACGAAGTTCCCCACGTATTTCGTCCGGCATCCGCACAAGGTGACGTGGCTCTTCCATCACTACCGTGCGATTTACGACCTCTTCGGGACGCCGTACAGCGAGTTCGATCACGTGGAGAGCGACGTGCGGCTGCGCGATCGCCTGATCGCGCTCGACAACGAAGTGCTCGGGGAATCAGCGCGCCTGTTCGCGATCGCTCGAAACACCGCGTCGCGGGTGCAGCGCTACAACGGCCTCACCGCCGAGACGCTCTATCACCCGCCGCCCCTGGCCGAGCGCCTGCAGGCGGGCCCGTTTGGTGACTACGTGCTGTCGGTCGGCCGCCTCGAAGCCAACAAGCGCGTCGATCTCATCATTCGTGCGCTCGCCCACGTGCCGGCGCTCTGCCTCGTCATCGTCGGCGACGGTCCGCTGCGAGGGCAGCTCGAAAAAACGGCGTCAGAAGTCGGGGTCGCAGACCGCGTCCGCTGGACCGGTCCGGCTGACGAAGAGACGCTGGTCGCCCTTTACGCTGGGGCACTCGGCGTCGTCTTCCCGCCGTTCGACGAGGACTACGGGTACGTCACCCTCGAGGCGTTCCTCGCCCGCAAGCCGGTGATCACCACGACCGACGCCGGCGGCCCGCTCGAATTCGTCGATCACGGCGTGACCGGCCTGGTCTGCGAGCCGACGCCGGAGGCGGTTGGGGAGGCGATGGGTCGGCTCCGCGGCGATCATCCGCTCGCGCGCTCGCTGGGCGACGCCGGTTACGATCGCGTACGGCCAATCAGCTGGGAACATGCTGTGAATAGACTCATGGCTGATGGTTAATGGCTGATGGCTCAGGGGCTGATGGCTGACAGTGTAAACGTGGCGGAGACGTCGATCGTGATCCCCGCCTTCAACGAAGCGGCGTCAGTCGGCGCGGTCGTTCAGGCGCTGCTCGGCGCCGGACGATGGCGCGAGATTCTGGTGGTCGACGACGGCTCGAGCGACGAGACGGCCGTGCGCGCCGAAACGGCCGGCGCCCGTGTCATTCGCCATCCCTACAACAAGGGCAACGGCGCGGCTGTGAAGACCGGCATCCGGCACGCGACCGGACGCTTCGTGCTGATCGCCGACGCCGACGGTCAGCACCAGCCGGCAGACGCAACCCGTCTGGCGTCGTACCTTGATCAGTACGACCTGGTAGTCGGTGCTCGATCGGGACACACGCAGGCCAGCATCGGGCGACGAGTCGGCAACGCCGCGCTGAACCGGCTGGCGAGCTACCTCACGGAGCATCCGATTCCGGACCTCACCTCCGGCTTTCGCGCCGCTCGCCGCGACTGCCTGCTCGAGTTCATTCACCTGCTGCCGAACGGCTTTTCGACGCCGACGACCACCACTCTGGCGTTCATGAAAGCGGGGTACAGTGTACGCTTCGAGCCGATCGACGCCGCGCAGCGAAGCGGCGTGTCCAATATCAGCTTCGGCGCAGACGGCGTGCGGTTCGTGCTGATTCTGCTCAAGGTGATCACGATTTTCAGCCCGCTGCGGGTCTTTCTCCCGGTCAGCGTGGCGGCGTTCGTCATCGGCGGCGCCTATGCGATGTGGACCATCGCCACGCAATCTCACGTGACCAATTCGTCGGTGCTGCTGATTTCGATGAGCGTCGTGATCTTCCTGGTTGGGCTGGTGTCCGAGCAGATCTCGGCGTTGCGCTTCGAGAGCCGGCGCCCGTGACATCCCGCACCGCACTGGTCATCGTTCCCACCTACAACGAACGCGAGAACCTGCCGATTCTGGCGAACGCGCTGATGCAGATTCCCGGCGTCAGCCTGCTGGTGGTGGACGACCAGTCGCCGGACGGGACGGGTGAAGTGGCTGACGCGCTCGCGCTCGAGTACCCGGGACGGATCGAGGTGATGCACCGCACCGGGCCGCGCGGACTGGGGCGCGCGTATCTCGATGGCATCGCGGCGGCGCTGCCGCGGCCATTCGATGTGATCTGCCAGATGGACTCGGATCTCTCACACGATCCGGCGCAGCTTCCGGCTCTGCTCGCGGCGACCGAACACGCGGATCTGGTGATCGGTTCGCGATACGTGGCGGGCGGCGGCGTGGTCAACTGGCCGCTGCGGCGTCGCATCCTGAGCCGTTTCGCCAATATCTACATCCGCACGGTGACGCGGATCAGCCCGCGCGATTGCACCAGCGGATACCGGGCCTGGCGGCGGACCGCGCTGGCCTCGCTGCCGTTCGATCGCATCGCCTCCGACGGCTATTCGTTTCTCGTCGAGATGCTGTTTCTCGCGGCGACGCTTCGGCTGCGCACCGCCGAAGTGCCGATTACGTTCGTCGAGCGCCGCCTCGGTGAATCGAAGCTGTCGCGGGGCGTGCTGGTCGAATCGGCGATCACGCCGTGGCGGTTGATTGCCTCGCGGGAAACGGCGCGGCCGACGCCCCGCTGACGCGGTTCGTGCTACGGTTGAGAGGCTCTCTGGACATGTCAACCTTCCTCGCCCGGCGTTCTTCGGGCCCGCGGCGCGCGTAGCCGTGGACTACCGGCAGTTCTATCGCGGCCGCAAGGTGATGGTCACCGGCGGACTCGGCTTCATCGGCAGTAACCTCGCGCGCGCGCTGGTCGATCT
This sequence comes from uncultured Acidobacteriota bacterium, assembly GCA_963745875.1. Taxonomy (GTDB): domain Bacteria; phylum Acidobacteriota; class Vicinamibacteria; order Vicinamibacterales; family CAVVIG01; genus CAVQFC01. The sequence goes on from CAVUZL010000014.1 coordinate 937,004, forward strand.
GGGGGCGGATGTCCTGCTGGTCGACTCCCTGATCCCCGACTACGGCGGCAACCTGTTCAACATCGACGGCGTCGCCGATCGGCTGCACGTCAACATCGCGGACATCCGGCAGCAGTCGACGATGAACTATCTGGTGCGCGATCGGGAAGTGATCTTCACCCTCGCGGGACAGGTGAGCCACATCGACAGCATGCGGGATCCGTACACCGATCTCGAGATCAACTGCCGCAGCCAGCTGACGATTCTCGAGGCCTGCCGCTACAACAATCCCGGCGCGAAAGTGGTGTTCGCCGGCACGCGCCAGATCTACGGCCGTCCGAGCTCGCTGCCGGTGGACGAGACCCACCTGGTGCGTCCGACCGACGTCAACGGCATCAACAAGGCCGCCGGCGAGTACTACCACCTGGTCTACAACAACGTCTTCGGCGTGCGCGCCTGCTCGTTGCGCCTCACCAACGTCTACGGACCGCGTCAGCTGGTCAAACACAACCGCCAGGGTTTTATCGGCTGGTTCATCCGCCTGGCGATCGAACAGAAAACGATTCAGATTTTTGGCGACGGCTCGCAGCTGCGCGATTTCGTGTATGTGGACGATGCCGCCGACGCCTTCCTGCGGGCCGGGGCGAGCGATGCGTGCAACGGTGAGGCGTTCAACGTCGGCGGCGACGCGCCGATCAGTCACCGCGAGCTCACCACGCTGCTGATCGACGTCGCCGGCGCCGGCCGGGTCGAGTACGTCGAATGGCCCGCCGAGAAGAAAGCCATCGACATCGGCAGCTTCTACACCGACTCGACGAAGTTCAAGCGCGCAACCGGCTGGTCGCCGACCGTCGCGCTGCGCGATGGACTCAGCCGCACGATTGCGTTCTACCGCGAGCACTGGCCTCGCTACGTCGACGCCGAGGCGACCGAGGTGCGGCAGTGACCGCTCACCGCATTCCGTTCATGTCGCTCGTGCCCGGAGAAGACGCGGCCGACATCAAGAGCGCGATCGACCGTGTGATCGCATCAGGCTGGTTCGTGCTCGGCCCAGAGGTCAATGCGTTCGAAGAGGAATTCGCCAGGGCATGCGGCGCCACCCACGCGGTCGGCGTCGGCACCGGAACGGACGCGCTGGCGCTGATCCTGCGCGCGCTCGACATCGGCGCCGGAGACGAAGTCATTACGACCCCGCTGTCGGCCGCCTATTCGGCGCTCGCGGTGATGATGGCCGGCGCCCGTCCGGTGTTCGCGGACATCGATCGCGATCGGCTGACGATCGATCCGGATCGGATCGAGGAACTGATCGGTCCGCGGACGCGCGCGATTATGCCGGTCCACCTCTACGGACAGCCCGCGGACATGACCGCGATCGAACGCATCGCGGCGCGGCACCACCTCGCAATCGTCGAGGACTGCTGTCAGGCGCACCTCGCCACGTCGGCGATGCGCCCGGTCGGCACCATCGGCATCGCCGGCGCATTCAGTTTCTACCCGACCAAGAATCTCGGTGCGCTCGGCGACGGCGGCGCCATCGTCACCAGCGACGCGGCGCTGGCGGCGCGGCTGAAACGCCTGCGCAACGGCGGGCAGACCGATCGCTACCAACACGGCGAGCCAGGCATCAATTCGCGCCTCGACGAAATGCAGGCCGCGATCCTGCGCGCGAGGCTGCCGCGGCTTCGCGGCTGGACCGAGCGGCGGCGAGTGCTGGCGGCGCGCTACCGCCGGCGTCTGGCCGAGGCGCCCGTGGACGTGCCGCCCGAACTCGATCCCGGCCACGTGTACCACTTGTTCGTCGTACGGGGTGAAGCTGGCAGACGTCAGGCGTTGCAGCAGCATCTGGCCCGGCACGGTATCGAGACGCTCATTCACTACCCCGTGCCGATCCCCCATCAGCCCGCGCTGGCGGCCGAGCAGCCGCGCGAGTGTCCGGTTGCGACGCGCGCGTGCGACGAGATAGTCTCGCTGCCTCTCCACCCGGGCCTGCGCGACAATGACATAGACGAAGTTGTTGACGCCGTGTGCGCGTTTGCGCGCGGCACAGTTATTTCCTGATCGAAAGGACACATCGCGTGCGAGCGCTCATCACCGGCGGGGCCGGATTCATCGGCTCCCATCTGACCGAAACCCTGCTCGACCAGGGCCACGAAGTCCTGATTCTCGACAACCTCTCGACCGGGTCGATCGAGAACATCGCCCACATCAAGGGGCGGCCCGGCTTCGAATACTTCATCGACACGGTGAACAACGAGCCGCTGCTGGCCGAGCTGATCGACCGCAGCGATGTGGTCTTTCATTTCGCGGCCGCGGTGGGCGTGAAGCTGATCGTCGAGCAGCCGGTTTACACCATCGAGACCAACGTGCACGGCACCGAAGTGGTGCTGAAGTACGCGAACAAGAAGAAGAAGCTGGTGGTGATCGCGTCGACCTCCGAGGTCTACGGCAAGAGCAAGGACGTGCCGTTCCGCGAGGACTCGGACCTGGTGCTCGGGCCGACGCCGAAGCACCGCTGGGCGTACGCCTGCAGCAAGGCGATCGACGAGTTCCTTGCGTTGGCCTATTGGAAAGAGCGCAAGCTGCCGGTGATCATCGTGCGCTTTTTCAACACGGTCGGCCCGCGTCAGACCGGGCAATACGGGATGGTGATTCCCAACTTCGTGCGCCAGGCGCTCGCCGGCGAACCGATCACCGTGTTCGGCGACGGCACGCAATCGCGCGCATTCACCCACGTCGCTGACGTGGTCGGCGCGCTGATCAAGCTCGTGCTCGAGCCCAAGGCGATCGGCCAGGTGATCAACATCGGCAACATGCAGGAGATTTCCATCGAGGCGCTGGCGGAGCGGGTGCGGACGCTGGCCGGCTCGAAGTCGCCCATCAAGCACATCCCTTACGATGAGGCCTACGAATCGGGATTCGAGGACATGCCCAGACGCGTGCCGGATCTGACCCGGATCAAGTCGCTGATCGAATACGACCCGAAGCACGATCTCGACTCGATTCTCACGCAGGTCATCGATTATTTCCGGCGAAAATGAGGACAATTCCTGTTTGAACTCGGCTGGAAGCCCTGTCGAGCCGGACGCAGCCAGGGCGCGCGAGAGGCGTATAATCGGGTGGGTTATATGAAAATTCTCAAGACGCTCATGTTCGGCGCCGCTGGCTTGCTGCTCGCGAGTTCGACCGCGTTCGCGTCTGTGCAGGTCACGATTCACGACGGTCGCGTGTCGATCGTGGCCACGGACGCGACCGTGCGCCAGATTCTCACCGAGTGGGCGAGAGTCGGCCAGACCAAAATCGTCAATCTCGAACGCATCGTCGGCGGACCGATGTCGATCGAACTGCACGACGTGCCCGAGTCACAGGCGCTCGACGTGCTCCTCCGGTCCGTGGCCGGGTATCTGGCTGCGCCGCGGCCGGTCGCTGCCGCCAACCTCTCAGTCTTCGATCGCGTCGTCGTGATGCCGCAGCCCGCGGGAGCCCGTACGCCGGTTACGGCGGTGGCCGCGCAACCGCCTACGTTCCAGCAGGCGCCGCAGTTCAATCGGATGCCGCCGCCGGCCGACGATGATGACGATCGGGCGACACCGAACGGCGTCGCCAACCAGAATCAGAATCGCGGTCCGGTGTTCAACACGTTTCCGCAGCCGCAGCAAGTCAACCCGCAGGGGGCGAACGCTCCCAACATGACGCAGCCGGTACCGCAGCCTGCGCCTTCGGCGTTTCCGACAGCGCCATATGGCGGCGTAGCGGTCCCGGGCATGGTGGCGCCGGCGCCGCCGCAGCCGGGCCTGCCGGGGCAAGTGCCCGGACAGGTGCCGGTCCAGCCGGGCACGATTCGGCCGGGCGGTCAGTAACCGATGGCCCTCGTCGACGAGATGAGCTCGGCCATCGCCGATGCGATGCGCCAGCACGATTCCGTGCGGCTGGGGACATTGCGGATGCTGAAGGCGGCGCTCATGAACCGTGAGATCGAGCGCGGCCACGCGCTCGACAGCGCGGAGTCGCTTCAGGTCGTGAGCACGCTGGTCAAGCAGCGGAAAGACTCGATCGAACAGTTCACCAAAGGCGGTCGCCAGGATCTGGCCGACAAGGAATCGGCTGAGATCGGCATCCTCGAAACCTATCTGCCCGCCCCGGCCGACACCGCGGTTGTCGAGGCGGCGGTCACCGCGGCTGTGGCGGAAACGGGTGCCTCGTCGCCCAAGGACATGGGCCGCGTCATGAAGGTTGCAATGGCCAAATTGACAGGCCAAACCGTTGATGGCAAGGTCGTCAACGAATTGGTTCGGAAGAAACTCAGCGGCAGCTAAACTTTTCTTCGATTCGGGCCGTCTAACCCTGTGAGACACATTACAAGATGCGTCTCATCCATCCTCCTTAGGCTCTCCTCGTGAAAGCGGGGAGAGCCTTTTTTTCGTGTGCTACCCTCGCCGCCTGAGATGACCCCGGACCTGGTCTCCGTCGCGGAACCACCACCGCCGGCGCGAGCCCCAGACGACAGCCGGCTGGCCAAATCGGCCGGCCTGACCGGCGGCGCCACGCTCGTCAGTCGTGTGCTGGGACTGGTCCGTGATCAGGTACTCGCGTCGCTGTTCGGCGCCGGCAACGAAATGGACGCGTTCATTGTCGCGTTCCGGATCCCGAATCTCGTGCGCGACCTCTTCGCCGAAGGTGCGATGAGCGCGGCATTCGTGCCGACCTTTACCAGGCACCTGACGCTTGGTGGTAAGCGCGACGCCTGGCGGCTTGGCAACAACGTCCTGAACGCGCTGCTCATAGTCACCGGCGTCGTGGTCCTGATCGCCGGCGTCGCGGCGCGGCCGCTGGTGCAATCGCTGGCACACGACTTCGGCAATGTCCCGGGCAAGATCGAGCTCACCGTCCGTCTCACGCGCGTCCTGCTGCCGTTCCTGACGCTCGTCGCGATCGCCGCCGCGGCGATGGGCATGCTGAATTCGCTGCACCACTATTTTCTCCCGGCACTCTCGCCTGCGATGTTCAACATCGCGACCATCGTCTGTGGCGTGGCGCTGGTGCCGGTGATGCCGCGGATCGGTGAACCGCGGATCATGGCGATTGCGATCGGCGCACTCATCGGCGGCGTTGGTCAGGTGGCGCTGCAATGGCCGTCGTTGCGGCGCGAGGGTTTTCGTTACGCGCCAGTGATCGATCTCCGCGATCCCGGACTGCAGCAGGTGCTCCTGCTGATGGGCCCGGGCACCATCGGCCTCGCCGCCACCCAGGTCAACATCTTCGTCAATACGCTGTTGGCAACGAGCCAGGGGACCGGCGCCGTCTCGTGGATGACGTACGCGTTCCGGCTGATGTACCTGCCAATCGGCCTTTTCGGCGTGTCGATCGGAACGGCGGTGCTGCCCGCGGTCTCGCGGCACGCGGCAGTCCACAACACCGAGGGCATCCGTCAGACCGTATCCCGAGGGCTCGGCCTGATGCTGATGCTCAACGTGCCCGCAACGGTCGGGCTGCTGCTGCTGGCGACACCTATCGTCCAACTACTGTTCGAGCACGGTCGCTTTCAGCCGTCCGACACAATCGCGACAGCGTCCGCGGTGCGCTTCTATTCACTCGGGCTCGTTGGATACTCGGCCGTACGCATCGCCTCGCCAACTTTTTATGCCATCGGGCGCAGCCGGATTCCGGTGATGGTCAGCGCAGTCGCGATCGTCATCAACGCCGTGGCCAGCCTGCTGCTGGTGCGGTGGCTCGGGTTCAGCGGCCTCGCGCTCGGCACGTCAATCGCTGCCGTTGCGAACGCTGGAGTCCTTGTGTGGCTGCTGAGCGGACGGATTGGCGGTCTCGAACTGCCGCGGCTGTCGGTGACGTTCGTGAAGGTCGCGTTGTCGACGGCAGCGATGGCCGCGGCGGTCCTGGTGATTCAGGCCGGCATGCAGCGCGCGCTTCCAGGCTCACACCTCGCGTCGCAGACAGTCCGGCTTGTCGTCTCGATCGGCGGTGGCCTGGTCGCGCTTGGCGCGGCGGCGACGGTCCTTTCGATCGACGAATTCGACGAGGTCGTCGAAACCGTCGGGCGGGAACTCGGAAAGTTGCGTGTATAGTACGATTTCTGAGCCGCGCCATGCCTCGCCGTTACTCGTCTTACAGCTCGTCATTTTCCTTCGGTCCCGGTCCCATCTCGCCGGTCCTCAAGGCGCTGATCGGCGCCAACGCCGCGATGTTCGTGGCGCAGTGGATCTTTCCGATCATCACCGACACGCTGGGACTGCACCCCGCGTGGGTGCTGCACTACTTCTGGATCTGGCAACTCGCGACCTACATGTTCCTGCATGGCGGGATCTTTCACATCCTGTTCAACATGCTGGCGCTGTGGATGTTCGGAGCCGAGCTCGAGCGGGTGTGGGGCACGCGCTATTTCCTGAAGTTCTATTTCGTGACCGGCATCGGCGCTGGTGTATTGACCGTCCTCTTCTCGCTGCTGCCGATCGGCATTGCGGAGCAGGTCTGGCAGTCGAACATCATCGGCGCATCCGGCGCGATCTACGGACTGCTGCTGGCATATGCGCTCTACTTTCCGGACCGGCCGATCCTGCTCGTGATCTTTCCGGTGCCGGCGAAGATCGCCGTCGCCATTCTGTGCCTGATCGCGTTTTACTCGTCGATCGCCGAGGCCAACGGCGTCGCCAACGCCACGCACCTCGGCGGGCTGCTGGTCGCCTATCTGTATCTCAAGCGGCCGCGGATGCATCCGATCGCGGAAGTCAAATACCGCTATCTCAAATGGAAGATTAATCGCGGCCGCAAGAAGTTCGACGTCTATTCGGGCGGTCGCTCGAACGACTGGAACCGCCGCGTTCACTGAAGCGCGACTGATCCTTGTCACGCGCGCAATTCCTCGCGGTTGTCCTCACCGGCTTGCTGCTCCGCGCAATCGCGCTCCCGGGACCCGGAACCGGCGATCTCACGGTCTTCAAAGTCTGGACCTACAACGCCGCACGCCACGGCGTCGCTGACATGTACGGCACCGGCGGACCCGCGGACGAGTGGCATCCGCTCGACTACGCCGGCGTGGTCGGCTACGTCGTCTACCCGCCGCTGGTGTTGTACGAGCTCGGCGCCACCGGCCAGCTGTACTGGCTCTGGTCGCATCACCACTTTCCGAACACCGTCGCGCTGAACGCGTTCGTCAAGCTTCCCGCGTTCTTCGCGGAGATTGGCCTGGCGCTGCTGTTGTTCCTTCTGACGCGGGAGCGGCTCGGGACCGTTGTGGCCCGCTTGAGCGCGTCCGCCTACTGGCTGAACCCGGCGGCGCTCGTCAACGCCAGCGTCCTCGGTTATCTCGACGCGCAGTTTGCGCTACCGGCGGTGGCGGCGGTCGCGGCAGGAGCGCTCGGCTGGCCGACGATGGCGGGCGGACTCGTTGCCGCGTCGATCCTGACCAAGCCGCAGGGATTGTTCGTCGCGCCGGCGGTTGCACTGGCGCTGTGGACGGCGGGACCGTCGAACCGGCGCCTGCAGCGTTTGGCGTGGGCGACGCTCGGCGGATCGATACTCACGGCAATCGTCCTCGGACCGATCACGATCGCCGGCGGTCTCCCGCACCTGCTGTTTGCGATGGGCCGTGGCGCGCATCACGACATGGTGTCGGCCAACGCATGCAATCTGTGGTGGATCGTTGGCTACGTACTGCGCGTGCGCTACTCGGCGCCGGACCTCGGCCTCTGGGCGGCGATCACCGCGCCTGCGAAGATTCTTGGTATTCCTCGCATCATCGAAATCGGGTATCCCGATCCGCTGATCATCGGCGTTGTATTGACGATCGCGGCGATCGCGTGGGCGCTGTGGATCGCGAGGAAACGCGACGATGTCTGGCTGCTCGCCGGCGTCGGCGCGTTCACGATCCACGCCTACGCCACGTTGTCGGCTCAGGTGCACGAAAATCATCTCTTCGGGGCGGTGCCGCTGCTGGTCCTGGCCGCAGCGGGACGATCCGCCTTCCGTCCGATCCTCGTGAGCGTCAGCGCCATCGTGGCGCTGAATCTGAATCTCTTTTACGGGTTCGGCGAGGGTGTGGGCTACGGTTTTCCGCGATCGCTGACGGTGATCGATGCCACGGTGCTGCTGTCGGTGATCAACTGCGCGGCGCTTTGCTGGCACGCGGCAGTCCTGCGCCGCGAAAGCTCAAAGGCAGTCGAATGCCGCCAAACACCAGTGCCAGCGTAGAGCCCAGCACGGGCAGACCGTAGCCGCTCGAGAGGAAGCTGAATTTGAACAGCGCTCCGCTCGCAAAGGCGAAGTTCAGCGCCATGAAAAACGCGACGAACGCGACGATCGGCGTCCAGAAGCCGAGAATCAACGCCAGGCCGGACAGGATTTCGCCGAGCGGAACCAGACGGGCGAAGATCATGGTGTAAGGAATGGCGAGCCGGTCGAGATACTGATGCTGCATCGAGCCGGGGGACGCCGCCTGCATCCAGCCGGACAACTGACCTGCCAGCAGCGACGTATTCATGAACCATCGGTACTTGCCGATGCCTTCGAAGAGAAAGAACACGCCGATGAAGACGCGGAGGATGGCCAGTCCGGTGCCCTGCCGATCGATCGCCATGGATCAGATTCCGTTTCCCTGAAGTGTCTTCGTCGCCCGCTGCAGGGCACGGATGAAGATCGCGGCCTGTTCGGCGGCACGCTGATAATTGTCGGCATCCACGGCTTCGCGCACGCCCGGGATGGTCTTCACGCCGTAGCCGGTGTAGAGACCGGGGGCATAGATCAGATGCCGATACCACGGCCGATCGGGAAGGCCGGCCGGCTCGATCAGATCGCGCTCGGTCATCATCAGGCGATGATTCAGCGCGGCGATGGCCGCGTTGTCCATGGTCGCGCCGCCGATCAGCTTCTCGCCTTGCGCCCGCGCTTCGGCGCCCGCTCGCATGAACGCTTCAGTGGCCGCTTTCATTCCGGCGAAATCGACCTTCTGCGCGTCGGCCGCTGAGCCTTTGTTGGCTTGCTGCTCGATTTCGTTCACGTATTCGAGAATCTGCCGTCCGTAGACTTCGTAGTCGAGCGGCAACACCTCGGCATCGGCGAGGCGGAACAGCGCGACGCCGGTCGTCTGCGTCGCAAGCACGCTGTACTTGAACGTCGGATCGATGAACTTCTTGAACCACGTCGGGTTGTCGTACGTGGAGTGGTAGCTGCCGTCGCCGCCCGGCCCGCCGAGCCCCATGTCCATGGACGTGATGCCGACGTGATCGAGGAAGGCAGTGTAGTCGGAGCCCGATCCGAGCGCGCCGACGTTCGGCTTGGTCGCCGCCGGCGTCTGCTCGCGCGTGCGCGCCAGCCAGCCGTCGTAAAGCGAACCACTCGCGGCATCGGGCTGGACCGACTCAGCAAGCTCGTACACGAACGGCGTCAAAGAGTGGACCGCGCTGCTGCTGAAGTTCGGTCCGCCGGCGCCCGCATCGCGGTTGACGTACACCGCGACCTTCGCGCGCAATTCGGTGGCGAGATCTTCGACCCACTCGGTCGATCCGAGCAGGCCCTGCTCTTCTCCGTCCCAGCTGATGAAGACGATGGTGCGGCGCGGCTTCCATCCTTTCTTCATCATCTCGCTCATCGCGCGCGCCACCGCCATCATCGACACGTGGCCGCTGACCGAATCCGACGCGCCGAACGTCCACGCATCGCGGTGCGATCCGACCACGATCCACTCGTCCGGCGCGACCGCGCCCTTGATCGTGCCGACGACGTTGATCAGGCGGCGCTGGCCGTAGTCCATGTCCAGCTTCATATGGATTTTCGCCGGGCCTGGGCCGATGCGATAAGTGATCGGCAGCGCGCCGCGCCATTCCGGCGGCGCCACCGGTCCCTTCAGGCGCTTCAGCAGCTCAACGCCGTCACGATAGGACAGCGGCTGGACAGGAATCGGCGCGAACGTCTCGATCTTGTCCATCGGCAGGCGCTCGACACCAGGCTTCGACGGGCGATCCGGCGTCGAGGGATCGCCGGGATAGCGCGGCATGTCCATTACGCTGCCGCGCTGGATCATGCCGGCGCCGCGGAACGGGCCCTCCGGGTACGCGTCGCCCTGCGAGTAGCCGTCCTCGTGAGGATCGGAGTAGATGAGGCACGCGATCGCGCCGTGTTCCGCAGCGACCTTGGGCTTGATGCCGCGCCAGCTGCCGCCGTAGCGCGCCAGCACGATCTTGCCTTTGACGTCGATGCCCAGCTGCTTGAGCTTCACGTAGTCGGCCGGGATGCCGAAATTCACGTAGACGATTTCGCCGGTGACGTCGCCGGACGGTGAGTACGCGTTGTAGGCAGGCAGGATGCCCGGCTTGTCGGCCCACTGGTCGCCGCGGATTTTCTCTTCCTCGACCTGCAGCTTCATCTGGTCGGGCGCAATGATCTCGATCTTGCGATCCTTCGGCCACGGCAACAGCACGCTGTACTCGTATTTCGCCGACTCGATGCCGATTTTCTTGAACTGATCGGTCACGTAGTCGGCGAGCTTGATCTCGTAAGGCGACCCGGTGTGATGCGGCTCGGCGGTCATCACGTCGAAGTCGGCCTCGTTGATCTTCGCCGAGGGCATCGTCTTGAACTCGCGTTCGCGCGCAGCTTCATCCGCGCTGGCCGCCGCCGAGAACCCCCGGATCGGCGCCGGCGTCTGACCCGACGCGCTTTGGATCGACAGCCACGCGACGGTCATCGCCACGGCCCACCCGGCACCTACCCTGACGCGAACGCTACGCATGCGGCTCTCCTTGATAGGCCATGGCCTTGAGCGCCTGAATGCGCGCCGCCATCGGCGGATGCGACGCAAACAGGTCGGACCACGAACCTTCTTTCAAATTCATCGATCGCCCGAGCGGATCGGCGATGCACAGGTGCGCCGACCCCTGCTTGATCATTTCGGTCGGCGCGGCGGCCGATTCGATCTTCTCGAGCGCGCGGGCCAGGCCCATCGGATTGCGGGTCAGCTCCGCGCCCGACGCGTCGGCCAGGTACTCGCGTTTGCGCGACACCATCATCGCGAGCATCTGCGCCACAATCGGCGCCAGCAGGATCGCGACGATCCACACCGCGAAGAAGATGATACCTGCGGCGCCGCTTCCCCCGCGTTCGTCATCGTCGCGGCGGCGGCCGCCGCCCCACATCATCCCGCGTCGAGCCCAGTCCGACAGCAGCGCCACCGCGCCCACCAGCGCGGCGACGAAGGTCATGACCCGGATGTCGAGGTTCCGAATATGGCTCATCTCGTGGGCGACGACCCCCTGCAGCTCCTCGCGGTCGAGGGTGTCGAGCAGGCCGCGCGTGACGGCGAGCGAAGCGTGGTCGGGACCACGGCCAGTGGCGAAGGCGTTGGGATCCGGATCGGGAACCACGTAGACGTGGGGACGAGGCAGGCCCGCGGCGATCGCCATCTCGTCCACCACGTTCTGCAGCTGGCGGATCTTGAGTCGCTCGCTCTCGTCAGCCGTCGCTTCGAGCTCCTCGATCGGTCTCGCCGAGGTCGCGAGCAGCACCGCGCGATCGCCGGTGAAATAACTGAGCGCCGCGGAGATCGAGCCGACACCGAGCGCGATCAGTGATCCAATCGGGACGAAGCCGACCGTGGAGCCGAGGAAAAACACGTCGAAGCCGAGGCCGAGCAGGAAGAGAAAGGCGATGAACGTGAACATGATCAGCCACGTCCGACGACGGTTCGAGGCCTGTTGTTCGTAGAGATTCATGGCCCATTCAACACAGAGGACACGAAGGACACAAAGGAAAAGACCCTAAGGCTCTTACCTTTGTGTCCATGGTGTCCTTTGTGTTTAATTCGATTTCCTTGAGAGATCGACCGTCGGAACGTCGCGCTCTTTCCCGTCGGTGATCTCGAAGAGCTCCGCCGGCTTGAAGCCGAGCGAGCCGGCCATGATGTTGGTGGGAAACACCTGCTGCGCGGTGTTGAACTTGGTCGCGATGTCGTTGTAGAACTGCCGCGCGAAGCCCACCTTGTTTTCGGTCCCCGACAATTCTTCCTGCAGCATCCGGACGTTGTCGTTCGACTTCAGCGTCGGGTAGTTTTCGGCGACGGCGATCAGGCGTCCGAGCGCCTGCGACAGCTGCCCTTCCTTCTGCGCCGCGTCGGCCGGTCCGGTGGCGGTGAGCGCCTTGGCCCTCGCTTCCATCACCGCGGTCAAGGTGTCGCGCTCGAAGTCCATCGAGCCGCGCACGGCGTTGACCAGATTGGGGATGAGATCGTGCCGCCGTTTCAGCTGCACGTCGATCTGCCGCCAGCCGTTCTGGACCTGGTTACGCAGCCCGACCAGGCCGTTGTAGCTGGCGATCACCCAGAAGACGAGCGCGACGATGATCCCGAGAAAGACGAGGACGAACATCGGCCACCTCAGCGATGAAAGTAGTCGTCGGTGTGATTGAGCCAGTCCTGCCGGATCGGGCTGAACAAATCCAGTTCGAAAGTGTCGTCGAGCGCTTCGGCCTGATGTTCGACCCACGACGGGATGTGCAGCACCTCACCCTCTTTGACGGTAATTTCCTCCCCGCCGATCAAAAACCTGAGGGCGCCCTGCAGGACGTATGTCATCTGCTCGCTTTCGTGCGAGTGCATCGGCACCAGGCAGCCGCGTTTCAGGTAAATCTGGGTCAGCATCTCTCGCTCGCCGGTAATGATCTTGCGGGAGAGCATTTCGGTGACTTTTTCGAGGGCGATCTCGTCCCATCGATGGAGACGAACCGAGGGATTGCTCATAGGCGTCGAGCATATACCAAGGCGAGCCGATGCTATAATTCGAGTCCGCATGAAGGCCGTGCTCAACGACCGCGAGGGCGTCGCTCGCTCGACCGGCCTCGATCTCGATGGATTCTCGCGAGAGCAGCTACTCGCGGTCTATCGCTGCATGCTCCTGTCGAGAAAACTGGACGACAAGGAAATCCAACTCAAGAACCAGAGCCAGATTTATTTCCAGATCAGCGGCGCCGGTCACGAGGCCGTGCTGGTGGCGGCCGCGCTGATGCTGAAACCGGGCTACGACTGGTTCTTCCCGTATTACCGCGACCGCGCCTTCTGCCTGCAGCTCGGCGTCACCCCGCTCGAAATGCTGCTCGCGGCGGTTGGCGCCAAGGACGATCCCGCGTCCGGGGGACGCCAGATGCCGTCCCACTGGGGTCATACGAAATTCAACATCGTGTCCGGCTCGAGCCCGACCGGCACGCAGGTGCTGCAGGCCGTCGGCTCCGCCGACGCCAGCGTCATCTATAACAACGTCTCGCAGATTCCCGATCGAGAAGCGCGCGCGCACCCCGACGAAGTGACTTACGTCTCACTCGGCGAGGGATCGACCAGCGAGGGCGAATTCTGGGAGGCGGTCAACGTCGCCTGCGGACGCAGCCTGCCGGTGCTGTTCCTCGTCGAAGACAACGGCTACGCGATCTCGGTGCCTGTAGAAGTGCAGACTGCGGGCGGCGACATCTCGCGCCTGGTGCGCAGCTTTCCCGGCCTGCACGTCGATTCGATCGACGGCACCGACTTTTTCGCGAGCGCGCGGGCGATGCGCGAGGCGACGGCGTACGTGCGAGCGCGCCGTGGACCGGCGTTCGTCCACGCGAAAGTCACACGTCCCTACTCGCACTCGCTGTCGGACGATGAGCGGCTGTACAAGCCGCCGGCCGAGCGCGAGGCCGAAGCCAAGCGCGATCCAATCGTCCGCTTTGCCGAGTTCCTGAGAACCGCCAGCCTGGCCACCGACGAGGAAATGCTCCAGATCCTCGCCGGAGTGGAACGCGAAGTGAACGAGGCGGCGCTCGCGGCCCTGGCTGCGGCGAAGCCTGCCAAGAGCACGGCGGAGTTGTGGCTCTATTCGCCCGACGTGGATCCGTGCTCTTCGGCGTTCGAGACGCCGGCGCAGCCCGAAGGCAAGCCCGACACCATGGTCGAGGCGATCAACCGCACCCTCAAGGACGAAATGGCGCGCGAGCCGCGCATCGTCATCTTCGGGGAGGACGTCGCGGATGCCAGTAAGGCCGCGTCGCTGGCGGTCGTCAAAGGCAAGGGCGGGGTGTTCAAGTTGACGCACGGCCTGCAGCGGCTTTACGGCGACTACCGAGTGTTCAACTCCCCCCTCGCCGAAGCCAGCATCATCGGGCGCGCGATCGGGATGGCGGCGCGGAAGCTCAAGCCGGTGGTGGAGATTCAGTTCTTCGACTACATCTGGCCGGCGATGATGCAGATCCGCGACGAGATGTCGATGATGCGGTATCGATCGGGGAACACCTGGTCGTGCTCCGGTCGTCATCCGCGTACCGATCGGCGGCTATCTGCGCGGCGGCGGGCCGTATCACAGTCAGTCCGGCGAGAGCATCTTCGCGCACTGCCCCGGTATCCGCGTGGTGTTCCCGTCGAACGCGGTGGACGCGGCAGGTTTGTTGCGGACGTCGATCCGCTGCGACGATCCGGTGCTGTTCCTCGAGCACAAGCACCTCTACCGCCAGACCTACAACAAGGGCGAGTACCCCGGCGCCGACTACATGATCCCGTTCGGGAAGGCCAACCTGAAGCGCGAGGGCGATCACGTCCTGGTCATCACCTGGGGCGCGCTGGTCCAGCGATCGATCCTGGCGGCGCAGCAGGCGGAGAAGGATCACATCTCGGTGGCGGTGCTGGATCTGCGGACGATCGTCCCGTACGACTGGGATGCCATCGCCGCGCAGGTCAAGCGCACCAACCGCGTCGTCATCGCGCACGAGGATCAGGTGATGTGCGGTTTCGGCGCCGAAATCGCGGCGCGGATCGCCGGCGAGCTGTTCGAGCATCTCGACGCGCCGGTGAGGCGCGTCGGAGCGAAAAACGTCCCGGTCGCCTACAGTCCCGAGCTCGAAGAAGCCATCCTGCCGCAGTCGGCCGACGTCCTGAAGGCGATTCGCGAGACCGCGCACTACTAGTCCCTGGTGCTTGGTTCCGGGTCCTGGGTCCGTTCATGGTCCAGGGTCCACTGCGGACACGACTCGGCACCGAAACGCGGACAACAGATCAAGGACAAAGCAGGGACCAGGAACGAAGGGCCCAAGCACTAAGCACCAGCGTGTTGACATGCGCCGAGCTCTGAATGAACATTCATTCAGCATGGCTTTGAACGCGGTGACGCGCAAAACGCGGGTGCTCAACCTCGACCCGTCGCCGACGCCGAAGCGCGAACTGATCCGTCGCGCCGCCATCGACGTCTTCGCCGAGCGCGGCTATTTCAACTCCCAGGTCGCCGACGTCGCGCGGGCGGCGGGCGTCGCCGCGGGCACGGTTTACCTGTATTTCAAGAGCAAGGACGACCTGCTGGTCTCGATTTTCGAGCGGTCGATGCGCGATGGACTCGCCGCCGGGCGAGCCGCCGTCGCTGATCTCGACGACCCGCGCGAACGGCTGCGCCGCCTCGCGCACGGCCATCTCGAACGGCTCGGCCGCGATCGCAACCTGGCGATCGTCTTCCAGGTCGAACTGCGGCAGTCCACGAAGTTCATGGAGCGCTTTTCCGCCACGCTGCTGCGCGACTACCTCGGGCTCATCCGCGCGGCGATCGCCGACGGTCAGCGCGAAGGCCTGTTCCGCTCGGACATGAAACCGACGGTTGCCGCCAAGGTACTGTTCGGTGCCCTGGACGAGATGGCAACCAACTGGATCCTGAGTCGCCGGCGCTATTCGCTCGAGGCGGACGCCGACGCGGTGGTGGATCTTTTCATCAACGGCGCACGGAGCCGGTCATGATTCGCGAAGTCGCGGTCCTCGGCGCCGGCACGATGGGCGCGCAAATCGCGGCGCACTTCGCCAACGCCGGCGTCCCGGTTCAGTTGCTCGACCTGACCGCCGACGTCGCACGCGAAGGCTTGAAACGCGCGCGCGCGCTGAAGCCCGACCCGTTTTTCACGGCCGATGTGGCCACGCTAATCTCGACGGGCGGCTTCGACGCCGATCTGCCGCGCCTCGGGACCGTCGATTGGATCATCGAGGCAGTCGTCGAACGGCTCGACGTGAAGCGGGCGCTGCTCGAACGCGTGGACGCGGTTCGTCGGCCCGCCACCATCGTCTCGTCGAACACGTCGGGCATCCCGCTGACGACCATCGCCGAAGGCCGCAGCGACGATTTCCAGCGGCATTGGCTCGGCACTCACTTTTTCAATCCGCCGCGCTACCTGCGGCTGCTCGAAATCATTCCTACGCCAGCCACCGAAGCCGCAGTTGTCGAACGAGTCTCGCAATTCGCCGATCATCGTCTTGGCAAGGGAGTGGTCGTCGCGAAAGACACGCCGAACTTCATCGCCAACCACATCGGCGTCTACGGCGTGCTACAGGTGCTGCGCGCGCTTGAATCCGGCGCCTACACTGTCGAGGAGATCGACGCGATCAGCGGCCCGGCGCTCGGTCGCCCGAACAGCGCCACGTTCAGAACGATGGACATCGCCGGAATCGACATCCTGGCGCACGTCGCCGCAAACCTGAACCTCCCTGTGCCAGCACTGGTCTCGGCGCTGGTCGAACGCGGCTGGATCGGCGAGAAGGCCGGCCAGGGGTTTTATCAGCGCAAGAAGACGCCGGCCGGATCGGAGATCCTGACGCTGGACCCGGCAACGCTCACCTACCGGGCCAGGCAATCAGCTCGACTCGGCATCCCTCGAAGCGGCGCGTTCGATCGACGACACCGGAGCGCGAATCAAGACGTTGTTCCTGGGGAACGACAAGGTCGGCGCATTTCTGCGGGACACGCTCGGCCCAACCCTGCTCTACACCGCGCGGGTCGCGCCCGACATCGCGTTCTCGATCGACGATGTCGATCGGGTGATGCAATGGGGTTACGGGTGGGAGCTCGGCCCGTTCGAAACGATCGACGCGATCGGCGTCCGCGAGTTCCTCGACGCGCTCGGCATGACGTCGCAAGGCGGCCAGACTGCCGGGCGAGGCCTCCCAGCGCCTGACCAGGATGTAGCGCGAGGCGTTCAGCCGAGCGACATTCCGGCGCTGCTCGCTGATGCACTGGCCGCCGGCCGCAACCGTCTTCGCGAAGGTCGCGTTCCACCGGCCGCACCCGATCTGCAAATCCTCCGGTCGGCGAAAGACCGTTCGCGGGTCGTGAAACGCAATCCCGGCGCGAGCCTGATCGATCTCGGCGACGGCGTCCTCGCGCTCGAATTCCACTCGAAGATGAACGCCATCGGCGCCGACACCGTGGCGATGATTCACGCCGGCGTCAAGGAAGCCGCCGCGAACTTCGTCGCGCTCGTGGTCGGCAGCGACGCGCCGAATTTTTCCGCCGGCGCGAACCTGATGTTGCTGCTGCTCGAAGCGCAGGAAGGCAACTGGGACGAAGTCGACCTGATGATCCGCGGCTTCCAGGCCGGGACACAGGCGCTCCGGTTCGCCGACGTGCCGGTGATCGTCGCACCTGCCGGACTGGCACTCGGCGGTGGCTGCGAAATCGCGTTACACGCCGACCGTATCCAGGCAGCGGCGGAAAGCTACATCGGCCTGGTCGAAGTCAGTGTCGGCCTGATTCCCGGCGGCGGCGGCACCAAGGAAATGCTGGCGCGCGCGGTGGCCGACCTGCCGTCACCGCATGCCGACATGCTGCCGTTCGTGCAACGGGCGTTCGAGACGATGGGCTTCGCGAAGGTGTCCACGAGCGCGGCGGACGCACGGCGGCTCGGCTTTCTCGGCGACGCCGATCGCGTCACCATGAACCGTGAGCGCCTCATGTCTGACGCCAAAGCGTACGCACTCGAACGGGTCCGCGACGGCTATCAGCGTCCGCAGCCGCGTCTGGCCATCCCGGTCGGCGGCGCGGGCCTGCTTGCAGCGTTGAAGCTGGGTCTCCACCTCGCATGGCGCGCCGGCCGCATATCCGATCACGATCAGGTCGTGGGCCGCGCCCTCGCAAATATCCTCGCCGGCGGTTCGCTGCCGAATCAGACGACGGTGAGCGAGCAGTACCTGCTGGATCTGGAGCGTGAGGCTTTTCTGCAGTTATGCGGCGAACGAAAGACCCTGGAGCGGATACAGCACACCTCAAGACCGGAAAGCCGCTGAGAAACTGAAGATTTGAGGATGCTTGGATTTGAAGATCTACGAACAGGGAACTGGCAGCGCCGCTGGTGCTTGATCCCGGCATGCAAGGGCGGTGGGAGTATCTCGCGTCCGACGGTCGACGCGCTGGCGCGGCATCGTTTCACGTGGTCACGTTTTCATTTGAATGCGCAACGATCTCGATGGCTACGCGCGATCAGGTCGGCGCAGGCGATGACCGCAGCCGGCCTCGCGAAGGCGGCGATATCTGCGGCATCTCGTTCGGCGGCTCGTCGCGCTGCGGTTTGCGGCGACGCTTCCCTGAGCGATGTCGAGGCACTGGTGCTGGCGTCGACGCCGCGGCCACGGATGCAGCTGCGCCCTCGGCACGCGATGTACGCGCGGGCGCCGCGGCTGTTCGGACCGGTGTTCGTCGCCGAGACGCCCTGGCGGGTGCGCCCCGAACTGCGATGGCCGCATTGCCGGACTTCGAAGCGCGCAGCCGGTTTTCACTGGGACCAGGTGAAGACGCTGATTCAGGCGCCGCTGTCATTCACCGGCATGGCCGCGCGCGCCACAGCTGATGACCGGCTCGATACGGCCGCGGACTGCGCGCGCATCACCGCGCCGACGCTGGTGATCACGGGCGAGCGCGGCGCTCGATCGCGTGGTGCCGGTCGACGGTTCGACCGCGTACGGAACAGCTGATTCAGGCATGCGCGGGTCGTCGGTGCTCGAGCGGACAGGACACCTCGGGCTCGATTACCCGGCCCGATGCGTTTGCCGCGCTGGTGCGCGATTTCATCGAAGGACAACGGCATGCCGCAGCGTGAGTTCACAGGACCGGCAGGACGCCTCGAGGCGCTCCTCGACGAGCCGGTCGCGCCGGGAACCATCGGCCACGATGGCCACGCCAGCATCGGCTTCGCCGGCGGCGTGCGCTCCGCGGTCGTGCTCGGCCACCCGCACACGGAATTCGGCGGCACGATGCACACGAAGGTCGTCTATCAGGCGGCGAAGGCGCTCGCTCGGGTCGGCTGCGCCGTGTTGCGCTTCAATTTCCGCGGCGCCGGCTCGAGTGCCGGCGTCTTCACCAACGGTCCGGGTGAAAAAGAGGACTTTCGCGCCGCTCTCGATTACATGAGCGCTCAATATCCGGGCGTCCATCTCTGGGCCGCGGGTATGTCGTTCGGATCGTTGGTGGCGCATGAACGTCGGCGCCGAGGACTCGCGCGTGACCACGCTGATTGGCATCTCACCCGCGCTGAAGTACGACTTCGAGGCAGTGGCGCGGAGCCACAAAGCGAAGTTCTTCATCCAGGGCGAGTTCGACGAGCTCTGTCCCCTGAAGGACATGAAGACGTTTTACGCCCGCGCTGAAGAGCCGAAGGAACTGGTGGTCATCGACGCGGCCGATCATCTGTTCGAGGGAAAAGCGAGTCAGGTTGCCGAAACGATCGAAGACTGGTTCATCGACTACGAAGGCTGATGCCCATGCATGACGCCGTCATCGTCTCCGCCGTTCGCACCGCCGTCGGCAAGGCGCCCAATGGCTCGCTGCGCGGAACCAGGCCCGACGATCTCGCCGCCGTGGTGATTGCCGAAGCGCTGCGCGCGCGTGCCGGGAGTCAGTCCGTCGGACATCGACGACGTGATCCTCGGCTGCGCGATGCCGGAAGCCGAACAGGGACTGAACGTGGCGCGGATCGCCAGCCTGCGCGCTGGCATTCCGGTCGGAGCATCGGCGGTCACGCTCAATCGCTTCTGCTCGTCGGGACTGCAGGCCATCGCCAACGCCGCCGAGCACATCATGTGCGGCTTCGCCACGACCATCATCGCCGGCGGCACCGAGTCGATGAGCCTGGTCCCGATGGGCGGCAACAAGATCGCGCCCAATCCGTCGCTGATGGACAGCTATCCCGATGTCTACATCAGCACGGGACTCGTGGCGGAGAACCACGCCCGCGAAGCGCAGGTCTCCCGCGAAGCCCAGGACGCCTTCGCACTGCGCAGCCATCAGCGGGCGATCGCCGCGATCGACGCGGGACGATTCGTGGACGAGATCGTCCCGGTGACGGCGATGTTGATCGACGATGGGCGGGATGACAGGGTCCGGCTAAAGCCGGACACTACGACGGGCGCGTCGAACGGAGTCGTGTCCGGCTTTAGCCGGACCGGCCCGACGACGCGGCACTTCACCTTCGCGGTAGACGAAGGACCACGCCGCGAAACGTCCGCCGAGGCGCTGGCAAAGCTGCGTCCCGCGTTCCGCGCCGACGGAACGGTGACCGCCGGGAACTCGTCGCAGACCAGCGACGGCGCCTCCGCTGTCATCGTCACCTCCGCCGCGCACGCGCGCGAGCGCGGGACTGACGCCGCTGGCGCGCTTCGTCGCCTTCGCCACCGCCGGCGTCGAGCCCGAGCGCTTCGGCATCGGCCCGGTGCCTGCCGTCCACAAGGTCCTGAAACTGGCAGGGCTCACGCTCGATCAGATCGATCTGGTCGAGCTGAACGAAGCGTTCGCGTCGCAGGTGCTGGCGTGCCTGCAGCAGCTGCCGATCGATCCCGAACGACTGAACGTCAACGGCGGCGCGATCGCGCTGGGACATCCGCTCGGCTGCACCGGCGCAAAGCTGACCACGACTTTGCTCTACGAAATGAAGCGTCGCGCGGCGCGCTACGGCCTGGTGACGATGTGCGTGGGCGGCGGCATGGGGGCCGCCGCCATTTTTGAGAGAATGTGAGTCATGGCGACATCAACTGCTCCCGAGACTACCCGGGTTCTCCGCGGCGGCGAATGGCTCGTGGAACCGACGACGGCGGCGGCGGTGTTCACGCCCGAACGTCTGACCGACGAGCACCGGCTGATCGGACAGACGGCGCAGCAATTCGTCGAGAGCGAGGTTCTGCCGGTGCTCGACCGGCTCGAACAGAAGGACTGGGCGCTGGCGCGCTCGCTCGTCAAGCGCAGCGGCGATCTCGGTCTGCTCGGCGTGGACGTGCCTGACGCCTACGGCGGCGTCGGCCTCGACAAGGTCAGCTCGCTGGTCGTCAGCGCGAAGATGGCAAGCGCGGCATCGTTCGGTGCAACGTTCGGTGCGCAGGCCAATCTCACGGTGATCCCGCTGTATCTCTTCGGCAGCGAAGCACAGAAACAGAAATACCTGCCCGGCCTTCTCACCGGCGATATCGTCGGCGCCTATGGGCTGAGCGAATCCGGATCCGGATCCGATGCGCTCGGCGCGCGCACACGCGCGACCCGTCAGCCTGACGGATCTTCGTCCTCAACGGCGAGAAGATGTGGATCACCAACGGCGGCTTCGCCGACCTGTTCGTGATTTTCGCCAAGGTGGACGGAGACCCTTCGGCGGGCGCAGGGTTCACGGCGTTCCTGGTCGAGCGCGGCTGGGGCGTGAAGAGCGGCAAGGAAGAACACAAGATGGGCCTCCACGGCTCGTCGACGACGGCGCTGATTTTTCAGGACGTCAAGGTGCCGGCCGACAACGTGCTCGGCGAAATCGGCAAGGGTCACAAGGTCGCGTTCAACGTGCTGAACTTCGCGCGGTTCAAGCTCGGCGCGATGGCTGCGGGCGGCGCGATCGCGGCGATCAGCGAGAGTGCGAAGTACGCGGCGACCCGGCGTCAGTTCGGCCAGCCGATCGCCAACTTCGGCGCGATCAAGTTCAAGCTGGGTGAGATGGTGGTCCGGACCTACGCAATCGAGAGCCTGCTGTACCGCACCGCCGGCCTCGTCGATGCAGCGGATCGAGGCGACGCCGCACGCCGAGACCGACGGCGGACCTGCTCTGGCCGCGTTCGAGGAATATGCCGCCGAAGCCTCGATCGCGAAGGTCGCCGGCAGCGAGACGCTGAACTACGTCCTCGACGAAAACATTCAAATCCACGGCGGCAACGGCTACGTCCACGACTATCCGGCCGAGCGTCATTTCCGCGACGCGCGCGTCAACCGCATCTTCGAAGGCACCAACGAGATCAACCGCCTGCTGATTCCAGGCATGCTGATCCGGCGCGCTGTGAAGGGCGAGCTGCCGCTGATCGCGGCCGCGAAGGCGCTTCAGGACGAGTTGCTCGGTCCGCCGGCGATGCCGTCAGACGAGGATGGGACGTTGGCCGGCGAACGACGCGCGGTGGACGCGTTCAAGAAAACTGCGCTGATGGTTTACGGCCTGGCGATGCAGACCTACGGCGCGAAGCTCACCGATGAACAGGAGGTGCTGATGCACCTTGCTGACATCACCATCGACGTGTTCAGTGCCGAAAGCGCCACGCTGCGTGCGATCGCGGCGGCGGAGGCGGGTGCGCCTCGTGCGTCCCTGCACGCCGATGCCGCACGGGTATTCGTCAACGACGCCGCGATGCGCATAGAAATCACGGCCCGCCAGGCGCTCGCCGCCATGCTCGAGGGCGACACGCTCAGGACGATGCTGGCGGGACTGCGCCGGGTGCTGAAAATCGCGCCGATCAACACCGTTGTTGCGCGCCGACGTCTTGCAGACGCCACGGTCGAGCGCGGAGGATATCCGATTGCGTAGAGGACGGATGGGCCAGGCAGCGCTCTCATGTGGCGCGGCCCTTCCAGGGCCGCGTCTCGCGGGGCTGAAAGCCCCGCGCTACATCATCAAAGCGCCGCTCGCACGGCTGAAAGCGCCGCGATACATCGTGGTTGTCGCCCTGCTGATTGCGGCCGCTGCCTGCACGCCGCCGGCACCCGATCAGCGTGACTACGCGACCAGAATCGGTGCGGCGCGCGCTGCCAAAGACGCCGAGTTTTCGCGCGGCGACGACCCGATTCCGGCGGCGCGCCACGCGCAGTTCCTGCCGCTGGCGTATTTCCCAATCGATCCGGACTACAACGTCCCGGGCACCCTTCTGCCGGTGAGCGATTCGACGATCTACGAGATGCCGACGTCCACCGGCGCGAACCGCAAGATGCGGCGCGTCGGGACGCTGGCCTTCACGCTCAAGGGTCAGGAGATGAAGCTGCTCGCGTTCAACGAAGTCGGCACTGACCCGTCCTCGCTGTTCGTTGCGTTCAGCGATCTCACCAGCGGCACCGAAACCTACGCGGCGGGCCGCTTCATGGACATCACCCGGAACTCGACCGGCATCTACGAAGTGGATTTCAACCGCGCCTACATTCCCTACTGCTACTACAACCCCACTTACGAATGCCCGTATCCGCCGCCCGAGAACCGGCTCAAGATTCCGATTCGCGCGGGGGAAAAGGTGAAGGTAGAAGTGAAAAGTTAGAAGTGAGAAGTAAAGGTGCGGGGTGCGGGGTGCTAGGTGCGGGGTGCTGGGGCGAGGTGAGCGATAGTGCCGCTGCGTGCGATTGTTTTTGATTTCGACGGCGTCATCGCCAACAGCGAGCCGCTGCACTACCTCGGATTCCGCGACGTGCTCGCCGGTGAAGCGGTGGCGCTGACAGAGGACGCTTACTACGCGGAGCTGCTCGGCTACGACGATGTGGGCGTGTTCCGGGCAGTGGCGGCAACGCACGGCCGGCCCTGGACGCCGGCGAAGATTGCCAGCCTGGTCGAGCGCAAGGCGGAACGGCTCGAGGAACTCGAGCGCGAAGTGTCGGTGCTGTTTCCTGGCGCAGCCGACGCGATTCGTCGCGCCGCCAGCGTCGTGCCGATCGCGATTGCTTCCGGCGCCCTCGGTGCGGAAATCCGCCGCGTCGTGGACCGTGAGCAGCTCACGCCGCTCTTCACGGCGATCGTCGGCGCCGAGGACACGCCGCGCAGCAAGCCGTCACCGGATCCGTATCTGCGCGCTTTGGCGCTCCTGTCGGCCAGCGCCGGCGCCGATCTGCGGCCGGCGGACTGCGTGGCGATCGAAGATTCCCACTGGGGCCTCGAATCGGCCCGGGCCGCGGGCTTACGGACCGTGGCGGTGGCGACGACGTATCACACTGATACACTGGAGGCGGATCTGACGATCCCGTCGCTTTCCGAGCTGGATCTGACAATCCTGCAGCGTCTCTTTTCCGACTAATCGAATCTGTTCTCCCTTCCCAATCCAAGCTCTTGGATTGAGCGCCGAGCTCGTAACTTTTGACAGCCTTCCCGCTTTACTAGAGCGCGACGGGGCCCAATACTTAGCGCACCCCCGGACAGCGACCGCTTTCGACACGGTGTGCGCGGCCGGGATTGTTCCACTTGCTAAACGTACTTGGAGGAGGTCGGATGAGATTACGAGCTATCGCTCTTGCGATGCTGGCGTTCTTTGCCACTGCTTCGCTGGCGACCGCGCAGCAGCAAACGGGCGAAGTCTTCGGTAAGGTGACCGATACATCGGGCGCAACGATGCCGGGTGTCACGGTGACCCTGAGCGCGCCCACGCTACTGCAGCCACTAACGGCCATAACGGGGGCCACCGGGACCTTTCAATTCCCACGCCTTGAGATTGGCGTTTACACGGTGAAGTTCGAACTCACGGGCTTCAAGACGGTGATCAACGAGGGGATCCGCGTAACGGTCGGCTTCTCTGCGCAGGTCAATACCCAGTTAGCCATCTCGACAGTGCAGGAGACGATCACCGTCACCGGCCAGAGCCCGGTTGTCGACACCAAGGAAGTCGGGACCAAGCAGACGTTCACCAACGAGCTGCTGCAGAGCATTCCGTCGGCGCGCGATCCCTGGGTCATCCTTCAGCAGACCGCCGGCATCGCCATGGACCGCGAAAATATCGGCGGCAACATGTCGGGTCAGCAGTCCAACTACGTGTCGCGCGGCGGCAACCCGACCAACAACAAGTGGTCGCTTGACGGCGTCGACATCACCGACCTCTCGGCCACCGGTTCCTCGCCGACCTATTTCGACTTCGACATGTTCGAGGAAATGACCGTCAACACCGGCGGCGTTGACGTGACGCAGCAGACCGGCGGCGTCGGCATCAACCTCGTCACAAAGGCAGGCTCCGACAGGTTCCGCGGTTCGTCGCGCTTCTACGATACGAACCACAACCTCGAAGCGAACAACGTCACCGACGAGATCCGCCAGCAGGGCGCGAGCTCGGGCAACCCGATTCAGGACATCAAGGACTACGGCGTCGAAGCCGGCGGCCCGATCAAGAAGGGCAAGGCCTGGATCTGGGGCGCGTTCGGCAAGCAGACCGTCGGCGTCGGTGTCATTGGCTTCTACCAGCCGACGACCCAGTGCCAGCAGATCAAGGCGGACCAAGCGAGCAACCCGCTCGCGCACCCGGTCAGCGCTGTGAACGACTGTCTGAACACCGACCTCACAACGCTGAAGACGACGAACCTGAAGGCGGAAGTGCAGATGTTCAAGGGCAACAAGCTGACCCTGTACAGCCTGTTCTCCGCCAAGCAGCGCAACGCGCGTAACGCGAGCGATCTGACGCCGATCGAAGCGACCGTTCGTCAGGACGCGGTGCCGAGCACCTACGGCACCAACCTGTGGACCACCGGCCCGTCGCCGACCTACAAGTTCGGCGACCAGTACGTAGTCAGCGATCGCCTGCTCGTGGACGTGCAGTACGCCCACGTCGGCAACAACTTCATTCTGGACTACCACGATCCGTCGTACCCGACGCAGACGCCGGCCCCGGGCATCATCGGCCTGCAGCCGTACCTCATCGTGTCCACGGGCGCGAACGGCCGCTCGACGCCGGACAACAGCCAGTCGGTGAACATCCGTCCGACCAACAGCGTGACGGTGAACACCAACTACTTCCTGCCGGGCAAGCTCGGTGGCGACCACTCGTTCAGGATTGGCGGCTACTGGCGCGATAACAACGGCTTCGGTTCGACGCACACGCCGGGCAACGCCGTGGCGCGCTTCCCGACCGCTACGGACCTGGCAGCCGTGGGCTCGACCGACTGCGCGCACTCTCTTGGCCGGGTGCCAAACCAACGTCACCCGCGATGCGCAGACGGATTACGACCTGACCAACATCTCCCTCTACGGCCAGGACACGTTCACGCGGGGCAAGCTGACCCTGCAGCTTGGTGTTCGCTACGACTACAACCACGACCAGGCGCTCTCTTCGTCGGTTGTGGCGAACTACCTGCTGCCGGCAGTGCTGCCGGCCGTCTCGTTCGCAGGCGTCGATCCCGGCGTGAAGTTCAACAACCTCTCGCCCCGCCTCGGCTTCAGCTACAACGCCGATGGCGCCGGCAAGACCGTGATCCACGGCAACTACGCCACCTATTGGGGCCAGGTCGGCGTCGGCGGCGTCTCGTCGATCGTCAACCCGGTGTCGCGCGTCAGCGTTCGCTACAACTGGGTCGACGCGAACCACGATGGGTTCGTCCAGTCCGGCGAGATCTACGACACCAAGGGCGTCCAGATGATCAACGGCGGCAATCCGGCGAACTTCGCGGCGTTGACCGGTAACTGGAACCCGGCGGCGCCCGGCGCGCTGACGTCGCAGAACAGCGTGTCCCCGAACCTGAAGAACGATCGCACCGACGAAATCATCCTCGGTGTGGACCACGAGGTTGGTGCCGGCTTCGCAGTGGGCGCCAACTACATCTGGCGCCGGTACGCGAACTTCCAGTTCACCGACACGGTCGGCTTGGATCCGTCGAACTACTCGGCGGTTTCTTACACGGCCCCGGCGGCCAACTGTCCAGGTGCTGATGGCCAGCGCATCAATGCGGCGAACTGCCCGGCGGTGACGTATTACCAGCCGAACTTCCAGTTGCCGACGGCGCAGGTGCTGACGAACTTCAGCAGCTCGCAGTACAACCGCATGTTCAACGGCGTCGAGGTCAGCGGCCGCAAGCGGATGTCCCATCACTGGCTGATGAACACCAGCTTTGCCTACAACAGCACCATCGTGAACAACGGCTTCACCGGCGCCGTCGCCAACACGATTGCTGAAGATCCCACGAACCTTGCCCTTCGCAACGGCTTCCAGTACGACTACGCGTCGGCCGGCAGCGGCCTCGGCAACGTCTACGTGAACACCAAGTGGTTGTACAAGTTGAGCGGTCTGTACAACCTGCCTGGCGACTTCAACGTTTCCGGAAACTTCAACGCGCGTCAGGGCTACCCGGAGGAATTCGCCGTCCAGAGCCCGTCGCGTGCGAACGGCGCTGGCATCGCGACCATCCTGTTGAACGGCGTCGGCGATACGCGTCTGCCGACCTACGCGAACCTCGACTTCCACGTCGATCGTCCGTTCAAGTTCGGCACGGCGAAGCTCATTCCGTCGTTCGACATCTTCAACGTGTTCAACAACAACATCATCCAGGGCGTCCGCACCACGCAGAACGCCGCGAATGCCAACCAGATCCAGGCCATCACGGCGCCGCGCGTCGCACGCGTCGGCGTCCGCGTGACCTGGTAGTTCGACTGTAGGGACGGCTGGAGCCGTTCCTGCATCGTTTTCTTTTTGACGGGCGGGGCCGCTGGCTCCGCCCGTTTTTTTTGTTATCCTGCTCCCGGCACGGCGTGATCCCAGACACTCTCGTGGAAGCGTTTACCAGCGCGGCGCTGAGTCCGGATCCGGATCTTGCGGTCGCGGCGCTGATGATCGCGCGGCTCGAGCATCCCTCCCTCGACGCCGGGCCCTACCTCGACCAACTGGACGCGTTCGGTGCCGAGGCACGACGCCGCATGGCGACTGCGTCGATCGTCGCCGGTGCGGCGCCACCCGACGTCGATCCGGAACGCTACGCACGCGTGATGGCGCTCAACGATTACCTGTTCGGCGACCTGCGGTTCGTCGGCAACGAGCTGGCCTACTCGGATCCGCGCAACAGTTGCCTGAACGACGTGCTCGATCGCCGAACCGGCATCCCGATTACGCTGGCGCTGCTCTACATGGAAGTCGCCCGACGGGCGGACCTGGCGATGGAAGGCATCAACTTCCCTGGTCACTTCCTGCTACGGAATCCAGCCGGCCGCACCGAGACGGCGGCGCAGGATCTGATCATCGACGCGTTTCACGGCGGCGCGCTGCTCTCACGCGAGCAGCTGCGCGAACGGGCGGGGGCTGGGGGCGACGATCACGACCAGGATCCGGTGATGTTCGAACGGCGCCTGCTGGCGCGGGCCACCAAGCCGCAGATCCTGATCCGGATGCTGCGCAACCTGAAGCGCGTCTATGTCGGCATGCACTCGTTCCCGCAGGCGCGCGATGTTGCGGCGCTGCTGGTCGCCGTCGATCCGGCGGCGACGCACGAGCTGCGCGACCGCGGCCTGCTCGCCTATCACATGAACGACTTCTCAGCGGCGCTGCGCGATCTGCTGGCCTACCTTGAACGATCGTCCGGACAGGCGGCCGACGAAGACGATCGCGACGATCACGCGCAGGTCTGGGAACACATCAAATCGCTCCGCAAGCGGATCGCGTCGCTCAATTAAAGCGCGATACTGGAATTGCTGATTGCCAAATGCTGATTGCTGATTCGAAACGCGCCTGACTTCCCGCCGCTGCGTCTCCAATCAACAGTTCGCAATTTGCATGTTGCATTTTCTACGTCCGCGTCCGCTTTTGGCCATGCGGACAATCCGGCAGAAGCGGACACACCGTGCAGTGCGGATCGCTCTCCGTGCACGTGGCCGCACCGTGGTGCGACAGATACAGGAACGCGTGCCTGAACGTTTCGATGTCCGGCGCCAGCTCTTTTGTCATCGCATGCTGCACCGACCGCGATGTCTTGCGGAAGTCGCCGCCGGGTTCGCCGTAGCCGAGCCTGAGACCGACGCGGTTCACCCGCGCGTCCACCGGCAGGATCTGATGGTCCGCGGCGAACAGCAGCATCCGGTGCGCGCCCGCCTCACCCAGCTGCGGCAGCGGTTTCAGCGCGCGACGCGCCGCCGCCAGGGGTCCGCGAATAATCGCCGGCAGCTCGGGACGCCGGCGAAAGATGTCGACGCCGGTGCGCAGCGCATTCAAGCGCTGCTCGAGGTAGGGACCGGTGAGCGCCACGCTCTCTTCGAGTTTCTTCTGCGGCGCACGCCACATCGCATCCGGCGTGAGCGCGGGAATCCGCTTCAGCGCCGCCATCGCCGCGTCCCGCTTGCGCGGGGTCGAGTGCACTGACATCACTTCCCACACGAACAGGATGAACGGATCCTGCGGCGGCCGCGACAGCGCGCCGTAGAACTTCCCCAATGCGTTGAGCTGATCCTCGAGCTTCGACACGCGAACACTCTACCAAACCTCGGTGCGTCCCGCCTGCGGACACTGCCCGAAAACACACACGCGATTCTGATTGGATCGCGCGATTCAATTTCTCGTGATCGCGTCCGCGACCGCCAGCGCACGCCGTCCGTAAACATTTGACCATTCCCGTGACCGGTCAATGCGGACAGTGTCCGCATGCTGTCCGGACGCTGGCACATCGCGTGCTCCTTCAGCTGCGCGATCAAGGTCCGGCTGGACGTCGGACGCTACCGGACTTTTCCAGGAGAAGCTCGAATGAAACGATTGATCTTTACGCTCGCCGTGCTGCTCGCCGGCGCGTGGCCCGCGTTCGCGCAGATTCAAGGCGGCAGCATCAACGGCATCGTCAAGGACGAACAGGGCGGCGTGCTGCCTGGCGTCACCGTGACGGCGCAGGGTGTTGATGCCACGCAAACCTTCGTCACGGAAGCGACCGGCGAGTATCGCTTCCTCAACCTCGCGCCCGGTCCGTACAAAGTCACGGCGATGCTGTCGGGATTCTCCACCGTGGTGCACGACGCGGTCATCGTTTCGGTCGGCAGGAGCGTCGAGCTGCCGATGAGCCTGAAGGTGGCGCAGGTGGCCGAGACGATCACCGTCAGTGGCGAATCGCCTGTCGTCGATACGAAGGCGACCGGCACCTCGACCAACTTCACGTCGGACGAGCTGAACCAGATTCCGACGTCGCGCGATCCGTTTGCGCTGATGCGCTCGGTGCCCGGCGTCCTGGTCGATCGCGTGAACATCGGCGGTAACGAAACCGGTCAGCAGTCCAATTTCGCGTCAAAGGGTACGCGACCGCAGGACGCTGTGTGGACAATGGACGGAATCAACATCACCGACATGGCGGCGACTGGGGCGTCGCCGAGCTACTACAACTACGACAACTTCGAGGAAATTCAGGTGTCCACGGCCGGACAGGACATCAAGCAGCCGACCGGCGGGATGGGACTGAACCTGATCGTCAAGCGCGGCACCAACCAGTTTCACGGCGGAGCGCGCGGCTACTTCGACAACCACGCGATGGAGTCCACCAACGTACCGGCCGAACTGGTCGCCGCCGGCGTCACGCCCGAACAGGCCGACCACAACAAACAGATCGGCGACTACGGCTTCGATATCGGCGGACCGATTCTCCGCGACAAGGCGTGGTTCTACGGGTCGTATTCCTACCAGGACGTCCAGCTGGTAAGGCGCTCCGGATCGCTGGTGGACGAGACCAAGCTGAAAAATCCTGACGTGAAGCTGAACTGGCAGGCGACCAAGAAGGACATGATCAGCTTCCTCTATTTCGACGGCTTCAAAATCAAGGACGGACGCAGCCCCGGCATCTCGGGCATCCTCTTCGACGCGCCCGGCGCCACCTACCATCAGGACAACGCCTACACCGACAGCCCCTTCCATGGACTGTGGAAGATCGCCGACGATCGCGTCTTCAGCCCGAACCTGTTCGTGTCAGGTAAGTACGCCTATTTCAATACTGGATTCGTCCTCGATCCGGAAGGCGGCCTGCAGCAGCAGGCGGGACGCAGTTTCACCACCGCACAGTCGTACGGCTCGATCAACCAGAGCCTGAACGTCCGGCCGCAGCACGTCCTGAACATCGACGGCAACTCGTTCCTGAACGGCATGGGAGCGTCGCACGACATCAAGTTCGGGTTCGGCTACCGCACCGCCGAGGCGATCTCCTCGACCGTCTACCCGGGCAACATGATCCTGGCGATCGAGAACTCGCCGACCGACCTGCGCGCGCAGGTCTATCGGCAGGCCTACGGCAGCAACAAGGCGTTCTACACCGACTTCTACGTCGGCGACACGATCTCGAAGAACCGCGTCACGCTCGACGTCGGCCTTCGCTACGATCAGCAGTCGGGAAAAGCGCTGGCGAGCCAGGCGCTGGCGAATGCGGCGTTCCCGAATGTCGTTCCCGGGTTGTCGTTTGCCGGCTACGACACGCCGTTTACATGGAAGGACCTCTCGCCCCGCGTCGGCGCGACCTACGCGCTCGACGAGTCGCGCAAAACCGTGGCGCGCGCGAGCTTCGCCCGCTACTCGGGTCAGCTCGAGACCGGCACGGTCGGCGTCCTCAATCCGAGCACGACGATTGGATCGGCGACCTATCGCTGGGTGGACCTGAACGGCGACCATCTGGCCCAGTCGAACGAAGTGCTGCTCAACCAGTTCATCACGGCGGCGGGTGGGTTCAATCCGGCGAATCCGACGGCGGTCAGTTCCGCGAATGTCCTCGACCCCAACCTCCAGGCGCCGCGGACCAACAGCGTCGTCGCTGGCATCGAGCGCGAGATGATTCCGAACCTCGCGGTCAACGTGAACTACAGCTACACCAGAACCAACGATCTCTTTGGCAACTTCACCGGACGCATCACGCCCCGCGTCGGCGTGTCGCTCACGGACTACGCGCCTGGAACCGGCCTGTCGGGAACGCTGCCGGATGGGACCGCTTACAGCGTCCCGACCTACATCCCGAACGCCGCGGCGGTGGCCGCGGGCGGCAACGGCTTCCTGACCACCAACATTCCTGGCTACGCGACCAACTTCAACGGCGTCGAGATCGGGATGACGAAGCGGCTGTCGAACAAGTGGATGAGCCGAGTGTCGTTTGCCTGGAACAACGCCCGCGAAAACTTCGATACGCTCTCGGGTGTCTACGACACCAACGGCAACCCGACGCCGACGTTGTCCGAGCCGCTCAAGAACGGCGGCCAGTTCGCGCCGCAGAGCGGCGGCAGCGGTTCGGGCAGCATCTACATCAACGCGAAATGGCAGTTCAACGCCAACGCGCTTTACACGGCGGCGTGGGGCATCGACATCAGCGGCAACGTGTTCGGCCGGCAGGGCTATCCGTATCCGCTGTTCCGCCAGGGATCGACCGCTGCGCTCGGCGGCGACTCGACGTTGTCGGTCCTCGTCACCCCGCAGATTGACTACTTCCGCTACGACAACCTGTGGGACACCGACTTGCGCGCCTCGAAGACCTTCAAGATCGACACGGTCAACGTCCGCGCCGTGCTCGATTGCTTCAACGTCTTCAACGCCAACACCGTGCTGGTGCGCAACAACAACCTGGCGTCATCGTCTTTCAACACGATCGCGCAGAACCTGAGCCCGCGGATTTTCAGGATCGGATTGGTGGTGGGCTTCTAAGAGGCGCGACGCAATGCAGATTGTTGATTGATGACTGCTGATTTCAACGTTCCGATCGAATCAGCATTCTGAAATCAGCAATCTGCATTCATCGTTATCGCTTCGAGATTTCGTCGTAGAAAATCGCCGACGAAATGATCCCTCCGTGGAAGTTGCCCACGTCCAGCTTCTCGTTCGGGGCGTGCGCGTTCTCGTCCGGCAGACCGACGCCGAACAGCACTGACGGCAGTCCCAGTTCTTCCTGGAACGTCGAGACGACGGGGATCGAACCGCCCTCGCGGGTGAAAACCGGCTTCTGTCCGAAGCCCTTTTCGATCGCGCGGCCGGCAGCCTGGACGAACGGGTTGTCGTACGATGTCATCCACGGCTTGCCGCCGTGCATGCGGGTCACCTTCAACTCCACGGTCTTCGGCGCCACGTCCTTCACGTGAGCCTCGAACAGCTCGGCGATCTTGTCGGGCAGCTGGTTCGGAACGAGTCGCATGCTGACCTTGGCCATCGCCACGGCCGGCAGCACGGTCTTCGCGCCTTCGCCGGTGAAACCGGAGAGTAGCCCGTTGACCTCGAAGGTCGGGCGCGCCCACGTGCGCTCGAGCGTCGTGTAGTCGGTCTCGCCAAACACCTTCGGAATGCCAAAGTCCTTCTTGTACTGCTTCTCGTTGAACGGCAGCGACGCCCACGCCTTACGCTCTTCTTCCTGCAGCGCCACCACATCATCGTAGAACCCGGGGATCTTGATGCGGCCGCCGCGATCCTTCATCTGGTGAGCATCTGCGCGAGGACAAACGCCGGGTTGGCGACGGCGCCGCCGAACGATCCGGAATGCAGATCGGTGCTGCTGCCCCGCAGATCGATCTGAAAGTAGACCAGGCCGCGCAGACCGTAGCAGATCGACGGCACGCCGCGGGCGAACATCGGCGAGTCGGAGATGACAACGACGTCGGCGGCCAGCTCGGATTTGTGGTCGCGGATGAAGTTGTCGAGGTTGACGCTGCCGACTTCTTCCTCGCCCTCGAGGATGATCTTCATGTTGACCGGCAGCTTGCCGGTCTGTTTGAGATGGGCCTCGATCGCCTTGAAGTGCATGAAGACCTGGCCCTTGTCGTCGGCCGATCCCCGCGCGTAGATTTCGCCGTCGCGGATCGTCGCCTCGAACGGCGGCGTCTCCCACAGCTCGAGCGGATCCACCGGCTGCACGTCGTAGTGACCGTAGAACAGGATCGTCGGTGCGCCAGGGGCGTGCAGCCAGTCGCCGTACACCACCGGGTTGCCCGGTGTGTCGATCAGCCGGACGTTCTCCATGCCGATGCGACCCATTTCGTCCGCGCACCACTCGCGCGCAGCGCTTGACGTCGCCGGCGTGTTCGGGGAGCGCGCTGATGCTCGGAATCGCGAGCAGCGCCTTCAGCTCGTCGAGATAACGTTCGCGGTTGACGTTGATGAAATCGATGACCTTGTCCATGCCCATGCTCCGTTCGCCGACGTGCAGTCCGTCGATTCCGTCATCACAACAGCGTCCACAGATCGTCCTGATCTGTGGCAATGCCGTCGCGTTTGAGTTTTTCCAGATGCGCACGAACGTTCTCGCGCGCGGCCGGCAGCAGCGCCGGACCGAGTCCATGATAGATGGATTCCGTCACCGTCTGCACGGTCGCGTGACCCGCTCGCAGGGCCTCGAGCACCTGCTGTTCCCGCATGCGGCGATGCGCGAGATAGCCGGTCAGCAGCAGCCGGGGATTGTCGACCTCGACACCGTGAGCCGGCAACAGCCGTCGCGGCTCGAGCGCGAGCAGCCGTTCGAGCGACGCCATGTACTGCGACAAATCGCCACCGGCACTCCAGTGGATCATCACGCTGCTGCCCTGCACCACTAAATCTCCGGTCAATACCGTCCGGCTGGGTTCGTGCCAGAACGCGAGGTGATCGGGCGAATGTCCCGGCGTGTGCAGCACCGACAGGGTCTCGTCACCGGCAGGAACCCGGTCGCCGTCGGCGAGCCGTCGCCATGGAATGGCGTCCTGCCCGTCCTCAGCCGGCCACGGATACTTGGCAAATCGTGCCGCGGGATAGGCGGACGCGATTGCTGGAGCGCCCGCGACATGATCGCGATGACCGTGCGTCGCGATGACCCAGTCGAGCGACGCGTGGTGGGTGGTCAGCGCTGACGCCAGGTCCGCGAGGTGCTGCGGCTCACCCACGCCGGCGTCGATGAGCGTCGCCGATCCGCGCGTTCCGACGATCAGGTAAGTGTTGTTGCCGGGACCGGTCATCGGTCCCGGGTTGTGACCGTGGAGGAGAATCGGGTTCACTGGCCGCTCGGCACTTTGATCCGTTCCAGGAACGCTCGGGCCACGTCGGGCAGCGGCGCCGCACGCGACGATTCGTAGTCGTAGCTCACCATCACGGTCCGCGCGGTCGCGACCACCCCTTCGTCAGGCAGCCGGACGATGTCGTAGTCGAGCGTGAAGCTCGATCGGCCGATCGCGTTTACTCGCAGCCGGATTTCGAGCTCGTCGCCGAAGTGCGCAGGGGCGCGGTAGTCGCATTCCGCCCGCGCGACGATGACGCGTGTGTACGGGATCGGCGTGCCCGTCTCTTCACGCCAGAACGTCAACCGGCATTGCTCGAGATAGGTGAAGTACACGGCGTTGTTCACGTGTCCGAACGAGTCGCAATCGCGAAAGCGCACGTGAAGCCGGTGACGGTAGGCAACATGATCGGCGGGCATGCGCGGTAGAATACGTGATTATCGAAACGTTCACGCCGGAAGAGTCGCGCGCGCTGGCGCCGTATTTCACCAACACGGACCGCCCCATCGTCGTCCTGACCAATTTGCCGGACACGGTCAAGGGCGCGCTGTTCGCGCGCTATTCGCGATCGGCCAAGTCGGTACGCCGCCTGTTCCTCGACGAATTCCTCGGACAGATCCAGCACGACGACGGCGCTGCCGCAAGCACGGTCGGCGTGGACCGCGCCGACCGGTTGTTCGCGCGCGTGCTGAACGAGTACGGCGACGACTCGGTCGCCCAGCTCGGCGGCGCGCACATCGCGTGTGAAGGGGTTTCCAACGTCCTGACGAAGGTGCTCGAGTGGGGCCGCCTGATGGCGTACCTCGAGCAGTCAACGCGTTACGTGCCGTACACCGATCGGCCGGATGGCCGATGGAAATACCACGTGCCGTCCGAGCTGGAAGGCACGCCGCTGAAGGAACCGTTCGTCCGCACGCTCGATCACGCCTTCGAGACCTACGCGCGCTGGATCCCGGCGATGGAAGCGCATTTCCGCGTCAAGTACCCGAAATCGCCCGAGGATTCCGACGGCGTCTACAAGTCCGTCATCCGCGCCAAGGCGCTCGACACACTTCGCGGCCTGCTGCCGGCGGCGACGACGTCGAATGTGGGGCTGTTTGGTACCGGACAGGCGTTCGAAGCGTTGCTGCTGCGCATGTTCGCTCATCCGCTCGCGGAAGTCCGCGACTGCGCGGCCGCGATGCTGGACGAACTGCGCCATGTGATCCCGGCATTCCTTACGCGCGTCGATCAACCGACGCGCGGGGGCCGCTGGATCAGTTACTTCGCCGAGACACGCCAGGAATTCGAGAAGGCGGCGAGCCGGTTTCTCGATAGTGAGCAGGCGGCGCCGCGCGACGAAGTGACGCTCACCGATTTCGACCCCGACGGCGAAAGCAAAGTCGTCGCGGCCGCGCTCTACTCCGCGTCCGCGCTGCCCGACGATCAACTGCAGGCGATCGCGCGCCGGATGTCCGAGGACGACCGTGCGTCTTTGCTGCGTGCCTACGTCGGCGCCCGGGGGAATCGCCGCCACAAGCCAGGCCGTGCGTTCGAGCGCACCAGCTACCGCTTCGACGTGCTCGCCGACTACGGCGCCTTTCGCGATCTCCAGCGCCACCGCCTGCTGACGCTCGAATGGCAGCCGCTCAGCACGCGTCACGGCTTCACCGAGCCTGCAGCCATTGAAGAGGCCGGAGCGCTCGCGGGACTGGCGCGAGGTGATGGCCCGATCAGCCAGCCTCTACGAGCAACTGGCGGCCAACGGATTGCGCGAGGCGGCGTCCTACGCCGTGGTGATGGCTTATCGCGTCCGCTTTTACATGGACATGAACGCCCGCGAGGCGATGCACGTCATCGAACTCCGGACGGCGCCGCAGGGTCATCCGTCGTACCGGCGGGTCTGCCAGCAGATGCACCGCGCAATCGCCGAGGTCGCCGGTCATCGGGCCATCGCCGCCGCGATGCAGTTCGCCGATCACTCGGAAGTCGAGCTGGAACGCCTGCAATCAGAACGCGCGCTCGAGAAGAAGCGCGGCGCTCGCTGAAACTATAGTCCTTGGTGCTTGGGGCTTGGTCCTTGGTCCGTTCTAGGTCCTTGGTCCGTTCTGGGTCCTTGGTCCGTTCTGGGTCCTTGGTCCGTTCTGGGTCCGAGGCTCGTGGTCCAAAAGCTAAGGTGCGATGACAGGCGCAGTCGACACCAAGAGCGGACATCGGACCGAGGACCAGGGACGGACCAAGCCCCAAGATCCAAGCCCCAAGAACCTCGGTCTCTAGTCGCGGTCCTTCGTCCAGTAGCGCGAGTACTCGTCCAGGAACGTCAGCGTCCCGAACGATCGCATCCGATCGAAAAACAGGACGCCGTCGAGGTGATCGGTTTCGTGCTGGATGACCCGTGCGGAAAAGCCGTGCGCCCGGAGCTCGATGCGCTCGCCTTTGCGATTGAGCGCGCGCACGACGATCTCATGCGCGCGGGGAACCTTCCCCCGGATGTCCGGGATGCTGAGGCATCCTTCCCAGTCTTCGACCAGGTCGGTCCCGACCGCCGCGATTTCAGGATTGATGATCGCAATCGGTTCGGGTTCCGGCTCGTCCTGCCCGTCAACCGGCTCGTCCGCGTCGAGCGTCGCCACGAACAAGCGCAGGGTTTCGTGCACCTGCGGCGCCGCCAGGCCGACCCCGTGATACTCGATCATCGTGTCGATCATGTCGTCGATCAACCGCTGAACGACGGCGCTTTTCAGGTCGGATTTCTCTACCGGGCGGGTTTTTGTGCGCAGCACGGGATGGCCCATGCGCGCGACCTTCAGAATCGACATCTCGGACAGAATTATACTGGCCCCCGTGGCCCTGGATCCGCACGACGAGTCGCACACCTATCGGTTCTGCCCGCGCTGCGCCGGTCCCCTCGCACCACGCGAGATGAAGGCGGGGGAACCGCCGCGGCCGGCCTGCGAACGCTGCGGCTACGTGCTGTATGTCGATCCCAAGGTCGCGGTCGGCACAATCATCCGCACCCATGGCAGCCGCCTCGTCATGGTCCGCCGGGCAATCGAACCAGGCTATGGCAAGTGGGTTTTCCCGGGTGGCTACGTCGATCGCGGTGAACCACTCACCGCCGCCGCCCGCCGCGAGGCACGCGAAGAATGCGGGCTCGAGGTGCAGCTCGATCATCTGATCAACGTCTACTCCTATCCCGGCAGCGCTCCGGTCATCATCGTCTACGCGGCGACCGCGCTCAGCGGCACGCTGCGCGTGGACGATGAATGCCTCGAGGTGGCGGAGTGCGACAGCACGTCGATTCCGTGGGGCGATCTCGCCTTCAGGAG
Source organism: uncultured Acidobacteriota bacterium (assembly GCA_963745875.1). Taxonomy (GTDB): domain Bacteria; phylum Acidobacteriota; class Vicinamibacteria; order Vicinamibacterales; family CAVVIG01; genus CAVQFC01. The sequence goes on from CAVUZL010000014.1 coordinate 974,959, forward strand.
TACGGGCGATGCGCTTCGCGACTACTTCAACGGCGTGCGCCACCCCATCGAGCTCGATTCGTAGGCGTCGCTGACATCGGCGTTCCCACCCTGTTTCGGGTGACGTATCCGTTCGATACAACAGATGCGCCACTGGCGTCTCTTGTGCAATGGATGACCTTGGCTGCGCGATTCGAGAGCGAATCGCAGCCGACTTGAAGCCGCGCGTGCGCGAAAACCGTTATTTCCGTTACAGGTCTGTCAGATGAACAGGGGTCTCGTTCTCGCCACGCTCGTTGCCACTTCGATGTCGTTACAGGCCTGTGGATTCCAGCATTCCACGAGCGTGACCGCGCCGACCGCAGCGACCAGCAGCGCGGCTACGGGCACGCCTTCCGGCACGACCAGCAGCACCACCACGCCGTCGATGGTCGGCGCCTGGGCGTCCACCGCGGCCCTTCCCACGGTTCCGAGCTCGACGACGTGCGGAGATTTCAAATTTCAAATTGCCACGCAGACAGCCACCAACATCCTCGGCTCGTTCACCGCGGACTGTACTGGCGGAATCGGTCTTTCGGGCAACGCATCCGGTGCGCTCAACGGAAACTCGGTGGCGATCACCGCGATTGGCACCGCAAATCTTCCCGGAGTGTCGAACTGCGCGTTCACGCTGAACGGGACAGGCACCATCGAGGACAACGGCTACACGCTTCGCATTCCATTCACCGGCACCACGTGTCTTGGCCCGGTCAGCGGAACCGAAGTGCTGCGGCGGCCTCAACCAGCGGTGCAGGTCACTTTCACTGCTCCGATTCCAGTTTCGCCGGCCGTGAACGCGTTCATCTCGACGCTGCGTCCCCGATTCACCGTCACCAACGCGACGCGAACGGGTCCGGTTGGCGCCGTGTCGTATCAAATCGACGTGGCCGCCGACGGCGGCTTCTCCAACATCGTCGCGTCCTGGACCGTGGCGGAGCAATCAGGCCAGACATCGTTCGAGATGCCGAAGGACCTGTCCTACAGCAAGGTGTACTACTGGCATGTGCGCGCCTCAGACCCGAGCACGCCCGGTCCGTGGTCGGCGCTGCAGGCGTTCCAGGTCACTGATCCGCCCGCGCCGGTGCCGAGCGCCGGTGGACAGGACGGCATCGACCTTCGCGGCGTCACCATTACCGGCGGATCGCCGGCGGATGTAGGGAACTGGCCGGCGACCGCGCGGCTGACCGCGCTCGACTTCCAATCGAGCGGCGTCGCGGTCAGCTTTACCAAAAAGGATGGCGCGGGACGCTGGCCTGACGTCACGCCACCAGGCTGGAGCGGCCCGCTGCAGTACACGTTGTGGATGGTCGTGAACGTGGACGGCCATTGGTACACGTCGGGTGGCGTGGAGTACCTGGTACGGGCTGGGGCGAAGCGGCGGCCCGCCGTCGCAGTTCGCGTCGAACTGGTACTACAGCCCGGCGGTCTGGGGACCGCTCGCCGGACACCAGCCGGCTCCGGGCGAAATGGTCGGGTTCTTCGTCACCGCCGGTGACGCGCGCGTCAAGGACGTGCGCGCCGTCAGCGAGCGATCGAACGTCGTGCTGGTGCCGTTTCCGAGTGACGGCGGCGCCTATTACCCATTCTAAAGCCGTATCAGATCAGCCCTTGGCGCGGGGCGATTTCTCTTCTATGCTGACGCCATGAAGTACCTGGCTTCGACCGCCGTGTTGCTGTTTCTGGCTGGAGCATCGGCTGCCGATATCCTCGCCAAGGGCAAACAACCTCCCGCGGCGCAGCCCGACCTCTGCGTCGTTCCACCAGGCGCGCAGCCGCTACTGCCGGCAAAGCTGCTGCCCGGGATGGGCGCGACACCGGCGAAGGATTTCCCCGTCACCACCTCGTCTGAAGACGCGCGCAAATTCTTCCTGCAAGGTGTCTCGCAGATTCACTCGTTCTGGTTCCAGGAATCGGAGCGGTCGTGCACGCAAGCGCTCGAGTTCGATCCGAAGATGGCGATGGCGTACTGGTGCATCGCGCTCAGCGCCGCCAGCGACTATCGTCCCGCGTTTCAGCTGATTCGCGATCCCGCAGACGGTGGTCGCGTTGCGGATGCGGCCGCCCCGAGTCCTGAATCGGTGCCGCGCTCGACCAGCGGCGCCGCACTGGATCCGCAGGTGCGCGCGCGCGAGGCGATCGCAAAGGCGATGGCGATGCGCGATCAGGTGACGCCGCGCGAGCGCCTCTACATCGAATCACAGGCCGCGCGGCGCGCGATGGGATCGCGTGACCTCGCCGACGCCGCTTACATCGACGGACTCCGTAAACTGGTTGGCGCGTATCCCGACGACCTGCACGCGAAGTCGATGCTCGGCCTCGCGCTCGACAACGGGTTCGAGTCCGCCACCAAGGAGCCGCGTCCGCACACGCTCGAAGCGATCGCGCTGCTCGAGGAAGTCGTCGCGAAAGACGATCTGCAGTTCGGTGCGCATCACTATCTGATTCACGCTTACGAAGGCAGCAAAACGCCCGAGAAGGCGTGGCACGCGAATCAACGCTACGCCGGCCTGGTCACCGACATCCCGCACGCGCTGCACATGCCCGGCCACATCTACGCGCAGAGCGACAGGATCCAGGAGGCGATTTCCGCGTTCTCTGCGGCGGCGATCGACGAGCAGAAATGGATCGCTTCGGACTCGCTCTACCCGACCGGACACTACGGCCATAACGTGCACTTCCTGATTCACGTCCTGAATCTGGGCGGCCGCTACGACGATTCGATGACGTGGGTGCAGGACCTCTTCACCTACAAGGACAACCCGCGCGAACGGGCCGGCAACAGTCAGCGCACGGTGTGGCGTCAGGGCTACTTTGGGCTGATCAAGACCACGGTTCGCTTCGAGAAGTGGAACGAGATTCTCGACGGCAAGACCATTCCGATCTACGACAAGCCCGAACAGCACGCCTGGCGTCACTGGGCGATGGGGCTGGCGTACTCGGCGACCGGTCAGTCCGACAAGGCGAAGGCAACGCTTGCGGACATGCGAAAGGATCTCGACGCAATCAAGACGGGACGGGAACCGATTCTAGTGGCCGCACTCGAACTCGAAGCCACGATCGCGGCGCGCGACGGTGACCGCAAGAAAGGCTACGACCTGTACCGAAAGGCTGCGGACCGCGAGGCCAACCTGCTCTATGCCGAGCCGCCGTCATATCCGCGACCGGTGGTCGAAGGGTGGGCGAACGTCGCCGCGGCGACCGGCGATGCAGCGACCGCCGAGAAAGAATACCGGGAGGCGCTTGCCCGTGAACCCGGCAGCGGCCGTGCCTACTTCGGTCTCGCCGCGGCGCTCGATGCACAGGGTCAGACGAGCGAAGCGCGCGAGGCGCGCGCCAAGGCCGCGAAGGCCTGGGCCAACGCTGATGCCAGCCTGCCGCAAGTGCAGCGCCTCCGCACCAGCACGGCTGCCGTCGGCGCACGACAGTAAACATCGCGATGTAGGGCGGAACAGACCAGCCTCTGCGGTTTCCGCGTGCTCTGCGTTCTAACGTCGTGAGGTCGGATCCAGCACTGCGCCGACCAGGTCGCCGAGTTGCTGCGGCGTGAAGTCCTTGCCTTCGACCGTGGCCGCCAGGCGTCCATCGCGATCGATGACCGCGGTCTGCAGTGAGTGGGTAATCAGCCCTTCCTCCGCCCAGTACTGGATCCCGAAGGCGTTGCAGACGCGCTCGACTTTCTTCGGATCGCCGGTGAGGAAGTGCCAGCCCGGACCGCCGGCGCGCTGCGATGCGGCATACCTCGCCAGCACTTGTGGAGTGTCGTACTTGGGATCGAAGCTGATGGTGAGGAAGACCAGATCGCGATCCATGCGATCCGCGAAGCGCTGACGGATGGCGCGAAAATTCTCGACCATGCGCGGGCAGTAGTCAGGCAGCGGACAACGCGAATAGATGAACGTGACGGCGACGACCTTCCCTTTCAGCGCCGACAGCGCGACTGATGCGCCGTCCTGATCGACGAGATCGAAGTCCGGCATCGCCGTGCCCACCGGGACGAGCACCGGTGCGGCCGGCGACTCCTGGAGTCCGGCATCGACCGGCGCCGCCGAAATCACCTGGAGTCGATCCACCCACGAGTGACCGCGTTTGACCGCCAGACGAAACCGCACGCGGTCGCCCGGCGTCACCTTGGCGGAGCGCGCGTCGCCCTTCACGTCGAATGGCATCACCATGGCGCCCATGTAATCCGGAAACGGATCGTGCGAAATCGTGACGGTCGTGGCCGGTGCGGTGGGCGGATCCACGCGGAGAACAAGGCCGGTCGTGGTGTGGTGTGCGGCGCAAGCCGCCGATGAGAAAATGACGCCGACCACGAAACCACGAAACCACGAAGAAGAATACAACTTTCATCTTCTTCGTGGTTCTTCGTGACCTTCGTGTTTTCGTGATCCCGGGGCCGTCCAGCTCTACGCGATCGTGACGTCCTTGCTCAAATAGACATCCTGAATCGCGTTGAGCAACCCGACGCCCTCTTTCATCGGCCGCTGGAACGCCTTGCGGCCGGAGATCAGACCCATGCCGCCGGCGCGCTTGTTGATCACCGCGGTCTTGACGGCTTCCATCAGGTCGCTGTCGCCTGAGGAGGCACCGCCGGAATTGATCAGGCCGGCCCGCCCCATGTAGCAGTTCGCCACCTGATAGCGCGTGAGATCGATCGGATGGTTCGTGCTCAGCTCCGAATACATCCGCTTGTCGCTCTTGCCGAAGTTGAGCGCGGTGAACCCGCCGTTGCAGTCGGGCAGCTTCTGCTTGATGATGTCGGCCTCGATCGTCACACCGAGATGGTTCGCCTGGCCGGTGAGGTCAGCGGCGGTGTGATAGTCGGCCTCTTTGGTCTTGAACGCCGGGTTGCGGAGATAGCACCACAGCACCGTGAACATCCCCAGCTCGTGCGCCTGCTGGAACATATGCGTCACTTCCTGCAGCTGACGCTTCGATTCTTCCGAACCGAAATAGATGGTCGCGCCGACGCCCATCGCGCCCATGTCGAACGCCTGACGGATGCTGGCGAACCGAATCTGATCGAAGCTGTTCGGATACGACAGGAACTCGTTGTGGTTGAACTTGAGCAGGAACGGAATCTTGTGCGCGTACTTGCGCGCGACCGCGCCAAGCACGCCGAGCGTCGATGCGACGCCGTTACAGCCGCCTTCGATCGCCAGCTTGACGATGTTCTCGGGAGCGAAGTACTCGGGATTCTTGGCGAACGACGCGCCCGCCGAATGTTCGATGCCTTGATCGACCGGCAAAATCGAGACGTAGCCGGTCCCGCCGAGGCGGCCGTGGCCCATCAGCGACTGGAGACTCCCGAGCACGCGGGTCGGGCGGTCCGACAATCCGTACGACCGATCGACGGAATCAGGACCGGGCAGCTGCAGATGCTCTTTCGGGATGGTCTTGCAGACGTGCTGCAGCAGGTCGCCGGCGGCGGCGCCCAGAATCTCTTCGACTTTTGACATGTCAGGACCGTTCCATGGTGTCGTGAGCGACCCGGTATTCTAACACCGGCGTCGGAAACCGGAACTCCTCGGTCACCGTCGCGGCGACCGCAGCGTTCACCATCTCTTCGATCGGCAACGCCTGCTCGGCCCGCTCGACCATCGGCAGCCGTGCCCGCGTCGCTGGGTGACGCGGAGTGAACAACGTGCAGCAATCCTGGTCCGGGATGATCGAGATCGGATAGGTTCCGATGCGCACGGCGTGCGCGACGATCTCATCCTTGTCCATCCCGACCAGAGGACGCAGGATCTCGAGCGTGCTGGCGTCGGCAATCGCGGTCATGTTTTCGAGCGTCTGGGAAGCCACTTGTCCAATCACCTCGCCGGTGACCAGGGCGCGGGCGCGCCAGTGGCGCGCAAGGCGGTCGGCGATGCGCAGCATCAGTCGCCGGTAGATCACGACCCGCAGTTCCGGCGGCACGGCCAGCACCACCTGCTGCTGTAACTCACCGAACGCGACCAGCGCCAGCCGCGAACGCAGCTGATGCCGCGTGAGCAGTGCCGCGATCTCGCGCACTTTCTCCTGCGACGCGCGCGACAGAATCGGGTAGCTGTGGAAATGAATGAACAGCACCGAGCAGCCGCGCCGCATCATGCGGTAGGCCGCGACCGGCGAATCGATCCCGCCCGACAGGAGACAGGCGACGCGGCCACCGGTGCCGGACGGCATGCCGCCCGCACCCGGCTCCTTGTCGAAAAAATAGAACGCCTCGTGCGAGAGCATTTCGACGCGAACCTCGAGCGCCGGCTCCTCGAGGTCCACCTTCCATCCAGTCGCCGCTTGAATCAATCCGCCCACATGACGCTCGATCTGCGGCGAGGTGAGCGGGAAGCGTTTGTCCGAACGGGTTGCCGAGACGCGGAACGACTCGACCTGCCGCTCTCCAATCTCAGCGAGGATCGCCGCCGCCAGCTGATCGAGGTCCTGCGGACCACGACTGGCGAGCGAAAAATTCGCGATGCCGAACACGCGCTCCAGCCTCGCGCGCAGCTCGTCCTGCGGCGTGTCGTCGCCCAGCTCGAGCTCGATCCGCCCCATCACCGACCGCACGGTTTTCACGTGCAGCCCAGCCAGGGTCGTCTTCAGGTTGCGGATGAGGAACTGAATGAACCACGGCCGGTTCTTCCCCTTCAGCGCCAGCTCTTTGTAGTGAACAACTACGGATTTCATGAATTGAGTAGTCGGGTGATTGGAGAAATGGAGAATCGATTGCCCAATCAATGACTCAATGACCAGATTACCCGATTACCCAATGAGAGCGTCAGCCGCGCGGTGTCCGCTTCTGACCGCGCTCTCTATCGTGGCCGGCAGCGCCGGTGTCGATCCAGTCGCCGGCGAGAACGAAACCGCGAACGGCGGTCTCGGCTGACGGTCGCGCCGGCTGGCCGGGCGCAAGCGAGAACGTCGCACGCGGCTCGCGGACGACGGTGGCGCGGACCAGCCGTGCGGCTCGTGCGTCCGGAATTGCCTCGACAATTTCAGTATGCGCCTGTGCGATCAGCTGATCGTTGGTCTGGGCCACGATCGCCGCGGCACCACTCGACACCAGCGACAGATGCGAGACGTCGCCGCCCAGTACGAGCCGCTTATCGAACACCCACTGCATCGCGCGACCGGGCAAGCCGATGAAGGGCTCGTCGAGGACGGGGCGATCGAACCATAGGTTCACGGTGACGATCGGAGAGGATTCCATGGCGCTTGCGCGAGCGATGACGTCGGCCAGCGCCGCCGGCGCCTCGTCGAACAGCGCCCCGAGGGCGAACCACGGCACCGAGGAGATGACGCGATCGCTCCGCCGCTCCTGACCTTCGACACGAACGCCGGCGACCGCATTGCCGTCGATGATCACTTTCGCCGGCGTCCCGGTGTGAACGGCACCGCCGCGGCGCTCGATGTACTCACGCGCGGGCTCTGCGTACATCAGGTGCAGCGGTTTGGTCGGCAGCGCGATCGCCGCGGCGCGCGGATCCGACCCGAACATCTCCGCCAGCACGCGCGCGAACGGCGGCGCCGCCGCCTGGTTGGTCGGCTGGTTGAGCGCGGCAACCGCCAGCGGATCCCACAGCAGTTCGCGCAGGCGCGGCGTCTGACCGTTGCGGATCAGCCAGTTCTCGACAGTCTCCCCGGGTGACGCTGCCTTCACGGCCGAACCGTGCAGTTCGGAACGCGCGTTCTTCAGCGGCGTCGCCATGCCGAGCACCGAGAGCCGGTCGCGCCACGACAGACCGTCCCAGTCGAGGACTCCGGCCAGCAGGTGAAACGGCGGCGGCAGCGCGGGGCACGCGAGCCGCGAGCGCCGGCCGGTGCGATCGATCATCGTCACGGCCAACTGCGGCTGCAGCCTGACATTCCCAGTCGCGCCGATCTCATCGAGGAACGCGAACGTATCGTGATAGCAGCCGAGCAGAATGTGCTGGCCGTTGTCGACCAGCTCGCCGGTCTCCCGGTCCGGGAACGCCGTGGCCCGGCCACCCAGACGCGAGCGCGCTTCAAGAACGAGCACGCGCGCGCCGCCGCGAGTCAGCCGGACCGCGGCACTCAATCCAGCGAAACCTGCACCGATGACGATCGCGTCGTAGGACGTTACGGCCACAGCCATTGCCTCAATGCGATGAGCGCCTGGCGCGGTCGCGGGACCCGCGCCCGGGCGGTGAACACGTCGTGACCGCTGCGCTCGATCCGGAGCAGCGTCTCGAAGTAAACGGCGCGCATGATTTCGGCCGCGACGAGGCGCTTGCGATCCTCGCGCGGCATTGCGGTCCTCGCGCGCTGGTAGAAGTCGCGCGCCCGGCGGCACTCGAACGCGATGAGTGCCCGCACGGGTTCGGTCACCACGCCCGACGCCAGATCCTCGACCGTACATCCGCAGGCGGCCAGATCCTCGAGCGGCAGGTAGACCCGGCCGCGCGCCAGATCCGCAGTCACGTCCCTCAGGATGTTGGTGAGCTGTAGTGCTACACCGAGGTTGAGCGCGTAGACGGTGGCGGCCTCCGTACGACATCCGAAAATCCGGATGCAGATCATGCCGACCGCCGATGCGACGCGGCGGCAATACTCGAACAGGTCGTCGAAGGTCGCATAACGGGTGGTGTCGAGATCCATCGCCACACCGTCGATCACGTCCTCGAACGCCTGTCGCGGCAACTCGAATTGCGTGATGAACGGCATCAGCGCCCGACCCTGCGACGTCCGCGGCGCGCCGCCCTCGAACGCGGCCGCGAGCTCGGCGCGCCAGAATGCCACCGCCTCGCGACCGGTCGGCAATCCAGACGCCGTCGTCGTCGCCTCCTCGTCCACGCCATCGTCCACGGCGCGGCAGAAGTCCCAGACCGCGACGATGGCGCGGCGCTGCTCGGGCGGGAGCACCAGGAACGAGTAGTAGAAGCTGGTCTTCCTGGCCATCAGGCAAGCGACGGCCAGCGCGCGGCGCGCCAGACCAGCGACGGCAGATCGGCGCGGCCCAGAGTCGGCCGGCGCGTCATGAGTTGCGAGCGATCGGCGCTCACGCGATCGAGAATGCGTGACCCGCCCAGCCAGGTGAAGCGGAGCTCGTAGCGCAGACGGCCGGCGACGCCGTCACACACGGCGCGACCGGCGGCAAACTGCTCGCGCGTCACCGTCACGCACTGCGCGAGTGCGGCTGTCCAGGCGGGCCCGAGGGCACCAGCAGAGCCGTCCGCCAGCTGATTCTCCGACGCGCCGCATGCGGCCTGCACGTCGCGGGGCACGTAGACGCGCCCCGCGCGCCAGTCGCGACCGAGGTCCTGCCAGAAGTTGGTCAGCTGCAGCGCGGTACACATCGCATCCGATGATTGATCGAGTGCGGTGTCGCGAACTCCGGCGATGCGGAGCACGAGCCGTCCGATCGGGTTCGCCGATCGGCGGCAGTAGTCGAAGACGTCGGCCCACGAGGCGTAGCGGGTCGTCATGGTATCCTGACCGAACGCGCTCAGCAGATCATCGAACAGCGCGATCGGCAGATCGAGCGATCGAATCGAATGAGCGAGCGCGACGACAATCAGATCCTCGTCCGCGTGCGGCGAATCGCCGGATCGCTCGACGGCGGTGGCCTGGTGCAGCCGCCGTTTCCAGGCCTCGAGGCGCGCCAGACGATCGGCGGCCGGTGCGGAACCCTCGTCCGCGATGTCGTCGGCCACGCGCGCGTAGGCATACACTGCGGCGACGTGCGGACGCATACCGGCGGGCAGCAGCCACGATGCCACGGGAAAGTTCTCGTAGTGCGACCGCGCCAGCGCCTCGCACGCGGCGTAGGCGCGCGCCAGCGGCTCGGGCCAGAGGGACACTGCCGCATTTTAGTCCGATATGCGTGACGTCTTCGCCGCTCTCGTCGCGTTCTTTCTCCTGTTCGTGGCGGCGAGCCTCGGCACGACGCTGCAGGCCTTCCGGCGGCGGCGGCATCGTGTGCGCGATGCCGAACGCGCACGCGGACGGACCGTCGTCGCCGAAATTCCGGACCAGGACGACCTGGTCCTGTTCAGCGAGGACGCGCAGCGCTTCTACTACGGCGAGCAGTCCGTTGATAAGGATCTGATTGTGGCGGTGCGCGTCCTGATCAACGGCGCGCCGATCGCCTCGTCGCTCTCGACGCGACACGACGGCGGCCACCAGCGTCAGGCGACGAGTTTCGACGACCGGCCGGAAGGCATCGCGCGCGATCGCTGGGACGTCGCGATCGAGACCAGCGACGGCGTGATGCTGGTGCCCTGCGGAGCGATTCGCGAACGCGTGTCGCAGGAACTGGCCAGAAATGTATTCGAGACGGTCAAGCGGGAGGTCGAACGGAGAAACACGACGTGAGCGACCTCCGTCACCATTCGACCTCGGGCGTACCGTCACGGTGGTTGACGACCCGCGCCATGACGAACAGCAGGTCCGAGAGTCGGTTGATGTAACGCAAGAGGACCGGATCGATCGGCGGATCGATCGCGACCATTCGGCGCTCGGCGCGCCGGCATACGGTTCGAGCGATGTGGAGCGACGCACCGGCTCGGGTGCCGCCGGCGAGGATGAAACGGCGCAACGGCGGTAATCCTTCCTCGAGGCGGTCGATCAACTGCTCGAGGCGGAGGATGTCGGGATCGCCGACGATCGCCTTGGTTACCCGCGGCGCGAGCTTGTCCGACGGGTCGGCAAGCTGGGCGGCGAGCGCGAAGAGATCGCGCTGGATCTGCACCAGCTCGGCGTCGAGCGACGGTCCGGCCGGAGACGCGATTGCGAAGCCGAGCCAGGCGTTGAGCTCGTCAACCGCGCCGTAGGCTTCGACGCGCGGATCGTCCTTGCGAGCGCGATCGCCGCTGAACAGCGAGGTCTCGCCGGTGTCGCCGGTCCGCGTGTAGATTTTCACGAGCGAATTATACCGACGTACGACGGGGCTGGTGCGAGGTGCGTGGTGCGCGGTGCGTGTTACGAGGGCGATGAATGGCAGGCAGAGCCGTTAAGAACAGGACGAAGAAGACTCGCGCGCTGCCGATTCCCGCGTCCGCCGATCGACGGCGGTTCCGGCAACGGCTGCTCACCTGGTACCGACGGCATGGCCGCGATTTGCCGTGGCGAAAAACCGACGACCCGTACCACATCCTGGTGTCCGAGATCATGCTGCAGCAGACGCAAGTCGATCGCGTGCTGCCGAAATATGCGGAATGGCTCGATAAATATCCGTCGATGGAAGTGCTGGCCGACGCACCCGAACAGGATGTGGCCGACACCTGGTACCCGCTCGGTTACAACATCCGGCCGAAACGTCTTCAATCGATCGCGCGCGAATCGGTCTCGAAGTACGGCGGGCGCCTGCCGGCAGACGAGGCCACGCTGCTGTCGTTCAAGGGCATCGGTGCCTACACCGCCGGGGCGATTCGCAGCTTCGCGTTCCGCGAGCCGGCCGCGATTCTCGACACCAACGTCGCGCGCGTGCTCTTCCGTGTCTTCGTGGCGAAGGGCGACCCGAAGAGCCATGCGATGAAACGACATCTGTGGGCGGTGTCGGAAGCGCTGGTGCCGGTGCGGCACGGCTTCGATTTCAACCAGGCGCAGATGGACTTCGGGGCGATGATCTGCACCGCCAGAAATCCGAAGTGCCTGGTGTGCCCGATGGCCAAGCACTGCCGCGCCTATCCTTTCACGCCCGCTCAATGACAACGATCGTCGTCACCGCCGCCGTCATCGAGCGCGACGGACATTTTCTCGTGACCCGACGGCCGCGCGGCGTCCATCTCGAAGGTTTCTGGGAATTCCCCGGCGGCAAGTGCGAACCTGGTGAATCGCTGGCGGCGTGTCTCGAGCGCGAACTGCTCGAGGAACTGGCGGTGGCGGTGCGAGTGGGCCGCGAAATCCTGACCACCGCGCACGCGTATCCCGATCGCCGGGTCGAACTGCATTTTCTCGCATGCGAGCTGGTCGGAGTCCCGCGTCCGCAGATGGATCAGGAGATGCGCTGGGCATCTCGCGCAGAACTGGCAATGTTGGAGTTCCCGCCCGCCGACGTGGAATTGATTCGATTGCTGACGCAAGTGTGAGCGGCTGGTGTGACCAGGCTCGCGTGGTGGGACCCTTTCAGGGTCGCGTGAGAGAGGCGGGCCCGAAAGGCTCGCCTCTCATCGTTCTGTCGCGGTGCTATGTCGGCGGCGATTCGACGAACGGCAGCTTCGTCACAACCGCCGCCGCTCCGTCGATCGTGACCGCTGTGCCTGCCTCGAGAAAATCGCGGTGAACGTACCCGAGTGCGATCGGTCGGGTCAACGCCGGCGACATGGCGCTGCTCGTCACGTGGCCGATCTCGCGATCGCCACTGGTGATCGTGACGCCCGGCGCCGGCACACGATCCCCGGTGACGACCAGGCCCACGAGCTTGCGCGCCACGCGCCCATGACCGCGATGCAATACTCGGATCACGACTTCCTGTCCGACATAGCAGCCCTTGGTGAAGCTGATGGCGCGCGATTCAATCGCAGCCTCGAGCGGCAGCGTGTCTTCGTCCATGTCGCGGTGGAACAACGGGACGCCCGCTTCGATGCGCAGCACATCGGCGGTCGGCTCGTCGAGCCCGACCGCGCCTGCGGCCTTCAACTCGTCGTTCAACGCGTCCGCCTGCGCACGGTCGACAAACAAGTCGTAGCCCGGCTCACCAGTGTCGGTCACGCGCGTGATGATCACCGGCGTCCCGCGCCACGACGAGCGCAGGTTCCCGTGATCGGGCAGCGGCTCGAGCGACTCGAGAGCAATACCCGTGGCCGACGACACGACCCGCGCCGCGTGGGGGCCGACCACCGCAACCTGCGCGAAGGTGTCGGTGACGTCGCCGAGCTGAACATCCTCCGAGAAAATGAACTGATCGAGTTTCGCGAGCACCGTGTCCTTCACGTCGCCCGCCAGTCTCAACAGCAACACGTCGCCGAGCTCGTACACATAGAGGTCGGCAATCATCCGGCCTTGAGCGGTGAGATAGGCGGCGTAGCAGCCTTGGCCCGCCTTCAGCGCCATGATGTCGTTGGTCAGCAGGCCCTGCAGATACGACGCGCGGTCGGCGCCCGACACAACGATGCGCCCGGCATTCGAGCGGTCGACGATCGCGGCACGATGCCGGGCCGCGTCGTACCCGGCGGCCGAAACCGCCGTAATCAAGGTGTTATGCTGGGACATGCGCTTTCTTTATTCTATCCGCGCGGCCTGCGCCGCGGTGGCCTTGGCCGTGCCGATTGCGGCGTCGGCTCAGCAGCTGCCGCCTGCGCCGACGCTCGCGGAAGCCGGCGCCACCAACTTCTCGATCTTCGTACGCGGCGTGCCGATTGGCGCCGAGCAGATTGCGGTGGTTCGCAACGCCGGCGGATGGATGATCGTCAGCAGCGGCCGGTTGGGCGCGCCGCTCGATACGATCGCCCGACGCATGGAGGTCCGCTACACCGCGGACTGGAAGGCCTTCGAGTTCACGCTGGACGGTGCCGTCCGCGGACAGGCGCAGCAGGTTCACACGAGAGTGGACGGCACCGTTGCCAAGAGTGAAGTCGTCCTCAACGGCCAGACCACCGAAAAAACCGACACCATCGATGCCGACGCGCTGCTGGTCCTGCCTGGCAGTTTCTTCGGGCCCTACGAGGCGCTGGCGAATCGCCTGAAGACCGCCGCCGCCGGCGCGGACATTCCGATCTACCTCGTGCCGCAGGCATCGGTGATCCTGCATGTCGGTGAGTCGAGCAAGGAACAGATTCAGACCACCGCCCGCATCGTCCACGCCGTGCGGACGCAGTTCGCGCTCAAGTTGACTGGCGCCCAGATCGACGGCGAGATCTGGGTAGATGACGCCAACCGCATGATTCGTTTCAGCATCCCGGCACAAGGGCTCGATGTCGTCCGCGAGGACATCGGCGCGGTCTCGTCGCGCAGCATCACCATCTCGCGTCCGAACGACGAATCCGCGAAGATTCCGAGCAACGGGTTCTCGCTGATCGGCACGATCTCGCGACCGGCGACCTCCGCTGAGACGCGGTTGCCGGCGGTGGTGCTCGTTGGTGCCAACGGCGCCGCCGATCGCGACGGTCTCGCGGCGGGCATCCCGATCCTCGGACAAATCGCCGGCGCTCTCGCGGACGCCGGCTATATGGTGCTGCGCTACGACAAGCGCGGCACCGGTCAGAGCGGAGGGCGCGCCGAGTCGGCCGCACTCGCCGACTACGGCGACGATGTCCGCGCCGCCGTGAAGATGATGGCCGAACGGAAGGATGTGGATCCGAAGCGCATCGCCGTGGTCGGTTACGGCGAAGGCGGACTGGTGGCGCTCATTGCCGCGGATAAGGACAAACGGATCGTCAGCGTGAGCCTGCTGGCCACGCCCGGGATGGCGGGCGCCGATGTCGTGCTCGCACAGCAGCAGCGCGTGCTCAACGGGATGAAACTGACCGCCGAAGAGCGGCAGGCCAAGGTTGACGACCAGAAAAAGATTCACGAGGCCGTGATCACGGGCAAGGGGCTCGATAAACTGCCGCCGGAGGTCCGCCGCTCGGTGGACACGGTCGAGTTTCAGAGCCTGCTCACGAGCGATCCGATCAAGCTCGTCTCCAACACCCATCAACCGCTGCTGATCGTGCAGGGCGAACTCGACGCCGTCATCGAGCCGCAGAATGCCGACCGCCTGGATGCCGCGGCGCGCAAGCGCAAGAACGGCACCCAGGAAATGGTGAAGGTCCCGGGCATCAATCACCTGTTGGTGCCGGCGTCCTCGGGAGAAGTCGTCGAGTACGCGTCGCTGACAGACAAACACGTCAGCCCTGCGGTGACGCAGGCGATCGTCACGTGGCTGAACAAGACGCTCTCGCCCGCGCGGTAGAAGTCGCGCGCGCGTACGCCGCGTCCCGCGCCACCCGTCTGGTCCGGCCAGCGGCAACGCTTCAGGAGCTGCGCGCCTCGCTCGGAATCCCATTGCCCGCCGCTCCCGTCGATGCCACCGAGGTGATCGATGCCCTCGCTCGTGCCGCTGAGCCCGGCCTGGTCACCACAACCGGACCGAGATATTTCGGATTCGTCACCGGCGGCGCCCTGCCGGCGACGGTGGCCGCCGAATGGTTGACGACCGCGTGGGATCAGCCGGCGGCGCTGTTCGTGATGTCGCCGGCGGCGGCCGTCGTGGAAGAAGTCGCGGCGGGATGGCTGCTCGACCTCCTCGGTCTTCCCAGAGACGCCAGCGTCGGGTTCGTCACCGGCTGCCACATGGCCAATTTCACCGCCCTGGCAGCCGCGCGCCACGAGTTGCTGCGGCGCGCCGGCTGGGACGTCGAAGCGGACGGTTTCCAGGACGCTCCGCGGGTGCGCGTGATCGTCGGCGCCGAAGTGCACGTCTCGGTGCTCGGCGCGTTGCGGCTGCTCGGGTTCGGATCGAATCAAGTGATCCGGGTGCCTGCCGACGAGCAGGGCCGGATGCGTGCCGACGGTCTCGAGGCGGCGCTCCGTAAGAAGGATGCGGCCGGCGACGCCACGATCGTCTGTGCCCAGGCCGGCAACGTGAACACCGGCGCCTTCGATCCGCTCGAGGAGATCGCCGACTGTGCCAGCCGTCACGCGGCCTGGCTGCATGTGGACGGTGCGTTCGGGCTGTGGGCCGGGGCGAGTCCAGCGCTGCGCGATCTCGTGAAGGGAATCGAGCGGGCGGACTCCTGCGCCACCGACGCTCACAAATGGTTGAACGTGCCGTATGACTCGGGCCTCGTGTTCGTCGCGCATCCGGCGGCTCATCGCGCCGCGATGAGCATGAGCGCCGCCTATCTGGTCCGGTCACCTGACGAGCCTCGCGAACCAATGGACTGGACGCCCGAGTCGTCTCGACGGGCGCGCGGGTTCGCGGTCTACGCCGCACTGCAGTCGCTCGGTCGAAACGGCGTGGCGGACCTGGTTGAACGGTGCTGCCGGCTCGCTCGCCGGTTCGCCGATCGACTGCGAACCGAGCCGACCATTCGCATCATCAACGAGGTCGCGTTGAATCAGGTGCTGGTCCGGGTCGGGCCGGCCACACCGGACGCCGACGCCGATGTCGCGACCAGGCGAGCGCTGACGATCGTCCAGGACGAAGGCGTCTGCTGGCTTGGCGGTACGCGCTGGCATGGCATGGACGCCATGCGGATCTCGGTTTCCAACTGGTCAACCGGCGAGGAGGACGTGGATCGTTCGGCCGACGCCATTGTTCGCGCGGCCAGACAGGTCGTCTGACCGCGTCGCTCGCCATCGAGCGCTTTTCGCGGGAACGATCCGCTCGACCGGCGCGCCTCAGGTTAAAATGGTCGCTCCATGTGGATTCTCGAGAGCGACGAAACGACGTTCCGCCTGCGGACCGGCGCGATCAAGACCGTCGGGCGCGCGACCGGCGCCGATTTCATCCTGGATGCGGCGCTGGTGTCGCGGCTCCATTGTCAACTGACCGCTGACGCCGACGCCCTCGAGGTCCTCGACCTCTCGAGCACCAACGGCACCTTCGTCAACGACAAGCGCATCGACAAGGCGCGGCTGGCCGCCGGCGACCGTCTTCGAATCGGCCGCGTCGAGTTGACCGTGAATCGACAGGCCGTCGATCTCGGTACGGCCTGAACGCCTCTCGCCCTGCGCAGAATTCAGAACGATCGTGGCGCGGGCCTTTTTCAAGCCCGCATCCAACGCGACCCTGAAAGGGTCGCGCCACACCTGAAATTCGCGCCACACCTGAAATTCGCGCTACCTCAGGAACGGGTTAGTGCGGCGCTCGTCCCCGATCGTCGTGTCCGGCCCATGCCCGGGATGCACGATCGCCTCGTCACCGAACGGCAGCAGGACCGTCCGAATCGAATGAATCAACGTGTCGTAGTCGCCGCCGCCCAGATCGGTGCGGCCGATGGCGCCCGCGAACAAGGTGTCGCCGACGAACAGGTGCTGCCCTGCTTCGCCCTTCTTGCCAATCCGGAGACACACGCCGCCGGGACAATGGCCCGGTGTGTGATACGGCCGCACCTCATACGTACCAAACGCGATAACGTCGTCCGGCTGGTAGAACACGTCGATCGGCGGCTGCGGCTCGACGTCGAGGCCGAAACGCATGCCCATTTCGACCGCTTGATCGTAGAGAAACAGGTCGTCCCGGTGCAAATAGATCGGCACGCCGAGCGCGCGCTTGGCCGCAGCCACACCGGTGACGTGATCGACGTGGGCGTGGGTCAACAGAATGTGGCGGATCGCGAGGTTGCGGCGCTTCGCGAACGCCAGTAACGTCGCCACTTCGTCGCCGGGATCGATCAGAATCGCCTCGTTGGTGACCTCGCAGCCGACGACAAAACCGTTCTTGTGGAAAGGGCCGACAGCCTGACTCTCAATTATCATGGTCTGCCATGATCTTAGCCGTACTCGACGACCTGATGTTCAGCTCCAAAATCAAGACCGCCGCGAATCAGCTCGGCGTAGACCTGCGTTTCTCGCGCTCGGTGGACGGGGCGCTCGAGACGATGCGCAAGACGCCGACGGCCATGGTGATCTTCGATCTCAACAGCGAGCGCATCGGCCCGCTCGCGATCGTGGCGGCGATGAAACAGGATCCGACGCTGGCCTCCATTCCCACCGTGGGCTTCGCGTCTCACGTTCACACCGACGTCATCAATGCGGCCCGCGCGGCGGGAGTCGGCGAAGTGCTGGCGCGATCGGCATTCGCGCAGCAAATCGGCGAGATCCTCACCCGGAAGAGCTGAGCTCGCGGATTCCTGAGATGGAATTGATCGATGTCCTCCGCGCGCGACGCCGAATCGCCGGGTACGCACGCCGCACACCACTGACGGCGTCATCCTGGCTGTCCGATGTCAGCGGCGGACTGGTGTCGCTGAAGCTGGAATCACTCCAGCATTCGCACGCTTTCAAGTTTCGGGGCGCCTTCAACGCGGTCATCGCGCGGCTGGAACGATGGCAGTCGGCCCCTCTCCGGCTCGTCACCGCATCGGCCGGGAATCACGGACGGGCGCTCGCCGCAGCCGCCGAGACTTTCGGGATTTCGCTCGTCGTCTTCACGCCCACCGACGCGCCGGAGACGAAGTTGGCGGCGATTCGCCGGCACGGGGCTGATCTCCGGGCGATCGGCCCTGACTACGACGCGACCGAGCGCCTGGCAAAAGCGTACGCAGCAGAATCGGGGGCCGAGTACGTCTCGCCTTACAGCGATCCCGACGTCATCGCTGGCGCGGCGACGGTGGCGCTCGAAATCTTTGAAGACGCGCCTGACATCGAAGCGCTGGTGGTACCGGTCGGCGGCGGCGGGCTCATCAGCGGCGTGGCGGTCACGGCCAAGGCAATCAACCCGCGATGCGAGGTGATCGGCGTCGAGCTCGAAGCGTCCTGCCCGTTTCAAACCAGCCTCCCGGTCGGACGCCTGGTCGAGATCGTTCCTGGCGCCACGCTCGCCGACGGCCTGGCCGGCAACCCCGATCCCGAAACGATCACGTTCGCATTCATCCAGCAGTTCGTCGATCGGATCGTGACGATCAGCGAAGACGATCTCTCGATGGCGGTGGTTGGTCTCGTGGAAAGAGAGCACCTGATCACCGAAGGCGCCGGCGCAGCCGCGACGGCGGCGGTCGCGGCCAGGCGCGTGGACGTCACCGGACGCAAGGCCGTGGCGATCGTGTCCGGGGCAAACATCGATCGCCGAAAGCTTGGGGCATTGCTCCAGCGCTGACGACGGCTTCCACCGGCCTTCAGGTTCGCCCTGGAGGCGGACACGACCGGCCTACCAGAGCGCGGCGATGCGATTCCGCATCAACCAGCCTGCGGCGCCGATCGCCGCGAGCACGAGCAGCACCACCCATACTCTGGATGAACGGGGCGGACCGACGACGACGGCAGCGGCTGCCGCTTCGCTGACATCGCTGCGGACGTCGAGGATGGCGCCGACCGAACGGAGCTCGGCAGCCAGCGTTGCCGCCGCTTCATAGCGCAGCGTCGGACTCTTGGAGAGCGCCTTCGCGAGGATGGCGTCCAGTTCCGCCGGCAGCTCCGCGTTCAAAGACGATGGCAGCGGCGGAACCGCTTGCGCGATCCGTAGCGCAACCGCGTCCGGAGTGGTGCCGGCGAATGGCAGCGAGCCGGTTGCCATTTCGAACAAGACGATCGCGAGCGAGAAGACGTCCGTCCGCTGATCGAGGGCCTCGCCGAGCACCTGTTCGGGCGACAAGTATGGGGCAGTCGACATGGTCGTTCCGGTGCCGCCTGCGACCAGCGTGGCTGCCTGCTCGCGCTCGGCGCCACCCCGCGTCCAGGCCGCCAGACCAAAATCGAGCACCTTCGCATTGCCCTTGGGCGTCACCAGAATGTTGCCGGGCCTGATGTCGCGATGGACGACGCCGAGGGCGTGGGCTTCGGCCAGCGCGTCAGCGATTTGAACGGCCAGATCGATCGCGCGCCGCGGGTTCATCGGACGGCCCGCGATCGCCGACTTGAGCGTCTCGCCCGGAACGAACTCGAACACCAGAAACAGCGCGCCCTGATCCTCACTGACTTCGAACAGCGCCGCGATGTTCGGGTGAGACAACGATTCCGCGGCGTGGGCGTCTTCGAGAAAACGCGCGCGTTTCACGGGATCCGCGGCGATGGATGGGTCGACGACCCGGATCGCGACCGTCCGGCCGAGTCGCGTGTCGCGGGCTCGGAACAGTTCGCCGATGCCACCGGCGCCGATCGGTTCGAGAATCTTGTAGAGTCCGAGTGTCTCGAACATGGGATGCGAAAGGATCAGGGCTGCGGCTGGATGCCGGCCCGCTGCGCCTTGAGCGCGTCCATCGTGCTCTGCACCAGCTGCTTGGCGTCGTTCAACTGTTCGATCACCAGCGCGATGTCCATCTTGGGCTGGCCCGGGAAGCGATCGCTCCGGCAGTAGACGCCGTGCTGTCCGACCAGCGCGAGCGAATCGGTGAGCAGATCCAGCGCCACCGCGAGACGGCCGCGCGCCGGACCCATCATCGTTTCGTGATGCTCGAGGGTGTCGTGATGTTTGTCGAATACGGTCATAAGTCGCTCGGCTGAAGCCTCGCGCTACATAAGGGTGGCCGCACTACTTCGGCGGCTTCGAGGGACGCAGTTCGACGCGGCTCGGCAGGCTGCGCGGATTGTGCCGCAGCAGGTTGACGACGACCTCGGCGACCTCGTCCGATGAGATCTTCCAGTCGGCGCCCCTGGTCTCGTCGCCGCTCGAAAATCCGGTCGCCACCGATCCGGGCATCACATAGCTGACCCTGATGTTGTCGTAGCGCACTTCCTGCATCAGCGCTTCGCTGAACGCGTTCAACCCGGCTTTCGACGCACAGTACGCCGCGCCCTTCACAAACGGGTTCTTCCCGGCCAGGCTGCTGATGTTGATGATAAAGCCACCGCCTCGCCGGCGCAGGTGCGGCAGCGCGGCCTGACAGGCGTTGAAGACCCCGGTCAGGTTGGTGTCGATGACTTCAGACCATTGCGCCGGAGTCATCGCGGCTACATCAGCAAAGATGCCGACGCCGGCGTTGTTGATCAGGATGTCGAGCCCGCCGAATCGTGCGACCGTTCCTTCCAGCGCGCGCGTCACATCGTCGTAACGACGGACGTCAGCCTGCAGTGTTTCGACGGCGCCTGGACCGGCGGCCTCTATCGATGGACGGGCGGCGGACAGATGCGCCTCGCTGCGGCCGGTGACGACGACCTGTACGCCGTCGGCCACGAGTGCACGTGCGATGGCGAGACCGATGCCGCGCGATCCGCCGGTGACGAGCGCGACTTTTCCTCGGAGCGATTGCATAGCCATTACAATATCGCAGGCGATGCACGACGTGGCCATTATTGGAGCCGGTGAGCTGGGTGGCGCGGTGGCGCACGTCCTGGCGCGGCGGGATTGCGTCCGATCGATCCGGCTCATCGACGAGACTGGACGCGCCGCGGCGGGCAAGGCGCTCGACATCGCTCAGGCTGGCCCGATCGAAGGTTTCGCCACCCAACTCACTGGATCGACCGACCTCTCTCGCGCGGCCGGCGCCTCTGTCGTGGTACTCGCGGATCGGATGGGCGGCGGCGAATGGCAGGGCGACGATGGCTGGCTGCTGCTGAAGCAGCTGTCGCAGTCGGCGGGCGCGGTCATCGTGTGCGCCGGCGCCTCTCAGCGCGAGCTCGTCGATCGCGGCGTTCGCGAGCTGCGCTTCCGGCGCGATCGACTGTTCGGGTCCGCGCCCGAGGCGCTCGCCGGTGGGGCGCGCGCGCTGGTGGCCCTCGCGGCGGCGGGATCGCCGCGCGACGTCGCGCTCTCGGTGCTCGGTGCCCCGCCCCATCAGACGGTGATTCCCTGGGAAGATGCGACGATGGCGGGCTTTGCGCTGACGCGTGTGCTGGACGAGCCGACGCGGCGCCGGTTACACGCGCGCGTCACGGCCTTGTGGCCGCCGGGCCCGTACGCGCTGGCCACAGCGGCGGCGATGGTCATCGAAGCGATGGCCGGCCGCTCGCGCCGGATTGCGAGCTGTTTTGTCGCGCCGGAGGCGTCGGCCGCGGCGCGCCGCCGGACCGGAGCCCTTCCAGTTCGCCTGGGTCCGGCAGGGATCGTCGACGTACTGGCGCCGTCGCTCAGCGTCGTCGAGCAGATTGCGCTCGACAACGCTCTGATGCTGTAGGTTCGCGGAGGATGAAGTGCGGGATGCGATCCTGTTATCCGATTGCGCCGTAGGCAGCCTGGTGCAGCGAGAGACCACCGGCGAAGTCGGCGAGCTGCTTGCGGAGAATCAGGCGGCCGCGATGCAGGCGCGACTTCAGCGTCTGATCCTTGACGTGCAGCATCGCGCTGGCTTCCTCCGTCGACATTCCCTGAATGTCGCGCAGCATCACCGGCGCGCGATAGATCGCGGGCAGCGCCAGAATCGCGCGGAACACGCGCTGTCTCAGTTGCGAGCGTAGCACCTGCTCGTCAGCGAGGTCGCTCCAGTCGGCGACGTCCGGCGTCTGCGCGACGCTCGAGCCGTCGGCGTCCACCAGCACCGTCTGACGGTCCTCTTCCTGCGAGCGCTGATAGCGCGCGGTGCGCAGGCGCGACATCGCGGCGTTGAACGTGATGCGGTAAATCCACGATGACAGCGCAGCGTCGCCGCGGAATGCACCCACCTTCCGGTAGACCTTGAAGAGCACATCTTGCGTGATCTCCTCAGCATCTTCCTTGTTTCGCAGATAGCGGAAGGCGAGTTGATAAATCTTGGAACTGTAGGCGTCGGCCAAATCCGCCAACGCCCCCTCGTCGCCTGCCTGCAGGCGTTCGAGCAGAAGCGTGTCCTTGGGGTCCCTCATATATCCTCGTGTTGGGATGTAGAACCCCAAGCCCCGCGGAAATATTCCAGACCTGAACTACTTTCGCTAAGTCCTTTTATCTCAATAACAAGCCGAGAATAATCGCCGGGCAAACGATCCCAAGGGCGAGGATGATTCCGAGTAGCGCGGCGGCCACGGGACGCCCGAAGTTGAGCGTCCAGCGAGTCCCCTCGCGAGTGGGCACGAAGAGGGCGGGATCCTCGGCGTTCTTGTAGAGCTGTCCGTAGCGCCAGTGGGACGCAATAAACGGTCGAGCTTGCGGTCGCCCGAGCCGCAGGTGCGCTCGGATGGACACCACGATGGTGAGGACGACGCCGACAATTTCAAGATAGGTGTAGCCGGACCCGAGGTTGGCGCGACCGCCTTGCCACAGCAGCGCAAGCGCGACGCCGGCATAGCCCTGAAACACGACCCAGATCGCCGTCAGCAGAGCCACCGCTTCCGCGGCCGTCGACGCGGCGCGGACATCCGGCGCATCTTCGTCGTGGGCTCCGTGCGGGCGCGACAGCAGCAGCACGCCGATCGCGCCGAGCGTCAACGCCAGCGCCAGTTGAATGAACACCGGCAGCAGCACCCGCCAGTAGGTTTTGAATTGCCAGCCAATCACGCCGCCCTTCGGTCCAAAGTGGACCGGCAGGAGATCCGGGAGCTGGGGATAGCGGACCAACAGGAAGCCAAGGCTCCATGCGATCGACGCGCCGCTGACGACGACCGCGATCTTGGTGAGGGTAGTGGGACGTACCAGGCGGCCCAGCGACGTCATTCGACGGTCGCCCCGAACACCGCCGCAAAATGCGAGGCGACACGATCTTCGACCTCGCGTGGAGCGACCGGATGCCCGAGCAGCCGCGCCAGCGAGGTCACGCCGCGATCGGCGATTCCGCACGGCACAATCAGATCGAAGTAGTCGAGATCGGTGGTCACGTTCAAGGCAAATCCATGACTGGTGATCCAGCGCGCGATGCGGACGCCGATGGCCGCGATCTTCTCACGTCCGACCCAGACGCCGGTCAGGCCTTCGACGCGCGTCGCCCCGATACCGTAGTCGGCGGTCGTCCGCATCAGCACGTCCTCGAGATCGCGCACGTAGCGATGGACGTCGCGGCGATCCGGATTCAAGTCGATGATCGGGTAACCGACGATCTGGCCCGGCCCATGATACGTGATGTCGCCGCCGCGGCCGGTTTCGAGAACCTCGATGCCGCGGGCGTCGAGCGCGTCGGGCGTCGCCAGGAGGTGCGAGCGTCCACCGTCGCCGCGGACGCCGAGGGTGATGACGTGGGGATGCTCGACGAGCAGCAGCAGATCGCCGAGCCGGCCGGCCCGGCGATCCTCGACCAGGGCGCGCTGCATCGCGAGCGCTTCTGCGTACGGAACGAGACCGAGCCGCCGGACTTCTAAACGACGTTCGGATCCCACTGCTCGAGCGATCGCTTCACCATCGACATGAACTCGTCGGCGACCGCGCCGTCGATGACGCGATGATCGTAGCCAAGGGTCAGGTACGCCATGTGCCGGATCGCGATCGCATCGTCGATGACCACGGCGCGCTTCTCGACGTTGCCGACGCCGAGAATCGCGACCTGCGGCTGGTTGATGATCGGCATGCCGAACAGCGCGCCGAACACGCCGGGGTTGGTGATCGTGAAGGTGCCGCCGGAGACCTCCTCCGGCTTCAACTGCTTGGCGCGCGCGCGGCCGGCCAGATCGACGACCGCCCGGCTCAGGCCGACCAGGTTCTTCTCGTCGGCTTTCTTGATCACCGGCACGATCAGACCCCAGTCGAGCGCGACCGCGACGCCGACGTTGATGTCGCCGTGATAGATGACCGAGTCGCCGTCCACCGAGGCGTTGACGATCGGCACATGCCGGAGCGCGTCCACCACCGCCTTGATGATGAACGACATGTAAGTGAGCTTGGCGCCGGCCTGCTCGAACTCCGCCTTGCGTGCTTTGCGGATGCCGTCGATGCGGGAAAAATTCACCTCGAACACGGAGTGCACATGCGCCGACGTCTTGCGGCTGAGCACCATGTGCTCGGCGATCCGCTTGCGCATGACGGTCATCTTCTCGACGCGATCGCCAACGCCCGGTTTGATCGGCGGCGCGGTGTGCGCAGCAGAACCCTGACTCGCCTGCCCCGCCTGACCCACCTGACCCACTTGGCCCACCTGGCCGACCTGCCCCGCCTGTCCGTTAGCACCCTTGTCGATGAACCCGAGAATGTCTTCCTTCGTGACCCGTCCGGCGATGCCGGTGCCGTGAATCTGAGAGATGTCGACCTGATTCTCTTTCGCAATCTTCCGCACCAGCGGCGACGAGCGTTCGCGAATCGCTTCTTCCGGGGACGCCGCATGCGGCCGCTCGACGGGTGGCGCAGCCGGAGCCGGCGCGGGCGCGGGTCGAGCGGGCGCTGGCGCGGCCGCGGATACCGGCGCCGGCGCCGCGGCGGGCTCGTCGCGATCGTGGTAGTGCGCCGGCGGCGGTGATGGCGGCGCAGGCGCGGATGGCTTCGCGGCCGCGTCCGCGGCGGAGCCAATCACGGCGACGATGCTGTTGATCGGGACCGTCTCGCCTTCCTTGACTCGGATCTCGGAGATGACGCCCGCGGCCGGCGACGGGATCTCCGCGTCCACCTTGTCGGTGGAGATCTCGAACAATGGCTCGTCGCGGTCGATCTTGTCGCCGACCTTCTTGATCCAGCGGACGATCGTGCCCTCGGCGATCGACTCGCCCATCTGCGGCATCACGACATCAGTAGCCATGCAACCCTCGCCGCTCGCCCGAAGGCTCGCGCTCCGTCATGCTCGAGGCGCGTCCGGAAGGTGCGCGCCCGGTCATGAATGTATCGCGGCTCCGTGCGCCGCGTGTGCCGCCTCGCCTATCGCCTCCGCCATCGTCGGATGCGCGTGAATCGTGCGAATCAGTTCCTCGACCGTCGACTCGAGCTGCAGCGCAACGGTCGCTTCGGCCACCAGCTCGGTGGAACGCAGGCCGATCATATGGACCCCAAGCAGCTCGTCGTACTTCTTCTCCGCCACGATTTTCACGAAACCGTCGGTCTCGCCCGCCATCTTGGCGCGGCCGAGCACGCCGAACGGAAAGATGCCGACGCGAACGTCGTAGCCGCGGGCCTTCGCTTTCGCCTCGGTCAGGCCAACGCTGCCGATCTCTGGATCGCAATAGGTGCAGCCGGGCACATGATCGTAGTTGATCGGACGCGTTTCCCGGCCGGCGATCCGTTCGGCGCAGATGATGCCCTCCGCCGACGAGACGTGCGCCAGCTGTGGATGGCCGGGTCCGCCGAAGGTGATCACGTCACCAACCGCGGAGATGCCCGGCACCTCGGTGCGAAACAGATCGTCGACTTTGACGTAGCCCTTTTCGAGCTGCAATCCCACGCCTTCGGCGTTCAGTCCGGTGGTGACCGGCCCGCGACCGGTCGCCACCAGGAGATAGTCGGCGCGGAGGCTCTTGCTGGTGCCATCGGCGAGCGCGACGCTCACGTCAACGCCGTCGCCGCTGACCGTCGCGGCGGTGACCTTCGCGCCGGTGTGGCTGGTGATGCCCTGCTTGCGGAAGGATTTCTCGAGCTCCGCAGAGATCGCCTCGTCCTCGATCGGAACCAGCCGCGGCAGCAGCTCGATGATCGTGACGTCGCTCCCGAAGCGGCGGAAGATCGACGCGAACTCGACGCCGACTGCGCCGCTCCCCATGATCACGATTGATTTCGGAACCTCGCGCAGCCCGATTGCCTCGTCGCTGGTGATGATGCGTCGATGATCGATGGTAATTCCCGGCACGCTGCGCGGCGACGATCCGGTGGCGATGATGATTTCCTTATTCGCGCGGAGTGTCTGTTTCTCGCCTTCGAACACGTCGACGCCGCCGTTGCCGGTCAGGCGCGCTGTCCCCTTGATCCAGTCGATCTTGTTCTTCTTGAACAGGAACTCGACACCCTTGGTCAAACCGGACACGATGCGATCTTTCCGGGTCTGAACCTGCCCCATGTCGATGCCGACGCTGGCCGCGCTGATGGGGGCGTCAGCGATCGTGAGCCCCCAGTCCTTGGCGTGCTGCATCACTTTCAGCGCATGGGCGTGTTCGAGCAGCGCCTTGGTCGGGATGCAGCCCCAGAGGAGACAGGTGCCGCCGAGTGCCTTTTGCTTCTCGACGACAGCAGTCTTCAGGCCGAGCTGGGCGGCCCGGATCGCCGCCACGTAGCCGCCGGTACCGGCCCCGATTACGATGACGTCATATTCGTTCGGCACGTGTAGGGTCTCGCTTTATCGCTTCAACGAGGAGAGCGGCACGAAGGTCGTCTTGGTGCCCTGAGGCGGGGCTTCTGCCTCCCTGGGCGCCTGCTCGGGGTCGAGCCGGTGCACACGGGCGCGCAGCTGCCCGTGTTCGTAGCGCAGCTCCCAGTAGGATTCGGTCAGCCGGTCGAGCCGTTTTGCCAGACGTCGCGCCTTGACGAGCGCGGCGCCCGCCAGGAGGACAGCTGCGCCGGTCAGCAGCCAGTGAAAGGTCAACGAACTTTGTACCTTATCGAACGGCTTGCAACAGTGTCAACCGCCTGACACAATACCCGCGTTCCCGCGCTCCCACTACCATGAGCACCAAGCCGAAGACGGTCCTCATCGTCGATGATGATGAGGGGATGCGGGATACGCTGACGGCGATCCTCAAGCGGGACTACCGGGTCCTGCGGGTCTCGAGTGGCGAAGCCGCCCTGCCGATCCTCAACCGTGAGGACATCGACCTCATGCTCCTCGATGTCAGGCTGCCCGGCATCAGCGGCTTCGAGGTCCTGCGCATCGTCAAGGAGAACTACAGCCTGATCGAGGCGGTGATGATCTCAGCCATCACCGAAATCGAGACCGCCGTGCAGGCGATGAAACACGGCGCGTACCACTACATCACCAAGGACTTCGATTACGACCAGCTGCGGTCGCTGGTACGCAACGCGAGCGAGCGCCAGGATCTGAATCGGCAGGTGCTGACGTTGTCGGCGCAGGTCGCGGACCAGAACGACCGCGAGTTCGTGGTCGGCGGCAGCAAGATCACCCGCGACATCATCGATCTGGTGCAGAAGGTCGCCAAACTGCCCGCCACCGTGCTGATTCTCGGCGAGAGCGGCACCGGCAAGGAGCTGCTGGCGCGGCTGATTCATCGCGAGGCCGGCGACCCGGAAGCGCCGTTCATCGCCGTCAACCTCGCGGCGATCCCGGCGGACCTCGCCGAGAGCGTATTGTTCGGGCACGAGCGCGGCGCGTTCACCGGCGCGGTTCGCCAGCAACTCGGCAAGTTCGAGCTGGCGTCGAACGGCACGCTGTTCCTCGACGAAATCGGCGACCTGCGACTCGACCTGCAGGCCAAGCTGCTGCGCGCGATTCAGGAAGGCGAGATCGAGCGGCTCGGCGGCAGCAAGCCGATCAAGACCGAGTTCCGGTTGATTGCGGCGACCAACGTCGATCTGGAAAAAGCGGTGAAGGAGGGTCGCTTTCGCGAAGACCTCTTCTTCCGCATCAACGTCATCCCGATTACGCTGCCGCCGCTGCGCGAGCGCGCCGACGACATCCCGCAGCTGGCGGATTTCTTTCTGCGACGCTACAACACCCGGTTTCGCAAACGCATCCTCGGGGTCACGGAGCCGACACTGGCGATGCTCAAGAAGCACTGGTGGCCAGGCAACATCCGCGAGCTCGAGCATTTAATCGAGCGGTTGGTGGCGGTGAGCGACAAGGACTACATTTCCGAGGAAGATCTGCCGCTCGAGTTTCATTTCGCGCAGCTCGATCCGAAAGAGACGCCAACCGGCAGCCTGTTCGTGGATGCGACCAACACCTTCGAACGGAATTTCATTCTGCGAGCGCTGGAGAAGTGCGGCGGGAACGTCACGCGCACGGCGGAGTACCTTGGAGTTCCTCTCAGCACTCTGAAGTTTAAGATTCAGAAGCTCAAGGTGCGACACATTGCGAATCAACTTCGCGGTGCGTGAAAAAAGCCAATAACTTGCCCCCCGCGGCCAAGTCGTTACCTCTCTTCGTAATGCGCTGACACCTCTGGACTAAACGGCGATTTCCGCTCGTCTATACGCACGAGCGGCCAAACCGTTACCTATGCGGGCGAACCAGATGAGGCTGCCCGTCATACCCGTCCGTATCGCAATTGCTGAATTTGGACTGAATTTTCAGCTAGTGCAGTTTTACCTCTTCATGGAATACCAGTTGCACACTCCGCATGGGTCGCCTTCGCCGGACGCGTAAACAAGATCTGGTCCCAGCGGATTTCTCCAAATGCAACCGTCAATGTTCAACCTGCGCGTCGCGCTACCGGCGCGCGACGAAGTGTTCCTCATGAACACACTCACCGACGCGCAGCTCGTCGTGTCGCCGGACGTTGCGGAGCTGCTCGACCGCGCGGCCGCCGGCGAACTGCCGAGCGTGCTGGGTCCCACCGAAAACGAACGGTACGCGCTGAATCTGCTGTCGGAGAACGGCTTCCTCGTCGAGAACCGCTCGACGGACCGGCGCCGCTTCGATGACTACATCACCGGCGTCAAGAGCAGCACGGACGAGCTCAACGTCACGATCCTGACGACGCTGCAGTGCAATTTCGCGTGCGACTACTGCTTCCAGGGCGATCACGGCGACTACAACCTCCACGCGGACAAGATGTCGATGGCGACAGCCGCGCGGGTTGGCGAGTGGATCGAGCGCGAGCTCGACCGCGTGCGGCCCGAGCGCCTGGTCCTCACCTTCTTCGGCGGCGAGCCGCTGCTCAACCTGCCGGTGATGTACCAGCTGAGCGAACGCCTGTGGAACGCCACGCAGGAGCGCGGCGTGAAGATGTTCAACAGCATCATCACCAACGGCCTGCTGCTGACGCCCGAGGTGGTCGATCGCATGCAGCCGTTCGGGTTGAACGGGATCAAAATCACGCTGGACGGCGATCGGGACACCCACAATCGCATGCGTCCGCTGCGCGGCGGCCAGGGCACCTTCGATCGCATCATCGAGAACATCCGACGCGTCGCTGGCCGCTGCCGTATCGCGATCGGCGGAAACTTCGACGAAAGCTCGGTCGAAAGCTTTCCCGGCGCTGCTCGAGTTCCTACGGGAGCAGGACTTCGGCGACAAGCTCGTCAAAGTCAACTTCAAGCCGGTCATCCGCGATATGGCGCCACCGGCTCCGAAAGGGATGATCCCGCTGATTCCGGTGGCCGCGTCGAACAAGCCGCTCAACGGCACCTGTATGACGTCCGCCGGCGCCGGTCACGGATCGACCTGCGACAGCTGCGATTTCCTCGACGACAAGGTGTCGTTCCTGCGCGAGGAGACCAAAGCGACACGGCTTTCCGACGCCCGACGGCGTCCACAACGGCCCCTGCCACGTGCACATGCAGCACGCGCACACCATCGGCCCGGACGGCTCGCTGTATGCCTGCCCTGGCTTCACCGGCCAACTGGCGACCTCCACCGGTCACATCGACGATCGGCAAGACGACGACCGTGCCGCAGCGAGGAAACGTTTCGACCGTCTCGATCCGTGGAAAGACTGCGGAGACTGCGCGTTCATGCCCGTGTGTGCGGGTGGATGCGTCGCGAACTCGTTCACACAGCTTGGCGACATGAACCTGCCGACATGTCACAAGCGCAGCTTCGAATCGGCACTCGTGTCGCTGGCGCATACTGCGGCCGGCGCAGCTCAGGAGACACTACAATGAAAATCACCATCGTGAAAAAGGCCACCAACGTCAAGCCGCAAGGGTACTGCTGGGCCATGGTTGACGACGTTCCGTTGAACAAGCGGTAGATGACCCGGGCGAGTAAACCGCAGACGAGCCGCCGACGCTGCATCGCAGCGGTTGGCGCGCTCGCTTCTGTGATGTTCTACTCGTCAACCGCGTGCCGCAGTCCGGCGGCGTCAGGGACGCACGCAGCGGCGACATTGCGGATTGGTGTGAGCATCGGCCAGATGACCACAGCCGATCCGCAAACCGGCTTACGGCAGGTCGCCCAGAACCAGTCCGTCGAGGGTCTCGTGAAAATCGGCGAGGATGGACGGCCGACACCCTGGCTGGCCGAACGCTGGGACTTCTCTCCCGACGGTCGGACCTTACAGGTATATCTTCGGCCAGCTCTGAAATTTCACGACGGATCCGACGTCACCGCGCAGTCGGTCGTGAAAGTCCTCGAGGTCGCTTTGCCCAGGTACATGGGCACCGCGTTCTCCGATGTCGAGCAGATTCGAGCCGTCGGCGATCTCGAGATCGACATCGCTTTGCGCCAACACTCGCCATTTGTTCTCGAAGCGCTGGAACTGCAATTTCGCAGCCCGGCGCCAATCAGCGCCGGCACCGGACCCTTCAAGCCGGTCGGTCCCTCATCGCCGACAGAACTACAAGCCAACGATCAGTACTATCTGGGTCGGCCAGCCATCGATCGGCTGGCGGTGAACACCTACCCGACGGCCCGTGCGGCGTGGGCCGAGATGCTCCGGGATCACCTCGACATGTTGTACGAAGTGAGTCCCGACGCTCTCGACTCGTTCGAGCGCTCCAACCAGATCCAGGTATTCACGTCGATCCGTCACTACCAGTACGCCCTGCTTTTCAACACCAGCAAACCGGTGCTGCGATCGCCGGACGTGAGGCGCGCGCTCTCGCAGGCGATCGATCGCGACGCCTTCGTTCAGCAGGCCCTAAACGGGCACGGCGTCGCCTCTTCAGGACCAACCTGGCCACAACATTGGGCTCTTGGATCGAATACGGAGAAGTTTTCCTTCGATCCGGGAGCCGCCTCGAAAACGCTGGCGTCACATCGGCTTCACTTCACCTGCCTCGTCCCGCCGGACTACGAGCGGATTGCGCTTGTCGTCAAACGCCAACTCGACCAGGTGAACGTGTCGATGGACATTCAGGAGGTACCGCCGGACCAGATCATGGAGGCGGTCGCAAAACGTGATTACGACGTGGTGCTGTTCGAGGTGATCAGCGGTCCGAGCCTCTTCCGGCCCTACCTGTTGTGGCATTCCGGCTCCGCAAATTCCGGATTTTCAAGCGCTGCCGTGGACGCGGCGCTGGATGGCCTCCGTCATGCCGGGTCGGACGATGAGTATCGCAACGGTGTTAACGCGTTCCAGCATGCGATGGTCGAGGATCCGCCGGCGATCTTCCTGGCCTGGTCGCAGCACGCCCGAGCGGTCAGCAAGCGCTTCATCGTGTCCGACGCCGAACCAGGACGGGATATCCTGAGCACGCTCCGGCTGTGGCGACCCGCGGCCGCGACCAGCCGGCCGACCAACTGAGATGAAGATCCGCCACATCGCGACCCGCTTCGCGCTGCTGCTCGGCATCGCTGCGATTGTGCCGCTGCTGGCGTACGGCTTCGTGTCGCTGGTCTCGCTGCAGCGCGGCACCCGCGAGTCGGTGACCAACGGCAACCAGAACGTCGCCATCCGCGCCGCCGAAGAAATCCGCCGCTACGTCGCCACCAACGCCGAGCTGCTGAAGGCGCTCTCCGCCGACCTGCAGGACACCGGCCTCACCCGGATCGCAGCAGGATCAGATCCTCAAGAACTACGTCCTGCAGTTTCGCGAATTCCGGGAACTGACGCTGTTCGACGAACAGGGCGCGATGGTTGCCTCGAGCCGAATCGGCAAGCCGCGAATCACGATTCCGAAGGGTTCGCCGGCGGTGATCGACGGCGTGTCGATGTCGCCGATTCGCGTTGACGAAGATTTGCTGCCGACATCCGTCTTCGCCATCCGCCTCACCCACCTCGGCGAACCGTCCGGCTGGCTGGCCGGCGAATTCAGCCTCGAGGCGATGTGGCGCATGGTCGATCACATCCGCATCGGCGACCACGGCTACGCGATGGTGATCGCGCCGGACGGGGCCCTGATCGCGCACGGCGACCCCGACAAGAAAGCGCTGGTCGCCCAGACGCGTAACATGAACGGCCATCCGCTGGTGACCGCCGTCCGCGCGGCCGCCGACGACACGGCTGTATCCCGCGAGTACGTGGACGAGGACGGCCGCAGCGATCTCGGCGTCGGCGCCCGCATTCCACAGCTTGGCTGGAGCGTGATCGTGGAACAACCGACGCGCGAGGCCTACGCCAGCGCCGTGGTCCTCCAGCGGCTGCTGTTCGTCGCGATTTCGCTGGCGTTGCTCGCCATGATCACGGTGGGTTATCTCTTCGGACGCAGCTTCATCGACCCGATTCTGGCGCTGCAGCGCGGCACCCACGACATCGCAGCCGGTCAGCTGGACGCACGCGTGACCATTCGGCGCGACGACGAGCTCGGCGACCTGGGCAAGGCCTTCAACGGCATGGCCGACCGCCTGGTCACGCTGCAGGAGGAAGTGAAGCGCCAGGAACGCCAGGCCGACGTTCGGACGCATGGCGGCGGGCCTGGTCCACGACCTGTCCCATCCGATCCAGAACCTTGGCAACAGCACGAAGCTGCTGCTGCGCGACGACGTGGACCCCGAGTCCAAGGACATGTTCCGGCGCACCATCGAGCGCGAGCTCGCCGCGCTCAAGCGCTTCATGGACGACCTCCGCCACATCGTGAAGCCCAAACCCGTCGAGCGCTTTGCGATGGAAATCAACGGGTCAGTGGCCGAGATCGTCGAGGCGATGCGCGTGGAAGGCGAGCGCAACGGGGTCAGCCTGCAGACGCGCTACGGGCAGAGCCCGCTGGTCATCGAAGGGCGATCGCTTCGCGCTCAGCCGCGTGTACCGCAACCTGATCACGAACGCGATTCAGGCCACCCAGCCCGGCGGCGTGGTCACCGTTTCCACCGCGCGGCTGGGCGATCGCATCGAAATCAGCGTGAGCGACACCGGCTCGGGCATTCCAGCCGAACGCCTCGCGGCGATCTTCGACGACTTCATGACCACCAAACGACACGGGCTCGGCCTCGGCCTCGCGATCTCGAAGCGTATCGTCGAGCAACTCGAGGGGACGATTGCGGTCGAGAGCGAAGTCGGGCGCGGCACCTCGTTCACACTGCGTTTTCCGGCACGCGACGATCGATCGGCGCAGGCGGCTGCAAGCTGAAGCACGACTGCACGTGGAGGAGTTGAGGCATGTTTCGAACACTGGTGAAAACCGACACACTGGCGGTGAAGGACATGACGGTGGCGGTGCGCTACTTCGAGTTGCGCACGCTGCGCGGCGCGCGGCGCTACAGCGCCGAGATTCTGCTCGGACCGGGCGATCGGATCATTCTGGATGACGATTCGGTGACGAATCTCGAGGCGAGGGCGATGTGCCTGGTGCCGGCGACGCTGTACAGCCGGATGCTGGCGAGGGTGCCGGCGGCCTAGCGCCACGCCGCGGGAGCAAGCGCGCCAGCGGAAGGTCCGCCGCCGCGCCGCTCTCGAGCACGGATCAGTCGATTACTTTTTCGGCAGGACGGCGTCCTTCAGCTGCTTGGCGATGCGCGCTTTGACGACCGTCTTGGCGGGAATCTTGATCGCCTCGCCGGTCGCCGGATTCCGGCCCATCCGCGCCTTCCGCTTCTGCACGACGAGCTTCACCATGCCAGGCAGCACGAACTCGCCCGGATCGCTTCAGCTCTTTCTCCGCCAGCATCGTCAGCTCATCGAAATACTCACGGGCCTGCGTCCGCTTCACTTCGAATCGCTCGGCGAAGTGCGAGAAGAGCTCGGACTTGCCCATCCTGCGGGCGGCGTCGGTCATCGGTGTTCCCCCTACTTAACGCGCTGTGATGTTCACCGCCGATCGCCGCGCGCGCAGCATCAATCGTGGCTTTACTCGCGAAAACCGCCGTGATCCTAGCGCGCCCTTCTCGCCAGTGTCAATCGCGACAAGGCCGGAAATCGCGATTTTGGGCCCAAAACCGGGCCTGTCGGGCTTCCCGCCGACGCGGATGCTAGAATTTTCGACGTGTCCAGTTCGACGCTCGAGACGTTTCCCAACCCACGGCCGGAGCGCGACTACGAGATCGCGATTCAATGCCCCGAATTCACCTCGGTGTGTCCGAAGACCGGCCTGCCGGATTTCGGCGAAATCCGGATCACCTACGTCCCCGACGCCGCCTGCATCGAGCTCAAGGCGCTCAAGTACTACCTGGTCGAGTTCAGGAACCGAGGCATCTTCTACGAGGCGGTGACCAACCAGATCCTCGACGATCTGGTCGCCGCCATTCATCCGCGGCGCATGACCGTCGTCGGCGATTTCTCGGTGCGCGGCGGGATCAAGACGGTCGTGAAGGCGGACTACACGAAGGGCTGAGGCTCGGCGGCCGGTGATTCACTGATGGCCGTCCCCATTCCGATCGAACGCGAGATCGACCTGCACGCCTTCGCCCCGCGCGACGTGGCGTCTGTGGTGGAGTCGTACATCGACGCGGCAGCGGAGGCCGGCCTGCGCGAGGTGCGGTTGATTCACGGTCGCGGGGTGGGAATCCAGCGCGGCATCGTGCAGTCCGCGCTCGAACGACATCCGGCGGTGGTGGAGTTCTGGGACGATCCGGCCGCCCATCTCGGCGCGACCGTGGCGCGCCTGATCGAACGACCGCAGCTGACAGAAGGGCCGGTCGGGGTCAGGCGGCGCTGACCGAACTGGCCGACCACGTCTCCGTCAGCGGTTCTTCGGCGCCCGTCGGCGATGGCACCAGCAGCAGGCGATCGCCGACGCGCAGGTCGCGGGCGGTCAGGCAGCCGCCGGCGAACTCCACGACCGCGTGCGCACGCGGCGCGATCGCGACCCGCCACGGCGCCAGATCGCGCACGATGCGGGTCACGTGTCCATCCCGATCGACGAAAGCGACGTCGATCGGAAAACGCATGAACGCGGTGTGGATCGAGCAGCAGGGCGACAACACCATGGCCGCCGCCAAATCGAGCGAATCACGGCCGAGCAGGCCGCGTCGGCGCTCCCTTCTGGTGGTGGCCACTTCCACGATGCTCGCCACGACGCAGTCCGTCCGCGCGTTCCTGATCTCCATGCTCGTTTGCTCCGTCCGTTGACCTGTCGATCCCTGACCGCTGCCGAACCGTGTCGTGGCGGCTGACGCGGCCACGACCTGCAAGTGGACGCGCTAAAACAACCCGGGCACGAGGTGCCACGTAACCCGCTGGCAGTACGACTGATACGAGTGGTCGGCCTCGAGGACCCGTTCCTCGTAGAGCGCCCGCACAATCAACGCGGTATCGGACACCAGAAAGATACCGACGTTCCACATGGTGGGATGTGCACAGGCGAACGCGATGTGGGTCAGCAGGTAGCCCGCGTAGATCGGGTGACGCACGAACTTGTAGAGGCCGCCGATGACTACGCCGCGATTGGCCGGCACCAGACCGAAGCTCCGGCCCAGCGTGATCTTGGCCCCGATCTCGATGATCAGGCCGATTGCGGACAGCAGCGCCGTCGCGTCGTCCGGCACCAGGCCACCCACCGACGCAGTCCGCACCAGTGACGGGCCGACCAGCGACACGGTCGTGACGATCGCCGCCGCGGCGGAGCGATCCACCACACCGGTGCGACGGCGCAGAATCGTCAGGATCACGACCAGCGACTCGCTGACGAGCAGCAACAATCCGGTCACGCGGTGGGTATGGACATAGTCGGTCAGCAGGTTGACCGACAACACCGCGAACAACGCGGCGACGCAGAACCGCGACAACAGGTCGGTGCCAACTTCACGGACGCGCGGCGCCTCCATCAATGGACGTCCAGGCGCCGACGGGCCGGCTTCTTCACCTGACCGACGACGGCCGGTGTCTCGCTGACGAAATAGGAGTCGCAGGCGGCGTCGAGCAGGCCACGCGTGATCCCGGGCTCGCGTCCCTGGTAGCGGCACAGCGCGGTGACCTGATCGAGCAGGTCGCGCGGGTGGCACGACGCGCATCGGACGATTGAGCGGACCGTAGTGCCGGCGGCGGAGATACGCGACCATCACCTGGTGGAAGCGCAGATTGCGCTTCCGGCAGTTGAGCTCGAAGATCTGCGTGAACTGCTCGAGCGTCGGATCCTCGATCGGAATCTTGTACGGGATGCGGCGCAGGAACGCTTCGTCGGCGAGCGACGCGGGATCGAGGTTGGTGGCGAATACGATCAGCACGTCGAACGGCATCTGGAATTTCTTGCCGGTGTGAAGCGTGAGGTAGTCGAAACGGCTTTCGAGCGGCACGATCCAGCGGTTGAGCAGCTCTTCGGGACGCACCCGCTGCCGTCCGAAGTCGTCCACCAGCAAGACGCCGCCGTTGGCTTTCAGCTGAATCGGCGCCTCGTGATACTTCGAAATCGGATTGAAGGTGACGTCGAGCATGTCCAGCGTCAGCTCGCCGCCGACCATGACCACCGGCCGCCGGATGCGTACCCAGCGACGATCGTGCGGGACGGCGGCAATCACGCTGCCGTCGCCCGGCTCCTCTTCGAGCGATTCGTGGTTGATCGGATCGAAGACGGTGACGATCTGGCCGTCGATATCGATGCGCGTACGGCACGTACATGTCGCCGCCGAGTGTTCGCCCCATGCCTTCCGCAATCACGGTCTTGCCGTTGCCTGGAGGGCCGTAAAGAAACACCGCCTTGCCGGCGTTGACCGCCGGACCGAGCTTCTCCAACACCTCGTCAGCGACGATGAGGTGTGAAAACCCTTTCTTCAGTCGCTCGCGATCGATGTAGCCGCGCGCCGCCGCCAGGCGCCGCATCATCGCGACGTATGTCGTCGAGCGGCACCGGCGCCGCACCGATGTAGTGGCTGACATCGAGGTACTGGCGGGCGCGATCGCGCCCGAGATCGGTCAGCGCGTAGCGGTAGCCGGCGGTGCCGGATCCAGTCGAGCCGCGCACCTCGACCAGGCGCTCGGCCCGGGCGTGCTCGATGATGTGTTCGAGCAGCGAGTACGGCAGCCGCATCCGGTCGGCGAGCACGTGGCCACTCGCTTCGCCGGCGTACAGATGCTTCACACACAACTGGGCAATCTGATCGGCGGTCAGCCCGGTGTCCTCGACCGAGGAGGGCGCCGACGGTGCGGGCGATCGATCGATGATGGGCGAGACGGCGGCAGTTGTGGTAGCCATGGCCTACTGCTGCCCCATCGGTACCAGAACCTCGACGAACTTGATCGCGGCCGGCCCGATGGTCACGACCCAGATAGAGGGAAAGATGCAGAACACCAGCGGGAAGACCATCTTGACGCCGGTTTTCGCCGCGGCTTCTTCCGCACGCTGGCGGCGCTTGGTCCGAACCGTGTCGGAATGCACGCGCAGCGACTGGGCCACGCTGGTGCCGAACTTGTCGGTCTGGACCAGCATCGCCACCAGCGACGAGATGTCGTCGACGCCGGTCCGGTCGGCGAGGTTGTGCAGCGCTTCGCTACGCGCCTTGCCCGCGCGCAGCTCGAAGTTGATCAGGCGCAGTTCGTCGCACAGGTCCGGATGGGCGAACGCGAGCTCGGCGCTGACGCGCTGAAGCGCCTGGTCGAGACCAAGGCCGGCTTCGACGCTCACCACCAGCAGGTCGAGCGCGTCGGGCAGCCCGAGCCGAATCCGATGCTGCCGACGCTTGGCGAGCCGGCCCAGCGCCATGCTCGGCAGAAGGTAGCCGACTCCGCATGCGCCCAACGCCAACAGCAGGTTCGGCCGGCGCATGATCACCGGGGTCGCGAACAGTGTGAACATCAGCACGGCGAAGCCGAGCCGCATGCCGAAGAACACGATGATGGCCTCGCGGCCGCGGTAGCCGGCGTAGGTCAGCTTCTGCTGCAGCTTGCCCATCTCCTTGGGCGAGCGCGGGGCCATATTGCCGATCCGCTTGAGCCAGTCCACCGCGACGCGCTCGTAGCCGGCGTCGTCGAAGGTGCGCTTGACCGGCGCGCCGGTCACCTCACCCAATCGCCGTTCGATCGCGCCCGCGGCGTCCGGGGTAAACGCCATCGCACCCGCGACGATCAGCAGCGAGACGAAAACGAACGTGAGCAGCGGCAGCAGGACAATCACACTAGACCTCGATTTTGATGACCTGGCGGATCCAGAAGAATCCGACGGTCTGCATCACGATCGCCCCGATCAGCATCATCTGGCCCATGTGCTCATGGAACAAGACGCGCATGTGTTCGGGGTTGATGAACGAGAGCGCGACCGCCAGCGCCGCGGGCAGCGCCAGCAGCACATAGCCGGTGAACCGGCCGTGCGCCGTGTGCACGCGCACCTGGCGCCGGAT
This sequence comes from uncultured Acidobacteriota bacterium, assembly GCA_963745875.1. Lineage (GTDB taxonomy): Bacteria > Acidobacteriota > Vicinamibacteria > Vicinamibacterales > CAVVIG01 > CAVQFC01. The sequence continues at coordinate 1,013,511 of CAVUZL010000014.1, forward strand.
CTTGAAGCGCTCGCGCACGACATGCGCGAGGTTGTCGAGAATTTCGGAGAGGTTGCCGCCGGTGTCGCGCTGAATCAGCACAGCGGTCACAAAAAAGCGCACGTCCAGAATCGGGACCCGCTCCGCCAGCTGGTTGAGCGCGTCGCGAAGCGGCAGCCCGAAGTTCTGCTCGTCGAAAGTCTTCTTGAACTCCGGGCCCACCGGCTCGGAGAGGTCGTCGCCGACCATGCCGAGCGCAGTCTGGAAGGCGTGGCCGGCGCGAATGGCGCGCGACAGCAGGTCGAGCGCCTCGGGGAACTGTTCCTCGAACTTGTTCATCCGCGAGGTCCGGCGATGCCGCAACCAGCCAATCGGCAGCACTGCGCCGATCAAGGCGCCCACCAGAACGCTGAACGGCACGTTGATGAAAGACGCGAGCAGCGCCATCACCGCCGTTGAAAGCACCGACGCGACCAGCACCATGCTCGGTGTTGTCTTCATTCCCGACTGCTCGATGAGCTTGGCCAGCCACGAGCCGGCACGCGTCTTCGCCGCGAGCCGTTCGAACGCCGGCAACGGCCCGCGCTTCATGCTCTTCAGAATGGTCGAATCGTCGCTCGTCGTCGGATCGGGTCCGGCGAGCATCGAGACGTCGTGCAGCCGGCGATCCATCTGGCGCCGGCTGATCAGGTCGGGCACGTAGGCGTACGCCGCGTAACCGCCGAGGACGACGCCGGCACCGATCAGGAACATCGAGGAGGGCAGCCAACATCAGCGAACCTCCGTGACCCCTTCGAACATGTCGGCGGGCAGGTGGATGCCCGAGGCGCGCAGACGCTCGCAGCATTTCGGCCGGACGCCGGTCGCGCGGAACCGGCCGATCACCTTGCCGTCCTGCGTGACCCCCATCTTCTCGAACAGGAAGATCTCCTGCATGGTGATGATGTCGCCTTCCATGCCGGTGATTTCGGCGATGCTCGTCACCTTGCGCGAGCCGTCGCTGAGCCGCGTCTGCTGCACGACGAGCTGAATCGCCGAGGCGATCTGCTGCCGCATCGCCTTTTCCGGCAGATGCGTCGCGCCCATCGCGATCATCGTCTCGATACGCGACAGCGCGTCCCGCGGCGTGTTGGCGTGGACGGTGGTCAGCGACCCGTCGTGGCCGGTGTTCATCGCCTGGAGCATGTCGAGCGATTCTTCGCCTCGGACCTCGCCGACCACGATGCGATCGGGACGCATACGGAGGGCGTTGATCACCAGCTGACGCTGGCGGACGGCGCCTTTGCCTTCGACGTTCGGCGGACGGGTTTCGAGCCGCACCACGTGTTCCTGGTGCAGCTGCAGCTCGGCGGCGTCCTCGATCGTGACGATACGTTCGCGTTCGCCGATGAAGCTCGACATCACGTTCAGCAGCGTCGTCTTGCCGGCGCCGGTGCCGCCGCTGATCAGCGCGTTGAGGCGGGCGCGGACGCAGTGGCGCCAGAAAATCGAGCATCGGCTTGGTCAGCGCGCGAAGCGTGACCAGATCGTCGGCCTTCAGTCGCTCGGCCGGAAAACGGCGAATCGAGAGCATCGGACCGTCAACAGCCAGCGGTCCGGATGATCGCGTTGACGCGCGAACCGTCCGGCAGCCGGGCGTCAACCATCGGCGAACTGTCGTCGACGCGGCGACCGACCGCGCTGACGATGCGATCGATGACCCGCATCAGGTGACGGTCGTCCTGGAACGCTGTCGCCACCCGAACCAGGTGCCGCCGCGCTCGACGAACACGTTCTTGTAGGTGTTGACCAGAATGTCACTGATCGACGGATCGCGCAGCAGCGGCTCCAGCGGACCGAGGCCGAACACCTCGTCGAGCAGTTCGCCGAGCAGCGTCTCGCGCTCGCCGAGGCTGATCGGCGTGCCTTCTTCGGAAAGCAGCTCGCCGACCAGCGTGCGGATTTCGCTCTCGGCGCGCGAACGATCGGACTGCGACAGCGCCTCGAGGTTGAGCCGGTTGAGCATCTTGCGATGCACGTTGGCTTTCAGCTCGACGTATTGCGCGCGGGGCGGCTGCGTCGCCAGCGGGCGGCCGGGGCCGTTCAGTGAGGTGGACGAAGGTGCGAGCGGACCCGACTGGGCGAGAGTGGTCATCATCGGTCTACCAGATGGACGCGAGCTTCTGGAGGCCGAGCAGACTGCGCTTGGTCGCCGGGGCGGCCGCAGCTTCCGCCGTGGGATCCAGAATCTGACGGGTGAAATGGTCGAACTGCGTGGCGATGTCGGAATTTCCGGTCAGCGCCAGCGGCATGCCGGAGTTCAAGCGCCGTCGACACGGTCTTGTAGTCGCTCGGGAAGGTGTGATGAATCGGGTGCCCGAGCGCGCCCTCGATCTGCTTGGGCGGAATCGGGAACGGCTCGGCGGCTCGGTTCAGCAACACGCGGACGCGCTCGCCGCAGGCGCCGAGCTGACGCACGCGATCGAGCAGGCGCTGCGAGTTGCGAATCGACGGTACGTCGGGATTGGCGACGAGATACATCGTGTCCGCGGCGTAGAGCGCCGCCACCGTGCACGAATTGATCTGGCTGCCGGCGTCCACGACGATGTATTCGTACTGGCGAGCCAGCAGTCGCAGCAGTTCTTCGATGCCGCCACCGTCAGCCGCGCCGGGGCGATCGAACTGATCTGAGCCGGCGAGAATCTCGAGGCCGGACTTGTGCTTGACCACCAGCTCGCGCAGGAACTCGCGGTCGAGACGATGCAGGTTGTCGACCGCGTCGAGCACCGAGTAGCGCGGCCGCACGCCGAGAAACAGCGCGACTTCGCCGAGGCCGGCCTTCAAATCGACAATGACCGTGGACTTCTTGCTCAGCCGCGCGAGCTCGACACCGCAGTTGACCGCGACCGTGGTCGTGCCGGCGCCGCCCTTCGCACCGAAGAACACCAGGCTCGTCGCCGCAGGTTTGGCGCCCTGCGCGGTCTCGCGCCGGGCCGCGGTCCGGCGAATGGCGCCGTGAAACGTTTCCTCAGCCGGAGGCCACGTGAAAAACTCGTTCGCGCCCGCTCGCATCGCCGACAGGATGACGTCGGGGTCGGCGGTCTGGGCAACGGCGAAGATCCCGGCGCCCGGCGAGGCGGCGCGCAGCCGCTCGATGCCGGCCATCGCCGACAGTGCGTCATTGCGGATGTCGGCGATCACGACGTCAGGCGGCAGCGTTTCACGCTGCGTCTTGTCGTCGATCACACTGACCGGAATCGACCCCGCACGCAGGAGCCGTCCGATCTGTTTCTTGAACGCGTCGTCGTCGCTGACGATGAGACCGACCAATTGAGCCATGGCTACTGTTGTTTCTTGGCTTTGCTGAGTTCGTTCTGATAGGCCGCGTCGGCCGCTTTGGCTCTCGCTTCGGCCTCGGCGATGGCTTTCTGCTGTTTCTTGTCCTGCTCGGCCTGCTGTCTGTCGTACTCGGCCTGACGCTTGGCAAGCTCCTCGCTCTGCTTGGCAGCTTCGGCGTCGCGCTTGGCCTGTTCCTTGTCGGCCTTTTCCTGTTCCTTCTTCTGCTTCTTGTCAGCCTCGCGCTGTTGTTCTGCGGCCTTGGCGTTCGCCTTCGCAGCGGCGTCGAATTCTTTCTGCTGGGCCTTGGCGAGCGCGGCCTTCTGCTTGTCCGTCAACGGCTGCGACGGCACCGGCGCCTGGGCGTCGGCATTCTGTACCGGCAGGTTCGGTGACGCGGACGGCTGGGCGACGACCGGTTCGGCGGCAACCGCACGCGGCGCAGTCGTCGGCAGCAGTGCGCCTACCGTCGCGGCAGCGGCAGCCGGGGTCGGCATCGGCGGCTGCGCGGCAACGGGAACGGGCTGGGGCGCCGGCCGCGGTGTCGGCGCGCTCGGCGGCACCACGTCGGCCGTGGTGACCGTGGTGAACGCCGGCGGCAGCGGCGCCGTCGTCTTCTTGTCCGGCAGCGGCGACAGCATCGGCTCGGGCGTCCGCGGCAGCGAGTTGGTCACGCCGTGCGATGACTTCGGCAGAATCTCCGGCGTGATCATCACAACCAGCTCGCTCTGATTCTTCTGCGCCGACTTGCTCTGGAACAGCAGGCCGAGAATCGGAATGTCGCCGATGCCAGGAATCTTCTGCATCTGCGAGTTCACGGTGTTGTTCATCAGACCGGCGATGGCGAAGGTCTGGCCGTTGTCGAGCTCGACCTCGGTCTCGGTTCGACGGGTGGTGAGTGCCGGGATACGGAAGCCGTTGAGCACGACCGCGTTGGTGAAGTCCAGCGCGCTGACCTCAGGCTTGACCTTGATGTGGATGCGGTCGCCGTTGACGACTGGTGTGAAGGTCAGGCGGATGCCGAACTCTTTGTACTGAACGCTGATCGCCATCGCGCTGCCCGAACCCTGCGCGATCGGCACCGGGATCTCACCGCCGGCCAGGAAGCTGGCTTCCTTGCCGCTCTCCGCGATCAGGTTCGGCTCGGCCAGGCTCTGGAACAGACCCTTGGTCTGCAGCGCCTTGATCACCGCGCCCAGCTGATGCTTCGTGTCGAAGAAGAACAGGTTGAGGAAGTCGCTGAAGACGAGCTTGTTCTGGCCGGGAGACGAGTTGTCGAAGGTCGGCGCGGCGACCTGATCGGTGGCGACCCGCCCGACGACGTCCTTGTAGCCGTTCGGACCGGTGAACATGCTGAGGCCCAGGTCGGTCATCGCGCTGCGGCTGACTTCAGCAAAACGCACGCGCAGCAACACCTGGTTGCTGGCGCCGCTGTCGCGAACCTGCAGCAGCGTCACGACCTCGTCGCGCTTCTCGACGTAACCGGCGGCGACGTTGATCGCCTTCTCGATCACATCCTTATTGGAGACGATTCCGGACAGCACGACGTCGCGTCCGTTGCTCTGGACATCGATCTGGTCGGCCGGAAACAGCTGGCGGACCTGTTCGGCGAGCCTGGCGAGGTCGCGCTGCACCACCACTTCGTAGCGGCGGATGGTGCCGGAGCGATCCCACACGAACATCGAGATGGTTCCGGGAATCTTGCCGTTGATGAGCAACTGGTTCGGCGATGTCACGAGCGCGTCGGCGACGTCAGAGCTGGTCAGCGACACGCGGGAAATCGGCGAGGTGACATCGACCAGGGTCGACCGGCCCACCAGCAGGCGGACCGACCGCGTGTCGGCGTCGGCCACCGCGTCACTGCGCGATGCCGCGACCGCCGAGACCGGCAGCGGCGACTGCGCCCGCATGACGGCCGTGCCGAACACCGCGATGATCAGAATGAGAGGACGGATGGTCCGCATGGCTACTGCTGCTCCTGTCGCACGAGTTCGTGCGCACGCTTGTCACCGCGGATGATCTCGACCGTCGGAAGTTCCGGCGCCGGCGCGGGCGCCGCCGCGGCGGCCTTGGCTCCCGGCGCCAGCTTGACCAGCGGCCTCGGCGTCGTCGCCGCCACGCCGAGCAGGACCGCTGGACGGATGCCGCGGGTCGCCGGCGTCGCCTTGTCGAGCGGATTGCGCAGCGCGAGCTGAATCTTGCCTTCGGTGCTGGCCAGCGTCAGGCGCTCGGACTCGTCCGGATCCACGAGCAGGGTGACGACGCTGACCGGCATCGGCTTGTTCTTGTCCGAATCTCCGCGTTCGATCTTGGTGCCGGCCGCGAGCACCATCACGTTGGTCAGAATCACCTTCGAGGTGATGTCGCCCTGCTGCTGCGAGGGATTGACGGTCGCGACGACGTCAACGTGGGTGCCGGGCAGCACATAGCCGGCGACGCCAATCACTTCGTTGACGCGAACCGACACCGCGCGCAGTCCCGGAGGAATCGCCGGCGGCAGTCCGGCGCCGGCTTCCTTGGACGCCAGCTTCATCGGCAGGATCGGTTCGTTCTGAATCACCGGCAGAATCAGGCCGCGGCCGATGACTTCGTCTGGGTTGCTGATCGCGCCGGCAGGCACCGCGTTCGCGGGCCAGTCAATCAGCCGCACGTCATTGCGGCTCAAGTCGGCGCCGACATCGAGGTCGGCGGCGGCGACGACGACCGGCTTGGTCGGAATCGACACCGTCCGGGTCGCTGGCGCGCGCTGCACGAAGTTGTAAGTAGCGAACGCGAGCGTGCCGCCCACGGTCACCGCCAGCACGAGCACGACGAAGATGCGTATCCGAGCCATAAGTAAATGTCCTGTGAAACAGCCTGGTTACAACCCAAGCGCTGCGATGAGCGCACCCGCAGCAATTGCGGGGGCGTAAGCGAATCGGTTGTTCTCCGAGATGCTTTCGATCTCCTGCGAGTTGGCGCCGCCGTTCAGCAGCGCGGCCGTCCGCGAGATGGTGAACGCCAGCCGCCTGCGACTGAGCGCGACGGCGGCGGCGATGACGCCGCCGGCGATCGCGGTGTAGAGGAACGCCATCACGATCCCGATCGGTCCGAGCAGCGTCCCGATCGCGGCGAACAGCTTCACGTCGCCGGCGCCGGTGGCGCCGATCATGTGAGCGGGCAGCATCAGCAACAGACCCACCACCAGGCCGCCGAGCGACGCGGCCACGCCCAACGTGGTGGCGTGAGCGACCGCAAGCGCGAGACCGGTGAGTGCGAGACCCATGGTCAGCGGGTTCGGCACTCGGCGGGTCTTCAAGTCGACCAGCGCACCGATGCCGGCGCCCCCGATCACGAGGGCCACCGCGACGGGATCAGAAATTTTGAGCAATGGGAACCCAGAAGACATTGGTGATGGTGGTGGCGACCGGGGTCAGGCTGACCATCGCAACCAGGACGACGAGGGCCACGAGCAACGCGTATTCAACGAGATCCTGTCCATCTTCGCGATGTATCAGGTGCTGAACTGCGGCAATCACTCGAGCCATGGCGCCCCCTTCGAAAAATGACGATCGTAAAAGTGACGAAGCGGGGCGCGGCCCCGCTTCGTCGTGTCAACCGCTTACGCCGACGGCGCGAGCGCGGTCGTGATCGTGGTGAAGATGCCCGACACGGTGGTGCCCGCGGCCTTCACCGCAACGACCGCAACGACGGCGATCAAGGACACGAGCAGCGCGTACTCGAGCAGGTCCTGGCCTTCGTCATTGCGCATGAACGACTGGAGATGGGTCATGAGTTTCATTGCGGTTCCTCCCGGCGCGTTCCCGCGCCTCACTGATGTCCGAAGTGCAATCACGCTTGTCGCCGTGATCGCGTGGCACTGTGGATATCGCAACGGCTGTGCCACGGTGTCGATCGCGCCAGCAACGATCGCCAGCAACTGACGTGTACGCGCACATTTACACGCACCGCTTGCGGCGCGATCGCGCCGCGACAGCGGCGGCGACACAGCGTTACACCCAGCGAATTCGTAAGCCGCACGCGTTTTTCGTGTGATGCCGGGCGAGACGCCCGCCGACGGGATGCCGCCGACCCGTCCAAATCAGGTGGAACCCGTTGAAAAACGGCGGTTTCACCCGCTGACGACTTCGTCGAGCGACCGGAACGAGATTTGCGATCAGCGGGTGCGGGGATCCATAGAGGTGCGAACAACCCGGCGCTCAATCGGCGAAATGATCATGGGGGCCTGCAGCCTGCTGCTGCTGGCGTTCGCGATCGGCGCCATCGAGCCCAGACTTCGCGAGCAGGTTTCGGCGCAATTGTCGGCGCCGCCGTCGGCGCAGTTGTCGACGGTCAGCTATCGCGTGCAGGACATCTCGCACATCGTGATGGCCATCGCCCGCGAACAGACCTCGCTGCACGCCCCGCTGCTGATCTTCGCGGTCGCCGGCGGGATATTGACGATTTTCATGCTCCGGACGTAGATGCCACTGATTCTTGCGATCGAGCCCGACCCGCGCCAGGCCGCGCAAATCACGGCCATTGCGCGCAATCGCGTCGGCGCCGAGCTGCGGCTCGCCGCTACGACCGAGCAGGCGCTCGACGTCATCGGCGATCGTGTGCCGGACCTGGTGCTGGTTCCCGCGCTGCTGTCACCGCAGGACGATGCCGCGTTGGCCGCGGCGCTGCGCGTCATCGCCGCCGCTGCACACGTTCGCACACTGACGATTCCGGTGCTGGCGTCCGGCGTGAGGCACACCAGTGCCGGCGGCATGCTCGCCAAGTGGCGCAAGAGCAAGCCCGAAGCGCCCGCTCCGGACGGCTGCGACCCGGCGGTCTTCGCCGAAGAAATCTCTTCTTATCTGCGCGAGGCCGCCGCCGAGCGTGAAATCCGCCAGAACGCCTCGTTCGACGACCAATCATCGCCGGCGTACCAGACGGCGGAAGCCACTGAGACCACGAACGCGGCGGTCGAGGCGACGGCGTTTCAAGCGGCGGCGCCGGTCCTCGCCGAAGAACCGCGACTGGTTCAGCCGCCGGCGTACACCGAACCGCAGTTCTTCGACGAGCGACCGGTCTTTGAACCAACGCCGGTCTTTGAAGAACCGCCGGTCTTTGAAGAACGCCCGACTTTTGAGCAGCGGGCCGCCTTTGAGGAGCGCGCTGCCTTTGAACAGCAGCCGGTCTTTGAAGAACGACCGGTCTTCGAGGACCAGACGGCATTCGAGGAGCGGCCGATCCTCTTCGGCAAGCAGTTCGACGACGAGCCGCTCGATGACGAGCCGGTCCGCTTCTTTGAACCTGAGGTCCGCCACGAAGCGTTCGCGGCCACGCCGCGGGACTTCTTCAACACAATGCCCGCGTCGGAAGCGAGCGTGTCCGAGGTCGTCGAGCCCGAGCTGATCGCAACGGCGCAGGAACCGGAGGCGGTTTCGGACGAGATCGAGCAGGCTGCCGCGCCCGAGTTGGCGTTCTCAACCGAGTCCGAACCTGTCGAGGCGCCAGCGGTCGCACCGAGCCATGCCTTCGAGACGATGACGGCACTCGTCGAGTCGCCGATCGTCGTGACGGAGCCGACGCTGGCCGCGATGCCGGAGCCGGTCATCGAGACGGCAACGCTCGAGGAGCTTGCGGAAGAGGAAGCCGACGACAGCCTCACGGTCTCTGTCGAACCGTCGTTCTCGGATCAGGAGCCGGTGATCGCCACTGCGGCCCCGTGGGTCGAGTTCGATCTGTCCGACGAACTCGGCGACGGCGACGAGCCGGTGTTCGAGCTCGAGGCCGGCGACGCGACCGCGATGCTGTTCGAGGATCCGGCGTTTGCCGCCTTCGCCGCAGCGCCGTCCAGGCCCACCGCGCCGATCGCCAAGCCAATCGAAACCGATTTCGAGCGACAGCTGGCTGCCTACTCCGAGCCGGCCGCGGAAGAAGGCGACACCATCGCCGAAATATTCGCCGCGCTCAGCAACGTCGATCAGTTCATCGTCAGAAACGAGCAACCGGCGGCGCCGGCCGAGATCGCCTCCGTCGCGCCCGCGCGCCACATCGAATTCTTCACGCCGACCGGTCTCACCGGATACCGCTGGCCGCGCATCGAGGGAATGGCAGCGGAGATGGCCGATCGCCGCGAACACACGAACGATGCGACGGCGGCAGTCGCGGCGGCAGCGGCAGTTGTTGTTGCCGCGGCGACACCACGGCCGGCCCGGCCGGCGCAGAAGGCCGAGACGCACAAGGCCGACCGGCCAGAGTGGTCGGAGCTGATCGCGTCGCTTCGGCAGGACATCGAACGGCTGCGTGGAGGGAATCAGGCGCCGACGGCGGTGCCGGTCGCGGCTCGAACCAGTCAGCCGGCGCCGCCGCGCCCGAGCGCTCCGGGCGACGAGGCAAGCGCGACCAAGCCGAAGGCGCGGGGTCGAAAACCGATTCAGGACGAGTGGGGCTTCTTTGATCCGGAACAGTGCGGCTTCGCCGCGCTGGTCGCCAAGCTCAGTGAGATTACCGACACCAGCGAGGAAACGGAACTGCACGCGCACTGATCATTTTTTTCCGAACACTGTCGGCGAGGGTTCTCGATCACGTTTTACGTTTGTCGATTCAACTGGTTCAGCGGACGTCACTTACTCGAAAGGCCCTCTCGCGCGACTACGGGATTCGTCGCTGGCACAGCAGGTGCACCGGAGGGGACAGCATGACGCGACATCCGTGGACTCGAATCGTCTCGCGCCTGCGCGACGCCGCAGGATCTCAGATGGTCGAGGCAGCGATCATCACGCCGCTGCTGCTGCTCCTGACCTTCGCGATCATGGACTTCGGCGGCCTCTTCTACACCTGGCTGTCGCTCGAAAACGGCGTCAGTCAGGCGTCCCGCTTCGGGATTACCGGCCTCACCAAGGACGACCCGTCGAATCCCGGCACAGCACTGTCGCGGACTGATTCGATCAAGCTGGCAATGCGCCAGGCCACACCGACCCTGACGCTGGCAGACAGCGCTTTCACGTTCTCACACCAGCCGATCGGCGGCTCCTGGTCGGCAGGCACCGGCGCACCGGGAGACATCGAGAAAGTCACGATCGACTATGTCTTCGTGTTCTACGACCCGCTCTTGAGGCCGTTCTTCCCTGGTGGCCAGCTGGCGATCCAGGTGGACTCGGCGATGAAGAACGAAAACAAATTCCAATGAGCACCCGAACTCCGCGGCGTCGCGACCTGTCGTCGGCGAGCGGCCAGACCATGATCGAGTTCGCGCTGGTGCTGCCGCTGTTGTTGCTGCTGGTACTCGGTGTCGTCGAGCTCAGTTATGCGCTGCTCGATCAGCATGTCGTCACCAAGCTGACCCGTGAAGGATCGAACCTGATTTCCCGCGACGTCAGCCTGCAGGACGCCGCGACGGCAATGGTCACGATGAGCTCGCCGCCGGTCAAGTTTCCCGCCGGCGCCACCATCATTTTTTCGGTGATCAAGCAAGGCACGACCACCGGCACCAGCAACTTCGGCCAGAACATCCTGTATCAGCGCTACTCGTATGGGTCGCTCAGCGCCAGCAGCCGATTGACGACCGCGGGCGCCGGAGGATTCGGCGCCGCTCCCGACTACATCGCCAACAACTCCGACAACGACACAAGTCTTCGGGTCACCAACCTTCCGACCGGCCTGATGGCAGCTGGAGGGATGGTCTACGTGACGGAAATCTTCGCCGCCCACACGCTGCTGACACCGCTCAGCGGCCTGGGCGTCAACGTGCCCACGACGCTCTATTCCATTGCGTATTTCTAGCGTCCATTGCGCAGGGTCGCGCGCTGGGAAGGCTCTCGATATGAACAGACAGAAACCTTCGTCACCCACTCAGAAGGGCTTCGCCCTCGTCTACATGGCGGTCGTATTGACGGCGCTGCTGCTCTTCACCGGCCTGGCGGTGGACAGCGGCCGCTCGTATGTGGTCCAGGGCCAGCTGACGAAAGCCGTGGACGGCGCGGCGCTCGCGGCCGCCCGCAGCCTCAACAGCGGCGACCCCAAAGGCGAAGCGACGCGCATTTTCAAGGCGAACTTCCCGACCGGCTACCTGGGCACGCTACCCTCTCCGGATCCGGTCGCCGATCCCAACTTTTTCTCGTCGGCGGTGGACACTGCAACCGGCGTCAACGTGGTCACCGTGAACGCCACCGCCACGCTTCCGACTGCGCTGATGCGGCTGGCCAACCTGAATCAGGTCACCGTCGGCGCGACCGGCCAGGCGACGCGCCGGATGGTCGATCTCTCACTGGTGCTGGACGTCTCGAGCTCGATCGGCTCGAAATGGCCCGCCGTCAGGGATGCGGCGAGAATGTTCATCGATTCCTTCGACGCGGTGCACGATCGCGTTTCGCTCCTGACGTTCAGCAACGGCGCCACCGTCCTGGATCCGATGCCTGCGACACGCGGGTTCGATAAGACAAAGCTCGAAGCCGACGTGCCGAACGTACTGCCGGGCGGCAGCACGCTGATGGTCGAAGGGCTCTATCGCGGGTGGGACCAGCTTCGCACGGTTCCCGCCGGCACCCAGTCGGGTCTGCGGATCATCGTGCTCTTCACCGATGGCGCCTCCAACGGCGTTCCAGGCGCCTACGACGCGTCGGGTGTGGCGAAATCGTTGCGGTCGTGGGACTTTCCGAAGAATGCGGTCGATCCCGACGGCCAGACCTGGGACAGTCCGCACATCGATGGGTTGTACGATACTCAAACCGGTATCGCGAGCCCTTCAGTCACACTGACAATACCGTGGAACGACCCGACGACGTTGGCGACAGTGCCCTATCTGCCGGTCGCGACGTGGCACTCGCATCATCAAAGCTCGGGGATCCCGACATCGTTCCCGCTGCAAACCAACGCGTTGACGGTCAACGGAGTGCCCCAGCAGAATGTCCGCGGGCTGCGTCACTTCAACGCGGGCGTCGGCCAGTATCCGGCCGAGGTATTCAACATCAACAACGCCGCGCGCAATGTGCTCGAGATCATCGGAAATGCGGCCCGGAGCGACACCGGTGGCGACTACCAGGTTCGCATTTACACGATCGGCATGAGTTACCTGCTGCGAGACCTGCTGGGCACCATGCCGGAGATGCCCGAAGACATTCTCAAGCGAATCTCGAACGACATCACCTCGCCGGACTTCAACTCGGCTCAACTCGAGGGCAAGTACTTCTACGCGCCGACAGCGGCGGATGTGGCGCCGGCGTTCCAGGGAATCCAGAACCAGATTTTGCGCCTGAGTAAGTAGCCGACCAGCACCAGGACGGCGATCATCGCGCCGACCGAGAATTGCAGTCTCACGAGCGGGGGCAGGCCGGCCAGCAGCGGCGCTACGAACAGCGCCGCCGCCAGATGCGGCATCAGCGCGACGCCGGGGTCGACCGGCGTCGCCGCCTGACCCGCACTGTTCTCCACACTCCAGTTCCCCAGCAGCGCGCACACCGGTGCCAGCAACAGCAGGTCGTACGCGTTGACGTGCGGGTTGACCAGAATCAGCGCGACCACGATCGCCGACAGGCGCAGATCCATTGATGCGCCGCTCTTCCAGATCCTCGTGGCGAGCCACACGGTCGCGAGCGCGGCGGCCGCGAATGCAACCATCGCAAGCGACGCCGACGCGAAGACGGCCTGAAAATAGCCGCGCAGCGAGTCGCCGGGTTTGGGTTCGAGCAGTGTCGCGATCCTCGGCAGGCTGACCAGCACGCCGGCGTAAGTCCGCATCACCGACGATCCGACCGCCGACCAGGTCAACACAACCTGCGCGGCCGCCGAGGCCGTCACTCCGGCCACGATGCGCCATTCACCGGCACACAGGAAGAGTCCACCGGCCACCAGCGCCCAGTGGGGCTTGAACACGAGGAGCCCCAAGGCCACGCCAGCGGCGAAGCGCCGCTCGCGCCTCAGCGCCCCCAGCGCCGCGACCACACACGCCAGCGAGAGCCAGGCCGTCTGCCCGTGCAGCACGGCGCCGAACATCCCCGGAAATGCCGCGCACGCGGCGACGAAGGTTGCCCGATAAGGATGAAGGGCAGTCGCATCCCTCCACAGCAGCCAGCAGCAGCCGACGTACAGCACGACGCCGATCGTCAGCCACGCCATCAACGCCGTGGTGTAGCTCCAGGCCGTGAGGGGGGCAAACAGCAGCGCCAGCTGGGGACTTTCTACCGGGACGAAGACGACCTCGGTTGACGCCGGAGCGATCGCCCGCGCGCGCTCGTATTGGGCGCCGGCGTCGTACAACTCGTTCCAGCGGCATTCGCGCGCAATCGATCCGATCACGTAGAAATGCAGGAAGTCGGTGCCCTTGACCTTGCCGAGCCGATCCATCGGGCCGGTGACCGAGAAGTCGAGCGCGACGATCGCCCAGAGACAGATCGCTCCGACTGTCGCATAGCCGCGGACGCGCCTCTTCGTGAACACCGATCTCGTCGCCGCAACCCACGTGCCACGGTGATGCGAGCCAATCGAGTCAGCGATGCGCATCTCTGCGCTCGGAAACCGACGAACCCGTAATCGACCTTACAAACGTGGCATTTCAATTGCCGTGTCGTGGGCCGTCGCCTGACTCGTCTGCGAAAATTCGGTGCTTTTCGCAGGCTCGACGACGACAGCGGCAGTTCCTGCGAGGCGAGGCGCACACGCAATGGCAGTTTTGCGATCCAGCCAACTCACGACCGGGGATTACGTGCGGGTGCGCGGCAGCCGGTGGCGGATCGCGACCGTGCGTCCTTACGAGGACTGCGAGGTCGTCACGCTGACGGGAACGACTCCTCCGCATACCGGCGTCGAACGGCGCATCCTGACGCCGTTTGACGTGGTCGAGGACCTCGGACGCGCCCGCCGGGCGAAGGCGGTTGGTCCCAGGCGCTGGCGCCGCGCCTGCCGGGCGTTGCTGGCCGCCGAGACACCACCGGGCGGACTCCGCTCCGCCGCCGACGCACACATTGAAATGATGCCGTTTCAACTCGAGCCGGCGCTCGCGGTTCTGCGCGGCCTCGGCACCCGCGTGTTGCTCGCCGACGAGGTCGGCCTCGGCAAGACGATTCAGGCCGGGTTGATCGCGTCGGAGTTGCGCTCGCGCGGCGCCATCGATCGGATCCTCGTGATCGCGCCCGCCGGTCTTCGCGAGCAATGGTCAGGTGAGCTGAAGGAACGATTCGCGATCGACGCGCCCGGCGTCGATGGGCGCAGCCTCCGGCGTCTGGCGGCGGAGCTGCCGATCGGCGTCAATCCATGGTCCACCCTCTCGGGTGCGATCGCATCGGTCGACTACGTCAAGCGGCCAGAGGTGCTGCCGGCCGCCGCTTCGTCTCGCTGGGATCTCGTCATCGTCGACGAAGCGCACGGCGTCTGCGGCGACTCCGATCGTCAGCAGGCGGTCCACCGGTTGGCGGCGACAGCGGCATACGTGCTCTTGCTCACCGCGACGCCGCACAGCGGCGACCGCCGATCTTTCGCGTCGCTGCGCGCCCTCGGTGCCGTCGCGGCGACGGACGACCTGCTGGTCTTCCGCCGATCGCGGCTGAACGTCGGCTTGTCCGCCAGCCGTCGTGTGCACATCGTCCGGGTGCGTTTGAGCAACGACGAGCGGCGCATGCACATGCTGCTGCGGCAATACGCGCAAGCGGTCCGGGCCGATTCCCTGGAAGGGCAGCGCGAACCATGGCTGGCGCTGTCGGTCCTCCACAAGCGTGGGTTCTCGAGCGCCTGGTCACTGGCGCAATCGGTCGATCGCCGGCGCCTGATGCTGGCCACGTCTGCCGACACGAATCCCGCCGAACAACTGGCGCTGCCGATCGGCGACCCGTTCGGCGAGCTGGTACAGGCGGACGAAGCGCCCGCGTGGCCCGCGGAACTCGGACTTGCCGACCTCCGACGCGAACAGCGCCTGTTGACCCAGCTCGCCAACGCGGCTCGTCAGGCTTCGCTGCACGAAACCAAGCTGGCGGCGATCCGGCGCCTGCTTCGCCGCGCCAACGAGCCCGCCATCGTCTTCACCGAGTATCGCGACACGCTCCTCCACATCGCGCGCGGAATTGACCGGCCGGCCCTCGTCCTCCATGGCGGGTTGTCGCCGGACGAGCGCACAACTGCGTTGACGCGCTTCTCATCCGGTGAGATCCCGCTGCTGCTGGCGACCGACGCTGCGGCGGAAGGCCTGAACCTGCAGCGCGCGTCGCGCCTGGTCGTGAACCTCGAGCTGCCGTGGAACCCGATGCGTCTCGAGCAGCGCATCGGGCGCGTGGACCGCATCGGCCAGATTCGCAGAGTCCACGCCTTCCACCTGGTGGCCGACGGAACCGGCGAAGTGGGAATCCTCGAACGCCTTCGCGCTCGCCTCGCGCTCGCGAGGAGCGACATCGGCGCACCGGATCCACTCGGCGCGGATGAGGAACACGACAACGCCCGTCGTGTGACGGAAGGAACATGACCAGCGTGACGCTCAGGACGGAGGCGAACGCCGAAGCCGAGCGCGTGCGGCGGGTACGCCGGCTCGTTCAGCCCGGCGACCGGCGCACACTCGAATGGTGTGACGCAGACGGTCCCTGGGTGCTGACGGCCCGACGGTCGGCGCTGCGGCAGCGGTTGGGCGGATGTGCATTGTTCATCTGGCGGGTCGGCTGGGACGACGGCAACGGGCGATGCGTGGAGTGGCAGATCGTCGCAACCAGCGTCAGCCTGACGGCCGGTCACCCAGATCGTAGCGTGCGCGCCAGGATTATTCGCGAGGTGGAGCACAGGACTCGCTCGCTCGTCGAAGCCGATTGCGTCAGGCGAGCGAGTGCGATCGAAACGGCCCGTTCTGCCGTGCTGACACAGCTCGCTCGAGAACGCGCGATCGCAGCAGTCGCGGCAGGACAGCGTTCGTCGGATGAACACGACCGTGCCCACAGCTTTCAAGCCGGCCTGTTCGACCGGCGCGCCGAGCGGCGGCGCCTCATCTCGAACGCGGCGTCCGATGCGGTCCGGCGTCAGGACGAGGAGCGTGTCGAGTTCCTCGAGCGATCGGCAGCAATCGGTCCTCCGCACGCTCAACTCGTGCTGATCGTCTTTCCGTAGCCATGCTGCCGGGGGTTGACGGCCGGCTGTTGTCGATCGCTTTCCTCGAACGCCGCCTGACGGCGGAAGGCAGCAACGAGTCGATCGCAGGGCTGCAACGGCATCTGGTCCAATGGCGCGCTACGGCCGCGGCCATCGGGCCGGCGTCGCCGCCACGCACGCAACTGCAGTCGGGCGCCGTCCCGTTCTTTGCCGCTCTCGGCTTCGAGCCGCCGTCGGCTGCCCAGCCCGCCGGGCCAGGGCTCGCGGCAACGCTCCGATCGAACGGCCGGCCGATCGCGCTGATCGTCGCTCCCTGGGGCGAGGCGTTCGATCCGCTCTGGCGCCTCGCCGTCACCGAAGCCGGGAGGCGCGGCGCGCGCTGGTCCCTTCTCTTCGACAGCCTTCGGCTGCGCATCGTGGACGCCGAACGCCTGTACGCGCGCCGGCACCTCGAGTTCGATCTGGATCTGGTCGTCAACGACCCGCGCGGCGTGGTGGCGCTGCAAAGAACCGTCGGCGCCGGCGCACTCGGCGCGGCACCTGCCAGCGTGCTCTCCCTTGATTCGCTGGTCCTCGCCTCCGACCAGCACGCGCTCGGCGTGTGCCAATCGCTCCGGCAAGGAGTGCTGTCCGCGTCGCGCGACGTGCTCGCGGCGCTGGTGTCGAGAGGTTCGCGCCTCGACCGCGGCCCCGGGCCGCGGCGTGTTCCAGGCGAAATCGACGGTAGCTTCGAGCAGGCACTGACCATCGTGTACCGCATGCTGTTTCTGTTTTTCGCCGAAGCGCGGTCACTCGTGCCGCTGTGGCATCCGATCTACCGGGACAGCTACAGCCTGGAAGCGCTCCGCGACGCCGCCGAGCGGCGGCAGTCCCGCGGGCTGTGGGAAACGCTCCGGGCGATCGCGCGGCTGGCGCACTCCGGTTGCCAGGCCGGCGCGCTCCGTGTCACGCCGTTCAATGGTCGGTTGTTCGCACCCTCACGGACACCGCTGGCCGAGCGTCGCGGCCTCGACGATGATGCTGCGAGGCGCGCGGTCCTGGCACTGTCTACACGGCCGGCAATCGATCGCGCTGGTCGCGAGCGTATCGCCTATCGCGACCTCGGCGTTGAGCAGCTCGGCGCCGTGTACGAGACGCTGCTCGACTACGAACCGCGCATCGATCGAACAGGTGTGACCCTCGAAAGTGGATCCGGGATTCGGAAGGCGACCGGCACGTTCTACACGCCCCAGCCGATTGCGGACTACCTGGTGCGGCGGACCCTCGCGCCACTGGTACGCGATGCCGATCCCGACGCGATTCTTCGACTGCGCATCGTCGATCCGGCGATGGGAAGCGGCGCGTTCCTGGTTGCCGCCTGCCGCTATCTGGCTCAGGCCTACGAGGCGGCCCTCGTGCGGACCGGCGCGTGCCACGCGAGCGACATCGGTGAAGCGGAACGGGTCGCGATCCGGCGAACCGTGACCGAGCGTTCCCTGTATGGCGTGGATGTCAATCCGATGGCCGTGCAGCTGGCGCGGCTTTCGCTCTGGCTTGCGACGCTGGCCGCCAATCGTCCACTCAGCTTTCTCGATCACCGGTTGCAGGTCGGCGATAGCCTGCTCGGGACGTGGATTGCCAATTTGAGGCGCCCCCCCGAGACCCGCCCGGGCCGGGCGTCCACGACGAACCTGCCGTTGTTCGAGGAGGATGCGATCAGCGGCGCGCTGCAGACGGTGCTGCCGGTGCGGTTCTCTCTGGAATCGGTTCCGAACGACACGATCGAGGCCGTGCGCGAGAAGGAACGGGCGCACGCCGGCATCAGCCGGTCCGATTCCGCACTGTCGCGATGGAAGCGGGTCGCGCATCTGTGGTGCGCTACGTGGTTTGCATCGGACAAAGCGGCACCCGCGTCCGCATTCGGCGCGTTGTGCGACACGATTCTCACAGGCCGGCGGGGGCTCCCGGCACACGTTGCGGCGCCGTACCTCGCCGCCGCCGACGCAATCGGTGAGAGCCGGCGTCTGTTTCACTGGGAACTGGAATTTCCTGAGGTGTTTTTTGACGAGCACGGACGTCGGCGAGTCAGCGCCGGATTCGACGCGGTGATTGGCAATCCACCCTGGGACATGCTCCGAGCCGACGCCGGCGGCGCCGAGACGAGGAACAGTGCGCGGCTCGACACAGCGCCGGTCGTCCGCTTCACGCGCGATTCGGGCGTTTACAGCGCACAGTCAGACGGTCACGCCAATCGCTATCAGCTCTTCGTCGAACGGGCGATCGCGCTGACAAAGTCAGGCGGCCGGGTCGGGCTGGTTCTGCCGTCAGGGCTCATCGCCGATCACGGCAGCGCGAGGCTGCGGCGCATGCTCCTGTCCAGATGCGGGCTCGACGCGATCGTCGGGCTCGACAATCATCGCGCGATCTTTCCCATTCACCGGAGCAGCCGATTCGTCCTGCTCACGGCCTCGCCGGGCGCGCCGACCGTCAGCGTCGCGTGTCGGCTGGGTCTCGAGGATCCCGCCGATCTCGAATCGATCGGCGATGACGCCGCGGAGCCGGCGGTCGACGAGTCGATCCGCCTGACACCGGCCGTAGTCGAACGCATCTCCGGTCCCGATCTCGCCATTCCATACATTCGATCGGCCCTCGACCTTCGCATCGTCGAACGCGCTGCCGCGCTGTTTCCGCCGCTCGGCAGCGACCACAGCTGGGCCGCGCAGTTTGGTCGAGAGCTGAACGCAACCGACAATCGGGATCAATTGCGCCGGACCGGTTCGGGCCTTCCGGTTGTCGAAGGCAAGCATCTCGAGCCTTTTCGGGTCGCGCTCGGCAGCGTGCGTCGTCACATCAGCGCCGCCGATGCAGGACGGCTGCTCCGCGACCAGCGGTACCTGCGGCCGCGGCTCGCATATCGGGATGTCGCGAGCTCGACGAATCGACTGACGCTGATTGCGGCCGTGCTTCCAGCGCGGTGCGCCTCGACGCACACGGTGTTCTGCCTGCGCACGCCGCTGCCGTCGCGACTGCAACACTTGCTCTGCGGCCTGTTCAACAGCTTCGTCGTCAACTACCTGGTGCGAATGCGCGTCACGACTCACGTCACCACCGGGATCGTGGAGCAACTCCCGATTCCAACGTGGTCGACCGCACCTCGCGTGGCGCGACGAATCGCGACCCTCAGTCGCGTCCTGTCGAGAGGCCCGCATCAGGCCTCGTGGGCCATGCTGAACGCTCATGTCGCGTGCCTGTATCAGCTGGACACCGAGGAATTCGCGCACGTTCTGCAGACGTTTCCGTTGATTCCGGCCGTCGAGCGCGAGGCGGCGATGAACTGTTTCTTACGGGAGATGCACAGGTGAAAGCGCCACGCGCGGCCCGCCGTCGCGGTTGTCGATTCGGCGTGGCGCGACCCTTTCAGGGTCGCGTGGGACGCGGGCCTGAAAGGCCCGCACCACGTCATTCTGAAAACAGCGCTAATCCCGCTTGAGGACGGCCATCGGGTCGATCGAGATCGCACGAAACGCCGGCACGTAGGTCGCAACCATCGCACACAGCGCAATGAGACCGAACGCCGACACGTAGGTGACCGGGTCGGCGGCTCCGATCCGCACGAGCAATCCGCGCATCGTCAGGCCGATTGCCCAGCCGGCGGCGCCGCCGAGCGCCGCCCCCAGCGCGAACAGCCGCACGGTTCGCGACGCGATCAGATGCAGGATGTTTGCGGCGGTTGCACCGAGTGCGACGCGGACACCGATTTCGTGGCGCCGCTGCCCGACTGAAAATGCGGTCACCCCGTAGACGCCGGCGACCGCCACCACCAGGCCGATCGCCGCAAAGCCGACGAACATGGCCATGATGAGATCGTACGAGCGCAGGAAATCGTCGAGCTGACTGCGGACCGTGCGCACCTCCGAGACCGCGAGACGACGATCCTCGGCGCGAAGCGCTTCGCGAATCGCCGGCGCCGTCATTGCCACGTCACCCGACGTGCGCACCAGGAAACCCACGCCGGTCACCGACTGTGACGCCAGCGGACGATAGATCCGCGGTGGCGCAGGCTGCATCGGGTCGGCGCCGATCACGTTCTCGATCACGCCAACGATCAGGATCTCCGGTCCACTCGGATTGCCCTTCTCGTCGAGCATCCGGAAGTGCTCGCCAACCGGTGACTGCGACGGCCAATAGCGACGCACCGCTTCGCGATTGACCACCGCGACCGCCCACGACGCAGCGGCGTCGCCCGGCTCCCACATGCGACCCGCGAGCAGCGGTGTTCCCAGCGTGCGGGTGTAGTCGCCGAACACGGCGGCCTCGCAGGCCCAGGGTGCGTCTCCGGGCGCGGCCGCCGCCCGTCCGTCGATCGCGAATCGATGAATCGGCTCGCCGTCGACGACGATGAAGCCTCTGGTCGCAGCGGCGGAGGTCACTCCAGGGACCGCCGCGAGTCGATGCAGCATCGACTCCATACTCCTCATCCGCGCGCCATCGTCGTTGTAATTCGGCGGATCGAACCGCACCCGCATCGCCATCAGGCCGTCGGGATTGATGCCGAGGGGCAGATGCTGGATGGCTTGAACGGTCCGGACGATCAGCCCCGAAACGATCAGCACGGCGAGAGCGAAGGCGACCTGCGCCACGAGGAGCGTCGAGCGGCTGCGATTACCCCGGGCCGACGCGGACGCACTCCGGCCGCCGTCCTTGAGATCCTCGTTGAGATCGGGCCGCGACGACTGCAGAGCCGGCAGCAATCCGAACAGGATCGGGGTGAGCACGGTCAGCGCCAGCGCGAACGCGATCAGATTGCCGTTGATGGTGAGTTGCCGGAAATACAGCTCTGGCGAGGCCAGCTTGAATGCAGTCAAGCCGCCGTAGGCGAACGCCACGCCGAGGGCACCGCTGGCCAGACCGAGCAGCGCGCCTTCCGCGATCAGCTGTCGCACCAAACGGGCTCGCGTCGCTCCGAGCGCCACGCGCACGGCCAGCTCGCGGCGGCGCGCGCTCGCACGCGCCAGCATCATCGTCGCCACGTTGGCGCACGCGGCCAGGAGCACAAGCCCGACGACCACGCCAAGCAGCGCGAGCACGATCCAGGTGCTCGACCCGGCGGTTGATTCCCTGAGCGAGATGGCGTGCAGCGAAAACGCCGCGTCGGTGGCGGGAAAGGACCGCTGGAGCCGGCTGCTGACCGTGACCAGCTCGGCATTCGCGGTCGCGAGCGTCGCACCCGGCTTGAGCAGCGCCATCACGACCAGCGGTCGCAGCTCGCGGCCGCCCTGCGTGTTCAGGTCGAGCGGTACCCAGACATCGATCTGCGCGAGCGTGCCGATCTCGACGTTCGGCGTCACCACTCCTCCGACCGTATAGCTGGTCCCATTCAGCGTCAGGGCACGGCCGACGATCGACGTATCGCCGGCGAAGTGTCCTTGCCAGAAATGGTGAGAGAGCATCGCCACACGGTTCAGGCCATGCGATTCGGGATCCGGCGGAGGGAGCCGACCAAGGACCGGCGGCACATCCCAGAGGGTGAACAAATTGGTGCTCGCATGGGCTGCGCTGATGACGATCGGCTCGCCGTCGCCGGTCAGCGACAGCTGGGTCGTCCGCATCGCAAGCACATCTTCCGCCGTCGTCATCTGCGCGCGAAGTTCCTGGTAGTCGGGCGCAGAGACGCCGAGGCGATCGGTGGCTTGCCGTCCGTCGATGCCGAAGATCGCGACCAGCCGCGACGCGTTGCCGATCGGCAGCGGACGCAACAACAACAGGTCGGCGAAGGCGAACACGATCGCGTTCGCGGCAATCGCGAGGCCGAGCGTGAGGACGATCACGAGCGAGGCGCCTGACTCCTTGCGAAGCATGCGGCCGCCGTAGCGCACGTCCTGCCATGCACCCGAAACCGCGCCGTCCGCTGTGCCGCCGCCGATCGGCAACGGCTCGACGTGTGTCGTCTCGACGCCGGTGAGCTCCGCGATCAGGTCGGCGGCGTCGAGTTCTGCGAGTGCGTCACGGCGCGCCTCCTCTTCGCTGGCGCCTTCCGATCGCAGCTCGGCGTAGCGATCGTCGAGATGCTGCGACAATTCCTCGACCACTTCCGCCTCGCGGGTCGGTGGCAGGCGAAGACCGTCGAGGCGCCGGCCGATGGCGTAACGCCAATCAGGCATGTTCCATTCCGGCGATTCGGTTGATGGCTTCGACGAACTCGCGCCAGGTGCTGCGCTGTGAAGCCAGCACTTTCGAGCCATCCGGGGTGAGCTTGTAGTAGCGGCGGCGACGCTGGCCGGCTTTTTCGATCCAGCGGCCCTGGATCCAGCCGCGCTTTTCGAGGCGGTACAACAGCGGATAGAGCGACGCCACGCGGAAACTCAAGAGGCCGCCGGAGCGCGCCTCGATCAACTTGCTCAAGTCGTAGCCGTGGCGAGGCTGGTCGGCGACCAGCGACAGGATCAGCAGTTCGGCACTGCCCTTTTTGAGCTCGCGGTCGAGCATCGGCGACTTGATATGTTGCATTGCGACATATTAGCGCAACGCGACGATCGCGGTTCGGTTATTTCAGCGCGGCGTCGGCGTCGGCTTTCAAGCCGGTCCACTCTTTCATCAGCTGGTTGAACCGCTCGTAGGCGCTCGCGCCGACCTTCTGATCGGCCTGACCGATTTCGCGGCCGACGTTCGACAGCTGATCGATGAACATCTGATCCTCGTACGGCCCGCTCTTGGTCGTCAGCCGCTGCCAGACCGCCTGCAGTCTGACCGCGTCGCCGCTCTTCGCGTCGAGTGCCTGACGCACCCGAGTCTGCAGGGCGCGGGCGTCGGTCAGCGCGGCGCGAACCTTGAGCGCGAGTGCCGTCTGCGCCGTCAGGTCGGCGACGGTGATGCCGGATTTGGCGATGCGTGGATCGATCTTCACCGTGAACGATTCAGTCTTCGTCACGCTCGATGCGGTCAGGCGCGCCTTGAACACGCCTGGCGCCACGAGCGGCCCACCGCCGCCGAATCCACCGCCTTCGCCGGCCGGACCGCCGGCATAGCGCAGGTCCCACACGAATCGATTCATGCCAACCTTGGTCGGCAGCGTCGAAGGCAGACCGCCGCCGCGGCGACCACCGCGTCCAGCCCCACTCCCTGGCTGACTCGAATAGCTGCGGACGACCTGGCCTGCGCTGTCAACGATGTCGAGCGTCAATTCGGCGGACGGGTTCGAGAGGTAATAGTCGATGCGCGCGCCGGCCGGCGGATAATCCGGCGCGTCAGGACGCCCCTGCATCGGATCGTAGCGAACACGATAGGTCGGGCCCGGCGTGAACAGAAACACACTCGAGCCATCGAACGGTTTGATCGGCGTTTTCGCGGCGTGGTCCGGCTGAAGCCGGACACTACCGGCGGGCGGAGTGGGCTTCGCCGCCACTGGCGACACGGTGCCTGGTCGTACGGTCCGACCCTGGTCGACCGGCTTTTGACGTGCCATCACACTCGCCGCCAGCTGACGCAGCGGCGCGATGTCGTCCAGGATCCAGAACGCGCGGCCCATCGTGGACGCAACCAGATCACCATGATGCACTTTGAAATCGGTGACCGGAGTGGCCGGCAGATTCTGCTGAAGCGTCTGCCAGTGCCGGCCCTGATCGAACGACACGAACGCGCCCTGCAGCGTGCCGGCGTACAGGAGCCCTTCCTGTTCCGGATCCTCGCGGACGACGTGCATGGGCTGATCGACCGGAATACCGTTGCTCCCATCGGTGAGCAGCGTCCAGTGCTCGCCGTAGTCGTTGGTCAAGTAGAGGTACGGCTTGAAGTCGTTCAAGTACATCCGGTACACAGACACGTACGCTGAGCCCTTGCGGTGCGGAGAGTCTTCGATGGTGTGGACGCGTCCGCCCTTCGGCAGCCCCGCCGGCGTCACATTCTTCCAGGTGCGGCCGTTGTCGCGCGTCAGCCACACCGGGCCGTCATTCGACCCGGTCCAGAACACGCCGGGCTCCAGCCGTGACGAGCGCATCGAATACAGCGCGGCGTAGACTTCTTCGCCGGTCATGTCGCGGGTGATCGGCTCTCCCGAGATGACGTGGCCCTCAGCACCGTTGGCGGTGACATCGGGGCTGAATTTCGTCCAATGGACGCCGCCGTCGATCGTCTTGTGCACGAACTGAGAGCCGGCGTAGACGATCGACGGGTTATGCGCGTCGATCTCGATCGGCGCCTGACGCACGAAACGGAACATCATGTCCTGCGGCAGCTTTCCGTAGCGCTGCTGCGGGTTGATCCAGTACTGCTGCTCCTGGCCAGTGGCCATGTCCATGCGGCCGAACTCGCCTTTGCAGTCACCGTAGACGATTTTGCCGGACGGAATCGGGCGCACCTGTCCGCTCTCGCAGCCCGGCGTCGCGATCCACAATTGCCGCGGATCGTCCGGACCCCAGGAGGTTGGCGGAAAATCCGGCACGGCGATGTTCTTGCCGGTGTCCTGCTGCGGTCCGTAGACGAGATAGGGAAACTGCTCGTCCGCATCCACGTGGTACATCTCGCCGGTCGGCTGATTGAGCTGCGACGACCAGGTCCGCGCGCCATCCTGGCTGACGTTGGCGCCACCGTCGTTGGTCTCGATCATCAGCTTCGGGTTGTCGGGATTGAACCAGACAATGTGGTTGTCGCCGTGAGGCTCGGGGACGGTCACGAACGTTTTCCCACCGTCGGTGGATCGGTGCAGGCTGAGCTCCGTGACCCAGACGTCGTTGTCGTCCTTCGGATTGGCGAACACCTTGTTGAAATAGAACGGGCGCGCGCGCAGCGCCTGGGTGTTGTTGATCAGCGTCCACGTCGCCGCACCATCGTCCGAGCGGTACAAACCACCCTTGGCGCCGACGGCTTCGACCTGCGCGTAGACGACCTTCGGATTCGACTGCGCGACGTCCACCCAGACCTTGCCGATGAGATCGTCCGGAAAGCCGGTGCTCGCGCGCGACCAGTGATCGCCGCCGTCGGTCGTCTTGTAGACGCCGCCTTCCGCCGCCGGTCCGCCGCTGATGATGGTCCACGGCTGGCGTTGTCCGCGCCATGCGCCCGCGTAGATTTCGTTCGGGTTACGCCAGTTGATCGCCACCGACACCACGCCGGTCTGGTCGTTGATGAACAACACTTTCTGCCACGTCTTGCCGCCATCCTTCGTGCGATAGACGCCGCGATCGGCCCCCCAGGCGAACGGGTTGCCGATCGAGGCCACGAACACGACGTCCGGGTTCCTCGGATCGACTTTCAACTGCCCGATCTGGCCGACCTCTTTCAACCCGGCGTATTGCCAGGTTCTTCCCGCGTCGGTCGATTTGAACACTCCGCGGCCGAGGATCACATTCGAACGGATCGCTTCACTGCCGGTGCCGACATAGATGACGTTCGGATTCGAGTCGGCCACGTCGATCGACCCGATCGAGCCGGTTGGAATCTGACCGTCGGTGATCGGCGTCCAGCTGGCGCCGTAGTTCTCGGTCTTCCAGACCCCGCCGCCGGTCGCGCCCATGTAAAAGATGTTCGGCTGGGTGCGCACCCCGACGGCCGCGGTCGAACGGCCGCCGCGATGCGGTCCGATGCTACGCCAGCGCAGATCCTGGTACGTCGCGGGGTCCAGGACGACGTTGCCGTTTGTCTGGGCGGCCAGATGAAGAGCGGAGTGATTGCGCGCCATCAGAGCCAGCGCGAGGACGGTGCAGGCGAACGCGAGCTTTTTCATACGGCGGTTATTATAAGACCGCGAATTCCGGGGCAGTCTTTATGAACGCACAACGAGTGATCGCCGACCTGCGCGAATTGGCCGCACGGACGTCAACCGCAGACGGCGCGCAACGGCTGGCGTGGGGGCCGGTGTGGCGTGACGCGCGCGCCTGGTTCAAGGCGAAGGTCGAGGAGCTCGGTCTCGAGGTGACGACGGACTCTGCCGGCAACAACTGGGTCACGCTGCCCGGCGCGTCGCCGAAGACGGTGATCGTCGGCAGCCACCTCGACTCCGTGCCGAACGGCGGCTGGCTGGACGGCGCGCTCGGCACGTTGGCGGCGCTCGAGGCATTGCGGATGTACGCCGGGTCGAAACCGCCGGTCACGCTCAAGCTCGTGGACTGGGCCGATGAGGAGGGCGCGCGCTTTGGCCGCAGCCTGCTAGGCTCCGCGGCGGCCGCCAACAGCCTGAAGATCGAGGAAGTGCGCGAGCTGAAAGATCGGAACGGCACCCGTCTGGTTGACGCCCTGGCAGAGAACGGCATCGTGCTCGATCGGATGCTCGACGCGCACGGCCAGCTCAAGGGGATCGATGCGCGCGCCTACCTCGAGCTGCACATCGAACAGGGACCGGTGCTCGAGTCGTTGAGCAAACCGACCGGCGTCGTGCTCGGGACGTTCGGAGTCGAGCGCAACCTCCTGAGGTTCACCGGTCAAGCGGCGCACTCCGGATCGACGCCGATTCCGATGCGCCGCGACGCCTTTCTGGCCGCCGCGCAGGCAGCGCTCGAGTTCCGTCAGATCGCGGTGCGCCACTCGAAGCCCGGCGCCGGCGTCGTCTGCACGGTCGGCGTCGTGAACGTCGAACCCAAAATCGTGACCGCGGTGCCGGGAGTCTGCGAAATCTCGCTCGATCAGCGGGCGTTGCAGGCCGACGTGCTGGCCGCGATGCTGACCGAGGCGCGCGCAGCGTCCGAACGCGCTGCGGCCGACAACCACGTCAGCGTGGAGTGGCGCCACATCTGGCGGATCAACCCGCGTCCGTTCGATCCCGAGCTGCTGCGCCTGTGCGAGGAGTCCGTGCGCGAGGAGACCGGCGACGCGCCGCGCCTGCCCTCGGGGCCGCTGCACGACGCCGCCGAGATGGTGCCGCACATGCCGGTGGTGATGATGTTCGCCTACTCGTCGAACGGACTATCGCACTGCAAGGAAGAGGACACGCCCGGGCCGCAGCTCGAAACGTCCATCCGCGCGTTCCTGCGCCTGGTTCAGAAAACCGTCGCTCACGTGGGGAGGCCATGATGCGCACTGTCTGCTGGTCGTTGATCGGGCTTGCGGCGCTGTCGTTCGCAACCGGCACCGCCACCGCGTTCACGCACCAGGTGTTCCTTCTGGAGCCGGTCGGTTTCTGGCGCGGAGCGGTCGGCTTCCTGCTGTTCGCGATCGCGGTGAGGATGATGGACAGCCGCAGCTAAGACGGTGTCTGAATCTGGATCACGACGTGTGAACGCTGAGCGCGCAGAGTTCGCAGAGTATTCAGGATGAAAACCAAAGCCTCTGCGATCTCAGCGGTCTCTGCGTTGAACGTGGCGGATCAACATCGGCCCGGATCTCGGTTACTCGAGGATCAGTGCGCGGCGGCGCCGGCGGCGGGCGAATTCTTCGGCTGGGGATTACCGACGCGCTGCCCGTTGATCGTCTGGTACTGATAGGTCATCTTGAACGTCGATCGACCGGCGATCAGCACGTGCGCCACCGACTCGATCGAGACCGGGACGCGGACGCCCCCCATCGGCTCGTAACGGCGCACGATCTCGACCTTGCGGGTCCAGAACGAAGGCGTCTTCGACAGCCTGCCTTCGATCCGCGCCACCGTCGCGTCGTCCGGCTCGAGGAAGATCGAACCCTCGACCAGCAGGACGTCCTTGCGGCGTGGCCTGACGCCAACGGCCGTAAGACCGTCCTCGCCCGGCACGCCGGCGTCGAACTGATAGTTGTCGTTGTTGAACGACGCGCGCTGCGGCTCGCGCGCGAGCCACATTTTCTGCTCGCCGTCCAGTGCCGCGCGGAGCACCTTTGACCGGATGTAGCCGGAGCCGCCTTCGCCGATGATTTGATACTGGAAGCCGTGCGTGTTGTCGAACTCGGTCCAGGCTTCCATCCACGCGCGCTGACCGAAGTGCGGGTTCTCGGCCTCGATGCGGCGCAGCGCTCGATACTCGACCGTCGGCGTTTCACCGCGGGCCAGGAACCGTTGGAGCGCGGAACCGCCGCCCTGCGCGAATAGACGCGTCTGCGGAGCGGCGAAGACACCGAAGGCGAGCGCAACCATCAGCCAGCGGGTGGTTCGGAACATAGCGCGATTATAGGTCGGGGCGACGGGGCCACGAGGAAGGATTGCGCAAGGATTCAAGCAGCGCGACGAAGGTCTAAGGTCGTTTGAGGCTGGCCCGAACCTCTGGTGCGCCTACCGTTTGGCCGTTGATCGACTCGTATTCGTAAGTCATCTTGAACGTCGAGTCGCCGGCGACCCGGACTTCCGCCACCGATTCGAGGGCCACTGGCATCCGGACGCCGCCGATTCGCTGGAAGCGCCGGACGATTTCAACCCGCTTCGTCCAGAACGACGGCGTTTTGGCCAGCCGCCCCTCGATTCTCACCAGTTCCCCATCGTCTGGATTCAGGAACATTGCGCCCTCGACCAGCAGGATGTCGTGACGTCTGGGCTTGAGCGTCAGCGTCGTCAGACCATCGGGCTGGTCCGAACCTTCCGCGAACACGTAGTTCGCCGGCGTCACACTGCCTCGATCCGGTGCGCCTGGCTTCCACGCGCGGCGTTCCATCTCGAGCGCCTCACGAAACACATGCGATCGGATGTAGTCAGAGCCTTCCTCCGCGACGATCTCGTATGTGAACCCGGAGGTGTTGCCTTCAGTCCAGACGTCCATCCACGCGCTCTTGTCGAAATGATCGTTGCGCGCGTCGAGGTGGCGCAGCGCCCGGAATTGCGTGGGCTGCGGATCGTCGAGAGCGAGGAAGCGCTGCAGGATAGGAGAAGAATCGTTGGACACGGCGCCGTTCACCTGCGCAAAGAGAATCGCGATCAGCGCGGTCGCCAGCAGCCAGTGGTTGAGCCCACGCGCCATGCCTTACATGGACAGCAAATCCCGGGCCCATGCCGGTCAGGTCGGCCGTTTGAGAGCGGCGCGCGCTTCGATCACACGTGATTTCGCCTGGGCCGCGGTCGGCGCGAGTGCCGTGAGATGTCCCATCTTGCGCCCGGGCCGTGGCGTCGATTTGCCGTACAGGTGAAGCTTGACGTCCGGAAACGCCAGCGCTGCGGACCAGTTGGGTTCTCCGTCTTCCCACAGATCGCCCAGGAGATTGGCCATCGCCGCCGGCTGGAGCATCTCCGGCGAACCCAGCGGCAGCCCGCAAATCGCGCGCAGCTGCTGTTCGAACTGGCTGGTCCGGCAGGCGTCGAATGTGAGATGACCGGAATTGTGCGGACGAGGCGCCAGCTCGTTCACCATCAGATGACCGTTGCTGGCGACGAAGAACTCCACGCACAGCAGCCCAACGAAATCGAGCGCCTCCATGACCCGGCGCGTCACGTCCACAGCCAGCGCGCTCGTCGCCGCAGGCACGCCGGCAGGCGCCACCGACACATCCAGGATATGGCGATGATGCGCGTTCTCGATCGGCTCGAAATGCGACCACTCGCCGTTGACGCCGCGCGCACCGATCACCGAAATCTCGCGGTCGAGATCGATGAACGCTTCGAGGATCGCCTCGCGACGTCCGAGCGCCTCCCACGCCGCCGGCAGATCCTCCGCCCTGGCGACCGGTACTTGTCCCTTGCCGTCGTAGCCGAACGCCGCCGTCTTCAGCACGGCGGGGAACGTGAACCGGTTCTCGGCGTCGCCGACGTCGAGATCTGTCCGGATCACCGCGAACGGCGTCACCGGCAGACCGTGCTCGGACAGAAACGTTTTCTCGCGAATGCGGTGCTGCGCGACCGCCAGCGCGTGACTGTTCGGTCTGACGATCGCGTGCTCCTCGGCGGCGGTGGCCGCCGCGGCCGGCACGTTCTCGAATTCGAAGGTGACGACGTCAACGCCCTTCGCGAAGCTGCGGACTGCGTCCACATCGTCGTACGACGCGTTGACCTCGACGTCGGCAATCTGTCCGGTCGGTGTGTCGTGTTCCGGCGCGAGCGTGTGCACGCGGTAACCGAGACGCCGCGCCGCCATCGCGAACATGCGCCCGAGTTGACCGCCGCCTAAAACGCCGATTGTTGAACCCGGAACTATCGGCGACGAAATTTCAGATTTTCTCAAAGCTTCTGCGCGCGAATTTCGCTCGCGCTCTTGTCGCGGTAATTCTGGAGCAGGATGCGAAGCGCGGGGCGCGAGGTCGCGAGGATCGCGACGGCGAGAAGCCCGGCGTTGGTGGCGCCCGCTGATCCGATCGCGACGGTTGCGACCGGCACACCTCTCGGCATCTGGACGATCGACAGCAGCGAGTCGAGGCCGTTCAGCGCGGCGCTCTGCACCGGCACGCCGATGACCGGCAGCACCGTGTGCGCGGCGACCATCCCGGGGAGATGGGCCGCGCCCCCGGCGCCGGCGATGATGACGGCGAGTCCTCGCTCAGCCGCGGTAGACGCGTACTCAGCCATCCAGACCGGCGTCCGGTGCGCGGATACCACCTGACATTCGTGGCCAATCCCGAATTCGGACAGGATGGCGTCCGCGTGGGACATCGTCTCCCAGTCGGACTTGCTGCCCATGATCACGCCAACGAGAACGGGCTGGGGGGTGGGGGCTGGGGGCTGACCGCCGTGTTCAGACACGCGCACATTTTATCCGTTTCCTCCCGGCCTCTGCTTCTCGTCACTTTGTCTTCCTGGCCCCCTGTGTGTTCTTTGTGTCTTTGGTGTTGTTGCCGTCCTTTGTGTCCTTTGTGTCCCGGAAGGGTAGAATCGCGGAATGAAACGCCTCGCTGTTTTGTTCCTGCTTGCGCTGGCGACGCCGGCCGCCGCGCAGGCGCCGGCGCCGCCGAAGATCGAAATTCCGTACACGCAGTTCACCCTGGCGAACGGCCTGCGCGTGATCCTTCACGAAGATCACACCGTGCCGATGGCGACCGTGAACATGTGGTACCACGTCGGCTCCGCTCGCGAACTGCCCAAGCGAACCGGCTTCGCGCACCTGTTCGAGCACCTGATGTTCATGGGTTCCGGTCATGTGAAACCGGGCGAGTTCGACGAATGGCTCGAGGCCGCCGGCGGCGACAACAACGGCTCGACCGAGAACGATCGGACCAACTACTGGATCAACGTCCCGTCCAACTCGATCGAGCTGGCGCTGTTTCTCGAGTCGGATCGCATGGGGTATCTCCTCGACACGATGACACCGAAGTCGGTGGACGCGCAGCGCGATGTCGTCAAGAACGAACGCCGCCAGAGCGTCGAGAATCGCCCTTACGGCACTGCCGACGTCGTGCTCGGCGAGATGCTTTACCCCGAGGGTCATCCGTATCACTGGCCGGTGATCGGCTACATGGACGATCTCTCCGCCGCCAGCTACGAGGACGTGGTGGCGTTCTTCAAGAAGTATTACGCCCCTTCGAACGCCAGCCTGGTCGTCGCGGGAGATCTCGACCTGGTGAAGACACGCGCGCTGGTCGAGAAATGGTTCAGCGACGTGAAGCCGGCCGCGCCACCCGACCCGATCACGATTCCGGGCGTCATGCTGACCGGGGTGCAGAAGAAGACGATCACCGATCGGGTGCAGCTGCCGCGACTCTACCTGGCGTGGCTGACGCCGCGTCATTTCGAGCCGGGCGACGCTGCGCTCGACATCGTCTCCGACGTGCTGGCCGGCGGCAAGAATTCGCGACTTTACAAGCGCCTGGTCTACGACATGCAGATTGCGCAGGACGTCAGCGCGTCGCAGCAGTCGCAGGCGCTGTCCTCGTCATTTCAGATCACGGCGACAGCAAGACCCGGCCACACGATCGCCGAGCTGCAGAAGGTGATCGACGAAGAGATCCTCAAGCTGCAGAACGAGCCGCCAAGCGCCCACGAGCTTGAGCGATCCGTCAACACGATCGAAGCCTCGTTCTACAACCGCATGGAACGCGTCGGCGGGTTTGGCGGCACGGCCGATCAGCTGAACGGCTACTACACGGTGACCGGGGATCCGGATTTCTTCAATGAGGATCTGGCACGCTACCGCGCCCTGTCGGCGTCGGACATCCGCGCGGCGGCACAGCAGTTCCTCCCGCTCGGACGGCGCGTCGAGCTCATCGTCGAACCAGCGAAACCATAACCGTTATGAAAATTCCATCCACGTTGGTTACGACCGCCAGGCGTCTTGGCGTCGCTGGCGCGATCGCCGCCGCCATCTGCGTGAGCGTCGTCGCGCAGCAGGCGCCCGATCGCTCGCATCCGCCGCAACCGGGACCGCCCGCCGCGCTGAACCTGCCGCCGATTCACAAAGCCAAACTCTCGAACGGTCTGCCGGTCTGGATCGTCGAGATGCACAAGGTGCCGGTCGCGCAGGTCAACCTGCTGGTGTTCAGCGGCAGCGCCGACGACCCGCCAGGCAAGTACGGCGTCGCCAGCCTGGCCGCCGCCATGCTCGAGGAAGGGGCGGGATCCCGATCGGCGCTCGAAATCGCGGACGCAATCGACTACCTCGGCGCTGATCTCAGCGCCACCAGCGCCACTGACTACTCGGCGGTGCGCCTGCACGTACCGGTCGCGCGACTTGCGGAGGCGCTGCCGATCATGGCCGACGTGGCACTGCGACCGTCGTTCCCGAAGGACGAACTCGAACGTCAACGTCAGCAGCGGCTGACGAACCTGCTGCAGGGACGCGATGATCCGCCGACCATTGCCGCAGTCACCTTCGCTCGCGTGCTCTACGGCAAGGGTCACCGGTATGGCACGCCGACGATGGGCACCGGAGAGACGATCAAGACGTTCACGACCGACGATCTACGGAGCTTTTACGGCTCGGCGTTCCGACCAGACAACGCCATGTTGCTCGCCGTCGGCGACATCACGCCGGAGAAGGTGATGCCGATGCTCGAGGCGAGCTACGGCTCGTGGAAGTCGGCCGCCAAAGGCGCGCCGGAGAAACTGCCGCCGACCGAAGAGCCGGCCGCCCGCACAATCTATCTCGTCGACAAACCCGGCGCGCCGCAGACGCAGGTGCGGATCGGCTGGATCGGGGTGCCGCGATCGACGCCCGATTACTTTCCGCTGACGGTGATGAACACGATTCTCGGTGGATCGTTCTCGTCCCGCCTGAACATGAACCTGCGCGAGCAGCATGGCTACACCTACGGCGCGAGCTCGAACTTCGACATGCGCGCGGGCGCGGGGCCATTCTTCGCGTCGGCCGGGGTGCAGACCGACAAAACCTCCGAGGCCCTCAAGGAATTCTTCAACGAGTTGAACGGGATTCTGAAGCCGGTGCCGGCGGAAGAACTGGCGCGCGCGAAGAGCTACGTCGCGCTGCGCTTTCCAGGCGCCTTCGAAACGACCGGCGACATGTCGCGCCGCCTCGAGGACGCGCTCGTGTATCACCTGCCCGACGAGTATTTCTCGAAGTACGTCCAGAACATCCAGGCGGTGAGCGGCGCTGACATTCAACGCGTCGCGCAGAAGTACGTCCAGCCGAACAGATTCGCGATCGTCATCGTCGGCGATCAGAAAGCGATCGAAGCCGGCGTCCGCGGACTGAACCTCGGGACGATCAAGGTGATGAGCGTCGACGAGGTGTTCGGTCCGAAGCCGTAATCGCGATTGGAACGCAGAGCTCGCTGAGCCCGCAGAGACCTTCGCTCGCTGCGAGCTCCGGGTTCAATCAAGCGCCGGTCTTCGAGCCGGACGCGACCAGGACGACACCCGCAATCAGGGCCGCGACACCGGCGATCGGCGCGATCGGGACGTTGTGCTGCTTGTCGGCATCCACCTTCACCGGTCCGATGTCCACGACGCGCTCCCGCGTCGTATAGCTGAACCCGCCGATCGCCAGCGCGAGCACTCCGAGGAGAATCAGAACGACACCGATGAGCTTCATAACGCCTCCGGCCGATGGGCTGCACGAGTCGAGCCAGAGGCCGGCGCGTTGCTAATTGCCACTCCCGCAATGCCTTGACGAGTTGGCCGCATCCGTCATCAACGGGTACTGCGGCGCGGCATGGACTGAAGTGGAATGCGGACGGGCTGGTGTGGGCGCCGCCTACCTCGGCGGCTCACTGCCGTAATGGTCGGCTTCAGCAGCCGTCGAGACCAGGCTCGAGGCGAGACGCCAGTTCCGGGGTCGGGTAGAATCGCGGCAATTCTGAAGGAGCAATTCATGTCCGCCATTTCCCCGTCGCGTCTCGCCATCATCGCTGCCCTTCTCGTCGGCCCGGCCCTGTTGGCGCAAGTGCCGTCGGCATCGGATCCGGCGAAGTACGTGCTGCCGCCGAAGGAGGTCGTCGACGTGTTCGACGCCGACTTCCTGCCGCAGACGACGGTGAGCCCGAATAAACAGGTGGTGGCGCTGATCAAGGCGCGCTCCTATCCGACCATCGCCGAGCTGGCGCAACCGATGTTGCGGCTGGCCGGCGAGCGGGTCAATCCGAAAACCAACGGACCGCACCGGGCGTCGGGTCTGCCGGGCACCGGGATTTACTCGATCACGCTCAAGAAGATCAGTGACGGCGCCGAAGTAGCGGTGACGATGCCGCCGCAGGCCAAGGTGTCGAACGTCAAGTTCTCACCGGATGGCTCGCGGCTCGCATTCCTCAACACCAAAGACGCGGCGGTTGAACTCTGGATCGCCGACGGCCTGACCGGCGCGGCCAAGGCGGTCATCAGCGGGACCGATCGAATCAATGCCACCGCGGGCGACCCGTGCGATTGGCTGCGCGATAACAGGACCATGGTCTGCGAGCTGGTGCCGGCCGGCCGCGGACCGGCGCCGGCGGAGCCGACCGTACCGTCAGGCCCGAACGTCCAGGAGAACTATGGCAAGGCGGCGCCGGCGCCGACCTACGAAGATCTCCTGAAGACGGTCTACGACGATGCGCTGTTCGCCTACTACTTCACCAGCCAGCTGACTGCGATCGACGTGAGCAGCGGCGCCAAAACTGCGATTGGTAAGCCGGCGATCTTCGGCAACGTCACGCCGTCCCCGAACGGCCAGTTCCTTCTCGTCACCCAGATCAAGAAGCCGTTTTCCCATACCGTCCCGATCAACGGCTTCCCGCAGGACGTCGAGATTCTGACGCGGACCGGCGAGGTGGCGAAGAACATCGCCGACCTGCCTTCGCGGGAAGGCACACCGCTGACCGGCGTCGAGCCGGGACCGCGGTCCTATCAGTGGCGCGCCGACCAGCCGGCGACGATTCTCTGGGTCGAAGCGCTCGATGGCGGCGACCTGAAGACCAAGGTCGCGTTCCGCGATCGCATCGTCTCGCTTGCGGCGCCGTTCGCGGGGGAGCCGACGGAAGTCGCGAAGACCGAATGGCGCTACGGCGGCATCGCCTATACCGACACCGGCATCGCGCTGTTGAATGAGAACGACCGCGCCAGCCGCCACACGCGGGCGTGGCTTCTCGAGGCCGGTGCGTCGCCGCGGCAGGTCTGGGATCGGAAACAGGATGCGGCCTACGACGACCCTGGCACGCCAGTCCGGCGGCGCGATACCGGCGCGGGCGGCGGCGGTGGAGGGCGTGGTGGCGGCGGCGGCGCGATCATCCAGAACGGCGACTACATCTACTTCACCGGTACCGGGGCGTCCGCGGACGGAGATCGGCCATTCCTCAACCGCCTGAATATCAAGACGCTCAAAAGCGAGACTGTCTTCCGGTCATCGTCCGAGTCGCTCGAATCGTTCATCGCGCCGCTCAACGACGAGATGACACGGTTCGTGACGCGGTATGAAACGCAGAAAGAGGCGCCGAACTACTTCACGCGCGACGCCGGCGGCGAGGCGAAGCGCGCGATCACGCAGTTCCACGACCCACAGCCCGGCGTGCGCGGCATCCTGAGGCAATACGTCACCTACAAGCGGGCCGACGGCGTCACGTTGTCGGGAACGTTGTACCTCCCGCCTGGCTACAAGCAGGGCACCAAGGTCCCGGTCATCATGTGGGCGTACCCACGCGAGTTCGGCGACGCCGATTCGGCGAGCCAGGTCACAGGATCGCCGAATTCATTTACCGTGATCAGAGGCTCATCGCATCTGTTCCTGCTGCTCTCCGGATACGCGATTTTCGACAACCCGACCATGCCGATCATCGGACCAGGGGAGACGGCCAACGACACCTACGTCGAGCAGCTGGTGTCGAGTGCGCAGGCGGCAGTGGACAAGGTGGTCGAGATGGGCGTCGCCGATCGCGATCGGATCGGCGTCGGCGGCCACAGCTATGGCGGCTTCATGACCGCGAATCTGCTCGCCCACTCGCGGCTGTTCCGCGCCGGCTTCGCCGAGAGCGGCGCCTACAATCGCTCGCTGACGCCGTTCGGCTTCCAGAGCGAGCGGCGGACGTTCTGGGAAGTGCCGGAACTCTACGCGAAGATGTCGCCGTTCTGGTACGCGGACCACATCAAGGATCCGATCCTGCTCATGCACGGAGAGCAGGATGACAACACCGGCACGTTCCCGATCAACTCGGAGCGGCTGTTCGCGGCGCTCAAGGGTTTCGGCGCGACCGTCCGCTTGGTGATGCTCCCCGACGAGGCACACGGCTACGCCGCGCGTGAAACGCTGCTGCACGTGCTGGCCGAGCGGCTGAACTGGTTCGACAAGTACGTCAAGAATGCGCCGCCGAAGACGACGAGCACTGCCGCCCAGCAATAACAGGTGACTCGCATCACGAAGACACGAAGAACACGAAGCGCACGAAGACTCTCTGGATCAGGACTGACGGATCACGACGTTTGAACGCAGAGCACGCGGAGCTCGCTGAGAATTCAAGTTAAGAAAAGAACCTCTGCGGTCTCTGCGGGGTCTCTGCGTTGATCGTCGGGCTTTTCTCGGTCGCACACCCGCTACGAAGCTCGCACCAAGCCGGGAATCTGATCGAACCCGGCGTCGAAGCTCATGATGCGCGTCACGCCGTGTGCCTGCATGGTGGCGACGTGGATCGCGTCGCGCGCGGACAGGCCCCGGTAAGCGAGCACGAGAGACTTGGCGTGGTCGACGGCCGTCAGGTCCACCGAAAACACATCGTCCACAATCGCGGACATCGCGTCGAACGCGTCCTGAATCGCTTCGCGGCGGTCGATTGCCGCATAACGGTGAAGGATTTCCTGCAGGACCTCCGCGTCCGTCACCAGCCGCTCGCCGGCGGCGGCGGCCTGCTCGAGCAGTCGCGCGGCGCCCTGTTTGTGCGGATGAGCCGGCACCCACAAGATACATCGGGATGTTGGCGTCGATGAAGATCACGACTGCGCGGGGTCGAGATAGCCGCGCTCGATTTCGGCGTTCATCTGATCGATGTCAGCGGTGGGGTGGCTGTGACGCATGGCCGAGCGAATCGCCGTGAGTTTGGCGCCGGCATCCTTCGAAGAGCATTCCTGACGGGCGCTGCGAAGCGCCTGCCGGACCCACTCCGCGACGGTCAGCCGCTGACTGCGGGCAGTACGGCGGATCTCTTTCCACTCTGCTTCATCGAACAGTACCTGGAGTCGCTTGCTCATCTCCATGAGTTTAATTGACTCATATGTATGAGTCAACAGCACAATGGGTGTGCCGCGAAGACACGACGAACACGACGCGCACGAAAACCTGATTGGTTTTGTGAAGTTCGTGCCCTTCGTGTCTTCGTGATGAAGACAGGCGCTGCGGCTACTTACCGGGACGCAGTTCCTGCGAGAAGCCGACCGCGTTCATGTCGCGGAACACCGGCGTGTTCGGCGGCAGCAGCGCCGGGGTGTTGAAGTTGGTGTCGAACGAGTAGTTTCTGGTCGGTGCACCGTAGACCGTCGTGCAGCATTTGAACGTGCCGACCGCCTGCCGGCTGTAGAAGAACGTGGCGGTCGCCCCCATGTAGTTGACGGTCTGGTCGCCGTTTTCCAGCAGCCGCAGGAAATTGTGGGCGCCGCCGTCGGTGCCGAAGTCGCTCGGCGCTCCGGCGTAGTTGATCCACGGGAAGGCGGAGTTCTTGCCGCCGATAATCGCCAGGCGGTACCAGGTCTGGGTTCCGCGATTCCTGTTCGTCATCACATACGGATTCACGTACGAGTTGTAGTCGGTCCAGCCGTTCGACAGCAGCGTCACCGCGTCGGCGATCACGGCGGTGGCGGCGCTGACTCCGTTGAAATCGCTCGCCGCGCCGTCCTGGGAATTCCAGTCGCCCTGGACGTAAACGGGATTCTCGGCGACGACCGTAAGCCCGGTCACACCGAGACCGGAAATGTTGTTGCCGTTGATCAGCTTCAGCGCATGCCGGAAGAAGATCGATCGATTCACCATGGCAAAGCCCGGACTTGCCACCTGAAACGGCGGATTGAAACTGGCGGTCGTGTCGAGCGGCGCCACGGCGCCGGGAGGAGCCGTGTTGTACGCGCCGTTGTAGCTCGGGTAACCGCCATACATTTCGAGCGTGCCGTTGGCGTTCACGTCCTCGCCGGCGTCCAGGATGTTGTTCGGCGTGCCGGTTGCCGCGTTGTTCGGGTTGACGAAGTCTTCCCAGCCGAGCTCCCCGGTTTCCACACTCAGCGCATTGCGGTTGTTGCGCCGATCGGAGAAGTAAACGGTGAAACCGCCAGTGTCCTTTTTGCTGTTGGCTCCGGTGCCCGCCGCATACGGTGCAGCCGAGGTGTACCACTTCGCGAGATTACCGACGTCGATGGCGATGTAATACATGACCCCGTTGATGTAAATCTGCCCGTTGGCCGGCGCGGTATCCCGCAGCAGACCCTCGCGCGTGTCGAACAGCGAATTGGGCCAGTAGTCCGAGGCGTTCGTGCTTCCGGCGTAGTTGCAGCCGCCGCCGTTTGCCCCTGCCACGCCGCCGTTGTCGCGGAGGCGCTGGATGCGCAGGATGGCCGCGGGCGTCGGATCGGCGCAGATGCTTCCGTCCTGGTTCTTCCCGGCGATTCCGTAGCTCAGGATTTCGGCGGTGACGTCGAACCAGGCGCCGTTGGGATCCTGCCGCTCGATCTTGATGAACCCGCCAATCGTCGCGGTCTGCGCCGCGGAGAGGGCGTCGGTAAACAGAACCGTGTTGCTGGCAATAGCCGGCAGGCTGGCCGCTCCGTTCGAAGCCGCGCATCCGGTTAGAGTCGTCGCCGTATATCCCGTGCACTGCACCAGGATCTGACTCGCCGCACCGGTCGGCGTCAGGAAAAACCACGATTGCGCGAACGGGGCGGTTGTGCCCGATGCGACTGGGATCGTCGTGGTATTGTTCGCCCAGCCCGCCGCCGCGATCGTCGTGGTGGGAGTCGTCGAGTTCACTGCGCGCAGTGCCGTCGTGACAACCAGCGATGAAGGCCACGTTCCGGTGTTCCAGGCAGCGCTGGTTGCTGGATTTACGCAGCCGAGGAACGTCGTGGCGGTCATGCCCGTGCAATTGACGGTTCGCGTCGTTCCGCCGTTGGTGATAGACAGCGTAGGCACCTGGAACGATGCCGGAAGACCGCTCACCGTAAGCGACGTCCAACCGGCGGCAGTTGCACCGTTCGTCTTGAACGTGTTGGGCAGCGCACCAGGGGTCCTGGCGATCGGTGCCCGCACGCCAGCCGGCACCGTCACGGGCGGCGCAATGATGGCTGCAGGCGGCGCCGTGTTCCAGTTCGAGTCGGCCACGGTCGTGCCGAGCGAGATCGGCGCGGTGGCCGTCACGGTCGGCAAACCAGTGATGTCGGCAGCCGTGTCGGACAGCAGAATCCGCAGGCTCGCCTTGCTGAACAGGCGCTCGTTGTAGAGCACCGGGTTGGTCATGTTCTCGCCGACAGGCGGACGGCGAATCAGGTCGGGGTTCGAGCCGCCAACGGTCAGCAACGGTAGGTTCAGCGCCTTGGCGCCGGTGCGGCCGTTACGGATCCAGCTGTTGTAGGCGCTCAGCGACACGTTCTGCCAGATCGGATCGTTCAACGCCGAACCCACGCCGTCCACGACACTGCCTTCCGTGCGATCGAGGTTACGGAAAGACGTCGAGCTGCTGGCCATGCTCACGGTTGCGGTGTGCGTGGCCGGGCCGGTGTCGATCGACACGCCGTTCTGCATCCGCTGCCGGATGACTTCCTTGACCGCCGTCACCTTGCCGGAAAGCGTCAGCGTGCCGCCGCCTTGCGACAGAAACAGGTTGCCGTTGGTGTGAACACGCCCGCCGAAATTGAAGTTCGACCCGGCGAAGAACGACAGATCGACGTCCGAGAACGTGCCGAACTGGAACACCGGAATCGCAGAGGCTTCGATCGTCCGCGACAAGTGCACTTCGCCGCCGGTGCTGGTCTTGGCGGTGACGTCAATCTGATACGGCGTCTGCAGCGCGGTCAGTCCCGCGTACGGTCCGACCAGGATGGTGTTCGACGCGATGTTGGTCGGGTTGCCTGCGGCATCGGCGCAGAAGGTGAGGTTGTAGCCGTTCGCACCGATCGTCTTCGGCGGCCAGGTCGGGCAGCTGTTCAGAGAACTGCCGGGCAGCGGAGCTGGCGTCGTCACGCTGGTGTAGGTCACACCGGTAATCGTCGGCACGCTGGTGGTCTGCGACGAGCGCCGCGACCTGCGCGCCCGTGGGCGCCACGTTCGAAAGGAAGGTGTTGCCCAGATCGGTCGTCAGCTTTTCGACGCCGCCGCTGGCGGCGTAAAACGCCTGCCCGCGGTCGCGGTCGATGAAGCGAAACCGCTGATCGCTGACCACCATCGTCGTGAAGCCGACGAGCAGTGCCGAAATCAGCATGAGCACGAGCAGGGTCGTGATCATGGCGATGCCGCGTTCATTCGAAATGCGCATGGCGTGTCTTTCCGTCCCCTTACTGAATGTCGCCGGTGGTCTTGTACTTGTCGACGCTGGCCAGGCTGCGTACGTCCACCGCCGTCGAGATGTGGTTGCGCACGTAGTCCTGCGTCGGCTTGGAAATCTGCTCGGAGCGGACGCCGACGTGCACGTTCACCTTCCGGATCTGGTTCGAGTTGTAGGTGATCGGCGGGATCTTGCTGGTGTCGGTCCACGGCAACGACGGCACCGCCGCCGGGTTCACCGCGCCATCGACCAGGTCGTAGGTGAGATCCAGATCCTCGACCACGCCGGCGAGCGCGGTCGGCGGAAACATGTTGATCTGCCGCGTCAGTCGCGGCGTGCCTGGCGTCGTCGTGTTGTCGACGTAGTAGGTGATCATCATCGCCCGGAACAGCGTCACCGGCGTGGCGAAGCAGGTCTGGGTGGATGGAGCAACGGCTGCCGGGCAGCTCCCGTCGGTGTTCATACCGCCGACGCGTTCCCATCGGCCAGTTGGGCGGGTTGCACGCTTGGTTGAAATGGAACGGGTCGTTGGCGTTGTCCTCGAACTTGATGAAGGTCGCGCCGACCGCGGTCACCGTCAGCAGCGCGTTGGTCTGGCCCTTGACGAGCACCAGGTCGCCGATCTGGAGCGGCTGCGTATCCGCGACCGTGTCCCTGACCAGCCACGGCGAGTTGGTCGGCAGCGTGATCGATTTCCCATCGGCCGCGATCAGGCCTTCAATGGTCGGATTCCTCGATATCGTCGGCTGCGCGTTGATCGACGGCGTGAACTCGTCCACCGTCATGATCGTGACGACATCGGTCGGCGAGCTCTTGATGCTCGGCCCGAGCTGGTAGCCGGTGGTGATGCTCGGCAGGTTCAGCGTCGACTGGACAGTGGCGCCGGTCTCGTCGGTGTCCACCTGAACGGTGTTGAAGAACCCGGCAGCTGGACCGGGACGGACGAATCGCTGTTCACCGGCGCAGGTCGGCAGGGCGACGCCTTCGGCGCCGAACACGCGGCCGGCCATCATCAGATCGCGAATCAGCAGGTTGGTGCCGGCCCGCAGGTTCTGGGTCGAGTCGCCGAGCTGCGACGCGGTGTCGTTGATCTGGACCGCGTTCTTGAAGGTGGTCAGCACGGCGCCGATCACCAGCAACAGGATGCTCGTCGCCACCAGCAGTTCGGTAATCGTGAAGCCCTCGTCTCGGGAGATCTTGAGCACGGGAGTCCTTATGAGTAAGACGAGATGAACGACGTCAGGACGTAGCTGCGTTTGGTTGCGCCGTTCTGGAACGTGATGGTGACGACGATCGAGCGCAGCTCGCCGTTCTCGCCCGCCACGTCGCGGATCATGATTTCGCGCGTGTAGCCGCCCAGCGTGATGATCTGGTCGTCGGCGGTGCCGATGATCTGGTCGCGTCCGGGCAACGTCACGGTTTCCACCGGGCCGTCGTCCGCGGTGTTGACCAGGCCATCGTCGCCGGCAACCTTCAGCGGCTGCGGGCCATCGATGAAGATGCCGCCGTCACTCGATGCGCCGTTCACGTTGCGGATTTGCG
Organism: uncultured Acidobacteriota bacterium; assembly: GCA_963745875.1. GTDB lineage: Bacteria > Acidobacteriota > Vicinamibacteria > Vicinamibacterales > CAVVIG01 > CAVQFC01. The sequence continues at coordinate 1,056,036 of CAVUZL010000014.1, forward strand.
CCCACGTCAGCTTGTGGGAGTCGCGGGCGCTGAACACCGCTTCGATGGCCTGCGTGGCCTTCTGCGTCATGACGACGTCAGCCGGCGAGCTGTTGAGATTGGCCATGCCCGCCGTCAGCACACCGGCCGCGCCGATCACGCCGGTCGCCAGGACACCGAGCGCGATGACCGTCTCGGCGAGAGAGAAACCTTTTTCGGAAGACAGTTGCATAGTTACACCGGTTTCCAATAGCCGGGTGCGGTTCCGCTGCCATCGAATCGATAGCCGCGGACGCGTCCGGTCGAGCCCTGGATCGTGATCGCGCGCGCCGACATCACGTTGTTCGACGAGTGACCAATGACGAACACCTGATTTGGGAGCGCGACGAAGATGGTGCCGTTGAGAATCGCCCCGTCCTGATTGACGAAGGTCCCGTCCGGCCTGAATTTCACCTCGGGTGGAGTGCCGGTCGCGGTCGGGAAGACAGACCGCCGCGATCGAAAGGCAGAACGCGTCCGGCGTGTCGGCCAGATTGGTCACCGTGGTGATTTGCAGCCCGCCCTCCATGGGAATCGCCGAGAGCGTGGTCAGTGTCGGCCCCGGCACTTCTTCGCGCAGGATCGACACGGTATTGCCGTTGGTGAAGGTCACGCGCATGTTCTTCCGCTGCGTGATCGCCAGCTCGCGGGCGGTGTTCATCTGCGATAACACCACGCGCATGGCGCCATCGCCGAGGGCGCCGGGCGCGCGCCGGCGAGGCTGATCACCGCCATGCTCCCCAGGACGCCGAGGATGCCGACGGTGAACATCATCTCGATCAGGCTGTAGCCCGCCTCGTTCGGGCGGCGCCTGTGAACTCTGGTCATCAACGCCGGTAAGCGCAAGGGACACGCCGCCACGGGTGAGGCCACTTAACCCACGTCTCGCGAGCGCTTTACGGGTGAATTTATGGGAATTTTCAGCGCGTATCGAAGACGGCCGAGTGTTCCGAATTGGAACGCGGAGCGACAAAACTGATAGTCATGCCGACGCCGACGACCACTGCCGCACCGATGACGTTGTGCCAGAGAAAGGCTATCCAGGGGAGCGTAAACGCCACAGTCAGAACGACGATCATGCCCGAAATCAAGCCCCAGAACGCGCCGGCGGCGGTCGCTCGTCTGGTCAGGATGGCCAGGATGAACACGCCAAGCAGCGATCCGTAAAAGAACGACCCGTACCGGTTCACGACCTCGATGAGCGAACCCTGGTTGGCGGCGTACATCGCGACGATGCACGCGAAGAGTCCCCAGAAGGCGGTGGCCAGCTTGGATGCCAGCAGGTAGTGCGAGTCCGGCGCGTCGGTCACGAAATGACGGCGGTAGAAGTCGATGATCGTCGCGGTCGCGAGCGAGTTCAGCTCGCCGCCGCTCGCCGACATCGCCGCCGCGAAAATCGCGGCAATCATCAACCCGACCAGGCCGATCGGCAAGTGCGTCGTGATGAAGGTCGGGAACACGTAGTTGACGTCGTTGTAGCGCTCGTCGCCTGTCGCCTGCCGCACGACGCCCGCGGCCTGCACGCGAATGTCCTTCACCCGCTCCTCGCTCGCGAGAAATGCGTCGCGGTCGTTGCGCGTGGCCGCGTCGCGCCGCGTCGCGATTTCCCGATCGAACGTCTGCTGCAGCGCCGCATACTGCGCGCCCTGCGGTCCGGCGGCGATCTCCGCGTCGTGGACGCGGTTGAACAGCATCGGCGGCGTCTGGAACAGGTAGAAGACGAACACCAGCACGCCGGCGACGAGAATCAGCAGCTGCAGCGGAATCTTCACGTACGCGCTCATCATCAACGACTGCCGCGCTTCGTCGATCGACTTGGCGCGTCAGGTAGCGCTGCACCTGGCTCTGATCGCAGCCGAAGTACGACAGCATCAGGAACAGCCCGCCGATCATGCCCGACCAGAACGTGTAGGTCTCGGTCAGGTTGAAGCGGAAATCGATCGCCTGCAGCCGGCCGGTCGCGCCGGCGAGGTGAATCGCCTGCCCGAAGCTGACGTGCTGGAGAATGCCGTAGAGCAGAATCCCGACCGCCGCGCTCATCCCGCCGACGACGATGAACATCTGCTTGACGTCGGTCCATGCCACCGCCTGCACGCCGCCAATCGTGGTGTAGGCGATCATCGGCACGCAGATCACCAGTACCGTCACCGGCAGCGTCCAGCCGAGAATCGTGGACATCACCACCGCCGGCGCGGCCAGCGTCACGCCGAGCGACATCGCCCGTCCGACCAGGAACAGGAAACTCGCCAGCGATCGCGTGCGCGCGTCGAACCGCTGCTCGAGGTATTCGTACGCGGTGTAGACGCGGGCGCGCGTGAAAAACGGCACCACGGTCAACGACAGGATGACCATCGCCAGCGGCAGGCCGAGATAGTTCTGGATAAAGCGGAGACCCGTCGAATACGCCAGTCCGGTCGTCGCGACGATCGTGACGGCGCTCATCTGCGTCGCCATCACCGACAACCCGACCGCCCACCACGGCAGCGATCGACTCGCCAGCAGGTAGCCTTCGATCTGATCGGTGTGCTTCGAGCGGCGCAGGCCGTCGATGATGATCCAGCCGACGTAGGCGACGACGACGAACCAGTCGAAGGGACGCATGGGCTAGGGGCTGGGGGTTTGGGCCTGGGGGCCAGGAGCCAGGGGCTGGGAACCCGACGCCGCGCTCACGAAAACATCCGGCCAAAAACCCAGAGCGCCACCAGGATGAGCGCCTCGAGCACCAGCACCTGGATGTAGGTGGACGTCATCGGCGTGTCGCGCTCGATGTTCACAGTGCCGCGCTCCTCGCGCTGAGCGAGCGCTCGGCCTGCATGACCGACGCGGTCGCCTCACTCCACCATTGCTCGTCGGCGGCGAGCTGCTGGCGAGACACACCCGCCGCGCGAGCGGTCTCTTCCGGTGCCGGACCGCCCAGGGTGCGGCGGACGTCCACGAAGTTTCGAGGGCTGAGAATTTTCGTCAGCGCTTCTTCGGAATATCCGAGCGGCACGCCGATGACGTCCGCGGACACGGCGGCGAGTTGTTCCGACAGCGGACGGCCAGGAGCGGACTCGCAGCCTTGAATCAACCGGGCGGCGATCGCATGGGCGGCCTTGAACGGCAGTCCGTGATCGCGCACCAGCGTATCCGCCAGCTCCGTCAACGTCGTCCATCCGGCGCCCGCGCATCCTTCGAGCCTGGCGGCGTCGAACCTCGCGGTCGTCATCGTCGCGGCCACGAGGTTCACCGCGCGGGTGGCGTCGCGGAACATCGCGAACACCAGCGGCTGCAGATCGTCCTCGGTGTCGACGATGTCGCCGAACGGCGTGTTGTGCGCGCAGAGCACGATCGCCTGGGCCTGGCCGAGCGCCTTGCTGCCGATGGCGCGAGCGTGTTCGATCGCGACCGGGTTGCGCTTCTGCGGCATGATGCTGCTGCCCTGAACGAAACCGTCGCCGAAGCGCACGTAGCCGACCTCGCCGGTTGACCAGAACAACAGGTCCTGCACGAACCGGCCGTGGCCGGTCAGCAGAACCGCGGTGGCCGAGGTGCTCTCGAGCAGGTAGTCCACGGTGGCGATGCTGCCGTAGGTGTTGCCGGTCGGACCGCTGAAGCCGAGCAGATCCGAGGTCAGCTGGCGGTCGATCGGAAATCCGGTGCCGGTGATGGCGCAAGCGCCGAGCGGATTCCGGTTCGTGCTCTCGTAGGCGTGCTTCAGGCGCGTGCCGTCGCGCTCGAGCTGTTCGATCACGGCGAGCAGGTAGTGCGCGACCGTTGACGGCTGGGCGCGCTGCGTGTGCGTGTGGAGCGCCAGGATGGTATCTCGATGCTGCTCGGCGAGATCGAGCAGCGAGCGGCGCATGGCAAAGGTGGCAGTCAGCAGGCCGAGGATGAACTCGCGCTGACGCATCCGGTACATCGTCATGTCGATGTCGTTGCGGGAGCGGGCCGTGTGCAGCCGGCCGGCGACATCCTCGCCGCAGGCCTGGATGATCAGGCGATCGATGTAGAAGAAGAGATCCTCGTAGGTGCCGTCGTATTTGACGGACCGCACCTCGTCTTGCGAGATGCCGTCCAAAGCGACCCGCAGTGCGTGTGCGTCGGCGCCCGACACGATTCCTCGCGACTCGAGCATCACCAGGTGGGCGTAGTGAATCGCCATCAGCGGCGACAGCAGGAGTTCCTTGGCGTCCTCGAAGTTCTCGTTCAGGACATAGGTGACATACTCGGGTGCGAAGCGCATCACTGAAAGTATATATAGTTCGTAAGGCGGCGGTGCTGATCGCCAGGCCTATAATCGGCGGATGAAATACGCGATCCTTCTTGCCACGCTTGGCGTCGGCGTTCTGAGCGCACAATCCGGACCGAACGACGCCAGGGCAGTTGAGATCTTCAAGCAGCTGATCGAAATCAACACCACCGACACACCCTCCGGCAACGTGACCACCGCCGCAGAAGCGGTGGCGGCGCGTTTGACCGCGGCCGGGTTCGCCGCGGCTGATGTCCAGGTGCTCGGACCGGATCCCCGCAAGGGCAACCTGGTGGCCCGCTACCGCGGCACCGGCGCCAGACGGCCGATCCTGCTCCTCGCCCACCTTGATGTCGTCGAGGCGAAACGCGAGGACTGGTCGATGGACCCGTTCGTGTTCGTCGAGAAGGACGGCTTTTTCTACGGCCGCGGCACCAGCGACGACAAGGCGATGGCCTCGCAGTTCGTCGCCAACCTGATTCGGCTGAAGGAAGAACACTTCGTTCCTGACCGCGACCTGATTCTCGCGCTGACCGCCGACGAAGAAGGCGGCACGTTCAACGGCGCGGAATGGCTGGTGCAGAAACACAAGGACCTGATCGAGGCCGACTTCGCCATCAACGAAGGCGGCGGCGGCAATATCCGAAAAGGCAAGTACCTCACCAACGAGGTCCAGGCCAGCGAGAAGGTGTATCAGGATTTCCACCTCGAGGTGACCAACAAGGGCGGCCACAGCTCGCTGCCGGTGAAGGACAACGCGATTTATCACCTCTCCGCCGGACTGACGCGGCTGTCGGCGTACGAATTCCCCGTGAAGCTGAACGAGGTGACGCGCGCGTACTTCGAGCGCAGCGCGGCGGTCGAGAGCGACCCGAAAGTTGCGGCGGACATGCGCGCCGTCGCGCGCGAGACGCCGGATCTGGCCGCCGCCGCCCGCCTCTCAGCGCTCCTGCCCTATTACAACTCGATGATGCGCACGACCTGCGTCGCGACGCGGCTGCTTGGTGGACACGCGCAGAACGCGCTGCCGCAGCTGGCGACGGCGAACGTCAACTGCCGGATCCTGCCCGGCGAATCGCCCGTCGCAGTGAAAGACAAGCTCACGGAAGTGCTGGCGGATCCGGCCATCAAAGTCGAATTCGTGGACGAAGCCCACCCGAGTAAGCCGTCGCCATTGCGGCCAGAGGTGATGGGCATCATCGAGTCGCTGACGAAGGAGATGTACCCGGGCGTGGTGGTCGTGCCGGTCATGAGCACGGGCGCGACCGATGGTCTCTACATGCGAAACGGCGAAATCCCCACCTACGGCGTCGACGGCACCTTCGGCGACATCGACGATGTGCGCGCGCACGGACGGGACGAACGGATCGGCGTGAAGCAGTATTTCGAGGGGCTGGAATTCCAGTATCGCCTGATCAAGGCGCTGGCAAAGTGACGCTTATTTCGTTCCCTTCGTGCTCTTCGGAGTCTTGACGACCGGATTGCCGGCCTTCACCCACTCGTTCCAGCCGCCGCGCAGCGCCTGCACGCTCTTCACGCCACGGGCCTGAAGCATCAACGCCGCGCGGGCAGCCGTGGCCTCGTCGCTGCACGCGCAGTAGGTCACAACCGGCTTCCTGGTCTTGATCAACTGCGCGACGACGGTCTCGGACTCGTCAGGCCAGGTCAGACTGCCTTCGAGCGGAAGCAACAAGGCGCCACGGATGTGGCCTTCGGCGAAGGTCTCGGCACGACGCGTGTCCACGATCACGACGTTATGTGCCGCGATCAGCTTCTTGAACGCCTGCTGCGTGATCCGCGGCGCGTCGATCGCATCGGCATTTTGCGCGGCGGTGGCGGTGGAGAACAGCGCCAGCACCAGGCTCGAGGTCACAAGCAGCGTTCGCATGCATCTAATATAGCGCCATGGCCGGCCATACCATTCACGCGCGACGTCCGCGGGGCGAGTGGTCGGCGCCCGCGGTGGTGAGCGACACGGATGTGGTGGCATCCTTTCTCGAGGACGCTGCCCATTTCCCGGATGGCCACGCGACCGGGGTCGCCACGCCGACGTCGGAAGCGGCGATTGCCGCGCTGCTGACCTCGGCGGCGACGGTCCTGCCGGTCGGCGCCCAGTCGTCGCTCACCGGCGGGGCCACTCCAGCCGGTGGCGTCGTCCTGAGCACCTCACGCCTCAACCGCATTCTCGAGATCGGTCCGGACTGGGTACGCGCGGAACCGGGCGTGACGTTGATCGACCTGGACGCCGCACTCAATCGGCTCGGCCGCTACTATCCGCCGACCCCCACCTTCACCGGCGCGTTCGTCGGCGGCATCGTTGCCACCAACGCGGCTGGCGCGTCCACCTTCAAACACGGTACGACGCGCGATTGGGTCCAGGCGATCAGCGTAGTGCTGGCGAGCGGAGACGTGCTCGACATCGAACGCGGCGTCACGCACGCGGTCGATGGATATTTCCATCTGGTGTTGGCCGATCGTGTCGCGCGAGTCCGTGTGCCCACGTATCGGATGCCGAGCGTCCCGAAGCTGTCAGCCGGATATTTTGCCGCGCCGGACATGGACCTTATCGATCTGTTCATCGGATCGGAGGGGACACTTGGCGTGATCACGGAGGTCACCCTGCGGATACAGCCGGTTCGGCCTGCGATGTGCCTGGCGTTCGTGCCGTTCGCCGACCGGGGCGCGGCGCTCACCTTCGTCCGGCGGCTACGGGAAGACGCGATCACCACGTGGCAGACGAAGGACACCTCTGGGCTCGACGTGGCGGCCATCGAGCACATGGACGCACGCTGCCTGGAGTTGCTCCGTGAGGACGGTGCCGATCGCCAGTGCGGCGTTCCGATTCCGACTGGCACGGCCATGGCGCTGCTCGTCACTCTCGAGCTGCCGGCGGGAACGACGTCTGCCCAGTCATTCGACGAAATCGGTCGATACCGCGACACCGGTGCGCCTGACTCTGCGCTCGTTCGATTCTGCCGCGCGCTGGACGAGGCTGGCGTCGTGGACGATGTCGAGATTGCCGTACCCGGCGATTCCGCGCGCGCCGCTCAACTACTGGCGCTGCGCGAGGCCGTCCCCGCTGGTGTCAACGCCCGTGTCGGCCGCGCCAAGCTCGCGATCGACTCACGGATCGCGAAGACCGCGGCCGACATGATCGTGCCCTTCGAACGCCTGAATGAGTTGCTCACCATCTACGACGAGGAGTTTCGACGCCGTAATCTCGACGCCGCCGTCTGGGGTCACATCTCGGATGGCAACCTGCATCCGAACGTGATCCCCCGATCGATGGCCGACGTCGAATCCGGCCGCGAGGCCATTCTCAGATTCGGCGGCGACGCGATTCGGCTGGGCGGATCGCCGCTGGCGGAGCACGGTGTTGGACGCAACCCGGTCAAGCAACAGCTGTTGATCGAGCTCTACGGCCGGGACGGCGTCAACCAGATGCGCGAGGTAAAGCGAACCCTGGACCCGGACTTCAAGCTTGCTCCTGGTGTACTGTTTCCGAAGGAATGAAGCGCGCACTCCTCTGGGCGTTCGTGTTCGTGATGACCGTGGTCCCCGCCGCGAGTGGTATCTGCGGGCTCGGCTGTGATGTGGATTCACGCAGCGACTCTGCGCGTTCCACTGAGCTGAACAGGACTGCCGCATCTGGCCCGGCACCGGAATGCCCGCTGCACGCTCGACGCACGTCGGCTGGGTCAGTGCCCCCGGCGCCACCCTCTACACCCAGTCATTGCGGACACGATCACACCATCGCCCGCAACGGTGTCATCCGAGCCGCCGTCGATGTATCGCGCCCGATCTCGCCGGTGCTCGCACTCGCTGCCGTGCCGGCTACGGGCGTCGTTCGCGCGACCTCGGCGCGGTTGCGCGACGTCAGTGTTTCGCTCCCGCCAATGTCCCCGTCGACCCGATCGCTCGTGCTGCGGATCTGATTCCCGCCTTCTGGCGCGCCGATCGGCGCGTAGATGTTCGACGTCCTCATTTTTCGACGTCCAGGCGGGGCGGAGCCGTCTCCGCCCCGAGGAGATCCGTTGGTGCGTACTCGTGTTCTGGTTCTAGGGCTGATCAGTCTGGCGTTCGCGTCTGTGCCGGCGCACGCGCAGGACGATCCGTCGCCGTGGATGTTGATGTCCGACGGCGTTCTGTTCGCGACTTACAACCATCAGGGCAGCCCGCGCGGCGGCGACGAGTTCAAGTCCACCAACTGGTGGATGGGGATGGCCAGCCGCACGGCGGGGCCCGGAAAGCTGACGCTGACCGGCATGCTCAGTCTCGATGCGCTGACAGCCACGGCGCATGGTTATCGCGAGATTTTTCAGGTCGGCGAGGTCTATCGCGGCGCGCCATTGGTTGACTGGCAGCATCCGCACGACTTCCTGATGCAGGCGTCGGTGGCGTGGCGGATTCCCATCGACTATCGCAGCGGCTTCACCATCGCCGGCGCGCCGGTCGGTGAAGCCGCCCTGGGCCCGGTCGCGTACATGCACCGTGCGTCGGCGGCCGACAACCCCACGGCACCACTCGCTCATCACACCCTCGACTCGACTCACATTTCGATGGGCGTGATCACCGCCGGTCTCGATCACGGTCCGTGGACGATCGAGGGCTCGCTCTTCAACGGTACGGAACCGGACGAGAACCGCTGGGATCTCATGGACCCGGGTCCGCTCGACTCGTGGTCCGCACGGCTGTGGTACGAGCCGTCACCTGAATGGCAGTTTCAGGTATCTCACGGATTTCTGAAACATCCCGAACCGCTCGAGCCTGGCGCGATCAGAAGAACCACTGGATCTGGATCGTGGTTCAAACGGCGGCCAACGGGTTTCACCGCCCTGACCTTGGCGTTCGGTCTGAACCAGAAGGAGATCGGCACCTACGCTGCGTACCTGGCGGAAGCCGAGGACCGGCGTGGACGCACGTCGATCTATGGCCGTTTCGAGTCGGTGGACACGGAGACCGCGTTGTTGACCAACAACGTCGCGCTCGAGTTGGGGCCAAACCTCCCTCCAAGCAGGGTCAACGCGCTCACCCTCGGCGCCGTCCGCGACTTCGCCGTCGTGCGCGGCTTCGAATTCGGCATTGGCGCCGACCTGCAGCTCTACGGCGTGCCCGACGCGCTCCGCCCGGAATACGGCGACCATCCTGTCTCGGCACACGTGTTCATCCGGGTACGACCGCCGGTCGGCCACATGGGCCGGATGTGGAACATGCGGATGGCGGGGCCGATGTAGTTATTCTGGTGCGGGGTGCGAGGTGTAGTGTCCGCCTTCAGACGGACCGGCCATCCATGCTTATAGCAGCCCCGCAAGGCCAGCGAGCATCAAGCCGGCAACGATCAGCCACAACGGGAATCCACCGGCCAGCCCGGATGACACGCCGCGTTTCATCGCTCCGGCGTCTCCCGATGACATAGCGGTCAGCGACTTCGCCACGTTGTTCTGCGCGACGAATGACAGCGCGAACGCCGCCAGCAGCAGCATCCATCCGAGGCCGAGCACGACGCGCGCGACTATTCCATTCGCCATCGCGTGATCGTGCATCGTCGCCAGCGCCAGCGTCGCAATCCAGGTTGCCGCGGCTATTCCAGCGAGCAGCCGCAAGCGCGAGATCTCGCGCTCCCCGGCCTGCCGCTGCAACTCGAGCATCATCGCCAGCTCGGCGCGCTGACGTTCGGCCCGCTCGCGTTCGTCGCGTTCGCGCAGCAGTTGCAGACGCTCCCGCTCGATCTCGTCGCGCACGGTAGACGTCACCACCGCCGTCAGGCCGGCGGCGCCGGCTGCCGTCGGCGGCTGGGCACGTGCGGTCAGCGAACGGATGCGCCGGCTGCGCAGCAGATCGATGACGCCGATCGCTCCGTCGATAAGCTGCGGCCACGGCAACGCCATCAGCGCGCTCCGAGCCAGCGCTCGCGGAACGAGCGCTGCGCTGCGGTCAGCGAGTCGACGGAAACCACTTCGATATGTGGATCCTCGACCAGCGTGATCGTCGTCGTTTTCAGGACACCCGTGCGATCGACGAAGCCGACGCCGATGCTGTCGCCCGGCTTGTGCCGCCGCAACACCGTCTGGACGTCACCATCGCTGGCGATTCGCTGGGCGTCGAGTGTTCTCAGCTCATCGTCTTGATCGATCCCCGCGGAATAAATCGGCCAGGTCGGCGCGACCAGGTTGGCGACGTGCACGCCGGTGCGAACCTCGAGGCGGAGATCGCCGAGCCACGCGTGTCCGGCGTTGCGCTTGCGAACGGTGAAGCCGGCATGAGCGAGCAGCCGGCTGTAGTCGGCCACGTCATGCCCTTGAATATAGCGCGCGAAAAATTCGCGCGCGAACGCGCGGTCTCCGCTGACCTCGGCCAGCGTCGCCTCGGCGTCTGCGATGGTATACGGGTGCTCGACGTAACCCTCGCGGCCGCCGCCGGGCTTCCCGTACTTGCGCCACATCGCCACCATGAAGTCGTCGAGGGTGATCTTGCCGTCGCTTCGATCGCGCAGCGTCAAGTCGAGCGCCAGCGCGATGGCGCCGCCATACGGGTAATACGAAATCACCGTATTCGACCAGTTGGTGCGATCGACCGTGCGGCCACCGTCGATGAAGGGGGCCATCCGGCTCATCTCTTCCGCGCTTCGCACCAGATGCCCGGAACTCTGCGCCACCGCCTCGATCAGTCCCGCAAACGTGCGCCCGCTGCTCGCGATGTCGGTGAGCTGCGCCCGCTGCAGCACCAGCGGCCCGTAGTACTGCGTGAACCCCTCCGCCAGCCACAGTTCGCCGGACATATTGGCGCGATCGAAATCGAAAGGTTCGAGACCCTTCGGGCGGATGCGCTCGACGTTCCAGCAGTGGAAAAACTCGTGCGCCACGGTGTCCAGCAGTCGCTCTCGTCCGTTGGCGATCGATTGCGAGGCCGTGATCACCGTGCTGTTACGATGCTCCATGCCGTCGCCGCTGGCGTATGGCAGATAGTCGGCCAGAAATGTGTAGTAGCCCGGCTCGTACTTCGGATACTCGCCATAGATGGCGCCCTCCTGACGGACGATCTTCTCGACGTCCTTGACGTACGCGTCGAGCTCGGCGTCGGTGCCAGTGTGGTGGAGCGAGAAGCGGAAGGTGCTGTCGTTGACCTTGAACGTCCGGATCGCCACCGGACCGAACTGCGTCGGGCTGTCCATCAGGTACTGAAGATTCGGCGCGGTGAACTCGAATGGCGTCGATCCTGGGTGCAGCTGCGTCGCCACCTGCCAGTGCAGGTTGGGCGGCGGTTCGAACGTCATCGTGATTGGCCGATCGTCGAGGCCGTGCGCCCACATGATCGCTGCCGGCATGTTGATGTGTGCGTGCGTGGTGTCAACCGCCAGGTAAGTCCCGTCCACACGGTCGCCGTAGATTTTGTACTTCACGGTCAGCGTGCCGCCGTGGCCGGAGACATTCCAGCCGTACGGATCGGGCCTGCCAGTCGCGAGCTCGCGGCCGTCTCCGTCGAAGGCTCGCACGTCGTACACGTTCTTCGCGAAATCGTGCAATGAGTAGCGACCCGGCGATGAGCGGCTCATGCGAAGTTCGAGCGTTCCTGTGGGGAGCTCAGTGAAAGAGGCCTCGACCTGCATCCAGCGGTGCTCCGGCTCGGGAAACGACAGGCGATAGCGAATGGGCGCGGCGGCGCGGAACGACGCTGACGCGGCCACCAGGAGGACGCAGCAGAGGAATCGACGCATCGCCGGATGCTAACACGCAGGCTGTGCGAGCGCGTCGATCGGAAACCTCCGTAGGTGTGGTGTCAGAGATCCGGTGGCGGCGACGCGAGCGGCTGGGCCAGAATCCGCTCGAGATAAGGCCAGATCGCGTCCGCGATGACGCGCGCACCCTCGGCGTTGGGATGGATGAAGTCGGGCTGCATCAGGTGGGACTTTCCAATGACATTGGCCAGCACGAACGGCACCAGCGGGGTCTGGTAACGGCGCGCCAGGTCTACGTAGGCATTGTGGAACGCGGTCGTATAGGCCCACCCATGGATTGGCAACGCCTCCATTCCGCATAACAGCACCGAAATCGTCCTGCCTTGTGCCACCTCGATGATCCGGCTCAGGCTGGAGGTCAACTGCGCGACCGGCACGCCTCGCAATCCGTCGTTCGCGCCAAGTGCGACGATCAGCACGCGAACCTCGCCGGCCAGCGCGCCATCAAGGCGACGAAGCGCGTCGGCAGACGTCTCCCGAGATACGCCGGCATTCACCACTTCGTACGGGAATCCCGCACGGCGTACCATCCGATGCAGAAGCGCTGGATACGCGGCACCGCTACCGATGCCGTGGCCCGAGGTCAGGCTGTCGCCGAGACAAACGATGCGGCGCATGGAACGGAAGGCCTCAGCGATCGACACCTGCGCACCAGTCCCGCGTGGATCGCGATTCGCGCGGTTGATGCACCATCAACCTGATTGTATAGTCACGGCGTGAGTCGAGCCGCCGGCGTCCTGGTCGCGTTGCTGATCGCCGCCGCGGCGCCTTGCGCCAGCGGTCAGGAAGCGATCTATCTTGTGCGCCACGCCGAGCGTGCCAGCACGGCGTCGGACTCGCCGCTCTCGGCAGCCGGCAAGGCCCGCGCAAAGCGGCTCGCTTCATGGCTTCGCGACGCCGGCATCACACAGATCTTCACGACCAACCTCCAGCGCACGATGCAAACTGCGGCCCCGCTCGCCGGCGAGATCGCGGTGACGCCGACGGTCATCCCGGCCAGCGACACATCCGCGCTGCTCGCGGCCGTTCACCGCACCGGTCCGCGCGATCGCCTGCTCATCGTCGGTCACTCGAACAGCGTGCCTGACGTGCTTCGTGCTCTGGGCGTTACCGTGCCGGTCACGATCGCGGATACCGAATTCGATAACCTGTTCATTGTGATCCCCCATGGCGGCGCACCTCCGGTGATGCTCCGGCTCCGATACTGATGGCGCGCGAACGCCTGCACGGCAGCCTTTCCACGGTCGAGTACTTCACGTTCGGATTCGGCACGATGATCGGCGTCGGCTGGCTCGTCCTGATGGACGACTGGCTGTCGCGCGGCGGACCCGGCGGAGGGATGCTCGGATTCCTGCTCGGGGGGCTGCTGCTGTTTCCGATCGCTCACACCTACGGTCGGCTGGTCACCAGAATTCAGGATGCCGGTGCTGAGATCGCGTACACCGAAGGCGTGATGCCGCCGTTCGTCAGTTTCGGCGCCGGCTGGACGATGATCCTGTCGTACGCGATCGTGTGTCCGTGGGAGGCGGTCGCGACCGGCAACCTGCTGGCGCGGGTGTTTCCGGCGCTGAACAGCTATCAGCTGTACGTCATCGGCGGCAGCCCGATCTACGCACCGCGCCTGGCGGTCGGCCTGGCACTGACCGCTCTGGTTGCCGGCGTCAATTACCGCGGCATCAAGCCAAGCGGCGTCTTTCAGGACGTCATGACGTTCGGCCTGCTCGCCACCTTCGCGATCTTCACGCTGCTCGGATTCGCCAAGGGGACGTCCGCGAACATGCTGCCGCTGTTCCCGCGCCCGGGCTCCGGCGGGATGTTCCTCTCGATTTTTCTGGTGCTGCAGATCGTGCCGTACTTCATGACCGGATTCGAATCGGTCGCGAAGGGATCCGAGGAAGCGAAAGCTGGATTCGACCCGCGCAATTTCACGACCGCCATCTACGCGGCGCTGACGGCCGGATTTCTCTTCTACGTCATCATCATCGCGGTCGTGACCTACGTCTACCCTTGGCAGGACATCGTCTCGGGACACGTCCGCACCGAGGTTGCGTTCGAGCGCACGTTCGGATCGCACGCGATCGCCCAGCTCATTCTGTTCGGCGCGTTCCTGTCGCTGCTGAAGATCTTCAACGGCAACTTCGTCGCCGCAACCCGGATGCTCTACGCCATCGGCCGCCGCAACCTCGTCCACCCATCGCTCGGCCGCGTCCACGCGACTTTCGGCACCCCGGTCGTCGCGATCACCCTGATGGCGCTGTTGACGGCCGCTGCGGCCATGTTCGGCGACGCGATTCTGGTGCCGGTCACCGAGGTCGGTTCGCTCGCGGTCGGTGTCGGCTGGTTATCCGCCTGTGCGGCGTACCTGCTGCGGCGGCAGCCGCACGAGACGGTGACGATGGCGTGGGCCGGCGTGATGGTCAGCGTGGCGATCGTGTTGATGAAGGTCGTTCCGAGCGTGCCGGGCAGTTTCACGCGACCTGAGTGGATCGCGTTCGCCGCCTGGTCGGCGTTCGGCCTGGCGTTCTGGCTATTGCGGCCTGATCTTCCTCACGAAGACACGAAGAGCACGAAGTAACACGAAACCGTTTCTTACTTCTCGAGAAAATCCGCCAGCGCGTATTGAATGAACTCGTCCTGCGGCAGTCCACCGAGAATCTCGATGTCCTCGCTCGCCGCGGCGGAGTTGACCACCGTCTTGGGCACTCCGGTGACGCGATAACTGCGCGCCAGATCCGGAAACGACGTCGCCTCGACGGCGAAGGCGGTGATGTTCGGGTTGGCGAACGCCATCTCGTTTGCGAGGCTGACAGCGCGTGGGCAGTGCGGACAGGTGGGGGTCGAGAACACGCGCATCGTGACCGGCGTGCCGACCGCCGACACTCGTTCGCGGTTCGCGTCCGTCAAATTGGAGCCGTGCCCGCCGACCAGCAGGATCGCCTGCACCAGTGAAACGAATTCGTATCCGCTCGGTGCGCCCAGGAACCTGATCCTCGAATCGCGAACCTCGCCGCTCTGTTCGACGCCGAGCACGACCACCGCCGGCGCGCGATCGATCCCGTAGGCCGCGGCCCGATCCTTGTCGATCAGCACGTTCGCTTCCTCGATCGTGATCCGGTCGGACAACGGCGGTAGCTCGTCGAGAATCTGCCGCGCCTGCAGGCAGGTGTCGCAGTCGAACGTCTGCGTGAAGAGCAGCAGTCGAACCGGCGCGGTCATTTCCTCGAACGACTCGCGCAGTTTTTCCTGATCGGCGGGAGCAAGCAGCGGCATGGATCGATTGTGACAGCTGACGGGGACTGGGGGCTAGGGGCTGGGGGAGCTAAGTCCCTCGTGCTTGGTGCCTGGTTCTTGGTCCGTTCATGGTCCCGGTGTCCTCGGTCCAGGATTCCGCGCCGCGATGACAAGGACAACGGACCAGGGACAAGGTACGGACCGGGCACAAAGATCCAGGTACTGAGGACGGCTCGCCAGAGGCGCTCACCCCAGCCCCGAGCCCCAGCCCCTATTTGAACAGGTCGTCGAACGCCTGCTTGGCGCTGTTGCTCGGACCGGACGACCCGCTGCTCGGTGGCGTGCCAGTCTGGCGTTCGATGGTCGTGCGCGCGGCGAACAACGTGCAGCTGTTTTGCTCGTCCTTCGGCGCCACGCGCGACGACAGTTTCGCCGCCTGCGTGCACTCCCATCGCTCGCTCGTGTCGAACGACACGCACTGGATGCAGCTGTGAATCGCAACGCCGCATTTCGAACAGCGCGCCTCCATCTCGACTGGTACGGCCAGCCGGTTGCCGCAGCGCGTGCAGCGGAACACTTCGTGCGCGGCCATCAGGTTCGGGGTTTTCGGCCCGGCGGGATCCTGCAGCAGCCGTCCCGGCGCACGCTCCTGCGGCGGCTTCGGCGCCGACGGCCCCTTCGGTCCACGCGACCTGGGTTCGTCCTGATAACCGCGCTGGCGGTACTTGCGATCGTCACTCATGATTGATGTCGGGCGAAGCCTGCTCCGCCCTTTCTACTGAGACATCGCCGGCGTCAGTTCCTTGAGGAAGTCCGCGAGATACGGTCCCCAGATCGCCGGCAGCGAATGGGTGCCGTGCCCACGGGTCTTGTCGCTGGTCGGCAGCAGCAGGTAGCGTCCGTGCTTGACCCGGGTGATCAGCTTCTCCATCAGCCCAAGTTCGGGCGGGTTCACCACATCGTCGGCCGAATTGATCGCGAGCAGCCGGGCGGTGATCGTTTCGAGCTTCGCGGACGGGTCGTAGTCACGCGACGAGTTGAACTGATAGAGCATGTCGTTGGCGTCGTTGGCGGCGAATCGCGACTTCAACTGCTCGGCGTAGTAGGCGTCCGCGGCGTCGCGCGTCGGCCCGGCCTTGTGCCAGCCAATCGGGCTGCTCGTCATCATCATCAGAATATTGACCGCACCGGTCAACCCCTGACGCGGCTGCTCGGTGTACTCGCCGTTCTTCCACGCCGGGTCGCTGGTGATGCTGTCCATGATCATCGTTCGCATCACCCGGTTGCGTCCGGCGATCTGCGTCGGCACGCTGGCCAGCGGAACGAGACCATCGACGAAGTCCGGATACATCTCGCCCCAGATCCAGCAGTGCATCGCGCCCATCGAGGTCCCGAGCACGAGGCGCAGGTGGTTCACCTTGAGTCCGTCGACCAGCAGCGCGTGCTGCGAACGGACCATGTCGTCGTAGGTATATTTCGGGAATTTCGCGTGCAGGCCGTCGCTGGGCTTGCTCGACTTGCCGTGACCGATGGCGTCAGCGAGGATGATGAAATTCTTCGTCGCGTCGAGAGGCTGCCCGGCGCCGAACAGTTCTCCGCCGAACGTCGGCGACAGAAATGCGGCGCCCGTTCCCCCCGTGCCATGAAGGATCAGTACGGCGTTTCGAACCATGCCGGACGAGTCGCGCTGAGGTGTACCAATCGTCCGGTAATGGAGATTGAGCCTCGGCAGCGTTTCGCCGGTGTCGAAGGCGAAGTTGCTGATGACGAAATCGCCTTCGACCGCCGCAGGGAAATCCTTCGCGGCAGCCGGTACGGCGAAGGCAAGTACAACGGCCAGAACAGTCGCCAGCTTCATGTCGCGCCCTCCCAGCAGTTCGGATAGTATCCATGGTCTCAGCCCTTTTTGGCGCGAAAATCCGCGCCGCAGATGGAGCTCTTCATGATGAGCCGCTTCCGCAGCCTCGCGATCATCGGACCGGCCCTCCTCGCCTTGACCGTCTCCGGCCGGGCACAGTCCCCCCGCCCTATGGGTATCGTCGATCTGTTGAACGTGCCGCGGGTCTCCGATCCCCAGGTCTCCCCGGACGGCCGAAGCGTCGTCTTCACGCGGGGCGATTCTGACTGGAAGAGCGGACGCCGCGTTTCTCACCTCTGGCGCGCGGCGGTTGACGATGGCGTGACGGTTCAGCTGACCAGCGGCGCGGACGGCGAGAACGATCCGCGCTGGTCCCCTGACGGAAAGACCATTGCGTTCGTCGCCAAGCGCGGCGACAACGAATTCGCGCAGATTTATCTGCTGCCGACCGACGGTGGCGAGGCGCGCCAGCTCTCCACGCACGCGAGCGTGGTGTCCGAGTTGTCGTGGACGCCAGACGGCTCAGCCCTGTATTTCATCGCCGCCGATCCGAAGACGGCCGACGAGAAGGCGCGCGACAAGGTCAAAGACGATGTGTATCTCTACGATGAGACTTACAAGCAGGCGCAGCTCTGGAATGTGAACGTCGGATCGAAGCAGGAAACCAGGATCCTCTCCGGCGACTTCTCGGTCACCTCTTACGAGCTCTCTGAAGACGGCAGGAAGATCGCTTTCCATCGCGCCCCGACGCCGCTGCTGGGCGCCGCGGACGAAGGCGAGGTGTGGATCGCGGACGCTGATGGATCGAACCCGCGACGCCTGACCACCAACACCGTGCCCGAAACCGGCGCCGCGGTTTCCCCTGACGATTCACAAGTGCTGTTCATCTCGGACGCCAACGCGAAATTCGAGACCTACTACAACGGCAAGTTGTTTCTGGTGCCGGCGACAGGCGGCGCCGCCCGGATCCTCGTCGGCGAACACGAACCATACGATGTGAACCGGGCGGTGTGGTCTCGCGATGGAAAAACGGTTTACTTCCTCGCCAATCTCGGCGTCCACGAGGAGCTCTTCAGCGTGCCGGTGTCCGGTGGATCTCCGCGTCAGATCACCAACGGCAAGCACAGCATCGCCTCGTTCTCGGCGACCAGATCCGCCTCCGGCTCTGACGTCTTCGCCTTCACGATGGCGGATTCGACAAGTGGAGGCGAGGTCTTCACGATGACTGCTTCCGGCACCGCGCCGAAACAGATTACCCACGTGTTCGATTACCTCGCCAGAGACTTTTCGCTCGGTCGGCAGGAAGCGATTCAATGGAAAGGCGCCGACGGTGTCACCATCGAGGGCATCGTCACCTACCCGATCGACTATCGGGCCGGCCAGAAATATCCACTCGCGGTCATGACGCACGGAGGACCGCAGGCCGCCGACAAGTACGGGGTCGGATCGATGGCCTACGAGATTCAGGTGCTGGCCGGCAGAGGCTACGTGAGCCTGCAGCCGAACTATCGCGGCAGCACCGGGTACGGCGACGCGTTCCTGCGCGACATGGTCGGCCACTACTTTCAGAACGCCCATCTCGACGTGATGGCCGGCGTGGACGAGATGATTCGCCGCGGCATCGCCGACCCCGATCGCATGGTGAAGATGGGCTGGAGCGCGGGTGGTCACATGACGAACAAGATCATCACCTTCACCGATCGCTTCAAGGCCGCTTCGACCGGGGCGGGTGTCGCGCAGTGGGTGTCGATGTACGCGCAGAGTGACATGCGTTATCCGCGGACACCGTGGTTTGGTGGTACGCCCTGGCAGAAGAACGCGCCGATTGACGTGTACTGGAACAACTCGCCCTTGAAGGACGTGGCCAACGTCAAGACGCCGACGATCTTCTTCGTCGGCGAGAAGGATCCGCGCGTGCCGATGCCGCAGTCGATTGAGATGTATCGCGCGCTGAAAAGTAATGGTGTCCCGACGCACCTCTACGTTGCGCCGAGGGAACCGCATGGCTGGGGCGAGCTCCGCCACCAGCTATATAAATTGAATGCCGAAATCGAATGGTTTGAGAAATACGCGACGAAAAGACCGTTCACCTGGGAGAAGGCACCCGGCGACGAGCGGAAAGACATCAAGACGACCACCGACCAGCAGTAGCGGCGGCACGTCGATGGTCCTCGAGCGGTCGGCATGAAGGCTCCTCGTCAGGTGGCGCGAGGCGCCGGCGCGACGCTGCTCGCGGCGTTGACCTTGTTGGCGTCGCCGCACGCTCAGGCCCGCCGGCCGATGACGCTGGTTGACCTCGCAGAACTTCCCCGCCTCCTCGCGCCCCAGCTGTCGCCCGACGGACGAACCCTCGCCTACTTCCTGAGCGCGCCTGACTGGAAAGCCGGCCGCCCGGTGTTTCACCTGTGGCGGCAGGCGGTCGAGGGGGGCGCGCCGAAGCAACTGACCTTCAGCGAAGGCGGCGAGATCCCGGCTCCCAATTCCCTGCGCTGGTCGCCGGACGGCAAAACGCTGCTGTTCCTGCGCGAGGGACAAATCTGGCTCCTGGCGGCTGACGGGGGCGAACCGCGGCCGCTCACCCATCACGCGACCGGCGTCAGCGCGCCGGCATGGACCAGCGACGGCGCGGCGGTTTACTTCATCGCTTCGGATCCTCGCACGCCGGAGGAACGTGAGCGCGATCGCGCCAGCGGTGACGTGTACGCCCTCGATGAGGACACCAGACCGCGTCAGCTCTGGAGGTTCGTCCTCGCGACTGGCGTCGAGACACAAGTCACCACCGGCGACACCTCCGTGCTCGAGTACCGGTTCTCGGCCGACGATACCCGCATCGCTCTGCAGCGGGCACCGTCACCGGCGCTCGAGGACATCATTCGAGGCGAATCCTGGGTAATGGACGCCGACGGCGGGCACCCGCGGGCACTTACCAGCAACAACGTCGATGAACGGAGCCTGGCGCTCTCGCCGGACAACACACAACTGCTGTTTCTTGCCGATGCCAACGATCGACTCGAGCCGTACTACAACACCAAGCTCTTCGTGGTGCCGACTGGCGGCGGCACTCCGCGCGTGCTGCTGCCCGAATTTCAGTATGCGATCGACGATGCGCAGTGGGCGCCCGACGGGGCGATTGTCGCTGTCGTCAACATGGGCGTGCACGCTGAGATATTCCGAATCGACCCCAGGTCACACACAACGACTCAGCTGACTGACGGTGAGCATTTCATCCCCGCCATTGGCGGCGGCTGGCAGATCGTACCCACGGCCGGCAAGATTGTGGTGCAGCTCGACGAGCCGACGCGATTCGGAGATGTGTGGACGCTGCCCTTGACCGGTTCCCCCCAGGCGCCGGTTCGGATCACCGGTGTCTACGACGCGCTGGCTCGCGACGCCGCGCTGCCGCGCCAGGAACGAATCGAATGGAAGGGCACCGACGGTGTCCCGGTCGAAGGCGTGCTGTTCTATCCGATCGACTATCAGCCCGGCACGCGGTATCCACTGGTCGTGCAGATGCACGGCGGACCGACGGATTCGGACAAGTTCGGCGCCGGCACCGGTCTGCTGCAGAATTTCTTTCCGGTACTGGCGGCGAAGGGGTATCTCGTGTTACGGCCCAACTATCGGGGCAGCTCGGGTTACTCCAACGCGGTCTACCGCGACCTCGTCGGCCATTATTTCGAACACATGCAGGGCGACATCATGACCGCGGTGGACGAGTTGATCCGGAAGGGACTCGCAGATCCCGATCGGATGGTCCTGATGGGTTGGAGCGCCGGTGGCCATCTGGCGAACAAGCTGATCACGATGACCAATCGCTTCAAGGCCGCCTCCTCTGGCGCGGGCGTCGCGGATTGGATCTCGATGTACGGGCAAAGCGACACGCGGGCGAGCCGCGACGTGTGGTTCGGCGGCACTCCGTGGCAGAAGAACGCGCCAATCAGCGCCTTCTGGGACCATTCGCCGCTGAAAGACGTCGCGAACGTGACCACGCCGACAATTTTCTTCGTGGGCGAGAACGATCCGCGCGTGCCGCTGCCGCAGTCGGTCGAGATGTATCGCGCGCTGGTCGGCAATCATGTGCCGACGCATTTGTATGTCGCGCCGCGCGAGGGTCATCAGTGGGGCGAGTTGCGCCACCTCATCTACAAGGCCAACGTCGAACTGGAGTGGTTCGAGCGCTATGCGCGAGGGCATGCCTACGTCTGGGAGCAGACGCCGAAATAAGTCCGTGGACTGCTAATTTTCGCAGAGGCTTTGACTTCTCGTGAAAAGTTTCACAAAATAGATTCAGCGATCGCGAAACAAAAGGCAGTAAGCTCGGAAGGTTTTTCAGCCCGGCGGCGCGTTCTCTCGTCGGCATTCAGTCCGACGTTACGCGGTTTTCTCGCTTCGCACGTAGCCGACCGATGTCGCAGATCTTTCATCGCAGCGCCAACACGATTGCTCGGGTCAGCATCTTCGGAGCGGTGTTCTTCGTCGCGGGCCTGCTCGGCCTGCTCGCGGAGGTCAACCGCTCGCCCTGGATCACCGACGCACGTACCGCGCGCGAACAGCCGATCCAGTTCAGTCACGAGCGCCATGTCGCCGGCAACGGCATAGACTGCCGCTACTGCCACACCTCGGTCGAGGATTCGTCTTTCGCGGGAATTCCACCGACCAAGACCTGCATGAACTGTCATTCGGAGATCTTCTCCAACAGCCCGTTTCTCGAGCCGGTCCGCGACAGCTTCAGGACCGGCAAGTCGATTGAGTGGACGCGGGTGCACGATCTGCCCGACTTCGTCTACTTCAACCACAGTATTCACGTGAACAAAGGTGTCGGCTGCACCACCTGTCACGGTCAGGTGGACCGCATGCCGCTGATGTACCAGCAGAACTCGCTCCAGATGGAGTGGTGCCTCGACTGTCACCGCAACCCGGAGAAGTACGTCCGGCCGCGCAGCGCCGTCTTCAGCGTTGACTACCAGGCGCCCGCCGATCAGGACGCGCTCGGCCAGAAACTGGTCGCGGAATACCAGATTCAGAAGCTCACCAGCTGCTCGACGTGTCACCGATGAATAGCGAATTGCGCCGGGCGTTGTCGCGTGCGACTCCGGGCTCCGAAGAGCGCGACCCAGCCTCGAGCCCCAAGGCCCCAGCCCCTGTGTTCTGGCGGACGCTCGACGAGCAGGCGGAAGACCCGGCGTTCCAGGAGCATCTCTACAACGAGTTCCCGTCGGAGATCGAGGCGATCACCGATCCGGTCGCACGGCGTTCGTTCCTGAAGCTGATGGGCGCGTCGATCGCGCTCGCCGGCGTCACTGCGTGCACCAAGCAGCCGACGGAAAAAATCATCCCGTACGTGAAGCAGCCGGAGGAGTTGATCCCCGGCAAGCCGCTGTTCTACGCGACCGCGATGACACTCGGCGGCGTCGCCACCGGGCTGCTGGTCGAGAGCCACGAGGGGCGACCCACCAAGATCGAGGGCAACCCGTTGCACCCCGGGAGTCTCGGCGCGACTGACGTGTTCGCGCAGGCCGCGGTGCTCGGACTCTACGATCCTGATCGCCTCCAGACGCTGACCAACGTCGGCGACATCCGGCCGTGGTCGGCGTTCATCGGCGCGATGCGCGCAGCGCTCACCGCGCAGCAACCGCTCAAAGGCGCCGGGCTCCGCATCCTGACCGAATCGGTCAACTCACCGACGCTCGCCGCTCAGATCCGCGACGTGCTCGCGCGCTATCCGTCGGCGAAGTGGCATCAGTGGGATCCCGCCAGCTGTGACAACGCCCGCGCCGGCACCAAGCTCGCGTTCGGCGAGTACGTCGACGTGCAGTACCGCTTCGATCAGGCGGACGTCATCGTCTCGCTCGACGCCGACTTTCTGTCGAGCGGTTCGGGTGCACTGGCGTACGCTCGTCAGTTCGCCGCTCGCCGGAATCCGAAGGACGCCGAGCGCATGAACCGGCTGTATGCGATCGAGAGCATGCCGACATCCACCGGCGCCAAGGCCGACCATCGTCTGCCGCTCAAGCCGAGTCAGGTTGCAAGCGCGGCGCGAGCGATCGCGGCTGCGTTGCGCGGGAGTGCCGAAACGGATTCGGGCTTTGGCACTGCGGGGCAGAAGTGGATTGCGGCGCTCGCGAAAGACCTGCGCGCGCATCGCGGTCGCAGCCTCGTGATCGCCGGCGAACAGCAGCCGGCGGCAGTCCACGTGCTGGCGCATGTCATCAACCAGGAACTGGGCAACGAGGGCAAGACGGTCGTCTACACCCAGACGATCGAAGCCGAGCCGACCAACCAGCTCGAGTCACTGCGGACACTGGTCGCCGATATGAATGCCGGCAAGGTCGATGTTCTGCTGATTCTCGGCGGCAATCCGGTGTACACGGCGCCGGTGGACCTCGCGTTCTCGGCCGCGCTCGACAAGGTGCAGCTTCGTGCTCACCTCAGTCTCTACAACGACGAAACGGCGCAGCGCTGCCAGTGGCAAATACCCGAGGCGCATTTCCTCGAGTCGTGGAGTGACGCACGCGGGTTCGACGGCACCGCGTCAATCGTGCAGCCGTTGATCGCGCCGCTCTACGGCGGCAAGTCGGCTCACGAAGTGATGGCGACGTTGACCGATCGCCCGGAGCGCTCCGCCTACGAGATCGTTCGCGAGCACTGGAAGATCGAGAAGGACGATTCCGCCTGGCGGCGCTGGCTGCACGACGGTGTCGTGCCGAACACCGCGTTTGCGCCGAAGAGCGTGAGCGCGAAGGAATCTGCAATCAGCAGCCTGCAATCTGCGTTGCCGCAAACCGGCCTCGAGATCTCATTCAGGAACGATCCGTGCGTTTTGGATGGCCGGTTTTCCAATAATGGCTGGCTGCAGGAACTGCCCAAGCCGATTACGCGGCTGACGTGGGACAACGCCGTCCTGGTCAGCCCGGCAACCGCCGCCAGGCTGCAAAGTCGTGAACACCCGGCAGCGACCGGCGGCGAACACGGCAACGTGATCAGCGACGTCGTCGATCTGAAATATCGCGGACGAACCGTCCGTGGCACGATGTTCACCGTTCCTGGTCACCCGGACGATTGCGCGACCGTGCACCTCGGCTACGGCCGCAGCCGCGGCGGACAGCTCGCGACCGGCGCCGGATTCAACGCCAACGCCATCAGGACTTCCGACGCGCCGAATTTCGGCCTCGGCGCGGAAATCGTGCTCACCGGCGAGAAAGCATCGCTCGCCTGCACGCAGTATCACCACCTGATGGAAGGCCGCGGGATGGTGCGCGCGGTGACGCGCGAGGAATACGTCAAGGATCCGAAGTCGATTCGCGAAGGCGACGAAACGCCACCGAAGATCATCACGCTCTACCCCGACATGCCCTATGAGGGCTACAAGTGGGGCATGGCCATCGACGTCAACTCCTGCATCGGCTGCAACGCGTGCGTAGTCGGCTGCCAGGCGGAGAACAACATCCCGGTGGTCGGAAAAGACCAGGTGATGCGCGGCCGCGAGATGCACTGGCTGCGCGTGGATACCTACTACCGCGGCACTGTCGACAATCCGGAAACCTTCTTTCAGCCCGTGCCCTGCATGCAGTGCGAGAACGCACCATGCGAGGTGGTGTGCCCCGTCGGCGCGACGTCGCACAGCCAGGAAGGGCTGAACGACATGGTGTACAACCGCTGTGTCGGCACCCGCTACTGCTCGGACAACTGTCCATACAAGGTCCGCCGCTTCAACTTCCTGCTCTATCAGGACTGGAACACGCCGAGCCTCAAGCTCGGTCGTAATCCCGACGTCACCGTGCGCAGCCGCGGCGTGATGGAGAAGTGCACCTACTGCGTGCAGCGCATCAACGCGGCGAAAATCGATTCGGAAAAGGGCAACCGCAGCGTCAAGGACGGCGAGATCAAGACCGCCTGCGAGCAGGCCTGCCCCGCCGACGCGATTGTCTTCGGCAACCTCAACGATCCATCGAGCCGCGTCTCGAAGCTGAAGGCCGAAGTCCGCAACTACGAGTTGCTCGGCGAACTGAACACGCGCCCACGCACGACGTATCTCGGCGTCGTCCGCAACGTCAATCCCGAGCTGGGTGAATAGGCATGGCTGAGCCGACCTCATCACGCTCTCAGGTGCTCGCGCCGGGCCACACCTTCGGCACCGTCACCGATCAGATCAGCGCCATTGTCCTCACCAGAAAGACGTCGATGGGCTGGTACGCCGGTTTCGGCGTGGCGCTGCTGTTCACGCTGGTGCTGCTGGCATCGCTGACCAACCTGGTGATGACCGGCATCGGCATCTGGGGCAACAACGTCCCGGTCGGCTGGGCGTTCGACATCACCAATTTCGTCTGGTGGATCGGCATCGGGCACGCCGGCACACTGATCTCCGCAGTGCTGCTGCTGCTGAAACAGTCGTGGCGCACGTCGATCAACCGGTTTGCGGAGGCGATGACGCTGTTCGCGGTCGCCTGCGCCGGCATCTTTCCGCTGTTCCACACCGGCCGCCCGTGGCTCGCGTACTGGCTGTTCCCGTACCCGAACACGATGAACATCTGGCCGCAGTTCCGCAGCCCGCTGATCTGGGACGTGTTCGCGGTCTCGACCTACGCGACTGTGTCGGCGCTGTTCTGGTTCGTCGGTCTGATTCCCGACCTCGCCACGCTGCGCGATCGCTCGCAGTCGAAAGTGGGCCGCTTCATCTACGGGCTGCTGGCGATGGGCTGGCGCGGGTCAGCGCACCACTGGCACCAGTACGAGACCGCGTATCTGCTGCTCGCGGGACTGGCAACGCCGCTGGTCGTCTCGGTCCACACCGTCGTCAGCTTCGACTTCGCGGTGTCGATTCTGCCGGGCTGGCACACCACGATTTTCCCGCCCTACTTCGTCGCCGGCGCGATCTACTCCGGCTTCGCGATGGTGATGACGCTGGCGATTCCAATCCGCGCCATCTACAAGCTCGAAGACTTCATCACCATGCGTCACCTGCAGAACATGGCCAAGGTGATGCTCGTGACCGGCCTGATCGTCGCCTACGGCTACCTGACCGAGGCGTTCATCGCCTGGTACAGCGCGGACAAGTACGAAGGCTTCGTACCGCTGAACCGGCTGGTCGGGCCGTATGCGATCGCCTACTGGTCGCTGATCCTCTGCAACATCGTCATCCCGCAGCTGCTGTGGCTGAAGAAGGTGCGGCTCAACGTGCCGCTCCTCTTCATCATCTCGATCGTCGTCAACGTCGGGATGTGGCTCGAGCGATTCGTGATCATCGTCACCAGCCTGCACCGGGACTTCCTGCCGTCGTCGTGGGGCATGTACTCGCCGACGGTCTGGGACTGGTCCACGTTCATGGGCACGATCGGGTTGTTCCTGACGCTGCTGTTCCTGTTCGTGCGCTTCCTGCCGATGATTTCGATCGCCGAGATGCGGGCGATGCTGCCTGAAGCGAAGGTGAACGAATGAAGCGTCCGCCGCTCGTTCACGGCCTGCTCGCGGAGTTCGACGATCCGACCTCGCTGGTTGAGGCGACGGAGCGCGCCCACCACGAGGGCTATCGCTGCATGGACGCGTACTCGCCGTATCCGATCGAGGAGCTGCATCACGCGCTCGGCTCGCCCAAGAGCAAGCTGCCGCTGATCGTCCTGATTGGCGGCATCCTCGGCGGCCTTGGCGGCCTGTCACTCGAATACTGGGTGTCGGCCATCACGTATCCGCTGAACATCGGTGGCAAGCCGTTCGCGAGCTGGCCGGCGTTCATCCCGGTCACCTTCGAATGCACGATTCTCGGCGCGGCGCTTTCGTGCGTGCTCGGCATGCTCGCGCTGAACAGCCTGCCGATGCCGTATCACCCGGTGTTCAACGTGCCGCGCTTCGCACTGGCCAGCCGCAACCGGTTTTTTCTGTGCATCGAATCGAAGGATCCGAGGTTCGACATCGATCGTACCCGCCACTTCCTCGAGACGCTGAGCCCGCGGGAGGTATCGACCGTTGCGGATTAACGTCACGTTCCTTGTTCTCCTAGCTGCTGTGGCGATGTCTGGCTGCAGACAAGACATGCACGACCAGCCGAAGTACATCCCACTGCGCGAGTCGACGTTCTTTCAGGACGATCGGTCGGCGCGTCCGCTGGTCGAAGGCACGGTCGCCCGCGGTCAGCTGCACGACGATGAGCTGCTGTATACGGGGAAGCTGCGCGGCGAGGATTCGCCGGTGTTTCCGTTCGCGGTGGATGCGCGCGTCATGGCGCGAGGACAGGAACGCTTCAACATCTACTGCACGCCTTGCCACGGCCGCACCGGACAGGGCGACGGGATGATCGTGCGCCGCGGCTACCGCCGGCCGCCGTCGCTGCACCAGGACCGCCTGCGCAACGCCCCGGCCGGTCATTTCTTCGACGTGATCACGAACGGTTTCGGCGCGATGCCGGACTACGCTGCGCAGGTGCGGGCCGAGGATCGTTGGGCGATCGTGGCCTACGTCCGCGCCTTGCAGCTGAGCGAGCACGCCGCGCTTGCCGACGTGCCGGCCGCGGAACGGGACAAACTGCCGTGACGCCGCAACTGACCCAGACCGCAGACGTCGCGATCCCGGAGCTGAAGGGCCTGCAGGGTCGCCTGCTGATGGCCGGCGCGGTCGGCGCCGTGGTGTCGATCGTCGGCTGGTTCATCGAGCCGACGCAGTTCTTCCAGTCCTACCTGATGGCGTACATGTTGTGCCTCGGCGTCACGCTCGGCTGCCTGGCGCTCGGCATGATTCATCAGCTGTCGGGCGGCGCCTGGGGCGTGCTCATCCGGCGCCCAATTGGCGCGGCGGTGCGCGTGATTCCGATCATGACGGTGCTGTTCCTGCCGATCGTGCTCGGCATGTCGCACCTTTACATCTGGACCAGCGCCGATCTGGTCGCGCACGACGAGGCGCTGCAGCACAAACATCTGTACCTCAACGTGCCGTTCTTCCTGGTTCGTGCCGCGTTTTATTTCCTGGTGTGGAACGGGCTCTCTTACTTCCTGAACACCTGGTCGCTCGAACAGGACAAGGATCCCGATCCGAAACTCGCGTTGCGGATGCAGCGGCTCAGCGGCTTTGGACTCCTCGCCTATGGCTTGACGATCACGTTCGCGTCGTTCGACTGGCTGATGTCGCTCGAGCCGCACTGGTTCTCGACCATCTACGGTGTGCTCATCATCGGCGGTCAGGGACTGTCCGCACTGGCGTTCCTGATCATCGTGATGGTGTGGCTCAGCCGCCGTGCACCGATCGACGCCATCGTCGTCCCCCAGCACTTTCACGACCTCGGCAACCTGACGCTCGCCTTCGTGATGCTGTGGGCGTATTTCTCGTTCTCGCAATACCTGATCATCTGGTCCGGCAATCTGCCGGCTGAAATCGCCTGGTATCTCCACCGGCTGCAGACCGGATGGCGTTTCGTCGGTGTGACCCTGGTGATTTTCCACTTCGCCGTGCCGTTTGCCGTGCTGCTCTCGCGCACGGTGAAACGCGAAGGGGAGCTACTGGTCAAAGTGGCCATCGGCATCCTGATCGTCCGGCTGATCGATCTGTTCTGGCTGATCGCACCGGAATTTCATCAGCACGGCGTGTCGGTCAGCTGGCTGGATGTAGTGCTGCCGCTGACACTGGGATCGCTCTGGCTCGGCTGCTTCGTGTGGCAGCTGCGCGGCCGGGCGATTCTGCCGGTGCACGACCCGGAATTCGAGGAAACGCTCGGCGCGATCATCGAGCGCGGCGCACCGCCAAGGACGGCTCATTAGTATGTCCGACGCCACCGAGTCGCACCTCGCCGCAGACGCCCACGCCGTGGATCACCACGAAGCGAGCGACGTCGATGTCAACGCCGTCTTCAAATTCGGCGTGGGTCTCGTCGTCATCGTCGTCGTCGTCGCGTCCATCGTGTTCGGCCTGTTCAAGGTGTTCGATCGCCGCGAGACGCGTGGCGAGGTCGTCGAATATCCGCTTGCCGTCGGACAAGGCGATCGCCTGCCGCCAGAGCCGCGGTTGCAGACCAATCCGCGCGAAGACTTGCACGACCTGCGGGTCAAGGAAGACGAACTTCTCAAATCGTACGGCTGGGTGGACAAGAACGCCGGCATCGTGCGCATCCCGATCGACGATGCGATCAAACTGACGCTGGAGCGGGGGCTACCGGCGCGGCAACAGGCGGTAAAGCCATGATCATCGCCGCTTTGACACAAAGGACACGGAGGACACAAAGGTCCAGACTTCTAGGGTCCAAAGTACTGGCCTTGGTGTCCTTGGTGTCCTTCGTGTTGAGCGCGCCGCAGGCGGCAGTAGCCCAGATGGCGGGCGGCCCCGCGACGGCGGGCTACAAGCGCGAACCCGGCATGGTTTCGTCCGCGGTGCCGGCCGCGTTGCGAGAGATCGGCTTCGACCAGAACCTCGATCAGCACGTGCCGCTCGACACGACCTGGCGCGACGAGAGCGGCAAGACCGTTCGCCTTGGCGACTACTTCGGCAAGCGTCCGGTGATTCTCCTCTTCGCCTATTACGACTGCCCGATGCTGTGCACGCAGGTGATCAACGGCCTATCGAGCGCCCTCGGCGTGCTGTCGCTGAAGCCGGGACAGGACTTCGAGATCGTCACGGTGAGCTTCAACCCGAAGGACACGCCGGAGACCGCCAGCGCGAAGAAGGCGGTCTATATCGAGCGGTATAAGCAGCCGAATGCGAGCGCGTCGTGGCATTTCCTGACCGGTGACCAGCCGTCGATCGACCGGCTCACCGAAGCGGCCGGCTTCCGTTACGTGTGGGACAAGGACACCCAGCAGTTCGCGCACCCCACAGGCGTCATCGTCCTCACCGAGGACGGCCGGCTGGCGCGTTATCTCTTCGGCATCGAGTACGGGCCTCGCGATCTGCGTTACGCGCTGGTCGAGGCTTCAGAGGGCCGTGTCGGCACGCCAGTCGATGCGCTGCTGCTCTACTGTTTTCATTACGACCCGACCACCGGCCGTTATGGCGTCGCGATCATGCGCACGGTGCGCCTGGCAGGCGCCGCGACCGTGCTCGCGATCGGGTCGTTCATCGTGGTCATGGTCCGCAAGGAGCGGCGCTCCGCACGACGCTTGACGCACCCTGCTCGAGGCAACGCCTAGGTTATGTGGTCCGGAACCCCGCTCTTCCCTGAACAAGCCTCGACGATGGCCAGTCGAGTGGACGCGTTGTATTTCTTCCTGCTGGCGATCTCGGTGTTCTTTTCGCTGCTCATCGCCGGCCTGATCGTCTTCTACGCGATCAAATACCACCGGAAAGACGAGACCGCCGTCGGCGAGAATTTCCACGGCGGCATGGCGCTCGAGATCACCTGGACGGTGATCCCGTTTCTCATCACCATCGTGATCTTCGTCTGGGGCGCCAGCGTTTTCTTCGCGATGTCGAGGCCGCCAGACGAAACGCTCAACATCTACGTGGTCGGCAAGCAGTGGATGTGGAAGTTCCAGCACCTCGACGGTCAGCGAGAAATCAACGAGCTGCACGTGCCGCTCGGCCGTCCGGTCAAGCTGATCATGACGTCCGAAGATGTCATCCACGACGTGTTCGTGCCGGCGTTTCGCGTCAAAGCCGACGTCCTGCCCGGCCGCTACACCACCATCTGGTTCGAGCCGACCAAGCCGGGCCGCTATCACCTGTTCTGCGCCGAGTACTGCGGCACCCGTCATTCGGGCATGACCGGCGAAGTCATCGTGATGGAGCCGAGTGAATTCCAGGCCTGGTTGAGCGGCGGCGGCCAGCAGGGCTCGCTGGCCTCCGCCGGGGGCAAGTTATTCAACGACCTGGCGTGCAACACCTGTCATCGACCCGATGCGCAGGGCCGCGGACCGGTCCTCGAAGGCCTGTTCGGCAAGACCGTGACGCTGCAGAACGGCGAAACCATGACGGTGGACGAAGCCTACGTCCGCGAATCGATTCTGCAGCCGGCGGCGAAAATCACCGCCGGCTTCCAGCCGATCATGCCGACGTTCCAGGGGCTGGTCACCGAAGAACAACTGCTCGAACTGATCGAATACGTGAAATCCCTGAGGGCACTGCCGCAGGTGCAAACTCCTTAACATGGCTACCCTGCTTCTTCCACCCCGGCATTATCTCAACGACGGTTACGGCATCAAGTCGTGGCTGCTGACGCGCGATCACAAGCGCATCGGCCTGCTGTATCTCGCCGCGATCACGCTGTTCTTTTTCGTCGGCGGGGCGATGGCGGTGCTCATCCGCCTCGAGCTCGCCACCCCGGTCGGCGATCTGGTCTCGGACGAGACCTATAACAAGCTGTTCACGATGCACGGCGTGATGATGGTGTTCTTCTTCCTCATCCCGTCGATTCCGGCGACGCTCGGCAACTTCCTGATTCCGATCATGATCGGTGCGAAGGACCTCGCGTTTCCGAAGCTGAACCTCGCCAGCTGGTACATCTACATCTGCGGCGGTCTGTTCACGTTGTACGCGCTGGTGGCCGGCGGCGTCGACACCGGTTGGACCTTCTACACGCCATTCAGCACGGTGTCGTCCACGACCAACGTGATTCCGACCGCGCTCGGCATCTTCGTGACCGGCTTCTCGTCGATCCTGACCGGCTTCAACTTCATCGTCACCATTCACCGGATGCGTGCGCCGGGGCTGACCTGGTTCCGCATGCCGCTGTTCCTCTGGTCGATGTACGCCACCAGCCTGATCATGGTGCTCGGCACGCCGGTGCTGGCGGTGACGATCCTGCTGGTCGCCCTCGAGCGGCTGTTCCACTTCGGCTTCTTCGACCCGGCGGTCGGCGGCGACCCGGTGCTGTTCCAGCACCTGTTCTGGTTCTACTCGCACCCGGCGGTCTACATCATGATCCTGCCGTCGATGGGCGTGGTCAGCGAGCTGGTCGCTGCGTTCTGCCGCAAGCAGATCTTCGGCTACAGCTTCGTGGCGTTCGCCAGCGTCGGCATCGCGGTCCTCGGCTTCCTGGTGTGGGGTCACCACATGTTCGTCGCCGGCGAATCGGTGTTCGCGTCGATGATCTTCTCGGCCTTGAGTTTCCTGGTGGCGATTCCGTCCGCGGTCAAGGTCTTCAACTGGACCGCCACGATGTACAAGGGATCGATTTCGTGGCAGACGCCGATGCTCTACGCCGTTGGCTTCATCGGGCTGTTCACGATCGGGGGACTGACCGGCCTGTTTCTGGCGTCGGTCGGCCTCGACATCCACGTCACCGACACCTATTTCATCATCGCGCACTTCCACTACATCATGGTCGGCGGCGCCTTGATGGGATACCTCGGCGGGCTGCACTACTGGTGGCCGAAGATCAGCGGCCGGATGTATCCGGAATTTCTCGCCAAGCTGAGCGCCGGCATCATTTTCCTCGGCTTCAACCTGACGTTCTTTCCGCAGTTCATTCTCGGCTATCTCGGCATGCCGAGGCGCTACCACGCGTATCCGCCGGAATTTCAGGTGCTGAACGTGTTGTCGTCCGCCGGCGCCTCGATTCTCGGCGTCGGTTACCTGATCCCGATGCTCTATCTGATGTGGTCGCTGCGTTACGGCAGAATCGCCGGCTCGAATCCGTGGGGCGCGGTCGGCCTCGAATGGACCACCACGTCACCACCACCGACCGAGAACTTCGCGGTCACGCCGATCGTCACCTGGGATGCCTACGAGTACGGGACGCAGGTAAAGGATCATGTTGCCTGAAGCGATCCACGATCATCATCACCCTGCGCTCGCGCACCAGTTCGACAGTCTGGCCGCGCAGAGCGAGGCGACGACGCTGGGGATGTGGGTGTTCCTGGCGACCGAAGTCCTGTTCTTCGGCGGGCTGTTCGCCTGCTACACGATCTACCGAGCGTGGTACCCGGACGCCTTTGCTGCGGCCAGCCGCTCGATCGACATCACGCTCGGGGCCACCAACACCGTGGTCCTGATCACCAGCAGCCTGACCATGGCGCTGGCGGTTCACGCGGCGCAGGCAGGCAAGCGCAACCTGCTGATGATCTTCCTCGTGATCACGATGCTGCTCGGCGTGGTGTTCCTCGGCATCAAGAGCGTCGAGTACTACCAGAAGTTCGTCGAGCATCACATTCCCGGCCCGAACTTCAACTTCGAAGAATTTCCTCAGTACAACAAGCACGCGCAGCTGTTCTTCTCGCTCTATTTCGTCATGACCGGGCTGCACGCCGCGCACATGATTATCGGCCTCGGCATCATGCTGACGATGCTGTGGTGGGCGTGGCGCGGCATCATCACACCGGAGTACTACAGCCCAATCGAAATCAGCGGGCTCTACTGGCACTTCGTCGATATCGTCTGGATTTTCCTGTTCCCGCTGCTCTACCTGATCGGGCGACACGCACACTGAACGCCGATGTCATCACAAGCCCACGTCATGCCGCTGCGCGTCTACTACGCGATCTTCGCGATCCTGATGTTCTGCACCTATCTCACCGTGCAGGCGGCCTTTCTGGATCTCGGACCGTGGAACACGGTCGTGGCGCTCGCGATTGCGATCTTCAAGGCGACGCTGGTCGTCCTGTTCTTCATGCACGTGAAGTACAGCCCGAAGCTGACCTGGGCGGTCGTCATCGGCAGCGTGTTCTGGCTCGGGATCCTGCTCGCGATCACGATGACCGACTACCTGACCCGCGGCTGGCGAACTTACGGTTAAACACAAAGGACACGAAGCGTACAAAGGACACAAAGAGGAATCGCTCTGTCTCCTTGGTGTCCTTTGTGTTGAGTCAGCGCCCGTGAGTCTGATCGCTCAGCGCAGGAGATCCGGGTTCCATCCGCCGCGCTCCGCACCGGCGGCGTAGGCCGTGCGCGCGAACGCAAGCAACGCGTCCGGCGGCGAGGCCGCCGTCCGCACATCCTCGTAGTTCAGCAGGAATTCCTTGAAATCGGTGCTGTAGAACGCTGCCGGCGGCTGCAGACGAACGGCCGCGAAGCCTTGCGGCTCTGGCGCCGCGTACGCGTAGAACGCTGCGTCCGATATGCCGCTGGCGCCCGGCCAGAAGCCGACGCTGATCACCTCGTGCGAGTAGGCCTCGCGCGTCATCGCGTCCGCGCCCTCGCGTGGCGGCGCCTTCTTCCCATTGAAGCGCGTGACGGCGAGATCGAAGCTGCCCCAGAAGAAGTGAACCGGGCTCGATTTGCCGATGAACTCGCCGCGGAATTGTTCCAGAGCCGCGTGGACGTTCAGCATCGCGCACCACCAGCGCTCGACCGCCGCTCGGTCGTAGGCGTGGTGCACGGTATCGAGATCAAAGCGAATCGGCGTCGGCACCTCGACCGGCATCGGCCAGATCCGCACGTCGATCCCCATGTCGCGGAGCGTGTGCATCAGCTTCTCGTAGAAGTCGGCGACGCTTCGGGGTTCGAGCGGCAGCGACTGCGACGACCCGCTGCTGGTCGCGATCAGAAGCCGGTGATCGATGAAGTCGAATGTGATTTCACAGCACCCGCCCGCGTACGGCATGGCTCGCGTCGTGAGCCCGCGCGGCGTGACGTAAAACGTGACATGCCACCAGTGGTTCACCGGCGGCGCCAGCGCAAGCCGGATCTTGCCGACGATCTGTGTCCACATGTGCAAGGTTGCGCAGGTATCGGCCCATTGCGCGATCGGCA
Source organism: uncultured Acidobacteriota bacterium (assembly GCA_963745875.1). GTDB lineage: Bacteria > Acidobacteriota > Vicinamibacteria > Vicinamibacterales > CAVVIG01 > CAVQFC01. The sequence continues at coordinate 1,090,713 of CAVUZL010000014.1, forward strand.
AGGGCGGCCAGGTGCCGGCATCGATCTCCATGAGGGCGATTGTAGACGACGACGTGCCATACTGGCCCCGGATCAGCCGTGTCCGAGCACCCCACACCCGACCCCGCCGCGGCGCTGAAGCTCGAGGAGCAGCTGCGGCACGGACAGAAGATGGAGGCGCTCGGTCAACTGGCCGGCGGTATCGCGCACGATCTCAACAACGCGCTCACCGCCATCGCGGGATACGCCGAACTCGCGCTCGGTCAACTGGCACCGACCCATTCCGCCTATGCCGACATCGAAGAAATCCGGCGCGCGACCGAGCGGGCCGGAGCCGTGACGCGGCAGCTGCTGGCGTTCAGTCGTCAGCAGCAGATCGAGCCCCGGCTGTTCGATCTGGATTCGACCATCGCTTCGCTTTCGCACATGCTGTCGCGTCTGCTCGGGCCGGACGTCGCAGTGGAGATCCGCTCCAGCGAATCCCTGCCCGCGCTCCTTGGCGATCCGGGTCAGGTGGAACAGGCCGTGATCAACCTGGCGGTGAACGCGCGCGATGCGATGCCGAAAGGTGGCCGCCTCGAGCTGTCCACCTCAGTCGAGGACATCGCGCATGGATCACTGCGCGCCGGCGCGCCGATGACGCCCGGACGCTACGTCGTGCTCCGCGTCAGCGACACCGGCGTAGGCATGCCGCGCGAGGTGCAGGCGCGCATCTTCGAGCCGTTCTTCACGACCAAGGATGTCGGCAAAGGCACGGGCCTCGGCCTCGCCATGGTGAGCGGCACCGTGAAGCAGATGCGAGGTTTCGTCTTCGTCGACAGCGAGGAAGGACGCGGCACCTCGTTCCGCCTCTACTTTCCAACCACCGGCGAAGCCGCGAAGAGAGTCGACGCCAAGCCACCCTCAACGGCGTCCCGGCGGCGGCCGCAGACGCTGCTGGTGGTCGAGGACGAGCCTGCGGTGCGGAACCTGGTTGCATCGACGCTTCGTCCAGACGGCTATCAGCTGTTGCTCGCGGCTTCCGCCGACGAAGCCCTGCGACTGGTCGAGACACTCGACGGCCCGCTCGACCTGTTGCTCACCGATGCGGTGATGCCGGGGACCAGCGGCGTCGAACTGGCGCACCAGCTGATCGCGCGACGGCCCGGTCTACCGGTCATCGTGATGTCGGGCTATACGGAAGAATCCCTGAATATCGGCGGCGCGGGCGACCCGATCGCGCTGCTGCGCAAACCGTTCTCGCCGCGCGAGCTACAGCAGCGCATCCGAGAGCGCCTCGCTCGATGACCTAGCGACTGTGTGGAGCGGGCCTTTCAGGCCCGCATCTCACGCGACCCTGAAAGGGTCGCGCTACATCCATCCGGCGTCATCGCGGCAACGGCGCCAGCATGGGACGCATTCCGTCGGGAAGCGCCGTGCGAGCCGTATTCATCACCATCGCCAGCATCGAGTAATAGCCGGTGATGCCGATCGCGTCGATGACGCCAGCCTCGCCGAAGCGGGACACTGCGCGCGCATAGGTCGCGTCGTCGACACCGCTATTGGCCTGCACTGCCTCGATCAGCGCATAGAGCGCTGCCTCGTCGTCGGGCATCCTCGCCGGCCGTCGCCCTTCGGCCACCGCCGCGATGATGTCGGGCTGGAGGCCGGCTTTCCTGGCGAGCGGTTCGTGCACGTTCCATTCGTACTGCTGCGTCCAGCGGCGGGCCGCGAGCAGAATCGTGAACTCGCTCAATCGCGGCGACAGCGTGCTCTTGAAGCGCAGGTAGTCGCCCATCGCGCGGGCGCGGCTCATCACCTCCGGGCTGCGCAGCAGCGGCACGAACGGTCCGGACAAGGCGGCGGATCGCGCGGCCTCGAATTCGGACACAGCGGTCCGCTGCGCCTGGGTCAACTTGTCGGCGGGAATCGGCGGCATCCGATCCTGCGCGGGTGCCCGGCGCGCCGCGGCGCATCCGACAACGACGAAACACACAAGCGTCAGCAAACGCATACGGTGGCCTCCTTGTTCAGGGGTGCGCGGCAATGTAGCATGCGGGACAACGATGCTGATCGTCGGGATTGTCCTCGTCGCCGTGACGCTGACGGCGCGAGCCGCCACCACCAACCGTTTCATCCGCAGCCGTTTGAGCGTGTCGGCCGCCGTGTTCGCCGCCGGCGTGGTCGCCGAACTACTGCTGGCTTCCGGCAAACTGCCGCCCCAGATCGCCTCTCAGATCCTCAGCGGCTATCCGCTGCTGCTGGCTTTCGCCGCCTCGAACGCGATCGTCGCGCTGGTGATCAACCCCTGGCGTCACGATCGCATTCCCGATCGCTTCCCGAACATCGTCCAGGACGCGATCGTGATCGGGTTGTTCGCGGTCGCCGCGACGATATTTCTGCCGGAGAAAATTGCCGCCACCACCGCGGTCGGCGCGGTCGTGATCGGCTTCGCGCTGCAGGACACGCTCGGCAATCTCTTTTCGGGCCTGGCGATCCAGGTCGAGAAGCCGTTTCACGTCGGTCAATGGGTGACGATCGGCGGCAAGGACGGCAAGGTCGCCGAGATCACCTGGCGCGCCACCAAGATTCGCACCAAGACCGGAAACTTCGTCGTCGTGCCGAACAGCGTGCTGTCGCGCGACACCATCACCAACTACTCCGAGCCCAACGACGAGACCAGAATCGAGATCGAAGTCGGCGCCAGCTACGACACCCCGCCCAACGACGTCAAGGCCGTGATCCGCGCGGCGCTGCTCGGCGAGCCGATGCTGGCGCCCGGCCGGCCGCTGGACGTGCTGGTCACTGACTTCGGGCACTCGGCGGTGATGTATCGGGTGCGCTTCTGGATCACCGACTTCGCCGCCGACGAACTGGTCCGCGATCAGGTGCGGACGCACATCTACTACGCGTTCCGGCGTCACGGCATCACGATTCCGTACCCGATCCAGGTGTACGTCGAGCAGGACGCCCGGAAGAGCGGCCACAGCGAGCGGGCGATCGCCTCATCGCTCGCGGGGGTGGACATCCTCGATTCGCTCGACGATGGGCAGCGCTCGAAGCTGGTGGAATCAGCGCGTCCGCTGTTGTATGCAGCGGGCGAGACCATCGTGCTCGAGGCGGCGCCGGGCAACTCCATGTTCGTGCTGCTGCGCGGCGAGGCGGTCGTAACGCTGGCGAACACGGTCGGCGAGCTGGCACGCCTCGAGGCCGGCGCATTTTTCGGCGAGATGTCGCTGCTGACCGGCGAGCCGCGGACCGCGACGGTCACCGCGACCACCGACTGCGAGCTGCTGGAGATTGGGAGTGACGCGTTCCGGCGCGTGGTGATGGCCGATGCCGCGGTGCTGGAACGGGTCTCGACTGCGGTCGCGACCCGACGCGAGGCGATGGAGCGGCATCGCAAGACCCGCTCCAACACCGACGCGCCGCCGGAGACGCCGCAGACGTTTCTCGCCCGCGTGCGTCAGTTCCTCCGGCTGTAGATCCCGCGGAACGCCTAGGCGATACCTTTCTTGAAGGTGTCGAGCTCGGCGTCAGTCACCGTCACTTTCACGAGCGCCGGATTGCTGCCGCCCTTGGCGGCGCGATCGGGACCAACTCCCCGGGCGCCTCCCGATGCCGACACCTGCGCGCTCTTGCTTTCCTGCGCCGTGCCCGGCTTGAGCGCGCCGAGGCCGAAGCCCTTCTTCTTGGGCGCATCGTCCTTCTTGTCGGCGTCTTTGGCGTCCTTGTCCTTGCTCGGCGCGGTCGAGCCGGTCAGACCGGAAGCGCCATCCGCCACCACCGCCACCGAGGTGATCGGCGTCGGCGTGTACGTGATGTGCTCCTTGTAGCGGACCTCGACTGTGGCGCCGCCCTTGCCGGCCATGGCACGGATCTTCTCGATCCGCTCCTTGGTTTCCGGATGGGACGCGAACAGGCCATTGCGCGCCGGCTGATCCTTGTTGCGATCGTCGAGGCGCGTCAGGAAGTCAGCGAGCGTCCCGCTGGCATAGCCGACCTTCTTCGTATACGTGACCGATGCCTTGTCGGCGTCGAGCTCGTCGCCGCGATCGAACGAGTTCTCGAGCACCATCTCGTAGGCTTTGTTCGCCATGTTGGTCAGGAACGGTCCGCGATCCGCCAACGTCGCGTTGGTGCCCATCTGCACGGCCTTGTTCTTCCTGATCGCGTTGACCGTGTGCTTGTGCGCGACGTGACCGATTTCGTGAGCGAGCACGCCCGACAGCTCGGCTTCGTTCGAGATCAGACCGAGCGCCCCGCGCGTGATGTGGACGAAGCCGCCCGGCGACGCGAACGCGTTGACGCCGTCGGTGTCGAGGACGATGAACGTCCATTGCAGCGTCGGGCGCTCCGATTGACGGGCCAGGTTGGTGCCGACCAGCGAGACGTATTTGGTGATGGCGGGGTCCTGGACCACACCGAAGCGCGCACGGACCTTGACGCTGACGTCCTCGCCGATCTTGCGCTCTTCCTCGTCGGTGATGTTCAGCTCGTCGATCTTGTCCTTGGTGTCCTTGACCTGCTTGGCTCGATCGAGCACGCCGCCGAACTGGGCATACGAAGGCGAACCGAGCGCGAGCATCGTCACCGCAAGAATCGCTGTCTTCATACGCTAGCCTCGCGAGTCTGAAACGCGTCGGCAACCGGAGCCTCGCCGACGCGGCCGACCAGCTCAAAAATATTCACAGGCTTGGTCTTGCCCTTGACCACCACGTCTCCAAGCGGTCTGACGGTGAAGCGATCACCCAGATGGCCCAGCGTGGCCTCGCTGATAATAACCCGTGTCGAGTACTGCTTGTTGAGCGATTCGAGCCGGGAACCCAGGTTCACGGCATCGCCGATCACGGTATAGCTCATAATTGCATCCGAACCGATGTTGCCCGCGATCATCGGTCCCGTATTCAGGCCGATTCCGATGTCCAGTTCGGCCCTCCCCTCGGCCCGCCAACGCTGATTCAACTTGCCGAGCGAGATGATCATGTCCATCGCCGCTTCAGCGGCATGAAGGGCGTGGTCGGGGTCGTCGAGTGGCGCACCGAACAGCGCCATCACCATGTCGCCGACGAATTTGTCGAGCGTGCCGCGGTGCCGGAACACCACCGTCACCATCTCGGTGAAGTACTCGTTCAGCATGTGGACGATTTCTTCCGGCTGCCCTTTCTCGGTGACGGTCGTGAAGCCGCGGATGTCCGAGAACAGCACTGTCATCTCGCGGCGCTGACCGCCGAGCCGCGCCTTCGTCGGATCGGCGACCAGTTGGTCGTAGACGTCCTTCGAGACGTACTGCCCGAACAGCCGCTTCATCTTGCGCTTCTCGCGGCCTTCGACGAAGTACTGATACGCGACGCCGCCGAACAGCGACAGCGCCGATGCCGACAGCGGTTGCGTGATGTTGATCCAGTAACCGTTCGCAAAAGCGACGGTCGAGGCCCACCCGAAGATCGCGACCGCCAGCAGCGTCACTGCGGTCGCCCACCACGCCGGCAGCAGCGTCGCTGCCAGGCCGATCCCGAATCCGCTGACGAGCACCGACGCGAACCGGGCGTTGTCGGACGCCTCGTACATGAACCGCCTTGACAGGATGTCGTCGACGACTCCGGCGTGAATCTGAATACCCGGGAGTTTGCCGGTCGCGAAAGGAGTCTGAAAGACGTCGCCGAGGCCGGATCCGGTCGCGCCGACAAAGACCGCCTTGTCCTTGAACACCGACGGATCGATCTTCGGCTTCACGCCGGCCTGAATCTGCTCTTCGGAATATTCGAGGTCGAAAAATGAATACGTCGGATACGGGTGCTGCTCGGCGCCGCCACGGAAATTGATCATTCCCCACAGAAAGCGATCCTGTCCTGCGGCGTTCGCGGCGGCGACGACTCGCCAGGAGAGGGGCTGGACACGGTCGCCGATGCGGAGGCGATTGCCCTCGAACTTCACGTCGCCGGGCTTGATGCCGCTCATGCGCAGCGCCACCGCGAGGCCGAACGACGGAATCAATCGTTCACCGGTCCGCACAAACGGCACCGTGTGACGCAGCGGACCGTCGGGGTCGAGTGCGAACAGGTTGTGACCAAAGCCGGCCGCCGCGGCCGCCAGCGCCGGAAACGGCGGGAATACCACCTTGCGCTCGAGCGGGCCCGGACCTTCGATGCGGAAGCCGACGTCTGGAATCGGGTCGCCGTGGCCCTCCTGAGCCTCGTAGGTGGAGTCGGCAAGCATGTAGAGGTTGCCGGTCTGCTTCGCGGAATCGATCAGCTGCTGATCGGATTCCGCGCCCGAGATCACCGAGCCGCCGAAATCAAAGCCGCGCCGGGTGTCGGCGCCGGCGAAGTCCACGTCGTAGGCCACCACTTTTGCGGGTGCGCGACTGAGGTAATCGAGGAGGATCGAGTGCACCGCGCGCGGCCACGGCCAGCGTCCGGCGTTGGGTTCCAGGTTGCGCAGCGAGTATTCGTCGATTTCGACCAGCGCAATGTCCTTGCGTGCGGTTTCGGGCTTCGCGGTGCGCCGGACGCGCCAGTCGTAGGTGCGCAATTCGATGAGGTCGAGCGGGCTGGGCGCGCCGTGCGAGGTCGCGGTGAACGCCGCGTTGCTGGCCAGGATGATGGCCGCCGAACCGAGACCGACCAGAGAGGCTGCCTTCACGCGCCGATTGTATAATCTCTCCCTGAAAGAGGGTACCTGCCGTTGAAGAAGCTTGCCGCTCTGGTTTTGTCGCTCTGCGCCGGTGGCGCGATCGTCGCCGCAGCCGAGCGCGTGTTCACCAACCCGCACCCGGAGGCGCACCTCAAGCAGCTGTTTCCCTCGGCGGTGGCGTTTTCACCGCTGGCCGGCACGCCGCTGCACTTCAACGCCTACGCGGCGGACCCGAAGACGAATCCGACGGCGGCGCCGATCGGCTACGCCTTCTGGACCACGGACCTCGTGCCGGACGAACACGGTTATCACGGGCCGATTCACATCCTGGTGGGATTGAACCCGACCGGCAACCTGGCCGGTGTCGTGGTGGACTACGATTCCGAGCCGTACGGTTATTTTTCGGTTGAGCCACCGAAGTTCGCCGACCAGTTCAAGGGCAAGAGTATCCGCGACGCCTTCCGGGTCGGCGGCGATGTCGATGCCGTGTCACGCGCGTCGATCAGCATCGCCAGCGCGACGCGCGCCATCCGCGACAGCGCCCGCCTTGCCGCGAAGTCGCTGACGCCGGACGCGGTGAAGTAGTGGAGGTCGGCGAGAGCTGGCGCGAGATTCTCGCGCCGCAGGCGCTCGATCTGGTCCTGCTGACGGCGTTCCTCACGCTGGCGATGGTCAGCTTCTTCCGCAAGAGCGTCTGGCTGAAATACGTGACCTTCGTGGCGTCAGTCGGCTACATGGGGTTCATGAAGAGCAGCCTGGTGTCGATCAGCGACGTATTCAGGCTGACCGACATGAGCGTGCCGCCGTTCAAATACACCCTCACCTGGTACGCATTCACGTTGTTCGTGGTCGCTTCGACCATCCTGTGGGGACGGGTGTATTGCGGTCGCGTCTGCGCGTTCGGGGCGCTGACGCAGCTGATGGATCCGATCATTCCGAGAAAGTGGCGATTCGAAATCCCGGTCCGCATCGAGAAGTACGCCAATCTGATCAAATACGGCGTGCTGGCGAGCGTGCTGGCCTATTACCTGCTGACGAAGGATGTCGCCGGACCGATCCGGTACGCCGAACCGTTCTGGATGTTCGGTCTGTTCGGCAGCACGGCGATGTGGATTGGCCTCGGCCTACTGCTGGTCGCGACGCTGTTTGTTCGCAACCTGTACTGCCGGTTTCTTTGCCCGGTCGGCGCGACGCTCGGCATTCTGTCGAACCTGACGGTCTTCAAGATCAAGCGCTGGTCGGAGTGCAAGACGTGCAAGATCTGCGAGAAGACCTGCGAGTGGGGAGCGATTCGCGGGCCGCAAATCGTCAAGAGCGAGTGCGTCCGCTGCGACGATTGTGAGCGACTCTACATGGATCAGAAGAAGTGCCCGCACTGGCTGATCCTGTTCAAGCGCAAGGGCAACTCGGCGGTCCAGTCAGCGACCCTCTAGAATTTCAGATTTCAGAATTCAGATTTCGATTCCTCTCAACTCTCGCACTTCCGACTTCTCACTGCACCCTTCTAACTTCAAGGTGCGTCGGTAGGCGGCGCGAGCGTATCGTGACGCTTGCCAGCTGCAGACCCTTCGAAATCGTCACCTCGTTCTTGGCGGACACGATGATGGCGTCGATGTGCGGCAGGCGCTCGACCATCGCCATCCCCGCCGCCGGACCGAGGATGAACACGCCCTTCGCCAGGGCGTCGGCGATGACGGCACGGTCGGTCACCATCGTGACGCTGCGGCTGGCCCGTGCGGGCTGACCGACCCTCAGATCGAGGATGTGGTGATAGCGCACTCCGTCCTTGATGAAGAAGCGTTCGTAATCACCTGACGTGCTGAACGTGCTGTCGGTCAGATCGACCGTGGCGAACGGCTGGTGTGTGCCTCGCGGATCGGCGATCCCCAGGCGCCAGGGGCGGCCGTCGCGCTGGCCGCCGACGTACATGTCGCCGCCCGCCTGGATCATGAAGTCCCGCAGCCCGCGATCGCGAAAGATCCTGACCGCGCGATCGACCGCGTAGCCCTTGCCGATCCCGCCGAGATGGATACGCATCCCTTTGCGCGCCAGGAACACCGTGCCGGCGCGATCGTCGATCTCGATGGCGCGATAATCGACAAGCTTGAGGCGGCGCTCAATTGCGGCCTGGTCCGGTACCGTGTTGTCCTGGTCCTGGTCGAATTTCCAGACGTCGGTCAGCGCTCCGAACGTGACGTCGAAGGCGCCGTCGGTCCATTCACTGACCTGCCGCGCGATGTGCAAGACCTCGCGGACCTCAGGTGCGACCGGCACCGGCTGTTCTCCGGCTGCCGCGTTGATGCGCATCACGTCGCTGCCGGCGCGCCAGTTGCTCATCTGAGCTTCGAGACGTTCGAACTCGGCGAACACCGCGTCGAACGTGGCGCGAGCCGCTGCTTCGTCGGTCGTCGCGGCGGTCAGGTGCAGCTCAGAACCCATCGCCACGCCGACGCGCTCGACCATCCGGGTCCGGCCCGGATCGGTCAACTGTCGATCTCGACAGGCGCCGGTCGACACGAACGCGATCGCAAACAGGATCGCGCTGCCGCGCTGGAGCACTCTTCGCACCGTGAGCTGTAAGTGTAGCGGTATCATTGGCCGTCGATGGAAGAGCCGCGCTCCGTTCCGGTCTGGGTACGCACGCTCGATGTGCTGTCACTCCTGCTGGCGGCTATCGCGGCCATCGTGGCTGTCTCTGGCGGATTCCGGGTCCACGTCTTCGGTCTTCGCGTCGCGGTCACCTCCCCGTGGCCGTTGCTGCTGTGGTGCATCGCGATCGCTACGGCTCGCCATGTCGCTGCGCCGGATCAGCCGCTCTACCGCGAGTTGCCGCATCGGCTCGGCGCCTGGTCGCGCGCGCCGGCAATTCGCCGCGCCGCCACGACCGTCGTCGGCACGCGACCGGCGGTGCTGCTGGTCGGGTATCTGGCCGTCTTCATGTTTGGCTTCGCGAACGGGCGAGCGCCTCTCCGTCATTTCGACAACGAGCTCCTCAATCTGCCGGTCCGCTGGGACGCCGGCTGGTACCTCGACATCGTCACCAACGGCTACCGCTATGCGGCCGCCGACGAAACGGTCCAGCAGAACATCGTCTTTTTTCCGGCCTATCCGATGCTGACGCGGACTGCCGGCCGTCTGATGGGCGGCGACATGATCGGCTACGTCGTCGCCGGAATGACCGTGTCGATCGCAGCGTTTTTTGGCGCGCTGGTTTATCTCTACCTCTTCGTCCGCGAGCGCTTCGACGAGGACACGTCGGAGTATGCGCTCTGGCTTATCGCAGCGTATCCATTCGCCATCTTCTTTGGCGCGCTCTATACCGAATCGTTGTTCCTGCTCGGCACGCTCGGCGCCTTCTACCACCTCACGAAGGAACAGTACGGCCGCGCCGCGCTGTGGGGTGTAGTCGTCGGCCTGACCCGGCTGAACGGCGCGCTGATGGTCGTGCCACTCGGCTGGCTTGTGTTGTTCTCGAAGCCGACGCCGCGTCCGGATCTGAAGGCTCTGGCCGCCGCGGCGGCGCCTGCGGCCGGCCTTGCCATCTATGCGCTGTTCATCTGGCGGCTGACCGGTGATCCACTCACGTTCCTGTCGGGCCAGGTGGCGTGGGGACGGACGTATCAGGGACTCGGAGCGCTGGTCGCGCAGCAGTACAACATCATCGCGAGCGCCGGCATCAGCGGATACGTCGGCACGCCCGGCTACGACGTGCTGAACGCGATCGGCGCACTGTTTGCGATCGCGACCATCTGGCCGGCAACACGCCGCCTCGGGTTTGCTTACGGCGCCTTCATGTTGCTCAACATCGTCCCCGCGCTGTCCACCGGCGGATTGCTGTCCGCCGGACGCTTTTCGGCGGTGCTGTTCCCGGCATTCATCTGGCTGGCGACGGCGATTCCACCAGCGCATCGTGGCGGCTGGATCGCCGTCTTCGCGATGCTGCAGGCCTTCAACGCAGCCCTCTTCTACACGTGGCGACCGCTCTTCTGACCAGGCTGACACGCTCGCCGCTGCCCGGCGCGATCGGGCTCGTCATCGGCCTGACCGTCTTCACGACGTGGCCGCAGGCGCTGCACCTGTCCACACGGATCGCAGGTCATGACGATGGGCTGTTCAGCATCTGGAGGCTGGCGTGGATCGCGCATGCGCTGCCGGGTGGCAGCCATCTGTTCGACGCGAACATCTTTTATCCGCACACCCGCACGCTGGCGTTTTCCGACGCGACGTTCCTCGAAGGCCTGATCGCGGCGCCGCTGCTCTGGCTGGGCGTCAACCAGGTGTTTGTTTACAACCTGCTGCTGCTCACTGGCATCGCGGGCTCCGGCGCCGGAATGTTCGTTCTGGTGCGCTACCTCACCGGTCACGTCAGTTCGGCAATCATCGCGGCTGCAGTGTTCACAGTGGCGCCATACCGCATCGAGCACTTCATGCACCTCGAACTGCAGTGGACGGTGTGGATGCCGCTATCCATCTGGGCATTGCACCGAACCTTCGATGAAGGCACGCTGAAGTGGGGCGCGCTGACCGGCCTCTTCCTGTGGCTGCAGTTCATCTCGTGTGTGTACTACGGCGCGTATCTCGGCATGATCGTCGGGGCACTCGCGCTGATGCTCGCCGCCATCCGTCCGCAGCAGGCGGCGCGCGCCATTGTGCCGCTCGGTCTGGGCGCAGTCCTGGTCGGTGCACTCACGTTGCCTTACGCGCTGCCCTACGTTGCCAATGCAAAGGCGCTCGGCCCTCGAACGACCGGTGACGTCCTGTCGTTCAGCGCCGACTGGCTCAGCTATGCCACTGCCCCGGGTGAGAACTGGTGGTGGGGATGGAGCGGGGCGGGCATCGAAGGCAACGAGCGCCATCTGTTTCCGGGACTCATTCCGCCGACGCTCGCGATTCTCGGTCTGCTGCGCCGGCCGCGACAGATGGCGTGGCTCTACCTGGCGTTGACGTGTCTTGCCGTCACCCTCTCGTTCGGGCTGAATGGCCCGATCTACCGCTGGCTCTACACCCACATCTCGGCGTTTCAGGGCTTTCGCGCGCCGGCGCGCTTCGCGATCCTCGCGTGGTGCGCGCTGTCCGTGCTGGCGGGATTCGGGGTGGAGTGGCTGCTCCGCAGCACGACCGAGCCAGCGAGCCGCGTGGCGCTGCTGGCGACGGTGCTGCTGGCACTGTGCGTCGAGGCCGGTTCCGCGCCGCTGCCGCTCGTCCGTCAAGCGACCGCCGTGCCGCCCATTTATCAATTCCTCAGGAACATGCCGCCGACCGTCATCATCGAACTGCCGCACGTGGACTACGACCCGACGTACATGTTCTGGTCCACGTACCACTGGCAGTCGCTGGTCAACGGCTACAGCGGCTACAAGCCGGAGGACTCGCTCGAGACACTGAAGCTGATGGACAACCTGCCAGACGATGAATCGATCGAGCGGCTGGAAAAGCTGAACGTGCGGTTCATCCTGCTGCACCAGGCCTTCTATCGGCAAAGCGAGTACGGCGAGCTTCTCGCCGCGATGGCCGCGCGTCCCGAGCTGATCCCGAGCGGTCAGTACCGCGACTGGGTTGGCGGCAATACGCAGATCTTCGAACTCCGTCACCTTCGGTGATCCTTCGACACAAAGGACACGAAGGACACAAAGCCACTCGTCTTTCTTCAGAAAAAAGTATCTCTGTGTCCTTCGTGTCCTTCGTGTTGAAGAGCGAAGTCAGCGTGATGACGCTGCCCGAGCCGCAGCAGGTCGGCGTAGATATCGCGCGGCCTCGGATAGCCGTCTTCGTCGATCGCGAGAAACATGACGTGCAGGTGCGTCGGCGAGCGCGGCGCGCTGGCGTTGCGGCCCGAGCGCCCGACGTAGGCGATGGTCTGGCCTGCCGTCACGATCTCTCCGGGGCTCACGAGGACCGCACGGTTGTGCGCGTAATAGAACATTCCGCGAGCGGCGGGGTCGTAGACGTACACATACCGGCCGCCGCGCAAAGGGCTGTCCGCCGGCCAGTCGGCAGCGATCGCGACGACTACTCCGGTTGAAATGCTGAGCACGGCCACCGGCTTCCCGGTCTGATCATCCAGTTCGTCCCTGTTCCGATCGTGGATGAAGAGGTCGTGCCCGGGATGACCGTGACTCTTGTAGCCGTCGAAGTAGTCGTAGCCGGTGGCAACATAGCCGCTGCCATCCTTCCCGCCAATCGATTCAGCGCCGTATCCTTCGAGCGGAAAACGCCAATTCTCGGGGGCTGTCGGAGTCGCGCGACGCGCCTGAAAATATGCCTGGATGCGCGGCACGAGTTCGCGTACCTGCGCGCGTGCGGATTCGTGAGGGATCTTCTGATCGCGGATCTGCGCGTAGAGGCGATCGAACTCGACGCACGGATTCGGAAGAGACGGCTGTCGCCCTGGCGCGGCGAGCGCCCAGACCGTTATCGCGGCACTCAGCAGACGCGTCTCGATTCCCACTTCATCAGATCCTGGTCGACACAAAGGACACTACGGACACAAAGGAATTCTTTTCTCTCTAGAAAAAGGTACCTCTTTGTGTCCTTTGTGTCCTTTGTGTCCTTTGTGTTGATGAGAACCCACGAATGACCGCTGCCTATCTGATTAAGAATTTCTGTACACGCCGGCCCGTCCCGACCTCCGCGGTGTAGACGTTGCCCTTCGAATCCACCGACACGTTGTGCAGGAATACGAACTCGCCGGCATAGTGACCAATCCGGCCAAAGCTGCCGACCTCCTCAAGCGACTTTCGATCGTAGATGTGAACCTTGCCGTTGCCCGCATCCGCCAGGTAGAGGTACTGCTGCGCCGGATCGGGCGAGAACGCGACCGAGAACGACGTGCCGAGCAGCTTCGTTTTCCGCTCGATGAAAATCTCACGCTGAAACTTGCCGTCGATCGTAAACACCTGCATGCGGTTGTTCATGCGATCCGCGACGTAGACAAGGCCATCGGTCGAGACACGGATACCGTGGACGAGATTGAACTGCTGCGGTCCCGGACCTTCGGGATCGAGGCGCTTTGGCGCCGCATCGTCCGGCACGTTGCCGTACGCGCCCCACATCCGCTTGAATTTCCCGGTGTCGGCATCGAGGACCATCACGCGCCGGTTGACGTAGCCGTCGGCCACGAACACTTCATTGGTCTTCTGGTAAACGAAGATGTCGGCGGCGTTGTTGAAGTTGTCGGTGTCGAGACTGCCCTTGCTCTTGCCGCGCTGACCGACCTGAAAGATGAACTTGCCCGCCTGGGTGAATTTCAGAATCTGGTTTTCGGTGCGCTCGCGCAGGCGAGGGCCGCCGGCGGAGGAAATCCAGACGTTGCCCTTGTAGTCCACGTGGATGGTGTGCTCGTCCTTCGGCCACTCGTAGCCCGGCCCCTCACCGCCCCACCCCTGGATGTAGTTGCCGGCCGCGTCGAATTCCATCACCGGCGGCGCCGGCGTGCAGCACGCGGCCTCGGGATTCTTCGCTTTCTCGTCGTCGTTCAGCGACCACGGTCGCTGGATGATCCACACGTGATCGCGCGCGTCGACATCGAGACCGCTCACCTGTCCCAGAATCCATTGCGGCGGCATTTTGGGCCACAGTGGATCGACCGCGAAGGCGGGCGCTTTGCGCTGAGCCACAGCGGTGCGTTCAATGAGACGTTCCGTACCTGCCAGCCCAGCCAGTATCGTCACGAAAACGACGGCTTTCCACATCCGATGCATCCAACAGCCTCCGCGTGATTACTCTACATTCTTTTGAACTAGACTCTGGGTGGTATGCACGTGCGAAATCTTGCGTTTGGAACATTGTCGCTCGCAGTTGTCCTTTCGATCGTCGCAGCGGCGCAGACGACCCCGCCTGATCCGATCAAGACGATGGTCGATCGGCTCGAGCTGGAAAAGTACAAGGCGACCGTAAAGGGACTGACCCAGTTCGGCGATCGCCGCCAGGGCACCGATCGCAATCGGGCCGCCGTGGACTGGATCGAAGGACAGCTCAAGGCCTACGGTTGTCCGACCGGCCGGATCAAGTATGTTTACGACCCACCGCCTCCTGCCCAGAACGCCGCCGGACGCGGACGTGGCAACACCGGCCTGGCTCAAGGTGGCGGGCGGCCCCGCGGCGTCAAGACTCCGACCGGCGTGAATACCGATCCGATGAAGCAGCCGGACGAGCGCATCCGCGCGCTCGACATGCAGCCGGCGACCAATGGTCCCCGCGAGGCGGTGTACTGCACCAAGGTCGGCACCACCCATCCCGACGAGATGTACATCGTCAGCGCTCATATGGACGGACACGGCTGGAACGAGGCAGCGAACGACGATGGCTCGGGGACCGCGCTGGTGATGGAGCTCGCGCGCGTGTTCAGCAACCCCGATGTGACGACTGAACGAACGATCCGCTTCATCCTCTGGAACAACGAGGAAACCGGATCGCAGGCGGCACGCGCCTACATTGAGCAGCGGCAGCCGTTGCAGGGAAAAGAGGACCCGCCAGGCTCGAAGCGATTCCCCGAACCGAAGTGGCTCGGCATGATCCAGCACGACATGATGATGTTCGACCACGGCGCCCCGAACGCGGATGGCACGATGCGGAAGGAACAGCGCCCGGAAGCCGACGTGAACATCGAGTTCCAGGTGAACTCGAAGATGGCCGCCGAGAGCCAGAAGCTCGCGTGGGTCTTCGAAGTCGCCAACGAGAAGTACGCGACCGACTATCCGGCCAGCGTCGGCAGCCACATGACCAACACGGACTCCGGCCCGTTCATCGACATCATTCCAGCCATCAGTCTGCGCGAAAACGATCGCGGCACGCAGATCGGCAATGGCTGGGATCCACAGTGGCATCAGCCGACCGACGTGTTCACGACCTACACCGACGCCGATTTTCGTCTCGGCCTGAACGCGGCGCAGACGACGCTGAGCGCCGTTGCGGGTCTGACAGGCGCGACGGTGAAGTAGTGGCCGGCTTGCCCGCCTCTTACGAGCAGAGCGTGGTGTCCCGCTCTAGCCGGACACGACAGTCCGCCTGAAGGCGGACACTACATACATCTCGATGCTGCTCTAAACCGGTGGCGTTGCCGTGACCCGACGAATCTCGTGCGCGAGCCTCACCGGGTCGATTGGCTTCGGCAGGTACCCGTCCATGCCGGCCGCGAGACAGCGTTCGCGATCGCCGTTCATCGCGTGCGCCGTCATCGCGACGATCGGCAGATGTCCGCCGCCGGCCTGCTCGCGCGCGCGAATCTGTGCGGTGGCCTCGAACCCGTCCAGTTCCGGCATCTGCACGTCGAGCAACGCGATGTCGAATCGCTCACGCTCGAGCATATCGAGCGCTTCCTGCCCGTTCGATGCCACCTGCACGGTGTGACCCTGCTTCTCGAGCAGGCGCGCGGCCAGCCGCTGGTTCACGACATTGTCCTCAGTGAGGAGAATCCGTAGCGGCCGGTTCGGTACGGCAGCGCCGGCCGGCAGGTCGCGCTCGACGGCGGCCGCGATGGCGGCCTCCGGATCCGCCAATGCCACAACGGCGGTGAAATGGAACCGCGTGCCGCGGCCCGGGTCGCTCTCGAGCCAGATGCGGCCGCCCATCATCTCGACGAGCGTGCGCGAGATGGTCAGGCCCAGGCCGGTGCCGCCGTAGCGGCGGGTGGTCGAGCCGTCGGCCTGTGTGAAGGCCTCGAACACCGCGTGCTGTCGATCCGCCGGAATGCCGATGCCGGTGTCGGCGACCTCGAAATGCAGAACGATCCGCTGCTCCGTTTGCTCCGGCAACTCAACCCGAACCGCGACGCGTCCGCGATCGGTGAACTTGATGGCGTTGCCGACGAGATTGGTCAACACCTGCCTGAGCCTCGGCCAGTCCGCCACCAGGTCGTCGGGGACATCGGCGCTGACGTCGCTGGTGAACTCCAGGCCTTTCTCGCGAGCGGCCACCGACAGCGTCTTCATGGCGTGACCGAGACGATCCCGCAACGGGAACGCGGCGGGCTCCAGCTCGAGCCGTCCCGCCTCGATCTTCGAGATGTCGAGGATGTCGTTGATAATCCGCAGCAGCGCCTGCGCCGACGTCTGCACCATGGTGAGGTGCTCCCGCTGTTCGGGTTGAAGCTGCGTATCGAGCGTCAGGCTGGTGAGGCCGATGATGCCGTTCATCGGCGTCCGGATCTCGTGGCTCATGTTGGCCAGAAACTCGCTCTTGATACGGCTCGCCTTTTCGGCGGCCCGGCGCGCCTCTTCGAGCTCGATCGATTGTGCCTGCAGGCGCTTGACGAGATCGCGAGCCACGCGGATCGCGTCGATCATCCGCGCCCGCAGACGCTCCGCGGTGCGCGCCGTCAGTGCCACGTAAGCGTTCGCACCGAACAGGATCAGCAGCTTGAAGATTTCGGGAGGCCACGCGATCGCGCGATGCTCGACGAACACGAGCTCCACGAGCAACAAGGCGTACGCCGCGACCGACAGCTGCGCGAATCCAAGCGCGCGCCTGAACGTGGTATTGGCCTGATCGGCGGTGCGGATGAACAGCAGGAAAAACAGCCAGCTCTTCTCCGCGCCGGTGAAGTAGATGGCGTAGGTGAACGCGAACACGTCGAGCGACAGAAACAGGGTGCCGAGACGCACCCGCGTTTTATCGAACCACTTATAAAGGACCGCCCACGACACCAGACTGTAGGAAACGACCACGACGCCGAGCAGTGAGCGGCGAGCCCGACGGTTCGCCCGGCACGAACGCCTGGTGGATGAACGCCAGGATCGTGACAATCAGGAAACCGAGCAACCTGAGGATCGGAATCTCGACGACATGGAAGTGGCGCTCGCGCGCCAGCTTGCGCTGGTCGTTCAGGTCCACGTCGGGGTGGAAGTGATCGGCGTCGGTCACGGGATCATTTCGATGTTCCGCGCCGACGCCGGCAAAGGCAAGGAGAATAAGGGGAATGCAGAAGCTGATCGCACTGGTGCTGCTGCTGGGGACAAGCGGGTCAGCGCAGGTCCCTCGATCCAAGCAGGCTGACGTCCGCTACGTGCCGTCGCCGGACGCCGTCGTCGACGCCATGATGGAGATGGCGCACGTCACGTCCGCTGACATCGTCTACGACCTGGGATCAGGCGACGGACGAATCCCGATCACCGCGGCGGCAAGATTCGGCGCCCGCGGGGTCGGCATCGAAATCGACGCGCGGCTGGTGTCCGAGTCGAACGCCAACGCCGCCAAAGCGCACGTCGCCGACCGCGTCACCTTTATCAACCAGGATCTGTTCGAGGCGGACTTTACGCCGGCGACGGTCGTGACGTTGTTCCTGCTGCCGCACTTGAATCAGCAGCTGATGCCGGCGCTGAAGCGCCTGCGGCCGGGCACGCGCATCGTCTCGCATCAGTTCGACATGGGCGCCGACTGGCCGCCCGACGCCGCTCGCGAAGTGAACGGCTTGATGGTGTATTTGTGGACGATTCGGTGACACATAGGTTCGAGAGGTTCGAAGGGTTCGCAGGGTTCGAGAGGTTCGAAGGGTTCGGGGCTTCTGAGCGCCTTGAGGGTTCGCGGCCGACTTCGCGCTGTCGCGTATGATCGGACGCAGTGCGGATCATTGTTCTCGGCGCCGGCGCGATTGGCAGCGTCTATGGCGCGAAGCTGTCACGCGGCAACGACGTGACGCTGGTCGGACGGGCCGCGCACGCAGCACAGGTCAACGGCCACGGCCTGCAGATCACCGGGCTCGAAGAAGCGGTCTACCAGCTGCGCGCGGTCACTGCGCTCGAAGAGATGCCGCCGGAAGCGCTGGTTCTCCTGACCACCAAGGCGAGCGACAGCGAGGCCGCCGTCCGCTCGATCGCGCCGCTGGTGCGCGTGGACACGACGCTGCTCTGCATCCAGAACGGCCTCTACGTCGAGGACATCCCGAAGTCGATTGTTGGCGATCGCTGCACGGTACTCCGCGCCATCACCAATCTCGGCGCGATCTACCGCACGCCTGGCGTCGTTGAATTGAAAGCACTCAGCTCGACATCGATCGAGCAGAGCAGCCTCAGCGCCGCGATCGCGGAGACCTTCCGTGCGAGCGGGCTGGAGGCGACGGTTTCCGATCGCATCAAGGACGAGATGTGGCGCAAGCTGATCGTCAACTGCGTGATCAATCCGATTAATGCAATGACCCGAACCGAGGTCGGAGCGATCGCCGACCAGCGTCTGGATCCGCTGAAGCGGCTGATCGTGGACGAGTGCGTCACTGTGGCGCGGCGCGACGGCGTCGAGTTCGGCGAGGACATGGTCGAGGCGATCAACCGGCGCTACGGCTCGTCCAGGAACCTGTCGTCGATGCAACAGGATCTGCTGCAGGGCCGGCGCACCGAGATCGATTTCCTGAACGGCGCGGTGGTCCGCCTCGGCGAGACCTTCGGAATCCCGTGTCCGGTCAACCAGGCGTTGGCGACGATCATCCGACAGATGGAGTCGGCGGCCAGGACCGCGACGCCGGCGTGAGCGGAAAACATGCCGCCGACGTTGAGCTCGCGCGGCTGTGCGCGGCCGGCGACGAGGCGGCGTGGGAGCGATTCGTGCTGGAGTACCGCCCGGTGCTGTATCGTGCGGCGGACGCGATCGAACCCGGCGGAGGCGCGCGCGAGCTTGCCGACGCACTCTACGCTGATCTCTATGGCCTGACCGAGCGCGACGGCGAACGACGCTCGCTGTTCCGCTATTTTCAGGGCCGCAGCAGCCTCGCCACGTGGCTGCGAGCGGTGCTCGCTCAGCGCTACGTCGATCGCGTGCGCGAGCGCAGACGCTTCGAACCGCTGCCGGACGATGACGAGCGGCACCTCGACCGGGCGCCCGCGCCAACATCGAATCCCGACTCGATCGAGCGCGTCGCTCTCCTGGAGCAGGCGATCGAACAATCGGTCGCCGAGCTGGACAGCAGAGACCGCCTGAGGCTCGGTTGTTACTATGTGCAGGAGTTGACGCTGGCGGAAACTGGACGGGTGCTGAAGGAGCACGAGGCGACGGCCTCACGGCAGCTCGCCAGGATCAGGACGACGATTCGTGAGTCCGTCGAGCGGCGCCTTCGCGGGTCAGGATTGAATGACTCGCAGATCGCCGAGTGCTTCGCCGCGGCGGCGGCCGATTCCGGACGCCTCGACCTCGCCCGCATGGTCGGCGCGGCCGAGCGCAAGGAATCCGCGGCGGATCGTTCCAAGTAGTGAGCAGCCTGTGAACAATCCTGACAACGATCGCGACACGACGATCGACCACCTCCTGGCCCGGACGCTCAAACAGAGCGCGCGGACTGACCCTGCCGGGGCCTGTCTGGACGCCGAGACGCTGGCGGCGTGGGCGGACGAAGGGCTGGATCGACAGGAGCGGGCCGCGGTCGAGACGCATGCCGCAGGCTGCGAGCGCTGTCAGGCGATGATGGCGTCGCTCGCCCGAACCGAACTCGCCTACGACGCGGCTACGACGCTGAGTAAGCCGGCCCGACGATTTCCGGCGCTCTCGTGGCTGATTCCGGTCGCCGCGGTTGCCGCGGCGCTCGTCGTCTGGATCGCCGTGCCGCAGCGCGGTCCGACCGTATTACACGAAGATCCCGGCCAGGCGGTGAACGCCGTCGCGGTTCCGCCTGCAGCCCCGGCTGGCGCGGCCAGCGCCGCCGGCACCGCCGAAAGAGTCACGCCGTCGGCTGAGCCTGAGGCAGCTGTGAAAACCGCCCCGCGTCGAGAAGTCGGCCGCAGTCAACTCGAGAACTCGAACGCCCGCACTGACCGACCCGATGCGCTCGAGAAGCAGCGCGACGACCTCCGCGCCAAGGACGAGCAGCGTGCCGACCAGGGCGCGGCCGCGACCAGCAATGCAGCTGCGGACGCCTTGACCAGCAACAAGACCGCGAGCGCCAATGAAACCGTTGCACAAATGCGAGCAGCGGCGCCTGCGGCCGCTCCGCCTGTGCTGGCGTCACCCACTGAGTTGAACGGCCCCCGATCAGCGGCAGCGGCCAAAGCCTTCGCAAGCGCGACAACCGGGGCGCCCGGAACCACGATCGTCTCGTCGAACCCGGGCAGCCGCTGGCGGATCGTCCCCGGAGGCGCGGTTCAGCACACCGCCGATGGCGGATCGACCTGGCAAACGCAGCAGACCGGATCGACGGTGACGCTGGCGGCCGGCTCCTCGCCTTCGCCGTCAGTCTGCTGGCTGGTCGGTCCGGACGGCATCGTCCTGCTGTCCACCGACGGCCGGACGTGGCGACGCATTCCGTTCGCCGAACGGGCGGATCTCGTCGGCGTCTTGGCCGCTGACGAAAACAACGCCACCGTGTCCTTCGCTGACGGCCGAACGCTGACCACCACAGACGCCGGCCTCTCCTGGCAGCGCTGAAGCGCTTTTTCAGAACGACGTGGGGCGGGCCTTTCAGGCCCGCCTCTCTCGCGACCCTGAAAGGGTCGCGCTACACCGGTTCTTCTGCGTATTCCGCGGGTTCTGCGTTGATCGTCGTCGCCGTGCAAGATTTCCGGGCGGCTCCGTTCTAAGCACAGAACAGCAAAGGAGCCGGTCATGCGTATACGATTTTTGTTAGTTGCCGTCCTGGTGGTCTCGGGCGCGCTCATCTCACGCCCTTCGTCTCATACCGCACAGGCCTCACCCTCGCGCGAGGCCGGACAGGACACCTCCGGCCTCGAGAATCAGGTCGATCTGGCAGTCACCGTCTACAACTCGGACCTCGCGCTGGTCCGGGACGTCCGTGAATTGCAGCTGCAGCGCGGCAGCTTCGACCTCAAGTTCATGGACATCGCCGCCACTGTCAACCCGGCGACCGTCCATTTCCGATCGCTGACGGAACCGTCGCGCCTCAGCGTCCTCGAGCAGAACTACGAATACGACCTGCTGGAACCAGACAAACTGCTGCGGAAATACGTCGGCCGCGACGTCACGCTGGTGCGTCCGCGCATGGCGAACGGCGAGACCCGCTACGAAGAGGTGAAGGCGCGCCTTCTCAGCTACAACAACGCGCCGGTCTGGCAGGTGGGCGACGAGATCATCACCGGCATGGGTGCCGATCAGATCAAGTTTCCGTCGCTGCCGGCGAATCTCTACACGCATCCGACCCTGATCTGGACGCTCGACAACAGCGGCGCCGCGCACCATCGAGTCGAAGCGTCGTACCTCGCAAGCAAGCTGTCGTGGAACGCCGACTACGTGCTGACCGTCGCGCGCGACGACAAGCTCGCCGACCTCGACGGCTGGGTGACGCTGAGCAACGGCAGCGGCACCGCCTTCCGTAACGCCAGGCTGCAGCTGGTGGCAGGAGAGCTCAATCGGGTGCGCGACGCGTTCAATGCCCGGCGAGACATGGCGAAATCGGCGCCGATGGCAGCTTCGGAAGCGGTGATGTCGCAGGAATCGTTTTCGGACTATCACCTCTACACGCTCGGCCGCAAAACCACCATCAACAACAGCGAAACCAAACAGGTCAGCATGCTGACCGGCACCGGCCTTCCGATCCGCAAGCGCTACATCGTCGACGGCCAGGCCTTCTATTACCGGAACGCGCAGCATCCGGGATCGCCGATCAAGGACGTCGTGCAGGTGTTCTATCAGTTCAGGAACGAAGAGCGCAGCGGCCTCGGCATGCCGATGCCGGCTGGGACCGTCCGCGTCTATCAGGCCGACTCAAAAGGCGGGACGCAGTTCGTCGGCGAGGATCGGATCGCGCACACACCGAAAGACGAGGAACTGAACCTGAAGATCGGCAATGCGTTCGACGTCGTGTGCGAGCGCACGCAGGTGGACTTCGAAAAGATCGCGACCAACGTCTACGAGATGGAATACGCGATCACGCTTCGCAATCACAAGGCTACGCCGATCAGCGTCGAGGTGAACGAGCCGATCGGCGGTACCTGGAAGATGATCCGTTCGTCGCACGAGTGGACGAAGACCGCGGCCTGGGCCGCCGGTTTCACCGTGCCGGTCGCGGCGGACGGCACCGAGGTGCTGAAATACCGTGTCCGTGTGACGTATTGATGCAGGCAGCGACGACTGTGGCGCGACCCTTTCAGGGTCGCGTCAGACGCGGGCGTAACCAGTGGAGCGACCCTTTCAGGGTCGCCGCAGACGCGGGCCTGAAAGGCCCGCGCCACATCGAACCGCCGATTACGTTCGCCCTCGCCGACCAAGCCGGACAACGATCGCGTACTCCGGCTTGGTCACGGGCTGCACCGACAGGCGGCTGCCCTTCTGGTTGACCATCATGCGTTCGAGACCGCGGGTCGCCTTCAGCACGTCGAGCGGCACCACCTCGCGAAATCGTTCGACGAAGCCGATGTCCACCATGAACCAGACTGGCGCCTTCCCTTTACTGCCTGGATCGAAGTACTTGTGGCCTTGCTTCGAGGCGAAGTGATCGGGATACGCGGCGCGGACGATCGTCGCCAACCCGGTGACGCCGGACGGATCGGCGTTCGACGCGTAGAACAACACGCCATCGCCTTCCTGCATGTCGTCACGCATGAAATTGCGCGCCTGATAGTTGCGCACGCCCTCCCAGCTGGTCCGTTCATCGCGTTCGAGATCGGCGATCGTGTAAGCCGCCGGTTCACATTTCATCAGCCAATAACGTCGGGGCATCTTTTACGGTACCGGTCCGGATGAAGCGATTTAGAAGTATGTAGTGTTCGCCTTGAGGCGAACCGACGGAGTCCGGCTAAAGCCGGGCACTACGCGTTGTCGGCGTCAGGCCGACGACGAGGCACGACCAGCTTGGCGACAAAGATCTGGACGGCTTCGCCATGCTGGTTGCGTGTCTCATTGCGAATGGTGACGATGCCGCGATCGGGTTTCGATCGCGAGGGTGTCACGGCGACGACTTCGCCGTGAACCTGGAGCGTGTCGCCGGGCCGGGTCGGCCTCGGCCAGTGCATCTCGCCGCCGCCGCCGATGATGCCGCCCGCGAGCTCGTTGCTGTCCACCAGCAGCCGCATCGTCAGCGCCGCAGTGTGCCAGCCGCTGGCGGAGAGCCCGTCGAACAAGCTTGATCTCGCCGTCTCGTCGCTCAAGTGAAACGGCTGCGGATCGAATTCGCGAGCGAATTTCGTGATCTGTTCGGCGTCGATCGTCGCCGTCGCGGTGATGAAGCGCATGCCCGGGTGAAGGTCGTCCAGATACAGCATGGTCAGTTGGGTCATGATAACAACACCGCAGCGAGCCCAGGGGACCATGACCGCAACACGCGACCACGCCGATCCGTCGCCGTCACGATTGCACTACGCGTGGATCGTCGCCGCGGTCACGTTCGTGGTGCTGCTCGTGTCAGCGGCGATCCGCGCGACACCTGGCGTCCTGATGGTGCCGCTCGAAGCCGAATTCGGCTGGAGCCCGGCCGTGATCTCGGCCGCCGTGGCCATCAACCTCGCGCTGTTCGGCCTGATCGGTCCGTTCGCGGCGTCGCTGATGGATCGCTGGGGCCTGCGCCGGGTGATGCTCGGGGCACTGGCGTTGCTCGCGACTTCGGTGGCGGTGACCACACGGATGGAGCATCAGTGGCAGTTGATGCTGCTCTGGGGTGTTCTGGTCGGCACCGGCACGGGCGGCGCGTCGATGGTGCTGGCGGCGGTGGTCGCAACGCGGTGGTTCGACGCGCGGCGCGGGCTGGTGCTCGGTGCATTGTCTGCCGCGAACGCGACGGGACAGCTTGTCTTCCTGCCGGTCATGGCGCGCCTGATCGAGCAGCGCGGCTGGCGGCCGGCGACCTTGCTGGTGGCCGCGGCGGCCGCAGTGGTGTTCGTCGTGGTGCTGCTCTTCATGCGTGACCGTCCGGAAGACCTCGGACTCCGTCCGTTCGGCCGTCCGGCGGCCGAGCCGGCGGCGAAGGCTACCGCTGCCGCGCCACTCCAGGCGCTGCGCATGGCGATGGGTTCGCGCGCGTTCTGGATCCTCGCCGGCACGTTCTTCGTGTGCGGCGCCAGCACCAACGGCCTGATCGGCACTCATCTGATCGCTGCGTGTCACGACGTCGGCATTCCCGAAGTGCGCTCGGCGCAGCTCCTGGCGCTGATGGGCATCTTCGACATCGTCGGCACCACCGCTTCGGGCTGGCTGACCGATCGTTACTCGAGCCGCTACCTGCTGTTCGGCTACTACACGCTGCGCGGACTGTCGTTGATCTACCTGCCGTTCACGCTCGACAGCGGGGCGCATGGCCTCGGCTGGTTCGCGGTGTTCTACGGTCTTGACTGGATTGCGACAGTGCCTCCAACAGTACCGGCTGACCGGCGAAGCGTTCGGTCGCGAGAACACGGGCGTGATCTACGGATGGATCGGTGCGAGCCATCAACTCGGTGCGTCGATGGCGGCGTTCGGCGCCGGCGCGATCCGCACAGAGCTTGGCGACTACCGGCTGGCCTTCTGGATCGCCGGCGCGTTGTGCGTCCTGGCCGGCTCCGCGTTCCTCACCATCGGCCGGCGGTCGTTCCGCGGATCACAAGCATTGGAGCCAGCCTTGGTGTGACGGAGGTGTACCGGTGTAGCGCGACCCTTTCAGGGTCGCGTGAAATGCGCGCCTGAAAGGCCCGCACTACATCGCCTCGTCCATGTCCCGCTCACGCGGAATCCGGACCGTGGACCAAGGACCAGGAACGGACCACGGACGAGGAACGGACCAAGCACCAGGAACCAGGTACGAAGGACCAGCGGATCACCAGCGCTCAATCTGCCGGTATGGGATTTCCTGAAACGGCGGCAGGCCCGCTGCCGCGATGATGTGCATCAACCCTCCGCGCTCGTGAAACTCGCGGCGGTCGCGGTCGATGACGATGGTGTTGGGGTAGAGCGGAGCGAGGCGACGGAACTCGCCGTCGATGAGCCGGAAGCGGCGGACCATGTTCTCCGCGCTTTCGTGCGGCCGGTTTCGCACCCTGATGTGCTTCTCAATCGTGTCGGTGCTCGAGGTCAGCACGATGACGCGATCGGGATTCCACGCATCGCCGACCGCCAGCACCTTGTGCAGCTCACCGTGAAACTCGGGCGGGTACTCGGCGATGTGCGCTTCGAGCGTAATTCGCGCGCCCTCGAAAAAGATCACCTTGCCGGGCCGATCGTTTTCGGCCGCGTCGCGATAATTGGCGTCGTAGAGCGCCCCGAAATAGGCGGTGACGCCGATCGGATTGCGTCCCGCTTCGATGTCTTCGAGGACGTGCGCGTCCCACACGCCTTTCTCGCCCTCGCCGTACGAGCCGTTGCGATAGAGGTCGCCGAGCTGACGCACCAGCGTGCTCTTGCCGATTCCTGGTCCGCCGACGATCGCGACTCGCATGGGCTGGTGGCGCGCGTCCTACAGCGCCTGGTCGCGGGTCTCGCGCGTGGCGAGCAGTCCGGCGAGCGACAACATCGCCGCGCCGCTCAGGTAGTAGCCGACGAACTGGAGGCCGTAGTTGGTGGCGAGGTAGGTCGCGACCGATGGAGCGAGCGAGGCGCCGAAAATGCCCGCCATGTTGAACGTGAGCGAACTGCCGGAGTAGCGCACCGAAGTCGGGAACAGCTCGGAAAGCACTGTCCCGAGCGGACCGTAGACCAGTCCCATCAGCGACATCCCGAGCACCATCGTTGCCACCGCGCCGCCGGTGCCCGCGTTGAACATCGGCGCCAGCACCAGGCCGAACAAGGCGATACCGACGTTGACCGCGATCAGCATCGGCCGGCGTCCGCCTTCGGCGAGCAGCGCGGAGACCGGAATGGCGGCCGCGAAAAACAGAATCGAGAACAGCTGCATCAGCAGGAACTTGTCGCGCGTGTAGCCGAGCGCGCTGGTCCCCCACGACAGCATGAACACCGTCATCAGGTAAAACAGCACGAACGCCGTCAGTGACAGCAGGATGCCCATCAGCAGGGCGCGGCTGTGTTTCCGGAACACTTCCGCCATCGGCACCTTGACCGGCTCGCGCTTTTTCAGCTCCTCGCGGAACACCGGGGTCTCGGTGATCGTCAGCCGCACGTACAGACCGATCAGCACGAGCGCCGCGCTGGCGAGAAACGGAATGCGCCAGCCGAACGCGAAGAACTGCTCGTCGGTGAGCCACCGCGACAGGATCACGAAGACGCCGCCGGAAAACATGAATCCGATCGGCGCGCCCAGCTGGGGAAACATCCCGTACCACGCGCGCTTGCCTGGCGGCGCGTTTTCGATTGCCAGCAGCACCGCACCGCCCCACTCACCGCCGAGCCCGATGCCCTGACCGAAGCGGCACAAGGCCAGCAGAAACGGCGCGCCGATCCCGAGCGTCGCGTAGGTCGGCAGCACACCGATCGACACGGTGGACAGCCCCATCGTCAACAACGCGGCGACCAGCGTCGTCTTGCGGCCGACGCGGTCGCCGAAGTGACCGAACAACGTCGAGCCGATCGGGCGGGCGACGAAGGCGATGGCAAAGGTGGCGAGCGACGCCAGCGTCGCTGACGCCGGATCCGATTTCGGGAAAAACAGACGCGGAAAAACCAGGACGGCTGCGGTTGCGTAGATGTAGAAATCGAAGAACTCGATGGTGGTGCCGATCAGGCTCGCGAACAGCACCTGCGCCGGGGTATTCACCCGGCGGCTTGCGGATGTCTCGATCATCGAGACGATGATATCGGATCCCTCGCCGTCCAGGCGCTTACCGGCGCGAACCGATGCCGCTCAGGGAAACGGCACATCGGGAGTCACGACGGTCGCTGACTCGCTCTCGGCCATCAGCCGACCGAGGGTCGGCGCGACTTCGAGAAACGCGTCCACGATCGTCGGATCGAAATGCGTGCCGCGGCCATCGGCGATGAACGCCACCGCTGCCTCGTGCGACATCGGTTCGCGATAGGTGCGCCGCGTCGTGATCGCGTCGTAGACGTCGACCAGCGCGATCAACCGGCCGACCAGCGGAATCGCCCGTCCACGAAGACCGCGTGGATAGCCGGTGCCATCCCATTTTTCGTGGTGCGTGTAGACGATGTCCTTGGCCATGGCCAGCATCACGTCGTCGGGGACCCCGACGTCCTGTTCGGCGTGGAGGATGACGTCGCGGCCATGTTCGGGGTGCTTGCGCATCTCCGACAGTTCTTCGTCGGTCAGCGCGCCGGGTTTGTTCAACAGCCGGTCGGGTACGCCGACCTTGCCGATGTCGTGAAGCGGCGCGAGGCCCGCAAGCATCGCGATCCGATCCGGCGTCAGGTAATCGCCGAACCCGTCGTGCCGTGCCAACTGTTCGGCAATGACGCGCGCGTAGTGCCGGGTCCGACGCGAATGGCGGCCGGTCTCGGCGTGCCGGACTTCCGTGAGTGACAGCAGTCCCTGGACCATCAGCCGCTGTGAGATGGCGCGATTGGCGCCTTCGCGGTCGGCACGGCGGCGTTCGAGCAGCAAATTCGCGACCGCCATCGCAGCGTACGCGGCGAGCACGCCCAGCGTCGGATAGACCGGCGACAGAAACGTGCCGTTGGCGGACATCAACCTGAAAGCGGATACCCAGACCACGACGAGCGTCGCGGCGACGCCAAGGCCACCCCACGCCAGCCCGAGCGCCCCGACCAGCAGGGTCACGATGCCGCCGGCGGCGATCACGATCACGGTTTCGATCAGGACTCTCGAATCAGGCGCGTGGAGGAAATCGCCCTGCAGCAGGTCGTCGGCGACGGTCGCCTGCACTTCGACGCCGGCAAACAGCGCGTCGATCGGGGTCGTCACGACTTCACGGGTACCCACTGCCGTGGTGCCGATCAACACCATCTTGTCCCTGAACGTGTCGGGCTTCGCCACACCACTCAGAACGTCTGCCGCCGAGACGTACGGAAACGTCCGCCTCGGGCCGCGGTAGCGCAACAGGAGGTTGCTCTTGCCGTCGAGCGGCACGCTGCGATCACCGAGCTGCAGCGTTGACGCGTTGACGTTGGTCACGCGGAGAACGGCGTCACGCGTCTTGCCGGCCGCCACGACCGCCGCCAGCGCGAGAGACGGCACGACCCGTCCATCGGCCGCCATCAGCAGCGGCGCTCGCCTGAGCCGTCCATCGGGATCGGGCGCGGCGTTGAGAAACCCCGAAGCGCCGGCAGCCTGGCTGAGGACGGGAAGACTGCAGATGGCTCCGGTCGCCTGGAAGAACGGATCGTCCATGCGACCGTCGTTCCCGTGAACCACCGCGACGCCGAACGGCTGGAGGTCGCACGCGCCCGGCTGACCACGGCGGCCCTCGAAGGTGAGTGCGTAACCGAGCACGACGCGCCCCGAGCGCAGGGCGTTGGCCAGGGCCTCGTCGCTGGACGTGCCGCTCGCGTCGTAGCGATCGGCCTCGGCGAAAATGATGTCGAGCGCCACCATCGACGCGCCGAGGTTGCGCAGCTCGTCGACCAGCTGGCCGATCAGCTCGCGCCGCCACGGCCATTGGCCGATCGACGCCAGGCTGCGATCGTCGATGTCGACAATCACCACCTGACCGCTCGGCGGACGGACCGGCGCCGCGCGCAGCAGGCGATCGTAGGCGGCGGACTCGAGGCCGGAGAAAGGCGACGGGCGTGACAGGCAGAGCGCGGCGACGACAATCGTGGGCGCCAGCCCACAGAGCAGGACGAACGCGTACGGCCGAACCGTCATCTGACCGTGATTTCGACGCGCCGGTTGCGCGGCTCGAGCACTTCGTCCGCCGTCTTGATCAGCGGATCGGCTTCGCCGTGCGAGGTCGCCTCGATCAGCGCCGCGCCGACGCCGGCTTGGATGAGGCGCTCGCGAATGGCGTTCGCGCGCCTGAGGCCAAGTTCGAAATTTCCGCTGGTGGTCCCGGTGGTATCGGTGTGGCCGACGACCGAGACGTCGGGAAATGGCTGCTGTCGAACCGCGTCGAGCACCTTCGGCAGCAGCGCCCGGCTCTCGTCGGTCAGTTCGTTGGATTCGAAACGAAAGTACAGAATGAAATGCTGCGGTGCCGCGGGCAGAGCCGACAGCGCATCGCCGAACAGGCGGTTGACGTCAGCCTCCGTCAACACGGTGACTGCGGCCGGTGGCTGATTCGGTGAAACAGTCGTGGACGCACGCGCCGTCGTCAGGTCGACGCTGCCGGACGGGTTCGTGGCGACGGCGGCGCCAACCTTACCGTCCTCCGGATCCGGCAGCAGCACGACCACGGTTTGTCCGGGAATCGAGGGCGCCTGAACGGGCTTCGGCCCACACCCCGACAGCGCCACGACAACGAGCGCAGCGGCAGAAACGGCTGCCGATCGCGCCACGATCATGGAGCCGTGACACGAAGGGCCAGCGTCGTTCCGCGCACGCCCATCACCGCGGCAGGTGTTTCCAGCCGGATCGAGTCGGGCGACAGCTTGGCAATTCGTCCGGAGACGTACGCGACGACACCGCGAAACACGCTGATCACCAGGCCGAGCCGGCCCTCGGCTGGCGCGTAGGCGAAGCGGGTCACGCGCATTTCGCTGCCGGGGCCAAGCGAGACGCGGGTGTCATCCTTCAGGGTGATCCCGAGGCGGCCATCCGGGCCAGTCTTTACCGTGTCGGCTTCAAAGATGGCTTCGCCGGCCCGCGCAGGAATCTCGGCCCCGGCGCGCACGATAAAAACCGCGCCGGACGCGAGCTTGATATGCCCGGCGGCAGGCTGACTCGGTTGAGCTAACGGAGGGGCCGCCGACAACGCCACGGCTACTGCGCTGATTCTGACGAGGCAAGCGATCACGCACCCTCCTTGGGGGGAATCGTCACGATAGCCTGCTTCCGGCGTTTGGTCCAGATGGGCCGCCGGACCGGCGGGGTGAGCTCAGCCGATCGAATGGCGGTCGATATAGGCTCGCAGCGATGCCTCATCCAGGGCCGTAAACACGAGCCCGACCCGGTACCTGAATGGGCGATTTTTGGCGGATTGCTCGCGCTGTGCCCACAACAGCCGGCCCTCGCAGAAACAGGGGGCTTCGTCCGACGGTAGGGTCACGGTGACGACGCGCCCGACTTCGGGCGAGTTGGCGCAGATCACCTGGGCACCCGTAACCGAGACGTCAACCAGCACGGCCGCTTCTTTTCCGAGGTGGACTTTGGTTCTCGGCGGGAAGGTGTGCCGCCGGGCTCGCTGCCCGGCAAGATCGGAGAGCGGCGACGGTTTCGTTTCGAGTGCAGGAACCAGATCCACGTCGTAGTCGCGAGGCGCGCGTTCGCGCTCGAAACGCTGCAGCTCGAGAATGCGGATTCGTTCGTTCGCCGATTCGAGCTGACGCGCGGTTTCGGTGCCGGCGTCGATGGCCGGCTGGCGCGCCGCGTCGAGATCGCTCTGTGCCGACTTCTGCGTCGCCTCGAGCCTGGCGGCCAGCTCGTCGCGCTCGGCGCTGAGCGCCTTGGCTCGCGCCTCGGCGTCTTTCGAGTTCCGCTCGGCGAGCGCTCGCGCGGCCTGCGCCTCTTTCGATTCGCGCTCAGCCGCCGCCCGCGCGGCGTCCGATTCTTTCGAGCTGCGTTCGGCGACCGCCCGCGCAACGTCCGCCTCTTTCAAGTGACGCTCGGCGGAAGCCCGTCCCGCCTCCGCCTCTTTCTGTTGACTCTCGGCAGCGGCGCGCGCGGCGTCGGCTTCTTTCCAGTTCCTCTCGGCGACGACTCGCGCGGCCTGTGCCTCTTTCGCGCTTCGCTCGGCAGCAGCCCGTGCGGCCTCCGCCTCTTTCCAACTCTGCTCGAGAGCGGCTCGCTCGGCGACCACGGTTGATGCACGCGCCTCGACGCTGGCGTGCGCGGCGAGAACCTCCTGCCGCAACACGTCGAGCGCTTTGGTCAACTCGTCGCGCTCCCTCATCGCCTCGGAGGCGGCACCAACCGCTGCACGATGCTGACTCTTCAGCCGCACGCAACGCTGTTCGAGCGCCTCGGCAGCGGCGCGCCGTTCGGTCGCTTCCGCAGTCTCACGGGCAAGCTGGGCCTCGAGGTCCGCCGCCCGCTGCCGTTCACTCTCGAGAGACTCTTCGAGTTGCGTCTTGAGCTTCCTCAGCGAGGAGTTGGCGTCGGTAAGCTCCCGTTGCGCGGCCTTCACTCGCTCGAGCTCTCGACCGCCCTCGACTGCCGCCGCGCGCTCCGCCGTCATCGATTGGTGAAGGCGATCGTGTTCCGCTCGCTGCTGTTCGAGCTGACCCTGCAGAGAGCGGCTGATCTGCTGCTCGGCGTCGAGCGCGCGCGCCGCGTCGGCGGCGGCCGCGACTGCAGCCGCCGAGGCAGCTGCGGATGCGGCGGACGCGGCAGCGGCTCGCTCCTGCTCGCCCAACTGGTTTTGGAGCGCCCCGCGTGCCGCAGTCGCGACCCCTTCGGCGGTGACGACGCGAGCGAGGTCGAGGACGAGATCCTCGAGGGACACACGCGGATCGTGCGCCGCCAGCGCCGCTTCGAGGGCGGCTAACCGGGCATCGAGCTCGGCGCGAAGCGCGTCGATTTCGCGCTGGGCGTCGGTGGCGAGGTAACCCCTGAGCGTCCCGGCTGAAAGGCCGCCGCCCGGTGACACGTCGTGTTGGCTCATTGCGCTGGAAGCGGAACCAATTATAGTGGCGTCGGTGGTGTCTCAAAACAGGGCGCAGGACCAGGAGCGCAATCTGCTCGCCGCGGCGCATGCTGCCGCGAGCTGGGCGAGGGCACGGCGCGCGACGTGGACGGATGTGCCGCTGGAAGTCACATCCGTCTCAGCCCCACCGGCGCTGTCTGTCCCACCCGCTCCTTCAATCCAACGGACCCTATCCGTCCCACCTGCTCTTTCTGTCCCACCTGCCCCGCCGGCGCTGTCTGTCGCACCTGCCTCGCCTGCCGTCCCGGCTCGCGAGCTCTTCAGCCATATGTCTTCGCAGGCGCCGGAGATCGTTGAGGATGCCGGCCCCAGCCGGTGGTCGTCAGTCGTCGACTGGCTGCGCGAGGCGCGACCGTCGATCGTCCGATGGCTTCCTTATGCCGCGATCGTGGCGGGCGTCGGCATCGCCCTTGGACTGGTCGCACCCTATGTGTTCCGCACCGCCGACAGCCTCAAGACGCGCATCGAGGCGGTCACGCCGGAGCTGACACGGCCGCCGGCACCGGTTCACGCGTCGGCCGCCGGCGAACTGCGTGTGGAATCGACGCCCGCGGGTGCGGCCGTTCTGATCGACGGCAAGTCACGCGGTGTGACGCCGTTGACGATCACCGGGCTGCCGCCGGGACGTCACGAGGTTCTGATCAAAAGCGACGCGGGCAGCGTTCGTCGAACGGTCACCGTGAGCACGAAAGAAGCCACCGAGGTCAACGAAGCGATCTTCTCGGGCTGGGTTGCCATGTACCCGCCGTTCGACGTCGTCATCGCCGAAGGCGGACAGGTGCTGCAGCCGGACGGGCGCAATCAAATCATGCTGCCGCCCGGCGTGCACAGTTTGCAGATCACGAACCGCGCGCTCGGCTACTCGATCGTTCAGCAGGTCGAGGTGTTTCCCGGTGCGGGAACCGACGTGCGGCTGCCGATGCCAACGTCGACGCTGACCGTCACGGCATCGGAAGCGGCGGAGGTATGGCTCGATGGCGTGCGGGTGTCCGACGCTCCGGTGAGCGCATTGCCGCTTCCGCTCGGCGCTCACGAAATCGTCGTCAAACGGCAGGCTGGCGGCGAGAAACGGTTCCCCGTCACGATCAGCGCGAAACCATTCACGCTGAACGTGGATTTTCCGTAGCGGCGCTATTTCTCGGTAATCGGCTGAATTCCGAGCCGCTGCGCCAGCTGATTGAAGCGCGGCACGTACGTCGTGATCGCGCGCTGCAGCCGCGCCGTCTCCGCATTCAGCTCCGCCTGAAGCTCGTTGAAGATCGGGACCGCGTTGCCGACCGGCTTGCCGTCGCCGGCCTCGACCACGCGCAGCAGCGACGCCAGCCGGTTATTGGTCTTGATCGGAAAGTTCAACGGATCCTGGTTGCTCTGGTTGCGCACCTGATAGACGTCCACCTCGACCAGCGTCAGCTCGCGGGCGAACTGCTCGGCGATCGCCTTGACGTCGGCGCTGTCGGTCTGCTTCAGCCGATCGTCGAGTTGCTGCTTGATGTGACGCAGCTGAATGATCGCGTTGTTGGCTTCGTTGACCTTGTCACGGATGCGGCTCGCCAGCGCGAACTGCTCTTCCAGATCGGCATCGCTGACGGAGCGGCGCGGATTCTTTTCAATGGCGAACGACTGGGTCTGGACCTGGCCGTCCACCGTCAGCCGCGCCTGGTAATCGCCGGGAAGCGCCGTCGGACCGTTGGTCGTCGCGCCCCATAGCACCATCCCGGTGAACGTGACGACCGGCTGGTACTGCTGATCCCAGGTAAAGCGCTGCAGACCCGCGACCATCGGCGCGGTCGGCGGACCTCTTCGCGCCGCACCTTCCTCGTCATCGTCCGGGGGCAATTCCGCGTTCGCGGGAACGGGCGCGGCGGGCGCGGTTGGCGCGGCAGCACCGCCGGCACCCGCGGGTGTGGCTGCCGGCGCGGCCCCTCGTCCGGCCGCGCCGGTCGCGGCGTCAGGCTTCGGCAGTGCGCCGTCGAACGAACGTACGACCTGACCCTTGCTGTCCAGGATCTCGAGCGTCAGCTTCTGGGCCGGCTTCTTCAGCCAGTAGTAAATGTTCGCCATGCCGGCCTGGCGCACCACATTTCCCGGCTTGAAAAGATACGCGTCCGTCGCGGTCACGGCTGGGGATCCGTACTGCCTGAGCGGTCCGACGCTGTCGAGAATGTAGAAGCCGCGACCGTGGGTCGCGATCGCCACATCGTTGCCGACCACCCAGATGTCCGACACCTGTGTGTCGGGCAGGTTCAGCCGCAGCGACTGCCAGTGATCGCCATCGTCGTACGACAGGTAGGCGCCGTGCTCGGTGCCGGCGTAGAGCATGCCCTTCCTGGTCGGATCCTCGCGTACGACCTGTGCGTAGTCGTTCGCGGCGATTCCGGTCACGATTTTCGTCCAGGTGCGGCCGTAGTCGTGGGTCCGGAAAATGTACGGCGCGAAGTCGGCGAGCAACGGCTTCTTGACTGCGATGTAGGCAGTGCCCGGATCGAACACTGACGCGTCGATCTGGCTGACGCGGCCCAGATCGGGCATGTCCTTCGGCGTCACGTTCGTCCACGTCTTGCCGCCGTCCCGCGTGAGCTGGACGATGCCGTCGTCGGAGCCCGACCAGAGAATGTTGACGTCGGTCTTGCCCGGCCCGAGCGAGAACACCGTGGCATAGATTTCAGGGCTGTTCATGTCGTGCGTGATCGGGCCGCCGGAGTCCTGCATCGTCTTCGGATCGTGGCGGGTGAGGTCACCGCTGATGCGGTCCCACGTCTGTCCGCCGTTGGTGGTTTTCCACACGTGCTGCGACGAGGTGTAGAGCACCGTCGGATCGACCGGCGAGAAGATGATCGGATAGGTCCACTGCCAGCGTTCGACGACCGAGGCCGAGTTCTCGCCCGAGAAGAAGCGCGGATACGGACCGACCTCGCGCAGTTCTCCGGTGCGCCGGTTCAGACGGGTCAGAAACGAACCGTTGTTGGCGCCGGAATAGTAGATGTCCGGATCCTTCGGATCGGGCGCGATGTAACCGGGCTCGCCGCCGCCCGCTTCGTACGGTGGTTCGACGTTGCCCCTTCCGCGGCCGAGTCCGGTGTTGCTCGGCACGCACATCGTGGTGTTGTCCTGCTGCGCGCCGCAGATGTGATACGGCTCGTGCTTCGTGGAAATCACGTGATAGAACTGGCCGGTCGCAAAACCCTGTCCCGACCAGTGACGCTTTGCCGACGACACGTCGTAGGTGATGGCGCCGCCGCCGTCGTTGGCGAGCGCGACGTGCTCGGCATCGTCCGGATCGATCCACAGGTCGTGATGGTCGCCGTGCGTGCTGTTGTTGCCGCTCATGCTGACCAGCGTCTTGCCACCGTCCACCGAGCGGAAGGCGGTGGTGTTCAGCATGTAGACGGTGTCCTTGTGGCTGGGATCGGCAAAGACGTGCGTGTAGTAGAACGCGCGCTGCCTGACGCTGCGCGCGGCGTTCACCAGCTTCCAGGTTGCGCCGGCATCGTCGGAGCTGAACAGGCCGCCGTTTTCGTTTTCGACCAGCGCGTAGACGCGGTTCGAATCCGCACCGGAAATCGCGACGCCGATTTTGCCGTAGAGTCCCTGCGGCAGTCCGCCGGTGTGGCTGATGTCCTTCCAGGTCTCCCCGCCATCCACCGACTTGTAGAGACCGCTGCCGGGGCCACCGCTCGACATCTGATACTCGACCCGGTACGCCTCCCACATCGCCGCGAACATCACATTGGGGTTGCGGCGATCGATGGTGATGTCAACCGCTCCGGTCTTGTTGTCCTTGAACAACTTCCGTTGCCACGTTATGCCGCCGTCAGTGCTTTTGTAGACGCCGCGCTCGTCACTGGGCGTCCCGTACCGTCCGAAATCGGCGACGAAGACGATGTCAGGGTTGGTCGGGTGGATGCGGATTCTCGAGATCGCGTCGGAGTTGCCGAAGCCGACGTGCTGCCAGGTCTTGCCGGCGTCCGCCGATTTGTAGACGCCGTCACCCGGCATGATGTTGCCGCGGATGCACGACTCGCCCGTGCCGATGAAGACCTCGTCCGGCTTCGACTCCGAAACGGCGACCGCGCCGACCGACGAGGTGGTGATCTGTCCGTCGGTGACCGGCGTCCACTCGACGCCGCCGTCGATGGTCTTCCACAAACCGCCGCCGACCGCGCCGAAGTACGCTTCCTTCGGCCGTCCCTTGACGCCTGACACCGCGATCGATCGTCCGCCGCGCGGCGGTCCGATGCTGCGCCACTTGAACGCCTTCAGGATTTCCTGATCGAGGGTGCTTGCCGCGTCGGACTGTGCACGGATCACCGACGCAGGAAGATCCCAGCCGAAGGAGAGCGCGAGCAGCGCTGCGCAAATGAGGAGCGAACGGCTTCGAAGAGTGGCGGGTATCATGGCGGACCTCGGTCTGTGAAAAAGGCAGTCTAACACTGCGCGTCCGCTCACCGTGCGCGGCGGCCACCGGTCTTCATCCGCCAGGCCGTCGCAACCAGCACAAGCATTGCGCAGCCCTCGACGTAAACCTTTTCGGCGTCGATCCAGTCCACCGGACGATTTTCGAGCAGCGGATCGGACAAGACGCCGTGAACGTAGAACACGGTCGCCGCCGCATACGCCGTGTAGTGCAGCAGCTTCCAGTTGTGGTGGCCGAACAGGTGGCGGAAATAGGACGTCACCACGACGAACGACACGAGATAGAACCCCATCGCGCCGAGGCTGTTGGTGAACGGCTGCACCGGCGACCAGAAGGGGACAAAAATGTCGAGAATCCGAAACGGCACTTTGTCGCCCGTCAGCAGGATCAGCGGGTGGGTGAGCGCCGTCGCCAGACCGATGTAGCCGAGCCAGTTGTGAAGCGTGAACAGCTTGAACCGCTGGCGCGGCCACTGCCGGACCGGGTTGTAGCCGACCGATAGCAGCAGGCCGAGCAGGATCTGCGCGGTGAACATGCCGACGGCGACGAGACCGACGACCGAGGAAACGTCAATCGCTGTGGGCACGCCGAGCTTTTATCACGAAGCCACGAAGATCACGAAGGTCACGAAACCTGAAGCTCTTTTCCTTTTAGAACTTCGTGGTCTTCGTGCACTTCGTGTCTTCGTGATGCATTGCCTCTAGAAATTGAACCGCGCCGTGAACTGGAACATGCGACCCGGATCGATGTTCGCCAGCCCCGGACTCGCCTGGCCGAACGTGGCCAGCGGCGTCGCGGTATCGCCGTAGGTGCCGTTGCGGCCGAGCACGTTGGCGTGGTTGAACACGTTGAACCCTTCGAGACGCAGCGTCACCGAGCGGCTGCCCATCGGCAGCACCTTAATCTCGCCGTACACCGCAGTATCCGATACTGCTGTGCCGCGAAACGAATAGCGGGTGGCGTTCACGCCGTTGATGATCGGGCGATCGTTGTTGTTGCCGTCTCCGTTGTTGTCAACGCCTGTGGTGGCGTTGAACGGCTTCGACGAGGCCAGCGACGAGACCGTCCCCACGGTGATGAGATACGGGAGCTGATAACTGAACGCGATCACCGCGCGGTGCCGCTGATCGAGCAGGCTCGGTCCGCGTTCCTGCTCGCCGAGCTGGTTGAAGTCCTGCTGACCAGCGCCGTTGCCGTTCGGCTCGGTCGTGTTGGTCGCCTTCGACAGCGTATAACTGACCGACACGAACGCCTTCGTCGTCTGCCACCGCACCATCGTCTGGAGGCCGTCGTAGTCGGCCACGCCGAGGTTCTCGACGACGTTGATCTGGCGGTAACCGCCGTTCACCGGCGCGATCGGTCGAGTGAGATCGGCGGCCGCGGTGCTGCGCACCTGCCCCGGCGCCGTGCGCGTGAACAGCGACGGCGCGTTCAGGTCCACCGTGCGATCGAGACCGGTCCAGTGCTGCTTGACGTAGTCGGCCGAGACGAAGACGCGGTGGCTGAGTTCGCGCTCGACGCCGATCGAGGCGACCTGGCTCTTCGGATTCACGAAGGTCGTGCTGGCGTAGTTGGTCAGTTTCGAGATATCGAAGAACTGCGAGTAAAACGCTGCTTCGCCCGGGCGGATGGTGATGTTCCTCGCCGGGAGCGTCGAGATCGCGGTGTTCTGATCGTATGGCACCGGCGTGCAGGTCAGGCACGACGGGAAGCCGGTCTGGCCCGGCGTCGCCGTGTAGGTGAAGATGCCTTGCGGTCCCCCGAGTTCGAAATTCGCGTCGGTATTCGCCCGCAGCATCGTGTAGTAGATGCCGTAGCCGCCGCGAACCGCGGTTTTCGGATCGCCGCCGGGATTCCAACCGAATCCGAGTCTCGGTGCCACATTCTTCTTGCCGTCGCTGAACGTCTGACGGTCATAACGCAGACCGAGATCGAGTGTCACATCCGGGCGGACGCGGTAGTTGTCCTGCACGAACACGTCGTAAATCTGCTGGCTCAGCTCGTAGGTGCCGGCGCCGAGATTGAAACTCTGCTGGTAGCGCTGCATGTCAGCGAGCGCGAGCTGGTCCGGTGGTTTCGTCGTGGCAGTGTTGACCGTGTATTGCCCGAGCACGAAGGCGCTGCCGAATTCGGTGCCGTCACCACCGGACGTGTTCTGCGCGATGCTGCCGCCGAGACGCAGGTAGTGCAGGCCCTTGGTCCACGACAGTGTGTCCGAGAACTGCGCGATGTGGCTGTGGATGTGCGCGTAGCGAGACTCGCCCGCCGTGAAAGGCGCCGAACCGGCGCGTGTTTCCTGCGTTGACGGCGTCAGCGGATCGAAAGCGGTGACGGGATCGGCGTTCTGATACAGCAGCCGGGCCTCGTTCAGCATGGTCGAAGAGATCACCGCCGTTTCGTTCGCCTGCGCGGTCCAGGAGTGACGAGTAAACTCGCGGCCGGCGCTCGGCAGCACGTTCCCGCCGACCGCATCCTGCGGGTTGGTGTCGTGAAAACGATCGGTGTTGATGCGGGCCATGATGGCGTTGGCCGGGTTGATCTGCTGATCGAACCTGCCGTCCACCAGTCCCTGACGATAGTGACCGAGATAGGTCGTTCCGGCCGCGACCAGCGGCGTCGTGATCGCCGCGGTGCGATCCTGCGCGGTGTAATCGGCGGCGACAAAGTAGTGCGTCTTGTCCTTGACCAGTGGCCCGCCGATGGCGAACGAGCCCTGTGCCAGCGAGTCAGGAATATCGGGCGGCAGGAGCGCGACCGCCGAACCGTTCGAAGTCGGTGGCACGCAGGTCGGGACGGACGGCGCGCACTGTGCGCCGGCGGAGAAGCTGGTCGATTGCATCCCGCCTGGACGTCCGAGGAACAATCCTTCTCCGTGCAGCGCGTTGGTGCCCGACTTGGTGACGATGTTGATGCCGGCGCTGGCCGTCCAGCCGAACTCGGACGAGAACGCGCGCGACATGATGTTCATTTCCTGCACCGCGCCGACCGGGATCGTCGAAAACATCGTCTGGCGCCCCCACGGTTCGTCGCCGGTCGCGCCGTCCACGATGTAGTCGGCCTCGCGGCGGCCGCCGGCGCCGGTGACGACGTAGACGGAGTTCATGAACAGATCGCCGGTACCCTTGGCGTTACGGAACGCGGCGTTGAGGAGCGGCAGCGTCGAGATTTTCCGGCCGAGGACCGGCGTCTGCTCGATCATCTCGGAGTTGAGAATCGTGCCGAGCTCGGGATCGGCCCGGACCTCGTTGGCGGTGCCGTAAACCGTAACCTGGCTGGCGAAGTCTGCGGCGCCAGTCCTGGCGGAACTGGGAAGGAGCGCGACGTGCACACTCGCCGTTGCCCCCGCACGCAGCGTGACTTCGACGGACTCAGGCGCGAAATCGGTTTTCGAGACAGTGACCTTGTAGGAGCCGCTGATCGACAGCGCGGTCAGCGTCACTGATCCATCGGCGTCAGACACCGCTTCGCGCGATCCACCCGCGGCGAGGTTGACCGCCGACACCTGCGCGCCTGGCACGTGGGCGCCGCTTTGATCGACTACCGTGACGATCAGCGTCGCTGTATTGGGAGATTGCGCGAACGCCGGCACCGCCGACATCAGAAGAAGAACGATTGCGGTTCGAAGCACGCTGATCCTCACTTGGCGCTGACGACGTAGTCTTTGTAGTAGCTGGTGGTATCGGTCTTCGCCCACAGTCCGACCTTGCCGGCAACCGGTGGACGCAGCACGGCGTTGTTCGCGGGGAAGAGATCGGGATTCGGCGCCGCGCCGCCGCGTCCCGGTCCTGGTTCGGTGCCGAGCGTGTACTCGAGCGCGAGCTCGTTATCGAGATAGGTCTTCAGGTTGGCGCCGTCGACGGTCAGCTTCAGCTCGTGCCACGTCGCACGATCCGGCGTGAACTTGTGCGCGCGATCGCTGAAGCGCAGGTTGCGGCGGATGCCGTTGTGGAACTCCCACAGCGCGACGTTGTTCTCGGTGTCGTTGTAGCGGGTGGCGAGCCAGTCGCCGTTCGCCTTGACGTTGAAGAGGATGCCGGACGCGCGATCCGCGTCGCCGGCGACGGTCTTGAACTTCATCGAGATGGTGCCGTTCGAGAACGTGTCCACGCCCTTCAGCACCGCCACCGGGTAGTACGCGAACTGCTTCGCGTTGTCCATCAACTCTTCGTTGTTGGTGCCGTAGAGCCTTCGCGCGCTCTCGACCAGCAGCTTGGTCGGCGTATCTTTGCTCGCGACCCATGGCCTGCCGTCGATCATGATCGCCTTGTCTGGGCCGTCCTGAACGACCACCCAGGTGCCGACGATCGGCTCGAAGGTCGCCGGCGGCTTGCCGACCTGTTCTTTACTGAGATCGACCTTGACGTCCGCCGCCCGCAGCGGCGCGATCGCGAGTAGCCCGGCCAGGATGATGAATCGTGCCTTCATGATTTCCTCCGTCGAATAAAAAACGCTCCGGCGAGGACCAGTGCCGGCCAGACGCCGTAGAACAAGGCGGCCGCGCCCCTCGGCGGAACCGCAAGCGGATGACCTCGGAACAGGCCCTCGTCGCTCTCGGTCGGCGGGGCGATGCCGGCCACTGAATAGATCGCTTCGAGGACGCCTTCAGCAGTGGTGGCCCGGCTCATGGTTCTCTTGCCATCGAGGTCATACCAGACTTCGCCGTAGTGCGGCAATGTCTGCTCGAACAGACCGATCGAGGTGGCCGACACATACTCTACCCGCGTCCGGGGCAGGACGCGACGAAGCTTCGTGAGCGCGCGATGCTCGAGATCGAAGCGGCGCGGGTCCTCCGGCGCCAGGTGCGCCTCGATCCGCAGAGGCGCCCGAATCTGTTCGAGCGCCTCCTCGTCGGCTCGCGGGAACGAGTTGGCGCGATTCTCCGACGTATCCCAGCTCGGCGTGACAAAGGTACACGAGAACAGCAGAGCCGCCGTCACCAGAGCGAGCGCGATCGATTCCCGGATTCGCTGGCGGATCGGAACGCCAATCCGCAGCCACACCGCCGAGAACACCAGTCCGGCACAGACCAGCGACGCGGCCACCAGCACGACATCGAGCCGCAACAGGCCGTGCTGAAATTCCGCCACCATCGCGGTCGGCGTGTATCCGGCCACGCGTTCCCACCACCCGCCCTGCACCGCGGCGATGAAGTTGACGATCCAGGTCCCGACCGTGACGCTCAGCGTGATGATTGCCGCGGTGGACGGATGCTCGGCGACCGCCGCCGCAGCCGCCGCCAGCGCGATCGTCAGCCCCGCGTTCAACAGATGCCCGAGAACCACCGTGATCAGCTCGGGCGCGTAGAGCGTGCCGCCGTAGCTTTTCCACAGCACGACCGCCAGAAACGGGGCCGTGGTCGCGACGATCCATGC
The DNA here is from genome assembly GCA_963745875.1 of uncultured Acidobacteriota bacterium. Classification (GTDB taxonomy): domain Bacteria; phylum Acidobacteriota; class Vicinamibacteria; order Vicinamibacterales; family CAVVIG01; genus CAVQFC01. Next base: position 1,132,601 of record CAVUZL010000014.1, read on the forward strand.
TGCGAGAAGCACCAGCGCTTTCGCGCCGACACGCGCCACCGCCGGGATGCGGTTCTGCACCTCAATCTTGAGCGCGCCGCTCTGGCGGTCGCCGGAGACGAGACGAATGGCCACGAAGGGAAACAGGAACGCGGCGGCAAGTTCACAGGCGCTGAAGGTCGGCGCCCAGACGCCAATCAGCGGCGAAAAAGCCTCGCCGACACCAGCGGCCGTGCCGTTCAGGCCGCTGGCTTCCGCGTAGGTCCGCACGGCGCTGATGAACGAGACGCCGACCAGCGGTCCCATCAGGAGGAGCATCACCCACCAGGCCCGCGCAGCGATCAGTTCGCGGTATTCCTTCTCGAGCAGCCATCGGAGGGGCTTGAACGCAGAGTTCTCAGAGTAAGAAGCCTTCTCTGCGTCCTCCGCGGTCTCTGCGTTGACCGTCGTCTTGGGGTCACGTGAGCGCAAGGAACACCTCTTCGAGATTCGATGACGCGGACGCCTGCCCGCGCGCGGACGCCACCCCCGACAGCTGCTCGAGCGTGCCCTCGCCGCACACGGCGCCACCGCTCAACAATACGAAGCGATCGCATACACGCGCGGCCTCGTTGATCTGGTGGATTGAGAGGAACATCGTGCGGCCCGACTCCGCCTGCTCGCGGATCACGAGCGCCACGTCGCGACTCTGACGCAGGTCGAGCCCGTCGAACGGCTCGTCGAGCAGCAACAGTGGATGCGGCATCGCCAGCGCGATGCCCAGCAGCGCGCGCTTCCGCTGACCCTTCGACATCGCGCCGATGGTCGAGTCGAGCAGCGGCCCCAGGTCGAGCCGGCCGACAATGCGATCGCGCTGGTCGGCCTGTCCGCCAAAGAAACCGCGGGTGAAGTCGAGCGCCCAGCGCAGCGACTGATCCGGCCACGGCGCAATCGCGTCCGGCATATAAAACAGGCGCGAACAGCGCTCGGCCGTCGTCAGCGAACGGCCGTCGCCGAGGACCGCGCCCGCGTCGGTCGGCAACACGCCGGCCAGGCATTCAAACAGCGTCGTCTTGCCCGATCCGTTGGGGCCGATGAGGCCGAGCACTTCGTGCGGGCGGATCGAGAAGGAGACGTCGCGCAGCGCCGTAAACGAGCCATAACGTTTCGTCAAACCGACGACTTGAAGGGCGGACATTGAATGCAATACGTGAGACCGGACTATTATTAGCCGCCGGAGTTGATGATGAAACCAGTTCGCCTTGTCGTGCTCGTCGCTACCCTCGCCGCTTCATTTGGCGCTCAGTCCATTGTCGGTCGCTCGGAACAGGCGCCCGCCGGAGCCGCCTCTGCCGGCGGTCCGTTCGACACGCTGCACTTCCGCCCGATCGGCCCGGCGTCGATGTCGGGCCGGATCAGTGACCTCGCCGTCTACGAGGCCAACCCGTCCATCTTCTACGTCGGATCTGCGCACGGCGGCGTCTGGAAAACGACCAACGCCGGAACGACGTTCGAGGCACAGTTCCAGGATCAGGGGCTGATTTCGATCGGCGACATCGCGGTGTCTCAGAGCAATCCCGACCTGGTATGGGTGGGAACGGGCGAATCGAACAACCGCCAGAGCACGTCGTGGGGCGACGGCGTCTACAAATCCACTGACGGCGGAAAGACCTACGTGAACGTCGGTCTCAGGACGTCGCGCTCCATCAACCGCATCATCATCGACCCGCGCAACAACGACGTCGTCCTGGTCGCGGCAACCGGCAGCCTGTTCGGTCCGGGCGGCGATCGCGGCATCTACAAGACGAACGACGGCGGCAAGACCTGGAAGCGCACGCTGTTCGTGGACGAGGACACCGGCGCCAATGATCTGGCCATCGACGCGACCAACAACCAGATCCTCTACGCCTCGATGTACCAGCGGCGCCGCACCGCGTGCTGCATGAACGGCGGCGGCCCTGGCAGCGGCATCTGGAAATCGATCGACGGCGGCGAGACCTGGACGAAGCTGACCAAGGGTCTGCCCAACGAACCGATGGGCCGCATCGGCCTCGACGTCTATCGCAAGCGGCCGAACATCCTCTACGCGCTGGTCGAGGGCCAGGCGCCGCTCCCGGCGCGTGGCGAGCCCGGTGCGCCCGCAGCACCCGACGAAGCGCCGCAGGGCGGCGGCCGCGGCGCCACCGTCGCGACCGGCGTGGACGCCACGCCGACCGGTGTCTACCGCTCAGACGACGCCGGTGAGTCCTGGCGGAAGGTGAACAACGAGAACCCTCGGCCGATGTACTTCAGCCAGATGCGCATCGATCCGAACGACCCGGAAGTGATTTTCTACGCCGGCGTCAAACTGCACCGCTCGCTCGACGGCGGCAAAACGGTCACGCTCAACGTGACCCAGACGATCCACGACGACGTCCATGCGATCTGGATCGACCCGGCGAATTCACAGCACCTGATCATCGGCAACGACGGCGGCGTCGCGGTCACCTGGGACCAGGCGAAGACCTGGAATTTCGTCCACAACGTGCCGGTCGGGCTCTTCTACCACGTCAGCGTGGACAACGCGACGCCTTACAACATCTGCGGAGGCATGCAGGACAACTACGTCTGGTGCGGTCCGAGCGCAGTACGCGGCGCCGTCGGCATCGCCGGCTTCAACTGGGCGACGATGCAGGGCGGCGACGGTTTCGTGGCGCTGCAGGATCCCGGCGATCCACGCGTCGCCTACAGCGAATCGCAGGACGGCAACATGGTGCGGATCGATCGCGTCACCGGCGAGACGATGTCGATCCGGCCGCAGCCCGAGACCGGAGAGCCGGCGCTGCGCTGGAACTGGGACACGCCGCTGGTGTTGTCGCCGCACGATCCCAAAATCATCTACGCCGCCAGCAACAAGCTGTTTCGTTCGGCCAATCGCGGCCTCAACTGGGAATCGTCGGGCACCGATCTGACCACCAACGCCAACCGCGACGACATCGTCACCATGGGCGTCAAGGGCGGCGACATCAGGATTTCCAAGAACGACGGCATCGAAGCGTGGCCGACGATCATCTCGTTCGCCGAGTCAGCGAAGCGCGCCGGTGTGCTCTATACCGGGACCGACGACGGCAACGTGCAGGTGTCGCGCGACACCGGCCGCTCGTGGACCAACATCACCGCCAACATTCCGGGGCTGCCCAAGGGCATCTGGGTGTCCGAGGTGGTGCCGTCGAAGTTCGACGAGGGCACGGTCTACGCCACGTTCGACGGACATCGCCAGAACGATTTCGCCACCTACATCTACGTCAGCCACGATTTCGGGCAAAGCTGGCAGTCCGCCGCCGGAAATCTGAAAGACCAGGTGGTGAAGACGCTGACCGAGGACACGAAGAATGCCGACGTCCTCTACATCGGCACCGAGACGGGACTGTTCGTGTCGGTCGACCGAGCGAAGAACTGGGTGCGGATCAAAGCGAACCTTCCGACCGTGCGCGTCGACGAGATCACGCTGCATCCTCGAGACAACGCGATGATCCTCGCGACCCACGGACGCGCGATCTGGGTGCTCGATCATCTCGAACCGATCCAGGAGTACGCGGCGGCGCAGGCCGCATCCACTGACGCTGTCCTGTTCACGCCACCGCCGTTCGCGATGTTCCGCCGCGCCACCCGCGATCGCAATTACGAATTCTGGGGCGATCAGACGTTCTACGGCGAGAACCCACCCGCCGCGGCGGTCATCTCGTGGCTCAACAAGAAAGCGGTCGGTGACGTGAAGCTCAAGATCACGGACGCCGGCGGCCGCGAGATTCGCGAGATCGCAGCTCCGGTTCTGGCCACCAGCAACAAGGCGGGCATTCAGTCGGCGTGCTGGGATCTGCGCGTGCAACCCGCGCCGGCGCCACCTCCAGCACCCGAAGGCAGAGGACGCGGCGGCCGTGGACGCGGCGGCGCCGCGGGTGATCAGCCGGAAGGAGGCGCACCCGCGCCCGCACCGGCGACGAGCCCGTTCGGCGCCGGCTGCCCGATTCCTGCAGGTGGTGGCGGTGGCGGCGGATTCGGTGGCGGCGCCAACGTCGCCGGGCCGTACGTGATCGGCGGCCTCTACAACATCTCGCTCATCGTCGACGGCAAGACGATCGCGACGAAACCGCTGCGTGTGAACGATGATCCCGAAGTCGTGCTGACCTCGGCCGAGCGCAAGCGTCAATTCGACATGGCGATGGACATGCAGACGCTGCAGCCGTACATCACCGACGCATCGACCGCGCTAGGATCGCTGACGCGACAGATGACCGAGTTGTCGACCACGATCGCCGGACGGAGCGATGTGCCGGCAGACGTGAAGGCGTCGTTCGACGCGTTCAACAAGGAACTCGCGGGGCTCGCGCCGAGGCTGGCGGCGCCGCAGGGTGGACGCGGTGGCGGCGGCCGCGGTGGCGCGACTGAGAACCTGAACACGAAACTCGGCCAGGCCAAGAACGGCCTGATGGGCGGGATGAGTGTGGGCGAACCGACGGTGCGCGCCTATACCGAGGTTCGACAGCAAACGCCGAAGGCGATCGCCGATCTGAATGCGGTGATCGCAAAAGCGTCGACACTGAAGACGTCGCTGGCGGCTTACAATCTGACGCTGAACGTTCCGCCACCAGTGAAAGCACCCACGATCTCGGCCGCAAAGCGTCCGTGACGCCGCGGGGCCCGCGTTGATCGGTGTGCGCTTGAGAACGACGCGCTAGCGCTGGCACACCGGACAGTAGAACGTCGAGCGGCCGGCTTGCGTGCGTCGTTTGATGGTGCCCGGGCACTTCGCGCGAAGGCACCGCTCGCCTTCGCGGCCGTAGACGCGGAATCTCGCCGAGCCGTACGGCTCGGCGCTCAACGAGCGCCGCGACGCGCGCGCGATGGCAGCCTTCAGCACCTGCTTGATCGCGGTGACCAGTCGATAGGCTTCGGGCCGCGGCGCACCTGCAGGCGTGGCGATTGTGGAGGCACGTTTCAGAGGCGACAGGCCGGCCCGATGCAACGCCTCGCTGACGTAGATGTTGCCGAGACCGGCAACGACGCGTTGATCGAGGAGCGCCGCTTTCAGCGACGTCTTCTTGCCTCTGCAGGCTCTCGCCAACGCCATTGCGTCGAACTCGCCCGAGAGCGGTTCGGGTCCGAGCCCGCCGATTGCCTGATGCCGCGCAAGCTGGCGGTCCCTGATCAGATCCATCACGCCGAACCGCCTTGGATCGTTGAAGGTGACGATCGCGCCTGACGACATGTGAAAGATGACGTGATCGTGACGGCCGGGCGTGAGCGCGGTCCGGGCGACGTCGAAGCCGCCGGACATCCCGAGATGCATCAGCAGTGTCTCGCCCGACGACAACCCGGCGAGCAGGTACTTCGCCCGCCTGGTCAGCGACGAGACAGTCTGGCCAACGAGGCGGCGACGAAATCCCGCTGGAAACGGCTTGCGCAGGTCCGGCCGTCGCACCAGCACATCATCGAACCGCGCGCCGAGCATGGCCGGCTCGAGTACGCGGCGGACTGACTCAACTTCCGGAAGTTCAGGCACCAGAGCGATTCTCGTTCATGTTGCGTGCAGATGTCGCGGAGAGGTCTCGCTGCCGCGGAAGGGCTCAGGGTTGTTGAGGCGTGATCTTCAGGCCGGTCGGCGCAGACGGACCGCCCGAAAACGTCATGGCGCCGGCCTGGTAGTACTGCCACGCCTTCCACCGGAAAAACCCACCGTCATCGTCCGCCGCGTACGGCGTGGTGAGCGTCGTGCCGTTGAAGGACGGGGCACCCGAGCCGATCGCCGAGAGGTAGTTGTTGCCATTGATCGCGGCCGGATTGGTCACGCCGTCACCCTGACCATCGCAGGCGCATGTGGTTCCACCCGCGCCGCCGCCGAAGAGGAATGCCACGACTCCGGCATCGCGATACGCGGCCAGGTGCGTGCGCGCCGGCTCGTCGAGCAGCCACTCCGGACGGTTGTCCTGATAGTGGCCCGTGGTGTTGTTCTGTGATCGCATCCGGGTATCGCCCAGCGGGATTTGCCACATCACGATCCGCTTGCTGGTGGCGGTCGAGAAGCCGCCGAGAAATCGCGCGCTGCGGCGAAAATCTTCGGCGTCCCACCATGACTGACCACCGTCGCCGTACACATACTGGTAAAAGCCGGAATCGCGATCGCTGAACTCGCCGAAGGTCACATCGAAGTTGGCTCCGAGCGATTTGTAGAACGCCGCTGCGCGCGCGGCCAGCGCATCGACGGTGGCGTCGGGCGGATTCGAGATCGCGATGTCGACGCCGGTGCCCCAGACACTGATGTGATACGCCACGACGACGTTCGGGGCGTAGGTGTCGCGGAGTTTGAGAACGGCGCGGGCAAATCCGGAGACGTTGCTCGGCAGGCCAGCGAGTTCCGTCAGGCCGGTCTCCGACACTTTCGCGGCGACGCTGGCCGCATCGCCATTGGTGGACGCCTGCTCGACGTATCCCCACAGATCGGGCTCGACGTGGAGAACGACCAGCTGACCGTGGAACGCTCCGGCTTTCTGAAAGAACAACTTGAGATCGTTGTAGTACGCCGTCATCGTGGCGGTGTTGTTCAGGTTGCTCAGATCGGCGTTGCTCTCGGAACCGCCGCCAGGCGTGGACTGGAGCAGCATGTAGTAGGTAAAGACCGGGATGATGCCGCTGGCGACCGAGTCCTGAATGTAGAAGCGCGCGAAATCGCCGTTGGTGTTCCAGTTCGCCCAGCCGTTGCCGGTGTTCACGCCGCCAGCGAGGTACTGGTAGCGGAATGCGAAGGTCGCGGTGCTCTTCATCGCGGCGGCGCCTCCTGGGGCGTCCGCCATCCCGAGCTCAACCTGTTTCGGCCAGCCCGACGGCAACGGCGGCAGCGACTGGGCCTGCACGCTGTCGGCAGCTGCAAGCGTCGCGAACGCGAGCACCGCGAGAACAATTTGCATTCTCATAGTTCTTGATCCGGGTCACGACCTTCCGATGGCGACCCCGAGCTACAGCTGGCCGCATCAGTACCGCCACCCTTTCGTGTCGGTGCCGGCAGGAGCGCTCTTTATCCAGCGCTCGGCCATCAGTCGGATGAAACGGCTGTGATAGGTCAAGCGAGAGATCGCGTTTACATGATCGTGATCGCCGCTCCAGCAATGTTCGTCGCGGGCACCGTAGTCCACCTTGGCGTCGGCGGGCGGGTTCGCGGCCTTGAGAAAGTCTTCGGCCCGGTAAACCGCGTCGTTGAGGAAGAAATTGTCCGACCGCCCGACGTTCAGCGAGATCTTCCCGCGCAGCTTCGGACCAAGTGTCGTCCAGTCGCGCTGCATGATGTGGACCAGATCGTAATGGTCTCGCCAGAAGGTCGCGACGGTTTTGTCGATGTCGCCGGTGCGCTTGTCGAAAATCCGTTTCGGGTAGCCGTCGGCGCCCACCGGCGAAAACACCGCCTCCCAGATATCCCATTGACCGCCTGAGCGCGATTTCGTCCCGAGGACGAGCTCCTTGATGTTCGACTGCTCGATGGTCGCGCGGGTCTGGCCAAGGTAATCGCGCTCCGCCGGCCGCGGCGTCCTGCGGAACGGTCCCTCGCTGAAATACGCGTTGCGGTCGCTGTAGATGTCGATCACGGTATAGCTGTGAAAGTCGATCGGATCGGGACAGTTGGCCCACGCTCCGTTGTACTGATCGGGATAGAAGACCTGGGCTGCCAGCGCTTCCCACCCGCCGGTCGATCCACCGTCGAGGGCGCGCGCCCACGGTCCGATGCCGCGGAACTGCTTCTCGATGTACGGCAGCAGCTCGTAAGTGATCGCATCGCCGTACGGTCCGAGATTCTCGGAGTTCACGGCGTAGGAATCGTCGTAGTACTGGTTGGCGTGCTGGATCGTGACCATCAGCACGCGCGGAAAGTTCGGTCCGGTCCATTCCTTGAAGAACCGGTAGCCGTACTCCTGCTGCATCCGCTCGTAGCCGTACTGCTCGCAGAACCGGCCCTCGTGACCGTTCGGGCAGAACTTCGCGATGTTCGCCTCGTCGGTCGGCGGCAGCTTCGGATCGGGCGGCGTCTCGCGCCAGCCGGACACCGACGTCTCGAAGTGACCGTGGTAAATCGCGACCGGATAGTGCGCGTCCGGATGCGAGTCCCATCCCTCGGGCAACACCACCATGGCGGAGATGAAGGTCGGCCGTCCCCAGAACGTTGTGAGTCGATCGCTCTGAATCCGGATCCGCTTCAGGTATTTCGTGTCGGGCAGATCGGGAATCGGCGGAATCTTTCTGATCGAGCGTGAGGTGAATCGCGCTGCTGCTCGAGGGATCGATGTGGATCTTCTTCGGCGCGCTGTAGAGATTTCCGGGCGCGCGATTCCACTGCTGCCCTTCGCCGCGGTCGGCCGGCAGCTTGACGGTATGACCGTCGCTCCGCTTGTAGGTGTCGTAGACGTGCAGCAGCCCCTGCACCCAGTAGTCGCCGGGCTTGAGATCGCCGAGGCTCGCCATCGGATAGCCGAGTGTTCCGCCGTCGACGATCGCTTCCTTCCCGGCGGCAAGTCCGTCCACGTCGATTCCGAACACTTGCGCCGTGCTATCGCCGTCGGCGACCTGAAAGCGCGGTTCGCTGCGCTCATCGGTGGCGACGAGCAGGAGCATCCGTCCGTCGAGCGGTCCGGAAGCGACGGACGAGGAGACCGACAGGCCGACGCGCAATGGTGCCGGCGCCGCGCCAAGGGCGGCGAAGCACGCAGCCACCAGGGCGACCGTGACAGCACAACAGAAGCGGCGTGTTCGCATGACCGATCACCTCGGCGGGATTGTAGTCCAGGGTCCGCCCGCTGATGTGCCGCGGCTTCAGCGCTGTCGACAAATTTGTCGGCAGACGAGACGAAACACGCGGGTCTGACGCGAGCGCGATACACTCCGTGCATCCAGGGAGGTTCCCGTGCGTGGTTTTCGATTTCTCGTCGCCGTGCTCGCATCGCTACTGACGGTCACGCCGCTGGCACAGCAATCGACAACATCTCCTCCCGCCGCGGCGAACCCGCGCCTCGATCAATACAAACGCGACGTCGGTCTCGAGGTCGATGGCCTCGGCGAGATGGTCCAGCGCATGAACGACCAGGTGTTCAGCTACGGTGAGCTGGGATTCCAGGAGTTCGAAACGTCGAAATACCTGACCGGCATCCTCCGCCAGAACGGCTTTGCCATCCAGGAAAACCTCGCCGGCATTCCGACGGCGTGGATGGCGAGCTGGGGAAACGGCAAGCCGGTCATCGCGCTCGGCTCCGACATCGACGACATTCCGCAGGCATCGCAGAAACCTGGCGTCGCCTACCACGATCCGATCATCGACGGCGCACCCGGACACGGCGAGGGGCACAACTCGGGTATGCCATTGCAGATCGCGGCGGCGCTTGCGGTGAAGAAGATCATGGAGCAGCAGCATCTGTCCGGGACGCTGCGACTGTGGCCCGGCGTCGCCGAGGAACTCGACGGCTCGAAGGCGTACTTCGTCCGCGCCGGCGCCTTCAAGGACGTGGACATCTCGATCTTCGTCCACGTCGGGTCGAACATGCAGGCGAACTGGGGCGAGAGCCTCTCGAACGCGCTGGTCTCGGTTGAATACAAGTTCGTCGGCGAGAGCGCCCACGCAGCCGCCGCCCCCTGGCGCGGCCGTTCCGCGCTGGACGCGGTCGAACTGATGGACGTCGGCTGGAATTTCCGGCGGGAGCATCTCCGCCTTCAGCAACGCTCCCACTACGTGATCACCAACGGCGGCGATCAGCCCAACGTCGTGCCGCCCAACGCATCGGTCTGGTACTACTTCCGCGAAACCGACTACCCCAATACCAAGCGACTCTGGGAGCTCGGCGACAAGATGGCCAAGGCAGCGACGATGATGACCGACACGGAGGTCACGTCACGACTGCTCGGTTCGGCGTGGTCCGGACACTTCAACAAAACCATCGCCGAGGTCATGCACGCGAACATCGAAAAGGTCGGGCTGCCGCCGTGGACCGATGCGGATCAGACGCTCGCCAAGGCACTGCAGCACGAATTGAAAGTGCCGGAGATCGGGCTCGCGACGAAAATCGAGCCGCTCAAGGGACGATCGGAAGTGCCGGACGAAGAGCGCCGCGGCGGCGGCTCGGACGACATCGGCGACATCTCATGGAACGTGCCGACCATCACGTTGAACTACCCGGCCAACATGCAGGCCGGTCCGGGTCACAACTGGGCCAACGCCGTATCGATGGCGACTCCAATTGCTCACAAAGGCGTCGCCTACGGCGCGAAGGTCGTCGCGCTCACCGTGATGGACTTTCTCCTGAAACCTGAGCTGACGACGCAGGCGTGGGACTACTTCAGGAATGTGCAGACCAAGGACGTGAAATACGTGCCGTTCATCAGGCCCGAGGACAAGCCGGCGATCTGGCTCAACGAGCAGATCATGGCGAAGTACCGGCCGGAGATGAAGAAGTACTACTACGATCCGTCGAAGTACAAGACCTATCTCGAACAGCTGGGAATCAAATATCCGACGGTGCGGCCGGAGGCCAAGCAGTAGCGAGCACAACCAGCAAGAACATCAGCTAGTCGCCCGAACCGACTGAAAAGGAACCAGCCACGATCAACGCAGAGACCGCAGAGATCGCCGAGGTTATGCTTTTTCATCTTGAATGCTCTGCGGGCTCCGCGTTCGAATGTCGTGATCGCCGGGGCGCTATCTGGCCTTCAGCTTCTCGCAGACGGTGATGATCCGCTGCGGTGGCCTCGGGATTGGCGTGGCGGGCGGCGCCGGCATCGGGACATCGCAACGGAGATAGTCCCGCAGCTCGCGCGACTGCTGAATCACGACGACGTTCATGTCGGCGGCCAAGCGCAGACGTGGCTCGATCCAGCGCGTCCCCTGGATCCGCCGAGGTCCGTCAACGTCGTCAATCAGGATGGCATCGACGTGGGCGAGCGGCACGACCTCGTCGCCGAGCTTGACGGTGTGGGCGTCGAAGTCGGCATCGAAGCCTAGCGTGACGTCTCCATAGTTGAACCAGCGATTGACCCGACCCCTGCCGTTCACGGTGATGATGCTTCCACCTCCGCCGCCCCCCGTTCCCCAGGTACTGTGCTGGAACCAGCCCGGCGTCCCGCGCCACAGGATCATCAGATCCAATATCTCATCGCCACCGGACCGATGACTGCAGTAGGTTGCGACAACGCTGGACGACACGATGTTTGTCCCGCATGTGGTGTTCTCTGGCGACTGCCGGACGAAGTCGCGGTGGCAATCAGGAGGTGGCGAAGACGAAGACGATCCCCGCGAACATCTCGTGACGTTCCTACTGGAGACCGCCGCGTACGGACGTGATCCGCTGGGTGTTGAAGCCGAGCCAGTGCATCCGTCCAACATAGCGGGCGTGCTCGACCTTCATGCACCGGTCCATCACTACCGACACACCGCCGGCCTCGGCGATGCGCGCGCCCTCCTCGCTGATCACGCCGAACTGACACCAGATATTGCCAGCGCCGATCGCGACAGCCTGCTTCGCGATCGCCGGCACCGCATCCGGCGCGCGGAAGACGTTGACGATGTCCACGTGTCCGGGGACGTCGGTCAGGCTGGCGTAGCATTTCTCGCCGAGAATCTCCGACTCGCGCGGGTTGACCGGAATCACGTGATAGCCGTGCCGCTTCAGGTAGTACCCGACGAAATAGCTGGCACGCAGCGGATTCTTCGACAGCCCGACGATGGCGATCGTCTTGGCATTGTGAAGCACGTGCTGGATCGTGAACGGATCCTGGTACCGGGTCAGATCGAAGGCAGTCATCGCGAGGCCGCCTCGCTGGTCGACGCTGCGCCGACGCGAGCGAAACCTCGCTCGAGATCCCAGAGCAGGTCGTCAACGTCTTCGATGCCGACCGACAGCCGGATCGTCCCCGGGCCGACGCCGGCGGCGGTGAGTTCGGCCTCGCTCAGCTGACGATGCGTGGTGCTGGCCGGATGGATGATCAGGCTCTTCGAGTCGCCGACGTTCGCCAGGTGCGACCACAACGAGACGCCGCGAATGAAGTCCTGCCCGGCGACGCGGCCGCCGCGGCAATCGAAGGAGAACACGGCGCCGGCGCCCTTCGGCAGGTATTTCGCGACGAGAGCTCGATATTTCGACGCCGCGAGTCCAGCGTAGGTGATGTTCGACGCGAGCTCGTGCGATCCGAGAAATGCGGCGACGGCCGCAGCGTTCTCGACGTGACGCGCCATCCGCAGCGACAACGTCTCGAGTCCCTGCAGGAAGAGAAAGGCGTTGAACGGGCTCATGCACGCGCCCAGGTCGCGCAAGGTTTCCGCGCGCAGCTTCATCAGGTAGCCGTAGGTGCCGAATGTTTCGTGGAACTCCAGCCCGTGATAGGCCGGCGACGGATCGGCGATGACCGGAAACCTGCCGTTCGACCAGTTGAACGTGCCCGAGTCCACGACCACGCCGCCGATGCTGGTGCCATGACCGCCGATGAACTTGGTCGCCGAATGCAGCACGATATCGGCGCCCCACTCGATCGGCCGGCAGAGATACGGCGTCGCGAACGTATTGTCCACGAGCAGTGGAATCTCGTGCGCATGCGCGATGTTCGCGACGGTCTCGATGTCGAGAATGTTTCCACCGGGATTCCCGATGGTCTCGCCGTAAAACGCTTTGGTGTTGTCCCGCACCGCCGCCTTCCACGCGTCGGCATCGTCGGGGTCGACCCAGGTGAGCTCCACCGACATCTTGCGCAGGACGTGTTTCAGCTGGTTGACCGTGCCGCCGTACAGCGCGGACGAGGACACGACGTGGTCGCCGGGCTGAAGGAGCGTAAAGAGCGCGCCGGCCTGTGCCGCGATGCCGCTCGCGAACGCCACCGCGCCGCAGCCGCCCTCGAGGCTCGCCATCCGTTCCTCGAACACCGCCGTGGTCGGGTTCATGATGCGCGAGTAGGTGTTGCCGTATTCCTGAAGGTTGAAATAGGCCGCGGCCGATTCCGGATCCTCGAACACGTAGCTGGTGGTCTGAAAGATCGGCACCGCGCGGGCGCCGGTGTTCGGGTCGGGACGCTGGCCCGCGTGAACCTGACGCGTTTCGAATCCAAACTGCCGCGACTCTTCCATGGACCGTGCCTCCTAGCGCGCGAGAAATTGCTGGATCATCGGCGTCTGACGCGCCTCCTCCAGCAGAAAACAGTCGTGACCGTAGGGCGCCTCGATCACGTGGATCTCGACGTCCTTGCCGCCGGCGCGGAGCGCCGCAGCCAGCTCCTCGGATCCTGACGGCGGGTACAGCCAGTCGGAACTGAACGCGATCAACAGGGTTCGGGCCGAGATGGTGCGAACCGCATCGGCAAGCTGTCCGTTGCCGTACTGCCGCGCGAGATCGAAGTACGAAAGCGCCCGCGACATGTACAGGTAGGTGTTGGCGTCGAAGCGCTTCACGAAGCTGTCCGCCTGATGACGGAGATAGCTCTCGACTTCGAATTCAGGATCGGTCAGACGATAACGGATGTCGTCGGAAAACTGCAGACGGCGCCCGAACTTGTCCTTCAGCGATGTTGCCGACAGATACGTGATGTGCCCGATCATCCGGGCGACACCCATTCCGGCGGTCGGCGCTCGCATCGTGCCGTGATAGTGGCCAGCCTGCCAGTCGGGATCCGCAGTGATCGCGTTGCGGGCGATCGCATTCCAGGCCACACCTTGCGGATGCAGCGCGTGCGTGCTCGCGATCGGAATGATGGCGCCGACGTCGTCGCCGAACTGGACCGCCCACTCGAGCGCCTGCATGCCGCCGAGCGAGCCGCCGGCGACCGCGGCCAGCCGTGTGATCCCGAGCTCTTTCAGCAGCGCGCGCTCGACGCGCACCATGTCCGCGACGGTGATGACCGGAAAGTCCGATCCGTAGGGCCGGCCGCTCGCAGGATTCGTGGACGAAGGTCCGGTGGTGCCGCGGCAGCCTCCCAGCAGATTCGAGCTGACGACGAAAAAACGATCGGTGTCGAAGGCCTTGCCGGGGCCGATCATGCCGTCCCACCAGCCGAGACCTTTGCCGCTGCCGGCATCACGTTCGTCGGCGCGGAATCCGTCCCTCGTGCTCGCCGCGGTCGGCGCCGTGGTGAAGCCGGCGGCGTGCGCATCGCCGCTCAGCGCGTGACAAACCAGAATCACGTTGTCGCGCGCCGGGGAAAGCGTGCCGTAGGTTTCGTAGGCGACGCGGATCGGGTAGAGCTCGCGTCCGCAATCGAGCGCGATCGGCGCCGGCAGGTCGAGAAACTGCGTCTCGACCGTGCCGACAGAGCCGGCCGCGGTCTTCGACGCTGGCGTGGTCATATTGACGATGATAGCGCGGGCGAAGGGTCCGGCTGACTCCGGACGCGACATGTGAAGCAAACAGCCAGGCCGGATCCTATAGATCTGGCAAACTCGGAGATCTGGAGTCCGGCTTCGGGCGGACCCGAAGTATCATCCGGGGCTTGTGCTCAGCACACCGGGCCAACCAGTAACCACCGTGATCGAGGAGGGCTTCCATGGCTGCATCGAAGGTCAATAACGGAGTGAATGTCGACGCCCTGCTGGCGGCACGCGAAGCGCTGAAAGGCGCGCCGCAGGCAGCCAAGTTCAAGTGGCGGGCATCGTGCAAATGGCAGAACGGCACCAACACCAACACGAAGGTACAGGGGTTCCACGGTCTCGGCCAGGAACAGAAGCACAAGACCGAATTCTCGTTCGAGGCCGATCACCCGGAAATCTTCGCGTCCGAGGATCTCGGCGCGACACCGGTCGAATACGTCCTGGTCGGGCTGGCCAGCTGCCTGACCGCGGGCGTTGCGGCGGTGGCGCAGAACCGCGGCGTCCAGCTGCGATCCGTCGAAGCGAAACTCGAAGGGTCGATGGACATCCAGGGCATTCTCGGCATCGACAGCGACGTGCGCAACGGCTACGACGACATCAAGGTCACCTTCAACATCGACGCTGATGCCTCGAAGAAGGACATCGAAGCCATCGTCGCGCAGTCGCAGAAGCGGTCGGCGGTGTACGACATCGTCGCCAACCCGACCAACATCACCGTCGAAGTCGTCTGATCGCGCCATCCGTCGGCAGGAGGATTCGCCATCGAACGCGTCACGACGATCGTCATCGGTGCCGGACACGCCGGGCTGGCCGTCAGCCGGTGCCTCACCGAGCGCTCGATCGATCACGTGCTTCTGGAGCGTGGCGAGGTGGCGAACTCCTGGCGGCGGGAGCGGTGGGATTCGCTGCGGCTGCTGACGCCGAACTGGCAGAGCCGGCTGCCCGGGTACCGCTACGAAGGCGCCGACCCGGACGGCTTCATGACGATGAACGAGGTGGTCGCGTTCATCACGCGGTTTGCGATCGTCGCCGACGCGCCAGTGCGGACGCACACGACGGTCACATCCGTGACGCGGTCCGAGGCCGGCTATCAGGTCGCCACCGATCACGGCGACTATCAATGCCGCACGCTCGTGCTGGCCGCCGGCGCGTGCAACATCGCGAGCGTGCCGGCGCTTCGACAGAGCGTGCCGGCGTCCATTCTCAGCGTCACCGCGCTCGACTATCGCAATCCGAACCAGTTGCCAGACGGCAAGGTGCTGGTGGTCGGTGCGTCGGCCACCGGCGCACAGCTGGCGGACGAAATCCGCCGATCGGGCCGGCCGGTCACCCTTTCAGTCGGCGAGCACGTGCGGCTGCCGCGCACTTATCGGGGTCGTGACGTGCTCTGGTGGATGGAACGCTCCGGCGTCTGGAACCAGCGCTACGACGAGATCGAGGAACTGACGCGCGCGCGGAAGCTGCCGTCGCCGCAACTGGTGGGCACGCCCGAGCGCACGACGCTGGACATCAACACCCTCGCTGCTGCCGGTGTTGAAGTCGTTGGACGACTGTCGGCTGTGCGCGATGGCCGCGCGCTCTTCTCAGGCGGCCTGCGCAACCAGTTTGCGCTCGCCGATCTCAAAATGGAGCGGCTTCTGAATACCTTCGACGACTGGGCGAGCAGCGCCGCGCTGGATGCCGACGTCGGCTCGCCGGAGCGCTTCGAGCCGACGCGGACACCGGCAGCGTCGCGACTCGAGCTCGATCTGAAGAGCGGCGAGATCCGTTCGGTGATCTGGGCGACCGGCTTCCGGCCCGACTACAGCTGGCTCGATGTGCCGGTGCTCGATCACAAAGGCCACCTGAAGCACGACGGTGGCGTCGTGGACGCGCCGGGCCTCTACGCGATCGGACTTCCGGTACTGCGCCGCCGCAAATCCACATTCATTCATGGTGCAGAGGACGATGCGCGCGACATCACCGCACATCTCGCCGATTACCTTGCCCGGCCGACAACCTGACGATTCGAAGATCAACGTCATTCACCGGTTGGAGCATTCATGGCAAAGACCGAATGGTGGCAGCGCGGGCCGGTTGATGGCGTGCCGGCCTTGCTGCAGCCGGTCGCTCATATCCTGTTGCAGGTCGGCGAGAGCGTTGACGAGATCGTGAACGGTCTGGCGCCAGACGACTGGAACGTCAGGCCGGCAGGGGTGGCCGCGCCGGCGTTTCATGTGCGGCACATCACCGGGGTTGTCGATCGCCTGTTCACGTACGCGCGCGGCGAAACATTGACGCCCGCTCAGTTCGCAGCGCTCGAGGCCGAAGGCAAACCGATCGTGGCATCAGACATTCCGCAAGCGCTTGCCGATTTCCACGCACGCATCGACGCCGCGTTGGCCGAGCTACGGAGGATCGACGTCAAGACGCTCGCCGATTTTCGAGCGGTCGGACGGGCGAAGCTGCCGTCCACGGTGATCGGTTGTCTCGTGCACGGCGCCGAACATGCCATGCGGCACGTCGGGCAGCTCTCGGTCACGGTCAGGGTCGTCGTGGCCGCACGCGATGGCGGCGATACGGCGTTGCGGCCGCTCTAGTACTTGGGCCTTGGTGCTTGGTTCTTGGTCCGTCCTTGGTCCCTGGTCCGTCCTTGGTCCTTGGTCCTTGGTCCTTAGTCCGCATCTTACCGCCGCCTGGGATACCGGACCCGGAACGACGGACCAGGAACGGACCAAGAACGAAGCACCAAGCACCGCAGACCCGTTACCGCTCCCAGTCCTCGGCGCGGACCCATTCCTCGGCGCGTGCGTCGAGCACACCCGCCACGGCGTTCGACCCTGCCGCTGCGGTCTGATTCCACGCTGGCGGCTGACGACCCTGCAGATGACGCACGAAAAAGTCGAAGCGCTTGTGATCGCCATAGCCGCCGCCGTTGGTGTGATCGGCGCCTGGAATCACCACCAGCTCGAAATCCTTGTTCGCTTTCACCAGTTGATTCACCACCTGCATCGTGGAGGACGGGTCGACGTTGGTGTCGAGCTCGCCGACGAGCAGCAGCAGATCGCCTTTCAGGTCGCGCGCGTGTTCGGTGTTCGACGAGGCGGCGTACTGTGGACCGATCGGATAACTCATCCACTGCTCGTTCCACCAGATCTTGTCCATCCGGTTGTCGTGGCAACCGGCCGATGACGCCGCGGCCTTGTAGAACTCCGGATGGAACAGCAGCGCCGCGAGCGACTCCTGTCCGCCGGCCGAGGTCCCGTAGATGCCGACGCGCGTGATGTCGTAGTACGGATATTTCGCGGCCGCCGCCTTGTGCCAACGGATCCGATCCTCGAAACCGCCGTCGCCGAGATTCTTCCAGGCGACGTTGTGAAACGCCTTCGAACGATTCGCCGTCCCCATCCCGTCAATCTGGACGACGATGAAACCGAGCTCGGACAGGGTCTGCATGTCCATGGTGCTGACCAGCCACGCGGCGCCGGTTTCCGAGTTGAAGGTCTTGGGCACGAACGAACCGTGCGGGCCGGCATAAATGGTTTCGATCACCGGATACTTCCTCGCCGGATCGAAATTGGTCGGGCGCACGATGATGCCCCAGATGTCGGTGGAACCGTCGCGTCCCTTGGCGGTGAACACTTCCGGAGCGCGCCAGCCGGTGGCGGCGAGATCCGTCATGTCACCACGCTCGAGCGTGGCCACCAGCGCGCGATCGCTGGTCCGGTGCAGCTCCGAGACCGGCGGCGTGTCCACGCGGGAATAGGTGTCGACGTAATACGCGTGATCGGGCGACCAGCTCACCGTGTGCTGCGCGATGGCGGAGGTGTACGCGACCAGGCCGGTGCCGTCGAAGTTGATGCGGTAGCTGTGGAAGAAATACGGGTCCTCAGCGTGGTTCATGCCATTGGCCGTGAACCAGATCTGCCGGGTCGCCTCGTCCACGCGATCGACGTTGTGGACGGCCCACGCGCCCGTGGTGATCTGATTCTTCACCTGACCTGTCGCGCCATCGTAGAGATAAAGATGGCTCCAGCCGTCACGCTCCGACATCCAGATGATTTCCCTGCCGTCGCCGACGTCTGCGCGGAAGCGACGGCCTGATCCGGTCAGGCCCGGCACAGCCGGCCGATAGTCGAAGAACGCCCCCGGATGCTCGTCCACGAGCGTGCGCGCCTTTGCGGTGGCGGCATTCACCTCAATGACTCGAAACACTTCGTGACCGCGCTGGTTGTACTCGAACGTGAACGCACGGCTGTCTGCCCGCCAGACCGGGCGCGAAATGTCGTAGGCCGTCGGGAACAGCGTCGTGTCGATGACGGTGGCGCGACGTGATGCGATGTCGATCAGCACCGGCTGATCGTGATCGACGTCATCGCCGGGCTTGCGATAGGTGCGCGTGATCACCTTCGGCTGTAACTGATCCGCGGGTGACGACTGCACCAGGGTCAGCGTCCGCTGGAAGCCGGGTACTCGGCGGTACACCGCGAGCTTCTTCGAATCCGGCGACCAGGCGAGCGACGCGAGCGTGTATCCATTCGCTTCCGTGCCATCGTCGGTCAAGCGCACGGCGGCTGACGCCGGCTCCCCGGCGCGGCGAACGACGACATTGAACTGCTCGATGGTCGCATCGGTCCGGCGATCGGGTGACGTGCGGATCGGATCGCCTGCGGAGCCCGGCGCGAGGCCGTTACGTCCGGCCCCACCGCGCCGACCGGCCGCGTCGCCGGCCTCGGCAGAATTCGGAACGCGGACGCAGACGTAGTCGCTCAAGGTGCAGCGCCAGCCAGAGAACTCGAGCGCCTCGGGACTCTCATTGATTGTCAGGGTCGCGAACGGCAGCGTCGTCGCCGTGTAGGATGCCCCGGCCGCGGCCGACAGCGCGGCCGCCAACCGCGCATGCTCGAACAGCGGTCGCTTCGCCCCGGTCGCCGGATCGACGACCACGAACTCGGCGCCGCCGCGGACGGTGCGGCGGTACCAGAAACGCCCGTCCTTCAGCCATGACGGCGGATCGGGCACGTTATAGACCTTGCCGTCGATGCGGGCACGGAAACCGAGCGCACGCGCGTAATCCTCGTTGATGTCCGAAGACTGCGCAGCGGTAAATCGGGACTCGGCTGCTGCTACGGCAGCAAGGACAATGACGACGAAGAGCGATTGGACGATGAATGGATGACGGCGCATGGCGCACTCTACTTCACAGGCAGTTTCGAGCGCACGGTCGAGCTGGATCGCATACGATGACGCCCATGCGATCTGCCCTCCTTGCTGTCCTGGCCGCCGCCTCGCTGACTGCGGCTCTCCACGGAACGACACCACAGAAGATCGTCTTCGCCCGCGTGTTCCCGAACGAGGGCCAGATCGGACTGTTCGTCGCCGCGCGTGACGGCAGCGGCGAGCATCCGCTGCTCGGCACGCACGACATGGACTACGACCCGGTGTGGTCGCCCGACGGTCAGTCGATCGTGTTCACGTCGGATCGCGAAGGTTCTGGCGACCTGTTTCGCGTCAAACCCGATGGCACCGCACTCGAACGCCTGACCGACAGCCCCGCGTACGACGACCAGGCGGCTTTTTCGCCTGACAGCAAGAACCTCGTCTTCGTGACCACACGATCCGGTGGAACGTCGAATCTGTGGACGCTCGAGATTGCGACCCGGCAGACGCGTCCGCTCACCACCGGCACGGGCGGCAACTATCGGCCATCGTGGTCGCCAGACGGCCAGTGGATCGCGTTCTCCTCGAGCCGCGGCACGACGCTGACGTTTGCGCGTGGACGATGGGAGCACGTGCAGTACGCCGACATCTATGTGATTCATCCGGATGGAACCGGCCTGAAGCAAATCGGCGATCACGGCGCCTTCTGCGGCAGCCCGAAGTGGAGTGGCGACAGCCGCTCCGTCGTTGCTTACTGCATGGAACTGAACACCACCCTCGAGGCGCGAAGGCCGTCGCCGGTGGCGGGCACCGACTCGCGGATCGTGACGATCGACGTGGCGACAGGCGCCGTCGTCCACGTGCCGCTTGCGCCCGGAGTGAAATTCGATCCGTCAATCCTCTCCGCGAATGAGATCGGCTACATCCGCAAGGACGGCGACGCTCCCGGCATCGTCTACACGACCGGAGCGCGCGGACCGAAGGGCGACGTGCGATCAGCGTCGTGGTCGCCTGACGGCTCGCGCGTCGTCTTTCACCGGCGTCAGGTGGCGCGAGTGACATGGTGGAAGCCGATCTGGAGTCGCGATCCCGGATTCGAGCTGGCGTTGACCAGCATCCTGCCGTCGTTCGGCCGCGACGGCGACCGCTTCGTGGTGACCGGGCGACCACCGCCAGGTACGGTGCTCGGGTCCAGCATCGCCATCGCGACGCCCGGCTCCAACGAGGCGAAGGTGGTCTTTCAGGATCCGACGCGCAACGTGCTGGCGCCACAGTGGGCGCCCAACGGCGAACGGATCATTTTTGCCGTCGGCGTCTTCAACGCCTTCTACAACGGGTTCAACAGTCTGTTTCTCAACCAGGGCGATCGTGCCGACGGCGGCGCGCAGATCGCCATCGTCAACGCCGATGGCACCGGTTTCCGCGAATTGACGAGCGGCGTCAACAACAGCGCGTTCCCGTCGATGGCGCCGGACGGCAAACGTTTCGTCTACCGCACCTTCGGTCCCGACGGCGAAGGGCTGAAGATCATGGACATCGAGAGCCACGCGAGCACGATGCTGACGAAGGGCTACGACAACTTCCCGTTGTGGTCGCCGCGCGGCGACTTGATCATGTTCACGAGGCTCGCGGAAGGCGACTACGACGTCTACACCATCAAGCCGGATGGGACTGGCCTGAAACGGATCACCAACTCGCACGGCAACGACGCGCACCAGGCCTGGTCGCCCGACGGCGAGCACATCGTGTTTGCTTCGTCGCGCATGGGATTCAAGGACGAAGGCGTCTACACCGACGCGCCGCAGCCGTACGGCGAACTGTTCGTGATGCGGTTCGACGGCACCGACATTCGTCAACTCACCGACAACCAGTGGGAAGACGGCACGCCGGCGTGGCGGCCGTCGCCCCAGTAGCGGCTACTTGCCGGCCGTGCCGGAAAGCTTCTGCGCCTTCGCACCGGTCCACGTCCAACCGTGGATCAACCAGCCGGTGGCGCCATTTTTCAGCGTGAACGTCATCTGTGCGGTCTCGCGCATCGCCACGCCTTTCTCCTTGTAGGTGTAACTGGATGGCACGATCACGTACGCGGACGTGCCATCGGACTCGATCCGTTTGACGGCGCCAATCGAGACCTTCTGATCGCTGACGCCGCGCTTCTTGTCGTTGCGATCGAGATCGGCCGTCCAGGTCTGAAACGCCTGCGAGCCGCGCCACAGGTACGGCGCCACTTCGTCGATGATCACCAGGTCGGCGTCCGCGGCGTGAGTGGCCGCGGCTCCCGCGGTATCCCCCTTGTTGAACGCCTCCATGAACCTGCTGATTGGCGCCATCACCTACGGGTCCGCCGTCTGTGCCCGCGCCGTCGATCCGATGCCGACGCATGCACACACGAGCACGCCGATCGTGAGATAACGCATTCGATCTCTCCTCTTTGGTAGTGGGGCGGTCCGGCTGAAGCCGGACACTACGGGCGACGGGCGCGCCACCGTTTGCGCTGCATCGTATCACTCGAATCGCCGGCCATAGGTCGCGCGCGCGAAGTTGATCGCGGGCGGAACGAGTCGCACTAGAATGTCGGCGCCGTGGCCGATCGTGATCGTCCGATCCTCTTCGCGCTCTTTGGCCTCAACCGGGCCGGGCAGATTCTGTACGGAACGCTGATCGTGGTCGTCGTCTCTGTGTTTTTTGGACGACAGTCGCTGTTGCCGCGGCTGCGTTTCTCCGAGCAGGACGAGCAGCTGTTTCGTGCCGCGCGCCACGGCGATCGCGCCGGCGTCGAGCAGGCGCTATCCGCCGGCGCCTCCCTGGATCACGCGGCGCCCGTGGACCTCAAGACGGCGCTCTTCAGGGCCGCCGTGTTCGGACACGCAGACCTGGTGCGGCTGATGATCGATCGCGGCGCGGATCCCGCGGTGGTCGGAGCTGACGGGCAATCGGTGATGGATATCGTGCTCCAGGCAAGCCGTGAAGAGAAGGATCCGGCCGCCAGGCGCAATCTCGACGCGGTCGTGACTGTCCTCGAGGAGAAGGCGCGATGACCGCAGCCTGGAAAATCTCGGCGGCCGCCGGTTGCGTGTTGACGCTCGTGTCGTGCGGCAGGATTCGGCGTGCGCAAAACGGCGGCGAACCCGAGCGTCAGCTTGCCGCCGCGACAACCGCCGGCGACGTCGCGAAGATCTCGCAGCTTCTCTCGTCAGGCGCCGATCCGAACAAGGTCGTGCGCGTGAACGGCGACGACGAATCGGCCTGGTATCTCGCCCTCTCTCAGCTGCGCGAGCGCCGGCCCGAGACCGTTGAAATCGTCAAGGTGATGCTGAAGGCGGGGGCAAATCCGAACGAAGTGTGGGGCACGAACGTGCGAAGCGGCCCGCGCGAATCGGCGTGGACGCGATTCTTTTCACAGGGCGGCGGCAGGCAGGCCGGCTTTGGCTCCGACGAGCCGCTGCACCTCGTCATGTTGCACCCGGTGCCGGAGGTGGTGCGTTCGCTGACGTCAGCGGGGTTCGATCCCCGTTCCGGCGGTCTGGCGCTGGTTGACGCGGTCGAGGCCCAGGACGTCGCGATCGTGCACGCGCTGGTCGAGGCCGGCGTCGACGTCAACAGCCAGCCGGGGCCCGGCACACCGCTGGTCGCGGCGATCGAAGCACGCAACGTGGCGCTGATGACCTACCTCGAAGAACACGGCGCCCGCGAAAAACCCTGAGCGCGGCTTGACGTGCTATCGACTGAAATGCTGCGGCGCGCTGTCGCCGGCGAGCCGCGGCAACGGCACCAGGACTTCGATTCGCGTGCCGCGATTGATCGCGGAATCCACGGACAGCTGACCGCCGACGCTCCGGGCGCGCTCGGCCATGCTGACCAGGCCGAGGCCGGCGTTATGTTCGATGGCGGCTGGATCGAACCCCTGCCCCGCATCCGACACGCACAACCGGACGGCGCCGGATTTGGCCGAGAGCTCGACGTCGATCCGGCGGCAGAGGCTGTGTTTGGTGGCGTTCTGAATGGCCTCCTGCCCGACGCGATACAGGCAGGTCTCGACCTCGGCCGGCAGCCGCGGCATTTCGTCGTCGTGAACGAAATCGATCCTGGCGTCGGTCTGCCTGGCGAACGCCTCGCACAAGTTCGACAACGCCTTGGTCAACCCAAGCAGAGACGGTTGCGTCGGATGCAGGCGGTGAGAAATGCGCTGCGCATCGGCACAGAGCTCTTCGGCGAGAC
Organism: uncultured Acidobacteriota bacterium; assembly: GCA_963745875.1. Classification (GTDB taxonomy): domain Bacteria; phylum Acidobacteriota; class Vicinamibacteria; order Vicinamibacterales; family CAVVIG01; genus CAVQFC01. The sequence goes on from CAVUZL010000014.1 coordinate 1,156,272, forward strand.
GCCTCGAGCCGTCCAGGTCCTTACCAAGCGACGGCGCGAGCGTCCGGGCTTCGTTCTGCAGCTGGGTCAGCTGAATCGTGAGCAGCACCAGTCGCTGCCCGATGTCGTCGTGCAGCTCCCGCGCAAAATGCGCGCGTTCCTCGTCCTGCACCCGCGTCAGGCGGCCGCGCAGCGCGCGCAGCTTCTTTTCGGACGCGATCCGCTCGCTGATGTCCTGGTAAATGCCGAAGCATCCGACGAATGCGTCGCTCTCCATCAACGGCACGGCGTGGAACTCGACATCCACCGAGCTGCCGTCTTTTCGGCGCCGGACGCCGGTGGCGTGGACGACTTCGCCGCTCAACACCCGTCGGCTGATGTCGACGGCCTCGGTATTGTCCAGGGCGCCAATCAGCAGATCCGGATCACTGCCGACGACTTCCGCCTTGTCGTACTTGAAAATTCGCTCGAACGCCGAGTTGCAGAACAGGATGCGGTGATCCTTGCCGCCCATCATGATCCCGTAGGGACTATTGGCGATGAGCGTCTGCAGGCGGGCGGCGTGCTCCTTGGCCTGCTGCTCGCTGCGCTTCCCGTCGGTGATGTCGAAACCGGTACCCATGATCGCCGGCTCGCCCTCGTAGTCGATCAGCTGGGCCGCGAGATCGAGCCAGCGCACCTCGTTGGTCTTGGTCCGCATCATGAACTGGTAGCGCTCCGGAACCGACGCGCCGCTCAGGCGCGCCATTGCCCGGCCCATCACCAGCTCGCGGGATTCCGGGTGGACCATGTCCCACACCTTCATGCTCCGCAACTCGTCGGCGGAATATCCGGAATAGCGTTCGAGCGGCGGGTTGAAATAGCAGAACGTACCATCCTTCCGGCAGATGAAAATGCCGGCCTGCATCGTCTCTGCCAGCATGCGGAACATCGATTCGCTCTGCTGAAGCGCTTCCTCCGCACGCTTCTGTGCCGTGATGTCGGCGATCGCGGCCAGCACACAAGGAACGCCTTCGAGTGTGATCAGGCCCGCCGAATAGAGAGTCGAGATCAGCTGGCCCGACTTGGTGCGGAATTGCGCATTCTGATCGCGCACGGCACTCTTCTGCCTCAACCCGGCGATCATCGCATCACGATCGGCTGGTGTCGGCCAGACGTCGAGTTCGACTGACGTTCGCCCGCAGATCTCGGCGCGCGGGTAACCCATCTGCCGCTCGAAGGCCTCGTTTACATCGACGTAACGGCCTTCGGCCACGGTCGTAATCGCCATGGCAATCGGGCTCGAATAAAACGCCATGGCGAACCGATCCTCAGACGCTTTCAGCTCGGCGTCATCAGAACGTGTGTGCAGCATGCCGGCCATTGTACGGCTGACGCCGCCGAATTTGAGGGGGAACTCCCGGCGCTGACGGGACGCCTGGGCCGCTGGGATCACGAAACCCCGGGATTACGCTAGGATGCTCGACGGAATGCGCCCCATGCGCGCCCTCGGACTCCTGCTGGCCGGTTCGGTCGCGCTGACTGCGCAGTCGCCCGGTGTCGGCGACGTGTCATTCGCCAATTCCGGAGCACCCTCGGCCCAGACGTCATTCCTCCTGGGCTTGGCTCAACTTCACAACTTCGAGTACGACGCGGCCGCGCGGGCATTTCGTGAGGCGCAGCAAGAGGATCCGGCGTTCGCCATGGCGTACTGGGGCGAGGCGATGACCAAGAACCACGCCGTGTGGATGGAACAGGATCTCGGAGGCGCACGACGGATTCTCGAACGCCTCGGTCCGAACCCGGCCGCGCGAATCGCCAGGGGCGGAACCGAACGCGAGCGCGCCTACCTGCGTGCCATCGAGGCGCTCTACGGTGCCGGCACCAAACCCGCGCGCGATGTCCTCTACCTTGACGAGATGCGCGTGCTCCACAGCGCCTTCCGGGATGATGTGGACGCAACCGCGTTCCTGGGACTGGCGCTGCTCGGCTCGGCTCACGAAGGACGGGACACCGCGATCTACGAGCAGGCTGCGGCTGTTCTCGAATCCGAGTTCGCCACGCATCCGAATCATCCCGGACTCGCACACTACCTGATCCATGCGTACGACGATCCCGCACATGCCTCGCTCGGTTTGCCGGCCGCGCGCCGGTACTCGGTGATCGCGCCGGCCGCGCCGCATGCACTCCACATGACGACGCATATCTATCTCGCTCTCGGGATGTGGGACGAGGTCGTCGCTGAAAACGAGCGCGCAATCAGCGTCGTGACCGATCGTGCACGAAGCGCCGGGCGCCAGGCGCCGGCTTGCGGACACTACAACGCGTGGCTCGAATACGGATACCTGCAGCTGGGGCGCCGCGCAGACGCACGACGCGTCCTCGACGGGTGCCGGCCTGTCGCCGCGGGCGCTGCCGGGCTCAGCGCGCGCGGGCCGGAACAGGATCTGCTCGATCCCGACAACACGGCGGCAGGCTCGTACATCCAGATGTGGAGCCGGTACTTGATCGACACCGGCGACTGGGACGACCCGATCGCGGACGAGGACATCGCGGTTGGCGAATTGGAGGGTCCAAGGCTGACGCGGAGCTACGTTCGCGCGCTGCGAGCGGCCGAACGGCGGGACGTCGAGGCATTACGAGGTGAACTGGGGATGCTCGAGCGTGCGCGCACGGCGATGGTGGCGGCATTGACGGATCGGCATGAGGGCAGCGAGCAGTACCGACACCGTGCCGAGGTGATCGTCCTCGAGATTCGCGGCCTCCTGGCGCTTGCTGAGCGACGCAACCCGGAGGGAATCGAAACACTTACGGAGGCCGCGGACCGCGAACGCGCCATGCCGATCGAATTCGGACCTCCATTCGTGGACAAGCCGGCCGGTGAACTGCTTGGGGACGCGCTCTTGAGGCTCGGGCGGACGTCCGATGCTGCCTCCGCTTACTCGGCCGCTCTGCTACGAACGCCGCGGCGGGTGGCGCCAACGCGCGGACTGGAACGGGCGAAATCCTAGAAGGAGGAGTAGTCAGATGTGCGGCTTCACACGCACGAGGTTCGGGATGCTGCTGGTCGGCGGATTGATCGGCGCAGGTGGCGTGCTCGCGGCGCAGACCGCGATCAAGCCCGGACATGATCGCGTCCCACCGTTTCGGGATCCGTCGCCGTACATGAGCGCGGCCGACATCCAGGCAGCGCTGAACAACCTCGACCCGAAACTGGTCGCGTCGCGCACCGGCGGCTCGATCCCGTTCGCCTCCGGCAAGGCTCCGGGCGTCGTCCGTCGCCGCGTCACCGGGCCGCAGTACGCGATCACGCACACCCGCACGCTCGAATACGTCGTCGTCACTAAAGGGACCGCGACGATGGTGACGGGCGGGACGCTGATTCCGCCGACGATCGACAGCGATCCGTATCCGATTGAGAGTCCGGATCAGATCGTCCGCAGCGAAGCGGGCGTGAAAGACGGGCTGCCGCGCAGGATCGGGCCCGGCGACGTGATCGTCAATCTTCCTGGGACGCCGCACTGGCTCAGCCAGATCGACGGCACGATCGAGTACGTGGAGATCTCGGTCGCCAACGTTGATCCGGCACCCGGCCTTCCGCGCGCGGAAATGCGACTGCCGCCGAGATAAGTACTTCCGCGTTATCGGCTACTCTGGGTGCGAGGCATTTCGATGCAGACACGCACGCTCGGCAACAACGGATTGACCGTCTCCGCGCTCGGACTCGGCTGCATGGGCATGACCTTTTCCTACGGTCCGCCCGCGGACAAACAGGAGATGATCACGCTGCTGCGATCGGCGGTGGAGCGCGGCGTCACCTTCTTCGATACGGCCGAAGTCTACGGTCCGTTCAACAACGAAGAACTGGTTGGCGAGGCGCTCTCGCCGATCCGCGATCGTGTGGTGATTGCCACCAAGTTTGGATTCAAGCCCGGGCCGACCGCCGGCGCCAGGTGGAGCGGGTTGGACAGTCATCCCGCGCACATCAAGGCGGTCGCGGATGCCTCCCTCAAGCGGCTGAAAATCGACGCCATCGATCTCTTCTATCAACACCGAGTCGATCCGGAGGTCCCGATCGAGGACGTCGCCGGAGCGGTGAAGGATCTGATTCAGGCGGGCAAGGTCAGGCACTTCGGCTTGTCGGAGCCCGGCGCAGCGACCATCCGACGCGCGCACGCGGTCCAGCCGATCACCGCCGTGCAGAACGAGTACTCGCTGTGGACGCGCGGCGTCGAAAAAGAGGTGCTGCCGACGCTCGAAGCGCTCGGCATCGGCCTGGTTCCGTACAGTCCACTCGGACGGGGCTTCCTCACCGGAAAAATCGACGCGAGCACGACGTTCGATAGCGGTGACTTCCGCAGCAATCTCCCACGATTCACGCCGGAGGCCCGCAAGGCAAATCAGGCGCTGATCGATCTGCTCGGAGCAATCGCGACGCGCAAGGACGCCACGCCCGCCCAGATCGCGCTGGCGTGGCTGCTCGCGCAGAAGCCGTGGATCGTCCCGATTCCCGGCACGACCAAGCTGCACCGGCTCGACGAGAACATTGGCGCCGCGGCCATTGCGCTCACGCCCGACGACCTCGCGGAGATCGAGCGCACTGCCGCACAGATCACCGTGCACGGAGCGCGGTATCCCGAGCAACTGGAACAACTGACCGGCCGTTAGCGCGCGGCAACCATCGAGAGGACCAGAGTGACGATTCGAAGGACGGCAATCTGGACGACGGTGCTGTGTGCGGCCGTGCTTCTGCGCGTTCCGTCCGCGCACGCGCAGCGCCAGGTGGCGGCGCCAGTCACCGATCCGACTGATCCGAAATACCTGACGCCGCAGACCCGCAAGATGGGCGGCCCCATGCCCGCCGAGCAGCTGGCGCTGATCTTCGATCATCTCGATCTCGCGCTGAAAGTCTTTCCCGAGGAAAAGCGCATCGAGGGCGTGGCGACGCTGAGCCTCAGAACCAAGTCGTCGATCACGACGCTCATCCTCGATCTTTTTCCCAAGTTCACCATCTCTGAAATCGCCATCGACGGCCGGACGATCGCGCCTTCGGCGCTATTCCAATCCAGAGGGACAACTCCGAATCGCGCTGGCGACGCCTCTCAGCGCCGGCACGAAATTCGAGGCGCGCATCGTCTACGCGGGTACGCCGCCGCTCGCAAAGCGTCCGCCATGGGAAGGCGGCACGACCTGGATGAAAACTCCCGACGGCAAATATCCGTGGATCGATACGTCGCTGTGGGGTGGCGGGTGCGATCTGCTCTACCCGTGCCTCGATCACCCGACGCTCAAGCCGGCGACATCCGACCTCCACTACACCGTGCCGGCAGGGCTGATGGCCCCGGGCAACGGCGCACTGGTCGGCATGGTCGAAAAGGACGGCTGGACGACGTGGAGCTGGCACGCGCGCAGCATCCACACCTACGGCTCCGTGCTCGACGTCGGGCCGTACAAGGTGATGGAAGGCGACTACCAGAGCCGCTTCGGCAACACGGTCCCGATGCGGTTCTACTATCTTCCCGGCGAGGAAAAACAGGCGGCGGAATTGTTCGCCGAATTTCCGCAGACGCTCGACTTCTGGGAGAACACGATCGGGCCGTATCCCTGGCCGGACCAGAAGATGGGTGTGATCCGGGTGCCGTACTCGGGCCTCGAAAACCAGACGTTGATCGGCTACAGCGACAACTATCCCAAGACGACCTTCGGGTGGGACTGGCTGTTGAACCACGAGTTCTCGCACGAGTGGTTCGCCAACCAGCTCTCGGTCGCCAACTACGACGATCTCTGGTTGCACGAGGGCCTCGGCTCTTATGCCCAGCCGCTCATCGCGGAGTACCTCGGCGGCGAGATCGACTACATGGCGCAACTCAAGACGCAGCGCGTCGGCATCCGCAACGAGCAGCCGCTGGTCACCGGCAAGGAACGGCCGGAGAAGGAAGTCTACGCAGACCCGACCGGCCCGCGCGGCGACATCTATCCCAAGGGCAGCTGGGTCGCTCACACGCTCCGCAAGCTGATCGGCGACGAGGCGTTTTTTACCTCGATCCGCACGCTGGTCTACGGCCGTCCCGACCCGAAGCCCGGCAACTTCGTGCCGCAGTTCGGCACGACACAGGGTTTTCTCAAGATCGTGAATGACGTCACCGGCAAGGACTATAAGTGGTTCTTCGACGTCTATCTGTATCGTGCCGCGCTGCCGAAGGTGATGGCGACGCGCGAGAACGGCACGCTCAGGCTGCGCTGGCAGGTGCCGGACAACCTGCCCTTCCCGATGCCGCTCGACGTACGCGTGGACGGAAAAGTGGTGACGCTGCCGATGACCAACGGCACCGGCACGACGCCGGCTGCCGCGCACGCCGCCGTGACGATCGACCCCTCGTCGAAGATCCTGATGCAGTCCGACGCGATCGATGCGTTCCAGGCCTGGCGCGCCGCGAATCCCGAGGGCCGACGCGACTAGAGGTCAGGCGAACTTTGTTCATGGACGACGCCGCACGATTCATGGCCGACGCGGTGCGATCAACGTGATCTATGGCTGACGAGGTCAAAAACTACATCACGCCGGGCGGCTATCGACGATTACACGAGGAGCTCGCACGCTTGTGGAAGGTCGAGCGACCACCGGTCGTCGCGACGGTGGCGTGGGCCGCCGGCAACGGCGACCGCTCAGAGAACGGCGACTACATCTACGGCAAGCGGAAGCTGCGTGAAATCGATCGCCGCATCCGCTACCTGTCGAAGACCCTGGACAAGGTTGTTGTGGTCGACAATGCCGGCAAGGCGCCGCAGCGCGTGCACTTCGGCGCGACCGTGACCGTCCTGCATGAAAGTGGTGACCAGCGCGAAGTCACCATCGTCGGCGTGGACGAACTCGATTCCGGCGACGCACGAGTGTCGTGGCGTTCGCCGCTGGCCAAGGCGCTGCTGACCGCGAACGTCGGAGACACGGTGACGCTTCGCGCGCCGCGCGGAGCCGAGCGCCTCGAGATCGTCGCGGTGCGCTACGACGATCTGCGCTGAGACGCGCCCGCGGCAACGCTCTTTGCGATGCCCCCAGGTATGACCGGGCGGAGAGAGGACTGGTGAACGGAGGCATGGGAACGGAGCGTCAGTACGTTCTCGGCAACGACGCGGAGGAACTGGCGCGGCTTGACCATCAGGCCGCAATGATCGAGCGTCCGACGCGGCTGCTGCTGCAGGCCGCGGGGTTGAAGACCGGCATGCGCGTGCTCGACCTCGGCAGCGGGCTGGGGCACGTCGCGAGGCTCGCGGGAGAACTGGTCGGTCAGACCGGTTCGGTACTCGGCATCGATCGGTCTCAAGGCGTCCTTGCCGCGGCGCGCGATCGCACGCAACGCGCCGGGATGCCTCACGTGGATTTTGCGCCAGGCGACGCCACGACCTGGCGAGTGTCCGAACCTGTCGATGCAGTGGTTGGCCGGCTCCTGCTGTTTCATGTCGCGGATCCCGGCGCGGTGATGCGGCACCATATCCTCAATCTCCGCCCTGGCGGCGTGTTCCTGGCAATCGACTTCGATCTCGGCGGCAGCCGCTCCGATCCTCCGGTCCCCTTCGTGGAAGAGGTCGTCCGCTGGGTGGAGAGGGCATTCCGGGCGGCCGGCGCGTGGCCTCGCGTCGGTGCAAGGCTTGGCGTTCTGCTCGAGGAGGCGAACTTCGAGCGCGTGACGACGTTCGGGATTCAACGATACATCTCGCCCCGCGATCAGGACGCTCCAGCGCTGCTGGCCGGCGTCGTACGCAGCCTCGCACCGGCGATCATCGGTCAGGGTATCGCGACCGCCGAGCAGGTCGAACTCGCGACGCTCGAGACCCGCATCGGAGAAGCGCTTCGAGGCGCGAACGCGGTCATGATGCCGCCAACGGTCGTCGGCGCCTGGGGGTACTTACCGGGCGCACGATAGCTGCCGGCACGCCAGACGATCCTGCCAGCGGCGCCTCGCATCAGGCCTTCGTCCGCTTCTGCGAGCGCGCGGGTGACGGCTCGATCGCGCACCCGCAGCAGTCTCAGCGCGCGCGACGCTTCCTCGCCGAGGATGTGGCGGGCGGAGGCCGAGGTGATGCGCTCGCCGGTAAACAGCACGATTCCGTTGGTGCGTTCAGAGGGGAATCCGGCAAAAGTACCAGCGTAGGCGCCGGGAAGCCCGGGCTATTCACCCCAGCATGACCGGCACCCTGGTCGTGCGCGAACGCTAGCCCACTCACGTTCTTTCGGACCCCCCTCCATCAGGTCGGAGCCTCCGCACGGGTCGGACGGCGATCGCCGCCACGACCTCGAAAAAACCTAGTGAATCCGACGCTATTGGCTTCCTCCCCCGCGGTACATGGCTTGCGGTCTTTATGCGCGTCCGGCCGGCGCGATTGGCCCAGGGGCGGAAGACTTCCGGCCTGACGGCCCGGCGGTCGATCACCGAAGCCATGAAAACAGCGCGTGTGCGGTTTCTGCTGTTGACCGAGTGCGCAAGCTGGGCCTTTGGCCTGGTCGGCTTGGTGTGGTGGGGCGCATTCGAAGTGGGAGTTGCCACGTCGACGGCGCAGGATCTGGACCGTTTTGACGCACTCCGTCGTGCCGCCCTTCATGCCGGCGCGCCGGATCAATCCCTCTGGTCCCCGAAACGGGTCAGCGCGTGGCGCGAAGCGCTGACCAAACCAGCTCCTGCTCCGGTCGCCGTGCTCCGAATCCCGAAGATTCGACTCGAGGTCCCAGTGCTGCCGAACACGGACGACAGCACGCTGGACCGGGGTGTCGGCTACATCGAGGGCACGGCGCGGCCGGGACAGGAGGGCAACCTCGGCATCGCCGGCCACCGCGATGGCTTCTTCCGCGGATTGAAAGACGTCACGCCGGGCGATGTGGTGGAAGTCGACACGATCGAGCGGAAGGACACCTACCGCATCGAGCGGACCTGGGTGGTCGATCCGGAGGACGTCTCGGTCCTCGACCCGACGCCCGCGCGGTCACTGACACTGGTCACGTGCTATCCGTTCTACTTCATCGGCTCCGCCCCGCGACGGTTCATCGTGCGTGCCGTCCGCGTCGCCGATGAACAGGTGCCGTCTCCGCCGTAGATCGAGCGTCCCGCGTCGGGGGTGTGCTGGCTCTTTTGTAAGTCGCGTCGGAACCAATCACGCAGAACTTTCAGCAGTGGAGGATGTTCATGAAACGTTTAGTGACTCAATTGACCCTGGCGGTCGCCATCGTTGGAGCGGCAGCCGTCTCGTCGCTGGCGCAGACCACGTCGACGAAGACCGAAACCAAGAACTTCACCGTGCTCGCAGTCGACGGAAACAACCTGGACGTCAGGCTGCCGGAAGGCACAAGGGAGCTGACCGTTCCCGACGACTTCCGCTTCACCGTCAACGGGCAGCAGTTGTCGGTTCACGATCTGAAGGTGGGCATGAAAGGCTCGGCCACCATCACCACGCGGACGACAGTCACGCCGGTGACCGTCACCGAGGTGAAGAACGGCACTATCATGCAGCGCTCGGGCAACAGCATCATCGTCAGAACGGATGATGGAATCAAAATGTTCTCGGAAGGGGACGTCGACAAGCGCGGCGTGAAATGATGAAGGATGGCAAAGCCTGCGCAACTCTCCGACTTTCAGCACAGGCGATCGGCTGACCGCGACCATCATCACGTCCAAGCCGCCGAAGGTCATGACCGAGAAGCAAGTGAACGCGACCACGGTCGCGAGCGCCGGCTCCTCAAGTGCGGCCAAGGCCCCAGCGCCTGCGAAAACTTCCGCGGCGAAAACATCGGCCGCGCCATCGTCGTCAGCGCTCTCGTCCACGTCTTCGGCGGGACACAGCCAGACAGCAGCGGGCCAGCCGGGCAAGACGCTGCCGAAGACCGCCAGCTCGTGGCCGTTGCTCGCGCTGGCAAGCGTGCTGTCGCTGGCGCTCGGCCTTGTGTTGACGATCGCGCGTCGCTTCGTTTTCTAGTCGGACTGCCGCGCCCCGCGGCACACAACGTCGTGGGGCGCGGCCGGTTTCAATCCATGGACATGATCACGTCGCGTCCTCCTCGTCGATCGGTCGGATACCGCTCTGGCTCCGCGTTCGCCTTAGGGCTGGCCTTGATCGTCGCCGGCACCGGCTGGCCGGGACGCGGCATCGTGTCGGCCCAGGAGCCGAACCCGTGCGCCCTGCTCGTCGACGACGAGCTGAAGTCACTCGCGGCGACGACGACCGTCGCGGCGGGTGTGTCGAGCTCGGTCCCGTCCTACGGCTACGCCAGTTGTCGATATGCGTGGGGCGACGGCATCGATCGCCTCAAACTCGTCGTGGCTGTCAGCGACGGTGCCCGGATATTTCCGGGCATGACGCCTGATCAGATCAAGCAGCGGCTGCTCGGGTCCGTCAGGGCCGGGACCAATGATGCGGTCGTCCCGGAAATCGGGGACGCCGGCGTGTTCAAACCGGACTCGTACGTTTACGCCGTCGCCACTGCCTTGGTCAAAGGGCGCATCCTGCAAGTGCAGCTCGATGGGCTTGGGGCGGTCGAGAAGAAGGATCAAGTCATCGGTCTGTTGAAGTCGGCGGCGTCGCGCCTGTAGGCCGCGCCGGTCGTCGTGCACCCGAACGTGATTCAGCACAGGAGCTCTCGTGTTCCCTAAACTCGCCGCAGAGTCGATCGGTACCTTCTGGCTCGTTCTCGGAGGCTGCGGCAGCGCGGTCCTCGCGGCCGCCTTTCCCAACGTCGGGATCGGGCTGCTCGGAGTGTCGTTCGCATTCGGTCTCACCGTCGTGACCGGCGCATACGCGCTCGGACCGATTTCGGGTGGGCACTTCAACCCCGCTGTCTCTGTCGGCCTGTGGGCGGGAGGACGGTTTCCCGCGCGACTGCTGCTGCCTTACGCGGTAGCGCAGGTTGTCGGCGGCATTATCGGCGCCGGAGTGCTCTACCTGATAGCCAGCGGCCGCGCGGATTTCAGTCTCGCCGCGGGCTTCGCTTCCAACGGATACGGCGCGCACTCACCTGGCGGCTATTCGCTTGCCGCCGGACTCGTGAGCGAAGTCGTGATGACCTTCATGTTCCTGATCGTCATTCTCGGTGCGACGCACGATCGCGCCCCGGTTGGATTCGCCGGGCTGGCCATCGGCCTCGGCCTCACGCTCATCCATCTCATCAGCATTCCGGTGACGAATACGTCGGTCAATCCCGCGCGCAGTACCGCAACGGCGGTGTTCGTTGGAGGCTGGGCCATCGAGCAGCTCTGGCTCTTCTGGATCGCGCCGATCGTCGGCGCGGCACTCGCCGGTTTCACCCACAGGTTGATTCTCGACGGCGTGGCCGAAGAACCTCCGGTGACCGGGCGGCGGCGGCGTTAGCGTCCGTCGCATCCTCTCTCCTTCGTTGCCCAGCTTACCGAGTAGTCATTTCCACCTCGGGCCGCTCGCTGTCCAGAATTTTTCATAAAATCGCCTCAGACACTGAGGCGGCGCGGCGCCGGTACGCTCGAGCGAGCCCCGCCATTCCTCATCGCATTGAGAGGACACGAACATGAAGCCAAAGAACACGATCTGTCTCTGGTTCAACAAGGACGCCGAAGAGGCGGCGCGCTTTTACGCGGCTACCTTCCCGGACAGTAAAGTGATCGCCGTTCACAAGGCGCCAGGCGATTTCCCGGGGGGCAAGGCGGGCGATGCGCTGACCGTGGATTTCACGGTGGTGGGCATTCCCTGTCTGGGTCTCAACGGCGGCCCGACGTTCAAGCAGAGCGAGGCGTTTTCCTTCCAGATTGCAACGGACACTCAGGAAGAAACGGACCGTTACTGGAACGCGATCGTCGGCAACGGCGGCCAGGAAAGCGCCTGCGGCTGGTGCAAGGACCGCTGGGGCCTCTCCTGGCAAATCACCCCGCGCACGCTCACCGACGCGCTCGCGGCTGGCGGCGCCGAGGCAAAGCGCGCCTTCGAGGCGATGATGACGATGAAGAAGATCGACGTCGCCACCATCGAGGCGGCCCGGCGGGGCTGATGGGACGTGGACGCCGCTTCAGCACGGGGTAAGCTCTCGTCGGACGGGAGGGTGCGGGCATGAGCGTTGGCAGCACACTGGTTAGCGGTGCCGAGATCCGCTTTCAGGAAGCCGCGGAGAAACTCCGGCCGTTTGTCGGCTGCTTCTGGGTGATCACTGCGGACTGCGACGCCACACTCCAACTCGTTCCAGACGGGAGCACCACGATCTCCGCGCAGCTGCGGGACGGAGCAGCGCCCGCCTGGTTTCTGCGAGGTCCGCTGCTGAAGCCCGAGGCGCGCCGGTTCGCGGCGCCGGCGACGATCGTCGGCATTCGGCTGCGACCGGGTGTGGCATATCTCCTCACCGGCATCGCGACGGAGACGCTGGTGGATCGACGGATCGATTGCGCGAGCATGATGCCGTTTCGCGATCTCGTTGGCGCGAATCCTCGTCCGTGCACGCCCGCGGAACACATCGCGTCGCTCGAACAGTTTCTGATCGCGCGCCTGGAGCAGGCCGCCATTCACCCGGTCGTGGTGTCGGTCCTCGCCGAGCTCGAGCGCGAGCGCGGCGATTTACGCGCCTTCGATCTGGCGGCCCGCAGCGGCGTGGGTCCTCGCCAACTCAATCGCCTGATGCGCCGGTGGGTCGGCTTCGGCCCCAAGCGCCTCGCGACCATCGTCCGCTTTCAGGCGACGCTTCACGAGATGGAGCGGTCAGCGCAGCGGCCAGTGGCGGCGCTGGCGGCGCAGAACGGCTATTTCGACCAGTCTCACCTGACACACGATGCCGTCCGATTCTCCGGAGCCACGCCGGGCGATCTGGCGCCGCGCGCGATGACCGATTTCTCCAAGACCCGTTGCGACGACCTTCTCTAAAGTAGCGCTCGAGGTTGGTGGCGATGGGAAGGCAGATTCTCGGTGTGGTTGTCGGGTTGATGGTGTGGTTCGCTGCGACCGTGGTGGTCGGCGCCTTGTTGCGATTGTGGCCCGAGTACGTGGCCGCGGCGGGCGACATGTCGTTCACGCTGCCGATGAAACTCGCGCGGCTTTCAATCGGCGCGCTGGCGACGTGTTCAGCCGGCGCGGCGGCCGCCGCCATCGGGCGATCGAGCCGGACGGCCATGGTGACGGGCGCACTCCTGGTTCTGATCTTCATCCCGGAGCACATCAGCCTCTGGAACAAATTTCCAATCTGGTATCACCTGACGTTTCTGACGTCGCTCGTTCCGCTCGCGGTCGCCGGAGGACGGATCGGGAGATCGAGCCGCGGTCCCCTAGTCGTCCAGAACCAGCTCTGAGAGGTGGACGACTATGAATTCGCGGCGAGCGAAGCGAGACGCCGGAAGCTGGTGCGGCGAGCGGAGCGAGACGGGTAAGGCGGACGCCTATGTTGTTTGCGGCAAGCGGAGCGAGACGCGCAGGCAGGGATTCGGCGCCTAAGTCGCGGCGAGCGAGAGCGAGACGCGCAGCGCCGGAAGACCTGCCGACCAGTCAACGGAACGAGCGCGAGCGAGTGAAGTTGGCTGGGAGGCAGGGATTCGAACCCCGATAACCTGCTCCAGAGGCAGATGTCCTACCGTTGGACGACCTCCCAGTGCCAGTCGCGACGCGACGAAGGGCGGGAACTTCGGATTATAGCCGTTCCAAAAGAGGAGCGGCAAGCGCCACGTCTGACACGGGGATTTGTCGGGCCGTCGCTCTCGTTTACGGCAGTCGTTCGGTGCCGGTCATCGGCTCGAGGTCTACCGGCGGAATCATCGCATCCGCTTCGAGGCCCTCGGGCTGTTCCTGCTTGCGACGATGGCTGGCCATCCCGCCTTTGCGACCCGCTTCACGAGCTTCTTCGCTCGTCCACTCGTGCGCGGTACCTTTCTGATGGGCGGCCTTTCCGCCCTTGCTGGCGATGTCGCGCTGTTTGCTCCGGTCCATCGACGCGAAGCCACGATCTTCTTTTGCCACGGGTCCTCCTCCGCACTTACGTGCCTGACGGAGGTTGTTTGTGCAACTGATGTGCCACGGAATTCCTGTAAGCGTTTGCCACAAAAGCACTTATTGTGCGATTTTGGCTAGTCTCAAAACGGGAGGCGTCCGAGGGGCGTCTTCCTGGCGCTGGCTTGGCGCAAGCCGTGACAGGTCAGCGGGTTGAGAGGACCGGATCGCGAACGGTTCAGGACGATGGCGTGTCGATCAGTGCCATCGCGGCGACGATGCGTACGTGAACGCGGTCGCGGCCGAGCAGCGCGAGCACATCAAAGAGACCGGGACTTACGCTCGTTCCTGTGACCGTTACACGCATCGCGTGGATCAATGTCGCCGCTTTCACGCCTCGGCTGTCAGCCGTCGCGCGAATGACTTGTTCAATTGACAGGGCATCGAACGTTTCGAGCGACGAGAACGCGTGATCGACCGTCGCGAGATGCTCGTGCATTCGACTGAGGCGCAAATATTTCTCTACCGCAGCAGTATTGAACTCAACCGTATCGGCGAACAGAAATCGTCCCTGCTCCACGAAGTCGTCGAGACGCTTCGCGCGCGGCTTCAGCAATTCGATCACCGCGAAGAACCACGCGTGCCGATCGCCAAGGTAGTCGTCACTCCACAAGCCCGCTGATTCGAGCGACGGTTTGATCCGCCGGCCGACTTCTTCCGGCGCCAGCCGCATGATGTGCTGCTGGTTGAACCATTCGAGCTTTTCGATGTTGAACACGGCGTTGCCGCCGCTGATACCCTCGAGCGCGAACCGATCCATCAGCTCCTGTCGGGAAAACACCTCATCGTTGCCGCCGGGCGACCAGCCAAGCAGCGCCAGGAAGTTGAACATCGCTTCAGGCAGATAGCCCTGTCGTGCGTACTCGGTCACTGATGTCGCGCCATGGCGTTTGCTGAGGCGTTTTTTATCTGGACCGAGAATCAGCGGGACGTGCGCGAAGCGCGGGACGTCGGCCCCGACGGCCTGGTAGAGAAGAATCTGCTTCGGCGTGTTCGAGATGTGGTCGTCGCCCCGCACCACATGCGTAATCTTCATCTCCACATCGTCGGAAACGACCGACAGTTGATACGTCGGCTGCCCGTCGGAGCGGACGATGACGAAGTCCTCGATGTGGGCGCCGTCGAATTCGATCGGCCCGTGCACGAGATCGTCAAAGCGAGTGGCGCCGGCGGGAACCTTGAAGCGGATCGCGCGCGGTCGTCGTTCCACCTCTCGCGCCGCGACTTCGGCCGTCGAGAGCGCCAGACAGGTCCGGTCGTATACCCACCCGCCGGTGGCGGCCTCGCCTGCTTCGCGCTTCGCTTTCAACTCCTCGGTCGTGCAGTAGCAGTAGTAGGCGTCGCCCTGCGCGACCAGCGCCTGCGCCATCGCGCGGTGACGGTCGATCCGTGCGGACTGGAAATACGGTCCATGCGGTCCGCCGATTTTCGGCCCTTCATCCCAGTCGAGACCGAGCCAGCGCAAGCCGTCGAGGATGCCGTCCACCATTTCGTCGGACGAGCGTTCGGTGTCGGTGTCTTCGATGCGCAGGACGAAGACGCCGCCGCTCCGCCGCGCCAGCAGCCAGTTGAAGAGCGCGGTGCGAGCGCCGCCGACGTGGAGATAGCCGGTTGGAGAGGGGGCGAAGCGGACTCGGATCATCTGGTCATTGGGTTATCTGGTCATCTGGTCATTGGAACCAACGACCCAACTCAATGATTCAACGACTAAATGATTGGAATGACCAGATGGAATTGGCGGTGAGGCAGGGATTCGAACCCTGGGTACAACTTTAAGGTCGTACAACGGTTTAGCAAACCGCCGCCTTCAGCCTCTCGGCCACCTCACCGAACGAGCTAAGTGTAACGGAAATCAGCACTTCGCCGATTGAGATTTTACATTGGCGGAGGCGACGGTTTTTTAAACCGTCGCCTTTTCAAAAATCCCCAAGCAAAACGGGTCCATTTCGCGATGAGCGCCATAGAAGTTTGGGCACACTCGCAAAAAACATCGATAAAACCGGGACGCCCTGATGGCGCACGTTGTGCCGCGGCACTTCGCAAATTTCTAATAGGCCGACTGTTGGTCAGCAGCGGTTCCATCTCCGGTGCGGCTCGACTTCATTCGACGACTACGTTTCACGGCCGCTCTCGGCGGAACGCCTCACGGCCGCGTGGACCCCACGAACGCAGACCTGTCGATGCCGTCCTGCCGAGATACCCACGGAGCGACCGGCACTCGCGGTTTACGACTAGCGGAGCCCGCCCGCGTGGCGGTATGGCCGCGCATGCTCTGTGGGTCCATGACGGCGCAATCATTCGAGACGCCGCAGTCAGATTGCCGGCGCTAGCGTTTGTCGGAGCGCTTCCTCGACGATCGCGATGTCCTGTTCGTTCGTGCCGCCGCTGACGCCGACACCCGCGAACACCTGGCCGTCGCGGGTCAATGGGACGCCGCCGCCCATCGCGGAGTAACGGCCCCCGGACAACATGATCAACGGGTAGAGGGGCTGGCCGGGCTGTACAAGTGGGACGAGGTCGGCTGTGCGCATCCCGACGAGCGCCGACGTGTAGGCCTTGCGCTCGGAGATCTCGAGCGAAAATGCCGGCGCGCCGTTCATGCGGTGCTGGAGCACACGGTTGCCATGTCTGTCGATGACACAGACGGCAACCGGGACATTGGTCTTCGTCGCCTCGTCCTCGACACGTTCGGCCAACGTCTTGGCTGTAGTGAGTAAGTCCATAAGTTTCGTCCTCTTGAAAGGAAGGGTGACGCGTCGGACGCCTGCCTAGCGCGTAAGTTGGCCCAGGTGGTATCCGAGCCGATTCTCGATATCGCCCGGCTTGTGGAAACCGCGCGCGATCAGCGTCTTGATCGCGTCCTGCGCTGCGGGCCGGCCGAGCGAAGCGATGCACGCAACCCACCCGGCGTCGAGCTCCACATCCGGAGGGAGACTGGTGTTAACGAGCCGTTTGGTGTTGGCGATCGCCCATTTATCGAATCCGGCGATTCTGGTTGCGAGCGCGTCGACGAACGAGTCGAGGTCGGCATCGGGCAAGGCGCGGTTCACGTAGCCATAGGCTGCGGCTTGGTCGGCGCTGATGTCGTCCGAGCCCAACAGCACCTCGAGGGCGCGGTTCCGGCCAATGAGCTGAGGCAGTCTGGCCATGGGTCCGCCGCCCGCGACCATCCCCACGCTCGCCCGAAGAATATGATCGTGATGCCGACGGTGATCGCAATGACCGTCAATCGGACCAGTCTGACGGGCAGACGTTGGCCGAGGCGGGCACCTGCATAGCCGCCGGCAAGTGCTCCCGCGAGCACCAAGACGGTTTGGGCCCACCACACTTCGTTGGAAACAATGAAACAGCCCACGGCGATGGCGTTCGTGACGGTCACGACCAGCGTCCTCGTTGGATTGAGCGCTTTCAGGTCGGCGCCAGCGAGAAGAGACCAGGCCGCTAGCATCATGATCCCCACCGCGCCACCAAAATAGCCTCCATAGATCCCAAGCAGGAACTGCACAGACAGCAACGTCGCGGCGCCGATCCGCACACGTCGGCGAAGCGCCATCCCTAAGCCTCGGCCGAAGATGAACGTGCAGGTGGAAAAGAGAAGCAGCCACGGGATCACCTTGTCGAAGCTCGCGGTCGGTGTCCACACGAGTAGCGCCGCACCGAGCAAACCGCCCGCAGCGCTGACGGCGAGCACTAACGGCAGTCGAACGCTGCCGAGATCGAGGAAAGGCAGGCGGTGATCGCCAGTCGTGTACACGTAAACCGACGCCATGGAGCCCGGCAGCAGCGCGACGGTGGACGACGCGTTCGCAGCCACCGACGGCAGACCGACAAGCAGGAGCGCTGGGAACGTGATGAACGAGCCGCCGCCGGCAAGCGCATTCATGGTGCCTGCGATACAACCAGCCGTGAGCAGGAGCATCCCGTCGATCACGGTCATCAGTGAACCAAGTCTAGGAGGGAACGGTCTTCGAGGCCAGGGACGAAGGGAGTAGGTTTTGGTTGAAAGCGCCTGGTGCACGAAGGACATGGCGACTGAGCCTTCACCGACCGCCGACGCGACACGCTTGATATCAGGAGGCGACGAGCACGCTTGCGCGGCCCATCCTGCTCGCGAGCATCACATTCGCCGCGCCGACGACAATCGCGGCACCAATCGTCAGCGCAACGACCATCGGCGTCCACAGGGCCGTGAAATCAAGAATGGCGTCCAACGAATACGATCGTAGCTCGCATCACTAGTAGCCCAGCATTCATCAGGTGACCTCCGATACTGGTCAACGCAAGGCGTCTGCCACCAGCTACGCGCCACCGTTGCCATGCGACGGCCCGTGCGATCTCACATCGAGTGTGAGTGTCCGCGCGCAACTGTGCGTCGCGCGACGCAGCGACTGCCCGGCGCTGCTCCCTGCCCTCTGGCGAGCGGTGTGGCACTCCCGTTGCCTTCAGCCTGTCACCGTGGATGTGTCCAATGAATGAACTGCTTGCACGCGTCCTCGACGCACACGGCGGGCCGGCGAGCTGGAATCGCTTGAGCAGGGTCGAGGCGACCATCGTCAGCGGGGGCGGATTCTTCCCGCTGAAAAGCGTCGTTCAGGATGCGGCGCCTCGCCGCATGACGGTGTGGTTGCACGAGGAACGCAGCGTACTCTCGCCGTATGGAGCGCCTGATCAGCGCGCCGTGTTCACGCCCGCACGGATCGCGGTCGAGACGATCGATGGCCGCGTTATCGCCGAACGCGTGGATCCGTTGGATTCGTTCGCCGGTCATCAGATGAATACGCCGTGGGATCCCTTGCACCGCGCCTACTTCAACGGCGAAGCGTTGTGGACGTACTTCGCGACGCCGTTTCTGATGGCCATGGGCGGCGTTCGCGTTGAGGAAGTCGAGTCCTGGCGCGAAGGCACTGAGACATGGCGGGTCCTGCGAGCGCATTTCCCGGGCTCAATCGACACGCACAGCCGTGTTCAGGACTTCTTCTTCGGTGAAGACATGATGCTTCGCCGTCACGACTACCAGGTGAACATTGCCGGCGGCTTTGCCGCGTCGCAGCTCGTCTCACACTACGAAGTGGCCGACGGCATCGCCCTGCCGCTTCGACGTCGAGCGTATACGCGCGGCCCAGATCGCCGGCCGATCCTCGATATGCTGATGGTGTGGATCGACATCAGCGATGTGAGCTTTACATGAACAGGTCGAGGTCAAAGGAACGGCCGCGCTGCTGATGTCCGTTCCACTCGCATCACTTCACTGGCCGGCTGAGAGCCAAGAACAGGACCGTCCCGTGGAATATCCGACTCGTTACCGCACCACCAAGATCGATGGGCTCTCCATCTTCTACAGAGAGGCCGGCCCGAAAGACGCGCCGACGCTGCTCTTGTTGCACGGACTGCCGTCTTCATCTCGGATGTTCGAACCGCTCTTCGCCCGGCTGTCCGATCGCTATCACCTGGTCGCGCCCGACTATCCAGGCTTCGGACACAGCGACTGGCCCGACCCGAAGCAATTCGCGTACACCTTCGATCGCTTCGCTGAGATCGTGAACCGCTTCACCGAACAGCTCGGGTGCTCGCGCTACACGTTGTACATGCAGGATTACGGCGGCCCCGTGGGTTTCCGCATGGCCATGGCCTATCCGGACCGAATCGACGCGCTCATCGTCCAGGACGCCGTGGCGCACAACGAAGGGTTGGGGACGAACTGGACGGCGCGTCGCGCCTTCTGGGCCGATCGGGCTGGCAACGAGAGCACGCTTCGCACCAACCTCCTGTCGCTACCGACGACGCGGACGCGCCATGTCGGAGACGATCCGAACGTGGAACGGTACGACCCGGATCTCTGGACGGACGAATTCGCCTTTCTCAGTCAACCCGGTCAGGCTGATATTCAAAGCGATCTCTTCTACGACTACCGCACGAACGTGGACGCTTATCCGAGGTGGCAGGCATGGATGCGCGAGAAGCAGCCACGGCTTCTCGTCCTCTGGGCGAAGCATGACCTCTCGTTCGACCTCTCCGAGCCTGAAGCCTATCGCCGGGATGTGCCGACGGCTCAACTCCATTTGCTTGACGCTGGTCATTTCGCATTGGATACGGCGGCAGACGAAATCGCCGCTCTGATCCGAGGTTTTGTTGGGCCATCACGTTGAACACTCCCCCGAGTCCCCGTTGGCTTGACGACGTACAATGCCCCAATCGTGGGGACACCGAACCTGAGTAGCGGTTGCCGCCAAGGTCCCCGCGCGCGCCGCGGGGTGTCGTTGCCGACGATCGTGGTTACCTGTTGGCTGACGTCGTGCCCGTCCGTGTTCGCACTGAATCCGTCCCTCCAGATTAGTCAGTACGCGCACACCGCGTGGACCGGTCGCGAAGGATTCACCAAAGGCACGGTGACCGCGATCGCTCAGACACCGGACGGCTACCTGTGGCTCGGAACGGTGTTCGGATTACTGCGGTTCGATGGGGTGCGGCACGTCGCGTGGCAACCACCCTCCGGCCACGCGCTTCCGTCAGACGTCATCAACAGCCTGCTCACAACGCATGACGGAAGCCTCTGGATTGGGACGTCGAAAGGACTTGCGCGCTGGACGGGCGAGGTACTGGTTGACTATCCGCAACTGGCGGGTCGGCTTGTTCAACGAATGCTCGAAGACCACGACGGAACTGTCTGGATCGGCACATTCGGGTTCGACGGTGAAGGCGGCGGACGGCTGTGCGCCATTCACGGCGCGGCTGTTCAGTGTTATGGAGGAGACGGGCGCTTCGGGATCGGCGTGACGGCTCTCTATGAGGACCAGCAACACAACCTCTGGATGTCCGTGCCCAACGGCCTGTGGCGATGGCAGCCTGGTCAGCCGGCGTTCTTTTCGCTGCCAGGTCAACGAGACACGCTGCAAAGTCTTGCCGAGTTCGATGACCTCGTGATCGGCACGGCGAACGGCGTTCGTGAACTTCGCGACGGCAAGCTCGGTCCATCTCCGGTGCCAGTGACCGCACCTCCATTTCGCACCTCGCGACTCCTTCGAGACCGTGATGGCGGCTTGTGGATCGGCACCCACGGTGACGGCCTGCGCCATCTTCACAATGGGCTCATCGATTCATTCACGCACGCGGAAGGGCTTTCTGACGATAACGTCTGGTCTCTCTTTGAAGATCGTGAAGGCAATATCTGGGTGGCAACCTCCGATGGGCTCGATCGCTTTCGCGCGGTCAGTGTCTCGTCGGTGGGCGTCAAGCAGGGTTTGTCGAGCGCACTCATCGACTCGGTGCTCGCCGTCCCCGATGGATCGGTATGGATCGCGACGAATCGTGGTCTGAACCATTGGACCCGGGGCCACATCGCGGTGCTGACGTCTGGCAACGACACAGCGAAAGAAACACTATCGGAGCAGAGGGCAAAGGCGCTCTTCCAGGACGATCGCGGGCGATTGTGGGTATCGAAGGATGACCGCATTGGGCACGTCGATGGCAATCGACTCGCCTCGTTCCGCGGTCCTGGAAGTGTGCGTGCGTTTGCACAAGCGACGCCGGCCACGATTTGGGCCGCCGATGAAAAGGTCGGCCTCATTGAATTGGCCGGTGACAGAATCGTTCGACAGAGTGACTGGATGGGGATGGGACACAGGGACTTTGGCACCGCGCTCGCGGCCGACCTCGCGCACGGTGGCGTCTGGGTCGGATTCAACCAAGGTGGACTGGCATACATCAGTGATGGTCGCGTGAAGGCGTCATATTCGGCGACGGATGGCCTTGGCGCAAATCGCGTCAACGATCTTCAGCTGGACGCCGACGGAACCTTGTGGGCATCCACGATCAGCGGCTTGAGCCGTCTCAAGGACGGTCGTCTGAAAACGCTCACGACCAAAGACGGACTGCCCTGCGATGCCGTGCATTGGGCCATCCAGGATGACGCGCACGACTTCTGGCTCTACCAACCGTGCGGACTCGTACGCATTACGGCCGCAGAGATGAACGCGTGGGTGGCAGGATCGGCGCAGCCTCAAGATGCTCGTCGTGTGGTGAACCCTACTGTGTTCGATAGCACGGACGGCGTACCGCTCGGGGTTTCTCCTGGACGGTCCCGCCCGCAGGTCTCAAAGTCTCCGAATGGGACGCTATGGTTCACTTCGTTTTACGGTCTCAGCGTCATTGATCCACATGCCCTGCCCTTCAATACGGTGCCACCTCCCGTACATATCGAACGGATCACGGCAGACCAGCACGACTACGAGCCGCCGTCTGGCATCACTCCACACCTCCGGTTGCCGCCGTTGGTCCGCGATGTTCAAATCGACTACACCGCGCTGAGCCTTGTCGCTCCTGACAAAATTCAGTTTCGCTACAAGCTCGAAGGCTGGGATCGCACGTGGCAGGCTGTCGGCAATCGACGACAAGCCTTCTATACCAATCTGCCTCCCCGTCCTTACCGGTTCCAGGTGATGGCGAGTAACAACAACGGCGTCTGGAACGAGAGCGGTGAATATGTGGACTTCTCGATCGCTCCGGCGTATTACCAGACAACGTGGTTTCGTGCAGGGGCCATTGTCGCGGTACTCGCGCTTTTGTGGACCGTGCATCAGGTCCGGTTACGGCGATTGGCTCTCGACTTCGATGCGCGCCTGCAGGAACGCCTCAACGAACGGACACGCATTGCGCGTGAGCTCCACGACACGCTGCTACAAAGCTTTCATGGACTCCTGTTCCGCTTCCAGGCGGCGACCAATCTGCTTCCTGCGGGTCCGGCTCGAAGCGGCTTCGAGACCGCCATCGATCAGACGGCGGCGGCGATCACTGAGGGCCGGAACGCTGTCCAAGGATTGCGCGCGTCGACGGTCACGGCCAACGATCTGGCGACGGCTGTTCGTGCGTTCGGTGACGAACTCGCAGCCGACCCCGCCAATACGCACGCGACGGTCGTGGGTGTCGGCGTGGAAGGCGTGTCTCGAAATCTGCACCCGATCCTACGGGACGACATCTACAGGATCATCATCGAAGGGATGCGCAACGCCTTCCGGCACGCTCAGGCGCATCGCATCGACGTGGACATCCTTTACGGTCAGCAACAGCTGCGCGTGCGCATCCGAGACGATGGACAGGGCTTTGATCGCAATTCCAGCCTCGGCGAACCGCGGATTGGCCACTGGGGGCTACCCGGTATGCGCGAACGCGCTGAACTGATTGGCGGTCGGCTCGAGGTCTGGAGTCAACACGGATCGGGCACCGAAGTGGAGCTGACGATTCCCGCCGGTAAGGTCTACGCGATGTCGTCCGAGCGGCGCGGCTGGTGGTCGACAACACAGACTAGGCTGGACGAGTGAGCCCAGTTCCCAATCCAATCCGTATTCTGGCCGTTGACGACCATCCGCTGGTGCGCGGCGGGATTGCGGCGCTCGTGCAGGGACAGCCGGACATGAGCCTAGTTGCCGAGTGCTCGAACGGGCGCGAAGCCATCCAGCAGTTCCGAGTTCATCGTCCTGACATCACGCTGATGGACCTGCAAATGCCGGAGATGGGCGGGCTCGATGCCATCATCGCGATTCGAGGCGAGTTTCCGGAAGCGCGGATCATCGTCCTCACCACCTATGTTGGCGACGTGCAAATTCTGCGGGCCCTGCAGGCGGGCGCCCGCGCGTATCTGTTGAAGAATCTCGTACACAAAGAGCTGCTGGGCACGATCCGCGACGTGCATGCCGGAAAAAAGACGCTATCGCCAGAGGCTTCGTACGAGCTCGCCGAGCACGCGATCGACGATGCCCTGACGAATGGGGAAATCGAAGTGCTGCGGCTCATTGCCGCCGGAAACGCCAACAAGCAGATTGGCGATCAGCTAGGTATCACGGAAGACACGGTCAAAGGCCGGGTCAAGAACATCCTCTCCAAACTGGACGCCAACGATCGAACCCACGCCGCCATGATCGGGCTCAAGCGCGGCATCATCGACCCCTAGCCGACTCGAAAGAGTCAGGGCCCTCCCCCTTCCGAGGCTTCTTTGAAGTCTCGCGAACGTCGTACCGTCGTCATGGATTCAGATGCGACGGATTTTTTCGACATTCGTCAATGGTCGAATTGGTGCCGGATTGCTGGTCATGCGCTTCGTGTCCGGCGTGGCCGTGATCGATCGGGGACTCGATGGCCTGCGAGCGGCCTCTACGATCGCTAGCGGCGACGGCGCGCTGTATGTGCTGACCATCGCCGCCGGAACACTGCTGCTGGTCGGACTCTGGACGCCTGTCCTTGGCGTCCTCGTGGCGGCACTCGAAATCTGGAGTGCCTGGTCGCAGCCCGGGATTCCGTGGACCGCCATTCTGCTGGCGACGATCGGCATTGGCCTGTCACTGCTCGGGCCTGGGACCTGGTCACTCGACGCCCGGTTGTTTGGCTGGCGGCGCATCGACATTCCGGCTCGACCGCGCCAACCTCCCTCCTGAGTCCGAGCCTCGGCTCGAAAGGGTCGCCACGCTGCGCGATCGAGTAGCGCACGGACTCGAAGGAGGGTTGTCCGCCGAAACGCGTGCCTTCACAATTCGCCCATTGGTAAAGCGCTCCCGGAGGGTGACACATGCAGCCGGTAATTGCGACGACATCATTCGTGAAGAAGCCACCGCCGGCGAGCCGGGTGATTGGCGCATCTCAGATCTGGCAGCGTGTCATCGACGCCGCGCGGCGAGTCGCGGTCACCGACACCACGGTCTTCCTGCAGGGTGAGTCCGGCACCGGAAAAGAAGTGGTCGCCCATCTCATTCATCAGGCGTCACCGCGCCATGACGGACCTTTCATCGCGGTTAACTGTGCCGCGCTTCCGGAGCAGCTGCTCGAATCAGAGCTGTTCGGCTACGAGCGCGGCGCGTTTACCGGCGCGCAGCAGTCGAAGGCCGGGCACATCGAGCTGGCCGCGCGCGGGGTATTGTTCCTCGACGAAGTCAGCGAGATGAGTTTGACGGCCCAGGTGAAGTTTCTGCGCTTCCTGCAGGAGCGTGAGTTTCAGCGGCTTGGCGGCACGCGACTGCAACAAGCTGATGTCCGCATCATCGCGGCAAGTAACCGCGACCTCGCCGTCGCCGTCGCCAATGGCACCTTCCGCGAGGACCTGTTCTATCGCCTTCAGGTGTTCGACATTCAGCTGCCACCGCTCCGCGAGCACGTCAGCGACGTGCTCCCACTCGCCGCCGAGTTTCTCAGCGAGTTCAGTCAGGCGATGGGCTGCCCATTGGCTCGACTCAACGATGACGCGCGTGACGCACTGCTGGCACACGACTGGCCCGGCAACGTACGCGAATTGCGCAATGTCCTCGAACGCGCCTTGATCCTGAGCGATGGAGGCATCATCGCCCGGCACGATCTGTCGCTTCGCGCCAGGATGATTGCGCCGTCGCAACAAAACGATGTCAGCGCCTTCGAGCGGCATCTGATCGAACAGGCCCTGCGCGAGACCGATGGGAACAAGTCGAAGACCGCACGACGCTTAGGTCTGACCCGCACCCAGCTCTATGGGCGTCTACACCGCTACGGACTCGCGGGTCCGGTGGCAACCGCCGCGTTGTCGTAAGCGAGTACGCGTCAGGGTCTTCTCATGACTAATCGTTCTCGCGGCTCGTCACCGTCTCTGAACAACGTGGTATTGCTCGTTCAGCCCGAGGGCGACGATCGAGAGATGTACGCGGAGTACCTGTGTCACGAAGGACTCGTCCCCATCTGCGTGCAGGAGGCGAATGCGGCACTACGCTTCGCGCCTCGAGCGAACGTCATCGTCGCTGCTCTCCTCCTTCCGGGCTCAATCAATGGCTGCGAGCTGATCCGCCGGCTGAAGCGGGACGTGACGACCAACCGCATCCCCATCGTGGTGCTCACCGTCTGCGCCTGGAGCACCGAGCAAGCCGCGGCATGGGACGCGGGGTGCGATGCGTTCTTGTCCAAGCCGTGCCTTCCGAAGGTTCTACTCCGCGAGATCCGACGGATGCTTCGCAGGTCGACGCCTTCCGCCGGGACGAACACTCAGAGGCATAACGACTCGAATGCGCCTAGTCGCCCATGGACGCGCAACCATGCCCAATCGGCGGCCGAGTCGCCCAAGCCTCTGAAAGCGGAATGCACATGAACGCGATCACTCGACTAAAGGAGATCACACATGAGTGGTACGAAACACGTGTCCGAAGCGATCGACCAGAACCGCCGTCGCTTCGTGGGCGCGGCGGCCATCACTGTGGCGGCCAGCCAGTTCGGGATATTGCGTTCTGCGTTGGCCCTTGAAACATCTGCGCAGACAAGCGGCGCGGGCGCTAAGGTACTGACATCGAATACGTCGTTCGGCCCACTGAAGCAGATCGATGCCGGGCTATTGAATGTTGGCTACGCGGAAGCCGGCCCCGCCAATGGCCCTGCGGTCGTTCTTCTGCACGGTTGGCCCTACGACATCTATAGCTTTGTCGACGTGGCGCCCATTCTGGCGTCGGCTGGCTACCACGTCATCGTTCCCTATACGCGCGGCTTCGGCACCACACATTTCCTTTCAAGCGACACCTATCGCAGCGGCGAGCAAGTGGTCTTTGCCATCGACGTCATTGCCCTGATGGATGCCCTCAAGATCAAGAGCGCAATCATCGGCGGCTTTGACTGGGGCACGCGGACGGCCAACATCATGGCGGCGCTCTGGCCCGAGCGCGTGAAGGCTCTCGTCTCGGTCAGCGGCTATGGAATTCCGAACATCAAGGCCAACTCCGATCCGTTGCCACCGAGCGGCGAACACTTCTGGTGGTATCAGTTTTATTTCATCACCGAACGCGGCCGACGCGGCTACAGCGAATACCGGCACGATTTCAACAAGTTGATCTGGCAGCTTGCGTCGCCGAAATGGGACTTCTCCGACGCCACCTACGATCGCAGTGCCGCGTCGTTCAACAATCCCGATCACGTCGACATCACGATCCGCAACTATCGCTGCCGCTACAACTGGCTGGATAAGGGCGAGCCCCAATATGCCGAACTGGAGGACAGGCTTCAGCAGTTTCCGGTGATCTCGGTGCCGACCATCACCATCGCCAGCGATTTCGATGGCGCCGGCGCGTCGGGTGCAGCCTATCGCGGCAAGTTCGCAGGACCGTACGATCACCGAATCTTGCCTGGCATCGGTCACAACGTCCCTCAAGAAGCGCCGCAGGCCTTCGCGAAGGCCATCATCGACGTGGACGCGTATTGATCCGCGGGCGAGCTTGCGAAGTCAGAAAGCCAGGGACATCACAATGAGCAGCACATCGACGAGCAACGAACGCGCAACGGACATTCCGGCCGCCGGGATCGTCGACACGAAACTCGAGGTCGTCGTCATTCCCGTGTCCGACGTCGAACGTGCCAAAGGCTTCTACGGGAGCCTGGGCTGGCGGCTCGACGCCGATTTCGCCTTCGACAACGGCTTCCGAGTCGTCCAGTTCACGCCGCCCGGTTCGGAGTGCTCGGTCCAATTCGGCACGAACATCACGTCTGCCGCGCCCGGTTCAAGTCAGGGCCTCTACTTGATCGTCTTCGACATCGAGGCGGCGCGGGAGGGGCTTGTGACTCGCGGTGCTCCGATCGGCGAGGTGTTCCACGCCGGCACGCCTGGAGCGCAGTTTCAATCCGATAGCACGCGCGGCAGAATCAGCGGACCCGCCCTGGACCACGCCAGCTATGGCTCGTTCGCCACGTTCAGCGATCCGGACGGCAACAAGTGGCTGCTGCAGGAGGTCAAGACGCGGCGTCCAGGCCGAGGTCTCGGTTCCGACGTCGCGACACTGACAGTGCTGCTCCGAGAGGCCGAGCAGCACCACGGCGAGTACAAACCGACCGCTCCGACACATCATTGGTCGGACTGGTACGCCGCCCACATCGTCGCGCGCGAGCGCGGGATGACTTCCGAAGAGGCAGCCAAAGATGGCGCACTCCACCTGGAAGGCGCCAGCTGATGAGGGTCGACCTGGTTCCCGGTGCCGTTCTTCCCGACTACGAGCTCCCGGACCACACGAACACCAAGCGAACGCTGAGTGAATTGCAGGGCGATGACCCGATGATCCTGACGCTCGCTCGAGGTCACTATTGCCCCAAGGAACACCAGCAGCACCTGGATCTCGCGGCGTTCTACTCGAAGATCGCCGTGGCCTACACGCAGGTCGTGACGATCGCGACAGACGACCATCACACGCTACAGGAGTTGCCGCGCGTCGGTCGGCGCGCAATGGACCTTTCTCTCCGATCCGGGACGACGTGTTCAGAAGGACCTCGATATTCGGGAGTACACTGATCCCGAGCACAACCCGATGATCCCGCACACCCTCGTGCTCAGGCCTGGCCGCGTGATCTACAGCGTCTACAACGGCTACTGGTTCTGGGGCCGACCGTCGACCATCGATCTCTGGCGTGACTTGCGGTTCGTGTCGAGCGAGGCTCGACCTGACTGGGATCTGGGTAAGCCGGGACTGCGCGAGCGCTGGGACGCGGGCGACTGCGCGCCCTTCCACGGGCGGAACAAATCTGTCGGCAAGACACTCCCTCCACGTTGACTTTGGGAAGACAGATCACGAGGAAGTCATTGGGTTCTCAAGATGGGATCACTGAAGGGAAAAGGAGACGTCATGTTCAAGAGACTTGTTTCGCGTGTTCACCCCTCACCATTCTCCGTCGCGGCGGCGGTTCTCGGAATGGTGTTCGTCGCCGTAGGCAGCTGGGCAGCGGCCCCGTAGGACAAGTACACGGTACAAGTGCCCAACGGCCTGCCCTTCTCCGACTTTCAGGGGGTACGAGGACTGGCAAGTCGTCGCCGTGAGTCAGACCGACGCACTGCTCAAAGTGATGGTGGCCAATCCGACGATGATCGCCGCTTACAAAGCCGGTATCCCCGGGAACGGCAAGCCGTTCCCCGACGGGTCAAAAGTCGCGAAGATCGAGTGGAAGCCGAAGAAGAACACGGAGTCTCCGTTCGACGTGAGGATTCCGGACACTTTGCAAGACGTCTTTTTGATCGAAAAGGACAGCAAGCGATTCCCGGCCACGAAAGGCTGGGCGTACGCCGCGTTTGATTACAACCCGGCGTCTGACAAGTTCACGCCTGACAAGACTGGGACTATTACTTGCGGCTTCGCGTGCCACACGCGCGTGGCGGCGAAGGACTACATCTTCACGGCCTATGGGAAGAGGTGAAGGAACCATGCGAGGGAGACAACCAGGTAACGTTCGTCTGCTTTAGGCCTTGCTTGGGGGAACACCGAGACCGGTGCCGATTGCGACAGCAACAACGGCATCGGTGCGTCCCGTGCCGTGCTTATGGCCGTGCGTCAACGACGGCCGCGCGGCACGTTGACGCGTTGGCCCCCGTAACGCTCTGGGTTCGCGTACTCCAGGATTTCGAGCAGGTCGCCGCGCTCGATGTGGAAAACGACGTCCTCGAACCCGATGCCGCGATCCGCCTTGAGCTTCGCGCGTTCTTCGCGTCGTCCCAGGCGAAGTACTGCACCTATATCAGCGGATCACAACGTGTGCTTGATAGGCACACATTGGCGTCGCGTCCAGTGTGCCCGCCAGTGTGCCCAAACGCCGTCCAAGAGCGGTCAGTCGGGATCCAACGCCAACCAAGGTTTCAATAAAAAACGGGCCTGAAATCATCGATTTCAGGCCCGTTCCGGGATTCCTGGCAGCCTTAGCAAACCGCCGCCTTCAGCCTCTCGGCCACCTCACCGCGCAGGTTAAGTGTAACGGAAATCAGCACTTCGCCGATCAAGATTTTACATTGGCGGAGGCGACGGTTTCTCGAACCGTCGCAGGTGCCAAAATCACCTGAAAACATTGCCGATTTCGCATGCCCTGCTGAAAGCGTGTGGTCAAGGCGGTAACAGCCTGAATCCGGTGGCGGCGCTTGCTTCTTCTTCGGCAGCAGCAGGACGATGGCGCTCCGAATCTTCCAGGAAAGGCCACCTTCTCAGCCGATGGGCGATGTCGTCGCCGGCGCGCGCTGCCCAAGCACTCGGGACAACGGCATGAGGGTCACCAGCCCGACGATCGCGACGACGACGACCATCACCCCGACGTTTGGATCCTCGAAGCTTTGGTTGGCGACGACGAGCGCGGCGGCGATGTTCCGTTGGGCCGTTCCCAGCCCCATGACGGACTGTGTCTCCCGCGTTGAGCCGCCGAGGACCCAGCCGACGGCGACGCCCACACCCAGAAACAGGACGCCGGCGAGAATGCCACCCGTGCCGAAGACCGCGACCACGCTGCGGACGTTCAACACCGTCTGCAGGGCCATCAGCGCGATCAGGCTGAGACTCGAGGTCTTATCGAACATCGGTTTGATCTTCGCGGCCATCTCCGGGAGATTCGCCTTGACCGCCAGCGCGCTCCCCAGCGGAAGCAGCATCAACAGCACAAGCGATCGCGCAATCTGCGCCGGGTTCACCGAGACGCCGGGCAGCAGCAGCGGCAACACGACTGGCAGATAGCCCACCGTCACGACCATCAGCAGCACCATCAGGCCGACGGCAAACGCGAGATTGCCTTTGGCGATCTGGGCGAGTTTCGGCAGGAAGGGTGCGCCGCCGGCCAGACCCAGGAGCAGCAGGCCGATTCCCATCGATTCGTCCAGGCGCAGGATCCTCGCCAGCGCGAGCGCCACGAAGGGCATCACGACGAAGTTTGCGACCAGCGAGAACGCGACCAGCCGCCAGTTACGCAGCGGCGCGACAATCTCGCTCACCCGCAACCCGAGGCCCATACCGAGCATGCTCGAGAGGACGAACACCATCATCGAAATGGAGATGGCCGCCTGTTTCAGATCCATGTGCTGCTCACCGGTCCCTGGTGCGAGTCAGAAGCTGAAGGCTCCCGAGACCTGAAACGAGTATCCCTGGTACGAGGCGCGATTGCCGAACTCCTCGAAGAATTTGATGCCGGCACTGAACCGGTGATTCGGAAACACCAGGTTCGTCACGAACCCGAGCGCATTGATGGCGTAGCGCTCGCGGGATTGTTCGTCGCTGATGGCCGGTCCCGTCTTGGCCGTGGTCTGACGCTGCTCGTATCCGGCCAGGCCGACCTGCACACGCGTCGGACCTTTTTCGAGCGCGAACGTCCTCAGCAGCGAGTAGTCGAGATTGATCGTGTCGCCGGGCTTCGTGTCCGTGCCCTGCTGCGTGGTATGCCACTCGTAGAGTTCGAACGCCGAGAAGGTCACCGTGTTGGCTCGAGTGAGCTGTACGGTCTGGCCTGACGACAGCGTCGGCGTCCAGTATCCCGATCCGACGTTGTCGCTGGCGCCCTCCGTGAAGCGGCCGGTCGGCGCGAGGAAACCCGCGAGGGCGCGGAACGACGCGCGTTCCTTGTTCCAGCCGAGGATGAGCGGAAGATAGTACGAGTCCGCGAATCCACCTCCGCCACTCAGCTGGCCGTGGATATCGGAGACGAGCTGGTTTTTCGCGATCGGCAGCGTCGCGACGGCCGAGTAGTGGGCGCCGCCAAGCAACGTTCGCTCGGCTGACCCAGATGAACGAGTTCATGTCCATGATGACCGCGTTCTGGCCGCTGACCGGCAGCGTCGATCCGTCATCGGCTTTGGACTCGTCACGGGAGTAGAACAGCAGTTGGTTCGCGTAGGTAAACCCCGGGTCCGGTGTGACGCCGGAACCCACGGCCGTCATACCGAGCGGGTACACGCCGCGGCTCTGCGCGTCTGCCGGTCCCGGCATGCCTAGTGTGCAGATCGCCGCCAGCGCGATCCCGATCAGGTACCGCGTCACTTGATCGCGATGTTCTTCCAGAATCGCTCGAGGCTTTCGTCGCCGCCGAACAACGTGGTGAAGATCGTCGAATCGGCGAACAGAATGTCTCCTGCCCGATCGCCTTTCGGCGGCATCCACAGGAACATGTTGAATTCACGATGACCGGCTTCCGTGAAAGGATGCGGCCTCGATGTATCGATCGGCTGCTTCGCGAGCAGGTGAATCGCCGACGCATCGTCGGTGGTGATCGCGTAATGCGGCAGATGCGGGTGGAAGTTGAAGGTCTGCACGCCTTCGAGCCAGCCGCGGGTATCGAGGCCGTCTTGCTTGACCAGGGGCTGAAGCTGTCTGGTGCCCTGGACGGTCGCCGGACGCAATCCGTACTGGTTGTGAACCGGCACGCCGAGCCCCTTCATCAACGACCGGGTGTACTGTCCGAACCGCTGCTGACGGGGAACCAGCGGGTCGCGGTGGTGCGCGTATTCCATGGCGCGCTCTTTGAGGTCGTCCGACACGCCGACATCGTGGTGCGGGCCGAGAATCAGGCACGTGCCTTCGCGCTTGAGCCACTCGCGCAGCGCTTCGATCTCCGCCGGGGCCGCCTCCTGCTCGGTGACCAGGTGATCGAGGCCGAACACCATCAACGTATCGGTGTCGTCGAGAACGCCGGCGTCGATCGGCAGCTTCTGCCCCGCCTGGTCGACGCGCTGGTAGACAGCGACAGGATGTCCGGTCTGCTCGCCAACGAGCTGCTGGAAACTCAGGATCGACAAGTGGAAGAGTTCGAGCGTGCCGCTGATGCCCTGCAGGAACTGCCGCGCCGAAAACTCGGGGGTCTCATAGGCGGGCCAGGCCACCCGGCGCACTTCGGTGATGGTGGAGAAGCGATTGTCCATCTCGGTGAGGTCGCGATTGGCTTCCCACGGGTAGCTCCACGTCCAGTAGACGCTGAAACGCCGCCGCCCCGGCGTGTACGGACGCGGCACTTCGACCTGGTTGTAGGTGCGGGGACTGGTTTTTGATCTCATGACAGGTGCTCCGCTTGGCCGCTCGCGAGAAATCGCAGCGCCTTGATGCCGGGCAGGAAGAAGTAGGCGCCGCCGCGAATCGTCGTAAACGCGGGAAGCCCGCGAAGCCGCTTGCGAATGGGGCGTTTGGGAATCGTCATGTCGAACGTGCCGTCCTGAGTGCCGATGATCGGGTCTCGCTCGTTGTCCAGATCCTTGAACTTCGGATCGTTGACCCACACATTCATGGCGAATTCGAACTGACGAATCAGACTCGAACAGCCGATGAACGCCGCGATGCCCCGTTCCACGCCGTCGTCCGGCGCGCCCGCCGGCAACGCCGGCCCATAGGTGCCGCCGCGGCGAATCATCTTGCGGCGCTGCATGTTCTCTGCGGTGTCGCGCGGGTTCATGCGGCGGATATGGGCGCCGATCGGGCAGCGATAACCGTGCGGGTCGGCCTCCTTGTACAAGAAATCGTTGGTCCGCTGCAGGTCGCCGCCGAGTGCCGGGTCGTCTTTGTCCGGGGACAGCACCAGCGGTGCGCCACTGCGCCACCGTCCCATCAGCTTCGCGGCCAACAACTCCTGCTCGTCCGTCGTCTTTGATTGCTGCTGCAAGAATTCCCGGAACGCGCCGACGTGCTCCTCCATGCGCAGGTAGGCGAGATAGCTGCCATTGCGCGAGAGCAGTTCCGGCTGGGGAAGCGGCGGCGGGGTTCCGCCTTCGTCGTCGTAACCGAGGAAGAACTCGCCGGCCTTCACCGACGGGCCTGAACCCGGGGTCGGCTCCTCGCCCGTTCCGGCGATGACTGGTTGAGACAGGCGATCGCGGTAGCCAAAATGCTCGCGGGCGACACCGTCGAACGGTGGCAGCGCTTCCAGGTTCAAGGTCGAGAGAACTTTGACGCCGGTGAGCGTCGATACGTACTCGCGATGCTGCCGTTCGCAGCGATCGCGCTCCGCGGCGTCGCGTGCGAACAGAATCACAATCGCATGAAGGGCGGGGCTCGCGAGATCGCCGAGCCAGTGATCCGCACTGTTGTCGCCCGTCATGCCGAGAATCGCCGCCCGAGCGGCCATCCCCTGGCGGAATTCGTCCGGGAACGTCGCGAGCGCCTGGTCGTCGACGCCGAGCGCACGCAGGCCGCTGCAGGTGAAGGCAATCGTCACCCAGCGTGCGTCGGGTGAGGCGGTCCCGACCGACTGGCCCGTGCCGACCTTGTCCGCCAGACCGTCGAGCCACGCACGACCCGCCGGAGCGCTCTCGAAGCTCAGAAACTCGTACCTCGCCGCGAGCGCGGGCGTCCGCGTCAGCAGGAAGTGCTGAATATCCTCCAGTTCCAGCATCGCGACTCCGTTTCTTCTCCTGGGAGGTCCGCGATTACTGCATCTCGTCGAGCATGCCCGAGAATGCCGCCTTGAGCTTCAGCGCTTTCTTGATCTCCCCACAACTCACATAGGGATGTTCGCTGTATTCGAGGAAGCTCGGCCATTGGTGTTCGCGGAAAAACTTGACGATGGCCGCAGGATTGGTCGCATAGTCCGCCGGCCATCCCTCGAGGGCCTCAAAGGCCGAGTGGATTCCAGTCTTCCCGAAAAGGATAGAGGCATCTTCGCAGTATTTGTCGAAATCGGTATCGAAGATGCCCTGGTACATCATGTAGCTCTCCCCTTTAATGGTGAAGATCACCCACCTCAGGTAATGTGCCTGGAGTATCGCAAGCGTGTCCGGATCATGTGCGATGGCTTTCTCAATCACCTTGGCGTGGTTGTATATGTGCTCTTCCCTTCCGGGGATGACTTTTGCGATGACGGAGAAGCCGTAGCACGCCGGGGTCTTGGGAAAGATCGGGCCGTACCTGCCTTGCTCCACCTTGTCTTTGAAATATCCGCCCTTGGGGATCGCCATCGCGGCCGGCTTCGTCCAGTCCTCTTGCTTTTTTGATGTGTCAGACATAGCTTCGTCCCTCTGTGTTCGGTTTGTCCGCCGCGCAATCGGTTCTCGGATCCGCCTGAGGCTCCGCAGGCTCTATGCCAAGTGACCCACGGTCTGTGGCCGGGCCCAAGCCTCCATTTTCCAAGGGCTTTTCGCCGTCGACGGATCTCAATTTGGAGAGGCGATGGGGCTGGACTCCGAAATTTCGGAGGATCGATCAGGAGCCGGAGGTCCGAACCGGCGTCATGTCCTCCGGTTGGGCCGTCGGGATGACATCGCCGCGAGCCGCTGCCCCGGTGTCGTGCGTGAGAGAACCGGGCTCGTTCGCGCTTCCCGCCACCGGCGGACTTCCACTGGCCCCGTTCGACGGACTCGAACCCTTCGCTCGCTTGGTTCGCCTTCCCTCATCCCGCCAAGAGTTCGCTTTCGGGTTAGCATCAAGAGCGTTCCCAGTTCATGGTCAGGCCGTCCCCCTTCGACAGATATCGTTTCGATGTCCATGCGGCATCGGCGTGAATGGGCGTGATCCCGCCTTTCCATCAGGCATCCC
The DNA here is from genome assembly GCA_963745875.1 of uncultured Acidobacteriota bacterium. GTDB lineage: Bacteria > Acidobacteriota > Vicinamibacteria > Vicinamibacterales > CAVVIG01 > CAVQFC01. The sequence goes on from CAVUZL010000014.1 coordinate 1,191,431, forward strand.
ATCGCGAAGCACGCGCAAGCGCTTTCAAGGGCAACGTCGAAGTCGCCTTGTCGTTCCAGGCAAGATGCATAAGTTGACCGAGGAGGCCGCAGATCCGTGTTAGCCGACCACCAAGGCCAATGGCCAAATTCTGCCCTGATCATCGGGCACCCGGGGCATGAGTTGCGGGTGCTCGGCTGGGTGCGGGCGGCGAAGCCGCTTGTTGCCATCCTCACCGATGGGTCCGGTGCGGACGGCAGGCCGCGCATAGACCAGACGACGCAGTTGCTGGATGCGCTGGACCGGCGGTCGGCCCTTTATGGCATGGCCACCGATCGCGACGTGTATCGCGCCATCCTCGAGCAGGACCTCGATTACTTCCTGGCGCTCTCCAACCGGTTGGCTGACGAGCTGTGCGAGCACCGGATCGAATGCGTGGCCGGCGATTCAATCGAAGGCTACAACCCGACGCACGACCTGTGCAGCCTGCTCATCGACCGCGCCGTGCGGCTCGCGTCGGGGCGGATGGGCGTCGCGATCCGGCACTATGCGTTTTCACTGGTCGGTGCGCCGCGGCCAGACCTGCTGTCGGCGGATTCCCGATGCCTGCGGCTCACGCCAGATGAACTGGTGCGCAAGCTTGCCAACATTCGACAATACGCGCAGTGTGCCGGCGGAGGGCTCCTCGCGGAGGTCGACGACATGTTGCAGCGCTTCGGCGAACAAGCGCTCGCTGAAGAGGTGTTCCACCGCGTCAATATCGCGGCCGCGCTCTCGGCATTCGACGACGAAAAACCCTTTTACGAGACCTATGGCGAGCGACAGGTCACGGCCGGCAAGTACCGCTTCGTGATTCGCTATCGCGAGCACATCGCACCGATCGTCCGTGCCTTGACCAGCAACGCATCCCGGTGAGGAGGGGCAGTCTGCGCATCCTGCTCACCAACAACACGCTTGGCGGGCGGTACGGGTCGGAGCTGTATGTTCGCGATCTCGCGCTGGCGCTGATGCGCGGCGGCCATTTCCCCGTCGTCTACAGCACCGTACTCGGCGAGGTTGCCGCCGAGCTCCGCGAGGCCACGGTGCCGGTGCTCGACGATCTTCGCGCGCTGAATATGCCGCCTGACGTGATCCATGGCCAGCATCATCTGGACGCGATGACCGCCATGCTGCAGTTCCCGGAGGTGCCCGCGATCTACGTCTGCCATGGCTGGTTGCCGTGGGAAGAACGGCCGCCGGTGTTTCCGTCCATCCGGCGTTACGTTGCGGTTGACGACCTCTGCCGCGAACGGCTGCTGACGACGTCCGGCATTACGACCGAGCAGATCGACATGCTCTACAACTTCGTCGACCTGGACCGCTTCGGGCTGCGCGACCCGTTGCCGGCCGTGCCCCGATCGGCGCTCATCTTCAGCAACTCTGCGACCGACGGCAGCTTCGGCGCCACGATCCGCGAAGCCTGCCAGGCATTCGGCATCGAGCGGATTGACGTGGCCGGCGCGGCCTCCGGCAACGCGATCGCACAGCCGGAGCGGGTGCTGGGCGGTTACGACGTCGTGTTCGGGAAGGCCCGCTGCGCGCTCGAGGCGATGTCGGTCGGCTGCGCCACGGTAGTCGCCGATTTCGCTGGATTGGCCGGCATGGTAAATACCGGCAACATGCAGCGGATGCGTCGCCTGAATTTCGGCGTGCGCACGATGCAGGCCGGCGCAATCACCAGGGACGGTGTGCTGGCGGCGCTGCATGCCTACAGCCCGACCGACGCGCAGCGGGTCACGGCGTGGATACGTTCTGAGGCGGGCATATCCGCTGCGGTCGATCGCCTGCTGGCCATCTACGACCTGGCCATCAACGCGCCGCCGGCTGCAGATGACGGACAGCCTGTTCGCACGGCGCTGGCGGACGCATCGGCCTATCTCAGGGGTCTGGCGCCGGTGATCAAGGGACGTCACGAGGCTGACATGCGCGCGCAACGCGCGGACGATGCATTGCGTATTGCCGAGTCACGAAGCTTGCAGATCGCAGGCGAGCGCGCACCGTCAGCAACGGACCTGACAGATGTTCGTGAGCAGCTCGAACGAGCGGAGGCGCGTAATGCGGCGCTGACCGGCGAACTGGCGCGCCTTCACGCGTCCCGCGCCTGGCGAGCCATCAGCCGCTATCGCAGGCTTCGAGCGTGGCTCGGTCTCTAAGCTTCAAGTCCCGAAGCGAACCCGCTGAACGAAAGCGCGGGCCGATTAGAGCCAGAGTTCCAATGAAAAACGGGCGTGCAATCATCGATTCCAGGCCCGCTTTTGCTCTTTTCGCTGGCCTTGGCAAACCCGCCGCCTTCAGCCTCTCGGCCGAGTCGGCCCCGTGTATCATCGTCGAGGTGCACCTCCCCACGATGATCGCGTCGCTCGCCAATCGATAGACGAAGGGAGCCCATGTCCTCGCGCCCCCGCGTGCTGCTTGCCGACGACTACCCGGCCATGGTGACAGCCGTGAGCCGGTTGCTGGCACTGGACTGCGAGATCGTCGGAACGGTCGCGGACGGTCGCGGACTCCTGGAAGCGGCGCAACAGCTCCGGCCCGACGTCATTGTGCTCGATGTGCATTTGCCGAACGTCAACTCACTGCATGCGTGTCGAGAGATTACGCGCGTGAACCCGGAGACGAAGGTGATCATGTTTACGGCTGCGGCCGATCCGAATGCGGGCCAGGAGTTTCTCGAGTCCGGCGCATCTGCTTTCGTCTCGAAAGAAGCGGCCATGGAACTTGCTTCGACCATCCTGCGCCTGTGTGTCGACCGAGAGTGACGCCTGTGGTCTTCTCTGTCGATTGCCTTCCTTAGGGATCAACGCGCTTCGTAGATGCGGACTTCAGCTTTCTGGCTGCCGCGGTGGGGAACCGCGAGGTAAAGACGCGATTGCTCTGGAACGAACAGAGAGGTGCGCGCACCCACCGCTGTCGGGATATGTGCAACGCGAGTGAAATGGGCCGCATCCTGCTCCTGAAACACATCGAGATAGCCTTCGCCGCCGCTCACGTAGAGCCGCTGGCGCAGCGCGTCGTAGAACAGGTCGTCGGTGTCGCCGACGATATCGAACGAATCTGACTCCTTACCGGTCGCGGTGTCGTACACGAGAACTTTGGCAGGCCGCCGGCATCCAACAAACAGGCGGTGGTTCGCCTCGTCCAGGGCCATCGGGAAGTTTGCCTTCGCGCCAATGACTGGCCAGGTGGCAACGACGGTCATCGCGGCTCGGTCAATCACCGCGATCAGATTCGCCGTGGGGACGTTGACAAAAATGCGTGAACCGGACCGCTCTAGTTGGAACGACTCTGGATGACCGGGGAGTTTCACCTCGCCGAGCACCCTGCCGTCGACCGGGCTGATCGCCGCCAAGGCACCGCCGCCGAAGCCGACGAAGAGACGCTGGTCCGCCACGCCATAGCGGACGTTATCGGAATCATCTCCGAGTACCGTTGACCTGGTCGGATGATAGTCGCCCCCATCAACAAACTGCACGCCTTCTCCTTGCCCGTTGGCGATTGCAACCAGTTTGGCGTCGGAGACAACGGCAATGCCTTGCGGCTCGCGAAAACCTGGGAGACTCTGCAAGTGAGTGCGGTTCTTCAGATCCAACACCTCGACCGTGTTATTCCCGAGCGCAGCAACGTAGAGTCGCTGCGCTGCCGCGTCGACAGCAAGGTGATCAATACGTCCTTCGACGCCCGGAAGGTCGATCGTGCCCACTGGGACAAAAGGCGCCTGACCAGACGCGACTTGAAAAGAGACGAGTGCGATGGTCGCGCCAGCCAGAATCAGTCGCATGACTATCCTTCCGTAATTCGACCCCGATGCTCGCGGTCCAGGCTCAGTCACTCGAACCTGAGCGCCTCGATCGGATCCAGACGCGCTGCCTTGCGTGCCGGGTAATAACCGAAGAAGACGCCGATTGCAGCCGAGCAGCCGAACGCCAGGCTGATCGCGTCTGCAGACACACTCGTAGGCCACTGGAATGCGTCCGCGATCACTCGCGCCCCAAGTGTGCCCAGCCCAATCCCAATCGCCCCGCCTATCAGGCTGAGAATCACCGCCTCGACGAGAAACTGCCGGAGCACGTCCCCGCTGCGAGCTCCGACGGCCTGCCGCAATCCAATCTCCCGCGTGCGCTCGGTCACGGATACGAGCATGATGTTCATGATGCCGATCCCGCCGATGAGCAGTGACACCGACGCAACCGCCGCCAAGAGGGCCTCCATCGTTTGTGTCGACTGCTTCACTGCTTCCGCAATTTCGGTTGGATGCCGGAGGTTGAAATCGTCGTCCGCGCCTGGTTGGATGTGATGACGCTGCCTCAGCAAGTCTGTGATTTCCTGCTCCGCTTCCTCCACGACCTCGGCTGACGTCGCGCTGCACAGGACGTCATCGAGCCACGGTTGGCCTTTGATCTTCTTCATCACAGTCGTGTACGGCATCAGGAACTGGTCATCCTGATCCTGGCCGGTCGCGGACTGGCCCTTCACTTCGAGGACACCGACGACGGTACACGGTTCGTTGTTCACGCGGATGGTCTCGTCTATTGGATCCTGCGATCCGAACAGCTGGTCAACGACGATCTGACCGAGCACGCACACATTGTTCGCATGCTCCACATCGACCTCGGAATACATGCCGCCGCGCACGACCTTCCAATTCTTGAGCGCGAGATACTCTGGACCCACGCCTCGCACGGGGGTGTTCCAGTTCTGGTTGCCGTAGACCACTTGGACACGCGTGTCCGCCTGCGGCGTGACGTTCGTGACGAACGGCACCTGGGTCTTGATCGCTTCGTAGTCGAGGAGCGTGAGCGTTTTTGTGCTCAGCGTCCCCGTTCTCACGCCGGCGCGATTCACGCCGCCGGCCTCCGCCCAAATCATGTTGGCGCCGATGTTCGTGATGGCTCGTTCGACGCTGGCTTGCGCGCCCTCACCGATCGCCACGACGCAGATCACCGCGCCTACGCCAATCACGATTCCCAGCATCGTGAGCGCGGTCCTCAGTAGGTTCTGCCCCAGGGCCTTCAAGGCGAGCCTGGGGATTATCAGCAGATTCACGCGCCGAGCCTGGATCGGGAAGGCGCCGCTTGCAGCGTCGGACGGCGCGCATCGCCCCTCGCTGCGAACGGAAACGCCCATGTGACGCTAGCAGGAAACTCTCGCGCATTCGAGCCATCTGACCGTGCGACGCGCCAGCCGGCATCGAGCGACAGGTTCTCATGCACTGGCCAGATCGCTCGCAATCCGCTCATCGTCGCAGGGCGCCCACGCCATGTTCGTAGACCAACTGGCCGCCACGATCTCCCGTTTCGACGAGCAGGACGAGCCCAACGAGCCCGGCCAGCGCGAACGCCGCGACGATCGCCTGGCTCCGGACGCGTCCAGGCGGACGCAGGAACACCAGTCGCGCCACCGTCAGGATGCCGAAGAACCAGACGGTGCGAAGCGCCCAGCTCCAGTGTTCACCGATGACCGCCTGCGCCATCGTAGACCTCACCCATGCCGCCGGCACCGAGCGCGCCAGTGATCTCGTAGGGACCGATTCGCGCGCCGATTGGAAGCCGCATGGCCGGGAAGATGCAGAGCTTACCACCGCGGTTCGACACTCGCGAAGGTCTGCGGAGGCACTCCATTCCATCGTCGTGGACGCGTGTCGCCACGACGCTGCCATCGGCCTGGCGGATTCCGCGCACCGGCGCGTGTAACGAATGCCTCATCTGGAACACCAACATCAGGCAATGGGAACTGAACCCAGGGGCCGGTCAGGCGCCCTGGTCCGGTTCATGGCCAGATGTCGCGTATTGAGAGGGAGAAACCACCATGAGACGTTCGCTCGTCGTCTTCGTCGTTGCCCTTGCGTCTGTATTGGCCGCCCGCGGCGCGTCCGCACAGGCGTTCCTGAACCCTTATATCGACACGACGTTCGATACGCCGTCACTGCACGGTGACGGCACCAAGCCGGGCTTCGGCGTCGCGTTCGGAGCCGCCGGCAAGATCGTCGGATTCGAGACCGACATCTCCTACTATCCGGAACTGATCGACAAATCCGCCAACGCCCTGGCCAAGAGCAGTGTCTTCACGTTCTCCGGAAGTCTGCTGGTGGGTCCGAGAATAGGCAGCATCAGGCCGTACGGCGCCATCGGCGCCGGCGATCTATTGCTCAACGTCACCTCGGTGTCGAGCATCCTGATTCCCAATCCGGCGAGCATTTCGAACAACTACTTCACGTTCAACGCCGGCGGCGGCGTCATGGGGTACTTCGGATCGCACCTCGGCGTTCGCGGCGACCTGCGCTACTTCAAGGCTTACGGCTTCAATCTCGATGATTTCGCAGCCGCCCATCTGTCGCTGAACAGCTTCGACTTCTGGCGCGCGAACATCGGGCTGCTCGTGACGTTCTGAAAAAGCGACGGCAGAGTCCTAGTACGTGTCGCCGCCGCCGGCGCCGCCTGAGCGTCCACCGCTGAAGCCGCTGGTATCTGAGGGTGCCGGCGGGGACGTCGCGCCTGGTTGAAATGCGACCGCGCCGGTGCTGACCGCATTCAGGAGCGCGCTGTCCCTGTGCAGGATGCGTGTCGCCGTGAAGCCGTAGCGCTGACCATCGACGCCGGTTGAAAGCCACCGGCGAACGGCGAGCGCCGTACCAACAAGCAGCACACCCAGCAGAATCGGATCCCACTCACGCCGCTCCAGACCGAGGTACGGCTTGTTCGTGGCGATCGTGACCAGCGCCATCGCGAGGCTGACGTCGAGCAGTAGTCGGTCCCTCGAGCGCAGACTGAGGTAGAGGCCGGCAATCGGAAGCACCCAGATCGCGATGTAGGTGAACCAGTAGAACCTGCCGTCGAAAAGGTCGCCGGTCAGCTGGACATTCAGCGCCACGTACAGTCCTGCCCACGCCACGGCCTGGATCACGCCGAAGTCGTCGCCGGGGTAGTCATCACGGTGACGCACGCGTATCGATCGCGCCGCCAGGAACGCGGGAAGCAGGATTGCCGCCGCGACCGCATGCTGCACCGACACCCGCAAGTCGAGCTGAAACGGAATCGCTGCGGCAGCGGTCAGCGCCCCCAACGCCGCGTAGACGTATCCGAAGCGAAGGTACACGGCGGCGCCTCCGGCGGCTCCAACCATCAGTCCGACGACGATTTTCGGGATGTCGAGCGGATTGGCGGGAAGGAGACTCGCGCTGACGCCGGAGAGCACCACGGCCCCAACCGCCAGCGCCTCCTCGACGCCGAACCGATAGAGACGAAGCTGACCGATCGCCAGCTCCGCGAGCGCCAGGCACACGAGCGCCGATATTCCGAGGACGATCGCCACAGGCGTGTCCGTTTCGACGCGGTTGGACACCATCACCAGCGCGACCGATGCCGCGACGATCAGCCATGTGAACAACGCCAGCACCACGCGCAGGAAGATGTTGGTGCGCCGTGCATCGACCCGTAGTTCACGCTCGAGCGCGGCGCCTTGCGACAAGTCGAGCAGTCCGGACCGGGTCCACTCGCGCACTCGAGCCTGCGCCCGGATCCGCTCCTCTTCTTCCCGGGTGTATCGCCCCGTCACTCTTCACGTCCGAACTGACGCGCCACGATCGCCAGGCCGGCAATCACCATGGTCCCGGTCAGAACCAGATAAGCGAGAACGCCCTCGAACGCGTTGACACCAAGCAACTCGAGCAGGCGGGGCGTGATGCCGACGTATCCGTACAGCACGCCGTAAACCACAAACACGAAGCGCCTGAAACGAACGCCGGCAGCGACTGCCGCGGCTGCGAGCGCGATCAATGCGAGGAGGTACAGCCTCCAGCTCTGATCGAAGGTCCCTGACAGGAGTGCCACGAACAATACGTTCGCCGCGACGTGAAGATAGGCCTCGAGAAAATGCTTCTTGATGCCGAGCCGCTGCAGCACCACTCCAACGGCTGCGACGCTGACTCCGTACCCGACCGCCGACACGCGAAGCGCGCTGTCGCCAAAGGAGAAGTAGGACAACCGCAGCCCGAAGAATCCCGCCAGCGTGGACAGCGCCAGCGACAGCGCGAGGCGGTTGTCGAATCGGTATGCGAGCGCGAAGTAGACGACAGACGAGGCCAGCAGGTAGTCGTACCAGCGCTCCCCGAGCAGATGAAACCGAAACTCGACGTAGCCGATTTCGGCAGCGAAGAGCAGGCACGCCAGATACAACACGTAGTCGAATGCGAAGCCGTGCGTCTCCACCTTGTCGTTGGAATACGGGAGCGCGTGCGAGAAGCAGTAGTACAGACTGGCAGCCACCAGCAGAGTCAGCGCGGCCAGAATGGCAACGTCGCCCAGGCCCGTGGAGTAGGCACGAATGGTCAGGCCGACGCCGGCCGCCACGGCGATGACACCGAGATACAGCAGGATGTGCAGTTCGGCGAAGAGCGAGAACCGGTCGCCGCGACCGAGCGCCGAGAGCTGCTGAAACTGTACGGTAGTAATCGTGCCGGTCACGTTCCAGCGCTCGAGATATTCCTGGATGGTCATCTCGACGTCGGTTCGGGTGTGGTCACCGGGGGGAGTCTACAACTTTGTTTCCGCGATCCGTCGGGCATTGGGGATGAAGCGGGCGGGGCGCAGGCGCGCCCCGGACCACCGCCGCGGTCGGGCGGAAACGCGACGAGCGTCAGCGTTTCTTCTTGCCGATCTTCCTGGCCTTCTTGCTCTTCGTGGCCGCTTTCCTGGCCGGCTTCTTCGCAGTTTTTCTGGCCGGCTTTGCAGCCTTCTTGACGCTCTTCTTCGCGCCTTTTTTCGCGGTCTTCTTCACTGCTTTCGCGGCCTTCCGGGCGACGGCTTTCTTTGCGACGGCCTTCTTGCGTGCCGGAGCCGCCTTCTTCGCCGGAGCTGCTTTCGCCTTGGCCGCAGCCGGTTCAGGCTCGCCTTCGGACGACTTGCGCGCCCGGGGGGCACCGCCTGACGCGCGACCGCTCATCTCGGGCTCGGCGACATCGAGGTCTTCGTCGTGCTCGAGGCCCAACGCCCCTTCGCCCTCGCCCATCGTCGATTCGCCGGCCAGCTCGTCGTCCGGGATTCCCATTCCGTTGTCGAAATCGTCCTGCATGATGCGCCTTTCAGTCCTGGAAGAAAGATCGTTCGGGCGCCTAGTCTGATTTATGCGCCGACACGACGTCAAGCCGGAGGCGTTTCTGTCGCGCGGCCGCGCGATCGGCCGTCACCGGCTGTACAAGTCGAGGATCTGGGCAATCGCCCGGCGGCAGACCACGCAGAACGGGACGTTGTCGCGCGTGAACATGATGCAGTCGGCCTGCGGACGGTAGTAGCCGTGCGCTTCGTAGTTCGCGCCCTCGAACGCACCCACCTTGCCTGCCTGGGCGCCCTCGTTCAGCAGCGCGGTCTCGAACTTCTCTTCGTCCCGGAAGAGCGCGTCCATCTCCGCTTCGGGCCGATTGGCGGCACGGATCGCTCGCCGCTTCTCCTGCACCTCTTTCGAGTTGAGCTCGAACGCCTGTTTCGGCCACGGCGTCGGCAGCGGCGTCGCCGCGGTGACGAGATCGCGCCATTTCAGGGTGGCCGGATCGAGCAGGGCCGTGACGTTCGGCTCCCATGGTTCGACGCGATCGGCGGACGGGAGATACGCGACGTCCGAGGTGTAGTACTCGTCCGCAAGCCCGGCGATGTGATGCCCGAACTCGTGGATGAAGACGTACGACGACCACACGCTATCGGCGGCGACCGTGCTGTAGAGCCCATAGATGCCGCCGCCGCCATAGGTCGCGCTGTTCACCAGGATCTCGACCACGTCGTACGGCGCGTTCGCGGCAACGTCGCGAAAGGCCTTGTTCTCGAACGTCAGCACGTATCGCTCGGAGCCGAAGATGTCGTAGCTGGCGCCGATCGGCGATCGACGGAAGATCTGCTGCGACGGCCGGGTGATGCCGGACTGCGCGGCCGGCGGTACCAGTCCCCAGACGTTGATGTCGGCCTGACGCTCCTTGAATGGCGACGTTTCCAGGAGTGTTTTGGTCAGGCGGCGCGCATCGCGCTCGAACTTCGACCGCTCGCGCGCGGTGTATCCGTCGCCGAGAATCAACAAATCGAGTTTCTTCGCCGGGTCGCCGCTCTCGTGCAGTTTGATCACCGCGCCGGCATCCGGCGCCTCGGCGTGCTGGACGATCAACGGATCTGCGGGGTTGATGGTGACGGTCCAGACATCGCGGAACTGGTTTTTTGCGTCACGCCGTTTCACGACCACGCGGACCGGGTGCTCCGGTAGGGGGAAACGCAACGACTCCGAGAACGTGCGGTCGGCAGCGGACGCCTCCGCAGTGGTCTCCCATTCGGCGTAGATCGAGCTGAAACCGCGTGAGTACACCACCGTCCCGGTCGAGGCGTCGACGACTTCGAAGAAGTACTTGCCGCGGTCGGTGTCGTCGATCGGCCGCGACGGATTGCCCGGCCACGGCAGCGGCTCGTGCACGATCCGGTCGAGGCTGAAGCGTTCCTCCTTCGCGTTGCCGGTGTGGTAGTAGTCGACACGCAGCGTTCCCTGCGCCGCAAAGGCGAGCGACGCGTGGAACAGGATCAGTAGTGCGATGGCATGAATCTTCTTCATCGTTATTCGTTCGTCGTTCGTGGTTCTGCGTTCGTCGTTCGTCGCTTTCCGACCGCGTAGATCGCCGCACCAACCGCGAACAGCACGGCAGACGCGCCCACCACCTTTACCACGGCCAGCACTTTGTTCGGATCCTCGTCCGCCGGCACGCATGCCAGGACGATCGACACCGTCGTCACCACGAACCCGAGCGACGCCAGAAGAATCGCGACCGGCCGCCCGCCCGGCACCCTGATCACGTCCGGACCGGCCGGCTCACGTTGCAGGACGATCATCGCCGCGAACATGAAGAGGAAGGGGATGAAGTAGCTGATGATCCCCATGCTGACGAGCGCATCGTAGGCGCCGCGCACCGATGTGCCGGCCTGGCCGAGCAGTACGAACAACCCCGCGAACGCCGCTTGAACCAGCAGAGCGACATACGGTGTTCGCCACTTCGGGTGCAGATCGCCGAAGACCGCCGGCAGAAACCGATCGATGCCGGCCACGAACGGCAGGCGCGCGGTCGCCGCGAACCAGCCGCCGACGCCGCCCAGCACGTTCAACGTCACCAGGGCCGCCATGATCGGCGCCAGCCAGGCCAGGCCGACCCGTGCGCTCATCGCCTCGATGGCCTGCATGATGCCCTGCAGCCCGGAGACCTGCGCCTTCGGCATCGCCAGCAGCACGCTCAGCGTGCCCGCGATATAGAACACGGTAATCAGCGCGCCGGCGGTCAACACCGCTCGCGGCACGGTCCGCTTCGCGTCTTCAATCTCCTCGCCCATCGTCGATCCGCTCTCGACACCGCCGAAGGCGAAGGCGATAGTGGACCAGAAGATGACGTCCTTGAGGCCGGTGCTGGGCACGAATGCGTGCGCGTCCATCGGGGTCGCGGACCCGAACCGGCTCCATGACACGGCGCCCAGAGCCATCAGCACCAGCGCGGGGATCCAGGCGGCGATGGCGCCGACGTTGTTGAGCCACTTTCCGACATTCAGGCCGACGACGTTCATGGCGACGGCGATGGCGAGACCGATGGTCGAGAAGACGATGAAGTAGGTGCTGTTGGTCGAGAGCGACTGCCAGCCGCCGATGAACAACGCGTTGGCCGCCGCGAAATACAAAAGACCAGGCAGGTACGGGAGGTTCGAGGCCCAGTAGGTCCATCCGGTCATGAACGCGGCGAACGGACCAAAGGCGCGCTTGCTCCAGACGTAAATGCCGCCCTCTTCCGGATAACGGGAAGACAGCTCCAGCACGGTGAAGACCAGCGGAACGAAAAGGCCGAGCGCCGCGATGACCCAGATGACCAGCGCGCTGGGTCCGGCGGCCGCGGCCGTCGCGATCCATCGCGGGCTGAGAGTCGTGACGATGTAGAAGAGCGTGAGGTCGCGGAAACCGAGAACGCGGCGGAGCTTTGGCGCCGTCACTTGTAGAGATTCGCGGCGTTGTCGTGAAGGTAGCCGTGCGCCATCGCCATGGCCTGCGATTCACTGATCTCACGCGCGACCATCATCTCCGCCAGCGCAGCGGCGAGGGCGGTCCGCCCATTGTGAACTCCCATCCAATACATCTCCTCGACACCCATCTTTTCGTCCGCCGGAAAGGCGTCCGTGCCGAACGTGATCTTGTCCGGGTAGGTTTCGAGCCAGTCGCGAAGGACGTGTTTGAACTGATCTGGAAACATCACGAAGCTGCCGGTCGCGGAACTGTCCAGCCAGACGTTGGGCATCGAGGCCAGCGTGATCGCCTGGTGCTCGAAGGGATAGCCGCCGTGAATCAGCACGAACGTGGTCTGCACGTAGCGCGGATCGCGGAGCACGTTCTCCAGATTCATGACGTTGGCGCCGCTCACGCTGAAGTAATCGCCTGTTCCAGCGGAGCTGTGAATATGAACCGCCAGATGCAGGCGGCCGCACTCGACCAGGATGTGGCGGAACAGAAAGTCCTGAAACGCCTTGTACTCGGAGGCGCCGGGCGTGCCGCCGCGCCGGTAGGCGGTGTAAATCGACTCGACGACGTCACGCTGTGGATCGTCGAAAACAAACGATCTGAGGTAGGCAACCTCGAACTTCGCCGCGATCGCCCCTCGGCGCTTGTGGTCGTCGAGGACGTGCGTGACGAACGCCAGATAGTCGTCAAGGCTTGGCGGCAGTTCGCTGAGCCCGGCCTGCTGCTGGAAGCGCTGACGCAGCTTCGTCTGGTTCGGCATGAACAGCGCCTGGTCGGGATTCCTTGCGGCCAATCCGGCATTGTCGAAAGGGAACAGCACGGGATCGATGTAGAACACCCACTTGAACCGTGCCGGATCGAGGTCGGGCGGCATCGTGATGCGGTTGGCGACCGACGTCTCGATGCCGAGGCGATCCAGGATCGCGCTGAAGTACTTCGGGCCGGGGTTCAGTTTTTCGAGCTGGGCCTTGCCGGTCGGCGAAAACATCGCGCGCGTCGCGGCAGCCCAGTCCGGATTGTCCGGCCGCAGCCGGAACGGCATGCTGCCCGGCAGCGCCGGCGCCGGATCCACCTCCGCATCGCCGACCCGCCCTGGGTGCGCATGATGATCGAAGATTTTGATCAGTGAGATTCGCGCGAGAAGCCGCTGGTAAACCGGCGCGACTTCCGTGGAGACCAGCGGACGCGACTGCGCCCTCGCTGCTGGCGCCGGCGCGACACACACCGCAGCGAGCAGGGCGGCCGCGATCGTCGCCGTCCGCAGTCGCATCATTTCGGCTGCGCTTTCGTTTCCGTGTGCGGCTTCGGCAGCGGCTTGCGCGGCAGCATCGCGTCGCGCATCGCCGCGTGATACACGAAACTCGCGAGGATGGCGGAGGCCTGCTTCAAGTCGTCCGGTACCGCTTCCTCGTAGACGTCGAGGTTCGAGTGGTGGACCTTGGACTCGTAGTTCAGCGGATCCTGGATGAACTGAAAACCCGGGAGGCCGATGGCGTCGAACGGGATATGGTCCGTCCCTCCCGTATTCAGCGTCGTCAACGTGGTGGCGCCGAGATAGTTGAAGGGACGAAGCCACGCCTCGAAAATCGGCCGGACCGCTTCGTTTCCCTGAAGATTGACGCCGCGAATGCGGCCGCTGCCGTTGTCGAGATTGAAATAGGCGGACAGCTTGGCCTGCTCGGGCTTCAACCCCATGGTTTTGATGTCGCCGAAATGGCGCGCGACGTAGCCCATCGATCCGAAATAATCCTGCTCTTCGCCGGTCCAGAGCGCCACGCGTATGGTTCGACGCGGCTTCGCGCCGATCGCCTTCAGGATGCGCATCGCTTCCATGGCCACGGCGCAGCCGGCGCCGTTGTCGGTCGCTCCGGTGCCCGAATGCCACGAGTCGAGGTGACCTCCAAGCATCACGACCTCCGACTGGAGCTGCGGATCGGTGCCAGGAATCTCGGCGACGACGTTGAAGCCCTCGACGGAATCGACCTGGCGGACCGCCAGGCTCAGCGAAAGCGTGACCGGCTGCTTCTTGTCGAGCAGGCGGACAAGCCGGCCATAGTGCTCCCGGGAAATGACGAAGCCCGGATAGACCGGATGCCAGATGTGATCGTAGAAGCCGTCAGTGCGGACATCTTCGGTAATGCTGCTCGGCGAGACGAGCGCGGCGATGCCTTCCTTCGCGAAGAACTCGTAGACCTCTTTCTGTTTGGCGAGCGCCTTGACGAACTCGTCCTCTTCGTCCCAGTAGGACTTCGACGCTGCCGGCACGCTGGTCGGCGCCGGATCGAGCTGTCCCTCCATCTTCTTCAGGTCATCGTCGGTCTCGCGCTTGGCTTCCGGCTGGAATCCGATGTCGCCGATTTCCGGACGCCCGTTCATGACGATGGCGCCGCGCAGCTTGCCGCGGTACTTGTCGAAATCGTCCTTTGATTTCACCTCCACCACGATCGGAGTGGCGGACAGCGGCGTCGTGAGGCCCGGCGACCACGCGCGTGGATAGCCGGTGATGCGCATGTATTGCGGCGCGGTCATCTCGATCGAGAAACGTTCGATCGACCAGCCGCGGCTGGTGGTGCCGTTGGGTTCGAGGGCGGCGTTGACCATGCCCCACTTCGTCAGCTGATCCCGCGCCCATTCCGCCGCGGCGCGCAGCGTCGGCGAGCCGGTGAGCCGCGGGCCGTGGACGTCGCTCAGCCAGCTGAGCGTGTCCATCACCGCGGACTCTTGAAAGGCCTGCGTCTTGATCTGCGCGATTACGGCGTCGTTGACTGTTTCCTGGGCAAGGAGCGGAACGGAGGCGGCGAGAAGAGCCCAAGCCAACGCCGCAGCGACGCGGGGAATGTAGCGCGGGGCTTTCAGCCCCGCGAGATGCGGCCCTGAAAGGGCCGCGCCACAGGCGGTCTTCAGCCGAGCGATTGGATTCCGGATCATGCCCGGATTCTACGTGCGGGAACGCTGTGCGCGCCAGCGTCCGTCTGCGAAGACGAAGCGGGTTTCGACGCGGGGATCGAGCGGCGCGGGGTCAGGGTGCAATTCGTCGCCGGGCAGCACCAGCATGCGAACGCCGTCGTGATCCAGGTGACGCGGCAGCCGCCGGATGATGGTTCGCTTACGCGCCCACGCCAGCGTGTCGTCCACGGTTTCGAACGGCTCCAGCTCTCGCAGCGTCGTCCAGGTCGGAGGCGGCAGGAGAATCTCGCCACGTTGTGACTGCGCCAGCGCCTCCGCCGGTCGAATCCAGCAGCTGTGCGTCGTCTCGGTGTCGTCGTGCACCGGCGTTTGATGCGGCGGCACGCGGGTCATGAAGAACCGGGTATCGAATTGACGTTTGTCGACCGGCGGAGTCACCCAGTGCGCGAACAGCACGAGCACGTCGAGCGCCAGACGCAGGTGTTCCCGTTCGAGCACCGCCCGCAGGGTGGTCTCGCCCGAGTGAACCGCCTCGCGGTCGTGAGCGAAGCGGACGTGGACCGCGGCACCGGTCAGCGACACGAACTCGCCCGCTTCGTTTCTCGCGAGCAGTACACCGGCCTCTTCGAACAGTTCGCGAGCAGCGGCAACGTGATAGGCCGCGGCGTCGAGTGGCGGCAACGCAGCGAGCTGCGCGCGTGCGTGCCCGAGCCCATCGCACCACGAATCATCTACATCGCGATCGGCGGCGTCGACCCGGCCGCCGGGAAAGACGTGCGCGCCGCCCATGAAGGCCGTGTCCGCGTGCCGGCGGACCATGAAGACCTCCGGCCCTGACGGTCCGTCACGGAGCACCAGGACGGTCGAAGCCGGACGCGCGTCCGGCGCGAAGCGTTCACTCTCCACGTTCGACCATCATAGCCACAGCGACCGGCCGGTGATCTCGCGATGATTCAGCCCGGCCGCGCGATCCAGCTTGGCGACGATCGGCGGCAGTTCCGTCCGGACGCGCCACTCGTCTGCACGGCCACCCGCCTTCTCGACCACATCGCGCCAGCGATTCCACCAGCGCGCGACGAATCCGGCCAGCGGCTCCAGCACCAGAACGCGATCGCCATGGCTGGCGCGATCGAGCAGGCGCGCCAGCAGCTCCTCGCGCGCAAACTCCGGCAATTCGTTCAGCGTGAACGCCGCCAGAAACGCGACCGGACCCTTCGGCAGCGGCGCGGTCGCGATGTCACCCTGCCGCGCCGTCGCGGAAATGCCGAAGTCACGATACGTGCTGTTCGCCGCGCCGAGCGTCCACGGATGACGGTCGATGCCGACGATGCGCGGCGGGACGGCGCAGGCGGACGCCCAGGCCGCGCCCGATGCGCCTGTCCCGCAGCCCAGATCGATGATGGACGAGATGCCGGCCGTCGCCTCGGGAATCGCCCGCACGACGTGCGCGACCAGCAGGTAATGAAGTGGACCGTAAAAGAGCGCGAACGCCGCACGCTTGCCCGCGCCGGACAGCGCCGCGCCCTCGGCGAGCTTCTGCCGGCGTTCGACGTACGCCGACGACAGCGCACGCAGCGCACGCGATACCTCAGGAAACGTCAGGGCGGCGAAATGCTCCGCTTCGAGGCGGGCTATCCAGGCGGTGAATCGGTCGTCGGACGAGGTCAAGCGTGTAAGAGGCGAGGCGACACGCCCCGCCTCTCACATCCTAGTCGCAAGTCGCCGAGATCATCTTCACCGATTTCACGCCGAGATAGCGCATGCCGGCCATGTCGGAACCTTTGAGCTCGGTCTCGGTCTTCGACTTCGTGTCGCTGCCGCCGCTTTCGACCGACGACTCGATCTTGACCTTGCCGTCGCCCTTGTCCGCGGCCTTTCCTTCGACCTCCACCCGATGCCCGACGTGCTTGGACAGGTCATCGTCGGTGATCAGTTCGTATTTCAGATTCCCATTCGCGTTGGTCAGGATGTAACCGCCGGCTGGATTGGATGCCAGGCATCCATTGATCTTGACGTCCTTGCCGTCCTTGACCTCGACCTTGGTTTTCGTTTGCGTCGTGCCAGATTGTGCACCAGCACCGACCGCACACATCGCCGCGATACCAAATGCTGCGTAAATTGTCTTCATAACACTCTCCAGCGACATTGCCATGCGACGTTCATGCCCGAACCGACTCAGCGGCAGGCCGTCAGGCTGGTCGGTATCAGCCTTGCTTCCTGTTGAGCCCGGACGATCGACTTCACATGGAGAGAGAGAAGCACATGCCGACACTGACTCGACTACTCACATTCGCGATGGCGTCATTGATCCTGATCTCGGCACCGGCGTTGGCCGGACAACAGCACGTCGTTTCGCCGAATGAGCTGGCGTCCACGGTGGCTGCTCGCGCGGCGGCGCAGGATGCCGATCGTGCGGCGATCCGCGAGGCGCTGACCCAGCCGCAGGTGCGCGATGTCGTTTCTTCACTGGGTGTCAGCGTGGACCGTGTCGAGGCGGTTGCGGACACTCTCGACGGCGCCGAACTGGCCAAGGCCGGCGACGCTGCGCGTCAGGTCAACCAGCAGCTGGTCGGCGGCGCTTCGTCAGTCGTGATTTCGACGACGACGATCATCATCATTCTGCTGCTGGTCATCATCCTGATTGTGGCGCTGAAGTAGGGCGCGTTCAGGGCGGATGAACACTCGATGATCGCCACGCTGGTCGCTGCGCTGTCGCTGGCCGGATCGATGGCCGTTGACGTGCCGTACTTGCCGCAGACTGATGCGATGTGCGGCGGCGCAGCGACCGCCATGGTCTTTCGCTATTGGGGCGACGCTCACGCCGATGTGCAGGAGTTCGCCCCGCTCGTCGATCGCAGCGCGGGCGGGATCGCGAACGACGTCCTCGCGGCTGCGGTGAGGACGCGAGGTTGGCGGGTTGCAACGGTCGATGGATCGCTCGAGGCTCTTCGCGAACGGATCCGCGATCGTCAACCGGTCATCGTGCTGCTCGCCGATCGCGGCACTGGTTACCATTACGTGGTGGTCACCGGCTGGAAGGGTGACGCGATCGTCGTCCACGATCCGTCGTGGGGACCGTCGAGGCAGATTCCTGACGCCGACTTCGAGCGCCTGTGGCGCGCCTCGAATTTCTGGTCGATGGTCATTCTGCCGTCCGCGGTCGCTTCGGCTAGTCGGACGCCGACCGAACCGCTGGCGCGGTCGGCCGAGAACATTGACGGTTCGAGTGTGGCGGCCACCTGCGACGCGCGGCTCGCGCGCGCAATGTCTGCGATTCAAGCCGAGGGACTCGACTCGGCGGATCAACTCCTCGACGAGGTTCGCGCTCGGTGTCCCCACGACGGAGGGCCCGTACGCGAATTGAGCGGCGTGCGGTTCGCCCAGCATCGGTGGGCCGACGCCGCGGCGCTGGCACGCGAGGCTCTTCGGCTGGACGCTGGTGACGAGTACGCGATCGACGTGCTCGGCTCGAGCCTGTTCATGGAAGGCGACGCTGTCGGAGCGTTGCGCGCATGGAATCGCATCGGCAAGCCGCGCGTGAACGTCGTGCGGATCGACGGCCTGCACCATTCCCGCTACCAGACGATCGCGGATGATGTAGGAATCCGCGCGAACCAGCTGCTGACCGCGGAGGCGTTCGAACGGGCGAAGAGGCGACTGGGCGAGCTTCCAAGCGCGGCGTCCACACGATTGACGCTGCGGCCGGAGCGCGATGGTTTCGCCACGGTGGAGGTCGCGATCGCGGAGCGCGAAGCCGTACCGAGCGGCACCGCAGCCTGGGCCGTGACGGCGGTGCAGGCCGGCGTCGATCGCGAAGCGACGGTCGCCGTTCCCGGATTTACCGGTCAGGGCGACGCGTGGTCGGCGAGCTGGCGATGGTGGGCGAATCGTCCAGCGGTCAGCATCGGATTCGCGGCGCCGCAGGTCCACGGCTGGCCCGGCGTCTGGCGCGTCGAAGGCGGCTGGCAATCCGACGCCTTCTCGTTCGTCGGCGGCGGAGTCGCCGGTCCCGATCAAGTCGTGCAGGAGACCCGCGCGCATGCAGGCCTCTCGGTCACCGACTGGTTGAACGGATCGCTTCGTTACTCGATCTCCGCCGGATTCGACTCGTGGAACGGTGATCCGGCGGGCGAAGGCGTTCAGGTCGTCCCGCGCCACGACCAGACCAGAGCGATCGCCGCTGGCGGATCGCTCGAGCAGCGGCTGTTCGCGGATCGCGTTTCGCTCGCCGGCACGTTCACGCGGTGGACGCCGGTGTCGGCAGGCGCCCCGTTCAGCGCCGCCGGGGCGACCGCGTCAGCGCGATCGTCAGCCGAGCCGGCGGGATGGGTCCTGACCGGCAATGCCGGGGCGCAGTGGGTGGGCGACGCTGCGCCGATGGGGCTGTGGCCGGGCGCAGGAACCGGCCATGCCCGCGAGCCGCTGCTCCGCGCGCATCCCTTGCTCGAAGACGGCATCATCGACGTCACGGGCTCCACGGTGTTCGGCCGCACCCTCGCGTTCGGCGGCGTCGAGGTGCAGCGCTGGCTCGAACGTCCGGCGCTGGCCCACGTTGCAATCGCTGGCTTCATTGATGCCGCTCGAGCGACCCGCCAGGCGAGCGTCGCGACGCCGGGGCAGTTCGACCTGGGCCTTGGAATGCGTGTCAGGATGCCAGGGTCGGCTGGACTACTCCGGATCGATGTCGCGCGAGGCATGCGCGACGGCGCTCGTGCATTGACGGTCGGCATCATGAAATGACGTAGGCCTGCCCTCTTCCAGAATTCGGTCATCGCCGACATCGATCCGGCCGATTTTCATGCCGAAACCACTCTTAAATGGTGGTTGAGCCGGTCCTGTACGGCGGTACGAGTCATGCTGATTCAGCTCGCGGAGGCACCATGAACAAGGACGAGCTCGAAGGCAAGGCGACGGCAGTCAAAGGACAGGCAAAACAAGCGTTCGGCAATTTGACGAACGATCCGGATCTGGTCGACGAGGGCGCGGCAGACGAGGCGGCAGGCAATGCGCAGGACGCGGTCGGTCACGCGCGCCGCAAGGTCGGCGAGGCGATCGAAGAAGTCGGGAACGCGATCAAGAAGTAGGCGGAATCAGGCGGCGGTGCGGACCCGGGCCCTGGCGGCCTGACGAATCGCCCCGAGCGATCGCGTCAGCGCAATCCAGGACGGCCGGCCGATCGCTTCGACAATCCGTCGTTGCACCACGGTCCATCGGCGCCGCGCGATTGCAAGGCGCCGATGGCCACTCGGCGTCACGGCGATCACCTGCTCCCGGCGGTCCACGCCGGGGCGCGACGACACCAGCTTCGCGAGCTTCAACGGCCGCAGCGTTCGGGGAATCGTCGTGGCATCCGCGCCAACATGCCGCGCCAGCGCGTTCACGGTCATCGGACCGGCGCGCTCGAGACTCATCAGGACATTGAACTGACTGCCGGTCAGACCGATCGGTGCCAACGCTGCATCGAAGGCGTTGACCACCGCTCGCGAGGTTCGGGTCACGTGCCGGAGCACGCATTCGTCCGGTCGAAGGATCGCTCTTGCCACCTCCAGAGTGTACGTCAGACTTTTAGCTGCATATGCAGTTAATTTGGGTCGACGACGCGCACGGCCCGCGACGCGCCCAGGCCGAACTGCGGCCGCCTCCGGCTGCGGTCGTGGTGCCGGGCGTGCCACCCTGGCGATTTGTCACCCGCCCCGGCACTTGATACCCTGACTCGGCCTGTGCCCGGCACCTCGGAAGAACGGCTGTCGCTTTACGCGTATTTCACGCGGCCCCAGTGGGCGGAGCTGCACGGCGATACCGCATTCGACTTCGAGGAGTCGGAGATTGCGGGGTTGGCCGGCCTCAACGACCCGGTATCGCTCGACGAGATCCGGGCGATTTACCTGCCGCTGGCCCGCCTGCTCTCGGTGAACATCGCCGCCACCGAGACACGTCGCGCCGCGACGTCGAAGTTCCTCGAGCGGCCACTGCCGCGAACGCCGTATCTGGTGGGGCTGGCGGGGAGCGTCGCGGTCGGCAAGAGTACCACCGCCCGCGTGCTGCAGCGGGTGATGCAGGCGGCTCCCCAGCGCCGGACCATCGCCATCGTCCCCACCGATGGTTTTCTTTACCCGAACCGAGTCCTGAACGAGCGCGGGTTGATGAGCCGGAAGGGTTTTCCGGAGAGCTACGACCTGCGCCGGCTGCTGCGGTTCCTGTTCGATCTGAAAGCGGGACATCGGCACGTGGAAGCGCCGGTGTACTCGCACCTGCTCTACGACGTCGTGCCCGGTCAGACGATCGAGGTCAGTGACGCAGACGTGGTGATCGTCGAAGGCCTGAACATCCTGCAGCTCTCGAGCGCCAACAGCGCGTCCGCGCCGGAGGGCGAGGTGGTCGTGTCGGACTTCTTCGACACGTCGATCTACCTCGATGCGGAAGAAGAAGTGCTGCGGCGCTGGTACGTCGAGCGGTTCCTGAAGCTGCGCGAGACCGCGTTCGCCGATCCGCTCTCACATTTCC
The DNA here is from genome assembly GCA_963745875.1 of uncultured Acidobacteriota bacterium. GTDB lineage: Bacteria > Acidobacteriota > Vicinamibacteria > Vicinamibacterales > CAVVIG01 > CAVQFC01. The sequence continues at coordinate 1,212,872 of CAVUZL010000014.1, forward strand.
ACCACTACGCCGGCCTCACCGTGTCTGCGGCGGTGGCGGTGGCCGAGGACTTGTGGGATCGCATCAACGGGCTGAACCTGCGCGAGAACATCCTGCCGACGCGAGGTCGCGCTGATCTGGTCCTGTCGAAGGCACCCGATCACTCGATCCAGCGCATCGCCCTCCGGCGCCTCTAGCAATCGATCCGCCGGCCGTCCGATGTGGGTCGCGATCTCGTCGGCCGGGTGTCACAGGTCGCGGCCGCGATCCGCGGACGGCTCGCGTCGCACACGTCCCCGTCGGCGCGAATGCTCACGACGCGCGCGTCACCTGGGGTTGATCGAGCGACAGCCAACAATCAGTTGGGCGACATCGCATTCAGAACGGCGGTGGCGAATCAGCGGCGCCGCGCGGGGCGACGCTGACGGAGACGTTTGCCGTCTACCGCTCGTGGACGCGAGGTCCGACGGATCGCCGCCGCAACCTGCGACACTCGACTGATAGCGATCGCAAACATTGGGAGCGGGCGGTCGTTCTCAGTTTCGATCTCGGCCGTTCCGGCTCGAAGGCCACACGCCCGGCTGGCCGGCGTGGGTGGCAATCCCGCATCCCTCGGACCTCGCGCGCGCGAGCGACAGTCGTCACCCACGCCGGACGGCGGGCTCATTTCAGCACGAATGTTGAACCAATGAACGAGTCGATCAGCGCCCGAGCGCCATCCGGTATTCGAGCCTGAGGATGTTGTTGTACCAGGAGTCCGCGGTCAGCGCGTGTCCGTAGCCGATGTACATCGAGCTGTGATCCTTGAACAACAGGCGCGTCCCGAACTTGATGTTGACGATGTCCCAGCCGCCCGTAGCCGAATCGGTGCTGTTGGCCGGGGTCTGGAACCCGCCGGTGACGTGCCAGCCGACCAGTTCAACGACCGGCACGATGCTGACCGCTGGTGACCGATACACTTCGTAGCTCGGACCAATGCCGTAGTAAATCACCGAGCTCGAAAATTTGTCCGGGCTCGAGGTCGGAACGCCGGCGGAGCCGCTGGTTGGAATGACGTCGCCGAACTCGGCTTCGACGGCGAAGCGATCGTTCGGGCGTTCCTCGTACAGGAGCGACGGCTCGATGGTCGCGTGATTGGTGCCGAGCCCCTTCCCGGCGTCACCGGTCGGCGTGCCGATCTGCAGCTGCGCAGTGAGCTGACGCTCGGGCTTCGAGATCAGCGCCCCTTTCGCGCCGAAGGTGATGTCCGACAGGCCGTTCTGATTGCCGAAGCTGCCGGTTCCGGGGACGAACGTATCCGGCCTCAGGAAACGGAACGGGAGCTGCGCGAACACCGAGAACTTCTCGCTCGGCGCGAATTCGCCGAGGATGTAGAGCTGACCGAAATTCAGGTTGCTGACGACGCCCGGCGCCGGACCGGGGGCGTTCGGATCGTAGGCAGGGTTGCTGGCCGGCAATCCGCGATAGCAGCCGCACTTCGCGTAGAAGAACTCCGCGCGGTCCGGCGACTCCATGCCGTAGCCGGCGTCGTAGCGGATGCGCACCTTGGTCGAGATCGAACTGTCGTCTACGTATCCAACCATGCTCGGACGGCGCCGCGCGCCAGGATCCGGCCTGGCCGCCGGCGTCGGGGGACGCTGCTCGTCATCGGCCGCCGCGAAACTGACATCGGACGGTCCCCCGACGGGGACGGACGGCTCCTGAGCGAATGCCGGCGTCGGCAGCAAGAGCAGAAGAACAAGCAGTCGTTTCATCGTGGGTCTCCGAGTCTGGTTGACAGTTGACGAGCAGCGTCCGTCAGTGCCGCGCGATCGCTCTGCGGCATCGACGGCAGAATCCTGGCGATCGTATCGGCGGCTGCCTGCGCCTCCGCGCGCGATCCGTTCGAAGCAATCGTTTCCGCCAGCGCAGCGTACGCACGAACCGCCCGTCCGAGCAGGGCGCGGCGATCCGCATTTGTCGAGGGGAACGCGGCCAAGTTTACCAGAAGGTCTCCGAACCGCATCTGGTAATCCGGCCGCGCCCGGACCGCGGGTTGTTCGCCGGCGCCGGCGAACAAGTCGAGCGCCTCCCCGTACTCGCGATTGGCGGCCTGATCGTTCTTTGCTTCGAGAATGGTCCCTCGCAAGCTGTGGGTGTCGGCCAGCGTCACCGTCAACGACGGCGCGAGGCGCGCCTGCTCCTGCACCAGGGTCAACGCCTGCCGGCTTCGCTGGTCCGCTTCCGCGTCGGCGCCCTGCTCCTTCAGCATCGGCGCGATGTTGGCGCAGAACGTCGCCAGCTCGATCTTGTACTCGCGATTCTCGGGCTCGGCGGCGACCAACCCTTCGTCGATGGCGATTGCCTTTTCCCAGAGGCCGCGTACCTCCGCCGACCGCTTCGGATCGTCCGCGAGCAGCGTGCCGAGATTGTTGTACGCACGCGCCAGTTCCTGAGCCGCCGCACCTCCCCCTGCAGCTGGTGATTCGAGCAGGCGAATCGCTTCACGGAAGTCGGCTTCCGACGCCGCGGCGTTGCCGCGTTCGGCGCGAAGGATTCCGCGGTTGTAGTAGGAACGCGCGAACTCACGACGAACCTGCGCATTGGCGGATTGTTCGCTGGCCAGCCTGCTCTGAATCTCGAGGGCCTGATCGTAGGCGGCCTCGGCGTCGGCCGCGCGCGCGGCCTGCGGACGGAGCGTCTCGCCGAGCCAGTTGCTGGCGTCGGCCAGCGCTTGCCGCAGCGCCGGATTTCCGGGATCGGCGTCGGCGAGGCCGCGCAGGCGCGCGATCGCGTCTTTGTACTCTTTCTCCGCCTCGGCCGGTTTCTCGAGCAGCCGATTGATGTGTCCGATCTTCACGTGCGCCAGTGCGACATCACGTTTGAGCGCCTCGCTGGTCGGCTCCTCGCGCATGAATGCCGTGTAGAACGACTGCGCCTTGGCGAGGAGATCGCGCCGGAGCTCGTCGAGTTGTGGAACGTCGGCGCCGACCCGTGCGGGGTTCCGATCGACAGACGACAGCGACTGATCCACCGCGGCCCTGGCGAGATCGAGATTCTTTTCCGCCCGCTGACTCTCGCGCCACGCCAGGTAGGCCAAAGCCGACGCCACGATCAGGAAGACGCCGAGCACTGCAGCGGCACTTTGCGCACGGCGCAACCGCGTCCTGCGCTCGTGCTCGACCCGCAGCTCCTCGGCACGTCGGGCCTCGACCGACTCGGTGAGAAATGTGCGCGCGCGCTCGAAGCCCGCGTCGTAGCGACTGCCCCACGCGGCGGTCGGCTCATTCTCCTTCAGCCAGCGCTCCCCGAGCTCGAGCTCGGGGTTACGCCAGAGGCCGCCGGTCCCTTCGGCGCGCCAGCGCGCCGCTCGCGACAGCCGGACGTAGAATTCCGCGGCCCGCCGCTCGTGCTCGGCCCACTCGATCAGCCGCGTCCAGCAGCGCATCAGGCTTTCGTGAGACAGGTCGATGATCGACCGCGGCGTCAACGCCACCGCCGCGGGCGGCATCAGGAAACTTCGGCCCGCCCGCCTGAACCCGTCCACGACGCGGATGACGTCTGACTCGAGCGCCCCGACGATCGCGGCCAGCTCGCCAACCGACGTGGGACGCCGGACGCCGCGCGGATCGGTCACGGTGTCTGTCAGCGCCTGAAACACGCGCATGGCGGTCGACGCGAGACCCTCCGATTCGGCTTCCGCGTACGCCTCCTCGGCGTGCCTGGACAGGGCGCCGTTGAAGGTACCGATGGCCTCGTAGTCGGCGATGTCGATCGGCGATGAGTCGAAGGTAGTGTCCGGCTTCAGCCGGACCGTGGAACTCGCGGTGCGCGTCCGCGCCCAGTGCTCCCACGTCCGCATCAGCGCGTGCTGAACCAGCGGCAGCTGATCCTGATCGTCGCCGAGATCGTTCAACACGCGATGTACGAGGCGAGGCGCAATCGTGCCGCCGCCGACGGCGACCGGACCGGTGATCGCCGAGCGGAGCTGGTCGCGCGACATGCGTCCGACCAGGTAAAGGCCCGAATTCACCGCTTCGGACAGGCCGGGGAAATCCATGCAGTCGCCGATGAAGTCCGACCTCATCGTCAACGCGATGTAGATCGGCAGATCCTGCTGCCGGACGGCTTCGAGCAGCGTGCGGACGAAGGCGATCGCTTCGTCGCGCGAATGCGCGATGTGCGCGTTGCGGCGAAACCGGAACAGCTCCTCGAACTGATCGACGAGCACCAGGAGGTTGTGGTCCTTCGGCAGACGCGCCTGGCGAACGGCGTCGACCAGACCTTGCGGGCCGCGCCGAAGCGTGGCCTCCATCAACACGCGGTTGGTCGCCGCGAACTCCTCGTCCGTGATCCCGAGGACGTCTGGATGTGCAAGCGCCGCCGCCAGGTTGCCGACGGGATCCTCGCCCGGGCGAAACACCGCCATCCGCCAGCTCGAGCTGGCGCCGACCAGGTAGCCGCCCTGCAGCGACGGAATCAGCCCCGACCGCACCAGCGACGATTTGCCGCTTCCCGAGGTGCCGACCACCGCGAGAAAACGATTGGTGCGCAATCGCCGCAGCAGTTCGTCGGTTTCCTTCTCGCGCCCGAAGAACAGGTGCTCTTCGTCCGGCTCGAAGGGACGCAATCCAGGAAATGGATTAAACAGGTCCACCTGATTTGATCTGCGCGATGAAAGGACGGAGCGGCTCGATGGCGCAGCCGTCCCATTGCGCAACGACGGTCGCTTCGTGGGTCCGGAGCCGCTCTTTTTCCGGCGTGCGGGGACCGATGAGACAGATGCCGATCGACGGCTGTGGCTTGGTCCGGCCGTATCCGGCGGCTTTCTGAATCTCCCGCAGTTTCCGGCGCAGCCACAATTCGTTGCCGGCGCCATAGAAAATCAGCACGCCGTCACATTGGGCCAGATTCTCTTCGTGATACTCGCGGATCTCGCTTTCGTCACCCTCGAAAATCGGCACGATCACCTCGACGCCCTCGTCGAACAGCCGTTCCGACCACGGCGCGAGCGCCGCCGCATCGCGAGGGTCGGCGACGATGTAGAGCTTGGCGACGGCGACGGCACTGGCTTTCGGCGTCGATACGACGGGAACGGGATCGGCCTTCTTCAGCCAGTCCTGCATCATGGTGCGCAGATCTTCGAAGAACGTCTCCAGCAGATCGGCGCGGCCGGCGATCTGTGGATCCATCTTCAACTGCTCGATCAGGTTCTTCTGCCTTTCGTTGTCCACACGCTGTCCCGTGGGGATCCAGATCAGGCGCGAGAAGTCGCCCGCGGCAGCACGCCGGGTGGCGAGCTCGTGCTGAATTTCGACCAGCGACGTCGCGCTGCCCTCGGGAATCAGGCCGTAGTTCCGGCCGATGAGATGGATCGACATACGACTGCGATCGAGATCGGCTGCGATCGCAGCCCGCGCTTCCTCGGCGACCTCCGGCGTGGAGTGATCCGGCAGCACGGTGTATCCCTGCTGCTGAAGGTCGCGCTTCAGCGCCTCGCGCTGTTCGCGCAGGTCGCTGGTGGTCACCGCCAGGTAGATGGCGCCGCGAGATGGCGTCAAGAGTTGCGGTCCACCCGACACCGGCGCCAGCGCCGACACCACCGATGTGTCGGTCGGCGCGGTCTCGAGGGCCTCGAGCAGGTGGACGATGTCGTGTGCGAGGTCGTCGAGCTTCAACCAGAAGTCGCGCTGCGCATCCGCGCCGAATACTTCGTCCAGCTCGCGGACCCTTCCGGTTTCGGGATCGATTTTGAAAAATTCGTAGCCGATGAGTGCGCGCAGCTCCGGCGGCGTCCGATCGAGCGGCACCGGCGTCTTCAGGACCTTGAACACGCGCGCCTTGTTGCTGACGTGCACACCGCCCTGACTGCTCGCGGCGCGCCAGAATTCGTCCAGCTCGCGCAGCGTCCATTCGGATTTCAGGTAGCGAGGCGAGACCACCGACACGAGCACGGCGACATGCTTCAGGCGATCGACCAGCGTATCGGCGAAGAGATCGTTGCCCGACAGCTTGGCGTCCCGCCAGATTTGAGGAGTCTTGCCGAGCAGCTGGCCGACCCGCACCTCGAGGGCGCGGTGAAAGTTCGCGACCCACCCCTTGCGACCCTCAACCAGTTCGACGTTGTCGAGATGCGCGTAGCTGATAAAAGCGTCGCCGTCGAACATCGGGTCCATGAGATAGCCTAGTAGGCTAGAGCGAATGGGGTTGAATGTCTAGGATTCCGCAGGTGCAAATCGCGGTGGATGCTGAGGGTCTGCTCAAGGCCGGCTCCCCGCTCGTCGCTTACGACATCCTGGCGGAAGGCCTTCGGCAGTTTCCAGACGATGTGCGGATGCGTCAGCTGCTGGCGTTGGCGCTGTCACGCTCCGGCTCCAGCCGGCTCGCCAATCCCATCCTCCAGCAACTGGTTCGCGAAGGGCATCGCGACGAGGAAACGACCGGGATGCTGGCCCGAACCTACAAGGATTTGTGGGCGGCATCGACTGACCCTGGTCAACGGCAGGCGCACCTGGCGCTCGCCTTCCGCCACTACACGGATGCGTTCAACGCCACGCGCGGCTACTGGAGCGGCATCAACGCAGCGACCATGGCACTGTTGCTGGGAAATCGCGACGAGTCGAAAGCGCTGGCGCGGGCGGTCCGGGAACAGTGCCTCAAACTCGACGAAAGCGATGGTGCGAGCGGCGGCGCCTACTGGGTCGCCGCAACAATCGGCGAAGCTGCCCTGCTGCTCGAATCGTGGAACGAGGCCGAAGACTGGTACAGCAAGGCGTCGTTGCTGGGACGAGGGAAGCTCGGCGACATCGTTTCGACGCGCCGGAACGCACGTCTAATCCTTTCCCACCTGCAGGCAGACTCGGCACGCGTGGACCGTTGCTTCAACGTCCCGCCGGTCGTCGTCTTCGCCGGCCACCTGATCGATCGGCCGGGCCGATCGCCGCAACGCTTTGCTGCGTCGATGGAGCCGGCAGTCCGGGACGCCATACGCCGGCAGCTCGCCTTGCTGTCGCCGGCGATGGGCTACGCGTCCCCGGCGTGCGGCGGCGACATCCTTTTCCTCGAGGCGCTTCTCGACGCATCGGCCGAAGCGCACGTGGTGTTGCCGTACGGACGCGAACGGTTTCGCGCGGACAGCGTGGACCTCGGATCCGCCGTCGCGCCGGAGTACTGGAAGGGCTGGAACGATCGCTTCGACCGCGTCCTCGACGAGGCCACTGAAGTGGTGACGGCGTCAGAGCAGCCGTTGGGAACCGGCGCCGCGTCTTTCGAGTACGGGTTCCGATGGCTGGACGGTGCGGCGGCGGTGAAGGCCGACGAGCTCGAGACCGAGCTGGTCGCGCTGGCGCTGTGGGACGGACTGCCTGGCGACGGCCCTGGCGGGACGGCTGCGTCGATCGAACACTGGCGTCGCCTCGGCCGGAGGATTGAGATTGTCGATCTGCCGGCGCCCTCAGATGTCGTGTCCGGATTCAGGCGGAGCGTTGAGACCCAAAGCGGGTCAAGAGAAGTGCCCGGCTTTAGCCGGGCCGGCGAGCGAGCGAACTTCGAGCCGCAGATCGTCGGGCTGCTCTTCGCCGACGTGCGCGGTTTCAGCGCGTTGAGTGACGATGAGATTCCGTTGTTCGTGGAGCGTGTGCTCGGCGCGATTGCGGACGAGCTGTCACGCGCGCCGCGGCCGCCGCTAATCGCGAACACCTGGGGCGATGGCCTGTACCTCGTGTTCGACGGCATTCGCGAGACCGGTGAGTTCGCGCTGCAGCTCTGCGAGCGGATGCGCTCAGCCGACTGGCGCGCGCTGGGCTTCGATCACGAGCTGGCGCTGCGCATCGGCCTGCACGCCGGTCCGGCGTACGCGTTCGAAGATCCCGTTACCGGCAAGCGGAACTTCATCGGCGCGCACGTCAGCCGTGCCGCGCGCATCGAGCCGATCACACCGCCCGGCGAGGTCTACGCGAGCCAGGCGTTTGCCGCGCTCGCGCGATCGGAAGGCGTCCAGACCTTTTCGTGCGCCTACGTCGGTCAGACGCCGATGGCGAAGCACTACGGGACCTTCCCGACCTACGTCATCCACTCGCGAACTCCGTGATCAACCAGCCAATGCCTTTCCGACGATGCGCTGCGCGTCGGATTGAATCTGGCCGAGGTGATCTTTGCCGCGGAAGCTCTCCGCGTAGATTTTGTAAATCTCCTCGGTCCCCGACGGTCGCGCCGCAAACCAGCCGTTGTCGGTGACGACCTTGACACCCCCGATCGAGCTGCCGTCGCCTGGCGCCTTCGTCAGCACCTGCTTGATCGGTTCGCCGGCCAGCTCGCCGCGGATCGCATCGGGCGACAGCTTCGAGAAGGCGGCCTTCTGTTCGCGAGTCGCGGGCGCGTCAACCCGCTCGTAAAACGAGTCCCCGCACTCGCGAGCCAGTTCCGCATAAATCTCGCCGGGGTCGCGGCCGGTCTTCGCCGTCATTTCCGCGGCCAGCAATGCCGCCACGATCCCGTCCTTGTCCGTCGTCCAGACACTGCCGTCGCGGCGGAGAAACGTCGAGCCGGCGCTTTCTTCGCCAACGAATCCGAGTCGCCCGGCGAGCAGACCGTCCACGAACCATTTGAAACCGACCGGCACCTCGTAGACCGGGTGATTCAGTTTTGCGGCCACGCGATCGATGACGCTGCTCGACACGACCGTCTTGCCGATCGCGGTTGACGCCGGCCACGACGGCCGGTTCGAGAACAGGTATTGCACACACGCCGCGAGATAGTGATTCGGCGGCAGCAGGCCGACGCTCTTGGTCACCACGCCGTGGCGATCGTGATCGGTGTCGCAGGCGAACGCCACGTCGTATCGGTCCTTGAGGGCGATCAGCGACTGCATCGCGTATGGAGACGAGGGATCCATGCGGATGCGGCCGTCCCAGTCCACATCCATGAACCGGAACGTGGGATCGACCAGATCGTTGGTGACGGTGAGGTTCAGCTTGTAGCGTTCGGCAATCGCTGGCCAGTAATGCACGCCGGCGCCGCCCAGCGGATCGACCGCCAGCTTGAGCCCGGCCGCGCTCACCCGTTCGAGATCGACGACGGCGTCGAGGGCCGCGACGTAGCCGCCGACGTAATCGTGTTCCCGCGTCGTCGTGGCCCGGCGCGCTTTCTCGTACGACGTGCGACTCACCGCTTTGAGGCCGCCGTCGAGGAGTTCGTTGGCGTCCGTCTCGATGATCCGGGTGACGTCGGTACCCGCCGGTCCGCCATGCGGCGGGTTGTACTTGATGCCGCCGTCTTCGGGAGGATTGTGCGATGGCGTGATGACGATCCCGTCGGCGAGCCCGCTTTTCCGATCGCGGTTGTAGGACAGGATGGCGTGCGAAATCACCGGTGTCGGCGTGTAGTCGTCGTGCAGGGCGATGCGGACTTCCACGTCGTTGGCCGCAAGCACCTCGAGCGTCGTGCGAAACGCCGGCTCCGAGAGCGCGTGAGTGTCGATGCCGAGAAACAGCGGTCCGTCGATCTGCTGCTGACTCCGGTAATGGCAGACGGCCTGGGCGATCGCGAGGATGTGCGCTTCGTTGAAGCTGCGATGCAGCGCCGAGCCGCGATGACCCGACGTTCCGAAGCTGACTCGCTGCTCGGGTAGCGACGGATCAGGACGATCGGTGAAGTACGCGGCGACCAGACGCGGAACATCGACGAGCAGCGAAGGCGGAGCGACCTTTCCGGCCAGCGGGCTGATCAAGACGGATCCTTTCGGTCAACGGGGAAGCGGCTCCCGCTGCATGCCGCGCATCACCGAGGGCAGTGAGTAGTTACCCTCGTGGCAGGCGTATTCGAACATGCGGCCTTCGGTCCGCGACATCTCGCTCGCGCCCGACCATGGGCGGACGAACGACTCGGGATCGTCAACCGTGAACTGATACCTGAGCGTGTCGGGACCGTTGAGGCTTAGTCGCTCGACGATGTGCAGTCGCGGGCCTGAGCCGCGGACGGTGGTCTTGTCGGTGAAGTTGGTGGTGTCGATGACCAGCGCGTCGCGCTCCCAGTGTCCGATCGAGTTGCCCGCCCACTGGCCGATGCCGGCGGGCAGATGCGGCCGGCCATCGAGCGGAATGATCCGGGCGTCGTGAATCATCTCGCTCAGGATCACGACGTAGTCGCGTGTCTCCACGATCTGGACGTTGTTGTTGTAGAAGACCGGCAGCATCGGCGGAGCGGACGCATTCGCCATGATGATGCAGCGCTCGGTGTTCGGGAAGTTCTCCGGATTTTCGGCGTAGTGCGTCTTCAGCCGCTCGGTCTGATCGCTGAGCCGGCGCTGCGCTGACGACGTGAGTGCGGGAACGTGTCCGTCCGGCGGATCCGTGATCAGCGCGGTGCGATTCCCTGGGAGCAGTCGTCCAGGTGTGTAGGTATCGAGGTCGCCGGCGGCCTGCAGTTCGAACACAGGATCGACCGGACTGATGGCGGCGGTGCGATCCAGCTGATACCGTCGCTCGTACTCGCGAGCTTCGGCATCCGTCAGCGTCGCTTTGTCGCCGAACGCCCTCGGGCGCTCGAGCGGCGTGGCGGTATCGTTCAGCCACATGCCCTGCAGATCGGGGTGGCTCCGAGCGACCGGTGCCTTGCGCTGGGCGCGCGCGCTCGACCCTGTCAGGCCGAACAGGACGGCGACGACAAGAGGCGCGAGAACGGACCTCAGCAAGTTCGCCACCGGCGACGTCGAAGCCATCGCCGCTAGGTTATACCGTCGCGGACCTCGCGACTACGGCAGTCGCGCCAGCCCCGCCTGTGCACATTCGTTGACGACGGTGAGGTAGCGCTGGACGGCGTCGGTGCCGATTACGTACGGATTCGGTTCACCCGGCTTGCGACGTTCGACCGCCGGCAGCTTGGTTTTCGATCCGTCGAAGATCAGGTGATTGGAGATCAACACGTCCGCGCCGGCCTTGGCGGTGATCTCCTTGAAGCGGAGTGCGGATGCGCTGTAGGTTTCGAACCAGAAACGCGCCGGATGCTCCGGCGTGATGTACGCGCCCGGGTTCGCCATCCAGTTGAACGCGGTGCCGCCCCAGTGCGCGGCGACGTGCGGCGTTCCGTGATCGGTCACCGGAATCAGCGTCGACAGCGTGCCCAGCGTATGCCCCGGCGTGTTGTACATCGTCAACGTCGTGTCGCCGAGGGTCAGCTTCTGACCATCGGTCGCCACCATGTCGCGGCGCGGTTTGGTGCCGTTGCTCTTGTCGAGCAGATCCCAGTCAGCGGCGCCGAGCAGCACGTGCGCGTTGAACCGATCCTGAAGATACTTCGCGCCGCCCGAGTGATCGCCGTGTCCGTGGCTGATGATGACGTACTTGATGGTGGCGGGATCCAGGCCGAGCTTCTTCAAGCCGCCCGCGACTTCATCGTCAACCGAGTAGTCGAAGATCGAATCGATCAGGATGATGCCGGCCGAGGTGGTGACCGCCCAGACCGAGTACTCGGTCTGACCGAGGAAGTAGAGGTTGTCGAACACCTTGACCGGGTCCGCGTGCCACTCGGATCGCGGCGGCGGACCCGGCGGACGGGGAACAGCCGCTGGCCGTGGTGTCGGCGTCGCCGGAGGGGCCGCTTCGGTACAGATGCGGTTGTACACGCCGGCGAAGTCGGTACCGGCCGCGGCCTTGGCGGCAGCCAGGTGTGCGTCAACACGGTTACTATTCGATTGCGCCGTGCCGCCGGCGGATGCGAGTCCGCAGGCGAGGGCGACGGCAACGGCCACTCGGGCGAGGCGCTTGGTCACGATGGACTCCTTCGTTCGCGCGCGTCGGGCGCGCGAGGATTCTACCGCCTTGGGGCGTCAATCCCGCGAGTACGTTTGTTGCAGTGACATGACGGGGAGGGTGGCGCCATGGACTGGGAAAAAGGCCGGGAGAGCGGCAACGTCGTCGAGGACGAGGGCGGCGGTGGCGGCGGTTTCGGCGGTGGCGGCGGCGGAATGCAGTTCGGCGGCTTCCACATCGGCCTCGGCGGCCTGGTCGTCATCGTGATCGTGAGCCTGCTCTTCGGTAAGAACCCCCTCGAGATTCTCTCGCTGCTCAGCGGTGGCGGCGACGGTACCACGGTCCAGCAGGAGGCGCCGGCGCGCTCGGACCGGCCCTCGACCGAGAACGACGAGCCGCACCGATTCGTGCGGAGCATCCTCGGCAGCACCGAGGATGTGTGGACCGAATACTTCCAGGCCAGCAACCGGCGCTACGAGGACCCGAAGCTGGTGCTGTTCAACGGCCGCGTGAGCACGGCCTGCGGCAACGCCTCCGAGGCGATGGGACCGTTCTACTGCCCCGGCGATCGGCTGGTCTATCTCGATTTGAGTTTCTTCCACGAAATGGACACGAAGTTTCACGCCACCGGCGACTTCGCGCGCGCTTACGTGATCGCGCACGAGGTCGGCCATCACGTGCAGAACCTGCTCGGCGTGATGCAGCAGGTCAACTCGCAGCGGCAGCGCGGTGCGGCGATGGAGGGCGCGAACGGGCTCTCGGTGCGGCTCGAACTGCAGGCCGATTGTTTTGCCGGGGTCTGGGGCAATCGCTCGCAGGCGCAACTCAACTGGATCAACGAGCAGGACGTCGCCGCGGCGCTCAACGCCGCTTCATCGGTCGGTGACGACACGCTGCAGAAACAGGCGCGCGGCTACGTCGTGCCCGACTCGTTCACGCACGGATCCGCGGCACAGCGTCAGCAGTGGTTCAAGGCCGGTTTCGCGTCGGGCGACATCAAGAGCTGCGATACCTTTTCAGCTCAGTCGCGATAACCGGTTACCGATCCTTCGGCACCCGCTTTTCGTACGCCGGCTGGCCCGGCCGCTTCGGCTGCGCGTTGACACGGGTCATCACCTCCTGAATCGCGCGCTGCAGTTGCGGATCGGTGCCTTTGGCGAGCTGCGACGGATCCTCCTCCACCGGGATATCCGGATCGACGCCGTGGCCCTCCGCGAACCACTGGCCTTTCGGATCGAACATCCGGAACGTCGGGACAGTGATGCCGCCGCCGTCAGCGAGTTCCGGCGCGCCGCTGATGCCGATGAGGCCTCCCCATGTGCGCGTCCCGATCAACGGTCCGAGGCCGGCTTCGCGGAAGTAAAACGGAAAGGCGTCGCCGCCCGATCCGCTCCAGCCGTTGATCAGCATGACCTGGGCTCCGGTGTGCGCGACCGGCGGCCACTGCTGCGGCGCGCCATCGCGCACCGCCCAGTACGACAGGATCGGCCGGTGCAGCAGCTCGATGAACCGATCGGGAATCTGGCCGCCGCTGTTCCACCGCTCGTCCACGACCAGGCCGTCCTTCTTCCACTGCGCCATGAACTGCCGCATCAGATCGTTCTGCGCGTCGGTGCCGGTGCTCTGCACGTAGATGTAGCCGACGCGTCCATTGGTCGCGCGATCGACGATGAGGCGGCGCTCTTCGATCCAGGCCTTGAATCGCAGGTCGGTTTCATCGTCCAGGCACCGGACCACTTCCTGGTGGCCGCCGGTCGTCGACGGCGTCGAATTGATCGTCAGCACGACCGTCTTCTTGCCGAGCGCCTGGAAGCTCGCGTACGGATCCCGTTGAGGATTGAGCGGCACGCCGTTGACGGCGAGCACGTAGTCGCCTTCTTTCACGTTCACTGCCGGGTCGTCGAGCGGCGAACGAACCGTGTCCCACGGTCCGCCGCGGACGATGTGTTTGATCCGGTACGCACCGTTGGCGAGTTCCCAGTCCACACCGAGCATGCCGACCGAGGTTTTCTCGGCCTCTTCCTCGTCGCCGCCACCGTGATACGTGTGCGACGCGTTCAGCTCGCCGAGAAACTCGCCGATCACGAAATTCACGTCCCAGCGCGTCACCGCATCGTCGAGCAGCGTGGCGTAACGCTCCTTCATCGCGTTCCAGTTGACGCCGTGCATGCCCGGGTCGTAGAAGAAGTCGCGTTCGAAGCGAAACGTGTCGGTGAAAATCTGTTTCCACTCCGCGCGCGGATCGACCGGGATTTCAATGTCGGCGAGACTGAGCGCCTTGTCGTATCCCTGCTTCTCCTTGATCTCCACGACCGCGAATTTGCGCTTGTTCGAGGCGAGCAGCTTCTTGCCGTCGAAGGTCACTTCGATCGCTTCGGCGTCGTCGAGAATCTGCTTCTCTTCACGCGCCTCGAGGTCGAAAAACACGACCGGGCTCTTCTCGTCGTGGGTGCCGGCCGGCGGCAGATGGCGATAGACGAGTTTTCCCCGCACCGCGCTCAGATCCGCGTAGGCGCCGGCCTTGGGCGGCAGGACCACGCCGCGGGCTTCGAAGCGATCGAGATCGATATCCACTGCCGGCGGCGTTACCGGCTTGTCGTCTTTCTTCGCGTCGGATTTGGCGTCGGACTTCTGCTCGCCGGTCTTGTCCGTGTCGAGTGACTCCGCTTCGGCGTCGTTGCGCGCGGCAAGCGGCGACTTCACGTCCTTCCTGAGCGGGACGGCGACGATTTGCGTGGCGTTGGCGTAGGTCCAGCGAATTGTCGAACGTCCCGTAGACCGGGTCGAAATTCCGGTCGGACGCGTAGAACAGGTACTTGCCTTCGGGATCGAACGTCGGCAGCGTGTCGTTCAGATAACCGGACGTCGCCTGCTGCAGCTTGTTGGCCTTGGTGTCGAACAGGAAGATGCCGCTGTTGCTGGTCGTGGTTGGACGCGCGTACGTGAGCCAGCGCGAGTCGGCTGACCACTGAAAACGGAACGCCTCCAGCGCGGGATGCGCCAACCAGTCCGGACTCTTGTCGACATCGGTCACCTTCCCGCTCGCATCGTCGTACAGATGTGATCCGCATCGCCTGATCGACGAACGCGATCTTCTTGCTGTCCGGCGACCACTGCGGTGCGTAGCGAAAGCCGGGCCCGAGCGACGTCACCTTGCGTTCGGCGCCCGCGCTTTCGGCCGGCGCCAGCGTCAGCTCGTACTCGCCGCTTCGGTCGCTCCAGTAGGCCAGCGTCTTGCCGTCCGGCGACCAGCGCGGATATCGCTCGGAGATGCCGGAGCTGCGCGTCACGTCGAGCGTGGCGCCGCGTTCGGCCGGCACCGTCACCACATCGCCGCGCGCTTCGAAGGCGACGCGCTTGCCGGTCGGCGACACCGACGGACTCGTCGCCAGTTTCTCGGCATTCGCCGTGCGCTGACGAAGCGTGGTTTCGTCAGTCACCACGCGAATCTGCACTTCGGATTCCTTTTCGCTGGTGAGATTCAGCAGGTGCATGCGTCCGCCGGCGAGGAAGACAATCGAGTCGCCGCCAATCGACGGGAACGTGATGTCGAAATCGACGAAGTGAGTGATCTGCCGCACCGCCCCCGTGCTGACGTCTTCGGCCCAGATGTTGTTGCGTTCGCTGGCATCGCGGTCCGAGAGAAAGTAAATGGTGTTGCCGCGCCACATCGGCTGCGCATCGTTGGCTGGATTGTTGGTGATGTTTCGTGCCGCGAACGACTTGAGGTCGAAGACCCAGAGATCGGGCGCCCAGCCGCCGCGATACCGCTTCCAGTTGCGGAAGTCCTGGCTCATCGGCATGTAGACGAACTGCTGGCCGTCAGGCGAATAGGCGCCGAACTCACCGTACGGAACCGGGAGTTTTTCGGGAAGACCGCCGTCGACGCCGACCAGGTAGAACTGGTTGTAGCGCTGCCGTCCGCTGTCGCGGGCCGATGCGAACAAAATGCGCTTGCCGTCGGGATGCCAGCCGATGACGCGGTCGTTCATCGGATGGAACGTGAGCCGTGTCGGGACGCCGCCCGCTGTCGGAATCACGTAGACGTCTGCGTTGCCGTCGTAAGCGGCAGTGAAGGCGATCTTCGAGCCGTCCGGCGAAAACCGCGGGAACATTTCCTCGCCCGGAGGCGAGCTGAGACGCGTCGCAGTGCCGCCGGTTTTCGGCACGAGCCAGATATCGCCGGCGTAGACGAAGGCGATCTTGTCGGCGGACACCGTCGGATACCGGAACATCCGGGCGTCAACCTGGGCGGACGCCGGAGCCGCCGAGACCAGCAGCAACCCGAGGGCAAAGGCAGTGCGTTTCATGGCGGCATCTTACTGCCGCCAGCGCGTCAGTTTGCACTGCCAAAAGCACCGCCGGTTGTTTCGAAATCGGAAAGGCCCGGCTCCTTACAGCAGCCGGCTGAAGTACACGGCCAGGCCGATAAAGACGAGACCAATCAGGGCGGTGTACGTCAGGAGACCGACTCGAGTCTCGAGCATCGCACGTTCCGGTGCATGCGGATCGTAGTGGACCTCGACAGTCGAGCCGACCGCAAAGGCTGCGAGTTCGGCTCCGGCGCGCTCCGCCGTCGTTGCCCTGGTGGCGCCCAGGCGGACGCATTGGCTGTGGTAGTCGCGCCCATCCACCCGGTATTCGTACTCGATCAGCGGACGATAGGCCGTCACCGTCGCGCCGCGTCTTGCCCCGGGAGAAAGGCGGACCGTTTCCAACTCGCTGCGGCTGATTCGACCCTGTCGTGACCGGCCAGCCGCGTGAACGAGCGGCTTCGCGTAAGTTCGAGGCAGTGATCGCGACCACCGCGATGCCCGCGAGGCCGAAGAAGATGGAGGCCTGCGGCGCCGCACCCTCAGGGAAATGCCGCGCAAGAGCCGTCATGATCGGTTCCGCGTAGACGACGAGGAGGACGAGAAGAAGAGCGATTGACCCGAGAATCAGCAACGCTGGAGCGGCGTTGGTTCCGGTGCGATCGGGTGCGTCCCGGTGCGTCATGGTTCGGTGACAGAATATATCCGGGAGCAATGGAATGGCTTCAGGAGTCGTGCGCGGTGCGCCACGGAAGCGCCGGCCGAACTCGTGACACTCGCCAGTTCCAAGAGATACTGATGCGGGTCACGACGTTAGAACGCAGAGCCCGCAGAGTTCGCAGAGGACTTTCCGGTACGAGCACAACAAGCCCAGCGACTTCTGCGGGCCGCTGGTTGATCGTTTCAACCGTTATCACACACGTGTCAACGACGTGAGAAGGCGGATTTGTCATGGCGAAAACGTGGTTCATCACCGGTGCGTCGCGAGGGTTTGGTTATCTCTGGGCTGAAGCGGCGCTCGAGCGCGGCGATCGTGTCGCTGCGACCGCGCGTCGCGTCGAAACCCTCGACGGCCTCGCTCGCCGGTTCAACGATGCGATTCTGCCGATCAGCCTCGACGTGACCGATCGTCGCGCCTGTTTTGCCGCAGTTCAACAGGCGCACTCCTCCTTTGGCCGCCTCGACATCCTCGTCAACAACGCCGGCTACGGGCAATTCGGCGCGATCGAGGAGTTGTCGGAGGCGGAAGCGCGCGACCAGATCGAGACCAATCTGTTCGGCGCACTGTGGATGACGCAGGCGGCGCTGCCGATCATGCGCGCGCAGCGCGCCGGCCACATCCTTCAGGTGTCGAGCATCGGCGGCGTGGCGGCGTTCCCGAACATCGGGATCTACCATGCGTCGAAATGGGGGCTCGAAGGCTTCAGCGAAGCGCTGTCGTACGAAGTCGCCGAGTTCGGCATCAGGGTGACGCTGGTCGAGCCGAGCGGGTTCTCGACCGACTGGGCCGGATCGTCCGCGAAGCAGGCGACGCCAATCGCCGACTATGCCCCGGCGCATGCAGCGATGGCCGAACGTCGCAAGCAGTTCACGCCGGGAGACCCGAAGGGCACGGTCAAAGCGATCCTCAAGCTGGTGGACTCCAACGATCCGCCGCTGCGGCTGCTGCTCGGCAGCGCCGCCGTCCAGATCGCGACGATGCTGTATCCGCAGAAGCTGGCGACGTGGAAGGCCTGGGAAGACGTGTCGAAGGACGCGGACAAGGAATAGGTTTACGTCGCGCGGCGCTGCCGAAGCACTTCATACACCGCGATGCCGACGCTGGTCGACAAGTTCAGCGAGCGCACGCGCGGCGATACCATCGGCATGCCGACAAAGCGATCGCGGTAACGTTCGTGGAGGTCGGGCGGTAGTCCGCCCGTCTCGCGGCCGAAGATCAGCACGCTGCCGTCTGGACCGGTGAGGTCCACGTCCCACAGCGGCGTTCGCGCTTTCGTTGAGAAGAAAAAGGGCGCGCCCAGCGTTGGGAGCACGCGTTCGAAGGCGTCCCAGTCGGGCCAGACGCGAAGATCGACGTGCTCCCAGTAGTCGAGTCCGGCGCGTTTGACCTGACGTTCGTCGAGAGAAAAACCCAGCGGCTCGACCAGATGCAGCGTCGCACCGACAGCCAGGCAGGTTCGACCGGCGTTGCCAGTGTTCCAGTGAATCTCCGGGTGCACGAGCACGACGTGAATCGGGGCGGAAGCGCTCTGACTCATTCGATCATCAACACGTTCATGGTCACTTTGCGCTCGTGGCTCCAGCGAGATGGCCTCTTCACAGAAAGCCGCTGAAGTAAACCGCCAGGCCGCGACGAAGCCCTATGAAAGCCATTATCTGCCGAGCCTACGGTCCGCCGAGCGTCCTGCACGTCGAGGAAACCGCGACGCCGACGCCGATCGACAATCAGGTGCTGATTCGAGTCCGCGCGGCGGCGGTCAATCCGTACGACTGGCACTTCATGCGCGGCTCGCCGTACATCATCCGCATGATTTCGGGGCTCGTCCGACCGAAGGACATCCGGGTCGGCGTCGACGTCGCCGGCATCGTCGAGACGGTCGGGAGGCGGGTCACGCGGTTCAAGCCTGGAGACGCCGTGTTCGGAGGATGCCGCGGCGCGTTCGCCGAGTACGCATGCGCGGCTGACACGTCGATCGTCGCGAAACCGGCGAACGTGACGTTCGAGCAGGCAGCGACCGTTGCCGTCGCCGGATACTCGGCGCTGCAGGGACTGCGCGACCACGGCAGGATTCAGCGGGGACACAACGTGCTCGTCAACGGCGCGTCGGGCGGGGTCGGCACGTTCGCCCTGCAAATCGCGAAATCGTTCGGCGCGCGCGTGACCGCCGTCTGCAGCACCCGCAATCTCGATCTGGTCCGCTCGCTCGGCGCCGATCGCGTGATCGATTACACGCACGAGGACTTCACGAGCGGATCGGACCGCTACGACATCGTCCTTGACTGCCACGCGAGTCGTCCGCTGCTGGCGTGCGCCGGCATCCTGACTCCGGCCGGCCGCTACATCATCGTCGGGGCACCAGGGCGCGGGCTGATTGGTCCGCTGCGAGTGGCGGTCAAGGTATTCGCGCTGTCACCGTTGGTCGGACGGCGGCTGACGATGATGATGGCGAAGCCGAATCAGGACGATCTGGCGCTACTCGGCGACCTGATGAAGACGGGAACTGTGGTGCCGGTGATCGACCGCGACTATCGGCTCGATCAGGTGCCCGATGCGATTCGGCATGTCGAAGAGGGTCACGCGCGAGGAAAAGTCGTCATCACCATGGCGTGAACACTTGTGTCGGCGCGCGCCGGACCTGCTAGGATCGGCCGAAAGTCACAAGGAGCGCGTCGATGCATGGTTCTCTCAGGTCGATTGCACTCGCCTTCCTGGTCGTCGGCTCAATCGTCGCGCTCCTGGGCGCGCAAGCGCGACCCAGTCCTCAGCCGATCTCGTTCGCGGCCGACATCGATCCGATCCTCGAGCGCAATTGCCGGGCGTGTCATGGCGACGCCGTGCAGTTGGGCAAGCTGGATCTCAGCACGCGCGACGCGGCGCTCCGCGGCGGCGTAGGTGGATCGGACATCGTTCCCGGCAACGCCGAGGCGAGCCGGTTGTATCGGCGGATCGCCGGGCTCGACCAGCCGTCGATGCCGGCGCAAGGTACTCCGCTGACCGCTGCGGAAGTGGCCACGGTGAAGCAGTGGATCGACGAGGGTGCGAAATGGGATGCGGTGCGCACCTCATCGAGCGCGACGCCGGCGGCCACCGCCGCGCTCGCGGCCCTCGAGAACCGCGTCATCACCCAGGCGGAGCGCAACTACTGGGCGTTCAAGCTTCCGGTGCAGGCGCCGCTTCCGCACCTCGACGATTCGCACGTCACCAATCCGATCGATCGCTTTCTCGAGACGGCGCGTCACGCCCACGCGCTGACGGCGGCACCGCGAGCCGATCGCCACACCCTCGTCCGCCGCGCGTATCTCGATGCGCTCGGCCTGCCGCCGACACCGGAGCAGGTCGACGCGTTCGTCAGCGATCGCTCGCCTGACGCCTGGGAGCGTCTCATCGATGGTCTGCTCGCGTCGCCGCACTACGGCGAGCGGTATGGCCGGCTCTGGCTCGACGTCGCACGGTATGCGGACTCGGCCGGTTTCGAGTACGACACCCATCGGCCCAACGCCTGGCGGTACCGCGACTACGTGATCAAGTCGTTCAACGAGGACAAGCCGTACGACCGGTTCCTGATCGAGCAGATTGCCGGCGACGAGATGGATGGCAGGACCGACGACAGTCTGATCGCGACCGGGTTTCTCCGCATGGGTCCGCGCGTCCTGTTTCGCGAGAAGGACAACCCCGAGCGGCGCTACGACTACCTCGACGAGATCATCGGCACGATTGGCAAAGGCACGCTGGGATTGACGGTCAACTGCGCCCGCTGCCACAACCACAAGTTCGATCCGATTTCGCAGAAGGACTACTACAAGATCGAGGCGTCGCTCTTCGGCTATGTCGAAACCGAGGTGCCGCTGGCGCCAAAGGCCGAGGCGGACGCGTATCTTGCGAAAAACGAGGAGATCGACGCGAAGATTGCCGGGCTCAGCGAGGCGATCGAAAAGCTCGAGCGTCCGTACCGCGATCGACTGCAGCTCGAACAAATCGAACAGAAGTTTCCCGAGAGTGTCGTACGGGTCATCTCGAAACCCGAGAGCCAGCGGACCCCTGGCGACAATCTCCTTGTCACTCAGGTGCTGAAGGCCGCCAGCGTCTCCAGTGAGCGAATCGATCAGGTCCTGACCGCGGACGACAGCGCCAGGAAGAAAACACTGGTGGCGCAGATCGCTGCGCAAACGGCACAACGGCCCAAACCGCTGCCGATGGCGGAGATTGCCACCGACGGCGATTACCGCTCCTCGCCGCTGGGCGAAGGAGACGATACGGTCAGTTGTCCCAAGTGCCGCATCGCGGACCCCAACGCCGGTCCGTTTCTGCACAAGGGCCCCGGGCGCTACCAGGTCCCCCCGTCTTACTTCCTCATTCGAGGCGACGTGGAAAGCCACGGATCGCAGATGACGCCAGGCTTCATCGACGTCATCTCCTACGGCAATCCGCCGACCGAGGTGCCGCGTCCCGACGGCCGCACGTCGGGCCGCAGACTGGCGCTGGCGCAGTGGATCGCGTCACCGCAGAACCCGATGACGGCGCGCGTCATCGTCAACCGGCTCTGGCAGAAACACTTCGGCCGTGGCATCGTGGCCACGCTCGAAAACTTCGGCAAGATGGGCGAGGCGCCCACCCATCAGGAGTTGCTCGACTGGCTCGCGGTCGACCTCACGAAGGACTGGAGCCTCAAGCGCATCACCAAGCTGATGATGATGTCGGACGCCTACCAGATGGCGTCGGCTTTCAATGACCCGTCTGATGCGACCAACGATCCGGAGAACCGCTATCTGTGGCGCTTCCGTCCTCAACGTCTCGAAGCCGAGATCGTCCGCGACAACATCCTGGCGGTGGGCGGCAACATCAACCTGGACGTCGGCGGCGAGCCGATCTTTCCGTTCATCGCGAAAGACGTCCTGGCCGGCCAGTATCGCGGTAAATGGATCAACACGCCGGAAGGACCAGCGGCGTGGCGCCGAGGCGTGTACGTGTACCAGCGGCGCTCGCTGCCCTATCCGATGTTCGACACCTTCGATCATCCCGACATGAACGTCACGGCGGGGGCGAGGAATGTGTCCACCGTGCCGACCCAGGCGCTCACGCTCCTGAACAATCCGTTCGTTCTGTCGGAGGCGGCGTTCTTCAGCGCGCGTATTCGCCTCCAGACGACCGTGCCGGCGTCGCAGGTCGACCTCGCGTATCGCATCGCTCTCGCGCGTCCGGCCACGCCCGAAGAGGTCAGCATCGGAACGGACCTGATCGCGAGCGAATCGTTGGAATCATTTGCGCACGTCGTCCTGAACCTCGACGAATTCCTCTATATCAGGTGAGGACCCATGTCGCATCGCTGTAACCGGCAGTTCTGGGATCGGCGTGAGTTCCTCTTCCGCTCCGGCGGCGGCATCAGCGGGCTCGCGCTTGCGTACCTGCTGGATCAGCAGGGCCTGTTGTCTGCCGAACAGGCAGGGTCGCCGGCTGCCGATGGGTGTGGGGCTGCCGCCGTCGGCGTCAACCCGTACGCGGCGAAGCCGCCGCATTTCGAGCCGCGCGCGACGGCGGTGATCTCCTTGTTCATGGGTGGCGGCTGGAGCCAGGTTGATACGTTCGATCCGAAGCCGGCGCTCGCAAAGTATGCCGGTGAACCGATCGACGGGAAGGTGCGGGGCGACGTGATCGTGCGGCAGGGATTTCCCGGACCGCTGATGCCGAGCCCGTTCACGTTCGCGAAATGCGGCCAGAGCGGGATTGAGGTTTCGGAGCTCTTTCCACACCTCCGCCGCCACGTCGACGAGATGGCGTTCCTGCGCTCGGTGTACGGGCGCTCGAACGATCACGTGCAGGGCACGTATGAAATGCAGACGGGACAAATCAACCTGGGCTTTCCCAGCGTCGGTTCGTGGGTGACCTACGGTCTGGGATCCGTCGCCTCGAGCCTGCCCGCCTACGTGGTCATGACCGATGCGCGCGGCGGGCCGCTCGGCGGGCCGAACGACTGGAGCGCGGGATTCATTCCAGCCGCCTACCAGGGAACGCAATTCCGGTCGACCGGCGATCCGATCGTCGATCTGAAGCCGCCGACAGGCATGACGGCCGGTTCCCAACGGGCGCGTCTTGACGCGCTCGCGAAGCTCAATGAGCTGGACATGCAGAAGTTTCCCGGCAACAGCGAGCTGGCGGCGCGGATCTCCTCGTATGAGCTCGCGTATCGCATGCAGGGATGCGCCCCTGGCGCCGTGGATGTCGCCCATGAGTCCGCGGCCACGAAGGCGCTGTACGGCCTCGACGAGAAGATCAGCGAACCGTTCGGGCGCCAGTGCCTGATGGCGCGGCGGCTGGTCGAGCGCGGCGTGCGATTCGTCCAGATCTTTGCCGGCGGCGTCGGCAACCAGAATGCCGATACCTGGGACGCGCACGACGACATCAAGACGAACCATACGCAGCATGCCGCCGAGACCGATCGACCGATGGCAGGGCTGCTGACCGACCTCGCGGCGCGGGGACTGTTGGACCGCACGCTCGTCATCATGCACTCCGAGTTCGGCCGCATGCCGATCTCGCAGCGTGGCCTCGGCCGCGATCACAACCCCGGCGCGCAGACGGTGTTGATGGCAGGCGCGGGCATCAAAGGCGGGCAGGTGATTGGCGCGAGCGACGAGTTCGGCTTCAAGGCGATGGAGCAGCCGATCTCGTACCACGACCTGCACGCGACCATGCTGCACCTGTTGGGATTGGACCATACCAAACTGACATACCGATTCAACGGACGGGACATGCGGCTGACGGATGTGTACGGCACCCTGATTCCGCAAATCGTGAACACGTAGCCATGGAGGCGCCGATGACCCTCTCGCGTGCTGCTTTGCTGGGAGCGTTGTGTCTCGTCTGGGGTGGCCTTCTCCTCGCGCAGGAGCGGCAAGCGCCGCATCCGGCCGCCAACAACCCGCATCTCGGCAACAAGGAGTCGATTCGAAGTGGCATGGCGGCCTACCGAGTAAGCTGCGGTGACTGCCACGGACTCGACGCCGGCGGCTATCGCGGGCCGGACCTGGTCGCCTTCATCGCGGGTGGTGCGACCGATGAACGGCTGTTCGACACCATCCGCAAGGGCGTGACAGGCACCGAGATGCCCGCTTTCGATCTGGACATGTCGGACAACGACATCCTGCAGATCATCGCGTACCTCCGAAATCTCGGCAGCGTCGCCGTGCCCGAGACCCCGATCGGCAACGCGGAGAATGGCCAGCGACTGTTCGCACGACAGTGCACGACGTGCCATCGGGTGTTCGGCACGGGTGGACGGCTCGGTCCGGATCTCTCGCGAATCGGCGTCACGCGTTCGCGCGCCGCGCTCACCCGCGAAATTCGCACGCCCTCGGAATGGATGGCGCCGACGTTCGAGACGGTGACCCTGGTCACCAAGGATGGCCAGCGCATCCGCGGCGTGAAGAAGGCCGAGGACGTGTTCAGCATCCAGATCATGGACACGCGCGAGCGGTTGCAAGGCTATCTGAAGGCCAACCTGCAGGAAGTGATTCACGAACAGAATTCGCTGATGCCGATCTACGGCACCGCGCAGCTGTCCGACGGCGACCTCGAGGACGTGCTCGGCTATCTCGCCACGCTGCGCGGCTCGAGCCCTTCCGCCACGACCGCCACGTCCGCGCCCACGACCGCCCCCAGCGTCATCACGGCGCAGAACCTGGTGGACGGCTTGAAGGATTCGACGCGATGGCTCACTTACTCCGGTGACTACAGCGGGCAGCGCCACAGCCCGCTGACGCAAATCACTCCCGAGAACGTCGATCGCCTGTCGGCGCAATGGACCTTCCAGACCGGCACGCTCGGCAGCTTTCAGACCACGCCGATCGTTGTCGATGGCGTGCTGTACGTGACCGGTTTCAACAACACCGCGTGGGCGATCGACGCGCGCACCGGACGCCAGATCTGGCGATACCGCCGGGAGCTCCCTGAGAACCTGAAGCTCTGCTGCGGCGCGATCAATCGCGGCTTCGGCGTACTCGGCGATCGACTGTTCATGGGAACGCTCGACGCGCATCTCATCGCCCTCGACATGAAGACTGGCGGCGTGCTCTTCGATGTAGAGCTGGTTGATCACAAGGCCGGCTACTCGGTGACGGTCGCGCCTCTCGTTGTCAAAGACAAAGTGATCGTTGGTGTCGCCGGTGCAGAGTACGGCATTCGCGGATTCATCGACGCCTACGACGCGCAATCTGGCCAACGGGCGTGGCGCTTCTACACCGTCGCCGGGCCCGGCGATCCCGGCGCGAGGTCGTGGCCCCAGGGTGATGCGTATCTTCGGGGCGGCGGCTCCGTCTGGGTAACCGGCACCTACGATCCGCAACAGAACCTGCTGTTCTTCGGGACCGGCAATCCGGGTCCGGACTATTACAGCAACGCACGCGAGGGCGACAATCTCTACACGACGTCGCTCGTGGCGATCGATCTCGATACCGGTGAACGGCGCTGGCACTATCAGTTCACGCCGCACGACGTGCACGACTGGGATTCGACGCAGGTACCCGTGCTCGGCGATTTGACGATCAACGGCCAGCCGCGCAAGGTCGTCATGTTCGCCAACCGCAACGGCTTCTTCTACACCATCGATCGCGTGACCGGCAAAGTGATCGTCGCCAAACCCTTTGTCGAGACGACGTGGGCCAAGGAGATCGATCAGGACGGGCGGCCGGTGCTCCTGGCGGGACATCTGCCGGACGAGGACGGCACCAAGACCTGTCCCGACCTGGGCGGCGGCACGAACTTCATGTCGCCGTCCTTCGATCCGACGACGCGGCTGTTCTTCGTGACGGCACGGGAGACATGCGCGACGTTCTTCGGGTATGAGCAGACGTTCAAGGTCGGCGACCAATACACCGGCGGCGGCACGCAGCGCCCGCGCGATCAGAAGAACTTCGGCGCGCTGCGGGCGATCGATCCCGTGACCGCGACCGTCAAGTGGGAGTTCCGCTATACGTCGACGTCCGCCTCCGGCGTGCTGACAACGGCATCGGGACTGGTCTTTGCGGCCGACGGCGACGGCAACCTGATGGCGTTCGAGTCGCGGACCGGGAAGAACCTCTGGCACTATCAGCTGGGGTTTCCGATGCGATCGACGTCGGGGACGACCTACATGGTCGACGGTCGGCAGTACCTGCTCGTGCCGGCGGGCAGCGCGCTGACGGCGTTCGCATTACCGCAGCGCTGACGAGGGCGCGTCGATCCGCTGTGGCAGACGATCGGGTCCCGCGATTCAACGTCCTGCTCGAGGAAAGGAAGACGGGCCCTTCATTCGAGCGAGTGCGAAGGATGGCGGAGGGAGAGGGATTCGAACCCCCGGAACCCTTTCGGGTTCAATGGTTTTCAAGACCACCGCCATCGACCACTCGGCCATCCCTCCGCGTCGAAATTAGCGCCTGAATTCGCGCGGCTCCCGTCAGACTATCCGACAAACCGGCTTTGTGTCACCAGCGGTCTGCCGCATAGCCGATTGCGCGAGTCTGCATCACTCGAAGTGGGGCCGTCCGATTAGAGCGAGGCAGTCAGGAGGTCACTTGGCGAAGGTCGATGGAGGCGAGCGGTCGTCCGTGGCAATTACCAAACCTCACCACAGCTTGCACTGCTGGCCTGGGGGACGCACCATCGGGTCCCCGACCTTGCACATAAACGCGCGATGAAATTCCGGAATGTTCTGGAGCGTCGCGATCGCTCGATACTTTGGCAGCGGGTGCGGATTGGTTGCCAGCTGCAACCGCGTGGCTTCGGGACGTGAGTTGACGCCCCAGGTGCGGGCAAACGCGATGAAGAACCGTTGCTCGCCCGTGAAGCCATCAATTGTCGGTGCCGGCTTTCCGGCGAGCGAGTGCTGATACGCCTTGAGTGCGATCGCGACCCCACCGAGGTCGCCCAGGGCCTCTCCGAGCACGAGTTTACCGTTGTGGTGCAGGCCATCGCCGACATCGATGCCGTTGAACTGCTCCACTACGCAATTCGCGCGCGAATCAAACGTCGCCCGGTCCGTTGCCGTCCACCAGTTGTTGAGCATGCCGGTCGAATCGAACTTCGAGCCGCTGTCGTCGAACTGGTGACCCATTTCGTGGCCGATGACAGCTCCGATCGCTCCGTAGTTCTCCGCGTCATCGGCCGTCAGGTCAAAAAACGGAGGTTGCAGGATTCCCGCGGGAAAGACGATTTCCACTGCCGCTGCGCTCGAGTAGGCATTCACGGTGGGTGCCGTCATGTTCCAGTCGACCCGATCGACGGGCTTGCCAATCTTCGTCAGTCGATACCGTTCAGCGTGCTGCCAGGCCGCCCGGACGTTCTCAAAGTATTCTTTGCGATCGATGGTTAACGTGGCGTAGTCGCGCCATCGGTTCGTAGAGCCAATCTTCACGGTGACGGCATCCAGTTTCTTGATCGCACTTTGACGTGTCTGCGCTTCGAGCCAATCCGCGTGCTGCAGTTCCTCGCGCATCGCGGCTCGCAGATTCGCGACCATGGTGCTCATGCGTTGCCGGGCTTCGGGCGGAAAATACCTGGCCACGTACGCTTCGCCCAGCGCGTCACCCATGTCGCGGTCAACGACCTGCACGCAAATTTGCGCACGCGGCAGTTGTTCCTGCACGCCGGCGAGGATGACCCTCGAGAAGTGGAATTCTTCGTCGAAGATGGGCTTCGACAAATACGGCGCGGAGACCTTGAGGACGCGCCATCGAAGCCAGAGTTTCCAATCGTCAAGCGGAACACTCGCGAGCATCTCGTTGAACTTCTTCAGAATCTCCGGCTGCGCTACGTTAATCGGCGTTGATTCTGGAAGATCGAGATCGTGCAGGAAGCGCTTCCAGTCGAAATTTGGCGTGAGTGCGGTCACGCTGGCCGCATCCATCAAGTGAGTGGTCCGGTCTGGGTCGCGCCGGTCGGCGCTGCTCATGGCCGACCGAGCCAGCGTCGTTTCAAACGCCATCACCCGTGTCGCCTGGGCTGCCGCCGCCTCCGGAGTGGCACCGGTCAGGACCAGCAGCGTGGCCACGTGTTTCAGAAACGCATCCCGGATCTCCTTCGACTTCGGATCATCTTTGAAGTAGTAGTCGCGGTCGGGTAGCGAGAAGATCGACGTGCCGGCACCGCCAGCTCCGTCGTGCTCGTCGATCTGAGCGATGACCCGCGATGGGTCTTTTGGATCGAGTCTCGATGACAGCCGAAACGCGCCAATGGCCAGGCCGAGGTTCGAGATGTCAGCCGGCGAGGCGATCTGCTGAAATCTGGTCAGGACCTTGGCGAGATCCTGCGGGGTGCGGATAGCCGCGATTGAATCGAAGTCCGACTGCAGGGGCGCGCTGCCGCGGGACTCTATCGCCGCCGTGTCCATGCAGCTGGCGTACAGATCGCCCATTTTCTTTCGACTCGATCCCGCCGGTGCCGTGCGATCCGCCGCGGCCGTCTCCAGAATGCTGCGCATCCGCTCGCGATTGGCGTCTGTCAAAACAGGGAACGGTCCCCAGGTCGACATGCGTGGAGGAATGGGGTTCTTGTCGAGCCATCCGCCATTCGCGTAGCGCCAGAAGTCGTCGCACGGCTTGCATGTCTTATCCATGTCCTCCGGATGAATACCGCTGCGCGGCTCAACCTGGGCGGATAAAACGGCGGTAGAGATCGCCATGGCCAGCAAGGTTTTACGCCACATCACGTCTCCTTTCGTAGGCCGCGAACATGATCCTTCGGGCACTCACTTCTTCAGCCCCGTCGTCCAGTTGAGCGTCACTTCGAGTGGCACATTGTCGCTGTCGCCGAGAATCGTGTTGACGAGGAACTTCTGCCCGTGTGCCCCTACCTCGACGTTGTGGGGCTGGTTGGTCACGAGGCCCTGCGTGCGGAGTGCAAACAGCTTCTGTGGCATGCCGGCTTCGAGCGCACCGTTCCGTTCGGTCATCGGCACCGCCATCATGCCCTCCGGCCCTTCGTAGTACAGCTCCCGGCCGTCGTCGCGCCAGACGGCGCCGCTGCCGCCCGCGGCCGATGCCTGGATTCGGTCGCCCGGCCGGTCGAAGGGTTGCACGAAGACTTCTGGCCCTGCTGGGAGAGCGAGGGTGTATGCGAGCCAATGGCGATCGGGCGATACGCGCGGCTGGACCGCACTGAACTGCCCCTGGATCAGTACGCGGCGCTCACCCGGACTGCCATTCTGTTGAATCCAGACAGTCTTTGGGGCTCCTGTTGATGAGAGGACCAAATACTGACGATCCCGAGTGATGTCCTCAACAGTCGCGAAGGACCCCGACTTGTCGAACGCTACGTCAGTCGTCCCGCTTAGGGTCAGCAGACGGAGTTCAGGTCCCAACCCTTGTCCGGTGGTGAAATACACTTGACGCCCGTCTGGCACCCACAATGGGCGCCTCACCCCTCCCAGATACGTGACCCGCGTGCCGCTGGTGCGCTCCCCATCGAACAGCCAGAGGTCGCGTTTCAACGAGTCGCTGTCGAGCGTTTCGGCCACGACGCGACGTTCATCTGGCGCGAGCGCGAATGAGTTCACGGTCGCACTCGGCCCCACTGTGCCCACCGTTCGTCCGGTTCGATCCACCCAGACGAGTTGATGCACGATCGCCGGAGGCCGATCGATTACGAGCACACCGCTCGACGAAACAACGAACCCCGAGTCGCCTGCACTCGTCATCCCTGTCAATCGATCGCGAACGGGCTGTGGCGAACCCCGAAGCGCCAACCGGTCAGGATCGAACGGCTGGGCCACCAGACCGCGCGGCATAGGTGTGGTCGACAAGAGCCACCCTGCGGCGTACGCCGCCCCCCCGCTACTCTCGACGAGCCGGACCCGTGCTGGATCGTCAATCGAGGTCGCCCAGATAACGCCCCGTCCTTGTCCGTCGGCAAGAGCCAGAAAGAGCAAGTGCCGCCCGTCCGGGAGAAACCAAGGCTCGATGTGTCTCTCTTTCGCCCCGGTCTCCAGCGTCGTCACCGGAGAAGGCATGCCTCCTGTATCGGGCACGCGAAGGAGGCCGCTCGCCGAGGCAAAGACGATCACACCGCGCGGGCTCCAGGTGCCTCCCTGAAATGAGTTGCCGGGCACGTCACAGAGCCGGCGAGGGGCACTTCCGTCGAGGTCGACGCGATACAGTCCACCGTCTTTTTCGAATGCGAGGGAACGCCGGTCGGGCGCCCAGAGAACATCCTCCGCGTTGTCCGTACCGGCCAGCGGCTGCGCTTCCGCCGCATCGAGGCGCCTGACAAAGATCCGGGAGATGCCATCTGCCGCTTTGGCAACCAACGCGAGGACCTGCCCATCCTGCGTCACGGCAAACCGTCTTCGAGCGGTGCGGATCCCGCCCACCGGTGGGCCCACGGTGAAGCGGACGACCGCGTCTGCTTGACGCGGCGCGCGCAGATCCAACACGGACGCACCGATCGCTACGAGCGTCGCCAACGTCGCCAGACTCCATGCGAGATACTCGCGCGGGTGGTGCCGTGCGACTGCTAGTGTGGAACCGACCGTCGGCGAGTCGCCGTTCGCCGTCCACTGCAGTTCGCGCTTCAAGTCACCGGCGCTTTGCCACCGTTCGTCGGGATCTTTGGCGAGGCACGTCCTGACGATGCGATCGAGCGCGGCAGGCGCGAGCGGCTGCATCACGACGATGGGAGGTGGCGTCGCGTGCAGGATCGCGCCGATCAGGCTTGCTTGGCTCTGGCCTTCGAACGCTTTTCGTCCGGTGACCATTTCGTAGAGCACGGCACCGAACGCAAACAGGTCGCTTCTTGCATCCGCCTCTCGCCCTTCCAGTTGCTCGGGCGCCATGTACTGGAACGTGCCGAGAATCATCCCGTGCCCGGTCAGGCTCGGTGGCGTCGTTGGGAGCATCGACAGCCCCCCACCGGCGACAAGGGCTCCACCTGTTTTGGCCAACCCGAAATCGAGCAGCTTCGCGCCCGCCTTCGTCAGCATGATGTTGCCGGGTTTCAGATCCCGATGCGTGATGCCCGCACGATGCGCTTGACTCAGCGCGCTCGCGATCTGGATGGCGACCGTCAGCGCCTGGTCGAGTGGGAGCGCGCCCTTCTCGAGGCGTGCCGCCAGCGTCTGGCCGTCGAGCAACTCCATCACGAGGAACGCCGTACCGTCCTGCGCACCGACGTCGTACAGGGTGCAGATACTTGGGTGGCTCAGTTGTGAAATCGCGCGGGCTTCGCGGTCGAATCGTTCGCCAAACTGGGGATCGCTCGCAAGGGCAGCCGGAAGGATCTTGATGGCGACATCGCGGTCGAGGCGCGTATCGCGCGCCTTGTATACCTCGCCCATGCCGCCCGCGCCGATCGCGGACACGATTTCGTATGGGCCGAGGCGGGTGCCGGGGGTCAGGGCCAAGTGGCTGATTATAGAGGCGGGATCGTCGCTCGGGCCGGATTACCCCCGGCATAACGGCGAAGTGGCGACCTACCCCTCCCTCGCTGGTTCCCTCGGAAATACAGGCATGTCAGGGTAAGAACCAGGCCACGGCGAGGGCAATGATCACGAGCTTGACGAGCCATCCGAGGGCGAACGACACCACGAAAACGCGATGCAGCTTCAGAAACGCCGCGTTGGTCAGAGTGAGGGGTAAGGGGCCAAGCAACCAGACGGCCGCCGCGACCTTGAGCAGCGTCAGCGTGGCGTGCAAGTGAAGACGAGTCATGAGATAACTGAACACGGCCGCCGTGAGAAACGGCAGCGGACTGGTCAGCGCAATTGCTCGCTCCTCACCGCCCTGCCGCCAGGCCTCGGGATAGGTCCACCGGCGATGCAGCCAGTCGCCCGCAAAGCCCCAGTCGGTCAGCGAGACGACTACACCGGAGCCAAACACAACGAGGACGAAGCGCAACCAATTCATTGAGCGGCCATCCTCTGGTGACCGCAAGCCTAACAGACCTGCGATCAGTAAACGCTACGCGACTACTCATTACTTCAACGGTTCATAGCATCGGCCGACGGTAGGTAAACCCTTCGCGACTTCTCGCGACCGACCGCTACTCTGTGTCGGATAGACTGTTCTGACCTCAGTGTTTACGCCGGAAGATCGTGATCGTGTTCATGCCCGGGTTCTCGAGTGGGCCGCGGCGGACTCGCGTGTCGTGGCGGGTGCGGTCGTCGGATCCTTGGCGTTTCGCGGAGGCGATCCGTTCTCCGATCTCGACCTCACGTTCGGTGTCAGAGATGGCGTTCCAATTTACGACGTCTTAGAGGAGTGGTCGCATCGCCTGGGTACGGATTTCGACGCCGTCCATCTTTTCGACCTGCCCAGTGGCGCTGCCATCTACCGCGTGTTCCTGCTGCCCGGGTGCTTGCAATTCGACCTGTCGTTCGCGCCTGCGGCGGACTTCGGTGCGATCGGTCCGCAGTTTCGGCTGCTGTTTGGCGCCGCCGTCGACAAGACTGCGCCTACGGCGCCAAGCCCGTCGCACCTATTCGGGTACGGGGTGCACCATGCAGTTCGCGCGCGAGTCTGTATCGAGCGACGACGGTACTGGCAAGCCGAGTACTGGACCAGCGGCGTTCGCGACCAAGCGCTCGCGATGGCGTGCGTTCGCCTGAAATTGCCTGCGCACTATGGCAGAGGCTTTGACGATTTGCCCAATGATCTCAAAGAGATTGCTGCAGCAGCATTCGTCCGTTCGGCAGACCGTGTCGAACTACTGCACGCCCTGCGCCAAGGTGCCGATCTGCTCCTCGCCGAGGGCGCTGCGGCGTCCGTCTGTCCGCCGCACTTGAGCGAGCGAGTGCGCGATTTCATGTCCGCTGATTAGACGTCGCGCGAAGATGGTCCTCGAAACCGCCGCAGCGTTTACGGAATGCCTGCTGTCGACCTGATTTAGCGTGTCTGAGATCCACTGATTGCGGCACGCCGTTATCGAGCACCTCGAAGTCCGCGGCCGTCAGCCCTTGAGCGGCACGCCGCCTTCGTTGACCAGGACATCGATGCGGCTGGCGGGTTCGTCGAAAGAACCGGGCTCGTGATAGAGAACCGCCTTCAGCCAGCGCTCGACATGAAGCACGCGGTCGCTGTCAGGCGCTGCGGCGGCACGCGTTGCGCGGAGAGCAGTTCCGCCAGCAGTTGCCCCGGTTGCCATCGCACGGACAGCCATGGCCTTAACGGGCGTGGTCTCGACAGCCGACGTCGAGGCGAGCCAGCCGCTGACCAGAATGGCCCACAGCACGCGTCCATACTCGCCCGCATCTGACCGAAGTCAATCGCCACTCGAGACCGCGTCGCGCGACGGGAAGCGCCGTTTCGCTCGGTATCGCCAATGGAGGCGCTCGTCAAAACGAAATCGGTCCAGCTTCGCGGCCTGGCGTGGTCCGATCGACGGCAGGCCATCAAGGGTTCGATGGCGACGGGCGCCGCAGCGGTCGTCAAAGATCGATGCGTGCTGCACGTCGACTTTCGCGTGAATCCACCGCGAGAGTTCCTTTCCAGAAGCTGATTTCGTTGACTATCGCGACCGTGTCAGTTGCGCAAAGGGCAAAGGGATGTCGCGCACCGAGGCAGAACGCGCCTTCGGCCGGCCGTTCAAGAAGTAGGGCGAGCTGCATCTACCCCGCGTCTTGCTCCATCGCACCGTCGTCAGCACTAATTCGGTGGCGACGGCGGGCGTGTGTGAGAAAGAAAGTCGGGATCCGTCACGCACGCTCGAATTTCAGCATCCTGTAGAATGAGCGTCGTTTTCCGGCCACACGGCGAGCGCGAGCTGTTCTGACCACGGACTGGAGATCGACGTGCGCATTACCGACCTGAACTGGATGCAGGTGGAAGAGTATCTGCGGCACGACGACCGCGCGGTGTTGCCGCTCGGCAGCACGGAGCAGCACAGCCATCTGCGGCTCACCGTCGATTGTATTCTCCCGGAACGCGTCGCGGCTGACGCCGCCGAGCCGCTCGGCGTGCCGGTGTTTCCGGTGGTTCCGTACGGCGTCACGCCGTACTTCCGCGAGTTCCCCGGCTCGATCTCGCTGCGTGTCGAGACGCACCTGCGGGTCGTCGGCGACATCCTGGACGGCATGGCCCACAGCGGATTTCGCCGGATCCTGATCGCCAACGGGCACGGCGGCAACAACGCCGTGCAGCAGTTCGCGCTCGAGTGGGCCGCCGATCACCCTGGTTGCCGGGTGCTCTTCCACAACTGGTGGAACGCGCCGCGCACGTGGGCCAAAGTGCAGGCGATCGATCCGGTGGCGTCGCACGGCTCGTGGATGGAGAACTTCCCCTGGACGCGCCTCCCCGGCGTGCACATGCCGGACACGCCGCGTCCGATGGTGGATATGGCGCGGGTGCGCGCTCTCGATCCGGTCGCGCTGCGTCAGTATCTCGGCGACGGCAACTTCGGCGGCATGTATCAGCGCTCGGATGACGAGATGCTCGCGCTGTGGCAGATCGCGGTTGACGAGACCCGCGCTCTGCTGACCGGCTCGTGGGGTGATGAGGTTAGTGACGCGACAGTCTGACGTCTGACGTCTGAAGCAGGAACCCATGCGATCTCTCATCTGGGGCACGGGGGCGATCGGCGGGACGCTGGGCGCGTATCTGGCGCGCGCCGGCGCCGAGGTCACCGTCGTTGACACGGTCGTCGAGCACATCGACGCCATCACGCGTGATGGCCTCCGCGTGACCGGGACGATTGACGAGTTCACGGTGCGCGTGCCCGCTTCCACGCCACAGCTGCTGATCGGCACGTGGGACGAGATCATCCTGGCCACGAAGGCGCATCACACCGCGTCTGCTGTCCGCGCGCTGCTGCCGCACCTCACCGCACGCGGACACGTGGTGTCGGCACAGAACGGGCTCAACGAGCTCGCGATCGCGGAGGTCGTGGGCGCCGAGCGCACGGTCGGCGCGTTCGTCAACTTCGGCGCCGACTACCTGGAACCCGGAGTGATTCACTACGGCGGCCACGGCGCCGTCGTGGTGGGTGAGATCGGCGGCCGAGTCACGCCGCGCGTCACCGCGATTCGTGACGCGTGGCGCCATTTCGATCCGCGCGCGATCGTGACGGCCAACATCTGGGGCTACCTGTGGGGCAAGGAAGCCTACGGCGCGATGCTCTTCGCCACCGCGCTGACCAACGAGTCGATCGCCGACGCGCTCGCCCTGCCCGAGTACCGGCCTTTGTACATCGCGCTGGCGCGCGAGATCCTGGCCGTCGCCGCGGCCCGCCGCGTGCGGCCGGAAGCGTTCGATGGGTTCGACCCGGCGGCATACCTCAGCACGGCACCGGCCGACGCCGCGGAGCGTTCGCTCGACGCCTTGGTGGCGCACAATCGCCGCTCCGCGAAATCGCACAGCGGCATCTGGCGGGACCTCGCGGTGCGGAAGCGGCCCACCGAGGTCGACGCGCAGCTCGGCATCGTGGTCACGCTGGCGGCCGAGGCCGGCGTGCCGACGCCGCTTACCGCGCGCCTCGTCGAGCTCATTCACGAGATCGAGCGCGGCGCGCGGCCGCAGTCGCTCGAGACACTCGACGCCCTGGCCGCGACACCGGCGCGCATGATCACCTCATGAATCTGGACTTCAGCGGCAGGACCGCCCTCGTCACCGGCGCGGCGCATGGATTCGGGCGCGCCATCAGTACGGCGTTCGCGGCGCGCGGCGCCCGCGTCTGGGCGTGCGACGTGCTCGAGGACGAGCTCCGCGAGACGGAATCACTCTGCCGCCAGGCTGGAGGATCCTGTTCCGCGGTGATCACGGACGTCCGTGACCCGGCCGCCGTCGACGCGTGCGTCGCCGAGGCCTCCGCCGCGTCGGGCCGGGTGGACATCCTTGTGAACAACGCCGGCGGCGTGCTGGGACAGATTGGAAGGCCTCTCGAGGAGATTACGCCGGAGGAGTGGCGCGCGATCTTCGACGTCAACGTCACCGGCGCGTTCTATTGTGCGCAGGCGGTGGCGCCGGGGATGAAGGCCGCGCGCGGCGGGCGAATCGTCAACATTTCCAGTGGCGCCGGTCTGGGCATCAGCCTCACCGGCATCCAGGCGTATGCGTCGGCCAAGGCCGCGCAGATTGGCCTCACGCGGCAGCTCGCCCACGAGCTCGGGCCGTGGGCCATTACGGTCAACAACATCGCCCCCGGGTTCGTCCGATCCAATCCGACGACCGAGCGGCAGTGGGAGTCGTACGGCGACGAGGGGCAGCGCGCACTCGTCGATCGGATCGCGCTCAAGCGCCTGGGCACGCCCGATGACATCGCCTACGGCGTGCTGTTCTTCGCTTCCGAGTACGCCAGCTGGATCACCGGTCAGGTGATGTCGATCGACGGCGGGAAATGACGGCCGCGACACCCGTGCTGGCGCACCTTCGCGCGAATCACGATCGGATTCTGAACAAGCTCGTCGAGTTTGCGTCGATCCCGAGCGTGAGCACCGATCCCGCGCATGCCGCGGACATCGATCGCGCCGCCCGATGGGTGGCGACCGAGGTTGCTGCGGCGGGACCGATCACGGTGCGCATCCTGCCGACCGGCGGCAACCCTGTCGTGTACGGCGAGTGGCTGGGCGCGCCGGGCAAGCCGACGGTGCTGGTGTACGGCCACTATGACGTGCAGCCGCCGGACCCGCTCGAGAAGTGGCACAGCCCGCCGTGGACGCCGATCGTCCGCGATGGCCGCCTCTACGCGCGCGGTGTGTCCGACGACAAGGGGCCGATGCTGATTCCGATCGCGGTGGCCGAGGCGTTCTTCGCGACGGCCGGCCGCCTACCGGTCAACATCAAGTTCCTGTTCGAGGGCGAGGAAGAGATCGGCAGCCGTCACCTGGACGCGTTCGTTCGGGATCACCCGCAACTCCTCGCCGCGGACGTCGTCGTCTCCGCGGACGGCGCGATGTGGCGGATCGATGAGCCGTCACTGACCGTCGCGAGCCGCGGGCTGTGCGGCCTCGAGCTCGCCGTCACCGGCGCGTCGAAGGATTTGCACTCCGGCCGCCACGGCGGTGGCGTCGCGAATCCGCTGCATGCGATGGCCGCGCTCATCGCCTCGCTGCACGACGCCGATGGGCGCGTCGCGGTGGCCGGGTTCTACGACGAGGTACGCGCGCTGTCGTCCGACGAGCGCGCGGCAATCGCCGCGCTGCCGTATGACGAGCCCGCCTATCTTGCGCAGGTCGGCGCCCCGTCGCCGTTCGGCGAGCCCGGCTACACGACGCTCGAGCGCCAGTGGACGCGTCCGACGGTCGAGGTCAACGGCCTGTGGGGCGGTTATCAGGGGCCGGGCCAGAAGACGGTGATTCCTTGCGAGGCGCGCGCGAAGATCACCTGCCGGCTGGTGCCGGATCAGGATCCGGAGATCGTAGCGGCGCAAGTCGCGCGGCATCTCGAGGCGCAGGTGCCGCCGGGCGTGCGCCTGTCGGTGTCGCTCGCCGACCACGGCTCGCCCGCGGCACACATTCGGCCGGATCACTTCGCGTTGCAGGCGGCGGATGCGGCGCTGCTCGCGACCTACGGCGTGCGGCCGCTCGTCGTTCGGATGGGCGGCACGGTGCCGATCGCCGAGCTGTTCCAGCGCCACATGAGGCTCGACACCGTCTTCTTTTCCTTCTCCACCGCCGACGAGGATTTTCACGCGCCGAACGAGTTCTTCCGCGTGCACCGGCTGCACGAGGGGCTCGAGGCGTGGGCGCGCTACTGGGAGTTGCTCGGCGGGGCGAACGCGTGATCGACGATCGCGGCCACTCGGCGCCCGATCCCGCGGCGGCGCGTACGGCCGGCCTCGCCCAGGCCGAGGCGCGCGTCGAGGCGCACAGCGCGACGCTGAAGAAAGAGCTCGGCGTCAGCGATCTGGCCCTCACCCAGATCCTCTTCATCGTCGGGCTCACGTGGATCGGCGTCGCCGGGAAGCTCGGGCCGTCGCACGTCGTGTTCTGGCTGCTGGCGCTGGTGTTGTTCTATCTGCCGTCGGCCGCCGTGGTGATCTACCTCAATCGGTTGATGCCGCTCGAAGGCGGCCTGTATCAGTGGGCGAAGCTCGGCTTCAACCAGACCGTGGGCTTCATGCTGGCGTGGAACCTCTGGCTCTACGTGATCGTGTTCACCGCCGAGATCGGCCTGCAGTGCGCCACCTATCTCTCCTACGCGATTGGACCGCGCGCGGCGTGGATGACCAGCAGCAGCTGGTTCGTGGCGTTGTCGTCGGCGGTGATCCTGTCGTTGATGGTGGTCACCTCCACCATCGGCCTGTCGGTGGGCAAGTGGGTACACAACACCGGCGGCATCTTCATGATCACGATCTTCGGCGCGATCCTGGTGCTGCCGGTAATCGGCCTGCTCACCGGCACGCTCGCCGCCTATCATCCCTTCCGCACGCAGCTACCCGAGCTCTCGCTCTACAACCTGAACATCCTCGGGAAGATGGGCTTCGGCGCGCTCGGCGGCTTCGAGTACATGGCGATCCTCGCCGGCGAGACCCGGGCGCCGGGGCGATCGGTCGCGCGCTCGGTGTTCATCGCCGCGCCAATCATCGCGTTGATGTTCGTCCTCGGCACCAGCACGGTGGTGGCCTACGTGCCCGCCAACGAGATCGACCTGATCGGACCCGTGGCGCAGGTGCTGCGCGTCGGCTACGGGCCGTTCGGCATCGCCGCGCCACTGGTGACCGCGGCGATTCTGATGACGCTGGCGATGCGCGTCGGCCAGGCGAGCGTGGCCTTCACCGCAGTGACGCGGCTGCCGATGGTGGCCGGATGGGATCACCTACTGCCGGCCTGGTTCAGCCGTCTCCACGCGACCTACAAGACGCCGGTGAACTCGATCATCCTCGTCGGCGCGGCGTCGTTCGGGATCGCGTCGCTGAGCCTCATCGGCGTGGGGCAGGCCGAAGCGTTTCAGCTGGTGTTCAACGCCAGTGGCATCTTCTACGCGCTGACGTACGTGGTGATGTTTGCAATCCCGCTGTTCGGGCTGCACACCGTCACGCCGAGACCACCGCTGTGGCTGCGGCTGGCGTCGCTGTCCGGGCTGCTGATGACTGTGCTCTACATCGTGCTGTCGGTGTTCCCGATCATCCAGGTGGAGAGCGTGTCCACGTTCGCCTTCAAGATCACGATGACCGTCGTGGCGATGAACTTGGTGGGGATCGCGATCCTGCTCTCCGCGGGACGGCGTTCGGCGCGCCGTCGCAGGGACGAGACGTAGCCTACCAAACCGTACGAACCGGCTAGGCATGGATCGGTTCGTCATTGGTGTGGAAATTCAGGCCTTGGCCGAGAACAAGGTGACGAGGGTGCCGAGCGCAAATCGATTGTTTAGCTCCCGCGACCGTTTTCGCTCCTCGATCGAGGTCAGTATCAGGTTGATCCCTGCTCGGCGCGACGACGCTAGTCGTGCCGCAGCGCTTGCGTCGGGTTGATCCGCGAGGCACGCCATGCGGGAATAAACGCCGCGAGCGACGTGACCGCCAGCACGATCGGAATGACGATCAGCAACGAGGCCACGTCGCGCTGATTGTCGCCGGACGGGAACGCAGCACGGAGCAGCGCCCCGGTGCCGACGCTCGCCACGAGCCCGACCGCGAGACCCGCCACAGCCAGGAGGACGCCCTGACGGAGCACCAGCTGCAACACGTCGCGCGCGTCCGCGCCGATCGCGATGCGAATGCCGATCTCGCGCGTGCGTCGGCTTGCGGCATACGCCACCAGCCCGTAGAGGCCGACGATCGCGAGACCGAGGCCCATCAGGCCCAGCGCCGCCACGGTTCCGATGAGCACATGGAAGACGCTGATCGCGCGTATCCGATACAGCGCTTCCATCGTCCGGACGTTGAAGACTGGCAGACTCGCGTCCAGCCCATGGACCACATCGCGCAACGGCGACGCAAGACTCGCCGGCTCGCCAACCGATTGCACGATGAACGCCATCCGCTGCACTGGTTTCTGCCGGTACGGGAGGTACAGAAAGTCGGTCGGCGGCTCGGCGATGAACAGGTATTTGCTCATCTTGACGAGGCCGACCACTTGCACCCAACTCCGATCCTGATCGGTCAATCTGAGGCGCTTGCCGATCGGATCCTGATTCGGCCAGTAGTGTTTCGCGAACTGGTCGTTCACGAGGGCGACCCGTGGGGTGGTGGCGTTATCACCCACGGTGAAGTTGCGGCCTCGAAGGAGCGTCAGCCCCATCGTGGCGACATAATGCTCGTCGATGTGGGTTGCGAAGACGGTCACGTTGTCCTTGTCGGCAGGGAATGAGTACCCCTCCGGCACGACCGTCTCGGCGCCGATCGAGTCGTTCGCCATCGGCAGCGCGGTCGACAGCGCGACGTTGACGACACCGGGCACTTCGCGCGCGCGATCGGCGGCCTCCTTGAAGAACTGCGCCGACTGCGCGTCGGTGTAGCGAATAAGGCTCGTGTCGACGCTCATCAGCAGCAGGTGATCCGTCCGATACCCCGGGCCGTTGGCGAGCATGCGCGCGAAGCCGCGGTACATGAATAGCGCCACAACGAGGACGACGACAGAGATGGCGACTTGGCCGCCGACGAGTATCGCGCGGCCCCAACGGCGCCGCCGGCCGGGCGCCACGCTATCGCCGGCCTTCATCACCGCCGTTAGGTCCGTGCGCGTGGCTTGCAGCGCCGGGACGAGACCAAAGAGGACGGCGCTCGCGACCGACACCACGAGACTAAACACAAGCGCGCGGTGATCCATCTGGAACGCAAGCGTGATTGGTAGATCGGTCGGTATCTCGATCTGCCGGAACAGCATCATGCCGGCGTAACCGATGCCCAGGCCGGCAACGCCGCCGGCGATCGCGATTAAGAGACTCTCGGTGACCAACTGACGCACCAGGCGGCCCCGGCCCGCGCCGATGGCGAGACGTAACGCCATTTCTCTCGCGCGCGCGGGGGCGCGGCTCGTGAGCAGGCCCGCGACATTCGCGCAAGCGACGAATAGGACCGCGAGCGCCAGCGTCGCCAGCATCGCGACAAGCGTCGCGTCCGGCGGATCCTCGGCCATCCGCGCCTGCAGCTCCGTCCGGACGACGAGACGCCGATTCTTGTTCGTGTCGGGATACGCGCGGGCGAGGTCCGTCCCGATCGTTGTCAACTCGGCTTGGGCCGTCGCCTGCAAAACGCCGCGCGCGAGGCGGCCTTTGAGCGTCAGGTTGCGCGCGTCGCGCGACTGGAGCGAGGCGGCTTTCGGATCGCTCAGGAGCTGCGCGGACATCATGATCGGGACAAAGAAGTCGGCGCGCGCGGCCTGATCGAGGCCGGTGAACTCCGCGGGAGCGACGCCGATCACTGTGAAATCATGGCCGTCGAGCTCGATGCGGCGGCCC
This sequence comes from uncultured Acidobacteriota bacterium, assembly GCA_963745875.1. Classification (GTDB taxonomy): domain Bacteria; phylum Acidobacteriota; class Vicinamibacteria; order Vicinamibacterales; family CAVVIG01; genus CAVQFC01. The sequence continues at coordinate 1,253,904 of CAVUZL010000014.1, forward strand.
AGCGCCGAGGGATCCGACGCGAATTCCTGCTCCCAGAGGACGTGGCCGAGGATGACGACGGCATCGCGACCCGGCACTTGATTCTCATCGGACCGGAATGCCCTGCCGACCGCCGGCGTGACCCGCATCACCTCGAAAAAGTTGCCGCTGGTGAGCATGCCCATCTTGAGTCTGGGCGTTGCCGTCCGACTGGTCGCGAATCCAGCCGTCACGTAGGTGAACCCGGCCAGGCCGTCAAAGCTGCGGCTTCGGTCGCGGACGTCCACGTAATCCGGATACGAGGAGACGATCGAACTCGCGCCGAAGGCCTCGACCGCGGTCGTCGAGCCGACCGTGAACACTTCGCCCGGCTGGGGGACTGGCAGCGGCCGCAGGACCAGCGCGTCGGCGAAGCTAAAGATCGCGCAGTTGGCGCCAATGCCCACGGCAAGTGACAGGACCGCGACCGCCGTAAACCCGGGACTGGCCGCCAGAAGTCGGCAGCCGTACCGGAGGTCCTGCCACAGCCGCTCCAGCCAGACCAACGGCGACGGACGGTGAGACGATTCGGTCGTTCCCAGGATGAATCGTTAGACGTGCGACGGGGCCACATGTTCGCAGGGAGCCGATAACAGGACCCTCGCGGGTAACGGCGATGGGATTACCGAAGACTTGAAGGGATCGCCGAGCTCAGCCCCAGACAGGCCGTCGTGGGTTCAGTCTGTCTGTTCACCGCCAGCGTAGCGGTAGGGACACCACGGGACGGTCAGGACACCGCGGGACGCGAGTCGATCATTGCGCCCTATCTGCCGCGACGTGGGGACTTTACTGGGAATTTCGCGGATTCGTCGATTCGGCCGATCCGTTTTTCAAGTCCATCACGGCACGTCGGTGTGAAAGACCTCCGCACGGCGTTCACGACGGTACTCACACGGGTTCGTTGACGATCACCGACCGATGTGCGAGTCGCGCGCGGCCTTGCGGGCCTCGTCCGCTTCCGGCTTGAGCAGGTAGCCATCGCGTTCGAGCGCGTCGACTGCCTTCGTGAAGCGATCGACGAACACCTGATGCGACGGATACAGCGACATCAACCGTGCCTGGTCGAACGGCACCGTGCGGCCGAACAGATAGCAGAAATTCTGGCCGCCCGGCGTCTGCTGCGCGACGTTGTTGCTGCGCGTGCCGTCAAGCATCGCGACGGGCGCTTCGAGCTCCGGCAAGCGGATGCCGCCTTTCGCGTTGCCGAACTCGTCGCGGACGATCGGATCCGGCGCGGCCGGATCGCCGAGCTGAATGGCCGGGGAGTGCTTCGGCACGACGCCGTCCCGCACCCAAAGTGTCATCGCATGGAGCGCCGCCTTGACGACGGCATGATGCGGCGCGGAGTTGACCGGGAACAAACACCCCGGTCCCATGTCGAGCGGAGGCGGCACTTCCGCGACCCAACGCGGCGTCTCGGCGTGCGCCGCGCCCGCGATTTCCCAGCGACGGTACTTCGCGAACGGTTCCTGATGCGTGAGGTGCGCGCGCAGCGCTGCCATGTCGCCTTCCGTCTGGAGATCGAAGATCGGCACGTCGATATCGGTCCGGATGTGCGCACCTGCAGGAATCGGCGCGTCCTCGTCGCGCGCGAGCGCATCCGCCGACGTCCCCGCGGCGTTGCTGCCGCGGCTGTGGACGAAGTAGCCGTCGAAGGCGTGCGTCAGCGGATGGAACGCGTTGATGTAGGTCACGAGACGGAACGCGGACTGCGACCGCCCGGTCGCGATCATGTGACGAATCCGCAGACCGCCGAGCGGATCGACGCTGTTCGGATGACGAAGCGCCTGCGCCGCCTGCGAGAAGATGTCGTACGAGTAGCCGTCGCCGGGATGCACGAGCGAGCCGTAGCGCTCGGCGTCCCATGCTTTGAGTCCCGAGCGCGGCGCGTTGACGCCAACGGCTTGCGCGCCAACGCCGACCCACGCATAGCCCTCACGCGTCAGCTCCCCCGCCATCTGCATGTAGTCCGCAGCGCCTTCCGCCTGCGCCGTGACGTTCAGCCACTCGACGACGACGATGCCGTTGAATTTCGCGGCATCTTTAGGCCGGCGAACGACCAGGCGCACCTTGTAAGGCGCGGTCGTCGCCATTTCAGGCGTCCAGCGTCCGTCGATGCCCCACGTCCCCTGCTTCTTGTAGGCGGTCGCCGTCCCGGAAAAAAACCGCTCCTCTTCCACGTAGCCGGCCGGCGTGTCAGCGGCGGTGAATCCACCAAACGGTGCGCCGTGCGTGCCGCCGGTCACCGGCGCAGTGACGATTGGGTTCGGCACAGGAGTCGCACCTCGCATGTGGCTTGAGACTATGGACGCGAGCACGATGGCGACGACCGACGCTGCACTCTGTTTCATGTCACTCCCCAGAAGATCCAAGCGGAGAACGCAGCGCTCGCAGAGACTCTTATCATAAGAGCGTGTAACAAAACCTCCGAAACCGGATCCGAATCCCGGATTGCTAAACGCTACGAGGCAAGACCGTCTCCGTTAACTTCGCTCGACCACCACTTCACTGATCTGAACCACGGGACTCACGTCGGTGTAGTTCGGAATATCGCCCATGATCTCCTGCGCGTAAGGCGAAAAGCCCCGTTGATACGCCTCGACCGAGTCGCAGAAAAAGTGACACATAGCAACGTACGTCGCGGGAGCCCCTGGCGTGCCGCCGGCCAATCCTTTGTCGACGGTGTAGTACTTGCAACTGCTGCCCATGCGCGCCTTCAGCAGAGGCATGTGCTTGTCGCGGTAGTACTCGTGGTCGAATCGCGCCCCAGGCGAATTTGGGTACATCACGCTCACCTTGATCATTCGCGGCCTCCAAACTGCGATGCGGAGTGATGGGAAGCACGCATACTGGATCAAAGGAACCGTTCTCCAACTCGTTCGCGAGATCTGTCTGCGGTTTGCGTCCAGGACGTCGATCCCTCGAATACCTCCCAATCCGTTGCCACGTCGTAGCGACTGTCTCCCACTGGCACCGTGAGCTGGCCGAGCGCGACATCGCCGACTGACGCCGCGCCCTGAACGACATGCGCTGCAGTCAGGAAGAGCTCGCCTCGGCTTTTCAGCGGAAGGCGCGGACGATTCCCGTGACGACGCGAATTTCCTGACCGGTGGACATGAACCGCACGTCGAGCTCCCCGCTGATCGCCCAGCTCGCGGCAAAGGGAAATTCGAAGCCAATTCCTGGCTGAACGACCCTCTGCGTCGTCACGTCCGTGACTCCGAAAACCGTGCCGCTGGAGCGGACGACGCCGGCGAGGAACTGGCCGAACTCGACGACCCGACCGAGTCGCGTCGAAGCGCGAAGACCGCCGCTGAACGCGTGCGATGCCAGGTGAAAGTCACTTCCGAACGAAGGAATGGTGTCGTACTGCCCATCGACGTCCGCGGCGACTGAGAGCCAGCGATTGAGATGCGCGGCCGCCGCGATCGCCCATCCCGCTGGAAACGTCTCTTTTTCGGTGACGTCGCTCTCCACCATCAAGGAATAGCCGCCCGACAACTGCCACTGGCCGGGCGCCGGCGCGCTCTGGCCCAGCACGGTTTGAGGCACGGCAAGAGCCATCGCGCAGAGCAGGCACGCGCGCGTCAGTCGCATCGGAGATGTGATTCTCACTCGCGCTATTCTATGGGCACAACCACGAGGTCTCGCGCCGTGATCAGATTCGTCCTGGCGATCGTCGTGCTCCTCCTGTCGGCTGGCAGTCCTGCATTTGCGCAGGCCCGCACGTCCCCGCTCGACAGCATCTACGCGCATTACGGGCATTTCGGCATGGACGCGCACGACGCCGCCAGTCGTACCACCGACAAGATGTCCGAACTTGGCGCCGGCCTCGTCCGTGTCGTATACGGGTGGGACGTGATCGAGCCGAACTGCAAAAGCTGCTTCAACTGGTCCTTTGCGGACGACTGGCGTGATCAGGCACGTCGGACGAACCGGGCGATTGTCGGCACGCTCGCGTACACACCCGGATGGGCGAATGGCGGTGCAGCGTTCAACACGCCGCCGCTTCGCATGCAGGACTGGTACGACTTTGTCTTCGCGACCGTCGATCGCTACAAGGACGATGTGGTGTTGTGGGGCGTGTGGAACGAGCCAAACCTTGACAGTTACCTGAAGAACGGCGATCTCGCCTCGTACGAACAACTCGTGCGCACGGCCGAATCGGCCATCCACGCTGCAAATCCATCCGCGATCGTGCTCGGGCCCGACGTGAGCCATCACGCGATTCCGAGTGGCTGGTTCAGGGCGGTGATGCAGACGGTCGGTAGTCTGTTCGACGTCGTCACCGTTCACTGGTACCCGGATGGCCCGCCGCTCGAAGCGTTCATGGATCAGGGCGTGCGGCCGTTTGCGATGGGGAAGGACGTGTGGCTGAGCGAGTCCGGCATCACGCCATGTCAGACCACATTTGGAGAGGTGGGCCAGGCGCTTCTCTATCAGAAAGTGCTTCAGGCCTTCCAGCCGCGGCGCGCGTGGTGGACGTCCGTTCTCTTTTACGCCCTGTACGATCCCCCGACCCCGCTCACGTGCGGATCAGGAATCACCAGACCCGATTGGTCGAATCGCCCGGCGTTCTCCTTGTATCAGGCTTTCATCAAGGCGTTTCCGTAGCCGACGTTCGGCGGAGCGCTCATCACGACAAACCGCCTCGGTGTCACCCGCAGTGTCACTAACGCAACGACCGGCGATCCCCGCGGGAACATGCGGACTTACGGGGAATTTCGCGAGTGTGGCAAAACGGCCGATCCGATGACGCACACTCTTCACGTTTGCCGGTGTCTCGCAATGGCGTCAGATGTAGGATGTGACCCGCCGTGACGGATGCCAGATTCCGATCCGTTCTCAAGAGCCAGTATCACGCTGCGCTCGCGATGCTGCGTGAGGCCATCGAGCGCTGTCCTGCAGACGAGTGGTCGAATGCCGATCACAAGAACGCGTTCTGGCAGGTGGCGTATCACACGCTGTTCTTTACGCACCTGTATTTGCAGCGGGACGAAGCGGCGTTTCAGCGGTGGGCGCACCATCGAGGCCCCGATGACGGGATCGCGGGCGACCCATACACACAAGCGGAGGTGCTCGAGTACTGGTCTTTCTGCGATCGCATGGTCGATGACGCGGTGGACGCGCTCGATCTAGACAGCGCGGAGAGCGGTTTCAGTTGGTACCGCATGTCGAAGCTGGAGCATCAATTCGTGAACGTCCGTCACATCCAGCATCACGGTGCGCAGCTCGCGGATCGTCTCCGTTCCGCGGCGGACATCGGCATCAGTTGGGTCAGCGGTCGACCTGCAGCTGCAGAATGAACCTCAGCAGAGCGCATCATCAGGAGGCACAAACTGCCTAACGCAAGTACCGATCGTAGACGCCTCGGTACCCAAGCGCTTCCGCCAGCGGTCCGAGTGCGGCGGCGAACCCCTTCTGGACCGGAATTGGGAACGCTGCGTCGTAGATGCCGTGCTTCGTGTAAATCCGGCCTGTCGCAACAAACTGAAGGGGATTCTTTGGTAAGCCGCTCTTCCCAAGGCGCCCTTCGCGAGCCAGTCCATTCAGCGTTGCAAACGCGCCCAGCACCTCCGTCACCGCATCAGGAGTCGTCGCTCCGAAGTCATTGGTCTGACGGTAGACCATCTTGTCCGCCCCCGTGTTCCACGGGTGGACGTGCGGAACGCCTGCCGGCATGAGAACGTTCTCCCCTTTCCTCAACGTCCGCTGCTCGCCCGCCAACAGATAAGCGGCCGTCCCCTCGAGGATCTCGAACGTCTCGATCCAGGTGTCATGGATATGGGCGGGAGAAGCTGCAGGTGCACCCTCGGGACAATGCACCTCGAGGACCCACCCACGTCCGCCGGTCTCCTCCGCGGCCTTGACCACTACCGTTCGAGTCTGAGTCCGATCTATCGTCTCAAATCCCGCCCGAATCATTGAGCCTCCTTGGTAGATCCCAGATCCCTATCGCTGGAACCGGGGCCACTCCCGCGTCAGTACAACACCGATGGCAAATACGCGCCGGCGGGTTCGGAGTACAGGCCGGTGGACATCAGCGTCATCGGATGGAGCACACGCATCCCTTGACTCAGGCACCAGCGGAACAAGTCCGCGTTTCGCGTCGGTATGATGACGCCCGGACCGCTCACGTTCTCGGCGGCGCCAATCAACGCTTTCACGTCCACGTTGGATTCCCCCACTGCGTGACCGAAGTATCCGAAGCCGGCGGCGTACCCGGTGATGCGGCCATGGCGCGACACGACCAGCGCCGAACCCTGGCTGACGGACTCACGCAGTTCGCCGGCGCGGCTGAAGCCGTGGACCCGCTCACAAATCCGGCTGGCTTCCTCGACGTCTTCGAGTGTCGCGGGACGAACGTCACAGCCGGCCAACAGTACCCGGAGCGGAAGGCCATGCATCACCGACATGGGTTCTTTGGCATCGAAGCCAAGCTTTGAATAGAGGGAAAGCGAGCGGTTGTGAAACGCCGACTGCAGCAGCCGGACGCCGGCGAAGCCCCGCTCGCGCGCCCGTTCCATCAACGCGAGCATCAACAGCCGCCCGACGCCGCAGTTCTGGACGCCTGGGTCGACGGTGATCGGTCCGAGCCCAGCCACGACGGATCGCTCATCCAGGCAATTGCTCCCGACAGTCCGGCCTTCCACGTCGGCCACGATGCAGTAGAAGCCGGGATGTGAGAACAACATGCTGAGCAGACCGATGCCGGCTTCGGGCGACGGGAAGTCCGCCGGAAAATTGTGTGCGCGGTTGATCGTCGCAAATGCCTCGTAACAGATGCGACCGCAAGTTTCCGCGTCTTCTGGTCGCGCGCGACGCACAGTGACAGAGGCAGTCGGGGTCGGACTGGACATCGTGAGCCTCACAATGGAGCCGCAGGGTTACATCTAGCGGCGGCTTCCCTGCTCCTTGGCAAGATACGGCAGATCGTGCACCCAGTCTTCCAGTGCCAAACCGACAGGGTAGATGACGTGCGCCAGATTATCCTTCGTGTAGGCGAGGACAAATGCGGCGTGACCGACGTCATACGAGCCATCCGGGCGGACGGGAGATTTCCTTGCCGGCGAGAGATTTGCCGCGGTCTGTGCTGCGTCGATCGCTGCATCGTTCCCGGTAAGACCAATGAAACGCTTGTCGAAATTGTCGAGCCACGCGCGCATGGTCTGAGGGCTATCCCGCGCAGGATCCGTCGTCACGAACACCACCTTGAATTGGTCCACGACGACCGCGGGCAACTTCTTGAATGCTTGCCCGATCATGTGCATCTGCATCGGGCACATGTCCGGGCAATTGGTGTAGCCAAAAAACAGCAGCGTGACGTACCCCTGCGTTCTTGCACCAAAATCGAACGCGGCGCCGCTGGTATCGGTCAGTGTGAATTTTGGTTTGGGCAGGGGTGGAGAAACGAGCCCGCCGCGATATGGAGATTCCGTGCCGTCCGTGCGGACCGGCTCAGGATTCCCTCTGGTTCCCTGAGCCGATCCACCGTGAACCGTCCCGAGCAGAAACGTCAGAACGAGCAGTGCCCTGAACGAAACCCGCGGGTTCAGCACGTCCTACTTGCTCACAATCACTGTACCCAGCATGCCGTCGACGTCGTGCAGCGCGCAGATGTACTTGTAGGTGCCGGCCTTGGTAAAGGTGATGCGGATACGCGACGTACCTGGAGCATTTTGCGGGCTCCCGATTTGGTCTTGCGGCGCGGCAGCGAGGAACCCCGAGCTCACGCTGTCAGAGGGAGCAGTGATGGTGCCTTGAAGCGCTCCGTCAGCCGCCGGCGCGGCGCCTACGACCATCATGGGGTTGCCAGGCTCGGTCCCAAAGGTCACGGTATGCGGCTCGGTCGGGTCCAGATTGGTCCACTCCACGGTATCTCCAACATGGACTCGAATCGTGCCCTGGAGAAATCGCACCACGGCGCGGTACTGGCGTCCGCCGCCCGTCGCGACCATCTCACCGACGCCCGCCGTCACCGCATGGCGCAGAGTGCCCTGGTCGTCCTGATCGCTTCGTCCACGCTCGTCGCGGTCCGCCAGAATATCGCGCGCCTCATCGCGCGCCAGGTCGTCATAGAAATTCTGTTCGTGAGGCAGCGGCGTGCCCGTGGGAAGCACATGAATGGTTCCGTTCATGTCCGTGTGGACCAGACACACCAACTTGTAGTTTCCCTTGGTCGGGAACGTCACGGTGTAAGTGGCCCCAGCCGCCATGGGACCGCTATTCACGCAGCCGCTGCCATCATAGTCGGCGCCGCTCATCTGTGTGCCGCTGCCGGCCGGGGTACCGGGCTGGCAACCAAACGATCCAGGCGGCCCGGCGAACGGCGGGCGGACTTGCGCGGGCTTCAAGAACGTGACCGTGTGGATCTCGTTCTTGGGAACAAATGTCCACTTGATGCTGTCGCCTTCGGAAATCCAAAGTTCATTGGCGAGGAAGGCGTCTGCCTGCACGCCCTGATCTTTCGATTCTGCCCCGACGTTGGCGTTCCACGTCATTTGGGCCTCCGACACGTGCGGGGCCAAGATGATCCCCATCGCCAACATCCAACCGGAGAGTCGATTGCGCTTCATGCTCACAACTCCATTCACTCGAATTGCCGTCTTATGCGACTGCGGCACGACTCTACAGCATCGACCACTCCGCCGGTAGAGATTTTTCCGCCGCAGGCGTCCCGCCCTAAGTCCGCCCTGGCGAAGACTTACCAGCGCGGATTTCGACCGTCGGTTGGCGCTTGTCACTGGCGGTGCAGCAACTAGAATCTCGCCCACTTCCCTCACAGACCACAGGAGTGGTGATGCGAGCGTTCTTGGTTGTCTTGCCGTGCGCGCTGATGCTCAGCGCATCCGGCCAAGGCAGTGACAGACAAGTCGGTCCATTCGACTTCACGGCCACGACGGTGACCCTGGTTTCGCGCGGTGTTCGTGTGCCTGCCGTTCTCACGGCTCCCAAGGTCACGGGCCAGTATCCGCTCGTAGTCATGGCCCACGGTCACGGCGGCAGCAAGGACGAAAACGGTGGATTTACCGCGATCGCGGAGACGCTCGCTGCGCGCGGCGTTGCGAGCATCCGGATGGACTTCCCCGGATGCGGCGCGAGCGTCGAGCCCTTCACCGAGAACAACATCACGAACATGATGGCCGACGTGGCTGCGGCTCGCGCGTACGCGATCGCAAACGCGGCGATCGACACCAAGTCGGTGGGGATGTTCGGCTACAGCATGGGCGGACGGGTGGCCATCCTTTCCGCCTCGTCGGGCTACAGATCCCTCGGCCTCCTTGCTCCTCTTGGCACCAATGGCAACGACGATCCAAATTTTTCGCCGAGCCCGCAAACGTATGCGGAGGAGGCGGCGAAGGCTAAAGCCGAGGGCCATATCGTCATTACGACACCCTATGGCCAGGACCAGGACCTGAGTGCCAAATGGTACACGGACAACGCGGCGACCCGGAGCCTTTCAGCCATCGCCGCCTTTCCGGGACGCATCCTCATCGCCACCGGCGACGCGGATACCGTGATCCCGTTCGAAATCATTAGACGGGTCGCGAATGCGGCGAAGAAGAGTGCTGGCATCGAAATCGTGAGGATCGCGGGCGCTGATCACGGCTACGGCTTCTATGGCGGCGACCCGCGACTGAAGGCACAGACCGTCGAAGCGGTCGCGAGTTTCTTTGCCTTGACCCTTCGCTGAACTAAACATCGCGACGCCCCACGATCCCGACACCTGGGCGACGCCGTCGACGGCCGAGTGGTCCTTCCGCGCGCTGCAGGCGAGGATCTTTCCGGTCGAGTGCCACGAGGGGAATTACGCGATCGAGGGCATTCTCCGCGGCGCCCGCGCCGAAGAGCGGCAGCGCTAAGGCCGCGTGCCCGACGGGCGGACAGTCCGGTCATCGCCTCGGTCGCAGTCGCCGGCGGCACTTCGGGCCATCCCTCGAATTCGCGAGACCTCAGGTCGTAGCGTAAGCTTCCCCGTCAGGCAGGCGGGGAACTCTTTCAAAGTAGACGTTCAGCGCCCGCGTTTTCTTGAACGTCTTCATCGTCGGACTCGCACCCTCCGCGTACTCAGCCTCGAAATATCCGCCGGCGCCTGAATTCGTATGAACGTCCAAAAGCCCGCCAATTCTGACTCGCGTGTCGCCGGATGTGTAACGCGCGGGTCGGCGGGGACGGTTCGTGACACACCTGCTTCGCCATTGTAGCCCGCCCCCCTCGGTCAGACGTCCACGGCTGCTCGGCTTGATTCGCACCGAGACTGCTCGGCTTGTCACGTGGACAACACTGACAGACTGATGACTCCGCCCGTAGACGCCGGTGCAGTCGATCGTATGAACGACATCGGTAATGGAGTCGCAATCGTTCGCGGCGACGACCCGAGCGCACCAGCACCCGGCCGGTAAATGCTACCGAGGTTCAGCAGCAGACGGCACGTCACACCATTTCCGGCCGTGCTCGGATGTGTTAGCCTCTCTCGGCGACGGCGGCGGATGACAGGTCGGGATTTCTATCCTGGGGCGTGATTCCGCGTCCGAGTTTTGAGACCTCACAGAGTTCCATCCTGCCGTCGCCGCTTTCCGTCAGTAATGACACGCATTTCTGATCTGCGCGACAACGACACGGTGACGCGCGCGCTCGGCGTTTCGGCCGAGTACCTTAAGTCGTACGCCGAAGCGACGTCCCAAGCCGCATTTTATATTCAGCTCAAGATCCCGAAACGAGGCCGGCGGCGCGCTGGCCAGTTCCGGGTGGTGCACAAGGCGCGTCACGATTGGCTGTCGAGCGCACACAAGATATTGGCGACGATGGTCATCCAGAGCACGTCGTTCAACGACCACGTTCAGGGATTCGTGCAGAAGCGCTCTATCGTGACCAACGCGCGGCGCCATGTGGGCACCCGCCTCGTGTTGCATGCCGACATCCAGGGGTTTTTCGACGCGATCACCCTGGATCAGGTGAAATTCGGATTCGTCTCGCTCGGCGCGCGCGACGACATCGCCGACCTTCTGGCCCGCTTGTGCACGATCGACGGAAGATTGCGCCAGGGAACGCGTTGCGCGCCCGCGCTCGCGAATCTCGTATGCTCGGAACTCGACAACGCGATGCTCACCCTCGCCGGAAGCTGCGGCGCGACCTATACGCGGTATGCCGACGATCTCACCTTTTCCGGCGACGACGTTCCTGAACCGAATGCCATCATGGCCATCCTCAGGCGGCACGGTTTCGAGCTTCGCGACGGAACCTGCTACGTTCAGCATCGCGGCCGAAAACAGTTCGTCACCGGACTGCACGTCGGCGATGCGATGGGGCCGCGCGCACCGCGTCGCCTCAAGCGACGGCTGCGCCTCGTCCTGCACTTCGTGGAGAGATTCGGCACCGATGCACATTTTTCTCGCCGGGCCACGCGTCCTGTAGTCAGCGGTCATCTGGGACTGGAAGGGATGCTGCGGTATGTCCAGTCGATCGAGCCGGATGTCGCCAAGAAGTTCAGAGAGCAGTTTCGGGTGGGCAGCAAGAAATCGTACGAACTGCGCAAGGAACAGGGCGACGGGTAGGCGGCCAGACCTCAGCCTAGAGGGTTTCGATCGCGCGTATGGACCTCGTTCGTGGCGACATTCTTGACGAACAGCAGCCGGGTTCGCAGATGTTCGTAGAGGACGATGGCGTCCTCATCCTGCGGCGCCGACAGATGGCGCGTCGCGACTGATCCAACGAACAGCGCAAAATCGGCGAGCACTCTGCTGCGGCGCTCTTTGGCCGAGCCGAGCTCGACTGCCGGCAGCACTCGATGCTGCTCCGCGCTGACCTGCTTGGCGGCGATCGCCAGCGACGTCGGCAGATCGGCGCGGTTTCCATGCGCCGTGGCAATAAAACGGCTCTTCTTGCGCATCCGGTCGGCCAGCGGCTGAACGAGAAATCGACGTCTCACCTCTTCGGTCGAAACGTGACCCAAGCTCGCCCGCTCGCCAAAATATACATAACCCGAAAAGGGAATTGTCGCCAGCCGGTCGAGCAGCCGCGGTCTCAGGGCGGCGGCGGCGAAGAGGGTCGTAAGATCGGCGGTTCGGGCCGCTCGCTTTGCCGCCTCGGGAGTGAGCGGATCGCGCGCGGCGGACATCCGCATTTCCTCCAAGGCCTTGACGAGCTCTTCCGGTTCGTCGGTTACGACGCAGGCGACGACGATGACACGCGCACCCGGGTCATCGAGGCCGCATTCCGCGACTGCAAGCGTCGCTGGGCGCGGGCCCGCAATTGCTGCATCCGGCGGCTCCCCGGCGGGTTCCGGTCGGATTGAAGCCGCCGTCTGCGTACTGTCGCCTGCCGACGCTGCGGGCAGGGGTCGCACCGGCGGACTCGACGTCGAAATGATTGACGAAAGCAGCTGCGAAAGCCGCAGATATGGCCGCGCGGCGTCCCCCTTCTCAGCAAACTTGCAGATCTCGATGTGATTCGCCAGCAGCGGGACTAGATCGGCGGTCGGTAATCCAGGGTCGGCGCTGGATTCCGTGACGACCTGTAGGCCCCAGGTCGGCTGGGTTTCGTAGTAGACGCTGATCGCAATCGGGTTAGCATCGCGTCGCAACTCCACGTACTGGCGGAATCGGCTGTTCAGGTCCCTCAGCGCGGGCGCGTCGCGCTGTAGTTCGCTCATAGTGGTGCTTTTGCGGCGACCGAACATCTTCGCGACGAACGCGGCGATGCCCGACGGCACACCGACCACGGCCCCGGCGCCCGCGCTCAGCACATTCTCCGCGAGCGCCTCTAGGAACTTGGCGAGTGCGGGAAGATCGGATCCGGTATGCGGCGTCGCGAGAAACATGATGGCGCGCGTATTGTCCGCCAAAGGCTTGTCCCGCGGCCGCGAGTCGCTCGCCGAGTCGAGGATTATCTTCTTGATGAGAAGGCCGCCCAGGCTGTGGCCAACAAAGACCAGCGGACGGTCAACGCCGACCTGTTTGAGAAGAAGTAAGTCTTTGATATCTACAGCGAAATCCGATAGTGGCATCGAGCGCCCGACCCACTCACTGACAGTCGTGGGGTAGCCGACGCTCCAGACGCTCACCTCGGGGAAATCGTCTGCGATCCATTGTGGCCAGCAGCTACTCGGCTTGCCGTTAGCGGCCTCTGCGGTCCATGTAGTTAACGCGCCGCCCATGAGACCGTGCACAAAGACGACGTCGGCGCGGGGACGCGGCCTGTCTGCCGCCTGGTGCATCGGAACTAACTCGACCTGTCTCTGCATGCCAGTCCCTTCGTCGTCTCCGCAAACGCCACCCTGGCGGCCGGTCGTTTTCGCGCTCCGCCGAGACACGGGGGGTTGGCATGTTCTTGAGGCACGAAAGGCGAACGGTCATCGTCGCCGGCGTTTTCAGAGACCTCCGCCATCGACCACTCGGCCATCCCTCCGCGTCGAGATTTCTACCAGGATTCGCGCGGCTCTTGTCAGACTATCCGACAAACTGAGCCGGTGTCACCCGCTGGCTCGCGAGATCACTTCATCCGCCGAAAGGATGCGGCATGACTGAGGCAAGTAGCGCCGTGAGGGCGTTGTTCGAGGCGTATGCAAGTGCAGCGGATTCGACCGACGCGCATTCTTCGCGACTGCATACGCTGAGACATCATCAGGACCTGACTCGTCGGATACAGGAGCTGGGCCTCCTGCCGCGTCAGGGCTAAAAAGCACTTTCGGTCAGGCCTTGGTTCCCGACACGATGAACGCCGTGAAGCCGTAGAGGAACGTGCCGTCCCGATCGGCCTCGGCGAGCGCTGTCCACCACCGATTGGCCTCATCGCGTGAGACGACGCCGGTGTCGTGCAGGCGCGCGACGTGCCCCCCGAGAAGCAGTTTCAGGAACTCGTAGGTCACGAACACAGTTTCGTTCTTCACAGCGATGTCCGTGATCCCGTGCGACTTGAAGAAGCGAGGCATGTGGCGACCGATCCAGCCGTTCTTCATCCCGTCGCAGAATGTCAGCGCAATGGTCCGCGTCGTATCCTTGTACGGCGAATCGCAGACCTGAGTCTCCCAATCGAAATCGAATACGGAAATGCGCCCGCCCGGAGCGAGGACGCGGGCCATTTCTCCGATCGCGCGCTCAGCATCCGGCACGTGCATGAGCATCCGTTCCGCGCGGACGCCGTCGAACGTACCGGTATCGAAGCGCAACGCCTGCGAGTCGCCGACTTCGAAGTCGACCGGCAATCCGCGCTCGAGGGCGCGACGCCGGGCTTCATCGATCATGCTGGTGCTGACATCGACGCCGGTCACGCGCCCGCCCGCGCCGACCCGCTCGGCGATCTGGAACGCATCATCGCCGAGGCCACACCCCAGATCGAGAACGCGCGCGCCGTTCCGCAACCGCAAGCCGTCAAGCATGATGTCCTTGCTCGCTGAGATGCTCAGCAGCTTGTTGGCGGCGTCGAGAAATCGCACGAAGAACTGCGGATCCTTACTGCTATCGACTGTCGTGAAGTCGGTGACGGTCTCGCTGGACATTGCAATGCTCCTCGTGGTGGCACGCGAGCATAACATTCCCGAACGATCGCCATCCAGAGTCTGGCGGTGCGCATGCGCTGCTATCCCACAGCGGTACCTGCAGGCCCTCAAACGGTTCGTCGCTGAAGATCGAGCGACGGCTATCGGCTATCTCGCTGGTTGGATGCGGAGATTGCGGAAGGCGCCGGGCATACTGTCCACCCACAAGCCGACCTCGCCTTCTCGATGCCCCAACCGATCGACCACCAGACAGGGGTGCGCGCCACCATCGATCGAGACGCTGACTCTTGCCTTCGTCACTTCGATGCGGACGTGAAACCACCCGGCGGGATCCGGAACGGGCTCGATGGCGGTTTCGTAAACGCCAGGCTTGTCCCTGCGCAGCCTCTCCCAGGTGTACTCGGGCCACGCGACGTACTGAACGGCGTGACCGCGCGCGTCCGCGTCGTCGTCCGCGAATCGAAACGGACGAAAGTACACCGCTTCGAAGGTCCTCGCGTCAACCACGCCGAACGCCAGGCCGAGGAAACTCGCTTGCTGCTGACCGGCGCCGCGCAAATCGATCTCCAGTGTGCCCTCCGAGAACTTCACATTCTGCAGGAGTGCCAAACCGATGTTGCTACCGACGGCCGGATCGCCATGCGGTTTCAATTGCACGACCGGCCCCTCCACGCTGGCGTCGGCGTCGATGACTCGCCAGTTGTTCGGGTCGTTCACCCGCCCGAGGTCGGGAGCCACGCCTTGCGCGGAGAGGAGCGCGATACAAAGGAAGGCGGAGCCGCGGATCATCATGAGTGCCGGCTAAGCCAATTTCGTGCCCGGCGAATGGCTCGATGATGCACCGTTCGCGCCTGCAGACTGGCCGGTTTCGGGATCACGACGTCCCAATGTAGAAATGATCTGGCGTGTCACGACGGCAGCGGCGCTACTGCTTCTCGTAGATCACATCCTGATTGACCTGCCCCTGCTGGTGACAGTCGAGACGCCTCTCATTGTCTGGCTCGAATCGAAGGGTTTCATTCTTAGGCGCGGCGCCCGGCTCGTACGTGGATTTCGCGACGTTGACTTTCCAGGTCCCCGCGAACTGTGGATTCTGGGCCAGGGCGAACCGCGGGATTGCGAAAAGCAGCAAGCCGACGACGAGACGGAGTCTCTTCATCGTGCGATTCTACGCGCGACCGGGCTACTGGTAAGCCGCGACCTGAAAGTCAGTGTCGTGCGCGTCGTCAGCCGTTCGTTCAACTTCGGCGGATTTCCGCGGTCCGAGGGGACGATTGGCCACGAGAAGATCCTCGACCGCGCTGATCGAAAGCGGACGCGAGAAGAGGTATCCCTGTGCGTGCGTGCACCCCAGGCGCACGAGCTCGCGCGCTTGTTTCTCTTCCTCGATCCCTTCGGCGACCACGCTGGTGTTGAGCGTTCGAGCCAGCGCGAGGATGCTCTCGACAATCGCCGGGCGGTCGGGAAGCAGCAGGCTCGCCACGAACGAACGGTCGATCTTGAGCGCGTCGACCGGAAGCTTGTGCAGGTGACTCAGCGACGAGTAACCGCACCCGAAATCGTCGAGATAAATCTTCGCGCCGAACTCACGCAGCTCGCCGAGCAGCTTCGCAGCGTCCCGGGGGCTGTCCATCAGGGCGGTCTCGGTGATTTCGAGACGGAGATGGCTCGGCTTCAATCGGGCGTGTTGAACGGCCTGCTCGACGAGCAACAGGAAATTCTGCTGCATGAGCTGACGGCTGGACACGTTGACGGTGATGTAGTCGAGGCCGCTGGCAGGGAACCGCCGCCGCCAGTCGGCGAACGTGGAGCACGCCTGCTGGAGCACCCACGTGCCGAGCGGCTCGATGATCCCGAGCTCCTCGGCGAGCGGGATGAAGGTGACCGGGGAGATCGGCGTCCCGTTGCGTGTCCATCGGACCAGGGATTCGAATCCGACGCACATCCCCGAGGCCAGCAGCACGATCGGCTGATAGACAACCTCGAAGTCGCAGTTCTTGACTGCGCGTCGCAGGTCGTTCTCGAGTCCGACGCGGTCGAGCTCGCGCGCGTGCATGTCCGCATCGAACAGCTCGTGGCGCGCCTTGCCGCGCGACTTCGCGTGATACATGGCCGTGTCCGCATCGCGCATCATCTCGTCAGGACTGTTGTAATGGACGCCGCCGAAGGCGATGCCGATGCTCGCGGACGTGAAGACTTCCCGCCCGTCGATGGCGAACGGCGCGCTCAACGTGTCCTGAATGCGAAAGGCGATGGAGTTGGCCTGAGTGGCGTCCTCGAGCTCGCTCAGGAGAATCGCGAACTCATCTCCGCCGAGTCTGGCGATGGCGTCTCCCGGGCGCAGACACGACTCGAGGCGACGCGACACTGCCGTGAGCAGCTCGTCGCCGACCGCGTGGCCGAGACTATCGTTGACGACCTTGAAGCGGTCCAGGTCCACATAGAGCGTCGCGAACCGGCTGCCGGCGCGCCGTTTCTTGAACTCGGCGAGGCGTCGCCCGAGCCCCTCCACGAAGACCGCGCGGTTGCACAGCCCGGTCAGCGGATCCGGGAACGCGACATTGTGGAGCCGCGCCTGCGCCCCTGTGCGGTCGCTCGTATCGGTCAGCGATCCTGCGATGCGGGCCGGGCGGCGACCGGCGTCGCACACCGCGATGCCGCGACAGAGGAACGGCCGGTAGGTGCCGTCCTCGTGACGAAGCCGGTGCTCGTGCAGAAGGATCTCCGTCTTGCCGGAAAGATGCGCGTCGAGCGCCTCCTTGAATGACGCGACATCGTCCACATGGACACGGTCCATCCATTCCTCGGGACGACCGATGACGGCGGGCGTGGACAGGCCCATCATCGCCCTCCATCGGTCCGAACAGTAGAACTCCTGGCTCCGAAGATTCCATTCCCACAACCCGTCATTCGCCCCGGCCGCGGCAAGCGCAAGCCGCTCGGCGGTCCGCTTGAGGAGCTCTTCCCCGTGCGTCTGCTGAGTGACATCGTGCCAAAGCAGCGTCACACCGTCGACCACGGGAAGGATGCTGACCCGCAGAATCCGCACGCTCGTGGCGGACGCGAGCCGGAGATGGGCAAGCGTCCGGGCCTTTCGATCTGTCAACGCATCGTCGATCGCTCGCCGGAGGCTGGTCTTGCCCAGGGCCGGCGCCACATCCACAAGCGACCGGCCCAGCGCCTGGTCGCGGGGACAGCCCAGGATTCGCTCGAGGACATCGTTCCAGAGCGTGACCCTGCCATTTCCGTCGATGACGGAGATGCCCTGATCCAGCGAGTCGATGACCTCGCGACGCCGTTGATCTTCTTCAAGGCGGTTCAGTTGAGCGCAGTACGCACGGTAGACGAAATACAGCGGTACGGCGGCTACCGGCAGAACTTCCCACATCCTCCGGTCGATCGCCTCAACGAGTCCGACCGCGAGACTCGCTCCGATGACGTAGCTTGGACAGCCCCGAAGCGTGTTCTGCAGCCACCATCGATTGATCGGCCGTCTCGCGAAGAGAGGCGCGACGATCTCCGCCGCCGCGCTCTTGACCAGGCAATACGCGATGACCGCGGCCGCGAGAGGGACGCCTTGCCACGGCCATGCACCGCCCGTCGTTCCAGCGAGGGATTGGTATGCAAAGCCCGCCGCTTGTATCGCCACGATGACGGTGGCTGCGTTCACGAGCAGTCGGCGGAGATGGGTTCGCTCCGCTGCGCGCCATTGCGTGACCGTCCCGGCGATCACGACGAGCATCGTGGCGTTCGGACCGAGAAGCAGTAACGAAGCGAATTCGATGACGAAGGACGGCGGCATGGTGGCCCAGTCCCACGTGCTTGTCCGCTGCTTCGCGACGGCTGATGTCAGGATGGCGGCGAGGATCAGGCCGGAGAATTCAAGGACACCCGCCAGTTGATCCACGAAGGTGGCCTAGCAATGCCATGACCACCTCGGCTCTCGCGCAACTCGCTGCTGGACAATGCGTTGATAGATCGCCGGCCGGAGGATCCCGGAATCGGTGTCACGTTTCAGCACACGATTCGACAAATGCGTTCGACTCGCGCGACTTCGCCAGTCTAGCCAGCGGGCGGACGTTTCGCCGCCGCCAGGTCCTTGCGCAGTTCATCCGCCGTGCGCCGCGGACCATAGCCGGGGGTGTCGCGCTGAATACGCCAGCTCTCGCTGAGAGGACCCATATCGACCGTATCGAAGCCGAACTGATCGAGCAATCCGGCAACCGTTTTGTTCGCTGCGGGATCGTTGCCCGCGATCGCCAGCGCGCGGCGGTTCGGCGTGCCCGCCGGCTGCCCGTGCGTCGTCAACTCCGCTGCGTAGATGTGATTGAACGCCTTGACGACGTGTGATGACGGCAAGTGATGCTGGACCATCTCGGCAGTTGTCGTCTGCTCGCGATCGAGAGCGGCGATGTGACCATCGCGCTGTGGATAGTAGTTGAGCGTGTCGATCACGATCTTGCCGGCCAACGGCGACACCGGTACGTCCTGAAGATTTTTCAGCGGGATCGTGACGACGACGATGTCGCCGGCGCGCGCGGCTTCATCCGGCGTGGCAGCGCGCGCGTGCGGGCCGAGCTCGGTGACGAGATCGGCGAGCGTCTCCGGCCCGCGCGAGTTGCTGATCACGACGTTGTAGCCGTTCTTCACAGCCAGGCGCGCAACCTGACTGCCGATGTGGCCGGCACCGATGAGTCCGATGGTTTTCATTCGTCTCCTCGCTGCCCTAGTCTAGCGCGCGTTTGAGGAACTGCCGCCAGCCAGTGGTTTCGCCGTTATACTGTCGGTGATTTGAGGTCTCTTCGAGAGGCGTGTCGGGAACTAAACCATCGCGCCGGAGCTGATCATGCCGCGCATTTACATCCGTTATTGCCAAGTCTGAAACTACGGCCCTCGCGCCGCCCGTGTGGCGGCGCTCATCAGTCAGGCTGTTGGTGTCGTACCGGCGCTTGTCGTCGGCGATCGTGGTGAGTTCACCGTGTGGGTTGACGACGATCTGATCGGCCGTAAGGAAGCGGCAGACGACGAGATCGTCACCGCGGTCGATCGCGCGATCCGACCGTAATCTCTTTCCGAAAATTGGCCGGGCGGCGCCCCGTCAGCGTCATGTCATGTTGCCTCTGCATTCGTGTGGCACCCACCGCGCGTGAGCCGGGCCCGGAAGACCCGGCCCACGCTGGGACGGTCAGCGGCGGTCGTCCCGATCGTGATCACGATCCGTGTTGTGAGGGTTGCCGTGCACCTTGTCGCCGAAGTCGAACAGGTCGAACAGATCGCCGATCGCCGGCATGTTGCGCGGCACATAGTCGTCGGCGTCGCCGTCGTTATCCTGCTTCGGGTTAGGCAAGTTGTCGCGGCTGCGACCCGTCAGCGTCGTGTGCAGCTTCCAGTTACGCTCGACGAACTTCACGAACGACGAATGCTCGTTGTAGACGTGGCTGATGTGACCGCCGCGCGAGAACGGCGACACGGCGATCATGGGGATGCGCGGGCCGGTGCCGAAGAAGTCGACCGGCTGAATGAATCCAGAGTCGTAGTAGCCGCCCCCTTCGTCGACGGTCACGAAGATCGCGGTTTCCTTCCATTCTTCGGGATTCGCCTGCGCGAGGTCGAGGATGTTCTGCACGAATGCTTCGAACAGATCGAACTTCGAGGAGGCCGGATGGCCGTCCAGCGCGCCGTCGGGCTTCACATACGACACCGCCGGTAGTGTCCCGTTCTGAATGTCGGTGAACAGATCCGTCACGTCGCGCATGTGATCAGCGATGAGCGACGGGTAATTCGCCTGGTATTCGAACGGATTGCAGATGTTGCAGTAGCCGGCCAGGTTGCCCGGATTGAAGCCGTTCCCGTAGTACTTCCACGGGATGTTCGCCGCGCTCAGCACATCGCCGATGCTGCGCTGCGTCACTGGCGGAACGCGGCTCGTCGTCGATGTATTCGGCGTGCCGTCGGGATTGAAGGCCGGGTTCACGTTGACGGCGTTGTAGTAGGCGCCCGGATCACACAGCGGATTCACGTGATACGGCAGCGCCGCGAGATAGGAGAGGATCGGTGCGATCCCCGGCGCCGTCGGATCGCTGCAGTTGAACCACTGCGCGCGCCTCGTGTAGAGGTTCAGCGTCCCGGTCTGCGGGTCGGGGTTGTAGATGAGCGTGGCGGCCGGCGTCACCGGTTTCCCGGCACCGTCGCTGTAGAACACCTGGTCCGCGAAGCCAAGCGGCACGCTGTCAGGTCCCGTACCGCCCAACACCGGCTGGTGGTAGTTGTCGCTCATCGTGTATTCATCCGCAAGTTGCTTGAACAGCGGGACGTCGCCTTGCTGCATGTTGAAGAACGCCATCGTCTGGCCCGTGTCAGTCGGCGTACCGGTCGACGGCGTGCTGTAGGTCGTGGTGATCGCCGACTGGAGATCGTGCAAACAACCCGTCGGGTTGCCGCGCGAGACGTGCTGTTCGTCGATGGCGCAATCCATCTGCTGAACCATCTGGAAGTACTGATGAATCGTGTCCGCGGTGTACGCGTCGTACGGCATCAGCGGACCGGTCATTTGAAACGGACCGGGCGGCAGTGTGTTCACGCCGGTAATGCGGGTGTCGGGGCCCGACGAGAACGACAGGCCGGTTCCGCCGGTGCTGAGCAGTGCCTGTGCAGCTGACGTAGAGGGCCCGAGGCCGACGTCTGTCTTTCCGAGGAACGGTGGCGTTTTCGGCGCGCCGGCGACATCAGGTGGCGGCAGGAAGCCGTACACCTGCTTCTGCGTCAGATCGGCGCTGATGAAGAACTTGCCGCCGTTCGGCGCTGCGACGATTTTGAATTGCTGCGCTTTCGCGAAGTTCGGACCAGGCGTACCGTCGGCATTGACGATCCCTTCCGACAACAGGTTGAGAACGCGCTCGTGCTTCTGCACCGGCTCGTATGTCGCGAACAGGTGATCGAAGCTGCGGTTCTCGCCAACGATGATGATGACGTGCTTGATCGGCGTTTCGGTGGGAAGTTGGTCGACCGCTCGATCGCCGTCGGCCGCAGCGTGCCCGGTGGACCCGCCGCCGAGCGTCGTCAGGGCGATCGTCGATAGGAGCGCGACGGCCTTCCGCCATCTTCGAGCGTGTGTGTGTGACTTCATGTGAACCTCCAACATTGAGTGAAAGTCGGAGGATACGGATCGCGTATGACGGGTCGCTGTCGTCTGCGTGTCGAACGAGAAACATTTGTCGCGATGAAAATTTTACGGAAGATCGGCCTCAGGTTGAGCTGACACTGCGTGCTGTGCGACAGCCCAGCTGATCTGTTTTGTGAACGCACGTGCCTTGACGTGATATAGACTCCCGCTCCGGATAGACCTGTCGGCGCTCCGCTGAGGGTCCCGCCCTGAATCCCACGTTGCACGAGGCTGCCGCATGAAAACACTCATCGCCGGATTGGTAATGGGAGCGGCCATCGTCGCTTCCGCCGCACAGATGCCGAAATACGGCGTCACCGTCACCGTGGACAAGCAAGTGGACTTCGCGAAGTTCAAGACCTACTCGTGGACCAAGGGACAGCCGTCGGCGCTGAAGCAGGTGGACGCAGAGATCATGGCTGCTGTCGATCACGAGCTCGGCGGGGTGGGGATGACGAAAGCGGTCACCGGTTCTGGCGATGTGATGGTCGCGTACTACTCGCTCACGCGAACCGACGTGGACGTGAACGGCAAAGAAGACGCCTCGGGAAAGCGGCCGGAGAATCAAGTCGGTACGCTGATGGTGGCGTTCCTCGATCCCGCCAGCCGGGCGCGCCTCGTGCGGATGCGCATCGACAAGCCAATCACCGAGGCCGATTCGGCGAAGCTCAAGCCGGAGATCGACGAGGCCGTCTCGGAGATCTTCGCCAAGTACCCGACGCGCACCGAGAAAAAATAGTTAACGTTGGCGAGGATCGTGACCGTCTGCGGCGCGGGCCGGGTAGTGAGACACTATCGCTGCCGTGAACCCGCTCGCATTTCTCGTCGTGATGGTGTTCTTTGGTGCCACGCTGGTTCGCTCCGCGCTCGGGTTCGGCGAAGCGCTGATCGCGGTGCCGATACTGGCGTTCATGCTGCCGGTCGAGGTGGTGGCGCCGGTCGCCACGCTGGTCTCGATCACGGTCGCCGCCGTGGTGGTGATACAGGACTGGCGACACATCCACTTCCGAAGCGCCGCGTGGCTGGTGTTCTTCACGCTGCTCGGCATCCCGCTTGGGCTGCTGCTGCTTCGCCAGGTCTCCGAGTTCATTGTCAAAGGGACGCTGGGCGTGCTGGTCGCGTGCTTCGCGGCGTCCGCGCTTCGGCGTCCGTCCGCCTACCAACTGACCAACGATCGCCAGGCGTGGTTCTTCGGTGTGAGCGCCGGCGTACTCGGCGGCGCCTACGGGATGAACGGGCCGCCGCTCGTCGTCTATGGCACGCTGCGCCGCTGGCCGCCCGAGCGTTTCCGTGCGACCTTGCAGGGATACTTCCTGCCGGCCAGCCTGATCGGGATGATCGGATACTGGGCCGCGGGGTTATGGACGGCAAGAGTCAGCCGCTACTATCTGCTGTCGCTTCCGGCCGTCCTACTGGCGATACCGCTCGGCCGGGCCCTGAACCGGCGTCTCGACGCTGGACGATTTCGCGCCGTTGTGAACGGTGGCTTGCTCGCTGGTGGTATTGGACTTGTGCTCCAGGCCCTCGTCACCTGGATCGCCCATCAACCCGCGGTGCGCTGAAGCCGTCTCGAAGCCCCAGAAGGCAACGAACTACGCTTTCTGGGCGGCATCCGCGGGCGCGAGCCCTGGAGAAACCGCAGGGAAACACCGCACGAGCCTGACTGCGATGTACGATAAATGCATCGCTGATTTTCACCCTGATCGATATGCTCTTGCCGCCAAAACAACCATGACTGATTCGCCTGCTATTGCTTTGTACCTGCGACTTTTGAAGGCCTGTCTCACACGCACGCTCTTTCCCGACGCTGCCTGGGAAATGGACCTTGTGCACACCAGAAGCTTCGATCCGGCGGTGCGAGCGATCGGCCGCGACTGGCCGACCGAAGCCGAAACCATGGTCGGGCTTCAACGTCTCGACAATCTTCAGGACTGCATCGTCACGGCGCTGCACCACGGGGTTCCTGGCGACCTCGTCGAGACCGGTGTCTGGCGTGGCGGCTGCGCCATCCTGATGCGCGGCGTCTTGAAGGCACTTGGTGACGACCGACGACGCGTCTGGCTGGCTGACTCTTTCGAGGGTCTTCCCAAGCCTGCACCGGACCAGTATCCGCAGGACGCGGGCGACGTGCACGCCCAGTTCACGCCGTACCTCGGTGTACCGATGGACGTCGTTCAAGCGAACTTCCGCAGATACGATCTGCTCGACGACCAGGTGCGATTTCTGCCGGGCTGGTTCCGCGACACACTCACCACCGCTCCCATCGATCAGATTGCCGTGCTGCGGCTGGACGGGGACATGTATGAGTCGACGTACCAGGCGCTTTCGGCGTTATATCCGAGAGTCTCCCCAGGCGGATTCGTGATCATCGACGACTTCGGTGCGTTGCCACGCTGTCGTCTCGCCGTCGAAGACTTCCGCGCTGCCCAGCACATTACCGAGCCGATAGTGCCGATCGATTGGACCGGCGTCTATTGGCGCATCGGTCACGCCTAGCCCCGAACGTTGGGACGCTATTTGCCCAGCCGCTGGAAGCGATACTTGAAACACGCCCTGAACCACGTGAAAGGATCGCGCCAGAAACTCACTTTCTTTCCTTCACTGAACGATCGTGATGAATAGTTCACTGGAATTTCGAGCGGCCTGTAGCCTGCCCGAACGAGTTTGCCAACCAGTTCCCAGTCGAAATCAAAACGATTCGATTCGAACGTCAGCCCCGAAATACATTCACGGCGAAATACCTTGTACATCGTAAACGGATCGCGGAGGCGGGTGCCGTAGACGACGTTGAAGAGTCCGGTGAAGAACAGGTGGCCGAAGTTCATCACCCGACTGACCATCGCCTGGTCGGCGAAGTGGCGCATTTTCCAGTTGCGGCCATCGATCCCGTGGCGAGCGCCGAGGACGAATGCTTTGCGGAAGGTCCGTAGCGGCTCCAGCAGAATTTCGTAGTCATTCAGGTCGTACTCGAGATCCGCGTCTTGAATGAGCACGAAGTCGCCGGTCGCACGAGCCAGGCCCGCGCGTACTGCGTGACCTTTTCCACGTGGCCGGTCTTCGTGGATGACGGTCACGCCTCGCTTGCCTTCGAACTTCTGAGCCTCCTCCTGAGTCCCGTCGGTGGAGCGGCTCTCGACGATCAGAAGTTCCATCTCGACGCCGTCAATCACTTTCGCGACGAGCTGACCCGCCACGTCCGCGAACGTTCTCCGCTCGTTGTAAACGGGCATGATGACGGACAGCTTCGGCCGACGACGATCGATTGGGCCTGCCGTGGACTTCCGGGCGAGGACATCGACGCCGCTCGCGACCAGTGTCATCCGCTGCTGCAGCATCGCTTTCGGCAATACAGACTTCGCCAGACGTCCGATCGGTGAGATGCCCGGCACCGGAAACCGTTCGAAGTGCGCGATGACGTAACCCGGCGTGAGGGTTTTGCGACCCTTGTCACTCCGGACCGCTTCAAAGCCTGCGCGTACCAGAAGCGATTCCAGCGTCGTACCGTCGAAGTAGAAAAGGTGTTCGACTTTGAACTCCATCCAGCGCTGGCGCATCAGCTTCGCCGACCAACTGTCGAGAGACGGAGTGGCGACGAAAAGCGTCCCCCCTGGCTTCAGTAGGTCCCAGGCTCGGGTGACGACAGCCAGTGGATCACGCGTGTGCTCGATGACGTCGGCAAACACGCAGACGTCGAATGTGCCTTCGATCAGCGACGCGGTCTCGACGGTACCCCTCACGACCACGTTCTGGCCCAGCCGCAGGTTCGCTCGATCGACCGAGGCCTGGGCATATTCCACGCCCGTCACGTCATAGCCGCGCTCGCGCGCTTCAATCAGCATGTCGCCAAGGCCGCTTCCGATTTCGAGCAGTCGGCGGCCGCGACGTGTTTGTGGTGTCCAACCGCGGTAAGCCTCGACGCGATCGAGATACCCCGCGGCCGTGGCGCGCTTGATCGCGTGCACCTCCTCTTCGAACGCATCGATATCGGACTGCTTCGCCGAAGACGTGCCGAGGAAATAGGTGTCGGTGTAGATGGCTCCGAGTTGCGCGTCTGACGGCTGCGGATTTCGCATCAACAGCGAGCATCCATCACAGCGGACGATCTGCGTGATCTCGTGGGCGAACTGATACACGAGATGTTCGTGGCCGCACAACGGACAGATCTTCAGGTGGGGTGGATCGAGCGACGGCGCTGCGAGTGACATTCGGGTGGCGGGCAGTGTAACAATCGCTTCGGAATCAGATCCGGAATCCGGCCGCTGTGGCGTCGTCGTAGAACATCTTCACGGTGTCGAGCGAGTAGTCGCCCAAGTCCTTTCCCACCAGTGACAGCTTTTTCAGGATGTCGTTGGTGACTGTGATGATGTGACAACCAATCTCGTGCGCCTGGAAGACATTGAGGAGTTCCCGAGGGCTCGCCCAAATCAGCTCGGCGCGCGGCTCGACGGACAGGATGTCGAGAGCCGCCCTCATATGAGCGACGGGATCGCGCCCAGTGTCGGCAATCCGGCCGGCAAACACCGACACGTTCGAGGGTGCGCCTCCCTTGAGCGCCTCTACGACTGCCTTCACCTGTTCGAGCGTCATGATCGCGGTCACATTCAGCTTGACCCCGGCGTGTGACAATCGCCGCACGAGGTCATAAGCAGGCTCCCGACGGGTATTGGTGACCGGGATCTTGACGTAGACCTGCTCGCCCCACGTGGCAATTTCGCGCGCCTGCCGCTCCATGTCCGCGAACTCGTCCGAAAAGACCTCGAACGAGATTGGTCGATCGGGAATGGCCGTGACCACTTCGTGTGCGAAGCCACGGTAATCGACGATGCCGGCCTTGCGCATCAGCGTCGGGTTGGTGGTAAACCCCTTGATATGGGGTTCACGGTACATCGCCAGCATTCCCGAAAGCTCGGCGCCGTCGGCGTAGATCTTCGTGCGGAAATCGATCAGTTTCATGTTGGTCTCTGCTTCTATATGTCCAGCCGTCAGGGCCGCTCGCTGAAAGTAATCAACCAGTCGGCCGCCTCAGCCAGCGATCGGACACGAACGGTCGGCGCTGCCGTTATGGATTCCTCGTATCCGTAGTCGATCAGGATTGTCGCACCGCACCCGGCTGCATATCCGGCTTCGATGTCACGCCACCTATCGCCCACCATCACGCTGGCCGCCATGTCATGCGCGGGTGCCTGCAGCAGAAGTCCCGGCTTTGGTTTCCGACACACGCAGTGGTCTGCGTCGTCGTGCGGGCAGATCCGGATTTCGTCGAGCGGAAGGAGGGCGTGCAGCCTCGCGTTGATGCGCTCGACGGCAGCCATCGACGTGCTGCCCCTGGCGATGTCCGGCTGATTCGTGACGACGACGAGCGCGTAGCCGGCGGCCTTGAGACGCTGCAGTGCTTCCGGAACCCCTGGCAGAATCTCGAGCTCGTCCGCCGCACTCGGGGGATACGGCTTACCCTCCCGGACCGTGGCCCGATTGATCACACCGTCACGGTCGAGGAAGACCGCTGGACCTGTCACCGTGTCGATTCCCACTTCGTCGCGTTCGCCTTCAACGCCGGGTGCGACACGAGCAAGTGCCAGACGACTGCCTGGAACGCCTCGCTGTGAGGCGTGACGGTCTCCGGATTCACCGTCGGGACGATGACGCATGCATCAGCAACCGTCGCCGTGAATCCCCCGTCACGACCAACCACGCCGACAATGGCTGCGCCGACCTCTTTGGCAAGCTGCAACGCGCGTACAAGGTTGGGGCTGATGTTCTTTTCGAGGCTGCCGCCGCCAACCGACAACACGAAGACCGCGTCTTCCTTCCGTAGACGGCTTCCCTTCAGCCAGGCCGACGAACACGGTGTCCCATCCCTCGTCGTTGGTCCGCGCGGTTAACTCCGAGACGTTGTCGGTCGGCGCGTAGGCCTCGAAGCCGGCCAGCTTGCGGAAATCGTTGACCGCATGGCCGCAGTTGCCCGCACTGCCACCGACACCGAGGAAGAACAGCCGGCCGCCACGCGCACGGACGCCGGCCAGGATCTCGACCATGTGTTCGATGGCCTCGTGATCGAGTTGTTGGAGAATGCGCGAGGCTTCCTGTAGATGACGTTCGGTATAGGTCATCGTTACTGTCGCTGCGCCTTTCGCCGCAGGTAGGTGTCGGTGTCGGCGATTCCCGCTGGAGATCCTATTTCATAGAACCGGTTCGACACCTCGTAACCCGCGAGCTGATCGGCGTCGAGGAGGTCCTGATAGACGGTTGCGAGATCGAGAGATCGTTCGGGCGGATACGGATCGAATGCGCTCGAATGGAACACGCCAAGCCCCCAGTCGATGTGGTGCATGGAGTCGGTGCGGACCTTCTTGTCGTAGCGCATGATCCGACCGTTCTCGAACTCCACGTTGCTCGTGTCGAATTGCCCTTCGTTGCGGTAAACGGTCATCAGAGCCGAGTGCCGGCTCTCGAGGAACACACGTTCGACGTCCGCAAAGTCGCACTCCAGGTACGAGTCGCCGTACATCACGAAGAAGGCAGGGCCGAGGTGCGGCAGGGCCCGCCGGATCGCGCCACCGGTCCCGAGCAGCGCCGGACCATCGTGAACGTAGGTGAACCGCATATCCCACCGACTGCCGTCGCCGAGTGCGGTTTCGATCTGATCGGCACGGTATCCGACGAGCCACGCCACGTCTCTCACTCCGTGCTGCTGCAAGAGTTCGAGCTGGTGAACGGCAAACGGCTTGTCCGCGACCTCGACGAGATTTTTCGGGATGGTCTCAGTCACCGGCCGAAGTCGAGTGGCCAAACCTCCAGCAAGAATTGCGAACGGAAGGCTCACGCCAGCAGTACCTTCGTCCCTTCGAAGTCGAAGCGGAACCGCACTTCCTCGAGGCCGGCCTTGTACATTGCGGCACGCAGCCGACGATGGTCCTCCGAATAGAACAGGAGGAAACCGCCGCCACCTGCCCCAACCAGCTTGCCGCCAATCGCGCCGTTCGCGAGCCCCAGCTCGTACCACTCGTCGATGTGCGGGTTGCTCATGCCGCCGGAGCGGCGTTTTTTCTGCTCCCACTGCTCGTGCATCAGAGCCCCGAATCCCCCCATGTCGCCCCGCATCAGCGCATCGCGGGATCGGAATCCGAGTTCCTTCACATCGTGCAGATTGGCGAGCATCTCCCCATCTTGAGTTTCGCTGCGCTTCTTCTGGTCGGCGAGGATACTGCCCGCACTCCTCGAGAAGCCGGTGAAGAACAGCAGCAGGTTGTCCTCGAGATTGAACAGCGCGTCCATCGGCATCCGGAGCGGCTCGGCCTGGACGCTGCCGTCACCGCTGAAAGTAAAGCAGGTCACACCACCGAACGCCGCGATGTACTGATCCTGCTTTCCAACCGGTTCGGCAAGGCGATTGATTTCGATGTCGCAGGCCAGTTCGGCGAGTTCGTTGGGATGGAGCAGGCGGCGCCGATGCGCGTACAGCGCTTTCAGGAGCGCTGTCGTGAAACTGCCCGACGAGCCGAGGCCGGTTCCGGCCGGAATGTCGGCGAGCGTCGTGATCTCGATTTGCGGAGTCCTGAAGTCGAGTTCGAGCAGCGCCTCGCGAATGAGCCGGTGCTGCACGTCATCGATCCGCTCGATGTGCTCCAGTTGCGAATACTTGAGGAAAATACCCGGCGTGAAGGGCCGCATCACCGTAACGTAGACGTACTTGTCGATCGCGGCTGCGACGAGGAACCCACCATGGTCCTTGTAGTAGGACGGGAGGTCAGTGCCGCCGCCACCGAGCGTGATCCGAAGAGGGCTACGGGTGATAATCATCGTCGCACTGCGACACTCCGCGCGAATTCAGGTTGTCGCATAACCCGAACGTGCATAGATCGTCCTGACCGCTTCCAAAACCGCTCTCGCGTCCTGCAGGCCTGGGGCCGGTTCGCGACCTTCGCGGATGTCCTTCACGAACTCGCCAAATTCGAGCGCCCAGGACTGGTCACCCCGCGGAAACTCCCAGCTGACGGTGTCCGGCGGGCCCATTTCGGGCAGCATCTGGTACCAGGTGATTCGCTCCACGCCGTAGCTGCCGCCCAGCCCGTCGATGGCCAGCTTTCCCGTGCGGCCGTAGATCTCCAGCGAGAACAGGTTCTTCCACTCGCTGCTGCTGACGTGCAGAAACGCACACTGCCCGGTGACGGTGCGGAGCGTCAAAAACGCATTGTCGTCGACCGACATGTCCCAGAAGTAGGTCGCGGCAAACCCCTCCACCGTCGTGAACGGACCGAGGAACCAGCGAGCGAGGTCGATGAGATGAACGCCCTGATCGATCAACTCGCCGCCGCCGGAGAGCGCCGGATCTGCGCGCCACTCGCGGTCATAGCCGACGCGGCCGCCGTGCCCGTAACGCCCACGCATGAACATGAGTGGCCCGAGTGCGCCGCTGTCTACGATCTCGCGCGCCTTCTGCAGCGCCGGATGATAACGATGGTTGAAACCAACGCGAACGCGGACTCCCTTCGCCGAGGCCGTCGCAATCAGCGGTTCGAGTTCGGCCACGTTACGGGCGGCCGGCTTCTCGACGAGCACGTGCTTCCCGGCGTTGAGCGCCTCCTGTGTCACGGTTGCCAGAGCGTCGTTGGTCGTCGCCACGACGACGACGTCCACACCAGGATGTGTGACCGCATCCTGCCAGCGCGTTGCGGCTTCGGCGCCGACGCCGTCTGCAAGCGCCTCGGCGCGCTCACGCACCAGATCCGCGCACACCACGACGTGACCGCCAGGGAGCGCCGCCGCCCGCTTGCGGCCGATCAGTCCGCATCCCACGATGGCTACGCCAAGAGTCATCGTTGGTCGTCCCATCCCAGGCCGCGATCTCTTGGAACGATTCGGCGCAAGGTGTAAATGTCGGATGGATCGAGCGCAGCGCGATGTTGCTGCAATCGTTCCCACGGATCCCATGGCGCAGAAATGAGCCGCCCGGTGATGCCGTCACTGTCTGCCGAGCCCAGGAAGACCGCGAGGGCGGCACCGACCTCGAGCGGCGTCGTTCCGCCCTCGGCCATCGCGGCCATGCGCTTGTGGAACGCTTCACCCACAGCTTCGACACCAGCCCCGAGCAACTGCCCCATCATGCGCGTGTTGAGCGCACCCGGCGCGACGCTGTTGATGTCGATACCGAAGTCCTTGACATCGATGGCCACGCTCTCTGCCAGCCGAACGATCGCTGCCTTTGACGCGGCATAGGCCGTGATGCGGGGCAGAGGGTTGGTCGCTCCGCCGCCAGACAGTTGCACGACCTTTCCGTAGCGCTGTCGCTTGAAGTGCGGCAGAACGGCGCGCATCGGCAGCACCGAGCCGTTGATGTTGATATCCATCGCGCGTGTGAACTCGTCCCAGTCGATCTCATCGATCGGTCCCATCGGGCCGTATACGCCGGCATTGTTGACCAGCACCTGGAGCCCGCCGAGCCGCTCGAGCGTCGCCTCGATCAGTGCGATCACGTCGGACTGTACCGATACGTCCGCGCGCATCGCGAAGACGCGCTGGCCATGCCCGGCCTGTGCCGCGACTTCGTCGCGCGCCCGAGCGAGCAGCGCTTCGTCTCTGGCGCACAGCATGACCGACGCGCCGCCGTGCACGTACGCCTTGGCGATTGCAAGGCCCAGCCCCTGATTGGCGCCGGTAATGAGGGCGCAGCGCCCAGCGAGTGAGTAGCTCGTCGTCATATTCACGAACCGGTGCCGCCGACATGCATGTCCGCGGCGCCCACCGACACCAGTCGAAATCGCCGGTCGCGACCAATCGTGTTGCCGAGAAATCGGTTCCCGTCGATCACGACCCGTCCCGT
This sequence comes from uncultured Acidobacteriota bacterium, assembly GCA_963745875.1. GTDB lineage: Bacteria > Acidobacteriota > Vicinamibacteria > Vicinamibacterales > CAVVIG01 > CAVQFC01. The sequence continues at coordinate 1,285,401 of CAVUZL010000014.1, forward strand.
CATTGCGGCCGCCAGGATATCCAGATTAATGGACCTGTAGTCGGGCCACTCTGTCGCGACGACGAGGGCGTCAGCACCAGTTGCCGCATCCTCGGGGGAGGCCGTTCGCGCAACGGCCCCGAGATCATCGGGCAACGCGTTCGCCGCCGGGTCGTGAGCGCGCACGTGCACCCCCTGGTGGACCAGCCATCGACACAGTTCAACAGCGGTGGATCGGCGAAGCGTGTCAGTGCCCGGCTTGTAGGTAAGCCCCCAGACCGCAACGGTCTTACCCGCCAGTGGGGGCACGATCGACTCGAGCCGACGACGCGCCCAGTCGCGGTGCTCGCGATTGGAGACCTCGACGCCTGCCATGAGCGGCGTCGGGCGGTTCACCGCCCGACCCAGTTCACGAAGGAAGACCACGTCTCGCGCCAATGTGCCTCCGGCAAACGCCGTCCCGGGACCGAGATAGGCATAAGGACCGATGCGCTTTTCGGTTTTCAGGCCGCGTTCGACCTCCTTGGCGTCGGCGCCCGCCTCCTCGCACAGCGCCGCGATCTCGTTGATGAAGACGACGGACGTGGCCAGAAATGCGTTGATCGCGTGCTTGGTCATCTCCGCCGATTCGACCGACATCCACTCGAGATGGTCGGTGATTGGTTGAAACAGATTTTTCAGCACTACCTGCGCGGCGTCATCCCGCACGCCGATTATGACGCGGTCGGGATGCGTGAAGACATCGATTGCCTTGCCGAGGCGCAGGTTCTCTGGAGAACACGCGAAGGAGACGCGCCGGCCGCCGGCTGTCTCAGCAAAAGCACGTTCGAGGCGTGCGATGCTGCCGACGGGTAGCTGAGACGAACTGACGACAACCGCGCCGTCCCTCAGATAAGGGAGCGCCACGGCAACCTGGCGCATGACGTACTCGACGTCGGCCCGATCATCATCGTCGACAGGCGTGTCGAACGCGATCCAGACGACATCAGCGTCTCCGACGGCCACCCTGGCGTCGTCGGTGAATCGAAGCCGGCCAGACGTGAGTCCCGACCGCACGAGCTCGTCGAGACCTGGCTCTGCGATCGGGGCGCGTCCGGCGTTCAACGCGCCAATCGTGCCGGCATCGGAATCCCAGCCGGTCACCTGATGACCGGCTGCGGCCACGCAGGCTGCCGTGACCGACCCGAGGTGCCATAGTCCGAGTACGGCGACCTTCATGCGCGCGATTCGAGTATCGCGGGGTTGGACTGCAGGTAGTCGAGCGTCCGGATAATGCCATCGCGGATGGTAAGCTTCGGCTGCCATTCGAGCGCACGGATCTTCGCGGTGTCGAGGAAGATGAACGGGTTGTCCCCGATCCACCCACGGTCGCCGCCGGTGTACTCGCGAACGGGGCTCACGCCGAGGCGTTCGCAGATCCAGCCGATGGAATCGTTGACCTCGCAGTACTCGTTGGTTCCAAGGTTGAAGACGTCAATGGTCCCGTGCACCTTGGACATCGCCAGCAGCATCGCGTCAAGGCAATCGCCGATGTACAGATACGACTTCCTCTGCCTGCCGTTACCAAGCACTTTCAGGCGGGTTGGCTCCGCTCGCAGGCTCTTGTAGAAGTCGAACACGTGTCCGTGCGTGTAGCGCTCCCCGAGAATCGACACGAACCTGAAGATGCAGCCCTCGAAGCCGAAGCCGCTGGCGTAAGCAGCGATCGAGCCCTTCTCCGGCAAGTTTCGATGCGCCATACAGCGACGTCTGAACGGGAAACGGCGCGTCTTCCGGCGTCGGAAAGACTGTCGCCTCGCCATAGACCGAACCCGTCGATGAGAACGCGATACGAGTGATGGAATTGGTACGCATCGCTTCGAGCACGTTGAAGGTCGCGATCGTGTTCTGCTCGAGGTCCTTTTTCGGATGCTCCGTGCCGAATCGAACATCAGCGTTGGCGGCGAGGTGAAAAACGACATTACAGCCGTTCATGGCCCGGGTGAGCGCACCAAGGTCGAGGGTATCGCCCTCGCTGAGCGTGAAGCGTGGATTCGAAACGGCGCTGTCGAGAAACCGACGGAGACCGGTTGAAAAGTTGTCGAACGCCGTGACGTTGTGACCGTCCGAGAGGAGCCGATCCACGAGCGAGCTGCCGATGAACCCGGCTCCCCCCGTAACAAATGCGTGCATGCGGGTGAGATCATAACGCACTGGGCTGCCGACCCGTTGCGCTCACAGACCATGGTGTGGGTCTATCGACCTGCCTGTTTGCCTTTCGTATACTTCGTACACAGATGTGGATATCGCGTGCCGTGCTCGCCTTTCTTCTCGCGGCACCGTACCTACTCTGGACCGAGGTCGCGCCCACCGTTGGCGGCGAGGCCTATTTCCTTCGGGTTCGCCTCGCCGTTCCGATGCCGACGGCCGGTCAATTGTTCTTCGATATCGGCAAGGGCATCCGCGAAGAAGACTCATCGCGCCGGTCTGTCTCAGGCGGGATGAAGAGTTACGACTTCCGCATTCCGAGTGGCACTCTGCGAGGGCTCCGATTGGATCCCGGCGAAACCGGCGGCCGCTACACCATCGAGTCCGCCGAGATAGTCGGGCCCTCCGGTGCAAGGATCAGGCAACTGGACATACGAGCTATCTCGCAGCTGAATCAGCTCGAAGTCGTTCAGCGCGACTCTGACAAGCTCGTGGTCGAAAGCGCGCTGGGAAGTATTGATCCGTATTTTTTCTTCAACTGGACTGAGCCGCTTGAACTGAAGTCCGCGACGACGCCAAACATAGAGCTCGTCGAGCACCTCCTGATTTATTGGCTGCTGGCGCTTTTGGCCGTCGCCTCGGTGGAGCGGCTGTCGACCCGGACACGATGGCCCGCCCGCTTTCAGGCGTCGATGGAATGGCATCGGCCAAGCCCGATGCTGACGTTGCTCGTCGTCTCAATCGTGGCCACGGCCATATCTACATACCCCTTGCTGCTGAATGGTCGCAGTCTGGTTTCACCGGCAAACGGGCCGGTCTCGATGCTGTACTCGACCTCACCTTTCGTTCCGGGCGCGAACGACCCAGGATTCGAAGATGTACGCGGCAGCGACGTCGGTGCGACCATGTGGGCCTTTGTGCCTTACTCGAAAGTCCAGCGGGACGCCTTGCTCCACGGAGACTTTCCGCTCTGGAATCGCTACAACGGTTCCGGCCGGGCGTTGTGGGGCCAGGGCCAGTCATTTCTGTTGGACCCCCTCCATTGGCTGACCCTGGCGAGCGCAGATCCCGCCGTTGGCTGGGACCTGAAGTTCGTCGCGCATCGCGTGGTGTTTTCATTCGGCATCGGCGTGGCCAGCCTGCTCGCGACCGGCGCTATGTTCCCTGCAGCGGTGGCGGCCACCGTCGCTCCGTTCGCCGGACTGTTCACGTTTCGGCTCAACCACGCTGCGGTGTTTACCGTGACTTATGCGCCGTGGATTCTGGTGGGCTGGTTCCTCATGGCGACCGTCGACAGTTGGGCGGCTCGATGGAGGGTCGCGCTTCTGCTGGTCGCTGCCACCAGCCTCACCCTCGTCGCCTCGACGCCGAAAGAGGCCCTGATCATGCTCGGCGCGTGCTATGCGACTGGCGCGCTCTTCCTCGCCCGGGCGTCGATGGGGATGCAAAACCGTTTAAAAAGCCTGCTGGCCGCGGCGGCGGCCGCGGCGATCGCGTTACTGCTGTGCACTCCCCATTGGCTCGTGTTCCTCGATACGCTCGCCGCGGGCCGAAGCTTTTCCGACTCGCCTGGGGTGATTTTCGCGTCGACAGACGCGGCACTCGCATTCGTGCTGGGCAACCTCACGCCCGGTTCGCTCCAGCCCGGGCTGCAACCGCTGGCGGTTGGCCTTGCGATCTGCACGCTGTTCGCGCCGGCGATGCTGCGAGCCAAACCGGCGCTTGCTGCCTGCGCGATCAGCGCCATCGGGCTGACTGCTCTGGCCTTTGGCATCATTCCCGTGGTGATCCTCGTCCAGGTCCCCCTCGTTGGCAATATCTTTCACTTCGGGGATGTCGTCATGGCCGCCCTGACGGTGCCGGTTCTCGTGCTCGCCGCAGGCGGAGCGCAATTGCTTTACGGATCTGGCCGCTCTGTCCGGGTCCCTTTGACGATCATGTTGGCGATCGCCGGGCTCGTCGTGCTGAGTTACACGGGCGGATGGCCCGCATTCAGCCGATTCGACCAGTGGCTGAATGCGTGCGTGCTGGCGATCGTGGTTTCAATACCGTTCTTGCTATCGGCTCTCCGGCGGCACTCCGGACGTGCCCTGCCGCAAATCTGCATCGTTGCATGCGTCCTGCTGCTTAGCGATACCGGAGGGCTGCAGTTGCGCACGGAGCGCCCCGTAATCGACCACCTGCTGCCCCAGCCTGGCGCTCGCCTGAATCTTGCCGCAAATTCACCTGCCATAGAGCAGGCGATCAGGAACCAGTCCACGCCTACCCGCACCGTTGGCCTCGGCTTTTTGCTGTTTCAGGGAACGCAGGCCCTGTACGGCCTGGAAGGGATCGGCGGTCCGGATGCGCTTCAAATCAAGGCGTACGAGGACTTGCTGGATGCCGGCGGCATCGACCACTTCGGCTGGTCGTGGCTCACCGTCGTCGCTCCGGAGACACTCGATCGTCTCTCACCTTTGCTCGATTTGCTGAATGTTGGAATGGTCGTGACCAACAAGGGCCAACACGCGCCCGGACTGCTGCGGACCGAAGACGACCTCGACCCGCGCATCGACATCGCATTCCGCCCGAGCGCGTGGCCGCGGGCGTTCTTCGTTGACGGCGTGCGGAACTACCAGACGCCGGCCGAACTGATCCAAATCGTACGCGAAGAGAAGGCGCCACTGGCTGCTGTCAGCGCCGACGATCTTTTTTCCCAGCGTCAGATCTACGGTTTGCCCAAACGCGCCCGTACCATGGCTGCCGCCACCGATTATCGCCTCAGCGCCAACAAGACAATGTTTACGGTTCGAGCCACTGGCCCTGGCGTGGCTGTCCTCACCGAGACTTATCTCAAGGACGACTTCCGTGCCACGCTCAATGGCAAGCGCGTGCCGTACCTCCGGGTGAATCACGCATTCAAAGGCGTGAGCATTCCGTCAGCCGGCATCTGGGAAGTGACGTTCGTTTACCGCCCCCGCCACTGGACGATCGCGTGGATTTGTGCGGCTATCGGCGTGCTGCTCTCGGTTTCACTCGGTATCTGGTCTGTTCGGCGCGACCGAACTCCAGCCCTCGGGCAAACGTGAACGAGGAAGATCATATCATTCGACGTGGCCAGACACCTTCTCTACCGACTCACGAATCCCATCCTGACGCGGCTCGGCGGGCTGCGTCGCACTCCCGTCGAATATCTCCGCTCAGCCCCATCCGCCCAGGGAACCCTCGATCTTTTCAAGGATGAGTGGATTAGCGCGTTTCCTCGCCCACTCGACGGCTGTCAGGCCGGCGCGATCCCGCTCTTTGCCGATCCCAAGCTCACATGGGCGATCTCGCAATGGGGTGGCATCGCGGGATCACGTGTGCACGAACTGGGACCGCTCGAAGGGATGCACACTTACCTTCTCGAGCAGAATGGAGCGGCATCGATTACGGCCATCGAAGGAAATCCCAAGTCGTTCCTGCGGTGTCTGGTGAGCAAGGAGCTGCTTGGCCTGAAGCACGCGACCTTCTTGTACGGCGACTTCGTCGAGTATTTGCGGCAGGCGGAGGAGCAATTCGATTTGGCCGTGGCGAGCGGCGTGCTTTATCACATGGAAGATCCGGTGGAGCTCCTGGGACGGCTGGCAACGGTCTGTCGCCGGCTGTACCTCTGGACCCATTTCTTCGATGTCGAAAGCGTGCGCTCACGCGCCAACGTCAGTGCGCGATTCGATCGGCCGATCGAACGGACGACGCGTGGCTTGACATACACCGCCTACAAATTCAAGTACGCTACCGACCGGCTCCGCGGCGCGTTCTGCGGCGGACCACAGCCGTTTGCGTACTGGTTGACGCAGGACGACATCATCCGAGCGTTGTGGCACTTTGGCTTTACCGAGATCGAGCAGGGCTTCGTCGATCGGGATCACGTCCACGGACCGGCGTTCGCGCTCGTCGCGCAGATTCCGGTCGAACCGCGGCCCGTGGTCTGAACGGCTGAGCCACGAAGCGCAGGTGCGCATAAGTGCGGATAAAAGCGCAGGGTACCACGCGAACCACTGCATATGGTCGTAGGCCGATCGTCACGCGTTGTGCAGGCTGAGGGAAGTTGATAGTTGCGCCTCTTTCCGGGTACCGTGCAGAGTCTTGATCCTTCGGTCACCCAATTCACATGCTCACAAGACAGGCGATTTTCATCTTCGGTATGGGCAGGTCGGGCACTTCGGCGCTCGCGCGGGTCTTGTCCATGTGTGGAGCGTGGTTACCCGATCAACTGCTGGGGCCCAACGACGGAAACCCGAAGGGACACTGGGAACCACTCGAAGCATTGCGCCTGAACGAGGAGTTCCTGGCGGCCAACGGTTCGACCTACTACGATCCGTCGCTGCGTCTTCAAGACGATGGTAGTCTCGACGGTGCGGACAAAGACGCATTCATCGACAGGATTGCCGCGTTCCTCGATTCCGTGCCGCATGCACGTCCCGCTGTAATCAAGGAGCCGAGAATCGTCGCGCTCGCCGACTTCTGGTTCGAAGCCGCGCGTCGCTCGTCGATTGACGTCAAGATCATCATTCCCGTGCGTCGCCCCAGTGAGGTCGCGGCCTCGCTGGCAAAGCGCGACGGTACCTCCTTCGAATTGTCAAACGCGCTATGGCTCAAGTACAACCTGCTGGCCGAACGCCATTCGCGCATGTATCCGCGCGTTTTTGTCGAGTACTCGAGCGTCCTGGCGGACTGCCCAAGGCAGATCTCCCGAATTTCCGAAGCGCTTTCGGTTCGATTCGAAAACCGCGACGACGATGCGATTCGGGAATTTCTCACTCACGATTTGCACCGGCAGCGTGGCGACGAGCTGACCGAGGCCTTTGGTTCATCATGGGTCGGCGACGTTTACGCGGCGTTTTCGGCAGCCGCGAATGGTGCTCGTCCCGACATTGACAAGCTGGACGAGGTCTTTCTCAGCTACAGCGCCTCCGAGCGCACCTTCCGAACCGCGATCAACGAATTCCGTAATAAGCATTCCGGTTATCACTGGGCTTCTGACCTCAAGCCGTTTCTGGCCAGAGTGGTCGACGAGTGCAGCTCTGAAATCGCGCGGCGCTTCGGCGATGCCATTCCACCCGACGAAATGCCGGTCGATCCGATTCGAATGCCCTTCGACTATCAGGCCGATCGAGTTACCGGAGTGCTCGAGTCGGTGGCTGGTCAAGGCGCTCAGCTGAAGGACGCCTACGCGAAGCTCGCCGCTTACGACATCCAGCTCCAAGACGCTCGTTCGACTGCTGACACGGTGCGAACCCAGCTGCTCGAGGTGAACGCGAATCTGGCGGAGTCGCGTTCCGAGCTGGCGACGTCCCGCGATTTGGCAGAAATCAATGCGGCCTCCGAGGAACGGCTAGAACGTGCGGTTCGTGAAGCCGAGGCCGCTCTCGACGCGCAAAGAGCAGCGTCGCAAGATCGAATCGCGCAACTCATCTCCTTGATTTCCACGCTCAGGACGCAAATCGCGACGCACGAGCGAAGCCACTCGTGGCGAATAACGTCCCCGTTGCGTGCGTTCCGACGTGGCAGGCGCCGCGTCTCGACGCCATCCTCACTCGATGAGGAGCTTTCGGCGATGCGTCTGCCCTTTGCGAGTGAGGCGAATGCGAGTCTTCGGCGCGAGCCTACACCTGTAGAGCGAAACCTGGCCGCTGGAGGCGCTGAGGAAAACACACTTCCAGACGGGTTCGACCGTATCGCCTATCTCTCACTCAATCCTGATGTGGCGGCGAGCGGTATTGATCCGGCTCATCATTACTTGAGCTGCGGGCGCGAGGAAGGGCGTGCCTTTTGCTTTGCCGACGCTCCGGCGGCACCTGCAGGTGTTTCAACTGGACTTCCGAAAGGGTTCGACCCTGACGCTTACCTCGCGCTGAATCCTGATGTGGCGGCGAGCGCCATGGATCCCCGCTATCACTATTTGAGCTACGGGCGCAAGGAAGGGCGTACCTACGCTCGTTCGGATCGCGGCTCGGCAGCCGATGACGTTTCATCTCGACTTCCGCAGGGGTTCGACCCAGACGCTTACCTCGAGCTGAATCCTGATCTGCTTGAAGTTGGCGTCGAGGCGATCACCCACTACTTGCAGCATGGGCGTCTCGAAGGGCGTGCCTACTTGTATCCCGACCTTGAGATGAGCGGCACACATCACATGCGCGCCGACCGCGATTCGGTGCTCGTGGTCAGTCACGAGGCGAGCAGAACGGGCGCGCCGATGGTAGGCCTTAATCTCGTATCCAATCTGGCCGGACGATACAACGTGGTGGCGCTACTGCTCGGTGACGGTCCCCTTGTCGATTCGTTCGAACAGGCCGGCGCCGTGACAATCGTTTCGCATCTGAGACGGCACCCCGTTATAGCCGACTCCGTCATCGGACGGCTGCACGATCAATTTCGCTTCCGATTTGCGTTCGTGAACAGCATCGAGTCGCGCATCGTGTTGAAAGCGCTTGGCGTTCGCTTTGTGCCTGTTGTGAGCCTTGTCCACGAGTTCGCCGCTTACACGCGACCGCCGGAAGCGTTTCCTGAGGCACTTCTCTGGTCGAGCGAGGCGGTGTTCTCGGCCAACATCACCCGACAAAGCGTGTTGGAACACACCGAATGTGCGGATGCTCGATCCCTTCATACGATTCCGCAGGGTCGATGTGTCGCGCTTGGACCGCAAGGCATTGACAAAGAGTTCGAGGACGAAAGCGAACGCCTCAGGCACTGGATACGTCCTGGAGCGCCCGGCGATGGCCCTGTGATCGTCCTCGGCGCAGGAGCGGTGCACCTGCGCAAAGGCGTAGATCTGTTTATCGAGATCGCCGCGCGGGTGGTGTCTGCTCCAGGAGCCAGCCATTGCCGTTTCGTCTGGCTCGGGAGTGGCTATGATCCTGAGGGCGACGTGCACTATTCAGCGTACCTTGCCGATCAGATTCAGCGGGCGGGTCTCGAGGATTATGTCTTTTTCGCCGGAGAGACACGGGCCATCGAGACTGCCTATCGGGAGGCAGATATTTTTCTGATGTCCTCGCGGCTGGATCCGATGCCGAACGTGGCGATTGATGCACTCACGCATGGGAAACCCGTGCTCTGCTTCGACAAGTCCACCGGGATCGCTGACTTCCTGAAGGACTGTGGCCTGGCCGATCGCTGTGTCGCAAGGTACCTTGACACTGGCGACATGGCCGACAAGATACAAACTCTGGCGAGCTCCAAAAGCCTGCGTCAGGAAGTCGGAGAGAAGGGACGCCACGCGTCGACCTCCTACTTCAATATGACCGATTACGTGATCCGTCTCGACGATCTTGCGCAGAGGGCAGTTGGTCGAAGCAAGCGCGAGGCGGAGGATGTGGATTTGATCGTCGACTCAGGTCTATACCGCCCAGACTTCGGGGTGCCGCCGCAAATGCCTTCGCTGTCAATCGACGCTGCCGTTCGGCTGCACGTCCGGAGCTGGGCGAGCGGCATCCGCCGACGGAAGCCATTTTCCGGTTTTCATCCAGGCGTCTACCTCGAGCAGCATGGCATCGCCGTCGAAGATTCCGATCCGACGGCAGACTACATCCGGGCGGGAAGGCCACAGGGACACTGGAATTCCCCGGTGATCAGTGCCGAGGTTGGCGACGCGCGAGAGCTGCCGGCGAACGAGAGCGTCGCCCTTCACCTGCACGTCTTCTATCCCGATCTGCTGCCCGATATCATGGCACGCCTCTCGTCGAATCGGTGTCGCCCCGATCTGCTCGTCAGCGTGACCAACGAAGAAGCAAAGGATCTGGTGGCCCGGCATCTGGAGAGGTACGAAGGCAAGGTCGCCGCGCTGGAGCTGGTCCCGAATCGCGGACGCGACATCGGACCGCTCCTGACCCAGTTCGGTCGAAGAATCCTTTCCGAATACGCCTACGTGGGCCACATTCACACCAAAAAGACCGAGGCGGTGAAAGATGCGGCTCTCGGCAAGACGTGGTTCGAATTCCTGTTGACGAACCTGCTGGGTGGCAGGTCAGGAGCAATGGCCGACGCCATCCTGGCTTCCATGAACGCTGATCGAACCCTCGGGATGGTTTTTCCCGACGATCCTCACGCCCAGGGCTGGAATGCCAACAGGGGCATTGCAGAGGCGCTGGCCTCGAAGATTGGGATCAAAGAGCTGCCCCAACACTTCAGTTTTCCGGTGGGGACAATGTTCTGGGCGCGAACCTGCGCGTTGTCGCCCCTGATCAACCTGAACCTTCAGTGGGACGACTATCCGCAGGAACCACTGCCGTATGACGGCACGTTGCTGCACGCGATCGAGCGGCTCTTGCCCTTGACACTGCAGGGAGGAACACTGCGTGCGGCTGTTACCAACGTGACGGGTGTCACGCGGTGAAGATTGCGATTCTCGGTGGCGGAGGATTCATCGGCTCGGCCATCACCGATCGCCTTCTCCTCGACGGGCACGCCATCCGGATCTTCGAGCGTCCTCGCGTGGAGCCCTATCGTGTATTTACCGAGTACGAGAAAGTCGAGTGGTTTGCCGGGGACTTTTCCAGCGTCTACGATGTCGATCGCGCGATCGACGGCGTGGGCTTGGTGCTGCATTTGATCTCCACGACGCTGCCAGGCAATTCGAACGACGACATGGTCTACGACGTGCAGAGCAACCTTGTGGCGACCTTGCAGTTACTCGGCTCGATGGTGGCCAAGCAGGTCCGCAAGATTGTGTTCATCTCCTCAGGTGGGACGGTCTACGGAGATCCCAAGTACCTGCCGATCGACGAGAATCATCCCACTGAACCCCGTGTGTCCTACGGTATCGGCAAGCTGGCAATCGAAAAATACCTGTTGCTGTATCAACACCTGCACGGGATGCAGGTCAGGATTCTCCGGGTGGCAAACCCATTCGGTCAGCGCCAGCGAGTGGAAACCGCGCAGGGAGCTGTGGCAGCCTTTCTGAGCAAGGCGATGAATGGCCAGCCCCTGGAAATCTGGGGCGATGGCTCCGTCGTTCGCGACTACATATACGTGAGCGACGTCGCCGAGGCGTTCGCTCGAGCGGTGACGTACGACGGTGAACGGTCCGTCTTCAACATCAGCACGGGCACCGGAACGAGCCTCAACGACCTTGTCGACATGGTCGGGCACGCTGTCGGCCGAGAGGTGGTTCGCACGTACCGTCCCAGCCGTCGTTTCGATGTGCCGGTGAACGTGCTCGACAATTCACTCGCTCGACGGGAGTTGAATTGGGAACCGCGCGTCACACTCGGCGAGGGGCTCGCGCTGATGTGCGGCGTGGCGCGGGCGTTCGATAGATGACGGAGGGCCTTTTAGGTCACTCCATCCTCTGAATCGCGACGACGTCGTGATGCCCGTCCCAGGCACGTGACTTCAAGAACACCAGACGGGATCCTGGCAATCCGCTAACGAGGGCACTCATCCAGCTGGAGGTACAGACAGAAATTCCGTAGCCATGCTGTCCCTTGTAGTCGGCATACCCGTAGCCCCTATCGTTATACCCCCGTCTGATTTCCTCCCAGCCATCGTCGTCAATGTATTTGAACGCGGTACCTTCATGCCGCTCAACGGCGAACTGTCCGTGAAAGCTTACGACGAGCAGCCCACCCGGAGCACACGCCGACAGCAGCTGATCGACAAGCTTGTGCGTCTTCGACTCCGAGAGGTGCGTGATGACCGAGCCGATCCAAATCAAGTCGTACTGGCCCGGGATTGTCAGGGCATCGAGGTCTGAGCCGACCGTCCAGGTGTCTGCGTTACACAAAACACGCAGAAACTCCATGTCCGCTGCTCTGAGATCGCAACACGAAATGCTTGATGTGGGGAACGCGGCCCTTAACCAGCGGGTCACGCGACCCGCGCCGGCACCGAAATCAAGAATCCTTGCAGGCGTCGGCGCCTCAGACAACTCAATCGCTTCGAGAAGAACCCCTAAAGCGGACTCACCGCAGGAAAAGTAGTGCTCGACGTTCCCGGCGAACATGCCGTCATGCGACGAAATCGTTCTATCTACCTTCAAGGGTGACACCTTTCCACAGACCCAGTCCACAGAATGCGCACTGTACAAGGGTCAAGCGCAAAAGTTCAAAGCCAAGGTCCCCCGGCTGGGGTCGTGAGTTGTCCTGTCGCGGCGGTCTTCACTCCGTCGCCCCGACGGTGATCGTTTGTTTGTACGACAGTGATCGCTGATCGGGGAGGCTCTCCGCCAGCACGCTTCGTTGTGCGATACTCGTCGAAAAACAATCCAGCGGCGCCTTTTTAACACTCATCGATTCCCCGCGAGGGCCTGAGGCAAAGACATGTACGACCGGGTTGAGTTGACGGATGATGCCAGGATCGCCTGCGATGTGGCATCGACGAGGCACGGTGTATCCGGAGCGATTGATCCGAAGGATTGGATCTTTTGGTTCCTGTACAATCTCTCAGTCTTTCCTACCAAGGCTGCTGCGATCGATAACTATTTCGACGATGGCGCCGACTGTGCGCGCAAGTTTCGAGCCCTTGTCGAGGCACAACGACCAATCGCTGGCGCACAGATCCTCGAGTTCGCCGCAGGCTTTGGTCGAGTGACGCGCCATCTGCAAAAAATCGCCCCAGAGGCCAGCGTGCTCGCCTGTGATATTCATCCCGATGCAGTAGATTTCATCAACGGCACGCTGGGGACTCTCGCCGCCACCTCAGTTGGTACGCCGGAGAAATTCGATCTTGGCCGGCGCTTCGACGTGGTGTTCGCCTTGTCGTTTTTCTCGCATTTGCCGCGGTCGAGTTGGCATCGCTGGCTGACTGCGCTGGCGAGTCACACCGCCCTCGATGGGCTTCTCATCTTCACCGTGCACGGCGAACGGAGCCGTGTCAGCTTCAGCAATCCAGCTATTGACGCCGACGGCTTCTGGTTCAAGCCCGAAAGTGAGCAGCAGGACCTTCCGCCCGATGAGTATGGAAGCTCAATCACGCTGCCGTCCTACGTGATCGGCCGAGTCACGGAAATGTCAGGGATGCGGCTCCTTCATTTCCAGGAGGGCTTCTGGTGGGGGCACCAGGACGTCTACGTGCTGCGGCGGGTGTCATAATCCGCGACCGACGCGCGAGCGGCGTGATCGAGGCCAGGCGACCATCGGAATACTACCGAACCAGTAGGATCCGCTGGGGCGCCAACGGATGCGAGAGTTGCCGAAGGTTTGCGTCCGATGCGTCATCTGAAAGGATGAGTCTGGGACCCCCAAAACATGACACCAGCGTGTCGGTTGAGCCCCACGGACTTCTGGATCTATCAGGAACTCATCCGGCTGCAGCCGGATGTGATCGTCGAGATCGGGGAACTACTTCGGGGGCAGTCTGCTCGACCGCGCGCTTGACGTGAAGGCTCGGGACCGGAACCCCGACTGTCGGTTGCTCGACGATATGGTGACGCTGGACATAGAGGGCAACGTCATGCTGCGCTGCGGCTCGTCGATGCAGAAATCCGACGTCGTCGGCAATTTCCCGCAGGCACCCATCGCCGAACTGCAAGAGCGGCGGGGACTCAAGACGCTGTGCTCCGAATGCCTGGATCTCGCGGCATCCCCGACTATCTGCAGGCGACGCATCCAGAATTTGAGACCATCGCGAACGAGACAATTCGGGAGATCAAAACCCGGCTCGGCGTCGACCCCGAGTAGACCGTCAGCACTGGCGGCGACAGCGGAATGCTCGTGACGAATTCTACAGCCGCGAACTCGATGGGTACTCGCCGGCAGCCGTTGATTCCTCATCTATCGGCGATAATCGGCCGCAGAGAAGGGCCCCATCCGCGCCGCCGTAAGGAGCGCGGCTCAACGACGGGCTGAGAACGGACGTTATCCTCACGGCGTGACGGCCCTAATATTTTTCCTTACGCCCCATGCTGAGCACAAAAAACAAGATTCGGCTTGCGGCCGCTCTTTCAAAGGCAATTCATTCGGTTCGATGGGCGGGAGGCGCCAGGAGCGACCTCGTTGAAGTGACACGAGACGGCCTGCGGTGGCAGCTCGATTTGAACGAGGGGATCGATTTTTCCATTTATTTGCTTGGTGCATTTGAGCGAACCACTGTTTCGGCATATCGCCGTTTGGTTCCTTCGGCGGGAGTTGTACTGGACATCGGTGCGAACGTCGGGGCGCACACGTTGCACCTGGCACGAGCCGTTGGTGAAGCCGGGCGGGTATACGCGTTCGAGCCGACCACCTACGCTTTCGACAAGTTCCAGCGGAACCTGGCTTTGAATCCAGACATCGCTTCACGCGTGACTGCCGAGCAAATCATGCTCACGGACCATCCGGATGACGAAATCGGAGCGGACGTTTATTCAAGCTGGCCCTTAAGCGGTGACGATGAGGTGCATCACAGCAAGCACCTGGGCAGGCCGAAGTCTCTGACTGGAAGCCGGTCCGAACGGCTTGATGATTATCTGAAGAAGACCGCTGTTGATCGAGTGGACTTCATAAAACTCGACGTTGATGGGTTCGAATGCCATGTCCTAGGCGGAAGCGCGTCTGCTTTGCGCACCTTTCGGCCAGTCATCTTGATGGAATTATGCCCCTACGTGCTCGTCGAACGCGGTCGCTCTCTCGCCGAACTGCTAAATATAATGAAAGAGTTGAAATATGAATTCTATTATCTCGACGGCAAGACCCCCGTATCGAGTAACCCCGTCAAGCTGCACAAGATGATACCGGAAGGTTCCAGTTTAAACGTCGTAGCCCGCCCTGGCTAATTTGCCGGCTACGATTCACACCTGAATGACGGCTTTATTTTTTCCCACACTTTGATGTCGTCGCCGGCGCCTGACACCTGAGCGCTCACGCTGTGTTCTTTACCGTCCTTGAAAGCGGACGGAACAGAAACGACGAAACCGTAGTTGCCGGTTCCCATTCTTAGATCGGGACGGGAATTGGTCGCCGGCACCGTCCCTATGGGTTGGCCGTCAACGCGAATGACGACGTAGATACTCTCATTGGCATCTGCACTGTCCCACACCCATCCGCCGATTGCACCGCAAGCGACCGTATCCACTGCACCTCCATAATCCGCATGCTTGCCGGTTGGTGCACTCACTTGTTCTGGGTTCGCGGCGAGAAACACCGCCCGCCAATCGTGAGCTCCCCTGAGCTTCTTGATCGCTTGCTCGACACGATTCCGATCCGTGATTCGAAGCAACCGGAGACGAGTCTCTGAAATTACCTCGACGCCGTCATTCGGAGTCAAAGATGAGAACCATGCTTTCATCAGCAAGTCCTCGGCAGCCAAATCCGGCACCGTTCTTGACTCCAACGACAGCTTCTCTTGAGCCGCATCATGAGTTGGTATGAACGCCAAATAGTCCGCCGTCGTGACGTCGCTGAGTCGAAACGTCGTTGGACTCTGCCAGGTCACCGGCCACTTAATGGATAGCCTCGGCAGTGCCGAGTTCACAAAAGTCGCATAATTGACAATCGCTCCAAAACTCCGCGCTGGTGAAGAAAGGTCCGCGAAATAAATCGAGGCGGCTTTCGTGCCTTCATTTTGAAGTGTGGTCAGCAACTGAAGAGCCTGCTCATCCTCTGCGCGAAAGACGCCTGAAGACAGGTTGACGCCGAGTGACCGCTGCCAACTCTCGGCCGGTCGAGGAACGATGAGCAGTAAGGTGATTGCCGCTGTTGCTAGCATCGATGCAGCGGCAGAAATGAATCCTAGCCACGCGGGTAGTCGTTGCATCAGACTAAGCAGGGACGGGACAAGAACGATGAACGTCATGACTCCAAAGGGCACAAAATAGCGCACCTGCGATATTCCGGTTTCAACAATCCAAAACCACATGCCGGTCGCTCCGCACAATGCCGCGACTGCGGCGGCACCGCGTTCTCCTCGAGTGCACGCACTTGACGCCAGCCCCACTCCGGCGAGCACTATAATCGGATACCCAAGACTCACATGGAAGAACCGCTCTAAGTTGTCGACGTTGACCGGCACAGAGAAGTCTTGTTGCAGCACAGCTAATGCTGTGACTCCGAACGTAACGTTGGCGTCGCCCATATACTGCGAAAAAAAAGCGCTGGCTATGGTTAGTCCATAAATAACGGCGGTTCCGATCAACCAGACAAGACACAGCCTGCGCAATTCCAGGTCACGCCATAATCTGGAAAATCTCCAGCGAACTCGAAATGAAATAAGGATCACCCAACTTGCTGCGACGATCGCCATGACGAGCAGGCCGGCCGGTTTGATCAACAGACAGAAAGCCGCCGCAAGACTAGACCCTAGCGCCCACCAAGGAGACACGCTCGTGACGCTGCGCCGGGCCGAGCCAATTGCTACTGCGCCTACGCCCGCGAGAAAGCCGTCAACGAGACCCCAGGTGACAGCAGACGGTATATCGCCGTTACCCTGGAACTGAAACATAAAGGGCATCCCGCCGACCGTGATTGCCAACGCCGCCAGAAGCCATTTCGTCCTCGCAGGCGTATCACGAAAGTAGCCAACGATGTAGACAGCGACGATCACAAGCACAAGTGGAATAAAGACCGACCGAAAGTAATACGCTCCATAAAAGTTCGAAAATCCAAATGGATAGGACATTAGAACGGTTCCTGGAGGGCGTATCGTGGGCTGCAAGTCAAAGAGGCCCATAACTTTTCCGTGACTGATCGCGTCCCAGAAATTGGAAGCCTTTTGCGCATAAGTAAAGGCGTCCCACGCCGGAGGCTCTGACTCGGCCACCGCGTCGAACCATTCCGCCGTTCCGATTGCGGCAAGCCAGGTGATGACCACTATTACGGACATGGGGAGACGAAGAGCTTTCCTGACGATTGGAGAAGCAATATTCATTCGCGTACCGAAAAGCGGGTTGTCTTCAGCGTTGACTATTGCGCGGCGCTGCACTTGCGCTACTGCGCTACGGTCTGCGTGTCATTGTGAGCTGAATATTCGGGCCAGCCATTATTCCAGCCAACCGGCGCCCTCGTAACATACTAACGATGCCGGGCGTCGGCCGCCCTTGCCGCTTGACCCTAGAACGTTTCAGGCCTACCAGCGCCGTCATCCGTTAGCTGTCCCAAGGCTGACGACATGCTCTTGTTCGAGGCGCGCCTCGCTCTTGTGCTCGAGGAACCACTGGTACGTGTCCTCGACGCCAGCGCGCAGGTCGAACTTATGCGTCCAACCCAGGCGGTGGAGTCGCGAGACGTCGAGCAGCTTGCGGGGCGGGCCGTCCGGCTTCGATGTATCGAATGCGATAACGGCGGCGGGATGGACGACCTCGCGGACCAGTTCGGCCAGCTCGGCGATCGTCAGATCCTCGCCGGTACCGACGTTGATGTGGCTCTCTTCGTCGTAGTGCGCCATGAGGAATACGCACGCGTCGGCCAGATCGTCGACATGCATGAGCTCGCGCTTAGGCGTACCTGTCCCCCAGATAACAACGTCGCGGGTTCCGTCGATCTTGGCGTCGTGGAACTTCCGGATGAGTGCTGGCAGCACGTGCGAGCTCGTAAGGTCGAAGTTGTCGTTCGGCCCGTAAAGATTCGTGGGCATCGCCGAGATGAAGTTGCAGCCGTACTGTCGGCGGTACGCCTGACACAACTTGATGCCCGCGATCTTCGCGACCGCGTACGCCTCATTGGTGGGCTCGAGGGGCGCCGTCAGCAGCGCCTCCTCTGTCATCGGTTGGGGGCACTCGCGTGGGTAGATGCAGGAGCTTCCAAGATAGAGCAATTTCTTCACGCCGAACACGTGAGCGGCGTGGACGACGGTGGCGTGAATCATCATGTTGTCGTAGATGAACTCGGCCGGCCGCGTCGAGTTGGCCAGGATGCCGCCAACCGTACCCGCGACGAGAAAAACGAATTCCGGGCGATTGGCGCGGAACCAGTAGTTCACCGCCGCCTGGTCACGCAAATCCAGCTGCTCGCGCGTTGCCGCGAGCAAGACCCGATGGCCAGCCTCATTGAGACGGCGGATAATAGCGGAACCGACCAGTCCACGATGTCCGGCGACGAAGACCCGCGACGTCTCCTGCATGTCTGCCCTCCCTGGTCAGCCTTCGTCGCGAATCGTACTATGCCCGAGCGCCTCGAGCCTTCTCAGAACGATTCGGGCAAACATTGCCATTCCAGTACGCTGACCGCCAATCAGTTCGTCCAAGCTGCGCCAGAACCCCGTGCTCCATCCTGGCATCAGGGTTCTCAACGACAGACCGCCGGAAACCAGATATCGAAATGGCATCAATGGTGCGATCAGCTCGATCGACCACTGCGGGAATTCTTGCTCGAAGCGATCCCGGTCTCGTGCGAAAAGAATCCACGGCAACGCCCCATTTGCGCCCGACAGAGGACCCGTCGAAGGGAACTCCCAATTCCGAACCTCAGGCTCGAAGGGCTCATGGTGCAGGCGCGTGTAGATCACCCTGGACCACGGGGTGACCCAGGGTTCGATCATCACGATCGCGCCGCCCGGACGCACGCAACGTAGTGCATGCGAGAAAAAGCCTCGGGGATCTGGAATATGATGCAGGACGTTGGTCATGGCAATTCCCCGAAGCGTTCCAGTTGCAAACGGCAGGTGCAACCCGTCAAGCACGACGCGAACTCCTGGGCAACAGAACATGTCCGATGTAATCAGGCCGGACACGAAATCGCCCAGGAAACCCGGACCCGACCCGATTTCGAGCACCGGGCCTCCACCCTCGGGCAACGCCGCGGCGATTTGAGAGTACCAGTCAACGTAGATGTTTCTAAGAAATGGTTTGCCCTGGATGACCTGCCGGCGGAGGTCCGTCGTTCGGGGATCATCGAGATCCAGCCCGCGAGTGAGAGGATGCTCGATCCATTCTTTGAGCATGGAATTAGCGGAACTTCAATCGCCGGGCCCCGAACACAACCATCTTCAGGAGGAGCCAGCCGTGCCTCCAACGCTGGATATTCGTCGAGCCGTACGTGCGCTCGCGATAGCGGACGGGCAAGTCGATTAGCTTGAGGTTCAGTTTTGCCGCGCCATAGAGCAGATCGAAATCGCCAAATGGATCGAAGTCGCCGAAGTACTGCCGGTTCGCCGCGATCCGGTCGTAGTCGGAGCGCCAGAACACCTTGGTGCCACAGAGGGTATCCCTGACGCGCTGGTTCAGTAGCCACGAAAAAGCGAAACCGAAGAACTTGTTCCCCAGGAGATTGGCGAACCGCATGGCCCGCTTCTCCATTGGGTAAACAAGACGCACGCCGTTGATGAACTCACCCTGTCCGGAATGGATCGCTTCAAAGAAGCGAGGAAGATCCTCTGGAGGAACCGTCAAGTCGGCGTCCAGAATCATCAGGATATCGCCAGCAGCATGGCGGAAACCCTCGCGAACCGCATCGCCCTTTCCGACCCCGCTCTGCCGCAGCAGTTGACATCGCTGGTGTGGATGCGCGGCTATTGCCTCCTGGATCGATTCGTACGTATTGTCGGTTGAGTGCCCTTCAACGAATATCAACTCGGTCCATTTCCCCAGAGTCGGGAGGCGGCGGAAGATCGCCGGCACGTTGCCTGCTTCATTTCGGGCGGCTACAATTACCGACACGCTGGGCGCGGCGACGCTGGCTCCTGGCCTTGGGCGGGCAACGATGAAGTTTGACAAGCTCAGATGCTTGAAGGGCCACAGTCTCGCAACGAAACGGTTGGACAAGTCGGCGAGGAAGGGTGTCGATACGGGCCAGATGATTTCCGGCCAATGCTTGATGACTTCGAACCCCGTGAGACTCAAGAGATTGGCGACGTCGTCGACCGTCAGCCAGTTCTGGCACAGGCTCGGCTTGGCCAGCTTTAACCGATCGGCAACACCCAGGGGGAATTCCCACAGGCGACTATAGGTGTTCAAGATGATTCGGCTCCGGTGGTGGGTCAGCGGACGAATCTTCTCGAAGACGGTTTGTACATCCCACAAATCGTTGACGAGGTCAGACAGAATCACCACGTCGAATCGCCCTTCGACGTTCAGGTCGTGAACGTCGGCTTCGACTAAGCGCAGTGATGGGTGACGTCTTTGCGCGGCCTTGATCGCCTCGGATGAGAAATCGACTCCGAGCCCCGACTCCGGCTTCAAGGCCGCGAGCAAATCGCCGCGACCGCAGCCAAGCTCGATGACCGATTGTCCCGGAGAAACGAGAAAACGATACACCTCCGTCAGACGGCGGTGGTAGTACCCACTGAGATCGGTCCGGCGGTCCGTGCCACCGGCGATCAAATTCCAATGAGCGACGCGCGACCGACGATAAGTCGCCTTCGCTTCGTCAACGAAAATATTGTTCGTTGGAACGTCGGGGTCCGCGACGCCACTCGGTCCCACGAGATTGCGTGACTTTCGATTCATCGATTGCGATTATCTCCCGCGCCGACGCCTGCCGGTTGGAGCAAATCATCCAGGACGCCGGGTGCTGGCATCCGCGGCGACTCTGGTGACTACCAGCTGAAATAGCGCGGCAGCGCACTGCTCGACGCTGCGGTTCTCGGTCTCGACTGTGGCCGCCGGCGCCTCGGGCGCCTCGTAGGGCGCCGAAATGCCAGTGAAGTCCGGGATCTCTCCACGGCGCGCCTTGCGGTACAGGCCCTTGGGGTCGCGGCGCTCGCACACTTCCAACGGCGCTTCGACGTAGATCTCGACGAAGCGCTCGGTGGCGATGATCTCGCGTGCCATGGTGCGGTCGGCCCGGTAGGGCGAGATGAAGGCGGTAATCACCACCAGGCCCGCGTCGTTCATCAACCGCGCCACCTCGGCGATGCGCCGGATGTTCTCGCGCCGGTCGTCAGGGCCGAAGCCAAGGTCGCGGTTCAGGCCGCTGCGCACGTTGTCGCCATCGAGCAGGTAGCAGGCGCGTCCGGCGTCAATGAGCGCTTTTTCCAGCTCGATCGCCAGCGTGCTCTTGCCGGCGCCGCTGAGACCGGTGAGCCACACCGTCACCGGCTGCTGCCCCAGGATCGCTGCACGCCGGGACTGCGGTACCTTCCCCGCCCGCGGGACGATATTGCGGCGCGTGGCGTCCTCGCGACCGACGCGGGCGTTGTCGGCCTCGCGGTCAACGATCATTCCGGCGCCGGCGGTGGCGTTGGTCACCGGGTCGACGACGATGAACGCGCCGGTGCCGCGATTGCGGGCGTACGGGTCGACGAAGCGCTCCTCGAACAACGTGAAGGCGACGCGACCGATGTCATTCAGGCCGAGTTCCTGGCCTGCCGCGCGATGCAGCGTGGTCGGGTCGACGCGGTATTCGACGTCCGCACAGCTCGCGCGCACCCAGCTCGAGCCCAGCTTGAGCATGCACAATTGCCCTGGACGCAGCGGTTGCGGCTGCATCCACACTACCATCGCCTCCATGCTGCGCACGGCGTGCGGCACGTTGCGCGGATGCGAAATCAACGCGCCGCGGCCGATGTCGAGATCGTCCTCGAGGTTGATCGCCACCGAAAGCGGTGCGAACGCGACCTGCAGGCGCTCGTCGTGCAGCGCGATCGCGCGGACGCGGCTTCGGCGGTGCGACGGCAGGATCACCACCTCCTCGCCGACCTTGACCACGCCCGAAACGATACGCCCGCCGTACCAGCGCTCGCCTTCGGCGCGCACCACAGTCTGCACTGGAAAGCGCAGGTCGACCAGATTGCGGTCGCCGCCGACGTAGACGGTCTCGAGCTGCTCGAGCAGAGGCTGACCGTCGTGCCAGGGCATGTTCGTGCTGCGCTTCACGATGTTGTCCCCGCTGAGCGCGCTCACCGGCACGAAACTCAGGTTCTTTATCGTGAGGCGCGTCGCGAACTCCTCGAACTCCTCGCGGATCTCCTCGAAGCGCTCACGCGAATAGCCGACCAGGTCCATCTTGTTCAGCGCTACGATGATTCGGGGAATGCCGAGGAGGGCGCAGATGAACGCGTGGCGCCGAGTCTGCGTCAACACGCCGAGCTTAGCGTCCATCAGCACAATCGCGAGGTCGGCGTGCGAGGCGCCGGTCGCCATGTTACGCGTGTACTGCTCGTGGCCCGGCGCGTCGATGACAATGAAGCGCCGCTTCGCGGTGGTGAAGTAGCGGTAGGCGACGTCGATCGTCACGCCCTGCTCGCGCTCCGCCTTGAGGCCGTCGGTGACGAGCGACAAGTCGAGACCGCCGTTGCCCGACCGGCCGGCGAGCTTTGCAAGCGCCTCGATGTCGTCCTCGTAGAGCACGCCGGCGTCGTGCAGCATGCGGCCGACCAGGGTCGACTTGCCGTCGTCGACACTTCCGGCAATGACGAAACGAAGAAGGTCAACCACCAGGCATTCGTCCTAGAAGTAACCTTCGCGCTTCTTCTGCTCCATCGATCCGTCGCTGTCGAAATCGATGACGCGCGTGGTGCGCTCCGAGCGCCGCGTCTCGACGAGCTCGGCGATGATCTCTTCTACCGTCGTCGCGCTCGAGCGCACAGCGCCGGTGCAGGGATAGCAGCCGAGCGTGCGGAAGCGGCACATCACGCGTGCGGGCTCTTCGTGGGCGTTGAGGCGCGTATCCTGACCGACCGGGATCAGCTGGTCGCCGCGGACCACCACCTCACGCTCCTCGGCGAAGTAGAGCGGCACCACCGGGATGCGCTCCTCCGCGATGTAGCGCCACACGTCGAGTTCGGTCCAGTTGGAGAGCGGGAACACACGCATGCTCTCGCCGGGGCCGAGGCGGCCGTTGTACACGTCCCAGAGCTCGGGGCGCTGGTTGCGCGGATCCCACTGGCCGTGGCGGTCGCGGAACGAGAACACACGTTCCTTGGCTCGAGAGCGCTCCTCCTCCCGGCGCGCGCCGCCGATCAGCGCATCGTAGCCGCCGTCGGCCAGCGCATCGAGCAGCCCCTTGGTTTTGAGCGCGCCGCAGCAGCGCTGGGTGCCGAGGTCCCAGGGATTCGCCTTCGTCTCCAGGCGCGACTGGCTCAGGTGCACGCGGAGCTCTACCCCGGCCTCGCGGCACGCGCGGTCGCGGAACGCGACCATCTCGGCGAACTTGAAGGACGTGTCGATGTGCAGCAGCGGAAACGGCACCAGCCCCGGCGCGAAGGCCTTCTGCGCCAGGCGCAGCAGCACCGACGAGTCCTTGCCGACCGAATACATCATCACCGGGCTCACAAACTCGGCTGCCACTTCGCGGAACGCGTGGATCGCCTCGGACTCGAGCTCCTCGAGGACGGAGATAGTGAAATTTCTCACGGCACAATCATAGCTTCGATGCGTGGCCTTTGACGTTTGGGCGAAGCCGCCGAGGCGTTTGCGAAGCATCTCGCCTCATGTTCGTGCGCGTGTCCCAAAATGAGTCGGTAGTCTGTTTGTGACAGCCGCACATACCGCATCCACTCGGCTCGCCTCTTCTTCTGACATCGACTCGACGTACGACCCGACCCGGCGTGGCTCGATTGGCTTTCCGTAGTAAGGCGTGTCCGATGGACTGGTCCCGTACGCCCAGTAACTATCGGCCACGCGCGGCCAGGCGGCGCGAGGATCGAAGCTATGCAGATCCAGGCCCGTGAACCTCTCTAGGCCGGCCAACGCTTGACGCGGATCCGTCACGAGCTGTTCGTATTGCTGAATGTGGATCTGTTCCGGGGCGCGATCGAGTACCGCCAAGATCGGCTCGTAGTAGTGGACGTAATGTCGCGCTAGGGCTTCGAAGTCACGCTCGCGAAGGATCCTGATATCTGCGGCACTTCCGAGTCGTTTCTCGATAACCCGCCACTCGGACGCGACCTGATCACGAGGATTCCGAATCGTGGCGAGGAATCGGGCGTCGGGGAAAAGCTCCTGCGCCTCTTCGCAGAAGAGCGAAAGCTCAGGAGATTTGAGAACGAGCGCGGCGTCCGAACCGAAGCGGTCCCAGCAGTGCGTCAGAAACTGCCTGAGAAATCTGCGGTAGAAACGGCGGAGCTCATGCTCGTTGTCGAAAAACGGAAGGGCTCGGACGGCAAAGTGCTCGCGCGCCCACCGGTAACTCGCAAGCCATTCGGGAACCAGCTGCGCCTCACCCGGCAGCGGCGGTGCAGAGGCGTCCGCTGACAACACCGCCGCCAGCAGTGTCGTCCCCGTTCGCCTTGCACCGCACACGAAAAACACTCGACCAGAAGCCATACATGCATTAGGCTACCGGCCGGTGCCGCGTCTTGCAAGCTGCGTGACGAGGCCCAATTCGAGCTGGTCAACGATCGCTTGCATTCGCAAGCGGGTGGCGACCGGATCACCGCCGATGAGAATCGCGATTCACCAGCCGTATCTCTTCCCGTACATCGGTTATTTCCAACTGATTCATGCCGTCGATAGGTTCGTCTTTTTCGACGATGTCGCGTTCAAGAAAAGTGGTTGGATCAATCGGAACACCCTTCTGATCCGCGGAGTGCCGCGCTTATTCTCGGTGCCCCTGCACCACGCCAGCTCCTCGACGCCAATCAACCAGACGATGATGGATGAGCGGCGGTTTCCGGTGTGGCGCCGGAAAATCCTTGGCACCCTTCTCCAAACCTACGCCGCCTCGCCGCAGCGCCGCACGGTGATCGATCTCGTCGAAGCGACTCTTGCGACCGGCGCCTCTGACATCAGCACACTGGCACAGCGTAGCGTGAAGCTCTGTTGCGACTACTTGGACCTCAAGACTCCGCTCCTCGCGAGTTCGACGAGTTTCCCGAAGGCGAGCGCGACCGGCGTCGCGCGCATCTTGGAGATTTCTCGCACTGCAGGCGCAAAGACATACGTGAATGCGCCAGGTGGGCGTCATCTGTACGACGGAAAAACGTTTTCAGAAGCTGGCATTTCGCTTCGCTTCCTCAGGCCGGAGCTCGAGCCATACCCACAGCCGGGAACGAACTTTGTTCCTGGGTTGTCGATCCTCGATGTCCTCATGCGACTTGAACAAAGCGCGGCGCGAGGCGCTGTCAGACGGGGAGTCCTCGAATAAGACCACCCTGTGCGAGTGTCACGTCATTCGGTCTCCGTCGATCGGCTAAGATACCAAAGGTCATGAGCGACGCCGATCAGTATTCCTGGAGCGCCGTGACGTGAAGCCGGAGCATTGGAAGAGCTACTGGGATCGGCACGTTCAACAAGTCGGTAGCGCCGATCCGATGCGCCAGGTGCTGCGCACCATAAGCCGGAAGCCGATTAGCGAGGAAGCGTTCAGGGCCGTGGCCGACCACGTTGTCCATCTGCTCGAGCTCGACCCCTGCCATGTCGTTCTCGATCTCTGCTGCGGAAACGGCCTGCTGAGCGCCGCGATCGAGCGTCACGCCTCACAGGTCGTCGCCGCGGACTTCTGCCAGAAGCTTCTCGACGCGGTGCGTACGCGCACGTCTTCGAAAACGACGACGATGGTCGCCGATGCCAGGACCGTCGACTTCGCCGAGGCGTCTTTCGACAGAGTCTTGATCGCCGCGGCGCTCCAGCATTTCCAACCTGACGAGGCGATTCGGGTATTCAGTCGAATGGTTCGTGTGCTCCGCCCTGGAGGCATCCTGCTCGCCACCGACATTCCCGACGCCGCGCGAATGTGGGCGTTTCACGATTCCGTCGAGCGCGAAGATGCCTATTTTGCGAGCGAGGCTGATGGTACGCCGATCCTGGGCACATGGTTTGATCGAACGTGGGTGGCAAAGCTGGGTCGCCACGTCGGTTTCAAGGATACGACGGCCCTCGATCAACCTGAGATCTTCCCGTTCGCGCACTACCGCTTCGATCTTCGATGCCGTCTATGATGAGCGGTGATTGCGGCCTGGCGATCCTCGGAGGTCCGCCGAGCTTCGTCGAACCGCTTCACGTGGGCCGGCCCAGTGTCCGCAACCGGAAGGCGTTTCTTCGAAGAGTCGAGGCCATGCTAGATACGCGATGGCTCACCAACAACGGACCGTACGTCGTGGACCTCGAGGAACGGATCGCGGCCCGCGTGGGCGTGAACCACTGTGTAATCGTATCGAGCGGGACGACCGCACTCAGTCTCCTAGCCAGGGCCGCAAAGCTCAAAGGCGAGGTGATCGTCCCGTCGTTCACATTCGTCGCAACCGCTCACGCGCTCGACTGGCTCGGCCTTGTCCCGGTCTTCTGTGACATCGATGCCGACACGTGGACGCTCGACGCGTCGGCATGCGAAGCAGCCATCGGTCCTTCGACCAGCGCCATCATCGGTGTCCATACATTCGGAAGTCCGTGCGATGTCACAGCTCTCCGCGCCATGGCTGATCGCCACAATCTTCCGCTTTTCTTCGACGCAGCACACGCGTTCGGTTGCTCGCACGATGGCCGCCAGATTGGCAGTTTTGGCTCCGCCGAGGTGTTCAGCTTTCATGCGACGAAGGTGTTCCACACCTTCGAAGGCGGCGCAGTCACTACGAATGATGAAGCGCTTGCCGCCGAGCTCCGGCTGCTCCGGAACTTCGGGTTCCGCGGGTTCGACGATGTCGGTGGGCCGGGTATCAACGGCAAGATGCCTGAAATCAGCGCCGCGATGGGTCTCGCCAATCTGGAGGTGTTCGACCTGACGGTCGACGCCAACAGGGCGACGTTCCAGCAGTACCGCGAATGCCTTTCCGGCATTCCGGGGCTTTTGCTGCGCGAACACGCGACGGAGGATCGCCGCAACTGGCACTACATCGTGGTGGAGATTGCGGACGAAGGCGCGTTCGGCCTGAATCGGGACGCGTTAGCGCGCGTCCTCGCTGCGGAGAACGTGCAAGCGCGCCGGTACTTCTTCCCGGGCGTCCATGCGATGGAGCCGTACCGCAGCCGCGATCCCGAAGCCGGCGAGCGACTACCACAAACCGTTCGCGCCTCGGCTCGGTCGCTCGTCCTTCCCGCTGGACCCGAGATCTCTCGCGATCACGTAGAGCGGGTCTGCGCCGTAATTCGAGCTGCTGGGGCGCAGGCATCGGCGGTTCTCAAAGCCCTTGAATCTTCTCCGGGCCTTGCGGCCGACTGTGCTCGGTGAGCTCTCGTGCTCAAGCAGTCGAACGACGCCGATGGAGTCGAGTTCCTGTTCTGCGGGAGCCCTAACGATGCCTTTTACTCACAGATCGCGTTTTTCCGGCTGAGCCTCGATCGACTCGGAGACGCGAGTCGGGCCGCTCGCGTCGTCGCCGTGTTCGGGGCGGAAGAGTGTCCTCCGTTGCCCGAACGCTGGATACCGTACTTCAGTCGGATCGAAGTGCAATACGCCTGCGGCGACATTTTCCGTCGAAAGCAGGTGTTTGCCGCCAGTGATCGGCGTTTCGACCTGATGGGCCGGGACGCGCGCTGTTCCTGTCTTTGTGATGCCGATACGGTGCTTGTGCGTCCACTGCCGGCGAGCTTCCTCGACGAGTTGAACCGCGACCCGGCCGTCTGCGGCGTCGTCGCTCATTATCCGTTCCCGATCGAGGTCGACACACGCCGCGTTGGAGTTCCGGGAGGGCTCTATCCTGGGATGCCCCAGGCAGCTGCATGGAACGCACTCGGCGAAGCGACCTTGGGCCGTCAGCCAGAGCGGGTCCTTCGTTACACGCTCTTTGAGGACGCGAACGACGATCGATGTCCGTTTTACGTGAACTACGGGT
Organism: uncultured Acidobacteriota bacterium; assembly: GCA_963745875.1. GTDB lineage: Bacteria > Acidobacteriota > Vicinamibacteria > Vicinamibacterales > CAVVIG01 > CAVQFC01. Next base: position 1,313,085 of record CAVUZL010000014.1, read on the forward strand.
TCCTGGCGGGTCCGCCGAATCTACTGCGGCAACTCTATCGGACGATGAGCGAGATCCAGCCGATAATCGAGCGGATCATCGGCGGGGTTTTCGTTGGGCAGATCGCAATTGCGCTGGCTGTCGAATCGGCTGGAATCCCCTGGCGTGCATTGCCGATCCGCTTTAACTTTCCAAACGACCGGAACGCGGATCGCCGTCATCCAGCCGAATTGGATCAAGTCGTTCTCGTCCATTACCTGCGGAATACTGTCTTTGATCGGCATCGAATCTTCGCCGAGCGCACTGCGTTCGATCAATTCCTGTCGATGGATCTCGAAGGGAGCGACCGCATTCTCCAGAAGCACGTCGCCTACGTCACGGGCGGCCGTTATCCATTCGGGCGTTGAGCCCAACTGCTACCGAACAATCTCGCGAACGGCCGGTCCGACAGTTCCCGGGCTGCGCTTAGCGGGCCAGTGCGGCCGTTGATAATGTTTCTCTGTTTCCTACAACACATCGGTGCCGAGGTCCTCTGGGAGTCGCCTTCGTCTCCAGGCGCGACTGGCTCAGGTGCAGGCGCAACGCCACCCTGGACTCTCGGCACGCGCGGTCGGAACGCGATCATCTCGGCGAACTTGAAGGACGTGTCGATGTGCAGCAGCGGAAACGGCACCCGCCCCGGCCCGAAGGCCTTCTGCGCCAGGCGCAGCAGCACCGACGAGTCCTTGCCGACGGAATACATCATGACGGGCCGCGCGAACTCGGCGGCCGCTTCGCGGAACACGTGGATAGCCTCGGCTTCGAGCTCCTGGAGAGCGGAAACAGCGAAATGTTTCACAGGAGAATCATAGCTTGGACCACTCAGATGTTTGAGCGATCCGCTCTCGGGCCTATCATTCGACGTGGCCAGTCACCTCCTCTACCGATTGACGAATCCTGTCCTGACGCGCCTCGCCGGGTTGCGCCGCGTCCCCGTTGAATACCTCCATGCAGCTCCATCTGCACAGGGATCTCTGGATCTTTTCAAGGGCGAATGGATCAGCGCCTTCCCGGAACCATTCAACAACTGTCAGGCGGGCACAATCCCGCTGTTCGCCGATCCCAAAGTGGCGTGGGCGATTTCGCGATGGGGTGGTGTCGAGGGACTACGTGTACTCGAACTGGGGCCGCTCGAAGGGATGCACACCTATCTGCTCGAACAGAACGGCGCAGCCTCGATCACCGCGATCGAAGGAAACCCCAAAGCGTTCCTCCGTTGCCTTGTCAGCAAGGAACTGCTCGGCCTGAAGCGGGCGTCGTTCTTGTACGGCGATTTCGTCGAATTCCTGCGGCAGCCAACGAAAGACAGGTTCGATGTGGCCGTGGCGAGCGGCGTGCTCTATCACATGGAAGATCCAGTGGAGCTCCTTGGACGACTGGCGGCGGTCTGCAGCCGGCTGTATCTCTGGACCCATTTTTTCGACGCCGAAAGCGTGCGCACGCGAGCCAACGTCTGCGCCCGCTTCGATGGGCCGATCGAACGGACGACCCGCGGCTTGACTTACACGGCGTACAAGTTCAGGTACGCCACCGACAGGCTCCGTGGAGCATTCTGCGGCGGCCCACAGCCGTTTGCGTACTGGTTGACGCAAGACGACATCATCCGTGCGTTGCAGCACTTTGGCTTGACCGAGATCGAGCAGGGCTTCGTCGATCGCGATCATGTCCACGGGCCGGCGTTCGCGCTCGTCGCGCAGAGGCCGATCGAAACGTCGACCCGTGGCTAGCTAGCGGGCGGGAATGTCGCCGGCGAGGCCCCACTTCACCAGGACACCCTGCGAGGTGCTCGACGGGATGATGTACCAACCGCCGTCGGACGGGCGGAAGATCGCAATGTCCGTCTTGCCGTCTCCGTCAAAGTCTCCCGGGACCGGTATGTCGCTCGGGCCGCCCCACTTTACCAGGACGCCCTGTCCCGTACGCGACATGATGATGTACCAACCGCCGTCGGACGGGCGGTAGATCGCAATATCCGTCTTGCCGTCGCCGTCAAAGTCTCCCGAGACCGGTATGTCGCTCGGGCCGCCCCACTTCACCAGGACGCCCTGTCCCGTGCTCGACATGATGATGTACCAACCGCCGTCGGACGGGCGGTAGATCGCAATGTCCGTCTTGCCGTCGCCGTCAAAGTCCCCCGGGACCGGTATATCGCTCGGGCCGCCCCACTTCACCAGGACGCCCTGTCCCGTGCTTGACATGATGATGTACCAACCGCCGTCGGACGGGCGGTAGATCGCAATATCCGTTTTGCCGTCGCCGTCAAAGTCTCCCGAGACCGGTATGTCGCTCGGGCCGCCCCATTTCACCAGAACGCCCTGTCCCGTGCTCGACATGACGATGTACCAACCGCCGTCGGAAGGGCGGTAAATTGCAATATCCGTCTTACCGTCTCCGTCGTAGTCAGCCGCCACCGGAATGTCTCCAGCCCCGCCCCACGGAATGCTTACGCCAGTCAGCGTGGATGACTCACCGACTTACCATGTACCGTTCGAAGGCCGGAAGAGGATCGCGTCGGCTCTGCCATCGCCGTCGAAGTCATTCGCCGTTGTGGCATGTCCATACATCGGGAATGTGTAGTCGCCGTAGTCGTTTCCCGGCACTGCTACCGTCACGACGTTGGATCGCTCGCGCACTGAAGTCGCGTTGCCAACGCCGCGCGCGTTGCCGGCGGTCACGAAGAACCCCATGAGTTCGCCCGGGACGGGCTGGTGTCCCCAATCAGGGCCCCAGCGGCTGTCGTAGATCCAGTTTTGCGCGAAGTCGGTCATGATCGGAGCGCCAGTACTTGCCTTACCGCGCCACATCTGGATAATTCCTGATGCTGACCACTGGCCGTTCGCGTACCAGATGGCCCAGACGGTGTACTGAAGCGGGCCGTCCCACCCGGGCGGCGTGTAGTCAGGCCATGTCTGCTGCCCGGAGAATTGAAGCGCCAGACCAGCCATCGAACCAGCGCCGCGGGGCCTCATGCTTATCGATGTGATAGCCGTCGTCACCGGCCAACTCGCGACGTCAGTCGGCGAGTTGTAAATGTGAACCTGCGAAAGGTTGATGGCGTCGCGCGGAGGCCGACCCTGCGCGTGCGCCGAAGTCGCAGCCAGCAACGCGACTAAACAGAAGACGTACCTGGTCCGAAGCATGTTTTTCCCTCAGAAAGCGTGCTCTGCCGCTGTTGCTCCTCGCGGCGGTCGAGCCCGGCGTATCGAGATCGCGAAAAACGGACTTTCGTCAGACGGGGGAGTCCAAGGCTACGCTGCACTGCCGAGCCATGCAAGCTCATGCAAACGTGTGCAAGTCTGCATGAAGGTTCACCCTTATGGGCGTATCGGCCGTTAGCTCAGCGGTCTTTAGGGGAGGCGCTCGGTTTGAAGCCTAGCTGCGTGAGTTTGAACAGCAACCGCAGCTTCAGCGATATCCAGACAAGGGGAGTCACGATGGCGGAGGCCGACGAGGCGTGCTTGCGAAAATATCTGAACGCGCTGCGGTGGAATTCGACCAGCGATCGGACCGGGACTCGCGAACTGCTCTTGCCCGTCAGGTGGACGATTCCCGCAACCGGATAGTACCAAGTGCGCCACCCCGCGTCTCGCAGCCGGCGGCACAAGTCGGCATCCTCCCAGAACAGAAAGAAATGCTCGTCCATGCCTCCGACTTGGTCGAACGCCCGCCGGCGGATCATGACGCACGACCCCGCCACCCAGTCGACTTCGACAGCGGAGGAAGCATTCGGGACGCTGACAAGGTTCCGTGTCGTGAGCGGATTTCGTGGCCACGCGCGACTGAGCCAGCTGGTTCTTCCGGCGATGCCGGTCGTGAAGTTCGGAAACCTGCGCGCCGACGCCTGGACGGTTCCGTCGGATTCGCGCACGAGTCCTCCGCACACACCGGCGTCGGAGCGATCCTCCATCCAGTCGCGCAGGACGGATAACGGATCGCCGATGATCGTCGAGTCGGGGTTCACGAGCAGCAGATAGTCTGCGGCTGACAATCGGGCGCCGTGATTGACGCCGGCGGCGAATCCCGGGTTTTCGTTCACCCCGGCGAATCTCATCGACGGGAACGCCGACTGAAGACCGGCGATCTCCGTCGTATCGCTCTCGTGATCGACGATGATTGCCTCTCGTCCAGGGCCAAGACAGGGGGCGATTGACTCGAGACACGCCCGCAACTCGGGATAGCATCGATAGCTGACAATGACAACGGAGATCTGCATCTTCGGAATAACGCGCCGAATCATACAGGAGGGTCCTCCCTTCGCGGCGCCACTGTCAGTACAATCGCCTGCGTGTGGGACCCGACACGCGGCGCGACGATGAGCCGAGCGACGCCGTTCGCTGAAACATGAGCCGGCTGCTCGTCATCACGCACGAACCGCTCGGCGTCAACATGTCCGGGCCGGGTATCCGCTCACTGGAAATCGCCAGGGCGCTTGCGGATCGGCACGACGTGACGCTCGCCACTCCGTTCCAGCCCGGAATGGACAGCCCGCCCGTCCGCCTTGCTCGATACTCGTTCGACAACGACCAGACGCTGCTTCGACTGGCGACAGACTCGGACGTCCTGCTGGTCCAGGGATTCACGCTCTCGCGCTTTCCCGCGATTGCCCGGCTCGAACGTCCGATTATCGTGGATCTCTACTGCCCGTTCACGCTCGAACGTCTCGAGACGATGGTCGGCGAGGCCCGCGCAGGCGACCCGGAACGTGCAGTTCTCGATCACGAATGGTCCGAGGCGGAACAGGCCAACGTCGCACAGATTACCCACGCGCAGAACACACAGATACGACGCGGCGATTTCTTCGTTTGCGCGAGCGAGCGGCAGCGCGATTTCTGGCTGGGCATGCTGCACGCGGCCGGCCGCATCAATCCCTGGACCTATGGATCCGACTCGACCCTGCGATCGCTGATCGACGTCGTCCCGTTCGGGCTTCCGGCGGCTCCGCCCCAGCGAATCCCGGCTCCGGTATTGAAAGGCGTGTTCCCGGGCATCGATGTCAACGACCGAGTGCTGCTCTGGGCAGGGTCACTTCTCGACTGGCAGGATCCGAAGGTGCTGGTCAGAGCGGTCGCCTTGCTGCGCTCCCGGCGGCCGGACGTCAAGCTCTTTTTCATGGGAACGCGTCATCCCAACCCGCAGATCCCGCCGCCCAGGTCGGTTGCCGAGACAGTGGCGCTCGCGGGTGAACTGGGCGTTCTGAATGTCAGCGTCTTCTTCAACGATTGGGTCGCGTACGACGAACGCGCTCGCTATCTCCTGGAGTCGGACATCGGCGTCAGCACGCACCGCGACCACCTGGAGACGCGGTTTTCCTTCAGAACGCGGATGCTCGACTACCTCTGGGCCGGCTTGCCGATCGTCTGTACGGACGGCGATGTCTTCGCCTCGATGGTGAACGACCATCGGCTCGGCTTGACCGTGCCTCCGGGCAACGTCAGCGCGCTCGCTGACGCCATTGAGCGGCTGCTTGGCGATCCTCTGGCGCTCGACGAGTGCAGGCAGCGATTACTGGAACAAGCCGATCATTTCCGATGGCGCACGGTCGTTGCTCCTATCGCGCGCTTCTGCGCGGCTCCGCATCTGGCGTCCGATCGAATCGCCTCGAGACGGGTAGCCGGCGAACGCCTCGAACGGCGGCTGCGCTACCGCCGACTGGCCCGCGCCTTCGCCTCCAGGATCGGTCTTTCGGATAGTCAGGTGCGCTATCTGAAAGGCCTCACCCAATCGCTGCGAGGGCGGTTCGGTGGCTGAATCGCGGGCTGTAGCGTCGAGCGTCACGATCATCGTCACGAACGACGCGGGCGGTGACCGTCGGGCCTTCAACGCCGGCGCGCTCAGCGGCTCCGGCGCCCATCGCATCGTGAGCATCGACGCGGCGCCGGATCGCATCTGCTCGTCGATCAACGACGCAGTGCGAAGCTGCGAATCTGAGTTCGTCGCCGTCACTAACAGCGCCACCTCGGTCGCGGCCGATTGGCTCGACGGCATGGCGGCGGTGGCCGGCCGCCACGAAGCCGCCGCCGTCGGCGCCAGGATTCTCGATCCTGATGGGCGACCGTCCGAACCAGAAGGTCTAAACGAACAGTCGATCCTTTTCCCGCCCGCCTATTCGGCGTTGATTCGACGTTCGACGTTCCTCGACGTGGACGGATTCGACGAAACCTTCAACGACGTTCCCGACATCGTCGACCTGGGCTGGCGGCTCAATCTCTGCGGCCACCGGGTGTTCCTGGCCCCCGAGGCCGTCGCCTTTCGCCAGCCGGTACCGGCCACATCGATTCTGGCAGACGCCGTTCGCCTTCGGTTTCGCGAACGCGATGCGCTGGCGCGGATCTTCCGGAACTATGAGGATGACACGCTGTCCCGGACGCTGCCGGTCGCAGTTTCGCTGGCGTTGCTGCGTGGCCTTATCGATTCCGGAATCGACACGCTGACGTTCGATTGGACATCCGTCCCCAGCGAGGCGGTCACGGTCCAACCGCACCTGCCTGCCGTGCTGTTGGCACTCGAGGATTTCTACACGCATCTGGCGCCGCTCGCCGCCCGGCGTAGTCGCGTGCAAGGCCGGCGGCGTGTTTCAGATGCCCAGCTGGCGCACTTATTTGTGGAAGACGCTGACGTTCGACCGGCTTCCCCGCTGTACGAAGATGTCGCCCGCGTGCTGCGCCGCGAGTTCGGACTTGACGGACAATCTGAGCGGGCATCGAAGCGCGCCGTTCGGTTCGCCGCTCCGACGCACCGGCCAAGCGACGACGTCCATGCTGCGGGTCGCCCGCCGAGGGTTTCGGTGGTCATCCTCACGGCGTTGGGCGCCACGCACCTGCCCGAATGTCTGAGCGCGCTCAAAGCGCAAACCTACCCCGCCGATCGCTTCGACATCATCGTCGTAGACAATGCCTCCAGCGAAGACCCGACGGCCGCCATCACGGCGCTCTTTCCTGAGGCGACGGTCATCCGCAACCGGGTCAATCTTGGATTCGTCGGCGGATGCAATCAAGGTGCGGCATCGGCAACTGGCGACTACGTCGCATTTCTCAACGACGACACCAGCGTGAATGCGGAATGGCTGGCCGCACTCGTCGAGACCGCCCAACGTCGACAGGCCACCGCGGTCGCCAGCTGCATCCTCGACTGGGAGGGTGGCCGCGTCGATTTCGTGGACGGCGCGGTCAATTTTCAGGGGAAGGGATTTCAACTCCACTACGGGCGGCCAATCGCGCAGGTGTCGATGCACGAGAAGCCGCTGTTGTTCGCCTGCGGCGGCGCGATGCTCGTCGATCGGCGGACATTCATCGAGATCGGCGGCTTCGACGAAGGGGCGTTTGCCTATTACGAGGACGTGGAGCTTGGTTGGCGTCTCGGCATCCTCGGTTTCGAGACCTGGCGATCGCCCGGTTCCGTGGTGAGGCACAAGCATCATGGGACCTCCGGTCAGTGGGCGGAATCGCCGCGCATCCGCCTCTGTGAACGAAACGCGCTTCGTATGCTGTTTGGACTGCTGGAGTCCTGGTCACTTCAGCGAGTATTGCCGGCGGCGCTGCTGCTGTCTGCGGACCTGGCGCTGCTGTCGACCGGCCTGAGCCGCGTCGCGGATCCGGAGAGTTCACGTCATTGGGTCCGTTCCGCAATCGGTGCAGTACGGACGGGCGGGGTCGCTGGTGCACTGACAACCGGTCGACGATGGGCCGGTCGTGTGTGGCGGGAATCCCAAAGCGCCGGTAGTGTGGCGAACGCGCCAGAGAGGCGCACGTTGTACCGATCGCAAGACGGCGCGCGCGATACCGGCACTCAGTCGGAATCGATTCCAATCGGCGCCGCGGCGGTGCTTTCAGGGTTGTACGGATTCCTTGCAAGCCTGCCGGAACTTGCGAATCGCCGCGAAGCGATTCAGGCACGCCGACAGGTCGCGGATCGCGATATCCTCAGGCGATTCGGGAGCCACTGGCTGCATCCATCCGGATCCCTCCATCAGAGCGACCACAACCAGGTGCAGCAGGCTCTCGTCGATCACTTCGGTCTGGCGTTCGTCGGCGACAGTTCAAGCGGCGAGACCGGGCCGAAGTAACAGCGCGATTGGCTGCTACTACTTGCGCAGGACCACAATCGTCTCCGGTCCGTTTCTGAGAAAGGCCTCCAACTCGAACTCATTCCTGCGAACGACCTCGGCCATCAGTTCGAGGAATTCTTTCGCGCGCCAGACGTGGAAGTGAATGCTGTAGTCGATCGCCATCAACCGCGTCGCTTCTGACTGAATCCCATCCCGACCCGTGTGTTTATCGACCAGATGGCTCCACTCCTCGAAGTGAGCGCGCTTCGACCACGCCGGCCCCTCGTCGAAGTCGCGGATCACATGCTCGAGGCTGGTGCACGGCCGGTCGATGTCGAACGTGAACCGCTTGTCTGGGACGGCCAGATATGCGACGCCGCCGTCTTTCAGGACGCGGAAGAACGACTGAAACGCCTTCAAGGGGTTCTGACAGTGCTCGATGAAGTGATTGGCGATCACGAAATCCTGGCTCCCGGCGCCGATCGTCGACAGCACTTCCCCGTCGTCGATGACGTTCACGTCAACCAACGGCTCACGTGCCAGTTCCGGATACTGCCGCCGAAGGTCGTCGACGCTCATCCGGTCCACGAAGGTCACGCGCGCGTCCCCGGGCACCGCCAGCGGCCGGTGCAGCGCACCGATTTCGATGCCGCGGCCCCGAATGAACCTGTGGGCCGTGGTCACCCTTAACTTGTGTATCGATTCCCGGGATCCGGTTGCGCCTCGTCCCGCCAGCCTGATGCCGGTAAGGAGCTGCCGGAACGTCATCGGAAGAACGGCAGATTGCCCAGCGGGCCGAGCAATCGTGCCAGGCGTCTTTTCAAGCGGCGCTCGTTCGCGACATATCGCAACCAGTCGATTTCGCGCCGCGCTTCGAGGATGCCGGCCTGAAGATCGCGGAGATCGTCTGCAGCCGCAGAGGACTGGCCTGAACTAACGTCGACGGGAAACCTGGTGATATTGAAACGCTGATGCTCCCAGCCGTCACCTAACGGAAAAAATGTCGGCGCCGACGTTCTCCTGAAAAAAGCGGTCGTCATCTCGACGCAAATCAGCTCGAACATCGAGTCTTCCCTGAGAAACGTGTGCAAGCGGTGAATTGTTGGGATGTGGATGTCGTCAATGACCAGGAGTCCACCGGGACGGAGGTGCGGGTAGACGTAAAAGTATTCAAGTTCCGGGAACGGATACGCGTGCGGGCCATCAAGAAACGCCAGATCAATTGGCTCCCCGAATTGAAAACGCGGCAGCGTCGCCTGGGTGGAGCCGAAAACAGTGGTGACGTGCTCGGGCCGAAACAATGGGCACTCGGCAAAATAGGCGACGCTGCTGTGTGCCTCGGATCGATCGTCGTAGGTGAAGACGAGGTGATTGAGACTGAAGTGGGAGAGCAGGATGGTGCTCTTGCCACATCCCGTTTCCATGGACCAGTTGAGAGGACGCGGTAGCAGGTCCTCCAACATTTGCAGGACGGGCGGATTGATGGTGCCGGCCCTGTGCGCGCCGATCGACTCGTCGTACTCGGTTATCCGCGAGCTGATCGAATCCGGGCGCATCGAACTGGTTCTAGGAACGAACGAGGATCATCAGGTCCTGGAAACCCAGGAAGCTCGGCCGGCCACACCAGTCGCCAAAGGTAATGTCGTGGACGCTTAGACCAGCGTCAATGGAATAGTTTCGGATCCGCAACTCGTCATGAGCCACGGCCGCCTCGGGCATCGCTTCGTCGGCAATGCGACAAAGCGAATCTCCGTTCCATTCAAAAGGTACCTTCAGCTGTCCTTTCCCGCGAGAGAGCAGTCCGAGTGATTCCTGATTGAGAAGAAAGTACGTAGAAACGAGGCGTCCGGTCGGTTTCAGTACCCGCGCCAGCTCGGACAGGTAGTGACGCACGTCGTGCGGAAGCATGTGCGTAAAGACCGATTTGAGTAGCACAACATCGAATGTGGCGTCCGGATACGGCAGTCGGTAGTTCGCCGATGCATCGGCGCCGCTGGGGTTGTACATCTTGTTGTAGACGTTGGCGTGCGTGAAACTAAACGCGGGGTATGGACGGTACCGCTCCTGCAGCCACTCTACACTCTCGCGGTTGATGTCGAGTCCTTCGTATCGTCCTGAGCTAAGGTGCCGCGTGAGCGCGCGTGCAACCGACCCGTTGCCACACCCCACATCCAGAAATGAAGCCGTCGGCTGCAAACCGACACGCGGAATAAGAATGCTGTTGGTGAAGCCCTCGCCGAAGTCGATGAACTGCTGAACCGACGAACTGCCGTCGAAGAGTTTTTCGACCGGGGGAACAAGTGGATCAACGGGCGTTACGGACTGTGTCACTCGCGAGAGTATAGCACTGTGGATCGAACGCAAACGTCCGTGCAGGCGCGCGGAAACTTCGCTCTAGGTCGTCAGAAATCTTCAGTCATGAGGCTCGACTCGAGACGATGGCACCGGCACGACAACGGCATCGCGAAACCGTGATGCCAGCTGCGTGGACCAGCCGGTGTTCCAGTCAATACGGGCTGCCGATTTGTTTCGCAGCATCGTTGACAGCCACGTGATGTCGATGAGGCGGCATCCAGACGCGCGGAGGCGAATGCTCAAGAGATGCTCGTTAATGATAGCGAGCGCTTTTCGTTCGAAAGTCGGCAGGGTCTCCGACGTCAGACCAAAACTCGAGTGCCACGTAACGCCCTGACCAATATTCTGACCGGCCAGCCAATCAAGGACGTATTGCCGATATCGTGCGGAGATCGGTGCCTGTGGCAAAAAGGGTTCGGCCGAGTCACCGCCGAAAAATTTGTGCCGCTCGCGCTCAGTGACGAAACTGCCGAGGATTCCCAGCTCAATCGGATTCAGGAAGAAGAAACAGCTACGAACCCAACTTTGACTGTTGAAATTCGACAACTCGACCGCTTCGTTGTAGCAATCGATATGACCTAGACAAATCGGGAGGCCGGCGATCGTCTGCAGCATTGCCGCGTCCAACAGCTCGAGATAACCGACGTAAAGGGTATTGAATGCGCTCGTCGCAAAGTGGATCATGTCGTACGAGTAGACGTCACGGCCAATGAAGCGAACTCCACGATCGAACCCTGAAAACTCAACCGCCGTGTTGTCCCCGCCAATGACAGTGTGATCGGCGTGTATCTGCCGGAAATCGTCTGGCAGGGCGTTGTCCACGACCAGCACCTGTCTCTCGACTTCCGGGAGCCGTTGCTGGAACAGTCGGTCGATCTGCTGGCGGGCCTCCGGGTAATCGTCGACGCCGAATCGCAGCAGGATGGTCAGGAGACGGAGGCCCAGATTAGACCTCCTCCCAGACCGGCTCGACCTGCAACGAGGCGTCTGTGGACATCACGGTACCCGATACGTCTGCAACTGCCTCACCGCCCGTTCCCGCTCAAACCAGCCCCTGCCAGCCGGCTCATCGAAGTAGGGTTGCAGCAAGTCCACTACCTGTTGGGCGACGTCGCGCCACCCTCGGACATCGCCGCTCACCGCGCTGCCCAGCGGCACCGATGGCAACTGCTCGCCGTGGAGGAACCCTCCGAGGAGATCCACCAGCTCGTCGCGACGATCGAACACGAAAAGCCGGCCGCGATTGGGGCTTTGCGCAGCCAACTCGTCGACGAGCTCCGAACGTCTGGCGAACACCGGCGTCCCATACGCCAGAGCGGTCACGATCGGAAACCCGAACCCCTCGTAGAAGGACGGAAAGATCACGCACCCCGCCGTCGCATAGAGACGATGTACGTCGCGATCGGATAGTCCGCCGCTGCTGACGCTCTCCACGAACGGGGAGGAGACAGGCGATGGCCCGAGCACCTTGATCGGGCGGAACGGAAAGGCTGCCGCCAGCAGCTCCACCGTCCTCAGAACATCCTTATGGTAGTGGCTGTTGCCGACCACCAGCATGGCACCCTCTTCCCCGGCCTGACCCGACCCGAGCTGTCGGTATTCAGCGGGATCGAAGGAAAAATGGACGACGGCATCTGGAGAAGGGGGTTCAGCAGGAAAACGTCGATGAAAGCGTCGCCTTGTGAATTCGGAATCGAACCAGATCGCGTCGGCATGCCGGGCGAGAAACCACCAGACCTCCTCCAGGTTCTGGGCCAGATGCGCGACATCCCAGGCGATGGTATCGAGCATCAGGTAAATGTTTACGAGCGCGGTGGAGTGCAGGTCGACCAGGTCCTGCAATTCCCACGGCTGCGTCGGTCTCAACGCGATATCGAATCCCCGCTCGGGAAGGCTCGTGCGGACAGGCCAGCCAGGGAAACTTGCCTCGAGCCGATGGAACTCGGCTCCCTGTTTATTCGCCAGCAGCGTGACGTCCCAGTCCGGGCCAAGGCGATGCAACGACTGGGCAAGACCAAGCGTTGCCTGACTGGTCCCGTTGAACAACGCGACGACGTTTCGAACATCAATCAGAAGCGACGGGCGGATCCTGCCGCTGCCGGGGACTCGTGCACTCAAGCGTTCGAATCGCTCGAGCGAGGCCGATCGGCCCTGCTGCGACACGCGCTGGACTTCGGGAATCAGCCTCCGCACCAGGACGGCGTCGGCGTTCGGCAACGATACGATCGACGGCTCTTCGCCGTTACAGTGCAATCCGTCCATCGTTACCACAGAGCGATTCGAACGCACCGTGCGAAAGCCCCTGCGACGTGCATCAGCCAGGCAGTGCAGCAGTGCACCTGCGGCGGAAGAGAAGCGGCGGTCCAGTGCGTCGAAATTCCTGAGGACCGCCGCACTGATCAGCGTGCAGGCGCTCAGGCTCTCGGGGAGGATGTCCGACTGGAGAGGCGCCAGCACCTTGCGCGGCATCCAGAACGCGCGACCAACACCGTTTCTGGGCGAACTCAGAACGCTGCATCCGCAGCGGCAACCGATTCTGGCGATGGCCGATCCGAACATCGGATCGTCGGAGAGGTCGCGCGCTAGGATCGCCGGTGCTTCTGCCGGGACCATCACAGGGCCAATCAGCACCAACAGCAGACGATCGTGCAGGCCCGCCGCGAACATGGCGTCAGAGAGCGCGGCTACCGGGAATTGTGGTCGAACCGCAGACCATCCCGCTGGAAGATCATCGGGGATGGCGCCGGCGCCTTCGGGTAATCCAATTACCACGCGCTCCGCGATCGAACCAAGACACTCGGGAGCCCGCCAACGTGAGACAAGCCTCGCGAGATCCGGTGGCTCGATGGCCGCCGACGTCAAGTCGATAAATGCGTCCAGTCTCATGGATGGCTGGCGGCGCCGCTTTTGATAGCACTGCCCAGTCCGCCATAGACAACGTCCGGTGAAGTGAGCCGGACAATACGGTCCCGTTCCTGCGGCGAGAACGTGCGCGGCTCGGCCGAGCGCAGGAGATCGACTAGAGCGTGTGCAAACTCGTACCAGTCACGTACGGTCGTGCAAAGTGCTGCGAGCTCAGCAGCCAGCCCATCGACGCCATTCGGCCACGTCACCACCGGCCGGAAGTGACAGATCGCCTCGAGGGTTTTGATCTTCAGTCCTGTGCCCGCAACCGCCGGGTTGATGACAACCCGCGCCGCATCGTAGAGCGGCCGGAGATCAGCCACCACGCCCATCCGCCTCACGCCGGGAGCTTCGCCGATTCCCGGCGGGTTGACCTTGCCGACGACCAGCAGCTCAGCGTCCGGGACCTCCAGCCGGATGCGAGGCCATGCGAACTTCAAAAAGTCGGACAGCCCGCGCCTGTTCATCGGATTATCCGAGGCGACGTAGAGCACCCCTCGGCCCGCTGGTTCACCTGCTTTCGCGATCGGATCGAAGTCCACCCCCGCGGTGACGACCCGACCACCAGGAACGAGCTGCGCGAGTTTGGCGCGCTCTTCCTCCTGAATGGCCACGACGATGTCAGCTTTACGCAGCCGGCGAGCTTCTTCTTCAGGCTCGAGATGCCAATCGTCGATACCGAACTGCAGCACCTTGTCGCGTTTGGTCGAGAAGACATCGATCGTGTCGATGACCTTGAGGACATCGCCGCCGAGCAGCGGCAGCACGCGCGACATCCAGATGTACTCGGCGAGCAGCACGTACGCGCCCAGAACCGAATGCAGTCGTAACACAGTGGTGACGAGCGCGTCGTGGCAAAAAGTCCGGTCGATACCGAGAAGTTGCCGATCGCGCGCGTTCATCGGCGCGTCTTCGTCGAGAAGCGCGCCGATTGGTCTGCTGAAGTCCCCTTCAAGTGTGGCCAGTACGTCCGGTACGTTGGTCAGCCGATAGTCCAGGCGGCCGTCCCGGTCGCACACAACCACGTTCTCAAACAACCCGCGCAGGTGTTCGATGCTGGCCGCTTCGATCGTGTCGCCTGGCAGGGGGGCCACAACGAGCACGATCCGGTATCCCTGTTCACGAAACCAGCGCAGCATCCGGAAAATGCGATATTCGTTGCCGGCTCTCGGCGGCCATGGCATCACGTGGGACAGGCACATGATCGTAGGGCAACGTGGGTTCACCGCCGCGCCCGACTGAATTCGGAACCTGACAAACGGCGTCGGCGGTTCAACCGCACCGGTTACCGTGCCGTCCTCGGCTTCGTCGACAGCCCGCCGGCCTTCCTGCAGCCCGCTCCTCAAATAGTGAACCAGAGGATTCACGTTGGACGCCACCACATCGTCGTAGTGTGAGACGTAGTAGGCGGTGTCGAAAGTCGCCGACGTCCGTCGACCCTCCCGCCAGCCATCGGAAACGTAGTGAATCAAAGGGTTGAACTCGCCAAGTGCGACGTCCCCGTGCTGCCGGAGATAATAGGCGCTGTCGAAATGCTGGTTGGGATTTCGGCCTTCGGCGGCACCCCACCTCAAAAAATGTGACAGCGGGTCAATCGCCATGGCCCGGACGTCGGGATTCTGATCCAGATAGAACGACACGTCGAAGAGCGGGTGCGGATGCCGGCCCTCGCGGGCGCCGTGTCTCAGGTAATGAAACAGCGGTTCGCCGCCGGCAACGTCGCTGTTCGCCTCCAGATAGCCAGCGGCGTCAAAGAGGGGATGGGGATCGCGCCCCTCGCGCGAGCCGGTCAACACAAAATGCATGAGCGGCGCCATCGAGCTCGAGGACACGTCGGCATAACGGCCGGAGTAGTATCGGGCGTCGAACAAACCGCTGGCGGTCGCGGCGTAGGCGTTCAACCAGAGCCTCGGGTGCCGTGCGAACGTGATGAGTCCGCGGCGCGTCGATCCGGTTGAGCGGTGTGTGAGCCCGCGCAGCGTTCTAGCCATCGATCGCAGGACCCTCGCGGGCGTATGTCGGATCGCGTGCAGGTGCTGTTTTAGGTCCTTGCCAAGATCACGATGGCTTGGAAACGCGCCGGCACTTCTCGTGGCTTTCAGCGCATGGTTTTCCTGCTCGACGAACGCCCGCCGTTCGCGCTCCGCGGCAAGGCCGGCGGTCAACTCTTCCGCGATACGACCCGCTTCGGTCTCCGCGCGCACCGCGGCGGCTTGACTCGCGTCGCGTTCGGACTCCGCCTGTTTCAGTTGTGCGGCGAAAGACGAATTTGGCGTGACAAGGCTTCCGGTCGGCGCCGTCTGAACGTCCAGCCCTGCGCGCTCGCCTGCCGAACGCGCCGCAAACTCCGCCGAAATCAAACGGCCCAGACGAGCGAAGAACCGTCGAATCAGCGCGGTTTCTCTCCGCCGGCTCAACTGCGACAGCAGCCACTCGAGTCGCGGCGGGAAATCGTGACCAATGGCCAGGACACCCAACCCGTGGCTATGCAGAAACTCGAACGAGCGGTACTGGCCTCTCAGCTCTTCCCAGACCCGCCACGCGCCAAAATCGCCTTCGCGCACATTGACGTCATGCAGCAGCATGATGCCGCGGCCGCTCATCTTTGGACGCCAGCGAGTGAAGTCCTGCAGTACGGCATCGTAGGTGTGAAGGCCGTCAAGGTGGAGGAGATCGATGCTGCCGTCCGAGAAGCTTTCAGCCGCCTCATCGAAGGTCGCCCGAATCAGTCTGGAGAAGCCGCTGTACCGTTGATCGTGGTACTGCCTCCACTCCACAAACACGTCTTCCTCGTAGTGACCCGCCTGCGCGTCACCCCGCCAGGTATCGACGGCGTAGCATGCGGTCGGCAGGCCCAGCGACTGCACGGCTTGCGCAAACGCCGCGTAGCTGTTGCCGGAATGTGTCCCGAGCTCGACGAACGTCGCCGGCTGCAGAGCCTCGACGATCCAGAAGGCGAACGGAATGTGCTCGAGCCAAGACGGCGGATGGACGACGCGCTGCGGCTCCAGCAACGCAATCGGCCGAAACAGCATGTCGGCAATTTCGTCGCGGACCCGGGCCCTACGTTCCTTGAAATCTGAGGCGGAGGGTTTCATGGACACGCGTTCGATATTCTAGCCTTGATTCGTCGATCAGCTCAGGGTTCGGCGCTTGCGCCGCGCGTGATCGCCAGCACCGATTCACCGCGTGGGTTCGACCGATCTTGGAGGCGTTCGACGCGCGCCCCCAGTGCGTCGCAGACCGCTTTCAACAACGCGAACGGGTAGTGATATGGCTCGCGATCGGGGTAGGTGACGACGCCCGAGTCGCGGACGATCGGTTCGAAGTTTCCGCCGTCCGGATTTTCGAACCAGGTCGCAAAAAGGACCCCCGATGGCTTCAGCCGGGTCAACACCGTGGCGATGCAGCGCGCGACGGCGTTGAACGACGCCGACGCAAACACTGAATTCGCGATTGCGAAGTCAAAACAGTCCGGTGTGCCTTTGAGCTCGAAGCCGTTGTCGACGAGAAAATAGCCTCGATCCCGCGAGACCCCTGCTCGCGGCAACTCGATCGTGAAGCCGGCGATCAGCCACGCGCGGTTGCGCTCGACGCCCCAGTAGTGGTGTTCATCCAGATACGGCAGCAAGTGGATCGCCGCGGCCAGGCTGCCGCAGGCGACGTCCAGCACGTAGTGTTCCGGCTTGAGGCCGTATCGTTTCAGCAGATCGAACTGCCACGCGCCCGACGCCTCCCAGTGGCCGCCCGACGCCAGGCGGTGCGGCGAGCTGTCCAAGACGGCCTCGCCTTCGGACAACACGGCCGACTGGTCGTCGCCCAGCGCTGCGCGACGAAGCGGCCCCCGCTCGTACGCGGCAATACCTTCGTGGACGTCGCCATCGAAGAGGAGGCGGCCGTGATCGAGCAGGGCGACTCGCCGGCACATCGCCCGCACCGACGATGAGTCGTGTGACACAAAGATCATCGTCTTGCCGCGATCGAGGAAGCCCTTGATCGTGTCGACGCAGCGCTGCTGAAAGTCCGCGTCGCCAACGGCGAAGATCTCGTCAAGCAGCAATATGTCGGGGTCTCGATTGGCGGCAATCGCGAAGCCAAGCCGCACGTACATGCCCGACGAGTAGTTCTTGACCGGCACGTCCATGAACTGCTCGAGACCCGAATACGAGACGATGTCGTTGTAGACGCTCTCGATTTCGGCACGCGTCAATCCATGAATCGCGGCGCTGAGAAAAACATTCTCGCGGCCGGTCAGCTCCGGATGAAATCCGACACCGAGTTCGATCATCGACGAGATTCGCGCGTTGCGCGTCACCAGCAGCCGACCGCTGGTGGGACGGTAGATCGCGGCAATCATCTTCAGGAGCGTGCTCTTGCCGGAGCCGTTCCGGCCGACCAGTCCGACGGCCTCGCCATGGTCGATTCGCAGCGACACGTCCCGGAGCGCCCAGAATTCCTCCACCGTTTCCCGCTTCTCGCGATGGAGCAGACCGAGGAACTTGACCTTCAGTTCCGCCGAGGCATTGTGGCGGAGCAGGAACTTCTTCGACACCGATCGGATGTCAATCGCCGGCATTACAGCTGTTCCGAAAAGCGGCTGTCGAACGCCAGAATCATCATCAACCCCACCGCCAGCGCGCCGAGGGAGTACGCGCACGCAATCACCCAGATCGTCGGCTCGGGCCATTCGCGATAGAAGAACAGTCTTTGGTACGCGACCACGAACGATGACATCGGGCTCAACAGAATCGGCAGCCTGAGTCGATCCGGAACCTGTTGAAGCTCGTAGAGAATCGGCGTGGTCCAAAACATCACCGCCAGCAAGCACTTCGATCAGATGCCGGACGTCCCGGAAAAAAGCGGTCGCGGTCGCCAGAATCAACGCCACGCCGATGGTGAACAGCACCTGGAGCATCAGGAACACCGGGAACAACACCATCGGAGCCGACAGAGGCACCCGGTACCAGAACAACATCACGGGAAGAAATACCCCAATGGTCATCAGATACTGAGCGAGGTTGAAGAGCACAGTGCCGATAGGAAGGATGGCGCGCGGGAACGTGACGCTTTTGAGCAGGCCGGCGTTGTCGACGATCGCACCCGTAGCCATGGCAGAGGACGTGGCGAAGAACGTCCACGCCAACTGCCCGAGCATCAGATAGAAGACAAACCCGACGCCGCGAATCCGGAGGATGTATGAGAACGCGATCGTGTACACCACGATCATCATCAGCGGATTGATCAACGACCAGACGAACCCGAGCGCTGATCCGCGGTACTTCAGCTTCAGGTCCTTCACGACGAGGTTCGTCAGGAGCTCGCGGTAACGATAGAGGCCGAGGGCGACCGCCCGTAGGGTAGTCATCTCCTGCGACCTGTCGATCATCTCCTCGCCGTCGACGTCGAAGGTTGCCGCAAGCGGGCG
The DNA here is from genome assembly GCA_963745875.1 of uncultured Acidobacteriota bacterium. Taxonomy (GTDB): domain Bacteria; phylum Acidobacteriota; class Vicinamibacteria; order Vicinamibacterales; family CAVVIG01; genus CAVQFC01. The sequence goes on from CAVUZL010000014.1 coordinate 1,331,831, forward strand.
CACGTAGAGGAGCCACGCGCCGCGCCATCCGATCAGACCGGCCGTGAGGAGCAATGCGTGTACGATAAAGGTGCCGCGTGACACGCCCTCGAATCCGGACGCGAGACCAAGGCCGGCCGCGGCGATCGCTGTCCCGACCAGGACAGCTGTCGCTATCGGCAGCATCCAGCTATCACGCACCGGCCTGGCGTAGGCTCCGAAAGCCGCGAGCGTCAGAATTTGCGCCGCTACGACGAGCGGGGCCGCTGACAGCAAGCCGGGCACGAACTGGGCGGCATCCTGGCCTTCGAACCTGAGCCAGAACGCCCCGAGGTACAGAATCGCCGCCAGAAGAAAGTCGGCCGAGATGCTGCGCGGAGCCGCCGGCCAGTAAAGAGGATGCCGGCCCGGGGATTCAACCGTCTCGGTTGATGCTGCCGACATTGGTTGGGTTGTTCGGTTCGGGGTCGATCGCCGAACCTGGAACTGCAGGCAATCGGATCGACCGGCGTGAGCGAATCAACCCGAGTTTAGCATCAGCGCAAAGCTGAAGGTGTACCGGTGGCTGGGTCCTATTGGACGTGGATCGGAATGTCCGAGCTGGCGCCCCAGACAAGGCTCATGGGCGTTCCAGTGGATGACGGAATCATGTACCACGTGCCATTGGACGGACGGAAAACCGCCACGTCGATTTTTCCGTCACCGTCGTAGTCCGCCGGAACAGGAATGTCGCCGGCGAGGCCCCACTTCATCAGGACGCCCGTTCCCGTGCTCGACATGATGATGTACCAACCGCCCTCGGACGGGCGGTAAATCGCGATATCCGTTTTGCCGTCTCCGTCAAAGTCTCCCGGGACCGGTATGTCGCTGGGGCCGCCCCACTTCAGTAGGGCCCCCGTTCCCGTGCTCGACATGATGATGTACCAACCGCCCTCGGACGGGCGGTAGATCGCGATATCCGTTTTGCCGTCTCCGTCAAAGTCTCCCGAGACCGGTATGTCGCTCGGGCCGCCCCACTTCACCAGGACGCCCGTTCCCGTGCTCGACATGATGATGTACCAACCGCCGTCGGAAGGACGGTAGATCGCAATATCCGTCTTGCCGTCTCCGTCAAAGTCTCCCTGGACCGGTATGTCGCCCGGGCCGCCCCACCTCACCAGGACGCCCGTTCCCGTACTCGACATGACGATGTACCAGCCGCCGTCGGAAGGGCGGAAGATCGCAATATCCGGCTTGCCGTCGCCGTCGTAGTCGCCCGCCACGGGAATGTCTCCAGCCCCGCCCCACTGGTAGCTGAGCACAGGGCCGGACGGCGACCCGACGTACCACACGCCGTTTGATGGCCGGAATACCGTCATGTCGGCTTTGCCGTCCGAACGAAAGTCGCCGAACGTCGGCTTCCAGACACCTGTCGCGTTCGTGTGCGCGGACACCTCGCTCGAAAGAGGACTGACAATACCCGCGGAGTTGTAGGAGCGTACGGCGAAGTAGTAGGTCGTGCTGTCCAACAGGCCGGCCACCTGGATGGAGTTTTTGGGGCCCACACTGAGTGCCATCGTGTAGACTCCAGACTGCTGACCCCAGTAAATGTTGTAGCCCGCGACGTTCGGATCGGAGGACGCGTCCCAGGCCAACGAAAGGGTCGCTGCGTCAACAGCGCTCGCGGCGGCGCAGAGGGCCACGCAAATGCCAAGCACGCGCAGACTCGCGGCAACTACGGAACGCGCCAGGCGACGACCCACCGGTATCCCGAGATTCAATCTCATGCGACGGCGATTCAGCAAGCCGTGTACCGTAGAGCTTTTGGGCGATTTGCTGGGAAAAAGTGCTCATTCTGGGCGTTCAGTCTCAGGACGCCCGCCTGAAAAGCGTGCATATCCGTAAGTCGATTACACGGTTGCCGGAGCGGGTTTGGAGCCACCAATTCGCCTCACCCGACCGGCTTAACCGCTGATTTTCGCGTGAAGATCGCTGTCATCGTCGTCAACTGGAATTCGGGCGCCTTTCTGAAACGATGCCTCCAGTCGCTGGAGGCCCAGCGCCGCCAGCCCGATCGCGTCATCGTCGTCGACTGCGCAAGCAGCGACGATTCCCTGCGGATCGCCGCTCGGGAACTCGGTCTATTCCAGTTGATTCGGTCGCATGAAAATGTCGGATTCGCCCGTGGGAACAACATCGCGGCCGCGGCAGCCGTCGACTGTGACGCCCTCGCCCTGTTGAATCCTGACGCCTTTGCCGATCCCGAGTGGTTGTCTGCGATGGAAGCCGCCGCTGAAGGAGCACCCGAGGTTTCGGCGTTTGCGAGTCAAATGCGCTTCGACGCGAGACCGCAGTACCTCGACGGCGCAGGCGACAGCTATCATGTCGCTGGCAGGGCCTGGCGAAACGGACATGGTTCGCTTGCGGATACGTGGACGGGCGCGATCGATGTATTTGCTCCGTGTGCAGCAGCAGCCCTGTACCGCCGGAACGCCTTCGATGACGTCGGCGGCTTCGACGAAAGCTACTTCTGCTACTTCGAGGACGTCGATCTGGGATTCCGTTTGCGGCTGAAGGGGCACCGCTGCATCTACGTCCCCTCGGCCATCGTCAATCATGTGAGCTCCGGGTTGACGGGTTACCGGAGCGACTTCGCGGTGTATCACGGCGAACGCAACATGGTGTGGACGTTCGCGAAAGACATGCCGGCCCGACTTCTCTGGCGCTACCTGCCGCAGCATATCGCTCTGAACCTGGCGGCATTGTTGTGGGCGCCGACGCGCCGTCAGGGTCTGGTCGTTCTCAAAGCCAAAATCGACGCCCTTCGCGGCCTGGGCGCCGCGTTCCGTCAGCGCCATGGCATCCAGCGTCACCGCACGGTCGAGGTCCGGGTGCTCCAGAAGGCGTTCGCCAGGGGCGTGTTGACGCCCTATATCCGTCGCTACAATTTGCCTCCAGCGTAAGGCACCGAGGTCAACGCTGCCCTCCGGATCGAGATTCTCCCGATGGACAGGAAACGCCTGAATTCGCGCCCGGTTCGAATGTCAGAGTCGCCTTTCGAAGCGCGAAGAGGAAAGGGTTTCGCTGATCGGCCTCTGGAGCAATCGGCACGTCCGCAGCAAGTGGCCAGGTCCTGGCCAGCGTCAAAGTATTGTTACCTTCGTGCACGAACAGGGAAACGGTTGTTCCGCGATCCGTTATCGTCCACTCGCACCTGTCACCGGCGTCATCGGTCGCTTTGAAGCGAATTTCTCGGATCGTCGGAGGCAACGCTTGACTGAGAGCGAGTCCTGCATGAATCGTCGCCGTGCCTGGTCCGCTCGCTGCGGTCATGAGCCTGGTGGCCTTGTCCCCCACCCAGACGAGTTCTGATCCGTTGACAACCCACGGATACGGGGTATCGATCTGCCAGACGACTGCCCAGCCGACGTCCCCGGTATCCCAGAGCGCATATTGAGAGTTGCTCCAGAGTCGTTTCCAGTGCTCCTGTTCAACGATCGGACCTGGATCGGTCGCATCGGTGAGCAGCAGGCGAAGGCTGCGCCACGGGACCGGCGCGGCCTGAACCATTGCACTCTGAAAGGGTGCCGCAGCCAGGTAGCCGGAGGTCGAAACCAAACGGGTTGTCGAAGCGCGCAAGAAGTAGGCGGCCCAATGCAATGCGACCGGGTCGGCGATGACCAGTGCGATCGGCCTACCGTCGGCGAGCGGCGCCACCGCGCGCAGCTCGCGGAATGCCGCAATGTCGGGCTTTGGCGGCAAGATCACCTCATTGACCGCGCGCCTCACACTGACCCGGAAGGTCAGGATAACGATCAATACCGCAACGCCTGCCAGATATGGATGAAGTCTTCCGCATTCACGCGCGCCGATGACGACCGACAGCACGAGCAGCCACCATCCAAGCAGGATGAACTTGTAGGCACCGTATCCATATGCGCGCGGCCCGGCGAACACACTGAATCCCGCAGTCAACACCACAAATGTGATGACGAATGCCCAGTTGCGGTTGCGAACTAACCGACTCAAACCGAGCAGGAAGAGCCCCGACAGCGACACGGCAAACAGATTCTGTAGCCACATCCTGGGCGATATCGCCATATCTTCGGAACCAAGGCCCCACAGCGATGCAAGCCGTCGGTGAGGATCGATCAACCCGTTGAAAGCGCCTTCGGCCGCGCGGCCGGTAACAGCGGTGCCCATGCTAAGTTGATTTCGGAAAAAGATCAGGAATTCACGCGCATACGGCGATACCAGGACGCCCGCGGTGACAACGGCAATCAGGACGGCCGCCTGCGTTGCCCGACTCGGCCAGGCGAACGGCCAACCGACAAAGAACAGGGCACCGCAACAGAGAATCACAGGCGCAAATTCCGGATAGGTATAGATCGTCGCAGCGCTGAAGAGTCCAACAACCACTGCTTTTCCTGTGAGGCCAGTGGCCGATCGCTGCAGGCCCAGCGTCGCAATTGCGGGCAACGCTGGGAGCGCGAGGAGATTATCGACGTTGGTGACCCAGATTGCGTTGGCGATCCAATTGCCGCCCCCCGAGCCAAGGGCTACGAGGAAGGCGTATCGATTCGACAATCCCAGAGCACGTGCGACAGCGGCCGACGCGCTTCCGATCGTAAACGTGCTGAGCATGAGCAGCGGACCGAGCGCTGCCTGGGTGTCCCGTTCGCCGGTCACCATAGCGAGCCAGCCCAGCTCGGAAGCACCGACGAAACGCGTCCCGCTGAGACCCGACGCCCACTGGTAGATGGGCGCAAGTCCGCCCTGGGTGAACCTTGGAAATTCCCACAAGTACGTGCTGAAGACCGTGTAGGACCAGGCATCCGGGTGGTCGGTGGCTTCGAACCCGCCGAAACCCCGGACGAGATATGGCAGAAGAACGATCGCCGGCACGATCACGCCGATGCCGACGATCAAAGCGGCGTCGCTTTTCGCCGCGGGGAACGTTTGACCGTTCTCCTTCCTCGCGCGCAGTTCGCGACCGATACCCGACACCGCCAATACGATGACCGTCAGCCAGACCCAGATCGCCACTCGATTGATCGGCCATCCAACCACGGCGCTCATCCCGAGAGTGATGCCGACAAACGCCTGCGTCATCGCGGGAGAAAGCAACCAACCTGTCGTGCCCAGCTCGCTTTGGCCCAAAGCGACGAGGAGGCTCCGGCCGGCAAACATCCACATTGCCGCGAGCACGAGGTAGCGAACCAGATCGAGCAGTACCAAGTCTGACACCCTATCACCCTGAGACGACGTTCCCGCCCCGCGGACCGGACATTTATCCGAACACGAGGAGTGAGCGTCGATTCAGCCACAAAAGTGGTGTTAAAACGACGGTTGGCGATGCCTGCTCATCAACCGTCAGCTGGAGTCGCTAGGCGAAACCGCCGCTCGGCTTGTTAGCTTCTGGTGCCGCCAGCGGATGGACAGCAGATCACGAAGGTTGCGCAAGTTGCCGGATACCAACTGCAACCGGCTGTCTCCATCATCCCGCCACCGCACCGGTACCTGTGTGATTCGGTGCCCCTGCCGCCGTGCGAGAAACAATACCTCGACATCGAACATGTAACCGTCGATTTCCTGACGCAGGAACAGCTCTTTGGCCACCGTCGCCTGAAAGAACTTGAATCCACACTGAGTGTCGGCGATGTCATTCAGGCCCACGCACGCATGCATGAGGAAGCCGAACCCCTTTGACCCGAGTCTCCTGTACAGCGGCTGCGATCGCTCGATGCGGGACTCTCGCAGTCCGCGCGACCCGATAACCACCTCATGACCAGCTTCGAGAAACGGCAGAATCTTGTCGAATTCCGTGATGGGGGTTTTGTTGTCGGCATCCGCGAAGCCGATGACATCTCCACCGGCGTCGCGGACGCCCTCTCTAATGCCCCGACCTTTCCCTCTTCGTTCGACCGAGCCCAGGACCTTGATTTGATCCTCGCGCCCGGACGAGCACGCGAGTTCGCAAGCTGCCTCGCGGGTCCCATCGTTGCCGTCGGCGCATACGATGATCTCGAAAGCCAGTCGGCGGCTATCGAGGTACTCGATTGCTCCGCCGAGCGTGCTCCGGATCGACTGGACTTCGTTGTAAGCAGGAATGATTAGGCTGAGGAGCTTCATGTTCGCTCTAGCGGGCGTGGAGGCGGATCGATCAGATCGCGAACGACGAGGGCGGACTCGCTACACACGTTCTTCGTCTTCCGAGCGAACGAACAAAACGTCCCAACTCGAATCGGTGCCAGTGAACTCTCGCAGGGCCATTCTGGAATCCTTGTCGTGGACAGATTCGCACTCGTGGCACCCAAAACCGGATGAAAGAGTCGATGCGGTAAGTCCGCTAGAATATTCGAAGAGTCCACCATTGCCAACATCCGGCAACGCCGCGCGCCGCTCGTGAGAGGCGGCAGTCCAGTCAATCGACAAGCTTAGCGCTTCACGGGCCTGACGCGCAGGGAAGGCGCGCTTCTTCGATAGCAATACCGCGGTACGAGCGCGGCAGGCTACCCTGATTGTGGCCGCTGGTTCGTCATATGCGATCCGAATCCGCTAAGCCGGCTGAGACGGCGGAGTGGTCCGCAACTCGTTGATCAGCACGACTAGCCCCGAAACCCAGAACAAGACGACGAGCCAGAGGATGCTCCAAGATATCGCCGCAGTCTGCCAGGATCCCAGCTGGACTTCGATGTGATGTTCGCCGGGTCCGGCAAGAATGGTGACCAGCGCGCCGGGACGAATCGCAAGTTGTCTGCGCGCTACGCGGCGTCCGTCAAGCGTAACAGTGGCCCAGGGCGACGACACCAGATTCGTCAGGAGCGCACAGAGTCGCGCGCAGCGTGCGTCCGCTCGGGCACCCGAATGGCCGACCATCGACAGAGTCGTCGTCAGTTCTGCATAGCCAGCGCCTTCGACGTAGCGCGGGTAAAGTCCCGGCATTCCCCATAGTTCGATGCCGTACTGGGTTGACGGAATCTTGTCGAGCGTGCGCATCGCCAGAAGGCTGGCCTCGATCGATTCCGAAGTCGTCCATCCGCGGATGCCGGTCACCCTGTTCGGATCCGAGCGTGGCGCGATCTGTTGGCTGATCCGCGGCAACATAGTGAATTCGAGGTGCACCTCGAGCACTTTGCTACCGATCGCTACAGTCGAAACGGTCGCCGCGGCGACCAGCAGGTAGCGCGACGCGAGGCTGGGCGGATGCCATGCTGGGTGATCGCCACTCGTCCGCGACCGGAGAAGCGAAATCCCGAGCACAGCCAGGATCACCGTCAGGTTCACGATGTTTACGATCCGGTAGGCGAATTGGATCGGGCCAAGCACCTTCCCGATCATGGAACTCGTCAGGGCGCGGACCACGCCGACGAACGGTCCGATCGCCCACGCGACCGGTTCGGTACGGACGATGGGCAGGGAAGCCAGCAGCGACGCGATGATCGCCAAAGAAACGGCCGCCGCGAACGAGTTGACCATCAGGTTTCGGGGCGCGCGGGCCAGGGGCCGAAGGTAGAGTCCGAGTAGCGCAAGGACCGCCAGGAGCAGCGCCATTGAGTTGACAGGTGCGGAGAGAAACGTCGTCGACACAAGGTTGTAGCCATCGGTCAGCACGCGGAAGTCGATCGGAAACGGCCAGAAACGCGCGATCCAATGGTCAATTGAGAGCGGGAAATAGATGAAGTCGCTCGCTTTTTGGGTGACGCCGAGATCGGCGCGGTGGGCGACCGTGACCTCCAGCCACAACGCCACTGGTACGAGCGTCGTCGCGACCAACGCCCACGCCATCGGTTGGCGTCGAATCGACGCGGCAACGACGGGAAGACCGATTCCCAACCCCAGGACCGCGGCCGGCAGGCCGAGAAACAGTCCCGCCATGGCGACAGTCGGTGGGTGCGCGAGAGCGCCAAGAGCCAGGGAGGCACAGCCAAGCACGAGTCTCCACGCGACGCGGTGAGATCCTTCGCCGACGAAGACCAGCAACAACACTACCGCGCCCAGGAGCATGAGTTGGTAGGCAAAAAACTCCGTGACCGCTCCGCGTGTGTAGATGTTCGTGAGCTGATACACCGAGCTCGACAGGCAGATCGTCAGGCACCCTGTGGTAAGCCGGTCAACACCAAGCGCCCGGAAGAAGCGAGCCATCGCAAGGGCAGGCACGACCAGGGCTGCAACGACCGCCAGCCGCATTCCCGAATCGGGGCCGAACAGCCAGACAAATGGCGACAGCGCTACGTAGAGCGCCGTGCCGTAAAAGACGAGTACCGGGTTGCCAATCTGTTCGGGCGTGCTTACGAACATCGGAACCGCCCATTCCGCCGTCAGCGCGTGAGTCACGTAGGCGGCGTACCAGCCATGATTGACCCAATCGAACGCGAAGATCGGCGTGATGGCGAGCGGTAGTGCCGCGAGGGCGCAGCAGGCGACGATGACCGAGCCCAGACCGAGCCGTGAGCGCATCCTCGCGGTCACAACTGTGTTCTGACCTCCTCTCGTTCGCCGGTCGAGATCGGTCATTCAGTCTCGGCGGTTGCGTTTGACAGCAGTAACCACGCACCTGATTCCTACCGGGTAACTCATGAATCGACTAAGGCTGTCTTCAAGTGCCAACGCCCATCCCAGCACCGGTGTCGTCGCGCTGCTGGTGATGCTCTGCTTGACCAGCTCGCGCTGGCGCTGCTCGGAAGCGTGGAGTTCGCGCTGGTTGCGGCGCTTTGCAGAAGCGAACGCCGGGTACGCCAGGAACCCCAGATGTGAACGCTCGAGGATCTGGAGATCGGCCGTTTCGATCAGAGTACAGAGCTCATCGAGGCGATATCGTCGAAAGTGTCGCAGATGCTCATCGTAGGCGTCGTATAGATGGGGGCCAGCCGGAACCTCCACCACTGCCACACCACCCGGCTTGAGCATCCGCGCGACCTGGGCGATCGCCGAGGCGTGATCATCGATATGCTCAAGGACGTTCAGTAGAACGACGCCGTCGAGGCTGGCGGAGGGCAGGGGGCACTCGACTAGATCGAATCGCAGCAAGGGAGTCGGATCCAGCTGCGCCGCTAGGCGATGAAGAGGTTCGGCGAGGTAGTCGGAGCCGATGACCAGGCTGCGGGGCCAGTCCCTGCACAGCTCCCGCACAAGAAAACCGCTGGAGCAGCCGACCTCGAGAAGGGTAACGTCCTCGGGCCGTGTCCGGACGAATCTGCGCAAAGCCTTCCGCGCACGCCGGCGCGATGCGATGTCAATCGGGTGGAGACCGTCGGCGGCCACTTCCTCGTGGAGTAGAGTCAAGTCCTCACTCCAGCCTGAGTCTTTGGCTCCGTAGTCGAGTACGGGACCGGACCAATTGCCGAGCACGAACTCTTGGCCGGTCCACCGAGGCCGAGCGTCATCAATTGTCGGCCAATCGAATGGCATCAGTAGACGATAGCAGATGGAGACGTTAGGGCCCTTTCGGGTTACGTGATCTTCCGCCAGCGGGCCATCCCGCTAGGCGATAGAGACATCGTCATAGACGACTACCTCGCGGTCAGCCTTACCCTGGGCGGTAGATGCTGACACTGACTGGTCAAACTCGCTGACGGGGTCGCAACACCAAGCCTATGCAGAGATTGCAGAAGGTCCATGGCAACAGCGCCAGAGGAAACAGTTGGCGCGACTCGACAGTGAAATATGGAACAAGTTCCTCCATGATTTCATTGGGTTGGTTGATGTGTTCGCGGCTATAGAACCACTTGTACGAACCGCCGTAACGCTTCTTGTACAGTCGTTCGGCCGAAATCTTGCGGGCCAGAGAATACGCAGGGCTCCCCTCGGTGGGGATCACGACCAGAAAGCGGCTGTTGGATTTGTTGGCGAGCCGGTGTACTTCACGAAGGCAGTCTGGAAGATTGGGGAGGTGCTCGAGAACGTGAACCGCGATGATACGGTCGAAATGGTGATCGGGAAAATCCAGACGTTGCTGGCAGTCAGCAACGATTGTTTTTACCCGAGGAAAGCGACGCCGGATCTCGGCGGCCATATTCTCTCTGAATTCGTTGCAGTAGTAGTTTTCCTCCTGCAGAGGCGTGAGCTTTTCGTATTTGAGATGCTCACCTAATCCGGCACCTATTTCCAGCGTGCTCTTGAAGCCGGGCAGCGAATTCCTGACCGGGAAATTGTGGTTGAAGTCGTCTACGATTCCGAACCGGCGGGGCAGCACTTCGTGCCAGTGCTTGACGAAATCATCGTTGATACGCTTTTGGTCGGGCGTCAGGACCGGAAGCACTTTCGGCCATTTCCGCCTTGTTGTCTCTAGAGCCGCTGACATCAGTAAGTCCCTTGCCTGGTCCGACTCAGCGGATTAACGCCTTGCGGAGCAACCGCCCTGCAACGACTGCCTGATAGGTTCGACACCGTTCTCGAAGCTCGCTTCAAGCTTCGAGAACCGGAATGAGAAGCACCTTGCATTGCTCGGTCGAATGCACCTTTTGGACGTTGACGATACTAACACCGGGTGGCCCGCGTTCAGCAAAGGCTCTCCGACTCAATGACTTGAGTGGAAACTACGGAATGATCACGGCCGCACGGCCTCGCTTTGCGACGAGCTTGTTGACGTCCGAGACCATCCGGTTTCGGCGCCCCATCATCGCGGTGATGGCGGCCTCGTCGATCCAGGGACCAAGGACACGGGCCAGATCCTGCCGCGTGAGCATCGTCATCCGATTCCAGAGTGTGGCGTCCACGCGCTCGATTTCATGAACCAGACTCTCCTCGTCGATGAACGCGCGCGAGTGATCGATGAGGATCAACTCTCCTGGCGGGCCGATGAGCATGTTGCCGGCGTTCCGATCGGGATTCGCGATCAGGTTGTCGAACATCATCATCTTGCGAAGCGGCTTTCCCCAGATCGCACCCGACGGCACGACACCGCCGAGGTCTTTGACGCTTTTGATCGACTCGAGCCACATCACGGCCGCTCCAACTTCACCGTCGATCGTACGCTCGACCGCGGGCGGCACCATGTTCATGCCCAGCAGCTTGTCGAGCTCGTAGGCGGCGATCTCGGACTTGTAGCTCTCCCAGTGACCGAGGCGTCTGCCTGGCGGCAATACTTTCCAGACCAGGCTGTCGACCGGCGTGTTGGGATAGAGGTACGCGCGTTGAGGATGGGTGACGCCCGTGCCGATGTCCTCGAGGCGCACGACCGCGGCGGTCTTCAGGTGCGCTTCGATCGCAGGTTCCCGCCCAAGCCAGGTGCGCGCCGACGGCGCCGAACCAGATGCCACCTGCTGCGCCGCCAGCGTGGCCAGGCAGCCGGCGATTCCAATCGTGACGCACGAGGCGACGACCGCGGAACGTCGATGAGTGTTGAGCATGGCGCCGAATTCCGCCGATCAGGCAGTGCCGGGAGAGGGAGAAGCGCCGGACGGCGTGCCGGCCGACGTCATCGCGAGGAATGACGTGTGCTTGTTCAAAAGGTGGTCGATCAAAAGCTGGGTGTCGATCCCCTTCGTGAAGAACGCCTCGGCGCCGGCCAGCTCAATCGGATGAGGATCCACCGGAGAGCGCGGGTAAACCGAGAGCCCGAGAATCTGAATGAACGGAAGTTCGGCGTGGATGCGGCGCGTGGCCTCGATACCGTCCATTTCCGGCATCGAGACATCCATCAGGACGACGTCGGGCCGGAGCACGTGCGCCTGAGCGATCGCCTCGAGCCCGTTGGTGGCTTCGCCCACTACCTGAAACTCTGGCCGCGCCTGCAATATCTCGCTGAAGGTCTTACGCAACGCAGGGTGATCATCGACGATCAGTACCCTCAGCGCGTGCGATGGCGCTTCCGCCGCGGCGTGACGAATCGGCAGCGCCGGCGCCGGTTGGCTCAGCGCGGACTCCGCACCGACCGGACTGTAGGCGATGTCGCGAGGTGCGATCAGGCGAAACCTCGCCCCGCCGCCCGGCGCGCTCTCGATGTCGAACCGGCCACCCAGCAGCGTCAAACGCTCCCGGATGCTGAACAGTCCCCATCCCACCTGGCTGGCCTTCGCGCGTTCCTCGAGTTCCGTCGGATCGAAGCCACGGCCCTCGTCAGTGACCGTGATGCAGAGCGTTTCATTCGCGCCGACCGCGAGATCGACCGTGACCCGGTCGACCTGGGCGTGCTTGACCACGTTGAAGAGGAGCTCGCGTACCGATCCGAAGAGCAGCGTGCGGACATCCTTTCGATCGGAATTGGCGCGCGGGTCGGCCGAGACCGTGACCTCGAGTCCGTACTTGGTCCTCGACCAGTCCGCCAGCCAGTCCAGGGCGGTTGACAACGCCGCGGTTTGAAGCACGGGCGGGAACAGCTGCACGCTCAGCGACCGTGCCGCAGCGACCGCCTCCTCGATGTAATTCCGCGCCTTCACGAGTTCGTCGGCCGAGGTTCCCCGCTGCGCCGCACGCATGATGTGGCTTTCGACGTTCACTGACGCCGCGACGAGCAGCTGCTGGAGGCCGTCGTGGAGGGTCTGGGCCAGCTCTTCGCGTGCCCGCTGTTCGGCGAGCGTCAGGTCCGACGCCATCCGACTCAGCTGAATCGTCCGCCGTTCGAGTTCGACCGTCCGCTCCTGGAGCGCCGCGTGGCTTTCGAGCAGCGCCGCATCGATCAGTTTGCGCTCGGTGATGTCGACAGCCGTGCCGGCGTAACCAATGAACGAACCGTCGCTTCCGTATCTCGGCACCCCCTCGGTCACGGTCCAGCGATACTCGCCGTCGTGGCGACGAAGGCGGTGCTCCACCAGAAACGACTTGCGCTGATCGAAGGCGGTCTCATACACGTCCCGGCACCGCTCGACATCGTCGGGATCAATGAGAGTGATCCAGCGGTGACCCGGCACCTCGTTCGGCGGCCAGCCGGTGAAATCGAGCCAGGGCTGATTCACGTAGGTGATCTGCTTGCCGATATCCGACATCCAGATCATCACCGGCGCCGTGTTGGCGATCCGGCGGAAGCGGTCCTCGCTTTCGCGCGCGGTCTCCCGAGCCTCGAGCAGCGCCTGCATCGTCTGATGGCGTCGCAAGGCGTTCCAGAGAATCTCGCTGATGGTTCGGAGCCGGTTCACCAGCTCCGGGGTCCACGAGAGGTGGCGACGGTTCGTCAGGAACGAGACCGCGCCGGCAATCTCGCCGCTCACCTTGAGTGGAATCGACGCCACGGACCTTACGCCCCGTTGACGGAGGTGTTCCTTCTCGGCAGACGCCTCTTCGGGTAAATCGTCCAAGTGTGAGGCGAGAGACACCTCGCCCCGCAGGACCTGACGCAGCCACCACGGGAGTCCGGATGTCCTTGTCACCGGCAAGAGGGTCGTCGCGTCACGGTCCCACGCGTAGACGACGGTCATCCCGGTGCGATCGTGAGACAGCTCCATGAGTGACACGCGGTCCACGTCGAGGAACTTGCCGATGCGAGCGAGGCTTTGCCTCATGTTCGCGTCGATGCTCTCTTCCGGAATGGCGATGAACGTTCTCGAAAGGGCGAACACGAACCTGCCGAACGCTGCGCGGCGTCTGGTCGCCCGACGCGACTGTTTCTGCTCGGTGAGGTCGCGAACGCGCATCACCAGCTCTTGCGCACTTCCTACATAACACTGAGCGATCGACACCTCGCACGGGAACTTCTCACCGGTGGTTCGAAGCCCCCAGCAGACCGACTGCACTCCGGCTCCGCGAACCTCGGGCTTTGCCTGACGCCAGCGGTCGATGCCCGCACGGTATCGGGCCTGGAAACGCGGAGGAATGAAACGTTCGAGATGGCTGCCTATCGCCTCCTGTTCCGAGCAGCCGAACAGGCGTTCCGCCGGTCCATTGAACAAGCGGATTCGCCCACCGCTGTCGATGACGATGATCCCGTCCGTTGCCAGCTCGACGACGGCTGCGAGTCGGTCGCGGCGCAGAAGCAGAGTGGGATCGAGCGTGTTGTCTGTGATATCCATTTCGGAAACGACTCTGGCAGGCAGTTGAGGGTGTAGTATCGCCGGGTTGGGCTCGGGAAAGGAAGGACGTTATGCGTGTCCTGATGCTCGGGGTCGTGGCTCTCGCCGCGGTGCCCCTGCTGGCACAATCTCAGAAAAGCGACCGACGTCCGGACCTGGATGGCGTCTGGAACTACGCGACGCTGACACCGCTCGAGCGGCCGGGCCAGTACGCCGACAAGCCGGTGCTGACGGATGAGGAAGCCGAGGCGTTCGAGCGCGAGGCACTGCAGCGAAACGATGCAGACCGCCGGCCGCCCGCCGGCAGCGACGCCGACGTGGCGCTCGCCTACAACAACGCCTGGTACGACCGCGGCTCGAAAGTGGTGGGCACGCGGCGGACATCAATCATTACAGACCCGCCTGACGGACGCATTCCGGCGCTGACAGCCGAAGGTCAACATCGTGCCACGATGCGCGCCGACGCCCGACGGCAGCACGGGCCGGCCGACGGCCCGGAAGATCGATCGCTTGCGGAGCGCTGTCTCCTCTTCGGCGCGGGTCCGCCGATGCTGCCGGGTCCGTACAACAACAACGTCCAGATCTTGCAGACGCGCAATTTCGTCGTCATCGCCAACGAGATGATTCACGATGCGCGGATCGTGCCGCTGAACGGGGGCCCGCGGCTGCCGGGTTCGTTGCGCAGGTGGCAGGGGGACCCCCGCGGCCACTGGGACGGCGAGACGCTTGTGGTCGACACCACGAACTTCAGTGATCGAACCAACGTGCGCGGCAGCGACGAGCAGCTTCATCTCGTGGAGCGATTCCGTCGCGTCGATGCCAATACGCTGCTGTACGAATTCACGGTGGACGATCCGACGGCGTTCACGAAATCGTGGAGCGGCGCGATTCCAATGACGAAGAGCATCGAGCCGATCTACGAGTACGCGTGTCACGAAGCGAACTACGCGATGGGCGGTATTCTTCGCGGCGCCAGAGCACAAGAGAAGCCTTAGGGCCGCATCATCTGTTCGATCCCGTCAGCGGTACGAGGCAGATCGGCTGACAGCACCTCGTGACCGCCCGGCGTCACCAGGACCACGTCTTCCGCCGTGAATCGCCAGCCGCGTTCGGGAATCTTGAACGCCGACTCGTACGCCACGACCTGACCGGGAACGAGCGGCGAGTCGTAGTCGTCGTGGATGTGCAGGTTCATTCCGAGAAAGTGCCCCGGCGTCCCGGTCGCAAGCGTCTTCGCAAATTCCATCGCCGGCCCCTTGAGCCACGCCGGCAGCGCTGCCAGGCGCGACTCGAGTGCCTTCCCTGCCGCCCGGTTCGCGTCCATATACGGCACACCCGGTTTGATCGCCGCGAGTCCGGCTTCGTAGACCGCGAGGTAGAAGTCGTACGCGAGCCGCTGGTCGGGCGTGAAGCGGCCGCTCACCGGAACGGTTCGCGCCAGATCCGACACGTAATAGTTCACCTCGGCACTGTGATCGATCAGCGTCACTTCCCCGGCCTGCATGGTGCGGTTCCGCAGGTCGTACGATGTATCGAGGTCGATGAAGCTGCGCAGCCCATTGGGTCCGGACTGGAGATCCGCGCCGTACGCGATGAGCTGTGCGCCGCTCTTCTTGAAGACGTACTCGATCTCGGCGGCCACCTCCCGCTCGTCGATACCTGGCGCGACGTGCGCGATGCCGCGTCGCAGCCCCAACGCCGAGATCGTCACGACGCGCCGCATCGCCGCGATCTCGTCGGCGTCGAGGACCTTCCTCAGCGACACCATCGCGGGGACAATCGACTTGACCGCCACGCCGGGATACCGCCGCTCGAACAGCCGGCGCGTCACGTCTTCCCGATACGTGTCTGGCGCTGCACCCGGAAGAAACGGCGCGAACACGTGCTGCGGGTTGAACGCGGTGGTCAGGGCGTCGCTGCGAATCAGGAGATAGACCGGTCGCGACCGGATCATCGACTCGAGGTCCGATTCGAGGCGCGCCATCGGGACCGGGTCGTGCAGGCCGAGGCGACGAACGGCGGCCTGGAGTTCGGCGCCGCCATCGGCATGGCCGGGCGCCGTCGAAGTCGCTGGCGAGTAGATCGTCACCTCGTGCGAGGCGGGGTCGATCACGACCGCCAGGTCCGGAAAGCTGAGACCGGTGAGGTAAAAGAAATTTTCTTCCTGGCGGAACGGGCCGACCCTGAAGAACGGATCGTTGGTGTGCTCGTCCCAGGCGTCGATGGGATTCTTTTCGCCGAAAAGCACTACCAGACCGTCGGGCGCGAGCGTGCTCAGGCGCGCACGGCGGGTGGCGAACGTCTCGGGACGGAAGACGTCTGCGATGGTGGGGAACTTTCCTGCATTCGCCGCCGGCTGTTGCGTCGAAGCGCTGATGGTTGCGCAGGCGATGGCGATCGCGATCCACAGGATTTTCATGGCACGTATATTAGACACGATGGCGCGACGCGCGCGGACCGCGCTGCTGTGTGCGGCAACGACCCTGCTGACGTCCGGCTGCGGACTCCTGTCGTCGCCGATGGCGCCTTCGGCACTGTGGCGGACCATCCTGCCGGCGTGGTCCCCGTACATGGTGATTCAACCCGACGACGGCGCGCTGTCGGGCTATCGCGACGCGTTGACACGCCTGACCAGTCACGGCGCGGTCGCTGGCGCCCGAATTGGACTTTCGGCAGACGGCAGTTCGACCGGCACAGTCAACCTCGCCGCCTCCTTCGGGCTCGACATCGTCGGCATTGTTGACAACGCAGATCTGTTTGCCACCGATGTCGAAGGGACGTTCGATCGATACCGAGCCGCCTACCCTCAGGTGAGGACGTTTCAGATCGGAAACGAGATCACGACCCTTCCCGCCACGCCAATGACCATCGACCAATACGTGACTGTCTTCGTCCGCATATACACGCACGTCATCAGTACTTATCCAGACGTGACGCTGGTGGCGGAATCGCCGTTCGGGTCAGGCAATCGGGGCAGCACCGATCTGCTGGCCGAGACGGCGGGGTTCGCCGCGCGCGGCGTCTCACCATCGCGGATCGTGCTCGCCGTGAATGTTTATACCGCGACCGCGCTGGCCGCGTATGCGGCAGCCATGCCGAGCATCTCACCCGCGTACCGCATCTGGGTGACCGAAACTGGCGAGACGATCCCGGCCAACCAGGTCGCGTACGTCACGGTTACGTATCCGCAGTTACGGGCGCTCCTCCGGGCCGATCGGATCTATTGGTACGCCCTCTGGGCAGGCGATACGGGTGGGGACAGCGACTTTAGCTTGATCAAGAACGCCACCATGCCGCCGATCGTGCCGGGGCCGCTGTTTCAAGTCTTGACCACGTCGGGGTAAGTTCCGCCCCCACGTCT
>CAVUZL010000015.1:0-328984 GCA_963745875.1 uncultured Acidobacteriota bacterium
ACACGAACCCGATATGCTTTTTGTGCAATTCCGAACGCTGTTTGGGATTGAGACGATTTACTGGCTGATCCATGAAGTAGTACTCGCCTGACCAGGCGCTGTCGTGCATGCCGAGGATGTGGAGCAGCGTCGACTTGCCCGCGCCCGACGGCCCCATGATCGAGACGAACTCGCCTTCCTTGATGTCCACGTTCAGCCGTCGCAGCACGTAGGTGCGGCCGACGCCGTGCGGGTACGACTTCTCGACATTCCGGAGAGAAATCAGCATAGGCATTCTGCCCTGAGAGCGACAATCGGGTCGACGCGCGTGGCCCGGCTCGCGGGCAAATAGGCCGCGAGGAGAGGACACCGATCAGCGCCGCCGAAACGGCCGCAAATGTCGCGGGATCGCTGGCGCTGACGCCGAACAGCAGGCTGTCGAGCAGTCGCGTCACGGCGAACGCGCCCGCGAGGCCGAGGAGCAGCCCGACGCGCCGAGCCGCGCCGCCTCGCGCACGACCAGTCGACCGCACATCGCGCGCCTGGCGCCGAGCGCCATGCGGATGCCGATTTCGCGCCGCCGCTGGACGACGGAGTAGGCCATCACCCCGTACAGGCCGAAGCCGGCGAGCAGCAGCGCGAGCGCCGCGAAGCCGCCAATCAGGATCGCCGTGAAGCGCGGCGTCGCGATGGTGCGCGCCAGAAACTGATCGAAGTACGATTCGCCGGCCGCCTGTTCCGGATCGAGCCGCGCCAGCACCTGGCGAAGGATCCGGCGGCCGCCTCGGGCGCCACGTGGTCCGCGCACCGCGGTCAGGAACGGCCACGGCGCCTGCACGAACGGCGCGTACATCTGCGCTGACGGCGCGTCGGTGAGCGTGGTCTGTTTACGTCGCCACGATGCCGACGATTTCGCGCGGCCCCGTCTTGTTGTAGCCGATCTTCATGCGCTTGCCGATCGGATCCTCGCCGGGCCAGTACTTCGCGGCCATGGTCTCGTTGATGACCACGACATTCGGCGCGTGCTCGTCGTCGCGGTCGGTGAAGCCGCGTCCGCGGACGACCCTGATGCCGAGCGTGGAGAAGTAGTCAGGGCTGACGCCGAAGAAGGTGGCGACGTGCGCGCCTTGGGATCGACCGGACGGCCTTCCGGCACGAAGCCCATGCCGATGTCGCTGCCGGTCATCGGCAGCGTCGTCGAGACGGCGCTCGCCGTGACCGACGGGACGGCCGCGACCTCGTCGTGCAGCCGGTGGTAGAAGGCGATCATCTGCTCGGACTTCGAGTATCGCGTCTGCGGCAGCAGCAGCTGCATCGTCACCGTGCGTTCGGTGGTGAAGCCGGGGCTGACGCGCTGCAGCAGTTCCAGGCTCCGCAGCAACAGACCAGCCGAGGCGAGGAGCATCAGCGACAGCGCCACCTCGGCGACGACCAGGGCGCGCCGCGTCTGCGCGCCGTGACCGCTGCTGCCGCCGCGGTCGCCGTCCTTGAGCGCGTCGCCCGGCTTCGTCCGCGACAGCTGGAGCGCGGGAAGGAGGCCGCATAACGCCCGGTCAGCAGCGATGCGGCCAGCGTGAAGACCAGCACGGTGCGGTCGATGTGCACGGTGTTCAAGCGGGGAATCTGAACCGGGCTGATGCGGACGAGCGCATCAACACCCCACAACGCCAGCACTGTTCCTGCCAGTCCACCGATGACGGCGAGCATCAGGCTTTCGACCAGCAGCTGACGGACGACCCGGAGGCGGCTGGCGCCCAGCGCAGTCCGGACCGCGATTTCGCGGCGGCGGGCGGTGCCGCGCGCCAGCAGCAGATTGGCGATGTTGGCGCACGCGATGAGCAGTACGGCCGCGACCGCGCTCAACAGCGCGACCAGCGCAGGCCGGTAGTTCTTGACCAGCACATCCTGAAACGGCTTAACAGCGATGCCACGCGTGCCGTTGCGCGGGTCGGCCGCATCCATGCGCGCGGCGATCGTCGCCAGTTCGGCCTGGGCCGCTTGCAATGGCACGCCAGGGCTGAGATGGCCGATCACTTTCAGGAAGGACGCGCCGCGTTGGTCGGCCCACTGCGCCGAGAAGCGTGACGCCAGGATCGGCATCCAGATCTGCGGGGGCTCCTCGCTGTCGAATGGAAATTCGAAACGGGCCGGCATGACGCCGACGACCGTGATCGGGTCGCCGTCGAGGACGATCGACTGGCCAATCAGCTTGGGATCGCGATTGAACACCCGCGTCCACAGGTTCTCTGAAATCACCGCCGTTCGCATCGCGCCGTGCGTGTCGTCGTTCGGCTGAAGCACACGGCCGGCGATCGGCGACACTCCGAGCAGCGGAAAGATATCCGGCGTCATGACCACGGTCGGAATCGAGGCGGCCTCGCCGTGCCCGGTCAGCGTGACCGCCGCCGCGGCATAGCCCGCCATGCGATCGACCTTGGTCGCCTGCGCGCGCCAGTCGAGGAGATCCAGGTAGCCGGTATCGTCGGGTTCGTTGCGGATGGTCGTCTCGATCGACACGAGCCGGGCCGGGTCGGCGAACGGCAGCGGGCTGAGCAGCACGCCGTTGACGATGCTGAAGATCGCAGTGTTCGCGCCGATGCCGAGCGCCAGCACGATCACGATGAGCAGGCTGAAGCCCGGGGACTTGAGGAGCAGTCGGAGTGCCTGGCGGAAATCGTTGACCATGGCTCAAGGCTGATGGCTGAGATTGGCTATTGGCGCTTAACCAGTTGCCCACAGCCATGAGCTATGAGCATCAGCCACTGGCCGGCTCTATTCGGTAACTGCCATTTCCGTCTGCTCTTCGACGACGCGGCCGTCGAAGAGGTGGATGCTGCGATCGGCGTGTCGCGCGTAGCGCGGGTCGTGCGTGACCATGCAGATCGTCGCGCCGGCTTGGTGCAGCTCGTGCAGCAGGTCCATGACCGCTTCGCCGCTGCTTGAGTCGAGGTTGCCGGTCGGCTCGTCGGCGAGCAGGATGAGCGGCTCGCCGGCGACGGCGCGCGCCACGGCGACGCGCTGCTGCTGACCGCCGGAGAGCTGGCTGGGCAGGTGCTTCGCGCGATGCGCCATGCCGACCCGCTCGAGCGCCGCCTCGACGCGCTGCTTGCGCTCGGCCGCCTTCATGCCGCGATAGGTGAGCGGCAGCTCGACGTTCTCGAAGACCGTCAGATCGCCAATCAGGTTGAAGCTCTGGAAGATGAACCCGATCTCGCGGTTGCGGACGCGCGCGCGCTCGGAGGCGGGGAGCTCGGCGACCGGCCGGCTGTTCAGCAGGTACTGGCCTTCGGTCGGCGAGTCGAGCAGGCCGAGAATCGAGAGCAGCGTCGACTTGCCGCAGCCCGACGGCCCGGCGATCGACACGTACTCGCCCTTGTCGATCTGCAGGTGGATCCCCGACAGCGCGTGCGTTTCGACTTCGTCGGTGAAGAAGACCTTGGTCACGCCATCGAGCTTGATGAGCGCCTGTCCGTTGTCAGCCATGCTTGGTGTCTCCTGTTTGGCGGAGCAAACTCCGCCACTACGCGTTCTCTCTACTTCAATCGAATGCGATCGTAGGCGTCATAGGCCGACATGTCGGAGAGAATCACCTGATCGCCGACCTTCAGCCCCGACAGGATCTCGACCGTGTTGACCGAGCTCCTGCCCAGCTTGACCTGCACGCGCTCGGCGGTCACGCCGTCCTCGGTCAGCTTGAACAGGCCGACGACGCTCTGCTCCTGCCCGAACGCCGGGCGCCCCACGACAGCACGTCGTTCAGCCGTTCGAGCTCGATCGTGCCGTCCACGCTCAGGTCCGGCACGGCGCCCTTCGGCAGCGCGCCGGTCAGCGTGACGTCGACGGTGCGCGTGCCGTTCTGCACCGACGGATCGATGCGCGCGACGCGTCCTTCGACGACGCCGTTGCGCGTGTCGACTTCGGCTTTCTGGCCGATCTGGATGTCCTTGGCCTGCGTTTCCGCGATCTTGATTTCGGCCTTGAGGCGGCTGGGATTGGCGACGCGGGCGAGGTTGGTGCCGGGCGCGACCTGCTGGCCGACTTCGACCGGCACCAGCTGCAGCATGCCGTCGATGCCGGCGCGGACCTTCAACTCGTCGCGCTGCTGCTGGGTGAGCTTCAGAAACGCGCGCGCCTGGTCGACCAGCGACTGCTGCACGGCGATCCGCGCCTTTGCCGAGTCGGTCTTGCTGGCGAGCTGATCCTTCGAAATCTGGTTGCGGACGCCGAGTGAGTCGGCGTCCACCTGCGACTGTTTCAGCACGAGTTCGGAGACCAGCTGATCCTTCGCGAGCGCTTCGTTCATCTGCGCCTGCATCTTCGCCTTGTTGTAGTCGGCCTCGATGTTGGCGGAGGCGGCGCGCTGTGTCAGCAGGTCGTTCTGGAGCGAGACCTTGGTGTTGGCCAGGCCGGCTTCGGCGGCCTCGAGCTTCAACTGCGCGTCCTGCAACTGCTGTTCGAGCTGCGGGTTGCTGAGGACCAGGATGACGTCCCCGGCCTTCACCGAGGTGCCCGGCCGCAGGATGATCTGCTCGACGCGTCCCTGAGTCGTCGCCGGAATCCACCGGATGTCCTCCGGCGTGAGCGTGCCGAGCCCGCGTACCTGTCGCACCATCGGTCCGCGTTTGACCGTGTCCGGAAAGACCACCGCCCGTTCAACCGTCGGCGCGGCGGGCTTCAGCCGCGACAGACCGACGGTGACCAGCGCGACGGCCGCGAGGCCGACCGCGCCATAGATGATTTGGCGGATGCGTTTCTTCCTTGCGTTGGACGGACGGGCTATATCCATGGTTGTTTTGTCTGCTTAGACGGTTACTGTCGTGAAAACGATCAGCCGAGTCGAGTGGCAATCGACGCGCCAGGACCGATTTCGTATGTAAGTCATTATAATTGAGTCATTTATCGTTCGGCTAAAAATGTACTCGAGCACCGAAAACCGTCCGTTTGTGGGACGACTCGTCCCGGAAACGCGGCGGGGCCAGGCGCAGGAGCACCGAGTGGCTCGCGGTAAACTGTGCCCCTCATGAGCGACTCTGGAGTCGTCATCCCGGCCGACGCCGGGAGTCTGTTTCGCGCCGTGTTCTTCGACGCCGCGGATGCGATGTTGATTCTGGACGACGAGCGCACGGTGCTCGAAGCGAATCCTGCCGCCTGCGCGCTGTTCGGCGTCGCCGAGGACGGCGTCCTCGGCAACACGCTCGACGCACTGATCGTTGACGATGGCGGAGAACTTGGCGTCGGCTGGCGGGAACTGCTGGCGCTCGGCGAGGCCAGGCGCGAGCATCACGTCCGCATCGCCGGCGGCGGGATCCGTCTCGTCGAGTGCTGGTACCGGGCTCGGGTCCACGCCAGCCGTCACCTCTGTATCGCCCGCGACATCACGGATCGCCGGCTGCTCGAGGAGCGCCTGATCCAGTCCGAGAAAATCGAGAGCGTTGGCCGCCTTGCCGGCGGCATCGCTCACGACTTCAACAACCTGCTGACGGCCATTCTCGGCTACACCGAGTTGTTGCTCGGTCGGCACGAGGGCAACGACCCCGAACGGGGCGACCTCGAGGAGATTCAGCGCGCGGGGCAGCGCGCTGCCGCGTTGACCCAGCAGCTCCTGGCATTCAGCCGCAAGCAGGTGCTGACGCCGAAAGACGTTGACCTCAACCAGGCCGTCACTGGATTGAAGAGCATGCTCGGCCGGCTGATTCGGGAAGACATCACGCTGTGGTGCGAGCTCTCGCCGGCGCCTGCCACCATCCGCATCGACCCGACCCAGCTCGAACAGGCGATTCTCAATCTCGTGCTGAATGCCCGCGACGCATTGCCGGCAGGAGGCGACATTCGACTCGAAGTGGCGCGCGTCGAGCGACCGCGGGCGGGCGTGCCCGCCGATCATCAGTCAGCGGCGGCCCAATACGTGCGGTTGCGCGTCGTCGACAACGGCGTCGGGATTTCGGCTGAGGCCCGGTCGCATGTGTTCGAACCGTTCTTCACCACCAAGGCGGTTGGCAAAGGGACGGGCCTCGGCCTCGCCTCGGTCTACGGCATCGTTCGACAGAGCAACGGGTTCATTGCGGTCGAGAGCGAACCCGGGCGCGGCAGCGTCTTCACGATGCATTTTCCGGCCGTCGCTAACGCCGCGAAAAACCAGGTCGAAGAGGCGGACGCCTCAGACACCGCGCCTGGTTCCGAGACGATTCTCCTGGTCGAGGACGAGGACTCGGTGCGCGGTATCATCGGGGCCGTGCTCCGGCGGCAGGGATACCAGGTGCTTGAAGCGGCCACACCGCGCGCGGCGCTGGATCTCTTCAAAGTGCAGGCGGCCGAGATCGATCTGCTGCTCAGCGATGTGGTCATGCCGGAAATGAGCGGCCCGGCGCTCGCACAGCAGTTGATCGGCGTCAGTCCGGCGCTGCGGGTCCTGCTGATTTCCGGTTATTCGGAAATGGCGATCCCGTTTGACCTCAACAGCCCCGGCATCAATTTCATCGGCAAACCGTTTCGGGCCTCGGTGCTGACCGAGCGCATCCGGAGGATTCTCGGCGCGAGGCCGGGACACTCGCGCAGTGGCAATGATAAGCGGGACATCGTATGACACCAGGTCAGATCAGTGCGTTGATTGTGGACGATGAAGAAACCGTACGGAGATTCGTCGAGCGGGTGCTGCGTGAGGCCGGTTACCAGACGGCTCAGGCTTCCGACGGTCCTGAAGCGATCGCACTCGCGGCGACGCTCGACACCTTCGACATCCTGGTCACCGACGTCATGATGCCGCAGATGACCGGCGACGAGCTCGCCCGCCGGTTGAGGCAGGCGGAGCCTGGATTGAAAGTGCTGTACCTGACCGGCTTCAGCGATCGGCTGTTCAAGGAAAAGGTGACGCTGTGGGAAGACGAAGCGTTCCTGGATAAGCCGTGCAGCGTCAAAGGGCTGCTCCAGGCGGTTTCGCTGCTGCTGTTCGGCCGGTTCGACGAGGGATCGGCGCCGACGACCGGCTCCAGCTCAGGCCCGCACTGACGACACGCCGGCTGTTTTAGCCGCCGCGCGTATGCATTTCGAGGTGCGGATCTTTTCGTAGCAGATCCTGGACCGGCACGAAGGCGCGTCGATCGCCGAGCGCGAGCCGCGCCTCTGCGCCCCGATCGTCGCGCGCCCGCCAGCCACCGGACACGAGCGCCGTCAACTCCTCGATCGTCGCGCCGCGCCGGAGCGGCGCCCGCAGATCCAGCCCCCGCGACGCGTAGAGGCAGAGGTACCACATGCCGTCGGCCGTCAGCCGGCTGCGATCGCACGATCGACAGAACGGTTCGGTGGTCGACGCGATGATGCCAAACGTCGTTCCATCCCGCAGCGCGAAGCGTTCGGCCGGCGCCGACGATCCGGGTTCGTCGATTGGCGTGATAGCGCCGTAATGTCGTGCGAGGATGTCGAGCATCTCCACCCGCGAGATCACGCGCTCCGGTGACCACCGGCTGGCGCCGCCGACGTCCATGTACTCGATGAAGCGGATTTCCGCATTGGCGCCTCGAGCGTACTCGACGAGCGCCACCAGTTCATCGTCGTTCACGCCGCGGATGACGACGGTGTCGAGTTTGAGGCTGCCGAATACCCGCTGCGCCGATGCGATGCCGGCGCGCACCGCGTCGAGTTCGTCGAAGCGGGTGAGTGTCTTGAAGCGATCGCGGTGCAGGGTGTCGAGGCTGATGGTGATGCGGCCGAGCCCCGCCGCCTTGAGCGCGTCGATTTGATCGGCGAGGAGCACGCCGTTGGTCGTCAGCGCGAGATCCTTGAGGCCGGGTCTGGCGGCGATCATCGAAACCAGCGTCGAGAGATTGCGGCGAAGCAGCGGTTCGCCACCGGTCAGGCGGATCTTGTCCACGCCGAGTGACAGGAAGATGTCCACCAGCGCGCTGGTTTCCTCGAACTGCAGCACGTCCTCGCGCGGCAACCAGACGTAGTCGTCCTCCGGCATGCAGTACTGGCAGCGCAGGTTGCAGCGGTCGGTCACCGACAGCCGGAGGTTGCGCAGCGGCCGTCCAAGCGTGTCGTTCATCTGATTGGGGATTGTACGTTGGGAACAGCCGGATGTGAACCACCGCCACAGGGGTCGTGTAGAGTGGGACCGTGCCCGACCGGGTAGACTCCCTCGACGCGTTCCGCGGGTTGACCATGGCCGCGATGGTCGTGGTGAACAATCCCGGGACCTGGGACGCGATGTACTGGCCGCTCGAGCACGCAGAGTGGCACGGTTGCACCCCGACCGATCTCATCTTCCCCTTCTTCCTCTTCATCGTCGGCGTGTCGCTGGCGTTGTCCAGAGCAACGCTGTCGGCGCCGTGGTGGAAAATTGCGAGGCGGGCGGCGGTGCTCGTTGGACTGGGACTCTTCCTCGCCGGGTTTCCGTTCTTCAACCCGGCCAAATGGCGGATACCGGGAATTCTGCAGCGAATCGGCGTCTGCTATCTGGCCGCAGCCACGCTGTTTCGGCTGGTGCAGCCGGGCGCACCACGCGACGGCTGGCGCCGGCAGGCGATTCTACTGGCGTCGATCATCACCGTGATCCTTCTCGGATACTGGTTCGTGCTGGCTCGATTCGGCGACCTGACGCCGGAGGGCAACATCGGCGCGCGGATCGATCGCGCGTTGTTCGGCGGCCACCTCTACCGATTGGAGTGGGACCCTGAAGGCCTGCTCAGCTCGCTCCCGGCGATCGCGACGACGCTGATTGGCGTGATGACGGGCCTGTGCCTGCGATCGTCAACGACCACGACCAATAAATGGTTCAGCATGGAGATCTGGGGCATCGTCCTGCTCTGGGCTGGCCAGTTGTGGAATCGATGGCTGCCGCTCAACAAACAATTGTGGACCGGTTCATTCGTGCTGTTCACCGGCGGCGCCGCGCTGATTCTGTTCGCTGTCTGCTTCGTGCTCATCGACGTGCGCGGCGTACGCTCCTGGAGCCGGCCGCTGGTGATTCTCGGCCGTAACGCGATCGCGCTGTTCGTGCTGTCCGGTCTCATCGGTAAGTCGCTGCTGCTGATGAACGTGTCTCGACCCGACGGAAAGCGCGAGTCGCTGCAGTGGACGATCTACGAGCGCGGGTTTTCGTGGATGGCCGCGCCCAAGAATGCTTCACTGATCTATTCGCTCGCTTTTCTCGCCGTGATGTACGTGATCTGCCACCTCATGTACCAGCGGAAGCTGTTCCTGCGCGCGTAGGCTGGCACGAGTGTTGAGAACGACCCGTCTGGAGGTCGTGTATGCGCGCGTGTGTGCTCAGTCTGGGTTTGTCAGCGGCCCTGCTTTTTCCCAAAACCGGTAGCGCGCAGGTCTACGAATTCCGATCGCCGCCTCCCGCCATCGATGCGGCCGCTGCCGCATGGCAGGTCGATAGCCAGTTGATGCTGTTTGCCGGCCTCGCCTATGCGCCGACTCGCGAATTTCGGCTGTTCGACGCGCAGGTGATGACGCAAATCGGCGTCTTCAACGGCGTCCCGATCTACGCGGACACCACACTCGAGCCGTGGTCTGTCGTCTACGTGCCGGTTGGCCGTTCTCGAATGCGAACCTACGGCCGGATGCGCGAGGTCGCGGCGGACGCGAGGGTTGCCGCCGACGCGCTCACGGTCGCGGGACCGGGAACGATCGGGACCGCCAGTACCGATTGTGCCGGCGGCGCCGCGCGAGCCCGTGCCCGAGCCAGCCGTCGATCGTGCCGCGCCGCGTCCGGCGCGCGTTGAAGCGAGTCGCACGCCGCGGCCAACCGATGGCGTGTGGCTGGAGTTCCAGGGCCGGCGCTGGTACAGCGACGGCGAGGCGGTCTGGTACTCGCCTGAGCGTTTCATCCCGGTTGGCGACTACCACGGGTTTCCGGTCTATCACGACAACACCAGCAAGCAGGGCAACGTCATCTGGGTGTCGTCCGTTCAGGATGGACCGCTGGCGCCGTACGTGAAGCGATAGTGCAGGCGCGTTGAGTTCGGCGGCGCACTATAATCGTCGGCCAGAGATGATTCGTATTCTGGTGACGAACGACGATGGCTATCGCTCGGAAGGTATTCACGCGCTGGCTCGCGCGCTGCGGGCGATTGGCGAGGTCACCATCGTCGCGCCGATGACCGAGGCAAGCGCCATCGGTCACGCGCTGACGCTGCGCCGGCCGCTGCGGCTCGAGTCAATCGGCGACGGCGTGTACGCCGTTGACGGCACGCCGACCGACTGCGTCAACATCGCCGTCACGCAGGTGTTCAAGGAGATGCCGTCGCTGGTCGTCTCGGGCATCAACAAAGGGTGGAATCTCGGCGACGACGTGACGTACTCGGGGACGGTCGCGGGCGCGCTCGAAGCGTCGCTGCTTGGGGTGCCGGCGATCGCCGTGTCGCTCCGCGCAGACCCGCGGCGACTATGACTTCGAACACGCGGCGAGGGCCGCCGCGAGCGTCGCCGCGTCGATGCTGCAACGGCCGCTGCCGGGCCGGACCTTCCTGAATCTCAATGTGCCGAAGGGGGAGCCGAAGGGCTACCGCGTCACCGTGCAGGCGAAGCGCAACCACGTGACGTCCGTAGCGGAGCGGCACGATCCCAAAGGCCATCCGTACTACTGGATTGAGGAAGGGCAGAACGAGTGGGAGCCGCACGACCGGTCCGACTACCAGGCGGTGAGGGACGGCTACGTGTCGGTCACGCCGCTGCACCCCGATCTGACTGCGCACGCGGCGCTCGAGGCAGTCGAAGCGCTCGCGTTCGACAAGGCGATGGGGTAATATAAAGGTTCGTCCGGTCGGGGCGTGGCTCAGCCTGGTAGAGCACTCGGTTCGGGACCGAGGGGTCGGAGGTTCGAATCCTCTCGCCCCGACCAAAAAACATCAATAAATACGGCCCTCGATTGACCTTTATGGTCGGTCGAGGGCTTTTTTTATTGGTCTTTGTGATGGTCGTGGTTTGGAGAAAATCATTCGGAAATCCGTCTCGTTTCTCGTCGGCGATGCTCCGGCAACGAAGGGCGTGATCCCGGGTTTTTGGCGGCTAAGTCTTATGCTGAACTTATGCTTCACGCGCGCGTCCTGAAGCCGAAATCAGCATAGCGAGTGATGTCTCGCAGCGTTGAGCACACACATGCGCCTTCTCGTTCCCGTGCAATGATCCTGCGTCGCAGCCACTCCATCTTCCCGTAAACATCGATTCAACGGTCAACAGTCGTAATCGTCTCCGAACGGCAGCGAGTCCGCTCCCTGCGGTCGCCGCGCCAAGGAACCTGGACACGCTCGCCGCGGCGTCCGGAGCCGCGACCGACGACCGCTGCGTTTCCGTCCTTCCGGAACGTCGTAATGGTTCCTCAAGGCCACGAAGGAACCAATCACGGTTCCCGAGAAGGAGCAGAACAATGCGGACCAATCACACCGACAGCCTCACGATCAAAATCACGCCGAACGACAAGGGCAACCCTCCGGGAAAGCTGGCGGAAGCCGAATTGCACTTCGGCGGAGACTCGCGGTCGCCGGCTTGAAGCTCATTGGCTTCAGCATCTGGGAGCGCCGCGGCGGCGGCGGCCGGAACGTCACGTTCCCCGCACGGTCGTACGCGATCAACCCCGAACGCCGGAGTTTCGCGCTGCTGGCCGATCGTCGACACGACAGCGCAGGAGGCGGTGCGGGAAAGATCCTCCAACCCTCACGCTTGATAAACCGCTTTCGAGAATTACTGCCTCTTGTTCTTGATCTCCTGGATCTTTTCCTGCTGGAGCTTCTCCTCGGCGGCCGTCAGTGGTTGCAGCTTGATAGTCAACTTGTCGAGCGTTCCGGTAAACCGGAACGGCGGGCGGTAGTCATTGTCGTCCACCCCCGTGCGGGTATCCCGCCCGACATCAAAGGTCTCGTCAAACGAGACGAGGAAAGGAATGGTCTCCGTCATGGTCTTAGTCGAGACCACTTTGCCGTCGACCGAAAGCACGCCGGTGCCACCCTTGCCATAACCGGGGCCGTCGTACTTGAAGTCAAACACGATCGTGTGCTTGCCGGGCGGGAGTGCCTGCGCGCTTTCCCAACGGGTCTTCGCCGTTGTCATTTGCACGTAGGTGAAGACCGGCTTGCTCTTGACCAGATACAGACCATAGCCGCCGAAGCGGCCACCGGCCGTATTGAGCATCCCTTCGGCGCCACCCGCCGGGATTTCCACCTCCGCGGTCATGGTGAAGGACTTGCCGAGGGTTGACGGGGCGGTACCGAGGGGGATGTCGAAGACTTCACCCGAATAGGTGAAGACTGTCCGGCCGGCGGTCGCGCTTGGCCGCGGGACTAGGGTGCGCGTCGCCGTTCTGTTGTCTAGCGGGAACACGTTGTATTTCCACGCCTCGGCCTCGAAGAGCTTCTTCATCTCGGTCAACTTCTCCGGATTCTTCGCCGCGAGGTCGGTGTTCTCCGAAAAATCTTCGTTGATGTTGTAAAGCTCCCATTTGTAATCGGCCGGTTCGGGCATTTTTTTCAGACCCATGAGCCACGGTGGTTCAGGTGGCGCCGTGGCGGCGACCCAGCCATCGTGGTAGATCGCCTGGTTGCCGAACATCTCGAAATACTGCGTGGTGCGGGTGGACGGGGCTTTCTCATTCGCCTTGTCGAAGGTGTAGGCCATGCTCACGCCCTCGATTGGCTTCTGTGCAATGCCGTTGACCGTCTTGGGCGCCTGTATGCCGGTGGCTTCGAGCAGCGTTGGCACGATATCAATGACGTGGTGGAACTGCGTGCGGATACCGCCAGGGTCCTTGATGTGCCCAGGCCAGGAGATGGCCACGCCGTTGCGGGTGCCGCCAAAGAATGACGCAATCTGCTTGGTCCATTTGAAGGGCGTATCAAATGCCCACGCCCACGCCACCGCCATGTGGGGCTGGGTCGCGGCCGAACCCCAGACGTCGTAATACTTCAACTGCTCCGCGACCGGCATCACGATACCGCTCTGCGGGGCCATCTCGAACGGGCTGCCGAGAACGGAGCCTTCGGGGCTGGTGCCATTGTCGCCGTTGATGTAGATGATGATCGTGTTGTCGAGCTTGCCCATATCTTCCACGGCTTGGATTACCCGACCAATCTCATGGTCGTTATAGGCCACGTAGGCGGCAAAGACCTCCGCCTGGCGCGCGAAGAGCTTTTTGCTGTCAGCGTCGAGCGTGTCCCACTTCGCCAAGCTGTCCGGCCAGGCGGTGAGTTGGGTATTCGGAGGTATCAAGCCGAGCCGCTTCTGGTTGGTGAAGATCTGCTCGCGCATGACGTTCCAACCCATGTCGAACTTGCCCTTGAACTTCGCGATCCACTCCGGGGTGGGGTGATGCGGAGCGTGCGCGCTGCCGGGGGCGTAATAGAGGAAGAACGGTTTGTCGGGAGCGGCCGCATTCAACCCGTTCAAATACGAAACGGCTTCGTCCGCCAAGTCGGTGACGAGGTTGTATTTCGGGTTCTGTACCCAAGGGTAGATTGCGGTCGTTCCGCGGACGACATTGGGCGTCCATTGGTCGGTTTCGCCGCCCATGAATCCGTAGAAATAATCGAAACCCATCCCGGTGGGCCATTGGTCATAGGGCCCCGCCAGGCTGGTTTCGTAACTGGGGGTATTGTGGTTCTTACCGAACCAGGAGGTGCCGTACCCGTTGTCCCGGAGGATGGTCCCGATTGTGGCGCTATCAACCCCGATAACGGAGTCGTAACCCGGGAATCCGGTCGCGACCTCGGAGATCACGCCGAAGCCCACGGAGTGATGGTTGCGCCCGGTGATCAGGGCGGCGCGTGTTGGCGAGCACAACGAGGTCGTGTGGAACTGCGTGTAGCGCAGCCCCGCGTTGGCGATGCGGTCCAAGGCCGGTGTTGGGATGACGCCGCCAAAGGTACTCGGAACGCCGAAGCCCTGATCGTCGGTCAGGATGAGCAGAATGTTGGGCGCGCCCTTGGGCGGCACGACTTGCGGCTGCCAGTAGGGTTTGGAATCCTGGACGGATTCTTTCATCACGCCATCGAACTTGCCGGGCGGCGGCGGGAGTTGTTTCGCGTCGACGGTGGTGGTGGCGCCAGGGGAGCCGAGGACACCGGTGGTTTGCTGGGCGGGAGCCGAGGAGGAGGTTTGCTGCGCGGGAGCCGAGCAGGCGGTGAGAGCCAGAACAGACGCTGATAATACCAAGGCGCCTGCAAGGGTCGTCGCGACCGAGGCAACAGTGAGCTTTTGCGTTCGCTCGGTTCGCATCGTCGTCTCCTGTTGCGTTCGTTAGGTCAGTTCATTTCACCTCCCGGTCGTCTGAAGCGTCCAGACGCGCCGAGTAAAGCCGGGAAGGATACCGCCGTCAGCATCTTAATCGAGAACTGCACGCGTCTTGATCGAGAACGGCACCGTCGGCTGTCTTTGTCGGGTGCTGGCGATATGAAAGTCCACAAGGGTGTCACTCTTGCTAGCGGCGGGCGTAAATTCGACAGTGATGGCGGCGAAAATCTGACAGTCGGCAGCACGGTCTGGCTGCCGGCTGAGAGCTTCGCTCCCGGCCGGTGATTCATTTCACCATCCGTCTTCACTTCAGTGGAGAAGCGATGATCGGACGGGAGACGCTGATGTTACTCAGGCACTATCTGAGTTGTGCGATGCGGCGAACACTGACCAGGCAATGGTGACAAGGGCAACCCTCCGGGAAAGCTGGCGGAAGCCGAATTGCACTTCGGCGGAGACTCGCCGCTCGCCGGCTTGAAGCTCATTGGCTTCAGCATCTGGGAGCGCCGCGGCGGCGGCCGGAACGTCACGTTCTCCGCACGGTCGTACGCGATCAACCGCGAACGCCGGAGTCTCGCGCTGCTGCGGCCGATCATCGACACGACAGCGCAGGAGGCGGTGCGGGATCGGATCGTCCAACCCTCGCGCTTGATAAACCGCTTTCGAGAATTACTGCCTCTTGTTCTTGATCTCCTGGATCTTTTCCTGCTGGAGCTTCTCCTCGGCGGCCGTCAGTGGTTGCAGCTTGATAGTCAACTTGTCGAGCGTTCCGGTAAACCGGAACGGCGGGCGGTAGTCATTGTCGTCCACCCCCGTGCGGGTGTCCCGCCCGACATCGAAGGTCTCGTCAAACGAGACGAGGAAAGGAATGGTCTCCGTCATGGTCTTAGTCGAGACCACTTTGCCGTCGACCGAAAGCACGCCGGTGCCGCCCTTGCCATAACCGGGGCCGTCGTACTTGAAGTCAAACACGATCGTGTGCTTGCCGGGAGGGAGTGCCTGTGCGCTTTCCCAACGGGTCTTCGCCGTCGTCATTTGCACGTAGGTGAAGACCGGCTTGCCCTTGACCAGATACAGACCATAGCCGCCGAAGCGGCCACCGGCCGTATTGAGCATCCCTTCGGCGCCACCCGCCGGGATTTCCACCTCCGCGGTCATGGTGAAGGACTTGCCGAGGGTTGACGGAGCGGTACCGAGGGGGATGTCGAAGACTTCACCCGAATAGGTGAAGACAGTCCGGCCGGCGGTCGCGTTTGGCCGCGGGACCAGGGTGCGCGTCGCAGTCCTGTTGTCCAGCGGGAACACGTTGTATTTCCACGCCTCGGCCTCGAAGAGCTTTTTCATCTCGGTCAACTTCTCGGGATTCTTCGCCGCGAGGTCAGTGTTCTCCGAAAAATCTTCGTTGATGTTGTAAAGCTCCCATTTGTAATCGGCCGGCGCGGGCATTTCTTTCAGACCCATGAGCCACGGTGGTTCAGGTGGCGCCGTGGCGGCGACCCAGCCATCGTGGTAGATCGCCTGGTTGCCGAACATCTCGAAATACTGCGTGGTGCGGGTGGACGGGGCTTTCTCATTCGCCTTGTCGAAGGTGTAGGCCATGCTCACGCCCTCGATTGGCTTCTGTGCAATGCCGTTGACCGTCTTGGGCGCCTGTATGCCGGTGGCTTCGAGCAGCGTTGGCACGATATCAATGACGTGATGGAACTGCGTGCGGATACCGCCAGGGTCCTTGATGTGCCCAGGCCAGGAGATGGCCACGCCGTTGCGGGTGCCGCCAAAGAATGACGCAATCTGCTTGGTCCATTTGAAGGGCGTATCAAATGCCCACGCCCACGCCACCGCCATGTGCGGCTGGGTCGCGGCCGAACCCCAGACGTCGTAATACTTCAACTGCTCCGCGACCGGCATCACGATACCGCTCTGCGGGGCCATCTCGAACGGGCTGCCGAGAACGGAGCCTTCGGGGCTGGTGCCATTGTCGCCGTTGATGTAGATGATGATCGTGTTGTCGAGCTTGCCCATATCTTCCACGGCTTGGATTACCCGACCAATCTCATGGTCGTTATAGGCCACGTAGGCGGCAAAGACCTCCGCCTGGCGCGCGAAGAGCTTTTTGCTGTCAGCGTCGAGCGTGTCCCACTTCGCCAAGCTGTCCGGCCAGGCGGTGAGTTGGGTATTCGGAGGTATCAAGCCGAGCCGCTTCTGGTTGGTGAAGATCTGCTCGCGCATGACGTTCCAACCCATGTCGAACTTGCCCTTGAACTTCGCGATCCACTCCGGGGTGGGGTGATGCGGAGCGTGCGCGCTGCCGGGGGCGTAATAGAGGAAGAACGGTTTGTCGGGAGCGGCCGCATTCAACCCGTTCAAATACGAAACGGCTTCGTCCGCCAAGTCGGTGACGAGGTTGTATTTCGGGTTCTGTACCCAAGGGTAGATTGCGGTCGTTCCGCGGACGACATTGGGCGTCCATTGGTCGGTTTCGCCGCCCATGAATCCGTAGAAATAATCGAAACCCATCCCGGTGGGCCATTGGTCATAGGGCCCCGCCAGGCTGGTTTCGTAACTGGGGGTATTGTGGTTCTTACCGAACCAGGAGGTGCCGTACCCGTTGTCCCGGAGGATGGTCCCGATTGTGGCGCTATCAACCCCGATAACGGAGTCGTAACCCGGGAATCCGGTCGCGACCTCGGAGATCACGCCGAAGCCCACGGAGTGATGGTTGCGCCCGGTGATCAGGGCGGCGCGTGTTGGCGAGCACAACGAGGTCGTGTGGAACTGCGTGTAGCGCAGCCCCGCGTTGGCGATGCGGTCCAAGGCCGGTGTTGGGATGACGCCGCCAAAGGTACTCGGAACGCCGAAGCCCTGATCGTCGGTCAGGATGAGCAGAATGTTGGGCGCGCCCTTGGGCGGCACGACTTGCGGCTGCCAGTAGGGTTTGGAATCCTGGACGGATTCTTTCATCACGCCATCGAACTTGCCGGGCGGCGGCGGGAGTTGTTTCGCGTCGACGGTGGTGGTGGCGCCAGGGGAGCCGAGGACACCGGTGGTTTGCTGGGCGGGAGCCGAGGAGGAGGTTTGCTGGGCGGGAGCCGAGCAGGCGGTGAGAGCCAGAACAGACGCTGATAATACCAAGGCGCCTGCAAGGGTCGTCGCGACCGAGGCAACCGTGAGCTTTTGCGTTCGCTCGGTTCGCATCGTCGTCTCCTGTTGCGTTCGTTAGGTCAGTTCATTTCACCTCCCGGTCGTCTGAAGCGTCCAGACGCGCCGAGTAAAGCCGGGAAGGATACCGCCGTCAGCATCTTAATCGAGAACTGCACGCGTCTTGATCGAGAACGGCACCCGTCGGCTGTCTTTGTCGGGTGCTGGCGATATCAAAGTCCACAAGGGTGTCCACTCTTGCTAGCGGCGGGCGTAAATTCGACAGTGATGGCGGCGAAAATCTGACAGTCGGCAGCACGGTCTGGCTGCCGGCTGAGAGCTTCGCTCCCGGCCGGCGATTCATTTCACCATCCGTCTTCACTTCAGTGGAGAAGCGATGATCGGACGGGAGACGCTGATGTTACTCAGGCACTATCTGACCGTTGTCGCCGATGCGGCGAACACTGACCAGGCAATGGTCGACACAACGCCGACCGTCACTGGTGTTTCGTGATGGTTCCCGCGAGAAGCATGGATTCGAGTTCATCACGGACGCCGCCGTCCAGATCGACAGGCGTGCGGCGGCATGGTTCTTTTTCACCTGGTATCCGAAGGTGCTGACTAGCCGACGATGAAGGAACCCGAATCGGCCGAGCACCGCCACGATCTCTTCGACGGGATCGCCAGGCAGGTGTCGCGCCCTACAGGCAATCCTAGCGGGCTTCGGAGCGTTCAGGTAGCGACCGGCAGTAGGCGGCAACGCTTTCGTACGCGCTCGTCAGCGTGTGGGCGATGCCGCATTCGGCGGCAAGCGCCGTGAAGGGCCTTTCCCAGGCACTCGGCGGCGGAGGCAGGTCGGTGGGAACGGCGTGCGTCCCTCGTCGCGTGAACGTGGTGGCAACGGCGACGTGAATTCGCGTGGGCGACATCGCCTGAAGCTCGATGAGCAACACGAGATCGACCAGGTCCTTCACGCGGCTGTTTGTCGCACCATCCCGAGGCAATGTGTACGCGTGGAGCTTTTCGGCCCAATGCTGTTCGGCCGAGAGAGTCGGCACGGCGATGGTCGGAATGCCGGCGAACGCGAGCCAGTCGTCGCCGATGATCCGGTCCACGGGCTCGATCACTTCGTCGCCGACGCCAAGATCGACGTGGAACTTGACGAAGCTGCGACCGTCGAGGCGGGCGTCGATGGGGAACCGCGAGCCGCCCTCAGGTGCTTGATTGAGCTCAAGGCTGGCTTCACCTACGTTGAACACGAAGAAGTCAGCGAGTTCCACGGAAGCCGCAAGCTGGAGGCGTTCACGAAGGGCCGCCGCGAGATCGTCGGGCGGCATCTGTCCGATGGACGTCACGCGAACCGTGAGGTCGAGATCTTTCGTCGCGCGAGCCCGGTGAAACCGCATCTCGAGCGCGTAGCCGCCCTTCAGCACCCAACCGTCACGCCCCGGCAAGTTCGCGTCGAACATACGGGCGAGCAGGCGATCGAACGCGACCTGGCGCCGCAGACGATGGAGATCAACGGCGTCGCGACGAGACCGTTCGAGCAGGCGTGTTTCGAGAGCGGTCCGGAGCGCCCCAGCTGTGGCGTATTGGCGTGGCGTGACCATCGGGCACCTGCTTCAGGATTCTGTTGATGCGTTGCCGTGCGCGCGTGCTCACCTTGACGTCCTCGATCTGCCGACGCCGGACGAGGCCACGGCGCAGGGCTTCATCGACGGCTTGCGCTTGGATCTCGGGTGCAAGCGTTCCCTCGACAATGACGTCGATGAGCGTTCTCAGAGGAGCCGTGACGCGAACCCCATCGATGGTTTCGAGATCACGCGCGGTCAGCCGCGCCCGATGCAGTCGGAGCCCTTCTGGGATCGCCGCCATCCGCTGAAACCCCGGTGGCACGGTCATGTCGAGCTTTGTCGGCATCGCGTCCGACAGCTCGTGGAGTGTCAGCGCCGTCGCGTGACTGAACACCCCTTGCGGTTGATCTTGGCGGTTGCGTGACCAGAGCTGCCAGATCATCAGGTCAGGCCGAGCCGGGAGTGGAAATTGCGCGAGACGATAGACGCCTCGGTGCTCGCGAATCCAGTTACCTGATCGCACGTGATAGGAGTGGACGTTGTCCCCAAATCCGGCCTCACGCGCCTGGCGAGTGGTGAAGAAGCCGCCTTGGTGTTGCGCCGACGCATACAGCCGTCGGGAGCTGGGGGTGTGACGTGTCAAGGTATATAACCTCAAATAATATGAGGTATTATATCACTCGCGCGACACCAGTTTTGGCAAGATCGCCGAGGCCGTCGAACATGCGGAACGATCCCGGGCGCCCGTGCAGGAAACGGCCGATCAGTACGCCGGGTATCTGGTCTATTTCGCCCTCGCGTGTGCGGTGCTGACGTTCGCCATCACGCGCGACGCCCGTGCCACCATCTCGGTGATCATCGTCGCGGGTGCGTGCGGGATCGCCGCCGGGACGCCGCTGGCGGTGCTAGGTGCCATCGGTCGCGCGGCACGCGCCGGTGCCATCATCAAGGGCGGCCGGTACCTCGAAGCGCTCTGGAAGATCGACACGGTCGCATTTGACAAGACCGGAACAGTGACCAACGGCCGGCCGGAGATCCTCGAAATCCGTTCGGCTCCGGGCATTACCGAGCGGGCCTTGATCGAGGCGGCGGCCATCGCAGAGCGTCGTTCCGAGCATCCCCTGGCTGCGGCGATCGTGCGAGCCGCTGACGCCGCTCATCTGCCGTCGGTCGAACCAGACACCTTCGAATACACGCCGGGGCGGGGTATTCTCGCTCGCGTGAACGGCGGGGACATTGTGGTGGGCAATCGCAAATTCGTGGCTCGCCATGATGCCCTTCTTGATTCGTTTGCCGCAGACATCCCGGATGCGACAGCCGAGGTGTTGGTGGCCCGCGGGGGCACGCTGCTCGGAGCGATCCTAGTCGCGGACACCGTTCGCGCCGAGGCGCCTGACGCGATTCGCGCGCTTCGCCGGCTAGGCATCAGAACGGTGTTGCTCAGCGGGGATACATTTGCAGTCGCCCAAACCGTCGGAGACATCTTGCAGATCGATGAGGTTGAGGCGGAGCTGCTACCACACGAGAAGGTCACCCAGGTGCGCCGACTCGGGACCATCGGTCACGGAGTGGCGATGGTTGGGGATGGCATCAACGACGCTCCCGCGCTGGTGGAGGCGATGGTCGGTTTCGCGATGGGCTCCGGCACCGACGTCGCCCGCTATAGCGCCAACATCGTGCTGCTCGGCAATGACTTGTCGAAGTTCGTGGAGACCGTGCGCATTACCCGACGCGCGCAAGGAATTATCCGCTTCAACTTCGTCGGCACACTCGTGGTCGATGCGGTCGGCGTGGGACTGGCCGCGTTCGGTCTTCTCAATCCTCTCCTCGCGGCGTTCATACACGTCGCGTCCGAGTTGACGTTCATTCTGAATTCCGCGCGGCTCCTACCGGGGACGATCGGTACTTCACCAGCGGCTGGCGCGCGGGAGGCGGCTGCCGCTGTCGCACCCGCGGCCTGATGGCTGCCCGTTAGACGGCGAAGAAGAGCCCGAATGCGAATTCAAACTCGCACGCCATTCTTCAACGTAAGCTCTGGCGATGGAGAAACATCTGAGTGGGCGCGCAGGGTGGCTGCGCGCCGCTGTGCTTGGGGCAACTTCGGCAACATGTTCAGTGTGCTGGGGGCCAGCATCTTCCTGCCGTTTCTCCCGATGCTCCCGATCCAGGTGCTGATCAACAATCTGCTGTACGACTTTTCCCAGACCACGATTCCCACCGACAACGTTGACGCCGAATGGCTGACCAAGCCGCGCAAATGGACGATTGGCGAGATTCAGCGTTTTATTCTGTTCATCGGTCCGATTAGCTCCATCTTCGACTACCTGACGTTCTTCATCATGCTGTATGTGTTCAACGCCTGGAGCAATCCGCGGTTGTTTCAAACCGGCTGGTTCGTGGAGTCGTTGCTCACCCAGACGCTGATCATTCATGTCATCCGCACGAACAAAATCCCGTTCATCGAGAGCCGGGCGAGTTGGCCGCTGATCGCGACCTCTCTGATCATCGTCGTGCTGGGCTGCTGGCTCACGGTCTCGCCTCTGGCCAACACGCTGGGATTCGTCCCGCTTCCGCCGCTGTACTGGTTCCTTCTGGCGATCATGCTCCTTGGCTATGTCGCGCTCACGCAGGTCCTGAAGGTCTGGTTTGTTCGCAGGTTCGGGAACTGACCGTTCAATGAGCTCCAGGTTGGCGATCGTCGTCGACGATGCGCGACGGCTGCACGATGGACCCACAGCAACGCGATTGCCGGGAGGATCTCGCGCTACCGCTTATGCTGGTCTTATGCTGAGGCGAGAATCGCTGATTTTACCGAGCAATTCTTGCAAGTGCGCCTCGGTTCGGGACCGAGGGGTCGGAGGTTCGAATCCTCTCGCCCCGACCAAATTCCTGCTTTTCCTTAAGAAAATCCGCAACACTCAGTCCGGCTGGTCACTCGGTTTCTGCTGCGAGTTTCCGTGCTCGGAACCGAGCGGCCGGTGGCTCAAATGCCGCCGGCCGTAGGAATCATTCGAGATTTCCCGCCTCCGTCGGTCGCGATCGTGCCGTTCCAGGTACTCCTCGAGGTAAACCGCTACCCCGTCACGCTACCTCCGGACGCCGCTGGAGCCTGTTAGCCGCTGGCCACCTTCGCCTGCCGGAAGAAATCCGCGGGCATCGGTCTCCGTAATTTCCACACAAAGCTGATTGGCCGGTCGCCCTTGTGCGACACGTAGTCTGCGGCGCCTAAGAACGTGTATGGCATCGTGCGCCCGTCCTGCTTCTTTCTTGGACGCACGAACAGCAAGATGTTGCCGCCACGGTTCCGGTGATGGATGTAGCGTTGTCCCGTTCTCGACTGCTGTGTGGTGGTCGACTGCGACTCCCAATGGAACAGCGTGGGCGAAATCGCGTAGTCCTTGTAGAGGGTGGACGGCGAATACTCGCGTTCCGACTTTTCGAGCGTCACAAAGAACAAATCCGAGTTCGTCCGCTCGTCTCGGATAGTACCAGTCTGCTTCCACGCGGTCTTGTTGAAATCCAGTATTCCAAACGCGGTGAGCACATCGTCCACCGTGTGGCGCGCATGTACCGACAGGGGCACGCGGACCGGCGATCCAGCAGGCTGAGTAAGGTCGAGCGGATAGGTGAGATGCTCTGACCGCTCGTCCAGTATGGGGAGCAGTTCGCACAGTTCTTCGACGATGGCCGGATGCGCGTGAAGAAGAGCGACGGACTCGGCGAGTGTCTTGGGTGCGATCTTCGAAGGGAATACGGCGAAGTGAAAACCGGTCACGAGACGGCGATCGGCGTCAGACAGTACGCTCACAGATGCTGTTGCCGCGAGGCGTTCATAAGCGCCGAGCCGAAGCGGATCGTCCACGTGGAGAATGCCGGCCAGGCGATCGCCGATCAACGCTTCAGATGGCCCTGGAGCGGGCACGCTCAGGCGCGCCTCACGCTGCAGGCTCGACCAACTGCCGGAACGGTAGACGTCTTCGAGTTCCAACCCTGCCTCCTGAAGGAATTCGACAAGAGTGATGCGACGTCCGGAAGCCGAACGAGCCTCAGCGAGGGCCCTCAATTCTTTCACCATCGCGGGACGCCGTGAGGGGATGGCGCTCTTCAAATTGTTGAGGACGATCTGCGTCGCGACACGATCCAGCTGCATCGAGCAGCCCGCGGGCAGGAACGGAAAGCCGAGCTGTACCTGTGTTTCGACTTCGGTTCGCGTGGTCCCCGTGATAGCGCGATAGCGCAAGTCGAAGCGGAACTGCCGATGTGACTGGCCGATGAAATCCAAGACCGTCACGCAATCTTTTCTCTCGTGACGTCGAAGTCCGCGCCCGAGCTGCTGAAGAAACACGAGCGCACTCTCCGTCGGTCGCAGAAAGAGCAGCGTGTCGACTTCCGGGAGATCGACACCCTCGTTGAACAGGTCCACGGCGAAGAGCACTCGAACGCGCCCAGCTCGTAGCGACGCCAGAGCGTCCTTTCGCGCGTCGCTGTCGGTGTCCGCGGACACGGCTACTGACGGAAGCCCCGCCTCTGTGAACCGCCGCGCCATGAACTCCGCGTGCGCAATGCTCACGCAGAACCCCAGTGCGCGCATCGCCCCCGCCTCGC
Organism: uncultured Acidobacteriota bacterium; assembly: GCA_963745875.1. Taxonomy (GTDB): domain Bacteria; phylum Acidobacteriota; class Vicinamibacteria; order Vicinamibacterales; family CAVVIG01; genus CAVQFC01. Next base: position 23,523 of record CAVUZL010000015.1, read on the forward strand.
GGTGCTTCTGCCGCACCTGCTCCAGCACCAGCCTCACCCGCGCATCGTCTCCGGTGTACAGGCGCTCGAGCTCCGACAGGTCGTAGCCCTTGCGAGACCATCGGACCGACGACAAGTCGGTGTTGTCGTGAAGAGCGAAATACTGGAACGGGCAGAGCAGCCCGCGCTCGAGGGCGTCCCAGAGCCGCATTTCTACCGCGGTGTGATTGTCGAAGTAGTGAAGGATGTCTTCGGCGTCGGTGCGTTCCGGCGTGGCCGTCAGCCCGAGAAGGATTCTGGGCGGCTGTCGAGGCGATCGAGCCTCGCCTCCTTCGAAGAGGTGTTCGAGCAGCCGTCGATACGTCGGCGCCGCTGCATGATGGAACTCGTCGACAATCACGACGTCGAACGCAGTCGGATCGAGGTGCTCCAGATCGACCTGTGCGAGAGACTGAATGGACGCAAACACATGCCGCCACTTGTCGGGCCGGTGACCGTCCACGTGCAGTTCGCCGAAGTCTCCCGACCGCAGGACCTGCCGAAATGCCCCGAGGCTCTGCTTGAGAATCTCCTGGCGATGCGCGACAAACAGCACGCGCAGATCGCCGTGCTGATCACGCAGACGTTTGTAGTCCAGTGCGGCGACGATCGTCTTGCCAGTTCCTGTGGCGGCGACTACGAGATTCTTGAAGCGGTGATGCCGTTCGCGCTCCACGGCGAGCTTCTCGAGCATCTCTCGCTGATGTGGCCAGGGTTCGACGTCCAGGAAGAGAAGCGGCGCCTCGAGAGACTCGCCTTGTTGCGGCGCTACAGCGCGATCGAAGCGAGCGGCATCCCGAGCCGGTTCGTAAGACTCGTATTCGGGGCTCTCCCAGTACATGTCGAACGTGGCGTCGAACTTCTCGATAATATCCGGCGAGCCCACCTGCGATAGGCGCACGTTCCATTCCACACCGTCCACAAGCGCCGACTTCGAAAGATTTGACGAGCCGATGTAAGCGGTGGAGTAGCCGCTGGCGCGGCGGAACAGCCACGCCTTGGCGTGTAGGCGCGTGGACTGCGTGTCGTACGACACTTTGACCTGCGCGCCCCGCGCCACCAGCCAATCGAGCGCTTTCCGTTCAGTGGATCCAGTGAACACGGTCGTGATCACGCGAAGAGGCCTGCCCATTCGACAATGTGCCTCAAGTTGATCGGCTAGAAGTCGTAACCCATGCCATCGTACGAAGGCGCACAAAAGGTCGATGGAATCGGCGGACGGAATCTCGTGAGCCAGCGCGTGGGCGAGGCCAGGCTCCCCACGCGCGTTAACCAGGAGGTCTGAGGCAGACAGCGCGACCAGCGGTGCAACGACGTTCCGATCATTCGGCATTGTGCCGATCCGCTCAATCGCCCGGAGTTCTTCAGGCGGGACTTCAACCGAGTCATATTGCGACCCGCCGGTCGCCGGATGTCCTGCGAGCAAGCTGAGGATTTGATTGGTTAGCGCCGACTGCGCAGTGGCCCGATGTTCCTGTGGGAGCGCCTCGAGCGCACGCCCCAGCACATGCGCGACGTGACGGGCCAGGGTGGCATGTGCGTCGGCGGGGTCGAGCTCTTTCGTGATGATGCGAGTGGTATTGGAATCGAAGCGGAGGAGTCGCGCCTTCAGGTCGGCTGTGACAAGCCGCTCGTAGAGCCCGAAAGGAAGGTCATCGTCGTCGTTGGACATCCGGGAGCGCGACCAAGGTTACTCGAGGGTGACAGGGCCGGACAATGGTTTGCGGGTCCGTAATGGCAAGCCGGTTGGCTGTCAGAGTCGTGGGCCGCGTTCGCGACGCGCACCCCACAGGGCGCGCACTATCACATGGGCGTCATCGAACGTGTAATAGAGATGGACGGCGACTCTCCTGAGGTAGACGCGGCGAACGCCGGGAACGGGAGACTGGGCGTAGATGGTTCCGGCACCTGGAAGGGCCGCGATGATCTCGAGCGCTTGTTCAAGTTCCTCGGTGAACACGTCGGGGTGGTCGCGATTGGCCAACCACCATGCTTTCTCTCGCCGAACGTGTTCCCGCGCAGTGGCTGTGAAGCGAACGCGGCGATTCTTCAACGCGATCGAAGTTCGCGAAGGATCACGTCCGCGTCGACGAGACGACCGGCCTTGATGTCTTCGTCCGAATCCTTGAGGGCCTGATGGAGCGCAGCCCGATCTTCCTCATCGAGCCAGTCACCGGGATCGAGGGCCAGGAGCTCGACCACGGTTCCTTCAGGCAGATCGGTCGGCTCGTCAACGACAAGCCGCCCGGCCTTCACGCGAGCCTTAAGCGTCATGCAACCACGGTAGCATCAGCCCCGCCCCGCCACAAGGTGCTCGAAATCGGAAAAAACAAGGGCGCGCGCCAATCGCAACCCGGATGCTACCCGAGCGCGAGAAATCGCGAAATCGCTAGAAAATCGTGATCGGGTAAGTCGGTTCGGGACCGAGGGGTCGGAGGTTCGAATCCTCTCGCCCCGACCACAAAACATCTGTGAAATCCCAGGACGCCGGTAACAGATCCCGTTCTCTTCTCAGGGCAATAATCCCGGAGTGGAGACGCGATGACCAAAGCCGAGCAGACCCGCCGATTGGCGTGGCGATTCAAGATTCTTCAGGAAGCCTGCGAACAGACCCGCAACGTCGCGCGGACGTGCCGCCATTTCGGGATTTCGCGGCAGGCCTACTACCGCTGGAAACGCCGGTATGACACCCAGGGCGAGGCGGGACTGGCTGATCGGTCGAGCCGACCGCTCCGGTCACCCGGCGCCACGCGGCCGGAGGTCGTGAGCAAGGTGCTGTATCTGCGTCAGACCTACCATTTCGGTCCCGGCAAGATCGCCGACTACTTAAAGCGTTTTCATCAACTCTCGCTCGCCGTGTCGTCGGTCCATCGCATCCTCGTGCGCCACGACATGAACCGTCTGCCAGGGAGTCAGAAGCATCGTTCTCACGCCAAGCGGTGGCAACGGTACGAGAAACCGCAGCCTGGACACCGTCTCCAGATGGACGTGAAGTTCCTCGAGCGGATTCCCGGCACACGGAAGCGGTTCTATCAGTTCACCGCGATCGACGATTGCACACGGCTGCGCGTCCTCAAAATCTACGATGCGTGCAACCAGAACACCGCGATTCAGTTTGTCGATGAGGTGCTCCGGCGGCTACCGTTCCGCGTACAGGTGATCCAGACCGACAACGGTGCGGAATTCCAGTCCCACTTCCATTGGCATCTGCAGGACCTAGACATCCGCCACGTCTACATCCGCCCGCGGGCGCCGCATCTCAACGGCAAGGTCGAGCGATCTCATCGCGTCGATGACCAGGAGTTCTACCAGCTGCTGGACAAGGATGGCATCACCGACGACATTCACCTGTACAACGACAAGCTGCGCGAGTGGGAGAACTACTACAATTACCACCGGCCGCACGGCGCGCTGGACGGTCAGACCCCGTACGAACGCATGCTCGCGAAGGTGAGAGCGGGAACGTCACCGGCGTCCTAGGAATTTACACAATAGAATCGGCCCTCAGTTGACCGTCATGGTCGGTTGAGGGCCTTTTTTATTGGTGATTCTCGATCTCGACCTCACCAAGACGGAAAAGTCGTTAAAAAATTGGCGCGATTCGTCATGGGTCGTGGCCTGTGATGCTTGGTCATGATCGGTCGTTTTTGACAGCTAAGTCTTATGCTGGTCTTATGCTGCGCGGCCTTGAGAACCGTGTCATCCGTACTGACCTGCTGAACTTCTTCAGGCCAGTCGTTCCTGGTAAATGGCGCTGATTCGACGCGGGTCTGCGTCTGACGGGATTCCGAGCAGAGTCAGCAACCGAAGTGAGAGCGGCCGCTTTAGGCAGAACGTGCGATTAGTGTCGCCACAAGCTGGGAGAAACAGCCGGCTAACTCACGCTTACGGCGCTCCGACAAACCCGGGGTGGTTCAAACGGCTCCGCCGCGGCTTGACCGCGTCTCGTTGTAATCTGCTTCGTGTCGCGCCCTGGGTCCAGCCGAATGGGCCACGAGACATTCACGGCTGCGTTCTTCATATTCTGAAAGTGAGGTTGGCGATGGCTTACACCAATCCGTACACGGGGGCAACCTGGAACAATTCCTTCTCTCGCATGCTAGACATGACCCGCACCTGGAATCAGAACCTGTGGCAGGCGCAGCAAGGCGTACAACAGGCCCCGGCGCGTGCGGCCGCTATGGCAAACCCTTCCGCACCGACCGTGGCCGGGAGGACCGACTCTCAAGCAATCGACATCGGGCCGCAGTTCCCGGAGGGCATCGGCGGACATCACCCAATCACGGCAACCGATCTTTCCGAGTCTGCTGAACCGGATGTTCCAAACGAGCTCATCGACGCGAATGCCTTTACGCCCGACGGGCGAGAAGAGCTGCGAGCGACCTACGAAGAGTGGCTGCGGGCGTACGAAGCGCTACCTAGCATTCGACCGAACAACCTCGCGAACAGCTTGTCATATGCGGCGTCGATGGCCCTGCGGCAACTGAGGTTAACTAGGGTCAGCAACGATGAAACGGATCGACTGACGGCCCACTTCAATGACGCCCTCGTCGAGAGTCCGGAGTTTTCGGGGCTCACGTCGCGACAAAAGCGGATCATGTATGTGCACGCGGTGATCACGGGCGCGACCATCGGCACGCTGCAGGGGGACGCGGCCGAACGAAATGATGCCGCGCTGGAAGCTCAAGCTAACGGATTGGCGCATGCGGTCCTCGCGCGGCTGACGATGGCCGAAACGTAGTGCGATGTTTTGATTTGTACTGCGGGGGGATAAGAAGGAGCTCAACGCTGACAGACTGCAGGTTTCGCCATCTTTCTCCCCAGGACTGACAGCCCGTTTACCCATCGCTCAACAGCCTTGAGCGGCGTCATGAAAGACGGGCGGCTGCTTACGATCTGCCGTCAGCGACCATGATGCAGTGCGGGGTGCCGCTGGTAGCAGATTCGCCACGGCGCGCCACGATCGCCGTCCATTCGTGAAACGGATAGTCGAGGTCCCCCAGGTCGCGATAGCCGCGCGCGGACGCCTGATGGCGACTCGCCGGCGTGGCCTTGTCGAGCGCTTTTTGCGGCCGCTCGTGGTTGAAGCGATGCACGGATCTGTCGAAGCGCATTTGCTGCTGGAGCACGTAGCGGACCCGTGCCTTCAAGTCCTTCTCGTCCCAGAAACATTCGACTTCCAGCGCAGGACTAAGGCACTGGTACCAAGAGGGTCTGGCTGATCACTGAGGCGAGACTGTCAAGCGAGTCCATCACCAGGGACGTCTGCGTTGGCGAGCCTCGGAATGCCCACAGAACTTCCGAGGCGTTCCACGCTTGCGCCCGCGCGGCGGTAATCCCCCAAGCCGCCACCGTGTCATCGACGTGGGACGCCGCCGGCAGACGTTCGCCGAGCAGACGCACGTTCAGCGTGCGCTTCGCTTCCTCAACGAGGCTATCGAGCGTCGCGTTGAGCGCGACGTAATCCTGATGCTGCACGGACGTTTGGGACGGCACGTGACTTGTCACCCGGGCCGCGCTGACCAGCGCTTCGGGAAGGTCGTGGTTGATATGCGCGTTCACGCCAGCAAGCGCAAACTGGATTCTGGCGATGCGGGTGTCGTTGCGGACGTTAAAGGATGCCGACCAGCAGCGCGGACACGGTGTGCCCTGCAGGACTGCCCGCAACGAATTGAAGAACAGCTCGCCGAACTGGACGTCGAGTTCCCTCAGCCACACCGGATCGTTGAATCCTCCGGCCGTGACACGATCCTGGACGGCTTCAGTTACCTGGAGGTAGAGGCGGTTGAACCACTTCAGGCCGTCGCCGTCATCGCAGGTCTGATCGATCGTGCGCAGAGCCGCAAGGACGTCGGGGATTGACTGCGGCGGCGTCTCGAGAGCGGCGATGAGAACGGGATCCCGACCTGGCGAGCCTCACACTGATCCCGCCAACATCCAAGTCTTCACCGCCGAGCTTGCGTCGGATGTGGCGCGAGCGCAAAATGCCGGTTCGCTCCCACGAGGCTCCCAGACAGATTCAGGAGGACGAATGGCGCAAGCAAAAGTCGTTTCGTTGGCGAAGTTCACGACCGCCGTCCAGTCGGCAGTGAAAGCGGCCGCCGCCAAGCATCCGAAGTTCAAGCTCGAAGTGAATGCAGTGGCGCTCGGGTATTTGATTCAAGGATTCCCCGTGCCCGAACCGATTGCTGCGGCCGTGTCGCTTGCTGAGACGCGCGCGTTCGCTGGCGATGTGGCCGCGCACCTCGCAGGCGGCGCGGAGGCGGAGGCGTTTGCGATCGGCGGACCCGTCCAGGGATCGATTTTCTCGCACGGCGGTCATCTGATCCTGGGCTTCCCAGTGCCGCCCGAGGTTCTGTTCGAGCGGTAAAAGGCAGTCGGCCATGTCGAAAATTTGTCCGAGCGCGCAGCCCGGCATGGACAACTGCCGGGTTCTGGGCGTCATCGATCACGACGCGCCGAAGCCCATGCTGCTGTATCTGAATCGCCCGATGGCAGTCACGCCGAGCGTGCTTGCGCTTGCGGCGCCGCTGAAGCCGACCGAGGTGTTTCGGCTGGCGGCCACATGCGAAGAGCACCGCTGCCCGCACTACGACGGCACGGACTGCCAGCTCGCCACGAGAATCGTCGCAATGATGCCGGCGGCGGTCGAGTCCCTGCCGCCGTGTCTGATCCGGAAAGACTGCCGATGGTACTCGCAGGAGGGCGAAGCGGCGTGCCATCGGTGTCCGGAGATCACAACCGTCACCTACGACCTGTCAGCCCGCATGAGAGAAGTTTCAGGAGTCGAGGTCCGGACCGATCACGAGTGTTATTGAGACGTTGTTCGACGCTTCGCCTGACGTGACTATGGTTCGCCGGAGGCGCCGTTCGGCTGCTTCCGCGTTGACCAGGTCTGGCTCTTCGAGTGTCACGACGAGCGCACGCCAGGCCGTAGTGGCCAGTTCGTGTGTCTCTGCCAGCACAGCCCATGACTGCTGCCACCGCTAGCAGCACTGATGTCGGCGACCCACGGACCCCGCCAGAGACCTTCGCGGCCGGCGAACAATTGGATCTGGTAACCATGCTGACGGCGAGCCGGTGGCTCTGGCGGACGAGGTCGTCACGGACAACGGCCGCGTTCTCGAGGCGACGGTCTTGGGCGGCTCATATGCTGGCCGCCACCAAAGAAGACTGCCGTGCGTGAACACGTTCGAGCTGATGGCGCCCGCGCGAGGCGCCGTCGTCTGGTCAATTCTGGCTGTCGCCGAACGTAAAGATCGTCACCGGCGCCGGCACGCCTCCGAGCGCGTGATAGAAGTCGAGTGCGTGCGTGTCCTCGTTGTCGGCTGCGACGAACGCGACCGTGATACCGGCGCCGGCCGCCTCCGATCGCAGCGTAGACATCAGCAGACGGCCGACACCTTGCCGCTGCCAGTCCGGCTCCACCGCGATGTCGTAGATAAAGACCTCGGACAGTTCGGCCCGCGTAAGCGGCAGCGTGTGGGCGGTCAGACCGCCGACCAACTGCCCGTCGACCGAGGCTGCGAGAGCCCAGAAGTCGTCGCGATCGAGCAGGCGATTGAGGTAGTTATCGCTGAGGACTCTCGGCGCGCGTCGCGAACACGCGCGCCATCGTGGCGAATAGCGCCCGCGCCAGCTCCACGTCGCCTACCGTCAGTCGGTCGATTCGGATCTCTGGCATAGGAGATGTGATCTGGCGTAACGACGTTCACACAACGAGGATTTGCGCGAGCTGCTGGCGTCGCGTCAGCCGGTCGGCACGCATGTGTAGCCGCCTTGTCATTCTAGCGGCATAAGATGACTTGTCCCGCGGCTGAGCCGAACCACGCCAGTGCCTGAAAGTGGAGACAATCTTGAACGCAAATATCTGGATGGACGGCACTGACGTTCTCATTGTTGGAGCAGGACCGACGGGCTTGGTATTGGCGCTGTTGCTGACTCGGCTGGGCATCCGCGTTCGTATCGTGGATAAGGCGGCGGAACCCGGCACCACGTCACGTGCGCTCGCGGTGCAGGCGCGCACACTCGAGCTGTACCAACAGATCGGCCTTGCCGACGCGGTCGTCAACCGCGGTAGAAAGATGACGACCGTCAATCTCTGGACGAGAGGTCGACATGTCGCACACGTGATCTTCGGCGACATGGGCAAGGGCCTCAGTCCCTTTCCCTACGCGCTGATCTACCCACAGGATGAGCACGAGCGCCTCCTGATCGATCGGCTCGCCACGGCCGGTGTGCAGGTCGAGCGGCAGACGGAGCTCGTGGCATTCGAGCAGACGGCAGACGGCGTGCGCGCGAGTCTCCGAGGCCAGGACGGCGGCACGCACACATGTGAGGCCACTTACCTTGCCGGCTGCGACGGTGCGCACTCCCTCGTCCGCGAAGGCCTGGGGATTGGTTTTCCAGGCGGCACCTACGACCACCTGTTCTACGTGGCTGATGTCGAGGCGGGCGGCGCGGTGATGAACGGCGAACTGCACGCCGCGTTGGACACCACCGATTTTCTCATCGTCTTTCCGCTGAAGGACGAGGGACGGGCTCGACTGATTGGTACGGTACAGAAGGAGCCGGGACAACAGGACGATCATCTCTCGTGGGACGATGTGAGTCAGCGGGTGATCGAGTGGCTGCGCATCGACGTCGAGCGGGTCCATTGGTTCTCGACCTACCGCGTCCACCATCGGGTCGCAGATCGGTTTCAGAAGGGCCGGGCATTTCTGCTCGGCGACGCAGGGCACATTCACAGTCCGGTCGGCGGCCAGGGCATGAACACCGGCATTGGCGACGCGGTGAATCTGGCCTGGAAGATCGCCGACGTGACGCATGGACGCGCCGACGCGTCTCTCCTCGACAGCTACGAACCCGAACGCATCGCCTTCGCCCGGCACCTGGTCGCGACGACTGACCAGGCGTTCACCGCTGCGACCAGCGACGCAGCGATCGCGCGTCACGTTCGTCTGGACATCCTGCCAGCCATCGCTCCGGCGGTGTTCGCGTTCGGCCCGACACGACGCCTCATGTTTCGCACGATCTCGCAGATTGCGATCCAGTATCGAGGCAGCAGCTTGAGCAAGGGACGCGCAGGAGACGTGCACGGTGGCGACCGCTTGCCTTGGGTGCCTGCGACTCGGAACGATCGGGACAACTTCGCGCCGCTGACCTCGCTCACCTGGCAGGTCCACGTCTACGGCGACGCCACAAGCGGGGTCCGATCGGCGTGTGAAGAACGGGATTTGCCCCTGCACGTGTTTCCCTGGCGAAAGGAAATGAGCCGGGCCGGCCTGCAGCGCAACGCGGTCTATCTCGTGCGACCGGACGGCTACGTGGCATTGGCGGATGGAGAGGGGAGCGGCGAGGCGATTACCTCGTATCTCGATGCGCGCGCGCTGGGATCGAAGCCTGACGCGCACCAAAGTCCCAAGCCTGGGGTCGCCGAACTTCGACCTGTTGCGCGCCATCGCCGACAAACGCCTCGTCGAATTCATATACGGGACCGGGCGAGCCAGGCTGGCCGAGCCGCACGACTATGGAATCCGACATGGCGTCGAGCGCCTGCTCGTGTTTCAACTGAGCGGCGACAGTCAAAGTGGCGCGTCTCACGGCTGGAAGGAACTGGAAGTCTCGAATATTCGCGAGCTGCGAGTAACGGAGCGCCGGTTCGCCGGCACGCGATCGGATAGTGCCCAACGCCATCGTGATTGGGACACGCTATTCGCCCGCGTAAGCTGACCGCGCCAACACGCATCGGAGTCCATCTCGAACGACTCACGAGGAGGAAGGCGAGCTCGGGACCGCGGGTGTGAGCACGGGCGTTATCGGGGTAACCTCCCGTACATGCGCTTCGCGAGTTTTATGATCGCGCAGCGGCAATTTACGAAAGAGGGCTTTTTACCTGGCAGTGACCAACCCTATGTGGCAGCCGGGCTTTGCGTGTCCGCAGTGTGGCGCTGCTGTTCGGGAGGCGGGCAGCGAGCGCGTGGCCTGCGTCGCATGCCGGCAAGTGTTCGAACGGCAAACGGGCATCTGGCGATTCCTGACGCCGTCGCGCCGCGACCGACTGGAGCCATTCCTCCAGCAATATCGGATCATTCGTCAACACGACGGCCGGCGTCCGCCGACGCCCCCGTACTACCGCCGTCTACCAATGGTTCGCGACGACGATCCGAACGCCACCGAATGGCGGATTCGCCGCGAGACGTATCACAACCTTCTTCTTCATGTGTTCCGCGGTGATCAGCCTGGGTTTCGTGTGCTGGACGTCGGCGCCGGCAGCGGCTGGCTGTCGCACCGTTTGACCGCCCTCGGCCATCGCGCGGTTGCGGTGGACATCATCGACGACGAGGCGGACGGTCTTGGCGCCGCGCGCCACTACAGCACCACATTTCCAGTCGTTCAAGCGGACTTCGACGCACCACCGTTCGCGTCGCGGCAATTTGACGTGGTCGTGTTCAATGGCTCGCTCCACTATTCTGCCGATCCCGCGGCGACGCTGGAGCGGGCCCACCGGCTGCTTGCCGAGGGCGGCACACTCGTGGTGATGGACTCCCCGATGTTCGTCACTGCCAAAGACGGCGCGGCCATGGTCGATGACAATGCACGACGATTCCGATCTACCTGCGGCTTGGCCGAAGTCGTTCGGCCGGGAGTCGGGTTTCTTACGTACGCGGGTCTGACGGCGATCGCGGAGAGAGAAAAGCTACGAGCCCGTTTTGTCCGCTCTCGCGGCTCGATCAACTGGCGCGTGCATCGGCTGGTCTCGCGAATTCGCCTCCGGCGCGCGCCCGCATCATTCGGTCTGTGGATGGCGCGATAGAGCACTCTCTTTGTGTGGGTTGCTCGTCCGTGACGACCTCATCAACGCAAGCACCACGCGGTCGGCGACCTCTCTAGACGAGAGATGCCGCGCAACCGCGATCCCACGTGACGCGCTTTTTCGTGACCTCTCTGTTTTCGGAACGACTACTTCGGCTGAACTGAAAACCGTGTCGCCACCGTCCACGTGACGTCCACTTTTTCGCCGACCTTCAGCCCTGAGAGAATGTTGGCATCAGTCGAGTCGAGGAGGCCGCGCGTGTAACTCGCCCCGTTCGGCCCATTGAAAGACACCACGCGATTGGCCGGATCCCAGCCCGTCAGCGTGACCGTGACGATGCGCTGCGAGGCGAGCGTGCCGCCAGGGGCACTGCCCGCCGCCTGTGTGGCTGTCGGCGTAGTGGTACGGTCAACCGCAGGCTCTCCGGCCGGTTTCAGACGGATGGTCACGCGGTCGTAGTACGAAATCGTCGCGATATCGCCGACCTTCACTTGTTCGAAACGAGTGGCTGACGGCGGAACGTCAACCGTTACCAGATGCCCCTGTTCTTCGCGGATTGTGACTGTGCGTGCTTTCTGGTCAATGGCAGTTACGGGTCCACGCACCGTGATGTCCGTCCGAACGCCCTCCCTCGTCTGCGCAGCAGCGAAAGTTGCAACAAGGGTCAGCGATGCAAGAAGGAGCGAAACGAAACGACCGGGCTTAACCATGCTGCCTCCACGTCGGCGCCGTTTTTCCGCAGGCGGCTCGCTGGCGCTGAGAACGGAGCCGTTGCTGTCGAGATCGCTTCGAGCATCGGCATTGTAAGCCCTCGCGCTCGCTTCAGAAGCGGCCACTCGTATTCCTTACAGGGGGACGGCTGAAGACGACGAATGGAAAGTAGAATGGCGCGTCTTGACGGAGAAACCCGATCGGGAGGATGTCGCCAGGCGTACCGAACGTCGTGTGGGTCGCCTGGTGTTGAGTAGGCCGAGTGATTGAACTGGCCACGACGGCAGGCACCTCTTTCGAAGCGACCACACCGCCCCGTGGCGAGACGCAATTCGGCGCCGCCGCAGCCGCGGCACTCCTTGTCGAGGGCGGCGCGATCTATCTCGCGCGAGCGTTTGGCGTCCGGCAGTCGCTGCTGTTCTGCGTCGGCGTCGCAGCCGGCGTCGTTCTGAATCACACCGCCTTCGGCTTCACTTCTTCGTGGCGCCGGTTCATCACCGCCGGCCGCGGCGACGGACTCCGCGCGCAGATGCTGATGCTGATGGTGACCTGCGCGGTCTTCTTTCCGCTGCTCCGTCACGGACACATCTTCGGACAGACGGTCCGTGGAGCCGTGTCGCCGTTGAGCGTCTCGGTTGTGGTCGGCGCGTTCCTGTTCGGCGCCGGCATGCAGCTGGGCGGCGGCTGCGCGTCCGGAACGCTCTACGCGGCCGGCGGCGGAAACACACGGATGCTGCTCACGCTCGCGGCTTTCATCGCGGGATCGGTGATCGGCACGGTACACGCCGCATCGAGATCGTCGGTGTCCTGTCGCGACAGGGCCGTCAACGCTGATGAATGTCGTCGGCGACCCACGGCACGTGCGACGCCTGAAACAGCCGCGCGCTGACAGGGCCATCGCCCATGAAGAAGCGCGCGGCGCGTCGAGATTCGACGAGACATCTGCACCTGAACGATCGCGGCGACTCCAGCGACACGCCGGCGGCCGCGGGACCACTGTCCGAAACGGCGCGAAGCTGTATGTTCATTCCAGTCGAAGCCGCCGGGTGACAGCTCTCCGGTCACTATCGTTTCGGTTGCTTGTATGATCGCGGAGGAGAAAAGCGAATGAAGGCACTCAAATTCCCAAACGGCGACGAGATGCCAATCGTGGGCCTTGGCACCTGGAAGTCGGCGCCTGGTGACGTCTATGCGGCTGTCAGGGAGGCCATCCGGATCGGTTATCGACACATAGACTGTGCAATGTTATACGGCAATGAGGTGGAGATCGGTAACGCACTCCGCGACGCTATAGCCGAGGGGCACGTGCAGCGTGCTGAACTGTGGATTACTTCCAAAGTGTGGGGCAATGCGCACAGTCGCGACGGCGTTCACGGTGCGCTCAGGAAGTCTCTTCAGGATCTCGGCCTCGACTATCTCGATCTCTATCTGATCCATTGGCCAATCCCGCTCAAGCCGACCGCGATCTTTCCCACTTCCGGCGCAGATTTCCTGACGTTGGCGGAGGCGCCGATCGAAGCAACCTGGGCGGGAATGGAAGACGGCGTCAGTGCAGGACTGACGCGTCATATCGGTTTGTCGAACTTTTCGGTCAAGAAACTGCGCGGTCTGATGGCTCGTTGCACGATCAAGCCTGAAGTCGATCAAGTGGAAATGCATCCGTTCCTTCAGCAACCCGAACTGGTCGCCTTCTGCGCCGCAAACGGCGTCCATCTGACGGCATGGGCGCCCCTCGGATCCTCGGATCGACCGGATGCGTTCAAGGCTGCCGACGCGCCAGTCCTGCTCGACAATCCTGTGATTAAGTCCATTGCCGACGCGCATGGGAGTACCGCTGCACAAATCCTGATCGCATGGCACGTCAACCGTGGGATTTCGACGATCCCGAAGTCGGTGACGCCATCGCGACTGCGGGAGAATTTCAACGCGGCGGAGATTGTGCTCAGCCAGACCGAGATGACGCGGATCGCGAGTCTGGATCGGCACTACCGGCTGCTGGATGGCGCCTTCTGGGCCATGGAAGGCAGTCCGTGGACGCTTCAGACGATTTGGGACGAGGCCTGAGCACACTCAATCAGTTGTGACGAATCGAGCTTGGCGCTCGTTTGCGCTAGACTTTTGGGAACTGCGGAATCGCATGGCGATCCGCGACAGAGATGCCCGAGCAACAGAGAATGACCCCGTTGTCACAGGGCAGGCGGGTGAGGAGACGACACTTGGCTGAGCAGGATCCCAATCAGACGGAGCATAAGGACGCGAGCGAGAGCGAAAACCCGGTCATCCCGGCTCCGACGCCGAAGCCCGCCGGACCCAGGACGAACAAGGACTGGTGGCCGAATCAGCTCGATCTCTCGGTTCTTCATCACCATTCGTCGCTGTCCAGTCCCGTGGGCGAATCCTTCGACTACCGCGAAGAATTCAAGACGCTTGATGTCGAGGCGCTGAAGCGCGATCTGATCGCCCTGATGACTTCGTCGCAGGATTGGTGGCCGGCTGACTACGGTCACTACGGCGGCCTCTTCATCCGGATGACATGGCACGCGGCCGGCACCTACCGCATTACCGACGGACGAGGCGGTGGCGGCGAAGGCGCCCAGCGCTTCGCGCCGCTCAACAGCTGGCCCGACAACGCCAATCTCGACAAAGCCCGCCGGCTGCTCTGGCCGATCAAGCAGAAGTACGGTCAGAAGATTTCCTGGGCCGATCTGCTGGTGTTTACCGGCAACGTGGCCCTGGAGTCGATGGGTTTCAAGACGTTCGGCTTCGGATTCGGCCGCGCCGACATCTGGGAGCCCGAGGAAATGTACTGGGGAACGGAGGACACCTGGCTCGGGGACGCGCGTTACAGCGGCGACCGCAAGCTCGCCAAGCCGTTCGGCGCCGTGCAGATGGGCCTGATCTACGTGAACCCCGAGGGTCCCAACGGCAAGCCCGACCCGCTGGCGGCAGCGCGCGACATCCGCGAGACGTTCGCCCGCATGGCCATGAACGACGAAGAGACGGCGGCGCTGATCATCGGCGGCCATTCGTTCGGCAAGACGCACGGCGCGGCGCCGGCGACCAATACCGTCGGACCCGAACCTGAGGCAGCGGCCCTCGAGCAGCAGGGACTGGGTTGGAAGAGCAGCCACGCCAGCGGCAAGGGCGGCGACGCCATCACCAGCGGCCTCGAAGGCGCCTGGTCCAACACGCCGACCAAATGGGGCCATTCGTTCCTGAACAACCTGTTCAACTACGAGTGGGAATTGACCAAGAGTCCAGCCGGCGCATTTCAATGGACGCCGAAGAACGCAGAGGCTCAAGGGACCGTACCAGACGCACATGATCCGTCCAAGCGTCACGCGCCGATGATGCTGACCACGGACCTGGCGCTACGGTTCGATCCGATTTACGGCCCGATCGCCAGGCGCTTCCACGAAAACCCTGACCAGTTGGCGGTGGCGTTCGCGAAGGCGTGGTACAAGCTGCTGCACCGCGACATGGGCCCGGTCACGCGCTACCTCGGACCGTGGGTCGCGGAGCCGCAGTTGTGGCAGGACCCTGTCCCCGCGGTCGATCACGCCCTGATCGGCGAGAAGGACATCGCAGCACTCAAGAGCACGATCCTCGCATCGGGCTTGTCGACCTCGCGGCTGGCGGCGACCGCGTGGGCGGCCGCGTCGAGCTTCCGAGGCACCGACATGCGCGGCGGCGCCAACGGCGCTCGGATCCGCCTCGAGCCGCAGCGAAACTGGGCGGTCAACGAGCCAGCGGAACTCGGAAAGGCGCTGCAGGCGCTCGAGAAAATCCAGCAGGACTTCA
Organism: uncultured Acidobacteriota bacterium; assembly: GCA_963745875.1. Taxonomy (GTDB): domain Bacteria; phylum Acidobacteriota; class Vicinamibacteria; order Vicinamibacterales; family CAVVIG01; genus CAVQFC01. The sequence continues at coordinate 38,869 of CAVUZL010000015.1, forward strand.
ACAAGTCCCAGTCCGGCAAGACGCGCGTCTCACTCGCCGATGTGATTGTGCTCGGTGGCTGCGCGGCGGTCGAGCAGGCGGCAAAGAAGGCGGGACAGACCGTCGTTGTGCCATTTGCCGCCGGACGCACGGACGCGTCGCAGGAGCACACCGACGTCGAATCGTTTGCCGTTCTCGAACCGACATCCGACGGGTTCCGAAACTATCGCGGAGCAGGGGAGATGCTGTCGCCCGAGGCGCTCCTCCTCGAGCGCGCCTACATGCTGCGGTTGACGGCTCCAGAGTTGACCGTGCTGGTCGGCGGAATGCGGGTCCTCAACGTCACTGTCGGAGGGTCGTCGCTCGGCGTGTTGACGGATCGGCCCGAAACGTTGACCAACGACTTCTTCGTGAACCTTCTCGACATGCGCACGGAATGGAAGCCCGCCGCGACGAAGCACGTCTACGACGGGCTCGACCGAAAGACTGGCAAGGTCAGGTGGACCGCTACGGCCGCCGACCTTGTCTTCGGCTCACACGCTCAGCTCCGCGCCTTGTCGGAAGTCTACGCATCGGACGACGCCAGGGAGAAGTTCGTGCGCGACTTCGTTGCCGCGTGGGACAAGGTCATGCGCCTCGATCGTTTCGATCTGATCGCCCCGGCGTCCCGGCGATAAGAAGGAACGCCTTCACTTCTTCGGCTTGAAGGCGTCCTTGACCTGCTGCTCGATGCTCTTGTAATTCTTGTCGAGGAACTTCTCTTCCTCTTCGGTCAGAATCCGGAACGGCGCGCGCACCACGCTGTTCCGGAACTTCACGTTGAGCCAGTACTGGCCATACGCGATGCCGCCCGGGATCTTGAAGAAAAGGCGCCCGACGCAGGCCCGGTCACTGCTCATCTCGACCTGGTCTTGCGGCAGGGCGGGACCTCCAAGGTTGGGAAAGAAGCCGATGCCGCACCCGCGGTATGCCGTCACCGGAAAATAGTTGATGGAATCGCGCTGGACGCTCGCCCGCTGCTGAATCGCCTGGGTGCTCCCGTCGCGCTGCTGCTCGATCGTCGGGAGAGGGAGGTGTTTGCCATCAGGCGTATCCAGCGACAGCGCATCGCGGGTCAGCGTGTAGTCCTTGGTCGGCTCGAGCAGCGTCATGCCGACCTCGAGCAGCATCCAGTCGTCGCCGATCGATCGGTTGGACGCCTGGTAGCCGAGAATCACATAGCCTTCGTTGTTGTACGCGGCCCGGACGAACCGTCCCTCCAACGTCATGATCTGCGGCACCCCGGGTTTCGGGATCTGGACGACCTGCTTGTCCTGGCTCCCTGCGTTGCCGTTCGCCTGAAGGGGACAGAGCGAGACCAATCCGACGATGGCGACCGACAGTGCGAGTCTGCTGTTCATACGGGCTCCTTCCGAAGCGATACGCGGATGTCCGTGCGGTCCTGACGGTAGCACGAGACACCCGTTGCCGCGGTGTGGCAGTTATGACAGGCCGGCTTTGGTCAGGCCGAGCATCGCATCGAACGAACCGGGAACCGTTCGCGCGGGGACGTTGAGACGATTCCAGAGATTGATGATGCCGACGGCGAAGGTCAGTTCCGCCAGCTCTTTCTCGGCGAATTGCTGACGCACGCGCTCGTACAGATCATCGGGGATCGGCACGGAGAGTGTCGTGACTGCCTCGGTCCACTCGAGCGCCGCGCGCTCCTTGTCCGAGAACAGGGGCGACTCGCGCCAGATGGACGTGTGGTACAGCCGCAATTCGCGCTCGCCGTGCATCTTCGCTTCCTTGACGTGCATGTCGAGGCAGAACGCGCAGCCGTTCAATTGCGAGGCGCGAATATGTACCAGGTCGAGCAGCGTTGTGCCGAGACTCCCCTGGGCACTGAGTTGTGAGAGCTCGAAGAGCTTCTTCATCAGATCGGATGAATGCTGGGTGTAGTTGATGCGTGGGTTCATGGCGTTCTCCGTTATGTGTCGCAGCGGCGCGTTAATGCGTCCTGCGATCTAGACGAACGACACAAGAGAAATGTGACGGTGTAGCGCGACCTTTCAGGGTCGCGGGAATGCGGGTCTGAAGAGCCGCACCACCGATCTGGAATCCGCCAGCGCAGAGCTTGGCCGAGTGTCCTCTCAGCAGTCGCCGCCGAGGACATCCCGACCGCTGAAATCGCCGTAACTCGTAGAAACGGCGCGGCATGGAACGTGCTCTTTTACGGGGCAGCTTATCCGATTAACCCGGCCTTAAACCGACTCTTCAGGAGGACGTGACCCATGCAGACTCGCCGCCTCGGCTTCTTGCGCGTGCCCACTGCCGCCTTCGTCGTCGCACTTGGCCTCGCCACTGGCGCAGCCGCAGCTCCCGGCAGTTCCCACGCCAGCAAGTCGGACGTGGCGGCGCCGGCGGTCCGCATCGAGAACTTCGGACAGGTGTCGTCCGTGCTCTATCGCGGCTCGCAGCCGCAGGGTCGTGACTACGCCGATCTCAAAACACTCGGCGTCAAGACCATCGTCAACCTGACGAGTGACGATGCTGACCCGAACGAGCGATCGATGGCGGAGGCGGCGGGCATCGCTTATGTGCAGATTCCGATGACCGTGCACACGCCGCCCACATCCCCGCAGCTCGCCCAGTTCCTGGCGCTGGTCAGCGACCCGGCCAGCCAGCCGGTTTACGTGCATTGCGTAGGGGGCCGTCACCGGTACTGGTGTGATGACGGCGGCGTACCGAATGGCGGACGAAGGCTGGAACGCGGACCAGGCGTTCAAGGAAATGAAGCAGTACAACTTCGGAGCGAGTTTCCTGCACCCGGAGTTCAAGGACTTCGTCTACACCTACCATCCGCCAGTCGTGGCGGAGCGGGTGGCGACGACCCGGGCGGTTTCCTAGCGGTCGCGTTGCGTCGAGTGTGCGGTGGCCTGACCGCCGGCGAGGTAGTAGTGGACGGCCGGCGTGATCACCAGTGACAGCACGATCGACGCGACGATTCCTCCAATCACGGCAATCGCGAGCGGCTGCAGCATCTGTGCACCCGCGCCCCAGCCGAGCGCCAGCGGCACCATGCCCGCGACCGTCGCGAGGGCGGTCATGACGATCGGACGCAAGCGTCGCTCGCCCGCGCGGATCATGCTGGCTTCGGGCAGCACACCGTCCGCGCGCAGGCGTTCGTCGGCGTCGAGCAGCAGGATGCCGTTCTTGGCGACGATTCCCACGACCATGATCAGACCCATGAACGACGACAGATTGAACGTCGTTCTGGTGATGAGCAGCGCGAGGAACACGCCGACGGTCGAGAGCAGCGCCGAGGTGATGACGGCGATCGGAGCGGCGAAGCCGCCGAACTCGAACAGCAGCACGGTGAACACCAGCACGGTCGCCAGCACCAGCACCACCAGGAGGTCGCGAAACGATTGACGTTGCTCCTGGTACTGGCCGCCGTATTCGACGCGAATCGACGCGGGCATGTTGAGGTCGGCGACCGCCCGCTGCGCCGCCTGGACGCCGGCTCCGAGATCCACGCCCTCGAGCCGCGCGGTCACGGTGACGTTGCGCTGCAGGTTCTCGCGCCTCACTTCAACCTGTCCCGGAATCTCTTCGATGGTGGCGAGGGTGCCAAGGGTGCCGGTCCGGCCGCTGCCGCTGACAAGCAGCGTGCTCTTGATCGCCTCGACGGACGACCGCGTTGACTCGGGAAACCGCACGCGAATTGTGTAAGCCCGATCGTTGAGGACGACTGGTGTCGGCGCCGGTTCGCCCTGCATGATGGCGCTGGCGTCCACTTCGAGTTCCTGGGGAGTAAAGCCCGCGCGCGCTGCGGTGGCCTGATCGACCTTGAACAGGGTCGCCGGTCCGCTGATGGTGTTCTCGATCCCATCGAGCACATCAACGACGCCGGGAAGCTTCTTGATCGCTTCTCCAACCTGAGGCGCCCACTGCCGAAGCAGTGCCGGATCCTGGGAGAACAGCTTGATCGCGAGCGGCTCGGGGAGGCTGGTCAGGTCGCCGATCATGTCTTGTGTGAGCTGCACGAACTCGACGTCCAGCATCGGGTAGCGCCGCGTAACTTTGGACCGAACCTCCGAGATGACATCGTCCGACCCGCGATTGCGCGAGCGCTTCAGCTTGACCGACACATCGCCGGTGTTGGCCTCGGTGACTGTCGCCAGGCCGAGTTGCAATCCGGTGCGCCTCGAGGTGCTCTCAACTTCCGGTGTTGCGCGGAGGATCTGCTCGACGCCGGTCAGCACTTGATCCGTCTCCGCGAGCGATGAACCGGCCGGCATGATGTAGTCGATGATGAATCCGCCTTCGTCCATCTCCGGCAGCAGATCGGTTCCGAGCAGCCGGTACGAGCCGTAGGCGATGGCGATGACCCCGATGCTGCCGATCACCACGAGCATGGGACGCGCAATGGTGGCTTTCAGGGTCCGCTCGTAGGCCCGCAACAGACGCGGAGGAACTGATCCGTGCGCGGCCACGCCAGGTTCAGAGGCCGATGTCGTGGTTTCGGTTCGGCTCCGCCTGATGAAGAAATGAGAGAGCGTTGGCGTCCAGGTCAGGGCGAGGGCGAGCGACGTGAGCAACGCCGTGCCCACCGTGACCGCCAGGGCCCGAAAAAAGGCGCCGGTCACACCGGTAATCGCGACCAGCGGGAGGAACACGACAATCGGCGTGATCGTGGATCCGATCAGCGGCACCCGAATCTCGGAAATCGCGTTGCTGATGGCGTCGGCCCGATCCTGGCCGGCGTCCCGGTGCATCACGATGTTCTCGACCACCACGATCGCATCGTCGATCACCAGTCCGACGGCGGCGGCCAGGCCACCGAGGGTCATCAGGTTGAAGCTCTGCCCGAGCAGGCGCAGGACGATGAAGGTGATCGCGAGCGTAGCGGGGATGACCAGGCCGGCGACCAGAGAAGTGCCCCAGTCGCGAAGGAACAGCACCATGATCAGCGACGCGAGGATGACGCCGATGATCACCGCATCGCGCACGCTGGTGATCGAGTCGTTGACCAGATCCGACTGGTCGTAGAACGGCTGCAGGTCGACGCCCTTCGGCAGTTCCTTGCGAATGGCGTCGATTTCCGCGTGAACGGAATCGGCGACCGTCACGGTATTGCTGTCCGGTTGCCGGAACACATTCATCAGCACGGCCCGTTTGGCGTTGGCCGTCACACTGACGTAGACAGGTTTAATCGACGCGGAGACGGTGGCGACGTCGCCGATCCTGACCGGCGATCCGAGCGGCGTCGTCTTGACGACGATGCCGGCGATGTCTTCCTGCGATCGCGCCTGGCCACTGACCAGGCTCATGACCAGCTGGTGGTTGTATTCGAAAAGGCCGGGCGAGTCGATCATGTTGCTACGGCCGATCGCGTCGAGCAGATTCGGAACGGTGATCTGCGCCTGCAGCAGGCGGGCGGGGTCCGGCTTGACCTCGAACTCCGGCTCCTGTCCGCCCTGGACGACGATGGTGGAGACGCCGATCTTCCGGTTCAGGCGCGGCTTCAGCTCGTAGGTGGCGAGCTCCCACAACCGAGTCTGCGGCACGGTGTCTGACGTGAGGCTGTAGCCCATGATCGGAAACGCCGCGAAGGTCAGGCGGTTGGCGGTGACCTTTGCGGTCGCGGGCAGTTCCGGCTGGACTCGCGCGAGCGCCGCGTTGACGCGCTCGAGCGTCTGGAACATGTCCACCTTCCACGAGAAGAACAGATCGATCTCGACCGTCCCACGGCTGGTGATCGACTGGACGCGTTCGAGTCCCTGCACCGAGTTGAGCGCTTCCTCGATCGGACGGGTGATCGTCACCTGCATCTGATCGATCGGCGCGACGCCGTTGTCCACCCCGACCAGGACCCTCGGAAAATCGACTTCGGGAAAGACCGACACCGGTACGCTGGTCGCGAGATAGGCGCCAACGGCCACGAGTGCGAGGATGACGAAGATGATCGGCTTGCCGTGCCTGGCGGTCCAGTGCTCGGCCGCCATCACTCCTTTTCCTCTTCGTCGGCTTCGTCTTTCTCGCCGGCCGCTTTTTCTCCCGGCTTCATGACGCGGACTTTGGTCTTGTCTTCGAGTCCGAGACCTCCGGAGGTCACCACGCGTTGCCCCAGATCGACGCCCGCGACGATCTGCACCATCTCCGGCTCACGCAGTCCGATCTGGACGACTTTCTCGTGCGCCACGCTCTGATCGTCCACGACGAGGACGATGGTTTCACCCTCGGCGTTGGGCAGCACGGCACCCGCCGGAACCAGTGTGGCGCCGTCGATGGTGGCGGCCACGATCGAGACGTGGACGGACTCGCCGGCACGGAGGCGCTCGCTGGGATTATCAGCCTGGACCCAGACCTGCATCGTGGTGCTGTTGAGATCGGTCGCGGGGCTGACGACCGTGACCTTGCCGGTCACCAGCTCGCCGCCGTCCACTGGTGTGAGCGTGGCGTCGCTGCCGACTTTGATGTTCTTGATCTGGTCCTGCGCGAGGTTCACACGCGCCACCACCTTCGAGACGTCCATCACCGTCATCAGCGGAGCTCCGGCCTGGGCGATTTCACCCGGATATGCCGGACGATCGGTCACGACGCCGGTCAGCGGGCTGCGGATCTCGGAGTACGCAACCTGCGCCTGGGCGCTGTCGTAGTGGCCCTTTGCCGCAACGACCTGATCGGCGGCTGCGTTGACCTGTTCCTGGCGGCCCACCGTCTGCAGCGCCTGCAGATGTTGCTGAGCGGTGTCGTTCTGCGCCTTGGCCTGTGCGTACCCGACCTGCGCGTCGTCCACGAGCTTCCGCGCGAGGGCGCCGTCCTTGTAGAGCTGCTGCCGGTTGTCGAGGAGCTTCTTCGCGGCATCGAGCGACTCGCGAGCGGCGTCAGCATCGGTCTGCGCCTTCGTCATCTGCTCGGGAACGCCGGCGGAATTGGTCGAGCGCTGGTTGGATTGCGCCTGCTCGTACTGACCGCGGCTTTCTTCGGCCGCCGCGGCGAGGTCGCGGTTCTCGAGCTCGGCGAGCAGTTGTCCCTGCTTGACGTGGTCGCCGCGGTTGACGAGGAAGCGCTTGATCGGTGCGCTGATCTTGGGAACGAGGTTCGCCTGATCTTTCGGATAGAGCACGGCGTCGGCGTTGATGATCAGGCGAATGCTGCCCTTGATCGCCGGCGAGACGCGAACCGGCGCCGGCGGAACGACGGGCTTCGCCTCCTTCCGGCACGCGATCCCCATCGTGACCGCAAGGCAGACGGCGACGAGCGTCAGCCTCGGCACCAGTGGGGTCCGGCCGGATCCGGACACGACCAAGCAATCTGACGTCATCTCACAGCGCTCCCGTCAACGTCTGGAGCGAGGCAAGAGCCACGCGATACCGCACCAGGCCGTCGTTATAGGCGTTACGTGCATCAAGCAATGTCGTCTGCGCATCGACCACTTCGAGCACCGTGGCTTCGCCGGCCTGATAGCGGAGCAGCGTGAGACGCAGGCTCTCGGTCGACAGATCGAGCGACTGCTGCAGCGACGCCACCTGGTCGCGCGCCACTTCCGCCTCACGATGGAACGCGATGATGTCGGCCTGCAGTTGACGCTGGGCGAGTGTCAGGTCGGCCTTCGCGGCCTGGACACGCAATTCGGCCTGCCGCAGTTTGCTTTGTGAGGCGCCCCAGGACCACAGCGGGACGTTCAGCGTCACCTGGGCCGAAGAACCGAGCAGACGCTGACCCTCCGGGTTGTAGATCGCAAACTGATTCGCCTGGATACCGTAGAAATAGTCGAACGACAGTGACGGCAGCAGACCATCGCGCGCCGCGGTTACGTCTGAGGACCCCTGTTGCACTGCAGCGGTGGCGACACGGACATCGGGACTCGACGCCAATGCGGTCTCCCGGGTGGCGGCGAGCGGCGGCACTGGAGCCGAAAGGTCCGCCAGATCGTCGGTGACCTCGAACTGCTCGCGAAAGTCCGGAAAGATCAGGACGGAAAGCGCCAGTCGCGATTTCAGCGCGACGTAGTCGGCTTCCTGCGCCTCGCGCCGGCGCTGGGTCACCTGGATCTGCGCCTTCACGACGTCCGAGTGTGCGATTTCGCCGCCATTCTCGAGGCGTTGGGTGATGTCGAGAAACTGCTCCGCCTCCTGGAGTGTCTCCCTCGCGCTGGCGCTCTTACGCTGCGCCGCGACGAGCGTGTAGAAGTCCTGCACGACCGTGACCACCAGCCCGCGTGCGGCCACCTCAGCCTTCGCTCGCGCCACCGCCTCCGCGGCACCCGCGCTGCGATATTCGGCCCACTTGGCCGGGGCAATCAGGTCGCCGTGCACACTGAGCCAGGTCGTGTAGACGTTGGGACCGTCGTTCGGGACGAACACACCGGACGGCGTGCCGTTCGGCTCGGTGTAGATGTACTGACCGAGAGCATTCACCGACGGCAGGTAGGCGGCCTTGGCCTGCTTGCGGTCCTCACTGGCGAGATCGGCGGTCAGTTGAGCAGACCGGAACTGCTGGCTGTTGGCCCGCGCAAGCTCGAGGGTCGCGCGCAGGCTCAACGGTCCCCCGGGTTGCGCGCCGGCGACGACCGCCGCAGGTGCTGGCGATTGATCCGCGGCCTGTACCGGCGGCGTCAGACCTGCGACCAGCCCACCGGCCAACAGGCCCAGTCCGATGAATCGTGTCATTCCCGCATCATTTCATAACGTAGGTCAGCACCCGGAAGGTGCCGACAACCGCCTTCGGCCGATCCTTCGACCCCGGCGCCTGCGGCTCGTAGTCGGTCGCCGCCAGGTAAATCGTATGGGTCGCCGGATCGAGCGCCATTGTCCTCGCGCCCCGGACCGTTTTTACCGTTTGCACCACCTTGAGGAGGGAAGCGGACTCCTCGCGTGCGACGGTCACGGTTCCGGCGCCGCCGTTCGACGTGAACGCCAGCTTGGTCGTGGGATCGAACCATGTCGAATCGACGCCTTCGCCGACCGGCACGCTGTAGATCACCTTGCCATTGGTGCTGTCCATCATGACCAGCAGCTTGTTGTCGCAACCAAGAAACAGGCGGTGCGTGGCTGCATCGAACGCCATCCCGGTGGCTGCTTCGCATGGGGCGGCAGGCCAGGTCGCCGTGACTTTGTGGGTCGCGGTGTCGATGACTTTCACGGAGTTCAGATCCTCCATGTTGACGTAGACCTTGCCGGCCTTGGAGTCGGCCTGCGCCGTTTCTGGCTTCCCCTCGAGCGGAATCGTGGCGACGACCTTACCGCCGGCGGCGTCGATGACGGTGGCGGACTTGCCGCGGCCGTTCATCGTGTAGACCTCCTTGCGTGCCGGCTCGTACAGAATCGCGTCGGGATTCTCGCCGGTCTCCACTTTCTGAATGAGCTTCAGGGTGCCCAGCTCAAAGATGCTCGACTTGTTTTCCCGGCCGTTGCTGACGAAACCGCGCCCGAGGTCGGTCGCGATGGCAACGCCGTGGACGCCCGGCGTGTCCGGAATGTCTCCGACCACCTTGTTCGATTGCGTGTCCACGACCACCACATGCGTCCCATGGCTGACGTAGAGCCGATGCGCCGCCGAATCGACCGTGAGGTAGTCCCAGCCGCCTTCGCCGCCGATCGGAATCTCCTTACCGGCGTGATACGGGCCGTCCTGACCCTGCAGGCCGATCACCATTGCCAGACAGAGAATCGTGGTTGCCGTCAGTACGCGTCGCATATGCAAGGCTCCTCCTTCAATCGACCGAAAGTCGAGTGTAACGATCGCAACATGAACCGAGGATGAACGCGAGTCAGTGTAGGCTCTCCTTGTGCGCATTCTCCTCGTCGAAGACGAGCCGAACGCGGCCCACGTACTCGCCAAAGGCCTGCGTGAACAGAGCTATGCCGTCGATACGGCAGGCGATGGCGAGGCCGCCGTTTTTCAGGCCGGCATCGCCGACTACGACGCGGTGGTCCTGGACGTGATGCTGCCGTTGAAGGACGGATTTGCTGTGTGCCGGTCGATTCGCGAGTCGGGCTGCGCCGTGCCGATTCTGATGGTGACCGCGCTTGACGCCGTCGATTCGCGCATTGAAGGGCTGGATGCGGGAGCCGACGACTACCTCGTCAAGCCGTTTGCGTTCGGTGAACTGCTGGCCCGGCTGCGCGCGTTGATCCGCCGCGGACGCCAGCCGATCCTGCCTGAGCGCCTGGCCGCCGGACCGCTGATCGTGGACACACGCCGTCGCCGCGTCCGCCTCGACAACCGCGAACTGTCGCTGACCGCCAAGGAGTATTCACTGCTCGAATACCTCTGCCGCCGCGAAGGCGACGTCGTCAGTCGCAGCGACATCGCCGAGCACGTGTGGGATCAGCACTACGATCCGCTGTCGAACGTGGTGGACGTCTACGTCCAGCGTCTGCGGCGGAAGCTCGAGCGACCGGGTTCGGAGTCGATGATCCGTACGCGCCGCGGCGAAGGATATCAACTCGTCGCTTCAGACGATCGCTAAGATGCGTCCGCTGTCTCTTCGCGCGCGGCTGACGCTGTGGTACACGCTCGCGCTGCTGGTCGCGCTGGCCCTGGTGGGCGCCGATGTGCTCTGGCAGCAGCGCCGGATCGGGCTGCGCCGGGTCGATCGCGATCTCGATGCGCTCGCCGGCACGCTCACCAACGTGATGCGGGACGAGCTGACGGAAAACCCGACACCTCGCGCCGCGGCGGAGGAGGCGCGCAACACCGTGAACGCGCCGGGCCGCGCGATCGCAATCCTCGACCACGGCGGCGCAACGCTCGCGGCGCGGTGGAACGGCCTTCCGCCGCAAAGCGCACTGCCCGGCGTCGACGCGGGGCCGGTTGCGGTGACCCTCGATACGTCCGCAGGCGCGTGGCGGGTGCACGCCGTTCCTCAATCGATCGAGAAGCAGTCGCTGATCCTGGTCGTCGCGAGCCCGCTGAACGACGTCCTGCGCGAGCAGCGCGAAGCACAGGAGGCGTTGATGGTCGGCGTGCCGATCGCGATCGTGCTGTCGGCGATGATCGGCTGGTGGCTGGCGTCGATCGGGCTCCGACCGATCACGGATATGGCCGATCGTGCAGCGCGGATTCCGTTGACCGGACTGGAAGACCTCGGCCAGACCAACCGGACGGACGAACTGGGCCGGCTGGCCGACACGTTCAACGCCCTGGTGGCGCGCCTGCGTTCGGCGCTGGTCACGCAGCGCCAGTTCATGGCGGATGCCTCGCACGAACTGCGGACGCCGGTCTCGGTCGTGAGTACCGCCGCTGAAGTGCTGCTCAGCCGCGAGCACCGGGACGAAAGCGAATACCGCGAGGCGCTGGCGATCGTCGGCGGCCAGGCGCGGCGACTCGGCCACCTGGTCGAGGACATGCTGGTCCTGGCGCGCGCCGACGCCGGCGGATATCCGCTGCGGCCGGTTGCCTTGTATCTCGACGAGCTCGTGACCGACAGCCGTCGCGGACTGGACGTCCTCGCGCTCGAGCAGGGCGTCACCATCCGGGCGGACCAGCTGCCGGAGACGCCATTCGAAGGCGACGAGGAACTGTTGCGCCGCCTGGTCGTGAACCTGCTGCAGAACGCTGTGCAACACACCCCCAGAGGCGGGGAAGTGGTGGTCACGATCGAGCGCGACGGCGAACAGCGATCGACTTGCGTGTCGCAGACGGTGGGCCAGGCATACCGGATGCGGATCGGGAACGCATCTTCGATCGATTCGTCCAGCTCGATCAGGCGCGCCGGGCGCAGGGTACAGGACTGGGTTTGCCGATCGCCCGATGGATCGCACAGGTGCACAACGGCACGCTCGTTCTGAAAAGCAGCGGTCCGTCCGGTAGCGTTTTTGTCGCCTCGTTCACGGTGTAGCGCGACCCTTTCAGGGTCGCACTGGATGCAGGCGGCATCAGTAATTAGAGGATTTGAAAGATCCGGTACGCGACCTTGCCGGGCATCACGCGATGCACGCCGACCGAGACAACGTTGTTCAGCCAGGCATATTTCTCGGCGCCGGTTTCGAACACCGGCACGATGCGCCAGTACTGCGCGCCGCCCTGCGGTGTGTAGCTGATGCCGCGGTACGTCATGTAGATCTTCTGGCTGTCGTCGGTCTGCAGGATGATGCGCACGTCGAGCACGCTCGATCCGTCGGGGCGGCGCACGATCCAGTCGCCGCCGGGTCCGACCACCGTGCCTTTCAGCTTCGGCCCCTCGAAGGTGCCGCCAGACACCGGCACGATCACGCGGTTGACGCCGGGCGATCCGACGTTGTTCGCCGCCTGGGTATCGAGGACGAGGTCGATCAGCAGTTCGGATTTCAGTCCTTCATCGCTCGCCGGCGCCTGCGCGCCGAGGACGGCCGAACCCGCCGCTGCCGCACACAAGGTTGCAAACGTTCGCCGCGAGACATTGGACATGGTGTCGCTCCGTGCCGTTACGAATGACGATGGGCGGACGGCATGCCGAGACGGTTGACCGTGTCGCCTTCGAAGTCGAACTCGATCAGAACCACGGGCGTGTTCCCAACCACCCAGCCGTCATGACCCGGATCGATGGCGACAATCTGCGGTGCCCGGTGCTCGACCACGCAGCCGTCCGCGTACTCGATGTGGATTTCGCCGCGCGCGAGGAATCCGACGTGGGCGTGCATGCACAGATCCGTGCCCACCTGCGGTTTCATGTCGACGGACCAGCGGAAGCCGACCGGATAAATCATCCGTTTGACGCGCGCCGCGCCGGCGCGTCCGACCTCGAGCTGCACGTGGCCGATGTTCCGGCGTTCAGCGCCCTTCACCGGATCCAGTAGCGGGTCCGACGGCCGCGAGCGCCTCGCGGCCTTCTTCGTTGCCCGGCCTGCCGCCTTCTTCGTTTTCCTGAGGGCCGTTTTAACTTTCTTCACGTTTCGCTTCTTCGCCATGCGTGCCTCACCTCGGCTTGTGAAGGGCCGATGCTAACACGCAGGGACCCTGAGGTTGTTCCTTTTCGCCCCCCCGGCTGTAATCTAATCGCTTACTCGAACGTTCGTCCGGACTTCGAAACAGGAGAGGGCAGCCCGTGAAAATAAGCGCGCGCAATACGTTCAGTGGCAAAGTCACCGCGATCAGCATGGGACCGGTGAGCACCGAGGTCACGATTCAGATCGCACCGAAGCTCGAGGTCGTGTCTGTGATCACGACGAACTCTGCGAAGAAGCTGAAGCTGAAGGTGGGGTCGAAAGCTTACGCCATCGTCAAGTCGGACAGTGTGATCGTCGGGACGGACTGAGGCAGCGAGCGCCGCGCTACCGGGCGCCGGTAGTCGCCTTGAGCTGCTTCCGTTCGTCCATCTGCTCGAGCGCCAGCTTGTACGCGATGTAGTACTTGTAGATGTTGCTGACGTACTGCACGGTCTCGCGGCCAATGCGCTTGGCGGCGATCCGCTCGACGTTGTTGAACCACACGTTCGGGTTCAAGCCGGTCTTGGCTGCTTCGGCCCGCAGCTGCTTCACGCGAGCGGGCCCGGCGTTATAGGAGGCGAACGCCATCAGACCTTTGTCCAGCGGGGTCATCGCCTCGTCCTTGAAGTTCTGATCGATCACTTGCCGGATGTACTTCACGCCGGCGTTGATGTTCGGTTCGATCTTGGTGATATCGCCGACTTTGAGTTCCTTGCCGGTGGACGGCATCACCTGCATGACGCCAACTGCACCGACCTTGCTGTGCGCGTTCTGGTCGAGGCCCGACTCCTGGTAGCCTTGCGCCGCCATCAGCAGCCAGTCCACTCCGTATTGATCACCGAACTTGTGGAACAAATCGAGCAGTGTCTGGAACTTCCTGAGCTCGGCAGGCGAGGTCGAGCTCTTCACGAACTTGGTGTTCTTCAGGTACTTGGTGAAGATCACGTTGCCTAGCACGGTACCCTTGCGATTAGCCTTCACAAAAGGATCGAGCGCAGCCTTCAGCTGCGGACTGCCTTTTCGCATCGCCCACGCGACTTGCTGGCCGTCCTTCACCGCGACGGTGCCGTGAACGGTGAGCGGCGGCAGGATCTGTTTCCAGAAGTTAGCCAGGAAATCGTCCACCACCGTGATCTTGACCAGACCGGCGCTGGTCATCTGAAGGATGTCTTCGTCCTCGAGATTCGAGGGCAGTTCCTTGATGACGATCGCCTTCTTACCCGCCTTCACCATCGAATTGCTCAGCGCGACGAGGTGCTCCTTGTAAAGGCTTTGCTCTCGGACGTGGACGGTTTGTCCGGATAGATCGTCGAGTGTCGATATCGCTGGCGACCCAGGGCCGGTGACCACGATCTCCTTGACGTCATCGGCGACCGGCTCCGTGAAGTCCGCCTGTTGCAGCCGCGCTTCGCTGATCGTGATGTTCGCGGCGACGATGTCGCCGCGCCCCTTCAACAAGGCATCCGCGAGTTCGTCGCGGCCGACCGGCAGGATCACGACGTGCACCCGAAGGTTGCCCGTCTTCAGCTTCTTGTTCAGCTGCTCCTCGAAGGCGGTGAACGCATCGAAGGTCGTGCCACGCTGGACGCCCTTGTCGATGAAATAGCCGGTTTTGTTGTAAGTCGTCAGCACGCGAATCTGGCGGCGCTTGATCATGCCATCCAGGTCGCCGGTCCACGGGACAGCCGCCATCGGCAGCGACGTGACCTCTTTTGTTTCGCCCGCCGCGGCTTTGGCGGGAGCGGGCGTTGCCTTGGTCGGCGGCTGGGTCTTGGCGGGAGGCGTCTGCGCGAGGGTTGGAACAGTGACGACCGTGAACAAGGCGGCAATCAGGGTGGAACGAATCAATGAAAACCTCGGAAAACTGCGTGGACGCCCCAGGCCGGTTTCCGGATTATACAGCGGTCTCCTGCCCCAGCGCACAGAGCCGGACTGGAGAGGAAAAGAGCGAGCCGATGCCGACCGTCAGAATTGGTAGGCCAGCGAATAGATGAACCCGATGGTGTGAACATCGATGGACGTCGTCAACGGTTTTCCGCTCAGCAGGTTCCGCAGGGTGACGGCGTCGGCGGTGCCGCCCAGATGGTTGAGCCCCCCCGCAAACTGAAATTTCTTGATCGAGCCGCTCAGCCCCAGCGTCCACGACAACAGGTCGGCGTGGGTAAAGACATTGTCCACGCCGGTGTTGACCGGCGACTGGTTGGTGCCGATACCGCCGTGCAGCCGCAGAGAGCGATCCTGGAGCAGGACGAACTGTCCGGCGAAGCTGACGTTGGTGACACTGTTCGAAGCGGAGGTCAGGCCCGGGAAGGGCCTCGTCACGATGGTTGGCGGCACGTTGGTGCCGTTGTCGCTGTAGGTGACGCTCGGCTGACTGGTGCCTACCATTGTGTACGCCGAAATCGAGGAGTACGCCTGCACATCGAGCTCGAACTGGGCGCGCGGGCGGATATACGCCGCGCCGCCCTGAAATTCCCAGGGGAGGTGGTACTCGAAATTCGCCGACGGATCGAACAGCGACGCGCCCTGCGACGACGCGCCCGCGTCGAGGAGACCGTCGAGGGTCAGGGTGGCGCTCTTGATCAGATTCACGCCGGGCGTCCGAAGTGCGCCGCCAAGACGCCAGTGCGACGAGACGTCGTACTGCGCTCCGCCCTGCGCCCGCAGCAGGATCGAGGATCCGAGCGTCCGCGATGTGACCAGCAGAGACTTCAGGCCGGTGTTATCGGCGATGCGATCGCTGACGCTCTGCACGAAGCGGAGGTCCATGATCGTGAACGAGAGACCGCCGCCAACGCGCAGCTTTCCGCCCCCGTGGTAACCGGCTGCGACCGAGAACTCGCGCTGCGAAAACTCGGAGTCGCCGGAGTACGCGAAGCGCTCGGCGCCGGTTGCGGTCGGAGTGATCAGCTGCGAGTCGGTCTCCTGGTTCCAGGCGTTGGTGGTAAGCAGCGACGCGCCGAGCGTTATTTTCGGGTTTGGCCTGATGGTGAACCCGACGAAGTTGGGCAGTTGTTCGAGCGAACTGCCGGTGTTGGGCAGCTGCGATGGATTCACCGTCGTTCGCTGGTAGACGCCCGCGCTGCCGCTGATCTGGGCGCCGTCCTCACGCGTCAAACCGGCCGGGTTGAACCATGCCGCCGATGGATCCCCGACGCGCGACACAATCGCCGCTCCTTCTAAACCGCCGAACGGGCCAACCGGCACCGAGCCGTAGTTGTTGAGTACGACAGTCGGTGGCGGGGTCGTCACCTGGTCTTGCGCGTGTACGATCGATGAACCTGCGAACGACACCAGCAGCAGAGCGGTCAGCGTTTTCATAGTGTTCCTGTTGCGCGTGGACGCCACGCCTCTCAGTCCCGCCCGGCCGGCGGCTCGAACCACTTGTCTTTCGGCACGACCTTCGGCGCGCTCGGGTCGGCCATGTAATGCGGCGACATGATCTGGACGCCGTGTTCATTGAACGCATCCTGGATGCGCGCGTGCAGCTCGGCGAACACCGGGCCGCGATTGCGCGCTTCAAGCGGCGCCGCCAGAAGCGTGTACTCGACGTAGTAGTCCTGGAGCGCCGTCTGTCTGACCTCGGGTGCGGGGTTGTCGGCGAGGCCCGACGTCTTGGCGGCGGCCTCGAGCAACAGGGCGTGAACCTGACGCCACGGCGTGTCGTAGCCGATGGTGACGGACGTCCTCACCCATACGGCACGGCGTTCGCCCGGCCGTGAATAGTTCGTGACGACGTGCGACACGACGACGGCGTTGGGGATGTTCATCTCCTCGCCGTCCGGCGTTCTGACCGTCGTCGCCAGCACCCCGACGTTCGTCACCGTGCCCTCGATGTCGGCGATCCGGGCGAACTCTCCGACCCGCACCGATCGCGAGTAGGTGATGACGAATCCGCTCATCAGTTGATTGACCAGTCCGCTCGATCCGAGCGAAACGATCAGGCCCACGAACACGCTGACGCCTTTGAACGCGTCGGTGCTGCTGCCGGGAATGTACGGGTACGCCACCACGATGCAGAACACCCACGCCAGCGTCGCCACGATGTGCCCTGTCGGTCGCGCGAGCTCGGCATCGACGAAGGGCAGCTCCACCTGTCCGCGCTCGACCGAGTCAAAGAGCACCTTCAGGCAATAAATCAGAAACCTCGTCACGAGCACGATGACCGCGACCGTGAACAGGCCTGGCAGCGCATGAATGGTGCTCAGGCCGAGCAGCTCGAGGCGGGACAGCAGGAAGCCTCTGAGTCCCTCTCCCCATGGGCGCGTATACGGAAACCGGTTGAGGACAAACGTGAGCCACGTGTATCCGATCAGCGAGGCCAGAACCAGCGTGATGGCCCGAATGACGCCGCGAAGCACCCGGAAGACCGGCGTCATTCTCGGTTGCGTCTTGGCGCCCAGCTGGTAGCGCGCCAGCTGGTCCTCGACCCTGGCCATCAGGCGCGCACTGGTGCGGCGATGACCCAGGTAGACGAGCCCGAACAGGATCGCCGCCACCAATGAGCCGAGCGACGCCAGCACCGCCGCTCGAATCATCACCGCCGGCTTGTGCAGTTCGTCGAGTTCCGCAAGCGCGACCCGCAGCTGGTCAACGGCGTGACCGCTGATCGAGGCCAGCGTCTCTCCCGCCAGGTCATCGGCGTCCTGCGGCAGCAGCACGAACGCGTTCTCGGACCCCAGCGTCACAATGGTCGCGCCCTGCAGGGACTGCGATCCGACCGGACCGGTGACGCCGGCTCGCGCCTGTGCGGCGATCAGCGTCGTCGCAGCCCGAGCGCGATCGGCGGGCGAGCGTGTGCCGACGTCGGCACGAAACGTGGTGATGATGCGGTTGCCGACCGTGAGATCCGCGGCGGCAACGGGGGGCGGCGGCAATGTTGCCGTGACCGCGGGCCGCGGCGGTTGGATTGCGGCGTCGGGCGTCGACGGGGTCTGAGCGAGAGCTCCAGAGCCCGAAAGGAGACAGAAAAGCGCGGCGACCGCTGTCGCTCTCATGCAGCGGCTAGTGTAGGGCAAGAGCGCGCTGATTTCGCGCGCCACATACCAAGGTCGTACAGTAGACCGATGACCAGACACTGGCTAAGCGCCGGCCTGACGATCGCGCTGCTGTGGTCCTCCCGTCCAGCACTGGCACAACGCACGGTATCGGCGGCGTTGAGTGACCCCGCGGTGTCGGCCACGCTCTCTGCGATTGACGCGAGTCGCGCCGCGAGCGCACGCCTGCTCGCCGAGATCGGGGCCATCGTGTCGCCATCGGGCCACGAGCGTGAACGGGCCGAAGCCGTAGCCGCGGAAATGCGCCGGATCGGCCTCGCCGACGTCACGCTCGACGCGGCGCCGAATGTGGTCGGACGCATCAAAGGACGATCGGGCAAGGCGCTGGTGTTCGTGGCGACCCTGGACGACCTCGCGACCGTGGCCACGCAGCAGGCCGCGGTACACACGAAGCCGCGCGTCGAGGGCGACCGCGTGATCGGCCCCGGCACGAACACCTCGAGCACGACGGTCGCGATGCTCGCGGCCGCCGAGGCGCTGCTGAAGAGTGGCATCCGTCCCGAGCACGACCTGGTGTTCGCCGCCGTCGCGCAGGAGGAAACCGGCCTCAAGGGCATGCAGTCTCTGTACGCGTTGTGGAAGGATCGCGCAATCGCGTTTGTCGACATTCTTGGCGATGGGCACTCCATCAGTTACGGCGCGATCACGATCCACTGGTGGAAGGTGATCGCTGAGGGACCAGGCGGCCATTCACTGAACGGCGGCGTGCCGAACGTCAACCAGGGTATCGGTCGCGCGGTCGATCGCATTCTGCAGTTGCCGCAGCCGGCGACGTATCGCGATCAACGCGTCGTGATCAACGTGGCGATGCTGCAGAGCGGCGCCGTCTACAATCACAAACCGGAAAGCGGGTGGTTTTCGCTGGACATCCGGTCACTCGATGGCGCACGTGTCGAGGAGGTCGAGGCTGCGGTCCGCGGAATCCTCAAGCAGGTGACGACGGAGACGACGATCACGTTCACGATGGAACCGACGCAGTTGACACCCGGCGGGCAGATTCCAGGGATGCGCGAGTCAGCGCTGGTAACGACCGCCGCGGCGATCTCGAAGTATCTCGGCTACGACGCGGAACTGGGCAACGCGGGATCGTCGAACATGAACGTCGCGCTTGGTCACGGCTCGCCGGCGATCGGGATCGGTGGCGATCGGGGTGGTCAGCGTGGCTTCGCCGACGAATGGGCGGATATCCCGCAGATGACGCGCACCGCCAAATTCATCGTCTTGCTCGCGGCGACCATGGGGATGTAGAAACCCTACTGCACGAGTTGCTGCAGCCGCCTCTGCGCGGCGGCGTACGACGGGTCACCTGGCTTCACCCGCTCGAGCAGCGCGCGCCCTTCCTTGACGTCGCCCTGACCGAGCCTCGCCAGCGCCAACAGGAAATCTCCCGATGGCAAGTCCGGATTCAGGCGCAAGCCGATCCTCAGCATTTGTGTCGCGAGGTTGAAATCGCCGCCGAGCAGGTGCACGACGCCCAGGTCACGATCGAAGCCGGCGTCGTCGTCGTAGAGCGGGGATAGCGTCATGAACTCGCGGCCGACCGACTGAAACTGGCGCGCCGCGGCGGGTTCGAGAGGACGTCCTCGCGCGTTGACGAGCGACAACAACGCGGCGATCCGGACTGCGCGGCGCGGATCCGAGAGCGCCGCGACGAGCGTGGACCGGACGCCCTCGTCCGCGCCGGCTTCGACAGTTCCCAGGCCAGCGACGGCCGCGGCGCGGATCGCCGGGTGGCCGGCGGTGGCGGCCGCGCGCAGCGCGGCACGAGCGGATTCGCCAGGATATCGTCGCAGGTAGCCGACGGCGGTCGCCTGGATCAACGGGCCGGCATCGGCGTCTCCGGCGATCGCAATCAATCGATTGAGCGCGTCCGGTGCGCCACGACGCGCTCCGGAAAATGCCTGCGCCCGATCCACCAGCCGCGCGCGGCGGCCGTTCGGCCACCACGACGCGAGGACGTCCACCGCCCAGGCCGGCTTCTTGTCGCTGTGACACTCCGTGCACGCGTTGGGAATATTGAACGCGACGGTGTTTTCCGGGGCCGGCACGCTCATCGTGTGGTCACGCATCGTCGAATTGATGCTGATCACCGTCTTCGGCATGTGGCACTCGACGCAGGAACTGCCGGTGCTGTTTGCCGCGTGCCGGGTGTGGGAAGTCAGCTTCTCGCCGATCGACGAATGGCACTGCGTGCACAACGCGTTGTTGGTCGGCGCGAGCTGCGGGTTGCGGTCCACATTCGGGTTGTGCGGATCGAGATGACACGTGGTGCAGGTCGCGGTGCCCTTGCGGAAGCAGGCGCTCTGCCACAGGCCAATCGCGTCGTTCGAAAAGCGACGCGGCCGGCCGTCCGGCCAGTAGGGCAGCTCGCGATCCGACCCTGGGTCGTACTCGAGGCGAGGCATGAAGTAGTCGAAGTAATCGTCGCCCGCCTTAAATGACGGATTGATCACATTGCGAAGGGAATGGCACTGCGCGCAGATCATGCTGCTGGTGCGCGGGTCGAGCCTCGTCGGCTTGACGATGAACCGATCCGACGGCGGACCCGAGGGTTGACCGTCAGCGGCCGCCGTTTTCGCCGCGTATTTGGTGACGTGGGCACTGCCCGGACCGTGACAGCGTTCGCACGTGGTACCGAAATCGGTCCAGCCGGTGACGTAATCCTGGGTCGCCGGACGGAAATTCTTGAGCTCACCGCTGACGTGACAGCCGACGCAGTCCTTGTTCCACTGCTGAACCGCCGTCCCGGCCGTGCTCGCCGGCCGGACGATGTCCATGTTGTCGAACCACTCGCGACGCTGGACGTCCCAGCTTGGGGGAAGCACGATGATCCAGCCTTTGTCGATGGTCGCCAGATAGTGCTGGATGCGCCGGCTTCCGAGCGTGTATTCGACGCGATGCTCCTGGAGCTTGCCGGTCAGGTACGACTCAGCGATAAAGAAGTCGGTGTTCGTTCGCCGCAGCTGAAAACGATTGCCGTGCAGCGTGATGTTGGTCGCGGCGAAATCGCCGACCACGCTTGCGGCGCTCGCGGGCTGCAACATCTTGCTGTGACGCCCGTTCAGCCACGTGTCGTGCATATCGCCGTGGCAGGCCGCACAGGCCTTGGCGCCGACGTAGGTGGCGGGAGCAGGGTCGGACGGCTGGCCGGATCCCGTTCGCGGCGTTTCCGCCAGGGCAAACAGGCACAATCCGGCGGCTACAGCCAGTTGACGGTTCACACGCAACTCCCGCCGGTTATACGGAACTCCCACACCCCATGTCAACGGAGGACTGGTGCCCGAAAAGGGTGTGTCGCGTTTTCGAGCCGGCGCGCACGGCCAGATACAATCTGATCGACGTGCCCGCGACACAACGAATCGACCCTCCCGGGCGGTGGACGGTAACCCTCGGCGGTTCCATCGAGGAGGCACGGGGCAGAGCAGATTCCGGTCACGCTCGAACGGTGGGCGCGGTCCGGCACGGAACGAGGCTCGGACGAGAGGGCCTGGCTCGGTCGATCCGTCCCGCAGTCGCCTCGCTCGTCGTCGCCGTCTTCACGATGGCGTCGGCCGCGTGCACCAGTCGCGCGTCACGTTCGACAGTGTCGGCGGGTGTGCTACACGGCGCCAACGTGCTCCTCGTGACGATCGATACGCTGCGAGCCGATCATCTGGGCGCCTACGGCAATCGTCTCGGATTGACGCCCACCCTCGATCGATTCGCTCGCGAAGGGGTGCGCTTCGACGTCACGCGTGCGCACGTGCCGTTGACCTTGCCGTCGCACACCACAATCATGACGGCGTTGTACCCGTTCACGAACGGTGTACGGGACAACGGCACGTTTCGCTTTGACGGCGCACACGCGACTCTGGCCTCGACGCTGAAGGCGGCAGGCTATTCAACCGGCGCCTTCGTCGGTTCGTTCGTCCTGGATGCGCGGTTCGGACTGAATGTCGGCTTCGATCGCTACGACGACCGCATGCATGGAAGCGGCGCGAATCTCGAGGTCGTTCAACGGTCGGCGGAGCAGGTGCTCGAGCCGGCGGGGCAGTGGATTCTCGGTGCGGGCGATGCCGGTCAGCCAGCCACTCCGCCGCGGGGCAGCCCGTGGTTCGCCTGGGTGCATCTCTACGATCCGCATGAACCGTATACGCCGCCAGAGCCATACGCCTCGAGATACGCCGCCGATCCGTATTCAGGAGAGGTGGCGTACGCGGACGCTGCCCTGGGCGCATTCATCGAACATCTGCGGTCGGCTGGCGCGCTCGATCGCACGTTGGTGGTGCTGACCTCGGACCACGGCGAGTCGCTCGGCGAGCACGGCGAGCGGACGCACGGCTTGTTTGCGTACGACTCGACGCTGAGGGTGCCATTCATCGTCTGGGCGCCGCCGGCGATAGCGGCCGACACCGTCAGCAGTCCGGTCAGGCTCGTTGACGTGATGCCTACCGTGCTCGACCTCCTTGGCGTCGCCGCGCCGCCCGGCCTCGATGGCCGCAGCGTGCGTCCGCTGATCGGCGCGACGGAGCTGGCTCCAGGAGAGCACTCGATCTCATATTTCGAGGCGCTGAACGCCAACCTCACGCGAAACTGGGCGCCGCTAAACGGCGTTGTCAATGGCAGTCTGAAGTTGATCGACCTGCCGGACCCGGAGCTGTACGACCTCGCTTCGGATCCACACGAGACGCGAAATCTCTACGCCAGCCAGCGTGATCGTGCGCGCGATCTCGAGTCCAGACTGGACCGTCTCGGCGGCGCCGCTCGCGGAGCCCTAAAGCCAACGCCGATGGATCCAGACGCGGAGGCGCGTCTGCGATCGCTTGGCTACGTCGTAGGAAGCGTTGCGAAACCAAGTCGAACGTTCTCGAGCGCCGACGATCCCAAGCGCCTCGTGCACCTGAATTCAGCGCTGGACGAAGCCGCGGCCATGTGGTCGCGTCGGGACGCAGACGCGGCGATCGCGACACTCGAGGCGGTGGTGCATGAACGGCCGGACTTGACGCCGGCCTACGAGCGGCTCGCGTTCATGCTCGAAGCGACTGGCCGCGGAGCGCAGGCAGTCGCCCTGCTCGACTCCGCCGCGAAGAACGGTCATACCGATCGTTCGCTGCTGCGGGCGCTCGGTTCCACGCTGCGTGACGGTGGCGACCTGCCGCGCGCGGCTCGCGTGCTCGAGGCGCTGGCACGCGACGACCCGGGCGACGTGCAGACGGCTGATGCCCTGGGTCAAACGTACGCGCGCATGAACCGTGCTCGCGACGCCGAGGCGCTGTTCAAACGCGTCCTCGCGGTATCGCCGAATGCCGGTGTCACCTGGAACAATCTGGGCGCCGCGTATCTCATGGATGGGAACACCGACGAGGCCATCACCGCACTGTCGCGCGCGGTCGCGCTCAACCCGGAGCTCGCCGTGGCGCACAACGGGCTGGGCGTTGCGTATGCGCGGCGTGGTGATCTGGATCGTGCCAGGCAGGAGTGGACGCAAGCGCTGGCGCTGCGGCCCGGATATCCCGACGCCGCGGCAAACCTGCAGCGGATCGGCCGCTAAAAAAAGGGCCCCGCCCGTGCGAGGCCCTCTTCAAGTGCAATGTCGAACGTTCTGACCTCGAATCTCAGAACTCGAACCGGAATCCCATCTGGAAGACGCGCGGATCGAGCACCGCAATCACACTCTTGTAGCTCGGACCGAGCGCCAGGTTGAAGTTCGTGACCGGATCCGCGTTGAGCACGTTGTAGACGTCGAGCATCAACGTTGCCTTCATTCGTCCCTGGAGCGGGATGGCCTTATCCACACGGATGTTCAGCAGGTTGACGTTGTCCGATCGATTCTGACTGAGGTTCTGCGTGAAGAACGAGCACTCGTTGTTGCACACGTTCAGGTTCACCGCCCCGCTCGGCACGATCGGCGAGTAGTTGAAGCCGCTCTGGAAGCGGTCGTTGATCCCGACGCCGATGTCGTACGCGAAGGTGTAATGCCCCGACATCTGTATGCCATACATCGTCGTCTGCTGACGGTTCGGCGCTGCCGGGTTCGGCGACTGCTGCGGGTAGACCTGAATCGGATCCGTGTTCAGCGGGCTGTTGGCGCCGAAATCGAGTGATGTCGGCGGACCGCAGCTCGTTGCGCCATTGGTAGTTGCCGCTGGCCTGGAAGAAGAAGTTGCCGGCTCGTTTCGTGAACGCCAATTCAAGCGTTTCGTACCGGAACCAGCTGTCCGCGATGTTCGTGTACGGCGTGTCGGTATTGCCCGCCAGGCTGTTCGGCACATCCATCAGGTTATAGGTCGTGCCCAGGTAGGTCGCCTGGACCGGCACCGTGAGGTTGGCGTTGATGTTGGTGCTGTTACCCCAGGCCGCGACGATCGGATTGAAGTAGAACGGCACGAACTGGTTCTGCTGCTTGATCACGAAGGTGCCGCGGACGGACGACTCGCCCCAGAACTGATGCTCGAGCGTGCCGCTGACCTCGTCGGTGTAGGGAGTCTTCGTGTTGGGGTCCACCGACGCCGACGCGCCGCCGATGCGGCTGAGCAGCGGCCCGAGTTCCTGCACGCCGTCGTACTTGCCGTTGTTGTTCAAGTCGTGGAACGTGTAGTTCGCGTAGCTCGTGCCGCCCGGGTTCGCCGACGAGAAGCCGTCCGCCAGGTTGTTGTAGTAGCGGCCGTAGAACCCCTTCAGGACGGTCGTGGCTTTGCTGTCGAGCGTGTAGCTGAAGCCAAGGCGCGCCGCGACGTTGGTGTTGGCGAAGAACGTGCCGGCGGGGATGGTGCTCGTCGTCGGGAAGATCGTCGTCCCGTCGGCGGGCACGACCACGCCGGCCACCGTCGAGGTCGGGATTCGGTTGGCCGCGGTGTAGCCCATTCTCTGGTAGTCGATGCGCACGCCAGCCGTGATCGTCAGCCGGTTGCTCGGCGCCCAGCGATCCTGCGCGTAGCCGGAGTAATGCTGATCGAGGTTGGCCGACGTCGTCCACGCCGTGCCGTAGCCGCCCGGTGTGCCGACGTCCGCGAAGCGGATGGTGCTGGCAATCCCGGCCGGGTTGTACGTGATTCGGTACGGACCCGACTGGCCGTTGATGCCCAGCGTGTACCAGTCGTGGATGTCCTCGAAGCCGAACTTGAGGTCGTGGCTGCCGGCCTTTGAGGGCACGAAGTACGTCAACTGCGCTTTCACCTGCGGCTTCTTGCGCTCGCTGGTGAACGCGTTCCAGCCGGCGCCGTTGACGCCGCCCGTCGCCTGCAGCTGCAAGGGCGGATTCGTGGCTGGATCGACGGCGGGCACCATCGGCCACGCCAGGTGGAATTCGCCGACGTTGACGCTGAGGAACGCCTTGTCGCTCAGAAGCGACTGCCACTCGCCCTTGCCCATCCACGAGACGCTGTTCTGCGCCAGCACCGACTCCGGCGGGTTGAGCGATGACAAATTGCGATACGGCTTCTCTTTCTGTCCGCGCTGGTAGTAGCCGATGATCGTGTTCTTGTCATTCAGCTTGTAGGTGCCCTTGGCCGTCTGGTTATTGAACTTGCCGAGGTCGGTCGCGACGCTCTGCGCGACACCGGCCACCTGCTTGTCGATCTTGAACTGGTTGTACGCGCCGTAGAACCAGAGCTTGTCCTTCAGAATCGGGCCGCCGAGATCGAAGTGCCCTTCCCAGAAGAGGAGGTTCGGGTTGTCGCACTGTGCGACGCCCAGGCCGTTGACGGGGCAGCTGTAGCCGCGACTCTGTATCTCGGAGTTGGGCGCGTTGTTGCCGACGAAAGCGCCCGGCTCATACGCGAAGTTCTCGAGACCTTTGAACATGTTGCCGCCGCTCTTGATCGTCGTGACGATCGCCGCGCCGGGTGAATTCATCTCGACGTCGCTGCCGAGCGAACTCACCGACACTTCCTCGTTCGCGTAATAGTCCTCGTAGAAGCCGGTGCCGCCGACGCCTTCCGTGTGATCGACGCCGTCGGAGACGACCTTCGCCTGGTTTTGCACGCCGAACGCTTCGTAGCCGGACTGCTGGCTCTTGTGACTGCCGCCGACGTCGAAGCCCTGCATGCGGACGCCCGGCGCCTGTGAGAGCGCACCCCAGGTGTCGCTCGAACTCGGCACGGCGATGAGTTCCTCGCCCTTCATGTCGGCGCCGACCTTCGTGCTCGTCGTGTCGACGACGGGCGACGCGCCGGTCACCGTCACGTTTTCGGCCAGCGTCGCGAGCGAGAGCTGAGTGTCAAGGGAGATGGTCTGTCCGACGCCGATCTGAATGCTCTCGCGGGTGACGGTTCGAAAACCTGGCAGCTCGAACGTCACTTTGTAGGTGCCGCTCGCGAGCGCGGGAAACAGATATTTTCCGTCGGCTTGCGTGACGGTCGTCTGCACGCCAATCTGAGATGGGGATGTGGCTGTCACCGTCGCGCCGGGCACGATCGCTCCCTGCGTGTCGGTCACCAGGCCGGTGAGGCGTCCTGGCGTGATCTGCGCGAACGCCGAAACTGAACAGAGTCCGAGCACTGCGATCGTGAACAGAACGAACACTGTCGCTCTTGCTCTCATGTAGTCCTCCGCGACGGGATTCCGCTTGTGGAACAGTGAACGCGGATGGTAACCAACACGGCAGGTCGCAACAAGAAAAGAAGGTCGAATCAATTCATATGTTTTTTGCGAGCGCCCGCGATCGGCCGACATTTCGGTGTGATCTGTTCACGACGGGGCGCCATTCACGATCGGGCACGCATTCGGACTAGGAAATCCGTCAGATCGGTAAAACCGAATCGACTCCAATTCGTTGTAGTTCTGGTTTGAGCGTTTGTCGTCGCGGCCGATTGCAGCAACCCGAACCGGCGACGTCCACGACCAGGTATGCGCACGGCGCCGCGATTCCCACCAGCCGGTGATTCACTGCGGACCGCTCATGCCGGTCTTCTGAGCCGGTTCCCAGCACGGCATTCCGCTCGCTGGGTCACGGCGGAGCCCCCCGGAGCTCCATTCTTATTGCGTAAGGTACTGAGCCGGCTAGGGAACCAGCCCGGGCCGGCGATCATGGGCTTAAGCCGCGCCGGTGTCCGTTCGCTGTGCGATTCCGGCGAGCTCGTCCACTCGAGCTCTTGTCAATATCGAACACTTGGCGGCTGATTGTCCAAGACTTAAGAATTCAGACAAATTTTGTTCTCGATAACGTAAAAACTAACACAAATGTGTGTACGGAAAGCCGGCCGAGTCGGCTATAGTGGCGGCCTTCGCATAAGGACGCGGACAGTGTCCACGAAAGATTTTGCAATTGAGACGGGAGGCCACATGAAATTGACAGCGGCGGGTGTCGTTGTACTTCTGATCGGGTTCTTGACGGCGCCTTCGGCCCATGCCCAGTTAGGACAGGGGCGGTTGGGTGGCGTCGTGACCGATGCGCAGGGCGCAGTGATGCCTGGCGTGAGCGTCTCGGTGACGTCGCCGGCGTTGATCGGTGCCCAGACCACGGTCAGCGAGGCGAACGGAAGGTTTCTGTTTCCATCGCTGCCGAGCGGCGCCTACACAGTGACGTTCGAGCTTTCCGGCTTCCAGAAACTGACACGGGAAAACATCACCGTCGCCACCGGCCAGACCATCACGACCGACGTCCAGTTGCAGCTGGCCGGCGTGTCTGAAGCCTTGACCGTCACCGGCGCTTCGCCAATCGTCGACGTGACGACGACCAAGGTCGGCACCGACCTGAAGGGCGAAGAGCTGACGGCCGTGCCCAACTCGACCGACGCATGGGGTGCGCTCTCGGAAGCGCCTGGCGTCCGCATGCAGGGTTTCGACGTCGGCGGCAGCCACAAGAGCCAGCAGTCGGGTTATGAAGTCTTCGGCATCCAGAACCAGTCCCGTATCGTGACCGACGGCGTGGATCACACCGAAGGCGTCGGCGGCACCGGCTACTACGAAGACTACTACTCGAACGAGGAAGTCTCGATCAGCGCGCTCGGCAGCGACGTCGAGATGAACTCCGGCGGCGCCGCGGTCGTCACCACCATCAAGAGCGGTGGCAACACGTTCAAGGGACTCGAGAACATCACCTACGAGAACGGTGCGTGGGTCGGCGACAACAACACGCCGGCGCTGCAGGCTCAGGGTTTCACGGGCAACCCCAACCTCCTGTTCTACGAGCTCCACCTCGATATCGGTGGTCCAATCGCCAAGGACAAAGCCTGGTTCTTCGGCGCCTATAACACGTTCAAGATCAACAAGGTCGTGTCGGGCGTGCCGCAGAACATCGCGACCGACCTCGGCCTGTTCCACAACTACACCGGCAAGGGCACCTGGAAGCCGTCCAAGGATGACACGGTCATCGGCTACGTCCAGCGCGGTCGCAAGGAAAAGCCCTACCGCAATCTGTCGGCCCTGGTCGCACCGGAATCGGTGCTGGCTCAGGACAGCTTGACCTACACCTACAAGGGCCAGTGGCAGCGCGTGATCAACAACCGCACCTTCCTCGACGTCAACGTCGGGAACTACCACTCGCTGTGGCCGATGGTGCCGGCGGTGCCCGCCGCGACGAACATCCCGACGACGCAGCCATCAACCGGATTGATCAACGGCGCGGGCTGGAATGCCTTCAACTCGGTTCGTAATAACCCGCAGGTGAAGGCGCAGATGACCTACTTCATGCCGGACAAGAAGGGGACCCACGACTTCAAGTTCGGCTTCGAGTTCCGGCACGACTACTACGCGCTCGGCATCAACGGGCAATCAGGCCCGTACCGTCTGTCCCTGAACCCCGCCGGCGTTCCGACCGTGATCCGGTTCGTCGATACGGGTGACCCGTCCCAGTACGGCACCGGCTGGACGGTCGCGCCCAACATCGACCAGAAGTTCGCGTTCTACGCGCAGGATCGCTGGGCGCCGAACAACCGCCTCACGATTACCGCCGGGCTCCGAATCGACCACCAGAACGCCGAGTATGGCGACAGCGTCCGCAAGCCAACGATCACGGACGTGACGGCCGACGGCACCCGGATCTTCCCGGTCTCAAGCACCATCACCGGCGGCAGTCTTTTGGAAAAGGCCACATTCGCTCCCCGTCTGGGATTCAGCTATGACCTAACGGGCAAGGGCCAGACCGTTCTCAAGGGTTTCTACGGCCGCTACTACAACAACCTGGCGGACGGGTTCTCGTCAGCGAACCCAGGTGGCACCAGCTACGCGCAGTACGCGTTCAACGACCTGAATCACAACAACAAGTACGACGGGCCGCAGGAACTGGGCGCGCTGGCGTTCCGGTTGGGCGGCGCAGACGCCCCGGTGGACAAGAACGCGAGCATTCCGTACACCGACGAATTCAGCGGTTCGATCGAACATCAGTTCTGGGGTGAGTCGTCGGCGCGCTTCACCTACGTTCGGAAGCACAGCTCCGACTACATTCCGTTCTACTACAACCCGTACGTGCCGGCGTGGTACGGCAACGTGACGGTGCCGTCGCGGCAGGTCGGATCGAACGGAACGGTGTATAACCTGGCGGACATCCCGGCGGGCCTCGCCTCGCAGAGCAGCGGGCTTTACACCAACATCCCGGACAGCTACTACACCTACGACACCATCGAGTTCGCGTTCAACAAGCGCTTCAGCTCGAAGTTCTTCATGCAGGCCAGCGCCGACTATCAGTGGCGCAACGAGCTGCGCTCGGCCGACATCTCCGACCAGGGTTCGACCAGCCCGCTGGCGACCGACCCGATCGGCGTCGGCTACTTCACGAACGTGAACCCGGCCGTGTCCAATCGCCAGAAGACGACGATGTATCACTTCCAGGCGATGGGTCGGTACACGCTGCCGTATGAGATTGGCTTCGCGGTCAATTACCGCTACCAGAGCGGCTTCCCGTACTCGGAAGTCATCGCGGACGGCGACACGTCGCCGGGCCTGAACGTTTCGCCGAACAACTTCTTCCTCCAGAATCTGGACCAGAATCGTTCGCAGAACGTCTCGCTGCTCAACTTCCGGTTCGACAAGGGCTTCACGTTCGGTGGTCACTACAAGCTGACCGGAATTCTCGACTTGTATAACGTCACCAACGCCAACCCGATCACGAACTTCAGCCTGACCAACGGCAATTTCGGACACATCATCTCGGTGCTGGATCCGCGGGTCATGCAGTTGGCGGCGCGGTTCGAGTTCTAACGCGTAGCGGTTGAAGATGTGGCGGCCGGCTTCGGCTGGCCTTCGCGGTCCGCCTGAGAGCGGACACAACAGACTAGACGCCCTGCCGGCAGCAATGCCGGCAGGGCTTTTTTATTGGCGGGCGCGATCGAGGTTGTACTGCGCGTCGGCGTAGCCGGGTCGGAGTTCGAGTGCGCGCCGCCACTCGATGA
Source organism: uncultured Acidobacteriota bacterium (assembly GCA_963745875.1). Classification (GTDB taxonomy): domain Bacteria; phylum Acidobacteriota; class Vicinamibacteria; order Vicinamibacterales; family CAVVIG01; genus CAVQFC01. Next base: position 69,112 of record CAVUZL010000015.1, read on the forward strand.
CGGCCCGATCGACCTGACCCTGCGCGGCCAGCGCCACGCCGAGGCCGTTGTGCGCCGACGCCAGGTCGGGGTTGATCGTGGTCGCGCGCGACAGCGCCTCCGCGGCGTCCGGGTAGCGTTTCATCGCCAGGAACAGCGACCCGAGGTTGTTCCACGTCTCGGCCGCGTTAGGCGACGCTGCCAGCACACGGCGGAATTCGCGTTCGGCCTGCTCGGCTCGACCCATGCTCGCCAGCGTGACGCCGAGTTCGTCCGCGGTCTCCAGATCCGACTGATCGCCTTTCGCCAGATCCGTCAGCACCGCGGCGGAGCGTTTCAGGTCGCCGCTGTCTCGCAGGGCCGATCCGAGCGAGCGCAGCATCACGCGATCCGCGTGCCCGTCCCGCGCTGCTCGATCGAGAACGCGGACGGCTTCGTCCGGTCGTCCACTGGCTCGAAGGATGTAGCCGATGCGCTCGTAGGCGATCAGGAAATCGGGACGTTCACGGATCACGCCGTCGAGCGTCTGCAGCGCAGTCGGCGCATCGCCGCGGGCCCACGCCGCCGCGGCGGCGTCGAGCGCCGAGTTCAGGTGCACCAGCGTTTTGGGATCGTCGGCCGCGCTGTAGGTCTTGTGCGGGGAGGTGGGGGACGCAACCACATATCCGAGCGAACGAAGCCGCGCCTCGGCATCCGCATCGATGGGCGATGCCGTCGCGGGCGCCGCCCCTTTCACTACGTGATCCAGGCTGGCCTCGAGTTCCCGCGCGCGCGGCTGCTGCTGCGCGTAGACGTTGCGTTGCTCTCCTGGATCGGCGCCGAGGTCGTAGAGCTCGGGAATCGGCAGATCGATCACCTTGAAGCGATCGCGTACGACGCCGGTGAGCGGCGCCCAGCCGCGCGTGAGATTCGCGTTGAGCGCCTCGAAGTAGGACGCAGGCCGATCGAACGGCTGCTCGCCGGTGGCAAACGGACGGATGCTGCGGCCGTCGGCGCCAGCCAGCGACGCCACGCCGAGCAGATCGAGAATCGTCGGCGCCACGTCCACCAGCCGCATGGTTTCGGTGAAAGTGCCGGCGCTCAGGCGTGTCGGCGCCCAGATCACGAGCGGAACCCGCAGCGTGGCGTCGTAGGCGAAGAGACCGTGCGTCCGCTCGCCGTGTTCGCCGAGCGACTCCCCGTGGTCAGCGGTGATCACCACCAGCGTGTTGTCCAGTGCTTTCGAGCGGCGGAGGTTCGCCATGAACTGACCCAGCGCGGCGTCCGCGTATGCGATCGCACCTTGATACGGCGCGGCGGTATAGCGAGAGCGGTATGGCTCCGGCGCCTCGTATGGCTCGTGAGGATCGTAGAGGTGGACCCAGGCAAACCAGGGACTGGGGGCTGGGGGCTGGGGGCTGGCTTTCGCCGTCTCTGAGCCCCGGGCCCCCAGCCCCGAGCCCCCATCGGTGATCCACTCACCGGCCGGCGCCAGCACCTGCTCAGCGCTGCGACGGACGAACTCGACGTCACCGCCTCGTCCGAGCACGCGATCGTCGTAAACGTCGAAGCCGCGGCCGAGACCGAAGCGTGCGTCGAGCACGAACGCGCCGATGAAGGCGCCGGTCCGGTAGCCGGCGCGCTTGAGTGCCTCGGCAACGGTCGGCGTGGCCGGGCCGAGGCGAAACGTGCCGTTGTCGTGGACGCCGTTGCGCGTCGGATAACTGGCCGTCAGCAAGCGAGGCGTGCGAGGGCAGGGTCAGCGGGACGTGCGCGTAGGTGTGCTCGAAGCGCAGGCCGGCGGCGGCGAACTCGTCCAGCGTCGGCGTGAGACCCCGGGCGCTGCCGTAGGCGCCGACGTAGTCAGCCCGAAGCGTGTCGATGGTAACGAGCAGCACGTTCGAACCGTGCATCGCTCCCGAAGCGATCGGCGCCACAGCTGAAGCAGGTTGACGCCCGCATCCTGCCACTCCGGTCAGGCCGACGACGAGCGTCAGGAGCAGCGCAGTAGGCCCTTGCGCAACTCGAGCAGTTCGATGCGTCGTCGTCACTTGTCGTGGCCACCTAGAAGCTGAATCTTCGCGCGAACATTCGTGATGTCGCTGGCGTAACGGTCGCGCGGTGCGTCGCGCGCGAACCGCTGCAGGTAGGGCAGCGCCTCCTGCGGATGGTCGCTGCCAGCGAGGGTCATCGCCAGGTTGAAGAGCAGGTCGTAATCGCCCGGCAGCAGCCGCTCGGCGTGGCGCCACGCGTCAACGGCATTGCGTGGATCGGTTGTGGCCAGGGCCGCTCCGAGCGCGTTCCAGGCGTCGCCATACGACGGGTCGATGGCGGTGGCGCGACGCAGGGCTGAAACGGCGTCAACTGGCCGTCGACTCTGGAGCTCGAAGAGTCCGAGGTTGAACCACGACGTCGGGGCCGTCGGATTCCGATCGACCACGGCCAGAAACAACCGACGGGCCTGCTCCGGATCGCCCAGCCCCGCGTAAGTCTGTGCGAGCTCGTTCAGCACGTCGGCGCTGTCGTCGCCGGCGCGGCGTGCCTGCTCGAGCGCGTCGCGGGCGCCGCCCAAGTCGCCGGTTGAGCGAAAGGCGGTGCCGAGTTTGGCCAGCAGCTCGGGCGAAGCCGGCTGGATTGCCAACCCGGCGCGCAGCAGATCGACCGCCTCACGGCCGTGTCCGCTTACGACGAGGATTGTCGATGCAGTCGTGCGCGCCGACGTGAAGTCGGGCCGAGCTCGGAGGATTGAAAGAAACGCGGCCAGCGCTTCATCGGATCGTCCTTCGTCGTAGGCGGTGATGGCCGTGTTGAACTGCTCGTTGAGAGCGACGAGTCGCTTGGGATCGTCGGCAAGGCCCGGGGTTTTTCCTGCCGCCGAGCCTCCTGTGTAGCCGAGTGACCGTAGGCGCGATCGGGCGTCGGCGTCGAGCGACACCGACGGCGCTGCCGGACCGTCGGTCAGCTGCGGCGCGAGGAGCCGCTGCAACCCGCTCACCGATGCATCGTGGCCGATGCGATTGCTCAACTCGTGCGGGTCGGCGCTCAGGTCGTAGAGCTCTGCCTCCGGCAGATCGATGTACTTCGTGTGGCCCTGCACGACGCCGCGGAGCGGCGCCCAGCCGCGGTTCAACGATGCGTCGAGCGCTTCGAAGAACAGCGGCCGGTCGGCGGCGAGCGGACCGAGCAGCGAGACGCCGTCAACGGCAGCAGGCAGTCCGAGGCCGAGCAGAGTCGCGATCGTCGGCGCGATGTCGACGTGCGACACTGGTTGATCGACGGCATGCTGCGACAGCGACGGTCCGCTGAAGACCAACGGTACCGCCAGCGTGGCGTTATAGGCGAACAGGCCGTGCGTGGTTTCGCCGTGCTCGCCGAGCGACTCGCCGTGGTCGGCGGTGACGACGACGAGGGTGTGGTCGAGCGCGTGCGCGGCCCGAAGGCGCTCGATCAACGTGCCGAGCATGGCGTCGGCATAGGCGATCTCGCCGTCATACGGAGCACGGCCGGTGCGGTACTCGGCGGGCGGATCGTAGGGCGCGTGCGGATCGAACAGATGCACCCAGGCGAGCCAGGGTGATGACTCGGAGGACGATTGAAGTATCCAGTCGCCAGCATGCGCGACCACCTCGCCGGCGCGCCGCTCAGCGAAATGAAACGAGGTACGGTCGACGCGAGGCAGACGGTCGTCGTACTCGTCGAAGCCGCGGCTGAGGCCGAAGCGTCCGTCCAGCACGAACGCGCCGACAAACGCACCGGTGCGGTAGCCGGCCGCCTTCGCGATGCTGGCCAGCGTCGGGACCTCAGGCGCGAGCCTGAACCGGGTGTTGCTGTGGATCCCGTGATGGCGCGGCAGCAAGCCGGTGAGGATCGAGGCGTGAGCGGGTAAAGTGAGCGGTGCCGTCGAGAAGGCGTGGGTAAAGCGGACGCCGTTCGCCGCCAGACGATCGATGGTCGGCGTCAGCCCGCTCTGGTTGCCGTAGGCGCCGACCCGATCCTGCCGCAGGGTGTCGACCGTGACGAGCAGGAGGTTCGCCCGGCGCAACGAGCCGTTGTCCACCAGCGGGCGCTCTGGAGAGCTACGGCAGCCGACGGCCAGGCCGACTACCACCACGCCAAGCGCTGCTCGCCCCGCAGATCCGAAGATCGCCGCCTCCGAGGTCGAGTGTAACACCCGGATCCGAAACGGTGACAACGCCTGGCACGCGAGATCCGTCTAACTGCTCGACATGGAGAACCCTCTCGTCGCGGTCCGCTATGCGTTCCGCCAGTTCAGGTCCTCGCCGGTCTTCACCGCCGCAGCGGTGCTGACGCTGGCGCTCGGCATCGGCGGCACCACCGCTATCTTCACGCTCATTCACGCGGTGATGATCCGTTCGCTGCCGGTGGCCGATCCGTCCGCACTTTATCGAATAGGTGACGGTGACAACTGCTGCGTACAGGGGGGACCTCAGGATCAATGGGGGATGTTCTCCTATCCGCTGTTCGAGCGCCTGAAGGCCGAAACGCCGGAGTTCGAACAGGTCACGGCGTTCCAGGCAGGAGGCTCTCGGGTCAGCGTTCGTCGTCAAGGCGTGGACACGGCAGCGCGGCCGCTGCGGTCGCAGTTCGTCACCGGTAACTACTTTTCGACGCTTGGCGTGGGCGCGCTCGGTGGCCGCGTCTTCACCGATGATGACGACCGCGCCGGCGCCGCTCCCACCGCAGTGATGAGTTTCCATACGTGGCAGGCCGCGTATGGCGGCGACCCGACGGTCGTCGGCTCGAACATGGTGATCGAAGGGCATCCGTTCACCGTGATCGGCGTGACGCCTGCCGGATTCTTCGGCGAAACGCTGCGCAGCGACCCGCCCGACCTCTACATCCCGGTCCAGATGGAACCGTTGATCAACGGCGACGCCGGGCTGTTGCGTCAACCTGTCTCGGCGTGGCTGCGCGCGATCGGCCGGCTGCGCCCAGGCGCGACGACTGCCGGGATGCCGCCGCGGCTGACGCAGCTGCTGCGGCAATGGATCAAGAACGACTCGGGCTATCCCGCGAACTGGCTCACCGAAGTCGACCGCTGGCTGCCGAAACAGACGCTGACCATCGTCCCGGCGGGCGCCGGCGTCGGCGTCATGAAAGAACAATATGGCCGAAGCCTCCAGATCCTGATGGCGGTCTGCGGTCTGGTGCTGCTGATCGCCTGCGCCAATGTCGCGAACCTGCTGCTGGCACGCTCGGTCGCACGCCGCACCCAGACGGCAGTACGACTGGCAGTCGGTGCCTCGCGGGCGCAAATCGTCACGCAGGCGCTGATTGAAAGCGTGCTCCTCGCGGTGCTCGGCGGCGTGGCCGGTCTGGTCGTGGCGATGGGTGCGGCGCGCCTCCTGCTATCGCTGGCGTTCTCGAGCGCCAAGTTTCTGCCGATCAGCACGCAGCCGTCGTTCCTGGTGCTCGGCTTTGCCTTCAGTCTGGCGCTCATCACGGGGATCGTGTTCGGCGCGGCGCCGGCGTGGTTCGCGACGCGGACCAATCCGGTCGAGGCGTTGCGCGGTTCCGGCCGAAGCACCGGTGACCATTCGTCGTTCACACGTACGGCGCTGCTCATAGTTCAGGCGACGCTCTCGGTTGTGCTGATTGCCGGCTCGACGATGCTGGCACGAAGCCTGAACAACCTCGAGAATCAGGATTTCGGCTATCAGGTGAAGGGGCGCGTGCTGGTCGCCCTGAATCGTGCGCCGGCTGACTACACCTTTCCGAAGCTGGCCGCGATGTACCGCCAGCTCGAGGGCCGTCTCAACACGCTGCCAGGCGTGAGCGCCGCCGGGCTGGCGATGTACAACCCGCTCACCGACAACTGGGGCGAGATGATTCTGGTCGCGGGACATCCGCCGCCGGGGATGAACGACAACGCCGGCGCCTCGTGGGACCGGGTCAGCGCCGGCTACCTCGAACAGCTCGGAGTGACCACGTCTCGTGGACGCACGTTCACCACCGCCGACAATGAGACGACGGCGCCGGTGGCAGTCGTCAACGAGGCGTTCGTGAAGCGTTTCTTCAAGGCCGACGAGGATCCGCTCGAGCAGCACTTCGGCCTCGATCTGCCAGAGAACGCCGGCACCTTCCGCATTGTCGGCGTCGTTCGCGATGCCAAGTTCGCCGGCTTCGCCCTGCAGCGGCCGGCCCGGCCGATGTTCTACGTACCGCTCGCGCAGAACGTGGACTACAAACAGCCGTTGATGCAGCGCATCGAGCTGTCCTCACATTTCATCCGCGGCATCCTGCTGGTCACCAACCAGACGCCGGGCACGCTCGAACCGCTGGTCATCCGCACTCTGACCGAGGTGGACCCCAACCTCACGGTCAACAGCGTGCGGACCATGGAGCAGCAGATCGCGTTGTCGTTCGATCAGGATCGCTCGGTTGCGAGCCTCGCTGGACTGTTCGGGGTCGTCGCGTTGTTGCTGGCGGCGGTGGGGCTCTATGGCGTGACCGCCTATACCGTGGCGCAGCGGACCAACGAGATCGGCATCCGCATGGCGCTTGGCGCGGACCGGCCGCGGGTCGTGAACCTTGTGCTGAAGGGCGCGTTCACGCGTGTCGCGTTCGGGCTAATCCTGGGACTGCCGCTCGCGGTTGGCGCCGGGCGGTTGCTGGCATCACAGCTCTACGGCGTGCCCTTCTGGGATCCGATCGCACTCGGACTCGCGTCCTCGGCACTGGCCGTCTGCGCGTTCTTCGCATCGGTGATCCCAGCCCTGCGCGCGGCGTCGATCTCGCCGATTCGGGCGCTGCGTTCTGAGTAGACGATACCGGTGTAGCGCGACCCTTTCAGGGTCGCGTGAGGCGCGGTAAGACGCCGGCCTGAAAGGCCCGCGCTTCGTCATTCTCTGTTATCGTTTCTCGATGGCGCGGGCCGCAACGGCGCCGCCGGCCGGGGAGCGATCAGATGAAAATGCGATGGTGTGCGGCAGCCGTGCTGGCCTGTCTCGTGTGTGCGCCACACCAGGCCGCGGCGCAGACGAGCGACGGCAACTACCTGGATCTCCTGTCGACCTCAGCCGCGAGTACCGGTCAAGGCCATGCACGCGACGATTTCGCGCGACCTGACCGAGGCGGCGGCGATGATGACCGCCGAAGAGTACGCCTTTCGGCCGACGGCGGAGATGCGGACCTTCGCCGAACTGGTCGGCCATCTCGCCAACGCCAACGCCTTTTTCTGCGCGCAGGCACGAGGCGAGCGGCCGCCGACGACGATCAACTACGAGAAGGTGAGCGACCGGGGCGAGTTGATGATGGGGTTGGGCGATGCGCTGGCGTACTGCGATACCGCTGTGGCGGCGACGACCGACGTCAACGCGTCCTCGATGGTCAAGTTGATCGGCCCCGGCGACCATCAAACCACGCGTGGAGCGGTCCTGGCCTTCAACACGACCCACAACAACGAGCATTACGGCAACATGGTCGTCTACCTACGGCTCAAGGGCCACGTGCCGCCCTCGTCCGCCAGGGTCGCGCGTCACTAGCGCGGGTGCGCCAGTTCGTCCTTGAAAACCACGCCACCCTTCATCACGAAGCGCACGTCACTCATGGTGTGGATCGTCGTCAACGGATTCTGAGCCACGGCAATCAGGTCGGCGAATTTTCCGACGGTGACCGAGCCGATGCGGTCCTGCATGTTGAGGATGGTGGCGTTGAGCGACGTCGCCGCCACGAGTGCATGCATCGGCGGCTCGCCGAGCAGCACGCGGTACTCGATTTCGCGTGCGTTGAGACCGTGCGGCATCACCGGTGCGTCGGTGGCGAGGCCGATCGGCAGGTTGGCGGCGAGCGCGCGCTTGAAGCCGCCGACCGCGATCTCGTTGACGATCCGCCCGCGCGCCTTTTCCGACTCGGGCACGTGAGTGGATTCCTCGATGTAGCTGGCGAGCGCGAGCGTCGGCACGTAGAACGTGGTCGGGTGCTCCTTCAGCAGCGCCACGGCCTCATCGTCCAGATACGAACCGTGATCGATGGTCCGGACACCGGCACGGATCGCCGCTTTAATCCCGTCAGCGCCATGAGCGTGGGCAGCGACCGGACGTCCCCAACGCGTCGCTTCGGTCACTGCCGCCTGAATCTCGGCGTCCGAGGTACTGCTGCGCGCCCGGCGTAATGCCCTTGGACAGGACGGCGCCGGTCGCCAGAATCTTGATGAAGTCGGCGCCATATTTGAAGTTGGTGCGAACCGCCTTGATCACTTCCTCTGGACCGTCGGCGAGGTTTCTGACGAACGGCACGTCGAGGTAGATCGAGAATTGTCGCGCGTCGCCGGCGCCGCCAGTTGACGACACATAGTTGCCGGCGACGAGCAGACGGGGACCCGGCACCGCACCGGCCTCGATCGCCTTGCGGAGTTCGACGTCTACGTACGGCCAGGTCGGTCCCATATCGCGGCAGGTCGTGAAGCCGGCGAGCAGCGTCACCCGGGCGTTGCGCGCGCCCCACAGCGCGGCCTCGGGCGGCGTGGTCGTCGTGAGCGCCGTTTCCCAGTGCACGTCGTCGCGATCGGTCAGATGGGTGTGGAGGTCGATCAAACCAGGAAGAAGCGTGGCGCTGCCAAGGTCGATCACCGTCGCACCGGCCGGGACCGCGAGGGTTGACGCGACCTCGACGATGCGATCGCCGGTGATGCGGACCATGGCGGGCTCGAGCGGCGGACCGCCGCGGCCATCGATCAGGCGCGCGGCCTTTACGACGGTCGTCTGTGCCTCGACCTGCCTCGGTGCCGCCACACAGACGCTGGCCAGAACAATTGCGATCCACGCGCTTCGCATCGATGCCTCCGCGGCGAGTGTAGCACCCGGCCTCGAACGGCGAACCGCGCGTATGCGCTGGCTACAGCGAGGCCACTGTCGTAGAGTACCGACAAAGAAAAGAGAGGTTCGCGATGCGTTGGATCGTTCTGGCACTGAGTGCCGCCTTGTCGGCTGGATGCGCGCGCAGTTCACAGCAACAACCGCCGACGGCGACCGCGCCAGCGAAGGTCAAGCTCGGGATCCGTCCCGCCGGTGACGAGACGATCAAGCCCGATCTGACCAAGGTGTCGCCCGAGCTGCAGAAGGTGTTCGCCTATATCGACGAACACATCGACGATCACGTCGAGAACCTGCAGAAATGGGTTCGGCAGCCAAGCATTTCAAACAGCGGCGAAGGAATTCCAGAGTCCGCGGAGATGGTGAAGGGCTTCTTCGAGCAACTCGGCTGCCAGGAATCGCGCGTCTTCGACGTCGGCATCACCGAGTGGGGCGCGCCAGGCAACCCGGTTGTGTACGCCAAATGCGACGCAGGTGCGCCCCGGACAATCGCCATCTACTGGCAGTACGACACCATGCCGATCACGCAACCCGACGCCTGGACGTCGCCGCCGTTCGAGGCGCGTCTCGTCGAACAGCCGCCATTCAAGAAGGTCATGATCGGCCGCGGCACCAGCAATTCCAAGGGCCCTGAGCTGGCCTACTGGAACGCGCTGATGTCGATCAAGGCGGTCACCGGCAAGCTGCCCGTCAACATCATCTTCGTCGCCGAGGGCGACGAGGAGCGGATGGACATCGGGTTGCGCAAGTTCATGAAGGATCACGCCGAGTTGTTCAAGAACGTTGACGCCCTGATCGGCGAGGGCGGCGACCAGGCGCCGAGCGGCGGAGCGGGCGTCGGCGGCGGATCGGAAGGCTGCGTCTACTTCGAGCTGACGACCAGCGGGAAGTCGTGGGGCCGCGGGCCGGTGCAGTCGGACATTCACGGCGCCAATAAGCGCGCCGTGGACAGCCCGGCCTGGCGTCACATGAAGATGCTCGCGTCGCTGGTATCCGACGACGGGAACACGCCGATGGTGAAGGGTTTCATGGACGGCTACGAACAGTTGTCGCCGGTGGAAGTCGCCCGGCTGAAAAAGGAAGCGGAGAAGACGGATCTGAAGGTCGCGGCGGAGAACATCGGCGTGGCGCGATTCATTTCCGACGACCCGTTCACGATGCTGAAGATGAGCCAGTACGGGATCTCGTTGAATCTCGACGGCATCTGGGGCGGCAACATGTATGCGGGCGGCGCCGGCGCCATCCTGCCGAACAAGATCACGTCGAAACACAACATCCGCTACGTCCCGAAAATGAACGGGCTCGAGATCGTGAAGCGCATCCGGGAGCAGCTCGATCGAAACGGCTACAAGGACGTGGAGCTGAAGATCATCGGCGATGTGCCGTGGTCGAAGATGTCCTACGACACCGAGATCGGTCGCGCCATGAACACGACCTATGAAATCTTCGACATCCCGCACGGCAAGGCGGCGGACTACTCGTCGATTCTCGGCGGCTACTGGCCTGCGTATCTGTTCTCGAACGAAGAGGTCGGGATGCGCGTCGCGCCGGTCTCGATGCCGATCGGCATCGGTGGGGCGGGGAGGGGCGGCAACGCGCACGCCGCCAACGAGTACTTCGTCATCGAGGGCGCCGGCAAGGTATACGGGATGGCCGGCGCTGAGAAGGCCGCCGCGACGATCATCTACAACTTCGCCGGCAGCAATCCACCGCCGGCGGTGCCACCGCAGAAGACCAACTAGAGCGTCCTGCAGCGTCGACGTAGTGTCCGGTTCAGCCGGACACCCTCGTCCGCCTGAAGGCGGACGCTACAGCGCGGCTGTCAACTGATAGACGCCGCGAGCCGAGCTGACGGCGTAGCCTTCGGCGACGAGTGCGCGGTTGCCAAGACCGGCGTCGGGGCGTGAGAGGCCGGTGATGCGGGCCAGTTCGCCTGGCAGGGTCATGCCGGCGCCGTTCAGGAAACAACGAGCAATCTCGCGGAAGGCGGTTTCCCGGCTGATTCTGCGCCTGAGCTCGTCTGGAAAGCGCCCGACTGCCAGCGTCCAGATATACGTGAACCGCGGTTGATAGAACACTTCGCCCGGGATCATGATCATCGCCGCTTGAAGCTCGTCCATCCCTCTTGCGAAGGCCTTGCGATCCTTGACGCCGGACTCGGCGCGCAAATCGGCGGTAGCGATCTCCCACTCCTTGCGCAGCACACGCAGAATCGCCTGTGCGGCTCTGGTCAGCCGGCGCTTTTCCTCAGAGCGACGGACGCCCCAGACGGCGTGGAAATACGGAACCATGCGCGGCGCGACGAACATGACGTTGTTGCGAGCGAGTTTCGCGTAGTAGACCTTGCCGCGCCGCACCACCTCGTCTTTCACGACCCAGGTGAGCGAGGCCTCCTCGTCTTTCTGGACGTTGCGCGGGAGCACGGCGTCACGGCGTCCGCAGACCGCGACGTAGAGCGACGGCCGCGGGCGTCGTGAGTCGGTCAGACAGGCCGCGAAGCCAACCTGCTCGATGAAGGCCTCGGCATCGAAGGCTGTCTCGACCTGACGCGCGCCTTCGCGTCGCCACCTCGCGTCGCGATATTCCTCGATTTCGGCTGGAAGTTCCGGCTTTGGTCTCATTCGGTGGCGGGGCGCGGCTATTCGGATCGCAGCGCCGCGAGCGGATCGAGCTGCGCCGCACGCCGTGCCGGCACGTAACACGCCATGAAAATGCACGCGAGTAACACGCCGGCCGCGGCGATGATGATCGATGGCTCGAGCGGGGTGATCTCGGCGAGGAATCCGACCAGAACACGATTGAGCACGAGTGCGCCCGCCGACCCGATGCCGAGACCGATCAATCCGAGGCGAAGACCGCGGTTGAGGACCATGGCGACGATCGTCCGGCGTTCCGCGCCGAGCGCCATCCGCAGGCCGATTTCCTGCGTGCGCTGAAGAACCGCGAACGCAATCACCGCGTAGACGCCCATCGCCGCGAGCAGTAATCCGAACGCCGCGAATGCGATCATCGCGGCCGCACCCAGACGCTCACGCTTCAGCGTCAACGAGAAGAAGGTGTCCATCGGCGAGATGCCGTAGATCGCGAGCGCCGGATCGACCCGGGCAATCGCCCTCTTGATGTCGGGCACGACCGCGAGCGGATCCGCACTGGACCTGATCATCAGATGGACGGTCTGCGCCGCAGCGACCGTTGCCTGCTGCGCGTAGGGCAGGTACCAGGTCTCCGGCGGGTCGCCGGGATCGCGAGCGTCTGCGACGTTTCCGGCAATCCCCACGACCGTGAGCCAGGGACTGTTCGGGCGCGCGATGCGAAGGCGCTTGCCGAGTGCGTCCTGCTCCGGCCAGTACCGCTTCGCCATTTCACTGCTGACGATCGCCACCCCTGACCGCCGCTCATCGTCTTCCCACGTGAACTGACGCCCGCGAACTACCGGAATGCGCATCGCCTGCAACAGCGCAGGGCTGACGAGCCTGTGGTTGACGCTGTAGACATCCGCCGCGGACGCCGGTGGGTGGCCATCGATTTCAACCGGCGCACTCCAGTCGCCGCCACCTAAAGGGTTGACCGTGGTGGCGCCGACGCTGCTGACGCCGGGCAACTGCGCGATCTCGTCGATGACACGGTGGAGCAGTTGGGTGCGCCTGATGCCCGGTGGGTAATTCGCCACCGCCGGCGTGAACTCGACCGTCAATAGGTCGCGTGGGTCGAATCCGAGCGCGCGGTGCTGCAGCCGCTGGAAGTTCTGCAACATCAGACCAGCGCCGACCAGGAGAACGATCGCCAGGGCCGTCTGCGCGACGATGAACGCGTTCAGCAATCGATGGCTGGCGGGTCCGTCGCCGACGGTGGAGCGGCCGCCATCTTTCAACGACTGCGCGGCGTTCGTGCTGCTGAAAGCGGGGACAATGCCGGCGACGACGCCAGTCAGCAGCGAGACCACGACCGTGAAGGTCAGGACCCGCGTGTCCATTCCAGCATTCGCCATTCCCAATTGCTCCCCGATCGTAGACGGAATCAGCGTCGCCAGAAATGTCGTCAGCCATTGAGCCAGGAGCAACCCCGCGGCGCCGCCGATGAGAGCCAACAGGACGGTCTCGGTGAGCATCTGCCGGAATTGCCGCCAGCGATTCGCGCCGAGGGCGGCGCGAATGGTGAATTCCCTCGCGCGGCTCACGGAACGCGCAACCACCAGGTTTGCCACGTTGATCGACGCGAGCAGCAACAGGAAACCGACGCTGCAGAGCAGCGTCAGCATGGTGGCGTCCTGATGATCGACGAGGTTGTCACGAAGCGTGATCGAGGTGACGGCGTACCCGGACGGAGTCTCCGGATACTGTGTCTTGATTTCTCCCGTCAGGCGATCGAGATCCTGCTGCGCTTGTTGTGGCGTGACCCCGTTCCGCAAACGAGCGAAAACGGCGAAGTCGCGTGCGCGATCGGAGGCGTCCACGGCGAACGGAATCCAGACCTCCGCTTCGTACGGAAAACTGAATCCCGGCGGGAAGACACCGACGATCGTGAAGGTCCGATCCTCGAGCTGGATCGTCGAGCCGAGCGCCGACGAGGCGCCGCCATACCGCCGCTGCCACAGCGCATGACTCACAATCGCCACGCCGCTGTCGATACCTGCGCGTTCTTCTTCGGCGGAGAAATCTCGACCAACCGCCGGGCGAACCGCCAGCGTCGGCACCCAGCCTGCGCTCCGATAGACGACTTGAACGCGCTCGGGGGCATCGCCGCCGGTCAGCGTCAGGTTCTGGCCACTCAAGGACACGATTGATTCAAACACCCGGGCGTCGCGCTGTACGGCATCGACGTTCTGGCTGTGCATGCCGAAGGTCCGCCGATGGCCGTCGGGCCCGCGCGTCGAGTCGAGGAGGCGAAGGACGCGATCGGGATCGCTCAGAGGCAACGAGCGGAAGAACACGGTGTTGACGAGGCTGAAGATAGCGGTGTTGCCGCCGATCCCGAGCGCCAGCGTGAGTATCACGGGAATGGCAAATCCGGGCGACCGCCGGAGCAGGCGCAATCCGAAGCGGACATCCTGCCAGAGCATGTGCACGTGGGCGCTCCAGCCGACGGCTCTGACGTCCTCTTTCAGTGCTGCGACACTGCCCAGTTCGATCCGAGCCACACGCGCGGCCTCGTCCGGCGAGGCGCCGCGCTTTACGTATGTTGCAGTCGACGACTCCAGATAGGCGCGCAGCTCCTCATCGAGCTCGTCGTCGCGCCGCTCGGAGCGGAAGAGCGACCGCACATCCGAGCGGAGCTTTCGCAGGACGGTCATGAGTGCCATCAGGTCCCTGCCAGGATTCGCCGGATGGCGAGGGTCTGACGCTCCCAGTCCTTGGTCTCCGCCTTCAGCCTGCGTCTGCCGGGTTCGGTGATTCTGTAGTACTTGGCGCGCCGATTGTTCTCGGTCGCGCTCCATTCGCTCTTGACGAGGCCCTCGCGCTCGAGCCGGCGGAACGCGGGAAACAGCGAGCCCGGCTGGACCTCAAACGTGCCCTGGCTGACCTGTTCGATCCGCTGCGTGACGCCGTAGCCGTGCATCGGCTGCAGCGCGAGCACACGCAGCACCAGCATGTCGAGCGTGCCCTGCACGAGTGCGCGGGTTGGCGGCGGTGTGTCGGCCTTCATCTCGACAATCGAGATGAATGGTAGCTCTGGAGGCGCCGAGCGTCAAATCGGGGAGAAGGTCAGGGCCGAGCCCCCGACGGGGTGTGTGACGCGACCGGCTTCTTGACACCGGGCGGGAACAGCTCGCGCAGCTGGCGATCGAGCCTGGGCATCAAGGCCTTCTCGCTCGGATACCAGTATTCGAGGTGGCAGGTTTCGCACGCGATGTCGAGATCGCCCGCGGCGTCGAAGAGCGCATCGGCGTCCTTCTTCTTCACGATCTCGAGCACCTCGAGGCCGACGTTTCGCAGCGCCTCGATCTTGGCGTTCCACAGCACCGGATCAGCGTCGAGCTTCGCCTTGATCTCCGCCGGCGAGAGTTCCCAGAAATCCGGCGGGCCGCTGTTGTTGTTGTCGCCGGCGGGCGCGAACGGCCGCGGCACCTTCAGGAGGTACGAGCCTTCCGCCAGCGCCGTCGCCCCGATTCGCACCTTCTCCCAGTCATCGTCGGTGGTCGGCCGCGACTCGGTCGTACCCTTCGACGTCACGTCGCTGCGAACCGCGTCGAAGATGTTGTCGGCAAGCGGATCGATCAGGTCCCGCATCAATTCCTTGACCGACACCACTGACTTCATGTCGCCCCAGAGTTCAGGAGCGTGGGGCGGCGGCGTCGGCTTCGACGATGAACAGGCTGGAGCAGCGAGGAAGGCGAACGCTGCGGTCAGCGCAAAGGCAGCACGAGGGTGGCCGATCAACCGGGACTCCTTGGCGCCTGGTTCCGAGAGGCGCAGAACTCGACGTCAACATAATCGGTCGGCACCAACCGGTCAACACCGGTCGCACTGGACCGCGGAGCGGGAATTCGATACATATGACGGAATGCATCGCTGCTCGTGGGCCGATGGCGATCCGCTGCTCCGCGATTACCACGACCGGGAATGGGGTGTGGTCGAACGCGACAGCCGCGCGTTGTGGGAAGCCTTGATGCTCGATGGGCTTCAAGCCGGTCTGGCGTGGATCACGATTCTGAGAAAACGCGAGACCCTGCGGAAGGCGTTCAGGGGATTCGAACCTCGAAAGGTCGCGCGGTTCGGTCCGGCCGACGTCGGACGTCTGATGCAGGATCCCGGTGTGATCCGATCGCGGGCCAAGATCGAGGCGACGATTGCCGGTGCGCGGATCTACCTCGAGATGGCAGAGCGCGGGGAGGATTTCTCCGAGTTTGTCTGGAGCTTCAGCGCCGGCAAGGCGATTCAGAACACCGGCGCTGTGATGGCGAGCACTCCGCTGTCTGCAGAGATCTCGAAGGCGTTGAAGAAACGCGGCTTCAAGTTTGTCGGGCCGGTCATTGTCTACGCCTGGATGCAGGCGATCGGGATGGTGAACGATCACGCGCCGGACTGTTTTCGACGCCGAGCCGTGCAGAAGAGGACGCGGGACATCGAATGACGACCGATCTTCAGGCACAGGTTGACGCACTTCGCTGGTACCACACGATCGACCTGGGCGGAGGCGTGATCACAAAAGGCGTCGATGACACGCCGCTCCGGCTTGCGCTGACAGGCCTCCCGGACAACCTTGCGGGACGATCGGTCCTCGACATCGGCGCGTGGGATGGATTCTTTTCGTTCGAGGCCGAGCGCCGCGGCGCGGCCCGAGTCGTCGCGAGCGACTACTACGCGTGGCGCGGTCTGGGATGGGGGACCGGTCAGGGTAAGGCGGGATTCGAACTGGCGCGCCGGACGCTCGGCTCTCGCGTCGAGGATGTCGAAATCGACGTGCTCGATCTGTCGCCCGATCGGGTCGGCACGTTCGATACCGTATTGTTTCT
Organism: uncultured Acidobacteriota bacterium; assembly: GCA_963745875.1. Classification (GTDB taxonomy): domain Bacteria; phylum Acidobacteriota; class Vicinamibacteria; order Vicinamibacterales; family CAVVIG01; genus CAVQFC01. The sequence goes on from CAVUZL010000015.1 coordinate 85,357, forward strand.
CGGCGTCCTCTATCACCTGCCGAATCCACTGCTGGCGCTGGAACGGATCGCCTCGGTCACGACCAATCTCCTCATTCTGGAAACAGTCGTGGACATGGTCGGCTTCGGACGGCCGGCTGCGGCGTTCTATCCCGGCCGGGAGCTGAATGGAGACCCGACCAACTGGTGGGGACCCAATGCCGCGGCGGTCCACGGCATGTTGCGCGCGGTTGGGTTTGCGCGGGTCGAGACCATCACGCCAGCACGATCAGCGCTGTTTCGTGCGGCGCGGGCCGTTTCCCACCGACTGAAGGGCAGAAACGAGCTCGGCGCTGCGTTCCGGCAGGATCGCGCCGTCTTTCACGCCTACAGGAGCTAGTTCCGTCGCCGGGACGCCGGACGGCTCGCTATCTCGATGTCTGGGCGGTGGCGACGAGCACTGGCGTGGCCCGGTACACCTCGGGGAAGAAGCGCTTCAGGTCGTCAATCTTCGGCAGGTCGTTGATCGCGATGTAGGGCTGCGACGGATTGTGCGTCAGGTAATCCTGGTGGTAGCCCTCGGCCGGATAGAACGCATGGTCCGGTTCGATCTTCGTCGCGATCGGCTTCCTGAACACATGGGCCTGATCGAGCTGTTCGATGTACGCCTTGGCCACGCTCGCCTGCTCAGCCGTCGAGGGGAAGATCGCCGAGCGGTATTGGGTGCCGGTGTCAGGACCCTGGCGATTGATCTCCGTGGGATCGTGCACGACCGAGAAGAAAATCTGGAGCAATCGTCCGTAGCTGATCTGCCGCGGGTCGTAGGTGACCTGCACCGATTCCGCGTGACCGGTCCGGCCGCTGCTCACGACTTCATACTGAGCGGTCTTTTTGTCCCCACCGGCGTATCCGGACACGGCGTTGGTCACGCCTTTGACATGTTGAAACACGCCCTGCACGCCCCAGAAGCAGCCGCCGGCGAGCACGAGAACGGAGGAGTTGGCCTGTCCCGGCGGCAAGTCGACCGCGGGCACTGGCACCATCCGCGCGCCGTCTGCAGACGCCACAGTGCTCTTCAAGGCGATCGCCGTCAGGATGAGTAGCCCGAGCACGACGACCGGCGCGTTACGCAGGATTTGTTTCATGAGTCATTCCTTATCTGCAGACTTGGACGCCGGCCTGAACGTCAGGGATGCGCGTCCATACAGTAACGTCATCCCTCCCTATAATGCACCCGCGCGTCATTTTATTCCCGGCAGGGGCCCGCGCGGCGTTGCCAGGCTGCGCTAACATCGCCCTGCGTGTTCGAGCAAGACTGCTTCGAGGACGAGACCTTTTCTGACGCTGAATTTCCGGCGATCGACCTGTCAGAAAAGGAGTTCGTCCGCTGCCGGTTCGTCCGGCTGATTGTGCCCGAGTCGATCTGGAGGGGCGCGCGGCTCGACGATTGTTTGTTCGAGCACTGCGACCTGAGCCGCATGCGGCCGGCCGCGATGGCGGCCCGAGGCGTGACGTTCGCCGACTGCCGCCTGACCGGTGTCGATTGGAGCGACCTGCGGCCCAACCCGACCGTGTCGTTCGAATCGTGCAACCTCCAGTACGCGTCGTTCGTGAACCTGAACCTGACCGGGACACGTTTCGCCGGTTGCAAGCTGACGGATGCCCAGTTCATCGAGTCGCGGCTGGTCGAGAGCGACTTCACGAAGAGTCAGATGGCCGGCTGCCGCTTCGAGAACTGCGATGTTCGCACGGCGAACTTCTCAGAGGCGCACGGGCTCTTCGTCGATCCGACGCGCAACAAGGTACGCGATACACGGATCGCTCTGGCGACAGCGGTTCTGCTCGCCGGCTCCTTCGGCTTCAAGGTAGACTAGGCGTCCTTTTGAGGAGAACCTGCATATGCACGTCATGAAGAGAAGCTTGATATCGGTCGCTCTGGTGTCCTCATCGATTGCGGTCGCGGTGGTCGCGGCGCAACAGCCGCCAGCCGCGCCGGCCGGACGTGGCGCGGCGCCCGCGCGGCTGGTGTTTTCGGTCAGCTCGCCGGCGTGGCCCGACGGCGGGGAAGTGCCGATGCACAATGCCGGACGCGGCGACAACAAGTCGCCGGCGTTCGAATTTCACTGGTCGCTCGGCCCCGCACCTGCAAGCGCGCCCGAGACACTGCAGTCCTACGCGGTGATCTTCCACGACATCGAAAACTCCACCAACAAGGGCACGACCGACACGCTGCACTGGTCGGCGTTCAACATTCCAGGAACCGCGAAGGGCCTGCCAGAGGGACTCGACAAAGGCGACCTTCCGGACGGGACGCGCAACGGCCCTGGCATCATGGCTCGCGGCGGCAATCCGGGACAGTACTTCGGGCCGGGAGCGGGTCCGGGGCCGTTTCACCACTATATTTTCGAGTTTTACGCACTCGATACGAAACTGGATCTGCCCGCGACTGCTACCCGCGACGACCTGCTGAAGGCGATGGAAGGCCACGTCATCGGCAAAGCGGCGTACACGGGCCGTTTCCACGCGCCGCCACCGCAGTAGCACTCGCTGGAGATTCGACAACGAGCTGCGGGCGGGTTTGTCGGTCCGCCCGCAGTTCGATCGGCTCCCACCACCTCTCACACCCCCTCACAGTCCAGGCAGGTCGGGTCTGCTATCCTGAACACTGGCCATGTCGCACGATCACGCTGGTCACTCTCACGCGCACGGACACTCGCACGTTCCCGCGAACGTGTCCGGTCGAACCATGGGCGCAGCCGTCGCGCTGACGCTCCTCTTCGTCCTGGTCGAAGCGGCGTTCGGCTGGTTTGCGCACAGTCTGGCGTTGCTGTCGGACGCGGGGCACAACCTCGCGGATGCGGCCGCACTCGGCTTGAGCTGGTACGCGCTGTCAGTCGCCAGCAAGCCCTCGCACGAGGGCATGACGTTCGGCTACCATCGCGTCGGCATTTTTGCTGCCCTGGCCAACGCACTGTCGCTGGTGCTGATTGCGGTCCTCATCGGATGGGAAGCGATCGAACGGATCCGCGACCCGCAACTCGCCAACGGCGGCGTCATGATCGTCGTCGCCGTCGCAGCGATCGTCGTGAACCTGGTCATCGGCCTGTGGCTGCATCGGGGCGCGAAAGACGACCTGAACATCCGCAGCGCCTACCTGCACATGCTCGGCGATGCCGTCTCGGCATTCGGCGTCGTGATCGCCGGCGTGCTCGTGGCGACGCTGCACCTGCCGCTTGCCGATCCGATCGTTTCGCTGCTGATTGCCGGCTTGATTCTGTACAGCAGTTACGGTGTGCTGCGCGAAAGCGGAACGGTACTGCTCGAAGGGACGCCTGCCGGAATGGACATGCCGGCGGTGATCGGCGCGATCAAGGGCGTGTCAGGCGTACTCGATGTGCATGACCTCCATGTGTGGATGGTCGGCCCCGGCGTCGTCGCCTGCAGTTGCCACGTGCTGGTCGCGGAGCAGAGCATCAGGCAGGGACAACAGGTCCTGCGCGCCGTCGTCCACGACCTGGAACACCGCTTCCACATTACCCATACCACGGTCCAGGTCGAGGTCGAAGGCTGTGCCGCCGACGACATGTATTGCATGGGCCAGCGCCTGCGCGCCGATCAGTAGCGCGGGACCGACGGATCCACCATCAACGACCAGGCGTCGATTCCACCCGACAGGTTGTAGAGGTTGCTGAACGCCAGCGCCTCGAAATATTCAGCCGCCGCCTGGCTGCGCACGCCGTGGTGGCATTGGAAGACGATCGGCGTGCCCTTGTCGAGCGTCAGCAGATGGTCGTGATAGGCGCGGTCGAGGAGCCTGGCGCCCTCGATCGTTGCCAGCGACCGCTCTGTCTCTGTACGCACATCCGCGAATTCGAAGGTCGCGCCCTCGTCGATCATGGCCTTCAACTCGCGCGGAGAAATCTGTCGGATCATCGTTGTCTCTCGTCTCAAAATCTGCCGGTGCAGCCAGGCTGACAGCGGCAGACAATCGACTGCTCGCCGTCGGTGGCGTAATCGTAGGTCAATTCTTCGCCGGCACGGATCGTTCGTGACGCTCTGATCCAGATGGTCTGACCGACGATCTCTATCCAGCAGTTCGGTCGGCACGCGTGGTTGATGAAGCGGGCGAGGTTGCCGCCGACGGCGGCATCGCGGCTCCACGTCCCGTTGACGCGAAACACCCAGATGCAGCCTTCGGCGAGATAGCGTTCTTCGCGGGCTTCGCTGTCGCGATTGCGGATCAGTTCGCCGGCGTAGTCGATGATACGAGTGTTCTTGGCGATCGATTCGAGGGCGAAGACGCCCGAGCCGTGCACCTTCGAACGCTTCCGCGCAATGCGCGGTCGCCTGATCGGTCTCGCCATCTGCGCGATCGTACACCTCTTGTCCTGATGACGCCATCCGCACCATCATCGACGGATGGCACAGCTCTCGGCTTACACCAACGCGATCCTGTTCACGCTGGCTGCACTGCTGCCGATCGTCAACCCGCTGGGCACGGCGCCGATCTTCCTGTCGATGACCGCCGACCTTCCCGTCGCTGCACGGCGGCGGCTCGCCGTGGTCGTGGCGCGTTACTCGGCGTTGCTCCTGGCGGCGGCAATGCTGATCGGATCATTCGTGCTGGAGCTGTTCGGCGTGTCGCTTCCGATTGTGCGTGTCGGCGGCGGCCTGCTGGTGACGGCCAACGGCTGGCGGTTGCTGAACAGCGAGGAGAAGGAGGTCACAGGTGGCGGACCGGTGGAGGCCTGGGAACGAGAAGCGGAGCGCCGCGCGTTTTACCCGCTGACGTTTCCGTTGACGACCGGCCCGGGATCGGTGTCGATTGCGATTACCCTCGGCGCGCGGGCGAAGCATCAGAGCTTCGAAGTCGTGGCCGATCTGATTGGCGTGGTGTTGGTCGGATTCACCGTGTGGTTCAGTTACCGGTTCGCATCGAAGTTAATCGCCTATCTCGGCGAAACCGGCACCGAGGTGTTCCTGAAACTGTCGTCCTTCATCCTCCTGTGCATCGGCGTCAGCATCATCTGGAGCGGCCTCGTCGATTTGATTCGGCCGCTCCTGACGGCTGCGCACTAGTCAGTGCTCCGTAGTCTCCGCGTCGATCGCGGCTGCTGTCCCGGGTCAGCGGGTCTTGATGAACGTGCCGGCGCGCAGTTCGGACAGCGCGGTCTGCAGCTGGTCCTTGGTGTTCATGACGATCGGACCGTACCATGCGACCGGCTCCTCGATCGGCTTGCCCGACACGAGCAGAAACCGCACGCCCTGGTCGCCGGCCTGGACGACGATCTCGTCGCCGCGGTCGAACAGGACCAGCGAGCGGTTACCGGCCGTCTCGCGCGTCACGCGATCGCTGCCGTCGGTCGCTTCGGTCAGGACACCCTGGGGATCCGAGGCATCCCGGAAGACTCCGGATCCCGCGAAGACGTAGGCAAACGCGTGGCGGGTCGTCTCGACCGAAATACGCTTGCGCTGACCGGGTGGCACGGAGATGTCAACGTAGCGCGGGTCTGCGGCGACACCTTCGACGGGCCCCTTCTTGCCCCAGAACTCGCCGCAGATGACGCGCGCCTTCGTGCCATCGTCGTCCACCACCTCGGGAATGTCCCGCGACGCGACATCCTGGTAGCGCGGCTCGGTCATCTTGAGGGATGCCGGGAGATTGGCCCACAGCTGGAAGCCGTGCATCCGGCCGTTGGCATCGCCCTGGGGCATTTCCTGGTGCATGATGCCGCTGCCAGCGGTCATCCATTGCACGTCACCAGCGCCCAGATTGCCGCGATTGCCGAGACTGTCACCGTGCTCGACGTTGCCGGCCAGCACATAGGTGATGGTTTCGATGCCGCGATGCGGATGCCACGGGAACCCCGCGAGGTAGTCGTTCGGGTTGTCGTTGCGAAAGTCGTCGAGCAGCAGAAACGGGTCGAATTCAGTGGTGTCGCCGAAGCCGAACGCGCGCTGCAGCTTGACGCCGGCGCCCTCCACGTGCGGCTGGGTGTGGACGATGCGCTTGACGGGACGAATAGACATGGTCGGGACTCCTTGTGACGGCGGGTGGTTGAACGAACCGCGACCGCCGTTCATGCATGAACTATATCTTGCATAGTCGCTATATGTCAAGTAGCCACTTGTTATTAGTAAGCTACGGCGATATCGTCGGAGGATGCCACGCGCCCTCGCGCCGCCCGAACTCTGCCACCGGTTCCACCGCGCCAGCGAGTTGATCGGCCGGCGCTGGACCGGAGCGATCATCTTCGTGCTTTTGAAATCGCCGTGCCGCTTCGCGGTCCTGCGCGATGCCATCCCTGCAATCACCGACCGCATGCTGACGCAACGGCTCCAGGAACTGGAAGCCGAGGGCGTCGTGCTTCGCACCGTCGTACCCAAGACCCCGGTCCGGGTCGAGTACGCCCTGACGAAGAAGGGCAAAGGACTGGCGGCCTCGATTGACGCGATCACCGCGTGGTCCCACCGGTGGATTCCTGAATAGCGCGAGGGACGGTTGGGAAAGACAGGTCGGGTGAGTGAATGGTCGGGTAGGTGGACCGGTCGGAAGGCGGGTGGGGCAGTTAGAAAAGGGCGGGCTGGCACGAAGCCAAACCCGCCCACATCTTCCTACCGGCTTGCCGGTCTCACGCGGCCGAAGGCCTCGCCCGTTAGAACAGGAAGCGGAACATGATCTGCGTGATGCGCATGAACCCGCTCTGCGAGTTGATGACGCCGAACGAGCCGCTGCCTTGTGTGGTGGATGAAAGCCCGTTCAGCTGCACCTGGTTGAACAGGTTGATGACTTCGATTTTGATCTGAGCCTGTTTTCCACCGCCCAGGTCGAAGTTCTTCGACGCCGACAGATCGGTGTTGTTGATATGCGGCGTGCGGACCTCGGTCTCGAGACGGGGAGCATTGCCGAACGTGCCGGCCGGTGCCGCGCTGATCGCGGCTGAACTGATCCAGGCGGCGGTGGGGTGATCCGCCGAACCAAGACGGTCCGCCGTGTCGCCCGAGGTGGCGAAGGTGGCGCCGGTCAGGTTGGGCCGCAGCGCGTTGCCGAGCAGATTGGTGCTCGAGTTGCTCTGGGACAGACCGATCGGGAAGCCGCTCTGGAAGCTGTACACCGCCGCGATCACCCACCCGCCGGCGAGGGCGTTTCCAATCGTACTCTTGCCGATCGCGTGGTTCTTACCGAACGGCAACTCGACGATCGGCGCAATGATGATCCGGTGCGGCACATCGAGAATGCCGTTGGTGTAGTCAACCGTGTTGTCGTAGCACATCGACGTGTTCTGGGCTCCGGCATTGCACGACGGGGCAGCAGAACCGTTGTTCGCGGTCGCCATGTAGTTGTAGTTGTTCACCGGTGTCGAGTTGCCTCGATTCGAGTAGAAGTTGGTCTCGCCCATCTGGTTGTCCTTGAGCACGCTGTAGGTGTAGCTGAAGCGTCCTCCCCAGCCGTGCGACATCCGCTTGTTCAACTCGAACACCGCGGCGTTGTAGCGGTTGTAACCTTCCGTGCTCTGCAGCATGTTGATGTTGCCGAACTCCGGAAAGGGCCGAAGCAACTGGCTGCGGGAGATCGTCGCCTGTGTGGAGAACGGGCCGGCGCCGGTGACACCGAAGAACGGGTTGGGCACCGATTGGCTCAGGACCGTGGTGCCGAGGGCGAGGTACTTCGGATCGAGTTGGTTGATGTTGATCGGCGTGTCCACCGTCCCGCCGAGCGGCAGATGGTCGCCTCGCGCGCCGACGTAGCTCACCGTCAGCGCCATGTTGCCGGCCAGTTCACGCTGCACGTCGGCTGAGTATTGCTGGACGCGCGGCGCCAGGCGGTTCTGATCGACGAAGGCGATGTTGGTGCCCGCGCCGGCGAGCAGTCCGAGCGTGCTGCCGGATGCCGGAACCACGCCGTTCGGGAATGGATTGGCGAGCGAAACCGTCGGCGTCCCCTGAGTCTGCGGCGACGAGGTGTTGTTGGTGAAGCCAATCTGTCCGTAGTTGCCGTTGTTCGAGGTCGGGCTCGGCGCCGGATAGTTATAGGGCGCCCAATAGAGTCCATAGCCGCCGCGCAGCACGGTCTGCGAGTTCAGCGAATAAACCGCACCGACTCGCGGCGACCACTTCACCGCCGGCGGGTTGCCCTGCTGGGTCGGGTTGCCGTTCACTCCCGCGAACATCAGGCCGCCGAGCGGCGAGCGCGCCGCCGTGCCGCCGCTCGGATCGACGCTGGCGGGAATCACCACCGACGACAACGCGCTGGTGGCCGTGCGATCGAAGCCAACGGTAAAGTTGTTGTTGGCCTCACGCATGCCATCTTCGTGCTCGAGTCGAAGGCCGTAGTTCAGCGTGAACTTCGAATTGACGCGCCAGTCGTCCTGCGCGTAGCCGCTGTAGTAGTTGGTGTGCAGGTCGAGCGGCGTCGTCAGCGTGAACGTGCTTGGAGCCGACTGGAAATCGCCATTCTGGTAGCCGAGCAGGAATGACGCCATCGCGTTGCCGTCGAGTGCGCTGCCGTTGTTGAGCCCCGTTGACGAGGTCAATTCGCGGCCGAAATTGAAGCATGCGCTCGAGCAGCCGGGATTGGTCAGGTTGACGCCGATTCTGCGGTAGTCGCCACCGAACTTATAGGTGTGCGATCCGACGAAACGCGAGTAGGCGACGTTGCCTGCCATCGACTTGTAGGTGCGGTCGATGACCGGCGTCTGCGCACCCATGCTGCTGTAACCGCCCTGGGTGAAGGTCACGATCGGGAACTTCGGCACGCCGGTCTGCGCGATCTGGTTCAGGAACGTCTGCGAGAACCCGAGCGTCGCCGGATCGAACGCGATCGAGAGCGACGGCAGGTCCGGGAAGGTCGTCCACCCGAAGCGGAGCGCCAGCGTGGAGTTGTTGCTCGGAATCCAGGTGTTGTTGAGGGCGAGGATCTGCGGACGCCTCTTGAGGATGTAGTCGTTCGGATCCGCGAAGCGGTTCGGGCCGTTCAAGCCAGGCTCGAAGTAGTTCGAGCAGGGTTCGTTGGTGCGGTTGTACAGGTAGAAGCCGGTCAGCGTGACCTTGTCGCTGAACTTGTGTTCGACTTTGCCGGTGTACTCCTGCTGGAAGTAGTCGTCGATCTGCGCGACCGCGTTGTAGTTGGTGTTGCCGTTGTCGACATTCACCTGCGGCAATGGAATGTACGACAGCATCTTCTGCGCAATTGGACTGATCCGGCTCGCCGGGATGATGTTGCCCGGGAACGGAAGGTGGGTGAGCGGATCGTAGATCTTGATTGGCGTGCCGCTGCCGTTGGTGACCGCCGAGAAATCGCCGTTGCGCTCGGCCTGGGTCGGCAGGATCAAGGCGCCGTTACGCGTGGAGATGTTGTGGTAGTCCTCCGTCGCGACCCAGAAGAACGTCCGGTCCTTGACGATCGGCCCGCCAAACCCGCCGCCGGGAACGTACCACGCGGTGTTGGGTTTCTGGTTCTTGGTCGTGCACAGGCTGTCGCCGGCCGCGCAGCTCTCATACGCCTTCTGGGAGAAATAGTTGTTGGCCGAGCCCCAGACCGGCCGTGTCTGGAAGAACGCGGTGCCGTGGAAATTGTTTGTCCCCGACTTGAGGGTCGTGTTGAAGACGCCGCCGCCGGTGCGGCCCATCTCCGCGTCATACGTGTGCACCTGCACCTTCACATCGTCGAGCGCTTCGATCGTCGGGTTGGCAACCGCGCGGTTGGTGAGGTCGGTGACGGCGACGCCGTCCAGCGTGTAGTTGTTGCCGCGCCGGGTGCCGCCGCCCAGCGAAAGCAGCGAGGCGTTGGTCTGATCCTGCTGGCGGTTGAACTGTCCGTCGCCCGAGGCGACGACCGTCGGCACCGTGGTGCCGATGAGATACGCCGAACGACCGGGCGACGGCAGTGCCTGGAGCGACGCCGAGTCGAGGACGGTGCCGGTCGAGGCATTGGACGTATCGATGAGCGGAGCGGAACCGGTCACCGTCACGTTCTCCGCGATCGAGCCCACCTCCATCGTGAGGTCGAGCGTCAGAAACTGCTGGGTGCCGATGCGAATGCTGCCGCGTTCGGATGTCTTGTAACCCTGTAGCGCTGCCTTCAGGATGTAGGTGCCTGGATCGACGCTCGCGAAAGCGAAGTCTCCGCCGTCATTGGTCACGACCGAGCGGCTGATGTTGGTCTGCTCGTTGGTCAGCGTTACTTCCACACCGGGAACCACACCGCCGGCGTCCTTCACTACGCCGCGCAAGCCGCCCTGGAATGACTGCGCGAAGCCCGTTCCATGCGACAGCAACAGCAACACCCCGACCACTAACGCAATCCGTGCTCTCATCCATGCCTCCGCAGATTTAGGCGTACACACTCGGGCGATCAATCGGCTGAAGGCCATCGAGCAAGCGGTACACCAGCCGAGCTGCGTGCAGGCTGTGGACGTACTCTCGTGTTTTGTGATGTTTAGAGAGATTCAGGGATTGTCACGAACGCGACACATCTGCAACACAAATGTCACACTCCATGAATGCGACGACGGAAATGTCTCGAGGTCCGAGCGATGCATCAATTTCGGCTGCGCCGGTCTGTCTGAATTTCGTTGCGAAGACTTCGTGAAGACGTAAATGAAGGATTGCCGCTCGCGACGACATTAATGTCGCGACCGCACTCGAGATCGCGTCAGAGCGCGACGACGCGGTCGAAAAGAAGTCGGCGAGTGGCTTGGAAGTGGGCGAGAGATGGTCAGCGGCGCGGACGATCGGTGGGCGCCTGCGCTGCGGATGCCGTCGACGCGGCACCACGCTGGGGTGCGGCAAAGTCGCCGGGAGATATAGCGTCCGTGATGCTCAGGATGCGGATGGTCGCCGAATCGACACGCACGGCCACCACCACCGCATCGCCGACGATGGTCGGCCGGAGGTGCTTGTTTTCACGGCGGAACAGCGTCATCCGCTGACCGACGTGGATACCGTAGTCGTCTCCGCGGTCGATCACCATCGCGCGCCCAGGCGCGCCGAGCAGCACGTCTGCATCACCGAACAGGATGCGCGCGGCGTGGTCGAGATCCGGGGCGCCCGCTGGATCGGGAGCGCGAACCGGCTCCGGGTTGAAGGCCGCAAGAAAATCGCCGGGCCGCATCTCGTCGCACGCGTAGATGACGACGCCGATCGAGGTGTGCTCTTCGGCCGAGACAATCTGCAGCAGGCCTGCGGTATGCTCGCCGGCGTTGTTGCCGCTGACGAAACCACGCAGCGTAAAATAGCGCCGGACCGTGAGATTGCGTCCGACGTCGAGGCCGTCGAGGGTGCCGCCGTCGATGGTCAATTCGTCGCCAGCCGCGTACAAGTCGTGCGAGTCGCCGCGCCGGATGGCGCGAACCGTTCCGAGTGCGTCGTTGCCGTGATTCCGCTTGGCCGGCCCGCACACGGAGGCATGATCGTGGGCCGCGACAGGGAGGATCTTTGGCGCCGGCGGCGGAGGCGGCGCGGCAATCTGCCGCGGTGCCGGTACCGCAGCGGGCGCGCGGCCGCGGACCTCCACGTTTTCGACCCGCGGCGCGAGCGCGAGACGCTGCCCGAAACGAGCTTCGACGCCCGGCTGGATGGTAACGTCAACGGCTGCCGTCGCAAATCCCTGTAGTTCGAAGGTCAGGTGGAGCACACCCGCGGGGATCGCCGCGAGCGCGTAGTGCCCGGTCGCATCGGTTACGACCGTATTCAAAACCTGCCCGCCGGAGGACGTAGCGACGACGGTGACGCCCGGGAGGAGCCCGCCAGAGTCGTCCGACACCGTGCCCCTGACGGAACCTTGATCGCCGGGCGCGCCGGTCAGGATGGCGGCGCCGACTGTGAACAGGGCCGCGGTCAGGGCCGCGAGAATACCGGGAGTGACGCGCATCACGTGTGGAGACCTCTCGGTGACAATATCGGCGCGAACCGCGCCCGCAATCAGAGCCCGTGGACGGGCCGCTTTCAGGCCGGTTGTCATGAAATTGTCACCCGGGCGGAGCCAATCGGGGCGGCTACCATCAAAGAGCCGTCGCTGGGAGAATCTCATCATGCGTTCTGTTTTGCTGGTCGTCTTCGCTGCAACCGTGGGCTTTGTGTCGGTCGCGGCCGGACCGCAGGCTCAGCCGCCTTCGTTCAAGGGCACGACGCGGACGGTCGCGGTCTATGCGACGGTGACCAACGCCCAGGGCCGTCTGGTGCCGAATCTGACCCGGGAGGACTTCACCATCGACGATGACGGTAAACGCCAGGACCTGACGGTGTTCGCCAACGACCTCCAGCCGATCACCGTGGTAATGCTGCTCGATCGCAGCGGCAGCATGAAGCCCAACCTGGATCTCGAAGAGAAAGCTGCGGAGGCGTTCGTCCGTTCGATGGCGATCGAGGACAAGGCGCGCATCGGCAGTTTCGCGAAGTACGTCCAGATCGATCCGGTGGACTTCACCTCGGACCACGACGTGCTCTTCAATATCCTGCGCAACGAGCTGCAGAGTGATGGCCCGACGCCGTTGTGGAACGCCGTTGACCGCGGGATCGACAAGCTGCTGCTCGAACAGGGACGCCGCGTCATCCTGGTGTTCACCGACGGCGTCGACGAGCCGCTCAACTTCAACGGCAAGAACAAGTCATTGAAAGACGTGATGAAGCGGGCGGAAGAACAGGACGTAATGGTTTACGCGGTCGGACTGGCGGGGCAGAACGGGGTCAGCGCCGGGTTCGGTGGGCGGCCGCAAACCGAACAGCCGGACGAGGGTCTGCCGAAAATCGCCGCGGCGACCGGCGGCGGTTATTTCGAGCTGACGTCAGCGAGGGATCTGGCCGGCACCTTCATGCGTGTGGCCGACGAACTCCATCATCAATACGCGCTGGGATTCACACCGGAAAAGCTTGACGGGAAGATGCACGACATCACCGTGCATCTCTCGCGGCCCGACTTGCGGGCGAGAGCACGGAAGCGGTACCTGGCGTCGAAATCCTGAAGACTACTCGGTGGTCTCGGTCGCCTCGGCTTCGTCGATCTGCCAGTCCTGCGGCGGCTGCGGACCTGCCTTGATGCCATCGAGATCGGGATCGACACCGTCGGCCCGTCCGGGATTGGTGGCCTTCTGCGCCGCGACTTCCTGGCGGCGGGCCTGCTTTTCCTTCTGGCGTTCCTGGCGCTGACGTTCGCGCTGGCGCTTTTGTTGCGATGGTCTCGATTTGTTCACGGTCCAATTGTACGACACCGGCCGTCCGCTGTCATAATGATCCGTGCCATTTACCAAACTCGGACTTCATCCCAGCCTGCTGCAAGGGCTCAAAGACCTCGGATTTTCGCGCCCCACGCCGATTCAGGCCGACGCCATCCCGCTGGCGCTGGCCGGACAGGACCTGCTGGCGTGTGCGATGACCGGCAGCGGCAAGACCGCGGCGTTCCTGCTGCCCATCCTTACGAAGCTCGTCGACAAGCCGCGCGGCACCACGCGCGCGCTGGTCTTGACGCCGACGCGTGAACTCGCGGCGCAAATCGTCGAAGATCTCAACGATCTGGCCGTCCACACACCGCTGACCGCAGCCGCCGTCTTCGGTGGTGTCGGCATGGGGCCGCAGGAACACGCCTTCCGCAGCGGTGTCGACGTGATCGTCGGGACCCCGGGCCGCTTGCTCGATCATTTCCGCTCGCCCTACGCGAAAATTGCCGGGCTGCAGTACCTGGTCCTCGACGAGGCTGACCGCATGCTGGACATGGGGTTTCTCCCGGATATCCGCCGCGTGCTGCGCCACCTTCCCGCGAAAAGGCAGACTCTGTTCTTCAGCGCGACCATGCCGCCGCCGATCGCGGCGTTGTCGAAGGAGATGCTCAAGAATCCGGCGACGATCAACATCGAGCGCCGATCCACGCCTGCGGTCGGCATCACGCACGCCGTCTATCCGGTGCCGCAGCATCTGAAACCGGGGTTGCTGCTCCAGTTGCTTCGCGGAAGTGAGATGCAGGACGCGCTCGTGTTCACGCGCACCAAGCACCGCGCGAATCGTCTGGCGAAGTTTCTCGGAGAACAGGGCATCAAGGTCGAACGCATTCACGGGAACCGTTCGCAGGCCCAGCGCACCGAGGCCCTGGCCGGCTTCAAGAGCGGCAAGTATCGAGTGCTGGTCGCCACCGACATCGCCGCGCGCGGCATCGATGTCACTGCGCTCGGCCACGTCGTCAATTTCGACGTGCCGCTGGTGCCCGAGGACTACATTCACCGGGTCGGCCGAACCGCCCGCGCCGAAACCACCGGTTCGGCATTCACCTTGATGGCGCCGGAGGAAGAGGGCAACATTCGCGGCATCGAAAAGGCGATCAACAGCCGGCTGCCGCGCGTGACGCTGCCGGACTTCGACTATCAGGCGCGCGCCCAGGCGCCGCCGCTCGACCAGCGTCCGCCCCGACCGCAGGGCTCGCGGCGTCCGCGGCCGACCCATGGATCGCAGGGACAGCGGGCGGGCGCCGGTCCGCGCGACCCGCGTGGACCTCAGGCGCGCCGGTCGTGGTCCGGTACGCCGCGACGACGGCCATGAGTGAACCCGCATATCCCGCGGCCCGGCTGGTCGCGCCGAAGGTCGAAGCGCACTTTGCGCAGCACCTCGCGGACGGCCACGGGAGAAGCGTGTCGCACCTCGTGGCGCCGAGCGCCGACACGATCGAGGCGATCATCGACGCCGCGTTCTGGGCGAGCCTGCGCCGCGAGGAGAGCTACGTCCCGAAGATCTCGCTGGTGCTGTTGTCGCCCGAGCGTGCCACGCACCCGCTGATGTTCGAACAGCCGCTGCCGCTGGTGCCCGCCGCGCTGGTCAAGGTGGCGCCCGCCGTCGAACGTCCCGGTATCCATCTCGGTGTCTGGCACGATGGCGACGGGCTGTCGGTGTGGGGCACCATCCGCGCTGTGCCGTCGATGTGTGTCGTCGTCGAAGTCGCCGCGCCGGGTCTGCTGGTGATTAAACATCACCGCGGCGAAGAGGCAGGGAAGTTCGTGAACGTCGCGGTGCTGGAGGGCGACCAGATCAAGATCGTGGACGAGAAGGCGTCGAGCCAGCCGGACTGCCCGCCTCTCTTGACGTCGCTGCTCGGCTTCGACTCGCCGGCCGCGTGGCGGCCCGAAATCGACTCCGTCAATGTGCTGGTGCAGCTCGCGGTGTCGATGCGCGCGCACGGTCGCGGGGGACTGCTGCTGGTGGTGCCCGACGGCACCGAGACGTGGCGCGAGTCGATCGTCCGGCCGATTCCGTACGCCGTGGTGCCCGCCTTCTCGGAGCTGGCGCAACTGAACCGGCAGAATCCCGACGAGAAGATCAAGCGGCTCTGGCAGGACGCGGTCAATCGTGCCGTCGATGCCGTCGCCGGCTTGACCGCCGTTGACGGCGCCACGGTGGTCACCGTTCAATACGACCTCCTGGCCTTCGGTGCGAAGATCTCGCGCCGAAAGGGCGCGGCGCAGGTGGAACAGGTGACGATGACCGAACCGATCGAGGGCGACCGGGCGACGCTGCTGCACCCCACGCAACTCGGCGGCACACGGCATCTGTCTGCCGCGCAGTTCGTGCACGACCAGCACGATGCGATCGCCCTGGTCGCGTCGCAGGACGGCCGGTTCACGGTGTTTTCGTGGTCGCCGTGCGAGGGCATGGTTCACGCCCATCGCGTCGAGACGCTGCTGCTCTAGCGCGGCCCTTTCAGGGCCGGTTCCGCGCAGCTGAAAGCCCCGCGCCACACAGTTCCGAGACGCGTGCAGGCGTCAGAAACTGAAAAAGAAAATCAAATCGACGCCGGTGCGTTCGACGCGGCGGAAGGCGGCGAATCCGGTCGTTGACTGCGCGTCCGAATAGCTGGCGCGCAGGCGCAGGACTCGCGACAGCGCATACTCCACGGTCGCTTCGTCGTATTCATCCGTGCCGAACTGACGGCTGAACCGCGCCACAAGGCCGGGCGCGATCTCGTTCCCGATGGTGACGCGCGGCCCGGTGCCGTTGTCTCCGGTCGGATCGATCTCGAGCATCCCGAATCCGATCTCCTTCTCGATCGCCGACAGCAGCGGCGAGGTCAGGAATCCAGCGGCCAGAGTACCTGCGCGGACCAGCAGCTGCTGTTGCTGCGCTCCCGTCAACTGGTTGGTGGACGTGTTGAACACGATCAGCGACAGGATGTCGGATTCTTCGAGCGGCGGAGTGCTGGCGAGCCGCAATTCCGGTTCGTTCAACGATCCCAGGATGCTCACTCGAGCCTGGACCGCCGAGATCGTCCGCGTGACGGTCACGTACAGCCCCGGGTTGAGATCGCCGCGAAAGTTGATCGAGCTGGCCGGGTCCACGTCGAAACGCCGGCCCTGAAATGCGTAAGTGCCGCTCAACGAATCGAACGACCCGGTCACCGAGATCGGCTCGCCTGGATCCTTGTAGAGATAGAGATCGCCGGTGGCCTTGATGTTGACCTCGCCGAGTCCAATCGGGGTATTCGATGAAATCTGCACGTTGTCGCCGGTCAGGCGCAGCGTACCGGGGACATGAAGTTGGAGGTCGAGGCCGAGCCGATCCCATGGATTCAGGGCTCGGACGGCATCAACGTCGGTCGCGATTGAGGCCTCAGTCGCGTAAGGTTGGAACAGGGCGCGCTGCAGGATCTCGTCGACCCGAACGGTACTGTTGGCGGCAATCGTCAGTTCGCCGGCGATGCGCGGCGCCTCGAGCCGTCCGCGCAGGCGCAGCGAGGCGTCCAGGTTGATGCGCCCCAGTCCGTTGCGCATCACTTCGAAACGGCTCGCGGTGGCTTCGATCTCGAGGTCGCCGACGGTCAGTTCGTGCGTGCCGAGGCTGCCGTGGACGTCCAGCGGGCGTCCGGAGCTGTCCTCGATGTGCAGGGAATCCACACTGATTTTGTCGGTGGCCAGTGTGAACGCGGCTCGAATATTCTTGTAACGCGAGCCGGTTTCCGTCACCAGGAGGCCACCGTTGCTGATGGCGACGGTACCGGACATGTGAGGATCGCGGCTCGTGCCGATCGCCCTCACGTTGACCTTCATCTCGCCGGTTACGTCGCGTACGACGTCGGTCAGTCCCTGAACCAGGCCGAGGCTGATCGGGCTCGATTCGATCGTGAGATCCATCGGCCGCTCGGGAAGGTCGGGTCGCGCCAGTGCCAGCGGAATCGTGCCGACGGCGGTCATCCACACGCCCGGCGCCTGGTCGAGTCGAGCCGTCACGTCGAAGGTCTCGGTCGCGTAATTGAACCGAACGGCCAGTTTCTCGTAGCTGAGGCGCTCGACCCGACCATGATTGACGGTCAGCGTCCCGGACGCACGCGGCGCTTGTCGCGTGCCGCTGATCGTCGCGTCGAGATCGAGCGCGCCGCCATAGAGGGTGGGTTGTTCGAACGCAGCCTGCAGTGAATCAAGAAAGACGTGACTCGTCGTCACCTTGAGTGCGCCGCCGCCGTCCGTGCGCCAGGAACCCGAGATGGCGATCCGTTGATCGTTGCCGCCGTCGAACTCTGCATCAGTGACCAGGATTTCTTGCTCGTTCCACGAGACCGTGGTAGCGGGCCGACCGTCCACGAGCCTCCACGGAGCGCTGCCCAGTGTCACAGTCAGGGCGTTGAGATCGACCTGTCGCGCATTGAGATGCAGGGCCACATCGCCGGCAATCGCACCACGACGGTCGCGGCTCTTTGCCAGTTGGACGTCGAATCGGAGCCGCTCCGCCGCGAGCGAGAGGTTTCCCGAGGCCTCCTCGAGTGGTTGACCGGCGACGGTTACCGCCGTGGCGCGCGCCGAAATCGTCGCCGTGGCCTCGGCCACGTTCAGCGACGGCAACACCACGTCGTAATGCCCCGTGGCGGTCAGCGCGGTGACGTCGTAGCCGGCAAGCCGGTCGAGCGTGGCATCGCCGACGACCCGCAACGCGGTCCACGGCCCCGACACGTGCCCCTTGGAGATCACGCCGCCCGCGGCGTCGATCGTCGTCACCGGTCGAAGCCGATCGAGGTCTGCGCTGGTGATGTCGTAATCGAAATTCGTGGCCCGATCTTCAGCAAGGCCGATGGTCCCGTGGCCCGTCCCGCTGAGTGATCCCCCTGAAAGATCGAGGTGCCGGACGTTGAGCGTCGATCCGCGAAGCTCGGCGTCGATCTGGCCCGAGTCGAGCTCCACGCCATGGAAGACGAATGGCTGGAGAGCCATCGCGCCGTCGACCTCGTAGTCCGCCAGCGTGACGTCGCGCCGCAGCAGGTCACGGACGACGGCGGTGACGTGGCCGGTTCCAGTCAACGTTGCCGCGATTCGCGGCTCTTCGAATGGAACGCTCGGATCGATCCGTGCAAAGGCGCCGTCGTACGACGCGCGCAGCGTCCCGTCCTCGATGGCGATCGAAACCTGCGCGTTCGATAGCGCGCCGTTGAAAACGTCGGCGTGCGTCAGGTGTCCGCCACCCGTCAGCGCAAGCGACGCCCGGTCGATGCCGCGTCCGTCGACCTTGAACTCGCCGGTCAGTGTTCCGCTGTACCTGGGCGCCTGCATCCAATCGACGCCGAGGCCTTCTCCGAAACGACGCAGATCAACATTCGCGATTTCGCCTGAGCCGGTGTACCGAAGCGGCTGTTCTGAGGTGTCGATCGTGCCGACGGTGCCGGAACCGATCGCCGCGCCCAGAAAAGTGGACGCGGCGAACTTCGCCTCGCCGGCAATGAACGGATCGCTGAAGCGGCCGGTGACGTCGTAGTCGAACGCAAGCAGGCTCTCGACGTGCGGCACCGGTACCGCGGCTGGCAAACGACGCAGATCGATACCGCCGACAGTGCCGATGTAGTGAAACGGGAACGGCTCGTCGAGACCAATTGACGAGTTCGCCATGGACACGTGCGCGCCGTAGGCCAGTGCCTCGGCGTGGTTGATCAGAGCAGCCTGGGCCGTCAGCTGACCCTGCGCGCGGACCTGATCGCCCGCGTAATCCATGTACATGGCGTGGGCGCCCTCGAAACCGAAGATGCCGCGCGGGAAGTGATTGCCTAACTCCAGCGCGAGATCGAACGTCACGTGACCGGTGATGTCCGACGGGCGATCCGGCCGGCTGATCCAATGGGCCAGGTTCAGGCGGGCGACATCAACGGCGCCACGTCCGTGCCACCCGGGCACGGTCGTGTCGAGCGTAAGGCGCCCGGTCACCGTTCCGCCGTTTCCTCTCAGACGCAGATCGGTCGCCAGCTGCGACAGCGGGCCCTTCAGGGACGTCTCGAATGACGCCTCGATGCCGATGCGCTGAAGACCGTGGATCACGCCGGCCCATTCCTGGAACGCAAACCGATCGGCTCGGACCTGCAAATCGAGCTGCGTCGGCTTCACCACGTTGTTTACCGTCCCATCGAGGGTGAAGGCCGACCGGGCCGTACGGACGGCGAACTTCTCGAAGAACCAGCCGTTCGCACCGCGTCCGAACGTGCCGGTCAACGGATTCACCGAGAGTTCGGGGGCCCGCCCAATCCAGGACGCGTGAGCGAAAGTCAGCGTCCAGTGAACAGGGTAGTAAGCGAACGAGAAGGACGCGTTGAGCGCGTCGAAGTCCGTCGGCACGTGAGCGGCACCGAAATCGAGCGGATTTCGCAGCGACACGTGGCCGTTGACCACCTCAATCGACTCAACGGTGATCGGCCGGCCGGGGCCGGTTCGTCCTGCTTCGCTCGAGTCGCGCTTGACCAGGGCGGCCAGATCCCAGGTCCCGTCGGCGGTTCTGGCGCCGACTACGACCGGGTGCGTCAGGCGGACCCGGCGTATGGTCACGCCCTTGTCGACTAGCTCGCGCAGGGCATAACTCAAGGAAATTTCGTCGATGTGGATCAGCGTCTGACCGTTCCTGGAGAGGTTCACGTCGCCCAGCTCGATACCGCGAAAGAGCGACCCTTCGAGGCGGCCGATGGCCAGCGTTGCGGTGAGGTATTGATTGGCCTGCCGAACGATCAGGTCCCGCAACGCTTCCTTCGCCCATCCGGTCTCGACCACGCCGATGGCGACGAGGATGACGATCAGGACGAGCGCGGTGATCCCGACGAGGGCCTTCGCCAGCGCGGCTGGCAGTCTTCGGAGTCGTCGGAACCGCATCACCCGATCTGCATGGTATCAACCCGCGTGCCGCAGGCTCGGCAGCCGCCGCCTCTGACCCGTCGCCTTTGCATCAATCACACTGCCGACACGTGGACCGCACGAGCGACGTCCGTAAATTGTGTGTCGGCAATTGTTAAGACTTGTGTAAAATTGTCACACACTGCTCGACAGAACCTTGCCCGATGCATCGGCGCTCATCATGAGCGATTCGCTCGAAGGCCGCCAGGCGCACGCTATGGCCGAAGCGGTCGCCGCGCCGGCCCGGGCCGTCCGCCCGTGGCAGGACGGTGCTCTGGTCTTGCTTGGCGCGGTCGTTCTGTTCGTCGCCCTCTTCTGGAGGCTCGGCGGCCCGACGTTCTGGGATCCCGACGAAGCGCACTACGCCGAAACGACTCGCGAGATGGTCACAACCGGTGATTGGTGGGCGGCCTACTACAACGAGCAACCGTTCTTCGATAAGCCGGTCCTCTTCCATCAGTTCCAGGGCCTCGCCCTGCGCACCTTCAGCGACGCGGAATTCGCCTCGCGGATCGTGCCGGCTCTCGCAGCACTCGGGCTGGTCGTCGTCACGCTGTGGTTCGGGACCGTCACGATCTCAGTTGACACGGCCATCGTCGCGGCGTTCATGCTGGCCGCGAGCCCTGGCCTGTTCGCGCTCGCGCGCTACGCGATTCTCGATACGCTGTTTACGCTGTTCACATTCGGCGCCGCGAGTTGCGTCACGGTCGCAGTGTTGCGTGACCGGCCTCGCCTGCAATGGCTCGGCTACGTGCTGCTCGCGCTCGGCGTGCTGACGAAAGGACCGATCGCACTCGTCCTCTGCGGGCTGACGTTCCTGATCGCGATTGCGTCCTCCGCTGATCTGCGTCGTCGCCTGCTGGGACTGCGCTGGGCTGTCGGACTGCTTGTTGTCGTCGCGATCGCGGCGCCCTGGTTCGTCTACATGTACCTGCGGTTTCGGCAGGCCTTCGTTGACGGATACGTGCTCGACGAGAACTTCCGTCTCTTTGCCACCAGCCGCTTCGCCAATCAGCCGGGCTTCTGGTTCTACTTCCAGATCCTCGCCGCCGGCCTGCTGCCATGGACCGGTCTCCTGCTTGGGCGGCTTGTGGATGATCTCCGTAAACTCAGGCGGCGAGAACGGCTCGATGACCTCGAAATCCTGCTCTGGTCATGGGTGCTGGCGGTCGTCGGTTTCTTCAGTTTTTCGACGTTCAAGCTGGATCACTATGTCTTCCCGGCCGCGCCGGCGTTGTGCCTGATCTGCGCGCGGGCCTGGAGCGATGTGCGTGCCGATCAGTGGGCGAGCAAGAACACCGGCTCGAGACTCGGTCTGCATCTGATCGGCCCGTTTCTGGTGACCGTCGGCCTCGGCTGTGGCTATTTCCTCATCGCCCGCCTCGAGTTGCCCACGTCGGCGGCGATCGTGCCGGCCGTCCTGGTCCTGTCCGGCGTGATCCTAACCGCGGTGACCAATGTACGCGGAGGGCTGCCGCCCCGCGCGCCGTGGCTCGTGATGGTTGCGCTGGTGACGACCTACGCCGGCCTCATCGTGTACGTCCTGCCGGCGCTCGAACAGCGGAAGGTCGTGCCCGATATCGCGCACTGGGTCGCTTCGCACGCGCAACCCGCGGATCGGATCGCCAGCTACCGGCTCAACCGTTGGCTGCCGGCCTACCGCTTCTACGTCGGTCGTCACGCAACGTTTCTCGAGGAGCCGGCTGAGGCCGACGCCTTCTTCGGGTCGCCCGAACCGTTCTACTGCGTCATGCGCCGCAACACCTACGACGAGTTCGTCGCGCGAGGGATTCCGCTCCGGGTGGTGTACGAACGCGAAGGGATATCGGCAACTTCTGGGCGAGCGTTGTGGCGGAGTTACACTCCACTGGTTCGATTCGTCGTCGTGACCCGCTCGCGGTAGGATTGTGGCGTGTCCCGCCACTCAAAACGCCTTCTCCCAATCGTCCTCGTCATCATCGGCTGCCTGCTCGCGGCCGGATCGGCCCGTCTGGTCGCGCAGCGACCCGACACACCGCCCGCCGACACAGGTCCGTTCGGCGCCCTGCGCTGGCGCAGCATCGGTCCGCCGCGCGGTGGACGCTCGATCGCGGTCGCCGGGAGCGACGCGCGGCCCTATGAGTACTACATGGGTGCGACCGGCGGTGGATTGTGGAAGACCACCGACGGCGGCCTGACCTGGAAGCCGGTCACAGACGGCCAGATCGACTATTCCTCGGTCGGAGCCGTGGCCATCGCGCCATCCAACCCCGACGTGATCTACCTCGGCACCGGCGAGGCCGATATTCGCGGCAACATCATTCAGGGCGGCGGCGCGTATAAATCCACCGACGCTGGGAAGACCTGGACACACATCGGGCTCGAAGCGACGCAGGTGATTGCGAAGATTCGAGTCGATGCGACCAATCCGGACCTCGTTTACGTCGCGGCGTTCGGTCATCACGCAGCACCCAATCCAGAGCGGGGCATCTACCGCTCCAAAGACGGCGGCAAGACCTGGGACAGGATTCTCTACCGCGACGACAAGACCGGCGGCGATGAACTGGTCATCGATCCCCACAACCCGCGGGTGCTGTACGCGGCGTTGTGGGAAGCCTCTCGCAACGCCTGGGGCATGTCGAGCGGTGGACCGGGCAGCGGCATCTTCAAGTCCACCGATGGCGGCGATCACTGGACGGAGATTTCGCGCAACCCCGGCCTGCCGAAAGCGGTGCTCGGCAAGATCGGCCTCTCCGTGTCCGGTGCTGACTCTAATCGCGTCTACGCGCAGATCGAGGCCGACGACGGCGGCTTCTTTTCGTCAGACGACGCCGGCGCAACCTGGACGAAGGTCAGCGAGCGGCGCGATCTCCGTCAGCGAGCGTTTTACTACTCGCGCGTCTTCGCCGATCCGAAGGTGAAGGACACGGTCTGGGAACTGAACGTCAACCTCTATAAGTCGATCGACGCGGGGAAGACGTGGAAGTCGGTTGACCAGCCGCACGGCGACAATCACGACATGTGGATCGCCTCCAACGACTCGAACCGGATGATCGAGGCGAATGACGGCGGCGCGATCGTCTCGATTAACGGTGGCGAGACCTGGTCGGCACAATTGATGTCGACGGCGCAGATTTACCACGTCATCACCACAAAGCACGTGCCCTACCACGTCTGTGGCGCGCAGCAGGACAACAGCACGGTGTGCATGTCCAGTCAGCCCGCCGAAGCGGGCCCCGGCGGATCGGGCGGCGGCGCCGACCAGGTGTTCTACTCGGTCGGTGGCGGCGAAAGCGGCTATATCGTCAGCGACCCGCGCGCCCCGGATGTATTCTACGCCGGCAGTTACGGCGGTCTGATCACCCGGCAGGACAAACGCACCGGTCAGGAGCGCCAGATCAATCCGTATCCCGACAATCCGATGGGCTACGCGTCGAGCGACATCGCGGAGCGCTTCCAGTGGACGTTCCCGATCGTCATGGCGCCGACCAACCCCGGCGTCCTCTACGTCGGCTCGCAGCACGTCTGGAAATCGACGACCGAGGGTCGCAGCTGGGAAAAGATCAGTCCGGATCTCACCCGCCACGATCCCAAAACCATGGGGGCCTCAGGCGGACCGATCACCAAGGACAACACCGGCGTGGAAACCTACGCCACCGTGTTCACGATCGCGCCCTCTCCAAAGGACGGCAATCTGATCTGGGCGGGATCCGACGATGGCTACGTGCAGGTGACGCGAAACGGCGGCACCAGCTGGAAAAACGTCACGCCGAAGAACCTCGGCGACTTCGCGCGAATCAGTCTGATCGAGGCGTCACCTTTCCGGCCAGGCACGGCGTACGTCGCCGCAAATCGATATCAGATGGACGACTTCGCGCCGTACGTGTTCCGGACGGACGATTTCGGCGAGACCTGGACGACGATCACGTCCGGGGTTCCGGCGCACGAGTTCGCGCGCGCGATTCGAGAGGACATCAAGGTGCCGAAGCTGCTGTATCTCGGCACCGAACACAGTGTCTACGTGTCGTTTGACGATGGCGGCCATTGGCAGTCGCTGCGTCAGAATCTGCCGGATACACCGGTGCACGACATCGCGGTCGAGGAGCGCGACCTCGTCATCGCCACGCACGGACGCGGCTTCTACATCATGGACGACATCTCGCCGCTTCGTCTGGGCGGACTGGAGACGTCGACGGCGTTCCGCCTTTATAAGCCGGAGGACGCCCGCCGCGGTCTCGACCGATCGGTCACCGTCAACTACTACGTGAAGACACCGGCGCAGAAGATCACGATGGAGTTTCTCGACGCGCAGGGCAAGGCGATCCGGACCTTCACCGGAACGCCGGCTGACGCCGAGCGCAAACCGCCGCCACCCTCCGACGATGGACCTCGGCGGCCGCCGGAGATTCATCCCGCGGTCAGCGCGGGCCTGCATCGCGTCAGGTGGGACCTACGCTATCCGGGCGCGACCGACTTTCCAGGTCTGATCATGTGGGCCGCCAACTCGCGCGGTCCGATCGCGCCGCCTGGAAATTATTCGGTGCGCGTCACCGCCGACGGCGAAGCGCAGACGCAGCCGTTCGTCGTGCGTCGGGAGGCCCAACTGCTCAAGGACGTCAGCGATCAGGACCTCCGCGAGGAGTTCGATCTGGCCGTCAAGGTCCGGGACAAGGCCAGCCAGGCCAACGATGCGGTGCTGCTGGTCCGCGGCATCAAGCAGCAGATCGACGATCGCAAGAGCAAGCTCGATCCGGCGAAGTCAGCGAACGTGATCAAGGCCCTCAATGACTTCGCAGCGGCGCTGAGCGCGATCGAAGGCGAAATCTATCAGGTGCGGCTGCAGAGCAGCCAGGATCCGCTGAACTTCCCGATCAAGTTGAACAACAAGATCGCGGCGCTTCAGGGCGTAATCGAAAGTGCGGACGTGCAGCCGACCGAGCAGGCGTATTCGATGTTCCGCACCTTGTCCAACCGCCTCGACGAGCAACTGACCACGCTTGACGCCAGCGTCAAAGGACGGATGCCGCCGGTGAATCAGTTGCTGCGCGGTGCGAAGCTCGAGCCGATCGTGGCAGAGCCGATGAAAGTCGAGCCGCCGAAGCTGTAGCGTTCTACTTCGCGAGATGGAACGGAACGCTGGTGACCACCAGGTTCGGACGGAAGAGCAGTGCGCCCTTGATCAGGAGGGCACGTTGGTTATGCAGCAGATGCTGCCACCACCGGGCCGGCACGAACTCGGGAAGGATGACCGTCACGTAGTCGTCAGCGCGCTCGCCCGCGACCTGTTCGATGTACTCGAGCAGTGGTTCCATCACCGACCGGAACGGCGACTGGAGCACGATCAGCTGCACCCGTCCGCCCCAG
Source organism: uncultured Acidobacteriota bacterium (assembly GCA_963745875.1). GTDB lineage: Bacteria > Acidobacteriota > Vicinamibacteria > Vicinamibacterales > CAVVIG01 > CAVQFC01. Next base: position 110,766 of record CAVUZL010000015.1, read on the forward strand.
ATCGCCCAGTCGCGCTGCACCTGCTCGGTCGCGCCGTGATCGACGTCCACGTAGATCGCCCTCACATCGTCCGACAGCGTTTCCGCGTAGCGCAGCGCCTCGACCACGGCGCGCTGAATTCCCCCGATCGGGATCAGCACGGTGTTGTGGACGCGGCGCTGCGGCGTGTAGCCCTTCAAGGTCAACTGCGAGCCGACGTGGTCGTAGTGGCGACGGGTTGCCTTGAACACCGCGACGATGATTGGAATCAGCAGCAGAACGATCCAGGCGCCTTCGAGCGTCTTGGTGGCGGTGACGATGATCAGGACGATCGCCGTCACGATGGCACCGAATCCGTTGATGAACGCGCTGGTTTTCCAGCCGAACTCCCGTGTGTTGCGCCAGTGGATCACCATGCCGGCCTGGGAGAGCGTGAACGAGATGAAGACGCCGATCATGTAGAGCGGCAGCAGTGACTGGGTGTTGCCGTGAAACGCGATGATCAGCACCGCCGCGAACACCGACAGCACGATGATGCCGTTCGAGAAGGCGAGGCGATCGCCCTGGTTCATGAACTGGCGGGGGAGATAGCGATCGCGGGAGACGATCGACGCCAGCCGCGGGAAGTCGGCGTACGCGGTGTTCGCTGCCAGGACGAGAATCAGCGTCGTCGCCGCCTGCACGGTGTAGTAAACGAAGCCGTGACCGAAAATCGCCCGGCCCAGCTGAGAAATGCCTGATTCGGCTTCGGTCGGAATCACCTTGTAGGTGTGCGCGAGGAAGGTGATGCCGAGAAACATCGTGATCGCGAGCACGGCCATCAGCACCAGCGTGGCCGAAGCATTCTTCGCTTCGGGCGGTCGAAACGCCGGCACGCCGTTCGACACCGCCTCGACTCCGGTCATCGCGGTGCAGCCGTTGGCGAATGCGGTCAAAAGGAGAAACCAGGTAATCGGATGCGATCCGACGGTCGGGACACCCGATGCTTCGACCGGCACGATACCGCCGAATGCGTAGCGATACAGGCCTGCGGCAATCAGCGCGAGGATGCTGACGACGAAGAAATAGGTCGGGACCGCGAAGATGCGGCCCGATTCCTTGAGGCCGCGCAGGTTGCCGACCATCAGGACCGCCAGGAAGCCGAGGCACATCTCGACGCGGTACACGTCGAGGCGCGGCGCTGCCGACGTGATCGCGAGCACGCCGGCCGAAATACTGACGGCAACGGTCAGCGTGTAGTCGACGAGCAGCGACGCCGCCGCAATCAGACCCGCGGTCGGGCTGATGTTTTCCTTGGCGACGATGTAGGCGCCGCCGCCGGTCGGGTAAGCGTGGATGGTCTGGCGGTACGAGAAGGCGACGACGGCGAGCAGCGTCGTGATGACGATGCTGATCGGAATCGCGTATCCCAGGGCCTGGGTGCCGGCAACCACCAGCGTCGCGACGATGAAATCGGTGGCGTACGCCACCGACGACAGTGCGTCCGACGACAGCACGGCGAGACCGGTGACGCGCGACAGGCGCTCGTGATGCGCCAGGTGCGAGGGAATCGGCTTGCCGAGGAGAAAACGCTTGAGGGACGGAAATGCTGCTTCTTCAGACACGCTGCGAGTGATTCACCTTCAAACCTCGCATGCTATCATACCGGCCCGTCTGTAATTTTCCGGCACGGGCGGAGACGCAGTGCGCATCGCACGCCGATATCTCATCACCGGTCGCGTACAGGGAGTCGGGTTCCGGTACTTCACGCAGACCGCCGCCGTTCGGGAGGGCCTGAACGGCTGGGTGCGCAACCGATCGGACGGCGGAGTCGAGGTGCTCGCGGAGGGCGATGTCGAAGCGGTCGAGCGCTTCGAGAACCACCTGCGACATGGCCCGCCCGGTGCGCGGGTCGGCGACGTGGAGGTCGAGGATGCCGTGCCGACGCTCCGTGAGACAGGCTTCATCGTCAAATGAATATGGACCACTTGAAAACGCAGATTCGTCACGTGCCGGACTTTCCGAAAACCGGCATCCTGTTTTACGACATCACGACATTGCTGCAGGACCCGGCCGGATTGCGCGCGGCGATTGACGGACTTGCCCTCCCGTTCATGAACCAGGGCATCGATATCGTCGTGGGCGTCGAGAGCCGCGGGTTCATCTTCGGCGCCGCGGTGGCCGATCGCATCGGCGCGGGATTTACGCCGGTTCGGAAGCCCGGAAAGCTGCCGTCGAAAACGGTCCGCGCGACCTACGATCTCGAATACGGAACCGATTCGCTCGAGATGCACGTGGACGGCGTCAAACAAGGGCAGCGGGTGCTGATCGTCGACGATCTGCTGGCGACCGGCGGTACTGCCGCGGCGGTCGCCGGCCTCGTCAAAGGTTGCGGCGGCACCATCCACGCGCTCGCCTTTCTGATCGAACTCGTCGGGCTGAACGGTCGCGCGAAGCTCGGCTCCGAGGCAGTGCACACGGTCCTGAAATACTGACGTGATCGTGCTGCTGGCGGCGTGTGTGATCGGCGCCGCGGTCGCGTGGGCGGCCGTGCATGTCGCCAGCGCGGTACGATCCGCCGGCGCCCACACCATGCAGGCGCGCCAGCTGCAGCTGCTGCAGCTGTTCGGCCCGGCGATCGCCACCGTCAAAACCGATCCGCGGGGCCTGCTGGTCTGGCAACCACTGGCCAAAACCGCACGAAGTCTGTTTCCCGACCGAATTCGCGGCGCTCGATCGCGCCGCTGGCGCCACGTTCCCGTTCACGCGCGAACAGATCGAGGCCGCGCACTCCGCGTGGACCGCCGACTGGCTGGCCTGGGAGCAGCACCACGACGCCGAGTACAAGCTGAAGGCCGCGCAGGCTGAACATGATTCGGCCGCGCTCGGACCGTCGACGCTCGCGCGAGCGAGAATCGAGAGCGTTGAGCGCGAAAAGCTCGAGCTCTATCACCGCCGCTATCAGGACTACATCCGCACCGCAAAAGCCCTCCAGGCGCTGAACGTCTAACAATACTGTCCCGTTTCGCAACACAGCACTGCACGACGGCACACGCGCGAGTATCTGTCGATAAGTCCGGGACTTTTCAACCTTATAGCCCTTGTTGCGCGATAGTGTGTCTCATATTGCGACATGCATGGATTTGCGCGCCTGGGCACGTACTTGAGAAATATAGCCTGTTATCAGAGTGTTTGATGATGCGGTAGCGCAAAGGTAGGTTGGGCAAGATGATTGCTAATAGGACACGTGAAGTCCCTAGATTACGTCATTGTCATCTTATGACTATTAAACGATTTGCCCTCGTTTGCGCCCTCATCGTCGGCTCAGCACTCGGCATCCGTGGTTCGGTCGCCGAGCACTCAGCGCATCTGTCGGACGACCTGCTCGCGCATCGAACGCGACTGACGATCGCGCGGACGCGCGTCATCGTTCACGGTGACGCCGCACAGGTCGCCGCGCTGGCTGCGCGCCATCACCTTCAGGTCCTGCGACAGCTGTCGAATGAAGCTGTGGTCGCGGCGAATAGTCTGGAGATCGCGGAACTCGCTGCGGACGGAGCCATCGATCACCTGTCGGGCGACCCGATCGTTCGCACCTCGATGTCGGTCTCCAACAAGGCGATCGCCGCCGACCAGGCCCGCGCCGGCGCACCGGGACTTCTCGGCATCGGTGCGATTCCGGGCGTCACCGGTCAGGGCGTCGGCGTGGCCGTCATTGACTCCGGAATCTCGCCGCACGCCGCGCTCACGGGTAAAGTGGTCGCGAACGTCAGCCTCGTCACCGGCGATCCGTCCACCGCCGACGCCTACGGACACGGCACGCACATCGCGGGCATCATCGCCGGCAGCGGCGCAGCCGCGCGAAACGTCACGGGGCTCTACGACGGTGGCGTCGCTCCGGGCGTGCAGCTCGTCAACGTGCGCGTGCTCGGCGCGGACGGCTCCGGTCTGACCAGCGACGTCATTGCCGGCATCCAGTGGGCAGTCGCGAACCGTGCGCGCTACAACATCCGCATCATCAACCTGTCGCTCGGTCACCCGGTCGGCGAACCGGCGGCAACTGATCCCTTGTGCGAGGCCGTCGCCGACGCCGTGCAGGCCGGTATCGTCGTCGTCGCGGCGGCTGGCAATGCGGGCGTCGCCGACAATGGATCGCAGATTCTGGGCGGCATCATGTCGCCCGGCAATTCGCCCGCGGCGATTACGGTCGGCGCGCTGAACACCTGGGGAACGGCCGACCGCAGTGACGACACGGTCGCCACCTACAGCTCGCGCGGTCCGACGAAGTACGACCTGGCCGTGAAACCGGACGTCGCGGCGCCCGGCAACAAAATCATCTCGCTCGAGGCGAACGGCGGATATCTGGTGGAGGAGTATTCCTACCTCCACCAGGCCGGCTCCGGCTCGAACGCTTACATGCAGTTGAGCGGCACCAGCATGGCCGCGCCGATGGTCAGCGGCGGCGTCGCGCTGCTGCTGCAAGGCACGCCCAACCTGGTGCCCGCGCAGGTGAAGCTGGCGCTTCAGATGGGCGCGACCTTCGTGAAGGACGGCGGCCTGATGGGCGCCGGTGCCGGCAGCGTCAACTTCTGGGCGGCGCGGAAAATCGCCGCCAACGGGCTCGTCGGCCAGTTGGTCTCGACGCTGGTCGGTGGTGTCCTGACTCCCGCCAGCGGTGTGGCCTTCTGGGACTCGGGCTCGCTCGCGACGCGGCTGTATCAGGGCAGCGCGCTGCGCCTGCTGTCGCCGGTGACCTCGACGCTGGCGTGGCTCAACCCGTCGCTGTTGCACGTCGGTGATCTCAACCTGCTGGGGCTGTCCAACCCGCTCGCGTCGGTCGTTCCCAAGTGGATGCTCTACGGCGCGGTCGCCGGCTGGACGGCGGACCAGTCGATCATGTGGGGATCGACGATTTACGACCCGCACGGTCAGTCGATCATGTGGGGCAGCAGCGACGTAACCGACGGCACCTCGATCATGTGGGGCTCGTCGATGACGGCGGAAGATCCGAGATAGCAGGTTCGATGAATGCTCTGACTGCGGGTCGTTCGCGTTCAGCGTTGCCGGTGTACCTGCGCACCGTCGTGTTCGCCGGCGTCGTGGTGCTGACGCAGGCGGCGCTGGTGGTGGTGCGCCTGCCACAGCCGCTGGTATGGCTGACGCTGCTCTCGCTCGCGGTCATCTCCGGCTGGTATCGACTGAAGCCCTCGTCGGTCGATGCGACCATCGGCATCGACGACACCTTCTGGATCGCGACAGCGCTGCTGTTCGGAGCCGCTCCGGCAACCCTGGCGATCGCGGCGCACGGCCTCGCGTTCGCTCTGCGCAAACGCTTCAAGCCGTGGCAGAGCGCATTCAATTGCACGGCGCTGGCCATCTCCATCTGGTGCGCCGGCCAGACGTTTTTCGCGCTCGCGGGCGTTGCTCCCCTGGTGGTGAGTCGCGCCCCCATTGTCCACCTGCGTACTCCCACTCCTCGCGCTCACGATCGTCTACTACACACTCAATTCGGGATTGACCGCCGTCGTGATCGGGCTCGACAGCGCTCACTCGCCAGTCGCGATCTGGAAGCGACATTTCGGCTGGCTCTGGGTGGGCTACCTGGGGTCCGCATCGGTTGCGTTCTGTCTCGTGTTGCTGTTCCAGCAGGGCAGTCTGACAGCGGCCGCCATGGTGTTGCCGCTGCTTGCTGTTTTCCACCTGACGCTGCGTTCGTCGTTCGGGCGTCTCGACGATGCACGGCAGCACCTCGGCGCGATGGATCGGCTGTACCTCTCGACCGTCGAAACGCTGGCGATGGCCATCGACGCGAAAGACGACGTGACCCACAGCCACGTGCGGCGTGTGCAGGCGTATGCGGTCGGCCTGGCGCGGGCGCTCAACGTCACCGACGATCTGGCGTTGAAGGCAATCGAAGCCGCCGCGCTGCTGCACGATACCGGCAAGCTCGCCGTGCCGGAGTACATCCTCAACAAACCAGGCAAGCTGACCGCCAGCGAATTCGAGAAGATGAAGCTGCATGTGGATGTCGGCGCCGACATCCTGTCGCTGGTCGAATTTCCGTACCCGGTGGTGCCGATCGTTCGCTGTCACCACGAAAGCTGGAACGGTAGCGGTTACCCGCGCGGTATCAGCGGCGAAGCGATTCCAATCGGCGCGCGGATCCTGTCGGTGGTGGATTGCTTCGACGCCCTGACCTCGGACCGGCCCTATCGTCGCGCGATGACCGAGACTGCCGCGCTGGACATCCTGCGTGAGCGCCGCGGCACCATGTACGACCCGAATGTCGTGGACACCTTCATCAGCGTCTACCGCAACATCTCGGTGACCAATCTGGACGCGCCCGCGCACCGCGAGGTGATGCAGCGCGTGACCCAGGGGCGCAACGATCCGCCAGCGCCGGAGCCGGTCGTCGAGGCGCCGTCGACGTCGCGTGCGCTGCTGGCCTTCGTCAGCCTGTCGCGGGTTGCGTCGGGCGAGTGCGGCGCAGCTGACATCTTCGCGCTCGGCTCCCGTCTGCTCAGCGACATCGTCCCGACGGCAACCGGCGCCTGGTACGTGCCCGACCCAGCCTACGATCGTCTAGTTGTCGCGGATGCGTTCGGACCGGCCGCGCACGTGGTCCGCGGCGCCGCTGTGAATACCGGCGAGCGGCTGACTGGCTGGGTGGCGGCTCATCGCCAGGCGATCGTGAACTCGGATGCCATGCTCGACATCGGGCCGAGGGCCGACCGGGTCTCGCCGTCGCTCGAAAGCTGCATGAGCGTGCCGCTGGTGGCCGGCGACTCGCTCGTCGCGGTTTTGAGCCTCTACGCACCCGGTTCCGACGCGTTCGGCGACGACCGTGGGCGGCTGATCCAAATGGTCGCGCCTCATATCGCGGTCGCCATCGCCGCCGCAGGAGGCGCTGCGTCCAGGCCGGACCTGCGATCGCAGGCCGACGGCGCCGCCGGCTCGCTGCGGCTGGTCGCGGCGCGCTGAACGTCTAGGCCGGCTTTTCTCTCTTCGTTCCCTTCACGTCCACGCGCCCCAGCACGACAGCACCGTCGGCCATCGACAGCCGCGGCGCCACGATGTCGCCGGTGACCGAGCCGGTCGGCTGCAGATCGAGGCTGTCAGTGACCACGACGTTGCCGGTCACCGTGCCGCTCACGGTGATCGCCTTTGCGGCCAGGTCGGCCGTCACCGTGGCGCCCTTGCCGATGGTCAGGCTGTGCTCGCCGAGTTCAATGGTCCCCTCGACCTCGCCATCAATGGTCAGGTTTTCCCGGCTGGTGACGCGGCCTTCGATGCGGAGCGCCTGGCCAATCCAGGCGTTGGTACGGCGTTCGTCAGTCGGCTTCGGTTCGTTGGGCATCCAGTCCTCGGGTGAATCTTAACCCTGAAGGGTCCGCATGGCGCGACGACGCCCCGGTCAGGGCTGCGCACGAGCCGCGGCGGTCCGCGTGACGAACAGATCGAGCGTATTTCGATGCTCGACACGCTCGATTAACAATGGAATCGTGTTCATCCACCCCTCGACCGTTCGGTCGCCCGGGGCCGCCGCCACTCGAATGTCGGTCATACGTGTCGTCCACTGAGGGTTGGTCACTTCCGAGCGGAACGCCAGAGCATAAATCGTGGTGCCTCGGTCCTGCCGGTAGAGCGTGAGATTGGCGTGGAAAACCGCCGGCCATACCGTCCAGTAGTCACCGCCGATGACAGCCGCGCCGCTCGTCAGTACATCCGGCGTCATCGCGCCGAATTTCTTGTCGAGGCTCAGCCTGACCGTCGCCGGCGACGGTCGGCCGTAGTCAACGATCATCAGCGCCACCAACGCCGTGGCGAGGCCGAACGGTGTCCATCGTCGCCAGTGTGCGACCCATGCACTCGTGATCATCCCGAACGCAACAGCCAGCAGCACAATGCTGGGATACATGTACCGGGCGAAATACAAGTTGATCTGGACCCAGCCCGAGGTGCCGGTAACAAGCCAGTGGGCCACAGCTGCTGCGAAGATCACCGCGGCTCCCTCGACTGCGGCCCTCTCGTCACGGCGTAGAAAAAGGAGAGCGGTGCCCAGCACCGCAGCGGCCACAATCGCGAGCAGCGCCGTGTGATTCAGCGAAATCAGTGCCGATGAAAGCAATTGCGACCATGCGTGCGGCCACTCGGACAGCGAAAGAAGCGTAAAGGGTGTGTGGAAGTCCGCCAGCGAGGTGAGGGCGTCGCCGGTCGTCACGCCGATCGTCGCGCTCGCCAACGCCCGCCACGACCATGGGCGCCGCAACAGGATGAGCGTTGCAACAACGACGACCACGGACAGGTTGACCCAGTGGGCCAGTCCCATCAGGAGGACACTCCCCATCAGGTTGTAAAAGCCTCGGTGCTGCGCCAGCACGATCGCCGCCGCCGCAAGTGACAGCGACAGTCCGTACGGTTGCGTGACGAGCCAGTCGAACTGCGCGTCGATTCCCGCGAGCGCCAGAAGCAACAGGTTGGCGACGGCGCCCGCGACGAACCACCGGTGCGGGTCGCCGGTGACGCTTCGCGCCAGCAAAAACGGCGCGAGCAATCCGGCCACGGTCATCAGCCAGCCCTGAAGCAGCAGGTTCATCAGCGGGTTACGCACCGGCATCGCGAGCAGCGGCACGAGCATCCCGTAGCGGTCCTGAGCCCAGTAGAACGGCGTCCACCGTTGCAGGCTGACGAGGATCGGAATCAGCGAGTCCGCGCTATGCCAGATGTGAAAGGGGCCAGCCGCCATCCACGCGGCGAGGAAACCAACCAGGACGGTGACGCCGAGCCACGGATTGAGACGCGAAGCCAAGCGCATCGATGCCACACCGTACGCGGCCGGTGCCATCGGCGTCAACGCTCGGGTTCGGATAAACTAGGCGCTCACGCCGGTCCGCGCCCGTAGCTCAGCGGATAGAGCACCCGCCTCCTAAGCGGGGGGCCGCCGGTTCAATTCCGGCCGGGCGCACCACACATGATGCAACGGAGCGGCGACCGCTCCGGTCAGCAGCCGGTCGTCCGACATCTCGATCTCGAACCGATAGCGCCGTCCGTCCGGCGTGAATCGGATCGGTCCCGCCAGCACATCTCGCAACACCTGCCGTGCCTCGGCGGTCTCGCCCTTGAGGAGCGCGCGCCACTTCGCCACCGCCGCGAGGACCGTTCGCGTAATCGCTTTCCGGTCCAGCCGCGTCTGCGCCAGCGCCTCCGCGCCGCCGATGGCGGCCACGAGCGCGTTCCGCTCTTCCTGCCGCGCCGTCAGCTGCGCGACCAGCGGCGCCAACGTCGAGCCGTTCTCGATGGCCGTCGTCAGGTTCGCGATCTTCTTGTCGAGCGCGCGGAGTTGACGCTGTAACGCGCCGAGCTCACTGGCGACCGTCGCCGGCGCGAGCTCGGCGAAGACCTTGTTGAGAATCCCCGTGACGACGGCCGGCCGCAACACCTCGTCCCCGAGCTTCGCCAGGAGCGCGGCATCGATGCGCGCCATCGGCAGCGTGACGTTGTTGGGGCAGGCCTTGCTGCCGCGGCGGTGAAAGGTCGCGCAGCCGAGCACCGCCCGGTTCAGGACGCCGAAGGGCCCACCGCAGACCCCGCAGCGCGCAAACCCGCCGTCAAATATTTCGAGTCGATGTCGCGGTGACGGCGGGGCCGGCCGGCTGTCCCTTGCTCCGCCCGAACGCGGCTCAGACGCGTCTGCGCGGCGGTCCAGAGGGCATCGTCGACGATGCGGAGCGCCGGCACGGCGGCGCGAATCCACTCGCTGGGCGGCCGGTGGGAGACCTTGCGCTGGCCCCACTGGTCGCGCTTCTTGGTCATGCCGTAGTTCTGCTCGCCGCGATAGAGGGGGCGCATGATGACCGAGCGGACCGATGTCGGTGCCCAGCCGGCCGGACCGCCGCGGAGTGGCCGCGGACAGGGCGCGCCTTCGTCGTTGAGCTCACGCGCGATCCGGCTGAACCCGTGGCCGGCCACCGAGCGTTCGAAAATCTGCCGGACGATGGCGGCCTCGCGGTCGTTGATGACGCGCTCGACGTGCGAGCGTTTGCCGTCCGGCCCGATGACCGCGCGGTTGGTGTAGCCGAAGCAGCCACCGCCGACGACGTGCCCGAGCTTCGCCTTCCGGTTCAACGTGTCGCTGACGCGTTGCCGCGCCTTCTCGCGCTCCAGTTCGGCGGCGAAGGTCGCAGCGGACATCATGAATTTGTCGGTCGCCGTGTCGAGCGCGATCTGCTTCCCATCGAGGTAGCTGAAACACCGAACGCCGGCTTGCGACAATTTCTTGAGCGCGAACCCGGTCTCGAATTGCTCGCGGCCTAACCGGCTGCTCTCGCTCATGACGAGGACGCCGAATGGGGCGTGAGGCGTCAGCGCGGCCATCAGCCGCACGAAACCGGGGCGCGCGGAGAATTCCGCGCCACTGATGCCGTCGTCGACGAAGACGAAATCCTCGAGGACGGTCCAGCCTTGCTGGCGCGCGTACGCGGTGGCGTGTTCGATCTGACGGGTGACCGACTTCGCCTCGTCGGTGACGTGGGCGTCGGTCGATTTTCTGGCGTAGATTCCGGCGATCATCGGGAGTCCTTTTCGGCGGCGGCTCCCGGTAAAATGGCGGGCAGCGCGCTCGCTCGGTCATATCGAGTGAACGGGTTAGGCGTCGTCCGGTGCTCTAACATCGGGCGGCGCCGCTTCGAGCTTCTATTTTAGCCGAAGCCCGGCCGCCCTCGGATTTTCTCTGCCGCGCGCTGTGGAGCGCGAGCCCTCGTCTCAGAGACGCCGTTACGTCAGCGCGCGGCCGTTAGTTAATCGCGCGCCGCGTGAAGTGATCGAACAGGCGCGCGACGTCGGCTGCCTCGCACCCCGCGAGATCCGCGGCGGTAAACCGCGCTCGATAGACGACGCCGCACGTGGCACAGGTCAGGATGAACGTCACGGACTCGGGGACCACCACGCCGTCACGCTGAAGCGTGCCCGCGCAGGTGGCCTCGTGGGTGGCGAGGCGTCGGATGAAGGCGTCGAGTTTCAACGGGCCTCCTGAAACAGAGGCCGACAGGCGGGCTACAATGCCGCTCGTCGGCAGGGTGCCTCTGCTGACTTCGGTCCGAAGGCGCGCGGCGGTGCCAGCCGCTACGCGCCACCTTTCATGTTGTCACGTCACGCCCTCGACGCCGTGGGCGCCATTTTTTTCCTGCCCGCGCAGGAAACGTTTTCCGCGGTCGGGGTCACCGCACTGGCGGCGAGCGTCCGTCGCAGAAGCGCGGGCACGGACACGCCCTCACGGGCGGCGCGCGCTCGTAGGGTTTGTACTGCCGCTGCGTCAGCCTGACGCAGACCGGGACGGAGGCGTCGTCGGGGTCCAGCGGTCGGCGTCCTGGTCGGCGACCGGTCACCCTTTCCGCGCCTCGCGCCCGTCCGACGTGCGGCCCGCGCCTCCCACGATCCCCGTCACGAGGCCGAACGCCGCGGGTCGGTAGAGCGCCAGTTGCGCGCGGATTTCAGCGCGAATCGCCACCAAGTTTTTCGTGAAGTAATCCTGATGGCTGTTGCTCGCGTCGACGCGAATCGGGCCGTGCCGAAACAGCTGGCCGCCGGTCTTGAAGCAGCCAATCAACGCTTGCCCCACCGGCATCTGCGGCGTCAGGACGACCGCCCGATTCCACAGCGTATTCGGACCCGCGCTGACGAACGGACTGCCCGACAAATATTCGCCGGTGGTCGTCTTCTGCGTCGCCAGCGCTACCCAATCGTGGCTGTTCATCACGATGCCGTCGACGCTGAGTTGCTGCGCGTTTTCAATCGCGCTGATTTGCTGCGCGATGCCGTCGAGCGCGCCGCCCGTCCCCACCGCCACGGCGGGCGCCAAATCGCCTCTCGGCAAAATGCCGTTCAATTGCGGCGGCACGCCCGCCGCGCCGGTGCCGTGCAACAACTGATAGTCGAGCACGATGGCGACGCCGAGGCTGAGGCGCGCATCGAGGTAGCTCGAAATCGCGGGCGCGTCTTCGAGCATTTCATTGCTGACCGGAATCCAGTGGGCGATCTTCCGCAGCGGATCGACTTCCTGCGCGAACGTCATCGCCGATTCCGGCTTGGCGGTGCCCTCGGGTGTGACCGCGGCGGCGTTGGTGTAGCTGGATTCTTTCATCCACACCACCGCGGCACTTGCGGCGAAGCCTTGCGCGAACAAGTCCGCGACGACGACCGGCGCGGTCGGCGACGGCACGATGCCGGGGATGTAGGTGGGGACGAGCAACGCGCCACCGCTGGCCGGATCGCCGGTGAGCGTCGTCGCCGTCATCGACGGCGGGATCAGTTCGCTGCTGGGCGCGTGCCATACGCCCGGCCGATTCGCTTTCGTCTCGGCGAGGTAGCGGAAGGTTTCACTGGCGAGGAACTGTCGGCCGAGCGAGTGCCCCGGTGTGCCGCGCGGGTCCGGACGGCCGCCGGCGGGTCCGGGTCCGCTGGCGAAAAAGTCCCACGTGGTGCGCGCGTTTGCGGCGTCTTCCGCGCGCTCAAGATCCATCACGGTGTGGCGTACGCTGGTGAGCGCCGCCGAAATCTGGGCCTCCTCGCTCGCTGAGGCCTGACGGCCTTCGACGCTCGTCAGGAGGCGGTCCGCCTGCAGGCGCGCGTCGCGCACGCGGGCGCGGAGGTCGTCAAGGTGTGGTGTCGTCGTCGCTGGCATGGTCGTGTGTCCTTTCGCTGTCGGTTGTTAATCGTCTAGTTCGGTCGCGACGCGGGCGTCGGCGGCGTGCAGGTGGTCCACATCGCCGTCAGCAGCGCCGCGACCCGTGGCGCCGCATCGTCCGGGTCGTCGTCCAGCGCGCTCAGCAACAGGCGCTGTAGCGCGTCCGCGGTCGCGTGAATCGCGCACCACCGCCCGTACCTCGGGCGATCGGCCGAGAAGTACGGCGCCGTCTGGCGGTCGAGCAGGCTGATGATCCCTTCGACCAACCTCGTCACATCGTCGACTGCGTCCTGCTCGTCGCGCTGTCTGATGTCGTCTCGCATGGTTCAGTTCCTTCCGCGTGGTGCCGCGGCGGTCGGTCGCGGCGGGGTGGGGGGCCTCGAAATGACTGGCGATCCCTGGCAAACGAACCCTCCCAGCGCCCTCTTCGCGCGCCCGCGAAATTCGCACGGGGGGTCCAGTCGGAATCCGGCCGAAACGGTCGGGAACGGCCGTAGGAGCCCCGGAGAGCGCATTTCAGGCGCTCGGCGGGGATCAGCGGGCCGCTGATGTGCGCGCCCGGAGAACGGCGCGGCGGGCGTGCCGATTCTATTCATGGGCCTGCCTCGAAATACCCGGCCACGTATCGAGGATGCTCGTGATCGACTCGCATTCAGCGGACTCTGCGAGCCCGGCGAGGTCCCATAAATCGAAGTCGATCCGGTCGGTAATCGCCCGCTCCACGCGTGCCCGCAGATCCACGGGACTCAGCGCATCGAGCTCGAAACACCGGAACCGCTCCTGCAGCGGGTCACGCTTCCGCGTCGGCGGGCCGATGGTGCGTAGATCGACGGTGTGCAGCACATGATTGATAAACCACTGGTATCGAGAATCGCCACGTTTTGCACCCACCGGGAACCACGGCAAGTTCGCGCGCGTGTCCTCCGCCGTCAACGCGACGCGGACCAACTCGACGTTGCCCCCGTATTGCGCGAGGCGCGCGGGCAGATCCACCTCGCTCATGTGCAACCCGCTCGGGTCCCAGTCACCTACGTAGAGCACGATCAGCGTTCGTCGCCGTCGCCGCGTCTCCATGGCGACGTCGTGCAGCGCGGTGGCAGAGCCGTAGCCGTGCATCACCCGAAAGGTCACGCCGTATTTCTGCAGCACCGGGGCTAAGGTGCCGCGCACGGTGCCCTTCTCCGACCACACCTCGATCCACAGCGGCTGCTGCGCCCATCGGTCGCGTCGATACGACCGCCGGACCGTCTCGACAAACGCGGCGGGGTCCTCCCAGGCCGGAACGCGTTCCGCCTCTCGCGTTTCGTCCACGATCCACGCCCACGGAAGGTCGCCGTGTTCACGCGCCCACGTCAGCTGGGTACTCACCTTGTTCGTCTCGTTCTTCGCCATCGAAGCGATCAACTGGCGGAGGAACAGCTGATAGCAGACGGCGCGGACGGAGGCTGGCTGAATCGCTTCGAGGATCTCGCAGGCGACCGCAATCAGTTCGAGGTTCTTGTCTGATTTACCGCGGCCCATTTACGACGCTCCTTTTGTCGGTCGCGGGCGCCCCTGCGCCGCCACCCCCGGAAGGAGTGAGCACCCGGAGATGGCGACGCGCCGCGCACTGGTCGTCGAGCCCAGCAGGTCAAACTGGGCCCGAACGGCCAATCTCGATGTCACCGCACGCCTCCGTGCTCCGTCGCCTCGACGTGGCGGCACTCCTCACGGAGACGCGTGCGGGCGCAGTCCGCCAGACAGCACGGACCAATGAACCCGAGGCGTTCCGTGTTGACCTTCACTGTGATGACGGCAGCGGTGGTCACGAACAGGGCGCCGCACCGAAGGCAGCGCACCACCTGATCCCGCTCGTCGGGCGGCAGGACGTCGCAGCGTGGCCCAATCGTCAGGTCTGACTGCTGGCTCATTTCCAGCCCTTCCGGAACAGGTCGTCACCGACCGCCTGAATCTCGTCCGTGAGGGTGGACGCCCGACCGTCCTCAGTCGACGCGCCAGTCGGGAGACTTGCGGTGACTGCGTTGACTGCGTCGACTGCGTCGACTGACGCCAATCGATATATATCTCTCAGAGATGTCTCCCCAGTGGACGCAGTCACCGCAGTTGACGCAGTCGGAGGATGTCTCCCGACTGCTGCGTCGACTGGCAGTCGCCAAGTTATCCGCCGCGGAAAGCCAAACGGAATGAACACCACACGGAGCTTCTTACTGGCCCGTAGGAGCGCGTCCTTCGAGTGCCCAGCCTTCGCACCCTCGCGCTTGACGACAGCGGACTCCGCGCTGCCGTCCTGACTGGTCAGGTAGTCCTCGAGCCAGCCTTGCGCTTCACTCGTGGCGCTCTGGTCGCCGATGGTCTGCGCGGTGCTCTCCAGCGCGTCCCGGATCGACCGATCCGTTTCGCCGAGCCACGTCAACTTGCCAGTCCAGACCGGCCCTTCGAGCGTGTCGGCGACCTTCTCGCCGGTGATGGTGAACTTCAGCGTGGGCAGGTCGAGACGGCCCAGATTGTTTTTCGGCTGGCCGAACAGGCGGACGCTCTCATCGTCCGGGTCGGTCATGACGAACAACACGGCGCGCGCCACGGCCGCAAACGCCCGGCTGCCCATCAACATGGTCAGCGCATCGGTCGACCGCGTCTTGTTGACGTGGATGATGCCGCAGACAGAGACGCCCACCTTGTCGGCCAGCGCGACGAGCGGTTCGAGCGCCAACCGCACTTCACTGTCCTTGTGCGTGTCGAGTTCGGCGTCGAGCCGCGACAACAACGGGTCGAGGATGACCAGCGCGGCCTGCACGTCGCCAACGACGGTTTCGAGTCCGGCGAGATCCCGCGGCAGCGACAACCCCGTGTCCGACCCCGTTGGCAGCGTCACGTCCACGCGGAACACGCGCTCGAGGTCGGCACCCGCCGCTAACAGGCGCGGCACGATGGTGAACTCCCACGAGTCTTCGGTGGCCGCGACGACGACCGCGCGAGGCGTCCCCTCGGTACACGCCGGGCAGTCGGCCGCGCGTGATGTCGGCGCCGAGCGTGTAGAGGCAGATCGACTTGCCGATGCCCTCACGGCCCCCGAGAAGGGCTAAGGCACCGAGCGGCACGCGCTCGTGCCACAGCCAGCGGACCGGCCGGATGAAAATCTGGCTCGCCGGCGTCAGGTGCACACTGTAGTCGGCTGTGGCGCCGTTGCCGTTCCCCAACAGATGATCGGCGAAGGTAAGGCTCACTCGCACGCCCCGAGCGCCAGCAACCGGTCTTCGTACCAGTGCCGCAGGTTCTCGCGCGCGTCGTCGCGTTCAGCACGGAGCCGATCGTTCTGGCTCGTCAGCCCATGCAAGGCATCGAAGGTGACGTTGACCAGCTGCCGATAGACGGCCACGTCTTCTTCGAGTGAGACGACGCGCGCCTGCAACTCCGCGTTCTCAGCGGCGAGGTCGGTGATCACCAGCGCCGTCACCGTCGCGTCGTCGGTCTGCATCACCCCACGCGCTCCTGCGCGGGTGCGACTGTCTGATACGAGAGGCCGGTGACGTCTTCGAGGTGCGCGATCAGGGCGTTGACATCGGTCAGGATGACGGTGCGCTTCGACAACGCCCACGCCTTCGCTTCGATCGCCGTCGCGAGATGCACGTGGCCCGTCTGCGCGGAAGCGGAGCCGAGCGGATGCCCCAGCACGAGGACCAGCACCGCGCCCTCCGTGCGCGCCTGCGGCGTCTTTAGACGCGGCCAGTCGCGCTCGATGGCGGCAAAGACGCTGGCGATGGCGGCGACCTGCACGCCGACGCGGAGCAGTTCTCGCGCGACCGCGACGCGCAGCGCATCATCGAGATCGAAGGCGCTCCAGTGACCGCTGCCACGGTGCCGTTTCTTCAATGCCGGAATACCGCGCAGCAAATTCTTGATCACCGGCACGCTCGCGCCGGTCATGCTGCTGACCGCGCCGCGGGTGAACGGGAAGGCGGAATCGGACGTGGGTCGTGGCATGTGGGAACGTACCTCGCTGTTTTTCTGCGTGTCACTTTCAGAATTCTGTACTCGGCACACGATGCCTCATCGTCGCCCTCGGTCGCCGGAGGCGTCTGCGACGATGACCAACTCGCCGGCGCGGATCTGTCTCGTGATGATGCGCGCGAGCGCGCGGACCAACGCCTGCTCGACGTCCGTCAGCGGCTCATCGCTGTCGACTGCCGGCGACACGTACGGCGTGCGTGCGCCGGTCGCGGCGTCACCCGCGAGATACCGCGATCCTTTTCGGGGTCTTTCGAGAAACTCTTTGGGATGCACGCTGACGGCGATACTGCGCGCGTCGCTGCCGCGAACGGAAGTACTTCCGGTCTAAAACGATCCGTGACCGTTTTGGACTAGCGTCCCCGCCGGATGTGCGCCTCGTGCTTCTGCCAATAGCTGACGACGGTCGCGGCGCTCATCGAGGCGCACTTCGGCGTGAGTGTGCACCGCCTGGGATGTTCTTTCGCGACGAGGCCCTTCGCGTAGGTCACTTGGTGCCCTTCGTTGAGGTAGCGCCACACTTCGAGGGCGACGTTGACCTCGTGCCACTGGTCGTGCAGTTCGGCGAACGGATTGGGCGCGCCTCTCCTGGCGTCAAATTCCAACGCCTGATAGACCGCCCGTGACGGTGTGGTGGTGTGAGGCGTCCGCGACAACGCGGCGATCTGAGTGGCGACGCGACGGAGGTAGGACCTGACCCACGCGGGCAGCGCGGCGTCGCGCGTGAACGCGGCGTCGATGGCCTCCCACGCAAAGACCGCGTTCTTCGTCCAGCGATATTGTTTTTCTCGTGCGCGGAACAGTTGGCGGGTGAACTTCCGTCTGCGCTTCGCGACGTTCACGGGCGCGAGCCATTCCGGCGAGCCGACAGCGGGCGGGACGGTCTTCTGCGACGATTTCAGGGCCATGCTGCCTCCCGACGGCCTCCCGGAGTGGACCAAGCGACGAGTCGGCGGGAGGGCCGGGCCGTAGGAGCGGGGTAATTACTCCCGCTCCGCCGCCGCGTCGATTCTACGGCGGCCTATCTGGCAAGCGCTTGTCTCGTTGCACCTCGGCTATAGTTTGCGCGCTTCCTAGGCGACCGGATTCCAGATGGCCAAGGCACCGCTGTTTTCACGTCCGACTATCGGCGACCGGCGAAAGGTTGCGGCCTTGGATTTTGGGTTCGACTGGAACGGCGGTCGAGGATTGCGAGTCATCGGGGATGGCGTCCGTGCCGGCGGTTTACGTGGCAGTCAGGTTGGACGCTTATATCGCCGTCTGTGCGTCGAGCACAACATCGATGACGGCGAGCCAGCGTCCTTTGACTTCTTCATAGAATTCAGCGACTGGAAGCAACTTCTCGGCTTCGACCGAAACGCCAATTCGCCGATTCTCCGATGTCTCACTCGCTTGTGCATCCTCGTGGCGGCTCCGCTCAGTTCCTGCAGGCTGATTTGGTCGAGAGACGACTTCGCAACGGCGGAGTCGACCAACTTACTATTTGATTTCCGGCATCAATCGGACCACTGGGACCTGTTCTTGTTGGACAACAAACGCCCTACGAAGAGTTCGGTGGTCGATCCAGGGTTATGTCGGGCGCTGCAGACTTCGTGGGTTGTTCCCGGCAAGCCCGGACGGCTGTCGCGGGCGCTCAGTTTCTTTCAGCACGCTTGGTTGGCGCACGATCGCGATTTGATGTAGTCTCAATTTGGCGGTGGTGCTGGAGACCTTGTGTGCCCCACATCATCAGTCGGAAGCGTCCCATCAAATTTCGTTCAACGTCGCCCATCTGGTTGGGGGCGACTCGGTCACGAAGCGAGCCACGTATGATCTGATCCGGAAGTTTTACGGCTTCCGCTCCACACTCGTTCATGGCGGAGATCCCGATTGGGCAAAATTGCAGGTCATCACGCCGCGAGTCTTTGAGCTGGTCGCACATATACTGAGGCGACTGCTGCTCAATGGCGAGTTGGCGCAAACGATTGACGACGAGGGCGAGCGAATCCGGGTGTTCAAGGGCTACATGTTCCCCTGAGTGGGTGATTCAGGCCGCGATTCCTGAGAATTTCAGGGTTGCACCCTTTGACGCGCGCTCCCGGGCGCACCATTTTTTATAGTTTCGATTGATACCCGATCGATAGGGCTGGAACCCGTCGGTGTGTCCGGCGAGGCAGATGGTCGTGCTGCGATCGGACAATCGCGGCGTCAGATCGCGGCCGATTCATGGCGGACCAGATCGCGTCGATCGCGATAGAGTTCGCTGGCGGGATACGAAGAAACGCTAAGGGCGAGGTGCAGATGACCGGAAAAATTCGAACGTTGCGAGCGGATAAGGGCTTCGGCTTCATCAAGGGTGAGGACGGACAGGACTATTTCTTCCATCAGAGCGCGATCTTCGGCGAAGGGATCAACGACCTCCGCGAAGGCGATAGCGTCACCTTCGAGGTGGGCCAGGGACCGAAGGGGCCACGTGCGGAGAACGTCACGCGCACCTCGACCTAGTCGCAACCGGGGTGATTCCGGTATGTGGTGTGCGACCTGAAAGGATGTGGCATGGCCGAGGCTAGCGAGGCGGTTCGGACGCTGTTCGCGGCGTACGCGAGCGCCGCGGATTCGACGGATCCCACATTCTTCGCGACGGCATACGCCGAGACGTTCATGTTCGCGGGCCCGGCCACCGTCCAGGCCGTCAAGCGAGATGACTTCCTGAAAGTTGTCCCAAAGCGACGAGCGTTTTTCGCGGCTCTCGGCCTGGCCGCCACAGAGGTCAGTGGCATCGACGAGAGTCCTCTCGACGAACAACATCTTCTGGTGCGGGTGCGCTGGACGTTTCGGTTCGAGAGGAATCCGGCGCCACCGATCGTCGAGCCGGGTGCGGCAACGTATGTGCTGCGGCGCCAGGACAGTCAACTCCAGATCGTCTTTCAACTCGATCATCAGGACCTGACGCGCCGGGCGCAGGAGTTAGGTCTCCTGCCACCTCAAAGCTAGGACGCGAATGGTTCGCGGCTTGCGGTTTTGGCTGCAAATCGCTCACAATCTCTACTGTAGAGGGAACGATCCCTGGCTTGAAGACGGGCACCACCGAAAGCAGTTCAGATGAATAGAACCGAACGGCACCACCTGAAGGAAAACGAGATCCAGAACCTGGCGCGTGAAGCGCGCGGGGTGATTCAAACGCGCGGGCGCGAGACGCTGATCGGCACCATCGTCGTCATCGTCATCGGTGCCGCTGCGGCGGGTTATTACGGCTGGCACGAACACGTCCAGACCAAGGCGCACGGCCTGCTCGCCGAGGCGATGACCGTGCAGGACGCACGCATCGGTCCGCCGCCGGCGCCGGGGACCCCCGCCAACGGTCTGTACTTCCCGACCGAGCGTGAGCGCGCCCAGGCCGCCCTGACCAAGTTCAAGATCGCGGCGGATGCGTACCCGTCGACCGACGCGGGCATCTACGCGCGCTACCAGGAAGGTGCAACGTCACTGGCGCTGGGCACGCCGACCGGCGCGGCCGAGGCTTTTCAACAGGTCATCGCCAACAACGCGAACGGCTTCTACGGACAGATGGCCAAGCTTGGCCTCGCCGAAGCGCAGATGGGCTCGGGACAGGTCGATAAGGCGATCGACACATTCAAGGAACTCGCGCAGCACAAAGACGGACCGCTGCCGGTGGACGGAATCCTGATGCAGCTCGGGCGGCTCTACGTGGACGCCGGCAAGACGGCAGACGCGCAGCAGACCTTCAATCGCCTGGTTGACGAGTACCCGGAATCGCCGTTCAACGGCGAGGCGCGCAAGGTGCTCGAGACGCTGAAAAAGAGCTCGACGACCTAGGCCGGCCGCGAGCCGAGCGGCTCCTGCTGTGTCAGGCAGTGCACCGTGCCGAGTCCCCACACCAGGTCCACGGCGTGAATGCCGACGATCTGGTGGCTCGGCAGCACCTCCGCCAGCACGTTCAAGGCGATTCGATCGTTCGGATCGTTGAAGGTCGGCACCAGCACGACACCGTTCCCGATGTAGAAGTTCGCGTAGCTGGCCGGCAGCCGCTCGCCATCCATGATCACTCGCCTCGGATAGGGCAGCCGCACCACGCGCAGCGGTCCTACCGACGGATCCTGTGACGCCAGTTCCAGGCGGCGCACGTTGTCCATCGAGCGGGCGTGGTTGGTATCGCGCGGATCGTCTTCGACCGCGAGCACGATCGTATCGGGACTGACGAAGCGAGCAATGTCGTCAACGTGGCCGTGAGTATCGTCGCCGGCGCATCCCTCACCGAGCCAGATAGTGCGGCGGATCCCCAACCACTCGCGGAACGCCGCGTCGTAGTCGCTTCGGCTCAACCCGGGGTTTCTGACCTGAACGTCGCTCAGCAGCCATTCTTCCGTCGCCAGCAGCAACCCGGCGCCGTTCACGTCGATGCCGCCGCCTTCGAGCACCATTCGGCCGGTGCCGTCGGCTCGGCGTGGTTCGATACGCGGCAGGTCCGTGATGCCCGCGATCGCCCGGCCGATTTCCGCATCCTGGTGCCAGTTCGGGTACTTCGCCCAGGCATTGAACGACCAGTTGAGCAGCGACACGGCGCCGTTCGCATCGACGACGCCGGTTGGGGCACTGTCGCGAAGCCAGGTCCGATCGGTCGGGACCAGATGGAGACGGACGCGGTCCTTGCGGACGTTGTGAGCATCCAGCACCGCCTGCGCACTTTCGAGAACCACTTCCGAGTGGCAAAGAATCTCGACCGGCTCGAAGTCGGCGAGTACGCGCGCAATCTCGCCGTAGACCCACGGGATCGGCGCGAGTTTGCCGGGCCAGTCCGGCTCGAAATGGGGCCACGCGATCCAGGTCGCGCGATGCCGCTCCCACTCCGCCGGCATGCGCCAGCGGGGCACGTCGAGTCCGCCGGTCATCCGAGATAGCGCTGAAGGATCGGGCCGTACGCGTCGATGCGCCGGTCGCGAAGGAAAGGCCAGTTGCGTCGGACAGTTTCGATGAGCGCCGGATCGCAGCGCGCGATCAGGATCTCTTCCTCGCCGCCGGCTTCGGCGAGGTAGCGTCCGAAGGGATCGGCGATGAACGAACGGCCGAAGAACGTCAGGCCGTCTGTACCCGGCTCGTCCTCATGACCGATCCGGTTCGGCGATGCGACGAACACCCCGTTGGCAATGGCATGCGAGCGCTGAATGGTCCGCCACGCATCGACCTGTGCGGCGCCCCATTCTTCCTGCTCGGAGGGGTGCCAGCCGATCGCCGTCGGATAAAACAGCACCTGGGCGCCCATCAAACTGGTGATTCGCGCGGCTTCCGGGTACCACTGATCCCAGCAGATCAGGACGCCGATGGTCGCGTACCGCGTCTGCCACACGCGGAATCCCGGCGCGTCGCCTGGCGTGAAGTAATACTTCTCATTGAACATCGGATCGTCCGGGATGTGCATCTTGCGGTAGACGCCGAGGATGCTGCCGTCCGCGTCGATCACAACCGCCGAATTGCGGTACACGCCGGCTGCCTGACGTTCGAACACGGGGACGACGAGGACCACCGCCAGTTCCCGGGCAAGCTTGACCATCGCGTCTGTGGTCGGGCCGGGGATCGCCTCCGCGAGGTCGAAGCGTTCGAACTGCTGCGACTTGCAGAAGTACGGGGCATCGAACAGCTCTTTCAGGCAGATGATCTGCGCGCCCCGTCCGGCGGCCGCGCGCACCAGCCGCTCGGCCCTGGCGATGTTGGCCGGTCCGTCAGCGGTGGCGGCATCCTGAATCAGTCCAATCGTAAACGGCTCGGACGTTTCGCGCATTCGACGATCATTAAATCATACCTAGAACGCTTTTCCGACGCGGAAGTAACCGGTCACGCCGTCGACGCGAACACCGCTGGCGTCGTGGCCCCACGCGGCACCGGCGGTGATCGTGAATGGCAAAGAGTAACCGCCGATGATGTCGGCAGACAGTTCGGCGCCCGCCGACACTTTGATCGCCTCGGCGTTGAACGTCCGCGTCCAGGTTTCGCCGACATCAGTGATGATGGCTGCGTGAACGGTGTGAAGGAACACCGGCCATGTGCCGACGCCGCGCTGCGGCCTGGCGATCGGAAATCGATATTCCGCATTCAACAGCGCGACATGACTGCCGGCGAATGAGGCGTCGGGAAAGCCGCGCATCAGGCTGATTGCCCGGCTGTCGAAGTCGACGTCGCCGGCGCCAGGATAGTCACCGCCCATCAGGAATGTCCGGCCGGCGGTCGGATCGCCGGAAGAACTGCCGCCGGCCAGCCGAAGCGCCACGACATGCCGGCGCGCGAAGCCTGGCAGATATGCACGCGCGTCCGCCGTCGCAGTCGTCGCATCGGCGAACGACCCGAGCGCTTGCCTGACCCATTCACCGGTCACGCCGACGCTCACGCCGTCCTCACGGCTGATGGAGTAGCCGTAGCTTCGTGATGTATTGATCTGCCATGCCGATCGAAGCGGCGTGCGTTCGCGAGTGAACGAGCTCGTGGCAAATGTGTAGTCGTCGAATGCCCTCGCGACGGAGACGAGTGCCGATTGCTGCACTCGAATGTGACGAAAGGGGAGGACCATGCCGCCTTCAATCTGTCGGGTCTGCCTGGTGACGTCGGCAGGCGTCGCCAGATCGCTGGACACAGCCGCAAAGAACGAAGTGGCGCTCGACGCGACCGCGTAGAAGCTTGGACGCCAACGACTGTAGACGTAGCTGGCCTGCCAGTCGGGGATCGTGGCGCTTGGCTGGATGGCGCCGCCCGGAGCAGAGGCAAGCCACGTGGCGCTGACGCCGTAGGAGTGGTACCCGAGAACGTCGGCGCCACCCAATGCCGCACCGATTCGTACCTGCTCGTTCGAGGCTTCGATGACCGGTGACCACGAAGTCGGTTTCAACGTGGCCAACGGCGAGTAGTCGAGCGTCGCCCGCGCCTCTCCCGCCACTTCCGGGACCCCTGGACCGTTGGAAGCCACCGTCTCCGTCGCCGAAGGCGACGCCGGCGGGTACGGCATCGTGAACACGTCGTAACCTGCCGTCGTGTAGCCGACGAACGCGATCGAGGTGGCGTCTGGCGACACGTCTGGCCATGTGGCGCCGCCGGTGGTGTACGTCAGCTGGCGCAGCGTCGAGTCGCGGACCCCGATCTCGACAAGGTTGAAGGTGTCATCTCCGGGCGCCATCGCCGCAATCACCGCCTTGCCGTCAGGGCGCCAGGCCGGCGTCGCGAAACGAGTGTCCGGAACGGACGCCAGCACCCGTGCCGTCTGCGTCGAGACGTCAACGAGGACGATCTCCGGCAGCGCACCGAGGCGTTGACGCTCGACCGCAATCGTGCGGCCATCAGGTGACCACTTCGGAGCGTTGAACTGTGTGTCGGCCTCGGTCAGGAGCGTGGTGATTGCACTCGAAGGAATCACGCCGGAGTTCGTCCCCGGTCCGATCCGAACCAGCATCAGGCTCCGGCGCCCGGTCGTGTTCTGCACGCACACCAGTGTCTGGCCGTCAGGCGAGAGGTCCGGATCGAACAGCCGCGCGTCACGGCTCAATGGCCGAACAGCGCCGGTCGCCCGCGACCAGGCGTACAGGTCGCTGAAAAGCGCAACGTTGCGGCGCAGTTCCATCTGATCGAAATAGATGTCAGCGCTGCCGAGGGCTGCTGTCGAACCCAGGTACCGTTCGGTAATCGCCTGTGGCGCGGAACCGTCGAGCCCGATCCGGTACATCGACGGAAAGCCGCGCGGATCGACTTCGGAATACACGATGCCTCCACCGAAGCGATCGAACCGAGGGCCGGTGACCACGAACCCGCGGTGTGTCAGCTGTGTCAAATCCGGATTCGCCGGAACAGGAGGCAGTGTCGCCGTCTCTTGAGCCTGGTAGTCCCGCCACAGTGAGCCGAGCGACTCGCCATACACCGACAGAAAGGCGCGCGACCCGAGGTAGGGGAGACGCCGTGCGGTCGCGTCGGCGAGTTTCGCCAGCTTGTCAGCTCCGAAGCGATCGGCCAGGTACTGGTGAAACCCGACGCCGTAAGCGTAAATCGTCGAGCCGCCAGGCCAATCGGTCAGCCCTCCGTTGACTCGGTCGAGCGGTTCGAGATCTCGCGCTCGCGCCGCTTCGCCGACTATCGCGCGAACGTCGCCGGCGTGGAGCCGTCCTTCGCCCGTGATGATGCTCTCCTCGTACGTCGCCAGACCTTCGATCTGCCAGCCCGGCAGGAACAGATTGGGGAATGCAATCGGTGCGCGTCCAAAAACCCATCGCACCGGTCGAGCCCAGCCCTCGGAGCGATCGAGGTGGACGATGTGCGTGAATTCGTGGGCGAAGGTGAGCCTCAGCCAGTCGTCGAAATCGAACTCGGCGCCTGACGGGGTCGCGGCGTACAGGACGATGGTGTCGTAAGGCAGCGGCGTCGCGTAGCCGTTGGCCAGTTCGGTCTGATCCGCGAGCACGACCTGGGTCAGGCGAGGGAGCGTGATCCGAAGCGGCGCCTCGATGGTACGCCACGTCTCTTCGGCGATGACCGCCAGCCGCTGCGCCATCCGCTCTTCGCCCTGATGGTAGTAGATGACGAAATGCTCGGTTGGCAGCCGCCGGAACTTCAGCGCCGGATCGAACAGCGTTGCGGCGTGGCCGGTGGCCGCCACCGACACGAGCAGGGCGCTAGCGCCGAGCAGCGCGGTGATCAGCCGGCCGGCGTTCGACATCTTTGAGAAAGGTGAAATCCGCGATGGGGAGAATCCGGATGCCCGACAACGATCGGCTGGCGACCGCAACATTGGTCTTGCACCACAGGCTGACGTAGGGCGCGTCCTCCGCGACGATGCGTTGAACGTCGGCATATAACGGCTTCCGGGTCTGATCGTCCTCGGCCGCGGCTGCGGCGTCGAGCAACCGATCGACGCGCGGATCGCGGTAAAACCCGCGGTTGAAACCGGATGGCGGTACCTGCGCCGAATGAAACACCCGGCGCAGGATATCGGGATCAGCGACTGCGCCACCGACCCACTGCAGCGTGAAGAGCTGGAAGTTGCCCGACAGGACGTCGGCGTAAAGGGTCGAAAACTCGTAAGTGCGTACGTCGAGCGCGATGCCGACCGCCCGCAGGTTCTGCTGAATCACGGACGACTGCAGCCGGTTGAACTCGACGTTCGAGATCTTCAGCGACAGATGGAAACGCGGTTCGGGGCCGTCGCCGTCGGGATCGGTGTAGCCCGCCTCATCGAGCAGCGCCCGTGCCTTCGCCGGGTCATAGCTGAACATGAAGATGTCCGGAGCGAACGCCCAGGACACCGGCGGCAGCAGACCGGCCGCCGGCGTGGCAAGACCACGCCGGAGGTACTCGATGATGGCATTGCGGTCGATGGCATAGCCGAGGGCGCGCCGCACACGGACGTCCGCCAGGATCGGATCGCGCAGATTGAGGCCGAGGTATTGATAGTCCGTGCCCGGCGATTGAACCACCTGCAGGTCCGGGTCCTGCTGCAGCTGGTACACGATGTCCGCGGCCAGATCGTTGACCACGATGTCCATCGTGCCTTTCCGCAATTCGAGACCGCGCATGATGTCGTCCGGCACCACCCGCAGTACCAGGCCGTCGTTTTTCGGCGGTCCGCCAAAGTAGCGGTCGAACGCCGCGAGATCGATCCGATCGTCGGACGCGTAGCTGACGAAGCGATAGGGTCCTGTGCCGATCGGATGATCGCGGAATCGCGCGCCCGGCGCCGTCAGGAACAATCGGGAACACCAGGTTCACCGGGAAGGACCCGAACGGCTCCTTGAGCGTGAACGCGACGGTGTACCGATCACGTGCGTCAATAGCCTGCAGCATTCGAAAGGCGCCCTTGCGAGGCGACATGAACGCCGGATCGAGCAGACTGCGAAACGTGAATACGACGTCGGCTGACGTCAGTTCGTGACCGTCGTGAAACAGCACCCCGTGGCGGAGCGTGACGATGTAGCTGAGCGGGTCGGGGTGATCGATCCCGGCGGCAAGGTCCGGGACGACGCGCAGATGATCGTCCAGCGTCATCAGGCCGTTGAACATCAGCTGCGCGGTCTTGCCCGACACATCGTCGGTTCCGATGCGCGGGTCGAGGTTGTTCGGGCCACTGGTGATGCCCACGACCAGCACGTTCGGGTTCGCCGTCGGACGAGTCAGGCACGCCGAAACGCTGAGCAGTGCAACGGCACAGATCAGCGTCCAGCCTTTCATAGCTCTTTCTTCAACTCCGCGAGCAAGAGGAGCGCGTCCACCGGCGTCATCCGATCGACGTCAATCGACGCCAGTTTTTCGCGCAGGCTGTCGGGTAACTCGCTCGCGGCCGGCTGAAACAATCCCAGCTGCTGTTGCGGATCCAGGGTGGTGCCGCTCACGGAGGGCCGTCCTCCCCGGGTCAGCTCGTCGCGTTCGAGCGCGCCCAGAATCTCCCGGGCGCGTTCGATAACGGCGTTCGGCAGGCCTGCCAGACGCGCTACCTGAATGCCGTAGCTGCGATCGGATCGCCCGGGCACGATCTTCCTGCAGAAAGATGATGTCGTCTTTCCACTCGCGGGCAGCGACGTGGAAGTTCACGACGCCCGGCGTCGCATCGGCGAGATCGGTCAGCTCGTGATAGTGCGTCGCGAACAGCGTCTTGGGACGCACCGTTGGATTCGTGGCCAGATACTCGGCCACGGCCCAGGCGATGCTCAATCCATCGAAGGTCGCGGTGCCGCGGCCGATCTCGTCGAGGACCACCAGGCTGCGCGAGGTCGCCGTATGCAGGATGTTGGCGGTCTCCTGCATCTCCACCATGAACGTCGAATGACCGCGCGCGATGTTGTCCGACGCGCCGACGCGCGCGAAGATCCGATCGACCAGCGCCACCTTGGCCTCGCGCGCCGGCACGAACGATCCGGCCTGCGCCATCACGCACAGCAGCGCAGTCTGCCGCAGGTAGGTCGACTTGCCGCCCATGTTCGGCCCGGTGAGGATGATCAGCTGCGAGCCGGTGCCGTTCAGGCTGATGTCGTTCGGCACGAACGTATCGGACGAGCTCCGCCGCTCGACCACGGGATGCCGCGCGTCGGTGACGATGATCTCGTCGCCGTCGTGGACGTGCGGCTTGATGTAGTTGTTGACGGCGGCGTCTTCGGCGAAGGCGGCCAGGACGTCAAGCGTCGCCAGCGCCCGGGCCGTGGCCTGGATCCGCGGCGCTTCGACCGCGACCGCCGCCCGCAGACGATCGAAGACCTCGATTTCCCGCTCGAGGATCCGCTCGTCGGCGCCGAGCACTTTTTCCTCGTACTCCTTCAGCGCCGGCGTGATGAAGCGTTCGCCGCCAGCGATGGTCTGCTTGCGGATGTAGTCGGACGGCGCCGCGTGCAGATTCGATTTCGAGATCTCGATGAAGTAGCCGAAGACGCGGTTGTAACGGACCTTCAGCGAGCTGATGCCGGTGCGCTTGCGCTCGCGCGGCTTCCATCTCGGCGATGATCTGCTTGCCGGATCGACTGATGGTGCGCAGTTCGTCGAGCTCCGCGTCAACGCCGTCACGGACGTAAGCCGCCGTCCCGCGCGAGCGCCGGTGGCTCGTCGATGAGCGTGGTCTCGATCGCCGACCGCACCTCGACGACGTCATCGAGCTGCGCGACCAGCGACCGAGACCAGCGGCGCCTGGAACTCGCTCAGTAAGGCGCGCAGGCGCGGTACCGTCATCAGCGACTGTTTCAGACCGACCAGATCGCGCGGACCGGCGGTCCCGAGTGCAGCCCGGGCGACCAGTCGCTCGAGATCCTGCACCGTTTTGAGGGCGTCGCGGAACTTGCCGCGCTCGGTGTTCCGGAAGGCGATTTCCTCGACCGCGTCCAGACGATCGCGAATCGGCTCGAGTGCAATCAGCGGCCGGAGCAGCCACGCGCGCAGAAGACGACTGCCGATGGCGGTGACGGTCCGGTCGAGCTCGTCGAGCAGCGATCCGTCGCGGCCGCCGTCCGATCCCTCGATGATCTCCAGATGCTTCATCGTCGTCGGATCGATCAGCAGCGAATCGGCACGCTGCCGGTATCCGATCGAGCGGACGTGGGCGAGATCGACCATCTGGGTGCCGCGCAGGTAGTGGACGAGCGCACCGGCGGCAGCGACAGCCGCCGGATGCTGGTCGAGTCCGAATCCCTCGAGCCCACCGGCACGGAGCTGGTCGAGCAACACGCGACGGGCCGACTCGGCTTCGAACGTCCAGCCATCGACCAGGGTGGTCGGCAGACCCGATTCGGCGACTGCTGACGGCAGATCGCCTGCGCCGCCGGTCAGGGCGTCGCCGATCCGGGGGACCACGATCTCTCGTGGTCTGAGTACCGAGAGCTCGTCGGCCAACGCCCGCATGCCATCGGCGCCGGCGTATTCGGCGGCGGTGAACTCGCCCGTTGAGAGATCGAGCAACGCTACGCCGAGTGTCGCGCCGGGCGAAGACGTCCGGCTGGTGGTTCGCTCACGACTGCGATCCGTGAAGACCGACATCAGAAACGCCGGCTCGCGCGCGTCGAGATAGCTGCTGTCGGTCAGCGTGCCCGGCGAGACCACGCGAACCACTTCGCGTTTGACAACGCCCTTGGCCTTGCGCGGATCTTCGACCTGTTCGCAGATGGCGACGCGGAAACCGCGCTTGACCAGGCGCGCGATATAACCGTCCACCGCGTGGAACGGCACGCCGCACATCGGGACGCCGCCGCCGTTGACGTCCTTGGACCGTGACGTCAGCGTGATCTCGAGCGCTCGAGCCGCGATCAGCGCGTCTTCGTAGAACATCTCGTAGAAGTCGCCCATCCGGAAGAGCAGGATGGCGTCGCGGTGATGCTGTTTGGCGTCCAGGTACTGACGCATCGCGGGCGTCACCGGCGCTGACATATGCTTAAGTCTAACGCATGCGTGCGCTTGCTCTGGACACCACGACCCGCGCCGGGAGCGCCGCGCTCGTCGAAAACGATCGCATCGTCGACGAACGCGCCGGCGATGGTTCGCGCACGCACGCCGCGCGATTGCCGCGCGAGCTCGCCGTCATTCTCGAAGCGAACAACCTGACGTGGCCCGACATCGACGTCTACGCCGTCGCGTCCGGACCGGGCTCGTTCACCGGATTACGAGTCGGGATCGCGACGATTCAAGGGCTGGCGAGCGTGCATCGCCGGCGCATCGTCGCGATTCCTGCGCTCGAAGCGCTGGCGCAAGTCGGCAGTGTAAGACTCGAGCCCGGCACTGTCGTGTGGGCGTGGATGGACGCACACCGAAACGAGGTCTTCGCCGCGGCTTACCGTGTGACAGAAATGTTGCCGTGCACACCCGGCCGCCTCGAGACTCTCCATGGTCCGTCGGTCGGTACTCCGGCGTCGATCCTCGAGCGATGGGCCGCAACCCTTGCCGGCGCACCGTCGGCGGTGGTCGGCGATGGCGGAGAGAAGTACGCCGAAGAAATCGCGCGGTTGTTCCCGACGGCGGCAATCGTCGGCCTTCCGCTGCTCGCCGGCGCGATCGGCCGCCTGGCGGTGGAACGGGCACAGGCTGGTGAGGCGCTGGAACCCGCGGCGGTTCACCCGCTGTATGTGCGGCGACCCGATGTCGAGCATGCCAGGGAGGCCGGAAAGACCCCGGCGCACTGAGCTCATGGTGCAAATCGTGATCGAGGCGATGACATCCGCTTCACACATCGACGAAGTCCTGGCTGTGGAAGAGGCGTCCTTCTCCAACCCTTGGACTCGCGCGATGTACCTGGCGGAGCTGGACAATCGCGGCGTCTCGTTTTGCCGCCTCGCTCGGGCAGCTGACGGCAACGTGGTTGGGTTCTGCTCGTTCTGGCTCGTGCTCGACGAATTGCACATCAACAACCTCGCCGTCGTACCGGACATGCGGCGGGGCGGAGTCGCGACGCAGCTTCTCAGCCACGTGCTGAAGGAGGGCGCCGTGGCAGGGGCCCGCCGTGCCACGCTCGAGGTCCGGCGTTCGAATGAGGCGGCGCGACTGCTTTACGAACGCTTCGGGTTCGAGGTCGCCTCGGTGCGACAGAACTACTACAGCAAGCCGGAAGAAGACGCACTGGTACTTTCACGAGAGCCGCTGATCTAGCGTCCGTCCACCTTGAATCGGGCCGGGGCCTGTGGTACGTTTCGCGGCAGCACCTCACGTTTCTCATGCAGCCGCACCGGCCCTACCCATCGTTCGAGTCCCCCCGCTCAATAGATGTCCAAGGAGGCGGAGTATGGAAGCACAGC
Source organism: uncultured Acidobacteriota bacterium (assembly GCA_963745875.1). Lineage (GTDB taxonomy): Bacteria > Acidobacteriota > Vicinamibacteria > Vicinamibacterales > CAVVIG01 > CAVQFC01. The sequence continues at coordinate 141,636 of CAVUZL010000015.1, forward strand.
CGCTGGGCGTGAAAGACGCATTGATCCAGACCGACGAGGAGTTTCATCGTCTCTCGGACCGTCACCATCAACTAGAAGACCGGCTGCACGAACTGACCGTAAAAGCCCACCTCTCTGAACCCGAGCAATTCGAGGAAGTGACGCTGAAGAAACAGAAACTTCAGCTCAAAGATCGCATGGAAGACATCCTGCGGCGGTACCGCCAGGAACACGCTCACGGATAGTCCGGCGAACTTCCTGCGGGCGCGCGACGAACGCGCCCGCCTTACACTCGTACTCTGATGCGTCTTGATTCCGCGGGCTGGCCGTTCATCGGCGGCGCGCTCGTGATAGCCGTGGTGTCGGGCGCGGCAGTCGCGTGGCCGTTCGCGATTCCGTTTGTGTTGCTGGCGGCATTCTTCGCGTTCTTCTTTCGTGACCCCGCGCGCACGTCGCCCGCCGGCGACGAGTTGGTGCTGTCGCCAGCCGACGGGCGTGTCCTGGTCGCGGGCGCGGCTTCACCGGCGGCGGCGCCGCCTGGAACCTGGCAGCAAATCAGCATTTTCCTCTCGCCCATGGACGTGCACGTCAACCGGATTCCGGCAACCGGTCGCGTAACCCGCGTTGTCTATACGCCGGGTCGTTTTCTGCCCGCGTACCGGCAGGATGCCGCGACGGCGAACGAACGTAGTGAAATCTGGATCGATCACCGCGGGCAATCCATTGTGGCGCGGCAGATTGTCGGCCTGCTGGCGCGACGGGTGGTCTGCCGGACCAGCGCCGGCGCTGAAGTGCGCGCCGGGGACCGTTTCGGGGTGATGAAATTCGGATCGCGAATGGATATTTTCCTGCCGCTTTCCGCGACCATCAGGGTTGAAGTGGGCCAGATGGTCCGCGGCGGGGAAACGGTCATCGCGGTGCTAAACTGACGCCATCAAGGATGCCCGACCAGCATGAACCGCGGCTGAGATTCCTGCGGCGGACCAGCGACCGTCCCCGTAACCGCCTGCGCCGCGGTGTGTACCTGCTGCCCAGCCTGCTCACCATGGGTAACATGTTCTGCGGATACGCGTGCGTGGTCTACTCGATGCGAGGCGAGTACGAAACCGCGGCGCCGTTCATCGGCTTCGCGGTCGTGCTGGACATGCTCGATGGCCGGATCGCACGGCTCACCGGCACCACCAGCGAGTTCGGTGTCGAATTCGATTCGATGGCCGACATCATTTCGTTCGGTGTCGCGCCCGCGATCCTGTCATTCGCCTGGGGCCTTTCGGCACTCGGACGACTGGGCTGGGCCGCCGGCTTCATGTTCGTTGCCGCCGCGGCGATGCGTCTGGCGCGCTTCAACATCCAGAGCGCCTCCGGCGGCGACAAACGGTATTTCGTCGGGATGCCGAGCCCGGCGGCGGCGTCAATACCGGCCGCCACCGTGTTCGCGTTTCCACTCGGACTCTACGATTACCGGTATGCCGTGCCCGCGCTCGCGATGGTGCTGGTGCCGGCGGCGCTGATGGTCAGTACGATCCGTTTTCGCAGTTTCAAGACGATCGACACGCAGAAACGCCGTCCTTACACGATCCTGATCTTCATCGCCGCCGGAATCGTCGCCATTGCGACGCACCCGCAGATCACGCTGTTCGTCATCGCCTACAGCTACCTGTCGTCTGCGTTCATCGGAATGGCGATCACGCGATTCAAACATCGCGATGGAACCGCCGTATCGACCTCAGCGCCCACGAGCGGGCCGGCGTCAGCTGAACAGCCAACGGCGGACCGATTCGATTCAGCCGCGCGCTAGCGTCGATGTAGTGTCTGCCTTAGCCGGACGTCATCAGCGGCAGTGTCATCGTTACCGTCGTGCCGACACCTCGTTGACTCTGCACGTTGATGGTGCCGCCGTTCAGCTCGGTATTCCGCTTCGCGATGGTGAGTCCGAGACCGGTACCGGTCGCTTTGGTCGAGAAGTACGGCTCGAAGATCCGGTTCAGCGCTTCCTGATCCATCCCGACGCCCGTGTCAGCGATCTCCACGGTCACCGACCGCTGGTCGCCGTCGATGCGCTCGCGCGCGACGATCGACAGATGTCCACGTCCAGGCATCGCGTGCAGCGCGTTCTCCATGACGTTGGTCAACGCGCGCGCGAACAACGTCCGATCGATGGTGACGATCGGCAGCTGCGCCGGCGCCTCCACATCGATCCGGATCCGGTCAGCCAAGCCTGTACGGTAGGGCTCGACCACCTCTTCGAGCAGCTCCGGTAACGGCGTCGCCTCCGGGCGCGGCGTCGGAGACGAAGCGAAGCTCGAGAACTCGGTCGAAATCTGGCGGAGCAGCTTGACCTGCGTGAGGATCGCGTTGACGCAGTCATCGAGCACCGGCGAGAGCGGCCTGCCGCGGTCGATGTTGACGCGGCGCGCGTGTTCCGCGGACAGCTGAATCGGCGTTAAAGGGTTCTTGATGTCATGCGCCACCTGGCGAGCCATGTCGGCCCAGGCTTCGAGCCGCTGAGTACGTTCGAGCTCGCTGCGCTGTCGTTTCAGGTCGGCCGCCATCTGGTTGAAGTCCTCGACCAGGCGCCGCAGCTCGTCCGAGGAAGTAGCAGCGATCCGTGCGTCGAGATCACCTCTCGCGATCCGCCGGGTCGCGCGCGTCAGCCGGTTCACTGGATCGGCAATGCGCTCCGCCATCCAGTACCCCAGTGCGGCGCCGAGCAGACTGAACAGCACGAAGCCGGCCAGAACGCGTCGATTCAACTCGTCGATCTGCTGTTCGATCTCCTGCTGGCGGTTCCTCAGCGGCACCGTGACGATGCCATCATGCCCGCTGGCGCGGACCGGCGCCGCGGCGACCCGGTAGGGTAGTCCGGCCATCTCCTCCTCGCCGACAAATGTCGGCAAGCGCTCGAGAATGATGGCTCGATAGACGTCCGCGGGGGTCCGCGACGAAATCAACCGGGAGTAGAACAGATCGCGGGCGCTGGTCGCCTGGAGTCTCGAGCGATCGAACAGGTTGACGTCCTCGTCGATCGCGCGGCGCACCAGCACCAGGATCTGGTCGTCGATCGCGCCGACCACGCCGCTGCCGCGCTGCTGCAGGGTCGCGTAATCCTCGACCAGCCGTTGTGCGGTGGTCACGGTCCGCGCCGCGGCATCTTCAGCTCCGGCCACCAGCTGCCGCGAGACGTAGGTGCGCGTGAAGATCGCGAGAATGAACACCGGAACGACCGCGCCTGCCATGAACGCCAGGAACAGCTTGCGATAGAAGCTGGAGCGAATTTCACGGAGCAGGCCGCGACCGCCGCCGGCGGGAGTCCGCAGCGCGACCAGACTGAACGCGGTTGACGCCAGCAGCAGCGTCGCATCCAGCACCATGACCAGCAGCACAAGCTCGGCGAGATTGATGAAATGGCCAACCGCGGTGATCACCGGATAGCCGAGCGCGTAGATGCCGTAACGATCGCTCAGGAGATACACGCGATACGCATCGCCCTCGCGGTCGATCGACGCCCAGAACGGTTCGCGCGATTCCACGAGCCGCTGGAACACCGGGTCCGGTAACGTCCACACTCCGGTCTCCGATTCGAACAGCGGCGCGCGGCTCCATCCGTAGACCACAAACTCGACGTCGCGACCGGCGACCGCCTCGGACGGCGCCGAGCGGTTGGAGCGCAGCGACTCGACATACGGACTCTGCGACGAAATGAACGGCAGTGTCCGATAGTCCAGCATCACCCGCACCACGATGCTGCCGACCCGGCGGCTGCCCTCGCAAATGCCGCGGCCGGTTCGCAGCACGTGACGCTCGCTCGATCCGAACGCCGAGACCTCGTCGAACGGCTGCTCCCAGTTGCATCCGGTGGCGCGATACGGGGTGTTCGCGTACTCGGGCACCAGCGCGAAGCGGCTCACGAGACGCCCCTCGGCATCATAGAGTTCCACCGCCGATGTCAGGCGATAGGTCGCCAGGTCGGTCCGAGACCACACCACGAACGCGCGATCGGTGGTCGGCGCAGCAGCGTTGCCGCCGAACACGAACGAGTAGAGCGACGGGATCGCGTCGATCTGATCCACGGCTCGTTGCAGACGCCGCTGAAGATCCTCGCGCTGGCGGATCGCCTGCGGACCGAATTCCGTCGCGACCAGCCGTTCTTTGGCTTCGGTTGCGTGCGCGAGCATCGAGGGATACATCGCCATCGACGGCGCGAGCAGCGCCAGAAAGAACACCAGTAGTCGAGCTGTTTGCGAGAACCGTCGAATGCGTCCGTTGCCGCGCGCCAGCGCCAGCGCCGCCCCACCGGACGCGAGCAGCGCCACCCACAGCGGGCCGATAGGAACCGGGACGGTCGCCGTCCGCGCGATCAGCGTCGTGATGAGCGATCCGGTGAGCCATCCGCCCGATGCGAGCAGCCGCCAGAACCGCGTCCGTGGCGTGCGCCATAACATCGCCGGTAGCCGAATGATGACCGCCGCTCCCCAGACAACGGACGCGTGCAGCAGCACCAGCGCAAATTCGACCGCGAACCGCGCGCCGCTGATCGGGTGCAGCGAAAAATGCAACAGATTGAGATCGGTGTCCGCGACGACGCGGCGCAGCAGATCTTCGTAACCCCAGAACAGCGAGGCACTCGCCGCGCCGGCGGCCAGGTATCCCAGACCGACCGCCATCGTGGCCCCCGTCGTGCGTGAGGAGACCGGCGGCCGCGGTCGCGCGAACCGCCGATGTTCGACGAGGTCCATCACCAGCCAGACCACTGCGGCCATCGTCAACGTGGTGAGCAGGAGATCGAGCGGCGTCGGACCTGCTGAGGAAAACGGTCGCAGCGCGAAGAAAAGGAGGCTTCGTGCGCCGGTGACGAGCACGACCAGGGTCGCGGTGGTCAGGAGAAAGACCGTGCTCTTGCCGGTGCGCCGGCGCTGATCGACCAATGGCCCGGCGCAGAGCAGCAGCATCACGGCGAGAACGATCATCACTGCTGCCCACGTTCCGCTGCGCCAGCCCGCGCGCGCCGTAGCGAGATCGCCCGTCGGCACCTCGGCATCGAGGAGAGCGCCGCCCGCGGGCGCCCGGATCACGAACGTCAACGGCCGATCGGAAGCAGGCACGTCGCCGACATGCGCGCGAACCCGCACCGCGACGAGGGAAGTCGGGAGAAGGAACGTGTCGCTCAGTTCCGGAGCATTCTGAAGTTGCCCCAGCGCCTGCTCGACGACGACGGTGGCGATGCGGGGAGCGGGAAAGGCGGGAACCGGCTCGACTCGAATCAAGCTCGGGCCGAAAGCTCCCGACGCGACCAACAGCGCGGCCGGACCATCCAGCCGCTCCCGGGGAAGGTCCAACACCCGCCCGCCCCAGGCCAGTGGCGTCGAGTCGCTGTCGTAAATGGTGATGCCGGTGCGTCCGCTCTCGCCATCGCCGATCGCGTCGCCGACGATGTCGAACAACCGCCTGATCGCGGCCTGATCGCGGGGCATTCGCCGGATCGCCGCCTCTTCGCGGGTGATCCGCTCGGACAGCCCGCCGAGCGTGGCTGCGCCGGCGTCGATCCGCTGCTGCAGCTCGGTTTGGACCTTTGCCAGCGCCGCCTCGTCAGACGCTCCGAACCGGGCCCGTCCGAGGACCCAACCACTCAAGCCGACGAGCAGCGCCACCGCGGCGCCGACGCGCACGATGCGCAGGATGGGAGTCACTCTCAATGACAGGATACACGGGTGTTATAGTGAAATCGATTGGACCTGAAGCACCTGCTCAAGCGCGGCGCGCTGCTTGCCGCCGCCAACTGGCCGACCGTCGCGATCCAATTCGTCGCCGAGACCACCTTTACGGTGTTGCTGGCCGTACCGATGATCGGCGCCGCAATTCTGGTGGCGGTGATGCTCGGCGGAGATTTGGCCGACCTGCTGCACGGCAGCCTCAAGGAAATCTTCACGACCATCGCCGGCACGCTGATGGCCGTCCCGGTCGCACTGGTCGCCTTCATCACCGCGTTCTGCCTGGTGCTGTTCGGCGGATCGCTGCTGCTGTTTCTGGTCAAGGGCGGGACGGTGGACGTGCTGATTGCCGCCCATCAGGCCGCGGGGCCGATCGAGCGGCAGCCGCTCGGGTTCGAGGCGCTGCGCGGCGCCTCGCGATTCAGTCTGGAGGCCTTCGTCGACGGCTGCCGCCGGCTGTTTCGACCGTATCTGGCGCTGGGTCTGGCGCTGATGGCGGTTTATGCGGTGTCGTTCGTGGGATACCTGGCCTTCGTCGCCTACGGATACCGCGCCGCTGACGGGCGGGCGCTGGTCATCGGCTGGACCTTGATGGCCGCCATTGCCGCGGCCCTGATGCTGGCGTGGTTCCGCGTCGTCAATCTCCTGTACATCGTGATGCAGGTGGCGATGGCCGTCGACGGCGTGGGCGTGTTCGATGGCGCGCGTTCGACCGCCCGGTTCATCCGCGCGGAGTTTCGCGAGCTTGCCGGCGTGTTTCTCGTCGTGGTGGTGATGGTGATTGCGGCGACGCTGACCTCGGCGCTGGCGTGGTCCGGCGTCGGCTTGATCGCGTTCGTGCCGCTGGTCGGCATCGCGGTGTTTCCATTGCAGCTGTTGGCGCTGCTGATTCGAGGCCTGGTCTTCGAATACCTGGGATTGACCGCGCTCGGCGCCTACGTGACGTTGTACCTCGGCTACGCAGCCCGGCGCGGCGAAGCACTCGACAGCTCGTCGATCACTTCGACTCTGGGTCCGTCGGGAGCGTCGGCGCGAGCGTGACCGGGTTCGGCAGCGGGCCGATCGGCGAGATCAACGGCTCGATGTTTCGGGTCACCAGCGTCGCGCCGGCGCCATTCGCCATGTCCCGGGTAATCGCCAACAACATGGGAAGCTTGGTCAACGGGTCGTCAATCGAGTAGAGCGGTGCGGCGACTTCCGCGCCCTCCGCGACGTCGCCGGCGGCGACGCCGTCGCTCAAATTGAACACCTTCACCGACGGCCCCTGGAAGGCCACCGCCAGCGTTCCACCGGCCTTGACCGGTCCCCACGTCGGACGCAGCGGCAGTGGCCGCATCCATCGCTGGCCGCCGTTGACGCGGTCGAGCGCGCGTACCGTGTTGTCGAGCGAGACGAAATAGACGCGGTGCTCGTCGGCCACCGGCGTGCCGATGACGTCGCCGCCCGTGCGCCATCGCCAGTCGATGCGGCCATCCTTGGTCATCAGACAGTAAAGGAAGTTGTCCTTCGAGCCCACGTACAGACGGTCCTCCAACGCCAGAATCTCGTTCGGCTGTCCGCCGAGCCGCCGTTCCCACAGTTGCGTGCCCTTCGCGATATCGAGCGCGACGACGCGGCCGTCGGACGTGGATACATAGAGACGGTCGGCGGCGAGCGCAGGCGGTGCGTTGGCTTTCGATCCGACGTCGTGTCGCCAGATCGTCGTGCCGTCGAGCGCGCGAAACGCGATGATCGATCCGCCAGCGGTGGCCGCCACGAGCCAGCCGTTGTCGAACACCAGGTGGGTGGCCAACGGCTCGGTGAAGGGCAGCTGCCAGGCGATGCCGCCGTCACTTGACCTGAGCGCGATCAACGTATCGGCCGTGACGTAGTAGAGCATCGCGCCGCCCGCCGTCAGCGGCAGCGTCGGCTTTGCTGACGCGATCCACTGGAGCGCTCCTGAGACGAGGTCGTATGCCGCGATTCGATCGCCCTCGATGGGAAAATATGCCTGGGGGCCATCGTAGGCCGGCAGCGTCGTCAAGAGGTTGTTGAGCGGTAACGTCCACACCGGACGGACGGGGAGAAGCGAGAGCGGGGGAGCCGGCCTGGCCGCGAACGCGATCGAACAACACGCGATCAGGGCAAGTGCACTACAACATCTGGTGGTCTGCGAACCCGGCACACCGTTATAATAGCGTTTATCCTTCTGGTCCCTTCGAGAGGCTCAGGGCAGGCCGGCTTGATCCATCAAACCATCATCGTCCTCGATTTCGGCTCGCAGTACACACAACTGATCGCCCGACGCCTCCGCGAGTTATCGGTGTACTCGGAGGTGTGGCCACCCGACACGCCGGTGGAACGCATCCGCGCCAGAGCGCCGCGCGGCATCATCCTGTCCGGCGGTCCCAAGAGTGTGTCGGAGGCTGGCGCGCCGAAATGCGATGCGGCGGTCTACGACCTCGGCGTGCCGGTGCTTGGCATCTGCTACGGCATGCAGTTGATGACCGACATGCTCGGTGGGCGCGTGGCGCCGGCTGCCCATCGCGAATTCGGTCATGCGACGGTCACGATCGGGCACCGCGACGGTGCTGCGTCAACGATCGACCCAGCTGCGCTGTTTGCGGGCGTCCCTGACGAAATCCGCGTCTGGGCCAGCCACGGCGACTTTGTCGCGGCCGTCCCGACTGGCTTTTCCGTCGTGGCCACCAGCGCCAACGCGCCGATTGCCGCGATGGCCGACGCCGCGCGATCGCTGTACGCGATTCTGTTTCATCCCGAGGTGGTGCACACCGAGAGCGGACTCGAAATCCTTCGGAACTTTGCGTTTGGCGTCTGCGGCTGCACCGGCGACTGGACGATGGCGTCGTTCGTCGAGGAGGCCACGGCACGCATCCGCACGCAGGTCGGTCAGGGTCGCGTGGTCTGCGGGCTGAGCGGCGGCGTCGACTCGACGGTCGCGGCCATGTTGATCCATCGTGCCGTCGGCGACAGGCTGACCTGCATCTTCGTTGACAACGGCGTGCTGCGACTGGATGAGGCCACGCAGATTCGCAAACGGTTCGAACGGCTGCAACTGCCGCTGGTGTTTGCCGACGCCTCTGATCTGTTCCTGGAGCGCCTGGACGGCGTCACCGATCCGGAGAAGAAGCGGAAGGTGATCGGCGCGACGTTCATCGATGTCTTCGATAGCGGAAGCCGCGAAGCTCGGCGAGGTCGACTTTCTGGCGACAGGGCACGCTGTATCCCGACGTGATCGAGTCGATCGCGATCGTCGGCCAGTCGTCGATGATCAAGAGTCATCACAACGTCGGCGGGCTTCCCGAGCGCATGCGCATGAAGCTGGTCGAGCCGCTGCGCGAACTGTTCAAGGACGAGGTGCGGCAGGTCGGGCGCAAACTCGGGCTCGAAGAAGAATTCGTGGTGCGTCAGCCTTTCCCCGGCCCGGGTCTTGCGGTGCGGATCCTGGGCGAGGTCACGGCGTCACGGTTGACGCTGCTGCGCCACGCCGACGCGATCGTCGCCGACGAGGTCAAGCGCGCCGGGCTGGTACGCGCGGTTGTGGCAGAGCTTTGCGGTGCTGCTGCCGGTTCAGAGCGTCGGCGTCATGGGCGACGAACGCACCTACGAATACACGGTGGCAATACGAGCGGTCGAAAGTCGCGACGGCATGACCGCCGACTGGGCGCGCCTGCCGCACGAACTGCTCGCATCGCATCTCGTCGCGAATCGTCAACGAGGTCAAGGGGATCAACCGCGTGGTCTACGATATCACCTCGAAACCGCCGTCAACGATCGAATGGGAATGACAGGGTGCCTGGTGCTTAGTTCTTGGTGCTTGGTCCGTGCTAGGTCCTTGGTCCTGGGTCCGTCGCGCGAGAACCTGGGACCAAGCACGCATCTGAGACTGAGCACGGACCTGGGGCCACGGACGGACCCGGGACCAGGCACGGACCAAGCCCTAAGCCCCAAGCCCCAAGGACCACTGCGTGGCTGAATTCGTCCACCTGCATCTTCACACCGAATTCTCGCTGCTCGACGGCGCGTGCCGGATCGACGAGGTGCTCGATCAGGCGGTGAAGCTGAAGATGCCCGCGATCGCCGTCACCGAGCACGGCAACATGTTCTCGTCGGTGATCTTTCACGATCACGCGCGCAAGCGCGGCCTCAACCCGATCCTCGGCTGCGAAGTCTACGTGGCGCCGGGCGCGCGTCAGGACAAGAGCGGGAACCCCGGCGCGACGCAGAACCATCTGGTGCTGCTCGCGCGAGGATCTCGAGGGCTACCACAACCTGATCAAGCTCGTGTCCGCCGGCTACACCGAAGGCTTCTACTACAAGCCGCGCATCGACAAGGCGCTGCTCGCGCAGCACTCGAAAGGGCTGATCGGGTTGTCGCAGCTGTCTCAAGGGCGAAGTGGCCGAAGGACTGTCGCATTCAGCAGGAGCGCAAGGCGCTCGAGGCGGCGGCGGCGTACCAGGACATTCTCGGCCCCGGCAACTTCTTTCTCGAGATGCAGTGGCACGGGATCGAAGAGCAGCGGCTCGTCAACAGCGGCATCCCTGCGATCGCGCGCGACCTCGGGTTGCCGATGGTCTGCACCAACGACGTGCACTACCTGCGCGATACCGACGCGCACCCGCACGACATCCTGCTGTGCATCGGCACCGGGAAGGGCGTCAACGATCCGAAGCGGCTGCGCTACGACGCGAAGCAGTTCTTCCTGAAGACCGCCGCCGAGATGGCCGAGGTCTTCAAGGACTATCCGGACGCGCTCGCCAACACGATGCGCATCGCCGAGCGCTGCAACGTGGTGATCGCCGAAGGCGAGAACTTCCTTCCCGACTTCGACGTGCCGATCGGATTCACGCGTCGACAGTTATTTCGAAGCGGTCGCGCGCGACGGCTTCAAGCAGCGGCTGCCGCGGCTGCAGGAACTGGCGGCGAACGGGACGTTGCGCCACACCATCGACGAGTACGAGCGTCGGCTGGCGTACGAGCTCGACATGATCAAGAAGATGAAGTACCCGGGTACTTCCTGATCGTGTGGGATTTCATCCGCTACGCGCGCGAGCAGGGCATTCCGGTGGGACCGGGCCGCGGATCGGCCGCCGGCAGCCTGGTCGCTTACTGCATGCGGATCACCGACGTCGATCCGATCGACTTCGACCTCATCTTCGAGCGCTTCCTCAACCCCGAGCGCGTCTCGCTGCCCGACATCGACATCGACTTCTGCGAACGTCGTCGTGGCGAGGTCATCGACTACGTGACCGGCAAGTACGGCCGCGACAACGTCGCTCAGATCATCACGTTCGGCACGATGAAGGCGAAGGCGGTGGTCCGCGACGTCGGACGCGTGCTCGAGATGTCTTTCGCCGACGTCGACAAGGTCGCCAAGCAGATTCCGGCGGCGCTCGACATGACGCTCGACAAGGCGCTCGAGGAAAACCAGATCCTCCGCGACATGGAGGGCAGCGACCCCAAGGTCAAGGAACTGCTCAGCGTCGCCAGGCGCCTCGAGGGCATGACCCGCCACGCCTCGGTCCACGCCGCCGGCGTGGTCATCGCTCCGAAAGCCATCACCGAGTACGCGCCGCTCTACAAGGGGGCGCGCGACGAAATCGTCACCCAGTGGTCGATGAAGGAGATCGAGCGCGTCGGCCTCCTGAAGATGGATTTTCTCGGCCTCAGCACGCTTGACGCTGATCTTCGACGCCATCGCCGAGATCAAACGCACCACCGGCGTCACTCTCGATATCGACGCGGTGCCGCTCGACGACGAGAAGACGTATCAGGTGTTTCAGGAGGGCGCGACCTACGGCATCTTCCAGTTCGAGTCGAGCGGGATGCGCGACATCCTGCGCAAAGTCGAAGCCGCAGCGGCTGGACGACCTGATCGCGCTCAACGCACTCTATCGACCCGGTCCGCTGCGCAGCGGCATGGTCGACGATTACATCGCGCGGAAGCAGGGCAAGACCGAGATCGAATACGAGCTGCCGCAGCTCGAACCGATCCTTTCCGACACCTACGGCGTCATCGCCTATCAGGAACAGGTGATGCGGATCTCGAACGTCGTTGCCGGGTTCACGCTCGGGGAAGCCGACCTGCTGCGCAAGGCCATGGGCAAGAAGAACGCCGAAGTCATGGCGAAGATGCGCGGCAAGTTCGTCGAGGGCGCGAAGAAGCTCGGGCACCGGCGAGAAGAAGGCCGGTCATTTGTTCGACCTGATGGAGCACTTCGCCGGCTACGGCTTCAACAAGTCGCATTCGACCGCGTATGCGTATCTGGCGTATCAGACCGCCTACCTGAAAGCGAACTATCCCTGGCACTTCGCAGCGGCGCTGCTCACCATCGAAGCCCAGAACACCGACAAGCTGGCGCTGTACCTCGGTGAGTGCCGCGACCGCCAGATTCCGGTGCTGCCGCCCGACATCAACGAGAGCGAGCTCAGGTTCACCGTGACGCCGAACGGCGTCCGCTTCGGGCTGACCGCCATCAAGAACGTCGGCGAGGGCGCGATCGAATCACTGCTCGGCGTCCGCGCGGCGCATGGACGGATCGCCTCGCTCGAGAAGCTGTGCGAGGACCTCGACTTGCGCCTGGTCAACAAGCGCGTCTTCGAGAGTCTGACGAAGGCGGGAGCGTTCGACTCGCTCGCGAAAGGCAGCGCCTACGAGTCGCTGTCCACGCGCGAGTTGCGTCCGCGACTGTTCGCCAGCGTCGACGCCGCGTGCGAGTACGGCGACGCGGCTGCAGCGCGATCGCAGCGACGGACAGGCGCAGTTGTTCGGCGGCATGGACGATTCCGTGACCGGGGGCGACGCCGGCAGCGCCAGCCGGGCGGGCCTCACACTCCCCGCTGCCGCCGCCTGGACCGAGAGCGAGCAGCTCGGGTTCGAGAAGGAAACGCTCGGCTTGTATTGGAGCGGTCATCCGGTGGACCGCTATGCCGATGCGTTGAAGCTGTTCGGCGCGAGAACGGTAGCCGAGCTGGCCGATGCGCAGCCCGTGGCTGAAGCCGCCGACGCGTGGGGCGCCGGGCGGACGCAAGCCGATGGAAGCCGACACATCGGTCGGTGGCATCGTGGCCGCGGTCCGACAGCTCAAGACGCGCAAAGGCGATCGGATGGCGGTGTTCACGCTCGAAGACGCCTTCGGCGGCGTCGAAATCGTGGTCTTCCCCGAGGCGTTCCAGCGCGCCGTGACGTTCATCGAAACCGGTACGCTGCGTGCTCGTGCGGGGTAAGCTGGAGCGCGACGATGAAGCGGTGCGGATTCTGGCGACGGAAATCGCGCCGCTCGACAGCGTACGCGAGCGACTGGCGCGCGAGGTCGCGATCTGTTTTCGAAAGCCCGCGGATCGAGGGATGCTCGAATCGCTCGGCGCGGTGTTTTCGCGGCACCGCGGCGATCGCAAGGTGTCGTTCGAGGTCGAGACAGGAGAGGCGCCGCACCGCCTTCGCGTGAAAGTCGATGTCAGTTCACAGATTCGCGTCCGCCCGTCTCCGGCGTTGATCTCGGAACTCGAGCAAATCGTCGGTCAGGGCACGGTCGAGCTGCGATGACCCGTCCGCGCCGAGCCGTCGCGCCGGAGAACTGGTCTGCATATGCCGCTTGAAACGCTGGAATTCGAGGAGCCGATCGCCGCGCTGCTGAAAGAGATCGACGCGCTGAGCCTGCTGCCGCGCACCGACGCCATCGATCGCGAGCTTGCCGTGCTGCGCCGCCGGATGGAGACGGTCCGCGGCGACCTCTATCGTTCGCTCACCCCGTGGCAGCGCGTGCTGGTGGCGCGGCATCCGAACCGGCCGGGGCTCGAGGATTTCATCGGCCGACTCTTCACCGGCTTCACCGAGATCCACGGCGACCGCCGTTTTGCCGACGATCACGCCATCATGACCGGCTTCGCTGAATACCGCGGCCAGCCGGTGCTGCTGTCGGGCACGTCAAGGGCGGCGACACCAAGGAAAAGATCTTCCGGAACTTCGGCTACGCGCGGCCCGAGGGATATCGCAAGGCGCTGCGCGCCATGCGCCTGGCGGAGAAGTTTCATCGGCCGATCATCGTCTTCGTGGATACGCCGGCAGCGTACCCGGGAATCGAGTCGGAGGAGCGCGGCGTCGCGGAGGCGATCGCGGTCAACCTGCGCGACATGATGCTCGCTCGACACGCCGATCATCGTCATCGTCAGCGGCGAGGGCGGAAGCGGCGGCGCGCTCGGCATCGCGGTCGGCGACCGCGTGCTGATGCAGGAGTTCGCGATCTACAGCGTGATCCCGCCGGAGGGCTGCGCCGCGCTGGTCTGGCGCGACGCGACCAAGAAGGCTGAAGCCGCGGCCGCCCTCAAGCTGACCGCGCCCGACCTGCTTGGCTTCGGCATCATCGACGAAATCATCCGCGAACCGATCGGTGGCGCGCACACCGATCCAGTCGCGGCTGCCGAGTCGGTGGACGCGGTCCTCACTCGTGTCCTCGCGGAAGTGAGCACGATGACCAGCGAGGCGCGACTCGAGGCGCGCTACACAAAGTTCAGAAACATGGGTAGGGCAGGGATTGATTTCATCGAGGCCGGGTAGTCTCTTCCCGCGGCCGATTCGACACAAAGGACACCAAGGACACGAAGAATCGGAGGCACTACAACTCGGATTCAGGTGCGTTGATCACTCGGTGGATGCCCAATCGGAAGTGCGGCACGTTGAAGTTGAGCAAGAGACCGAGTGGATGCCGACTCAATCGCAGATACGAGAGGAGTTGGGCGCGATGAACCGGCAAGAGAACTTCCACGCACTTCAGCTCAACGACGAGGCATCCTTCGACAATGAAGTCGACGCGGTAGGCGCTTTTCAATCTGACGCCGCGATAGACAACTGGAAGGCTGACTTGGTGTTCAAAGCTCAATCCAGCCTGAGACAATTCGTAGTACAGACACGCATCGCACGCACTCTCGAGGACACCGGCACCGAGAGCGCTATGCACCTTCATCGCGGCCCCGATCACTATTCGACTCGCCTCGTTTGGCTTCATGAGTCTGTCCGGTAATGACCTCCGTGTCCTTGGTGTCCTTTGTGTTGAGCCGATCCGTCAAGCAATCGGAGCGCCGTTAGATGCCGACAATTGGTCCCCGCTGGGACGCGCTCGCCTGTGACGACCCGGCGACCGAACGCCTGGCGGCGGCGCTCGACGTACCGCCGATCGTCGCGCGATTGCTGTGCCAGCGCGGCCTCTCCGATCCGGAACAGGCGAGCCGGTTCCTGAACCCATCGCTCGATCATCTGCACGATCCGATGGGCCTTGCGGATATGAGCGTCGCGGTCGATCGAATCATGGCCGCGATCGCCCGCAAGGAACGGATCGCGATCCACGGCGACTACGATGTCGATGGGATCACATCCACCGTGATCCTGCGCCGTGCGCTCGAGTTGCTCGGCGCGGACGTCACGCACTTCATCCCGGAGCGACTGAAGGACGGCTATGGGCTGCAGCCGGCCGCGATCGAACGGCTCCACGCCGATGGCGTCGCGCTGGTCGTGTCGGTGGACTGCGGCATCCGCGGCGCCGATGCGGCGCTTCGCGCCCGCGAACTCGGCGTCGATTTGATCATCACCGATCACCACGAGCCCGACAGCGAGCTGCCGCTGGCGCTGGCGGTGATCAACCCCAAGCGGCACGACTGCAGCTATCCGGACAAGAACCTGGCAGGCGTCGGCGTCGCGCTGAAGCTGGTTCAGGCGCTGTGCCGCAAAGCCGGCCGCGACAACTGGCTGCCGGGTTTCATCAAGGTGGCGGCGATCGGGACGCTGGCGGATGTGGTGCCGCTGGTCGGCGAAAACCGGGTGATCGCCAAGATCGGCCTGGAGTTGCTGACCAAAGGACCGCACAAAGTCGGTCTGCGCGCGTTGCTCGACGTCTCAGGACTCGACCGGCAAGACCATCGACAGCTATCACATCGGCTTCATGCTCGCGCCACGGGTCAACGCCGCGGGGCGCATGAGCACGCCGGATATCGCCACCCGGCTTCTCCTCGCGCAAGACGAGGCGATGGCGGAAGAGGTGCGTGCAACTGGCGCTGCAACTCGACGGCGAGAACGTCAAGCGCCAGGAAGAAGAGGCCGAGATTCTGGCCGCCGCCAAGAAGATCGTGCAGACCGACCCCGAGGTCGGCGCGCGCACGATTCTCGTGGTGGCCGGCGAAGGCTGGCATCGAGGCGTCATCGGCATCGTGGCGTCAAAGCTCGTCGACGCCTTTCACCGGCCGGCGATCGTCCTGTCGGTTGACGGCGACATCGCGCACGGCTCATGTCGCAGCTTCTCACGCTTCGACATGCTGGCCGCGCTCGAGCGCTGCGCACGGCTGCTGACGCGGTTCGGCGGCCACAAACAGGCCGCCGGTCTGACGATGGATGCGGGCCGCATTCGCGAACTGCGCCTGGCGGTGAACGAAGTGGCGGACGAGACGCTCGGTCCCGACGATCTGATGCCGCGGCTCCGTATCGACAGCGACCTGGCGTTCCGCGCGATCACCGGCGGCGTCGCCGCCGGCATCTATTCATTGGCGCCGTTCGGCGCCGGCAATCCGCGCCCGGTCTTCTCAGCGCGAGGCGTCGAGATCGTCGACGGTCCGCGCAAGTTGAAGGAGCGGCACCTGAAGATGTCGCTCAAGCAGGAGGGCCGCATCTTCCGCGCCGTCGCCTGGCGGGCCGCCGAGCGTCACGAGTACCTCGACCGAGCACAAGGCGTCCCTCGACGTGGCCTTCTCGCTCGAGCAGAATCAGTACAATGGCGAGACCTACGTGGAGCTCACCCTGGCCGACCTCAAGAAGTCCTGACCTCACATGACCCGCTGGCAACGGCGCGCCCGTCTGTCGATCGCCGTATTCGGCGTCGTGTTTGCGGTGTTCGTGTTTCGTGAATTCAAAGGACGCACGACCGTGGTGGCGCCCGTCGCCCCGGTCCGAACCGCCCCGAACGCCGTCGTTGAAATTACCGGCGGCGAGGTGGGCAGCTTCCAGAAGTCGCGGGAAGACGTCCACATCAAATCGCAGAAACAACTGATTGAAGCCGATGGCTCGAGCAAGATGATCGGCGTCACCATCGTCACCGACGAGCGCAACGGCAACCGCACCTTCACCATTCAGAGCAAGGAAGGACATATCGGCAAGGGCGAGTCGGTGATGAATCTGGACGGCGACGTCAGGCTCGAGGGCTCCGACGGCATGGCCGTGCGGACTGAGCACGCGACCTACGCCGATGCTGACGCCACCGTCCGTGCCGATGGACCGGTTGAGTACATGCGCGGCCACATGACCGGTCACGGCGTCGGGATGACCTGGGACAAGAACCGCGACGTCATGTCGATTCTCGATCAGGCGGTCATCAACGTCACTGCCGACGAACACGGCGAAGGCGCGATGGACGTCACCGCCAGGTCCGCCGAGTTCGCGCGGCGCGACAAATACATGCGATTCGTGGGCGACGTGAAAATCAAACGGACCAACCAGAACATCGAGGCCCAGAACGTGCTCGCGGTGCTGACCGCGGACGAGAAGCGGATCGACACAGTCGAACTGCGCGACGGGGCGCGAATTGCGACTCCAAAGGCCGCGCCCGGCGCCTTGCAATCACTCACGGGCAGCCAGGCGAATCTGAAATACCGTGACGGCGGCGACACCATCGAGCACGCCCTGGTCAGCGGCAACGCCCTGATCCAGCTCGCAGGCGAAACCGGCAAGCCGGGCCGCCAGATCGCGGCGTCCACACTCGACATCGCCCTGGCCGCCGACGGCTCGACGCCGACGGCGCTCGTCGGCCGGGAAGCCGTGCAGTTGACCTTTCCGCCCGAGGCCGGCGTGCCCGGGCGGACGATTCGATCCACCGCACTCGATGCCAAGGGTGAAGCCGGCCGCGGACTGACGCGTGCGGTGTTCACGGGCAACGTCCAGTACCGCGAGCTTGGATCCGGAGTGGACCGCGCCGCCAGGGCGATGACCCTCGACCTCGGGCTGAAGCCGGGCATGAGTTCGATCGAGGATGCGAGGTTTTCCCGAGCAGTGCATTTCGAGGACGGTTCGATGGCAGCCGTGGCAGCGGTGGGCCGCTACGATCTGGATCAAGGCACGCTCGCCCTCTCCGGCAGCGAGCCGGGCGCAGTCGTTCCGCACGTCGTCAACCAGCAGATCGTCGTGGACGCGGTGAAAATCGACATCACCCTGGAAGGGCCGAAGGTGAAGGCGGAAGGCAACGTCAAAAGCGAGTTGAAACCGGCCTCGCAGGGCAAGGGTGGCGAAGCGGGCAACGACGTCAAGCTGCCGACGATGCTGAAGCAGGACCAGCCGGTCATCGTCGTGGCGAACAGCCTCGACTACGACGGAACCACAGCTAAAGGCACTTACACCGGCAGCGCGCGACTGTTCCAGACCGACACGACTATCAAGGGCGACACCATCGTCGTGGACAACAAGGCCGGCAACCTCGGCGCGACCGGCAACGTGACGTCAACGACCGTGCTCGAATCGACCGACAAGGACAAGAAGACCGAGCGGCAGCGGTCGACGGCGCAGGCGAAGGATTTCACGTACGACGACGCGACGCGGCGGCTCACCTACACCGGCGACGCGCACATGAACGGACCGGACGGCGACATGACCGCAGACCGTATCGTGCTGTATCTGAAGCCGTCAGGCGACGAACTCGATCGCGCTGAAGCATACGAAAACTTCACGCTGCGTGAGCAGAATCGCGAAACCAAGGGCAAAACCATGGTCTACACGACCAGCGACGAGAAATACGTGATTGTCGGCACACCCGTGAAAATCGTCGACGAGTGCGAGCGCGAAACGACCGGCCGCACGTTGACCTTCATCAAGTCGACCGATAACATCGTCGTCGACGGTAATCGGCAGACCCGGACGCAGACCAAGGGCGGCAACGGGAAGTGCACCAGCTGACACTCGATGGCCACCCTTCGCACTCATAACCTCACCAAATCCTACGGCGGGCGTACTGTGGTCGGCGGCGTCAGCCTCGACGTCTCGTCCGGCGAGATTGTCGGTCTGCTGGGCCCGAACGGCGCCGGCAAGACGACGACGTTCTACATGACGGTGGGGCTGACCGCGCCGGATTCGGGCCGCGTGGAGCTCGATGGTCAGGACGTCACCGACGATCCGATGTACATCCGCGCGCGAAAGGGCATCGGCTACCTGCCGCAGGAGTCGTCGATCTTCCGTGGACTGACGGTCGAGCAGAACATCCTGGCCATCCTCGAGACGATGGATCTCGATGGGGCCACGCGCCGGACGCGGCTGAAAGAACTGCTTGCGGAGCTGAATCTGACTCCGTCTGGCGCAGTCGCCGGCCCACACGCTGTCAGGCGGCGAGCGGCGCCGGGCCGAGATCACCCGCGCCCTGGTGATGTCGCCCAAATTCATTCTCCTCGACGAGCCGTTCGCCGGGATCGACCCGATCGCCGTCAGCGACATCCAGAAGATCATCTTTCACCTGAAGGAACGGGGCATCGGCGTGCTGATCACGGATCACAACGTTCGTGAGACCCTGCGCATCACCGATCGAGCCTACATCGTCCATGGAGGGGTCATTTTCAAGAGCGGGACACCGGACAGCCTGGCGGCGGACGAGGAGGTCCGGCGGATTTATCTGGGGGCCGAGTTCCGGTTGGACTAGAATAGGCCTGAGAATTGCATAGACTCAGTACATCAGGTAGCTGACACGCGTCGTTCATGGGTATTCAGCAAAAACTTCACACGAAGCTCGTTCAGAAGCTCATTCTGACGCCGTCGCTGCAGCAGGCCATCAAGCTGCTGCCGATGTCGACGCTGGAGCTCTCGGATCTCCTCAACCAGGAGATGGTCGAGAACCCGATGCTCGAGGAAGTGCCGACCGAGGAACTGCAGCCGGCCGAGGCGGCGCCCGCTCAGGAGAAGACCGAGCAGGACGCCCAGGGCAACAAGACCGACACCTGGGACGACCAGGACTACGAGTACTTCTTCGGCGACTATCTGGACGACGGCTACCGTCCCAAGGCGCCGCAGGAGGTCAAGGAGCTGCCGCCGATCGAGAACACGCTCTCGACCGCGAGCTCGCTGACCGATCACCTGATGTGGCAGCTGTCGATGCAGACCGACGACAGCCTGCTGCGCGAGATCGGCACCGCCATCATCGGCAATCTCGACGACGACGGGTATCTGGTGGCGTCGTTCGACGAGCTGGCGGCCATGGGTTCGTGGCCGGTGAACGAAGTCGAGCGCGCGCTGAGACTGATTCAGAGCTTCGATCCGACCGGCGTGGCGGCGCGCGACCTGCAGGAATGCCTGCTGCTGCAGCTCCGACAGTCTGGGCCTCGAGGGGACGCCGACCGAGAAGATCGTCACCGAGCACCTGCGACTGCTGCAGAACCACCAGGTGCCGGAGATCGCCCGCAAGCTGGGGATGACGATCGACGATCTCAAGGAGCACATCGAGATCATCCGGCATCTCGATCCGAAGCCGGGCAGCCGGTTCAATCCCACCCAGTCGCAGTACGTGATCCCCGACGTCTACATCATGAAGGTCGAGGACGAGTACGTATGCGTCCTCAACGAAGACGGCCTGCCGCAGATGCGCATCAGCCCGGTGTACCGCCGCCTGCTCGACAAGAGCGCGTCGGACAACACCGACGAAACCCGCGCCTACGTGAAGGACAAGTTCCGGTCGGCGCTCTGGCTGATCAAGTCGGTGGAGCAGCGGCAGAAGACGATCTTCAAGGTCGCCAAGAGCATCATCAACTTCCAGAAGGATTTTCTCGATCACGGCATCGAGCATCTGCGGCCGCTGGTGCTGCGCGACGTCGCCAACGACATCGGCATGCACGAATCGACGGTCAGCCGCGTGGTGACGAACAAGTACATGCACACGCCGCAGGGCGTGTTCGAGATGAAGTACTTCTTCCACAGCGGCATCAGCAGCTCGTACGGCGAGAGCGTCTCGTCGGTCACGATCAAGCAGCGCATCCGCAAGATCATCGAGAACGAAGACCCGCGCAAGCCGCTGAGCGATTCGAAGATCGTCAGCATCCTGCAGCGCGAAGGACTGGTCCTGGCCCGCCGGACGATTGCGAAATACCGCGAAGAACTGAAGATTCCGACCTCGAATCAAAGGAAAGTTCTTTACTGAAAAGGCGACCACATGCGCCTCGAACTCACCGGACGTCACGTCGACATCACCCCGGACCTGCGCCGGCTCATCGACACCAAACTCAACAAGCTCGAGCGAGTGCTCAACGACCGCGCGGTTTCTGCCCAGTGCGTCCTGAAGCAGGAGCGTCACCGGCACTGCATCGAGCTGACGCTGCACGCGCGCGGCGAGACCTTCCTCCACGCCGTGGCTGATGCGGATGGGTGGGAGAGCGCCGTCACCAACGGCGTCGCCCGTCTCGTGCACCAGGCAGGAAAAATCAAGGGCAAATGGCAGGGCCGCAAGCGCCGCGCCTCGAAAGGTGAGGCGGCGTTGCCGGCCGCAGTTGGCGCGAAGAGCCCGGTTGCAGCGCGCGCGCCACGGCCCCGTCCTCAGCGGCCGCGGATCGTCGAGACCACCCGTCACGCTCCCGCGGCGATGTCGCTCGCTGACGCGACACGGGCGCTCGACGGCGACGGCGTCGTGATCTTTCGCGACATCGAGACCTCCCTCGTCAGCGTGCTGTACCGTCGCGCGAACGGGCAGTTGACGCTCGTGGAAACCGAATCCGAGTGAACAGCGGCGTCACTGTCGGCGCGCTTCTCGCCTCGCGGACCGAGGCGTTGGGACTCCCGCTCGAGCTGCTGGCGGGCGCCGGCGGTTTCGGGCGATCGATCACCAGTCCGCACATCCAGAAGACCGGCCTCGCGCTCGCCGGGTTCCACGAATACCTCAAGCCTGGGCGCGTCCTGATTTTCGGCGCGAGTGAAATCCGGTATCTCGAAAGCCTCGACGCGGCGGCGCGCCTCACGTCGCTGCGCCTGGCGCTGACGCTGGACTTTCCCTGCGTGCTCATCACCGGCGGTTTCGCGCCGCCTCCCGAGCTGGCGGTCGAGGCCGAGCGCGCCAACCTGCCGGTGCTCAAAACGGCAGTGGCAACGCCGCCCGCCATTGCCAAGCTGTCTTCGTTGCTCGAGGATTCGCTGGCCGAACGCGTGATGATTCACGCTGTTCTGGTGGACGTCCTCGGGCTCGGCGTGCTGATCGTCGGCGAGAGCGGCATCGGCAAGAGCGAGTGCGCACTCGATCTGATCGTCCGCGGCCATCGGCTGGTGGCCGACGACACCGTGGAGCTCCGCCGCCGTCAGGACACGGTGCTGATCGGCACCTGTCCCGAGCTGACGCGGTATCACATGGAGCTGCGCGGACTCGGCGTCATCAACATCAACGAACTGTTCGGCATCGCGTCAACCCGATCGTCCAAGCGTGTCGAGCTGGTGGTGCAGCTCGAGCGCTGGGATCCGAGGCGCGAATACGAGCGGCTGGGCCTCGATGACGTGTTCTACGAGACTGCTGGGACTGCGGGTGCCGCTGATCCGGATGCCGGTCGCGCCCGGTCGCAACGTCGCGATCCTCGTCGAGGTGGCGGCCAGAAATCAGCTGCTGCGATCGCGCGGCCACCACGCAGCTCGCGCCCTCGCCGATCGACTCGAACGCACCCTGCGCGACGAAGCCTTGCCCGCGCTCGAGGAAGAAGACGACGAAATCGAGACCGGAGAATCGCAGTGAGTGCGGCCCCACGCAAACGCCGCGAACCGCCTCGAGTGGCGGCGGCACGCGCAAAGCCGGCATCGGTGAAGGCCACGGCTTCCGCGCCCAAGGCAGGCAAGGCGCTGCGCGCCAAGGGACAGGCCCCGCGCAAGGGCGGTCAGCCCTTCATCGTCCTGACCGGTCTGTCCGGATCGGGGAAGTCCCAGGCCATTCGCGCACTCGAGGATCTCGGCTACTTCTGCGTCGACAACCTTCCGACCACCCTGATCCCGACGCTCGCGAAGCTGTCGCTGCGCGCGGGCGGCGACATCGAGAAGGTGGCGATCGTCGTCGACGTGCGCGAAGGCGGATTCCTGTCGTCGTTCCCACGCATTTTCCGAAAAGCTGCGGAAGATGCGGCGGCTCAACCCGGTCCTGATCTTCCTCGAAGCCAGCCACGCCGCGCTCGTCCGCCGGTTCAGCGAGACGCGGCGGCCACATCCGCTGGCGCCCGACCGTTCGGTGGCGGAAGGCATCCGCGACGAACGCGCGGCCTTGAACGTCATTCGTCCCCTGGCGGACGAGATCATCGACACCAGCGACATGACGGTCCACGAGCTGCGTCAGTTCTTCATGGGCCTGTCGCGAGAGCGGGCGAGCGCGCGACTGGTGGTCACGCTCCTGAGCTTCGGATTCAAGCACGGGGTTCCCGTTGACGCCGATCTGGTGTTCGACGTGCGGTGCCTGCCGAACCCATACTTCGTGCCCGGGCTGCGCCGCCGCACCGGACGCGACCGCTCGGTCGTCGAGTTCATGGAGCGCGATTCCGCGACGCGGGCGTTCATGGACCGCCTCGAGGAGTACCTCCGTTTCGCGATTCCTTATTACGTCGCCGAAGGCAAGAGCTACCTGACCATTGCCATCGGCTGCACCGGCGGCCGGCATCGCTCGGTGATGATCGCGGAGCGCTTACGCCGTTCCCTCGCGGGCCTCGGCGTCGCACGACTGCGGACGAGACATCGGGATCTCGGACATGCGTTGACGGGATTAAGATGACGGGATGGCTCAAGAGCCTTCCGCGGCGGCGTGAAATGGGAGGACTCGCATGATCGGCGTAGTGGTCGTGACGCACGGGCAGCTTGCCATCGAGCTGGTCAACGCCGCGGAGATGATCGTCGGCGATCTGCCGCAGTTCACGGCGGTGTCGATCGGCTGGCACGACGATGTGAACGACGCGCGGGAGGATATCGCCCAGGCGGTCGAGCGCGTACGGGGTGAGGAGGGTGTGCTGCTGCTGACCGACATGTTCGGCGGCACGCCGTCGAACCTCGGGATGACGTTCCTCGAAACCGACCGGCTCGAGGTCATCACCGGCGTCAACCTGCCGATGCTGATCAAGCTCGCGGGCCTGCGCCGGTCGTCTGACCTTGCCGCGGTGGCGAAGGAAATGCGCGACCACGGGCGCAGCGCGATCTGGGTCGCGTCAGATCTGCTGCGGTCCGAGAAAACCAGTGCCTGATCGGCCAGCATGACGTCCCAGCCCGTCACCGTCGTCAATCGGCTCGGCATGCACGCACGCGCGGCCGCAAAGTTCGTGCACCTGGCCACCCGTTTCACCGCGCGGGTGCGGGTGACGCGCGACAGCCGCGAGATGGACGGAAAGAGCATCATGGGGATTCTGCTGCTGGCCGCCGCCCGCGGCACCACAATCACCATCAGCGCGGACGGCGCCGACGAGCGCGAAGCCGTGGACGCGCTGGTGGGGCTCGTCCAATCCGGATTTGGCGAGGACGCATGCGCCGTCTGAAGGGCATCGGCGTGTCGCCGGGCGTGGTGGCCGGCCGGGCGGTCATCCTGATCCAGCGGGATCAGGTGCTGCGCTATCAAATCGCGCCGGCTCGGGTCGAGCGGGAGCTGCAGCGGCTCGAGGAGAGCCGGAGCCGCTCGCGGACCCAGCTGCTCGAGATCCAGTCGCGTGTCGTCTGCCGAACGGCCGGAGCTCGCCTCGCTGTTCGACGCCCAGCTCCTGATGCTCGACGATCCGATGCTGGTGCCGCGCGCGGCCGATATCGTGCGCGAGCAGCGGGTCAACGCCGAGTGGGCCGTCCAGCAGGTCTTCCACGAGTTCCGCGCGCGTGTTCGACGAGGTCGCCGATCCGTACCTGCGCGAGCGGAAGGGCGACGTCGGCGACCTGGTCGGGCGCCTGCGCATGAACCTGCGCAAGGGCGGCGCGACGCCGCGCGATTTGCTGCAGGACCTCGACGAATCCTCGGTGATTGTCGCCGACGAACTGACGCCGTCGATAGCCGCGCAGGTGGACTGGACCAAGGTCCGCGGGTTTGCGACCGACGCCGGCAGCCGCACCTATCACACCGCTATTCTCGCCCGGTCACTCGACGTCCCGGCCATCGTCGGTTTGCACAACGCGAGCGAGCGCGTCCACGCCGGACAGCTCGTGGTGATCGACGGCAACGGCCAGCGAGCTGCTGATCGATCCGACGCCTGAGGAATTGGCGCGGGCGGCGCGGCATGCAGACGATCGCCGTCCCGCCAGCGCCGACCACGATCAGACGCGGAGGCCGGCCGCCACCGCCGATGGGGTCCGCATCCGGCTGGATGCCAACATCGAATTTCCCGACGACCTCGTCGCCGCCCGCTACGCCGGCGCTGAGGGAATCGGACTGTACCGCTCGGAATTCCTGGTCACCAGCACGGCGGACGACATCGACGATGAAGAGCGGCAGTATCTGATCTACCGCGGCATGCTTGAAGGCATGGCGCCGGCGCCGGTCACTATCCGGACTTTCGACCTGGACGAAGAACAGCTGGTCTCGCGGCTGCTGCATCACCCGATGACAACGGGCTGGGCGCCGGACGAGGATCGCGCGAGCCGTCAGGGTCTGCGAGGCCTGCGGCTCAGCCTGGCGCGACCCGACGTCTTCCAGGTTCAGTTGCGCGCGCTGCTTCGCGCCGCCCGTCACGGGCAGCTGCGGATCATGTTTCCGTTCGTGTCGAGCGTCGAGCAGGTGCGGGAGGCGCGCGCCATCGTGGAGGCGGCCGCCCGGATCTGCGACGCCGGGGCGAGACGGTGCCGAGCGTCCCGATCGGCGTCATGATCGAGATTCCGGCAGCCGCCTACACGGCGGATCTGCTGGCGCGCGAGGTGGATTTCTTCACCATCGGCACCAACGATCTCATCCAGTACTGCCTCGCGGTCGACCGGGCGGACGAACGCGTGTCGCGCCTCTACGAGCCGCTGCACCCGGCGATTCTGCGACTGATTCTGATGGTGCGGCGGGCCGCCGCGCGCCGGCGCATTCCGGTGTCGCTGTGCGGCGAAATGGCGTCGGATCCGGCCCTGCTGACCCTGCTCGTCGGCCTCGGCCTCACCGAGTTCAGCATGACGCCTGGCGCCATTCCGGTCGCCAGGCAAGTGCTGGCGGAATGCCGCATCGCCGACCTCAAGGCGCTGGCCCGGCGGGTGATGCGCCTGGCGACCGTTGAAGACATCGAACGCGAATTGTCGGCCGCCGTCGGCCGCCTGACACCGATCAAGGGAGTGCCATCGTGAGTGAGCAGATTTCACGAGTCGAGAAGCCCTGGGGATACGAGCTCCACTGGGCGAAGACTGATCGATATGTGGGCAAGCTGATCCACGTGAACGCCGGGCATGCACTGAGCCTGCAGTACCACAACATCAAGGACGAGACGATCTACCTGCAGTCGGGGAAGATGCTGTTCGAGATCGAAGTCGGCGGCACGCTGACCAGGCGCGAGATGCTGCCCGGCGAACGCGTCCACGTCACGGCGAAGACGGTCCATCGCATGACGGCGATCGAAGACTGCGACATCTTCGAAGTGTCGACGCCGGAATTACACGATGTGGTCAGACTGGAAGACAGATACGGGCGGGAAGATCCTAAGATTTGAGGATCTTTGGATTTCAGAATCTGAGGATTTGTCTGAAGATTTGAGAGCGAACACGCCGCCTCAACGCACGACTGGAGGTCCCGTCGCCTCACCAACCCTCAGATATATCCTCAGATTCCAAGTCCTAAAATCTTCAAATCTTCAGAAGGGTATATCGTCGTCTGTGAGCGGCTGGTCCGGTCCGTCCGGGCCGGGAGCTGAGTGGCCGCCCATGTCCTCGCTGGCGCCGCCGCGCGCCGCTCCGCCGCCGCGGCTCCCGCCACCACCGCCGCCGCCTCCGAGCAGCACCACGCGATCGCCGCGGATTTCGGTGGTGTAGCGCTTATTGCCGTCCTTGTCGTCCCACTGACGCGTCTGCAGACGGCCTTCGACGTAAATCTGCTTACCCTTGGTGAGGTATTCGTTCAGCGACTCCGCGGTCTTGCCCCACAACACGATGCGGTGCCACTCGGTCTTTTCCTGGCGCTGACCGCCCTTGTCGTTCCACACTTCGGTGGTCGCCATGTTCAACGTCGCGACTGCCGCGCCGCCGGGCGTGTAACGCAACTCGGCATCGCGTCCGAGATTGCCGACCAGAATGACCTTGTTCACGCTTCCCATAAGCCGTCGATTCTACTCGATCTGATCAGCGATTCTTCCGCGATCACGGTTTCTTCAGACCGTCGAGACGTTGCTTCGCCAGCGTGGCGTCACCGCTGTCCGGATAAAGTTTGATCAGCGCTTCCCACGCCGCGCGCGCACCCGCCATGTCTTTGAGGTTCGCCAGGGCGAGACCTTTGCGCCAGTACGCCTCGGGCACCGAGTTCGTACCGGGATAGTTGCGGATGACGAGATCGCAGGCCTGCGCCGCCTTGTCGTTTTTGTTGTCGTTCAGGTACGAACCGCAGATCAGCACCTGCGCATCGTCGGCGCGATCGGACTTCGGAAACGTCTTGATGTAGGTCGTGAAGCCATCGACCGCCAGATCGTATTGACCGGCGGTGTAGTCGGCGTAGGCCGCATCCCACAATTGGGTCGGCGAAGCGTTGAGCGACGGCGCCGGCGCAGTGGTGGCGGCGTTGTCGGGCGTGGCGACAGCGGGAACGCCGGCACCCGGCGCGGCCGCGGCTCCCGGGTCGGACGCGGCCGCCGTCGGGCGCGCGTTCATCTGCTGCAGCGACTGGCGCAGCGAGTCCACTTCCTGGGTCAGCGTGCCGATGCGGACGTTGTTGTCGTCCATCTTCTCCCGGATGATGCGGACATCACCCGTGAGGTTGTCGACCACCAGCTTCTGGTCGGCGAACGCCTTACGGTTGGTCTCGGCCTGCTGATCGAGCCGGGCGTTCACCGCTTTCAACGCATCGGTCAGCGTTCCGAGCAGGTTCTGCAGCACCTGCGACTGTTCCTGCAGCATTCGGAGGTCGGCCATCAGTTGCTGATGTTCCTTGTTGGCGGCGGACGCCGGCGCGGCGCAGACGGCGGCCAGCGTGATGGCGAGCAGCAAGCTGCAAAGTCTCTGTCTCATAAATCTGCTCACTTGGCGGTGATGACGAAATGCGCGCGGCGGTTCTTCCCCCACGCGACTTCATCATGACCGGGATCGAACGGAAACTCCTTGCCGTAGCTCACGATGTGCAGCCGATCGGCGGAGATGCCGAGCGACACCAGATAAGCACGGGCGTTGACCGCACGCCGTTCACCCAAAGCGAGATTGTACTCGGCGGTCCCGCGCTCGTCGCAGTGTCCTTCGATGGTCACCGCCCACGTCGTATACCTCTTCAGCAGGGCGGCGTCGTCGTCGAGGACTTTCTGCCCAGCTGCGCTGATATCGCTCGCTGTCCAGCTCGAAAAAGACCGGCTTCAGCGGCGAGCTGCGGTTGAGATCGTCGATCGATGCCGAGGCGATGGCGTCGTCGCGGATCGGCTCGGGCGGAACGGCGACCGGTTCCTGCGCCGGAGCGGGCGGAGCAGGCGGTCGCGGCGGCACGGTGTCCTGCGCCGGCGGTGGCGGCGGTGGGGTCGGACGGACCACCGGCGGCGCACTTTTGTGGCAGGCAACCGCGACGATCACGGCGGTGACGGCGGCAAACTGCAGGACGATTCGTCGAGCGCGATTCATGGGCGGGTCTCCGGTAGTTTTGACCAATCCGGCATTTCATTGTTGCCGGTTCTTGTGATCTGCCGGACGTCCTTGCCGTCGCGGGAGATCGTGAAAATCTGCGACTTCCCGGATCGCGTCGACATGAACGCGATGTGCCGGCCGTTCGGCGAGAACGCCGGACTCTCGTTGGTGCCTTCCCCGAACGTCAGCGGCGTCATATGGCGCGTGGCCATGTCGAGAATGTGGATGTCGAAGCCGGGGCCGTTGCGCGACGCGTAGGCGAGTTCGTTGTACGGCGCCGGCGACCAGGTGGCGCGGTCGCAGTACGATTCAGTCGTAATCCGCTGCGCCGTGCCGCCGCCGTCCGCGGCGGTGACGTAGATCTGCTGCGAACCGGAGCGGTCCGAAGTGAACGCGATCTGCGTGCCGGATGGCGACCAGGTCGGGGTGATATCGATCGCCGGGTTGTTGGTGAGTCGCCGCACGTTCGATCCGTCGCGGTTGGCGACGTAGATCTCAGGGTTGCCGTCGCGCGTCGACGTGAACGCGACGCGGGTGCCGTCGGGCGACCATGCCGGCAGCCAGTTCTCACCGATCTTTTCGCCTTTGGTCACTTCCTCGATCGTGCCCTGGAAAATGTTCGAGATGAAGATCTGTCCGCCGCCGCGGCGATACGAGGTGTAGGCGATCGACCGGCCATTGGGCGACCAGCGCGGCGAGATATTGAGCGTCTTGCCGACCGTGACCCGACGCTGATTCTCGCCGTCGTAGTCGGCGATGTAGATTTCCTTGTTGTTGCGATTCTGGACGGTACCGGTCATGCGCTCGTTATCGCGGTCGGAATCGAAGACCAGTTTCGACATCGCCACGCCGTTCAATGCCCGCTGCGATTTGTGGATCTCGTCCGACATCGTGTGCGCGAACAGGCGCGCGTTCGATCCGTTGTACTGACGCGGATACACCGCCTGATGCGTCCGCACGTTGAACATCTTCATCTCGACCTTGAAGCCCGAGCTGACCTTTTCCACGGTGCCGACGATGACGCCGTCCGCGTTGAGCTCGCGCCAGCGGTCGAACGGAACGTCGGCAAACGACGTTGCCGGCGGGACCGACGCGTAGACGTCGCGGGGGATGAACGTGAATTCACGCTCGTAATTCAGATCGTCCCACAGCACATCGGCGACGGTTTTCGCCACTGCTACGGTCTCGGCGTCTTTGCTGAGCGCGATGAATGGCGGCACGGCCAGACGGGGAGCGCTCCCGGCATCACCGCTGATGGTGGCGCCGATGTCACTGGGCTGCTGCTGCGGCGGCGTTTGCGAGGCCGGCGTTTGCGGAGGCTGCTGGGCGTGCGGCCACGCGGCGAGCAGTCCCAGCGCCACCACGCCCGTTAAGAGTGTCTGTTTCATTGGTATTGAAAACTCAGGTGAACAGTCAATGTCGGATTCGGGAATTCGGCCGGCAACGGCGGCAAGGTCCGGGTCTGCAGCACCGCGCGCTGCGCCGCCGCGTCCAGCGTAAAGGTGCCGCTGCCGCGCTCGACCGCCGTGTTCGAGAGGCTGCCGTCGCGTTGAATCGTGAACTTGACGATGGTCTCTCCGGGCGTGCCTTGATTCCGCTGCCACGCCGAGCGGATTCGCTCGACCATCAGCGCGATGTAGGCCGGGCAGCAGAAATCCTGCACGTCGAGGGTCGAGCCGGTGCCTGGCCCGCCGCCGGTTGACAGCCCGAACCCCTGGCCGCGGACGCCGGTGTCCGACACCGTCGAACCCGGTGACGGCTGCGCGCCCTTCGTCGGCGTCCGCCCGCGTGCCTGATCGGGCGCTTCCTTGACTACTGGCGGCGGTGTCTTGGTCACCTTCGTCTGCTTTGCGTTCGGCAGAGGCTCCGTCATTTCAGGCGTCTTCGCCGCCGGCGGAGTAATCGCGGCACGCTTGGCGGCGTCGTCGGCCACCGCCTGCACCGGCCGTCCACCCATCGTCGTCATCCCACCGTTCCGGGGACCATCGCCGCCGCCGCTGAGGGAAATCGTCATCACCGGCCGCTGTTCTTCAGCGCGGTGGGTGAGCAGGCCACCGGGCGCGAAAATGATCACGGCGGCCAGCAGCCCGTGCGCCGCGATCGACGCGGAGATCATCCGCTGCAGACCGGCCGGCGTCTGCATCCGATCGCGCAGAATATCGGTGACGTCCATCAGCGCTCGCCCGGCATCCTGGTGACCAGCCCCACGTTCTGCACGCCGGCGTTCTTCAGGCGCACGAACACGTCCATCAGTTCCTGGTACTGCACCGTGGCGTCGCCGCGCAGGTAGACCTCTTTCGCGTGGCCGTTCTCCATCTTCTGCCGGATGCGCTCCTGCAAGTCCTCCGCCCGGACCCGATCGGTGCCGACGAACACGAAGTGCGAATCGCGATAGGCCGCGGGGACGGTCACTTCGACGCGTTCTCCGACCACCGTCGCGGCTCGCGTGGCGACCGGCAGCTTCACGTCGATGCCGCGCTGAATCATCGGCGCGGTGACCATGAAGATGATGAGCAGCACCAGCATCACGTCCACCAGCGGCACGACGTTGATCTCAGCGAGCGACGACGAGACGCGGCGTTGACGGCCGCGACCGGACGAGGAAGCGCCGGCGGATCCGAGCTTCGGCATCTACGTGAAATTCCTCTCCGCGATGTTGAGGAACTCCATCGCGAAATCGTCCATTTCTGATGCAAACAGCTTCGTACGCTGCGACAGGTAGTTGTAGAACATCACCGCCGGAATCGCGGCAGCCAGTCCAGCAGCAGTGGTGACCAGCGCCTCGGCGATGCCTGGCCCGACGGCCTGCAGGCTGGTCGAACCGGTTTCGCCGATTTTCTGGAATGCGATCATGATGCCCCACACGGTGCCGAACAACCCGACAAATGGCGTCATGCTCGCCGTGGTCGCCAGAAACGAAACCCAGCTTTCGAGTTTGTTCACTTCGACCGCCGCGGCCCGCAGCAGCGCCCGATCGACTGCGGGCAGACTCTTCAGGGTAGGACGTCCAGCCGGCGCGCGCGGATTGGGATTGCTTGCCGGCTCGGGCGGCGCCGATTGACGCAGCTGCGCGGTCAGCTCCGCATAGCCAGTCTGAAAGAGGCCGACGAGCGGACTCTCGGCGAGCGAGCGGCACACCGCCTGGACCTCCGAGAACTTGTTGCTGCGGCGAAAGACTTCGAGAAACTGCGCGCTTTGTCGCGCCGCGCGACGAAACGCCCACCACTTGTAGAGGAAAATGCCCCAGGACCAGATCGAGAAAAAGCCGAGCAGTCCGATGACCGCGATCGTGAGCCAGGAACCAGTTAGGAGACCGAAAATGCCGGTGTGTGAACTTTCGGACGCAACTCCAGCGGGCGCCTGCAGGAGCAGGGCGACCAGCGGGCTTCCAAGCGTGCGCAAACGGCCCTCCGAGACATAGCTGTGCGCCGCTGGGACAGCGCGATGTGCCGAACTGTATCATGGCGTGAAATGGCTGTCAAACCTATGTTAGGATTGGAGTTCTCTCGCTTTCCCTTTGTTTCGTGATTTTTTCGCATGCTGCGGTTTCTTCGCGTCAAACATCTCGCGGTCATCGATTCGGTCGAGGTCGAATTCGACCCTGGCTTCAACGTGCTCACAGGCGAAACCGGGGCGGGCAAGTCGATACTCGTCGAAGCCGTCGGGCTCCTCCTCGGCGGCCGCGCGTCGGGTGACCTCGTTCGTACCGGGGAGGACGCGGCGACGATCGAGGCAATTTTCGAGAACGGCGGCGAAGAACTCCTGGTGCGCCGCGAGATCACAGCCCAGGGACGGAGCCGCGCTTTCGTCAACGGCGTGCTGGCGACGGCCGGGGCGCTCAAGGATCTCTCGTCGCGGCTCATCGAACTGCACGGTCAGCACGAGCACCAGACGCTGCTCGATCCGACTACGCATCTGGGTGCGCTCGATACCTTCGGCGCACTCGATCGCCTTCTCACGTCCTACCGCAGCCGCCTACGAGAACGATGCGCCAGATCCAGGAGAGGCTGGCGCGCATTCGAGCCGCCGCGCGCGACCGGGACAGCTCGTCAGGATCTGATCACCTTTCAACTCGGCGAGCTCGACCGCGCCGAGCTGAAGCCCATTTCCGGCGAGGACGCGGGCGAAGACGTGGAACTCGCTGCGCAGCGTCAGGTGCTCGCGAACGCTGACCGCGTCGAACGGCTGTGCGCGGAGAGCTACAGCGCTCTTGTACGAAAGTGACGATGCCGTCCTGGCCGGGCTGGGCGGGATCTGGCGGCAGGGTCGGTGAGCTCGCTGCGCATCGACCCTCAGTTCAAGCCGTACCTCGATGGCCGGGACGTCATCAAGTCGCAGCTCGAGGACCTCGCGCACTTCCTGCGCGAATACGGCGACGAGCATCGAGGCGTCTCCGGCGCGTCTTCAGCAGGTCGAGGAGCGTCTGGCTCTGCTCGAACGTCTCAAGCGAAAACACGGCCCGACCCTCGCAGACGTCGTCGCCAAGCGCGACGCCTTGCGTCGAGAGCTGTCCGATCTCGAGCAAACGGCGACGATCAGGCGGTCGAGCTCGAACGCGAGCTCGCTGCCGCGCGAGCGGCCTATCTCGCCGCCGCCGGCAAGCTGTCGACCGAGCGGCGCCGACTCGCCAAGATCTTCGCGACGTCAGCTCGTCGAACTGCTGGCGGAACTGGCAATGGAGCAGACGCGTTTCGAGGTGCGCTTCGGCGACGCGCCGCTGCCCGAGGCGTCCTGGACGGCGCGCGGCATCGACGCGGCCGAGTTCTTCGTCTCGCCAAACCCTGGCGAGGATCTTCGGCCGCTGGCGCGCATCGTCTCAGGCGGCGAGCTGTCGCGCGTCATGCTCGCGCTCAAGACGCTGACCGCCACATCCCGCCACGGGTTCAGCGACGCGGTCGATCGCCCGCCGAGCGACTCCGCGCCGGGTTTGATCTTCGACGAAGTCGATGCAGGCATCGGCGGCCGCGTCGCCGACGTGGTCGGCCGGAAACTTCGGACGCTCGGCTCGGCGTTCCAGGTGCTGTGCATCACGCACCTGCCGCAGATCGCCGCGTATGCCGACACGCAGTTCGTGATCGAAAAGCGGGTGGAGGGCGGCCGGACGCGGACCACCGTCCGCCGTCTCACCGACGGGGGGCGTGTCGAGGAGCTCGCCCGCATGCTCGGTGGGGAAGCGGTCACCGACGGCCTTCGCCAATCCGCCCGCGAGATGATCACCGGCAGGGCGAAAGCGAAAGGCGAAAGCGAAAGTCCGGCGGCAAAAACGATCCACGGGCCGAAGATCGGCAAAACGATCAACGCGAAGCAGTCAAAGGCGAAGCTGAGTGGCGCGTAAATACCTGATCGAGACGTTCGGCTGCCAGATGAACGTCCACGACTCCGAGCGGATGGCCGGCCTGCTCGAGCAGGCTGGCTACGAAGCCGACCGAACGAGGCTGCGGACGCCGACGTCGTCGTCATCAACACCTGCAGCGTGCGCGAGCGGGCCGAGGACAAGCTCTACACCCGCCTCGGCGAGCTGCGGCTGCTGGGCGCTGAACAGCGGGCACGATCCCGATCGTCGCCGTCGCCGGATGCGTCGCGCAGCAGGAAGGCGAGGCGATCCTGAAGCGCGCGCCGGGCGTCGCCGACGTCATCGTCGGCACCCAGGCCATCCGCACGCTGCCGATGCTCGTCGAGCAGGCGGCGACGACGAAACGCCCCGCCGTCAATCTCGATCCGTTCGAGGACGTCACGTTTCCGCTTGGAGTCACGCGCCGCGCGCGATCCGGTCAAGGCGTACGTCACGATCATCGAGGGCTGCAACGAGTTCTGCAGCTTCTGCGTCGTGCCGTACACCCGCGGGCAACGAGCGGATGCGTCCCAAGGCCGACATCCTGGCCGAGGTGCGCGAAGCCGCAGACAGCGGCCGCCGCGAGGTTCAGCTGCTCGGACAGATCGTCAATCACTACGCGGCGCCGGACGACCCCGCCTGCGACTTCAGCGGGCTGCTCGAAGCGGTTCACGAGATCGACGGCATCGAGCGGATCCGATTCGCCAGCCCGCATCCGCGTCACGTGACGCCGCGGTTCCTCGACGACGATGACGCGGCTGCCGAAGATCTGCCGCCATCTCCATCTGCCGGTCCAGTCGGGGTCGACGCGCGTCCTCGAAGCGATGCGCCGGCGTTACACGCGCGAGAGCTACCTCGAATTGGTCGGCGCGGATTCGCGCGTCGTCTGCCGGACGTGGCCCTGTCGACCGATATGATCGTCGGGTTCCCCGGCGAGACCGACGCGGACTTCGACGAGACGATGACGCTGACGGCCAGCGTGCGGCTACCACAGCATGTTCTCGTTCAAGTATTCGCCGCGGCCGAACACGCTGGCCGAGAAGCGCCTGGCCGACGATGTGTCCGAAGACGAGAAGACGCGACGGATCGTGGCGCTTCAGGCGCTGCAGCGGGACATCCAGACGGCGTCTGAACGAGCGACATGGTGGGGAAGACCGCCGTCGTGCTGGTGGACGCCGCCAGTCGGCGCCGCGAAAGCGAGCTATCGGGCCGCACCAGCAGCAACGTCGTGGTCAACCTCCCGGGCCCGGCGGACTGGATTGGCCGGACGGTGCCGGTCCGCATCGAGCGCGCCGGACCGCACAGCGTGTGGGGGCAGATTGACAGCGGCGCCACCGGCGCCTAGCGTGGAAGGTGTTATGCAGATCGAAATGACCATCAAGGGATTGATGGTCGACCCGGTCACCAACATGCCGATCGTCATCCTCCGCGACAAGGACGGCCAGCGCGTGCTGCCGATCTGGGTCGGCATGTTCGAAGCGAACGCCATCGCGCTGCAGATCGAGAACATCCCCACGCCGCGGCCGATGACGCACGACCTGCTCCGCAACGTCATCCACGACCTGAAGGCCTCGGTCCAGAAGATCGTCGTCTGCGACCTCCAGGAGAACACCTTCTACGCGCTGATCTACCTGGCCATGAACGGCGACACCGTCGCCATCGACGCACGCCCGAGCGACGCGCATGGCGCTGGCGCTCCGCACCCGCGCGCCGATCTTCGTCGAGGACGCGGTCATCGACCACGCCAAGACGGT
The DNA here is from genome assembly GCA_963745875.1 of uncultured Acidobacteriota bacterium. GTDB lineage: Bacteria > Acidobacteriota > Vicinamibacteria > Vicinamibacterales > CAVVIG01 > CAVQFC01. Next base: position 177,118 of record CAVUZL010000015.1, read on the forward strand.
GGACTTCACGCCCGAGAAGACCGACGCCGATCGCCTCCAGCAAGTGGCTGGAGAGTCTCGATCCGGACGACCTCGGCAAGTACAAGATGTAGCGGCGCGGCGCTCAGCCGCAACTTGTCTGCTAGAATGACCGCCGGTCCTCTCGTGACACGCGGCCACCCATGATCGTTGCCATTGCCAACCAGAAAGGCGGCGTCGGAAAGACCACGACGGCCATCAACCTCGCCGCGGCGCTGGCGCTGCGGGGCAAGCGGACGCTGCTCGATCGACCTCGATCCGCAGGCCAACAGCACCATGTCGTTCCTGGACATGTCCCAGGTGACGACGCAGCGTCTACGACGCCATCGCCGACCCGACGATTCCGCTCGCAGACGTCATCCTGCCGTCGGCCGATGGCGAACCTGTCGATTGCGCCGTCGCGGATCGCGCTGGCCAAGCTCGAGGCCAAGCTGGTCGGGGAGATGGACGCGCATTTCCGCCTGAAGGACAAGCTCGAGCCGCTGCTCGCGACCTATCCACAGATCGTCATCGACTGCCCGCCGACACTCGGTCTGCTGACCGTCAACGCGCTGGTGGCGGCGACGCATCTCCTGATCCCGATCCAGTCGTCGTACTTCGCGCTGGAAGGGACCGACGACCTGCTGGAGACGATCGAGAAGGTGCGGGCGCGGCCGAACCCGGCGCTGCGCATTCTCGGCGTCGTGATCACCATGCACGACAAGCGCACCGCGCTGGCGCGCGACATCCGCGCCCAGATCCAGAAGGTCTTCGGCGGCAAGGTCTTCAAGACCGTCATCACCAAGAGCGTCCGCCTCGAAGAGAGCCCGGCCTACAAGGAATCCATCTTCACCTTCGCGCCCGACTCGACCGGCGCGACCGAGTATTACAGCCTGTGCGAGGAGGTCATCGATCGTGCCTAGACGAGGCTTGCCCGACGCCATGACCATGCGCCACGACGAGCACTACGTGGACGCGCTGGCGGCGTCGGCCGGCGCGCCGATCGGCCGGCTGATTCCGATCGACCAGATCGACCCGAATCCGAACCAGCCCCGCCAGGTCATGGGCGACCTGTCGGAGCTGATCGCCTCGATCGCCGAGAAGGGGATTCTCGAGCCGCTGGTCGTGCGCCAGCGCGGCGGCCGGTTCCAGATCATCGCCGGCGAACGGCGGTATCAGGCGTCGGTCCAGGTCGGCCTGCGCGAGCTGCCGGTGGTGATCCGCGATGTCGACGACACCGAGATGCTCGAGCTCGCGCTGATCGAGAACCTGCAGCGGAAGGATCTGACGCCGTTCGAAGAATCCGAAGCGCTGCACGGCCTGGCGGCCGCGTGCGGCTATACCCACGAGGACCTCGCGCGGCGCCTCGGAAAGTCGCGGACGCTCGGTGACCGAGTCGCTGGCGCTGGTGGCGATGCCCGAAGAGGTCAGAAACCTGTGTCGGCTGGCCGACATTTCCTCTAAGTCATTGCTATTACAGGTAGTTCGCCAGGACACACCCGAGAAAATGACTGCCCTCATCGAAAAGATGGCCGGCCAGGGCGGCGCCAACCGCCAGGCAGGCTTGCGCGACGCGGCGGCCAAACCCAGGGCGGGCCGGCCGAAGCACTACATCTTTGCCTATCGGCCGCCGACCAAGGCCTTCAACCTGAAGATCAGTTTCGCCAAGAGCCGCGCGTCCCGCGACGAAGTCATCGACGCACTCGAGGCGATCATCCGCGACCTCAAGAAGTCCAAGTAGCCGGCCGGCCAGATCGACCGGTCGGCCGATTTGCGCTCCGACCGATTCACGACCAAGAGACACGCGACTCACGATGGGGGGAAACGCACAGCGCGATTGGCGGGGCGTCGTGGCCGCAGTAGGGCGCAGCCAAACCCGCCGGGAAGACGGGCGGTTTGGGTCCGAGGAAAAGCCGTTCCCAGGCAACATTGAAATATTAGTTAACATAACATACATTATCAGACTCAATACAAATAGCCTGATAAACACGCCTGTTGATGAATTGCGGAGGCGTTTGCGGGCCGTTGCCCAAAGGTTGGTGCTACGCGCGCCACTGCCGGGCTTCGAAGGTCCGGTCCGGCACCGTCGCCGCAATCGGCCGACTGCGCCGGGTGCCGTTCGAGCTCGACCCCCGCCAGATGGACCTCGACGACGAATGCCACGGCCTGCCCGGGAGACAGGGACAAGTCCGCCAACGGAAGCGACAGTTCGAGGACGTCCCCGGCCGCGACGGATGCTCCGCCGGCCCCTCGATCGCGCCAGCCGGAAGGCGTCTTGGCCTGCTCGCGATACCGCCCGACGGGGCGCCCGTCGTTCATCGCGGCAACGAACTGAACGCCCTCAGGCGCCACAAACGTCAGGCGCACCTCACCGCGATTGAGCAGGTCGTGCAACGGCTGAGCCCCGTCAATCCGGACGAACAAATGGCCGCGACCGAAGCCGAACCGGATCGCGGAAACCGCAGCGGGTGACGCGTCGGTCCGATGCATCGCCCCAGCCACTTCCTGAACCTCGAACAACCCGGCGCCCAGCCACTCAAAGTAGCTGGTCACTTCGCCGTCGAGCACCGGCGACAGCAAAGCCGTCGGCTGCGTCTGGGCCGCGACCAGGCCGCCGGTGGTGATATTGCTGACGTAGAGCTCCCCGGGCACCGGCAACTGGAGACGCTGGTAGACGTTCCTGAGGTGCCGGCGGAACAGATCGTCGAACGCCTCGTCGTGAGCCGAGGAATGATCGTCGCCGTACCACCAGAACCAGTCGCTGCCTTCGGCAATCAGAATCTCTTCGCGCGCCTCGGCCGCCGATTCGATGTCAACGCCAGCGCCATCGAGGGCAGCCCGGGCGTCCCCAAGCTGGCTCCAGGCGCGTCTGGTCGTCGGCGTGGCCGATCCAGATGTAGAAGTTGGCGTCGATCCACGATCCGGGAAAGATGCCCGGCAACTCGGGCCCCCCGGCCCGGCACGCCTCCGCCATCGTCACAGTCTGAAGCTCCTGGTGGCCGGACAGACGACGGTACAACGCGCGAAGGAATGGACGGCCGCCGCCGGCGAAGTGCTCCCAGGCGTTCTCGCCATCCAGGATGATCGGGATGATGGCCTCTCCCCCGCCGGTTTGGGCGCGATAGCGAGCCCCGGCATCAGCCATCCTCGCGACGAAGTCGTCTGCGGCCGCCTCCGGCTCCCAACCCGAGTACGTGAAGCCGATCAGATCGGACAGCACGTGATCGCGAAACATGCAGGACACTTCCGCCTGACCGACGCGGACACGGTATGGCGTGTAGAGTCGCTCGGGCTGCTCGACCTGACCGCGGCTATCCCGGCTGAAGTCGACGCCGAGGGTGCGGCCAAGGATCATCTCGTCCGTGGCCATCCAGCGGAACCCGGCGCCGGCCACCAACGGGACCATCGCGTCGGACACCGATCCCTCGGAAGGCCACAGGCCGACCGGACGCTGGCCAAAGAGGCGCTCGTGGCAGGCGACGGCCCGGGACAGCTGCTCGGTGGCGTCTTCGGGCCGCTGAAATCGCCGCCGCGGCAGCTTCGTGTCCGGGTGGGTCCGTTTGTAAATTTCGGTGTCGCACAACAGCGGGAGGATTGGGTGATAAAACGGCGACGCCGAAATCTCAATCTGGCCTCGAGCCGCCGCGTCCCGGTATTCCGGAATGACCTTGTTGAGCAGCTCCAGCTCGACTTCCCTCAGCACGATCTTGTCGCTTTCGGAAAAGCCGCGTCCCTTGCCGACGAGCGCCACGATCCGCGGATCCCCATCGAGATACAGCGGATCGATCCAGGCGAGCTTGTGCCACACCTGCAGGTCGCGCAGGTCGTCACGGCTGAACCGCGCCGCAGCAGCGGCTCGCTCGCCGGGAGACGCGAACCCGTCGCCCCGGCGGTCGCGCAGCTCCGCATACCGCGGGTAGGTATCGATCATCCGCTGCCGCTGGGCGTGAAAAAAGTTCTCGAGGACGAATTCGACGTCCCCGGCGTCGAGCTGATCTGCGGGCTTGAGACTCAGTTCGAGCGTGCGATCGCGGGCGCGATCCTCGGCAAAGGCCTCCAGCTGCACCAGCATCGACGGCACCAGGTTGAAGGTCATCCGGACGTCGGGAAACTCGCGCAGCATCGCCACCATGCCGTAGTAATCCTTCAGCGCGTGCAGCCGGACCCACGGCAGGATGTGCTCGTGGGTGGCCAGATCCTCGTAAAAGGGCTGGTGCATGTGCCACAACAGGGCGACTCGGGTCATACGTTGTAGTCTAGTGCCAGGTGAAGACCCTCGACCGCTACGTCATCCGCGAACTGATCCCGCCGTTCCTGATGGCGCTGCTCGGACTGACGTTCGTGCTCATGATGCCGCCGATCATGCAGAACGCCGCGGCGCTGATCGCGGCCGGCGTGCGCTGGAGCGTAGTCGCGCGTCTCCTGTATACGCTGACCCCGCAGGCGTTGGCGTTGACGATCCCGATGGCCCTGCTCTACGGGATCCTGTTCGGGTTGGGCCGCCTGTCCGCGGACCGCGAATTCGTCGCGCTCCAGGCGTGCGGCGTCAGCGTTTTTCGCGTGGCACGGCCGATCGCGCTGATGGCTGTTGTCGCCTGCCTGGCGACCGGCTACGAGATGATCTATGCGCTGCCGGACGCCAACCAGACGTTCCGGCAAATCACCTTCGACGTCATCGCCTCCGGTGCGGAAAGCGACATCAAGCCGCGCGTGTTTTTTCAGAACTTCCCCAACCGGGTCATTTACGTCCGCGACATTCTCCCAGCGACCGGATGGCGCGATGTTTTCCTGGCCGATGACACCCAGACGGATCAGACCACGGTCTACGTGGCGCAAGCCGGACGCCTGGTCATCGATCGCGCCACCAAAACCGTCCAGCTCGTGCTCGAACGGGTCACGCGGCATGTGACGTTCCCCAACAAGCCCGAGGCATACGATGTCGGCTATTCGCAAAGCCTGGCGCTGAACATGAACTGGGAAACGGTGTTCCCGCGCACCCAGATCATCAAGGGAGACAACGAGAAGACGGTTGCCGAACTGCGCGAAACCGCAGCCGAGAACCGGGCGAAAAACCTCCCGGACTCGATGCAGATCTACACGATCCACCAGAAGTTCTCGCTGCCGGCCGCCTGTTTCGTGCTCGCGCTGATTGGCGTGGCCCTCGGAGCGACCAGCCGCAAGGACGGCAAGCTCGCAAGCTTCGCGCTCGGGACCGGGGTCGTATTCGCCTACTACGTGCTCCTCTACACCTCGCGCGCGGCGGCCAGAGCCGGGGCCTTGCCGCCCGGACTCGCGCCATGGGTCGTGAACATCGTGCTTGGGCTGGCCGGTATCGGGCTGGTGCTCTGGCGTGCGGGCTCGTCTGATCAACCGATCCGGATCAACCTGTCGGCGCTCTGGCCGTTCCGTAAGACACCATCAGCCACAAACGGCGCCGCCGCTGGCGCCGCCACACCCGTACCGCGAGGCGTCGTCATCGTCCTGAAGGTGCCGAACATCGACTGGCCCGGCCCGAGCCTGCTGGATCGATATGTCTCGCGTCAGTACCTCTCGGTGTTCGGACTGGCATTCGTCGCGCTGGTCGGCATCTTCTATATCTCGACGTTCATCGACCTCGCCGACAAGCTGTTCGGCGGTGTCGCGACCGCGGGTCTGATGCTCCGCTATTTCTATTTCGAGACGCCGCAGTACATCTATTTCATCATCCCGCTGGCGGCCCTGCTGGCCACGCTCGTGACCGTCGGCCTGCTGACGAAAAACAGCGAGCTGATCGTGATGCGGGCCTGCGGCATCAGCTTGTACCGCTCTGCCCTGCCGCTGCTGCTGTTCGGCATGGCATGCAGCGGCGTGCTGTTCGAAATGCAGGAGCACGTGCTGGCGGAGTCGAATCGCGAGGCGGCGCGGCTGAACGCGATCATCCGGGGCTGGCCGATACCGCAGTTCGGTGTGCTCAACCGCCAGTGGATTCTCGGCAAGAGCGGAGACATCTACCGCTACCAGTTTTTCGATCCTCGATCGGATACCTTCACCGGCTTGTCACTGTTCCAGCTGGATCAGGACGCGTGGAAGTTGCGAAGCGTGACGCGGGCGCAGCGCGTGAACCTCGTGCGGCAGATCGATCTTGACGGCCAGGTGACGGTCAACTGGCGCGCGAATCAGGGATGGACCCGCGAATTTTCAAAGGTCACCCGCCGCAAGATCACCAGCGACGTCGTCACCTACACGCCGTTCACCGATCGCGTGCTGACGCTCGAGCCACCCAGCTACTTCAAAACAGAAATCCCCGAAGCCGATCGGATGACCTATGCAGAGCTGAAGCTGTACATCGCGCAGCTGCAGAGCAGCGGGTACCACGTCGTGCCCTACGTCGTGGATCTGCACAAGAAGATCGCGTTCCCGTTCGTCACGCTGATCATGACGCTGCTTGCGGTGCCTTTCGCTGCCTCACTGCGCCGCAGCGGCGCGATGTTCGGTATCGGGGTCGGGCTGATACTCGCGATCGTCTACTGGACGACGCTCAGCATCTTCACGGCGCTGGGCGCCGGTGGATGGCTCTCACCGATGTTGTCCGCGTGGGCACCGAACATCCTCTTCGGATCGGCCGCCGTCTACATGCTGCTGACCGTCAGAACGTAGCGATCAGCGTTGCAGCTCGGCCTTCGTGATCCACAGATGCCCGGCATCGGCCGCCTTCGCGTTGGTGCGATCGACCACGAACAGGATGTTGCGGATGTGGTCGAGCGGAGGCATCGCCGTTCGCGTCGGACCGACCGGCGTGACGTCATCGAAGCTCACCGAGCGCACCTGAGTGGACCGATCGACAAAGACCGAACGCTGCCAGCGATCCTCGGGGCCGGGTCCGATTCCGCCGCGCAGTTGCACTGACACGCGCATTGGATGATCTGAGCGAACCGTGAACGACAGCCGGTTGTATTGCGCGATGCCTCCTGGGGTCTCCACGACCAGCACTGCAGTCTGGCGGGTACCGGGACTGTCGGCCAGGCGGTAGTCCCACTGCAGTTCCCTGACGCCGGCGACGGTGGCGACGTCAACCGACGCCTGCGAGCCCGCGTCGTGCTCGACCGCCCATCCCTGAGGCGACGTGCCATCGAAGATCGGGTGACTGACCACGTCGCTCGCTGAGCGCATCGGCGCGGCTTCGGTTGGTCCATCGCGTCTCACGTAGATCGGATTACTTCGAAGCCAGATCCCCGGTTGGGGCGATCCGCTCGAGAGAATCTCGACCCAGAACACCGCCGGCGCTCCGGTCGCATGTACCGTCCAGTCCTCGGCGCCACGCTGCGCAGCGAGAGTTCGAGTGCCCTCGTGGATCACGGTTGTGAAGTCCGGCGGCGCGTTGGTCCGGACGTGCAGCGCGAGCGAGCCCGCGGCACTAATCTCGTCGCCCTCGTGCACGGTACCGTGTTCGTTCGTCGCGCTGAACTCGAACGCGGCCGGCGACGCGAGGCCATCGATCACGGAATGAAGATGGCCCGCTCGAATCGCGCGCATGATGAGCCGGCCATCAGTCACGGCGTCGCCGGACAGCGGTGTCTCGGGTCGAACCTGGATCGAAAGCAACCGGAAAGACGACTCGTAGGATGGCAGCGGCAGAACGTAGCGGCCCTGGGCCAATTCCGCACCATTGCGGAGCGCCAGCCTGGCGTGCGCATCGGCTCCGGCCATCACGACGACGCGCCGCCGCTCGGCCAAAGCCTCCCATTGCAGAAGGACGCCGGTGGGCTGGAGCATGCCGGCCATGATCTCGACCGGGCGAAAGGGATATCCGAGCAATCCCTTGAGCAACAGAAGTCGCGACCGACCAGATTGCCCTGCCAGCACCCGCCAGCTCGTGTCGGGATTGAGCAGTTCGACCCCGTCGAAACGTGTGGTCCAGTCGCGCCATTGCAATTGCGGCTTCGGCGAGTCGGGGTGCGCCACGATGCCAAATCCACCGAGTCGGCGCACGTCATCGACGACGTCGCGAGCCTCGCCAGCGAGCGGGTACGGCGATGCCGGCATGTCGAGCGCGATGTAGTGGCCGCCGTTGGTGCTGATCTCGACGCCTTCCAGGCACAGCACGCCCGAGCGATACACCGGCGGAGCCGGTGTTCGCGTGGCATCACCGTGATCGGTCAGCACGACGAATTTCAATCCTGCGCGCGCGGCGGCGGCAGCGATTTCGTCCGGCCCGCTCAGTCCGTCCGATCGACTGGTGTGGATATGGACGACGCCGGGCACGGTGCCGGCGTCGAAGATCGGCAGCGCCTGGCGACGGGGTGGCAGGGTGAAGGCGATCCAAACAGCAACGGCGGCCACGAAGGCCGCCGTCACCAGGAGAATCCTCTTCACAGACGGGCTGCTACAGGCCCGCCGCCGATTTGAGCGCCGCGGCCTTGTCGGTCCGCTCCCAGAAGAACTCGGGCTCGGTGCGACCGAAATGACCGAATGCCGCGGTCTTCTTGTAGATCGGCCGCCGCAGCTCGAGCTCTTCCATGATGCCGCGCGGCGTGAGCTTGAAGTGCGAGCGAACGATCTCGGTGATCTTCTCTTCCGGAATCCGCCCGGTGCCTTCCGTGTGCACCATCACCGACACCGGATCGGCGACGCCGATCGCGTAGGCGAGCTGCACCAGCGCGCGCTCCGCAACGCCAGCCGCCACCACGTTCTTGGCGATGTAGCGCGCCATGTAGGCAGGCCGAGCGATCGACCTTCGTCGGATCCTTGCCCGAGAACGCGCCGCCGCCGTGCGGCGCCGCGCCGCCGTAGGTGTCGACGATGATCTTTCGCCCGGTGACGCCGGCGTCGCCGTGCGGTCCGCCGACGACGAAACGGCCAGTCGGGTTGACGTAGACCTTGGTGTGCTTGTCCATCAGTTCCGCAGGGATCACCTTGTTGATGATCTTCTCGATGATGTCTTCCTTCATCGTTTCCTGGGTGACCAGCGGACTGTGCTGGCTGGAGACGACAACGGCGTCAACGCGAACCGGGCGGTTGCCGTCGTATTCGACCGTGACCTGCGACTTGCCGTCCGGGCGGAGGTAGTCGAGCGTGCCGTCGCGCCGCAGGCACGACAGCCCCTTGACGAGCTTGTGCGCCAGCATGATCGGCAACGGCATCTGCTCTTCGGTTTCCGTGCAGGCAAAGCCGAACATCATGCCCTGATCGCCGGCGCCGCCGGTATCGACGCCCATCGCGATGTCGGGCGACTGACTGTGAATCGAGGACAGCACGGCGCAGGTCTCGCCGTCGAAGCCGTACTTGCCGCGGTTGTAGCCGATCTCGTTGATCGTGGCGCGGACGACCTCCTGGAAATCGACATAGGCGCTGGTGGTGATTTCGCCGGCGACGACCGCAAGGCCGGTGGTGACCAGCGTTTCGCAGGCGACGCGGCTGACCGGGTCCTGCGTCAGAATGGCGTCGAGGATGGAATCGGAAATCTGATCGGCGATCTTGTCCGGATGCCCCTCGGTGACCGATTCAGATGTGAAGAGATGCCGTCCCTTACGGCTCATGCGAGCTCCTTCGAAGTGTTAAAAATGAGGCTGACAAACACGCTAGTTTAACAGAATCAGGCCCGTGGGTGAAAACGATCGTAAATCGTCCGCAGCCTCGCTTCAAGGACGTGCGTATAAATTTGCGTGGTCGAGAGGTCGGCGTGGCCGAGCATCAGTTGGATCGCGCGCAGATCCGCGCCGCGTTCGAGCAGATGCGTGGCAAACGAGTGACGCAGCACGTGCGGGCTCAGCGATCGCGGCAGGCCGGCCTCGCGGCCGTATCGCTTCAGCACCTTCCAGAAGCCGACGCGGCTCAAGGCGCCACCGCGCACGTTCAGAAACAGCCGCGGCGACGACCTGCCCTTCAGCAAGTGCGGCCGCCCGCTCGACTGGTAGCGTTCGATCCACTCGCTCGCCTGCTCGCCAATCGGGACCAGGCGCTCCTTGCTGCCCTTGCCGACGCACGTCAGGTAGTGCTCGGCCAGATGCAGATCGGCCTGACGGACCCCGACCAGTTCGCTGACGCGAAGGCCGGTGGCATACAGCAGTTCGATCATCGCGCGATCGCGCAGGCCGAGCGGTGACGCGACGTCCGGCTGCGCGATGAGCCGATCGACCTCCTCGATCGAAAGGAACTTCGGCAGCGACGGCCACGCGCGAGGCGGCCGCAGGTCGTCCGCCGGATTGCCGGTGAGGCGACGGTCGAGCACCAGAAACCGGTAGAAGCCGCGCACCGCGGCCACCATGCGCGCGACCGAGCGGGGCGACAGCCCCGCAGTCATCTGTTCGCGAACGAACGCTTCGAGTGCCGCGCGATCGAGCAACTCAGGCGCACGCTCGAGACCAGCGGAAAACGCGAGCAGCGCCCGCAGATCCCGTTCATAGCTTTCGAGCGTCAAATCGGCCAGCCGACGTTCGACCCGCAGATGATCCAGGTACGCATCGACCGACACGCTCACGGCAGTGACTCCTGACGATGGACTCGCGACTCCTGACCACCGACTCCGGCTATCGACTCCCCGTCTCCCCGACTATGATAGTATTCGCGCCTTCGTTCCGAGGTCCTGAACGCATGCCTGTCCGTTCGAAATGGCAGTCGCTGCCGACCGAGCAGATCAATCCTGCCACCCTCGCCATCGACAAGCTCTCGCCCGCCGACATCGTCGAAGGCATGCTCAACGAGGATCGCAAGATGCTGGCGGCCGTCCAGCGCGAAAAAGAGCGCATCGCGGTCGGCGTCGAGATCATCACGCAGGCGCTTCGCAAGGGCGGACGCATCATCTTCGTCGGCGCCGGCACCAGCGGACGCCTCGGCGTGCTCGAATCAGCCGAAATGCCGCCGACGTTCGGCACCACCCCCGATCTCGTGCAGGCGATCATGGCCGGCGGCAAGGGCGCGATTCTGAAAGCGCGCGAGGGCGTCGAGGACAACTACGAAGAAGGCGCCCGATCGGTGAATCGCCTGCGACCCACTACCAAAGATGTGGTGATCGGCGTGTCGGCGAGCGGCATGACCCAGTTCGTCCGCGGCGCGACTGACGCGGGCCCGCCGCGCCGGCTCGAAAATCATCTTCGTCACCTGCGATCCGCGCACCGAGCTGCAGACCTTCGTCGATCTGACGATTGCCCCCGCGGTTGGCCCTGAAGTGATCGCCGGATCGACGCGACTCAAGGCCGGGACCGCGACGAAAATGGTCCTCAACATGCTGACCACCGCGTCGATGATCCGCATCGGGAAGACCTACGGCAACCTGATGGTCGACGTGCAGATGGGATCCGAGAAGCTGCGCGATCGCGCCCGCCGGATCATCATCATCGTCACCGGACTCGAGTACGACGAAGCGGACAAGCTGCTGCGGCGCGCGCACTGGAACGTGAAGGCGGCGATCGTGATGCAGAAGGGCGGCCTGACCCATCCCCAGGCGATATCGCGGCTCCGCAAGGCGCACGACTTCGTCAGGGACGCGATCGGCGAGGACGTGGAAGCGCGGCTGAAGGAACTATTGAGAGTCGGCTGAGCCCAGCCGACCGGCGGCGCCGCGGTCCAGCCAGATCTCGACGTGCGGGTGCAGCTGCAGAAACGATCCGGGTAATCGCGGCGTCACCGGCCCTTCAATCGCCCTCTGAACACAGCGCGCCTTGGCCGCTCCGGTCGCGACCAGCATGATCCGCCTGGCGCCGAGGATCGTCGCCATTCCCATCGACAACGCTTCCCGCGGAACATCCGCCAGTCTGTGGCCGAAGAGCGCGGCGTTGGCGCGGCGCGTCTGCGTTGTGAGGGCGGTGCGATGCGACCGCGCGACCAGAGAGATGCCCGGTTCGTTGAAGCCGATGTGGCCATTGCCGCCGAGGCCGAGAATCTGCACGTCGATGCCACCGGCCCGCGAAATCGCGCGTTCGTATCGCACGCACTCCTGCATCAGGTCCGGCGCGGCGCCGTTCAGGAAATTGATGCGGCGGCGCGACAGGTTGACGCCGCCGAACAGATGCCGGTCCATGAAGGCGCGGTAGCCGCGTGCGTCGCTCGGCGGCAGACCAACGAACTCATCCAGGTTGAAGGTCGTGGCACGGCTGAAATCCGCGTCACCGGCATCATGGAGCCGAACCAACTCCCGATACAGCGGCACGGGCGTACGCCCAGTCGGAAGACCAAGTACCAGTGACGGGTTCAATTCCAGAGCGCGAGCGATTTCCAGTGCCAGCCGCCGGGCCAGCAAGTCAGCGGAACGAAACACACGTAGGCGCACGATCTCTCCATCGGCTCACATCAATCGTCGGTCAGTCGTTTGTAGACAGGTACCTTCGCGCCGCCCCTGGCTTCCGCGATCGCCAGCCACACGGCGCCGAGCGCGGGTTCCTCTTCGAGCATCCGTACCTGGCATCGCGGAGCCACCTCGACCAGCCGCGGCGGCAGTTGCGCCGCCAGCCACGGCACCACCCGGAAGGCGCCGCCGGCGAGGCAGAACGTGAATTCGTCGCCGCGCATCGCGAGTCGGGCGGCCACCGATTGCGCAGCCAGAACCAGTTCATCGGCCGCGCGCTCGAGAATGCGGGTCGCGACCGCGTCTCCCTGCTCGCCCATCCGCTGCACAAGAGGACCGAGAGCCGCGACCGCCGCGCGCGGCAGCTGCTGATCGTAGACCATGCGGGGAAGCCGAGGCACCTCGGCAACCTGGAAGTGCGCGAGCATCTCCGCAGTCAGACCCGTCTCGGGTCCGCGGCCATCAGCCGCCCGCATCACTGCCGCCAGCGCTTCGCGGCCGATCCAGTAGCCACTGCCCTCGTCGCCAATCATGTGACCCCAGCCGCCGGCACGCGCCGCCTCACCTGCGGCATTCCGACCGTATGCAATCGAGCCGGTCCCGGCGATCACGACGATGCCCGGCGCGTCGCCAACGCCCGCGACCAGCGCAATCAACGCATCGTTGACCACCAGTACGCGCGACTTGTAGCCGATGCGCCGCATGATCGCCCGCACAATGCGCGCCTCGTCGTCGCGGTCAACGCCGGCGATACCGAGACAGATCGCGTCGGGCACGATCGGCCGGCCATCGACCGTGCGATCGCCGATCGCCGATTCCATCACCTCGTGCAGAACTTTCTCGACCGCGAGTTCGCCCGCCGCGTGCAGATTCGCGCCGGGCCCCCGGCCTTCCGCAATCGTGGCGCCGTGTTCATCCGCGAGCAGACAGACGGTCTTGGTCCCGCCGGCGTCGATCCCCAAAACGCGCATGTTCTATGTTACGCTCGCCGCCGATTCGTGATGGGATTCTCGGCTGTCGACTATGCGGTCCTGGCAGTTTACCTGGCGGGCATCACCGCCTTCGGCAGCCGATTCCGTGGATCCAACCGAACGGTCAAGGACTACTTCCTCGGAAGTCGCAACACCTCCTGGGTAGTGATCAGTCTGTCGATCGTGGCCACCGAAACGAGCACGCTGACGCTGATCGGCGCACCGGCAATCTCGTACGCGGCGTTTCCACGTCCCGAACAGGGCGGCAATTTCATGTACCTCCAGGTCGTAGCGGGGTACATCATCGCGCGCTTCGTGATCGCCTGGCTTTTCATTCCCGCCTATTTTCAAGGCGAGATGCTGACCGCGTACGAACTCCTCAATCGACGGTTCGGGCCGCGAGCGAAACATTTCGCGGCCTCGCTGTTTCTCGTGATGCGCGCTCTCGCCGAGGGCGTCCGAGTTTTCGCAGCATCCCTCGTGCTCGCGGCCGTTCTCAGCGCCAGCGTGCCGGGACTTCCCCATCTCTGGCTCTGGTCCATCATCATTGTCGGTCTGCTGACGCTCGTGTACACGTTCGAAGGCGGCATTGCCGCGGTGATCTGGACTGACCTGGTGCAGCTTGTGATCTATGTTGCCGGGTCGCTGCTGGCGGGCTACATGCTCGTCCACCTGACACCGGGCGGCTGGTCGGCGATTGCAGACGATGCGCGCGCATCGGGAAAGCTCGCCTTCGTGTCCTGGTCGTGGGATCTGACGGTGCCGTACACGTTCTGGGCTGGCCTCATCGGTGGATGCTTTCTGACAATGGCGTCGCACGGGACCGATCAGTTGCTGGTACAGCGCCTGCTGACCTGCCGGAACCAACGAGAAGCCCAGAAGGCACTGATTCTGTCCGGCTTCGTCGTATTCGCGCAGTTCACGCTGTTTCTCACCATCGGAGTGATGTTGCACGCTTACTACCAGGACCATGCCTTACCGGTGCTGTCGAGTACTGACGAAATTTTTCCCGCCTTCATCGTCCGCAGCCTGCCGCACGGCGTCGCCGGTCTCGTCATCGCGGCGATCTTCGCGGCGGCGATGTCCAACTTGAGCGGCTCGCTGAACTCGCTCGCCTCGACGACAGTGCTCGACTTCTATCAGCCGCTGGCCGGACGGACTGTGGATGACCGCACACTGTTGCGGTTGTCCCGCTGGCTGACGGCCGCCTGGGGAGTGGTCCTGATCGCCATCGCGGTGTTGGCACGAGGCTGGGGATCCGTCTTCACGGTCGGCCTGACGATTGCGTCGATTGTCTATGGCCCGATGCTGGGTGCGTTTCTCCTCGGCGTGCTGACTCGCACCGGTACGGAAAATGGCGCGATCGCCGGCATCGGGGTGTCGCTCGTCGCGATGGTCGGTGTGCGGATTTTTACTCCTCTTGCCTGGACCTGGTACGTCGTTGTCGGTACGGCGATGTGTGTGACAGTTGGCCTGATGGTGAGCCGTGCCGGTCGATGACGCGCGTCGCGTGATCGAACGCGCCGTCTCCGCCAGGATTTTCCCGGCCGCCGCCGTCGCCGTCGGCGACAGCAACGGCGTCCTCTGGGACGAGGCGTTCGGAACGTTGACGTTCGAAACTGCGGCGCCGGCCACGGCCATCGACACGCCCTTCGATCTGGCGTCGTTGACGAAAGTCATTGGCACGACGAGCGTCGTCATGGAGTTGGTTCGGACGAGCGCGTTGGGCCTCGACGAGCGTGTCGCCGCCTGCTTCGCCGAATGGCGCGGGCGCGACCGCGAGCACGTCAATATCCGTCATCTCCTCGAACACGCGTCCGGCCTGCCGGCACGACTCCTCGACGTGCCACCGGTTGGCCGCCGCGAATTCGAGCACGAAATCTGTGGCATGCCGCTCGAGTACGCACCCGGTGTCGCATCGGTCTACAGCGATCTCGGATTCATTCTGCTCGGGTTCCTGGCGGCCGACCGCGGTGCGGCCGGGCTCGAAGAACTGTTCCTGCGGATCGGCTGCGCGGGCTTGACGTTCACCTTGTCTCAGGACGACCGGAAACGAACGGCGCCGACATCACCCATGGACGAGGACGAACGCCGCGGACGGCTGCTGCATGGTGAGGTGCACGACAACTACGCCGCGGCGCTCGGCGGCGTCGCCGGCCACGCCGGCCTCTTCGGATCGGCGCCGGCCGTCGGCGATTTTGCACGCACCGTTCTGCGATCGGCGCGGGGCGACGGGAGCCAGCCCACCCCTTTCATTCCAGCACTGGTAAAAACGTTCACCA
The DNA here is from genome assembly GCA_963745875.1 of uncultured Acidobacteriota bacterium. Lineage (GTDB taxonomy): Bacteria > Acidobacteriota > Vicinamibacteria > Vicinamibacterales > CAVVIG01 > CAVQFC01. Next base: position 192,627 of record CAVUZL010000015.1, read on the forward strand.
CGCGCGGTTCCGTCGCCGGCAGTTCGAGAGCGCTCGGCTGGGACACGATGCTGACGACCTCGTCATGCGGCCAGCGGATGTCAACGGCAGCCTTTGGCCACGTCGGTTTCACCGGCACCTCGCTCTGGATCGATCCGGTGCGCGATCGGTATTTCGTCCTGTTGACGAACCGTGCATGCCTCGGCGGAACGCTCGAGGAGATGCGCACCGTGCGACGCGCGTTCCACGACGCCCTGGGTGATCTCTAACCGCGTCCCTGCCTGAGAGACGATGACACTCAGCATCCTCGACTGGATCGTCATCGCCGGGTACTTCGCGCTGAATCTCGCGATCGGCCTGTACTACGCGCGCCGCGCGCGCGGCAGCACGACGGAGTTTTTCCTCTCCGGCCGCACCGTGCCGTGGTGGCTGGCCGGCACGTCGATGGTCGCCACCACGTTTGCGGCCGACACGCCCCTGGTCGTGACCGGCATGGTCGCGCGTTACGGCATCGCCGGCAACTGGCTGTGGTGGAACATGGCCGCGAGCGGCATGCTCACGGTGTTCGTCTACGCGCGACTGTGGCGGCGCGCCGGCGTCATGACCGATGTCGAGTTCGCGGAACTGCGCTACTCAGGACGACCGGCGGCCTTCCTGCGCGGTTTTCGCGCGCTTTATCTCGGCATCCCGATCAACTGCATCGTCATCGGCTGGGTGAACCTGGCGATGATGAAGATCCTGCAGGTCACTCTGGGCCTCGACGCGACCGGTGCGCTGTGGGCGCTGCTGGCGATGTTGTTCTTCACCGCCTTCTACACGACGCTGGCCGGACTGTGGGGCGTGCTGGTGACCGACCTTGTGCAGTTCGTGCTGAAGATGGGCATGGTGGTCGCGCTCGCGTATTTCGCCGTCCGCGCCACCGGCGGTCTGACCGCGCTGAAGGAGCAGGTGAGCGCGCTCGATGCGGCAGCCGGAAGCGGATCGCGGCTCACGTTTTTTCCGTCAACCGACTCCGCGTGGATGCCGGCGATCACGCTGTTCGTGTATCTCGGGGTCAGCTGGTGGGCCAGTTGGTACCCTGGCGCAGAGCCGGGCGGTGGCGGCTACGTCGCGCAGAGGATTTTTTCGGCGCGGACCGAACGCGACGGCCTGTTCGCCACCCTCTGGTTCAATATCGCGCACTACGCGGTCCGTCCCTGGCCGTGGATTCTGACCGCGCTGGCGTCGCTGGTGCTGTACCCGAATCTCGTGGACAAGGAATCGGGATATGTCCGAACGCTCATGGATCCCCATGTGTTCCCGCCGGCGCTGCGCGGAATCATGCTGGCGGCCTTTGCCGCGGCCTACATGTCAACGATTGGCACCCAGCTCAATTGGGGCGCATCGTACGTGGTCAACGACTTTTACCGGCGCTTCCTTCGGCGGAGCGGCGCCGAACGCGAGTACGTCATCGTCTCGCAGGCGGTGACGCTCGGTCTGATGCTGCTTTCCATTTACGTGACACTCCACCTGGCGTCGATCGAGCAAGCCTGGAAGCTGCTGATCGTCACGGGAGCCGGCACCGGCAGCGTGCTGCTGCTGCGCTGGTTCTGGTGGCGCATCAACGCGTGGTCCGAAGTGTCCGCGATGGCCGTCGCCGCGGCGGTTTCGCTGTTCCTGCAACTGGCGTTGGGATGGGATTCAGATCGGCCGCGCGACTTCGCGTACATCATGCTCGTCACGGTCGGCGTTACCACGATCACCTGGCTGGCGGTCACGTGGCTGACCGCGCCGGAGCCGACCGCGACTCTCGAGCATTTCTATCGCCGCGTCAGGCCGCACGGCCGCGGCTGGACGGCGATAGCCAGGGCGACAGGCGTTCCACCAGCCGCGGGCTCGCTTGGGCGGGAACTCCTGAACGCCCTGCTCGGCTGCGTGCTGGTTTACAGCGCTCTGTTCGGTGTCGGTGAGATTCTGCTGCGCAGCGCCGCGATTGGTGCGGCGTTGCTCGCGATGTCGGCTGCGGCGGCGGTCGCCATCGCACGCAATCTCAGCACGGAATCACAGCTGTAAAATCCGCGCTGTTCGATCCTGGCGGCGATTCGCGCGAGCGACGACCGTCGGCACCTCTCGCGGTCCCGGAGTCGGCCACCGCACGTGCTCCGGCGTCCTAACCTCAGCGACCGCGGCCAGGAGGTGGAAACAGCGGCTGCACCGGCGCAGGGCCCGGACCAAAGCCGCGCCCACCAGGACCGTTTGGCGATCCCGGCGCGCCGGGACCTTGTCCACCCGGGCCGTTGGGACCGCGTCCACGGCCACCGACACCGCCGGGACCGTTTGGTCCAGGCTGGCCCGATCCGCGGCCGCCTGGTCCGGCGGCGCCGCCGGCGCCGGGCGCTTGCGTGGTAGCGACGTAAACAAACGCCCACTCGTTGTAGTGGCTGCGTCCGTTGTAAATGCGAATGGAGGCGTCCTTGCTCTTACTCGTCACACCGCTGATGCCGGTGACCGCGCCCGCCGCGCCGGGTGTGCCGATCGACGATGTATTCCGCAGTGCCGAACCGACCTGTCCGCTCGCCGGACTACCGGTCGGTGACGAAGTCGTCGCGGGCGAGGTTCCGCGGCCGCCGTTCGCATTCCCGGCTGCTGGTGTGGCGCCGGGCAGCGCTCCGCCGGCGGGAATCACCGCGAAATCGTCGTTGGTAATCGGATCCTTGAACTTCTTGCGCAGGAAGCGCTGCTCGACCAGGACGTCGATCGTGGGCGGATATGCGTTGGCGAACTTGCGCTGGAACAGTCCAATCGCGTGCACGTACTGCAGGCCGCGAAACACCAGCTCGTCTTCTTTCTCGCGTTGAGCCTGATGACGCCATACCGGCATCACAGCCGTCATCATGATCGCCATCACAGCCCATCGCCACCAGCAGCGCGGCCATCGCGTAGCCGCGTTCTGTATCCCGGGTGCGATTCGACCGGCCGGCTTGACCCGCTAACTTCATGGGAACTAAGATGGTTATCGCATTCATGCTATCACGCTTCCGCGGTCCTTTCCCGGCTGCTGCCTTCTTGGTTGTGTCATCGCTGCTGGCGATCACCTGTACCCGGGTGCCGTTGCTGGCTCCGAGCGGATCGACGATCACGCTGACGGCCTCGGCGACGGCGCTACCGGTCAACGGCACGACGCAGTTGCTTGCGCAGGTGATCGAAGCGTCGGGCACGGCACCGCACAGCGGCACCCTGGTCACTTTTACGACGAGCCTCGGCGCCATTCAGCCGTCGGACGCCGAAACTGATTCCGCCGGCCGCGCCCTCGTCACTTTCCAAGCCGGCAATTCGAACGGCACCGCGACAATAACCGCGATTTCAGGCGGCGCAGGCGCCCCGACCACTGGCACCGGCGCCGGGGCGACGACGACCGCGGGGAATGTCGTGAAGATCGCCGTAGGGTCCGCTGCGGTCGGACGCGTGTCCGTGAATGCCAATCCGGCGCAGCTCTCGTCGATTGGTGGAACGGCCGCGATCGTCGCGTCGGTTTACGACATCAATGGCAATCCGCTGCCGAACGCTCTGGTGTCCTTCACGACGACGGCGGGGTCCCTCGGCGCCTCCACCGTCAACACCGATGGAAACGGCAGCGCGGTGACGAGCCTGCGGACGGTGGTTACGGCCACGGTGACAGCAACCGTTGGCGCCAGCGGCACGACTGCCCCGCCGGCCACCGGAACGACTCCCGCGGCGACGGGACAGGGGTCTGGAAGCGTCATCATCAACGTTTCAGGCGCTCCCGCCTTGAATATCACTGCGCCCACGTCGGCGAGCGCGGGTACGCCCTCGACGTTTACCTTCGCAGTCACCGCGCCCACCGGCGTCGTCGTCCGCGATGTGATCGTCAGCTGGGGAGATGCGAGTCCGATCCAGGATCTTGGCGCCATATCCGGCACGGTATCCGTTCAGCATGCGTACGCCTCGCAGGGCACGTATCAAGTAACGGCGACGCTGACCGACACCGCCGGTGACACGGTTCCCGTGAACACCAGCGTGGTGGTCATTGCGACGCCGCTGCCGACCGTCAACATCACGCTGCCGACCGTGCCGGCCATCGTCACGTATCCGTTCACTGCCATTATTACGATCCAAGTCACGCCTCCGGCTGGGGTCGGCATCGCGGACGTCACTGTTGACTTTGGCAACGGGCGCACGACCGACTTGGGCGGCTTGACCGGATCCGCCTCAGTGACTTCGCAGTACCCAGGACCGAACACGTATACCGTGAGGGTGATCGTCCTAGACACTCTTGGCAGAACGACGCAGGGCACCGCGACACTGGTCCTCCCGTAGTCGCGTTGACGTCACGGAAAAAGGCCGGGCATCGCGCCCGGCCTTTTTTCTTGTCGCGTCAGATCCAGCCGGCCTCGTGATGATCGCCGAGACACGTCCCCGCTCGACCACGATCAGTTTCGCCTGCGACGTACTGGCGTCGACTAAAACAGTTTCGATTCGGCGAAGTGCCACCTTTCAGAGTCGCGTGGGCGCCGGGCCTGAAAGGCCCGCCCTGCATCGCTCTGTAAACGGCGTTAATTGAGGACTGCGTGCGAACGGGTGAAGGCTGGTCGTGGATTGAGGGCCGAGTATTGTGCGCTGAGGACGAACCAGGAATCAGAAATGACGCACCAGGGACTAACCAGGCCGATCCGCCCTAATCCCAGTCCGCGTATTTGTCGCCGTTCATCGCCGTGCCGTCCGATCCGCTCTTGACGTCGTAGACGCCCGCTTCCGCGGTGGGATTGTTCGGATCGGGCTCGGCCGGGATGGTCTGCCAGCTGGTCGTGCTCTTCGTGAACGGGTCTTCGGGAATCTTGCGCATGTAACCGTCGCTCACGAGCGCGTCGAGCGTTCCGGGATACTGCCCCTTGTCCGCGTAGTACTGATCGATGGCATCGCGCATCCCGAAGAGGTCCTCGCGGAGCACGGCCTCGCGCGCGTGGATCAGGCTGCCGCGATACTGCGCCATCCCAATCGCCGCCAGGACCACCAGAATCGCGATGACGATGGTCAGTTCGATGAGGGTGAATCCGGCATCCGGCATCGGGTGATCGGACGACCGGGTGATCGGCGATGTGATCGGCGGATCGGTCACGGCGACGCAGGTGGCATGGCCGCACGGTCGAGCCGCGGCTTTGTCGTCGATCACCCGATCATCCGATCGCTCGATCATCAATTCTCGTTACCAATCCTTGTATTTCGTGCCGTCGAGTGCCGTGCCGTCGAAGGTCGTGTACACGTCGAACACGTTCTGGCCGCCCCACTTGGTGGCGTCCGGCTTGTCCTGATACGAACGCAGCCCCCACTCGGTGCCGTGCGTCATCGGGTCAACCGGAACGCGGCGCAGATATTTCAGCTTGCGGCCGGTCGCGTCATTCGCGGCGCTGACGCCATCGACCAGCGTCTGCAGGTCGGGCGGATAGTTCTCGCTGCCGACCTTGATGTCGAGCGATCCAATCTGTCCCAGATCTGCCGCGTCCTTGAACTTGTCGATGGCCGTCCGCATTTCCCGCAACGTCCGTCGCAGCTCGGCCTCGCGCGTGCGAGTCGCCGTGACCTTGGCGAGCGGCATGATCGCGGATGCGAGAATCATGATGATTGTCGCCACGACCAGGATTTCGATGAACGTGTAACCACGCCGATCGCGAAACGTCGGACGTCCGGCGGCCGTGACGACCAGTACTGACCACTCACGAGCGGTCCGGCGTCGCACTATTGCACCGTAATGGTGACCGGCGTGAACCTCAGCCCCATGGCGGTCCCACCCGGTCCGGTTGCCGTGCCGCTCAGCGTCAGCGTTGCCGGGCCTGGAGCGATCGCCGCGAATTGAATCGCGGCCAGCAGGCCCGTCCCCGACGCCCCGGTTGCGTCAGCACCACGTGCCAGCGTGATGTCGACGCGGTTGCCGTTGACCTGCTGAGTGAACGCGACGTTCACCCCGCCGGCGCGCATGAAGCTGCCCTCCTGCACATTGCTCACGCGCAGTTTCGCCGGATCGAAGATCAGCGTCAGCGTAATCGTCGAGATCCGCGCCGCGTCGGTAATCGAAAGCGGAACCGTATACGGCCCACCACCCACGCGAATCGGCGCCGACGGCGGCGAAATCACCACCTGAGCCGAGCCGATTCCCTGCGACGACGTCGGTACCGCGTTCGGATCGCCGGCCGGCGGCCGCGCCGCACTTGGCGGACCGGACGCAGGCGGGGGCGCCGCCGGTGTCGGCTGAGCAGCCGGCGACGTAGGCTGAGCTCCGGCAGCTCCGGCATCGGTCGACGGCGGCGGGATAACGATTGGCGCGCCCGGCGGCAACGTCACGACAGCCGTAGAGTTATTGGGCTGCACAAGGACCGTGCCCGGAACCGGTGACGAACCAGGCGGAGCGACCACGGTCGGGTTTGCGGAGGGCTGCTGGGCCTCGGGTCCGGTGGCGATCACACCGGGCGCGGTAGGCGTCAGGAACGACGGGTTGGTTCCGAGCGCGGCCGGCGCCGCCGCGGCTGCCGGCGGCTCGGCCGCCGCCGGGGGGGCGATGAGAGGCGGCGCTCCGCCGACGCCCAGATTCTGCTGCGATCCGATGTAGATCGGCTTCAGGTCCTGTTCCGTGATCTCGTGGTTCCGGACAATATGCGGCGTCAGCAGCATGACCACGTCGATCTGCTCGCTCTGCAGTGTGTTGTGCGCGAAGAGTTGCGAAATAAACGGCACGTGTATGGTGCCTGGCACTCCGGTGACGCCGTCCTGGTTCGTTTCCTGGAACAGCCCGGCGAGCAGGTTCGATTCGCCATCACGCAGTCGCAGTCGCGTGGTCACCGTCCGCTGGCCAAAGGACGGGATGTTGACGCCGCCGATGATGACGTCACCGCCCGCGCGAACTGGCGTCGACGGTCACGTCGAGGCGGATGTCGCCTTCGAGCGTCACCGTCGGCGTCATGTCGATGTTTACGCCGACGTCCTTGTACTGGTACGAACTCAATGGGTTGACACCAGCGCCGCCGGTCGCGATCGGCGTATAGCTGGTCGAGATAATCGGAATCTGCGAACCCAGCTTCAGCGTCAGCTTGGCGCCTTCGGCGCCGCGCAGCTGCGGCTTGGCGATGATCTTGGTGTGCGAATCCGACTCCATGAAGTGCACGATCGCGGCCGGCACCGCCATATAGAAGTCCGACGTCGTCAGGCCGCGGGAAATCGTGTTCAGGTTGAAGGGCGGAGGTGACGTCACTGCTTGCGGAGCTACGCCGCCGCCGCCCGTCACCGCGCCGCCAGTACCGGTCGAGGCGCTGGCGGGCGCCACCACCGGCGACAACACGCCGCCCACCGCGTATTGCGTGAGTTCCAGTCCGTAATCCTTTGCCCGCGTGCGGTCGACTTCGAGGATCTCGACGTCGACGACGATTTCGGCGCGCGGCTTGTCGTTCTGCTCGATCACCTTCTCGAGAATCTGGACGACCGAGCTGGTGCCGCGGATCGTGATCGTATTCGCCGTCTTGTTGCCGGCAATCGCCGGCTGCACCGCGATGCCGGGCAGCCGGATGATGGTGCTGAGAATCTGCATCACGTCGGTGGAGTCGGCGTGAGACAGATAGAAGGTGCGGATCACCTGCTCGTCGTATTGCGCGTGCTTCGGCGTCGTATCCGGGAACACGAAGATGGATCGCTCGCTCAGGATCTTGTACGAGAGCTGATTCATCGTCATGATCTGGTTGAGCGCCTGTTCGAGCGTGACGCCGTCCAGCTGCACACTGGTCGGACGATCCTGGATATCGCGATCGAACGTGAAGTTGATCCCGGTCATGCCCCCGATCGAAGCGAGCGCATCCCGCAAGCTGGTGTTGTTGATGCGGAGGTTGAGCGGTTCGCGCGATGCCGGGTTGAGAATCGGCTCGGCCGAGGCGGCCCGGGCGCGTTCGCGCAGCACTTGAATCGCCGGCTTGGGGCGAGACGCTTCGATCCGATCGCGGATCTCGCGATCGAGCTGCGCCACCTTCGCACTCGCCACCCGGTTACTCGGATCGTAGTCGCTCGCCTGGCGATACTCGCCGAGCGCCGCCTCGAGCTGGTCCTTCTGCTCGAACTCGTGCGCCTTTTCAAGATGCGAGCGCGACGCCGCCTGCAGCGCGTGCTGCAAGGCGATCTGATAGTTGGCGTTATTCGGCGACGCCTGCAAGGCCTTGCGGTACGCCGCGACCGCCTCGTCGAGGTTGCCCGAGCGCATGGCCGATTCGCCCTCGTTGAAGGCGGAACCCGCCGCGCATCCGGTCGCCAGGAGGGCCAGCGCCAGCATGCCTACGAGCCTGTTGAACCTGTTCGTCATAGCTCTCAGTTATCCGCCCGTCTGAATGCGAATGGTTTGACGGCCGCGGCCATCAACATACGCCAGGTCGATCGATTCCACGCCGATCTTCAGGATGCGATAACGCCCCTCGATGATATCGCCTTCACGTCCGTAAAAGGGCGCGTTCCGGCCATCGCTCAGGATTGCGATCTTCTGCTTGTGCTCCGACTGTTCCACGACGCCGATGTACTTCAACGTGATCGGCGGCGGTGGCGGCGGTCCGGAGGCCACGACCGGAGCGGGCTCGGTCGGGACCGGCGGCACGAACCGTGGCGGCGGAGGCGCCGGTGCCGCTTTCACCTTGAATCTGAAAAGATCACGGCCGCCCTCTTCCGGCTTGACGCGTTCGGCGTCGAGCGCTCCCAGACGAACGTCGGTCGCCGACGGTCCGGTCTCGACCTGCGCCGCCCTCGCCTGGGCCTGTCTGTTAGACGCCGGAACCGTATCGACAGACGTGATCGGCCACACCAGGTACGCAACGACGGCGAGCACCACGACCACAGCGCCGAGCAGAAGCTGGCGCTGCTTAGTTCCCATTGGGTTTGACGACGTAGTAGGTGGACAAGTCGAGCGTCAGCGTGAGCGGCTTGTTGGGATCGGTCTGCGTGAGCAGGACGTTGTCGATGATGACGAATTCCGGGGCGCTCTCGAGCGCGAACATGAACTGACGAAAGCTCGCGTAGTCGCATTGCATCTTCGTCGTCGCCCTGAGCACGGCGAGCCGCGAGCCCTTTTCCACTGGATCGGGGTCGGTGCGACGGTCCAGAAAGGTGACGTTCGACTTGTGCGCCAGTTCGGGCAGCGACGCGAACGTCAGCCGGCGCGCCGCGGACAAGTCCTCAGGGAGCACTTTGTCGTAGAACGTCGCCAGTTCCTGTTCGGCGCGCGATTTGCCGCCAACCAGCGCGCGCGCAGCGGCGACGTCGCTCTCAGCGGCTTTCAGCGTCCGCGCCGCGGCCGCGGCCCGGCCGGCCGCGCCGACCGATTTCACTCCCAGCGGATACACCCACAACGCATAGGCGGCGATGTTGATCGCGATGCCGATCGCGAGCGGCACGATCAGCGACCGCTTCTCGACCAGGATGCGCCTCGCCAGCGTCATCGGCGTGTCCCCTTGCGCGTCGGCGCTCGCCGCCCGCCTGGCGTGTACACCGATTCGACGGTGGCGTCGATCAGGCCCTGGTCGTTCAGCCGGTCCTGACGGGCCAGCATGCCCTGGAACGAGCCCGCTTTCTCCAGGTTGTTCATGAACAGGTTGACGTCGTCCACGCGCTTCGCCACGATGTTCAGGCTGACGACGAATCCGCGGTCCTTGTCGTAGACCGGGCGCACCGACACCAGTCGAACATCGTCGGGCAGCGTGGCTTCGAGTTTGTTGAACAGGTCAGTCCACGAAAACGTCCGCCGGTCGATCAGTTCGTTGGCCATCCGTGCCTGATCGGACGCGATGTCCACCTGGTGCGGATCGACCGTGGCGCGCAGCCGCGCCGCTTCGCGCCGCAGGTCGGCCGCCCGGGCTTCGTCGTGCGAAGCCGCAGTGGCCAGCTCCGTATCGCTTCTCGAGTAGCGGATCACGCGCCCGACGTTGAAGGCGGTGGCCGCGATCATCACGACTCCCACCAGCAGCAGCCACAGCCGGACCAGACGCTCGTTGTAGAACGGACGGGTCGCCAGGTTGGATCGAATCATGCGGACACCTGTTTGCGCTCGCGCAGCAGCAGGCCGACCAGCGGCGCGAGCGTGTCGAGCAGCGCCGGCGCCGCCGAGATGCGATCGGTGAGCGCCGCAGCGGTCTGCGGGTCCACGGTCTCCACCGGCGTAGTCAACCGGGTCTCCAGGCTTCGGCGCAGTTCGCCAACGACGCCGTCAGGCGCGGTGCCTGCATTAGCGGCACCGGCGAGGATCACGCGAGAGAACCCGCCGCCTTTCAACCGATCTTCGTAATACATGGTGGTCTGATGCACCAGGTCGGCCAGCGTTCCGTCCGTATCGGCGGCCCGGCTGCGGAAGAAAATCAAATCAGCGCCACGCAGAAGCGCGATCGATGCGCAGTCGGGGCTGACGTTCACCAGCAGCCAGTCCGCGCCTGGTGCGTTCGAACCGGCCAGCACCGCGTTGATCACGTTGAACGTGGACAAATCGACGATGCCGGCATGAGCTCCAGCCTCGCTGCACAGCCCCTCGTACTCTTCGATGACGTCACGCCGTGCTATCGAGACGACGAACTCCTGTCCTTCGGCCGAGTGCGCACCCGCGACGTAGGACACTTGCGCGTCCTCGATCGGGAACGGCGCCGCCTTCCGCACCTGCCAGCGGATCAGCTGATCCAGGTCCTGCGTGCGGGCCGGAACTTTCTCGAACCGCACCACCGATACCCTGGCGACGACGTCCGAGACGATCAAGCCGACCCGCCGCGGCCGTCCCAGTCGATCGAGCACCGTCTGAAGCGCCGCGAGCACCGCCGGCCCGTTCGCGCACGTTGTGCGTGGTCAGCGCCGGGCACAAGGCGCCCTCCGGCAGCGGCTCGTACGCGTGCGCCGCGACGACCGGCCGGCCGCCCCGCCACTCGAGGCTGGCCGCCGACACGCGCGCCGACGAGATCTCGACCGCCACGGCCGGCGCCACGCTGTCGGTGAGCGAGGGCCACAGGCTCATTCGACGAAGGTCACCTTGTTGATCTCGCGCAGCGTCGTGACGCCTTCCATGACGCGCTCGACCGCCGACTCGCGCAGGAAGCGCATGCCTTCTTCGCGCGCCGCCTTCTTGATCTCCGAGGTCGGCCGCTTCTCGAGAATCATCTCGCGGATGTGATCGGTCAGATCGAGCAGCTCGCAGATCGCCGTCCGTCCCTTGTAGCCGGTGCCGCCGCACTCGATGCAGCCGATGCCCCTCGTAGAAGACGTGGGTGTGTTCGAGCGCCGGATCCATACCCGATTCCTCGAGCAGCTCGCGCGATACCTTGACCGGACGCTTGCAGTGAGTGCAGATGTTGCGCACCAGGCGCTGCGCCAGGACGCAGTTCAGCGCCGACACGAACTGATAGGCCTCGACGCCCATGTTCAGGAAGCGGCCGAGCACGTCGAGCACGTTGTTGGCGTGGACGGTCGTGAACACCAGGTGGCCGGTCAGCGCCGAGTTGATGGCGATCTGCGCGGTCTCGTTGTCGCGAATCTCGCCGACCATGATCTTGTCGGGGTCGTGGCGGAGAATCGATCGCAGCCCGCGCGCGAAGGTCAGCCCTTTCTTTTCGTTGATCGGAATCTGGGTGATGCCCTTGAGCTGATATTCGACCGGGTCTTCGATGGTGATGATCTTGTCCTCGACCGACTTGATCTCGGACAGCGCCGCGTAGAGCGTCGTCGTCTTGCCGCTGCCGGTCGGACCGGTCACCAGCACCATGCCGTACGGCTCGCGCGATGTACTTGCGGAAGCGCTTCAGCTCGGCCTCGTGGAAACCCGAGGATGTCGAGGCGCAGCTCGGTGAACTGCTCGCTGATCGACTCCTTGTCGAGGATTCGGATCACCGCGTCCTCGCCGTGGACGCTCGGCATGATCGAGACGCGGAAGTCGATCGTCTTGCCCGGCATCCGCAGCTTGAAGCGGCCGTCCTGCGGCACGCGCTTCTCGGCGATGTCGAGCTCGGCCATGACCTTGATGCGCGAGATGATCGAGCTGTGAAACTGCTTGGCAATCGGCCGCATCGCCGGCTGCAGCACGCCGTCGATCCGGTACTTGACGTTGACCGCATTCGTCGCCGGTTTCGATGTGGATGTCGCTCGCCCGCCGCTGAATGGCGGTGTAAATGGTCGAGTCGACCAGTCGGATGACCGGGCTGATGTCGCTCGTCAGCCGTTCGACGGTCAGGCTGTCTTCGCCGTCCTCCTGCTCCTTGAGCAGCTGAAGCTGAAAGCTCTCGGTCGCGTCCTCGAGCACGCGCGTGCGAGCTTTCGCTCTTCTTCAGAATCGACTCGATGGCCGATTGCGAGCCCGACCGCGACTCTGATCGGCGTCGCCAGCAGCACCGCCAGCTCGTCGATCATCGGCAGGTCGCGTCGGATCGGAAACGACGATTTCGAGCAGCTTGCCATCGCGGCGGAACGGCACGAACCCGTAGCGCAGCATCAGCTCGGCCGGAATCGACCGGAACAGATCCTGGTCGATCCGGAACGTGATCCATGTCGATGAACTCGATCCGGCATCGTTCCGCCAGACTGGCGCGCGCGTTCGATCTCGACACGCTGCTCGTCGCCGCCCAGCAGCGCCCCGAGTTCGAGCGGCGGCGCCGGCAGATCCGTCTTTGGAGTTGTGGCCATCAGTCTGTTACCGACACTTGCCTACACTATCAAGCCAGGACCGAGCTGAGTTGGAACAGCGGCATGTAGAGCGCCAGCAGCAGTCCCGCGATCACCAGGCCCATGAACACCAGCAGCACCGGTTCCACCAGCGTGATGAACCGGTCCATCGTCGTCGAAATCTCTTCGTCGTAGAAGTCCGCGACCGTGTTGAGCATCTCCTGCAGCGCGCCGGTGGACTCACCGACCTCGGCCATCTTCACGGCGACTTCTGGAAACGCCCGCCGCGCTTCGAGTGCCGCGGCGAACGACTCCCCTTCCCGCACGCGCGCGCTGACGATGTCGAGCTGACCGGCCATGTATTGATTGCCGACCGACCGCGCGGCGATATCGAGGGCGTTGACCAGCGGAAGGCCGCCGCCCAGCAGCGTGGCCAGCGTGCGCGACATCTGCGACGTTGCGAACTTGCGCGCCACCTGACCCAGCATCGGCAGGCTCAGCATCACGCGGTCGAAGCGCGCTTTCTGTCCCGGCTGCTTCACCCAGGCAAAGATCGCCACCACAGCCGCCGCCAGCACCGTCACGATCAGCACGAACTGGTTGCGCGCGATTTCGGAGACCTTCACGATAATCCGGGTCACGAGCGGCAATTGCGCGCCGAAGGAGCTGTAGAAATCCGAAAACGCCGGCACCACTTTCAAGACGATGATCGAAACGAGCCCGATCGCGAGCGTGACGAGAATCGCCGGATAGACGAGCGCCGACACGGTCTTGCGCTTCACTGTGGCGATGATCTTCGTGTACTCGACATACCGGCGCAGCACCGCGTCCAGATTGCCGCTGCGCTCGCCGGCCAGCAGCGACGCGGTGTAAACACGGGGAAACAGGTCGCCGTGCGCGCCGAACGCATCCGACAGCGCGGTGCCCGACCGGACCTTCTCGTGGATATCGTTGAGCACCTCGCGAAACGTCGGCGACGTCACCCGCCGCTTGAGGAGATCGAGCGACTGGACCAGCGGCATGCCGGCTTTCAAGAAGCGTCGCCAGTTCCTGGTTGAACACCAGAAATTCGCGCGTATTGACCGACCGGCGCTGCGGCAGGTGGATCGCCAGCCCGGCGACCGCGTGCCTGGGCTGCAGCGAAAGGACGAACAGCCCCTTCTCCTCGAGATCGTGGCGCAGACGAGCCTCGTTCTCGGCCGCGTACACGCCTTCGACGATCTCGCCGTTGGGCGATGCCAGCCGGCAGCGAAACTCCACGGTGTGGTTAATCCCTCCGCTGATTGAAATCTGACCGCAATTGTATCAAGTTTGGCGCGGTCCCCTGACTAGTTAGACCGTGCATCGCTGCGAAAGGCTGGGTGGCGTTGCGCGTTTTGGCGGACTACCGGGCGAGTTGAAGAATCCGCGAGACGTAGAGCTGAGTTTCCGGGTACGGCGGGATGCCGTGGAATCGCTGGACGGCGCCCTCCCCCGCATTGTAGGCGGCGAGCGCCAATGCCATTGGCAGCCGCTCGAGCAATGCTTTCAAGTGCTTGATGCCGGCTTCGATGTTGGCGGCCGGATCGTACGGATCGCTGACCGCGTACTTCCGTGCCGTTTCAGGCATGAGCTGCATCAGCCCCATCGCGCCTTTACGCGATCGCGCGCGTTCCTGATAGGCGGACTCGACCTGAATCACGGCGCGCACGAGTTTGGGCGAAACGCCCTGCTCCGCGGATACCCTGTCGATGATCGCTCCGTACGGAACGGTCACGTTTCCTTCGATCGGCGCCGTCGCTACCGTCGCGGTCTCCGGTTCGGGGTACGGCACTTCGTCCGGCGCAAAACGATCGACGACCGCAGCGTCGCACACGATCTCGCCGCCGCCGCGCATCGTCAGCACGATTGATTGGCCCTCGGCGTGGTGCGCTTTGATCGACAGGGTGCGTCCCGACGTGAAAAACACGAGTTCGGCGCTGGCCGGCCGGGCGGTATATACAAAGGACACAAAGGTGACAAAGAACACAAAGATGCGTCTTTGCTGCATGTCCTACCTTGGATCGATGAACGCGTGAAACACCCGAACGCCGAGCTCGCGCGGGTCTTTGCTGTTGGCGGCCGGAATCGTCGCCGGCACGTAGGTCTTGTCGACCGAGATCTTCAATTCAGCCATGTCCGCCGTCCCGAGCTGCGCCGCCTTGAGCGGAATCCGGCGGAGCTCGGGCTTCTTCGGCTGGACCTCGAACTGATCGACGGTCTCCCCACCGAGAGTCACCGTCACCTGCTGCGGTTCGTTGAACGCGCTGCCAGGGTTGTCGAGGTCAAGATAGAAGGTACAGTCCTTCTTCGGATTCTTGAAGGCCAGCGTGGCGTCCTTCTTGGTCCACTGCCACTCGACGTTCGCGTTGTGGTCGGCGACTTCGCCGGGATGCCAGCCGTCCTTGAAAAGCGTGAAGACGTTTTCGGTCTGCGGCTGCAGCTGGAGCTTCGCCACCTTGTAGGCCCGCTGACCGACGTCCTCGCCGGCAAGCGGCAGGCGCTTCTGATCAACAGTGGAGTGCAGGCCGATCTGAATCGACGCCTCGCCGACGTACGGGTACACCGGAATGAATACGGTCTTCGTGTACTCGACCGTCTGTCCAGGCTTCCACTGCGTCGTGGGCGTCGGCGGATTGTGATCGAACGCGAAAATCATCTGCTCGTCCGCGTCCACGACGTGCACCATCACGCGGTAGTCCTGCGTGAAATGCGCGTCGGGCGCGACCACGAACTTGTAGGTGATGTCCAGCGGGCTCCCAAGCGGAGCCTTGTCGTGATTGAACGTGACGCTCGGCGTGGCGACAGCCGGAGCCGGCGTGTCCTTCTTCTTGCAGGCGGCGATGCAGCAGGCGCCCAGCAATACGGACAAGCCAAACGTGCCGAGGCGGTTCGGTCTGATCAAATGCATAGGTAACGATACGTCTCCGACGACGAAACGAGAGTGAAAACGCGAGAGCGGCGATGATAGTCCAGTTGTCGCATCCCCCGCAATCTGTTAGAGTTCCGCGCGATAACCCACATGTCTTCTGAAGCACTGGGACTCGTCGAAACACGCGGCCTGATCGGGTCGGTGGAAGCCGCTGACGCCATGGTCAAAGCGGCCAACGTGACCCTCGTCGGCAAGGAATACATCGGCGCCGGTTACGTCACGGTCCTGGTCCGCGGCGATGTCGGTGCGGTCAAGGCTGCCACCGATGCAGGCGCGGCCGCCGCACGGCGCGTCGGCGAATTGATCGCCGTCCACGTCATCCCCCGACCGCACGCTGAGGTCGAAAGAATCCTGCCCAAAGGAATCTGACGGTCGTCCATCGTGTCCAGTGTGGTTGATTAGCGATGGTCGAGCCGGCAAGCCCTCAACAAACCGATCGCGATCTCGCCTCGATCGCCGAGGCGCGCGCGATGGCCCGCCGCGCCAAACAGGCGTGGCTCGAACTCGCCGAGTTCAGTCAGGAACGCATTGACGGCATCGTCGACGCGATGGCGGCGGCCGCCACCGCCCAGGCTGAGGCGTTGGCGCGGCTCGCGGTAGAAGAAACCGGCTACGGCGTCGTCGACGACAAGATTCAGAAGAACCTCCTCGCGTCCCAGAAAGTCCACGCCTTCATCCGCCCGATGAAGACAGTCGGGGTCGTCGCGCGGCACGAGGAGCGTCGGGTCATCGACATCGCGGAGCCGTTCGGCGTGGTCGCGGCCGTCGTCCCCTCGACTAATCCGACATCAACGGCCATCTACAAGATTCTGATCGCGTTGAAGGCCCGCTGCACGATCGTCCTCAGCCCACACCCGGCGGCGGTGAAGTGCATTTCGCGGGTCGCCGAGGTCATGGACGAGGCGGCGCGGCGCGCTGGCGCACCGGCGGGTTCGATCAACTGGATGACGACGGTGACGCTCGAGGGCACGCAGGAGTTGATGAAGCAGCGCGACGTCGCCGTCATTCTCGCGACCGGCGGCATGGGACTGGTGCGCGCGGCCTACAGTGCCGGCAAGCCGGCCTACGGCGTCGGACCGGGGAACGCACCCGCGTTCATCGAACGGACGGCGGACGTCAAAAAGGCCGTCCACGACATCATCACCGGCAAGACGTTCGATAACGGCGTGCTCTGCTCCTCGGAAAACTCGGTCGTCGTCGACGCGCCGATCGCCGAGGACGTGAAGCGCGAATTCCAGGCGCAGGGCGGCTACTTCATGAACGCCGGCGAGATGAGCGCACTCGCCGCGCAACTGGTGACGCCCCAGCGTCTGCCCAACCCGGCACTGGTCGGCAAGTCCGCGGTGTTCATCGCCGGCAAATGCGGCATCACCGTGCCGGCCGACACGCGCGTCCTGCTGGCGCCGCTTGACGGGGTCGGCCGCGACTTTCCACTCTCGATCGAGAAGCTCTGCCCTGTCCTCTCGTACTACGTGGTCGCGGACTGGCGCGAAGGGTGTGAGCGCTGCAAACAGATTCTGAAATACGGCGGCATGGGCCACACCATGTCGATCCACTCGCAGAACGACCAGATCATCCTGGAGTTCGGCCTGCACAAGCCCGCATTCCGCATCATCGTCAACTCGCCGACCACGCACGGATCGACCGGCATTTCGACCGGTCTCGATCCGGCCATGACGCTCGGCTGCGGCGGCTTCGGCGGCAACATCACGTCCGACAACATCACGCCGCGCCACCTGCTCAACATCAAGCGGCTCGCATACGAGGTGTCGCCCGTCGTCAGCCGCTGGGACATCGGTGGGTCGCGTGGGGCGTCGCTGCCGTCGGCGCCAACGCGCGCCGCGGCGCCGGCCGGCATCAGCGCGGAAGTACTGTCCACCCGAATCGACGCGTTTCTCGGCTCGCGCGGTTTCGCCGCCGGTTCGCCGTCAGCGCCAAAGCCCCAGAGCGCGGCATCCGTCGCCAAAACCGCCCCCGACCAGACCCCGCTCGACTTCGTCTGTGAAGAAGATGTCCGGGCGGCACTCCAGGCGGGCCGGAAGATTGTCGTGTCAGAACGTGCAATCGTGACACCCGCCGCACGGGATCTGGGCGAACAACACCGCATTTTCAGCGTTGCGCCCTGGCGTGGTTAGGCCGCGTCCAATTGCTGAGCCCGTTGGACTTATTGTTGACCCCCAGTTAGACGTTTGTTAGACTGACCGTTCCATGGTGCGGGGGCGCAATAGCCCTCCCGCGTGACGAACACGGCCTTCGACCTGCCCAGACTGCCGGGCATTTCGGAGGGAGCCCCCGCAGTGGGGGCGACTTACGATGCCGCCGAATGCTCGATTCGGCCGGAATCGCGGAGCGCCCAGAATGTTTCGATCCGAGTGGCGGTGCGGTCTCCTCGTCGCGCTGCTCCCCTTGATCGCCGGTTGCGGTGCTGGATTGCACGCGAAAGCTCCGGAGGCCACTCCGAGCGTCGCGCGGGCCGTCGAACGCACTCCGTTAGCGACGCCCACTCCCGAGTTGGTTCCCCCGCCGACCCCACCCGCAGAAGATCCCGTCGCGACGCTGATTGCAACCTCCGATCGCTACTTCAAGGCCGGCGAAAGCGAGCTCGAACAGGGGCATGTCGAGGCAGCGAGGCAGGCGTTCGACCGCGCCGTCGACGTGCTGCTCGAGTCGCCATATGGCGCCCGAACCGAGCCGAGCATCCGTGAACACTTCGACCGGCTGATCGATCGCATCAGTACCTACGAAGTTCGTGCCCTGGCAACGGGTGACGGCTTTACGGAGAAGAAGTACGAGGCCGCCTCGATCGACGAGTTGCTCGCTATCTCGACCACGTTCGTTACGCCCACGACGCCCGCCTCGCTCCGGGAAATGGTCGAGGCGGATCTCCAGACGGTGGCGCACGACATTCAGATTCCGGTGAACCAGCGCGTGCTGGCCTACGTGGAGCTCTTTCAAGGCAGGCTCCACGAGTTCATCGAGGAAGGCATGAAGCGCGGCAGCCGCTACCTGCCGATGATCCAGGATGTCTTCCGATCGGAAGGGCTGCCGCTCGATCTCGCCTATGTGCCGTTGGTCGAAAGCGCCTTCAAGCCCAATGCGCTGTCGCGAACCAAGGCCAAGGGCGTCTGGCAGTTCATGGCCGGGACCGGTCTCGAAAACGGCCTTCGCCGCGATTGGTACATCGACGAGCGCTCCGATCCGGAGAAGGCGACGGTTGCGGCGGCGAAGTATCTGCGGACCCTCAACAAGCTGTTCGGCGGCGACTGGTATCTCGCGCTGGCGTCGTACAACGGCGGACCCGGACGCATGCAGCGGGCGGTGAAGACCGCCGGGCTCGACAATTTCTGGGACCTCGCAGCGAAGCCCAAACTGCTGCCGCGCGAGACCCGCGAATACGTGCCGATGATTCTGGCGGCGATCGTCATCGCCCGCAACCCCGCGCAGTACGGCTTCGATTTCGAGACCGAATCCGCCGCGGCATTCGACAAGGTCACCCTGCCCCGCCCGGTCGACCTTCGCCGCGTCGCGGAATGGACCGACAGCTCGATCGATCAGATTCAGGCGCTGAATCCGGAACTTCGGCGGTGGACGACGCCGGTGAAGGATACGCAGTACGAGCTGAAGGTTCCGGTCGGCACTGCCGACGTGGTCCGCGATCGGATTGCCGGCTCGGCCACGACGGACCTCGCGTCCCTGAAGTTTTACACCGTCAAGCGCGGCGACACGCTGCCGTTGATCGCCAGGAAGCTGAACGTCGCGAAGGCGGATCTGGCCGAAGCGAACTACCTGGCTGCGAACGCCCGCGTCAGCGCCGGACAGAAGCTGATGGTGCCGCACGAAGCCACCGCTCTGATGGTGGCACGAGCCGATCGTCCGGCGCCGGCAACCGAGGCGCGGCGCACCGCGTCGGACTCGGGACAGCTGGCCGAGAGCGCGGCGACTTCGAATCGCACCCGATTGAGCTACGAGGTGAAGCGCGGCGACACGCTCGCCTCCGTCGCGCGCCTATTCAAGACCAGCGTGGCCGCCGTCCGAACCTGGAATCCGCGGCTTCCGGGCAGCAAGCTGACGGCCGGCCAGCGCCTCACTGTCTACCGACTGACCAACTAGGGGTTCGCCGATGAGGCGCGCGACCGCGCTCATCCTTGTTCTCGTCACGACAGTGGTCATCGGCGGCTATCAGCCGCCACCACCACCACCCCCGCCCGATCCCACGCTCGTCCAGCCGGGCACTGCTGTCATCCGCGGGCGTGTCGTCGCGGCAAGTACCGGCGATCCGCTGCGCAATGCTCGAGTCGCCATTCTCGGAACGGCAAACACCGTCGTTCGTCCGGTGCTGACCGATGGCGACGGACGATTCGCGCTGACTCGCGTGCCGGCCGGCGCGCACCAGATCACCGCGATAAAAACCGGATATGCCGAGGCCCGTTTTGGCGCGCGCGGCTCAGGCCCCGCGCTTCGAGTCGAAGTCGCAGCCGGGGCCATCGTGAACGGCATCGACATTCACCTCGCCAGGAGCGGCGCGATTTCCGGGCGTGTGGTCGACGACGCCGGCGATCCGCTGCCGAACTCGACGGTGTCGGCGGAACGCCTCGTCCGGGTTGACGGACGGCTCGATACGCGGCCGGTGGCGACGGCGCAGACAGACGACCTCGGCGAATATCGCCTCTTCGGGCTGCCGGCCGGCCGGTTCGTGGTTGGCGTCACCAGCACCGGCATGGACAGTCTCCAGAACACTCCAGGATTCACCGACGTCGTCTGGAGCCGCAGCTTCTATCCCGGCGTGCCGTCCCTTGCACAGGCACAGCCGGTCACGATCGCTCCCGGCGCCGACGTCCCGGGCATCGACTTCACGTCAGCTCCAACCCGCCGGCCGTCCCTTTCCATCACGGTCGTGGATCCGAACGGCGAGCCGACCGACGCGCAGGTGACGTTCGGCAGCGAGTCGCGGCTGGGATCGACATCCGTGAGAATGGGAATTACGCCGACCCGAAACACGACCGTCGCGCGCCTCGAGCCGGGGACCTGGGTCGTCCTGGCGGTCGGATCAAAGGGCGTCGGCATGACGCGCGTCACACTGGGCGGCGACGATGAAGCCACGACGATCACAATGACAAGAGGCGGCCGCCTGTCGGGCCGCGTCGTCACCGACGGCTCACCGCTTCCTGCCAGTGCCATCGTCGACATCGAAGCGGCATCGGCGGATCCGGCTCTTGCCACCGCCGGCATCTTTCTTCGATCGCGTCGAATGGAGGCGGACGGCACGTTCGTCCTGACCAACCTGCTCGGCCCTCGCCAGCTTCGTCTGCGCGCGGGACCGAAAGGCTGGGTACTGAAGGATGTCGTCTCCCAGCGGACGAAGCCTGCTCGACGTCCCGTTGGTTTTCTCCGGCAGCGAGACGATCACGGACGTCGAGGTCATCCTCTCCAATCATCAATCGACCCTCACTGGAAACGTGACGACAGCCGACGGCCGCGAGGCGGTGGCGGACTACTCTGTGCTGGTGTTCCCGAGTGATCCGGCTCGCCTGCGAAATACCGAGCGTTGGGCGCGTTGGGCCCGTCCTCGCCTTCGGGGCGACTTCGCGATCGACGACCTCCTCCCTGGCGACTATCTCGCCGTGGCGGTCGTGGACGTGGACGACACGCAATGGCAGAATGCGGATTACCTCGAGCGCTTCCGTTCGCGCGCGACGCCGGTGACCCTCGGCGATCGGGAGAGCAAGCATGTCGTGCTCGAGTTGGTGCCCGAATCGTGATCACGCTGCTGCTTGCTCTGCTTTTGTCCGGCGCGCCGCAATCAGCGCAACCGACGCAACCCGCCCCGCCGGCGCCCGCTACCATTCGTGGGCGGATCGTGCGGAGTGATAACGTCCCGCTTCGCCTCGCCCGCGTTCGTCTGACCGGAGCCAACGCACGACCGCTGCTCGGGATTCAGGTGCTCACCGACGAGGACGGTCGGTATGAGGTCGCGGACCTCGCACCCGGCAGCTACTACGTGCTGGCGAGTAAGTCGGGCTACCTGACGGTCGCCTTCGGACAGCGGCGGGCGTCGGATCGCGGCGAACCGATTGCCGCTGTCGCCGGCGCAATCGTCGAGCACATCGACCTGGTGTTGCCGCGAGCCGCGATCGTCGCCGGCGTGATCACCGACGAAAACGGCGAGCCGGTCCAGAACACGGCCGTCTCGGTGTGGCAGATTCGCTTCTCAGCCGGTCGCCGTCGATTAACCGGCGTACCGGGCGCCTCGACGCGCAAGACGGACGATCGCGGCCACTATCGATTGTTTGGCCTGCAGCCCGGACGGTATCTGGTTGGTGCCGTCGTCGGTCAACTGCTGCCGGATCAATCGACGCTCGATGTGCCCGGATACAGCCGGACCTACTTCCCGGGAACGGCGAACCCGACCGAGGCGGAAATCGTGGACGTGCGGCCCGGGCAGGATGCGATGAACGTCGATTTCTCTCTGGTACGCGGCCCGACCGCGCGCGTGAGCGGCATCGCCCTGAGCAGCGACGGCGAGCCGGTGCAGGGCCTGACCATGATTCCGAGTTTTCGATCCGGCGCGGTGGCGACCGACCCCGTCGGCGCGCGCACCCGGCTGGATGGATCGTTCGAGTTCGAAAATGTCGCACCAGGCGAGTACGTGGTGCAGGCGTCACGGCCGCGCGCGAGTCAGTCCGCCGAGGGCGAGTTCGGCGCCCAGTTCGTGACCGTCAGCGGTGAAGACGTGGACGGCGTAATCGTCCAGATGTCCGCGGGATCCGAGATTTCAGGAAGGGTGACTTTCGAAGATGGTGATCCGCCGAAGCCTGGCGGCTTCGAGCTGCAGCCGGCGCCGGTCGATCTCGACCTCACCTCGTTGATCGGCCGTAGCACTGCCAGCGCGGACGCCTACGAGAACTGGACGTTTGCGATGCGCGGCATCAACGGACCGCGGCGGCTGCGCGTCACCCGCGCACCGGACGGCTGGATGCTCAGGCGCATTGTCCACGACGGCATCGACATCACCGATGCAGTCCAGAGCTTCGGGACCAGCGAACAGTCGATGTCGGATGTCGAAGTTGTGATGACGCGAGCGGTCACCGCGATTGGCGGCTCGGTCACCGATCGGCGTGGGGCGCCAGCCATCGACGCCGCGGTGGTCGCCTTCTCGGCGGATCCGTCACTCTGGTATCCGGGATCGCGGTTCGTGGGCAGGGGCGACGTCAGACGCAACGGCGCCTTCACGATTCCGCTGCTGGCGCCCGGCGACTATCGCGTCGCGGTTGTGGACAAGGCCCGGGTTGCTGACGTGAGCAGCGAAATCGAGGATCCGGAATTCCTCGAATCGCTGCTCGCCGGTTCGATGAGAATCACCCTTACGGACGGCGGCCGGCCGTCGCTGGCGCTGAAGATGCCCGGCAAGCCCTGAAGAACTACGCCGTTCGCTTGTCCTCGGAAGACTTGGACGTCTTCGATCGCAGCTGCTTGATCCCCTTCTCGATCCGTTCGGCGAGTTCCCGTTCGTGCTGCAAGGCGCGGACGGTGTTGCGCGCCTCCTGCAGCATGAATTCGAGTTGGGCCACCTTCTCCGCGACGTGATCGATCACGGCCTTCTGCTCTCCCAAGGTCTCGAGGTTGACGCGCACATCGTCCAGCACGTGGACGATCGCATTCGCCTTGGTCTCAACCTCGTCAACCACTCTGCGCTTCGCGTCGATGGCGACGATGCGATCGTCGGTTTCACCGATGCGAGAGAGCAGCAGGTCGACCTGGGTCTTGAGTGCCGAGACTTCGCCGCGATGTTCGGTGACGTGCATCAGGTCGGCTTTGCTGCGCGCACTGATCTCATGCACGTTCTCGACTTCAGCCTTCACCGCGTTGACCAGCGCTTCGCGGACGGCGATGGCGGCGATGCTCTTGTCCAGCTCGGTGACCGTCTGCTTGATCTCGGCCAGGCGGGTTTCGACGTTCGCGAGCTTCTTTTCGCCGAACGCCACCTGTGAGCGACGTGCCTCGAGCTGTTTGAACATGTTCTCGGCGCGGCTCAGCTGATCTTCTGACGCCTGTACCTGGCCGAGCGCGTCGCGCTGACGCCCTTGCACGCGATCCAGTTCGCCGACCAGTTCGTCCTTCGCTTTGGTCGACCGCACCAGTTCCTCGCCGAGGGCCTGCATCTGGCGGGTACGGTCCGCCACATCGGCCGCCACCGCTTTGCTCGCGGCAGCCAGCTCCGTGTATCGCTTCTCCTGCTCGAGCGTGGCCGCCTGCGTGAACTGGGCGGCGGCCAGGCGCTCCTCTGCGGCGGTAATGTCCGCCTTCAACTGTTTGACGACAGTAACCAGCGGCACGAGACTTCCCTGAAGCGTACGGACGGCGTCGAGCTTGTGCTGCGCGTCCACCATCTGTGCCGCGAGGCCGTCGCACTGCACGTTCAGACTCTCGAGCTCGACTCGCCGCGCCAGCTGCCCTTCGAGTTTCTGATCGACGTCGGCGCTGAGCGTGTTGAGGCCGTTGAGGCGGCCTTCGAGCTGCTCGACGAACGGGAGTCGAGCGCTGACCCGCGTAATCTGCGCGTCGAGTTCGGCCACCGACTCGTGCAGCCGCGTCGCCTGCTGCGTGCCGTCCTCGACCAGCGTCAATTTGCCGAGGATAGCGTTCATCCTCGATTCGAGCTCGGGCGCCTGGCCCGCAAAGGCCGTCATGCGCTCGCCGAACGCCTCGAGGCCGAGGCGATCCGCCGCCAGCGTCTCGGCCAGCTTCGCCGACTTCGGCGTGCGACTTGTAAAACGCCTGAATATCGGTGCGCAGGACCTCCAGGTCGGTGCGGCTCTGGCGGAGCGAGTCCATCTGCCAGGAGGTACGCTTCGCGAGCTCGTCGACCTGCCCGAGGCGCTCGTGCAGCGTGTCGAGCGCGAGCTGCTTCTTCGTCAGGTCGTCGGCCTGGACGAACATCGTCTCGAAGCACTTGGTGAGGCCGTCCACCTTCTGGGTCAGCTCGTTGAGGTTCTTGTCCTTGGCGGACAGCGCGGTCATACGCGCCTCCGCGTCGCCGACGCCTGATTGGAGTGTCTTCAGGCGTTCGTCGAACGCCTCGAACTCCTTTTTCTTCAGCGCCAGTGCATCCACCTGACCGCGCACCAGATCGAGCAATGACGTGGCGTCCTTTTTCAGCTTGCCGGTCTCCCGTTCGATTTCCAGCCGCAGCTTGGTCGCGTTGTCCAGCTGCGCGCCGGTTTCGGCCGCGACCTTCTCGGTCCGCGCCAGCGTTTCGTCGGCCCGCGCGATCTGTTTGATGCCTTCGTTCAGCTTGCCGATCTGGACATCCATCGCCCAGACCATTTCGTTGACGCGGTTCGCCTGGACCACCGCATGCTCGACCGACTGCTGCTGGCTCTCGAGCGCCTTGGCCTTGTGAGCCACGTGTTCGGCCAGCGCGTTCAGCGACGTGAGACGCTCTTCGGTGCTCTGGCTCAATTCGTGGAGGCGCGCCAGCGGGCCCAGTTTGTTTTCGACCTCTTTCACGGTCGTCATGGCCGCGGTCATGTCCTCGCGGGCTTCGCGCGAGCTCTCGCGGACCTTGGCGAAGTCCTGGGCAAGTGCGGTGGCCAGCGCGCGCACCTGATCGAGTTCGCCCTTGAGTGTCGCCGACTGCCCGATCGACTGCTTGACGTCGGTATCGGCCTTCTGCAGCTGGGTCCGGAGTTCTTCGAGTGTGGCCCGCTCCTTTTTCAGCGTCTCGAGCGTCGCCTGGGTGCCAAGCGCCTGCGACGACAGGTGCTGTACCGCCTCACGATGCTTCTGCAGTTCGCCGTCAGGACCGATGGCTTTCTGGGTGGTCTGTTCCGCCTGGCGGGCCGCGTCTTTCAGCTCCTGGATGCGCTTGTCGATTTCCGCCAGCTCCTTCGTCCGGTCGTCGAGCGTGGTCAGGCGCTTGGTGATCTCGTCAAGTTGTGCGGTGACACTCGAGGCCTTCTCGGACATCTGCTCGAGCGATTTTCCGAGTGGCAACAGCTTGGCGCTCTTGGCGGTCAGCGCGCTCATCATCGCGCTGATGGCGCTCCGCTCTTCCCGGGCCGTGACAATCAGCTGCTCGAGGCCTTCGGCCTGCTCTTGCGTGGTCTTGCCTTTGCCGCCGGCGATATTCTTGAAGGCGTCCAACATGTGCGTACCGCTCCAGGTCTGAGAAGAAACGCTCGGGAATATGGGCCAGTCAGGGTATCGGCGCTGACGGGAATTTCGATAACCCGCACTTCCCGCTATCGCCAATGCCGTGATGAATTCTTGCCAGTGGCCGCCAGCCCTGGGTGGCACTCCCTTCCACCATCGTCAGTTCCTCGCCCGTAAGTTGTTGAAGACAGTGGCAACCAGCGTGGGGCGTGGCTTGCACAGCGGAACGGGGTGCTCGCGAGCCTTCGGACTGCCGCCGTCTTCGGGATCGAGGCGTGTCCCGTCCACGTCGAGGTCGACGTGTCGTTTGGCCTGCCCGGCTTCACCATGGTCGGACTTCCCGACGCCAGCGTCCGGGAGAGCCGGGATCGCGTCCGAAGCGCGATTCGCAATTCGGGCTTCGAGTTTCCGCCGCATCGAATCACGGTGAACCTGGCCCCAGCGGACGTGCGCAAGGCCGGTGCGTCTTTCGACCTGCCGATCGCGCTTGGCATCCTCGCCGCCAACGGCGCGGTCAGTCGGCGGGAGATCGCTGACATTGTGCTTCTCGGCGAATTGTCACTCGACGGGTCGATTCACCCGACCCGAGGCGTCCTGCCGATAGCCGCGGCCGCACGACGCGCTGGCCTCGCCGGCATTCTGCTCCCGCTCGCGAACGCCCGGGAGGCCGAAATCGTGGCCGGACTCGACGTGATCGGCGTGACCGCCCTCGCCGATGCGGTCCGGGCGCTGAACGATCCCGATGGTTTCAGGGCGAATCCGCCGCCGCGGCGCGACCCGCGCGATCGGCCGGCCGCGCCCACCTCGACAGCCTCCGACAGCGTTCTCGACCTCGAGGATGTGCGCGCGCAGTTGCTCGCGCGCCGCGCGCTCGAAATTGCCGCGGGAGGCGGCCACAACCTGCTGCTGGTTGGACCGCCCGGCGCCGGCAAGACGATGCTCGCGAGGCGTCTCGCCGGTATCCTGCCGCCGCTCGACTTCGACGAGGCGCTGGAGGCCACGTCGGTCCACTCGGTTGCGGGACTCCTGAATGCCGGCGGCGGTCTTTTACACGAGCGGCCGTTTCGCGCGCCGCATCACACGATTTCGAACGCTGCGCTGGTCGGCGGCGGATCGCAGCCGCGGCCCGGCGAAGTCAGCCTCGCCCATCATGGCGTGCTCTTCCTCGACGAGATGCTCGAGTTCAACCGGCACGTGCTCGAGGTACTGCGCCAGCCGCTCGAGGAAGGACGAGTCACCGTGACGCGCGTGGCGAGATCGGCGATCTTCCCCGCCCGGTTCATGCTCGTCGGCGCGATGAACCCGTGTCCGTGTGGCTTCGCCGGCGACAGTACGCGCGAGTGCCGCTGTACACCGCAACAGGTCGCGCGATATCGCGACCGGCTGTCCGGTCCGCTGCGGGATCGTCTGGATCTGACGGTGGAAGTCCCGGCCGTGCCTGCGGCGGCGCTCGGCGGCGCACCTGGAGGAGAGCCTTCTTCCGCAGTGCGCGCTCGCGTCATGGCGGCACGCCAGCGGCAATCACAGAGGTATGCGGCCGCCCCGCTCGCGACGAACGCTGAGCTGACGCCTGGACTGATCGGCGTCCATTGCGCAACCGACAAGGCTGGATTGCGCGTGCTGACCGCCGCCGTCAGCCGGCTCAAGCTGAGCGCGCGAGGATACGACCGTGTTCGGAGGGTCGCTCGAACAATCGCGGACCTGGCCGGCGACGATCGCATCGGCGCCGACCATCTTGCGGAAGCGCTGCAGTTCCGGATCGCGTAGCGGGCTCTATTTGCCAGTCGGCGGCACGCGCAGACCGCCCGGATCCCCGGGACGCAGCGGATCGGTGAACTTCATTCCGGCATTGGAGAGATCGCCGAGCACGTCATCGCCTTCCGGCATGGTGCCCTTGTGGACCCAGGCCACCAGATCGTCGAAGGCCTTGATCATTTCAGGTTCGCTGAACCGGCAATGCCCGCCGATTCGATAGACACGCTGGCGAAGCAGGTTGCTCTTTCCCGCCGCTTCGACGGTCCGTTTCAGCGACTGCTCGAGGAAAATCGGCACGAACAGATCGCCGGTGCCGTGCATCGTCAGCAGCGGACGCTCGATTCTGCCGTCGAACGGAACGAGCTCGTCGTACGGGCCCGCGGCGCTGCGCATGGCCGGATCCAGCGCCTTGCGTCGAACGCGGCTGTTCAGCGACTCGGCACTCAGACCGAGTCCCTCGTCAATCAGGTAGCGAATCTGGCTGGTCATTACGGCGCGGTTGGACGGCGTCATGCTGCCGGCGATCGCCGCTCCGCTGATGTTGCCGGCGAATCGGGATGCGAGTCCTTCCATCGCGAACGGGCGCGGTCCTCCGCTGATGTCGATCTCGACGCTCGCCAGCTGCCGGCCTTTCTCTGTGTAATTCGGCGGTGTGCCGAGCAGCTCGTTGATTTTCGCCATGTCGGCGGCCATCTCGTCGAGCTTGAATTGGACGCCGGTGATGACCTCCGCCGCTGCGCCGGTCGCCGCGAAAAAGTCGAACAGCTCCGGGCCGGCCGCGCACATCGCAAGTCCACCCGCGAACGCCGTCGGGAACTGGTGCATGCCGAGCACGGTGACGTGGCCACCCATGGATGTGCCGGTCAGGTAAACGCGCTGCGGGGCTCGTCCGCTGTTGAATTTGGTGAAGAGGTCGGTCAAGGCCATCGTGTCGACCAGCCCCTGACCGGGTACGTAGCCGTTGCACCGATAGCTCGACGCGGCCCATGCGTAGCCGCCTTTGATCAGGTGGTCGCGGATCGGTGAGTTCCCAACCCGAAGCGCCGAGCCCTCGGCGCCGCCATTGGTGACAAACCCGTGGGCGTAGAGGGCCAGTTCGCCGTTCCAGTTGTCCGGAATCTCGACTCGGTAGAGGCCGCCGTCGTACTTGCCGAAGAACGCCTTCGCGCCCGGCAGCGCCTCGAATGCCGGGTCGCCCGGCTGCCACGTCTGCACCGGACACGGCAGCGCCGCGATTCCTGGCCGCGTTGACGCGAGGGTCGGCTCAGTTGAGGCGTGCAGAGCAAGCGCGGCGAAGATCAACGCTCCGACGAGAGCTTTCAAGCGCATCACCAGCGACTCCTGACTCGTGATCTCATCACGAAGACACGAAGATCACGCGTCGTGCCTTCGTGATAACGAACACCGACTCGCAACTCACTATTTCGGCAGTGCGAAGGCGGTCAACGTCGTCCCGGACGGCATCACCACGTATTGCCGCCCATCGATGGCGTAGCTGGTCGGCGGCGCAAAAATCTGGGCGCCGGTCTGGTATTCGTAGAGCTTCTTCCCGCTGCTGGAGTCGGCGGCGAAAAACACGCCCTGATGATCGGCGCTGAAAACCACGCCCCCGGCGGTCGCGAGCACGCCGGCCCATCCGGCATCACCGTAGGTGATCTCCCATTTGCGCTCGCCGGTCTTCGGATCGATGGCTCGCAGCGCGCCATAGCGCTTCGGATCGGCGACGGGCGCGACCGTGCCGCCCATCGTGCGATCGCCAACGCCGGCTGTCGTCGGGGTCCGCCGTACGAACTTCGCGCACGTTTCCCTTGCGGTTACAAAGAACAGCCCACGACCGGCGTCGTAGGACGGCGACATGAAGTTCGTTCCGCCGTACCAGTCAGGACAGGTGACCGTCCCGGCGTCCGTTGGATCGGTGTTCGGCAGCACCGCGGGCCGGCCATTGGCGGCGATCTCCTTCGCCCACGTCACGTTGACGAACGGTTTGCCGAGCAGGAACTCGCCGGTGACACGGTCGTTCACGTAAAAGAAGCCGTTGCGGTTGGCCATCATGACGACCTTGCGCGGCCGGCCTCCGATGGTAAGGTCCGCCAGCACCGGTACTTCGTTCGCATCCCAGTCATGCGTGTCGTGCGGCGTGTACTGGTAATGCCATTTCAGCTTGCCGGTGTCGGGATCGAGGGCGACGAGCGAACCGGTGTAGAGGTTGTCGCCCGGACGGCTCTCGCCGTCCCAATCCGGATTGGGGTTCCCGACGCCCCAATACAACAGATTCAGCGCCGGATCGTAGGTGCCCGTCAGCCAGGTCGGTCCGCCACCGCGCTGCCAGATGTCGCTTTGCCACGAGTCGGCGCCGGGCTCGCCCGGCGAGGGAATCGTGTAGAAGCGCCATGCCCGTTGCCCGGTGGTCGGGTCGTAGGCATCGATGAACCCACGATTCGCGTATTCACCGCCCGCCATGCCGACGATGACCTTGTCGTTGACGACCAGCGGGGCCCCGGTGGCGGCGAAGCCATCCTTGATGGCGCCCATCTCGATGTCGTAGATCACCTTGCCGGTCTTCATCTCGAGCGCCACGAAGTGCGCATCGAGCGTGACCATGAACAAACGGTCGTGGTAGACCGCGAATCCGCGATTGACCAGACCGCAGCACACCTTTAGTCCCTCAGGCAGCGTCCGCTGGTAGTGCCAGATCTGACGACCGGTCCGGCCGTCGATCGCCCACGCGTGGTTCAGGGAGCCGGTGACGTACAGCGTCCCATCAATCACGATCGGCGTCGCCTCGAACTTGAGCGGAACGTTGGTCTGAAATGCCCACTGCGCCGCCAGGGTGCCGACATTCGCCGGTGTGATCTGGGTGAGCGGGCTGAACCGCTGACCGCTGTAGTCGCCGGAATGCGTCAACCAACGGGACGGGTTGGCCAGACCATCCAGGAGATCCTTGCTGCTGATGTCCTGGGCCCGGACGGTCGATACTGCGGCTAGGGTTGCAAACGCCGCGACCGCGAAAAGGGAATGGCGCGCTCTGAAATTCATTCGGGATGCTCACTGAAGAAGGAACAGTCTCGGCGCATAGTACCGCCAAATATCCATTTCTGTCGGCCGAGCTGATCTTCGCCAGATGTTCGCTTTCGAAATTCTTGGCGTGGGCGACCTGTCAATCCGTGTGATAGAGTTTTCGAGCGTCGGACGTGACGGTTTCACGTCCATCCCCTTTCCGAGCAATTCGATAGCAGTCAATCGCGGGTAACCCGGCGGCTGCCTTCAGGAGGCTATGAGTTCTCGTCGTTACACGGTAGTGATAGCCGACCGTTCAAGTGGGGCGATGCGCCACGTGACGGTCAACGTGCGTGCGACGATCCTCATGGTCGCCGGCATCCTGGCCCTTCCAGTTCTGATGGGCCTCGGTGCCAGGTGGAGCGCCCACCAGGAAATCGACCAGCTCCGCGGTGCCAACTCGATGCTGCTGGTCGAAAACGGCAGCTACCGTGCCGCGACCGGCGAGTTGACCACCCAGATTCAATCGCTCGAAGGGGTCATCAACGACCTCGGCGCCCGGGCGGCGCTCGACCCGAACCAGGCTCGGGCCATGGCCAAGCTGCCGGCGATCGTGAAGTCGCGGGCCAGCGGCGGCAGCAGCGTCGCCAGCGCTGCAGTTTCCGAAATCGCGGCGGCAGCGTTCGCCACGCCTGAAGATACGTTCGGCGTCCTGCGAAACCTTCTTCAGGGCCTCGAAAGCCGTCTGCGCTACGTCCGCAAAGACGTCGAGCGGCGCGAGGCGCTGGCTTCGGCGACGCCGTCAATCTGGCCGGCGCACGGCTGGCTGACCGGGACCTTCGGCGGACGCAGCGATCCCTTCACGGGCGAAACGGGCTATCACCAGGGCCTCGACATCTCGCTCGAAAAGGGGTCGCCGGTGTACGCCACCGCAGACGGCACCGTCGAAGCCGCCGCGTATAACGGCGACTACGGCAACCTGATCATCCTCAGACACGGCTTCGGCCTGACCACTCGATACGGACACCTGAGCGGGTTCAACGTCAAGGCTGGTCAGGAGATCAAGCGCGGCGAAGTCATCGGCTTCGTCGGCGCGACCGGCCGCGCCACCGGCGCCGCACCTGCATTACGAGATTCTCGCCAACGGGAAGCTAATCAATCCGCTGCAGCTGCTCACGCAGCCCGCCATCCGATAGGATCGTATGTGGCGCGGGCTTTCAGGCCCGCGTGACGCGACCCTCAAAGGTCGCGCTGCGAAAGCCTCAAGTCCCCCGCGCTTCCCCGCTTGCACCGTCGAAGCTGCTACAATCGTCTGATTATTCAGGCTCCGCCTTCCCAATCCGCAGATGCTCGATACCTTAATCGCTAAAGTCGTCGGCACACAGAACGACCGCGAACTCAAACGTCTGCGTCCGATCGTCGCGCAGGTCAACGCCTTCGAACCGGCAATCCAGGCGCTGACCGACGAGCAGCTTCGCGGCAAGACGACCGAGTTCCGTCAGCGGATCGCCAACGGCGAAGCCGCTGGACGACCTGATGGCCGAAGCCTTCGCCGTCGTGCGCGAGGCCGGCCGCCGCGTGCTGAACATGCGGCACTTCGACGTCCAGCTCATCGGCGGCGCCGTCCTGCACAAAGGCAAGATCGCCGAGATGAAGACCGGCGAAGGCAAGACGCTGGTCGCCACGCTCCCCGCCTACCTCAACGCCCTCGAAGGCAAGGGCGTCCACGTCGTCACCGTCAACGACTACCTCGCCCGCCGCGACTCGGAGTGGATGGGCAAGATCTACCGCTTCCTCGGAATGACGGTCGGCGTCATCCAGCACGATCTGAACGACCAGGAGCGGCAGGTCGCCTACGCGGCCGACATCACCTACGGCACCAACAACGAGTTCGGCTTCGACTACCTGCGCGACAACATGAAGTTCGAGCTCGCGCACTACGTCCAGCGCGGCCATCACTTCGCGATCGTCGACGAGGTCGACAGCATCCTCATCGACGAGGCGCGGACGCCGCTGATCATTTCCGGCCCGGCCGAGGAGTCAACCGACCTCTACTACGAAGTCGATCGCATCATTCCCAGGCTCAAGATGGGCGCGGTGGTGCAGGGCGACACCAAGGCCGAGGAGCGCGAGGCGCTCGAGGCCACCGGCGACTACATCAAGGACGAGAAGCACAAGACGGTCACGCTGACCGAAAGCGGCATGGCCAAGGCCGAGGAGTTGCTCGCCAGCAAGCTGCAGCCAGGCGGACTCTACGACCCGGCGAACATGCCGCTGCTCCACCACGTCAATCAGGCGCTGCGCGCGCACGTGCTGTTCCACCGCGACGTGGACTACATGATCAAGGACGGCGAAGTCGTCATCGTCGACGAGTTCACCGGGCGCCTGATGCCCGGCCGGCGCTGGAGCGACGGCCTGCACCAGGCCGTCGAAGCCAAGGAGAAGGTGAAGATCGAGCGCGAGAACCAGACGCTCGCCACCGTCACCTTCCAGAACTACTTCCGCAAGTACAAGAAGCTGTCCGGCATGACCGGCACGGCCGACACCGAAGCCGAAGAGTTCGCCAAGATCTACAACCTCGACGTCGTCGTCATTCCCGCCCAACCGGCTGCTGCGCCGCATCGAGAACCCCGATCTCGTCTACCGGACCGAGAAGGAAAAGTGGGACGCGATCGTCACCGAGATCGTCGAGGAGCACACCAAGGGCCGGCCGGTGCTGGTCGGCACGGTCTCAATCGAAAAATCCGAGAAGCTCTCGACGCTGCTCGATCGCCGTGGTCTGAAGCGCGGCACCACCACCGGCGGCGGCGCCGACAAGCACGTCGTCCTCAACGCGAAGTATCACGCGCAGGAAGCGGAGTTCGTCGCGCAGGCCGGACGCAAGGGCTCGGTGACCATCGCCACCAACATGGCCGGCCGCGGCACCGACATCCTGCTCGGCGGCAATCCCGAGTTCATGGCGCGCCAGCAGTGCCTGGCCGAGCAGATTGCCGAGCGCCTGCCCAAGGGCGAGGAGCGCTTCGTCGAGGACGAGCAGTTCGTCTACTTCTATCATCTCGACGCGTTCTATCGCGTGCCCGAAGGACGACCTACAAGCGGATCTTCGAGCACTTCAAGGCGCAGTGCGACGCCGAGCACGACGAGGTCGTCGCGCTCGGCGGCCTGCACATCGTCGCGACCGAGCGGCACGAAGCGCGGCGCATCGACAACCAGCTGCGCGGCCGCGCCGGCCGTCAGGGCGATCCCGGCGCGTCGCGCTTCTATCTCTCGCTCGAAGACGACCTGATGCGCATCTTCGGCTCGGACCGCATCTCCGGCCTGATGCAGACGCTGGGCATGGAAGAAGGCGTGCCGATCGAGCACGGCATGGTCACCAAGGCGATCGAGCGCGCGCAGAAGCAGGTCGAGGCGCAGAACTTCTCCGTCCGCAAGCACCTGCTCGAGTACGACGATGTGATGAACAAGCAGCGCGAGAACATCTACGCGCTGCGCCGCGAAATCCTCGACGGCAAGATTCGCATCGACGACGACGACGTGGTCGGCACGCGCGAATACCTGATGGCGCTGGCGCAGGATATGCTCGACACGCTGGTCGAGACCTACGCGCCCCGCGAAGCCGACTTCGAGGAGTGGGATCTCGAGGCGCTGAAGCGCGAGGTCAATCGCATCTTCGCGGTTGACGTCGACCGCGCTCGACTTCAGCGATCGCACGGCTGACGAAATCCGCGACACGCTGTGGGACGCGATCGTCAAGTCGTACGACGAGAAGGAGCAGTTGGTCGGCCGCGAGGTGCTCGCAACGCGTCGAGCGCGACATCATGCTGCAGATCGTCGACACGCAGTGGAAGGATCACCTCTACAGCCTCGACCACCTGAAGGAAGGCATCGGCCTGCGCGGCTACGGCCAGCGCGATCCGCTGGTCGAGTACAAGAAAGAGAGCTTCGAGCTCTTCCAGGCGATGAAGGAGCGGGTGGACGAGGAAATCGTCCGCTATTTGTGGTGGCTGCGTCCGATTCTGAACGAAGGCGGCGCCCCCGGAGCGCCGCCGATGGCACCCCGTCCGGCACCACGCCGTCCACCACCGCTGATCCTCAACGATCCGTCCGCCGAATCGCAACGCGGCGGCGCTCTGGCGGCGCGCCGCGCCCAGGCGCCGGCCAGCCGGCCAGCCCGTTCGGCCCGTCGCACGACGCCAAAC
Source organism: uncultured Acidobacteriota bacterium (assembly GCA_963745875.1). Classification (GTDB taxonomy): domain Bacteria; phylum Acidobacteriota; class Vicinamibacteria; order Vicinamibacterales; family CAVVIG01; genus CAVQFC01. The sequence goes on from CAVUZL010000015.1 coordinate 227,304, forward strand.
AGCCGGCGCGCGGTCGGCGGCGACGATGCCGTCGCTGAAGACGGTTCGCCGCGACGAACCGAAGGTCGGACGCAACGACCCCTGCCCGTGCGGCAGCGGTAAAAAATACAAGAAGTGTCACGGGACCGCCGCGTGAAAACTGCAGAAACGCCCACGCTTCTCTCCATCGAGTCCGGCCTGGCGACGGCGCTGACGTTCGACGATGTGCTGCTCGTGCCGCAGCACTCGGATGTCGTGCCCGACCCAGGTCGATGTCACGACACGGTTGACCCGCAACATCCGCTTGAACGTGCCGCTGGTCAGCGCCGCGATGGACACCGTCACCGAGTCGCGCCTCGCCATCGCCATGGCTCAGCAGGGCGGCCTCGGCGTCATTCACAAGAATCTGTCGATCGAAGAACAGGCGTCCGAAGTCGATCGCGTGAAGCGGTCGGAGAGCGGAATGATCGTCGATCCGATCACGCTCTCCCCGACCAACCGCATCTTCGAAGCGCTCGACCTGATGAAGAAGTACCGCATCTCGGGCGTGCCGATCACCGAAGACGGCAGCAAGGAAGGGCGGCTGGTCGGAATCCTGACCAACCGCGACCTGCGCTTCGAGACCAACGTGAACCGCCCGATCGCCGACGTCATGACCCGCGAACCGCTGTTCACCGTGCCGGTCGGCACCACGCTCGACGCGGCGCGCGAGATTCTCCACCAGCACAAGGTCGAGAAACTGCTGGTCGTCGATCGCGACTACCGCCTGAAGGGTCTGATCACCGTCAAGGACATCCAGAAGGCGGTGAAGTACCCGAACGCGTAGCAAGGACTCGCTGGGCCGTCTGCGCTGCGGCGCCGCAGTCGGCATCGCGCGCGACACCGTCGACCGCGCCGATGCGCTGGTCGGCGCCAACGTGGACGTCCTCGTCGTCGACACCGCGCACGGACATTCGCAGAACGTGCTCGACATGGTGCGACAGCTGCGACGGCGATTTCCGAGCGTCGACCTCGTGGCCGGCAACGTCGCCACCGCGGAAGCGACCGAGGCGCTGATCGCTCTCGGCGTGGATGCGGTGAAGGTCGGCATCGGCGCCGGTTCGATCTGCACCACCCGCGATCATCGCCGGCATCGGCGTGCCGATGATCACCGCGGTGATGGAGTGCGCCGCGCGCCGCGTCCGCCCACGATGTTCCGGTGATCGCCGACGGCGGCATCCGCTTCTCAGGCGACATCACCAAGGCGATTGCCGTCGGCGCGAGCACGACGATGATCGGCAATCTGTTTGCCGGGACCGACGAGAGCCCGGGCGAGATCATCCTGTATCAGGGGCGGAGCTTCAAGGAATACCGCGGGATGGGGTCGATCGGCGCGATGCGTCGCGGCAGCCGCGACCGCTACTTCCAGGACGAGTTCGATCTCGAAGCGCCGGGCGGAAGCGACAAGCTGGTGCCCGAAGGCATCGAAGGCCGCGTCGCGCACAAGGGCAGCGTCGCGGCGATGGTCCATCAACTGGTCGGCGGTCTGCGGGCGGGCATGGGATACTGCGGCGCGAAGAACATCCCGGCGCTGCAGCGCAACGCGCAAACTGATCCGGATCACGCCAGCCGGCGTCGCGCGAGAGCCACGTCCACGACGTCGCGATCACCAAAGAAGCACCCAACTACCGATCCGAGTAGTGCGTGATCGTGATATGCCGCCCGGTGTCTCCCGCATGCTCGATCGAAATGCGGACAGAATTGCGCGGCGGTCCTGGTAGTCGTTCGGCCCACTCGATTGCCAGCACGCCGTCGACGGCGATCTCGTCGAGGCCCAGTTCGTCGAACTCACGAGGATCGTTGATCCGGTAGAGATCGGCGTGGAACAGCGTCAGCCGGCCGCCGCGGTATTCCTGAATCAAGGTAAACGTCGGACTGCTGACCTCTTCTGGAGGCACTCCCAGGCCCTCGGCCAGGCCGCGCACGAACGCCGTCTTCCCAGCGCCCAGATCGCCGTACATCAGCAGCACGTCTCCGGCTGACAGCGTCGCTGCCAGCTCCCGCCCGGCCGCCGCGGTCTCTTCTTCGGAGTGTGTCGTAATCGTTTTGGTCACGTCGTTGTAGCGCGGCCCTTTCAGGGCCGAGTCCGCGGGGCTGAAAGCCCCGCGCTACATGGGGCGTCAGTCTTTGTTCACGACTTTACGCCGGGCCGTCAGCTCCATGACCGCGTCGCCGAGATGGGCGGCGACGTCCGCCGAGGTCATCGCCACTTCGCCTTCGTCGGCTTCAGCGAGATCTCCAGCCATGCCGTGAAGGTAAACGGCCAGCCGGCACGCCGCCTCCGCGTCGAGCAACTGCGCGAGCCACGCCGCGATCATTCCCGTGAGCACGTCGCCGGTGCCGCCGGTCGCCATCCCCGGGTTGCCGGTCGGGTTGATGAACACTTTCTCGTCGGGCGTTGCGATCAGCGTCCGATGCCCCTTCAGCACCACGAACACGTGGTGGACGACGGCGAAGTTGCGCGCAATTTCGAGCCGGCTGCTCTGCACTTCCTCGATGGACATGCCGACCAGCCGCGCCATCTCGCCCGGGTGCGGCGTGATGATGACGTCTCTGCCCTCGCGTCCCGCGAGCTTCTCCGGCTCACCGGCAAACGCGTTGAGGCCGTCCGCGTCGATGACAATCGGCATCGTCGCCCGATCGACAAGCTGACGGATGAATTCACGGGTCCCCGGCGCCTGCCCAAGCCCTGGACCGAGCGCGATGACGTCGCGCGCGATCTCGATCACCTGATCGACAGCCCTGGGATCGAGCCCTTCTGGCGTCTCCGGAAGCGCCTCGGTCATGTACTCCGGCGCCATCGCCGCCACCACGGCCTGGCAGGAATCTGGAGTCGCGATCGTGACCAGGCCGGCGCCCGAGCGCAGCGCACCAATCGCCGCGAGATGCGCGGCGCCGGTCTTGCCGCGCGATCCGGCCACGATCAGGACGCGGCCGAAGTCGCCCTTATGGCTGTCCGGCGTCCGCGGCGGGACCAGCGGGCGCATCGACGCACGGGTCAGCAGGTCGACGTGCGCGCCACTGACCGCGTCGATCACCTCGTCAGGAATGCCGATGTCGGCGATCACGATGTCACCTGCCCGGGTCTCGCCCGGCGGCAGGACCAGCGGCAGCTTCGGCGCGGCCAGCGTGATGGTGACGCTCGCCTCGATCGACGGGCCGATCGGTTCCGGCGAATCGGCCGAGAGTCCGGACGGCAAATCGATCGAGACCACCGGGATGCCCGACGTATTCACGTCGGTGATCACCGACTCGATGAACCCGGACACCGGGGCGTTCAGGCCGGTGCCGAAGATGGCATCGACGATCAGCGTGCAGTCGCTGACCTCTGAAAAATGGAGTTCCCACGCCTGACTGTCGGCGACCTCGACGACCGTGTGACCCAGGCGTCCGAGGATCTCGAGATTGACGCGCGCGTCGCCGCGAACCTCGGAGACGCGGCCAATGAGGAACACCGACACGTCTACGTTGCGTTGGAGCAGCGTCCGTGCGACGACGAAGCCGTCACCGCCGTTGTTGCCGCGGCCGCACAGGACGGCGACCTGACGGTCGGACAGGTCGCTGTAGATCGCCTCCATCGCCGCGACCGCCTGGCGGCCGGCGTTTTCCATGAGCACGAGTGACGGGATGCCGATGTCGTCGATCGCGCGGCGGTCGGCCTCGCGCATCTGCGCGGAGTTGAAGACTCGCATCAGGCTTGGATATTACCTTAGGGATTTGACTTTGTGTCGATCGTGTCCATTGTGGTGGATGGCGTTTGGCTGAGGCTTGCCGTCTGATGTACGCTTTCCAGAATGGCCGCAACCATCAACGTCAACGGACGGATCTCCGACCAGGAGCATGCCGTCGTCCCGGTATTCGACCACGGATTCCTTTACGGCGAGGGTGTCTACGAGACGCTACGAACCTACAACGGTCAGCCGTTCCTGTTCGAGCGGCACATGCGACGGCTGCGCACGTCGGCGGACATGCTGGCGCTCCCGATTCCGCTCTCCAACGCGGAGATCGCGGCCAGGTTCCGCGAGACGATGACTGCGGCGAAGCTCGGTGACGGCGTCCACAACGAGGCCTATATCCGGATCCTCGTGACGCGCGGCGTCGGCGAGCTCACCTACGATCCCGCAGCCTGCCCGATCTCGTCGATCGTCGTCATCGTCAAGCCCAACGTCGATCCGCCGGCGGAGGCATTCGAGAAAGGCGTGCGCGTCGCGCTGGTGCCGGTGGTGCGGAATCATCCCGCCACGGTGAATCCGCTGATCAAGTCCAACAGCCTGATCAACAACGCTCTCGGCATGCAGGAGGCGCTGAAGCGCGGCGGCTTCGAAGGCGTCATGCGCAACTACAAAGGCGAACTCGCCGAATGCACGCAGTCCAACCTGTTCATCGTCAAGAACGGCGTGGCGCTGACACCGCCGGTCGACGCGGGGCTTCTCCCGGGCATCACGCGGGAATTTCTGTTCGAGATCGGCGCCGAGGCGGGGATTCCAGTGCGAGAGGCGGTGCTGCGCGACGAGGATCTCTTCGCCGCGGACGAAGCGTTCCTGACCAGCACGACCCGCGAGCTCGTGCCGATCGTGCAGGTGGACGAGCACAAGATCGGTGCCGGCGTGCCGGGCCCGATTGGGAAAGCTCTACTTGCGGGATTTCGCCGCGCCGCTCACAAGCTGACGGAACCCCAGTCGGCGGTGTCCTGATTCCCCTTCATCACGAAGACACGACGAGCAGGAACTCTTCACGATTCCGGCAACCTGTGCACGACGAGCATCGTGATGTCGTCGAACTGCGGCGCGTCACCAACGAACTGGTCGATCGCCGCGAACACACGCTCGACCAGCCCTGAGGCGGTTCCGGCCGCGTGGTCGCCGACGATCGCCAGGAGCCGTTCTTCTCCGAATTCCTCACCGGCGGCGTTCTGAGCGTCCGGGACGCCATCGGAGTACAGCACCACCCAGTCGCCTGGCTCCAGTTGCACGTCGGTTTCGTCGTAGGGCTGTCCGACGCCCATCAGCCCGAGCGGAGTCCCGGTTGACGTCAGCCGCTCGGCGACACCATTTGCCTTGAACAGGAGACAGTCAGCGTGGCCCGCACTGACGAATTGCGCGGCGCCGGTCGCCGGCGTCAGTTCCAGCAGCGCTGCAGTGACGTACTTGTTCGGCGACGTCGACGCGTAGAGCAGATCGTTGGCGTCGGCGGCCAGCGTCTGCAACGACGGAGCGCCGCCGATCAGCGCGCGCAGCGTCGCCTGCATGTTGCTCATCAACAGTGCCGCCGGCATCCCTTTGCCCGACACGTCCGCCACGCAGACGACCAGATGATCCGCGCCGTCCGCGTGCGGGACAAACAGCGCTTCGTAATAGTCACCGCCACACTGCCGCGCCGGACGGTTCCGGGCCGCCAGATCGTATCCGGCCACCGTCGGCAACGCCGCCGGGAACAGGTCTGCTTGAATGCGGGCCGCAAACTCGAATTCGCTCTCGAGCTTGGCCCGGGCAATCTCCGTCTCCTTGTGCAGCGCCATCAGGCGCTCGCGTTCCAGCGCCGCCTGAACGGTGCGTTCGAACAGGCGCGCATTCTCGATCGCCGTGGCCGTCTGGAGGGCTAGCGTGTTCAGGAGCTTCAGCTCGCCCGCCGTGTACGACGCAGGTTTGGCGTTGCCAAGCACGATCGCACCGATGACGCGCTCGCCCACTTTCAACGGCGCGCAGACGAGCGACCGCACTCCGGTGCCGTCCTTGATGCGCCGCCGATCCGCGTCCACATCGTTGACGATCTCGGCAATGCCGCTGGCGGCGATCGATCCGACGATGCCCTCGCCGATCCGGAAGCCGGTGAGATGCGGCAGCGCCTCACCGAAACCGGCCAGCGTCGTCAGCTGGCCGGACGCCTCGTCGAGCAGCATGATGGTGCCGTCCGACGCCGAGATCAGATGCCGGGCTTCCTGCAGCGTGAGGCTGGCGACTCTTTCGAGATCGAGCAATGCCGCCAGCTTCTCCGAGAACGAGTAAATCAGATTCACCTCTCGATAGAGATGAAGCACTTCGCTGCCGAGCGCCTTGCGCTCGGATTCCCGTTGAAGGAGATGTTCGATGAGCGAGGCGATGCTGCCTGCGGCCGGCGGTCCCGAGACCCACCCGACCTGGCTGCCGTTGACGCTGATCGGGTGCCGCGGCCCGATCGCGCTCGGGTCGAGGCCGTGCAGGACGCTACCCGTCGCATCCCCGATGGTGACCGGTCCGCCGAGAGAAGCGATCAGCGCGGCAAGCAGTGTGTGTTCGCCGCCCGACGGACGGAGCAGGCGCGCCAGCGCGGCGGACGTTGCCAAGCAGTCAGAGTCCCAGGACGTCGCGCGCTTTGGCCAGCAACGCGTCGGGGTCGAACGGCTTGGTCATGTAGAGATCGGCGCCGACCTCCTGGCCCTTCTGGCGGTCGAACTCCTGCCCTTTGGCGGTCAGAAGCACGATATAGACGGCCGAAAGGCCGAGTCCATGCTTGGTCCGCTCGCAGACGTCGAAGCCGCTCACCTTCGGCATCATGACGTCGAGGAACACCAGGTTCGGCTTCTCGGCCTCGATCGTCGCCAGTGCCTCCTCGCCGTTGGTCGCGGTCAGGAGCGTGACGCCTTCGTCCTCGAGGTCCTCGAGCGTCTGCTGAATCAGCATGCGGATGTGCGCTTCGTCGTCGACGATCAGAATCGTGCGGCTCACCTGGACTCCCGGGTTTCCTGGTAGACGAGGAACAGGACGTTCTCGAGTCCCTTTTCGAATCGAAGTAACTGAACCGCCTCGGGGTTCGCGGACGACACTGAGTTCATCATGATGATGTCCGGCTGCAGCGCCTTGGCGGCTTCGAGCAGATTGTCGCCACGGGCCTCGGTGACGGTATAGCCGCGCGACTTCAGAACATCGGTCAGCGTCTTTACCGTCGACGCATCCTGATCGACGACCAGCACTCGCTTGCGTGAGCGCTTCTGCTCGATCAGAGTGCCGACTTCCCTGAACAGCAGCTCGGTGTCGATCGGCTTGGTCAGATAGCGGTCGACGCCGAGGCGGAAGCCGCGATCCTTGTCCTGGACAATCGACAGAATCACAATCGGAATGTCGAGCGTCTGCGGATCGTTTTTCAGCACCGCGGCGACGTCGAACCCGTTCATCTCCGGCATCATCACGTCGAGGACGACCAGATCGGGACGATTGCGCCGCACTTCGTCGATCGCGGCCCGGCCGTTCGACGCGCTGCTGACCTGGTAGCCGGCCTCGGTCAACTCCTGCGTCAGCAACTCGCGGATATTCGCTTCGTCGTCGACCACCAGGATTCGCGGCTGGCGTGCCGGCGTACGCGGCGTCGTCACCACCACCTGATCGCGGAGCTGACGCAGCAGCGCCGCCAGTTCGACCGGTCCGGTGCCGATCGGCATCGAGGTGCCGGTGACCGGAATGGCAAACGAGAAAGTGCTGCCTCTTCCCAGCTCGCTTTCGACCCAGATCCTGCCGCCGTGGTGCTCGACGATCTCGCGGCAGATGGGCAACCCGAGTCCGGTGCCTTTCGGTTTGTCGGTGAGTGTGTCGCCGACCTGCTTGAAGCGCTCGAACACCTTCGGCTGGTCCTCTGGAGCGATGCCCATGCCGGTGTCGACGACGCTGACGGTGATCTCGCCGTTGTTCGCGGTGGCGCGGCAGGTCACCGAACCGTGGTCGGTAAACTTGACGGCGTTCGAGATCAGATTGATCACGACCTGCACCAGCCGGTCGCGGTCACCGGTCAGTGTCGGCAGGCTCGGCGCCACGTCCTTGATCAGCGCCAGCCCTTTCTGGTCCAGCAGCGACGAGGTGGCCGCAGTCGCGTGGTCGATCACCTCACCAAGATCGACCGGCTCCATGTGCCACTCGAGCTTGCCCGCTTCGATCTTCGCCAAATCGAGCACATCGTCGATCAGCTTGGTCAGCCGCTCGCCTTCGCTGACGACCACCTTCAGGTTCTCTTCCACCTGCTGCATGGTCTGCTGGATCTTCCGATCGTCGGTCTTGATCAGGGGGAAGAGGCGCTCGTCGAGGCGCTTGCGGATGATCTTTGCAAAACCCAGCACCGAGGTGAGCGGCGTGCGCAGTTCATGGCTGACCGTCGAGAGGAACGCGCTCTTGGCGGCGTCCGCGTCTTCCGCGATCGCACGCGCACGCTGAGCGTCCTCGAACAGTCGGCGGATTTCGTGCTCCTGCTCGTTCAGCTGACGATAGGCGGCGGCGTTGTCGAGCGCGATCGCGGTGTAGGCCGCGAGGTTCTGCATCAGGTTGCGGTGATACTCGGTGTAGGCCTGGGTCTCGAAACTCTGAATCGTAATCACACCGAGGACGCGATCCTTCGAAATCAGCGGCAGATAGATCAATGACTTCGGCTGGCGCGACATCGAACCGTCTTCGAGCGGACGGGACTGGCCGTCATAGTGCGCCAGGTACGTGCCGTACTCCTGATCGACGTCGTTGATGAACACCGGCGCGCGATGCTCGATGCACCAGACCGGGAACTGATCGGGATTCCTGGTGTCGCGCGAATAGGGCGCGTAGCGACGGCCGTTTTCGATCGCCAGGCGGAATTCGATTTCCTGACGATCGGCGTGATAGAGCCCGACGCCGAAGACGTCCGCGTCGGCGAGTTGGTTGACGTGTTCGTAGAGCTTGCCGAAGATGGTGTCGATGTCCAGCGACGCCGTGATCTCGCGCCCGATCTCGCTGAGCAGCTCGACGTTCTTCATCCGCTCGCGCTCGGAGGTCGCCAGCGCCTCGGCCGATTCTGCACGCAGCCGAGCCTCGCTGATCGTCGCCCGCTGCCGCTCGCGCGCGATCACACGCCGGCGCTGCAGACGATCGAACGCGAAGGCGATGGCGACGGCGCCAAGCACGTACAGCAGGTACGCCCACCACGTTCGATACGGCGGCGGCTCGATGACGAACGCGTAGACGGTTTCGGGCGTCTCCTTGCCGCTGACGTCGCGGGCCTGGAGTCTGAACCGATAGTCGCCAAATCCGAGGTTCGTGTAGTCGCGGCGCGTTTCCTTGGTCCAATCGGACCAGTCGGCGTCGAGGCCGTCAAGACGCGTGCGATAGACCGTGCCCTTTTCATCGTAGAACGTGGCGGCGGCATACTGGAAACGCAGCGATTTGCTCGAAGGCGGCAACGTCAGCTCGGCCGTGTTCTCGCCGCCGAACACCACCGTTTTGTCGTTAATCGTGATCTTGCGAATCAGCGCCGGAATCGACTCGGCATCCTGCTGGCGAATGGCGGTGTCGTAGCGATACAGCAGTCCGTCGGTCGCGAACCAGACCACGCCGCCTCGGTCGAAAAACACATTGCTGCCGGTCCAGAAGCGTCCAAACGCGACGCTCTCTTTTCGATACGAGCCGTCCGGCTGGCGCTTCAAGTTCACCAGCTCCGAGCCATTGCCCTCGAGCACGTCGCCGTTCGGTGCTTCGACCAGACCGATGAAGCCCACGAAGGGGTCGGGGTTCGGCGCGATGACGTTCAGGCGTTCGTCTGCCACGAAGGCGTGCGTGGCATCGTCGAAGCGCAGGATCGGGCTTCTGAATCCTTGAAACAGCGCCCGGCCGGCCGCGTGATAGGCGATAATGCCGCCCGCCGGAAGCTTCTGGTCGGCGCCGAAGCGCTCGATGCGCGGCTCCGGCCGGACGCCGGTGGCGAGTCCCGCGGCGTCGAACTGCAGGCGCAGCAGACCGCTCGATTCCGTGCCCGCCCAGAGCACGCCGTTACTGTCGCCCGCAAGGCTGCGCACCTGGTCGCTGATGCCGGCGATGCGTCCCTCGTTCTGCCAGTGGCCGTCAACCCACCGCAGCGAGGCAAGACCTTCGAACAGTCCGACCCAGACCCGGGTCGGATTGACCGTGGACTTCATCAACGAAGAGGCGTTGAACGAACGGCCAACGGAGGAGACGACGGCGACGGCTTTGCCGTCCGCGATTCGAAAGACCCCGTCCGATGCAGCGGCCAACAGCTCCGGCGGATGGGTGCCTGCGGGATCCTCGAATTCGAGGACGTCCCATGACTGAGAGTCGATGCCCGGCACCCGGGTGAAGGACGGAAAGGCGGCTCCAGCCGACCGCGGACCGAGGACGTACACACCCTGTCCCGACGCCCCGTACAGCCGACCCTGATGGCGCGCCATGCGAACGTCGCCGAGGGCCGGCAAGCCGTCCGCCTCCGAATAAAAAGACAGCGGCGTCTGCGTTTCGACGCGATCGATGCCGTTGGTCGTGCCGATCCAGAGCGCACCCTGACGATCGGTGATGGCGTAGTAGGCGGCGGTGGTTTTGAGCCCGGCTGCCTTGTTCAGCATCAGCACGCGCTTGCCCGCCCGATCGATGATCACCACGCCATCGTCGGTCGTCGTGAGTGCGATCCGGCCGCCAGGCAGTTCGAAGCCTCGATAGAGATTGGCTTTGATGAAGGTGTCGACTTCGGTCGGAAACGGCGTCAGCGCAGCGTCGTCGTACAAGAACAGGCCGCGCGAGCGCGTGCCGACGAGCAACCGGCGATCGTCGTATGGCAGCAGGACCGGATAGACCTCGTTACCGAGGCTCTCGGTTCCGGGAACGCTTTCGAGCACGTCACCGTTCATGACGGTGAGACCAACCTCGGGCTGAGGAATGTACAGTTTACCGTTCACGTAGGACGAGCGGTTGAACCGTACCGCCGATTTCCAGACCTTCATGACGCCGTTGGCCCAGCGAAACAGCGCAAGCTGCGTCTGGAAATAGACGCCGGCAGGCGTCACCCACGTCCGCCACACGTCCTGGAACAGCCGGCTTTCGGCCGGCAGCTTGTCCACCAGCGACACGTACTGGAGTTCGCCGTGCGTGTCTGGCGCCAGATAACCGAACTCGCTGACGCCGCCGACATAAATCCGGCCGTCGCCGTCGATCGCCACCGAGCGCCCCGTGCCGCGATTCGGGAACCGAATCAGTCGCCAGGTTGCCCCGTCGAATTGGAGGATGCCGTTGCTGTTGGCGAAATACAGTAGTCCGCGCTTGTCCTGGACGATGGCCCAGTTCTGCGCGTCCGCGTTGTAGTCGGCCGGCGAGTAGTGGCGAATGAGGGGACGGCCGACTTCCGACGAGCCGCCGGCGGCAGGCGCCAACCCCTGAGCCGTGGCGTTGACCGCAAAAGCAAGGCACGCGAGGGCGACAGCGTGCCCGGTCAAGAATTGGCGCATCTAAGGTTGAACGATTCTACGCGTATTCAGCAACCGGCGGACAGGCGCACATCAGATTGCGGTCGCCGTACGGATTGTCGATCCGGCCCACCGTCGGCCAGTGCTTGCTGGCGCGGACGAATGGCAGCGGGAAGGCCGCCTGCTCTCGCGAGTATGCGTGACTCCAATCGTCTGACGTGACCATGCCGGCGGTGTGTGGCGCATTCTTCAGGACGTTGTCTTTCGGATCCGCCTTGCCGTCGATGACCGCCTGAATCTCGCCGCGGATCGCGATCAGCGCCTCGCAGAAGCGATCGAGCTCGTCTTTCGCCTCACTCTCGGTCGGCTCCACCATGATCGTGCCGGCGACCGGAAACGAGACCGTCGGCGCGTGGAAGCCGTAGTCCATCAGCCGTTTCGCCACGTCGGTTTCGTCGATGCCGCTTGCCTGCTTCAGCGGACGCAGATCGAAGATCATCTCGTGCGCCACGCGTCCGTTCTCGCGCGTGTAGAGCACCGGGAAGTGCGGCTCCAGCCGCGACTTCAGGTAGTTCGCGTTGAGAATCGCGTAGCGGGTGGCGTCGGTCATGCCGTCGCCGCCCAGCATTTTCATGTAGGCGTACGAGATCAGCAGGATGCTCGAACTGCCCCATGGCGCCGCCGAAATCGCGGGAATCGCGCGATCGCCGCCGGTCTTCACGATCGGATGACCGGGCAGGTACGGCGCGAGGTGACTGGCCACCCCGATCGGACCCATGCCGGGACCGCCGCCGCCGTGCGGGATGCTGAACGTCTTGTGCAGGTTGATGTGACAGACGTCCGCGCCGATCGTCGCCGGACTGGTCAGTCCGACCTGCGCGTTCATGTTGGCGCCGTCCATGTACACCTGGCCGCCGTGCTCGTGGATGATCGGCGCAGATGTCCTGGATGCTCTCTTCGAACACGCCGTGGGTGGACGGATACGTCACCATCAGCGCCGCGAGACGGTCCTTGTGCTCCGCCGCTTTGGCTCTGAGATCGGCGACGTCGATGTTGCCCTCGCTGGTGCTCGCGACGATCACCACGTGCATCCCGGCCATCACCGCACTCGCCGGATTGGTGCCGTGCGCGGACGACGGGAATCAACACGATGTTGCGGGACGACTGTCCACGGTCCTTGAGGTAGGCGCGAATCACCAGCAGGCCCGCGTACTCCCCTTGCGCACCTGAGTTCGGCTGCAGCGACACCGCGGCAAACCCCGTGATCTCGCACAACGTCTGTTCGATCTCGCGGAACACCTGCTGGTAGCCCTGAGCCTGATCGACAGGCGCAAACGGATGCAGCTTCCCGAACTCCGGCCACGTGATCGGCAGCATTTCGGAGGCGGCGTTCAGCTTCATCGTGCACGAGCCGAGCGGAATCATCGACGTGTCGAGGCCGATGTCCTTTCGCTCGAGTCCGCGGATGTAGCGCATCATCTGCGTTTCCGAATGATGCGTGTTGAACACCGGGTGCAGGAGGAACGGCGTGGTGCGCGCCAGGCCTGACGGGAACGACGGCGCGAGCGCGTCGGTCGATCGATCGAAGGCCACCGTTTTCACCGCCGCCCCGGCGGCGAAGACCTGCAGCAGCGCGAGGATGTCGCCTTCGTCCACGGTTTCGTCGAGCGCGACGTGGATGGTGTTGTCCATCCGGTAGCCGAGATTGATTTGCAGGTCCTGCGCGGCCTTCACGATCTGCCCGACCGCCTGGACGCCGCCAGGCACCTCGAACCGGGGCGTGTCGAAGTAGACGTCGTTCAACTGACGGAAGCCGAGCCGCGCCAGCTCGCGCGTCAGCAGCTTCGCATAGCGCGTGCACGCGCGTCGCGATCCGCGTCAGTCCCTGCGGCCCATGGTAAACCGCGTACAGGCCGGCGATATTCGCCAGCAGCGCCTGCGCGGTGCAGATGTTCGAGGTCGCCTTCTCGCGGCGGATGTGCTGCTCGCGAGTCTGCAGCGACATGCGATAGGCGGTATTCCCCTGCGCAGTCCACCGACACGCCGATGATCCGGCCCGGCGCCTGCCGCACGTGTTTCTCGAGCGTCGCAAAAAACGCGGCGTGCGGGCCGCCATACCCGAGCGGGACACCGAAGCGCTGCGAGTTGCCAAAGACAACGTCGGCGCCCATTTCGCCCGGGGGCGTCAGCAGCGTCAGCGCCAGCAGGTCAGAGCCAACCGCAACCAGGACGCCTGCCTTCTTCGCCCGGGCAATGAACGCGCGCAGATCGAGGACGCGGCCGCCGTTGTCCGGCGTCTGGACCAGCGCTCCGAACACGCGCTCGCCGAACTCGGCCGCATCGAGCAGTTCGTTCGGCATCAGGACGATCTCGATGCCGAGCGGCTCGGCCCGTGCGTGCAGCAGGTCGAGCGTCTGCGCAAAACACGAATCGGACACCAGAAATTGCGGCGCGCCGCTGATGCCGTCGAGCTTCCTCCCCTGCACGCGCGCCAGCATCGTCATCGCTTCGGCGGCGGCCGTCGCCTCGTCGAGCAACGAGGCGTTGGCGACTTCCATCCCGGTGAGGTCGCGCACCATCGTCTGGAAGTTGAGCAGCGACTCGAGGCGTCCCTGAGCGATTTCCGCCTGATAAGGCGTGTAGGGCGTGTACCAACCCGGGTTCTCGAGGACGTTGCGCAGAATCACGCTCGGCGTGATGCAGTCCGAGTAGCCGAGTCCGATGAACGACCGGAAAATCTGATTGCGCGACGCGATTTCGCGCAGCTCGCGCAGGAAGTGATACTCGCTCTCGCCGTTCGGCAGGTCGAGCGGCTTCTTCGAGGCGGATGCGCGCCGGGACGGCTTCGTCGATCAGCGCATCGAGTGAGGGCGCGCCCACAACCTTGAGCATCGCATCGCGTTCGTCGCGATCGGGGCCGATGTGCCGGGATTGAAACTGTTCGAAATCAGAAAGCATACGTTTACGTTACCCGCTCGCCTGAAGACTCGCGCTGCACAGGAAGGTTCGCGCTACTTGGTCAACGCCTCATATTGCGCAGCATCGAGGAGCTCGCTTTTCTCGGACGGGTTGGTCAGCTTGATGACGACCATCCAGCTCGCGTGCGGTTCCTTGTTGACGGCCTCGGGCTTGTCCTTCAGCGCGTTGTTCACTTCGACGACCTCGCCGGTGACCGGTGAGTACAGCTCGGACACGGCTTTGACCGACTCGATCGTGCCGAACGACTGCCCCTGCTTCAGTTTGGCGCCGACGTCCGGCAGCTCGACGTAGACGACGTCACCGAGTTGCTGCTGGGCGTAGTCGGTGATGCCGACCTTGCCGTGATCCCCTGACAGCTCGATCCATTCGTGGTCTTTCGTGTATTTGAACGTGTCCGGATACGCCATCGTCGCTCCTCTGCCACTCTGCCTGCAGCCTGAAAGGCCGCCGGCTACATCTGCCGCGCCGCGGCGGCCACTCTGTCGCGGCCTACTTCTGACGCTTGTAGAACGGCATCGGCACCACGCGCGCGCGTGTGCGCCGGCCGCGGATGTCCACGTCGAATTCCGTGTCGACGGCGGTGCGCTCGATCGGCAGATACGCCATGCCGATCGCCTTCTTCAGATGCGGCGTTTGCGTGCCGCTGGTGACCACGCCGACCTTGTCGTCGCCGATATACGCGTCGTAGCCGTGCCGGCCGATACCTCGCTCCTGCATCTCGAAGCCGACGATCTTGCGCTTGGGACCGTTCGCTTTCTCCTCGCGCAGCGCCGCCGCACCGTTGAAGTCGTCTTTCTTCCAGCCGACGATCCAGTTGAGGTCGGCCTCGACCGCGGTCGTGGTCTCGTCGATGTCGTTGCCGTGGAGGCGCATGCCCGCCTCGAGGCGCAACGTGTCGCGGGCGCCGAGGCCGCAAGGGATGACGTCCGGCGGCCTGACCGGACTGCAGGAGCGCCAGCCAGACCTTGTCGGCCTGCTGCGGTGGAACGAAGATCTCGAAACCGTCCTCGCCGGTGTAACCGGTCCGCGACACTGTGGCGCGCACATTGGCCACTTCGCCGTGACCGAACCAGTAGTACTTCATGCCGGCGAGATCGACGCCGGTGAGCGGTTGAAGGACGTTCAGCGCCTCCGGCCCCTGCAGCGCAATGAGCGCATAACGCGAGCTGGAGTCCACGACCACGGCATCGCCGATGCCCTTGATCTGTTCGGCCATCCAGGCGTAGTCCTTCGCGATGTTGCCGGCGTTGACCACGAGCAGGAAGTGCGCGGGGGCGAGGCGATACACCAGCAGGTCGTCCACGAACGTGCCCTGCGGCGTGAGCAGGCCGGAATATTGCGCCTGCCCGACCGCGAGCTTCGACGCGTCGTTGGAAGAGATGCGCTGGACGGCGGCGAGTGCGTCCTTGCCGGCGATTTCCATCTCGCCCATGTGGCTGACATCGAAGATGCCGGCACGGGTGCGGACGGCGTCGTGCTCTGCCGTGAGCCCGCTGTATTCGACGGGCATGTCCCAGCCGCCGAAGGGCACCATCTTCGCACCGGATGCACGATGACGGGCGTTCAGTGGTGTTTTCTTGAGCGGAGCGTCGGCGGCCTGATCCATGGGGAATTTGAGCGTGACGGGAACAGGTAACGGTACTATGCGCGTTCGCGCGCGGTCAAGAATCGGGCGGACAAAAGAAATGGCCGCAGGACAGTGAATTCCCGCGGCCATTCCGGCCGAGCGTGACACTCCGTGACGCCACGACCTTTCCTATCCGACAGTTCTCCTATCCGGGCAGGTCGCTCAGCCTCTTCCGAGCCCTCTCGCCACTTGTCGTCCGAGCCACGTGCCCCCGAGGCTGGCCAGGAGGAGGATCGTGCCGCCAAACGCGATCACGATCGGAAAGATCGTGCCCGGACCCGGGCCCGCGAACAACACGACCGTCATCGCGGCGACGGCGCCGATGCCGAAGCCGAACCCTCTTGACTCCCGTGCCGACAAACCGGTGGGCACGATGAGACAACTGACCACGAACACCACGCCGAGGGTGAAGGCAATCGCGGCGCTCGAGTTCAGGAACCACGGCGCGCGCGTGCCGTGAAACCAGGTGGTCCAGTTCGCCGCTTCGATCGCGTGGGCGACGACGAACGTCAGCGCGCCGGTCACGACTGGTCCCAATCGGCTCAGCATGCCAGGCGCATCATGTCGCAGTAGGTCTGGACGCCGCTCAGAAAGCACTGCACCACCTCCATATTGCAGAAGTCACACTGCCAGCTGCTCCAGAACCGCCACCACGACGAGGCGCCGCACCCGCGTTTCGCGTAGCATCGGTCGTGATCGTCGCAGCAGATCCTGATCATCGTCCCGTCGAGCCAATGGAGGTTGTCGCAACCCTCTTCGTTGGCATACGCGGTCGGGAAGAAAAACTGCGCGATACGGCTCGGCGCAGGGGCACCGCAGCTGTTCGCCACCGGCGTGGTGCTCTTGGCCGCCACTGACGCGTAGTGATGTTGCGCGATGGTCTGAATCGCCGCCCACGTCGTGTCCGCCACCAGGCCCCAGCCGCCGTAGTCCTGTTGCAGGTGCTCGGGGCCGACAAAGAAGCTGCCGACGCGTCCGGCCGGCTGGTATGCATACACCTGGTCCCGTTCGAACCAGACGCCGACGCCGGCTGCGACACCGTTCTCGGTCAGTTCAGTGACCATCGCGGGTCCTTCCACGTAGCGTCCCGGGGCCAACAATCGTCGGGGGTACGTGCGCCGCGACAATTTCGCGACCACGCCGTTGGCCCAGACGATCTCGAGCTGCTCGACGTCGGCGTCGGTATCCCGCCGTGCGACGGCCTTTGGCCGCATGACGCCGCTGTCCCACACCAGGTTTGAGGTCCCATCTTTCGATAGCCCGTAGGCCTGCCGCGTCGCCCAATCGAGCGTCGCGTGCACAACCGTCGGATCGCTGATCGCCTGGAACGGCGTGCCATCGACCGGTTCGTAATAGACCGTATCATGCGCTCCGTCGACCCGATTGAGGACCAATTTTGCACGCTCGTTTCCGTTGCGGTCACGCAAGGCCGTGTGCACGTCGCCGGTCAGGCTGCGTTCCGAGACCGCGACGTGGCCATCGCGGAACTTGGTGGTTACCTGTGTGGCGCGGGATTCGAGTCCGTAGTAGGTCGCGCCCTTTTCGTGCGGGTTGCCAACGTGCCGCTGCCCGGCGGGAACCATCTGCACGGCGGCGTTGGCCTGTGAAGCCTTGACCACCGTGCTGGCCCTCGGCCACATGAATGCCCCACTGCCGACAGCCAGGACGATGAACGCCAAGAAGGTCTTCATTACGTGTGCTCCTCGCGATGAGAAAACGTGTGACCTCGCGGCTTGATCGCCGCCCCTGTCTCGTCTCCTGATTTCGCCGGAGACACCCGGCGCCCGGCGCGACGCGCCGCGATCTCATTCAGGCGGGCTCGACGGCCACCGTGGTCTCGGTGCCCTCCTCCCAGTCGGCCTGAACTTCCGGTTCGTGTTCGGGAAAGCGCAGGTACGCCTGGAGCGTGTGGTAGCTGATGTTGAGTACGCGACAGGCCTCGCGTTTGTTGCCGCCACTGCGCTCGAGCACCAGCCGCGCGTAGCGGCTCGCCCACGCCCGAAGGGAGTCGTTTCGCCTCGAGCCCGAATCGATCATGGTCGCGTAGTCGCCACAGATCGCCGGCGGCAGATCTTCGAGGGCCACCAGATCGGATTCAGCCAGGGTCACCGCACGCTCCATCAACCGCTCCAGTTCACGAACATTGCCGGGCCAGTCGTAGGCGGTCAACGCTGCAGCCGCGGCGGAAGACAGGCGCAGCACTCGGGTCGTGCGATGCCGTTCCAGGAAATAGGCGGCCAGTTCAAGCACATCGGTCGGCCGCTCGCGCAGCGGCGGTACTCTGACATCGACTCCGCTCAGGCGATAGAACAAGTCGGGACGAAACAGGCGGCGGTTGACCAGATCGGCCAGGCCTCGATTGGTGGCGGCGATGATCCGGATGTCCACGCGATGGACGCCGTTGCCGCCGACACGCTCGACCGCGAGGTCCTGAATCGCCCGCAGCAGCTTCGCCTGTGCCGACAGTGACAGGTCCGACACCTCGTCGAGAAACAGCGTACCGCCGTCGGCGGCTTCGAACTTTCCGCGGCGGCCGCGCACGCCGGTCGCAGTCCGCTCCTCGATGCCGAACAGCTCCGCCTCGAGCAGCGTTTCGACGAGAGCCGCGCAGTTAATCGCGACGAACGGCCCGCTGCGCCGATGACTCAAGTCGTGAATCTGCCGCGCGACGAGCTCCTTGCCGACGCCTGACTCCCCTTCCAACAACACCGTGAAGTCGGTCGCCGCAACTCGTTCGATCGTCGTCCGCAGCGTCTGCATCACGCCGGTCGATCCGATGAGCGGCGCGGCGCCGTCGCGCGAAGGCCGTCCCGCATTTATCGTCGCGGCGCGGGCGAGCAGGAGCCGCGAACGTTCGATCTCCAGCACCAGTGCACCCAGG
The DNA here is from genome assembly GCA_963745875.1 of uncultured Acidobacteriota bacterium. Taxonomy (GTDB): domain Bacteria; phylum Acidobacteriota; class Vicinamibacteria; order Vicinamibacterales; family CAVVIG01; genus CAVQFC01. The sequence continues at coordinate 245,985 of CAVUZL010000015.1, forward strand.
TGGGCGGCGAATGACAGCAGTTGAAAGTCCCAGTCGCCGACCTGGCAGCCGGGCTCGAACGTCGCTTCGAGCGTGCCCGGCAGATTCGGATCGGCGCTGGGCACGTCGATCACGACCGCTTCCAACTCCGCTGCATCGTCTCGCCGAGCGGTCCAGCGGCTTCCCGCCTCACGCAAACGCACATGGCGAACCGGGATCACTCGATGCAGCGCCGCTTCGAAGGCGCCGCGCATCAGCGCGATGTCGCTCCGCCGATCGAGCGCTCGCGTCAACGCCGTCAGCAGCTCGTTGACTGCCTGTCTCCTGTCGCGCTGACGAGGGCGGTGAAACGCTCCCGCACAACGCGTCGGCATTTGATCTGGCGAGGCGGCATTCTGGGGCGGCGTGGGGTGGTCTCCAGATTTCGGCATGACCGCCAGGGAACCAAAACCGCTGCCAACGGCGGCGGCGGTCCGCTCCTCGAAAACGCCGTGGAAATCGATCGACCGCGGCGCCATCACAGCACCTGCCGGGTATCGTCTGCCCGCATCGGCACGCCGGATCGGGCGTCCGCCGACGAGCGATGCTCCGCCGCATCAACGAACCACGGCATCGGATGGTCGAAGCCAACGGCTCCCCTGTAACACACGAACGACGGCCGCACCCGCACCACCGCGCATCTCAACACGCGTCCGCGCACCGTGGACCGCTCCGCCGTCGTCTCCAGATGCAGTTCCACTGGCGTGCCGGGCAACAAGCGGTGACTGGTTTCGATGAGCGCGCCGCCGGCCGAGACGTCGATTAAACGCGCGTGACTTCCGGGCGTGACGCGCGCCGCGACAACGCCGTGATGGGCAGTCTGGTGGATGCGGGTCGCGCGTCGGCGATCGGGTATCGGCTGCTTCATAGCGGTCTCCAGACCCTGGAATTCCGGTCGAACCTCAGCGAGCGGGTCCTGCCCGTTTCACCGAAGATGCGTATCGCGAATTGCATCCCTTCCCGGCTTCGCAGGTACAACGTCCCTGACGTCGACGTGCCGGCGGACGAGAAACTCGCCAGGCTTCCCGAGCCCAGGTGGATCGGGTCGGATCCCGGCGGCGAACTCCCTGAATCAATCGCCGGAAGACCCGGCAGCACCCCGAAGTCGATTCCCGGAAACTGATCCGGCAGATGCTCGACGCCACCCAGCGCCCGATCGACGCCGTGCTGGATGTCGTACGTGAGCACGCCGTTGCGGTTGCCGTCCGCGTAGACCCCGAAGGTGTACCCGGCCGGCGATGACGTGAACTGAATCGCGACCGATGCGGAGCGCACCACGGCGTCCATACGCGCTCGCTGGAGGCGAGCGGCGACATATCGTGTCGCTGCGGTCGCACGCACCTCGTCGAGTCCGCTCAGGTACTGCGGCACGGCCGCGGCACTGACCGTGATGCTCAAGGCCAGGACGAAAATCAGTTCGATCAACGAATAGCCGCTCGAGGGAACACATCGTGCGAACGCGCAGTACGGCCCGGTCCCTAAGCCAAGACCGGGCCGTACTGCCTTCCTATTGCTGCCGCGCCTGATCGTGGTCAGCCTTCGCACCGCTCACCGTGATCTGCGGCTTGAGTTTGAGGAAATTCTTCTCCCCGATGCCGCGGACGTTCATCAACTCCTCGATCTTCTTGAAGGGTCCATTCTTCGTGCGAAATTCGACGATCAACGCGGCGGTCTTCGCGCCGACACCCGGCAGGCCCTCGAGTTCGGCAGCCGACGCGGTGTTCAGGTTGATCGGCGCGGCCGCCGCCGGCTTGCTGGCGGCATGGCTGCTGGGGCGGGTCTGCGCAATCGCGGCTGCGGGCGGCAGCATCATGAGAATCGAGGCAGCGGTGACGAGCGACAACAGTGTGCGGAACATCATTCCTCCTTGTGAAATGGGACCCTGATCCGGCAACGCCAGAATCGCCGGGAGGTCAGACCGTGCGATCCCACCAACGCCGTCCAGGGTCGATGGCTACAAGGGCAAGGCTCACGCCGCCACCGACCGTTGCGGATGCTGACGGAAGTCGTTGGACGATTTGAAGTTGTTCTCGATCGCCTGGCGGCGTGTTTACGCCTCTGAAGAAACTGACTCCTGACGTCGCCGCCTTTGTTGATTTGAATGTCCGAACCGCCGTCAGATGCGAGCAACGCGAATTGATGGTTTCGCAACGCCGGTTCCTACGCCCGTCTCCTCAGACGACGAGACGTCGCACTTATGTCAGTCTCGAATTCTCCGACCGGACGGAGCAGCCCACGACATTTCGGAGCCAGCCATCCACCTTCCACAAGACTCCGCGAAATTCCTAGGCAATCAACCCCGCCGGAGCTGGCCCATCCGGCACAAAGCGTGCTGATTCAAGACAGAAGCGCGTCACCGCAGGACCTCAAACCTCGAGGGATACACGATGAAATGGAAGTTGAAAACGGTACTGGCGTTCGCGATCGCGGCGACCATCTTTGGAGTCGCCCGCACGCCGGCGCTGAAGGCCCAGCCCAGGAAGCCGAACATCGTCGTCATCATGGGTGACGACATCGGCATGTGGAACATCGGCGCCTACCACCGCGGCCTGATGGCCGGGCGGACACCGAACCTGGACAAGCTCGGCGCCGAAGGCATGATCTTCACCGACTACTATGCTGAAGCCAGCTGCACGGCGGGCCGCGCAAACTTCATCACCGGCGAACTTCCGATTCGCACTGGCATGACGACGGTCGGTCAGGCCGGCTCGCCGATCGGCATCCCCGCGCAGGCGGTGACCATCGCGTCGGTACTCAAGTCGATGGGCTACGCCACCGGACAGTTCGGCAAGAACCATCTCGGCGACCTCAACGAGTTCCTGCCCACCGTCCACGGTTTCGACGAGTTCTTCGGCTATCTTTATCATCTCGACGCGATGGAGGATCCCGCGCACCCGGCCTACCCGCAGGACTTGCTCTCCGCGTATGGCCCGCGCAACATGGTGCACAGCTGGGCACAGGATCGTGACGACGCCACGACAATGCCGCGCTGGGGCAAGGTGGGCAAGCAGCGGATCGAAGACGCCGGCACGCTCTATCCCAAGCGCATGGAAACCGTGGATGACGAGATCCTCGACTTCTCGCTCAAGTTCATGGACAAGGCCAAGTCGGACAACAAGCCGTTCTTCGTGTGGCTGAACCCGACCCGCATGCACATCGTCACGCACCTGTCGCCGAAGTACGAGGCGATGCGGAATTCGAAGAACGGCTGGTCCGAGCACGAAGCCGGCATGGCGCAGGTCGACGACATCGTCGGCAGCGTGATGCAGAAGATCAAGGACCTTGGCGTAGACGACAACACCATCGTCGTGTTCACGACCGACAACGGCACCGAGGTGTTCACCTGGCCCGACGGCGGGCAGACGCCGTTCGCGCAGAGCAAGGGCACCGTGCTCGAGGGTGGCTTCCGCGTGCCGGCCCTGGTCCGGTGGCCCGGTCATGTTCCCGCGGGCAAGGTCGAGAACGGGATCATGTCCGGAATGGACTGGTTCCCGACGTTCGTGGCCGCTGCCGGCGACCCGAACATCATCGAGGAGTTGAAGAAGGGCAAGAGCGTAAACGGCACGCAGTACAAGGTGCACCTGGACGGCTACAACCAGCTGGACATGATCACCGGCAAGGGTCCGTCGAATCGTCACGAGATCTTCTACTTCGGCGAGAGCGAACTCGGCGCGGTCCGGATCGACGACTACAAGTACCGCTTCATCGACCAGCCTGGCGGCTGGCTGGGTGAGAAAACCCATCCCGATGTGCCTTACCTGATCAACGTGCGCCTCGATCCATTCGAGCGCACTGGTTGGCCGAGCAACGGCACCAAGGACGGCGGTCAACAGTACTTCGACTGGTTCAAGTTCGAGTTCTGGCGCTTTGTGTTCGTCCAGGAGGAAGTCGGGAAGCTGGCGATGACGGCGGTCGAGTTCCCACCCATGCAGAAAGGCGCGAGCTTCAATCTTGACGCCGTCAAGGCGAGGATCGAGGCGGCTCGCGCGTCCATCGCCAAGTAAGACACCTTCCTCAGGGCAGGCGGCTCATAAAGCCGCCTGCCGTCTTCTCCTACTTCCCTTGTTTCAAGATCTGGCGGATAGGATCGGGCAGCAAGCGCTGCCCCAGCTTCCAGCAGGTGTTGCAGCCTGCGCAGTCGTAGTAGTGGATCTGGATCTGCGGCATCGACGCCGCCTGCGGACGGAACGCACCCGACGACACTTCGGTGTCGATGTAGATCAGCGTCCGCTGGCAGTCCGGGCAGTTCGGATCAGGCGGCCGGGCTGACGGATCTAGCATCGACATCGATCCGCCCTACCTCGCCGGTTGTGATGATTTCGTACCCGACGGCGCGAGCGCGTCATATACGAGCTTCGCGGAATCGCCGCGGAAGCGCATCGCGCCGGGACGATTACCGCCCTGATTCTGAATCATGCCGATGAACGCCAGGTCGTTGACCGGATCGATCCAGAACCACGTGCCTGCCGCGCCGCCCCAGTAGAACGTCCCCTGCCCATACGGAAGGTCTGCGATCTTCGGCTCGGTGTAGACGGCGAAGTCGAGGCCAAAGGCGACGGCTTCGGCGCCGGCCTGCGGTGCGGTGCCGTCCACGTTCACGTGCAGACCGCCGATGTGATTCTCAGCCATGAGCTTCACCGTTTCCGGCTTCAGGATGCGGGTGCCGCCGATTTCGCCCTTGTTCAGCATCATCTGGCAGAAGCGCGCGTAGTCGTGCGTGGAGGCGACCAGGCCGCCGCCGCCGGACTCGAGCCGCGCCGGATCCTCGAAACCGCCGCGATCCGCGCGCGACGGGTTCACGACCAGCGCACTCTGATCTTTGTCCCAGTGATGCACGTCGGTGAATCGCGGCTTCTGAGCCGGTGTGACGTAGAACGCGGTGTCGGTCATGCCGATCGGCCCGGTGACGTGCGCCTTCAGGTAGTCGCCAAACTTCTGCCCCGAAAGCTTCTGCACGATATAGCCTTGGATGTCCACCGCAACCGAGTACGACCACTTCGTGCCCGGCTCGTACAGCAGTGGAATGTTCGCGACCCGCGCGATCAGCTCGTCGAGATCCTTCGAGGCCAGCACGCGGTCTTCGCGAAACGCCTTGTTGACCGGATCGTCGCCGGACAACCCGTACCCGAAGCCCGCGGTGTGGCTCATCAACTGCCGCATCGTGGCCGGCTTCTTCGGCGTCGCCAGCACCGGTTTGCCATCGGCGCCGATCACCGCCTTGCCGTCGGCGCCCCACGTCAGCTCTTTCAGGCTCGCGAGCTCCGGCACGTACTTGGTGATCGGATCGTCGAGCTTCCATTTGCCCTGCTCGTACAACTGCATCATCGCGACGCCGGTGATCGGCTTCGACATCGAATAGATGCGAAACAGCGAGTCGAGCGCCATCGGCGAGGCCTCGGTCGCCTTGCCGAAGCTCTTGAAGTCCGCCACCTGGCCGTGGCGCAGCAGCAGGATCGTCATGCCCGCGGTGTCGCCGTCCGCCACCGACTTCTGCATCCTGGCGTTCAGGGCATCGAGTCCGGCTTTCGTGAAGCCAAGGCTGGTCGGATCGGAGACGGCGGCCGTCGGCCACGCCCGGTTGGCGGCCGGTTCGGCCGTGGAGGCGGCCCGGGCAGGCTTCGTGGCGGCGCTTTGGGGCCCGGCAAGCGTAACGGCCACAAACGCCGGAGCGGCCACGAGTACAACCGCGACGGGCAACCACCGACTCGCGAAATGTTTGGGCATGTTCATGAGATTCCTTTGTATGCCTCCATTTCAGAGGCGCGGAGAGGATACGCCCGCGCGGGCGACTTGCCAAGTCTCTTGCACCTCACCTACCCTTGGCCGTCGAATGCCGACGCTCCCCCGCCTGGCTCTTGTCGCCAGCGTCTGCGCCGCCGCCCTCGTCGTCGCCAGCTTCGACCCGACGACGACCTGGTGGATGCCCTCATGCCCGCTTTACTCGCTCACCGGTCTGCTCTGTCCGCTGTGCGGATCGCTTCGCGCGGTCCACGCCCTGCTGACGGGTGCGCCGGTTGCGGCGTTCGAATTCAACCCGCTGCTTCTCGTTACCGGCGGCGCCTGGGCCATCTGGCGCCGGCAGACACTCGCTTTCTGCTTCAGCACCCGTGGACTCGCCGCGATTTCGGCCTTCGCGCTCCTGCGAAATCTGTGGTGGCCCGCCGGCTGGCTCGGCCGTTAGACTGTTGCTCGAGGAGAAACTGTGGACACACCCGAAGCGATCGCCAACTCCTACCTGTCGCGTCGCGGAACCGTGGACATCGGCGCCGCGTTGAGCCGCGGCTGGGCGCTGCTCCAAGCCAACATGGGCGTCCTGGTCGGCGGGACGATCCTGGCCTGGCTGGTGTCGGTCGGACTCTCGTTTGTGCCCATCATCGGTTGGATCGTCGGATTCATCCTCCTCGGCAGCCTCGACTACATGTTCCTGCGGCGAATCCGCGGCGAGGAAGTACAGATCGGCGACGTCTTCGCGGGCTTCAACCTCGCGATGGTGAACCTGGCGATGGCCGGCCTGGTCAAGTGGCTGCTCGTGACGATCGGCTTGATTCTCTGCATCCTGCCGGGCATCTATCTCGGCGTCGGCTACGTGTTCGCCCTGCCGCTGGTCATCGACAAGAAAATGGAGTTCTGGCCGGCGATGGAAGTGAGCCGCCGCGTCGTGCACGCTCACTGGTGGTCGATGTTCGCGCTGGTCATCGTCCTCGCGCTGGTCGGCTGCGCGGGGGTGCTGGCCTGCGTGGTGGGGCTGGCCATTACCATCCCGCTCGCGTCGGCCGCCTTCATGTATGTCTACGAGGATCTGTTCGGCGATCGCCAGCAGGCAACGTCTGAGCCGCCGATGGTGACGTCACCAATCACGTCAGCGCCCCAAACGATGTAGAGGCCGGAAGGCGGACGCTACTTCGCCTGAGTGCGGCACCAATCCAACGTGTGCCGCAGACCGTCTTCGAACGACACCGACGGCGTGTAGCCGAGCAGCTCGCGCGCTTTGGTGATGTCTGCCTGCGAATCGCGGACGTCGCCGGCTCGCGCTTCTTTGTAGATCGGCTGCAGATCGGTTCCGACAATCCGGTTTATCGTGCGCAGCAGCTCGTTCAGCGAGATGCGGCCGCGGGTCGCGACGTTGATCACTTCACCAGCGGCCTTTGGCGCCTCGCACGCGCGCAGCACGCCGTCCACGACGTTGGCCACATAGGTGAAATCGCGCGTCTGCTCGCCGTCGCCGTAGATCACCGGCTGTTTACCGGTCAGCACGGCGGTCGAGAACAGCGAGATCACCCCCGAATACGGCGACCCCGGATCCTGCCGCGGTCCAAACACGTTGAAGTACCGGATCGTGACGGCCTCGAACCCGTAGAGGCGCCAGAACATCTTGCCGTATTCGCTGCCCACCACCTTCTGCAGCGCGTACGGCGACAGCGGGTTGGTCGGCATGTCCTCGCGCTTGGGCAGTTCGGGCGTGTTTCCGTACTCCGACGAGGAACCGGCAAACACCAGCCTTTTCACACCCGCATCGCGCGCGGCGACCAGCACGTTCAGGGTGGCGACGATGTTGGCGTTGTTCGAGGAGATGGGATCGCTGACCGATCGCGGCACCGACGGGATGGCCGCCTGATGGAGGACGTAGTCCATTCCGGCCACTGCGCGTCTCGAAAATGCCAGGTCGGCGAGATCGCCTTCAAGAAACTCGACATCCGGCAGATGCGCCAGATTCGCGCGTTTGCCGGTGATCAGATTGTCCGCCACGCGCACGCGATGGCCGCGGCGAACCAGCTCTTCCGAGAGATGCGAACCGATGAACCCGGCGCCGCCGGTGACAAGGTATGAGGGCATAGTGGGAACGCGCTCGGCTGAAGCCTCGCGCTACATCAGGAAGAAGACGACGACTGCGACATCAGTCGGGGAACCCTGCACGCGGCAGGCCAGGTGTCAGCTTCAGGGCGTTCTGATAGTAGAGCTTCTTCAGCACCGGATCGGGAAGGCCGATGCCGTACAACTTCCAGAATGCGTGATAGTCGCGGTAGTAGTCGAAATACTCGTCGTTGGTCTCGAACACCCGCCAATAGTACGGATACTCGTCGGGCTGGTAGCTGTCCTTGCCGAACAGGATCCGATCCTGGTACTTGACGAAGAATTCGTGTGCCGCGCGCGGCTGGCGTCCGAAATCGTAGAGCACTGCCGCCACGTCGTAGTAGACGTTCGGATTCTCGTCGAGCAGTTTGCCGGCCCGCGCCAGATCGTTGGCGTGCCAGCCGAAGTGCGCGAGGATGAATTTGGTGTTCCGGTGTTTCCGGATCATGTTGTTGCGCTCGGTCATCAGCTGCTCGAAGCGCACACCCGTCTGATGACGACGATCGGAATAGAGCGACAGCTCGAGCCAGCGTTCGTTGGTGTAGTCAAGCGGCTCGAAGAACGCCGGCGGCTCAGCGATGTGAATCAGCACCGGAACATTACGCGTCGCGCACTCCTCCCAGATCGGATCCAGCTCGGGGTCGTCCACCGGCAGCCGCGAACCGTCCGCTTTGCGGTCGAACATGCCGAGGTCCTTGAAAACCTTCAAGCCCTTGGCGCCGGCATTCAGATCCTCGTCGAGCTGCTTCGCCGCTTTCGCACCGAAGCCGGGACCCACGCCGCCGCCGAAATTGACGTTCGCGAACAGGACCATGCGGTCTTTGTATTTGCTGGAGGCGAGGGCGTTCAGGCCCTGCTTCAAACGATCGCCGTAGGATCCGCTCAGGTTGACCAGGATCTGCAGGTTGTTGTCCTGCATGCCCTTCATGACGCGGTCGTATTCAGCGGCCGAAATCGGCGTCGGCTGATGGCTGTGGATGTCGATGACGGGAAATTTCGCGCGCGGCACCGGATGCTGCGGCGTGACCAGCTGCGACTTCGGCTTGTATTCAGTGATGGCAGGCGGCTTGAGCTCGGGCTGGCGTCCTTCCGCCGGCCGCGGGCGGATTTGACCGGGCGGCTGTCCTGCCTGGGCAACAAGCAGGACTGCCCCGAGTCCGGCGGCGGCGACGATCGAGAGCAGAAAAGATCGCAGTGAGCGCATAAGCCGAATTCTGTCCCCTTCGGTTCGCAGCCGGCTCTCGCCGGCCACTCTCTCAGGATGACGATCATTCCTCTAGCCTCGCCATTGCTGGCGAGATCAAGCAACCTACCCGGAGGCTTCGGACGGGCCGTCCTCGAGCGCCTCCCTATTTGGTCTTGCTCCGTGCGGGGTTTTGCCTGCCACCCGTGTTACCACGGGCGCGGTGCGCTCTTACCGCACCTTTTCACCCTTACCCTTCGACTCGCATCCGGCTCTCACCGGATGCTCGCTCAGGGCGGTATATTTTCTGTGCCACTGTCCTTCAGGTTACCCTGACCGGGCGTTACCCGGCGCACTGCCCTGCGGAGTTCGGACTTTCCTCCCTTCGACTCGGCTTTTCGAGCCGAGTCGAAGGACGATCGTCTGGCTCACTGCGAAGTCGTGATTGTACGTCCTAACCGTCAGTTTCCTGTGCGATCTGGTACTGCTCGAGCTTCTTGTACAGGTTGCTGCGCGGCGTGCCGATCACTTCGGCGGTCTTCGAGATGTTCCAGCCGTTCTCGCGCAGCTTGCCGACCAGGAATGCCCGCTCGGCGTTTTCCTTGAACTCGCGCAGCGTGCCCAGTCGAGCGGCGTCGGCTTCGTTCTGCGCCGCCGACCCTTTCGAGGGCTGCGCCGGAGACCGCACCGTCTCAGGCAGATCCGCGACGTCGATCGTGTCGCCGCTGGTCATGATGTTCAGTCGCTCGACGGTGTTGCGCAGCTCGCGGATGTTGCCCTTCCAGCGGTAGCGCTGCGAGCGCCTCGAGCGCCGCCGGCGTCAGGCGTTTCGGGCGGACGTTGTTCTCGCGGCTGAAATACTCCATGTAATGACGGATCAGTGCGGCGATGTCCTCGGGGCGCTCCCGCAGCGGCGGCACGTGGATGGGAATCACCGCCAGACGGAAATACAGGTCCTCGCGAAAGTGTCCCTTCTCGATCTCTTCTTCGAGGTTCTTGTTGGTGGCGGCGATGACACGGACGTCCACCTTGATGGTCCGCGCCGAACCGAGCCGCTCGACCTCGCCCTCCTGCAGCACGCGCAGGACCTTGGCCTGCGTCTTCGCGCTCATGTCGCCGACTTCGTCGAGGAAGATGGTGCCGCGATCGGCCTGCTCGAACTTGCCGACCTGCTTCTCCGTGGCGCCGGTGAACGAGCCCTTTTCGTGGCCGAACAGCTCCGACTCGATCAGTTCTTCGGGAATCGCGGCGCAGTTCACCTGCACGAAGCGCTCACGCGCTGCGCAGGCTGTTGCGGTGAATCGTCCGCGCCACCAGCTCCTTGCCGACGCCGCTCTCGCCGGTAATCAGCACCGTCGCGTTGGTGGGCGCGGCGCGCGACACGGCCGCGGTCACCTGCTTCAGCGCCGCGCTCTCGCCGACCATCTGGTGCCGGACCTCGACCGCCTTCTTCAGGGTCTGGTTCTCGTCGCGCAGCCGGCCGTGCTCGAGCGCGTTGCTGATGGTGACCAGGAGCCGCTCGGTGCTCTCGAACGGCTTGTCGAGGAAGTCGACCGCGCCCTTCCGGATCGCCTCGACCGCGGTGGCGGTGGTGCCGTGCCCCGAGATCATGATGATCGGCAGCGTCTCGTTCATGGCCCGCAGCCGGCCGAGCACGTCCATGCCGTCCATGCCGGGCATCTTGATGTCGAGCAGGACCAGCGTCAGTCGCGTCCCGTTCGGCGATCGCCAGCCCTTCCTGACCGGTGGCCGCCCCGACGAAGTCGAGTCCGGCGTATTCGAGCGTCATCCGCAGCGAGTCGCGGATTGCGGCCTCGTCGTCGATGACCAGGATGCGTGATTTAGGCATGGATCAGCGGTCTTCGATGCGGATGGTCGTCAGCTGGCGCTGGTCGAGGTCCGGCGTGTAGATGTACAGGGTCAGGATGTCGCCGGCGCGAACCGCGCGGGCGATCCGGCGATAGTCGGCGACCGATTCGATTCGCTGCCGGTTGATTTCGAGCAGCACCGTGTCGCGTTCGATGCCGCTGTCGAATGACGAGCTGAGCGGCTCGACCTTCGAGATCAACACGCCCTTCAGTTGCCGCGGAATCTCGAGGCGATCGACATCGCGGCGATCCAGCTCCCGCACGCTGAGACCGAGCAATGCCTCTTGATCGACAGTGCGATGATCCGGCGCGGGCGCGGCGGTCGTCTCCTGGCCATCGCGCCTCGGCCGCTCGGCGAGCTTGACCGTCAGCGTCTCGTCCCGTCCGTCGCGCACCAGGTGCAGCCGCGCCGCCGACCCCGGCGCCCGCTCGGCGATCTCGCGAATCAGCTGATCGTCGTTCGCGATCGCCCGATCGTCGAGCGACGTGATCACGTCGTACGGCCGCAGTCCGGCTCGATCGGCCGGGGAACCGGCGGTGATGTCCTGGACCAGCGCCCCATGCTTGACCGTCAGCTTGAGCGAACGTTCCAGGTCGCTGTCGACGTCGCGGAGTCCGACACCCATATAGCCGCGGCTGACGTGTCCGCGCGCCCGCAGCTGCGGCAGCACGGCGCTCGCCCCGTTGATCGGCACCGCGAACCCGATGTTGCTCGCACGCGAGCTGATCGCGGCGTTGATGCCGATCACTTCACCTCGTGCGTTGATCAGCGGTCCGCCACTGTTGCCGAAATTGATCGCGGCGTCGGTCTGGATGTAGTTGTCGAGGCTGTTGTCGAACAACTTCCGCCCAAGGAAACTGATGACGCCGACCGTCACCGAATGCTCGTAGCCGAGCGGGTTACCGATTGCGCACACCCACTCGCCCATCCGCAGCGTGCCCGAATCCCCGAGCGGCGCGACCGGCAGCCCTGCCTGCCCGTCTACCTTGATCAGCGCCACATCGGTGTCCGGATCTGTTCCGATGACTCGCGCGCGCAGGCTCCGCCCGTCCGAGAGCTTGACGATGATGCGGTCGGCGCGGTCGATGACGTGATTGTTGGTGAGGATGCTGCCGTCCGCGTCGATGATGAAACCGCTGCCCGCGCCCCGGCGCGGCTGGTCTCGATCGCCCTTCGACGGTCCGAGCACCGATGGACCGTCAGGCTCTGGCGCCTCGCCGCTGTTCCGTCCGCGCCGCCGCCGATTGTCGCGAGAGCGCGAGGTCGCGTCGATGTTCACCACGGCAGGATTCAACCGCTCGACGACGTCCGCGAAGCTGACCAGCGGGGCGACCACACTCGACGTCGGGCGGGTCCTGGGTCGCGCGGTGTCGGCTCTGGCCGGTGCGCCGGCCGCCACCGACGATTGCGCCACGCCACCGGCGACGATCGCGCCGATCAGAAAAGCAACGCAAGCAGTGAGCGCGACAGTGACGATCGTGAAGCGCCGGGACATCTCAGTTTTTCATTATATGCGCTCGAGGAATGCCACGAACTCCTGCTCGTTCATTCGTTCGACGCCGAGCTTCTCGGCTTTTTCGAGCTTGCTGCCGGCGTCTGCACCGAACACCAGATAGCTGGTCTTCTTGCTGACCGATCCGGCGACCCTGGCGCCGAGGCGCTCGATCTTTGCGGTCGCTTCCTCCCGCGTCATCGTCGCGAGCGTCCCGGTCAGGACGAACGTCTTTCCCGACAGCGGACCGGTCTGCTCGCTCGGTTCCGGCAGATCCGTCGTCATCTTTACGCCGGCCTTAGCCAGGCGCAACACCAGATCCCGGTTGCGCGCCTCGTCGGCAAACGCACGAACCGCGTCGGCGACCACCGGCCCGATTTCCGGGACCGATTGCAGCGCGTCGCGATCGGTGTCGAGCAGGCGATCCATCGATCGAAAATGCCGCGCCAGCGTCGCCGCGGCTTTCTCGCCGATGTGGCGGATGCCGATCGCGTAGATCAGCCGCGAGAGATCGTTGCCCTTGCTGCGCTCGATTTGCTGGGCGACGTTGCGGCCGACCTTGCCCAGTTTTCTCGGAACCGCCCGCTCCGAGCGCGGTTCCTTCGGGGTCACGACGATGGCCTCGAGCTCGTCCGCCGTCAGCGTATAGATGTCAGCGTAGTCCTTGACGCGCCCCTGCTCGAGGAGCTGGTCGACCAGCGACGCGCCAAGCCCCTCGATGTTCATCGCGGCTCTCGACGCGAAGTGCTCGAGGCTGCGACGCAGCCGTGCCGGGCATGACGCGTTCTCACATCGCCACACCACTTCCTCATCGTCCCGACGGAGCACGCTCCCGCATTCAGGACACTCGGTGGGCATCTGCCAGGCTTCGCTGCGGACGCGGCCCTCGGGATGCGGATGAATCGCCTTCACCACCTTGGGAATGACGTCGCCGGCTTTCTCGATCAGCACACGGTCGCCAGGACGCAAATCCTTGCGCGCGATGTCCTCGGCGTTGTGAAGCGTCGCCATCGAAATGGTCGATCCCGCGAGCTTCACCGGCTCGAGCACCGCGTAGGGCGTGACCGCGCCCGTGCGTCCGACGTTCACCTCGATCGCGACCAGCGTTGTCGTCGCCTGCTGCGCCGGAAACTTGAACGCCGTGGCCCACCGGGGGAACTTCGCGGTCGTCCCCAACCGCTTCCGCAGCGCCAGGTCGTCCACCTTGACGACGACGCCATCGGTTTCGAACTCGAGCGAGTGACGCTTCTCGGCCCAATCGGCGCAGAACGCGGCGACCGCCTCGATGCCGTCGCAGAGCCGCCAGTGCGGTTCGACGGGCAATCCCCATGACGCCAGCGCCTTCAGTGTGGCCGAGTGATGACTGTCGAGTCCGGCATCGGCCGGCTCTTCCTCGGCCCGCCTGGCTTCAGCAGAATGATCATCGTAGTGTCCGGCTTTATCCGGACCTCTCCGCCTGTCCGCCTTCTGGCGGAACAGCCACGAGCTGGTACACAAACGCGCCCATCTTTCGCTTCGACACCAGCTTGGGATCGAGATTGCGCATCGTGCCGGCCGCCGTGTTGCGCGCGTTGGCGAACAGCGGCTCGCCGGCGTCCTCCATCTCTCGATTGATTCGAGCGAAAGAGGCGCGAGGCAGGAACACTTCGCCACGGATCTCAATGCGCCCGGCAGGCGGACGAGCGGGTCCGTCTGGCGGCGTTCGCAGCATCAGTGGAATCGGCCGGATCGTACGGACGTTCGCGGTCACGTTTTCGCCACGCACGCCGTCGCCGCGCGTCGCGCCGCGGGTCAGCCTGCCGTCAATGTAGGTCAGGGCGATGCTGAGACCGTCGATTTTCAACTCCGCAACGTATGAAACGGCGGCGTCGCCAAGGCCGGCGCCCTTCCGGACGCGTTCGTCAAAGGCTCTCAGCTCGTCTTCGTTGTAGGCGTTGTCGAGACTGAGCATCGGCACGAGGTGATCGACCGTCTCGAAGCCTTCGACCGCCCGTCCGCCCACGCGCTGCGTCGGCGAATCGGCGGTGACGAGATCCGGATGTTCCGCTTCGAGCCTTTCGAGCTCGTGCAGCAGGCGATCGAATTCCTCGTCCGACACCTCCGGATCGTTCTGGATGTAATAGCGCTCTTCGTGATGGCGAACCAGGTCGCGCAGCTGGCGCAGCCGCTCGTCAGGCTTCATCGCTGCCTGCGGCAACCGGGATCGGGCGAACGCGGCGGGAGGACGCGAACAGAGCGTGCTCGATCATCCCGACACCGGGCAATCCGCCGCGCCGTCGAGCGGCTGGCCCAGGAGTTGACCGGCCACCTCGGCGTAGGCGCGGTACGCCGCCTGACCGAACAGCACGATTCGAATCTGACGGAGCGTCGTCGCGGGTGTCATGCCTCGGCGAATCGCGCCCAGCATCACCCGGGCACATTCATCGATCGGAAAACCACCAACGCCGGTGCCGAGCGCCGGCATGGCGACTGATGAAATTCTGAGCTCCGCGGCTGTCGTCAGCACGTTCTCCGTCGCGCGCTTGATGAAGTCCGCCGACGTTCGAAGATCCTGGCCCATGACCGTCGCGTGAATGACAAACCTCGGGATCGGCACCCGGCCGAACGTCGTCACCACGCACTCGCCAGGCTGGATCGGGCCGAGGGCCATGGCATCTCTCTCGATCTCGTCGCCACCCCGGGCCTTGATTGCGCCGGCCACGCCGGCACCCATCCACAGGTGGTTGTTCGCGGCGTTGACGATGGCGTCGGTGAGCTGACGGGTGATGTCGCCGTCAGTGATTTCGACGGTGGCGGGCGGGAGGCTGAACGATGTCATGGAAATGCGGATTGCTAAATGCTAATTGCAAAATTGAATCAGCATTTTGCAATCGGCAATCAGCAATTTCACCGGTCTCGAGCGAGGACGTAATCCGGCAGCGCCAGCAGCGCATCACGTTCGGCGCTGGGCGGAAAAGCGTAGAGCGGTTTCTTTGCCTTTTCTGCAAAGTCCACCGCGCGCCGATAGGCGTAGTCGATCGACGCCTGGTCCTTGAGCGCGTGCAGCAGTTCGTGCCACTGCTCGGGTGTGGCGGTGCGCGAGGTGATGATGTCGCGGATGATCTGCGGCGCCGGACCGTTCGGTGCGTGGGTCTGCAGGTGGATGAGCGGCAACGTCACCTTGCCTTCGCGCAGGTCGGCTGCCAGCGGCTTGCCGACCGCGGCCGTATCGCCCGTGAAGTCGAGCAGGTCGTCAACCAGCTGGAACGCCATGCCGAGATTGAAGCCGTACTCGCGCAGCGCCTGCTCCTGCTCGCTCGACACTTTGGCGAGCATGCCGCCGATCTGCGCACAGCCGCCGAACAGATGTGCCGTTTTCCGCCGGATGATGTCGAAGTGCTCGTCCTCGCTGATCGCGGCATCGCCGTTCTTGGTCAGCTGGTAGAGCTCGCCTTCGATCATCCGCAGCGTGACGTCGCACAGTAACCGGATGATCTCCAGCTCGTCGTGCGTCAGCGCCATCGCCATCGACTTGATGTACAGGTAGTCGCCGAGCAGCACCGTGATGTCGTTGCCCCAACGCGAATGCACGGCCAGACGGCCGCGCCGCAGATCGGAATCGTCGATGATGTCGTCGTGCACCAGGGTGGCGGTGTGGATGAATTCCACCACCGCCGCATACAGGATCGACCGATCGCCTTCGTAGCCGGCGAGGCGGGAAG
Source organism: uncultured Acidobacteriota bacterium (assembly GCA_963745875.1). Taxonomy (GTDB): domain Bacteria; phylum Acidobacteriota; class Vicinamibacteria; order Vicinamibacterales; family CAVVIG01; genus CAVQFC01. Next base: position 262,099 of record CAVUZL010000015.1, read on the forward strand.
CCATCAGCAACACCGCCGGCCGAATGCGCTTGCCGCCGCTGGTCTGGATGTACTGGCCGATCTTCGGGATCAGCTCCACCTGCGACTGCACGTGGCGCGCGAACTCGCGATCGACCTTTTCGAGGTCGGCGCGGATCGGCTCGAAGATCTGGGTCAGTGCCAGCGACGTCTTTTCCACAGCGTTTCTAGCCAAAACTTTATCACGGCCGGAACAGGCGGTGGAAATTCGCTGTGGTCTGCCGTATCAGGTCGGCCGACGACACCTGGTGGATCTCGGCCAGTGTTTCGACGACCCGGGCGACGTGGGCCGGTTCGTTGCGCTTGCCCCGAAACGGGACCGGCGCCAGGAACGGGCTGTCGGTTTCGACCAGGAGCCGGTCGAGCGGCACGCGACGGGCCACCTCGCGGACATTGACGCCTTTGGGAAAGGTGACGATGCCCGCGAACGAGATGTAGAACCCGAGCCCGAGCCCTGCGTCCGCGAGCGCCTGCGTTCCGGTGAAACAGTGCAGGACGCCGCGAAGGTCGTTTGCCGCCTTCCTCGCGCAGGATTGCGAGCGTATCCTCGTCGGCTTCCCGCGTGTGAATCACTACCGGCTGTTCCAGATCGCGCGCGACCCTGATCTGGGCGCGGAACACCGCGTGCTGCACGTCGCGCGGTGAGAAGTCGTAGTGATAGTCCAGACCGATCTCCCCCACCGCCCGCGCCGAGGGCGTGGACGCGAACTGTTCCCGCAGGAGCGTCGCGGTCCGATCCGGATCGGCTGCGAACTGGTGCGCGGAGTGCGGGTGCACGCCGATCGAAAAACGCACCTCCGGCCAGAGCTGTTCGAGACGCCGCGCCTGTGCGGCCTCCACCGCGTTGCCGGCTTCAAGAATCACCAGCGTCCGCTCGAGCCCGGCGTCTCTGGCACGCGCAACGACCGCGTCCAGATCGGCGCTGAACACCTCGTCGGCAAGATGGCAGTGGCTGTCGATCACGTTTCAGCTTCTATGATGGAGCTCGAACTCATCGAGCGCCTTCTCGACGTCAAGCTTCAGCCTGGCTTTCGTGGGTGCCTCGGCGAAGCTGAACTCGATCGAGTTGCGGACCATCCGCTTGAGCGTCACATAGTCGAGGCCCTGCTCGTCGACCGCCTTCTGGAACTCCTGCGTCAGAGTCGACCTCGACACTCCTGCATCGTCTGTCGCCAGGGCCACCGGGACCCCGAACTTCAGATAGGTATGCATCGGATGGACGCCGCCGGTCACGCCCAGGATGCGGTCGGTGCTGGTCAACGCGATCTCGACGAGCACCTTCTTCACCGCCATTTCCTCGAGCAGCGCCGTGACATCGTCCTCAAAGATCAGATCGACCCCGTGACCGATGCGCTTTGCGCCGGCAATGCGCACCGAGTCGCGGATGTGAAAGCGCAGTGATTCGGGCGGCACCAGGCCGGCGGTCAGTTCGCCGGCGTGGAGCGTCAGGCGGACGCCAGGATAGAGCGGTTGAAGGAACTGGATCATCCGCATGTGGAGCGAGAAGTCGCGAATCGCGACCGGGTTGTCCTCAGGCTGCACCAGGTTGAGGCCAACCAGGCGCGGATCCTGCGACGCCAGTTCGAAACCGGCGAGGATCTGCGTGAACACGGACGCCGGGGTGTTCGTACGCCCCACCTGCGTCAGGTAGCGCACGGTTACTCCGCAGCCTGGTTCAGCCTGAGCCGTGTCGCAGTGCAGCAACAGCCGTTGACGCGCTCCGGCATCGTCGAGCCGTTGCCTGGCTTCGGCGGCGACGGCGGCGCGAAAGCCGGCGGCCAGCAGGGTCTGTCTGGCCGCGCCGAAGTCGGGGTTGTCGCCGTTCCACGCGAGTTCGCGGCCCATCCGCGTCGTGGTCGCGCCGGCCAGCGTCACCATCAACTCGAGGTAGCTGACGTGCTCGGACGCGGCGCGCGCGGTGACCTCGGCCAGCATCTCACCCGACTTGCCGGATGCCGGGCCGAACTTCGCAAACGTGGCGAAGAAGTGATCGTGACCGTTGAGCGACGGATCCCAGTGCCGCATCGACATTGCGTTGATGGCGCGCGAGTAAAGCGTTTCGTCGGTGAGGACGGCGGACGTGGAGACTCTTCCGTCAGCGGAATCGCATGGCCCCGCGACCAGAGTCATCGTCGCCGTGACCAGACAGCCGCCGTCGTTCGCGGACCATTGCAGGTAGCTCTCGGCGTAGATCGCGCCGGACAGATGGTTATGGAGATCCCCGCCCTTCGGCATTTCGCGAAGGAACAGATGCATCTGCGCCGGCTCCTTGCGGAGCGATTCGAAGTACCGCGCCGTCGCCGCTTCGCGCGACGCGGGAGGCGGCGCGGCGCCGACGAGGCCAAGCGCGAGGACGGCGAGACCCGCGGCCCGGCTGAAGCCTCGCCGGTCGATCATCGCACCCGCGTGCCTGGCGCCGGCGGCTCGGCGAACGAGACCACCGTCGGCTTTCCACCGTCAGGGCTCGCGGCCAGGACCATGCCGTTCGACTCGATCCCCATCAGCTTCGCCGGTTTCAGATTGAACACGATGACGACCGTCTTCCCGACCAGCGCCTCCGGCTCGTAGGCTTCGGCAATCCCTGCGACCAGCGTGCGTTGCTCCGTGCCGACGTCCACGGACAGCTTGAGCAGCTTCTTCGATTTCTCGACCCGCTCGGCGGTCAACACCTTCGCGGTTCGGAGCTCGACCTTCATGAAGTCTTCGATCGAAATCTGCGCCGCCATCGGGGCCGACGCCGCGACGGCTGGTGCCGCACCAGCCACCGCTGGCGGCGTGGATGTCGGTACGGGGGTCGCGGTGGTTGGGGCGGACACCGGTGGCAGCGCTCCCGGCGATGGCGCGTCCGGCGGTAATGGATTCTCACTCACGGTTGTCGTCTCCTTGCGCGGCCATAGCGGCCCTTCCTGAAGCAGCAGGCGTTCACCTTCGTTGCGCCACCGGCCGTCACGGTCGAGCGTGACACCGCCGGTCGCGGCGCCGACCCGCCGCAGAATCTCTCGGCTCGAGGTCGGCATGATCGGTTCGAGCAGCACGGCGGACAGCCGAATCGCCTCCGCCACGTCGAACAGCACCTGGGTCAGCCGATCCGCTGACGCCGGATCCTTCGCAAGCGTCCACGGCGCGGTCGCGGCGATGTATTCGTTGGTGGCGTCGATGAGCCGATAGACGGCCGCGGCGCCCTCGTGCAGCATCAAACCGTCCATCGCTCGACGGTAGTCGGCTGTCACCTGATCGGCGAGCCTCGCCAGATGCTCGGCGGTGCCGGCGGACGGGATCAATCGACTCTGGCGGTAGCGGGCAGCCATCGCCGTTACGCGGCTGACGAGGTTGCCGAGGTTGTTGGCGAGATCGACGTTATAGCGCTCGTCGTAGCGATCCCACGAGAAATCGCCGTCGCCGCCAAAGGCAATCTCCTTTACGAGGTACAGCCGAAGCGGATCCTGCCCCTGCGGGCCAAGGCGATCCGCTGCCTCGATCGGATCGACGATGGTGCCGAGCGTCTTGCTCATCCGCTGACCGTTCATCGTCATGAAGCCGTGACCGAAGACCTGACGCGGAACCGGGAGCCCTGCGGCCATCAGCATCGCCGGCCAGATCACGGCGTGGAAGCGCGTGATGTCCTTGCCGATGATATGCAGATCCGCCGGCCACCAACGTTCGAACAGCGCGGGATCGCCGCCAAGGCCAACCGCCGACGCGTAGTTGATCAGCGCGTCGAACCAGACGTAGACGACGCTCGACGGATCCCAGGGCAACGGGATGCCCCACGACTGGCCCGCCCGGCTCACCGAAATGTCCTGCAGACCGCCCTCGATCAAGCGAAGAATCTCGTTGCGGCGGATGTCAGGCTGGAGGAACTCGGGATGCGCGGCGAAGTGGTCGAGCAGCGGCTGCTGATACTTCGAGAGCCGGAAGAAATAGTTCTTCTCGCGAATCCATTCGGGCTTCAACGTCGGGTGCAGCGGACAGTTGCCGTTGACGAGATCCTTCTCCTGCTTGAACTCCTCGCAGCTGACGCAGTACCAGCCCTTCGTAGACGCCCTCGAAAATGTCGCCGGCGTCCCACAGACGCCTCGCCAGTTCCGTGACACCGGCTTTGTGACGAGGCTCGGTCGTGCGGATGAAATCGTCGAACGACACGTCCAGACGCGCCCACGTGTTCCGGAACTCCTGCTCCATCTGGTCGCAGTAGGTCAGCGGGTCCAGCCCGGCTTCCACCGCCTTCTTGAACACGTTCTGGGAATGCTCGTCATTCCCCATCAGGAAGCGCGTGTCGATGCCACAGAGCCGCTTGTAGCGCGCGATGACGTCGGCGCAGACCTTTTCGTAGGCCGTTCCAAGGTGGGGCCGGCTGTTGACGTAGTCGATCGCGGTCGTGAGAAAGAAGCGGCTCATAGCGTGCGGGCTCCGTAGGCGTTCCAGGCGATCGCCTGGACCTCTTTCACCGGCAGGCTGTGTGCCGCGGCCAGTCTGGCGCAGTCCTCGAATTCCGGCGTCGCGTTCATCACCCGACCGTCCCGGCGCGCGACCTTGAACCGTACCGCGCCGAGCGCTGTCTCGACGCTCACCAGTTCGCGCTGCAGACACTGCCGGTCGACGTCGTAGTGCCGCAGGCCGATGGTCGTGGTTTCGCGAAAAATCAAATCCGTCATCCGCGATCGGAGCGACGGCGCGGCGATCACCGTGAGCAAAGTCCCGGGACGATTCTTCTTCATCTGGACGGGAATATAAAACACCTCCAGCGCCCCGGCCGCGTAAAGGCCGTCCATGACGCTGCCGAAAATCTGCGGGTTCATGTCGTCGATCTCGCATTCGATCACGGTGACGCGGTCGTCCGCCCGGCTGAAGGCCTGCGCTACATCCACATTCGCAGCGTCCGCGACCTCCCGGCCGACAAGGATCCGCAGCACATTCGGTGTCGTCGGGTCGTCACGTTCGCCGGCGCCGTAGCCGACCCGCTCGATCGACATCGCCGGGATTGGACCGAACGCAGAGGCAAACGTCGTGGCAATCAGCGCGCCGGTCGGCGTGACCAGTTCTTTCTGGACAGAACCGCTGTAGATTGGCGCGTCGCCCAGCAGCGAAACGGTCGCCGGCGCCGGCACCGGGAACAGTCCGTGCGCCGATTGCACCGTGCCGCCCCCGACGTTCAACGGCGAACACACGACACGATCCGCGGCAAGCCATTCCATCGCAAACACGATACCGACGATGTCGATGATCGAGTCGAGGGCGCCGACCTCGTGCAGGTGCACCTGCTCGACCGGCATCTGATGGATCGCAGCTTCTGCCTCTGCCAGACGTCGAAACATCGCCTTCGCCCTGGCGCGACCGGCGACCGAGAGACTGGAGCCGTCGATCAGCGCAAAGATCTCGCTCAGGCTGCGGTGGCCATGGCAGGAAGCCGTTCCATGGGCGTGCTCGGCCGCATGTCCATCGTCGTGGGCGTGGCCGTGTTTATGGTCGTGCGAATTCTCCGCGGACCGATCGTGGCTGTGCTCGTGGACGTTGAACTTGGTCGCAGCAATGCCCGTGCGCAGCACCCGCGTCGCATGCACGTGGGCGTCGCCCAGCGCGAGCGAACCCAGCGCGCGCTTCAACTCTTCGAGCGGCAGACCGGCGTCGAGACAGGCGCCGAGCGCCATGTCGCCGGAGATGCCCGAAAAGCAATCGAAGTACACCACTCTCACAGTCGTCCCATCTCCTTGAAACTGAAGTACCGCCCGTCGCCGAGGACGATGTGATCCACGACGTCGATGCCCATCAGGAGACCCGCGGCCACCAGCCGCCGGGTCAGGCTCGCATCCTCCGGGCTCGGGCTCGGATCGCCTGATGGATGATTGTGGAACACGACGATGGCGGCCGCGCCACCGACCGCCGCTTCCCGGAACACGTCGCGCGGTTCGACCACCAGGCTGTTCAGCGTGCCGACCACCAGCACCGTCGTTCGCAGGACGCGGTGCCTGGTGTCGAGCAGGACCAGACCGAACTGCTCGACGCCGCGCGCGCCAAAACGCGGCATCAGGTAGAACGCCGCGTCCCGCGGCGCCGACAGACGGACGCGTTCGCTCGGCGCGTGTGCCAGCGTCCGGCGGCCGAGCTCGATCGCCCCGATTACCTGCGCCGCGCGGGCGCGGCCGATACCGTCCACTCGCAGCAGATCGTCGCAGGTCGAGCGCGTCAGGCCGTGCAATCCGCCGCGCGCCGTCAGCAGATCGTTGGCGACCGACAGCGCGTCCTTGTGCCGGGATCCGTTCCCAATCACGAGCGCGACGAGCTCGTTGTCCCCGAGTGCGGTCACGCCGTGGCGTAACAGCTTCTCCCGCGGACGATCGTCGGGCGACAGGTCTTTCATCTTACACTTGGACCGCGGCCGAATTCCGGCGGGGCGCGTCGCGCCGGTGGCGACAATGGCGTCTCACACTGCGATTGAGGGGCACGAAGCCGCGTTATACTTGGCCGAATGTCGTCGCGCCGTTGTTTCATTCTGTCGCTGACCGTGATCGCGGCGCTCGCCGGGTCGGCCTGCGGCGACCCACCCGACAAGGAAATGAGCCAGGCGCAGAGCGCCATCGACGCCGCCCGCGAGAGTGGCGCGGAACGCTACGCCAGGGACGAGTTCACGGCCGCCCAGGAGGCGCTCAAGAAGGCCAAAGAGGCTGTCGCCGATCGCGACTACCGCCAGGCCCTCAACAACGCCCTCGATGCGCGCGAACGCGCCCAGAATGCCTCAAAGGAAGCGACCGAACGCATAGCAACGACGCGCGGCGCGGCTGAATTCGCCCTCAAGGACGCCACCTCCGCCCTCAAGGACGCCCACGAAAAACTGAAAGCCGCCGAAACGAACCACGCGGCCGGCCGCGCCGTCGCCACCGCGCGACACACGATTGCCGACGCCGAGACCGCCGTGCAAAAAGCGCGCACAGCGTTCACGGGCGGCGACTTCCCCACCGCCACCGACATCGCGCACACGGCCACCGCCCGCCTGCGGGGCGCCGCGGGCGATCTCGAGGCAGTCACCGCCGTCACGACCCGGCGTCGTCACTAACCCGTCTGCGAGAAAATTGATCAATCGAGGCGGGTCAGGTACGCGGAATCTGACGCAGCCAGGTTCCGTCCAGGACGACTTCGGCTGAGCCGGTCAGGTAGACGCCCTCGTCGCGCCAGTCCACGCGCTGCGTGCCGCCGGGGGCGATCACGTTGGCTTTCCGCTGCGCCCCACCAAACGCCGCCGCCGCGATCAGCGCCGCGCACGAGCCGGTTCCAGACGAGGTGGTCGGGCCGACTCCTCGTTCCCAAATCATGATGCGGACCGCGTCCGGGGCTTCCACGTGGGCGAACTCGACGTTGGTGCGGTTCGCGAACAGCACATGCCGTTCGATCGCAGGTCCGAGACGCATGAAACGCGCTTCGTCCGGCAACGGTCCCAGCACGACGCACTGCGGGTTGCCGAAGGTCATGATCACGAGATCCAGACACTCGCCCGCCACGGTCGCGCTCGTCTGGTGCAGATCGACGGGTTTCCCCATCGCCGCCCGGAACGTCTGGCAGAGACGGTCCTGCGCAGTGCGCACCAAGTGCTTGATGCCACCCTCGGTGTGAATCGTGACGCCGGCGTCGGCGCGGCGATCGTCGCGAAGCAGCAGAGCGGCCAGCCCGCGGACACCGTTCCCCGACACCTCAGACTTGCTGCCGTCGGCGTTGAACAGCCGCATCGCAGCGCCATCGTCGGTCACTTCGTAGACGATCAGGCCGTCTGCCCCGATCCCGGTGTGGCGCGAGCACATCTGGATGGCCAGCGAGTCCTCGGCGACCTGGAGTCCAAGGTCGGACCGCTGGACGTAGAGGAAGTCATTCCCGTAGGCGTGAGCCTTGGTGACGTTGATCATGGCGCGATCACTTCGATCATGGCGCGATCATTTCGTGCAGAACGCCAGCAGATGCCAGCCAAATCGCTGGACCACCGAGCGCGGCAGGGCGTTGAACGTGCCGACGAACAGGCCGTTGTAAACCGCGCCCTTCCAGCCGCCGTGGAGGCGCGATTTTACCGGAAATCGTTCCGGCACGATTCGCACGTCGCGGAACCCGCTCACCAGCGTGCGGAATTCCTTGATGCTGAATTTCAGCAACACCGGAGCGTCGTCGTGCTCGAGACCGACTTTCATCAGTTTGGAGAGCGCATTCAACCACGACACGCGGTTGTAGACCTGGAACAGCGCCCGACCGCCCGGCTTGAGAACGCGGCGGCACTCGTCGACCAGCCGCTGCGGATTGGCGGTGTACTGGACAACCCCATGGGCGTAGACGAAGTCAAAGCTGTCGTCGGCAAACGGCAGTTGCTCGCCATCCGCCACGTCGAAATGCCCGTCGAGGCCCTGCTGGGCGAAGTTCGCCCGGGCCAGTTCGATCGCCGAGGCCGACAAATCGACGCCGGTCGCTTGCGCGCCACCCCTGGCAAATCGAGCCAGGTCCACCGCGGCGCCGCAGCCGACCTCGAGAACCGATTTGCCGCGATAGCCGTCAAAGTCCACGAGCCGAAGCAGGTGGTGCAGCTTTTCGAAATGATATTGATCGAGGTCTTCAAAGAAACCGCGGGAGCCGACCGGATGCCGGGTGATTTCCAGGTCGTGAATGTGCTGGTTCCAGTACGCGCGCACCTGCTCTGTCGTCGCCACGGCTGAAACTATATCCCACGGCCTTTGTTAGGATGACACCTGCATGATCCGCGATCTCGATCAGCTGACCGCACGAACGTTCGACGTCCTCGTCGTCGGCGGCGGCATTTACGGCCTGACGATCGCGTACGACGCCGCGCAGCGCGGCCTCAGCGTCGGGCTGATCGAGCGTGACGACTTCGGCAGCGGCGCGTCGTTCAATCACCTGCGAACCGTGCACGGCGGCCTGCGCTATCTGCAATCGCTCGACCTGCGCCGCGCGCGCGAGTCGGTGGTCGAGCGGCGGACGGTGGCCCGGATCGCCCCGCACACGGTTCGTCCGCTGGCGTTTGCGCTGCCGCTCTATCGCTCGCTGACGCGCGGCAAGCTGGCGATGCATGCGGGCTTCGCCCTCGATCGTCTCGTCGGCGCCGGCCGCAATCAAGGCGTGCCCGCCTCGCTCCGGCTGCCCGGTGGACGCGTGATTTCGAAAACGCAGGCGATCCAGCGCTTCCCCGGTCTGCGCCGGCAGGGTCTGACCGGCGCCGCAGTCTTCTACGACTACCTGATGGCCGAGCCGGACCGCCTCACCTTCAGCTACGGCCAGGCGGCGGTTCAGTGTGGCGCGGTCCTCGCCAATCACGTGGAGGCCCTGGCTCCGCTCGTGGACGGGTCGCGAGTGGTCGGCGTGCGAGCGCGCGACGCGGTGGATGGCCGGACTCTCGAGATCGCGGCCCGGGTCACGGTCAACGCCACGGGAGGCGCCGTCGATCGATTCCTGCAGCCGGTCGGGCTGTCAGCCGGCGTGCCGATGATGAAGGCGATGAACCTGGTGACCCGTCGCGATGCCGGGGACGAAGCGCTCGGCGGTCGATCGCCCTCTGGTCGCAATCTGTTTCTCGTGCCATGGCGCGAGCACGCGCTGTTCGGCACGTGGGAGTCCGCTGAAGCCTGTGCGCCAGACGACACCAGCGTGAACGAGGCCGACGTCGCCGCCTTCATCGCGGAATTGAACCAGGCCTTTCCCGCTCTCGACTTGACTCTTGCCGACGTCACGCTCGTCCATCGCGGCGTGGTCCCGGCCGCCGTGGACGGGAGCCGCGTGTCGCTCCAGGGTCACGAACAGGTTCGCGATCATGCGACGACGGGAATCGAAGGGCTGCTGACGGTGGCGGGGACGAAGTTCACGACGGCGCGAAGCGTGGCGCAGCGCGTCACCGACACGCTGCTCTCGAAGCTTCAGCACACGCCCGTCGCCTGCCGGACTGCCGACACGACGCTTCCCGGTGGCGACGTGCGCGATCTCGGCCTGGCGATTGCCACGGCACGACGTGAATTCGACGAAGGGCTCCCGGCCGACACGATCCCGCATCTGCTGGCGGCGTACGGATCGGCGTACCGGGCCGTGATGGACCTGGCCGCCGACCGTCCCGACTGGCGGACGCGGATTGCGTCGGACTCGCCGGTGATCGGTGCTCAGCTCGTGCTGGCGGTGCGGAAGGAAATGGCCGTGACGCTTGCCGATGCCGTCGTGCGCCGCACGCCGCTCGGCGCGCTCGGTTGGCCAGGCGATGACGCGGTGACGCGGGCCGCAGCGATCGTGGGATCGGAACTCGGCTGGGACGAAGCCCGCCGGCTGGCCGAGATCGCGGCCGTCAAGCGCGTCTACGGCTATGGCACCGTGAAGGCATTGAAGACGTAAGTGAAGCCGGCAGTGATGCCGACGGTCGGATCGACGCTGGTCAGACCGAAGAACACGCCCCCGTCGATGCGCAGCGATCCGTGCGTGTAGCGGCCACCGAGGTTCAGGATCGCACGGCTCTCGGTCCCGGGGAACGGCTCGCCACTCCGCGTGGACCATCTGCCATTCACTTCTCCCACCAGTTCGGCCTGCTGCGTGATCGCGCGCGCCAGTGAGAACCCGTACGCGAGATCATCGTTCTGACGATTGCCGTCGGTCGGATCGCCAAGAATGGCGACTCCGATATTGCCGACGACGCGGATCGACTGGATGGTCTTGCCGACGAGCAGGCTGGTCGTGAAGTCGGTCGTATCGAGGCCCAGGCCGCTCTCGTTGGATGCGTTGGGCAGCTTGGTCGCAAAGCGGATGCTCAGCGCTGGCCGGCCCGGGGTCTCGGACAACATCCGAATCTTGATGCCGACCACTGCATCGGAGACATCATGGGTGCTGTCGCCGGTCGCCGTCACCATCGACGCGAGCGGCGCGTTGGGGTCGCGCGACGTGATGTTCAGCCGATCGTAAAGACCGCCGTCAATCTGCAGTTCGGCAATCGAGCTGATGCCGAAACTGAAGCCGAGCGTCGGGAAGCGCAGGCGATTGCCGGAGAGCCCCGAGACCGGATAGTGCGCGTCCTCGGCCAGTTCGAGTCCGCCCTCGATCAGGATGCGCCCGGCGCCGATGGGCTCGGGGTCTTCGGTGACGAGCGGGCGCTGCTGCGCCGCCGCTGACGCGGCCAGTGCCAGAGACGTGAACAGTGCGAACACAGCAACGACGAAACGACGTGTCATTCAATCCTCATCAGAGCGGTGGTGTGGTCCGGCTGAAGCCGGACACTACAAATGGCCGTTGAGTACAGGCAGGAACCGGGCGCCAGCGACCTCGGCAGTGTCCGGCTTCAGCCGGACTTCCGGCACTTCGGGCACTCTCGTTCGGAGCTCACTCGGTGGATTGAGCCGCGTGTCGAGCAGGTGACGCGGCGCCACGTTGGCGAGCGCCTTCAGCATCGACTGCTTGATCGTTGGATGCTCGCGCTCGAGATCCATCAGGAGACGCTTGGTGCGCTGACGCTGCAGCCCGAGGTCGCCGCAGGCAGGACAGCAACAGCCGATGACCGGCAACTCGCTCTCCTTCGCGTATTGCCTCGCCTCTTCCTCACCGACGTACACGAGCGGTCGAATCACGACGTGCGCGCCATCATCTGACACCAGCTTGGCGGGCATCGCCTTCAGCGCGCCTGCGAAGAACAGGTTCAGCAACAGCGTTTCGATGAAGTCGTCGGCGTGATGGCCGAGCGCGATCTTGGTCGCGCCGGTCTCCCGCGCCATCCGGTAGAGCACGCCGCGCCGCAGTCGTGCGCACAACGAACAGGGCGTCGCGCCGTCGTCCAGGATGTCGTCGATGGTCTCGCCGATGTTGGTGTGCTCGATGCGGTATTCCCAGCCGCGGGACTCGCAGGTCCGCGCGATCAGGTCGTGCTTGTACTCCTTGTAGCCGGAATCGACGTTGACGGCAATCAGCGAGAACCGAATCGGCGCGCGCTGACGCAGCACGTCGAGTACCTGAAGCAAGGCCCAGCTGTCCTTGCCGCCGGAAAGCCCGACCATGACGCGGTCGCCATCCTCGAGCATGTCGAAGTCGACGATCGCCTTGGTGGTTTTCTTGGCGAGACGCGACTCGAGTTCGCTGCGATAAGCCATGTGCTTGATTCTAACGCGAGGAGACGACGCGCGCAGGGATGCCGACGGCGATCGCCGATGCCGGCACATCGTCTTTCACCACCGCAGCGGCGCCAATGACGGCGCCGTCGCCGATGGTGACGCCATCCAGAATCTTTACGCCGGCGCCCATCCACACGCCGTCGCCGACGGTGACGCCGGCCGAGGTTCGCGCCTGCTCGAGCACCGACTTGGTCGGGTCGGAGAAATCGTGGTCGCCGCCGATGACGTAGCAATACGCGGCCATCAGCACGCGCTTGCCGATGACGACGCGGCTCGCCGAGAAGACTTCGCAATTGAATCCGAGGTTGGCGCCGTCGGCGATCTCGATATCACCGTTCTTGCACGACAGAATGGTATTGCGCCCGACGAAGACACCGTCACCGATCCGGATGCCGCGATTGCTCTCGCCTTTGGCGTCCACGAGACAGTTGTCGTCGATCACCACGTCGTTGCCGATCCGGATTTTGTGGGGATGACGCAGGACGACGTTCTGGCCGAAGACGACGTTACGGCCGCAGGAGCCGAGCAGCAGCGGATAGAGTAGTTTGCGCAGCACCAACCCCAACGCACCTGGAACGTGCTGGGACAGCGTGACGACCAACTCGTACTTCAACAAAGCGCCCAGGCCGGCGCGGCCGACGATCAGCGCCTGATACTTCCGGCGTGCCGACTGACCAGGTGCGAACAGCTGGTCCTGCGCCTTGTCAGAGCCAGCCATGCTCACGGTACCAGCGCAAGGTTCGCCGGATGCCTTCATCCAGACCGATTTGGGGAGCGAAGCCGATTTCGGTTTTCGCCCGCGTGATGTCGAACGCCCGGCTCTTGGTGAAAAAGTCGACGCGCCGGCGGAAAATCGGCGGCTCGATACCGAACGGCGCGCAGATCGCCTCGCACGCGGCGCCGGCGGTCCAGAACGGCCAGACCGGCACGTGCCGCGTCGGTACCGGCACCTCCGCGCCCGCGGCGACCCGCGCCACCAGTTCGTTCAGCGTGGTCACTTCCCCGCCGGCGAGGATGTAGGTGCGATGAGCGGCAGCGGGGTGTGTGGCCGCACAGCAGAAACCCGTCGACGAGATCGTCAATGTAGGTCAGATGGTAATAGATTTCGCCGCTGCCGAGCGTCACCCAACGACGCCGGGCGACGCCGCGAAAGAGCTTCAGCAATCGTCGATCGCCCGGTCCGTAAATACCGGTGGGCCTCACGATGGTCACGTCGATGCCGAGTCGGGCGCCGGTTTCGCGGGCCAGACGCTCGCCTTCGAGCTTGGTGACCTGATAGATATCGCCCGGCTTCAGCGGCGCGTCCTCGTTGGCCGGCGGATGCTCGACGTCACCGTGAACGCCGACGGTGCTGCAATGGACCACCCGCTTCACGCCGGAGCGGGCCGAGGCCTCGATAACCCGCTGCACGGCCGTCGCGTTGACTGTCCGGTAGACCTCGTCCGCCAGTCCCGCCTGCCGGTAGATGGCGGCCACGTGAAAGACCAGGTCGATGCCGGCCGTGGCCGCAAACAGTGCTTCGGGATCGCGGAGATCGCCGGCGCGCACCTTGATTCCATGAGTGGTCAGCGCGGTCGCCAGCGGTCCCGGCGTCCGGACCAGCGCGAACACCTCGTGTCCACGCGCCACCAGGCCGCGGGCGAGGTGCCCGCCCGTAAAGCCGGTGGCGCCGGTGACTAGGGCGCGCACCGTTCCGCGACGACCGTGACCGGTGATCCGAACACTTTCAGGAGGCCGAGTCGATCGAGGGCGCGCTCGAGTTTCACCGTGAAGCGCTGCGAGCCGATGGCTTTGTGGAATGCGATCGGCAGCACGAACTGGCGGTGCACTGAACGGACGCGAAAGCCATTGGAGTCGAAGGCCCCGGCAATCGTGGACGGCCGGAAGACCCGATAGGCCTCGGTCCGGCCGCCGAGCGCGTGACGGATGCGCCGGGCGATCGACTCGAGCAGCGCGACGCTGACGGCCGAAGGATAGTCCACCACCACCAGTCGATCGGCGACGCGACACAGTTCCCCGATGCACCGCTGCCAGTTCGGGACGTGCATCAGCAGCCGCAGCGACACGACCGCATCGAAACTCCGGTCGCCGAAATGGAGCGCGTGAGCGTCGCCGACCTCGAAGTCCACGCCGACGTGCTGCGTGGAGGCGCGCTGCCTGGCAATCGCCAGCATTTCCTCCGAGGCGTCCACGCCGGTGACGCGGGCGCCGCCGCGGGCAAACAACAACGCCGCCCGGCCAGTGCCGGTGCCGACATCGAGAATGCGGCGATCCTGAATCCGGCCGATCATGTTCGTCAGCACCCGCGCCTGCGTCCCCGCCACCAGCTCGCCGATGACGCCGCCAAAACGGCGGTCGTCGAAGCTGCGGGCGTTGGATCGATCGGCGTAGTGGGTGTAGCTGTAGTGGTCGCGGGCCGGCTGTTCTTTCACGCGACGTCCTTGACCACGGCGCCGCGCGGCGGCGGCATCAACGCGTCGCAGGCCTGACGAGTCTTGGCGAGATAGGCCTCGTAGCTGTATTTCGTTTCCGCCAGTTCGCGGGCCTGCCGGCCGACGCGCGCGGCACGGTCAGGATCGCTGAGCGCAGCGAGGATGCCGGCGGCGTATTCGTCCGGCGAGGCGCCAGTGAGAATGGCGGTGTCGTCGCTGAGCACTTGCGTGTGAGTCAGGAGCCGGGTCGCGACAATCGGCTTTCCGGACCGCAGGTATTGGTAGATTTTGAGCGGCGTGTTGGTGCCGCGCGATCGGGGCGACACGAGGGCGTCGCACATCAGCAGATACGCCGGAATCTCCTGGGCCGGACGTTCACCGGCGAAAATGGTGACGTCCTCGATGCCGGCCGCCCGCGCCTGGATGCGTGCCGCGTTCACCTGATCCGCGCGTCCACCGGCCAGCAATAGCCGCGCGTCAGGGCGAGCCGCCCGGACAATCGCCATCGCCGCGAACAGCAGGTCCAGTCCCTGATACGCCTCGAAGGTGCCGGTATACAGCACGACCGGCGTGCTTCCGGAGAGACCGAAGCTCTGGCGTACGGCCGCGGCAGCTTCGGGCGTCGCCGCATCCTCCGCCGAGCCGGGCGCGTTTTCGATCAGCACGATCTGCGCGTCGGGCTCAATCGCCCTGACGGTCTCTTCGAGGGCCGGGCAAATGACGATCACCACCCTCGATCGGCGAATCATGAAGCGCTCGATCGCGAGAAAGACCTGTTTGATGATGCCCGAGCGGCTGAACGCGAAGTTCGAGAGCTGTTGCGGCAGGCTCGAGTGCATGTCGTAGAGGTGCGGCACGCGTTTGATCGCCGCGAGCATCGCGCCGATCAATCCGCCCTCCTCGTGCGAATGAATCACGTCGTACTGGCGGCTGAAGGCATGACGCGTCGCGGACAACGCCAGCAGCAGGTCGAGCGGAATCTTGGCGAGCGACGGACCGATCTTCACGCGGCTCACAAACGGTGGACGGAGGCTGCGAAACACACGAAGCCCCGGCATCGACACGGTCTGGCCGAATGGATAAGTAACGAGATCGACCTGGTGGCCGAGCGCGGTGAGGGCGCGGATACGGTGGAACTCGCTGAAAGGAGTGCCGCGCGGCTCGAAGAACGGCTCGGGCGCGATCATCAGGATGCGCACGGTTCCGCTGATTTTCGCACGAAACCGTAGTACAGTGACGAACCCTTTCAACACGATGTCGGTGGAATCTTCCGAAGCGTCACCCGTGCGCCGTTACGCCGTCCTGGCCCTCAAAATCACCGTCAGCGCCGCGCTGCTCTTCCTGCTCTTCACCAAGGTCGATGTCCGATCGCTGTGGGCGACCGCACGCCGCGCCTCGGTGGGATGGCTCGCGGTGGCGCTGCTCATCTATGGCATGAACGTCGCCGCCAGCACCTGGCGCTGGTCGCTGCTCCTGCACGCGCAGCACATCGTGGTTCGGCCGTTCAAGCTGCTTGGCTCGTTCCTGGTCGCCAGCTTCTTCAACAATTTCCTGCCGAGCAACATCGGCGGCGACGTCGTCCGCATCGCGGACACGGCGAAAGCCGCCGGCTCGAAAACGCTGGCGACGACCGTCGTCCTGGTCGACCGCGGCCTCGGCCTGATGGCGCTCGTGCTGGTCGCTGCGGTCGGCGCGACCATTGCCGGACGCGTGCATCCCGCGGCGATGCCGAACTGGCCGACAGGCTTGTGGCTGGCGTTCGCTGCGGGTGTGGTGCTGGCGGTCCCGGCGGTTTTCGCGCCCGAGCTGGTGGCGCGCGCACTACGACCATTGACCATCTTTCACGCCGAGTGGGTCGGAGACCGCATCGAGCAGCTGACCGGCGCGCTCGCGAAGTTCCGCGACAACCCGGGACCGATCCTGGCCTGCTTCGCCGGCGCCGTGTTCGTGCAGGGGGCGATGGTGGTGTTCTACTTCGCGGTCGCCTACGCCCTGCACCTCGACCTGGCGCTGACCGACCTCGCCGTGATCGTGCCGATTTCGTTCGTGGTCCAGATGCTGCCGGTCTCGGTCAGCGGCTTCGGCGTGCGCGAAGCGACGTTTTCGTTTTACTTCAACCGGATCGGCCACCCGATTGCGTCGGCGGTGCTGATGTCACTGGTAGCGCAGACCCTGATCATCCTGTGGTCGCTCAGCGGCGCTGCGGTCTACGTGGCGCGAGGCCATCAAGCCACCACGGCCTGATCGGCAGGCCGCGCGTGCTGAACGCTGTGCAACCTTCTCAGCAACGCAAAACGCCGATGGCTTCCCAGACGCGCCAATACTTCTTGAAAGATGATGCGCCGACCGCCTCGTAAAAAGGCTCAGCCGCCGGGACGTCGAGCGCTCAAGTCGGTGCCGTTACTCTCATCGGTAGCGCCTTAGAACCGCATCACGTCACTTCTTCGGCAGCGAACGGCGCGCCAACACAACGAGATGGACACCCGGGCCAGTCATCCCCGCGGTAACGCCCAAGCAGGGTGCCAACCGCGACGATCACTCGAAACAGCACGGCTTGAATCGGTCGCGGCATGATCACGAGGGTCTGCGTATGACGATGCCGCAAGAGGAGATGGGCCATGTAGAAGAGCGGAGGCCGGTTGGCCGAGCCTGCGTTGAGGACGTCGAAGATCGCTTGAAGAAATCGGTCCAAGTCCACTGCGGGCCGCACATAGCCTTCGAACACCAGGGTTTCATTCCCGTCGTTCCACCACCGGTGGGTCGATCCGCGAGGGAGCGACACTCGCTCTCCGGAGCCTACGGTGAATTGGCGACCATCGAGCGCAGCCGACAGCGTGCCTGATCTGACGACCCCTTCTTCATCCTCCGCGACATGAATATGGAGAGGAGGCCCTTGCTGATGTGGGGGAAGCGAACCTTTCAGTTCCAGCCACACTTCGTCGCCCTGCTTTAAACGCCGCATCGCCAACCGCTCGCCGCTATGCCGATTCTCGATAGTCAACTCGCGAACACCACTGTCGGCCATCAGACTCTCCAGTTGTGACGGGCGCCCAGGCTTCCCTTCCGGGCCATCCGATTCGACGAGCTAATCATAAGTCCGTGCCCGGGGGTTCACGAACGACCAGCGCCACCTTTTTGGCCGAGGCGAAGGTTTTGGCCACAGCGCTGCTAGGGCGGATAGCTCGTGATTTCGTAGAGTCGCGTGTCAGCGTCGATGTAAAGCGGCCGCAGATACGGCTCGAACTCCTTGAGGCGCGCCAGCACGTCGCGAGCGTTCTCCGCGTTGTACCAGTACATGTGAAACACCGCGTAGCGCACGTGGTTCGGCTCGAGCCGCTTGAACGCATCGCGGCTCGGGAACGGCGCGAGCGTCATGACGCCGTCGAGGAAATCCGGCGGCAGGTAGTCGCTGTAGCCGTTGACCAGCGGCATCCAGTGCGACGTCGACGCGAGCATGTAGTAGGTGTGCCGGAAGAAGATTTCAGGCAGGTAGAAGAACGGCATCTCGATCACCGGGCCTGACGGCAGCGGTGCGAGCACACGGTAGACGTTTTCGACCGGCTTGGCCTCCGGCATGTTCAGTTCGACGTTCAGTTCGCCGATGGCCACCAGCGCGATCGCCGCAGCGGTCAGTGCCGGTCGTGGCAGGCGCCGCAACAGTGCGGATGCGCCAACACCCGCCAGCACCGCGCACGCGAGGTCCACGACCATCCCGAAACGAGCCGGCGCCCGCAGCCACGCGAACAGCGGAACGCTTTTGTAGAGCAACGAGTACAGGCCGGCTTTCGGGCCGAACGAGGCCCAGCAGGCAAGCACGGCCAACCCGCCATACAGCGCGAGGAGTTCCGCGCGTCGCTCGCGCCTCGCCACGACGATACCTCCGACACCGAGAATCACTGACACAAAACCCGGGAACGACACCTCGACCCAGCGCGGCAGGTAGCCGAGCATCCACGCGTGTGCGTGCGACGAGCTCGCCAGGTAGTCGCTCCAGCTGGCCGAGTACCGCATGGCCATGTCGAGCTCTCGACGAAAGCCCGGGCCTTGACTGAGGTACGGCAGGAAGGCCGGCGCGACGAGCACCATCGAGACCACCGCGGCGACCGCGACGGCCGCCCAGTAGCGACGGTCCAGCCACACACCTCTCGACGTCGCGACGACGATCACCGCAAACCCGACGATCAGGACATCGAACACGCCGTAGTACCCGCAGCAAATCGCCTGGGCCGCCATTGCCGTGCCCAGCAGCGCGCCTCGTCCCGGCCCGGGCCGATCGACCATTCTGTGGAATGCCAGCAGGCTGAACGGCAGGCCCGCAGTCATCATCAGCTGGATGTGGGCAGTGTGCGCGAACACGTAGGGACAGAAGGCGAACACGATCGCGGATATCGCCGCGGCGCCTCGATCGCGCGTCAGGTAGCGGACGAGATAGTAGGTCCCGGTGGCACTGGCAACGAACGCCAGCAGCACGACGAAGTTGAGCGCCGCGTAGGGATTGCGCGTCGCCCAGTAGACCGGAACGGCAAGCGCGCCCGCGCCCAGGTTGCTCTCCGAATACGCCAGCGTGTCGCGATGCGGGTAGAAGATGTTGGCGTCGAAGACGTGACGCGGATCGACCACGAGCGTCCGCGCCACCCACGACACGTTCCAGATCGAGAACTGACCGTCGCCGTTGTCGACGCGGCCCACACTGCCCATCCGGAACGCGATGGGATAGGTCATGGCGGCCGTCAGCGCCGCGCTGACCAGAAGCACGAGGACCAGCTCGCGCCAGCCGCCGGCGAGCGGCTCCTGGACGGGGTTCACTTCGCCGCCGGAATCGCGGTGAACTGCATCAAGGCTCCGAGGTTGCGCGGATCCTTCAGCGCGGGGTTCAGCAACTGCGGCGTGAAGGCACCGGTCGACTGCGCCGAGATCAGGTACGCGTAGCTGCGCAGATCGCGAACTCCGGAGGCCGGCACATCGAACGTGACCGCCCGATCCGGCACCAGCGGAATCTCCAGCCGCGGTCCGCCAACCGACATGATGAAGCTGGTTGGAACCGACGACCGCACGGTCACGCGCAGATGATCGATTGGCCATTCGCAGCGCATGATGATGTCGGCCCGCCCATCGCCCGCGATCCAGACGCCCTTATCGCCGGCCGCATCGACCACTTCGGGCTGGTAGGCGTGCTCGTCCAGGAAGTACAGCAGCACGTCGCTGTACCAGGAATGCGCACGGCCGCCTTCGAGCATCACCGGGAGATCGTTCGCCATCGTGATCTCGACCGGCAAGCGCCGCGCGAAACCGCGCTCAGTCGTCTGGTTTGGAAACTTGGCCGCCACGAACGGGTTCATCACCATCTTGGCGGTGAATAACGCTCCGCCGAACCAGGCCAGCAGGCCGGGTACGCTCGATTCGAGCGACGGCGTCAGGAAAAACAGCGCCCCGTACACGCTCATGAAATACCGGTTGCCGGGCGGACCGCCGCCACCCGACCAGGTGTACGGTGCGAAAATCAGGAGCGCCAGCGCGGAGGCGCCCACCGTCAGGAACGTCAGTATCCGCCACGGCCGGCTCCGCTCGCCCGAAATCAGCCACAAGCCGATCGCGACGACACCGGGAAAGAAATAAGGCACGAATCCGAAATGGCGCCCGACCAGAAAATACTCGACGTTGTGCGATAGACGGTTGGTGAAGTCCTGGAGCACGTTGTCGGTATCGAGGTCGTTGGTGGTCATGTCGGCGCTGGCAATGGGATCGTCCCATGCGTTCCGCGCCCCGCCGTCGAAGGGAAACACGCCGACGAAACGCTTGCGATCGCCGGCGTCGCCGCCCTGGTAGTTGAACTCGCCGGAAATCATCGCGTTGGCGCCGTACAGGCTGGCGGCCGCGACGACAAACACGACGGCCAGCACGGTGCCCTGCCGGAATTGGCGCCGCCACCACGCCCAGAGCACAATCGGTGCAATCAACAGCGCGTGGCTCGGCTTCGAATACGTCGCCGCTCCGAGCAGAAGGGCTGCGGCCACATCGGTCGCCGGGCCCCGCAACCATCGCGAGCCGGTCTGAGGAGCAACCTCCTTGTAGGCCCAGAGGAAGTACGCGACGAACACCAGCGTGAAGTTGAACACCTCCGGCGCCAGAAACACCGCGTACACGGGCACACACGATGCGCCGACGAACGCCAACGCGAACAGCAGCGACGGCCCGTCATCCGAATTTGCCGACAGGAACAGGTATCCGCAGGCACAGACGACGCCGAGCAGCAGGACGTGCAGCACCAGCAGTCCGTTGAGGCCGAACAACCAGACAAACGGCGCCGCCGCGACGGCGTAAATGAACGCCTTGCCGTAGTACAGACGATCGGGACGCGGATCCGCGGTCTTGACCAGGTGGACGAATGGCGGCGCGGCCTTCAGGCCAAGCCGCACGCGCTTGCCGCGTTTGAGGAAGATGCCGTCAGGGCCGGCGCGGTAGAGGCGGTAGAAGCGCTCGAGATCCTGCCGCTCGTACGAAAGGTTGCCGTCGTACGCCAGGCTCAGCGCCATGGCGACATAGGTTGCCTCGTCGCTCTTGACCCCGTAGCCGGTCTTGACGACGTCCACGGAAATCGCCGCCGACAAGGCGACGATGAGCACCACCACAGCGACGATCGCGGCGTGGCCCCGCGTGCGCGCCGGCGTCGGCACGGCAGATGCGTCGATCGACGTCGGCGAAGCCACGCGCACATAATAGAATACTCAGCGTCGATTCCCTATGAGCGCACGCATCCCATTCGCTGAGCGCGGCGGCCGTCTGCGTGGACTGCTCGACCTCGCCACCGGCTGCTATCCGGCGTTCCTGTTCGGCGCACCACTTGGCGACCAGGTGCCGGCCTTCCATTTTCACGACGTCACGCGGGAATCGCTCGAGCCGCAGCTCCGGTATCTGGCCGAGAACGGCTATCGGACGATCGACTGCGACCAGATCGCGCACCTGGTGGTCGACGGTGTGCGCCCGGAGCCGCAATCGGTCGCGCTCACGTTCGACGATGCGTGGGCGAGCGTGTGGTCGGTGGCGCTGCCGCTGTTGCGGCAGTACGCGATGCGGGCCATCGTCTTTGCGATTCCGGGGCGGATTGAAGACGACTTGGAGTCCGCTCGACTGAAGCCTCGCGTTACGTCGCCGTTCGTCACCTGGGCGCAACTGCGGGAGTTGCACGCCAGCGGCGTGTTTGATGTGCAATCGCATACGCGTTCGCATGCCATGATCTTCAGCGACGCTGAACTCCTCGATTTCGTGTCGCCTGACTTCGCGCGCGAGCCGTACCTCAATCACCCGGTCACCACGATGAACGGCCACGTCGCCGCTGTCGAATCGTCGGACCTCGGAACGCCGCTCTACCTCCGGCGATCCCGCATGTCTGATGCCCGGCGCTATTTCGCCGACGAGTCCGCCGCCGATCGCTGCCGGCGTCACGTCGCCCAGCATGGCGGCGCGGGCTTCTTCGAGCGCCCCGACTGGCGGCGCGAGCTGACCACCATCGCGGCGCAGCCAAACGGACGCTTCGAAGACGACGAGTCGCGGACCGCGGCGATCCGGCGCGAACTCGCGGACGGGCGGGACCTGCTCAATTCGCAGCTCGGCACGACGTCAGTGAAACACGTCGCCCTGCCCTGGGGTGTCTCGGGATCGCTGACCCGCGAGGCGCTTCAGGCCACCGGGCACCAAACCGCATTCGCCGAACGGCCGTTGCGACGGCGCGCGCTGCGGGCCGGCGACGATCGGTTTCAGCTGATGCGGCTGAACAACAAGTTCCTGACCTGTCTGCCGGGCCGCGGCCGCCGCTGGTTCTTCAGTGCCGTCTGATGGCTGACTTTCCGCGCGACGTGGACGTCGCGATCGTGGCCCACAACAACCTGGTTCCGCTGCCGGCGACGCTCGCGTCTCTGGTGGAGGCCGGCTGCCCGCTGGAGCGCATCACGGTAGTCGATGTTGCCAGCACCGACGGCACCGCCGAATGGCTGCAACGTGAATGGCCGGAGGTACGGGTCAGACGCCTCGACCGCAACGACGGACCCAGTCCGGGCAGGAACGTCGGCATCACCGAATCGACGCGGCGATTCGTCTTCCTGATGGATGCCGACGTCCGCATCCAGCCGGACACGGTCGAAATCCTTCACGCCGCCATGCTCGCCGACGCCTCCATCAAGATCGGCAGCCCCATCGTCGTCCACGCTACCCGGCCCGATCTGATTCAGTACGCCGGCGGCGCGCTGCACTACATCTGCGAGGCGGTCAACCCGTGGCTCGATCGCCCGCTCGCCGAGCGCGGGCCGATGCCGCTGGACATCGGCGCGGCGCCGACCTGCGCCTTGCTGCTCGATCGCGACACGGCGATCGAGATCGGTCTGTTCGACGAGCGTTATTTCATCGGCAAGGAGGACGGCGACTTTACCCATCGCGTGAAGATGGCCGGCTACAAGATCTGGGAGCCGCCGCAGTCGCTGGTGCTCCACAACAGCCGCCCGCGGGGCGCGTGGCTGTTCTACTACCAGATCAGGAATCGCTGGCATTTCATCCTGAAGAACTACCAGTGGCGGACGATCGTCTGCCTGATTCCGCCGCTGATCGTGCACGAGCCGCTGCAGTTCGCCGTTCTCGTGGCGAAGGGACACGGCTGGACCTATGTGAAGGCAGTGGGTGGACTCATCGCCATGCTGCCGGCACTGCCGCGCGACCGCGCGCTGGCCCGGCGCATCCGCCGCAGGAATGACGGCGAGCTGCTGGTCAGTGCACCGCTGGTGATTCGCGACGACCTGGCGTCGAGCGCGCTGGTTCGAAACGGCAAGGCGCTCTACGAGCGATTCCTCGACAGCTACTGGACATTGCTGCGCAAGACGGTGCTGGCGCGATGAGTCCGATCGCATCGACGACTCGCGTCCTGATTCTGAGCACCTACTACCATCCCGTTGTCGGCGGTGTCGAGGCGCACGCACGCCAGCTCGTCACCTACCTGCACCGGCGCGGCTTCGTTGTCGAGGTGGTGACCAAGCGGATCGGCGAGAACGATGCGGCCAACGAGTCGGTCGATGGCGTGTTCGTTCATCACGTCGGACCCGCCGGGGAACGCAGCGCCAGCGGCAAGTGGCAGGCCGTTCCCGCCTTCCTTCAGACGACTCGAACGCTGGCGTCGCGTTTTGACGTCATTGTCTGCATCGACTATCGCGGAATCGGCATCGCCGCCGTGATCGCGGGGCGCCTGACCGGGCTGCCGGTCATCGTTCAGGGAGAAACCGCCGCGGTCCTTGCCGGAGCCGATTCACAATCGACGTCTGGCATTGCGGCGGAATCGTGGGCGACGCGGATGTTGAAGGCGCCGGCGCGGACGATCTATCGACGCGCCGACCAGGTGGTCTGCATCGGACGCGACCTCGAGCGCGAAGCGCTGCGCGCCGGCGTGCCGCGAGAACGCGTGCACTATCTGCCTCACGGAGTGGACTTGCAGCGCTTTCGCCCGCCGGTCGAGCAGGAGCGCGACGCGCTGCGGGCGCAGTTCGGCTGGCCGTCCGCTCGGCCGATCGTGCTGTTCGTCGGACGACTCAGCCAGGAAAAGGGCGTGATGGACCTGCTCGAGGCGTGGCGAGCGACGCCGCGCGGCGACGCCCTGCTGGTGCTGGTCGGGCCCGACATGACCGGTCACCCGTGGGACGCCGGCGCCGCGGGCCGCGCTTACGTCGCCGCCAACGGCCTTGGCGATCAAGTCCGCTTCGAGGGAGCGTCGCCTGACCCTTCGCGCTTCTATCGAGCCGCGGACGTCTTCGTGCAGCCGTCGCATTTCGAGGCGCTCGGCAACACGGCGCTGGAGGCGATGGCCAGCGGTTTACCCGTGGTGACCTCCGGCGTGGGCGGACTGGCGGATTTCTGCGTTGACGAAACCAACGCGCTGCTCTACGAGCCGCGATCCAGCTCGTCGCTGGCACGTGCGCTCGGCCGCCTGCTCGACGATTCGGCTCTTCGTCACCGCCTGGGTGACGCGGGCCTACAGACCGTCACCGATCGATTCGAGCTCACTGGCCTGCTCGACCAGTACGCGCGCCTCATCCTGTCCACGCTGGAGACGCGCCGCTGATGTTTCGCAACATGGCGTACGCCAGCGTGACCGCCGGCAGCGCCGTCCTGCTGCTGATCCTCAACGTCTTCGCGGCGCGCACGCTCGGCGAGGTCGAATTCGGGAAATTCTCGTTCGCGCTGGCGCTCGGCGCGATCTTCGAGACGCTGATGGACTTCGGCCTGCACCAGGTGACGATTCGCGCCGTCGCCAGGGACAAGTCGCGCGCGACTGAAATGCTGCACCACACGCTCGCCATCAAGCTGGTGTGGATGGTCGGCGCGTTTTCGGCGCTGGTCATCACCGCGACCTGGTTGCGGCCCGAATGGGACGTGCGCATCGCCTGTTACCTCATCGGCGGGTCGCTGGTGTTGCGATCCTACATGCTGACCATTCGTGGCGTGCTTCAGGGCCTCGAGCATTTCGGCTGGGACAGCGTCGTGGTCGGCGTCGATCGCACGGTTCTGCTCACCTGCGGCATGGCGGCGCTGCTATCGGGAACGGGGCTGCGCGGCCTGGTGATCGCGTTCATCACGGCCCGAGCCATCTCGCTCGGCCTGACCGCGTGGCTGACCAACACGACGCTCGGCGGGATCGGCCTCAAGTTCGACCGCGACGTCTGGCGCGACCTGCACACAACCGCAGTCCCATTCGGCCTCTTCCTGGTGGCGCTCAACCTCTACTCGTACATCGACAGCGTCATGCTGGGCAAGATGCGCGGCGACGCCGAAACCGGTCTGTACAATTCGGCGTACCGGACCTACGAAGGGCTGGCGTATGCCGCGTCGCTCATCGCCGCCGTGTTGACGCCACGCCTCGCCTCCTTGTTCGTGCGCGACCGCCGCGCGCACCGGCGCGTCGCACTCCTGGGCATCGCGGCCGCTTCCGGAATGGCGCTGGCGGTCGGCGTCATCGCCTACCTGGTGGCGGATCCGCTCATCGTCTTCGTCTACGGGGCCGAATATCTGCCCTCGGCGGCGCCGTTTCGCCTGCTCTGCTGGGGACTGGTGTTCGTGTTCTCGATCTGGGTCCTGCACGCGATCACGATCTCGATCAATCGCGAACGCCTGCTCTTCCAGACCGCGATCGTCGGGCTCATCGTCAACGTCGGAGTCAATCTCTACGTGATCCCGCGGATCGGGATGAACGGCGCGGCGATTGCCACTGTCATCGGCGAAGGCGTCAGCATGGTCATCCTGCTGTTCGGAATCCGGAGCGTCTTCCGGAGGGTGACGTAGTTCCGGTCATGGCCGCTCGTGCCTCCGACTCCGTCCGGCCGCGCATTCTCTTCGTGCTGCTGTTCGTGTGCTACGCCTACTTTTACCAGGCGGGCGGCTGGAATCAGAATTCTCGCTTTGCGCTCGTCAGAGCGATCACCAACGAGCACACCCTCAATATCGATCCCTTTCAGCACGCGACCGGCGACGAAGCGTTCTTCGAAGGCCACTACTACTCGGACAAGGCGCCGGGCCTCGCCTTTGCCGCGGTGCCGATCGTGGCGCTGGTGCGTCCGGTCCTCCACGCGTTCGGCGGCGATCCCGAAACCCTCGCCGGACTCGCGCTGCTCTCCTACCTGGCGACGGTCTTCACCGCGGGGTTGCTCACGGCGTTCGGCGGCGTCGCGCTGTACCGGCTCTGTCTCGATCTTGGTGCGAGCCACAACGGCGCGGGCTTCGCGGCGCTGACCTTCGGACTCGCCACGCCGATCTGGACGCTCGCGACCATCTTCATCGGCCATGCGTTCGCCGCGGCGCTTCTGATGATCGCGTTTCGAGCGGCATTGCGCGTCAGCGCGGACGATTCTGCCTTTGACGCGAGGATCGGTCTCACGATTGGCGCTGCGGCCGGATGGGCAACGATCTCGGAGTTTCCGGCGGCGATTCCCGCGGTGATGATCGCGGCCCTGACGGCGTATTCGACCCGATCGCTCGATCGCGACCGCGTAGTCAGGATTCTCGGCGCGATGACCGTCAGCGCGCTCGCGTGCGCGGCGTTGCTGATGGCGTACCAGTACGCCTGCTTCGGATCTCCCCTGCATCTCGCCTACAGCAGCGAGCCTGGTTACACGGGCATGCAGGAAGGCGTGTTCGGCGTCAGCCTGCCGAGGATGATTCGCCTCAGGAGGATTCTGTTCGGCAGCTATCGCGGACTGCTGCCGCTGGCGCCCACGCTCGCGGTCGCGCCACTCGGGCTCCTGTGGCTGATGGTAAGACCGCCCGCCCGGCAGGCTCACGCAGCAAGCACTGCGCGCGTGGGCGCGTTCCTGGCCCTCGTGATCGGCAGTTACTTCATCCTGCTGAACGCCAGTTACTTCTACTGGGAGGGCGGCTGGTCGTACGGTCCGCGTCATGCCGCGCCGGCCATCCCGTTTCTCTGCGTCGGCCTCGCGATCCTGTGGACCGCACTCCCTGCCGCCGGCCGATGGCTGCTTGCCGCGCTCACCGCCTACGGCATCGGGGTGACGCTCGTGGCGGTGTCAACGATGCCGTTGCCGCCGTCGAATATCAGGCAGCCGGTGGTGGAATTCATGCTCCCGGCGTTCCGCGACGGCGACCTGTCGATCAACACGCAGAGCGTCGCCTCGGGCGGTGTGGACCTCGACTTCCGCGCTCACCACGAACCCAAAGCCGCCTTCAACCTCGGCATGAAAGTCGGCCTCGATGGTCACGCCAGCCTGGTGCCGCTCGGCCTGGTCTGGTTCGCATGTGGACTGAGTTGGTGGCGGGTATCACGAAGACACGAAGGGTACGAAGATCACGAAGAGTCTTGGTAACGAAGAATGCCACCCTGACCGCCGTGATCATCGTGTCTTCGCGATAGAGAGTTCTGTCGTTTAACGGCGTTCGAAGATCTCGATGGTCGGATTGATGTTGCGAAGAAACGACGTCGAGTTCAGGTCCAGCCGATCGCCAACCAGATCCGGATGCGCGCCAGGCAGCCAGGGCCACGGGCTTGGCGACCGCGACCGCATCACGAGCCGGTAGCCGGCCGCACCTCTTTGCAGTTGGGCGATCACCTGACCAAGAGGCGTATCGGCGGCCTCGCTCCGCGTGTAGTCGGCATTGACGATGCAGAATCGCGGCAAGGCTTTGGCCAGGGTGTCCGGCCGATCGATGTCGAGCGTCGCAAACGAGTCGAGTCTCGGCAGGTATCTCGCGATGCCGGTGGTGCCGACGAGATCGCCGTCGTGCACATGATCCGTCAGCCACTGTTCGATGCCGTAGCGCGCATCACGCACCATCAGCACATCCACCGTCACGCTGTACAGGAGCGTGTAGAGCACCATCGCCGCGACGGCCGCGTGCCGCCACGGCCGGTATGACGCGCAGGCAGCGGTCAGCTGATCGACCGCGAAGCCGCCGAACACCGCCAGCACCAGGCACAGCGGCAGCACGAAGCGGTCGTAGTTGTAGAGCACGATGTCGATGAAGCCGAAGTAGTACGACAACGCCGGGACCAGCAGCCAGACCGCCGCCCTTCGGTAAGGCGCAGACGTCAGCGCCCAGAGCACGCCGAGGACACAGACGAGAAACACCGGCCAGCCCCAGCTCAACTCGATGAGGTGGCCGGTCAGCGCGAGCAACGACAGGCGGCCGCTCAACGTGGGAGCGAACGTCTGATAGAACGCGACCTGCCTGCCGGTGATGGTGGCGACATGCTGGATAAACCCGGGCAGGTTGAACACCAGATTCTGGGCGACCACGAATGTCAGCACGGCGCTGATCGCGGCGGCCGCGATGCGCCGGTCGCCGAGGGCTCGCCACACCGGCCAGGGCACCTTCGCCTCGCGCGCCTTCCGCCACAACTCGAACACCACGACAGGCGCCATCCCGGCGCAGAACGCATACGCCTGGTCCTTGGTGCAGGCCGCGAGCACCGCGGTCACGGCGCAGCCGACGTAAGCGGCCAGCGAGCCGTCGGTGAGGATGCCGAGGTAGCACGCCAGCGACAGGGATAGCCAGAACAGGTACGGCACGTCTACGTTGGCGGTCTTCGCGCTGTAGACAAACGGCGTCGCGAGCGCGAACAAGACCGCCGAGAACAGCCCCGCGCGCGACCCGAACGTGCGCCGGCCGCAGATGAAGATCGCCACGATGAGACCGGCGGCCATCGCCAGGCTGACCAGCCGGCCACTGAGCGCCATCAGCCCGTGCGCCAGCGTCGTATGCAGGCCGATAAATCCGAGCCACCCCGCGCCGAACACCGGCGCGTACGCGAGCGTCAGCACGTAGTAGTGAAACGGCGGATAAATGGTGAACCAGCCGCCGCCGAATCGATGCGCGATGGCATCCAGCACGAAGAACGGACCAAGCTCGTCGCCGACCCAGTCGCCGCGCGGCAGTCCCCAGGTGATGCCGATCGCGTTCAGCAGGACCGATCCGGCCACGATCCCGAACAACGGACGCCCGTAGCCGGCGCCAATCCATCGCGCGCCGAGTGTCGTGAGAGCCTGCCCCCACAGCGCCCATGCCGCCCAGACCAAAGCCAACGCGAGCGTGACGCTGCACGCCGCTTCGGCAGCGTCGAGCACGCGGTCGGTCGCAAATCGGCGGTACGAGATCTGTCGCGTTCGGAGGGCCCACACCGGCACCGGTTCGAGGTTCGAGTCGGCCCGCGACCAGGACACCGACACGCTCGGGACGCCTGCGTCGTGGACGTAGCGCAGGAACAGCGAGTGTGGGCCGCGTCGCAGGGTTGCGACGCCGGTGACCGGTGCGTGCGCCGCAGTCTGCCGCGCATCGGCCACGACCTGGCCATCGATTTCGAGCGTCGCCGACTGGTCAGCGGTGAGGGCGAACGTGTAGCGGCCGTCGCCTGGAGCGAGCAGCCACCCGCTCCAGATCGCAGTGAACGACAGCGGAGGACGTCCGCTCCAGTCCGCGAACAGGCTTTCGCTTCCGGGCTCGCGATCGATGGCGGAGAGTTCCGGACCGGCAGCCGGGTTGGCATTGGCGAAGTACTGGACCCGCACGCCTTGCGTCACAGGGTCGAGATGCCGTGCGGCGATGACCGCGACGGTGACGCCGGCGAGCGTCGTGACAAGCAGAAGCGCGGTTCGGCGACGAGGGCGATCGTGTGGGGTCGGCATCACCGCACCGGTTCGCGCAGTCTATCCGACTGCCTCAGCGACGTCTGGGCGCTGTGAGGAAAAATGTCGAGTGAAAGGTGGAACTGGTGGCGGCCGATACCTCGAACGACTTCTCGATCGCGGCCATGAACGCCGTCGAGATCGTCTGATATCCCGCCGCGGTCGGATGCAGTCCGTCGTTATCGATCAGCGTAGTAACATCGCCATGGAATGCCGTGTAGACATCCACGAACGGCACCCCCTCCGCCGCGGCGATTCCCGGCAGGTACCCGTTGAACGTCGTCACGTACGGCGCACCGGCGGTCCGGCCTGGAACGCAGCCTGGCGGCATGTTACTGCCCGTGCATGCGTTGGGGTTCTGAGGCGGCAGGTTCCCCAGGATCACCTTCAGCCCGGCGTTCTTGGCAACCTCGATCATGTACTGCACGTTCTGTACGGCCGGGAGGATGGCCGGCGGACCACCGCCCAGATCGTTGGCGCCTTCCATCAGCAGCATCACCTGATACTTGTCGCCGCCGGCGATCGTCATCGGCAACCGAATCAAACCGTTCGCCGTCGTCTCGCCCTGCACGCCCTGATTCTGCACGCCGAGATCGACCTGAGCCTGCGCCTGATAACGGATGGCGAGATCGCGACCCAGATCGGTGGGGTAACTCAGGAAGAAATCGATCAGGCGCGGCTGGTACTTCAACGCCGCCGCCAGTCCCTCGGACGGGACCTCGCCGGCCGTAATGCTGTCGCCGAACGCGAAGAAGCGCGTGTACGCCAGGGTCGGTCCCTTCGTCACGGTCACCGAGAATGTGCAGCTGTTTGAATGGGCGACAGCGTCAGTCACCGAGCAGGTGACCGGTGTCGAGCCGATGGTGAAGGTGGCGCCGCTCGCAGGCGCACAGGTTGGTGCGCCCAGCGGCGCGGTGCCGCCTGAGACGGCGGGCAACCCGAATGAGACGATCGCATCCTTGCCGTTGGTCGATTGCTGGGCCGGCACGACGGGACACGAAATCGCCAGACCCGGGGGCGTCGGAGAGGTCGATGAACTACCGCAGGCGCTCGCGACGAACGCGAGCGCCACGCTGACAGACGCCCGCGCCATCCGGATAGAACTGGAACAACTCAAGCTGGGATACGTTCCACACTACCCGGCCGGTCCGTAAGCAGTCAAGCCGTCTCAGAACGGGTAGACGCCCGAGCCCGCTGGGAACGGCACCAGCACCACGTTCGACCGTTCCTTGACTTTGAAGGCGCCGTTGTTGCGCTGATCGCCAGCCGTCACGAAGAAGCCGACCATCTCTCCGGGCTGGGGTTGGTATCCGGCCATGGTGCCCCACCGAATCGGGTCGTAGTACCAGTTCTGGCCGTACATGGACGGCGGTCCGCCGTTGCGATCCAGGCCGCGCCAGAACTCGATACAGCCCGACGTATACCAGTGGCCGTTGATGTTGAGGACAATCCACAGCGTGTATTCCAGCGAATCGCCCGGTGCACCGAATGGCACGTCAGGCCAGCTGCCGACCCCGTCCTTCTTGGTGAAATCGACGTGAACGCCGGCGGTGCCCAGATCGAGCCGCGTGATGGTCGCGGTTGCCGGCCAGCTGGCGATGTCCAGCGGCGAGTTGTAGACCGTCGCCAGACCCAGGTTCACGGCATCGTTCGCTGCAGGAGCGCCAGCAACGGGCGCGGGAGCGGCGACGACCGGCGCGGCCGGCGTCGTGAATGCGCGCGTCTCCGAAAACGGCCCGAGCGTCGTCGGATCGTAGGCGCGGACGTGCCAGAAGTAGGTCTTCGCGTACAGGAGATCAGACGGCGTGTTCAGCGTGGTCTTGGTCGTCTGCTCGGGAGCGGACCAGGTAATCTTGTTGGCGAACGAGTCCGTGTCCGCCACCTCAATCAGATAGCTGATCGCGCCGGCAGGACCGGTGCGCACGGCGTCGGTCACGCCGAACGACGGACGGATGCTGTCGACGGTCGCCCCAGCTACCGGAGAAACCAGTACGGGCGCGCTGATCACGATCGGCGTGAAAACACTGAAGCTGACGACCGCGGAATACGGGCCGGTGTTGGCGCCGTCCTGTGCCCGGGTCCGCCAAAAATATGTCCGCCCGGTCGCCAGCGAATCGGGCAGGGTCAGCGTCGTCTTTCCGTCGGTCCCCGGCTTGATGCCGTCCTGCGTGAACACCTTGGTGTTGAAATTGGCGTCGGTTGCGATTTCGAAAAGATAGTTGAGCGGACGCGGCCCATTGGTGCCGGCGTTGGAAACCGAGAGCGTCACCGGCTGCTTGTCCATGGCGATCTTGACGCCGTTCTGCGGATCGACCGTAGACGGCGCGGTGATGTTGATGCCCGGAATCGGACCGGCGACTGAAGGGCTCAGCGGATTCGAGCTCTTCGATACCTCACATGCGGTCAGCGCCACGGCGCAGACCAGCAGACTGCCGGCAGCCAGGATCCCTCTCACCATAGATGCGCGCTCCTGCACACGGCTTCTATCGGATCGATGGCGGCAGGAGTTTAGGGCGGTTCCCCGTCGATGCGACCTAATGGGTGCGGGGAGCGAGGTGCGACGTGCGGGTGCGAGGTGTGCCCGGACTAGGGCTTCAGCCGGAAAACCAGTTCGTTTCCGGGTGCCGGGAAGGCCGCGGCGAGTTCCAACGCGTCGGTACGGCCGAGCTCTTGTCGCAGCCCTTCCCATTCCGCGGGCGCGTAAGACCCTCCACGGACGAAGACGTAGTCCACGTGGCGGCCGCGAAGGTAATTGAGCGAGCGGGCGTCCGGGAACGATTGCATCACCGACACGAGCTCGAGGTACGAGTTGGGCAGCACGCCGCTGTAGCCGTTGACCATCGGCCGCCAGTGGGCCATACCCTCGAACATGAACCGCGACTCGCTGTTCGGCCACATGTTGCCCGGGGTAGGAAGCGGCAGTTCGACCAGCACGCCGGCGGGTTCGGTCGCCAGCCACTTGTCCGCCGCTGATGGCAGCGGCGCGTCCGCGAGTGCCGGCGCCGATGCGTATTCGGCAACCACGCCTGCGACGATCAGTCCGAGAGCCGCGCGGCGCCAGCGCGCGGGTGTTCGCCTCATCAGCGAGGCAATGCCGAAAGCTGCGAGCACGCCGAGCGCGAGATTCACCAGCAGATCGAACCGCGACGGCACGCGCAGCGCCTGAAACGGCTTCACGTATTCGTACAACAGCGGATAGCTCACGCCGCCGAACCCTCGCGACGCCTCGAAGGCGAACAGCAGCATGGCCGCGTACGCCATCGCCACACGCGAGCGCCGGTAAACCACACCAACCAGTCCGCAGACGATGGCGACCACTCCCGGAAAGAGGTTGAGCTCTTCCCCGCCGAATCGCGACGCCGTCCAACCCCACAGGCGGTTGCTCGCCGGCGCCGACAGGTAATTCGTCCAGACCGCGTCGTAATGCTGAATCTCGCGCACGCTGCGCGGGCCGGCGAATGCCTGCGCGCGCATGTAGGGCATCGCATACGGCAACAGAATCACGCCGGCGACGACGGCGCCGCCGGTCAACAGCAGCAGGAATCGCAGCGGTCGCGACGGCGGTACGGCGACGAGCAGCAGCGGGATCAGCACTGCGAGGCAGACGACGAAGCACATCGCGCCGTACAAACCCGATAAGAATTGCGCTGCCATCACGAGTCCGAGCAGCACCGCGTCACGCACGCGTGCGCCCGCAATCAGCCGGTGCACCAGCAGGAGGGCCAGCGGAATGAAGAACACGGTTTCCATCGCGAGGTGGTTGTACTGCTCCATGCGGTACGGCGCGAAGGCGTAGACGAGTCCGGCGACAAATGCGGCGCCGGTGCTGCCGGTCAGCTCGAGCGCGAGCAGGAACATCGTGAAGCCCGACAACGCGAGCGCGCCGAGCAGCACGATGTTGTAGACAAAAGCTGGACTCAGGTGCATCCAGAACAACGGCGCGACGACGGTCGCGGGCAGGAGGATGGCGTCGGAGTACGCCAACGTCGATTCTTCCGGATGGAAGATGTTCGCCGCAAAAAGATGCGCCGGGTCGGCGCGCAGCTGGTGCGCCACCCAGCCGAGGCCCCAGGCGCTGAAATACGAATCGGGATGATCGGCAACCGCCGTCCGTATCCTGGTTACCTGCGGAAAGGTAACGATCGCCGTCACCAGAACGAAGGCCGCCAGCACCACCACTCGCGAACGCAACATCGTCATGCGGTCCGGCTATTTCGGGCCGAGCCGGGGCCTGACCTGGCAGCCAAGGCGGCGCCGATCGTCCGACGTGCGATCGACGTCCGCCGGACGAAAATCGCTCGACGATCCTACGGACATCGGCACGGTGACCACACCAGGCGCCAGTGGAAGCGTGACCTCGCGTGTTTCGTTGGCGGCGAGGTCGGCGACAAGGTGTTCGGCGCCGAGCGCCAGCGTCACATGTCCGCCTCGCGGACCGACCAGCAGAATCAGATGGAGCTCGGTCGCGCCGTCCGGCACGAGCACCAATCGCGTCGTCTCGGTTCCGCGCGTCCAGAAGACGCCGCCTTCGGGATACGCGTGGTCGTCTTCGTAAGCCATGTAAGCGTTCGGACGTCCCTCGACGGCCTCCACCGCGGCGACGCGGGTCCCCGAGCGCGCGGCCCCGGCCGCAAGCGCTACCGGCGCGAGTTCGATTCGTCGCCAGGCTGCCGCTGACGACTGTTCACTGAGCGTGATCTGGACCGGCGCAGGCACCTCGGAACGGAAGTGCACAATCGCGGGAGTTCCGAACGGCGGCGTCGAGCGGCCCAGCACAACTTGCGGCGCCAGGTTCGCCGTCAGCTGACCAGCACGGGTCGACGCGCCATCGAGCCACACGCGTGCTTCGTACTCGCCTTCCGGCAACTCGAACGGCGGTCCGACTTCGCCTGCCCTGCCGAACGACGGTGACTCACCCGGCCGCGAAACGGCGAGTGTGAGAGCTGAGTTCAACGACGTGCCGGACAGCCGCCGCCACGTGTGCATGTCCACCGCCCGCAGTCGAGCGGCATCGAACTCACGCATGGCCGCAAGCTGACCCCCCAGCACCACCGCCGCTCTCCGGTTGACGTCGTGGCTGACAGTGCGACCTCCCTCGAAAGCGCTGGCAGTCGCGCCGAACACGAGAACGGTGGTCGCCGCCGCCCCCCAGGTCGAGCTGACTCGCCGCGAACGGATCGCGGTCATGGTCACACCGACGCCGATCCCGAACGCTGTCAGCCAGCCGATCAGGAGACCGAAGGGCCGCAGCCAGTCTTCTTCGGTGAAGGTCGGGAGGCCGATGTCCAATGGTGCGGCGCCTTGTATCGCATGCGCCAGCGCCGACAGACCGTGTGGATCGTTGAAGAGAAACGGAGCCTTGGGTTCGGCCACGCAGACCGCCGCAACGGCGAGACTCACGATCAATAAACCTGCGACTGCGGCGCGACCCGCGATGCCATGAAGGCGATCGATCGCGATCGCGATCATCGGCGCCAGGAGAGGAACGACCGGCACGAAGAATCGTGCCGGCGCGCTCGATCCGCCCCACCACATGTAGAAGCGCGTGGAACTCAGGAGAAACAGCGCGGCGACGCCGACAAGACTCGAGGCGTAGAGCCGAAGCGCAGGGTCCCTCCACATCATGACCAGCCCGGCCACCGCCAATAGGTAGATCGGGCTGTAAGCCACGACCCCGAATTTCTGATCGAACAGCAGGCCGAGCATGCCGTGCGGGATGTTCTGCATCAGCACGTTCAACTGCGTCGAGCTCCCGTACGGCGCTTCGGGATCCAGCGTCCCGTAGGTGCGATAGAAAAAATACAGCCATGCGGTCAGGGACACGGCGATCGGCGCCGCCAGAAACGCGACCGCTTTGACGCGGGGCCACAGCCTCAGCGCCTGCAGCGCCGCCAGCAGCGCGAGCAGGACGATGAACTTGGTATGCAGCCATGGCAGCGAGGCGAGCAACAGGCCGTGCGCGAAGGCTCGCGCCGGCGACGCGTTGCCGCGCCAGAGCCAGAGCGCCGACCACGCCACGATCAAAGCCCCCGGCAGCTCCGGGTATATCAGCCATGCGTGTGGGACCCACGGCACCGTGAGACATGTCGCGAGCCACACGATCGTCGCCGTTCGGCCACTGGTCAGGCTCGCTGCGAGATCGAATATCGCCAGCGCTGTCAGCGCCGCCAGCAGCGCAATCGCGACGACCGCGCCCGACGCACCGCCGACGGCGTATGCAGGCACGAGTGCCAGCGGCAGGCCCGGAGCGTGGATCGAGTAGATCTGTCCGCTTTGCGAGCGCTGCAGGTAGTCCGGCCGGAGTTCGCCCGGGTAAAAGGCCTTGTAATCGCGGTGCTCGTGGTTGTTGGCGATGTCGAGATCGTGGTCCGCGAGCAGGCTGTGCGTGATGACGAGGTAGTGTGGCTCGTCACCGCCGAATCCTGCAGCGCCCGAGAATCTCAGACCGAGCGCCACGTACAACAGCAGGCTGACGACGAATACGGCCCACCGCGAGAGGCCGACGCGTGGCCACGTCAGTGTCGGCACCAGACGGGACAAGCTCCAGCCGGCGGCGGCTACCGCGACCACCCACCGAAGCGGTCCCGCGAGCGTCAGCAGAAGCGGCGCTTTATCGGGCAACCACGGTAGAAAAGGAATCAGCCATGCCAGCAGCAGCGCCACCGGCAGCACGTCACGTGACCGCCTGTCGAATCGCTCGGGACTCCGGCGCGCGGTGACGGCCAGCGCGCCGACGAGCGTGACGCCAGCCAGCAGCGACCACCACGCGCGGGACAACGGTGGCAGCAGGCCGATCCGCTCGGGGCCGACGGCTGGCCACGCGATGATCTGGACGGAGGCGGGAAGAAGGTAGAGAGCCGCAGCGAACGCGACCGCAGCCAGCGCGAATCGCATCACCGATCTGGTCATGAGCAAGTACGCGACACGGCGCCGTTAGGATACCGCAGCCGCGAAAGAAAAAAGCCAGGGACGGCAGCGTCCCTGGCTTAGCGCGTGTCGAATGAAAACGACCCGGCCGGCTGCTAGCGCCGCAAGCTGCGGAATGTCTTCAAGGCGTTCGTCACGGCGCCGTTGACGCCCCAGTTGACGAACTCGACGTTCGAGCGCTCGCAGTTGGTCGGGCACGAGGCTCGCGTGTAGGTGGCGTCCCGCAGGTTGCCGTAAGCGACGTAGAGCCCGACGCTCTCGCCCTGTGACGGCTGATAGCCGGTCATCGGTCCCCAGCGGCCCGGATCGTAGAACCATTCGACGCCGACGTTGAACTGCGAGCCGGATGCCGAGAGATCGCGGCCGTACCAGAACTGGACCACCGACGAACAGTACCAGTGACCGTTGATGTTCAGGCACATGCCGAGCGTGTACTGGAGGCTGCCGCTGCCAAACGACGTGTCGCCCCACCGGTTGGGTCCATCGCGGCGGTCGAAGTCCACCAGGAACTCGTTGGTGAACGTGACGCTGGTGATCTTCGCCGTCTCGGGCCACGAGCCAAGATCGGGCGGCGAGTCGACGATGGTGGCATCGGTCATCTGGAACGGTACGAACTTGAACGTCGAGGTCGCCGAGTACGGACTCTGAACGGACGTCGCCGAATCGGTGACCTGGACACGCCAGTAATACGTCGCGTTCGAGACCAGCTTCGTCGTCATGGTCATGCCGGTCACACCCGGCTGTTCGGGCGTCGTTGCCGTGAACACGATGTTGCCGAACGCGGAGGTGTCCGACACGTCGAAGCGATACGACATGGTGCCCACCGGACCGGTTCTCGCCGCGTTCGCGACCGACAGCGTGCCGTTCGAGCCGAGCGTTCCGCCGGCGGTCGGCGACGAAACCTGCGGCGCCTGGATCACGACCTGCGCGCCGACACTGAAGCTGCGCACAGGAGTGTACTGACTGACTGCGGCACCCGAGGTCAGTCGGGCGCGCCAGTAATACGTCTTGGCCGCCGGGCCGGCGAGGGTGTCGATTTTCAGCGAGGTCGAGCCAGCACCTTCGGCGACACCGTCCTTGGTGTAGACCTTGGTCGCGAACGCCGCGTCGGTGGCGACGTCAAACGAATAGGTCGGGAGCGTCTTGCCGGTGTGCGCACCGTCTTTTACCGTCAGCGTCAACGGTTGATCGGCGAACTTGAATGTCTGATTCGCCGTGGGAGTCGTCAGCTGAGGACTCGTGACCGAAGTGCCCGTGCTTGCATCAGTCACGGCCGCGCTCCCAGACGTGGCCTCCAGGTCGTCGGACGGACGCGTCGGACTGGTCTTCTGGCACGCGGTCGCGCAAAACAACGCGAGCGTACACAACACTGTTAGAGACTTCAGCTTCATAAACTCCTACCGCAATAGTGTCGGTTGAACCGATTTTGAGCGTACAGTACGAACCTTACAGTCGTCCGCGACAAAGGCTGGGAGGCCTGTCGGCGGGTGTGAGGGAGCCGTTAGGATACGAAAATGCACACCGACCGTCAAGCGTTAATTTCACGCTATGTACGTGTACCCGGCCGACTTACTTACGTGGCGGCCGCGCGATCGGATTCGAGGACCTCACGAATCACGTAAGTCGGCTTGCGCTGCGACTCGTGGTACGTGCGGGCCTGCATTTCGGCCAGCAGCCCTAAGGTCACGAGCTGAACGCCGGTGAAAATCAGCAAAATGCCCAGAAGCAGCAACGGACGATTGGCCAGCGACGTGACGTCGCGCCACCACTCGACCACGAGCCAGCCGCTGATGACTGCGCCGAGAAAGGCCATCGCCAAACCCACGAGCCCGAAAATCTGCAGCGGCCGCGTCGCGTAGCTCAGCAAAAACTTGACGGTCAGAAGATCGAGGATGACACGCACCGTTCGTCCAATCCCGTACTTCGAGTGGCCGTATTTCCTCGGACGATGGTTCACCACCATCTCGCCGATGCTCGACGTCTGCTCGCTCGCGATCGCCGGCAGGAACCGGTGCATTTCGCCGTAGAGCCGCATCCCCTTCACAATCTCGGCGCGAAATACTTTCAGCGAGCAGCCGTAGTCGTGGAGGTGGACGCCCGTCACGGTCGAGATGAGCCCGTTCGCCATCATCGACGGCAGCCGCCGCGAAATGAACTTGTCTTTGCGATCCTTCCGCCAGCCGCAGACGATATCGAAGCCGCCTTCGAGCATCGCGACCATCGCCGGGATGTCGTGCGGATCGTTCTGCAGGTCGCCGTCGGAGGTGACGATCAGCCGTCCGCGCGCGTGGGCGAAACCGGCGGCGAACGCGGCGGTCTGACCGAAGTTGCGGCGGAGGCGAATGACCCGCAGCCGCGAGTCGGCGGCCTGGAGACGTCCCAGGATGCTGAACCCCTCGTCGCTGCTGCCATCGTCCACGATGATGATCTCGTACGAGCGTCCGGACGCCTCCAGCGTCTCGGTCAGCTCACGGTGCAGCTCGACGAGCGAAGGCGCCTCATTCCGGATCGGGATGACGACGCTCAAATCGATCATGCGGTTAGTTTATCGGTTCTTGCCGGCCCGGCCATTGGTCACCAGCAGATACGCCGCAAACCCGACGATCAGGACAGCGACCACGGTCAGCGAGACCGCGGCGCCATGCTCGTGCATGTAGATTTGCGCCTGTTCGCCGTATTTCACGGCGAGCAGTCCGAGCGCCAGGTAGCGAGCGCCGCGGCCGATGGCGATCGCGATGGCGAACCGGGTGGCGCTGATGCCGACCACGCCCGCCAGGAGCACGAAGATCTTGAACGGCGCCGGCGGCGGCAGAATGGAGGGGACGAGAACCGCCATCACCCCGTAGCGCCGGAGCGTCGCCAGCGCCCCTTCGACCTTTTCGCCGCCGAAGCGCTGCCGCACCAGCGCTTCCCCGCCCTTCTTTCCCAGGTAATGCAGCACGAGGCAACCTGCGATCGAACCGCCAACCGTCGCCGCGACGTAGCCGAACAACGCGGAGGGCCGGCGCGTCACCATCACGACCAGCAGCACGTCGGTGATGCCCGGCAGCGGCAGGAATGACGAGTCGAGAAACGCGACGAGGATGAGACCGGGTGCGCCGAGCGCCAGCGCGAGCGTCCGGACCGAGTCGACGAATCTGCTCATAGAATGATCAGGTGATTATACCGTCCGACCGGTCGCGGCTCCTGCCGGTCGTCGTGACGCTGATCGCCGCGATCGCCGGGTCGCTGGTCGCGTGGCGCTATCACAGCCTCGGATTGACACTCAGCCACTACGACGCGCGCGGTCATTTGATCGTGGCGCGGCGGATCTTCGACAGCATCACGCCTGGCTGGCAGCAGATTGGCGCGGTGTGGCTGCCGCTGCCCCATCTGCTCAACGCGATCCCCGTCCAGTTCGATCTCTTCTACCGGACCGGCGCATCGGCGGTCGCGATCTCGATCGCGTCGTACGCGATCACCACCGGCGCAATCGCCTGGATCGTCTGGACGCTGACCGCCTCGACACCCGCCGCGCTCGCGGCCGCCGTCGTCTTCGCCGCCAATCCGAACGTCCTGTACCTCCAGGCCACGCCGATGACCGAGCCGCTCCTGCTGGCGACGATGACGGTTGGCGTGGCAGCGTTGATGGCCTGGAACACTGGGTGCGAGGTGCGGGGTGCGGGGTGCGAGGTGCGAACGTACCGCCTCAGACGCGGCGGAAATGCCGCGTCGCACTCCGCACTTGGAACGTTGCACCACGCACCTCCGCGAGTCGCACCTCGCACCTCGCAGGTGGGCGCGCTGTTGGCGCTAGCCTGCCTGACCAGATACGAGGCATGGCCGGTCACCGCATGCGCGCTGGCCGGTGCCGGGTGGGCGCGTTGGCGTCTGGGCGAGCCGATGAGCGACGTGGTTCGGCACGTCGTCGCGATCACGGTCTACCCGCTGCTGGCTCTGATCGGCTTCGCGATCTTCAGTCGCGTGGTCGTGGGCCAATGGTTCGTGTCCAGCGACTTCTTCGTCGCCGAGAACAAGGCGCTCGGGCATCCGTGGCTGGCCGTGGACGAGATCGCCTGGGGCGCGCGCTTACTGAGTGGCGGCCTCCTGATCGCGGCGGGTGCGGCAGGCGCCGTGCTCCTCGCGGCCTGGGGTCTGACGCGCCGCCGCGCGGATGCGATTATCGCCCTGTCGCTCGTCACCACGGCTGCGATCCCCTGGGCCGCGTTCGTCAAGGGACACCCGTTCCGCATCCGCTACATGGTGCCGCTCATCGTCATCGAGGCGATCGGGTCCGGCGTGCTGGCTGGCGCCCTGCCGTGGCGGCGCGCGCGGATCGCCGGCGCCGTCGCGCTCCTCGCGCTGACGGCGTACGACCTCCGTCCGCTCGATCTCTCTTCACCGATGGTGGTGGAAGCGCAGTGGGATCGACCGAATTCGGCGCCGCGCGCGCGGGTCACCGCCTGCATGGGTAATCCTGGCGGCGGCGTGAAGATCATGGCGAGCATGGGGTCGCTCGGCCACTACATGCAGGAGGCATCTGCGGCCGGTTTTGCTTTGCGGGACTTCCTGCACGAGGGCAACGGCGACATCTGGCTGGCCGCACTCGACAACCCGTGGCCCTTCGCGAACTGGATCCTGATTGAGGAAAAGGCCGAGGGCGGCGACATGCTCGCGCGCATCGCGCGCGAGCATCCATCGTTTCTCGATGGCTATCAACGAACCTGCGAGGGCGGCGGACTCGCCCTCTACAAACGGATCGTGCGCGGCGATCAGAACTTGAAGTTCATCGTGAACAGGTAATTGAAGCCGCCGAGGTCGATCGTGCTTCCCGCGAAGCCTTGATCAGAGGGTAGGTCGCCCGTTGCGTGCTGATAGCGAATCTCGCCGCCGAGGCCGATGCTGCGACTGATCGGCACATGCACACCGCCGAGTATCACCGGTCCGACCGCCGACCCACTGCCGGTGAAGTTGCCGTGAATGATCGTGACGTTGTCGTTGGCCACGAAATCGCCGTTCTCGCTGTAGTGCCAGGCGAACACACCGACGCCGGCGCCGACGTACGGCTGCACGCCGTGGTTGTGACCGAGCGGCAGCCAGCGCACCGTCGCGGTGAACGGCACGATGCGGAGTTGCAGCGTCGCCAGAATGGGAGCGCCGGTCGTGTCGAACTCGCTGAACGAATCGGCAGCCACCACCGAGCGCTGGTAGTAGCCGAGTCCGAGGCCCGCGTCGAACTTGTCGCCCATCGCGATCAGAAAATCGCCGCCGAACGTGAAGCCGGTGAAGCTGCCCATGTCGAAGTCGAGGAATGACGAATCCTGAACCAGCACGTCATTGACATCGCGGGAGCCCAATGAGTGCGGCACGAACCCGCCGAGATAGAAATCCACGGATTGTTGAGCTGACGCAACCGACGATCCCATCAGAACGGTCGCAAGGGCAAGGACGATCGAAAATTTCAATCCGAATCGGGCTGGTCGTCGCATCGAAGAGTCTCCTCGAGGACGGTTGGTAGCAGGAGCGATGCCAGAATACGGGCCCAAAACCGGCCGCAAACCGGCGGGCAGGACATGGAGTGTCTCTGCCCGGTATCAGTCCGTCACTTCGGGAGCACGCCCGGCGCGAAACGATCGGATGGTACTCAGCATCGCGCTGTGCAGGTGTCCGTTCGTGGCCACGACATTTCCACCCCGCGAACGAAACGGCGCCCCGTCCATGTTGGTGATTCGCCCGCCGGCCTCGGCCACAATCAACCCGCCGCCGGCGATGTCCCAGGGCTTCAGATCAGTCTCCCAGAAGGCGTCCATGCGTCCAGCCGCGACCCAACAGAGGTCGATCGCCGCGGATCCCAGGCGGCGTACGGCGCGCGCCTGGCCGACGAACGCCGCGAAGAGGCCGACGATTTCGTCCACACGCGCGTGAACGTCGTAGGGAAAGCCGGTCACCAGCATCGCGTCCACCAGGCGGTCCGCCGAGGAGACGCGGAGCGGCGCGCCGTTCAGGAACGCTCCGCCGCCGCGTTCGGCGGTGAACAGCTCTTTCCGATTCGGATCGTAGACAGCCGCGACCTCCGCGACACCGTCAATCTCGAGCGCCAGCGAGGCGCAGAAGATCGGCAAACCGTGCGCGAAGTTGGTGGTGCCGTCGATCGGATCGAACACCCAGCATGGTCCGTCCGGCGCGGTTGCCGCTCCGCCGAGCTCCTCAGCGAGAATCTGGTGATCGGGAAAGCGCTCAGCGATGAGCGCGCGGAACGCCCGCTCGACGGCCACGTCCACCTCGGTGACGAGATCGATCGTTCCCTTCTTGTCGATGTGGAGTTGCTGACCGAATTTCGCCATCTGCATGTCGCCGGCCAGGACGACCGCTTCGATGGCGGTGGTGAGAAAGAGGGGGCTGAGCGCCACTCAGGCCTGAACCGAGCCGCTGGAGCCGTCGGGAGACTGGCACCGCTTGATCATCCGGATTTCCATGCCCCCTTCCGGCGCGCGGCGGAGCTGCATGTCGTCCATGAAGTTGCGGATCAGGAAGATGCCCCGGCCGCTCGACTTGAGCAGGTTCTCAGGGTCGAGCGGGTTGGCCACCGTCTCCGGATCGAAGCCCTCGCCCTGATCGCGCACGCGAATCATCAACTCCGGCACGGTCGCGAGCTCTGTGGTCTCGAATTCCACGAACACATGCTTGCTGGTGTCGCTGCGGTTGCCGTGCTTGATCGCGTTGATCACCGATTCGCGAATCGCGACGCCGACCCAGTGTTGGGAATCCTCGTCGAGGCCGATGCTGCGCGCC
Source organism: uncultured Acidobacteriota bacterium (assembly GCA_963745875.1). Lineage (GTDB taxonomy): Bacteria > Acidobacteriota > Vicinamibacteria > Vicinamibacterales > CAVVIG01 > CAVQFC01. The sequence goes on from CAVUZL010000015.1 coordinate 305,527, forward strand.
AGATGATCGCTGACGACCTGGACGAAATCGAGCATCTCGAAGGCGCTCGTGAACTCGAGCCTGACGATGTGGCGGCCGTTTGCGGTCATGTCGCTGTTAGAGCGAACTGCATACCATCTCTTCCACGAAGTCAAGGCGCGCGGTCAAACGAACTCGTTTAAGATCGGACCACATGTCGTCGCCGGCCGCCACCATCACGCCCACCCGCCTGCTCCGAGGTCGCCTGCGCGTGCCGGGCGACAAGTCGATCGCCCACCGGTATGCGTTGCTTGCCGCTCTCGCCGAGGGTCGCTCCACACTCACCCATTTTGCACCAGGAGCCGACTGCCGGTCGACGCTCGCCTGCCTGCGCGGACTGGGCGTCGAGATCGACGAAGTCGTCAACGGCACCATTACCATACTGGGACGAGGCTTCGGTCAACTCCGTTCGCCCTCGGCGGCGCTCGATTGCGGCAACTCGGGGACGACGATGCGGCTGATGGCCGGTGTGCTGAGCGGCTGCCCGTTTTCGACCACCCTGGTCGGTGACGCTTCGCTGTCGCGGCGTCCAATGCGCCGCGTGATGGAACCGCTCGAGCGCATGGGCGCACGCCTCGAATCGACGGACGGCCATGCGCCGCTGACCGTGCACGGGGCTAAGCTGCACGCGATTGCACACGTGCCGACGACACCCAGCGCGCAGGTGAAGAGCGCGGTCCTGCTCGCCGGACTGCACGCGGACGGCGTCACCAGTGTCACCGAGCCCTCCGCCACCCGCGACCACACCGAGCGGGCCGTCGCCGCGTTCGGCGGAACCGTCACGGTCGATGGGCTCACCGTGTCCATCGCCAGCGGTCAACGCTTTCAGGGCCGCACGCTGATGGTGCCCGGCGACTTCTCGTCCGCCGCATTCTGGCTGGTCGGCGCTGCGGCACTGCCAGGCTCCCGAATCGAGATCGAGGACGTCGGCCTGAACCCGACCCGCTCGTCGCTGCTCGACGTCCTCCGGCGTTTCGGCGCCAGAGTGGAGGTCCACGTGACGACGACCGAGGCCGGTGAACCCCGAGGCACGATCATTGTCCAAGGCGACCGTACCGGCCGGCTCGACATCGCGCCGGAGGAAGTGCCTGGACTCATCGATGAGCTGCCGGCGATTGCCGCTCTGGCCGCCGGCGGCGGCGAGGTCATCGTCCGCGGCGCCGCGGAGTTGCGCGTCAAGGAGAGCGACCGTATCACCGCGCTCGTGACCGGCTTCCGCGCGCTCGGCATCGACGCCGAGGAGTATCCCGACGGCTTCGCCATTCGAGGCCCCGCGGCGGGCGCCGACCGGCCGTCCGGCGGCCGCGCTGACGCCCAGGGCGACCATCGCATGGCCATGGCCTTCGCGATCGCGGCACTCGCCGCGGACGGCCCGTCAGCGATCGACGGGTCGGACGTCGTCGGGATTTCCTATCCGGGATTCTTCGCAACGCTCGACCAGCTGGTGGCGTCGCCTTACGACCATGGCGAGCCGTGAAGGCGGACAAGATCTATCTGGTCGGGTTCATGGCCGCGGGAAAGTCGACGCTGGCGCGCGCGCTGGCACGCCGTCTTGGCTGGCAGGCCGTGGACATCGACGAGCTGATCGAAAAGCGTGAGCGCCAGACGGTCGCAGATATTTTCGCGCGTCACGGCGAGGGCTACTTCCGCTCGACCGAGCGGACCGTGCTCACGGAACAGCTGGCGTCACGACACGTAATCGTGGCGACCGGCGGCGGCACCTTCGCCGACCCGCAGAATCGCGCCGCCATCAACGCGGACGGCGTCTCCGTCTGGCTCGACGTGCCGCTCGAACGACTGATCGCCCGCGTGCCCGCTGACGGGCGCCGCCCGTTGGCGGCGGATCGCGCGGGGTTCGAACGACTGTATGATCAGCGTCGTGCGGCGTACGAGCAGGCGCACGTTCGGCTCGACGCGGGGCGCGCCGCGGTTGACGCCCTGGTCGAGCAGCTCGTTGACTGGCTGGAGCACTGATGCGCTATCTCGTGCTGACCGACATTCACGCCAACCTCGAGGCGCTCGACACCTGCATCGCCGATGCGCGGGCCCGCAGGTTCGACGAGACGCTGGTCCTCGGCGATCTGGTCGGCTACGGTGGCGATCCGAATGCGGTCGTGGAGTGTGTCCAGGCACTCAAGCCAGTCGCCATCGTCCGCGGCAACCATGACAAGGTCGCCTGCGGACTCGAACAGGCGGAAGGATTCAACGCAGTGGCCCGGAGCGCCGCCAAGTGGACGCTCGACGTGCTGACGCCCGCGCATCGCGAATGGCTGTGCGCCCTGCCCGAGGGTCCGCACCTGGTCGATGAGGTCATCGAAATCTGCCACGGGTCGCCGTTCGACGAGGACGCCTACATCTTCGACGAGCTCGACGCGGTTCGAGCGCTGAAGGTGTCGGCGCGGCCGCTGTGCCTCTTCGGCCACACCCACTACCCCGTCACCTTCGAACTGTCCGACCAGTCGTTCGACAGCGTCGATGCCGCGTCAGCGCCGGAAATGCAAATCGAGATGAAGCCAGGCTCGAAATATCTGGTGAATCCGGGGTCGGTGGGTCAGCCGCGTGACGGCGATCCGCGCGCCGCCTACGCCATCGTGGACACCACAACACACCGCGTCGAACTGTTCCGGCTGAAATATCCGATTGCAGAGGCGCAGGCGAAGGTGATCAAGGCAGGATTGCCGGAAGTGCTGGCTCACCGGCTGGCGGTGGGCCGGTAATCGGTCAGTTCCCAAGCCGACCAAGGTCGGCCCCTACTTCTTACTTCCGACTTCTAACTTCTCACTTTTTTTAGCCGCCCGTTCCTCACGTCGTCGCAGTTCGGCAGCGAAGGCGTCGCGCGCGGCGCGGGAACCGAGGACCCAGCCGATCACCATCCCGACGAGTGCGACCGACGGAATGAAGATGAAGTGTCCGGCAGTCATCGCTGGATTTTTTTGGCGAGTGCGTTCATGTCGGCCTCGACGCGGTTGAGGCGCCGCCAGATCGAAAACAGGTACACCATCACCGCGATCCAGACGAAGGCATAGGCGGCAATCAACAGTGGCGCGGCGGGCAACTGTTCCGACGGGGGAAGCGTGTCGACCGGCACGAAGCCGCTCTGTCCCGCCGGCGCCTGACCGGCGAACGCCGGCGCGGCCAGCAGGACGAACGAGGTGAGCGCAATCAGCAGTCGGCGCATATCAATCCTCGAGCGCGAGGTAAAGCTCGTCGAGCGCGGCCTGGCGCTTTCCGAGGTTCACTCGCAGCATCAGCAACGCGGCCATCAACAGCATGAAGGCCGTGACACAAAACCAGAACGGGCCGGCCATCGGAGCCGGCAGGGTCGGCACGACCGACGTCAGCGGATGAATGGTCCGCCAGATGTTCACCGCTTCGTAGACGAACGGCACGACTGCGAGGCCGAAAATGCCGACTGCCGCCGCCAGCTTGTCCGATCCCGGGCCGCCGTACTTCCGGACCAGGATTCCCGAGATGAACGTCAGCTCCAGCAGCAGCGCGATCGTCAGCTTGGCGTCCCACTGCCACCATACACCCCAGGCCTTGCGTCCCCACAGCGGTCCGGTCACCAGGCCCATCAAACCGAACAACACAGCGATTTCAGCCGCGGCTTCGGCAATCCGGTCCATCCGCGGACTGTTCTTGAACAGGTGAATGATGCTGGCGACGCCGCAGATCGCAATCGCGGTGAACATCGCGAACCAGGACGGCACGTGGAAATAGAAAATCTTCTGCACCAGGCCCATCGTGGACTCGTACGGCGCGCCGGCGATCATGAACGGTGACGCCGCGAGCATCAGGCCGGCGACGACAGCGACTGGACCAAACGCCTTCATATCGATTACTCCGTCATCAACGGTTCGAACGTCCACAGCGCGAGGGTCAGAAACACCGTATCGAACGCCGCGAGGATTCCCAGCCACATGATCGCCGTCGGCATCGTCCGGCGGCGTACTCAGCAGCGCTGCCGTGCCGCGCACACCCGCAATAATCACAGGAATGACGATGGGATACAACAGGATCGGCAGCAGCACGTCGCGCGATCGCGCGCGTACCAGCATCGCCGCGAACAAGGTCCCGACCGCACAGAAGCCCAGCGTCCCCCCGCCGAGCAACCCGATGAGCAGCAGTGGACGGCTGAACAGCGTCGCCTGAAACATCAGCGCCACCATCGGCACGAGCAGCGCCTCGGCGATCGTCAGCAGCGCCAGCATGCCGAGCAATTTGCCCAGGTACAACGCCGGTCGAGGCGCCGGCGCCAGCAACAGCGCCCGCAGCGTCTCGCTGTAGCGTTCGCGCTCGAAGGTACGGCCCAGTGCCAGCGTTCCCGAAAACGCGATCGCGATCCACAGGATGCCCGCGGCCGCGTCATCGACCGCCTTGCCGTCCTTGACGAAGGCGAAGGCGAACACCATCACGCACGCGACGGCGAAGAACAGCGTCGTCGTCAACACTTCCCAGCTGCGCGCCTCGATCGCGACGTCCTTGCGAAGCACGAGCCACGCGGTGCGCCAGAACATCTCAGGCCGCTCCCATCAGCGTCCGGTAGCGCGCGCGCAGACCGGCTGGGGCCGGCTCGTCGCATACGATGCGGCCACCCTTGACGATCGCCACCCGCGTCACCAGACCGTCGGCGAGATCCAGATCGTGGGTCGCGAGAATGACGATGGAGCCGTTGGCGGCGAGCGCCTTGAGCCGGGCGCACACCACACTGACCGCCGCGTCGTCGAGACCGGTAAACGGCTCGTCGAACAGCACCAGCCGTGGATCGTGCAGCAGCGCGCGCTCGAGGGCGAGGCGCTGCCGCATGCCACGGGAAAATCCGTTCACCGTGTCGTCGGCGCGATCCGAGAGGCCCGCACGCTCGAGCGCGGGGTCGACGACGCTGACCGGCTTCAGACCATACAGCTCCGCGAAGAACTGCAGATTCTGGCGAGCCGAGAGTTCCGGATAAAGGTGCAGCTCGTGGGCCAGCAGGCCGATTCGCCGCCGCAACGCCGCACCGAGGCTGGCCGCAGGGGCGTCGCCGAACCTGACGTCGCCGGAGGTGGGCGCCGCCAGCGTGGCCAGGATGCCGATCAGCGTGGACTTGCCGGCGCCATTCGGCCCGAGGAGGCCGAGGATGTCGCCGGACCGCGCGGTCAGCGTGACGTGCGAGAGCGCCCGGCGCCGGCCGAAGTGTCGAGAAACATCGTGCAGTCGAACGGAATCGAAGTCGGCGTCGGACACGCTCAAGGCGCCCCGAGCGCGCCGAGCGGAGCCGCCATCCCCGGGCGGTCCGGGGGCGGTGCGGTTGCGTCCAGAGCCTCGAAGCCGCTGTAGACCTGCTCGAGCGCGCTCAGGATTTCTTCGCGTCGCGTGGCGTAACGGCGCTCGTCGCCGCGCCCCTTGCGGTGGTCCTGCTCCAGGCGGACCAGATCCGCGAATAACTTTTCGCGGCGGGCCACCAGGCGCTTACGCTCGGCGGCTCGCCCGGTCGGCTGGTCGTCAGGACGTCCCAACATGAATGCGCCGACCACGGCAATCGCAACCGCCAGCGACAGCGCGACGAAGCGCGGCGCCGAGCTGTGATGCGGATAGCCGGTGACAATGAGGTCGATCGGCGTCCCGGCGGCGACCGCGCCACCTTGCCCGGCGATGAAGGTCTCCCCTTCCGACGGGATGTCACGCTGCTGCGCCACCTGCGGTGACGCGAGCGTCGTCGATCCGATTTTCTTCACCACGACCGCCAGCGCTTCGAGATTGGCGGGGAACGCCTGCTGAATTCGGACTTCGCCGTTTCCAAGCGGCAGTCGACTGGCCACCTGCACGTAGGTGTGACCGGGCGCGAATGGTCCCTGCACCGCGACGTGCGTGCCCTTCACGCTGGCCGTCGGGGACGAGCCTTCCATCAACTGCGCACCCGTGGCATCGGCGGGCAACTCGAAGGCGAACGGCGCGGGCGGATTCACCGGCGCCCGCGCGTTGTTCGCGATGTCGAGGAGATAGAACACCTGGATGCCTTCGTCATCGGGTTCGACGACGATGCGGGATTGATCGGCGATCACGACCTGACCGCTGATCGGCGGCGCATCGGGAGTGGTGGCCGGCCCCTTGGTCGTGTCGGTCGCGACGAGCATCAGGCGGATGCCGCCTGCCGCGGGTGCCGGGAACTCCTGCGACTCGAGCTTCTCGCCGTCCACGTCCGCGGTCGCTTTGACGGTGGTTCCGGCCGGCAGATCCGAAAACTGAGCGCGGCCGTTCTCGTCAGTCTTCTGGGTCAGTACTTTCGAACCGACGTGGAGCTCGACCTGGTGGTTCGGGATGTTGTTCGACAGCGAACCACGGATCAGGCGGACTGAGATGGCGCCTTTCGGCAGATCGTCCACCGGCCGCGGAATGCCCGACATCTGTTTGGGATCGGGCATCGCGAAGCCGCCCTGCTGGGCACTCGCGGTGCTCGATTCAACACAAAGGACACCAAGGACACAGAGGGCCAAAATGCCTCGGAAAGCCAGGATCCCAGCGTGACCCCGCCAAGCTAACTTTGTGTCCTTCGTGTCCATTGTGTTGAATCAGCGAGCGACGAGCGACAACCCGCACGCCTTACAGAACCGCGCGTCGGCGTCGTTCACCGTCGAGCACGTCTGGCACTCGCGTTCCGCCGCCGCGCCCGCTTCGGGCCCTTTGACGAAGCGCTCGCCGAGGCGCTTCTGCAGGTCGCGCTCGATCTGATCGCGGTAACCGACGCCCGCATCGAGCTGTTTCATGATGCGGGCCGCGCGGGCCCGGAGGCGGCCGGACATCTCGGCCCAGTCCGCGTCCGACAGCTTCCCCATCGCGCGATCGAATTCGAGTTCCTTGATCGATTTCAGCGCGAGCATTTTCTCGCGCTCGAGCGCGACCCGCGTGCGCTGGCCGACCATCACGGTCCGGTCCTCTTGCGGCGACACCAGCGGCTTCAGCATCCGCAGCACGGTCATGCCGACGAAGGCAGCGGCGCCCATCAGCACGGTCAGCAACAGGACGGTGGTGATGCCCTGGCCGCGCGCGATGAACGTGACCGCGGTCGCGCAGCCGAGCGCGGCGAGGACGAAGAATTGCCAGGGCTGGAGGCTAGTCGAGGTCTCGGAGCTCATCGTCGATGCGCTCGTCGAGCGCCGAATCGGTCGCGACAGGATCGGGTTTCGATTCCGCGGCCTTGTGTGTCCACTTCACCGCGGCGAAGCCGACCGCGACTGCGCCGCCGGCGCCGACAAAGTAAGGGACAAACCACGCCAGCCGATTGAAGCCCTGATCGAGCGGTGCACCGAGAATTTCCTGGCTGCCGTACTTGGTCACGAACCACTGAATGATCTCGTCGTGCCCCTTGCCTTCCTGAATCAGCGACGCCAGTTCGGCGCGCATCTGATTCGAGGTCGGACACGGATCCTTCTTGCACTCGGAGAGGTTCTGGTGGCCGCAGCCGCCGCAGATGCAGACGATTTCCTTCTGGAGTTCCTTCTCGAGCGGCGTGCGTGGCGCGGCGTTGACCTGCTCGGGATCGACCGCGCCCATCCCATGCGGCACCGGCATGGCCGTCTGCGCCAGGACTGACTGCGACAGCCCTGCCGCCAGCAGCAGCGTCAACGCGGTCGTCGCCGCGGCGGCGCCGAGCGGCGACTTCGCGAGCGCGAACGAGTAGGCGCGCTCCGGCAGCAGCGCGATGCCCGTGCCGAGCGCGAGAACGCCGAAGCCGAGCCAGATCCAGTTGACCAGAGGATTGATGACGATCGTCAGCGTCGCGGTCTGCGTCGCGAGGTCGCTCGGCTGGAACGCGAGCACCAGATACAGATCCTCGGCCAGCGTGCGGCGGATCGCGACTTCGGTCGTCGGCTCCTGCTCGTGCTTGCGATAGGCCCACTTCGCCGGATACAGCGTGTCGATCTGCTTGCCGCCCACGAAGACCGCGATGGACGCCGTCGTCATCTGCTTCTGACCGTCGTCGCTGATCTTGATGCTCGTCGTTGCGCAGCGTGTACTTGCCGACGGTCGTCTGCTGGCCGGGCTTGAGCAGGACCGTCTCGTCTTTCTTGAAGCCGTTGCCGGCGAAGCCGAGGCAGATCAGCACGAAGCCGAGGTGCGACGATGTAGCCGCCATACCGGCGCTTGTTACGGCCGACCAGCCCAACCAGCGCGGTGAAGAAATCCGTGCCGGTGTTGCGGCGGCGCACGTTGCCGCCGCGCACGAACTCCTGGCCGATCGTCGTCGCGACCATGGCGCACAGCGCGAAGCACAAGCCCGATGCCCAGACGCGCATGCCGGCGGCAGCCAGCGCGCCCGCGGTCACGACGCCGGCGCAAAGCGGCCAGAGGAACTGGAAGCGCAGGTTGCTGAACGTCGACTTGCGCCAGGCCAGCAGCGGTCCGACGCCGGTCAGGAACAGCAGGATGAAACCGATCGGCGACCATCCACTTGTTGAAGAACGGCGCCGCCACCGTCAGCCGGTTGCCGGTGACCGCCTCGCTCAGCGTCGGGAACATCGTCGCGAACAGGACGAAGAGCGCCGAGAACAGCAGGATCCAGTTGTTGACCAGGAACGCGGCCTCGCGCGACATCCACGAGTCGAGCTCGTTGCGCGCCCGCAGCAGCGGCAGCCGCCAGATCACCAGGCCGAAGCTGACCACCAGAATCGTCGACCATGAACCCGATGAAGAGCCGCGCCAGCACCGGGTCGTCGCCGAACGCGTGCACCGACTGCACCACGCCCGAACGCGTCATGAACGTGCCGAAGATCGTCAGGAAGAACGTGACGATGACGAGCATGACGTTCCAGACGCGGAGCATGCTGCGCCGCTCCTGCACCATCACCGAATGCAGGAACGCCGTCGCGGTGAACCACGGCAGCAGCGCGGCGTTCTCGACCGGATCCCACGCCCAGTAGCCGCCCCAGCCGAGTTCTTCGTAGGCCCAGATCATCCCGAGGAACAGGCCGAACGACAGGAACAGCCACGCGAACATCGTCCAGCGCCGCACCGCGCGCAGCCAGGAATCGTCGAGGTGGCCGGTGACCAGCGCCGCGATGCCGAACGCGAACGGAATCGTCATCCCGACAAAGCCCGTGTAGAGCGATGGCGGGTGAATCGCCATATAGGAGTTCTGCAGCAGCGGATTCAGACCCTGGCCGTCGGTCGGCGCGACCGACGAGAAACGTCGTGAACGGATTCTTGTGCACCACCATCAGGAACAGGAAGAACATCTGCACGCTGGAGATGGTGGCGACGACGTAGGGGATCAGCTCGCGATGGCGCTCGCGGTTCACGTACACGGCGAGCGAGCCGAAAATCGACAGCAGGAACACCCAGAACATGATCGAGCCGTCGAGGCCGCCCCAGTACGACGTGATGCTTGTAGAACAGCGGCTGGACGCTGTCGGAGTAGTGCTGGACGTATTTGATCGAATAGTCGCCGGTCAGGAACGCGTTGACGATGACGGCCGAGGCCGCCGTCATCAGCGCGCACACCAGGTAGAACGCGCCGATGCCGCTCTCAATCAGGCGTCGCGAGCGCCGCCGCGCGCCGACCACCGACATCACGGCCGCGTACGCGCACACGACGAACGTCGCGAGCAGGAGAAACGAGCCGAGTGAGGCCATGGAAGGCTCCTACGATCCGGTGGACGCGGACTTCGCTTCGTACTTCGACGGGCACTTCGCCATCACGCCGTCCCGATCGGTGTGGAATCCGTCTGACGCGAGCCGGCCCTTCAGGACGACTTCGGCCTCGCCCTTGAACGTGTCGGGCACGACGCCCGTGTACCAGGCTTCGATGACCGGCCCCGGTTCGCCGTTGCGAATCGGATTGTTCTGCACCTTGAACTTGTAGTCGAGCGAATCGGGCTTGCGCAGAATCGATCCCGGGACCACGTAGCCATGCAGCTGCAGTTGCTTGCCGTGCCACTGCGACTGATCCGCGGAGACCTCGTCGATGTTCTTGAAGTACTCGGTGCCGTCGCGCAGCGTGGACCAGAGCAGCGTGACAAACGCCAGCACCAGCACCGTCGCGGTCGCACCTATCTTGATATATCGATGTGTCATAAGGACTTCCGGGATAAAGCTAGCGTCAGGATAGCCCCTCTCGTCCGTGGATGCAAGGCAATCGGGCTCATCGTTGAATCTGCGCCAGCAGCTCGACCACCGTCGCGACCGGCAGCCCGACCACATTGCTGTACGAACCGTCGATCCGCGAGATGAAACGGGACGCCAGGCCCTGGATGGCGTAGGCCCCGGCCTTGTCCCGGCGCTCTCCGCTCGCCACGTACCACGCCACATCGGCGTCGGAGAGCGTGGCCATCGCCACGATGGTCGTCTCGACACGGCCGAGCTCGTGGGCTCCACGCCGCAGGCTGACTCCGGTCATGACCTTATGACGCCGGCCCGAGAGGCGGCGGAGCATCACCGCGGCGTCGGCATCGTCTTTCGGCTTGCCGAGAATCTGCCCGTTGACGATGACGGCGGTGTCGGCACCGAGAATGATCGAGTCCGGCCGCGCTGGACTTTGACCTGGCAGCGCGGGGCTTTCAGCCCTGCGACCGCGGCCCTGAAACGGCGGCGCCACCGACGCCACGCTGAGGGAAAGGGCCGCCGCCGTCTTGTCGGCGGCCAGCCGGCGGACGTAGTCCGTCGCCGACTCGCCCGGCCGAACCTGCTCGTCCACCTCGGCGATGACCGTTTCGAACGTGAAACCGGCCGCGCGCAACAGTTCGGCGCGGCGGGGCGACGCGGATGCGAGGACTAGTTGCACGGGACGCAATGATAGGATCGAAACGTGGTTCCCATCACACAGGCGCTGCCGGGCGCGCTCATCGAACTCCTGCGCGGTTCGCCGCTGTCGGACGGCAAAGTCGGATTTGCATGGGGCGCCGCCGTCGGTCCCGCGATGCAGCGGGTGACCGCGGTCAAGCTCGAACGCGGCATCCTGTTCGTAGAGGCGCAGACGCTCGTGTGGGCGTCGGAAGTCCGCCGCTCGTCGCCGACAATCCTGGCGCGGCTCAAGAAACTGCTCGGCGACAACGTCGTCAGTCGGATTGAGGTAAGAACCTAGGCACGTCGCACTCGCGCTCAGCACCTAGCACCTAGCACCTAGCATCTATGCCCCACTCCGTCATCGTCTCTGCCGTGCGCACGCCGACCGGAAAGTTTCTCGGCGCGCTCAAGGGCTTCACCGCGCCGCAACTCGGCGCGCTGGTCGTCGCCGAGGCCGTCCGCCGTGCCGGCATCGATCCCGCCATCGTCGACGAATGCATCATGGGCAACGTCGTCAGCGCCGGCCTCGGCCAGAATCCGGCGCGGCAAGCCGCGCTCCACGGCGGCCTGCCGGAACACGTCGCCGCACTCACCATCAACAAGGTGTGCGGATCGGGACTCAAAGCCGTGATGCTCGCCGACCAGGGTATCCGCGCCGGCGACATCGACGTCGCGGTGGCCGGCGGCATGGAGTCGATGAGCAACGCGCCGTACCTGCTGCCGCGGGTCCGCGAAGGGCTCCGCATGGGCAACGGCGAGGTCGTCGACGCGATGATCAACGACGGCTTGTGGTGCGCGTTCGAGCAGTGCCACATGGGGAACTCCGGCGAAGTCGGTGGCGGAGCACTACCACGTCGGCCGCGGCGCTCAGGACGACTACGCGGCGCTCAGTCATCAGAAGGCGGCGCGCGCGATCGCCGACGGCGCGTTCGCGGACGAAATCCTGCCGATCTCGATCCCGCAGCGCAAAGGCGACCCGATCGTGATCGATCGCGACGAATCCGATTCGAGCGGACACGACGTCGGAAGTGCTCGCGAAGCTGAAGCCGGCGTTCAAGAAGGACGGCACGGTCACGGCCGGCAATGCGCCCGGCGTGAACGACGGCGCGTCAGCGCTCGTCGTGATGGCTGCGGATCGTGCCGAGGCGCTCGGCCTCACGCCGCTGGCGCGCATCGTCGCACAGGCGACGTCAGCGGGCTCGCGCCGAAGTTCGTGCTGATGACGCCGGTCGAAGCCGTCCGCCGCGTCGCGCAGAAGGCCGGCTGGGATCTCAAGGACGTCGATCTCTTCGAGCTGAACGAAGCGTTCGCCGTCCAGGCGGTCGCGGTGCTGAACGAACTCGGCATCGATCCCGCTGAAGGTGAACGTGAACGGCGGCGCGGTCGCGCTCGGACACGCGATCGGATCGAGCGGCGGCCGCGTGCTGACGACCCTGCTCTACGCGCTGAAGCGCCGTAATCTGAAGCGCGGCATCGCGACGCTGTGCCTCGGCGGCGGCAACGGCGTCGCGCTCGCGGTCGAGCGTCCGTAAGCCTTATCACGAAGGCACGAAGATCACGAAGGTCACGGAGCTTTCTTAGGTTTTGTGAAAGAGTTCTTCGTGATCTTCATGTTCCTTCGTGACTTCGTGAGAGTAGACAATTGACCATCAAAGTAGTCGGAGTGATCGGTGCGGGCACGATGGGCAACGGCATTGCCCAGGTGTTTGCGCAAGCGGGTTTCACGGTTCGGCTCGTGGACGTGGCGGCGCCGATGCTCGATCGCGCGCGGGCGACGATCGAAAAGAGCGTCGCCAAGTTCGTCGAGAAGGGCAAGCTGTCTGCCGCCGATCGCGACGCCACGCTCGGACGCCTTTCCACGACCACTTCGATCGACCGCCTGGTCGACGCGGACTTCGTCGTCGAAGCGATCGTCGAGAACGCCGAGATCAAGTCCGCGCTCTTCGGCCAGCTCGACGCCATCACCCCGGCCGCCACGATTCTCGCGTCGAACACGTCATCGATTTCGATCACGCAGCTCGGCGCCGCGACGAAGCGGCCGGACAAAGTCCTCGGCATGCACTTCATGAACCCGGTGCCGCTGATGACGCTGGTCGAGATGATTCGCGGTCAGGCGACGTCCGACTGAGTCGATGCAGGTGGCGTCGGACCTGTGCAGCGCGCTCGGCAAGACGCCGGTCGAGTCTGCCGACTATCCCGGCTTCATCGCCAACCGCATCCTGATGCCGATGATCAACGAGGCGATCTTCGCGGTGATGGAAGGGGTCGGCACGCCGGAGGCGATCGACGCGGTGATGAAGCTGGGGATGAACCATCCCGATGGGACCGCTGACGCTGGCCGACTTCATCGGCCTCGACATCTGCCTTGCCATCATGAACGTGCTGCACGACGGCATCGGCGATCCGAAATATCGGCCCTGTCCGCTACTCCGCCGGATGGTGAGCGCTGGTCAGCTCGGGCGCAAGTCGGGCCGCGGGTTTTACACGTACTAGCCACAGCAGGTACAGAATCGGCGCGAGAATCGCGATCTCCTGCGTGATCGCTTGCACGTTCTGGACGAACACCGGCCACGTCAGCAACTGACGCCGTGCAGTCTGCCGAAACATCTCGAGTCCTGAGATGTACCAACCATCGTCGAACGGCCAGAGCGCGCGGATGCCGTACGGCACGAAATGATCGGCAGCGAGCCAGTCGAGCAGCAAATGACTGCCGTAAGCCGCTCCGCAAATCAACGCGACACCGAGCGGCGACAGCGCGGCGTGGCGCGAACCCTGCCGACGATTGACCCACCCTGTCACGGCTGCCGTGATAATGGTCACGACGATGACGGCGCCAAGACTGTGCGTAAAAGCGCGATGCCAGCCGTGATGCACGAGATCGGCGTCCGGCAGGGCGGCAAGCGCGGCGGCGACCACGACCAATCGGCGAGGAGCGCGTGGGGAAATGGTCCAGACGGTAGCCACGCCCGCGAGGGCATGGCCGACAGGGCTAGGCATCGACAGCCTATCATCGCAGATTCTGCAATCGCGGCGCCCGTGAGGCGAAAGTCCATGCGGCCCTGAAATGACTGTATTACAGCCATTTTTTGCATATTATTCACGCAATTGCACTTGACTTTCGCCTCGGCACGTATCTAGAATAACCACGCCTCGGAGGGCCGAATCACATGGCAGTTGAACGAGACGAGCGTCAGGAACGGGAACGCAGCAAGGCCGTCGATTTGGCCGTCGGGCAGATCGAAAAGCAGTTCGGCAAGGGTTCCATCATGCGGCTGGGTCAGAAGGGCGCCATCCAGCCGATGGACTTCATTCCGACCGGCGCGATCAGCATCGACTACGCGCTGGGCATCGGCGGCGTGCCGCGCGGCCGGGTCATCGAAATCTTCGGGCCGGAGTCGTCCGGCAAAACCACCCTGGCGCTGCAGGTCATCGCCGAGGCGCAGAAACTCGGCGGCATGGCGGCGTTCGTCGACGCGGAACACGCGCTCGATGCCGCTTTACGCCCAGAAGCTCGGCGTGGACATCGACAACCTGCTGGTGTCGCAGCCGGACAACGGCGAGCAGGCGCTCGAAATCGTCGAAGTCCTGATCCGCTCGAACGGCGTCGATGTCGTGGTCGTGGACTCGGTGGCGGCCCTCGTTCCGAAGGCCGAAATCGAAGGCGAGATGGGCGATGCGCAGATGGGTCTGCAGGCGCGGCTGATGTCGCAGGCGCTCCGCAAGCTGACCGGCGCGGTGTCGAAGTCGAAAACCTCGCCTCATCTTCATCAACCAGCTCCGCGAGAAGATCGGCGTCATGTTCGGGAACCCCGAAACCACCACCGGCGGCCGCGCGCTGAAGTTCTATGCGTCGGTTCGCATGGACATCCGCCGCATTGCCAGCATCAAGGACGGCGACGCCGTCATCGGCGGGCGGGTTCGCGTCAAGGTGGTCAAGAACAAGGTGGCGCCGCCCTTCCGCGAAGCCGAATTCGACGTCATGTACGGCGAAGGCATCTCCAAGACCGGCGACCTGCTCGACCTCGCCGTCGAGAAGCGCATCGTCGAGAAAAGCGGCGCCTGGTTCGCCTACGGCGGCGAGCGCCTCGGTCAGGGACGCGAGAACGCCAAGCAGTTCCTGAAGGACAACCCCGAAGTGTTCAAGGCGATCGACGACAAGGTCCGCCGCGAGCTGGGGATGTCGAGGGACGCGGCCGAGCCGGTCGCGGTGTAACAGAGCTTGCGTCATGGCTGATGGCTAACGGCTGATGGCTTCGGGGAGGGACACCCCATTAGCCATTAGCCCTTAGCATTCAGCCATCCTCGGCTGACAACCTTCCCCTGCCCCGTGCGCGTCAAACCGGGCATGCGATACCTCTCCACCCTCTTTTTCCTGGTCCTGCAGGCCGTCATCGGCATGACGGCCTCGGGGCAGACGACCGAGATCCACGGAACGTGGACCGCCGAGCTCCGCAACGCCGAGGTGTTCCTCCAGGTCCGCACCGACGCTCCGCCGGAGGCTGACCGGCCGAGTAACAACTGGAACGGCAGCGGCTGGAGCATGGGACAGACTTTCCCCGCCGACCAGCTGACCGGGTTGCCAATCAACAGCGCCCCGTTTACCGCCGCGAGCGTCAAATTCGAGCTCCGCCGCGAAGCCGGGACGCTCGCCTTCGATGGCGCCTTCCGCGATGGCCGCGGCGCCGGTCTCTTTGCGTTCCAGCCCCGCGAGCAGTACGTCGCCGAGATGAAGGCGATCGGCTACACCGACGACCTGCCGCTGTGGCGCCGCTTTCAGCTGGCTGTCCACGACGTCGGACCGCGCTACATCCGCGAGCTCAAGACCGAGGGCTACGACAAGCTGACACTCGATCAGGTCCAGCGCGCGAAGAGCCACGGCGTGACCATCGACTACATCCGCGGCATCAAGGCCGAGGGTTACAAGACCGCGACGCTCGAGGCCATGGTCCGGACGCGAGACCACGGCGTTACCCAGCAATACATCAAGGAGATGAAGGCCGAAGGCTTCGCCGGCAGCTCGCTCGAGGACTTCGTCCGCACCCGCGACCATGGCGTCACGCAGGCGTACGTCCAGGGGATGAAGAAGGCCGGCTTCAGCAGCGCGACGATCGAGGATCTCGTCCGCGCCCGCGATCACGGCGTCACCCCGGAATACGTCCAGGAGATTCGCGGCCTCGGCCTGACCGCGACCACCCTCGAGGAGTTCACCCGGCTGCGCGATCACGGCGTCCGCGCCGCGTTCGTCACCGACCTGAAGGCCGCCGGTTACGACAAGCTGACCGTGGAGGATCTGGTCCGCCTGCACGATCGCGGCGTCACCGGCGCGTTCATCAGCGAGCTCTCGGCGCAGGGTTTCAAGAACCTGCCGATCTCCGACATCCTTCGCGCCAGAGACCACGGCGTCAGCGCCGAGTTCATCGCCGACATGAAGCAGCTCGGGCTGAAGGATCTCACCCTCACCGAGATCACACGCCTTCGGGATCACGGCATCACGCCGGGATTCGTCAATCACGCGCAGGCGCGCGGATACAAAACCACCGATCCCGAAGAGCTGATTCGCCTCAAGAACGGCGGGCTCTGGAAGTAGCCTCGACCTCGAAAATTCGCTGCCTGAGTCGCCCTGGCAGCCTCCGCGCCGCGGCGCTCCGTGCGGTGCGCTTGCCGCCGATGCTTGCTCTTCGGTCCGAGTAAATACTAAAATCGGTGTTTCCACACCTCGGGGCGAGGTAGCTCAGTTGGTAGAGCATACGACTGAAAATCGTAGTGTCGACAGTTCGATTCTGTCCCTCGCCACCACTCTAAACAGCTCATTTCACAATTACTTACCAAACGCAATCGTACCAAAAAGCATACGGTGAGTTTTGCTCCAGGGTCACGCCGGGGTCACACCAGAACGTCGCCGACGTCGGCTGAGTCTCCCTGGCCGTCGAAGCGTCGCCGACGTTCCTCAGCAGCCCCGGAGCACAAGTCCAAAAGCGAGCGGCCGATCTGCGAACGTCAGATCTCAGCGTGAGATGCGATCCCTAATGACCAAGCCTGTCGAAGTTCGCGTTCGACTGGGGCGGCGGTGTCAAGCTGTATCCGTCACCGCACGTGGGCATCAAGGTCATGCTGCGCTTGGTCCCGACCTACATCCAGTCGAATCCGGCCGGCGTCTGGTGCGACCCGTTCTACGGTTGCTGGGCGGTTGGTGACGCGCAGTACTCGAACCAGTTCGAGTTCTCGGGCGGCGTGACGCTCAAATTCGACGACGACAACTAGCCGCGGAGCCCGATCGATTCAAACGCTCCGACGACGTTCGCGCCGTCGGAGCGGGTCATTTGAGATCAATAGCAGAGGCTTCAACAGGGTTCTGTCGTTCGAGGCAGCGTTTCGACGCAGAGAACTTTTCAACGTCCGCAACATGCTTCGGCTTCGTGGCGCGGTGCGGCGACGAGGGTTGCGTGTGACCGCGCCCATTGAAGGCTGATGGAACAGATGAATCGAAGGATTGGCACCACGATTGGAGTCGTGGCGGGGCTCGCTTGCGCGAGCCTCGCTGGCGTGTTTATCTGGGGCAATCCAACCGGCGGGGCTCTGACACATCAGTCCGGCGGCTGGCTGGTCGTGGCGATTCCTCTCATGGGTGTGCTCGGTGTCGGTGCCGCCGTCGCGTCACTTTGGGGGGCGTCGCGTACGTTGCTGCTTCTGTTCGTGATCTCCTTTCTTCCGTTTGGCGCTTACACGCTGCTTGCGAACAATCTTTTTCACTGGTTTGGAATCGCACAGTTTGGTTACGCGGTGAGCGCCTGGCTCCAAAATCCAACTTGGACGCGAGACACCGCTACCCTCAACCGATGATCGGCAAGGGCTGGACCGCGTGAGAGGCCCCTATCGTTCAAGAACCATCTGATGATCCACAAGCTGGCGAGGTTCGCCGCGTCGATGTCGACACGGTCGCGGGCGTCGAGGTCCAGCTCCTACGTGACGGCGAGCTGTATCTCGGGAAGCGGTTTGCGGGACGCGTCGAGGCCGTCGCGTACGTTGATCGGCAGCCTCGGGCCGATCATCGCCCCGACTAAGATCGCCGTGAGCGGTCAGCAGTCATCAGTCGGCAGGGTTGAGGCACCAGCTTCCCATTCCCGGGGCGGCCTGGGTTCCCAGCAAGCCAGTCCTCCACCGCGCACCGACCGATGACTGCTCACAGTTCACCGTGGCCGCCAGTATAATCAGAACCGTTCCTGGGAGCCGTGCAGCGGGTCTCTCGGATGGGGTTGAACATCTAGCGGCTTGCAGTCATCGCTCCCAGGCAGCTCAATCGGATAAGATCAACTCTGCGCGGGTCTGCGGCGTCTTTTCCGGGCCTGAGAGAAAAGACCGTTTCACGAGATGCGACGGGTGAGGTTCTGTCAGTCGCCGCTTCCCGCCAAGAAGCACGCGAGCCGATGGAGAGGCCCGCTATCGCTTCGGCCTCACCTCCGAGAAGGTTCTGTCATCGGAATCAAGGTTCCACCGCAAAAAAAAAAGCCCGGCCGTTTCGGGCCGGGCCGAGAAGAGGCAGTGGTCTGAATAATTAGGCCGCTGCCGGAGGATTTGACGAACACCGTCATCGTACGCCCGAGTTGCCCCGCAAGTAAATGGGTCGAAGGGGCAACAGGAAGCGGGACAGTGACGCAGTTAAACTCGCGCTTCCTCCTGGCTGGCTTGACTCCGACCGGAGCCAGGATCATGATTTCGGTGCGGGGTGAGTGCCGCGCTCTCGGCTGACCACCGTTGATCGTGGCCTGGTGATGGGGCCCTGGTCAACGTCCCATCGCCCCCCTGCTTGCGACGCTCCTCAGATGGGGCGCCATCGATTGGGACCGGCAATGTGGAAGACGCTCGCGTTCCTCATCCTGCTCATCGTGCTCTTGCTCGTGCTAGCAAAGGGCCTGCGTGGTGCGCCAAAACTCTGGACAACGATCGCGCTAAAGCAAGCAACACTCCACGCGAGGCTCTCTCTTTGAACCCACCAACACGTAAACGGCAGATTTCCCGGCGATTACTCACGCGATGTGAGCGCCTCCGCGGGCTTGCTTGCCAAGGCAGCTCTTGACGCGTGGCCGGCGTTCATTTGAACGTGGCGGTCCGCGCTGATGGCGATTTCTCCTACCGCGATGCCGATATCGAGACCAGGTGGCAGATAAGGTCAGGTAGATGTCGTTCTGCACCAGGACGCCCACCGGTGCCAGGCCGGCAGAGCCGACAAAATATACGAGGGCACGGTGAACTTTCCATCGCCGACGGGCGCCCAGCACCCGAAGCCTACGATGCCGCCCGGGTTGGCTGTGGTCGCAACGGTGGTGGTGGCGCCGCTCAAGTAAACAAAGCTGCCGGGATTGCCGCCTGTCCATGTCGCTGTGAAATCCTGGCTTCGATCGATGGTCGCGGCGGCGCTGCGATTGGTCCAGGTCATCAGCGGATTCGCAAATACGATGGTGGAACTGAAAGCGCCCACATCGGCCCCACCATTCCCAGTAAATGTGAATGTCCCGCCCGTTTGCGGAATAGCGGCCGAAGCCAGAGTGCTGGAATACGCTCCCTTGATCCCGGCCTGGTTCGCGAGCGTTAACGAAATTCCGTTCGGGCCACTGAGGTTGATTTTGCCGGGATCGAGACCGGTGATAGCCCCGGCGCTTGGTGCGACTCCGTATTGCACGATGCAGCCGCCCGGCGATACGGAATTGACTGGACCAAAGACCCCTGTGTAAGACTCGAAAGCGGCATTCGCGCTAGTGGTGACGACATTCTTGGCGTTGGTGGTTTGAACCACGTCTACCAATCCGGTGCGAAGAGTTTGCTGGCTCGGTGGGGAGATCTGGTTGCCATAGAGGCCGTTCACAGGGTCATAGCAGGCTCCGCCGCCGCTGTTGATAGGCAGAGTCGCTGTGTTGCTGAGCAAGCCCCCGGCGACTGCAACCAGCGAAATCCAACAGCCGCTGGGAGCCGATGCCGGGATGGTCACGTTGATCTGATTGACTCCGGGGTACCCGGCCGAGCCTTGATAGAGGATTGTAGCGGGAATCCCTCCAATGTAAATCTGGAGCGAACTATTCACCGCGTGCGGTGACGACGTGTAGGTGGTGTCGCTATCGGACGTGTCCGCGCCCAGGCCGGTAGTCCACAGCACGATGTTCTCGCCCCCGTGCCGGAGTTGGTGTACGTGAGAATGGCGCCGGTCGAGGCGTCGGTGGCGACTCCGGAATTCGTGTAGTAGGTGTTGATTCCCAGCGCTGTGGGTACAACCGTGATGGGGGCGGCGTTGCTGGGGGTGTTGTTATATGTAACCGTGATTGTTCCCGTTCCAACAGGCGTGGACGCGGGAAGCACCGCCGCGATCTGGCTGGGACTGGTGTAATAAATTGGCGGATGAGTGGTGACTCCGCCGACGGTGACGGAGATGCTGGCTCCATTCAGCGATGTTGAAAGGCCCGGCACCGCGCTGGACTGTAAGACGGGCAATCCGGCATCGGCCAGGCCCGACCCGAGAATCACGAAGATGCCGCTGGGGGCGATCCCGGAGTTCGGAAGACCGGTGGAGATCCTGCTTGAGTTGTTGACAACCGAGGTGATCGTCGGAGCGCCCGCATTACCCGATCCCGTTCCGGCCGCAACCCCAAAGGTGGTGAATTGGACCGTGACGGACGTTGCTGTAGTAGCCGTCACGATGATTTTGGTCCAGTGTTTGCTATTGGTGTGCACTCCGATCACATCCCCGACGCCCATCCTGGTCAGCGGAACGGCGGCACTGGAATAGCCGGGAAGTCCGGAGACAACAAGGATCGAGATAGTCTGGAATTCAGCGATTGGCCAGCCACTATAGATATGAAGCGCCGTCGCACTCCCCTGCGGAGTGAAGCCGCTGGCGGTCCACTGAATATCTCCGCCCGACATGCCGGCCACGCCGGTATCCAGGTTGATGGTATTGCCTGACGTGAGAACGTTGGTCTGGTTGAGGTCCGCTCGAACGGTTACGGGAAGGGCGAGCACAAGAATTGGCAGAGCCAGACGCAGCCGAAGTGTTCCCTTCACCAACGCGGTAAGAATATTCATCGTTGCCTCCACTAGCGATGGGTGGCGGTGAGCACTCCCGTTAGAATCGCTCGTATTATCGGTAGCGACTATTAGTTCCTGGGCGTGCTGCCCACGGATGCCAGTTTGAGTTCGTCGAATGGACGCCTGACGGTCACGTTCGTGACAGTAGCAGGAGCCGCTGGATACGACGCAAATGCTCGTCAGAGACCCTCGCAATCCCGGCATTGCATATCGCTTCTTGACAGCCAAAGACACCATACCCCTCCCGTCGGGATGTAGCACCGGCCCGGGAGGGGATGGAGATTTCGTTCCGTGATCCGTATGCTTAGACTACGGAAGAAATCGAAGTGACGCTATAGTATCACAGCCCCAGATACGATGACGGAGTTTTGTACCACGGCAAACACGTCCAGATAAGCAAAGCCGCCTTTGGTGCGGTTTACACTATATCGGCCCGTTTTGAAACCGTCTACCGCCGGCATTGTCAAGTTGAGGCAAATCTCTACGATTTTCAGGCGCGCTTGACCAACGCAAGGACCGCAAATCAACAAGTTAGCAGTTGTCCTGGGCGGTGAAACCGTCAACAAATTCCCCAAGTTGACAATACCCCTTGGCCGGCTCGTCGCGTTGATGGCCCGTTCCCGCAGCAGCCCTATCGGCTGAGAATCTGTTTCTCCGGAAGCAGTTGGCGCTTTTCCAGGAGCGGAGGGTCAAACCCAGCCGGGCCGACGATTCCACGCGATGGATGATGGCGGCGCTTGCGCGTTTAACAGGTGCGTATCGTTGTTCCCTGTCACATTTTGATTAATGCCGGATAGCCGGCGTCGGCGCCGGATCATCCTGCTACGGTTATTGCCGTAGAATTCGAGACGGAGCCAACGCAGGATATGGAGAACATCCGAAAAATCGGCCGCGAGGCCAAGTGGGAGTGTGAACCTCTCGACGCTTGCGCAGTTGCCGATTACCGGCTGAACTTCAGCACCCAGGCCGGCTGGGCGAGCAATTCCTCAGGCAACTCGGGTAGCTCGACGGTCACCGTGCCGCTGTTGGATTTGAAGCGCAGCGGAGCGCTGGAGCCGAGCAGGGTAACCGACTTCGGCTTCGCGCCTGTATATTCCTTCAGCGTGAACTGCCGCCCGGGCCAGCGCGGCAGGATCGCGTAGAAGCTATCGCCTTTCGCCGTGAAGAAAGCCTCGATGGAAGCTTTGCCGTCGCGCGGCGCCGCGATCAGCTTCGCGAAATCGTAGACTGGCTTCGAACTCCTGGTTGTAGCTGACCTTGGGCTGCTCGCCGGCGCTCCACTGCTTGGCGTGCGTCCAGGGATGCGTGCCGTAGATCGCCTCGCCGTTCACCTTCAGCCAGTCGCCGATCTGCAGCAGGCGCTCCTCCATGATCGGCGGGATCGTGCCGTCGGCCCTGGGGCCGATGTCGAGCAGCAGGTTGCCGCCGCGGCTGACGATGTCGACCAGCATCAGCACCAGCTCGCGGCCGGAGTGGTAGTGCTCCACGCGCTCGGCCCGATTGTAGCCGTAGCTGAAGCCCATGCCGCGGCTCTCTTCCCAGGCGTGATTGGTTTCGGCCATGCCCGGCGTGTACTCGGTGGTCCAATAGCCGCCGTGCTTGTGGCGCGTGTCGCTGCCCCAGCGATCGTCAACCACCACTTCGTCCTTCACCGGCGATTCGTTGTAGAGCCACGCCAGCAACTCCGGGCTGCGCCATTGCTGCCGAGGTCATTTCCCACTCGCCGTCGCTGAAGATGATCGCCGGCTTGTAGCGCGTGACCACATCCTTGAACTGCGGCATCATGTGCTCGGCCACATAGCGCGGTTTGTCGCTGAGGTAGAGCGGGTTGTACCACTCGTAGAGCGAATAGTAGATGCCCATCCTCAAGCCCTTGGCGCGCACGGCGTCGGTGAGATCGCCCAGCAGATCGCGGTGCGGTCCGTGCTCGACGGCGTTCCACGGCCGTCCCCAGGTCTTGGAGGCCTCTTTGCTCGGCCAAAGCGCGAAGCCCTCGTGATGCTTGGAGGTGAGCGCGACATACTTCGCGCCGGAGCGCGCGAAAACATCGGCCCAGTGCGCGGGATCGAAGAGCTCGGCGCGGAACTGCGGCGCGAAGTTGGCGTAGGGGTAATCGGCGCCATAAAGCTTCTTGTGCATCTCCCAGCTTCCGGCGTCGACCGGTTCGGCGTTCGGCTTCTGCCCTTCGGTGATGGCGTGCCAGTACCACTCGGCGTAGGCGAGTTTGCCGGGGATCACCGGCGCATAGGCGGGCACCGAGTAGACGCCCCAG
This sequence comes from uncultured Acidobacteriota bacterium, assembly GCA_963745875.1. Lineage (GTDB taxonomy): Bacteria > Acidobacteriota > Vicinamibacteria > Vicinamibacterales > CAVVIG01 > CAVQFC01. The sequence continues at coordinate 328,652 of CAVUZL010000015.1, forward strand.
TGGATGAAGATGCCGAACTTGGCGTCGGTGAACCAGGCCGGGATCGGACGCCGGTCGAGCGAATCCCAGTTGGGCTGATAGGTCTGCGCGCCGGCAAAAGCCGCGCACAGCAGTGAGAGAGATAAAAGTGTTCTGAACATGGGCGAACCTTCCGAAACTGATCATCTACGTTATCAAAACGATAAACTCAACTAGGCACCGCCTCAGCTGCTTTTTGGAACTCAGGTTCCACTGAGGCAAATGTAAGACGAGGAGATCCTCCTGTATCACGGGAGCGGCGGAAACGGATTGCCGTACGGAACGCCGGATGTGCGTGGCGGAGGGGTGACGGCT
>CAVUZL010000016.1:0-619882 GCA_963745875.1 uncultured Acidobacteriota bacterium
CGGTCGCTCTCGTTTTGCAGGGCGGCATTCCGGTGGGCGAGTTGGCTTGGAAGGTCTTGTGTTCACGGCGGGACTCGGCCCATACGTCGACGGTTTCGCTCTCGACGGCGCGACGAGCGACGATGACGAAGCGTTTCGCCCGGCACTGCTGGGTATGGCGGCGTTGCTCGAGAGCGAGAAAAGCCAGGGTCTACAGTCGTCCTCGGTACCTTCTTGCTTCTAAGATCCGCAGCTGCCTCCGCTCAAGCGATGGACTCGATTCTGTGGTCGACGGGAACTGCCGTTCGAGTACCTGGCGTTGGCCGGAGTGCCCGCCGCCGTAACCGCCGCGCTTGTTGCCGCGGCTCTGGTGACCGATCTGATCGGCAACGACCTAGTTACGCTTGACGAGCGGGCCAGCAGGTTGCGGATTCTGCAGGGCATCAGTGACGTCACCTCGACCGTTCCTCACCGTTTGCTTTACAGTCTGGCGACACTTGACACGTTCCTGGTCTACCGGAATCTCCACCCATCTCCATTGGACCTGGAGGTGACGATCGCCAACGCCACAATACCGATCGTCAGAGATCCGTTAACTAGCGCTGAGCCGGCACCATCGACCGAGCCAGCACCCAAGGGAGGCCGACTGCATTTTGCGTTGCCCGCCGGCAGCCATACTCTAATCGTCGACTTCGGCACGGGCACCAGCTACGCGACCAGCGTCGACGTCCGGAAGGACGCGCTTCTACGGATCGAAGAAATCATTTTTCGGCATCAACAGGCGCAACTGGCTCAGGACGCGCTGCTCAAAACCTACATTGCCCACGTCAGAATAGAACAACACTTCCATCCGTCGGCGGCCGACCCTGAGTACAACCTCGTGACCGAGAACCGTCTGTTTTCAGATCACGGCGTTGTCGAATGGGAGGAACTCAGTTTCGAACTGAACGGGGCGAAATGGACCCAGAATCGTCCCTCGTTTCCGCTCGTTCAGCCTGAAAAAGTGCTCTCGCTGCCCCTGGATCTGCGCCTCAACCAAGACTATACCTACCGTCTCGATGGGACCGAGACGGTCGGGCGACGCGCTGCCTACGTTGTCCGGTTCGATCCGATTGACACGTCCCGAGCCTTGTACAAGGGGACTGTGTGGATCGATAGGCGAACCTTTGTGAAACTCAAGGTTCAAGCCGTCGAAACCAAACTGAGTGGCCCGGTCGTCTCGAACGCCGAGACACAGACATTCGAACCGAGCGGCGACGTAAGTGGCCGGCCGATCTGGCTCGCCACGCGCCTGAGCAGCAATCAAGTGTTCCTGATTGCCGGAAGAAGCGTTCTGATCGAACGTGATGTTCGACTATCGGACGTGGTTCTCAACCCGCCGACGTTCGAGCAGGAGCGGGACGGCGCGAGGCTCAGTAACCGAATCATGTATCGAGACACCGCCAGCGGCGTTCGATATCTGGTGAAGAAGGGGCAGGAGCGCGTGCCCAGCGATCAGCTGACAACTTCTGCCAAGGCGTTTGTTCTTGGCGCCGACTTCGACCCGTCGTTCAACCGGCCGCTGCCGATTGGCGGGATCGACATCCTCGATTTCAACTTCCTCAACAGAAATCTTCAGCTGGCACTACTCTACGGCGGCGTCATCGCACTGGGGAACATCCAGCACGCGAATCTGTGGGGAGGGCGATTCGATGCCAGCGTCGACTTCTTTGGCCTGGCGCTGAAGGAAGACGATGACGTCTTTGACTCGGTGGGGAAGATATCGGGCGACAGCCTGGAACGGATTCCTGTCTCGACCGGTTTCAAGGTCGGCTATCAGTTGACGCCGTTTCAAAAGGTGATCGGGCGGTACGAGCTCAGTTTCGACGCCTACTTTCGCACCGCGACAACGTCTCCGAACTTCGTCACGCCGTCCAACACCGCGACCAACGGCGAAGGCGCGGGATATGGTCCAGACGACGAGGTTACTCGTTGCTGGCGAACGCCACCGCCTATCAGCGATCGACCTGGGCGCCGTGGGGTGACGTGACCACGTTTGATCCCGATGATCGAACATTCACGAAATACGATGTCGGACTCTCGAAAGATTTCACGTTCTCGACATTTCACACGATTCATTTCAACGGCACCTACTTCGGCGGACAGCGACTCGATCGGTTCAGCATGTATCAGTTCGGCCAGTTCGACGCCACGCGGATGCACGGCGTTCCGACGGCGGTGCGGTTCGCGGAACTCGCGATGTTCCGGGGCTCGTACTCATTCAACCTCTTCGAACAATACCGTTTGGACCTGTTCCTGGACCACGCCAGCGGGCGTGATCCCGAGGTCAACAACAATTGGCAGCAGGTCACCGGCACCGGAGTACGTCTGAATCTGAGGGCGCCGTTGAACACGATTCTGCAGATCGACTACGGCAAGAGCTTCTTGCCAGCCATCTACCAAGGTGTAGGCACGAACGTGGTGCAGATTCTGTTGCTGAAACCGCTGTGAGATCAGAAAACGAACACGTAATGCGTGCAGATCTCCACGTGCATTCCTGGCACTCCGGCTACACGGGCCACCTGAGGTTCCTCCACGCGCGCGATTGCTACTCTGAACCTGCGGCGGTTTACGAGATCGCCAAGGCGCGCGGCATGGATCTGGTGACGCTCACGGATCACGACACGATCGACGGCTGCCTCGAATTTCTCACTCGCAACCCCGCGGTGAACGATTTCTTCATCAGCGAGGAGATCGAGTGCAGGTTTCCTGGCACCGATCTTCGAGTCCACATCGGCGCCTACGACATCAATGAACGAATCCACCACGAGATCCAGCCGCTCAGGAGCAATGTCTTCGAGGCCACGGCCTATCTGCGGTCGGAAGGAATCTTCTTCGCGCTGAATCACCCATTCTTCTTTTTCAGAGGTCAGCTCGCGCTCGATCGGTATGTTCGGGCGGCACTCCAGTTGTTTCCGGCGTTTGAGGTTCGTAACGGCACGATGCTCCCCGCGCACAATCAGTTAGCGGACGCGCTCGCTCGAGCGGGACTGAATTCAGGCCGATCGCTCGCAGGGATCGGGGGCAGCGATTCGCACAACCTCCACGGCATCGGGACCACGTACACAGAGGCGCCCGGAACCACCCGGGAACAGTTTCTCCAGAGCCTGCACGAGGGACGAACAACGGTCTGTGGCCGGCACGGGAGCATGTGGCGCGAAGCCAGAGAGATTTACGGTGTCGTCTTCTGGTCCTGGACCACGCTGCTTGGTGCCGGCCGTCACGATTTGTCGGTCGCACGACGTACGCTGGGCCTCGGGTTTTCTATCGTGACGATGCCGTTCGAGTTTTCGCCGCTGATCGTCGCCGCGCTCCACAAAAGGGGAGAAGCGCGGCGGGTCGCTGCCTACCAGAACGCATCGCGGGCGAACGGTTCCACAAGTGATAGCCGTCCCATCGAAACGTCCGATCGGCCATCGCCGTCGCCGGTCCGGGCGCCCGAGCCACGCTCATGAGCCGACGTCGAGTCGTCGTCACCGGCATCGGCCTCCTCAGCGCCCTCGGTACGTCGCGCGAGAGCGTATGGGCTGGGCTGGTGAGCGGCCAATGCGGCATCGGCGATATCGGCGCCTTCAGCTCGGAGGGATACAGAAGCACCAAAGCCGCCGAGATCCCGTGCTATGAACGGGACGCAGCATTCAGTGGACACGATTGGACGCGGATGTCCCGAAGTGATCATATCGCCGTCATTGCTTCTCGAGAGGCGCTGACCGACGCCGGCATCGTTGACGCCGACTTGCCGCGGAATCGAATGGGCGTCGTGCTGGGATCTGGAACGGCGGATCTGGTCCGCAATGAGGTGTGGTTCTCGGAAATGCGACGGCGCGGCGTGCGTCGCGCTCCTGTGTCGAAGATCTTTGACCATTTCCCGAACACGCCCTGCGATATCGTCGCGACATGTTTTGGTTTCGAGGGTCTGAAAGCGGCTCCCCTCTCAGCCTGCTCGTCCGGCACCGTTGCAATCGGGTACGCTGCGGACGCGATTGGCTGCGGCCAGATCGACATTGCCCTCGCTGGTGCGAGTGACGTGTTGTGCCGATCCACGTTCAGTGGGTTCAATGCGCTGCGGCTCGTCGACAAGGAGCCGTGCCGTCCATTCTGCAGGAGCAGGCAGGGATTGAACCTCGGCGAGGCAGCCGCGGTCGTCGTCCTCGAGGAGATCGACCATGCCCGGCGTCGCGGCGCCCACATTTATGCCGAGGTCGCGGGTTATGGAGTCCGCTGCGAGGCACACCATCCCACCGCCCCGGAGCCGGAAGGAAGGGAGGTCGCCTTGCTGATCGAGGATTCTCTTCGCTGGGCGCGCGTGCCCGCAGACAGCGTTGACCACGTGAATGCGCACGGAACCGCCACGCCGCAAAACGATCAGGCTGAGGCTCGAGGCCTTCGGAGGGTGTTCGGCGACAGAGTCGATCGCTTACCAGTGACGTCGATCAAATCCATGATCGGCCATTGCTTGTCTGCGGCTGGCGCAATCGAGGCGGCGACGTTGGCGCTGACAATCGCCAGAGGAATAGTGCCGCCGACGATACATTTTCGCGAGGCTGATCCGGAATGCAAGATCGATCTTGTCGCCAATGAGGCGCGTCAGCTGCGAGTGGCCTGTGGTGTCTCAACATCACTCGCGTTCGGCGGCAACAACGCTGCACTCGTGATGACGGCGGTTAACTGAACACCAAACTAGGCGGGTGTCGTCTTGCCGGGCCTGGTCGCACCGTACTCGCTGAAGATGCCGTGCATCACCACTCTGTCTGGCGCTTCGAAGCCGGCTCGCCGCATGGCCTCGAGAACGATGGTTGGCGACACGCAGTTGGCGATGGTGTCCCAATAGAACCGCATCAGTTCCGCCGCACTGGTGCTTCCCGTTGCGACCCAAGTGAGAGCGGGAACGACGGTGCCGAAATAGACGCGCGCGAGCGCCAACCCGAACGGTGATGCCGGTTTGGTGATTTCGAGGAGGAGCACGCGACCGCTCGCTTTGAGCACCCGACGATACTCACTGAACGTCTGATCCAAGTCTGGAACGTGCCGGAGCGCGTAGCCCATCGTGACGAAGTCGAACTGACCGTCCGTAAACGGTAAACGTTCCCCAACGCCCTGAACCAACTGAAGGCCCGCGTGCCGTCGAGCCTCGGCCATCATTTGCCACGAGGGATCCAATCCTACGATCCGCCCGGCTGTTCCGAGGATTGGCAGCATTTCGCGCGCGAGGAGTCCAGTTCCGGTGCCAACGTCGAGCACTCGCATCCCTGATCGCAGGCCCGCTCGTTCGAGTGCTTCCCGCCTGTATCGTTGGCCGCCGCCGAAAGCCATGAGGTTGCAGGCGCGATCGTAATGGCTCGCAGATCGATCGAACAACGAGTTGACTGCGCTCTGGCGATCCTCCGGGCGAGCCCAGTAGCGACTCTCAGCGGGCAGCGGTGATTGATTCATGGGCGTCGGAGCGGGCAACAGACATCGGTGGATAGAAGCGTAGCCACTTCTGCAGGCGAACCATCCAGAAGAACATCGAGACCCACGCGCGGGTCGTAAATGACGGCCGCCAATATCCGGCAAAAACGGTCACCAATGCGCGAAAGACCCGCGGCGGTGGATCGTCGGCAAAAAACAGGTCGCGAAACTCCGGAGTGTAGAAGCCGACGACGAAGCGGCGAAACGCGCGGTATCGCTGGCGCTGGCGTCGGGAAAACGGAAGTAGGCGATTCGCTGAGAGGTCGTGTGCCGTCAGGCCCGCCGAGACTGCCTGGCCTGCCTCGAGTCCAGACTCGAGCGCGATTGCTACACCCGTTGAAAAAACAGGATCGAGAAATGCGCCGGCATCCCCAGCCAGCACCCACCGATCGCCGGCGTATGCTCGCGAAGCGTACGAGAAGTCCCGTTCGACGCGAACTGGCCACTCGCGTCGTGCTGACTTCAGGAGCCGCGCGACGACCGGCGTCTCGGCAATCATCTGATCGAGCAGAACGCCCGGCTCCAGGCCCTGCCGAGCACACATGGCGTCTCGGGGAACCACGACGCCCAGACTCGTCAGGCTTTCCGAGATCGGGAGAATCCAGAACCAGCCCAGGTCATGTCGCGCCACGATCCGTATGTCGCCAGCACGGCGTCCCTCCGCCCGCGGCACCCCAGAGTAATGAGAAAACAAAGCCACGTTGCTCAGGCCTGGCTCGTCGATTCGCAAATTGAACTTGCGTGACAGCACCGCGCCTCGGCCCGAGGCGTCGATCATCGCTTTGGCCCGCACAGAATAGCGCGGTTCATCATTGCCGCTGGCTTTCACCGTCGCTGTAACACCATCGTTATCAAAGGCGACGTTGATCAATCGATGGTTCTCGCGAACCTCGACTCCGCTAGACCGCGCGTGACCGAGCAGCAACTGATCGAAGGTTGCGCGTTCGACCTGCCACGTTTGAGCCTGGTGAATACCGGGAACGATACCAAAGTCGGCGTGGCGCTCCGTCCTACCATCGCCGGTCATGAATGTCGCACCCCACTTCTTTGGGAAACCAGCTTCTGCGATGATGGCGCGTGCGCCTATCGCGGTAAGGGCGTCGTTCACAGAGGCGGTCAATGACTCGCCAGTGTGGAAGCGCGGAAACCGGTCGCGCTCCAACAGGACGACACGATGCCCGGCCCTGGCGAGCCAAGCGGCAGCAGTCGATCCAGCTGGTCCACCACCGGCGATGACGACGTCGCAGTCGAATTGCACGGCGTCGGTAGTATCGCATCAAAGTGGCTACAGCGCAGACGGAGCAGCACGTAATCAGTTTAGTAATCGATTGACCGTCTGGGTGTCGGTTGCGCATTGAGATGTCGCGGGGAGATAGCAGGTCACTGCGAGCGGTCGTCGCTTCGGCGTTCAAGGGAGCCGCAGGATTTGCCCCTTGGGCGGCGGGAGCTGCCAGCCAATAGAGAACTGCGACGGGTACCTGGAATGGTTGTCTCGAGAACATCGAGTGCTCCTGGCGCTCGCAGATTCGTCCCTTCCTATGCCCCGCGTCCTCGGCTACGCGCAGGTCGATAACAAAGAAGAGGGACCTGAGGCGTGGCTCGTCATGTCGCGGCTTGAGGGACATCCGCTCTGGACCGAAATTCTCCACGCGAGTTCGCAGCGGAGAGCACGCTTACTGCAGCGTGTAGGAGCACTGTTGAAACGGCTGCATGCGACGCCAGTGCCGATCGGTCTGCGGTCGGAATCGTCCTGGGTCGATCGAATGCTCGCCGAGGCCCGAGACAATCTCGTGTGGTGCGATGGCACGGCTGAATTGCTCGCGGATCTTCGCCATCGCCGACCAGATCCGGTTCCCGAGGTCCTGATCCACGGCGATCTGGCGCTCGACAATGTCCTCGTCGGCGCCGGGGACTCGATGAGCCTGATCGACTGGTCGGGCGGCGCCCAAGGCGATCCACGGTATGACCTCGCGCTCGCCCTGCGCATGGAGCCTGAAATCGAGCTGGGCGAGACTGAACTGGCCGCATTCTTCGAGGGCTACGGCGGGGTGCCTATGGATCGAGCGACGCGAAGGTGGTTCAAGAGCCTCTACGAATTCTTCTGAACCAGTAGATCCTTGTACCAGAGGTGTTGAATCTCCTCCGGCAGACCAGGATACGCGGCGTGGTGAATCGTTCGCAGCTCGCACCCGTGTCGTGCATAAAACCCGCATGCCCGCACATTGATATTCTGCGTCTCGACCTTGAGCTGACGACTACCGCGCGCCTGGGCCCACGCCTCGACTCTCTGGAAAAGAGCAGAAGCGACGCCCTTGCCGCGAGCGTTCGGAGCAACCCGAATGTCCCACAGCACAGAGAGGTCACGACGGCCTTCCAGCATCGTCAACGCCGAAGTGTCGAAAGCAACGGTGGCCCCGCCGACTCGGCGGCCCGCCTCGCGAGCCGCGAACATTGTCCAATTCGAAACGTCGAAGCGACGTGACCAATGCAACGGTCCTTCGCCATCGATGGCGTCGTAGTCCTTCACATATGGGACTTCGAGCCTTCGTGCGGACAGGGCGAAGCCGCCCTCCGCGCGAGCCGTCACGTCCAACACCTGACCGACAAGGAACGCGATGGGCAGGTGCGCGTACTCCCCAAGAGCCGTCATCGGTTCCTCGGCGACGTCGATCGTCATTGGAGCGTCCCGACTTGACAGTAACTCAGCCGTGAACAAGCGACAAAGCGCCGGGTGGTGGGGCGCACCTGGTGGGCGTGACTTCGAGTTCACCCGCATAAACATTGAGCCGATCATCCTCCGCAAGAAAATCGAGGATGTGCGCGAGGCGGGCGCGAAGGGCATAGCTTCCGTTGGCTCAGGCGATTAAGACACTGCTCGGGGCTTGGAGGCTGTCGAGCTCGCGCGACCAGCTACGACCGGCGTCGACTGAGACGTAGACGTTGCCTCTCCGATCGGCGATCGCCAATGCGGAGCCGTGCGTGGCAATACAACCTGTGTCGGCAATGCCGTCGATCCATGTGGGCAGGCCGCCGGCGACTGCGACCAGAGGACCGTGTCCATCGACCGGTCGTCGGTAGATCGCGCCCTGCGCCGCGAAGTGGTCTAACGAAGCGGACACGAGGACCTCGTCGCCCGCAAATGCGACTGCAGAGCAGTACGAGGCGTGCATGCCCTCCTGTTCGACGTCCCATGTCAGGCCACCGTCGCGGCTGGTGCAGAGCCCGATCGCTGCGGCGGCCATCACGACGCCCGGACGGTTCGGGTGCGCGCGAACCTCGTGGACGTCGCTATCGACGTCGATGGTGGGCTGCCATGTCGCGCCGCCGTCCGTCGACCGAGGGACACCGCCGACGTGGACGTTGGCGAAAAGCACCGCCCCGTCAGGCGTGGCGGTGATCGAGCGGATCCCAAGCGGCGGTCCGACGCGCTGACCGTTGATGACTGCCGAACCTGCGTACCATGTGTCGCGCCCTGCAACTTTGTCGAAGCCGCGAAGTGGCTCGAGCGTTCCCTCGGCATCGACGCGTAGAACGCGTGCATCATCGGTCCCGACATAGATGACGTCGCCGACCGCCACGCAGCACGCGAGATCGAACTCCGTGGTCGCGATGGTGCTCCACACGCCGTCGGGAGCGCGCCGGCGAAGCGACCGTCCGTTGACGACGGCGAGCGCGCCGCCATACCCGTCGGGTGACAGCGCTCTGACCGACTGATGGCCGAGCTCCTGGCAGGGAGTCTCGCCCCCCAAGACGAACAGTCCGTCGCGCCAAGTCGCCACGAGCACCGTTGAAGTTATGTCCGAGGTCATTTCCAGAATCGCGGCAATCTAGCATGTTCCGCGGCGTGGCTTGTGGCCGAGTGGTGGGCGCACCTGGTGGGCGCACGTCGACTTCACCCGCATAACATTGAGCCGATCATCCTCCCAAATGAGATCGAGGAGCAGCTGATCTTGGGCGCGTTTTGCCCCGCTGACACGCGACAGTCTCCACAAGGTTCCAGAGCTCTTAAGCTGTGGCGCCCGCCGCGCATTCGTGGGCCCATGACGAGCCTTAGGGCCATGATGGTTGCGTGAGGAGAGTATGACTGTCGGGTCCGCCAGATTCGACGAACGCCTGCCGCAACTGCCTGAACGGACTGTCTTGATCCAGAAGGCGTTCCGCTTGGAATGGCTGACGATCGCTTGGATGGCAATCGAGGCCCTCGTCGCCATCGCGTCAGGCGTCATCGCCGGCAGTTTGACGCTCACGGCGTTCGGATTCGACAGCGTGATCGAGTTGGTCTCTGCGGGCGTACTCATCTGGCGTCTGACGGACGAATTACGGCGTGGAGAGGAATTCTCCAGGCGCGCCGAGCGAATCGCGAGCCGGAGCGGCGGCGTTCTCCTCTTCGTGCTTGCCGCCTACATCGTTCTCGGCGCCGCCTCGAGCCTGTGGGCACACCACGGAGGAGAGTTCTCAGTTCCCGGTCTCGTCGTCGCCGCTATCGCAATGCCCACTATGTACGTTCTCGCACGCCGAAAGCTGGACGTGGCCCGACAGCTGGGTAGCCGGGCGATGCGTGCGGATGCCATTGAAAGCATTACGTGCGGCTGGCTCTCCCTCATCGTCGTGGTGGGGCTTGTCGCGAACGTGCTGCTCGGCGCATGGTGGGTCGACGCGGTGACGTCCCTCGGCATCGTCTGGTTCGTCGTCAAAGAGGCGCGCGAGGCGTGGAGCGGCGAGGATTGTTGCAGCGACGAGTGAAGATCGCCTCGTGCGACTAGAACGCGACCTTCAACTGCACCGCAATCATTCGAGGCGAGTTATCACCGCCGAGCCCGACGCCGAGCAACCCCGTTGGCGGTGAGGTCATGGAGGTGAGCGCCCCAAAGCCGGTCTGCGTGCTGGGCTCGCCGGGGATGCCGGCGATCGACGGTGGGCAGCGCAAAGTTCGCACGATTGAACAGATTGAACACCTGCAGTTCGGCCCGCATCGTCGTCCGCCTCGCAGCTGCGATCGCGTTTGGTGATGTACAGGTCGCTCCAGAAGAACTGCGGGCCGCGCAGCGTATTGCGACCGAGCGTCCCGAACTGACACGTCGCCGGCGAGTCGCCGCCGACGCACGCGCCGGTGCTCGGATCCACGGTGGAGACAAACGCATTCGGATTCAGCCACTGGCAGCGTGCCCGGCGGCGTCACGCCGGGAATCGGCGTCGTCGTATAGAGCGGCACGCCGGGCACAAGGCTCGCGAACTGCGGACCGCCCCCGTTGATGATGCCCTTGCCGTCTGCCGTGTAGGGCGCACTTTGCACGGTGAACGGCAGACCGCTGTGCCAGAAGAACGTCTGCGACACCTGCCACCCGTTCAGCCAGCGCGGCGAGCCACGAGCGTGACGCGTGCGCAGGCAGTTCGTAGGTGTACGACGCCGTGAGATTGTGCCGCACGTCGTAGTCCGCGTCGCCCCAGCTTCGCGCGAGCTCGCCCGGCAACGGCGACAGCAGCGCGCCAGCCGAGAACGGCAGAAACCCGCCGTTCGAGACCTCGTCCTGGGAGTGACTCGAGCGTGTAGTTGACGATCCACGACAGACCCGGCAGTCGGGCCGACGCTGCAGCGTGAGTTGGAGGCCGTCGTAGCGGCTGGTGCGCATTCGACATGAACTGGATCACGTCGCCGAAGCGCGGGTCCGGAGGCGCGCCGTACGGATACGGCGCGAAACAGCCCTCGCACACGGTTTGATAGCCGTTGACGTGCATCTGATACGTCAGGTCGTACCCGCGCGTGCCGACATACTGCGCGCGCACCGTCATGCGGCCGGCCAACTCACGCTCCGACGCCGGCGCTCCACTGCAGGTAGTACGGCACGTCGAGTCCGCCGGGCGGGAGCGATGTCACGGACACCGGGGGCAGGCAGGTGGTCGGATGTCGCGAGTGACGACGCGCACGACAGCTGGCCGTTGCGGAACCCGGTGAGAAACGCTTGATTGGCGGCGGCCGTCGCATCGACCGCACTATTCGGCACGCCGGGCGCGATCGCCAGGCCGCCGGCCGGGCCCAGCAGGCCGCCTTGAAACGTGTTCACGAACGGCGGATTGGCCGCGAGCGCATCGATCAGGCTGCCGGCCGGCAGCAGATCGCCGAACACGCCGAACCCACCCCGCAGGATGCGTGCGCGGCGTCACCTGCCACGCGAGGCTGGTGCGCGGCTGCCAGATCGCTCCCGGACGCGCGTTGAGCACCTGGGACTGATCCGTCGCCATGACGGCACTGATCGGCTGGTTCGACGTCGTGACTGATCTGATCGAACGGCGCGTTCAAGCGCGCGAGCCCGCCGGACGACGAGGACGGGTTCGTGATCCACGCGGCCCGCAGACCGATGGTCCAGGTCGTGCGATCCGAGAGCTTGACCGAATCCTGCGCGAACACGTCGATGTTGCGCGACGTGGAACGTCGTGACTGGGCGCGGCAGGAAAGGCGCGCGTCGCCGTCGAGGCGACGCCGTAGATGAATTGCGGCAGCGTCGTGTAGGTCACGACCGGCGTCGTCCCCGCGCCGAAGTCGTAGTCGTCGAAGCGCAGCCAGCGGACGCTTTCGCCGAACCGCCATTCGTGGCGACCCTTCGTCCACGTCACATCGTCATTCAACTGCAACGCGCGTCGCTTTGCGCCCCTGCGGCCACAGGTTGTCGAGGCCGCCGACCGTGCGTGAACGGCACGTTCGGCCCTTGCCCCTGCAGCACGATCGGGAAACGCGGCCAACGTCGCCGCGAGATTCGACGGCTGGAAGATGCTGGAGTACCACGAGAACGAGGGGTTGAAGTGGTTCACGAGATGATCGTTGACGACATGCGTGTAACCCGAGACGAACGAGTACAGCGGCTGCGGCGAGAGTCGCGTTGAAGAGCGGATTGATCGGATCGGTGTAGGCGGCCTGCAGGCCGGTGTCGGCTTGAAACCGATACCACACCGAGATTGTTGGCGTTGATGTTCTGATCGAGCCGCAGCGTGAACACCTGCTCGTGGTCCGGGCTGCTGAGCGTGACGTTCTGGCGGTTCGCGCAGCCGTCGCCGTTGGGCACGGCGCCCGTCGCGAGGCCGCCGCCGGCCGTGAGCGGACAGCCCAGACCGGCAGCGGCTGGCCCGCTCGTGCTGCGGTACAAGGAAAACAGCTGCTGGTAGAACGGCACCAGCTGCGGCGCGGCCGGATACGTCGTGCCGGAAATCGCGTCAACGCCGCCGCGCGGCAATTGGCCGAGCACGTACTGCTGGAACGCCGGCGTCGGCACGGTCACCGTCGTCGCGATCGGCACCTGAATCCGGACCTGCTCGAAATCGGCGAAGAAGAACAATTTGTTCTCACGCACGGGACCGCCGAGACTGCCGCCGTAGTGCACGACCTGCGTGTCGGGCTTCTGGCCGCCGTCGAGCTTGGTGAAGAAGTTGGTCGCATTCAGCGCCGATCCGTTCCAGAGGCCGTAGGCATTGCCATGGAACGCGTTCGTCCCGGACTTGGTGACGTAGTTGACCTGCGACGCCGCGTACCGCCCTTGGTCCACGCGGTACGAGGTCGTGTTGACCGTCACTTCGTCCATCGAGTTCAGGCCGAGCACGAGATTCGTCGACAGGCCGCTGTTGAGGTTCGTCAGCGGATCGTTGGTCTCCAAGCCGTCGACGATGAAGCCGTTGGACGTGCCGGGCAGGCCGTTCACTTGATAGTTGCCGAAGCCGCTGGGGCCGCCGACGAAATCGTTGCCCGAGCCGGCGGTATTCATCAGCGCGCCGGCCGCGAGTTGCGCGGGGAACGTGATGTCGCCGCCGGGATTCGGCAGGCTCTCGATGGCCTTGGCGGTGAACGTCGTCGTCGTGTTGGGATTCGCCGTGTTGAGGATCGGCGGCTCCGCCGAGACGCTCACGGATGTCGTCATGCCGGCAATCGGCAGTGTGAGCGTCACCGTTTCCACGCGCCCCAGCGGCACGGTCACCTGCTGCTGGACATGCTCGAAGGCGGGCGCCTCGGCGTCGACGCGGTACTCCCCCGGCTGCACGTGGGGAAACGAGAACCGACCATCGGCGTCCGACTGCAAGGTGCGTCGAAAGCGCGTCTCCACATAGACGATCGTCACCGTCGCGCCGCCGATCGCGCCGCCAGAGGAATCGACGACCTGGCCGCTGAGGCCTCCCGTGGTATCGCTCTGCGCGGAGACTTTGACGAAGAAACTGGCGCTCAGTGCGCCCGCGACCAAAGACGTCAGAGCCCAGCTTCGTAGGGTGTGCATAGTTTTGATGACTCAAAATCTAAACACATACTACTAGAAACGACAGCCGTCGTTGCCGGAGGCTGCGATTACCCTATCGCTCAGCCAGTGGTGGGCGCACCTGGTGGGCGCACGTCGAGTTCACCCGCATAAACAGTGAGCTGACTATCCTCCCCAAAAAGATTGAGGAAATTCTTGAAACCGCACGTTCAGGTGCGTATTCGTTGAGTGATTTCGTTTGAGCGGGCCACCGGGTGTCCGAGAGCTGCGGAAAGTTTCAGCAAATCTGCCAGACGGTCGCGCGTCGTGGACGCATCAGTTGGATAACCGGCCAACTCGACACTGGCTGCACACTAATCCGAATCCGGGTATCGGCCGACACCATCAAATGCGGACCTTCGTCGCGAGCCCGGCCGTCTCCTGCTGCGGCCATCGGGGCCGGGAATAACGCCGGGTCGGAAGGCCAGAACGTAAATGGAGCCGAAGCACGGAGACGGCGGCTGGGACAGCGAAGGCCACTGGGACTGGAACGCGGAATCCAATCGGATCCACTTTTCGGCTCGGTGGGCGGCGCTCGTCGGGGATGACGAGCGCGAACTCGGCACGAGTCTGGAGTCGTGGCTCACTAGGGTCCATCCCGAGGACTTCGACCGGGTCTCGGCGGCACTGAAGTCGCTTCTGGAGAAGGGCGGCCTGGACCGGTTCGATCTCCCGCACCGCATCCGGCACCGCGACGGCTCCTTTCGCTGGATGTCGTGCCGTGGCAGCGTCCAGCGCAACGCTGCGGGCGCCGCCACGCGGGTCGTGGGCGCATATGCCGACGTCACCGCCGACACCGTCATGGACCCGGTGACCGGCCTGCCCAACCGCCTCCTGCTGCTCGAGCGTCTGGGCCGGTCGATCGAGCGTGCGAACCGCTACCAGGGCTTTCACTTCGCGCTACTCGTAGTGGACCTTGATCGCGGCGAATCGCGCGACACGCCGGCCGCATCGACTGCAGGCGACCCGCTCCTGGTGGCGGCTGCGCGACGTCTGGAGACGTGCCTCCGCCTCGGCGATGCCGCCTCAGGCTTCCGTCACGACGACGTGGTGGCGCGGCTGCAGGGCGACCAGTTCGTCGTCCTGGTCGATGGCCTGAAAGAGGTCGGCGACGCGACCGTGGTCGCCGGTCGCGTGCTGGCGGTGCTGGTCGCGCCGTTCCCGTATCGCGGCCGCGAGGTGTTCCTCTCGCCCAGCGTCGGCGTGGGTGAGCGCGACCGGGTATGCCACGCCCAGCGAGGTGCTGCGCGACGCCGAAACCGCCGTGCACCGGGCCAAGCTGCTGGGCAAGGCGCGCTACGAAGTCTTCGACACCGCCATCTTGACGACGGCCCGCGCCGAGCTTCAGTTGGAAGCGGACTTCGCGGGCGCGCTCGATCGCGGCGAGTTCCGGGTGTTCTACCAGCCTGTTGTGGCGGTTGAGGCCCGTGCCATTGTCGGCTTCGAAGCCCTGGCGCGGTGGCAGCACCCCGTCCTCGGCATGGTCTCACCGCTCGATTTCATCCCGCTGGCCGAGAAGACCGGCTTCATCCTGCCGCTCGGGATGTGGATCTTGCGCGAAGCGTGCCGCCAACTCAAGGCGTGGCAACAACTCGGAGACGTGTCCCCGAATTTGTGGGTGTCGGTCAACGTCTCGGGCGTGCAGTTCCAGAATGCGTCGCTCGTGGACGACGTCTCACAGGCCTTGGCGGACCTGGCTCTCGACCCGCGGCATTTGGTGCTGGAACTCACCGAAGGCATAGCCTCCGAGCGGCCCGAGGCGGTGAAGACCCTGCTGATGCAACTGCGGTCCCTCGGCGTTCGCATCAGCGTGGACGACTTCGGCACCGGCCATTCCTCCTTGGGGCGTCTGCGCCAGTTCCCGTTCGATTGCCTCAAGGTGGACCGCTCGTTCGTCAGAGGCATGGAAGGCAACGCCGACGTGGCGGGCATCCTCGCCACTGTAAGTTCCATGGCCCGCCAACTCGGCTTGCGGGTGGTCGTCGAAGGTGTAGAGAACGAAGCGCAGTTGGCGCTCGTGCGGCCACTCGACTGCGACGTCCAGGGTTATGTCTTCTCGAAGCCGCTCGACGTCGGGCGCGCCACGGAGTTGCTCGCGAACGGCCTGCCGGCGGCCGTAGCCAGTGAGGCGCCGCCGCCACCAGCAGCAGCGCCTGCACCGGATCTGACAGCGGCGGGCGCCTCCAGGACGACGAGATGGTGGGCGATGCGGGCCTACGCGGCCGCGGCGCTGCTGCTCCTTGGCACGGCGGCGCTGGTCGTGCGACCAGGCGGTTCCCGCGACGATCCGCAGCCCGCCGCGTCCGCGCCCGACACGCTCTCTTCCGGCGTCACCGCTACCGCCGCCGCCACCACCGCGCCACCCGCATCATCGAACGCCTCGGCCCCGGCGCCCGAGGCGCAGCCGGCTGGGCGCAACAGACAGGCCGGAACACCCCCGACCACGCGCGGCGGCCGAGCCGGCGGCATGACGGCCAAGCCCTCTATCCCCGCCGCAGTTCCGACCGTCAAGGCCGCCGCCAGACTCGCGGCGGCCGTTAACGGCCCGGCTCCGACGGCGAGGCCGGGGACAGGGCCGACGCCCGCCCCGCCACGCTCGCCGTTTGAGGTCGAGACCGCATCCTCCACCCGCGTCGTGCACCGGCACCGTCTCGGCAATTGCCGCGGTGTGCTGAGCATCTCGGAACGGGGGATAGAGGTACACCCCCGAGGGTGCTGATTCGAAGGACGCCTTCCGTTTTGCCTACGGACAGTTCGTTCACGGCGTGGACGGCGACGGGTTGACTATCAAGACCAGTGACCGCACGTTCCGGTTCGAGCCCCTCACCGTCAACGGCGTGCGCGACGGCAAAGAGCTAGCCGCCCTGAGCGCCAGGCTCAATGCCGTCGATGACACGCGGGTGAGCGCTCGGAGGTGAGTTAGCTGGTCTCAACGCGGAACTCACGGCTGCTATCAATCCGCACAGATCGACTCGGGCCGCCAGTCCGCCGGCCGGCGGTCGCGATGACAACCGCCTCCGTAAGCAGTTGTTGAAGGATGCGCTGTACCTCTGAGCAGGTACGAATGTTAGAGGAAGGTGTTGAAAACCAAATCACCAAACCCACCCAAACCACTCTTTCGCCTGATCCGAGCGAAGAGGCGGCTGGAAGCTGCAAAGGTCATGGCCGTCGCCGATAGGTCAAAGTGGTCGTGGTCGTTTGCATGTTGGTGCCAGCGGGGCACGACGAAGCCGTCACCCGAGTCAGGCTGCGCCGCTCACTCGACGTTTGAAGGCGTGACTCGCACGCGCATGATCCGTCGCACCGCGGGAGGTGCGCCAACGACTCAGGCTGATCGTCGAAAGCGTTCGGCTGTGAGCTCACGGGAGGAGCTTCTCACTAGCCTCTTGCATCACTCCGACCAAGGCAGTCCATACGCTAGCGAGGACTACCAGGCGATCCCCGAGACGCGCGGCATCACCTGCAGCATGAGCCGCCGCGGCAATTGCTACGACAACGCGGTTATGGAGAGTTTCTTTTCGAGCGTGAAGACAACTGTAGGGTCGGCCGGTTCTCAGGGCATTACGCGGTCAGGACCACCACCGGCATCTTCAACGTCCGACGCGGCCGCCATCATGGTGTCAGGCGGGCATAGACGTCGCCTGATCGTTGAAGTGCGGCCGGGTCGTGCAGCCTGACCAGCAGTGCTGACGCGTCCAGCCACCGGTCTGATGCCAACCGGCCGGACTCACCAACGGACCAGTTGAACTGATACGGCCCGAGCGTGATGAGCCGAGTCAGGCACGTGTGAACTTCCTCGAGCGCGCGCGGCAGATATTCGAACGAGAGAGCCGGCACGAGACGACCGAGGCTCGCGAGGACCGCCGGCTCGCTGCCTTCGACGTCGATCTTTATGAAGGCCGGGACGCCGAACTGCTCGATCAAACGGTCGAGCGTCGTGGTGTCGACCTCGATCTGCCGATTCCACTGCACGCGATCGAAATCAGGATCGCCCGCGCGGGCATCGCGCCAGGCGGTTGCCATCGTCGTCACGGTTGGCGTGCGCTCGCTGATCGACAGCGGCCGTCGACCGGCGACATCGGCGACCGCCGCCTCGACGATGACGACGCGCGGCGATCGGCCGTAGAGCGCACGCAGCAGCCAGGCGAAATCCGGCTGTGGCTCGAGGGCGACCACATGACAACCAAGGGCGGCGAACGCGCGCACCCGATTCCCCGCGTGCGCGCCGATGTCGAACACCAGATCGCCGGCGCCAGCGAAGCGGCCATACAGACGTCGAGGCGTCGCTGGCGGAGTGGGATGGCATGATAGATGGCCAGCGATCGCACGAGGCCCACGGTACGGTCAAAGCCGCTCATTCGAGCTCAGGAGCATGATGGACTCGCATCCGAAGACTCTTTCATCCGCGAGACAGCGTAGGTCAGACGCCGGCCGCACGCAACGCCGTACGGCGCATGGCGAAGTCCAACGCCGCGAGCATTCGTTGCGTGGATCGCGATCTGGCGAGGATTGCGCGGTGCGCGACCTGACCGCCCTCCTTCTGCCTCTGCGGGCAACGTCGCCCGCCGATCCGGCCGGCGGCTGTCGTCGATGAAAACTCGATTCGTGGGTTCACGCGGGTCGGGCGAATAACGCCGCGGAGTTCGAAGCGCGAGAACTCAAGACGGTCGAGCTGGGACAGCAACAACTGTTCCTGCGCTTTGTCGATGAAGTCGTCGCGATAGTCAAAACCTGAGGGAACGTCACGATCGAACAGTAACGCCGAGCCGCGAGGCACGCGATATTGTTTCACAGGTGGATCGTGTCGAGACGAGCATGCCGTTTGCAAATCGGCCGCCGAGGTGTTCGATGGCCAAATACGGCAAAGCGGCGGGTAAGCGCGTGAAGTCGGCATTGCGCCGGCGCAAGAGCGGGACGCTCAAGAGCGGATCAGGCGGACGGGTCAAGAGCCGGAAGCAGGCGATTGCGATCGCGCTCAACGAGGCCCGCGAGAAAGGCGGCAAGGTACCGCGTAAGACATCGGGCCGGAAGAAGTCCTCGAGGAAGAAGCGCTGATGGCTCACAGCCACCTTGCGACGTACCTGCAAGACCATCGGGCAGGCGCGGTCGCTGCGATCGGGCTTCTCGAGCACCTCGAAGCCAACCCCGAGCCTAGACTCGCGGCTTTTGCGACCCCTCTTCGCCTTGAGATCGAAGGCGACATCGACACACTCGAACGTGTGATGCAGCGTTGCGACGTCCCGTCCAGTTCTGTTCGGAAGGCTGGTGGTTGGATTGCCGAGAAGGTGTCGGCTCTCAAGACCGCCATCGACGATCCAAGTGACGGATCGCTCCGGACTCTCGAAACCATCGAAGCCCTGGCCTTAGGCATCGACGGCAAACGCGCGCTGTGGCTGTCGCTTGCGGCCTCCCCCGATCAAGCAGTGAGTGGTGCAGACGACTTCGATCGCCTGATCGATCGCGCCGACCGCCAACGTCACACGGTCGAGCTCTATCGGAGAGTTGATGAGCGATCGAGCGAAGCCGTTTGTCGGCCGTCCCCAAGTGCCACTTGCAGCAAGCGCAGGATCGCTCGGATTTTCTTGATCGCGGTCCTGGCTTCGTGAACACCGGCCGTATCCATCGGAGCCCGGTGGAGTGCATCGATGGCGTTCGCGAACTGACGATTGACGATCCGCGAAAGGCTTTTGGCGAGTGAGCGTGTCGGTGCTAGCCGATATGACATCTCATCCGTTTCATTTGGCTCAACACTCGCATATGGGCGAGAGGTGGTCCTGACATCAAACGTCGGGCCATCGAGCCATGGATATTGTGGAAGCGACCAGAAGTTATGAGGCCTGGATGGGGCGTTGCACGACGCTCGTCGCTCACAGTCTTCGCGATAAACACCTGCAGATGCGACACGATCTCTTCGCCTTCTACCGCGCCACGTTTTACCGGTGGGCTCAACAGTGGCCGGGTGTCTGTCGCGACTTGCGGGATACTCCGCGGGTACTGTCGGTCGGTGACCTACACGTGGAAAGTTTCGGCACTTGGCGAGATGCTGAAGGGCGACTCTGCTGGGGTGTCGACGACTTCGACGAGGCGTATCCGTTACCGTACGCCAATGACCTGACTCGCTTGGCGGCGAGTGCTCGGATCGTCATCGATGCCGAACAGCTTAGCGTGAAGTTCAAAGACGCCTGCGACGCCATTCTCGAAGGCTACCGCGACGGCCTTCGGCATGGCGGCTGCCCGATGGTCCTGGGCGAGCCCGATGTGAATCTTGAGCGGTTGGGGGTCGAGGCCCTCGAGCGGCCCGAAGACTTCTGGCCATCCTTACAACGACGTCCGACGGCGCGAGAGCCGCTGCCCGCACATGTGCGGCGCTTGGTTCGCGAGACGTTTCCCGATCCAACGCTGGCCCATCGCGTCGTCAAGAGGGAAGCAGGCATCGGCAGTCTTGGCCAGCCGCGTTTCGTCGCGATTGCGTCCTGGAACGGTGCGCCGATCGCGCGTGAAGCCAAAGCGATGGTGCCGTCCGCCTGTCTCTGGCTGCGCGGCCGCGTGGAACGTGGGCAGTCGCTGTATGAACGTGCGCTCAATGGGTCAGTGCGGTCTCCCGATCCCGTGCAGTCGATTCGGGGGCACTGGCTCGTACGCCGCTTGTCGCCCGACGCGAATCCCATCGAGCTCGCGGATCTTCCCAAGAAGCGAGACGAAGAGACACTGTTGCGCGCGATGGGCACGGAGGCCGCCAACGTCCACCTCGGCAGCCGCCGACAGATCGCCACGGTGCAGGCAGATCTGCGAGGGCGGAAAGCCAACTGGCTGCGCGCGGCTGCGAGCGTGATGGCTGACGCCATCCGTCGTGACTGGAAGCAGTTTCGAAAGGCACTACGCTGAGACCTTCATGGCGCTCAAGCAGCGAATCAAAGACGCCCTTGACGAGGCTCGGATGGTCGTGCTCGTCGTGCAGGTGCTCCTGGGGTTTCAGTTCAGTGTGGTGCTGGACCAACGCTTCGATCGGTTGTCGATGGTGGGGCAAGCCGTCCATCTCTCAGGGCTCGGCTGCTTGCTCGTCGCGTTTGCGCTCGCCGTGGCACCGGCAACGTTCCATCGCATTGCCGAGCGCGGCAATGATACGCCACGAGCCCTGCGGTTCACGTCGCGCATGGTCGGGTGGGCACTGCTGCCGTTCAGTGCCGCCATTGGGGCCAGCGTCTTCGTCGTGACGGAGTCGATGGGCATGCAACTCGAAGCCGTGGTCGGCGGAATCGTCGGATTCATCAGCGCGACGACGCTTTGGTACATCTGGCCTTTTTTGCGGAGCCGTCCTCGTCCAGCCGGAATGGAGTCGAACCGGTCTCGGCCGTCCGGCGTGGAAACCAAGATCGAACACACGTTGACCGAGGCGCGCATGGTCTTACCGGGTGCACAGGCGCTGCTGGGGTTCCAGTTCATGGCGTTCTTCGCCTCGGGCTTCGTGGAGCTTCCGCGGGCCTCCCGCGTCGTCCATTTCTGGGGACTCGTCTCCGTGTCGCTGGCCGGCATCCTTTTGATCGCACCGGCGGCGTTTCACCGAATCGCGGAGCACGGCGAATCGACTGCTCGATTCTACCGATACGCGAGCGGGATGGTGCAGGCGTCGCTGGTCCCCCTGGCGATGGGCATGAGCGCCGATCTGTATGTCGTCGTGGCAAAAGGCACGGGGTCAGCGGCCATCGGCGTGCTGACGGCGCTCAGTCTGTTGGTGGTCGCTGGCGGCCTCTGGTGGGGCCTGCCGTGGGTGTCGCGCACCTACCCACGCGTATGACACTCAACCTGCTGAAGCTTCCAACATTCGCGGCGGACGATCGCTTCCATGTCGTCGTGGAATCGCCCTGGGGGATCCGCGGTCAAATTGAAGTACGACGTTCATCTTCGGGCGATGTCGATCTCACGACCGCTCACACTTGGCTGAGTTATCCCCATGATTGGGTATTGTGCCGTCGACAACAGGATCTGACGGAGACGTGATCGGTGCCACGGTGTAGTGGGACGTCACGACCTATCCCGGCGCTGCGTTCCGTGTCGGCCCCTCGCGCCCCTGCAAGTGCAGCAGAATCGTGCGGACGGCTCTGGTCAGCGGATCAGGAACGACCGGCGTTCAGGCCAGACCCTAGGCCCAGCAAAGCGGAGACACAAAGGGCCGGCGCTGTGGCCGGCCCTCGGTGTTCTAGCGTGGGACCAGTCTACCGACTGCCCCCGGTGCTATGTGGCATGAATGGCACCTCCCGGCTGCGACCGTTTAGTGGTGCTTCCCGAAGAAAGCGTGGTCGCTCAGCCTTTTTTTGATCGCCGCAACGTCGCGGCGGTACGAATCACGATAGCACCTAACGACGCCCCAATCCAGCAACGCTCGAGAGTGCAGCGGTTCGTCCTTTGTGTTTCAACAGGCGCGTACCTTGCCACGAAAGCCAGCGCGGGAGCGACGGCTTGTCGTCCGGCCTCGGTGTCGAGGTTGAACTGATATTCGTACGGCGTCGCAGGTGTGGAATCGTTCGGGACGAACAACGTCTCGACCGGCACGCCCATTTTAGTCAGCGCCATCGCCAGCGATTTCGACTGCGCGACCAGTGGATCGGCGTTTCCGGCGGATACGAAGGTTGGCGGAAAGGCCGGCGTGAGGTAATTGATCGCCGACGCCAGTCCCTGGTGCCGCTGTAGGAGCGCAGCAGTACTTTCATGAGCCCGCCATAGAGTCCATCGAGATTGATCGTCCGCGTGTCATAGCCGCCGCAAAACAGCAGCACACAAACGCACTTGTCCTCGCGCGATCGACGGGACGATCCCGAGCTTCTGCGCGTACGACGGCACGCCGACCACATTGCCTAGCTGCGCGGCGATGTGCGCGCCGCTTGAGTCACCGGCCCGTATGATTCGTGTCGGATCGACATGAAATTGGCGCGCGTGGCGGTCGAGAAAGCGAGTGCGCGGATTGCCTGACGCACGGGTGTCGGGTGTTGGCATTCAGGCGCGAGGGAGTAGTTGACCGCAACGACCGCGTGTCCAGCACCGGCCAGGATACGGGCATAGTTTGTGGTGTGCTCTTTCGATCACCGCGCCAGTGTCTCGTCCGTACTCGAGTTGCTGAAATACCTTGAGCAGCCGGCTCCGCAGCTGGCGGGCTTCGCGTCGATCTGACGTCAGAGATCGAATCGGACATCGAACAGAGTGGTCTGGACCATCCGAAACAGTCCAGGTAAGGGCAGGCCATGTGAACAATGGCGAGACGTTTGCTATGCGTTCCGGCGGAGGTTGCGATGCGTTACGTTTTTGCGTGGCTCTTGGGTGTGCCCATCAGTGTGATCGCGTTATGGTACGTCGTTGGACATTCGGCATGTGGGCGCTGACATGAAACCGAATGTTCGAGAGTCAGAGCAAGCCCCACGAATTCTCGTCGCCATCGGCATCGGAGTTATCGGGGCGCTGGTACCGAGTCTTGTGGGGAAGGGTCTATTGCTCGGCGGAGCTGTGGCGCTCCTCGCTACCGTAGTCACCGGCTATTGCCCGGTCAACGCCGCGCTTGATCAACGCGTCGATGACGAGCCGCATTGGCGGACTCTGAAGACGTACCGCGTGGCCACGTAGGCGGTCGATGAGATGCCGACGGGAGGCGTGCAGCGGGGTGATTGAAGTATGGACAAGCCGAAAATTCTGACGCAGAAGGAAATCGCCACCGTGATGCCTCGTTTGGCCGGGTGGCGACTGGCTGCGAACAAGCTGAGGCGCACTTTCGAGTTCCAAGACTTTGTCGAGAGTTTGAGCTTCGTGAACGCGCTGGTCGCGTACTTCGAAATCATTGACCATCATCCCGACGTGCGCATCGCTTATACCGAGGTCACATTCGAGCTGACTCGTTACGATGTCGGAGGGAAGGTCACCGATCGCGATGTTGAGGTCGCTAAGAAGATATCCTCGACGTATGGCGCCAGGACCTAGCCGGCCAGACGCTGGTGCCAGGGCCTCTCAGTCAACCTCGTGATTGTTCGCATGTGATGGCAGATTGGGAGTCGGTCTTGGTGCGGCTGCTCGCGTGGCTCGAGCAGCCACATCGGGAACGCGTGTGCTGAACCGCACGGTGGCGCCTCGCGAAGAGGTCCACCGAATCGTCATCGGGACTGCCGGATGGTCAATCCCGCGCGCGTTGCAGGGGCGTCTTCCGGGTGTCGGCACGCACCTCCATCGCTACGCATCCACGCTGGGTGGTGCGGAGATCAATACTTCGTTCTATCGGTCCCATACCGTATCGACCTACACGCGATGGGCGGCGTCCACTCCGCAGGACTTTCGCTTCGCCGTCAAGGTACCGCGCGAGATTACCCACGAGCGGCAGCTGCAGAGACCACGACTGCCACTGGTCAAATTTCTCGAGGAAACGGACGCACTCGCCGCTCGGCGCGGCCCGCTGCTGGTCCAGTTGCCACCCTCGCTTGCTCTTGACGAGCGCTCGGCTCACAACTTCTTCGAGGTTCTCCGCTCAGTCTACGAGGGCCCCGTTGTCTGCGAGCCGCGGCACCAGACCTGGTTTTCCTCAGGCGCCGGCGGGCTGCTGGAGCAGTACCGCGTCGCACGGGTTGGCGCCGATCCGCCGCCAGCCGCTGGCGCCGACGAGCCGGGCGGCTGGCCGGATCTCGTCTACCTCAGATTGCACGGTTCTCCCCGAAAGTACTGGTCGTCGTATGACGATGGGTATCTGACGGTTCTGGCGACGAGCCTCTCTCGGATCGCGGCGTCTGCTGACGTGTGGTGTGTGTTCGACAATACGGCCAGTGGTGCCGCACTCGCGAATGCGCTGGATCTCTCAGAACTGGTATCGGCCGCAACACCGAACTAGTCGGTAACCTCCTCGCGAGACGGCCGGTTAAGGCGACGACGAGGAGGAGCTACTGGGCGGACAACACGAAACGGGCTCGCCGAACTGGAGCGTCGCTGCAACGACGGACGGAAATACGTTGTGCACTACGTGACCGCGCGTGAAGCTGAGACCGCGCCGCCGCCGCCAAGAATCGTGACCAGTATGCCTCGCCTCGAACGGGGACTGCGGTGTCTGCCCTCGCGGGCGTCACGGGTAGATCGCTCCCTGCACGCGCCACGTCTGTGCCGCCCCTGGCGCGCACGTGGCCTGAATCAGTGGAGCGCCGGTCGGATTGCCAGGGGCGATAGCCACACATGTGCCCGACGGCTTGGCGACGAGCGGCGCGCCATCCAGGATCCCCTTCGATTCGAAGATCTGACTTTCGGCGCCACGACATGGCGACGTCGTCAGATGCGTGCCTTCGTTTTGACGAGCAGCCGCCACGTCTATGCACGCGTTCGCGCCAACCGACGACAGTTCAAAGGCGTTACCGTCGGTGGCGTCAAGATGCCACCGCTGATTCGTACCGCCGGTGCAGGGTGCGACGCTGATCCCTCCGCCATTCTGCGGCGCGTCATCGGGCACCACCTCGAGACACTGGTTGACTGCGGCATTCACTACGACGACGCCCGCGCACGCGCCCAGGGCACGCTCGCGTCCATGATCAAGACACGAAAGGGCCGCGCGCACCTCGGAGGGGCGTCGGGCGATGAAGCCACGCAGTCGATCGCGCGCGCCACTGATTCGCGCCGCGTCGAATGTCTGCTTCGGGTCACTCGCGGAGGCCGTGCCGATGACGGCCAAGAGCGCGTCCAGACGTGCCGTGAGATCCAGGTGTTCGAAGCGATCCGCCACGGTTCTCACGGCTTCGCCGTACTCCTTCAGACATCGCTCGGACGCGAGGCATTTCTGGAAGAGCAGTCCTGTCGCTCCGAAGACCGCGGTCGAGTTCGACACGAATGTTTGATCGATCCCCGTCGGGATGAACACCCAGTGGCTCGCCGGCGCATCCCAGTAAATGCGGTAGTTGTTTGCGCGGTAGTAGTTATCCCAATCCTCGAGGAGCGCGCCGGCGGCCATCATGGCCAAGAAGGACCGTGTGTCGACCAACGGTGGGGTGCCGTAAAAGACGGCGTCGCCCGGGGCATCGACGGCGTGTATCAAGGCTGCGAGTTGTGCGCGGTCCGGGTCCATCCCCTCGTGTAACTGAAACTTCTCGAGATCCGCTATCCGCAGGTCGACGCCATACGCTCCCTCGTACAGAATTCCTTGGGCATTGCCGAATTGCCGCCGCAGAAACTGCGTATCGATTGTCTCGAGGTTGAGGTATAGGCCGTACGCTTCACCATTGACGGAGACGCGCGCGTACCCGCTGGCCGGGACCTTGACTCCCGCAGCCTCGTACACCTGATACCCCAAGGCTTCGTGCACCATGGTCTTGTCCTGCACCATGTTGTTGAGCGTTAGCTGCTCGAGCCCGAAGAATTGACGGCCTTTCTCGAGCTTCACTTTGAATGCCGGCTTCGCATCGAGGGGTCGCTTTGAGCCGTCGCCGCCTTTGATGTGGAGCGTCACGTCGTACCTCTCGTCGGTCCCGTCCACCCCTCCGACGCGCATCGTTCCATGAACGCCGGTGTCAGGGGCGGCCGCCAACGACTGCTTCGCCGGTTCATCCACACTGAGCGAAATGTCGATGATTTTCACGCCAAACGCGCGACTCGGCTCAACGGTCCCGCTCCGACTCGCCGGCGCGGGCTGAACGAACAGCAAAACAGCGGTCACCACGAGGCTGGCCGTCAGCATCGATTTCCATACAAAGGGCCGGGGTACCGTCGCGACCATGCCTCGATCGGGCTGCAAGGCTGAGGCCGCCGCATCCGATTCTGAGTCGCGCCGATGGCATCCGTCACCTCCGCGACGCACACGCCTTCTTCGGCCGCGTCATCGTGAATTGCCGCCGCAGGAGGTTGGGGATCAAGACCGACGGATTGCCGAGGTGCGCAGCGCAGGACGCTTCGGGTGTGCGACAGTCCGTGCGTCTCGAGATACGTCGCGAGCAGCGCCGAGAGAGATGGTTCTCGTCGCGCGTTGACGACACTCGCGAGCCGCACGGTCGATGTGTCTCGCCTTGATCCATCTGGTCCCGGCACAAACGCGTAAGGCGTGGTTCAGTTGATCGCGTACGATCGCATCAGGGCCTCCACGAGTTTCTGTGTCCGGCGAGGGTAGCCGGCATGGTTACTCTTAGCTGGCACGCGGCGGTTGCGCCGTGCCGGCCTTCGCCGCCGTTCGCTGAAACTGGTCAGTAAAACCGGGCACGATGTCACCGACGAACTCCGTGAACCGAGTGGCCGCTACTCCAATGAGCGCGCCTTTGATGTGATCCCACGTCTCCAAGGCCTGGTGTCGTTGTTGGTCGGTCGCGACGTGGACGTCCAAGCTGTCGGAGCTCGACACGCTGCGACCTCGCCGGGGTTGGCGCCCGCCTAACATCGCCGCCAGCATCACGCCCCCGCCAAACGCCACGCCGAGCATCGTCAAGGGATTCGATTGAAAATGCTGGTGCCAATCGGTCACCGATTTGACACGTTGTTCCAACTCATTGAGGTTCGATCCGAGCGTGTCACGCGTGTGTTCAATATGCGCGGCTATTTGGTCTGTTGTTTGGCCCATTCGACGTTCTCCTTGAATGTGCCCACCGTTCGAGTGGGCGTCGGGTGGATCCGTTTGAATTGGCGAATGCCCGTCGTGACCATCACGCTGGCGATTAGAGCCAGTGCGCCTCCCACAATCAGCGCTGCGGCCCAGAGGGGCATGTAGAGGGCCAACCCGTAGACGAGCGTCCAGAGTAGAAACAACGTAGCAAAAACCCCGGCGATGATCCCGGCTCCGAGCATCAGCGACGAGGCTGCGGCCTTGGACGCTTCTTCCCCAATCTCAAGCTTCGCAAGGCGGATTTCCGATCGGACAATCTCCTGAACATTCCGAATGATGTCCTGGAAGACGTCTGAGAGGGATCGGTCTGCTGGCGTCATCGGCTGGTCCTCCGGTGATCTCAGTCGTTGCTGAAAGCTCGCCCCACCAGAAATCCAACGGCCGCTGCGACCAGAAGCGATGGGCCGGGATTATTTTTTACGAGGGCTTCGACATCCGTCATCATTCGATTGGCGTCATGAGTCCGGACGTACCCTGCCGTCGAGCTCAGCGTCTCGGCTGCCGAATGGGCCAAACTGCTCACCTTCTCCCCGCCGGGCAAGCTCTGGGCGTTGTCGCGCAAGGAAGACGCCGCCTTATCGAGTCCAGTCGCGGCCGCGCCCCGATTATCGTCAACGACTTGCGTCGCGGTGCGACCCAAATCGGCCGCCCTGTCTTTCACCTGGCTCGCCATGTCAGAGACGCTGTCGCCGATCCCGGGCACCTTGTCTGAGACCGACTCGATTCGATGGGTCGTTTCATTATTTGGCATACCTTTGCTCCTACGCATTTTCGTTTGCACGTGTTGTTCCAGACGTTCCCGCGCGTGCGCTCGATGACGATTCACCGAGCGTCAGGGCCGTGCGGGGTGGTGCGTCGCTCAACAACTCGGCGATCCCTTTTACTTCCTTCGGAGCGACGTCGCCGGTTGGCTCCAGAGGATGAGGGCACCTGCGCGGAGCCGTCTGCGCGACAGCTGGGACCAGATCCGCAAAATACAATTTGTCGAGGGGTCGCGTTGTTCCGCGCGGCTGGCTGGCTCGCGCGGGCTCGGTGGTGCAGAGTGGTCCGGAGCCGGCGAACCGGTGGCGGTGCACCGGCTCCAGACTATCGTTAGGACCTCTTCGCTGTGGCGGTTGCTTTTCGCTTGGAGGCAGGTTTCTCTTCTTCGCCCTCGTCTTGGTCGTCACCACCAGCTGCGTCTACAGCCTGCTGGTTGATTCCGCCCTCGGCCAACTTCGTCAGCTTGGCATCTGCGGCCTTCTCCTCGTTGAGCGTCTGAGTGAGGAGCTTCGTAATGTCGTCATGACCCATCGCTTTCGCCCAGGCGATGAGTGTCCCGTATGCGGCCATCTCATAGTGCTCAGCCCGCTGTCCGGAAGCGACCAGGCACGCGTCCATCGTCGGCTCATCGAAGTCTTCCTCCATGACGGACTTTCCTTCTTCGATGATCCCGGCGATGCCATCGCAGTGCTTGCCTTTGACCTTTTCGTCGAGGATTTCGAAGATCTGTTCGAGACGCTTGATCTGCCCGAGCGTCTCCTGGAGGTGAGACTCAAAAGCCTGCCGCAGTTGAGGAGACGTGGCCGCCTTTGCCATCTGCGGCAGAGCCTTCGTGAGTTGCTTTTCCGCGTCGTACGAGTCTTTCAGCTCGTCAAGGAATGCGTCGTGCAGCGTTCCGGATTCAGCCATGATCTTATCCTTCGATTTACCGATTGTTGGAGTAGAGGTGCCTAGGTGGTTACCCGTGCGGCAGTCTGCGATCTTTGCCTGCTGCCGCGGAATCCGGTAATCAAACCGAAGACGGCGCCCAGGCAGCCGGCGATCAGTTGGGCGCTGATGAGCCTGCCGGTTGCGTACAGGATCACCGTAGGAATTTCAACGACCGCTTGGATCTGCGTGCCTTTCGGCAGACCACCAGGCGCCGCGTACCGAGACAAGATTGGCGGTACGACCAGAGACGCGATCGTGACGCCGATCAACGCTCCAACTAGTGCAAATACCGTCAACTTCATCGAGAAAACTCAGAGCAATCGGCATACCGCGACAGGCTTCGCGTCTGGATGGCCCCGACGAAGGCTCATCGCGGACCATGTAGAGAATCCAAAACGTTCCGTGCCAAGCCGCCTCAAATACACTTTCTTTGAACACGCCGTTAGAACATCCCGTGAGCGGTATACCAGGCTCGGACGCGCGACAGCACCTCTGAGTCCGTGGCGACCTGGGCGTGCGTGAGACGGCGATAGAGATGGCCCTCATGAGGTGCGGTGAGCACGGAGTCGAAGCGGCTATCGAGGAGGAACGGCACGGCGTAGTCCAGTAGGCCGTGGTGCCACTGATACGGTGCCTGAATGCGCCGGGCCTCCGCGACGCTTGGCGCTGGCATGCCCTCGGGGTGGATGCCATCTTCCACGACGCCGCCGGACGTGTGTGACGCAACGCGGACGTCGGCCGGATACGCGGCGACGAACGCTGTGGTGACGAAGGCTCCCATGCTGTGGCCGTGCGCGGCGACGCGCCTGAGGTCGACGTAGCGGACGCGTGCCAGGACGGTGACAGCCGCGTGCGCGCGAAACGCGTTTTCCGGACTCGCACCTAGTTGAAGCAGCGTCCCAAGGGCACCAGGAAGCGCCCCCCCGGCGTGCGTATAATTGACCGCGACACAGACCAATCCCCACATACGCATCACGCTTCCGAGCGCACGCCCATACGTTTGAGCGTTGCCGCCGGCGGCGTGGCTGAGCACGACCGCGGGGAACGGTCCGCGCCCGCGCGGTTTAAGAAGGATGCCCTGGAGATCGACGCGCGTACCGTCGAGAGTGCCGACGAGCGTCCACGTCGCTCCGGACGCGGACTCGGGATCGCCGGCGATCGACAGAACCGGGTCGCCCGGCGCGCTCGCGGGCACCAGAGTGGGTGGGTGACGATGGCACGCGGCCGGCGAACATAGCAGCGAGACGATCAGGGCGCTTCGGAGCATCCGCGCCATGATCCATTAGACCCCGGCGCTCCCCTGGAAGGCGGGTCCGAGATGTGAGACGTCCTCACGCCAAGATGGAAAGCGAGAGATCGAGCGGCAGGGAAACCTAGCGGCAATGATCGAAGGCAGCGCTTGCCAGATGCTGCGATGTTCGACCTTGTCCTTGGTGCTATCTGCCATTTCGACCCCCATTTGCCGACTCGAATTCTCGAGCAACTTTAGTACCGACGCGGTTCTGGTTGGAGGGATGGGAAGCGAGCGAACTCGAGCTTGATCGAATGCGATCACGTAATCAGTTACGCGAGGTCGACGGAGACTGCCAAGGCATCACCGGCAAGGCTCTACCGAAGAACGCGACGGCAAGCTCGTTCCGTCGTCAGAGTGAGAAGGCCGCGCCGTCTGACGAGCCGCGGATCGCATCACGTGGATCGACACGAACACCGGGCGGCGAAAGCCCGAGCCCCGCACCGCGGAGAGGCGGCGGAACGCCGGGATCAGGTACCAGCGTTACGGGCCGACCTACCCGGGTCCGGAGTCGCGAGGCGGGACGTTGCCCCTCGCACGCGACCCGTGATTGTGCGCGTACAGCCACGTGAACTCGGCGCCGAGTAGGAAGATTTGAGAGGAATAGAAGACCCACACCAGCAACACCACGACCGAGCCGGCCGCCCCCAAACCGGACGTCACCCCGACCTTGCCGAGATACAGGCCGATCGCGAACTTGCCCATGGTGAAGAGCAACCCCGTGGCGAGCGCCCCATGCCACACATCCTGCCACGCGACGGGGACGCTCGGCAGGATGCGATACATCAGCGCGAACAGCGCCGATACGAAGACGAGGCTGATAACTTGGTTTACGATCTGCCACGCGATCACCCAGCTGCCAAACCACGATCCCCACCACGTGCTCAACAGCGCGAGGGCCGCGCTGACGACCAGCGACACCAACAGGAGAAACCCGATGGACACGATGAGCCCGAACGACGATAGCCGCGTGCGGAGTAGCCCCCCGATGCCGGCCGGCTTGGCCACCTCCGGCGCTCGCCAGATCCGGTCGAGATCGGTTTGCAGTTCTGCGAACACGGACGTCGCGCCCACGAGCAAGGTCGCCACACCGACAATCGAGGCCGGGCCGCTCGTCCCGCGCGCGCTGGCGCTCTTCAGCAGCCCCTGGATCGCCGTGGCGCCGTCTGCACCGATCAGGCTGCTCAGTTGTGCGAACACCTCGCCGCGGGCCGCATCGGCGCCGAAGACGACACCCGCGACGGCGATGACGAGTAGGAGCAAAGGCGCCAACGAGAAGAGCGTGTAATAGGCGAGCGCGGCGCCCATGCTTGCGGCGTAGTCGTTCGACCAGGCCGTCATCGATTGGCGCGCCAGCTGCCAGAGAGTGGCGCCTCCATATGTCTCGAGGTGTGGATCGTCGTTCCCTGGGCCGCGTGTTGATCGAGCGGGGCCACCGGGAGCGGAGGCTGAAGCCACGTGCGGGCCAACGCAACATTGTTGCCACGCCTCGGGAGACGGTCCGTATCTCAACCCTTCACTCCCGTACGCGAGAAGCACTGGCTGATTCATCAGCCCATTCATCGGATATAACTTCGGCGGCGACGCGGGTTGCCAGGCAATCACGAACTGCCAATACACCAGTTCAGATGCCGGCTTTAAGTTCTAGTGGAAATGAACGGCTCAACTCAGAAGGCACACTCGAATCTAGCCGATCAACAGATACTGGAATTCGCAAAACACACAACCGAGACGCCGCGTCCGCTTTTCCAGTGCAATCGGCATGGAGCACAGGCGGTTAAGAGGCGACGACGAGTCCGAGCGCGGCTGCGGTCATGACCGCGAATGCGAGCCAGCCAAGAACCGCGACCAGGCGCGAATTGACGGCGTCACCCATCACCGCTCGATCGCCGGTCAGCAGGAGAACGATGAGGATGAGTGGCGGTGCGAGAACTCCGTTGATGACGGCCGTCGTAAAGAGCAGTTTGATCGCGTTCAGCCCGGCGTAATTCAATCCGACGCCGAGCACCATGGCAATGGTGAGCACAGCGTAGAACTTCTTCGCTCGCCCCGGCTTCCGGTCCAGCGATCCGCGCCACGCTGCCGCTTCGGCGATCGCGTACGCGCACGATCCGGCCAGGACCGGCACGGCCAGCACGCCCGTGCCGACGAGTCCGAGCGTAAATAACCAGTACGCGCCGGCCCCCGCCAGTGGACGTAAGGCCTCCGCCGCCTCTTGCGCGGTGGCGATTGTGGTCTTGCCGTGCGCGTGCAGCGTGGCCGCCGTCGTCATGATGATGAAGTACATGATGGCATTCGAGGCGAACATCCCGGTGGCGACGTCGGTCCGGCAGGCGTCCAGTTCCTCGGCCGTCGCGCCTTGGCGGTGCGCCAGATCGCGACCCATCGCCCGCTCTTCTTCGACTTCCTGCGCCGCCTGCCAGAAAAACAAATACGGAGAAATGGTCGTGCCGAGGATCGCGACGAGGACAGAGAAGAAGGCCCTCGACCATTCGATCTGCGGGACGATGGTCGCTTGGGCGGCGAGGCGCCAGTCGACGCGCGCGACAAAGGCGGTGACGATATAAGCGAGGAGCACGAGTGTCAGCCACTTGAACACCCGCGCAATCGTGCGATAAGACAACCAGGCCAGGAGCGAGACGATCGTCAGGCCAAACGCGGGGACCATCAGCGCGACCGGCGCGCCGGTCACCATCCCGGCGGCTTCGGCCATGCCGCCCAGATCCGCCGCGATGTTGATGACGTTTGCGATCACCAGCATCGCGCAGGCGCCCCAGAGTATCCAGCGCGAGTAATGCGCCCGTATGACGCCGGCCAGGCCCAGCCCCGTCACCAGCCCCAGCCGTGCACACATCAATTGCACTGCCGTCATCAGCGGGAACGAGAAC
This sequence comes from uncultured Acidobacteriota bacterium, assembly GCA_963745875.1. Lineage (GTDB taxonomy): Bacteria > Acidobacteriota > Vicinamibacteria > Vicinamibacterales > CAVVIG01 > CAVQFC01. The sequence goes on from CAVUZL010000016.1 coordinate 33,208, forward strand.
AGTGCCGTCCACAGCGGCAGATACCCAAACGTCGCGCCCGCGACCGAATAGGTGGAGATGCCGGAGGGATCGTCGTCGGCCGCACCCGTGATCAGCCCCGGCCCGAGCTTCGTCAAGAAACGCAGGAGGCGCTGTCCTTTCGGCGGGAGCGAGGGACTCGCAACCGCGCTCATAGCAAGAGAAGCAGTAGGAGTGGTGGCAGTGGCACGCAGTTGTCTCCTTAAGGCTATTGCTCATCATCTGACGTATGTTGGAGACTGTCCTCGGCAGCTATTATTCTGGCATGCGCCATCCCGTTGTGCGGGAATCCTTCCTCGCATTTTGGAAGATTCAAATCGTTCACGAGTGACGATTCCGCATGAGCCGCACGCAAGCGCTGATGGTCGCCGCCATAATGTTCGACGCGATGCTCGCAGGCATCGGGCTTGACCGGGTCGTTGTGCAAAGGCCTGCCTGGACAAGGCTCGGCCCGCAGGCGTGGGCGGCCTTTAGTCGTCAGGCCGATCTCGGTAATGGCCTGATTCTCTATCCGACGCTCGCGATCGGTGGATGCGCGCTCTCGATCGCCGCTGCGCTCAGCTGTGGGCGAGACGGTCGCGGCACCCAAGGTAGACCGTTGCCCGCCTACGTTGCCGTCGTCCTGACGCTATGCGGTTTGCTGTTGACGATCAAGGCGGCGCCACTCATGTTGAGTCTTCGAAGCCTCGGAAGCGATTCGCGGGCGATTCGCGCGCCTTGCAGGGCGTGTTCGACGGATTTGACTGCTGGGGTGCTGGCGGGACGCAGTCCAGTGCGGCGCGTTCGGAGCGAACCTCTGGTCGGTGGCTGTGTTCGGACGGTACTGCAGATGACAATCGGTCGCGAGGAGGACGCCTTGCGTCCTCATTCGAGGTGATTGGCTCCAGATTCCAGATGCGTGCGCAGGTCGAGACTGGTTGGCAACATTGTACTGACAGGCCACTGGCAGGTATGAAGGGGCGGCGGCGGGTACTGAGCGGTACGGGCGGGGAACAGAATCGTCAAAAACAGGCCTAAAACAGCCAATTCAGACCAATTCGTTCCGCTACGAATTGCCCTCAGATCGGCTTGCGCTCCTGGAGTGGGCGATCGTCAACGACGCCGCTGACCGTTACATTCTGACGGATATCATCCAGTGTGCTCTGGTTCTGGGCGATGTGCCGCTGGCGCTCGGAACATTGACTCGGGCGCGGACGCTGAAGTGGGCAACCGACGGCATGTATGCCGCGGTCATCTCCTCGATCGCGAAGAGAGGCTCGCTGGTGGGCGCGCAGGATCTGTTCGACCAGGCGGAGCAAGATGGGATCGCTGGAGGCTTCTGCTTCACGTCGCTGATTGATGCCTATGGCAAGCGTGGGGACCTGCCGAAAGCAACAGCACTCCTTGACGAGGCCGGCATCAAGGGCTTCGCGAGCATCGCCAGTTACGCGGCCGTTATTGATGCGTGCGGAAAATATGGCGACCTCAATGCGGCGAGACAGCACTTTGCAGCGGCGCTCGCGCACGGACTCGCAGGGCCTGGCGCCTACACGGCGTTGATCGACGCCTATGGGAAGGTCGGCGACCTGACGCGAGCTGAAGCGTGTTTCGACGAGGCTCGGGTTGCCGGGCGGTTGAGCGACTTGGTTTCTGGACAAGGTCGGCCTCAATCGGGGCATTTGCGTCGCGGCGTTCGTCTGGGCCATGGCCAGCATCAGCACTGGGATGGTCCACGGATTCGGTGCACTCTTGGCCTGCCGGGCGGTGCTCGGCGTTGCGGAGGCGAGCGGGATCGCCGCGGTGGGCAAAGCGATCGGCATGTACCTGCGATCGCCCGAACGTAGTGTCGGGACAGCGATGAGCCAGCTGGGCTTGAGTCTGGGCGGTGGTCTGGCGCCCCATTTTGCTGTGTACTTTGCGTATCAGCACAGCTGGAGATGGGCGTTCTATGCCGCCGGTGGATTGAGTCTGCTCTGGATTCCGCTCTGGCTGATCACGTCGCACTTAATCCGTCCGCTCGCGCCGGAAGGGTCAGGTACCGGCGCGCCTGGCGATAAGCCGGAACCGCCGCCGGTAAAGAAACCTGTAAGCTAGAAGAATGCCGATTACGCAGACAAAACTGTTCATCAACGGATTGTGGACCGAGAGCACCAGCGGCGACACCCTCTCGGTCCTCAACCCGGCGACTGGCGAGACCGTCGGAACGGCATCGCATGCAGGCGAGCCCGAACTCGAAAAGGCGGCAGCCGCGGTCGACGCGGGATTCAAAGTCTGGCGGAAGGTCTCGGCCTTCGAGCGGTCCAAGAAGATGCGGCGGGCTGCCAACATCCTGCGCGAGCAGGTTGAACCGATCGCTTCGACGGTCACGGTCGAAGAGGGCAAACCGCTTGTCGAAGCGCGCGCCGAGGTAATGGGCGCTGCGGATGTGATTGACTGGTTCGCCGAAGAAGCGCGGCGCACCTACGGAATGGTGATCCCGGCACGGGCAGAAGGCGTTTACCAGCTTCTCATTAAGGAGCCGGTCGGTCCAGTCGCGGCATTCTCGCCCTGGAATTTTCCGATTAGCCTGTCGGTTCGCAAGATCGCGGCCGCGCTCGCGGCCGGTTGTTCGATCGTCCTCAAAGGACCCGAGGAAGCGCCGGCCTCATGCGCTGCGCTGTTTCGTGCATTCGAGGAGGCCGATATTCCGCCCGGGGTCGTTAATCTGCTGTTCGGTTCGCCAGCCCAGATTTCCGAGTACCTGATTCCACATCCGGTGATCCGAAAGATCTCATTCACCGGATCGACCGCGGTCGGCAAGCACCTGGCGGCCCTCGCCGGGCGACACATGAAGCGCGCGACCATGGAGCTCGGCGGACATGCGCCGGTCATCGTGTTCGATGACGCCGACATCCAGGCCGCTGCCAAGAATCTGGTGGCGCTCAAATTCCGGAACGCGGGCCAAGTCTGCTGGGCACCGACTCGCTTCCTGGTGCAGCGTGATGTCTACGACGGTTTTGTCGAGAGCTTCCTGGCCGAGACGAAGGCACTCAAGGTCGGCGATGGATTGGAGCCGGGGACGACGATGGGCCCGCTGGCCCACGAGCGGCGCGTTACGGCTGTCGGCGATCTGATTTCCGACGCCGTTCAAAAAGGCGCGGAGGTGCAGACGGGCGGGACTGCCACCGGGCAGGCCGGCTTCTTCTTCGCGCCCACGGTACTCACCCACGCGTCGCTCGACGCCAGGGTCATGAACGAAGAGCCGTTCGGCCCAGTTGCCACCATCGTGCCGTTCTCGAATTTCGACGATGCCGTCCAGGAGTCCAATCGATTGCCGTACGGTCTGGCGGCGTTTGCCTACACAAAGTCGGCGAAGACGGCAAATCTGGTTGCCGCCGCCCTCGAGAGCGGTATGGTCACGATTAACCATTTCGGGTTCGCGCTTCCGGAAGTCCCCTTTGGCGGGATCAAGGATTCCGGCTACGGATCAGAAGGTGGTCCGGAAGCGATCGATTCGTATCTGGTGACCAAATTCGTGTCGCAGGCGGGGATCTAAATTGAAGGCGTGGCAGGTGCACGCTTGGGGCGAGCCCGAGTCGATGGTGTTCGAGCAGGTCGAGGTACCAGCGGCCGGTCCGGATGAAGTGCGCATCCGCAACCGCACGGCGGCCTTGAACTTCTTCGACGTCTTGCAGGTGCAGGGGAAGTACCAGGTGAAGCCGCCGTTTCCGTTCATTCCTGGAGCGGAGGTCGCCGGCATCGTCGACGCGATCGGAGATGAAGTGGTCGGATGCCGGCTCGGAGAACGGGTGATGGCCATTTCGAGGGGCCGCGCTTTCGCCGAGTACACAGTCGTCAAGGCGTCGAACGTGTTCCCTTTACCCCAGGGCATGACCTTCGAGGAGGCAGCGGCGATTCCGATTTCGTATCACACGTCGTATTTCGCGCTGCACCATCGTGGCCGGCTCAAGGCCGGAGAAACCCTCCTTGTGCACGCGGGTGCGAGCGGTGCCGGGATGTCGGCAATTCAGATTGGCAAAGCCCCTCGGCGCGCGGGTCATCGCGACGGCTGGCAGTGCGGCCAAGCGCGCGTTCGCGCTTGCGCAAGGCGCCGTTGCCGTCAGCGATTATTCAGACATTGGTTGGGTGGACAGCGTCCTTGCGGCCACCGATGGACGCGGCGCGGACGTGATTTACGATCCGGTTGGCGGCGACGTTTTCGATCAGTCCACCCGGTGCATCGCGCCGGAGGGTCGGCTCCTGGTGATCGGATTTGCCAGCGGCCGCGTTCCTACTCTCGCGGCCAATCGGGTGTTGCTAAAGAACATGTCGCTGGTGGGTGTGCTGTGGGGCGGCTACCGTTTCTTGGTCCGCCTGTTAACCGGAGGGTTGCTCGTTCGGTCGCGCCGAAGAACCACCAAACGACCGGAGGTCGCTCAATTCTCAGCCGCTGGGCGCCACAACGCCAGATCATGTTGGGTGCGAACCCGCGATTTGAACCTGCCGCGGTTCCGACATTTGGAGGCGAGTGCGGCCCTTGTCGATCTTGAATCGGCAATTCTAGTACTGACAGGACACTGGCAGGAATCAAGGGTCGGCGGAGGGTACCGAGCGGCACGGGCGGCGAGCGAGATCGTCAAAAACAGGCCAAAAACAGCCAATTCACGACCAATTCGTTCCGCCATCAATTGACCTCAGACCGGCTTAAAATCCTGGGTCCCGCAAGGGGCGTGTGGGTTCGATGCCCGCCCCCGGCATTCAACACACTCGATAAATACGGGCAGTCTCGCTTATGTCTACACTGTGGACGCGATGCCTGATCTGCTCGGACCCTTCGAGCAAGCCCTGTTGCTGACTCTGATACGCCTGGGTACGCCGGCAAACTCGGAAAGCCTCAGACTGGTGATCGCCGAGCTGGTGTGACAGAAAGCGTCCAGTTCCTATGCACCGCTGTCGGAAACACGTCGCGTTCATTCGCCAGAACCGCCTGAATACCGATGAATAGAGGAAGTGGACGGATCTGTCCGCCACTGCTTCGCGAACAGCGTCAGCCTGTCGACAGTTTCCAGTGCGCTACACCAAGTCGCCCGTGACGAGACGCAGGGCAATCGATCGCAAACGGCGTGAAGCACGGTCCATCGCAGTTCACCGCAGACCATCTCACACAGCCCGCTCCACGGCGCATCATTGCGCTTCATCGGCCATCGTTGATTGCTAATGACAGCGCGTCGATCGGTTCTCGCCACGGATCGTACCAGCACGCATCTTGCTTCGCACCAGGCGCGCTACTGCGCACGCAAGGCAACGTCAATTGTCTGTGAAGGCCATGCACCACGAACCAAGCCAGCCAGACACAGCCGGTCGAGACAATGCCGTTGCAGACCGCATCGGGGCGCGACGCCGTCGTCAGCGATGGCTGAAAGCCTCGGTGAGGCCTTCGCAGTCGCCGGAGAGCCAGAAGCAGCGACCACCGCGGTCAACGAACCTGGCGGCTTTGCGGCTGTCCCCTGTAGCCAGCTCTCCCCATTGCTTGCCGCGCTGATCGCGAACCCATCCACGGCGTCCGAAGTGCCGGTCGACCGGATTCCCGCGCTCGTTGCGGAATTGGCATCAGAGCAGTCAGCGCTATCGGCGCTGCAGGGTGCGCTCACCGCACGGCTGCTGGTCTCGCAGGCCGACACGGCGACGCGAGAGGAACCGAGCGACAGGCTGATGACGGCGGAGGAAGTGGCGAACGCGTTGGGCGTGACGCGGCGCTGGGTGCAAAGGCGAGCGCGTAGACTGCCGCTAGCGCGCCGGATTTCCGATCACGCGATCAGATACTCCGCGGCTGGTCTTAGGCGCTGGATGTCGAACCGAAAACTCTCGGCGGCCTGAACGTTACTCGGTCCAGCCCCTCACGCCGTTCGCGGCGTTGAGCGCTCTTGCTCAACTCAGGTTGCGGTGTACAAGACCCGGATGCTGCTTAGGACCTGTTCACGGATCCTCGGGATCAGGAACTTCGGTGTGATGAGATCCACGTGGTGCCCCACGAGCTCTGACAGCTCGCGTTCGATCATCATGAAGTCGAGGCCGGGCACGTCCCCCTCTTCGAATTCCACGAGGACATCGAAGTCGCTGTCGAGCCGAAAGTCCTCGCGAGTTGACGAACCGTAGACCGCAAGCCGGCTGATGTGACGTCGCCGGCAGAAATGCTGCCAGAACATCGCGCTCAATCGGGATGTGCGCGGTCATGGATTCCCCACATGGCTGGCGGATGAAAAGCCCGCCGTGGCAGAGACACCGAAAGCTATCGATGCGCTGGAGCGGTAAGCGGTCTAGATCCCAAAGGACCTAGACCGCTCTCCCTCTTCAGCAGCATGACGGCGGGCCGCCAATGATCACCTCGATTGGGCAGGTTGCATCACGGGAATCCGTGAACACGATGACCGTAGCCCGATCCTTCCAGGCCTCTCGGAGTATGTTGGCCAGCCGGCATTCCCGGCTTCGGAAGCGCCGCACCCGCTCGCATCCTTGTTCGAGGATGAATCCCTCAAAGTCGCCGAAGGGGTCGTAGACGAGGCCTGCGACTTTGCCTACGAATTTATCCAGGTGCTCCCCGCCATGCTCTCCGCCGTGATCCCCGCCGCCTGGTTCGTGCTTTCCGTCTCCCGGCAAGGTGCCGGTTCCGGATGGGAGGATCAATCCGGGATCACCGCCAAATCCCTTCACCCGTCCGCCCACGATCTTCAGGTAGCGCTCAAAGACGGGATACCAGCGACTGGCCGTCGGAATCGACTTCGCGATGAACTGGAGAATTGCATAGTAGCGCTCCTCCTTCTCCCGGAGGTCGACCTTGTGGTCTACGGGGATGGTTAGCTTGAAGATGCCGACCGTGTGGCGCCATGCGTATTGGGTCGGTGGCGGAGGCGATGCAACGGCTTGCGTTCTCGCGTCTCGCACCAGGATTTGCGGGATCTGTGTTTGCTTATTCGAGTAGTCGTCGCTTGTGATCTGACGCACGACAACCTCGTACTTGTCGCCCTTCTTGACGCCCAGCGGCAGTTGAACCGACAGCAGGCCGGCGAAATTGACCTTGGTGCCCTTGGGAATCGGAATGTACGTCGTTCCCGCTGCGTTTACTTCGATGGTGTGCGAGTCAGTCGCCTTCAGGTTGTGGGTCGTGTAGAGCTTGCCCGCCCAGGCCAGAATAGCGGCCGCGGTTGCGCCCGGCAGATAGACCTGAGCCGTGCTTCCGTGCGGTATGTTGCCCCAGTCGATGACCAACTCATCTGGCTTCTGATCCAGCTTGAGGATCGCCGGCGAAGGCTTCAACTCGAACGTCTGCGGGATAAGCCGAGACGGGTCGACGCCGGGGTTCGCCGAAGACACAAACGCCAGGTTGCGCTGCGCCAGCTTGTCGGTGTTGGAGGGGTCGGAGCCGGTGGCAATCGGATCGGGAGCGAAAGATACTTCGCAGACGAGGCACTGGTGCTCGCTGCGCACCAGCTGAAGAATCGACACCAGGTTGTTGAAGCTGCTGTATGGCCCGAATTTGTAGTCGGCCGGCGTGTTCCCCACCATCCGGTCTGGGAACCGCAGGTCGTTCGGTTGGTTGATGTCCAGCCAGCATCCGTAGTACGTATCGACCACGGCGCCCAGCGGGTCAGGGTTGATCGTGCGGATGTTCTTGGGGTCAGGTTGCCCGCTGAGTGGCTGAGAGACATCTACGCGCGGGCCGGCGAAGAACGGTATCGTCACGATCTCGTCTCCCTGTACGCCGAGGACAGGGACGACGGTGGAACCGCTCTTGTAGGAGAAGTATGTGGATGCCGGATCGTAGGTGGTGGCAATCTCCTGCGCCGCAAATAACCGGAAAAACACGCCGACATTCGACGCTACCTGCGAGTCCTGGTAGCGGACGCGCGCCAGAGCGAAGTTGTAGATGTTGTTTCCGGAGGTGTCCTTCTGCAGCAGGTTCAACGATGCAGTGTCCTCGTCTGAGGGTAGGCCGTCAAACACCGCGCCGAGGGCCGCGTCGGCATTGAGATTGTCGATCGTCTTTTGAATCCAGGTGGTGGCGCCGTCCTGTGGACTCGTGCCTTGCCCGGCGGTCAAGCCAAACATTTTTTGGCCGGCTTTGATCTGAAAGACTTTGATGTCGACGCTGAGATACCACTCGGCACCGGCACCGCTGCCGCCGTGGAACATGTACGGGTTCGGCGTCTCCTGCAGCACGATCTGCGCGTCGTTGGTGACCGTCTTGCCACCTGCGGTAAATTTCGCGGTGACGACCAGGGTCTGGTTGGCAGCGGTGAACATTCCCGTGTTGGTGAACTGGGCCTGGAAGGGGAACGTAAACCGCTGCGGCTGGTTGGCGGGCACAGTGGGATCGTTCGGAGAGCCGGGACCGGTCGAGACATATTTCAGCCCGCTGATGGGCGGCGCTATGCTCGGGACCGCACTGCCGATAGTGCTTTGGCTGAAGCCCTCGACCTCGACGTACAGCGCGTTGTCGAAGTTGCCGTTGCCCGCGAGGCCTTGCTGTGCGGTTACCTCGCCGATGGTGAAGTTGGACATCTCCAGGCGGATGACGCAATCCTGCGTGCCGACGCTGACGGCGAAAGGCGCGGAGGCAATACCGTTGGCGACGACAAACAGGTTGTACTGGCCTTCGGGAATGTTGGTGGGAACGTGAACGAAGGTGCTGACCTGCGTCGCCGCGCCGGTAGCGACACCCATCGTGGAGTGGTTCGCGGTGCGCAGGTAAAAGACGTTGCCGCTATTGTCCTGCAGACGCACGATCGGGTAGTTGGTGGCCATCTGGGCGTCGTCGCCGTAGCTGCATGCCTGCGACAGGCCATTGAACTGGGTGCCGAAGATCTGGTACGTGTGGCCCAGGATCAATGCATTCGGGCAATTGGTGATGGTCGGAGCCCAGCCCGCCTGCGCGGCGCCGACCGAGGGGAGAATCCCGACCGTACTTGACTGATTCGAGTACAGCACCTCGCCCGACGGCAACAGGAGCAAGCGGCCCTGGAAGCAGGCGGTGCTGTTGTTCGAGGGGCCGGGCGTGATCGTCGCCTTGTTGGTCGACGGATCGTAAAAGAAGAATGTGGTCGGCCCCGGATACTTGCACGGGTTGGTCGGACTCGCCGTGAGGAGCACCTGGCCGTTCGTCATCAGACAGGCCGGCGCATCCATCGGAAACAGCGTGTTATTGCCGGAGTCGACGAGGGTCGGTCCATTGGACCAGGTTCCAGCGACTCCGGCGGCACCGGGTGTATAGATGGCCGTGTTGCCGGTGGCGCCGATAGCAAAGACATTTCCGTTCGGCAACAAGATGGCAGGGCCAATCTCGGCCACGAATCCAGGGCATGCCTGGGGAAGGGTCACGCCGGTGCTGCCCATCTGGAGCCACTTGTCGGTTGACGGTGTGTAGAGCTCCGAGCTGGTGCCGTTCGAGCACTGCGCGGTCACAACGTCGCCATTGGGAAGCAGCGTAAGCGTCTCTTCGAACGATGAATCGTTCTTGGCCGAGGTGAAGAAGTAGGCCTGCGTGAGCGGGTCGAAGATCACCATCTGATTGTTGCCGGCGTTGCCGAACAAGACTCGGCCATCGGCGAGGACGGTCGATGCCCCATCGCCTATGACCGTCCAACCGGTCGGCGCCGGCAGAATCGTCCACTTATCGGTGACGGGGTCGTAGAGCTGAACCTCCAGGGCGTCAACCGCAGGCGAGGTTGAGGTGTAGCTGACGTTGTATTCGCCGCCCATGACGAGGACAGTCCCGTCCTGCAGCACAGCGGAGCCGAAGAAAACTGGTCCGTAGGTCGGACCGTTCATCGTCGCCGTGAGATTGGAGTCGTTGAGCATGGACGCCGTCTTCACCCAGTTGCCGTTGCTGTACGACCCGCTCTTGTCGGGGATAAGCCGGTACCAGTTTGAAGATGCCAGGACGTGGCACATGATGCTGCCGTCAGTGAGCAACAGCATCGTATCGATGTTTGCGGGAACGTTATTGACGGTGGACCACGCCATATCGAACTCCCTTTGTAACGAACTCCCGACGCATTAACGACGTTTCACACCGGCCACGAGGAACGCGCGTCGGCGTGTCTGGCGTGCACCGAGATTGATTGGCCTGATGTGTGTGTCACCGATAGCGGTGCTAGTTGTCGAAATCCCAGGCGCGTGGCTGCCGTTGTAACTGCGCCCACGCTGGAGCAGACCAGCATGGCCAGTGCGACCACTGCGGCGGATGCGGTCGCCTGACCTCTTTGGTATCCACACTGTCGACGCCCGTTTCATGTTGTTCATTTGTATTTCCAGGCCCTGCGGGCGCGGACAGATCTTCAGCGCACATCCCGTGTCCCTCACTCACGACGTGACGCATCGTGGCGTGCGCGGATCACATGCGCTATGCCGTTTCGGAAGTCCGGTGATATTTCTTCGACCGTCGTCTTCACCTCCTGTTCAACGCATTCACGTGAAGATTCCGTAAGACTGATGAGGCGAAACAGATTCATAAGCAAATCGTCATCGCGCCAGCGTTCGCCTCGCTTCGTCAAAAACGTACCGAATTGCATCTGCTCCGTGGGCGGCCGTCGGCGGCGTGGACCGCACGGTCCTTCCGATTGCCGAGCCTGACTATCCGCTCTCGACGGTGCCGGACGCGTTCGGGCTTCGGTCATTTCTGCGGCTTCATCGGCGGCGAGACGGACCAGTGGGCGCCCAGTCTCTATCAGGATCTGACGCGCGTCGAGGCGCCGCACTATCCGGGCTACAGCTGTGCACGTCGTGCGCTCAATTCGGCGATCTTCGTCGCGCGCGGCATGATCGAAAAGACACCGGCGGGCTTAAATCCTGGGTCCCGCAAGGGGCGTGTGGGTTCGATGCCCGCCCCCGGCACTGAACATACGAAGCCGTCCGTCTACCTGCAGCTCATTTCTTTCCAGAGAGAGTCTCTGACCAGGCAATGGCGGCGCTGCTCCCGTCCCTTCAGCCCGCTGTCTGACGTTGATGGCGGCCTTGCCGCGCTGACACTATCGACCCGCGACCAGCGACGAGACGGTGTAGATCTGCCCGTCCTTCATCACACGCTGCACCCGCCGCAGATCCTTGATGTTCTGCAACGGATCGCCGTCGATGAACGCGAGATCGGCGAGCCGGCCAGGCTGAATGCTGCCGATGTCGGCGCCGACACCCATCGCGTCGGCGGAGATCGTCGTCGCCGTCCGCAGGACCTCCAACGGCGTCAAACCGGCCGACGCGTAGTTCTCGAGCTCCATCAGCAGGCTGAGCCCGTACGGATTGATCGGCGCATCCGTGCCGGCCGTCACCAGCCCCCCGCCTCGGACGACGCGAAACACCGTGTGCTCCTGCGGCGTGACGAGACGCTGCATTTCCTCGAGTGCCGCAGCTGACGCCGGCGTGCGGGTGTCCGCGCGCCAGCGGTCGATGACGGCACGCGGATACAGCGCCTGCATCCGCGGATCCTCGAGCCACGACGCGTCGCGCAGCGTCTGCAGACGAAAGCCACCCTGGATGCCGATGGTCGGCGTCAGCGTCATCTTCGATGCGGTGAGCAGATCGATCACGTCCTGGTACGACCGCCCGAGCAGGCTGAGTTTGGGCGAATAGCCACGACGACTCGTGCCTCGAATATGCTCGACGCCGTCAGCGCCGTAGGCCACGGCCGGATACAGCTCGTGCGACGTCACCGGCATCCCCATCGCGTGCGCCGCTTCGATGATTCGCTTCTGCATCAGATCGGGGAGCCGCACGTAGGTCTTGATGAAGTCGTAGCCGAAGTCCTTGGCGTGCTGCAGCTCGAGCGGCACCTGACCCGAGTCGCTGAGCGACGTGCCGCCGGGATAGTAAATGCGCGTCCCGTCGAACGGTTCGCCGGTCGTAATCAGCCGTGGACCGACGCGCGCACCCGACTCGAACGCTTCCCGGAACTCCATCGTCTCGAACGTGTTGGTCGCCGGGTTGCGGACGGTGGTGATGCCCCACGAGAGAAACGCGCGGCCGAGCGCCTCGCCGAAGTCCTCGCTCAGGTGCGTGTGGATTTCGATCAGGCCTGGAATGACGGTCTCGTTCGACGCGTCGATCACCGTGCCCGTGTGCGCGGCACGATGCGGTTCGACGCGCGTGATCCGATGGCCGTCGATGACGATGTCCACGTCGTGCTGGAGCGTATCGCTGTGGCCGTCCCAGAAGCGGCCGGCATGGACCGTTCGAGTCTGGTCGGTGCTGCCGGACGCGAGATACGACGGCGAGGCCGGTGTCCACGTGAGGTTGGGAACGATGTCGCGCACACTTCGGCGCGCACCGACGTCGATCAGCTTCATGCCCGTGTCGGTCTGACACAGGATCTGGCGTGAATCGGCGGTCCACGTCGGAGACCCGGCGAGCGTGGTGGTCACCGGCCGAGGCGGCCCGAGCGGTGCACCATCGGGAGCGACCGGCCACGCCGTGAGGAGACCGTCGACGATCGCGGCCATCTGCTTTCCGTCAGGAGACCACACGGGGCCGGAGTCTTCGCGCATCCCGATTGATGTGTGGGGCGCCGGTTCGAACCACCGGTCCGCGGAACCGTCGAGCGGGACGCGCAGAATCTCGTTGTCCCCTTCGCGGAAACGCGTCGAGTACACCTTGAGCGACGACACGACCACGGCGGATCCGTCGGGCGACCAGCTCGGACGGCCGGGCTCGTTCAAGTGATCGTGGATCTTCCGGACGGAGCCGCTGCGGACATCAACGACCTGCAACTGCCCGTCCGAATCGACGAACGCGATGCGACCGCCGTCAGGCGACCATGCCGGAAATGTCGCCGCGGTCGTGAGGCGGGTGAGCTGCCGTTCGGCGCCGGTCTGTACGTCGCGCGTCCAGAGGTTCATCGTGCCGCTCCGATCGGACACGTAGGCGAGCGAGCGGCCGTCAGGCGACCACGCGGGCGCCGTATCGAGCGCCGGGTCCGAGGTCAGACGACGAGGGGCGCCGTCGATCGGCATCAGCCACAAATCGCCCAGCGCCGCGAACGCAATCTGGCGGCCGTCCGGCGACACTGCCGGATGCATGATGCCGCGAACAGGTTGCGGGCCTGTCAGGTCGAAACGATGCCGCTTCGGGGTGAACGCAGGACGCGTGAACGATACTTCCGCAGTGAATTCCACGATCTGTGCGGGGCCGCCGGCCGCCGGCCTGCGTTTGATCTTGCCGTCTGCCGTATACAGGACCTCACCGCCTGGAAGCCACTGCGGACGAAACGGGAAGACGTCCTCGTCGGGATCGGCGACGTTTCGCCCCTCGACAGGCTCGTTGCGACCTGCGCCCGTCGTCCCTCGATCCTGCTCGGGACGACGATCGCCGACCATGAGACGACTGTGGCTGCCCGCGACAGCGTTGAACGCCACGGTGCCATTCGGTCCGAAGGCCGGAGCTGCAAGCGCGCCGTCGGCCGATGCCACGAGCGTCTCGGTGCCGCCGGACGTCAGCGGGGTGGCATAGATGCCGGGGCGGTCGCGTCGGTCCGACACGTAAGCGACCTCCGCGGCGCTGCGCCATGACGGCATGAACTCGTTTGCATCACCCTTCGTGAGCTGACGTACCGCGCCCGTCGCCAGCGTCAACACCCAGATGTCATAACTGCCGCCGCGGTCGGACGAAAACGCGATGAGGTTGCCATCAGGCGACCACGCCGGCTCGCGATCGTCGAACGAACTCGCAGTGACCGGCTTCAGGTCCTTGCCGTCGGCTGCGATCGTCCAGATCTGCCACGTGGTGTCCCGGTACGCCTGGAACGCGATGCGCCTGCCGTCCGGCGACCACGAGGGCTGTCGCGCATCGAGGAAGATGTCGGTGATCGCCGTCGCCGCACCGCCTTCCGCCGGCATTGTCCACAGCGTCCCGAGGAGGTCGATCGCCAGCGTGCGGCCATTCGGCGACATCGCCGCCGCCATGTTCGTGCCCTCGTGGAGCGTGACATGCACCGGCCGCGGCGCCATCGTTTGTCCATGGCCGACGAGCACGCCTCCCGCGAGCATCATCGCGGCTGGCAGCAGCTTGTTCATGGCGCTAGTCTACTGCGCGATGCGTGGCCCGGTTCTGCGCGGCGTCACCGCTGCTGCGAGGGGCACAGCCTCGTCATCGAACCAAAACTGGATATAGTGTGCGGACTCGATTGCCGTGCGTGCCCGCTAATCCGACTCTGGAGGTGACGACATGAAGAAGAAGATGCCCTGGTTGGCTGCGCTGCTGAATTTCTTTCTGATGGGTCTGGGTACCGCCTACAACGGTCGCCGGATTCCGCTCGGACTCGCGCTGACGGTCGGCGCCGTCCTTCTGACGTACGTCGAACAGAACTTGCAGGCGGTCGCACCGAACCTGTATTGGGTGATGTTTGGCGCAGTGCTTCTGAACAACACCTTCCTGGCGATTGACGGCTTCAGCGAAGCCACGGCGATCAACGCCGGCCGATAGCCACCTCATCCATCATCGTCGCCAACTGTCTGGTGAACCTGCGCTGGTAGAGGTAGCGATGATTGGATGCATTCTTGCTGCAGTGAACGTATGAGCCGTCTACTGACCCTCGCCGCTGTCACGCTGACGGCGACATCGCTGGGCGCCTGCGCGCACGTCGCCGCCTCCTCCTCCAAGCCCTTCGCTACGCCCGACGCCAGGCGTGCGGCGATTCAGCACGCGCAGATCTGGTCAGCCACGGACGTGGCGTCGATGGATCTGCGGATCGGGCCGAAGGGCAAAGGCGCCTTCGCGCCGGATGCGCCCGTTACCTGTACTTACGTCGAGAAAAAGATGTCCGGCAACACACCGAAGTTCACCTGCGTCATTCCGCCGGACGATGACGTGAAGGTGAAGTACGGAAGGCACAATCCAGAGGTGTACGCCGAGGTCGCGGCCAGTCGTCTGTTCTGGGCGCTCGGCTTTGGCGCGGAGCGCATGTATCCGGTCAGCGTCACGTGCAACGGCTGTCCGGCTACGGTTCATCCTGAGGACGCGGCGGTCGCCACGATTCAGCGGAAGACGCCCGGCCGGGAGCTCGAGACCTCGAAGAAGACCGGGTGGGCCTGGCCGGAGCTTGACGAAGTACAAACAGCTGCCGGCGGCGCGCCGGTGGCCCAACGTGACGCGCTGAAACTATTGGCGGCATTCGTCCAGCACACCGACAGCAAAGCGGAACAACAGCGGCTGATCTGTCTGCCGGGCGACGACGACCGAAAGCCGGCCGCCGATTCGGACTGCGCCCGTCCCTTCATGCTGGTGCACGACCTCGGGCAGACGTTTGGACATGCGAACGAGCTCAATCGGGCCAGTGTCGGCGGCGTCAACCTGAAGGAGTGGTCACGCGCGCCGGTCTGGCAGGATCCGGCCCACTGCGTCGCCTATCTGCCGAAGTCGCTGACCGGCACTCTCGAGAATCCGCGAATTTCCGAAGAGGGACGGCAGTTTCTGGCCGACCTTCTGGTCCAGCTGACGGACGCACAACTGCACGATCTGTTCGACGTCTCGCGATTCCCCCAGCGGTGGGATGCCACCAACCATCACGAGGATGCCGGCACAGTTGACCAGTGGGTCGCTGCATTCAAGACCAAGCGCGACGAGGTGGTCAACCACCACTGCGACGGCCGTCCCTGATCGCGCGCGCCTCTTTTACACCGTCACGTGGGCGACCGCGGTCAACACACCTGCCTTGAACCCGTGTGCGGCGATCTCGTGGGTGCCGGCGGCCGGTTGCGGGATTTCGGCCGTCACCGTGCCACCGGTCACGTCGACCGTCGCGCGTGGACGCCCGTCCACGGTGATGTCCACCCGGTCGAGCCCCTTCGTGACCAAGGTCACCCGGCTCGTGCCGCCGGGCAGCGCCGTCACCTGGAGATCGAGCGTGGGCCTGGGCAGCGTCGCCAGGATCCGGCCGGCCTTGGCCAGCAGGTCGCGGTTGTCGTTCAGCAGGTCGGTCTTCGTCATGTCGTGAGTCTTGTCGGGCGAGACGCCGAGATCTTCGAGCGGCACGCCACGATGCGTGCCCGAGCGGACGACGCGGCGAGCGGCGACGCGAAACGACGCGCCCTGCGGCAGCGGCCGGAACGGATTCTTCCGTCCGGGCAGCACCTGCTGCAGCAGATCGTAGTCCCACACGTTCGCGCCGCCCGCACCGGTCCGGCCTCCGACTGACAGGATCGGCCCGATCTGGTTGTCCTGGAATCCAGCCGAGAAGATGTCGGTGGCCGAGTAACACAGCGGATCGGTAATCAACAGCACCGGCCCCTGGTAGCGCTGGCCGATCTGGTTGTAGAACTCGAACGGTTCGAGCGAAAAGCCCTGCGAATAGATCTCGCCGGTTTCGACCGATTCCGCGATCGATGGCGCCCACGAGGAAACCCAGTCGTTCCGCTTGCAGACTTCGAGTGTCAGCTCCGAGTTGATGAACGACAGCAGCGTCGGTTCCACCGGGCGCGGCGTCAATACCTGCAGCAGTTTCTCGGCGCACATGATGTTGCCGCCGCCGTTGCCGCGGACGTCCACGATGAGGCCGTTCTGGGGCAGCAGCCCTGCCATCCGCACGAACTCCGCCACGAACTTATCCTCGTCGTCGACCATGAAGGTCCAGATGCGGATGTAGCCAACGGCGCCGCTCGGCGTGTTCACCGTGCGAAAGGCGAACGCATCAGGCATCGTGCTCGTCTCGGCGAGATTGACCTTGGCCTTGCCGCTCGACCGGACGCTCATCGAGGCGCGCTCGGCGACCATCGCGCGGGGATTGAACAGGACCTTCTTGGCGCGGCGCGCCAGTTCCGTCCGCAGGTCGAGACCGAGAGAGAGTCGTTCGCTCCGCAACTCGCGACTGCCGCTGGCCACACTCCGTCCCGCGGGTCCGGGATCGGGTTCGAATACGCGCCAATCGAGGCGCAGCTCGCGCCGTGTCTTGCCATCGAGATAGCCGACGATGACCCAGTGTTCTTCTGGCGGAGTAGACATCGCCATCGTGCGGATCGTCAGTGCCTCGAGCCCGCGGGCGTGCCGCGCATCGGGATTGCTGCCGGCCTGCCGTTCGGCGTTCACATCAACCGCGCGGTCGATCGGCACGCCGCTCCAGGAGGTGGCGATCACGCCCGGCTTGAATGTGGGATGACTGAAACCGAGCAGCATCTTCGAGACCAGATATTTGCGTTCTCCATCCTGAGTGAACTCCTCGAGCAGGAATGGCAGGAACGCCGTCTTCGACGCGTACGGCGCCGGCAGAATGTAGTTGGTGTGAAGATCGCGAATGTCGGTGAAGATGTCGATCAACTCATCATGAAACTGACGTTCCGTGAGCGCGCGCAGGTGGAGGCCGAGCAGCCGCAGACGCTGCACCGGATCGGTCGCGTGCATCGCCCGCTTGAGCGGCAGGTGCACGTACATCGAGCGGAACATCATCTCGGCCTGATCCACGAGGCGGGTTCGCGCCGCGGTGCTCAGCGTTCCAGTTGTTGCCAGAAACTGATCGAGGGTCATCGTCGCGCCGGTGGTCGTCGAACGGCGCGTGGGACTGGCGCGTTTTCGCGTCCTGGTGCGTTTGGCCATGATCGGTCGTCCTTTCGCCGCGAGTCGCGTTCGGCGCGGCCGGTGTCTCAATCCGTTCGTTGAAAGGCGGGATCGTTTCGCACGGCGCACGCCGGGTCAAGCGGCAAGTCCGACAGCTTCGGCGGGTTTTTGTGACACCGGTTGGTCGGCTTCCCGCAGCTCGGCTGTGACCGTCTCGGACTGTGCCGCTATTGGCGTTTGCAGGAAACGCGCGCGTTCCAGTCGACGAACGCGCCTCTCGGGTTATCCCGCCACGCCCACACGTGCAATTCGTAGAACGCCGGCAGCCCGAACCGGTTCGGGCCGGCCTCGTAGTGGAACACCTGGCCCGCGAGCACCGGCGGCTCGGCGTGACGTGCATGCCATGCATCGAACATGACGATGTACTCCACGCCGACGAGGCGAGGGACACCATTCCTGGATTCGTAGAGCAACGCTTCGGGGTGATTCACGTCCAGCTCGCCGTCGGCCACGAGCTCCGAATTGACGTAGTGCACGCCCATCGCGCCCTCCTGTGCGCCGCTGACGCAGCCCAGAAACGGCTTGTAGCCGGCCAGTAGTGCATGCCGGACATCCTGAAACAGACGCGTGGCCTCACGCACGCGTTCGACCAGCGCCGCCGACGAATCGGTATCGTGCGACGTGTGTTGCGACCAGCCCGGTTCAGCAGACGCAGCGGACGCCGCCGAAAGCGGGGCGAGCAATGCCGCGAAGACGAGGGCGCGACGCGTGATGCTCATACCTGACGGACCTCCCGTGGCGCCGCGGCATCGCGGACGCTTCACCGTTATAGGGTCAAACCGGCTGAGCTCTTTCGGCAAGAGTGGTCGGTGGGTCGCTGGTGTCGCACTAACGGACGCCGTCGAGGCCGGCCCATTCGCCGGACTGGATGAAACTGGCCCAGTAAAACGGATGCTGCCGGTCCTTTTGCTTCAGCATCGCCAGCTTCGCTTGCCGCAGGGCATCACCGCGACCGAATCCCGCTCGAAGGCCGGCGTAGTACGCCTCCATCGGCTCGCGGGTGATCGCATCGCTGACCGGCCAGAGCGTCATGACCAGCGTTTCCGCTCCGGCGATAACGAATGCCCGCCTGCAGCCCGTAGACGCCTTCGCCGTTTCGAATCTCGCCGACGCCGGTGTCGCACGCCGACAGCGTCACCAGCTTTGTTCCCCAGAGTCTCAGACTCGACGCCTCCATCGCCGTCAGGATGCCATCGTCTTCCTGAGCAGGTCCGACGTTTGCGCCGGCCAGCGCGAGGCCAGACCGCAGCAGAGGGTTCTGCGCGCCGTCGCTCGCGGCCGCGGCACGGATGCTGCCGACCGGCGCCGCAAACTGCGGCTTCTGCCCGGCGACATCCTGCAGAAAGAATCCGTGGGTCGCAATGTGGAGCAGGCGAGGTCCATCCAGCCGCTGCAGCCCGGCTTTCGTGGCGTTGCGCCCAGTCAAAAGCGTCGCCTCGGGAAACAGGTTTTTGATCGCGCGGGCTTCCTGTGCGGTGCCGCCGATCGGCGCGAAGTAGATCGCGGTCCGAGTGGCGGTGGTCGTCGTGGTCGGCCGAGCGTTCCCGTCAGGCGTCTGTCGTGTCACCTGCTTGCCGTTCGCGGCCGGCTCGCCGAACAGTGGATCGGCGACGATGACGGGATTGCTGCGGGAGAGACGCGGTATCTGCATCCTCAGGAGATCGCGTCCGCTCGTGAGGTAGCTCATCGCATACTGCTCGATCAGGTACCGGCCATCTTCGTCGACGAGCGCCTCGAACGGGACCAGGTTCAGCTCGCCATCGGGTGAGATCAACAGGCGGCTGGCGTCGCCCATTGACGCGCGCAGCGGACGCATCACCTGCTCGTGAACCGCTCGGGCGCGCTCTTTCACGTCGGTGCTCGCCGGATCGCGCAACGCCCTGCGCAGCGCATCGATCGCGTCATCGAGCGCCCGCGTCGCCCCGAGATCGCGGCCGACCGGCGGGCCGTGTTTGCGGACGACGTACGCCGCGTAGTGGGGCGGCCCGTACGCGTCATCGTTGCCCTCCGTCCTGGGATCGAATGGGCGGAAAACCGCGAACTCCACCAGCACTGCATCGTCGGGAATCGCCGACTGCACCGATTCGAGCGTGACCGCCTGCATGCGTGCGTGCAGTTCCGCGTTGTGCCGGCTCAGCTGCGCTTCAAGGTCTTCCTTGCGAGCTTCCAGGTCGGCGACGGCTTTCCGTTTGTCGCCGGACGACATCTGTTCGGGCCGGCTCAGCGTCACGCGCGACAACTGCGCGGCCGTGGTGGTGAGCTGATCGAGCAGCGTTTGATCCGCAGGATCGGCGATCCTCTTGCGAGCCTCCGCCAGCGTATCGGCCATCGCATCGAGGACGCGCCCTTTGCGCTGCAGCAGCACCAGCGCGGCGAGCGCTGCAGCATCCGGGTTGGCTGGCGCTTCACGGAGGTGCAGCGAAATCGTCCGGTCCGTACGCTCCGAGATGCTGTCCACCAGCGCCATCTTCTGGCGTTCGGAGCCGACTGCGAGATTCAGGGCGAGCTGCGTTTCGATGATGGCGTCGACACGGCGTTGAAAGACGATCGCCTTCTCGATGTCGCCTCGCGCGGCGTAGGTCCTGGCGATGTTGCCGACCGAGAGAAGCGTCCCCCGCATGTAGGGGCCGCCGTTGGCTTCCCAGATGCGCAGCGCGCGGAAATGCGTCTCCAGCGATCGGTCATCGTCGCCGGTGGCGTGGTAGATGTTGGCCAGATTGTTGAGAAGCTGTGCGACGTCGGGGTGCTCCGGTCCGAGCACCCGTTCCCTGATCGTCAGCGCGCGCTGGTAGTACGACTCGGCCTCGGCGTAGCGTTTGGCATCGCGTTCGATGATCCCGAGATTCTGGTAGGCGGTGGAGACGTAATAGCTGTTCGGGCCCCGCAGTTTCTCGCCGAGTGCAAGAGATCGCAGGAACAGGCGCTCGGCCCCTGCGTAGTCGTGTTTCTGGCGGTAGACATCGCCCAGGTTGTTCAGCAGATCCGAATACAAAATGCTGTCGGTCTCGCGAGTTCGCTCGGCGATGGCGATGGCACGGAGGTCGATCTCTTCGGCCTTCCGCAGGTCTCCCGCATCGTCTCTGAAATTGGCCAGCGTCAGCAGGCAGCGAACCACCCACGGATGATCGGGTCCCAAGGTTCGCTCGACGATCGCGAGCGCGTGCTCGAGCAGCGATTCCGCCTCGGGATGCTGACCCGTACGGTGGTCCAGAAATGCCAGCCGGGCATGGACCATCGCCGTCCGCGGGTGTTCCACGCCCAGCGTCCGGTTGAAGATCGTCAGCGCCCTCCGAAACAGCTGCTCTGCGCCCGTGTAGTCCCTCGCGTCAAGCCGGTTGGCGGCCAGGTCGGCGAGCAGTTCCGCAACGTACACATCGCCTGGCCCACGCACACCCTCGGCGATCTGCAGCGCCCGATCGAACTGTCGCTTCGACTCGTCGAGGGTGCCCGCCTGCTGCAGACGAGCAGCGGTCCCGCGTAGTGTTCTCGATTCCTGGATCGCGCGGTCGGCATCGCTGGCAGGGTGGCGTCCGATCAAGCGAATGGCGTACACGCCGGGCGCGACACTGCCGGGGGCAGCGTGAACCGTGAGTGTGTAAGCCCCGTTCGCGTTGGCGACCACTTCGACCGGCTCGTGGCCGCGAATTCGGACCTCGTCCTGAAAGTCGGCAATCAGCGCGCCGCCCGGGTCGCGGGCGTGGACGATTACGTCAATCCCGAGCTGCTCGACGACCACGTTGACGCATTCGCCGGCGGTCAGCGCGATCCGGTAGCGGTGCTCCTCGCCGCGCGTCAACTGGCGCTCGATGGCCCTCCCCGGCTCGAGTGTCAGGTCATCCGGCTGGTTTTGTGCGGAGCCGGTGGTCGCCAGCAGGACGGCGCAGAGCACGCCGAGGAGAGTTCTGCCTGGTCTCATTCCGGCGTCACGGCGGCCCCGGCGCAGGGTCGCTACCGGCCCACGATCTGCACCGCATAGCTGCCGACGAATTCCGCGTCGCCATCCGCGCGACCGGTGACCTCAATCGAATAATGCTGAAACTTGAGCAGGTTGGCAGGGAAGACACCGGACACCGTCGCTTGATCATCGACCGAACGCGCGATCAGCTCGCCGCTTTGCCATATCGGCTCGCCGGTCGCCGGATCCTTCACTACGACCCGATAGCGGGGAAACCGATTGGACTCGAGCCGGAGATCGAACGCGACGCGGTCAGTGCCGGGCGGCACGGAGAGTTCGGCAACCGTTCCGACCGATCGCGTTTGCGGCAGCAACACCAGCGCGACGGTGGTGAGAACAGGTGCAGTCCGGGCAGGCGATTGTGTGGTCAGGGTGGTGTGGACTGGGGCCGATCCACGGCCGGTTGCGACGGTGGCGGCCCGGCCGTTTTGAAGTTGCTGCTCCAGATCGCGGGCCTGGCGGTCCAGCGCCGCCGTCTGCTTGTGCGCCTGGTCGAGCTCGGTCCGCAGTCGAGCGTCCTGCCACACCATCGCTCCGCTGACGGCCAGCACCAGCGCCGCGGCTGCGGCCATGCCCCACCACCTCCGCGACAACGCCGCTATTGAAGCTGGCGCTGATCGGACTTCTCGTGATGCTGCGGCGGTTCTGAGACTGCGCGCGAACTCTACTTTCTGACGCCGGCGCCCCGAGGCGAGATAGTACGACTCGAAGCGCTCGAGCGTCTCGCCGGTCAGGGCCCCGCTTACGTACGCGTCCACGAGATCGTTTTCGGCGACCCGCAGTCTCCACGCGGTCTCGTCGTCGGCGATGCTCATTTCGTCGAGACGATCCGCCTCCTCGTCCGGCAGGAGCCGCAGCAGGTAGCGCACCATCAACCGGTCGTCTAGTTGTGACTCACGCAACAGGGACATGTCTCACCATGGTTGACCGCCTCGTTCCGATAGTGGGAGACGACCTCAAATCCGTCGCTCTTCCTGGCAACAGCCCTCGACGCAGGCTTCGAGCGTGTTCCGAATGCGGCAGGCGCGGATGCCGAGCGCGTTCATCGTGATGCCGAGCCGGTTCGCCAGATCACGGCGGCGTTCGATCTTCTGCCGGCCGGTGTCGCGGTAGTACTCGATGACGAGCTCGCGCTGGTCAGGCTTCAATTCCTCGAGGCAGCGATCCAGACACTCGAGGCGTTCTTCCTGTTCGGCGCGATCAGCGTCCGCGGCATCGCCTCCGGCGCGGCGGATGGTCGAGGCGTCGGCTGCCCACGGCTCTTTCAGCGGGACCGTCGCGCGTTGGCGCCGGATATCCTCGAGCAGGACGAACCGGGCGACGACGTAGCAGTAGCGCGCCGGCGGGGTCGTGGCGATGGTCCCGTCCTTTTCCAGCGTCCTGCCGATCCGGTTGAGGGTTTCATCCGCAAGCTCGTCGGCGGACTGGCGATTCCGGCGGTCGAAATATGACGACAACCGACGGCGCATTTCGAGGTAGTTCTGCCCCTGGGAGTCGACCCCGTCGTCCAGCCATGCAAGCAAACGATCCAGGGCGAGAGCTGTCAGGCCCCTCTCGTCCTTCAATGTGTCGGGTGGAAACACATGAGTCCTGGCTTCTCGTTCGGGCGCGCGAGGCCCAAATCGAACAACAACCGCAGTCGACGAGCTAGGTGGCATTCCTCAGACCTATAGGACAGGAGCCCGGAAAACCTTTCAGCACCACCCGGCGGTCCCCATCTACAGCGTCCCGACCTGAAGCCCTTTCGGTCCGGCACGCCTACCAGACATAGAGGCGGCGCTGCTCCGGACGACGTGGCACAGCGCGCCGCGTCCATCGAGGAGAGGCGACGTGGAAACCGGACTTCGGCTGATGACCCTGCTCGCGGCGTTGCGCCTGTTCGCCGGCGCCGCGGTCGATGTGTGCGATTCCGAACGATTCGAAGTTGGCGTGCACCTGCGGATCGATCGTTCGATCGCGACAGCAATCGACACGCGCGTTCTCAAGGAGGAAACGGCAAACCTGTGGCGGCCCTACGGCGTTGACCTGAGATGGGATGAGACGAGCGCCGTGCGCGCCGGCGCGGGAGAATCGCCTTTAGAGGTGATTGTCGCGCCGAGGCTGCCCGGGATCGCCATACCGGGCGGCCCCGCCATCCTCGGCCAGGCGACGCTGACGCTCGAAGGCCTGAGCCGCCGACCGATTCTCGTGTCGTTCAACGCGACGCAGCGGGTGTTGGCGCTGCAGACCAATCGTCGGGCGGCGATCCTGCAGAGCGAACAGGACTACGAGCTCGCACGTGCATTGGGGCGAGTGCTCGCCCACGAAATCGGTCACGTCCTGTTGGCCATTCCGAACCACGATACGGTCGGCCTGATGCGTCCCGTGTTCCTGCCGAACGAACTCGCCGAGTCAGACCGAATGCCCTTTCGCCTGACCTGCGGCGCTGTGGGTCGCCTGAGAAGCCGGATTCGCGTGATCACAGCAGGCCAGCGATTGGCGAATCACGGTGACGCCACGGATGTAGCCGTAGTGGACGCCGTCGATGGCGAAGACGAGGACGGCGCCGACGCAGCGCCGTGCGTCACTGCACGCACGGCGCGGTAACGCGTATACTCGTCCTCGACCGCGACGATGGTTTACGCCCAGCCGCCGAAGAACTTCACGCACGGCGACATTTTGCGATGGCGCAAGGTCGGAGGCCTGCTGCTCGCCGAGGTGCAGTACGCCGCCGGTCAGCGCGTACATCGGCACGCGCACCCGCACACGCGATTCGTCCTGGTGCTGTCCGGAGCGCTGATCGAGATTCGCGGCGGCGAAACGCATCGCTACGGACCGTCGGCGCTGTTGTTCCGGCGCGCCGAGGAGCCGCATGCCTGGCTGGCGTCGAACGCCGGCGCGACGTGCCTGGTCGTGGACATCGATCCCGCCTGGTATGCGCGCGCTCAGACGCACGCTCCGGTCCTCGCGCAGTCCGCGACGTTCTCCGGCGGCTTCGTCGTCCACCTCGCGCATCGGTTGCACGGCGAATTCCGCCTCCGGGACGAAGTGTCCCGACTCGCGATCGAAAGCATTACGCTCGGTGTGCTTGCCGAAGCATCGCGTCGCGTGACCCGGGCGGAAGAGCGGCCCGCACCGGCATGGCTGCGGCAGGCGCGCGCGTTCGTCGAAGCGCATTTTGCCGAGCCACTGTCGCTCGCCGCCGTCGCCGGCGAGGTCGGCGTTCATCCCGTGCATCTGGCCCGGACCTTCCGCCGCGTCCACGACCAGACGTTCGCCGGCTACATCCGGCACCTGCGCGTCGAGTTCGCCCGGCGCGAACTGGCGGCGTCGGAAGCGCCGCTCGGCGATATCGCCATGGCGGCCGGCTTCTGCGATCAGAGTCATTTCTCGCGACTGTTCAAGCAACACACCGGGCTGACGCCGGCGGAATACCGGCTGACTCTCCAACCGCGCTAAGGCGATCCCATCGGGTTGTTCGGGTGCAAGACAGGCGAAGCCCGCGTCGGGCACGCTTGCGCATGGGTCTGTTCTCGCGAAAACCGTTTGCCGATCTTCAGGCCGAAGCTGAGGGCGGACTGCTGCGCCGCTCGCTCGGACCGTGGAACCTCACCGCGCTCGGCATCGGCTCGATCATCGGCACCGGCATTTTCGTGCTGACCGGAACGGCGGCGTCGCAGAACGCCGGTCCGTCGCTGGTGCTCTCGATGGTGATCTCGGCAGTCGGTTGCGCGTTCTCCGGCCTGTGCTACGCCGAGTTTGCCGCGATGGTGCCGGTGGCCGGCAGCGCCTATACCTACGCGTACGCCACGATGGGCGAGTTTCTGGCGTGGATCATCGGCTGGGATTTGATCCTGGAGTACGCCCTCAGTGCGTCGACCGTTGCGGTCGGATGGTCCGGCTATTTCGTCAGCCTTGCCCGCGACGTCGGCATCGTCGTCCCGACCGTCGCTCGCGGGCGCGGCGGGTGGATTCAACCTGCCGGCCGCGGCGATTGTTCTGGTGGTCGCCGGCTTGCTCGTGATCGGCATCAAGCAGTCGGCCGACACCAACACCTGGCTGGTCGGGATCAAGACCACTGTCCTCGTCATCTTCGTCGTCGCCGGCGCGGCGTTCGTGAAACGGGCCAACCTGACGCCGTTCATCCCACCCAACACGGGCGAGTTCGGACATTTCGGCTGGAGTGGTGTGCTGCGCGGCGCCGGCGTGATGTTCTTTGCGTATATCGGCTTCGACGCCGTCTCCACGGCGGCGCAGGAAGCGAAGAATCCGGCGCGCGACATGCCGATTGGCATCCTCGGGTCGCTGGCGATTTGCACGGTGATCTACATCCTGGTGGCGACCGTTCTGCTCGGCATCGTCCCGTACGGACAACTGAACGTGTCGGATCCGCTGGCCGTCGGCATTGATGCGACGGGGCTCACGTGGCTGAGCCCGGTGATCAAGATCGCGGCGCTGTTCGGGCTGTTCAGCACGATGCTGGTACTGCTGCTCGGACAGACGCGGATCTTCTTCACGATGAGCCGCGACGGTCTGCTGCCACCGATGTTCGGCGCCGTGCACTCACGCTTTCGCACTCCGCACTTGAGCACGCTGCTGACCGGTACGGTCGTGTCGCTGGTCGCAGGGCTGACGCCGATCGCCGTACTCGGTCAACTGGTCAGCATCGGCACGTTGCTGGCATTCGTGCTGGTCAGCATCGGCGTCATCATCCTCCGGCGGACCGCGCCCGATCTGCCGCGTCCGTTTCGAACGCCGTGGGTACCGTTCGTACCAATCGCCGGAGCGTTGATCTGTATCGCGCAGATGGTCGGCCTTCCGCTTGCGACGTGGGAACGGCTGGTGGCCTGGCTGGCGATCGGACTCGTGGTCTACTTCAGCTATTCGCGACGCTCGTCGCACCTGGCGGCGTCGCGCCTGACGTTGAGTAGGGCGGGCTTTTAAGGCCCGCCACTCACGCGACCCTGAAAGGGTCGCGCCACACGGGGCGAGCGGGTCGCGCCACACCGGAAAGAGTCGCGCTGCACCGGCCTGGCCATTCGCGCCCGTGGCATCATGGAGCGATGCTCGGGCTCGACCATCTCGTTGACGCCTGGATCGTTTCGCACCGCGTTGCCGTCCTCAACCCGGTGATGCGGGCGCTCAGTGCCTTCGGCAAGGGCGGACTCGGCTGGCTGGCCATCGCGGCGGTACTCACGATTGTCCGGCGGCTCTCCATCGGCGAACTCGTCCGGATGATCCTCGCGATCGTCTGCACGAGTCTGGTGATCAACTGGGCGATCAAACCAGTGGTGGGCCGTCCGCGTCCGTTCGAGCAAACGCCCGCGTTGCACGTGATCGGTCCGCGGCCGCATGATCCGTCCTTCCCGTCAGGCCATGCGGGGAATGCGGCAGCCGCGGCGATGGTGATGTCGATTGCGCTGCCGGCGGGTCGGGTCCTCTGGTGGTTGCTGGCGCTCGGGATCGGCTATTCCCGCATCTATCTCGGCGACCACTTCCCGCTTGACGTCGTGGCCGGCGGCGTCATCGGCGCCGCGGTCGGCTGGGTTGTCGCGCGTATCGCCGTACGATCGCGCGCAACGGCCTGAAAGGTCGTTTCCTGCGGAGGTAACCGTGTTATCGCCGTGCGATGATCCGACGCTCGATCGGAAACTCGCCCAGCTGCGTCCAGTTCGCCGAGCCGTAGCGCGCGAAGAGATCGACCTTGGCGTCCACGAACTGGGAGTTGTGCAGCAGCGAGTCGGTCGGGTCGGTCCCCGTATATCCGAGTGGTGCGTCGATCGCGACCGTGTCGGTTGACGCGCCCGGCGCAAGGCCGCCCGACCCCGACAGCGCGCGGAAACCGTTGCCCCATTCCTCGGTCCGGCTCACGCGCCGGAACACTGCGTTCACCTGCAGCGGGGGCAGTTTCTCGCCCGACACGTTTTTCAA
The DNA here is from genome assembly GCA_963745875.1 of uncultured Acidobacteriota bacterium. GTDB lineage: Bacteria > Acidobacteriota > Vicinamibacteria > Vicinamibacterales > CAVVIG01 > CAVQFC01. The sequence continues at coordinate 60,638 of CAVUZL010000016.1, forward strand.
CGTGAACGACAACTCCGGCACGACCTTGTTTGCGCCGTTCACGACGCCGCTGTCCAGCCAGCCGGTTGACAGATTTTCGACCGCCACGCTGGTCGCGAGGTTCACTGGCGGGCCACTGCACGCGCTCGCGACACACAAGAGGCCGACGAGAAGCATTGGTCGCATCATCACTACGAACTGACACCAAATTGTAGGAAAGGTTCCCGGCGCAAGTCGCGGCAAATGAGCTGAGGTAACATCCCGCCATGAAATCATCGATTCTTGCGGCCCTGATCGCCGGAACAGTGATCCTCCCGGCCACCGCCGCCGCTGAGACGTTTCAGTTCATCCCGACTGTCTTCTACAGCACCTACTCGTTCGCGCATCCGCCGGCGCTGCACATCAAGCCGGGCGATCGGGTTGTGACCAAGACGATCGACGCCGGCGGCGTGGACTGGAACGGGAAGCAGGTCGCAAGCGGCGGGAATCCCGAAACCGGGCCGTTCTTCATCGACGGCGCCGAACCCGGCGACGTCCTGGTCGTGGTGCTCGAAAAGCTCGAGACCAATCGGACGTCGGCGAACTCCGGCAGCCTGCTCGCGCCGTACACCGCTCGATCCGGGAGCCATTGCCACGCGCGTGGACCGCGAACCGAAACGCGTGACCTGGACGATCGACAAAGTGCGCGGTGTCGCGAGACTCGACCAGACGGATGTGCAGCCCGGCGGGATCGAGTTGCCGCTCAAGCCGATGCTCGGTTGCATCGCCGTCGCACCTGCCCGCAAGGAGGCGATCGCGACCGGCGTCCCGGGAGCATTCGGCGGCAACATGGACTACGCCTCGATGGGAGCCGGGATGACGCTGATGCTGCCGGTGAACGAGCCTGGCGCGCTGCTGTTTCTCGGCGATGGCCACGCCCGGATGGGCGAAGGGGAAGTGGTCGGCACCGGACTCGAAACGTCGATGGACGTCACCTTCAGTGTGCAGCTGTTGAAGAAGAAGGCGATCGGCTGGCCGCGCCTCGAATCGGACACCCACATCATGGTGCTCGGCAGTGCGCGACCGCTGCTCGAGGCGTTTCAGCATGCCACGACCGAGCTGCAGAAATGGCTGATGGCCGATTACGGCATGACGGAGCGAGGCGCCCAGACCCTGCTCGGCCAGGCCGCCGAGTACGAGATCGCCAACGTGGTCGATCCGAATTTCACGGTCGTGGCGAAGATCCGGAAACAAAATATCCCGGCCGCGCGGTGACGTCGCCGCGGCCGTTCTTCAACTTCACCTTCAACTCGTGCCATCCGGTCGTGGTCATGCCGCTCGGCGTGTAGCTGAGAAGGTAGCGGGCGCGCATTTCGTCGAGCGCGCCGGTAAAGAGTTCGCGCAGCTGCCTGTCGGATGTCGCGGACCATGTGCGTCCGCCGGACGCCTCCGCCAGCCGGTCGAGAAAGGCGTTGGAATCCACGCGGACCGCATGGACGACGACGCCGACGCGTCTGGCAGAGTCGAGCACCGCACTTTCGGCCAGCCAGCTCGATGTGTCGACACCGTCAGTAAAGACCAGCAGCAGCGGTCGCGTGTTGTCGTGCGGTTGTAGTTGAAGCGCCAGATGCACGGCATCCCGAAGCGACGTGGCGCCTCCGGGTTTCATCGCAGCAAGCGCATCGCGAATCGCCTGGAGGTCGCCGGTCATTGGCACACGCAGATCGGCGATGTGCGAAAACGTCAGGAGCGCCGCTCGATCGCCGGGTCTGAGCGCGGCGGTCAGTCCGTCGCCCGCGTTCATCAGATGCCGCAGGCGTTCGCCGGCGACACTCTGACTGACGTCGAGCACCAGCGTCACGCTGAGCGGCAGCTGTTCCAGCGTCACGCTCTGCAGCTGCTGGGCGACGCCGTTGTCTGTCAGCGAGAAGTCTCGTGCGGTCAGGCCGCTGACCGGCTGTCCGCCGCGCGTGACGGAGACATCCAGCTGCACGACCTCGACACCGGCGCGGAACGTCGACTGCGGCGAAGACAGCGCCTGCGCCAGCGCCACCACGGCCGCGGCGAGCCGGGTCATGGCCGCTGCGCCTCAGTGCGTAACCAGGCCAGCGCGGCGCCGTCGAAGCCGCCGACCCGCAGGTTCCACCACGGATCCTCGGTGTGCTCGTGCCGCCGCGCGAATTCGTCAACGATGTCGTGTGACCGCTCGATGTGGCCGCGCTCTATCTCGACGCGGCTCAGGGCAACGCACGCCGTCTGTCCTCCGCCGAGCGCCCACGCCGCCTGATACTCGCTCGCGGCGGCGTCGAGATCCTTCCGGCTCTCGGCGACGGCGCCCAGAATCAAGTGAGCCAGGTACCGCACGCCGTCATCAGACGCGTTCTCCAGTGCGAGGTCGATTTCGTGTTCGGCGCGGTGATCGCCAGCCTGGTGGAGGGTCCAACCTCGATGAAGGTGGGCGACGGCATTCGCCTTGTCGAGCTCTATGGCGCGTTCGAAATTTCCTGACGCTGACGTGAGCAGCTGCTCGAACCTTCGGGCAAAGGAACCTGAGGGACCGAGGGTGGCCACTCGCGGATCCATTTCCGCCTGCCTCGCCACCATTTCTCCGACGATGCCACGAGCCACGTAGAGTTCCGAGGATCGCGGGAACCTGTAGAGGCCATTGTCCGCGTAGGGCGCGCGCCCGATCCAGCAAGCCTTCAGCGACGTAGATGCTGCTGGCGAACGCATACCAATAACTGGCAAAGGTCGCGCTGTCGTCGTGGTTCTGGGAAAGCAAACGATCGAGAATGCGGTTCGCGGTGCGCAGCTGTGTCTCAGTGCCCGCCGTATCGCCGATCATGGCCATCGCGCCGGCCAGATCGGTGTGAAGCATGGTTGCCGCCCGCAGCCGTGTCGGCGGCAGGACCGCAATCGCCTGGTCGATGCTGCCGACGCGGCGGTCCACCCACTGCGCCAGTTCCACGACGGCGTCCTTGATGTCGCCGTGTGCGTAGCGCTCGACAATCGACGCGTAAGCCGGGGGCACTTGCGCCGCGAGGGAAGCTGGCAGAGCGAGCAGGACAATTACGACGGGTGCGACGAGAATACGTCCGGACCGCGGCGGATTGCGCTCCACGGTGCTAGACCGGTGCGGCTCCACCCGGCTCGATCGGCAGCGCCGCCGTCTCCCACGCGGCGATGCCGCCGGCGATTTCGCTGACGTTCGTGAAGCCGATCTTTTGCAGCAGGCTTGCAGCCATCGATGATCGGTAGCCGCCGGCGCAATAGACCAGCAGCGGACGATCCCTCGGCAGCTCCGCGGCGCGTTCGGCGAGTTGATTCAAGGGAACGCTGACGCTTCCGGGCACGGCCTTTTTCGCGCGTTCCCCGATTGTCCGCACGTCAACAGCCAGCGAGGTGCCGTCTGCCAGTCGTTCCGCCGCCAGCGGCGCGCTGACGCGCTCGGTCGTTGCGGTCAACTCCGGACGGCCATCCAGGCTCCGCAAGCCGTCCTGAAGGTAGCCGACGATGTGGTCGAAGCCGATGCGGCCCAGACGGATCGCCGCCTCGTTCTGGCGGCCCGGGTCAGCGATGATCACGATCGGCCGCGCGTGATCGAGCAGCGTTCCGGCCCAGGTGGCGTACTGGCCCCCGAGGCCGATGTTCAGACTACCGGCGAGATGGGCCGCGGCGAATTCGACCGAATCCCGCGTGTCGAGAATCTGGCCGCCGGTCCGCTGCAGCGCCAGCACGAGATCCAGCGTCATCGGGTTCAACTCGCGGGCGAGTGCCTGGTCGAGTGTCGGCCGCTCCTTGCTGTTCAGGACGGCATCGTAGGTGAAGTACGACGGCGCCTCCGGCTGATCGGCGGTGACGAGCTCGATGAACGCGCCTTTGGTCATCGGCTGCAGGGCGTAGTTCAGCCGCCGCTGCTCGCCGATGGTCGAGACGGTTTCCTTGCTGATCGCCTTCCCGCACAACGATCCGGCACCGTGAGCGGGATACACCAGGCTGCTGTCCGGCAACGTCAGCAGCTTGTCGCGCAGCGAGTCGTACAGCAGACCGCCGAGATCGGTGGCGGACCAGCCGAGCGACGCACGGAGATCCGGACGCCCGACGTCGCCGATGAACAGCGTGTCGCCGGTCAGCACTGCGTGTGGCGTGACGTCGCTTTCGTCCAGGTCGTACACCGCCAGCGATACCGACTCCGGCGTATGACCAGGCGTCTCCAGCGCCTGAAGACGCACCCGGCCGAACTCCACGCGATCCCCATCGTGGAGCGGCGTGAAGGCGTACTCGGCCTCTGCGCGCGCGCCCAGGTAGATGGTGGCGCCGACTCGATCGCGCAACTCGAGGTGTCCGGCGATGAAATCCGCGTGCAGGTGGGTCAGGAACACGCGCGTGATCCGCAGGTGATGCTGGTCGGCGAACGCCAGATACTGATCGATGTCGCGCTGCGGATCGATCACCGCGGCGGTGCCGGACGATTCGTCGCCGACGATATACGACGCGTGCGCCAGGCAATTCAAATAAAACTGGTGAAGGATCATGCGCTAGGATGCAGCCTTATGGCCAAGTATACACGCGCGGAATTCCTCGGATTCAGTGCCGCGCTCGCCGGTGCGTTCCGATTCGGCACCCTGCCGCTCGCCGCTCAGTCGACCGCACCGTCGGTGGCGCCGATCGCGACCGCCGAGCCCGATCTGATCGTCGTCAATGCCCGTGTCCTGACCAGTGATGCCGTGCAGCCGCGCGCTGAAGCGTTTGCCGTCAAGAACGGCCGGTTTGTCGCCGTCGGATCGTCGGGCGACGTTCGCAACCTGGCGTCGCCGCGCACGACGGTGATCGACGCGCAGCGCATGACGGTCACGCCGGGCTTCATCGACGCGCACAGCCACCCGAGCGGAGTGGACGAGTTGTATGGGGTCAACACCAACCTGCGGACCGTGCGTGAGATTCAGGCGGCGATCCGCAGGAAGGCCGAGACCAGCGCGCCGGAGCTGTGGATCACCGGCTTCATGTTCGACGACACCAAGCTCGATCGGCCGTTGACCAGGAAGGATCTCGACGAAGCCACGACCGACCATCCGGTGTCGGTCGCTCACCGCGGGGGTCACACCACGTTCTATAACAGCAAGGCGTTCGAACTGGCTGGTATTACCGCGGCGACGCCTGACCCGCCCGACGGCCGCTTTTTTCGGGAGAACGGCGAGTTGAACGGGCGGGTCGCCGAGAATGCCCGTGACGTGTTCGACAAGGTCGGCAAGTACGAGGTGTTCACGCCGGAGCAGACTCGCGACCGTGCCCGCAAGGGCATGGCGCACATGTCGAAGCTGTTCAACGCCGCCGGTCTCACCTCCGTGCACAATGCCGGTACCGGCGCCGAACAGATCCAGGCTTACGAGGATTGCCGGGCGAACGGCGAGCTGACGCACCGCGCCTACATGATGGTGGTCGAGCCGGCCGTGCTGGCCGGCCTCAAGGCGGCGAACGTCCGCACCGGTTTCGGCGATGAGTGGATCCGAATCGGCGGCGCGAAGTTCGTCGCCGACGGATCGGCGAGTGAGCGCACGATGCGCATGAGCACGCCCTACGTCGGCACCAACGACTACGGCATCCTGACGCTCACGCCGGAGCAGCTCCAGGAGGCGGTCACAGACGCGCACGTTCACGGGTTCCAGGTCGGCGTGCACGCCAACGGTGACGTCACCATCGACATGGTGCTGACCGCGTACGAGAAGGTGCTCGCGAAGTGGCCCGACCCGAATCGGCGTCATCGCATCGAGCACTGCACGCTGGTCAATCCGGATCTGATCAGGCGCATCAAGGCCAACGGCGTCATTCCCACGCCGTTCTGGACCTACGTCTACTATCACGGCGAGAAGTGGACGCAGTACGGCGATGCGAAGGTCGCGTGGATGTTCGCGCACCGCTCGTTCCTCGACGCCGGTATCCGCGTGCCGGGCGCCTCCGACTACACGCCTGGTCCGTTCGAACCGCTGATGGCGATTCAGAGCATGGTCACGCGCAAGGACTACAAAGGCCGGTCATGGGGACCGAATCAGCGCGTCACGGTGGACGAGGCACTGACGATCGGCACCATCAACGGCGCCTACGCCTCGTCGGAAGAGGATCTGAAGGGTTCAATTACCGCCGGAAAGCTCGCCGACTTCGTCGTCCTCGAGAAGGATCCTCACGATGTCGATCCCGATCAGATCATGAACATCAAGGTGAACCGGACAGTGATTGGCGGCAGGACCGTGTACGGCGGGTGACTACTGCTTCAGGATCCAGCTCGCGACGGTCTCGAGGGCGATCGGAGCGATGGTCTCTTCGATCTCTTCGTATTCGGCTGGCAGTCCGGTTCTGGCCGTCTGGAAGAGGTGATTGAGGCCGGGCAGTTCCACAGTGGTCACGCGGGTGTTACCGGCCGACTCGAGCGCCTTCTTGATCGCGGCCAGGTTCTGCGCCGCCGGCACCTGCAGATCGCGCTCGCCGTTGATCGCCAGCACCGGACACGTCACGTCTTTCAGCGCGATCGCCGGGTCGTAGCTGATGAAGTAGCGATACCACGGGCTGGTCAGCGCGCGGATCTGCTCTGGAATGGACTCGGCCGGCGTCACGACGGCCAGTGCCGCCTGAAGTTTGGCGTTACGCACGGCAGGGTCCTTCTCCTCCTTCACGATCCGCAGGACCTCGCGCTCGCGTCCAGAGTTGACGTCGATCTGCTCTGCACTCATGCCGATCGCCTTCATCATCAACGCCCCCTGCTCGACGATGATGTCGTCTCCGGGAATACCGGAACCGGCCATCAGGACGATGAACGCGATGTCGTGATCGCGCCCCGCGACCAGGGGAGCGATGATCCCACCCTCACTGTGGCCGATCAACCCGATCCGCTTGAGATTCACTTCGCGTCTGGTCCGGAGGTAACGGACACCGGCTGCCGTATCGGTCGCGAAATCGGCGGTGTTCGCCGTCGCGAAGTTGCCGCCCGACAGTCCGACGCCGCGGTCGTCTGCGCGCAGTACGACGATGCCGTGGCGGGTGAGGTAGTCAGCGAGAACGAGAAACGGCCGGTGACCGGCGATGGTCTCGTCTCGATTCTGTGCTCCAGAGCCGGTAATCAGCACCACCGCGGGAAACGGTCCGGCCCCTGGCGGAATCGTCAATGTCGCCGCCAGCGTGATGCCCGCGGTCGTGTTGTCGTACGAGACGTTTTCCTCGCGGTATGGATACGGCTTCACCGGATTCTGCGGCCGTTTCGGATCGCGCACCACAACGTTGCGCTCCCGCGTCAGCACCAGCGGCGTGCTCTTCCCACCTTGCGACCAGTTGCCGTCAAGCGTGGTCCGTGCTGCGTCCAGCTTGCCCTCGAATCCGGCCCGAATCTGTTTCGACTCGACCGTCACGTTCGCGCCCTGGCGCGCGATGGTGGCGGCGATGCCCCGTGCGTTCTGGTCGGGACTGTCGAGACTGGAGACCAGACCATACGGGGTGTTGGTGACGTGAATCAGGAGGCGGATCGACGCGTTGCCGGACTGGAGCGTGCCGCTCCAGGTCCCGTCGATATCGGAGGGAACGGCGTCCACGTGTGCCGTCCGCTTCAATCGGAGCGGCATCTCGACGCCTTGCAGCCACGAACCGTCGATGGTCGTCCGATCGGCGCTCAGTGTGCCGCGGTAGGTTCCGCGAACCGCGCTCACGGCGAAGGTCACGCTCGTGCCGGTCACCGCGATCGACGACACCGGAATGCCGAGTGCCGATTGGTCGATGCTGTCCATTGTTGCGGTCGGCTCACCACCGTCGGTCGGCGTCACGTGGAGGACGAACCGCAGGTCCCGGGCCGGCGTCTTCAGCGTGCCTTCCCAGTCGCCCGCGATCAGGGTCGTTTGCGCTCGCGCGGCAACAGGTCCGCAGAAGACGACCGCGAGGACGAGCGCCAGCAACGTCTTAACGCGCACGGCGCGGCCCTTCTTCGGTGATCGCGGCGTCAAAACGCGCCCCCCAGTCTTTGAACGTCGGCGTCGGCCCATGCCAGCGCAGATCGTCAACTGAGTTGAAGAGCGGGATGTCGGTTCGAAGCGTCGCCAGTGTTCGAAAGAGCAGCGCCTGCTCGCGCTCCCGGGTCAGCGTTTCCGCCAGCTTTGCCGGGCTCGACGCATTGACGTGCCACTCGCGCCAGTCCGCTGGAATGGATTCGATGTGACCGAACCGCGCGAGCACTGCCGCCGATGATTTCGCGCCCCAGCCGGGCAGGCCGGGGTAGCCGTCGGCGGCGTCACCGACGAGGGCGAGGTAGTCCGGGATCGACTCGGGCGGCACGCCAAATTTGGCGACCACGTCCGATTCGCTGCGGATGGTTCGGGTGCGACGGTCCAGTTGCACCACTCGGGTGCCTCGCACACACTGCGACAGATCTTTATCCGGCGTGCAGATGACCACCCGCGTGACCCGCTCGTCGCGGGCAGCAGCGGCCGCCGCCGCCGCGAGGGCATCGTCGGCTTCGTATTCGATCATCGGCCAGACCACCACGCCCATCGCGGTGAGCGCGTCTTCGAGCAGCTGAAATTGCGAAAAGAGATTCGGATCGATCCCCTCCCCGGTCTTGTAGCCACGCCATAAACGATTGCGGAACGACTCGATCACATGATCGGTGGCGACCCCCACGTGGGTCGCACCGCTGTTGACCATGCCGAGAATCGAGCCGAGGACCCCTCGGACCGCGCCCACCTCCCGGCCGTCGGCCTCGCGCGCGGACGGGACGGCAAAGAAATGCCGGAACAGCTCGTAAGTGCCGTCGATGAGATGGACCTCCACGCCGCCGATGTTACTACTGGCGGGCGGTCAGGATGAGAATGTGGGCGGCGCTGGCGGGCGACTGCACGACGTCGATGCCCTGCGACATCAGAGCCTCGCCCGTGGCGCTGCCAAGCGCGCCGCTGTCGACCGAGGTCACGTCGTAGGTCGTCTGCGGCGACAGGCCGAGCGGCTTCACGTTGAACGTGGACACGCCCGTGTCGGACTGGACCGCACTGACCACGACCTGATTGCTGGCAGAGGTGCTTTCCTGCAGCACGTCCCACGCCGGGCCGTTTTCCGCCTGAGCCTGCTTGGTCAACAGGCCGGCCGACGCGGTGCTGACGGGCCATCGCATCAGCTTGTAGATACCGATCTCGGTGGCCATGCTGGCCATGTCAGTGTCGGACAACTGGTCGCTCCTGAAACAGAGGCCGAGCGCGCCGGCCATGCGGCTGCGGAAGTACAGGGACATGTCGGGCGCGTCGTGAAGCGGCTCGGTTTCGTGATCGGTCACGAAGGAGAGGAGATACGCCGGGGGAAACACCGCGCCGAGGCCCTGCAGGTTGTGACGCACATGGACGGAGGGGGCAGTGCGATCGTCCATCCAGGCGCTGTCCGTGTAGCGCAGGGCGCCGAGGTCCAGACGGTTGCCGCCGCCCGAGACGTTTTCGATCAGCAGATCGGGGTAGCGATCGCGCAGATCCGACATCATCGAGTAGAGGCCGTTGACGTGGGCGAAGTTGCCGTCGGTCGCACCATGTCCATGACCGCTGCGATCGCAGTTGATGAACATGTTGTTGTCCCATTTCAGATAGTCGGGCTGCACAGCGTCGAGCAGCCCCGTGAGGCGATCCATCAACCATTGGCGCGCTGCCGCGCTGGCGAGGCAGATCTGACCGGCGTGGTCCGACCCGTAGGCGCCGCCTGTGGTCGCGAGCCATCGTTCGTCGACGCCGCCGGCGCCAACCAGGGACAAATTGGTCCGCTCAGGCTCGACCCACAGCCCGAACTTCATTCCCAGGCTGTGTGCGTAGTCGGTGAGCGGCTTGAGGCCGTTGGGGAACCGCGCCGGATCCGGATCCCAGGATCCGAGGCCTGAGTCGAAGTCGAACGGACCGTCCACACCGGTTCCGGCATACCACCCGGCGTCGATGACGAACAACTCGACGCCGAGCGCGGCCGCGTGGTCCATTTCGTTCCGCATCGACGGTTCGTCGATGTCGGTGCCGTACGCGAACCACGTGTTGTAAGTGACCAGCGGCGTCAGTGGGCGGTTGCTCCGAATGCCCGCGAGCACATAGGAGCGCAATGCGGCGGATGCTTCCGCCAGGCCGCCGGCGGCGACGCCGAAGACGACGTGCGGGCCGTCGATGGCCTGGGTCGGCGTGGTCGACATCGGGGCGAGTCCGAATGACAGCGTGAGGCCCGTGCGCGTCCGGTCGAATGCGAGTGACCACGCGCCGGACCACATCAACGCAGCGTAGAACTCGTCCTGCGCGCCGTCGACGGCAAACCACGGCACCGTCTGTTCGGACGATCGAAACGTCGCGCCGACGGCGAAATGCTGGCCGATCGTCAGCGTTTTCTGTTCGAGCGTGAACGCTGAATCGTTGACGACATCGGCGTTGTCGCCCTGAAGGCCGGTGAGCCACCGGATCGATCCGGGCGGCACAGTGAATTGCATCGCGTTCAGATCGGCGAGCGTGGGCGCGGCGCCCATCGCCTCGTACGTGTTCCAGGCTTCGAAGGACGGCGACCCCGACACGAGGACGTAGTGCCGCGTCATTCGCAGGCCGGCGGACGGCAGCGTGAACGTCGCGTTCAATTGAAGCCTGGCCTCGCCCGACGCGATGGTGACGCCCTGATAGGCGAAGCCCGCCTGACGGCTGCCGAACGCAAGGATCTGATTGCCGACCCGCACCTGCGTGTCCGACGCTGGAGCCGTCGTCCACGCGGCACCCGACGGCGACGTAAAACTGAGTACGGAAAAATCTCTCGAACCATCAAGGCCAAGCTTGATCGCCGCGCCGGCTGCCGCGAGCGTCCACGTGCCGGTGCCGGTGTCGTGGGTGATTGAGGCGTCGCCTGCCTGCGCGACGACGTCGGCCTCGGCGGCGGAGGCGAGTGGCGCGCGTGTCAGAAATACCAGACCCGTGAACAGGACCAGTGTTGCGATTCGTCGTGCGTTGCGTCGAAACATTCGGGAGACCAGTCCTCGCACTGCATGGTTTGGACCAGCAGTTACGTCAAAGGTTTAACGTCACTTATGTAGACGGCCGGCGCGCCGCGATTCTCAAATGGGTCGATTTGGCACTATCGAGTGCGAATCTGTCAGGCGGGAGCGTGTCGGGTCACAGATTGTTCACAACCACGATCAGATCGGCACTGTCCGAACGGAGGACACCTCCGGCCTCGTTTCAGTACGGAACGCACTGCAGGCATCTGCGCGGATCTGCGAGGATTCCCTAAGGCATCTGTTAGCATCTGCTATGCGCGCCTCGCAATTGATCCCGGTCATCACGCTTCTCGGCGCCGGCTCATGGCTCACCACCGCCGCGCTGGCGCAGCGCCCACGCTTCGATGTGCTCATCACCAACGGACGGATCGTGGACGGCACCGGGGCGCCGTGGTTTCGCGGCGATGTCGGGATCGAAGGCGACCGCATCACCGCGATTGGCGCGCTCGCCGGCGCGACCGCGACGACGGTCGTGGATGCCGCCGGTCTGGTGGTAGCACCGGGGTTCATCGATCTGCTGGGTCAATCGGAGTTCAACGTGCTCGTGGACCCGAGGGCCGCGAGCAAAATCCGCCAGGGCGTGACCACCGAAATCACCGGCGAGGGATCGTCGATCGCGCCGGTGAACGATCGGATGATTCAGGAAGGCGCCGCCAACGCCGCGCACTTCGGCGTGGCGCAGGACTGGCGGACGCTCGGCGACTATTTCCACCGGCTGGAGCAGCAGTCGCATCCGGCGATTAACGTCGGCACGTTCGTGGGCGCCGGCACCCTTCGCAACTACGTGATCGGCAAGGACGATCGACCCGCGACAGCCGCCGAGCTCGAGCGCATGAAGCAGCTTGTCGCGGAGGCGATGGAGCAGGGAGCACTCGGCGTCAGCACGTCGCTGCAGTACGTGCCGGACCGGTTCGCGTCAACCGACGAGATCGTCGAGTTGGCGAAGGTGGCTGCGAGGTACGGCGGCGTGTACTTCACTCATCAGCGATCGGAAGGCGCACGCATATTCGAATCGCTCGACGAAGTCTTTGGCATCGCGGAACGCGCGGGCATCCCGGCCGAGATCTGGCATTTGAAGACCGCGTACAAAGCAAACTTCGGCAAGATGCCCGAAGTGCTGCGCCGCATCGAAGCGGCTCGCGCGCGGGGTCTGGATATCACCGCGGATCAGTATCCGTACACCCGCGCCTCGAACGGGCTCGATTCCTGCCTCCCGCTGTGGGTCCGTGAGGGTGGCATCGACAAAACCATCAGCCGCCTGAGCGATCCCGCCACACGCGACCGCGTCAAGCGCGACATGAACGACCCCAACGCCACCACCTGGGAGAATCAGTGGTACGGCTCGAATGGCGGCGACGGCGTGATGCTGTCCTCAGTGCTCAACGACGACCTGCGTAAATACGAAGGGATGACGCTGACCGCGATCGGCAAGGCGATGGGAAAGGATCCGCGCGACGCAGCGATGGATCTCGTGATCGCCGATCGCGGCGAGAGCGCGGTCATCACGTCGATCATGGACGAGAACGACGTGCGCGCCGCGCTGAAGAATCCGCTGGTCGGCGTCGGCACTGATTCGGGCGCCCGCGCCGAGGACGGCAAGCTGGCCGGGTCCAAGTCGCATCCGCGCGGCTGGGGATCGTTTCCGCGCATCCTGGGTCAGTACGTGCGCGACGAACATCTGCTGCCGCTCGAGGAGGCCGTCCGCAAAATGACGTCCAAAGCGGCGATTCGCGTGCACATCAACGACCGTGGGATTCTGCGTCCAGGCATGATGGCCGACATCACGATTTTCGATCCGCTGCGCGTGCGCGACGCCGCCACGTTCAACGAGCCCAACCACTACGCCGTCGGTATCCAGCACGTCTTCGTCAATGGCCGGCGCGTCGTGGCGAACGGCGCCATCACCGACGAACGCCCTGGACGACCACTGCGCGGGCCGGGCAGTCGGCAGTCTTCAGTGGCCAATCTTCAGTCACCAGTCGTCAGTCTTCAGTCTTCAGTCGCCGGCCGTCAGTCTTCAGTCGCCGGCCGTCAGTCTTCGGTCGTCAGTCATCAGTTGCCGGTGGCGGGTCAGATTGCGATCGCGAGCCCCCAGCCCCCAGCTCCTGGGCCCCAGCCCTCGGCGCCCAGCCCCCAGGTACCTGATGCCGGCGTGGCTCGTTGAGCTCTTCGCGCAGTACGGTTACGCGGCCGTGTTCGCCGGCGTGTTCCTGGAGAACACCGGCCTGCCGGTCCCGGGAGAAACCGTGCTGCTGGCCGGCGCGGCGCTGGCACACGCCGGACATCTGTCGCTCGGCTGGGTCATCGTCGTCGCGATTGCCGGAGCGACGCTCGGTGACAACCTCGGCTTCCTGATCGGCCGCAAAGGGGGCCGGCGGATCGCGGTGCGTTACGGCGCCCGGTTCGGCCTTACCGCGGCGCGCCTCCAGGAGTTCGATCGCTTCTTTGAACGCCACGGCGCCAAGACCGTGTTCGTCGCCCGTTTCATCACCGGGCTCCGTGTCGTCTGTGCCGTACTGGCCGGCGGGAGCGGCATGTCATGGCCCACCTTCACGTTCTTCAACGCGACCGGCGCGGTGGTGTGGGCGTGCTCGATCGCGTTCGCCGGTTACTCGCTGGCCTACAGCTGGGATACGCTCGAACGTATCATCGGGGGCGCCGGGCTGACCGGGCTGGCAGTGGTCCTCGCGATCGTCGTCGTTGGAGCGCTGAGAGCGCACCGAAAGCGGGAGTCATGAAGACACTGGCGACAGGCTTGTCCTATTTCGATCTCGAGTACCTCGATACGCCGCGCATTATCGCGACCGGCATCGTGCACGGCGCCGCGGGTGTGTCGATCATCGATCCGGGGCCGTCCACGACGCTGCCGGCGCTTCGTGCGGGCCTGGCTCGTTCCGGGATGTCGCTCGCCGACGTCCGCAGCATCCTCCTGACGCACATTCACCTGGATCACGCCGGCGCTACCGGGGTGATCGTCCGCGAGCATCCCTCGATCCGTGTCCACGTTCACAAAAACGGAGCCGCGCACCTCGTCGATCCGACCAAGCTGCTGGCGAGCGCCACGCGGCTGTGGGGCGCCGACATGGACCGGCTGTGGGGAGAGGTCGCGCCGGTGCCGGTGGCCGCACTGAGCGTTCTGGCCGGGGGCGAGCGGATCTCGGCGGGAGGACGCGATCTCGAGGTCGCCTACACCCCGGGGCACGCGTCACATCACGTGAGCTACTTCAGCGCCGACGCCGGCGTGGCCTTCGTCGGCGATACCGCCGGCGTCCGGCTGTTCCCGGGCGGGTTCAACATGCCGCCGACGCCGCCGCCGGACATCGATCTCGACGCGTGGCGCGAGAGTCTCGCCACTATCGCGCGCTGGCAGCCGTCAACGGTGTTCCTGACGCACTTCGGGCCTTTTGCCCCGGTCGGCGCGCATCTGACCGAGGTGGCCGATCATCTCGGCTTGACCAGCAGGCTGGTAAAAGAGTCGCTGGCACTCGAGGGTGACGATGATTTCAGGGAGGCGTGGTTTACCGATCAGATCCGGGTCGAACTGGGCCGGCGGATGAGCGCCGCTGACGCGTTCGCCTACGAGGTGGCCGGTCGCTTCGATCTGAGCTGGCGCGGTCTTGCGCGGTACTGGCGCAAGAAGACGCAGGCGTGACTGCCTGCGTCGGCTCGCGCGATACTCAGGCTGTGGCGCGGGTGCGCTCGGTCTCGGTCATCCGGCGCGGATCGACCATCAGCCGGAGCGCCAGCCCCTGCCGGTTGGTCGAGGACGGCGGCGTAACCCGATAGACGGCCGAAAGAATGCGCCCCTGTTTGAGGCTCTCGGGCAGGGCGCTTCCGTCCCGTGCGTCCCGTTCGATCTGCAGCTGCACCAGCCGGAACAGCGGAATCGACAACGGCGTTGTCGATTCGACATAGACGCCGATTTCGCTGGCATCGCGCGTCACGACAGTGGCAAATCGGGTCGCTCCGCGTTGGTCTTTCCACGTGAGTCGGGCAGGCACACTGACTGGGCGGCGCTCGGACGTCCTGGTGTTGGCGTCGGAGTGCTTCGGCTGTTTGTCGGTCCAGATGTGCTTCACGGGATCCCCCAGACTGTTAGAACGTGCTGCTGGGTATGTATCAAGCTCTGCGCCGCGTGCAATAGCATGCAGGCTATTTCAGCAATATGTCCGTAAGCAGCTGATTCAAAGCAGCTTACAAAATCATCCCAAAAGTAGAATTATTGAAAATTTAGGATACCATGTATCCACTCTGGCTTGATAACGACTACCAAGTATACAGGCTAGTGGACGCCGCCGTCGGTTCCAGAGTCCAGACCGAGCCTGCGCAGCTTCAGATAGAGCCCACGTCTTGTGAGTCCCAGGCCCCGTGCGGTCTCCGAAATGTTGCCGCTGGTACGGTCGAGCGCGGCCTGAATCATCTCGCGTTCGACCTCCTCGACCGCCCGCGCCAGGTTCTCGTTCGATCGAGACTGGCGCATCGGTGCGGTGTTGGCGAGGGACGAGGGGATGCGCGGGGTGGTGATTTCCGGTGACAGGTGAGACGGTTCGATCGTGCCGCCCGGGGCGCTGAGCGCGACCGCTCGTTGAATCTCGTTCTTCAGCTGACGCACATTGCCGGGCCACCAGGTACTGGGCGAACACATCCAGCGTGTCGGAGCTCAGTTGAGTGTCGGGTTTCCCGAGACGTTCCAGCGCTTCACGCAAAAAATATGTGCTGAGATGGGGAATCTCCTCGCGCCGTTCGCGAAGCGGCGGCACGTGGATGCGAATGACCGCCAGCCGGTAGTACAGATCCTCGCGGAACTTGCCTTCGGCCACTCGCTGTTCGAGGTCCGCGTTGGTGGCGGCGACCACGCGCACGTCCACTTTCTGGGGCTTCGTTTCGCCGATCGGCATGATCTCCTGCTGCTCGAGGAATCGCAGCAGTTTCGGCTGAACGTCGATGGGGAGGTCACCGATTTCGTCGAGGAACAGCGTGCCTCCGGCCGCGGTTCTTACCAGACCGGGCTGGTCTGACACCGCGCCCGTAAAACTGCCGCGTCGATGGCCGAACAGCTGGCTGTCGGCCAGATCCCGTCCGGTCGTGGTGCAGTTGTACGGCAGAAAGGTCGCCGCGCTGCGGTGGGAGCCCACGTGGATGGCTCGGGCCACCAGTTCCTTGCCGGTGCCGCTCTCGCCGGTGACGAGCACGGTGAGGTCATTACCCTGAAGTCGTTGAATCTGTTCGACGACCCTCGTCATCACCGCGCTGGCCGACAGGAATCCGGGTAGCAGCGGCTCGAGCGATCGATCCATGACGGTGAGCCCGACGACCGACGTCTGACGATCCCGGGCTGCGCACAACGCGAAGCCCTGGCGAGCGACCGCGGCAATCATGCGGAGCCGCCGCATCACCGGATGTCCGATCGGCCGTGGCGATGCCACCAGCCCAAAGCGGGGCCCTTCCGGATCCCGGCCCAGTGGCTCGACCACGAGGACGCCGCGGCCGTACGCATGACCGTTGGCGGTTGCTCGCGCCAGCACCCTGGCCGCTTCCAGATCGCAGCCCGCGGCGGCAACGGTCCGCACGTCACCGCCTGCCAGCTGCACATACACGACCGAGCAGTCAGCCGATGCCGCTTCGAGGAGCGCCGAAGCCGTTTCCCGTCCCAGCAGATCCGGCAAGGCTGCCGCATCCACCAGCCTCCGGACAATCGCATCGTCGGCGTCGGCCGGTGAGATGACGTACTGGCCGGTGCCGATCGTGGTCAGCAGCTGCTGGGCCGCGCGGGTGTCGTCGAGATCCCGCGCTGCACCGAGTTGCTGGAACACGGCGAACGCCTTGTTCAGGTGCCGTTCGGCGACCGAACGCGCTCCCGTTTCCGCGACCAGCCGCCCGAGCGACAGATGGCTCAGACCGGACTGATAGCGTTCGCCGAGCAGGTCGAGCAGCGCCGCGCTCTGCGAGAAATCGTGATACGCGTCCGCGGCGCCTCCGCTCTTCGCGTGCGCCTCTCCGCGCAGGCGAAGATATTCACCCCACGCCGCTGGCGCCGTCGTGGGGTCGACCCGCTCGGCCGCCGCCGCCAAACGCTCTTCGGCTTCGTCTAACCGTCCCGCCCCGGTCAGGGCCTCGGCCGCGATCAACGTCGCCTGCAGCGCGTCGAAAGGCGGGGCGCCTGCCTGCAGGATTTCGTCCGCGGCCGTGACCGCATCGTCCAGCGCGCCACGCCTGAGCGCCAGCCTGGCGCCGAGGACTCGCACCGACCACTCGTACCATTGGCTGGTCTGCCGGCCATATCCCGCCGTACGCTTCGCTGGCGCGCCCGAGGAAGTCGCTCGCGGTGTCGTAGGCGCCGCGCATCAAGTGAATCTGGGCCAGCGTGTCGAACACCGCGCCAGTCGTTTCGTGAAACTGGATCGGACTCCGGACGTCGAGCGCCCGGTGCAGCGCGTCCTCGGCCCGCACCAGGTCGCCGAGGCGGACACAAATCTGTCCCAGCGTGGCCAGTGCGACGGCCAGCCCGTGGCCCGAACCGTGTGCTTCGTGCAGCGCGACGCTGCGCTCGGCGAGCGCCAGTGCCTGCTCGTAGCGGTGCTGCAGCATCATGACGTTCGCCTGATTGCCGCAGACCGTGGCCAACACATCGTCCGCCTGGACGATCGAGGCCAACCGTTCGGCCTGGCGCAGCGCCGACATGGCTTCGTCGTAGTGGCCGAGTTGCGCCAGCGAAATGCTCGAGAGCGAATGGACCAGCGCCAGATGACGCCGATCACCGGCGGCGTGCAGCGCCGACGCGGCTTTCGAGATGTGCTCGCGGACGATCGCGATGTCGCCGACCTGCCGATAGCACTGGCCCAGCTCGTAGTGCGCGAGACCGATGCCACGCGAGTCGTGGGCCGCGTCGGCCTGTTTCAGGGCGCGGCCGTGCATTGCGATCGCACGCGATTGATCGCCGCGCGCCGACGAAAGGCGGCCGTGCAGCCGCCACAGGGTTGTCAGGCGCGCGGGCGGAACGGTGTCGCGGAACGTATCGGGTGGGCGGCCGAGCGCGGTCGCGGCCTGATCGAGGTCGTCCTGGAGCAGCGCCGCCTCGGCCATCATCGACCGCAGGGCGAGCTCGTCGTCGCGCGTCAGTGACGCGGAGCGCAGATGTGGCGCCAGCAGTTGGACGGTTTCCGCCCCACGGCCGCGCTGAAGCAACGCGCCGGCGCGGGTCAGCACGGCCTGCAGCCACGCGGACGACATCTAGCTCAGGGCACCCGGCATGGGGGAGATTGTAGCGCGCTCTACGGCGCGCGCCACACTCGTCCGGTGGCGCCGACCAGGGCGTCGGCTTCCGCGGGTCCCCAGCTGCCGGCCGTGTAGGTCGGCAGCGGCGTCCCGGGCTGCGATTCCCACCGGGCGAGAATCGGCATCACCCAGCGCCACGCCGCTTCGACCACGTCGCGCCGCATGAAGAGGGTCGGATCGCCCATCATCACGTCGAGCAGCAGCCGTTCGTAGGCTTCGGGTGACGCGCTGCCAAACCGGCTGCCGTAGTGGAAGTCCATCTTGACCGGGGCGACAGTCACGTGCGGTCCGGGCACCTTGGAGCTGATCTCCAGGGAGAATCCTTCGTCCGGCTGAATCCGGATCGACAGCACGTTCGGGCTCAGCCTGGCATTCGGGTTGGCGTTGAACAGGATCGGCGGAACCTCCTTGAGGTACACGGCGATCTCGCTGGCTCGATTCGGCAGGCGTTTCCCGGTACGCAGAAAAAACGGCACCCCGGCCCAGCGCCAGTTGTCGATGAACAGCTGAAGGGCCACGAAGGTCTCGGTGCGGGACGCCGGATCGACCCCTTTTTCGCCGAGATAGCCGGCGTACTGCGCTCGAACCGTATTGGCGTCTACGGTCGAGGCGTCCATGGCCCGCAGTGACAGGAGCACCTGCAGCTTCTCGTCACGAATCGCATCCGCGTCGAGTGAGCGCGGCGCCTCCATCCCGATCACCGACAGCAGCTGCAGGATGTGGTTCTGCACCATGTCGCGTAGCGCCCCGGCGTGATCGTAGTAGCCGGCGCGCGTCCCGACGCCCTCTTCCTCGGCGACCGTGATCTGCACGTGGTCCACGTACTTCTGGTTCAGCAGCGGTTCGAAAATGCTGTTGGCGAACCGGAGCACGAGGATGTTCTGAACCGTTTCCTTTCCAAGGTAGTGATCGATTCGGTAGATCTGCTTCTCGTCGAACACTTTCGCGATCGCGTCGTTGATGGCGCAGGCGCTCTCGAGGTCGTGTCCGAGAGGCTTCTCGACGATCACCCGGCTGAACGGCTGATCGCCGCGGGCCACCAGACGCGCGCGTGCCAGGCCCTGGACCGTCGGTTCGAACAGCGCCGGTGGAATCGCGAGGTAGTAGATACGGTTGCCGCTCAGCTTGCCCTCGTGCTCGATGACGTCGAGCCTCGCGCCAAGCGACGCGAAGCCAGTCGGCGCATCGACCGCGGCGGTGGTGTAGTGCAGCTGTGGAGCAAAGGTCGCCCACGCCTTGTCGTCGATGGGGCGGCGTGAAAAATGCGAGATGCCGTCTTTGGCAAATTCGCGGTACTTGTCGTCGCTCATGTCCGAGCGGCCGACCCCGAGCACCACGACGCGAGGCAGCAGGCCGTCGACGTGCAGGTTGTAGAGCGCCGGCAGCAGCTTGCGGTGCGCGAGATCGCCGCTGCCGCCGAAGATCACCAGGCTGACTGAGGAATCCGAGGCCATCGCTCTCTTTTCACATCGCGCACGAGGCGGCGCATGTCAATAGGATACTGTAGACGATCAATGGCGCGCGGCTTCGAGAGCAAGGATGTCGAGTATCAGCAGGCCGAAGCCGAACGTGTGCGCCAGCTCGGGCGAGCGCTGACGCCGGAGGAGCGCGAGGCGCAGAACGTGCGCGCGACGATCGAACTCGCGCTGGCCAGAGCCAGAGCCGATCTGGCGGCAGCACGAACGCCTGCCCATCAGCGGATGCTCGCGGCGGCGATTGCCGCACTCGAGCAGCAGCTGGCCGCTCATGCGCGATGACCCGGGTCTCTCCGAGTCCCGCGCCCTTCGTCCCGCGTCGTAACATAAGGATGATGAAGCGTCTCGCGGAACGGCTGGCCGGCTCGATCGCGGTCGTGACTCTGCTCACGATTGGGGCGTGCGCGCCGCGCGAGTCGGGGTCGCCCGGCCTCGCAGACCGAACATCGGCCGCCCCCGCCCCCGCGCCTGCGGCCGTGCCGGTTGCGGCCGCCGCTCCCGTCTCCAGGCTGCCTCGCATCGTCGTACTTGGCGATAGCCTGACTGCCGGTCTCGGCCTCGATCGCCGTGACGCGTACCCGACGCTTCTGCAGCAGCGTCTCAAGGCAGCAGGGTTGAATTACGAGGTCGTGAATGCGGGCGTCTCGGGCGATACATCAGCGGACGGCTTGTCGCGACTGGATTGGGCGCTCGACGGCGACGTCCGCGTGCTGATCGTGGCGCTCGGCGGCAACGACGGTCTTCGCGGACTGCCGGTCGCTCAGCTGCAGGACAACCTTGCACGCATCATCGAGCCGGCGCAGGCGCGCGGTATTCGCGTCATTCTCGCCGGCATGGATGCGCCGCCGAACTACGGACGCGATTACATCGTCTCGTTTCACAAGGTGTATCCCGCTCTCGCCGCGAAGTACCACGTCGCGCTCGTGCCGTTCCTGCTCCAGAACGTCGCGGGCATCGAGTCGCTCAATCAGCGCGACGGCATCCACCCCACCGCGCAAGGCGCGCGCATCGTCGCCGACAACGTGTGGGCGGTGCTGAAACCCGTCATCGAACAAGGCCGCTCCGGATCATGATCGAATTGCGCGACGTCTCGAAAACCGTGACCAGCGGCGCCGAGCCGCTCACCATCCTCCACCCGCTGTCGTTGCAGATTCCACGCGGCCAGTTCGTGGCGATCGTCGGACCGTCCGGCAGCGGCAAGTCGACGCTGCTCGGTCTCATCGCCGGTCTGGACGCGCCGTCATCAGGCGCAGTGTTGATCGACGAGGTGGACATCACCCGCCTCGACGAGGACGCGCTGGCGCGCCTGCGCGGCGAGAAGATCGGCTTCGTGTTCCAGTTCTTCCACCTGATTCCGTCGTTGACGGCCTACGAGAACGTTGCGGTGCCGATGGAAATCGCCGGCGCGCCCGACGCCAGGCCGCGGGCCGAACGATTACTCGAAGAGGTCGGACTGACTGGGCGCTCGCATCACTATCCCTCCCAGCTCTCCGGCGGCGAGCAGCAGCGCGTCGCGCTGGCGCGGGCGCTCGCGAATGAGCCCTCGATTGTCCTGGCCGACGAACCGACCGGCAATCTGGACAGCGCCAACGGGCGCCATATCATGGATTTGCTGCGCAAGGTTCACACCAGCCGCAGCACGACGCTGGTGCTCGTCACCCACGACGCTGAACTGGCGGCGATGGCGGACGCCCGGCTGGTGCTTCGCGATGGCCGCGTGGTCGAGAACACGCTGCTGCAGAGCGTCCGCGCATGATGTTCGTGCTCCGCATGGCGGCTCGCGAGACTCGCTCGTCGTGGCGCCGCTTGTTGTTCTTCTTCGTCTGCATCGCCGTCGGCGTCGCGGCCATCGTGACGCTCCGATCGGTGATCCAGAGCGTGCGTGCCGTGTTCGGCACTGAAGCGAAGTCGCTGATCGCCGCTGACGTCGTGATTTCAACGACCAGGGACTGGTCAGCGGAGGCGAGAGCGACGATTGACCGGCGGTTGGCCGAGGCCGGCAACGCGCAGAAGACCGAGACCCTCGAGACGCCGACCATGGTGCGGCCGGCGGACACCACTCGCCAGGTCGCCAAGATGGCCGAACTGCGTGCCGTGGAGGCAGGCTTCCCGCCTTACGGCGCGATGGAACTGGCTGACGGCCAGCCTTATTCACATGCCCTGCTCGAACATCAGGGTGCGCTGGTCCGGCCCGAGTTGTTGACGGCGCTGAACGTGAAGGTCGGCGACCAGATCGCAATCGGTCAGGCGCTATTCACGATCCGCGGCCTCATCACCAAGGAGCCGGGCAGCGGCATGGGGGACTTCAGCCTCGGACCGCGAGTCCTGATCGACCTGGCGGATATCCCTGCGACCGCGCTGCTTAGTTTCGGGAGCCGGGCGCGACACGTGCTGCTCGTGAAGGCGCCCGACGATCGTGTGGACGGCCTGGTCCGTGCCATCCGGCGCGACTTTCGCGAGGATTTCATTACCGCGCGCTCGTATCGGTCCAACGAAGATCAGATCGGGCGCGACTTCGATCGCGCCGAGAACTATCTGAGCCTCGTCGGTCTCGTGATCGTGATCCTCGGGGGCATCGCGGTCTCCAGTGTCACCCGGGTGTTCATCCTCCAGAAAATCCGCAGCATCGCCGTGCTGAAGTGCGTGGGGGCGCGGAGCGGTCAGATCATCGGGGTCTACATCCTTCAGGTGATGACCCTCGGTCTGGCGGGAAGCCTGCTCGGCGTCGCGATGTCGCGCGTATTGCTGGCGGCGATTCCGGCAGCGCTCGGCTCGTCCACTTCGATTCTGGCGCAGGCGCACTACGGCGTGTCGTTGAGCGCGGCCTTTCAGGGCACCGCCATCGGCGTCCTCGTCTCGCTGCTGTTCTCGGTCGTCCCGTTGATGCAGGTACGGTTCATCAAGCCATCGTTGTTGCTTCGCGACGAAACGATCCGCCGGGCCACGCGACTGGACCGGCATAGCGGTCACTGTCGCGGTGACCGCTGCGCTGGTGGCGCTCACCGCCTGGCAGGCGGCGTCGCTCAAGGCGGGCATCATCGTGTGTGCCGGATTTGCCGCGGTGGCCGTCGTCCTGATGCTGGCAGGGCGCGTCCTGATCGCGCTGATCGCGCCGCTCGCCCAGACGCGATCGTTTCCGCTGCGTCACGCCGTTCTGCACCTGTCGCGGCCCGGCAACCAGACGCGCGTCATCCTCCTGGCCGTGGGACTCGGTGCCTTCTTCATCGTCGGCGTGCGATCGCTGCAGGCGAGCCTGCTTGGCGAGTTTTCGGTCCAGGTCGCCGCGGATTCGCCGGACATGTTCCTGCTCGACATCCAGAAGGCGCAGGCCGACGGCGTGCGCGCGTTCCTGGGCGACCCCGGGCACCGGCGCCGGCGAGTACCAGCTGATCCCGGTGCTGCGGGCGCGGGTGGTCGGAGTCTCCGGGCAGGAAACCAATCTCGACGGCGCCGACGCGGTCCGAGAGGAGAGCCGGCCTCTCAGCCGCGAGTTCACGCTGACATATCGCGATCACCTCGAGCCGAACGAGCGGGTGACCGAGGGCGCGTTCTGGAACAGCCCGTCAACCGAGCCAGAGGTGTCGGTCGAGCGTCAGATCGCTGAACGCGGACATCTACACGTCGGGGACACGATGCGATTCGACATTCTCGGCCGCACGGTCAGCCCGAAGATCACCAGCATTCGTGATGTGGAGTGGCGGCAGTCCCGCAACGGCGGCTTCGTGTTCGTCTTTCGTCCCGGTGCGCTGGACTCGGCGCCGCAGATGTTCGTGGCGCCGCTCAAGGGACCGCCGACCGCGGAAGAGCGCGCACGGTTTCAGCACGACCTGGTCGAGCGGTTTCCCAACGTGTCTGTCATCGACTTTCACGACGTGCTGGAGACCATCCGTGACGTGATGTCCAAGGTTACGTTCGCGATCACGGTGGTCGGTGGACTGGTGCTGTTCAGCGGCGGCCTGATTCTGATCGGTGCCGTTGCGATGACCAAGTTCCAGCGCGTCTACGAAGCGGCAGTGTTCAAGACGCTCGGCGCGAATACCGGTACGATCGCCCGCATGCTGCTGATCGAATACGGCGTGCTCGGGTCGCTCGCCGGGCTGATCGGATCGCTCGGGGCGGTGGCGCTGACGTGGGGCGTCAGCCGATGGGCGCTCGAGATTCCCTGGCGCCTGTTTCCATCGGAGCATGTAGCCGGCGTGGTCCTGACGGCCGTCCTGGTCGGCGTCATCGGCGTCGTGTCGAGCCTCGATGTGCTCCGCAATAAGCCGCTCGCGACGCTGCGGGCCGAGTAGCGCCGGGCGTCGGCCTTCGCGCCATGGCGGAGGCACTGCCTGTTCTCGTCGGTAAGTGCTAGTATTTGATGTTACACAGACCCGCCGGATCGCACAGGGTAGGAGTGGCACTTTCAATGGACGAGCAGACTTACAAAGACGCGCTGTTGAGAAAGCGCGTTGAGCTTCTGGGGACTGGCGGCATCAAGCCGTTGCAGGCTTCGATGGATAACAATACCCGCCAGGGTGACATGGCGGATCAGGCGAGCGGCAACAACGAAGTTCACATCGCGCTCAAGCTCAAGCAGACCGACGCCAAGATCCTCCAGGCGATCGAGGAGGCGCTGTGGCGTCTCGAAAAGGGCACCTACGGCATGTGCCGGGACTGCGGCGAGCCGATCGCGCCTGCCCGGCTGAACGCGATCCCGTGGACGCGCGTCTGCATCAGCTGTAAGGAAAAGCAGAACTCGTGACCGACGTCCTTCCACTGCTCCAGGACTTTTACCGCGAAAAGCTGACCATGCTGCTCCGGCATGAGGATGCGGCGCGGGTGGTCGGGCAGTACGACATCAACAACACCTATCAGTACGTGATCAACCGCGAGGAAGTGCAGTTGACCTGGATCGCCAAGGCGATTCAGGAACTCGGCGGCGCCGTCACTGACGCGACCGAACCGAGCCGGCAGACGAGCGCGAAGCGCGCCGACGCCGCGCACCGGATGATCGAAGAGGATGGCAAGGACGCACAGGCGTTCGTCGATCGCTGGCGGCCGCGCGTCGACAGCATGAGCAACGCGCGCCACGCCAAGATGCTGCGCGTCGTGCTCGGCGAGACTCTCGAACAGAAACGATTCTTCGATCAGGCTCTGGCGGGCCGGACGGACCTGCTCGGTCAGCGCGGCGCCTCCGTCGGCCCCTCGCACGGCGAGGTCCTGTCATCTCGCTGGATTGAATAAGGCTGCGGTGGGCACCCCCACCACCGTCGCAATCGCGCTCGGCACCAACGTCGGCGACCGCCGTGCCCACCTCGACTACGCGATCTCACAACTCGGTACCCTGCTCGCGCACCTGACCGTGTCGCGGTTCCACGACACCGTTCCGGTCGGCGTGTCCGGTCCGCAGCCGGTGTTCCTCAACGCGGCGGTGGTCGGTCAAACCATGATGTCGGCGCGGGCGCTGCTCGATACGCTGCTGGCGATCGAACGCGCGCGAGGGCGCGAGCGGCCGTACGCGAAGGCGCCGCGCACGCTCGATCTCGATCTGATTCTGTTTGGTGACGTGGTGATCGACGAGCCCGGACTGACCGTTCCGCACCCACGATTTCGCGAGCGCGAGTTCGTGCTCGGCCCGCTCGCCGAGATTGCGCCGACGCTGGTGGACCCGGTCACGCAGAAGAGCGTCACCGAGTTGATCGCCGCCCTCTGAGCTACCGGCGCGGTATCGGATTCGGCTGCGGGTTCGGCATCGGATTCGGAACCGGATGCAGCGTTCCGAGCGCGGCCAGCGCCGAATCGACTTCAGCCATCGCGTCGCGCATCGCCCGATCGATTTCCGGCTGAACGTCGATCAGCGTGTCGCGCACCAGGTCGTCGACATTGAAGTCGAACCGGAAGCCGTTGGAGGCCTGACCCTTCGGCTCCTTGTCCTTGTCCTTGTCTTTGTCCTTCTCGCGGTCCCGCGCGCGCTTGCGCTCGGCTTCGCGTTCGACCTCGGGCCGCGGTTCGCCCGGCCGGCGAAGCAGGATCGACCCGCCGAACGACTCGAGTTCCACGTGCGCACTGCCGCTACCCAGGGTGACCGTGAAGCGCTTGCGCGGATTCTGGTCGTCGAGTTTCAGCGGGAAGCTCGATTTGAACGCGCCGTTATACGTCCGCACGGTCAGCATCGCGTTCGCCTTGTCCGGGATCGCGATGCCCACCGTTCCATTGTGGGTGGTCAGCCTGTAGAGGCCCTTGTCCTTGATCGGGCCGTCGAACGTGATGTTGCCGTTTACCGTGTAGAGATCGACGTTCTCCGAATCGATTCGGTCGAGGATCAGGCTGCCGTTGGTCGATTCCGCCGAGATGTCGCCGGTGATATCGGCGAGCCGGATGCCCTCGTTGATCGCCCGCACTTCGATGCGGCCTTTCGCCTTGTCGAGCGCGATCTGTCCCTGCACCGATTTCAACGAGACGAAACCGGACCCACCGGTCACCTTGATGTCGCCGCGGGTCGTTTCGATCGTCACGTCGCCGCCGACGCCGTCGAGCGTGACGTCGGCATACGTGCCGCTGACCGCGATCGCCATCCACTTCGGGACGGTGATGGTGTAGTCCAGTGAGCGCGGCGGACCGCCGCGCACCGAACGCGAACGCACGCTCAGCGTCTGCTCTCCGGGCTTGATATCGACGACCTCGCGGTCCGAGTGGTTGACCTCGACGCGCACCGCGTCCTTGTCCCACACCTTGACGATGACGTCGCCCGCGAAATTATTGACGTCGAGTTTCGTGCCTTTGGTGACCGGCACGGTCTGATCGGTTGGCGTGACGAGCATCAACGCCAGCAGCAGTGATCCCAGCATAGTCTTCGGTCCTTGGTGTTAGTTCGTTTCCGTCGTCAACGCCGCGGCACGGCGCAGCAGATCCAGTTTTCGTCGCCGCGCTTCGACGAGATGTCCGTTCAGGTAGCTGTTGGCCGGGTCGGCGCCAAGCGCCTGACGAGCCTGTTCGATGGCCAAATCGATAATCTGGAGGTTGTGCTCGACCACCGAGACCGTCGACTGGTCGAGGTGTCCGCGGCCGGCCTTCAACGCCTTCTCGAGATCCGCGACTGCGGCGTCGTATTGCGGATCAGCCAGGCCGACGGTGACGACGCGTCCAGCATCGATCGCAGGGGCGTTGTCCGAAGTGAGTGCAGCGACGGCGGGCGAAGCCGTTGCTCTGCCGGTATCGGCGCCACGTGAGGCGTCCGCGGACCTCCCGTCGTTTGCCTGGCGCGACGCTTCAACCGAGCGGCTCTGCGCCAGCTTCCACGCCGCGCCTCCCGACACCGCGATCAACAGCGCCGCAGCGGCGGCCAGCTGCGGCAGCGTGAAAGCGAATCGCCGAGGCTGACGCGGGACGAACCGAGCGGCCACCGGCTCGGCTCGGGCCGGTGTCTCGTCCAGCCGCGCGGCGATGCCCGTCCACAAATCAGCGTGAGGCGGTCTCGCGTCGGCTCCCTGCGCCTGCTGCACGACTCGCTTCAGGTCGTTGAGGACGGCCGTGCACTCCGCGCAGTTCCGCAGGTGCGCGGCGACGGCGTCCTGCTCGTGAGCCGGCAGCTCGCCGTCCAGGTAGTCCGACAGTTGGTCCGTCCACTGTTCATGCATGTTCGTTACTCGCCCAGATGCCGCCGCATCAACATTCGCGCCCGGTGCAGTTGCCGCTTCGACGTGCCGGTGGCGATCTCGAGCATCACCGCGATTTCCCGGTGCTTGTAGCCTTCCACGTCGTGCAGCACGAAGATTTCCCGCGCGCCGGGCGGCAGTTGTTCCAGCGCCTGTTCGTAATCCACCTTGACGTCCGCCCGCGGCGGCGGCACCGTGACCTGGTCGAGCGCCGTCGGGTCGTCCGTCATCCGTCCCCGTTGGACGGCGAAGGTCCGGCGCCGCTCGAGCACGACGTTGACCGCAAGCCGATGCAGCCAGGTCGAGAACGCCGAGTCGCCACGGAACTGACCCAGCTTCTGCCACGTCCGCACGAAGATGTCCTGCGTGACTTCGTCCGCTTCCTGGCAGCTCAACATCCGCCGCGTCAGGCTGTGCACTTTAGCGACGTGCGTCCGATAGAGCCGCTCGAAGGCGGACGAATCCCCCTGGGCCGCCAGGGCCACATCGTCATCGAGCCCGCAGGGGATCGGGGTTTCGCCGCTCAGTGCTATCACCGCCGTTGTCGTCACGGTTCCACTTACAACCGATTGGACGGACACAGCTTAGCGAAAGGTTGACAGGGTGGGTAGGACTTGGAAATGGCTCAGGGCCGATTGTCGATGGCTCACGGCAGATGGTTGCCGGAGCGCTCACGGCTCGCAGCCATGAGCCGTCAGCCATAAGCCATGACGAGGCTTCCGACTATTTCGCGCTCTGCATGTGCGCGGGCGCTTCGACCGGCACGCCGTGGACGTCGTGCCGCACCGGCTCGACTGCCGGCTTGTGGCCGCGGCTGGCCAGCCAGAGGCGGGCGCCTTCGATGTAGACGTAGTAAACCGGCGTGATGTAGAGCGTCAGCAACTGCGACACGAGCAGACCGCCGACAACCGCGAGACCCAGCGGGCGCCGCGATTCGGCGCCGGCGCCGATCCCCATGGCGATCGGCAGCGTGCCGACCAGCGCCGCCATCGTCGTCATCATGATCGGGCGGAAGCGGACCAGACACGCTTCGTGAATCGCCTCGGGCGGGCGTCTTGCCGTGCTCGCGCTGCGCTTCCACGGCGAAGTCCACCATCATGATGCCGTTCTTCTTCACGAGGCCGACCAGCATGATGATGCCGACGAAGGCGTAGAGACTGAGCTCGATCGTTGAAGATGTAGCAGCGTCAGCAGCGCGCCGAAACCGGCCGACGGCAGTCCGGACAGAATCGTGAGCGGGTGCGTGAAGCTCTCGTACAGGATGCCCAGCACGATGTAGATGACGACGATCGCCATGACGAGAATGACGCCGAGGCCGCGCACCGAATCCTGGAACGCCTGCGCGGTGCCCTGGAAGCTGGTGGCGATGGTCGAAGGCAGAGTCGCCGCCGCGGCGGCCTGAATCTCGTTGACGGCGTCGCCGAGCGCTGTGCCCGGCTTCAGGTTGAACGAAATCGTCACCGACGGCAGCTGGCCGGTGTGGCTGACGGTGAGCGGACCGGCGTCGGTGCCGATCTTCGCGACCGTGCTCGAGCGGGATCAACGGAGCCTCGGTCGCGTTGGGTGGGATCGTCGACGACCGCACGTACAGTTTGTTCAGCGACGCCGGGTCCTTCTGGAACTCCGGCGCGACTTGCAGGATCACCTGGTATTGGTTGTTCGGCGCGTAGATCTGCGACACCTGCCGCGTGCCGTAAGCGTTATACAGAGCGCGTCTCGACCTGAGTCATGTTCAGGCCGAGCGCCGAGATCTTGTCGCGATCCAGATCGACCTGGATCTGCGGATTCTTGAGCTGCAGGTCGCTGCTGACGTCCTCGATGCCCTGGATCTCGCGGACCTTGGTCTCGAACAGCGGCGCCCAGTGATACAGCTCCGCCGTGTCGGTATCCTGCAGCGTGAACTGATAGAGGCTGCGCGCGCCCTGCTGGCCGCCGAGGTTGATCGGCGGCTGGTTCACCATGTAAACGCGCACGCCCGGCACCTGCGACAACTTCGGCCGCAGCTCCGCCATGATCTGATCGACGTTGAGCTTCCGCTCAGCGCGCGGCTTCAGGTCGATGGTGATGCGGCCCTGGTTGAGTCCGCCGCCGCCGGGGCCACCGCCGACATTGCTGCTCAGTCCGGCAACGTTCGGATCCTTCCCGACGATCGCGGCGACCTGTTCCTGGTGGCGCACCATCTCGTCGAAGCCGATGCCCTGGATCGCCTCGATGCTGATGTTGAATCGTCCCTGATCCTCAGAGCGGCAGGAAGCCTTTCGGAATCAGACCGAACAGATAGACCGTTCCGAAGATCAACGCGATCGACGCCGCCATCGTGACCACGTGGAAGCGCATGCAGGCCTGCAGCGTGACGTCGTAAACCTTCAGCCACAAGTCGAACATGCGCTCGGTCGCGTTGTAGAACCAGCCGTGCTTCTGCGCATGCGGCGGCTTGAGGAAGCGGCTGCACAGCATCGGCGTCAGGCTGATCGAGACGAAGCCCGACACCAGAATCGCCACGCCGATGGTCACCGAGAACTCGTGCAGCAGGCGGCCGACGATGCCGCCCATGAACAGGACGGGGATGAACACCGCGGCCAGCGAAATCGTCATCGACACGATGGTGAAGGCGATTTCCGTCGAGCCGTCGATAGGCGGCGCGCATCGGCGGCTTGCCCATCTCCATGTGCCGGACGATGTTCTCGAGCATCACGATCGCATCGTCGACGACGAAGCCGACCGAGAGCGTCAGCGCCATCAGCGACAGGTTGTCGAGGCTGTAGTCGAGCAGGTACATGACCGCGAAGGTCGCGACCAGCGACGCCGGCAGCGCCAGGCTGGGGATGACGGTCGCGGAGACGTTGCGCAGGAACAGGAAGATCACCGCGATGACGAGGCCGATCGTCAGCAGCAGCGTGAACTTGACGTCGGCGACCGACTCGCGAATCGCGACCGATCGATCGGTCCGGACGTCGAGCGACACCGCCGCCGGGAGCTGCTCGCGGAACGTCGGCAGCAGCTGCTTCACCGCGTCCACGACCTGCACGACGTTGGTGCCGGGCTGCTTCTGGATCGCGAGATAAATCGTGCGCTGGCCGCCATACCAGGCCGCGCTCTTGTCGTTCTCGATGCCGTCGTAGACGTGCGCGACCTCGTCGAGGCGCACAGGGTTGCCGTTGCGGTACGCAACGATCATCGGTCCGTAGGCCGACGCCCGCATCAGCTGGCCGTTGGCCTGGACGGTGAACGTCTTGTCGGCGCCGAAGATGGTGCCGGTCGGGAGGTTGACGTTGTTGTTGCTGATCGCGGTTGCCAGCTCGTCGAGCCCGACGCCGTGCGCCGCCAGCTTGTTCGGGTTGGCGTCGATTCGCACCGCGTACTTGGCCGCGCCGAAGACATTGACCTGCGCCACGCCCCTCACCATCGAGATCCGCTGCGCGATGGTGCCTTCCGCGTACTCGTCAACCGTGGACATCGGCAGCGTCGACGATCGCAGCACCAGGAACAGCACCGGCTGGTCGCCGGGGTTCACCTTCTGGTACGACGGCGGCGTCGGCATCTGCGGCGGCAGCTGGCGCTGCGTCTTGGCGATCATCGCCTGCACGTCCTGCGCGGCGGCGTCGATGTTCCGGCTCAGGTCGAACTGCAGCACGATGTTGGTGCCGCCCTGAGAACTGGTCGAGTTGATCGAGTTCAGTCCGGCGATGGTGGCGAACTGCTTCTCGAGCGGCAGCGCCACCGCGGAGGCCATCGTTTCCGGGCTTGCACCCGGCAGGCTGGCGCCGACCTGGATGGTGGGGAAGTCGACCGTCGGCAGGTCGCTGACCGGGAGCAGCCGGTACGACATGATGCCGAAGACCATGATGCCCAGCATGATCAGGGCGGTCGTGACCGGGCGCTTGATGAAGAGCGCCGCGATATTCATGATGTCGCTTTCGGTGCCGCGTCGTTCTTGATGCTGACCTTGCTGCCGGGTATCAGACGCAGCACGCCGTCGGTGACGACCACTTCGCCGGCCTTGAGACCGCTCTTGATCACCGAGTCGTCGCCGCTGGTGCGTTCGACGGTCACGTTGCGCAGTTCAACCGTCTGATCGGCTTTCACCACGAACGCGTAGGTGCCCTGCTGTCCCGTCTGGATCGCGACCGACGGCGCGACGATGGCATTCCGCTCGTCCGACAACGTGACGGTGGCGTTCACGAACTGTCCAGGCCACAGCCGGCGGTCGGTGTTGGGGAACGTGCCCTTCACCTTGATTTGCCCGGTGGTGATGTCCACCGCGTTGTCGACGAAGTTGATCGTCCCGGTCGAGGGCTTGTCGTCGTTGGGCGCCTCGGCGATGACCGACAGCTTGCCCTTGGCCATGAAGCGCTTCAGATCCGGAAGGCGCGCTTCGGGAATCGAGAACGAGACATAGACCGGCGTGATCTTGTTGATCGTGACGATCGCCCCGGTGTCGCCGGCCCGAACCAGGTTGCCGGGATGGACCTGCAGCAGGCCCGTTTTGCCAGTCAGCGGCGCGCGAATGGTCGCGTAGTCCAACTGAACCTTCGCGCTGTCGATATTGGCGCGATCGGAGGCGACCGTCGCGTCGAGTGCCGCCGCGTTGGTGACCATCTGATCCACTTGCTCGTGGGTCGCGATCCCGCGCTGCAACAGATCCTGATAACGCGTCGCCTGTGCCCTGGCGTTGGCGGCCTGCGCGAGGTCGCGCTGGAGCGTCGCCTCCGCCTGGTTCAGCGCCGCTTCGAGCGGACGCTTGTCGAGTGTCGCGATGACCTGTCCCTGCTGCACTTCATCGCCTTCGATGAAGTTGACCGACGTCAGCTCGCCGGTAATCTGCGAGTGCACGGCGACGGTTGACGCCGCGATCACGGTGCCGATGCCCTCGATGGTCAGCGGCACGGAGCGTTGGACCACCGATGCCGTGGTCACCGGCACGACTTGCGCGGCGCCTCGTCCGCCGCCACCCGCCGCCGGCGTGGCCGGAGCCGCTTCGCCACCCGAGCATGCCACGGCCGTCACGGCGCCACCGAGCGCCACCACCGCAAGAACCCAACGACCGAGCGCGCTTCTATTCATGAATTGTTGTGTGAATCGCTACGAGCATTTTATTCGAACTACCTATGTCCTGGCCCCTGTCGAAACTCGCGGCCGCCGTGACTGCCGGCCCTCGAGTGTTCTTATTCGAAGCGAAGCGCGTCGATTGGATCCAGCGCGGCCGCCTTGCGGGCCGGGTAGAAACCAAAAAATACGCCGATGGCGCCGGCGAACCCGAACGCTACCGCGACCGCGCTTGGCGAGACGGCTGTCGGCCATTGCATCCAGAGCGTGACAGCCTGTGACAATGCGAAGCCCAGCGCGATGCCGATCGATCCCGCCGAACAGGCTGAGCACGACGGCTTCGACCAGGAACTGCAGCAGCACGTCGCGGCCGCGGGCGCCGATTGCCATACGCAGGCCGATCTCACGGGTGCGCTCGGTCACCGACACCAGCATGATATTCATGATGCCGATGCCGCCGACCAGCAGCGAGACGCCGGCGATGCTCGCCAGCAGCGCCGTCATCGTCTGCGTGGCCTGCACGCGGACGGCCGCCATCTCCTCCATGGTGCGGACCATGAAGTCGTCGGGGTCGCCCGGCTGCATCTTGTGACGCGTGCGTAACAGCACGGCGATCCGATCCGCGGTCGCCGAGGTGTCGGTCGCTGATGCGGCGGAGACCGTCACCTGCTGGATGAAGGTGATGCCGCGCATCTTCTTCATCACCGTCGTGTACGGCACGAACACGACGTCGTCCTGATCCTGACCGACGCCCGACTGGCCCTTGCTCGTCATCACGCCGGCAACGGTGAACGGGTAACTCGTCTGTCCGGCAGCGGTGGAGTTGCCGATCCGGATCGTCTGGCCTGTCGGATCCGCGTCCGGCCCGAACAGCTGATCGCGGACGGTGCTGCCGAGCACGCACACTTTCGAGGCGGCGGTGACGTCCTGCGGCGTGAAGAACGCGCCTACGGAGGTCGGCCACGAGCGGATGGCGGGGAAGTCGACGTCGGTGCCCTGAACCTGCGTATTCCAGTTCTGGTTGCCGGAAATCAACTGCCCGCGCGTGTTGACGCCCGCCGCCGTGTACTGCACGCCGTCGGTATGAGAGATCGCGACTGCATCGTCCGGTGTGAGCGTGCTGGCGTTACCCTGACCCTGAGCGAACGCCGCCCGGTCGAGAAGTTGCCGGCGCTCACGATAATCATGTTCGTGCCGGTCGATTGAATCTGCGCCTCGATCGAGGTCTGGGCGCCGGTGCCGAGGGCCACCATCGTGATGACGGCGGCGACGCCGATGATCATCCCGAGCATCGTCAGCGCCGTGCGCATCTTGTTGCGCCCGAGCGCCTTGAGCGCAATGCGAAAGACCATCAGGACTGACATGATGCCCCTCTCTTAAACCGCTTCCGCCGGCGGCAGCGCCGCCAGCTCGTCAACGGCGACCCGGCGTTTCGCCACGGCACGATCGGCGACCACCTGACCGTCGCGAAAGGTGACGATGCGCGTGCCGTACTCGGCGATGTCCATCTCGTGCGTAATCAACAGCACCGTGATGCCGCGTCTCCAGGTTGAGGCGCTGGAAGATGCCCATCACTTCGATGCTGGTGCGCGTGTCGAGGTTCCCGGTCGGCTCGTCGGCGAGCAGAATCGACGGGTCTATTGATCAGCGCGCGTGCAATCGCCACGCGTTGCTGCTGGCCGCCCGACAGCTGATTGGGATGGTGATCGGCCCGATTACCGAGCCCGACCAGTGTCAACATCTCGATCGCCCGCTTGTGGCGCTCCGACATCTTCATCTGACTGTTCCCGTAGAGCAGGGGCAGCTCGACGTTATCGAGGGCCGAAGTGCGGGACAGCAGGTTGAAGCCCTGAAACACGAAGCCGATCTTCTTGTTGCGGACGGCCGCGAGCTGGTCCTTCGACATGCGCGAGACGTCCTGGCCGTCGAGAAAATACTGCCCGGACGTCGGACGGTCCAGGCAACCCGCGATGTGCATGAAGGTCGACTTGCCCGACCCCGATGGGCCGGTGACTGCCAGGAACTCTCCCTGCGGCACGTCCAGGTTCACGCCACGCAAAGCTTTCACTTCGACTTCGCCGACCACGTAGGTCTTGACGAGGTTCTTCACCGAGATGACGAGCGCCATCGACTAGCGACCCCGTCCGGGCCCTCCCGGCGCTCCACCGGGACCGCCGCGCTGATTCGGCATCAGCGGATTGCCGGTCGCCGTAGCCGTCGTGCGGCTCGATCCGACGCCGGTGATGGTGATCACCACTTCCATCGGCGGCTGCAGATCGCCTCCCACCAGTTCCGTATAGGTGCCGTCGGTGATGCCAAGCCGGATGTTGACGGGTTTCAGCTGATGATCCACAAACAGCCAGGCGCGACCACGCGTCTCGACAGTCGGTACCGGCGCAAACAGCGCGTCGATCGTCTGTCCCGACTGTGCGGCGCCGTACTTGGGCACGAACTTGAACGCCGCGTCGGCGTCAGCGCCCTTCGCCGGCGCGGTCTTGGCAGTGGCGGCCTTCGCGGTTTTCGCGGGTAGCAGCTTCTCGAACGCGGCCGTGTCCTGGCCGCGCCCTTTCATCCGTTCGATGAACTGCGTCTGCTCGTCCGCCGACATGCCCTTGAAACGTTCGAGCATGCGCGCCTGACGGTCGGTGCTATCGCCGCCGGCCGCCGCTCCGCCGCGGCCACCGCGTCCGGCCGCTTCAGCCGTCGAGCCCGGGATCAGCGGTGCGCTGGCGGCCCGCCGGGGCAGTAGTTGTGGCAGCAGCGGATGCGGGGGCGCCGGTTGCGCCGGCGCCATTCGCGCCGCCGTTACGACCGCGGCCGCCGCGGCCGCCGACCTGCGCTTCGGGGGGAACCGGCTGGTTGAGCGCTGCGAACATGTCCGACGTCGGCCGGAAGCGAAGCGCGGTGTTCGGCACGCGCAGCGCATCGCTGCGCTTGGCGATCTGCACTTTCAGGTTCGCCGTCATGCCCGGCTTGAGCCGCAGATCATCGTTGGGGACGTTGATCATCGTCGCGTAGGTCGTCACGTTGTTGACGACGATCGGGTTGAGCCGGATCTGGGCGACCATGCCGAGGAAATCGACGCCTGGATACGCGTCAACCCGGAACGTGACGTTCTGACCCGGCCGCACGCGGCCGACGTCGGACTCGTCGATGTTCGCGCTGACCTGCATCTTGGTGAGGTCCGCCGCGATGATGAACAGCTGCGGCGCCGTCATGCTTGCCGCCACCGTCTGACCTACGTCCACGCTGCGCTGGGTGACGATGCCGTTGATCGGCGAGGCGATGATCGTGTGTTCGAGGTTGGCCTGCGCGGTCTTGAGCTGCGCGTCGGCCTGATCGATCGACGACTTGTCGAGGTCGATCTGCGCGGCGGACTGGTCGTTCGCGCTCTTCGACGCATCGAGGGCGTCCTGGGTGATGATGCCGCGCTTCTGAAGGTCCGCGTTGCGCTGGTAGGTGACCTTCATGTACGCCTGGTTGACCAGATCCTTGGCGAGTTGCGCCTTCTGATTCGCCAGATTGGCGGACGCCTGCGCCACCTGCGCCTGGAACAGCGTCGGATCGAGTTTGGCGATGATCTGCCCTTCTTTGACGATCGAGTTGAAGTCGGCGCCCAGGTACGAAATGTTGCCCGACACCTGGCTGCCGACGGTCACGCTGACCACCGCCTGCAGCGTGCCGGTCGAGGCCACGGCGTCGATGATTTCGCCGCGCGTGATCGGCGCGGTCTGCACGTTGACCTCCGGGCCGGAACGCCGCATGTAGAAGGCGCCGGCACCGGCGCCGATCAGGCCGATGAGCAGGAGAACGATGAGTGCTCGCTTCATATGGGCTGTGGTCTCTTACTGCGGTGAGAGAATCGAAATGCCCAGACTCTGCAGAGTCGTCTGCTGCAGGCGTTCGAGCTCGACCAGCGAGATCCGGTAATTGAGAATCGCCTGCAGCTCGTTGATCTGCGCGGTCGCCAGATCGCGCTGCGTCAGGATGACGTTGTAGTTGGTCGACATCCCGACCTCGAACTTGCTCTGCTCGGCCTCGAGCGTCTTCTGCGCCAGTGCGCTGGCCGCCTGCGCCGCCTGCACGCGCTCGGCCCCGGACTGCACGTTGATGATGGCGTTGGTGACGTCGGTCGCGACCTGCAACTCGATCTGCTTGACCTGGGCCTGGACCTGATTCAGCTGCACCTTGGCGCGCGCGACCGACGCTTCCTGCAGGCTGGTACCGAGCGGATACGAGAAGTTCACCTGCGCGGTCCAGCGCGGGTTGTTGAACTGGGAGTCCAGGGCGTTGCCGTAGCCGCCGGGAGTCGTGCTGATGATCGGCGCGTTGACCGCCGTGGACTCCTTATTGAGCTGGGTGCCGCCGACGCCGGTCCCGCCATAGGTTAGAACGAAGTCGGCCTGTGGCTTCAGCTGATCGTTCAGATACTTCAGCGTGACGTCGTTCGCCTGCATGCTTTGCTTGGCGATGATCAGGTCCGTCCGTTCAGCCAGCGCGCGGCGCACTGAGGCGTCCAGGTCGATTGGTTCCGGACGGAAATCAGGACGATCCACCGGGTTCAGCTGCACGTTCCAGTTCGGATCCTCTGCGCCACCAACGATCAGGCGCTTGAGGGCGAGTTCGGTCGTCCGCATCGTGCCTTGCGCCGCCACCAGGTTCTGCTGCGCGGTCGCCGCCTGCGATTGCGCCTGAACGACGTCGATCGGCGCCATGGTGCCGACCTCGACGCGCGTCTGGTTGTCCTTGACCAGCTGCTGCGCCAGCGTCAGCGACTGTTGCGCGACGTCCACCGCCTGGACCGAGTAGACGTAGTTCCAATACGCCTCGCGGACGTTGGACAGCGTGTTGGTGATGGTCGCGCGAAGTTGTACGTCTGAAATATCGCGGTTGACGCGGGTGACGCCAATCTGCTGCCGCGTCGAATCGGTCGTGAACCCGCGAAGAAGCGGCTGCGTGTAGGCGCCCGTCCACACCGTGTTGTAGGAAGGGTTATAGAGCGTGTTCTGGCTGGACGTAGTCTGCCGGTTGTTGTTCAGCGTGACGACGTAACTGCCGCCGCCCCAGGGCACGCTCTGCGCGACGCCGCCGTTGAACGTCGTCAGTCCCGCGATGATCGACGAGCCGGGCGTCGAACTGCCGGCGAGAGTGGTGTTGGCCGGTGTTGAGACCGACTGGCGGTTAACGGTCGAAACCAGCGAGGGCTTATAGATCGAACGAATCCTGAGCACGGACAGGTCGTTAATCTGCGGATTGAGCCGCTGCACTGCGATATCGAGGTTGCGGTCGAGCGCCAGCTTCACCGCATCGTCCAGCGTCAGCCCGACGACCTGACGCGTTCCGGAGTTCGGCGCCGGCTGCTGCACATCCGCGGACCCATTCGCGACCTTTTCGGCCGCCTGCTTGATGAGATCGCGAAGGCGCGCCTCCGATACCTGTTGTGCGGGCGCCTGCGCGTGCGCGGGCGCCGCCAGCGAGGCGCATGCGACTACCGCGGCGAGCATCCCGTTGAAACCGTTCCGTGTCATCAAAGTCTCTCTCTCCCTTAACGTCGTACCGTGTTGTCGCCGCGCGGCTTCGCGTGATCTTTTTCCCATTGCTCGTGCATCTTGTTGAGGCGGACCCGCTGATCGGGTGTCAACACCTGCCGCATGTGCAGCAGCATCAGGGTCCGCCCCTTATTGAGGTTGGCTCGAATCGCTTCGACCTTGTCGACCTGTCGCGAGACGATCAGTTCGTCCGCGTTCGCCGCGATCAGCCGAGAAAGCTCGGCCTCCTGCTGGTCCAGTTCCTCTTTCTTCGGACGGAGGATCGTGACAGCGGACTGATACACGCCGTCGATCCGGCTCGCCTGGTCGACGGTCAGGCTCAGATCCTTCTGAAACTGGGCGTCGCGCCACCAGGGAAAGCCGAACGATTGTCCGTGAACAGGGACGACCAGCGCCAGCGCGAAAACCGCCGGCAGCAGCCAACACGCCCATGTCAGCTTCATGCGTAAACCTCTGGAAAAGCTGTTACTTGAGGGATTACGACGTCCCCCGCACATGTGTTTAGGGGGAGACAATTTTTTACGAGGAAAAGAGGGGTAAGGGCGGGGCTAATGCTGATCCCGGACTTCGCGGACGCGTGGCGTGAACGCATCGAACGCCCGTAACTCGCTGGTATGCGGCCGTTCGACCGCAGCCTCCAGATCCGACAAAAAGGCGTCATCGGCGGCGACGTCCGCCGGATTCGTGCCCCGGATTCCCATTGGCGTCAGGTGCGGCCGCGATGATTCCGCAAACCGCTGCGAACCGGCAGAGCCGGCCCGCCATTCGTAGCCCGCACCGACGGCGACGCCGACAAAGAGTCCGGCGGCGGCGGCCGCCGCAATCCACCGTGGCGCGGTCCGCGCGCCCGATCCGGTGATGGTTCCCCTGACGAAGCGGCGTGGGAAGCTGATGACGCGTGCCGGACGGCCGGCGAGGGCGATGCGGCGCTCAATCTGTTGCTGCTGCTGGTGGAGGCGCTCCGGCGTGAAGATAGCGTCCGCCTCGGCTTCGCCCTCCTCCTGCAGCCCGTCCATGAACGCCGCGAGCTCGTCGAAGCGCGCCGCACACGGCTCGCAGTCGGCCAGATGTTCGGCGACCGGCGGGTCGATCGGCTCGCCGCTTCTGCTCGTCAGGTAGCACTCGAACAGCCGCTCTTCCTGGAGGTGATTGGCGCGGACCATCACGGCTTGCCTCCCAGCAGGCCGCGCAGTTTGCGGGCGGCCCGGAACAGGTGGACACGGACGGTGGATTCCTTGAGACCCGTCATCGCGCTGACCTCGCGCGGCGTATAGTCGCCGTAGTGGCACAGCGTAAAGACCGTGCGCTGACGGCCGTCGAGGCGATCGATGGCGGCCGCAATGCGGGCGCGGCGTTCGCGTGCGAGCAGGCGATGCTCGGGATCGTTGCCGGGACCGGCCGCCGACGCCCGCGCCTCGTCCGCGCTCGAAATCTCGCCTGGGACGAACCAGCGATCGCGTCGCGTTCGCGCCTTGCGACGATCGAGGCATCCATTGATGAGGATGCGCGTGAACCAGACTTCGAACGGCCACGCCTCGCGGTAGGACGTGATGTGCGAAAACACTTTGACGAATGCGTCCTGGACTGCCTCGTCGGCCTCGGAGGCGTCGCGCAGATACTGAAAGGCGATCCGGGCAGCCCGTCGCTGAAGAGGCGCGACCAGGTCGCTGAACCGCGCCCGCGCCTCGTCCATCGCTCCGCGATCGACCAGGCCGCGGATTTCGATCGCGAGCCGCGACTCATCCGAGATTGCGGGCGCAATCGGACGGTGGGCAGGCGCCGCAGGTGGGGCGTCAACTCCGCCGCCCGCAAGCCCGGCAGCCTTCCGCGATTCCGCTGAAGGAGATTCAGCATTCATAGAGGCATTACGATGCTCGTCGAGCGCTGTTTACAGTGTACAGCAATCACCGCGGTTATTTGACGAGCGAATGGGCTGGGAGTACGATCCCGGCATTTCTTCTATGTTACTGGCCCTTCATCTCTTAGGAGTCGTCGATGACCATCGGCACTGAGCGTCCGCGCGGCCTCGGCCACGAGGGGCTCGAAAACGCTCATGTGCGTTGGAACCTCTCGACAGCTGTGCTGTACGAGGAGGCTGTCCGACGTCAGGAAGCGCAACTTGTCGCGGATGGTCCTCTCGCGTGCCTGACCGGGCAGCACACGGGCCGTTCACCCAATGACAAGTTCATCGTTCGAGAGCCGTCCAGCGAAGCCGAGAT
This sequence comes from uncultured Acidobacteriota bacterium, assembly GCA_963745875.1. Taxonomy (GTDB): domain Bacteria; phylum Acidobacteriota; class Vicinamibacteria; order Vicinamibacterales; family CAVVIG01; genus CAVQFC01. Next base: position 100,820 of record CAVUZL010000016.1, read on the forward strand.
TGCCTGGGGCGCCGTCAACCGCCCGATGGAACCGACCCAGTTCGATCTCCTGCATCAGGAGCTATTGAGATCGCTCGACGGGAAAGAGCTGTTCGTTCTCGACTGTTTCGCGGGGTCCGATCCGGACTACCGCGTCGCCGTTCGCGTGATCAACGAATATGCGTGGCACAACCTGTTCTGCCGGAATCTGTTCATCGACGATCCGATCGCGGAACAGGCGGCCTCTCCGCAGTTCACGATCATCGATTCTCCGAGCTTCAAGGCCGATCCACGACGACACGGCACGTCATCGGACGTCGTGATTGCCGTGAATTTCGCCAAGCGACTGGTGCTGATCGGCGGCACCAGCTACGCCGGCGAGATGAAGAAGTCGATCTTCTCGATCCTGAACTACCTCCTGCCGCTGCGGAACGTCCTGTCGATGCACTGCTCCGCGAACATCGGTCCGGCCGGCGACACCGCGCTCTTTTTCGGTCTGTCAGGCACCGGGAAGACCACGCTCTCGAGCGATCCCGGCCGCATGCTGATCGGCGACGACGAGCACGGCTGGAGCGAGCGCGGCGTGTTCAACTTCGAAGGCGGCTGCTACGCGAAAACCATCCGGCTCTCAGCCGAGGCCGAACCGCAAATCCACGCGACGACGCGGCGCTTCGGAACGGTGCTGGAAAACGTCGTGGTGCGCCCGGACAGCCGGACGCTCGACCTGGACGACGATCGGTACACCGAAAACACACGAGCGGCGTATCCCATTTCGTTCATCGACAACGCGGTGCCATCCGGGCTCGGTGGGCACCCCACCAACATCGTGATGCTGACCGCCGACGCGTTCGGCGTGCTGCCGCCGATATCGCGCCTGACGCCGCAGGGCGCGATGTACCACTTCCTGTCCGGCTACACCGCTAAAGTGGCGGGCACGGAAAAGGGCGTCACCGAACCAAAGGCGACCTTCAGCACCTGCTTCGGCGCGCCGTTCCTGCCGCTGGCGCCGGGTCGTTACGCGCGGATGCTCGGCGAGAAGATTGCGCGCCACCGGTCGCATGTCTGGCTGGTCAACACCGGCTGGACCGGTGGATCGTTCGGTATCGGTTCGCGCATGAAAATCGCGCACACTCGCGCCATGATTCGCGCGGCGCTGGCGGGCGCGCTCGACAGCGTCTGCGTACACCAGGGACCCGGTGTTCAATCTCGACGTGCCGACCTCCTGTCCCGACGTGCCGTCGGCGGTACTCCAGCCGCGGAACACGTGGTCGAGCGGCGAGGCCTACGACCGGCAGGCGGCGAAGCTCGCGGCCATGTTCGTCGACAACTTCAAGAAGTTCGCCGACGGTGTCGGCGCCGACGTCGTCGCCGCCGGTCCTCGAATCTGACGTGACCGCCGCGTTCGAGGCCGTCATCGGTCTGGAGATTCACGCTCAACTGCTGACGGCGTCGAAGATGTTCTGCGGCTGCAGCGCCGCTTTTGGCGCCGATCCGAATACGCACATTTGCGCGGTTTGCATCGGACTCCCCGGTGCCTTGCCGGTCCTGAACCGTGCCGCCGTAGACGATGCGATCCGGGCGGGGCTGGCGCTCGGCTGTGCGATTCAGCCCACGTCAATTTTCGCGCGGAAGAATTATTTCTATCCGGACCTGCCCAAGGGCTACCAGATTTCCCAGTACGAGCAACCGCTGGCGACGCGCGGGGTCGTCGAGTTCGCGACTGCGGGCGGACCGCGGCGCGTCGGCATCACGCGAGTCCATCTCGAAGAGGACGCCGGCAAGTCGATTCACGCCGGCTTCGTCGACTCGGATCGCAAGACCTACGTCGACTTCAATCGGAGTGGCGTGCCGCTCATCGAGATTGTGAGCGAGCCCGACCTGCGTTCGGCGCCGGATGCCGCCGAATTCTTCACGCGCGTGCGCGAGTTACTGGTCTGGCTCGGCGTGAACGACGGCAACATGGAAGAGGGCAGCCTGCGCTGCGACGCCAACGTCTCGGTGCGCCTCGCCGGTCAGGCGGCGCTCGGCACCAAGGTGGAAGTGAAGAACCTCAACTCGTTTCGCTTCCTTCAGAAGGCGCTCGAATACGAGATTGAACGGCAGGCCGACATTCTCGCCGCTGGCGGACGGATCGAGCAGGAGACGCGCCTCTGGAACGCCGACACAGGATCCACCGAGTCGATGCGGAGCAAGGAAGAAGCGAACGACTATCGGTATTTTCCGGAGCCTGATCTGCCGTCGGTCGTAGTCGATGCGGAGCGTATCGCCCAGGTTCGTGACGCCATGCCGGAATTGCCCGCGGCACGGCGTAGCCGTTTCGTTGACCAGTACGCGTTGTCGGAATACCACGCCGGACTCGTCACGCAGTCCCGCGAACTGGCTGATTATTTCGAGGCGACGGTTCGGGGCGGCGCGCAGCCGCAAAGCGCGAGCAACTGGGTGACCGGCACGCTCGCCGCCACGCTGAAGGAAACGGGACTGACGCTCGCCACGTCGCCCCTCGAGCCGGCGAGGCTTGCCGCGCTGATTGTCGAGATTGACACCGGCACGATCAGCGGCTCGATCGGCAAAGAGGTTTTCGCGAAGATGTTCGCCTCCGGCAGGACGGCGCCGGATATCATCGCCGCGGAAGGTCTGAAGCAGATCGACGACGATGGCCAGATTGAATCGCTGGTGGCCGAGGTGATAGCCCAACATCCCGAGCCGGTAGCGCAGTACCGTTCAGGCAAGACGACGACGTTCGGATTTCTGGTCGGGCAGGTCATGAAGGCGGCCGGCGGCAAGGCCAATCCCAGGCGGGTCAACGCAAAATTGAAGCAGGCGCTCGAGGGTTGAGCTCGTCCGCCGTGCTATAATCCCGCGCCTCACCACAATTGATCGAGACCTCACACCTCTCCAAGTTTTACAGTCGCGGCGTTTACGCCTTACGCGATCTGTCCCTGACGATCGACAAAGGCGAGTTCATGTTCCTGACCGGCGCCAGCGGCGCCGGCAAGTCCACGCTTCTCCGGTTGCTGCTCCGAGAAGACCTGCCCAGCGAGGGCGAACTGAAGGTGCTCGGCCGCGACCTGAAAACGCTGAAGCCGTCCCAGGTGCAGGCTTATCGCCGCACTGTCGGGTTCGTCTTTCAGGACTTCCGGCTGATTCCGCGGTTCACCGTGTTTCAGAACGTCGCGTTCGTGATGCGCGTGCTCGGTCTGCCGCTGGTGACTCAACAGCGCAAGACGTTTCAGGTGCTGAAGTGGGTCGGGCTGCAGCACCGCATGAACGCCTCGCCGGACGAACTGTCGGGCGGTGAACAGCAGCGCGTAGCGATCGCGCGGGCGCTGGTCAACGATCCCCAGATCGTGCTGGCCGACGAGCCGACCGGCAACCTCGATCCCGACTTGTCGCTCGAAATCATGAATCTGTTCCGCGAGATCAACGCACGTGGGACGACCGTCCTGGTCGCGACCCACGATCGCGAATTGATCCGTCGCGTCGGCCGGCGATCGATCACCCTCGATCACGGGCGCGTCATCGAGGTGGCCTGAGGTGCGCGCCTTTCGCTACGCGTTCGACGAAGCGCTGGCGAGCTTGTGGCGCGGCCGCGACTCGGGGCTGTTGTCCACGGCAACCATTGCCCTGGCGCTGTTCGTCCTCGGCGGGTTTCTTCTGGTCACGGCCAATCTGGAGCGCCTCGGCGCGCAGTGGAGCAGCACCGCCGAACTGTCGGTGTATCTCACGGACGAAGCGACGCCGGCGGACCGGAAGGCGATTGAGGTCGCGCTCACGGGCAGCGACGCCGTGTCCGGCCGCGAATTCGTGTCCAAGGCCGACGCGCTGGCGCGTTTCAAGCAGACCTTCGGCGATCTCGCCTCCGCCATTGACGATCCGACGGACAACCCGTTGCCGGCGTCGTTCGAAGCGCACCTGCGGCCGGGACCCGGCGCTGCGGCGAGTGTGGACGGTCTCGCCGCCGAACTGCGACAGATGCCCGGGGTCGCCGACGTCAGATACGACCGCCAATGGCTGAACCGCCTGCTCACGGTCATCCGGTTGATCCGCGGCATCGGACTCGCGCTCGGCACGCTGCTCGCGGTCGCTGCCGCGCTGACCGTCGCGAACGTCGTCCGGCTCGCGCTCTACGCGCGGCGCGACGAATTGGACATCATGCACCTGGTCGGCGCGCCACCGGTATACGTGCGCGGGCCGTTCGTGATGGAGGGCGTGCTGCAGGGCGGCGCCGGGGCGGTGACGGCCCTGGCCGTGCTGGCGCTGGTGTTTTTCGCGCTGCGCGCCCGCTATCTCGTCCCGCTGGCCTCCGCTGTCAACCTGTCGGCGATTCGCTTTCTCCCGCCCGAGCTCTGCGTCCTGCTGGTCGTCGGCGGGATGGCGGTTGGCTGCCTTGGCGGCCTGATCGCCGCCTGGAACCGCTGACCTGTTACAGAATCTTGACACCCGTTTTATTGCGGCACTACACTGGTTGAAGTAACAGAAACTCAACTCCGAGGACCTGCATGCCACGCATCGCTCCCGATTCGAGGCCGATCAGCGCGCAGCACCTAATCGCAGAGTTTTACCGGGAAGAGTTTCTGAAGCACCACCGCTGCCTGCAGGAGCAGCGGCCTTACTACTCGGAAAGCGCGATTACCGACGTCGAAGCCGCGCTGACGAGAATCATGGAACGACTCGAACAACTCTCCACGCAAGACAACGCCCCGCAACTGGTCAGCTCGCTCCTCAAGAAATTCGACGTCGTGACCGGCCTGTCGTCCTGGTCGGACCCCAAGCAAACACACTGACGCGGTCACTTCCGGATCTTCGACACGATCTCCTGGCGCTGGTCCGGGCCGGGATCGACGCGGCCGCGGCGGGCCCGCTGGTCGAACGCGCGCTCGCTGACGATTTAGCGCGAAGCACTGAGGATGTTGCGCGGAGCACCGAGAATGCAGCGCGAGGCGTCAGCCGAGCGTCCGACCACCGCTACCTGGTGCTCGCGGCGGGGAAAGCGGCCCCGGCGATGGCGGCCGCCGCGGCGCGGGTCTTGGGCGAACGCATCAATGTTGGACTGGTGGTCAGCGCCGCGCCGGCGGTCGTTCCCACGGGCTTCGAGTCGATTGTCGGCGGTCACCCGGTACCCACGGCGGATAGCGAAGCCGCCGGTCGCCGTGCCCTGGCGATTGCGGGAGACGTCGCCGCGTCCGACACGCTGCTGGTGTTGCTGTCGGGTGGCGCCTCGGCGTTGATGGCGGTCCCCGCAGACGGCACGACGCTCGACGACAAGCGCGCCGCGACCGCTCAGTTGCTCCGTGCCGGCGCGGATATTCACGCGCTGAATACCGTGCGCAAACACCTGTCGGGGATCAAGGGCGGACAACTCGCATCGCGCGTCGCGGGCCGCTGCCGGACGCTGGTCATCTCTGACGTGGTCGGCGACGACCCGAGCGTCATCGCGTCGGGACCGACCGTCGGCGACGACAGCAGCTTTCAGGACGCGCTCGAGGCGCTCCAGCGTTTCGGTGGCGAGGGCGTCTATCCGGCGCCGATTGTCCAGCGGCTGCGCCGCGGCGTGATCGGCACGGTGCCGGAGACTCCGGCGTCAGGCGATCCGCGGCTCGCGCGCGCGAAGACCACCGTGATCGGCTCGCGGCGCGATGCAATGGCGGGCGTCGCCGCCGCCGCCCAGGCGCGCGGCTATCACGTGGTGCGCATCGACGATCCGGTCGTCGGCGAAGCGCGAACGTCCGCCGTGGCGCACGTGCGGGCGGTACTCGCGCGGGTCAGTGACAGCACGCGTCCGACCTGCGTCGTCTCGAGCGGCGAGACGACCGTGCACGTCACCGGCCACGGCAAGGGCGGCCGCAATCAGGAGTTCGCGCTGGCGTCGGCGAAGCTGCTGGCCGAGGCGGGTGGGGCGCCGGTCGCGCTGGCGAGCGTCGGCACCGACGGCATCGACGGTCCGACCGATGCCGCCGGCGCGTTGGCGGATGGCACCACCACCGGCCGCGGCCGGGCGGCCGGCCTGGCGCCGGACCGCTTTCTCATCGACAACAATGCCTACGCGTTTTTCGACGCGCTGGGCGATCTCATTCACACGGGTCCGACCGGCACGAACGTCGGCGACCTCCAGGTAATTCTGTTAGCCTAAATTCAGATGTTTTCACGCGATCAAGTCCTCGCGCTGATGCGGGAACGGGTGCATCACCCGGCCGGCATGCGCGAGTTGTTACAGATTCTCAAAGTGGCGAAGGACGACCAGGCGTCGTTCAAGCGTCATATCAAGGCGCTCGTCTCGTCGGGCGACCTCATTCATATTCGCGGGCAGCGCTTCGGCCTGCCCGAAAAAATGGACCTCTATGTCGGCCGGCTGCAGACGCATCCGGCGGGCTACGGCTTCGTCACCCCTGAGCGGCCGCTCGACTCCGGCGGCGGCGACATCTACATCGGCAACACTCACCTCAACGACGCGATGAACGGCGACCGCGTCGTCGTCCGGATCGAGCGCATCAAGGACGGCGGTCGCGCCGAAGGGCGGATCATCCGGATTCTCGAGCGCGCCAACGAATGGATCGTCGGCCGCTACGACCGCGACGAAAACGGGATGGGCTACGTCGTGCCCTTCGATCGCCGCGTGCTGATGGACATCGTCGTCCCGGCCGGACAGGAGGGCGGCGCGTCGCCGGGCGAGATGGTGACGCTCGAACTCACTCGCTGGCCGACCTCGACGCGCGGCGCGATCGGGCGGGTCGCCGATGTCCTCGGCAACATCGACGCGCCGGGCGTCGACACCGAGATCATCATCCGCAAACACGGCATCCCGGACGCGCACTCCAGCGAGTCGATTGCCGAGGCGCTCAAGCTCGGCACCACGGTCGCCGAGCGCGACATCCGCGGCCGCACCGACTTCCGCGCGCTGGTGACCGTCACCATCGACGGCGAGCACGCTCGCGATTTCGACGATGCGATCACGATCGAGCAATTGGCCAACGGCCATTACTGGCTCGGCGTACACATCGCCGATGTCTCGCACTACGTGCGCGAGGGCAGCGCGCTCGACCGCGAAGCTTACGAGCGCGGCACCTCGGTGTATTTCCCCGAGCGCGCGGTTCACATGTTCCCGTCTGAGCTCTCGACCGGGCTGTGCAGCCTGAATCCCCATGTCGATCGTCTGGTGCAATCGTGCTTCATGGAGATCGATCGCCAGGGCCAGGTCCGTGCGCCACGAGTTCCACGACGGCGTCATCAACAGCAACGAGCGGATGACCTACAACGCGGTCAACGGCATCCTGACCGATCGCGATCCGGAGCTGCTGAAGCGGTACGCGCCGCTGGTGCCGAAGTTCGAGCAGATGCGCGATCTGTTCACCATCCTCAACGCCGCTCGCCGCCGTCGCGGCTCGATCGATTTCGATTTGAACGAAGCGGAGGTGATCGTCGACGAGGGCGGCGTGGTCGAGGCGATCATCGCGCTGCAGCGCAACGTCGCGCACCGGTTGATCGAGGAGTTCATGCTCCTCGCCAACGAAACCGTGGCGTCGTATCTCGAGGCGCAGGGAGCGCCGGCGCTGTACCGTATTCACGAGGAGCCGGACATCCTCAAGGTCGCGAAGTTCGAGGATTTCATCTCGGGATTCGGCTACAGCCTGGCCGCCCCGCCGAACGGACTGAAGCCCGCGCATTTTCAGAAACTGATCCAGCAGATCCACGGCAAGCCGGAGGAAAAGCCGATCGCGATGCTGATGCTGCGCACCATGCAGAAGGCGCGCTACGCGCCTGAAAACCGCGGCCACTTCGGTCTCGCGGCCCCGAGCTACACGCACTTCACGTCGCCGATTCGCCGCTATCCCGATCTCGTCGTGCACCGCGCCTTGCGGGCGGCCCGCCACGAGTCCCTGACCGACGAGCAGCGCGAAGAGTGGAGCGAGGACTTACCCGAAATTGCGCGCCATACCTCGGAGATGGAGCGCCGCGCCGACGAGGCCGAGCGGGAACTGCTGCAGTGGAAGAAGGTCAAGTTCATGGCCGACAAGGTCGGCGACGAATTCGAGGGCTACGTCACCGGCGTCGCCGCGTTCGGATTGTTCGTCGAACTGATCGAGCACTTCGTCGAGGGACTGATCCACGTCTCGACCATGGCCGACGATTACTATCGGTTCGTCGAGACCGGACACCTGCTGCGCGGCGAAAACACCCACAAGGTGTATCGGCTTGGCGACAAGGTCAAGGTCCAGGTCGTCCGTGTCAACATGGACGTCCGCCAGATCGATCTGGGGTTGGTCGAGATCCTCGAGCGGGTCCGGGCCGGCGAGCGCGGGCCACGGCGAAGCAAGGCCGCGCCGCCGCGCGGGGGCGGTCGGCACAAGCAACGCCCCGGCCGAAACGAGCGGCAGCAGCGCAAGCGCGGCAAGCGGTAGACGCTAATCAATCAGTCGTCAGTCAGTCAGTCGTCAGTCGTCAGGCTCGTCACCGTCGACACTTGTCCGCCAATCAGCATTTAGCATTCAGCCATTGGCACTTCCCCTACGCTCCATCGTCGTCGGCACCGCCGGGCATATCGACCACGGTAAGAGCTCGCTCGTTCTCGCCCTCACCGGCACTGATCCCGATCGCCTGAAAGAAGAGAAGGCTCGGGGCATCACGATCGACCTCGGGTTTGCCCATCAGATTATCGACGGAATCAACTTCGCGTTCGTTGACGTGCCGGGACACGAGCGTTTCGTGAAGAACATGCTCGCCGGCGCCGGCGGCGTCGATTTGGTCGTGCTGGTGGTAGCCGCAGACGAGTCGGTGATGCCGCAGACGCGCGAGCACTTCGACATCTGTCGGCTGCTGCGGGTGCCGGTCGGCATGGTGGCGATTACGAAGTCGGATCTGGTCGATCCGGACACACTCGACCTCGTCCGCCTCGACGTTCAGGCGTTGGTGGCGGGATCGTTTCTCGAGGGCGCGCCGGTGGTCGCGGTTTCGGCGCGCAGCGGCGAGGGCCTGGACGAGCTGAAGACCGCGCTGGTCGACGTCAGCCGGCGCGCGGCCTCACGCGCACCCGCCGGCGTCACCCGCCTGCCGATCGATCGGGTCTTCTCGATGAAGGGCTTCGGCACGGTCGTGACCGGCACGCTGGTGTCGGGCACCATCGCCGTCGACCAGACCTTGACGGTGCTACCTGGAGATCGTTCCGTGAAAGTCCGCGGCGTTCAGGTGCACGGCCGGAAACAGATCGAAACCGTGGCGGGGCAGCGTGCCGCGCTGAATCTCAGCGGCATCGAGCTCGAGGATCTCGCGCGCGGGCAGTCGCTCGTGACGCCGGGTGCGTTCGAGACGTCGCGCATGGTAGACGCAACGATCGAGGTTCTACCTGACGCAAAGCCGCTGAAGCACGGCATGCGGACAAGGCTGCATCAGGGGACAGCCGAGATCCTCTGCCGCGTCGCGCTGATCGGCCCTCTGCCCGAGCGAGCCGCGGATCGCCGTGACGGCGCCGCGTTCGTGATTCAGCCCGGCGAACGTGCCTTCGCGCGGGTCAGGCTCGAGACGCCGGCCGTGCTGACGCGCGGGGATCGGTTCGTGCTCCGCGCTTATTCGCCTCCTGTGACCATCGCCGGCGGCATCGTGCTCGATCCGCAGCCACCGCGCGGCGCCATTCGCACGACGGTCGCGCTCGAACGCTGCAGCCGCCTGATGCTCGATCCAGCGGGAGATCCGATGGACGCGGAGCGGCGGGCTGTCCAGGTTGTGATCAACGACGCGGGTGCCACGGGCGTGACGGTCGGGACGCTGACATCCCGGCTGGGCATCGATCCCGGTGAGATCGATGCGCGGCTGAGGACGCTTATCGAGTCAGGGGCAGTGACCCGCGTCGGCGAGGTGCTGGCGGCCTCTGCGAGCCTCGCGCGCCTCAAGGATTCGATTCTGGCAACGCTCGCCAGCCATCACGCGAGCGCTCCACTCGCCGGCGGTCTTGCGCGCGCAGATCTTCGTGACCAGGTGTCGCGGCACGGTCACGCCGCGATCTTCGATCACGCGCTCGCTGATCTGTCCGTCGCGGGCAAGGTGTCGCTGCGAGATCGCATCGCGCTGACGACCCACCGCCTCGAGCTATCGCCGGACGAAGAGCGGGCCAGAACGGCGATCGAGCAGTTGTTCCGCGAGCGCGGACTGCTGCCGCCGGATGTGTCGTCGATCGGTATCGAGGCTGGCGTCGCGCCGGCGATTGCCGACCGCCTGCTCAAATTGCTGTTACGGCAGAAGGTGCTGGTGCGGTTAGACGCGCTGATCTTCCACGACCAGACACTGCAGGAGTTGAAGCGGAGCGTGGCCGCGATGAAGGCGGCGGCTGGCGGAGCCGCACGGATCGACGTCGCCGGGTTCAAGGAACGCTTCGGCGTGACGCGGAAGTTCGCCATTCCGCTGCTCGAGTATCTCGACCGCGAGCGGGTGACGCGGCGGGCCGGAGAATCGCGGCTGGTCTTATGACTTCTTGTCGGAGTCGCCGTCGTTCATGCCGTCCTTGAAGTTCTTGATCGCGCTGCCCATCCCTTTGGCGAGGCCCGGGAGGCGGTTGGCCCCGAAAATCAGGATCACAATCAAGAGAATGATCAGCAGCTCGGGGACGCCAAGTGAACCAAACATGTTGAAACTCCAGAATTCACGCGGAAAACTGCTGTCGATTGTACCACCGAACCGATAGCTAGAGGTGCAGCAGCAGGTGTGCGGCGAGCCGCCACTCCCAGGTGCGCAGCAACCGTGACTTCAGCCCCGCGTAACTCTGGCGACCGGCGAGAAGGTCCGCCATGACCGCACGGATGCCGGCGCTCTGATGGAGCGCGCGCACGATAAGGCCGGCGAATGCGGGCCGGAAGAAGCCGGCTTTGAGCCGGGCGGCGTACGCCAGCTCGGGCACGACGCCTTGGTTGATGCGCCTCGGGTACAGAGATGAATCGCCCGCGATCAACGCCTCTGCTGCCCATTGACCCGACGCGATCGCAAAATAAATCCCCTCACGGGTGATTGGATCGACGAGCCCCGCCGCGTCGCCGATGAGGCACCAGCGCGGTCCAGCGAGTTGGAGGCTCTCGAAGTCTCGTACGTTCAGTGACGGAATCGGCCACGAATAGCGATCCAGTCGGGCGTTGCCGGCGATCCGCGTCTGCGTGATCCAGGCCGCCGTCATCTCGCGCAGCATGCCGGCAGTGACGCTGGCGTCGGCCTGGGCGCAGACCCCAATCGCCAGGTGATCCGGCCGTGGAAACGACCAGATGTAGCCGGGCGGATCCGACAGCAGCTCAATAACGATCTCGTCGCCGGTGACGCCACGCGCGAAGTAGCCGGTGGCGATCGATAGCTGGTCGCGACGGAAGGCGTGCGAGACCCGGCGACGGACCAGGCTATTGGCGCCGTCGGCGCCGATGACGAATGCCGCCCGGCGAGGGCCGTCGCTGGTCTCGAGCCGCACCTCATCCCGTTCGACGCTGACGTCGAGCACTCGCGACCGATCGAACTGCGCGCCGGCGCGCTCGGCCGCGTCGAGCAATGCGGCGTCGAACGAGGCGCGGCTGCCGACCCGGAGCGTGTCGCCGTTGACGTCATCACTGAGCGGCAACACCGCCGATCGTCCTCGCGTCGAATCGATGAACCGGGCCGAGCGGATCATCGTCGCCGGCCAGTCGCCGGTCGGCAGCGCGTCGGCGACCAGGGCCAGGGCACGGCCAGTGACGCCTCCGCCGCACGGTTTTTCGCGCGGGTGTGATGGATCGAAGAGCGTCACGCGCGCACCGGCGCGAGCGAGCACGTAGGCGGCGCGTGCGCCAGCCGGCCCGGCGCCAACGATTGCTACGTCGCACAGGTTCGAAGGGTTCGAAAGGTTCGAAAGGTTCGAAAGGTTCGAAAGGTTCGAAAGGTTCGAAAGGTTCGAGCGGTTCGCCGGGTTCGCGGGCTTCGAGGGAGTCATAGGTTCATCTCGCGCGCCGCATCATCGCACCTCGCATGCACTCTCGCACTCTCGCACCTCGCACGCACTCGCACCTCGCACCTCGCACCTCGCACCACGAACCTCGTACTGTGCCTGGCAACTTGCCCGATATTGTCCGTGATACATTACACGGCCATGATTGAGGCGCAGGTCGGTCTGTTCACCGTTGGCGTATTTCAGGACGTGGCGTGGGCAACAAAGGGCATCGCCGCGCTGAGGCAGGCGGGTTTTCCTGTCGAGGCGCTTAGCGTCCTCGCCAAGGAGAGCGCCGAGACGTCCCAGCTGGTCGAAACGACCTTTGGCTCAGCTCCGGAGCGCCTCGATCTCGCGACGGTTGGGCCGGTTGTCTATCGTGGTTCCCTCATCGACGCGTTACAGGGCAGCGTACGGGATCTGGCGACCCTTGGTCTGGCCGGCACGATGCGACGCGTCGGCTTCCAGGCGCACGACGGCCGGATCTTCGAGGCGCTCGCCGCGCGCGGCGGCGTGCTGGTGGCCACGCGTGGAGAGCCCCGGGCCGCGGACGCGCTGGCGATCCTGCACTCGTACGGTGGCGGGAACGCCGCGATTGGCGCCTGGGGCGGACGCGTCTAGCCCGTCCAGCCCCGCGGTTTCCGAGGCATTTCTTTTGCAGTTGCAGCCTCTGAGACCGTGCGCCACAATACTTGGACGGGTCCCCAAATATCATCCTCGATGGCCGAACCCCTGACGGCAGACGTCCGCCCGAATGAATCAGCCGGGCACCTGTCTGTCCACGTAGAAGGCGCGCATCCCGTCGCGACCGCCTTCCTGTTCGAACAGCGGCAGTCCCGCGTCGGCCCGGCGTTCATCGCGTCGCTGGTCTGGCACGTCGGGTTTTTCGCCCTGCTGGTGTTCCTCGTCAGCTTCAGCGCCGCCCATCCGGGACAGGCCGCCAAGCTCGTTCCCGACACACCCAACAAGAACATCATCTGGCTCAACGAGCCTGGGCCAGGCGGCGGCGGAGGTGGCGGCGGTAATCGGATGAAGGAACCGCCGAGGCAGGCCGAGCTCCCGGGCAAGGACAAGATTACGGTTCCCGTCGCCAAGCCTCCGAAGATGGAAATCCAGGAAGCCAAGAAGGAACCGGATCCCGTCGCGCAGTTGAACATTCCGGCGAAGAGTCTGGCGGCTGCGCAGGACTCATTGCCCGGCGCGATTGAAGCGCCTCCCGGCCCGCCGACCCTTTCGCAGGGCTCAGGCAGCGGCGGCGGTGCGGGCACCGGTACTGGAACCGGAGTGGGACCAGGTAACGGTTCCGGTCTCGGGCCAGGCAGCGGCGGCGGCACCGGCGGCGGCGTCTACCGTCCGGGCAACGGCGTCACGCTGCCTCGCGTGTTACGCGAGGTGCGTCCGCAGTACACGTCCGACGCGATGCGCGCGAAGGTCCAGGGCACGGTCCTTCTCGAGTGCGTCGTCCGCGAGGACGGATCGGTCGGCGACGTTCAGGTGGTGCGATCGCTCGATTCCACCTTCGGCCTCGACCAGGAAGCCATCAAAGCCGCGAAGCAATGGCGCTTCGCCCCCGGTCAACGCCTCGGCGCCGCAGTCCCGGTCCAGATCACCATCGAGCTCACGTTTACGCTCCGCTAAGACGAGGGGGACCCTCATCATGACGACATCGTCGTCCCGGGGGGCCCGTTGGACTTTCGGGCTCTCAGGGGCTGTGATCTTGGCGGTGGGCCTGTGGGGGATGTTCGTCGGAACCGGTCGACCGGGGCCTGTGGCGGGGAAAATACAATTTCTTGCGTGGATCCTTTACATCGCCAGCAGCCTAGCGTGGCGCGGATCGCAGCCTGATCAATCAGCGCCTTTCGGTAACAACATCATCACGCTCGATCTGAACGCCCCAAATGAAAAAGGCCCGGGAGCCTAAGCTCGCCGGGCCTTCTTTATTCAGACTTCAGATTTCTAAAGTTCAGACTTCCAACTTCAGACTTCCAACTTCTGACTTCTAACGAAGTTAGTACATCCCGCCCATTCCGCCGCCACCGGGCATACCCGCCGGCGCATCCTTCTTCTCTTCCGGAATGTCGCAGATCAGCGCTTCGGTCGTCAGCAGCAGCGACGCGATCGACGAGGAGTTCTGCAGCGCCGAGCGCACCACCTTGACCGGATCGATGACGCCGGCCTTGACCAGGTCCTCGTAGGTGTCGGTGAGCGCGTTGAAGCCTTCGGTGTCCTTCATCTCGCGGACCTTCTGCACGACGATCGAGCCTTCGTGGCCAGCGTTGGTCGCGATCCAGCGCATCGGCTCTTCGATCGCGCGCTTGACGATGTTGACGCCGATCTGCTGATCGCCGCTCGAGCTTCAGGCCTTCGAGCACCTTGCGCCGCGCGGATCAGCGCCACGCCGCCGCCCGGGACGATGCCCTCTTCGACCGCCGCCTTGGTCGCGTGCATCGCGTCCTCGACGCGCGCCTTCTTCTCCTTCATCTCGGTCTCGGTGGCCGCACCGACCTTGATGACCGCGACGCCGCCGACCAGCTTGGCGAGGCGCTCCTGCAGCTTCTCGCGGTCGTAGTCGGACGTGGTGTCCTCGACCTGCGCGCGAATCTGCTTCACGCGGCCCTCGATGGCCGATGACGCGCCGGCGCCTTCGACGATCGTCGTGTTGTCCTTGTCGATGGTGATCTTCTTCGCCTTGCCGAGGTCCTCGATCTTGATCGACTCGAGCTTGATGCCGAGGTCCTCGGTGATGGCGCGGCCGCCGGTGAGGATCGCGATGTCCTCGAGCATGGCCTTGCGGCGATCGCCGAAGCCGGGCGCCTTGACCGCCGCGGCCTGGAGCGTGCCGCGCAGCTTGTTGACGACGAGCGTCGCCAGCGCTTCGCCTTCGATGTCTTCCGCGATGATCAGCAGCGGGCGGCCGAGGCGCGCCACCTGCTCGAGCACCGGCAGCAGGTCCTTCATCGAGCTGATCTTCTTCTCGTGGATCAGGATGACCGGGTTCTCGAGCACGACTTCCATGCGCTCGGGGTCGGTGACGAAGTAGGGCGACAGGTAGCCGCGGTCGAACTGCATGCCTTCGACGACCTCGAGCGAGGTCTCGAGCGTCTTGCGCTTCTTCGACCGTGATGACGCCGTCCTTGCCGACCTTGTCCATCGCTTCCGCGATGATCTTGCCGATGGTCTCGTCGTTGTTCGCCGAGATGGTGCCGACCTGCGCGACCATGTTGCCGCTCGACCGGCTTCGACATCTTCTTCAGCTCGTCGGTGACCGCTTCGACGGCCTTCTCGATGCCGCGCTTGATCTCCATCGGGTTGGCGCCGGCGACGACGTTCTTCGCGCCTTCGCGGTAAATCGCCTGCGCGAGCACGGTGGCGGTGGTGGTGCCGTCACCCGCCGTGTCCGACGTCTTGCTGGCGACTTCGCGGACCATCTGCGCGCCCATGTTCTCGAGCGGATCCTTGAGGTCGATTTCCTTGGCGACGGTGACGCCGTCCTTGGTGATGGTCGGCGAGCCGAACTTCTTGTCGAGGACGACGTTGCGGCCCTTGGGGCCGAGCGTGACCTTCACCGCGTCGGCGAGCTGGTTGACGCCGCGCAGGATCGCCTGGCGCGACTGCTCGCCGTACACAATCTGTTTTGCCATTGATGTCGTCTCCTACTTCTTTTTCTTGGAATCGCCGTCTTCAATGACAGCAAGAACTTCGTCTTCGCGCATGATGAGGTATTCCTCGCCATCGAGCTTGATCTCCTGGCCGGAGTACTTGCCGAACAGGATGAGGTCGCCGGCCTTGACGTCGAGCGGGACGCGCTTGCCGTCGTCCTTCGACTTGCCGTTGCCGGCGGCGATGACTTTGCCCTGCTGGGGCTTTTCCTTGGCGGAGTCGGGGATGATGATTCCGCCGACTTTCTGTTCGCCTTCTTCGATGCGCTGAGACGATGATGCGGTCGTGCAGCGGTCTGACGTTCATGCGTTGTACTCCGTCTGCTTGAGTTGGAGGTTCCTTACGGGTAACCCCTGAAGATGTTTCGAGGGTCCATGGTGGGTTAGCACTCACCATGACCGACTGCTAATTATATGGCGGATGTTGGCAGTGTCAAGGGGGGAGTGCTAAAGGCCGAGAATCGGCGATGGCTGATCGAGTGATAGGCGATTTGTGTTGGCAATCGCCCTCACCCGATCGCCAGATCGCCGATGTTCACCGCCGCCGTATCTTGTACTCGCCCATCTTGCGGGTCAGGGTGTTGCGGTGCATGCCGAGCGTGCAGGCCGTCTTGGTCAGGCTGCCGTCGCACTGTCCGAGCACGCGGACGATGAAGCGCTGCTCGAATTCGTGGACGGCGTCGTCGAACTGGACGCCGCGGTCGACCATCTCCTCGACCAGTTTTTCGAGTCGATCGGCGATCACGCGAGCTCCCGTCCGGTCAGGCGACGGAACGCGTCGACGTACTTCTCCCGCGTCTTCGCCACCACGTCATCCGGCAGCGATGGGACGGGCGGCTGCTTGTTCCACTTGATCTGTTCGAGGTAGTCGCGCACGAACTGCTTGTCGAAGCTCGACTTGCGGTCCGCCAGGGTTGTAGGTGTCCTTGGGCCAGAAGCGCGACGAATCGGGCGTCAGTGCCTCGTCGATCAGGATCACCCGATCTTCCACCGGCCGGTCGCTGGTTTCGAGCGGCAGCAGACCGAATTCGAACTTCGTGTCGGCGACGATGATGCCGCACGACTCGGCGTGGGCGGAGCCTTCGGCGTATAACCGCAGCGTGAGATCGCGAACCCGATCGAGCACGTGCTTGCCGACCAGTTCCGCCGCCGCCTTCTCGGTGATGTTGATGTCGTGGCCGCTTTGCGCTTTGGTTGCCGGCGTGAAGATCGGCTTCGGCAGGCGATCTGACTCTCTCAGACCAGCGGGCAGTTTGATCCCGCACAGTTTGCCGGTCGCTGAGTAGTCCTTCCATCCCGAGCCCGACAGGTAACCGCGCGCGACGCACTCAATCGGCAGCGGCTCGGTGCGGGTCACGAGCATCGAACGTCCGCGCAGCAGGTCCTGCGCGTTTCGCGCCGGACCCGGATACGACGCCGCGTCGGTCGACAACACGTGATTGGCCACGATCGACCTGGTCCGCTCGAACCAGAACGTGGAGATCTGCGTCAGGACCTTGCCCTTGTCGGGGATGCCCGAGCCGAGCACGTAGTCGAACGCAGAGATGCGATCGGTCGCGACAATCAGCAGGCGATTGCCGAAGTCGTAAATATCGCGGACCTTTCCCTGTCGATCTGGCCGCCGGTCGGCAAGTGTGGTCTGGAGAATGGGCGAGGCAGGCGACAACAAAATCCTCTGGAAGACGAAGCTCTAAATCTTAACCAGTGCGCGTTCGGCTGACAAGAAATTCTTCCCGTGGTTGTTTTATCGCAAGGGTAGATGCCCAATGGGCGCAACAACAAGATGTAGGGGCGGTATAGTAGTGCAGCCCAAGCCGTGATGCGTTCCAACCTTCGTGCCGTGATCGTGCTGGCGGTTGCCGTCGGGCTCGTCGCGCTCTTTCTTCGGAACGTCGCGCTCGACAGCATCAAGGCGAGCATCGTCGATGCGAACCCGGTCTGGCTGGTGATCGCGCTCGCGTTCACCGTTGGCAATCTGGCGATTCGATCGCTGCGCTGGCGGTATGCTGCTCGAGCCGCTCGGTCCGACGTCGTTTGGCGATGCGTTCAGGGCGACGGCGGTTGGGTTTGCGGCGAGCACCGTCTTGCCGGCCCGTGCCGGCGAGATCATCCGTCCGTATTTCCTGGCTCGGCAGTCACGTCGACACGCAGTGAAACCGATCGACGCGACCGCCGCGTTCGCGACGGTCATCGTGGAACGGCTCCTGGACGTGATCACGGTGGTCATTTTGCTGGTCACGTATCTGTTTGGATTTGGCCGGGACCTCGGTCTCGAGCAGCCGCGAGCATTCGCGGCAGCGAAATGGAGCGCTGGCGTGTTCGGCGTTGTCGCGCTCGCTGCCCTCGCCGTTTCCTTGCTGATGGCCAGAGACCCGGCGCCGCTGGTGCGAGTCTGCGCACGACTGACCAGGGCGCTGCCGGCTGGCCCGGCGGCATTCATCGAGGGATTGATCACGAAGTTCGCGCGTGGCCTTGGGACCATCCGGCGGCCGGGACGGCTTTTGGCGGCGCTGGCGTGGTCATTTCCCCTGTGGCTGTCGATCGCGATGAGCATCTGGTCAGTCGCGGTCGCATTTCGTCTTGCCGTGCCGTTTACCGGCACGTTCCTGTTGATTGCGCTGCTGGTGATCGGGGTCGCGGTGCCAACCCCCGGCTCGATTGGCGGCTTTCACGAAGCGTTTCGCGTGGGAGTGACGACGTTTTATGGAGTGCGGGACGGGGCAGCGGTGGGCGCCGCTATCGTGCTGCACTTGATCACGATCGCTCCGTCGCTCCTGCTTGGATTACTGTTTGCCGCGCAGGAAGGGCTCAGTGTCACGGGCTTGCGGCGCCTGGCGGACGAGGCCGCGCAGCCTACGGCATAACACCCATGAAATGTCCCTACTGCACTCATCTCGGCGACAAAGTCGTTGATTCGCGCGAATCCAAAGAGGGCGAGGTCATTCGCCGGCGGCGCGAATGCCTCGAGTGCGGCAAACGGTTCACCAGCTACGAACGGATCGACGAAATCCCGTACATGGTGGTGAAGAAGGACGGGACGCGCGAACGGTTCGATCGGCAGAAACTCGTCAACGGCATGCTGAAGGCGTGCGAGAAGCGCCCCGTCAGCGTGGCCGCGCTCGAGGCCGTCGCCGATCGTGTTGAATCGACCCTGCAGGAGCGTCCGGAGAAGGAAATCTCGACCTCGGATGTCGGCGCGTTCGTGATGGAAGAACTCAAGAAGCTTGATAAAGTGGCCTACGTGCGCTTCGCGTCCGTCTACCGGCACTTCCGCGACATCAACGAATTCGCCGACGAACTCAAACAACTCCTGAACCCGAAGGAATGACACTCTCGTCCTCGGTCCTGCGCACGGTCGCGGTTGCTCTGGCGCTGGCCGCGGTCGTCAGTGCCGACGCGGTGGCGCCGGATCTGCGCGTGACCCCGATCGAGCGAGACGGACAGGTGCTGGTGTCGTTCGATCTGAACGACGGCTTCACGCCCGACGTTCGCGACGCGATTCAGAGTGGTCTCTCGACCAGCTTCTCGTACGAGGTGGAGCTTCGTCGCGGTGCGCCGTTGTTCGATCGCACGCTGGCGGCGGTCTCGATTATCGCGACCGTGCATTTCGACAACCTCACCAGACGCTATCAGATGTCGCGCTCGCTTGACGGGCGGGTCGAGGATGCTCGACCGACCGACGACCAGGATTCGGTTCGGGGCTGGATGACCCATTTCGAGCGGGTGCCGTTGTCGATGACGTCGGCGCTCGAAGCCAATACCGAATACTACGTACGGGTACGCGCCCATACCCGTCCACACAGCGGATGGTTTTTCTGGCCGTGGGGCGGTACCGCGCTCGGGCTCGCGAAGTTCACGTTCATTCAATAGGGATTCGCAAGCGGGGGCTGGGGGGCTTGGCGTTGAGGGCTGACTGATGCCGGCGACGGTAACGTCGATTTCGCCTAGACGCGTGACCAGCCCGGCGCCGAGCCGGGCGCCGGAGCCGCCGCGCCGGCCGTTCCGCGACAACCCGCGCCTCATCCTGCTCGGCATCGTGGCGCTCGTCACGGCGCTGGTAGCCCTCCTGTTCCTCGCCAGCGGCACGTCGCGCTTCTCACCGGACTTCCTCAGCGAGTTCGTCCTCTACGCGCTGTCTGCCGCCGACCTGACCATGCTGGCCGCCCTTGTCTTCGTGCTGGCGCGGAACATCGTGAAGCTGGTGGTCGAGCGGCGCAAGGCGTTGCCGTTCGCGCGCTTCCGCTCGAAGCTGGTCGCGCTGCTCCTCGGCATGACGCTGGTGCCCGCGGTCCTGGTCCTGATTGTCGGCAGCGAACTGATCCGCACGAACATCGATCGCTGGTTCAACGCGCCGATGGCCGACATTCTGGCCTCCGCAAACCAGATTGCCGGTGACTACTACCAGGACCAGCAGCTGCTCGCGACCGATCATGCGACCCGGCTGGCCCGGATACTGGCCACCGTCGATCTCACCAGCGCAGACGTCCGGCCGATTCGCGACGTGCTGACGCCCGACATCACGCTGCAGCGCGTCCAGATGGTGGAGGTTTACCGCGTCGTCCCGTCCACCGGATCGCTGCCGAGCCTCGAGTCGGTTGTCGATGTCGCGGCGCCGACGCTGCCGCCCGGTCACAGCCGTGCCGCCGTCGATCGGCTCGCGGCGCAGGCCCTCGGCGGATCGTCCGACACCCGATCGATCGAAACGCTCGGCACCGGCGGCGACCTGCTCCACGCCGCCGCGGTGGTGCGCGGACCTGACGGCGAGGCCACGGGCGTCGTCGTGGCCACCGACGTACCTGACCGGCGATCTGGCGGCCCGGTCGCGGCGCTTGACGCAAGCATTCGAAAGCTACAACCAGCTGCGGGTGCTGAAGCGGCCGTTGACCGGCCTCTACCTGTCGTTCTTCCTGATGGTGACGCTGTTGATTCTGTTTGGCGCCACCTGGATGGGATCCGTATCTCGCCAAGCGGATCACGCGTCCAGTGCTGATGTTGTCGGCCGCCGCTCGCGAAATCGGCGCCGGCCGCCTCGATCAGCGGGTCGAACCGCAGAGCAACGATGAATTCGGGTCGCTGGTCGAGGCCTTCAATGCGATGGCGACCGAACTGGCGACCAGCCGGCGAAGGGTCGATCGCGGCACGGTCGATCTGGAACGCAAGCACGTGGAAGTCGAGGCCAGGCGTCGCTACGTCGAGACCATCCTCGAACGGATCACGACCGGCGTGGTCTCGGTCGACGCCGCAGGCGCGATCACCACGATCAACAGCGCGGCCGCGCGGTTACTCGGCCTCCAGCGCCAGATCGTCGGGCAGGCCGCGGTCGCGGTGTTCGATCGTACCGACCTGCAGCCGTTGAGAGCGCTGCTGGCTGGGTCCGGCATCTCGAAGGCTCGAGCCGGCTGCGCAGGAAATCGCGTTGGCGCACGACGGTCAGGAGCGGCACCTCGCGGCGGTCGCGACCGCGCTGGTCGGCGAGACCGGCGTGCCCGAAGGCGTCGTGCTGGTGCTCGACGACGTTACGCCGCTGATTCGCGCGCAGAAAGTCGCGGCATGGCGCGAGGTGGCGCGCCGGCTCGCGCACGAAATCAAGAACCCGCTGACGCCGATTCAGTTGTCGGCCGAACGCCTGCGCCGACATTTCTCGGACGCGCCGCCGCAGGCGAAGGCGCTCGTGGACGAGTGCACGGCCACCATCGTCGGGCGAAGTCGAGTCGCTCAAGGGGCTGGTGGACGAGTTCTCGCAGTTTGCGCGGATGCCGTCGCCTCGCACGGTGCCGACCGACCTCGCGCAGCTCGTGACCGACACCATCGCGCTCTACAACGGCATCTTCACCGACGTGCGCATCGATCAGCGCTTCGCGCCGGGGGTGCCGCTGGTTCGCCTCGATCCCGAACAGATCCGCCGCGTCATCATCAACCTGGTCGACAACGCCATCGAGGCGATGGAGCGCCGCGGTCATCTGGTCGTCGAAACCGAGCTCGACGGCGCCAACAACATCGTCCACCTGATGGTGGCCGACGACGGTCCCGGGATCCCGGCCGCGGAGCGGGAGAAGCTGTTCCTGCCGTATTACTCCACCAAGCGCCGCGGCAGCGGGCTGGGCCTCGCGATTGTGCGCCGCATCATCGCCGAGCACGGCGGCAGCATCGATGTCGGCGACAACATGCCGCGCGGTACGCGGTTTACAATCGAGCTGCCATGTTAGTGGGCAATGAATCCTCTTCACGAAGACACGAAGATCACGGAGTGCACGAGGGAACAACTATTCTGTTTCTCGTACCGAATGGACTTCGTGCGCTTCGTGTCCTTCGTGGCTTCGTGAGAGCGGCTCGATGAAGCCCACCATTCTCATCGTAGACGACGAACCTGGCGTGCGCACATCGCTGAGCGGCGTGTTGCGCGACGAGGGCTACAGCGTCGAGGCGGTCTCGAGCGGCGAGGCGTGCCTCGACCGGGTCGCGCGTGGCCCTGTCGATCTGATCGTGCTCGACGTCTGGCTGCCGGGAATGGACGGCCTGGCAACGCTGGCCCGGCTGCGCGAGCGGCAGGTCGACGCCCAGGTCGTGCTGATTTCCGGCCACGGCAACATCGAGTCCGCGGTCCGCGCCATCAAGATGGGCGCCTTCGACTTCGTCGAGAAGCCGCTCTCGCTCGAGAAGACGGTGCTGGTCGTGCGCAACGCCCTGCACCAGCGGCGTCCTCGAGGCCGAGAATCGGGCGCTGCGCGCCCGCGTCGATCGTCACCAGACGATGGTCGGCGAGAGCTACGCCATGCGCCAGCTGCGCGAACAGGTGGCGATGGCCGCGCCGACCAACGGCCGGGTCCTGATCTACGGCGAGAACGGCACCGGCAAGGAACTGGTGGCGCGAACCATCCACTCTCTCAGCCGCCGGCGGGCGGCGCACGTTCGTCGAAGTCAACTGCGCGGCGATTCCCGAAGAACTGATCGAGAGCGAGCTGTTCGGCCACGTCCGTGGCGCGTTCACCGGCGCGGTCGCCGACCGCCGGGGCAAGTTCGAGGTCGCGGACGGCGGCACCATCTTCCTCGACGAAATCGGCGACATGAGTCTGAAGACGCAGGCCAAGGTGCTGCGCGTGCTTCAGGAGCAGACCATGGAGGCGGTCGGCGGCACTGCGCGCATCAAGGTGGACGCGCGGGTCGTTGCCGCGACCAACAAGGAGCTGCAGGCGGAAATCCGCGCCGGTCGATTCCGCGAAGATCTCTATTTCCGGCTGAACGTGATTCCGATCTTCGTGCCGGCGCTGCGCGATCGCCAGGACGACATCCCGCTGCTCGCGGATCACTTCATGGCCGAGTTCGCGCGCGAATACGGCCGGCGCCAGAAACGATTCGATCCGGGTGCGCGCTCCGTGGTCCAGCACTACCCGTGGCCGGGCAATGTCCGCGAGCTGCGCAACGTGATCGAGCGGCTGATGATCATGGTGCCGGGTGACGAGATCTCCGCCGCGGATCTCGGCTTTCTCGAGAGCGGCGCCACCCATCGGGTGGCGACGCCGGAGGCGCCGGATCGGCGCACGCTCCACGAAGCGCGCGATCAGTTCGAACGCGATCTGATTCTCCGGACCCTCGCCGAACAACAAGGCAACATGTCGCGGACCGCTGACGTGCTCGGCGTCGAACGCAGCAACCTGTACCGGAAGATGAAAGCGTTCGGAATCGCGCCGTCACGGCGCGCCGACGAGGAAACCGAGTCGGTGTGACCCCGCATCGCTCCTGAAGTCGCCCGCAACCGTCGCTCAGCCCTGGATCTGCACCTTCTGCAGCTGATGCTCCAGCACCTGATCGGGTTTGAAGCCGGCGATCTGCAGATAGAACTCCGAGACCGCTTGCAGCGCGGCCGCCGGTACGAGGCCGACGATTTCGCTTTCGAGCACGCGAACCCCGTAACGGGCGGCTTCGCGCTGTACGGTTTCGAACACCCGGAACAGCGGTGTCTTTTGATAGTTGGTGAGGTTCATCGAGACCTGAACCACCGGACGATCCGCGAGCGCGAGGCCCATCGCTTTCACGAAACGGTAGCCGCCGCTGCTGTGACGAATCGCTGCGGCGATGGCTTTGGCGACGTCCAGTCGATCGGTCGCAAGGTTGATATTGAAGGCGATGAGCGGCATGCGCGCCCCGATCACCGAGGCGCCGGCGGACGGGTGAGGCACTGCCGAACCGAAATCCGGGGCCCAGCCCGGCAGCGCCATCTTCGCCGCCAGACCCTCGAATTCACCGCGACGAATGTCCTCGAGATTCTTACGCGCCGGATTGGTCGACGCCTCTTCGTATAAGTACACCGGCACCCCGAACCGGGCCGCGACCTCGGCGCCGACCTGCTTGGCCAGTTCGACGCAGTCAGCCATCGTCGCCCCTTCGATGGGGATGAAGGGGACGACATCCACCGCGCCCATCCGCGGATGCTCCCCGCGCTGCGTGCGCAGGTCGATGTCGGCGACCGCGCGTTCGAACAGCGCCAGCACCGCGCGCTTGACGCCCGCGGCGTTGCCTGCGAAGGTCAATACGGATCGGTTGTGCGTCGCGTCGGATGAGATGTCGAGCAGCGCCACGCCCGGCTCGGATCGGATCGCGTCCGCCATGGCGGCAACAGACTCGGTCCGGCGGCCCTCGCTCACGTTGGGAACGCATTCAATCAGCATGGGACCTGCAGTATAATCGCTGCGCTTTCATGTCCGATGCCCATCGCAGCGACGCGCACGATGCCGGATCGGGGCAGGATGCGGATCGCGATGCCAGGATCGAGCAGCTCCTGCTCCTCGGCCTCGACCATTACTTCGCGGCCAACTACGAACTCGCCATCAACGTCTGGACCCGCGCGCTGTTTTTCGACCGCAGCCATCCACGGGCTCGGGCCTACATCGAACGTGCACGCAGCGCCATCGCCGAACGGCAGCGCGAATCAGAAGAGCTGCTCCACACCGGCGTCGCGGCTTTTCAACGAGGCGAAGGCGACGAGGCGCGGCGACTGCTGCAGGCCGCCATCGAAGGCGGAGCGCCGTCCGACGAAGCGCTGGCGGTGCTCGATCGCTTGAATCAGGTTGAACTGGTCGTCCCGCCGGCGGCTCTGCTGCGCGCCGGCCGCCCGGCGCGCGTGCGCACGCCGTTCGAGAGGGGCGGTTCCAGTCGCTCGACGGTGGCCGCAGTCGTGGTTGTCGTGCTCATCGGCCTGATCGTGGCGGGGGGATTCGGCGCCGGACGGTGGGACATACCGGTAGAACGATCGATCGCGTCGCTGGTCCGCAGCGCCGGCAACGTCACGCTGACTCCGGCCCCGCCACCGGCTGCGACCGTCGCGAAGGAATTGCCGCTTTCGGTACCGCTGCAAGGCGAGACGACGCTCGTGCGGGCGAAGAACCTGGCCGCCGGCGGTCACCTGTACGACGCCCTGGCCGCGCTCGAATCGATTCGCTCGACCGACACGCAGAAAGACGAAGCCGAGCGGCTGCGTGGCGACATCCAGCGTCAATTGCTGGCCGTCGCACCGCTTCCCGCGGCGCCGCAGCCGGACCGCGAGAAAGTCGATCGGCGCGTCCCATGAAGTGCCCCAAGTGCGGCTACCTCGGCTTCGAGCACGTCGACCGCTGCCGCCATTGTGGCTACGAGTTTTCTCTCGCGTCGACGATGTCCATCCCCGACATTTCCATTCGTGAAGACGAGCGCTCGCTGAGTCCACTCGAGGACCTGGCGTTGATGGACGGCGCCACGCCGGCGCCGCCGGACGTACGGCTCGCTGACGCCGCTCTCGATCTGGATCGCATGTTCGGCGAACCCGATCCGCCTGCGGCCGCTCCGGCCGCGCGGTCGCGGCCCGCGCCGCCGTCGCCGTCTCGCGACGAGTTGTCGCTGTTCGGACCGCCGATTCCCGACGACGCGCCGCTGATTACGCGAGCGTCGCCGCCGCGTCCACCGCTGGCGGTCCGTCGCGCCACGCCCGAAGTCCCCCGGCTCAGATCGGAGCCGCGCCTGCCGTCGTTCGATCTGGCGCCGGAGCCGGAACGCGAGTCCACGGCCCGGGCCGGAATCAGTTCCGCCGCGAACCGCACGGATCACGATGCCTCCGTGAACCGGGAATTCGACACCGGGGAAAACGCGGCGATCGGCTCGCGGCTGCTTGCTGTACTGATCGATCTGCTGATCCTCGCCACCGTCGACATCGTGGTTGTCTACTTCACCATGCAGATTTGCGGCCTCACGGTCGCGGATGTCGGCATCCTGCCCAAGGGACCGCTGCTGGCGTTTCTGGTCGTCCAGAACTGTGGATATTTCGTGGCGTTCACTGCCGGCGGGCAGACGCTCGGCAAGATGGTGGCGGGCATTCGTGTCGTGCCGTTTGATTCGGAGACATCGCTCGATGTCGGACGCGCGTTTCTCCGCACCATGATGTGGATGGTATTGGCGATACCCGCGGGCCTCGGGTTTCTCTCTGCCTTGTTCAGCAGCGACCATCGCGGGCTGCACGACCGGTTCGCCGGAACGCGCGTCGTCCGCTGACTATGACCGCGCTCGCACTGGCGTTGGCGACCGTGTGTGGTGTGGGCTACGCACCAATCGCACCTGGCACGTTCGGGTCGGCGGCGGGTCTGCTGCTCTGGTGGCTGCTGCCTTCGTCGCCGGTCGTGCAGGTCGGCATGGTCGTCGCTTTGTTCGTCGTCGGGTCGTGGAGCGGCAGCGTCGCCGAACGTCATTTCGGGCGGACCGATCCGGGGCAGGTCGTCATCGACGAAGTGATGGGGATGCTGATCACGCTGCTGTTCAATCCGGTCGGCTGGCTGGGCGCGCTGGTCGGGTTCCTGCTGTTCCGAATCGCCGATGTGATCAAGCCCTACCCGGCGAATCGGCTTGAACGTCTGCACGGCGGCGTCGGCGTGATGGCCGACGATGGAATGGCGGCCGTGTACGCGAACCTCGCGCTTCGGGCGTTACTCTGGGCCTCTGGTCATTGGGGCATCTGGTCATTTGGTCACTAAATCTAGTCATTGGGGCATCTGGTCTTTTGGTCATTGAGTCTGGTCATTGACGTACCAATAGATCAATGACCCAATGACCAGATAACCAAATGACCCAATTTGTATGAAAGCCTGCATCCTGGCGATCGGCAGCGAGATGCTGACGCCGTTTCGCGTCGACACCAACTCGCTCAAAGTGACGGAGCGTCTGAACGCGATCGGCTACGACGTGCGCTTCAAGGCGGTCGTGGCCGACGACGTCAACCAGCTGGCGACGGTGGTCACAGCAGCGCTGGCCTGGGCCGATCTCATCGTGATCACCGGCGGCCTCGGTCCGACCGAGGACGACGTCACGCGAGATGCGGTGGCCGCAGCGCTCGGTCTTCAGATGTCCGAAGACCCAGCCATCGTGGACCAGATCCGCGATCGGTTTGTGCGTCGCGGAATGACGATGCCGGAGATCAACCGCCGGCAGGCGATGGTGCCGCACGGCGCGGTCGTCCTGCCCAATGTCAACGGCACGGCTCCTGGGCTGTGGCTCGAAAGCGGCCACGCTGGCATTCTCCTGCTGCCAGGCCCACCCAGGGAAATGACGCCGATGCTCGAGGCGGTGATTGCGGACAGGCTCGCGGCAAACACGAACGGCGCCGGCTTGTTCCGCCGCGTCTTGAAGATTACCGGCCGTGCCGAATCGGACGTCGATGCGCAAGTCTCGCCGATCTACGTGAAGTGGTCCGGCCTGCCGTCGCCTATCAGTACCACCATCCTTGCCGTGCTGGGGCAGATCGAACTGCACCTGACGGTGCGGGCGGCCAACGCCCGAGAGGCCGACCTGGTACTTGAACCTGCCATCCGTGAACTTCACGACGTGCTCGGCGCCGCCGTGTACAGCACCGACGGCCAGTCGCTCGAAGCGGTGGTCGGCGCGCTGCTTCGCGACGGTGCTCTGACGATTGCAGCCGCGGAGTCGTGCACCGGCGGCCTGTTGATGTCGCGGCTGACCGATGTGCCCGGCAGCTCGGCTTACGTGGAGCGCGGAGTCGTCTGCTACAGCAACCGCGCGAAGACGGAACTGGCCGGCGTGCCGGAGGCGTTGATTCGCGAACACGGCGCGGTCAGCGAGCCGGTTGCTCGTTCGATGGCCGAGGGGATCCGCAGCCTCGCCGGGACCAGCATCGGTGTCGGCATAACCGGCATCGCCGGCCCCGGCGGCGGTACGCCCGACAAACCGGTCGGCACGGTGGCCGTTGCCGTCGTCAGCGAGCAGACGTCGAAAGTCCGGACGTTCCGCTTCGTCGGCGGCCGCGAGATGGTCAAGTTTCAGGCGGCGCAGTCAGCACTCAACATGACGCGCTTGCTCGTCACCCGCGTCGAGGGGCAGCGCGAGTGGGCCGAGCGCGAACGGACCTGACGACATGATGATCCTGGTTGCGATCGTCGCAGGCTACCTGATTGGAACGATTCCCTTCGCGCTGCTGGTGTCGAATCAGTGGGGTGTGGATCTGCGCCGCACTGGCAGCGGCAATCTCGGTGCGGCCAACGTGATGAGGGCATCCGGGATCAGGTCCGGCGTGCTGGTGGCCGCGCTCGACGTGGCGAAGGGTGCGGCCAGCGTGTGGCTCGCCCAGCGGCTGACGTCGAGTCCTGCGGCGCCGGCAGCCGCCGGTCTTGCCGCGATCATCGGACACATCTATCCGTTGTGGCTGCACTTTCGCGGCGGCAAGGGCGTCGCGACGGCCTGCGGTGTGTTTCTGGTGATCACGCCGGTGGCGATGCCGCCGGCGCTGGCGATTTTCACCGCCGTGGTCTGGATGACCAAGTACATTTCGCTCGGTTCGCTGCTCGCGACCCTGGCGCTGCCGCCAATCGCCTATGCGCTCGGCAGCCCGTGGTCCGCAGTGATTGGCGCGATCGCGTCGGCGGCGATCATCGTGTTTCGCCATCGATCGAACCTCGCCCGGATCTGGACCGGAACCGAACGGCGGATTGGGGCGCGGGTCTGATGCGAACCGTCACCGTACTCGGCGCGGGCAGCTGGGGCACGGCGCTGGCCGTCCACCTCGGACGCGTTGGCCACTCCGTGCAGTTGTGGGCACGCGATCAAGCGCTGGTCGATGACATGACGACGCGGCGCGCGAACGCGGTCTACCTGCCTGACGTGACGCTGCCGCCGGATGTGTCAGTCACGCACTCGCTGCCGGATGCGCTTCGGGGCGCCGAGCTGGTCGTGGCAGCGATCCCCTCTCACGGCTGCCGTGACGTCATCCGCGCGGCGTCACCGAGCTTCGCGCCGGGCGCGGTCATCGTCAGCGCGACGAAGGGTCTCGAGGCCATCACGCTCCTCAGGATGTCCGAGGTAATCGCGAGTGAAGCCGGCGACGGTCATCCCGTGGTGGTGTTGTCGGGGCCGAGCTTCGCGATCGAAGTCGCACGGCAGCTGCCGACCGCCGTGCTCGCCGCGTCGCTCGACGCACAGGCGATGGAACTCGTGCAGCACGAGTTCCGCGGGCCGTACTTTCGTCTCTACGGCAGCGATGATGTGATCGGCGTGGAAATCGGCGCCGCACTGAAGAATACGATTGCCATTGCCGCCGGCGTGGTCGAAGGACTGGGGCTGGGCCACAACGCGCTTGCCGCGCTCATCACGCGCGGTCTGGCGGAGCTCACGCGGCTGGCTGGCGCGGCCGGCGGCCGGCGGGAAACGCTGGCCGGGCTGAGTGGCCTCGGCGACCTGGTCCTGACGTGTACCGGAAGCCTGAGCCGGAACCGCCACGTCGGGATCGAACTGGCGCGCGGCCGCTCGCTGCCGGACATTCTGGCCGGGATGAAGATGATTGCCGAGGGGGTCCGCACCACCGGTGCGGCGTTGGCGCTCGGCGCCAGGCACGGCGTCGAGCTGCCGATCGCCACACAGATGTCCGAAGTGCTCGAGGGACGCATTGACGTGCGCTCGGCGCTCGATGTGCTGATGCTGCGCCGGCAGCGGGCGGAAGCGGAGACCGGTTAAGATCGTTTGAATGGGTTTGCTCGGCCGCATCCGCTCGGGGCTCTCGCGCACCACCAAACAGATCGTTGACCGCTTCGACGACCTCGTTCGCGTTGCCGACGCGCCCGAGCGGCGATCGCGCGCGATCGACGTCGAGACGCTGGACGCGCTCGAAGAGCTGCTGATCTCGGCGGATATCGGCGTCCCCGCCACCAACCGGATCATCGCCGCGGTCAGGACGCGCGCCCGTGAAGGCAGAAGCCTGCGCGATCTGGTCAAACAGGAAATCCGCGACGTCTTCGCCGCCGTCGATTATCCCATCGTCGTCGCGCATCGACCGAAGGTCACGTTGATTGTCGGCGTCAACGGCACAGGCAAGACGACCACCGTCGGCAAGCTCGCCAATCTGCTGAAGAGCGAAGGGCAGAAGCCGCTGATTTGCGCGGCGGACACGTTTCGGGCGGCCGCGGTCGAGCAGCTGGAGATCTGGGCCGGGCGCGCCGGCGTGGACCTGGTGCGTGCTCGCGAAGGCGCCGATCCCGCTGCGGTCGTGTTCGATGCGATTAGCTCGGGAAAGGCGCGCGGCCGCGATCCGATTCTCGTCGACACCGCCGGCCGCCTGCACACCCGCGTCAACCTGATGAACGAGCTCGAGAAGATACGGCGAATCGCCTCGCGCGAAGTTCCTGGCGCACCGCAGGAAGTCTTGCTCGTGCTCGACGCGACCGTCGGCCAGAACGGCGTCGCGCAGGCGCGTGAGTTCATGGGCGTTGCCGGAGTGAACGGCATTGTGCTGACCAAGCTTGACGGAACTGCCAAGGGCGGCGTGGCGGTAGCGATCGCCCACGACTTGAAGCTGCCGATTCGGTATGTCGGCGTCGGCGAGGGCATCGACGATCTAGTGCCGTTTTCGGTGGACGAATACGTCGACGGGTTGTTCGAGGAGAAGTGGTAGATCGCGATTACATGGAGCGCGCGCTGTTTCACGCCGCGCGTGGCCGCGGGCGGACCAGTCCCAATCCGCTGGTCGGCGCGGTGCTGGTGTCGCCCGATGGCGTTGTGGTGGGACAGGGCTACCACGAGCGCGCCGGCGAGGCGCACGCCGAGGTCCGCGCGCTGACCGAGGCAGGGACGCGCGCACGCGGCGCGACCCTCTATTGCACGCTCGAACCGTGTTGCCACCTTGGCCGCACCGGCCCCTGCGTCCATCGACTCGTCGAAGCCGGCGTTCGTCGGGTGGTGGCGGCGATCGAGGATCCGAACCCGCTGGTCAGCGGCCGAGGCTTCGCGTTTCTTCGCGCGGCCGGCGTGGTGGTCGACGTGGGATTGTGTGCCGGACCGGCGGCAGCACTGAACCAGGCATTCTTCACCCTGATGTCGGAAGGACGGCCGTTCGTCGTGTTGAAGGCGGCCACCAGCCTGGACGGCCGGATCGCCAGCCGTCCCGGCGTTCGGACGGCGCTGACGTCCGCCTTGGCGAACCGCCACGCCCAACGGGTGCGCGCCGAGGTGGACGCAATCGGCGTCGGCGTCGGCACCATTCTCGTCGACGATCCAGAGCTGACCGTCCGTGGGATTTATCGCGAGCGACCGCTGACGCGTGTCGTGTTCGACCGCCACCTGCGTACGCCGCCCGAAGCGAAGGTGCTCTCGACAGCCGAGGCCGGGCCTGTCATCATCGTGACAACCGCGTCCGCCGCCGGCCGGGCAGCCATTCGCGAGCCGCTCGAGGCGCGGGGCGCCGAGATTGCCGTCGCAGACGACAGCTTTCGTTCGGCGCTGCGCTGTCTGGGTGCGCGTCACATCGGTTCCTTACTGCTCGAAGGCGGCGCGGCCATGCATGCCGCGGCCTGGGATGCGCAGCTGGTCGATTTCGTCCGCCTTTACGTGACCCCGCATGCGCTCGGCCGCGACGGGCTGGCGCTTCTCGGCGACCGGGCGTTCTCGACTGCGGCGCTTTTGGAACGGCATGTCGAGTCGCTCGGACCGGATGTCCTGATCGAAGGTTATGTTCACGGGCTTGGTTGAAACCGTCGGCGAATTGATCGAGCGGAGGCCGACGACCGGCGGGTTCCGCCTGCGAATCGCCACGCCTATCGCGCCGGAACTGACTCCCGGCGACAGCGTTGCGGTGAACGGGGTCTGCCTCACGGTGATTCTGGCCGAGCCAGGCGAGTTCCACGCTGACATCGGCCCCGAAACCGTACGGGTGACGACGCTGGGAGGCTTGACGCCCGGCGACGCGGTCAACCTCGAGCGCCCGCTGCGCGCCGACGGCCGCTTCGGCGGCCACTTCGTGCAGGGGCACGTGGACGCCATCGCGCAGGTCGAGGAATTGCGGCGCGACGCCGACTTCCACTGGCTGACGGTCGGCTTCCCGTCGCATCTCGCGCCGCTACATCGTGCACAAGGGTTCGATTGCGGTTGACGGGATCAGCCTGACCGTGGCCGGATTGGGCGTGGATCGCTTCGACGTGCAGCTGGTGCCGTTCACCATGCAGCACACGAACCTTGGGCGCGCGCAGCGGCACGATCGCGTCAACCTCGAGTGCGACATGGTTGGGAAATACGTCGTTCGCGCAGCGGAATTGGCCGGGCTCACGCTCAACACCGTGCGTCCAGGAGAAGTGACACATTGAAACGCATACGCATCGCCAAAGGCGCGGTCAGGAAGGGTTCGCCCTTCGCCCGCATCGAAGACGCACTCGACGCCATCCGCGACGGCAAGATGATCATCGTCGTCGACGATGAGGACCGCGAGAACGAAGGCGATCTGACCGTCGCCGCCGAGAAGGTCACGCCGGAGATCATCAACTTCATGGCGCGGTATGGCCGCGGACTGATCTGTTTATCGATGACGCCGGAGCGCCTCGACGAACTCGAGATCCCGCTGATGGTCTCGCAGAACAGCTCGCGATTCGACACCGCGTTCTGCGTGTCGATCGAGGCGCGAGGCCGCACCACGACGGGTATTTCGGCGGCGGACCGCGCGGCAACCGTCCTTGCCGCGATCGATCCGGCAACCAGACCGGCGGATCTGATTCGGCCGGGGCACATGTTTCCGCTGCGCTCGCGGACCGGCGGCGTGATGGTGCGGACCGGACAGACCGAGGCCGCGGTCGACATGGCGCGGATCGCAGGCCTCTATCCGGCCGGCGTCATCTGCGAGATCATGAACGAAGACGGCACCATGGCGCGGGTGCCGGAGCTGACGAAGTTCGCGAAGAAACACGGACTGCTGATGGTGACCGTCGCGGACCTCATTACCTATCGAACGCGGAACGAATCGCTGGTCAAGCGCATGGCCACGGCGCGCCTGCCGACCGAGCACGGCGAGTTCGAAGTCCACGTGTTCGAAGATCAGATCGAGCAAGCTGGAGCACACCGCGCTGGTATGCGGCGAAATCGGCGACGGCAGGGACGTGCTGGTGCGCGTCCATTCGTCCTGCCTGACGGGCGACGTCTTCCATTCGGCGCGCTGCGACTGCGGCGCGCAGCTGCACGCCGCGCTGCACAAGATCGCGGCTGAAGGCCGCGGCATCCTGCTGTACCTGAATCAGGAGGGGCGCGGCATCGGCCTGGCCAACAAGATCCGCGCTTACGAGCTGCAGGACGAAGGGTTCGACACGGTCGAGGCCAACGAGCGGCTCGGATTCAAGGCAGATCAGCGCGACTACGGCATCGGCGTCCAGATTCTGAAGGAGCTGGGCGTGCGATCGATGCGGCTGTTGAGCAACAACCCGCGCAAGCTGGTCGGGATCGAAGGCTACGGACTGTCGGTGAGCGAGTGGATGCCGCTCGAAATCCCGGCGTCTGACTCAACGCGCCGCTACCTGAAGACAAAGAAAGAGAAGATGGGACACAAGCTGTCGTCGGTCTGACGATTGACAGCTGCTCGCCGCGTTCGCTACGATCCAACTCCGCAATCGCGCGGCTTAGTCTCGATGCATCAGCCGATTACACTCCCGTGACTGTCAAAGGCCAACTTCACGCCTGTCGAGATTCTCTGATGGCCGGCATGCGCGCTGCCGCGCGTAGCTCCTCGCCGGATCCGAAGGGCGCGGAGCTGCTTCGCGCGTGCCTGGATCTGGTCGAGCATCTGGCCCGGCAATCGCTCGACGTCACCACCGCCGAGGTGGAGACGACGCTGTCGGTGCTCGAGCGCGCGTTCAGCGAACTGGGCGATGACGCTGCAGCCCAGGGTGCCGTGTCTGGTGCCCTCAAAAACGCGATCGGCAAGCTCCGCGCCCTCAAGCTCGAGATGACCGTCAAGTAAATCCCCGCCGGCCGTTTGACAGCGCTCGGGCCGCTCAGCTACGATAAGGGTTTGCGGTAGAGCAGGTTAGCGGTCATGTTCGACTCCCTCAGCACACGGCTTCAGGACGTTTTCAAGACGCTCCGCGGCGAAACGCGGCTGACGCCTGAAAACATCGAGGCCGCGCTGCGCGAGATTCGGCTCGCCCTGCTCGAAGCGGACGTCAATTTCAAGGTCGTCAAGGCGTTCGTCGACCGGGTTCGCGACCGCGCCATGGACGCCGCGAACGCCAAGGACCCGCTTCGAGGGCTCGGGCCGTCGCAAGAGGTCGTCAAGATCGTCCGCGACGAGATGCTGGCCCTCTTCGGCGAACGCCGAAGGCGGTCTGCAGACGACGACGAAGCGCCCGCGGGTGGTGTTGATGCTCGGCCTGCAGGGCGCGGGCAAGACGACGACCTCGGGAAAGCTGGGGATGTGGCTCGCGAAACAGGGCCGCCACCCGCTGCTGGTTTCGACCGACGTGAAGCGTCCGGCCGCGATTCAGCAGCTGAATGTCGTCGGCGAGAAGGCCGGCCTGCGGGTGCACGATCCCGCCGGTGTCATCGACCCGGTGGCGCGCGCGAAGGGCGCGCTGGCCGAGGCGCTCAATCTCGGCTTCGACACGGTGATCGTCGACACGGCGGGGCGCCTGCACATCGACGACGAGTTGATGCAGGAGCTGGTCGCGATCAAGGACGTGACCGAGCCGTCCGACCTGCTGTTCGTCGCAGATGCGATGACCGGGCAGGACGCGATCAAGAGCGCGGGCGAGTTCAATCGCGCGCGTCGGCGTCACCGGCGTCGTGCTGACGAAGCTCGATGGCGACGCGCGCGGCGGCGCGGCGTTGTCGGTGGTTTCGGTGGTCGGCGTGCCGATCGCGTTTGTCGGCATGCGGGGAGCGGCTCGAGGACCTGGAGCCGTTTCATCCCGATCGCGTGGTGTCGCGCGTGCTCGGCATGGGCGACGTGCTGTCGCTCATCGAGCGGGCGGAAGCGGCGATCGACGTCGAGGACGCGGAGCGGCTCGAAGAAAAGCTGCGCGCGAACGAGTTCACGCTCGAGGATTTTCGCGATCAGCTCAAGACCATCAAGAAGATGGGACCGCTCGAGCAGATCATGGGGATGCTGCCCGGGATGGGCAACCTCAAGGCGCTGGCGGAGAACAAGCCGGACGAGAAGCAGATCACGCGGGTCGAGGCGATCATCAATTCGATGACGCCGGAAGAACGACGCAGGCAGCACATCATCAACGGCAGCCGCCGCAAGCGCATCGCGAAGGGCAGCGGAACGTCGGTTGAGGATGTGAATCGTCTGCTGAAGCAGTTCGTGCAGATGCAGAAGATGTTGAAGTCGCTCGGCGGGATGGCCGGGTTGGCCGGCGGCGGCAAGAAGGCTCGCCGTTCGGCCATGCAGATGCTGCGCAACCGCGGGTAACCCCCGCGGTGTTCGAAGATCGGCGGACCTGAAAGGTCCGCCCTACAAGTCGAGTGACCCTCGGGTGCTCGATGGCGGTGTAGGGTGACCCTCTTCAGGGTCGCCAATCGTGCAGCGAAACAGGCGGTTGGGTTCGAGCCCCGATACGCCATTCAGGAGAAGTGCGATGGTAGCGATTCGTTTGCGCCGGGCCGGTTCCAAGAAGCGTCCGTTTTTCCGTATCGTGGTCACCGATTCGCGCGCGGCCCGCGACAGCTCCTTCGTCGAAATCCTCGGACATTACAACCCGCGCACCAAGCCGGCTCTGGTCGACATCCAGAAGGAGCGCGTGGATTACTGGATCAGCAAGGGCGCGCAGCCGTCGGATTCGGTCCGTACGCTGATCGCGCGTCATCTGACGCCTGTCGTGGCGGCCGTCGCGGCGGCCCCAGAGGCGAAGTGAGCGCCGACGCGGGCGGCGCGACCGGTGTTCGCGCGGTGGTCGAAGTGCTCGCAAAGGCGCTCGCCGATCGGCCCGACGATGTTCGCGTCACCGAATCGCAGCATCAGAAAGTGACGCTGATCGAACTGTTCGTGTCGCCGCAGGACATCGCCAAGGTGATCGGCCGTCAGGGCCGGACCGCCGCGGCGCTGCGGACCCTGGCGACGACGGCGGGAGAGCGCGACGGCAAACAGGTCACGCTCGAAATTCGCGAGACGCGGTACCGAGGTGCAGGAAATGCAAATTGCTAGGGTGTGATTGCTGATTCATTGGCAATCGAATCAGCATTTAGCATTTAGTAATCAGGAATGTCGTTGCTCTGGGAAGAAATGGCGCTCGTGGGTCGCGATCGCCCGGGCGCACGGGATTCGCGGCCAGGTGATCGTCAATCCGGAGACCGATTTTCCGGACGAGCGGTTTCAGGAAGGCGCCGAAGTGTTCGTGCAGCGGAACGGGCAGGTCGAGCCGCTGACGATCACGACGGCGCGGTTTCATAAGGACCGTCCGGTCATCGGCCTCGAGGGCATCGAGACGATGAACGAGGCGGAGACGTTGGCGGGGCTGGAGCTGCGAGTACCGATCGAACGGCTGGCGGCGCTGCCGGCCGATACGTTTTACCGGCACGACCTGATCGGCTGTCGGGTCGAAACCCGCGACGGCCGTACGGTCGGCATCGTCCGCGACGTGGAAGGGACGATGGCCGGAAGCCGGCTGGTGGTGGACGGTATCAGCGGCGAGGTGCTGATTCCGCTGGTCGCGGCGATTTGCACCGAGATCGACCCGGCCGGCAAGCGGATCGTGGTCGATCCGCCGGTCGGCTTGATTGAAGCGAACGGCTGATGACGTTCGACATCGTCACGATTTTTCCCGCGATGATCGAACAGCCGCTGGCGCTGGGGATCATCGGCCGCGCAATCGAGCGCGGCACGCTCGACGTGAAGGTGCGCGATTTGCGGGACTTCACGACCGACCGGCATCGGGTCGTGGACGACACGCCGTATGGCGGGGGACCGGGCATGGTGATGAAGCCCGATCCGATTTTTCTGGCGCTCGACGCGATTGAGGCCGAGCGCGGCGGACCGCTCACGGTGATCCTGACGTCGCCGCAGGGAACGCCGTTCACCCAGGCTGGCGCGCAGCGCTTGAGTGGGCTCGAGCACATCGTGGTGCTGTGCGGCCGCTACGAAGGGGTTGACGAGCGGGTGCGGGCGCGGGTGACGGAAGAGTTGTCGATCGGCGATTACGTGCTGACCGGCGGCGAGTTGCCGGCGCTGGTCGTGCTCGACGCGGTGGCGCGGTTCGTCCCCGGCGTCGTCGGCGACGAACAGTCGGTGGTGGAGGATTCGTTCAGCCGCGGGCTGCTCGATTTTCCGCAGTACACGCGGCCGGCCGAGATCGCGGTCCGCGAGACGGTTTCGGCGGCGCGGGTGCTCAAAGTGCCCGAGGTGCTGCTGTCGGGGAATCATGCGGAGATTCGGCGCTGGCGCAAACGCGAGGCGCTGAGCCGAACGCTCGAGCGGCGCCCGGACTTGCTGGCGGACGCGGTTCTGGACGACGAAGAACGGGAAATGTTGCAGGAGCTAAAAGGAGCGAGACATGGGCGCGATTGAACTGGTGGAGAAGGCGCAGCTGGCCGACCGGCCGGCGATGAAGTCGGGCGACACCGTGAAGGTGCACGTCAAGGTGCGCGAAGGCGACAAGGAACGCATCCAGGTGTTCGAAGGCGTCGTTATCGGCCTGCACCGCGGTGGCACGCGCGCGTCGTTCACCGTGCGCAAGGTGTCGTTCGGCCAGGGTGTCGAGCGTATCTTCCCGCTGCATTCGCCGACGATTCAGAAGGTGGAGATCACGCGGTCGGCGAAGGTTCGCCGCGCCAAGCTGTACTACCTGCGCGACCTGAAGGGTAAGGCGGCGCGGATGAAGGACGTCGCGA
The DNA here is from genome assembly GCA_963745875.1 of uncultured Acidobacteriota bacterium. Lineage (GTDB taxonomy): Bacteria > Acidobacteriota > Vicinamibacteria > Vicinamibacterales > CAVVIG01 > CAVQFC01. Next base: position 138,482 of record CAVUZL010000016.1, read on the forward strand.
AGGGTTGAGGTCGAAAGACAGACGGGCACGGGCCACGCCTTCTCCCTTCTGTCTTCCCACGCGTCATTTCCTATGACCCGCGTTCCAGCGATGCGCACGCTGGAGAACGCACTGCGGCGCGGCGGGTTCGCGCATGTCGCCGGCGTGGACGAAGTCGGGCGGGGTTGTCTGGCCGGTCCGGTGGTCGCCGCGGCGGTCGTTCTCCATCCCGATCGGCACATTCCGGGCGTCTGCGACTCCAAGGCCGTGCCCGCGGCGGAGCGCGAGCGGCTGTACGACCGCATCCTCCGTCACGCCGTCGCCTGGGCGGTCGCGGAGGCAGACCCGTCCGAAATCGACCGCATCAACATCCATCAGGCCGTCGCTGCAGGCGATGCGTCGCGCCGTGCTGGCGCTCGTCCCCGCACCCGATATTGTCCTCGTGGACGCGTTCCGCGTGCCTGAGCTGCCGATGCCCCAGCGAGGCGTCAAACACGGCGACCGGCGCTGCACCGCGATTGCCGCCGCGTCGATCGTCGCCAAGGTCACCCGCGATCGTCAGATGTGCGAGCTGCACGGCCGCGATCCGCGCTACGGCTTCGACCGTCACAAGGGCTATGCGACCGCCGATCACTTGAGCGCGGTTGCACGTTTTGGCTACTCGGACGCGCACCGGCGGTCGTTCCGTCCCCACACGCTGTTTGATACGATTGAATAGACTCCGCCGTGGCTATTGATCGCGCCGTTACGCTGCGCAACGCCGAGAAACTGATCCGGCAAGGCAAGCTCGATGCTGCCATCACGGAATTCCTGCGCCTGCTCGAGGAAACCCCGCACGACTGGAACCTCAGGAACACCATCGGCGATCTCTACGCACGCGCCGGCCAGGTCGACAAGGCGGTCGAGCAGTTCATGGAGATCGCCAACAGCCTGAGCGACGAAGGGTCGGTCGCCAAGGCCGGCGCCATCTACAAGAAGATTCTCAAGGTCAAGCCGAACCACGAGCACGCCCTCGTCCAGATCGCGGACATCCTCGGCAGTCAGGGTCTGTACGCCGACGCCCGCGCCCATCTCAAGACGCTGATCGACTTACGGCAGGGTAAGGGGGACACGCGTGGGGCCATCCACGCGAAGATCCGGCTCGGCTCGCTCGACCCGGAGGACTACGAGAGCCGCCTGACCGCCGCCAGCGCACGCATCGAACTGGGCGACGTCGGCGGTGCGATGAACGACTTCAAGAAGATCTCGAAGGAGCTCGCCGCCAAAGGACGTCAGGACGAGGCGGTCGCGGTGCTGCGCGACGCCGCCAAGCTGAATCCCAACGACGAGGACGTCCGCGAGCGCCTGTTCGACGTCTACGTCGGCCAGGGCGACCTGACGCGCGCCCGTGAATGCGCCGTCACCGTCGAACAGTTCAGAAAGGTCGCGGCCGCGCTCGAGGCGGAAGGACAGCAGGACGAGGCGCTCGGCACGCTGCGCCAGGCCGCCGCCCTCCACGATTACGACAACGAGCTGAAGGCACAACTCGCACGCGCATTCATCGCCCGCAACAACATTGCGATGGCGGCGGAGTATCTGACCGTCGAGACCGCCGGTACCGACGCGGCACTGCTGATGACGGTCGCCGACATCGCGCTTCGTTCGGACCGGGCCGACGATGGCATGACCTTGCTGCGCCGGCTGCTCGAAGAGGATCCGACGCGCCGGGAGTCGATCACCCTGCTGGGCTGGTCGGTGGCGGAGCAGAAGCCCGACGCCGGCTTCCAGGTCATGGAACTCGTCGCCGACAGCGCGGTCGCCCAGCAGGAGTGGCACGAGGCGATCGCCGCGCTCCAGGAATTCGTCACGCGCGTCCCGAACCACACGCCGGCGTTGATGCGTCTGGTCGAGATCTGCGTGGACGGTGGTCTCGAGGCGGCGATGTACAGCGCCCAGGCGCAGCTGGCCGATGCCTACATCGCGGTGGGCGCCGCCAACGAAGCGCGGTTCATCGCCGAGGATCTGGTGGCCCGTGAACCGTGGGAGAAGGCCAACATCGATCGGTTTCGCCGCGCGCTCGTGCTGCTTGGCGAACCCGATCCGGACGGTCTGATCGCCGCGCGGTTGAGCGGCGAATCGCCGTTCACCGCCACCGACCTCTCCGCGTTTGGCGGGGGATCCTTGTTCGGCGACGCGCCGGCGGCGGCCGAACCGGCGCTGCAGGAAGAAGCCGACCTCAACGCGCTTCACCTCGATGTCATCGTGACCGATCCGTTCTCGTCCACGGACAACGACGCGCCGCGGCGGTTGAGGCCTGACGAGCAGCATCATTTCTCCCTGAGCGAGAAGGGCATCGATGTCCTGGCCATCCTCGGGCCGGAGCCGGTCGCCGCGCCCGAACCGCCGCCGCAGCCGACCAGTTCTGAGGTGGACATCACGCTCGGCCTCGACCTGAAGCCGATTCCCGCGGCCACCCCGCCGCCCGCACCTGACCTCGACGGCGTGTTCGGCAGCATGCGGGAAAAGGCGGCACGGCGCACCGGTCTCGATGAGTCTGAGAAGGAATACAAGCGCGGACTGGCGCTGCGCAAAGCCGGCGATATCGATGGCTGTATTCAGGCGCTCGAGACCGCGTCGCGCGCGCCGAAGCTTCGCTTCGCAACCTCGCGGATGATCGCCAAACTCTACCGCGATCGGAATCAGCTGCCGCAGGCGCTCGAATGGCTCGAGCGGGCTTCGCAGGCGCCGGCGCCGACGTCCGACGATGCGCATCAGCTGAAGTACGAGATGGCGGAGGCGCTCGAGAAGACCGGAGACGTCGCGCGGGCGCTGGCCGTGTGCACGCAGCTCAAGGCGGAAGCGGGCGACTATCGCGACGTCGCGGAACGGATCGATCGACTATCGAAGGTGCAAGCAGGATAGTGTGCTGATCCGCCGATTCCTTTACGTGCTGTTTTTCGTGCAAGTCGGGCTGGTGCTTCTGGTTCTTCCCTGGTGGCCGGACTTCTGGGAGCGGAACTATTTCGCTCTCGCCTGGCCGCCGCTGCGGATCATCCTCACCAACAATTTTGTGCGCGGCGCCGTGTGCGGACTGGGTGTGGTCAACCTGTGCGCCGGCTTCGCGGACCTCGCACTGTTGTTCGCGTCGCGCGAGCCAGAGAATCCCGTACATGACGGCGTCGGGCAGCAGTGAGCCTCCGATGATGTGCCTGGTCACCGATCGCCGACGTTTGACGGCCGGGGCCCCGGGCACTCGCTGGCGCACCTGCCTGGTCGAGCAGGTGCGGTTCGCGGTCCAGGCGGGGGTTGACCTGGTGCAGGTTCGCGAGCGCGACCTGGACGCGAATGAACTCGCAGGCCTCGTCTCCTCGCTGGTCATGGTGACACGCGGTTCCCGAACGCGCCTGGTGGTGAACGACCGGATCGACGTCGCGCTGGCGTGCGGCGCAGACGGCGTGCACTTGCGCGGCGACTCAATCGGCGTCGAAGATGCGCGGTCGCTGGCGCCGGAGGGCTTTCTGATCGGCAGGTCGGTCCACAGTGTCACCGACGCCGTCCGCGCGGCGGGTGCCGACTATCTGATCGCGGGTTCGGTTTTTCCCTCGCCGTCGAAGGCGCAGGCAACGGCGTGGCTCGGCGCCGCCGGCCTTCGAGCCATCGTTCGCGCGTCCCGGCCGCCGGTCCTGGCGATTGGCGGCATCGATGACACCCACTTCGACGAGATTGCGGAAACCGGGGCCGCGGGCATCGCCGCGATCGGTCTGTTCATCCGAAGCGGGGAGGCGTCTGGAACGGAATCCGGCGGCGTCTGCCGCTCCATGCCGCTCGAGGATCTGCTGGGGCAGGCGCGCGCGCGGTTTGACAGCATACTGTTGCGTCCCTAACATAGGCGGTTGTCGACTCTCCATGGCAACAGACCGGACGTCCAGTGGTTTTGGCGCCACGCTCCGCGAGGCACGCGAGCGTCGTGGCGTCTCGTTGCGTGACATCGCCAACGCCACCAAGATCTCGGTCGGCTTTCTCGAAGCGCTCGAACGCAATGACATCGCCCGGCTGCCGGGCGGCATCTTCAGCCGCTCGTTCGTGCGTTCCTACGCCATCGAGGTAGGTCTCGATCCCGACCGCACCATTCTCGAGTTCATCGCCCAGTTTCCCAACGATTCCGTCACGGCGGGTCATCCGGTGTCCGATCAGGTCGAGGACAACGAAGCGCTCGAGAGCGATCGGAAGATGGCGGGTACGTTGATCTGGCTGGTGGTGATCAGCGTCCCGATCGCCGCCGCGGTGCTGTACTACGCGACCATGGCCAACCGGCCGCGCCAGCAGGAATCGCCCACGGCGGCCGTCGAGGCCCCCCGGCCCGAGACGACACCCGCGGTGACGCCGGCGTCGGTCCAGCCGGCCGCGGTGACGGAGGCGGTTGCGCCCGTGCCGGAATCGTCACCTGCGAAGTCGCCCTCGCCCGCGCCGCCGTCGACCTCGTCGCCTGCCGCTGTCGCTTCGCCGCCGGCGCCGGTCGAAACTGCAACCGACCGACTCACCGTGTCGCTGACGGCGACCCGGCCGTGCTGGGTGTCGGCCACCGTGGACGGACAGAAGGCGATCGAGCGTCTGCTGCAGATCGGTGAACAGAAAACCATCGAGGTGCGCCGCGAGATGGTCCTGACCGCGGGCGACGCTTCAGCCATTGTGCTGACATTCAACGGCGCCACCGCCCGGCCTCTTGGGAAGTCGGGCGACGTCGTCACCGCCCGCTTCAACCTCAGCAACTTCAAAGACTACCTGCAGGCAAGGTGATCGGGCCCACTCCGCTACTGGACTTCTTCAGGAAGGGCGTCGTCGAGAGAGACGTCCGCCTCGAAGCCGCGAGCGGCGTGCTCGCGCCGCGGGCCTACGAACAACTCGCGATCCTGGCGCTGCTCGTCGAGGATCCCGATCTCGAGGTCCGGACCACCGCGGAAGAGACGCTCACGCAGATTCCGATCGAGTCGCTGCAGGTGTTCCTCGGCCGGCCCGAGGTGCCGGTCGACCTGCGCGAGTTCTTCGGCGACCGCGGCATCTTCCCGGCCGAGATTCCGCAGATCCAGATCGACATCGATGAGCCGCTGGTGGACGCTTCGGCACCTGAGCCCGACGCCGACGAAGAAGAGGACCGGGACACCGCGCTGCAGAAGCTGCAGAAGATGTCCTTTACGGGACGGTTGAAGGCGGCGGTGAAGGGCTCGCGCGAAATGCGCGCGATTCTCATTCACGACTCGAACAAGATGATCGCGGCGGCAGTGCTGTCCAGTCCGAAGGTGTCGGGACCCGAAGCCGAGAGCTTCGCGCGCATGGCGAACGTGTCGGAAGACGTCCTGCGCATCATCGCGAGCAATCGAGCCTGGATGAAGTCCTACGGCTGCGTGCTGGCGCTCGTGAAGAATCCGAAAACGCCGCTCGGCTTATCGATCAATCTGATGGCGCGCCTCGCGGACCGCGACGTGGGTAAGTTGTCAGTGGACCGCAACGTGCCGGAACCGCTTCGGGTCGCCGCGCGCAAGAGGGTGGTCGCCGCTACGGCCAAGAAGTAAAGGCTACTTCTTCCTTCTCACTTCACCCTTCTTACTTTTCCCTTTCTTGCCAGCCCAATCCTTGCGCATCTGGGCCATGCCTTCCATGTAGACGGTGGCGCGCTCGCGTTCGTCTTCCGACGGCATCGATTTCAGCAGGTCCAGGGCCTTGGTCAGATCCTGCTCGAATCGTCTGCTTCGTCGTCTTGAAGTAGAGCCGCCGGATTTCGGCGAGCTTGTCGTCGGTAGTCAGCATCCGCAGATTCACGATGGTCTCCGATTGCGGCGCAGCGAGGCGCGGAAGTCGTCAAACGATTTGGTATTGAGGATATCGGCTGGTTCCAGCCAGGCCCGCCGCGCCGTCAGCACGCCCCAGCCAAGGTACGCCAGCGCGTGTCTCGAGTGTGCATCGCTCGAAATGACGATGCGGACGCCGCGACTGTGCGCGAGCCGCGCGTGAACATCGTTCATGTCGAGCCGGTGCGCCTGGCTGTTGATTTCCATCGCCATTCCACTGGCCGCGGCTGCGGCGACGATGGCTTCCATGTCGATCGGGTAGGCGTCGCGCTTGAGGAGCATCCGGCCGGTGGGGTGGCCGAGAATGTCCACGTGCGGGTTCTCGATTGCGCGAAGGACGCGGTCGGTCATTTCCTGCCGGTCCTGGGTAAAGCCTGAGTGGACCGAGGCGACCACGATATCCAGGGCGGCCAGGCAGTCGTCTTCGAGATCGAGGGAGCCATCGAGCCTGATGTCGCACTCGATTCCCGCGAGCACGCGGATGCCGAGCCCTTCGGCGTCGACCGCGCGAATGCGCGCCGCATGTGCGAGCGCCCGCGTTTCGTCGAGGCCGTTGGCCATCGCCAGTGACTGGCTGTGGTCGGTGATGGCGATGTATTCCAGCCCCGCCGCCTTCGCCGCCTCCGCCATCGTCCTGATGTCGTCTTTGCCGTCGGTCTCGGTCGTATGCATGTGGAGATCGCCGCGCAGGTCGTGGCGATCGATCAACTTCGGCAGTGTGTGGGCTTCGGCGGCTTCCATCTCGCCGTGCATCTCGCGCAGCTCCGGTGCGATCCAGTCCAGACCCAACGCCGTGTAGACCTCTTCCTCGCACTCGGACGCGATGCGGACCTCGTCCTCCATGCGAAATAGCCCGTACTCGTTCAGTTTCAGGCCGCGCGACATCGCCCGATCCCGAAGCGCGATGTTGTGCGCCTTGGACCCCGTGAAGTACTGCATGGCCGCACCCCGGCTTTCGGTGGCGACCAGGCGCAGGTCGGCCTGGAATCCGCCCTGGATGAGCACGCTGGATTTGGTGTCCCCGTGTCCCAGCACACGTTCGACGAGCGGATAGTCCACGAAGTCATCCAGCAGCGAAGGCGGCGCGTTCGACGCGAGCAGATCGACGTCGCCGCAGGTCTCGCAGCCGCGCCGCAGACTGCCGACCGCTTCGATCCTGGCGTCGGGCGCTTTCTCGAGCAGGTAGGCGATCAGCGCGGCGGCGGTTGCCTGGCTCTGCGAGATCAGGTGACGTCCGGCGAAACGCCTCCGTTCGTCGAGCGCCTTTCGCAGCAGGCCCTCCTTCTTGGTGCCCATGCCACGCAGGGCGCGGATCCGCCCGTCAGCGATCGCATGTTCGAGATCGTCGAGGGATCCGATGCTCAGTTCCTTGTAGAGCGTGGCGACCGTCTTCGGACCGACGCCCTGGAGCCGCAACACGTCGAGGATGCTGGCGGGGAACTCAGCCAGGAGTTCCTGATGGTACGGTGTGGCGCCGCTGTCCGCGATTTCGCGGATGCGCGCGGCCAGATCCTTCCCGATGCCAGGAATCTCACGCAGACCGGCCTCGTTCAGGCGCGACAGATCGTGTGGATGATTCGACGTGATATCGGCCCCGTTGCGGTATGCACGGATCTTGAAAGGATTCTCGCCCTTGATCTCGAGGAGATCGGCGATCTCGCGAAGAATCCGCGCGATGGCGGGATTATCCAAGGCGCAGGCCTTCCGTTTCGATCGAATAATCGAGCAGTCGTGCGCCCCCGGCGGCGAGCGCTTGGGCAACGGCGCCTCGCACCGACGGGGGGCCGAAGCAGAACAGGCAGCCGCCGCCTCCGGCTCCGCACACCTTGGCGGCTGTCGCACCTGCAGCCATGGCTCGGGCGATGAGATCGTCGATGACCGGTGTCGTGACCCCCGGCGCAAGGCGCTTTCGGTTCTCCCATTCGATGGCGATCTGCCGTCCGACCTCATCCCAGTCGCCGCGTTCGAGCGCCGAGCGCATCGCCACGGCCGTGTCGCGGATGCGTTCGAAGCAGTCGAAGATGTGGCGGTCGCCGTCGGTATGCCGCTTGGTGATGTCCCAGTTGTTAGTCCCGGAATTTCGGGGCGCGCCGGTATACGCCAGGACGATGCGCTGCTCGAGTTCGTGCGGGTCGAGGTCGAGCGCGACCCGCCGGATGCCGGTGACGCCCAGTTCGATGGCCGCGACACCGCCGTAGAGGGCCGGGCGGTAGTCCTGCACTCCGGTGGGGACGCGAATGGTCTGGCACTCGACGTTCATCGCGACCTGCAGCAGATGTTCCGGATCGGATGGAGCGCCGGTGAAATGGGCCAGCGCACCGCATACCGCGATGGTCAGCGCCGAGGAGCCGGCGATGCCTGCCCCCGCCGGCGATTCGCCGCGCGTCGTCAGGGTTGCGTCCTTCAGTTTGTAGTGTCTGGCCAGCAGCGCGAGCAGGGGGAGGTCGCCATCGCCGTTCAGGTCGGACCAGTCGGCGGCGGTCGCGACGCGATTGGTGTCGAGCGATCTGAGTTCCAGGCCCCCGCTGTTCCGGTGAGTCACTTCCACATGCGCCCGCAGGCTGATCGCCGCGTTCAGTGTCGAGGCGCCCTCGTGAAAGAGGTAGAGCGGCCAGATGTCAATGGTGCCGCCCGCGAGGTCGATGCGGGTCGGAGCCGAAGCGGTGATCCGGGTCACTAGCCGCGAATTATAGCTGGTCGCTCGCTGTAGAATCGTGGGCGCGATGTCGCCAGCCGCACTGCGCCGCCAGATCGGGCAACTCCTCGTCGCCGGCTTCAATGGGCATTCGATTCCCGCCGAGCTCCGGGAACTCGCCAGGGAATTTGGACTCGGCGGCGTGATCCTCTTCGCCCGCAACATCGCGGAACCGGAGCAGGTCGCTGAGTTGGCGTTCGAGGCGTCACGCCTGGTGCCGGATCTGCCGCTCTGGGTGTCGGTCGATCAGGAGGGCGGACGCGTCGCGCGGCTGAAAAAACCGTTCACCGAATGGCCGCCGATGGCGACCATCGGCCGGAGCGGCGACATCGGCCTCGCGGATCGCTTCGCGCGTGCACTCGCCGCGGAATTGAAGGCGGTTGGCATCACGCTCGACTATGCACCGGTGCTTGACATTCACACCAACCCGAACAATCCGGTCATCGGCGACCGCGCACTCGCGAGCAAGGCCGAAGACGTGGCCAGGCTGGGCGCCGCGATCGTGCGTGGCCTGCAGAGCGAGGGTCTCGCTGCCTGCGGCAAGCACTTTCCCGGGCACGGCGACACCGCCACCGACTCGCATCTCGAGCTGCCGCTGGTGGAACACCCGCCCGACCGCTTGCGCGCCGTCGAGTTCGTGCCGTTCCGGGCCGCGATCGAGGCACAGGTCGCGACCATCATGACCGCACACGTGTTCGTTCCGTCGCTTGACGAAACCTGGCCCGCGACGCTCTCGCGCCACATCGTCACCGATCTCCTGCGCCGCGAACTGCACTACGACGGCGTCATCCTGAGCGACGATCTGGAGATGAAGGCCATCGCCGCGGAGTACGACGTGGCCGCGTCGGCTGTTCTGGCGATTCAGGCGGGCTGCGACGGCGCGTTGATCTGCAGCGGCGACCACGATACTCAGGCTGCCGCGCTCGAGGCGCTCATCCATGCGGTCGAGGACGAACGGCTACCGCTCACGCAGGTCGAAGACTCGCTGAAGCGCCACCGCCGGGCCAAGGAGCGCTTCCTCGCCGCTCCGGTCGCAACGCGGCCGCCGCTCGCCGCGTCGCTTCGCGCGGCGCTTGGCCGCGACGAGCATCGCGCGATCGCCGACGAGATGGCGCGCTTTCTGTGATGCTGAAGCCTCGCGCGCTGGCACCAGGCGATCGGCTCGCCGTTGTCGCTCCCGCCAGTCCGTTCACCCGCGAGGAATTCGATCACGGCCTGGCCGAGATCACGCGGCTCGGCTTCGTGCCGGTCTACGACGAATCTGTATTCGCTCGCCGCCGCTACGTGGCCGGACCACCCGAACTGCGCGCGGCTGCCATTCACGACGCCTGGCGCGATCCTGGAATCGCCGGCGTCATTGCGGTTCGTGGCGGGTATGGCAGCGCGCAAGTCCTGCCGCTGCTGGACCGCGAGTTGGCTCGTCGTGCCGCCAAGCCGTTCATCGGCTACAGCGATCTGACGTCGGTGCTGACCTGGCTCACGCTCGGCTGCGAGCTGGTGGCGTTTCACGGTCCGATGCTGGCCGGACGCCTTGGCCGCGGTCCCGACGGCTACGATCAGGTGTCGTTCTTGAAGGCACTATGCGACCGGACGGCGATGGGGGAGCTGGCAAGTCCCGGCGTGGAAACGCTTCGGCCGGGCGAGGCGAGCGGACTGCTACTGGGCGGCACGCTGACGCAGCTTCTGGCGTCGCTCTCAACGCCGTTCGCCTTCACTCCGCCTGCAGGGCACGTACTGTTCCTCGATGAAGTCGGCGAGCGGCCCTACCGCCTCGACCGGATGGTGACGCAATTGCGGCAGACCGGCGTGCTCGCACGCGCCGCCGCGATCGTCATCGGCGAGCTGCCCAGATGCGACGAGCCATCAGGCGACCCAACCGCCCGCGCCGTGATGGCCGATTTGTTTCAGGATTTTCCCGGCCCGGTCGTAATCGGCTTTCCCTCTGGTCACACCATCGGCGCAGCTACAACCTTGCCGTTCGGCGTCCAGTGCCGCGTCATCGCTGACAGCCGGCCGCGGCTCGTGATCGAGGAGGCGGCGGTTGTTTAGTCCTTGGGACTTGGTGCTTAGACCTTGGTCCGTTCATGGTCCTTGGTCCATGGTCCGCATCAAGGACCAAGTCCCAGATCGGACCAATTACCAAGACTGGACCAATTACCAAGACCGGACCAAGCACCAAGACCGGACCAAGTCCCAAGTCCCAAGCACCAAGGACCACTGTGAGCGACCGCATCCACCTGATCGGCGTGTGCGGGACGGCGATGGCGACGCTGGCGGCGATGTTGAAGCGAAAGGGCTTCGACGTCCGTGGCTCGGATCAGGACGTTTACCCGCCGATGAGCGATTTTCTGGCGTCCGAGGGCATTCCGGCGTTTGCGGGCTACGCCGCCGAGCACATCACGTCGGATTTGAGCCTGGTCATCGTCGGCAATGCGATCTCCCGCGGCAACCCCGAGCTCGAAGAAGTGCTGGATCGTAAGATCCGCTATTGCTCGCTTCCTGAAGCGATCCGCGAGCACTTCCTCTGGGGAGCACGCTCGATCGTCATCGCCGGCACACACGGTAAGACGACGACGACGTCGCTGACCGGTTGGCTGCTGACCCATGGTGGTGTCGACCCGAGCGTCCTGGTTGGCGGCATCGCCAGGAATTTCGGTGAGCACGGCTCCAGCTATCGTCTGGGCCGGGGGCGCGACTTCGTCATCGAAGGCGACGAGTACGACAGCGCGTTCTTCGACAAGACGGCGAAGTTCCTGAAGTACCTGCCCGACATCGCCGTGATCAACAACGTCGAGTTCGACCACGCCGACATCTACGCCGACTTCGATGCGGTGATGCTCGCATTCCGTCGCCTCGTGCGTCTGGTTCCGCGAAAGGGACTGTTGCTGGCCGGCATCGACAGCCCCGGTGCGCGCACTGCGGCAGCGCAGGCGGTGTCGCGTGTGGAAACGTTCGGCATGGCGGACGATGCGTTCTGGCAGGCGCACGAACTGCAGCCGGCAGGAGCGGTCACGCGCTTCAGCGTGCGCCGCGGCGGCTCGCCGTTCGGCGTGTTCGAAGTGCCGCTGGTCGGCGCTTACAACGTCCGCAATGCGCTGGCCGCGATCGCGGTGGCCACGGAAGTCGGGATTGGCGTCGAGCGAATTGCGGACGGCCTGCGGGCCTTCGCCGGCGTCAAGCGGCGTCTCGAAATTGTCGGCGTCGCGGACGGCGTCACGGTCTACGACGACTTCGCCCATCATCCGACCGCGGTCGCCGAAACGCTGATCGGCCTGCGAGCGTCGAACCCCGACACCAGGATCTGGGCCGTGTTCGAGCCGCGCTCGGCCTCGTCGTGTCGCCGGGTGTTCCAGGACGACTTCGCCAGGGCATTTGCCGGCGCAAACGAGGTCGTCTTCGCTCCGGTCTTTCGTTCGAGCTTACCGGAATCCGAGCGGCTGTCCACCGCCGAACTCGTCCGCGATCTCGGATGCGCCGGTGTCCATGCGCGCGAAGCGGTGTCAGTGGACGACATCGTCGCCACGATTGTTCGCGAGCACCGCCAGGGCGATCTGGTCGTGCTGATGTCCAATGGCGGATTCGGCGGCATCCATCAGAAGCTGTTGCAGGCGCTGGCGTGATTCCGTACCGAATCGTCCCGGCTGGCGACTCCGTGATCGTGATCGAATTTGAGGAGCGGATCGATCCGATCGTCAACGATCGGACGATTGCCTGTGCCGGCGCCTTGCAACGGGCCGCCATTTCAGGAGTCCGCGACATCGTTCCGACATACCGGTCCGTGGCGATCTACTTCGATCCGCTTCGGACCAACGGAGCGGCTCTGATGGCGCGGGCGGAACACGAAGCCGGGTTGCTGTCGTCGCGCCAGTCCGAAGCATCTGACCCGTCTCGATTGCCTGGTGCGCCGGCGTCGACCGTCCGCATCCCGGTGTGCTACGGCGGCGAACTCGGACCGGATCTCGCGGACATGGCCGCGTTCGCACACATGGACGAGGCCGAAGTGGTTCGTACACACGCGACGTCCACTTATCGAGTGTTCATGGTCGGCTTCGTCCCGGGGTTTGCTTACCTGGGCATTGTCGACGAGCGCATCGCCATGCCGCGTCGCGCCTCGCCGCGCCTGCGCGTGCCGGCCGGCTCGGTGGCTGTGGGTGGCGTGCAAACCGGTGTGTACCCGATGGAGACGCCAGGTGGGTGGCAAGTGATTGGCCGAACACCGGTGAAGCCGTACGATTCGCAGCGTGCCGAGCCGTTCCTTATGAAGGCCGGTGACGCGGTCCAGTTCTATCCAATCGAGCGCGGGGAGTTTGACGCGTGGACGCACTGAGCGTCGACACCAATACGCCAGCTGGCTGGTTGCGCGTGATCAAGCCGGGCATGCAGACGACGATCCAGGACGAAGGGCGATGGGGCTGGCAGGCGAACGGCGTACCGGTCGCTGGACCGATGGATCCCGTGTCGCATCGTCTCGCCAACGCTCTGGTCGGCAATCCCCGTCACGCTGCCACGCTGGAAGTCACACTGCTTGGACCCGAGATCGAATTCGACGATGACCGGCTGATCGCGGTTGCCGGAGCCGAATTCGAGATGACGCTCGACGGCCGCCCGGCGCGGATCCACACCGCCTTCCAGGCCCCCTCGGGTTCGCGGCTGCGCTTCGGCGGCCGTCGTCTCGGCGCCCGCGCCTACCTCGCGGTGTCGGGCGGCGTCGCTGTAACGCCCACACTCGGGAGCCGCTCGACGCATCTGGTCAGCCGGATGGGCGGTCTCGACGGACGTGCGCTGAGGAGCGGTGACATGCTGCCACTCGGCGCGCCAGCGGGACCGGTCAAGTCGGGATCAGCCGCGCAGCCGATTGTCCCGCTGCCGGATCGTCACGCAACCGTTCGCGTGCTGCCGGGGCCTCAGTTGGACTACTTCGCCCCGGACGCACTCGATCTGTTGCAGTCGACGCCCTTCGTTGTGGGACAGAATTCGGATCGCATGGGTTTTCGGCTCGAAGGCCCGCGCCTGACCCACGCGCGCGGCGCCGACATCATCTCGGACGCGACCGCTCTTGGCGCGCTTCAGGTACCTGCGTCGGGACAGCCGATTCTGCTGATGGCCGACCGGCAGACAACGGGTGGATATCCGAAGCTGGCCCACGTCATCTCGGCGGATATCCCGCTCGCCGGGCAGCTGGCGCCGTCCGATCGCATCTCGTTCGTGGTCTGCAGCGCTCGCGTGGCGATGACGGCGCTGATCGCACAGGAACAGATGCTGATGGCGATCGAGGCCGGGCGGTCGTGACTGACGTGGCGGCAGCCCTCGAGGCCGCCCTAGGGCGTGACCGCGTCAAAGCGGAGGTCCCGCTCGCGCCATTCACGACGTTTCGGGTGGGGGGACCGGCGGAATGGCTGGTTGAGATCCGCGACAGCGCCGAGATGCTCGCCGCGCTTCGCGCGGCTCACACACTGGGTCTTCCGGTGACTATCCTTGGCGGCGGCTCGAACGTGCTGATTGCGGACGCCGGCATTCGCGGTCTGGTAATTCGTCCCCGCGGTGGCGAGGTCCGCATGGCCGGAACGGACCGGGTCGAGGCGGACGCGGCCGTCACCATCAACGGGCTGGTGCGATGGACGATCAATCATGGCTGCGCCGGACTCGAAGCGTGGGCCGGCACGCCTGGGACCGTGGGCGGGGCGATCTTCGGCAACGCGCATTTTTCGGGACGCTCGATTGGGGAGCTGATCGACCGGGTGCGGATCGCGACGCGGGACGGCGCGACCGTGGATCGGCCGGCGGATGAAATGGGATTCGGATACGATCGCAGCCGCTTGCAGACGACCGGCGAAATCCTGCTCTCGGCGGTGTTCCGTGTATCGGCGGGCGAGCCCGCGGCACTGCGTGCGATTGCCCGGACGTCGCTGGCCTTTCGCAAACGCACGCAGCCGCTCGATACGCCGAGCGCGGGCTGCGTGTTTCAGAATCCTCAGGTCGGACTGGATGTCGTGCCGGACGGCATTCCGTGGTCGGCAGGCGCGCTGGTCGATCGTGCCGGCCTCAAGGGCGCCAGCGAGGGTGGGGCGCGCGTCTCTCCCGCGCACGCCAACTTCATCGTGAACGACGGCACCGCGACGGCAGCGGCCATTCGGCGGCTGATCGATCGCTGCCGATTGGCGGTGCGCGATCGATTCGGTGTCGATCTGCGGGAAGAGATCATGTATCTCGGTGACTTCTAAATGTCGACGCTACTGATCGAAGGCGGCCAGCGTCTCTCGGGCGCGGTCGAGGTCGAAGGCAACAAGAACTCGGCGCTGCCGCTGCTCGCCGCGTGCCTGCTGACGACTGAAGAATGTGTGTTGACCAACGTGCCGCGCATCAGCGACGTCGAGGTGATGGCGCGTCTGCTGCTCGATCTCGGTGCCCAGGTCGAAGGCATTGGCAGCACGACGTTGCGCGTACGATGCCCGGAAGTCGTCAAGGACGAACCGGACCCGGCACTGGTCGGCCGGCTGCGCGGTTCGGTGCTGCTCCTTGGGCCTCTGCTGGCCCGGCGTGGCAGGGCGAATCTCGCGCCGCCCGGAGGCGACTTTCCCGCGCGGCGCACCATCGCTACGCACCTCGAGGCGCTCGAAGCGATGGGCGTGAAGCAGTTGCCGGTCGAGTTCGGTGCCGGCCACGTGCTCGAAGCGCCTGACGGCCTGAAACCGACGTCGGTCTATTTGTACGAGGCGTCAGTGACCGGCACCGAGACGGCGCTTCTGGCGGCAGCCGGGGCGCCGGGACTCACGGAAATCCGCCATGCGGCGTGCGAACCGCACGTGGTCGAACTCTGCGCCTTTCTCGCGAAGCTCGGCGTCGGCGTCAATGGCGCGGGAACGCCGACGATTCGTATTGAAGGCGGCGGGAAACTGGGCGGCGCCAGTCACAAGTTGTGGGGCGACTACATCGAGGCGGGCAGCTGGGCCGTCGTCGGCGCGATCACCGGTGGAGAGATCGACGTCCACGGCGCGCGGGCTGAAGACATGGAGGTTGTCGCCGCGGTCTTCAAGCGCATGAAGATCGAGTGCGCGATGAAGGGCGATATCTTCCGGGTCGAGCAATCCCGTCCGCAGGCGGCGGGCCGCATCACGACCAGCCTGTGGCCCGGGTTTCCGAGCGATCTGGTCAGCCTGGTGACCGTGCTGGCGACCCAGGCGGAAGGGCAGACGCTGGTCCACGACTGGCTCTACGAACTTCGCCTCTTTGCCCTCGAGCAGTTGAGCGGCATGAGTGGCGATTTGTTCCTGTGCGATCCGCACCGGATCATCGTCACCGGGCCCAAGCGCCTGCGCGGCCGCCCGCTCGACAGCCGCGATCTCCGATCGGGAATGGCGCTCATTGCGGCGGCGCTGGCAGCCGAAGGACAGAGCCGGCTGTCGCCTCTCGAGACGGTGGAGCGTGGCTACGGACGGCTGGTGGAGCGCCTGCAGGGACTCGGCGCCAAGGTCGCGCGGATGTCCTAGCGCCCGCCTGGCTTCTTGACCGGTTCTTCGGGCTTGGGAGGCGCCGGCGCCAGGATGGCCGGCACTTCGGTGACCGGCGCGCCAGAGTCGTGACCGACACGGAACGGCCGCAAATCGGCTTCGGTCAGGTCGAGCACGCGGATGATGTGCGGCGTCAAAGTCAGGATGACGTCGGTCTGCGTGACGTTCTTGGTGTTGTGCGCGAAGAGCCGTCCCACCAGCGGCAGGTCACTCAGCCCGGGCACTCCGTCGAGCGAGTTCCGCTCGTCATCTCGAATCAACCCCGCCAGCATGTTGGTCTCGCCGTCTCGCAGGGTGATCACGGTATTGATTTCGCGGTTGCCGAACGTCGGTAGACCGCCAAATCCCGTCCCCGAAATGTTGGTGATCGACACCTTGAGGTTGAGCGATACATCGTCGTCGTGGTGCGTGCGAGGCGTGATGTCGATGTTCACGCCGATGTTCTGATAGTTGTACGACGTGATCGGCTGCTGCGGTGTCCCGCCGGTGGCGATGGGCGCGAAGGTGGTGACCGGCACTGGCACCTGGTCTCCGAATTTCGCCGTGGCGGTCGCGCCGTCGGTCGTGCGCAGTTGCGGGTTCGCGAGCGTGCGCGTGTTGACGTCGCTTTTGAGCAGACGGTAGTAGAGCGACGGTAAACCGGCCAGCAGGATGTCCGATTGCGACAGGTTGCGGAGGGTCTGCAGCGTCACGTTCCCCGCTGCATTGGGTGCGATCGCGACCGAGCCGTTGATGCCCGGTGATCCAGACGAGGCGATCTGCAGGCCGTACTCCGCCAGTTTGGTGCGGTCCACTTCGATGAGTTCGACGTCGATGATCACTTCCGGGCGCGCCTTGTCGATGGCGGCCAGGACGCGTCCCGCCGCGGCGATTCGCTCGGGGGTGTCCTTGATCGTAATGGCGTTGATGGCAGTGGTTGGCGAAATGCGCCTCGCGTCGAGCACCATCCGCAACAGGTCCATCGTCTCCTTGAGGTCGGCGTTGCTCAGATAAAACGTGCGAACGACTTCCTCCTCGTACTCGCGGCGCTTCGCCGGTGTGTCAGGGATGATGATGATCGTCCGCGGCGCGGTCACGCGGAAGAACGAACGCGTCGCTCCCGAAACCGTCGTCAGCGCGTCGTCCAGCGACGCGTTCCGCAGATCCACCGTGACCGGTGCCTCGCGGAACGACGAGTCGAAGATCACGCTGATGTTGGCGAGTCGCGCCATGGCCGTGAACACGTCGCGGCTGCTGGCGTCACGGAAGATCAGCGACGCGGGCATTTTCACACCCTGCGGCAGGTCCATCCCGGGCGGCGGCAGATCGCGGGTCCGGTCGATGATGGTCTCGAGTTCGGTCTTGCCCTCGCGCGGAACGGCGACCTTGAGGCGCAGCTTGTTGCGTGTGGAGCGCAGTTCTGCGTCGACGTCGCCGGCGCTTGGATTGAGCTCCGCGGCGAGCTCGAACTCGACCAGCGCCTGATCGTACTTGCCGACGGCTTCCAGCCGACGTCCCTTGTTGAAATGATCCTGCGAGGCCCGCAGCTTGGCGCGATCGAGCGAGACCCGGGCGTCGTCGTCGTCAGGCTTGGCGCGGAGCGCTTGTGTGTACTCGACGACCGCGAGGTCGTAATCCTGCGTGCGCTCGGCCTCGGAGCCGCGATGCATGGCGCCGCTCGACGCGCAGCCGGCGAGCAGGCACGACGCCAGCAGGCACACCCCGAGCCCGCCGGCACGAATGCGGCGGCCGGCGTGATCAGAAGTGAGATGGAGCACTGATGACATCAACACCGCGCGGTATCTTGAACGCGAAGACCTTATCGGCCAAACCGACGTTTTCCTTCAGATTCGTGAAGGAAAAGCTCGATTTTCCGCCCTGGGCGTCGATGGTCACGAGGCCGCGGATGGCCAGGCTGGCGGGGTCCACGACCAGCATCAGCCAATCGTAGTCCCGCTGCCGGGCTTTGGGCACGAGCTTGAGGGTGCGGGAGCCGGCAGGCATGCCCGCGGGCAGCTCGACGACCGAGGCGGCGAAGTCGCGCGCCAGATTGCCCTTGCCCGTGAGGAACAGCGTCGGGGTCGTGGCTTCGTCCGCGGCGGGCACAGACGCGACGATGACCTGTTTGTCTTCGGGGATGTAGGAGTACATCTTCACGCCGTCCGAGACGAACTGCTTCTGGTCGGGCGCCGAATAGTCCCACCGCATCTTGCCGGGCTTCTTGACCAGCAGGTGCCCGGTCTCGGTGACGGCCTTGTGCAGGACACCGCCTTCGTAGGCGTGCGTGAAGTCGGCGGAGAAGTCCTTGATGCCGTCCAGCTTGTGCTGGAGCGCTTCTGCCAGCTCAGGCGCAGATTGCTCGGCGCCTCGCGGCGTCGGTTGCGCGGCCACCGCGATCATGCCGGCCAGGAACCAGATGGTCCAACTCCTCAGCACCATGATCCAACCTTACTACGGTTGCCGGTAGTCCACGAGGTACCGCGCCTGCCTCGCAAAGATGTTCGACGCGTACGCGGTGCGAGTGGCATGACCATCGGCGCCGAACGTCACCAGGCTCACACCGCGCTCGACGATCAGCGTGTGCTGATGGTTGGCAATGACGTGGCCGAAGCCCATGCGACGAATCGTGTCTGACGCGAGCCACGATTCCATCCGGACCACGACGTCCACGCCGTCGATGGCGACGGACGTGTGAAAAGGCTGTGACTCGCCCACCGTCAAGAGCGGCGCGGCGCCGACGCTGCCGGCGATGGCCGCGTAATCACCGGCCGGAGGGACCTTGAGGCGGCCGCCGGTGAGCTGCTCGAGTGCGTCCGACAAATCAGCGGCGTCGAGTTGCAAATCGCGGGACGGCCGCAGCACGCACAACACGTAGCGCGTTCCCGGCGTCAGCGCGCGCGCAACTTCAGACACCCGCTCGGTGACCGCCCGCGGATCCCTGGTGATGGCGAGCAGCGGACCGTAGGTGGACGCGAGAGTCGTGCGCGATCGCTCAGTCACCGCGATCTGTCGTCCGTGGGCGCGATTCTCCACAATCAACGCCGGCGCCCGGAGCAATATCTCGGGCGTGCGCAGGTACGCCAGATCCGGTTTGAGCACGCTCGCGAAATACGACAGACCATTGTCGATCTGCCAGTTCAGGTCGGTCAGCAACAGCGCGTGCTGATCGTCCAGGCCGGCCGTGAGTGCGGCCAGGACTTCCGTCGGTCGGCTGTCGTTGCTGCGATCGAGGGCGGGGAAATCGCGGTAGCCGCGGAGTGCCGCGTACACCAGCAGTCCCGCGGCGGTCATCGGCGCGGCGGCTTTTGCGGATCGGCCGATCAGCGTGATCGCCGGCGCCACCAGCAAGGCGACGATGAGGTTGGCCGGAAGATAGAACACGTGGGAGTCGCCGACGTTGTAGCTGAACGCAAACACGACATTGACGGCGAATAGCAGCAGGAGCAGGACGGCGCGCCGCCAGTTGCTCCAGGCGAGGCCGGCAAAGCCGGCGGCGGCGAGCGCCGGGACAACCTTGCCGAACTGCTGTGTGAGATCGAACCAGTACATCGCGACATGATCCCGACAGCATCGAACGTGGCACGTTCATCACCATCGTGTCGCGCCAGTCGGATTTGGTGACGTCAAACCAGAATCGCGACAGCGCATCGAGGAGGTCGTGCGGCGGTTGAGGCAGCAGCCAGAGTGACCGCAGGTTCCAGGCGTACTGGAGGGCCCCGACGCATGCGCAGGCAATCGCGATCGCCACCACGTTCGGCGCGAACATCGCCCGCCAGCCTCCCGGCGCCGCGAGCAGCAGGAACACCGTGTAGCCGGGCAGCAGCAGCACCATCGACAGGTGATTGCCGAAGCCGATCGCATATACGGCAAAAAACAGTGTCAGACGCGTCAGGCCTGGTGTGACGGACCATCGCAGCAGCAACCAGAGCGTTGCCAGCGTGAAGATCATGTGGAGCGAGTAAACCTCCGCGATGATGGCCTGACTCCAGAACGTGTAGGACACCGCGAACAGCAGAGCGGCGGCGACACCCGCCGCCACCGATCCTGATAGTTCCGCCGCCACCAGCACCAGCAGCCCACAGGCGACCGCGCCTTCGATCGCGGATGCCAGGTTCAGCGTCCGCGCCGGCTCGCCGCCGGTCAGCCACAGCAATGCGTTGGCGATCGCAAAGTAGGTGGGATACGCGTCACGGGTGGTAATCACCGACGATCCGACCGTCGTCTGGAACGATCCGGTGTCGCCGAAATCGAAGCCGGGAAGGAGTGTCGCGTGATAGAGCGCGAACGCGATCAGCGCGACGATCAGCGCGGGGACGAGCGCTCGGCGAGCCATTCCGCTGCCGGTCAGCGCGCCGCGCGCTTGGCGGCGATGACCGCGCGGACCTCGGCAAGCGGGCGTGCGTTGAGCACATGACGTGGTTCGACCCAACCACGCCGCGCGGTGGTGAGACCAAGCCGCATCTGACGATCGAGCATCTCGGCGCGGTGGCAGTCGCTGTTGATGACCATCAGACACCCTGCGGCGATCGCCCGTTTCGCCAGCGCGCCGTCCAGATCCAGGTGTGACGGCGACCCGTCAATCTCGACCGCGGTGCCGGTGGCGATGGCGGTCTCGAACAGTCGATCCCAGTCGAGATCGTAACCGGCACGGTGCGGCACCATCCGGTTGGTCGGATGGGTAATTATCGTCACCAGTGGATGCCGCATGGCGTCGGCGTAGCGCTGGAGCAGTTGGTCCGGGCCGTGGCCGGCGCGCTCGTGCAGCGACGCCAGCACGATGTCGAACTGTGCCAGAACCTTTTCAGGAAAGTCGAGGCGGCCATCCGGGAGGATGTCCACTTCGCAGCCATGGAGAATGGTCATGCCGGGGTACTGCTCGCGCAGCGCCCCGATTTCGTCCGCTTGTTGTCGCACGCCGTCGGCGGTGAGGTTGCGGGAGGCCGCCGAATGCGGCGAATGGTCGGTGATGGCTATGTACTCGTAGCCGAGCCCGTGGCAGGTTGCAGCCATGGCCGCGATGGAATCGCGGCCGTCGCTCCAGGTCGAGTGCATGTGCAGGTCGCCGCGGATGTGTTCCCGCGTAACCAGGGTCGGCAACGTGCCGGCCAGCGCTCGCGAAACCTCCTCATCGCCGTTCCGGATTTCAGCGGGAATGACCGGCAGTCCGATCGTCGTGTAGATGTCGTCTTCGGTCGCGGACGGTCGCAGCCTGCCGTCGGCGGCAAAGAGTCCCGCCGCGGCGAGCGTCCAGCCGGCGGCGGTGGCTTGATGGCGAAGCGCCTCGAAGTGCGCGGGTGCGCCGGTGAGGTACAGCAGCGCCGCCCCGGCGTTGTCGGGCCCTTCGAAGCGGACCCCGACCTGCACGCGATCGATCAGGAGGTACACGCGCCGGGCGCTCTGGTGCAGGCATCGTCCCGGCTCTGCCATGTGCAGCAGTTCGAGGATCGCGCGAGACGGGTCAGCCGCCGCCGCGACAATTTCGATGTCGCCCACCATGTCCTGCCCGCGGCGCAGCGACCCAGCCGGCAGCGCCCACGCGACTCCCGCCACCTCCCGCAGGTGCGCGAGGATCGGTTCGACGATCGAGATCGCGCGTCCGAGGGCAATACGCGGGACGTGAACGCGAAGGCCTGGCAGCGCGGCGGCAATGGCTTCTTCGGCCGCGTCGTCCAACCCTGGAAGGTTCCGGATGCGCTGCTCGCTGACGGCCGCCGCGAGGTCGGTGCCCGAGGTGACGCCGAGCCCGCGGTGCAACGCGCCGAGCTGCTCGATGGTGACGGCGCCGGATTCGTAGAGCCACCGCAGATCGGCCGGTAGATCCGCGATCGCTGATTCCACCAGCACCCAGCCGCCGGCTTCGTACATCTGGCGCAGCCGCCGCAGAATCTCGGGGTCGCAGTCAGTCGGGGGTGACTCGATCAGCGATCCGACGTCGAGATCGGACTGAATGTTGCGGGCCTGAACGAAGGCGGAGGCGTTGGTGAACAGCGACTGGTCGGCTGCATCGCCGCGGATCATCGCCAGGGTGGCGAGCTGATCGAGCGTGCGGCGCAGGGGCTCGGCCGTGGTCGTGGGGGAGCTGCCGGGAATGCCGGCTAGCCTTTCAGAGCGCCAGGTTCTGGCGGCGCCTGTTTCGGCGCTTCTTTCGTTTCGGTCGGGAGGCTGGCCGCCAGCCATTCGTTGATGCCGCCTTTGAGCGCGGACACCTTGTATCCCTGGCGAATCAGTTCCGCGGCGACGTTCGAGCTGGCCAGCTCGTTCGGGTCAGA
This sequence comes from uncultured Acidobacteriota bacterium, assembly GCA_963745875.1. Lineage (GTDB taxonomy): Bacteria > Acidobacteriota > Vicinamibacteria > Vicinamibacterales > CAVVIG01 > CAVQFC01. Next base: position 160,737 of record CAVUZL010000016.1, read on the forward strand.
ATCGTAGACGACGACCTCGCGTCCGCGCGGAATCGTCGGCGCGGTTCCGCCCGCCAGGTAGCGCAGAGCGCCGGGCAGCTTGACTGTGCTGTGTTCGTAGGGGTATTTGAGCCTGGCGTCCACGACGAGCGGCGGCTCGGGGCTCTCCAGACGCAGTTTCAGATCTTCCTTGGTGATTCTGGGCACCGGCACGGTGTTGTATTGTGATCGCGCCCTGCGCGGCCTGTCAACCTGCCCGGGTCAGGTGTGCCCGGTCCGCAGCAGCGCCATCGCAGACATCCGATTCCAAGGCACGTCGGGACGTTCGAAGATTCCACTCTTCTGTAATAATCGACAGAATCAATGGCGAGAGAATTGGAACTCGGCGGACGAATGTACTGGATCCTCTCCGAGCCCGAAGGCGACGGCTGGAAAGCCTCCGTGCTCGAAAAAAAAGGCGATGGCTCGCAAGACACCATCGGCATCGACGCCACCGGCGAAACCCGCGGCCAGGCTGACGATGCGGCGGAGCGGAAGTTGCGCCGGTTGCTCCAGGCGTACTCAGCCGCGCGGACGCATGCCCATCAACACCGCGAAGGATCCTTTCCGCCACAGCACGTCCACCTGAAAGCCGCTTCGCTCCATCAGCAGCACTTCGGACTCGAGCGGCACGTACACGTCTTCGTGCGACCAGGCGTCGAGCAGCGCTGCCGAACGTGCGGGACTGTAGCTGCGCCGCAGGTGCTGATTCCATTTCATGAGCTGGCCGCGCGCGATACCGACTGAGGCGGACGGATAGCAGTCCACGGCGATGAACAGTCCGCGGCGTCGCAGCGCGCGGAAGATCCGGCGGTACATTTTCGCTTTCGCGGCGCGCGTGCGGATGTGGTGGAGCGAGAACGACGCCACGACCGCGTCGCAGGGCGGCAGCGCGGCAGTGAGGAAGCTTTCGCACGTGAACGATCCTCTGCCGCGAAGCCGGCGTGCCGCCACCTCGAGGATGTCCGGGTCGCCGTCGATGCCGATAATCCGCGCCTGCGGAACCACCGCCAGGCATCGCGCCGCGAGTGCGCCGGTGCCGGTCCCGAGGTCGACGATCGTCCGGGTACGCGCCGGCAGGGCGGCAGCCGCCTCGGCCAGCATCTCCTCGTAGTTTGGAATGAACGTGCGGATGCGTGCGTCGTATTCGCGAATGTCAATGCCGAGATGCGATGCCACACTCATGAAAGGTCGTCCGCAATTCGACAATCAAATCACGTGCCGCGCGCTCACCGGTCATGACGCCCGTCGTCAGGCGACTCCGATTGGTAACCAGGGCACGATCGCACTGGCAGGGCTGGGTACCGTCGAAAGGATGGATCAGTCGCTGACAGCGTGCAAAGATAAAACGTCGCGCCCTTTGATGAGGTCACCAGTTGTGCGTGCCGGCACGACGCGCAGAGGCCGACGCGGTCCCGAGGAGGCGAGTCCATGGCCGAGCCCATCTCAACACAAATCGAGCGCGAAGTCTCCGGCTGGCCGGGCGTCATCGTCGAGCCGCATCGCTTCGGCGGGATCGAATTTCGTGTCGGCCACCGTGAACTCGGCCACCTGCACGGCAGCCGGCTCGCCGACCTCCCGTTCCCGATCCGAGTCCGCGACGAGTTGATCGCGGCTGGCAGAGGCGAGCGACATCACGTGCTGCCGGATTCAGGCTGGATCAGCCGCCGCATCCGCGACACGAGCGACATCGCTGATGTGATCGAGCTGTTCCGGTTGAACTACGACCGTCCTTGGAAAACACCCTAGGCGGAGATCCGGAACCTTGCACCCGCACCTCGCACTTCGCGCCATGCACGTCGTCACGACCGTGAAGCCGCGGCGTCACGCGTCCTGGGAACCGCTCGCGGCCAGTTTCGGCTCGGACATGAGCGCGAGCGTATTTCCTTCGCTGTCCTCGAACTCGGCCAGCCACACCTCGCGGTCGGCCAGCGTCGCGATTCGATGAGGTTCCGTGCGGAAGGTGACGCCGCGCGACACCAGCGCGTCACCCGTCTGTTGAATATCCTCGACCGCGAAATACAGTATCGAGCCGGGATGATCGAACCCGGGCTCGGGCGTCGACAGCATCAGCCGCACGCCCGCACAGTCAAAGAAGGCCAGGCGCGGCGGCATTGCGAACAAAAACGGAACTCCCAAGGTATCGCGATAGAACCTCACTGCCCGCTCGACGTCGTGCGCGCGCATCGAGATCTGGTGAATCCGCGACAAACTGCTGCCAACAGGCATCATGTGGCCTCCTTCTTGAACTTAATTAGCCTAGGCTAACTAAGTTATAGTGCCGGAATGGCCGTACGCACAAGCCCTAAACCGATTGCCGCGGTTGCGGACGCGCTCCATTCCGCCGCTATCCATTTGCTGCGTGCTGTCCGGAAAGAAGACGAGCAGACCGGAGTCGGTCCGGCGCGCCTGTCGGCCCTGTCGGTGCTGGTGTTCGCCGGGCCGATGCGGCTGACCGACCTGGCCCGAATCGAACAGGTAAAACCGCCGACGATGACCAAAGTGACGATGGGTCTGGAGAAAGCAGGCCTGGTGAGGCGCCGCGTGGACTCGGAGGACGCGCGAGCAGTCCGGTTGGAGGCGACGGCGAGCGGCACGCGACTGTTGCACGAGGGGAGACGCCGTCGCGTCGAGCGCCTCGCCGCCGCACTGCGTCCGCTCACCGCGCGGGAGATCGCGCTTCTGGACCGGGCCGCGGCCATCATGGAGCGGGTGGCCCCGACGATTTGAGTCAGTCGATGGGTCGAGATGGAAAGCAAAAGGCGGCCAACGTGAACTGGCCGCCTTGGAGAAGTAAGGGTTGGTGGACGACACGAGGCTCGAACTCGTGACCTCTGCCTTGCGAAGGCAGCGCTCTCCCAACTGAGCTAGTCGCCCGGCCGAACTCCAATTGTACCATGCGAGTTTACGCGGTGGCAACGCGCCTCACGCCCGCTGCTGTTACACTCGCGTATGCCAGCGATCAATCGTATCGGCGTCCTGACCGGCGGCGGCGACGCGCCCGGCCTCAACGCCGTCATTCGCGCGGTCGTCAAGGCCGCATCCAACGCACAGATCGAAACGATCGGGATCGAAGACAGCTTCGACGGTCTGCTCGAACTCGATCGGTCGCACGTCCTCACGCCGCGGCACGTCACCGGCATCCTGCGCTTCGGTGGAACCATCCTCGGAACCCTCAACACCGGGAATCCCGTCACCTCGCAGGTGGAGACAACAGACGGTCCGTACCGCTACGCCGATCGGATTGTCGAAATGTTCCACCGCAAGGAGATGCAGGCGATCGTGGCCATCGGCGGTGACGGGACGCTCGCGATCTCGCACGAGTTCTGTCAACTGGGCGTGCCGATCGTCTGCGTCCCCAAGACCATCGACAACGACATCGTCGGCACTACGAACTGTTTCGGATTCGACACCGCAGTGGCCTTCGCGACCGACGCGATCGACCGCCTGCACACGACCGCCGAGGCGCACAAGCGCATTCTGGTAGTCGAGGTGATGGGCCGATACGCCGGCTGGATCGCGCTGCACGCCGGTGTCGCCGGTGGCGCGGACGCCATCCTGATTCCGGAAATTCCGTTCGATATCGGTCTGGTGGCGCAGAAGCTGCGCGAGCGCGACACCTACGGCGCCAAATTCAGCATCGTCGTGGTGGCGGAAGGCGCCTATCCAAAAGGCGGCACGATGTCGGTCGTTGAGGCGGCCCACGGCCGAACGGCGGAGCGGCTGGGCGGCATCGGGGCGCGGGTGTGTGAAGCGCTACACCAGGAAACGGGAAAGGAGACGCGCTCGGTGGTGCTGGGTCACCTGCAGCGCGGCGGCGCGCCGACCAGCTTCGACCGGGTGCTCGCGACCCGGTTTGGCGGTAAGGCGGTGGAGCTTGTGAAGCGTGGCGAATTCGGCACGATGGTGGCGTTCGCACCGCCCGACATCATCGCCAGACCCATCGACGAGGTGGTCGGGAAGATCAAGACGGTCCCGATGGATTTCGATCTGCTGCTGACCGCCAAGGCGCTTGGCGTCACGTTCGGGGACTAGCGGATCACATCGAGGTATTTCAATGCGCCGCCGGTATTGAACAGGACGACCGATTCGTGCCGCTTGATTGTGCCGGCTGACGCGAGTTGCTGAATCGCAACGAACGCGGCGCCGCCTTCCGGCGCGGCGCTGACGCCGGCGTGCCTGCCGATTGTCAGCATCCCCTCCACCATCGAGCGATCGGTTACCGCGAGGGCCGTGCCGCCACTCTCGCGGACAGCGCGAAGGATCAGGAAGTCGCCGATGGCGCGTGGCACGCGTAGACCGTCAGCCAGTGTGGATGCGTTTTCCCACATCGGTGCGCGATCGGCTCCCTCGAGAAACGCGCGAACGATTGGTGCACAATTCTCGGCCTGGACCGAGACCATGCGCGGACGCCTGCCAGGTTTCACCCATCCGATGCGTTCGATCTCGTCGAATGCCTTCCACATGCCAACCATCCCGGTGCCGCCGCCAGTCGGGTAGACAATCCAGTCCGGCCACTGCCAGTCCATCTGCTCGGCCAACTCGTAGGCCATCGTCTTCTTGCCTTCGATCCGGTACGGCTCCTTCAGCGTCGAGACGTCGTACCAGCCGAGCGGGCCGCCTTTTTCAGCGGCGATCCGTCCCGCATCGGTGATGAGCCCATCCACCAGCGTGACGTGGGCGCCGTAGAGGCGACACTCATCGACGAATGGCCGCTTGGCGTCCTTCGGCATGAAGACTTCGCAAGCCAGGCCCGCGGCGGCGGAATAGGCCGCGGCGGCGTTGCCGGCGTTGCCGGCAGTGGGCAGCGCGATAGTCGTCTCGCCGAGATACTTCGCGCGTGTGATCGCCGCTGATTGGCCGCGCGCCTTGAACGAGTTGGTGGGGTTGAGCGATTCGTCTTTGATGAACAGCCGATCGAGGCCGATAGTTGCACCGAGCGACGCGGCGTGAAACAGCGGCGTGAAGCCTTCGCCGAGCGTGACCGGCTGCTCGCCGTCGAACAACGGCAGCATTTCGCGATAGCGCCACATGTTCGGCTCGCGGCCAGCCAGGCTGTCGCGCGACCATCCCCGGGCCTTCTCGAGGTCGTAGCGAGCGAGCAGCGGAGCGCCGCACACGCAGAGGTGATGCCGGCCGCGTGGATCGAGCAGCGGGGCTCCGCACGGGACCGAACACTCGAGATGGGTGAATAGGGACATGGGAATCGGCGATCAGCGATTGGGTGATCGGCGATTTTCAGGGCGTCAGGTGCTTCAGCGATTCTTTCGCCGATGCCCCGATCACCCGATCGCCGATGACTATTTTCCCAGCAGCTCCGAGTCTTTCTTCGCTTGAAGGTCGTCGATCTTCTTGATGTGGCCGTCGGTCAGCTTCTGAACCTCGTCCAGCCCCTTCTTCTCGTCGTCTTCCGAAATCTTGGAATCCTTCAGCAGCTTCTTCAGCCGGTCGTTGGCGTCGCGGCGGACCTGCCGAACGGCGTTGCGGCCCTCCTCGCTCAGCTTGTGCACCAGCCTCGACAGTTCCTTGCGCCGTTCCTCGGTCAGCGACGGCAGCGGAATGCGGACGACCTTGCCGTCGTTCGCAGGATTCAGCCCGAGGTCCGGCGCTTCGTACCGCCTTCTCGATCGCCGCCAGCTGCGACGGGTCGAACGGCTGGGCGACGATGAGCGTCGGCTCAGGAATCGACAAGCCGGCGACCTGATTGAGCGGCATTTTCGAACCGTAGGCCTCGACGTGCACGCCATCCAGGATCGTGACGGACGCACGGCCGGTGCGGACGCCGGCAAACTCGTGCTGGACGTGCTCGAGTGAGGCCGTCATCCGTTTGGTTGACTCGGCGTAGAGGCTTTTGAGATCGGATACATCCATGGGTCCTCTTTAATCTTAGGAGTTGAGGATCTGAGGAGTTGAGGATTTGTCTGAGAATCTTGATGATCCGCCATCACGTCGCAATCCTCGCGCGGTGGTCAGATTCTCGATATATCCTCAGCTCCTTAAATCCACAAATCGACAAATATTAGGATCTTCAGACCGTGACCAGCGAACCGATCGGTTCGCCACTGACCGCACGCTTGATGTTTCCAGGAGTGCGGAGGTTGAAGACCACAATCGGCAGCCGGTTGTCCATGCACAGCGAAATCGCGGTCGAATCCATCACCTTCAGGCCCTGCTCGAGCACTTGCAGGTAGGAGATCGTGTCGAACCGGGTCGCGTCGGTCTTTACCATCGGGTCAGCATCGTAAATGCCGTCGACCTTGGTCCCCTTCATGATGACATCGGCCTTGATTTCCATGGCGCGGAGCGCTGCGGCTGTGTCGGTGGTGAAGTAGGGGTTCCCGGTGCCGGCGCCGAATACCACCACGCGCCCTTTTTCCAGGTGGCGGATGGCGCGCCGGCGGATGAACGGCTCGGCGACGGATCGCATCTCGATCGCCGTCACCACGCGCGTGACGACGTTCTGCTGCTCGAGCGCGTCCTGCAATGCGAGGGCATTGATCACGGTCGCCAGCATGCCCATGTAGTCGGCGGTCGCGCGGTCCATTCCCCGGGCGCTGGCCGCGACGCCCCGAAAGATGTTGCCGCCGCCGATCACAATGGCAGTTTCGATGCCCATGCCCTGGATCTCGGCGACGTCCTTGGCGATCTGGGTTGCCACAGCCGGATCGATGCCGTAGGTCTGCTCGCCCATCAGGGCTTCGCCGGAAAGTTTGAGGAGGATGCGTTTGTAGGCCGGGCGTGGAGGGGGAGTCACGAGAAGAGATTATATCGATGGCTGAGGGCTAATGGCTAATGGTCAGGGCCGATGGACGCGCCATCCAACCAGAGCCATCAGCCCTTAGCCGTGAGCCATTGCGTATTACTGCGAAGCTTCGCCAACTTTGAGACGAGCAAACCGCTGGATTGTCACCGCTGCACCGAGCGTTTTGTTGGCGGCGGCGAGCACGTCCTTGACGGTCATCTTCGGGTCACGAATCGACGCCTGGTCCGGCAGCACCGACTGGGCGTAAAGCGCCGAGCTTGCCTTCGACGATCTTGTCGATCACGTTGGCCGGCTTGCCGGAGTTCTCCATCTGCGCACGGTAGATCGCCTTCTCCTTCTCGAGGAGATCGGCGGGCACCGACGTCGCGCGACACATAGCTGGGTCCGGCGGCCGCGATCTGCATCGCGATCTCCTTGACCAGTGTGACGAACTCGTCGCGCGACGCGACCGCCGCCGTCACGCCGCCAAACTCCACCTGCACGCCGAGCTTGCCGCCCAGATGGATGTACTGGCCAACGTAACCGTGCCCGGCAAAGCGGCGAACCGCGACACCGCCATGTTCTCGCCGAGCTTGGCGATCACCGGCGCCACCAGCGCGGCGATCGGGCCTCCGGGATCCTTCAACCAGGTCTCGGTCGCACCGTCGCCCGCCTTCTCGATCGCGGCGACCACACTTGCCATCAGCTGCACGAAGTCCGGCGTGCGCGCCACGAAATCGGATTCGCAGTTCACCTCGGCGAGGATGCCGGACGAGTGATCGGGCGCGACGGTATTGGCGATCAGCCCCTCGTTCGCCGTCCGGCCCGCCTTCTTCGCCGCGCTGGCAAGCCCGCGCTTCCGCAGTATCGTGTTGGCCTCTTCGAAGTCGCCGTTGGCCTGGGTCAGCGCGTTCTTGCACTCCATCATCCCCGCGCCGGTCTGGTCGCGGAGCTTCTTCACCTGCTCTGCTGAAATCGCCATGTCGTACCTCTGCAAATCCGCAAGCCGCGTCGGCCTGCGTACGAAAAAAAACGCCGGACCCCCAGGACCGGAGGCCGGCGTCTCCTGAGAAAAATGGGTATCGGTTACGCCGAGGCCGGTGCCGCTTCCCGGGGACGACGCGGCGCCCGGGTCGCCTGACGCGCGCTGCTGTCGCCCGCGTCGTCATCGCGTCCGTCGCCGGCGCCAGAATCAGCCTCGACCGACTGCTTCATGTCCCGGCCCGAGACCACCGCATCGGCGATGCGCGAGGCGAACAGTCGAATCGACCGCAGCGCATCGTCGTTGCCCGGAATGACGTAGTCGACTTCGTCCGGATCGCAGTTGGTGTCGACGATGCCGATGACCGGAATCTTCAGCTTGCGCGCCTCGTCGACCGCGATCTTTTCCTTCTTGGTGTCGACGACGAACACCGCGTCGGGCAGGCGCGACATGCCGCGGATGCCGTCGAGGTTCTTCGCCAGCTTGCGGCGCTCTTTCTCGTTGCGCGCGATTTCCTTCTTCGAGAGCGTATCGAAGCGGCCGTCGGTCGCCATCGCTTCGAGATCGCGGAGACGTCCGAGACTGCGCTGGATCGTCGCGAAATTCGTGAGCAGTCCGCCCAGCCAGCGCTCGTTCACGTAGAACATCCCGCAGCGCTGCGCTTCCTCGGCAATCACGTCCTGCGCCTGGCGCTTGGTGCCGACGAACAGAATCGTGCGGCCTTCGGCGGCGAGGCGGCTCGACGAATTCCTCGGCGGTCCGGAACAGCTTCACCGTCTTCCCCAGATCGAGGATGTAGATGCCGTTCCGTTCGCCGAAGATGTATTCCTTCATCTTCGGATTCCAGCGCTTCGTCTGGTGGCCGAAGTGCACGCCAGCCTCCAGCAGATCCTTCATCGCGATCGCGGCCAAGCTTCCTCACCTTTCGGTCCGGCTCGCGGCCGGACACTTCGTTAACGTTTACTGAACTGGAAGCGCTTGCGCGCGCCCGCCATGCCGTACTTCTTGCGTTCCTTGGCGCGCGCATCGCGCGTCAGGAGTCCTTCTTCCTTGAGCTTCTTGCGCAGCTCGAGGTTGTATTCGACCAGCGCGCGCGCGATGCCGAGGCGGACGGCGCCGGCCTGTCCGCTGAACGCCGCCGCCGGCCACGGTGGCCAGGATGTCGAACTTGTCGGCGGTCTCGGTGAGCATCAGCGGCTGTGCGAATTTGGGTGCGGAGCGCCTCGCGTGGGGAAGAACGCCTCGAACTCGCGGCGATTGACGCTGATGGCGCCGGTGCCGGGTCGAAGGAACACGCGGGCGGTCGACGTCTTGCGACGGCCGGTGCCGTAGTACTGAACTGCTGCTGCCACGTTACGCGACCTCGAGCTTGGATGGTTTCTGCGCCGCGTGCGGGTGATCCGGACCGGCGTACACTTTCAACTTCCGGTACATCGCCTCGCCCATCTTGGTCTTGGGCAGCATGCCGTGCACCGCGTCTTCGACCAGCTTCTGCGGCTTGCGCTGACGGACCAGCCGGGCGCGTTCCTCGCGCAGTCCGCCCTCGTAGCCGCTATGCTGACGATAAATTTTCTGATCTTCCTTGCGGCCGGTCAGCTTGACCTTGGCCGCATTCACGACGACGACATGATCGCCAGTGTCGATGAACGGCGTGTAGGTCGGCTTGTTCTTGCCCTGGAGCAGGCGCGCCGCGACGGTGGCGATCCGACCGAGCACCTGACCATCCGCATCGATGATGTGCCAGCGAGTGTTCGCCGCCGCCGATTCGGCGCTGGCCATGAACGTAGACATCCCTAAAACAACCCTTTCGAAAAAACCCGCGAACCGATGTTGGGGGATTTCCCGCCCGGACGTGCAACATGTCGGGCAGGTCCAGGCAACGGTAAACCCAAATCATACGAGGCTTTCTGGGTACTGTCAAGGGTCGTTCAGGCCGGCTGATGAGGAGGCTCTGTGCAGCCGATAAAGCAGACCGCACGGGCACGCAATCCGGGTTTCCCGTCCATCGGATTTCGATTTTGTGATCGACTGACGAATTCGTAACCCCAAATGCCCGCTGAGTTCCCGGCCCGATCGCGGTTTTGGCGCGCGATCACCAGAATTCGCGGGAAATCGCACGGCTGAGATTTGGTACCGGCTTTGCGGTGGGGTCTGACTTCAAAGAGACAGGACATAACCCACGTGTTTGGTCTTCGAAAATCCAAAGCCGTCGTCGGCCTCGACATCGGATCGAGCGCCGTCAAGGCGGTCGAACTGAAAGCGGTCGGCAAAGGCTTCAAGGTGACGGCGTTCGCCGTCGAGGCCGATTCCGCCCGACAGCATCGTCGACGGCGCGATCATCGACGGCGCGGCCGTGGCCGACGCGATCCGCCGTCTGTTCGAGAACAAGGCGTTCAAGACCAAGGAAGTCGCCGCGTCGCTGTCAGGCAACGCGGTCATCGTCAAGAAGATCAACCTGCCGGTGATGACCGAAGCCGAGCTCGCCGAATCGATTCACTGGGAAGCCGAGCAGTACATCCCGTTCGACATCCAGGACGTCAACCTCGACTACCAGATCCTCAACGCCGGCACCGGCGCCGGAATCGAGCGGCACGATGGACGTGCTGCTGGTGGCGGCGAAGAAGGAAAAGATCGCCGACTACACCGGCGTCATCTCCCAGGCCGGCCGGGTGCCGGTCGTCGTCGACGTGGACGCGTTCGCGCTGCAGAACGCGTACGAGGCGAACTACGGCCTCGAGCCCGACGCGGTCGTCGTGCTGCTGAACGCCGGCGCCAGCGCGATCAACATCAACATCCTGACGGGCGACCAGTCGGTCTTCACCCGCGACATCTGCGATCGGCGGCAACGCCTACACCGAAGCGGTGCAGAAAGAGCTGAACCTGCCGTTCGAGAGCGCTGAGATGGTCAAGAAGGGGCAGCCGGTCGACGGCGTGGCGCCGGAGGACGTCAAGCCCGTGCTGCACGACGATGACCGACAACGTCATGCTCGAAATCCAGAAGACATTCGACTTCTTCAAGGCGACCGCCTCTTCCGATCGCATCGATCGCATCGTGCTGAGCGGCGGCGCGTCGCGAGTCGAAGGCTTCGCCGAGGCGCTGCAGGAACGCTTCAACACGTCGGTCGAGATGTTCGATCCGTTCCGCAAAATCGCGTTCGAGCCGTTGCGAGCTGGGCGTCACCGACGCGGAGGCGCTGACACCGAGCGCCGCGGTCGCGGTCGGCCTCGCGCTGAGACGGGCGGGCGACCGATGATTCGCATCAACCTGCTCGCCGCCGACCGTGCGCCTAAGAAAAAGGCCGCGGTCATCCTGCAGACCGGCCACAAGCTGACCATCGGCTGCACGCTGATTTTGCTGCTCGCCGGGCTGTTCATCGGCTGGCGGTATTGGGCCGTGACGCGCGACTCCAAGCAGCTCGACGTGGAAATCGCGTCCGCGCAACAGGAGACCGTGCGTCTGCATTCGATCATCCAGCAGGTACAGCAGTTCGAACAGCGCAAGGCGCAACTCCAGCAGCGCGTTCAGCTGATCGAACAGCTGCGGAAGGGCCAGACCGGTCCCGTTCACATGCTGGATCAGATCAGCCGCTCGCTGCCGCCGATGCTGTGGCTGACCGAGCTGAAGCAGAGCGCAACCGACGTCACCATCGACGGCAAATGCACGACGCTGACCGGCATTTCGGATTTCGTCGCCAATCTCGAAGCGACCGGCTACTTCAAACGGTCTATCGAGATCGTCAGCACGACGGCGGAGCCTGGCGCCGGCGTGCATGGCGAGCTCGTCAAGTTCAGCCTGAAAGCGATCTATCAGAATCCGGCAGACGTGAAGGCGCCCGCGGGCGCACCGCCAGCCGGCGTGCCGCCCCCTACGGGGCGGGTCGGCGGGTAAAGACGACGGGGCGTTCCCCCGATACGGCTCAGTAACGAATCACCGATGGAACTCAGTCTCACAAAACTCCCGTGGTATGCGCAGATCGGCGCATTCGTCGCCCTCGCGGTGACCGGCTGCGGTCTGTTTTTTTACTACTACGAGATGCCGGCGCGAACCGACATGACCTCGCGCGAAGTGCAGCTCAAGGCGCTGCGCGACCGATATCGGCCAGCGGTCTGACCACCGCGAAGAAACTCGACGAATTCAAGGCTCAGGTCACGGACCTCGAAGGCCGGCTCGCCAACCTCAAGGCGGTGCTGCCGGAAGAGAAAGATGCCGCCGATCTCCTGCGGCGCATGCAGGTGGTGGCGGCGCAGTCCAACCTCGAAATCAAGAGCTTCAAGCCGAGCCCGACGGTCACCAAACAGCTGCACGCCGAATGGCCGATCACGCTCGAACTCGCGGGCACGTATCACAACCTGGCGATCTTCTTCGACCGCGTCGGCAAGTTCACCCGCATCGTCAACATCACCGGCCTCGACGTGAAGGGCCGCGACCGGCCGGACGCCAGCGCCACGATTACCGCGACCTGCGTGGCGACGACCTTCGTCCTGCTCGAGCATCCAACGCCGGCGAAGGGTGTCGCGAAACCTGGAGCGGCGCCGGCGCCGAAGGCTCCCTGATCATGCGCGCTAAGTACCTGACCATCTTGATGCTCCTGGCCGCGGCGCCGTTGGCCCACGCACAGAAGCCCGCTGCGCCAGCTGCGACACCACAAGCTCCAGCGCCGGCCGCTCCGCCGGCGACAGCTCCGGCGCCGGCGGCATCGCAACCGCCGGCCGCCGAGAACTACACCTATCAGCCCGACGGCCGCCGCGATCCGTTTCTCAGCCTGCGTCGGCGTGGGCGGCGAGCAGCACGCAATGTCGCGAAAAGGCGAAGGGCCTTCGGGCCTCAGCGTCAACGACGTGTCCGTGCGCGGCGTGATGGAAAGTCGCGGCGCGCTGGTGGCGATGATTCAAGGACCTGACAACAAGACGTACATCGTGCATCAGGGCGACAAGCTGCTCGACGGAACCATCAAGACCGTCACGCCGCAGGGGCTCATTGTCATTCAGGAAGTCAACGATCCGCTGTCGCTCGTCAAGCAGCGGGAGATCCGCAAATTCCTGCGATCGGTCGAGGACGTCAAGGAATGACTGTTTCGAGGGGCTTCGCCCTGTTACTCACTCTGGCCACCGCAGGCGCGCTGGTCAACGCATCCGCTCCGACCGGTAACGGTGTCGGCCGGCTGAAAACGATCAGCGCCCGCACCAGCGCCAAGGGCTCGCAGCTGGTGATCGAAGCGAGCGATCCACTGGCGTACGTCGCGACGCGGCCCGATCCCCTGACCCTGGCTCTCGACTTCCGCAACGTCGCATCCGAGGGCGTGGCCAACGCGGCCGCGGTCAGCGGAAAGGGCGCGATCGCGTTTGTCTCCGTCGAAGACGGCGAGTCGCTCGGCACACCGGTGGCGCACCTGCGCATTGCGCTCGCGCAGCCGGTCGCTCACCACATTCGCAGCGACCGCAACACCGTGATCATCGAGTTCGATAAACCCGAGACAAAAGCGCCTTACGTGCTCCCGCCGCCGGTCAAGCCGGCGCAGGACGCGATCGCGGCGCTGCAGCAACAGGACAGTGACGCTCCGGCCGTCGATCCGATTAACGCGCTGACCGACTCGGCAACCGGCGGGCCGTCTGCCGTCGCCGGCAACCGGGCGGCCGGCGATCGAAGCGCGGTTCAGCGGTTACGCGAGCCGGACGGTCCGGCGGCAACGGCGGCGCCGCAGGCGCAGCCGCCCACGCCGCCGACGCCGGCGCCTCAAGGCGTCGGCGGTCCTCAGCGGACCGATCGTCAGTTCACCGGACATCCGGTCAGCCTCGACTTCCAAGGCGCGGATCTCCGCGCCGTGCTGCGGACGTTCGCGGAAATCAGCGGCCTCAACATCGTCATCGATCCGACTGTCACGGGGACCGTAGACGTCGCGCTGCGCGACGTGCCCTGGGATCAGGCGCTCGACATCATCCTGCGCGCCAACAAGCTCGGATATCTGGTCGACGGCACCATCGTCCGTATTGCGCCGCTGACAGTGCTCTCGGAAGAAGAGGCCCAACGCCGAAAGCTCGGCGAGGAACGGGCACTTGCCGGCCAACTCGAGGTGATGACTCACTCGCTCAGCTACGCCAAGGCGGAAGAGCTCATCGTGCTGCTGACCAAGAGCTCGCTGTCGCAGCGCGGCACGGTGCAGGTGGATGCCCGCACCAACACCCTGATCATCACCGACCTGCGCGACAACCTCAATCGCGCCCGCGATCTCATCACCACGCTCGACCGCGCGCAGCCGCAGGTCGAGATCGAGGCGCGCATCGTCCAGACCAACAAGAACTACGCGCGGACGCTCGGCGTCCAATGGGGCTTCAACGGAAAGGTCGACCCGACGCTCGGCAACACCACCGGCCTCGCGTTTCCCAACAGCGGAGCGATCTCCGGCACTGCCGCTGGCGTCGGGGCACCAGCGGGCACCGCCGTGAACCTGGGCGTTCCCGCGGCGCCGAGCGCTATCGGACTGGCGCTGGGATCGATCAACGGCGCGTTCAACCTCGACGTCGCGTTGAGCGCGCTCGAGTCCAGCGGCAACGGTCGACTGCTTTCGACACCGCGGGTGACGACGCAGAACAACATCGCCGCCGAGATGACCCAGGGCGTGCAGATCCCGATTCAGACCACCGCCAACAATACGGTCACAGTGAGCTTCAAGGACGCGGCGCTGACGCTGAAAGTGACGCCGCAGATTACGGCCGCCAACACGGTGATCATGCTGATCAACCTCGAGAACTCGCAGGCGGATTTCAGTCGATCGGTTAACGGCATCCCGCCGATCAACACCCAGCGCGCGGTGACCCAGGTGCTGGTCAACGACGGTCAGACCACCGTGATCGGTGGGATTTACACCAGCACCACCACCAACAATACCGACCGCACGCCGGGTCTGGGCGAGATTCCGCTGATCAAGTGGCTGTTCAAGCGCGACGCGGTGACCGATCAGAACACCGAACTGCTGGTGTTCATCACGCCGCGGATCATCAAGAGCTGAGGCCTGAGGCAATGTCTGCTATGCGTAGCGCTCATCGAATCATCATCCTCGCCGCGCTCGGCGCTGCCGCCGCATCGTGCGGCGACGTCGTCCGCCAGGGACGCGCGCCGGTCCTGCTGGTCGTCAATTCGCTGCCAGGGCGCGCGCGGATCCACGCCGGCGACCTTTGGTGCGCCGCTGTCATCGGACGTCATCACCAACGTGATCACGCCGGCGCCCTGTAGTGCGGCGACGCCGTGCCCGACCGTCTTCAACGACATCGGCCAGGCGGTTTTCCAGGTGACGATGAAAGACGTCAGCGTGAGTCCCTCGGCCAACAATCAGGTCACGATCACCCGATACCACGTCCAGTACATCCGCGCGGACGGGCACAACATCGAAGGCGTGGACGTACCGTATTCATTCGACGGCGCGGCGACGCTCACGATTGCCGCTGGCGGCACCGGTACAATGCCGTTCGAAATCGTCCACTCCTCGGCCAAGCAGGAAGCGCCGTTGGTTCAGCTGAAGACGAATCCGATCGAGATCTCCACGCTGGCACAGGTGACTTTCTACGGCGCTGACGTGGTCGGCAATGCCATCCAGGCGACGGCTTCGCTGAGCGTCAACTTTGCGAATTTTGGGGACCAATGAGGATCAGGTTCTACCGACTCGCCGGAATTGCGTGCGTCGTGTTGGCCACGGCGTGCGGAGTCCATCAGACTGAAGCGCCGTCGATCTCCGGACCCTCGACGTTGGCGCAATCGGTCTCGATTACCGCCACGCCCGACAGCATCACGCAGAACGGCGCGTCTCAGTCGGCGGTGAAGGTCATCGTCAATGGTCCCGACGGCAGGCCGTTGGCCGGCAGGGCGGTGCGACTGGACATGACCGTCGGCGGCACGCTCGTCGATTACGGGACACTCTCCACGAAATCCGTGGTCACCGCGTCTGACGGCACGGCCACGTCCATTTACACGGCGCCGCCCGCGCCGCCGGCCGGCAGCGCCCAGAACAGCGCGTCGGTCTCGATTGTGGCGACGCTGATTGGAAGCGACGCGCAGACGCAGGTGCCGGTCGCCGCCGACATTCGGCTTGTACCGCCGGGCGTCATCCTGCCGCCTGCTGGCACGCCGACACCTTCCTTCAAGGTGTCCCCGACCTCGCCGACGACAAATACACTCGTGCTATTCGACGCATCCGCGAGTTGCGGAGCAGCGCTGGTCAACAACGTGTGCCCGGCGTCGGCGGATGCCATCGCCAGCTATGCGTGGACGTTCGGTGACGGTTCGACGGGCACGGGAGTGGCGCCGAGTCACACCTATACCGCCGGATTGTCGTACATCGTGACGCTCACCGTGACGACCACGCGCGGTGCACAGGCGTCGGTGAGCCAGACCGTTCCGGTCACGCAGACCACTGGGCCAACTGCCGCATTCGTCTTCTCGCCTGCGGTGCCGGCGGTCGGACAAACGGTGCAGTTCAACGCCGACCAATCGAAGGCCGCTGTCGGCCACTCGATTTCGCAGTTCAACTGGAACTTCGGCGACGGGACGTCCGGCAATGGCCTGACCACGTCCCACGTATACTCGGTGGCGGGTGCTTACAGCGTGACGTTGTCCGTACTTGACGACACCGGCCAGAAGGCGACGACGAACGTCACGGTTACCATCAGCACCGGCAATCCGGTGGCGGCGCTCGGGCTCATCAAGACCGGTGGCCTTTCGGTCCAAGCCGACGCCGGCGCATCGACCGCCAGCGGCGGCGCATCGATTGCGAGCTACACCTTCATCTGGGGTGACGGTTCACCTGACACGAACTCGTCGACGCCGACGGCGCTGCATACGTTCCCAGCGCCGGTGGCACCGGCACTCACGGCGACCTACTCAGTGACCGTCAGAGTGACCGACAACGCGACCCCGCCGCGCTCGGGCACCGCGTCCGCATCAGTAACCGTGCCGTAGGCCGATGGCCGACAGCAGCCGTATCGAGGATCTTCGACGCCGGGTTCAGAAGGACCCGGCGTCGATCGCCTTCGCCCAGCTCGCGGAGGAGTGCCGACGCGCCGGCGACCTCGACGAAGCCGTCAGCGTCTGCCGCGCCGGCCTGGCTCTTCACCCCACATATCTGTCGGCCCGCGTCACGCTCGGGCGGGCGCTCCTCGAACTCAATCAACTCAGCGAAGCGCAAACCGAACTTCAGTACGTCTTGCGGAGCGCGCCCGAGAATCTCGCCGCGCTTCGGGCGCTCGCCGAAACGCTCCATCGCCAGGGAGACCTGAGCAACTCGCTCGCGCAGTACCGCGTGGCGCTGTCGCTCGCGAAGAACGATCCCGACCTTCAGGAAACGGTCGCCTCGCTCGAACATCAGCTCGAGGTCGCGGCGATGGTTTCCCAAACGGCCGCGACGCCAGAGACGGCAGCCGCTCCGCCCGAGGATATCTTCGCGTTCCTTCGATCAGACGCTCCGGCGAGTACTGGTGCTGTGGAGGTGGACACCGCGCTCGCCGAGAGCCCGGTCGTTGAGTCCCTCTCTCCCTTCGAGATGCCGACCGTCGAGACGCTCCCCGTCGACGAGTCGCCTGTTCTCGAGATGTCGACGGGCGGCGAGCCTCCCGCCGTCGAAGCGCTCCCCGTCGTGGATGCGCCCGTTTACGAGGTGCCGACGGTCCTTGAGTCGCCAGCTGCCGAAGCGCTCCCCGTCGTCGAGACGCCGGCCGTTGAGGCACTCGCGATCGTCGAGACGCCCGCCATTGAAGCACTGACCATCGTCGAGACGCCAGCCGTCGAGGCACTCACCATCGTCGAGGCACCGGGCATCGAGGCGCTTGCCATCGTCGAGAGGCCAGTCGTCAATCCACCGGCTTTCGAAGCATCAGCGGTCGTTGAACTGCCGACTCTCGAGGCGCCCCCGGATGCACTCGTCGAAGGTCCGATCACCGAGCACCACGCGATCGACCTGCATACCACCGACGCGTCGAACGACGAGCTCATCGAAACGCTCGACCCGACGACCGGCGATCCGGATCGCGCGTGGGCAGAACCCGTCCCGCCCGTCGGACAATCGCACGAAGCGACGACCGAGCCCGAGCCGCAGATCCAATGGCCGCCGGCGTCGGAGCCAGATGACGACTTCTTTTTCGCCGCACCGCCTGTCGCGCCCGAACCGGAGCCCGTGGTGCCCGCTGCGTACCACCTGACGCGGGAGCGCGATGCTCGGACCGTCGTGGTCCTGGAACAGTGGCTTCAGGCTGTGCATGTCTCACGCACCCAGCGCCACACTTAGCCAGCGGCATCGGGCCCTTCGGCGCGAATTGGCCGGCCGCGGCCTCGACGCGCTGGTCGTCACGGCGCGGCCGAACGTGCTCTACCTCACCAACTTCACCGGCAGCGCCGGTCTCGTTGTCGTCACGCCCGAACGCCTCATCTTCGTCACCGATTCGCGGTACGTGACCGCCTTCCACGGCACGAAGGGCACGCTACACGAATGCCCGGCGCTCGAACTGGTCACCGTCGAGAACTCGTACGACGAAACTCTCGGCGCCCTTCTCGCTGCGGGATCCGCGGCGCGCATCGGCATCGAGGCCGAGAACCTCCCGGTCAGCCGCTACAACTGGTTGTCGGCAACGCTGGCGCGCTGCCGAGCCGTGGAATTGGTTCCGACGGAAGGCGTGGTTGAGCGCTTGCGTGTGGTCAAGGACGAGTACGAGCTGGGCATCCTTCGCGAGGCGGCGCAGCGGTTGTCGCAAGTGACCACACTCGTTATGGCGGAGGTGCGGAGGGGAGTGACGGAACTCGAGCTGGCCCAGAGGATTGACGGATGCATCCGCAAGCTGGGCTTCGAACGTCCGGCGTTTGATACCATTGTCGCCAGCGGCCCGAATGCCGCATTGCCGCACGCGAGGCCTGGGGGGAGAACAATTAGCGAAGGCGACCTCGTCGTGCTGGACTTTGGCGGCGTCCACGACTCATACTGCGTCGACCTCACCCGAACGGTGTCGATCGGACCCGCGGGCGGACGGAAACGGGAAGTTTACGACGCCGTGCGAGAAGCGCATGATCGGGCGATCGCGAAGGTGGCGCCCGGGTGCTCGCGGTTCGACATCGATGCCGCGGCCCGCGACGTCCTCGCCAGTCGCGGACTGGCCGAGGCGTTCGGACATGGAACCGGCCACGGATTGGGCATCGAGGTGCACGAGGCGCCTCGGATTTCACGTCGCCACGCGTCAAATGCGGACGCGTCCGACGAAGCCGTCGCGACCGGAATGGTCTTCACGATCGAACCCGGCGCCTACCTGCCCGGGTGGGGAGGGGTTCGGATCGAAGATGACGTGCTCGTGACCCAGGATGGGGTCGAGGTCCTGACGACGAGTGAAACGCAGCTCATTGAGATCTGAAGATCTGGGGATTTGAGGATCTAAGGATTTATCTGGGGATTATCTGAGGAGCTATTGGATGAATTCGGCGGGCGGATCCAGTCAGCGGGCGCGGGCGTTTAAATTCATAGACATATCCTCAAATCCTCAAGTCCTAAATTCCTTAAATTGATGATGGATCTGAATCACATCAAAGACATATTGAATCTCGTACGCGAGCACGAACTCGCCGAGTTCGAGATCGAGCACGACGGGCTTCGGCTGAAGGTGCGAAAGGACTCGAGCGGCGCGCATGTGGCGACCGTTCCGGCCGCTGCCGCCCAGGTCGCTGCACCCGCGAGCGCGATGACGATGGCCGTGGCTTCAGCCCCCCCTGCAGCGCCCGCTGCGCTCAGCCCCGCCGGTGACGAGGACATCGATCTGGCGGTCGTCAAGTCGCCGATCGTCGGCACCTTCTATCGATCCTCCGAGCCGAGCGCGCCGTCGTTCGTCGAGGTCGGCGCAACGGTCAAGAAGGGCGACGTGCTCTGCATCATCGAAGCGATGAAGCTGATGAACGAGATCGAGTCGGAATACGACGGTGAAGTCGTCAACGTCTACGTCGAGAACGGCGCAGCCCGTGCAGTACGGCGAGCGGCTGTTCGCGATTCGGGCGAAGTAGCGCGCGGTTTCAGCCAGGCGACCCATGTTCAAGAAAATTCTCATCGCGAATCGCGGCGAGGTGGCGTTGCGGGTCATCTACGCCTGCCGTGAGCTCGGCATCAAGACCGTTGCCGTCTACTCGGAGGCGGACGAGAACCAGCTGCACGTCAAGTTCGCCGACGAGGACGTCTGCATCGGTCCGGCGCGCAGCGCCGACAGCTATCTGAACGTGCCGGCGGTGATCAGCGCGGCCGAAATCACCGGCGCGGATGCGATCCATCCCGGCTACGGGTTTCTTTCCGAGAGCGCCTACCTCGCCGAGGTGTGCGAGGCCTGCCATATCAAGTTCATCGGCCCGGATCCGCAGGTGATTCGCCTGATGGGCGACAAGGCCCGCGCGCGCCGCGTGATGAAGAAGGCGGGCGTGCCGATTCTCCCCGGCAGCGACGGCCCGATCGACAACGAGGAACGGGCGCTCAAGCTGGCGAAAGAGATCGGTTATCCGGTCATCGTCAAAGCCACCGCCGGCGGCGGCGGTCGCGGCATGCGCGTCGTCCGAGCCCCGGCCGAACTGTCGCACGCGGTGAAGACGGCGCAGCGCGAAGCGGAAGCGGCCTTCGGCGTCGGCGACGTGTACATCGAGAAATACGTCGAGTCGCCGCGGCACATCGAGTTCCAGGTGCTCGGCGATCACTACGGCAACGTCATCCATCTCGGCGAGCGTGAGTGTTCGATCCAGCGCCGCCATCAGAAGCTGATCGAAGAGTCGCCGTCGGTCGGCGCTGAGCGACAAGATGCGCCGCAAGATGGGCAGCCTGGTCATCGACGCCGCGAAGGCGGTGCAGTACACCAACGCCGGCACCTTCGAGTTCCTGATGGATCCCGACGGCCGCTTCTACTTCATGGAAGCGAACACGCGGCTCCAGGTCGAGCACCCGGTCACCGAGATGGTCACCGGCATCGACATCGTCAAGGAACAGATTCGGATCGCGGCGGGGGAGCGCCTCGCCTTCAAGCAGGGCGACGTCACCTTCACCGGGCACTCGATCGAGTGCCGGATCAACGCCGAAGACCCGGAGACGTTCGTGCCGTCACCAGGGTTGATTCACGTCTTCAGCGTCCCCGGCGGCCCTGGCGTCCGGGTCGAGACCTTCGCGCACTCCGACTGCACGGTCTCGCCGTACTACGACTCGATGATCGCGAAGCTGATCGTCCATGGGCGCGATCGCGCGGAGGCGATTGCGCGGATGCGGCGCACGCTCGAGATGACGACCATCGAGGGCATCAAGACGACGATTCCGCTGCACCTGCGGATTCTCGCCGACCCGGAATTCGTGGCCGGCAAGTTGAGCACGTCGTTCATGGAGCGGTTCCTCGCCAAGCCGAACACCTCGGGTGGTCGCCTCGCCGAAGCGGTCTGACGACGGCCCATCCCTCACGAAGACACGATGTTGGGAAGAGCGCGGCGCTCTTCTTGAAAAGGAATCTTCGTGAACTCCTGTTGATCGTGACTTGGTGATGGGTTCCCTTTGATCCTCCCGCGGCTCAATGCGATTGTTGACGTCGAGTTTGCCGAGCGTGCGGGTTGGCGGCCGATCGATCTGGCGAACGCCTACCTCGCCGGCGGCGCCCGCTTTCTCCAGCTTCGTGCCAAGAATCTTCCCGGAGACCGGTTCCTCGAGCTGGCGCGGGCGATCGCGGTGGCGGCCCATGAACGGGACGCCCTGTTCGTGGTCAACGATCGGGCCGACCTGGCCAGGCTGTCTGGCGCCGATGGCGTCCATATCGGACAGGAGGATCTGCCGCCTGCCGCCGTCCGGCGGATCGTCGGCGATACTGCCATCGTCGGCCGTTCGACGCATACCCTGGAGCAGCTGGCGGCGGCGCTCGCAGAGCCGGTCAGCTACGTCGCGGTTGGCCCGGTGTTCGGAACGACCACCAAGGCGACGGGCTACGATGCGGTCGGTCTCGCCAGAGTCCGGGCGGCGGCGGCGGCCGCGGCCGGCCGCGTGCCGCTGGTCGCGATCGGGGGCATCACCCTCGACACCGCACCATCCGTGATCGACGCCGGCGCGGCGTCGGTCGCGGTCATCGGCGATCTTCTGAGCACCGGTGATCCGGCCGCCCGAGTGCAGGAGTACTGCCGGCGGCTCGGCCACGTATAATCTCCCATCGCTCGATCCACGGACTGAGAGGACATATTGGCAGGCGCACTGTTTCGAACGAAGTCAATCGATCGTCTGATGGCCGACGTCGCCGGCAGCGGCGAGGCGACACTGAAGCGGACCCTCGGTCCGATGTCGCTGGTTGCCCTGGGCATCGGCGCGATCATCGGCGCCGGCCTGTTCGTGCGCACCGCCGCGGCAATCGCCGAGCGCGCGGGTCCGTCGGTGACGCTCGCCTTCCTCGTCGCCGGTTTCGGCTGCGCCTTCGCCGGACTCTGCTACGCCGAATTCGCGTCGATGATTCCGATCGCCGGCAGCGCCTACACCTACTCGTACGCGACGATGGGCGAGCTGGTGGCGTGGATCATCGGCTGGGATCTCTGTCTCGAATACGCCGTCGGCGCCGCCACGGTCGTCGATCGCCTGGAGCGAATACTTCAACAAGGTCCTCGAGTACGTCGGCTTGAACGTGCCGTACCAGTGGTGCCACTCGCCGCTCGAGATGAGCGCGGCTGGCGTACACGGCATCATGAACGTGCCGGCGATAGCCATTCTCCTCGCGATGTCGCTGCTGCTCATCCGCGGCATGCAGGAGTCGGCGTGTCGTCAACAGCCTCATCGTCATCACGAAAGTCGCGATCGTGCTGATGGTGATCGCCATCGGCTGGGGCTTCATGAACCCGGCGAATCACACGCCGTTCATTCCCGAGGCCACGACCTATACGACGTCCGAAGGGATCTCGCATCCGTACGGCGGCATCATGGGCATTCTCGGCGCTGCCGGCGTCGTGTTCTTCGCGTTCATCGGCTTCGACGCGGTGTCCACCGCCGCGCAGGAAGCGAAGAATCCCAAGCGCGACATGCCAATCGGCATCCTCGGGTCGCTCGTGATCTGCACGATCCTCTACGTGCTCTTCTCGTATGTGTTGAGCGGCGTGGCGACGGTCGAAGACTTCCGGACCGCGGGCAAGGAAGCGTCGGTCACGTTTGCGATCAGCAAATACATGATCGGCTACGCGTGGCTGGGCAAGTTCGTGACGATCGCGATTCTGGCGGGCTTCTCGTCCGTTATTCTCGTGATGCTGATGGGCCAGTCACGTGTGTTCTACTCGATGAGTCACGACGGCCTGGTGCCGGCGATTTTCTCCGAGGTGCATCCGAAGTACCAGACGCCATACAAAGCGAACATGTTGTTCTTCGTGTTCACGGCGCTGTTTGGCGCCTTCCTGCCGGAAAGCATCGTCGGCGAGATGACGAGCATCGGGACGCTCTTCGCGTTCATCCTGGTGTGCGCGGGCGTGTGGATCATGCGGGTCCGCAGGCCGGAACTGGTGCGTGGCTTCAGGGTGCCGGCGCTGCCGGTGGTGGCGGTGCTCGGCATTGTCGTCTGCGGCGCGATGATCTACGGTCTCGGATGGACCAACTGGCTGCGGCTTGGTGCGTGGCTGGTGATCGGCCTGGTCTTCTACTTCTCCTACGGCATCAAGCACAGCCGGCTGGAGTTGCACAAAGAGGAAGCCGGTCGCTGATTCCTGTCTCGTGAAGAGCCTGTATCCGGGAACGATGCACGACGGAGTGTCCGCCTGATGCCGGCTCGTGTGCTCGACGGGACGTCGGTTGCGGCGGCGATCCGCGCGGAAACGGGACCCGCGGTCGTGTCCTTTGCGGCGCGAGCCGGTCGGCCGCCCGGGCTGGGCATCGTCCTC
Organism: uncultured Acidobacteriota bacterium; assembly: GCA_963745875.1. Classification (GTDB taxonomy): domain Bacteria; phylum Acidobacteriota; class Vicinamibacteria; order Vicinamibacterales; family CAVVIG01; genus CAVQFC01. Next base: position 184,353 of record CAVUZL010000016.1, read on the forward strand.
GTCGGCGAGGACCCGGCGTCGGAAATTTACGTCCGCAGCAAGTTGAAGTCGGCGGGCGAGGCAGGGCTGCGCGCCGATCTCGAACGCCTGCCGGCATCCGCGACACTCGACCAATTGCTGGCCACCGTCGAGCGCCTGAACGCCAGCGAGCTCCATGACGGGATTCTGGTGCAGTCGCCGCTCCCGGCGTCGATGGGCCCCGACGCCGAGCGGCGTGTCTTCGACGTGATCAGGCCTGACAAAGACGTCGACGGCTTCCATCCGATCAACGTCGGCTACCTGGTGCAGAATCGCGCGCGGCTGGTGGCGTGCACACCGACCGGCGTCATCGAGCTGTTGGAGCGTTCAGGGATCGCGATTGCCGGCAAGCGCGCGGTCGTCATCGGTCGCAGTGACATCGTCGGCAAACCGATGGCGCTGCTGCTGCTGCATCGTCACGCGACGGTGACCATCTGTCACTCGCGGACGGTGGATCTGCCGAGTGTTTGCGCCGAGGCCGATATCCTGGTCGCGGCGATTGGCCGTCCCGGCTTCGTGACGCCGGCGTTTGTGAAGCCGGGCGCGTCGGTGATTGACGTCGGTACCAGCCAGGTGGTCGATCCGGCGGTCGTCGATCGGCTGTTCAAGCCCGGATCAAAACGGCGCGAGGTGTTCGAGCGCCGCGGATCGATCGTGGTCGGCGATGTGCACCCCGACGTGGCGGATGTTGCCGGCGCATTGTCGCCGGTGCCGGGCGGTGTTGGACCGCTGACGATCGCGCTGCTGCTCAGGAACACGCTGACGGCGGCGCAACTGCGAGCCGGTTGAACCGCGTCGGGCGACGCGTAGCGCGACCCTTTTGAGGGTCGCGTGGGACGCGGGCCTGAAAGGCCCGCGCGACGTTGTTCTGAAACGGCGCCAGTCGGTCACTACACATGCGGAAACCGCGCCGGCCGGACGAATTTCCATGTTGAAAATAGGTCTGACCGGCGGCATCGCGACCGGCAAGAGCTACGTGCTGAACCAGCTCAGGCTCCGGGGCGTTCCGTGCCTTGACGCGGACGCTCTCGCCCATGGCGTCACCGCCGCGGGCACCGAAGCGACCGCCGCGATCGCCGAGCGGTTCGGCCAGGACGTCCTCGCCGCTGACGGCTCGATCGATCGGAAGAAGCTCGGTGCGATCGTCTTCGCGGACGCCTCAGCGCGCAGGGAACTGGAAGCGCTGACGCATCCGGCCGTGTACCGCGCGATCGAAGCCGGTCTCCGCGCGTTTGCGCTGATCGGTGAGGACCCGCTCGCGGTGGTGGACGTGCCGCTGCTCTACGAAACCGGGGCCGACAAGACGTTCGATAAAGTGATCGTGACGACCTGCTCGCCGGAAACGCAATTGCAACGACTGCTCGGGCGAGGAATGACCGAAGAAGCGGCTCGCCAGCGCCTGGCCGCTCAGTGGCCGGCGGAAGAGAAGGCGAACCGGGCAGATTTCGTGATCAACACCGATGGCGCGTTCGACGACACCAACCGCCAGCTGGACGCCGTTTTGAAACTCCTCAAATAAATCCTCAGCTCCTCAAATCCTCAGATCCTAAACTTCGACGCCTTCCTGTGCGGGAGCAATTCTCTCCTCCACAAAGGTATTCCAGTCGTGGCAATGCGGGCACTGCCAGAGCAGTTCCGTGCTGCGATAGCGGCAGCGCATGCAGATATGGGGGTCGAGGTAGAACACCGCGTGCTGAGTCAGCTCGCCGTAGCGATCGACCAGCGCCGACGGGTGACGCAGCTGTGCCAGGGCCCGCCAGATCGCCTGATGGATGCTGAGCGCGTGGGGATTTTGCACCAGGGCGGAAAACAGCAGATCCAGCGCCTCTCGCGGATGACCGCTGCCGGCCAGGTGGCGCGACAGCGCGAGCCTGGCACGCCAGTCCTGCGCGTTCTCGTCGATGAGCCGGCGGCACAGCCGCGTGAAGCGCTCCGGGTTGCCGGTCCGGATCGCGAGCGCTTCGAGCCGGTCAAATGCGAGGTAGGCGCGATCGGGCGCGACCTCGATCACTTTTTCCCAGATTGCTGCAGCGTCGCGCTCGCTGCCCTGCGCGACGCGGACGTCTCCGAGATTGAGGTAGGCCGGAACCGCGCGTGCGTCGAGGTCGATCGCCCCCTCGAAGCGGCGAATGGCCTCGACGTACTCCTTGCGGCGCATCGCCTCGAGGCCGATCTCGTTCTCGAGGAAGGCGAGAATCGCCTGGTTCTGCGGCTGCGCCTCGGTGTCGGCCAGTGTCGACAGACGCCGACGTGTGTCGTAGGCCTCGATCCACTGATGCTGCTCTTCGTGCAGCTTCTGCAGGTTGAGCAGCGCGTACTCGTTCTTCGGATCGAGTCGCAGCACTTCGTTGAAGGCTTCGAGCGCGCGATCGACGAACCCGCCGCGTTTGTAGTCGAGGCCCAGGCAGAGCAGCACATAGGCGTGCTCGAGCTTGCTCAGGGTCGGACGCTGCAGCAGATTCTGGTGCACCGTGATGGCTTTGCCGACCTGGCCTTTTTCACGATACAGGTTGCCCAGAATCATGTGGACTTCGAGGGCATCGGCGTCGAGGCTGGCGGCACGGCTCAACTCTTCGATCGCCAGGTCGATCTGATTCGCGACCAGAAAGTTCAGGCCGAGGATGTAGTGGGGCGACTCCCGCGCGCGGCGCCGATCGATCCATTTGCCGTCGCGCAGCTTGTATCGCTCCCAGGCCTTGCCGATGGCGAGGCCGGCGAGCAGGGCGATTAGTGCGGCCAGCAGTGGAGCGTACGAAATCATGGCTGCCGCTCCGCCGCCGGGAGGCAGGAATCGAGGACGGCTCCCCAGCGATCCTGCGCCCGCAGGACCATCTCGATCAACTCGCGGGCCGCGCCCGCGCCGCCGCCCTTCCGGCTCACCCAGTGGACACGGCGACAGCACGTCGGCAGCGGCATCCGCAGGCGCGGCCGCCAGCCCGACCCGCATCAGCACCGGCAGGTCGAGAATGTCGTCGCCCATGTAGGCAATCTGGTCATCGTCGAGCATCAGACCGTCGGCGATCTGCTCGTAGCTCTCGAGCTTGTTGGCAACGCCCTGATGAATCAGCGTCACGCCGAGCTGAGCGGCGCGCTTGGCGGTGGCCACCGAGTGGCGGGCCGACAACAAACCGACGGTCAGACCGAGCCGCAGCGCCCACACGATCGCCGTGCCGTCCTTGATGTCGAACACCTTGCTCTCGCTGCCGTCGGCGTGCAGCAGGATGGTCCCGTCGGTCAGGACGCCGTCCACGTCGAACAGGAACAGCCGGATCTTCGCGGCCCGTTCGTTGCTCAAAACATCTCCATGCGCCAGAGATCGTGGATGTGCAAGACGCCGGCGACCGCATTGGCGCCAGCGTCTTCAATCACCACGATCGACGTGATCTTCCGCTGCTCCATGACGTTCAGCGCTTCGGCTGCGAGCGTTGCCCGTCCGATCGTGACCGGGTGGCTGGTCATGACGTCGGCGGCCAGCAGCGCCTGAGGATCTCCGCGCCACGCTCCATGCGCCGGCGCAGGTCGCCGTCGGTGATGATGCCGAGCAGACGCTCGTCGGCATCGACCACGCAGGTCATGCCGAGGCCCTTGCTCGACATCTCGTAGAAGACGTCGCGGCATCGGCGTGTCGTGGTGGACGATCGGGCAGTCCTCGCCGGCGTGCATCAGCGCTTCGACCCGCATCAGACGCTTGCCGAGTTTTCCGCCGGGGTGAAGATTCGCGAAGTCTTCCTCGCGAAATCCCTTTTCGACCATCAGCGTCATCGCCAGCGCATCGCCGATCGCCAGCGCCGCGGTCGTGCTCGCGGTCGGCACCAGGTTCATCGGGCACGCTTCTTCAGTGACGCTGCAGTCGAGCGCCACGTCTGCTGCCTGGGCGAGCGTGGATCCGCGGCTGCCGGTGATCGCGATCAGTTTTGCCCCGAGCCGGCGGATGGTCTCGAGCAGTTGCAGCAGTTCGTCGGTTTCGCCGCTGTTCGAGAGTGCGACCACGACGTCGTCGCTCTGGATGACGCCGAGGTCGCCGTGAATCGCTTCGGCCGGATGCAGGAAGAGCGCTGGTGTGCCGGTGCTGGTCAGCGTCGCGGCGATCTTGTGGCAGATGATCCCGGACTTGCCCATGCCGGTCAGGATCACCCGGCCTTTGCATTGGCGAAGCAGCTGCACCGCGCAGTCGAAGCGGTCGTCGAGGCGGTCGATCAGTGCGAGAATCGCGGCGGCTTCGGTCTCGAGGACCTTCCTGGCGAGCGACCGATCAGCCACGGGCGTGCGCCTCGGCCTGCTTGGTGATGGCGTCGATGGCGCGCAGGCGGGCGAGCAGCGGCTCGAGCAGATCGAGCCGCAGCGCATTCTGCGCGTCGCTCTTTGCCCGCGCCGGGTCCTCGTGGACTTCGAGGAAGACGCCGTCTACGCCCGCCGCGACGCCGGCTGACGCCAGCGGCTCGATGTATTCGGCCTGGCCGGCGGTCACGCCGTCGCCCCCGCCCGGTAGCTGCAGGCTGTGCGTGACGTCGAAGATCACCGGGACGCCCTGCGCCCGCATCATCGGAAACGCACGCATGTCCACGACGAGATTGTGATAGCCGAAGCTGGTCCCGCGCTCGGTCACGATCACGCGCGGGTTGCCCGCCGCGGTTACCTTCGCGACGGCGTGCTTCACATCGTCCGGCGCGAGGAACTGACCCTTCTTGATGTTGACGACACGGCCGGTGTGGGCGGCGGCGATCAGCAGATCGGTCTGTCGCGAGAGAAACGCGGGGATCTGGAGGACGTCGGCGACTTCGGCGGTCGGACCGGCCTGCGCCGGCTTCGTGGATGTCGGTCAGGATCGGAACGTTGAGGCGCGACTTGATCGCGGCCAGCACGCGGAGGCCTTCTTCGAGTCCGGGCCCGCGGAACGAACGGCCCGAGGTGCGGTTCGCTTTGTCGTACGACGCTTTGAAGATGAACGGAACGCCGGCGCGCTGGGCCAGTTCGACGAGGCGCGCCGCGAGGTCGGTCGCGTGCGCTTCGCTCTCGATCACGCACGGGCCGGCGATCAGCACGAACGGCTTGCCGCCTCCGAACGTGATGTCGCCGAGCTGGACTGGGGTCACCTGGCGATTATACCGACCGGGCTAACCGACCGCGCCAACCTGACCCGCCTGTCCGACGAGTCCCTGCGCGGTCTTGTGCTCCCACGAGGCGTTCACGAACGCGGCGAACAGCGGGTGCGGCCGCGTCGGCTTCGACTTGAACTCCGGATGGAACTGGACCGCGAGGTACCACGGATGTCCGGGAAGCTCGGCGATCTCGACGAACTTGCCGTCGGGCGAGCGGCCGGAAATTCTCAGGCCGTGCTCGGTGAGCGTGCGTTCGTAGAGGCAGTTGAACTCGTAGCGATGACGATGACGCTCGTGAATGATGGTCGCGCCGTACACGCGCTGCGCCAGCGAGCCCGGCGCAAGCTCGCAGGCGTAGCTGCCAAGACGCATGGTGCCGCCGAGGTCGTCGACGCCCAGCAGATCGCGCAGCTTGTAGATGACCTTCGCCGACGCATCGGGGTTGCACTCGGTCGAGTCGGCGTCGGCGAGGCCGGCGACGTTGCGCGCGTACTCGACCGTCGCCCACTGGAATCCGTAGCAGATGCCGAAATAAGGAATGCGTCGCTCGCGCGCCACTTGCGCAGCCATCATCATCCCGCGCGTGCCGCGGTTGCCGAAGCCGCCGGGCACCAGGATGCCGTCCGCACCGTCGAGCAATGCCGCGCCGTTCGGCGCCTCGAGCGCCTCGGCCTCGATCCACTTGATGTTGACCTTGAGGCCGTGCGGGAAGCCGCCGTGATACAGCGCCTCGTTGAGGCTCTTGTAGGAGTCCTCGTAGCCGACGTACTTGCCGACGACGTGGATGGTGATGTCGTCGATCGGATTCTTGATCCGCTTGACGAGCTCCTCCCACGGCTGCATCTGCCGCTCGGTCTGCGGCAGGTGCAGGTATTTGAGCACGATGCGGTCGAGGCCTTCGGCGGCAAGCGCCACCGGCACTTCGTAAATCGTGGCCACGTCTTTCGCGGTGATCACGGCTTCCTCGTCGACGTCGCAGAACAAGCGCGATCTTGCCGCTTGATGTCGGCGTCGAGAAACCGATCGGTCCGGCACAGCAGGATGTCCGGCTGGATGCCGATCGACCGGAGGTCGCGGACGCTGTGCTGCGTCGGCTTGGTCTTGAGCTCGCCGGCCGCGCCGATGAACGGCACCAGCGTCAGGTGCACGTAAAGCGAGTTGTCGCGCCCGACGTCCTGACGGAACTGACGGATCGCCTCGAGAAACGGCAGGCTCTCGATGTCGCCGACGGTACCGCCGATTTCCACCAGCACGACGTCGACGTCGTGTGACGACCGCGCGAATCGCGTCCTTGATTTCGTTGGTGATGTGCGGAATCACCTGCACGGTCCGCCCGAGGTAGTCGCCGCGGCGCTCTTTCTGGATGACGCTCTGATAGATCTTGCCGGTGGTCCAGTTCGAGTTCCTCGTCGTGACGATGTTGGTGAAGCGTTCGTAGTGGCCGAGGTCGAGATCGGTTTCACCGCCGTCGTCGGTCACGAAGACCTCGCCGTGCTGGTACGGGCTCATCGTGCCGGGGTCAACGTTGATGTACGGATCGAACTTCTGCATCGTCACCTTGTAGCCGTGACCCTCGAGCAGGCAGCCGATGCTGGCCGCGGCCAGCCCTTTGCCGAGCGAGGAAACCACGCCGCCGGTGATGAAGATGTATTTCGGGGTTCGTCCGTCCTTGGTCATCGTTGTCCTTCGCTGCGCTTAGTTCGAGGCCGGCGCCGCCAGCAGTCGGCGCACCTGTTCCAGGTCCTCCGGTGTGTCGACACCAAAGGAGTCGTATGCGGTTTCCACCGCCTTGATGCGAATGCCATGTTCCAGCGCCCGCAGTTGCTCGAGCGATTCGGCCCGCTCGAGCGGCGTCGGCTCGAGAGACGCCAGCACCAGCAGGGTACTGCGGCGATACGCGTAGAGGCCGATATGTCGATAGAGGGGCGGCCAGCCGCCACGCGGATCGCGTATGTGCGGAATCGGCGCCCGGGAAAAATACAAGCGCGAAGCCGCCGCGGTCGACCACCACTTTGGTGATGTTCGGATTGTTGAGCTCGGAGACGTTCAGGATGCGCCGATACAGCGTGGCCATCGGCACCGCCGGATCGGCCGCGAGCGGTGCGACCACTTCGTCGATCGCGCGCGGATCGATGAGCGGCTCGTCGCCCTGGACATTGACGACAATGTCGCAGTCGAGCGATTGCACGACTTCCGCGAGGCGGTCGGTACCGGATTGGTGGGTGAGCTTGGTCAGTTTGACCCGTCCGCCGAAATCGTGGACACGCGTCGCGATGCGCAGATCGTCGGTCGCGACGATCACCTGCGACACTGTTTTCGCCGCTTCGGCGCGTCGATACACGTGCTCGATCATCGGCCGGCCGTCGAGATCGGCGAGCGCCTTGCCAGGGAGTCGAGTCGACGCGTACCGTGCGGGGATGATGGCGACGATGGTGAGCGGAGGAACCGAATCGACTCTCGAGCCAGTCGAAACAGGGTGCACGACGAATAATAGCACACCACCCCGAAAATCAGCGTGCTACGATCGGAACACAGAACGATGAACCTGAAGCGAACGGCGACGATCGCGGTAGTTGGCGGCGCGCTCATCGCGTGGCTCGCCGGCGCGGCGACCTCGAATCATTCAATCGCGGCTCCGCCGGTTGAGGCCGCGCGGCCGATCGAAGTGCAAGGCGCCGAACTCGCGACTGAGATCGCCAGGCTGCACGACCGTCTCAAACCTGACGCCAAGCCGATTGGGCCGGGCCGAAACCTGTTCACGTTCCGCGCCGCGCCGGTTCGATCCCAGGCGCTGGCTCTAGCCGCACCTGTCGCCGCGTTATCGGAAGCCGCGCCATCCGCGCCCGTGCCTCCACCTTTGACGCTCGAAGGGATCGCGGAAGATGCCGGAGCCGACGGCCCGAGCCGCACCGCGTTCATCGCGGGCGGAGGTCAGTTCTTCATGGTCAAGGAAGGCGACAGCATCACGCCGCGTTACCGCGTCGTGAAGATATCAGCCGACGTCGTCGAGCTCAGCGACGAATCGGATCACACGATCCGCCGTCTGGCCCTTCGGTGACGCTCAAAGAAGTCGGAAGTCTCAAGTCTGAAGTCTGAAGTGTTCCGAGGCCTCTCGCGTCAAACTTCTCACTTCGAACTCTAACTTCACACTTCTAACTTCACACGTCTCACTTCCAAGTTCACCGTCCGTGTCCACTGCCATCATCATCAACCCGATCTCAGGCGGGGCGGGACCGGGCGTGGCGCGTGAGCGCGCACAGGTCGCTCTCGCCGTCGTCGACGCGCACGGCGATCCGGCCGAAGTCTTCATCACCGAGAGAGTTGGCCACGCGAAGGAGCTGACGAAGGCGGCGGTCAAACGCGGCGCCCGGCTGGTGATGGCGTGGGGCGGCGACGGCACGATCAACGAGGTCGCGTCCGCTCTCGCGTTCGACGAAGTGCCGCTCGGCATCATTCCGGCCGGCTCGGGCAACGGGTTGGCGCGGGAACTCGGCGTGGATGCGCGTCCCGAGCGCGCGATCGCGAACGCTCTGGCGGCCACGCCGCGCCCGATGGACCTCGGTGAGGTCAACGGCCGGCTGTTCGCGAATGTCGCGGGCGTCGGATTCGACGCGCACATCGCGTCCCGGTTCGCGAGCGCCACACGGCGCGGATTCGTCGGCTATGCGCGCATCAGCGCCGGCGCCCTGTTCACATATAAGCCGATGACTTACCGGATCGCGACCGGTGACGAGGTGATCGAGGTCCAGGCCGTCCTCGTGACGATTGCCAACTCGGCGCAGTTCGGCAACGGCGCCCGGATTGCGCCGGGCGCTTTGGTCGACGATGGCTGGCTGGACATGGTGATCGTGTCAGAACGATCGAGGTTGATGACGGTCGCACAGGTGCCGAGGTTGTTCAACGACAGCGTCGCTCGAATGCCGGGTTGCACGATCCGGAAAATCCGGCATGTCACGATTCAGTGCGACCAGCCGATGTTGCTGCACGTCGATGGTGAGCCGGTCCCTGGAGCCACTGAGTTGCGGGTCCGGATTCACCCGGCCGCCTTGAGAGTTGCAGTGAAGTAGAGACGCCGGGGTCGTTTGTCTCTCTACAGGCGAATGACCCACGCCTCCCGAATCGCCGCCACCCGGCGGAGATCGTCGACCGCGGCGTCGAGCATTTGCGGGGCCGCCGCGTCCTCATCGACGTTGACCACCCCAATCGCACCACTCTCGCCCCGTCCGAGCGCGAAGCTTGCGATGTTGACGCCGTGTCTGCCAAGAATGGTCCCCACTTCGCCGATCACGCCCGGCTGATCCTGGTTGACGATGATCAGCATCGTGCCGCCGAGCGGCGCCTCGACCTCGACGCCCCGGACGGACACGAGCCGCGGACTGTTCGGTTCGAACACCGTGCCCTCGACCCAACGATCGCCCGCGTCCGTCTGGAGCTTCACCGAAACCAGGCTCGTGAAATGACGCGAACGCGAGCTGCGCGACTCGACGATTTCAACGCCGCGCTCGCGGGCCACGGCGCGTGCGTTCACGATCGAGACGCCGCTCGACAGAATCGGCCGCAGGACGCCGGCAGCCGCGCTTGCCGCGAGCACCTCGACGCCGCGACTCTCGACCAGCGCGCCGTAGTAGCGGACGCCGAGCGCCTCGATGCGCGCCGTGCCCATCTGAGAAGCGATCGCGCCCAGCTGGTCGGCCAGCCCGATCCATGGCTGCAGGCGCTGCATCTCGTCGGGCTGAATCGAAGGAAAGTTGACGGCGTTGCGGACAATACCGTCGCGCAGAAAATCGCGGACAGTCGCGGCGGTCTCCGTGCCGACCAGTTCCTGTGCTTCCTCCGTCGACGCCGCAATGTGCGGTGTCGCAATCACCTGGGGCAGTTGGGCGAGCGACCAATCGGACGGCGGTTCGGTCTCGAAGACGTCGAGGCCCGCCCCGGCCACGATACCGGCTTCGATGGCCCGCACGAGCGCGGCCTGATCAATCAGTTCACCCCGGGCGGTGTTGATCAACCGGATCCCCGGCTTGCATCGCGCGAATCGGTCGTCGTTGAAGATGTGTCTGGTGTCAGGCGTTGACGGCAGGTGCAGGGTCAGGTAGTCGGCTGTCGCGCAGACCTCGTCGAGCGTCATCAACTCGACGCCCAGACCCGAGGCGATCTCTTTCGAGATGAACGGATCGTGGGCGACCAGCCGCATTCCGAACGCGCGCGCGCGCAGCGCGACCTCCTGTCCGATTCGTCCCAGTCCGGCGACGCCAAGTGTTTTTCCGCGCAATTCAGTGCCGATGAACTTCTTCTTTTCCCATTTGCTGCCCTTCATCGCGCTGTCTGCTGCCGGCACTGAACGCGCCAGCGCCAGCATCAAGGCGCAGGCGTGCTCGGCCACACTGATGCTGTTGGCGCCTGGTGCGTTGACCACGAGGATGCCGCGCGCGCTGGCGGCGGCGACATCGACGTTGTCCACACCGGTGCCGGCGCGGGCGACGATGCGAAGCCCGGGCGCGGCGGCGATCAGCGCCGCATCGACTTTGGTGGCGCTTCGCACCAGCAAGGCATCGGCGTCCGCGAGGTCTGCGGCGAGCACGGCGGCCGCACGGCCGGGACGCGCGTCTACTATCCAGCCCGGCTCGGCGCGCAACAACTCGAGCGCGGAGGCCGGCAGATCATCAGCAACGACAATTTTCATCAGTTAGTGGCTCTTGGCGGGCCCGATGCTTCGAATGTAATTCACGACGTCCCACACCTGATGGGTCGTCAGTTTGCGGCCGTAGGCCTTCATCCCGGTGCCTTTGACGCCGCTCCGGATGAGCGCGTAAATCTCTCCGTCCGTCGATCCGTGTTTCCATTCCGCATCGGTCAAATCGGCCGGCTTGGGGTTCAGCTCTTCGCCCATCAGGCCGTTACCCTTACCGGCTTCGCCGTGGCAGGACGCGCACAGCCTGTCATAAACAACATGTCCCGACTGGATCGACGCTGGAGTGGGCGGCACCGGATTCTTGGTGCGCGCTGCTTTCGAAGAGGCCGGCGCGGTGTTCTTCTCGGTGGACTGCGGTGCATCGGCGGCGCCCGCCCGGCCCAACATGCTCGCGGCGAACGAAATCATCAGCAGTGTTCGAGGCAATCGGAAACGCATGTTCGACTCGCCAACGTGCAGTTAGTATAATCCGAGGGTTTTAGTTGCTGCCGCGAGCGCGACCGTCGGGTTGCCCTGCTCTGGTGCAAAACGCTAAAACGCTCCGAAGTCTGCATCACAACGGCGTAAACATGAGGCCTTTTCCACAGAGTTTTCCACAGAGTTCGCGGATATCTTCCACGGACACAGGTGACCTGACCTAAAAACCCATGCCGAATTTTTCCGCGCTCAAACCTCCCGCAAATGGTTCTCCGATCACGCGCAAGAACGGTCAGCTGGTGGTGCCTGACGAGCCCATCATCCCGTTCATCGAAGGCGACGGCACCGGTCCGGACATCTGGCGCGCCAGCGTGCGCGTGTTCGACGCCGCCGTCGAGAAAGCGTTCGGCGGCAAGCGTCGCATCGCGTGGTTCGAGATTCTCGCCGGCGAGAAGGCGAAGAACGTCACTGGCGAATGGCTGCCGGGCGACACGCTCGAAGCGGTCAAGGCATACAAGATCGCCATCAAGGGACCACTCACCACACCGGTTGGCGGTGGCATTCGCAGCTTGAACGTCACCCTGCGGCAGGTGCTCGATCTCTTCGCGTGCATCCGTCCGGTCCGGTACTTCGCGGGCACGCCGGCGCCGGTCACGCATCCCGAGCTGATGAACGTGGTGATCTTCCGTGAGAACACGGAGGACGTCTACGCCGGCATCGAGTTCGCCAAGGGCACGCCTCAGGCCGAGCGCCTGATCGAGTTCCTGGCGAAGGAAATGGGCAAGCGGATCGCGCCGGATTCGGGGATCGGCATCAAGCCGATGTCCGAGACGGCTTCCAAGCGCCTGGTGCGGATGGCGATTCAGTATGCCCTCGCGAACAAGCGCAAGGTGGTGACGCTGGTCCACAAGGGCAACATCATGAAGTTCACGGAAGGCGCCTTCCGCGACTGGGGCTACGAGCTCGCGAAGGCCGAGTTCCGCGACCACATCGTGACCGAAGACGAGGTCGGTCAGGGTGCCTCGCGCGATGGCAAGTTGCTCATCAACGACCGCATCGCCGACAGCGTCTTCCAGCAGATCCTGACGCGCACGGCCGACTACGACGTGTTCGCGACGCCCAACTTGAACGGCGACTACTTGTCCGACGCCTGCGCCGCGCAAGTCGGCGGTCTGGGCATGGCGCCCGGCGGCAACATCGGCGATGAGATCGCGTTCTTCGAAGCGACCCATGGCACCGCGCCGAAGTACGCCGGCAAGGACGTCATCAATCCGAGCTCCGTGATTCTGTCGGGCGTGATGATGCTGAACTACATGGGCTGGAACGAGGCGGCGGCGCTGATCGAGAAGGGTCTCGAGCGGGCGATCGCGCAGAAAACCGTGACCTACGACCTGGCGCGCCAGATGACCGGCGCCACCGAACTGAAAACGTCCGCCTTCGCGGACGCCATCATCAAGAATATGTAGCGTCTTTTATCACGAAGGCCACGAAGAACACGAAGGTCACGAATCAGATTCCGTACAAAGCCTGGTTCGTGCTCTTCGTACTCTTCGTGCCTTCGTGATGATCGTTCTAAGAGGAGCGGCAATGAATCGCAAAGTGACAGTGGTTGGTGGGGCAGGAAACGTTGGCGCGACGGTGGCCCGCGGGGTCGCCGACAAATCGCTTGCCGACGTCGTGGTCATCGACATCGCGGACCAGAAAGCCGCAGGCGTCGCCCTCGACATGCTGGAGGCCTGTCCGATTTACGGCTCGGACGCGCGCGTGCTCGGCACCGGTGACTATGCCGAGAGCGCCAACTCGGACATCGTCGTCGTCACCTCGGGCATGCCGCGGAAGCCCGGCATGAGCCGCGACGACCTGCTGAACGTGAACTACAAGATCATGCAGGCGGTCACCGAGCAGGTGGTCAAGTATTCGCCGAACTGCATCATCATCCCGGTCGCCAATCCGCTCGACGCGATGGCGCAGGCGATCTTCAAGCTGTCGAAATTCCCGCGCGAGCGCGTCATCGGCATGGCCGGCGTGCTCGACTCGGCGCGCATGCGCACGTTCATCGCGCAGGAACTGAGCGTCTCAGTGGAGAACGTGCACGCCTTCGTCCTCGGCGGTCACGGCGACACGATGGTCCCTCTGCCGCGCTACTCGACGGTCGCCGGCATTCCGATTACCGACCTGATGGACAAGGCGACCATCGACCGCATCTGCGCGCGAACCGCGCGTGGCGGCCTCGAGATCACGGAAATGGTCGGCACCAGCGCCTGGTATGCGCCCGGTGCTTCGACGGTCGAAATGGTCGAGGCCATCCTGCTGGACAAACACAAGATTCTGCCGTGCTCGGTGTTCCTGCAAGGCGAGTACGGCGTCCGCGACCTGTTCGTGGGCGTTCCGTGCCGGCTGGGGTCGCGCGGCCTCGAGAAGATCATCGAAATCAAGCTGACGCCGGACGAGGACGCCGCGTTCAAGAAGTCCGCGGCGGCGGTCAAAGAACTGGTCGGAGTAATCGGCGTCTAGCGAGAGGCGTCGGACTGGAGGCTGGGATTGGCTGAGATTCCTCTCGTCGTCGTCCGGACGTTCAGCGATCGGATGGAGGCGGGGCTCGCCAAGTCGGCGCTCGAAGCAGCCGGCATCGACGTGTTGATGCGGCCCGACGATGTCGGTGGCCTCCGTCCTCATCTGGCGTTGACCACCGGCGTCGACCTGCTGGTTCGAGAAGAGGACGCGCAAGCCGCGTATGAGATTCTGACGATTAAGGCGAGGCCGTTGGTGTAGGTCCGCCAGAAGGCGGACACTACCCGAGAAGCCTACTTACCGGCGCCGAGCTGCGCCTTGACGTACTCGCGCGTCATGCGCGCGATGTTGGAGATCGGAATCTCCTTCGGGCAGACCGCCTCGCACTCGCCCTCGTTCGAACAGCTCCCGAATCCTTCGCTGTCAGCCTGCTCAATCATCGCGGTGACCCGGCGATACCGTTCCTGCTGGCCTTGCGGCAGCAGCGCCAGCTGCGAGATCTTCGCGCTCATGAAGAGATGGGCCGACGCGTTTTTGCAGGCGGCGACGCAGGCGCCGCAGCCGATGCACGCCGCCGAATCCATCGCCGCTTCCGACACGTCCTTCGGAATCAGGATGGCGTTGCCGTCCTGCGCGCCACCGACGTTGATCGAGGTGTAGCCGCCGGCAGCGATGATCCGGTCGAACGCGCTGCGATCGACCACCAGATCCTTGACGACCGGGAACGCCTTGGCGCGCCACGGCTCGATGGTGACCGTTTCGCCGTCCTTGAAGCGCCGCATGTGGAGCTGGCAGACAGTGGTGCCGCGATCGGGTCCGTGCGGCACGCCGTTGATGACCAGGCTGCACATGCCGCAGATGCCTTCGCGGCAATCGGAGTCGAACGCGATGGCGTCCTCGCCTTTGCTGATCAGCCCTTCGTTGACGACGTCGAGCATCTCGAGGAACGACATGTCGGTCGAGATCCCGTCGGTGGGGTAGTCGACCAGGCGCCCGGCGGCGGCCGGTCCAGCCTGCCGCCAAATCTTCAGGTTCAGTCTCACTTGTAACTCCGCTGCGATGGATGCACTTCGTCGAACTCCAGCGGTTCCTTGTGGAGTTCAGGCGTCTTGCCGACGCCTTTGAATTCCCACGCCGCCACGTACGAAAAGTGCTCGTCGTCGCGCAGCGCTTCGCCGTCCGGCGTCTGGCTCTCCTCGCGGAAGTGACCGCCGCACGATTCGCGGCGCTCGAGCGCGTCGCGCGCCAGCAGTTCGGCGAACTCGAGGTAGTCGGCGACGCGGCCGGCGTACTCGAGGCTCTGATTGAGGTTGTCCTGGCGTGCCGGGCACCGACACGTTCTGCCAGAACTCCTCGCGCAGCGTCGGGATCTTCTTCAACGCGCTCGTTCAGGCTCGCTTCGGTCCGGGCCATGCCGACGTTGTCCCACAGAATCCGGCCGAGCTCGCGGTGGATGTGCCGGATGGTCTTCGTTGCCCTTCACCGCCAGCAGCGTATTGATCTGCTTCTGCGCGTTGTCGGCGGCTTCCTTGAAGGCGTCGTGATCGGTCGTCACCTTCGGCAGTGGATTGCTCGCCAGGTAGTCGCCGAGGGTGTAGGGAATGACGAAGTAGCCGTCCGCGAGTCCCTGCATCAGCGCGCTGGCGCCGAGGCGGTTCGCGCCGTGATCGGAGAAGTTCGCTTCGCCCAGCACGTGCAGGCCCGGCACGTTGCTCATCAGGTTGTAGTCCACCCACAGCCCGCCCATCGTGTAGTGGATGGCCGGGTAGATCCGCATCGGCACCTTGTACGGATCCTCGTCGGTGATCTTCTGGTACATCTGGAACAGGTTGCCGTACTTCTCCTTGATCGTCTCGCGTCCGATCCGCTGGATCGCATCCTTGAAATCGAGGTAAACGGCCAGGCCCGTCTCGCCCACGCCCCTGCCATCGTCGGCCATCTGCTTGGCGTTGCGCGAGGCGACGTCGCGCGGAACCAGGTTGCCGAACGACGGATATTTCCGTTCGAGGTAGTAATCGCGCTCGTCTTCGGGAATCTGCTCCGGCGGACGCGTGTCGCCTTTCTTCTTGGGCACCCAGACACGCCCGTCGTTCCGCAGACTCTCACTCATCAGCGTGAGCTTGGACTGGTGATCGCCGCTCACCGGGATGCAGGTCGGGTGAATCTGCGTGTAGCACGGGTTGGCGAACAGCGCCCCGCGCTTGTGCGCGCGCCAGGCGGCGGTGACGTTCGAGTTCACGGCGTTGGTGGAGAGGTAATACGCGGTGCCGTAGCCGCCGGTCGCCAGAATCACCGCGTCGGCGACGTAGCTTCTCGATCGCGCCGGTCGTCAGATTCCGGACGATGATGCCGCGCGCCTTGCCGTCGACGACGACGAGATCGAGCATCTCGCGGCGGGCGAACAGCTTGACCTTCTTCTCGTGCACCTGCCGCATCAACGACTGGTAGGCGCCAATCAGCAGCTGTTGACCGGTCTGGCCGCGAGCGTAGAACGTACGCGAGACCTGCGCACCGCCGAACGACCGGTTGTCGAGCAGCCCGCCGTACTCGCGCGCGAACGGCACACCCTGTGCGACGCACTGGTCGATGATGTTCACGCTCAGTTGCGCCAGGCGATAAACGTTGGCTTCGCGCGAACGATAGTCGCCGCCTTTGACCGTGTCGTAGAACAGGCGATAGATGCTGTCGCCGTCGTTCTGGTAGTTCTTCGCCGCGTTGATGCCGCCCTGCGCGGCGATGCTGTGGGCGCGGCGCGGGCTGTCCTGAATGCAGAAGTTCTGGACGTTGTAGCCCAGCTCGCCGAGCGACGCGGCCGCCGACGCCCCGGCCAGGCCGGTCCCGACGACGATGACGCTGTACTTGCGCTTGTTCGCTGGATTGACCAGCTTCATCTGAAACTTGTGCCGGTCCCATTTCTCGGCGATCGGGCCGGCCGGTACTCGTGCGTCGAGCTTCATGACCGGACTCCCGCGACGAAATGCGCCCAGAGGGCGATGACGATGAAGGCGCCGGCAATGAAAACGGCGATGACCTTGCCTGCCGGCAGGATGAACCGCGTCCACGCCGGCTTGTCGGCACCGAGCGACTGAAACGCGCTCGAGATGCCGTGCCACAAGATGCGATCCGACCACCACCATGCTGATGACGTAGAAGGCGACCATCAACGGATTGGTGAAGGTTTCCATTTCCTGTCGATATAGATCGCGGCCGCCCGCCGGCCACTCGTATTGCTGACCCCAGCCGTCATGAAACGCCCGGACGTGAATCAGCAGGAAGACCAGCAGCCACAAGCCCGACACGATCATCGTGGAGGAAGCGAACGTCTTGCGGCTCGGGCTGCCGGCGCTCTTTTTCTTGACGTAGCCGACCGGCCGCGCGCTCTGGTTGCTGATGAACATCCGCACGGTCTTGTAGATGTGAACCAGGAACACGGACAGCAGCAGCAGTTCGATGATCGGCAACAGCGGGTTGCCTTCAAGCGTGAACGCGTATTTGTTGTAGGCAGCGGGTCCGAGGAAGACGACGAGATTGCCGGCGATATGAATCAGGAGGTAGATGACCAGGAAAACGCCGGTCACACCGATGAGGAGCTTGGTCCCCACCGACGAGCGAAAATATTCGTGTACGTGTTGCCATCAGCGCTGAGTTTACTTTTGCTCCGAGCATGGGCGCAACCGGCGCCCGGACGTTTCCAGCCGGGAGACGCTGGTCGCCTTGACGGGTTCGCGCCTTGCCGATTAGCATCAGGAGTTTCCTACCGTCATGAAAATCCACGAATATCAAGCTAAAGCCATTCTGGCCCGCCACGGCGTTCCCGTGCCGCGCGGCGAGGTCGCACTGAACGCAGTCGAAGCCGGCGAGATCGCGAAGCGTCTCGGCGGCAGCGTCGTCGTCGTCAAGGCGCAGATTCACGCCGGCGGCCGCGGCAAGGGCGGCGGCGTCAAGCTGGCGAAGTCGCCCGGCGGATGCCGAGACGCTTGCCAAGGCGATGATCGGCATGACGCTCGTCACCCATCAGACCGGACCCGAGGGGCGCGTCGTCGGTCGCGTGCTCGTCGAAGAAGGTCTGCAGATGACGCGCGAGCTGTACCTCAGCCTCGTGCTCGACCGCGTCGTCCGGCAAGCCCGTGATGATGGCCAGCGCGGCGGGCGGCATGGACATCGAAGAGGTCGCGGAGAAGACGCCCGAGAAGATCTTCCGGGTGTACGATCGAGCCCGGCGTCGGCATCGTGCCGTTCGAAGCGCGCCAGCTCGGGTTTCGCCATCGGTCTGGACGGCCCGCAGGTCAACAAGTTCGTGAAGGTCGCGACGTCGCTGTACGACGCGTTCGTCGGCGACCGACGCGTCGCTGCTCGAGATCAATCCGCTCGTGGTCACGCAGGGCGGCGATCTGCTGGCGCTCGACGCGAAGATGAACTTCGACGACAACGCGCTGTACCGTCACCCCGACATCAAGGAACTGCGCGACCTCGAGCGAAGAAGATCCGCTCGAGATCGAAGCATCGAAGTTCTGCGCTGAACTACATCCACCTCGACGGCAACATCGGCTGCATGGTCAACGGCGCCGGCCTCGCGATGGCGACGATGGACATCATCAAGCTGGCGGGCGGGGAGCCGGCGAACTTCCTGGACGTCGGCGGCGGCGCCAATGCCGAGCAGATCCGCAACGCGTTCAAGATCCTGATGTCGGACAAGAACGTGAAGGCGGTGCTCATCAACATCTTCGGCGGCATCCTGCGCTGCGACATCCTCGCGCAGGGCGTCATCGCCGCGGTGAAGGAGCTCGGCGTCCCGGTGCCGATCGTGATCCGCATGGAAGGCACCAACGTCGACGAAGGCAAGCGCCTGCTGCGCGAGAGCGGCATGAAGTTCACCACCGCCGACAGCATGGACGAGGCCGCGAAAAAGGTAGTGGAGCTGGCGGGTTAGCGAGCGGTCATCACGCAAACACGAAGATCACGAAGTTCACGAAGCGTCTTTTGTACAAACCAGGCTTCGTGGCCTTCGTGTTCTTCGTGACATCGTGATGAAAGCAATCATTCGAAAGACTTATGTCCATCCTCATCGATAAATCGACTCGCCTGATTGTTCAGGGACTCACCGGCCGCGAAGGAACCTTTCACGCCAAGCAGGCGGCGGCGTACGGCACGAACGTCGTCGGCGGCGTGACGCCAGGCAAGGGCGGCACCACGCACGAAGGCTGGCCGATTTTCGACACGGTGCAGGACGCGGTCAAGAAGACCGGCGCGAACGCCTCGGTGATCTTCGTGCCGCCGCCGTTCGCCGCCGACGCGGTGATGGAAGCGGCCGATGGCGGGCTGGCCGCTGGTCGTCTGCATCACGGAAGGCATCCCGACGCTCGACATGATGCGCGCGATGACGTTCCTCAAGGAACATCCGGGCACGCGTCTGGTCGGACCGAATTGTCCCGGTCTCATTTCGCCCGGCAAGGCCAAGGCCGGCATCATCCCGGGCAACATCTGTCAAGGAAGGCCGCATCGGCATCGTGTCGAAGAGCGGCACGCTCACCTACGAAGCGATCCACCAGTTGACGCGCCTCGGGCTGGGACAGACGCACCTGCATCGGCATCGGCGGCGATCCGCTGATCGGCACATCGCACATCGATGCGCTGAAATTGTTCGGCGAGGATCCCGAGACCGATGCCGTGATCATGATCGGCGAAATCGGCGGCAACGCCGAAGAAGAGGCCGCCGCCTGGATCAAGGCGAACTTCCAGAAGCCGGTGGTCGGCTTCATCGCGGGCCAGACCGCACCGCCCGGACGTCGCATGGGGCACGCCGGCGCGATCATCGCGGGCGGCAAGGGCACAGCTGCGGAGAAGATGGCGGCGCTCACCGCCGCGGGCGTCAGCGTCGTGAAAAGTCCGGCCGACATGGGCCGCGCCATCAAAGATCTGCTCTAAGTCTGCTATACTGCAAGGGTTGTCCCGCTGCGGCGGAGCTCCGCCGGCATCCCTTTATCTTCATAAGTCGTAAGGACTTGAGAATGTCACCGACAGATCTCGCGGTTCAAGAACAGCAATCCTCACGCAGTGCCCACAGCGGGTCGTCAACGACTTCAGCATTCAGATCGCCACCGTCAACGGATCGGGCAGCCAGACCGCGAATATGGTCCTGCTGCGGTCGATTCTGCTGATGGGCGTGCCGGTCTCCGGCAAGAACATGTTCCCGTCGAACATCGCCGGCCTGCCGACCTGGTACACCATTCGCGCCAGCAAGCAGCGGCTACATCGCACGCAAGAAGGAAGTCGACTTCCTGGTCGCGATGAACGCCGAAACGGCCAAGGAAGACGTCCTGACGCTCGAGCCGGGCGCCGCCGTCGTCTACGACGAGCCGCTGAAGCTCAACGCGCTGCGCAACGATCTCGTGTTCTATCCGGTGCCGTTCGACAAGCTCGTCGACGCCGGTCTGCCCGGACGCGAAGCTGCGCCGCCTCGTCAAGCAACATGATTTACGACGGCATCCTCGCGAAGCTGCTCGGGATCGATCTGGCGCTGATGGAGAAGGCGCTCGGCAAGCAGCTCGGCAAGAAGGCCAAGGCCGTCATTCTGAACGCCGGCGCGCTGAAGGCCGGCTGGGACTACGCCGAGGCGACGTTCACCAAGCAGGACCCGTTCGCAATCGAGGCGATGAACGAAACGGCCGGCAAGATCCTGATCGAAGGCAACGCCGCCGCCGCGATCGGCTGCATGATGGCCGGCGTCACCGTCGTCGCCTGGTATCCGATTACGCCGTCCTCGTCGCTCTGCGAGTCGCTCATCGGCTACATGAAGAAGTACCGGGTCGACAAGGAAACCGGGAAGGCGACGTTCGCGATCGTGCAGGCGGAAGACGAGATTGCGTCGCTCGGCATGGTGATCGGCGCGAGCTGGGCGGGCGCGCGGTCGATGACCGCGACGGCCGGTCCCGGCATCTCGCTGATGGGCGAGTTCGCCGGCCTGGCGTACTACGCGGAAACGCCGGCGGTGATCTTCGACGTCCAGCGCGTCGGGCCCGTCGACCGGCCTGCCGACGCGCACGGCGCAGGGCGACCTGCTGCAGGCGGCGTTCCTCTCGCACGGCGACACCAAGCACCTGATGCTGATCCCGTGCTCGGTGGAAGAGTGCTACACGATGGCGATGGAGGCGTTCGACCTCGCCGAGCAGTTCCAGACGCCGGTGTTCGTGATGATGGACCTCGACCTCGGCATGAACAACTGGATGTCGGACGCGTTCACCTATCCGACCAGCCGATCAACCGCGGCAAGGTGCTGACCGCCGCGAAGTTGAAGGAACTGGGCGAGTGGGGCCGCTACAAGGACGTGGACGGCGACGGCATCGCGTATCGCACGATTCCTGGCGACGGCCTGCCGCCGTACTTCACGCGCGGATCGGGTCACAACGCGAAGGGCCAGTACAGCGAGCGTCCTGACGACTACGTCGAGAACATGGACCGGCTCGTCGCGCAAGTTCGAGACCGCGCGCGCGTACGTGCCCAAGCCGGTGGTGCAGTCGAATCCGAAGGCGAAGATCGGCTTCATCGGCTTCGGCACTTCGCACTTTGCGATCGAAGAGAGCCGCGACCAGCTGCGCGAAGAGACGAAGGTCGAGACCTCGTACTTCCGCCTGCGCGCGTATCCGTTCAACGACGAGCTCAGTGCGTTCATCGACGCGCACGAGCGCGTCTACGTCATCGAGCAGAATCGCGACGCGCAGATGCGGCAGCTGATGAAGCTCGAGCTGACGCCCGAGCGGCAGGCCAAGCTGCGCAGCGTCCTGCACTACAACGGGCTGCCGATCGACGCCCGCAGCATCACCGACGATGTGCTGGCGCAGGAAGGGTTCGAAGTGGCGAAGAAGACGACCGCCCGCGTCAGCGCGGGCACGGCGGGGGGCGAATAGGTCATGGCGACACCAACACCAATGAAAGTGAACCGCATCGGCCTCGAGCCGGCGATCTACAAGGGCGGCAAGACGACGCTCTGCGCCGGCTGCGGCCATAACGCGATCTCCGAGCGCATCATCGACGCGTTCTACGAGATGGGCATCGACCCGACGCAGGTGCGTCAAGCTGTCGGGCATCGGCTGCTCGAGCAAGAGCCCGGCCTACTTCCTGGGCGGCTCGCACGGCTTCAACGCCGTCCACGGCCGCATGCCGTCGGTCGGCACCGGCGCGATGCTCGCCAACCACAAGCTGATTGCCATCGGCATCAGCGGCGACGGCGACACCGGCGCGATCGGCATCGGCCAGTTCGTGCACCTGATGCGCCGCAACCTGCCGATCATCTACATCATCGAGGACAACGGCTGCTACGGCCTCACCAAGGGCCAGTTCTCGCCGACCGCGGACCTCGGCTCGAAGCTCAAGACCGGCGTCGTCAACGACCTGCCGCCGATCGACACCTGCGCGCTGGCGATCGAGCTCGGCGCCACGTTCGTCGGCCGCTCGTTCTCGGGCGACAAGAAGCAGCTGCTGTCGCTGCTCAAGGCGGCGCTCGTCGCACCGCGGCACGGTCATGCTCGACGTCATTTCGCCGTGCGTCACGTTCAACGATCACGAGGGCTCGACCAAGAGCTACGCCTACGCCAAGGATCACGACGATCCGGTCGAGGACGTCACCTTCGTGCCGTACTTCGAGGACATCGCGGTCGACTACGAGCCGGGCTCGTCACAGGAAGTGACGATGCACGACGGGTCGAAGCTGTATCTGAAGAAGCTCGAAGAGGACTACGACCCGACCGACAAGATCAACGCGATGAAGCGGCTGCACGAGACCGCCCGCCGCGGCGAGTTCGCGACCGGTCTGATCTACATCGAGCCGGACCGCGACGACTTCCTGACCCAGCTCAACGTCGTCGACGAGCCGCTGGCGACCCTGCCGCTCGAACGCACCCGGCCGGGCAGGGAAGCGCTGGAAGAGATCATGGAAGGGCTGCGGTAGGACGGACGAAAATGCAAATTGCTGAAGGCAAATTGCAGATTCATTGACGACTGCGCTGGCTGGCGGTCTTCGCCGATTGGACGAAGATCGCCAGCAATTCCCTCGCTTCCGCCAGCAACTCTCGCTGATCGTCCGCTTCGTTCAGGCCAGATCGACCCACGAAGGACAGCCAGAAAACGGCCTCGTCGGATTCCTCGACTGCCATACCCAGCTTATTGACGAAATCGCGATGCGATCGCGCTCGACAGGCAGCGTGATAGTTAGCCCCGGTTCGTGCGCTCGCACGAAACAACTGATCGGCAACAAATCGTCCTTCCCAATCTGACGGGAGAGATCGACAGAAGCGCATGACGCGGAGCGCGAACCGCATCGTGCGTTCCCGCAGGTGATCGGCGAATTCGTTGGCCACCCTGGACGAGCGCTGCAGCGTCCATGCCGCCAGAAATCCTTAATGAATCTGCAATTTGCATTCGGCAATTTGCATTTTCTTCAACCCTCCGACCCGTCCGCGTTCGCACCCTCTTTATCCTGGGCGGTCGCCACCGGGTCGTTGGGCAGGCCGTTCTGGTCCACACCCTTGCCTTTGTTGTTCACATTTTGCTCATCGGACGGCCGATCGCCTTCGATGGCGCCCTTGTGGATGTCCTGATCGTCGAGTTGCGTCTGCGTGGTCGGGGGCATGGTCCCACTCCTAAGTGCTGAGGTTTCGCCTGCTATAATCGGCGGATATGACCGAACGGACCCTGGCCATCATCAAACCGGACGCCGTGGAACGGCGTCTTGCGGGCAAGATTACCCAGCGCATCGAGGAAGCAGGATTCCAGATCCGTGCCATGCGGCGCGTTCAACTGTCGAAGGCGCAGGCCGAAGGCTTCTACGCCGTCCATCGCGAGCGACCGTTCTTCGCCAGCCTGACCTCGTTCATGTCGTCCGGACCGGCGATCGTGATGGTCCTCGAGGCACCAGATGCGATCAAGAAGTGGCGGACCCTGATGGGCGCGACCGATCCGGCAAAGGCCGACCCCGGCACCATGCGCAAGGAGTTCGCGGAATCGATCGAGCGCAACGCGACGCATGGATCCGATGCACCGGACACGGCGGCTTATGAAATCGGCTACTTCTTCGCGGGCGTCGAGCTCGTTTGACGGTCTCGGCTCGGGTGAGCTCCTAATCACCACGATGGACACCAAGGGCACAAAGATTCTTGGGACCGTGGAAACGACATCGTGTCCTTAGTGTCCTTTGTGGTGAATCGGCGTGGAAATGGGTAAGACCCTCGTCCTGATCGGCCTGGCGATCGCCGTGCTCGGGCTGGTGATGATGCTGGGGCTTCCGCTGGGACGACTACCGGGCGACTTCTACGTGAAGCGGGGCAGCGTCAGCTTTTACTTCCCGCTGACGACGTCGATTATTTTGAGCGTGGTCCTGTCACTGATTCTGGCCTTTTTTCGGCGCTGACCCCATGGCAATCAAATCGGATCGCTGGATTACGCAGATGGCTCGCGAGCACAAGATGATCGAGCCGTTCGTGGACGGCCAGGTGCGCGACGGCGTCATTTCCTACGGTGTCTCGTCCTACGGCTACGACGTGCGCGTCGGCGACGAGTTCAAGGTCTTCACCAACGTCTACAACACGGTGGTGGACCCGAAGAACTTCAACCCACAGTCGTTCGTCGACATCCGCGCCGACGTTTGCATCATCCCGCCTAACTCGTTCGCGCTCGCCAGCACCATCGAATACTTCCGGATCCCGCGCGATATCCTGACCGTCTGCCTCGGCAAGTCCACCTACGCCCGCTGCGGCATCATCGTCAACGTGACCCCGTTCGAGCCGGAGTGGGAAGGGCACGTCACGATCGAGATCTCGAACACCACGCCGCTGCCGGCGAAGATCTACGCCAACGAGGGCATCGCGCAGGTGCTGTTTTTCCAGAGCGACGAGGCCTGCCTGCGGTCCTACAAGGACAAAAAGGGCAAGTACCAAGCCCAGCGCGGCGTCACGCTGCCGAAAATCTAGCGTTCCGGGCGCTCGCCCAGGGAATTGACCCTCCCGAACGATTCGAGTACAACTGCGGTCGCTCGGACGTGCTCCGAGCCGGCACCTCGCCGCCGATCCTTCATTTACACGGAGAGGCTGCATGGCGAACCAGGACACGACAGTCGGCCGCCCGCTCGATCGTTCCCGCCGCTCGGTCATCAAAGCCGGACTCGCTGGCGTCGTCGGCGTGAGCGCCGGCGCGCTGCCGTTGGCGCAAACGCAGCCGTTGCCTCCGCAACCGCAACCCGACCGCTCCGCTCCGGGCATCGGTTCGGCGCGCTTGAACGGTCCGCTGTTCTTCGACGTCGACACGGCGAGCGGGACCGTGCGCGGCATGGCGAATTCCGGCATCAAGATTTTCCGCGGCATTCCGTATGGCGCCAGCACGGCGGGCGTCAACCGTTTCATGCCGCCGCGCAGGCCGGCAGCGTGGTCCGGCGCCCGCAACAGCATCGGGTACGGTCCGATCGCGCCGCAGACTGCGTCCGGGTACCGCTCCGACTATTCGCAGCTAATCCAATGGGACAAGCACATTGGTTCAGGCGGCATGAGCGAGGACTGTCTGTCGCTGAACGTCTGGACGCCGGGCGTCAATGACGGCGCGAAGCGCGCTGTTCTCGTGTCGTTTCACGGCGGCGGATGGGCCACCGGCTCCGGCAACGGGCCGATGTACGACGGCGGCCAGCTCGCTCTGCTCGGCGACGTTGTTGTCGTCACCGTCAACCATCGTCTTTCAAGCTTCGGGTACACGCATCTTGCGGCGGTTGGAGCGCCCGATAACTTCAAGTTTGCTGGCGTGTGCGGCGTGATGGACATGGTGCTGTCGCTCGAATGGGTGCGCGACAACATTGGCGCGTTCGGCGGCGATCCGTCCCGTGTGATGATCTTCGGCCAGTCGGGCGGCGGGGCCAAGACGTCGACGCTGCTCGCCACGCCGGCGGCGAAGGGTCTGTTTCATCGCGCGGTGGTACAGAGCGGATCGACGCTGCGACTTGCTGCCGAAGCGGACGCGGAAAAGTCCGCTGATCAACTGCTGAAGAAGCTCGGGATCGCGCGCAGTCGTATTGCCGATATTCAGCGGTTGCCGTGGGAACAGTTGCTGCAGGCGCAAACCGAAGCCGGCGGGGCGTTCACGCCGGTCATGGACGGGCACTATCTGCCGCATCACCCATTTGATCCAGCCGGACCGCCGGAGTCGCGCGACGTACCGGTCATCATATCGACGACTCTCGAAGACGCGGCGCTGCGGCTGACGAACTGGGATCTGGGCGAGAGCGGCCTGACGACGCTGCTCAACGATCGCTTCAAGGGAAGAGCGGCCGAGATCTTGGAACTGTATCGTCCGACCACAGCGGGCAAAACGCCGTACCTGGTACAGGCGCAGGTGTTCACCGACAGCCAGGTGCGTTCCCGGGCGATCGTCCAGGCCGAACGCAAGGCCGCCCAGGACGGCGCGAACGCGTGGATGTACATCTGGGAGTGGGCGACGCCGGCCTTCGACGGCAAACTCGGCGCGGTACACGGCCACGACGTTGACGCCTCCTTCAATCTGTACCGGAACGGCATCTGTGGCACCGGCGAAAAGAGCGGCCGCTTGATGTCCAAACGGCTCGCGTCAACCTTCGTCGCATTTGCGAAGAGCGGCAATCCCGACAACGATCAGATTCCGCACTGGCCATCCTACGATGACAAAACGAGAGCGACGATGATCTTCGACACCGAGACGCGGGTGGTCAACGATCCCCGGTCCGCCATCCGGAAGTACTGGAGTCAGAACGCTCAGGCGAGCGAAGCCGATTAGTCAATTCACTGGAGGTATCCCGTGCGTGTCATGACGTTGGCGCTGGCAGCGGCCCTCGTGTCGACGGTGCTGACGCGTGCGCCCGCAGCGCAGAATCCAGACGGCACGCGTGTCCGCCAGGCGGCCGCCGGTCCCGCCGAGCCCCTGCGCACGCGTGAAGGCGAGCCTGCCTGGAGACTGGCACCAGCGGAGCAGCCGTACGCGGCGATCGATGGCGCGAGGTTGAAAGAATACGTCGCCGCACAAACGGCGATTTCCCGCCGCTATCGCGACAACGGGCATCCGCAATACTGGGGCCGAATCATCGGGACCGCCGCCGACGGCGAGAACGCTGAGTGGCTGATGTCCAGGTTGCGCGAGATCGGCCTGTCGGACGTCCACGAGCAGTCCTTCGATCTCCCGCCCCAGTGGATGCCGCGGTCCTGGAGTGTCGTCCTGTCGGCCAGCGGCAAGACGCTCTCGATCGACACCGCGCAGCCGACCTATCAGGCCGTCGGAACGCCGGCCGGCGGGCTCGATCTCGAGGCGGTCTACGTCGGAATGGCGAGCGATGCCGATCTGAAGCTCGCCCGCGACGTGCGCGGCAAGGCCGTGTTTTTCTACAGCACGGACACTGCGTCCCGACACGCGCCGATTGCCGACAATGCGATCCGTCGTATCGGCGAACGCGGCGCCGCGGCCATCTTTGTGATTCAGGGTATCCCCGGTAACGAGCGTACGCAGTTCTATCCGGTCAACAGTCCGGTGCCGACCTTTTCTACAGGTCAGAAAGATGGTCTGTCGGCACGCGATCTGATTGCCGACGCCACCGCGGCCGGCGCACCTCCGCACGTCAGGATCAGCCTGGAGATCGAACGCACACCCGGCCTGAAGAGCGGTACTGTGTGGGGCACGTTGCCTGGCATGGCCGACGAGCAGGTGATGGTCGTGGCTCATCGCGACGGCTGGTTCGAGGGCGCCAACGACAACGCCGCCGGCGTGGCCACCATGCTCGGCATCGCGGAGTACTTCGCGAAGATTCCAAAGGCGCAGCGCCATCGCACCATCACCTTTCTGGGCACGACGGGACATCACAACAGTTCCGCCGAGAGCGGTGCGTGGCTGGCGGCGCATCCGGAGGTGTTCGACAAGACGGCGCTTCTGTTGAACTGCGAGCACACCGGCGGGCTCGAAACCGGCCCCGGCAGTACCCGTCTCGGCAACGCCGTCGCCGCGTTCAGCTGGTACGGCACCGGGGCGCGACTCTCGGAGATCGTGGTGCGCGCGATGGACGCGTTCGGCGTGCCGAGTTTCCGGCAGTCGTCACCGTCGCCGCCCGGCGAGATCGGGCGCTACTACCGACTCGCACCGTCGGTCGAGATCATCAACGGCGGATACGTCTGGCACTCCGATCAGGAAACCGCGGATACGATATCGGCGACTGGCCTCGCGGCCGTGACCCGTACCTACGCGAAAGTGATCGCGGACACGGATTCGATCGATCTCTCCGAGATGCGACGCGGAGTGCCGCAACGTCCCGGCGCCGAGCGGTAGCGACCGATCTCGTCCAGATCAAGCTGCGCGTTCAGGCACGGCGTCACGCCGCCGACGATCTAGCCCGGCGGCGTCTCATGGCTTCGGCACCACGATTGCGCCCATCTGACGATCGCGCAGCATCGCGTTGAACGACGCCAGCGTCCGTGCCAGGACGCCATCCATCTGTTCGCGGTCGTGCGCGATCTCCTGCGTCAGCTGGGCGTCGACCTGAAGCTGAGACTCCGTCGGCGCAAAATCCGCATACGAGACGACGTCGGCCAGGTGGGTGAGTTTGTCGATCATCTGGCCCGGTGTCCGCAGGAAGTCCTGGCCGCGGCCGGTCGCGGTCAGATTGACCATCCGCACTTCGATGTCGACCAACTGCTTCTCGAGCGCGTCGGCAGCCGCCTTGACCTCGGAATCGGCGCTGGCGCCGGTCAGCGCCCGCCACGCCGCAAGCTGCGCACGGACCGATTCGGCGGTGTTGATCACCTTGGCGACGGCGTTGGTGTTGCCTCGGATCGACAGCATTGTTTTGGTCTGGGCGGCCACGTCCTCGTCGTTGCCAACGGTGTTGGGATCCTTCCGCACGACCAGCGGCGCCGTCCGCTCGATGCCGCCGGCGACGAGCTTGACGGTATAAGTTCCGGGCGGTACGAGTACGGCAATCGACGCCTGGGTCGGAAACTTGCGTGTGTTGTCGGCGGCGAGAATCGAATCGGGTGCGTAGAGCGCCCGGGTCCGCAACGTGATCTCGTCGGTCGGTTCCATCCGGAGATCCCACCAGACGCGGTTCATCCCCGCTGCGGCCGACTTGCCGACATCGAGTGTCCGCACCATCTTGCCGGCGGCATCGCTGATGATGATCTTGGTGGCCGCCCGCTGATCGTCTCGCGGCGCTGCCTTCAGCCAGAACGTCAGGTCGGCGCCATACGGCGCGTTCCTCCCCTCCGCCGGATCGTCGGGCATCGTCATCGGATCGGTGATCGTCCGGAAGCGATATGTGGGCCGTGGCGCAAACAGGTGCGCGGCGTCGTTCATCGTCTCCGCCGTCAGCGCCCGCAGGGGACTGATGTCGTCGAGAATGTAGAACCCGCGGCCGTAAGTCGCGACGACGAGATCGCTGAAGTGTTCCTGGATCGTCAGCCAGTGCGCCGGCGCGTGCGGCAGCCCGGACTGCAGCGGCAGCCAGCGCTGGCCATCGTCGGGCGAGAAATACACGGAGTTTTCGGTGCCGAGATAGAGCAGGCCCCGCTTGACCGGGTCCTCGCGGACGCAGTGCGCGTAGCTGAACACGGTCTTCGGAATGTCGCCGGCGATGTTCTTCCAGGTGCGTCCGTAGTCGCTGGTCTTGAAGATGAATGGATCGCGGTTGTTGACCTGATGCAGGTCGAAGGTGACGTACGCGGTCGCGTTGTCGAATCGCGACGGCTCGATATTGCTGACTGTTCCGAGCGGCGGCAGGCCAGGAATGTTCGCCGTGACGTTGGTCCAGTGCGCGCCGGCGTCCCGCGTGATCTGCAGCTGGCCGTCGTTGGTGCCGCCCCAGATGACGCCTTTCTCGCGCGGCGATTCGGCGATCGCGAACACCACGCCGGCGTACTCGACGCCGACGTTGTCTGGCGTCAGCCCTCCCGATCGCTGTTGATGGCTGCGATCGTTGAGCGTCAGGTCGGGACTGATCACCTGCCAGGTCTGACCGCCGTCCGTCGTGCGGTGAACGAACTGCGAGCCCGCGTAGACCGTGTTGTGGTCGTGTGGCGAAATCGCCACCGGAAACGTCCAGTTGAAGCGGTACTTCAGCCCGCCGGCGGGCGAGCCTACCGTCGTCTCGGGCCAGATCTCCACTTCCCGCGCCTGGCGGGTCCGCTCGTCGAATCGTTCGACCGTGCCGCCGACGCTGCCGAATCCCGTCCCGCTCGCCCAGACGATGTTGTTGTCGGTCGGATCGGGAATCGCCCAGCCGCTCTCGCCGCCGGCGACCGAGTGCCACATGCCGCGCGGGATCGCCGATGCGATGTCCTCGTCCGATTGCTTCGCCAGACGGCTGTTGCTCGGGCCGCGAGTCGAAGGTCCATCCTGACGGTTGCCGTAGACGTTGTACGGAATCTGGCTGTCCACGGCGACGTGATACATCTGCGCCACCGGCAATTGAATCTGACGCCAGCTGCGCCCCCGATTGACGGAGAAGCTGAGGCCGTCGTCGTGGGCGACGACGAAGCGATCGCCGTCGGTCGGATCGATCCACATGTCGTGGTTGTCGCCGATCGGTGCGAGTCGCCCGGAGAGTTCGATGCTCGTCTTGCCGCCGTCCAGAGTCTTGGTGAATTCCGCCGACAGGAAGTACGCCTCGTTCTCGTTGTCCGGTTCAATCGCGAAGCGCGTGTAGTAGTGGGTGCGCCCGCGCAGGCGGCGATCGGAGCTCACCAGTTCCCAGCGTTCGCCGCCGTCATCACTGCGCCAGAGCGACCCGCTCTGCGTCGGGGTTCCGTCAGCAGCCGGCAGACCGTCGCCGGTCTCGATCAACGCGTAGACGCGACTGGAGTTGCTCCGCGCGACCTGAGGCGAGATTTTGCCGAGCGGCGACGCCGGCAGTCCGTGGCCGACGAGGCGTGTCCATGTGAGGCCGCCATCGACCGATTTGAACAGCCCGCTGCCGGGGCCGCCGCTGGTGCGGCCCCAGGTGTGAACTTCGATCTGCCACATGCCGGCGAACAGGACGCGCCGGTTGTGCGGATCCATCGCCACGTCCGAACACCCTGTGTTCTCGTCAACGAAGAGCGTGCGCTGCCAGGTCTGGCCGCCATCCGCGGTGCGATAGACCCCGCGATCCTGCTGCGGGCCGTAGGTATGACCGAGCGCGCAGGCGAACGCGACATCAGGATTGTCGGGGTCGACAACGATGCGGCCGATGCGCCCGGTCTTCTCGAGACCGCGGTGAGTCCAGGTCTTGCCGGCGTCGGTGGATCGGTAGACGCCGTCGCCGATCGAGATGTTGCTGCGAATGAAGGCCTCGCCGGTCCCGGCCCAGATGACATTCGAGTCGGACGGCGCGACCGCGAGTGAGCCGATGGACGAGACCGCCTGATCGTCGAAGATCGCGTCCCAGTGCGCGCCGTCGTCGGACGTCTTGAAGATGCCGCCCGAGGCTGCGCCGACGTAGTAGACGTTGGGGTTATGGGGGAGGCCGGCCACAGCGATGACCCGGTTGCCCACCGGACCGATGTAGCGGAACTTGAGCTGCGCGTAGCTCTCCGGTGCCTGCGCATGCGGTGTCGTGATCGAGCCCAGGCCGGCCAGAAGCACGGTGGCAACGACGCGTCGGTGGAACATCATTCGTTTGCTCATTCGCTGTCTTTGCCCTTGGTGTGCGCGGTGACCGCGCGCATCGGTGATTCGTTGACGCTCAACTGGAAGACATCGGGGCGGCTGTAGTGCCCGGCCACGTCGAAGTCGAACTTGCCGCGGCCGATCTCATCCAGGTCGAGTTCTGCGGTCAGGATCGTCTCGCTGCCGAAATGCGGTCCGGCCAGGACCTTCCCGAGCGGATTGATGATGGCGCTGCCGCCGCGCATGAGCACAGCGTCTGGTGTGTCGCCGAGCGATACGCGAACCGTCGCCGGCAAATCCCGCTTGCGGAGGAACTGACAGGCGGTGAGGACGAAGCAGCGCCCCTCGAGCGCCACGTGCTGCATCGACGGCAGCCACGTGTCCCGATCGTCGGCAGTCGGCGCACAATAGAGCGCGACGTTCTTTGAGTACATTGCCATCCGCAGCATCGGCATGTAGTTCTCCCAGCAGATCACGCTGCCGATTCTGCCGTACGGGCTGTCCACCACGGTCAGCGTTGAACCGTCTCCGAAGCCCCAGATGACGCGCTCGAGCACCGTCGGCATCAGCTTGCGATGTTTTCCGAGCAATGCGCCGTCGGGGCCGAAGAACAGCGCGGTGCAGTAACACGTGCCGAGTTCGCGCTCGATGACGCCAATCACGACGTAGGCGCGGCTCGCGGCTGCGGCTTCACCAAGGCGGGCCGTCTGCGGACCCGGCACCTCGATCGCCGCGTCGAGATACAGCCGGAATTCCTCCCGCCCGACCGGATCGCGGGCGCCGACCGCGAGGCCGAAATTCAGCCCCTTCGGGTACCCGGTGATGAAGGCTTCAGGAAAGAGAATGACCGTGGCGCCGGTCGCTGCGGCTTCGCCGATCAGCCGGACCGCTTTGTCCACGCACGCCTCAGCGTCGAACGGCACCGAGGCCGCCTGCACGACGGCGACGGCCACGCGCTTCTCCTTTGTCATTGGACGCAGGATACTCAACATTCGTGCAATTGATAATCTTGTAATGATTATCAATTTGACTTCTGATTCCCCTGGAGCTGTAATAACGCTCACGATGTTGCTGGTTCCTGTTCCGGTCCTCGTTATCTGGCGTCCCGGCGCCGGCAGATGAGGGCTTCGACAGAGGACAGACACAGGCCACCATCCGCAGGACGGTGGCCTTTTTAATTTATGCCCAAGCGCATTGCATACCAGGGAGAGCCCGGAGCGTTCAGCGAGGCTGCAGCCCGGCGGGTGAGCCCGGACGCCGAACTCGTCCCGTGCCGTTCCTTCGAGGAGGTGTTCGAGACCGTCGCCTCCGACGCGGCCGCCTACGGCATCCTGCCGATCGAAAACTCGATCGGCGGGAGCATTCATCGCAACTACGACCTCCTCGTCGCGCACGAACTGCCGATCGTCGGCGAGGTCGAGCTGCCGGTGATTCATCACCTGTTGGCGCTGCCAGACGCGACCCTCGATGGGCTGCGCCGGGTCTATTCCCATCCGCAGGGACTGGCTCAGTGCGAGCGTTTTCTGCGGACGCTGAAAAACGTTGAGGTGATCGCCACCTACGACACCGCCGGCAGCGCCAAGATGGTGGCCGATTCGGGGCAGACCGATGCCGGTGCGATTGCCTCGGCCAGGGCAGGGGAAGTGTTCGGCCTGGTGTCACTTGCAGCCTCGGTCCAGGACTTCGACGACAACATCACCCGCTTCCTCATCGTCGGACGACTGCCGCTGCACGAGACCGTGGCCGATAAGACCTCCATCGTGTTCTCGCTGCCGAACGAACCCGCCTCGCTGTTCAAGGCGCTGAGCGTGTTTGCGCTGCGCGGCATCGACCTCACCAAACTCGAGTCGCGGCCGATCCAGGGGCGTCCCTGGGAATATCTCTTCTACGTCGATCTGGCGATCGCGCGCGACGAGGTCGCCTGCACGCGCGCCCTCGCGCACCTCGCCGAGTTTGCGCCGATGCTGCGCACGCTCGGCACCTACGCGCGCTGGAAAACCCACGAGGGCTGGTTGCCCGATCCGTTTGAGGTCATGTCATGAAGCTGACGGGAGCGCAGATTCTCTGGGAAGCGCTGGTGCGGGAAGGCGTCACCGATGTGTTCGGCTATCCGGGCGGTGCCATTCTTCCCGCCTACGATGCCATGCTCCAGTACCCGATTCGCCACATCCTGGTGCGGCACGAGCAGGGGGCAACGCACATGGCCGATGGCTACGCGCGCGCCAGCGGCAAGGTCGGCGTGGCGATCGCGACGTCGGGTCCGGGCGCCACCAACATGGTCACCGGCATCGCCACCGCGATGATGGACTCGGTCGCCGATCGTGTGCATCACCGGACAGGTCGGCAGCAAGTTGATCGGCTCGGACGCGTTTCAGGAAACCGACATCACCGGCATCACGCTGCCAATCACCAAGCACAACTATCTGGTGACCAGCGCCGAGGATGTTGCCGCCGCGGTGCGCGAAGCCTTCGCGGTGGCACGCTCCGGACGTCCCGGGCCGGTCCTGGTCGATATCACCAAGGACGCGCAGCAGGGCAGCTGCGAGGTCGATTGGGATGCGGCCGAACCGCATCTCTCCGAGACGTTCGACGATGCGCTGCCGGGCGACGGTGATGTGCAGGACGCCATTGACCTGATCAACGCTGCCGAGCGTCCGCTGATTCTCGCCGGCCACGGCGTCATGCTGTCCGGCGCCGAGCGTCAGCTGATCGAGCTCGCCGAGCGCGGACAGATTCCGGTCGCGGTGACGTTGCTCGGCATCGGCGGCGTTGCGGCGTCACATCCGCTCAATCTCGGCATGATGGGCATGCACGGCGAAGCGTGGGTGAACAACGCGATTCAGGAAGCCGATCTGCTGATCGCGCTCGGCATGCGCTTCGACGACCGCGTCACCGGCAACCTCAAGACCTACGCGCGCAATGCCAAGAAAAT
This sequence comes from uncultured Acidobacteriota bacterium, assembly GCA_963745875.1. Taxonomy (GTDB): domain Bacteria; phylum Acidobacteriota; class Vicinamibacteria; order Vicinamibacterales; family CAVVIG01; genus CAVQFC01. Next base: position 218,650 of record CAVUZL010000016.1, read on the forward strand.
TCACGTCGATATCGATCGCGCCGAGCTGAACAAGAACGTCCGCGTGGACGTCGGCATCGCACGCGATCTGCGTGAGGCGCTCGACGAATGGCTGCCGCTGGTCACGCGCGGTGATCGCAGCGCGTGGTTATCGCACATCGATGCGCTGAAAGGTGACGCCGCGGTCCGCGACATTCAGAATCTGCCCGACGATGGGCACCTGTACGCGGCGCATGTGATCAACGATCTCTGGCGTCTCACCAACGGCGACGCGGTGGTGGTGACCGATGTCGGTCAGCACCAGATGTGGGAAGCGCAGTACTACAAGCACAATCGCTCGCGGACGCTGATCACCTCGGGAGGACTCGGCACGATGGGCTTCGCGCTGCCTGCGGCGATCGGCGCGAAGATCGCCTGCCCGGATGCAGAGGTCTGGGTGGTGGTCGGCGACGGTGGTTTTCAGATGACCTGCGCCGAGCTGGCGACGGTGGTTCAGGAGAACCTCGACATCAACATCGCGGTCATCAACAACGGCTTCCTCGGCATGGTCCGGCAGTGGCAGGAGTTCTTCTACGACAAACGCTACGCCGCGACGCCGATCACCGGGCCGAACTTCGCCAAGTTGGCGGACGCCTTTGGCATTCCCGCGACCACCGTGACGAGGCGCGCCGATGTCGACGGAGCCGTGGAGTCGGCCCGTCGCCAGAAGCGCGCGGCGCTGATCGACTTCCAGGTCGAACAGGAAGACTCGGTCTACCCGATGGTCCCGGCCGGCGCGGATCTCCACAAGATGATCCGCAGGCCATCGCCGATCGTCGAAACCGCGGCTGACTAGTGCCTTATCACGAAGACACGAAGGAACACGAATTCGTGGTCTTCGTGAACTTCGTGCTTTCGTGATGAGTGGGTTCGTAGCTTTCGCCGGGTAACCGTATGCTCCACACATTTGCTGTTTACGTCGACAACAAGCCGGGCGTGCTGAATCGCGTCTCGTCGCTGTTCCGGCGGCGCGCTTTCAACATCGAGTCGCTGACCGTCGGTCACACCGAGACGCCCGGCGTCTCGCGCATGACGGTGGTGGTCGACACCGACGAGTACGGCGCGCGCCGGCTCGAGGCGCACCTCTACAAGCTGGTGCCGTGCCGCCGCGTGGACAACATCACCGCGGCGCCGTCGATCTCGCGCGACCTCGCGCTGATCAAGGTGGCGGCGACCGGCGCCGCGCGCACCGACGTCATGCAACTGGTCGACGTCTATCGCGCCCGCATCGTCGACGTCAGCCCCGAGTCGCTGGTGATCGAGACCACCGGCACCGAAGACAAGATCGACAGCCTGGTCGAAGTGCTGCGGCCCTACGGCGTGATCGAGCTGGTGCGCACGGGCCGCGTCGCCATGGCGCGTGGAACGTTGCCGCCGCGCAGTGCGCGCTCACGCCGGCTGCGACGCGGCGGCGAGATCAGCGGCGATGTCAGCAGCTGTTCGGTTTAGTCGAATCTGGATCGGTCATCGGGCATCGAGTCGTTGATTGGTCCATCGAGAGTCGTGACCAGGATCTCCCAATCAATACCGATGACCCGATACCAGATGTCAATCCAATGTCAAGGAGAGGTACGAATGGCGACGATGTACTACGACGACTCAGCCGATCTGGCGTTGATTCAGGGACGAAGGTCGCGATTATCGGATACGGATCGCAGGGTCACGCGCATGCGCTGAACCTGAAGGACAGCGGCGTCGATGTCCGCGTGGGTTTGCCGGCGGCCAGCCGGTCACGTGCGAAGGCGCAAGCCGCCGGTCTCACCGTCGGTGAAGTCAGCGAGGTCGCCAAGTGGGCCGACGTCGTGATGATCCTGATTCCGGACACGTCCCAGGCCCAGCGTCTATCGCGACGAGATCGAGCCGAACCTCAAGCCCGGCGACATGCTGATGTTCGCGCACGGCTTCAACATCCGCTTCGGAGCGATCAAGGTCCGGAAAGACGTGGATGTGTCGATGGTGGCGCCCAAGTCGCCGGGACATCGTGTCCGCGAGCTGTACGTGGAAGGCGCCGGGACGCCGGCGCTCTTCGCGATCGAACAGGACGCGACCGGTCATGCCCGCGCCCTGACGCTGTCGTACGCGAAGGGCATCGGCGTGATGCGGGCGGGCGTGATCGAGACGACCTTCACCGAGGAAACCGAGACCGACCTGTTCGGCGAGCAGGCCGTGCTCTGCGGCGGCGTCAGCGCCCTGATCAAGGCCGGCTTCGACACGCTGGTGGAGGCGGGATACCAGCCGGAGATCGCGTACTTCGAATGCCTGCACGAGCTGAAGCTGATCGTGGACCTGATTTATCAGGGCGGCCTCAACTACATGCGCTATTCGGTGAGCGATACCGCTGAGAACGGTGACTACACCGGCGGTCCGCGCATCGTTACCGACGCGACCCGGCGCGAGATGAAGAAGATGCTGACCGAGATCCAGGACGGCACCTACGCGAAGGCGTGGATTGCCGAAAACGAAGCCGGACGGCCGAACTTCCACCAGCTTCGCGAGGCCGACCGCAATCACCTGATCGAACAGGTGGGAGCGCGGCTGCGCAAGCTGATGCCGTTCCTGAAGCCGGTCACGTCGGACGCTCCTGCTGCTGAGCCCGTCGGCAGCGCCAGCTAAGCTCGCCAGCCAGCGCCGGCATCGGCTCAATGCCGATGCCGGTGTCCGCCTGCCGGCACTACGTGCAAGGCGTTGTCCAGACATCGCTTGACCACAAACGTCTGCCGTAGTAAAACTTAGGCCGACTCGGGTGTCTCCGAGCCAGCTGAGCCTCCGCCTCGTCTCACATGGACAAACTTGTCGAGCGCGATGAAGCGACTCGAAACCCACTAGCCGCGGCGCCCTCGTTAGCCGTTCAATTTTTCCTGATTCCGCTGGCCGTTGTTGCGATCACGGTCATCGTGTACGTCGGTTTCCGTGCGCTGCTGGCCGACGACCGCAAGCCGCAGGACTACCTGTCTGAAGTACGGAACGGCAGTTCCGACCGGCGGTGGCCGGCGGCCTACGAGCTGTCCCGGCGAATGGCCGATCCCAAGGTTCGCGCGGATCGCACACTTGGTCCCGAACTGGTCAAGGCCTTTGTCGCGGCAAAAGACGACAACCCGAAGGTGCGGCAGTATCTGGCGCTCGCGCTGGGGCGTCTGGACCCGCCGCTGCCGCCCGAGGCAGTCAGCGAGCTGACCAAGACACTCGAATCCGCGGACAGCGAAACGCGCGTGGACGTGATCTGGGCACTCGGCTCATCCGGCGATCCGGCGGTGGTCGCGACCCTGCAACCGCTGTACGAATCACCGGACAAGGGCATCCGCAAGATGGTGGTCTACGCACTCGGCGCGTTGCCCGGCGATGCGCAGCTGGTCACGCTTCGCACCGCGCTCACGGACACCGAGCCGGACGTCCGCTGGAACGCCGCGGTGGCGTTGTCGCGAAAGGGCAGCCACGACGGCGTTGCGGTGCTGCGCCAGATGCTGGACCGTCAGTACGTCGAGCAGACGGTCAAGCGCGAAGTCCGGCAGGACGAGGACATCGACCCGATTGCCGATGTCATGATTAGCGGCCTGCGCGCCGCGGCAACCTTGAAAGACGACTCGCTCAAAACGCCGGTGACGACATTGAGCCAGCAGGACCGAAGCATGAAGGTCCGGCAGGCGGCAATCGAAGCCCTCAAGGTGATGGGATAAGCAGACATGGCTGACGAGACGCTCCCCGACGGTTCCGCGCCACCGGCGCCTGCTCCGGCGGCTGCCGCGCCGGCGGCGGCCCCTGCAGCGCACGCCGCACCGAAGCCGGCCGCGCCGCGTCCGCCCGCGGCGCCCGTGCCTGATGTCGCCGGCAAGACGACGTCGATTGCCTCTGCCGGCGGCGCCGCCGCGCGCGCGGCGACCGCCGCACCGGCGCCCGCCGCCGCCAAAGCCGCCACGCGGGATCCCGACGACACGTCGCCGTTGCTTATCACGCCGCGCATGGATGGGCCTCGCCTGGGGCACGTTCTCCGCGGCCACGGCGGCGTCGCTCGCCGCAACCGGTCGGTTCATGTTCCCGAACGTCCTGAACGAACCGCCGCAGCAATTCAAGGCCGGGTTCCCGAACGAATACGGCATGGGCGTCGACGAGCGGTGGAAAGAGAAGTTCGGCATCTGGCTGGTGCGGACGCCTGACGACATCGAAGCGCACGCCAGCGGTTTCTACGCCTTGATCACGGTCTGCACGCACCTTGGCTGCACGCCGAACTATCTGTCGGCGGAGAACAAGTTCAAGTGCCCGTGCCACGGCAGCGGCTATCGTCTGACCGGCATCAATTTCGAGGGACCGGCGCCTCGTCCGCTCGAACGCGCGCGCGTCGCGCTGTCCGACGACGGACAGATCCTGGTCGACAAGAGTCGGAAGTTCCAATACGAGCTCGGGCAATGGAAAGATCCTGATGCGTTTCTCAAAGCCTAGCGATGGATCGATGAACTTTGAGATTTCAGGATGTGAGGATTTGAGGACTTAAGGATCTATCTGAGGAAATGATCGACGGATTGGCAGCTGAGATCCTCAGACAAATCCTCAGGTGCTCAAATCCATAAATCCTTAGATTTTGGCGGACTCTCTTTTATGGCAGAAACCAAGACCATCGCTCCGCAGGAAGGCCCTGGCACTCGCTTCTGGAACTGGCTGACCGAGACCCAGGTCTGGACGTCCGTGTTCCGTCACGGCCGGCCCGACAGCGACCGCAACCGCGTGCTGGTGATGCTCTCGAACATCTTCCTGCATCTGCACCCGGTGCGGATCCGGAAGTCGGGCGTCAAGCTGCGCTACACGTGGTGCATGGGCGGCATGAGCTTCTTCCTGTTTCTCGTGCTGACCTTCACTGGCCTGCTGCTGATGTTCTACTACCGGCCGACCGCTCGAGTACGCCTACACCGACATCGTCGGCCTGCGCGAGCACGTCCCGCTCGGGATCATGCGCGAGATGCACCGGTGGGGCGCGCACGCGATGGTCATCACGGTGTGGCTGCACATGTTCCGCGTCTTCATGACCGGCTCGTACAAGCCGCCGCGCGAGTTCAACTGGTCGGTCGGCGTCATCATGCTGGTGCTGACGCTGCTGCTGTCGTTCACCGGCTATCTGCTGCCGTGGGATCAGCTGGCGATCTGGGCCATCACCGTCGGTTCGAACATGGCGCGCGCGACGCCGTTCCTCGGTCACGAGGGCCCCGGCGCGCAGTTGCTGCGGCTCGGTGACGTGCCGCTGATTCACGCCTACGACGATGCGCGGTTCGCGCTGCTCGGCGGGTCGTTCGTCGGCGAAGGCGCGCTGCTGCGTTTCTATGTGCTGCACTGCGTCGGTTTGCCGCTCGGCATTGCGGTGCTGATGGCCGTGCATTTCTGGCGCGTCCGCAAGGACGGCGGGATCAGCGGTCCGCTCTAGATGTGGCGTGGGCCTTTCAGGCCCGCGGTGGCGGGGCTTAAAGCCCCGCCCTACAGGTGGGAGACATGGGCTTCATAAAGAGTGCAATCAATGCCGTCGCGGATCCCCGGCTGTTCTTTATGCTGGCGGTCGCGCTGCTGGCGATCGTGGTGTGGCAGCGGGAGAAGGTCGCGTCGAACGCCGTGGGCTATGGCGCACTTGGCCTGACCGGCCTGTTCTTCGCGTTCGGCACGTTCGACGTCAACTTCCGGCAGATCGTCACCAAGCCGGACAACGTGCCGATCGTCGGCCTCATCTTCCTGCTCGTCTTCTTCGTCTGGTATTCGATCAAGGAAGGCGTTTTGAACGACCGCCGAATCGCGGCGGGGCAGGGTCCCATCGAAAAAGCCGAGTCCGATCGGGTGTGGGTGTGGCCGGACCTGGTCTACACCGAGCTGATCTCGCTGATCCTGTTCACCGTCATCCTGATCGTCTGGTCGATCTTCCTGAAGGCGCCGCTCGAGCAGCCGGCGAATCCGGCGAACACGCCGAACCCGTCCAAGGCGCCGTGGTATTTCCTCGGCCTGCAGGAAATGCTCGTCTACTTCGATCCGTGGCTCGCCGGCGTCGTGCTTCCGGGCCTGATCATCGTCGGGCTGATCGCCATCCCGTACATCGACAAGAACCCCAAGGGCAACGGCTATTTCACGTTCAGCGAGCGCAAGGCCGAGATCACGATCTTCCTGTTCGGCTTCGTGGTGCTGTGGTGCTCGCTGATCGTGCTCGGGACGTTCCTGCGTGGTCCGAACTGGAACTTCTTCGGGCCGTTCGAGTTCTGGGACATCCACAAGCTGGCGGCGCTGACCAACGTGAACCTGTCGGAGTACATCTGGATTCGCGCGCTTGCACATGGGGTATCCGGCGAACTGGTTCCTGCGCGAGATATTCGGCATCATCCTCGTCCTGTTCTATGTCTTCGCGCTGCCGCCGTTGCTGGCGAAGCTGTGGCTGAAGACCTACTACGAGAAGATGGGCGGACCGCGTTACTACACGGGCGTGGTGCTGTTCCTGATGATGATGTCGCTGCCGCTCAAGATGCTGGCGCGCTGGCTCTTCAACCTGAAATATGTCGTGGCTATTCCTGAGATCTTCTTCAACATCTAAATCCCATGGCTGAAAAGAAGAGTGTCGGGCACGCCTATAACGTCGACTTCCTGAACGTCGTCTTTGCGGCGTCCAGTTTGTTCCTGTTCCTGTCGGTCATCTGGATGGTCTGGGATGACTTCGACCGCGAATGGAAAAATACCCAGCGGCGTTTTGCGGCCCTCGAATATCAGGTCACCCAGGCGACGCTCGCGCAGGCCGGGCGCGCGGTCGACAAGGGCAAGCTGGCCCAGTTGACCGCCTCGGAAGCCGCCGCGCGGAAGAACGTCAGCGCCAACCAGCAGAAGGTCGACGAGCTTCAGGCCAAGTTGAAGGACGCGGACAACGCGCTGTTCCGCGCCACGACGGCGTTCCAGACCATGAAGGCGACCTACGATCAGGATCGCTACGACTTCGAAGCGTCGAGAGCGAACGGACTCTCGAGCGCGCCGAAAAAAGGAGAGGTCGCCGCGGACGAAGCCAAGCAACTGTCCGTTCTGGATCTCGCCCGCGAGAAGGCCGAGGCCGACAAGGCCGACGTTCAGAAGCAGCTGGGGCAGTACACCGGCCAGGTCACGACGATTCAGAAGTCGATTGACGAGATCAACGCCGAGCAGACGCGTTTGAACAAGCGCCTGGACGTGATTGCGCCGAGCGCGACCAAGGACTACTTCCGCAACGCGCCGCTCCTCGATTTCCTGGCGCCGACGCTCAAGGTCCAGCAGATCATCCTGCCGAACGTCGTGGACGACGTGAACTTCATCCGCGTGCCGAAGATGGATCGCTGCCAGACCTGTCATCTGGCGATCGACAAGAAAGGCTACGAGAAGTATCCGCAGCCCTTCACCACGCACCCGGACCTGGCGACCTATCTCGGCGGCAGCTCGTCGCATCCGATCGACAAGACCGGATGCACCGTCTGCCACGAAGGCATGGGCCAGTCGGTCAGCTTCCGCGACGCGGCCCACATGCCGTCGAGCGAGAAGCAGAAGGAAGAGTGGGAGAAGAAGTACGGCTGGGAGCAGCCGCACCTGTGGGACTACCCGATGCTTCCGCTCGCGATGACCGAAGCGTCGTGTGCGAAGTGCCACAAGCAGCAGGTCTACATTCCCAAGGCCGACAAGCTGAACATCGCCTACGCGACCTACGAGCGCGCCGGCTGCTTTGCCTGCCACAAGACCAAGGGCTTCGAGGACGTGAAGAAGCCGGGGCCGATCCTCACCAAGATCGACTCGAAGCTGACCCAGGACTGGGTCAAGAACTGGATCCGGAATCCGAAGGCGGTGAAGCCGACCACCTGGATGCCGCGCTTCTTCTACAACTCGAACAACAGCGGACCCGACGATGCGCCGCGCAACGAGGCGGAGATCAACGCGATCGCCGCGTACCTGTTTGCGAATGCGGAGAAGCACGACGTTCGCCGTCACCAATCCCGGCGCACGGCGACGCGAAGAACGGCGAGCAGATCGTCAAGGCGATCGGCTGCCAGGGCTGTCACGTCGTCGGCGAAGGATCGCGATCGGAGGTCGGTCCGCGCCGGACTTTCGGCCAGCCGCTCGAGAACATCGGCAACAAGACCACCTACGAGTGGATCTACAACTGGGTGCGGGATCCGAAGCACTACAGCCCGGCGACCTACATGCCCAACCTGCGTCTCACCGACGCACAGGTTGCCGACGTCGCGACCTACCTGGTGACGCTGAAAGGCGGCGCGGGAGACGCCGCGAAAGCGACGCCGGACGCGAACGTCACCGACGCGGTGCTGCTCGACTACATGAAGAACGTCATGCCCTTCGAAGAGGCGAAGGCGCAGATGGCGAAGATGTCGCCCGAGCAGAAACAGCTCGATCTCGGTCAGCGGGCGATCAGCCGTTACGGCTGCTTCAGCTGTCACGACATCAAGGGCTTCGAGAAGGCGCAGTCGATTGGCACCGACCTCTCGGAAGAGGGCAGCAAGCTGGTGACGCGGCTCGACTTTGCGTTCATCACCGACATCCCGCACTCCTCGAAGCTGGCCTGGTTCAACCGGAAGCTGCACGACCCGCGCGTCTTCGACAAGGGCCGCGTGCTCCAGCCGCTCGAGAAATTGCGGATGCCGAACTTCGACCTGACCGACGTCGAAGTCGATCGGCTGCTGACCGCGATCATGAGTTTCCAGCGCGAAATCCAGCCGCCGGCGGCGATGCCGGTTCGATCGGCGCGCAACGACAACCTCGGCGTCGGCCGGACGCTGGTGCACCGGCGTAACTGTGTCGGCTGCCACATCATCGAAGGCGACGGCGGCGATTTCCTGAAGCTGGTCGCCGACCCGTCACTCGGACCGCCGATGCTGACGCCCGAAGGCGCGCGCGTGCAGCCGGATTGGCTCTACGCGTTCGTGCGCGGGCCGATCACGATCCGGCCGTGGCTGGGCGTGCGCATGCCGACGTTCGGGTTGAACGACGAGAACGTCAACCACGTGATCAGCTACTTCGGATCGATCTCGAACTCGATCGGTCCGTTCCAGACGCACGAAATCGTCAAGACTTCGAATGGTGACGGCGGCAAGCAGCTGTTCGAGCTGCTCAAGTGCCAGCAGTGTCATGTGCTTGGCGCGATCCCGAAGGACCAGCCGACGTCGAACCTCGCACCGGACCTGCGGATGGCGCCGGAACGCCTGCAGCCGGAGTGGATCCTGCAGTGGCTGAAGAAACCGTCGGACATCCTGCCTGGCACGCGCATGCCGGCGTTCTGGCCGGATTATCCGAAGTCGTTCTACCCGCAGCTCGGCGGCGATGCCGAGACGCAGATCAAGGCGATCCGCGATCACCTCCTGACGTTCAAGGGCGGTCCCAGTCCGAAGGTGCCCGCGGCGAAGTCGGCGAACAACAACTAGCGCCGCTCGACATGGCTAAAGGCTGATGGCTCATGGCTATGGCCGATGGAAACGCTCCGTCGGTCTGGCCATCAAGCCATAGCCATCAGCCGTGAGCCATCAGCCATCCTCTATAATCAAGTAGTGCTCCGACCCTACCGCGGTCAGCTGCCGCGGGTTCATCCTTCAGCCTTCATCGACGACAGCGCGCAGGTCATCGGCGACGTGGAGATCGGCGAGGAGAGCAGCGTCTGGATGTGCGCGGTGCTCCGGGGTGACGTGCAGCGCATCCGCGTCGGGCGCCGGACCAATATCCAGGACGGATCGATCGTCCACGTCATGAGCGGCACGCACCCGACGACGATCGGCGACAACGTGACCATCGGCCACGGCGCCATCGTCCACGGCTGCACCATCGATGATCAGTGCCTGATCGGCATGGGCGCGATTCTGCTGAACGGCGTCCACGTCGGCGCCGGCTCGATCGTCGCCGCCGGGACACTGCTGGTCGAAGGACAGAAGGTACCGGCGAAATCGCTGGTGATGGGCAGTCCGGGAAAAGTGAAGCGTCTGCTCACACAGAGCGAAATCGCCGGGATCAACGACTACGCAGATCGCTACGTTGGGTACCGCCTGGAGTATATGAGGCTCTGAAGACTTGAGGATTTTTGGATTTTCGGATTTGAGGATTTGTCTGAGGACCTGGTGCGTCCTCGTTCTAGCGCTCGCCGTTCGCGCAAGCGGCTCAATGGTGGTTGCTCACGCTCAGGACAACTCGTCTCTGCGTCACACTGCGAAACATCTCGACGCGCCGCCAGATGAGGTCCGCCGCCTGCGGCTCGCCGCCGACCGTGGAGATGCGACTGCCCAAAACGACCTGGGCCTTTTGTATTCGCGCGGCTCGGGCGTTCCACGCGACGTCGCACAGGCGTTTGAGTTGTTTCAGTTGGCCGCGCGCCAAGGCCTTGCGAAGGCGGAATTCAATGCAGGCAACTCCTATGCGAGCGGAGCCGGTGTGTCCAGGGATCTTGCCCAGGCGTTTCAGTGGTACGCGAAGGCCGCGGCGCAGGGTCTACCGGCGGCCGAGTTTGCTGTGGGAACCGCCTACGCCGAAGGCAACGGTGTGTGGGTCGATGATGTTAGAGCCTTCGATTGGTATGTGAAGGCGGCGCAACAGGGCCACGCTTTGGCCCAACTCGCCGTGGGCGAGGCGTACGCCTCAGGCCGCGGTGTTCAGCAGAGCGACGAGCGGTCGTTCCCGTGGCTGCGACAGGCGGCCGAGCAAGGGGTAGCACGCGCGGAATACTTGTACGGGATGAAGCACCCGGTGGGCCCGATCAGCGAAGACGTCGCGGTCGCCGCCAAATGGTTTCGGAAGGCCGCCGATCAGGACTATGCCCCTGCTCAGTACATGCTCGGAACGCTCTATCTCAAGGCCGTTAGTGAAAGCGACAGCGTGCTCGTCCCTGACGAGACCGTGAATATTGTCAAAGACTTCGTCGAGGCCGACCAGTGGTTCATCATCTGCTGGAAGCGGGCGTCGGGTGAGATCGGCGCACGCTGCAGCGCGGCAGTCGAAGACGCCGAAAAGCGCATGTCCGGTGAGGAGACTTTCGAGGCACAGAATCGTGCTCTCGAATGGATGCGCAGTTACGACGCGCGGTTGCAGTAGTGCCTAGCCAATCAACCAAGCCTGCGCGCGGCACGCGCGATTTTCTTCCCGAAGACATCCGTCGTCGCGATTACGTGATCGGCATCGTGCGGGACGTGTATCAGCGCTACGGATTCGAGCCGCTCGAGACACCGGCGTTCGAGAACATCGAGACGCTGATGGGGAAGTACGGCGAAGAGGGCAATCAGCTCGTCTTCAAGATTCTCAAGCGCGGCGAAGAGGCGAAGACCGGCGAGGCCGACCTCGCGCTGCGCTACGACCTCACCGTCCCGCTGGCGCGGGTCGTCGCGGAGTATCAGGGCCGGCTGCCGACGCTGTTCAAGCGCTACCAGATTCAGCCGGTGTGGCGCGCCGATCGGCCGGCGCGCGGACGCTTCCGCGAGTTCTACCAGTGCGACATCGATGCGACGGGATCGACATCGCCGGTGGTCGAAGCCGACATTCTCGGTGCGGTCAGCGAGATTCTGAGCGCGCTCGGATTCGCCGACTTCGTGATCCGGCTGAATCATCGTCGCGTCCTGACCGCGCTGCTCGAGAAGGCCGGCGTGCCTGACGCATTGCACGCCGACGCTCTGGTCGCGCTGGACAAGCTTGACAAGATCGGCCGCGACGGCGTGACGCGGGAGTTTGGCGAACGGGGCATCAGCGCTGAAGCCGGCGAGCAGGCGCTGTCCTTTTTCGTCGGAGGCTCTGCCGCGTCGGACGCCGGCGGGACGGTACTGTCGCGCCTCGAAGGCATTCTGCCAGGCAACGAGGCCCTGGGGAACCTGGCGGCGATCGTCGGCCTGACACAGGCGACCGCGGCCGCGGGTCGCATCCGCGTTGATCCGAGCCTCGCGCGCGGCCTGTCATACTACACGGGCGCTATCATGGAGATCGCGGTCGAGGGGATCGGCAGCCTCGGCGGCGGTGGACGCTACGACAATCTGGTCGGCATGTTCCTCGGGCGCGATGTGCCGGCCTGCGGCTTCTCGCTCGGGCTGGAGCGCATCATCGTCGTCATGACGGAACGCAACATGTTCCCGCCGGCGATCGCGCAAGGCGCCGTCGACGTCGTCGTCACGTTTCTGGACGATGAGTCGCGTGAACAAGCGATGACGATGGCGGCGGAGTTGCGGCAGCAGCAGTTGCGTGTGGATGTGTTCCCGGACGCCAGCCGCAAGTTCGAGAAGCCGCTGAAATACGCCTCGGCACGCGGCGCCAGGGCGATGGCGATTTTCGGAGAGAACGAGCGGGCGCGCGGCGAGGCGAGCATCCGCAACCTGACGACGAGGGAGCAACAGTCGGTGCCGCGCAGCGAAGCGGTCGCACGAATCGCGCAGATATTGAACGTCGAACCAAGAACGTAGAACGACGAACGCAGAACGACGAACCTCTTTCCCGAGTGTCCTTTTCGAATGTCTGAACCGCTAGGCGATCTCACTCGAACCCATACCTGTGGCGCGCTCCGATCGACCGACGTCGGCGCCGATGTCGTGCTGCTCGGCTGGGTGCACCGCATCCGCGACCTCGGCGGCGTCACCTTTCTCGACATCCGCGACCGCGCCGGCGTCTCGCAAGTGGTGGTCCGCGAGAACGACGCGTTGATGACCGTGGCGAAACGGCTCCGCTCGGAGTTTGTCGTCGGCATTTCCGGGCACGTGCAGCGCCGTGCCGCGGACACCGTGAATCCGAAGCTGGCGACCGGCGAAGTGGAAGTGCTGGCGCGCGAGATTCGTCTCCTCAACGAGTCGAAGACGCCGCCGTTCCAGATCGCCGAAGACGGCCCGGTGTCGGAGGACGTCCGGCTGCGCTATCGCTATCTCGACCTGCGCCGTCCGCGCCTGCAGGCGAACATCGGGCTGCGCCATCGCGTGTCGATGGCGATCCGCAAGTACTTCGACGCCAACGGATTCTGGGAAATCGAGACGCCGATTCTGGCCAAGTCCACGCCCGAAGGCGCGCGCGACTTTCTGGTGCCGAGCCGCGTCCACGCCGGGGAGTTCTACGCGCTGCCGCAGTCGCCGCAGATCTTCAAGCAGATCCTGATGATCGGCGGCGCCGACCGCTACTTCCAGATCGTCCGCTGCTTCCGCGACGAAGATCAGCGCGCCGATCGTCAGCTCGAGTTCACGCAGGTGGACGTCGAAATGTCGTTCGCCAGGCCGGAGACGATCTACGGACTCATCGAGCCGCTGATGCGCGAGATCTTCAAGGAGATCGGCCGCGAGATCACGTTCCCGTTCCGGCGCATGGCCTATGCCGAGGCGATTGCGAAGTACGGCTCCGACAAGCCGGACCTTCGCTGCGGCATGGAGATCCATGACCTGTCCGAGGTCTTCCGCGATTCGGAGTTCCGCGTCTTCAAGCAGATCATCGCCGACGGCGGCGTGGTACGCGGTTTCGCAGTCAAGGGCGGCAACAAGTATTCGCGCAGCCAGCTCGACGTCATCGTCGATCAGGCCAAGGCGATGGGATTCACTGGCCTGATCTGGGTGCGTCCCGGCGAGCCGGCGTTGAGTTCGGTGAAGGCACTCAGCGATGCGACGTTGCGTCCGGCGCTCGAGCGCGTCAGCGCCGGGGCCGACGACCTGCTGCTGATGGCGGCGGGACCGGCGGACAACACGTCGAAGCTGCTGGGCGAACTGCGCCTCGCGATCGCGAAGAAAGAGAACCTGCTGAACCCCGAGGTCTTCGAATTCCTCTGGGTGACCGACTTCCCGCTGCTCGAATACAACGACGAAGACGGCCGCTGGTACTCGATGCATCACCCGTTCACGTCGCCGCACGACGAGGACATGGACAAGCTCGAAAGCCAGCCGGGCGAGGTGCGCGCCAAGGCCTACGATCTCGTGCTGAACGGATCGGAAGTCGGCGGCGGCAGCATCCGAATTCACGACGCGGCGTTCCAGGCGCGGATCTTCCAGCGCCTCGGCATCACCGACGAGGAAGCGAAGCTGCGGTTCGGCTTCTTCCTCGAGGCGCTCGAGTACGGCACGCCGCCGCACGGCGGAATCGCGCTCGGCCTGGATCGCATCGTCGCCACGCTGAGCGGGGAGACCTCGATTCGCGAGGTGATCGCGTTCCCGAAGACGGCGAGCGCGGTGGACCTGATGGCGAGCGCGCCGTCGACGGTCGACGAGAAACAACTGCGGGAACTGCACATCCGGATCCGGTAAAAGCGAGGCAGATGAAACGCATCACAGTGCCCGAAGAGGGCGTCGAGACGTTGTTCGGCTCCTACGACGAGAACCTCAAGCACCTCGAAGCGCTGTTCAACGTCAAGATCCGCACCCAGGGACACGATCTGACGGTCGAAGGAAATGGACCCGGCGTCGAACAGGCCGAGCGCGTCGTCGGCCCAGTTGTCGGCGCTGCTTCGCGACGGCCTCAAACTGACCCAGGCCGACGTCAAGACCGCGTCCGACATGGTGGCGCAGGACCCGGCGGTGGACCTGCGCGATCATTTCCTGAAGGGCAGCCTGACTGCGGCCGGCAAGCGCCGTGTCGCGCCCAAGACGGTCAACCAGCGCAAGTACCTCGACGCGATCGAAAAGCACGACATCGTCTTCGGCATCGGCCCGGCCGGTACCGGCAAGACCTACCTGGCGATGGCGCAGGCGGTGGCGTTTCTGGTCGCGAAGAAGGTCAGCCGGATCATCCTGGCGCGCCCCGCCGTGGAAGCAGGCGAGAAACTCGGATTCCTGCCGGGCGACCTGCAGGAGAAGGTGAATCCCTACCTGCGTCCGCTCTACGATGCGCTCTACGACATGCTCGACACCGAGCGCGTCATGCGCTACATCGAGCGCGGCACGATCGAGATCGCGCCGATTGCGTTCATGCGCGGACGCACCCTCAACGACGCCTTCGTGATCCTCGACGAAGCGCAGAACACCACCACCGAGCAGATGAAGATGTTCCTGACTCGTCTCGGTTTCGGCGCCAAGGCGGTGATCACCGGCGACATCACGCAGATCGACCTGCCGCCCGGGCGGACCTCCGGCCTGGTCGAGGCCATGAAGGTCGTCAACGAGCATCGACGGCATCGAGTTCGTGTACTTCGACGACCGTGACGTCGTCCGGCACAAGCTGGTGCAGCAGATCGTGAAGGCCTACGAACAGTTCTCCGGCGGTAGCAGCCGGCCCGCGCTGGCTGTCACTGGACGAGACGAGCCGGTCGAGCCGCGCAGCCATGGCTGAGGCTGGCCGGCTGCGCGTCCTGGTTTCCGACGAGCAGGGTCGGGCCGTGGCGGTTCGCGGTCTGGCCACCTGGCTTGCGCGCGTGGCGCCGAGGAATGCTCGCGGCGTGGTGTCGGTCGCTCTGGTCAGCGACGCGCGTGTCCGCGAGCTCAACCGCGAGTATCGGAGCAAAGACTACCCGACGGATGTGCTGAGCTTCCCGGCGGACGAGGCGGCGCGGCGCCGCACGCGCCGTTCGATTCGCTCGAGCCCCAAGACGCCGTCGAGCCCCACGAGCCCCCAGCCCCCAGCTAGCCCCCAGTCTCCAGCCCCCGGCCCCTTCCTTGGAGATATCGTCATCGCTCGCGGCGTGGCGAAGCGGCAGTCACGGGCAGCGGGTCATCTGGAGGGCACCGAGTTGCGGATTCTTGCGTTGCACGGACTTCTGCATCTGCTCGGTTACGACCACGAGCAGGACAATGGGACGATGCGGCGAGTGGAGCGTCGGTTGCGGCTGAAAGGTGGCCTGCGCGAGAGTCTGATCGAACGCGCGCACCGCACCCGGCCGGCCCGGTCCGCGCCATGATTCCGCTTCTTGTTTTCCTCCTCGCGATTGCCGCCGTATATCTCGGCGCCATCGAAGCCGCCTTCGGCGCGCTGATGCGGCTGTCGCTGCGGCTCCTCGCCGAGCGCAGCGATCGTTCCGGCACGCTCGGCCCCTACCTCGACGATCCGCCGCTGCTGTTCATTCCAACGCGGCTGCTGCTCGGCCTCGTCACCGGCGTGGTGACCGCACTGCTGGCGAACCTCATCGGCGTCGATCGTCCGCACACGCTGACGCTGGTCGTCCTGTCGGTGGCCGGCTTCGTGATCGTGTGCGAGTTGCTGTTGCCGCTCGCGATCGTCTCCCGCGATCCCGAACGCGTCCTCGACGTCCTCTTGCCGACGTTTGCGCCGATTGCGCGCGCGCTCGGTCCGGTCACGCGCTGGATTGCGCGGATCGTCGGCGCCAATCGACGCAGCGCCACCCCGTCGCCGCCTGAGGAAACGCAGGTCGCCAACGAGATCACCGACGCGTTCGCCGACGTGGCCCAGCAGGAAGGCATCATCGACGGCGAGGACCGCCGCCTCCTGCAGAGCATCGTCGATTTCGGCGACACCCTGGTTCGCGAAGTGATGACGCCGCGGCCCGACATCGTCGCGGTCCGCGACGGCGCCAGCGTCGGCGATGTCCGCAATCTGTTTCGCGAGCAGGAGTACTCGCGGTTCCCGGTCTACAAGGACAGCCTCGATAACATTACCGGCTTCATCTTCGTGAAGGATCTCGTCACCCTCAACACCGTGGACGATGGGCTGCCGATTGCTGGACTGCTGCGAACCGCAGTGGTGGTGCCGGAGACCAAGCGTGTGCCCGAGCTGCTGAAGCAGTTCCAGCGTCAGCAGACGCAGTGCGCGATCGTGGTGGACGAATACGGCGGCACCGCCGGCCTCGTGACGATTGAGGATCTGCTCGAGGAGATCGTCGGCGAGATTCGCGACGAATACGACGTCGAGTCCGAGTCGGTCGTTGACGAGGGCGGCGGCCGCTTCGTGTTCAGCGGCAAGGTGGACGTCGACGAAATCGTCAGGCGGCTCGGCGTCGACGATCGAGCGCGAGGGTTTCGAAACCGTCGGCGGCTACCTGTTGTCGCACCTGGGTCGCGTGCCGACCGTCGGCGAGACGTTCGACCTGGACGGGCTGACCGTGGAAGTGCTGGACGCCGAACGCCGGCGAATCACGAAAGTCCGCATCAGCCGAAAAGTCGTCAACCCAGAAGACGCTGCGGACACAGAGGAGAGGATCAAGACCATCTGATGGTGTCAGCGTCATGAAGTACGGATTCGTCTCGCTGATCGGCCGGCCCAACGCCGGCAAATCGACGCTGCTGAACCGGCTGGTCGGGCTCGAAGCTCGCGATCGTCTCGAACAAGCCGCAGACGACGAGAAACCGGATTCTCGGCGTCAGGAACTACCCGGACGCGCAGGTCGTCTTTCTCGACACGCCGGGCATCCATCGGCCGCTGCACCGGATGAACGTGCGGATGGTGGACGCGGCCTTCGACACGATTCAGGAAGTGGACGTGCTCGGTCTGGTGGTGGACGTGATGGAACCGCCGGGCAAGGGCGACCGCTTCGTCCTCGACCGCATCAAGGACGCCAAGGTCCCGATCGTCCTGATCCTGAACAAGATCGATCTCATCAAGAAGACCAATCTGCTGCCGATCATGCAGCAGTATGGCGAGCTCGGCACCTTCGACGAGATCATCCCGGTGTCGGCCGGCACCGGTGACAACGTCGATCGCCTCGAACGGCTGCTGATCGATCGCCTGCCGGAAGGGGAGCCGCAGTATCCGGCCGACTACCTGACCGACCAGCCGGAGCGGTTCTTCGCGGCGGAGATCGTTCGGGAGAAGGTGCTCCAGTTCACCCACGCCGAGATGCCGTTCTCGAGCGCCGTCATCATCGACCGCTTCGAGGAGCCCGACCGCCCCGGAGGACTCCTCAAGCTCTATTGCACCATCGTCGTCGAACGGGAGTCGCAGAAGCCGATCATCCTCGGCCGCGGTGGCGAGATGATCAAACGCATCGGCATGGCGGCGCGCGAGGACCTCGAAAAGTTCTTCGATACGAAGGTGTTTCTCGACCTTCACGTGCGCGTCAAGTCGGAATGGCGCGAGGACGAGGGTCTGCTTGACGACATCGGCTTGAAGTAGAATTGATACCCGCCTTCGGATGCCGCTTCACACCACCGACGCCCTGATTCTGCGGACTTACAAGCTCGGTGAGTCGGATCGCATCGTCGTGTTCCTGACGCGCGATCGCGGGAAGAAGCGCGGCGTGGCGAAGAACGCGCGCCAGAGCCGGCGCCGGTTTGGCGGCGGCCTCGAGCCGATGACCTACGGGCGTGTCGGTTATGTCGAGCGAGAGCGGCGCGAATTGGTGCGTCTCGAATACGTCGAGCAGCTCAAGTCGCCGCTGTCGGCCGTGGACGGTGAAGCGCTCGGCTACGTCAGTTACTTCGCCGAGCTGATTGACGAGTGGGCGCAGGAAGCCGACCCGAACGAGACGTTGTTTCGGCTCGGCGTCTCGATGGTGGATGCGATCGCGGCCGGGGTGCCGATCGAACCGCTGGCGCGCTATTTTGAATACTGGCTGCTTCGGCTGCAGGGCGTCTACGCCGTCGACCAGCGCCTGTCGGACGAGGCGCGCGGGTTTCTCGGTGTTGCTCGCGGGCTGAGTCCGTTCGGCCTGGGCGATGTCTCGATTTCGAAGCGTGCGCTGGTGGAGCTCGAAGCCTCGCATCGCGCGCTGATCGCGTTGCACCTCGAGAAGGATCTGAAGTCGGTTCGCGTGTTGCGGGATATGCGACGTTAGGAAAAATGCAAATTGAAAATTGCAAAATGCTGATTCGATTCAGCAATTTGCATTTTGCAATCAGCAATTAGAGATGACTTTTCAAAGCCTGATTCTGAAGCTGTCCGAGTTCTGGGCGTCGCGTGGCTGCGCACTGCAGCAGCCCCTTGACGTCGAAGTCGGCGCCGGCACGATGCATCCGGAGACGTTTCTGCGTGTGCTCGGGCCGGCACACTGGAACGTCGCCTACGTGCAGCCGTCCCGCCGTCCGGCCGACGGCCGCTTCGGCGAGAACCCCAACCGCCTGTTCAAGCACCACCAGTTCCAGGTCATTCTCAAGCCGGCGCCAGACGATGTGCAGCAGATGTATCTGGACAGCCTGGAGGCGTGCGGCATCAACCCGCGGCAGCACGACATCCGGTTCGAGGAAGACAACTGGGAATCGCCGACGCTCGGCGCGTGGGGCATCGGCTGGCAGGTCATGTTCGACGGCATGGAGATCTCGCAGTTCACCTACTTTCAGCAGGCCGGCGGGATGGAGCTGGCGCCCATCTCCGCGGAGCTCACCTACGGCCTCGAGCGGATCGCGATGGTGCTGCAGCGCGTCGACAGCGTCTACGACCTGGAGTGGGCCTCCGGCGTGAAGTACGCGGACGTCCGGCTGCGCGAAGAGATCGAGCAGTCGAAGTACGTCTTCGGGCAGGTCGAAATCCCCGGCGTCGAGTTCGGCGCCTTTCACCGCGACCTGTTCGAAAAGCTACTACCAGCTCGCGAGTGCTCTTCTGAAGGCGGGCCTGATCTGGCCGGCGCTCGAGCACTGCCTGAAGTGCTCGCACCTGTTCAACATTCTCGACTCGAGCAACAGCATCGGCGTCACCGAGCGGACGGCGTTCATCCTGCGCATCCGCCAGTTGGCGATCGGTGTCGCCAAGGCGTATGTCGAAGGCGCGCCGAAGAGCGACCCCGTCGTGGCGGTTGAGGGCGTACGGTAATGGATCGCGAGCTGCTGCTGGAGATCGGCTGCGAGGAACTGCCGGCAAGCTGGCTGCCCGGCCTCACCAACCAGGTCGGCGAGATCCTCGCGGCGCAGCTGCGCGAACACCGGCTCGCGCCGGAATCGCCGGCCGAGACCTTCAGCACCCCGCGTCGCCTGACCGTCCGTATCGTCAGGATTCCTGAGCGGCAGAGCGACCTCGAGGAACTGGTGAATGGACCGCCGGTCGCGGCCGCCTTCAAGCCGGATGGCACACCGACGCCGGCGTCAGCCGGGTTTGCCGCGAAGCAGGGCGTAGATGTCAGCGCGCTCGAGCGCGTGCACACGCCGAAGGGCGAGTACCTGGCCTTTCGCAAGCGGCAGCGCGGCAAGGCAACGGTGGACGTGCTGCCGGACGTGCTCGGCGGAACACTGCGTGGATTGTCGTTTCCGAAAGCCATGCACTGGGATGCGATGCTCGAAGACGGCCGTGGCGACCTGCTGTTCGGCCGTCCGATCCGCTGGATGCTGTTCCTCTATGGCGGACGGGTCGTGCCGTTTTCGATTGGACGCACCGCCGCGGCGCAGACATCGCAAGTCCAGGAGGTATCGACCGGGGCCGTCACCTACGGTCATCGCTTTCTCACGACCAGCGGGCGCGCCGGACGCGCCATCAAGGTCAGGTCGTTCGACGAGTATCGCGCGCGATTGCTCGAGAATTTCGTCATGCTCGAGCGCAGCGAGCGGCATAACAAAATCGCCCGCGAGCTCGATGCCAAGGCGCAACGTCTGCAGGGACGTGTCAGCCGCATGGTGCACGACTCCGACCTTCTGCACGAGGTACCCGACCTGGTGGAGTATCCGTCCGTGATTGCGGGTACTTTTGCCTCGGAGTTTCTTGAACTCCCTGAGGAAGTGCTGACCACGACGCTGATTCATCACCAGCACTACTTCCCGGTCGAAGGTGACGATGGGAAGTTGAAGAACGCGTTTCTGGCGGTGATCAACACCGAGCCGGACAACGAGCGCACCATCGCCCGCAACGCCGAGCGCGTCGTCACCGCCCGCCTGCGTGACGCACGTTTTTTCTGGGAAGCGGATCGCAAGTCGCCGCTCGAATCGCGGATCGATCGACTCGGCACCGTGCTGTTTCACAAGAAACTCGGCTCCTACAAGGAGAAGGCCGAGCGGATCGAGCGGCTGGCCGAATGGATTGCCAGGGAGGCGCTCGGCGCCGACGCGGCGGACGGCGAAGCTGGCCGGACAAGCGGCTCGCCTGGCGAAAGCCGACCTCGCCACCGACATGGTGCGGGAGTTCACCGAACTGCAGGGCACGATCGGCGGCGTCTACGCCCGCGCCGACGGGCTGCCGGAAGAAGTCTGGAAGGCGATCTACTTCCACTACCTGCCGATCGGCGTTGAGGCTGACGCGCCGCCGTCGAAGGCGCAGCTCGGCAAGGCCGCCGTCACCTGGGCAGCCGTGTCGCTGGCCGACAAGCTCGACACGATCGTCGGTCTGTTCGCAGCGGGAGAGAAGCCGACCGGCTCGCGCGATCCCTACGCCCTGCGCCGGGCCGCTCAAGGCGTGATGAAGATCCTGATCGACGGCGGTGACCTCTTCAAAGCGGAAATGCCGGCCGGAATCGACCAATTCATCGATCAGGCGTTCGATCAACTACGGCGGACAGATCAAGACGGCCGACGATACCTGGCGAGCCGTGCTCTTCGAATTTCTTCGAGAGCGAGAGTTTCATATTTTCGAGCGTCGTGGATTCCGAGCCGATGAAGCACGGGCGATCGCCGCATTCTGGAAGCAGCCGGCGCGAGCGCTGCGCAGAATTGAAGCGCTGTCGAAGGGGAGACAACACAAGGACTTCGAGGCCCTCGCGGTTCTGTTCAAGCGGGTCAAGAACATCACGAAGGGCTTCCGATGGCGACATTGCGTTAGCCGAGAACTCGGGCATTCCGATCGCATTGTACTGAGCCGTCTGAGAAGGCGCTGTTCAGGAGATCGAGCAGCGCAAGGTGCAGTCGAGGCACGGTCGCCGTCGGCGCGACGACTATCGCGAGGCGCGTTGCGCGAACTGCGCGGTTCAAGCCGCGCCAGTGGACCAATTTTTCGCCGATGTCCTCGTCATGGCCGATGATCCGAAGATCCTGAAAGCCAGACGGATGCTGCCTGCATTCGCAGACTCCGAGAGCTGATCGTCAACCTTGCCGACATCTCAGAGATCGTGGTCGAAGAGAAGCCGGCGTGCAAGCTGGAGCGTCGGTGAAACCGGCCGCTGCAGCGCGTGATGCGGGCATCTAGCGTAATTGCCCTGATTGCATGACAATACCAGATTACCCAATGACCAGATGTACGAACCGACGGAGTAGCGATGTCCAAGAAGCCTGCAGCAAAGAAGAGCGCGACGGCCCAACGAAGCCCCAAGCCCCGAGCCCCAAGTCCCGTCAGTACGTATACTTTTTCGGCAACGGCAAAGCCGACGGCAACCGGAACATGAAGGATCTGCTCGGCGGCAAGGGCTCGGGCCTCGCCGAGATGACCAACGCCGGCCTGCCGGTGCCGCCCGGCTTCACCATCTCCACCGACGTCTGCACGATCTACTACAAGGAAAAGCAGAAGATTCCGGCCGCGATCGACCGCGAGATCGACGAGCAGGTGAAGACGCCTCGAGAAGGCCGCCGGCGCGACGCTCGGCTCGACCGAGAATCCGCTGCTGGTCTCGGTCCGCTCCGGCGCCAAGTTCTCGATGCCGGGCATGATGGACACGATCCTCAACCTGGGACTGAACGACGATGCCGTCGAGGGGTTGAAGCGCCGGACCAGCAACGGTCGCTTCGCTTTCGACAGCTATCGCCGCTTCATCCAGATGTTCGGCAACGTCGTCCTTGAGATTCCGAAGGACGCGTTCGAGCACGAGTTCGAGTCGGTCAAGAAGGCCACCGGCTCGAAGCTCGATACGGATCTCGACGAAGCGGCGCTTGCGCGACGTGGTCGCCCGCTACAAGGCGCTGGTCCAGAAGAAGAGCGGCAAGGCGTTTCCGCAGGATCCGCGCGTCCAGCTGACCATGGCGCGCGACGCCGTGTTCCGTTCCTGGATGAACGCGCGCGCGATCGAATACCGCCGCATCTACGATATCCCCGATCACATCGGCACCGCCGTGAACGTGCAGATGATGGTGTTCGGCAATACCGGCGATCGATCCGCCACGGGCGTCGGCTTCACCCGCAGCCCCGCGACCGGAGCGAAGGAGTTCTACGGCGAGTTCCTGATCAACGCGCAAGGCGAAGACGTGGTCGTCCGGCGTGCGCACGCCGCAGCCGATCCGTGAGCTCGAGCGACGTCCTGCCGAAGGCCTACAAGCAGTTGCGCGACATCACGACCCGGCTCGAGAAGCACTACAAGGACGTCCAGGACTTCGAGTTCACGATCCAGGACGAGCGCCTGTTCATGCTGCAGACCCGCAGCGGCAAGCGCACCGGATACGCGGCGGTGGTGATCGCCACCGATCTGGTCGCCGAGAAGCTGCTGACGCCGAAGGAAGCGATCCTGCTCGTCGATCCCGAGGCGCTCAATCAGCTGCTCGCACCCGGCTTCGACCAGAACGAGTGGAAAAAGCTGCCGACGGCGACCACCGGATTGCCGGCGTCACCAGGTGCGGCGAGCGGTCAGGTCGTGTTCTCCGCCGACCACGCTGTCGAGTGGGCGAACCAGGGCAAGCAGGTGATTCTCGTCCGGCGCGAGACCGTCCCCGACGATATCCACGGCATGTTCGTGGCGCAGGGCATCCTGACCGCCACCGGCGGCATGACCTCGCACGCCGCGGTCGTCGGCCGCCAGATGGGCAAGCCGTCAATCGTCGGCGCCGGCGAGCTCGAGATCGACGAGAAAGGCAAAGTCGTTCCGGATCAAGGACCACACGGTGAAGGAAGGCGATTACATTTCCTTCAACGGGCTCACTGGCGAGGTCAAGATCGCGCAGGTCGCGTCGAAGCCGAGCGAGATTCTGCAGGTGCTCGACGGCACGCTGCCAGCCGGCGAAATCCGACATCTATCAGCGCTTCGAGAAGCTGCTCACATGGTCCGACAAGTTCCGGCGACTGGGCATCCGCGCCAACGCCGACCTGCCAGACCAGGCCGAGCTCGCCTACAAGTTCGGCGCGCGCGGCATCGGCCTCTGCCGGACCGAGCACATGTTCTTCGGCGAGGGGCGCATCCCGATCGTCCAGAAGATGATTCTCGCCGACAACGAGGCGGATCGCCGGAAGGCGCTCAACGAACTGCTGCCGCTGCAGCGGGAAGATTTCTACGGCGTATTCAAGGCGATGCGCGGCTGCGCGGTCACGATTCGGACCATCGATCCGCCGCTGCACGAGTTCCTGCCGAAGCGCGAAGACTTGATGGTCGAGGTCGCCCGGCTGGAAGCCACCGGCAAGACCGGGCAAGGAACTCGACGAGAAGAAGAAGCTGCTGCGACGCGTCGAACAGCTGCACGAGTTCAACCCGATGCTCGGCCATCGCGGCGTCCGGCTCGGCATCACCTACCCGGAGATCACCGAGATGCAGACCCGCGCGATCATCGAAGCCGCCTGCCGCCTGAACAAGGAAGGGCTGAAGGTGGTGCCCGAGATCATGATTCCGCTGGTCGGTCACGTGAAAGAGCTGCGCGACCAGAAAGCGGTCGTCGACCGAGTCGCCGCGGACGTGATGAAGGAACAGGGCGTCAAGATCAAGTACCTGGTCGGCACGATGATCGAGGTGCCGCGCGGCGCGGTGACCGCCGATCAGATCGCCGCCGAAGCGCAGTTCTTCTCGTTCGGCACCAACGACCTGACCCAGCTCACCTACGGTTTTTCGCGAGACGATGTCGGCAAGTTCCTGCGCATCTACCAGGACAAGAAGATTCTCGATCGCGATCCGTTCGCGTCGATCGATACGGAAGGGGTCGGCAGCCTGGTGCGGATGGGCGTCGAGTTGGGGCGTAAGACACGGCCGGATCTGAAGCTCGGCATCTGCGGCGAGCACGGCGGCGATCCCGCGTCGATTCACTTCTTCGACAAGGTCGGCCTGGATTACGTCAGCGCATCCCCCTATCGGGTGCCGGTGGCACGGCTGGCAGCGGCGCAGGCCGCGCTGTCGGTCAAAGTCGGCGATTGAACACCATCTTCGTCTGCCGCGAAGGGCGGACCGAGCAGGTGACGCGAATCGATCGCGCCTGGCTCGGTGCGTCCGCCGGCGCGTTTCTCTGGGTGGATCTCGAAGCGCCGTCGATTCCCGAATCGCTGCTGCTGCGCGACACCTTCGCGTTTCATCGACTGGCGGTCGAGGATGCGATGTCCGCGGGCCAGACGCCGAAAGTGGAGGCCTACGACGGCTACCTCTTCGCCGTGGTTGGGGGCAAGGACGAGGAGGTCGATTGCTTCGTCGGGCAGACGTTCCTGGTGACGGTTCATTGGAGCGAATCGAAGGCGATCGCTGAGCTGGCGGACAACGCGCGCCACAACGCGCAGTGGATGTCCGAGGGGTCGGTCGGCCTGTTCCATCGCGTGGCCGACGCGGTCATCGACGGCTTCCGGCCGCGCCTCGAGGAGCTGCGCGGCCGCGTCGATCGCGTCGATGCCGCGCTGTTCGACAAACCGTCTCCGGCACTGGTGCGGGACCTGCTGTCGATTCGAGGCGAGACGTTTGCGCTCGGCGCGATCTGCCGGGCGCAGCGGGATGCGGTGGATCGGATGGCACGCCGCGAGTTCGTGGACATCAGCACCGAGATGGCCTGGCGCTTCCGTGACGTCGACGATCACCTGGTACGGATGGCCGACGAGGTGTCCGCGCTGCAGGATCGTCTCGCGGGTCTCCTGATCGCCGCCTCCGGCCTGGTCGCCGCCGGCCGCCGCTGGCTCTGATCTCCTGGACCTCATGGGCAAGATCAATCGCCTTCCGCTCGACCTCGCCAACCAGATCGCCGCCGGCGAAGTCGTCGAGCGTCCCGCTTCGATCGTCAAGGAGCTGGTCGAAAACGCGATCGACGCCGGCGCCAGGCGACTGACCATCCATGTCGAGATGGGCGGCAAGCAGCAGGTCCGCGTGGAAGACGACGGGGAAGGCATGGACCCCGAGGATGCCCGGCTGGCGATCGAGCGGCACGCCACCAGCAAGATCAGCCGGTCTGACGATCTCGCGTCGATTGCGACGCTGGGGTTCCGCGGCGAGGCGCTGCCGTCGATTGCGTCGGTCTCGCATTTCGTGTTGCGGACGCGCGCCAAAGGTCAGCAGAGCGGCACCGAGATTCGCGTCAACGGCGGCACGGTGGCGTCGGTCGCCGAGGTCGGCGCCGCGGTTGGGACGATCGTCGAAGTCAACGACGTGTTTTACAACCTGCCCGCCCGCCGCAAGTTCCTGAAGTCGGACGGCGCTGAATCCGCGCAGGTGTCGCGCGTCGTGACCCAGCTCGCGCTCGCGAATCCCGAGATCGGGTTTACGCTGACCAGCGCGAACCGCACCGTGCTGCAAGCGCCGCCGGCGGTGTCGCTTCGCGATCGCCTGTATCAGGTCTACGGTGAGCGCAGCGACCTGATGGAAGTGCGGAAAGAGGCGGGCGGCATCCGGCTGACCGGCTTCATCGCGGCGCTGGCGGAACAGGGACCGACGCGCGGGCCGCAAAACGTCTTCATCAACCGTCGCATCGTCAAAGACAAGACCATCGCGCACGCCATCATCGATTCCTACAGCCAGGCAACGATCAAGGAGCGCAGTCCCGAGGTGCACCTGTTCCTCGAGATGGCGCCCGATGCGCTCGATGTGAACGTTCACCCGACCAAGGCCGAGGTCCGCTTTCGCGATCAGTCGCTCGTGCACCAGGTGGTGCGCCGGGCGCTGATGGACGCGCTCGGCCACAGCGGTGCACCGCAGCTCCAGTTGCGGCCGGAGCACGTGCCGGTGGCGGCGCCCGTCAACGCGTCGCTGCCGGGTGTGTTATCGGGCGGCGTGTATCCGAACCGGTGGATGCCGAACGAGAGCCGGCCGATCCCGGTGTCCGGTCGTGGAGAGTTTGGCGATGTGGTCGCGCTGAAGCGGGACATCAACACGCACGGCGCACCATCGCCCGTCGCACCTTCCGGCCAGGCACCTTCGCACGACGCACCCTCGCACGCCGCACCTTCGCACCAGCCCCAATCTCACGCCGTAGTCGAGATCAAACCGATGATCCCGCTCGGTCAGTTCCGCGACACCTTCATCATCGCGGTGGACGATGAGGGGATTGCGATCATCGATCAGCATGTTGCGCACGAGCGTGTGCTGTTCGAGCGGGTGATGGAGCGACTCACCGCCGGCGGCCTCGAGTCGCAGCGCCTGCTCATCCCGATCGTCATGGAGCTGTCGGCGTCGGCGCAGCAGGTGCTGGTGAATCGTCAGCGGGAACTGCAGCAGCTCGGTTTTGAGATCGAACCGTTCGGGAGCGGGACGATCGCGGTCGCTGCGGTGCCGGCCTTGCTCGGCGCGGCGGACAGTTCGAAGACGCTGTTGGCGCTGGCGGAGGATCTCGAGGGACTCGATCGCGGCGCGCAGGTGCAGGAGGCGTTGCAGCGGATCGCCGCGCTGACTGCCTGCCACGCGGCGGTGAAGGCCAACTATCCGCTGACCTACGAAAAGATGGCGCACATTCTCGACGAGCTGAGGGCCACGTCCTACTCCACCATCTGCCCGCACGGCCGTCCGGTGATGCTGCGACTGACGCGGCGCGAGGTCGAGAAGAACTTCGATCGCATATGAAGCTGACGCTGTACTACATCGGCCGCCTGGCGATGCTGCTCGGGATGTTCGAACTGCTGGTGGACGTGCTGACGGCTGGTCCGATGGGGCCGGACCCGAAGCTGTTTGGCATCGGCATCGCGATTTTCGTGGCCGGGTGGGGCCTGACCCGAGTGACGCGCTAGACGGCGACAACGTTTAACGCAGAGCACGCGGAGCTCGCAGAGAGTTCAATATGAGAAGAGAACATCTCGGCGGTCTCAGCGGTCTCTGCGTTGATTGTGGCTGGTCCTTTTCAGTCAGGACGTTCGCCTAGGTGAAGCTCGCCATGCCTTCCGCTTCGGTATCGTGACACTCGAACACCGTCAGCAGCTTGGTGATCGAGAGCAGATCCTTGATGCGCTTGGTGACCCCGACCAGCTTCAACGCACCGCCGTTCTTGGTCACGGTCGTATAGCACGAGACGATTTCGCCGAGCCCGGCGCTGTCCACGTACGACACCTCGCCGAGGTTCAGCAGCACCTTCTTGCTCCCCTGGTGAATGAGGCTGCGCATCTTGTCCCGCAGCGCCACGTCACCGCCGTCGCCAAGCGTAATCTTCCCCGACACGTCCACGACTACCACGTCCCCAACCGTTCGCTCCGAGATCTCCATGCGGCCTCCGCGCGGAAAGTATAATCCGGCATGGTTAGACACCGGCCAACTGCTTTTGTCTGGGCTTGTCTGCTGGCGGCCGTTGCCGGCTGCGGACGTGGTCCCGACAAGCCGCCGCCGTCGCCCGCGGCCGTCCCGGAGCCGGTGGATACGCGTGTCCTCGCCCTGGCCAACGCCTATCTGGACGGTTACCTCCAGCGCAATCCGGATCAAATCACCCTCTATGGGATCCCCGGACGGCCTCAGGACAAGCTGCCGGACAATTCGCTCGCGGCGCTGAAGGCCTGGCAGGCCCAGGAGGACGGCTGGCTGGCTCAGGCGCGCGCGATCGATCCGGCCGGGATCACCGCCGAACCGCTGCGCGCAACCTACGCGATTGTCCGGGAGCAACTCGAAAGCTCCATCGGCGTCCGGGTCTGCCGGAACGAGTTCTGGATGGTCAGCCAGTTCGTCAACGGCTGGCAGGTCCAGGACGGCTACACCATCACGATTCAGCCGGTCGGCACCGATGCGGCCCGCCGGGAGGCGCTGGCGCGCTGGAGCACGCTGCCACGCTACATCGACACCGAGATCTCGAACCTGCGCGAGGGGCTCGCGGCGGGCTACTCAGCGCCGAAGGGCAACGTGCGGCTGGTCATCGATCAGATGGACACGCTGATCAAGACGCCGCTGGCCGAGTCGCCGTTCGATTCGCCGTCGGTCCGCGACAAGACGCCGGAGTTTCAGCAGCAGTTCGACCTGCTGGTCCGCGAGCAGATCGTGCCGGCGTTCGTGCGCTATCGCGATTTCCTGACGAAGGAATACCTGCCGGCCGCGCGCGAGGCGATCGCCGTCTCCGCCAACCCGGATGGAGCGGCGTGCTACGACGCCTCGGTTCGCTATCACAGCTCGCTGCCGGTGCCGGCGCGGGAGGTGCACGCGACCGGGTTGACGTTGATCGCGCAGCTCGACGCCGAGATGAAGGCGATCGGTGAACGGTCGTTCCAGACCAGCAGCGTCCCGAAGTTGCTGCTCCGGGCGCGCACGGACCGGAAATACCTGTTCAAGAGCCGCGAGGACCTGATCGGCTACTCGCAGGCCGCGCTGGCGCGTGCGAAAGGCAAGATGCACGACTGGTTCGGCCTGCTTCCCAAGGCCGACGTGGTCATCCAGCCCTATCCGAAGTTCAGGGAGAAGAACGGCCCCAACGAATACAACCCGCCGGCCGAAGACGGCAGCCGTCCAGCGGTCTTCTTCATCAACGCGTATCAGGCTGAAAAACACAGCCGCGTCGAATCTGAATCGACCGCGTTCCACGAAACCATCCCGGGTCACCATCTGCAGGGCGCAATCGCGCTCGAGCGGAAGGAGATTCACCCGATCGGACGCTACCTGGGAAACTCCGGATATACCGAAGGATGGGCGCTGTACACCGAGCGGCTCGCCGACGAGATGCATCTGTTCTCCGGTGACCTCGATCGCCTCGGCATGCTGTCCAGTCAGGCGCTTCGGGCCGCGCGCCTGGTCGTCGATTCCGGCATCCACACCCTCGGCTGGACCCGTCAACAATCGATCGACTACATGCTCGCGCACACCGCCGAGGACAAAGACGATGTGGCGTCGGAGGTGGATCGCTACATCATCTATCCCGGTCAGGCGACGTCGTACATGCTCGGCAAACTCGAGATCAGCAAGGCGCGCGAGGAGGCACAGCGGGTGATGGGCCAGAAGTTCGACATCAAGAGCTTTCACGACCGGGTGCTGGAGGATGGCGCCGTACCAGTCAGCTTCCTGCACGCGAAGATCAGCGCATGGGCGGCACGTTGATCCGCAGACTGGCGCTGGCGGCACTGATCGCCGCGGCGCTGGCCGTATGTCCGATCGCAATCGACGCGGCGCGGCAACCGCAGGCGGTCCGGTCAGGGCCGGCCTTCGAGGTCAGCGAAAAGTCGATTGCCGAACTCCAGTCGGCGCTCAGTTCCGGAGCGGTCACGTCGCGAGAGCTCGTCCTCGCCTACATGACACGCATCCGCGATTACGACATGGGCGGACCGCAGCTCAATTCGATGATCGCGATGAACCAGAAGGCGCTCGAGGTGGCCGATGCCCTCGATCGCGAACGTGCCGCGCGCGGACCACGCGGACCGCTGCACGGCATCCCGATCGTCATCAAAGACAACTACGAGACCGCGGACATGCCGACGACCGCCGGCACGCTGGCGCTCACCGGCTTCATGACCGGCCGCGACGCGTTCCAGGTGAAGCGGCTGCGCGATGCCGGCGCCATCATCATCGGCAAGACCAACCTGCACGAGCTCGCCTCCGGCATCACGACGATCAGCTCGGCCGGAGGACAGACGCGCAACCCGTACGTGCCGTCCCGTAACCCCGGCGGATCGAGCGGCGGCACCGGAACGGCCGTCGCGGCAAGCTTCGCCGCGGCCGGCATGGGAAGCGACACCTGCGGCTCGATCCGGATTCCGTCCGCCAACAACAACCTCTTCGGTCTTCGCGGCACTGCCGGCCTTTCCAGCCGCAGCGGTATCGTCCCGCTCTCGCATACGCAGGACATCGGCGGGCCGCTGGCTCGCAGCGTCACGGATCTCGCAGTGATGCTCGACGTCACGGTCGGCGCCGATCCGGACGACGAGATCACCAGCGGAAGCGTCGGCCACGTTCCGGTCAGCTACCGCGATCTGCTGAAGCCGGACGCACTGAAAGGCGTGAGAATCGGGGCCGTGAAAGAAATGTTCGGCTCGTTGCCGGACGATGAAGAGGTGACGGCGATCGATCGCCGGGCGCTCGACGCGATGGCCAAAGCGGGCGCCGAGATCGTGGACGTCGTGATGCACGGCGTCGACGATCAGATGCGCCTGTCGAGCGTGATCGACGCCGAGTTCAAGTTCGACCTCATTCAGTATCTATCGCACTGGCCCAACGCGCCGGTGCACTCACTCCACGAGATTCTCGAGCGCGGCGATTATGCCGTGGCCCTCGATGCGAACTTCAAGCGCAGGGACGCGCGCACCTCTCAGGACACGCCGGATGTCGCGCAGGCTCGCGCCAAGCGCACGGAGTTATCGACGCTGGTGGCCGCGCTGATGCACGACCAAAAGCTGGATGCGCTGGCGTATCCGACGCTGCGCCGGAAGGCGGCGCTGATTGGCGAACCACAGCGCGGTGCCGAGAACTGCCAGCTCAGTCCGAGTACCGGGACTGCCGGCGATCAGCATGCCGGCGGGGTTCACCGATGACGGCGTGCCGGTCGGCGTCGAGTTGCTCGGCGCGGCCTGGAGCGAGCCGAGGCTTCTGGCGATGGCATTCGCATATGAGCAGGCCGTGCACCCGCGCCGCGCTCCTTCGTCGACGCCAGCGCTGACTGGCGGACGTCCGCCAGCCGCGACAGGGTTCGTCGTCAACCTCGGCGGAGCGCATGTGACGTTCTCGTTCGATCCGTTGCAGTCGTTGCTGGCCTGGGACGCGGTCTCGACCAAACCACTCGTAGCGTCTCTGCATCGCGGACCGAACGGACCGGCGCTGGCGACGCTGATGACGAACAAGGCGAGCGAATCAGCGGGAACAGTGGTGCTGCAGCCGTCGGACCGGGCCGCGCTTGGGAACGGCGGTCTCGTGCTGACCGTACGCACGATGGAGGCGCCTGAAGCGGTTCAGCACGCGCCGCTGAAGATGACTGTTCCGTGATTCCCCGGCCCCCAGCCCCAGCCCCAAGTCCCGCGAGGCCGCCGGTCAGTCGCCGCTCGAGCCTTTGAACTGATCCGCCTCGTCGGCGAACAGCACGTTGAAGCTGGTGAGCGTGCCGTAGCAGCCGCTGATGTAGCCCTGTAAGCGGACTTTCACTTCGTCAGTCAGCTCGGCGCTGTTGACCTGCTGCTCGAGCGTGCGCAGGCGATTGCGCAGCATCACGACCTTGTGAAAGAACGTTTCGATCGGCCAGCTCTTTTCCTGCAGGCCGGCGGTTCCTGGACGGAGGACCAACGTGCCGCCGCGCCATTTCTCGGCCGGCGCCACCGGCGTAATGCCGGTCTCCTCGCGGATGATTCGCCGCAGCAGCAATTCGAGATCGGCGTCGCGATCGGTCGTCATCGGCGGTCCTGTCCTTTCGCGTTCGGAGACGATGGGGAATGGCTCTCTGGTCGAGGCCGTACGGTCTCGCGGGCCTGAAAGGCCGGCGCCAGGACTTTCCGGACGTGGGGCGGGCCTCTCCGCTCGGCCAATACGGTTGTCGGGATCGCCGTTGCGCCTGCTGTCCGAGTGTGGGGCGGGACTTTCAGGCCCGCCGACGCCGATGCGGCCACCGCCACGATAGTTGTGCTCGCTGTGACAGTAGCCGCAATCCACCCGGATCGGTCTGCCGTCCGCGTCAGCCGCGACGACCGTATGCATCCGATCGGTCTTGCAGGCCCGGCAGAAGTCCTCGACCGATTCGCCGGCCCGGTAGCGTCTGGCTGAAGCGTCCATCGTGGGTGCTATGATCGCAGACCCGGAGGAGAGGCACAAATGAACCCAGACGACGCCATTCTCTTCAGCGGCGGGGCCGCTGGTGCCGAAGCCGCGTTTGGTGCGTGCGCGGAGCAGCACGGCGTGGAGGAGGTGAACTTCACCTTCGAGGGCCACAAGATCGCGCGTCATCGCGGCGTCCGGGTCCTGAACCACGAGGAGCTGCAGTCCGGCGACGTCAGCCTCGAGTACGTCGCCCGCCTCATGGGTCGCCGCTACGCCGACGCGCCGACCATCCGCAAGGTACTGCAGACACTCTGGTATCAGGTCAACAACGGCCAGGAAATCTACGTCGTCGGGGTGATTCTGGCGGACGGCACCGTGCGCGGCGGCACCGGCTGGGGCGCGGAGTTCGCCAAGCTGTGCAACAAGCCGCTGCACGTCTTCGATCAGGGGAAGGATCGCTGGTTCACCTGGGCCGGTGTCGAGTGGCAGCCGCGCAGCGCGTCGGATGGCCCGGTCGTCACGCATCCGCATATCACCGGCACCGGGACGCGAAAGCTGCTCGACAACGGTCAGCGGGCGATTGACGATCTGTTCAACCGTTCGTTCGGCGGCGCTTCTTGATTTCTTCCCAGCCGTCGAGCCGCCGTTTGATTTCCTTTTCGAAGCCGCGTTCTTTCGGCTCGTAGTACTTGCGACCTTCGAGTGCCGGCGGCAGGCAGGACATGTCTGCGACGGCGTCGGCCTCGTTGTGCGCGTACTTGTAGCCTTTGCCGTACTCGAGCTCCTTCATCAGTCTGGTCGGTGCGTTGCGCAGGTGCAGCGGCACCGGTTCGGCCACGTCGCGGTGGGCGTCCTCGGCGGCGCGGCTGTACGCCTCGTAAATGGCGTTGCTCTTGGGAGCGGTCGCGAGATAAATCGCCGCCTGTGCCAGCGCCGTATTGCCTTCGGGCATGCCCATGAAATGGACGGCGTCCTTCGCCGCGATCGAAACCACGAGCGCCTGCGGATCGGCGTTGCCGATGTCTTCGGACGCGAAGCGGACCAGACGCCGCGCGATATAGAGCGGATCCTCACCGGCTTCCACCATCCGCGCCAGCCAGTAGACGGACGCGTCGGGATCGCTGTTGCGCATCGACTTGTGCAGCGCCGAGATGATGTTGTAGTGCTCCTCGCCGGACTTGTCGTAGAGCAGCGCCCGTTTCTGAATCGTCTGCTCGACACGGCCGACGTCCACATGACGGCGAAGGTCGATGGACGGTGCGGCAGCGAGGCTCAGTTCGAGCAGGTTCAGCGCCGATCGCGCGTCGCCGTTCGAGTACAACGCGATCGCGTTCAGGGCATCGTCGTCGATCGACACCGGCTCGTTGCCGAGTCCGCGTTCGGTATCGGTCAGCGCGCGACGCATGATGGAGGCGACCTCTTCGACGGTCAGGCCGTGCAGGACGAACACCTTCGATCGTGACAATAAGGCGGCGTTCACCTCGAAGGACGGGTTCTCCGTCGTCGCGCCGATCAGCACGATGTCGCCGGCTTCGACGCGCGGCAGGAAGGCGTCCTGCTGGGCCTTGTTGAAGCGGTGAATCTCGTCGATGAACACAATCGTGCGTCGGCCGGTGCTCCGGCGGAGACGCTCGGCTTCCGCCATCACCTCGCGGATTTCCTTGATTCCGGCGAGCACCGCGCTGAACGACACGAAGCGCGCCTTGGTCAAATCCGCGACGATGCGCGCGAGTGTGGTCTTGCCGGTGCCGGGCGGACCCCACAGGATGATCGATTGGAGCAGGTCGCGCTCAATCGCTTCGCGCAACGGCTTGCCGGGCGCGAGCAGGTCCTGCTGACCCACGAACTCGTCGAAGGTCCGCGGCCGCATACGCTCGGCCAGTGGCGCGCGAGCCGCGACCTTCGGCGAGTCTTCTTCCGGAAATAGAGGATGCATTTCTAACTTCTAACTTCTAACTTTTTACTTCGCTGAGCGCGTGCTTCGTAGATCAACAGCGCTGCAGTGACCGCCGCGTTCAGCGACTCGACCGGCGCGGCCATTGGAATGGTGACGCGTTCGTCCGCGCCATCGATCAGCGCCTCGTCCAGTCCACGGCCTTCACCGCCAATGAGCAGAGCCACGGATCCAGACAAGTCCGCATCGGCAGGCGAGCGTCCGCCGCGCGGTACCGTCGCGATGATGCGGAATCCCCGGCGCCGAGCGTCGGCGACGATGGCCTCGACGTCCGCGGCGGCGACAATCGGGAGCCGCAGCGCGCTTCCCATCGAACCTCGCAACGCCTTCCAGCCTAGAGGATCGGCGGTGCCTGCGGTGGCAACGAGGCCGGAGGCGCCGCCGGCCTCGGCGACTCGAACGATCGCGCCGACATTGCCGGGATCCTGTACATCCACTGCAATCACGACCAGGCCGCCCGCGTAGATGCGATCACCTGCTGACGTCGGACGTTCCGCGAGTGCGACGATGCCGCTCGGTGTCCGCACCGGACTGAGCGCGCCCATCACTACGGATGAGACGGTCGCGAGTTCGATCCCGGCCCGGGTCAGTTCCGACAAGAGCGGCGAGAGTTCAGCACGCTCGAGCGCCGCCGGCGTCACCGCCACGGTCGTCAACGTCACCCCGCTCGCAAACGCGTCGGCGACCAGGTGCGCGCCGTCGAGAAGCAGCAGGTTGTCAGGGCCACCGCGCGCGGCCTCGCGAAACCGCGCGACCAGCGGATTCTGACGGCTCGTAATGGTCACGCGGAAGGATAGCACTGTGGTACGATTGCGCCGATTTAGGGTTGGAGTCCATGAAAGAGCGGCTGATCAAGAAATTCGAAGACGAACTCGCGACGCTGAACCACGAGCTGAAGCTGGAGCTGCCGAAAGAAATCAAGCGCGCCCGCGAGCTGGGGGATCTGCGTGAGAACGCCGAGTACCAGGCGGCCAAGGAGCGGCA
Organism: uncultured Acidobacteriota bacterium; assembly: GCA_963745875.1. Lineage (GTDB taxonomy): Bacteria > Acidobacteriota > Vicinamibacteria > Vicinamibacterales > CAVVIG01 > CAVQFC01. Next base: position 254,040 of record CAVUZL010000016.1, read on the forward strand.
GCGCCTGGTCGAATCGCGCATCAGCATGCTACAGAAGCGCGTCGCCGAAATCGCGTTGATCAACGTCGATCGCATTCCGAAGGATCGATCCGGCTTCGGCTCGACGCTGCACGTCGTCGAGAACAACGGCGACAAGCTGGTGTTCCAGCTGGTGATGCCCGAAGACGCCGACGCCGACAAGGGCTTGATCTCGACGACGTCGCCGATCGGCCGCGCCTTGATCAACAAGGAACCCGGCGATTCGGTGGTGGTGACGACGCCCGGCGGGAAGCGCGAGTTCGAGATCGTGAGTCTCTCGACGATTCACGACGAAACTGCCTGATGACGGATCGCTTCGGCGACACTCCGGCACCGCCACCTCTTCCGGCCGCAGACTCTTATTCTCCTCAACGCCGAACCGCGCTCGCCTTTACCGGCACCGGCACGGCCGGTGCGTACCACGCCGGCGTACTGCGGGCGCTCCACGAAGCCGGCGTCAAGATCGACATCGTCGCGGGTCGCGGCGTCGGCGTGGTCGGTGCGTTGTTCGCGGCCGTTGATGGCTCGCAGCGCCTGTGGGACGACAAGGGTTTCTGGCTGAGGCCCTCTGTGCGAGGTCTCTACGGCTGGCGCGGCATACCGAAGCTGGTGGCGTGGACTCTCGGACTCGCGCTCGCCATCGTGGTGCTGCCGATTGTGGCCGTCGCGATCGGATCGATCGTCTTCCCGATTGATTTCGTCATGAAGATGGTCGGTCTCGGCGGCGCCGGTGGACTGGTGACCGCCTATCTGCAGCTGGCGGAGCGGGCGTTCGCGCCGGACGCGCTGCCGACCTGGCTGCCGCGGCTGGCGGTGCTGGTGCTTGGCGCCGCAGGCGCGGCGGCGCTGGCGGACGGCTGGATGCACGGCGATCGCAGCGGGCGAGGCGCGTTCTGGTGGTTCATGGTCCGCCCGCCGCTCTCCGCCGCCGGGGCGATTGATCACTGCTGGCAGGTCATGTGGGACCTGGTGCGTGGCGCGGCCAACGTCAGGATGCCGACGCCCGCGGAACTGGGCCGGCGCTACACCGAGCTGCTCGCCGACAACGTCGGGCAGCCGGGATTCCGCGAGCTGCTCCTTTCCGTCCACGACATCGACGCGCACCGCGACCTCACCTTTGCGCTGGTCGGCGAAGGCCGTCGCCGTCGCTTGTTCCGGCGGCCGACCACTGAAGCGGCCGAGAGCCGCCGTGCCGAGGTGTTCGACCTTGCGGGCCTGGCCCGGGACCACCTGTGCGACGCCATCGCCGGCGCGTTGAGCGTCCCGCTGGCCACCGACTGGCACAACATCACGTTCGCCGCGGACGGCTACTGGCGCGGCGAGACGCATCGGCTCAGCGACCGGCCGGCCGGCCTGATCCGTCTGGTTGACGAGCTGATCGAACTGGATGTCGAGCAGATTCTGCTCGTTTCCGGCTCGGCCGAAGCGCCAGGTCCGCACACGCTTTCCAGCCGGCGCCGCGATGGCCGCGGGCGTCTCGGCGAGTACGTCCAGTCGTCGGAGTGCGCAATCGTCCGCGACGCGACCACGACCACGGGCGGCGTCCGCATCTTCACGATCCGCCCGTCGCACAACCCGATTGGCCCGTTCGACTTCGCCGGCGGCTACGACGATCGATCGCATCGGCGCCAGGGACTGAGCGAGCTGATGGGCCGCGGCTACGAGGATGCCTATCATCAGTTCATCGAGCCGGTGGTCGGCGCGAGCGGCGAACGCATGGAACAAGGAGTGTCATGAAGGGGCCGTCTACCGAACTGATTCACGCGGGTGCCGTCGATCGCGAAGCGGCGGTGCCGCTGACGACGCCGATTTACGAAACCACGACGTTCATCTTCGACAGCGCCGCCGAGGTGCTGGATTACAACGAGGGACGTTCGTCGAAGCACCTCTATTCCCGCTACACCAATCCGACCGTCGTCAGCGCCGAAGCAAAGATCGCGGCCGTGGATCGGGCCGAGGCCGCGCTGACGTTTTCGTCGGGAATGGGCGCGACCGCGACGATCCTGATGGCGCATCTCAAGGCGGGTGACGAAGTGCTGTGCGGCGCCGCCATTTACGGCGGCACGTTCCACCTGCTGCACGATCTGCTGGCGAACTTCGCGATCACCCCGCGGTTCATCTCGCTTGACGAAATGGCGAACCTCGAGCGCGTGTTCAGCGACAAGACCCGGATGGTCTGGTTCGAGTCGCCAATCAACCCGACGCTGCGGTGCGTGGACGTCAAGCGGGTCGCGGACGCGTGCAAGGCGCGCGGTGTGCTTTCGGTCATCGACAACACCTTCGCCAGCTCGATCAACCAGCAGCCGCTGGCGATGGGCATCGACCTGTCGATGCAGAGCGCCACCAAATACCTGAACGGCCACAGCGACGTGACCGGCGGCGTGGTGTCGGGTCCAAAGGCGTTGCTGGCGCCAATCGAGAAGGCGCGGCGGCTGCTGGGCACGGTGATGGATCCGCATCCCGCCTACGCGCTCGGCCGGGGGCTGAAAACGCTGCCGCTCCGCGTCGCGCAGCACAATGCGAACGCGGCCGCCGTCGCCGCCTTTCTCGATCAGGACAAGCGGGTCAGCCACGTCTACTATCCCGGGGCTGACGTCGCATCCCGATCACGAAATCGCAAAGCGCCAGATGACCGGCTTCGGCGGCATGGTCTGTTTCGACCTGGACGGCCGTTACGACCGCGCCGCGCGGCTCTACGACCGGCTCGCCGTCATCAAGCGCGCCGCGAGCCTTGGCGGGGTGGAGAGCCTGATCAGCATGCCGGTGCTCACCTCGCAGTGGGGACACACCGACCAGCAGCTGCAGGACGCCGGAGTAACCAAAGGGATGTTGCGGCTGTCGGTAGGATTGGAAGACGCGGCCGACCTGATTGCCGATCTCGATCAGGCTCTGTCGGTGTAGTGCGACCCTTTTAGGGTCGCGTCAGACGCGGGCCTGAAAGGCCCGCGCTACTTCTTGACTTCCAGTTCTAACTTCTGACTTTTCATTTCTAACTTCGCCGAAGGCTCGTGTTGCAGGAACTCGTGGACCATCTCCTGCAGGCGCGGGCCGATCTGATCTCCGGTCAGGTCGCCGAACTTCTCCCGGAACGCGCGCATGGGGACCACGGCCTTGGCCATCGCGCGGTGTCCGCCGGCGCTGCCGAGATCCGAGAAAAAGCGCCGGACGAACTCTCCGGCGTTCTTCGTGTAGCCGAGATTGCGTGCCGACACGACCATGGTGTCGTTCACGATGCCGGCGATCACCGTCCATTTGACGTCTTCGAGCTGCAGGAAAAAATCGGCGACGTAGGGGATGAAGTCTTCGCGCGCGGACACGCCGAGGAACGCGCAGAACACCTGTTCGGACAGCGTGCCGCCCTTGTAGGCCTTCATCACGTAGTCGAGCCGCTCGAGCGTGATTTCGGCGCCCTCCATCTTGCGAATCATCGCGGCGTCGGCAAGCGGGTAGAGGTAGGAGAACGCCTCGAGGTCCACGCGGTTGGTCGGATCGATTGAAGAAGAGCGTGTCGGACTTGATCGCGTAGAGCATCGCGGTGGCGGTGCGCTCCGAGATGTTGACGTCAACCGCGCGCAGGTGCTCGGTCAGGATGGTCGAGGTCGAGCCGTAGTCCTGGCGGATGTCCTTGAACACGGCGGTGTAGCCCGGCTGCTCGGGATGGTGATCGATGACGAGATCCACGCGATCGATCAATCCGCCGAAGTAGTGCGGCTGCACGTCGACCATCGCGATGCGGTCGTATTCCTTCAAGCCGTCGATCGTGATCGGCTCGACGTGGATGTCGAGCAGATTGACCATCCGCAGGTTTTCCGGTCGGGTCACACCCTGAATCGCGCCGATGATCGCTGTCGCCTTGGTCCGGCGCAGAACGTTGCGCAGCGCGAGGCCGCTGGCCATCGCATCGGGATCCGGGTCGTGGTGCAGCAGGATCAGGACGCGATCGGCGTCGCTGAAATAGCGCTGATACTGCTGGACGCGGGCGCGGGTCAGCGACCGGCTGAACTCGGTCAGCAGCGGTCCGCCGAACAGCTCCGACATCGACAGGTATGAGACGTCAGGGAATTCGGCGTGGAACTCCTCGGCGCGCTTGCCGGTCGCCTCGGTGCCGATCCCGAGGACGTAGACCAGCGAGCCGCCGGCGGCGCGCACCGCTTCGAGCATCTTCTTCGGACTGCGTCTGCCGTTGTCCTCGATGATGACGCAGGTGCCGGGACCGATGTCGGCTTTGAGATAGGTGTCGGTACGGCGCGGGTCGCCGGGTGTGACGGTCACACCGGCCTCGTGGAGGCGGCGCGCGAGCGGCCGGTTCTCGACGATGAACTCGACCTCGAATCCCGGCAGCAGGATTTCGTCGAGCATCCTGATGACCAGTTCGTCCTGGCAGACAGCTAGACACCGCATCAGCGTACCAACCTGAGATTATACGCCCCGCCGAGGTAGCCGCGTCCCGGCCGAAGGTGTAGAGTGCGTGTCCGTGGGGACACAACGCGCGCCGTCAAGGCACGCCGGACGAGCGATCCGCGCCGCCTGCCTGTCCATCGCGCTCCTGGCGTCCGCCGCACGCGCCACCGCGCAGGACACGTTCCGGTCGCGGGTCGATCTGGTCAACGTCGGAGTGACCGTTTCCGACAAAAAGGGCGCGTTGATCCAGCAGCTGACCACCGACGATTTCGAGCTCTACGAAGACGGCGCGAAGCAGGTCGTCCGCTACTTCGACGCCGGCGCGGCGGTGACCGATGCCCCGGCGCTGCACCTCGGGCTGCTGCTCGACGTCAGCGAGAGCATGGGCGAGGACTTGCACTTCAGCAAGACCGCCTCGATCAAGTTCCTGAACACGCTGACGGACGCCGCTGACGTGACGGTGGTCGACTTCGACACCGAGGTGCGAACCGCGCGGTACAGCCAGAGCGATTTCCCGCGTCTCATCGAGCGCATTCGACTGAAAAAGGCAGGCGGATCCACCGCGCTCTACGACGCCATCGGCACATATCTTGACGGCGCGGCGGGGCAGGACGGCCGGAAGATCATGCTGCTCTACACCGACGGCGGCGACACCCGCAGCTCGATGGACTACCGCGAACTGGTCGACCTGCTGAAGGCATCCGACGTCACCATCTACGCGATCGGCGAACTCGAACACCAGTCGTCGTCCACTAAGAGCATGCAGCGCGCCATTCTGCAGCAGATCGCCGACGTCACCGGCGGTCAGGCGTTCTTTCCGGTCGACATCAAGGAGCTCGACAAAGTGTACGAGAAGGTCGTGGCGCAAATCCGGGCGCAATACACGCTCGGCTATTTGTCCACGAACGACAAGGCCGACGGAACCTGGCGGAAGGTCGAGGTCCGTCTGACGCGAAAGGATGGCCACGATCTGCGCCTGCGTTCGCGCAAAGGCTATTTCGCGCGGTATCAGAGGTAGCAGGTCCAGTCCCTAGCCCCCGCCCCCCGCCGTCTGGTACGATGCGAGTTTCGTATGCCGTCCATGTACGACCGCTTCAACCTCGTCTCCGATTTCTCCCTGGCCGGCGATCAGGAGCGCGCCATCGGCGAGCTCGTGGCCGGACTCGACCGCGGCGATTCGCATCAGGTGCTGCTCGGTGTCACCGGTTCGGGCAAGACTTTCACCATGGCGCAGACGATCGCCAAGGTCAACCGTCCGGCGCTGGTCATGGTCCACAACAAGACCCTGGCCGCGCAGCTCTACCAGGAATTCCGCCGCTTCTTTCCTGACAACGCGGTCGAGTACTTCGTCAGCTACTACGACTACTACCAGCCGGAGGCCTACGTCCCGGCCACCGACTCCTACATCGAGAAGGAAGCGACCATCAACGAAGAGATCGACCGGATGCGCCTGTCCGCGACCCGGTCGCTCTTCGAACGCCGCGACGTGATCATCGTCGCCAGCGTGTCGTGCATTTACGGCCTCGGATCGCCGGAGGCCTACTACGGCATGCTGCTGCCGCTCGAGCGCGGACAGCGCATCACCCGTGAAGAGATCCTGCGCAAGCTGGTCGAGATTCAGTACGAGCGCAACGACCACGATTTCGGCCGCGGCACGTTCCGCGTCCGCGGTGACATCATCGAGGTGTACCCGTCTTACGAAGAGACGGGATTGCGCATCGAACTGTTCGGCGACGACGTGGACGCCCTGTCCACCTTCGACCCGCTGACCGGCAAGACGCTTCACCGGCACGACAAGACCGCCGTCTATCCGAAGTCACACTTCGTGGCGCCGCGCGAGCGGACGAAGAAGGCGGTCGAGACGATCAAGGAAGAGCTGGCCGAACGTCGCGGCGACCTCGAAAAGGAAGGGCGGCTGCTCGAGGCCCAGCGCCTGCACCAGCGGACGATGTTCGACCTCGAGATGATCCGCGAGATCGGCTACTGCCACGGCATCGAGAACTACGCGCGCCATCTCACCGGACGCGCGCCCGGCGAACCGCCGCCGACGCTGCTCGATTACCTCCCGGACGATGCGATCATCGTCGTCGACGAGAGCCATCAGACCGTCCCGCAGGTGCGCGGGATGTATCGCGGGCGACCGGGCCCGGAAGGAAGTGCTGGTCGCCTACGGCTTCCGGCTGCCGTCGGCGCTCGACAACCGGCCGCTGAACTTCGACGAGTGGGAGAAGCGGGTCCGGCAGGTGGTTTTCGTGTCTGCGACGCCCGGTCCCTACGAGCTGTCCAAGTCGCAGGGTGTCGTGGTCGAGCAGATCATCCGGCCGACCGGGCTGATCGACCCGCCGATCGACGTACGCCCGGTCAAAGGCCAGGTGGACGACCTGCTGCAGCGAGATCCGGACGCGCGCCGGCCGCGGCGAGCGCGTGCTCGTGACGACGCTGACGAAGCGGATGGCCGAGGACCTGACGCAGTACTATCAGGAGCTGGGTGTCAGGGTCCGCTACCTGCATTCGGACATCGAGACGCTCGAGCGCATCCAGATCCTGCGGGATCTCCGGCGCGGCGAATTCGACGTCCTGGTCGGCATCAACCTGCTGCGGGAGGGGCTCGATCTGCCGGAAGTCTCGCTGGTGGCGATTCTGGACGCTGACAAGGAGGGCTTCCTGCGGTCCGCCGGATCGCTGATCCAGACGTCGGGACGAGCGGCGCGCAACGTCAACGGCCAGGTCATCATGTACGCCGACACGGTCACCAGATCGATGCAGCTGGCGATCAGCGAAACCGACGCGCCGCCGGGCCATCCAGTCGGCTTACAACGAAGAGCACGGCATCACGCCGACCTCCATCATCACGCGCCATCGACGAAGTGATGTCGAGCGTCTACGAGCGCGACTACCTGACCCCGGCCGCCACGGTTGACGGCACCGAACGCTTCCACAACCAGCAACAGCTCGACGCGTACCTCGGCGAGCTGCAGGAGCAGATGCGCGCGGCCGCGGCGAATCTGGATTTCGAGAAGGCGGCCGCTCTCCGCGACGACATCAAGCGCCTGCGCAATCCCGAACTGGGCTTGCCGCGGCCGGTGCGGAGGGCCTGAGCCGCTTCGTGTTCTCGTATTTCGAAAACTGGCTGAAGAAAGCCGCGCTCGAGGTCCAGGAGTACGTGCGCCTGGTCCGCGCGACGGTGCGTCGCCATCTTCACCTCGCCACGCTATTTCCACGACATCGTCGAGCAGTTCGACGTGATCGGGGTCGGCTCGCTCACGGTCGTGCTGCTGACCGGCTTTTTTACCGGCGCCGCGCTGGCGCTGCAGAGCGGGCTGACGCTGGATCAGTTCGGCGCGCCGGTCGGTGGTCGGCCGGCTGATCAGCGCCTCGATGATCAAGGAACTCGGACCGGTGCTGACGGCGCTGATGCTGACCGGACGGGTCGGGTCCGGGATCGCCGCGGAGCTGGGGTCGATGGTCGTGACCGATCAGATCTACGCGCTGCGCGCGCTCGGCACCGATCCGATCCGCAAGCTGGTGGTGCCGCGAGTGCTGGCGGGCTTTTTCATGGCCCCGGTGCTGACCGTCATTTCGGACTTCGTCGGCATTCTCGGCGGCTGGCTGGTCTCGGTGTTCCAGCTGCAGGTGGCGTCCGGCATCTACTGGTCGTCGGTGACGCAGGCGCTCTACACGCAGGACGTGTGGATGGGCCTGATCAAGCCGTTCGTCCTCGGTTTCGTGATCGTGACCACCGCCTGCCACGTCGGCCTGCGCACGACCGGCGGCACCCAGGGCGTCGGCAAAGCGACCACGGTCGCGGTGGTGACCGGATCGGTTGCGGTCATCGCGGTCGACTTTTTCGTCACCAAGATTCTCATTGCCACGATGTACTGACATGGCGGAGACAGCAGCGACCCCGACGGCGGCGGAAATCCTGAGCGAACCGGGTGCACCGGTGGTGCTGTTCGATCAGGTGCGCCTGGCCTTCGACGAGAAAGTGGTGCTGAAGAACATCAGCTTCACGCTGATTTCCGGCCACACCAAGATCATCCTCGGCGCGAGCGGCTCCGGGAAGTCCACGATTCTGAAGATCATCACCGGCCTGCTGCACGCCGACGGCGGCGTGGTCTGGGTGAACGGCGAGCGCGTGGACGAGCTGTCGGAACGCGACATGATGCGTGTCCGCGCCGACCTCGGGATGATCTTCCAGGAGGGCGCGCTGTTCGATTCGCTCACCGTGCGGGAAAACGTCGGCTACAAGCTGTACGAGGAAAGCCGGATGCCGATCCCGGAAGCCGACGAGCGGGTCAAGGAAGTGCTCGGTTGGGTCGGGCTGGGCGACTTCCTCAATCGCATGCCATCCGAGCTGTCGGGCGGGCAGCGCCGCCGGGTCGCGATTGCCAGGGCGATGGCCTTCAAGCCGCGCATCCTGCTCTACGACGAGGCCACCACCGGTCTCGATCCGATCACCGCGACCACCGTGGACGAAGAGATCATCAAGCTGCGCGACCTCGAGCACGTCAGCTCGATCGTGGTCACGCACCAGCTGCGCGACGCATTTTTTGTCGCCGAGAACATGGCCCAGCAGGACGCCGACGGTACCGTTCGCATCGTGCGGGCGCCGCCCGAGAAAGAGCGCGAGGCCGAGTTCATCATGGTCCGCGAAGGGGACATCGTCTTCGAAGGCGACGCGCAGCAGCTGCGCGCGTCGACCGATCCGTACATCAAGAATTTCCTGAGCTGAGAGACAACATGCCTCGAACAAGATCGCTGGCCTGGTCGGAACTCAAAGTCGGTCTGTTGACGATGAGCGCCATCGTGATTGCCGCCGTGCTGGTCTTCAGCCTCTCGGCCGGCAAGGGCTTCTTCTGGCAGCGCTACGCGCTGAAGACGCGGTTTGCGAACGTCGCCGGGCTCGCCGACGGCTCGCCGGTCCGCGTCGCCGGTGTGCAGGTCGGCGCCGTCAAACACATCGAGTTTGCCGGCGATCAGGTGGACGTCGTCTTCGAAGTGAATAAGAACATCCGCGAGCGGATCACGGACAAGTCGGTGGCGTCACTGGGCTCGATTTCCCTGCTCGGATCGAGCGCGGTGGATATCTCTCCCCAGACCAGCGGCACGCCGATTGAGGAGTACGGCTACGTCAAGTCGGCCAAGTCGAAGGGCCAGTTCGCGGACGTGGCGGAGCAGGCGACCGACACCATCGATGAGCTGACCGGCATGATCAAGGACCTGCGGTCGGGCAAGGGGACGGCCGGGAAGCTGCTGACCGACGAGCGCTTGTACACAGAACTGAATCAGTTCGTGGCCACGGCCGGCGTGATGACCCGGGAGCTGCAGGAAGGCCGCGGATCGGTGGGCAGGCTGCTGAAGGATCCCAAGGCCGCCAAGTCGCTCGAGGCCTCGCTCGCGAGCATCGAAGACGTCACCAAACGGCTCAACGCGGGCGAAGGGAGCCTCGGCAAGCTGCTCAAAGACGACGCCCTGTCGAAGTCGTTGACCTCGGCGACCGCCAATATCCAGGAATTGACCGATCGCCTGAACCATGGCGAGGGCACCGCCGGCAAGCTCCTGACCGACCCGAGCCTGTTCAACAAGTTCAATTCCGTCACCGAAAAACTCGACGCGCTGGTGGCGCGGTTGAACGACGGCGAGGGGACGGCGGGTCAGTTGCTGAAAGATAAGCAGTTATATGAGAACATGAATGGCGCGGTGAACGATTTCCGCAAGCTGTTGGACGCGATCTACAAGGATCCGCGGAAGTATCTCAACATCAAAGTGAGCATCTTCTAATGGCACAAGACGACGGCGCAGGGGCGGGCAGCATTCTTCTGGCGTTCATTCTCGGTGCGGTCAGCGGCGCGGCGGTGGCGCTGCTCTATGCACCGGCGACCGGCCGCGAAACACGCGAGTTTCTCGGCGAACGCGCCGGGGAGGCTCGGGTCAAGGCGGCTGAGGCGGCAGCCAAGGGCCGCGACGTCCTGACCCAGGGACGCGAGACACTGTCATCGGCGATCGAGCGCGGGCGCGAAGCGTATCAGCAGGCCCGCAAGGAAAACGCGTGACCGTATGGGCTGACGTCTTTCTCGGGGTCATCGCGCTGGCCACCCTGGCCACCGCCGTGATTCAGATTGCCGTCATCGTCCTCGCCGGCCGCGCGATGCGGCAGGTGAGCGACGCCGTCGATCGGTTCGAGCAGGAACTCAAGCCGCTGATCGGCCACGCGAACGCGATTGGCCGTGATGCCGCGCGCGCCGCGGCGCTGGCCGCCGGCCAGGTCGAGCGCGTCGACCGGATGTTCGGCGATTTCGCGGTGCGGATCGAACAGACGCTGGTCAGCGTCCAGGAATCGATCGGCGGACCGGCGCGCGAGGCGCGCGCGGTCATGGCCGGCCTGCGCGCGGCGATTCAGGCACTGGGCGATGTGCGCCGGAGTCCGAGGGGTCGCGCCGGCCGCAGCGAAGACGAAGAAGCGCTGTTCATTTAGGGATTCAACAGCGACCGCGCCCAGCGGTCGCCCTGCCGTTGATAGAACACCCGCTCGTGCAGCCGCGCCGGATCGCGGGTCCAGAATTCAATCGACCTCGGCACGACGCGAAACCCTGACCAGAACGGCGGACGGGGCACGGCCTGGTTCGCGAAGCGGGCCCGGATCTCCTCTACGCGCCCGTCCAGTTCCTGGCGCGACGTCAGCGGCGCGCTCTGCGCCGACGCCCACGCGCCGATCTGAGAGTCCCGGGGCCGAGTCGCGAAGTATTCGTCAGCCTCACTGTCGTCGACGCGGTCGACCGTGCCCTCGACACGTATCTGCGTCGCCGCCGGCCAGTAGAAACACAGTGCGGCGCGAGGATTCGCCCCGAGCGCTCGTGCTTTCCGGCTGTCGAGGTTGGTGAAGAATACGAAGCCGCGAGAGTCGACGCTCTTCAGCAGGACCAATCGACCCGACGGCCAGCCGTCGGCGTCGACGGTCGAAAGGACCATCGCATCGGCTTCCGGCAGCGTCTGTCTGGCCTGTTCGTAGAGCAGGGAGAAAAGCCCGATCGGATCGTCGTTGAACATCGCAAGCACGAGCGTATCACTGCGGGCACGAGACGTGCACCACCATCAGCGGCGCTGTCGTCTGGCGCTGAGTTGGAGGATTGTGATGTCGCTCAAGATGCTAACGGTCGCGCTCAGCGCGGCGATTACGCTCAACATTTCGGTGTCGGCCCGCGCCCAGACCCCAAGCCCACAGCCGCCCGCCCCGCCGCAGACTGTGACGCCAGCGACCGTACCGCCGCCGGCGACAACGCCGCCGACGGTTACGCCGCCGCAAACAACGCCGCCCGGTACGCCGACTCCGACGGTGACGCCGCCCGGTACGCCCGATCCGACAGTGGCCCCGCCGCCAACCGCGACGCCGACCGTGACGCCGCCGGGAACACCGGTACCGATGACCCCGTCGCCGACGATACCCCCGCCGATGGTCACACCGTCGCCGGTGGTCGCGCCGCCGACCGCGCCGACCATGGCGGCGCCGGGAGCCACGCCATCGGCCGTGCCCGCTCCATCCGCGCCGATGGTGGCGATGCCGTCAACCGCGCCAAAGGACAGCGTGCTGCCGGCGCCGGGCGGGCTTGCCGCGACGCCTGACGTCGACAGCGCCATCGTCATGCTCAACCGGATTCAGGCGCTGAGCGGTGGCGCGCTCCAGGACGCGCCGACAAAGAAGCTCGGCGATCCTGGCGCCGACGGTAAAGCCGACAATCGCGGTACGGTCAAAGTGGACCGCGCGACGCTCGATGAAATTCGCGCCCTGGCAGGCGAGATCGCGGCGATGCTGCCCGCCAAGCGGCAGCCATAAAGTCGCATCGGACGTTTGTGCTTTGTGGGCAACGGCTTCGCCGAATAGAATTCAGGAAGCCGGTTGCCCACATACTGATGCCCATCGAAGTCGAAGCCAATCTGAGAATTCCGGGACTGACGATTCGCTCGTCCAATGAACCCGACAAAATCATCAACAACAGCAGCGTCCGGTTCACCACGCTGATTCAGGTTCCCGCGATTCCGAAGCCGGGAAGCCCGCTGCTGTTGACGACGAGCGGCGGTTACGCCCTCGAAAGCACGGTCACGCGCGCGGACTGGAGCGAAGATCGCTCCATGTTCGTCGTGTCGTGCACCTACGCCAAACGGTCGATCTCGCTCGACGAGTACAACGCGCTGCTGAACGATTCCGGATGGACGATGAAACAGCTCATTTAGTCGTGCTGGCGTTCGTCCGATACACCAGTTTCAGCTCGGCCCCGTTCCCCTTCGATCCCTGGTCGTCCTCGAGGTGCACGCGCAGCACCAGCTGTTTCGTGTTCTCGAGCAGCGTATAGGTGTAGATCAGCCGCCGGCGGCTGCTCAGGTCGAACTCGGTGACGATTCGGTCGCCTTCCCAGTTGGTTACGGTCGGAATCGTCAGATCGCCGAAGTGCTGGTCCTGGCGCTCGCCGGAGGTCTGACAGAACACTGCGTGCTCGAGTCCGTTGGTGACGACGAAGCTCGGATCGTGGTGCGAAATGGTGAGGTTCGAGCCGCCCTTTTTCAGTTCGTCAGTGAGCGCAGTCAGACGCGCCTGCTCGTCTGGAGTGGCTCCGCCTGACGCGTCGTTGCGGTTACGGCCGCCCGAATTGCCGCCGCTGCCGCCGTAGCGGCCAAATCCGCCGAGCCCGCCGAATCCTCCACGTCCTCCGCCTCCGCTCCGGGTTTGTCCGCCTTGTTTCGCCCCGCCAGGCGCGGCACCGAAATTCGCCTGCGCAGGGTCGTTGCTGTAGTTCCGGTCGATGGTCCAGGTGCCGGAGAAATCGGGTAAAGGTGCCCGAGGGGTCGTGTGTGGCGCTTCGCGGGTGGGCGGTGGCGCCGGCGGTAGCGGTGGCGTCTGTGCTCGCGCCAGTGTTCCGGTTTCGATGACAAGGCCAATCGCCAGCAGCAAGGACGCGTGAGCCTTCATGTCGACAGAATACCGCGACCCACGGCCAACGGCGCGCGTCCGGCGATTGTCAAATTCTTTACACAACTTCGCCGACCGCTCCGGTCAGTCTCAGTAAAGATCACAGATCGCCGGCACTGTGAGCTGCGCGATCGAGATCAGGAGGTTGCCGGAGCCGGAGGAGTCGTCGGCGTCTTGGAGCTGTTCGGTTTGGGCAGCCACGAGCGTCCCCACAAGCCGCCAAAGAATCCGAGCACCAGCGCGCCGAGCGCGTTGGTGGTCGGCAGGCGTTCGAGCGGAATCGACATCGCGGGAATCGACGCGATGATCCCGAACAACGCCAGCACGTAGAAGACGAGGCCGATCAACGTGCCGGTCAGGATGTGGCCGATCATCTGATGCCACCATGCCGCGGTGAACGTCTCGGTTCCGGTTCCGACCAGGGCGCCGAGGAACCCACCGACCGCCGCGGTCAGCACCAGCATCCAGGGCATCACGAAGGTGACCGTCGCGGTTTGATCGGTGAACCCGGCCGCGTGCGCCGTGATCTGTGCCTCTCCCGACGCGGCGGAGGTCAGCGTCGCTTCGCCGTACGGCGTCCCTTTGGCGATCGAGATATGCCTGGGGTTCAGGGTGCCGCTAGTGGTGATCAGGTCAACGGTGATGTCCTTGTCGGCGGATGCGCCGACCGCCGAATCGTCCTGCAGGAAGATGGTGACCGTGACCGGCGTGGAGCCGTCGTTCACGTCGCGGAGCGGCAGTGCTTTGACCACGAGCTGTACCGGCACCGCCTCGTGGTACTCCACCGGCACTTCCGTTACGCGGCCGGTGTCGGTCCACGCCCAGACCGTGCCGGATCCGGCGGTGGTGGACGTCAGCTGGATCGGTTCGCTGGTTCGCGCCTGGCCGGTGACGATTTTCGACATCGCGGGCGCGATCAGGCCGATATCCGTGGCCACGTAAACGTCAGTGTCGGTCTTGACGGCGGCGGGCTCGCCGTCCTTGACGGCCGTCAGCAGCACCTGCGCGTGCCACGAGGCGTGAGAGGCGTGCACGTGCTGCGGCAGCACAGTCACGTCGAGTGCGGCGCCCGTCGCCGTTGTGGGACCGGGCGCCGTCGGAACGGTCGCTCTGGTTGCCGCCATCGTCGGCGCGGTCGCGACCGCGCTCGGCGACGCGCTGCGTACTGCTCTCGAAGCCGCCGGCGGGGGAGCGCCGGCCGCCGGTGAGGTCGCCGGATTCTTCACCACGACGATCGCGAAGCCGGAGCCGAAACCCGTCGCCGTCGCCTCGATGCGCGCCACGCCGGGCCGCGCGAAATGCAACTCGACCTGCGCCGTGTGCTGTCCGGTTGAGAACGCGGCTGTCGCGGGTTCGGTGAGGTCGGAGCGCAGCGAAACCGCGACCGGCTGGGTCGCGCCGACCAGGGCATCCGAGAAATTCTTCAGCGAGACCGTGACCGTCGCGGTGCCGCCTGAGGTGACCTCGGCTTTTGACGCGGTCACGCCAAGGCTGAGCGGAATCGCCGCCGCCTGTCCTCGCGCGTCGCGGGTCGCGACGCACACCAAGAGCAGTGCGAAGGCCAGCATCGAACATGGACGACCGCGCCTCATCTGGCGAGATGATACCTGAACGACGTGCTGACGGATCCATAGCTGAGATGGAAGCTGGCACCTGCCGTGCACCTGCGCCGGCAGGAGTAACCGCATGCCCACAAAGAATGTTGATGAGAAAGAGCAACTGTCGAGCGACGCGGCCATCGCCAAGATTCGAACGCTGCTGCCGAAATTCAAGAGCGCGATGCTGGTCACTCACACGTTAGCAGGCGAAATGCACATCCGGCCGATGGCACTGCAGGGCGACGGCTCGATCTTCGGCGGCGTCCTCTGGTTCTTCGTGGACGACCGCAGCCGCAAAGTTTCGGAGTCGGCCGGCGGCTCGCCGGTTTCGGTCATCTGTCAAAGCGACGAGCACAGCGCGTACCTCCACCTGACCGGCACCGCAACGGCGGTCCGCGATCGAGTGAAGATGCGAGAGCTGTATTCGCCGATCATCAAGACCTGGTTTCCTGACGGGATGGAGGATCCGCACCTGACCCTGATCAGGTTCGAGGCGACCGGCGGCGAGTACCTGGGCGAGTCCCGGCGGCACGTTGCAGGTGGCGGCCGCATTCGCGTTTTCGCTGCTGACCGGCCGTCCCGGCAAGGGCGGGGAAGCCGGCAGCCTCCATCTCCAGTAGCATCAGTCCTTTGACGAGGCGGGCCGGATCGGCCCGCTCTCGTATTCGCCGGTCAATCCAGCAGAATATCGCCGATGTCCATTTGAAGGCGCGCCGTTCGACCAGTAGCTGAAGGTCGATGTCGACCCTTTTTCGAGGAGGAGTGCCGGTGCGATTCATGATCATTCGAAAGGCTGACAAGAACACCGAGGCGGGCGTGATGCCGGGCGAGGAGCTGCTGACCGCGATGATGAACTACAACCAGGACATGCTGAAAGCCGGCGTCTTCGTGACCGGCGAGGGGCTGCAGCCCAGTTCCAAGGGCGTCCGCATCAAGTTCGCCGCCGGCAAGCCAACGGTCACCGACGGCCCGTTCGCGGAGACCAAGGAACTGATCGCCGGTTTCACGATGATTCAGGTCAAATCGCGCGAGGAAGCGATCGCGTGGGTGAAGAAGTGGCCGCGTGAGGACGGCGAGGTCGAGCTCGAATTGAGGCAGGTGTTCGAAGTCGATGATTTCGCTGACGCGCTCACGCCGGAGTTGCGCGAGCAGGAAGAACGCATGCGCGCGCAGACGTCGAGGAAAGCCTGACCGATGGACACGGTGACGTCCAGGGACGGAACCCCGATCGCGTTCGATCGGATTGGCGCGGGACCTGCGGTCATCGTCGTCGATGGAGCGCTGTGCTATCGGGCCTCGGGTCCGAGCGCGCCGGTGGCGAGGCTGCTGGCTGAACATTTCACCGTGTACACCTACGATCGACGCGGCCGCGGCGACAGCGGCGATGCGGTGGAGCCCTACTCAATCGATCGGGAAGTCGAGGATCTGGTTGCGCTCATCAACCTGGCCGGTGGCACGGCCTTCCTGTTCGGCACATCGTCTGGCGCCGTGCTCGCTCTCGAGGCGGCGAGCCGCGGCGCCGGCGTGACCAAGCTCGCGCTTTACGAAGCCCCGTTCATCGTCGATGGCAGCCATCCGCCTTTGCCGCCGGACTTCCTCGCGCGGTTGAAAGAGGCAGTCCGCTCCGACCGTCGCGGCGACGCCGTGAAGATGTTCCTGAGGCTCGTCGGCCTGCCCGCGATCGCGGTCGCCGTCATGCGGTTTCTGCCAGTCTGGTCCAAGCTGACCGCCGTTGCCCACACCTTGCCGTACGACATCAGCGTGGTCGGGCCTTACCAGCAGGGTCGCGCCTTGCCGGCCAACCAATGGTCTGGTGCCACGATGGCAACGCTGGCGATCGATGGCGGGAAGAGCCCGGGATGGATTCGAAACGGGATGCGGGCGCTTGCCGGCGTCCTGCCGAACGCCACGTATCAGACGCTGCCGGGGCAAACGCACATGGTCAACGCGAAGATCGTCGTCCCCGAGCTGGCGGCATTTTTCGCTGGATCGTAGGGGCGGCCGCCTTCTGCTGGTAGAAGCGGACCTGAAATCGCGTCGCTGCAAGCACCGACATTGCGACCGGGACGAGCGGCAGTGCATGGCGCAGCAGATCGGCGACGAGCCAGACCGCGAGGCGCACGCGACGGATCTTATCCCGGCGCGCCTACGCTGTCTGTGACCAGGTGCCGATCAATTCTGCGGTTGGCGAAGACGTCCGGTCGCAGTTCTGGATGATCTCCTTCAACCGGCGCACGTCCCACGTCTCGAAGGCCACGCCGGTGCGGTAGACCGGCTGGTTGTCCCTCGGCTCGGGCTCGAGCTGTACCCAGCGGACACGCGCAATCGCTGTGAACGACACGCGATCCTGCGGCCAGCCGATCTTCACGATCACCGGCTGATCGCGCTCGAGCCGAAGGGGTCCGCGGATCTGCGCGCCGGTGAGCGACAGATTGATGAGCGCGACATGGCGTCCGTCGATGACGACGTGATAACCGGATCCGAGCATGCCGGTGCGCGACGCACGGGGACGCTCGAATCTTCGGGCCTTCGGGAACTGCGTTTTCGGCTGCGGGTCGCGGAAGAAGCGACTGACGTTCGATTCGCTGAGCGACTCCTCCAGCGATAGCACCGAATGGGTGGGTGCCGGCGCCGGTGGACGCCGTTCGACCGCCTGTACGGGTTCGCCGCGAAGGTGTCTGAGCGCGTTGTCGAGAGCGTTCGCGCTTACAACATCGAGGTCCACGAACCGCACGGCGAATCCGAATTCGTCGCGCGAATACACCGTTTCTGCGTTGAGGGTGATCGGTCCGATCTCCGGAATCACGATCTGCATCGCGAAGCGCGTACCGGGAGTCTGTCCGTGCATGGAGATGACGAAGCAGCCGCCGCGGCTCAGGTCGAAAATTCGCAGCGGGGTTTCGATGGCGCCGACCCGGCAGCCGTCGAATGGACCGACGATGCGTTCGTGCTGCCGGCGATTGCTCCCAGTTTTGGCGTGCGAGTGCGCCGACACCGAGGTGCCGATCATCGCTGGAATCTCAATCGCGCGGTCAACGTCATGGGAATCGCTTTCCGCACACTATACTTAAAAGTCCTTTAAATGTCTATAGAGTCAGTTAAAGCCTGACTTCAAGAGTTTCGGGAGGCACAGTCGGGCAGTGTCGTGGGCGACTGGAAGGGAGGACCTCGCCACGGACGCGGGGGTACGGCCGGCGAGGCCGGTGGCTGGTTGTCCACCATCGCCTCACCGGCCGCTGTAAAACCCAGGGAGAGCGCCTACTCCCGATCGAACAGTTTCAGTGCAAGCGTGCCGTGCGTCGCGGCGGCGCCGGCCCTGAGAGCCGCCGAGATGAAGACCGCCTCCGCGACTTCTTCGCGTGTCGCCCCCGCGCGCTTCGCCTTGCGGGTGTGGACGTCGAGGCAGTACGGACACTGCGTCGTGCAGGCGATGGCGATCGCCATGAGCTCGCGATACTTCCTGGGAATCGCGCCACCCTCTTTTCCAACGATCGAATCGAGTGCGACGAATCCGTTGAATTCGTCCGGTGCGAGTTTCTTCAGTTCAGGCAGCAGCTTCAGATCGTCCGGATCGTGATAATGGCTCACTGGAGTCCTCCGGCCCGGAATTGTACCCGCGAAGCGCTGCCCTTGATCCTGTAGCGGGACGGGGGAGTCCTAGATCGGAGCGCCGTTGATGATGCGGAGGTAGGCGCGCCACGGCCCGATTTCGTCCGAGTACTGGCGTGCGAGCACGCGCGAGATCTGGACTACGTGATCGAGGTCGTGCGCCACCCAGGTGGCGAGGAGCTGACGCAGCGTGACCGCGCCGAAGGCGGGATGGCGGCCCCGCCGATCGAGGTCAGCATCGGTGAGGTGGAACGACTCGAGCTCGCGAAGATTCGCGAACCGGATCTTCGCGAATTCATCGAGCAAGTCGGGGAAGGTGCGGCCGGCGGACGCGGCAAACTGCGCGACGCGGTCGAACGGTTCGAACACCTGTGCCTCGCCCTGCGTCAGGATCATTCGTGTTCGCTGCATCCAGTCGCGCCGCTCGCCATGGATCAGGTGGCCGAGTATGTCGAACGGGCTCCACGTCTCGCCGCCCTCGTGGGCACTGATCCACGAATCGGGCAGTCCACGCAGCAGCGTGTCCAATGTCGCCGGCGTTCTGGACAGAATGGTTGTGGCTTCTTCAAGCCGGAAAGGCCGTCTCGTCCGGTCGCTGGTTTCGTCCATGCCCCAGCTTCTCATGTCCTCGTCAAAACGTTTAGACTGACGGCCTCAGCAGGAGCGTGTCCGCCCATGAAACGGATTCTGACCATAACTTTGATGATGGCCGCTGCCACAGGAGCGACGGCACGGGCACAGGCGCCGGTTGACTGGAAGGCGATCGAGGTCGAAACGCTGCAACACTTCCAGGCGCTGGTGCGCATCGACACCAGCAATCCGCCGGGCAACGAAACGCGGGCGGTCGAATACCTGAAGCAGGTGCTCGACAAAGAGGGCATCCCCTATCAGGTGTTCGCGGGCGACGCGAACCGGGCCAACCTGGTTGTTCGCATCAAGGGCAACGGAAAGAAGAAACCGATCCTGGTCATGGGACACACCGACGTGGTGACCATCGACCCGAAGAAGTGGGTCGATCATGGCCCATTCAGCGCCGACGTGGCCGGTGGCTACGTCTACGGCCGCGGCACCATCGACGACAAGGACAACCTCGTCGCCAGCCTGATGCTGGTGCTGGTGCTGAAACGATCGAACGTGATGCTCGATCGCGACGTGATCTTCCTGGCCGAATCCGGCGAGGAGGGTTCGCCTGAGGTCGGCGCGCAGTACATGATCGATCAGCACTTCGATGCGATCGACGCCGAATACTGCCTGGCGGAAGGCGGCGGACCAGGCCGCAGCGGCGGCAAGTACACGCGGGCCAGTATCAGCACGACCGAGAAGGAGCCGCGCGCGGTCGAGATCATCGCCCACGGACCGGCCGGTCACGGATCGGTGCCGCGCCGCAGCAATGTGGTCGCACACCTGTCGCAGTCGGTCGCGAAGATCGTGGACTGGACGCCGCCGCTCCGCGTCAACGAAACGACTGGCTCGTACTTCCGCAAGCTCGCGGCATCAGCCGATTCGCCGGCCGCCGCCAAGCGCTATCGCGACGTGCTGAGTCCGGATCCGAAGGTGTCGGGTCCGGCGGCCGAGTGGATGCTCGACAACGAACCCGAGCACTGGTCGATGCTGCACACGTCGGTGGTGCCGACGATTCTCACGGCAGGGTACCGGTACAACGTGATCCCGTCGGAAGCCAAGGCCACGCTCGACGTGCGCCTCCACCCGGACGAGGACCAGGCGAAGTTCCTCGATCAGATCCGCGCCGTCATCAACGATCCGAGCATCGAGGTTCGCTGGGCGCGCGAACGGTATCGTCCCGCCGGCGCCTCGCGCCTCGACACCGAACTCTTCGCCGCGATCGAAATCGAGACCCGGAAGATGTACGGCGTGGACGTACTGCCGACGATGAGCACCGGTGCGAGCGACAAGGCGCAGATTCGCTCCAAAGGCGTGCAGTGTTACGGCATCGGGCCGGCGGTGGATTTCGAGGACGGCGCCAAGGGATTCGGCGCGCACAGCGATCAGGAGCGCATTCTCGAAGCGGAACTGCACCGCTTCGTGCGCTTCCAGTACGACCTGGTGATGGACGTGGCGCGGGCAAAATAGTCTCAGGAATCTAGCGAACGTCGACGGCGCGCGGCCTCCGGACGTACAACGCGATCAGGACGGTGACCAGCAATCCCACGAAGCTGACCGCCAGCGCGTGATCGTAGGACACGATGCCGAGCAGGAACGCTTCCGAGAGCGAGGTGAACGCGATCGCCGCGCCGAGAACGACGACCGCGAACGGCGCCCACGCAGCGCCCATCCACACGGCGACGGCTCCGAGCACGCCTGCGACCGCCTGGGCCAGAAAGCCGACGATCATCAATGGAATCGGTGGTCCGACGAGGATCCCTGGCAGAAACGACCCGATGTAGATGCCGTACAGCCCGAGCCCGATGGCGATAGCGGCGACGATGGGACCACGATTCATGCAAGCCTCCGATGCCTCATGTATTCAACTCCGGTGCCACGCCGTCACCATCGGCGGCGGCGATGGCCGGTTCGCTGCTGAGCCGGCGCGCCCTGCCAGTCCGGCGACGCCTTTGTATAGACTGCGTGCGTGAGCGACATCATCGTGGGAAACGACAGACGCATCTCGACGATCGCTGCCGCGCCGGTCGTGGTGCCATGAAGCCTGTGGATGACGCGCAGGCTGCCCCGCGGGCGGACCGCGATGTCCCGCAGCCACCAGACGCCGAACCGGATGTGACCGGCGGCGTTCCCGGCGCGCAGCCGCCGCTCGAGATCGACGGCGCGGACGAAGGCCGCCGGCACACCACCGCCGCCGGCCTGTACGCGATTTACGAGACCGGCTACTTCGGCCTCAAAAAGATGGGTGCCGCGCGCGGCCTTCGGACGCTGTTGAAGGTGAATCAGAAGGATGGGTTCGATTGTCCGAGTTGTGCCTGGCCCGACCCTGATGGCGACCGCCACATCGCCGAGTTCTGCGAGAACGGCGCGAAAGCCGTCGCGTCGGAAGCGACGACGGCCCGCCTGACGCCGGAAATCTTTGCACGTCACTCAATTTCGAGCCTGCTCAAGCGCCCGGACGTGTGGCTGGACGAACTGGGCCGCATCACCCACCCGATGGTCCGCCGGCTCGATGCCGACTTCTACGAACCCATTTCGTGGGATGCGGCGTTCGAGCTTGTGGCCGAAGAGCTTGGCGCGCTGGCGTCTCCGGACGCGGCGTGTTTCTACACGTCGGGTCGCGCCAGCAACGAAGCGGCTTTTCTCTACGGTCTGTTCGCGCGGCAGTTCGGCACGAACAATCTGCCGGACTGCTCGAACATGTGCCACGAATCGAGCGGCACCGGCCTGAACGCCGTGATCGGCTTCGGTAAGGCGAGTGTCAGAATCGAGGACTTCGCTGAGGCCGACGCGATCTTCGTCATCGGTCAGAACCCCGGGACCTGCCACCCGCGCATGCTGACCGAGTTGCAGAAAGCGGCGCGCAACGGCTGCCGGATCGTCAGCGTCAATCCGCTGAAGGAATCGGGTCTGATGCGCTTCAGCAATCCCCAGGAGCCACTCAATATCCTGCTTCCGGGCACGAAGCTGGCGTCGCTGTTCCTGCCGGTTCGCATCAACGGTGACGTCGCCGTGCTGAAGGGCGTCATGAAGGAGATGCTCGAGGAGGATCAGCGCCGTGGCGGAGGAGTGCTCGATCGCGATTTCATCACACAGCGGACCGAAGGCTTCGAGGCGTTCGCCGACGATCTTCGTCGCGAGTCCTGGGACCGGATCGTCGAGCAGAGCGGCATCTCGCGCGATCTGATCCGCGAAGCCGCACAGATCGCCATCACCTCGGAGCGCATGATCTGCTCGTGGGCGATGGGCATCACACAGCACAAGAACGGCGTCGCCAACGTCCAGAGCATCGTCAACTTCGCGCTGCTCAGGGGGCACATCGGCCGGCGCGGCGCCGGCATTTGTCCGGTGCGTGGCCACAGCAACGTTCAAGGCGATCGGACGATGGGGATTTGGGAGAAGATGAGTCCCGAGTTCATGAAGGCGATCGGCGCCGAATTTCAGTTCACGCCGCCGGCTGCACACGGGTTCGACACGGTGCAGAGCATCAAGGCGATGCACGATGGACGGGTCAACGTGTTTGTCGGCCTCGGCGGCAACTTCCTCGCCGCGACCCCCGACACCAACTACACCGCGGAAGCACTGCGTCGATGCCGGCTGACGGTGCAGATCTCGACGAAGCTCAATCGCGGCCACTTGATTACCGGACGACAGGCGCTGATCCTGCCGTGCCTGGGACGAACCGAACGGGACGTCCAGGCCGCAGGTCCGCAGTTTGTCAGCGTCGAGGACACCACCGGCGTCGTCCACATGTCGCGCGGCGCGCTCGAGCCGGCCTCCAGCCACCTGCGCAGCGAACCCGCCATCGTCGCAGGCATGGCCGCGGCCGTACTGCGGCAACGTTCGACGGTGAATTGGCGGGCGCTGGTCGAGAACTACGACAACATCCGGACGCACATCGAGCGCGTCGTGCCTGGCTTCGCGCAGTACAACGCGCGAGTCCGTCAGCCGGGTGGCTTCTATTTACCGAACGCGCCGCACGACGGTCGATTCCTGACGCCATCCAAACGCGCGAAATTCTCGGTGCACTCGATTCCGGTGCACGACCTCGCGCCCGGCCAACTGCTGTTGACGACGCTGCGAAGCCACGATCAGTTCAACACGACGATCTACAGCGAGAACGATCGGTACCGTGGCATCGCGAACGGCCGGCGCGTCGTGTTCCTCAACGCAGGGGACATCGCCACACGGGGTCTGGCAAAGGATCAATGGGTGGATCTGGTCAGCCATTTCGAAGGCGAGGAGCGGCGTGCCGAGCGATTCAAGGTTGTACCCTATGACATACCGATCGGTTCGGCCGCGGCTTATTACCCCGAGACGAACGTCCTGGTGGCGATCGGCAGCGTCGCGGACGACAGCAACCAGCCGGCGTCGAAATCGGTCATCATTTCGCTCGAGCCGTCAGTCGCGGTGCAGCTGCCGGCTGAAACGTTTCCTGATTCGGTGCACTAGCTAGGAGGCAGTCTCGTGATCAAATCCGCTCTCGTGGTCCTGTTGGTTGCAGCGTGTGCGGCCGGATGCTCGCAGCCCGCTCCACCCCAGTCCGCCGTCCCCGGCGCGGCCCCAGCTGCTGCTGCGCAGTCGCCAGCCGGAGCGCCGGCGCCGCCTGCTGCTACGGCATCGGCTGCTCCCGTCGCGTCACAGCCGCCCTCGAATCCGGTCCCGACGCCGGCGGCCGAACCGCCTCCGCCGCCCGCACCGACGTTTCAGGAAGTGACGATTCCAGCGGGCACGACCCTGCACGTGAGCGTGTTGAGTGCACTCGCCTCAAACACGAGCCATCCGGAAGATGTGGTCAAGGGGTCGATCGCGAAGCCGGTCGTCGTGTCCGGTACGACAGCACTGCCGACAGGGACGCAGCTGACCGGCTCGGTCATTTCGGCCGAGGAGTCCGGTCGCGTGAAGGGTCGGGCCGAGATCGCGTTTCGATTCGACCGCATCGTTGTCAACGACGAGACGGTCCGGATCCAGACGGCGACCGTGCATCGGCAGGCCGCGGCCGATACCAAATCCGACGTCAAGAAGGGTGGACTCGGAGCCGGGATTGGAGCTGTTGTCGGTGGCGTCATCGGCGGCGGAAAAGGCGCTGCGATCGGAGCCGTGGCCGGAGGCGCCGGTACAGTGATGGCGACCAAAGGCAGCGAAGTCCACATTCCGGCAGGCACCGCCGTATCGGTGCTGTTGCAGGATCCGCTCACGGTCACAGTGCCGATCAAATAACACCGCGGTAGACGGGAGATCTGCGTGCCGACGCTGAACATCGCCAAGTCAGATATTCCCCTGTGGGCTGGCGCCGACGGCGCGCTGGTCCTGGACGTCGATGGCGATCCAACGAAAGGGCTTCAGCCCGGCGCCAATCCGATCGTCAACGCGCGATTTCAGATCGACGGCAATCACGACATTGCGCTCGCGGCGTCAGGGACGATCGGGATCGGGGTTCACTCAGGCGCAACCGTTCGCATCGTGCCGATATTCCTGGAGAACCAGGGGGCAGGTGCGGATCTCGTCACACGGTTCGCGCTGGCGGACACACTGACGGCCAGCAACGTACTGCTCGCACTCGAGATCGGCGGCACCGGTCAACTGTCCGCGCAGGGTGCGTTCAACCATACCGTCCTCGCGGTCAACGCGACGCTCGATGCCGGCATCGACGCCACCTACGTCGTCGTCCGCGCCTTTCCGCGGACGCCAACCACCCTCAAGGACATGTTGTTGGCCCTCACGCGCGGTCTCGCGCTGCCGGGCAGCATCACGACCCCTCCGGCAGCCGGCGACCTCGTGTCGTTCGAGTACGGCGGCGTGTTGAAATACAGCGTCGGCGCCTCTGCGGGCTACGAGCTGAAGGGCACGAGCTCGATCAGGATCAGCGAGATCGCGCTCTCGGAGCGCTACGCGCTGAGTGTGATCGGCAAGCTCACGCTCACGGGACAGGTTGCGGGCCGCTTCTCCGTGGATGTCACCCGGGGCTCGCAGGACGGTTTCGCACGCGTCGTCGTCAGGCGGAGAAGGCGCAAGGAACTGCAGGTCGCCGCCGACGTCAACGTCTCCGCGAGCCTGGCGACCGACGGTCTGCCGACGTCGGGCAAGGAGTTCCTCGGGGCGCTGCTCGGCGTGCAGGCCAAAAACTGGCTGAACATGGCCGGTTCTTTGGTGACGAAGGCCGGACACGTCGACACCATCGACACGCTCAAAGCCAAACTGGATGGCCTGTCCATCGATTACCTGAGCGCTCTGGCGGGGAAAGCGATCGACCTGTTGACGTCCCCGACGGACCAGCAGGCGTTCCAGACGAAAATCGCCACCGTCGTTGACAGTTGTCGCGAGCTGGACGAGCGCGCCATCGCGTTGTTCGACCGCTACTTCGATCCGGTCCTCAACCGCGTCCAGGACCTGACCGCCAGGCTGCAAGTGCTCGGTGCGATGGACGGGTGGGATCAACTGACCGGTGAAGTCGATCCGATGTCGTGGAACGTCCTTCGTCAGCTCACTGACGGCGATCCGCTCGGCTGGGCGCTCGGAGTCATCCCGGGGACGAATGCTCCCAGCCTTCCCGAGTTGAAGAGGCGGGTGGCCAGCACGCTTTCGCTGATTCGCGACGCCCAGCACCAGGGGATCCGCGACTTCATCCAGTTGGCCAAGGAGCAGTTCGGACTGGACCCGTTCTTCAATGAGCTCGCGACGCTGAGGACGCCGGAGGATCTGAAAGCGGTCGCGAATGCCAAGCTGGGTCATTTCGTCGAGCGGCTGGTCGGCAGCGCGATCGATCAGTTGAACGGCA
Source organism: uncultured Acidobacteriota bacterium (assembly GCA_963745875.1). Classification (GTDB taxonomy): domain Bacteria; phylum Acidobacteriota; class Vicinamibacteria; order Vicinamibacterales; family CAVVIG01; genus CAVQFC01. The sequence goes on from CAVUZL010000016.1 coordinate 280,027, forward strand.
ACGGGTTGAAGAAGGCCCTCGACGCGGTGAAGGCCGTCGTTGCGAAGCGAGGCGAGTTTTTCACCTCGTTCGACAAGATCCTCAAAGAGGCTGCGGCCCAGAAGTTCACCGTGGCGCTCCACGCCGCGTACAACGCGTCCTCCGAGCGCGATGCGCTCATCGACATGGAGATCCGCCTCCTGCAGCCGGACGGCTCGCCGAACGCGACCGGCCTCCGTTTCATGCAGGCGGCCGGCCGGGGCGATTTCCAGGAAGTGCTCGCGAGCTATCAGCCGGACGTCGTCCGGCTTCGCGAGGGGATCCTGTCGCATCGCGTCACCTCGCAAACCTCGCTCAGCTTCAACGTCGCCGGCTGGCACGAGCAGTTCAACTATCAGGCGATGCAACGGGTCATCGTCGATGCGGAGCAGCAGATCCGCGACACCGGCAACGGACTGCTGACGGTCTTCACGACCGCCGACATGACCGCCGACTCCGAGCATCGCAAGCACGGGTCGAAGAGCGAGCAGTCCGTCCTCACCAGCTTCCTGCTTCGCGTGCTCGGCGAGACCAAGGTGTCGGATTCGTCCTTCGATCCGGAGACCGCGCAGTACGCCATCGATGTGATCACCGGCATGTCGGCGCGCTACAGCGTCACCTTCACCGACGAAGACACCTCGTCGGACGAACTCGACGACTATCTGTCGTTCGCGAAGACGCTCGGCCTCGACGCGGTTGGCGCCAACCGGCCCGCGCTCGCGCCGTTCCTGGAACTGAAGGACGGGGGATTCGGCAAGACCAGCTCCGTCTATGACGTGCGCTACACCGATCGAGCCGTCTCGCTGCTCATGAACGCGCGGCCAGCCGCCGGCGACATCCGGCAGATTCTGCGGCGGATCGTGCTCGCGAACTATTTCAGCGACCCCCAGCTCCACGACGTCGGCTGGCTCTACGGCAGCGACGACGTGCGTGCGTTGTTCGACGACAATCCGAATACGTTCGTCGAGGCCCAATCGGTTCTGGACGGCGCGACGGTGCGGCTGACCTCGCCGATTCAGGGCCTGAAGGCGCCCCTGACCTTCGCCAACAGCCGGCAGGTGCGTGAGGACGTCGCTGTCCTGCTGCGCATCGAGAACGCGATCATCGAGGCGTTCGGCCAGTTGAGCGCCCTGCTGCAGTCCACCGGTACGATCAAGACCGCGGACCTCGAGCTTCGGTTGAACGCGTTTGGCAAGGCGCTCGACGCGTTCGACGGATTCGACAACGGCGACAACTCGGTGTTCGCGGTGTTCGACGGTCTCGTCCAGCTGCAGACCACTGGCGACGCAGCGCGCGCCAGCGCGCTGACGTTCACGTCGATCAAGGGCGGCGCTGAGCACACCAAGGTCTTTGCTCGTCCGGCAACGCCGTCCATCGCCGTTCCGATCAACATGACCGTAGTCTCGAGCCAATCCAGTGGCGTCACCACCAACGCGGCCGGGGCCGGCACTGCGGCACTCCCCGATCTGGCCGGGCCGATCGTCCGTGCGCAGACGACGATGGCGGCGCTGCAACCGGTGGCGAACGCCAATGCCAGCGATGCGGTTGCGGCGCTCTCGGCGGCGATTCGAGCGGCAGGAGCGGCACACTCGGCGTCAGCGATCAACAGCGCCATCGCGCAGTTGACGGCCCTTCGGACCGCCGCCGAAGCGTCCGCCGTGAGGACGACCGCCGACGTTGCCGCAAGCCGCGCCACACGGGCTGAGGCCGAGACCGCTCAACAGGCCGCGGCGGCAGTTCAGGATCTGGCGGCCGATCTGACGCGCGCGATCGCGCAGGCGGCATTGACGCCGATGGCCGGTGTCATCGCAGGCGCGCCGACGCCATGAACGATCTGCAAAACCTCACGTGCGGCGCCATCGTCAACGTCTTCGAGACCGGCCGCGTACGCGGAGACTACGGTGCCATCGCCGTACTCAAGGGCGACAGCGGCCATTTGTCGTACGGGCGCAGCCAGGCGGCGCTCGGAGCCGGCTCGCTGTTCAAGCTGCTGGATCTCTACTGCCGGCAGTCCGGCGGGCAGTTCACCGCGCAGATTCAGCCGTTGCTCCCACGCTTCGAAGCGAAGGACGTTTCGCTCGACACCGATACCGACGTCCAACTGCTGCTGAAGCAGGCCGGACAGCAGGATCCGGTGATGCGCGCGACCCAGGATCAGTTTTTCAACGACAGCTATCTGACGCCGGCGATTCGCGACGCCCAGGCGTTCGGCCTCACGCTCGCGCTTGCACAGACGATCATCTACGACAGTCACGTGCAGGGCGGTTGGACACGGCTGAGGGATCGTATCGGTCCCCCCGGCGATCTCGGCGAGAAGGAATGGGCGAAGAACTATCTCGCGATGCGCCGGACCTGGCTGCAATCGCTGGCTCCGCCGTTGCCGAGCACCGTCTACCGAGTGGACTCTTTCGGCTCGCTGATCGCCCAGGACAAATGGGACCTCGCGCTCCCGCTCGTCGTCCACGGCGTGACGATTACCCAGGACGCGCTGGCGCCGGAGTCGCCCACCGAAGGTGGTTCACCACGAACGCTGCGCCTGACGAGTCCCTATCTGCAGGGCGACGACGTCAGGAAGCTGCAGCAGGCGCTGACAGCCAGTGGCCAGCCGGTCTCGAGCGACGGCATCTACGGGCCGTTCACCGATCACCTCGTCAAAGTCTGGCAAACGAGCCAGGCCATCGTCGAAGACGGGGTCGGGCCACGTACGCGAAGCTCCCTCGGCCTTTGATCGCGGCGCCCCCGACGCCGGGCAACCTGGTGATCCGATATGCTGAACGGCATGTTGAAGGCGACCATTCTGCTGTGGCTGCTGTCGGTCGTGCCCGCGGCGGCGCAGAGCTCCTGGTTTCAGCCCTCACTTCTTGATCGGCCTGACGTGCAGGCCGCGCTCCGGTCGGTTGACGATCGAAAGACCGCCATCGTGGACGAATGGATCAAGCTGGTGGAGATGCCGGCGCCTTCCGGTCAGGAACAGGCGCGGGCGGCCTACATCCGCGCCGAAATGCAGCAACTCGGACTCAGCGACATCAAGACCGACGACATTTCCAATGTGAGCGGCGTCCGGAAGGGGACCGGTGGTGGGCCGACGATCGTCTTTGCGGCGCACATGGACACCGTCTTCGCGAAGGACACCGACGTCCACGTCAAACGCGACGGCGACACGCTGCGCGCGCCGGGCGTCGGCGACGACACCGGGAACCTGATGGCGACGCTGGAAATGTTCCGCGCACTGAAGCGCGGCGGGGTCCAGACCAAAGGCGACATCATCTTCCTGGCCTCCGTTCAGGAGGAGCTCGGGCTGCTCGGCGCGAAGCACTGGCTCGAGACGAGCGGCTACAAACCCGACTTGTTCGTCGCCATCGATCTCTCGTCATCCGAGGTTTGGTACGGCGCGCTGCGGATCAGTCAGTTCAAGTTCTTCTACACGTCGCCGGGGGCACACACGATGGAGAGCCGGGGCGGACCCAATCCGGCACGCGCGGTTGCCAAGGCGATCGCCGCGCTCTACGACATTCCGCTCCCGCCGATCGTCCAGGGTCTCGACACCTTCAAGCTGCCGACGCTGAACGTCGGCATGATCGGTGGCGGTACCGTGATCAACGCAGTCCCGCGCGAAGCGTGGTTCACGGTGGACCTGCGTTCGGTGGACACCGCGACCCAGGATCGGCTCGAGAACGCCGTCGTCGCCGCCGCGAAACATGCGGCGGAGCAGGACGGTGTCGGTTTCCGGATGGAGAAGGGCATGGCCATCGACTATTCGAAGGCGCGGCCCGCGCCCGAGCGACTCCAACATCCGCTCGTGCAGACGGCGCTGGCCGCCGAGAATCAGTTCCGCAAACCGGGCACGCCGGCGATCGTTCCCGCCGACATTGGATCGACGGACGCCAACATCGCCGTCGCGATGGGTATTCCGGCGGTCGCCGTCGGCGCGCGAGTGGGCCAGATGCCGCATCAACTCCAGGAGTCGGCCGAGGCCGGCAGCATCGTGCCGGGCATCAAGGCGCTGCTGGTACTGGCTGTCGCTTCCACGAGCTATTGACGGAGTATTCGCCAGGCGTTCGTGTTGACACCGGTGCCACGTCATCTTTAGGCGCCTACATGAACGGCTGATGACAGGCGGGTTGCTCGACCGCTGGCACCCTTCTTGGAACACACTCACTGATGCTCATTGTCTCGAGTCTGTTCCTGCTCATGCAATTGACGCCGCCCCCACCGACTCAAGCGCAATCGATTCCAGCGCAGTCAGCGGAAGCGATAGTGGCGGTCGCCAATCACGAGGCGGCAGAGACGCAGGAACAGAAAGCAGACGCCAAGGAACCGCCGACACCGGAACATACCGGCATCAGGGCGTTGTTCGGCAATCTCGGCGAGGACCTCAAGCACCTGCCGTCGTGGCCGAATGTCTACATCGCCGCCGTGGGCGGGGGGCTTGCTCTGGCCGTTCATCCGTGGGACAAGGAATTCAATGCCCACTTGCAGAGTGGCGGTGATGCCACGGACGACTTTTTCGCGGCCGGGAAATACATCGGCAGCACCCAGGTTCAGATCGCCTTCTCGGTCGGGACCTACGCCGTCGGCCGCTGGCGCGATCAGCCGAAGGTCGCCCATCTTGGAATGGATCTCCTGCAGGCGCAGATCCTCAGCGAGATCCTCGTCGAGCCTCTGAAACTCGCGACGCAGCGGCTGAGGCCGTATCAGACGGATCACTGCGGGTTCAACTGTTCGTTTCCGTCCGGGCATGCGTCCATCACGTTTGCCGACGCGACCGTGATCTTGCGGCACATGGGCTGGAGATACAGCGTGGCCGGGTACGCGATTGCCGCCTACGTCGCGGCCTCCCGCCTGCACGATAACGACCACTGGCTCAGCGATGTGGTGTTTGGTTCGGCCATGGGCACGATCGCCGGACGGACGGTCGTCCATCATGCGAGTGATTATTGGGCGCTGACGCCGGCACCGATGCCGGGCGGCGGCGTGGTGATACTGGTCTCGCGTACGACAGTCGCACGCTAATCACGTCGAACCCCGACGACACGCTCGATCTCGCTCTGCTAGAACTTCATGCGCGCCGACATCTGCAACTGGCGCGCAGTTCGTGCCGAAACGGGCTGGCCAAACAGCGAAGAGCCGACCGTTCCCACGTACTGGTTGTAGTTCACCTGATTGAGCACATTGAAGGCGTCGAGCGCGAGTGTCAGCGTGCGCCCGGAGGCACCGCCCAGCTTGAGCTCGCGAGACGCCCGCAGGTCGAGCGACGAGTACCCGGCCGTTTCCAGACTGTTTCGCGCGACTCCAGTCGGCCTGGCTCGACCCCGCCCGTTGTTGTAGATATCGGGGCCCAGCGTCTCGCTGTACGGGGCGCCGGTGTAGGCCGTCAGTCCCACACCGAAGTCGACCCACTTGATCGCCGTCAGGCGTCCAAGCAGCACGAATCGGTGACGCCGATCGAAGTCGGCGCGGGCCCACTCGCCGGAGAGATCGTAGTCGTTGGCCGGAAACGCCGCGATGCCGCTGGTGTCGTTGTAGACGCGGCTCCAGGTGTATTGCATCTGGCCGTTGAACCAGCGTGTCACCTTGCCCCGCAGTGTGGCTTGCACCGAGTCGCTGTTCTGTCTCCCGGCCGACTCGACTTGTCGCAGGACCCCGTAGGCCGGGTCGGGACGGTCTCCATACGCGGGCGGCGGCGGAGCGTTGACATCGCGCGACCGAAACAGGTGATAGCCGCGTGCGCCCGTGTAGGTGAGCGACAGCGTGGCGCCCTTGTAGAGCTGATGGTCCAGCCCGGCGCCGTATTGAACGGTCTGCGGAATCTGAACGTTCGGCGCCAGCTGCACGACGCTGGGCGGCTGATCGGCCTTGAAGGACAGTGAGGGAAATGGAATCGGATAACCAGGATCAGTGAGGACGATCTTCGTCAGCCCGCCAGGCAGCGAGTGCAGCACGTCGGCGATCACCGCGGGACCACTGCGATCGTTGAAAACCCCCGCACCGATGCGAAACACGTTGGTCTTCTGATTGCCAGGCGCATACGCCAGCGAGAATCGGGGCGCGACATTGTTATCGTCATGAAAATAGTTCTGCCAGTCGTAGCGCAGACCGATTCCCATCGACAGACCGGGCCGGATCTGCCAGTCGTCTTTCAGATACAGACCAAGCTGTTTCTCGAGGAACGCGAGGTCGCCGTTGCCGCGCTGCTGAATGAACGAATAGGGCAGGCCGCTGGCGTATGTATCCAGACCCGAAAAATAGAACGTGCCGGCGAAGTTGGTCCGATCGTAGTAACCGCGCCGGCTCCAGTCGGGGAGCTGGAAGCCGCCCTGCACCAGATGATGCCCGGTCGTCCAGGCCACGCTCTCGTTCAGGTTGATGTGCGTTTCGGTCCGAACCAGATCGGCCTGTGCGCCGCCGCCGGTGAAGGCGCCCGCAACCACGATCGCTGGAGCCGCGACCGCGCTGACCGTCGGTTCACGCTCGTGACCGAGCAGGATCTGGAACTGATTGAGGAGCGTCGGGTGCACGATCGTCTGCTGCGTATACGTGACCTGCTGCTCGTGGTGGGTGAAGGTGTTCGCCGCGCTCGCCAGCGTCGTGCCGCCGACGCCGCGATTCACGTCGCTCTCGTACTGGTAGTTGGGCCTGATTGAAAACGTGTTCCTGTCGCTCAGCTGATGCGTGATGCTTCCCGTCACCAGCGCGCGGCCGCTCGGCTGCGGCAGCGAGTCCTGAATGATTCCGGACGGCCCGCTGGCGTAGATGAACGCCTGCAGATCCTGAACGTCGTCGTTGGCGGAAATCATGAAGGACGTCTTGCCACTCTTGCCGACCGGACCGCCGGCGAATCCTTCCAGGATCTTGCGCTGCTCCGGCGGGGTTGCGGTCGCGAATGGATTGCGGGCGTTCAGGCGCCAGTTCCGGTAAATCAGCGTCACGTCGCCGTGGTATTCCTGGCCACCCGGCTTGGTCAGGATTTCGACGCGCCCGCGTCCTGGCCTCGAGTATTCGGCCGAATAGGGATCCTGGTTGATTCGGATCTGCTGCACCGCCGATGCGCTGACGTTGAGTGCGCTGACCTCCATGCCGTTGACGACGATGGTGACGCCGCCGTTGCCCAGTGATCCCGCGTCGAGAAACTGCGACATCGTCGCGATGTAGTCGTTGTCGAACACCGGCAGGCTTTCGAGCATGTTGGTGTCGATCGAAACGGCGTCAACGTTGTTCGCCGCGCCGGCGCCCACGTCGGTGACGCCGTTGCTGACGGTGATCTCCTGGCTGAGGCCGGCGATGCCGAGCACCAGCCTCTGCGCGCCGGCGGGGCGATTGGTGACGCGAAGCCTCGTTGATGCGGGCAGGAAGCCCTCGAATCGGGCGACCAATTGATACTGACCAGGGGTGACGACGTCAAAATGGAACGTGCCGAGGTTGTCGGATGTGGTTGACGCCACGACCGCTCCTGCCGTGGTCAGGAGCTCGACCACCGCGCCGGGGAGAACCGCTCCGGTCTGATCCTGGACCACGCCGGTGACGACGGGCGGCGCCGGCGATGGCCGCGCTGGCGCGCCCTGCAGACCGACGAGGAGCAGCAGCATGCTGAGAGCGTGCATCATGGCCCGACGAGCGGTCTGCGCCTGAGTCGGACGATCACACCGGCGAGTCTAGTGATGTGCCGATGAACTCCCGATGAACCCGCGCACTCGTGTTCGTTCGTCGCGGTGCGACTGGATGAACACAAGATGAACGCACGTCCTCTTGTCGACCTTTTAACATCGCGTTCGCCTGGTGGTTACATCGTGCACCTAGCATCGATTCTCATTCGCGAGACGATTTCGGCTCGCGCTCACATTCGAGGAGGAACCGATGCCAGTCAGTCAACAGACGTTCGTGCGGGGCGGAGCGATCGCCATGACCGTGATCCTGCTAGCCAGCGCGCACCCTTCGGCAGGTCCGCGGCACGACCACGATCGAGGTGATCGCGATGCCAACGTGAAACACGTGCTGCTGATCAGCATCGACGGAATGCACGCGCTGGACTACGCGAACTGCGTCAGCGCCGGAACGTGTCCGCATCTCGCCGAACTGGGAGAAACCGGCGTGACCTACACGCGAACCACGACCGCGAGGCCGTCCGATTCCTTCCCCGGCCTGATGGCGCTGGTGACCGGCGGCACGCCGAAAACGGTGGGTGCGTTCTATGACGTGGCCTACGATCGGGTCCTCGCCGGGCCGACGATCGACACCGGCAACGGCCTGCCCGGCACAGGCCCCGCCGGTTGCAAGGTCGGCAGTGTCGCGGGATATCAAACCGAATACGAGGAAGGGGTCGAACTCAACCAGCACAACGTGAACGGCGGAGGCCCCTACAGCATGTTCGACGGGGGCGTACTCTCCATCGATCCCCTCAAGCTTCCTCGCGATCCCTTCAACGGGTGCAAGCCCGTTTATCCCTGGAACTTCGTCCGCACCAACACGATCTACGGCGTCATCCACGCCGCGGGCGGCTATACGGCGTGGTCGGATAAGCACCCTGCCTACGCCACTGTCTCCGGACCGACCGGAACATCCGTCCCAAGCAATGTCGACGATTACTACGCACCCGAAGTGAACTCCGACATCGTGTCGATTCCGGGCTTTCACACCGTCACCGGCGACGATTGCTCGAACATTCCACACGCGGCGGGTGACGACTGGACGACTGGCTTCGCCTCCATCAGATGCTATGACCAGTTGAAGGTCAATGCGGTGGTCAACGAGATCATGGGCAAGGATCATCTCGGCGCGAGGAAGGCCCCGGTGCCGACAATCCTCGGCATGAACTTCCAGGCTGTCAGCGTGGGTCAGAAGCTGATCAACGGCGTGAAGGGCGGCTACACGGACGCAGCGGGAGATCCGACGCCGAGCATGCTGGCTGAGATAAAGTTTGCGGACGCGGCGATCGGCCAGATGGTCGACGCCCTCCGGGATCGAGGTCTTCTCAGTTCCACCGCGATCATCGTCACGGCCAAGCACGGTCAATCGCCGATCGACACCAACCGCTTTTTCCCGATTCCGGGACATTCGGGAACCAACGGGCAACCGCCCTCCGCGGTCATCGGGTCGTTTCTGCCGAAGGTCTATTCCAATCCGCTGAACGGCCTCGGCATCGCCGAGGACGACATCTCGCAGCTCTGGCTGACGAATCCAGCCGATACGATGGCAGCGGTCAACCTTCTCGAGACAACCGGAACCGCCCCGGGATCCGACGCGACGGCCATCGGGCTTGGGCAGATCTTTTTTGGCCCCTCCATTACCACGATGTTCAATGCTCCCGGTGTTCCCAAGGACCTCGCCCCGTGCTGCTCAGTGCCCAAACCGGGCGACCTCGATCCGCGCACGCCGGATATCATCGTGATCCCCAACGTCGGAGTGGTCTATACCGGAAGCCTCAAGAAGCAATCTGAGCATGGCGGCTTCGCTCACGACGACACGAACGTCATGCTGCTGGTGTCGAATCCGACGCTGAGGCCAGTGACGGTGACGAGCTTCGTCGAAACCACACAAGTGGCACCGACGATCCTGCAGCTGCTCGGCCTCGATCCGAACCAGCTGTCGGCGGTTCGCGCAGAAGGTACGCCGGTCCTGCCCGGGCTTCAATTCAAAGACCGCGACTAGAACGATCTTCAGAGGCGATCTTCAGAAGCGCGTGGTGCGAGCCGTCCAGGCCCGCACCACGCGATCCTTAAAGGCTCGCCGCCCCCTTGACCGACCTATTCGGTCGGCATTAGAATCTGATTCTGAAATTGAGACTCGATCTCAGTTTGTGAAGCGACCCGCCGGTGCGGCAAACACCAGCGGGTCATGTCGAACGTGGTCCGGAGAGACCTGTCATTCGCTTTCGCGACTGACGCACTCGACCTGCGTATTGTAGGGCCCGGTTTGCGTCAGCGCAACGAACGGAGTGCGCTGTGCGTCGTCTGTTGAGTTCCGCTGTTTTCTGTGTGCTTGCCGTCCTGTCCTTCGCGCCGACGATGTCGGCGCAATCCGCCTCGAACAACTTCTCGCTGCAGGGAACGGTCGTGGACGCCACTGGGGCAGCCGTCGTCGGGGCGCGGGCGAGTGCCGTCGCTGATGGGCAGACCTCCGCGTCTGTGGCGACGACGAACCAGCGCGGCGTGTTTACGCTGAGCCTGCCACCCGGCTCGTACACGGTCACCATCGAGGCCGGCGGCTTCGTCGAGCTGCAGCAAACGGTCAGGGCAGTCGCCAGCGGCAGCGACACCCGTCAGATCGTGCTCGAAGTTGCCGGGCTGTCTGAAGCGGTGAATGTGAACGCGCCCGCGGGTTACAACGTGCCGGTCATCACCAGCGCCACCAAAACCCCGACGCCGCTTATCGACACGCCACAGTCGATCACGGTCGTCTCGAAGGAACTCATGGCGGACACGTTGATGGACAGCATCACCGACGTGGTCCAGTACATACCCGGCATCGCCGAGCACCAGGGCGAGAATAACCGGGATGAAGTCATCATCCGCGGCAACGACTCCTCGTCGAATTTCTTCCTGAACACCGTCCGCGATGACGTCCAGTACTACCGCGATCTCTACAACGTCGAACGGATCGAGGCGCTGAAGGGACCCAACGCCACGATGTTCGGGCGCGGCGGCGGTGGCGGTGTCATCAACCGCGTGAGCAAGGAGGCGGGCTTCAATGCCTTAGCAGGGGGAACGGTCCAATTCGGCGCCTACGACAACCGCCGATTCACCGGCGACGTTGACCGTGCCGTGAATGACAAGGTGGCGTTCCGGGTGAACGGCGTCTACGAGAACTCGGGTAGCTTCCGCGACGGCGTCGATCTCGAGCGCGGCGGGGTCGCGCCGACCGTGACGTTTGCAGCGAGCGATAAGACCAGGATCACCGTCTCCGACGAGTACCTGCACGACACGCGAGTCGCCGATCGCGGCATCACCTCGTATCAGGGCCGGCCTGCTGACGTGCCGATCACGACCTACTACGGCAATTCCGACAACAGCAACGTCCACGCGAACGTGAACCTGCTGTCCGGGCTGGTGGAGCACCGCTCCGGCAGCTGGACGATTCGCAATCGCACCATGCTCGGCAACTACGATCGCGGTTATCAGAACTACGTGCCTGGCGCCGTGACGGCGGACAAGAGCCAGGTGGCCCTGACGGCGTACAACAACGCGACCACTCGCAGCAACCTGTTCAACCAGACCGATGCCGTCTACGTCGGCACCATGGGCCACATCCACCACACCCTGCTCACGGGTGCGGAAATCGGACAGCAGCTGACCGACAACTTCCGCAACACCGGTTATTTCAACAACCTGACGACGTCGATTCTGGTGCCGTACGCGAACCCGAGCATCACGACGCCGGTGACGTTCCGCCAGAGTGCCACGGACGCCGACAACCACCTGCGCACCAACCTCGGCGCGCTGTACGTGCAGGAGCAGATCGAGCTCACGTCGCAGGTACAGGTGATTGCCGGTCTGCGGGGCGACCGTTTCGATCTGACTTACCACAACAACCGTAACGGCGACACCATTGGCCGCATCGACAACCTGCTGTCGCCTCGAGCCGGCCTGGTCGTCAAACCGGTCAACCAGGTGTCCTTGTATGGGACCTACACCGTCTCCTACCTGCCCAGTTCGGGCGACCAGTTTTCGTCGCTGACGGTGATCACACAGGCCCTCGAGCCGGAGAAGTTCACCAACTACGAGGTCGGCGCGAAGTGGGATGCCGTGCCTCAGTTGTCGATTACGACGGCCTTGTATCGGCTCGATCGCACCAATACCCGATCGACTGATCCGAATAACCCGACGCTCATCGTCCAGACCGGGAGTCAGCGCACCAACGGATACGAGCTCGGCGCGACGGGGCACCTGACGCGGGAGTGGAGTGTGGCCGGCGGCTACGCGTTCCAGAACGCGTTTGTCACCAGCGCCACCGCGGCGGCGCCGCTCGGCGCGATCGTCGGCCAGGTGCCGCGCAACACGTTCTCGCTGTGGAACCGCTATCAGGCAACTTCGAAACTGGCCGGTGGCGTCGGCATCATCTACCGCAGCGACATGTTCGCGACCATCGACAACACCGTGACGTTGCCCGGCTACACGCGCATCGACGCGGCCGGGTTCTACGCCTTGACTGCAGGCCTGCGGCTGCAGGTCAACGTCGAAAACCTGTTCAACACGACCTACTACCTGAACTCGGACAGCAACACCAACATCTCGCCAGGGTCGCCGAGAGCTGCACGCGTCGCGCTGGCGATGCGGTTCTAAACGAGGTTGCCGGCCGGCAGCTCAGCGTGCCGCAGGTTCGCGTTCGACCACCATCATCGAAAACGAGCCGGGGATCATCGGCCCGCGTCGATTGGTACCGGCGCTGTCGGCAGCAGCCGGTCCGAACTTCGCTGAGACCAGAAATAACCGGTGGGTCGTCGGGTCGAGGCCCATGTTCCGCGCCGCCGGCGCGGTAGTCACCGTCTGCGTGATGGAGTAGCGATCCGGCGAGTCCTGGTGCACCACGGTGAGCGTGCCATCGGCGTTCGAGGCGAACGCGTCGCCGGACGCCACGTCGTAGGCTGCGCCATCAACACCGGTTCCGATCGGCACGGTCGCGACCACCTTCGCTGACTGATAGTCGGAAATCGCCATCACGCCACTGCGACAGCCGCTGAAGAGGCGATGATGGACCTCGTCGATCGCCATCGCGACCGGTTGTTTGCACGGCGCGGTGGACCAACGTCTGGTCACGGTGGCGGTCTTCGCCTCGATCTCGACCACCTCGCTGGTGTCGGTCAGGTTCGCGTACACCTTGCCATCGTTCGCGGACGCGCCGTACTCGGGCTTACCACCGAGCGGAATGTTGGTGATCAGTGCGCCTGCGGCGGGGTCGATGACGGTGGAGGAGTGAGCGTCGCCGTTGAAGGTGAACACCCGATTGGACACGCGATCGAAGATGATGGCGTCGGCGTCTTCGGCCGCGGGAATCCGTCCAAGGGTCTTGAACGTCTGCAGATCGAACATCACAACCGAGCGATCGTTGCCCGAGGTCGCGAAGCCGTGCCCGGTGCCGGTGGCGACGGCGGTGCCGTGGGCGCCCTGAATGCCCGTCACCTCGCCCAGCAGTCTCCCATCGTCGGCACTGACGACCATCACCCGATTCTGCCGTCCGATGAACAGGCGGTGAGCAGGCGGATCCGGAACGATGTAGTCCCAGTTTCCGTCGCCGCCGAGCGCGTAGGTGTGGGTAATCCGGTAAGACGAGGTCTGCGCGATCAGCGGAGCGCTGATGAGTACGGCGAGTATCAGTTGACGCATATTGGACCGATCCGCCGATACCCTAGCAAAGTGACGATGAACAGCCGATGAAGTCGTTCCGGGTGTACGGCCGGGCTTCTGAGTGTCCAGTGTTTCGCCACGTTTACACGGCGGCCCGAAAGGCCCGAATCGAAGGTATAGTGCGCTCCTGTCTGGTCAGGAGGAGATCGCCATGAATCCGGATCGACGCCGATTCGCCGTACAACTCGACCAACTGAAGGCGGGGCTTCTCGCCATGGGACGGCTCGCCGAGGACCGCGTGCGGATGGCGATGCAGGCGCTCGTCGATCGAGACAAGGACTTGCTGGCGGAGGTCATCGCCGGCGACGACCGGATCAACGCGTCGCAGATGGAAATCGACGCGCGATGCTTCACGCTGCTGGCGCTGCAGCATCCGGTGGCCGTCGATCTGCGAGTGGTCGTGTCAGCGTTCAAGATCAACGCCGATCTCGAGCGGGTGGGTGACCTCGCCGTCAACATCGCCGAGGCGTCACAGCGGTATATCGAGCACCCTCCGGTCAAGCCGCTGATCGACCTTCCGCGCATGGGCGCGCTGGCGTTGAAGATGCATCGCGAGGCGCTCGACGCATTCGTCGCCAGGGACGCCGGGCTCGCTCGAGCCGTGCTGGTCCAGGACGACTGGCTGGACGGCTTGAAAGATCAGATCTTTCGCGAACTCCTCACCTACATGCTCGGCGATCCACGAACGATCGAGGCGAGCGTGGATCTGATTCTCATCTCGCGTCATCTCGAGCGCATCGGCGACCATGCCACCAACATCGCGGAAGACGTGATCTTCATCGTGGAGGCTCGCGACGTCCGCCATAGTTCCGCCAGCGTCGTCGCCGGGTCGGATCCGAGCGGTCCGCGAGCGGTGGTGGAGCGCCGCAAAGATCCTGGCGCGCCGCCGGTGTAGCCGAACCGTCGGCAACACCCGACCCGCTCAGTCACTCCGTTGTTGCGTGACGGCGCTACCATCGCTTCATGTGGGATTTCGCAGACACGCTGCTCGTCATACCACCGCACGAGGACGACGCTCGCGGCACGATTCTCTGGACATTGTCACGCGACCGCCGACACACCGAGGCCGAACTGCGCCGCCTGACTGGATCGGGATGGGAGGTCCGGCTGTTGCGCGATGGCGCGGAATCGTCGGTCTATCGATTTCTGCTGCATTCGGACGCCGTTGCCTACGGGGTGCAGATGAAGCGCGCCCTGCTCGCCGAGGGCTGGACGCTGACCTGACGCACGCGACCAACATGGGGGACGAGCCTCGAGCCGGCGACATTCGCAAGTGTCCGAAGTGCGGGCGGCTGATGCTCGTGTTCTCGAAGGACGCCCTGGTGCGCATCCGCCTGGTCGTCGAGTCCGACGCGACGACCCAGACTCAGCAGCGCGATCCGGGCTGGACCTGCGCCAATTGCGGGCACATTCAGCCGCCAGCGGCCTGACGCGGCACGCCGGTCAGCGCTCGGAGACACCAGGTCCTGCGAACTGCGGCGCCCGGTTCATCAGGTTGAACAGATCGGTTGACGGTCAAAACTCGAGATGCAGCCGCAACATGCCGACCGTGATCGGCCCACGGTCCTGGTTGTAGCCGGGATGATCGATAAACTGGGCGCCTGCTGAGCCGAATACTCCACGCCACAGGTGCGCCGTGTAGTAGGTCTCGACGATCATTTCGCGTCCATAGGTCAGCGTGCCGTCGCCGAGGAGAAAGCCTTGACCGCCGAGTTGGAGGTATTCCCTGTGTGGCCCGGATAGCCCGTTCGAGACAAACGCGATCCCCACCCGATCGTGCGGCCGATTCCAGAGCAAGCCGGCGAGATCGCCGCCGACCTGCACGCTGTTATTGACTTCGGTGTAGGCGAACGACTCGTTGTGGCCTTCGTTCCATCCCGTTCGCGCGAACAGTCGGGCGGCCGGCCCCAATGAGTATTCGACATTGAGGGCAGCGCCGGTCTTGACGCGTCCCTGTTCGCGGTGCGCGACAATGTTCGGCACTGCGTCTGCGCCGGATTCGAACGCCTGATTGGCCTCGTCGTAGCTGCCCATGTTGGCGTGGTTGGCGTAGCCCAGCAGCTTCAATGAGAAATCCGGAGTCGGGCGAAGTTCCAGTTCGAGATTCTCGCCGCGTGCCTGAGAGAGATTCCAATCCAGGTCGACGCCGTTGGCGACCGTCGGCATCAGCGCCTCGGCGTATCGAATCGCCCAATGCGGCGCGTCGTATTCGACCATCGCCGCATAGGTGTAACCGCGGGTATCGGCGGCGTAGTCGTAAGCGCCGTTGTTGTCGACCGTCCAGTTGGTGAATTGGAGGTGGCTGTCGCTTCCGGCGGCGTTGACGTCGAAGAAATCCGCGATGCCCATCTTGCCGACGCGGATCTCGATGCGACGTACCGGGACGCGAGAGGCCAGGTTCAACGCGTTCGGTGTCACGCCTTCCGTCTCGTCGCTCAACGCGATGGTCGCATGGACCATGGCACGCGCGAGGTACGGGGTCGAGCCAAGCGTCGTATTCCGGACGACATCGAGGTTGGTGAATCCCGCGAGGCCGAGTGCATCGCTCAGTCCACGACCTCCGGCGCTCTCGATGTCCACAAGTACTTCGGTATGACCGGGCAGCCTGACGCCGGTATAGATCGTCCACAGGCGCGAGAGCGCCTGTTCAGATTGGGGGCGGAAGCTGTTCGCGCCCTGATAGGGCGATGTGAACTGTCCGTGCCATTGCTCGATGAGATTGATCTGTCCGGACAGCCACCAGCGGCTGTCGCCGGGATGCGGAAAGATGGTGAAGGTCTCGGCCGCTGGCTCGTCGGGAGCGGTTTGAGCTGTCGCAGCGCCGCCGGCGGTCAGGATCAGCAGCACCACCGACAGGCACGCGACCCTGGCTCGCGCCGACACGTCAGCTGAATTCGCCGCGCATGTATTGCTTGGTGTGGCGATGACTGGGATCTTCGAACATCTGCCGCGACTCTCCGAACTCGACGAGATAACCGGTGCGCGCGGTCTGCTCGGTGTCTACGTACAAGGACGCAGTATAGTCCGCGGGAAAGCTGGCGCCGGCCCCTTGCAGCTTCACCGACGTCGCGGTTGCGCCCGACTCGGGGGCTCCGCCACCGCAGGCCGGAAGCACCAGCGAGGCGCAGACGCCTAAGGCAATCGCAAGTGAGGTCGTCGAGTTCATCTTGACTCTCCAGAAATAGGGCGCCCAAGGCCGGGGCCGCCGGCGACCGACGACATCATGTGATCCCCGCGTAACATCCGCGCGACGGTCCCGAGGTCATCCTGAAAACCCTCTCGTCACGCGAGAGCCGGCAACCGGTTGTTACAGCCGCTCGTCATACTGACGATGGAGCGGCCCATGGGCATTGAGCACGAAACCCTGGATGACGTCGCGGTCATCCGCATCAACGGCGACCTCTACCGGCCTTCAGCGGCGGTGCTGAACGACGATGTTTGTTCGTTCCTGGCCAGTGGGCTACACAAGGTGTTGCTGAACTTCGCGGGGGTCCCGGCCATCGACGCCGGGGGCCTGGGCCTGCTCGCCCAGATTCACCTGATCGCCGCGGGAACGGGCGCGGTGATTGTGCTGACCAACGTCAGCCCCCGCGTCCGCGAGTTGTTCGACCTCGCCGGCCTCAGTCCGCTGTTCGACATCGTCGCCTCCGAGTCCGAGGCGCTCGAAGACCTCGAGAGCCCGTGCGTCGGATACGGCGATTGACGGAGCGGTCCGGCTGACGCCGGACACGACGGGCGTCGGTCGGGCTGCGGTTCGACAACAGACGGGCGGGTGGGCTGGGGCGACACTTTGCCGCCAGCGGCGCGGCAGGTTAGAGCAAGCCGCCCATCGCCGGATCGCTGATGCTGTCGTCACCGTTTTCGAAGCGACCCGCCAGCCGCTGGCCAAAGTGTTGATCGTCCGCAGCGGTGAGGCTGAAGTCGTACCATCCCACGTGCGCTTCAGCGACCAGCTCTTCGAATCGGGGTTGCGTTGTGGTCACGGTTGTGCGACGGAGTCGCGACGAAGGCCTCGGCGGGCGGGAACGTTTAGCGGTTGGTCGCGGAGCGCTTTACCTTGAAGATTGGATAGACCACGGCAGGTTTCTGGCCGGCGCCCAATGCTTTCAGTACGTCGTCGAGTACCCACCAGCCGACGAAACCGTCACGGGCCTGCGGCTCGAGGTAGTAGAAGGCGGCATTGGCCATCGGCTGAGCCATATCGACATAAAACGACCCGGCCGGGAACTCCCTCGCGGCGACCTTCCTGAAGGAGCCGTCGAGCGTCGTCATGTCGTAGCCGGCGCTTCGTACTTTGCGCACGCGGTCGATCACGAACTCTTCACCCTCGACACGTCGGGCGGAATCGAGCACGGTGACGTTGACGTTGTGCGCGCGAAGCTTGTCGGCGATGTCGGACAGGTCGGGTGGCAGGAGATACGCGCGTGGCACCCAGGCGCTGCGCGTGCCGACGGGCTTGGTGAGGTCGTCCACGTCGTGCACCACCTCGGGCACTCCCGATGCGGTACCGGGCTTCGTCGACATCAGGCTGGTTCCAGACTTGTACGCGGGCTCGTTCGCGCGATACGCGAGGACGTCGATCTTGCCCGCGGACTGATATTCGCCGTCGAGGAAATTCTTCAGCGCCCCGGACTCGGCACCTGCGAGCACATCCGCCACCGTTTTCTGGTCGGCCGCTTTCACCACCGCCTGCATCTCATCTGCGTGCGCGGCGACGTATTCGAGGAGCGCCGTGAAATACGCGTATTGCGCGTAGATGCGCCGTTCGAACGTCGGCTGCCCGGGCGTTTCGGTGATGATCGCGAAGCGATTGCGCAGGCCGTAGTCGTTGACGACGAACTTGGCCTCGACCGTCCAGGCGGCGCGATCGTGGCTCCAGACCTGCGGTGGAAAGGTATTCGGCGTCGCCAGCGCGTGCGAGAAGACCTCGAGGCCGAAATCGCGGCGCACCATGTCGCGCACGACGGGGAACAGCGTGTCGTGCATGTAGACGCGCGGGCCCGGCGCCGCCGCCGGCACCGTGGTCGTGCCGTAGGTGTTCGCGTAGCCATGGCTGACGCGGTCCATCAGGTGTCCGTCCAGGAACAGCAGTGGATCCCAGGTGTTCAGCGTGCGGTACAGCCCGTTGCTCTCCACGGTCCGAAGCTTCACGGCGTCGCGGTTGAGATCGAGCCCTTGCGAGTTCTCGCGCACGCCCAGGATGTACGGCGTTTCGCTCCCCAGATCGCCGTCCTGGGTCACGAATGTGTCGGTGCCGTCCACGTTATAGACCGGCGCGATCATCACGATCAGGTGCTGGAGCACTGTCGGATGCTTGCCGGTGGCGAGGTCGCGGGCAACCATCATCATCGCTTCGGCGGCTTCACTCTCAGGCGGGTGGATGTTGCCCAGCAGGAAGACCACCGGCTTGCCCGACTGGCGCGCCTGCTGCGGTGAGCTCACGCGCGGATTCGCAATCACGATTGCCGGCGCCACTTTCCGCATCGGACTCGTGAACATGCTGACGACGTGCAGCAACTCGCTCTTCAGCTTGAGCGCAGCGATCCATTCGTGCAGCTGGATCGTCGAAACCGTTCGTGTGAACGACGTCCGCTCCGCGACCGTGAGAAGCTCGGACGGCCAGACTCCGGCCCATCCCCTGGGCACCTCGTCGGCCCAGTAGATCTTCGGCTGCTGCGCGAACGCCCCGCTGACTGCCGCCAGGATCAGCAGGCCGACGGTCAACCACCTCAAGACGGGATCTTTGCCTTGAATTTCCGGGTCCGTGCCGCGAGCGTCGTCAACCATTTGATCTCCAGATCCGAGCCGGTACGGAACAGTTCGATCCACTCGGACGGAAGGACCGAGAAATCAATCTTGTGGCGGCCCCAATCGGGACGACGGCCATCGTAGTCGAACAATCCGTAGTCGCGCCCGAGTTCCCAGGAGCCGAACAGCATGCCGGTGCGCTCCTGCACCTTCGGGTCTGCCGCGAGCGCGGCGATCGCGCGCCCCACGAACAGCGGTGACTCCGACTGCAGGAAGTTCGAATCCTTCTTGCCGGCGTCACGCCAGTTGTCTTCGGTGACGCCCAGGCCTTGCAGCATCGATTCCGAACGCAGGAAACCTGGCGTGACGGCCATGACGGCGATGCGATGCGGCGCCAGTTCGGCGGCCCAGAAGAGCGGCAGCACCTTCTGCGCCATCTTGACCGCCTGCGCCATCGGGTTCCCACCGCCGCCGATCATGTCGTTCTCCGTCACTTCCACGATGAGACCGCGTTTGGCCGGCATCATCGCGAGGGCCGCATGCTTCGCCGTGATGATGCGTGACGTCAGGCCCTGCCGGAAGATCGCCTCAGCGGCGTTCACGTCCGCCTGCCAGAGGTAGCCGTAGACACCCATCAGCGGGTCTTCGCCGGCGACGCTGTCGACGACCACATCGATGCGTTTGTGAGTGCGCATGATGCGCCGAAACAAGGCTTTCACCTGCGCCTCGTCCGTGTGATCGACCCGGATCGCGATGGCAGTGCCGCCGGCAGCATTGATCATCGCGGCGGTTTCGTCGATGGTCTCGGGCCGCCGGTACGGCGACGGCTTGCCTTTGACGCTGCGACCGGTGCAATAGACAGTGGCGCCGGCTTCTCCGAGGGCTCTGGCGATACCGCGGCCGGCGCCGCGGGTGGCTCCCGCGACGAGAGCGACGCGTCCGGTCAGTGGCTTACGTGAGGAGGTTGTTTTCTTTGTGATGTTGGCCATCGTTGCTCGTAATCTTAACCAACGTCAGAAGCCATGACGGTTCGGAACGTCAACGAGACCCGTCTGGACCGGGGCTTGTCCTGATTCCTCCACACGTCAACGCTGCGCGCAGGAATCTCGTGGGTCCATGCCCAGCGAGCCTCCCCGGTGAGGATCAGCACGCTTCGCGGTTCGAGCAGGAGTTCCTCTGTTCGCCCGGCCGCGCCATTCGAAAATCGCATGACGCAGGTCGAGCCGAGACTGACTGATGCGACGGTATCGCCGAACACTGACTGATCGACGTGCGCGAACATACCGGAGCCAGGATGATATTCGTTGGCGACCATCTGATCGGGAACGGTCGCCACGAGACCGTCACGCTGGAGCCGAACCGCGAGGTCGATCGCCCACGGTGGCAGTCCGCCAATCGAAAGGACCGCGCGGCTTCTGTGGTTGTAGCGATACCCGTAGATCTGGACGCCGTGATCGACCGATGTTTGCCAAGGCTGCTCGTCGACAGCCGCTAACAGACGATCGTGCTCCTCCTCATCGAGGTACGCGGCGACGTATCGAAGGCCCTCAATCGCTGGCATGCTCGCACTCTCGCCGATTGAGCCAGGGTTGGCTCATCGCTGCCGCTCGAAGAAGGTCCAGATCATTTCTGGTCCGTTCGGCTCTTCGAGCGACGGCCCAAGCAGCAACCAACCCAACAACCGCGGACGGCGTCGGTAGGGCTGTGGGATGCCATGTCCGCCGCCGTGGATCGCCACGAGTTCCACCTCCACCTTGGAATCGCTGCGCCATAGCACCTCGTCGACCTGATTGCCGTCGCGCATCTGGGTCCGATTCGTCGCAGGCATGCCGCCGATCCGATTGAGGTCGGCAAAATATTGGGCTGACGCCTGCGACGACATCACCTTGCCGTACTTGTACGAAAATCCGAAGAGGCTCACGTGGCCGCCATCGAAGGGGACGAGGGGATCCGCGGTGCCGTTCATGATCATGACGGAGGACGTACCGCTCTGCACCGACTTGCACTTGAAGTTGTCCGGAGTATGCACGTTGGCCGAGACCGCCGCGACCGCACGAAACCGGGATGGCGCTTCGAGCGCAAGCCGGAACGCCATGAAACCGCCGCGAGAACTGCCGGCCGCGAACACGCGGCCCGGGTCGATACCGAGATCGCTGACGAGCTTGTCAACCACTGCGGTCAGGAACCGCACGTCGTCTGTTCCGGGCCCATCAGCGCTGACGTCACCGACAGTGCCACAGGCGTTCCAATCCCCGCCATGCTCGAGCGCATCAGGATAGGCGACTGCAAAGCGATGAGTGTCGGCGGCGCGATCGAACCCGTAACCGGTTTCAATTCGCATTTGCGCACCGTTTTCACCAGAACCGTGCAGCACCACGACCAGCGGTGCTCCTTTCGCCAGGCCTTGCGGAACGTAAGTCCGGTACGTCCGCTTCAGTCCATCCACCTCGATGGTTTCCTTCGCGAGTGTGCCGGACAAGTGCGGATCCGCTGGCGCTGCCGAGTACATGGAGTAGCCCAAAAGCGCAACACCCACGCCAACGATGAGCAGCAGGCTCAAAAGGCAGAGACCCAGCGTGCGCAGAGCTCGTTTCATGCCCGCAGGAATTCCGGACTCTTGAATGATGGACTGAGTCGCACTCGGATCAGCCGGAACACACGCCTGTAGACGTAGAAGGTCTAGGGCTTGTTCAATCCGCGCTCGTCACGCGGTGCGCTGGAGCCGCCGCGAAACCGCCTCCAGCAATTGACTCATCGAGACCGGCTTGACGAGGACTGTCTCGTTCTCCCGCAGCATCGGTCGCAACGCGAAGAACTGATCGGCGTAACCGGTGAAGTAGAGGACTTTGATCTCGGGGTCACGGTCATGGAGTCGCCGGGCCAGTTCGTCGCCGCGCATCCCTGGCATCATCACGTCGACGACGAACAGATCGAACCGGGGTTGGGCCTCGACGAGCCGAAGCGCGTCCGGTCCGTCACACGCCGTCACGACCTCGTAACCTTCGTGGCCGAGGGCCTTCGCCGCGAAGCGGCGGATCCCTTCATCGTCATCCACGACCAGAACGCGGGAGAGCTGTTGCGCCATTCGATTATCTATCGGCAATGACCGCCAAAACCGGAGTCAGCTGGCGGGTTTCGACGGGCTGTCCTCCAACCCGGACCCCATCGGGGAAGTCGGCCTGAAATATCAACAAAACGCCTCGATCCGCTGGCATCCATTCTGCCCTATCGATGGACTGTCGATGCAATAGATCTTTGTGAGTGCCGCGAACGACGATATCCTCTCGCCATGAATCCACGCCCGTTGACGCGGCCGATTCGTCTCCTGCGCGTCGCGCTCTTCGCGACGATGCTCACGGTGGCCATGGTTTCGGCGCAGGCTCAAAGCCCGCCGGTCGCAAATTGGAGCGAGACCATCATGTGCCCCGCCGACAAGCGCGGCGTCGATGTGTCGAAGCCCGTGGTGTCGTCGGGGTTCAGCGTCGATCGCCATCAAACCCGCAGCCTGACGGCGGCGCAGTCCGGTCTGACGGCGGGCGACTTGAAGAACCTCGAGGTCGCCTGGGTGATTGGATTTCCCGGGACAAAACAGCGGCACCGGCGCTGCGATCGTCGGCGACACCATGTTCGTCAACGCAGGCGGCCTGCTCGCGGCGCTCGACACGGCGTCGGGCTGCGTGAAATGGAGCGTCAAAGCCAGCTCGCGCAATACGCCGACTTTCGGCGACATCAACGGGCGCAAAGTCGTCGCGGTGTCGGCCGGTCCCGATGTGCTCGTGGTTGACGCCAGAACCGGCGAAACCATCTGGCAGGCGAGCGGGCAACCGGAGGGAAATCCCGGCTCCATTCGCGGCGGCGTCGTCATCTACAACGACAAGATCATCGTACCGATTTCGGCATCCGGCGTCTCCACCGGCCAGCGGGCGACGTTCGAATGCTGCGTCGGTCACGGGGCGGTGGTGGCGTTGTCCGCAGCCGACGGCAGGAAGCTGTGGGAATACCACACGATGCCGAAGGCGGAATACACCGGCGAGTTGTCTGCGACCGGGGTGAAGCAACGCGGACCATCTGGCGCGCCGATTTGGGCGATCCCGCTGATCGACGAGAAACGCAACCGGGTGATCGTTGCGACCGGCGAAAACACGTCGCATCCGGACACCGATACGTCCGATGCGCTGATCGCACTCGACCTCGACACCGGAAAGCTGGTGTGGAAGTTTCAGGCGATGGCGCTTGACGTCTGGAACATGGCCTGTGCCGCGAACAAGCAGACGTCAGGGCCGAATTGTCCCTGGAATGTCGCCGACGATCCGGGGACCGGACGCGATTTCGACTTCGGAGCGGGCGCGACACTCGCGAAGGATGCGAGCGGTCGAGACGTGATTCTCGCCGGACAGAAGTCCGGCGACACCTGGGCCTTCGATGCGGAAAGTGGCAGGAAGCTGTGGAACGTGCGGTTTGGACAGGGCACCTATCTCGGCGGCGTGCACTGGGGAATCACCACCGACGGCCAGCGGCTGTTCGCCGCTGTCAACGATCCGGTCATCCCGGGCGCGCAGACGCCGCATCCCGGGGTATACGCGGTCGATATCAACACCGGCAAGCAGGTCTGGGGCTTCGACGCCAAACCGAATTGCGAGGGCGATCGCAGCAAGCTGGTCTCAGCCTGCGCGACGAAATACGGATTCTCGGCGGCGCCGCTCACCATCGACGGCGCTGTCGTTGCAGCGACGCTCGGCGGTGAAGTCATCGTTCTCGACGGTAAGACCGGTGCCGTTCTGAAGACGCTCGATACGGTTCGATCGTACAAGACGATCAACGGTATTGACGCAAAGGGCGGATCCATCGACAGTCACGGCGTCTCCGCGGGCGCAGGCATGCTCTATGTCAACTCCGGCTACGGCCTGTTCGGCCAGACAGCGGGGAATGCCCTGATCGCGTACAAGCCGGCAAAATAGAAACGCGCCGGCTTATTCGAGGTCGCGTCGACCACGACGCGACCTCGCGCCGAACAGGCGGCGCGCAATTCCCGCCATCGTCAATCCCACCAGCGGACGTTTCGCTGAGGTCCGCGGCAAAGCGGCGTTGTTCAGCTTCTGACGCAACCTGGAACATGGCCTCGAATCGAAAAGGCGATGCCGGCGATTTTCGAAGGCAGAGGGTTCCTCGAGAGACGCTAAACCGAATGGCTGCAAACATCTCGACGTTTTACGTGCGCGGCGTACTGGCCAACCTGATGACGCTCGCCATATTGCTCGCGTGCCTGTTTATTCCTGCCGGCACGTTCAACTATTGGCAGGCGTGGGCCTTCGTCGCCGTGTTTGAGGTGTGCGCCCAGGCGTTGGGCATCTATTTTCTCGTGCACGACCCAAAGCTCGTTGAACGCCGCATGAACGTCGGACCCGCGGCGGAACAGCGGTCCGCTCAGAAACTCATCTCGGCGCTCTTCATCCTCGGATTTGCAGCGTTCGTGGTGGTTCCCGCGTTCGACCATCGCTTCGGCTGGTCGCCGGTTGCGCCGATCGTGTCGGTGATCGCCAACGCAATGATCGTCGTGTCTTTCGGGCTCTTCTTCGTGGTGATGAAATCGAACAGTTTTGCCGCTTCGACCATCCAGGTAGAAGAGGGACAGCCTGTGGTGTCGACCGGCCCGTACGCGTACGTCCGGCATCCGATGTATTCGGGTGCGTTGCTCCTGCTCGTGGCGATGCCGCTCGCACTCGGTTCGTGGTGGAGCCTTCTCCTCATCGTTCCATTCTTCCCGGTGCTCGTCTGGCGCATCTTGGATGAGGAACTGTTCCTCCGCGAACGTTTGCCAGGCTATGACGAGTATCTCCGGAGGGTCCGATATCGTCTTGTTCCGCGGTTGTGGTAGGGCGAGCCACGCTTTTGAGCGTCTCCTGCCGCAATCGTAATCGACCAACGGCATCAAGAGCATATTCGTGGTACGCGGTGCCGACGGCCGTGCCCGCTTCGCTGATGGTGTTGACCGCACGGCAGCGCGGACAGGTCCACGGCTGTTCCGTGATCGGGCCGTCCAGCGTCCATCCCTCGAACAACACATTCGCCCGGCCCCGGCAACTGGCGCACGCGGTGTGGACCGGCGTCGCGTCTCGGATGTCCATCGTGGGATCACATCGATTGCTGCCGCGCCTCGTGGGTCAGTTTAAGGATCGCCGTTCGTGTCGAATTGCCAGCCGGGCACCAAAATAGACGATGGCGAAACCGCCCGCGACCTCCAACGCCAGCATGCTGAAAGCGACCAGACCCATCACCAGCTTGTCCATGCTGCCTCCTTACCGAGACGGTTCGAGCAAGTTGACCCACTAACCCAGTCGCGCCTTGACCATCGCCACCGCCACCACGCCGAAATACAGGACGACAAAGAGGACGACGCAGAGCACTATCGCGGCCCCGACTGCGCCGACACCGGCCAGCAGCGACGCGCCGAACCTCGCCAGCTTCTTGATCATCACTTCGGTGGCTGGTCCACCACGCCGTCCGGTCCGAGCAGGATGCGGCCGTGCACCGGACAAGTGAAGACGTAGGTCGGCCCTGGCTCTGTCGCATTCGGGTAGTGCATCAGTTTGAGTGTTCTTTCTTAGCACGCGCCGAGCGCTCGGTCGTGGCCGGGTCCAGCCCTAAGACCGTCGTGGCGTCGGGATCAGTGGAATCGGGCTCGGTGTAGGGCGTCGCGCGATTCCAAAGAGTTATTCCAGACGCTATGCAGCACAACAAGATCCCAGCAGCACCCTGCCACGGTCGCCACCAGACACGCGGATCGGTGTAGAGCCAATCCCAACGCCGCAGCGAGGTAACAAGCAGAGCGAGACCGATAGCTCCGCTCACGCGGCCCGCGATGATCTGCGCGTTACCCATTACGCCCCTTCCGCACTACGTCTGGACGCGACGTGATCGGCCGGTTGATCAGGATGCGCCTCGCACACCAAACCGCCACCAAAACTGACCGTGTGCATCGGCCCCAACTTTGCCGGGTTCGCCCCCACGCGAAGATCGATAACACGCCAGAAGAACGTCTCTGTCAAGAATATCGAAGACCGGCGCGTTGTGGGCGCCGGTCGTACCCGGTGGAGGAGCGGGCCCGTCTTGGAATGGCGTGACTTGTCGTCAACTATCGCCGCGACCGCTCGCGACGACGGACGCGCGTCATCGGTCCCGACGTAGATGACGTCGCCCACTGCGACGCAGCACGCGAGATCGAACTCCGTGGTCGCGATCGTGCTCCACACGCCGTCGGGAGCGCGCCGGCGCAGTGAGCGTCCGTCGACGGTGGCGAGTGCGCAGCCACACACCCATCGGGCGCGAGCGCTCTGACCGACTGACCCTCAAACTCATGGCCGGGAGTCTTGCCCCCGACGACGAAGAGTCCGTCGCGTCAAGTGGCCACGAGCACGGTTGGCGTTATCTCCTAGGTCATTTCTATCCGACGCCGCCTTCGCTCTCACGTGGTGGCCGATCTGACGGGCGACGCAGCGCGCGCGCAGCGGGTCAGGTCGAAGACGGGCCGAAGTCCGCGCGCCGCGTCCGCAGGGGCTCGAATCCCCAAACAGAGGAGCGGTCCATAGGAGAATGTGGAGATGCCCGGGAGCGTTCTGGTGTCAGGAGCCGGGGTGGCAGGCTCTTGTCTGGCCTGGTGGCTCGATCGGTACGGATATCGGGTGACCTTGGTGGAACAGGCGCCTGAACCGCGCACCGGCGGCTACGTCATCGACTTTTGGGGCCTCGGCTACGACGTAGCCGAGAAGATGGGCGTGCTGGACGAACTCCGCCGGCATGACCTCAAGGTTCAGGAATTCCGGATCGTCAATCGGGTAGGCCGGCGGACCAGCGGCTTCAACCAGGGCGCCGTGCAAAAGCTCATCAAGGGTCGGGGCATGAGTCTTCCGCGTTCGGCGCTGGCTTCCGCGCTCTACGAAGCGGTCAAGGACCGAGTCGACGTGCAGTTCGGGAACAGCGTGACCAGCCTCGACGACAGCCCGCACGGCGTGGAGGTGACGTTTCGCGAAGGTGAGCCTCGGACGTTCGATCTGGTCATCGGCGCCGACGGCCTCCACTCCGCCGTGCGCGGCCTCTGCTTTGGTGAAGAATCGCGGTTCGAGCGCTTTCTCCGGTACTACGTTGCCGCGTTCACGGCCCAAGGCTACCGGTTCCGCGATCCCAACGCGTACGTGACTTACGGCGAACCCGGCCGGCAGATTTGGCGGATCACGGTCGACGAGGACACGACGGTTTTCATGCTTGTGTTCGCCGAATCCGATCCCCACGCAGCTCCCGTCCACGATGCCGTGCGTCAGAAGGAGGTCTTGACCCGCCTCTACTCTGGCGGTGGCTGGGAAACCGACGAGATGCTCCGCGCGCTTCAGGCAAGCACCGATCTCTATTTCGACCGGGTCAGTCAGATCGTCATGCCGAGTTGGACCAAGGGCCACGTCGCTCTGATCGGCGACGCGTGCGCTTGTCCGAGCCTGCTCGCCGGCGAAGGGGCAGCGATGGCGATGGCCGAAGCGTACACGCTCGCTGGGGAATTGGCGGTCGCGCAGGGAGGTCACGCGTCCGCATTCGAAATCTATGAACAGCGCCTGCGGCCCTATGTGGAGCGCAAGCAGAAGGGCGCGCGCGATTTCGCTGCGAGCTTCGTGCCCAGGAGTGCTTACGGGCTCTGGCTGCGAAACGCGACCATCAACGCCGCGAACCGCCTCGGGCTCATTCAGCTGCTGTTCAGAGCCCAAATGCGCACTGGCATCGAACTGCAGAATTATCGGTGAGACGTGTCACCGGGTCTAACGGCGAGACACTGGCAGACGCGGCGGCGTTCATCGCGCTCAATCGCGGAATGGACGATGGCGGCGTGCGCCGACGCACCTATGGATGACTCTGAATCGCGGTCCGTGCGATGCTCGCGATCAGTGCCGCCCGATCCCGGTCGGAAGCGTCGCTCAACCCGTCAATGTTCGACCGTCCGAGCCCGGCACAAGTGCGGTACGCAATCGTTGACACGAGGCCGCGATTGTCACCGCGGTCCCGGGCGTTCGCGATCGAGTGGTTTGACGCCAATGGTCCACGCGAGCGGCAGCACCTGCGGCGTGAAACAGATCTGATCGTCGCACGCTTGGTACGCCAATCGTCCGTGAATGGTTAGGCTCGTGACATCCTTCAGCGCGGCCGTGCCATCCCTCGACGGATCGAGCGTGACGTCCTGAACGATCCGGAACGGGTGCTGATAGACGGGCACGTGCTCGTTGAGCGGCCTGAAGAAATAATCCTCGGACTTGGGGTAGACGGTGTTCTGTACGAGGAGCCCGGCCTGCGGTTCGATGCTGATCGCCACCGTCCGGTAGTCGCGTGCGCCGGGGGCGTAGACGTGGACGTGCGCTCTCGGCATGACATCCAGCACCAGGGAAAAATGGGTGCCTTGAGCCGCCACTTGATCGGTCGCGTAGAAGGTCACCGTTATGTGGGTGCCGTCGATCTTCGTCGCCGGCACTCCCACGTGTTGGCCCAGACGGACGAGGATGCTCGAGACGGTGTCCCGCTCCTGGTAGGCTTCCTCGAAGAAACGCGAGGTGACAGTACCCTGCTGATCGACAATAAAGGTGCCCGGAAACGGATACCCGTACAAGGCGTTCTTGGGATCGATCGTAGTGTTCAGGATGCCGTACCGCTTGATCGTCTCCGACCCTGAGTCGGATAACAGCGGGAACGTAATTCCTCGCCGTGCCGAGAAATTAGCCAGAGTCGACACAGGATCGTAGCTGATCGCAGCCACACCGAGTCCAGCTTTGCGTATCTCTGCGAGACGGCCTTGCAGCTCCACGAGCTGCGTTTTACAGTACGGTCACCAGTCGGCCGAGCGGAAGAAGACGATCATCGCCCCCTTCGGGCCCAGCAACGATTTCAGCGAGTATGTCTGACCGCGCTGGTCGCGAAGGACAAAATCGGGGAGCCGGGTTCCGATCTGCGGACCAGTTCGGTCCAGATCGATCTTCGAGGCCGGGCTCCCGGACTGGCCGCCACCGGCTACGGCGAGGTCGACGGTCACGAACACTGCCGCGACCACCATCAGCTTCCGAACACGCGCCAACTGTTGTCCCATGACTGGGAGATCCTCCCGTGCGCGAGATAATACCCGACACTCCAAAATATATTGGCGATCATCGGGTTGCGGTCAACGTTCTCCTCGCATCAGCAGCATCTTGAGTTTTACCTTCTTGCTGGCTTCGTTGGGGTTCGCCGTCGCGCCCGCCAACCAGCGCTCTACTTGCTGAAACGTGAGTGCGTGGACGGTGCCCGGATTTCTGACCTCGACCTCGAGGACCGTCGCGGGACCAATTGGCGCATGCCACGGATCCTGGTTCAGACGCTTAACACCGAGCACCGCCGCCTCGTAGAGCGAGTCGGCTTCCACCTCTGCGGAATGCCGGATGCCACTGACGTCTTTGAAACTGACGATGCACGGACGCAGGCCCACGACGCGCGCCTCTTCACCGCTTCTCGACCGCGCCGCGCTGCAGGAAGACTCTAAACTCGTCCTCCGAATCGAATCGCACCGTCATGCCGCGTTCTCCGTTCGAGATCGACATCGAGAACTGGCCGCACTGGCCCTCGTCGCATCAGCCAGACTGAATCACCGCTCGTGGCTGGCTCGGATTGCGTCGATCGTCCCACGCGAAAATCTGCATGCTTGCCGCCTGACAGAGCAGAGTAGATTCATGGAGAAGAAAAAGCAAATATGAGCGAATTATAGAATGATTCTGCCCATAGTGCTGGTGTCGTGAGGTTGTGCGTGGTCTTCATGCGGCTGAACGCTTGCATCTTCGAGCGGTGACTATTTCTTCGTCTTTGTGCCGCGGGCCGAAGCCGCCGCTTTCTGCTTCGCCCACTGCTTCCGCTGCGCGTCGCCGGCGGGCTTCCGAGCCTTCGCAGACATGTTCGTTCGCGCTTGGGCGGATTGCTCTCTGGGCCGGTGTGCAAAACAAGATGGAATAAAGTGACACCCTGCCGCGATTGTGCCTCTGTGGACAATCTGGCTGAACAGGCCTTGTGAGCGCTGACACCGAAACCGATCGCCGCTGGCTGGCATTTGAAGCGGAGGCGATGCCGCACGCCGAGCGACTCTTTCGTCATGCGATGTGGCTCACAGCCAATCGGGCGGAGGCGGAGGACCTCGTCCAGGAAACGATGGTTCAGGCGCTCCAGTCCTTCCACCGATTCACTCCCGGTACGAATTGCCGAGCCTGGCTCATCACCATTCTTCAGCACGTGCGTTCAAATCGCCTGCGGAAGCAAGGCCGGATCATCGTCGACTCAACTCTGGAGGATCGGGCGGCCCATGTCGTTCCGTTCGTGCCGCCGATTCCCGATCGGCTCACGGACGAAGACATGCTATTGGCGATGCGCGAGATTCCGGTGCACCAACAGGAGATCATTTTGCTGTGCGACGTTGAAGAGATGACCTACAAGGAAATCGCAGCGGCGCTCGATATTCCCATCGGCACGGTGATGTCTCGTCTGCACCGTGGACGCGAGCTGCTCCGGATCGCCTTGGTTCGTCGCGGCGCCGGCCCTGTCGCGCTCAGCAAGGCAGGCCGATAATGGAATGCCGCGACGTGCGAGAGATAGCAGACTCGTTCTTGAGCGAGCAGTTGCTGGTGGAGACGAACCACGAACTGCTGCGACATCTCGAGACGTGCCCGATATGTCGCGACGACATGACCGCTCGTCGTGCGCTGCGAGAGAAACTACGTACGGCGTTCAATCGCGCAGAAGATCTCAGTACCGCGGCCGGAGTTCGCGGCGGAACTGCAGTCCAGGTTGCGAACTTCTCAGCCAGCGATTACCAGGCGCTCACTGCTTCAATCGTGGTGGGCCTTGGCCGCCGGCATAGCCGCTGCCGCCGGCGGCGGAGTGTTCGCGCGCCGTTCCTTCACGCGATCGCAGCTGGCCACGCTCGCCCGCGAAGCCGCCGGTGATCATCACAATTGTGCGGTCACGTTTGCCTTGGCCGAACGGCCGATCGGGCTCAATGAGGCCGCGGCGCGGTACGGCGCTCCGTACGGCGCGCTGGCCACGTTCGAGCTGCCTATCGTTGACGGACCGCTCGAACCGCTGGACCGGCATGCTTGTGTCTATCAGGGGCGCCGGTTTGGGCACGTGGTGTTCCGCTATCGGGGCGCGCTCACCTCGTTGCTGGTCACGGATGCGCCACCGCCGTCAAAGCCAGAGCTGGAGGCGATCGACGCGCCCACGGCGGTCGCGTCGTTGCCGGCCGGACGCTTCGTCGGTTTTGTCGTCGCTGATCTCGATCGTCAGCATGTCCTTCGGCTAGCGCAGGTCCTTGCCAGGCCACTTGCGCAACATCTCGCGTAGCGTTCTGGAATAATTCGTCGCTCCTGCGACATCTAGCTACCGACCGAGAAACATCCAAGGAAGGAGCGGTGTGATGAGCAGGATAGTACGTATTGGCAGTACCGCAGCGTTACTCGCGTTCATGGCGGGAATCGCCGACCTCACGGCCGATCGTCGGGCCGTGACGTTGGCCGTGACGATGACCAATGACCCGGTCACGAACCAAATCAAGGTCTATGACGCCGGCAGTCGAGCCCTGCTGCAGACGCTGACCACGGGCGGTAAGGGCGGTGCTGGAGGCAACGCGAGGGGAGTCAAGCAGTATCGGGGCGAGATTGTCGCCGTCGTCAACAATGGGTCGAACAGTGTGGCGCTCTACCGCCGCGAGGGCAACGGCCTTCGGTTCGACAAGCTGGTGACGACGACCAGTGCTCCGGTCAGCGTGGACTTCGCGAACGATCACATGTACGTTGCGGGCGCCACTACGGTCGACTCCTTTGTCATTCGCAAGAACGATGTCGAATGGCTTGATGGCACGGCCTCGCTCGAGCTGTGGGGCGGCGGCGCACCGCCGAACGGCAGCACGGCGCAGGTCGGCGCCGTCGACGAGCGTCGGCTGCTCGTGACCCTGAAGACAGATCCCGAGCCCGGCACGGTCGATGTTGTTTCGCTGCGGGATGGAACGATCACCGGTGGCACCGCGGTCGCGGTAACGGCTCCTAGTGGCACGCTGACGCCGTTCGGCTTTTCGGTGTACCCCGACGGTACTGCGGTCATCACTCTCGCGCATTCCAGTCAGGCGGGACTGTTCCGCAATGGCGCGTTCGCGGCCCTGATCGACGCGACCCAGACTGCCGATTGCTGGATGACGCGGGCCGGCAAGTACGTCTTTACCGCGAACACTGGCAGTAAGACCATCAGTCGCCTGATTGGCACCGGGAACAATGTGTTCGTGGATGCGTCAGTAGCGGCGACCATCGCGACTGGCGGTGCGCCAGCGGACATCGACACGGACGATGGCGTGATGGGAGTGATCGACCATGGCGCCGGACAATCGCACCTGTCGCTGTTCACGTACACGCGATTCGGTGAGCTGACTGCGAGCGGCGCTCCCATCAACCTGGGCGTCGCCAACGCTAATGGCGTCGCTATCGTGCCGCCGCCGGCTTTGGAGAACAACTAACACAAAGAAGCACATCGGGACTCGACCACCGCGGCAACGCACGGTGTTGCCGCGGTG
This sequence comes from uncultured Acidobacteriota bacterium, assembly GCA_963745875.1. Classification (GTDB taxonomy): domain Bacteria; phylum Acidobacteriota; class Vicinamibacteria; order Vicinamibacterales; family CAVVIG01; genus CAVQFC01. The sequence goes on from CAVUZL010000016.1 coordinate 312,736, forward strand.
CCATTCGCCGATCCGAGTGCACCCGAGACCAATGGCACGCGCGTCTTCCGGGCTTCGGATGGCCTAGCCTTAGAAAGGCACGCCCCCAGATGCCCGTCGGTGAATCTTTTCGGCGGAACATCTGTTGAATTGAAGCAAATGTGAATTGTGACTCTCAGCGCCTCCTGACTCCACTGGAGATGACGAACATCCGTCAGAGTGGAAGCCATGGATGCCGCTCCACGCCGATGTGATCAGGAAGTTGATCGTCCCGTCGCCGTCGATGTCTCCCATGGCGACGGCGTCGAATCCGAACGTGTCACCTGGTATGCGGCACGTATAGGTCTTCAACAGACTGCCATCCTTGCCGGAGTAGAGATAGGCCCGCCCCTCGGATATCGCCGCACTGCCGTGCTGCCAGGCACCAACGATAAGGTCGTCGTGGCCGTCACCATCCACATCGCCGGCCGTCGCGGGGCCCATGCCGAAGCCTTCGCCAGTTGTCTCGCGGGTCAACGTGAGCAGGCGGCGGCCGTCGGCGCCGGAGTGGACGTAGACGCGGCCCGTCGCCGCCCTCTCGCGGCATTGGTGAAATCGGAAGCGTACACGTCGGGAATGCCGTCGTGATTGACGTCGCCGCCGTCGCGTCGATGAAGAGTCGACGCTGCTCGAAGTAGGTGAATGCATCGGTCGGCGCGTGAGCGAAACGGATCGGACGCTCCGCTTCCGCGGCTGACGGATCGCGATCCAATAGGGCCGCCCGGAACACGTCGAGAGAGACGGCGAACCAGTCGCATCGGTCGCCGTCGGCACTGACAGGGCGTGGTTCGTATTCATCTCGCCGGTTGTAGAGCGTGATGACCGGCGGGTCAGCGACGAAGGCGCGGGCATTCTCATGCTGAATAAGGACGGTGGTCCTCGGGAAGACGAAGCAGTCGTCTCGAGTGGGACCTGAGTTTCGAAACGAGGGGTGGCTCAGCGGACAACGAAAGGCGCCGATCGTCACGCAATCGGTGGAGAAGATCACACGATCCACGGCGGCTGGCATGGGCATTCTGATTGTACGATGGCAGCCCACTGATGCGGTCTGATGGGTCACAGCCTTGACGCACGATTGATCGCCAAGGCGCCAGTGTTACGGCCTGTGAGAGTGCGTGACGGTGAATCGAAATCGGGGCGTCCGTCTCTCGTTGTCAAGTGTCGATAATCGCGACAAGATCTTAAGTGTCAAAAAGCAGGATCGACGATCCTGGGAGATTCAAGCCCTCGACGGTTTTCGAAGGCACGCTTTTCGGCGTTCCTGAGCGCGGCACCGAACAGATGAAGCGCACGAGGAGAGCAACGCAAAATGGTAAACAAGCGATGGTGAAAGCATTTCTGTTCTTGTTGACGGCAACCACGCTGGAGGCTGGAGGCGATGCCGTGCTGCGGCTCGGACTGTTTCGGCACACCGGGGCCGCTCGTGTCGGAGTGCTCGCGGTTGGAGCCATCATGTTGTTCGGCTACGGCGTAAGCCTTAACCTTGCCCCGGTCGAGTTCGGCCGCGTGGTCGGCCTTTACATCTCCACGCTATTCGTTGTTTGGCAGGTCGTCAATTTCGCGACATTCGGCGCTCTTCCTACTCTGCCGGTGGCCCTCGGCGGTTCGCTCATTGTCGTCGGTGGTTTAATCGTCACGTTTTGGCAAGGAAAGGTCTAGGAGTGCGAACGGCTGAATAAACTCAACCTGACACATCCGATCGGCGGCCGAGAACCTGCATCGCACCGCAGTGTCGAGATCCGACTGAATCTGCGACGGCCTGATCATCTCCAATGCGTGGCCGTCGACCTAAGAAGTAAGCACAAGCGGATACTGCTCGTCCCCAGCCGCGCACGATGCCGACCAGGACTGAATCTCCGGCGACTGTCGAGGTAGGTTCCAGCGAATGTGATTTCGATCTCGCCGAAGATCATGGTCGCGTAAGAGTCAATGGGACTCTTCGGATACGCTTGTCAGAGGGATGTCGCCCCGCTTTCGAGAACGCTTAGCTCAGCTCCGAGCCGTCACTTTGCGAGACGAGTCTCCTCGCCTTTCAGATGAGCGCCGCTGGTACACCGAGCATACCGCTCTTCTGATTAGCACGTTGAAGTGGGCGTTGCTTGGCGCCGCTGCCGGGTTTTGTGTCGGTTTGGGCACGCGCGTCTTTCTGTGGGCGCTAGAACGCTCAGGTGACTGGGCGGTTGCGCTCACGCACGGTCACGTCCCCGTATTTGTATTCCTCCCTATCGCGCTTCCCGTCTGCGTTTGGATGATTCGAACGTTCTCGGCTGATGCGCGCGGCCACGGCACGGAAGCCGTCATCGCGGCGGTACACCAGAGGTCCGGTCGTGTGGATTGGCCTGTTGCGCCGGTCAAACTGTGCGCGACCGTTGTGACGCTTGCGTTCGGCGGATCCGTCGGTAAGGAGGGCCCGGCTGCGCAGATTGGCGCCGCGCTGACGAGCCTTTTTGCGGATGTCCTGCGCCTTGACGACGAGGATCGCCGTCGACTCGTCATCTGCGGCATTAGCGCCGGATTCGCGGCGGTTTTTGGTACACCTGTTTCGGGCGCACTCTTCGGCATTGAAGTCCTGTATCTCGGTCGGATCGACTACACCGTCATCTATCCCGCAATTGTGGCGGGTATCGTGGCGCACCTTGCCTGCGGTGTACAGCCTCCGTTTCCGGCACTTCAGGAGACTTTTGCCGACACCCACCAGGCCAAGACGATCCTGACCATGCTGGTGTGCGGTGCGCTGTTCGGGCTCATTGCGTTGCTGCTCATTGAATCGATGCGGTTCTTTGAGCGGATCCTCCGTCGCTTCGAGCGGCGGCCTTACCTTCTTTCCGCGGCGGGCGGTGCGGCTCTGGCGCTTTTGTATTTCGCAACGGGCGCGACCTACGCCGGTCTGGGAACGGACACGATCAAAGATGCCTTGACCGGTACCCAGCCGATCTTCGGCGGCGCCTTTGTTCTCAAGATTCTCGCTACCTCGATCACGCTTGAAACGGGTGGCAGTGGCGGAATCGTCACGCCGATCTTTTTCATCGGCGCCACCAGCGGCGCAGCGCTGGCGCCTTTCTTTGGCGTGTCATCGACGTTCTTGGCCAGTGTGGGCCTCGTGGCGGTGTTCGGTGCCGCGGCGAACACGCCGATCGCCGCCTGCGTGATGGCAATGGAGCTCCTGCCCGGCCCCGTAGGCGTATATGCCGCACTTGCAGCGGCGACGGCCTTCCTCATGGTCGGGCACCGAAGCGTCTACGCCAGTCAAAAGATCGGACTCTCGAAATCGGCGGGACTCGATGTCGAACTCGGTGGGGCCATCGGCGATGTCAGTCGTACATCCGTCCGTATCCGCAAGGGCAGCTTCGCCGAACGCCTGCACCGATTCGGCCGAACGTCATCTTCCGTCGAACATCAGGACCCAATGGTCCCGCCACCGACGTCACGCGGTTGAAGCTGCCATGACCCTCCCGGGCCGGAACCGCCTGTTGAACCTGCTGGAACGGGAGTGCCGGTGTGGACCTCTTTTTTGATTGCGCGTGTGTAATACAGAATCGTTTGTCGGGACTGCTGAAGCGCGAAATTGATTCCAGAGATCAGCGACGAGCACGGCTCAGCGCACGGCCGCAAAGCGCTTCACAGACGATCCCCCTGGGGCGGTCTAGGTGTGAATGCTATAGACGTTGTTCATTCGGGAGTCTCTGGAAACAATGGGGGTTACCACACCTTTCCATTGAATCTGGAGGCGCTCCCGAATGAGAGTTCATGGTAACGCGAAGACCAATGTGTATCAGCGTCGGTTGCTCATCCGACGAGTCCGACAACAGGGCTGGACGCAACGCCAAGCGGCCGAGGCGCTCGGCGTGAGTATCCGGACCGTGGCGAAATGGCTGACGCGCGATCGGGCGGCCTTGGCGGATCGGTCGTCGCGGCCTCGCACCAACCCCGGCGCACGAGTGCGACGGCCGAAGCGGCGATCATCGCGCTGCGCCGGACCCGCGCCACCGCGTGGCAAATCAGTGCCGCGCTGCAGATGCCACGGTCGACGGTCACGCGGGTCTTGGCTCGCGTCGGCTTGAATCGCGTGGCGCTGGTCGAACCGACCGGCCCAGTGCAGCGGTACGAATGGCCGCACGTCGGCGACCTGCTCCACATCGATCTGAAACGGCTCGGCCGCGTCGTGGGCATTGGCCATCGGATTCACGGGGATCGGCGGCGGCGGCGCCGGCACGCCGGCTATGAATTTCTCCACATCGCCATCGATGACGCGACGCGGCTCACCTATGCCGAGGTCGGGCCGGCCGATGACGCCCCGGCCTGCGCGGCGTTCTTGCGGCGGACGCTGACCTGGTTTCGCCGCCGCGGCGTGCGGATCCGTCGCTTGCTCACGGACAAGCGATGGCCTATCGATCGCGCGCGTTCTGCGGCGTCTGCCGCACCTGGGCCCTCCGTCAGCGCTTCACCCGCCCCTATCGCCCGCAGACCAATGGCAAGGCGGAGCGCTTCATCCAGACGCTGCTGCGTGAATGGGCCTATCGCGTCCCGTACCCAGCTCGGCACGACGGACCGCCGCCCTCGCCCCGTATCTCCCTTCTCCGACCAACGGCGCCAACGCGACTCTATGGCGAGCGGCCGGGATGCGTTTCCAAGAGGCTGCAATGAAAAACCTCTTTACGTTCGCAAGCCGCTTGAGCGTGCAGATAGTGACGAGGTGGCGCCACAAGCGCGCAGTTCGCCGCCGTCAAGCGGGGCCAATGATCGGCGTACACCGCCGTTAAGCAGTCCCGCCGGGTCGATGGTCAGGCCGAATATCGATCGGTCGTACAACTCCCAGCTGACGATATATGAGATCCCGCCCGCGGGTAGGCATCGCCGAGAAGGGCGGTGCGCACGACATAGCCGACTCCGGCCGCCACCGAAATCGCCGTCAGATCCTGATTGAATCGGGCGCCGAACACCTCCAGCGTCAGCAGGACACCGCCGGCCGGCGATCGAAACGCCGCGGCGATGCCGGCCGCCGCGCCGGCGCGCACGATCGTCTGCAGGTCCGCTCGCGTCAGACCAAATCGCTGGCCGACCCAACTGCCGGCGACCGCACCGAGTTGAATCATCGGTCCCTCCGGACCAACCGAGCCGCCGAAGGCGAGCACGAGGCCGCTCAGAAAGACATTTAGCAGACGCACCATCGGGATGACGCCCGAATCGTGATCAATCGCCTCGAGGACTTCGCGCGCGCCGCCGACGCGCGCGGCCGGCACTAGCTGGAGCACGACGCCGACACAGAACAGACCGATGGTCGGCACAATGACGACGACCGGCAAGCGAGGCAACCGATCGATGCTCTGTGCCAAGTCGAACAGCTTCTCTCCGAGCGTCTCGGCCAGGTAGTGGAACCCGATTGCGCCGAGACCAGAAAGTAGACCCGCAATGACTGCAGCGACCATTAACCGGGTGTATCCGCGGAAGCGCGTCATCGGTGAGGCATCTAAATGCGGTTGAGGCATCGAACACGATTCGTGCCGGAGAGCACGGCTGGCCCACGTCGCGTTCGTGGTCGCCGCTAGCGCCCTGGGGTTCGTCCCCTCGGCGCCGTCAAAGCGCGCTCCGTGATTAGCCAATGTGCTGGATCGCCGGGAAGGGGAGCGCCGACCCGGGTGCTCGGGCCGAGCCGGCATTCCAGCGACGATCAGTCTGGGGGAGGCTCCGAACGCCGATCGTCACTTGCTCGTGATTTCGAAATGGCCGCGCCGGTTCTGCGACCAGCAGGATTCGCCTTCGTCGCGGCAGAACGGCGCCTCTTTACCCAGACTGCGCGTCTGGATTCGATCGGCCCGCACGCCCAGGCTCTCGAGATACTCCTTCACGACCTGGGCCCGCTCCTCGCCGAGCGCGAGATTGTATTCGGGCGTGCCGCGCTCATCGCAGTGGCCGTCGACGCGGATCACGGTCTGGGGCCATTGGGCGAGCCACTTCGCGTCCTTGAAGAGTGCCTGTCGCGCGTCGTCGCGCAACGTCTTCTGGTTGTAGTCGAAGAAGGCGTCGGTGAGCGGGTGCTCGGCATTGAGGTCGCTGAGTGACTTTCGCCGAAACAACTCCGCCTCGCTGAGCGGCGCCGCCGCGGGCGCCGGGGCGGTCGCCCGCGGGGCCGGGGGGGACGGGGGCCGGGCCGGCACGGCGGACGGAGTCGCCATCGTACGCGAGGGCGCGGTGGCCGGAGGACGCGTGTGGCAGGCCGCCCCAGCGACCGCGAGGATCAGCAGGGGATACCACGACTTGGTGACGGACATGGTCAGACCTCCGAGTGTGTAGTGACCGGCTGAGGCTACAATTGATTATAGTTTGAGGTCAAACTACATGTTCGTCAAGTGAGTTGGTAGGAGATCACATGGCGTCGAAGGAGTCATGAAAGCGTCTTGGTCCTTACACCACAAGCAGTGCTGGCCAGTGGCGGTGCGGGGGGCACCAAGAAAGGGGACGAGGCCGCCGTGACTATCGGCCGCCGGCATCGTCGAGATCTCGGCAAGCGCCTCTCGACGCTTGGCCGGTATACCGTGAGTCGCTAGGTGGCGAGCGGTGACGGGTTCGTCGAACTGCACGGCCCGTCTCACTCTTTGCGCCTCGGCCGGTCAGTTGCCTGGCCGAATTCTTGATATGACTAAACAGAAGACAGGAGGAAGCTCGTGAACTCTTTCCAGACCGCAGCTAAGCGTAATTGAGTCGCCTCTTCGACGAGCGATTCAGCGTCAGCAGCATGAAATCTGCCGCGGTCAGCCGGCCGCTTGGCCGGCGCTGACGCGAGCTCGGCTGACTAACATGACCATCATCGATGTCAATTTCCTTGATCTGACTGGCGAGGGCCAGTGCCGTCAACACCCCTGTCCCACCACGCGTTGGCTGCAGGGTCAATAGGGCATGTGGTGGTGTTCCATCGTCCTGCTTGCGTCTCAGGCCGCATCAATTGTGGATGCCGATCAGATGGTCCGACGCTCGATGGCGGTGATGGAGTCCAACTGGAGGGCCGCGACTGCCTACGCGTTTTCCAAACGCGAACGCGACGATGATGGCGTGAGGACATACCGGGTCATGATGATGCTCGGCACGTTCTATCAGGAGCTGCTGACCGTGAATGGCCGGCCGCTGTCGGCCGCAGATCGGGTCAAAGAGCACGACAAGCGAGCTCGAGAACTGGATCGTCGACGCTCCGAGTCGCCCGAGCGACGGGCCAATCGTCTGAGGAAGTTCCAGGAGGATCGCGACCGCGAGCATCGCATCTTCGAAGCGATTCCGCGCGCCTTCTCATACACGATGCTCGGCCAAAGGCGCGATGGCGATCGCATCGTCGACGTGCTGGTCGGCCGCGTGCGTCCCAGCTACGATCCCCCGACCGTCGAAGCCCGCGTGCTCATGGCGATGAACATCGAAATCTGGATCGATCCGCGCTCGCTGCAGTGGACACGGGTCACCGCGTTGGTCACCGCGCCGGTGTCTATAGGCGGGTTCCTCGCCAGCGTCGATCGCGGCACGCGGTTCGAACTCGAGCAAGCGCCGGTCGGCGCCGGCGTCTGGCTGCCGAAGCGCTTCGAAACACGCCAGCGCGGTTCGTTCCTGCTGATGTTCCATCATCGTTCGGACGACGTCGACGAATTCTTCGACTACCGCCGGCAAGCCGACCAGTGATGTCGAAACGAAACTTCGATCGGATCCGAGTGAGCACGCCGCTCGAAGACTACGCCATGATCGGCGGCTGCGAAACTGCCGCTCCGGTTCAATCGACTAGCCTCTGCTGCGGCGGTTCGATTCCGGGACCTGCTTCGCGTCCTCCTTGGCGACGCTCGCCACGGGCGCTACCCGATTGGCGTTCGCTGTTCAGCGACCACCCGCCAGCCGGCGGGCTGTCGCCCCCAGACGGTCGCATAGCGGTAGCGATCGGTCGCCCCGTTATTGAGATCCGACCGGAGCACGCTGCCGATGACGATCGCCACGTTGCGGTGGACTCGGACGCTGTGGTCGTCGTCCTCGATCATTTTGACCATTTGGTGTGCCGATGTCGGAAACGCGACCATTTTTCCGAGGCGGTCGACGAAGTGGAATTCCGGCGCCCGCAGCCGGCTTAGCGTGGTCAGATCCTCGATCCGTTCAGCGTCATGGTATCGGCGTTCGGCGGCGCGTACATCACGCGTCTCCATGTCAGAGGCGTCGGTGACTTCGGTGGCGTGATTGGCGTCCACGCCGGGGTTGCGCGCGACCACTCGATCCGGACTCGTCGCTTCGGCATCCCCGAGGTGCGCCGCCTCGGGCTCGGAGGTTATTGTCGTGCCCTCGTCCAGCCACAACTGCCACCGCGCGCCGTCGTTAATCCAGACGCGCAGGAAGCGGACGAGCCCCGGCTGCGTCCCTTCGTCCGATTCTCGGCCGGCGACGACGGCGTAACCCGCGTTCAGCCTAAGCGTGACGTCCTGCGTGGCATAGTTCGGGTTGGCGGCGAGCGCAACGGACCGGCGTGGCCCGAGCAGACGACCCACGCGATTGATTTTGATGAAGTCCGTTGCAACCAGCGTGCGCAGGCGAGCTGAATCGCCGGCTCGTTTGGCGGTCGTCCGTGCTGCCTCGGCAGCGAGAACCTCGCGCTCCAATGGAGCCTCGACCACACCGGTCGCGAGTTGCGCGCCGCCGGCGGCCGCGATGGCGAGTAGGCTCGCCGTCGCGAACGTGCTGACGGCGCCGGTTCCGGTCATCGTCATTCCTCCGTCCGTCTGAATGCGGTCCGCCGCGACGCCCCGAACCTTTGACAACAACCTGGATGGCAGGTTGTTGTCGAGCTTTACCGTTTGCGACCTGCATCAAGGCTCGTGTCCGAGATGGCTCGCGGAAAGCAAGGTTTTCCGACGGTATTGCCGGTCGAGCGGCTGCGCTGCTGAGCAATGACACTCGGCACCGCGAGACGGTCCTCATTCGCATGCCTCGCTCGTTCTCACGTGCAAGACAGCCTCCGTTGCACCATAAAGATATTGTTTGAGTTCAAACTACCTCGCACGTGTTTTGCAAGTGGATGACTCGTGTCTTCCCGGCGATGGATTCGGAGCCGGCCGTTCCAAGACGTATTCAAGGAGAGGAAGATCATGCACAGCCATCGTCGATTCGGATTCGAGGCGGGCTCGGCATCAGCCGCAGTACTGGGTCTCATCACCCTCGGGTGTAACGGAGCGAGTCACCCGGCGTCCAGTCATGCGACACCTGCGGCCGCGCCGCCAATCGCGGAGGCGAAGCCGGCGCCTGTGACCGAGCCGATCAGCCTCATCGGCTGTCTGCAGGAAGGCCACGGCGGCACCTACATCCTCACCACGTTGAACGAGCCCAAGCACCCGGACAGCTCGAAGCCGTCAGTGGTCGCTAGCGAGCGGCTGAAAGCGGCGGAAAAGGCCTATCGGCTCAGCGCTCGCGAGACCACCGATTTGTCGAAGCTCGTGGGAACGCGAGTGCGGGTCGAGGGCACCGTCAGCAAGCCCTCAGAGCTCTTGGCACGTAACGCCGCAGGCGTCGAGTCGACTGGCACTGCGGGCCACGAGGCAGGAACTGCGTCAGCGGCGCGGAAGATCGAGCAGGACGATCTCGCGAAGGTCGACGTCTCGTCTGTGCAGAAAGTGGCCGCGACGTGTGGATCGCGAGCGCGGGGGAAGCACCATTCGAAACACGGGTGACTACGACGTCGACCAGAACTCCGACGGGGCCTGTAAGCCGTGAGGCCAACAGTGTGTGCGGTCTGTCGCCGTATGACGCGGGTCGGACCGCACCGACAAAACGCCACCTCGTCCTCAGTGTCAGTCCAACGGGACGTGCCCCGAGCGATGTGGCGACGTTCATTTCCGCGTGCGCGCGTTGACACACGAGCCTCGCTTTTCACCAATCAGTGACATCGTCGTGGCACTTCCGTTGCACAACATGATGCAGGAGGTTTCCATGATTCGATTCCACAGACACTTCTTCATCGCGGCCTGCGCAGTTGCGATGCTCGCGACGGCTCCATCGACGGCGCGGGCGAGCGCTTTCGACAAACTGACGATCGTCACCTTCAATCAACCCGTGAGCTTGCCTCACGTGACCCTGCCCGCGGGCACGTATCGCTTCGAACTCGCCGATCCCACCGGCGACCGCACCGTCGTGCGCGTGACGAGCGAAGATGGCAAGGAGTGCTATGGAACGTTCTTCACCGTTCCCGAGAGCGGAACGGAAAGCCCCGATCGTCCAGTGACCGTGAAAGACCGTCGGGGCGACCTGCCGCGCTCAATCATGGGCTGGTTCTATCCGGGCGATGAAACGGGCAGGGCGTTTATCTACCCGCGAGAAGAGCGGTTCAGCGGCTGAAAACTGGCATCGTTGAAAGGAGGGTCGTATGTCACTCTCACCTAGGGCTCTTGCGATCACCGGGGGACTCATTTGGGGGGCGTGTTTGTTGCTCGTCGGACTGGCGCACACACTCGTGCCCACGTACGGCGTCGGATTCCTCGATGCGATGCAATCAGTCTATCCGGGGTTCCACAGCGCGCGAACGATGACGAGCACGCTGGTCGGCACCGGCTACGGCATCGTCGACGGGGCAGTCGGAGGGTTCCTCTTCGCAGTGATCTACAACTTCGTAGCGCCCGGATCTCAGCGAACGGCTTGAGGAATCGGCCGCGCGACTTGGCTGTCGCGACGTCGCGCCCGTCATGCGCGACGCCTCGGCGGCATCATCGACAAACAGCGTCTTCCCGACCAGCGCCGCCAATGTTTCAGTTCCTCGCGACCCAAGCTCGATGGCTTCCGTTGCTGAGGCGCCAGCTTAGCCCGTTTCTCGCGAATACCGAGGGCCGTGTGCGAATTGTTCGAAGCTTGCGCACATGTCGTTTAGTTGAATCGGTCGCATTATTGTGCGCCCGAAATAGCGACATTTCGTCAGGCAGTTAACGACCGTGCCGCGTTCACCGCGTTGAAGTCTTTCGGGCTCGTGGCAACGCAGGACCTTCAGCCTCACGGTAGAGCAGCGCCGGCCGATTGCTGTCACCGAGTGTCGACGATGACTCGGAGATTTCAAGCGCGCCGCTGCGCTTGAGCGGGCGCCGGCCCGGCAGGCATGGTGGTTTCCAGGATGCCGAACGGCTGTGGCGGTTCGGTCAATTGTCCCCTTGGACAGCGGAATCAGACCTCTGAAGCGCCAAATCACATCCGGCGTCATGTTGTAAGGACGTGCGGGAGCAGGGTGCCCTGGATCCGCGAACTTCACCGAGGGCGACGCGGCGTTCCGTGATTTAGCCAATGTGCTGGATTGCCGGGAAGGGGAGCGCCGACCCGGGTGTTCGAGCCGAGCCGGCGTTCCAGCGACGATCAGTCTGGGGGAGGCTCCGAATGCCGATCGTCACTTGCTCGTGATTCCGGCTGAGGCTCCAATTGATTATAGTTTGAGGTCAAACTACCGGTTCGTCAATTGAGTGTCGAAACCGGACCGGCGGTATCATCGGCCATCATGCCGTCACTCGATATGATGTCCACCGGCAAGTTCCAGCTTGAACCGGTGCTCGACTTCATGCGGCTGCTGTGGTCCGTCGAGCACGGCCTCCAGCGCATGTCCAAGCGAATGGAGGACGAGCTGGGCATCACGGGTCCGCAGCGGCTTGTACTGCGTGTGGTCGGCCGGTTTCCTGGGCTGTCAGCCGGAGAACTCGCACACATCGTCCGCTTGCACCCCAGCACGATCACCGGCATCCTGCAGAGGCTCGTCGCCAGAGGGCTCCTCGACCGCGAACGCGATCCGAGCGACAGCCGCCGCGTCCGCCTGCGGCTCGAGCCCCGCGCCGTGGCGTACACGAAGTCGTCTCCCGGAACTGTGGAGAAGGCGGTGACCGAGGCACTTGATCAGGCCGGAGCATCGAACGTGCGTGCGGCCCGTAAGCTGCTCGCAGAAATCGCCCGGCGACTCAACGAGGTCTGATGGTTGATGTGAGTTCACGCAGGAGGTTGTTGTTGGTCGATGTGGCTTGCTTTCTCTGAAGGACCGCGAGTGTGCAGATCATCTAACCCAAGAAATGGCGGGGCTCTGAACAGGCTTTCCGATGTCCTCTCTCACAGCCGGCGCGCCGTCGTTCAGCCGAAATAGCCAGGAGACCGCCGCTCTGCGAGCGCCGGTCGATCAGCACGTCGAGAAGATCTTCGCATGGCGATTCATGCCCATAAGAATCGACGCCATCTCGGAGGGGGCCAACCATGGTGCCCGCATAGATTTGTGAAATGAGCGCTGTCGCCTGGCGCCATACCATCGACTTCGGTGCTCTGGCAATCGCCTTCTATCTACTCCTCCGGTGGAGCCGAGGAGCGCGGGCGCTCAGGCTGGGCCTGGCGATTGTGGGCCTTCGGGTGACGGCATTCCTCGCCAGCCAGCTCGATCTTCCCATCACGAGTTCCTTGCTCGAGGCCGCGAGCGTTGTCGCCGTGCTGGCGCTCGTGTTGATCTTTCAGCCGGAACTCAGGCGTGCGCTGATGAGACTCGACGTCGGCGGGCGGGCGAGGTCGAGCCTGACGGATGTGGCCGCTACGGCAGTTGCGACTGCCGCCTGGACACTGAGCCGCGCTGGGTGCGGAGCGCTTATCGTCATGGAGCGGCAGGACGCGATTGCCGAACTCGTGTCAGCTGGCGTCACTCTGCACGCATTGGTCTCGGCAGACCTGCTCGTGGCGATCTTCCAGAAGGGGTCGCCCATTCACGATGGCGCCGTGCTCCTCGACGGCGAGACCGTGCGGGCCGCGGGCGCGATTCTGCCGCTGACGCAGCGGACGTCCGTGCCCCACCAGTTCGGTACAAGGCACCGCGCTGCAATGGGTCTCGCCGATCGGTCGGATGCGCTTGTGGTTGTCGTTTCCGAAGAGCGCGGCGAAGTCACGGTCATGTCTGCCGGAGACACTCAGTCGATCACGAGCGAGCCTGAACTCCTGAGAACGCTTCTGACGGGCCTGCACGATCAACGGACGGTGACACGCGTTCGCGCCTTGGGGCCGGCCAACCTTCGACTCATTACCGCAGCTTTGGGTTTGGCCATTGCCGTGTGGTCGGCCGCGTTTCTATTTCCCGGGCGATCTATTCGAGTCCAGACTGTTCCGCTCGAGTTTGCGACCGTGCCCGCCAGCCTCACGGTGGCCGAGCAGTCGACCGACGTCGTCCAGGTGTGGTTTCGCGGAACCGACTTCGCTTTTCAGACGGCCGATTTACAACGCGTCGTTGCACGCTGCGACCTTGGCTCGGCCCACGCGGGCACCAACGTCTTCCCACTCACTGGTTCGATCCTCGACGTGCCATTCGGACTTCATGTCGAGGGGATCACACCCAAACAGGTAACCGTGAAGTTGGCGCCCGTTCCCCCCCGCAATCTCAATGAAGGGGGAGCCGACAACAGCGGATCAGTATTCTCCCGGAAGAATGTTGTCTTTCAGCCCGCGACCGATGCGACACCTGCAGTCCGCGGGATCTGCAGGAGATGTCCGGCGCCACAATGCGCGCGCGGGATGGCTGCACACTCCAATCCGCTCCCTTCGAACCGTTGTCGCAGGAGCGCTTTTGCGCCTGCGTGTCGAAGCGAAGGGAAGGGATGGCAGCGGAGGTCGACGCCGACAAGCCGACCTCAGCCCGACGTGGCGTTGAGCGACATTCTGATTACGTGTGGCGCCTGCGCGGACGATTCCTTTGTTGAGAGGATACGTGATCGCATAATTTGAGGTCAAACTATTCAACGGACGACTCCTGCTACACCGACACGAGTTCTGTTGTAGGGCCGCGACGGTACAGGGCGCGGGCAAGAGAGGAGTGCATTATGAGTCGAGCGCAGCGAAATCAGACAGTGTGAATGAGGGAACGAAAGCGGGTGGTGACCGCTGTTGGCGGGCCAGAACGCGGTAGTAAGATGAACGTTCCGTCTCGTGCTCAGTGCAGCTATAGCAAGAGCCTCGATCATGTCCATGACGAATGCGCACATGCGAATCAAGCGCTACGCTCTTGCCGTTACTGTCACCGGAGCTGCCGCTGGCGCCAATGGCGTGCTGTGGCCGGACTTCGGTCTTCGGTACCCGCTGATTGGGTTCTATCCCGCCATCACCGTCAGCGCATGGTTTGGAGGCTTCTGGCCAGGAGTGGTCTGTACGACGCTGTCCTGCTTCATTGCGGCGTTCGTGTGGTTCGATCCGCGGTCGTCGCTGCGGATATCCGACCAGGCGGACGCCATCGCGCTCCTCGCCTTCTTCAGCGTCGGCGTTGTGATCAGCGCGCTCAGCGAGTCGCTCACGCGGCAGACGCGCCGGGAACGAGCGGCCCGCTTCCGAGCGGAAGAAGCGGAAGCACGGCTGGCGACAGAGCTCGCAGAGATGCAGCGACTCCAAGAACTAAACACATCCTTGTTGAATCAGGACGAACTCCCGCGAATCCTGCACGATGTCCTCAACGCGTCGATGAAGGTGTTGAGCGCTGATAGTGGTGCGGTCCAATTGTATGACGAGGTCGAAGACACGCTGACGATCATCGCTCAGGTTGGCCTCAGCCAAGAGTTCGTCGATGCCTTCGCCACTATTCGCACCGTCGATTCCGTCTGCGCTGCAGCCTTGGCTCGGCGCGAGCGAGTGATCATCGAAGACGTGTCTCACACCACGGTCTTTCCGGATCTTGCGGCGATGTTCGACGCAGACGTCTCCGTGACGGTTCAGTCGACGCCGTTCCTCGGACGAAGTGGCAAACCGCTCGGCGTCCTGTCGACCTTCTTTCGTCAGCATCGCTGTCTCGCGGACCGTGAGCTGCGATTCTTGGATCTGTATGTCCACAAGGCCGGCCTGGCGATTGAGCGCAGTCGACTGTTGGACGCCGAGCGGATTGCTCGACGAGAGGCCGAGGAAGCCAATCGCCTCAAGGACCACTTCCTCTCGACGGTGTCACACGAGTTGCGGACGCCCCTCAACGCCATTCTTGGTTGGGCCGACATGCTTCGAAGTGGACTGCTCGCCGAGGCTCGGCGTGATCGCGCGTTGCAAGCGATTTACGACAATGCGCAGCGGCAGGTGCAACTGATCGGCGATCTGCTCGATGTCTCGCGCATCATGTCCGGCAAGCTCCGCTTCGAGCGAACGACGATCGACGTACAGTCTGTCATTCAAAGCGCCCTGAGTGTGATCGAGCCGGCGGCCCACGCGAAGGCAATCGATCTCGTGGTCAACCAACACCCAACCGTCATCACATCGTTCGGAGATGCCAGCCGTCTTCAGCAGGTTGTGTGGAACCTCCTGTCGAACGCGGTCAAGTTCACTCCGAACGGGGGGGCCGTTCATGTCGATGTCCGTGACGATGGGAACGTCGTTGAAATCATCGTCCGCGACACAGGGATTGGTATCCCACGCGCCTTTCTACCTTTTGTGTTCGATCCGTTTCGCCAGGCGGATGGCTCGACGACTCGCTCGTATGATGGGCTTGGTCTCGGGTTATCGATTGCCAGACAAATCGTGGAAGCGCATGGTGGGAGCGTTCACGCCGACAGTGAGGGCGACGGGAAGGGCGCTCAGTTTACGTTACGACTTCCGGTCGGGTCGGCGCCCGCCGGTCCTTCGGTTGGTCGCAGTTCGATCGGGACCGGCGAAACCCTAGTGTCTGCCACATCCCTGCTGCGGGGAATTTCAGTATTGGTCGTGGATGATGACGCCGACAGCCGCGAAGTCATCTCGGCGAGCTTGGAGGAAGCGGGAGCGATCGTGATCCTCGCGACGTCAGCCGCTGAGGCGCTTGAGCGCTTGCAGACCCGTCAGGTCAACCTGCTCGTCGCCGACATCGCGATGCCGGGCGAGGATGGGTACTCACTGATACACAAGATCAGAGCCTCGACGTCATCAGAGATTGCAAGTGTGCCTGCCGTCGCACTGACATCGATGGCGCGCGACGAAGACCGTATGCGGGCCGTGGACGCTGGCTTCCATTTGCACCTCTCGAAGCCAGTCGACGCGCGTTCGATGGCTTACGCTCTCGCAACCCTTGTGCGCGAAGTTGAGACGGGACCTGAAGAGCCCAAAGCCTCGAGGATCAATGAAGCTGCCGTGTCTATTCCGCCGACCGCATGAGCATCTCGGAACAGTCGTGTTGCTTATGGCGTCTCGCTAGCGAGAGAAACGGCCATAGTCCCGCAGCGTCTAAGAGTCCGTGTCCCCGTCGGCAAAGACATTTCCGAAAGAGAAGCGCGTGGGGTCGACGGCCGGTGGCCCTCCCCGTGTGGGATTGACCCCAAGGCATCGTGAAAACGGTAGCGACGTCCTCCGCGAAGACGAACCCGATCGCGGGCGCACACACGGCGGCGCAAGACTACTGGACGACGGCGGCTCGGCGATTGAAGCTCTAGCGGCCAGCCTTGGCATCGCGGTTGCTCCTGCCCTCGTAAAACGTTGATGTCTTCGCCAATGCGTCGCTTCGTTCTGTATGGAGACGAGCGTCGATCGGTGCCGCCGTTTAAGATTTACCAGGTCATCAAGGAGCGCGTCCCGACGTCAAGGCACTTCCACGTCGACTTGAGGGGCGGCGACAGCTACGTGATTCACTTGGCGACGATGACGTCGTAAAGCATGCACCCACCATCGATGTTGGTCGCGACGCTCAGTGTACTCAAACTGATTGTCGAGTTGTCTTGCGCGCGGACGACCGTGTATTTCGACAGCAAGCCCGGCACGGCGCCGGTGCTGCGCGTAAGTCTCGCGGGCGCGCAGCACCTGGTCGACCAAGCGCTCGTCGGCACGCCGCCGGCTCGCGCGACGCACGCGGCACCGCCAACCGCCGCCTCGCGGTCGCAGCTGCTCCAACTCCGATCCGAGCTGGATGCCGCCCAGGCCGTCGCCGCATCCGACCTTGATACCCAGTCAAGCTCGAGGCGCTTCGCGGTCGTGTCACTGAGGCCGAGCGCACTGCAAACGCTCTCGTGGCCCAGCGGACGCCGTTTGTCGCTGCGGGTTACTTTCCCGATCTGGTCCCCGTCGATCGCGCGACGCTTCAGCAGCTGAGCGCGCCGATCGATCTGGCGGCGCGTCTCGCGTCTGCCTTCTAGCCGCTTTCGGTGGCGCGAGAAATGCACTTCTAGCCGGTGGCTCCGTTCAGTCGGGGCTCTTTATGAACACGAGCTCGCTACGTGATCGCGTTGCGGGGGGGCGGCGATCCCCCTAAGCGCCTATCAGGATCGAAGAGACGACGACCGAATGAATGCAACTGCGAATTAGATCGTGTCCAGCGATTGTGAGTGCTGCGGATTCCGGTGCGGGTGACCGGATGTCGCCGGCCGGCGAGATATTGCATGTCGAGCTCATGGGATTGCGAGCTCTTCGTTCGGTGGCATCGCCCGGCCAATGAACGGAGATTGACTACTAAGCGTTCGCAGAGGTGTCGACGTTCCCCGTCGGCTGCGGGGCCGTCATCTCATAGGACCAACCAGCTGGCCCGACGTGCGCAGATCAACCTGCAGTTCTCGTGTTACCAAAGGAGCATGTGCGATGGCCGAGCATCTGGAACCAGTCATCTTGACGGTCGCTCGCCAGATGGCGAGCGGTGGTTCGTATATCGGAGACGCCGTCGCGCGCAAGCTGCAGATTGCGTACATGAACCGTGAGATTGTGCAGCGGGCGGCGGCCATGTTGCGAGTTGATGACCCTCATTTACTCGAATCGTTTGAGGAGACCAGACAAACGATCTGGACACGGCTTCTACTTGGCTTCTCCCGAGGCACTCCAGAGGCGCCCGTCGTGAGAGCGCCCGTGAACTTCGATCAGGACGACGTCTTCGACGTCGAGACACGAATTATCACAGCGATCGCTGAGCGGGAGGACGCGGTAATTGTCGGGCACGGAGCCGGGTATCTCCTGCGAAATCATCCAGGTGTGATCCGGGTCTTCGTGCATGCTCCGGAGGCGTGGCGGATTCTCGCGGCGCAACAGACCTATGCGCTGGAGCCTGAGACGGCGAAGACCTTGATCCGGGAATCCGACCGGCGCCGCGCCCGGTTCATCGAAGGCTTGACGGGCGTCGTCTGGACGGATGCGCGCTTGTACGATCTGACGGTCGACACTTCCAAGCTCGAGATTGGCATGATCGTCGAATGGCTCGCCGGAGTTGTCCGAGCCCGCTTCGATCGGCGGCACGCGACTCTCCGCACCGAGTCGTGACCGTTGGCCGGCGTCCCGGCGCCGTGGCAAGAGTTCGCACGATTGGGTGCCGACTCACGTGCCTGCTGACAGTTGCAAGCCGTCGAGGTCACCGGTAATACGCGCACCGCGCTCGCAGAGGCGTTCGAGGTACGAGCGGGCCGCAGAATCGATGCTCACCACACCTACGACATCGAGTTGAAGGGGTGCCGGCCTCTGCTCGAGCGCGTGCCCACAGGCACTCTCGAGCCGGCGGAGGTCGCCAGCCCGAACCTTGCCACGCAGCGTGATTCGGTAGCTGTCGCCGTCGCGAACCACCGAGATCTTTGCCATTTAGGACAACGGCGAGCAAGTTCTGCGCCAGCGGTCGACTAGCGGCGAAGCCGCGCGCGACGGTCGTTATCGAACCGTACGCTCTGCGGCCGGTCGTCGGATGCCCAGCTTCTTCATCTTCGCGTGGAGTGTCGTCGGCCTCAATGCCAACAAGTCTGCGGCGCCGCCCGGTCCGCTGACACGCCAGTGCGCGGTGTCGAGAGCCACGAGAATGGCACGGCGCTCGGCCTCGGCAAACGTCACCGGATCCTCTGGCTTGTCCGTTGAATGTCGGGATGGTGTCGCGGGCGTGGGGTGCGGGACAACTTGGATCGCGTCCACCTCGATCGCAGTCCCCTGCGAGAGAATAACCGCTCGCTCCATCACGTTCTGCAGTTCACGGATGTTGCCCGGCCAGCCGTAGGCGTGCAGCCGCTCGAGCGCCGCGGGTGTTACATCATCGATTCTCTTTCGCAGCTTTGTCGAGAAGTGCGCCGCGAAGTATTTCGCAAGCTCGGGGATATCGTTGCGCCGTTCACGAAGCGATGGAATTTGGATCGGAAAAACACTGAGCCGGTAGAACAGATCTTGGCGGAACTCTCGTGTGCCAATCGCCCGCTCGAGGTCCTGGTTGGTCGCGGCGACGACCCGGACGTCGACCGCCAACGATTGCGTCGAACCAATGCGCTGGACTTGACGCTCTTGCAGCACCCGCAGCAACTTGGCCTGTGCCTCTTTCGGCAGGTCGCCGATCTCGTCCAAGAAGAGGGTGCCCCGATCGGCGATTTCGAACTTGCCAGGCTTGCGGGCGATGGCGCCCGTGAACGCGCCCCTCTCGTGGCCAAACAGTTCGCTCTCGACGAGCGCCTCGGGAAGTGCCGCACAGTTTACGGCCACGAACGGGCCCTTGCTTCGGCCGCTCCGCTCGTGGATGAATCGGGCGAGCAGCTCTTTGCCGGTGCCTGTCTCTCCCAGCAGGAGGATCGTCGTATCGCCAGGCGCCGCGAGCGACGCCAGACTGACCGCTTGTTCGAGCGCTGCGCTGCTTCCGACAATCTCCTTGAACGCCCCCGTGGCTTTCACGTGCTCTTCGAGGTGGCTGACATGACTGTGCAGACGGTGCTGCTCTTGAAGCATGAGACGCATCCGCCGTCGATCCTCCTCACTGGCGCTGTACAGCCTGGCGTTCACGATGGCGACAGCTGCCTGAGCCGCCAGCGCCTCGAGGCGCGCGATGTCTGAGTCATCCGGCGGGCGATCGGCGTTGAAGCAGGGTGAGTCCAAACCGAGGACGCCGAGTACATTGCGCCCGGAGAGAAGGGGAACCATGAACACTGACTGCAAGGGGGCCTGGTGCACACGGGACGGGTCGAACCAGCGTTTGTCGTCCTTCGCGTTGGGTACGAAGACGACTTTTCCGCTTGTGAACGCCAGGCCGAGGATACCGACGTTTGCAGGAACGGAGAGGTCGCGGAACGCGTCACTCCCGCGACCGTGTGAGCAGACCGTGCGCAGCTGTCTGCTGCCCGTGTCGTGGAGTAGGATCCAGCTCGATGCGGCGTTGAACACGGTTTCGACGGCGCTCAGGATCTCCGCACACACGCTATCGACGTCCAGATGTGAGGTGAGTGCCCGCGCTGCTTTTACGAGCGCCTCCTCGACGGCTTCCGGCCGCCGATCCCAC
Organism: uncultured Acidobacteriota bacterium; assembly: GCA_963745875.1. GTDB lineage: Bacteria > Acidobacteriota > Vicinamibacteria > Vicinamibacterales > CAVVIG01 > CAVQFC01. The sequence continues at coordinate 332,903 of CAVUZL010000016.1, forward strand.
GATGCCGCGGGGGACGGAGTGGCTGCCACGTTGACCGACCCTACGCCTCCCAGTTTATCCCAGTGACGACGACCCAACGTCGTAGAACGCGCCCAGCCTGAAACCCATCTCAGCCGGCGCTTTGGAACCATGAGTAGAGGGCGGCTCCGGTTGACGCTTCAGCCTCCGATTCGCATGAGAGACGAACGCATCGCACTGATCGCGTTTTCGTAGAGTTGGAAGACCAGCAGGAAGGTGGTGAACTCCAACGCAGTACTCGATGATCCGTGTTTGATTCGCCACGCTCCCAATAGCGCTGATCACGATTGCGACGCGCCAATTGTTAGGTCTGAACTGAAATTCCTCGACGCGATCGTTCAGTGCCCGCGTGCCAGCATTAGCCAGATGCCCTGACGAGACTGCACTCACTGCACGCCTGTCACTGGTACATCCGACGACGAAGCGCGAACAGCCAACGATCTGACTGCGTCGATGAGAGCGTTCCACATTGCCCAGGACTGAAACATCGCCTCGCCATCGCGTCGCAGGTTGACCGTATGTCGCAACGTCTGACGAAATATCGTGGCCCATCGTTCCGCCTCTTTCCATGCACGCTTTCGAGGCTGGTGGCATGCGGTCTGGAGCGTGCTTTGCACTCCTTGATGGTGAAGCAGGACGGTGCCGAAGCCGGACGCGGTCCCTGTTGAATGCGGGTGAACATGAAACCGAACCGTCGCGTGATCTCAGCCATCGCGATTGCGATAGGCGCGATGCTGTTGGGTGCGGCGCCCGTGCATGCCAGCGAATGGGACGAACTGACGTATTTCACATTCAAGACGCCCGTCGAGCTTCCCGCCGTCACCTTGCCGGCTGGCACCTACGCGTTCAAACATCCAGACGCGAGTGTCGATGGGCACGTTGTCGACGTGTCCAGCGAAGACGGCCGTACGATTTATGGGACGTTCTTGACCATTCCACTGAACCAGCGCCGGCTGAAAGATGCCGCGACGGTGTCGATCGACGAAACGAGCGCTGGTCTGGCCCGGCCAATCAGGGCCTGGTTCTCTCCGGGACGCACGACCCGCGACGAATTCATCTATTCGCACCCGCAGGCCACAAAAAAGCCGACGCCGCGCGATGACGGCCGCGGCGGGCGCCCGAGCGACGAAATTGCAGGAGTGATTGCGAATGCACCCTTTGTCGACTGAAGCGTTGGTGGCGTGGGGCATGTTGACTACGGCGGGTCTGGCAGGCGGCGTGATGGTCGCGATAGGAATGTTTGAGGACTTGGCGGCGATCATTCGGGCGGCGTCGAATCGAACGCCAACCGGGGAGGTGCCATCGCCGCCCGGAAAACCACCGGAGCGGGGCGACCAATGTCGCCGCAGCGCTCATGAGCGTGCCCGAGCATCCGATGCCTCCAGCCGCAGATTGGCGAAGGATCGCGCGTCAAGCCCGCCATCTTGGAGCACGAAGGCTGCGAAGTCGTTTGTCGCCAGATCTGATCGGAGGGCTTACGCTCGTGGACTAGGAAGGGCCAACCTCGTGCTGGTGGACGTGGATTTGTAGCAGATTAATGGCCCTGACGCTGCACGTGACCGACGCATATCCATGGGTCGCAATGATGTCGGAATGGGAACGCGCACCATCGAGCCGCCCAAGCGGGAGATGGAGTCTGATGAATAGCGCGCTTCTGCTAGTTGTGCTCGCAATGCCCTTTGTCATGATTGGCAGCTTCGTCACCGGTCTGATTATCCTGATAGGAAAGCCGAGAAACCGCCACCAAACCGCCACCACGCCGAGATCGCGCGATCTGTAGGATCAACGCTCAGAGCTGGAAGCCAGTGTCGAAGAGTGGTTCAGATGGTGGGCGCTAGAGCACTCGGACCTCTGACCTCGTGCGTGTGAAGCAACGGCGGTGGACGACTGCGGTGGACTGGAGTGGAAGTTCCCAAGAAGTCTGGACCTTGCGGGACTGGCATGGGCCTCAGGTCTCTCGAAACTGCCGCCAAACCGCCACCAGAACTGACCGCGTGCTCGGCCCACAGCCTACTCGGTTCGTCACGCGCGAACAAGATAACACGCCAGAAGAACGGCACATTCAAAGTTCGACGAGCAGCTGACTCTGGGCGCGCTCTCGCGTTTCTTAGCGCGGCGCAGTCTCTGTACGTTTCATCTCACGTAGCCCGCGCGACGCTCTCACCCGCGACCGGCTGCGTCAAGAGAAGCCCCGTGGATGGAGCCGGTAACAAACGCGCGGAGTTCAGGATGAATGTCAGTTCCGACGCGACGTGAATGAACGCCGCCAGGAGGGGATTGAGTAGTCCGAAAGCTGCGAGTGCGACGCCGACCGCATCGACAGCCAATGTACCGATGAAATTGAACTGAATGATGCTGTGCGCACGTCTGGCGATTTCGACCGTCTCCGCAAATTTCGACAGGTCATTGCCGAGTAAGACGATGTCGGCGCTCTCGCGCGCGACGTCGGTACCGGATCCCATCGCCACGCCGACCGCGGCCTCGGCCAGCGCCGGCGCGTCATTGACGCCATCGCCGACCATGGCGACCGTCTTCCCCGCGGCGCCGAGCTGTTGAACGGCCGCGACTTTCTGTTCGGGGAGGAGTTCGGCATGCACGCTATCGACTTGCAGATCGCGTCCCACCGCGTCGCCGACTGCACGGACATCTCCGGGAGCAGCAGCGTCTGCAGTCCTAAGCGGCGAAGGTGCTGAATCGCCCTTCGCGCTTCAGGGCGGATCGTGTCCGCAATCAGAATCGTGCCAAGACAGGTCCCGGCGCGAGCGACGACGATCTCCGTCGCGGCGGCGGAGACCTCCTCATCATCAGTTGGACAGCCGGCAATCGCATGGTCACGCGCGAATATGCGGCTCCCGACGAGTATCTCGCCGACGCTCGCCTCGGCGACGATCCCGCGACCGGGGAGATACGAAAACGCCGCCGGCTCGCTGGGTGCGATGCCGAGCGCGTCGGCTCGTTGAAGGACCGCCTTCGCCAGGGGGTGTTCTGAACGGCGTTCGGCAATCGCCGCCGTCTCGACCAAGACTCGCTCCGACACGCCTGAGCGTGGCCGGAGCTCTACGACTTCGGGCGCGCCGATGGTCACCGTTCCGGTCTTGTCAAGGGCGACGACATCGACACGCCAGAGTGTTTCGAGATAGCGGCCACCCTTGATGATCGCGCCTGTCCGTGCCGCGCGGCCGATCGCCCCGAGGATCGCGAGCGGCGTTCCGGCCGCGATGCCGCAGGCGCCGGCCACAATGATCACGGAAATGGTGGAGCGCGCGTCGCGTGTGAGCGCGAAGGTCAACGCGGCACAGGCGAGGGCGAAATAGACGAGATACCCGGCATAGCGATCGGCCGTCTTCTCGACCGGCGCTTGCGACCGCTCGGCGCGCTCGACCGCCTCGATGATCTTGCCGAAGCTCGTATCCGGCCCGAGGCGTTCGGCGAGGATATCGAGCACGCCTGACTGGTTGATCGTGCCCGCGTACACGAGTGACCCCGACGTCTTTCGAATCGGCGTCGACTCGCCGGTGATCGTCGCCTGATCGACGTAGGAGTCGCCGCCCTGCACGCTCCCGTCAACCGGGATCCTTTCGCCTGGCGAGACGAGCACGGCATCTCCTGCGCCGACCTCGTTGAGCGGAATGCGGACGCTGGTGCCGTGCCGCCGAACCGTCGCGGTGGCGGGTAGAAAATCCAGCAGGTCGCGGATGGCGCGGCGGCCGCGGCCGACGGTCAGCCCTTCGAGCACTTCGGCCGCAAGAACGAACGTCGTAATCATCAAGGCCGTGACGAACTCGCCGATGGCCAGTGCCGCCAGCAGCGCGATCGTCATCGATAGTTCCATCGTCATTCGGCGCTCGCGGATGTTCTCCCACGCTTCGTGGAAGATCGGCCAGCCGCCAATCAGGGTTCCGAGCAGTCCCAACAGGCTCAGGCGCGGAAATGGCTCCCAGACGCGGAACCAGACGGCGCCAGCGACGGCCGCGGTGCCAAGGATCCGGATCAACTCCAAGGCGTCGAGGCGGCCGTGATCGACCTCGTCGTCCGCCGGCGCGCGTGGTGCTTCAGCCATAGTGCCTACTTGAGATAGCTCCGAACGACGTCGATCAGATCGTCGGCCGCCTCGAACTCGTCCGATTTCGGTTTCGCGCCCCGAAAGGCGTGCGCCCGAATGTGATCCTCCATCACTTCCGCCATCAGGCTGTTCATGGCGCCCCGTGCCGACGCAATCCGGCGGAGGACCTCGCCGCATTCCAGTTCGTCGTCGAGCGCCCGGGCGATCGCATCGACCTGGCCGCGGATCCGGGCGACGCGTTTCGACAGCTTGGCCTTTTGCCGAATCGTGTGGGACATCGCAACTAGTATACCCCCCTAGGCTATCTATTTCTTGACGGCCGCCAGTCGTGGCTTGATAATTCCCGGTCAATCCGGCGCTGATCGGGTACGGACCGTCGAAGGGGAGCGGCGCCACAGGGCTCGCTGCCGTGGTCCCCGTTCACGGCGCAGCGGCCATTGACGAGGTGGGCGTCGTGGGCGCGAACCTGTGAACACCCGGCGTCATCTACATTGGGGTCGAACACGATGGAAGAAGAGGGCAACGGAGCGAGGTGGGATCGCAAGTACGCAGAAGGCTTGCCGTCACTCACGAGACCCGATCCCTTTTTTCTCTCGACGTATGAGCGGTGCGTGGCTCCGAGGTTCCCCCGTGCCGGAACAGGCTTGGACTTGGCGGGAGGGCTGGGTCGGCATGCCCTCTGGTTGGCGGCCAGACAATGGAAGATGAGTCTCGTCGATGTCTCGGAAGTCGCCATCGGAAAGCTGAGTGATGAGGCTCGTCGGCTCAATCTTGGACTCGATCTCTTCGTCGCTGATGCGGCGGCGTACGACTTTCGGAGCGCCCGCTATGACTTGATCGTGCTCTTCTATCACTTCGACCGACGTCTGTTTCCAAAAGTCGTTTCTGCGCTGAACCCAGGTGGGTTCTTCATTTGCAAGATGGCTATGCAGTGGCACGGTGAAGCCGCGTCGCCGAACGGGGCAAGCATTCCGCTCGGCAGAAATGAGATCGTTTCCCTGGTTCCAGGGCTGGATGTTGTCGACCACGTGGAACGACGGGTTCGTGATCGAGGAGTGGTGGAATTTGTGGGAAGCAAGCCTGAGGCTCTGGCAGGCGCCCAGTGAACCGTCGAGGCTTTGTATGCCCTCTAGCATTGGGCTCCTCAGCGACCGGACTCCATGGACGGTAAGTCGCTGCTCTGCCCGTGCTTCGGTGGATGCTGGACGAGCCACGGCACGAGTATGAGGAGGCAAAACAGCAGCCACGCCACGAAAAGTAGCAGCTCGATCGACCAATTGCCGCGAAGTGAGATTCGCCTCAGTCGTCGGCGAGAGCCGCGGTAGGTCTTGGCTGGCCGGCCAGCGTCACTTCCATTGTGCCCGGTTGCGACTGTTCGCATTCGAGGCTAGAAGACCCGATCCGTGCCGGTGTCGTCGCCGTGTTTTCAATGAGGCGTCGACCCGCCGGGGCGGGTGGCCGTTCCACTGCGGTGAACAGGCTCAGTGCATGGCCTCCTCACAGGCGTAGAAAACGTTCTCGCAGCGCGCGCGATTGGAGGCGGCTGACTTGGAGCTTCTGGCCGTTCCGGAGAATGGCGACGTGGGTGCCTCCAGGCATCACGGTGACTCTGGCTATCAGATCGATGTTGGCCAGTGTCCCGCGACCGAGTCGCACGAAGCGCGCCGGATCGAGACGTGCCTCCAGGTCCTTGAGCCGGTAGGTGATCGTGAATTCTTCGTTGGTCACGGTCATCAGATGCAGCAGCTCGCCCTCGGCCACGATCGAGGCGATTTGATGGACGGGGACCAGCGCAATTTCGTCCCGCCGGCGTACCGGGACACGCTCCAGAAAAGGCCCTTTCGCGGCGACTTCGTACGCCGCGATCGCCGTACCGACCCTGTTCGTCTGTTCCTCCACGATCTCGGCGTGCTCGACCCGCTCCTGAGCCCGATTCAACGTCGCGCGGAGGCGACTCTTTTCGACTGGTTTCAGCAGGTAATCGACGGCATTCATGTCAAACGCCCGAACGGCGTATTCGTCGTACGCGGTGACGAACGCGATCAGCGGCGTCGTCTGCTTTTTCAGCATCTTGACGACGCCGAAGCCGTCGAGTTCGGGCATATGCAGATCGAGCAGCGCCAGATCGGGCCGCTCCTGTTCGATGATCGTGACCGCCTCCTGGCCGGACGCCGCTTCCCCCACCAGAAGCACATCTTCGAAGGACCGCAGCAGCGCACGCAGAAACGAGCGCGCGGGCCTCTCGTCGTCGGCAATCACCACGCGAAGCCGTGCGTTCATACCGCCCTCCGGCCGGATTCTTCCCTGGCCATGGACTCCACCGGCAGGCGGATCGTGACCGTCATGCCACGACCGGGCGCGGTCTCGACAGTCAGCGAGGCGGCGTCACCGTACTGACAGGCGAGCCGACGCTCGACGTTGCCTAACCCGACGCCATCCTGCTGTCCCATGGCGAGTGCGGCTGCCGTGGTTCCCACACCCGTGTCGCGGACGATCAGCACGAGCCTGGCGAGCCCGTGGTCTGCTGGGCGCTGGAGACGGGCCGTGACGATCACTTCACCGCCCTCCCGAAGGGGCCCGACGCCGTGTTTGACAGCGTTTTCGACCAGCGGCTGGAGCACCAGCGGTGGCACTGGCATCGCCTTCAGGGTGTCCGGCACGTCGACGCGGACCATCAAACGATCCTCGAATCGAGCTCGCTCGATGTCGAGATAGGATTCGACGAGTTCGAGCTCACGACCGAGTGTCGTGAACTCGCCCTCTGACCGCAGGACGCCTCGCAGGAGCGACGTCAGGCGCATCAACGTCTCCAGCGCGCGCGTCGGCGCCGTCTGAATGAGGTAGCCAATGGTCGTCAGGGCGTTGAAGAGAAAGTGCGGATTGATCTGGGCTCTCAACGCACGGAGTTCGGCTTCGGTAGACAGTTTATCCAGCTCCTGCTCGCGCAATCTGCGGTCGGTCCGTTCGCGGGTGATGCGGATGCCATCGATGCGCCGTGCGACGAGAAGCCCGACGGTTTCGAGCGTCGCCGTGTCATCTGACAGCAGGCGCCGGCCGCCCATGAGGCCGCTGACGACCAGTACGGGTCGCGGTTCATCAGCGGTCGGAATCGCCACGATCGCCGCGGGGTGCAACGCCGGGAATTCCAGGCTCGGCTCGACTGATGAGGAGCTCAGTTGAGCGGCGTCGATCGCGTGCGCGTCAACCAGTACGACGGCGCTGCCGATTGCTTCGTCCTCGAGCGCCGAGGAGTTATGCCACGTGACGGACCGCGCGCGGAGCGCCGCCGCCAACAACTCGCAGACGGCGACCATCACGTCTGAGGTGGACTCGCTGCCCTGGAGCTTCGCCACCATCGAGGCGCGCAGCGAGCGGTAGTCCGATCGGTGCAGGACCACCACGTCGACGAACCAGAACGCTCCACGTCGCAGTGAGGGATACACCAGCGCGGTGCCAATCCAGACGGTCACCAGCACGCCAATCTGGCGGGGATCCATTTGCACAAATCGCGCGAAGGCCGCCGACGAGGCGGCGAAGAGCGCGATGGCCACGAACGAGGTCGCGACCAGCAACAACAGGGCGAGGGCCCGCTTTAGAAACAGATCGGCTAACGCAAACGGGTAGTCCTGATACAGCATGGCGAACGCCAGCGGCACCGACGCGTGATGGCCGAGGAGTTCGATCGGCCATGACGCTTCACCGGGATGACTCTGGCTGAGATGTAGCGCCGATACCGCGAACGCGGCGAGGGCTGCAATCCAGAGCGCCCGGCGCGAACCGGGTTGGCCCCGGGTGACGAGGGCGAGCGGAAACACCAGCGCGACGAAAGTGTACGTCAGTAACTGCATTGCGCGCGGCGACGGGATGGTCGATCCGATGGCTGCCGCGTGGAATTGCAGGACAAGGGCACCGCCGCTCACGACATACGCGGCGGTGCTGAGCACTCGGCGGCCACCTCCCTGAATGCCCATTGGACCTTGTCGTAAAACGGAATGGACCACCGCCGCTGGTAAGAACCCCAGCGCGCTGAAGCCGATCGCGATCAGCCAGGGAAACGGACCGGTGACGCCTACCTTGGGCAATTCGTACGCCGGCAACGCACAGAGGTTCCAGACCAGACCGAGCAAGGCTGTGGCCAGCAACACCGGATCGAATCGCCTGCTGGCCGCTGTGTGATTCGCACGAACGACCATCGTCAGCAACATCGCGTAGAGCGCGACGCCCGTACTGAGGCCGACGAGATTCAGCAGTTCGCTCATGGGACGGTTCCGCGCCGCCGACGATAGTGCCACGAGGACAACCGCCGATAGCTGAAGTCTGTGAACGGCCGATGCGATGGTGTCGAACGGTCCGTTTCACCGCACGAACGGATCGGGAGCGCGCCGCCGGACAGATCGAGAATCGCGCATTGGCGCCGGGAACCGGCCGGCGACGACGCGAACTCCCATTCGTCGGTGGGTGAGGGCCACCCAGCAGATTCGAAGAACCGTCCGTGTGGTTGTGGTCGATGCGTTTCGGCGTTCGTTGCTAGTGTCGTCCCCGTGCAGTGCCTGGGAGAGCGCTTCTCTCCCGCTCACGAAAGGGGTGTTATGCGTAGTCGTGGACGACGATTCCTGTTGGTGGTGGCGATGGTGGCCGGCTGGTCGGCAGTGGGCTCGGTCGCCGATCGTTCGGCGGCGGCTCAGAGCCTCGGCGGCGCCGGAACGGTGCGTGGCACGGTCAAGGATCCGACCGGCGGCGTCATGCAGTCGGTCGAAGTGCGGATCAGTAATCCCGTGACAGGGCTGACGCGCACCAGCACGACTGATGCCGCCGGCAAGTACGTCTTCAGTAACCTGCCGCCGAATCCGTATCACGTGTCAATAGAAGCACAGGGGTTCGAGCTGCTGCAGCGGGACGTCGATGTGCGCAGCGCCGTCCCGATCGACCTGGACCTGACGCTGGTGTTGGCTGGGGCTACCAGCAGCGTGCAAGTGGTCGGCCATGCAGAGGATCTCGTCGAGCGCGACCCGACGGCGCACACGGATGTGGATCGCAGCCTCATCGAGCGGATGCCGCTCGCGTCTTCGGCTGGGTTGAATCAGGTCATTACGCTCGCGTCGCCTGGAGTGGTGTCCGACTCTAACGGTTTTTTTCATCCGATTGGCGACCACGCACAGACGCAGTTCTCGATCGACAACCAGCCGATCACCGACCAGCAGAGCAAGCTCTATTCGAATCAGATCTCCCAGGACGCCGTCGAGTCGATGGAGATCATCACCGGGGTTGCACCGGCCGAGTACGGCGACAAGAGCAGTCTTGTCGTCCACATCGTGACGAAATCCGGCCTGGATCAGGCGAAGCCCACCGGGACCGCGTCGTTCGGCTACGGGTCCTTCAACAGTCCAAGCGGCGAGTTCAATATGGGAGCCGGATCACACACGGTCGGAAACTTCCTGTCCGTGTCCGGGCTGCACACGGACCGATTCCTCGATCCACCCGAGCTCGAGGCGCTCCACGACACTGGTCATAATCTGTCGTTCTTCAACCGGCTCGACTTCCATCCGAACGACACCAACGCGATCCACCTGAATATCCAGGCGGCAAAAGCCGGATTCGATGTCCCGAACACCTACGACCAGAGTGCGCAGACCCAACACCAGGACATCAACTCGTTCAACATTGCGCCTGGTTATACGCGAGTGATCGGTTCCAAGACGCTCTTCACGGCCAATGGGTTCGTCCGGCAGGATCACTTGACGTACTTGCCGAGCGCCAACATCTTCGACGATACGCCGGCGACCGTCAGTCAGGACCGCAAGCTGACCAACTACGGCATCAAGGCCGATGTGTCGTATACCACCGGCAACCAGAACCTGAAGATTGGCGGCAACATCAGTGCGACCAAGCTCCAGGAGCACTTCACGCTGGGCATCACGGACCCGACCGATCCGACGTGGCAGGACGCCGACGGCAACTTCGATCCGGCCTTCGCGCCCTACGACTTGACCAACGGCGGTTCGCCGTTCGTCTACAACGAGTCGGCGACCATCAAGCAACAGGCCTTCTTCATCCAGGATGACATCAAGGCGGGCGACTTCTCGGTCAAGCTGGGCTTGCGCGTTGATCATTATGATGGTCTGGTTTCGAAGTCACTCGCGGAGCCGCGTCTCGGCGTGTCTTACGCCGTGCCGGGCGCCGGCACGGTTCTGCGCGCGTCGTACGGCCGGACGATGGAAACACCGTATAACGAGAACCTGTTGCTTTCGAGCGGTCTCGGCCTGGTGGGTCAACTCGGCATTGACAGCCAGCAGCCGCTGCCGCCTGGCGTTCGCAACCAAGGTGAAATCGGGATCCAGCAGGGCTTCGGGCGCTGGCTCGTGGCCGACTTCGGCTACTTCAACAAACACACGCAGAATGGCTACGACTTCAACGTCCTGTTCAACACCCCGATTGTGTTTCCAGTCGCGTGGGACCACTCACGGATCAATGGATTTACCGGCCGCATCAACCTGGTCGAGCACCGCGGCTTCAGTGCATTCGTCGTGATGGCCCACACCAACGCCATCTTCTCGCCGCCTGCGGCGGGCGGCGTGTTGCTGGACGTTCCCCCGGGAGACTTCCGGATCGACCACGACCAGAAATTCAACGCGACGACGAACGTGCAGTACGTCGTCGACAAGACGCACGGCGTGTGGGCGGCGCTGAGCTGGCGCTACGATTCCGGCCTCGTCGCCGGCGCCGTTGGCAGCATCGACGATGCCCTGGCGCTCACGGGCGACCAGCAGGCGGCGATCGGCTTCTTCTGCGGCGGCACATTTGCCTCGGTGAATGCCCCGATCACCAGCTGTTCGTCGCCCAACTTTGGCGCCACGAGACTCGTCATCCCCGGTTCACCCGCCAATCCGACACCCGAGGACGATGTGACCAATCCGCCGCGTATCGCGTCGCGCAACTTGTTCGATCTGGGGCTCGGCGTGGATAACCTGTTCCACTCGGACAAAGCGAAGGTACGGCTGCGGTTCAGCATCATCAATCTGACCAACAAGGACGCGCTCTACAACTTCCTGTCGACGTTCAGCGGCACGCACTTCGTGACGCCGCGGGCCTATCAGGTCCAGCTTGGCGTCGGGTTCTGACGATCCCGGTGGTCGCTGATAGGCATGTGAAGACGGGCCTATCGGCGACCGCGGCGCGTTGTCTCCCCCTCGCGGTGCTCGGCGGCGCAGCGCTCGTCGCGTGGCTTCGACTTGGGCTGCCAGGTCGCCTGTCCCCTCTCCTGACGATCGCCATCCTCGTCGGCGGCGCCGGCATGTGGAGGGAGGCGATTCGCGAGGTCGCGACGTTTCACCTCGGAGCCTCAGTGCCGATTGCCTGCGCGGTGGTGTGCGAACTGGCATTAGGTGACGTCACGTCGGCGTTGATCACGACAGCCATTTTTCAAGGCGGGGCGGTTCTCGAAACCTGGGCAGTGGCGCGCGCCTTCGCGGGGCTGTCCCGTCCACTCGAGCGAGTGCCGACCGAAGTCAGAATTGCGGCGCCGGCTGGAGTCCCGCTCATGTCCCTGGACAGCGTCCAGGTCGGCGATGTCGCCATCGTCCTTGGCGGGGCGAGTTTTCCTGTCGACGGGACCGTGGTGGGTGGTTGTTCGCTGGTCGATGAATCTGTGCTCACCGGGCGCCGCGCACCTGTGGAAAAAGGCCCTGGTGCGTGCGTGCTGGCGGGTACCCTCAATCAATCCAGCGCACTGGAGGTCCGTGTCGACCGCGTCGGCCGGCACACTGCGCTCAGGCGGATTGTCGACACCCTCCAACAGGGCTGCGTGGCGCGCGCGCCGACAGAGGAACTCGCCGATCGAATGACCAGCATGCTCGGATGGTGCGGTCTGACGGCGGCTGTGGCGGTTTTCGTCGCGACCGGCAACCCGCGTGCGGCAGTCGCGGCGTTGGTGGTCGCGACCAGCGGGATTGCCGCCGGCACCAGGGTGGCCTTGCTGACCGCGGTCGGCCAGGCGGTGACGCGCGGAGCGATCGTCAAGGACAGCGTGTCTCTCGAAGCGTTGTGGCAATGCGACACCGCCGTGCTCACCTCCAGCGCCGCGCTGATCCTGGACGAGCCCGTGGTGCACGCGGTGTATCCCGCAGCGGGCGTGTCCGTCCACCAAGTGCTGACGACGGCGGCGACAGCTGAGCGCCGCTCGGATCATCCGATCGGGCGGGCGATCGTCCGCTCCGCCGCAGCGAAGCGATTGGCGATTAGGGAACCAGATCGCTACTGTCATGTGCCAGGGGCCGGAATTCGCGCGTCCTGTGAGGGCGAAGAGATTCTGGTCGGCACGAGCGCCTTGGTGACGGAGGGCCGGCTGCCGCATTTCGGCGGCGCGGATGCCCCCTCGTCGACCGTCTTCGTGATGCACGCTGGACGCTATCTGGGGGCGATCGCGCTCGCCAGCCAGCCGCGACCCGACGCCAAGGTCGCGATCGCCGGACTGAAGTCGCTGGCGATTCGCACGCATTTTCTCACCGCTGATTCACGAGTCTCCTCGGAACCGCTGGCCCGGCAGCTGATGGTCGACGAGTTCGAAACAGAGCTTGGACCGATGCAGCGACTACGGCGCGTGCAGGAGTTGGCCGCCAAACGACGCGTCCTGATGGTCGGCGACGCCCGAGAGGATGGGCCGGCACTCGAGGCCGCGATGGTCGGGGTCACCGTCGGCTCGGCGGTAGCGGGCTTGGATCAAAGTGCTGACGTCATGTTCCTGGGCAACGAGCTCGAACCGCTGGTCGATCTGATACGCCTGGCCAGGCGCACCCGCCGCGTGATGCTCGAAAACACCGCTGGGATGCTGCTCCTTTGCATCACCGGTGTAGCGTTGGCCGCCGGTGGCGCCCTGACCCCGGTACTCGCCGCACTGGTTCGCGGCGGAGCCACGATCGCCTTTCTTCTGAACGCGTCACGATTGGCCCCCGCGCGATCGTAGGGGTGCGATTCGGCGTATCTTCTCAAAAGACGTGGTTGCCGTCCTCCTTCAGAACTGGTGCACCGACGGCGGTGTCTACCGCTGTTCGCGCGGCGCCCTGAAGAGCACGAGCACGGAGCTGGCGGCCAGCGCTCGCGTCGCCCACTTTGCCCATTGCGAATCGGGTCGATAGTAGCGATAGATTTGAAGGAGGGCCGGCGCCATGATCAGCGCGCCGATCGCCGGCTCGGGTGCGCCGAGCCCCGCCGCCATCCCTCGGGTGTCACGTTGGGCGGGCCCCGCCTCGGCGATTGCGACCACGCCGTACCCAATCGACGTCAGGACGCCGAATGCGAGCATGCCCTTGGCAAACGGCGCATGTTCATGCCGCAGGTCTCGGTTCGGCGACTGCAGGAGCTCGCTGGACAGTTCCTGCGTCCAGAACCCGGCCGAGGCGACGATGTAGAGCTGCCGCGGCGACAGCGGACGCGTCGGCGTGATTGCGAAGAATGGAATCGGTCCAAAATGAACGGGCTCGACGCGAGGATGCGCATCGAAAACGGCGTCCCAAAAGAGATGGCCGCCTTCGTGGATCAAGAGCCCGACCGCACCTCCCGCCAGAAACTTTGCGACATCTTCCGTTTCGTTTCCGCCGGGATCGATCGACGTCGGCGCCTGGGAGAAAGCCGTCCTCGGTACCAAGAGCAGAACGATGCAGATTCCAATCGCAGCTGCTCGATGACGGAGCGATCCCTGACTCACCGGTCAGCGCCGCAGCGCGCCTCGATAATCAACCCCATTCCCCTCCGCGCGAATCTACCGCGGTCCTTCGCCGATTCGGTCAAGACACGCGTTTGAAGTAATGAACGACCGGCTGTCCCGCCTCGTTGTTGTAGTAGACGATGATCGTGGCCGTGCCGTCGCTGGTGCGGTCGACGTCGGTTCCGACGTCGGCGGCAGCGCGTTCGGAGAGGCGAAGGACCTGGGTCGTGCCGTTCGCGAGCTTGATCGAGATCGTCCGCTTGCTGCGGTTCACCGACGTGACCTTGCCTTCCATCTGCTTCAGGCCCTCGGCGTCGAGGCGATCGATCTCTTCAGCGGTGAGCGTGTCGCCGTTCTTCGTATAGTGGACGACGACGTGCGTGCCTTTCTTCAGAGCACGCAGGGTTTCGTCGCCAGCGGGGTCGCCACCGTGCACGGTGCTGCGCCCGCCCAGGTGAAACAGGCGCTCGATGCCATCGGCCGCCTTGACGAGAATCTTGTGACCCGCTTCGTCGATGTCCTGAATCGTGCCTTCGGTCGCGATCGTTCCGGTGACGCCTTGTACGGGTATCTGCGGCTGCTCCGCGTTCCCGTGGGCACCCAGCGCGAGTGATGCCGCCACGGCCAGTAGGAGGTTGCCCATCCGCGAGGGTTCAGTCCTCAGCCCCGTCATTGCCGTGCGCTCCGTGTGTCTGGCAGCCATAGTGTGCCCCCGTGATTCTGTGACGACACTCCGATCATGCCCCCGGCTCGATCAGGATTCAAGAAACCGTCCGCCCCTCCGTCGTCGCTTCAGATGTCCGCGCAGCCCGGCCTTCTCCCGGCAAGCCGACTCAAGGGTAAAGACACTTGCGAACCGATGATTACGGGTTCATCCATCCCGATCATCGTTCTCGAAGTGGCACTCGCGTTCGCCGTGGTGCTTGGGGCTATCTGACCGAGATCGCTCATCCGGGGTGATCGCCGTCGCAGCTACTGGGTGTCGGGCGGCGAAAGTGGCTCGTCCAGCCGGAGGCGATCACTCCAGTTCGCGCTGCCGCGGTTTCAGAAGCATAGGCCCTCCCCAGGGCCGTCTCAATTCGATCTGCCGTGAATCGGTAGATCCAACCAGCCGGCAACGGTTTCAGCCGTTTGTTGCGCAGGTAGGTCGCCGATGCGACGTCGTGCCCAGCTGTTTCCAGTACCATCAACGGGCGGCGTCGGCGCGTATCGGACGGCACAGTGTGCCACCCGACACAGACCGCCCACCCGAGCGCTCTCTATAGTTCAACGCGTTCACTGCGGCGCCTTCGAACCGCGTCCAATCGACGATTCCGCGGCCGAGGTTCTGTTATACAGAAGACGGCGGCGTCTTCGTCTCGGTCTTTGAGATGTCGTTTCGAGCGGCGACGAGGGCTGCGCGGCGGTGTCACCCCAGGTGTCACCCCGTCGGTCACCGGCCGCGTCGAAGCGGACCGCAGGCACGAAGCACTCAGTCGTCTCGGAGAATCCGGCGAGCTGTCAGATCACGAACTGATGGAGATCGCCGGTCACGCCAACCTCACAACCACGCAGCGGTACTTGAATACGCCGTTGGAGAGGCTGAAGAGAGGCGTGCTGAAGGCAACCGCAAAGCGGTCTGCCTGATCGAGCGCCACCGCGCCGGGGTTGCGCCGCGCCGACCCGCAGGGATATCCAGGTCAACACCCTCGGCGCTTGAGAGCCCGATCATCTGGGCGCATTACCAGACTCAACCACGCTAACTCCTGCCAACCAGGCGGTCTAAGTCATCTGCGACCGATTTGGACGTTTTGAGGGGTCGAAATCGAGGAAAACTGCCACCAAACTGCCACCAAACCACGATCGGTCGATCAGAGGCGTCGGTCGTAGGTTCCGGAAGCTGTTGTTGGGAAGTGACTTACGTGGTGGGCGCTATAGGACTCGAACCTATGACCTCGTGCGTGTGAAGCACGCGCTCTAACCAACTGAGCTAAGCGCCCTCGGGGACCAACCGCCGTCCGCGGAAGAAGGAAATTGTACCGCTACTTGCGACCCTCGGGCAACCGCCGTTGGGCGGCGCCGTCGTAGTCGTGATCCTTGGGATCGATCTGCCGCATCGGCTTCTGGCGCGTCCGCTCCTCGTGGGCGTGCGCGATCAGTCCCGGGAGGCGCGAGATCAGGAAAATCGCGTTGCCAAGCTCGTAGGCGAAGCCCAGATCGGCGCAGATCGCGGCAATCGCGCCGTCCACGTTGACCGGCAGTGGCCGACCGAACTGCGTGGTGTAGGCGTCGAGCGAGCGCTCCGCGGCGCGGATCAGCCGCACGTGCTGACCCTCGAGCTCGAGCTCCATCGCCATCTGAAACAGGCGCGCGGCGCGCGGATCGCGCTGGTGAAAGCGATGTCCGAAACCCGGCGGCACTTCGTTCTGTTCGACCGATTCGCTGACGATGGCGTCCGCCGCCTGCTGGATCGTGCTGCCGGCGCGGACCTTGACCAGCCCGCGATCGAGAAAGCGCATGCACGACTCGATGTCGCCGCCGTGATGGGGACCGAAGGCGAGAATCCCCGCCGCGACGCAGTCTTTAAGCGGCGCGCCAGACGTCGCCACGTTGCGGGCGGCCAGCGTGGACGGCGGCGTGGCGCCGTGATCGATAGTCGAGACGAGCACCGCGTTCAGCATCCGGCCGATCGCCGGCGTCGGCAGCTCGCCCATCAGCAGCAGGTAGACCGCCTCGGCGAAACCGAGCCGCCCCATCATCTCGTCGAGCGGGTAGCCGCGAACCAGAATCTTGTTCGGCGCAATGTCGGTGAGCGCCGACTGCCAGCGCTCAGGCGGCGTCCGTGGTTCGGCGCGTCGTTCGGTCGTGGAGGTCTTGGCCATAAGCTGCGCCTTTGACGTTCAGAGCGTGCCGTAGAGACGGTCGCCGAAGTCGCCGAGGCCGGGGACGATGTACTTCTGCGGGTTCAGCTCGACGTCAACCACCGGCGTGTAGATCTCGACCTCCGGATGGTGCCGCTCGACCAGCGCCACGCCTTCGGGCGCCGCGACGATGCAGATCATCCGGATCACTTTCGCGCCCGCGCGGCCCAGCAGATCGAGCGCGGCGACCGCACTGCCGCCGGTCGCCAGCATCGGATCGATCATCAGCACGTAACTGGCGTCGAGACGCGGCGGCAGCTTGGAATAATACTGCGAGGCGATGGCCGTCATCTCGTCGCGCTGCAGCCCGATGTGTCCGACCCGCGCGCTCGGTACCAGCTCGAGCACTGCGTCCAGCATCCCGAGACCCGCGCGCAGCACCGGCACCACGACCACATCCGGACCGACCCGTCGTCCGGGCGCGGGGCCGATCGGGGTGTGAACCGTCAGATCCTGCGTCGGGATGTCGCGCAGCGCTTCGGCGGCGAGCAGGACGCTGATGCGGGTGGCGGCGCGGCGAAACACTTCCGGCGGTGTCGTCTTGTCGCGCAGCGACACCAGCGCGTCGTGCACGAGTGGATGGTTGACGATGTGGACGGGCACCGGGGAATCATACAAGAACGAGGGGGGCTCGGGGCTCGAGTCTCGGTGCTGCGTTTGATTCGAGGATAGAATCGCACGCGATGAAGGGTTTTGTCGGTTTTGCGATTCTCGCGGGGTCCATTGGTCTGGTGGCGGCGCAGCCGCCGCGACGGCCGGTTGCGCTGGTCGTGATCGGGCGGTACCGTGATCACCGAGGACGCGGCGCACACGATGTTGTCGCCGGGTGCCGTCGCCATCGACGGCACCGACATCGTGGAAGTCGGCAGCCCGGCCACGATCGCGGCGAAGTATCAGCCGGCACAAACGATCGACGCGCGCGATCAGATTGTCCTCCCGGGCCTTATCAACACGCACACGCACGCACCGATGGTCATGTACCGCGGCCTGGCGGACGATCTCGCGCTGATCGACTGGCTGCAGAAGTACATCTTTCCGGCGGAAGCCAAAACGGTCTCGCCGGAACTGGTCCGCGTCGGCACGCGCCTGGCCGCGCTCGAGATGATCGAGTCCGGTACCACGACGTATTGCGACATGTATTACTTCGAGGAAGAGATCGCGAGGGTCACGGTCCAGGCGGGACTCCGTGGCGTGCTCGGAGAGACGATCATCCAGTTTCCGGTCGCCGACGCGAAGACACCCGCCGACGCATTGGCCCGCGCCGAGCGCTTCATCAAGGAGTTCAAGGACAACGGCCTGGTCGTGCCGGCGGTTGCCCCGCACGCGCTTTACACCAACGACACCGCGACCCTCAAAGCGTCAGCGGATCTGGCGCGGAAGTACGGCGTGCCGCTGGTGATCCACTTCGCCGAGACCGAAGACGAAGTGAAGGTCGCCAGCGATCAATACCACCTGACTCCGACCGCCTATCTCGATTCGATCGGCGTGCTCGGCCCGACCACGATCGGCGCGCACGGCGTGTGGGTGAACGACGCGGACATCGCCATCCTCAAGCGCGACGGCGTCGGCGTGGCGCACAATCCGGAAAGCAACATGAAGCTGGCGAGCGGCGCCGCGCCGGTGACGAAATATCTCGCCGCCGGCGTCAAGCTCGGTATCGGGACCGACGGCGCCGCCAGCAACAACGACCTCGACATGTTCGAGGCGATGCGCCAGGCGTCGTTTCTGGCCAAGCTGACGACCCACGATCCGACCGCGGTGAAAGCGCAGGACGCGCTCGACATGGCGACGATCGGCGGTGCGCGTGTGCTCGGGATGGACCAGCGGATCGGGTCGCTCGAAGCGGGGAAGCGCGCTGATTTGATTCTGGTTTCGATGAGCGCCGCCCGGCAGACGCCGCTCTACGATCCGGTGTCCCACCTCGTTTACGTGACCCGCGGCGACGACGTGCGCACGACCATCGTCGACGGCAGGATGCTGATGAAGGACAGGCAGGTGCGCACGCTCAACCGTGCGTCGGTGATTGCGGATGCCAATCAACTCGCGGCGAAAGTCCGGGCCGCGATCGCGCCAGCCCGATGAATTCGCGCCGCGTCAGGCGTCCAGCACGCCGATCTCGGGCAGGTTGCGGTATTTTTCCGCGTAGTCGAGACCGTAGCCGACGACGAACTTGTCTTCGATGGTGAAGCCGACGTACTCGACCTTGACGTCCACCTTCCGGCGCGTCGGCTTGCTGAGCAGGCAGGCGGTCCGCAGCGATTTCGGGTGGCGCTTCAGGAGGATGTCCTGGAGATAGGTGAGCGTCAGGCCGGTGTCGACGATGTCCTCGACGATCACGACGTTGCGGCCGTCGAGCGCGGTGTCGAGGTCCTTCAGCAGCCGCACCTCGCCGGAGGTCGTCGTGCCCTTGGCGTAGCTCGAGACGGCCATGAAGTCGAGCGATACGTGGCCCGGGATGTGGCGGACGAGATCCGAGAGAAAGATGAACGCGCCCTTGAGCACCGCAATCACGTGCAGGTCGTCGGGGAAGTCGCGGCGAATCTCGAGCGCCATCTCCGCGACACGCTTTTGAATCTGCGCTTCCGAGAGTAGGATTTCAGAGAGACGCAGATCGGATTCGGCCATAAGGGCGAAATCATACCGCAATGAAACGATTTGACATCATCACCGAGAGCGACGCGCGCGTGCTGCCGCCTGGCGAGGTGGTGACGCTGGCCCGGGGCGGACATATCACGCCGCTGGCCCTGGACACGCTTCGGGAACGGCGGATTGCGGTCGTCAACGAGGGCCGCGCGCCTGCCGACGCCACGGCGCTGGTCCCGGCCGCGGACATCCGGACCATCGCGATCGCCAGCGACCACACCGGCCGCGCGCTGCGGCGGACGCTGGTGGGTCATTTGCGGGGGCGCGGACTGGCGGTTCAGGATCTCGGCATCGACGGCTCCGAGTCGGTTGATTATCCGGATGCCGCAGCGCTGGTCGGCCGCAGCGTCGCCCGCCGCGAAGCTGACGCGGGGATCGTCATCGATGGTGCGGGTATCGGTTCGGCCATCGCCGCCAACAAGATCGACGGGATTCGCGCGGTGATGGCGTCCTCGGAGCTGATTGCGCGGTATTCGCGCGAACACAACGGCGCGAACGTGCTGACGCTTGGCGCGACGCTGGTGACGCCGGACGAGGCGCGCGCGATCGTGACGACCTGGATCACCACGGCGATGAAGGAGCCGAGGTACATCGCCCGTCTGGTCAAGATTCGTGCGCTCGAGGACCGTGGATGACGCGAGACGAGCTGAAACGCCTGATCGACACGATTGTCAGCGAACTGGTGGCGGCCAGGCCAGGCGGCAGCCGTCAACGCTGCGCGTGCCATTCGGTGCTCGACGACTGCTGTCCCGACCGCCTGCGCGGCGTCCTCGATGCGGGTGCCACCCGTGTCGGCCTGCTCGCGACCGGCGGCGCGCCCGTCGGCGTCGCCTCGATGATCGATCACACGCTGCTGAAGCCTGACGCGACACGCGCGAACATCGAGGATCTGTGCCGCGAGGCCGCGCAGTTCAAGTTCGCCACCGTGTGCGTCAACCCGACCTGGGTGGCGCTGGCGGCGCGGTTGCTCGCGGGCAGCGGCGTTGGCGTCTGCTCGGTGGTCGGATTCCCGCTGGGGGCGACGACCGGCGACGTCAAGGGCTACGAGACCCGGCGCGCGATCTTCGACGGCGCGCGCGAAATCGACATGGTCATCAACATCGGCGCATTGAAATCCGGCGACCTGGTGACAGTCGAACGGGATATCGCCTGCGTCACCACCCCTTGCCGCGAAGCGGGCGCGCTCAGCAAGGTGATCATCGAGGCCGCGTTGCTGACAGATGATGAAAAGGTGACGGCCTGCACGCTGGCGAAGGCCGCGAGCGCGGATTACGTCAAGACGTCAACGGGTTTTGCCAGCGGTGGCGCGACGGCTGCCGACGTGGCGCTGATGCGCCGCGTGGTCGGCGCCGACATGGGCGTGAAAGCTGCCGGCGGTGTCCGCGACCTGGAAGGGATGCAGGCGATGATCGCGGCTGGTGCAACCCGCGTTGGCGCCAGCGCCGGCGTCAAAATCGTTCAGCAGTCGCGCGGCGAAAAACCTGACGCCTCCGGTCGAAGCGGCTATTAACCCGCCTTTACAGGCCAGTTCACTGCGGTTTACGATCGCTTCGGGCAACATGTTGACCAGTCCGGTCAATCGGTTAGCCGTTGGAGGATCTGTGGCCGACCTGACTCGCGTGGAGATTCATCACCTGGCACTGCTCGGAGCGAAGGCACGTCTCGAAGAACTGCGGCGCGAGCAGGCCGCGATTCTCAAGGCCTTTCCCGGGCTGGTGACCGGACGTAACGCCCACCAGATTGCGGTGGCGGCGCCCCAGGTGAAGCGGCGCCGGAAAGCGATGTCGGCCGCTGCGCGCAAGGAAGTGTCGGCACGGATGAAGAAATACTGGGCGGCGCGCCGCAAAGAGAGTCCCGCCAAGACCGCGAAGTAGCCGCCTCGGCACCCGGCCGCCACAGGCCTGTGGCGTTTGTGTGAAAAGGTTGTCGCAGGGCCTGGCCGGCGCGTGAATCTCAGCGCAGGCTCCTATAATCGAAGGGTGAGGTGGATCAAATGCGTCGCGGCAGGCCTCACGGTCGGGCTTGTCGTCGGCGTATTGCGTCTCTTCTCGGTCAGCAGCGCCGGCATCGCCGCGCCGCTTCTCCTGCTCGTCGTCGTGGTCGCGGCACGGCTCTGGGGCACGATCCCGGCGCTGCTTGCGGCCGCATCAGGCGCCGCGGCCTATTCGTATTACTTCCTGCCGCCCGAAGGCTTCGGCATCGAGGATCCCGAGGACTGGATCGCATTCGTCATCTTCATCATCACCGCGGTCATCGCCGGCGAACTGGCGTCGCGGGCCGAGCGGCGCGCCGCCGAAGCGCAGGCCGGCCGCCAGGAGATCGAGCGTCTGTACCAGGAACTGCAGGCGGCATTCGAGCGGGCGAGCGAGGCCGAAGCCGCGCGCCGCAACGAACAGCTCAAGGCCGCGCTGCTCGACGCGCTCACGCACAACCTGCGCACGCCGCTGACCGCGATCAAGGCAGCGGTGACCGCGCTCCTGCACCGCGGCGTCTGGAGTCCGAAGTCCGAGCTGTCGATGGAGGGACGCGGCGAGCTCCTCCAGGTGATCGACGAAGAGTCCGATCGTCTGAATCGATTCATCGAAGGGTTGTCCACCTCGGATCGCGCTGAGCCGACGCAGCCGTCGCAGTTTCGATCGGTGGACGTCGAGACGGTGATTCGCTCGAGCCTGGCCCGCGCCGACACCCTCACGCGCGACCATCGCTTGACCCTCGACATCGACGAGGGCCTGCCGACGCTCGGCGTCGATCCGGCATCGATCACGGAGGCGATTTACATCCTCGTGGACAACGCCAGCAAATATTCGCCGGCGGGCACGACCATCAGCCTGCGGGCGACGCTCCATGACGACCGGCACGTCCGGATCACCGTCACCGACGAAGGGCCGGGCATTCCCACGGCGCTGCGCGAGCGGGTGTTCGAGAAGTTCTTTCGCGTCCCGGCGCGCGAGTCGCACGATCCCCGGCGCGGCGGCGTCGGTCTGGGGCTCCCGATCGGCCGCCGGCTGGTCGAGACGCAGGCCGGACGAATCTGGATCGAAACGCCGGTGTCAGGCCGCGGCACCGCCGTGGTGATGACATTGCCGATTGCGCTCGAGACGCCGGAGCTGGAGAAGGTGGCGGTTAACAGCGCTCACTAGCGAACTTGGAAGTTAGAAGTGTGAAGCTAGAAGTCTGACGTCTGAAGTTGGAAATCTGAAATCTGAACTCTGAAATCTGAAATTTAGAGGAGAGCGCAATGATGGCGACGGCAACAACCGACAAATCGCGAGTGCTGGTAGTGGACGATGAGCCGCAGATTACTCGGGTGCTGCGGACTGTGCTGAGCAGTCAGGGATATCAGGTGCGCACCGCGGCTGAGGGCGAGGCGGCGCTCGCGAACTTCGCCGAGTTTCGGCCGGAGCTGGTGATCACGGACCTCTACATGCCGCACATGGACGGCGTGGAGCTGTGTAAGCGCATCCGCGCGATCTCGGCCGTGCCGATCATCGTCTTGTCGGTGAAGGGCGAGGAGCGGACGAAGGTGGAGGCGCTCGATTCAGGCGCCGACGATTACGTGACCAAACCGTTTGGCATCGAGGAACTGCTCGCCCGCGTCCGCGCGGCGTTGCGACGGAGCGGCGGCGATTCAGAGATCGCGTCGTTCGAAGCGGGCGACTTCCGCGTCGATCTCGAAGGACGGCGGGTCCACGCGCGCGGCCAGGAAGTACGCCTGACGCCGAAGGAATTCGATCTGTTCGTCTATATGGCGCGCCACCCCAATCGCGTCATCACCCATCGCACGCTGCTCGAAGCGGTGTGGGGTGAGGCGTCGCAGGAGCAGCCGGAATACCTGCGGGTCTTCATGGGACAGCTGCGCAAGAAGCTCGAGCCGGATCCATCCAACCCGCGCTACCTGGTGACGGAGCCGTGGGTCGGGTATCGCTTCAACCCGAACGGGTAGTCAGCGGGGGTTCATCACCAGCTCGATCTGGTTGCCGTCGGGATCCTTGACGAAGGCGTAGTGCAGGCCTTCCGCGGATACGCCCGGCGGCCGCAGCAGCGTCCCGCCGCTGGACGTCGCCGAGGCGATCGCCTTGTCGAGGTCCGGCACTTCGAGAATCAGCGAGGCCATCGCGCCGGCCGGCGCATCCTTCGGGCGAGTGGCGATCACGATCCCGGTCGTCGCCGACTTGCGTGCGAGCTCGGGCGTTGCGCCCGAGTTGAGAGCAATCTCCTTGAACGTCGCGGTGCTCGCAGGCCGCCGTGTTTCGGACATGCCGAAGGCCTTCTCGTAAAACACCGCCAGCGTCTCCGGGTCCGTCGCCAGCACGCGAACGCTGCGCACATGGATCGCGTTCTCTTGCGCTGAGGCGACGGTCGCCCCCGCCAGCACCAACATCGTCAGCGCGAATCCGGCAAGGCGCATCGTGACCTCCCCATATGGCGTCGCGCGCCGGTTGCGCGGCGCGGGCCTGATTATGGCCGAAGTCTCGCGCCAAAGTGCTCTAGAATCGCGGCATGACGATGAGAGCCCTGGCGATTCCGATGGCGTTGCTCGCGGTGGTGGTGGCGGGCATGTCGACCCTTCTGGCGCAAAATCGCGCCGTCGTCTCTGGCCCGGTGGGACCGAGCCCGTACGACGTCATCCGCGGGTGGCACAAACCGTTCGCGCCGCCCGGATTTGCGTTCGGCGGCAATTCCGGTGTGTTTGCCGAAAGTCCCAACCGCATCTTCATCGCGCAGCGCGGGGAAACAAAGCTTCCGGATCCGATCCCTCCGGCGTTCGCCGGATTCGCGGGATCGATCGGGATCAACGTGCTCAACGCCACCGAACGGCGCGTGTGGCACGACTGCCTCTACACCCTCGACGGTGACGGCAACGTCAAGGAACGGTGGACGCAGTGGGACTCACTCTGCGAGGGCTCGAGCGGGCCGGGCCCGCATCGACTCCGCATCAGTCCTTACGATCCGGAACACCGCGTCTGGGTCGTCAACGAGACGTTCCACCAGATCTACGTTTTTTCGAACGACGGCAAGAAGCTCTTGAAGACGCTCGGCGAGAAGAACGTTCCTGGCAAGGACGGGACCCACTTTGCCCGTCCACAGGACGTGGCGTTTCTGCCGGACGGCCGCATTCTCATCGCCGACGGTCTCGACAACCATCGCGTGATGATCATGGATCGCGACGCGAACTACCTGTCGGAGTTCGGCAGCTTCGGCAAGGGGCCCGGTCAGTTCAACGGTGTCCACGCGGTGGCGGTCGGCCCGGGCGGGCTAATTTTCGCGCTCGATCGCTCGGGCGGCAGGATCAACGTCTTCAAGACGACGCCGGACCCGAAGAAAGTGGAATTCGTCGAGGAGTGGGACGGTTTCCAGCTGCCGCTCGACGTCATCGTCAACCAGGACAGCGTGTGGGTGACTGATCTCGGTCCGCTGCGCTTCGTGAAACTCGATTTCAAGGGCAACCATCTCTACACGTGGCTGGTTCCGAGTGATCTGCCGGACGGGTACCTCGAGGTGCACACCTTCACGGTGGATGCGAACGGCAACCTGTACGGAGGCGATAACCAGTACGGGCGGACGCAGAAGTTCGTGCCGAAGCCCGGCGCCGATCGGGCGCTGCTCATACGTCCGCCCTGGGTCGGCCGGGCCGGCGAGTAGCTCGCCGTTTGCGCGTCCTTGATGATTCGCGTCAGTCGTTGGCTATAATCCCAGCGACTTACAAGGAGCTCACATGTCACAGGATCCTCGGTCGTCTCTGGCCTGGACGCGGCGGGAAATGCTCAGCATGCTGGGCCTCGGCGCCTGCGCGACCGCGCTGCCGAGGCTGGCCGGCGCGGCGACGCCGACGTTTCCCAAGGGCGCCGTCATCCGCACGATTCTCAAGGATTACGCGCCCGAAGAACTGGCGGGCGGGGCGACGCTTTTCCACGAACACCTGACGTTCGCTCCCGATTTCATGACCCGATGGGTCGGCTATGCGGCCGAGACGCGAGCCTTGAACGGACCGCCGCCGGGCGCGGCCGGCGCGGGTGGGCGAGGCGGTGCGGCCGGCGCTGCGGGTGGGGCCGGCGGCCGCGGAGCCGCGGCACCTCCAACACCTGCCGGGCCGTTTTTCATGCAGGACCTCGATCTGATGTCCGAGGAGCTGACCATCGCCAAGAGCGAAGGGATCGCCTGTGTGGTGGACGGTGGTCATCCCGACATGGGCCGCGACATCAACTTCCTCCGGCAACTGTCCACAAAATCGGGGATGCCGATCGTCGCCGGCGCCGGTTTCTACACGCAGCCGTTCTACCCGAAAGAAATCTCGACGATGAGCGAGGAGCAGGTGACTCAGGCGCTGATCAAGCAGGTCGAGACCGATCCGGTCGGCGTGTTCGGGGAAATCGGATCGTGGGACGACATCAGCGCCGACGAGCGCAAAGTGTTCCGCGCGATCGGCAAGGCGCATCTCGCGACCAACCTGCCGATCTTCACGCACACGGGCATTCCCGGCAAATCGGCTCTCGAGCAGCTCGATCTCCTCGAAGACGCGGGAGTGAAGCCGAACCGCATCGTCATCGGTCACGTCGGCAATCTGGTTGATCCGAACGTGCAGGTGCAGAAGGCGATTTGCCGTCGCGGCGCCTTCGTCGGCTTCGATCGCCAGGGCAGTCCTGGCGACGCGCAGCAGGTGCCGATGGTGATGGCGCTGCTCGAGGCCGGCTTCGCCGACAACCTGATGTTCTCCGCGGATATCTCGAATGCGGGGCAGATGAAGCGCAACGGCGGTCAGGGCTATGCGAAGACCCTGACCGTGTTTGTTCCGAAGCTGAAGGCGGCGGGGGCGAGCGACGACGTGCTGCGCGGCATCATGGTGGACAACCCGCGAAGGTTTCTGGCCTTCGTGCCGAAGAAGGCGCGTAAGGCGTAGGTGCGTCGTGAGGCTCGCGCTGCTGATGTGCATCGCCGGCGGGGTGGTCGTATTCGGTCAGGCCGCGACCGTGGACCGCAATCCTGTGCCGTATGCGCCCGCGTCCGTCGCCCGCGGCAAGAGCCTCTATCTGCAGAATTGCCAGTCGTGCCATGACGAGGACGGCCGCGCACGCAGCGCGGCCGTGGCCATCGCCGCGGACCTGACGGATCCGTCGCGATGGAAGTTCGGGACGAGCGATGCGCAACTGTTCAAGACGATCAAGAACGGCGCGGCGGAGGCGATGCCGCCTTTCGGCGTGGACCTGACGGATCCGCAAATCTGGGACGTCGTGAACTTCATCCGCAGCATCGGCCCGGCCGTCAACCGGCCGCCGTTGCGGTGATTCACCAGGGAGCCTGACGTGACTGAACAAAAGATTTCCGAACGTGTGTCGCGGCGCCGGTTTCTGGCGAAGTCGGCGATCGGGGCTGGGGCAGCCGCCGCGCTGACGACGGCTGAAGCGGTGTCCATCGCGGCCAGCGAGGCTGGGCCTGCAGCCGCAAGCGATGCCGGCACCAACATGCCGCCGATTCGCGTCGCCGAGCAATTCACCACGTCGATCAACGAAGCACCGATCGCGTTCGAGTTCGGCGAGAAGGGGCTCACCGGCGCCGAAGTCTTCGCGCGGGTCTGCAAACGGGAAGGACTGGCCGCGCTGTTCTGCTGTCCGGGCAACTACACGATGATCAACGCGATCTCCGCCACCGGCATCCCCGCCTACGGTGGTCGCGTCGAAGACATCATGTGCGCGGCCGCGGATGGGTTCTCGCGTGTGACCGGCGAGGTGGTCGCCACCTCCGGGACCGAGGGGCCCGGGTTCACGAACATGATCATGTCGATCGCCAGCGCCCACCGGGCGCACACGCCGCTGCTGGTGCTGGCGAGCAACATGGCGATGGCGAACGAGGATCGCATCGGCGGCATTCAGCAGATGTACCAGCAGCCGACCACCGAAGGCATCCGGAAGTACGGCAAGCGCATCACGATCCCGAACCGCATCAATGAGTACGCGCAGACCGCTTTTCGCGAGCTGAAGAGCGGCGTCCCAGGCGTCGTGCACCTCGACTTCCCGTCGGAAGTCCACGGCGCGCGTTTCAAGGACGCGTCCGAGTTGAAGGACTACTGGGAGGTGGCGAAGTACCGGACCGACTGCGTGGCGCACCCGTCGGCCAAAGACATCACGACGGCGGTCGAGCTGATTCAGAAGGCCGAGCGGCCGATGATCGTCGCTGGTCAGGGCGTCTTCCAGCACAAAGCGTGGGTCGCCCTCAAGCTCGCTGCCGAAAAGAACGACATCGCCGTCGTCGAGTCGGGGCCGGTGCGCGGACATTTCGGCGACGACCATCGTCTGTCGGCGAATCTCGCCTCGGATGCGCTTGGCAGCGCCGATCTGGTGATTTTCGTGGGCCAGTACCTGATGCCGAATGTCGGTGAGTACCGCTTCAATCCCGGATGTGAAGGCGATCCGCGTGCATCCGGTCGCCGAGGATCTCGGCCGCAACTGGCCTCTCGATCTCGGCATCGTGTCCGACGAAAAGGCGGCGCTCGAAGCCCTCGCCGATGCATTGCCGAAACGGCAGCGCGCTGCGTGGGTCGGCGAACTCGCCGCTGCGCGCAAGAAGTTCGACGAGGTGAACGACGAGTACTACGCGCTGGGCGTGAAGTACAGCCAGCAGACGGGTGTCGTACACCCGGCGGTGATCGGCAAGGTGCTCGCCGACTTTCTGTACAGGGGCGACATTCCGAAAGAGCAGACCACGTTCGCCCAGGGCGGGTGGACCGGCGCGTCGTGGACGCGGCGATGGCTGCGCGCCTACAGACCCGGTCAGATGAACAACTGCCCGTATCAGGTACTATCCGATCGGTCCGGACGTGGGCCACTTGCTCGGCGCCGGCGCGGCGATGCAGCTCGGCGCGGGGCCGCAGAAGGCGTATCAGGGCGCGCCGGTCTTCGGTTTCACGGGCGACGCCGGCATCGCCTACTCGGCGATGGAGTTCGACACGCTGACGAAATACAAGATCCCCGCGATCATGACGGTGTACAACAACAACGCGTGGGGCATGATCACGGCGGCGCAGGGACCGCGCTCGCACCACATGTATCTGTTCCAGGAAAACCTGCGCTACGACCGCGTCGCTGAAGCCCTCGGCGCGCGCGGCGAGTACGTGACGACGCCCGAGCAGTACAAGGCGGCGCTGGGGCGTGCCTATCAGGCAGCCTCGAAGGAGAAGCTCTCGACGCTCATCAACGTGCAGTCGAGCCGCGAATTCCTGTCGACCCAGGCATTTCCCCCGGGAACGCCGCGGAACCTCGAGCCGGGCGTCACCGCGTACATGCACTGACCTGGAACGCGTGGCCAAGTCCGACGAGACCGCACTCGTGGTCGCGGCGTTTCAGCACTACGCCGCCCGCGGCAGCTTCCGCAGCCTCACGGCGGCTGACGCCGGCGCCAGAACGGAACTGCGATTTACCTGGCTGCGGGACGTCGCCTTTCGCGTCGTCTTCGACGAGACGCGGCGGACGCTGACCTTCGTGGACCTGTTGCCGGCGATCGGCGTGGGGTCGCCGATGGACCGCGGCCTTCGCGCTTTCGTGAAGCGCCACACCAGTCCGGACGTCCCGGTGCATCGCCGCGTCGATCCCCGGCGCGTCGCCGTGACAGTCGTCAATCGTGGCGGCGCGGCGTCCCTTGCGTTTGCGTTCAAGACCAAGGACACCGGCTATGCGGTGCAGAAGGCGGTCCACCTGGCCCACGACATCCTCCAGGACTTCCTGAACGACGGACGATACATTCAATACTGCATCGATCACTTCAACCTGAACCCGGAGATGGCGTGAAGCGGTCGCCAGCGTCGCATGACGCGGGCCTGAAAGGCCCGCGCTACGTTGGTGTCGCAACCACGCTAATCGCGTTGGTGAGCCTGGTGGTGAACGTCGCGTACGCGCAGTCGCCACCGGTACGACGCTCTTTGTCCGAGGGCCTCTACACATCGGTCCAGGCCGATCGCGGGAACGTCGCGTATACCGCGCACTGCGCCGAGTGTCACATGGCCGATCTCGGCGGCCACGAGTACGCGGGTCCGCTGGCGGGTGAGGGCTTCCAGTTGAAATGGCAGGACGCGAGCCTCTCCGAATTTCTTGGCCGGATTCGAAGCATGCCGCTCGGACGTCCGGGTTCGCTCACGATTCAGCAGTATCTGGACATCCTGGCGTATGCCCTGCAGAAGAACGGCTACCCGGACGGCGCCGGCGAGCTCACGGTGCCACTCATTACTCAGTGGCCGCTGGTGCGAATTGAACGCGTGCGACGCCCGAGCGGCGTCGCCCCTTAGACGAGGCTGACATGAGACTTCACGTGCGTGTGCTGGCGACAGCAGTGCTGGCGGTGTGGGCGTTGTCGGTGATCGGTCGGGCGGAAGCGCCTCAGAGTGCCCCGGGCGTGAAGAAGCTGCTGTTTCTGACACATGCGGCGCTCTACAAGCACTCCAGCCTCGAGCCGGCGGAGGCTGCGGTCACCGCATGGGGCAAGACGGCCGGCTTCGAGGTCACGACGCTCCAGGGCTACAAGCAGGAGTCGCGCAGTCTCGATCTGTCGTTCCTCACACCCGAATACCTGAACGCCTTCGACGGTCTGATGCTGATGACCAACGGCAATCTGCCGCTGACGCCGGCGCAGCGCCAGTCGATCGTCGACTTCGTCAAGAGCGGCAAGGCGCTGATCGGCGTTCACTGCGCGACCCTGACCCTCTACGATTACCCCGAGTTCGGTGACGTGCTCGGCGGCTACTACCTGCGGTCGCTGGTGCCGACGGACATGATCGCCAAAGGCAAAATCGGCGTGCTTGAAAGTCGAGGATTCCAACCACCCTGCGACGCGCATGCTCGGTCCGAGCTGGCCGCTCAACGAGGAGTTCTACGAGTTCGGCCACGCGGTCTGGGATGCCGGCAAGCCGACCGAGAACGTGTCGGCGGTCGGCCGCCTGCACATCCTGATGCCGTTCACGCGCGATCGGGTGCACGTCCTGCTCAGCCTCGACACCGACAAGACCGATCTGTCCGACCTTCCCAACGTGCCGAAGGGCGACTATCCGCAGTCGTGGACGCGCACGTCCGGACGAGGCCGCACCTTCTACACGACGCTCGGACACCGCGACGACATCTGGGCGCACGACGCCGTCTTCAAGGCGCACGTCACCGGCGGTATCCGATGGGCGTTGGGGCTGGAGAACTGAATGACGCCTCGCACATCGGCGACAACGATCCGGCTGGCCGGCGCGGTAGCGCTGAGCATGGCGGTCGCGGCGGTGTCGCAACACGGACCGATCGTGGCGGCTCAGACGTCGACCGCAACGTCGCTGCCCACGCCTGCGTTCCATCACCTCCATCTCAATTCGATCAATCCCGACGCAGCGATCGATTTCTACACGCGACAGTTTCCGTCCACGTCCAGGGCGACGTTTGCTGGCCAGCCGGCCCTGAAATCCCCGACCGACGTCTGGGTGTTGTTCACGAAGGTCGATACGCCGCCGCCGACGCAACCGCAGACGGCGTTCTGGCATTTCGGCTGGGTAGTCACCGACGTGCACAAGAGCGCCGACGCGTACATCCAGCATGGCGTGACGCTGCTGCCGCTCTACGCGGAAGAGGGCGGTGCGACGGTCATCACCAGTGCCGACACCTGGCCGGGTACCGGCGGCGTGCTCGGTTTGACCAAGGCCGGCATCGCCGACGCCAAGGCACGCGGCGTCAAGCCGACTTTCGGCGCCGGCTTCGCGTATCTCCGCGGGCCCGACGATGCGATGATCGAGTACCAGGGGAACATGCCGGCGGAGCGTTTCAATCACATCCACATGTACATGGAGCAGCCGTTTTGCGCGCAGCTCTGGTATCAGCAACACCTGAATATGCCGGCTGGCGGGCGCGGCGGGACGGCGACGCCGGTTCGCACCGAAGCGAACTGCCGCGTGGAGCGCGGCCAGGACAAGTCATGGCCGGCACTCGACAGCGACGGCATGTACCGATCGCCGTCGCTGACCAGCATGGCGTTCAGTGGCGTGTCCCTTTTCGCCTACATGAATCAGACAGCGACGCCGCTGGGCGGCACGCGCGGTCACCTGATGGATCACTACGGGTTGCGTGTCGCGGAACTGGATCCATGGATCGCGAAGCTTCGCGCCGAAGGCGTCCGCTTCCTCGAAGAGCCCTACAAGGTGGGAAGCTATCGGGCCGTGATGATCGAAGGCCCGAGTCGCGAGGCGATCGAGCTCATTGAGCTCTCCTCGTAGCTCAGGTCCAGTCCTGTCCACGACCCGGATCAGAAGCTTGGGGCTGTACTAATTTGAACAGCGGTCGTCGGGCACCGACGGCTAAGCTCCGGGGATGACCAATCAGATGACCAACCAGGTTGATCGACCGAAGCTGGTACTGGGCCGTACTCGGGCCGACGGCTTGATGGCGCATTCGGGCATGACGACACCACTGGAGACGAAGATCGTTTCGGCGAGGCGCCTGTTCGACGAAGCCGAGCACCTGATGAATACACCCGGCTCTGTCAGCGCGGTGTACGGCCGCGCGATCGACGAGAGGATCACGTGGGGCAACTCGATCCTCACGATCGTCGATGAGGCGCTGGACAGCGAGTAAGGCGAGTCACACCCGGCAAGAAACCCAAACGAACAATTGGTCGGGGTTGATGGAGCGGGCTACGGGGATCGAACCCGTGTCCGAGGCTTGGGAAGCCTCTGTACTACCATTGTACTAAGCCCGCGAATCGAAGCGGCGCCGTCATCAGCGAAACTGGCGACGGTCTGACCTGGCGATCTTAACTCACCGACTCACCCGATCTCCACCTGCCCGCTATCCGCGGATGATGGCCAGGACTTCGTCCCGCTTCGCCGCCATCAGCGCGGCGGTCGTCGCCTCGAGGTTCAGGCGGAGCAGCGGCTCCGTATTCGACGGCCGCACGTTGAAGTGCCAGTCGGGGTAGTCCACCGAAAGGCCGTCGAGCTCGTACTGATTCCCGTCCGCGTACTTCGCGGACAAGCGCCTCGAGCCGCGCCGGCACGACGTCCATGTTCGGCAACTTGGTGTTGATCTCGCCGGAGATGAAATAGCGCTCGGACAGCGGCTGCAGCAACTCGCTGCAGGCTCTGGCCCTTCTTCGACATCAGCTCCAGCATCAACAGCGCCGGGATGAAGCCGTTGTCGGCGTAGAAGTTGTCGCGGAAATAGTAGTGACCGGTGACCTCGCCGCCGAAGATCGCGTTGGACTCGCGCATCCGCCGCTTGATGAAGGCATGGCCGACGCGGTTCATCAAGGCGGTGCCGTCGTAGCGGGCGACGAGGTCGCGGACGGCGTAGCTGGCCCGCAGGTCGTAGATGATCGTCGAGCCGGGATGGCGGAGCAGAAACGCTTCCGCCAGCAGCGCGGTGACGAAATCGCCGGACACGAATTCGCCGCTGCCGTCGATGAAGAAACAGCGATCGGCGTCGCCGTCCCACGCGATGCCGATGTCGGCCTTCTCTGCCACGACGCGCTCGACGATGTGCCGCCGGTTTTCTTCGATCAGCGGGTTGGCTTCGTGATTCGGGAAGTTGCCATCCACGTCGAAGCACATCCGTGTGGTCAGGCAGGGAAGGCGATCGAATAGCTTCGGCGCCACCAGCCCGGCCATGCCGCTGCCGGCGTCGAGCACCACCTTGAACGGCTTGATGATGGACCGATCGATGAACGACATCACATGCTCGACGTACGGCTCGAGCACGTTCTTCGTCGTCACCTGTCCACGGCGCGCCGCCGGCGCCGGAATCCGATCGTTCGCGATCATGTCGCGGATGTCCGACAGGCCCGCGTCGCCGCTGAGCGGCAGCGCTTCCTGTCGCACCATTTTCATCCCGTTGTACTGCTTGGGGTTGTGCGACGCCGTGACCTGTACGCCGCCCTCGAGGTGGTCGGCCGCGACGGCAAAGTAAAGCATGTCGGTCGCCATCATGCCGTAGTCGACGACGTCGGCGCCCTGCGACGTCGCGCCGTCGATGAACGCCGCCGCCAGTGCCGGGGACGAGAGTCGCATGTCGCGCCCGACGCCAATCTTCTTCGCTTGAAGGTAGGCGACGAAGGCGGCGCCGATGGCGCGGGCCGACTCCTCGTTGAACTCGCCCGGGTACACCGCGCGAACGTCGTAGGCCTTGAAGATGTCGGGGTTGATGGTCACGGACATGGTTGATGGCTAGAGCCGGCTGAAATCGGTGACGACGGACTTGTCGCCGAGGACCACGCCGGCCTCGACGATCGCGTTGCGTCCGATGTGGGCGTGACGCCCGAGAATCGAGTCGCGCACGATCGCGTCCTGGCTGACGCGGCGTGTTCGCCCACAGGATCGAGCGCTCGATGACGGCGTGTTCCTCGATGTGACAGTGACGTCCGATCACGGCATACGCGCCGATGCGCGCGCCGGCCTTGACGACCGCGCCCTCGTCGATGAAGCACGGACCCTCGATGACCGCTCCGTCCTCGATCCGGGCATCCGCCGACACCCAGTGAGCGTGCGGGGTGGTCGCGAAGGGTGGAATCCCGGCGCCCCGATGACCGACGTACCGCGCGTCCATGATGTCGCGGTGGACCTGCATGTATTTGTCCGGCGTGCCGATGTCGATCCAGTAACCGCGATAGACGTAGGCCACGAAGGTTTCGGCGCGCTCGATCAGCGAAGGGAAGAAGCTCCGCTCGATCGACCAGGGTGTGTCCTTCGGAATCCGATCAAACGTATCTGGCTCGAGAATGTAGATGCCGGCGTTGATGGTGTCGCAGGTGATTTCGTCCGGGTTCGGCTTCTCGAGAAAGCGCTGGATGTTGCCGTTCGCGTCGGTCTCGACCAGGCCGTAGGCGGTCGGATTCTCGACCGGCGTCAGGACAATCGTGGCTTTGGCCTTGCGCTCGCGGTGCAGGGCGATGACCGCAGCGAGATCGACTTCTGTCAGCACGTCGCCATTGAACACGACCACCGATTCGCGCAGCGACTCGCCGGCGTAGCGCACCGCGCCCGCGGTGCCGAGCGGCGCCGGCTCGACGACGTAGCGGATGCCGAGACCGCTGTCGGCGCCGTCGCCGAAGATCTCTTCGATACGCCTCGGCTGGTAGTTCAGACTGAGGATGACCTCGTCGATTTCCGGTACCCGCTTGAGCAGGTCGAGCTGATAGTGAAGAAACGGCCGATCGAAAATCGGAACGATCGGCTTGGGTGTGTGAATGGTCAGCGGGCGCAGGCGCGTGCCTTTGCCCCCAGCGAGCAGAATCGCCTTCATCGCAACTACCGATGTTATCATGTGGACATCCGGTTGTTCCGCATGAACCTTCCGAACTCGCTCACCATCTCGCGCATCTTTCTCGTGCCGTTGCTGGTGGTGGTGTTGCTGACGAAGTTCGAAGGACGGCAGATTCTCGGCGTGCCCAAGGAAATTGTCGGGGCCGCGATCTTCGCGCTCGCGTCACTCACGGATTGGGCTGACGGCTACCTCGCGCGGCGCCGCAAGCAGATCACTCCGTTCGGCCAGGTGATCGATCCGCTGGCCGACAAGCTGCTGATCTCAGCGGCGCTGATTTCCCTGGTCCAGCTCGATCTGGCGCAGTCGTGGATGGTCGCGGTGATCATCGGCCGCGAGTTCGCGGTCACGACGCTCCGCAGTCTGGCCTATGCGCGCGGCGTGGCGATGCCGGCCTCGCCGATGGGGAAGATCAAGATGGTGGCGCAGATCGTCGCGATTCTGGCGCTGATTCTCTCGCACGGCCAGATCGGCGCGGCGCTCTACCTGCCGCGCACGCTATATGTGATCGGGCAAGCCGCGCTGTGGGTCGTGGTGGTGACCGCGCTGGTCTCCGCCAGCGACTACTTCCGCCGGTTCAACCACATTCTCAGCCCGCGCGTCGCTGACTTTCGTGCGCCGCGCGAGCCGCATGCCGACCGGAAGACCGATCGACGAGTCGGCTGACTACTTGCGCGGCACGACGTAGTCGCCGATGAAGATCGCGTCTCGCGAACGCGTGATTCGGGCCAGCGCAGTGGTGGCACCGGTCGAGACGACCACCGCTTCACCGATACTGCTCAGCGGCAGCCCCTGACCGACATTCCGATACACCGCGAAACGCGACCCGGCTTCGACGCCCTGTTCGGTTCCCCGGTCGATCAGCGCGAAGTCGCCCGCGCCGACGATCGATCGACGCTCGCTGCCGATCACAATCTTTCCCATCGCCCCGAAATCAGGATCGCCGGCATCATCCGCATGGTCGGATCCGGGCGGCGCCGCCGGCGGCACGAAGGCTTCCAGATAGTCGCGCCGCAGGATCGCGCCGCACAAGTGATCGATGTTGGCGATCGCCGTCGTCTCGTTGACCGCGACGATGCTGACCCAGGCGGCCGTGAGCGCCGTACCATCCGGCATTCCGCCGAACGTGTTGGCGCGGCGCACATAGAAACGCTCGCCGATCTGGACACCCGCGGCGGTGCCGCCGTTGACGACCAGGAGATCGCCCGTGCCGTAGAGGTCGCGATCGACGGTGTCCTGCGCGCCGAGGATGTGTAGCTTGGCGTCCATTTCGGCGCCGATCGTCGGCGGAGCACAGGCGATCGCCTGTTCGATCTGGGTCAACTGCGGCGCGGTCTGCGCCGAGGCGACTCCAGCGCCGGCAAGCGCCGCTGTGAGCGCGGTAACAACGATGACGGTTCTCTGGCGTCGCACGCTAACCTCCTGACGATTTGACCGGTGCCGGGGGAGCGGCAGATTTCAGCTCGACGATTTTCTTCTGGGCCAGCACCAGATACTCACTCTTCTCGAATTCCGCGACGAGTTTTTCGAGGTAGGGCAGAGCCTCGGCCTCGCGGCGGACCTTGGTGAGCGAATCGGCCAGGCAGTAATACACAGCGTCGCGTCCGGTGAACTCGGGGTCGTCCTTGAGCACCGACTTGAAACGATCGATCGCCCCGGGATACCACTTCTGCTGTTTGTAGTAGAAGTAGCCGACGAGGTAGCTCGCCTCGCTCAGGCGATCGTGCGCCTCGCGTAGCTTCGCCTGGACCTCAGGCATCAGCTTGCTGTTCGGATAGCGGGCGACGAAGGTGTCGAATTCCTTGATCGCGTCGCGGGTCTCGGTCTGGTCGCGCTGGGCGGCGCGCATCTGCTTGAAATGCGCCATCGCGATCTTGTACTGGGCGTAATCAGCACGCGGGTTGGTCGGATAGAACGACAGGAACTCGCGGAACTCGTTGATTGCGAGGACGAGTCCCTCCGAGGTACCTTCTCCGATGTAGGTGTCGCCGATGCCGAGTTTGGCCTCCGGCCGATAGGTGCTCTGGGTGTAGGTTTCGGTAACCTGCTTGAAGAACTCCCGTGCGGTGACGTCACTTCTTGGCCTTGAGCGCGTCGGTGCCTTTGTCGAAGAGATACTTGTCCGGCTCGCTCGTGCCTGCCGGAACCACGCCACGAGGCGCGGACGCGCAGGCGGCCGTCATGGCCAGCAGGGCCACGGCCAGTATCAGGCGTCCACGACCGGCGATTCGTTCGATATTCACAATATGCTCTTCAACCACTGATATTCGGCGGTCAGCCCTTCCTCGAGCCCGACCGACGGTCTGAATCCCAAATCCTCGCGCGCCCGTGACGTGTCCGCGAACGTGTGGCGCATGTCGCCCTTCTGCTCCGGATTCGGCGTCAGAATCGGCGGGCGCTTCGCGACGCGCCCGATCAGCTCGAGCACGTGGTTCACGGTGACTCTCGAACCGCCACCGATATTGTATACGCCGCCAACCGCGCCTCGGGTCGCCGCCGCAATGGTCGCGTTGACCGCATCGGCGACGAACGTGAAATCGCGCGTCTGCTCGCCGTCGCCGAAGACGGCGATCGGCTCTCCAAGAATGGTCGCACGAAGGAACCGGTGAAAGCCCATGTCCGGACGCTGTCGCGGACCGTAAACAGTGAAATACCGTAAAGAAACGGTCGGGACTTTGTAGTTGACCGCGTACAGGTAACACAACTGCTCAGCGGCGAGCTTCGAGACCCCGTAGGGTGAGACCGGCTGCGGCAGGGCATCCTCGCGCATCGGCATCGGCACGTGATCGCCGTAGACGGACGAGCTCGACGCGTAGACGAACCGGTCAATCGCCACGTTCGCGCACGCTTCGAGCAGCATCTGCGTGGCCTCGATGTTGTTGGTCGTGTAAATCGAGAAGTCGCGTCCCCAGCTCTTGCGCACGCCGGCCTGGGCGGCGAGATGAAACACATGCGATCGATCGGCGAGCAGTGCCGCGAGATCGGCATCCTGAATGCGCGACTCGACGAACCGGAAGTGCTTCTGGCCGATCAGCCCGCTCAGGTTGCGTTCCTTGATCGGACGCGGGTAATAGTCGGCGAAGCTGTCGATGCCGACCACGTCCGCGCCCTCGGCGAGCAGCTGTCCGGCGAGCGTCGATCCGATGAAGCCGGCTGCGCCTGTGACCAGCGCCTTCACGACAGCAGGGCCCGGACGCGATCGGGCAGCCGGCACGGCCGGCCTGATCGATCGAGTGTGGCGTGCTCGGTGCTGCCGGTGGCGAGAATCACGGCGTCCGAGGATCGGACGACTTCGTAGGTGAACTGCACGCGAACGGGAGAAAGCATCGTTCCTGTTGTCCTGACTTCGATGTCATCGTCGTACTTCGCCGATTCACGGTAGGCGCAATGCGCGTCGATCACCGGCAGCGCGAAGCCGTCCGCTTCCATCTCGCGATAGCTCCAGCCGGTGCTGCGCAGGAGGTCGGTGCGGCCGACCTCGAACCAGACGAAGTAGTTGGCGTAGTACACCACGCCCATGTTGTCGGTTTCGGCGTAGCGCACGCGAACCCGCGACACGGATCGGGCGGGCGGTGCCGGATTCATCGAGCGGTCGGCGACGAGACTGCCGCCACCGCCGCCGCCCTGAGCTCGCGGGCGGCGCGTTCCGGATCCGGGCTGTGAAAGATCGCCGAACCGGCGACGATGATGCTGGCTCCGGCCGCCACGACGCGGCCGACGGTCCGGAGATCGATGCCGCCGTCGATCTCGATCGGCGCCGCGGTGTTGCCCGACCGATCGAGCACGGCCCGGACGTCCCTGATCTTGGACTCGCTGTGCGCGATAAAAGTCTGGCCGCCGAAACCCGGGTTCACCGACATCACCAGCACGAAGTCGAGGTCGGCGGCGATGTCCTGAATCATCGCGGCTGGCGTCGCCGGGTTCAGCACGACTCCGGCCTTGACCCCGAGCGCCTTGATCGCGTGCACCGTGCGGTGCAGGTGACGCACCGCTTCGACGTGGACCGAGATCATGGCCGCGCCGGCGTCGGCGAATGCCTCGATGTAGCGGTCCGGTTCCTCGATCATCAGGTGCACGTCCATCGGGACCGTGACGACGCGCTGCAGCGACTTCATGACCGGAGGCCCAATGGTGATGTTGGGGACGAAATGGCCGTCCATCACGTCAACGTGGATCAGATCGGCGCCGCCGCGTTCGACCGCGGCCACAGCCTCGCCCAGTGCAGCGAAGTCGGCGGAAAGAATCGACGGGGCCAGACGGATGGTCATCGGCTCGACCTCGAGAGACACGGGTTCGCCCGGACCGATCTGGAACCCCGCCTGCGGACTCTGCCGGATCACGATGCCGGCCGCCACGCCCGGATACGGATTCGAGCCGACCACCGCGACACGGAATCCGTGCGCGCGAAGAATCTCGGCGGCGCGGTCGCCGTTCACGCCGATGAGATCCGGCATCAGGTAGCTGGCGCCGCGCTCGCCGCGATTGACGAGGAGCGCGACTTGTCCCGCCGCGCTCTTGGCCGGCGGCGTCTGCGCGACGACGACGTCAGGCGCGAAATTCTGGGACCTGAATCTCGGACAGGCCGGTCAGCGTGAGACCGTCCTGCGATACCCGAAGCTGCGCGGTCCGCTCGGTTTCGCCCACGAGGCGCGGGATGGTGGAGGAGCGCGCGCCGCCGCTCAGCCAGACCCGGAGGCTGCGCTGGCGCCGCGCCGTCGATCCGGCGGCAGGCTCCTGCGCGAGCACGCGGCCCGCCGCGATTTTCGGATCCGTCCGGCGGCTGTCGTCAACCTTCAGTGCCAGTCCCAGTTCGCTCGCCAGGGCTGCGGCTTCGTTGGCGGTGCGGTTGGTGAGATCGGGCACCTGCACCTCGCGCGTGCGGAGGGCGATGCGCATGGACGCCGCCGCAAACAGCACGTAGGTGCCGGCCAGTGCGGCGATGAGCGCGATGATTTTGCCCGCGCCCCAGACGCGGGAACTCAAGTCCATGAAAGCTGGATCGTACTACAAGACGCGGCGCTGGAATACCGCGCCGAAGAAGGCATCGAGCGCGTCGCGATGAGGCGCCGTTTTCAGGTGTCCGCGCGCGTCGACGAGCGCGTCCGGCAAGCCCGGCGTCGCGGCTCGTGCGTCGATCGGCGCAAACGCGGGCGTGGTGGCGAGAAACGCGTCGACTACGCCTTCGTTCTCGTCCGGCTCGCTCGAGCACGTCGCGTACACCAGCCGGCCGGCCGGAGCAACCACGTCCGCCGCGTTCTGCAACATCGTCAGTGCCGCGCCGGCGAGTACGGGGAGGTCGCGTTCGGTGCGGCGCCACTTGATATCGGGATCGCGCCTGAGGGTGCCGAGCCCCGAGCAGGGCGCGTCCACGAACACGAGATCGAAGATGGACGAGAACGGCAACGGCTGCAGCAGATTTGATTGCACGATGCGGATGTTGGGCGCGCCGCTGCTGACGACCGTCCGACGCAGCAGGTCGACGCGTCGTTCGCGAACGTCGCACGCGACCAGCATGGCGGCGTCATCCATCGCGGCGGCGATGGCAGTGGCCTTGCCCCCGGGAGATGCACAGGCGTCGAGCACGCGAGCGCCAGGCGACGATCCCGCGAGCATCGCCACCAGCTGGGAGGCCTCGTCCTGGACGACAAATGCCCCGGCCTCGGCGCCGCCACCGCGGAGGGGATGGCCTGACACGACGATGAGTCCGTCTGGAGCAAACGCCGCCGGCCGGACGACCACCTCGTCTTCGGCGAGCCGTTCGGCGAGTTCTTCGCGAGTGAACCGCAGGCGGTTGGCCCGGAGCGTGACCGCCGCCGGCGTATTGTTGTAGCGGAGCCATTCTTCGGTAGCGTTGAAGCCCAAGCGATCGTACCAGCGGGCGACCAGCCAGCGCGGGTGCGAAAGCGCGATGCTGAAATAGTCGAGCACCGCGTCACGATCGTCCTCGCTCTCGGGTCGCGGCGGCAGCGGCAATGCCTTTCGGCTGCGCGACACGCTGCGGAGGATGGCGTTGACGAATCCGGTCGCGCTGCGCTTGCCGGCCCGCCGCGCCAACTCCACCGCATCGTCCACCACCGCCGACGCCGGTACGCGAGTCAGGTGAAGAAGCTGATAGGCGCTGAGGCGGAGGATTTCCACGACCTCCGGATCCAGACGATCGATTGAACGCTTCGAGAACGCGACGATCAGGTGATCCAGGGACGCGCGCCAACGCAGTGTGCCGGTGGCGATTTCGGCGACCAGGGCGCGATCGCGGTCGTCCGGCAGCGAGGGACGCGAGGCCGCCAGGGCAGTCGGCAGGTCGACGCTTCCCGCCGAGACCGCGGTCAGGATGTCGAACGCCGCGATCCGGGCCGGCGCGATCATGGAAGCGGCGAGAAGGTGTCGCCTGCGGCCAGCGCGTGACCGGCGAGAAATTCCCGCGCGGTCATCGGACGTTTGCCCTCCGCCTGAATTTGCGTCAACGCGATCGCGCCACTGCCGGTCGCGACGATCAGGCTGTCGCCGGTTGCCTCGATCACCGTGCCCGCCGCAGCGGGCGCCTCCGGGTTGAGGTCCGGCTCGATCGTCGAGGCGATGAGAATCAGCCGCTTGCCATGCACGTAAGTGAACGCGTGGGGCCACGGATGCAGGCCGCGAATCAGGTTGTGCACGCGCGACGCCGGCCAGCGCCAGTCGACCGCACCGTCGGCTCTGGAGATTCGCTTCGCGTAGGTTGCCGTGGCGGCGTCCTGCTCGACTTCCACCACGTGACCGCTGGCGATCTGATCGACGACCGCGGTCAGCAGGCCCGCGCCGATGCGGGCGAGGTCGCGCTCGACGGTTTCGCTCGTGGCGTCCGGCGCAATGGCGACGGTCTCCTGCGCCAGCATCGGACCGGCGTCGAGCGCCTTGACGACACGCATGATCGTCACGCCGGTGAGCTGCTCGCCGTCGATCACCGCGCGGTGCACTGGTGCCGCGCCCCGGTATTTTGGCAACAGGGACGCATGCACGTTGATCATGCCCAGCCTCGGCGTAGCGAGTACAGCGTCGGTGAGGATTTTTCCGTACGCCGCCACCACACCCAGGTCGGCGTTCCAGGCGGCCAGGCGCGACAGGAAAGCCGGATCTTTCATGATGTCGGGTTGCAGCACCGGGAGCGCGGCGGTCATCGCCCGTGCTTTTACCGGAGAATCCGAAACCTTCTGTCCCCGGCCGCGCGGGCGATCCGGCTGCGTCACGACGCCGACGACGGTGTGCGGCGTCGCCTCGAGCAGCGCGTCCAGCGACGGAACCGCGAACGCGGGCGTGCCGAAAAAGACGATGCGGAGGCCGCTCACCATTTGCCGGCGCGCGTGAGCTTCCGGATTTTACGGACGATCAGGTCGCGCTTGATGCCGCGAAGGCGATCGACGAACAGCGTGCCGTCGAGATGATCCATCTCGTGCTGGAACGCCCGCGCCAGCAACGCCGAGCCCTCGACCTGATGTTCGGCGCCGTTGCGATCGAGCCCCTTGACGACCGCGCGCGTCGGCCGGACCACGGTGGCGTTGAATCCGGGGACGCTCAGGCAGCCTTCCTCTTCGAGCTGGACGCCTTCACGTTCGACGAACTCGGGGTTGATCATGACGATGAGCGCCGAGGGGTCGCGGCCGAGCGACACGTCGACGACGAAGATCCGGAGCGGGACGCCGACCTGGGTCGCGGCCAGTCCCACGCCCGGCGCGGCATACATGGTCTCGATCATGTCGTCGACCAGGGTCACGATGTCGGCGCTGACCGCGTCAACCGTCCGGGCGCGTTCGTGAAGGGTGGTGTCGCCGTATTTGAGGATGGGTCGAATCATCGCTGTCTAAGGGAACGCAGAGCCCGCAGAGTCCGCAGAGGAATTCCTCACTCGGGAAAACCATTCACGATTCGCCGCACACCATCCCGCACGAGCCACTGGGTATTGAAGTTAATCAACAGGCCAACCCGACAATTCAGCATGCGGAGATAAGACAATACCTGAGCGCTGTGGATTCGTTCGAGCCGTTCGACGGACTTGACCTCGACGACGACCAGACCCTCGACCAGAAGGTCGATCCTGAAAGCTCGGCCGATGCACAAGCCGCGATAGACGAGTGGAAGATACTTCTGGCGCTCGACACGTAAGCCCGTCCGGCCAGTTCGAAGGAGAGGCACGCCTCGCACGCTGACTCCAGAACCCGGGTCCGATTTCGCGATGAACGGCAAGTGCTGCACCGATAATCTGCTCGGTCAGAGTGTTGAGTTTTTCGCGCACCGTCGCCATCGCTTGCAATTGCCATGACGATCTGGCCGCGAACAGGTTCCGGCCTTGCGAAAGTACTGAACCGCAGTCCGAGCCGGGTACGTAGCAGAAACTTCACTCTGCGGACTCTGCGGACTCTGCGTTCCTTCCGGGCCCGACGGTCATCGGGCGACGAATCGAGTCGGCCGTCCGCGCACGGAAGGCTTCCCAGTTCCGGACCAGCTCCTCGATCGAATCGCCGCCGAATTTTTCGATCACCGCCTCCGCGAGCACGAACGCGACCATCGCCTCTCCGACGACGGCGGCGGCGGGGACGGCGCAGACGTCGCTGCGTTCGATCGCGGCCGGACTGACGGTCATGGTGGTCAGATCGACTGAGCGGAGCGGCTTCATCAGGGTCGAGATCGGCTTCATGTAGCCGGTGACTCGCAGATCCTCGCCATTGGTGACGCCGCCTTCGAGGCCGCCGGCGTTGTTCGTTGGGCGCGCGATCGGCATCGTCTGGCCGGCGGTGGCCTCGGCGGGAAGAATCTCGTCGTGCACGCGCGAGCCCGGGATGACCGCGACGCCAGGCCCGCGTCCGATGCCGACGGCCTTGATTGCCGGGATCGACATCAGCGCCTGCGCGAGACGTCCGTCGAGCTTGCGGTCCCATTGCACGTAGCTGCCGAGCCCGGGCGGCACGCCGTGGGCGATGATCTCGAAGCTGCCGCCCATCGTGTCGCCCGC
The DNA here is from genome assembly GCA_963745875.1 of uncultured Acidobacteriota bacterium. Taxonomy (GTDB): domain Bacteria; phylum Acidobacteriota; class Vicinamibacteria; order Vicinamibacterales; family CAVVIG01; genus CAVQFC01. The sequence goes on from CAVUZL010000016.1 coordinate 376,473, forward strand.
ATCGCGGGCACGATCGATCTCCGCGATCATCTGTTGCTCGACGCCGGCATCGGCGCAGTGCAGCGGCGCATCGGCCGCAATCGCCCGCGCCTCGGCGAAGCTGATCGCGAGGGGATCGGCGATCGACACCGCGCCGATCGTCGTCACGTGGCTGACGATCTCGGTCCCGACCTGACATAACAACTGGCGAGCGATTGCGCCGACCGCCACGCGGGCGGCGGTTTCGCGCGCGCTGGCCCGCTCGAGGACATTGCGCATGTCGTCGAGTCCGTACTTCACGAAGCCGGCGAGGTCGGCGTGGCCCGGCCGTGGTCGCGTCACCGGAGCGCGGTCGACGCCCGAGGCGTCCGCCGGCATCTCGGACTCCGAGTGCATGGTGCGCTGCCAGTTTTCCCAATCCTTGTTGGGGATCAGCAGCGCGATTGGCGCGCCGGTCGTCACGCCGTGCCGGACGCCGCTCAGCGGCTCGGCGCGATCGGATTCGATCGCCATCCGACGGCCGCGACCGTAGCCGGTCTGGCGGCGGCGAAGTTCGGCGGTCATCGCGTCGATGTCAATCGTGAGACCAGCCGGGACGCCTTCGAGGACGGCGACGAGCGCCTTTCCATGCGACTCGCCGGCTGTGAGAAATCGCAGCATGCGTTTTCATTCTATCCGAAAAAATTGCCTCGCTCTGCCGGTCCCGCCGCGCGGTTCTGCTCACGACGTGCACGGGCCACCTTCTTGCACCATCGTCGCGCACATCGCAGCAGCAGGAGGACGCCGTGCATCTTGTGGCGGATCGTTTCGCAGTGGACGACAACGGCCGGGCGATTGACCTGGCAACCGGTGGAGAAGTGATGTTGGTCGTCGCGACCGCCGGCGGTGTAGCCGAGCAACTGCGATGGACGACACGCTGTGACGCGTTGTGGAGACTGCGCCATCGTGCGTTGGCGCCGCTCGTTGACTACGGACCAATCGGCGAATCGTCCCGGTTCGAGGCATGGTCGTCGAAAGGCGAATGGTTGGGTGCGCCCGCCGCCGCGGCTCTGGCGCTCGACGAAGTGCGTCGGCTGCTTGCACCGTTAGGCTTGTCCCTCGGGACGACTTGGTCGGCATCGGTCAGGACCGGGATGCGCGGAGAGGTACGGTTGCTACCCGATTCGGAGACTGGCTACCCGTGCAACGTAGATTTGCGGCTCGACGACTTTCCGCTTCATCAGCGGGGCATGGCCGTCATCGATCGCCCGGCGGTCAGTGCGATCGCTGAGATGTTCGAGGGTCCGCCAAACGATCGCCTTCGCGCGGCAGCGTTGTGGGGTCCGCCGGGATCGGGCAAGAGCCTGGCGGTGCGCGAACTCGCGCGCCTCGCCAGGCTGCGCGGGTTCGTTCCGGTGGCCGCCCGATTCATCAACGGATCTTTCGCGCAGCTCTGGTCCGGTCGCAGCTTGTTCTTAGTCGAAGACGGGACGCCGCCAAACGCGTGGCCGGCGATTCTGCATGCCACGCTGTCGGTGTCGCAGCCCCACTCCGCGCTGATTGTCGGCGTCGACGACGCGCCAGGCGTTCACGGTGTCGCGCTCGAACGCATCTCCGCGGATGGCCTCCTCAATGCGCTTCGGCCAGCGAGCCTCAGCGCGGATGCAGAGCGCAGGGCCCGCCGCATCGCCGAGCGATCGCGCGGTCTACCGGGCGCGTTCGCCAGATTGCTCGGCATCGAACTGTCGACGGCGTCGGATTCGAAGCCATCCGTGCGGCCACGGGTCGCCATGGCCGCAGAGCAGGCAGCAGCCTACGGCGTCGAGGAGGCGGACAGCGCCGATGCGGAAGTGCCCGCCCTCGAGAACGCGCGCACTGGGGGGCGTGCGTGGGCGTCCCCGGCCGAGCTGACGACGTTGCGCCGGCGGATGGATGCCGCGGTGACTCAGATTGCGGCCGGAAAGCACGCGCCCGGCATCCGTCAGCTGCGCCATTGCATCGGCGCGCTGGCGAGGCGCGACGGTTGGACCGACGCCTGCCGGGGAGCAATCGCACTGGGTTGGGCGCTTCTGCGTCGCGGTCGGACGCGAGAGGCGCAAAACGCGATCGAGACCGCGCGGATCTATGCAGGGCGTGGCGAACAGCCTGGGTTATTGCTCGAGGTCGCGGTGCTCGGTGGGGAGGCGTGGATCGATCTGGCGCGCCTCGACGAAGCGGAACGGGTGCTCGCAACGACGTTGGTGTCGGCGCGGGCAGCGCGCGATCAGGGCTGCTCGATGCGTGCCGCGGTATCGCTGGCGCGATGTCTGTTCTGGCGCGGCCGCTACGCTGACGCCGATGTGGCATTGACCGGCGCCGGCGAGCACGACGATCTGCCGTTTCGCTTGCGTCACATGCGTCATGCGGCACGGGTCGCAGTCGGCCTGCGCGACGTCGCCAGGGCGATGACGTTGATCTCGGGCGCGTGCGAGCAGGCGCGCGCGACAGCCGATCCGGCGCTCGTCGCGGCTACCAGGTGTACGGCGGCGTTCGTGCACCTCGCGGTCGGCGATCTCGCCGCCGCTGTGCACGACGTCGAGGAGTGCCGCCCCGCCGCGCGTGCCGCACACGATCCGCTGCGCGAAGTCCGCGCGACACTCCTGCTGGTTGAAGTCGAGCGCCGGCGTGGTTCGCCTTCAACGGCCGCGGCACAATCGCGCCGCCTTGCCCGGATTGGTCCAACGTTGCCCCCAATCCTGAGGGCACGTGTCGATCTCGCCGCTCATGTGCTTGGCGGCGACCCAAATCCAATCAGCGTGGTCGAGCGCCGCGCCACCGCGACCGGTCTGGACGCGCTCCCGCTCTTTGTGTCCGCACCGGCGCGCTTCGCGCTGACGCGGACAGCCGATCCGATCGCAGACGACATCGTCGGTGTGCTGCGTGCCTGTCAGACCGCCGAGGACGAGGCCACTGTGCTCAAGGATGTCTGCGCGCTCGTCCGGGCCCAGACGCGCGCCGCCTCGGTCGCCTTCGTCGTCCCCAACGAGGGGCGCGCCGGAATCCTGGCGTCTGACGGATCGCGTCTCGACGTTGAGATTGGAATGCGCGCGATCACAGCCGGTGTCACCCTCCCGCCGCATCGACACGACGACCGGATCGACGCTGCGGCACCGGTGCAATACGGCGGCGCACCGATCGGGGCGCTGTGTGCGCGCTGGACGTTGGGGTCGACCGACGACCTCGCTCGCGCGGCGACCGTGCTGACCACCAGCGCGGCCGCCGCCGCACCGATTCTGTCAGCGGCGTTGGCCCGGCGCGCGCACGCAACGCCGCTCCCGGGCGAGCTTCTGGGCGTGACGGCGTCGATGAACGAGCTCCGCCGGAGCGTCGAACGTGCCGGGGCGGCGCCGTTTGCCGTCCTGGTCGACGGCGAGAGCGGCAGCGGCAAGGAATTGGTGGCACGCGCCATTCATCGCACGAGTCCGCGGCGCGATCGTCCGTTCTGCACGCTCAACTGCGCGGCGCTGCCCGACGATCTGGTTGAGGCCGAACTGTTCGGCCACGCGCGAGGGGCATTCACCGGCGCCATCGCCGATCGCGCGGGAGTCTTCGAGGAGGCGCACGGAGGAACGCTCTTCCTCGACGAGATCGGCGAACTCTCACCTCGGGCGCAGGCGAAGATCCTGCGCGTGATTCAGGAAGGGGAACTGCGTCGCGTCGGCGAAAACGTCTCACGCCGCGTCGACGTCCGTATCGTCGCCGCCACCAATCGGGATTTGCCGGCGGAGGTCGTCGCCGGACGGTTTCGCCTCGATCTTCTGTACCGGCTCGACGTGGTCCGCGTGCGCGTCCCGCCACTGCGGGAGCGCCGCGAGGACATCCCGGTGCTGGCCGAGCACTTCTGGCGCGAATCGACCCGGCGTCTTGGCAGCCGCGCCAGCCTTGGCGCGGCGACGATGGCGGCGCTGGCACGTTATGATTGGCCGGGAAATGTGCGGGAGTTGCAGAACGTGCTGGCGGCGCTGACCGTCCGGAGTCCCAAACGCGGCGTGGTGCCGCCTGACGCGCTGCCGGCGTCGTTCACCGAGGTCCAGCGGCGCGAAACCTGGCGCCTCGACGAGGCACGCCGGACCTTCGAATCACGATTCATCCGCGCCGCGCTGGTCCGAAGTGGCGGTCATCGGGGGCGCGCGGCCGCTGAACTCGGCGTCACCCGACAAGGCCTTACCAAACTCATCACGCGACTGGGGATTGGCGCCGAATGATTCGGTTCCTGGTCCGCCGTCTGCTGCTGACGATTCCGGTCCTCCTTGGTGTTGCCACGCTCGTCTTTTCGTTGATCCACCTCGTGCCCGGCGATCCGGTCCAGGCGATGCTGGGAGACAGCGCCTCTCCGCAGGACATCGGCGAACTGCGCGGCCGCCTCGGCCTCGATCGGCCGCTCTACATCCAATACGGCGCGTTCCTGAAGGGGTTGAGCAGGGGAGATCTTGGTCAGTCTCTTCGCACCAACCAGCCAGTCACGGCGTCGATCGTCGAGCGGATGCCCGCGACCTTCGAACTGGCGTTTGCGGCGATGGTCCTGGCGACGTTGCTGGCGATCCCGCTCGGGATCGTGGCGGCGGCCCGCGCCGGCACGCCTGTGGACCACGCCGCGACGACGCTGGCGCTGGTCGGCATTTCGATTCCGAATTTCTGGTTGGGCCCGCTGCTGGCGATCGTGTTCTCGGTCACGCTCGGATGGCTGCCGGTCTCCGGTCGCGGGACGCTGGCGCACCTGGTGCTGCCGGCGGTGACACTCGGCGCGCCGCTCGCCGCGGTGCTGGCGCGGATGACGAGGGCGAGCGTCATCGAGGAGCTGCGGGAGCTGTATGTGCTGGCCGCGCGGGCGCGCGGCGTCTCGCGCGTCGGCGCGATTGTCGGTCACGCGTTCCGCAACAGCCTCATCCCAATCGTCACGGTGCTCGGCCTGCAGTTCGGCGCGGTCCTCACGGGTGCCGTGATCACCGAGACGATCTTCGCCTGGCCGGGCGTGGGCCGGCTGCTGATTCAGTCGATCAGCTTCCGCGACTATCCGCTGGTCGAGGGCTGCATCCTCCTGATTGCCGTCACTTACGTCGGGATGAACCTGTTGACCGATCTCGCTTACGGTCTGCTCGACCCGCGCATCCGGTACCGCTGACGTGTTGAAGCTTGGTGCGGCGATCGTCCTCGGCGCGGCACTGGCGGCGATCATCGGACCGTCGCTGACCCCGTTCGATCCGGCGGCACAGGATCTCGCGCTGCGGCTGGCGGGCCCGAGCAGCGCGCACTGGTTCGGTCTCGACGAACTCGGCCGCGACATCCTCGCCAGGGTGCTGGCCGGCGCGCGCATTTCTTTCCTGGTCGGGATCACCGTAGTGTCGGTGTCGGCGTCGCTCGGCACGCTGCTTGGCGCCGTCGCCGGGTATTTTGGCGGCGTGACCGACGATGTGATCGGCCGGGTCATCGATGTGTTGCTGGCGTTTCCGGGTCTGTTGCTGGCGATTGCGCTGGTGGCCGTTCTCGGACCGAGCCTGGGAAACGTGTTGTTTGCCCTCACGGTGATCGGGTGGGTCGGGTACGCACGGCTGGTTCGGGGACAGGTGCTGCGCGCGCGCGAGTTCGAATACGTGCAGGCCGCTCGTGCGGCGGGCGCAGGGACGCCACGCGTCCTCTGGCGTCACGTGATTCCCAGCGCGATCCCGGCCGTGGTCGTTCAGGGCACGCTCGGCATGGCCGGCGCCATCATCGGCGAGGCGGCGCTCAGTTTCCTTGGGTTGGGCGTCCAGCCGCCGACGCCGAGTTGGGGCACGATGCTCAATGGTGGGAGGGCCCATCTGCTCGACGCGCCGCACCTGACCGTCGTGCCGGGGCTGGCAATCGCGGTGCTGGTGCTGGGATTCAATTTTCTTGGTGACGGCCTCCGCGACGCGACCGACCCGAAACACACAGGCCGCTGACTCGATGAATTCGCCGGCCGCATCTCCGCGGCCGTACCGACCGCCGGTCGACTAACGGATCTTGCGCGCCAGCACGGCGAGCTGGGCGTTCTTGGGATCGCGATCGAGGCCGCGCGCGATCGTCGCCTGCGCAGCCGCCCGGTCACCGCTCCGGAGCTGTGCGTCGGCGAGCGAAGCGAGCAACAGCGCGTCGTTCGGGCTGGCGGTCGTGGCCTGCGTCAGCCACTCGACCGCCGTCGTCGCGTCGTTCAGTCGGAGCGACAGCGCCGCGATTTTCGCGGCGCGTGGGACGGCGTCCGTTTCCGGTCGTACGAGCGTCCCGTACGCGATCAACGCGTTGCGCGCCGGCACCAGGTGATTCTGTTTCTCGGCGACGGCGGCGTAGAGCAAGAACGCCGACGGCTCGACCGGGAATCGCGTGATCGCCTGCTCCAGCGCGCGCTCGCCGTCATCGACGGCGCCTTCGTCGAGCAGCGCGCGGGCATAGAGCGTCAATAGATCGCTCGGAGCAGTGGGGCTGGACGCGGCGCGTTCGAGCGCTTCTCGCGCCTTGCTGAGGAACGCCGCGTCGTCGCGCGGACGTTCGAGCCAGATCTGGCCCAGGGCGCGATAAATCAATGGCTCGTCGTGGTGGCGCTCGAGCGCGCTGCCGAGCGTCAAGACGGCGAGATCCCAGTGGCCGGCGTGCGCGTGAGCCATCGCCACCGCGACCTGACGCTCGACCCGGGTCGGATCGAGCGCGGCCAGCACCTGAAGCTGTTCGATCTGGTCGCTCCGGCGACCGTGAGCGCCGTACAGGTCAGCGAGTTCGTCCCGCGCGGCGACGAGGCCGGGCGCGAGCGCGACCGCCCGCTCGAATGCCCGCATCGCCTCGGTGGTACGTCCTTTTTCCCGCAGGCACATGCCCAGCAGGTAGTGCGCGTCCGCCTGGCGCTCGTCGAGGCGTACCGTTCGGGCGACCGCGTCCAGTGCCGCGTCCACGTCGCCGTCGCGATAGCGGGCGAGGGCCAGCTTGTGACTGATTCGTGCGGAGCGATCGTCGAGGGAAATCGCGCGCTCGAAGGCGTCTGCGGCCCGGCCGTAGCGGTCGAGCTGATAGTTGACGTCACCCAGGGCTTCGAGCGGTGCAATGGCGGAGGGGTCGAGGGCGGCGGCCTTCCGGAAGTCGCGAGCGGCGGCGTCGAGATCGCCGCGGTCGCCGCGGCGCCGGTAGGTCTGGCCCCGCCGGAGGTAGGCGAGCATCGAATCCGGGTGGAGCTCGATGGCGCCGCTGTAGGCCTCGATCGCGGCAAAGCTCTGCTCGTCGCGCAGGGCGTTGTCGCCTCGCATCAGCGCCGAGCGGTAGTCCCGCTGCCGCGCCGTGGCCTGGTAGAGCAGCGCCGCGCCTGCCGCCGTCAGCAGTAATACCGTTACGACCGCGATGGCTCGCGTCACGATAGGCCTATCCTAACAGTGGCGCCGCCGGCCCGGCTCGAAGCCCGGCCCGCCGCGCCCGGGCTGATCCCAGTCGCCGGCGCGGTGCTGGCCGGCGGGCCCGAGGAACTTTCGGGCACGATCGGGGTCTAACTTGTTATAGTGGAAGCCTCTGTGAAGCAGGCGCGCGTTGCGAGTTGGTCCGACGTCGACGGCCGTGAGGCCGCCCTCGTGCAGCGGTGTGCCGCGGGCGACGAGGCCGCGTGTGCGGACCTGGTCAGCGAACACCAGCGCATGGTCGTCCAGCTGGCGATGAACCTGCTGGGCGAACGCGACGAAGCGCTGGACCTTTCCCAGGAAGTGTTCCTCCGCGTTTTCCGCACCATCCATCGCTTCCGTGGCCAGTCGAGCCTGCGCACCTGGATCTACCGGATCGCGGTGAACCAGGCCCGGAACCGGCACCGCTTCTGGCGGCGGCGGCACCGCGCCGATCAGGTGCCGCTCGAACAGCACATTGCCGCGCATGGCGACTTTCCATCGAGCCGGCAGGAAACGCCCGACCGCATGCTCGCGCAGAAACAGCTGGCCGCGAAGCTGCAGCAGGCGCTCGATCACCTGCCGTTCGACCAGCGGACGGCGATCATCCTGCGGGAGATCGACGGCCTGAGCTACGAGGAAATTGCGTTTTCGCTCGGCGTCGCGGTCGGCACCGTCAAGTCGCGGCTGACCCGGGCCCGTCAATCGCTGCGCATCGAGCTGCGCGACGAGAGGTTCGCATGAAGGCCGCCTCCTGCGCCACGGTTCGGCGGCGGCTCCAGGCGTTCCACGACGACGAGCTGGCGATTGCCGATCAGATTGCGGTGATCGCGCACGTCAAGGATTGCGCGTCGTGCGCCGCCGACCTGGCGGATCTGAACGACGTCAGCGGCGCGCTGCAGGGACTGGTGTCCCAGCGTCTCGCGCTCACGCACGAAGAGGCCGCGGTCTTCAACACCACCGTGATCAGCCGCCTGACCGCCGAAAACGGCGCGTCGCTGATGACTCACGTGCGCGAGCTGTTCGACGACATGCACGTCGTCTACGCGGCGCTCGGCGCGGCCTGCGCGACGATCGCCTGCGTCACGATCATGCTCGGGATGATGCGTTTCGCCACCGATGAACGTCCTGATTCGCTCGCGGCGATCGTGAACGTGCTGGCCACGCCGCTCGAATGCGAATCGGGCAACGAGGCCGGCGACGCGTCCGGCTGCCGCGCCCGGTGGGAAGAGCGATGGGCGGAGCGCTTCCAGCGCGCCAACGAATCGGCGGAGCAGGACGCGGTGTTCACGCTCGAAGCCGTGGTCACGCACCAGGGCCACCTGGCGAACCTCAGCGTGTTGAAGTCGGCCCGTCACCGTCGTGCGACCGATCAGGTGAAGCTGATCGAGGGCTTGCTCGAAGTCGTGGCGCGCGCGCGGCTCGACTACCCGCCGGTCACGCAGGCGCCCGCGACGTCGAGCATGCTGTGGCTGGTCGAGCGCGCCACCGTCCGCGCCAGCAAGCCGGCCGCGACGATTGACCAGCCGCTGCCGTCGAAGAAGCGCGCCGCCGCGTCGAACGGCCGCGTACCGATTCGCGCCTAAATCCCCGCCTACATTAAAATTCTAGCGGCGTGGGGCATCGACCTGTGCGGTCGCGACGTTGTTCATCGAATCGCTCGCCCGAAGCGTGACGCCCCGCTCTCCGATGGCGCCATCGATGACCAGCTCGTAGTGCTCCTGCCGCGAGTCGGCGATCCCGTCCACTGGAAACACCCCGCGCCAGCGTTGTCCGTCCTGCGAGAACTCCACGCGTTGGATCGGTGAGTGGTCGTCGCGCACGTCGAAGGTGACCAGCGTCTGCCCGCGTTCGACCCGGACCGCGCTGACGCTGATGGTCGGCGGCGTGTTGTCGATGTCGAACGCGACGCTGTCCATCTCGCCGGTCAGCGCCAGGCCGGCGGGGTTGGACGGCGCATCGGACGCGATCACTCTCACGAAGTAAGTGCCGTTCGGGACAGTGGTCGTATCCCACACCAGAATCGAGTCAGGCGTCGCCTTGCGCAGCGTCTTCCAGCTGGTCTCGCCTTCGCGACGGTAGAGGACGTCGTAGACCAGGTCGTCCTCGTTCTCGTCATCGGCTTTCCAGATGAGTGTCTCGAGCCCCTTCTGGTAGGCGCGGCGGCCGAGACCGGTCGATACGCCCGGCGTCTGACTGGCGGAGGCCGCGAGCTTGCGCTCCGGCGTGGACTGATCCTCGAAGCCCGCGAGTTCGGGATCGCCGGTCGAGAACGGCTTCTGGAAGACGATGCCCGGCGGATGCACGGTGATCGACCGCACCTGCGGCCGCAGGTTCCGCTGCAGGTACGCCGCGCTCACTGACGTGAGCACCGGGCTCTCGCCCTTGCCGGTCAACACCACCCGCCACTGCAGGTAACGCGCCTTCGGGCTGGTGATGGGCGAGGCATCAGGCGTTGGCGTACGCAGAGGACCAGGCGCTCCAGGTGTCGTCAGGCGTTTCGGTGTTACCCGCGCGCGTGAACACCTCGACCTTGCCGCCGGCCGGCGTGGTGCCGTGCCAGCTGATGGCGCCCCAGCTTGCGACCATCTGCGCGTCCCGCGCTTCCGACTCGTAGGTGCCGCGCGGCGCACGCTCGGAGGAGAGGCGGAACACCTTGCCGGGGTTCGCGGTGGCGTAGTACACGCGACCGGTGCGGTCGCGGTAGACGGCGGTGACCTGTTGTGCGCTGGCGCGCGCGAGCAGCGTCGCGCGCAGCGGTTCGCCTTCGAGTCGGTACAGCTTGCCCTTGTTGCCGGTGCCGACGATGAGCGCGCCGCTCTGATCGAACGCGATGTCGTACGGCGTGTCGTCGCGCGATTCCCAGACCTGGTCCCAGACGCCATCGCTCGAGATGCGATAGATCGCGCCTTTCGGCGCGCGATGATCGTCTCGCGGCACGCTCGCCGAGCCGCCGCTGACGTCGACGATCGACATCGACGTGATTTCGGCCGAGACCGTCGCGACCGGCACGCGCACTGTCTCCGCGACGGGCTGATCGATCGTCTGCGTGACGCCGCCGCCCCCGCCCGAGGCGCCGCGTCCGGCGATCGCGGTGGCGAAGAGCGTGCCTTTGTCGTCGAACCGGAGCGCGTGAATCTCCTGGAAGGGCGAATCGAGCAGCACGAACGCCTTGCCGGCCGGATCGATTCGCAGCACTCTGCCGGGCGTCCCGGTTCCCACCAGGAGGTTGCCGGCCTTGTCGAATGCCAGCGCCGAGGCATGCGTCGCGTTGGTCTTGTAGAACGGGGCGCCTTTGCCGTCCGGCGCAATCTTGTAGATCACGCCTTTTTCGCCGGTGGCGGCGTACAGGTTCCCGTTGGCGTCGGTCGCCAGCGCCCAGATGTACTTTTCCTCCGGGCTGAAGAAGGTGGTCGCGGTGCCGTTGCGATCGACCTTGTAGATGCGACCGTCCGGCGACGTGCCGACGTAGAGGCCGCCGTTCGGGGCAGCCGCCAGCGCGTGCGCCTCCAGTTCCGAGCTGTCGAAGAACAGCGAACCCTTGCCCTGCGCGTCGATGCGGTAGACCTTGCCTTCGTTGCCGGTGCCGACGAACAGCGTGCCGTCGGGCTGCGCCACCATCGACCAGAGAAACGGCGCCGACGTTTCGTAGACGAGCTCGGTCGCCGGCCCGAGCGTGAGCCGACCTTGACTGTCCACTGACAGGTTGTCGACTTCGCCCTTGAGGAAATCCGCCTGCGTCGCGGTCTGGAAGAATCTGGGGGACGACGCCTCGACGAGCAGCGGCGTCGTCGCGAGTAGCGCTGCCGCCAGTAAGCGCAGCCTTGAATTCAACATATCGATGACAGTGGGAAAGACGCGGACGTCAGTTCTGCGAAACCGTCAGCGTCAGGGTGCGCGAGCCGGTCACAGCGTGTTCGGTGGTCAGTTCCCACTCGCCGATGGTGGCGCTGTGAACCGGGTTGAAGCTGCCGCCGCTGCGGTCGCCTTCGAGCACGCCGAGCACCGACGGCGGCAGTGACGACAGCAGCTCGCCGTTGACGACCGCCCCGGCCTCGTTGCTGAGCAGCCGCACGTACAGCGTGTTGTTGCGGCGGCCTTTGTTCAGCGACCGGATCATCTGGTCGACGGTCCTCGCCTGCGGCGTGCGCGCCTCGCGCTGTTCCGACAAGCTGAGCCTGCCGCCGTCGGACACCATGGACCGACAGCGTCCCGCTGGCGTTGGGCGGGATCTCGATCGGCAGCGTGCGAATGATTTCCTCGCCGCGATAGGTGCGGAAGAGGACCTTCAGCGGAACACGTGCGGCCCGCGCGCGGGCGCGGATCGTCGAGCCAGACCCGCTCGAGCGTCGCGGTCATCGGCGTCTCGGTCGTGCCGATGGTGATGTTGATGCCCTCGACATCGACTTTCTCGTAGTCGTTGCCCATCAGGTAGGTGACCGGCGCGACCACGTAGGAGGCGGCGTTCACCGACGCCTGATCGCCCGAGAACAGGTTGTTGAACGCAATCGGATCGTGCTTGCTGACTTTCGCGCTGCCTCGCACCATGAAGCTGGCGGCGCCGAACTGCCGTTCGTAGGAGCCGAGCGTGTTCAGGATGCTCGCGTAGGTCATCAGCGGCCCGAACAGCTGATCGTTGACCACGTCGAAATGGAACGTGTGCGACGGCGCCCGGGGTGACTCGAGCGCGATGGTCAGTGGAATCGTGCGCGGTCCGGCGCCGAGCCGGCCGGCGATAGCAGTGGCCCGGTCCTGCAGTGAAGGTGCCGATGATGTCGCCGGTGCTCGACAGCTTCATCGACGAGAACAGGCTGGGCAGAATCGTGTAGACGTACGCCCGCGTCATCGGAAATTCGGTCGGCCCGAGGTTGTACATGGGGTGACCGAAGGCGTAGACGCGATCGCCGTCGATGTGCGTCACCGTCCCGGTGCCGCCGAACTGCAGATCGCCGCCGACCAGCATGACGCCGATCGCGTCGCCGGGCTTCAGCGGACCGTCGAACGGCTTCTCGCCCTTGCGAAAGCCGCCATCGCCGCTCGCCAGTGGGAACGAAGCCTTGATCCTGAAACGCTCCGCCGAACACATCCGCCACGTCAGGCTCGAAGCCGGACATGACAAGCGGCGTCGCGATCGGACGAAGGAGTGTGCTCAACTGGCTGCCACCGAGACCGGCCACGCTGCTGATGCCGTCCATGCGGACGTCGCCTGGACGATCCGCGAAGGGACGATTCCAGTTCAGCGCCTTGCGAAACGCTGCGGTGAGCGCCTCTCGGGTGAGCGGGTACTCGATGTGGACGCGTGCGCCTGGCGCGCGCGCATCCGTGAGCATCGTCGAGTCGGTCATCTCCGCGATCGGCGTGATGCCCGCGATTGGCTCTTTGGAGAAGCTGCCGAGCGCGTACGACACCGCGCCAATCAGCTTGCCGTCGATGTAAACCGGGCTCCCGCTCATGCCGGCGATGACGCCGGTGTTGGCCAGCGGGCCGCCTTCCAGCTTGGCGAGAATCAGGTTGCGGTGCGTGCCGATCACGTTCTCGAGCACGCCGAGGATGTTGGCTTTGAATTCCTCGACGTGGGTGCCGTCGAAGACAGTGCGGCCGATGCCGACCATGCCCGGCCGGATCTGATCGATGCTCATCTGAGTGGTCGCGCCTGAGAGCAGCGCCGACACCCCGATCACCACCGCTGCAAGCGTGACTGCGAGCCGACGGACTGGCATGGATTCAATTCCGTTATACGGGAGAAGTGCTTGCTGGTCAAGGAGAAATGGGCGATCGTGTTGACAGCAATCACTACGGTTTGCTATCGTCTCCGCATCTGATGCCGCAGTCGTCCGACCTCACATTCGTCGCCCGCCAGACCGCGCCCGTGTGCGCATCGGCGGGTTGGTGGTATTGGGGCACGACTGAAGAGGCATCCGCCTTGGCCTGAACCGCCACTGCGCGAACGATTTTCGAGCCTCTTCAGCCACCAGGTTGAAGAGGCTTTTTTTATTTATATCGAATTTGTGTCCAAGCCACTTGTCTGCGTAACGGTCACCGGCGCCACGACGGCGGAACTGCGCCAGAAGCGCGACGCGGTCGCCGACGCCGACCTCGTCGAGTTACGGCTCGATTCGGTCGCCGATCCGGACGTCGGCGGCGCCCTCGAGGGCCGGCGGCTGCCGGTGATCGTGACGTGCCGGCCGACCTGGGAAGGCGGCGGGTTCACCGGCTCCGAAGAGCGCCGGCGTCGCATCCTGAGCGATGCGCTGGAGCTCGGCGCCGACTACGTGGACATCGAATGGCGCGCCCGGTTCGATGACCTGATCGAGCGGTCGGGAGGGCGCCGCATCGTGCTCTCGAGCCACGACTACCACGGCGTCCCGGCCGATCTGCTCGCGCGGGTTGGCGCGATGCGCGCCACCGGCGCGCAGATCGTCAAGATCGCCGTGACCCTGAACAGTCTGCGCGACGCGCTGACGCTGCACGATCTGGGCGCCCAGAGCGGCACGCCGAGCGCGATGATTCTCATCGGCATGGGCGAGTACGGCCTCGCGACCCGCGTCCTCGCCGGCCGTTTCGGATCGATCTGGACCTACGCGGGAGGCATCGGCGCGGTCGGACAGCTGACGCCGCAGACACTGCTTCAGGATTACCACTTCCGCAGCATCACCGCCGCGACCGCAAATCTACGGCATCGTCGGCGGTACGGTCGGGCACTCGGTCTCGCCGGCCATGCACAACGCGGCGTTTCGGGCCGCGAGACTCGATGCGGTCTACCTGCCGTTTCCGGCCGTGAGCGCCGACTGACTTCGCCGCCTTCGGCCGCGCCATCGGCATCAACGGCGCCAGCATCACCATTCCGCTCAAGGTGTCGATGTTCGATCAGGTTGACGAAGTAGATGCGGTGGCCCGCCGCATCGGCGCAATCAACACCGTCAGCGTGAACAACGATCGCTGGGTGGGCGCCAACACCGACGCCAGTGGATTCCTGCGCCCGCTTCAGGAGCGCATGTCTCTGCACGGCATGCGGGTGTCGGTGCTGGGCGCCGGCGGCGCCGCGCGCGCGGTCCTGGTGGCGCTGGCGTCGAGCGGGTGCTCGGTGCGCGTCCACGCCCGCGATCGGTTCCAGGCGGAAGACATCGCCCTTCGAACGCCGGTGACGGTCGGGCCCTGGCCGCCCGATCGCGGCAGCTGGGACCTGCTGATCAACTGCACACCGATCGGTATGTACCCGCACGTCGACGCGACCCCGATGCCTCGCGAGCAGCTGACCGGAAAGTATGTCTACGACCTGGTCTACAACCCTCCGGTCACGCGGCTGCTGCGCGAGGCCGCAAGAGATGGGCTGCCAGACGATCGGCGGCCTCGAGATGCTCGTCGCCCAGGCCCACGAACAGTTTCAGTGGTGGACCGGCACCAAGCCTCCGATCGGTGTCATGAGAAATGCCGCACTTCAGCGGCTGGCGGAGTTTGCTGGCGATGAAAATCACCTCGTTTGAAGAATTCAAGGAACTGGCGCGGCGCGGCACCTTCGTGCCGGTGTGCAAGGAGATCGTCGCCGATCTGCTGACGCCGGTCTCGGCGTTCCTGAAGATCGCCGAGCATGCCGACTACGCGTTCCTGCTCGAAAGCGTCGAAGGCGGCGAGCACGTCGGCCGCTACTCGTTTCTCGGCAAGGATCCGTTCCTCATTCTCCGCTCGCGCGACGGCAAGACGACGATCGATCGCGGCGGCAGCACGACCGAGACCGACAAGCCGTTCGTGGACACGCTGCGCGGACTGATGGCCGATTTCCGGTCGCCGTTCGTCCCGGACCTGCCGCGTTTCACCGGCGGAGCAGTCGGCTATCTCGGTTACGGCGCGGCGTCGTGGTTCGAGCCGGTGCTTGGCGATCTCGGGCTCCGCTCCGGACGGTGCGGACACCGCCGGCTTCATGTTGTTCGACACGGTGCTGGCGTTCGACCATGTCCAGCACCGCATCCTCATCATCGCCAACGCGCGCATCACGGCAGACGACGACCTGGAGTCGCTGTATCAATTTGCCTGCGCGAAGATTCAGTTTCTCGAGCGGGAGCTGGAGCGGAATCTGTCGCACAGCCGGCGCGATACCGCGGCTCCGCTCACATTCACCTCGAACCACACGCAGGAGCGGTTCGAAGAGCAGGTGCGCGCGGCCAAGGAGCACATCGCGGCCGGCGACATCTATCAGGTGGTGCTATCGCAGCGGTTCGAGGCGGAGGTCGCTGCCGACCCGTTCACGGTGTATCGCGCACTGCGTCATGTCAACCCGTCGCCGTACATGTATTTCATCCGCATGGGCGGCGTCTCGGTGGTGGGTTCGTCTCCAGAGATGCTGGTGCGCGTCGAGGGCTCGCGGGTCGAGACCCATCCGATTGCCGGCACCAGGCGTCGCGGCCGCACCGACGAAGAGGACATGCGGCTGGCGGAGGAACTGAAGCGGAACGAGAAGGAACGCGCCGAACACGTGATGCTGGTCGATCTCGGACGCAACGACGTCGGCCGGGTCTGCGCCTACGGCTCGGTCCGGGTGCCGCAGTTCATGGGACTCGAGCGCTTCTCCCACGTCATGCACCTCACCTCGATCGTCGAAGGCAAGCTGGCCGACGACCGCGATCGGCTCGATGCGCTGGTGTCCTGTTTTCCCGCCGGCACCGTCTCGGGCGCGCCGAAAGTCCGCGCCATGCAGATCATCCGCGACCTCGAGCCGTCGGGCCGTGGCCTGTATGCGGGCGCGGTCGGCTACCTCGATTTCGCCGGCAACCTCGACTTCTGCATCGCCATCCGGACCGTGATCATGTCGAAGGGCATGGCCTACGTCCAGGCCGGCGCCGGCATCGTCATGGACTCGAATCCGGCGGCGGAGTTCGAAGAAACGCGGGACAAGGCGACAGCGCTGCTGCGAGCCCTCGATCTCGCGCAGGCTGGACTGTGACCGGGACGCTTGAAATTCAATCTGAAATCTGAAATCTGAATTCTGAAATCTGAAATGTCCATGGTCCTGGTCATCGACAACTACGATTCGTTCACCTACAACCTGGTGCAGTACCTGGGCGAACTCGGCGCCGAGGTGCGGGTGATGCGCAACGACGTCGTCACGCTCGAAGATGTCGTCAAGGCGAAGCCCGCCCGCATTGTCATTTCCCCCGGGCCGGGACGCCCGGAAGATGCCGGTGTCACGATGAGCGTGATTCGTCATCTCGGCCAGACGACACCGATTCTCGGGGTGTGCCTTGGTCATCAGGCGATCGGGGCGGTGTTCGGCGGGCGAGGTGGTGCGGGCCGCCGTACCGATGCACGGCAAGACATCGACCATCGAGCACGACGGCCGCGGTGTCTTCAGCGGTATCGCCGGGCCGTTCCTCGCGTCCAGATATCACTCGTTGATGGTCGCGGAAGCCGGGCTGCCGCCGGCACTCGAAATTACGGCGCGCACCCGCGAGGACGCCAACATCATGGGCCTCCGGCACAAGACCTGGCCGGTCCACGGCGTCCAGTTTCATCCGGAATCGATTCTGACCGGCGAAGGACATCGCATCCTCCGCAACTTTCTTGAGGACAGGCCTTGAGCATGTTTCAGGGGATTCTCGAGAAACTGACGCGCCACGAGGATCTGACCAGCGGCGAGGCGGCGGCCGCGATGTCGGAGATCATGGAAGGTCGCGCGGCGCCGGCGCACGTGTCCGCGCTCCTGGTCGGCCTGGCGATGAAAGGCGAACGGCCGGTCGAGATCGTCGGCCTCGCGCAGACCATGCGGGCGCACGCGGTCCCGGTCTCGAAGCGTTACGACGACCTGCTCGATACCTGCGGCACCGGCGGCGATCGATCGGGGACGTTCAATATCTCGTCTTGCGCGGCGCTGGTCGTGGCCGCGTGCGGCGTGCGCGTGGCCAAACACGGCAATCGCTCGGCGTCGAGCCGGACCGGCGGCGCCGACGTCTACGAGGCACTCGGGGTTCGGATCACCGCTTCGCCCGGCGTGGTCGAACGCTGCCTCGCCGACGCCGGAATCGGCTTCTTCTTCGCGCCGACATTCCACCCGTCAATGCGTCACGCGGGTCCGGTTCGCCGCGAACTCGGAATCCGCACGGCCTTCAACCTGCTGGGACCGCTGACGAACCCGGCCGGCGCCACGCGTCAGCTGGTTGGCGTATCGCGTCCTGAATACACCGAGTTGATGGCGCGCGCGCTGATGTTGCTTGGCACGACCCGCGCCTGGGTCGTTCACGGCGCCGACGGCATCGACGAGCTCACCACCACCGGATACACCAAGATCTCGGAGTGTCGCGACGGCGTGGTCAACACTTTTTACCTGCACCCGGCCGACGTCGGTCTGGTGAAGGCGCACCCCGGCTCGCTGCAGGGCGGCGACGCCCACGAGAACGCCAGGATCATCGAGCGCATTCTGGAAGGCGAACGTGGGGCGCCGCGGGACGTGGTGCTCCTCAATGCCGGAGCGGCGCTGTTCATCGCCGGAGCGGCCGGGTCGGTCAGCGACGGAATTGTGAAGGCGTCACGGGCGATCGATCGGGGCGACGCGAAGCGCACGCTTGCGAAGCTGGTGTCGATCTCGACGGCCGAGGAATTTACGGCAGGGGCGCCGCAATGACCATCACCTCAGCGGCGGCCGCCAGCGGCGAACGTGGTCCCGAGACGAACCCGGCCGACCTGCTGGCGACGATCGTGGCCGCGACGCGCCGGGTCGTCGAGGTACGACAGGCCGAGCAGCCGTTTGCGATCCTGGAGGCGCGGGCGGTGGCGTTGCCATCTCGCGCCGGTCGTTTTGTCGCCGCGCTCTCGCGAACCGATCGTGTCAACGTCATCGCGGAATGCAAAAGGCGGTCTCCCTCGAAGGGCGTTCTGCGGCAGGACTACGACCCGGTGGCGATTGCCGAACGTTACGCCGCCGCCGGCGCCGCGGCGATCTCGGTGCTGACCGAGCCGACCTTCTTCGACGGCGCGCTCGAGCATCTGGCGGCGGTCCGCGCGGCGGTGGACCTACCGCTGCTTCGCAAGGACTTCATCGTCTCCGAGTACCAGCTGCTCGAAGCGAAGGCCGCCGGCGCTGACGCCGCGCTGCTGATCGTCGCGGCGTTGCCGGCGGAGACGCTGGCGCGCCTGCACCGGTTTGCCGGCGCGATTGGCCTCGATGTGCTGGTCGAAGTGCACGATGCCGAAGAACTGGCCGTGGCGCTCGGGATCGGTGCGCGAATGGTCGGCGTCAACAATCGCAACCTCAAAACGCTGAGTGTCGATGTTCGGGCCTCCGATGATCTGAGTGCCGGCATTCCAGCCGACGTCGTCGCGGTCAGCGAGAGCGGGTTGCGCACCAGCGACGACCTGACTCGCCTGCGAGGACTCGGGTATCGCGCGTTCCTGATCGGCGAACGCTTCATGGGCGCCGCGGATCCGGGTACGGCTTTGAGGCAATTACTCGACACAAAGGACACTAAGGACACTAAGGACACAAAGACCAATCATTCTGGTGTACGCAGATGAAAAACTGTCTTTGTGTCCTTCGTGTCCTTTGTGTCGAATCAGCGCCGGAGTTGCCCCGATGCTCGTGAAGATCTGCGGGATCACACGCCTCGAGGACGCTGAGGCCGCGGTGGACGCGGGCGCCGGTGCGATCGGGTTTATTTTCTGGCCCAAAAGTCCGCGCTTCATCGATCCATTCCGCGCCGAGAAGATAGCGGCGCGACTCCCCGCGTTCGTGACGCCGGTCGGCGTCTTCGTCAACCAGTCGGCGGAGTACGTCAACGGTGTCGCCCGGCTGGTCCGGCTGGGCGCCGTTCAACTGCACGGCGACGAGACGATGGAATACGCAGCTACGATCCGGTCTGCCGTGATCAAGGCGCTCAAAGTGGGCGACACCCGAGTGGACTTCTGGCCCGGCCGTGACACGGTGCTGCTCGATGCCGACGATCCGGTCCGTCGTGGCGGAACCGGCCAGACCGTCGATTGGGCGGGAGCTGCGTCCGTGGCGGCGAGGCGGAAGGTGCTGCTCGCTGGCGGCCTGACGCCGGAGAACGTCGGCGACGCCATCGCCCGGGTGCGGCCATTCGGAATTGACGTGTCGTCCGGCGTCGAGCGGGCGCCGGGTATCAAAGATCATCAGCGCCTGCGGGCGCTTTTCGAGGCGGTGTATGGCACCAGTCATTTCGCGGCGCGATCCTGACGCGCGCGGCTACTTCGGCGAATTCGGGGGACGATTCGTCCCCGAAACGCTGGTCGAGCCGATCGAGGAACTCGAACGGGAATATTTCGCCGTCCGCGACGATCCGGCGTTCAAAGCCGAGCTCGATCGGCTGCTGAAGGACTACGTCGGCCGGCCGACGCCGGTCTACGAGGCGACGCGGCTGACCGCGGCGGCGGGCGGCGCGCGGATCTTTCTCAAGCGCGAGGATCTGACGCACACCGGCGCTCACAAGATCAACAACGCGCTCGGCCAGGCCCTCCTCGCCGTCCGCATGGGCAAGCGACGGATCGTTGCCGAAACCGGCGCCGGACAGCACGGCGTGGCGAGCGCTACCGCGTGCGCGCTGCTTGGCCTCGACTGCCACGTGTACATGGGCGCCGAGGACATGGATCGTCAGGCGCTCAACGTGTTTCGGATGCGTCTGCTCGGCGCCGAGGTCTGCCGCGTCGACGCGGGCAGCCGGACACTGAAGGACGCCATCAACGAGGCGATGCGCGACTGGGTCACCAATGTCGCGGACACCTACTACCTGCTCGGCTCGGTCTGGGCCCGCATCCGTATCCGCTGATGGTGCGCGAGTTCCAGTCAGTGATCGGACAGGAGGCACGGAAGCAGATCCTGGAGCAGACGGGTGCGCTCCCGACCGCGGTGGTCGCATGCGTCGGCGGCGGCAGCAACGCGATCGGCATCTTCGACGCGTTCATCGACGATCGCGACGTTCGCCTGATTGGCGTCGAGGCCGGCGGCGAGCTGATCCTGCGCGGACGCCACGCCGCGCGGTTCGCCGGCGGCAGCGCCGGCGTCCTGCAGGGAACCCGCACCTTCATCCTGCAGGACGACGATGGCAATATCGATGCTGACGCATTCGATCTCCGCGGGACTCGACTACGCCGCGGTCGGTCCGGAGCATGCGTGGCTGCGTGCGCTCGGCCGTGCCGAGTATGCGCATGCGTCCGACAGCGAAGCGCTCGAGGCGTTTCAGCGTCTGGCGAAGCTCGAGGGCATCCTGCCGGCGCTGGAATCGGCGCACGCGATTGCGCACGCCGGCAAGCTGGCGCGCGAGCTCGGACCTGAAGCAACGTTACTGGTCAACTTGTCGGGACGAGGCGACAAGGACGTGCAGACGGTGGAGAAGAGTCTTGCCGGCAAGTAGCGCGCTCGCGACGGCGTTCGCGAAGATCCGACGGGAACAGCGTCCGGGCCTGATCACCTACACGACAGTCGGCGATCCGGACCTCGCCCGTTCGGCAGAGATCCTGAAGGCGCTCGATCGTGCCGGCGCCGACGTGCTCGAAGTCGGCGTCCCGTTTTCCGATCCGCTGGCTGACGGTCCAGTGATTCAGAGGGCGACCGAACGCGCGCTTGCCGCCGGAGGAAGCCTGCGAACCGCGCTCGACGTGATCGAGAAGGTTCGCCCGGCGATTGCCGCGCCGGTCGTGGTGTTCAGCTACGCCAACCCGTTGATGCGCATGGGGCTGGACCGGTTTGCCAGACGAGCGGCGGACATCGGCGTCAACGGCGTGCTGGTCCTGGATCTGCCGATAGAAGAAGCAGGTGATTTTCGCGAAACCCTCGCCGGCGTCGGCGTCGACACCATCTTTCTGTTGAGCCCGACCACGACCGAAGCGCGTATCAGGAAAGCGTCGGAACTGGGCAGCGGATTTCTTTACGGTATTTCGCGACTCGGCGTGACCGGCGCACGTGCCCGGCTCTCGACAGACGCCAGGGACATGGTCGATCGCATTCGCGCGCGGACCACGCTGCCGATTGCGGTGGGGTTC
This sequence comes from uncultured Acidobacteriota bacterium, assembly GCA_963745875.1. Classification (GTDB taxonomy): domain Bacteria; phylum Acidobacteriota; class Vicinamibacteria; order Vicinamibacterales; family CAVVIG01; genus CAVQFC01. Next base: position 397,823 of record CAVUZL010000016.1, read on the forward strand.
GGGATTTCGAGCCCGGAGCACGTGGCCGAGGTCTGCACCTACGCCGACGCGGCAGTGGTCGGCAGCGCGCTGGTGTCGCTGATTGCCGAGGCCGGCCCGACACCGCGCCTCGTGGAGCGGGTCGAGAACTACGTGGAGTGGCTGAGGGGGGCGGCCGCGCTCAATGCCAACGCTTGACGATTTGCGGGACGACATCGACCGTGTGGACGAAGTACTGGTCCGGCTGCTGAACGAGCGCGCCCGCGTAGCGTGCGAGATCGGGCAACTGAAGAAACAGCTCGGGGTCGAGGTCTATCAACCCGAGCGCGAGAAGCAGGTGCTGGCGCACGTGCGGGGCATCGCGGCAGAAGGGCCGCTCGGACCGGACGCCATCGCCCGGCTGTTCGAGCGCATCATCGACGAGGCGCGCCGTCTGGAACGACGGCTCGTTCACGGCGACGAGGCCGAGAAAAAGTAGAGGAAGCGACCCTCAAAGGGTCGCCCCACTGGTGAAAGACGAAAGCAGCAGAGTGGAGACAGAAGCCATGGTCGTAGTAATGGAAGAACGGGCGAGCGAAATCCAGATCGAGCAGGTGGTCGCCCGTCTCGTGGAGATGGGGATGGACGTGCATCGGTCGACTGGTGTCACGCGCACCGTGCTCGGTGCGGTCGGTCAGGGGCATCCGGACAAGGCGCTGATCGAACTGCTCGACGGCGTCCACGAGGTGCTGCGGATTTCCGAGCCCTACAAACTCGCCAGCAAAACCTTCAAGCCGGAAGGCACCATCGTCAGCGTCGGCGACGTCAGAATCGGCGGCGACGAAGTGATCGTCATGGCCGGTCCGTGCTCGGCGGAAACCGAGACCGCAGGTGCACGCGGCCGCGGCCGCGGTGCGCCGGGCCGGCGCGAAGATCTTCCGCGGCGGCGCGTTCAAGCCGCGCAGCTCGCCCTACAGCTTTCAGGGCCTCGGCGAGGAAGGGCTGCGCATGCTGCGCGACGCGGCCAACGCCGAGAACCTGCAAGCTGATCACCGAGGTCATGGACGTCAGCCAGATCGAGGTAATCGACAAGTACGCCGACATCTTCCAGCTCGGCGCCCGCAACATGCAGAACTTCACGCTGCTGAGGGAACTGGGACACGCCCGCAAGCCGGTGCTGATCAAGCGCGGCATCTCGGCGACGATCGAAGAGTGGCTGCTCTCGGCCGAGTACGTCCTGAGCGGCGGCAACAGCGACGTGATCCTGTGCGAGCGCGGCATCCGCACCTTCGAGACCGCGACCCGCAACACCTTCGATATCTCCGCGATTCCGGTCGTGAAGAAGCTGAGCCACCTGCCGATCGTCGCCGACCCGAGCCACGGCGCTGGACGCCGGGACATGGTGGCGCCGATGGCGCGGGCTGCGGTCGCCGCGGGCGCCGACGGCCTGATTATCGAGGTGCACTGCGATCCGGACCACGCCCTGAGCGACGGCGCGCAGTCGATGTTCCCGTCGCAGTTCGATCGGCTGATGGCCGAACTGCGGATCATCGCGCCGGCGATCGGCCGCGGCATCTGCCTCGAGCCGGTCAGGCGCGGCGGCTGGGGCTCTTAGCGATCACGAAATCTGAATTTCCAGCGTCAGTTCTCTATGTCGCAGCAGCTCCCCGTCATTCAATCCGGACGCGCCCACGGTCCGTCCACCGAGCCACCGATCTTCGAAAAGATTGGCATCGTCGGCCTCGGGCTGATCGGTGGGTCGATCGCGCTGGCCGCTCGCGAAATCTGGCCCTCGTCGCTGGTCATCGCGGTCGATAGCAAGGATGTGCTCGAGACGGCGATGCGGCTGCACGCCATTGACGTTGCCGCCGACGATCTCATCGTGCTCGCCGAGGCCGACGTTGTCATCCTGGCGGCGCCGGTGAAACAGAACCTGGCGCTGCTCGCCAGCCTCGACGAGAACGTGCACCAGCCGGCGATCATCACCGACACCGGCAGCACCAAGCGGGCGATGGTCGATGCCGCCAGCACGCTGCCGGCGCGATTTACCTTCATCGGGGGGCATCCGTTGGCCGGAGCCGCGCAGGGCGGCCTTGAACGCGCGCGCCCGGATCTCTTCACCGGGCGGCCGTGGCTGTTGACGACACCGCGCGGCGAGTCCGGCGGGCCGGCGCTCGATAAACTGACCGCGTTTGTCAGCGCGCTCGGCGCGGTTCCGCGGATGATGACGGCCGACGCGCACGATCGGCTGCTGGCGTTCCTCAGTCACTTGCCGCAGTTGACCGCCAGCGCCCTGATGGCGGTGGTGGGCGAGTCTGCGGGGCGGGACGGCCTGACCATGGCCGGCCGCGGCTTGTCCGATACGACCCGGCTCGCGTCGAGTCCGGCCGACATCTGGCGCGACATCGCCGCGACCAACGCGGATGAGATCGGACCGGCGCTGGACGCTCTGATCGAAGTGCTTCAGAACCTGCGCAAGGATCTCGCTGACGGCGACTATCTTGGGGAGGTGTTCGACGACGCCGGCCGCTGGCGCGCCAGCCTCACCAAATGAGCGTTCGCGATTGCGTGTGCCGCGCTTGGCTCTGCGGGTTCCGCGAGTTCTGCGTTGATCGTCGCGTATTACGGCTGCGAGGCCGGCGCCGGCACCAGCGTCACGATCGTCGATCGATCCGACGGGAAGTACTTCTTGAACACGTCCTGGACCGTGGCCGGCGTCACCGCGTCAATCCGTGCCGAGCGGGTCAGGATGTCCGAGGGATTGAGTCCCAGCATCGTGGTCGACTGCAGCCGCCCCATCCAGTAGCCGTTCTGCTTCAGTGACGTCTCGTAGGTGCGGCGGGCCGACTCCTTGGCCCGGTTGGTCAGGTCCTCTGACGGCCCGTCCTTCTGCAGTCGTGCGATCTCCTGCATGACACGGGAGGTCATCGTCTCCAGGTTTTCAGGTGCGGCGCCGAAACGGACTTCGATGTGCCCTTCGCCGCGTTGCGGCAGCGGCTGCGACAGACCGACCTGCACGGTGTAGGTCTGGCCCAGATCCTCGCGCAGGATGTCGCGCAGCGCGATGTCCAGCACCGTCGTCGCGGCGGCGATGTTCTCCTGCTGCACCGGATCGGGCGTCGGGTCGGCGAAGAAGCTGATCACCGTCTGGCCGCGCGGCTCGCGACCTTGCTCGACGGTGACGCGCTGGTTGGCCGAGGGAAAGTGCATCTCGACGTCCTTGAATGCCGACGTGCGCTGACCGGTCGAGGGCAGGCCGCCGACGTAGCGCGCGAGCAGCGGCACCACCTCGTCCACCTTGAACGCACCGACCATGAAGAACGTGAAGTCGGCGGCATTGGCGAAGCGCGCCCTGTAGAAGGCGGTCATCCTGGAGCGATCGAGTGACGCGACGCGCTCCGGCGTCAACGGCGCCGAGGTGTAGTGGTTCGAGCTGTTGACCTGCGACAGCTTTTCGCCGAACACCTGTCCTGGTGATCGTCCGCGATTGGCCACCGCGGCCTCGAGCTGCTTCTTCATGAGCGCGAACGCGTCGGCATCGTCTCCGGGCGCCACGATTCTCTGGTAGAGGAGCTGCAGACCGGTTTCGAGCTGTGCCGGCGCGGCGTTGCCCTGGACGCCGTGGGACGACAGCGACACGAACGGCTGCGCCGAAACCAGCTTGCCGGTCAGCGCCTTGTCGAGCTGGATCGCCGTCAATCCACCCGCGCCCGCCAGTCCCACGTAGGCCGGAGCCAGCGTCGCTTCGATGAATTCCGACGGCGGCGCGAGCGACGCTCCGCCTGAGGCGGTCAGTGCCGAAGAGAATCTGGTCGTTCTTGAAGTCGGTTGGTTTCAACCATGCGTCAACGCCGTTGGCGAAATGCACCACCGTGACGCCGATGTCGTCGAGCGTCTTCCGGGAGGCCACCGCGCCGGCAGCCGGCAGCGTCTCCATCACCGCTCGCGTCGCGCCGCCATCGCCCCACGCTTCGACGGGGCCGGCACTGGCCTTCGCAAGCGCAGCCTGCAACTGGGCGTCCGTGGGAATCGAGATGCCGGTTTTCTGCGGCGAGACCGCGAGGATCACGCGGCTGTCGTCCACGAGCAGCGACTTGGCCAGCGCCGACGCATCGTTCGCCGTCATCGTCGGCAGCAGCTGCTGCACGAGGCGGAACTCGTACTCGATGCCGGGACTCGGCTCGTTGTTCAGGAAGTAGCTGATGTATTCCTGCGCGAACGAGCCGCTTTCGGTCTTGGTCCGTTCGCTGTAAGCCTGTTCGTAAAACGCGGCCATCCATTGCTTCGCGCGATCCATTTCAGAAGCGCCGAATCCGAACTCGCGCACGCGCTTGGCTTCCGAGGCGATCACACCGATGCCATCTTCGAGCTTGCCGTCCTGGACCGAGGCACCCATCGAAAACGTCGCGACGTCCCGACTGAGGCTGCCGCCGCTGACCCCGGCGCCAAGGAACTTCGCGTCGGGCTTCTGCGCCAGCTCCGTGAAACGCTCGTCCATCATGTGTTCGACGGTCCGCTCCACCAGATCGCGGCGGTAGTCGGCGACTTTCTGCTCGCCTTCGCGCTTCCGCTTCCGCTCGATGCTGACCGACGATCGGGTCAGTTCAGGGTCGGTCACGATGCTGACGAGCGCGTCCTTCTGGAGCGGAACCGTTCGATCGGGAAGCGGAGCGGCCGGCGCGCGGTCGGTCAGTGGCGAGAAGTCCGTCTTGATCGATTGCTCGATGGTCGCGGGCTCGATGTCGCCGACGGCAATCACCGCCATTCGTTCCGGTCGATACCAGGTGTCGTAAAAGGCGCGCAGCCTCGCGACCGGTGCGTTGCGGATGATGTCTGGTTTGCCAATCGGCAGCCGCTCCGCATAGCGAGACTGATAGAACAGAATCGGAAGCTGCTTGTCGCGCACGCGCGAACTGGCGCCGAGACCGCCGCGCCACTCTTCGATGACCACGCCGCGTTCCTTGTCCACTTCGACCGGCGTCAACGACAGCCCGCCGGCAAAGTCAGCGAGCGCGGTCAGCGCCTTCTCGACGACTTCGGGTTTGTCGCTCGGGACGTCGAGCATGTAGACCGTTTCGTCGAACGATGTGTAGGCGTTGACGTGGGGTCCCAGCCGCGCGCCGATCGATTCGAAGTACGACACCAGCTCACCCGGCTTGAAGTGTGCGCTCCCGTTGAAGGCCATGTGCTCGATGAGATGCGCGAGACCCTGCTGATCGTCGGCCTCGTAGACCGACCCTGCACGAACCGCCAGGCGCAGCGAGACGCGTTTGGCTGGACGGCTGTTCTGACGGACGAAGTATTTCAGGCCGTTCGGCAGCGTCGCGGTATGGACCGCGGGATCGAACGGGAGCGTGTCTTGTGGGTTGAACGTCCGCGGCGGGGCCGCCGGCGCTTGCGCGAGGGCGGTGATCACCGCGAAGAGCAGCGGCAGCGACAGCACCGCCGTGAGACCGACCGACCGGCGCGCCCGAGCACGAACGTCCATCCTATCCTCCAGCATGTTGATCGATCGTAGCACCGGGGACGGCCGATCACGACAGCGTTTGAGTCCGCGTACAATCGCGGCATGGACAGAAATGACGATGTCGTGATTTTGAGTGCAACGCGCACGCCGATCGGATCGTTCGGCGGCGCGTTCAAGGATGTCAGTGCCGTCGAGCTGGGCGCGATCGCGATTCGCGAGGCCATCGCGCGCGCTGGTATCCAGCCGCAGGACGCTGGTGACGTCGTCATGGGCTGCGTGCTGCAGGCGGGCGCCGGCATGAACGTGGCGCGCCAGTGTGCGCTGAAGGCAGGCCTGCCGATCGAGGTGCCGGCGGAAACCGTGAACCGGGTGTGCGGCTCCGGACTCCAGGCGGTGGTCCATGCGGTGGAGGGTATCCGCGGCGGTTACGTGGACACCGTGATTGCCGGCGGCACCGAATCGATGTCGAATTCGCCGTATCTCCTGAAAGGCGCGCGCTGGGGCTATCGCATGGGCAACGCCGAGGCGATCGACTCGATGCTCGCGGAGGGATTGACCTGTGCGATCGGCCTCACCCACATGGGCATCACGGCGGAGGAGGTGGCGACGCGCTATGGCGTGTCACGTGCCGATCAGGACGCCTTCGCGGCCGAGAGTCAGCGGCGCGCGGTCGCGGCGATGACCGAGGGCCGCTTCAAGAACGAAATCGTGCCGGTCTCGATTCCTCAGCGCAAGGGCGAGCCGGTCGTCGTCGGCAGCGACGAGTACCCGCGCTCAGGGACGACGGTCGAGAAGCTTGCAGCGTTGAAGCCCGCGTTCAAGAAAGATGGATCGGTCACGGCCGGCAACGCCTCGGGCATCAACGACGGCGCCGCGGCGCTGGTGGTGTGCTCGGCGGGAAAGGCGGCAGCGGTCGGCACACCGCCGCTCGCGCGCATCCTGTCGTACGCGTCAACGGGCGTCGATCCGAAGGTGATGGGCATCGGGCCCGTGTCGGCAGTGCGAAAGGCGCTCGAACGCGCAGGGCGATCGATCGCCGACATCGATCTGTTCGAGCTGAACGAGGCGTTCGCGGCCCAGTCCGTCGCCGTCACGCGCGAGCTCGGACTCGATCCGCTGAAGGTGAACGTCAACGGCGGCGCGATTGCGCTTGGACATCCGATCGGCGCCAGCGGCGCCCGCGTTCTGACGACGCTGCTGTACGCGCTGCGCGCGAGGAAGCAGCGGCTCGGCGTCGCGTCGTTATGCATCGGCGGCGGAATGGGGATTGCGATGGTGGTTGAAATGTTCTGAACGGGATCGCAGAAGTTAGAAGTGTGAAGTTGGAAGCCTCAAATCTGGTGCGGTTGGCGGCCGGCGTGGTTGACTCGCTGATTCGTCACGCACGCGACGAATCACCGGCCGAATGCTGCGGGCTGCTGATCGGACTCGGCAACATCGTCTCCGAAGCTCTGCCGGCGCGAAACATCGCGCCCGATCCGGCAAGGCGATTCACGATCCGGCCCGAAGACCACATCAACGCGCGTCGCGCCGCGCGCGGGCGCGGCCTGGACGTGATCGGTTTCTACCATTCGCATCCCCGCAGCGCCCCGACTCCATCAGAGACGGACATCGCCGAAGCCTCCTACCCGGATGCGCTTCACGCCATCGTCAGCATCGCCGGCGCTGTTCCGGTCGTCGAAGTGTTCCGTTTGGGCGGCGCAGAGGGCTACACGCGCCTGCAGCTCGACTCCCAAGATCCCTAGATCTCACGATCTCAGAATCTATCTATTCGTCCCGCAATGCCGTCAGTGGGTCGACTCGACTGGCTTTCAAGGCCGGTATGAGGCTCGCGGCAATGGCAATCACGACGAGGAGCGTTGAAACAATCGCGAACGTCAACGCGTCGGTGGGACTGGTGGCGAACAGCAGGCTGTTCAACAAGCGGGTCAGGCCCAGCGCCAATCCCAAGCCGATGACGATTCCGATGACGGCCAGTTGAAGTCCCTGGCCGAGTACGTCGAGGATGACGTCGCGAGGCTGCGCACCGAGCGCCATGCGCACGCCGATTTCGCGTCGCCGCTGCGCGACGATGAAGGCGAGGACGCCGTAGAGTCCGATGGCGGCCAGCGACACGGCCACCGCCCCGAAGACGGTGAGCAGCGTTACGCTGAAGCGACGCCTGGTCAGCGAATTCGACAGCCACTCGTCCATCGTCTTCACCGCCCCGATCGGCTGGTCCTTGTCGATGGACCAGATCGCGTTGCGAACGCTGGCCTGAAGGTTCTCGGGCGCCTCAAAGGCGCCGCCGCGACTCCCGCCGGCATCGGCAAGCCTGATCGCGAAGACCATGAACGGCCACGCGTCCTGCCGGTACGGCGCATAGATGGTCGGCACCGGCGGCATGTCCAGTGCCGCGGCGTGGATGTCGGCGACCACGCCGACGACGGTGATCGTGGGTTCGTGGATCGAGAAGCGCTGTCCGATTGGATCCCGCCCGGGCCAGAAACGCTGCGCCGCCGACGCGCTGACGATGGCGACGAGCGAGCGCCCCTCGCGGTCGCCGTCTTCGAAGAATCGTCCACGCAGGAGCGGAATGCCCATCGCGCGGAAATAGTCTGGCGATGCGGTCCGGTAGGACGCGCTCGGCTGCGCATCCGGAGGCAATCCGGGGATTGAGAGGCCGCGTGTACTGTTGCCCGGGAGCAACGGCAGCCGGCTGGTTGCGCTCGCGTACTGGACGCCAGGAATCTGCCTGAGCCTGCCGATGGCCATTTCCCAGAACGCTGCTTTCTGTGCCGCTGTCGGATATCGGGCCGCCGGCAGGCTCACGCTCATCGTCAACACGCGATCCGGATCGAAGCCGGGCGACTGCTGCTGCAGCTTCACGAAGCTGCGGATGGTGAGGCCGGCGCCGATCAGCAGGACCAGCGACAACGCCACTTCGCCGGCGACGATGGCGGCGCGGATGCGACGTTGACCGGGGCTGCTGCCGCCGCGCGCGCCCTGCTTCAGGTCCTCGTGCAGGTTCGACTGCAGGAGTTGCCGCGCCGGCGCCAGACCGAACAGGACACCGACCACCGTCGAAACGGCGAGACCGAATCCGAGCACCGTGCGGTCGATCGTCACGGCGCCGGCGACCGTCAGGTCGGCCGGGCTCAAGGCGACCAGCGGGCCGATCAACCACATCGCGAGCAGCACACCGCCGGCGCCGCCGATGACCGACAGCACCAGGCTCTCGGTCAGGAGTTGCGTCAGGATCTGGCGCCGGCTGGCGCCCAGCGCGATCCGGATCGCGATCTCCTGGTGGCGGGCGGTAGCCCGCGCGATCAGCAGACCGGACACGTTGGCGGCCGCGATCAGCAGCAGCAGTCCGACCGCGGCGAACAGCAGCAGAATCGTGGGCTTGAGATCGGACACGAGATCGTCGCGCAAGGGCAGGACCAGTGCGCCGAGATTGTCGTTTTCGTCTGGAAAATCGTGCTCGAGCGTCGAGGCGATCGTGTCCATGTCGGCCCGAGAACCGGCCAGCGTCGCGCCCGGCTTGAGCCGTGCCATCACGGTGATGAAGGCGTGATCCCGCTGCGTCACGGGATCGACGGCCGGCGCCAGCGGATCTTCCGGGACCCGCCAATGAGACTGGATCCAGAGCGCCGCTTTGCCTGGGTACTCGATTCCCGGCGCCATCACGCCGATGATGGTGTGCTGTTCGTCGTTGATCCGCAGCGTCTGGCCAATCACGTCGCGCCGGGCCGAGAACTGACTCCGCCAGAGACGATCGCTGAGGACGGCGACACGGGGCGCGCCGGGCTGTTCGTCAGCCGCCTGGAACGCTCGCCCGAGCGCCGGCGCGGTACCGAGTACGTCAAAGAAGTTCACGGTCACGATGGCGCCAGGCATCCGCTCTGGACGATCGGCGGAGAACAGGCCGACCGTCTCTTCCCGGAACGCAGCCATGCCGGTGAAACTGCGCTGGCGCCTGCGCCAGTCGAGAAAATTCGCGGGCGATGCATCGAGCGATGACTGCTTCGTCAACCGGTTCAGGTTCGAGACCAGAACCAGATCGCCGGCATGCGGGAACGGCAGCGGCCGCAGCAGCACGGCATTGACGATGCTGAAGATCGCGGCGTTGGCGCCGACACCGACCGAGATGGTCAGGACCGCGAGCGCGAGGAAGCCCGGCGAGCGCCGGAACGTGCGAACGGCGTATCGGAGATCCCGAAGCACGGTGCTGATCATTGGCAGCGTAGCGCCTCGACTGGCGCGATCCGCGAGGCGCGCAGCGCGGGAATGTATCCGGCCGCGAGCGCGACTGCACCGAGGATGCCGACGACCGCCGCGAACGTCAGCGGATCGGTGTTCGAGGTCTCGTACAACAGGGAAGTGAGGACCCGGCCGAGCGCCAGCGCGAGGACGACGCCGACGCCAAGGCCGATCGAGGCCAGGCTGACGGCGTCGCCGACGATCATGCGCCGGATGTCGCGGCCGTCGGCACCGAGGGCGAGGCGGATGCCGATTTCCGAGGTGCGCAGACTCACTGCGTAGGCGACCACGCCGTAGACGCCTACCGCCGCCAGCAGCAGCGCCAGCCCGGCGAAGACGCTCAGCAGCGTCGAACTGAATCGCGCCTGCGCCAGCGACCGGGCCAACCATTGATCCATCGTCCGGACATCGCCGAGCGGCTGATCCTTGTCGATCGCGTGAACCTCGCGTTCGACCAGCGGCGCCATCGCCGCCGGATCGCCTACGGTTCGCACCGTCAGGGTCATCGCGCTGTAAGTGAGCTGCGGGTGCGGCCAATACGTCATCGCGCGGGGCACGGTCACGATGTCCGCGTACCTCGCGTCCGAGACGATCCCGATGATCGTCGTCGGCACGTTCGGGCTGGTCATCGAGATGACCAGGCTCTTGCCGATAGCGTCGCCGTCCGGAAAATATCGCTGCGCCAGCGCCTCGTTCACAATCACCACGTTCGATTTTTCGCGCATCTCGCGTTCGGAGAACAGGCGCCCCGCCCGCAGCGACACTTTCATGCTCTGAAAGTAGCCATCGTCGCAGACGCGGACGTCAGTGAGCAGCCCCTGACCGGGTGCGGGAGGCGGCTGACCGACGATGGTGAAGTTGGTGGCGGCGCCGAGGCCCGCGAGTGGCAGGTAGCTGATGGCGCCGGCGCTTTCGACGCCCGGAAGGGCCCGGACACGCGATACGGCGTCGGCGAAGAACGTCAGACGGCTGGCGTCTGTCGGATAACGTGCAGACGGGATGGTCATCCGGACAGTCAGCACGTTGTGCGAGTCGAACCCTGGATTCACGCCGCGCAGGCTGGCGAGACTCCGCAGCGTCAGGCCGGCACCGATCAGCAGGACGACGGCGAACGCGAGTTCGGAGACCACGAATGCCTGCCGGATCCGGCGGCTGCGCACCCCCGCGCCGATCTGACGAGCCCCCTCGCGCAGCGCTTCCTGCGCCGCCGCGCGCGATCCCTCGAAGGCCGGGGCGATGCCGCAAGCGATCGCGGTCAGCATCGAGACGGCCGCGGTGAACGCCAGTACTGGATAACTGAGGGAGACCGGGCCGAGATCGGCGAGGTTGGCCGGGCTGATCGCCAGCAACACCGAGAGCGCCCATTGCGCGACGAGCAGGCCGGCCGCGCCGCCGAGTGCGCAGAGGACGAGACTTTCGGTCAGCAGCTGTCGCACGATTCTGATGCGTCCGGCGCCGAGTGCACCGCGAATCGCGATCTCGCGATGCCGGGCGGCACCGCGCGTCAGCAGCAGGTTGGCGACGTTGGCACACGCGATCAGCAGCACGAACCCGACCGCGCCAGAGAGCACGAAGAGGGTCAAGCGCAAGTCGCCGGACAACTCGTTCCGGATCGGCACGACCAGCGTGCTCCAGTTGGTGTCGAATTCAGGGAATTCCGTTGTCAGTCCGCTGGCGATCGTCGCCAGTTCGGCCCGCGCCTGTTCGACGGTGACGCCCGGCTTGATTCGGCCGATCGCGCTGAGGTAACGGCCTCGTGGCGTGCGACTCGCCTCAGAGAATGCAAAGGGCATCCACAATTCCGCCGGCTTGCCGACCAGCGAGCCGCGAGCGACGAAGAGCCGCGCCTCTGGCGGCATCACGCCGATGATCGTGACCGGCCTGGCGTCGATCTGGACGGTTCGTCCGACGATCGACGGGTCGCCGCCGAACCGGCGCTGCCACAGGTTGAAGCTGAGAATCGCGAGCGCGTCCCGCCCATCCGGGCCTTCGTCCGGCGCGAATACCCGTCCCGCGAGCGGAGCCACGCCGAGAGCCGGAAAGTAGTCAGGTGTGACCGCGAGGGTCACGATCTCTTCCGGCGCACCGCCGCCGGTCAGGTTGACGCGATAGTCGTAGAACGGCGCGATGCGTTCGAAAGATGTGGCGCGTTCCTGCCAGCGAATGATGTTCGCCGGGCCAATCGTGTTCGGAGTGCCGGGCCGGCGGCCATTGGTTTCCCACAGCGCCACCAGCCGCGCAGGCTCGCGGTACGGCAGCGCCTCGATCAGCGTGGCATTGACGACGGTGAAGATGGTGGCGTTGGCGCCGATACCGAGCGCCAGCGCCACGATCGCGACGATCGTGAACCCCGGCGTCCTGACGCACATCCTCAGCGCGTAGCGCACATCCTGCAGCAGCGTGTCCATGGAGCCTTAGAGTGCCGGCGATGGGATATTGGTTGACGGATCATCCGCGGGAATCGCGGACCACGCGGCGTGCAGATGGGTCGAGCCAATTCGGACATCGACCTCGACGCCGAGCAGCATGGCGTGGATGCGAATCGCAAACGGCGCGCTGGCCGGAGCGGTCAGGCCAACCGACACCAGCGCGGTCAGCAGGATCAGCACGCCGGCCAGGGCCCGACCGACGAAACGTCGGAGATGCACGACGAACGCCTAGGCCAATCCCGTGCCAGAACTGGACACCGGTGCGCCGCAGATTCACTCGGAAAATCGATCGATTCGATAGATGAGCGCGCGGACCTGTCCGCTTGTGGGACGCTACTGCCCGCCATCGCGCAGTCCCGGACGGATCTGCAGGCTGACGGTGGCTGACGCGATCGACTTGTTCTGCCGCTTGAGCCGAAAGTTCACGTGCCACGCTCCGGCGTTGAACACGTGCGACACGGTGAAGTGCCGCTTCAGTTCGCTCTTGCCGGACTCGTACGGCGGACAATCACTCGTCGATTCCGACTGCGTGCCGTCGCCCCATTCCCACTGGACGGTCGCACAGTAGAACTCCTCGAAGTCGTCGGCGCCACCGACCAGCTCGGCGGTCAGGACGACCCGGGCGGGCGCCATCGCGATGACGGGCTGGGCCTTCAGCGTGATCTTCGGGCGCTTGGCGTCGGGGTTGTCTTTCGCATCCTTGCCGGACTTCTGGCTGTAGTCGGAAGCGACGAGCGAGGCTGGTACAGCCAGCGCCAGCGCTCCGGCCAGAGCGAATCGCCGCAGTTCCTTCCCAGTCATAGCCACCCTCATCCACGCAGGACTGCACGCAATTGTACCGTCGGGGATGGGCCCGAACAAGTTTCATCGGCCATAATGTCAGCATGCCCTCAGCCGCTTCCGCGAGTTCGATTGCATGTGCGACGGATGCTCTCTCGCTCGTCGATGCCGATATGCTGTTCGTGCCGTGGTTCGAAGGGGACGCGGCCGCGGCGGTGCCCACGCTGGACGCTGCCACCGCCGGAGAAATCGGCCGCGCGCTGGCGTCGAAAGAATTCCAGGCCAAGGCCTACGAGATCTTTCTGACCACGATTGCCGGCGCGGGTTGGCGCGCGAAGCGCGTCGCGCTGATCGGCGCGGGCCGCAAAGGCGATTGGGGAGGCGAGATTGCGCGACGGTTGGCGGCAGCGGCCGGCGCGGCCGCACGCCAGCGGCGGGTGACGCGCGTCGGATTCGTGCTTCGCGGCGGTGAGCCGGCGGTGGCGCAGGCGGTGGCGGAAGGCCTGACACTCGCCGAATTTTCGGTCGGCAGTTACAAGACCGGCGAATCGGCGCCGGGGCCGAATCCTGCATGGACGATTGCCGCCGTCGAGGCGCCCAAGGATCGCGCGGACGCGATCGCTGTCGCGATCGATCGCGGCCGCGTGCTGGGCGAGTGCAGCAATAAGGCGCGCGAGCTGGCGAACGAGCCGGGGAATACGCTGACGCCGACTGAATTCGCCAGACGTGCCTCGGCATTGGCCAGCGAGGTCGGCGTCGCCGTCGAGGTCCTCGACGAAAAGCAGATCGAGAAGCTGGGCATGGGCATGTTGCTCGGCGTCGCGCGCGGCAGCGTCGAGCCGCCCCGAGTCATCGTCTTCCGTTACGATCCGCCTGGTGCGCCGGCGACCCCGGTCCTCGGGCTGGTCGGCAAAGGTGTCACCTTCGACAGCGGCGGCATTTCGATCAAACCCGCGGACGGCATGGAACGGATGAAGGACGACATGGCCGGAGGCGCCGCGGTCGCCTGCGCGATGCGCGCGATCGCGCTGCTGAAGGCGCCGATGCGGGTCATCGGCGTCGTGCCGGCCACCGAGAACATGCCCGGCGGCCGCGCCATCAAGCCGGGCGACATCCTGAAGAGCGCCGCCGGCAAGACCGTCGAGGTGATCAACACGGACGCGGAAGGTCGTCTGATTCTCGGCGATGCGCTCTGGTACGCGCGACAGCTTGGCGCGACGCACCTGGTCGACGTCGCGACGCTGACCGGCGCGGTCGTCGTCGCGCTGGGGAAGGTGACGAGCGGCTTGTTCGGAGGGCCGGAGGCGTGGCTGGAACGGGTGCGGCGGGTGGCGAATGCCGCCGGCGATCGCTCGTGGCCGATGCCGCTCTTCGACGACTACCGCGAGCAGTTGAACAGCGACATCGCGGACATGATGAACACCGGCGGCCGGCCGGCCGGGTCGATCACCGCGGCGTGGTTCCTCAAGGAGTTCACCGGCGATCTGCCATGGGTGCACATGGACATTGCCGGCACCGCGTGGGCCGAAGAGGCGCGGCCGTATCTGCCGAAGGGGCCGAGCGGCGTCGCGGTGCGGACGCTGGCTGCGCTCGCATTCGAGAAAATCGATGGGTAGCCTGCTGGCGCTGGCGCTTCAGGCCCAGCCGTCCAAACCGATCATCGTCAAGATCATTCAGCCCGAGAAAAGCGAGCTGGCGGGCCTGGCTGACGTGCTGCTGGGGTCGCTGGGACTCACCGGGCTGATCGTGGTGTCGGCGGTGGTGCTCGGCTTCGTCTTCGGCAGCGTGCTGTTCTGGGTGCGCTCCCGCAGCTGAACGACAGCCACTAGTCCATAGTTCTCAGTTCCTGGTGCTTGGTCCGTTCCTGGTCCCGGGTCCTAAGTCCATTTCGGCGGTGAGACAAGGACAACGGACGGTCTGGGTCGCGATCCTACTGCAGCGCGATCGTGCCGGTGTTCTTCAGCGACGTCTGATACTTTCGAATGCCTTCCAGCAGCGACTCGGCGATCTTCTGCCGATATTGACTGGTCTTGATCAACCGCGCTTCCTGAGCGTTGGTCACGAACGAAATCTCCGCCAGCACGCTCGGCATCGCCGCGCCGATCAGCACCACGAACGGCGCCTGCTTCACGCCCAGATCCTTGAGCGTCTTGTTGCTGCCTTTCATGCGCTCGAACATCGCGTGCTGGACTTGCGTGGCCAGGTCGCGCGACTCGTCCAGCTTGTTGTTCAGGGCGATGGCCTTGACGAAATCGGGCAGCGCGCCCATCGCCTGTGTCGAGTTGGCGTTCTCGCGCGCCGCGACCGCCGCTGCGCTGAGATTGTTCGCGAAGTTCAGGAAGTAGGTTTCGATGCCGCGCGCCTGCGGATTCGGGCTGGCGTTGGCGTGAATCGACAGGAACAGATCGGCGCCTTCGCGGTTGGCGATCGCCGTGCGTTCGGGCAGCTCGATGAAGTCGTCGGTCCGCCGGGTCAGGATGACCTCGATGCCGGGCATCTTCTGCAGCAGTTTCTCGAGGCGCAACGCGACGTCGAGGACGACCTCGGCCTCGGTGACGCCTTTGCCTTTGGCACCGGGATCGTGGCCGCCGTGTCCGGCGTCGATCACGATTCGCGAGACTCCGAGTCCGAGCTGGCGCGCGATGGAGAAGCCGCCGGTCATGTTCTGCGTCGGCGGAACACCGGCAGCCGACGGCGTCGATGTCTCGGCGGTGTGATGCGCCGAAAGGACCGGGGCGTCCGCGTCGGCGCGAACGACGCCACGTGCGTCAGCGATCAGGCGGCCGGCGAACGGTGACTGGCCAGGCGCCGGGGCGATGCGCTCGGGCGGCAGCCGGCGTGTCGTGAGCAGCGTTGGCGTTGGCGTTGGCGTGGGCGTCGGCAGAATCAGCGGCAGCCGAGGCTCAGCTGAGGGCGCCTTCGCCAGCAGTTTCGACGCGCGCGCGATATCTCTGGCCTCGAGTGGCCGCGGAACCATCGGTGCGGACGTCGCGGTCGCCGCCGCCGTGGCTTTGCCCTGACGAATGCAGTCGATCACCAGTCGATACGGCGCGTAGAGCGGGTAGACGCTGTAGCTGCTGACATCAACGGCGTCCAGCACGACGCGGGTCGTGTTGTTTGGATGACGGCCGATGCGAATCTGGCGAACCGGCTCGGCATCGCTGTCGAAGCGAATCGTCTGGTCAACCAGTGTCGGCACCGCCCGGGTTCCGGGCAGATCGAGAAACACCCGCGCCGGATCGGCGATGCGCTCGTCGTGGAACGGCACTTCGGCGTCGAGTTCGATGATGATCCGGACGGCATCGGGCAGCACCGAGCGGCGAATCGCCTTGATCGTGACGATCTTGGTTGGACCGGCTGGCGCGGCAGCCGCCGGTGACGCCGACGCCTGGGCCGTTACGGCAGCCGGCGCCACAACGCGTGGCGGAGGCTCCGGCAGGGGCTGACTCGTAATCGATGTCGCCGGCACTCGGACGGTCGCGGCCGGCTGCGCCGCCGCCGGAATGGCCGCCGCCGGCACGGCGCTTTCCGCGCTCGCGATCTGATCGGGCACCTGGCGCGCGAGCTTGCTCGACGGGTAGGACGCGGCGAGCTTGCGAAGGAGGTAGATCCCTGCCTCCTTGTCGCGCGCCTGGCCGAACTTGACGAACGCGTCGAGCGCCAGTCGTCCTGCCTGCCACAGCGCGTTGTCGCAGTACGAACTCGTCGGGTACTTCGCCACCACCGCCTGGTACGCGCCGACCACGGCGTGGATCTCCTGAAGAAGATCTGGGGACGCGTTGGCCGCGTCCATCGCCGCGCGAACGGTCTTTTCGCGAGCCATCGCCGCGTCGTACATCGTCCGCACCGGCACGGCGGCGCGGAGGGGCACCGTCGCCGCGCCGCACACCAGAACCGCGCACAGCACGCGGCGCAATCGACCGATCGATGAGTTCCTGCCCGTTTGTCTTGCCATGGTCATGCTCGGTTCATCGAAGCTGCGCGTCGACTTCAGCGAAGTAGCCTTTGTCGACGAGGACGTCGCGCGGCTTGCCGCCGTCGGCGGCCGACACGAGCCCTTCCATTTCCATCATGTCCACCAGTCGCGCGGCGCGGCTGAATCCGATGCGCAGCTTCCGTTGGAGATAAGAGATCGACGCCTGGCCGCTCTGGACCACGATGCGCGCCGCCTCGTCGTAGAGATCGTCCTTCTCGTATTCGATGCCGTCGGCCGCGGTTTTTTCTTCCGCGGTGATGGTCTCGTCGTAGACCGGCTTGCCTTGCTTGCGCAGGAAGCTCGCGAGCCGCGCGCTCTCCTGTTCCGAGATGTAAGGCGCGTGGATGCGGATGAACCGCGACGAGGCCGGCGGCAGGAAGAGCATGTCGCCTTTGCCGAGCAGCTGTTCGGCGCCGTTACCGTCGAGGATGGTCCGCGAATCGATCTTCGACGCCACCCGGAACGCGATCCGCGCCGGCAGGTTGGCCTTGATGAGACCGGTGATGACATCCACCGACGGACGCTGCGTCGCGAGGATCAGATGGATCCCGACGGCGCGGGCCATCTGCGCGAGGCGGGCAATCGATTCCTCGACCTCGTTGCTGGCCACCATCATCAGGTCGGCGAGCTCATCGATGACGACGACGATGAAGGGGAGCGGCTTGGGCTCGACGCCTTCTTTCGGCGTGTGCTTCTCTTCGATCGCCTGCCGCACGTTGCGGTTGTACTGCTCGATGTTGCGGACGCCCTCGGCGGCGAGCGTCTTGTAGCGCTCCTCCATCTCGCGGACCGCCCAGCGCAGCGCGTTGGCCGCCTGCTTCGGGTCCACGACCACCGGCGTCATCAGGTGCGGGATCTCCTCGTACATCCCGAGCTCGAGGCGCTTCGGGTCGATCATGATCATCCGCACATCGTCCGGCGTGGCCCGGTACAGGATGCTGGTGAGCATGCCGTTCATCGCCGACCGACTTGCCGGCGCCGGTGGAGCCGGCGATCAGCAGGTGCGGCATGGTGGCGAGATCCGCCATGTACGGCTCGCCGTGAATGGTCTTGCCGAGCGCGATGGTGAGCTTCGAGGTCGAGCGCCGGTAGGCTTCGGACTCGAGCAGCTCGCGCAGTGAGATCGCCTCGCGGGTGCGATTCGGAATCTGGATGCCGACCGTTGACTTGCCGGCGATGCGGTCGATGAGGACGGAATCAGCCTGCATCGCGAGGCACAGGTCGTCGGCCAGGCCGGTGACCTTGGAATATTTGACGCCGGCGTCCGGCTTGAGCTCGTAGGTCGTCACCACCGGACCGGGGTGAATCTGCACGACGCTGCCTTCCACCGAGAATTCGCGGCATTTCTCCTCGAGCAGCCGCGCGCCGTCCATCAGCTCGCGCTCGTCGATCTTGCGCTCGGCTTTCGGCGCATCGAGCAGCGCCATCGGCGGCAGTGCATAGTCGCCCTTGCGGCGTTCCGCCGGCGCCTTCGAGGTCGGTTCCGGGTCCGAGAGCGGCAGCGGCGGCGCCGGCATCGACACCTTCGGTGGCTTGGGCGGCGCGAACGATCGCGGCGCCTGCGCTGCCGCGACGATTGCGGGTGCCGATTCCTCCGGGTCGCGACGGTCGTCGCGCTTGAACGCGCTCGCCATCATGCGCGAGGCCTTGGCCGCGAGACCCTCGGACGGCACGGCATCGGCATCGGGACGAGCGTCCCGGCGTTTGCCTTTGGCAACCGTCGGTTCGGCTGCCAGTGCCGTCGCCTTCAGTGCCGCGTCGCTCGAGGCGGCCGACCGGCCCACCGGCGCTTCGCTGACGACGGCCGCGGCCTTTCTCGTGTGCTTGGCAATCACTTCGCGGCGCTGCTGCTCGCGGCGGCGCTCCTCGCGCCACTCGTGGAACGTGTCGAGGCCGCGGGTGGTGCCGCTGCGCACGGCCTCGATGATCGCGGCGAAGAATCGCCCGAACGAGAACTGCGTCGACATGATGATCGCCAGGAAGATCAGCGTCAGCAGGACGATCACCGAGCCGGTGCGATTCAGGTACTCGGACATTTCCTTCGCGAGGAACTCGCCGGCATAGCCGCCGGCGGGACGGGCCTTGCCGGAGATGTCGAGCGTGCCGAAGGCCAGGCTGAGAAACGCGCTCAGACAGCCGAACAGCAATCCGGCGCCGGTCGCCTTGGTGCCGGCGGCGTCGAGGCTTCGGCACCAGAAATAATTCCAGCCGACCACCACCATCACGGCGGGGATGAGATACGACGCGTAGCCGAACAACTGGAACGACAGCTCGGCGAGAAACGCGCCGACCCGGCCGGCGAAGTTGATCGGCGCGGCGTGCGCACCGGTGCTGAAGAACCAGACCGGATCGGCTGGCTCGTAGCTGGCCAGCGACACAATCCAGATCAGGGCGGCGGCGAACAGCGCGACGCCGACGAATTCGCTGGCACGCCGGGAAACAGTCGATCGACCCACGTATCAGATCTCCATGATGACGGGCAGCACGAAGGGCCGCCGTCCTGAACGTTTGCGAAAGAACCGGCGCAGCTCGACGCGCAGCTTCTCCTTGATCAGTCCCTGATCGGTGCGCTCTTCGAGGCTCGCCTGCTCGACGACTTCAGCCAGCAGCTGCGCGCCATCGGCGAGCAGGGCCTGACTGTCTTCCATCACGAACCCGCGCGTGATGATGTCGGGCACGCCTTCGAGCATGCCGGTCTGCTTGTTGATCGCCACCACCGGCACGACCAGTCCGTCCTCGGCGAGATGACGCCGATCGCGGATGACCTCGTCGCCGACTTCGCCGGTGCGCGTGTCGTCGATCAGCACGCGGCCGACCGGCGCCTTGCCCTCGATCCGCGCACCGGCGTCGTCGAAGTGGAGCACGATCGCCGTTTTCCGCCAGCAGGACGTCCGGCTTCGGTTCGCGGCCGCGCGAAGACGCGCTCGGCGATGCGCGCGTGCTGCGAGAGCTGGCGGTACTCGCCATGAACCGGGATGAAATAGCGCGGACGGACCAGCGACAGCACCAGCTTCAGTTCCTCTTCGCTGCCGTGACCCGACACGTGGACGTGCTTGATGCCTTCGTAGATCACGTTGGCGCCGCGGCGCGCGAGGTGGTTCATCACCCGCCCGATCGCCTTCTCGTTGCCTGGAATCGAACGCGCCGACAGGACCACCGTGTCCTCCGGTCCGATCTTGACGTGGCGGTGGTCGTCGATCGCGATGCGCGACAGCGCAGACATCGGCTCGCCTTGCGAACCGGTGGCCAGGCACAGCACGTCCTGCGCGGGATAGGATCGCCGACTTCCGAGTCGCGAATCTGGAGGCCCGCGGGAATGCGCAGGTAGCCGAGGCGCTGCGCGATCTCGCGAGTTCCGCATCATGCCGCGGCCGAGAAACGCCACCTTGCGCTCGAATTGCGCCGCGAGATCCACCAGGATCTGCATCCGGTAGATGCTCGACGCGAACGCCGCGACCACCAGTTTGCCGGACGCGCTGGTGAACACTTCCTCGAATGCGTCGACGACTTCGGTTTCCGACCCGGTGAAGCCGCGGCGGTCGATGTTGGTGCTGTCGGCAAACAGCGCCAGCACGCCTTCGTTGCCGAGCTCCGCGAAGCGGTGGATGTCGAAGTGCTGGCCGTCAATCGGCGTCTGATCGATCTTGAAGTCGCCGGTGTGCACGACGATGCCGGCCGGTGTGTGAATGGCGAGCGCGACGCAGTCCGGGATGCTGTGCGTGACGCGGATGAATTCGATCGTGAACGGACCGACGGTGACGCGCTCCCGCGGCCGCACCGGCACCAGCCGCACATCGTCGAGGCCGTGTTCTTCGAGTTTGGGTTCGACCAGCGCGAGCGTCAGCGGCGTGCCGTAGATCGGCCCGTCGAACCTGCGGCACGACGTGCGGGACGGCGCCGATGTGGTCCTCGTGGCCGTGCGTCAGCACCAGCGCGGCCGCGCCGCCCTTCTGCTGCAGGTACGTGAGATCGGGAATGATCCGATCCACGCCGAGCAGTTCGGGATCCGGGAACATGACGCCCGCATCGATGACGATGGTGGTGTCGCCCCACGTGAGCGCGAGCATGTTCATGCCGAACTCGCCGAGTCCGCCTAATGCAACGGCTTCCAGCATTCAGAAACGACTGTACGCACCAACACTGAAGGCACTCCTGGCGGAGTCGCCCCAATCGTTGGGAGCCGCCGTAGCGGCTCGATCAGGCTGCTGGGTGCGCCTGAGAATGATGCGGGCGGGATGGCCGGCGCAGGTCGAATAACCGTTGACCTACGTACAACTTAGCTGCGAAGAATAGCACAGCTCCTCGCAAAACCCGAAGCATTTCAACGGTGTGGCGCGAGGCTTCTGGCGTAGCGCGAGGCTTCAGCCGAGCGTATAGATGTCCGCCAGTCGCGCGAACTCCGCGATCGACAGCGTTTCGGGCCGGCGACTGCCGTCGAGCTCGGCCCTGTCGAGCGCCTCGGACGGCTTCAGGTCCGGACGCCCACCGTAGGCGAGGAGCGCGTTTACCAGCGTTTTCCGGCGCCGGGTGAACACCGACTGGACGATGGCGTTGAAGACCGCGCGATTCCTGACAGCGGGATCGAGCGCCTGGAAACGCAGCGAGACCAGCGCCGAATTCACCTTCGGCGGCGGCCGGAACGCCCCGGGCGGCAGTTTCAATACCATCTCGACGCGCGCGGCGTGCTGAATCAGAACGCTGAGCACGCCGTATTCCTTGCCGCCTGGGACCGCGACCAGCCGGTCCGCTACCTCGCGCTGAACCATCAACGTCGCATCCGTCAGAGGCAATCCCGCATCGAACAGCTCGAGAAGCCGGAACATGATCGGAGACGCGACGTTGTAGGGCAGGTTGCCCGCAAGACGCAGGGTCCGGTGGGGGCTGGGGGCTGGGGGCTGAGGGACAGCCGACTCTTGGAGCGTCCGTGCTCCAAGCGAGGCCTCAACCACCGCCGCATCGGTCGCTTGTTTGAGAAAATCGCCCTCGACGACGGTCAGGTTAGCGATGGTGGCGTCCCGCAGCTCGCCGGCGAGGTCGCGGTCGATTTCGTACGCCGTGACGTGGCTCGCACGCGCCGCGAGCGGGAAGGTGAGAGCGCCGCGTCCCGGTCCGATCTCGATGAACGTCTCGTCCGCTTTCGGATCGATGGCGCGGATCACTTTGTCGATCCACTCGGGGGCGAGAAAGTGCTGGCCGAAGCGCTTACGAACTACGCGCACCTGGCACCCCGCACGTCGCACCTAGCACCCCGCACCTCGTACCGCCCGCTTATTCAGAAGCACCACCTCGCCAGTATTGCTCTTCAATGGCCTCGATCTCTTCCTCGCTCAAGCCGAAATAGTGGCCGATCTCGTGAATCAGCGTTTCGCCGATGGAGACCACCAGATCCTCTTCATCGCCTGCATCACGCTCGTGGGGACCCTGAAAAATCAGGATGCGATCGGGTAGTGTGTTGCCGTAGTCCCAGCCGCGTTCGGTAAGCGGAGTCCCTTGATACAGGCCAAGCAGGGTATCCGGCGGCTCGATCTCCATCTCGTGCAGAAGCGCTGCCGATGGCTCGTCTTCGACGATGATCGCGAGGTTCTTCATCGCACCGCGAAAGCGGTGGGGCAGCCCCGCCAGCGCATCAGCGACGAGCTTTTCGAACGCGCTTCGCTGCACGGGATTTCGGCGTTGAGTTCTTTTTGGTGCTGGTTGACCTGGCCTGGCGTCCTGGTTTTCGCGCCGCGCGACCCCTGGCGGCTTTCTTCGCTTTCGGCTTGGGCCGAGCGCTTTTCGACCTTCCAGCCACCTGCTTTGCGATCCGCTCCTGCGAAACGACGTTGGCGTAGTAGTCGCAATCGTCGCGCACGACGCACAGATCGCACAGCGGCTTGGGCCGGCAGATGCGGCGGCCGTGCAGGATCAGCGTGTCCGACGTCCGCGTCCATCGTTCGGGAGGCATCGCCGCGCACAGCTGCTTTTCGACCAGGATCGCATCGTCGCCCTCGGCGATGCCGATCCGGTTGGAGACGCGGAGCACGTGACGATCCACGGGCAGCCCCGGCACGCCGAGCGCGTGGCCGAGGACCACGTTCGCGGTCTTGCGGCCGACGCCGGGCAGCTCGACCAGCTCCTCCATAGTCCGCGGCACTTCGCCGCCGTGACGCTCGACCAGTGCCTTCGCCATTCCGATCAGCGACCGGGACTTGGCGCGAAAGAATCCGGTCGCGTGAATCTGAGGCTCGAGTTCTTCCGGTGTCGCTTTGGCGAGGGTGGTCGCGTTCGGATACCGCTTGAACAAACTCGGCGTCACCAGGTTGACGCCCACGTCGGTGGACTGCGCGGACAGGATCGTCGCCGTCAGCAGCTCGAACGGTGTGGTGTAATCGAGCTCCGTGTCGGCGTCCGGATGCTGAGTCTCGAGCTTGTCGAGAATCTCCCGTGTGTCGCGTGCCGTTTTCAAGGTGAGGGCTATCTAGATAGGCGCCTAGTGGACGCCGGGTTCCGTGGTCTTGTTCCAGCCGACGTTGCTGTATGACTCGGAGTAGACGCGCCAGTGCTCCTGCAGCGCCGCGACCAGGTTCGGCACGAACTGCACCGGCACGACGATTTTGGTTTTTACAGGCGCGCGCACCACGTGGTGCGCCTCGGCTTCCTTGATTTCCTTGTCCGACAGCGGCATCACCTCGCAGAAGGTGAGCGTGAAGTCGAACGGCGTGTGCGCGATCGAACAGAAGTTCGCGTAGGTGCGCGGCGTCGATTCGTTGTCGTCGGGAACGATGGTGAAGTTGATTTGCTTGGGCTGATCGGCCATGCCCAAGTCTACGCTAGTACTTCCGCATCACCCCGACGACGACGCCCTGGACCTGCACTTGATCCGGATCCGCGAAGATCGGCTGCATCGCGGCGTTGGCCGGCTGCAGGCGGATCTTGCCGCCCGGATCGCGATAGAACTTCTTCAGCGTGACGTCCGAGCCGCGCAGCAGCGCAATCACCATCTCGCCGTTGTCTGCTGTCTTGCGGTCCTCGACGACGACGAAATCGCCGTCGCGGATCTGCTCGTCGATCATCGAATCGCCGCGGACGCGAAGCACGTAGGTGTCGCGCTTGCCGACCAGATCCTCGGGGACCGCGATGGTTTCGTTGGAGCTGATGGCCTCGATCGGCAGACCGGCGGCGACATAGCCGAGCATCGGCAGCTCGACCGCGCGTCCACCGGCGCGCGTCGGCACCATTTCGACCGATCGGCTGCGGTTCCAGGCGCGCTTGATGAAGCCTTTTTCCTGCAGGTTGGTCAGATGTTTGTGCACGGTCGCGAGCGAAGAGAGGCCGAATCGCCGGCCGATTTCCTCGAGGCTCGGGGCGTATCCGTGCTGGCTGATGAATTCGTTCAGGTAGTCGAGAATCTCGCGCTGCCGTTTGGTCAGAGGAAGCATAGCCCTCGCTCCGCTGGAGCCTTCGTGCCCCAGGCGAAAGACACTCTACGCAAAAGAAAGGCGAAGGTCAAGGGCGAGGATGGCGATGCTAGGATCCCCGCATCGTGCGCATCCCGTTCGCGATCCCCGCTGCCGGCACCCGGCGGTTCGACGTCGCCGGCTTCGGCCTTAATAGCGTCGATCTGATGGCTGTGGTTGCCGAGTATCCGCCGCCGAACAGCAAGCAGCGCCTGCAGCGCTTCGCCCGTCTCCCCGGCGGTGAGATCGCGACCGCGATGGCGACGTGCGCCGGCCTCGGGCTGACCGCGACCTACGTCGGCCGGTTCGGCGACGACGATCTCGGCGTGTTGTCGCGGGACAGCCTGGTCGCAGCCGGCGTGGATGTCAGCGCCGCGCGAACGGTGCCCGGCGCGACGAACCGGTTTGCCGTCATCCTGGTGGATGCACGATCCGGCGAGCGCACCGTGCTGTGGGATCGCCATCCGGCCTTGACGATGACGCCTGCCGATGTGCCGGAAGCGGCGGTCACTGCGGGACGCATGCTGATCGTGGACTGCCACGAGACACCCGCCTCTACCCGCGCCGCGCAGTACGCGCGCGCCGCCGGAATCCCGACCGTCATCGACGTCGAAAAGGTGAGGCCGGGGATCGGCGAACTGCTGATGCATATCGATGCGATCATCGCGGCGCAGGAGTTTCCCTGTGCCCTGACCGGTCACGAAGGTCTCGGTCAAGCGCTCGAGACGATCGGCAGGGATTCGGGCGCCGGCATCGTCTGCGTGACGCTTGGCCAGGAGGGGAGCCTGGCCTGGTGCAACGGTCGCGAAATCCGGACCCCGGCGTTTCCCGTGGACTGTGTCGACAGCACGGGCGCCGGCGACGCCTTTCGTGGGGGTTTCGCCGCCGCTTGCCTGCGGATACCCGACGCGGACGTCGAGGATGTGCTGGACTACGCCAACGCCGTCGCGGCCCTGAATTGCCGGACCTTGGGCGCCCGGGGCGGGCTGCCGAATCCAGCCGAAGTCGAGCAGCTGATGCTGGCCCGGCCCCAGGTGTAACCTTCTGAGCCTCAAGCGGTCTAACGGTTTTGAAGCCTGACCGATGGCATCTTCGCTGGCATTGGCGTTCTCCGGAACCTGGCACCCTTTGGATACGGATGCGACTCGGCGTCGCGCGATGACGTCGGCCGATGACGATCTGGACGCCCTCGACGAGCGGGCGTTGGTGGACGCATGCCTCGCCAATCGCTCCGGCGCCTTCGATCTCATCGTCGAACGCCACCGCCGGCCGGTATATTTGCTGTGCTACCGGTTCGTCGGCAACCACGAGGACGCGAGCGATTTATCGCAGGACGTGTTTCTGCGGGCGTATCGCGGCCTGCGAAATTTTCGCG
This sequence comes from uncultured Acidobacteriota bacterium, assembly GCA_963745875.1. Classification (GTDB taxonomy): domain Bacteria; phylum Acidobacteriota; class Vicinamibacteria; order Vicinamibacterales; family CAVVIG01; genus CAVQFC01. Next base: position 423,486 of record CAVUZL010000016.1, read on the forward strand.
GCCAGTCGTCGCTCGGCACCTGGCTGCATCGCATCGGCGTCAACGTCTGCCTGAACCGGATCAGCAGCAAGGCGCCGCTCGGCAAGGTGACGGAGGCGATCGAGGAGCGGGAGTTCGCGGACAGTCGATCGGAATCAGCGCCCGACCGCATGCTGCGAGACGAACGCGCCGTGCGCGTGCGCGAGGCGATTGCGCAACTGCCGAAGAAACAGCGCGCCACGCTGATTCTCCGGATGTATCACGAGATGCCGCACCAGGACATCGCCGACATCCTGGGCAGCTCGGTCGGCGCGGTGAAGGCGAATTTCTTTCACGCGCTGGCGAATTTGAAGAAGATCCTCGGGGACGGACGGTTGTAATGCACCTGAACGCCGATCAACTCATCGACCTCGCGGAAGGCGCGTCCGAGGAATCGTCTGCGCCGCATCTGTCGTCGTGTGCCGCGTGCCGCCAGCAGCTGTCGGACCTTCGGGCGATGATGACGGCGGTGTCCGATGTGGACGTGCCGGAACCGTCGCCGTTGTTCTGGAATCATTGGTCAGGTCGGGTCAGCGAAGCGATTGCCGCGGAACCGGCGCGTCGGAATTGGTGGAGCGGCGCGCTATCGTGGCCGCAGGTGCTGATGCCGGCAGCGTCCCTCGTTGCGGCCCTGCTGGTCGTTGGGCTGCTCGTCAACGGCCGTGGGCCTGCGTCCACGATAAACGACGAATCCAAAGCTGCGGTGGCGGACGTGCTGCCGTCGCGCGAGCTCCTGAGCGAGACCGGCTCGCTGACGACCGACCCGTCCTTGAGTCTGGTGGCCGATCTCACAAGAAGCATGGATGCCGAATCGGCCGGAGAAGCCGGCCTGGCGGCCAGCGGCAGTGCGGAGCACGCGGTCGTCCATCTGAGCGATTCGGAACTGCGGGAGCTGCGGCGTCTGCTCGCCGAAGAGCTGACGCACACGGGGAACTAAACGGGATGAGGCAGCTGTTTGCATCGATCGTGCTCGTGAGCGCGCTGACCCCGGTCAATCTCGGCGTCGCGGGTCCGCTCGGACGTCAGGCGGCCGGCCGGCAGGGCCGTGCCGGCGGCGAGGAAGAAGCGGTGTCGCCGGCCGAAATCCAGCGCATGTTCGACGGCTACGCGCTGATGCAGGCGCAGGAGCAGCTGAAGATCGGCGACGACCAGTTCTCGCAGTTCGTCACGCGCTACAAGGCGCTGCAGGACATTCGCCGCAAGAGCCTGCAGGAGCACGCGAAGCTGGTGAACGAGATGCGGCGCATGCTCAACGCCGGTCCACCGGACGAAACGGTGCTGTCAGACCGGCTGAAAGCGCTCCAGGACCTCGACGCGCGCGCGGCAGACGAAGTGAAGAAAGCCTACGAAGCGATCGATCAGGTCCTGAACGTGCCGCAGCAGGCGAAGTTCCGCGTGTTCGAAGAGAACATGGAGCGCCGGAAGCTCGACCTGGTCACCAGGGCCCGCCAGGCGAATCGTCCCAAACAGCAGTAAAATCGACTCATGGCCTCGAGTCATGCGTCAACGTCTCGCGTGCTGATCGCGGCCATGTTGCTCGCCGCCGTGGCGGTGTCGCACGCCGATGGCCCTGCCACGCGTCGCGACGCCGAGCAGCTGAAGCAGAAGGTGGCGGCGATTCAGTCCCACGCCGAGCGTGGCTCGAAGCAACCGCGCCGAACCACCGTGACCGAAGTCGAGCTGAATTCCTACCTGGCCTTCGACGCCAAAGAACAGTTGCCAGCCGGTGTGATCGAACCCTCGATCACGATCGAGGGGACCGGCCGTGTGTCAGGCCGCGCAGTCGTCGATCTCGATGCGGTCCGCAAGCAGAAGGCGCCGAGCAGCCTGCTCGATCCGATGAACTACCTGACCGGCCGGCTGCCGGTCACTGCCACCGGCGTCCTGACGACCGCCAACGGCATCGGCCACTTCGAACTCGAGTCGGCCGCCGTCAGCAGCCTGCCCATTCCCAAGTTCTTCCTGCAGGAAATCGTCAGTTTCTATTCGCGCACGGCCCAGAATCCGGCCGGCGTCAGCCTCGACGATCCGTTTGCACTGCCTTCCCGCATCAGGGAGATCCAGGTTCAGCGAGGTCAAGCCATAATCGTGCAATGACGGCCGAGGAGGCGCTCGCGACGCCCGTGCAGTTTCTGAAGGGCGTCGGGCCCCGGCGCGCCGCCGACCTCGAGCACGCGGGGTTGATCACGCTCGAGGATCTGCTCTACCGATTTCCGCTCCGCTACGAAGATCGCAGCCGCCTCCAGCCCATCTCATCGCTCAAGCCAGGACAGACCGCGTCGATCACCGGACGGATCCTCGCCGCCGGCCTTCGCACCACTCGTCGTCCCGGGTTCAAGATCTTCGAAGCCGCGGTGGACGATGGCAGCGGATCGCTGCGGGCGGTGTGGTTCAACCAGCCGTTTCTGAAAGACGTGTTCGTCCGCGGTCAGCACGTCGTGCTCTACGGCGTGGTCGAGATGCGCGGCTCAGCCAGCCTGCAGATTACGAATCCACAGTACGAAATTCTCGACGAGGAGGAGGGCGAGACGATTCATACCGGCCGGATCGTGCCGGTATACGAACGCACCGGCACAGTGACGCCGAAGATGCAGCGGCGGCTGGTGTTCGACGCGCTGCACAGCCTGCCGGCGGATCTGCCGGAACACCTGCCCGAGGAACTTCGCGTGCGACTGGGGCTGCCGACGCGGTACGCCGCGTTGCTCGCGACCCACTTCCCGCCGCAGGATACGCCGCTCGAGGCGTTGAACCGCTTCGCGACGCCGGCGCAGCAGCGCCTGATTTTCGAAGAGGCGTTTCTCTTTCAGCTCGGTGTGCTGGCGCGGCGGCAGGCCGCTGAAGCGGAGCAGAAGACGTCGGCGGTTCGCGTGGACGATCGGATTCGCGAGTCGGCGCGCAAGGTGCTGCCGTTCCGGCTGACCAACGGCCAGAAGCAGGCGCTGAAGGAAATCGTGGACGACATGCAGCGCAGCTTCCCGATGAATCGGCTGCTGCAGGGCGATGTCGGCGCCGGCAAGACGATCGTCGCCCTGCTCGCCGCGCTGGTGGCCATGGAAAACGGTCTCCAGGTCGCGTTCATGGCGCCGACCGAGATTCTCGCCGAGCAGCACTTCACCAACATCTCGCGACTGCTGCAGTCGTCGCGCGTTTCGCGTCGCGCTGCTCACGGGTTCGACCGCCAGCGCGGCTCGCCGCGAGCAACTGGCGGAAATTCGAGGCCGGTTCGATTCACCTGGTGGTCGGCACTCACGCGCTGGTCCAGGGTGACGTCGGATTCAGGCAGCTCGGACTCGCGGTCATCGACGAGCAGCATCGGTTCGGCGTGCTGCAGCGCGCGACGCTGCGCGCGAAAGGCCTGCATCCGGACGTGCTGGTCATGACCGCGACGCCGATTCCGCGCACGCTGGCGCTGACGGTCTACGGCGATCTCGACGTCTCGGTGATTCGCGAACTGCCGGCCGGACGATTGCCGGTCAAGACGACGGCGCGTCCGGAATCGCGGCGCGACGAGATCTACGAGTTCGTGCGCGGGCAGATCGACGCCGGTCGCCAGGCCTACGTGGTCTATCCGCTGGTGGAGGAGTCGGCAAAGATCGACCTCAAGGCGGCGACCGAGATGCACGATCATCTCGCGCAGGAGGTGTTTCCTGCTTATCGGGTCGGTTTGCTGCATGGACGCATGAAGAGCGACGCGAAGGATCGCGTGATGCGATCGTTCGCGGCGGGCGAGCTGCAGATTCTGGTGTCGACCACGGTGGTGGAGGTCGGGCGTGGACGTGCCGAACGCCACCGTGATGCTGATCGAGCACGCCGAGCGGTTCGGGCTGTCACAGCTGCACCAGTTGCGCGGCCGGGTCGGGCGCGACCGTCACCAGTCGTTCTGCTTTCTGCTGTATCAGTCGCCGTTGTCCGACGATGCGCGGGAACGTCTGGGCGCGATGACTGAGACCACCGACGGTTTCGAGATCGCCGAGCGCGATCTGCGCCTTCGCGGCCCCGGCGACTTCTTCGGCACGCGACAGGCGGGCATGCCGACTTTTCGGACCATCGACCTGGTCCGCGATCGTGAACTGCTGGACGCCGCGCAGCGCGAGGCCGCGCGCTGGTTCGCGTCGGCGCTCGACGTTACCGCGACCGGCATCGACAAACTGATCGCCAACTGGCAACAACGGTTCAGGCTCGTCGAGATTGGATAGCCTCACACATCTGGTCATTGGGGCATCTGGTCATCTGGTCATTGATCTGGTCATTGATTGGGCGATGGCGGATCCAATGACCAAATGACTAGATATCCAAATGACCCAATGAATGACCAAATGACCAAATAACCAGATGACCAAATTCTCCCTGCGTATTATCGCGGGCACCCTGAAGGGCCGCCGTCTCCGAGCGCCGACGTGGGAGGGGCTGAGACCCACCTCCGACAAGCTGCGCGAGACGCTGTTCAACATTCTCGCGCCGCGCATCGCCGGCGCGTCGGTGCTGGACGGCTACTCGGGAACCGGCGCGCTCGGCATCGAGGCGATCAGCCGCGGCGCCGCGATGGTCACGTTCGTCGAGGCGGACCGCCGTGCACAGGCCTTGATCGCCGACAACCTGGCGCACTGCGGCGTCGAAAACGGCTATGCTATTGTCCGCGGTCGCATCGAGAGCGCCATCGAGAACGTGCCGGCATCTTCGATCGATGTCGCGTTGTTCGATCCACCGTACGACGCGCCGGCAGACGAAGTGGCGGCGGTGATTGCCCGCGCCGCGGATCTGTTGACGCCGGGCGGGGTGCTGATTCTGGAACACGCGAAGCGGCGGCCGTCTCCGGAAGCGGCCGGCACGCTGGTGCGCGGCCGTCAGGTAACCAGCGGCGACTCTGCGCTCTCTTTTTACTCATGCCCACTGTAGCCGTCTACCCAGGTTCGTTCGATCCGCTGACCAACGGCCACGTCGACATCGTCTCGCGTGGCGCGCGCCTGTTCGACCGGATCGTCGTGGCGATTCTGATCAATGCGGAGAAGGCGCCGCTGTTCTCGATGGACGAGCGGGTCGAAATCGCCCGCAGCGTGTTCGCGCCGTTTCCGAATGTCGAAGTCGATACGTTCAACGGTCTGCTGGTGGACTATGTCGAGCGCCGGCAGGCGCAAGTGATCGTGCGCGGCCTGCGCGCCGTCTCCGACTTCGAGTTCGAGTTTCAGATGGCGCTGATGAACCAGCACCTGAAGCCGTCGATCGAAACCGTGTTCATGATGCCGGCTGAAAAATACACCTATCTGAGCTCGCGACTGATCAAGGAAGTGTTTTCGCTCGGCGGACGGGTCCAGGGCCTGGTGCCGGATCTGGTCGAAGAGCGGCTGCGCATCAAAGGACTGAAAAAGTAACCATGGCCAGGCTGGCGGAGCGCACCACGCGAATTTCCGGATCGCCGACGATGAAGGTCACCGCTGCGGTGGACCAGTTGCGGCGGTCAGGCGTCGAGGTGATCGACTTTGGTGCGGGCGAACCGGACTTCCCGACACCGGACGCGATCAAGAGCGCGGCCCATGCTGCCATCGACGCCAACTTCACCCGTTACACGCCGGCGTCAGGCACTGCCGATCTCAAGCGGGCCATCTGCGACCGCTACAAAGCCGACTACGGCGTCAGCTACACCGAGTCGCAGGTGGTGGTGACGGCCGGCGGCAAGCAGGCGCTGTACAACACGCGCGCTGGCGCTGTTTGGGCCCGGGGACGAGGTGATCACGCACGCGCCGTACTGGCCCACGCTTACCGAGCAGGTCAAGCTCGCGGAGGCGACTCCGGTGGTGGTGCGGACCCACGTCGAGGACGGTTTCGCCGTGAGTGCGGAGGCGATTCTCGCCGCGGTCACTCCACGGACGCGCGGCATCATCATCAATTCGCCAGGCAACCCGACCGGTGCGCTGGTCGCTGAATCGGAACTGCGTGCGATCGCCGAGGTCGCCGCCGCACGAGACATCTGGATCGTCGTCGATCTCTGCTACGAGAAACTGATCTTCGACAACGTGCCGCACAACCTGCCGCGGGTGCTGGCCGAGACGTGTCCGGAGCAATCCGTGCTCTGCGGGTCGGCGTCGAAGGCCTATGCGATGACCGGCTGGCGCTGCGGCTGGCAGATCGGACCGGCCGCGATGATCGCCGCTGCCTCGGCGATCCAGAGCCACTCCACCTCGAACGTCACCTCGATCACGCAGAAGGCAGCCCTCGCCGCGCTGGTCGGCTCGCAGGAGCCGGTGCAGAAGATGCTCGACGAGTATCGCGTCCGCCGCGATCAGCTGCACGCGTGGCTGACGGCGGATCCGCGCCTGCACTGCAACAAGCCGGCTGGTGCGTTCTATATGTTCGTGGACATCAGCGATGTCCTGTCCACGGACGGTCTGCGCACGTCGGTCGAGTTCGCCGACGCGCTGCTCGCGGAGTCGCGAGTGGCGGTCACGCCTGGCGAAGCATTCGACGCGCCAGGCACTATCCGCATCTCGTTCGCGACGTCGATGGCATTGCTCAAAGAGGGTAGTGCCCGGCTGCTGGAGTTCGTCGGCAAGCACGCGCCGCAAACGACCTCGACACCTCATTCCCTTCTTGCTTGACGTGCTCTGCGAACTCCGCGTGCTCTGCGTTCGAACGTTGTGATCGCCTGCGCTGGGACGGCGAAGACGCCGCCGCAGTGAGAGTCGTATACTGAGTCGATGTCCAAGATCGTCGCCGTGATCGGCGCCTCGACCAATCGCCACAAGTTCGGCAACCGCGCCGTCCGGGCGTATCGCGATCAGGGCTACACGGTCATCCCGATCAATCCGCACGAGACCGAGGTTGAAGGCCTGAAGGCCTATGCGTCGGTGCTCGACGTGCCGGGACCCATCGACATGGCGTCGATCTACCTGCAGCCCTCGATCGGCGAACAGGTCATTGCCGAGATTGCCCGGAAAGGTATTCCCGAGGTGTGGATCAACCCGGGGGCCGAGAGCGACGAGCTGATTGCCCGTGCCCGGGCGCTCGGCATTCAGCCGATCGTCGCCTGCAGCATCATGTCCATCGGACAGAATCCTTACGTGCTCTGACGCGCGGGGCGGGCTTGAAACTTGAGCCCCGCCGGTCCTATACTCGCTTTGGCTACCACACCTCTCTGAATCCTTCGGGCCGCCGGCCCGTGTTTCGACAACACCTCCATTCCATGCTCGAGAGCTTTCATGCCCAGTAATCACAAGCGCCCCGGTCAAGGGCGAGGCGCAAACGGTCAGACGCCATCCGACAACGCCGAAGCCACCGCCGGCGCCGCCACCCCCGAGCAACCCGCCGCGGCGGCGCAGCCGGTGCGGCGCCCGGGCGAAGGCCTGAACATCACCGATCTGAAGGACATGAGCATTCAGAAGCTCACCCAGATCGCCAAGGACCTCACCGTCGGCGGCGCCACAGGCATGCGGAAGCAGGAGCTGATTTTTCAGATTCTGAAGGCGCAGACCGAGCAGAGCGGCTTCATCTTCTCCGAAGGTGTGCTGGAGGTGCTGCCGGACGGCTTCGGCTTCCTGCGTGCGCCCGATTACAACTACCTGCCCGGCCCGGACGACATCTACGTCTCGCCGTCGCAGATCCGGAAATTCGACCTGCAGACCGGCGACACGGTGTCGGGTCAGATTCGGCCCCCGAAGGAAGGCGAACGCTATTTCGCGTTGATCAAAGTCGAAGCGGTCAACTTCGAGGCGCCGGATCAGGCGCGCGAAAAGCTGTTCTTCGAAAACCTCACGCCGCTCTACCCGCAGGAGCGCATCACCCTCGAGTTACCGGACAGCATTTCCGCCCGGGTGATGGACCTCTGGACCCCGATCGGCAAGGGCCAGCGCGGCCTGATCGTCGCACCGCCGCGAACCGGCAAGACCATGCTGCTGCAGAGCATCGCGCAGTCGGTCGCGAAGAACCATCCCGAAATCTACCTGATGGTGTTGCTGATCGACGAGCGGCCGGAAGAAGTCACCGACATGCAGCGCTCGGTTGAGGGCGAGGTGATTTCGTCCACGTTCGACGAGCCGGCGCAGCGGCACGTGCAGGTCGCGGAGATGGTGATCGAAAAAGCCAAGCGCCTGGTCGAGCACAAGAAAGACGTGCTGATCCTGCTCGACTCGATCACCCGTCTCGCACGCGCCTACAACACCGTGATCCCGCCGTCGGGGAAGGTGCTGTCCGGCGGCCTCGACTCGAACGCGCTGCAGAAGCCGAAGCGCTTCTTCGGCGCCGCGCGCAACATCGAAGAGGGCGGCTCGCTCACCATCATGGCGACGGCACTCGTGGACACCGGCTCGCGGATGGACGACATCATCTTCGAGGAGTTCAAGGGCACCGGCAACATGGAAATCCATCTCGACCGGAAGCTGACCGACAAGCGCGTGTTTCCGTCGATCGACGTCCAGAAGAGCGGGACCCGGAAAGAAGAGCTGCTCATCCCGAAGGACGATCTCAACCGCATCTGGGTGCTGAGAAAAGTGCTGAACCCGCTCTCGCCGGTCGAGGCGATGGAGCTGCTGATCGACAAGATGTCGAAAACGAAGACCAACGCCGATTTTCTGTCCTCCATGCAAAAGTGATTTCGACACAGAGGACACCAGGGACACAGAGCCCAAAAGAGTACGCGGACGGAGGAGCACGGCGATGACGACGATCAAACTGAGGATGAACGGACCATATCTGGTCGAAGGCGATGACGTGACGGTGGTGGATTGGAACGGCAACGCCTATCCGGTCGCGCGGCGCCCGATCGCGCTGTGCCGCTGCGGCGGTTCCACCAACAAGCCGTTCTGTGACGGCACGCACTCGAAGATCGGCTTCGCGGCGGCGGAAGCCGCGGTCGCCGGCAGCGACGACAAGCCCGCTCAGTAATCCACCGTCCGGCACGCCGCGCCGAGTCGCGACAGCCGTGCCCGCGGATAGCCGCGCAGATCGTCGGTGGCGATCAGGCGTGCCAGCCCCGGCAAGTCGTCGGCCGGCGGCTCGTAAACCGCCAACGCCGCTCCAGGCGCGCAGTCATCGACAGGCGGCGGCCCGTAGACCATCGACTCGTCGGTCGGCCACAGCAGGAATTTCGGCGTGACCTCCTCAACTGGACTGCCGCCCTGGCCACGAGCCTCGGGAATCCACAGCGTCCAGTCCGCCCAGCTCACCGGATTCGCGGTTCGAAAGCGCGAGCCCGCCTGCACGGCCGGAAACTCATACAGGTAGTGCGGGCCGATCACAATTGAGCCGGGCGGAACGTGCGCCTTCAAAAAAGCCGCGACCGTTCCTGGATCGCGTGCGGACCAGGTGATCGCGGCGCGGACGTGCTTGCCGATCCTGATCGTGCCGAAGACGAGCAGCAGCGCAAGCCCCATGACGCCCGCCGTGTGCCGGGAGATTGGCAGGCGAGGCGCCAGCGCGAGCACGACCACCAGCAGCGGCACGATCACGTAGGTTGCGTAGAAGAACGTCAGCGTGAAAAGCGTGGCGGAGACGACAAAGGTTGTCCAGGCAGTGACCAGGGTCACGACCACTGCGAGCTGCCGGCGATCGTGGCTCGGATGTCGAGCCGCAATCGCCAGTGCGCCGACGACCGCTACAACCGGCGTGACCGCCCGCGCCCAGCCGAACGCCAGCACGCGCACGCCAGGCAGCAGCGCCACATCGTCTCGCTGATGGGACGCGACCGCCCACATCGTTCGGATCCAGAAGCTGAACCCGCCGGCGCCGATGACCATCCAGATCGAGATCAGCGTCAGTGACGTGATGCCGGCGATGAGGAACAGGCGGGACGCCAGCGCGCGTCGGCGTCCTTCCGACGCCGTCAGTCCGTAGGCGACGGCGGTAACGAGTCCGAACAGGAACGGGAACGTGCGGGGAGTGGTCAAAGCCGCCGCTGCGAGCGCGCTGCCCGCGAGCACGCCGAACCCCGCCGCGCCGTTCTCCGTGAGGAGACCGCGGACGAGCGCCGCCAGCGCCAGCAATTCGAGCCCGACCGCGAGCGAGTCCATCCGGCCGGCGGTGGCCGCCCACCCGACTTCCGGCGACAGGACCAGTAGCGCACAGGTCCATGCCTGTTCGCGCCGACTGGCGCCAAACAGGCGCGCCATCACCAGGCCCGCAATGATGATGAGCAGTGCGCCGACGAGCGAGGTGACGCGCAGCGAGGCGACAGAAAAACCAAACCACGAAAACGTCAGCGCGACTGTTCGAAAGAACACCGGACCATAAAACCTGGTCACGTCGAAGTTGCCGTGGGAGGGCAGCGCCCGCGCCACCGACGCGTAGAAGGCATCGTCGCCTTCGCTGATCGGCACGCGTCCCGCGATCGCGGCCAGACCCGCGAAGGCAAGAAACGCGATCGTCCAGAGCAGCGGCGTCGAGCGTGGCAGCACGGATCGCAATCGGCACAGTATAGTCAGGCAGCAGATGCGACCGCCGCCGACACTACCGATCACGCTCGCCGGGTTCGCGGCTTTTCTCGACCTCTACGCCACGCAGCCGCTGCTGCCGCTGCTGGCGAAGACGTTCCACGCGTCCACCTTCGAGGTCGGCCTGACGGTGACCGCGCCGACCGTCGCGGTGGCGATCGCGGCACCGATCATCGGGCGCGTCGCCGATCGCTTCGGCCTGCGCCGCGTCATCCTCGGATCGGCCTGTGCGTTGACGGTGACGACGGTCATGGCGGCGACCTCGGGCAGCCTGCACCAGTTGATCGCGTGGCGGTTCGTGCAGGGTCTGGCGACGCCCGGGATTTTCGCGAGCGCGATTGCCTACGTCCACGAAGTCTGGCCGCCCGACCGCGCCGGACGCGGCACCGCGATGTACATGAGCGGGACGGTCGTCGGCGGATTCACCGGCAGGCTGGTCGCCGGCTTGACCGCCGCCGCCTTCAGCTGGTCGATGTCGTTCGTCGCGCTTGCAGCGTTCAACGCGCTGATCGCCGCCGCGCTGTTCTTCTGGCTGCCCAGCGAGAAGCGCCACGTGAAGGTGTCGTCGCCCGCAACCCGAGGCGGACTCGGGCACCTCCTCGCGAATCGACGCCTTGTCGCCACATGCGGTGTGGGGTTTACCGTGCTCTTCACGCAGGTCGCGATGTTCACCTACGTGACGTTCCACCTGGCGGCGCCGCCGTTCGAGCTGAGCACGCAGGCGCTTGGCTGGCTGTTCGTGGTCTATCTGGTCGGCGCGGTCGTCACGCCGATCTCAGGCCGATGGATCGACATCTACGGGCATCGCGCCGGCCTCGGATCGGCGATGGCGCTCGGTGCCGCGGGCGCGTTGCTGACGCTCGCGCCGTCACTGCCCGCGATCGTCGCCGGGCTGGCGCTCGTGCGCGACCGGCGTCTTCGTTGCGCAGGCGACCGCCACGAGCTACATCGGGGCGGTCACCACTCAGGATCGCGGCGTTGCGGTGGGTTTGTATTCGACCTTCTATTACGCCGGCGGCAGCACCGGCGCGGCGCTGCCGTCGCTCTTCTGGAATGCCGGCGGCTGGACAGCCTGCGTGGCCCTGGTCGTCGTGGTGCAGAGCGTCGGCGTCGCGATCGCGCTCACTCAGTGGGGACCCGCCCGCGGGCACCACGACCTGGCCGTGTGACTCACTGCTTCTTGTGCTCGTCCTGTTTCTTCTGAGCTTCTTCCTTCCGGTGCTCTTCATGGACGACGTGACCGGTGCGCTCGGCTTCGCGTTCGGCGGGACTCCGCTGCACAACGCGGTGCACTTCAGGCGCTCGTCGATCCACGGCGTAGCGCGGCACCGCATACGGATGCACGTAGACCGTGCGGTTGGTCCACGCCCGCTGCCAGGGCGCGTTGTTCACGACCACGACGTGGGTGTTCCAGGCGAAGTGGGTCGCGCCCCAGCCCCATGGTGCGAACGCCGCACCAACGGTCACGCCGTAGCCGTACCCGATCGCGCCGTAGACGACGACGCCAGGCCGCGGCGGCGCAAACACGACGACCGGATTGTAGTAGGGCACCACGACGACGGCGGGATTGACCGGCGCGATTTCGATGTACGGTCCGGTGTGCACGGCGACCTGCGCGTTGGACTGCAGGTACCCATACGACTGCGCTCGCTGACGCATGCGCTGAACCGCGTTCATCACCTCAGGCTGCTGGGCGAGAAACGCCGCGCCGAGTTCTTCGGTCCACGGCATGTTGGACGCCATCATGCCGAGCACGGAGGGAAACGGCAGCAGTGCCTGGACGGAGGGGTCCCACGGGAGCCGATCCGCGGTCATCGAGTTCACCAGCGCCTGTCCGGTCAGGTAGTGGTGCTGATCGGCCCACTGCGCCGCGGGAGGGATGTCCGGTGAAAACGTCGCGGCCGCGAGCACCTGGGCCAGCAACGGATCCGGGTACAGGGCGATCGGCGAGACGATCCGGTCGAGCTCTTCCGCCGGGTACACTGGGGGAGCCGGCATCGCGGCCCCCGGAGGCGGTTGCTGCGGAGGCGGAAGCGGCGCGCCCGGCGGCGGCGGTTGCTGTGCCGATGCCGACGCGGCGAGCGTCACCGAGGCAAACAGGATCGACAACACGAGACTCTTCGATCGCATCAAGAATTCCTTACGACATGAATGAAGCAGGCACTTCGAGTATAGCAATCTCCCGTTTTGCAGGAGGCGTGATGCGAAAGGCGATCGCAGGCTGCGTGATGTCCCTGATGCTTGGCGGCGCGTTCGTGATCGCGGCGCCGCAAGTACGCGCCGTGCCCCGGCCTCCCGCGCCGGCCGGACCACCGAAGCCCGAAGACGGCAGTGCAGCGCCGGACGGCTACGCGCCAATTCCGGCGTGGCTCGGTCAGACGCGTGCGCCGGCTCCGGCGCGAGTGGCCGCGTACGACGTCGAGACGGTTGCCGAAGGCATCTCGGGAGCGTTCTGTTTCAGCTTCCTGCCCGACGGCCGGATGCTGGTCGGTGAGCGTCCGGGCCGCATCAAGATCGTCGGAACCGACGGCAAGGTGTCCGAACCGCTGGAGGGCCTGCCCGGGAACCTGTGGGCGCATGGCCAGGGCCTCTTCGAAGTCCGAGCCGATCGGGCATTCGCGACCAATCGCACGATCTACCTCACCTACACGGTGCTTCCGGACGGCAGCAACGAAGCGGCGCTGCCGCAGAGTCCCGGTGTGCTGCTGGTCGCCAGCACGAAGTTGTCCGCTGACGATCGGCGGCTGACCGATCTGAAGGTCCTGCTCGATGCGGAAGGCACCGGCGGCCGACTGATTCAGGCGCCTGATGGCACGTTGCTCATCACCTCCACGATTCCGTCCAGCGTCCGCGTCAACGCGTCCGATTGGCCGCAACCGCAACAACTCGACAGCGACATGGGCAAGGTGTTGCGGATCAACCCGGACGGATCGATCCCGAAAGACAATCCGTTTGTCGGCCGCAGCGATGCGCGTCCGGAAATCTTCGCACTCGGCTTCCGGGACCAGCAGGGAATTGCGATCCATCCGCACACCGGCAAGCTGTGGGCAAGCGAGCACGGTCCGCGCGGCGGCGACGAGATCAACATGATCGAGAAAGGGAAGAACTACGGCTTCCCGGTGGTTGGTTACGGTCGCGACTATTCCGGCAAGCCGATCAATCACGACAAGACAGCGCAGGAAGGCATGACGCAGCCGGTATATTTCTGGACGCCCGACATCGCCCCGGCCGGCATCGGCTTCTACACCGGCAAATTGTTTCCGGCCTGGCAGGGCGATCTGTTCGTGTCGGCGCTGGTCGAGCGCGCGTTGGTCCGGCTGGTGCTGAAGGACGAGCGGGTGATCGGTGAGGAACGCCTGCTGACCGAACTGAACACCAGAATCCGAGGCGTCAGCGAAGGGCCTGACGGCGCACTTTACGTCCTGACCGACGGCAACGCCGGCAAGATCCTGCGTCTGGTGCCAAAGAAAGCGCCGACGAAATAGAGTCCGGCGAAATAGACAGGCGTAGGGGACGGCCTTTCACCGTCCCGCGCGTCAGTCCGCCGCCGTCAGCAGCGTCCGGAGCTCGTCGCCTTCCATCACTTCGACTTCGAGCAGCCGGCGCGTGACGCTTTCGAGCTTGGCGCGATGGGCGCTCAGGATATCGCGTGCTTTCTGGTGGGCATCGGTGACGATGCGTTTGATTTCAGCGTCGATCTTCTCGGCGGTGTTCTCGCTGTAGAGTCCGCGTTCCTGCGGCATCGGGATGTCCAGGAAGCGGGCCCGCTTGTTGCCGTCGTAATTCACCGCGCCGAGCGAGTCGCTCATGCCCCATTCGGTGACCATCGCCCGCGCCATGTCGGTGGCGCGCTGCAGGTCGTTCTGCGCGCCGGTCGAGATTTCCCCGAGCGCAATCTCTTCCGCCGTGCGTCCGCCGAGGAGCACGGCGAGCTGGCTGTGCAGATCGCTGCGCTGCATCAGGTACCGATCCTCGAGCGGAAGCTGCATGGTGTAGCCCAGCGCTCCGAACCCGCGCTGGACGATCGAGATCTTGTGGACCGGATCGAGCCCGGGCAGCACGGTCGCCACGATCGCGTGGCCCGATTCGTGGTAGGCGACGATCTCGCGTTCCTTCATGCTCATCACGCGCTTTTTTTCGAGCCCGGCGATGAGCTCGATCGATCGCGGACTCGAAATCGCGCATGTCGACTTCGGTCTTGTCGCCTGCGCGCCGCGAGCAGCGCCGCCTCGTTGACGAGGTTGGCGAGATCCGCGCCGGCGAACCCGGCGGTGCGGGCCGCAACGACACGCAAGTCCACGCCCGTCGGCCATCTTCACGCCTTTGGCGTGGATGCGCAGGATCTCTTCGCGACCCTTGACGTCCGGCTTGTCCACCAGAACCTGGCGGTCGAACCGCCCGGGGCGCAGCAGCGCCGGGTCGAGCACCTCCGGACGGTTGGTCGCCGCCATGATGATGACGCCCTTGCGCGAGTCGAAGCCGTCCATCTCGGCGAGCAGTTGATTGAGCGTCTGCTCGCGCTCTTCGTGGCCGCCGAGCGGACTCTGCGATCGGACTTTGCCGAGCGCGTCGAGCTCGTCGATGAAGACGATGCCGGCGCCTTGGCTTCGGCCTGCTGGAACAAATCGCGGATGCGAGCAGCGCCGACGCCGACGAACATCTCGACGAATTCGGATCCGCTGAGGCTGAAGAACGGCACGTGGGCTTCGCCGGCGACCGCGCGCGCCAGCAGCGTCTTGCCGGTGCCCGGAGGTCCGACCAGCAGAACGCCCTTCGGGATCCGGCCGCCGAGATTGGTGTACTTCTTCGGCGTCTTCAGGAACTCGACGATCTCCTTGAGCTCTTCGCGGGCTTCGTCCACTCCAGCGACGTCCACGAACCGCACCTTGACCTCATCGTCGGCGTAAATCTTCGCGCGGCTCCGCGCGAACGACATCACGCCGCCCTCCGCGCCGCTCATCCGCCGGAAGAAGAATCCCCAGATGCCGACGAAGAAGAGCAGTGGGACGATCCAGCCGAGCAAGTCGGACATCCAGTGATTGTCCAGCTCGCCGCTGTACTTCACGCCCTTGGCTTCCAGCTCCTCGGTCAGCTTTGAATCGTCGACCCGGGTGGTGGTGAACTGCTTGGTCTTGTCCGGCTCGTCCTTGAGCGTGCCGTGCACGGTCTGGCCGCTGACGACCACCTCGGCGACCTTGCCGTCCTTCAGCAGCGTCTTGAACTCCGAGTACGGGATCGTGCGGCCGGCCGGCGCCAGGAAATAGACCTGCGCCAGCCCGAGCAACAGGAGCAGCGCGAGGCCGAACCAGAGCGACGACGAAGGCCGCTGGCCGAGCTTCGCGGGGCCGCGACGATCGCCGCTGCGCGGATTGAACCGGGGAGTCGAACGCTTTCCAGCCACTACGCTTTCACCGCCTCGCGTTTCTGGAACACCAGACCGCCGTCGGCCACGTCCACCACCACCGTGTCGCCCTCGAGGAACTGGCCTTCGAGCACCCGCAGCGCGAGCGGGTCGAGCACGCGCCGCTGGATGGTCCGCTTCAGCGGGCGGGCGCCGTAGATCGGATCGTAGCCTTCGCGGACCAGATGATCCTTCGCGGCATCGGTCATCGTGACGTGAATCTTGCGCTCGTCGAGGCGTTTCACCAGGCCGGCGAGCTGGATGTCGATGATCCGCTTCATGTGCTCGCGTCCAAGCGCGTGGAAGAAGATGATCTCGTCGATCCGGTTCAGGAACTCCGGCCGGAAGTGCTCGCGCAGCTGCGTCCATCACCTGCCGTCGCGTGCCTTCGTTGATGTCATCGATCAGGAACTGGCTGCCGAGGTTCGAGGTCATGATGACGACGGTGTTCTTGAAATCGACGGTTCGTCCCTGACCGTCCGTCAGCCGGCCATCGTCGAGCAGCTGCAGCAGGACGTTCAGCACGTCGGGATGCGCTTTCTCGATCTCGTCGAGCAGCACGACCGCGTAGGGACGACGACGAACGGCTTCGGTGAGCTGTCCGGACTCGTCGTAGCCCACGTAGCCTGGAGGCGCGCCGATCATCCGCGACACCGTGTGCTTCTCCTGGTATTCGGACATGTCGATGCGCACCATCGCCTGCTCGTCATCGAACAGGAACTCGGCGAGCGCGCGCGCGAGCTCGGTCTTGCCGACGCCGGTCGGGCCCGAGGAACAGGAAACTGCCGAGCGGGCGATTGGGATCCTGCAGGCCCGCGCGTGCGCGTCGAATGGCGTTCGACACCGCGCCGATCGCTTCGTCCTGTCCGATCACGCGCTGGTGAAGCCGCTCTTCCATGTGGATCAGCTTCTGGACCTCGCCCTCCATCAGACGACTGACCGGAATGTGGGTCCATTTGCTGACGACGTCGGCGATGTCCTCCTCGTCGACTTCTTCCTTGAGCATCCGCTTGCCCTTCTGGACGTCGGCGAGTCGCGCTTCTTCCTCACGAATGCGCTGTTCCAGCGCCGGCACGCGGCCGTATTGGAGCTCGGATGCCTTGGTATAGTCGCCGGCACGCTGCGCCTTCTCGATCTCGAGTCGCAGCGCCTCCTGTTCTTCCTTCAGCTTGCGGGACGCCTGAATCGCGTCCTTCTCCTGCTGCCAGTGTGCGGCCAGCCGTCCGCGATCTTCCTTGAGGTCGGCGAGATCCTTCTCGAGCTTCGCGAGCCGCTCTTTCGACGACTTGTCCTTTTCCTTTCGCAGCGCTTCGCGCTCGATCTCGAGCTGCATGATGCGGCGCTCGAGCTCGTCGAGCTCGACCGGCATCGAGTCGATCTCCATCCGCAGCTTCGACGCCGCCTCGTCCACGAGATCGATCGCCTTGTCCGGCAGGAACCGGTCGGCGATGTAGCGGTTCGAGAGGACAGCAGCGGCGACCAGCGCCGAGTCCTTGAGACTGCACGCCGTGATGGAGTCTCGTAGCGCTCGCGCAGGCCGCGCAGGATGCTGATCGTGTCCTCGACGGTCGGCTCGCTGACCAGCACCGTCTGGAAGCGGCGTTCGAGCGCGGCATCCTTCTCGATGTATTTCCGGTACTCGTCGAGCGTCGTCGCGCCGACCGTGTGCAGTTCGCCGCGCGCCAGCATCGGCTTCAGCATGTTCGAGGCGTCCATCGAGCCTTCCGACGCGCCTGCGCCGACCACGGTGTGCAGCTCGTCGATGAAGAGGATCACCTGGCCCTGCGCGTCGGTGATCTCCTTGAGCACCGCCTTCAGCCGCTCCTCGAATTCGCCGCGGTACTTGGCGCCGGCGATCAGCGCGCCCATGTCGAGCGCGACGATGCGCTTGTTCTTGAGCCCTTCGGGAACGTCGCCGCGGACGATCCGGCTTGCGAGTCCTTCGACGATGGCGGTCTTGCCGACGCCGGGCTCGCCGATGAGCACCGGATTGTTCTTCGTGCGGCGGGACAGCACCTGGATGACGCGGCGAATCTCTTCGTCGCGGCCGATCACCGGATCCAGCTTGCCTTTGCGCGCCAAGTCGGTCAGATCGCGCCCATAGCGTTCGAGCGCCTGATAGGTGCCCTCGGGATTCTCGTTGGTCACACGCTGGGAGCCACGAACGGTCGAGAGCGCCTGCAGAATCGCGTCGCGGGTCACCTGTTGCTGTTTGAGCAGCAGCGCGGAAGGGGAGCGGCCGCTTTCGTCCGCGACGGCGATGAAGAGATGCTCGGTGCTGACGAAATCGTCCTTCATCCGGTCGGCTTCGGCCTGGGCCTGGTCGGTGACCAGCTTGAAGCGCGGCGACATGCCCGGCTCGGAGCCGCCGTATGCCTGCGAGAGCTTCTTCAGCAGTTCGCGTCCGCCGCGGACGACGCCGGCGGCGTCGACGTTCATCTTTCGCAGCAGCTCGGGAACGATGCCGTCGCCTGTTCGACGAGCGCGACCAGGAGGTGCTCCGGCTCGACCTGCGGGTTGTTGCTCTGGCGCGCCAGCTCGATCGCCGCAGCGACCGCTTCGCGCGCTTTTTCGGTGTACTTGTTGATGTTCATGATGCCTTTTCGAGTTTCTGCAACGCCTCGAAGTGCGCGCGCTGCTCGGGCGAAAGGTCGCGCGGCAGCTGGACATCGACCGTCGCGTAGAGGTCGCCGTGCTCCTCCGGTTTGCCGGTGACCGGCATGCCGTGGCCCTTCAGTCGGAAAACCTGACCGTTCTGCGTCGTCGGCGGAATCTTGAGCCGAAGCGACTTGCCGCCGAGCGTCTTCACTTCCACCTCGCCGCCGAGCACCGCGGTGGTCAGACCGATCGACACGTGGGTGTAGAGATCGCGACCTTTGCGCTCGAACTGTGGATGCGCCGCAATCCGGAGGCGGAGATAGAGGTCGCCGGCCTTGCCGCCGCCCGTGCCGCGTTCGCCTTCGCCGGCGACGCGCACTCGCGAGCCGTCGCTGACCCCGGCCGGAATGCGGACGTCCACCGTGCGCGGCTCGCCGTCGAAGGAGATTGACAGCCGGCGCATCGCGCCGTGAAAGGCGTCCTCGAGACCGAGGTCCATTTCCTGTTCGACGTCCCGGCCCGCGCGGGCGACACGGCCGCCGCGAGTGCCGCGCGCGCGTCCCCTCGGCTCTTCCGCCTGCTGCCCGCCGCCGAAGAAGGTGTTGAAGAAGTCGGAGAAGGGACTGGCGCCGCCGCCGAACATGTCCCGCATCTCTTCCTCGGTCATGGTGCGCGAACCACCGCCACCGCCGCCGAAGTTGACGTTCCAGCCGCCGCCCTGGCTCGGATCGAATCCGCGAGCATAGCCGGCCCCGGCCCCGGCGCCTGGCCCGGCCTGCTCGTAGGCGCGCCAGTTCGCCCCGAGCTCGTCGTACTTCTTGCGCTTGTCGGCGTCGCTGAGCACCTCGTACGCTTCGTTCAGGTCCTTGATCTTCCCCTCGGCGGACTTGTCGCCCGGGTTGACGTCGGGATGGTGCTTCCGTGCCAGTTTGCGGTAGGCCGCCTTGATTTCCTTGGCGGTGGCGGTCTTCGCCACGCCGAGCGTCGAGTAGTAGTCTTTGAAATCCATCGCTATTCGAATCCGAGCATGCGGCTGACCGCGTCCAGTTCCTGCGCCACGCGGCGGGTATCGCGCGCCGACAGCGCTTCGTCCTGGATGAGCGGGCGAAGGCGCTGAATGACTTCGGCGATCGAGAGCAGCCGCTGCACCCCCGCCAGGTTGATGCCGCCATCGTCCACCAGGCGCTTGATGACCTTGATGCGGGCGAGCTCGTCGCGCGAGTAGAGGCGCATGCTGCCGATTGTGCGCGTCGGCTGCACGAGACCGAGCCGTTCGTACTTGCGCAGGGTCTGTGGATGCATGCCGAGCATGCGCGCGGCGATGCTGATGAAGAACAGATCCGGTTCCGACAGCCCCATGCGACCTTCAGTATGCACCTTGATATGGATCGTGTCAACTTCAGCGGTAGTATTCTGAGAGAGTGATTCAGCCGTCGGACTTCGTCACAATCGCGCTGCTGGTCGCGCTCGAGGGCCTGTTGAGCGCCGACAACGCGATGGTTCTCGCGGTCCTCGTGCTCGGTTTGCCGAAGAGCCAGCAAAAGAAGGCGCTTCGGTACGGCATCCTCGGCGCGTTCGCCTTTCGCTCCACTGCGGTCGTGCTGGCGGCCTTTCTGATTCGCCTGGGCTGGGTGAAGCTCGTCGGTGCGGCCTACCTCCTGTATCTCGTCATTCATCATTTCAGCGGTGGTAGCGCCGAGGAGCGGCGCACAGCGCCGCCGGCGACCTCCTGGCTCGGGCTGACGCCGTTCTGGTCCACGGTCGTGAAAGTGGAACTCACCGACATCGTGTTCGCCATCGACTCGATCCTCGTCGCCGTGGCGATGTCGTCGAAGCTCTGGGTGATTCTCACCGGCGGCATTCTCGGCATTGCGATGATGCGGCTGGTCATCGGCACGCTGCTCTCGCTGGTCGAGCGCTACCCACCGCTGGTCGATGGCGCGTTCATCATCATCGGCTGGGTCGCTCTCAAGCTGCTGCTCGAATACCTCCACACCGCCGGCTACATCGCCATGGTGATTCCGCTCTGGCTCTCGCTCGGTCTCATTGTGGTCATCTTCGGCGTCGCGCTCGCGTATTCCCTGCTGAACGACAAGAAGACAGTGAACTGACGCGCTCGGACTCGACCGTGGCGTCCGCATCGCCAACTCAACTGCGTTGACGGCACAGGCTTTGCGAAGTTTCTCCGCCAAGGAGCGAATCATCATGAGCAAAGAAACGACATTCGGGATACTCGGCGACATCACGCCGAAGGCGTCGGCGCACGACACGATCCGTCGCCGCGGCGCCAATGCAGACGATGGAGTTTCTGATGACGTTGACGGGATGAACGGCGGGTCGCAGCATGGGAGCAGCGAGCATGCCGGCACTCGTGAGATTACCGAAGGCGTGACGGGCGGGCTGGGCACTGAAGTCGGCGGCACCCGTAACTACCGTCAAGGCACCGGACACACCGGCGGCGATATCGGGAACAGAGTGGAGTAAGTCGTCAGTCGTCAGTCGTCAGTCGTCAGTCCCCAGGTCATCAGTCGTCGGTCATCAGTCCCGCGACTGGCGACTGATGACTGACGACTGATGACTGACGACTATTCCCTCCCTCGCAGTCGCCGGAGCGCGTGACGGTCGCGCTTATCGGGCGATTTCTTCGGCGTCGCCGCCCGGAACATCCGCTCCATGCGTCGCATCTCGATTTCCTCCGCGGTCGGCGGCGGCGTCAGATCCTCGTAGAGCGTGCGGGCGTCTGCTTTCGCGATGTGGCGGTCGGCGAGCTTCAGAACGCGCAGCATCTGCTTCCGCCCGAGCGGGCGGCTCAACTCGATTTCGTCGCCGATCCGCACGGATCGGTTCTGCCTCGCCGGCTGGCCGTTCGCGGTCACCTTGCCGGACTTGCAGGCTTTCTGTGCCTCGGACCGCGTCCGATAGAGGCATGCGACGTCCAGCCAGACGTCGAGCCTGACGTCACTGTTTGTCTCGCGGTGGTCGCTCATTTTCCCGACATTCTATCGTCGTGGCTCATCCCGGTTGTGCGCTCAACGGTAAATGCCATAATGCTCGGCCATGACCGATGTCTTCCACCAGGTTTACAGTCCCGTCGCCGACAGCGTGTTCCTGTCGGCGCTCGTGGCGTCGCTGCCGCCGCTGCTGCTCGCCGTTCTTCTCGCATGGCTGCGGGTCGTGCCGTGGAAGTCCGCGATCGCCGCTGCCGCCGCCGCGTTCGGACTGGCGTGGCTGGTCTGGGGGATGCCATTCACGCTGACGCTGGCGGCTGCCACTCATGGGATGGCCTACGGCCTCTGGCCGATCAGCTGGATCGTCATCTGCTCGGTGTTCTTCTACAACCTGACCGTCGAGAGTGGCGACTTCGACGTCATTCGCCGGTCGCTCTCGCGCCTGACCAGCGACCGACGGATTCAATTGCTGCTGGTGGCGTTCTGCTTCGGCGCGCTGATTGAGGGCATCGCGGGTTTCGGCGCGCCGGTCGCGATCACCGCGTCGATGCTCGCCGGTCTCGGCTTCGAGCCGATTATGGCCGCGGCCTTGTCGCTCATCGCCAATACGGCGCCGGTAGCGTTCGGTTCGCTCGGCATCCCCGTCACGACACTCGGCGGACTACTGGCGCCGATGCTCGGCCACGACGTGCAGAGCACGACGCGCGCCCTGTCGCAGATGGCCGGCCGTCAGCTGCCGTTCTTCTCGCTGTTCATCCCGGCCTACCTGGTGGTGATTTACGCCGGCTGGCGGCGGATGATCGAAGTGTGGCCCGCCGTGATCGTCGCCGGCGCCACCTTCGCGATCGGCCAGTACACGGTCTCGAATTTTGTCGGTCCCGAATTGACGGACGTCCTCGCTGCACTCTTCTCGCTCACCTCCGTCGCGCTGCTGCTGCAGGTGTGGACGCCGGCGCAGGAGTTCAAGGAGAGCGCTCAACACGTCACGGTGTTCCCGGCGGCGCCGCGCGACAGCCCCGGACGCGTGTTTCGCGCATACGCCACCTACCTGATCCTGATCGCCACCGTACTGGTCGGGCAGATCGGCAACCTCGCAGGCCTGTCGAAGTTGAAGCCGCCGGCGAACGTAACCGCGCTCTTCAAGTGCGGCCAGATCGGGAACGCACTGTGCCCGGACCCGTGGATCGGCGAGAGCGCGGCGCAGAATCCGCAGGCGCTTCGTTTCCCGGTTTGGGAATTCAGCTGGCCGGGCGCTTATACGATGCAGAACGGCAAACCATTGCCGATTGTCCGGCGCGAAGTGCCCGTCGTCCCAGCGTCCACGCCGTATGCGTTGACCTACCGCCTGGACTTTCTCGCCGCCGCCGGCACGCTGGTGGTGATCGCCGCGCTGATCGCCTTTATCCCGATGGTGATCGTCGGCGTGCCGCCGAAGGCATTCTTCGCCACCGCCCTCAAGACCGGGCGTCAGTTGAAACTGCCGGTGGTGACGATCGCCTTCATCCTGTCGATCTCCACGGTGATGAATTATTCGGGGATGACCTCGTCGATGGCGCTGGCGCTGGCGAAGACAGGGAAGCTGTTTCCGTTCTTCGCGGCATGGCTCGGCATGATCGGCGTGTTCTTGACCGGGAGCGACACCTCGTCCAACACGCTGTTCGGGCCGCTGCAGGCGACGACCGCGAAGTTGTCCGGCCTGGATCCGATTCTGATGGGCGCCACGAACGGCTCCGCGGGTGTGATGGGGAAGATGATCAGCCCGCAGAATCTGTCGGTCGGTGCGGCGGGCGTCGGCGCGGTCGGACGCGAAGGCGAGATTCTCGCGCGCGTGGTCTTTCACAGCCTGCTGTTCACCTTCCTGGTCGGCGTCCTGGCGATGCTCCAGGCCTACGTCTTCACGTGGATGGTGCCGACACTATAGGGGCTTGGGGGCTGGGGTCTGGGCGATCGGACGTGTAGCGCGGGCCTTTCAGGCCCGCGTCTGACGCGACCCTGAAAGGGTCGCGCTACCGGGAACCGGCTACGGAGTGGTGGTCGCAGGAGCAGCCGGGTTGCACTGACGATGTAGGTCGGTCGCGCGGCCACACCCAGAGCGTTACCACGCGGCGGTCAGCGATCGGCGTCGGCGCTCATCTCAGTGTTCTGGCCTGCCGCCACCGTCCAGGCGCCATCATCCACCACCACGCGGAAGAGCGCCCAGGCGGACAGCGCGAGCACCAGCGTGGCGGCGATCACCGCGCCGGGGAGACGACTGCGCAGCCAGGCCTTTTCGACAAAAAACAGCACCATCATCCAGAACACACCGCTGACGAACAAGGCGATCAGATAACGGGACAACTCAAATGAGTCCGGCATGGCCGCTCCGATGTGCGATGACTTGAACGGGGATATCAATCGAGGTGAGTTCGCGTTCGTACAAGGAGACTTCGAACCGGTAAATGCCCTCGGCTGTCATCGGCACGCCGCCGAGGCGGACGAGCAGGTAGTCGCCGACTGATTCGATGTCCATCCGCTCCCACGTGGACTCGGCCGGACCGCCATCCGGCACGAGCATCGAGACGGCGACATCGGGCCGCGGCTGCAGGCCAGCAAGGCGTGCGGCAATCGTCAGACGATGAGTGCCGGTCGAGAGCGTCGCGACCGGCGTCTGGGTCTGGGCGCCGATGACGCACAGGTTCTGGTAGGCATCAAAATATGCGAGGTCGCAGAGGAGCGCCCATTCGACGCGCGGCATGGTTCGATACTAACCGAACCGAAACGTCATGTAAATCGGTTCGATACGGCTTGAATGGTGGAGTCGTAAAGGGCAGAGTGGACGAGATGGAGCGAGAAGACGGCCGAGCGTGGGTGACGAGGTGGTTAACGACGAACGGAGCGGCGCTTCACCGGCCGCGACGGGTCCGCCTCGCGCGCGATCATTACTTCGGTTGACTTGATGATCGCCAGCGCGTCGTCGCCTCTGCGAAGCTTGAGTTCGGTCAGTGCGTCGCTGGTGATGACGGCGGTCAGAGACTGATCGCCGATGCGCAGGCGGACCTGGCCCATCAGCCCGTCGATACGGACCTCCTCGACGAAGCCGCGAAGGCGATTGCGCCCGCTGAGCGACACGATGATGCCGGTTGGTCCGGTTTCCCGCCTGGCCTGCTTCGGTCCGGCAGGTGAGTGCCGGGCGATCATCCGGTCCACCTCGGCTTCCGAGAGGCGGTGATGACCACCGGCGGTCTGGGTGGTGCGAATCTTTCCCTGATGAATCCACTGCTTGAGCGTTGAGTACCCGATACCCATCCGTTCCGCAGCGACCCTGACGGTTAGAAGCGACATAGTCGACTGAGCCTCCGCAAACCGACTCGAATCATACCGCGGATCAGCGGATCGGCGCGGCGGCGAAGCCGAGTGACTGCAGCAGGCGGACGGTCTCGGGACGCTTCAGATAGTCGATGAACTGACGTGCGAGTGCCAGTTGCCGCGACGCCGCGACGGCGATCGCGGCCTGTTCGATCGGCGGGTGAGCGCTTTCGGGGATCTCGACGTAGGTGCCGTCCTTTTGCAACGCCGGCGAAAGCGCCAGCGACAGCGCGATGATGCCGACGTCGGCGCTGCCGAACTGGGCGAATTGGGCGGCCTGGGCGATGTTCTCGCCGATCACCAGCTTTTCGATGACGCGGTTGTAGATCTCCTCGTGGTGCAGCGCGGCCATCGCTGCCCGGCCGTATGGCGCGTGTTCCGGGTTGGCAATCGCAATTCGCTTGACGCGGCCCTCGGTGAGGACGACGAGCCCGCGACGGAGATCGATGCCCGAATCATTACGCGTCCACATCACCAGCCGGCCGGTCGCGTACGCGTACAACGTGCCGCGTTCGCCTTTCCCCGAGCGTTCGAGCTGGCGCGGATAGTCGATGTCCGCCGATAAGAACACATCGAACGGTGCGCCGTTTTCGATCTGGGTGAAGAAGTTGCCGGACGATCCGAAGGTGAGGCCGACGTGATGGCCGGTATCTTTCTCGAACTGCGCCGCGACGGCCGGCAGGGCAGACTGAAGGTCTGAAGCGGCCGCGACTGCTAAGGTCCTGCGCGAATGCGACACCACTCAGCGCAAACGTCGCGACGACCAGCCAGAACGCGATGCGAAGCCTGGAGACCACGAGTTCATTGTAGCCGGTTCAGCGCGGAGAAAGCCGCCTGTCGGGCCGGTTCAAGCCGGCTCTGGTGTAGAATTTCCGGTCATGAAGCAGTACGTCCGTGCCCGAGCCGTGGCGTCGGCATCCACGTTCGCTTTCGTCGTCGCGATCGGATTGGGCACGGTCGCCATCGCGCGCGGGCAGGCCGCGGCGGTCGCTCCGGACGCGGCGCTGCAGATCGCCGGCGACGTCCCGAAGCCGTTTGCGATCACTGCCGCCGAGCTCAAGACGATGCCCCGCACATCCGTGACCGTCAGCGAGGAAGCCAAAGAGGTGCATTACGAAGGCGTCCTCGTCGGCGAACTGCTGAAGCGGGCCGGCGCACCGCTCGGTCGCGAGCTGTCGGGCAAGGCACTGACGACTTACGTCCAGGCCACTGCCAGGGACGGCTATCAGGTGATCTTCTCGCTCGCGGAACTCGACCCCGCCTTCACCCCTAACGAAATCATCGTCGCCGATACCATCGACGGTAAGCCGCTGTTCGACTACCAGGGACCACTCCGCATCGTCGCGCCCCATGACAAGCGCGGCGCCCGATCGGTTCGGATGCTGCAGCGCATCGAGGTCGTCGGCTCCGTGAAATGATCGTGAGCGGGAAGATATTCGCCGTCATCGCTGCGGCCTGGTCGGCAACACTGGTGCTGGCGGCGACGCCGGTGCAGCCGCCGCCGGTTTACGCGTGGAACCTCCCGAAGTCATTTCCCAGGCCGCGCGTTCCGGCGACCAATCCGATGTCCGAGGCGAAGGCCGAGCTGGGACGGTATCTGTTTTACGATACGCGCCTCTCCGCCAACGGCACCCAGGCGTGCGCCAGCTGTCACGAACAGGCGCGCGCGTTTACCGACGGCAAACCGCGGGCGGTTGGATCGACCGGCGAGGTGCATCCACGCGGTGCCATGAGTCTGGTAAATGTGGCCTACGCCGCGGCACTGACGTGGGGCAATCCTTCGATGACGAAGCTCGAGGATCAGGCGCTGGTGCCGATGTTTGGCGACCATCCGATCGAACTCGGGCTGCAACAGCCCGGAACGGCGCTGCTGGTGCGTTTGCAGCAGGAACCACGCTACCCACCGTTGTTCAAGCAGGCGTTCGGTCCGGGTGACGATCTGTTCACGATCGACCACGTGACCCAGGCGCTGGCGTCTTTCGAGCGCACCATCATTTCAGCGCGGTCGCCGTACGACCGCTATCACGACGACCGCGACGACAGCGCCATCCCGGCGGCGGCGCGTCGCGGTGAGACCTTGTTCTTCAGTCAGCCACTGTCGTGTTTCCGCTGTCACGGCGGCTTCAACATCTCCGGCGCCGTGGACTTCGAGGGGCACCACGAGACCGGCGTCGAGTTTCACAACACCGGGCTCTACAACATCGCCGGTGCGTTGTCGTATCCGCGGCCGAACACCGGCATCTACGAGGTGACCGGGAAGCCTGAGGACGTCGGAAAATTCAAGGCGCCCACGCTCCGAAACATCGCCGTGACCTCCCCCTACATGCACGACGGCAGCATCGCGACGCTCGAAGAGGTGCTGGCGCACTACGAAGCCGGCGGCCGCACCATCGGCGACGGTCCCAATCGCGGCATCGGACACGCCAATCCGAACCGGAGCCCGACGGTCCGCGGCTTCACGCTCACCCCGGAGCAGCGCGCCGATCTGATCGCGTTCCTGACCGCGTTGACCGATGAACCGCTGCTGCACGATCCGCGCTTCGCCGACCCATGGCGCGTGAACAAGTCGGTTCGGGACGATTAAGAGCGGTTTGAATATTCGTTACATCCGATATAGAGTGATGCGCTTTGCTTCTCGCTGGAGGCTGAATGCGCGTCGGTCGAGTGTGCCCGGTTCGTGTAAATCGTGTTGCGGCTTGCTTGCTCGCCCTGCTCGGCGCCCTGGCCCGGCCTGCCGCCGCACAAGTCGAAGCCTCGATCTCCGGAACAGTATCCGACCCGTCTGGTGCCGCGATGCCGGGCGTCACCGTAACTGCGCGCAACCTCGAAACCGCGGCCGCGCGTCAGACGACCACCGACGCGTTCGGCCGCTTTCGTCTGGCGGAGCTTGGGGTCGGTGCCTACCAGATGACGGCGGCCAAGGACGGATTCCAGACGTTCGTGCAGAGCGGCATTCACCTGGTCGTGGCACAGCAGGCGCGTCTGGACGTTCGTCTGCAGGTCGGCGCCGTGGAAGCGCAGGTGACGGTCAACGCCGATCTCTCGCCCGTCGCCGCGACCACGACTGACGTGTCGGGTCTCGTCACCGAAGAACAGGTCAAGGATCTGCCGCTGAACGGACGCAGCTACGACCTGCTCATGCTCCTGAATCCCGGTGTCGTCAACTTCACGTGGGAGAAGACCGGCGGCATTGGTATCTCGAATTCGTCGACGGCGAACATGTTCTCCGTCTCCGGCAACCGCCCGCAGCAGAACCTGTTTCTACTGAACGGCGTCGAGTTCAGCGGCGCGGCCGAGAACAACATGACGCCGGGCGGCGCCAGCGGTCAACTGCTCGGCATCGATGCGATTCGCGAATTCAACATTCTGCGCGACTCGTATGGCGCGGAGTATGGCAAGAAGCCCGGCGGTCAGATCTCGATCGTGACGCAGTCGGGAGCGAATCAGGCGCACGGGTCGGTGTTCGAGTTCCTGCGCAACAGCGCGCTCGACTCGCCGAATTACTTCGATACCGGCAACGACCCGCCGCCGTTTCATCGAAACCAGTTCGGCGGATCGGTCGGCGGCGCGCTCATGAAGGACAAGACGTTCGCCTTCGGCAGCTACGAAGGATTCCGTCAGAGCCTTCATCAGACGGCCGTCGCGTTCGTCCCGGATGCGCAGGCACGAGCGGACGCGGCGCCAATCGTGAAGACGATGGGACTCCTGAATCTCTGGCCCATCGCGCCCGCGGGATCGCCCGACTTTCCGGTCAACGCAAACGGCGACGGCGTCGCGCAGTTGACGAGCAGTCCGCTGCAGACGATCCGCGAAGACTTCGGCACCGGCCGACTGGATCAGGTGTTCTCGGCGAACAACACGGCGCACATCGTCTACACCATCGACGACAGCTACTCCAACACCGCCACGCCGTTCAATCCGTACAGCACAGACCTGCTCAGCCTCCGCGAACAGGTGATCAGCTTCCAGGACACGCACGTCATGTCGCCGACGATGCTGAACACGCTTCGAGTCGGTTACTCGCGGGCGGCGTACTACTTCACCGGTGAGCCGACCCCGGGCACGCCAGCGGCGACGGTCCCAGGATTCCTCGCCGGTCTGCCCATCGGCGCGGTCGTCGTCGGCGGCAGCCAGGCGTCGAATCCGCAGGCGCAGCTGGGGCTGGCCGGGAGCAACAACGGCAGCAACCTTCACATCAATCGCCAGCTCTTCACGATCACAGACGATGTGTCGCTGACGAAGGGACGAAACGAGATTAAGGTCGGGGTGTGGCTGCAGCCGTTCTGGTCGGACGAAGTCATCGCCCTGAGCCAGTATGGCCAGATGACCTTTACCGGCCTGCCGAACTTCCTCGCGGGCACGGCGAGCTTCCTCTACGACCCCGCGCCCTCGCCAATGAATTGGCGATCGCTGTTCGGCGCCGGCTACATACAGGACACGATTCGCGCGGGATCGGATCTGACGCTATCGCTCGGCTTCCGCGGCAGAGTTCAGCAGCGGCTGGAATGAAGCCAACGGACGCGCCGCCAACTACACTCCGGCCATCAACGCGCTGACGTGCGCGTCGCAACCGGCGTCGAACGTCTGTTTGCCGGCGGTCGGTAACTCGACGTTCACCGAGAACCGCGCCACGTTCCTACCGCAGCCGCGGCTCGGCGTCGCGTGGAAACCGTTCGGCGAGGACACCGTGATTCGCGCCGCCGCCGGCGTCTACAACGATCTGCAGGACGCCCTCGGCTACCGCATGGATCAGAACGCGCCTTACAACCCAACCTACACGATCGGCGCGACCCCGCTCACGAATATCTTTGGCGCGTCTGGTACTCCGATTTCGCCGAGCGCGCCGCCGCCGACCTCGCCGCTGGCGCTGCTACTGCCGGGCGGCGTCCAGCCCGACATGCAAACGCCGACGCTCGTGTCGTACTCCGTTCGCGTCGAGCGGATGCTGGCGCCGAAAACGTCGCTCACGGTCGGCTACGTCGGCAGCCACGGCTATCACCAGATTGTCGGCGTCGACGCCAACGCGCCGGCGCCGGTCGTCTGCCCGGCGTCGCCGTGCCCCGCCACCTTCCCGACCACGGTCAATCCCGGGACCGGCCTTCCGGTGTGGGGCGCGCTCGCCGGAACGCCGGTACCGGCGGGTACTACTACAACCCAACGACGGTGAAGCCGAACACCGCGCTCGCGAATACGTGGACCTGGGCGTCGTGGGGACACAGCGAGTACAACGCGCTGCAGATCGATCTTGACCGCCGCTTCAGCGCGGGGCTCTCGGTCCGCGGCGTCTACACGCTCTCGAAGGCGATGGACGACGGCGATTCGCTGAACGCGACCGCGGCCAGCAACGCCGTCGCGCTGCTGTCGAATCCGTATTACCCGATGGCCGACTGGGGGCCGGCGACCTACGACGTGCGGAATGCCGGCGCGATCAGCGTCATCTACGCGCTGCGTTGGAGGACGTTTCAGCAGAACGCATTCGCTCGTGGCTGGATGCTGAATTCGGTGGTCACGTTGCAGTCAGGATTCCCGTTCACGCCGCAGCTCTCCTACAATCCGGCGAACAACGGCGACTCGCGTAATCCGGTGCGGCCGTTCCTGAACCCGGCGTTCACCGGTTCGGTCGTGACCGGCAATCCGAATCAGTGGTTCAACCCGAACGCATTCATCGCGCCGCCGAGCAACAGCGGCTTCTACGGCAACATGCCGCGCGATGCGTACACCGGTCCTGGTTTGGCGACCTGGGACTTCTCGGTGTTCAAGGACACACATCTGAGCGGACGGACGACGCTGCAGCTGCGTCTGGAGATCTTCAATCTGCTCGACCGCGCGAACTTCAACACGCCAACCCTCATCACGCACGTGCTGCAGGCGGCGCCGAACGCGACATTCCCCGAGCTGTCGCCGACGGCCGGTCAGATCACCAACACGTCGACCTCGGCGCGGCAGTTGCAGCTGGGACTGAAGCTGCTCTGGTAGCTTCCTCTTCCAGGCGCTGTAGCATATGGCGGTGGACTGGCCGGCCATCGCCCTCAGCGTTCGCCTCGCGACCGCGACGACGCTGATTCTTCTGGCCGTCGGCCTGCCGCTCGCCGCATGGCTGGCGTTTTCGCAGCGTCGCGGCCGCTGGGCGGTCGACGCGCTCGTGGCGTTGCCGCTGGTTCTCCCGCCCACCGTCCTCGGCTTTTACGTCCTCGTGGCGCTCGGACCGCGCAGTCCGCTCGGACAAGCGTACGAAGCGATCACCGGCCGGACGATTGTCTTCTCATTCCAGGGACTGCTGATCGCGTCGGTGCTCTACAGCCTGCCGTTCGCCGTGCAGCCGTTTGCCGCGGCATTCGCGGCCGTCGATCGCGGCTTGATCGAGACGGCGTGGTGCCTCGGGGCATCACGTCTTCGCACGTTCGGAAGAATCGTCGTTCCGCTCGCGCGCCCCGGCATCGTCGCCGGCATGGTACTGAGCTTCGCCCACACGCTCGGAGAGTTCGGCGTCGTCCTGATGGTCGGTGGCAATCTGCCCGGCCGGACTCGAACCGTGTCGGTGTCGATCTACGACGATGTGCAGGCGTTCGAGTACGCGCGGGCCGGGCGGACCGCGGCACTGCTGCTGCTGTTTTCATTCGTGGTGCTCGCCGTCACCTATCGTTTGCAGCGAAAGTCCGGACGGACGTGGCCGCGCGTCTGATCGCCTCGTTCCTTCGTCGGCTGTCGTCGGACGTCAGCGTCCACGCCGAGCTCGAGCTCAACTCCGGCGAGAACGACGTGATGGTGTTGTTCGGGCCGTCTGGCGCAGGAAAGACCACCATCCTGCGCTGCCTGGCTGGGCTCGATCGCCCGCAAGAGGGCAGCATCCGGTTCGGCGACGAGGTGTGGTTCGACGCATCGACGGGCGTCAACGTTTCGCCGCAGCGCCGCCGGCTCGCCTACGTATCGCAGGACTATGGTCTGTTCCCGCACCTGACCGTCGAACAGAACATCCGATTCGGGATGGACTCGGCGCCGTCGGACGCACGCGACCGTGTCGAGACGCTGTTGCGCACCGTGCACCTGAAGAACGTGGCGCGGCGTTCACCGTCGACGCTGTCAGGAGGCGAGCGGCAACGGGTCGCGCTGGCGCGCGCGCTTGCGAGGGATCCGCGTCTCATCCTGCTCGACGAGCCGCTGGCAGCGCTCGACCTGCCGCTTCGCGATCCGATGCGGCGCGAACTGCGGCAATTCCTGCGCTCGATCAGCGTGCCGAGCCTGGTTGTGACCCACGATCGGATCGATGCGCTGACGCTCGGCGACCGGATGGCCGTCCTGTCAGGGGGCTATATCCGTCAGGTCGGCGCCGTGCACGACGTGTTCAGCCGTCCGATTGACGTCGAGGTCGCGGCGTCGGTCGGTGTCGAGACCGTGGTGCCGGGAGAGGTGCGAGAAAATCGCGAAGGGCTCGTCACGGTGCGAGTCGGCGCCGTGGACCTTCGCGTGGCGCAGACAATCGTCGGCGCGCGCACGGTGTTCGTCTCCATTCGCGCGGAGGACGTGGCGCTCGAGCGGTCACGGACGGTCGAGGTCAGCCCCAGAAATCGTCTCGAAGGACGGGTGACCTCGATTCAGCCCGAAGGCGCTGTCGTCCGTGTCACCGTGGACTGCGGCTTCCTGCTGACCGCCGTCATCACGCGTCCTGCGCTCGAGGAACTGGGATTGATCGAGGGTGCGCCGGTGGTTGCGGTCGTCAAGGCGACCGCCATCCACCTGATTCCGCGCGAAGTCGGTTGACGAACTAGTGCCCGGCGCTGATGCCCGGCTTGACCGTGCGGAAGCCGAGATGATTCGTGCCGGTATCGGGTTCGCCTTTGCCTCGGGTGCCGACCATGTACCGCGAACAGTACTCGTCGGTGCACAGAAACGATCCGCCGCGGTGCACTCGCTTCTGCACCTTGGGCTCCGACGGATCGAACGCCCTCGTCGGCCCGTCGGGATTGCGCGCGACCGTGCCCTGGGACACGAGCTGCGCATAGTAGTCCGGCCGATACCAGTCGCTGGTCCATTCCCAGACGTTCCCGGCCATGTCGAATAGCCCGTAACCGTTTGGTGGGAACTGGCCGACGGCGGTCAGTCCGACGACGCCGTCCTCGCCGCGATCGGTGACCGGGAACTTTCCCTGAAACGTATTGGCCATCCACTTGCCGTTGGGACGAAAGGTGTCGCCCCACACGAACGGCTTGCCGCTCAGGCCGCCGCGCGCCGCGAATTCCCACTCCGCCTCGGTCGGCAACCGTGTGCCTTTCCACTTCGCGTACGCCGTGGCATCGTCGTACGCCACAGCGACAACCGGGTCGCTACTTTTGCCGTCGATCGTACTGTCCGGGCCGCGCGGGTGGCGCCAGTTCGCGCCCTTCACGTACGACCACCAGCGGAAGTAGTTGTCCAGCGGCACCGGTTCGGACGGGGGAGAGAACACCACCGCACCGGCCACCAGGTTCTCTGGCGGCGCGCCGGGAAAGTCCGCCGCCGTAGGTGTGCGTTCCGCGATGGTGACGTAGTGCGTGGCGCGGACAAACTCCTCGAACTGCGCGTTGGTGACGACGGTGGTGTCCATCCAGAAGCCGTCCACGTAGACACGGTGAATCGGCCGCGAATCAGTGGTCGCCTTCATCCCGACCTCGTCCATGTCGGGTGGGTCGGCAGCGCCCATCGAAAACTCGCCGCCCGGAATCCAGACCATCCCCTTCGGCGCGTCACCGGGCGGCGGTGCGACGTTCGCGATAGTTGGACCAAACTCCGCTGCCGCCATACCAGGCATCGAAGCGTGGTCGTGGGCCGCGGTGGCCGAGGCTGTCGATCCAGACGCAGTCGCCGGCGCCGACGCAACAGCCGACGGTGGCGGCGCTGGCTGATCGCGGCGCAGGGCAACCGCCGCAGTTACAGCGATAGCGACGGCGAGGCTGACGGCTGAGGCGATGTACAAGTTACGGTTGGACGCCGGCGGTTCGGGCGTCTCACGCCGTGACTGACTACGACGACGTTTGGAACTGGCCACAGAAAGAATCCTAACGCCTGTTACCCCGGGAG
This sequence comes from uncultured Acidobacteriota bacterium, assembly GCA_963745875.1. Lineage (GTDB taxonomy): Bacteria > Acidobacteriota > Vicinamibacteria > Vicinamibacterales > CAVVIG01 > CAVQFC01. The sequence continues at coordinate 457,268 of CAVUZL010000016.1, forward strand.
CTATGCGGTTTCGGCACACTCTGTTCCTACGGTGTCGCCGGCGGCGGCACGCGCTTCTTCGTCGCCTGCTCGAACGCGTACGCGATCTCGATCAGCTTCGGCTCACTGCACAAGGTGCCGGTAAACCCGACGCCGAACGGCGCGAGCTTCGCGTTGAAGCCGGCCGGAAACGGCGGGTTCGGTGCATTCGGCACCATGCCGAACGGCACCACGATGATCGGGTAACCGGCGCGGGCGGCGAGGCCTGCGCCCGAGCCGCCGGGCGTGAGGATCGCGTCCAGGTGTTGCGGCGCCAGCGCGCCGTCGATTCCTTCCGCGCGACTGAGCTGCCAGTCCTTCTTGTGGTCGGCATCGTTGCGTGCCTTGTCGCGCACGAGGTCCATCTCGTCCGAGATATCGAGGCGCGACTGTCCGAACTTGATCGCGCCGGCCTTCGCGTGGGCGAGGTTCCATTCGCGCAGCGCCGTCAGCGACGGCACCGGCGCGGCGGCGCCCAGGCTCTGTCAGCCACGCGTTGAAGTCGCGCTTCATGCCGTACTTGAAGTTCACCGAACAGTGCTCGTCCTTGCCGCGAGCCTGATCGGCGCCCGAGCAATAGTCGAACATCAGGAAGTTGTGGGCCTCGTCCTTCGCGACGAAACTCGGCACATCGGCCGGATCGACGACGATCGCCCCTCTGGCCTTGAGAACAGCGATCGCGTCGGCCATCGCTTTCGCCTGGTCGGGGTTCAGGCCGCCGCGGCCGGCGCCGCTCGACGGGTGCGAATCCTCGTCGCCCGGCAGCGTGGCGCGATCGTAATAGAACACGCGCGGGATGCCGATGCGCGCGCCTTTCAATCCGTCAGCGTTCAGGAACTTCGTGTAGTCGCGTCCCGGCGGCGGGGTGCACGTCTGGGTCGCCGCGTCATTCGGATCCGGCGAGGGGCTCTCGAGCGCGCCCAGCATGATCGCGACGTCAGTGACCGTGCGCGTCATCGGTCCGGCGGTGTCGTGGTCGGCGGTGATCGGGATGACACCGTAGCGGCTGATGCGTCCGATCGTCGGCCGGATGCCGACCAGCATATTGGCGTTCGACGGGCTGATCACCGAGCCGCCGGTGTCGCTTCCGACGTTGGCGGCCCAGAAGCTGGCGGCGGTGCCGATGCCGGAACTGGAACCGCCGGTCTGAAGCGCGGGACGGCCGTCGAAGAACTGCGGACGCGGATCGGGCCGCGGATCGTACGGGTTGTAACCGAATCCGCCGACGGCGTTGTAGTTGCCCGGCATCGGGTCCGGCGCGCCGGCGACCCAGTTGGCCAGTTCGGTCAGCCCGGTTTTGGCGATGATGATCGCCCCGGCGTCGAGCAGGTTTTTCGTCAGCGTCGCCTGGTACGGCGGGATCAATCCGGCGAAGGCGAGCGCGCCGCCCGTCGTCGGCATGTCGATGGTGTGGATGTTGTCCTTCAGCGCGACCGGAATGCCGTGCAGTGGACCGCGAAGGTGACCCGCGGCGCGTTCGCGGTCGAGGACATCCGCCTGTTCGAGCGCGTGCGGGTTGACCGCAATCGCGGCGTGCACCACGTGTTCGTAGAGCGCAAGCCGGATCAGATACTGGGCGACGATTTCGTGGGAAGTCGTTCGTTTCGCGGCGAGTGCGCGCTGCAACTCGGCGAGGCTGACTTCGGTCACCTTGAATGAGCCGGCGGCTGAGCCGCTAGCGGTCGGTGTCCGGCTCTGACCGCTGACGAGGACCGCGGCGACGAGGATGACGGCACAGAAAAGGGCGGTGCTTTTCATAGATCGCGATCCTAGCTGCGGCCGGCTGGAGTGCAAGCAGAATGCGCCGCAGGAATGGTCCCTGCAAGCCTGTGGTTGCGGCTAGAATAAGCCGATCGTTCGGCTTGGAAGACATCCCGGCCGACCAAAGGAGACGACAGATGATGTTGCGTCGTGCGCTCGGCCTGCTCTCGCTATCCGCCATCGTCTGTGTTGCGTCGGCCGCGCCCGCTCGAGCGCAGGACACACCCAAGGACGCCGCCGCCGCGATCAAGGCCGGCTTCATCGCCGACCTCGACGAGTTGCAGGGCAAGTTCGTCGGCCTCGCAGAGACGTTCCCGCAGGACAAGTACACCTGGCGGCCAATGGAAGGGGTGCGATCGGTGTCCGAGGTGCTGATGCTGGCGGCCTTCGAAGGCTATACCTTCATCCCGAATTCGTTCGGCGCACCGCCGATGGCTCTCGGCAGCCGGGAAGAGATGGCCAAGATTCGGGCGACCAGCGACAAGGCCGAGGTCGTGGCGCACCTGAAGAAGGCGTTCGCGTACGCGAAGTCCCAGATGCAGGCGCTCGATCCCGCGACGCTCACCGGCAAGCACAAAGTCATGGGCATGGACATGACCGTCAGCGAGACGCAGATTCACATCAGCGGCGACCTGCACGAGCATCTCGGCCAGCTGATCGCCTACGCGCGAATGAATCACGTCGTTCCGCCCTGGAGCAAGTAGCATCGCATTGAGAGGTCGCCTGTGAAGAGCGGGTTGCTTGTCCTGACGCTCTGTCTTGCGGCGCCGACACTGGCGCACGGCCAGACGCACGTCTACACCAACGCGGATCTCGGACGACCGCTTCCACCGATCGAGGCGGTGTCTCCCGAAATCCTGGCGGCGATGGCGGCGCGGCAGTTCAGCGCGCCGCCGCAGTATCCGGACGGTCCGATCGTCTTCATCATCGGCGACGGCCGTCCGACGGCCGGCCCATGGGAATGGCCTCCCGAGGCCTTTGCTCCGATTCAACCGCTTTCCTTCTCGTCGCAATATGGCGGCGATCCGTTCTACGGCGGCGGCGGCTGGGGTTTCCCATCTCGATACCGGACGGCGTCGGTTCGATCGCGCAGGATCGCGCCCGCGATGCCGTCGGTGCTGCCGGCTGGCTCGCCGCGAAGCGTCAACGCCAGCGTGAGCGCCGGCGCGCGCCGCCGATAACCGGCGGCAGCGGTCACGAACCGCTTCCGAATTCCGCCGGCTGGCGGTATTCTGAGCAGCACATTTTCCCGTTATTTCAGGAGAGACGATGCCGAGAGCCCGAACTGAAGTTCCACCCGTTACACGCCGTCGGTTCCTCGAACAGCTGGGGGTGGTCGGCGGATCCTCGCTGGTCATGACGGCGATGACGTCCTGGGATCTGATGGCGGGGCAGGCCGGCCAGCGTCCCGCGCTCAGCGGCAAGTCGAAGTCCAAGATCGTCGTGCTCGGCGCCGGTGTTTCCGGAATGGTCGTCGCCTACGAACTCGGCAAACTCGGCTACGACTATCAGGTGCTCGAGGCGCGGGACCGCGTCGGCGGCCTCTGCTGGAGCGTTCGCAAGGGCGCGGAGCACACGGAGATCGGCGGCGAGCGTCAGGTCTGCACGTTCGACGAGGGCCAGTACGTCAACGTCGGGCCGTGGCGCATCCCGTACACGCATACCGGCGTGCTGAACTATTGCAAGGAACTCGGCGTGCCGCTGCAGTTGTTCGTGAACGAAAGCGACGCGACCTACTTCTATTACGACGGACCGAACGCCGGCCCGTTCGCCGGCAAGCGCGTCCGGCTGCGCGAAGTGAAGGCCGACATGATCGGCCACACCAACGAACTGCTGGCCAAGGCGATCGATCAGAACGAACTGAATCTGCCGATGACGGCGGAGGATAAGCAGCGATTCGTGGCCTACCTGGTGTCGGAGGGTTACCTCGACGCGAAGAGTCACACCTATAAGGCATTCACGAACCGTGGTCCCGGCGATCCCTACGACCTGGTGTCGCTGTTGAAATCCGGATATCCGAGCCGGATGCGCTCGGTGCCGGCGATGGACGGCACGGCGGCGATGCCGATCTTCCAGCCGGTCGGCGGCATGGACCAGTTCCCGAAAGGGTTTCAGAAAAAGATCGGCGACGGCAAGATCACGTTCAACGCCGAAGTGCAGTCGGTCCACCAGGACGCACAGGGCGCGAAGATCGTGTATCTCGACACCAAGTCCGGCAAGAAGACCGAGGTCAGCGCCGACTTCGTCGTCATATGCATGCCGCTCACGGTGCTGGCCAACGTGGACATCAACCTGTCGCCGGAGATGATGGAAGCGGTCAAGGCCACGACCTACAGCAACAGCGCGAAGATGGGGCTGGCCATGAAGCGCCGGTTCTGGGAAGAGGACGACAAGATCTTCGGCGGCCATCTCTATTCCAACCTGCCGATCGGCGAGTTCTCGTACCCGTCGAACGATTACTTCACCCAGAAGGGCGTGCTGCTCGGTCTCTATATCAACAACGCGGTCGGCGATCTGATCGACAAGCCGGTGAAGGATCGCGTCGAACACGTGCTGATGAACGCGAGCAAGGTCCACCCGCAGATTCGTGACGAGTTCGAGAGCGCCTACGCGGTCTGGTGGAAGAAGGTGAAGTACAACCTGGGCGGCTATGCGTCCGGCAGTGCGCAGGCGCGGCGCGCGCAGTTGTCGAAGCTGGACAACCGTGTCCTGATCGGCTCGGCCGTCACGACGCCGTACTCGCAACCGGACTGGCAGGAGGGCGCGGTGTCCGCCGGCTGGCAGGCGCTCAAGACGATTCACGAACGGGCGATGCAGGCGTGACGCAGACGAACCCACGGCAAGGCGAGACGCCGACTGCCGGCGATCGTGTCAGCCGGCTGTCGCGGCGCGGGCTGCTGCAATGGCTGGGAGTCGCGCTGGTCGGCTCGCCGGTCGCGGCGCTCGCGCAGGGCCGTTGCATGCGCACGTTCGGCATCCCGGCCTGCAACACGTCGCCGGTTCCGGAAGTGTTCGAAGCCACCGGCTGGAAGACGGTCGCGCTGGATCACGTGACGTTTCACGTGGCCGACTGTCAGGCCGAGGCCGCTTTTTACGCCGCGCTCATGGGATGGACGCCGCGCAGCAGCGAGAGCGCACAGGTGGTGCTGGACATCGGCGCGTGGGGCACGGTGATCTTCAAGCAGGTTCCCGCCGCGAGCTTCGAAACGGCTTCAGGACGGGGCGGCGGCCGCGGCGGTCCGGTACACGCCAGGGTGGAATCGTGCGCCTACGTCATCGCGCCATGGAACGCGGCGCGGGTCGAGGCAGACCTTCGCAAGCGTGGTCTCACGCCGATCGCTGATAACCACGGCGCGTTCGAGAGCTTTCACGTCAAGGATCCCGACGGATTCGACCTGCAGTTGTGCAACGGCGAGGGGCTCGCGAAGGGCCGAGGCTCTTCTCAGGCCCACGCCGGGCTGTCCGTGCCGCCGCCGTTCGCGTCAACCGGATGGAAAACGGTGTGGCTGGATCATTTCTCGTTCAACGTCAGCAACTACAAGGAGAGCGTCTCGTTCTATCGCAACCTCCTCGGCTGGCAAGGCACCTACGACGAGGGCAGCCAGAACGAGCTGATGATCGGCGAGATCGGCGACATCATCGTGCGCGGGCCGAATCCACTCGACCCGGCCTTCGCCAAGAGCGCGGCGCGCGGCGGGGCCGGCCGGATCGACCACATTTCGTTCGGTATCCAGCCCTGGGACACCGACGGGGTCAAGGCCGAACTCGAGAAGCGCGGACTCAAGGCGCAGGTGGACACGTCCACCGGCGACGAAATTCACGTGGCCGCGTTCAAGAGCTACCACACCACCACGCCGAACGGCTACAACCTGCAAATCAGCTACGTCACCCATGACAACCGGCTGGCGTTGCCGAATGCGGTCAAACCGAAGCCGTCGGCCGATAGGTAAGGGAGGTACGGAGGCGGGGGTACGGAATTGTCGGGCGATCTGGTAGAATGTAAGCACCCCTAACAATGAGTACTGCAATGTCTCTCTTCTATCGACGTTACCGAGTGGCCGCGGCGCTGGCGCTGGTCGCCATCGCAGTGACGGCCTGGCCGATTGGCAGCAGCGCGCAGGCGCCGCAAACCACCCTCCCGCTCGATCCGATGCGCGACCGTGGCAACAGCATCACGCCGGCGTTCGAGGGCTGGTTCCCGAATGCCGATGGCAGCTTCAGCCTGATGCTCGGGTATTACAACCGGAACACCAAAGAGACCCTGGATATCCCGGTCGGACCCAACAATCACGTCGACCCGGGCGGCCCCGACCAGGGCCAGCCGACGCATTTCGAGATCGGCCGCCAGTGGGGCGTGTTCGTCGTCAAGGTGCCGAAGGATTTCGGGACCAAGACGATTACCTGGACGATCGTGGCCAACGGAGAAAGCCAGTCCATCCCGTTCACGCTGAACAAGGGGTATCCGATCAGCCCGTACAAAGAGCTCGGCATGGGCAATCAGCCGCCGGTGCTGGCGTTCTCTGAAGGCGGAGCCAAAGTCACCGGTCCGCCGACCAGCGTTGCCTCGACCCTGACCGGAACCGTGAACCAGCCGGTCCCGATCAGCGTCTGGGTGGAAGACCCCAAGCCGACGGCTGAGGGCGCGGCTCCGACCGGCCGCGGCTCGCTGTCGGTGGCAACGGTCTCGTTTCACAAGTTCCGGGGACCCGGAAAGGTGACTTTTGACAAGGCGCGCATCCCGGTGCAGAAGCAGGGCGATATGGTCAGCGCGAACGCAACCTTCTCGGCCCCGGGCGACTATCTGCTTCGCGTCCAGGCCAATGACGAGTCGGGTGAGGGCGGTGGCGGGTTCCAGTGCTGCTGGACGAATACCTATCTTAAAGTGACCGTGAAGTAGCAGATCGGCTACAGTGCATACAGAGGGAGCACGACACATGATGGAAGTGACGCTTCGACACGCGCGGAACGTGGCACTCGGCGGGTTGGCGATGGGTGTTGCGCTGATGTTGCCGGGCTCGGCCGCCGCCGCCGACGCGGCGAAGGCGCCGACCTTCACGAAGGACATCGCTCCGATTTTCCAGGAGAAATGCCAGGCCTGTCACCGGCCTGATTCAATGGCGCCGATGTCGCTGTTGACCTACGCCGAATCACGGCCGTGGGCTAAGTCCATCAAGGCCCGCGTCAGCGATCGCCAGATGCCGCCGTGGCAGATCGATCGCAACGTCGGCATCCAGAAGTTCAAGAACGACCGGTCGCTCACCGACGAACAGGTCGCGCTGATCGAGCGTTGGGTCGACGCCGGAGCGCCGCAGGGCGATCCGAAAGACATGCCTCCTGCCAAGCAGTGGCCGGGCGATCAGGGCTGGAGCTTCGCGGCGCAGTTCGGGCAGAAAGAACCCGATCTGATCATCAAGTCGTACGACTTCACGATGCCGGCCGTGTCGCAGGACGTGTGGGACAAGCGGGTCACGCCGTCTGGCCTGACCGAACCGCGCTGGGTCCGGGCCATCGAAATCCGTCCCGAAACACTCAAGGGCCGCAAGATTACCCATCACGCGATCGCCTATCTCGAGCAGAGCGAAGCGGGCGCACCGGGCGTGCCGGGACTCCCCGCGCCGTTCATGGAATGGGCGGTCGGCAAACAGGGCGAAATGATGCGTCCTGACGTTGGCAAGCTGCTGCTGCCGGGTTCCAAGTTCCACTGGGACATCCACTACTCGCAGGCTGGCGAAGAGATCACCAGCAAGGTCGAGATGGGGATCTATTTCTACCCCAAGGGACAGGAGCCGAAGTACCGCGACACGCTGTCGCTCGTCCCGGCCGCGCTCGGCACGATGGACATCCGTCCCAACACCGTGTCGCTGGCTGAGGGCTTCACGGTGCTGCGCGAAGCGGCGCGCATCGAGAGCGTCCAGGCCCACATGCACCTGCGCGGCAAGGCGATGATGATCGAAGCCATCCTGCCGACCGGCCAGAAGCAGGTGCTGAGCCTGATCAGCGACTTCAACTTCAACTGGATGACCACCTACGTCTACGCTGACGATGTGGCGCCGCTGCTGCCGAAGGGGACCATCCTCAAGGTCACCGCGTGGCACGACAACACCACGGCGAAGAAGAGCAATCCCGACCCGAATCAGTGGGTTGGCTGGGGCGACCGCACCGTGGACGAAATGGCCCACGCGTGGATCAACATCGTCTACATGAAGGACGAGGACTTCAAGGTCGAGCAGGACAAGCGTCGTGCCGCGACCGTGACCTCGACCGCAGCCGCTCCGCAACAGCAGCAATAGCTGTTCGTTTTCCGTCTCGCACTTTCGAGGGCCGGCGCCACCAGCGCCGGCCCTTTTTATTTGTGGGTCAGCGGGTCTTGCGGCCGCCGGCAGAAGCGGCGACGACTGAGTTGAGCACTTTCGTCGCGGTCCGGTAACACTCGCAGGAGGCCGCTCCGAGCGCTCGCCGATCGAGGATCGACACCCGCCCCCGGCGGTAGGTGATGAGCCCCTGACGCTGCAGTGTGCCGGCGACGAGCGTGACCGTCGATCGGTTGACGCCCAGCATCATCGCCACGAATTCCTGCGTGAGAGGGTAGTCGTCGCTCTCCATCCGATCGCGCGCCATCAGCAGCCAGCGCGCCAGCCGCTGTTCGACCGAATGCACGGCGTTGCACGCCGTGGATTGCATGATGAAGGCGAGGTAGGCGTGCGAGTATCGCGTCATCAGCTCGTAGAAGACGCCACGGCGATCCATCTCGTCGCGGAAGGCCGCGGCGCTCATCCGATAGCAGGCGTCACTTGCACCCTGGACCAGCGCGGCGGATGTCGTCGGAGTGGCGTCCAGTGCGGCGGCCATGCCAACTGCGCCCTCGCGGCCAATGGTCGCGACTTCAACCATGCCGCCGTCCTCGAGGATCGTGACGACGGACAGGAATCCGCCACCGGGGAAGTAGACGTACTTCACCGGTTCTCCGGCCTTGTGGACGAAGACTTTCAGCTTGAGTGGAACGATGTCGACGTACGAAAGGACGCGATTCTGCTCAGCGCCTGGCAGGGCGGCCAGCAGCGTGTTCCGAACGGCCAAAGGGCTCGTCTCCTGTTGAGAACAAACCCTGACCGTATCCCGTTGGGTCGGTACCGTCTGTCGGGAATCTTACAGACGGAGCCGGCTGGAATCAGTTGGCGGATGCTCGCTCGTGCACTGGCAGGACGGCGACCAGCAGGTTGGTGGTGACGCGATAGCACTCGCACGCGGCCGCTTCGAGACGCGCGCGGTCGAGGACGGTGACGGCGCCGCGCTGGTAGCGGATGAGACCAGCGGCCTGCAACTGGCCAGCGACGATGGACACGGTGGGCCGGCTGGCGCCCAGCATCATCGAGGCGAATTCCTGGGTCAGGGCAAACTGGTCGCTCTCCATTCGATCGTGCGCCATCAGGAGCCAGCGAGCCAGACGCTGCTCGACGGAATGGACCGCGTTGCACGCGGCGCCCTGCATGATGCCGCCGAGGAGGGCGTGTGAGTAACGAGTGAGGAGCGTCTGAAACGCACCGTCGCGATTCATTTCCGTCCGGAAGGCTTCCGCCGTCATTCGGTAGCACAAATCAGAAGCGCCTTGCACCATCGTCGCCGGCGTGGCGCGCAGACCGGCAAGGACGGCCCCAGAGCCGGCCATGCCTTCGCGGCCGATGGTCGCGACTTCGACCATCCGTCCGTTCTTCAGCACAGTCACGATCGAGAGAAATCCGCCGCCGGGGAAGTACACGTGGCGAATGGCTTCGCCGGGCCGGTGGAGGACGGTCTTCAACTCGAGCGGCGTCTCAGTCAGCGTTGGCAGGAGGCGATCGAAGTCCGAGGAGGGAAGCGCGGCGAGTAACCGGTTTCGAATGATCGGCAGCGCGCGGTCGGCGGCGATTCCGATGACTGTCGCGGGGGGTGGGCGAGTCGCGATGAGTTGGTCAACCGCTTGGCGTGCAGCCATGTGCGCAACCTCCTCCGTCGGACGGACGGAAACGCTGAGGCCGTCGCACACCAAGCGCTGCCCACTTTCAGGGCAAGGCAGGCGCTAGACTCATTCCACCGCGAACATACCACGCTGCCGGCATAAACTGTTAGAAACCCGACAGACCACTCTGTCCCCGCGCACGTACATTCACCTGACACTTCCCATCCTTGTGTCGGTCGATCGCTTCGAGCGCCAACTGCGATTGCACGGATGGAATCGGCCCATGAGCCTCGCCAACGGTGAGCCAGCGTGCCGCTAACCAGACGCCCGACGACGTTCACGTCGATGCCGGACTCTGAGCCGGCGCGCCTGTCGTGCCCCAACTGCGCCTCGACCCTCGTCTACCACCACACCGTCATCAGCGGAATCAAGCCGATCGAGCGCTGGGACTACTTTGACTGTGGACGCTGTGGCAGCTTCGTCTACCGAGTTCGCACGCGAAAGCTTCGCGCCTGGGCCTGATCGCCGGAACAGCGAGGTTGGTGGGGGAGTTGAAGCCGGAGGGCTCAGCGCTGGGGCGTCGTGTCCGGCCAGCCGTGCGACAGAATCGCAGGCGTGCTGCGCTGCTCCCAGCGCTGTCCGCCGAGTTCCGTTTCAATCGCGCGAAGGCGTTCCCGAAAGCTCGCGGCGTCCTGGAAACGCTCGACCTGAGGTGGGGCGCCCGGCAGACGTTGCTCGAGCACGTACTCAGCTGTGCTGTTGTCGTATCGTGTCTCGAGCTCGAGCGTTTCGTTGGCGCGTTCGAAGAACCAGATCATGGTATGAATTGTGACTCAACCGCGATCAGCGAGTGTAACGGGACGTCTCGGATACCATTGCGGATGAGACAACGAGCCGGACCCTGATGAGCCGCCACCTGATTCTATTGATAGACGACTCGCACAACTTCGTCGAGGGGATGGCGATGGCGCTCTCGGCGACCAAGGATTTGACCGTCGTCACGGCGACCGACGCGCTCGATGGATACGCGATCGCCCGCGAGCGAAAGCCGGATCTCGTCGTCCTCGACGTGACGATGCCGATCGTGGACGGCTGGACGGTGTTACGCAAGATGCGATCGAATCCGGCGCTGGTCCACATTCCGGTGGTGATGATGACCGGCGTCGATCGCGACACGGCACTCGCCGAAGCGAGCCGGCTCAACGTCCGCTGCGTGCTGACGAAACCGGTGACCCTGAGCGAGTTGACCCGCGCGATTCATCAGTCGCTTTCCGAAAAGCACTGAATCCGAACGCTCTGCGATCCACGAGGCAAGCCTATCAAACGAATCGCGGCCGGCGGTTCGAGGGTCAGCCGGTCTTCTTCGGATCGGGTTTCTCGACGCGCTTGCGGACGTGCTCGTTGATGTCCGCGGCGATCTGATCCTGACGTTTGACTGCGCTGCGCGAGTGCGCCACCGGTCGGCGTGCAGGAGTGTAGGTCCCCGAGTCCGTCGGGCCCGGCCCCCGCGGCTTCTTTTCCATGGCCGATTGTTTTCAAGATCGCCGCTGGCCCGCAACAGAAAATTGTCGCAGGGGTCGAACCTGTTCAAGCTGTCAGAGAAGGCGCGCGCAAGTCTCTCAGCGGGCGAAGCGGCCGACTCTGAGCAATCGAGCTGCAGCGAATGCGGACACCGCGCCGAATATCGTCAGCAGCGCGCCGCTTTTCATTTCGAGAAGAATCGGTCCAGGTGGCATCACCGCCGCCGCGAAGAACAACGCGAAGATCAACCCAATCGACGCGGTGCAGCCGACCACGACCAGCTCGCGCCAGCCGACGCGGTGTGGCAGATGCAGGCCCACGGCGAGCGCGAGGCCAGCCGCGGCGACGATGCCGATCGGCCGTCCCAGCGCGGCGATGGGAATCGCCCACATGCCGGCCTCCAGGCCGTGCACCGGAACGCCGGCATTGACGAGTCCGAAGAACAGGAGCACGACTTCGACCGGCAGCCGCCAGAAGCGTTCGAACAGCGTCAACGTATCGTGCGCCTGAGGCGCCGGCTCGACGAACAGGCCGGCGTCGTGTTTCCCGTGAGGAAAGAACGGCACGATCGGCACCAGCGCGAGCGCTGGATGAACGCCGCCCACGAACAGCGCACACCACGACACCACGCCAGGACCAAGGAGGTACCACCAGAAATTCTTGACGCCCCCATGCCGGAATCCGCCCGCGAGGCCGACGGCGATGACCATCAGTCCGATGCCGATCGCTGGATGCGCGTCGCTCGCCGGTTGAAGAACCGCGATAAACGTGAGCCCGATCGCGTCGGCGGCAATCGCGAGCAGGAGCAGGAAGGGCACGGCGGGGTGACGTCCGAAGATCATCCTGGCGATGATGTAGCTGCCTGGAATGTCGATGGCGCAGGCTGCCACCCAGCCGCTTTCGAGCATGTACTCGCCGGCCTGATGGACGAAGAGGAGATAGCAGACGACCGACACCGCCGCGCCGCCAATCGCGGCCGCGACGGGCAGCGCGGCCCGCCGCCACGGGTGGAGCGCGCCGCCGGGAATCGTCGCCTCGGTCACTTCCTTGGTGATCAGACCCAGAAAGAACACCATGCCGATGCCGTTGACGGCAAAGGCGGCGTCGTGCGAGAAGCGGTAGTAACTCTCAGGCAGCGTGTTCGCCCAGATCAGCGCCGCCGCGCAACCGATCGGCAGGGCTAACAGGTAGTCGACAATCAGTGTCGAAAGATGGCCGGCAACGCGTTTGTGGAGGCTCATCGCCGCACCTGCCGCTGGATGGTGCCCGAGTCCACGGTGTTACCGCCGCGGGAAATGGTCTGGAAGGAGAGCACCGCGCCGTCGATTTCCACCAGCATGAAGGTCTGATCCTGGTCGAAGCCCTTCGCCATCATCGCCGACGGCCTGGTGTCGCCTCGGCGCAGTTGCCCACTCGACCCCTCGACGAAATGGTAAATGCCTTTTTGCGGTGTGATGCGCTCGTAGATGTGATCGTGGCCGGCAAAGACGACGTTGACGCCATACTTGACGAACAACGGTTCGAACAGGACTCGCACATCAATCGCCGATCCGTGGGTGCCGCCATCGGAATACAGCGGATGGTGGAAGTAACAGATCTTCCAGTCTTCCTTCGCTTTCGCGAGTTCGGCGTCGAGCCAGGCGAGCTCCTGCTGATCGACCTTGTTGCTGTCGAGCGCGAAGAACCGCACGTTTTTCGTGGCGTAGTTGTAATAGCGTTCGCCGTTCATATTCCAGAGCGGATAGCGCACGTTGGCTGGCGCGTCGTGGTTGCCGACCGAGGCGTAGAATTTCACGCCGGCATCGAGGAGCGCCTTGTAGGGCTGCGAGAATTTTTTGACCATGTCCGACGGCCCCTGGCCGCCGTAAATGTTGTCGCCGAGCAGGATGACGCGGTCGAACGGGAAGGTCGCGTGCAGACGCGCCATCCGATCGGCGATTTCGTATTGCGGTCGATCGCCGGTCCCGGCATCGCCAAGCACGCCGAACTTCACTGAATTGGGCGCCGAAGGAAGAGTGATGTCCTGGGCGTTCAGTCCCCAGCCGGACACCAGAAGGAATGACGCGAGGAGCGCCGAGGCGCGCAATCGGTTCATGTGGACTCGCCGGAGCCGGCAGTCGTTGTCAGTGCGGCGACGAAGACGGTTCGGGGTCGCCGCGCGCGCGTCATTGTGGCACATCACCGGATCCGGACTGCTTGTCCGCAAGAAAGGGTCCACCCGGGGTGGCGCTGGAGATTGTCACGGTCCAGGTGGCCGCCTGGACCGTGACGCTGAGGGAACTACGGCTGGATGCGCTTGGCTGTGGTCGATCCGTTGTTCGTGATGATCACCGTGCCGTCCGGCAGCGCGATCTCGGTCCAGAAGAAACTGGTATACGAGTTGCCGTCCGCCGACAAGGTGATGTTTTCACGAACGGTCCCGATTGAATCCAGCACCGCCAGCGGTGTCGCCGGGTTGAGCTGGAAGTACTTCACGAGCACCGTGAAGTGGCGACGTCCGGACGCCTTCTTCCAGCTCCCGTGACCGGAGCTGTTGATGAGCGCGCCGGCGGTCGGCGTGATCGGCGGGAACGCATACGCATCGACGACGCCGGCGCCAGTCACCGTACGGAGGATACGGAACGGAACCGCGAAGGGCGGGTTGGGAGTCGTCGTGATGGTGATGTCCCAGCTGCCTTTGAGCGTGTTGTTGTCATCGTCATGATCCGAGTCGGCGAGCAGGCGCGTCCGGCTTCCAGCGCCGGCGACCAGCAGGGCGGTCATAGCAAACGTCGCGGCGATCGTCCGCAGCGATCGGCGACGAGCAAAAACGGTTATCGGCATCGTGTCTCCTTAAATGAAGCAGGTCTGCGGTGCACCAGGCTCTCTAATGCGATGGCGTACGGCGAATCACAAAATGCAGCGTCCCGAAGCAATGCGGTTGCGTCGGATCGAAATCGGTCGGATCGCACACCGCCGGCAGCGGCTTGATCGGATCGAGCAGCGGGAACGGCGTGCCGGGCTTGAGGATCACGAAGCCGTTGTTGTCCGTGTACGGAAATGCATAGGGCTGAATGAATCCGCGCATGACGTCGGGATTGTCGTCGTCAAAGAAGGTGACGAAGCGCGGCCGAACGGCGCCGCCGTAAATCGAGATCGGCCCGCCGGTCGGCGTGCGCGACTGGAACCAGATAAAGCTCGCCTGATAGCGATCGAGCTGCTTGCCGAACGGATCGATGCGGGTGCGTCCGGCGAGGTCCCAGCGGCCCTGAGCGATCGTGTGGTGATCGATCATCTCGGCGAAATCGTAGGCCGTGACGGTGTTGTCGGCACCGATGGTGGGAATCATCGTGACTTCGGGCACCGGGAACTGGCTGGTCGGGCAGACGCCCGCCGGCGTGTTCAGCTTGCAGGCGTTCTTGCAGATATTCGCGTCGTCGGTACCTGGCTTTTCCACGTACCCGAGCGCGCCTTCGAGGCCCGCGTCCGGTGTACAGGGGTGCGCGACACCGAACCACGATCCGACCGGGCTGGGCGCTGTGTCCGCGTGATCGTTGTGTGCCATCACTCCCGCGAGGGACGCTCCCGCGAACACGGCCGCGCAGAATCCAACGCCGACTAAACGTTTGAGTGTCATTCGCTGCTCCTTCTTGACGCGGCTGCCGCTGATGCGCGGACGTCCGACGTACGCAGGGAGAGTACACCCGGAGCAGGCCGTTGCACAGGTTAAGTTTTTGTATCGACAAAAATTGTGATCGGCGGAAAAGTTAGCTGACTTAAGTCGCGCGATAGCCCGAATTTTCGGTGGCGCCGACTGGCCAGAGTGCCCCAGGGGGTACCGGGTTCTACAGGCTTGGACGCGCGTCTGAAATCGGAAGGGCGCGTGTTGCGGAGCCCTCGTGCTTATTTCAGCTCCACGAGGATCGCCCTCGGAGATCCCGCCGCGGCTTCTTCCGCAAACGCGTCGCCCCTCGGCATAAAGAGAGGCTCGCCGAACGTGAATTGTGCGACGCGGCTTGCGTTATCCGACGTCGTGAACCGAACGGCCCCGCTCTGGAGCGGCACGACGACAACATCCCGGTCCTGCATGTGCCTTGGCACTGTTCGCCCTGCCAGCCACTGATACTCCCAGATTGCGACGCGATCATTCTCCAGCCGCAGCGTCGCGCCGGCCCGCGCGAACCCCTCCGGAAGGTCAGACACGCTGGCGACGCTATGACGCGGCGGTTGTTTCAGCTCGATACCAACGGCTCGAATGCCATCCACAAGCTGGTCCTCGATATGGATAACACCCTTCGGCTGAAAGACGACGCCACCGCGCGCCGTCGGCGACGCACTCTCTCGACTGGTTCCATCAGGCGTCGTAGTCTTCGTTCGACCGCCGTCATCCAGGAAAACTCCAACGAGGTCCATCGTGTGCTCATGCATTGCAGTCGGGTGGCTCTTGACACCGACAAGCCCCTGCCACACGACGACGCTCTCATTGTCAATCGCCCTGGTGACGCCGTCTCGCGGGAACGGCGGCGGGTACGATCGCTGGGCAAACGCACCTCCTGACAGGGTCAGGACCGCCAGCAGCAAGAACAGATTGAGCTGCATAGACCTCGGCGTTACATCCGGCGACGTTTCCATCACATCAGGATTCTACGCCGACGCGACGCTCAATCAGAGTAGATTGCAGCGTTCTGGTAAAGTGACTATGCTGCGTTGGGTTCTTCGAGTAACGAGGACCGATAGAGGGAGCAGAATCGATGCGTTTTAGAAATCTCGTCGTGTGCACGGCCGTCATCATTGCCGCGATCTTTTCCGCCCGCCCGAGCCTGGCGCAGACCGGCGGAAACCGGTTCGGCGTGTGGGACAACGCCGCGGATCCGAACAACGTCATGACCTACGAGCCCTTCGAGAAGGGCGGCAGCAAGCTCACCGTCAGCAACCCGAGCAAGCCGGGTTCGGACTGGAGCTACGAAACCTTTTTCGACGGCAAGTTCCGTCCCGTCGCCGGTCAGAAGGGCTCCGAGACGGCCGTCGAGATCATCAACGACAAGAGCATCCGCATCTACAACAAGCGGGACGGTGTGGTGTATCAGGTGGTGATCAACACGTTGTCGGACGACGGCAACAAGATCAGTAACGAATACATCCGCATGGACAAGGACGGCAAGATCACCGGCGTCACGCACGTCACCTACATCAAGCGCCAGAAGTAATCGTACAACCCCAGCGTCTTTCGAGCCAGGGCCGCCGAACGATCGGCGGCCCAAAGGCGCTCACCTACGCCGGTCTGCGGGTGAGGTCGTGAATCGCCTGGACGAGGCGTCCCGGATCGATCGGCTTCGGCAAGTGTTGCTGAAAGCCGACCGCCAGCGCTTCAGCGCGATCGGGGACCGTCGCGTATGCCGTCACCGCAATAGCTGGAACCGACTGAATCGCCGGTATCGAGTGCGCGCGGACCCGGCGAATGAACGAATACCCATCCTCGTCGGGCAGACCGATATCCGCGACGATCACGGACGGCCGGACTCGCTCGAGGGACGCGAAGGCGTCGCTCGCGGCGCCGAATGCGGCCACGGCGGCACCGGAATTGTGTAACGCCTCGACCAACAACTCGCGGCTGTCCGCATGATCTTCGAGCAGCAGGACCGAATGGCCGGCGAGACTCACCGCCTGGCGATGCCGTCTGCGACGATTGGTCTTCCCGAGCGGTGCATCGCTGGCCTTGAGCGTCACCACGAACGTCGTGCCCTGATTGAGTCCGGGGCTGCGCACGTCGACCTCACCACCGTGCAGCCGAACCAGGTCGCGCACGATCGCCAAGCCCAGTCCGAGACCGCCGTACCGCCGCGTTGTCGCACTATCGGCCTGGCGGAATCGATCGAACACGTGCGGCAGAAAGGTCGGATCGATGCCGATGCCGGTGTCCGCCACTTCGATCCGGACATGGCCATCGACCTCGGTCGCACTGACCGAGATGCGGCCGCCAGCCGGGGTGAACTTGACCGCGTTCGAGAGAAGATTCCACAACACCTGCTGCAGGCGCGTGGCGTCAGCCAGAACATTGGCATCCTGAGCGCGCCAGAACGTTTCAATCGAAAGATCCTTGGCCTGAGCTGATGGCCGTACGCTCGCCAGCGACGCTTCGAGCACCGGCACCACCGGCAGTGGCTCGAGCTCGACCTGCAGCTTGCCGGTCGTCATGCGCGACATGTCAACGAGATCGTTGACCAGTTGCGCCTGCGCGTGGGCGTTGCGATCGATCAGTTCGAGCGCGTGCCGCCGTGTCCGCTCGGTCAGATGGTCGTGCAGCAACATCCGAGTCCAGCCGAGGATGACGTTGAGCGGAGTGCGGAGCTCGTGGGACAGCGTCGCCAGAAATTCGTCCTTGAGGCGGTTGGACTCCCGAAGCCCTTGTTCGGTCCGTTCGTGCGTCAGGTCGGTGACGACCACGGCAATCGTCCGCAGCCCGTCGATGTTGAGTGCGATCGAGGACAACTGCGCCGGAATCAAGGTGTCCGCGCCGGTACGCAGGCGCACTCCTGCTCGACATGATTCGGCCTTCAGGACGCGGCGCAGCGTCGGGATGTCCTCCGGGTCGACGAAGTCCCCGAAGGTCTGCCCGGTAATCCGTTCGGGGGGACGTCCTGCGAGCTCCGCAAATCGCTGATTGCAGTACACGATCGTCCCGTCGGCTGCGAGCGTCAACGCACCCTCGCGCATCTGTTCGACCATCAGCCGGTAGGGCTGGTCGGCACTGCGGAGCGTGTAAATCTGCTCGCCCTCTGGTGCGTGAACGATCAGCGCCTCGATGTGTCCATCGCGAATGGCACTGATGGTGTCTTCGGCTTCCTGCAGGCGACGGCGAAGTCGCTCCATCGCCGGGGAAGACCGAACGCGTCGCTTTCGCTTAGCCATCGGCTCGCCGGCCACGCTGGTGACGGATATCGAGTCCGACCAGGACTCGCTGCTCGTCGGACATATCGCCGATCAACCGCCGCAGCGGAGCCGGCAGCCGCTTGATCAGCGTCGGCGCCGCAATGATCTGATCGCCGCGAGCGAGCGGCAGGTTCTTGTAGATGTCCACCACCTCGAGGTCGTACAGGCCCTTCAGATGTTCTTCGCAGATGCGCCGGACGTTCTGAACTGCCCGCACCGACCTGCCGGTCGTGCCAGTCACGTACAGTCGAAGCAGGTATTTCGCCTTCTTGCGGTAGGCCGCGGCGGTCGGCTTGCCGCGAGCGGGCCGTTTTGTCATCGGTGGCCTCCCACACGACGAGGTCGTTGCCGCAAATCGAGCCCAACCAGGACGCTTTCTTCGTTGGACAGGTCGCCGATGATTTTCTTCATCGGCGGTGGAAGGTGGCGGACCAGTGTGGGCACCGCGACGATTTGATCTCCGCGTGCGAGCTGCGGCTGCCGCAGCAGATCGATGATCTCAATCCGGTAGCGTCCGGCGAGGTGTTCCTCGCAGATCGCTTCGAGGTTTCGCAACGCCGCAGCGGTGCGGGAGCTCTGCCCGGCCACGTAGAGTCGCAGGATCCACTCGTCGGAGGCCTTGGCTTTCTTCTTCATGCGCGCCTCCGACGCGTCGCTGTCGCGTCAGGGGTGGGGGTCGCGAGGACGACGGGCCCGCGGTTGGTCAGTTCGAACGATCGACGCTCCGAGGAGTGCGCCATGCCGCGCGACTTCAGAATCGACAAGTGCCGTCCGCCCTCTTCACCGGGGGGTGCATTTCTCAGCAGAATCCATGTATCGATCAACGACGAGACGCCGACTTCGATGTCCCGCGATGTGCCGCTGCCGGGAATGAGCTGCGTGAATACAGCGGTCACGTTGGTCCCTTTCAGGAAATCGATCAGCCGCATCACCATGCTGTTGACTTCGTCGAACGTGGCGCCGGTAAAACTCGACAGCGGATCGACGACGACCACCGAAGGCTTCGCCTCATCGACCTCGCGGTGCATCGTCGCCAGATGGAACTCGAGCCCGTACAATGTTGGCCGCGCCGCGTGGATGGAGAGAAGGCCGCTCTTCGTCCAGCGGTCGAGATTCATGCCCACCGACCGCATGTTGCGCGAGTATTGCGCCGGCGACTCCTCGAACTGAAAGCAAAGGGCGCGCTCGCCGCGGCGACAGGCGGCATCCAGGAAACGGGCCGCGAGGGTCGTTTTGGCGGTGCCGGCGCCGCCTGACAACAGCACGCTGCTCGCGCGGAAATACCCGCGACCGCCGAACATCTCGTCGAGCCAATCGATTCCGGTGGACACGCGTTCCGACGTCGCGCTGTGAATCAACGCCAGCGATGTCACCGGGAGCACCGCGATGCCGCGCCGATCGATCAGGAACGGATATTCGTTGGTGCCGTGGCTCGAGCCCCGGTATTTCACGATGCGCAATCGTCGGGTCGAGATCTGGTCGGTGATCCGATGATCGAGAAAGATGACGCAGTCGGAAACGTACTCCTCGAGTCCCTGACGCGTCAGCGTCTCGACGCCGCGCTCTCCCGTGATGACCGCGGTGACGCCGCGATCCTTCAGCCACGCGAACAGCCGGCGCAGTTCGGCGCGCAGGACGCCGAGGTTGCCGAGTCCTGCAAACAGTGACTCGATCGTGTCCAGCACGATGCGGCGGGCGCCGATCGAGCGCAGCGCGTAGTCGAGGCGAATGAACAAGCCTTCGAGGTCGTACTCGCCGGTTTCCTCGATTTCCGCGCGTTCGACCCGAATGTATTCGAGGGCCAGACGCTTGCGGGCGATGAGGTCGGCGATGTCGTACCCGAGCGCCGCCGCATTCCTGTGAATGTCCTCCTCGGTTTCTTCAAATGTCACGAAGATGCCGCTCTCGCCGTGAAGCGCTCCGTGAAGGAGAAACTCGAGGCCAAACAGGGTCTTGCCGCAGCCCGGTCCGCCGCAGACCAGCGTCGGTCGGCCCAGCGGCAGCCCGCCTCCTGAGATCTCGTCGAACCCCGCGATTCCGGTCGGGACCTTGGCGATGGACGGTCGTGTTGTGGTTGGTCGACGAGGATTGGTCTTCGGGACGGTCTTGCGCATCTTTGGGCTGCTCCGTGACACGGTCTATTCACGAAATAGAGAAGTCTGCCCGTCCGTTGCCGTCAGTTGGGCGGCGGATCACACAACCTGGGGAATCCCGCCGCGCCGATCGCGAGGCAGGGGACAGCCGAATCGGATGAGTTGCCAAAACCGTGCCGGGTCAGAGGCTCATCAGGTGTCACCTATTTCTCCGCCAGGGTCCACACGCCATTCCAACCCGAACCCGGCGAGTGCTCACGGAAGTGAGCCACGCGCTCGAGAAACACACGCGCGGGCGGATCGCCGGCGACGCTCGAAAGGCAGGCGGTGAACGCCGAGGTCGCCGCGGCCCAGTCCTGGCGCCGGTAGGCTGCGAGGCCATCTGCGAATGCCGCGCGCGACGCGCTTTGGTCTGCGCCGAGTGCTCCTTTGCGAGCGAGCACCTCGAAGATTCGGTGCGGCTCGATCTTCCCGACCACCAGAATCGTGTCGATCTCACGCGTCTCGATGGCGTCGCCTGCCAACGTCATCGTCGGCTCATCAACGAGAAAACGCGTGCCGTACGCCTTGCTCACACCCTCGAGCCGCGAGGCGAGGTTCACGGTGTCGCCCATCACGGTGTAACTCCTGATCGAGTCTGAGCCGATGGTGCCGACGACGACCTCGCCGGTCGCGATGCCGATGCGCATGTTGAGGTCGGGCAGGCCCCGTCGAATCCCCATCAGTTCCGGTAACTCCTCGCGGAACGGCTGGACATGCGCGAGCTGCTCGAGGCCGGCGAAGCACGCCTGCCGCGCCTGCTCCTCGGATGTGCTGAAGGGAGGACCCCAGAACGCCATGATCGCGTCGCCCACGTACTTGTCGATGATGCCGTTCTGACGCCGGATTGGGCCGGACATCGTCGTCAAGTAGTGATTGACGACGTTGACGAGGCCGGTCGGCGTCAGCCCTTCGCTGATCGAGGTGAACCCTTTCATGTCGCAGAAGAACACCGTCATCGTTCGCCGCTCGCCGCCCGCGCCTGTGATCGCCGGTCGATCGATCAGCCCCTCGACGATGCGCGGATCCATGTACTTGCCGAAGGTGTCGCGGATGCGCTCCTTCAGCCTGAGTTGCACGACCATCTGGTTGAACGAGGTCGTCAGCGTGCCGATCTCGTCGCCTGACGTGACGGGTACGACGGTCTCGAGCGCCCCCGCTTCGACCGCTCTGGTACCCTCGAGCAGCCGGCGCACGGGCCTGACGAGGGAGGCGGTCATTGCGGCGGTCGCGAGAAGGCCGAGCGTCGCGGCGAGGATCATCAACACCGTGCTGACCGCGATGACGCGGTGCTGTCGCGTGCGTATCGCGGCCGCGGCCCCACCGGCGAGGCGGAGCATTTCCTGGCGGGCGGCATCGATCGAGGTGTTGAACTCGTCACGCAGCGTCTCGACGGTCGCCATCTCGCGCCGAAACGTCTCGCGATCGTTTCGTTCGAGTGCCGCCAGCGCGATCGCCACCCTCTGGTCGTATCGCCGGCGTTCGACCGCCATCAGGTCGATGCGCGTGTCGAGGCGCGCGATCGCGACGACATCCGTGAACGGCCCGGGGTTCGCGAGTCGGGCGGCGAGCTGCTCCCGCGCGGCCATGAGTGCCGCATCCGTCAGCCGGCCTTTCTCGGCGAGCATCGGCGAGTCGGCTTCGATGGCGCGCGCATCGGGTGGCGTCTCGAGATGGGCGATGACGAGCCGGCGCAGATAGAGACCCTGTTCGACCGATCGCACGTTGGCGGTCGCGAGGTCGCCGTAGCCGGGAATGTAGTTGTCGATGACGTAGCCGATCTGGGCGTCGACATCGCGGGCGAGGCCGAACATCAGCACGGCGACGATGGCCATCAGGGCGAGGAGCCCGACGGCGATCGCGAAGATCTTGACTCCGATGGTGATGCGCCAGCCTGACATGCGGTCTCCGCCTGCGCCCTATTGTGGACGCATCTGGGCGCACAGCATCGGCATGACGCGACCCATCATCGAATCGTCTGGCAGCCTGAGGTCGCAACGGAGATAGTCAAAGAGTTCCGGCGAGCGGCGTACGACCGAGGCGATCGCATCGACGGTGGCCGGCTTGTCGGCTGCGGCCGCCGGCTCGATCCACCGTGTGCCGACAATGGTCGGACCGTTGGCGCTGTCCACAAAGTCCACCAGCACCACATTGACGGAGTCGAGCGACAGCTCCTGATTCATCATGGTGACGATTCGCGCGTCGTCGTCGAATTCCATCCGGAAGCTCAGTCCGCCCTGCCGCAGTTCCTGGAAGCCGTGCGAACGGCTGCCGCGCGCAGAACTACCACCGCCGCTGCCGGATCCGCCTCGTCCGTCGCCCTTCGAGAACCATCCGGGCGTGCCGCGCCAGAGGACGAGCAAGGTGGTCGATCGGCCATCCGCCCAGTTGTCGTGCGTTCGCCACGACGCGACGACTGTCGGAGAGGCGACGCGCGACGTGCTGGATCCACCGCCGCCACTGTAGGTGCTTCGTCCCTGAGCGGTGAGATCCGCTGAGAGTGCGGACGCTGCCGCCGTCACCAGGATTAGGGCGAAATACCGCAGACCGAATCCGCGCGAATGGGACGGCACGCGGCCGACTATACCGCGAAGCCGAGCTCGACGTGCGCCTAGCTCGTGCGCGTCTGGGTTCCACCATTCTTCTTGGCTCAACTCTTGAACAGGATCGGCTGATGGCCGCCGCTGTTCGTGTTGCCGCGCTTGGCGATTTGCACTGCACGAAGTCGTCGTCGGGCGCACTCCAGACGCTATTCGGCCGCGTGTCTGAAAGCGCCGACATGCTCCTGATGGCGGGCGATCTGACCGACTACGGCCTGCCGGAGGAAGCGCGCGTGCTGGCCCGCGAGCTCACCGCCGTTCGTATTCCCATCATTGCCGTGCTTGGCAATCACGACTTCGAGTCCGACAAGAGTGACGAGGTCCGACAGATTCTCGCCGACGCCGGCGTGACCGTGCTCGACGGCGACGCCTGCGAGGTTCAGGGCATCGGCATCGCAGGCGCAAGAGGGTTCTGCGGCGGATTTGGTCAACGAGCGCTTGGTTTGTGGGGAGAGCCGGTCACCAAACAGTTTGTGCGCGAGGCCGTCGACGAAGCGCTCAAGCTGGAATCCGCGCTCGCGCGTCTCCGGACCACAGAGATCATCGCGCTGCTGCATTACTCGCCGATTCAGCAGACCGTCGAGGGCGAACCGCTCGAAATTTATCCGTTTCTGGGATCAAGCCGTCTCGAAGAGCCGCTGACACGCTATCCCGTGACGCTGGTCGTCCACGGTCACGTGCATCGTGGACAGCTGGAAGGACAGACCAAGAGCGGTACGCCTGTCTACAACGTCTCGATGCCGTTGCTGGAACGAACATTCAACGATCGCCCGCCATTTCGTGTCTTCAATCTGCCCGAAGGAGGACGCAGTGGCCCTGAGCGTCGCTAACTCGGCGACCGACTTCTATTTCGAGGCGCTGACCCGGCTGCTCGACGCCGGCGTGCCGTTCCTCGTCGGCGGGACCTTCGCGTTCGAGCGGTACACACACATCGCTCGCGAGACCAAGGACCTCGACCTGTTCATGCGCCGGGCAGACGTGCCGGACGCGCTCGCGTTATTCGCCGGCGGCGGGTACCAAACCGAGCTGACGTTCCCGCACTGGCTCGGCAAGGTGTGCTGCGGCACGCACTTCATCGACGTCATCTTCAGTTCCGGCAACGGCGTCGCGCAGGTGGACGACCTGTGGTTCGCCCATTCGGTGACCGCGGAGGTCCTCGGCTTGCCACTGCGCCTGTGTCCCGCCGAGGAGATGATCTGGTCGAAGGCGTACGTTCAGGAGCGCGAACGGTTCGACGGCGCGGACGTGTTGCACCTGCTGCGCGAGTGCAGAGGATCGCTCGACTGGAAGCGTCTGTTGACGCGGTTTGGCGAGCACTGGCGTGTGCTGCTCGGCCACATCGTGCTGTTCGGGTTTGTCTATCCCGATCAGCGCGATGCGGTGCCGTCATGGGTCACCGACCAGCTGATAGGCTCGCTCGTCTCGGATCGGATCGAACCGCGAAACAGCATGTGCAACGGCATGCTGCTGTCTCGTGAGCAATACCTTCACGATCTGGAGCATTTCGGATACCGCGATCCACGTCTGGAACCGCAGGGGCATCTGACGAAAGACGAAGCCGCGATCTGGACCGCCGCGATCAGCGCTCGCACCGACTGAGGCCGGCTCTCCGCGCTACATCGTCCGCATCCACGCCCGCAGGACTTCGGCCACGCTCCATGCCTGGGCTATGCAGCCCCGCGGGGCGAAGGGGGATTCGGCGTCGAAAATCTCGCTGATCGAGCCGACGCACGCCTGGTCGAGATGCGGACGGAAGCCGTTGAGAACCTCGCGGGCCTTGTGCTTGTCGTCTGGAGCGACCTTGAGCCACGCGTCGATGAAGGGGCCCACGAGCCACGCCCACACCGTCCCCTGGTGGTAGGCCGCGTCGCGGGCCCTGAGATCGCCGTAGTACTGGGCGCGATAGTCCGGATGGCCGGGTGCAAGCGAACGCAGTCCAACCGGCGTCGCCAGGCGAGCGCGGACGACCTCGAAGACCGCGCGCCAGCGGTCCTCGGAGAGAATCGCGTGCGGAAGCGAGATCGCCAGAATCTGATTGGGACGGCACGCCTCGTCATTTCCCGATTCACCGTCGATTACGTCGTAGAGGTAACCACGGTCAGGATTCCAGAAGCGCGCGTTGAATGACGACCTCGCGCGTTCGGCATGTTGACCGAATCGTTGGGCGGCCTCCGCTCCGTTCTCCTGGTGCGTCCACTCCTCGAGCAGCCTGAGCGCGTTGTAGTAGAGCGCGTTAATCTCCACCGCCTTGCCGCGCCTCGGCGTCACCACCCAGTCCTCCACCTTGGCGTCCATCCACGTGAGCTGATATCCATCTGCCCCTTGACGGAGCAGGCCGTCATCCGGATCGACCGCGATTCCGAAACGGGTACCTTGAAGATGATGCTCGATGATGTCCTGCAGTGTCGGCAGCAGGAGTCGCAGGGTTGCGCGATCGTCAGTCGCCTTGACGTAACGGTCCACGGCGTGAAAGAACCAGAGGCTGGCGTCAGCCGTGTGATACAGGCCGTCGCGTTCTCCCTCCGGAAACATGTTCGGAATCAGACCATCGCGCACGTAATGAGCGAACGTCCGCAGAACATATCCGGCTTCGCGGTGGCGGCCTGTCAAAAGGGTGAGGCCTTCGAGGCTGATCATCGTGTCGCGGCCCCAGTCGGTGAACCAGTGATATCCGGCAATCACCGTGCGCACTTCGTCGCCCGCGGCCTTGGCGCGGGCGGCTTCCTCGATGCGGCCGGCCGGCGTCACGATGAACTGATCCGCCGCCAGCACCAACTCGCCCGCGATGCCTGATCGCGCGCCAGGGTGGGCCTGCGCGAGCAACTGCGCGCGCCGGGACGCCTCGGCTGCAACGGCATCAGGCGGCGTCAACGCGCGCACCGTATCCCACGGTTCTGTCGACGCCACCAGTGTGCCTTCGGCGGCGTGATCTCCTTCCGTGCTCAGGTCGAGATGAAAGTGACCAGGGCTCCACATCGCGCCATCGTACGGATAACCGCGATCTTTCTCCTGCAGGTAGACGAGATTCTCGACGTGTTGCCGGGACACCGTCAGCGCGGAATTCGATCCGTGAATCAGGAGACGCAGTGTTGGCTGGTCACGCGCTACGGAGATCTCGAACTGGTCGTCGAGCGCCGAGAGCGTATAGGAGGCCGTGAGCGTCTCCGAGACAGGGCTGTCGTGGTGACGAAAGTTCATGCACGGCTGCAGTTCGAGTCGGAGCGGTCCTGGCGACGCGAGGAGCCGATACATCAGATGGACGGTGTTCTGGCGATGGGGCATGAGCACCCGTTTTTCGACCGCGAGACCGTCAGCTTCATAGCGCCAGACGGGGAGGCCCGACTCGAGTCGAAACTCGACGAGCGCGGCCACCGCCGCGTCGGCGCCTGTCGCGCGTGGCCCTTCTGTGTCCAGCGCGACCGACCGCCCGTCAGGCAATCGCAGACGCGCGCAGACGTGGCTGAGCATCGCAACGCGTCCCATTGGCGCCGGCAAAGCCGCGATGAGGAGGCCGTGGTAGCGGCGGGTGGGTGTGCCGAAGACCGTGCCGGAGGCGTAGCCGCCCAGCCCGTTCGTCACCAGCCATTCCCGTGACAGGTCGGGCGGCTCGCCGGGCTGTAGTCTGATGCGACGGACGAGAGCGTTCATCGTAACCGGGCGCTCAGCACGACGGTCGCGTGTCCTGGAATCATCCAGTGCTCGTCGGTCTCGAGTGTCGCGGTTCCCGCGCCACCGTACTTCGGATCCTCGCTCGACCAGAGAGTCTCCCATGATGCGTCCGCCGGCGGGGCCAACAGCGGCTCGGGCACGGGAGTCAGGTGCAGATCGGCACCGAGATTCATGATGACCAGGCGATCGCCCTCAACGGAAGACCGGGCCGGGCCGTCGGGGAAAAATCTGAGCAGGAGAGCCCGCGGACCCAGTGCGGCGCCGTCGACGCCGCCGGCACGTTGAGCCCGGAACGCAGGATCCTCACGACGCAGCCGCAGCAGATCGCGATGCAGCAGTAGTGCGGCGTTGGCCCCTTCGCTTTCGCTGCCGCGAAGAACACACCGCGTGAACGTCTGTTCGGCGCCTGGATCGGGCAGCGAGGCTTCAAGATTTCGGCTGGCAAGGCTCCGGAACTGGCTCATGAACTTTGCGCGGCCTGCGCGGACATCGTCGCTGAGTCCGGCGGTGTGGTCGGCAAAAAACAGGAAGGGTGACGAAGCGCAGAACTCCTGGCCTTGAAACAGCATCGGTGTACCCGGCGCCAGCAGCCAGAACGCGGTCATGGCACGGAAGGTCGCCGGATCCGTGAGTTGATGCAGCCGGTCGCCTCGGCCGGACGGCGCGTTGGCGATCTGATCGTGGTTCTGCAGGAACGTCACGAACCTCGCCGGTTCGACCGAGAGTGCAGGTGTCCCGCGCCGTCGCTTCTGCCACGAGTAACGCTGCCCTTGATAGAGGAAGCCCCACTTGGCGAGAGCGATCAGCTCCTGCGGTGATCCCAGATAGTCGGTATAGTACGCTTCCCGGCGCCCGGTGAGCGCGACCCTCGCGCTGTGATGAAAGTCGTCATTCCACACTGCATCCAGGCCGTAGCCGCCGTTCTCGACGGCTCGGACGATCCTCGCGTCCTGAGATTCGTTCTCCGCAATCATCACGATCCGCCGGCGTCCGGCAGCGGCTCGCGCGCGCCGGGTGATCTCGGCGAGCACGTGCTCGGGCGACGCGTCGAAGATCTGCTGTGTCGCGTCGAGGCGAAGGCCATCCAGGTGAAACTCGTCGATCCAATAGGCGGCGTTCGAGACCACGAACTCACGAACGGGACCGGCGTCATCGCCGTCGAAGTTGATCGCATCGCCCCATTCATTCTCGTAGCGCCTCGAGAAGTACTGCGGCGCAAACGCTCCGAGGTAGTTGCCGTCCGGTCCAAAGTGGTTGTAAACCACGTCGAGAACGACGCCGAGGCCGAGGGCGTGGGCCCGATCCACGAAACGACGAAAGTCGTCGGGTTCACCATAACGACGCGTCGGAGCATAGAGGTCAACGCCGTCGTAGCCCCATCCAAACCGCCCCGGAAAGTCGGCGACCGGCATCACTTCAAGCGCGGTGACGCCGAGGTCCGCCAGGCGCGGCAACTGCTCCGTAGCTGCGGCCCAGGATCCGGCCTGCGTGAATGTGCCGATGTGCATCTCGTACAGCACCTGCCCGGCCAGTTCGATACCGGGCCACTCGGTATCGGTCCACACGAACTCCGACGGATCGCAGATCTGAGACGGGCCGTGAGGACCTTGCGGCTGAAAACGCGAGGCAGGGTCTGGCAGCAGAGTGGAACGTGATGCTAGTCGATAGCGGTACAACATCCCCGTTCGCGCCGACGGCACGAAGCCCGAGAAGTAACCGTTGCGTTCCGAAGTAAGCGCGATCACGTTCTGGTGCGAATCGCGTTCAGCGCCCTCGAGCACCAGTTCGACTGCGGCATGACCTGGTGCCCACACGCGGAAGTGCACACCGCTCGACGCGCATACTTCCGCGCCGACCGGGAGTCGTCTTGCCACCAGGACGTTGGACATGTAGACCTCGTGAAAAGCACAACGTGTACCCGTTGCCGACATGGCACAGCTGTGCTTGGGGACGGAACGGCGTGTGCTTTGCTCCCACTCTTGGCCGATGCCCTACAGCTCAGCTCCCAGAAGTTCCTATCGTTTACAGTTCAATCGGGACTTCACATTCGCCGACGGTCGGGCCGTCGTCGAGTATCTGGACGCTCTCGGCGTCACGGATTGCTACACATCGTCGATTCTGAGGGCTGGCCCAGGCAGCCTCCACGGTTACGACATCTGCAACCATCAGGAGTTCAATCCAGAGCTCGGGACCGAAGCGGATTACGACGCCTTCTCGGATGCGCTCACCGCCCGGAACATGGGTCACATCCTCGACTTCGTCCCAAACCACATGGGACTCGACATCGACACGAACGAGTGGTGGCGTGACGTCCTCGAAAACGGCCCCAGCTCGACGTTCGCGGATTACTTCGACATCGATTGGGATCCGGTCAGTCCCGAATTGAAGGGCAAACTCCTGCTTCCGATCCTTCACGATCAGTATGGCGCGGTGCTCGAGCGTGGAGAGTTGCAGCTCGGCTTCGACGGCGGCGCCTTTCATCTCAAATACTTCGATCATCACCTCCCGATTGATCCTCGACAATCACCTCAGGTGCTGCGGTGTGCCATCACGGATGCGGACGCATTCTCGGAAGACGATCCTGACGTCCGCGAATACCTCAGCATTCTCACCGCTCTCGAAAACCTGCCGCCAACAACCGATCGTGACCCACAACGGGGGGCTGACCGGCGTCGTGAGAAAGCAGTGGCGCGGGAGCGGCTCGCGCGGTTGACGGATCGGTCGCCGCGGCTATCACGGCAGATCGAGGCCGCGGTCAGAGACATCAACGGGCTCGCCGGTACACCGGCGAGCTTCGACAGGCTGCATGCGCTGCTCGAAACGCTGCCGTACCGCCTGGCGCACTGGCGGACGGCGTTCGACGAGATCAACTATCGGCGCTTCTTCGACATCAACGAGCTCGGCGGACTCAGGATGGAAGATTCGCGAGTCTTCGAAGCGACGCATCGGCTGGTTCTGCGGCTGATCGCCGAGCATCGAGTCTCGGGTCTGCGGCTGGATCACGGTGACGGACTGTTCGATCCGGCCACCTATTTCCGTCGGTTGCAGGATGCGGCGTGCCGTGCCCTCCAAACCAGCAGCCATGACGTCGATCTTCAACGAGGCCGTAACGGGCGGCGGAGCCGCTACCTCGTCATCGAGAAGATCCTCGGCGCCGGCGAAACCCTGCCTGAAGACTGGCCGGTCGACGGCACCACCGGCTACGGCTTTCTCAACGACGTGAACGGCGTGTTCGTCGATGGCGGCAACGCCGCTCGCGTCGAGGAGATCTACGCCGATTTCACCGGTCACCGCGAGCCTTTCTCGGAGGTGGCGTACCACGCCAAGCGGTTGATCATGTGGCACTCCATGGCGAGCGAGTTGACCGTGCTCACCCACGCGCTCAAACAGATTGCCGAAAGCGATCGCCATTCGCGGGACTTCACCCTGAACGCCCTGCGCCGGGCGCTGGTCGAAGTGGTGGCGTTCTTCCCGATCTATCGCACGTATGTTGACGCATCGGGATTCTCGGCCACGGATCGCCTGACGATCGACTTCGCCACTGACCTGGCACGACGACGAAACCCGGCGATGGAGTCGTCCATCTTTCTCTTCCTGCGCGGTGTGCTGCTGGCCGGCTCGCAACCCCACGTAGACGAGGCAAGTCAAGAGTCGGACATCCAGCAACGTCGCCGATTCGCGATGAAGTTTCAGCAGTACACGGCACCGGTGCAGGCCAAGGGCGTTGAAGACACCGCCTGCTATCGTTACAACGTCCTCACGTCGCTCAACGAGGTGGGAGGCGATCCGGGGCGATTCGGATGTTCGGTCGATCAGCTGCACGCCGCCAACCTGGTCCGCCTGGAACGCTGGCCGTTCGAGATGATCACGACCGCAACCCACGACACCAAGCGCGGCGAAGACGCGCGCGCGCGCATCAATGTGATTTCCGAAATCCCGGAGGCGTGGCGCCTGGCGGTGTCGGCGTGGACCGAGATCAATGCTCCGCAGCGGATGGTCGTCGACCGCGAATCCGCGCCGGATCCTGTTGACGAGTATCTGTTCTACCAGTCGTTGCTGGGCGCGTGGCCCGCTGAGCCCGCAGACGGTGCGATTCCGCTCGAGGCCCCCGCGTCACTGATCGAGCGCATCCAGGAGTACATGCACAAGGCGATCAAAGAGGCCAAGGTGCATACGAGCTGGGTCAACGAGAACGTCGCCTACGAGGGGGCCGTCTCGAGATTCGTCGACCTCACGCTGCGTGGCCCGAATTCACCACGGTTTCTGGCCTCCTTCGTGCCGTTCGAGCGGCGCGTCGCAGCGGTCGGCATGGTGAACTCGCTCGCGCAGCTGGTGTTGAAGCTCGCGTCACCTGGAGTGTCCGACTTCTATCAGGGAACCGAAGGGTGGGATTTTCACTTCGTAGACCCCGACAATCGCCGTCCGGTGGACTTCGAATGCCGGCGACGGATGCTGCGCGCTCAGTTGCCGTGGGTCGAGCGGGCGCAGCCTCTGGAGTCAGGAACTCGGCGCCATGCCAGCCCACCGGAATCACTTGCGTCGCACGTCGCCGACCTCTTGACCTACTGGCACGACGGCCGCATCAAGATGTTCCTCACCGCGTGCGGCCTGCGCCTTCGAGCGCGGGAAGGCGAATTGATCCTTCATGGCGAGTACCTGCCGTTGACGGCAGACGACGCGGGGTCCACACATGTGATCGGCTTCGCCCGACGTCTGGAAGACAGAACCCTATTGGCCGTCGTCCCGCGCTTGACGGCCGGCATCGTACCCGCCGATCGATCGCTGCCCATCGGCGCCGCGGTGTGGGGCAGCACCAGAATCGCCCTCCCGGGCGAATTCGCAGGTGGTGCGTTCAGGAATGTCTTCACAGGAGAAAAGGTGACGCCGACGGTGCAGGACGACGTGGTCTCAATTCTGGCAGCGAACGTCTTCCGCACCTGTCCGGTGGCGTTGCTGTGGGCCGAGAACGAGCGCTCCCGGCACGCCTGAAGGGTCGCTACGGGAAATCGGTGGTAGGAGGCAAGCTGCCAATTCTCAAGATCCCGGTCAACGGGATGCCGACCCACTGGGGCCGGTTCTGAAGTTCGTAGGCGAGCTCGTCGAAGGCCTCATCGAGCACAAACGCGCGGAGGAGGGTAACGAATGCGTCGCCCCGAGGCGCGAGCGGGCTGTCGCCGATCGCTGCCCGGTACGCCCTGACAAACGTCCGGCTCACCCATCGCTGCCAGGTATCGGCCCACATCTCGAGCACCGTCGCAGCGTCCGGCGCCTGGGCCGCGTACGCCAGAAGCGCCGCATGCGCCGCCTGATTGTAGGAACGGATCATCGCTGCGACATCCCTGAGCGGAGACTGTTTCTCCCGCCGTTCCTGAATCGAGCGCGCCGGATCGCCCTCGAAATCGAGGATGGTGAAGTCCTCTTCCGTGCGGAGGACCTGACGCAAACCGTAGTCACCGTGAATGCGAATCTTCGCTCCGGCGGATTCCAGATCCGGGAGTCGATCGAACCGCTTCAGGAGAGCATCGCGTGCGGCCAGGACCTGATCGACCTGTCCCACTAGCGATTCCGGCAGCTGGTGGCGGCGGTCGCTTACCGAATCGAGC
Organism: uncultured Acidobacteriota bacterium; assembly: GCA_963745875.1. Lineage (GTDB taxonomy): Bacteria > Acidobacteriota > Vicinamibacteria > Vicinamibacterales > CAVVIG01 > CAVQFC01. Next base: position 489,417 of record CAVUZL010000016.1, read on the forward strand.
GCAGACGCCGCGCGAGCGCGCATGCCGTCCGCCAGCGCCTGCAGTCCGTCCCGAGTCAATGGTTCCGGTGAAAACGCGGCGTCGGTTGCATCGGCCAGGGCGAGATGGAGCTCGGCGGTTCGACGGCCAAGCGAGATCGCGGTGTTGAGGTACCAGCCCTGCACCTCGGCAAAGAACGGCGGCGGTTGGTCATCGTCCGCGGTCAGGAGCGGGTCGGCGGTTCGGCGGACACGGGCCGACGCGCGCTCGTAGTAGCGGCGTACCTCGTTGATCGTGAAGTCCCAGCCGGAGCCTTGATGATCGATCGCCCGCTCGACGACCGCCAGCGCGCTGGCCTCGACGCCGGGTTGGTCGGTACTCGATCCCGCCGAGCATTCGAGGCACATGGGAAAACCCGCGATCGTGCAGGACCCGTCCGATTTCGAGTTCCGGGTTCGGTCCGGCCTCGATCCGGTGAAACACTTTCAGCACGTATCGATCGAGCCGCGCCAGACTGTTGCCGGTATCGCCGGTTTCGCGTTTCCACGTCCGTTCCTGCGTCGGCGCAGGGAGATCGACGCCGTCCGGCAGATGGAATCCACTCACTCGGCCGACTCGCATGGCGATCTCGCCGGCCTGGGCCGCGAGTTCGAGCAACCGATCCCACATATCGTCGCATTGGAAGCCATCGACGAGGGCGCCTCCGCGGGCGCCGGCGATGCGCGCGAGGACAACTGCCGGCGTCTCCTTGACCATCCGGGCCGCGGCGTCGCCAGAGACGAACGCGAGCGGCACCAGACAGGTGTCACGGACTCCGCCGGCGCTCTCGACGCTCACGATGGAGATGAATTCGGGATTACCGCCCGCCCCGATCGATGCCCAGTCGACGAAACGCGCGCGCACGACGTCGCGTGACGCGGGAACGTATCGCTGTCGGCGCAGAAACGGGACGAGGGCATGCCGCTCGATCACGGTCCGCATGTGGCTGTCGAGCAAATTCCGCCAATCGGGTCCGATGAGCAGCGACGGCAGACCGGCGACGATCGCCTCGTCCGGGTCCACGGCTCCGCCGGCCTTCGCCGCGATTTGCATCGGTGCGGCCTGGAGCGAGAACCAGTACGTCGCGTAGGCGCTCAGCGTCACAAAATACGGCGCCTCGGTCACGCGTGGAAACGCGGTGAGCCCCCACATCTCAACCGGCGTGAGGCCCGCGAACCGCTTGAGATCGAGCTCCGCGGGCTGCACATTGCGCGCGAGGTTGACGACGACGAGAATCGTCTCCTTGTCGTCGCGACGCAGGAAGGCGAGGACCTTCCGATTCGGGCATGGGACGAACTCGAGCGAGCCACGGCCGAACACCTGATGCTGCTTGCGCATTGCCACCAGGCGCTTGGTCCAGTTGAGGAGCGAAAACGGGTAGCGTTCCTGCGCTTCCACGTTGATGGACTGATAGCCGTACACAGGATCCATGATCAGCGGCGCGCTCAGCCGCGCCGGGTCCGCCTTCGAGAAACCGCCATTGCGATCGCTGGTCCACTGCATCGGCGTGCGGACGCCGTTGCGATCGCCCAGATAGATGTTGTCGCCCATGCCGATCTCGTCGCCGTAGTACACGACCGGCGTACCGGGCAGGGCGAAGAGCAGCAGCGTCAGTAACTCGATCCTGCGGCGGCTGTTTTCGACCAGCGGCGCCAGACGCCGGCGGATGCCGAGGTTCAACCTCGCCTGCGGATCGGCGGCGTAGGCGGCGTACATGTAATCGCGCTCTTCGTCGGTCACCATCTCGAGCGTCAGCTCGTCGTGGTTGCGGAGGAAGAGCGCCCACTGGCAATTATCGGGAAGGTCCGGAGTCTGATTCAGGATGTCGACGATCGGCAGTCGATCTTCGCGCGTGAGGGCCATGAACATCCGTGGCATCAGCGGAAAATGGAACGCCATGTGGCATTCGTCGCCGTCGCCGAAATAGTCGCGGACGTCGGGCGGCCAGCCATTGGCCTCGGCGAGGAGCACCCGGTTCTGGTACGCCGCATCGAGAGTCCGCCGCATCCGCTTGAGCACCGCGTGCGTCTCCGGCAGGTTCTCGTTGGTGGTACCCTCGCGCACGCACAAATAGGGGACGGCATCCAGTCGAAACGCGTCCACGCCGAGATCCAGCCAGAACTTCATGATGCCGATGATCGCGTCGACGACCGCCGGGTTGCCGTAGTTGAGGTCGGGCTGGTGCGAGAAGAAGCGGTGCCAGTAGTACTGACCCGCGATCGGATCGAACGTCCAGTTGGATTTCTCTGTGTCCACGAAGATGACTCGCGTCCCAGCGAACTTCTGGTCCGTGTCGCTCCACACGTAGAAGTCGCGCTCCGGCGATCCGAGCGGCGCGTGGCGCGCCCGTTCGAACCAGGGATGCTGATCCGACGTGTGATTCACGACCAGTTCGATCAGGACCTTGATCTGACGCTCGTGGGCCGCAAGGACAAAGGCAGTGAAATCCTCGAGCGTGCCGTAGCTGGGATGGATGTTCAGATAGTCGGCGATGTCGTAGCCGTCGTCTTTGAGCGGCGAGGGAAAGAACGGCAGGAGCCAGATGCAGGTGACGCCGAGGCTCTGGAGATAGTCGAGTTTCTGGGTCAGGCCCTGAAAGTCGCCAACGCCGTCGTTGTTGCCGTCAAAAAACGACTTGACGTGTATTTCGTAGATGATCGCGTCCTTGTACCACAGGGGATCCGCGTCGGCGGCTGAGGACGCTGAGGACGCCGACACGCTCGATTCAGGAAGGGCCACCGGCGCGCTCATATACGGCGGAGCTACAAAGCGTATGCCAGCGCCGCGATCTGTGCGAATTGATCAGACTGCTGAAACTAGCGAATGCAGAGCGCGTTGCGCCCCGTCATTCGCCAGGCAGGTAGGCGAGCGTGCCCTTGACTCCGGTGCGCGCCCAGACCTTCTTGTACAGGTCCTCGAGAACGTTGCGGCCAACGACTCGAATCGCCACTTCGTTGGCGAGCTCTTCCGTTTGCAGGAACGGATGGTGCGTGTAAATCCAGACGTGACCCAGCTCGTGGGCCACGACGGCGCTCACTTCTTCGTCGCTCAGGCCGGCCAGGAAACCGTCCTCGACGGACAAGGCGAACACGCCCGGTTGATCCTTCGATCGCTGGACCGAGACGACCAGTTTGTTAGTGGGAACGATCGACGCGACGACCGGTTGAGGAATCGACAAGCGGCTCCTGACGCCATCGACGACTCCCTGAAGCCATTGTTCGCGTTCCATCAAGGCTCCCCGAGAGGCGCCGGATGTACCCGAAGCCGAGGGCTTGGCCGCTGCCGCGATGCGCGGCAAAAAAAGCGTCACGAGTCCTGCTGCGCATAACATCGCACATCGTCGAAGCTGTGTCGTGGTCATGTAGGGCGGCCTGCCGCTGCTCAGTTACACCGGTCCCTGAAAAGCGGAGCCCGACCGGGATCCGTTTCGAACTCGACATAAACGCTCTCTGACGAGGTCAGATTATTCTGCGAGGGGACTTAAGCGGAAGAATATCACGGCCCGTCGGTTTAGTCGTATAAAAAAGAAGCGCTGAGTTCTCAATTGCTGCGAGGCGCGCAGATTCTACGTCCGACGTGTGCACAGCCGTTTACCCGCGCAGTCGGATTCACGCAGGAAACCGTAGACGGTATTGCGAAACCTCTCCGTGGCACAGGAATTGGACGGTCATGGCCATTGAGGGAGGTTCAGAAATGCTCAAAGCCAGAATGTTGATCCTTTTAGGTGCGCTCACGTTCGCCGTTGGTGTGATGCCGGTACGAGCGCAAGATCAGCCGCAAGCCCAGGCGCCCGCATCAGCGACCGCGCAAGGGCAGTTGGTCCGTGTCGATGCGAAGGCCAACACGCTCGTGATCAAGACGGCCGCAGGGGCCGAGATGCAGTTCCGCTACACCGAGATGACCAAGGTGACCGGTGCGTCCGAAGGCGTATCGGGTCTGGCGACGCAGTCCGGAGCGGACGTGATGGTCCGCTATACGAAGGGGGAGCAGGACAACATCGCGACTGAGATCCAGGTACAGCAGAAGAAATAGCGTTTGGCGAGCGGCTCTCGTCGTTGGCGAGAGTCGCTCGCCGAGCTACCGAGGTTCTTCCCGATCGTCGCCCACCTTCCGTCTGAATCCCTTACGTAAATCATCAAAAGTTGTCGATCGATTACTTCGCCGACACGCGGCTGTGATGTCGGGCTGCCATTGTTTACGCGCCGACGGACTCCTCGTCGGAACAGGAGGCAGTGTGATGTGGAACGGAACAAGTCAGAGGTGTGCGTGCGGATTGGCGGTCGTTGGAGCAGTGGCCCTGGGCGGATTCACGGCGCAGGCGCAACGCCATCACGGACACGACGAGGACGGTCGTCTGGGCACGATCTTCGTGATCGCCATGGAGAACCACAATTGGACGCAGCCCGCGGGACAGGCGAGCCCGCAGCAGATCTTCGCGAATCCGAACGCGCCCTTCATCAACAGCCTTGTCAACGGTACGTCCGGCATCAGCGATCAGGTCTCGTACGCCACCAACTACATCAACGCCGCGGTGGGCAGCCATCCCTCCGAGCCGAACTACATCTGGGCTGAAGCGGGCACCAACTTCGGCGTGAACAACGACAACGATCCCTGCGGCGTCGGCGGCACCCAGCAGAACACGGATCAGCATCTCAGCGCGTTCCTGATGAAAAAGCATATCTCGTGGAAGTCGTACCAGGAAGACACCGACATCGACCTGACGAGCAACACGGTGCTCCCGATGTCCTCGTGGATCGTGCCGCTCGTCAGCCACAGCGGCGCGTTCACGGCCACCGGCGCGCTCAACTTCTACAACTACTCGAATCAGTTCAATTACGCCGGCAAGCACAACCCGATGATCTACTTCAGCGACACCGCCGGCGGCTGCGACGCAACGACGGCGAACCCGCGCCGTCTCAACTACGCGCCGCTGCAGCAACTCGCGCTCGACCTGCAGAACGACAGCCTCGCGGACTACAACTGGATCACGCCGAACCAGTACAACGATCAGCACACGACGTTGAAGAATGGCTTCGGCGGTCCGTCCGGAAGCCCGGCCACCGGCGATGCGGGTGAGATCGCTCAGGGTGACAACTTCCTGGCCCGCGTGGTGCCGCTGATCATGGCGTCCGACGCGTACAAGGACCACGGCGCGATCCTGCTGTGGTGGGATGAAAGCGAAGGCGGCGACGATCCCGGCCGCACGCTGCCCTTCATCGTCATCTCGCGTGACGCGCATCAGAACGTGGGCGGCAAGCCGTTCGCTAGCAGCGTCGAGTACTCGCACTCGTCATTCCTTCGCACCATGCAGGAGGTGTTCGACGTGGATCCCGACGACGGGTTCCCGTTCCTGGGCGCGGCGTCGATCGCGTCCGACCTGAGGGCACTGTTCAAGCCGGGAGTCGTGAAGCAGTTCTGAGAGCGGCAGACGCTCCCACTTTGCGTGATTGCCAGTCTTTTTCACACCGCGTTTGCCCTCGCATGTCCACATGAGTGGTTTGTGCAGGGCACGCGGTGTGCGCTGTCGCCGGCCGTCAAAAGCGGTATTCTTTGCGAGGCTTGGGATTACCGACCGCTGCCTGTCGTCTGAGACGCACGATTTGGCTCTTCGCCATCCTGCTGCTTCGAGCCGCCGGCGTCTTCGCTGAGGGTGCGCCGCCGACCAACGTGCTTGTGGTCTTTTCGTATCAGCAGGACGCCGCCCTCTACCACACCCTCGACGAGCGTTTGCTGGAGGTGCTTCAATCCGACACGCCGCGAGTGAACTCGTACGTCGAGTATCTCGATACCCTCGAATTTGATTCTCCCGCCCAGCAGCAGCGGACCGTTGCCTACCTTCACGACAAGTACGCCGACCTGAACATTCATCTCCTCGTTGCGGTGACTCCGCTCGCGCTCGACTTCATCCTCGCCAATCGCGATCGGCTGTTGCCGGACGTGCCGATCGTGTTTACGTCGGTCAACGAGCGACGAGCCCGGCAGGCGGCGCACGAGCCGAACCTCACTGGGGTTGGCGTGACGCACGACCCCGCGGCGACGGTCGAGATCGCGTTGAAACTGCACCCGGACGCCGTGAATATGGTCATTCCGGCCGGGTCTTCCGCGATCGAACGGACCTGGACGGCCGCGACACGCGAATCCCTCCGCCCGTTCGAGCGCCGGATCCACATCACATTCCTGACCGACCTCACGCTCGCCGAACTCGAACAACGATTGCGGAGTCTTCCCGCGCACACGATCGTGCTGTTCGCCGATCTCTTCTATCACGATGCCAGCGGCCAGTACTACCTGCCGGAAGAATCGCTGCGCCGCATCTGCCTGAACGCCAGCGCACCAGTCTACGGCCTGATGGCCTCGGATATGGGATTCGGAATCGTCGGCGGTTCGCTCTACGACATGGGGGAGGCGGGCGCAGCCGCCGGCAGACTCGCAAGACGCGTGCTGGCCGGCGAACGCGCGAGCGATATCCCGCTGCAGGTACTCAACGCCGATCATCCGATGTTCGACGCGAGGCAGTTGCAGCGCTGGCACGTAGACGGAAGCCTGTTGCCCCAGGGGAGCGATGTCCGGTTCCGCGAGCCCGGTCTCTGGGAGATGTACCGCCGAACGGTACTGGCGGTGGGCACGGTGCTGTTGGCGCAGTCGCTGTTGATCGGCACCCTGTGGCATCAGCGCCGCCGATTGCGGGAGAGCGAGCGGGGGTTTCGCGCCATGGCCGAGCGCAACCAGGATCTGGCCGGGCGCTTGATCAACGCTCAGGAAGCGGAGCGCACCCGCATCGCCCGCGACCTGCATGACGACGTCAGTCAGCAACTCGCAGTCGTCGGCATCATACTGAACGAGCTCCAGCGCGACGTCGGCGGCACCGTCCCGAAACCGCAGATCGATCAGACGGTCGGTACGCTGGTCGAACGCAACGTGGCGGTCATGCAGTCGGTGAGGAACATCTCACACGAATTGCATTCCGACATGCTCAGGCACAGCGGTCTCGTGGCTGGACTGGGGCGTCATTTCGCTGAGGTGGCACAGCACCACCAGCTCGAGGTCTCGTTCGACACTGCCGGCGACGTGGATTCGCTGAGTCCCGATGTCGTGCTATGCCTTTTCCGCGTCGCGCAAGAGGCGCTGACCAACGTGATCCGCCATGCCCGCGCGCGCCACGTGACCGTCACGCTCACCGTCACGCCAGAGCAGGTCGACCTGCGGATCGCCGACGACGGCGTCGGGTTTGACACTCACGATCCCGCCGGCCGCGGACTGGGGCTGCGCAGCATCGACGAACGCGTGCGGCTGGTGCGCGGCTCCTGCCGCGTGGAGTCGCAGCCGGGGCGGGGAGCGACCCTGCATGTCTGGCTGCCCCGTTCAACGCAGCCGTTTTGACCCTCTGCTCGGCGGGTCCGATGCGATCAGTTCCAGACGTTCGACGAGAAGCGCCGGAATGTCGGCGATCAACGCCAGATCGGCTGCGAAGGGCAGACGAAATCATCGCAGACGGACCGTGATCCCTCGGTGAAAGAGCCACGGTTAGAGGCGGCTGGATCGGCGCCGTCATTGCAGCTTCTCAGGCAGGCCCACAGTCTGCCGACTTTTCGGAAGACTGTGACAATGCGTGAAGGTCAAGTCGGACACGACGCAATGATCACTGGCGCCGGATTCGTGGGTATCGTCGTCGCCGCACTCGGTGGCCTGGCCATCGGCGTCGAGCGTCAGCGGTCGGGGCACGCGAGCGGGCCTGACGCCAGATTCGGCGGGGTCCGCACCTTCACGCTGATTGGCGGACTCGCCGGGCTCGCCGGTTGGCTCACCGCATTGAAGCTGGTGGGACTTGCGATTGTGCTGATTTCCGGAGCGGTTGCCCTGGTCGTGTCGGGTTACGTGGCGGCGAGTCGGCGCGAAATCGATGCGACCACGGAGGCCGCAGCATTGGTCGTCATCGCCGCAGGATTGATCGCCGGCGCTGGATGGTTGGCGCTGGCGAGCGCCGTAATCGCCGTCACCACGCTGCTCCTGGTCGAGAAATCCGAGCTCCACGCGCTCGTCGGACGCGTCAATGATGAAGAGTTGCGAGCAGCAGCCCGGTTCGGCGTGATGGCGATCGTCGTGCTGCCGCTTCTCCCCGAAGGTCCCATCGGCCCGCTCGGTGGCATCAGGCCCCGTGAACTGTGGATACTCGTGCTGTTTTTCACGGGTTTGAGTTTCGCGGGCTACCTTGCGCGCCGCCTCGTCGGCCCCGGACAGGGTTATCCGCTGGCGGGACTGTTCGGCGGCCTCATTTCATCGACCAATGTGACCTTCACGTTCGCTCGCCTCAGCCGCCAGGAGCCGACGCTCAATCAACCGCTCGCCCTCGGCGTGATCGCCGCCTGCACGATGCTGTTTCCGCGGGTCTTGATTGCAGCCGCTGTCCTGAATCTCGCGGTTGCGCAACGACTGCTGCCGTACCTCGTAGCGCCGTTCGCGGTAGGGGCGGTGACGCTCGCCGCGGCGTGGCGGAAGACCGGCGCGCCCGAGCTTCCCCCGGAGCGCCCGGACAATCCGCTGCAGATCGGGCCGGCCCTTCAGATGACGGCACTGTTCCAGCTCGTGTTGTTCGGCGTTGCCGCAGTGGGTCGGACGCTCGGCGACCGTGGCGTGCTCGCGTCTGGCGCCCTGCTGGGGCTCACGGATGTCGACGCACTCACGATTTCGATGACCACGACTCCGACGCTTCAAATCGCTCCGGCTGTCGCCGCAGCGGCGATCGCGGTCGGGGTGATGGTCAACTGTTTCCTGAAGGCCACTCTGGCGATGGTGCTTGGAACCGCGCCGTTCCGGCGCGTCACTGGCGGCGTGGTGGTCGCCATGGCGGGCGCTATTCTCGCCGGCCTACTGGTCATTCTCTGACCGGAGTATCCATGCCAAGCGCGAAGGCGCGCCGGATCTTTCTCCAATAGGTTACGCCGATGGTCGAAGTAGTGATGGCGATTGATCACGATGAACGCGGAGCGACGGACGAGGGCGATTCCGTAAATCGGAAAGCACAGGCGCTGATAGACGGTGACCCAGAGATCGGTGAGCGCAATCGGCACGATCAGCGAGTAGATGACCGGTGCGGTGACAAGGTTGAGCGGGCTGCTCTCTCTGATGAATCTCGGAATGCTCTGTCTCAGCCGCCTGTGCGCCAGGCGAGCGTCACGTTCGAACCGGACACGACCGGCGGCGATTCGGTAGCGCCAGCGATGGTGGACGCGCGCGAATTCGTCCTCGAGCTCATGTTCGAGTGTGGCGATACGCTGGAGAAGATCGTCGATTCGGGACGCCATCAGTCGCTCCTCTGACGCCAGGAATCAGCGTCGGTCAAGGCCGCCGCGCGGACGCTCACACGCTCAGCACTGGACACGGCGACTGCCTGATGATCCCATATGCGTTGGTGCGCAGACGCCCCAGCGTCTCCGACACCACGCCGCGGCCAATCACGATCAGGTCCGCATCCTCCTGACGTGCGTCTTCGGTGACCGTAGCGACGATGGGCCCGACCGCGACCCGCAGCGGGGCGAAGACGCTGGCGCTCTTTTGCAAGGCTTCGACCCTCGCCCGCGCCTTGTCGCGGAACTCGTTCTGGCGCGCCTGCTCGCGTTCGAGCGACGGCCAATCGGTAATCGGCTCGACCACGTGCAGCAGCTTGACGGCGGCACCCAATGGCGCCGCGAATGCCGCCGCCCACTGCATCAACGGACCGCTGCCTGGGCCGCCGTCCACCGCGCACAGAATCGTGCGCGGTACTGGGCGGGCGCGCTCCTCTTCGGCGTGAGTCGCCGTCCAAACCGGGCAGGTGACGTCATGGAGCACCTTGGCGGTGGCCGAACCGATCAGCAGGCTGCGAAACAACCCCACGCCGTGTGTGGGCATCATGATGAGATCGACCGCGTGGCTGCGTGCGAAGTCGGCGATCCGCAGTGCCGGATCCCCCGAGTCGACGACCCGCTCGACTGTCACCCCGGCTAGCTCGCTGGTCAACGCCTGATCCAATTGCGATTTGAGTCCCCTCGTCCATTCCGCCACTGATTCGCCACCGATCGCGCTCGTCCCGATCGGTGCGAGCTCCCAGACAGGCGGAATCGTGCTGAAAAGTGTGACTTTGGCGTTGAAGCGCTGTGCCAACGCGCGAACGAACAGAGCCGCCCGGACGCCTCGGGCAGAAAAATCAAACGGAAACAAGATGTGGCGAATGTCGGGCATGGTGAAGACTCCTGTTCACGTTGGAGCAGGGGACGTGCCAGGTGGCCCCGACAGCCGGCGGCATGTCTGTTGCGTTACCTTCATCCCGGCAACCGCAGCAGAAGAGTCGACAGTCAGCCGGACGACCCGCGGCTCCCTTACGAGTGTACGAGGGAGGCTGGCCTTCGAGTAGGAGGAGCACGTCCACGTAATGGAGGGGCAGCGCGCGTGAAGAATCGTTGGACACCGAAATCCATATCGTCTCTCAAAGGTTACAGCGCGGTTTCGTTTGGAGCCGACCTGGTTGCTGGCGTGACGGTGGGGCTGGTTGCGCTGCCGCTCGCGATGGCGTTTTCGATCTCCTCCGGGCTGTCGCCGCAAGCCGGCCTGTACTGCGCGATCGTGACCGGCTTTCTCATTTCGCTTTTCGGCGGCTCGCGCTTTCAAATCGGTGGTCCGACCGGCGCGTTTGTCGCGGTTGTTTCCGGCATCGTCGCCGTCCACGGAATCGACGGCCTGTTCATGTGCACGATGATGGCGGGGGTCATCCTCGTCGTCCTCGGAGTCACCGGGATGGGCGCCGCCGTCACCTACATTCCGCGGCCGGTGATCGTCGGCTTCACCAACGGAATTGCGGTGCTGATCGCGAGCACACAGATCCGCGATTTCTTCGGCATTCAACTGTCAACGGTCCCCGGCGCGTTCTGGCCACGAGTCACTGAGCTTGCGGAACACGCGCGGAGCTTTTCGCCAGAGGCCACCGTGGTCGCGTCGCTGGCGCTGGTATTGGTACTGGTCTGGAACCGGCTGGTCCCGCGCGTGCCGGGCTATATCGTCGTCCTGCTGATCGGCACCGCGGCGGTGGCTGTGCTGAAGCTTCCGATTGAGACGATCGGCAGCCGTTTTGGAGGAATCCCGCAAGGGTGGCCTCCGCTGGTTGTGCCGAAGTTCAGGATGGGTCTGATTCCGGCGCTGGCGTCGCCGGCGTTGACCATCGCCATCCTGGGAGCTGTGGAGTCGCTGATGTCTGCGGTGGTCGCCGACCGCCTCGGCGGCGACCGGCACAACCCCAACATGGAGTTGATCGCCCAGGGCATCGCCAACATCGCATCTCCACTGTTTGGAGGGTTGCCCGCGACCGGCGCCATCGCCAGGACCGCGACCAACATCCGATCCGGTGCTCAAACGCCGATCGCGGGAATAGTGCACGCGATGACGCTGCTGGCGATCGTGCTCGCCGCCGCGCCGCTGGTGCGCTTCATCCCGCTGGCGATTCTCGCCTCTATCCTCTTCGTGGTCGCATACCGGATGGGAGACTGGGCCGAGATCCCGGAGCTCCTCAAGCTCACGCCGATGGACATCACCGTCTGGCTGGCGACGTTCGCGCTGACGGTCTTCGCTGACCTCACCATCGCGATGGAAGTCGGGATGATTCTGGCGATGCTGCTGTTCATCCGAAAGGTGTCGCAGACGACCACGGTGACCCTGGTGACGCCGGACTACGTCGAATCGGGTCGGGCGCACAGCCTGCAGGACAAGGATATTCCCACCTTCGTGAGCGTCTTCCGCATTCACGGTCCGTTCCTGTTCGGTGCGAGCGAGAAGGTTCGCCGGATCGTGGAGAGCGTCGAGACGCTGGCGCCGGTCGTCATTCTGCGTTTGCGCAACATGACCGCCATCGACGCGACCGGGTTGCGGGCGCTCGAGGATTTGGCCGACGATCTGCACCAGGCTGGTCGTTCGTTGATTCTCTGCGGCGCACCGAAACAGCCGGCGGTATTGATGCGCCAGGCCGAATTCCACGAGCACGTCGGCGCCGAGAACATCTGCCCGAATATCGAGGCCGCGCTGAGACGAGCGACGATGCTGCATCGAGAGTTTGCGTCAGGCACCGGTGAAGGCCAGCCAGTCCTTCAAGATCGATGACGTCGCTATCCAGCTGCGGATTTTTACCCATACGCACGAAATAGTCCTCACCTCGACCTTGTGAGCGTGATCAAAGTGGGTGCCTCCGCTGGCGAACGTAAAGGCTCGGGACACCACGTTCGGGTACCTGCTTTGCGAGAGTGCCTGCCGTGCTTCACCTCGAGGACGTCCGACCGTCCGCCCCACGTCTGCCCGAGTCAAGATGGGCGTCGTTGCTCCAGGTCGTGGCGTCGGCGGCGGTCCATCTCGCGGTCGGATTCGCGATTGTCTCAATCGTGAAGCCGGGGCTTGCTCGGAAGACTGAAGCCGCACCGTCCGCCGTCATCGTCGAGGCGCCGATCGATATTCGTCACATCGTGTTCATCGCCAGAGAGTCAGTGGTCGGCGGTGGCGGCGGAGGTGGAGGAAATCGTCAGGCGGGACCCATCCGTCACGCCCAGGGCATCGGTTCCGACAAGATCACGTTGCGAGTGAGGAAGCCGGCGTCGACCGCCGCCGCCGTGACCGATGTCGAGCCGCTTCCAGCGCTCGTGCTCGACGCGAAGCCGCTGCTGTCGGGGACATTTGACCAGGTCGGACTTCCGACCGGCGGCGTCTCCTACGGGACGTCGACCGGCCCGGGATCTGGCGGCGGTGTCGGGACTGGAGTCGGCACCGGCATCGGATCGGGAAGGGGACCGGGTCTGGGACCTGGTTCGGGTGGCGGCACCGGCGGCGGCGCCTATCGCCCTGGCGGTGCTGTCAGCGCGCCCAGGGTACTCGTTCAGGTGAGACCGAGCTATACCGCCGAAGCGATGAGTAGCAGGATTCAGGGCACCGTCGCTCTGGAACTCGTGGTTACACGCGAAGGGCTGCCGTCTCAGATTCGAGTGATTCGTTCACTGGATCCGCGGGGGCTCGATCAGGAAGCGATCAATGCCGCCGCGCAGTGGCGCTTTGAGCCGGGACGACTCGCTGGCGTGCCGGTTGACGTGCTGGTGGTCATCCTGCTCGATTTCTCGATTCGATAGGTCCGTTGCTTCCCGCGGATCGTCAACGGCCGCCGGCGCCGGACACCGGCGATGCCAGTAGCATTCCCAACGAGAGCGCGACGGCCAGGGAAAGCAGCAGAGACAGGGCGCAGACCGCCACCGCGCGCGCGGTACTCGTGAAGTCGAGCGCCTGCCTTACCGCCACGATGCTCGCGACGAGGGTCCACAGGATCGCGATGGCAAAGACCGGCACCATCGCTCCCGGCAGGAGTCCGAACACCTGGATGAATCCAGGCGCGGTCGCGAATCCCAGGGTTCGGAGCAACTCGCCTCGATCGGTCCGGGTATCGGGCGTCGCCAGCAGGCGCGATCCGATTTCACACGTCAGATACGAGAACATTCCCCAGGTCAGGACCGCAAATACAACGGCATTGACGACGAAACCGAGCACGGCGAGGCCAGTTCGGCCGCCGGACCCAATTCCCGCCGCGACACTGGAGAGCAGGACCACGGTCAGCGCCTGGCCTGCCGCGGTTCGGTCCTCCTCGATCTCCTCGTAGATGTCGGGCTCGAGTGTGGCGGCGCCGACGATCCGTCTTGCGAAGCTTCTTCTCATGGAGTGTTTTAGAGGCAAGCTTCGTGCCTTGGCGTGTTGTCGCCGAAGTCGATCCGTTGTCTTGGGGGTTTTTCCCAGGCGTGGGAAGAAGTCCCCAATCGCGCCTGCAGTTCCAGCCGTAGATGCCCGGCACCGCGCTTGCTCCACCTATGACCGTGGGCTGTCCGACGCGTTCGGCGGCGAAAGGCGTCAGACGCTTCCGCTCTTCTCCGGCCACTGGTTCGTCGGAGACCACGTCGAAAGAAGGAGTAACGATCATGCCAATCACTAAAGTAGACGTTGCCGCGCCGGCAAACGACACCACGACGACGATGCAGGCGCTGGTGTATGGCGGCCCGGGACAGAAAGCGTGGCAGGCCAGGCCGAGGCCGGCCCTCCGCGATCCCGGTGACGCGATTGTCCGAATCACGACCACCACGATCTGCGGCACCGATCTGCACATTCTCAAGGGCGACGTGCCGACGGTGACGCCGGGCCGGATTCTCGGTCACGAGGGTGTCGGCGTCGTCGAGTCGGTCGGGTCGGCGGTCACGAACTTTCACAAGGGCGACAAAGTACTGATCGCCTGTATCAGCGCCTGCGGGATCTGCGACCTCTGCCGAAAGGGCATGTACTCCCACTGCCGCACTGGCGGATGGATCCTCGGCAACACCATCGACGGCACCCAGGCTGAGTTCGTGCGCACGCCGCACGCCGACACCAGCCTCTATCATCTGCCTGCCGACGCCGACGAAGAGGCAGTGGTGATGTTGAGCGACATTTTGCCGACGGCGTTCGAGTGCGGCGTCCTCAACGGCAAGGTTCAGCCGGGCGACAACGTGGCGATCGTCGGGGCCGGACCGATCGGACTCGCGGCGCTGATCACCGCGCAGTTCTACTCGCCATCGTCGATCACGATGATCGACACCGACGCCAACCGCCTTCGCGTGTCTCGACAGCTGGGCGCGACGGCGGTCATCGACAGCAGCGACGGCAAGGCCGTCGAGTCGGTGATGGCGCTGACACATGGTGAAGGGGTTGATGTGGCGATCGAGGCGGTCGGCGTGCCGGCGACCTTCGACATCTGCCAGGCGATTCTCGCACCCGGCGGCCGGCTCGCCAACATCGGCGTCCACGGCAGGCCGGCAGAGCTTCACCTCGAGAAGCTGTGGGATCGCAACATCGGGATCACCACGCGGCTCGTGGATACGGCGGCCATCCCGATGCTGTTGAAGCTGGTTCAGTCGGGCCGGCTCAAGCCGGCGCAGCTCGTCACTCACCGCTTCGCGCTCGGCGAGATCATGAAGGCCTACGAGACGTTCGGGCACGCCGCGCAGGAGCAGGCGTTGAAGGTCGTTCTCACGGCCCGTCGCTGAGAACAGTGAGAGGGAGACACGATATGGCAACTCATGCCGTCATCTGGATCGACCACAAGGAAGCGCGTGTCTTCCATGTGCATCCGACGTCGACTGACGAGACCACGATTCTGGCTCCCCAGCACCATATCCACAGGCATCCGAAAGGACACGGGGAGGCGAAGGAGCATCCCGACGACATGGCCAGGTTCTTCACGGCGGTCGCACG
This sequence comes from uncultured Acidobacteriota bacterium, assembly GCA_963745875.1. Classification (GTDB taxonomy): domain Bacteria; phylum Acidobacteriota; class Vicinamibacteria; order Vicinamibacterales; family CAVVIG01; genus CAVQFC01. The sequence continues at coordinate 504,708 of CAVUZL010000016.1, forward strand.
AACGCTCGAGGGCGCCGACGCCGTGCTGATTGTCGGGCCGTCCTCGGCAAAGCTGGAACTGCTCCGGAACCTTCACGAGCACCACCGGTTGCTGGAATCGCGCGTGGTCGGCATCGAGAGCGCCGACCATCCGACCGACGGACAGATCGTGGCGAGAGCAAGGGAGTACTTTGCCGCGAACGATCGAATGGCTTCGTAAGCTTGCTGCTACAGGGAGCGGTCCGTCGAGCGGTGGGACGGCTAGATCGGCGAAGGACTTGCGGGATCCGCCGCTGGCAGCGGCGAGCGCAACCATGAACGCGCGATAAAGGTCTGGACCACCACCGCAGCCGCGCCGTTCAGGAGCAGGGCATGTTGCACCCCGAGAACGCTGACCGTGGCGCCGGTGACGAGGGCGCCGATGGAAGCGCCGCCGCGCACGGCCAGCATGTAGAGACTGACGGTCTGCCCGAGCTGGCGCGAGTCGGCAGTCGCCTGCAGCAGCGAGTTCGCAGACGTGTTGCTGACGGTCATCGCGATGCCGGCAAGCAGGAGCAGTGGCGGAAGACTCCAGAACCATGGGTTGAGCCCGGTCAGCACCAGCACGGCGCCATAGGCGATGGCGAAGCTGGCACTGATTCGGCGCCGATCGACTGTCGCGGCCATCGCCAGTAATATGGCTGCACCGAGTAACCCGCCGATTCCGAACGAGGCGACGGCGACGGAGAAGTGCCCAGCGCTGTTGTGGAACACCTCCCTGACCAATACCGGACTGAACGTGACCAGGGGCGAACAGAACACGCTGGTGGTGAACGCCGTCACCAGCGCACCGCGCAGGTGCGGTTGCCGCACGACGCCCCGGATGCTGGCGACCAGATGGATGGGCTGATCGCGGCCAGGACTTCGAGCGGGCGGCGTCCAGCGCGGCAGGATCCACAACGCCACGCCGATGAAGGGCACGTACGACGCGGCGCTGACCACGAAGCAGGCCGTTACCCCGATCGCGGAGATCAGGACGCCCGCCATCGACGGCCCGAGAATGCGCGACAAGTTGAATTGGGTCGCGTTGAGCGCCAGTCCGCGCCCAATCTCGTCGTGTTCGACGATCGACGGCACGATTGACTGGAACGACGGCATCGACAGCGCGTCGGTGACGCCGACCACGACCGACAGCGCGACCACCATCCACGGCCGGATCGTGCCCGCCGCAAGCAGCAGGACGATGGCGGTCGGACAGAGCATCTGGATCGACTGAAAGAAGGCGATGATCCTGCGGCGGTCGGCGCGGTCGGCCAGAGCTCCGCCGACCAGGGTCAGCAGCCAGACCGGCGCATCCATGGCGAAAGAGTCGAGGCCGATTAAGAAGGGCGACGCACCAAGGGTGAGGAGCAGCCAGGGCTCGGCGATCTGCTGGGCCCAGGTGCCGACGCTCGAGAGCAGGCTGGCGAACCAGAAGGTGCCGAAGCGGCGGCTACCGAGGAGGCGGAGCGACTCGCGAAGCGTTTTGACCACGGACCGATCGAATCTCGCGGCGAGTGCCAATCTAAGAGACGGCGACCGGCTTCACTTTGATTCGGGCGTCCACGATTCGACACCCGTGTCCTGCCGGCAGCGCCATGACCGGATTCAGATCGAGCTCGACAATCTCCGGAATCTCGTCAGCGAGACGCGATACCCGCAGCAGGACGTCGCGCAAGGCTGCCACGTCCGCCGCGGGGCGACCACGGTAGCCTTCCAGCAGCGGAAATCCGCGGCTCTCGTGCAGCAGCTCGTCGGCGTCGCGATCGGTCAGTGGGGCGATCCGGAACCGGACGTCCCTCATCAGCTCGACGTGGATGCCGCCCAGGCCAAAGCCCACCAACGGACCAAACAGGCGATCGGCAGTGACGCCAATCATCGTCTCCACACCGCCGGTCAGCATCGGCTGAATCATCACGCCGTCTACTGTATCCTGCACGCCGGCCGCCTTCGCACCTGCGATCAAGGTCGCGTACGCGCGGTGGACGTCGTCCGCGTTCTGCAGGTCGAGAATCACGCCGCCGATCTCGGTCTTGTGCTGCACGCGAGGCGACACGATCTTCGCGACCACCGGGAATCCGATCACCGCCGCTCCGGCAGCCGCGTCTTCCGCGCTGCGCGCCATCGCACTGACGCAGATCGGCAGGCCGAAGGCATGCAGCACGCGTCGCAGTTCCTCGTCGGTCAGCCAATCCTCACCGCGTGCCGCGGCGGCGCCACGACAAATCGCCCGTGCCTCGTCCGGGTAGACGTCCTCGAAGCCCCACAGCAGACCGGCCGGCTGACGGCGCCACTCTGCGTAGGCCGTGGCCTTACCCAGCGCGCGCACCGCGTTCTCTGGAAATCCGTAAACCGGCACCTGTTCGTCGCCGACCTCGAACGGTTGCGGCCGTCCCGGATCGGCCATGACGCACGCCAGAATCGGCTTTCGCGGCGCTCCCGTAGATCTGGCCGCGAGAATGCCGCCGCGGATCGCCGCGATGGTCGCCACCGATTGTTGCGCGTCCACCGGCGCGTAGATGACGAGCAGCGCGTCGGTTTCGGTATCGGCAAGGGCGATCTCGATCGCCTGTCGGTAGGCGTCTGGACCCGCCGATGCCACCATGTCGATCGGATTGGCGATGCTGGCGGCCGGCGGCAGAAAGGCTGCGAGCTTGCGTCGCGCCTCCGCCGAAAACTGCGGCACGTTGAGCCCCGCGGACTCACAGGCATCCACCGCGAGGATACCCGGTCCTCCGGCGTTGGTCACGATCGCCACGCGGCGTCCCGCCGGCAGCGGCTGCGCGTCAAGGCACACCGCGATGTCGAACATCTCGTCAATTGTGTCCGCGCGAATCACGCCCGACTGATGGAACAGCGCGTCCACAGCGACGTCGTTCGCGGCCAGCGCCGCGGTGTGGCTGCCCGCCGCGCGGGATCCGTCATGGGTGCGTCCGGCCTTGACGGCGATGATCGGTTTGGTGCGGCCGACGCGGCGCGCGAGACGCGCAAAGCGGCGCGGGTTTCCGAACGACTCGAGATAGAGCAGGATGACTCGCGTCTGCGCGTCTTCTTCCCAGTATTCGAGCAGATCGTTGCTCGAGACGTCCGCCTTGTTGCCGACGCTGACGAACGTCGAAAGACCGACGCCGCGATTGGTGGCGAGCGCGAGAATGGCGAGACCGAGCGCACCGCTTTGCGACGAAAGACCAATATGCCCGGGCGGAGGAAAGATCGGCGAAAAAGACGCGTTGAGCCGCAGTGCCGGATTGGTGTTGAGCAGGCCCATGCAGTTGGGACCGACCATGCGCATGCCATATCCGCGCACCTGCTCGACCAGTTGCTGCTGCGCGACGCGCCCTTCCTCGCCCGTTTCGGCGTAGCCCGCTGTGATGACGACCAGCGCCTTCACGCCCGCGGCCGCACAGTCGTCTACCACGCCAGCGACGCGAGCGCGGGGCACCGCGATGACGGCGAGGTCTATGCTCGCAGGCGCCTCGCGAACCGACGAGAAGGCGCGCCGTCCGGCGATCTCGCCAGCGGCGGGATTGACCGGATAAATCGGCCGATCGGATCCGACCGCGACGAGTGCCTCGAGAATGCGCCGGCCGATCGCTCGCGGGTCCCTGGAGGCGCCAATCACCGCGACGCTGTGCGGCTCGAGTAACGGTCGCAACGACGCCGCGGTCGCCTGCCGATGCCGTGCCTCCGCCGCCGCCACGCCGGCATTGGTCAGGACGAGCGAGAGTCCAACTTCGACGCAGCCGGCCGCGGATCGCGACCGGATCTCGAAGCCGGAATCGCGAAACACCTCGAGCATCGGATGGTTGTCGGCCAGCGTCGTCGCGTCGAAACGATGGAAGCCGTTCTCGCTCGCGATCAGCGCCAGGCGCTCGAGCAACTCGGTGGCCAGGCCCCTGCCATGCAGTCGGTCGTCCACGGCGAAGGCCGCTTCCGCCGCACCCGGTGTGGTGGCGAAGTAGGAGCCGATGGCGACGATCCGAGTGTCGCCGGCATGTGTGCGCTCCACCAGCAGCGTCACGTCGCGCCCGGCATCCGACGAGCTGCACAGCCGGTCGATCACGCTGTCCTTGGGGTCCGCCGCTGTGAAGAATCGCCAACGCAGCGATTCTGGCGACAGCTCGCGGAAGAATCGGCGGATCGCTGCGCGATCCCCTGGCGTGGAGCGCCGGACGCCGGCGACGGTGCCGTCGCGAAGCGTCAGGCGCGCGGAGGTCCGATCGTCGGAGGCCGGCGGTGCTGGTGGAACGGGATGCACGTTAGGCCTTCGCGACGGTTACGAGGGCGTCCGGTTGCACGAACTCGCGTTCCGGATGGCGGATCGTCAGTACCGGACAGGGCGCCGTTCTCACCACGCGCTCGGCGACGCTGCCGAGCAGCAGGTGGGACACGCCGCCGCGACCATGCGTACCGGTGATGATGAGATCGATGGATTCGCGACGCGCGTGGTCCACGATCGCGGACGCCGGCGCATTCGCGACGAGCAGCGTGCGGCGAACGGGCAGCGGACGCGGATCGTTGTCGATGAGCGCCTCGTCCAGCGCCTTGCGCGCTGCCTCTTCGACCTCGCGCTGCAGGTCGGGCAGCGCCACGATGTACCCCTCGGCGCCGTAGGCCAGGGCATTGACCTGGCCGACGACATGCACCACGTGCAGCGTGGCGTTGAAAGTGCGCGCCAGCGTGCGGCCGTAGAGAAGCGCGGCATCGGCCGGCTCGCTGAAATCCGTTGCGACGAGGATGTTCTTGAGAGTGATCATGACCTGCCTCCTGTGGACTGATTGGCGTCGGGCGAGTCCGGCACGACGAAGTCACGTTCGGGATGTCGCACCGTGAGGACCGGGCACGGCGCCGTCCTCACGACCGCCTCCGCGACGCTCCCGACCAGCAGCTGGGCCATGGTGCCGCGGCCATGCGTGCCCAGGATGATCAGATCGACGCAGTGCATCTTGGCGTATTCGACGATTTCTTCTGCGGGGCGGTCCGACGTCTTCAGCGCCGCAGTCGCGTGCAGGACGCTTCGATCATGGTCGGTGAGCCGCTCGTGCAGGTGTTTCTGCGCCGCGGCTTCGAGCCGGCCGGGATCGCCGGCGGCGGGGCGCAGGAACCGGTTCTCCGCGACGTGCAGCAGATGCAGCGAGGAGCCGAACGTCCGCGCCAGCGCACGGCCGTATTCCATCGCCGCGTCGGACGCCTCACCGAAGTCTGTGGCGACGAGGATTTGCTTCAGCAGAATCATTGACGGTCTCCTCTTTGAAACGACATCTGCCGCGGAGAGTGCAACCGTCGTGCTCATCGAAAAACGGCCTGAAATCGCTCATTGACTCGCCGGGTGCCGGAATTCCGTCAGTTTGAGCGGCACCATGTCACGCGCCGGTCCCGGCCGCGTCGCGGCACGGGCCTTGCGCACCATCCTGCCGATGGAGGTGGTTATGTCGCACATCATCGCGGGGCGATCGCTCGGCGCCTGGCTCATCGCACTGCTCGAACACACGTTCTTTCTCGTCGCCGGCTTCGTGTTGATGGTGATCGGGCTGGGCCTCGGCGTCACGATGGTGCTGCTGCCGATCGGACTGGTGATCGGTCTGTTGGGGGTCGCGATGTTCGTCGGCGGGATGACGGTGCGCCTGACTCGCGATTAAGCGACCGAGCCGACTGCACACGTCGCCGGCAGGATTACGGTGACGATGGTGCCGCCACTGGACGGCGTCTCGAGCGTGATCTGGCCGCCGTGGGCTTCGGCAATGCGTTTGGCCAACGGCAACCCGAGGCCTGTGCCGCGGCTTTTGGTGGTGAAGAACGGATCAAAAGCATGGTCCCGGACCTCGGGCGTCATGCCGGGGCCGGTGTCGGCCACCGCGATGCGGCATGGGCCGTCGCTATCAAGCAGGGTCACCGTGATTCGTCCCGTGCCGTTCATCGCCTGCGCAGCGTTCATCAGTACATTCTGAAAGAGCAGCTGTATTTGCGACGGATCGGCCTCGACCGGACCGATCGTTCCCTCAACGATGGCGTCGAGGTCCGCAAATGCCGGATCCCGGCGGATCATCGCGATCGTGTGCTCGAGGAGCGCGGCGAGATCGACGCGCTCGCGCTGCAGCTCGCGGGGCCGGGCAAACACCAGCAGGTCCTGCACGACACCGTTGAGGCCGTCGAGCCGGGCGATGATGTCGCCCATGACCGCGCGGTCGGTTGTCTGCGCCGGCATGCGGGACGAAATCACCTGCAGCGCACCGCGAATGCCAGCGATCGGATTGCGCACTTCGTGGGCGACGACCGCGGCCATCTCGCCCAGGCGCGCGAGCGCGGCCTGCTCCTGCAGCCGCTTCTCGGACTCTTTCCTGGCGGTGACCTCATAACGGATGGCCATGTATTGATAGGGCTTTTGTCGCGCGTCGAGGAACGGCACGATTGTCGTGTCCACCCAATACAGCGAACCGTCTTTGGCGCGGTTGCGGATTTCTCCCCGCCAGATATGCCCGTTGGCAATCGTCGTCCAGAGCGTGCGGATGAATTCTTTCGGGTGATAACCCGAGTTCACGATCCGGTGGTCGTGGCCGAGCAGCTCGTCGCGCGAGTACTTCGAAATCTCGCAGAACTTCTCGTTCACGTAGGTGATCGTCCCGCGCGTATCGGTGATGGCGACGATCGCTGATTTTTCCAGCGCGTACTTGACGTCGGCGAGGTCGCGTGTTCGCTCTTCGAGGTGAAGGGACGCTTCTCTCGAATGCACCCGGGCGAAGACGCTCGCCCAGATCACGCCCAGCGACACGGCGCGATTCACGAGAGCGAACCACGGCGTCGTCGCCAGCGGCAGCGTCATCCCTCCGAGCAGCACCAGTGCGGAAGCGGCCAGGCCGCCCACATACGCGACGCGCGGGGATCCGCCAGTCGTGCCGAGCAGCAGCGGCATCACATAGAGCGCACCCACGCCGCCGATGGTCGCCGTCCAGAAGTCGGCAGCGAGAATCGGCACCGTCAGGCCGACAGCCGCGGCCACCAGCGGCCAGCGCACGAGCCGCGACGAGCGTTGCTTCAGGTGAGGCGCGTCAATCATTGTGGCCCGGGCCTTGAACAGGTTCCGGCAGGTGCGCTTTATGGTAATGCATTCGACGTCGGCTCCCGCCCATCTCCTCATCGTCGACGACGATGCGCTCGTTCGATGGGCGCTCGGCGAGACGTTGAAGGCGCATGGCTATTGTGTGGCGGAGGCCCGCGACGGACGCGGCGCTCTCGAGGCCATCGCACACGCGACCGATCCGATCGACGTGATTCTCCTGGATTACCAGCTGCCCGACTCGAACGGCCTGGGGTTACTCGCACGCCTGCACAGGCTCTCTCCCGCCAGCCGGATTGTGCTGATGACGGCGCACGGCACGCCTGAAATCGCCCACGACGCCCTGCGCTTTGGCGCTGTTCGCATGGTAGCCAAACCGATCGAGATGGACGATCTCGCTGGCCTCGTCTCGCACGCACAGCGCTCGACCCTGGATTGAGCGCACGGTTCCACATCACCAGCCCCTGCGGTTTTCCCCCATTCGCTGGGGAAAAATCCCCACCTGGTACTTCTCTCGAGCCGCGCCGGCACCGCCAGACCGTCGAAAATCGGCGGAAATCCGGCATCTCAATGCTGGCATGTCGGTTGCGCTAGTGGTCGGCATGGTGACCAAAGAACGCATTGAATCGGTTCTCTCGCGAGTGCGACCTTTCATGCGGGCCGACGGTGGCGACATCGAACTCGTCGGCATCACCGGCAATTCGGCTGACGTTCGACTGACCGGCATGTGCGCTGGTTGTCCCAGCGCTCACATGACGCTCCACCTCGGCGTGGAGATGGCCCTCCGCGAGGAGATGCCGGAGTTCGAGACCCTCAGGCAGCGGTGAGGGCTTGATGACTCCCCCGATCGTGAGCGCTGACTCCCTGGTCGTCGGACGCAGCGCGCGCATGCGCGCCGTCTTCGAGTTTCTTCGCGTCATCGAAACGAGCGACAGTACGGTTCTCGTCACCGGCGAGAGTGGCACCGGCAAGGAGGTGACGGCGACGCTCATTCATCAGTCGAGTCGCCGCCAGCATCGTCCGTTCGTCGCGGTGAGTTGCGCGCTGTTTTCTGAAACGCTGATCGAGTCGGAGTTGTTCGGCCACGAGAGGGGCGCGTTTACCGGTGCAATCAAGGACCGCCCCGGCCGCTTCGAGATGGCCGACGGCGGCACGCTGTTTCTCGACGACATCGATGACGTGCCGCTCTCCATGCAGGTCAAGCTGTTACGGGTCCTGCAGAACCGGACGATCGAGCGGCTGGGCGGCACGCGGACAGTACCGGTGAACGTGCGGATCATCGCCGGCAGTAAGAAGGATCTTCGGCAGATGGTCGCCGAGGGCAAGTTCCGCGAGGACCTGTTCTATCGCCTCAATGTAATTCCGATCACGTTGCCGCCGCTGCGCGAACGGCGCGAAGACATCCCGATGCTGATGGACTATTTCATCGAGCGGTACTTCCGGCGAAAGGGCGAAGACAAGCCGCCGGTGTCGGAGGCTGTGCGCGAGGCGTTTCTGCGCTATCGCTGGCCCGGCAACGTGCGCGAGCTCGAGAACGCTTGCGAACGCATCGCGCAGACGTGCACATGCGGCACTGTCCGCATCGGGTGCATGGCAGCGAGCATTCTCCTGCACGCCGACAGTCCGGCGCTGGACACTCCGCCGCAAGACCAGACGAAGGTCGTGCCGGCCGCGGTCGAGTCCGGACCGGAGCGCCGCACCGACGAGGCGCCGGTGTCGCTTGACGGCCGCATCCGAGACCTCGAGGTGAACCTGATTGGCTGGGCGTTGAAAGTGAGTCGCGGTAACAAATCGCGCGCGGCAGAACTGTTGCAAATCAAACGATCAACCCTCGGCGATCGGATCAATCGCTGCGGGCTGGGGCGGGTCGATTCGCCCCACGATTTCGAAAAACTCGCCACAGGCACTCTGGTCAGCGCATAAGTGGAGGTCACGATGTCGAACGACGTTGTCACCGGTTTGTTTCTCTCGGCGTTCTGGCTGCCACCGCTTGCCGTCATCGTGGGGGCGCTCGCGGTCTGGGTGCCCGTCTCCGGCGTGGGTCGGACCCCGATTCCGATCCGCGCGCCACGGTTGAACAACTGAGAGGCGGTGTGCGATGTCTGTGCAAACGAAGGCCCCGCAAAATCTGAACGACTGGTTGCGCGTGGTTCGGGCCGAGTATCTGGAAATGCCCGGCCTGCAGCTCACGAAGCCGCAAATCCGGCGGCTCTGGGCCCTGGAGGAACCGACGTGCGACGCGCTGGTTGAAGAACTGGTCCAGGCACATGTCCTTCGCCGCACCGGCGGGCTCTACACGTTGGACACCGACGCCTACTAGCCGGTTGGAGGTGTGTCTTGAAGCTCCTGCTCGCTATCGATGATTCGCCAGCGTCCGTCGCGGCGACGAAAACCGTGGTCAAGGAATTCACGGCTTCGACCACGCACGTCGACGTGCTGCACGTGGACGAGTGGCCGCGCAACCCGCCGGCCTCGATGGTGTTGACCGAGGGCGCCACCGTGTTGCGGAGGGTACTCAATCTGCATCAGGCCCGTCGGCGTCGTGCCGCGGCGTTGTTGGCGGCGACCGCGGAGCAGCTGAGAGGGTCGGGCTTTTCGACGTCGGCTTCGCTCCGGAAGGGCGAGGTGCCGCGGACGATTGCCGAGTGCGCGAAGGAATGGGCAGCGGATGTGATCGTCCTCGGATCGAACGGCCCGCGCGGACGGATGCCCGGCAGTGTCTCAGAGAGCGTCGCAAGGCAGGCACCGTGTCCGGTGCAGATCGTCCGCCGTGCCGCGGCGGCGTAACCCTTAGCTGGTCGAGCTCAGAAGGAGGACCGTCATGCAGCGCCAGGTGATCGATTTCCTCTCGACACCAGCGGCGTATGGCCTGGGGTCGACGTCGATCGAGCGGATCGACACGCATATCAGCATTGTCTGGCTGGCGGGCGACCGTGCATTCAAGCTCAAACGCGAAGTCCGATTCGACTACGTCGATTTCTCGACCGCCGAATTGCGGCGCGTCGCCTGCGAAGCGGAGATCCGGATCAACCGCCGAACCGCACCTGACTTGTATCTCGGGGTACGCGCCGTCACGCGCGAAGCGGATGGCACGCTCGCGATCGGAGGAGCGGGTGCGCCGATCGATTGGCTGGTTGAGATGGCGCGGTTCGACCAGGACACGCTGTTCGACCGGCTCGCCGAACGGGGTGAGCTGGCTCTCGGGATGATGGCGGATGTTGCGGACGAGATCGTCCGTCTGCACGCGAGCGCGTGCATTCGAGCCGATCGCGGTGGACGTGCCGGACTGGCATGGGTCGCCGACGGCAACGCCATAGGATTCGTCGAGCAGGGGCGCGGCATCCTCGATGCCGCTACCTGCGCGCGCCTGACCGCTCGCACGCATGCCGAGATTCAGCGCCATGCTGCGCGCCTGGACCGGCGGGCGCGGGCCGGCCTGGTGCGTGTGTGTCATGGCGACCTGCACCTGCGCAACATTTGCATGTTCCACGGACGGCCGACGATTTTCGACGGCATCGAGTTCAACGACGACCTCGCCTGCGTTGACGTCCTTTACGATGTCGCGTTTCTGGTGATGGATCTGTGGCATCGCGGTCTGCAGGCCCACGCCAACGCCGTGTTGAACGAGTACCTGCTGCGGACGACGGACATCGACGCCTTGTGCCTGATGCCGCTGTTCCTGTCCTGCCGCGCGGCGGTGAGAGCGAAGACCAGCGTGACTGCGGCGAACGCCGAGTCCGACACCAATCGGCGGCGCGAACTCGAACACGCGGCGCGGCAATACCTGTCGCTGGCTGCGGCATTTCTGCGTCCAGTGCCGCCGCGGCTGATTGCCATCGGAGGTTTCTCGGGTTCCGGGAAATCGACGCTGGCTCGCGGCCTCGCGCCCGCCATCGGCGCGGCGCCTGGCGCGCTGATCCTGCGCACCGATACCGTTCGCAAGACGCTGCTCGGTGTCAGCCCGACGATGCACCTTGGCGCCGACGGCTATTCGACGGTCATCACCCAACAGGTGTATCGCACGATTGTCGAACGCGCGGTCATGGCGCTGCGGGCCGGCCACTCCGTGGTGGTCGATGCCGTCTGCGCTCGTCACGTCGACCGTGAGGCGATCGCGGCGGCCGCGGGTGAGGCGGGCGCGTCCTTTACGGGGCTGTGGCTCGAGGGTCCGTACGAGGTATTGGCGCGTCGAATCGCCACTCGCGAGCCGGATCCGTCGGACGCGGATACGGGCGTGCTCCAGGAACAACTGCGCACGGGATCGGTACCGAACGGCTGGACGCGTCTCGACGCGTCCGCGCCGTCCGACATGGTGCTCCTGCTCGCGCGCTCAGTTCTCGGCGAGTGTCCCGAACTCACGGCACGGCTGTGAGCGGCGGGAATCCAGCACACCGAGCCGTGCAATCGGGCACGCGCGTTGCGATCAACCGGGTCGACCACGCGTGAACGCTGAAAGGGAGGCCGTCATGTCCGTCGTTCCGACCGTCCAGGAGTTCCTTCGCCGCGCCAATGTGGCGTACACCGTGTTTCCACACCCGCGCGCCTACACCGCCCAGGAAGAGGCGGCCGTGACGCATGTCCCGGGGCGCGCCTGGGCCAAAGTCGTGACCTGCTTCATCGACGGTGAACCGGCGCAGGCCGTGGTTCCGGCCGATCTCATCGTCGATCTCGATCGGCTCGCCGCTGTTGCCGGTGCCACCTCGATTCGCCTCGCCGATGAAGACGAGCTGCGCTGGCTCTATCCCGATTGCGAACGTGGCGCGATGCCGCCGCTCGGCCCGCTCTATCGACAGGCGGTGTACGCCGACGAAGCGCTCGTCGACGATGACGAAATCGTCTTCAACGCGGGCACACACGGCGACGCGATCCGGATGCGCTACTGCGATTTCGCAGCGATTGCCCATCCCATTACCGGTGATTTCGCGGTGCGTGATGCGTGCTGATCGGGAACGCACGATGGACATGGCACCTGGTTGGCGCTGTTCAAAGCCGAAAAGAGGAGGTCTCATGAGGAAATGGATGTTGATGACGCTGGCGATCGGGGCGGCGATGGCTGTCGCCGTCGGGGTCGACGCGCAGACTCAGACTCAGACGCAGCCGTATTCCGGCAGCGGGGACTATCAAGCGTACTGCTCCGCGTGTCACGGCGTGGAAGCCAAGGGCGACGGCTCGATTGCGAAGTCGCTGAAGAAGCGGCCGAGCGACTTGACGCAATTGACGAGGCGCAACAACGGCGCATTTCCGCAGGAGAAGGTACTCAAGACCGTTGACGGCCGTCAGGGCGGCGCGCACACCGACTCGGACATGCCGGTATGGTCCGAGGTCTTTGCGAAATCATCCGAGAGTCCCGGCGCGGAAAATGCGGCCGCGCGGATCAGCGTGCTCGTCGAATACCTCCAGACGCTGCAGGTGAAATGATGACCCGAATCCGTCGGTTCTCGCTCACGGCCCTGACGACGCTCGCGCTCGCCGCCACGACGACGGCGCAGGGGCCCGCGGTCGATCGCGTGATGCACAAGAAGCTCGAGGTCTCGCAGAAGATCCTCGAAGCGATGGTGACGAGCCGCTGGTCCGATCTCGAAATGCGCTCGAGGGATCTGGAAGACCTCACGAACGATCCGGCGTGGATGGTGTTGACGGCACCTGAGTACGCCACCCACAGCAGCGCATTCAGAAAGAGCGTCCGCGCGCTGCGCGATGCGGCAGCCATGCGTGACTTGGACGCGACGCCGAAGGCGTACGTCGCGGTCACGCTGAGCTGCGTCGATTGCCATCGCTACCTCGCCAGGAACCGACTCGCGAGGTGATGGGGCGTCCGGGCACCTCGTGTGGGACTGGTGTCGCCGTCGGTCCGACCGAGCTGAAGGCGCGATCGGACACGCTGCCGTGCTGACGTCCTGGGCCGGACAGTGTGGTGCCTACAAGGAATTCGACGGCTTTCGCGTGCCTTCCTCCGTGGAGGTCGCGTGGAATCTCGCGGACGGGCCCTTCACCTACGCGCGCTTTGTGCTCACGACGCTGGAGTACAACGTCGCCGAGCCGTTCTGACCACCCATGCTCAGCACGCCGAAGTCTCTCCCGCGCAATGCCGCAGTTGCGGTACTGGCAGTCCTGGGCCTCGGATCGCATCTGGTACTCCGCTACGGCCTGAGCGTCCCGTCAGCGCTGGCCGAGCGGCCGCTCCAGGCGGTGCTGCTGATCGGCGGCTTGCCGCTCGTGCTTCGGCTCGCGCGCAGCGCCTGGCGGCTCGAGTTCGGCGCCGATCACCTCGCCGGGGTGTCGATCGTGGCGTCGGCCCTGCTCGGCGAGTATGTCGCCGGCGCGCTGGTGGTCCTGATGTTGTCGGGCGGTGAAACGCTTGAAGCCTACGCGGTAACCGAGGCGACGTCGGTGCTGCGCGCGCTCGCCGCGCGCGTCCCGACGCTCGCGCACCGCCAGCGGGAGAACGTGTTCGAAGACGTGTCCGTGAGCGAGTTGCGGGTCGGCGATCACATCTCCCTCCTGCCGCACGAAATCTGCCCGGTGGACGGTGAGGTCGTCCAGGGCCATGGGCGCATGGACGAGTCGTATCTCACCGGCGAACCCTTCGCGATCTCAAAGGGCCCAGGTGCCCAGGTCCTGTCGGGCGCGATCAACGGCGAGGTGTCGCTGCAGGTGCGCGCCACGCGGGTCGCGGCGGACTCGCGTTACGCGCAGATCATGCAGGTGATGCAGGATGCCGAGCAGCGGCGGCCTCATCTGCGGCGGCTCGGCGATCAACTCGGCGCCTGGTACACACCGCTGGCCCTGGCCATCGCGGCGGCCGCGTGGGCGCTTTCCGGTAATCCCGTTCGGTTCCTGAGCGTGGTGGTCATCGCGACACCGTGCCCACTGCTGATCGCGATTCCGGTGGCCATCATCGGCGCGATTTCGACGGCGGCGCGGCGCGGGATCATCGTGAAGGATCCCGCGGCGCTCGAAGAACTGACGCTGTGCCGGACGATGATTCTCGACAAGACCGGCACCCTGACCTTCGGTCGTCCAGACCTCGCGGACGAAGTCTATGCGCCGCCGTTCGAGCGCGGACAGATCCTGCCGGCGGTTGCGGCGCTCGAACGCTACAGCCGGCATCCGCTGGCCGCCGCCATTGGGCAGGCCGCGGCCGCGGCGCGCTATCCGCTGCCGGACGTCGACTGGATTCGTGAAGAGGCCGGCGTCGGGTTGCGCGGCAAGGTGGGCGATCTCGTCCTGCTGATCACCAGCCATCGCCTTGCCGAGAGCCGATTCGACATTCCATCCAGCGAATCAACCGGACTCGAGTGCGTCGTGATTGCGAACGATCGCTATGCCGCGACGTATCGCTTTCGTGATGTGCCGAGGACCGAGAGCCGGGAATTCGTCCGGCACCTGGCGCCCGTGCATGACTTCACGCGCGTTCTGCTGGTCTCGGGCGATCGCGAGAGCGAGGTCCGGCGCCTGGCCGACGCGGTCTCGATCTCCGAGATCCATGCCGGCTCCTCTCCTGAGGAGAAGGTCGACATCGTGCGCCGGGAAGGCAGGCACGCCCGGACCGTGTTCATCGGAGACGGAATCAACGACGCGCCGGCCTTGATGGCTGCCACCGTCGGCATTGCGTTCGGGCGGCAGAGCGACATCACATCCCAGGCCGCGCGCGTCGTGATCATCGACTCGTCCCTGTCCAAAGTCGATGAGTTGATTCACTTGAGCTATCGACTGCGGCGGATTGCATTGCAGAGTGCGATTGGCGGGATGGTCCTCAGCGGCATCGGTATGCTGCTGGCGGCAGCCGGGCTGCTCTCACCGGTCGTCGGCGCGATCGCTCAGGAGGGAATCGATCTCGTCGCGGTTCTGAACGCGCTCAGAACCGCCTCGGGACACGAGGCCGATCGTCTCCTGCCCCGGGAGTGAGGGTGACAGTACGGATCGTGTCCGCGGACACGACACGAAAGCCGCTTTCCGCGACCACCTTGTCGCCGATCAGAAGCTCGATCCGGTACCGGCCGATCGACCACGTGTGGCCTGGCGTCAGCCGAAAGTTGAACTGTCCCCAGGTTCCCTCGCGATCCACCGTAACCGCGCTGTCGGCGAACTGAAGCGGTGGATCGGTCTCCAGATACGACCAGACGGACCGGATCGTCATGCCGTCCGCACACCCTTCGGCGGCGTACCAGAGGTAGATCGTCTCGTCGTCGGGTCTGAAGAGGCGCGTCGGCTCTGACGGCTTTTCGTCGATGATCGCACGCGCCGTGGTGAGGTCGAAGAGACGAGCACCTGCCGGCGCGGAATCCTGGGCGGCGCTTGTGAGCGCCGCCAGGCCAAGCAGGGACGCGATTCCGGCAATCCGACGGATCGTGGATGGGATCACGACAGCACTCCACTTTGTTCAGGCCGACCACGCGTGCAGCAGGTTGGCGCGGCGCGCGATATTGCGCAGCCGGTCGACGGCACGGGCGACGCGCTCGGCCGCGCGGTCGGCAATCGCGGCCAACGCCGGGTTCTCGCCGCGCCACCCGAAATCGGTGACGAGACCGTGGAACGGCGGGCTCACGGTGACGGCAGTTTCGCCGTCGGCCAGTTCGAAGGCGGCGATGACGGCTGGCAACGCCGGCCCGGTGTTCGGATCGTGCTGCAAGGCCTGCAGCGTCAGCTCCGGCAAGTACGCCGACAGGAGGACATAGCGCCTGCCGTCGTGATGGGCTTCGCGCGCCAGGTGGTCGCGTAGCTCGATTCTGGCGAGCAGACTGAAGCCTTCAGCGCGAAACGCGTCATACGTTTCCCCGACAACCTGGTTGAACGGCGCACCGACGACGATTCTCCGTCCGTAGTCCGCCATGTCACGCCTCCAGCGAATGGATCAGCAACGACCATGCCTGTCGTAGTCGAGTGCAAGCGCAGTGAACTTCATGGGCCTATTCCCGCGCCGGCACGTGCCGTCCGCCTGTCCGGTGCGAACCGGAGACGTCGTGCACCTCGAAGTGATAGGTGAGGTGCACGACCGCCGCCGTCACGGGGTAGATCTGCGAGTCGCTGTACACCAGCCGGACGGTGATGTCCGGCCGGATGGAGATGTGCCGTCCGGTGAAGACATTGACCCCCGCCGCAAAGACGAACGAGGGATCGGTGAACGTCTGCAGCGTGGTTGGCGGACCCGCAACCTCACGCCTCTGGTAGAAATCGGGGATGGGACCGGCGGTGGTGTCGAACATCGCCCGGTAAAGGCCGACGCCGGCCGCCAGGAACGGGACGACCGTATTCGGCCGCGTAACGTTGACGACCGCTTTCATCTCGGCGGCGAATGCACTGTCACCCTGGGTGGCGGCGATCCACGTGCCGGTTCCTTCCACTGCGATCCAATGATTGATCTCCCAGCCGAAGCCAGCACCCAGGGCGGGGCGGGTATCGGCGGAAGGAGCGGCCACCGCGCCGCCGAACAGATCGACCAGGGTGCCGTGCGTCCAGTCGGGCGCCGCGACGCGTTGTGCGAATGCGGACGGGACTGAACCGAGCGTTCCGACCAACAAAACGATCGCCAGCGTCAAGCCACGAGTCATACCGACCTCCCGGCATGGTGAGCGCATGTTGCATGCCGGGTCATCTGCCGGAAATCCGGCGGCGCGACGCGAGGCGTATTACGACGGCAACGTCGCGCCCTCGGCTTCCTTGCCGTCACGGAATTGCGCCTGGTAGCCAAGCCATGAGCTCCATTGGCTGATCGTGCGGATGTACTGCGCCCGCTCGAACGCGCCAGGAGCTTCGGCCCGTTCGAGACTGAGCCGGCCGCGGACATCATCGAGGTGCGCAAATTCCAGTGAAGTCATCCAGCGCGTCAACTCGTCGCGCATCAGCCGGAAGTACGACGGACCGTGTCGCAATACCGCCGAAACCATCTGCACGACGTCCGCGCCGGCGAGAAGCGCCTTGATACCATCGTTCGGGGTGGCGACGCCTCCGGTTGCGGCCAGGGAACACCGCAGCCGTCCCCGAAGAATCGCGAGCCATCGCAAGCGCAGCAGCAGCTCGGCGCTGCTCGACAGCTCGAGCCGCGGCCAGATCGATATGTGCGCCAGGTCGATGTCAGGCTGCAGAAAACGATTGAAGAGGACGAGACCGTCGGCACCGGCGCGGTCGATCTCTCGGGCGACGTTGCCGAAGGCGGTGAAAAACGGGGAGAGCTTGACCGCGACGGGGATCCGCAGTTCGTGTTTCAAGTCGCTGACGATTTGCCGGAGCCGCCGTTCCACCGTCGGTGCAGAGTCGTCAAGGTCCGTGATGACCTCGTACATGTTCAGCTCGATCGCATCCGCTCCGGCTTGCTCGATGAGCCTCGCGAACTTCAGCCAGCTCTCGGCCGTAGTGCCGTTCAGTGAACCGATTACCGGAATCTTCACCGCCGTCTTCACCCGACGCAGATGTTCGAGGTAGTCGTCGGGCGAGAGTGCGTACGCCGCAGGCTCAGGGAAGTTCGAAAGGATGGGGGTGAACTGACGGTCCAGCGGATCCATGTGGTGGATGCGGCCGGAGTGCGCCTGAGAAACCTGCTCTTCGAATAGCGAGTGCAGCACGATGGCGGCGCAGCCCGCATCTTCGAGCTGGCGGACCGTGTCGAGTCGATCGCCGAGTGGCGATGCGCCCGCCATGAACGGACTGGTGAGCGTCAGCCCGAGGTACGACGTTGAAAGGTCAATGGGCGTTGTCATCGATGGCTCCAGTGCTGTTGAGAGGGAAGGAGCACGCGCCGTGCCACGTAACCCGTGGCAATCGGGCTTGGAGTGGTGCTCAATGGCCCGTCGTGCACCGCACGCCGCGAACTTTCACGCAGCGCTTCGGAAAATCCCCCAGTCGGGTGTCGAACGAGGCGACGTCATGTGCACGCTGCGCTGGTTTCACAAGACGGGCCGATCGGCTGACTCTTTGCACTCGGCCATCGCATAGGCGATGACCCACATTCTTTTTCCGTTTGATTTCTCCGATCAGTGCTGCCAGGCCGCGCCGTTCGTGTCAGCGATGGCGCGTTGTCTTGGCGCTCGCGTCACGCTCGTGAGCGTGGTGCCGCCGGCGTTCGATGGGGTGCCGGCCGCGATGGCCGACCAGATCGGCGAAAACCCGTCCAGGTGGAAGCGCGCATTGCAGTCTCGTCTGGATCACGTGGTAATTCCCGAACTCAACGGGATTCAGGTGGAGCGACTCGCCGATGCAGGTGACCCGGGCTACCGGATCACCGAGTTCGCGCACGCCCACAACGTCGATCTGATCATGATGCCGACCCACGGCGTGGGCCGGTTCCGCAACCTGCTGATCGGATCGGCGACGGCGAAGGTCCTGCACGATGCGCGGTGTCCGGTCTGGACGGCCGCGCATATGGAGATCCAGTACGCACAGCCGGCGCCCAAAACGATCCTGTGCGCCGTCGCTGCGACGCCGGAAGACGTGGCGCTGCTTCGCTGGACCGCCGACTTTGGCAAACGCGTCGGCGCGAGTCTGAAGCTTCTTCATGTGGTCAACCCGATCAGCGACTGGCCGACGCTCGAGCGCGAGCGGGCACTGTTAGAGCAGGTCCGCCAAGAAGCGCAGACGCAGGTGATGTCACTGCAAACGGCCGCCGGCGTCGAGGCGCCGCTGCGCATAGCCGTTGGAGCGACGGCGGCAACGGTGGCGGAGCAGGCGCGCGAGGAGAACGCCGATTTGATTGTGGTCGGCCGGGGCGTGCTGCCCACGCCGCTGGGGCGTCTGCGGACCCATACCTACGGCATCATTCAGCAATCACCCTGTCCCGTTCTGAGCGTGTAGCCGTGAGACCAACCACCACCTCCATCGTCGCTTTGGTACTCAGCCTCGACATCGGCGTCACCGATGCGCCACGAGGCGGCGGAAAGAGCGTGTCGCTCGGGGAGGTGTTCCGGACACTGCAGCCGAAAGAAGTCGGTGTTCTCGATGGATTCGTCACGACTGCTGACGCCTACTGGTCGCTGCTCGCAACACAAGATCTCGCTGGTCGGCGACGGCCGGCGATGCTAGCGCACCACCGGCTGGCTTGCCTCCGCACTGGCCGCGACGGCGGCGGCCCATTCACGCAGGCAGACCGTGCCGAGCGTCCAGAGGAATCGCCAGTACAGACGATGAAGAAACATGTCGCCAAGCAATGCAAACTCGCGGCCGCCGTGGCCGTGGGTCGATCGGATGAAGGGAGCAGACCATGAGAACTGATACCGACCTGCAACAGAGCATCGTGAAAGCCCTCGATTGGGAGCCGAGCGTCAATGCCGCGCAGATCGGCGTGACGGTGCAACAGGGCATCGTCACGCTGAACGGTCGCGTCGGGGCGCTGCGCGAGAAATGGATGGCCGAAAAGACCGCCCGCCACGTCTGGGGCGTGCGGGGTATCGCCAACGACCTGGTGGTCGCGCCGGCCGGTGCGTCGATGCGCGACGATACGGCGATCGCCACCGCCGCCATCACCGCGCTGAGCTGGAACAGCGCCATACCGCCCGAGTTGATCCAGGTGACCGTCCGCGACGGTTGGGTGACGATGAACGGAACCGTCCCCTGGCAGTTCCAGCGTGCAGCGGCCGAAAAGGCGATTGAACATCTGCATGGCGTCAAGGGCGTGGCCAACGCGATCGTGGTGAAGGCGCCGGTCGCGAGCGTCGATGTGCGCCATCGCATCGAGGAGGCGTTCAAGCGCAGCGCCGACGTCGATGCGGCACGCGTCACCGTCGAAGCGCACAACGGTACGGTGGTGCTGAACGGCACCGTCCACTCACTGGCCGAACGGACCGCGGCCGAACATGCCGCATGGGCGGCGCCGGGCGTGATCGCGGTCGACGATCGGCTGGTAGTGGCACCGTGAGATGACTACGACGTCGAGCCCGCCAGCGGTGGCGTTCGACAAGGTGTCCTTCGCGTTCGACGATCTTGTCGTCCTGCGGGATGTGAGCTTTTGTATTCCGCAGGGCGGCATGACCGTGCTCCTCGGCGCCATGAGCGCATCGGTGACTCACGTTGCTGGCCTCGAAGGACCCGTATTTGACAGAGTTTCTCTACCTGACGCTGCCGCCATGGTGATGGCTCCGGTTTGATGGCTGGCGTGTCGCCGGATACACTCATCACCTGATGCGTGCTGCCACGATCCTCGTCGTCGACGACGAACAGCTGATTCGATGGTCTCTTGCAAGCCGGCTTCAGGACGAAGGTTATCGGGTTCTGGAAGCAGGGACCGCTGCGGACGCGCTCAAACGCTTTCGCGAAGGCGGTGTGGACCTGGTGCTGCTCGACTACAAGCTGCCCGACGGTGACGGCCTGGACGTCCTGCGGCAGATCAAGACCAGCAGTCCCGACACTCTGGTCATCCTGCTCACCGCCCATTCGAGCATCGAGCTGGCCGTCGCGGCGATGAAGCAGGGCGCGCATCACTACGCCAACAAGCCATTCAACCTCGACGAGATCGTGCTGCTGGTCGAGAAAGCGCTCGAAACGACCCAGCTGCGGCGCGAGGTCCGCGCGCTCCGGAGCTCACAGGCCCAGCCGTACAGCCTCGATCGCATCGTCGGCGACAGCGACGCGATGGTCGCCGTTCGGACGCTGCTCAAGAAGATCGCGGCGAGTCCCGCCTCCACGGTGCTGCTCACCGGCGAGAGTGGCACCGGCAAGGATCTGGCGGCCAAGGTCCTGCACTACGCCAGCGACCGCGCGACCAAGTCGTTCATGAACATCACCTGCTCGGCGCTGCCGGAGAACCTGCTCGAAAGCGAGCTGTTCGGGCACGAGCGCGGCGCGTTCACCGGCGCCGATCGACAGAAACGCGGGTTGTTCGAGACCGCCGACGGCGGCTCGGTGTTTCTCGATGAAATCGGCGAGATGGTGCCGGCGCTGCAGGCCAAGCTGCTGCGCTTTCTCGAGGAGAAGACGTTCAAGCGCGTCGGCGGCGCCGTGGACATTCGCGTGGACGTGCGGGTGATTGCCGCCACCAATCGCAAGCTGGAAGAGGAAGTACGCCAGGGTAAGTTCCGTGAGGATCTGTACTACCGGCTGAACGTCCTGCCGATTCCACTGCCGCCGCTGCGCGAACGGGCCAAGGACATCCCGCTTCTCCTCAAGTACTACATCGACGCGTTCAACACCGAGTTCAAGAAGCGGGTCCAGGGGATCGCGCCGGACGCGATGCAGCGGCTTCAGGCCTACGGATGGCCCGGGAACATCCGCGAGCTTCGCAACGCCATCGAACGGGCGATGCTGCTCGGCGAAGGGACGACGCTCACAGTCGACGATTTCGCGATGACGTCGGGACAGCGCGGACGACTGACCGAAGGCGTTGAGCTGCCGGCCAATGGCGTGGACCTCGAGCAGCTCGAGCGCTCGCTGGTCGTGCAGGCGCTGGAGCGCAGCGGCTGGAACCAGACGCGCGCCGCGGCGCTGCTCGGATTGAACCGCGATCAGATCCGCTACCGCATCGAAAAATTCAAGCTGGAACGCGCGGATGCATGAACGCGCTGTGCATCACGGTCGTCGGCCTCGATGACTACGCTGATTTCCGACTGGTCGAAGGAGTCGAGCGGTCTCGCTGGCCTCGCTCGAGATGGTCGACTGCTTCGTCAAGATCGTCAGTGACCAGTACCAGCGCAGCGTCTTCGGCGGCAATTGTCCCTGCGATCCGCATCCCGGTCAGCAGCGTCACCAGCGGCTGCCAGTAACTCCGCCCGATCAGCACCACGGGAAACGGACCGATCTTGCCCGTGTGAACCCACCGATCGAGATACGGATTGGATGCCTGCTCGTGCGCCAGGCGGATGTTGCAGCCCACCCATAGTCCGCCGGCGTCTTTTGCGCCACGATTGGCGGCCTCCATCAGGCCGGGCCCTCCTCCGGTCATCACCGTAAAACCCATCCGGCTGACGCGTCGTCCGAGCTCGCGGGTCGTGGCGTAAAACGGATGGTCCTCGCCGAATCGCGCCGAGCCGAAGACGGTCACGCACGGGCCGACGAAGTGCAGCGCACGGAAGCCGCGAATGAAATCGTGGACAGCGCGGAGGACCAGCCACAGCTCCTTCCGGCGTGAATGAGGTCCTGCGAGCAGCACGCGATCCGACTGGGACGGGGACGTCCTGACCGTCGCGGGCATCGCTGGTTGGGAGAGAAGGTTGTTCATGAAGGATCAACCGTCGCTCCAGGTCAGGCAAAGTCGATACCAGGGGCGACGGTCCGGATTTTGAAGTCCAGCAACCCGTCAAGCTGCCGACGCAATGGGGATGGCGGGGAATGGCTCGCATCGGCCGGTTGAGACTCAGGCAGGGTGCGGAATTTTCCCGAAGGGTTATGAAAAACTTCACAGTTTTACGGGTGCTGATCGTCGATGACGAGTCCCTGATCCGCTGGTCGATCGCGGAAACCCTGACTCAGGCAGGGTATGAGGTGACGGAGGCGGCCACTGCCGCGGAGGCCCTGCAACGAGTCTCGACGCGTCCCTCGCCGGACGTCGTGTTCCTTGATTACCGCCTGCCTGACTCGAGCGACCTGAGGCTGCTCGAATCCATCAGGCGTTCGCTGCCGCACACCCCTGTAATCATGATGACCGCCTACGGCACCCCGGCCGTCGCTGCTGGAGCCGAAGCCCTGGGCGCGTATCGCGTCCTGACCAAGCCGGTCGAAATGCGCGACGTGGCGCCTCTCGTCGAACAGGCTTACGCGTCTCGACTTCAGTGAGCGGGCGCGATGCGACCCTGGTCTTTCACGAATCGCGGATTGGGAGGGTGTGATGTTGTGTCTGACTGAAGTCGTGTCACTCGACGAGCGGGACATTCATGAGCGCTTCGTTCGCGCGATCGGCGCCCGTGGACAGAACGCGCGGAAGGAGGCCACGGCCGTCGAGTTGCGGCTTGATCTCGAGGCGTCCTCGCTTCCAGACGACGTGAAGGCCCGTCTGAGAGTGTTGGCTGGCCGTGCCGTCACTCGTGATGGCGTTCTGCTGATGGTAAGCCGCGCGCAGCGGTCCCAGGCTGAAAATCGCGAGGCGGCGCTGGCGCGTCTGCTGGCGCTCGTGCTCCGGGCGGCGACGCCGCCGGCTGCCCGCCGGCCGATGCGGCCGCGGATCGCGGTCGGTCGGAACAGACGCGCCGCGAAGGAACAACGAGGAGAAGTCAACAACGTCAGGTGTGCGAAGGAGACGAGATGGCCAAAGGCGAAATCGCAGTGAAGAAGTCCGATACCGTGTGCGACGAGGTGGAGAAGCTGCATCAGGCGATCAGTCGGCGCGCCTACGATTTGTTTCGCGACGGTGGTAGCTGGAGTGACCCCCTGGCGAACTGGCTGCGAGCCGAGCGTGAGCTGATCGCAAAGCCCGCGGCGGAGCTGCGGCAACGCGAGCGCCAGTTCGAAGTGTCGGTGGCCCTGCCGGGCGTCGATCCCAAGGACATCGATCTGCAGATCACGCCACAAGAACTGCTCATTAAGGCAGCGAGCACGCATGAGAAGAAGCTCGATAAGGGCACCGTGCACATCTCGGAATTCAGCAGCGGCCAGGTGTTCCGGTCGCTCCGGTTTCCCGAGCCGGTCGCCACCGACACGGCGAAGGCCGAATTCAGGAACGGCATGTTGCAGGTGACGGCGACAATCGCGAAGAGCGCGGCAGCGGCGAAAGTGGACATAAAAGCGGCGTAGCGATGATCGGCGACAGCCGCGCGCTAGACACCGGCGCCGCTGGGCTGTATGGGTAGCTCGACGATCAGGTGGGTGCCGCCACCTGGCTGACACGCGATATTGATGGTGCCGTGATGCGCCTCGATGAGGCGCGGCGGCGTGAAGTGGTATCTGAACAAGTTTGTGGGGCTTCGTGCGCGGTGCGAGTGATCCCGCAATAAGGATCGAACTGGCAGGCCACATGCAATCACATCAAATGACATCCCAGGGCACGCGTTGATAGCCGATGGTTTTGTCGCTCGGCCAATGGGGGAAGGATCAATATGCGGATCGGAGTGATCGGTCTAGGACGGATGGGCAGCGGCATCGTCGAGCGCCTTCAACGTGAAGGGCACACGTGCGTCGTCTTCGACAAAGAGCCCGAGGCGCTGGCAGCGACGAAAAGACACGGAGCAATCGTGTCGAACTCCTTGGCGTCTCTGGTAGGAGCCTTGTCGGCTCCTCGGGTGATCTGGCTGATGATCCCGGCCACCGAGGTGGAACAGATGCTTCAGGAGCTCGCCGACCGGCTCCAGCCAGGCGACATAGTCGTCGATGGCGGAAACTCGCACTACACCGACGACCGGCGTCGCGGCGCGTCGCTGTCGGCCCGAGAGATCCACTATGTGGATGTCGGCGTCTGCGGCGGCGAGTGGGGGGCCGTGCGCGGGTACTGCCTGATGATTGGCGGCGAGGTCTCGCCAGTCGCGTCCCTTGCTCCGATCTTCAGAGCGCTCGCGCCCGGTCGTTCGGCCGCGACGCCGACACCGGGACCCGCGGTGGTGGGCGGCACGGCGCAAGAGGGCTACTTCCACTGCGGCCCAGCCGGCGCCGGGCACTTTGTCAAGATGGTCCACAACGCGATTGAGTATGCATTGATGTCGGCGTACGCGGAAGGGTTCAACATCCTCGCCAGAGCGAACGCGGGAGCGACTGATCGACCCGTGGATCCCGAGACCGCTCCGCTGCGCGACCCCGAGCAGTTCCAATACGACATCTCGCTGGCCGAGGTGGCGGAGGTGTGGCGTCGCGGCAGCGTCATTGGATCATGGCTCCTCGATCTCACCGCTGAAACGCTGGCCAGGGAGCCGGATCTCCAACACTTTCCCGGCCGCGTCTGCGATTTCGCGGAAGGTCGGTGGGCTGCGCGTGCGGCCATCGAGACAGCGACGCCGACGCCGGTACTGACCGCGGCGTTGTTCGAGCGGTTCAGCTCGCGTCGAGGCGACTACTTCAGCGATCGCCTGCTTTCGGCCTTGCGTTCGCAGTCAGCAGGGCCCTGTGAAGCAGGGCCATTCGCCGCCGCTTTCGCGCGTCCGGCGGGGGAATGAGATGCAGGAATCTCGCGCGACCGCGGCGAATCGTCTGCGGCCGCCGGAAAGGTGACAATGTCAATAACATCCGCCTATTGCCATGTGCTGGGCGGGACGATCACACGGGTGACGGATATTGAAGGTGCCGTGACCCGCGTAATCTGTCCTGCCTTCGAGCCCCGCGACGGGGCATGTCGCGTGCGACGCGAGGCCTTCGCCGGTGGACCGCTGTCGCAGCTCCTCGAGCGGGTCGCCGAGGATACGCTTGACGTCCGCTCGACGCACTGCGACCAGCGGTAGCCGATGGCTGCAGCTGGGCGTGTTCCGATTGATCTGGAGCCTTACCGATGTGACCGCGATTGGTGCTCCGGGGTTCAGCGGTGATATCCAGGCGATGCGCTCAACGGTCGGCGCTGTGCGCCGCGCCTGTCCGCGCCTGTTCTTCATAGCCCACGGCCACCGAATACAACGCCTCGTCAAAGAACAGGCCGACTTGCGTATTGAGCTCCTGGAGGCTGTGGAGATGCAGTGGCAACACGTAGTCGCCGTCGATACGGGGAAAGGCTGCGTCGACCAGGCCGTTGTCGCTGATGTAGCGCTCGAGGTGATGCTTGATGATGATGACAGCGAAGATCAGTTCGCTCACCGAAATGCCCTGGTCGAAGCGCCGCCGTCCCCAGTCTGTAAATTCGGCATGAGTCCGGTCGGACTGCGGATCGCCGATCCAGTTGCCAAGATGGTGCAGAAGCTGAGCGAATCGTTGCTCCAGCTCGGGCCGGCGAACCGTGCGGAAACTGAAGGTCCGTCCGTTGGTCATCAGGTCGTCCACGATGTCCGTGGTGAGCCGCGCAGAATGGATTTCGATCAGTTCGACGAGCTTTGCGCCAATCACGGTGAACCTCCGTTCGCCGGGCAGCAGCGTCTCAACACCTTGCACGCCTGTGCCGTATGGTGAGCTGATGGCAAGGTCCGTACCGGTCGCGCCGGTGCGGTGAAACGCCTGGTGCGGCCGGGCCCGTTGATCTGCGCAGTTACAGCCCGTCTTCAGATCACTCGCCGCGCGAACTATTCCCACCTCGGTGCGGATTTTCCCAGGCGCGGCGTCAGGAATCCGACGGCGGACGCCGGAATCATTGGCAACTCAGACGCGCGTATCGGCACCTCGTTTGCCCATACGTGCGCAGGTGTCAAACAGCTCGGCTGAGGCGAACGGGCGTCGGGCGGCCGGTTTCGTCAGCGAGCAGGAGAAGCCGTCATGATCAAGAACTTCGCACTCTCGTTGCTCGTTCTCGGCGTCACTGCCTCCGCTTCGGCACAGACCGGGAAGGCTCCGGTTCGGTACGATCCCGCCACCGAGCGCAGCTACGATGGAATGGTGACCGGCGTCATCAGTGTCGCCAGCCCAGACGGCATCGTCGGTGTACATCTCGACCTCAAAACCGAAACCGGCATGACGGTGAGGGTCCAGATCGGCCCTGCTGTGTTCATCGGTATGAACAACTTCTCGTTCTTCGTCGGCGATCAGATCGTCGTGACCGGCGCCGGCGTGAGCCACGGCGGTGACGAAGCCGTGTGGGCGCGGCAGATTGTGAAGCAGGGCCACACCCTCGTGCTGCGCGGGGTTGATGGGACTCCCAGGTGGTCGTTCGCGACTGCCGACGATCCTGACGGCTGCGGAGTCTTTCACGACCCGGTCCGGGTACTAGCCGCGGCCGTGAGGCGTCGGCGACCTGAAAAGATGTGAGCGGATTACTTCGCCTTCTCGATGACGCCGCAGGCGATGCGTGCGCCGGCATTCCCTGCGGGATCGGTTTTGTTGTCGTCGGGTGCCGCATGGATCACGAGTGCGGTCCCGCCGGCGTGGAACAGAGAATTCGGGCCATCGCCGAGCGTTATGTCCGGAACGGCGAAGGAGACGTCGCCAACTCCTTTCGCATCGACTTCGAAATTCGGCAGATCGCCAGCGTGATGGCCGCTTGGATTGGCGGTGCCGTGCTGCTTGGCGCCCGGATTGAAGTGCGGACCGGCGCTGGTGAAATCAGGGGCGGTGCATGTACCCACATTGTGGACGTGAATCGCATGCGTCCCGGGAGGTAGCTTCGAGAACGTGCCATTGATCGTCACGGCGGTGCCGCGCTGGGTCAGGGCAAGCGTGACCGTGCCGACTTCCTGGCCCTGCGCATTCTTCAGCGTGGCGGTCGCGCGCGCGGGCGCCTGCGCAGAAACCGCGGCCGCAGTGAGCACGATCCACAGGCACAGTAGCTGGCGAAACATTCCCTCACCTCCTCATAGACC
This sequence comes from uncultured Acidobacteriota bacterium, assembly GCA_963745875.1. GTDB lineage: Bacteria > Acidobacteriota > Vicinamibacteria > Vicinamibacterales > CAVVIG01 > CAVQFC01. The sequence continues at coordinate 532,035 of CAVUZL010000016.1, forward strand.
AATTCTCGCGCCACACTCTAGCACGCGCACGACGGCGATACCGATGAGCGACTGCGGACCCAGCCCTCGCAGCCGCCACGCGTGCACGTCGTCACCGCCGACATTCTCCGGTCAGTGTGACACTCGCCGCATTGTCAGGACGAAGCCGAGAATGAAACCGATCAACGCCGCGAGCAGGATCGAACCGGAGCCGACGCCGGCCATGGCAGTTCCTCCGCCACCTTGATTCCGCTGCTGCCACATCTGCCACCACATCGGAATCCACAGAGCCGCCCACGTCCATGCGCCGCCGAAAATGATGGCTGTCACCATGCCCACCACGGCTGATTTCAGATAAATCATCTTCGGCGCTCCCGTGATGCCACCGTGATGCCACAGTGATGCCACGGCGTGTTTGGCCTCGGTCGACCACGCGCTGTAAGTATTGTGTTTTTAGTAATTTAGAGTGGTGGCGAGGGACAGAATCGAACTGTCGACACTACGATTTTCAGTCTTTATTTTGGTCCTTTTCGCGGTTTCGCATTAGACTTCATCCGGGTCAAACTTCGCTGAATTGCTAAGCAAATAGGCAAAGCTTATCGTTCAGCCGTTTTCAATGGGCACCGGGGAGTTTCATCGATTTTGTTACCCCAGTGTTACCCCGGAACGGATGGCCCGATTGGAGATGCCGCCATGCCCACCCGGAGATTCACGGCCCAAACCGTCCGGTCGCTTAGGCCACGAACTGGACGTGTCGACTATTTCGATTCGACGACGCCTGGATTCGGGCTCCGGATCACGTCGGCAGGCATCAAGACCTGGTTCTTCATGTACCGCGTGAACGGAAAGCGACTGCGGCGGTGGACCATCGGACGGTGTCCAGCGCTCTCGCTCGCCGATGCCCGCGAGAAGATCAAGATTGCCGCGGGCGATCTCGCGAAGGAAGGCATTGACCCGGCGGCGTCGAAGACGGAGAGTCGCCGAGCGCGAACGATTGGGCAGCTGGGGGACGAATACCTGACCAAACACGCGATGGTCAAGAAGAAGTCCTGGCGTGCTGACGACTGGCAGTTGAAGAAGGACATCCTTCCGGTCTGGCGACACGTTCCGGTCGCAGAAATCAAACGAGCGGACGTCGTTGCTCTGCTGGATCGCATCGCTGATCCTGAGGGGCGGAACGCGCCACAGTCGGCCGTTCATGTGCGACGCCTGCTGTCGAAGATGTTCAACTTCGCGCTCGCGCGTGATTACGGGATCGAATACAACCCGGTCCAGGGAACGGATCCGCCGGCGCACGGCGGGCGGCGTACCCGCGTGCTCGATGGTCGGGAGATCGGCAAACTGATTCAAGGTCTGGACTACGAGCGTGACGAAGGCTATCCGCTGACCGCGGCGTGGCAGCGACTGATCCTGCTCACCGGCCAGCGTCCCGGCGAGGTCCTTGCGATGGAGTGGGACAAGCTCGAACTCGGGAAACGCGAGGGTTGGTGGACGGTTCGCACGTCGAAGAATGGAGACCCGATTCGTGCCGCACTCTCGCCGCAGGCAATTGTGTGCTTGGCCGAACTGGCGAATTGGGCGCGTCAGCGCCATGATGAGATCGAACGGAACATGGAAGGTCGCCGTGAGCGCCGAGAATTTTCGCGATTTGTGTTTCCCGCCGGCGCGCGTGCTCGGAGCCGGGTGATCGTCGGCGGCGACGGGGGAGCCCAGATGACCTATGAGGATCGGCACATGTCAGCCATGCTGCACAAAGCGTGCGAGCGAATTCGTGAGCATGCTGGTGTCGATGACTACAACCCACATGACCTGCGGCGTACCGCGGGAACTACGATGGCCGAACTTGGCGTGCCTCGCTTCATCGTCGAGCGCGTTCTGAATCACACGGATCGCACGGTGACGAGCGTTTACGACCGTTACAGTTACGCCAAAGAGAAAATGCTGGCCGTTACGAAGCTCGGTGCGTACGTTCAGAAGATGGCGAAGTCGCATCGTTCACGTCGCGTGGCCTGAACTTCAGGTTTGGGACGCTGCCAAGAGGTACGAGATGGGCACCGTCTCCAGGCTTCGCGCCCCTCGCGAACGTCGGACGACGTAGCTCGCATGCGAGGCACCGGTCACACGGTTCGGGACCGAGGAACCGAGTGCCCGAAGGCTGAACGGTAGCGGTGTCGGTTATGTCGGGGCGTGGCTCAGCCTGGTAGAGCGTCCGGTTCGGGACCGGAAGGTCGCTGGTTCGAATCCAGTCGCCCCGATTTCCTCTGAAAAGACAGACGGCGGTTTGCTAAACGGAAATCCGCCTCTCGACCATCTTCATTTTTCCTCGCAAATCCTTCCGCCTCATTCACTTCTCCGATCAGGCGACTTGTCTCCTGTTGGCTCTGGAGGCTCTATTTTGGCGGCTGGCAGGGACAATTTCAGGGACAGTTTGGCGCTTTGCACCTTGTCCAGTTACGACAAATCTTGATAAGTTCCGTTATCAACTTTGGTCTCGCTGTGAGGGCTGCTCCGCATGAACGTGTCACTCACGCCAGAACTAGAAAGACTGGTGAATGAAAAGGTTGAAAGCGGACTGTACCAGACAGCCAGCGAAGTTGTCCGCGAGGCGCTCCGACTCCTGAAGGAACGCGATCAGGCATGTGAGCAACCTCGTGCCGACGTGCAGGCGGGTTTTGATCATTTGAGCCGGGGCGAGGGTCGTGGCTACGATAAGACCTCAGATCGGAAACTCGCCAAGCAGATCAAGTCGCGCGGCCGCGCGGCGCGCCCCACGAAGGCGTAGGTGCTCTATCGGCTGTCCTCTATCGCCCAGCGGGACCTCGACGAAGTTCTGGTCCTACGTAGCCGAGCAAGCCAGCCCGACAACCGCTGACCGACTCGTTGACGACATCGGCGGCCGATTTGACCGGTTGGCCGAACAGCCGGGATTGGGCCGTTGCGTGGTCGGGACCCAGCTGAGTTCTCCGAGCGCGAAGCGAGCGGCGATCAAGACCTACCATCACCACTGATAAGAGCGGTTGTCGGTTGTTCGATGCTGGCGGCGGCCGCTGCTCGAATCCTATCAGCCCGAGTGACCACGTCGCTGTCGGCAGGTGGGCGGCGACCGTAGGCTCGACGTCACCGCCGATCGCAGGCGGATCGAGAACGACTAAGCGCGTGGTGACCTCGCCGCGTGGCTCGCAATGGATCAGGGCGGCGTGCCCGTAGAGGATGACGTGCGCGTCATGGAACTCCACACGCGCCATCACGGGAAGCAGATGCGTTATCGGCAAGATCCCATGGCGCGCGACGAGCGGGTCGCGAATCGCATTCGCCCGGCGTTTGGCACCCGGAACGACAATACCGAACGCGAGATGTTCGGTGGTCTTGCCTGCCTCTGTTTCGGTCGGATGTCCGAGGCGAAAGAACCCTGAGCACATGACGGTCGATTGGGTCTGTCGCTCGTGCGACGCCACAGACCTTCCGTCTGGGCGATGAGCGCCACACCGAATCTCGGCATGCGCTCATCGCCAGGAAATCACTACCGATGCTCGTCGTTCCTCGGCGTCGCGAGGAAACCGTGGGGCTCACCCGTACGTTTGTTGACCGCGAATCCGACGATCTGACCATCGTTATTGATGGACGTGGCCGTCGTCAGGTACCAGTCTCGAGTGTTCACGAGACTATTCAAGTCGTGCATCACGCCGTTCTGCCACACGAACGCGCGTGCGTTGAAGTCGGGGTCCAGCGACAGACCGACCACGGTGTCCCAGTCGTTGATGCCGACAGCTCCGCTCCGAACGTCGCCGGAAAGGGTGCCAAGGTCCTTGATGCCGGCTTTCCTGCTCCAGAGGAAGGCGTGACCGTACACGTCGCCCGGCAGATCGGACGTGCCGACCACGTGACCGCGGTTGTTCAGGTTTATGGCGAGATTCGCGAAACCGTAGCCGGTGCCGCCGAGCCCTTTCAGGTCGATCGCGGAGCCATCGGGTTCCCAGAGGATCGGATGCAAGGGATGCAGCGACAGTTGGAGGCCTGGATTGAAGTCGGCGCACGTGCCCGAGGAGCCGACCACCTGACCGTTGTCGTTAATTGCATAGGCGACCGCATCGGGATCTCCGGGGTAGGTCGGAAGCTCGTGGATCGCGCCGTTGACCCACGTGACCGGCTTGAATTGCCGTTTGTGCGGGCAGTCCGGGTCGAGCGTGGTGTTCTCTGCCTCGCCCGCCGCCATGCCCCAACGATTGATCTGGGTGGCCGTGCCGTTGTTGCCGCCCAGCGTCGGAAGTCGTGCGATCACGCCCTTCCGCCATAGGAACGGCGCGCACACGAGGTCCGATGTCGAAAGCCCGTACGCTCGGAAGCCGCAGAAGTCGGCGTCCGTCGGATCACGTTGGTTTGTTTCCGCTTCGCCCACGGCCTGGCCGGACGCGTTGACGCCGAACGCGATGCTGTTGGGCCCTCCTAGTCCGGGTATCCCGATATCAACCCTAAACATCTGATGCCAGATCGTGGCGTGGGCCGAACCATCGGCGGCCGGGGCCGACCCACTGATGAGACCGTTTGGACTGATATAGAACGGCCCGCCCGCTAACGACCCGGTGGGCCCGAGGTCGATCACCGTGTAAGCAGGTGCATCTGTACGCGGTGACCCTGGGTTCTCGTACTGCGCGGAATGTTCCCGCGCGGCCGGTCGAGCCGCGAGCGTCAGGGCGGCGAGGAGGGTCGCCGCGGACATGGAAATCGCTGTTCTCAACTTCATGGTGTCTCCTTTTGCATTTTCAAACCGTGCATCGCGTCAACGCGCTTTTCATGTCTCGGCGGCGCCAACGCTCGGCAACCTTGTCGTTCAGCACGCACTTCCAAATCTGTCGGTCATCTGCGTCGTCTCGCCATCGCGTCCTTATTCCTCCTCTTCAAGAAAGGCGGAAAGCGCAGTCGACAAGTGGCATGCTGAGGAAAAATGCGAGTTAGGCCTTTAGAATCAGCGAGAAGAGGCCATGCTAGGATCCGCCCATGCCCGCGAAGAAGAACGGCCCCATCGGGACGTCGCCGGCGCCTGATGTGACCCGACTGCTCGTGGCCTGGGGCGGAGGGGATGATTCTGCGTTCGAGGCCCTTGCGCCGCTCGTGTATGACGAGCTGCGAAGATTGGCGCGACGATCCATGGGAGGTGAGCGTGCGGGTCACACGCTTCAAGCCACCGCCCTCGTGAACGAGGCCTATCTGAGGCTTATCGACATCAATCAGGTGCAGTGGCAGAATCGTGCGCACTTTTTCGCGATGTCGGCGCGACTAATGCGGCGCATCCTTGTGGACTTCGCGCGTGCAAAGCACTCTCAGAAGCGGGGCGCGGGGGCGCAGCAGGTGTCGCTCGACGAAGCGCTGATGGTGGTCAATCAGGGTCAGGATCTGGTCGCGGTCGACGATGCCCTGGAGGCGCTGGCGCGTGTCGATGCGCGAAAGAGCCAGGTGGTAGAGATGCGCTTTTTTGGCGGCCTCAGCGTGGAGGAAACGGCCGAAGCGCTGCACGTATCTCCAGACACGGTAAAGCGCGACTGGAAGGTCGCGAAGGCGTGGCTCTTGCGGGAGTTGGCGCCGGGGCATAGCAAGGTACGGGGAAGCAGGTAAGAAATCGCCGTGACCAGTGAACGGTGGAGACGCGTTGAGGGCCTGTATCTCGAGGCGCTTCAAATACCGGCGGAGGAGCGCGCGAGGTTCTTGAACCTCGCGTGCGCCGGCGACGAGGCGCTTCACACCGAAGTGGCATCGCTCCTGGCGCAGGACAGCCGTGGATTTCTTGAAACGCCGGCGATGGACGCCGCCGCCAAGCTGATCACGTCGGCACACCCATCGTTCGTCGGTGCGCACATCGGGCCCTATCACGTCGAGTCGCTGCTGGGCGCCGGCGGCATGGGAGAGGTCTATCGCGCCACGGACACCCGTCTCGAACGGGTGGTGGCGATCAAAGTGTTCCCGGCGGGGATGAGCGTGCTCTCCGCAGACTCTGGAACGGTTCCAGCGGGAAGCGCGAGCCGCCTCAGCGCTCAACCACCCGAACATTTGCACCATCTACGACGTCGGCACCGATCCGCCGTTCATCGCGATGGAACTGCTCGAAGGCGAGACACTCCAACAGCAGCTCGCGCGCGGCGCGATGGACGTGCCGGTCCTCGTCGACATCGCCCTCGCCGTCGCCGATGCCCTTGATGCCGCGCACACCAAGGGCATCGTGCATCGCGACATCAAGCCTGCGAACATTCTCCTGACGCGGCGCGGGCCGAAGATTCTGGATTTCGGGCTGGCGAAGGCGGCGTCCGCGACCGGCGATCGACGCCTCGCATCTGCCGACCCGTTCTGCCGGTGCGCACTGACCGATCCCGGCAGCACGGTGGGGACGGTGTCGTACATGTCGCCGGAGCAAGTCCGCGCGCAGCCGTTGGACACGCGCACGGATCTGTTCTCGTTCGGCGTCGTGCTGTATGAAATGGCGACGGGCACGCGGCCATTTCGCGGGGAAAGCCCGGGCGTCATTTTCGAGGCCATTCTCAATCGCGTGCCTGTGCCGCCCGCGCGCCTGAATCCCGAGGTACCGGCGGAATTGGCGCGCATCGTCGACAAGTGCCTCGAAAAAGATCGCACCCTGCGCTACCAGCACGCGTCCGAGATGCGCACCGACCTTCAGCGCCTGAAGCGGGACGCGGATTCTGGCCGAGTGGCGACCAGCGCGGAAGCCCGAAGCCAGAACCGATCCGGCGACGCGCTGGAAGGGCGTTGCTGCTTGCGGCGGTGGCTGTGCTGGCGTTGGCCGTCGCGGGTTACTCGTACTTCCACCGCCCGCCAGCACTGACGGACAAGGACACGATTGTCCTCGCCGATTTCGACCAACACGACTGGCGACCCGGTGTTTGACGGGACGCTCCGCCAGGGGTTGGCGATACAGCTGGCACAGTCGCCGTTTCTCAGCCTCGTCTCGGACGAGCGCATCCAGAAAACGTTGCGCCTGATGGGTCAGCCAGCGGATGCGCGGTTGACTCCGGGGCTCGCGAAGGAAATCTGCGAGCGCACGGCAAGCGCCGCTGTGCTTGATGGCTCGATCGCCAGCCTTGGAAGCCAGTACGTGGTGGGGTTGCGCGCCACGAGATGCCGCACTGGCGACGTCCTCGATGAGGAGCAGGTGCAGGCGGCCAAGAAAGAAGAGGTTCTGAATGCGCTGAGCCAGATCGCCGTCAAATTCAGAACCCGAGTCGGTGAGTCGCTCGCCACGGTCAGGCAGCACGACACACCGCTCGAAGAGGCGACGACGCCGTCCCTCGAAGCCTTGAGGGCCTTCAGCGCTGGCATCGAAGCATCTCACGTCTGATAACAACGATCTTGCCGCCGCTGTGCCACTGTTCAAGGAGGCCATTGAAAAGGATCCGCAATTCGCGATGGCCTACGCGTCGCTGGGATTCACGTATGGCCTTCTGGGACAGCCCGCGCTCTCCGCAGAAAGCAACACGAAAGCCTATGAGTTACGGGATCGCGCCAGTGATCGGGAGAAGTTCTTTATCTCGGCCACCTACGATCTGCAGGTGACGGGAAACCTGGTCAGGGCGCTACAGACGTGTGAGTTGTGGGTGCACACATATCCCCGTGAGAAGAATGCGCACGCACTCTTGGGCGCATTCTTGTACCCAACCTTCGGCAAATACGAAAAGGGTGCCGAGGTGGCCAAGCAACTGGTCGAGATCGATCCGGACTTTGCCATCGGGTATCTTCAGCTTGCCTTTAACCAGCAATTCGCTGGGCATGTGGAGGAAGCCGAGAAGGCCCTTCAGCGAGCGGCCGACCGCAAGCTGGAGATCCCTGAACTGTTGATCCAGCGTTACGATATCGCCTTCTTGAAGGGCGACCGCGCGGCCATGGATAGGGAAGTGGCTCTGGGCCAGAAAGAATCGGGCGCCGAAGACATGATCGCCGACAGACAGGCGTTCGTCTCGGCTTATGCCGGTCATGTGAACAAGGCCAACACAATGGCCAAACGTGCGGCTGACTTGAATCAGCAGGCGGACCAGCGCGGAAGGAAAGCGCTCATCGAGATCGGACCGGCGCTGTGGGCAGCCTTGTATGGGGACACGTTGGCCGCAAAACGGCGCGCAACGGCGGCAGCGGACCTTTCAACTGATCGCGATGTGGAATACGGCGCAGCCTTCGCCCTGGCTCTCTCCGGAGAACCTTCACGCTCACGAGCGCTCGCGAAGGATCTGGACACGCGCTTCCCGGAGGATACAGCGGTCCAATCCATCTATCTGCCGGCGATTCGCGCCCTTCTCGCACTGACTGACGATGCGAAACGAGGTGGCGCGTCAATGGCCGATCGAGCTGCTCCAACGTGCCCGGCCCTACGATCGGGGCGTCCCGCCTTCGATCTCTCCGATGTTTATCGGACCCTTGTATCCCGTCTATGTGCGTGGTTTGGCCTACCTAGCCGCACACCAAGCCTCCGAAGCCGCAGAGGAATTCCAGAACATTCTCGATCACCGCTCGATTGTCGTCAGCGATCCCATCGGCGCGCTGGCGCACCTGCAAATTGGCAGAGCGTTCGTGTTGTCGGGCGATACGACCAAGGCGAAGGCGGCCTATCGGATTTCCTTGCATTGTGGGCAGAGGCCGACTCCGACATCCCGATCCTCAAGCAAGCTCAATCCGAGTATGGCAATCTGCGGTAATTCACCGCTATTTCGCACAGGTCGACGTGCCTGATCCGGTTGGGGACGCGCGCGAGCTGCCGCGAGTTCTTGTGTCGACGTGGCGGCTGGCGCTACCTCTGGCGTGCCTCAAGCCCGCCGGTAACCGCCCGGCAGGCTCGCCGTTCCTCGCGAGTATCGTGGCGGCTGGCGGGCGGCACTGGCCGGAGGCGTCAGGGGAGCAACCGAAGCCGCTGTTCGCTCAGGCGCTGGACGAGATGCGGGCGCGGTACCTGCTGACGTTCTATGAGCAGGGCGAGTGGCGCGCTGGCTGGCACGCGCTCAAAGTGTCGCTCAAGCGCGGTCGCGCGGACATCATTGCTCGTCCCGGCCACGTCGTTCCGCCGTCGATCTCTCATGGCGTCACTGTAAGCGTAGCGGTTTTCGTTCCGCCACTGAACGAACCCGAGATGGTGACCGTCTGTGTCGTGAGCGTGGCCGTCGTCGCCACCGTGAATACACCGACGGACGAGCCCGCTGCAACGGTGATACTGGCGGGGACCGTGGCCACGGCCATGTTGGACGACAGCGTTACAAGGGCGCCTCCTGAAGGCGCGGCCTGGTTCAGCGTCGCGGTGCCTTGAGCGGACGCGCCCCCGGTCACGCTGGCGGGGTTCAGCGTGACGGATGACAGCGCCAGCGGGGCAGGAGTGCCAGCCACGATAAGAATGGTCGTTCGCGTCGTTCCGCCGTACGACGCGGTGAGCGTGATCGTGAACGCGCCGCCCGTGGCCCGGCTGGTCACGGTGAAGGCCGCGCTCGTCGCCCCGGCAGCCACCGTGACGCTTGACGCTGTGGCCGCCACGGTCGGGTCGCTGCTCTGCAGGGACACGACCGCGCCGCCAGTCGGCGCGGCGGACGTCAGCGTGACCGAGCCGTTCACGGACGCGCCGCCGGTAATCGTCGAGCTATCGGTCGAGATACCCAACAGTGTGGGCGTGGCCGGCGGGGGCACACTGGTCACGGTGAGCGACGCGGATTGAGATCCGCTGTTGTACGAAGCCGTGATTGTGGTCGATCCGACCGCCACGGTTGCCATCGAAAACGCCGCGCTCGTCGCGCCGGCGGCAACGGTGACGTTGGCCGGCACCGTGGCGACCGCGGTATTGCTGCTCGTCAGCAGGATCACGGCCCCGCCAGTGGGCGCGCCTGCGGACAGGGAAACGGTGCCCTGCGCCACCGCGCCTACCGAGACGCTGGACGCGCTCAACGTGACACTCGCCACGGTAGGTGTGGACGGTGATGTCGGCGTGGTTGAATTGTTGTTGCACTGCACGATGGATAGGATCATCGCGCTAGCAACGATCGATAACACACCACGTCTCATGGATTCCTCCCGCATAGCCGGACGGCAATGGCGCCGGCAGTACAGCCCGATCATTGCGAAGCAAGACGAGAGCCATATGGATCTACCGTCGTAGAGCCGGTTCGACGTTCAAAAGCAATACGTCATTCTTTCGCAGCGCGTTCAAGCCCGGACAGATGACGCGTTAGCGGCGCTTGCGTGCCTATCCATCAGCTTGCTTGACGCGCGTTCGTCACGCCAGAATCGAGCGTCGGTTTGCACCGAGGGAGGTTGAGATGGCGAAGGCAAAGAACGCGATTCCGGCCGGGCACTACACGGTGACGCCGCACCTGATTCTGGACAACGCGGCGCAGGGTATCGACTGATACAAGAAAGCGCTCGGGGCAGAAGAGGTGGCGCGGGCCGTTGGATCCGACGGCAAGATCATGCACGCGGAAATCCGCATCGGGAACTCGCTCATCATCATGTTGAGCGACGAGATGAATGGCCGGGAAGAGCGCCAAGGCGATCGGCGCGTCGCCCATGTCGTTCTGGCTTTACGTCGAAGACTGGAGTTCCCAGGATTTAGTGGACATAGCTAGCATCCGGTTAGTCCCGGAGGGCGATGCCGATGTCCACGAAGCTGAGGCGTGGCGAGTCCGCTTGACGTACGAGTTCATCAAGGCCAATCGAGATACGTACAGCGTGCAGGTGATGTGTCGGGTTCTCGGCGTGGCCGCGAGCGGATACTACAAGTGGCTCCTGCATCCGATCTCGAACCGGGCGCAAGAGGATGCGCGGTTGCTTCGCTTGATCCGCGGCGTCGTTCGCGGCCAGTCACGGCATCTACGGCGCCCCTCGCGTCTTCCTCGATCTTCGGGAGGCCGGAGAGAGCTGTAGCAAGCACCGGGTTGCTCGGCTGATGCGCGTCAGCCGCTTGCGCGCGCTGCATGGCTATCGCATCCGGCGCTGGTCGGTCGGCAAGCCTTCGGTCCTGATCCCGAATCTCCTGCAGCGGCAGTTCACGGTGACGCGTCCCAACGCGGCGTGGGTGACGGATATCACCTACATTCGGACCTGGCAGGGCTGGCTATACCTGGCGGTCGTCATGGATCTGTTCTCGCGCAAGATCGTCGGCTGGGCCGCTGGTCCCACTATTCAGCGCGAGCTCGTGCTCGAATGCGGTGCTGATGGCGGTGCGGCGACGACGACCGCGCGGCACGATGATTCACTCGGATCAAGGTAGGCAGTATGGCAGCGATGCGTGGCGGCGGTTCTGCCGCTCGAATCACCTGGAGCCGAGCATGAGCCGGAAGGGCAACTGCTGGGACAATGCCGTCGCCGAATCGTTCTTCAGCAGTTTGAAGAAAGAGCGGATCAAGAAACAGATCTACAAGAATCGAGAGCTGGCCGTCGCGACGTGGCTCACTACATCGATAGCTTCTACAATTCAACGCGCCGCCACAGCCATCTCGGCGGCGTCAGTCCGGAGCAATTCGAAGCGACTCATAAACCGCTTCGAAAGCGTCTCCACTGAATCCTGGGAACTCCAGTCACTCAGTTCGTGGCGGACACGTTCGACCGCCTCGCATGCTTCGTCGAAGAGTTGTCCGTTTACGGATTCAAACGCCGGTTCCCGCCTCAAGTTGTGCTGACTGGACGCCGATGAAGAACATCATGAATTGGCGACCGCCAGCCGCGAACGGCGGCAGTGCTTCGATCTGCTGCTGGATGGCCGCGACACGCGGGTGCGCCATGTCTCTCTCCCAAGTCCGACTGCCGTTGCAAGCTGTTGCAAGCGGCGGTTAATAGCCGTTTTCAGAGGAAAGAACCGCTGCTGCGAAGTTCTTATGGTAGCGAGTGTGGGGTAGTGGGCGCTACGGGACTCGAACCTGTGACCTCGTGCGTGTGAAGCAATGCCGGCCCGAGACTGATGTGGACTGGAGCGGAATCTCCAAGGAATTCTAGACCTCTCGGGACTGTCGCGAACCTGGAAGTCTCCAAGACCGCCACCAAACCGTCACCAGAAGTGACCGAGTAGCCGGCCCAGGTTGCTCGATTCGCGAACAAGATGACACGCCAGAAGAACGACCCCTTCAAGAGTATCGAAGATTTGCGGCAGGCGGGCACGTTCAAGTCAAGCGTAAGGCCCTGCCAGGCAATATCATTGCCTCGGTGGACGTCTGAAAACCGGCAATTTGTCGACGGGTCAAAACCGGCAATTTCTCCGGTGGCCGAGACCAGTGAGTTCTACTTCGTCGCCTCCTCGGGGCGCAAGTCGGTCTGGACTTTGGTGCGCCAGCTCCGTGGCCCACACTTGAGCACATGCGCGTGATGCAGCAGCCGGTCGAGGAGGGCGGTGACCGCGGCGGTGTCGCTCAGCAGCTTGCCCCAGTCGTCGACTGGTCGGTTTGACGTCAGCAGGGTGGAGGCGCGTTCGTAGCGCCGCATGATCACTTCCAGGAGATCTTCAGCCGCGGTGTGCGGCAGCTTCCGCATACCGAGGTCGTCGATAATCAGCAGCGGCACGGCGGTCAGATCCGCGAGGAAGGGCTTCCGTGTGCCATCCAGTGTGGCGTCGGCGAGTTCCTCGAGCAGCGTGTGTGCTTCCCGGTAGAGGACGCGATAGCCCTGCTGGATCACCGCGCGGCCGATGGCCTGGGCCAGATGACTTTTCCCCGTCCCCGGTGGCCCGAGAAAGAGGGCGTCTTCCCGTTGTCCGACGAAGCGGCCGGTGGCCAGTTCGTGGATCAGCGCGCGATTCATCTTCTTGTTGAAATCGAAATCGAAGGCGTCGAGCGAGCGATCCGCGTCGCGGAAACGCGCCTGCTTGTGCCGGCGCTCGAGCAGGCGGTCTTGCCGACGGAGGAGTTCGTCGGACACGAGGGTCGACACCAAATCGATCGGGGCCAGCTTTTCGGTCTGCGCGTGACGGAGTCGGGTTTCGAGGACCACCGCCATGCCGGACAGGCGGAGTTGACGGAGCGCGCGATCGAGCTCGACGAGATTCATAGCGAGTCTCCTGTTTTGCGATCGATGAGATCGCGATAGAGGGTGAGCTGCCGAATGAGCGGGTCGACTTGGCGCAGGGTCACGGGCACAGGCGGGCGGCGGTCGACGTACTTCCGCAGGAAGCGATAGGTCGGCACGCCGATCTCGAGCGCGGCCTTGGCGGCGTCATCGACGACGGCCGGCCCATGTTTCTTGGCGAGCGCGAGCACGCCGAGCATGCGGCGTATCCCGGCGGCGCCCTCGTGCTGATGGATGTAGGTGCAGACCGCGCTGATGTGCAGACCGGCGGTCTGCGCGCGGGCCAGGAGCGCGACCGTGCTGGCCGGCATGCGCGCCGGGCGGTCGTCGTCGTGAAGCCGGTGCCACCCGCGTGGGGCCCGCAGATGCTCGCGCAGCAGCTGCCCGGTCTTCGGCGCGAGCAACCGGACGTGCAGATCATTCCATTGCACGTGGACGCGTTGGCCGATCCAACCGGGCGGTGCGCCGTAGTACGCCGCCTCGACTTCGACGCAGCCATCGAGATGGACCGTCCGCTCGCCGTACCGATAATAGCGAAACGGTTCGAGCGGAAGTGGACCGAGTGCCGGCTGCTCCTCGGCAAACATCGCTGCGACCTGCCGCTTCGTCGTCCCGTGGATCCGCGTATCGGCCCAGCGCGTCTCCCAGCGATCGAGATACGCTTGCGCTGCCTCGAGCGTCTCGAAGCGGAGTCCTTTCAGCGGCGTCTTCTGCGCATGACCGACGCCGGCTTCGACTTTCCCTTTGCGATCGGGATCGCCGACGCGACACGGCAGCGCGATGACGTTGTAGTGCGCGAGTACGTCGCGATAGAGCGGATTGAGCGTGGGATCGTAGATGTCGGGCGTGAGGACGCCTTCGCGCAGATTGTCGAGGACGATCACGCGGACCGTGCCTCCGAGTCGGCGAAACGCCCGCTCGTGCAGCTCCGCCCAGACCTGCGCGCTCGATCGCCACACGAGCAGCCGCACGGATTTCCGCGAGCAGCCCAGCGTCAGGACAAACAGACGCGTGCGTCGATACTTCCCGGTGCCGCTGTCGCGGACCATCGGTCCCTCGCCGTAGTCGACCTGGCCTTCCTCGCCGGGCGCCGTCGTGATCACGACGCGCGCCTCGGCAGGCGCGCTCCCGCGCAGGGCCACCACGAAGCGGCGGACACTCGCGTATCGGGCCGGAAAGCCGTGGTCGTCGACCAGGTCCTGCCAGATGGCGACGGCGTTCCGCCCACGCGCGAGCGCAGCGGCGATGATCTCGCGATACGGCTCGCAGGCGCTCGCGCTCGGGGCTCGGCCGGGCGGTGGAGGACCCACGGGGTCGGTGGACACCTCCACGCTCGTAATTGCCGGTTTTGCCCCGAAGTCGGTGGACACCTCCTCGGAAATGGCCGGTTTTGCCTTCGATTCGCTCGGCCGGCCGCGGCTCCGCACCGCGATGCCGGCGGCTTTCAGATAGCCGCCGACCGTCTCGCGTCGGATGCCGGTGGCTTCCTGGATGCGCGAGAGCGTCCAGCCCAATCGCCCCAGCGCGCGGATCTGCTGCTGTGTGTCGTCGTCCAAGACGTTACTCATGCCGGCTACGGAACCTGCGTTCCGCGCCCGCGTCAACGTCTCGGCCGAATCAGTTAATTGCCGGTTTTGCGGTGTCGATTAATTGCCGGTTTTGGGTGTCCACCGAGGATTGCTCTGTCTTCAGATGCCGACGGCCATTCGAAGTCTACCAGGATGCTGAAAAACTGGTCATGACGGGATCGACAAGTCGATTCGCCCGTACTACGATCCACGCGACCCTCTTCAAAGGAGCGTGCGCGGAGACGACGAGCAGAGCGGCCACCTGTTTAGTTACCTGTCGCCCGAGCAGCGCGTGCCGGCCGATCATCCACTGCGGACGATTCGCGCGATGACCGATGAGGCGTTGCGGCGGCTGTCGCCGCGGTTCGAGGCGATCGACGCGTCTACGGGCCGGCCGTCGATCCCACCGGAGCATTTGTTGCGTGCCTTGCTGCTTCAGGTGCTGTACTCGGTCCGCAGTGAGCGCATGCTGATGGAGCAGCTGGAATACAACCTGCTGTTTCGCTGGTTTGTCGGCCTCGGCATGGGGAGGCCCCATGGCACGAAGCACGATTTGGCTCGCTGCTACGGTCGCGTAATCTTCGCCATGGCGAGACCGCGCTCTTTCTTTGCTCTCAACCGCACTGAGCGCACTTCACGTGTGCCGTCGTTACATTCAAGTAGACGGACTCAGGGGGCAAATTCCAACTTCGGAAGGGGGAAGGAAGGGGAGCGAGAGCCGCTCCGATAAACGTTGATCTTGGGGATCTTCAGCTTAGTACGAAGCTAGTGGTTCGTTCGCACAGTGGCGGCGGCAGTAGTCCTCGAGGATCTCCTGTGCGGCATCGACGAAGGCTATGCCGGCGCGATAATGTGCATCCATCCCCTGCGGGATTTGCTCGAACGCGGACCACGCGACCCGAGCGGTCAGCCGAAGCGTGTGGTCGCCGTCGGGCAGCACAATCTTGATCGTCTGCGTCGGATACACGGCCGGCTTCGACACGACCTGGGCGCCACAGATCGAAACATTCACGAGTTCGGCCTGGCCGCTTTCAAGGGTTGCATTCAGCGATTCGAGCACTTTGAAGCGCTTCGATCGCCGCGTGTTTGAGGCGTTGGGTTGCACCGCAACGCCAGCCGGCCGGCCCGCATTCTTGCTCGCGGTGGTTTGAGATTCTTCCGGCGCCTGTCGCGCGATGTGCGGCGTCGTCAACCACTTGCCGTTGCTGCGTACGACGAGTGCGATCGTCGTTCCTGGAATCGACATCTGCTCGATGCGCGTCAGAAACGCTTGCCCGTGCGGCTTCTGCGCGAGTGCGGCTTCCACTGCAATGACTCGAGGATGGTTCAACTGAAAGCTTGTGAGAGCCATGGCCAGATTCGTGTCGGTGTACCAGGCGACGCGTCCGGACAGCGGCAACCCGGCACGAATGGCGGGCGTCTGTGCCGCATCGGCGATTACAACCGTCATGTCGGTCGGCATAGACTGAGCCGCGCCGCAACGCCGATGCCAGTGGAAATCAGGCGCGTTTCAGCAATCCGGGGTTGGCGGGATCGCGCTTCAATCTCACTTCTGGCACGGTTCCCACACATTCGGTCGTACCGGGAGTCTCACTCGCGGCGACTGGCGCGGCATGGTGAGCCTGAGGCCCTTTTCGAGCGAAGGCGAATAAGCGTGCTGGCAGCGCCCGGTAGGTCCGAGGTGTCGCGACAACGGCGCCGATCCCCGTACCGGCAGCGCCGCCTGACTATCCGGGTTCTGTCCGGGTCGTGCCGCCAACGCATCCCAATTCCCGCCTAATGCTGAAGATCTGGAGAGCCCGTTACGCGGGAGTCCTTGGCGAGAGTTCGGTCGTGTTGTGACGGCGACCCAAAGTACGAGCAAGCGGATACCGAACTGACTGCCTCCGCTATCACGCCTCTGTTCATCGTTGTCCCTTGCTTGGCCTCGGCTGAGTGGCAACGGTTCCGGTGATGTGCGTGCCATCGCGGAGATCGAATTGCAAATCGGAGTGGCAATTTCCGGGGCTCTGACAAACGTCCCACGCGTCAGGGTTGTCGCGCGGGCGCGCGTACGCGACCCACATGATTTGACCGGCCTCTTCGGCAAGCTGATTCAGCGCGTCGACGACCGTTCCTGCTTTCATCGGAAAGGAGACCGGAATCCCGCTCGCCTTGGGCTCGAGCGTGAACTGGTTATAAAAGATGAGATTGCTGAGTCCAAAGAGCACGCCGTTCGTTGGTACGTTCGTGAGTTGCACGGCTCGCACAGGGTGATTCAACGGATCGGCTGGATCGGTCCAGGCCTCGCGTGGCCGGATCACGGCGGTACCTCCAACCATGTGCCACTCGTATCGGGGATCCGCTGCCACTGCGGCATCAGCCGCACGTGAGACGTCCATCGGCTCAGGATCGATGCTCTCACTCAGTTGGCTGTGCCGAGTTCGACCGATCGATTGAAAACCAACTCGTGTATGCGATGTGGCAATTCGCCACAACGTCTCCGCGAGCCCCGTGTCCATCGGACTCGTGTCCCGCTGCGCGGCGGGAGATGACGCGCCAAAGCTGACGAGCAGGGCCACCACGACGGCACACATTTCTCGCATAGCGTTCCTCTCGCTTTGCCCGCCCGCATCATAAGACGTGCCGCGCCGCACGCCGGTCTGGACCCGACGCGCAGGATCCTCCAAACGGTCGCGACGTGGAAACGGGGTGTGGCGGAGGTGGTCCGCACGGCTTGGGCCTCGACGTCGCAGCGGGCCATTTGTTCATTGGGTGCGACGCGCTGGCCAAGGTGATGAACGTCGGCGGCGACGGCGCCGTGCTGTCGAAAATCAACACCGGCGACGGTGTCGACGAGATCCATTACGAGCCCGCAACCCATCTGTTGTATGTCGGTGCCGCTCGGGCCGCCAAGCTTACCATCGCTGGTGCCGATAACAAGGCAAGCTGACGACCGTGGCGCAAGTGCGACGCAGAACGGCGCTCGAAACGGCGTCGTCACGAAAGACGGGACCATCTACTTAGCCCACGGGGGTGGCGCCAAGCTGCGGGCGCTCGTGGTCGTCTCGCCCGCCAAGTAAGATGTTGACGCTGCGAACCAACGACGACGTCCACCGCCCGAGCGGCGCCGGCATCCTGGAAGCGCCCGGCGCCGCCATCCGACGGATCGGCCTGCTTACTTGATGCCGATCATGATAATCGTGAAGGAACCCGGAATCGCGACACCGCGGACCGGTCTCCGAAGCCATCGCGAACAGATGACCCGTCTTGTTGTCGAACGCGATGGTGCGCGCGCCGTTTGAAGGCCAGGTCTTCAGGTTCTGCTCGACCTCGAAGCTCGTCGCGCTCTTCGCCTTGACCACGGTCATCGTGCCGTTGCCTTGCGTGCTGAAGGCTTCCATCGTCTTTGGGTTGAACGCGGCCCCGTCGGAGCTGCCCGCGAGTGGCAGCCTCTCGAGGATCTTCCCGTCCTTCGCGCTCAGCATGACGAACGTCTGGGGCGGCTTGGCGCCGGGATCGGTTGCGTTTGGCGTTCCGGGCGGCCCGACGACGCTGCACGCCGCGAATAGGACCTGATTCTTCGCATCGATCGCCAGCCCATTGCAGCCGCCGTTGTCACCAAGCGGATAGGTCTTCGTGACTTTCATCGTCTTGACGTCGATGACCGCGACGCTGCCGGGGCGCTCCTGGAGGACTTGGTAGACGGTGCCCTTGCCGTCTGCGACGGTCTGCTCCGGCGTGCCGCCGAGATCGATTTGTCCGAGAACCGCGCCATCCTTGGCATTTACCACCAGCAGGCTCTTCGTCGGATGGCTGCCGATATAGACGCGATCGTTGAAGGTGTCGCAATAGATGCCGTCGGCGCTGAATCGCTCCGGGACTTCAATCGTCTTGATCAACTTCATGGACTTGACGTCGAACATCGAGGGCTGCGGATGGTCGCTGGTGAAGCCGCGGCCGCTCTTCGGACACACGGTCGCGCCGTTGCCGCCCACACCCGGAATCACGCCCACCGATTCCAGCGTGTCGAGGTCGAATATGGTCAATCGCTTTTCGAAGGCTGGCACCGCCGGCCTCGTCTCGGTCGCCGCCTGCGCCGGCGTCGCGCCGCGCATGATGTACAACCGCCGGCCCGCCGTATCCGCGTAGATGTAGTCCGTGCCACCTTCGCCGCCGACCCTGGCAGTCTTGAGGACCTTGTATGGCCCGTCGGCGCCGGCCAACGCGAGTCCCGCGGACGTGAAGAGCGCGATCACGATAATGCAGACATGCGCATTTCGTCTCATCTGAAGACTCTCCCTGAAGACGTTGGAGGTCGAAAACACGGCTGATTGTAGCGTGAGCAAGGGACTGCGACATGGTTGATCCGTGAACCGGATGGAGTGTTCGGCGGATCGCTCCTGCGCATCGCCGAAGTACTCACGGGTGCCGGTTCAGGCTCCATGGACGCCCTGTTTCACGACCAGCACAGAACGTTCCGATGCGCCGTCGCTGCATCACCCCATCGGTGAGGCGGAGCGTGCCACTATTCCGGTTGCCGAGACGTCTCCAGCGCGGGCGCCGAGAGATATGCGGCGATACAGGCTTCTCGAGAATCGAAGAGCCGAGTGCCCTCGGCGAGATCGATGAGCCCCGAGTCCGCGACTTGGTCTTGATGACGCACCGAGACGACGATAAGTGCAAGCGCGACCCGGCGAGATGCGAGCTCGGTCTGGAACGCGGCAAGGGCTCGGCTGGCGGTGAAATCGACGTCGGTGATGGCGCGCGCGTCGACGACCAACCAGCGAATCGGCGTCGGGGATTGCATGATCAGCCGACGCAGCTGCGTCACGAAGAATTCGACGTTCGCGTAGAACAAGTCGGCGCCGAACCAGAACATCACGAGCCCCGGCTCCACCATGGCGCACGAACGAGGATCCTCAAAATGCCAGTGGCCGGAGGTCTCGCGGACCAGCACGGCGACATGCGGCCGGTAGCTGTGGCGCACGTGCTCGACGAGTGACAGGATGATGGCGAGAATGATCCCATCTTCGACACCGAACGCGATGACGGTGACGGCGGTCGCGAGGGCCAGGACGAACTCGCGCCGATTGGCTGTTCGAATCTCCCAGAGTCCGCGCACATCGACGAGCTTCAAGCCGATGAGGAATACGATTGATGACAGTGTGGCCGTCGGTAAGGCACTGAGCGGCCCTGTGAAAACCAGCAGGACGAGCACCACGACAGCAGCCGCCGTGAGATGCGCCCACTGACTGCGCCCACCCGCCTCGTCGACGATTGCGGTCTTCGTCGGGCTGCCGTTGACCACGAACGCACCCGTCACCGCGGCTGCGACATTCGCAAGCGCCAGTCCGATCAAATCGCGGTTCTCGTCAAAGTGATCGCCGTATTTGACAGCATACGCGCGCGCAGTGGCGGCGCTCTGGGCGATGACGACCACGAAGCACGACAGCGCAATCGGCAGAATCATCATTACGTCGTCGTAGCCGACGTGTGGGAGATTGATATGCGGAAGGCCGCCCGGAACACTGCCCACCACCGCCACCGTCTGGCCGTCCCACCGGAAATATGTACTCGCCGCGATACTGCCGACAACGGCGACCAGTGCGCCCGGCACGCGCGGTGCCCACCATCGACATCCGACAATGATTGCGAGTACCGCGACGGTGATTCCGACCGTCGGCGGCGACGTCTGTGACGCATGCTCAAACGACAGCATCAGCTGCGCAAGCGCGCTGCCGTTCGGTCCGTGCAGGCCGAGCATGCCTGTGAGTTGGGCGAGCGCGACCTGTACGCCCACACCAGACAGAAAGCCGACCAAGACTGTGCGGGACAGGAAATCCGCCATGAACGAGACCTGGAGGATACGAGCGAGGAGCAGCATGGCGGCGGTGACGAGAGCGATGGCGCTCGTCAGCTCGACGTACCGCGGCGTCTCGATGGGCAACAAATGAGCGGTGAGTGCAGCGGCCACGATGGCTGCGGTCGCGGAGTCGGCGCTCACGACCAGCTGGCGCGAGGCACCAAAGCACGCAAACGCCACGATCGGAAGGAACAACGTATACAGGCCCGTGATCATCGGCGTGCCGATGATCTTGCTGTAGCCCATGACTTCTGGAATCGCCAGGACGGCGAGTGTGATGCCCGCGACAACGTCAGCGCGCACACGCGTAGCGCTGAACCGACCGAGGCCGTCGAACAGCGGCCATCCCGTAGCGTGCTCAGGAGCGGACATGCGTGCTGCGATCATAGGGCATCGAGGCGTCCGCGGGTCACGGACCTTGTGCCACACCGATTTCATGAGCCGCCGCAGTCCGGTCGCGCTCAAGACGATGACGTGATCGAGACACTCGCGCCGCACCATTGTTCGACGAGCGCATAGATGCGGTTCGAGTCGGCACCGGAAATGCCGATGGTAATGTTGCCGACGATTAAGTGAGGGCCGGCGTGGCAGACAACGAGGAATGAATGAGGCGGGTGCGTTCGTCGACGCGCTATGGCTTGACCAGGAACAAGGGACCCTGCAAGTCGGGAGAAGTGCTGGTGTTCAAGACCTGAATACCGGCGTTGTGCTCACCGTTAAATGGAGTGACATCGGCCGGACCTGCATTGCTCGCATCGACGGGCGAGTTGAACCAGAGGCCGAGATGGAGGGTATGGATAGGGTTTGTCACCGGATTCGGGCTCGCATCCGGATATGCGTTGTTGTGCACGAGAGGCGCCGGCACGGCGCCCTGGGCGACGATGAAGGTCTCTTCATTGAAGCGGCCGATGAACCGACCATGGCCCTCGCGTAGTGGTCGGTTTCGATGTCCCCCTGATACCGGGCCCTTCCGAACGGCGCCCCTGGCTTGCGAGGCGGGTAGGGAGAGCCGTTGCCCATCGACTCAAATGTCCGATGACACTCAGTGGCTCAGTCCGTAAATCATGTAGTTGACGCCGAGTTTGTACGCTCTATTCGATGCGTCGAACGGAAACAGTCCTTGACTCGACCGCTCCGAGTACTCCGGCACGTCTTTGTCAAAGTTGGCTACGACAAGGAGCCGCCTTGACGGATCGTTATGCTCGAAGAAGCCGTAATAGCTCTGCCGACTGTACAACATCGGATGGACGATGGCGTCGATGCCCTCGATCGGGAAGAACGAGGTGAAGATCTGGTGCGACGTATCGAGACGCACGAGCCGCTCCTGAGGGAGTACGCGGTGCATCTGCGCCTCAAAGTTGGCCCACTGTGTCGCGCCGTCGAAGTCCTTGAAGATCGCGAAGCCGCCCTTCACCAGGTAGGCGTGAAACGCTTCTGCTTCGCGGTCGGTGAGGTTCCAGAACCCGGGCTGCCACATCAGCGCGATCGGGTATTTGAACAAATCCGGATCGTCGAGCGTCAGGATTTCGTTGCCGTCGTCGTGGATGTCGAGGTAGGTAAGCTTCCGGATGATCGCCGAGAGGTTCTGCTCCGCGCGCGGGTAATCGTGACTCCACGCGTCCTGCAAACCGAAACCACCACGCGCAGAGGGGAGCTCGGCGCCCCAGCGCAGCCGGACAAGCGTGAACCTGCCGTCGTAGCGAATGGGCGCTGAATAGTGGCCGGGCGTTCGAGTATCGCTCTGCGGTGCGTACGTCGAGAAGCCGGAGAGCGTGCCGACAAGGACAAGGAGCAGCGAGCGCCGCACGTCGTGATTATGCCAACAATCGCACTGACGTGCGAGAGCGGAGAGCCTGCGACGTGGGGGCGTCGTCGACTCGGCGGTTTGGTTGATCGCGACATGAGTATCGCCCTTGCTTGGCGAGGGAATCTGTAACCAACTTGATGGTGGCCCGTGGATGTTCCTCCATGATCCAGTGCCCGGAGTTAAGCACGATGCCGCCCGTGACGTTGCTGGCGGCGAACCGAATCTCATCGGCCATACCCTGGCCGAAACACTTCTCAGCACCGAAGGCAAACACCGGCATGGGGATCTTGCGCCCTCCGCTCGTCAGCGCCAAAGGCAATACGGTGCAGAAAGCCACCGAAGCGCTGGGCCAGGAACTCGGGCGGCGGCGTGGCGTCGCCTCCGTTCATACGTCGGCCACTTACCTTCGCATGCGAGGTGAACGATTGATCCGTGCATTCGACAAGTCACGTTGAACGTTTCTCGCCAACTGTAGGGTCGGCCGGTTCTCAGGGCATTACGCGGTCAGGGCCATCACCGGCATCTTCAACGGCGTCCGACGCGGCCGCCATCATGGTGTCAGGCGGGCATAGACGTCGCCTGATCGTTGAAGTGCGGCCGGGTCGTGCAGCCTGACCAGCAGTGCTGACGCGTCCAGCCACCGGTCTGACGCCAACCGGCCGGACTCACCAACGGACCAGTTGAACTGATACGGCCCCAGCGTGATGAGCCGAGTCAGGCACGTGTGAACTTCCTCGAGCGCGCGAGGCAGATATTCGAACGAGAGAGCCGGCACGAGACGACCGAGGCTTGCGAGGACCGCCGGCTCGCTGCCTTCGACGTCGATCTTTATGAACGCCGGGACGCCGAACTGCTCGATCAAACGGTCGAGCGTCGTGGTGTCGACCTCGATCTGCCGATTCCACTGCACGCGATCGAAATCAGGATCGCCCGCGCGGGCATCGCGCCACCCGGTCGCCATCGTCGTCACGGTTGGCGTGCGCTCGCTGACCGACAGCGGCCGTCGACCGGCGACATCGGCGACCGCCGCCTCGACGATGACGACGCGCGGCGATCGGCCGTAGAGCGCACGCAGCAGCCAGGCGAAATCCGGCTGTGGCTCGAGGGCGACCACATGACAACCAAGAGCGGCGAACGCGCGCACCCGATTCCCCGCGTGCGCGCCGATGTCGAACACCAGATCGCCGGCGCCAGCGAAGCGGCCATACAGACGTCGAAGGCGTCGCTGGCGGAGTGGGATGGCATGATAGATGGCCAGCGATGGCACGAGGCCCACGGTACGGTCAAAGCCGCTCATTGGAGCTCAGCAGCATGATGGACTCGCATCCGAAGGCTCTTTCATCCGCGAGACAGCGTAGGTCAGACGCCGGCCGCACGCAACGCCGTACTGCGCATGGGGAACTCCAAAGCCGTGAGCATTTGTTGCGTGGATCGCGATCTGGCTAGGATTGCGCGGTGCGCGACCTGACCGCCCTCCTTCTGCCTCTGCGGGCAACCGTCGCCCGCCGATCCGGCCGGCGGCTGTCGTCGATGAAAACTCGATCCGCGGGTTCACGCGGGTCGGCCGAATGCGGGACCACCGACTGGACCTGTCAATTGCCTGTCCCCGTATCTGAGTCGGCAGCTGGGTCACCGGGACGCGTCGATCAGATTGCGCGTGTATGCGCATTGGGTCCCTGATGTTTCGACCATGAAGGCCGTCAACCCCCTCGACGGCGCGCAACCATCCGCAACCGACCACCAAATCGGCGGAATGGAAAAACGCGCTAAGATACAAATTCCCGATCTCCGGCTCGAGTACCAGACCCCGGCGGGCGATGCCGGCCGCGTCGATCTCGAGCTCGCGACCGAGCACTACAAGCCCTCGCAACTTGCGGCCAAGGCGCAAGCCGGCTTCACCATTTACGCGCCGGCCTCGCACGCCGGCCGCATCACGGCCGCCCTGGACGAGCGCAGCATCACGGCGGAGATTCTCTCGCTATGACGCTCGACGAACGCGTCGCTCGCGTGCGTGAACTCGGCTACACCGCGCGCGAAGCCCGTTTTCTGGCGCTGGCGGCCTTGCATAGCGGGTACTTCCTGCGCCGGCAATTTACCCAGGCAATGGGTGTCGGCAGCGGCAAGGTGGCGGCGACCTTCACCGCCAAGCTGGTGCGGTTGCATCATGCGACTGTCGTCGCGGTCTGCCACAACGCGCATCTATTCCACCTCCACGCCAAGACCGTGTACGAGCGGGTCGGCATCCCGGAGAGCCGCAATCGACGGCCCCGAACGCCCTTCGCCGTGAAAGGGAAGTTGATGGGGTTGGATTACGTGCTCGCCCATCCCGATTGCTCGTTCTTTGCTACGTTCCGCGAGCGGACTGCCTTTTTCACCGAAGTCTTGGGGATCGAGCTCGACGTCTTGCCGGCGAAGTTTTACGGCACGGGTGAACGCCGCCCTCGGTATTTCGTGGATGGGTTTCCACTGGCGCTCTCGACCACGGACGAGGGGATGCCGCGGCTGACGTTCTGTTATGTCGACGACGGCGGGTCGTCGGTCTCTGCGTTCCAGACCTATCTCGGACAGTACCCGAGCCCTGCTGCGACGCCTGCGGACGCCCGGCCGCGTCGTGTTCATTAGCGCCAGCCATCAGCATTTCCATGGCGCGCGCGTCGTGTTTGACCACTTCCTCGACGCCCAGGCCGGCGAGCGCAGAGTCGGTCGACCGGAGCTGGCGGCGCGCATCCTGCCGTATTTTCGCGTGCGCGCCCTGTATGAAGACCACCAGTTCGACCGCCTGTCGAAGGAGGCGATGGACCAGTTGCGCGAGGGCCGCGATCGGTTTCGGGGCCCGCAATTCGACGCCTGGTTTGCCGAGTGGCGCGTAGCAAGCGACCGCGTGTTCAAAGCCGACGACGTCGAATCCCGGGCCGACGAGCGGCTCCGGTCGCTGACGTTCGAGACGTGGTGCTCCGACCAGGTCTACGACCTGTTCGGCACCGTGTGGGCCGCGTCATGAGGCGACGCGTCGCACCCCGTCTCGAAAAACGCGCTGCGCGGCGGTGTCACCCCAGGTGTCACCCCGTCGGTCACCGGCCGCGTTCCGGCGGGCCGCGCAGGGAGAACGACTTACGGCCGGCGACCAGCGCCGGCCAGACGACGAGAAACGGTGGGGCCGAGACAGGAGCGACCCCCATCCGGTCTCGCCAAATTGGCTCGACCGCGCACGTGCCGTGCGGGGTCGCTCCTGTCTCGGCCCGTACGCGGTCACGCACGCACTTACGTACGTGACAAAAGGAGAGAACACCTAATGCCAATCATTCCCGCCCAACCGCAGCCGGAACCCAAGGAGACGTTGTCACTACGACTGGACTGCGTCCTGCACCAACGCTTGAAGCAGGTACTGCGCGTTCATTCGGAGCCCCAAGGACTACGTCATCGGCGAGGCGCTGCGGCAGTTGTTCCGGAAGGACCGGGAGTTCGCCGCCTGGTCCGAGGCCACGACGCACGAAAACGCGCCCGCTAGCAAACCCGAGTCGGGCGGGGCCGCCGGCCTGGTGGCGACCGTCGCGCCGCGCGCGCGGACCGAGAAGAGTGCGTGATGCTGCGCTGGATCGTCGACCGTCGACTGATGACCAGTGCGGCAACCGCGGCAGTCGCCTGCGCGGCCGGGCGATCGCAGTGGCCCGGGGTCTCGAGCGATCCGGTCCTCCGCCTGATCGCCTTCCAGCAACCGTGGCTGCATGACGGACTGCATGCCGCGTACGCGCTGTTGTTATTCACGACGCCCTATCTCGGGTGCTCGGTCCTGCTGTCACTCGCGGACATCTTCATCGTGCGACAACGGGCGGCGGGAAAGGTGGCGCCGTTGCCAGCGTACCCACCACCTCGGGCGAGGAATGCCCTCTTTCTGGTGGTCGGCGAGCGACACCATGCCACGAAGCAGGAAGCCAGCCCATCCCCGTCCTGGTTGACCATCCCGGATCGCGGGCTCTTCACCGGCATGGCGATCATCGGGGCGGTCGGGAGCGGGAAAACGAGCGGGTGTATGTATCCGTTCGCGGATCAGTTGTTCGGGTATCGCGCGACGGATCCCGACCGGCGCATCGGCGGCCTCGTGCTCGAGGTCAAGGGCGACTTCTGCCACCAGGTCCGGCGTATCCTCGCCGGCCATGGCCGCGAAGCGGATTACGTCGAGGTCGGGCTAGAGGGACCATGGCGCTACAACCCGTTGCATAACGATCTCGATGCGTACGCGCTCGCGTACCGCGCGCTCACCGCGCGGGGCAAGACACCACAGCATGCCGCGACAGCGGTGGGCCGAGAGCTGCTCGGCTTCATTTGGGCCATCGGCGTGCATGTGGAAGCGCGAGAGGGTCACGGAACACCGGTGGCCGCGTAGTACCGTCGCGTCGACACACGAGTGAGATTGGATGCAGTAGGGGTGGTCGTCGAGGGGCATACGGCATGGAGTACTCTCGGGGACTCTATGCGTCGAGCCTTCACGCTCGACCCGCGCGTTTAGTCCGAGGCAGCTCCCGACGGATCATGATTGTGCGGTATCGACCCGCGAATATCAGAATGATCAACCGTCGCGACCGCGCCTCGACGGCCACCCCTACTGCATCGCCAGAGCAACAGAGCGGGGAGTAACACGCTGACTTGACAGGTCGTTCCATATCAGAGTCCGGCCTAGCGTGACGTTGCATCGGGCGAGGGCTCCGATCGCGAGTACGGGGCGCCTTGGCCGTTCCCGGTGCCGGCGAATAGCGCGTGCCTGCTGGGCGCGCTTGAGGTGGATTCGGACCGACCCCGGACCCATCTTCGTGCTTAGCTGCCCGCGCGATGCCGGATGATTCTCAGATCAGACCGGAGCGGCAGCATCCCGCGTGACCGTCACGTGCGTGGCGCGCTTCCTCGTCAGCCTCGTGATTGATTTCGGGGTTCCTTCGCCCTGTGGTTTCGATTTAGACGGTTGCCGCAGAGGGAACGAGGTTTGCGCGATGTTCCGACAGGGAGATACGGCGAAGCGCCGGCTCATCGGGACAACTCTCTGAATTTCAGGACATTCGGTCAGCCGTATCGACTCCGGCACCGTTGAGTAGGCCATTCACGACCCGCAGGGTTGGTGACTGCCTACAGGATTTCGGAGCATGCTCCGAGATTTCGGAGCAGCCTTCACGCCCGAAGCCGACGGGCGAATCAGCAGGGGGCGACCGGATGTTCGAGCGCCACTTCATGACGTACGGCGTGCAGATCGGACTGCGCGCCGATAGTCGGGCGCTTCTCGACGCGCTCAAGCAGGATCCGGCATGTCTGAACTTGCCAACCAACTGGCGCGTGGTTGAAGACCACGAGCCTGATGCGCCCATATCCGTCCGGTACGACCTTCTAACCGGTGTATCAGGTGGAGCGTCCCGTCATACCGTTTGTATGCCGGAAAGGACCTCGTCGCGGAAGCGCGCGGGTTGACGGAGGCAGGCCGGGCGCTGGCGGCACACGCCGAGTTCTTCGTCGCAGAGCGCGCGCCGGATCACCTCTTCGTCCACGCTGGCGTTGTTGGCTGGAAAGGCCGAGCCATCGTCATGCCAGGCGCCAGCTTCGCCGGCAAGACGGCGCTCGTTCAGGCATGGCTCGAGGCGGGTGCGACGTACTACTCCGATGAGTTCGCGGTTCTCGACCGCGCCGGACGAGTGCATCCGTTCGCCCGTCCGCTGGCGATCCGAGATGGCTCGACAGCGTCGACTCACCGCGTGTCGGCCGCGACGCTGGGCGCCGAGACCGGGACGACGCCGCTGCCCATCGGACTTGTCCTGGTGACCTCGTACCGCGTCGGCGCTCGCTGGCGACCGCGCCGCTTGACGCCGGCCACGACGCTGCTCGCGCTGATGCGCCACACGGTCGCCGCGCGCGGGAACCCGGCGCACTCGATGCCCATTCTGAAGCAGGCCGTCGGCAGTGGCACGGCGTTCGCCGGTCTACGCGGCGAAGCTCGCCCGTTGGTGTCCGCGGTTCTCCGCCAGGTCCGACGCCAATGCGGTCCGCGCTGCCACGATAAGGAGCGATCTGATGTATCCACGACAGTCTCCCACCACGCACACCGAGCAACTGGGCGACGAAGCGTCGGTCTACGATTGGGCCCGCGCGCAGGTGCACGCGCTCAACCCAACTGCCGCGTGCGTCTGGCGGCAGTGTGACGGCGCGACGAGCCGTGACGCGATCGCGGCTGTTTTGCGCGCGGAGATGGGGATTCCCGAGGCCGAGGCGGTCGTCGACCTCACGCTCGCGCACCTCGCGCGCGTGCATCTGCTGGAACTGCCGGTCGAGTCGCGCGGCGATCGACCGGCGCCGACTCGGCGTTGGCTGATCGGGCGCGGCCTGACCGCGGCGCTGCTGCCGGCGATCTACTCGATCGTGGCGCCGTCGCCGGTGGACGCGCAGTCCGCGGGAGTCGGCGCGCCGACGCTGACCAGCGTCTCGCCGAACCAAGGCATCCAGGGCACCACGGTGGCGGTCGTTCTAACGGGGACCAATTTCGTCGCCGGCGCCACGACCGTGAACGTCAGTGGGATCGGTGTGACGGTCGGCTCCATCGTCGTGGCCAGCAGTGGCACGTCGCTGACCGCCAACTTCGTGCTCGATTTCACCGGCGCGACCGGTGGCCGCACCGTGACGGTCACGACGGCCGCCGGAACCAGCGGCGCGCAAACCTTCACGGTCAGCCTGCCGCCGCCGGGTGCCCCGACGTTGACCGGCGTCACACCGAATCAGGGCATCCAGGGCACCACGGTGGCGGTCACGTTGACCGGCACCAATTTCGTGGTCGGCGCCACGACGGTGACCGTTGGCGGTGGCGGCGTGACCGTCAATAACGTCGTCGTCGGCAGCCGCACGTCATTGACCGCGAACTTCGTGCTCGATCCGACCGCAGCGACGGGTGCCCGCACCGTGACGGTCACGACGGCCGTCGGCACCAGCGGACCACAGATCTTCACGGTCAGCCTGCCGCCGCCCGGCGCGCCGACGCTGATCAGCGTCACGCCGAATCAGGGCATCCAGGGCACCACGGTGGCGGTCACGCTGATCGGCACCAACTTCATCGTCGGCGCGACAACGGTGAACGTCAGCGGCGGCGGTGTGACGGTGACCAACGTCGCGGTCACCAATCGCGCGGTCAGCAGTGGGACGTCGCTGACCGCCAACTTCGTGCTCGATCCGGCGGCGGCGACCGGTCCCCGTTCGGTGACGGTCACGACGGCCGCCGGGACCAGCGGCGCACAGACCTTCACGATCAATCCGCCGCCGGGGCCGGGCACCCCGACGCTGACGAGCGTCTCGCCGAATCAAGGTATCCGGGGCGCGACGGTGGCGGTCACGCTGATGGGCACCAATTTCGTCGTCGGCGCCACGACGGTCAACATCGGCGGTGGCGGCGTGACCGTCAACACCGTGGTCGTGGGCAGCAGTACGTCATTGACCGCGAACTTCGTGCTCGATCCGGCCGCCGGTGTGGGTCCTCGTACGGTGACGGTCACCACGGCCGGCGGGACCAGTGGACCGCAGGGCTTCATCATCACGCTGCCGCCGCCGACGCTGACGAGCGTCTCGCCGAATCAAGGTATCCGGGGCGCGACGGTGGCGGTCACCCTGATGGGCACCAATTTCGTCGTCGGCGCCACGACGGTCGCCGTCGCCGGTGGCGGCGTGACGGTCACCAACATTATCGTAGGCAGCAGCACGTCGCTGATGGCCAGCTTCGTGCTCGATCTGGCCGCGGCGGCTGGTCCTCGCACGGTGACGGTCACAACGGCCGGCGGCACAAGCGCGGCGCAATCCTTCACGATTAATCTGCCGACGCCTGGTTCCACGACGTTCAACTTTACCGGCGGTTCCCAGACCTTTGTGGTACCCGCCGGCGTCGTCAGCATCACGATTGTGGCCTCCGGCGCGGCGGGCGGTATCGGTGGCGTGACGGTCGGCGGCATACCTGGGCTGGGCGGTCGGACGACAGCGACCGTGCCCGTCACGCCGGGCGCGTCGCTCACTGTGCTGGTCGGTGGCATGGGCCGAGATGGTCGTCCCGATTTTGCGACGGCCGGTGGTTTCAACGGAGGCGGCGACAGCACGGGAGACGGGGGCGGCGGCGGCGGCGCGTCGAGCGTGCGCGATGGTGCCACCCCGCTCGTGGTCGTCGGCGGCGGCGGCGGCGGGGGCGGTGAATCCGGAGGCGCGGGAATTTGAGCGGTGGGAACGGCGGTGGCGGCGGTGGTCTCAGCGGAAGCGCTGGCGGAACTGTGTCAACGGGGGCGGCGGTGGAGGGGGAGGTACGCAGGCCGTCGGCGGCGCCGGGGGAATTAAGGGCGCGCTCAGCCTCACAAGCATCCCCGGGACCACTGGCGCGTCCGTTCAGGGCGGGATCGGCGGCGCACACCAGCCAGGAGTCATTGGTGGTGGTGGCGGCGGCGGCGGCTACTTCGGCGGCGGTGGCGGCGGTGGCGGAACGGGCGACAACGGTGCGGGAGGCGGCGGGGGCGGCTCGTCATTCGCTGCGCCTGGGGCGACGAATGTCCTGCATGAACAAGGGGTGAAAGCGAGCAATGGTTCTGTGATGATCTCGTGGTAGATGGCGACGCTGTCTGACGGCGCGTTCCAGTTCTTGTCGCTCTGCACACAGCGGCCGGGATCCGCGCCAATCGCCGAACGGCTTCCGTCTGCGCTGTCGGCTGTCGCGTCGTTCGACGAGCTCGCGATCGCTGCGGAACAACACGGCATGGAGCCGCTCGTACTTGCGCACATCGAGCGGACAGGTCTGACGATTCCGGCCGACCTCCGCGCTCGCCTCCGGGCGAGGCGGACGCAACACGCGCACGCGGCGGCAGTCCGGGCCCGCGTGGTCTCTGGCGTCTTCGGCGCGATGGCGCACGCGGGGGCGCCGTTCCTCGTCCTGAAGGGTGCGGCGCTCGCGCATCTGGTGTACGGCGATACCCGGCTCCGGCCGATGCGCGATGTCGATCTCCTCATCCGCAAAGCAGACGTCGGGCGTGCGCTCGACGTGCTGGGGCGCTGTGGATTCAGGCCCGGCGGAGCCGTCGTCCCCGCGTGTCACCACCACATGCAGGGGATGGCAAGGACGACGCAGGGCGCGACCGTCACGATCGAGCTGCATCATGAGCTGATGGTGCGAACGCCCTTTGTCGAGTCGCGCGGCTACGACGAGGTGATTCGCCGATCTCAGCTGTTTGAATGGGGCGGCATGCCGTATCGGACGCTCGGGTGCGAAGACATGCTGTGGCACGTGTATGCCCACGCGTTCGTGATCAACACGCTGCGCCCGGGAGCGATTCGGCTGCTGTCGGTCGCCGACCTCGTGCACGCCACCGAGGCGTGGATCGATCAGATCGACTGGGCGCGGCTTCGGCGACAGTACGGCCGCTTGCTGCGAGCGCTGCACCTGGTGCACGATCTGGTGCCGTGGTCGCCTCACGTCGCGGAGGTGTTGCGGGAGCAGGTGCAGCGGCCCGCGGCCACCGTCCGTGCCTATCCGATCGAATCGGATCCTGAGCTGTCCGTCGCGCTGATCCCGGACATACTCTGGCCGCCGGAATGGTGGTTCCGGATGCGATACGGCATCATCACGTGGCCTCGCTGGGTTTGGTTTCGCGTCGTCGGCCATCCCGCATGTCTAGCGCTCTCGGCACGACGGGCCGTCATGACGCGCCTCCCGAGATGGTTCGGAGGCGACATGGCGAACGCCGGAGAGGTCTGATTGACGTAGACGCTCGAACGTCGATTCCGGCCGCGGCACGATCACTTCGCCCAGAAGTTCCCCAGGCCGGGACGAGCGGCTTGAGGGCGCGGTCGGTTGCCGCAAGGGCGCGACCCCGCCGGTACGACAGGCCGCAGGACGCGCGTACGCGCCGACGGCGCAGAACCACATGCCGTCGATGAACTCGATCAACCGAAATTCACCGCAGTGCGGACTGCCGGTCTCCGGCACGCGCGCAACTAATCGTGATCGACGCGCCACCGCTCCGCGATGGTCGCCACAGCGGTATCCCACGAATCGGCCTCGTGCTCGTCGAGCCAGTCGGTCACGGCCTGTCGCCAGTCAGCCGGCGGTGGCTGGCAGGACAGCGGCCTCGTCTTCACGTCACCGATCGGGAGTGCGCTCGATGTGGGCAGGCTGCGAAAAGAGTACAAGGCCCTGCTCGCGGGCCCCGACCTGCCGCCGATCCGGTTTCACGATTTGCGGCATAAGGCGGCGACCCTGTTGCTCGCGCCAGGCGTGGATCCACGCACCATCATGGAGACACTCGGGCATTCGCAGATCAGTTTGACGATGAACACGTACAGCCACGTGCTGCCCGCGCTCCAGGCCGCTGTGGCGGTGAAGATGAACGCGATCCTGACGCGCTGAGCGCTGGGAATTCAGAGTTAGGCAGTACGGTTGGCGGTACGGCGGGATCGGGTGGATCGCAGACTGGGGAATTTGCCAAAGAATCTGGTGAGCCGGGAAGGAATCGAACCGTCAACCCGCAGATTAAGAGAACGATTGGCGAGCGTCCGCAGGATGCTTTCGCGTGTTTTTACTAAGCATTTTGAGACTCTCGCGTCCACCGCGTGTTGCCAATTCGACCCCAATCCATTCCCATTGGGGTCAAAAGTGGGGTCAAAACACGGAACCTCAGATCGGGGCTTTGCGAGTCGCGAGGCCAAGGTGCAGCTGGTCCACAGCACCCTGATTAGTCACGCGCCGACATCACGCTGCGCGCTGTAGCAAGTGTGAGCTCCCGCGATCACGCGCAGGGACCGCTCGGCGCAGCCTCCCTTTCCGCTACGACAAGGCTATTTGCCAGACGCCTTCTTCAAGACGAAACGGCCTTCGCTGGGCCCGTGGTCGTTCGCGAGCTTCCAATTCCCAGAGATGATGGTTTCCTGGCCATCCAGTTGGCCCACCAGCATCGCGGTCTCTTCATTCCTCTCGCCGGTCGGGACGCGCAACGTGACCGTGCGGCCTTGCACGTTGCCGGTAATCAACGACCCCGCCGCAGTCCAGCGTCAGCTTCTCATCGTTCTGACTGAGCGAACACGCCACGGTGTCGGTGTTCCCACCGAAGTCAGGTAGGAGGTCCAACGTCCATCGGCCAGCCGAGCTCCCGACTGAGGACGCACAGAGCGCCGTGACCGTGGCGAACACAAGCAGTGTCTTCCACATCTCGAACCTTCCGCTTTATTTTGACGGTGGTGGAGTGGTCAGAGACGGGGCCGGGTGGCGATTCGCCAGCGCCCTTCCGCGCCCATTCCTCAGGCCTTCAGCCACCATCCGTCCAAGCTGTCCAGGCTAAACCTATTCCTTTTCAACTTTCAATCCTTCAAATCTGTGGGGAGATGAGAGTTCTTGGACTGCCTCTTTCGTGAATGCGGCTGTTGCGGGAATGCGCGTCAACCGAAAATCGAGAAACGGTGCGTTTCCCAGAGGTGTTCGGCATCCTCTGTCTGTCGACGAAGCATCGAGTGATCGCGTACCACGAAGTCGGCCGGGGCACACTCGATTCAGTGCTGGTGCACCCGCGCGAAGTATTCAAGGCCGCGCTGCTCGCGAACGCCGCCGGCATCATCGCGGCCCATGTGCACCCGTCGGGCGATCCGACGCCGTCGGCGGACGACGTGGAGGTCACGGGACGACTCGCTGCTGCCGGCGACATCCTCGGCGTTCCGGTGCTGGATCACATCATCATCGGCGATGGCCGTTACTACAGAGAAGATGAAGCGGCTAGCGTTTCATTGGGGGCATGGTAGCGTCGCCCACGATGAAACGCCTTGTGGAGGCACCGACAAGGAGATGAGCCGTGGAACATGCCGCGATCGATCTGCATAAGAAGGAGAGTCAGGTTCGCATCGTCACGGAGGGCGGCGAGGTCATTGACCGCCGGATTCCGACGACACGTCACCACTTCAGCACCTTGTTTTGGGGTCGCGGGCCGACGCGCGTTCTGGTGGAGGCGTCGACAGAGAGCGAGTGGGTGGCGCAGCACCTCGAGTCGCTCGGCCACCAGGTGATCGTCGCTGACCCAAATTACGCACCCATGTACGGGCAACGGAGCCGTCGCATCAAAACCGACCGGCGCGACGTGGCCGCCCTCACCGAGGCATGCCACCACGGAATTTATCGAGCCGTGCATCGGCGCTCCGCGCCACACCGTCTCGTGCAGGCGCAGTTGACGGTTCGCGACGAATTGGTCCAGACGCGGACGCGCGCCATCTCGGTCATCCGCGCGGCGCTCCGTGGCGGTGGATTTCGCATTCGTGGCGGCGCGGCCGAGAGCTTTCTCACGCGTCTCGATGCGCTTGAACTGCCGCCGTCGATGCTGGCGGCATTTGTGCCGCTCCGAGCATTGATTGCAACCGTGAACGGGGAATTGGCGAACGCTGACGAGCGACTTGCGGCGTTGGTGGACGCGGATCCAGCGCTCAAACGTCTGACGACATTTCCGGGTATTGGACCGATCACCGCCACCGCGTATGTGTCGGCGATCGACGATGTCGCCGCTTTCGGACGGCCGGGCAGGTGACGAGTTACCTCGGCCTAGTGCCGCGCGAATACAGCTCGGGTGAGCACCAGCGGCGTGGGCACGTGCTCCGCAGCGCGCACCCCCGCGTCCAGTCGCTCCTGGTGCAGGCGGCGTGGCGCCTCGTGCGGTCGCGAAAACCTGAGACGGCGCGGCTGCGGGACTGGACGATGGCGATCCACCGCCGCCGTGGAGTCGGGATCGCCCAGGTCGCCCTCGCGCGCCGGCTCGCGCGCATTCTCTACGCGATGTGGCGGGACGAGGCGGAATTCGACGCGGGTCGTCTGGAGCGCCGCGACCACCAGCCGCGGCCCAAGACGTGGCGATGGACAGGGTGTAGGACCAAAGGATCGTGGTCGTCAAGTTGGAGGAGCACGCGCGCTTGAAGCTTTGGCCGCCTGTGAGAGCCGTACTACAGAGGGCGCGGCTCCTCCATTCGAATCTTCCCGGGCGCCTGGGGACAACGTCCTGAAATTGAGAGCGCGAATGGAAGAATGAAGCATCTCGCCATGGCGCGAGGATGCGGGCTTGATGACCGTCCGAACTAGAAACCCGTTCGCGCGCGCACCCCTCCGCTTTTGAAGGGGCGGCGCGCGTTCACTCGAGGTGTGTCCCGTGATTCAGCGGAGGCGTATTCGAACAATCAGGCACGCGTCAGCCGAAAGAGGGCGCTGCCGCGCAACTGGATGCGTTTCGTGCGTCGAATTCACGCTCGGGAATTCACTTCTTGAACTCTGTGAGGTTGACGGCCTTGGGGTTTGGGTACTTCTCCAGAGTCTTCTCGTACTCGCCGATCAGCTTGATGTACTGCGGGATGACCCAGGCGGACGTCGCGAGGAGATTCATTTCCTCGCGTGGGTCCTGCTCGATGTTGATGATGGCCGGATAGCCTTGTCCCTCCATGCGGTAGCCACCGAGCCCCTGCATCGCGGGGTTGCCGGCAGAGCTCACGAATTGCTTGGGATAGAGGCGAAAGTTTCGCCAGCGCACGGCGGCGATCTCTTCGCCGATGAACGTGATCAAGCTTTCGCGGTTGGACTTGGCCTGCTTCCCCATAAAGAACGCGCTCTGGTCCACACCGTCGATCGGCCGGTCCGTGGGGATCTTCGCGCCGATGATGGCCGCGAGCGTCGGGAAAAAGTCGTGGATGGAGACCATTTCATTGCTCGCGCGCGCTGGAATCTTCCCCGGCCATTTGATCATCCCGATGGTGCGAATCGAGCCTTCCAGCGCGTCGCCGAGTTCGCCGCGGAATGGGCCGTTGGACCCGCCGCGGAACTCCGGTGGCCCGCCCGTCGGCGTGGACCCATTATCCGACGCCCACACGACGATCGTGTTGTCCTCGATCCCCGCGGCCTTGATGGCATCCAGCACCTGGCCCGTGCGGTAGTCGAGTTCCATGATGGCGTCGCCATACGGACCGATGCGCGATTTGCCCGTGAACTCAGGCGGGACGAGCGAGGGGTAGTGCGTGTGGGTGAAGCCGACATACAGGAAAAACGGCTGCGACGCCTTCGCCTGCCGCCCGATGTATTCTGTGGACGCCTTGGCAATGTCGCCTTCGACCTGGCGGCGATAATCCACGGTGTAAGGCCGCGTTTTCGTCAGTTTGCCCGTCGCATCGGAGTCCCAGATGCCGGGCTCTGCGGCAGCGATAGCGGCTTCGGGCATGCCCGCGCGCTGCATGCCCTCCCGATACAAGGTGCCGTCGGTCGTCTCGATCACGCCGACGTGATACTCGTCAAAGCCCTGTCTTGTGGGCCAGCTCACCTCGCTCGCCCCGAGGTGCCACTTGCCGACCATGCCGGTGTGGTAGCCCTGGCCCTTGAACAGTTTGCCCAGGGTCACTTCGTTGGCTTGCAACGTGTTCGGCGTGCCGCCGATGATGATGGTGCCCAGCCCCATACGCTGCGAATAGCGACCGGTCATCAACGCCGCGCGCGACGGCGTGCAGCCGGGCTCGACGAGGAACTGCGTGAGACGCAACCCCTCGCTGGCGAGTTGGTCGATCCGTGGCGTCGGCATGCCACGAATTTCGCCGGCGCCGTAGGCGCCGATATCCCCGTAACCGACGTTGTCAGACAGCATGATGACGACGTTCGGTTTCTTCGGTTGTTGGGCCTGAGCGGCGGGCGCGACGAACGCGCTGAGGGCAAGGGACGTGAGCAGCGTAATGGAACACAGTGTGGTTGTTTTCATGGCGAGATCTCCGTGGTCGACTCGCGGATCGAGACGCACGCGCGCCAAGAGCATAGCCTGCGGGCCCCTCGTCGGGTATGCGAATTCGGCGCGCGCGTGCACGTCCCGCGGCGCCTACATCGATCTCAGTCTGCACGCAAGAAAGCTGTAAAGGCGAGTCCGATTCAGATGTGCACGACGACCAAAAACGATAGGCTGACTTGACAGCCCGCTTCATAGAAGCTTCAAGGAGAGCGGACGCTTGTAAACGCACGGTGCCGAGGTGCCGCGCGAACTGCCAGACGCGCCGACGTCGAGCCGAGCCTTTAACGATCGGATTCAACCGCCGATTCCCGAACGACCTCGCGAGGACTCTTGTCGTCGCGGATGCCTACAAACTTGGGGTGTCGCAGGAGGCCGTCCCGAGTCCACTCGACGAACGCGCCTTCGACCACGACTTTCGGCTTCACCCACTTCATCGTTGCCATGTCTTCTTCCGTGATGCCTTCGCCCCAGCGACCGCGGCCGGTGCTGTTGGGCAGGTTCACGAATGGGCATCGAATCGTCGGCCCATCCGCGATTCGCCGGAAGACCTCCGCTTTCATGTGCGGTGTGAAGCCGGCGCGCAACCTCGCGGCGAAGTGCAGCTTCTTGTCCGCGCCGTAGTATCCGACCAGCAGAGAATCGAAGTTGGACGCGTCGGCCTTGTAGCCACCCACGACGAACTCCTGCTGCGGACTGAACTTCACCTTGACCCACGCGTCGCTGCGGTCGCCGGCCAGGTACACCGAGTCGCCGCGCTTTGCGACGACGCCTTCGAGACCAAGCCTGCGGATTTCTTCCTCGATCCGCTTCGGCGTCCCGGGCAGCGCTTCCGACACGGGTACGCCTGGCGGGGGAGGAGCGAGCAGCGATCGCAGTGCCGATCGGCGCTCGTCGAGCGGACGAAGGAGCAACGACTTGTCGCCAACAGACAGCGCGTCAAACGCGACGTAGGCGATTGACACGCCTCGCGTGGATCGATGCTGAAGTCCCTGGAACGAGGGCCGGCCAGAAGCGTCCAACGCAACGATCTGGGCCTGATCCGATTTGGTGGACATCTTCCGAAAGGCGGATACGATGGCCAAAATGGGATCCGACAAGTTGGGACGACGAGTCCGGCGGCAGTTCACTGACGAGTTCAGGGCCGGCGCTGTCCGGCTGGTCTTAGACGAAGGCAAGACGATCGGCGCGGTCGCGCGCGAACTGGATCTGACGCCCTCGGCGTTGAGCCTGTGGGTGCAGCACGCGCGCGCGGATCGGACGAAGGGGCGGAGCGGGCTGACGACCGACGAGCGCGCCGAGCTGGCGCAGCCTGCGCAAAGACAATCGCGAGTTGCGCATGGAGCGCGACATCCTAAAAAAAGCCGCGGCCTTTTTCGCCAAGAACCAAGCGTAGTGTTCGCCTGGATCGACGCGGAGAAGGCCGAGTTCCCGATCACGAAGCTCTGTCATGTACTTGCACGTCTCGCACGAGCGGCTTCTACGCGTCGCGGGGGCGACCGGAGTCCGCGCACGCGCAGACCGACCGACGGCTGCGGGTCCTCGTGCGTGCGTCGTTCGACGAGAGTCGTCAGCGCTATGGCAGCCCGCGCATTCACGAGGATCTGATCGAGCAGGCCGAGCGCGTCAGTCGAAAGCGCGTCGATTCGTCTGATGCAGGAAGACGGTCTGGAGGCGCGTGCTCGGAAGCGGTTCAAGCGCACGACGATGAGCGATCACGATCAGCCGGTGGCGGCCAATCTGCTCGACCGTCGGTTCGAGGCGCCAGGCGCCGAATCAGCGCTGGGTCGGCGACACGACGGAGTTCGTCATCGGCGGCAGCGGCAAGCTCTACCTCGCGGCCGTCCTCGATCTCTTCTCGCGGTTCGTCGTGGGCTGGGCGGTCAGCGCCGTCAATGATCGGCACGTCACGATCAAAGCGCTCGACATGGCGCTGAAGCGTCGGTGCCCGGACGTCGGTCTCCTCCATCACTCCGACCAGGGCTGCACGTACGCGAGCGAGGACTACCAGGCCGTGCTCGAGGCGCACGGCATCACCTGCAGCATGAGCCGGCGCGGCAATTGCTACGACAACGCCGTGATGGAGAGCTTCTTCTCGACCGTGAAGAGCGAAGTGGCCGACCGCTTCGACAGCTGCGGCGAGGCCAAGATGGAGTTGTTCGACTACATCGAAGTGTTCTATAACCAGCGGCGTCGGCACTCGACGCTCGGCCAGATCAGTCCGGCCGCATTCGAACGACGGGCGACTCAAGCAGCGTAGTTAAACCGTCCACCGGATCGGATCAAGCCCACTCCCATCGCGTCGATGATCAGGAGTTCTACCAGCTCCTGGACAAGGACGGCATCACCGACGACATTCACCTGTTCAACGAGAAGCTGCGCGAGTGGGAGAACTACTACAATTACCATCGACCGCACGGTGCGCTGGACGGTCAGACCCCCTACGAACGCATGATCGCGAAGGTGAGGGCGGGAACGTCACCGGCGTCCTAGGAACTTACACCTTCGAATGACGCGGTCCTGAGAGACAGGTTATGGAGCGTGACGTTGCCCCCGTTCTCAGACGGGTGCGATGTGGAGATCGGCCACTTCTGACGTTGCCCCCGTTCTCAGACGGGTGCGATGTGGAGATCGGCCACTTCTGAGCCGCGCGTCTGACGTTGTGTGGCGTACTCACTTGGCGTCAGGTGACCAAGTGCACCATGCGGACGACGGTCATTGTAATCGCGCCGCCAGGCTTCGATGAGGTCCTGCGCGTGGGCGATCGATTCGAAGCTGTACACGTTGAGACATTCATCCCGCAGGCGCCCGTTGAAACTCTCGATAAACGCATTCTCCACGGGCTTTCCGGGCCGGATGAAGTCGAGCGCGACACCCCGGCGATAGGCCCACTCGTCAAGCGCGTTCGACGTGAATTCCGTACCGTGATCCACCGTAATCGCCTTCGGCAGCGTGCGGTGCGCGGACACCGCCTCGAGCGCGTCGACGACGCTCTGTCCCCGTCAGCGCCACATTCGCCTCCGGCAGCACACTCTCGCGACTCCATTGATCGATGACCGTCAGCACCCGAAATGCCCGTCCGGTGACGAGTTGATCGTGGACGAAGTCCATGCTCCAGTACTCGATTGCGCCCGCTCGCCGGCGGCACGGCGCCGCGGTGGAGACCCCGTCGCTTCTTCTGTCGCATCCGCATCCGTACCTGCAAACCTTCGAGGCGGTACAACCGGTGGACGCGCTTCTTGTTATCCCGCCAGCCTTCGCGCCGCAGCATGATCCAGATTCGGACGTAGCCAAAGCGCGGCCGGGCCTGCGCGATCTCCCGGATCCGCATGCGTAACGCGGAGGCATCACGCGCCTGCGATCGGTAGTACCACGTGTTCGGACAGATGTCGCTCAGCGCACAGGCGCGCCGACAACTCACCTGATAGCGGTCGCGGATCCACTGCGCCAGCTCCCGTCTGCGAGCTGGCTTTAACCTTTTTTTCGGATCACCTCCTGGAGGATCTGCTTGTCGAGCGTCAGGTCGGCCACCAGGCGCTTCAGCCGCGCATTCTCGTCGCGCATCTGCCGCAGCTCCCGCACCTCGGCCACGCCCAAGCTGCCGTACTTCTTCTTCCACAGGTAAAACGTCGCTTCGGCGATACCGATCTGGCGACAGACGTCGGCCACCGGCGTACCGGACTCGGCGAGCCGCAGCGCGTAGGCCACCTGCTCTTCGCTATAGCGGGACTTCTTCATCGCTTCTCCTGCCCGTTGCGGGCGGCCGGAAAGCGACCGTACTCTACCTTTGACCCGTCTCGAAATTCGGGGACAACGTCACGCGCGGCGCTGGTGGACAGTAAAAATCCGACATCCCGCTCGTCTCGGGGCGGGTGAATCACGGCGGGGAGGATTGGTTCATTGTCGCCTCAAAATCGAGGATTTCGGCAATCAGCCGCTCGCCTCCGATGCACCGAGGGCTGGCCGATGGTTTGCACATCCGACCAAACGCATGGATTCACTTCGACTCCTGGTGAGCAGCCTGGCCGTGTGGCGCATCACGCATCTTCTGGCGGGGGAGGACGGGCCGGGGGACGTGGTGGTAAAGCTGAGACGAAGGATTCAGAGTGCTTGGTTGGGAAGCATGTTCGACTGTTTCTATTGCCTCTCGGTATGGGTGACCATTCCGTTCGCGGTGTGGACAGGAAAAGGGTGGCTTGACAGAGCGATTCTCTGGCCCGCGATTTCGGGGGCAGCGATCTTGCTGGAACGCCTCACGGAGCGAGAGGGGCAAAGAGCAGGCGGACACGAGAGTTAGCGCGAGGAGTCGGGCGTGGGCTGCTGTGGAAAGAAGCGAGAAGCTCTAAAGACTCAAGAGGTTGCGCGCGTAGAGCGAAGAGCCGCACCGTTGCAGGCGCCCCCACAGCCTTCGGTGGTCCGGGTTCAGGAGCCGGGCTCCGAACGGTTGTTCCACAACAGCGGGTCCGCCAACCTAAGTGTTCGCGGGCCGATTACCGGGCGAGTCTATGTATTCCCAGCCGACGGAGCAACGGTACAAGTGGACGCACGGGACATGCCTTACTTGAGCGGCATCTCCAGGATTTTGCCGGGACCCAGAGCGCGGCCCAGAGATAAATCATAATTGTAACAAAGCAGCGTGAAGAGCATTTTTTCGTTTGCTTTGGTTCCGATCTTTTCCTACGATGCCGAGTGTCGAGCGGAACGGCGCACGCCAGCGCTGGTTCTGACGAAATCGGGGTTGCCAGTCTTCTCCTCAGCCGAGAGACAATCCCGGACACGAAAATCATACCTCGGCGTTTCGCTTGACGGATGGCGAACAACGTGCGAAGTGGTGGTGAGAAGAGTGAACGCTAGCAGCACTTGATGCGTTGGTGTCCACAGTCTACGAAGCGAAGCGGGCCGCGCCAGAGAAGAATGGCTCCGCCGCCGGGAACACTCCCGGACATGAAACGTAGCGCCTCTCGTCCACCAGATGTCACGGTTCGCACCCGAGAAGCTTGATCAGCGGCAATCGACCGGGCTCTAGCTTAGCTACTTTCCGGTGAAGAAAGGACCGTTCAACGAGCTGACCTGTCTCGATCGCGCGGCCGGTTCGGTGTCCGCTCGTTGCCATTGCACCGATTTCTCTATGCGGCAGCCCGCGCCTTCGCGAAGGTCGCGGTGCTCACCAGATTGTTTGCGATGACGCCCAAGCCCGACCCAGCGATGCATGCCATCCTCGCCATGGTAGCGACAGCGGTCGAGTCCATGGCGGCGTTTGAGCACACTGATGCGGCCTTCGCAGCCGACGCGCCACCGTTGCCCCCGGCGGAACCAACGTTGACGTTCGTATGCGCGCCGCGCCGGAGACTTCGGGCCACGCCGCGGCAGCACCACGCGGCGGACGCCGCGGTCCGTCGCCGCTCGTTCGTTAGTCGCCGAGCTGAAGCCGCGATCACCGGCAGCGAGATCTGGGGCGCGACCAAACATGGTCTGGTGCCGATCCAAGGCGGCGGTCCACAGGGTCACGTCGGCGGGGCGCTTGGCGTGAACGTCGTACGCCGTGATGATCTGATGTTCCGATTCTTGAATGGTGACGAGCTTCCCGAACTCGTTCGGCTTCGAAATCTTGCCCTTGCGAATCGTCTCGGTGTGCGGTTCGAAGACACTCAGCACTTTGTCGGGGACATGGGTATCGCCACCCAGGATGCGCGCCCGAGTTTGGCCGACGACACGCTGAACGAGTGGCCGCATCGCCAGCAGCTGATTCCGGGCGCGCTGCAGCAGCGGTCGGATCTGCGGACTCGGCCGTGCGCACTCGCTGGCCCAGCCGCCGCACCATCGTCGCCGTGTCACGAAGGACGGCGCGCGTGGTCGCCATCAGTGTGCGATAACTCCTGACCATGGCGTCCCGGGTCTTTGGCGATCGCGCTTCGTACCCAATGATCAGCACGCGCCGGGTCACGCTCCGCAGCCGATTGCGAATCCGGCCGGACCGGATCACCCAACGCCGCACTCGCTCGTTGCATGGTGCGGGTCAGCGCGCGCACGCCATCTCTCAGCAAGGTACTGTCGGTCGGATAGTGCACATTCGTGGCTACGACCGTGGTGTCGATGCGAAATCGGCGACCGTGCGTGACCCCGGCACGCTTCGCGACTTCGACGACCTGTCGATGCAACTGCTCGATGACCTCCGGGCCGAGCGCGCGTGCGATCTTCAGGATCGTCTTGGCGTCCGGCACCTCGCCGGCGTCGATGCGCGTAAACATGCGATACACCGAATTGGCGCGCACCTCGCGTTCCATGTCGTCGTAACTCCAGTCGAACAGATGCTTCAGGATCAGCATCCGGATGACGACCTCGGCCGGCGTGCCGAGACGACCTCGACGGCGACTTTGTGGCCACCGCTTCTCAAGGGCTTGCGCCACAACCTCAATCACGGCGTCGTCCTCGAGCAACGTATCGATCTTGCGCAACCAGTCGGGCCACAATTTGTGGCCATCGGGAGAAAAAGGACCTCGAACAGACTCCGCTCGCGCTGTCGGCGCTGAACCATGCCCGCTCCTTTTGTGCATCCTCACG
The DNA here is from genome assembly GCA_963745875.1 of uncultured Acidobacteriota bacterium. GTDB lineage: Bacteria > Acidobacteriota > Vicinamibacteria > Vicinamibacterales > CAVVIG01 > CAVQFC01. The sequence continues at coordinate 575,589 of CAVUZL010000016.1, forward strand.
CGCGGGCAGTGTAGTACGTCGGATCGGTCGTCGCAATCGTAGAATCGACCGACCGTTTCGTCACGGCCGGCCGCCGGCCATCGGTACGAGTCAGCGAGTTACGCGGTCATTTCTTCACTGCGAAGTAGCTAGGGGTTGTTGCATGCGCCGTACTCTCTTTGTCGTCGGACAGTCGCCTTCCCCTGATCCGACACAGTGGATGAGCTATCTGCATGCGCATGGGTTGGGGGTATCCCGATGCGTGCCTTGGGAGGAATTCCGGCCCGAACTCCTGAAAACCTGTCAGGAAGTGGCGATTGTCGTAAACGCGATGTCGATCGTTAGGGACGCGATTGCCATGTTTGAGTGGCTGCAGGCGCACCCGATCCGCGTGGCGATGCTCGCGATTCTGCCCTCCGACAATGACGAACTGGTGCGGCTGGCGGCGGCGATCGCAGACGATTTTCTGCTGTCGCCGGTGCACCCGGAAGAGATTCACCAGCGGTTGATGCGGCTGGTGGGGCCGGGGCCGAGCTGCCTGGAACAAATGAGCGTGGAATTGATTAAAGAGATGGGGCTTCGGCAGGCGGTGGGGAATGCGCCCGCTTTTCTGGCGGCGTTGGAAAAGGTGGTGGCCTACGGGGGAAACACGGCGCCGGTGTTGCTGACCGGAGAAACCGGGACAGGAAAGGAGTTGTTCGCGCGGCTGCTGCACGTAATGAGCCCGAGACGCAGCGGCTCGTTCATTCCCGTGGAGTGCGGGACGATTCCCGAACACTTGTTCGAGAATGAGTTATTCGGGCATGCGAAAGGAGCGTTCACGGGCGCCCATTCGGAGCAGAGAGGTTGCGCGGGTCTGGCGCATGGAGGAACGCTGTTCTTGGATGAGATCGATTGTCTCTCCTGGGTTGCGCAGGGGAAGTTGTTGCGATTGCTTCAGGAGAACAGGTTCCGGCCACTGGGTTCGGAGCGTTTCCGGGACGCGGACGTGCGTGTGATTGCCGCGTCGAACCGAGATATGACACAGCTTGTCGAGGCGAAAGCGTTCCGGCAGGATCTGTTTTTCCGGTTGGATGTGTTGCGGATTCACCTGCCCGCCCTACGGCATCGGCATGAGGATATCGCGATGTTGGCGGGGCATTTCGTGCAGGCAAGCTGCGAAGTGAACGGCATCAAGAGGAAGGTGTTGACGCCGGCCGCCGTCCGGAAATTGGAGAGCCATAACTGGCCCGGAAATATACGGGAGCTCCATAACACGATGCAACGCGCGGTGTTGATGTCGCCGGGGATGGAGATTGCTTCCGCTCACGTGGAAATCCGGCCGGAGGCCGCGGATCAGAAAGAAGAATCGGGGAGTTACCGTTCGGCGAAGACCGCGGCGATTGAACGATTTGAGCGTGACTTCGTGCAGAAGCTTCTGGAACGTCACGGCGGGAACGTCAGCCGGGCGGCCCGCGAAGCGCAGAAGGATCGGCGCGCCTTTGGGCGGATGGCGAAAAAGTACGGACTGAAACTCCCGCCGATCTCGTGAGTGGGTCGTTCTTGACCCACCGCGGGATCATCCCGCCGCATCCCACCGAAACACCATCAAAAGCGCAACTTAGCCGGAAAGTGCCGCGGGCGCCCTGTCACCACAGTGGGCCGAAGGTGCCGCACGCATCGAAACCCTTCCCTCGCACATCGCCAAGCGAACTGAGATTTACACCGTGTTTCGCGATGGGAGCGGAATCTCTGCGCGCGAATCCAATGGCCATCCGATTGCTTTAAACCGCTCGGGCTTGAAATCGCCTTGATTCAATCGGACGGCCTTTCGCGGGGAGACATCACGAGATCGATACTCAAGTTCTTCCTACAGTCACCGGGACATGTTGAGAGCTTCGAGGGAATCGCCAGATGGCGACTGCTGGAAGAAGAGGTGCGGCGCAGCGTGAAGAGGACGGAGGCCGCGTTGCAGTGGCTGGTGTCGAAGGGATTTCTCAAGGTCGCAATCGTCGGTTCGCGGCCTGTTTACCAACTCAACCCGGAAAGACTTGACGAAGCGAGACAACTGGTGCGGGCCGGCGACGCAGAAGCCGCACGGGAAGACACGGACTGATGGAGCGGCCAAGACACTGCCGGAGGGCCAAAGAAGCTGGAAGAACTCGGAGATTGTCGACGATTCAAGCAAACAAGGAGATGGGGTTTCATGCCACCAACACTGACGTATCCCGGCGTGTACATCGAAGAAATCCCCAGTGGGGTGCACTCCATCATTGGCGTGGCCACCTCCATTACGGCTTTCGTCGGGCGAGCGCCACGCGGCGAGGTGAATACCGCGATCACGATCAACAGCTACGCGGATTACGAACGGCTGTACGGCGGCCTGTCGCTGCAAAGTACGATGAGTTATGCGGTCAGCGACTTCTACCTGCATGGAGGGTCGCAGGCGATCATCGTGCGGATCGCGAACGCAGGACAGCCCGCGACGATCATCCTGCCCGAAAACCTGAGTCCACCTAGCCCCCCTTCGAGCCCGGCCGTCCCGCCGTTCCAGGCGCTCTACCTGCAGGCGGCGAGCGTGGGCTCATGGGGTAACTTCCTGACGGTACAAGTGGACCTGCCGAAGACGAAGCAGGGAACGCTGGACCCGACGGTGTTCAACTTGACGGTGAAGCTGTGGGACGCGACGAAGAAGCGCGTCCTGCTCCTGGAACGCTACCTGAACATCTCGGTGGATCCGAACAACCCGCGATACGTAACACGGGTGTTGGCGCAGCAGTCGAATCTCGTGGAGGTGGCCACGACGCCAGGAGGAGCGGATGAAGTGCCGCTGCTCGCGCCGGCGGAGGACACCGTGTGGGGGGGAAGCGGCGTCGACGACGTCGACGTCACCGACAACGACTTTATCGGTCCGGGCACGGAGACGGCGAAGACGGGACTGTATGCGCTGGAGAAGTCGGATCTGTTCAACTTACTGGTCATTCCACCGTATCCGAACGCGGGGACAGGCGGACTCGACGTCGGCGACTTGGTGCGCGCAGCGGCGTCGAAATACTGCGAGCTTCGACGGGCGTTCTACATCATCGACTCCCCGAGCGATTGGCACAGCAAGGAGAACGCCCTGGACAACCTGGATTCGTACACGGGCGCGCGGAGCGCGAACTCCGCGCTGTTCTTTCCGCGGCTGATGGAGCCAAACCTTCTCCATGACGGTCAATTGGAAGAAGTCGTAGCCTCCGGCGCGATCGCGGGACTCTTCGCGCAAACGGACGCACAACGCGGCGTGTGGAAAGCGCCGGCGGGCATCGAAGCGGCGTTCGCGGGGAACGTACAGGACTTCACGGTGTCGTTGACGGATTTGGAAAACGGGGAGTTGAACCCGCTGGGGCTGAATTGCCTGAGGTTCTTCCACGTCATCGGGCGAGTGGTGTGGGGTGCGCGGACGCTGCAGGGCGCCGACGAGCTGGCCGGCGAGTGGAAATACATCCCGGTGCGGCGACTCGCGCTGTTTCTGGAAGAGAGCCTGTACCGCGGGCACGAAGTGGGTGGTGTTCGAGCCGAACGACGAGCCGCTGTGGGCGCAGATCCGCCTGAACGTCGGCGCGTTCATGCAGGACCTGTTCCGCCAGGGCGCGTTCCAGGGCACGACGCCGCAGCGATGCCTATTTCGTCAAGTGCGACAAGGAAACGACCACGCCAGAACGACATCGATCACGGCATCGTCAACATCGTGGTCGGCTTCGCGCCGCTCGAAGCCGGCGGAGTTCGTGGTCATCCAGATCCAGCAGATGGCCGGACAGATCGTCAGGCGTAAGGAGCAGACGCCATGGCGCAATTCACCGTGAATGCAGCAGCGGTTCGATCCCTACAAGAACTTCAAGTTCCGCGTGAAGTGGGACGGCAAATACGTGGCCGGCGTCAGCAAGGTCGGCGCGCTCAAGCGCACGACGGAAGTGGTGAAGCACCGCGAAGGCGGCGATCCGAGCAGCAGCCGCAAGTCGCCGGGCCGAACCGAGTACGACGCCGATCACCTGGAGCGCGGCGTGACGCACGACATCGAGTTCGAGACAGTGGGCGAACAAGGTGTGGAACTACGGCGCCGGGCTTGGGCGCGGAGGTCTCGCTGAAGGATTTCCGCAAGGACATCATCCTCGAGGTCTACAACGAAGCCGGGCAGCTGGCCATCGCCTACAAGATCTACCGCTGCTGGGTGTCGGAGTATCAGGCGCTGCCGGACCTGGACGCCAACGCCAACGCGGTCGCAATCCAGCACATCAAGCTGGAAAACGAAGGATGGGAGCGCGACCTCGAAACCGTCGAGCCGCAGGAGCCGACCATTACGCAGCCGACAGCGTGAGACCAATGAGGGCCCTGACCGCCACAGAGCTTCTCGCGGTGTGGGAACGAGGGGCACATCTCGGTTCACTCGCGCGGGCGGAATTGTTACTGCGCGCGGCGAACGAACCCGGCCGGGATCCGGAGCCGGCGCAGCTTTCGCTGGGCGAGCGCGACTCGCGCCTGCTGACACTGCGCGAGTGGACATTCGGGGCAGATGTCGCGGCGACGTCGCGCTGCCCGAAATGCCAGACGGAGGTTGAACTGACGTTTCAGATCAACGACCTGCGCGTGTTTTCCGGGCAGTCGCCAACCGGACAGAGTCTCTGCGCAGGCGGTTACCGGATGGAATTCCGCCTGCCCACTTGCGGCGATCTGGCGACAGCTTCCCAGGGAGGCGCGTCCGAGAATGCTCTGCGCCGCAAGCTGCTGGAGACATGCGTGTCGCTGGTTGAGCGAGACGGCGTGGACATCACGAGCGAAAATCTGCCGGAGGCGGTGCTGGATTCGCTTTCGGCCAGGATGTCCGAGCTTGATCCGCAAGCGGAGGTCGAGTTGGACCTGTCCTGCGAATCCTGCGGCGAATGGTGGAAAGAGCTCTTCGACGTGGAGCCGTTCTTCTGGGCGGAGATTCAGGCATGGGCGCGGCGGCTGCTGCACGATGTCCATCAACTCGCCGCATCGTACGGCTGGGCGGAATCGGCCATTCTGGCGATGAGCCCGTTGCGCCGGAATCTATACTTGAACCTGATCGCCGGGTGAAGCGATGCCAGGTTACCTGCACCATGTGGCCTCCAGAATCGCCGGCACGGCGCCGGTGGTCAAGCCCCGCCTGCCCTCGCGATTTGAGCCGGTGCGCGCGGTGGGTCCCGTGGAAGCGGGGCTGGTCGCCGGGGAAATCGCGGAAGAAATTCCTGCGGGCGTGACGGGACTGCCGGGGAGAACGGCGGAAGACTCGCGTGGTCCGCTGGTGACCGGCGCGGCGATCGAGGGGAGTGGGATGCCGCAGCAGCCGCGGATGGCGCCGCGTGCGATGGACACCCCGCACGTGGCGAGCACCCCGCACACTGATTCGCAAAGTGAACAACATCTTGTACCGCAGGCTGCGAGACCCGCCCCCGGCACGCAGGGAAGACGGAGCGGATTACCGTTGGGGCGAGCGGAGGATGCCACCTCTCGGGACGAAGAAGTGCCGACCGCGATGTCACGACGTGCGCGGAAGGCCGAAGGACACGAGTGGGAAGGCGGGAGAACGGATTCCGCGAAAGACGCCTCCGACGGACAGGCGTCCGCAGGGCCTACCCTGGCAGACCTCGAGAAGGTCGCGCGGGAATTGCTTGCGCGAACGCCGAACACGAGCCCCGCGGCGGAAGGCGGTTCGATAAGTGCAGGGGGACGCCCGGGCTCGAGCGTGAGCGTGCGCGAACCGCGCGCGGAAACCCCGTCGGCGGCTGCGCCCACCGTGACTCCGCCTTTTGCGACCTCTTCGGACGCGACGCGTTTCGAATCGTCGCCCGCGAAACAGGACATTCACATTGTCATTGGCCGGATCACCGTACACGGCGCGACGGCGTCGGCCGTGGCACTACCGCCGGCGGCTAGGCCGACGCCGAGGATGACGCTTGAGCAATACCTCCAAGAGCGAGGGGGCGGACGATGAGCACCGCGCTCGCGGTTGCATCGGTGTCGTTCGTTCTCGTGGACCTGCTGAACAACGGGCTGATTGACCACGACATCTCGGGCACGCTCGGCAATGACGTCACGGTCTCCGCGCTTTCGCCGGACAAGGTTGACAGCATACAGACGAAGTCGACGGCGAACAGCCAGCTCAATCTGTTTCTCTATAACGTCACGCAAAACCAGGGTTGGAAGAACGTGGGTTATCCGTCACGGGACAGCAACGGTGACCGCGTCGACAATCCGCCGCTGGCGATCAATCTCCACTACCTGCTGTCGGCCTACGGCATGGAGCAGTTTCATACCGAGATCCTGCTGGGATACGGCATGCAGCTGTTCCACGAGACGCCGTTCCTGCCGCGCGATGCCATCCGCAAATCGCTGGCGGCGCCTTCACTGGTGCCGGCCGGGCAAGGGTTGCCGCCGTTCATGGCGAGCCTGTTCACGTCGGAACTGGCGGAGCAGGTGGAGCAGATCAAAATCTGGCCGGAGACGTTGTCGACGGAAGAAATTTCTCGGCTCTGGACGGCGTTCCAGGCGAAGTATCGGCCGACGGCCGCGTATCAGGTCTCAGTCGTGCTGATTGAGAGCCGTGCAGCCATCAAGTCCGCATTGCCAGTGCTCAAGCGCAGCATCCAGGCCATGACCCTGCTGAAGCCGACCATCGACCAGGTCGCCTCGCAGAAGACTGCCGCGGATCCAGTCGATGCCGACCAGATGATTCTGCCTGGTTACCTGCTCGTGCTGAACGGGAGCGAGCTGAAGGGGCAACAGACCCTGGTGCTCCTCAGCGGACTGCAGATAGTGCCTCCGTCGGGATCGGTTTCTCCGACACGTATAACGTTCCCGTTGCCGGCGGGTTTGCTGCCGGGACCACAGTCCGTGATGGTGCAACAGGCGGTGACGTACGTCTCGAGCGGGCAGCCGTATCCAGGATTCCAATCCAATCAGGCCTCGTTCCTGATGCATCCGGTGATTCAGTCGGTGTCGGCGGCGAACGTCAAGGGAGCGGGAAGCAATCCGCGATCGGGCGATTTGTTGCTGACCGTGAACCCTGCAGTCGGGCCGATGCAGGACGTCCGTGTCGCGCTCAATCAATATCTCTCGGCGAGTCCCCCGATGGATCCGCCGCTCGCGTACACACTCCAGGTTCCTCCGCGGATTCAACTGCAGAGCCCGCCTTCTTCGCCGCCACCACCCTCACCCCACGTGCAGGTGAGTTTCAGCGGCGTGATGGCAGGCACTTACGTCGTGAGAGTTCAGATTGACGGCGCGGACAGTCCGTTGGCGATGGATGCGAATGGGAATTTTGCGACACCGCAAGTGACGATCCCATGACGACCGCAACGGCACAGACCGACGGAACGCCGACGCCGACCCTGGCGGACGTCATCCGGCTGTCGATGGAACGTACGCGGACGCTGCTGCTGCGCGGCGATGCCCGGCCCACGAGCGACGAGAAGGCAGAGGCGGCGAGCGAGGCCATCTCCCCGCTGCGAGTCGTGGCCAGCCGGTTTGATCTTTCGGCGTTTGAAGTGGAGGTACTGGTGCTGTGTGCGGCCGTGGAACTCGATCCCAACTTGTCGAGCGTGTTGGAGGCATCCGAATATTCGCCGGGACTGCGGCATCCCACGTTTCAATTGCTGTTGCATGTGCTGCCGGAATCGCACTGGAGCACGCTGATGCCGCAATCACCGCTGAGGCGGTGGAGGCTGGTTGAGATGGTGCGGGGAGAGAGCCTCACGAGCTCGCCGCTGCGGATCGAAGAGAGCGTTCTGCACTTCCTGATGGGTGGAGAGGCGACGGATGAACAGTTGGACGACCTGTTGCGCTCAGTGGAGGCCCCGAGGTGCTTGCCGCAGTCCTATCGCGCGCCGGTCGAAAAACTGCTCGGATTCTGGAGCGTGCGGCGTTCGAACACGGCGCCGGTGCGGCTGCTGGGGAATGCGGGGAACGGGAAGGCTGCCGTCGCGGCCGCAGCGTGCGCGTCGCTGCGCCTGGGTCTGCGTCGGTTGTCGGCCGAGTCGCTGCCCGAGCGCGCTGCTGGACGCGAAGCATTCTTGCGTGTGTTGGAACGCGATTCCACGCTGAACGGGTACGGAATCTACCTGGACGCGGAAGAGGTCGCGAGCGCGGCGATGGCCAGCGTCATTTACCTTGCCGAACGGTTTCAAGGATTTCTGGTGGTCGCGGCAGACGCGGGTGTGGCCCTGCGACCGGATCTGTTTGAAAGCCTCACGATCGACAAACCGCCGGTTGAAGAGCAGGAAGCCTTGTGGCGATTTGCGCTGGGCGAGCACGCAGATTCTCTGAATGGCGATCTGACGCGGGTCGCGCGGCAGTTCTCGCTGGACTTCACGGTGATCCTCCAGTCGGCGGAGCGCGTCCTGCGCGAGCGCGAGCACAGTGGTGGCGCGCTTTCGAAGCTGTTGTGGGAGGCGTGCCGGGCGGAATCCAGGCCGGCGCTGGAGTCGCTGGCCACGCGGATCGAATCCCGATCGCACTGGGAGGACATCGTGCTGCCGGAAGGGTGCCTGGAAACGCTTCGGACGATTGTCTACCAGATGCGGCACCGGCGTGCGGTGCTGTCGCAGTGGGAGGCGGCGGGGCAGACACTACGTGGATTGGGTACGGCGGCGCTGTTCTGCGGGCCGAGCGGCACAGGCAAGACACTGGCGGCGGAAATCCTGGCGAATGAATTATCGCTCGATCTGTTTCACATCGATTTGAGCCAGGTGGTGAGCAAGTACATCGGAGAGACGGAGAAGAATCTGCGCACGATCTTCGACGCGGCCGAGGACACCGGGGCGATTCTGCTGTTTGACGAAGCGGACGCGTTGTTCGGAAAGCGCAGCGAAGTACGCGATAGCCACGACCGCTACGCGAACATCGAGGTGAGCTACCTGCTGCAGAGAATGGAAGCGTATCGAGGCCTGGCGATCCTGACGACCAACCAGCGTGCGTCGCTGGATGGCGCCTTCCTGCGAAGGATCCGGTTTGTCGTGCAGTTCCCGTACCCGGACGCGTCGCAGCGGCGGCAAATCTGGGAACGGATTTTCCAAGGCAGCACGCCGACCGACACGCTGGAATTCGACAAGCTGGCGCGGCTGAACGTCCCCGGTGGAAACATCCGGAACATCGCGTTGAATGCGTCGTACATCGCCGCCGAACGCGGCGAGCCGGTGCGCATGCGGCATTTGCTGACGGCGGCGCGGCAGGAATGTTCGAAGCTGGAGCGTTCCTGGAACGATGCGGAGTTGGGAGGCTGGGTATGAACCGCGCGCACACCCGGCACGAGTGGCGCGCCCACTTCCGCGGCGAGAGCGCGGCCCGGCCGAAAGGACCGAACGCGCAGACCTCGTTCGACGCGACAGAGCCGGTCGTGCCAGGCAACCTGGCCCGGGGGGCGGCCCGGGACACGACGAGGTCCTCGTCTGGATTGTGGATTCAGATCGATCACCTGGAGCTGCGCGGAGTCGGCCGCGTGGATGAACAACACGTCGTCGCGGCGTTGCAATCGGAATTGAAGAGATTGATTGCGGCAAACGGCGCGCCGCGGGGATGGGGACACGGTCAGGTGCTGGAACGAGTGCAGGCAGCAGCAAGACCATCGACGCTGACCGCGAAGTCGCTGGGGGCGCAACTCGCCCGGACGATTTACAACCTGAAGGGTCCGGCGCGCCGATGAGCGACACGGCCCGAGCGACGTCGGCGGGAAAAGAGGTCAGACCCTCGGCGGGTGGATTGACTCGCGCGCACGCGCCGATGTTGCAAAGAGAATGCTCGTGCGCGCCTGGAAAGCCGCAGTGCGACTCCTGCCAGGAAAAGAAGAAGGATCAGACGCTGCAACGCGCGGCGAAGGGATCGAACGGACCGGTGACGGCGCCGCCGTCGGTGTCGCGGACGCTGGCAGCACCCGGCAGACCGCTGGATGCGCCGACGCGGTCGTTCATGGAGCCGCGGTTCGGACAGGACTTCAGCGGTGTGCGCGTCCACACGGATTCCCCGGCCGCGGAATCGGCGCGCGCCGTGAATGCGAATGCGTACACCGTCGGCCAGGACATTGTGTTCGACGAAGGGAAATACAACCCCACGTCGCATGAAGGCAAGCGGCTTCTCGCGCACGAACTGGCGCACACGGTACAGCAGCACGGCCTTCAACGATCGACCGATGGCCTCGCCGTCGGCGAATCCGGCCAGTATCACAGCCTCGAGCGCGAAGCGGACACGATTGCCGGTGCGGTCATGAGCGGCGCGCCCGCCCCGGCCGCCACCTTCCATCCCGCGCGGCCGCTCGTTTCACGCGCGGTCAACGACGACAACAAAAAGAAGAAGGCCGAGTCCAAGTCTCAACCAGGAGAATCGGGCCGCACCTGGAAAAACGTTCCCAAGAACACGCCGTTGGGACAAGCGGACGTCAAGCAGAGAGCCATCGGCGGAGCGGAGGTGAGCGAAAACATCCAGGCCTTCAACATGGGCACGCTGAAATTGCCTCCGGAAAAAGGCAACGTGAAGAAGGTCTGGCAGGACGTTGCCGCGCGTGGCGCCCTGCAGGCGATTATCGATACGGCCGGGGACGTAAAGGCCGGGTTGAAGCAGGGGCGCCCGAGCCCGGAGCAGTTGCGGAAAATCTGGCTTCAAAAAGTGAAATGGAAACCCGGCGCGGCCGCCGAGAAGAACTGGAAGTCCATCACCACCCCGCAGGACACCTTCGAACCGACTCGCGCGAGCAAAAAGCCATGCCAGGTGGACCACATCCTGGAGCTGCAATTCGGCGGCAACAACGTTCCAGAAAATATGCAGATGCTCGACGGCCCCGAGAATATGAAGAGCGGGCGCGACATCTTTCAGGATCTGAAACGCATGGCCTCCGAGATTCGGACGGCGCTCAAATCCGAAACGACGAATCCCGCTCCTGATGACATTCTCCTTTACTTCGACAAGGTGGAGCAGACCACCCCGGATTGCGGACCCTGCTGCAAGGCGGACGAAGAAGCGCCGAGCAAGGGGACCCTCTCAAAAAACGAAAGCATCGGGGGCGAGACAGGTACACCGTATCCCATTCAGGCCGGCGGACCTTCTACCAACATCCTGATCTCTGGAAATTACAAGCAGACGGACCCGGTTCCGCTCAAGGACTCCGAGATACCGGAGAACAAGGCGGCGGCTACGATCATTTCCGGACTGCTGCTGGACAAGTTGAAGCGCAGCAAGACTCCAGGCGGTGACACCATTGACACGGTCTTTGACACTGGATCGAAGAGCCGCATACCGGTTTCACTGAAAGGCGAGAGCAAGGTCACGCTGAAAGTCGCCAAGGACGGCAAACTGAGCCTGCCTCCCGTCCGCAAGAACTTGCACTTCCATTACCCGTATCTCAGCGACGGCACGTTTACCGAACTCAAGTTCGAAGAAGATGGCACGCTCAGCGGCAAAGGAACGATTAAACCCAGCATCCCGTTCCTACCCCAGCTGGATGTGCAGTTCGACAAAGACCACTTCGCACTGGTCGCCCCGCTGAATGCCAAGAAACTGAAACCGCCAATCCCGGGCGCAAAGATTACGGAAGGCGAGATTGGCCTGCAACTCGCGCCGGAGTTCAAGCCGTACGGCGCCCTCGCGTTCGAGCTGGCACGTGGCCCGAAGAAGTTTCTCGATGGACGGCTGGACGTCACCGGCGACGAGCAGGGGTTGGTGGCGAAAGGCAAACTGAACGCGTATCTGCCAGGTGTCGATGCCGCCGAAGGAACCATCACCTACCAGAACAAGGAGTGGAGTGGCGGGATCAAGATTGAGGCGACCCAACTACAAAGCAAGATGCCCTACGTGAAGAGCGGCTCGGTCACGGTCGGCCTGAGCGCAAAGGGAGTCTCGGCTGAAGGCAAGGTCAATCTTGCCATCCCGAAGACCGATGGCATCGACGTCAGCCTGTTCTACGAAAACCACAAATGGCTGTTCCGCGGCCATGGCAAGTTCAAGCCTCCCAAGCTGGAAGAGACCGACGTCACCATCGAGTACGACGGCACGCACATTTACGGGATCGGAAAGACCGGATTCAGCCTGTACGGCCTGCACGGCGCGATCAACGTCAAGTATTACGACGAGAAATTCTCGGGTGAAGGAGACATCACCTTCCATAAGGGCAGAGCCTCGGGGAAGTTACACGTGAAGATGAGCCCCGAGCACAAATTTTCCGGCTCGGGCGAAATCACCTACCAGATCTCGGACAACCTGATCGGGACCGCCGGTATTGAAGTCGACGAACAGGAAAAGGTACGCCTCAAAGGCGCCCTGGTATTTCCCAAGCCGATTCATCTGTTCAATCCCGTCAAGGGCAATTACAAGATTTTTTCCGTCGGCGTCAGCATTCCCATTCCCGGCCTGTCCATCCCCAAGATCGGCGGCCTCAACGCAAGAATCGATGGAGCGCTCTCCGCCGGATATCAGATCGGTCCCGGCGAAATCCGCAACGTCAAAGCCGAGGCGATCTTCAATCCGTTCGAGGACAAGCCCGACGTCGACATCACGCTGACCGGTCAGTTCTACATCGGGATGAACGCGCACATCACCGGCAGCATCCGGGGCGGCGTGGAGCTCAGCATCGCCATCGCCTCGGTGAGCGGCGGACTGGGCATCGCCGTCACAGCCGCGCTCGACGGTCATGTGTTGTCGAACGTGACGCTGCACTACACCAAAGGCAAGTTCGAGGCAAAAGCAGACTTCGATTTGCTGCTGAAACTGATCTTGTCGCTGGCGATCTGTGCCTGGGTCCATGCCGAAGCAGGTTTCTGGAGACTGAAGGTGGAGACCACCAAGCTGTGGAAACTCAAGTCCTTCACCTACGACCCCGGGCTGCAACTGGGAATGAAGCTCAAGAAACCCATCCGCTATTCGTCCGACGAATCGTTCCAATTCCCGTCGCTCGACGACATCGAGTGGATCACTCCGAAGATCAGCGCCAGCGATGTGCTGGGGAAACTGTTCGGCGCGCAGGATCCGCCGCCGGACGACAACGTGGACGGCGAGAAAGAGTGTGGGTGATGCCGGGATTTCCAGGAGCACCGAGGGTGTTGCGGGCGGGGATCGTGGTCGCGGACCAATCGACGCTGTCCATCCTGCGGGTGATCGCGCTGCAGTACAACCCGGATTCGCTGAGCCGGACACTGCAAATCCGCGGCGCCACCGGCGACGCCGGCGATCGACTGGATGCGCTTCGGCTGACCGGACCGCCGGTGGAAACGATCAAGATCGACGCGGAGCTCGACGCGACCGACGTGATGGAAGCGCCGCCGGCGGGTTCCTACGTGCCGGCCTACGGGATCCAGCCGGATCTGGCGGTCCTCGAGACTCTCGTATATCCACCGAGCGCGCAGATCCAGGCGGACAACATGCTGGCGCAGGCAGGCACGATCGAAGTGGCACCGATGGAAGCGCCGCTGACACTGTTCGTGTGGAGCGCCGTGCGCATCCTCCCGGTGCGCCTGACCGATTTCAGTATCACGGAGGAAGCATTCGACCAGGCGCTGAATCCGATCCGCGCGAAGGTAAGCCTGGGCATGAGAGTGCTGAGCGTGAACGACCTGAGCTTCGACCACAAGGGGAACAGCGTATTCCTGGCCAATCTGGCGAGGAAGGAGATGTTGGCGGGGAAGACCGGGCGGGGATCACTGTCGTCGCTGGGAATTTCGCAGTTGCTGTGAGGTGCGTATGTTTGGAATGGGAAGCCGCTATGCGTCGCAGCCGGTGCTGAAGTACGTCGACGCCACCGGGAACGTGCTGGCGTATGTGTCGCGGAGGTTCCTGCCGTCCGGCGATGCCTTCAGTCTATTGCTGCTGCACACGGTGGTGCAGGGCGAACGGCTGGACAACGACACGGCGGAATACCTGGATGACCCGCAGCAGTTCTGGCGGGTCTGCGACGCGAACGAGGCGATGTCGCCCTTCGACCTGGTGGCGGAGCCGGGAGCAACGATCCGCATCACGCTGCCGCAGGGAGTACCGGGAAACCCGAATGCTTAAAGGGATTTATCTTTCGCTGTTCATCGGGCCGATGGTCCCCACGCCGGCAGTGCCGGAGGTGGCCAACGCCTTGATCAGCGCCCAGGTGAATACGGGAGGAGAGCGGAGCGGATTCCAGCTGGTGTTCAGCCTGAACAAGAAGTCGCTCCTGCAGTCGACGTTGCTGCCGGCGGGTACTTCGACCCGATGATTACGCGCGTGATCCTGGCGGTGACGCTCGGGGGAGTGCCGAACGTGTTGATCGACGGAATCGTGACGCGCCATGAAGTGGCGGCGCACAACGAAGCCGGGCAATCGACGCTGACGATCACCGGCGAAGACCTGACGGTGCTGATGGATGTCGTGCAGTTCCCGTTCATGCGGTTTCCCTGCATGCCTCCGACAGCGAGGCTCTACACGATTCTGGCGAAGTACGCGCTGGTGGGCATGGCGCCCGTCGTGATTCCCCAGCTTTTCGAAGACACTCCGAGCCCGACGGACAAGATTCCTTCCCAAACGGAGTCCGACCTTGCCTACATCAAGAAGCTGGCGCAGCAGAGCGGCTACATCTATTACCAGGAGCCAGGGCCCGTGCCGGGAACGAGCATTTTTTACTTCGGGCCGGACGTACGCATTCCGATTCCGCAGCCCGCGCTGACCGTGAACATGGACGCGAACACGAACGTGGAGTCGCTCAGCTTCAGCCTGGACGGACTGGCGAAAAAGATCGTGATCATGACGATTCTGGACCCCATCACGCAGAAGATTCCCATCCCGATTCCGGTGCCGAACATCAGCATCCTGCGGCCGCCGCTGGGGGCCCGGCTGACAGCGCCAAGCAAGGTCGAATATCCCTCGGACAACACCAAGCTGAACAGCATCGAGGGGATTGCGCTGGCGCTGGCGCGGACGGCGGCGAGCTCGGACGCGGTCACGGCTTCCGGGACGCTGAATGTCTTGCGCTACGGGTCGGTGTTGCGAGCACACCAGTTGGTGGGCGTCCGCGGAGCGGGGACAACCTACGACGGGATGTATTACGTGCGGACGGTAACGCACAACCTGAAGAAGGGCGAATACAAACAGAGTTTTACGCTGTCGAGAGACGGACTGATCTCACAAACACCGGTGGTGCCCGTATGAGCCGAAACGAATTGGAGCCGAGATTTCATGGAAAGTACCGCGGGACGGTCATCAACAACATCGATCCGGACAGGACTGGCCGATTGCTGGTCGAGGTGCCGGACGTGTTGTCTCTGCCGCCCGCGGGCTGGGCGGTGCCCTGCACGCCGCTGGCCGGACCCACAGGCCCCTCGATGGGCGTGCACCTGGTGCCGCCGATCGGCGCGGGCGTGTGGGTGGAGTTCGAACAAGGCCATCCGGATCACCCAATCTGGGTGGGATGCCGTTGGGGGCAGGCGGGAGACGTGCCGATTCTCGCCCAAGCCGGCTTGCCGGTCTCTCCCAGCATCGTCTTCCAAACGATGCTGCAGAACTCACTGATCATCAGCGACGTGGCCGGACCGGCTGGCGGAATCATGCTGAAGTGCAACTCCGGCGCGATGATTCTGGTGAACAACGTGGGGATCACGATCACGAACGGACAAGGCGCGACGATTCTGATGTCCGGTCCGTCCATCACGATGAACGGAGGCGCGTTGATCGTCACGTAGAGGAGGAACGATGCCGGGATTCTTGCTGCATCAGGGAGCCACGGTGCTGTGCGCGCACGCGGGGCAGGCGACACCAACCGTGCCCAACACGCGAGTGACGATGATGGGGATGGCCACCGTGTGGCTCACCGGCCCCTACATGGTGGCGGGTTGCGCGATGCCACCACCGCCGGCGGGGAACGGGCCATGCGTCACCGCGCAATTCGTGACGGGGTCGACACGCGTGACGTCGTTCGGGCTGCCGTTGCTGCTGTTCGATAGCCAGGCGATCTGCGCGCCCACGGGAACGCCGCTGACCACCGTGGTGACGCAGACGAAGGTGACCGCAATCTGAGGCATTCCATGAACACGGCGTTTCCGTATCAATTTGATGGCCGGGGTCGTACTGCCGAAGCGACCCCGGACGATCACATCCGCGACTTGATCGAGCAGGTGCTGTTCACGGCGCCGGGAGAGCGCGTGAACCGTCCCGATTTCGGATGCGGATTGCTACGGCTGGTCTTCGAACCGACGAGCGTGGAAGTGGCGACGGCGACGCAATTCCTGGTGCAGGGCGCACTGCAGCAGACGCTGGGTGACGTGATCCAGATCAGCAACGTCACGGTGAGTTCGGTGGACTCCAAATTGACCGTGGCGATCGAGTACATGGTGCGGAATTCGCAGCAGCAGCAAGTGGCCACCTTCGTCCGGGGCGGTGCGACGACATGATCTACTCGTGCTGCGATCCCCGGCGCCTGGCCGTCCTGGAGAGCCAGTCAGCCTATAACGGCATCCGGTTCCTGGACGTGGTGGACACACCGGACCAGCAACCCGCCGACAGACAGATAACGCTGCGCGTGCATTTCGTGCACCCGTTGGTGCCGGGGCAGCTCGGTCCGGGGAACGTGAAGATTCTGGGCGGGGAGCGAATCCGGAACGTCCAGGTGTTGCAGGTCTACGACGAAATCCAGATCTCGCCTGCAGGCGATCCGGATGTGCTGGTCGTTGTGGTCGACAGAGCCGGCGATTTCACGACCTACACGCTGACGCTGGTGGACCCCGCGAACCCCGTCCGGCCGCCGGCGGGTTTCGACCAGATCCTGTCGTCGATCGAGTTTTCTTTCAAGGTCGCGTGCGAAAGCAATTTCGATTGCGACACAAAGACTGCGTGCCCTCCGCCGGCGCCGGAACGCGTGGATATTTCCTACCTCGCAAAGGACTACGCGAGTTTCCGTGCGCTGATGCTGGACCGCCTGGCAAAGATCATCCCGCAATGGCAAGAGCGGAATCCGGCGGACGTCGGGATCATGCTCGTGGAGGTCCTCGCCTACCTCGGGGACTACCTGAGTTACCTGCAGGACGCGGTGGCAACCGAGGCGTACCTGGGTACGGCGCGCCTACGGACGTCGATCCGGCGGCTGGCCCGGCTGGTGGACTACGCGATGCTGGACGGGCGAAACGCGCGAACGTGGGTGCATCTGGATTTGCGCGCGGATGTCAGTGCGCTGGCGCTCGGCACGGGATCGGCGCAGTTCCTGACCAAGACCAACGCCCCGTCCGTGATCATGGTGAAGGGTTCCGTTCCCTACCAGAATGCGCTGAACGCGTTGCCGCGTGTGTTCGAGCAAATGGAGGCCGCGAATCTCTCCGCGGATCTCAATTCGTTGCGGTTTTACACGTGGGGAAACCGGACGTGCTGCCTGCCGACGGGCGCCACGAGTGCGTGGTTGTGGGGCAGCCTGCCCGCCCTGAAACCGGGCATGGTGCTGATCTTCGAAGAGGTGAAGGGACCGAACACCGGCGCGCCGGAGGATGCGGACCCGTCGCATCGTGTCGCGGTGCGGCTGACGGCCGTCGATCCCAGAGGGTCTGATCCGCTCGGCGGGCAATTCCTGGATCCGCCCATCAGCGCGGCCGCGCCGGTCACGAAAATCGAGTGGGGTCCAGACGACGCGCTTCCCTTCCCCGTGTGCATCTCCAGCAAGACCGCCAACCAGAATTTTGACGATGTCAGCGTGGCGTGCGGAAACAACGTGCTGGCGGACGAGGGGAGAACAATTTCGAACGAAGTGTTGCCGGTAGTGCCCGCGCCAAATCCCGCGTTGACCATTCCAACGGCGCCAGAGACCGACCGATGCAATCCGAGTAGCCTACCCTTCAAACCGGCGCGGTATCGCCCGAGCCTGAAATACATGCCGGTGACATTCACCGACAGAAAAGAGTACGACCCGACCGCCTCGGCCTATGCGGCGCTGCAGACGCGCGACCTGGCGAACCTGCTGCCGGAAGTGTCGCTGCTGACCGTTCCCCTGAACGATCCATGGCTCCCGCAACGCGACCTGCTGCGCAGCGACGACAACGCGGCGGAGTTCGTGGTGGAGACGGAGGACACGGACGCGTACCTGCGATTCGGCGACGGGACGTTCGGCTTGCGGCCGGTGCCGGACACGCGATTCTCCGCGACCTACCGCGTCGGGCAAGGGCTTTCGGGAAACGTCGGGCCGGACACGCTGCGGCACATCGCGTCGAACAATGCGGCGCTCGTGAGCGATTTGAGCAATCCCGTGATCGTGAGCCTGCGAAATCCGCTGCCGGCGATCGGTGGACTGGATCCGGAGACGATTGACTCGGTCCGCGAATCGGCGCCGTATGCGTTCCGAGTCCAGGATCGCGCGGTGACGCAAGACGACTACGGCGTCATGGCGAAGAAGTCCGACCCCACGATCCAGCGGGCGATGGGAACGTTCCGCTGGACAGGGAGTTGGCAGACGGTCTTCGTCTCTGTGGACCCGAAAGGAAGCGAAACGCTGCCGGCGGCGACGAAGACGAACGTCCGGCAAAAGCTGGAGTACTACCGGATGGCGGGCCACGACGTGGAAGTGGACGCGGCCATCTATGTCTCGCTGGAAATCGCCATGACAATTTGCGTCACGCCTGGGTATTTCGCGTCCGACGTGCAACTGGCGCTGCTGGATGTGCTGAGCAACCGGCGGCTGTCGGACGGAACCGCGGGCGTCTTCCATCCGGACAATTTCACGTTTGGTCAGCCGGTTTTCCTGAGCCCGATTTATGCCAGGGCCCAGGCCACGCCGGGCGTCGACTCGGTGGACATCACGACACTCCAGAGGCAAGGGCAGGACTCAGACCAGAGAACCAAAGACGGCAAGCTCGCGATGCACCGCCTCGAAATCGCCCGGCTGGACAACGACCCGAATTATCCGGAGCACGGGACGTTGACGTTCACGTTCATCGGAGGTCAGTGACGTGTCTGCCGCACTACCCAACACGTGCACCACGCTGTGCTGCGATTGCTGCGTGGGCATCTCGCAGGAGACGCCGCAGGTCATCTACAACCGGCCGGGATTGAGTGCCTTTGCGTATCGCGTCGGGACATTCCAGCAATTCCGGGATACGCTGATCGCGCGGCTCCAACTCTCGCGACAGCCGTTCCTTGCGCAACTGAAGGCCCGCGAGAACGACGACTTCACGATCGCGCTGCTGGATTCGTTTTCAACAGTCGCGGATGTCCTGACGTTCTATTCGGAGCGCCATCAGAACGAAGCGTATCTGCTCACGGCCGCTGAGCGGCGCTCGATTCTGGAACTGGCGGCGCTGATCGGCTACCAACTGCGGCCGGGGGTTGCCGCACACACATTCCTTGCCTTCAACATCGATCCCAGCGCCGCAGCGTTCGGATCCATTCTGGCGCCGCCGTTGCTGGTACCGTCGGCGCCTAGGTCGCCGCAACAACAGACGAAGCCGGACCTGGCGGCGACCTTCCTGGTGGATGTCGGCACGAAGGTGCAGAGCGTTCCCGGACCGGGGCAGAGGCCGCAGACCTTCGAGACGGTTGAAGCGATCCAGGCGCGCGCGGAGTGGAACGCGATGACGCCGCTCCTCCTGCAGCAGCAGATCGTCACCGAACTTGCGCAGACGCTGGTGCTGGACGGCGCGGCGAGCAATCTGAAGACCGGCGACAAACTGCTAGTTCTGCCGGACCCGAGCGATCTGACGCGCTTCTTCCTGCGTTCGGTGCTGGGCGTGGAGATTCAAGCGGGTGGGCTCTCAACGTTTGTACACCTGGAAGGCTGGACGGGCGATCCGGCGTACTACCCGTCGAAATACATGGCCCCCAGCGGGTGCACGCAGGGCTTGCCTTCGGACTTTCCCGCCGGGACTGCTCTGGACGTGACGACAGTGGACGCGATCCTCGCGAAACGCTGGCTTGCCGAGGATCTGGCTGTGCTGGCGAAGATGCAGCAATGGTCGCTGGACGAACTGTCCAATGCGCTGAATCAGCGATTGAGCGACACGACGCGGTTTCCGCCCGCACATGGAGAGGTCTATGTGTTGCGCCAGCAGGTGGCGACATTCGGGCACAACGCGCCGTTCTACCTGTCTCTGCAGCCGAGTCTTCGTTATCCGACGGTCTTCCATGACGGAGGTGGAACCACATACTGCCTGCCCGCGGCGTACCCCTCGAGTTGGGAAGACTGGACGCTGGCGACGGTCGGCGGCAGCAACCAGATCTACCTCGATAGCCTGTATCCGGCGATCCTCAAGTCCAGCTACATCGTGATCCAGGGGACAGGAAGCGTCCTGAAAAGTGAAGTGGCGACGATTGCTTCGAACACCGAAGTGACGCACACACAGTCGACGCTGTCGGCAAAAGTGTCGCTGCTGACGCTCGAGAATCCGACCGACCTTACGCCCTATCTGATTCGGCAGACCAGCATTCTCTGCCAGAGCGAAAAGCTCAACCTGACGCAGGTGCCGCTGGATACGCCGGTCAGCGGTTCGCCCTTCCCGCTCGACCGCGCCTACGTCGGCCTTCTGAAAGGCCAGACGGTGGCGATCAACGGCGAGCGATCGGATCTGCCGGGGGTGATGGCTGCGGAAATCGGCACGCTGGACATCGTCGACCTGAGGTGCGGAGTCACCTACATCAAGTTGAAGGGGCCGCTCACCTATCGTTACAACCGCTCGACGATGAAGATCAGCGCGAACGTGGCGTTGGCCACGCACGGCGAAACCGTGACGGAAAC
The DNA here is from genome assembly GCA_963745875.1 of uncultured Acidobacteriota bacterium. GTDB lineage: Bacteria > Acidobacteriota > Vicinamibacteria > Vicinamibacterales > CAVVIG01 > CAVQFC01. The sequence goes on from CAVUZL010000016.1 coordinate 596,251, forward strand.
GTTAGGAAGCGGTGATGGTTCGCAGCCGTTCCAGAGCTTTCCCTTGCACCAGTCGCCGCTGACCTACATCAGCGCGAGCACCGATTCCGGGACGCACACGACGTTGCAGATCCGGGTGAACGACCTGCTGTGGACCGAGGTGCCGTTCTTCTACGGACACGGTCCGGACGAACTGATCTACATCGTTCGACAGGACAATGCCGGCGTTTCGACGGTGACGTTCGGCGACGGGAAGACGGGCTCGCGCCTGCCGAGCGGAAGCTCGAACGTGTCCGCGACCTACCGATTCGGCATCGGCGCGGCCGGCGAGGTGGGCGCGAACCAGCTCACCATGCTGGCCGGGCGCCCGCTGGGCGTGCGAGGCGTGATCAATCCGCTCGCGGCGGTGGATTCAGCGGACCCGGAGACGCTGGATGACGCGCGGCAGAACGCGACGCTGACGATCCGCACCCTCGGCCGCATCGTGTCGATGAAGGACTACGAAGATTTTGCGCGGGCGTTTGCAGGGATTTCCAAGGCACTGGCCACGTGGAGCTGGAATGGGGAGCGGCGAATCGGTACTGATTACCGTTGCGGGGACCAATGGTGAGCCGATTGACGTCACCCAGGCGCAGCCGGGGACGCTCGCTGGCGATCTCCTGATTGCGATCTCCAACTCCTCCGAGCCGGGAACGCTGGTGCGCCTGTACGACTATCAATCGCGCTTCTTCAAGATCGAAGGGAACGTCGACGTGGATCCAGCGTACTTGCTGGCCGACGTGACCGCGGATATCGAGCGGACGCTGCGCACCACGTTCAGTTTCGCGAAACGGGCATTCGGCCAAGCCGTGCATCGCAGCGAAGTGATCGCCGCAATCCAGCAGGTTGCCGGCGTCGTCGACGTCGACCTCGACGCCTTTTACCGCTCGGACCAGGGCGTGTCAAACCAGCCACACATTCCAGCCGCGTTGCCGCAGTCGGGCGGAACGGATTTCTTCAGCGCTGAAATCCTGGTGCTGGATCCTTCGCCCCTGGGATTGACGGAGACACAGTGATGCTCGACCTGCAGCAGATCTACAACCTACTGCCGGCGGTCTACCGCATCCGCGACGCGGAGCTGGCCGCCGCGTCTGGCACGGGGCTGGATCCCATCGAGCAGCAGGAATTGAACAACCTCCTGGCGATGGGAAACCTGTTGCCGCAACAACTCGCGCGCAGGAACGAATTGCAGGACAAAGCGGAACGCGGGCCGCTGAAGTCTCTGGTCGCGGTCATCGCGGAACAGATCGAAGTGCTCGAAGAGCACTTGTGGCAGTCCTACGACGACCATTTCATCGAGACGTGCCAGGAATGGGTTGTGCCGTATATCGGCGACCTGGTGGGCGTGAAGGGGCTGTGGGATGGGGCCTCTCCCAACTTCAGCCTGCGTGCGGCGATCGCAGACACCATCAATGACCGCCGGCGCAAGGGGACTGTCTCTGTCCTCGAATCGCTGGCCTATGCCGTGACCGGTTGGCACGCGAACGCGGTCGAATATTTCCAATGGCTGACGGGCACACAGTTCATGAATCACATCCGCCCGGGGAACCTCTCCCTGGTGGACGTTCGGAACGCGGGGACGGCACTGCTGGGAACGCCATTTGAAACCTACGCGCACCGCGTGGACGTGCGGAGCGTGGAAAAGCGGTTCGGCAAATACAACATCCCGAACGTCGGGATCTTCGTCTGGAGAATCAGCGAGCAGAAGCTGGAGGATTGCGCGCCGTACAAGGTGGATGCGCGCAGGTTCCTGTTCGATGCGATCGGGCAGGACACGCAGTTGTTCACCCTGCCGGCGACGGTCGCGGACGCTTCGCCACGCGTGGGGCCGCTGAACGTGCCGATGCCCATCTCGCGCCGCATGCTGATGCAGAACTTCGCGAGCTATTACGGGCCGGGACTGAGCATCAATATCCGGCACGACGTCGTGCCGCCGCCGAACGGGAATCCGTACTGCGTGTGCGATCTGAGCGACGTGCTGGATTCCTCCGGCAACGTGATCCGCTGGGGACACCAACCGGATACCCACATTGGCATCGATCCGCAACTCGGGCGGATTGCGTTTCCTTCGGTGCTGCCAGCGCCGACGTCCGTCTACGTCGATTACTACTACGGATTCAGCATGCCGATGGCGGGCGGGCAGTACAGCCGGCCGGACACGCTGGTGCCGGACGAGTTGATTCAAATCCCGGGCGATGCCGCGACCATTCAGGACGCATTGAATCTGGCGGGCGCCAGGCTCGCGGGGCGTGAAGCGACCGCCGTTATCGAGATTGCAAACAACGAGTACTTCTTCGAGACGCCGGTGGTGTCGCTGGCGTCAGGGAAGACCGTGGAATTGCGGGCGAAGGACGGAAACCGCCCTGTGCTGGTGCTCTCCGGCGAAATGACGATCGCGGGGGACGAGGACTCGACGTTCCGGCTGGACGGACTCCTGGTGGCGGGCGGGTCGCTGGTGCTGCCCGAAGCGACACCGAGCGGGCCGCGGAATCTGTTGGCGCAGCTCCAGATTTCGAATTGCACCCTGACGCCCTGCGACACGCCGCCGATCGGTTCCGTGCCGGCGCAAACGGCTGTGCCGAGGCTTCGCGTGGAGATCGATACGGTGGCAGTGACCATCACGAACTCCATCGTCGGTTCGGTCCGGACCGTGGAGGACGCGGAGTTCACGATCACGGATTCGATTGTGGATGCGCAGGGTCCGATGGAAGTGGCCTACGCGGGGCTGGATTCTGCGGGACCCGGGTCGACCCTTACGGTGACGAACTCCACGATCGTCGGGAAACTTCACGCGGGACAAATCAAGCTGGGGTCGAACACGTTGTTTGTCGCGGAACTCGCGACGGTGGATTCGTGGGCCTATCCGGTATTCGCGGACCAATTGCAGCAGGGATGCGTGCGGTTTTCGTACGTGCCGAGCGGTTCGCAGGTGCCGCGCGCGTACCGGTGCCACCCCTCGGCCGATGACACCGTGCCCGTGGCGCCGGCATTCACTTCTCTGCGGTTTGGCGATCCGGGTTATTGCCAGTTGGCCCGGCAATCGGGTCTCGAGATTCTGCAGGGAGCCGACGATCAATCGGAGATGGGCGTCTTCCACGATCTGCATCAGCCCCAGCGGCTGGCAAATCTGCGCACGAGCCTGAATGAGTATCTGCGGTTTGGCCTGCAGGCGGGCATCTTTTACGCGAGTTGAGTCCGGCAGCGAGGAGCGTCATGGCAGCCGATATCAGCAGAAATTCACTCAACATCACCCGGAAATATTCAGGCGTGAAGGCCGAACAAGGCCGCATGCTCCTCGACGCCGACTGGAACGAGGAAGTGCTGCTGCTGGAGCACCGGACCCAGACCGAAACGCGGGACGTCATCGGGCTGTGCGGAACGCCGAAGCAGGGAAGCGGATTCCAGCTGTTTACCGCGCCCAGCCACGCCGATCTTGCGATCGGCTCGGGGCGATTCTACGTGCACGGAATGCTGTGCGAGCTCGAGCCGGAACGCATCGTGGTGACGAGTTCGTCGCCGAAACAGATTGTCGTACCAAATCTGCAATTCGATGGAATGCCCCTGGCCGCCGGTCAATGGCTCGAGATTAGGGCGGACGGGCATGCCACGCCGCTCCAGACGCAGATCACCGCGGTAGATACGAAATCGCTCACCGTCACGGTGGAAGACGCGCTGACCGCGTATCTGGGCGTGGGGCGAATCTGGGCGCGTCGGCAGGTGACGTATGGAACGCAGCCATTCCTGACGGCGCCGGAATACACGATCGCCAGCCCGGCGAACGCCCTGGACCCCGTGCAACTTCCGGACGGCGATTACCTCGCGTATATGCGCGCGAAGAAGCGCGAGGTAAACGCACTGGAAGATCCGCACATCCGCGAAGTGGCACTGGGCGGGCCAGACACATGCGTGCGCGAGCAGACGATCTGGCAGGTGGAGTTGATCGGAATTTCCGGTCTCTCGAGTCCGCCGAGCTCGTCGCCGGATTGCGACGCGGACCTTGCGGAATGGGATGCGCTGGTCGCGCCGATGACCGGGCAGATGAGCGCGCAGACCGTGCCACCGCCGCCGAACCAGGATCCGTGCGCGCTGGCGCCGCAGGCCGGCTACCTGAGCCTGGACAATCAGTTGTACCGCGTGGAGATCTTCAGTGGCGGCCCGACGCTGGCGCAATCGACGATGGTGTGGTCGCGCGACAACGGGAGCGTGGAGACCAGAATCACTCAGGTAGACGACACGGTTCTCACGGTGACCGATATCGGGAAAGACGATCTGCACGCCCTTTCCGTGAACGATTGGGTGGAGATTGTGGATCCCGAGGGTGAGCTGAATGGCACGCCTCGATTTCTCGCGCAGATCACCGATCCGCCGGACCCGAACGGGCTGACGGTGAACTTGAGCGTCTCGGCACTGGCCTACGCGGGGCGGACGGACTTGCGGCTTCGGCGCTGGGACATGAGCGGATCGTCGGTGACGACGAACGGAATGCCGATCGTCGCGGGGCCGATGACGCTGGAGAACGGGATCCAGGTCACCTTCAGCGATGGGACATACAAAACCGGCGCGTATTGGGAGATCCCGGCCCGAACGGCAACCGGTGACATCGAGTGGCCCCCCTTCGACGTACCAAACATTCATCCGATTCCGCAGCCGCCGATGGGTGGACTGTGGAAGTACTGCCGACTGGCGATCGTTGAAGTGCGCAGCGGTCTGTGGGCGATCTACGACTGCCGCGTGAAATTCCCGGCGCTGACGAACATCTGCGCCGACGACGTGTGTTACGAGAGCGCGTGCGAGGATTTCAAGTCGGCGAAGACGGTGCAGCAGGCGCTGGACGAAATCTGCCACGAGAGGGACCTGAGGTTCCACAACAAGCACCTGCATGGGTGGGGCGTGGTGTGTGGGCTGGAAGTGGTGTGCGGACCGGACAGCCCGAGCGGGCCGCGGGAGTACGTCACGGTCCATCCGGGTTATGCGATCGCGTGCGACACGGGCGGCGACGTGATCCTGGACAAGGACGTGGCGCTGAATATTTTCGACATGATCCCTTCGTCGCCGCCGGGGAGCGTGCCCGCAGACGGGGACTATTCGTTGATTCTCAATTCCGCGGGCTCCGGGCAGTTCAGCGTGGAGCCGTACGAGCCGGACACGTTCACGTCCAGGCTGTTGAACGATTCGATCTGGCAGGACTTCTACAACGACTGCATCAAGAACGTCGTGACGGTGTTCACGGGAGCCTTCTCAGGACAGGGCGGTGCCTCGAACTCGCTGGTGACGCCAGCGCAACAGCGGATCGACACGTTCATCGACCTGGTCGCGCAATACATCAATGCGGACACGAACTCCTACATCTACATATCCGGATTCCAGCCGAATGCGACGCCACCGACCGAAGACGCGATCCTCCGCGAGTTCTACAGCCAGCTGAGGCAGCAGCTGCAGAGCGATACGTTCTGCGCCATGTTCGACAAGTCGCGGCCGTTCCCGGCGTACCCGCTTCCGCAGCTGACGATTTCCTCTATCTACGGGAAGGGTTCGCCGACGAATCTGCGCGTTGATCCGACGGGCACGCGTTTGTACTCCTTCGGAACCGACGAGAACATTTCTGTCTATAACCTGGGAACGAACCAGATCGATTCGATCATCACGTTCCCCTCCTCAGGCTCCGTGGTGCGGGATCTGGCGTTTTCGAGTAACGGCTCGCAGCTGTATGCGACGGCGACACTGAACAACACGGATTCAATCTTCGCGATTGCGACAGTGTCCGGATTTACGCACACCTGGCAATCGCCGACGACCATCATCTGCAACATCCTGATCACAGCGCTGGGCACGCTGGCATCGGATTCGGCCAACGTGTATGCGCTCGGGCGCGGATTCGGAATCTACAAAATCAATCTGGCCGCGCCGAGCGCGACGCCGCCTGTGGTCAGCGCCGGATTTTCGGCCTATTCACAGATGGTGATCGACAGTGCGTCCGGGTTTGCCTATGCGACGGCGAGTTCGACGACGGCGGTCGGAACCGAGCCTTCCAGTTTCGACCAGGTGCGGCGGATCAACCTGACCGCTCCGGGCACGAACGAAACGCCGTATGCACTTGGCAGTCTGGGCACGACGGAGGATGCAATCGCCATCGTGCCGTCGGACACGGTGACCGAAGGGGTTCTGTTTGTGACGGTGCCCAAGCCGGCCGGCGGCACGCAGCAGCTGCTCTCCTTCAGCGGGACGGCCGCCACTCCCTCGGTGATATCCACGGTAGATATCGCCGAGTCCGTGGCGACCACGCTGCGGCTCGAGCACAATCCGGTGACGAACAACCTGATGATTCTGTGCATGGACAGCAATCGCGTGCGGCTGATCCCGAACACCGGCAGGGCAGGCAACATCATTCAATTTTCGTTTCCGACGGAATATCTTCCGGCGGATATCGCCTACAACCCGCGAGCGAATCACGTCTTCGTGCTGAACCAGGGGAGCAACACGTTTTCGGTGGCGCCTCCGGACCTGTTCCAGCTCAGCCAGCAGATCGATTTCAACGTCCTGCTGACTTACCGTACGGCCGTGATTGATGCGTTTCTCGATCTGTTCGCCGGATTCGCGCAGTACCTGAAGGACTGCTTCTGCGAGCAGTTAATCGTGAAGTGCCCTACCTGCGACGAGGACGACCAACTGCACCTGGGAACGATCTCGATCAGACTCGGGCAGATTTCGAAAATCTGTAACTGGACCAAACGGAAATACGTGAAATCGTTCCCGACCATCGGGCATTGGCTGTCTCTCATTCCGGTGGGACCGATCCTGCATTGGGTAGTCGAACAGATCTGCTGCACGGCGCTTCCCGAATTCTTCGGATTGCAGCAGGCGCCACAGCCGTCTGCCGCGATCGTCTCGAATCCGACCCAGGCGCCGTATTCGGTGAATTTCTCGGCCCAGCAGATTCATGGACTGCTGCTTGCGGCGAAAGGCTTCAGTGGCAGCAATCTGATCCAGCGCGCGTTCGTGAAAGCCGCCGCAGGCGGCGGCTTCGTGACCAATATGTTCCAGGGCGCGGTCCAGCCGCCGACGTCGCCGACGCCTACCTTCCAGACCAACTCGATCCTGGGGCAATCGGCCGACGCGTCGAAGCTGCGGTTGGGCAGCGCAAATATCCAAGTGACGTCGGTGGTGAAAGCGGATACGTCGAACGTCGCGGGGAACCTGTCGCAGTTCCTGGCGACTCCGTCGAGCCTGCCGCCGAATTCATCGGCAACACTGGTGACGGACCAGAACGGCACCGTCGTGGGCGTGATTCCGACGTCGAAGGACGTGTCGGCGCTGCAGACGTCGCTGGCCGCCAGCCAGAAACAAATCACGGACACGACCACGCAAGTGCAGCAGGTGAGCCAAGCGACCGATCAACTCAAGACGCAGCTGGATGCGACGACCCAGACGGTGACGGCGAACCAGGTGGCGCTGACCGGCCTGAGCAGCATGCAATTACAGATCACCACGCTGCAAACGCAGATCAAAACGATCCAGATCACCCATGCGGCTGACGTCGCGACGCGCGATAAACAAATCGCGGACTTGACCACGAACCTGAACCAGGCGCACCAGCAACTCGAGACCGTGGCTTCGCTGCGAACACGCGTGGCGAGCCTGGCGAAGAAGGTCGGAAAAGGATAGACGGAAGCCGTTTTCACGAGGACGGTGCGGATGCATGAAGTCGTCATCGGCGTCTACGCTGCGCCGAATTCTCCGGAAGTGGCGAAGACGTTGCGATGTCTTGAGGAGAGCGTACCCGCTGCGACGCCGCGCCGGGTGTTTCCTATGACAAAGGCCGGAAGTGGATCGCCCGTCGCGGGGTGTCTGCGGCAGCTTGCGGCAGAGTATCAGGCGAACGTGTATCTATTGATTGAAGGCGGTGCTCTGCCGATGCCGGTACTCGCTCGAGGAGATGATGGCCGTGTTCCGTCGAGTCCAGCAGTGCGGGCTGGTTGGGCCTTCTACGAATCGAGCGCCCGGGCCGCAGGGCGTCTTCCGCAGCCACGTGGGCGATGCCGCGACGAACGCGAGTGCGGCGAAGCTTCGATTTGGGAGCGCGTACCGAACGCTGGGACGGCGTGAGTATCTGGACGAATTCTGCGTGGGCGTCCGAGGCTCGCTGCTGCAGCAGAGATTCGGTGGGTATGCGGGGGGGGCGCTACAGGACTTTTCGACGCGCGTAGCGGAGGCGTCTCATCCATCGCTTTGGGCTTGCGGGGCATACGTGCACCGTTTGCCGGCCGTTGCTCCGGCGGAGCCCGTTCGTGTGGCACCGCCGGCGCGTCAGGCGAACAGCCGCAATGAGAGGGTGACTGCCGTCTCGGTTGTGCCGAAGCCACTGGCCACGCCCATGGCGTTGCCGTTTCCGGAAGCGTCGACTGCTCCGGTGCCCGATGAGAATGCCCCGCTCGCAAGTTGCATCATGCCGACCTACAACCGGCGGGCGTTTGTGCCGAGGGCCTTGCGCTCATTTCTTTGCCAGGACTATCCCAACCGGGAGCTGGTTGTTGTCGACGATGGGACGGACCGGATCGAAGAACTGCTGCCGGCGGATCCACGTGTGCGGTACTTCCGGCTGGAGCGGCGGCAGAACGTCGGAGCAAAACGCAACTTCGCCTGTCAGCAGGCGCGGGGCGAATTCGTGCTGCATTGGGATGACGACGAGTGGTACGCGCCGTCGCGAATCCGCCTGCAGGTGAACGTGCTGCGTCATACACGGGCGAGAGTGTCTGGGACTTCCGTAGCGTTGTTCTACAACGAGAATTCCGACCGGGCATTTAAGTACTCATTCGGAGGACAGGCGGCGGGCTGGATGGGCGCGCTGGCGTATCCCTTGGCGGTTTGGAAAGACCGCCCGTTCGATTGCGTGGAGATCGCGGAAGATGTGCGCTTCATCTCACACGTGCCGGTGAATCTACGGCTGGACCTGAGAGATCCGTCGCTCTACGTGGCGTCGATTCACCATTCGAACACCAGCCCGAAGATTACGACGGGTTCCTACTGGAGGGCAGAGCCGATGGAATCGCTGCGTGGATTTCCGGGCTTTGCGCCAATTGCCTCGTTCGCAGGTGCGGAAACAGGGGGAAATCGATAGCCATGGCAGTGCGGAAGGCACTCGTGACGGCCGCGTCGGGAATTGGCGACGTGTTGCGCGTGACGCCGCTGATCCGCGTGTGCGCACGTTTGGGGTTTGAGGTGGACGTCCTGTTGGCGCCGGATTATCCGGAGACCTCGACCTTGCTCCAGGGCGCGCCGGAGATTCGTCACCTGTACTGCCGCCAGAGCCGTTGGAGCGGGCAAGCCGGGAACTTCGGAGACGCCATGCCGGTCGAGAGCTACGACGTCGCGACGTTCACGTATTGGAGTGCCACACTGGCGCCACCCGTGCGAGCGGCAAAAAAATTGTTCTTCGATCCGCGGAAATGGCTCAGCGACGGAGATTCCGCCTGTGTCGCGGCAATCGCCAGGGAACTGGGATGGACCTCCGTCATGCCGCCGCCGTTCGCGATGAAGTCGGAGCTGAAGTTCGGCTTGAAGCCGGAAACGGTGGCGATTCATCCGGGCTGCAAGCCCGACTGGCCCTGGAAAAAGTGGCACGGCTTCGGCGAACTGGCGAGCGAGTTGCCGGAAGTCGTCGTGTTGGGAACGCCGTCGGACTTCGACAATTCGAAGACGTACTTCCAGAAACCGTATGTCTGGCCGGAACACGTTCAACACTTTTGCGGAACGCTGAATTTGCGGGACGTCGCGGCGCTGGTGGCGGAATGCCAGGCGCTGGTCTCGAACGACTCCGGAATCATGCACCTGGGCGTGGCGCTCGCGGTGCCGACATTCGGGATCTTCGGAATCACCAGCCCGGTGAGGGAGCTGATGCCAGCCGACAGGATGTTTCCTATTACGAAGGGACTTCCCTGCGAGCCGGCGTGCCACCGCGGGCGCTGGGGGCGGCGGGACTGCGAATTTCATCTGCAGTGCCTGAAGACGCTCACCGCCGAAGAGGTGCTGCAGAAGATGCGCGCGTGGCTCTCGGGTTGAGCGCCTCGAAGGCGGTGGGGCGATGAGCGCGGCGGACACCATGAACGTCGTGTACTACGGATACGTGTTCGACGCGTCCGGGTACGGGAACGCGGCGCGGGCGTATATTCACGCGCTGCATGATGCGGGCATCGCCCTTTCCGTGGTGGATCTGGCGAACCGCGGCCACCAGGTCCACGACGGGCTCGTGGAGTCGCTGCAGGGGCACAATCCCGACGCGGACTTTCATCTGTTCCACGGGATACCGCCGCAGTGGGCGCGCTTGGCCTTCAAACAGTCGCACAGCATCGGGATGACGGTGTGGGAGACGGACGCGATGCCGACGCAATGGCGCAACGCGCTGAATCACGTGCTGGAGGTGTGGCTGCCGTGCGAGTTCAACGTGACGGCATTCGAACGCGCGCTGGACCGGCCCGTGTTCCGGCTCCCGCATCCCAAGATCAGCACGCACGGGAAGAACGGGCTTCACGGAAACCGGGATCCGCTGGGAGAGATTCCGACGGACGATTTCGTGTTCTACAGCATTTTCGAATGGCAGGACCGCAAGTGTCCGAACGGGCTGCTGACTTCGTTCCTGGGAGAATTTTCTGCAGCGGATCGGGCGGCGCTGGTGATAAAGACCAACCCGGGCGCGGTGGGTGTAGCCAGCGCCGCTCTGGACTCGGCTCGGAAATCGACCCGCTCGGATGCGCGTGTGCTGCTCTATCCGGAAGGATGGAACGACGACCAGATATCCGCGCTGCACGCACGCGGGAACTGCTATGTGTCGTTGCACAGAGGAGAGGGCTGGAACTACCCACTGTTCGACGCGGCGTGCGAGGGGCGGCCGGTGATTGCGACGGCGTACTCCGGGCCGATGGACTACTTGCGGGCGGAGGCTCATGGGCTGGTGCGCTACCGGAAATGCCGGGTGCAGCAGCCGTACCTTTATTACAACTCGAGCATGCAGTGGGCGGACCCGGACTTGGGGCACGCCTCGGAGCTGATGCGGTGGACCTACACGCACCAGGGGGAGGCCATCGCGCGGGCGCAGCAGGTCGCCCCGGCGATTCGCGAATCCTTTTCGCCGTGGATGGTGGGAGAGTCCGCGAAGGCGCGGATGCTGTCGCTGATGCGGAGAACAAGGCCGGATCGATGGCAGCAGGTGACCCATGGATCGCGAGCGAAGGAATTGGCGCCGCCACAGCCGATTCCGGGGGCATGGTTTGACAGCGACTATTTCGAAACAGGGCTGAAGAGCAATTGGCACGACGGGTACAGCTGGAAGTCCTTCTCGGGGTTGTTCCAGGAAACGGCGCGTCTCCTGGTAGACCTCTTCCCGGAGGCGCGAACCTTCCTGGATGTGGGATGCGCAAAAGGATTCCTGGTGCGAAGCCTGCGCGAACAGGGGAAGGAGGCATGGGGCATCGATTTCAGCCCATGGGCGATTCGGAATGGGGAGCGTTCGTGCACAGAATACTTGAAGTTAGCTTCGGTGGATGATTTCGCCATCGAGAGGAGATTTGACCTCATCCTGGCATTTTCGGTATTCGAGAGCCTCACGGAAGCGCAGGTGCGCAATTTCTTGCGCCGCTTCCGGAGCGCGGGATCGATGCTCTTTGCGGTGGTCCACACGTTGGAGCGAAGCGTGGCCGCGCAAAGCCCGCCAGTGCAGGACCACGACTTGTCGCACATCACGTTACGCCCGCGACAATGGTGGGATGTGGAATTGCGCGAGGCCGGCTGGCGGAATTGCAGCAGCGACGCCCGCGGCACGACTTGCGCGCAGGAAAATGGATTGCCTTCGCGAATGGCGTGGGACGTGTTTTGCTACATTCCGAATGTTGAGTAGCCGGGTGCCTTCACGATGACAACGTTCACGATCATTACGGCGACGGTCGTTCGGGACACGCTGGTGCGGACATGCCGCAGCGTGGATGAACAGAATTACACAAACTGGCAGCACGTGGTGATGGTAGACAGGCCGGAAGGACTTCTCACGGAAGGTCAGCGAGGACTCCTGGCGCGGGTGTCTCATTCGCAACGGGAGGTGCGATTCTGTTCGCAGTCGCATAAGGAGTGTGGAAATACCTGCCGGCGTAACGCGATGGATTTTGCGCGTGGTGACTACGTTCTCTATATGGACGACGACGACTACTATCTCTCAGGCGCTTTTGAGGAGATCCACCGAGGAATCGCAGCCATGAGTCCGGCACCGGTCTGGGGAGTGTTTCCGATCCTCCGCTTTGGCCACGTGTTCTTCCGGATTCCGCCCGGACACAGCAGCACGTGCAACAACCAGTTCTTCCACCAGCCGCGAGCCGCAGGCCGGGAACTGCGTTACCCGAACGCGGGTTACTGCGCGGACGGCGAGTTTGTGGATTCGCTCAAGCGGGATTTCCCTTACGCCTGCGTGAACCCAGGTCGCCCGCTGGCGGTGGTGGAGCAGAGCAATTTGGGATTCAGCATGGCGATGGACCGCAGCGCGTTCGAATCAGCCTTCACCGATTACATCATGCACTATTCGGTGGAGACGGAAGCCATTTCCCTGGCTGCTTCTTACTACCTGCTCGAAACACTCTACAGCGGGAAGGTGAAGCGCGTACTGGATCTGGGTACGGGCTGGTCGAGCTACGTGTCCGCTTCTATAAGAAGATCTTCGCGCCGGGGATGGCGATCTGCTCGGTGGATGAAAGCGAACACTGGCTGGGGACGACGGCGCGTTTCCTGGCGAAGCACGACCTGGACACTGAGGAATTGCGGCTCTGGCCGCGGACGGGTGAGCACCGTTGCGACCTGGCGTTCCTGGACATGGGACGGCCTTGGGAACGCCACGCCTGTGTGGCGCGTGCCCTGGGACGGGCAGAAGGCGTGCTGGCGTGCGACGACCTGCATTACGAAGGATATCGCGCCCAGTTGCAGAGCACCCTTGAGGCAGGAGGATTCAGCTTGAAGCCGATCCCGGAAACGATGGACCGGTTCGGGAGGTTTATGGGCGTGGCGGAACGGATGCAAGCGGCTTCGGCTTGAGGCGCAGCGAAATCCCATGGTCCCTGGCGGAAGAGCGCGATGAAGATAGCGGTTGTCATGCCGGTGATCCTGAAGGAGCAGCAACTGCTGGCACTGACGCGGGAAAGCGTGAGCCACCTGCACACAAAACACGAGGCAACGTTGTATGTCGTCTGCAACGCTCTGCAGGTGTGCACGGCCGAAGAGTTGCGAGCGGATTTGCAGGGGCGATCCGGCGGACAGTTGGTGGTACTGAACGAGCCGGGAGTGTCGCGGAGCGTTGCGGAATCCTGGAACGTTGGGGCGGGCCTCGCGTTTGCGGCCGGTGCCAAGTATGTTGCGGCCATCGCCAACGATGCATTGTTAGGGGAGGACTGCCTGGATGTGCTGGTGGAGTTCGGGGAACAGCGGCGTGCGGATTTGTGGTCCGGGATCAGCTACAACAACCGCGAGGCGATCGACGCGAGCGAGGAGTTAGACGGCGCGGATTTCACATGTTTCATGTTCACCGAAGGGACGATCCGCAAACATGAGTGGTTCGACACGAACTTCAAACCCGCGTATTTCGAAGACAACGACTACTACGCGCGGGTGGTGCTGGGCGGCGGGCGTTGCCGCGTGGTGCACCGCGCACAGTTCTTCCACCATGGATCGATGACCATCCGGCACGATCCGGTCGCGGCGCATCACTTCAACCACTGGTTCGATCTGAACCGGAAGTATTTCGGGCGGAAGTGGGGAGTACCGCAGCCGGCAGGGAACAGTGAGGGCGTTCTGAGCAGCTACTACCAACACCCGTTCAACGATCCGTCGCATCCGCTGAGCTGGTTTCCGGAGAATGGGAATCCGTAACAGCGCCGGGGACTAATGTCCCGTCACAGTGGTTCGCGACATGAGTCGCGGACGGGGCATCCCGGCTGGCCGCGTTGCTCCTCCCTCGGATATTCCCGATATCCCCGGTCGTTGCGCCTTGCCATCGAGGCGCCTCGCCCGTCTCGGTGCGACGCCGGACTTTAACCACGGACTGTCACGAGGGGAGACATCGGCATGAAGGGCGCGGTGCTCGTGCATCTTGCATCCGGCGTGGGGAACATCGTCTTCTCCACGCCGCTGCTCGTTGCGCTCGGGGAATTGCAATTCGCGGTGGATGTGTTGGTGAGCGCGGACTATCCCCAGACGATTGAGTTGCTGCGACCATGGAGTCTCGTGCGCAATGTAGTCGGCCGAGCGGATGGCGCGCCATACGAACACCTCCTGCCGGCGGTGCCACCGTTTTGCTGGTCGAGGTTTCAACGGAGTTATCAAGGTCTCGCCAAAGTCGTCCGGCGGCCGCCGGACGCACTCTTTTACGAGAACGAGCAGGAGTTCTATCTGGCATTCGCGCGGCAGATCGGCTTTCCGTCGGGTCGGAAGCCGTGTTATTGCCTGCCGATCACGCCAGGGGAGCAGCACGAAGTGGGGTCGAGAACGCTGGTGATGGCGCCGGGGTGCAAGGCCGGAGAGATGGCGCTGAAGCGCTGGCCTTGGTTCGCGGAGTTGGCGGCGCGATTCGAGGATGTCGTGGCGGTTGGAACCAGCAACGACTTGCGAGACGCAGAGGGCAATGCGCTGCGCTTTCCACCGCATGTACGCTCGCTGGTGGACCAGTTGACGCTGCGGGAAACGGCGGAAGCCATGGCCGCGGCCGGCGCGGTGGTTGGCAACGACAGCGGGTTGAGCCACGTGGCGGGTGCGCTGGGAACGCCGACGCTGATCCTGTTCGGGCCGACGCCAGACAAAACGCTTGGACCGTTGCCTGCCAACGTGCGTGTGATGCGAGCGGGACTTGACTGTGAGCCGTGTTGGTTCGGCAGAAAATTTGCGCAATGCGATAAACGAATCGATTGCTTGAGGCAACTGCCGGTTGAGCGGGTGGAAGAAGTGTTGCTGGAAATGATGGGATTAGAGAAGGTCAAGCCGCGGCTGCCCTTCCTCCCAAGTTAGCTGAGGGTGCGCCGTGAAAGACGTATCGACGTAGATGCGGGTGCCGAGTCTCCTCGCAATAGACCGAGGCCGTTAAAGTTGACCGACCGACTGACATCCGGGGGTCGACCTGCTCGCCGGTTTAGTGAGCGGCAACGTGCACACGCCGTGATTCCACGGGAGACCTGTGTTCTGTCAGGAAACTCCGGCAACCGCTCCATCGGGAGACGGGCGCGACAGAAGTCGGAGGGGCTCACGAACGCGTGGATCAACCGGAAACCTTCACCTCGGCAAGGCCGCTCAACCATGAGGACACACAACACATGCTCTCATCGACACAGCTCCCCGTCGCGCCCGGACCGATACTTGTAGTCGGAGACATGATTTGCGATCACTATGTATGGGGCGAAGTCGAACAAATTTCGCCCGAGGCGCCAGTGCCGGTGCTTCGGTGGAAACACGAGGCCGATCGCCCCGGCGGAGCCGCGAACGTGGCCATGAATCTCGCAGCGCTCGGTTGTTCCGTCCATTTGGCTGGCGTGGTCGGGAGGGACGCTGCAGGCCAATCGCTGTTGCATTCCATTCGTGCCGCTGGCGTGCACACGGAAGGCGTAATTGAGACCAGGGAGCGGCCCACGACGACAAAGACTCGCGTGATCGCGCGGGGGCAGCATCTCCTTCGTATCGACCGCGAGATGCGTCAGGCCGTGGACCAGAAAGATGAGCGTCATCTGATCGCTGCCATCAAGCGCGTTCGGTTGGGGCTGTGCGCCGTTATCTGCTCCGACTATGGCAAGGGTGTCTTGACGAAGTCGGTTCTGAAAGCCAGTTTCGGCGAATCACGTGATCGCCGCGGTCACGTTGTGCTCGTAGATCCGAAGGGTCGGCACTTCAGCAAGTACCGTGGAGCGGATCTTCTGACACCGAATGAGAAGGAATTGATGGAGGCGGTCGCCCTGGTCACTCCCTTTGCCAGCATCGACGACAGCCTGGACCGTCGCGCCGAGAGGGCGGTCCAAGAGGCTCAAGAATCTCTTGGTGACACGCGGCGCCGGCGGAATGGACCTGTTTGAAGCCTCGCCTCTGTCGTGCAGCGGACCGTGGAGCCGTTCAACGCCATCGGGCTTTCGTGAATGCGGCTGTTGCGGGAATGCGCGTCAACCGAAAATCGAGAAACGGTGCGTTTCCCAGACCGGTAGGACCGTCTACTTGGTAGGTGGTTGTTGACGCCACGTAGCCGGGCTTTGAGGCTCGGACCGTGAAGGACACTTTCGTCAGCACGCGAGAGATGTTATACGTGCCCAACTGATTGGACGTTGCTGCCCTTCCGGCGTTGTAGCCGTCCAAAATCTCAACGACGGCATCGGGGACCCGGGTGTCTGTTCCGTCGTTCTCCCTGATTATTCCTGAGAGAAAGTAAATGACCTGCGGTGGTTGTTGCGGGTCTGCTAACACGCTCCACGTCTGCGGACCGTAGTTGGCATAGCTTGCGATGATGTCCAACTCGCCATGTCCAAGCACGGTGACGAAGCCGCTGGTTGAAACTGTTGCAATGGCAGGATTGGACAGTGACCATTGTGCGAGTCTAGTGAGGTCAACCGATGGAAGGGGCGGATGGGAATATTCGCCTGTCACCGTGCATTGCAGGTTTACTTGAACCGGCAGACACGACAAATTCACGGTGGTCGGTCCACTCTGCGACGGTCCCACTGGTGCGCCGCCGCCGCACCCCGCACATACCAAACCGAGCAGACCAATCAGCCGACGCATCATGAGCAATTTTACCTCTTAGCAACGGGTCTGGCGGCGCGGATCACTGCGGCTGCTGCCGGACACGTCGCCGCATCCACACCACGCCCATGGCAAAGCCAATCAGCGCTGCGAGCAGGATGGACGCACTGCCTTCGGATACCGCGCCGATTCCGACAGCCGTCCGTTCCAGCCACCACGGGATGATGAGCGGCGGCACCAACGCGCACACAAGCCACAGGAACGCGGCGACGATGGCACCACCGACTCCGGCTAGGACAACCTTCACGGTGGACATGAGGGTCCTTTCGCTGGTTCAAGACCGAGACGGCGACGTGGACTGGCCCCGAACGCGCCGACATGCGCAAACGAACGAGCGAACGACAAGCCGCCAAAGACTAAGGCCGTCGCGACGGTCAACAGTCGCCAAGCCTGACCCGCCAGATTCGCCGGAGAGAGGAAAAACGCGAGCGCCGCGTTCCCGACCCAGAACCCTAAGCTAACGGCGAGCCTGAACAACGGTCGTTGATGAGTCGTTGATGTGGTCTCAGGCGCTCCAAACATGGCGGGTACCCTGGTCCGAGTGAATCAACGTACCGCGCGGTCGCCGTCTGCGCACGCCATCAGGACGGCATCGAGCACGAGCTCGCGGTGAATGGTGGGACCTGTCGACCATCCGACGATCTTCCGCGAAAACAGATCCATGACGACGGCCAGATAGAGCCAGCCCTGCCACGTCCGAGTGTAGGTGATATCGGTGACCCCGGCCTTATTTCGACGCGTCACAGTGAACTTCCGCTGCAGCAGATTGGGGATCAGGACCGCTGGCTTACCGGCCGACCAGCGCCGCATACGATAGCCGTGCAGCGCGCAGAGGAGAGTTACGCGCATCAGCCGGGCGACGCGGTGCTTGCTGCAGGTCTCCCCGGCCTCCCGAAGATCCAGAAAGACGCGTGGCGCACCGTAGATGCCCTGGCTGGCGGTGAACGACGCCTGGATCAGAGGAAGCGGGCGCGCATCCTCCTGGGCTCGGTTGGAGACAGGGTGCAAGAGCCAGGCGTAGTAGCCGCTCGGCGCGACGCCGAGCAGACGACACATCACTCGGATGCTGAATTGGTCCTTGTTGGCTTTGATGAACTCGTAGATCGCGGGGACGTGCCCGGTACTCAGCTTCGTGGACATTCGCTCCTCCCTCCTCGGAGGTTAGCTGCTGTCCACTAAATCCTGGGAACTCCACCGGCCCGAGTGGAACAGGTCGAGTGGGCTTCGCGACCATTGCAGTTTTGCTACGGGCTAGCCAGTTGCAACCAGCGACGGTCGTCGCTAGCATCTCCGCGTAGGTCCTCTCGAGGACGATATCCGCCGCACGGTCGAATTGGCAAAGCGAAGTCACCCACAGACCGTCAGGAGAGCTTATGGCCTTCAGCGACAGCCAGCTAGCGGAGTTGCTCAGGGAAAGTGAGCGCCTTCCCGAAGTTGTCCGAGACGACGAGTTCTGGCGATCCCTAGAGTTGATGTCGCCGGATGCTCAAGAACTCGCGATACGAAATCGATTCACGGCGTTCGTCGCTGACGAACAGAGCGAGCTTCACATCGAACTCTATGCCAAGCTCGCGGCCAATGTGGCGGAGTTGGTTCGTCGGCTGGGGCCTATCGAAGCCCGGAGAGAGCTGCGACCTATACCCCATTAGCCGAGTCGACGTTCCTCGAAGCGGAGTTGAAGACTTTACACGCTCGTCGGCTCTGCGCTCGAGGCGTCGTAGGAAACGCTCAGAGACAGGACAGACCGTTGGCCGAACGCTGCAAACATGGAATGGATAACCGCCTCTGTTCGTTGTGCAGCACGTCGGCTTCTCGGGTGGTCCGACGACAGACAACCGGCAAGAGCAGCACGTCGACTCACGAACTTCAGGACATCGTTCAATTCCTGAATCAAGCGCAAATCCGAGCGACCTACGGGGCAGTCGCGGAACTGGTCGGCGCCATCTCAAGAGGAATCGGTGCTCGTTTGGCCCAACTCTACGCTCGTAGCCCCGAAGCCTCGTGGGTCGTCAGCGCCGAATCAGGGTTGCCTACTGGCTATGACGTGAGTGAGACGCACCCTGCACTCTTGATCAAGAGGGGAGTCATCACCAGTGGCCCAGAACTCGAAAGCGGATGGCGCGTTGGATGACCAGGCACTGAGACCATCACTGACGCGCGGCGACTTGTTCGCCCTCGCCGCGATATTCGCGACAGTCGAGTCGGGGTACCACCTTGCGGGTCTTCGGTTCGATGCATCGTGGCTCGACTGGGCGTGGCAGGTCCTCGACCCGGCGATCCTCCGGCGCGACCTACTTCGCGGTGTGTTCTACCTCCATTCGCAACCTCCCGCTTTCAACCTGTTTCTCGGCGTCGTGCTGAAAGTGGCGGGCTCGCGGGCGACGGCGGTCTATCACGCGGTCTACCTCGCTTTCGGATTTGCGCTCCAGGTCGGGCTGTTCGTTCTGATGCGACGCGTCGCCGTATCGCGACGGATCAGCATGATCGTGACCACGCTCTTCGCGATGAGTCCGGCGACGGTCGCTCTCGAGCACACTTTGTTCTACGAACTCCCCGTGGCCGTGCTGGTGGTGTGGGCGGCGGTCGGTGTCTCGAGGTTTGCGGATCAGCCGTCGTATGGGCGAGGGTTTGTGCTCTGGATGTGCCTGGCCGCGTTGTGTCTGACGCGTTCCCTCTTTCACGTGACGTACTTCGTGGCAGTGATGGCCCTGGTTGTGTGCGCGGAACCCGGAACGCGCTCGCTGACCCTGCGTTCCGCCCTCCTGCCGTTCGCCGCGGTGCTGGCGCTGTATCTCAAGAACGCGGTGGTGTTCGGATTCTTTGGTGCGAGTTCATGGCTCGGCATGAGCCTGGCGAGAATGACGGTGGCCTACGCGGCGCCGGCTACGATCGAGCGCCTGCTCGAGACCCATCAACTGTCGGCGGCGGCGGCGATCGAACCGTTCAGTCCGATCTGGATGTATCCCCTCGAATATCGCTCGGTGCCCGGCTTCGTGACGCATTTCGCGTTGACCGCCCAGAGAAAGTCGAGCGGGGCCGCGAACTTCAACCACGTGGGTTTTCTCAAAGTGTCACGCGACTACGTTGCTGATGCCATCGAAGTCCTTCGAACTGAGCCGTCCGCGTACGGCGCCGCCCTGGCCCACGCGTGGCACGTCTACTTCTGGAGCGGGACGGACATCAGCGTGGCGGAAGGCGACCTAGCGCCGCTGCGGCGGTGGATCGTGTGGTGGGATGCTTGCGTATACGGGCGCTGGTCGAGGGGCCACGTGTGCCTGGCGCTCCTCATCGGATTACCATTCGCCTGGTTCTATGCGGCCCGGCGATCGCGCCAACATCTCGTGTGGGCCTTCGTCACCCTGACCATCGGCTATGTCGCGGTCGTGGGCAACGCGATGGAAGTTGGCGAAAACAACCGGTTTCGGTTTGCAACTGATGCGCTCTCGGTCGCGGCTCTCGCGGCAGCGGGACAAGCAGCGAGCCGGCTCCGGTTCCGGATGGGTCCGGTCTAGGCAAGTGGGGACTCGGCTTCCAGACGCGAGGCTGGAGCGACACGTCCGACGCGGACGTCATCGCTAGTAGCACGACGTGTGAATGGCGGGCCTGGAGCGTCGTTCGGCGGATGCTCTAAGGCAACGACCTGCTCGAGGATGGCGAGCGCCACCCCGGAGGTCTCACAGCCGAGCGCCGTGTTCCAGCGCTCCTCGACGGTCTGAGGCACAACCGACCCTTCGCGGACGCTAGCGCGTCGGCCCGGTCGCGTGCGCATGGCTCGACGTTTCCGTTCAGGCGGGGCAAAGGCCTTCGGCGTCGTGGGTCTTGATGGTGACCTACGCTTCCCATGGGCGACGGGCGTCACCGGTGGGAGAGCACGGGGCGATTGACGTGTCGATCTCACGCGCGTTTCCGCCAACCTGGCCCGAGATGGTTCGTGGGTAAGTCCACGCTGAAGGCCCACGTTCTACTACCGGCTGTTGGAGGCAGGCACCGGAATCGGCAAATAGTCGTGTCGACTTGCCAACTTCACCGGTGTAACGATCTCTCGAATGTTCAAGAGTGACCGTCGCTACTAGGCGCGCAAGGTGCGGAGCCAAGGTGGCTTCGCTCTATATATCGACGATGCGACCTCAAGACGTGGCTGGTGTTACGCCGCAGGTCGAGTTCGGTCGATGGAGCGCAGAGGGTGTCGAACGTGGCTTGTTACCCCAGTGTTACCCCAGAACAACTGGCGGCCGACTGCAGGCCAAAGACTCGCAAAATTGTTAGGAATTTGGTGGCGAGGGACAGAATCGAACTGTCGACACTACGATTTTCAGTCGTATGCTCTACCAACTGAGCTACCTCGCCCCGAGGTGTGGAAACACCGATTTTAGTATTTACTCCGACCGAAGAGCAAGCATCGGCGGCACGCGCACGGCACGGAGCGCCGGCAACGCGGACGCGGCAAGCGCGATCAAGCCGAGACCGAACGCTGTGGCGACGAAGATCGGCACGTCGGTCGCGCCCACGCCGTAGAGCAGCGACGCCAGCGATTGCGCCAGGATCCGCGCGCCGAATGCGCCAGCGGCGATGCCCAGGGCCGTCCAGCCGAGACCCTCGCCAATGACCAACGTCACGATATGGAGCGGGCTGGCGCCGATGGCGCGGCGGACCGCGATTTCCCGCGTTCTCCGCGCGGTCGAATAGGCGACCACGCTGTAGACGCCGACCGCGGTCAGCACCAGCGCGAGCACCGCGAACGTTCCGAGCACGAACAACGCGAAGCGCGTGTCGGCGCGCTGGCTGTCCACGAGATCCTGCAGTGGCTCGGCCAGGTGCGCCGGACGCCCCGGCCCAAGGCCCTCGACGGTGTTCTTTGCGGTCGACGCCAGTGCGCGCGGATCGCCAGTCGTCCGCAGCACGAACGTCATGTCGTTCGACGGACGATGCGGCCACGTGACGTAGAGTTGAGGAAGACCGTCCGCCCGCACGTCGTTCGATCGGATGTGATCGACCACGCCGACGATCTCCGCCCACTGTTCGCTGGTGGCGTGCGGCGACAGCAACACGAAGCGCACGACCGCGCTGCGGCCGGGGAACAGCTGGTCGGCGAGACCGCGATCGACAATCACCGGTGTCCGTTCCGGAGTCGTCTTGTCGCCTACCGTAAACTCGCGGCCATCACGCAACGTGATGCCCATCGCCCGGAAGAAGTCGGGGACGACCGTGATTGACGTCGCCGCGATCTCGGGCGTATCGCCGCGCAGCGCGACGCGCCGGTAGATCAGGATGTCGCGCAGCATCGGCGGCGCCATCGCGCTGACCCGTTCGACTCCGGGAAGGGCGGCGAGCGCATCCACCGCACGCTGTTGA
Source organism: uncultured Acidobacteriota bacterium (assembly GCA_963745875.1). Taxonomy (GTDB): domain Bacteria; phylum Acidobacteriota; class Vicinamibacteria; order Vicinamibacterales; family CAVVIG01; genus CAVQFC01. Next base: position 618,418 of record CAVUZL010000016.1, read on the forward strand.
AACGCGATCATCTGGTCGCGGGTCGGGAATCGGCGAAACGCCAGTTGACTGCGGAGCAGAAGAATCCGCTCCGGCTGGAATCCGAGCGGCGTCCGCGTCAGCGAAAGAAACGTCCGCGCCATCAGACCGGCGCCGACCAGCAGCATCAACGACAGCGCCAGCTGGCCCGACACCAGCAAGCCGCGCGTGACTTTGGAGCGGGCGGCCGGATCCGCTTTCAGCGACGCGGTGAGGTCGGTGCGCGTGACCTGCCACGCCGGCACCAGACCAAAAATCAACGCCGAGACGAGCGACAGACCGATCGCCATCAGCGTCACCCGGAAGTCCACCGTCACGCTGTCGCGCTGCGGCATCGACGCGGGAGCAAACAGCATCAGCGCGCGCACACCCCAGGTCGCGACCAACGCGCCGGCGATACCGCCGATCCCGGCAAGCACGAGGCTTTCGATCGCGAGCTGTCGCACCAGCTGTCCGCGCGACGCGCCGATCGCCGTCCTCACCGCGAGCTCGCGCGTGCGTGCACAGGCGCGCGTCAGCAGCAGATTGGTGAGGTTGGCGCACGCGACCAGCAGGACGAACAGGACCGCGCCCGCCAGCGCGAGCAGCGCCGGCCTGACATCGCGGACGAGATCGTCCGGCAGCGCCGCCGCCGTCATCGTCATCGTGCCGGTGCGATAGTCGCCCGGATGCGCGGCGACCAGACCCCGCGCCAGTTCCGTCAAGACGCCGCGTGCTTGCGCCAGCGTCACGTCGTCGCGAAGCCGCGCGATTGCCGGACAGCACGGCACGGTCGGCACACCGGCGACGGCGTACGGGAACCACACGTCGACATGCCGGGGAATCGCAGCGCCTGGTCCGAACTGCAGCGAGAAGCCGGGCGGCGCGATCCCGACCACGGTGGTGTCGATGTTGTTGAACTCGACGTGTTGGCCGACGATCGCGGCATCGCCACGCCAGCGCCGCTGCCACAACTCGTAGCTGATCATGACGCCGGATACAAACTGGGGACCGTAGTCCTGTTTGAGCGTCAAGGTTCGTCCCAGGAAGGGCTTGACGCCGAGCACGTAGAAGAAATTCTCGGTGATCGACGCCGCCGAGACGATTTCCATGTCGTCCACGCCGGTCAGGTTGCCGTCAACCCCGATGTACGACGCCACGCCGTCGAACACATCCGATCGCACCTCCAGCGCCTGGAATTCCTGCGTCGTCAGCGTCGTTTGCTGGGTGCCGCGGCTGCTGTCCACTCGCACAGCGACGATGCGATCGGGTCTGGCGTAGGGGAGGGGCCTGAGGAGGACCGCGCGAACCACCGTGAACACGGCGGCAGTGGCGCCGGTGCCGAGTGCCACCACCAGGATGGCGGCGATCGCGAAGCCACGATTTCTCGCGAGCAGCCGGACTGCAAAATGCAGATCGCGGACGAGAACCATGCCGGCATTCTAGACGTCCGGCGGCCGATACGGTT
>CAVUZL010000017.1:0-6511 GCA_963745875.1 uncultured Acidobacteriota bacterium
TCCGGTAACCGCACGTTCCGGAGACTATACGCCAGACGCCAGGCGATGGGGCGAGCTTCGCGGCAACAGGGCCGGACGCTATTTGCAGGCGCCTACCAGTTTGGCCTCGGTCTTACCGCCGGTGGTGTCCGTGCCCTCGGAGTGATCGCCGTGATATGAGGTGGTCACGGTTTTCACGGTCTTCTTCGCGCCAGCCGTGCACGAGGCGGTATAGACCACCTGGCTGCCTTCGGCTTTGACGTCGCTGATCGCGCAGATTTCCGGCGGCACAATGGTCTGCAAATAGGCCTGGATCGCCTTGGCGTCGCCGTTGATGCCGGCCGCCTCGGCCGCCGACAGGCAGCTCGAGGTCGGATACGTCTTGCCACCGACCGTGGTCGTGCCGACCCACTGCCCGGCGCGCACGCGGTCGGCCGCCCGCGCTGACGATGCGGCGCCGGTCGCGACGAGCAGCGAGAGGATGGTGAGGTAGCGGTTGAAAGCCATTGTCAGATTTGCTCCTGAAGGCGGAAAGCCGGGGCGAGGGTCAGTGGCATTGTATGCCCGAAGACTGCTCGACGCGTTCCCGACACGTCTAGCAGAGCCGGTCGATCTGCAGCCACGCGATCCGGTTCTTGCAGCTCAGGAACGTCGTGGTCCGGACCTCGGTGGACTCCACGTGCAGCAGCGCCGCCATCTCCCGCAGGTCGTTTTCCGTGCGGTAGCACATCCACCAGTCCATCACCGCCTCCATGTAGCCGACCTCTTCGTTGTGCGGCGTGAGGTTCGGAATCACCACCGATCCGCCTACTCTCACGGAGGCGAACATCCGCTTCAGCAGTACCACTGCGGCGCGCTCGTCGAGGTAGTCGAACAGTCCCGACGCGTAGACGAGGTCGGACTGCGGAATGCGCAAGCGGCCGGCGAGGATGTCGCGGACCGACCCGACTTCGAACGTCGACTGCGCGAGGTCCACGTGTGACCGACAGTGGGCGATGCTGGTGGCGTCCTGATCGATCCCCCAGTAGCGAATCCGGCCGCGGAGGTCTTCCGGAATGAGGTCCAGCTCTCTCGCGTGTCCGCAGGCGATTGAGGCGACCGAGATCGGCTGATGTTGAACCCGCCGCGCGAGCTCCGCGGTCAGCGCTGCGCATCGATCGCGCACGGCGACGGCAATCGGCACGCTGGTACTCACCTCGAACAGCGCGCGTCCGACGGCCGTGACCGGCTGCGCACCGGGGTGGCGCAGATAGACGTAGTCGAGCGTGCGGGCATCGCCGGCGTAGCCAGCCGGTTTCAACCGTGCGTCGCGGGAGTACGGATCCTCGAGCAGTTGGGCGACAGCCGGGTGGTCACTGAGCGCGGCGCACGACGCCTTCCAGACCTCGGCCGGCATCGCGGCCCGGTGTTGTGCCAGCGACCACGCGAGGCGTCCGATCGCCAGGGGCGCGCCGCCGGATGGAAGGTCGGCCTGGAACCCGTCGAGCGCCGACCACAGGGGATTCTTGGTCATGATCATGCCTCCTCTCCTGCCTGGTCGAACGTCCAGGCTCGCTGCCATTGCGCGTCGAACAGTCGATCGAGACCGCTGCTCACCAGATGTGACTGGTTGCGACGAAACAGCTGCGAGACTTTGCGTTCGATTACGGGCTGGTTGAGCGTGTCGAGAAACGCCGCCGTGCGGCGGCTGCCGTCGGTCCACGGAATCTCTCGAGCGTTGCGGACGCCGGCTTCCAGCTCCCGGATCGCGGGCGCCGAGAGGGTGTCGAGCACGACGCCAATCACGTCGCGGTAGTGAATGGCGCGTCCGAAGATGCCCGCGTCATGCAGTGCGCTGCCGAAGGTGTCGTAGTTGGGAATGATGTCGCGCGCCGGCATCGTGAAATGCCGCAGGACATCGACCAGCGCTTCGAGCGAGGCTTCGGGCTCGTAATAGAGGAGCAGTCGCGCCACCTCTCCGAAGAAGGCGTAGTGAGCGGCTTCGTCAACGGCGATGAGCCGGGATGCTGACGCCAGGGCCGCGTCCTGCGGCGTCCGCAGCCGTGACGACTTGCCCTCGAGCGCCAGTCCCAGGTTGAGATAGCTCACCTGGGTGGCGCGTTCCTGAATCACCTGGTAGAACACGATGTGCCGGGGCGAATCCCAGGGGAGGGCCCATTCATTTTTCCTGAGCTCGCTGGCGTACTCCTCGATCCACCGCTGGTCCCTTCGTCCCAGCGCGACGACGGCGTTCCGCCACAAGTCGGCGTGCCTCCCTTCCTCGGCGCCCCAGCGGATGTGCCATTGCGATCGACCGTACGAACCTCGAATCAGGCGAAGCAGCGGCGCCACGTAGTCCGGGGTGTACTGTTCGACTGCGAAGAATCCCTCGATGATGGTCGCGATCGCATCGCTGTGATCGCGCCGAACGGTACGCCAATCGATGCACGTGTCCGCGTGCCAGTTACGGCGGCGCTGCGAGTGCTCCGAGTACCACCGGTACAGACCGATCAGCCCCCGTTCGATTGCCTGCGCGCGCGCATCCGCCGAGAGGAGCGCGCGGGCGTGTCTGGGTCGATCGTCGTCGATCTCACGTCGGAGTGCGTCCAGGCTGCAGCTTCCCATTACTTACTCCATTCACCCGTGGTGGTGAAAAACGGGGCGGTTCCGAGGTCAAGGCGTCCGGTAACCGGCGCCGGTATCGCCGACACCCCAGAAAGCGGAAAATCGGCGAGGCCGGGGCCAGCATCCGCAAAGTCGGCGGGATTGAGCGCGCCGCGGCGCTATAATCGCCGGCCATACGCCGATGACCCCTGAGCGCTGGCAACGCGTCAAGGACCTATGCCAACGCGCCCTCGAGCGCGAGCCCGGCGACCGCGACGCGTTCCTGGACGGGATCTGCCTCGGTGACCACGAACTCAGACGGGACGTCGAGGGCTTGCTGAGGCAGGCGACCGATGGCGCAGGCGTCTTCGCTGCGCCGGTGTGGCAGCACCACGCACGCATCCCGGAGGTGGCGCTGTCCGGCGGGTCCTCCAAACGATGGTTGCCAGAGGCGATCGGACGCTATCGCGTGCTGCGCCTGGTCGGCGAAGGTGGAATGGGTTCGGTCTACGAAGCGGAACAGGACCACCCCCGCCGGGTCGTGGCCCTGAAAGTGATCAAGCCGGGCTTGACCAGTCCAGAATTACTGCGCCGGTTCGAGCGCGAAGCGCAGGCACTCGGCCGATTGCAACATCCCGGCATCGCACAGATCTACGAGGCGGGCACCGCCGATTCGGGTTTCGGTCCGCAGCCGTACTTCGCCATGGAGTTCATCGTCGGCGAGACACTCAGGGACTATGTCGCGTCACACCGTCTCGACACACGGCAACGGCTCGAGCTCGTCGCCAGGATCTGCGATGCGGTGCAGCACGCGCATGGACGCGGACTGATTCATCGCGATCTCAAGCCCTCCAACATCCTCGTCGATCGGACCGGACAGCCGCGGATTCTCGATTTCGGAGTCGCACGCCTGTCCGATGCCTTCGCGCCCGGGACGCTCCAGACGGACGCGGGCCAGTTGGTGGGCACGTTGGCGTACATGAGCCCCGAACAGGTTCTCGCGGATCCGCTGGAGCTCGACACGCGCAGCGACGTGTACGCCATGGGAGTGATCCTGTTCGAATTGCTGGCGGGACGCCTGCCCTACGCGATCGGGAGTCGCGTACACGAAGCGGTACAGACCATTCGCGATGAAGATCCCGCGCGACTCAGTTCCGTGAGTCGCACCTACCGCGGCGACATCGAAACCATCGTCGCCAAGGCGCTCGAGAAAGACAAGGCGCGCCGTTACGCGTCGGCGGCGGCGTTGGCCGAGGACGTCCGGCGCTATCTGTCGGACCAGCCGATCGTCGCGCGCACGGCCAGCGCCACCTATCAGCTGGAGAAGTTCGCACGGCGCCACAAGGCCCTAGTTGGAGGTGTGACGGCCGTGTTCGTCGCACTGGCTGGCGGGATTGTCGTCAGTACGTGGCAGGCCCGGCGCGCGACCGTGGCACAACGGCTCGCGGTGGCCGCCGAGGACCGCGTGGTGCAGGAACGCGACGGCGCGACGCGGGAGCGAAACGGGGCGGTGGCAGCGAGAGAACAAGCGCAAAGGGAACGGAACCAGGCGATTGCCGAGCGACAGCGCGCCGACAGCGAAGCGGCAACCGCAAAGGCGGTCAGCGACTTCCTGCGCCACGATCTTCTGGCCCAGGCGAGTGTCCGGGCGCAGGCTAGTCCCCTCACCACACCCGATCCGGACCTCAAAGTGCGAACGGCGCTCGACCGCGCAGCGGCACGGATCGGCAACAGCTTTCGCGAACAGCCGCTGGTGGAGGCGTCGATACGTCAAACGATCGGAAGCGCCTATCTGGATCTCGGGTTGTATTCCCAGGCGCGCGAGCAACTGCGACGCGCCCTCGAATTGCGGCAGGCCCTCGCCGGCGCGAACGATCTGTCGACGACGGAACTGCGTGGCAACCTGGCATCGCTCTACACCCAGGAGGGGAAGTACCGCGAGGCCGAGACGTTCTACAACGCGACGCTGGAAGAACTGCGCCGCGTCCACGGCGACGAGCACGCGGACGTGCTGGCCGCGATGTCCGAACTCGCGCAGCTCTATCAATTTCAGGGCCGATACAAACGGGCGGCGGCGCTGGTGGAAAAGGTGCTGGTCACTGATCGCCGCGTGCTGGGTCCGGAGCATCCGAACACACTGTCGACGATGATGCTGCTCGCGGACACTGAGACGCTCGATGGCAATGACCCGAAAGCGGAATCGCTCTATCGGAAGGCGTTCGAGGTGCGGCGGCGCGTTCTCGGCGTCGAGCATCCCGACACGCTCGCCGCGCTGGCCAGCCTCGCCATGAGCATTTCGATTCAGGAGCGAATCGCCGAGGCCGAGCCGCTCTTCCTCGAGGCGATGACGGCGGAACGCCGAGTACTGGGAGCCGAGCATCCGGCAACGCTCGCTACGACCAACGACCTGGCCCTGATGTACAAGAGCCACGGCCTTCCCGAAAAAGCAGAACCGCTCTACCTCGCGGTGCTGAACGCCAGACGACACATGCTCGGCGAAGAGCACCCGGACACGCTCAGCAGCATGAACAACCTCGGCGCGCTGTATTCAAATCAGCGGCGATTGACCGAAGCTGAGGCGTTGTTCGTGCAGGTCCTGGACGCCCGAAAACGCGTTCTCGGCATCGAGCACCAGAACACCCTCAACACGATGACCAACCTGGCGCAGTTGTACGACCGCCAGGGCAGGACGGCTGATGCCGAGCGCGCGTACCTCCAAGTCCTTGGCCTCCGACAGCGCGTCATGGGACACGACCATCCCGACTCACGCCTGATCATGAACAATCTGGGACTGTTCTACCTCCGGCAAGGGAGGCTGGCGGAGGCCGACGCCATGCTCACTCAGCTTCTGGATATTCAGCGGCGCAAGCTTGGCCGCGATCATCCCGACGCGTTGAAGACAGCTGACAATATCGGACTGCTTTATCTGCAGGAGCAGAGATACGACGAGGCGGAGGCGTTGCTCGGCGAACTCGCCGTCCCGCGCAAGAACGCGACAGACACGTGGTACCGATACAACACGGCGGCCATCCTTGGGGCGACGCTGACTGCAGAGGGAAAGTACGCCGAGGCCGAGCGGCTGCTACTCGATGCCTATCAGGGACTGGTCGAACGGAAAGCGGCAATCCCGTCCAACGTGACCAATCCGCTCGATCGCGTGCGCGAGTGGATTGTCCAGCTCTATCAGGCGTGGGGAAAGCCGGAACGCGCGACGGAGTGGAGCGCCCGGACGCCCGTCGAGCACTGACGCTGTCGCCGAGCGTCAGCCGGCGGCCTCCAACTGTTGTTTCAGGAAGAGCCGGGCGGTCTGCAGCTCGCGCTTCACGGTCCGTTCTCCGATCTGAAAGACGTGCGCGATCTCGGCAACCGAATTGCCGGCAAAGTAGTGCATCTCGACGATCTGCGCCTGACGGGAGTCGAGGCTCTCCAACCGGTCGAGCGCCTGGTCGAGTCCCAGCACTTCCTCCGACTGTTGCGGCGTCAGGGCAATGTCGTCCTCGAGCTCGACCTGCCGCTGCTGGCCCCCTCGCTTGTCGGCGAGGCGTCCTCTCGCATGGTCGACCAGGACGCGCCGCATCGACCGCGCCGCGATCGCGAAGAAGTGGGCGCGATTCTCGAAGCGCGCCGCCTCGCCGTCCATCAGTCGTATGAAGGCTTCATGAACCACGGCGGTCGGCTGGAGGGTGTGATCGGACCGCTCGCGTCGCATCATCGCGGCCGCGATCCTGCGCAGCTCTTTGTAGACGACGGGAATCAGCTGCGCGGCGGCCCGCTCGTCGCCGTCGCGAATCCTGGCGAGCAGCTGGGTGACCTCGTCTCGCTCCGCCATACTAATTCGCGGCGAGTATAGCCTGTCTCGAGGGGCGACCGCGGGCCGGCCTCGAGCGCTTCCAATCAGCGGTACTCGTCGGCTTCGGAAGAGCGTCCCAGCTTCCTGTACAGCGTAACC
>CAVUZL010000018.1:0-18945 GCA_963745875.1 uncultured Acidobacteriota bacterium
CCTCACGCCGGCCGCGATTCCGCCAGACGCCGCCAGGTACTGGAGCGGGGCATGGCCAAGAAGCGCCCGCACCGGCATGGCTCTCGACACCTGGTCCACAGTGCTTCGGGTCAAACGCCAGTGTGCCGTGACATTGCGCGCACTCGGCGATGTGGCGCGAGGCGCCGGATAGCGATAGAGCTCGACGCCGTCCACGACTTCCGATCCGCTGGCATCGATTGCGGTGGACGGAGTCACATAGGTGACGTGATGGCCGCGCGCCGCGAGAAACCTGGCGAAGTCGGTCGGCAGCTTGTTGGCACCGCCCGGTTGCTCGTCGTGCCAGCCTTGTGCCGCGATAATCACCGTCCCCTTGCGCGGAACCTCGCGCACGCTATCGGGACCCGGTACTCTGGCATGCCGCTGCCGCGCTCAGTAACGTATCGGCAACCATCCGCGCTTCGTCGTCCCGCAAATCCGGACACAGCGGCAGCGAGAATATTTCAGCCGCCAGCCGTTCCGTATTCGGAAACCTCGCCCCGGCGGGCACGAATGCTTTGGCGGCTTCCTGTTGGTGAATCGCGATCGGGTAGTGGATACCGGCGCCAATGCCCCTGGCGTGCAGGGTTCGCAGAATCTCGTCGCGCCCCCCGATCAGAGCACGGACGACGAAGAGATGGTAGGCGTGGGCAGAGGTCCAATCGGCATATTGGACGAATCCCAACGATGGATTATCCGCAAGCGCGGCACGGTAGCCTTCCGCCAGCTGATTGCGACGCGCGTTCCACGAATCGAGGTGCGGCAGTTTGACGCCGAGGACCGCCGCCTGGATGGTGTCGAGGCGCGAGTTGAAGCCCATCCGCGTGTGCACGTACTTCTCCGGCGAACCCCAGTTCCGCAGCAGACGTATCCGATCGGCCAGATCATCGTCGTTGGTGGTAATCGCGCCGCCATCGCCATATGCGCCAAGGTTCTTGCCGGGATAGAAACTGAAGCCGGCAGCGATGCCCATCGAGCCGCAGCGCCGACCGCGATAGGCGGCGCCATGCGCCTGCGCAGCATCCTCGACGACGTGAATCCCGCGGGGTGCCGACAGCGCCAGTAACGGATCCATGTTCGCCGGCTGGCCATAGAGGTGCACCGGCACGATCGCCCTGGTCCGCTCGGTCACCGCGCCAGCGACGGCGGCGACGTCGATCGTCGCGGTCTCGAGGTCGCAGTCCACCAGCACCGGCGTCGCGCCGCAGCACCAGACCGCCTGCGCGGTCGCGATGAAGGTGTTCGCCGGCAGGATGACCTCGTCACCGGGGCCAATCTCGAGCCCGCGCAGGATCAGGTGCAGCGCGTCGGTGCCGCTGGCGACACCGATGCAGTGGCGGACGCCACTGTACAAGGCGAACGCGCTCTCGAACTCCTGAACCGCTCGGCCGAGAATGAAGTCGCCGCGCTCGCAGACGCCTTTGATCGCGGCGTCAATCACGGGCGCGAGGTGCTGATACTGACGCTGAAGGTTGACGAGCGGAATATTGGTCATGATGGTCTCAGCGCCGCAGTAGACGCGCCGGTACCCCGGCGACCGTCGCGCCCGCAGGCACGTCCTTCGTCACGACCGCGCCGGCGCCGATCCGGGCAGCGTCGCCGATGGTGACGCCGCACATGATGACGACGCCCGATCCGATCGAGACGCGATTGCCAACGACGATCGGCTCGAGCGTCCAGACGCCGGTGCGGGCACCCTCAGCCGATGGGTGCCGGTCATTGATGAACGTGACGTTGTGTCCGACAAACACGTCGTCGCCGATGCGAACACCGGAACAGATGAAGGTATGACTCTGCACCCGTACGCGCTGACCGATGACGACGTCGCGTTGAATCTCCACGAAGGTACCAATCCGGCTGTCGTCGCCGATCTCGCAGCCGTAGAGATTGACGAACTCAAACACCGTGACGCCGCGCCCGAGCTTGACGTCGTCGGCCACATTGACAAAGCGCCGGCCGGGAATCTCGATCACGCTGGCGCACCGGATCCGAGGGTCACGCGGCGGCCGTCCTCGCGAAGAGAGGTGGCGATTGCGTCGAGGCACGCCGCCACGCGCAGCCCGGTCTCGGACTCCGCCGGCGTCGCTTCACCGGTACGGATCCGACGCAGGAACGCCTCCGCCTGCACCTTGAGCGGTTCCTGAAGGTTCAGCCGCGGAATCAGGATGTCTCCGTCGCGAAGGCGCAACTGGAACTCGCCGAACGAGTCGTAGTACGGCTCCTCCATCACGCCCTTGTCGTAAACGCGAATCTGCTCGAGCGGCTCCATGTCGTTCCACACCACCATGCGCTGGGTGCCGACCAGGGTAATGGCGCGAACCTTCTGGGGGTTCAGCCAGCTGACGTGGACGTGGGCGAGCATCGATGCGCCGTACTCGAGGGTCACGAATGCGACGTCTTCATGGTCGGTGCCAAGCAACCGGCTGCCGACGGCAGACACCCAATTCGGTCCGTGACCGAACAGATAGTCGAAAATCGTCAACTCGTGGGTCGCCAGATCCTCGACCACGTTCACATCGCGGCGGATCGGCCCGAGATTGGTGCGCGTTGCGTGAAGATATTGAACGGCGCCGAACCGATCCGTCGCGAGCCCGTCGTGGAGGTAGCGGATCCCGGCGTTGTAGACGAACACGTGGCCGTGGACCAGCGCGCGGCCGCAGCTGTCCGCGATACCGATCAACGCCTGCGCGTCGGCCAGCGACGTGCACATCGGCTTCTCGAGCAGGACGTGCTTGCCGGTCTCGAGCGCCGCGCGGGCGACTTCGAAGTGCGTTCTCGCCGGGGTGGCAATGACAACCGCATCGACGTCGTCGCGGTCGAAGACATTCTTCGCATCCGCCACGAGTTCGACGTCACGATAGAGCTGACCGACGTGCGTGCGGCGATCGGCGGAGGGATCCGCCGCCACCACCACGCGCGCACCGGCGCACTGGCTGAAGATGCGTACGTGATTCGGTCCCCAGTGCCCGAGTCCTATCACACCAATCCCGATGGGTCTCAGATCGCTCACATCGCCTCCACCTGCGCCGGTTCAGAAACGGGCGCGACGCGATCCAGAATCGAGGCCAACGCCGCGGTTGACGCATGCGCTGTGAAGCGCTCGATTGCGCCCGCGTCCGGCCGCCTCGGACCCCTTGTCGACAGTGTCTCGATCGCCGCGGCAATTTCGCCGGTCCGCTGCGTGATCTCGCTGACCTCCGTGAAAGTGACACAAATGCCCGCGCCGGTCTCCTCCATCACCGTTCGGATACTGGATGCGCTGTGGCAGATCGCCAGAATCGGACGGCCAGACACAATCGCCGGGTAGAGCTTCGAGGCATGGTAGTACTGATCCGCCGATCCCATCACCAGCACGATATCGCACGACCGCAACACGGCCATCGCCTGCAGGTACGGCACACGCTGCGGCAGTTCCGAGACGCGCGCTTCGACGCCAAGCTGGCGCGCGACCGGCACGACGGCAAAACGGTCGTGTCCCCAGGACAGATTGCTCGTCCCGTAGGCGCGCAGGCGAATCCGCCGGCCGACCGCTGAGTCGGAGCGGACGAGATCCGCGATCGCGCCCAGGACCGCCCTCAGAATCGCGCCGCCGTTCGGCTGAATCGCTCCAGTGAAGCACATCGTCAGTTCGTCGCCACCGCCACAGAAATCCGGCGGATCGACCTGGAGCCGAGCCGAGGCCTCGATGTCGTCCGGCTCCGCGCCATAGGGCATCGCGGTCATGCGGGCCGGATCGAGCCACGGATAGCGCGCGTAGCAGGTCGGACAAAATGCCCTGGGAAACAGCCGTGACGTGTGCCGCGGACCGCAGCACACTGGGTTCGATCGCGACCGCGGCGCGGTGATAAAACCAGCCCTTGCCGGGAAACCGATGCGAGGCGGTCCAGTCCGAGATCCACGGATCAATGTAATCGACGACGAACGGCGTCCCCCACCGGCGGTGCATGAAGGGGCCAAGCACGAACGAAAACCACGGCGGTCCGAACAGGACGATGGCGTCCACTTCGCCGCGACGTGCGGCCGCCGCGAGCGCCAACGCGTGGGGCCAGAGCGTTCGCAGGCCAAGGTCACCGATGACGCGGACCGGCCGAACCGGCAATGCGCCGGTGCGGACGACGGCGAGGCTCGAATCGACCAGCCGATCGAGCATCGGGTCCAGCGGCCCTTCGATCGCCTCGCGTCGGATCGTCAACACCGTCGGCGTCCAGCCGAACGCCGGCAGGTGCTTCGCGAACAGGCGTGGCCGGTGCGCGCCCGCAGTATTGGACGGTGGAAACTCCGGCGCAACGAGGACAACGCGTCTCACGTTGCGCGGCCTTCGATCGCCGTCTGGAACACTTCGGCGTCGCGGTCCCAGTTGTAGCGCTCCCTGCCCGCCCGCCAGGATGCGTCCCGCGCCGTCAGCAGCGCCGAGCGATCGGCGACGAGCGAAGACAGCGCGGCGGTCAGCGCCGGCACGTTGCCGGGCTCGTACAGAAAACCGCACTGCGGCACATCGTCGAGCACTTCGCGTTGACCGGGCGTGTCGGTCGCACCGACCGCGAGGCCGGCCTGCAGGTAGAGAAACAGCTTGTTGCAGATGGTCAGGCTGCGGTTCAGGCAGTCGTTGAGATCCATGGTCAGGCCGATGTCGTGCTTCGCGATTGTCGGCATGATCGCGGCCGGCTCGGGAATCGGCCTCATCGTGACGCGGCCGGTAACACCAGACGTCGACAGCAGCGCGGCGAGCGGCGCCTCGTAAGCCGGAAGGATGCGGCCGAACAATGTGAGCCGGACGTGATCAGGCAACGCCGCCAGGGCTTGAATCGCATCTTCGATGCCGCGACCTGGACCAATCGTCGCCGACATCCACACCAATTCGACGACGTCATGGACACCTCGAGCGCGTGGTTCCGGCACACCGGCCAGCTCGGTTTGCGCGAAGACGTTCCGCACCACGTACGGCTTGCGAATCCCATACGTCGTCGCGAGGTAGTTGGCCATCGCGTGCGACGTCGTCGTGACATACGACGCCTGCGACAAATAGACGCGCTCGATGTCCAGAATCGCGCGGCGCAGATGTGGGTTCTGCAGACCGTCCGCCTGTTCTTCAGCGAGCAGATCCTCGCAATCGAACCCCCAGCGCGCGCCGCTCGCGGCCGCGGCACGTGCCGCAATCGGCATCGCACCCTGGGTGTGTGCGATGTACAAATTCGCGCGCGTTCGTGTCGCCGCGGCGAGCACGTCGGCGAAGCCCCGGTAGTAGCCCTCCTCCGCCAGACGCAGCGCGCCGGTCCACCGGTATGCGCGCAGCGCCAACTCCGCTCGAACGGCAGAGCGCAGCCAGCGATTGTGACCGGACGGATCGTTACGTAGCAGATTCACGCGATCCGTCGTCCACCGTTTTCCGGCCAGCAACGCTGCGTCGCGGGAATCGGACCAGGCGTCGATGCGTTTCGTGACGACCGTGACTGTGTGCCCGTGCGACGCGAGCCAGTCGGCCTCTTTCACGAGCCGCGGGTTGACCCACGGATGCACCGACGAAATCAGACAGACGCGCACGGCTACCAGACGCCTGCCGTTGCCGCCCGCACCGCGGTCCCGGCATGCCATTCGTCGAGTACGCGGCGAAGTACCGCATCAACGCCGTCGATGGAGGACGTCAGGGCAAAGTGGCGCTCGACGTGTTCACGGCCTCTGACGCCAAGATCCGGATCGCGGGCCCGCCAGGTGCGAAATTGCTCGAGCTTCGCCGCCAGAGCCGGCGCGTCGCCGGGCGGCACCAGGTGCCCGGCGAACTCGCCGGTCATGATTTCCGGGATGCCGCCGATCCGCGACGCGACCACGGGCGTCCCGCATGCCATCGATTCGACGACCGCCCGACCGAAGGTTTCGCTGATGACGCTCGGCAGGACGGTGACCTCCGCGGCGGCAAACACATCGGCGATCGGATCGATGTGCCCGACCAGGTGGCATCGCGACTCGACGCCGCGGTCGCGGATGGCCTGCCTCACCTCGGCTTCGAATGAACGGCCGGAGCCGTCCTCGTGGTCGCGGCCGGCGATCACGAGATCGACCGGCGGCGCAAGACGCGAGACCGCGTCCACGAGGGTCTCGATCCCTTTGCCCGGATGCAGCCGCCCGGCAAAGGCCACCAGGAACGATGACGCGGCGATCCCCAACCGCTGCCTGATCTCTGCGGCGCTGTGCGCCGGCTGACACGCCGCCGCATCGATTCCGTTGTAGACAACATCGATGCGGTCGCCGCGGAACCCGTGCGCCACGTAGTCGTCCCGGGTCTGGCGGGAGTTGGCGATCAGCCGGACCGCGCCGCGCATCCCGTAGCGATACTGAAATGAGAACCTGTCCGGCGGCGGCAGGCGCAGGTGGCAGACAAACGGTCGCCGCGACGTCATCGCGGACGTGCGCGCAAGCGGGCTGTCGAGATACTGGTTCGCGTAAACCACGTCGGCCCGCGCAGCCCGCAACGCCAGCAGCGACACGCCAAAATCGACCAGCGACGCCGTCGTCCTCGACCGATCAACCGTATAGCCATCGACCTTGATGAGTTGCTCGCAGCACCGGCGATAGCGACCTTCGAAATCACCGGATCGGACGTAACCGAGCACGATCGTGTGGCCGCGCGCGGCAAGGCCTTCGCACATGGCGAGCAGGCTCCGCTCCTGGCCGCCGCGGCGCGAGGACATCTCGTTTTCGAGCGCAAGGATTCTCACGGCAGCTCGTAGAGATACGACGAGGCGTCTACGCGCGTGAAACTGTCGAGACGTTTGCCGAGCTGATCGAGCCGGAACAGAATGAGCGTCTCCTCGCTCGCGCTGCCCCACGTATAGATATGCGACAACAGAATCCAGACGCGGCCCTGTCCACGGAGGCGATCGACATGATCGAACAGCCGCTGCCAGTCGTCGCGTGCATGGGCGCCGCGAAGAATCGCGCTCGGCGGGAAGGCATACCGAGGTGCGTAGTAGTCGAACGCCGGACCGGCACCGGCGTAGACGAAGAGGCGATCGCCCTGCTGCCAGCCTTCGGTAATGTGGCCGAGGACTGGCTTGATTTGCTCGACCTCGACCGGCTTCTTCAAGTGGTACGTCGCCATCACAACGGTCGGCATCAGCAGCATGACCGTGAACGGGCCCGCAAGCATCCACGACTGTCGCGAGATCCATGCTGCCCCTTCGGCAATGAACAGCAGACAGACGGGCAGCATGAACAGCATTAAACGCGCGGTGAAGGGATAGCGACCGAGCGTCGACGCGGCGAGCACAAAAACGAATGGAGAGAGCATGAGCAGCGTTGCCCTGTGCTGCCGTTGCCGCAACAGGACGCAGCCGACGAGAAAGGCCAGCGCGGCGACGCCCGGCAACACGAACGTCCCGGGGTCGACGAAGAGCTTGATGAAGGCGACCGGGTACCACTCGAGGTCCGCCACAGACCGTGGCGGCAGCGGCATGAATCCTGTCTTCCACGATTGTTGCAGGCCCGGATCGACGGTGGCATCGCGCAGCTGGGTCAGAAAATAGAGCGATGCGAAGCTGAGCGCCCAGATCCCTGCGACGGCCGAAACGCGCGCCGTGCGCTGCAGATCACGATCGCCAAAGGCTGTGAGGATGAGCGTCGCGCCGACACCAGCGCAGACAAACAGGGAGGGCAGCGACCACCAGACGGCGATGGCGCCGGCGACAGCGGCGCCAACCGTCCCAACCATCGTCGGGCGCGTTTTCATCAGCCGCAGTCCAATCAACAGGATCATGAGCGCGAACGCCACGTCGCCGGCGTACGGCTTGAGTTCGGTGGAGTAATAAATCAGCTTGTCGGCGACGGCAAACAGCAGCAGCGCACATGTCTGCGCCCTCGGCTCCAGCAGCTGCGAGATCAGCTTCGCGAACAACGCGAGCGAGAGCAGTCCGAAGAGGAGCGACGGCAGGCGCAGCGCGAACTCGCTGTCGCCGAACCAATCCGTTGCCCGCTGAATCGACCACTTGAAAAGCGGCGCGGTGTGAAGCGTGGCGTGACCGTAGGACCGCGAGATGAGCTCGTGCGCGTAACTCGCCTCGTCGTTCGACAGCGAACGATTGTGCAGGTACATCGCGATGCGAAGCGCCGCGCCGACTGCCAGCAGAGGCCACACCACCCAGCGCATCGGGCGCGCATCAGACATCGCGCGGTTCCAGCGTTCGCACTGCTTCGAAGGCGGTCAGATCCAGCGGGCGTGGGGCGCGGCGCAGACGCCTCGCCAGCGCCGTCGGCAGGCGCGGAATCGCGCGCAACAGTCCCACCAGCGGCACCGAGTCACCACGCAGGAGCGGACGAACCGCCCGAATCGGCAGCATCGCGAGGAAGCCTGCGAGGAACGCGATGCCCCCGACGTTCTTCACCGTGAACAGCACGTGGTTGCGATACATCATCCGCAATTGACCGACCGGGCCGTAGCGTTCCAGCATGCTGATGCTGACCTTGTGATACACAACACTGCGCGGCTCGTACAGGACGGTCCAGCCACTCGCCCACGCCCGATACGAGACGTCCAGATCCTCGTAGTAGCCGGGACGATAGAGTGAATCGAATCCTTCGAGTTCGACGAACATCCGGCGACGATACGCGACGGCGCCGCCACACGCCTCGAGCGTCAGGCTGGTCTCTTGAACGTCGGTCCGCCACCACTTATAAAACCAGCAATGCGATACGCGGGCGCAGCGCGGTCCGATCGTGTCCCGATCGCCCTCCCACGAGCGCATTGCCGACCCGACCGCACAGACGTCAGGACGCTCGAAGTGCGCCGCCAACGGCGCGATGAAACCCGCGTCGAATCGCATGTCGTTGTTCAGCACCACGATCAGGTCTTCCGGCCGCGACACAGCCACCGCATTCAAGGAAAACAGAAAGTCGTTGCGAGGACTGACCACGATGTCGACGGACGGAAAGCGTGCGCGCGTGAACGCGACGCTGTCGTCCGTGCTGCGGTTGTCCACGAGCACGACCCGCGTCGAGGCGTCCCAGCTCCGGGCGGCCAACAGCGCGGAGGACAGGCAGTCCTCCAGGTGCTGCACGCCGTTGTAGTTCAGGATCAGCAGGCAGGCCGACGGACGGCGTGGTTCGGTCGACGCCACCCCTGATGCTTCGCTCGCCATTGCGCCTGGCATCAGGCGGGTTTCCGGCACCATACCAGCACGCGGCCGCCGCGGCCGGTCCACGCATCGGCATAGTGCAGCGCGTAGAACGCCGCTTTCGAGTACCACGACCGAAAGCGCGCCTTCGCCAGCTTGTCGGCTAGCGGTGGGTTGAAGACGTGGCAGCGGAACACCTCGAAACCGTGGCGGACGCACAAGGCGCGCAGACTGCGGTCCGAGAAATAGAACGTGTGATGATTGGCGGTCTGAAATTCGGGGACGCGACGACCCTTGAGCCAGCTGCGCACCCGCCGCACCATCACCCACACGTTGTGGTGATTCTCCGTGCCGATGATCGTGAGCCCGCCCGGTTTCAGGAGGGCGAACAGCCCTGCCACGAACGCGTGCAGATCGGAGACGTGCTCGATGACCATGTATGAGTAGATCGCGTCGAACGATGCGGCAGGCCAGTCGGCCGGCTCGAACATCGCGTGCCGCACACCAGTCAGGCCCATCACGTCGCGCGCGAACGCCGCAACGCGCGCCGACGGCTCGACGCCGAACGCGTTGAATCCGAGCTCGCGGGCCGCCGCCAGGAGGCCGCCGTAACCTGGCCCAATCTCGAGAAATGCTCCGCGACTTGCGACATGCGGCACGACCGCCTTGTGCAGCCATGCCATCTCGGCGGCCACACGTCCGCGCACCGAGGCTTCGAGTCCCGGCGTGTCGGGGTTGTACTCGCGCTGCGCTTCCTCGTAGTACGCGGCATCGTAGTAGCGGGCCAGATCCTCGGCCTCGGCGACCGGGTTACTGAACACCAGATCGCAAGCACGGCACCGTGTCTGTCCGACATGCATGTCACCACTGCGTTCTTCTGGGACGGTGAACGCAAACGCCCGCAGCGACTGGCTGCCACAGGACGGGCACGCCGTGAGCTGCTTCACCGAGTGTCACCCACGCCGTCCTGTCCGATGTCGACGATGCTCCACGTGGACGTGACCGGCTCTGAGCGCCAGGGATCGTCAAGTCGGACTTCGCCGCGTTCGATCAGGACCGCGGTCACACCTTCTTCGCGCAACGCCCGCACTGCCGAGGCCCACCGCGCGGGGTCGTGCAGCGCCGCAACGTCCGGCAGATCCGCGAGCACCTGGCTGCCCGAAAGCCGGGCGGCGTAGAGGCCGCTCCAGTTGCCAGCGACCGCGATCCGGCGCAGGCCGTCAGGCCCGGCCGGGAGTACCGCCAGGCGGCGGCCCAGCGTCTGCGCGTCCGCTAACCCGGTACTCTGCCCGCGACGCTCCGCCGCGCGGAAATAGTGCAGCGTCCAGAGCACCGAGACGATCGCAAATCCGCAGGCGACGACATAGCACGCCCGGTAGCGGACGGCGATCTCGTCTCGCGGGATGACATCGAGGACGAGAAGAGTGGCGCCGGCGAACAGCGCGATCACGTACGGCGGCATGTAATAGCCGATACAGAAGCTCAGGAGGTGCATCGCGAAGCCCGCCGAGCCGGCCAGAATCAACAGCCACGCGACCCGGCGACGCAGCGTCGATCGCGGATCGTCGGCCGCGGTTCGACGCCGGAGGTCGAACACCGCCACCGGCCACAGGCCCCACAACAGCGGCCACATCAACGTGAAGCTCGGCGCCCAGTTGCCGAACAGGCAGATGTTGGCCCCTCGAATAATCGACCACGGCAGCACCCACCAATGCACGGCGACGATCGCGTCCTCCATCTCGCGGCCTGGATCGTAGAAGCCAGGCACGTTCAGGACATGCTTCTCGGTGAAGATGCGGACATCGCCGGCGCTTTTTCTCAACGGCCACGCAGGATAGCCGTTCGGGTAGGTCGCTCCGTAGGACTCTGAAAACACCAGCTTGCCGGTCTCGCCGTACGTGAACTCCCCGCGGTCGGTCGACAGGACGTAGATCTGCGGCCCGACAAACACCAGCAGCCCGATCCCGAACGCCGCGAAGGCGGCGAACCGGCGGCCGAGCGCGACGCCGGGCGCGACGGCACATGCGACCATCGCCACCACCAGTGACCAGTGCAGGAGATTCGATCGGGCGAGGTAGCTGAGCCCACCGCAGAGGCCCGCCGCCAGCGCCCAGCGAAGATCAAGTCGCGCGCCGAACGCTCGCCCCCACGCCCACAGCGCTGCGACCACGAGCGACGTGACGAGTGCGTCCGGCAGCCGAAGGCCGACGCGCAGCAGCGCGAACGCGCAAAACAGCGCGAGTGCGCCCGCATATGCCACCCACGCCGCCTGCGGACGCTCGTCGTCCGGCCAGCACATTCGCGCGAGCGATGCGAACACGGCGACGACCGCGAGACAGAGCCCGACGAGCAGCACGGCGTCGCCTGCGGATGTGGCGGTCAGTTCACGCACGCCGTCCGATGGAAGAACCAGGCGCGTGACCAGAACGAACAGCGGATACAACGGCGACCAGTGCACCGGGAGCGCATGGCGATAGCCGACACGCTGAATCTGATCGGCGACCTGAAAATACATCAGGGCATCCGGCGTCGGCAGCGCGTGGCGCAGCAAATAGAATTGCAATACGCCGACGCCCAGCGCTGCCAGCGTCAGCATCGTCATGACCGCGCGAACCCGGGGCCTAGCGTCCGTCATCGTCCGACGCGTCCTGACCAACCAGATGCCGCCACAACGCCGCGCCGGCGGCGTCGGCATTATGTAGATCGCGCGCGCGGATCGCGCCCGCTCTACCGAGACGATCCCGCAGCGCCGCGTCGCACACCAGCCGGCGAATCGCGCGCGTGAGGGATCCCGGCTTCTCCGGATCGACGAGCAGACCGGTCAACTCGTCGACGACGGCGTCGGCGGTGCCGCCGTTCCGACCGCCGATCACCGCCCGCTGGGATAGTCCCGCCTCGAGAAACACGATGCCGAAGCCCTCGAAGTCGGATCCACCCAACACGCGATTGGGCATGACGAAGACGTCACACGCATCGTAGGCCGCCCACTTCGTATCGTCGTCAACGACACCGAGAAACCGCACCTGGTTCGACAGATCCAGGTCTCGCGAGAGCGCTTCGAGGTGCGCACGTTCCCCGCCGTCTCCCGCTATCACGTAGGTGAGGCCGGGCAACTCCGGACGAAGATCGGCGACGCTGCGAATCACCAGATCAAAACCTTTGCGCGCAACCAGCCTCCCCACGCTGAGGAGCACCGGTCCATCGCCGACGCCGATCCGCCGCCTGAGTTCCACGGCCTGCGCCCTGCTGCTATCCGAAGGCGCACTCACCGGTGGGTTCACAACGACCGGTGCGTGCGGGGGTGCGATGCGATCGCTGATCAATGCTGCGGTGGCCCTGCTGTTGGCGATGATTCCCGTTGCCTCACAAAAATCCTGGCGGCGCCATTCGGGCAGGCCTCCGTACAGGCTGCTGACCAACTCCGCGCCGTGGGCGAACAGGTAATACGGCAAACCGGAACGGCCTGCTGCCTCGCACCAGAAATGCGATGCCGTGTCCCACAGGCCGATCAGGACGACGACCTTCTCGTCCGATCGAAGCCCGATTCGCGCGATCACCTCGTTCCCGAATCGCCGCATCGCAGCGAAATAGAGCGCCGTGTGCAGCTTTCTGACCGTGGGAATGCCGTCGCCGACGCGCGACCCGAGCTGCCGGGCAGGCAACGGCGCCAGCTCGTCGAGCTGGTAGCGATGCGGCCAGGACGCGCCTTGGGACGCGACCGTGCTCATCACAGTGACCGGCACGTGCACAGTCAGCGAATCGGCGAGCCGATGCAGGTAATCGGCGATGCCGCCTGTCGATGGGCGGAAGTCGGTGGTGACGAACACAACGCGATCGGGCGTCCTCACAGCGGACTCGGCCTCGGCATCAGACGCGGCGCCAATCCGTGAGCGGCGCCAGCCACTTCAGCTCGACATGCGTCGAGCGTCCTGGCAGGCAGACAATCAAGGTCCGTATAGGTCGTCGAAACGTGTCTCGGACCTGACTGACGATGACCCGGGCGATCGTCGGAACGTTACGGGGACGCCACAGCCCCTTGAACGAGAGGCGGTTTTTCAGAACGCGCCAGCTGGTGCCGAGCGACATACGTCCGCCGGTCAGGCGATGGAAAGCGGCGTGGTCATTCGTCTTGAAGGTCGACCACACCCGATAGTCCTGCCGCAGGACCTCGACTCGCGCGGCAAACGTCATCGTGGCGGCATTCGTTCGCTTCCAGTGGGAGCCTTTCGTGAGGAACACCTTCGTGTCTTCTCCGCCGCCGCGAATGAACGGATCGAACGAGCCCTTGCCGAAATCGAGGTACTTGTCGGGATGGTCGTAAAGCGTGACGTAGTCGGCGATCGCCAACCCCTCGAGCAGCACATCCTTCGAGCCGGGCAGATGCAGGTAATCGTCCTCGACAAAATACACATGGTCGGAATCGGAAAACCGTTCGAGGGCCCGATCGAGCACGAAGAGGAACGAAGCGGCATTGCCAAGGGCCACCGTCACGACGGGGACGCCGAACTGCTGAAGCGCGCGTATCGTGTCAGGCGAGCAATTATCCGCGTAGATGATCAGGTTGACGGCGCCGAAGACCTCTATGAAATTACGCAGGCAGTGGAACTTGTCGGCCTGCGGCAGCTTGGCCTTGGCGTTGCTCTTGTCGGAAACCCGATAGAGCGTATTGAGCGTCGGCACCACTCCAGCTAACCGGCCTTCCGGCACACGCACAGGCAATAGCCGTTGTGCCAATCGCTGTGCTTTCGGATGGCGCGTGTGGGATGCGTGTTGTCCTGCGTGCTTCTGATTTCGACGGCCAGCAGCTGGTCGATCTTCTGATCCGCCAGGCCCTGGAGCGTGCCGAATCTGACCGACGGCCAGTTCCAGTCGTCGACGATGAGAATGAATACGTCGTCGAGGGCCGGCTGTACCAGCGTGATGCCATCGTAGTGATCGCGCTCGCTGTGGGGACCGTCGAAGAGAAACGTGTTGAACCGCCCGATCTGGCGGTAATCGACCTGGCGAAAATCGGACTCAATGAGCGTGAAGTTCGCGGCGTCACTTCGCGCCATCGCCACGTTGTCGAGGAATTGCTGCTTCGGGCCGCCAAATTCCGACCAGTTGTCGATGCATGTGATCGTCAGCGGATTCCCGTACATCGCCGAACAGGCCGTAGATCCTGCCCAGCTGCCGATCTCGAGATACCTGGCGTCGGGCAGCGTCGCCATGGCGTCGTTGATCAACGACCGATACCTGCGTCCTGACATGCCGTCGATGTCGAAGATTGCGGGCGGAAGCCGCGTTTCCCCTCTGAGGACCCTCGTCAAGGATTCAAACACGACGGTCGCTTCGGGGCACGCGGCCGAATCTCCAGCGATCGTGACCGTCGTCTGTTCGCCGTGCAGACACCGCCGGAGCCGGTTCTCAATTTCGGCAAGGCGGAAAGCCTTGAGACCTGCCCGTTTCTCGAGGACGGCCGACGGGATGAACCCCCTCAAGACGACGCGCAACGGATCGGTCCAGGGCATTCAGGATTCTTGTGTGCTGACGCTCGCCATGAACTCCGCGACCGGGCGGAAGTGCGACCCAAACTCCAGCGTCGCATCGAAGTAGCGCTTGACGTTGCCCACGTAGGCGTCGTAGTCGGCCCAGATGCGATCAGCCGCCGACGGAATGTCGTGAACCGACGAGACTAGAACGCCGCACTGCTCGCGTTCGAGCCAGTCGAGGCCGGATTGATCCGTGGCAATCACCGGCAGCGCATTCTTCATATACAAAGCGACCTTGCCGGATGCCGTACCCATCATGCGATTGTTCTCGCGGGATGCGTCGTAGAGCGCGAGGCCGATGGTGGCCGACGAGGCGGCGTAGTCGAGGAGCGTAGCCGGCAGCACTTGTTCCGACAGACGAACGGCCGGCGTGTCGTGCCAGTCACGAGGCGCGATGAATCGACCCTGGAAGATGACGGTCCAGTCCCGTGTCCAGGTGGGGCTCGATTCGATCAGCTCGTTCGCCGCCGACCACCACAGGCTGCCGGCGTGAAGCAGCACACGCGTCCCGTCCGACAAGCCCAGGGCGTCCTGGTAATACCGGCTCTTCAGACGTCGAGCGGCGCCGGACGGAGCGTTCGGCACAACGAAGATTCGATGGTCGGCGCCCAGCTGGTTGTCTTGGCGAACGAAATCGGCGCGCTCCTGACTGAGCGCAATCGTCCAGCGGCAGCGCTGATGCGCGCTCCGCTCTCGTGCTCTCCATCCGCGCTGCTCGTCGGTGGCCGCCTCCGCATCCGACCGCAGCTCGTCGGAAATGCACCCCATCGGGATGCCTGCGAATCGCGCTGCCAGCGACGCATAGTGCAGGGCCCACTGAGGGACGCTGACGATCCAGTCGTAGCTGGGCCGCCGCAGCGCCAGACGGCTGACCAGCGCGATCGCACCGCTCGGCGTCATCTCGAGCGGGATCAGACGGACATTGGGGCGGCCGAAGAACGGCACAGGATGCAGCGGCGACAGCATCGTATGGAGATCCACCTGCCAGCCGGCGGCCGCGAGGTAGTTGATCGGCTCGCGAAAGCAGGCGAGCGCATCGACGTAGGGATGCGGGATCACGAAGGCAACGGACGGCGGCGGCGTCACGCCGGGCCTTCCGCCGTCAAGCCGGCCCACTTGAGCCACTCGAGGGTCGGCACCATGCCCGCGGCAAGGCCGCGCGGCGACACACCGAGCACGTCGGACGCGGGCGCGCTGCCCACGTGGGGAGCGCGCAGATAGAGATCCAGCAGCATCGACGACGGCACATGCGGCGCGAAGGCCCGACGCGAGCCGGGGGCGGAGGACGCCGCTGAGCCGACGGCAATCGGAGGCAGTCCGGCCCAGCCAAACGACTTGCCGAATTGATTCAGCTTTGCCAACACCGGGATCTCGTTGAGCCGTTCGCGCACCGTCCGATCGCGCACGGCGCGTTTGAGCGCACTCCAGCCGCGGCGCTCACGCTCTTGTATCTCGGTCGCCTCCGCGATGGCCTCGAGCGTCCATTCGACAACGGAACCGGGTCGCACCACAGACTCGTAGCAACCGTAGAACCGGCGCCAGGTCAGACGCTCCGGACCGCTCACGTTCAGGGTCACGCGCGTCGTCGTATCGAGCGCCACCGCGGCGGCGATCGCCTGCGCCACGTCGTCGACGTACACCGCATTGCAGGCGCCCGCGGCCCCGGCGGGCAGCACCAGGTCGCCGCTCAGCATCTGGCGCGCCGGCAGCGCCGTCCAGCTCGGGCTGAACGGCCCGTAAACAATCGACGGCCGCAGCACCACCAACCGGAGGGTGCCCTCGTCGTGCTCGCGCGCGAGCAGCGCCTCGCACTGCATCTTGATCGAACCGTAGGCGGTGTCGGGCTTCGGCGGAATATCGAGGTCCACGTCACCGCAGCGCGTGCCGTAGACCGCGGTGCTGCTGAGAAACACAAGCCGGCGTGTCGTGGTCGCGGCCGCGGCGGCCGCGGCGCTGCGGCAGATCTCCAGTGCGGCCTCGGCTTCGCGTGGTGAACCGAACGGGTGCGCGCAGCAGACCACGGCGTCGCAGCCTTGCGCGGCTTCACGCATGCGCGTGATATCCGCGACCGGCGCGTCAACCCACTCCACCGGCAGCCGTCCGAGCCTGATGGCTTTGCGGTAGTCACGAACGGTGACGCGGACCTCGCTGCCGCGGCTGAGGATCAGCACGTCGGCCACGCGGCTGCCGATGAAGCCCGTGCCGCCGAACAGCAGTACTTTCACGAACGTCTCGCCCCAACCACCGCCGGGGTGGCGACGCCGGTCAACCGACGACGGATCGCCGCACAGGCCTCGAACAACGCTGCGAGGTCGCGGGCCGCAACCGCGGTCGGCAACACGCCGCGGCGGGCCACGATATCGGCGGCGAATGCGGAGAGCTGTAGTGCGAACGGATCGACGCCAGCCGTCCACGCGCCAACGGTGCCGCTGCCGACCTGCCCGCGAATCGGATGCAACGAATCGCCGACCGCAAGATCGACGGTACCGCTGCGAAGGTTGACTTCCAGCGTGGCGCGCTCGAATTCGATGCGAGCCGTGCAGGGAAGCAGTCGCAGCCGCGAGAGCTCGACCTCGACGATGGCTCCCGAAGACGACCGCAACTCCAGGTGGCATTCCGCTTCGACGCCGCCATAGGCGTCGTCTTCGTAGGATTCGAGCGTGAGCGAACCGAGCCACCAGAGCAGCCCGTCGAGAACGTGCGGCCCGAAATCGACGAGCACGCCGCCGCCAGCTTCGGAGCGCTTGACGAAGAACCCTGTTGCTGCCGGCCAGTTGTAGACGACGCCGTCGCGCACGCGGACGCGGCGCACCGCGCCAAATGCCTGGCTGGCCGCCAACTCCGCAACAATCTGATAGGCCGGGCTGAAACGGCGAACCATGGCGACGCCGAGCACCGCGCCGGAAGCGCGGGCGGCATCGATCAGCCGATCGCATTCGGCGACGGTGGTCGCCATCGGCTTCTCGATCAGCACGTGACGCCCCGCTTCGAGCAGACGGGTGCCGACGTCCGCGTGCAGATGGTTGGGCAGCGCGATCAGGGCGGCGTCGCAGGTATCGACGACCTCGCGCACGTTGGATGACACCCGTGCGTCGGGCACACCGGCACTGGCAGCGAGCACGCTCGCCCGCGCGGTGTCGACATCGACGAGCGCCGACAGCGTCAGTTCCGGCACGCGCGCCAGGGCCGGCAGATGAAACGTCTCGACCACTTTTCCGCAGCCGATGATGGCCAGACGAATCATGCGAACACCTCCGCCGGTGCCACGATCGCGAAGCACATCACGACGCGATCTCCGCGCGATGCCACTGATACGGCAGCCGCAGCGCGCCCGCGCCCGGTATCGGTTCGAAATAGTCGCCCGAATCGACATCGATTGGCAGGATCTCGAACGCGGCGACGTGGAAGAGGGCGTCGTAGTAAATCTGGCCGGAAAAGACGCTGACCGACAGAAAGTAGCGCCCCGGATTCAGGTACGGCCGCGGCACCCGGAGCTCGCAGACATAGTCGCATCCCGATTCGACGTCGAGGCTGAATTCGATCTCGTTGCTTTCGAAGGTCGCGAGACGCTGACCGAGAATGTCGTCGATCCCGGCGCCGACGTATATCGGAGACAACGTGGACAGCGAAGACAGATGGACGCGAAACCGCAGCTCCTCCCGATACCGAAAACCGTCGGGATCGCGCGGCAATGCGTCGATGCGGGTGAACCTGACGCGCTCACCGCGTCCGTGGTCGCGCCGAACGTCAGCCACGTTCCACGTCTGCGAGGCCGACGTACCGCTGCCAAGGTAGGTCTTGATCGCGTCCTGCACGCCGGCATCCACCGCTACTCGCCCGCCATCGATCAGAATCCCACGCTGGCATAAGGCGGCCGCCGCGGACATATTGTGAGTGACGAACATGACCGTCCTGCCGCCGCGGCCGACGTCCTGGATCTTCCCAAGGCACTTCTGCTGAAAGGCGACGTCGCCAACCGCCAGCACTTCGTCCACCAGGAGGATCTCGCCGTCCAGATGCGCGGCGACCGCGAACGCCAAACGCAAATACATCCCGCTCGAGTAGTGCTTCACCGCCGTATCGATGAAACGGGAGACTTCGGCAAACTCGACAATGTCGTCGAACTTGCGACGGATTTCCCGGCGGCCCATACCGAGGATCGCGCCGTTGAGGAACACGTTCTCGCGACCGCTCAGGTCCGGATGAAAGCCGGTGCCGACTTCGAGGAGGCTGGCGACGCGCCCCCGCAGCTCGATGCGCCCGCGGGTCGGCTCGGCAATGCGGCTGAGGAG